>NZ_CP197238.1:0-4132500 GCF_052076035.1 Tardiphaga sp. 172_B4_N1_3
GCCCCAGAATGTCAGCATGCCGAACAGATAAAGCCAGAATGCGAAATCGCCGCTGCGCTGGCGCAGGTTGACGATCACCGCAGCAACCAGAATGCCAAGGCCGAACCAGATGGACACCTTGCGCGATAGTTCCCAGTTGCCGTAGCTCGCGCCCGCGATCCACGGCACGACGTCCATCGACAGAAACCACAGCGCCACCGCCATGATGAACACGATGAACGGAAAGCGATAGAACCGCAGCGCCACGATTGCCGCGGCGATGGTCGCCAGCTCCATGAAGACGAAGCTGCCTTTGATCCAGACATAGAAATCGCGCATCGCCGCCGGCTTGCCGAATTCGGTCCAGGCACCGTAGGCGTCCTGTATGCCGAACACGGCTAGCGGCGTCATCGCCACGGCCACCGCAATCAGCAGTCCGCCCGGCGTGCGCAGCTTCTTGACCGTCCAGAGATAGTGACCGGCTGCGGTGAACAGGCCGGCATAGACCAGGGCAGTGGCGGTCAGCGCCGGTCCGCCCATCTGCGAAAACGCCAGCGTCGAGAACAGCCCCATGGCTGATATCACCACCAGCGCGCCTGCATACCAGAGCAAATGCACGACATCGAATTTGGGACCGGCCGCCGGCTGCTCCGGCACCCGCGCCGTGAGGAAAGTCAGCAGGGCGTCGAGCTGCGTGGAAGGAAGCACGCCGGCTGTGACAGCCGCGCGCAGATCATCGGTCGAATATCGCATGCACTCTCTCCGCAACGCGCCATTCGACGCCGAACACTGGCCCTTTGTCGCTTACACGGGCCGAAGCGTTCAAGTGCCAAAACCGATCGCCGCGACACTACAACGCCCGCGCGGCATTGCCCTTGAACAGTACAGGCCCGGTCGGCCGGCCGGCCGGCGAGTCGACTTCGGGCTCCAGGGTGATCTCGAACAGCTGGTCGGCGACGATTTCCGGCGACAGTCGGGACCTCGACGAAGCGACGGGCGCCGCCGTGCTGCGCCAGGTGCGCGAATGGACACTCAACCCAAAAGCGATTGATGTGGATAAATCAATCAAAGGAAATGCCCTGATAAATATCAACTACGGGATGTGCCACGAATCTGGCGAGCTTCACCTCATTACAAATCAAAGATTTGCTTGGGGGCGATCATGTTTTCAGGATTCGCGACGCGCTTTACTGCGCGAATGACGGCGCTTGTTCTGGTGGCGTCGATGCTGACGGGGTGTGCGGAGTTCAATCGTCGCGGTGGCGTTGTAGCACAAGCCGAAGACGTTGTCCTGTTCACGGCTCAGACCAAGAGTCATCGGCTATTCAGATCGTACATGTTGATCGGCGTGTTAATGGCAGCCGCGCGGCAGGGCTCGCACAATCGAACCGATATCAATGCTATCGAAGGAAATCTCAAGGCTGCACTCGCGGTCGCCTTCGAGAGCTACCAATGTCTCTACCCCGATGCAAAGGGTGCCCCGGCAGCTCCGAACTGGATGGATAAAGTCACAAAGGAAGAGGTAGGAACGGTCAATGCCATTGATTTCGTAGCACCGCGCATCTGCCAGTTCTTCGATGAAAAAATGGCACGTCTTGATTACGCACTATATCGATTGGCTCTCAGCTCGCTGTTCAACGAGAGTGCTAACTCTCAACTTTCTACAATACGTGACAAGCTGATCGGCGAAGTGCCGGTTATTTCAGCCTCTGCAAAAGCCGCCATTTTCGGTGTCAAGGCGATCAATCAGGCAACGACGATCGTAGATGATTTGCTTAACTTAAGCTTCGCCAGTTTGGGTCCAGTAGTTACCTTGCTGCCGCTCTATCGTGACGCTTTGGAGATGAACATGTGGGTGATCGTGGATACGCTCACACGGGCATGTTGGGAAGATCGATCGTCTCAGCCTACCATTCTGTTGCTGGCTGATGGTTCGACGAAGCCGGCGTACACTCTCGATTGCCAGACCAAAGCTTATGCGACTTACATTCTGAGCAACGGAAACGGCAATATCGGAAACTGGCGCGATTTTGTCTGGCAGATGAATTACTCCGCGACTTCCATCGAAGCTTTTCAACCGCATTTTGCTTTGGTTTCACGCCACATCTGGCGTTCCTGTCTCAATCTGATCGGACCAGATTGCAGCAAAATCCTGACGGATGCATTCAATATGGCAAACGATCGAGCATTGATAGCTGAGGTCTACATTGATGAGCGAGGGGTAACGCGCAGGAAGCGAAGCTATAGCGTGTCCAATCCTTCACCAGTACGGTCCGTCCAGTCACCCGAGCGGACTATCCAGTCGCCAGATCGTGGACCGGAATCGACAGGCTCTGTTCCAACGCCGAGATGACGGCGAAGGGGACGGGCGCTCAGAGCCTTGGACCGCTTGCGACGTCGCTGAGGTGCTGTTGTTAAAGCGCTCGCGCCGCATTGCCCTTAAACAAAATCGGCCCCGTCGGTCTTCCGATCGGTGAGCCGCCTTCGGGCTCCAGCGTGATCTCGAACAACTGATCTGCCACAGTATCCGGCAATGCTTCCAGATCGAGCTGCAATGTCCGCGACTGTCCGGTGAGACCGATGGACTTCGGGCCGATGTCGCGATCCCACAGGGTCCAGACCTGCAGCGTGCGGCCGGCGGGGACGTCGATCGGGCGCAGCGGGATCAGTTCGACGCGGCCGTCGGAGAAGGTGTTGACGATGGCCCCGGTTTCCCTGGTGACATCGTTGACCAGCACGGCGACATAGATCGGCTTGCGCTGTGCCAGCGCGATCAGTTCGCGGCGCAGCTGGCGCGACGTTGCGAGTGCGCCGATCAGGATCACCACAAGCATTAAGGCCGCGAACACCCCGCCGATCCCGGTGCTGCGCCAGAAGCCGATATTGTCCCACAGCGTTGCGCCGCGCAGCGCAGCGCGGGCGCCGGGCAGCGGGATCGCGGGTTTGATCTTTGTGGAGTCGGCGATGCGGTCCCAGAGTGCGGCGCTGGGGGCGAGCGCTTCGGCCGTGGCGTCGAGATCGGCCAATCGCTCGCGCCAGGTGCTGACGGCCCTGGCGAAATCGGCATCGTCGGTCATGCGCGCTTCGGCAGCGGCAAGCTCCGCGCCTTCGAGCAGGCCCATCACATAGTCGGCGGCGAGATCATCGGTGGGATGCGTATTGTCGTCGTGCATGCTCATCCCATGCACTCCTGCAGTGCGAACAGGCTGCGGCGGACCCAGCTCTTCACGGTGCCCAAGGGCACCTTCAGTCGTCCGGCCAGTTCGCCATGGCTCATGCCATGGACATAGGCAAGCACCACGACATCGCGGCGCGGCCGGTCGATACGCTCGAGGCATTTGCGCAGCGCCGATGTCTCGGGCATCCGGGTCACGGTCCCCTCGCAGTCGATATCGAGCGCGCTGTCGTCGGATGCATCATAGCGATGCTCGTTGCGGTGAATGCTGAGCGCGCGGTTGCGCACGACCGCATAGAGCCAGCCGCGAGCACTGCCGCGATGCGGGTCGAACGAAGCGGCGGCACCCCAGATCCGCACGAAGGCATCGTGCACGGCTTCCTCCGCCAGATCCTGCCGGAACAGGATGCGGCGGGCGACCCCGATCATCTTCGGGGCTTCGCTGTTGTAGATCATCTGCAGAGCCGCACGATCGCCGGCTGCGCAGCGCGCCAGCGCAGCCGACAGCTGCGCCTCGCGCACGTGGTCAAGGCCCGCTTCGTCGCGCCGGGTCTCGGTGATGGTGCCATTCCCAGTCATGTCCATGCCCTTGCATGGTCAGTCTACCTTTGCCGCGCGCAATTGGATGCACCCAAATGAATTTATTTTCAGGGGCGTGCATCCAGTCGGGAGGGCTCGCCGGTAGTCCTTGTGTCGGTCCCGAGGGGATCGCGGAAACACAGGGAGCCACTCATGTCATTTCGTTCGCTTTTCGCCGCCTCCACCGCGCTGCTGCTGATCCCCGCGGCCGTCGCCAATGCCGCCCAGGTTGCAGCCCTCGTCGGCGGCGACACCATTGCGACGGTCGATACCGCGCAGAAGAAGGCGACCGGGTCCGTCAAGGTCACTGGTATATCCGGTGCGCTGGTCGGCATCGACGTCCGTCCGGCCGACGGCATGCTCTATGGGTTGGTCGATGACGGCACCGTGGTCACCATTGCCGCCGACGGCAAGGCGACGGTGAAGTCGAAGCTCGATACCATGCTGGCCAAGGGCGTCATCGCTACCGTCGACTTCAACCCCGTGGCCGATCGTCTGCGTGTGATGGGTTCGGACGGCACGAGCCTGCGCGCCAATGTCGACGACGGCAAGGTGACGAAGGACGGCGATCACAAATATGCCGAGACCGACATGCACAAGGGCGAGAAGTCGAATGTCATCGCCGGCGCCTATACCAATTCGGTGAAGGGCACCAAGGAGACCGCGCTGTTCAACATCGATGGCACCATCGGCGCGCTGGTCAAGCAGGCGCCGCCGAATGACGGCATCCTCGGCGCGGTCGGCAAACTCGGCATCAAGCCGGCGGCCGTCGCCTTCGACATCTGGTCGGATGGCAGCAAGAACGAAGCCTGGCTGATGGCCGACGGCACGCTCTACTCGGTCGATCTCGCCACCGGCAAGGCCACCGAAGCCGCCAGGATCTCGGGCGTCACCGGCAAGGTGACGGATATCGCGATCATGGGCATGTAAGCTTCAGTCGATCGCTTCTATTACGATGCTGCGCTCGCAAGGGCGCGGCATCTCTATTTTCCGATTCCCAGATACGGCCGGATCATATCGACCATCTTCTCGGCAGAGGTGCCGGGCGGAAAGAAGCCGAGATATTTTCCGTCGCGGTCCATCAGATAGACGAAGGCGGAGTGATCGACAGTGTAGTCGGCCGGTCTGTCGTCGAAATCGACGCGCTTGTAGTAGACGCGATAGGCTTCGGCGGCGGCATGAATCGCGGTAGTGCTGCCGGTCAGGCCGATCAGCTTCGGGTGAAACATCGGCACATATTGCGCCAGTTGCTCCCGGGTGTCGCGCTCGGGATCCAGAGTGATGAAGAGCGGCTGCACATGAGCGGCGTCAGCGCCAAGCCGGTCCATCGCCAGTCCGATGGCCTGCAGGTCGGTCGGGCAGATGTCCGGACAATAGGTGAAACCGAAATACACCAGCAACAGCTGGCCGCGATAGTCGCGCTCGCTGCGGGCTTGGCCCGACTGGTCGATAAGCTGGAACGCGCCGCCGATCGGCTCGCGATTCCACATCACTGCGTCCATCAATTCGGCTGCGGAACGGGACGACCCCTGCGCTGAGGCGGGCGCCGCACTCCAGCACCCGAGCCACAGCGCGGCCATGGCAGCTATGCCGGTCCGATACCAGAAGGCGCGTGCGGCGCGCGAGGTCACGCGCTGAAGGTCAGGCGGCTGCCAGTCGAGACGTTGATGACGTTGTCCGGCATCTGCGCGCGCGCCTCGAGCAGGAAGTTCAGGCCGCTGCAATGCATCGGGATGACCACATCGGGCTCGAGCTTCTTGATCTCGCCGACGATCTGCTTGAGGTAGTCGGCAGGGGCAGGACCGAGGTGAAAGCCGCCGACGACGGCGTGTACCTTCTGCACGCCCGATATCTCCTGCGCCTGCCGGACCGAATTGACGATGCCGACATGGCCGCAGGAGCTGATCACCACCAGCCCCTTGCCGCGGATGTTGAAGCAGGTGGCGTGTTCGTGGACGTGTTCGTCCGGTGCAAAATTGCCCTGCAGTTCGGCAGCCGTATAGTGGCCGTAGTCGCAGCCTGCGCTGTCCGGCTTGTAGTCCACGAAGGTGTTCGGCAGCACGCGCTCGACGCTGTTACGCTTGATCTTGCCTGTTGTGAAAGCATGGCCCTCGATCACCGTCGGGGTTTCGCAGAGTACGGTCTGCACCTTCTGCGCGGCGATCTGCTTGCGGTCGAGGATGCCGCCTTCGCCGAACTGGCCGGTCGATGCGCGGCTGACGCGGTGGCAGAAATTATCCTCGCCGCCGGCATAGAGCTTGATGTCGGGTGGCAATACGCTGCGATATTGCTCGAGGAAGCCGATCAGTCCACCGTAATGGTCGATATGACCGTGGCTGACGATCAGCGCGTTGAGCGAGGCCGGGTCGACCTTGAGCAGCCCGATATTGTTGATGATCGCCGGCGAGGTATAGCCGAAATCGAGCAGGATATTACGCTTGTCCTGCTCACGCTGCGATTCCAGAAACAGCGACAGGCCCCACTCATTGTGCAGCACGTTGCGCGCATCGGCGCTGCGGGCCGGTCCTGGCCCCTCATGCACCACGCCATTCACCGTGCTGCCGCGCAGGAATTGATCGTGCTGCTGATCGACGAGCACGCGGATCGAGAGCCGATCGACGGTCGGCACCTGGATCGGCGCCGCGTTGGCAACCTCCACGCAGGAAAATCCGGCCGCAGCCATGCCAGCAAAGGCGGCCGAGGTCTTGAGAAAGTCGCGGCGGCGGATATCTGCGGTCATGGCATGTCTCCCGGACATCATCCGCCTGTGCGGAGTTTCCGTTTGATAACAGACCGGATGCGCCACTGGCAGGGAATGATTTTTCGAAGATCATCGGAGGCGGAGCAAATTGCATTGACTTGATCCGATGATCCGGCAACATTTCATGCAGTCGCATTCAATCGGCCCTCGGTCGGGTTTGCGGGTTGCCTCATCACGCAAAACGGATTGAACGATGATCGATCTCTATTACTGGAGCACGCCGAACGGCCACAAGATCACGATCTTTCTTGAGGAGACGGGGCTCCCCTACAAGATCATTCCGGTGAATATCAGCAAGGGTGACCAGTTCAAGGACGAGTTTCTGGCCATCGCGCCGAACAACCGCATTCCGGCGCTGCTCGATCATGCGCCCAAGAGCGGCTCGAAACCGATCTCGGTGTTCGAGTCCGGCGCGATGCTGCTGTATCTTGCCGAGAAGACCGGGAAGTTCCTGTCCGATGATCTCGCTGTGCGCTATGATGCGATCCAGTGGGTGTTCTGGCAGATGGGCGGCCTCGGCCCGATGGCCGGACAGAACCATCACTTCCGCAACTACGCGCAGGAAAAGATCACTTACGCCATCGATCGCTATGTGAACGAGACCAACCGGCTCTATGGCGTGCTCAACAAGCGCCTTGCAGATCGCAAGTTCATCGCCGGCGACTATTCGATTGCCGATATGGCGAGCTATCCCTGGATCGTGCCCTACAAGAACCAGGGCCAGGACATCAACGACTTCCCGCATCTCAAGCGCTGGCTCGAAACCATCGCCGAGCGGCCGGCGGTCAAGCGTGCTTACGAGATCGCCAAAGAGGTCAACCCCAATTTCGGCCAGCCGCCGATCCGGACCGACGAAGAGCGCAAGCTGCTGTTCGGCCAGACCTCGGCTGTGGTGAAGAGTTAGCTCAGAGTTACGAGAAGCAATCATGGCGCTGCAACTGTTCGAACTGGTCGGCACCGAAGAAGATCGTCCCTTCAGCCCGTTCTGCTGGCGCATCCGGATGGCGCTGGCACATAAGGGCCTCGACGCCACATCGATCCCTTGGCGCTTCACCGAGAAGGACGCGATCAACAAGCACAAATCCGACAAGGTGCCGGTGCTGCTCGATGGTGAGCGCGCGGTCAACGACTCCTGGGCGATAGCCAATTATCTCGAAGACACCTATCCGGATCGTCCGTCACTGTTCGGCGGCGAGGGCGGCCGCGCCATGGCGCGGATGCTGAACTGGTGGGGCGACACGGTCGTGGTTGCCGGCATGTTTCCGTTCATCGTCGCGGATATTCATGGTCATCTGCGTCCGGTCGATCAGGCCTATTTCCGCGAGAGCCGCGAAGCGCGGTTCAAGAAGTCGCTGGAAGAGGTCGCATCCAATCGCGACACGGGCGTAGATGCCTTCCGCAAGTCGCTTGATCCGATGCGCCTCACCCTGAAGACGCAGCCGTTCCTTGGTGGTGCCGCGCCGAACTATGCCGACTACATCGTGTTCGGCCCGTTCCAGTGGGCGCGTGCGATCTCGCCGTTCAAGCTGCTGGCGGAAGACGACGCGATCTATGCATGGCGCGAAAAAATGCTTGATGCTTTTAACGGCATGGCGCGGAACTCGGCGGGCTATCCGGTCTGAGTTCCACTCTCTACGGGCGATGAATTGAGCAATCGCTGGTATTCATGTCCGCATACCAGCGTTGTTCTCGATGGTGCTTGGTGCCTTCGTGAAAATCCGAGGATATTCCCTGTAACTCTCGCTATAAGGGAATACCTCAACGATTCACGCTGTCTCACGCGCCAAGGTCTCTATGTCCGTTCCGCCTACCAATCTCGCCGACGATGCCGTGATGTTCGATCTTGCCCCGGTCTCGCTCTGGATCGAGGACTACAGCGATGTGAAGGGGCTGTTCGAACAGTGGCAGGCGCAGGGCGTCGACGACATCGAGACATTCCTGCTCGCCAATCCCGAACGGGTCCGTGAGTGCTCGCAGCACATCCGCATTCTCAAGGTCAATCGCAAGACGCTGTCACTGTTCGGCGCGCGCGACCTGTCTCACCTGACGCTCAGTCTCGGCCTGGTGATGCGCGACGATACGTTCAAGAGTCATGTGTCGGAACTGGCCCAGCTCTGGAGCGGCCGGAATCATTTTTCCAGCCATACGGTCAACTACACGCTGAAGGGTGAGCGCCTCGACATCCAGCTGCACGGCATTGTTCTGCCCGGGCATGAAGAGCGCTGGGATCGCGTGATGATCGCCATTGAGGATGTGACCGAACGTGAAGGCGCGCGTCGTCGCCTCGCGGAGAGCGAGAATTATGCGTTCGGCCTGTTCGCGCATTCGCCGGTGTCGCTGTGGGTCGAGGATTTCAGCGGCGTCAAGCGCCTGGTGGACGAGGTCCGCGCGCGCGGCATCGAGGATTTTCGCGTGTTCACGGATGTGCACGAGGAATTCGTTTTGCGCTGCATGAGCGAGATCCGTGTGCTCGACGTCAACAGCCGCACGCTCGAACTGTTCGGCGCGCCCGACAAGGACACGTTGCTCCGTCAGTTGTCGGATGTGTTTCGCGACGAGATGGAGCCGCATTTCCGCGAACAGTTGATCGACCTGTGGGAGGGCAAGCTGTTCCAGCAGCGTGAGGTCGTCAACTACGCGCTCGACGGCACCAAGCTTCATCTGCTGCTGCAGTTCTCGGTGTTACCCGGGCATGAGCGCGACTGGTCACAGGTGCAGGTCGCGCTGACCGACATCACCGCGCGCAAGAAGGCGGAAGCCTATCTGGAATATCTCGGCACCCACGACGTATTGACGCGCACCACGAACCGCTCGTTCTTCGTGGACGAACTCAACCGGCTCGAACGCAAGGGATCGCAACCGGTCACCGTGATCGTTGCCGATCTTAACGCGCTGAAGACTGCCAACGACGATCTTGGCCATGCCGCCGGCGACGGGTTGCTGCGCCGGGCCGGTGAAGTGTTTGGCGAACTGGTCGAAAAGCCGGCGACGGTGTCGCGCATAGGCGGCGACGAATTCGCCATCTTGCTGCCCGGAGTCGATGCTGCCGGCGGCGAAGCTGTACTTGCCTCGCTGGCGCGGCTGATCGAGGTCAACAACCAGTACTATCCGGATCTGACGCTGAGCCTCTCCACCGGGATTGCCACCAGCCGGACGGGCGAGCGGCTCGAAGCCGTGGTCAAGCGCGCCGATATGGAAATGCTGCAAGCCAAGCGCAGCTACTATGCGCAACCCGATCGTGACCGGCGCAGCGCGGGCATGGTGTAAGCAGGCTGCGGGAGCCGATGCGCAATCGCGCGCCATGCGGATCAGCACGTCCGTCAGGTCGTGGCGTGCGCTGCCGCTGCCTTCGCGCGCAGGCAGTCGCGGCACAGGCAATCGCCGCCTGCGGTCGGCATCGGCAGTTTCGCGGTCTCCTCGGCGCACCAGCAATTGCCGGACAGGTCGCAGCCGAATTCAGTCCCGCAGTCCGAACAGGTGAGGCGGCGGCTGAGCGGCTGTACAGTTTCTGTCCGATAATTCATGAAAGCAGCCCAAATTTCAGCGCGATTTTCATGCCGGGTTCATCTGTTCCACCCGTATATCGGGTGTGGCGCCTGTGACGGCCAGATGCATCATAGGACGAAGGCAGAGTGAGGGAAACCCGATGGCCCGCGACCCGCAAGGTGCGCTGATCGCGCTGAATCGCTTCGGCTTCGGCGCGCGCGGCGGCGCCTCCGGCGATATCGTCAATGCGGCCTCCGATCCTCGCGGCTTCGTGAAGGCCGAGCTGGCGCGCCCCAATGCGGCGCTGCTGGAATTGCCCGGCCTGCAATCGACGACCGAGCTGGGGCAGGCGATGTTCGCCTATCAGCTCGAAGTGAAAACGGCACGCGAGGCGGCGCTGAAGACGCCGGGGCTGGTGCCGGTCGAAGCCCCGCCGGCTGCGATGGACAGGAAGCCGGAAGCTCCCGCGATGACCGGCAACACCACCATGACCGTACAACCGGATGCGGCGAAGCCGCCGCCGGCCATCGCGCTGCCGCCCAATGTGGTACAGAAAACCTATCGCGCAGAAGCGTTGGCGCGGATCCAGCGCGCGACCATTGCCGAGGGTGGCTTCGTCGAACGCCTCGTCGTGTTCTGGTCGAACCATTTCTGCATCTCGGCCAGCAAGGGCGATCCGGCGCGGATGTGGGCTGGCTCGTTCGAGCGCGAGGCGATCCGCCCTTATGTGCTTGGCAAGTTTGCCGACATGCTGAAGGCCGTCGAACAGCATCCGGCGATGCTGTTCTTTCTCGACAACCAGCAATCGATCGGCCCGAATTCGAAAGCCGGTGAGAGGGGCAAGCGCGGCCTCAATGAAAATCTCGCACGCGAGATCATGGAGCTGCATACGCTCGGCGTCGGCGGTGGTTACACGCAGGCCGATGTGACGTCGCTGGCGCGCATCATCACCGGCTGGACCTTTGCCGGACGCGAAGGAAAGATCGGCACGCCCGGCAGTTTTGCCTTCAACGCCAATGCGCATGAACCGGGGCCGCAGCAATTGCTGGGCAAGACCTATGACGACAGCGGCGTCGCGCAAGGCGAAGCCGCGCTCGCCGATCTCGCACGCCATCCATCGGCGGCGACATTCATCGCCAGGAAATTCGCGCAGCATTTCGTGGCTGATGCGCCGCCGCCGGCACTGCTGGCGCGGCTGGAAGGGGTGTTCAAAAAGACCGACGGCGATCTGAAGGCGCTGGCGCTGGCGCTGCTCGATTCCAGTGAAGCCTGGCAGATGCCGATGGCCAAGCTGCGCACGCCCTATGAATATCTGATCTCCACCGGCCGCCTGCTGGCGCGCATCCCGGAAGATCCCGGCCGTTACTTTGCGGGGCTGCAGACGCTTGGTCAGCCGCTGTGGACACCGCCGGGGCCGAACGGTTTTCCGGACGGCAATGCCGCCTGGGCCGTCCCCGAAGGCATGAAGCTGCGGCTCGATCTCGCCGCACAGGTTTCGTCGCGCATCCCCGACAGTATCGATCCGCGTGAGATGCTCGACGTGGTCGCCGGCGAGGCGGCCTCATCGGAAACACGACAGACGATCGCGCGCGCGGAGACGCGGCAGCAGGCACTGACGCTGCTGCTGATGTCGCCGGAATTTCAGAGGAGATGACGATGGACTGCTGTGAAAGCCGCATGCTCGGCCCCACACGCCGCTCGCTTCTGTTATCAGGCGCGGCCTTTGCCGCCTGGGCCTATCTGCCGAGATTCGCTAGGGCCGCCGACGCGCGCGATCCGCGCCTGATCGTGGTGATCCTGCGCGGCGCGCTCGATGGTCTGGCCACCGTCGCGCCGCTCGGCGATCCCGATTATGCCGGTCTGCACGGCTCGATTGCGCTGGCGAAGGACGGCCCGAACGCAGCCATCGCGCTGGACTCGTTCTTCGGCATGCATCCAGCGATGCCGGAATTTGCGCGGATGTATGGCGACAAGAAAGCTGCCGTGGTCCATGCGGTGGCGACGTCCTATCGCGAACGTTCGCATTTCGACGGCCAGGACGTGCTGGAGAGCGGCTATGCCGGCCCCGGCCGCGTGCAGTCGGGCTGGCTCAACCGCGCCATCGAAGCGCTACCGCGTGGCGAACGCGTCTCGTCCGGTCTTGCGATCGGACCGACCACGCCGCTGGTGCTCCGCGGCGCCGCGCCGACGGTTGGCTGGGCGCCGGTCAATCTGCCCAACGCGGCCGATGATACGGCGATGCGGCTGATGCAACTCTATCAGGATCGCGATCCCGCTTTGGCGACGGCACTGTCGCAGGGCCTGAAGCTCGACAAGATTGCCGTTGGCGACGAGATGAAACCGAAGGGCGGCGGCAATGCCGTAGCGGCGATGCGCCAGGTCGCACGCGGCGCGGCGAAGCTGATGGCCGCCGATGATGGCCCGCGCATCGCGGCGCTCGCCTTCGATGGATGGGACACCCATGCGCAGGAAGGCGGGCCGGTCGGGCGCCTCGCGCAATTGCTCGGCGGTCTCGATGGCGCACTGGCGGAATTCGAGAGCGGGCTTGGGCCGCATTGGCGTGACACGGTGGTAATGGTGGCCACGGAGTTCGGCCGCACCGCCAAGATCAACGGCACTGCCGGCACCGACCACGGGACCGGCACGATTGCGTTGCTTGCGGGTGGCGCGATCAAAGGCGGCCGCGTGATTGCGGACTGGCCCGGCCTTGCGAATGGCAAGCTCTATGAAGCCCGCGATCTCGCCCCGACGACCGACCTGCGCGCGATCTTCAAGGGCGTGCTGCACGATCACCTCGGCATCAGCGAGCGTGCACTGGCCGAGCAGGTGTTTCCTGACAGTGCGCTGGTGAAGCCGGCGAAGGGATTGGTGGGGTAGCTTTCTTGCTTCCCCTCTCCCGCAGCGGAGCGAAGCTCCGCGCAGTGGGAGAGGGTGCCTGAGCGAAGCGAAGGCGGGAGAGGGTCTAGCCGCAAGCACGATAGAGCCCTCGCGCTGGGGGAGAGGGGAAGAACCTGCGCGTTTTAACTACCCCAATGTAATCCCGTCGATTTCCTTCATCTCGTCCGTCGTCAGCTTCCACTGCGCCGCCTTCACATTTTGCTCGATCTGCTCGGGCGATGATGCGCCGGCGATGACGCTGGAGACTTGCGGGCGGGCGGCGAGCCACGAGAAGGCGAGCTCAAGCATCGAATGACCGCGCGCGCCGACGAAGGCCTGCAGTTGATCGACCAAGGCGATGTTGCGCGGGTTCAGATAGCGCTCTTGCATATAGGGGGTCTTGCCGAAGCGCGTATCGGCAGGGACGTTCTTCAGGCCGGCATATTTACCGGTCAGCATGCCGCCGGCGAGCGGGAAGAACGGCAGCAGGCCGAGATTGAAATGCTGCGCGGCCGGCAGCAGGTCCTTCTCGATGTCGCGGACGACGAGACTGTATTCGTCCTGGCACGACACGAAGGGCGCGACGCCCATCTGGCGCGCGGCCATCTCGGCTTCGGCGATGCGCCAAGCCGGGAAGTTGGAATTGCCGATATAGCGCACCTTGCCCTGGCGCACGAGGTCGTCGAGCGTGCGCAGCGTCTCCTCGATGGGCGTCAGCGCATCGTAATCGTGCTGCTGATACAGATCGATATAGTCGGTCTTCAACCGCTTCAGGCTGGCTTCGACGGCGCTCATGATGTAGCGGCGCGAGGCGCCCTGCTTGCTGCCGTCATTGCTCATCGGCTTACCGTATTTCGTCGCCAGCACGATGTCTTTGCGGCGATCGCCCAGCACTTCGCCCAGCACCGTCTCGGAGCCACCCATGCCGGCATAGATGTCGGCGGTGTCGAAAAGCGTGATGCCGAGATCGATCGCCTTGTGGATGACCTTGCGCGCGGTCTCCAGATCGGTGCGCTGGCCGAAATTGTTGCAGCCGAGACCGACGGCGGAGACGCGAAGGCCGGAGCGGCCGAGATTGCGGGTTTCCATGATGAGTGTGCCTTGTGAGGGAAGCGCGGACCAAGGTTATGGCGCGCACCTCGTCGCGCAGCAAGACGCGCTGCATCATGGGAGTCGCGCGGGCGCTCAGGCGATGGCGGAAGCGGACTCGGGCGGTTGAACTTCGGGCGCGGGCAGGGCGGTCGGGGTCTTCCGCGGCGGGCCGGCGCGCAGGGCTGCGGATGTCATGCGCCGTACAGCGTTTTCCGCGTTACGCGTGATGGTCTTGCGATCAGCGGACATGTCATAGGCGACGGCTTCGCCCCAGCTTACGACGACGTCGATGGCGCCCGACGACAGGATGCCGATGAAATGCGGGATCAGATCGATGTCGCCATACCACGCCACGTTTTCGCGAAAGGCGCGGCCGACCGGCAATCCACCGAAGCCGACATAGGCGATCGACATCGGCTGCACCGTGATCTCTTTGTGATGCGTGGAATCGCCGAGCGCGTGATGCACCGAGCCGACCAGTGCCGAGCGAAACGGCAGCACGCGCATGCCGTCGCTGGAGGTACCCTCCGCGAACAGGACCACCGCGTCGCCGGACAGCATGCGGTCGCCGATTTCCTGCGCCGTCGCGCCGGTCTTCTGCCGGCGTTCGCGCTCGACAAAAATCGTGCGCTGCAGTTTGGCGAGCCAGCCGAACACGGGCCATTTGGCAACTTCGCTCTTGGCGACGAACACCACGGGCGCCCTGGCGCCGATGATGATGATGTCGAGCCATGAGACGTGATTGGAGAGGATCAGGACCGGCGTGTCCGTCGTCCGCTTGCCGACTTCGTGAATGCGCACGCCGATCAGCGCGCAAAGGATGCGATGAAACAGATGCGGAATACTCCGCTGCCAGCGCAGGCCGAAGGCCAGTGCGATCAGCTGAAACGGCGCCAGCAGCAGCGTCAGCATGGTCAAGGAGATCAGGACGGCGGCGAAACGGATCATGAGTTTGTTATACCGGGGCCGTCTTCCGCAGGCAAAGTCAGTTGCATGAACTAAGAGAAACCAAGGCAAAAAGAAGCGGTCCCGGTCAGCGCGGCAACTGACGGAGACCGCTGGGGAAGCACCCGATTGGCGACGGGGGGAAGCAACCGGCTGCATGAGGAGCCTAGCCGGGGCGAGTGACATCGCCATGACAACCCGGGATATCCACAGGCGGCGTTGTGCCCTATTCGGCCGCATCCAGCCGGTGGGAGCTGAACACATCGCCCTCGCGCAGCGCCAGATAATAGTCGCGCTCGGAGAGCTCGTCGGTGTGACGAATGAGGTCGGTCACCGGAGTGTAGCTCAGCATCCGCCCGCCATCGGGCAGCACGGCGCAACTCATCCGCAGCACCCGGCCATTGGCGAGGCGCAACGTCGTCGGCGTGGAAGTGCCGGCGCGGATCATCTCGACGCGCCTGGCGATGAAGCTGTCGACCTCGTCGTCGGGGAGGGCGTAAGCGTGGATATCGCGCGCGTGATACATCAGCGCGATCAGCGGCGGCTTGCTGTCAGCCTTCTCGTCGGGGAGCGTGAAGTAGTCGCGGAAGGCGCGGTTGATGAATTCGGCGCGGGTGTCGGCATTGAGAAGCACGACACCGATATCGATCTGGTCAAGTGCAGCCGAAAGGCGCTGGGCAGTGGCGTGCTGCTCGTTCTCGCGGGCCCGGGCCGCGCGTCGCAGCCGGAAGAGGCGGATTGCCAAAGTAATCCCGACGGCTGCGATCACAATGATCGCCGTTTCAATTCCCGGATCGAGAATCAGTCGCCAATCGTACTGCATCGGCTGTACCTGTGTCCGTACAGAGGTAAGAAACGCAGGTTGGCCTCTGGTTGCAAAAAGGCCCACAATTTCCCGGCGGTATAGCTAACGGCGCGTGAAGAGCCCGGCATCATTTTCCCCTTGTTCGCTTCAAATGCTATCGATGCCACCGGAACCGGCGCCGGCCCCTGAATGTTAGCGCCGGGATTTAAAAAGGACCCCGATCGAATGCCCTTCACCATTCCGCCGCTGCTGCTGCCGATTTTGATGCTGCTGGCCTCGAATATCTTCATGACCTTCGCATGGTATGGCCATCTCAAATTCAAGGATCACTCGTTGCCCCTCGTCATCATGGTGAGCTGGGGCATTGCCTTCTTCGAATATTGGCTGGCGGTGCCCGCCAATCGCTGGGGCAGCGAAGTCTACAATGCCGCCCAGTTGAAGACGATGCAGGAAGTCATCACGCTGGTCGTGTTTGCTGCATTTTCGGTGCTGTATCTGAAGGAGCCGCTCGGCTGGAATCACGCGCTGGGCTTTGCCTTCATCGCGCTCGGGGCGTTCTTCATTTTCCACAAGTGGTCGTAGCAGCGACCGCTTACTTCCCGGCTGGCGTAATCCGCAAGATTCGTCCTGCCGAACTATCCGTCAGCAGCCACAGTGCGCCGTCCGGTCCTTGCCGGACGTCGCGGATGCGTTCGTTGAGATTCTGCAGGATGCGTTCTTCAGAGCTCACGGTATTGCCGTTGAGCTGCAGCCGCACCAGCATCTGGCCGGCGAGCGCGCCGGTGAACAGGCTGCCGCGCCAGCGCGGGAAGAGATCGCCGGTGTAGAACGTCATGCCGGACGGGGCGATCGACGGCACCCAGTATTTCACCGGCTGCTCCATGCCTGCCTTCGACGTCGTGTCGTGCAGTTTGGCGCCGGAATAATCGACGCCATAGCCGATCACCGGCCAGCCGTAATTCTTGCCCTTGCCGATGATGTTCACTTCATCGCCGCCGCGCGGCCCGTGCTCGGTCTCCCACAACTCACCGGTCGCCGGATTGATGGCGAGGCCTTGCTGGTTGCGATGACCGTAGCTCCAGATCTCCGGCCTGGCACCGTCGCGGCCGACAAACGGATTGTCTTTCGGCACAGATCCATCCGGCGCGATGCGGATCAGCTTGCCGAGATGATTATCGAGATTCTGTGCCTGATCGCGGCCGCTATAGTGTTCGCCGAGCGTAACAAACAGGTTGCTGTCAGGCGCCTGAACAATACGGCAGCCGTGGTGATTGCCCGACGACAGCGGGCCGTCCTGGCGAAAGATCACCTTCATGTCGTCGAGACGCGGCGCAGTGCCGTCGATGAGCTTGCCGCGCGCCACGGCGGTGCGACCGCCGCTGCCCGAACGTTCCGAGTAGCAGAAGTAGATCGTGTTGTTCTGCGCGTAGTTCTTGTCGGTGATGACGTCGAGCAAACCGCCCTGGCCGATGGCCATCACCTCGGGCACGCCTTTCACCGCAGGCGACAACTGTCCCTGCGGCGAGACGATACGGATGCGGCCGGGCCGTTCGGTGACCAGCATGCGGCCCTCGGGCAGGAAGGCCAATGCCCATGGATAAGCGAGACCGGAGGCGACAGTCTGTACTTCGAGCCTGCCGGCCGACGAGCCGAACGAGGTGTTTTCGCCGCGGGTGGTCGTGGCGATCAGAAGGGTCGCGGTCACGACGATAGCCGCCGTCAACGTGACAGTGACCCAGATCACGGGCCTTTTCATCGAAATGGCTCCATCACGGAGTCGCAGGTTGCATAAGCGATGCGCGGCATCGCGGCTGAGTGTTTATGAGTTGTGGGGACCGTCAGAGCGGCATCGCACTCGCCACCGGGATCGACATCACGGTGAGGGCGAGGATGACGCAGAGCGACAGACAGCCAACCGCGAGCGACGCCGCGACGGCGTGGGTCAACCGGGTGGATGCGATGGACGTGGGGCGCGCCTGAAATCCTGCACCCACGCGAAGCGACCGTATCATGGCCGTAAATCCTTCAAATCGCGGGCGAATCACCCGCGTGCTATAAATTCGCAGCTGCGGCAGGCGAGATTTGGGCGGGATTGGCCGTAACTATGGCGGGAAAATGGCATTCACAGCGGTTATGCCCGCTATTTCAGGACTTAAGCGTCGGCGACTACGTCCAAAGTATCGTATTCCGACGAGGTCGGGTGCCAGTCCATGGAGATAAAACCCGGCTGGGTTTCCACCAGACGCAGCCAGCGGCGGATCGACGGAAAGCTAGAGAGGTCGAAATCGCACTTCTCGGCGACGTGGGTGTAACCGTATAGCGCGATGTCGGCGATGGTCAGCTGGCCCGCGGCGAAGAAGTCATGGATCTTGAGGTGATTCTCCATCACCTGCAGCGCGGCATAGCCACGCTCCATCCAGTCTTCCAGCGCGTGGGTCTGCAGGTCGCGGCCACCGCGCACCAGGCACAGCCAGAAATAGGCGGCGCCGAGATTCGGCTCCAGCGCGTGCTGCTCGAAGAACATCCACTGCATGGCTTCGGCACGGTCCATCCGCGATTCCGGCGCCAGAGATGTACCGATGGCGACATACCACAGGATGGCGTTGGATTCGGCGAGATAGCGGCCTTCGGCGATCTCGAGCAGCGGCACCTGACCGCTGGGGTTCTTGGCCAGAAATTCCGGGGTACGGCTCTCGCCGCGCAGAATGTCCACTTCGATGGCGCGATAAGGCGCGTCCAGGAACGCCAGCGCAAGGCGAACCTTGTAGCTATTGCCAGAGCGCTGCATCGAATAGAGTTTGTACATTCGCAGATGTTCAATTCATTTCAGGTCAAGGCAACTGCGCGATTGGCCAGCGCAGATCGCGGTTAGACAATGATGCTGATGCGAGCCTGTCGCAAGGCCCACGGAATGGAAAAAGTCGAAAACGGCTGCGGCAGTCTGGATTGAGAAAAATGTATGTCAGGCAGCATTCGGCAATGGAAGATCACGCTGCCGCGATCAGTGTGTGAAGGTGCCGCGATGTGCTGTTATCAGCGAGTGCGCGCCGCAGCACGATGATATAGAAAGCGACCATCACCAGAAAGCCGAGCGGCAGTTCGATGGCGCCAGCGATGCTGCGCGTCAGCAGCGGCGTGATCCAGGTCAATGCGAGCAGGCTGATCTCGCCCGCGCGAAAGCCATGATCGAGTCCATGCCGCGCGAAGAAGGCGATGGCGATGGCGAGCACCATGAGATCGTAGTCGAGCACATAGGGCGTCGCCAGCAGACTGCCGACCGCGAGCGCTGTTGCCTTGAGTTCGAACGCTGCATGGCTGCGCCATAGCCACATCAGACTGATGGCAATGCCGGCTGCGAGACTGAACTGTGCGACATAAGCGACAGGAAGACCGGCGCCCCACATCCGTGTCGCGGCGAAGATCGACTGGATTTTCTGCCACCCGGTGCCGCCTTGTTCGAGTACGACATCGCGAGTGAAAGCAGTGGAGTCGGCAAAGGCCTGCCAGATGCCGGCGCCGAACAACCCCGTGCTCAATACGATGAGGACAGCGACGGTGAGTGCGGCCGATACCATCGTGATCCAGCGTCTGTCGGCGAGCAGGGCGAGAGGAATCAGCACACCGAATTGCGGCTTGTAGGCCAATAGCCCGATCAACACGCCGGCCAGCCACGGCCGGCGATGTAGCAGAAGCAATGCGCCGCCCAGCAGTGCGGTGGTTAGAAATCCGTTATGGCCGTGACCGACATTGATGAAGACGGCAGGAAAGGCGGCGGCCACCAGCAGCGTTTCCCGGCGGGGCAGGATCGTGCGGATCGCGGCGAGGTAGGCGGCGAAGCTGGCGACGAGCCACAGACCGAGCCCCCATCCATAGGGCACCGTGGCCACCAGCGCGGCAATTCCGAGAAAGAACGGCGGATAGTGCCAGCCGTAGAACGGCACGTCGCGGCCAAACACCCGCTGTTCCGCGGCGTGTTGCAGGGCGGGATCATACGCGTCGGCGGGGTTGCCTTCGAGGGTGAGCCGGCCCGCCGCATAGATGTTGGAAAAGTCCGTCCCGATCGGCTTGCCATTGCGGTCGATCACGCCGTCCGAGACCGCAATCCAGCCGGCGAAGGCCAATGTGCCCAAAGCGAGCACGATCAGGCTGTAAGCCCGCACGCGTTCGAGGGGCAGCCATGCGCCGCTTTCAATGTGCTGCCAGATCCAGATCATTTTAAGGGTGCATTTTGGCCCAAATCGTCGATTGCGACGTGCGGTTGACGCTACCGTCCCCCGTTTAACGCTTGCTGAATTGCATCACTTCCAGATGTGTTTTTGCCCAAGCTTCTTGCGATGCAACGTCGCACGCACTAGGGTGCGCCGATCCCAGCAGGATCAGCCATTTTGACGTCGCCGACCGCGGGTCCGCGACCTTTCTCAGGAGAAGATGATGTCGTTTTTGTCCGCTGCGCTCGACCGTGTGAAGCCGTCCGCGACGATCGCGGTGACGGATAAAGCACGTGCGCTGAAAGCAGCCGGCCGCAACGTCATCGGTCTTGGTTCGGGCGAGCCCGATTTCGACACCCCGGCGAACATCAAGCTGGCAGCGATTCACGCCATCGAGGCCGGCAAGACCAAGTACACCGCCGTGGACGGTATTCCCGAACTGAAGGAAGCCATTATCGGCAAGTTTCAGCGCGAGAATGGCCTGACCTACAAGCCGAACCAGATCATCGTCGGCACCGGCGGCAAGCAGGTGCTCTACAACGCGCTGATGGCGACGTTGAACCCGGGTGACGAAGTCATCATCCCGGCGCCGTATTGGGTGAGCTATCCGGAAATGGTGGCGCTGGCCGGCGGCACGCCCGTGTCCGTGGTCTGCACCGCAGAATTCGGCTTCAAACTGCAGGCTTCCGCGCTGGAAGCAGCGATCACGCCGAAGACCAAGTGGATCATCCTGTGCTCGCCGTCGAACCCGACGGGCGCCGCCTACAAGAAGTCGGAGCTCAAGGCGCTCACCGATGTCCTCGTGAAACATCCTCACGTTTGGGTGATGACCGACGATATGTATGAGCACCTCGTCTATGACGACTTCGAATTCACCACGCCGGCACAGATCGAGCCGTCCCTGTTCAATCGCACGCTGACCGTGAACGGCGTCTCCAAGGCTTACTGCATGACCGGCTGGCGCATCGGTTACGCCGGTGGTCCCGCCGAGCTCATCAAGGCAATGGCGACGATCCAGTCGCAGTCGACCTCGAACCCGTCGTCGATCGCGCAGTGGGCGGCGGTGGAAGCCTTGAACGGTCCGCAAGATTTCATCCCGAAGAACAATGCCGTGTTCAAGGAGCGCCGCGATCTCGTGGTGGCAATGCTGAATCAGGCCTCGGGCATCAACTGCCCGCGTCCGGAAGGCGCATTCTACGTCTATCCGTCCTGCGCCGGCACCATCGGCAAGACTGCGCCTTCGGGCAAGGTTATCGCCAATGACGAAGACTTCGTCACAGAACTGTTGGAAACCGAAGGCGTGGCGGTGGTGCAGGGGTCGGCCTTCGGCCTTGGCCCGGCATTCCGCATCTCCTACGCGACGAAGACGTCCGATCTCGAAGATGCCTGCAAGCGCATCCAGCGCTTCTGCGGAAATCTTCGGTAACAAAACCCGCTCCGAAACTTTTGACGGTTTCGGGGCTTATTTCGGGAAGCGCCTTGTTTTCGACACGGCGCTTCCTTCTTGTCCCCTCGCTATCAAAATCCCCAAGGTGGAGTAACACTATGCGACTTTCCAAGATGTTCGGCCTGACGGCCGTGGCCTTTGCGGCGTCGGTTGCGACCGCAAATGCACAGCAGCCTGGCAGCGTTCAGGTTGGCGTGCTGGAGTGCCGTGGCGGCCAGAACGTCGGCTACGTGGTCGGTTCGAATGCGCACCTCAACTGCGTCTTCCAGAGCGCCGGTGGCCGCGCCGAAGGTTACGTCGCCAACATCCGCCGTTTCGGCCTTGATCTCGGCTTCACCGAAAACACCACGGTGCAGTGGGCTGCATTCGCTCCGACCACCCGCGTGCCGCGCGGCGCACTGGCCGGCAGCTACGGCGGCGTCGGTACCAACGCATCGGTTGGCCTCGGTTTCGGCGGCAACTTCCTCGTTGGCGGTCCGGGCAACACCTATTCGCTGCAGCCGATCTCGGTGCAGGGCCAGACCGGTCTGAACGTCGCCAGCGGCATCGTTCAGCTCGAACTGGAAGCGACCGGTCCGGTCAGCGGTCATCGCTACAACAAGAAGCGCCGTCATCGCAGCCATCGCTAAGCGATCGCTACGATCGCCAGCGATCGCTGTGATCGCGTAAGCGATCCGGCAAGGTTAACGAAAAGGCCCGCGCGAGCGGGCCTTTTTTGTTGCGCGCGCTACGCGTGCGCCGCTGTCATTGGGCGGTATCATTAGCTATGGATAGTCGATCCACATCCTTACTTCCGTTCATCACCCGGAGATTCCTGATGGTCCGCCTCTCATCGCTCGTTCTCGGTATCGCTGCCGCCGCCTTTTTCACTGCATCGCAAGCGCAGTCGCAGCAAGGCGTGCAGGTCGGTGTCTTGAATTGCCGGGGCGGAGCCAGCGTCGGATTCGTCGTGGGCTCGGTGACCAATCTCGGCTGCGTGCTCACCGGTACCGGTCGTCCGGATCAGCCTTATGTCGCCACGATCCGCAAGGTGGGCATCGATCTTGGTATTACCGAACAGACCGCGCTATCCTGGGCCGTGTTCGTGCCGGTGAACTATAGCGGTCCCGGCGATCTGTCCGGCAACTATGCGGGCGCGCAGGGCAGCGCGTCGGTTGGTGTCGGCGTCGGCGCGAATGTCCTGGTTGGCGGTTCGCAAAACGCCTTCTCCCTGCAGCCGCTCAGTCTGCAGGGGTCGGTGGGACTGAATGTCGCCGCCGGCCTGCAGAGCCTGGAGTTGCGCCCCGGTCGCTGATCCCGCGGCGATCGCTCGTAAAAATTCATCCGGCTTCGCCCATGGCGGAGCCGGATTTTTTATGGCGCAATCCGATCACGTTCATCGCAGCGCAGCAACTTTTCCATCTTGCCAAATATCCGGACCGGGCGGAGCATTGACCGCCGACCCAATCATGGGCCGAGCTCCACATGAGGAGGCGGCAATGGGACAAGACCTGAGAAGTCCCCGCGGTCCACAAGGCAATGCCGCAAAGTGCATTGCGCTGGTGGGCCCTTTCCAGAGCGGAAAAACCACACTGCTTGAAGCGATCATGGCCCGCACCGGGGCGATCCCGCGGGCCGGCAGCGTCGACAACGGCACCAGCATCGGCGATGCCAATGCGGAAGCCAGAGCCCACAAGATGGGCGTCGGCCTGACGGCTGCGACCACCACCTTCATGGGCGACAGCTACACGTTCATCGACTGTCCGGGTTCGGTGGAATTCGCGCATGACATGCGCGCGGCATTACCCGCCGTCGATGCAGCCATCGTGGTTTGCGAGGCGGATGCGCGAAAATTGCCGCAGCTGCAATTGATCCTGCGCGAACTCGAAGACCTCGGCATTCCCAGATTTCTGTTTCTCAACAAGATCGACCGCGCCCACAAGCGCGTGCGCGAGACGCTGGCGACATTGCAGCCGGCCTCGCGCGTGCCGCTGGTGCTGCGGCAGATCCCGATCTGGAACGGCGATCTGGTCGCCGGTTTCGTCGATCTCGCGCTGGAGCGCGCTTTCGTCTATCGCGAGCACAAGGCGTCCGAAGTCATCAAGCTCGAAGGCGGCGATCTCGATCGGGAGAAGGAGGCGCGTTTCTCCATGCTGGAGAAGCTTGCGGATCATGACGACGCGCTGATGGAGCAGTTGCTTGACGACATCGCGCCGCCGGCCGACGCCGTGTTCGACGATCTCGCGCGCGAATTGCGCGAAGGTCTGATCTGTCCGGTGCTGCTGGGCTCGGCAATGCGCGAGAATGGCGTGCTGCGGCTGATGAAGGCGCTACGCCACGAGGCACCCGGCGTGGCCGAGACGGCCAAGCGCCTCGGCGTGCCTGACAGCAAGGATGCGATCGGTTACGTGTTCAAGAGCAGCCATCTACAGCATGGCGGCAAGCTGTCTTACGCGCGCGTGCTGAGTGGTCATCTCGATGATGGCGCAACATTGCTGTCCTCGTCGGGCGAAAGCGGGCGTGTCTCCGGCATTCTTGCGGCGAGCGGCGGACATGACAGCAAGCGCGCATCGGCCGAAGCGGGCGAGACCGTCGCGCTCGGCAAGCTCGATCATGTCAGGACCGGCGATACGATCTCGACCGGCAAGACTGCGCCGGCCTCTGTCGTGAGTGTCATAGCTGCATCGCCCGTGCTGGCGATGGCGCTAGCGTCCGCCGATCGCAAGGACGACGTCAAGCTCGGCCAGGCGCTGTTGCGGCTGACCGAAGAAGATCCGTCGCTTGCGGTGGTCAATAACGCGCAGACCCATGACGTGGTGTTGTGGGGGCAGGGCGAGATGCATCTGCGCGTGGCGATGGAGCGCCTGCACGAACGCTTCGGCATCAACGTCAAATCGCATGCGCCGGTGATCGGCTATCAGGAGACCATCCGTAAACCGATCACCCAGCGCGGCAGGCACAAGAAGCAGTCCGGCGGTCACGGCCAGTTTGGCGACGTTGTGCTGGAGATAGGCCCGTTGCCGCGCGGCGAGGGCTTTGCATTCCAGGAAAAGGTGGTCGGCGGCGCGGTGCCGCGCAACTACATTCCCGCGGTGCAGGAGGGCGTCGTCGACGGGTTGCAGCGTGGTCCGCTCGGTTTTCCTGTCATCGACGTGCAGGTGACGCTCACCGATGGGTCGTATCACAGCGTCGATTCATCCGATCAGGCGTTCCGGACCGCTGCCCGCATCGGTTTCACCGAGGCGCTGCCGCAATGCCAGCCGGTGCTGCTGGAGCCGATCCATACGGTGGAGATCGTCTGTCCCACCGAGGCCACGGCCAAGGTCAACGCCATCCTGTCAGGACGGCGCGGCCAGATCCTCGGCTTCGATACCCGTGACAACTGGCCGGGCTGGGACACGGTGCGGGCGATGTTGCCGGAAGCGGAGATCGGCGACCTGATCGTTGAACTGCG
Organism: Tardiphaga sp. 172_B4_N1_3; assembly: GCF_052076035.1. Classification (NCBI taxonomy): domain Bacteria; kingdom Pseudomonadati; phylum Pseudomonadota; class Alphaproteobacteria; order Hyphomicrobiales; family Nitrobacteraceae; genus Tardiphaga; species Tardiphaga sp. 172_B4_N1_3. The sequence goes on from NZ_CP197238.1 coordinate 24,788, forward strand.
CTCGGCCACCGCCGGTGCCGGCAGCTTCACCCGCAGTTTCGACCACATGGCCGAAGTCTCGGGCCGCGCCGCCGACCAGATCGTTGCGGCGCATCGGGTGGCGGCTTAGTACAGTGGCCCATGACGCTTGGACCGCGGGTTGTAATCATTGGCAATAGCGGCTCGGGCAAGAGCACGCTGGCGCGGCAGCTTGAAAGCCGCGTCGGCGGCGAACGCACAGATCTCGATCATATCCATTGGCTGGACAGGGTCGGTGTGAAGCGCGACGAGGGGCAGGCCAAAGAACTGGTGGCCGCCCTTGCCGTGAAGTCGAACTGGATCATCGAAGGCGTTTACGGTTGGCTGGTCGAAGCGGCATTGCCGCGCGCCACAGCATTGATCTGGCTCGACATGAGCCCGGAGGTTTGTCGTGATAGCCTCGCTCTCCGGGGCCCTTGGCGTGGCGCGACGGCCGAGGAACATGCAGATTTTCTGGCTTGGGCCGAGGCCTACTGGCAGCGCAAAACGTCGAGTTCGTTCGCTGGCCACCTGGCGCTGTTCGACGACTTCGGCGGCGTCAAACGACGCCTGACATCGCGCGCCGCTGTCGCCCAGTTCGTGGCGACCATGGCGGCTTCGCCGATCGAGTGATGTTTTATACATCATTGAAGATATCTCACATATGATATAAGACTCGTGAAACTGGAAACCGCCCTTGATTACATCGTTTCAGATGCGGGCCGCCCGTGCGCTGCTGGGTATCGATCAAAAGCGGCTGGCCGAAATGGCCGGCGTGTCGCTACCGACCATCCAGCGCATGGAAGCGAGCGAAGGCAATGTCAGGGGCGTGGTGGATTCGCTGATCAAGGTTGTCGATGCCCTCGATCGCTCAGGCGTCGATTTGATCGGCGAGAACGTCCGCAGCGATTCCGGCGGACGAGGGGTGAGGCTGAAACAGCCCGGTCCACCACCGAAACTTGAAGAGCCAAAGCTGACGGATTGAGAACGGGCCGCGGCCTCGATCGAGATCCGCGGCAGGTGACAGGGGCGAGTCGGGAATGGACATGTCCAGAAATCGCGCGTGGGGGCCGCATCAGCCGACCTTCGCCGAACTGTTCACGCCGAAATTGATCACGGTGTTGCGCGAAGGCTACGGCATCGCCGATCTGCGCGCCGACATCTTGTCCGGCTTGACGGTGGCAATCGTCGCGCTTCCGTTGTCCATGGCGATTGCCATAGCCTCGGGGACGTCGCCGGATCGTGGCCTCATCACCGCTGTGATCGGCGGCTTCCTCGTGTCTGCGCTGGGTGGAAGCCGCTTTCAGATCGGCGGTCCAGCCGGCGCCTTCATCGTGCTGGTGGCTGCCACCGTGAGCCGCCATGGCATCGACGGACTGATCCTCGCGACCATGATGTCGGGCGTTTTTCTGATGGCGGCCGGCTATCTCCGGCTTGGCACCTACATCAAGTTCATTCCCTATCCGGTCACGGTCGGCTTCACAGCGGGCATTGCCGTCATCATCTTCGCCAGCCAGATCAGGGATCTCCTCGGGCTCACACTCACCGGCAAGGAGCCTGGCGAACTGATCCCGAAGCTGCAGGTGCTCGGAAGTGCGATCCACACCGTCAACCTGTCGGCCGCCGCGATCACCATCGCGACCATTGCGATCATCCTTCTGCTCAAGAAGCTGCGGCCCTCCTGGCCGGGCATTCTGATCGCGGTTGCCGCAAGCGCGGTCGCGGCATGGTTCTTTGCGCTGCCGGTTGAAACCATCGGCACCAAGTTCGGCGGCATTCCGCAATCCTTTCCGCTGCCGTCGCTTCCCGCGATTTCCCTGGCAAAGCTGCAGGCCATTCTGCCGGACGCCATCTCCTTTGCGCTGCTGGGCGCGATTGAATCTTTGCTCTCAGCTGTCGTCGCTGACGGCATGACCGGCCGGCGGCATCGCTCCAATTGCGAACTGGTGGCGCAGGGCATCGCCAATATCGGCTCGGCGCTGTTCGGTGGAATCTGCGTGACCGGCACCATCGCGCGAACCGCCACCAATGTCCGCGCCGGCGCGCACGGCCCGATCTCGGGCATGCTGCATGCGGTATTCCTGCTGGTATTCATTCTCGTCGCGGCGCCATTGGCAAGTTACATTCCGCTGGCGGCGCTCGCCGCGGTGCTTGCCGTGGTCGCCTGGAACATGGCGGAGAAGCATGAATTCGCGACGTTACTGCGGTCATCATGGGGCGATGCTGCCGTGCTGTCGGCGACTTTCCTGCTAACGATCTTCCGCGATCTTACCGAAGGCATTGTGGTCGGCTTCGCGCTTGGCGCGATTCTGTTCATCAACCGCATGGCGCAAACAACCGGCATTGAGGCGGATAAGCCGCTGGTCGTGGCCGACAAGGCCGACGACGCCAATGGCGACCGAAAACCCTATGATCCCGGTCTCGCTGCCGATCCCGACGTCGTTGTCTATCGCATCACCGGCGCATTTTTCTTCGGCGCGGCCTCCACCATCGGATCTGTGCTCGAGGGCTTCTCGGATCGCCACAAGGCTTTTGTGATCGATTTTGCCGCGGTCCCCTTCCTGGATTCGACTGCTGCGAATGCGATCAAGGGCATTGCCGAGAAGGCAAAGCGACAAGGCGTCCGCGTCATTCTCACCGGCACCTCGCAGGGCGTGCGCCGGGCGCTGCTGACCCACGGCGCGCGACCGCCACTGGTCAAATACCGTGCTGATGTTGCAGCGGCCGTCAGCGAGATCAAGACCCGACGCGCTGCAGCGATCCAGGAGGCGTCGAGCTGATGGCATCGGCAATTGCTCGCAGCTGCAGTATTGATCGTCTGCATGGTTGTCGGACTTGCTGTGCGCTGCAAACTGTCTGATGATTAAGAGCCCCTGCATGATTTTTATGCTACGCACGCTTCCGCTTGAAGCGAAGGATGAATGATGCCGAACGAGACCACGCCCCGCGCCGCCTGTTTGATCGGCTGGCCTGCCGCGCATTCGCGCTCGCCGCTGATCCACCATCACTGGCTGCGCAGCATGGATATTCCGGGCGGTTACAGCATCGAGTCGATCCCGCCGGAAGGCGTGGCCGAATTCGTGATGAACCTCTCCAAGCACGGTTACATCGGCGCCAATGTCACGATCCCGCACAAGGAGCGTGTGCTGAAGCTGACCTCACCGGATCGCCGCGCGCGCGCGGTCGGGGCCGCCAACACGTTATGGTATGACCACGGTACGCTACGCGCGACCAATACGGATATCGAGGGCTTCATCGACAATCTCGATCATTGCGCGCCCGACTGGGACCACGCCGACGACGCGCTGGTGCTCGGCGCGGGCGGTTCGTCGCGTGCAGTGGTGTTCGGATTGCTCGAACGCGGCATCAAACATGTCTATGTCGCCAATCGCAGTCTCGATCGCGCCGAGGCGATGGCCGCGCAATTCGGTTCGCAGGTGGTGCCGTTGGCGTGGGAGAATGTCGCCAGCATGTTGCCGCGCGCATCCTTGCTGGTGAACACCACGTCGCTCGGCATGGGCGGCCAGCCGCCATTGATCATCGACCTCGATCTGTTGCCTGACCAGGCGGTCGTCGCCGATCTCGTTTACGTGCCACTCGACACCCCGCTGCTCGCCGGCGCCCGCGCAAGGGGCCTCCGCACCGCGGATGGTCTCGGCATGCTGTTGTATCAGGCCGTGCGTGGCTTCGAGCTGTGGTTCGGGCAGCGCCCCGACGTAACGCCGGAACTGCGTCGCCTCGTCGAAGCCGATCTCACAGTGGCGTGAGCGGGGAATAGCTATTTGGCCTTGGGGTTTCCATCTGCAGCGGTGGGCGCCGCCTTCAAAGGAAATTCCCCTATGGTTCAGATTGTATCGACTTCGGCTCGCTTGTTCGTGGGCTCAATTCTCGCTGGTTCATTGCTGATTTCCGCTGCATCAGCGCAGCAGCCGCAACCCCTGCGCATCCGTGGTGCCATTGAAGCCGTCGATGGCGCTGTGCTGACGATCAAGACGCGCGAAGGCGATGAGCGCAAAGTGAAGATGACGGACAATGTCACCGTCACCGGCATTGCCAGAACGACAATGGCCGAGGTGAAGCCCGGCTCCTATATCGGCGTGACCGGCATGCCGCAGGCCGATGGGTCGCAGAAGGCCATCGCGATCCATATCTTTCCGGAAGCGATGCGCGGCACCGGCGAAGGCTCGCGCCCCTGGGATCTGCGCCCCAACAGCAGCATGACCAACGCCACCGTCGATCAGAAGGTCCAGGCCTCCGATGGCCAGACGGTGACGGTGAAGTACAAGGACGGGGAAAAGAAAGTGACCGTGACGCCCGACACGCCCATCGTGACATTCGTGCCGGGCAACAAGGATGAACTCAAGCCTGGCGCCAAGATCATCATCATGGGCGCTACCAAGAAGGATGATGGCACCTTCGAGACGGCGCGGGTCAATGTTGGGCTGGATGGGTTGACGCCGCCGATGTGAGAAATTCGAAACAGCGGAGAAGCTCTTGCGCAGACCATTGCTCGCACCGTGCCTCATTCTCGCATCTCTGTTGTTGTCTGCGCCGCACTTCGCTGCTGCGCAGACAGCGCCCTCCACGACGGAGCGGGTGCTGAACCTGCCTGTTCATGGCGACGATCGGCAGCGCGCGCTCTACGCCAGTCCATCGCATCCACGCGCGACCATCGTGATGCTGCCCGGCGGAGCAGGCGATGTAGGCATCGCCCGGGATGGCGAAATAGCGCACGGTAACAACTTCGTCGTCCGTTCGCGCGTGCTCTGGAATGCTGCGGGTTTCGCGGTGCTGATCCCCGACGCCGTCAATAGTCAGAACTTGCGCGGGCTGCGCAGCTCACCGCAATATGCAGCACTTGTGGGCGATCTCGTCGCTGCAGCTCATGCGCAGGCGCCGGGACCGGTCTTCCTGCTCGGGACCAGCCAAGGCTCGATTGCGGCGATGAACGGCGCCGCGAATCTGCGTGACGGTCAGATCGCAGGTATCGTGCTCACTGAGTCGGTGTCGCGCCTTGGTGGCAGCCACGAGACGGTGTTCGACGCGCATCCTGAACGAGTCAATGTGCCCGCACTCGTCGTTGCCAATTCAGACGATCGCTGCAATGTCGCACCGCCGGAAGACGCCGACAAGATCGCAGCAGCGATGAGTGGCGCGCCGCGCGTCAAGGTCCTCAGGGTCAGAGGCGGAGATCAGCGCTCGTCCACGGATTGCGGATCGCTGTCTCCGCACGGCTATTACGGCATCGAGCAAAAAGTCGTCGATACGATCGCCGCGTGGATCGACGCGGCGATCTGACGAGTCCTCACTGCACCAGCACGTGCCTGTCGATCTCGGCGATCGAATTCACGCCGCACAGGCCCATGGTCACGCTGAGTTCGTTGCGCAGGATGTCCAGCGCCTTGGTTACGCCGGGGCCGCCATAGGCGCCGAGACCGTAGATATAGGCGCGGCCGATCATGCAGGACTTGGCGCCGAGGGCGAGCGCACGCATCACGTCCTGCCCCGAGCGGATGCCGCTGTCGAACATCACTTCGATCTCCGAGCCGACGGCATCGGCGATCCCTGGCAGCACCGAGATTGACGATGGCGCGCCGTCGAGCTGACGTCCGCCGTGGTTGGAGACGACCATCGCCTGCGCGCCGACCTTCACGGCTTCGCGGGCATCCTCGATATCGTGAATGCCCTTGATCACGATCTTGCCGGGCCAGATGCTGCGGATCCAGTCGAGATCCTTCCAGTTCAGCGACGCATCGAATTGCGATGCCGTCCACTCCGCCACTGAGCCGAGATCGTTGGTGTTCTTCACGAAGCCGGCGATGTTGCCGAAGTTGCGCCGCTTGGCTTTCAGCGTCCGCACTAGCCAGCCGGGCTTGCTCATGAAATCGATCAGGTTCTTCACATTCAAGATCTGAGGCGGCACCGACAGGCCATTCTTGATGTCGGCATGACGCTGGCCGATCACCTGCAGATCGACGGTCAGCACCAGCGCGCTGCACTTCGCCTTGATGGCGCGCTCGATCAATTCCTTGATGAAGCCGCGATCCTTCATGACATAGAGCTGAAACCAGAACGGCTTTTCGACATTCTCGGCGACGTCTTCGATCGAATTGATCGACATCGTCGAGAGCGTATAGGGAATGCCCGCCGCCTGCGCCGCCCGGCAGGCGTGAATTTCGCCGTCGCCATATTGCAAGCCGGTTGAGCCGACCGGCGCGCAGATCAGCGGCATGGTGGCCTTCGCACCGAGGATGGTCGTCGAGGTGTCGCGATTGGCGATGTCGACCAGAATACGCTGGCGGAACTTCAGCTTCTGCAGATCCTCGCAATTCGCACGGAACGTGTCTTCGCTATAGGAGCCATGGTCGACATAATCGAAGAACGCCTTCGGCACGTTGCGCTTGTGCTCGAGGCGAAGATCTTCGATGCAGGTGATATGCTTCATGAGATGTCCCAGCCGTTCTTGTCTTTGCTTGTATTTGCTTGTTTCGGTGTCATCTAGCATGGTTAGGCGGTCCGCCATATCATCCTTGTCATTGGAATGTCGTCGAAATTGAAGGAGGCCAGAATGTCCGGCTCCAAGACAAATCCAGCAGGCCACGGGGCCGGCAAGGCTCCCGGCAAGGCAGCCGAGGACGAAGAAAAGCGACAGCTGGAAGTTGCGCTGGACGAAGGGTTGGAGGAGACTTTTCCGGGCTCCGATCCGGTCAGTGTGACCCAGCCTGCCCATTCAAAGGCGGACGCGCATATCAAGCGAAAGGGCTGAGCGGACCGGGTTCCGGTCAGCCGATGCTCCATCGAAGGCATTACATGAAAGGTAAGGTATATAAGTAATATCAATGGCTTGTCGTCGATCGCGTGCTCCGGGCCTTGGTAATGATTCATCATATTTTTTGAAGCGATTTTAGGGGCCGTAGCCTTATAAGTCCGTCACATATATGGCGCTGCCAATGGGTCAGTCGCCTGAGACAGGGTTTTGAGCCCTCGCGCAAGGCGCGAGGGCATTGGGGGTTACCATGAGCCGTAAATATTTCGGGACAGACGGCATTCGCGGCCGCGCCAATGGTTTGATCACGCCGGAACTGGCACTGAAAGTCGGGCAGGCGGCAGGTCTTGTGTTTCAACGCGGCGAACACCGTCATCGTGTCGTGATTGGCAAGGACACCCGGTTGTCCGGCTACATGATCGAAAATGCGATGGTGGCAGGCTTCACGTCGGTCGGCATGGATGTGCTACTGGTCGGGCCGATGCCGACGCCCGCCGTGGCGATGCTGACCAAGTCGATGCGCGCCGATCTCGGCGTGATGATTTCCGCATCGCACAATCTGTTCGAGGACAACGGCATCAAGCTGTTCGGACCGCTCGGCTACAAGCTGTCGGACGATGTCGAGAAGCAGATCGAGGAATTGCTCGACGAGAATCTCGACAAGAGACTGTCGCAGAGCGCCAGCCTCGGTCGGGCGCGCCGCATCGACGGGGTGCATGATCGTTACATCGAATTTGCCAAACGCACGCTGCCGCGAAATCTCAGCCTCGATGGTTTGCGCGTCGTCATCGATTGCGCCCATGGCGCCGCCTACAAGGTGGCGCCGGAGGCGCTCTGGGAACTCGGCGCGGACGTCATCTCCATCGGCGTCGAGCCGGATGGTTTCAACATCAACAAGGAATGCGGATCGACCGCACCGGAAGCGCTGAGTCGCAAGGTGCGCGAGATGCGCGCCGATATTGGCATTGCGCTGGATGGCGACGCCGATCGGCTGATCATGGTCGACGAGCGTGGCCATCTGGTCGATGGCGATCAGTTGCTCGCCGTTATCGCGCAGAGCTGGAAGGAAGACGGGCGGCTTGCCAAGCCAGGCATTGTCTCCACCGTGATGTCAAATCTCGGTCTGGAGCGCTTCCTGAAGGGGCAGGGCATCGATCTCATCCGCACGGCAGTGGGTGATCGCTATGTGCTCGAGCAGATGCTGCAGCACGGCTACAATGTCGGCGGCGAACCCTCCGGCCATATCATCATGTCGGACCATGCGACGACAGGCGACGGTTTCGTAGCCGCGCTGCAGGTGCTGGCCGTGGTGACCAAGCTCGGTCGGCCGGTGTCGGAAGTCTGCCACCTGTTCGATCCGTTGCCGCAGATTCTGAAGAATGTGCGTTATCGCAGCGGCAAGCCGCTCGATGATGCGGAAGTGAAATCCACCATCGCTGCCGGTGAACAGCGCCTCAACGGCCATGGTCGTCTCCTGATCCGCCCGTCGGGCACGGAGCCAGTCATCCGCGTGATGGGAGAGGGCGATGACCGCGTGATGGTCGAGGAAGTGGTGGATTCCATCGTTGACGCGCTGGGCCACGCAGCCGCGGCGTAAGGTTCCTGTTCATTCGCTCTGGCCGAGGCGCCAGCGCGCGATCACTGCCGAACATGAAGAGCTGTCTTGTCCGAATATTTACCGGGCGAGGCGGCTCTTTTGCATTTTGATAGTTCGCGTTGGAGCGCTTTCGAGCGAAGTGGGCACCGGTTCGCATCAAGGAAACGCGTCTCAACAAAAAGCCGGAGCCTCGGCTCTGATCCGGTCAGAGCCGAAGGCTCCGGGCAGGTAAGTCCTCGTTAACACCTGGCGACGCCGCGGCGCATTGCAGCGCGTTTTGATAGCAAGACATTGTTAGTAACTGTGGCGACGCAGTGGCGTGATGGAATTTGTGTGCATTTTCGTCACCAAATATCAACCTTAAAAGTTAGGGTTAAGCGCCGCTTAAGGAGTTGGTGTCATCGTCCGTTTGTGAGTTTCCGAGTGTGAGGCCTCCATTAGTTGCCTCTTTGGCCCAAAAGGACGAAGCCAATGCGTAGCGTTAAATTCATTCTGGCCGCGGGCGCGGCTTCCCTGATGTCGACCGCCGTTCTCGCTGCCGACATGCCCATTGCTCCACCGCCTCAGATGTATGCGCCGCCGCCGGTCGAAGACTTCGGCGGTTGGTACCTGCGCGGCGATATTGGTTTCAGCAACCAGCGCGTCAAGAACATCGAGATGGGTGACGGTCGCAACGCCAATCTCCTCTCGCTTCAGCAGACCACTGCCTTCGATACGGCTGGCATCTTCCAGCTCGGTGTCGGTTATCAGTTCAACAACTGGTTCCGCGGTGACATCACCGGCCAGTATCGCGGCAATTCGAATTTCAAGGGCACCGATCACGTAACGTTCCCGTCGAGCGGCCTCGTTGGTACCGGCGTGAACAACTATAACGCCACCAAGTCCGAATGGGTGGTGATGGCCAATGGTTACGTCGATCTCGGTACCTGGTGGTGCGTGACCCCGTTCGTCGGCGCCGGCGTCGGTATGGCTCGCGTCAATATCGGGAACTACACGGATAACGGTGCGATCAATGTCGGCTCCGCCGGCGGCGTGCCCTTCATCGGCGGCCCGTTCCCGAGCTATGCCAGCGCACCGGCAGCATCGAAGTGGAACTTCGCATGGGCCCTGCACACGGGCCTGGCTTACAAGGTCAATCCGGCAATGACCGTCGAACTCGGCTACAGCTACATGAATCTCGGCGATGGCCAGACCGGGCCGGTCTCGACTTATGACGGCTTCACCCGTGGCGTGGCGATGCAGTTCAAAGACATCACCTCGCATGACCTGAAGCTCGGCGTGCGCTGGAACCTCGACAGCCCGCCGGCCTATGCGCCGCCGCCGTTGATCCGCAAGGGCTAAGGCAAGCGCCGATCGCCTCAACTATCTTAAGAGACCTTAACGGCGCGGGAGCTTCCCGCGCCGTTTTGTTTTGCACGGGTAGTATCATCGCAACCAATGATTAAGGTTAACAGCGGATGATCGGGACAGTTCGGTGAGTTGAGGAATTGTCGTGATGCGTAAGTTTATCTTTGCCGCAGTGCTTTCGATCACAGCGTCAGCGGCTCATGCAGCCGACCTGCCCATTCTGCGCGGCTCGCTTTCCGAAGGCAGAACCATGGGGCGATCCGACTGGGATGGCTTCTACATCGGCGCCCAGGCGGGCGTCGGGCAGTCCGACATGAATTTCACCGGTGCAACGCGTACCCTCGCAGGCAGCCTGCTGGATGGCCTCGCAATGGAATCGGCCGGTCAGGTCTCGCAATGGCCATTGCTCGGCAAGACGTCGCGGCGAGGCGATGGCTGGGGTGGCTTCATCGGCTACAACAGCCAGTGGGACGACGTCGTGATTGGCGTCGAAATGAGTTATCTGCACGGCAAGTTTGGCGGAGACACAACCGGCTCGATGGCGCGCTCTTTCATTGATGCTCTCGGCTATACCAACGGCGTCACCTATGATGCCGCTGCGAAGATGTCGATTACGGATATGGGCACGCTGCGCGCCCGCGCCGGCTATGCCGTGGGAGCGTTCTTGCCTTACATGTTCGGAGGTCTCGCGCTCGGACAGGCCGATATCGTTCGGTCCGCACGCATTCACGGCGTTGCCGTCAATGTAGCCGCAGCGCCGGGCTTCCAGAACATCCCGTTCGACTACAGCAGGACCGAAGGCCAATACAGCCATCTCATCTACGGCTACACTGCCGGTCTCGGTGTCGACATCAATCTGATCGGCGGATTGTTCGCACGCGCCGAATGGGAATACGTCCGCTTCACCTCATCGGTCGATACCAACATCAACACGGTGCGAGCCGGCGTCGGCTACAAGTTCTGACCAGCCAAGGTCGCGTACGTTTGGCACGAGTTTGATCTCTGTTGACATGCCGTTTCACGAATGCTGCCTTACCGTGTCTGAGGATGCGGGGCAGTCATCATGAAAATCTACGGCGATCTGAATTCCAGCAATTGCCTGAAGGTGAAGTGGGTGAGCGATCACCTCAAACTTCCCTATACGTGGATTGATATCGACACGAGCAAGGGCGAGAGCCGGACGCCGGAGTTTCTGGCGCTTAACGGCGCCGGCCAGGTGCCGACCGTCGTGCTCGACGACGGCCGCCCGCTCGCGCAATCCAATGCCATCATCCGCTATCTCGCCCGTGGCAGCGATCTGATTCCGACCGATGCCTATGAGGCCGCCAGGATGGATGAATGGCTGTTCTGGGAACAATACAGCCACGAGCCCTATATCGCGGTGTGCCGCTATCAGATCGTCTATCTCGGCAAGGCGATTTCGGATCTCGATCCCGAAAAGCTGAAGCGCGGCTATTTCGCGCTGGTGCGCATGGAGCATCACCTGACGACATCGCGTTTCCTTGTCGGAGATCGCGTCTCGCTGGCCGACGCGTCGTTGCTGGCCTATACGCGCGTCGCCCATGAGGGGGGCTTCCATCTCGATGGTTACGCGTCGATCAGGCGCTGGATCGCCGACAGCGAGAAGGCATTGGGTATTTCGTGAATACGCAGATCAAGCTACGGCCTGCGCGCCGCGAGGACGTCGTCGCGATCGTGGTAATGCTGGCCGATGATGCGCTCGGCCGTGGCCGCGAGCGTATCGAGGACCCACTGCCGCAATCTTATTACGAGGCCTTCGATAAACTCGCGCATGACCCAAATATCCGGTTGATGGTTGCAGAAGGCGGCGACGGCAGCGTGGTCGGATGCCTGCAGCTCTGCATCCTGCCGGGCTTGAGTTCGCAGGGCGCTTCGCGAGCGCTCATCGAGGATGTTCGTGTTTCGACGACGCTGCGCAGCCAGGGTATCGGCGAACAACTGGTGCGATGGGCCATTGGCGAGGCACAGGCGAGGGGATGCAAACTCGTCGAGCTGCTGACGCATCAGACCCGGGTCGATGCCCAGCGATTCTATAAACGGCTCGGTTTCGCTGGCAGTCATGTGGGTATGACGTTGCGGTTCTAGAACGCGTCATCATCATGTCGTCGGGCGGACGCTGCGCGGCGCCATTTATTGCAAGGCATCAGCAAAACCGGTGGTGGTACGCCGGGGACGGGCGACGTCATCCGGCCATCAATGACGCGTGATAGCCCGGAAGTCGCTTGACGCTCCGGGCCGGTTCCCATATCCACGCCAGCGGGACACCTCCCCCCAACGGGAGGCTAGCTATCTGGAAGGATAGAATATGACTGCAGCGAAGCCCGCTTCGCGGCCTAACGTGCCGCATTTCTCCTCTGGCCCCTGCGCCAAGCGCCCCGGCTGGACCCCCGAAAAACTCACCGACGCAGCCCTTGGCCGTTCGCACCGTGCGAAGATCGGCAAGAACAAGCTCAAACTCGCGATCGATCTGACGCGTGAAGTGCTTGAAGTGCCCGCAGATTACCGCATCGGTATCGTGCCGGCATCGGATACGGGCGCTGTCGAGATGGCGCTGTGGTCGCTGCTCGGGCCGCGTCCCGTCACCACCATCGCCTGGGAATCCTTCGGCGAGGGCTGGGTCTCGGACATCGTCAAGGAGCTGAAGCTCAAGGACGTCACCAAGCTGCATACCGGCTATGGCGAACTCCCCGACCTGTCGAAGGCCGATCCGAACTCGGACATCGTCTTCACCTGGAACGGTACCACTTCCGGCGTGCGCGTACCGAATGCCGACTGGATCAAGGCTGACCGCGAAGGCCTGACCATCTGCGACGCGACCTCGGCCGCTTTCGCGCAGCCGCTCGACTGGGCGAAGCTCGATGTCGTCACCTTCTCCTGGCAGAAGGCGCTCGGCGGCGAAGCCGCACATGGCATGCTCGTGCTGTCGCCGCGCGCCGTGGCGCGTCTGGAGAGCTACACGCCGCCATGGCCGCTGCCGAAGATCTTCCGCATGACCAAGGGCGGCAAGCTCAACGAAGGCATCTTCGTCGGCGAGACCATCAACACGCCGTCGATGCTGTGCGTCGAGGACTATCTCGATGCGCTCGGCTGGGCCAAGTCGGTCGGAGGTCTCAAGGCGCTGATCGCGCGTGCGGACGCCAACACCAAGGCGCTCGCTGACTGGAAAGCGAAGACGCCGTGGATCGACTTCCTCGCAGCCGATCCCGCGATCCGCTCCAACACGTCGGTGTGCATGAAGGTGATCGATCCCGCGATCACCGCGCTATCGCCGGACGCGCAGGCTGACTTCGCCAAGAAGCTGGTCGCGGCTGTTGAGAAGGAAAATGCCGGTTTCGACTTCGCGCATTATCGCGATGCGCCGGCCGGTCTGCGCATCTGGTGTGGTGCTACGGTCGAAGCCAAGGACGTCGAAATCCTCACGCAGTGGATCGACTGGGCCTTTGCCGAGACCAAGGCTTCGCTCGCCAAGGCGGCGTAAGGCGGCTTCTTACCCTCCCCTGGAGGGGGAGGGTCGACGAGGACTGGCGACGCGCAGCGTCGTCAGGATTCGGCGGGGTGGGGTGACATCCTCTCCCCGTCCTCTCATTCAATGATCAGCCCGTTGCTTCACCCCACCCCGGCGCTTCGCGCCGACCCTCCCCCTCAAGGGGAGGGTGAAGGAGCCTCATCATGACCGCCCCCAAAGTTCTCATTTCCGACGCTCTCTCTCCCGCTGCCGTGCAGATCTTTCGGGATCGCGGCATCGACGTCGACTTCCAGCCGAACCTCGGCAAGGACAAGGACAAGCTCGCCGAGATCATCGGCAACTATGACGGCCTCGCCATCCGCTCGGCCACCAAGGCGACCGCGAAGATCCTCGAAAAGGCGACGCGCCTGAAGGTGATCGGCCGCGCCGGCATCGGCGTCGACAATGTCGAAATTCCCGCGGCGACCGCCAAGGGCATCATCGTGATGAACACGCCGTTCGGCAATTCGATCACGACCGCCGAACATGCGATCACTTTGATGCTGTCGCTCGCCCGCGAGATCCCGCAGGCCGATGCGTCGACGCAGGCCGGCAAGTGGGAGAAGAACCGCTTCATGGGTGTCGAGATCACCGGCAAGACGCTGGGCGTGATCGGTTGCGGCAACATCGGCGCCATTGCCGCCGACCGCGCGCTCGGCCTGCGTATGAAGGTCATTGCCTTCGATCCGTTCCTGTCACCGGAACGCGCCAAGGACATCGGCGTCGAGAAGGTCGAACTTGACGACCTCCTCAAGCGTGCCGACTTCATCACGCTGCATACGCCGCTTACCGAGAAGACGAAGAACATCATCGATGCCGCTGCCATCGCCAAGATGAAGCCCGGCGTGCGCATCATCAACTGCGCGCGCGGCGGTCTGGTCGACGAGCAGGCGCTGGTCGATGCGCTGAATAGCAAGCATGTCGCCGGCGCTGCCTTCGACGTGTTCGTCGAGGAGCCGGCCACCAAGAACGTGCTGTTCGGCCATCCCAATGTGATCTGCACGCCGCATTTGGGCGCATCGACAACCGAAGCGCAGGAGAATGTCGCGCTGCAGGTCGCCGAGCAGATGTCGGATTATCTGCTGTCGGGCGCGATCTCCAACGCGGTCAACTTCCCGTCGATCACCGCGGAAGAAGCACCGAAGCTGAAGCCGTTCATCGAACTCGCCGAGAAGCTTGGCTCGTTCGCGGGCCAGCTCACCGAGACCGGCATTGCCAAGGTGCAGATCACCTATGAAGGCGCGGTGGCCGAAATGAAGATCAAGGCCCTGACGTCTGCTGCATTGAGCGGATTGCTGCGGCCGATGCTCGGCGACGTCAACGTCGTCTCCGCGCCGGCCGTTGCCAAGGAGCGCGGCATGGTAGTCGATGAAGTGGTGCGCGCGGCGCAGAGCGATTACGAAAGCCTGATCACCGTTACGGTTATCACCGAACGGCAGGAACGCTCGGTGTCCGGCACTGTCTATCATGACGGCAAGCCGCGGCTGGTTGATATCAAGGGTATCCGCGTCGATGCCGAATTCGGGAAGTCGATGATCTATGTCACCAACGAGGACAAGCCGGGCTTTATCGGAAAGTTCGCCTCGCTGCTCGGCGATGCCAAGGTCAACATCGCAACCTTCCATCTCGGCCGCAACGAACAGGGCGGTGACGCCATCGCGCTGGTGGAGATCGACGGCGTTGTGCCGGCCGATGTGCTGAGCAAGGTGCAGGCGCTGCCGCAGGTGAAACAGGCTAAGGCGCTGACATTCTGAGTGTCTCTTACCCGAACTGACATTGCCGAAATCCCCGTCCGAAAGGCGGGGATTTTTTCGTTTTGCGGAAAATGTTCACATTCAGGTCGGCGCGGCACGTTTGCCCCCGCCCCGCACGTGTAAGGATTTGGGAACACTACCCCGATACATTTTACTCCGAGGAATCAGCGATCGAAAATCGCACGCCCGGGGGAATACAGCCGTGAAGCTCGCCAATATCCGTATTACGTACAAGCTCGTCGTTCTGGTGGCCGTCACCATGATCGGCCTCTGCGCCGCGGGCATTCTGGCCGCCTATATGGTCAAGAGCGAGATGCTCTCCGCGCGAACCGAGCAGCTGAAATCGATCGTCGAAATCGGGACCAACGTAGCGGCCAGCATCCAGAAGGATGTCGCAGCAGGCAAGCTCACCAAGGAAGCTGCGACCGCCGAGCTGGTACGCCGCATCGAGCCGATGACCTATGACAACGGCAACTATCTGTTCATCTACACGATGGACGGTGAGGTGGTTCATCTGCCGGGCTTCAAGCCGGGATCCAACCGGCTGGACGTCAAGGTCAGTGGCGTTGCCATTACGCGTGAATTCCGCGACGGCGTCGCAGCCAACGGCACGAAGATTCTGACCTACGAATTCCAGAAGCCCAATGAGCAGGTCCCGTCGCGCAAGATGGGTTATGCCGCGGCGCTTCCCGGCTGGAACATGTTCATTGCCACCGGCGCCTATCTCGATGACCTCGACGCTCATCTGAAACCGATCATCTGGGCGCTCGGCCTGGCCATGCTGGCCATTGCCGCAGTGGCGGGTGCGATCGCGTGGCTGATCGGCCGTAGCATCACCAAGCCGCTCGGCATGCTGGGATCGCGCATGGGGTCGCTCGCCAATGGTGCGCTGGATGAGGAAATTCCCGGCGTTGGCCGTAGCGATGAAGTCGGTGCGATGGCCAAGACGGTTCAGGTGTTCAAGGACAATGCGCTGCGTATCCGCTCGCTCGAACAGGTCGAGGCGGATGCGCAGGGCCGTATCGCCGCGGAGCGCCGAGCCGCCATGGAGGCGATGGCCACGGATTTCGAGCGCAGCGTGACGGGTATCGTCCGCTCGGTCTCCACCGCCGCAGTCGGTATGCAGAGCACCGCGCAGTCGATGACGGCGACGGCAAGCGATGCAAGCTCGCGCGCCGCGACGGTCAGCGCAGCTTCGACGCGCTCGTCCGATAATGTCAGCACGGTCGCGGCGGCTGCGGAGGAATTGTCGGCGTCAGTCAGTGAAGTGCTGCGTCAGGTATCGGCCTCCAGCGAGATCGCCAGCAAGGCGGTGGGCGATGCCGAGCGCACCAATGCGACTGTTCAGATCCTGTCGAGCGGCGCTGAGAAGATCGGCGAAGTCGTGCAGCTGATCCACAGCATTGCCTCCCAGACCAATCTGCTGGCGCTGAACGCGACCATCGAAGCCGCACGTGCCGGCGAGTCCGGCCGCGGTTTTGCGGTGGTGGCATCCGAGGTGAAGGCGCTGGCCAGCCAGACCGCCAAGGCCACCGAGGAAATTTCGGCGCAGGTTGCCGCCATGCAGGCGTCGACCAGCGAGGCCGTTGCATCGATCGGCGCCATCACCGGCACCATCGCCCAGATGAGCCAGATCACCAACACGATCTCTGTGGCGGTGGAGCAGCAGGGCACGGCGACGCAGGAAATCGCGCGCAACATTCAGTCGGTGTCGGCCGGCGCGAATGAGATCAGCAATCATATCGGCGGCGTCAGCAGCGCAGCCGAGGCCACCGGCTCCGCGGCGTCACAGGTGCTGTCGAATGCAAAGGAGCTGGAGAGCCAGTCCGGCATGCTGCGCACCGCCGTGGATGAATTCCTCGCCAAGGTGAGAGCAGCCTGAGTCAAATCCTTCCCCGAGCGCGGCTTAGCTGCGCTCGGGGAGCTACCGGGCTGGGACTTGCCTGAACTATTGAGTTTCGGCCGCTGCGTCGTATCGCTGCACCACCGAATTTAAATCTGCACAATGATAGTTCATAGTGGTGCGCAGCTACCTGTAGCGCGACTTTTGGTGCATTCGAGGTAACCCATAACCGCGGTTGCAAAAACGGAACTACACACCACTTCACGAACTCGAAACTACACCCTGCGATGGTGACTCGCTTATTTCAGCGCGCCTTACAGGGATACTTCCCATGAATCGTTTGAAAATTTCGATCGGCCTTCGCCTCTACAGCATCATTGGCTTGAGCTTTCTTGGCCTCGCCGGGCTGGCCTGGATGCAGCTGAACACCCTCGGCGACTCCCTCAAGCAGCAGCGCCAGAGCGAATTGACCCATCTCACGGAGCTGGCGCTCGGCATCGCGCAGGAAGAATACGCGACGATCCAGCGTAGCGGTGTGTCGGACGAGGCCGCGCGCAAGACCGCAGCGGCGCGTATCGGCAAACTGCGCTACGGCAATGGCGATTACTTCTGGATCAACGACCTGCAGCCGCGCATGGTGATGCATCCGATCAAGCCCGAGATGAACGGCAGCGATCTCTCCGGCAACAAGGACCCGAACGGAAAGCGGCTGTTTGTCGAATTCGCCGATGTCGTGAAGAAGCAGAAGGCCGGCTTCGTCGACTATCTGTGGCCCAAGCCCGGCAAGGACGCACCGCAGCCGAAGCTGTCTTATGTCGTTGGTTTCGAGCCTTGGGGCTGGGTGATCGGCACCGGCGTCTATATCGACGACTTGCAGGTACAGCTCTGGGAGAGTGCGCGCACCGTGATGATCGCGGCACTCGCGGTCATTGTCATTCTCGGCGCGCTTGCCTGGATGATTGGCCGCAGCATCACCATCCCGCTTCGCCGGCTCGGCGCGCGCATGCGCGGTCTCGCCGATGGCGCGCTGGATGAAGCGATCCCCGACGTCGACCGCGGCGACGAGATCGGCGCCATGGCCGCAACGGTTCAGGTGTTCAAGGACAACGCGGTGCGCATTCGCGGGCTCGACAAGATCGAGGTGGAATCGCAGGCCCGTGCTGCTGCCGAACGCCGTGCGGCTATGGAAAGCCTCGCCGATGATTTCGAACGCAGCGTCAACGGCATCGTGCGTTCCGTCTCCACCGCCGCGGCCGGCATGCAGAGCACTGCACAGTCGATGACGGCGACGGCAAGCGACGCGAGCTCGCGCGCATCGACGGTCGGTGCGGCATCGGCGCGTTCATCTGACAATGTCAGCACGGTTGCCGCCGCGGCTGAAGAACTATCGGCATCGGTCAGCGAAGTGCTGCGTCAGGTCGCAGCCTCCAGCGATATCGCCAGCAAGGCCGTAGGCGATGCGGAGCGCACCAATGCGACGGTGCAGCAGCTCTCTAGCGGCGCCGAGAAGATTGGCGAGGTCGTGCAGCTGATCCACAACATCGCCTCGCAGACCAATCTGCTTGCGCTCAACGCGACGATCGAAGCGGCACGCGCCGGTGAGTCCGGCCGTGGCTTCGCGGTCGTCGCGTCGGAAGTGAAGGCGCTGGCGAGCCAGACAGCCAAGGCGACCGAGGAAATCTCGGCGCAGGTTGCGGCGATGCAGGCGTCGACACAGGAGGCTGTCAACTCGATCAACGCCATTACCGGCACGATCGCGCAGATGAGCCAGATCACCACGACGATCTCGGCGGCAGTGGAAGAGCAGGGTTCGGCCACGCAGGAGATCGCGCGCAACATCCAGTCGGTTGCCGCTGGCTCGAGCGAGGTCAGCGCTCATATCGGCGGCGTCAGCGCAGCGGCGGAAGCAACGGGGCAGGCGGCAGGCATGGTGCTGTCGAATGCAAAGGAGCTGGACGGCCAGTCGAGCATCCTGCGCAAGGCGGTGGATGAATTCCTCGCGAAGGTTCGCGCAGCGTAGAGCCTTTCCTCTTCTCTCGCGGAGAGCGAGCTCTTGTAGCGCTGCAATCGTTGCTCATCATCAAGTATCACAGGCTCGATGATTTGCGGGTTTGGTTTGTAAAGAACAAAAAAAGGTCTGTTCGGTATTCTTCTCCTCAATTGGTATTTGCACCCGCGACCTTTTTTGGAGAGCTCATTGTGAAGATAAGTAATCTGACGATCACGCCCAAGCTAGGTATTCTGGTGGGTGTCATGTTGCTTGGTCTGTGCGCGTCTGGCGTTCTCGCGGGATATTTCGTTCAGCGCGAGATGATGACCTCAAGGATCGAGGAGCTTCGCCACTTCGTCGATGCCGCGCGCAGCGTGGCGATCGGATTGCAAAAACAAGTCGACGCCGGCCAGCTCACCAAGGAAGCCGCGATGGCAGAATTCGGTCGTCGTGCAAACACGATGACCTACGACAACGGCGCGGGCTACCTGTTCGGCTCCATGATGGACGGCGTGACGGTGTTGTCGCCGGATGCCAAGCAGATCGGTCAGAACCGTCTCGATGTGGTGACCAATGGCAAGGCGATCGGTCGCGAGTGGCGCGACAGTGTTGCTGCCAAGGGCGAGCACACGATGTTCTACGACTACGTCAAACCCGGCCAGACGGAGCCGCTGCGTAAGGTTGCTTATGCCGCTGCGATCCCGGGATGGAACATGTATGTGGGCGCCGGAGCCTATCTGGAAGACCTCGACGCCAGGTTGAAGCCGATCGTCTGGGCGCTCGGTTTGGCGATCCTTGCTATTGGTGCGGTCGCGGGCGGCATCGCCTGGATGATCGGTCGCAGCATCAGCCGCCCGCTCGGTCAGCTCGGTGCGCGGATGCGCACGCTGGCCGATGGTGCGCTTGAAGACGACATTCCCGGGACCGGGCGCGGCGATGAGATCGGTGCGATGGCATCGACCGTTCAGGTCTTCAAGGACAACGCGGTCCGGATTCGCGGGCTCGACAAGATCGAAGCCGAGACGCAGGCGCGCGCGTCTGCCGAGCGTCGTTCGACCATGGAGAGCATCGCCGATGATTTCGAACGCAGCGTCAACGGGATTGTTCGCTCGGTATCGACGGCAGCGGCAGGGATGCAGACCACCGCGCAATCCATGACGGCAACTGCCAGCGATGCGAGTTCGCGCGCATCGACGGTCGGCGCCGCGTCGGAGCGGTCGTCGGACAATGTCAGCACGGTTGCAGCCGCCGCCGAGGAATTGTCGGCTTCGGTCAGCGAAGTCCTGCGGCAGGTCTCGCAGTCGAGCCAAATTGCCAGCAAGGCAGTCGGCGATGCGGAACGCACCAATGCGACCGTTCAGCTGCTGTCCAGCGGCGCGGAGAAGATCGGCGAAGTGGTTCAGTTGATCCACAGCATCGCCTCCCAGACCAATTTGCTCGCGCTGAATGCGACCATCGAAGCGGCGCGTGCCGGCGAATCCGGCCGCGGCTTTGCGGTCGTCGCCTCGGAAGTGAAGGCGCTGGCAAGCCAGACCGCCAAGGCCACCGAAGAGATCTCCGCCCAGGTCGCAGCTATGCAGGCATCGACCAGCGAAGCCGTACTCTCGATCAGCGCCATTACGGGGACCATCGCGCAGATGAGCGAGATCACCACCAGCATCTCCTCGGCCGTCCAGGAACAGGGCGAGGCCACGCGGGAAATCGCGCGCAACATTCAGTCGGTCGCGGCGGGCTCCAGTGAAATCAGCGAACATATCGGCGGCGTCAGCAGTGCAGCAGAAGCGACCGGGACGGCGGCCTCGCAGGTGTTGTCGAATGCCAGGGAGCTCGACACCCAGTCCGGCATGTTGCGGACGGCGGTGGACGAGTTCCTGACCAAGGTGCGTGCGGCGTAGAGGCTCTTCTTCCCCTCTCCCTTTGTGGGAGAGGAAAGTAGATCACGCTCTAACGCAAAAAGCCCTCCCTTGCGGGAGGGCTTTCGTCGTTTCAGGCGGGGGCCTGCTCGCGTTGATTACTTCGCCTTCAGGAAGTCGCCGACTTCGAGCAGCACGAACTCGTTGTCGTCAGCCTTGTTCGGCTCGCGGCTCGACGAGAACGGCAGGTTGTTGTCGTTGCCGACGATGATGTGGGTGGCATCAACCTGGTCGACGTTCTCGATGGTGAAGAACGGGAAGGTCAGAACGCCGTCATTCAGCGGCTTGCGGGCCAGCTTGTTCGGGTCCTGGATCTTCATCAGGTCGATGAAACCAATCTTGCGAACGGGCTTGCCGACATTGGCGTCGTTCAGTTCGATCTTGTAGACCTTCTTGAACTTGGCGAGATCCGGGAAGCAGTCTTCACCGCGCTTGCCATCGGCGCAGGCCTTGTCCTTGGTGCCTTCGCCGTTGTCGCGCTCGATGATCAGGCCGTTGTCGGCGGTGATCATGTTGAAGTCGCCGATGGCATTGCCGTTCTGTTCGAACACATACTGCCAGTAGCGACCGGTGAACTTCTCGTTAGCGACGTCGAATTCCAGGATGCGCGAGGCTTCCTTGCCGTCGACCTTTTCCCAGTCCTTCTTCTCGGCATCCCAGATGGGGCCTTCGAGCAGGCCGTAGAGGAACTTGCCATCCTTGGAGGAGGCGAAGCCTTCATAGCCCTTGGAGCGGCGCAGATTGACCGTGGTGTAGGTGGCGCCCGGCGCACCCGGCGACTGCACCGACCAATGGTCAGGCGAGCGCACCGGCTTGCCGTCGGCGACGGTGTCGAACACGGCCAACACCTTGCCGGTCTTGTCGGCCTTGATGATGTAGGGGCCGAATTCTTCGCCGATCCAGAAATTGTCGCCAACGATCTGGAAGCCTTCGGTGTCGACATCGGCGCCGGTCAGATAGCGCTTGGCGGTGTCTTCATGAACGATGCGGAACGGCACCTTCTTGTCGGGATCGTGCAGGAACACGGTGGCCTGACGCTCGACCTTGCCGTTTTTCCAGTCGATCTTGTGATGATTGAGATAGATCATGTAGTCAGCCGAATTGTAGCGCGAGCCGGCGCCATTGTCGGTCAGCACCCAGAACGAACCGTCGGGCATCACCTTGATGCCGGAATGGCCCTGCAGCGGCTGGCCCTTCATCGGCAGCGAGATGCCGGTGGCGCGCTCATAGGACTTGCCCATCACGGTGCCGAGCGCGTCGACGCGCTTGCCGGTGGTGTATTTGCCCGAGGTCTTCAGGTCGTTCGGCGCATCCGCAGGCGCATCGATGGTCGACGTCGCCGGCAGCACGGCATGGCCGGCGAGCTTGGCGGGGAATTCACCTTCGGTCTGGGCGAAAGCGGCGGAGGTGAGCATGACGAGGGAAGCGACGGAGCAGAGGAATGTGCTGCGCATGGTTGTCTCCTTTGTGGTGACCATGCGCGGTGTTCTGGGGGGCAGGCGTTACGCTGCGCTGACAGTTCCGTGACGACTGGGTGACAGCGGGGGAAAGAGCTGCGGCATGGGGTCGCCGCGGCTGCGGGTTAGGTCACAGCCCCTCCGCCATCGTCTCCGCCTCGCACGCCAAAGGCAGGCGTGGGGCGGAGACGGCGAACGGTGCTGCTTCTCTACTGCTTCTCGATCCCCGCATCCGTGATCAGCTTCTCCCACACCTTGAGCTGATCCTTCAGGAAGGTGTCGAATTCTTCCGGCGTACCGGAAAAGGCTTCCATGCCACGGTTGGCAAGGTCTTTCTGGATCTCGGGGCGTTCGACGATCTTGCGGATTTCGGCGTTGAGCTTGACGACGATGTCCTTCGGCATGTTGGCCGGACCGAGATAGCCCTGCCACGAGGTGATGTCGAAGCCCTTCACGCCGGCCTCGTCCATGGTCGGCAGATCCGGCAGAAGCTTGGAGCGATATTTCGTGGTCACCGCAAGCGACTTCAACGCCTTGGCGTTGACATGCGGCAGGCCGGTCGGAACGTCGACGAACATCATGCTGACACGGCCGGCGATGACATCGGTGAGCGCCGGTGGTGAGCTCTTGTAAGGCACGTGCAGGAGATCGAGCTTGGCGAGGCGGGCAAAGGTCGCGCCCGAGACGATCGCCGACGAACTGCCCGATGCGTAGGAGTACTTGCCCGGCTCTTTCTTGGCGAGCGCGATCAGCTCTTCCACGGAGTTGGCGGGAATCTCAGGATTGATCACCAGCATGAAGGGCAGGTCGCCGGTGCGCGCGATCGGCGTGAAATCCTTGATCGGATCATAGCTCATGGTCTTGAGCAGAAAAGGATTGGCCGAATGCGTCGTGTTGGTGGTCACGAACAGCGTGTAACCATCGGCGGGGGCGCGGGCGACGAAACTGGCGGCGATCGAGCCATTGGCGCCGGCCTTGTTGTCGATCACGGTGTTGGCGTTCAGTGCGGTGCCGAGTTCCTTGGCGATCAGGCGCGTCGTGGTGTCGGTGCCGCTGCCTGCGGCGAAAGGGAGCACCAGCGTGATCGCCCGGTTTGGATAATTCGCAGTTTGTGCGATGGCATCCGGGGTCGCCAACAGCAGCGCTCCGATAAAGGATGCGCTCGCCACACCGCGAAGAATTGAAAGTCCGTGCATTCCGCTTTTCTCCCTGAATCGGCCTTGGTAGCTCGTGTTTGTTGCGGGCAAACTAGCGGAGGTCGGTGACGCACGGAAGCGGAAAGGTATGCAGTTTAGGTGAGCGCGCTGTCGATGGTGTAGGCCATGCATCGACTTCTGCTGCACCAGGTCGACCTTCTCGCGTTCGTGAGCGACAGCACCTGCAGACGGCCGCTGATCTCCGCAGCATCTCCACGTCGGGGTCGGTGCGAATGCCGGGGCGACCTCCGGAGCACGCACGGTCGGTTCGTCGCGGTCCTTCTCGTCGCTGCTACTGCTTCCCGACCAGCGACAGGTTCAGCGCCGCGCAGGCCCAAAGCTCTTTGACAAATGCACAGCAGCTCTTATATAAATTAGAATAATTCTAAACTAAGCAAGGCGTTGATATGAAGGCGTTTTCGGAGCTTACCGAACGCGAGGTGCTGGCGGTTGCGATCTCCAGCGAGGAAGAGGACAGCCGGATCTATCTCAGCTTCGCCGAGGATCTGGCAGAGCGCTATTCCGATTCCGCGAAAGTCTTCAGCGAGATGGCCGAAGAGGAAAAGGGCCATCGACATCTGCTGTTGCAGATGTATGAGGAGCGCTTCGGACCGAACCTTCCGCCGATCCGGCGCGAAGACGTCAAGGGCTTCATCCGCCGCCGACCAATCTGGCTCACGCGTAACCTGTCGCTCGAAACCATCCGCAAGGAGGCCGAGAGGATGGAGTTCGAGGCCGAGCGCTTTTACGCCAGGGCTGCCGAGCAGGCGACGGATGTCGGCGTTCGCAAGTTGCTGGGCGATCTGGCCGAGCTGGAAAAAGGACACGAGCATCTCGCGGCCAAATTATCGGATGCCATCCTGACGTCCGACGTTCGTACGATCGAGGATAACACCCGCCACCGGATGTTCGTCCTGCAATATGTCCAGCCAGGTCTTGCGGGCTTGATGGACGGCTCCGTATCGACGCTGGCGCCGCTGTTTGCGGCCGCGTTTGCAACACATCACAACTGGCAGACATTCCTTGTTGGCCTCGCCGCGTCGATCGGCGCCGGCATTAGCATGGGTTTCGCCGAAGCACTGTCGGACGATGGCTCCATGACCGGACGCGGCTCGCCGTGGCTACGTGGCGGCATCTGTGGGCTGATGACGACGCTGGGCGGTCTCGGCCATACTCTGCCTTATCTCGTGCCGGACAGCTGGCCGAATGCATTCTGGATCGCGACGGCCATCGCGGGTGTTGTCGTTTTTTTCGAACTCTGGGCCATCGCCTATATCAGGGCGCGCTATATGGATACGCCGTTCCTGCAGGCCGTCTTTCAGGTGGTGCTTGGCGGCGTCATCGTTCTGGCGGTGGGAATATTGATCGGAGGCGCGTAGTGGGTGGGGAGGCGTCAGATGGCGTCGTTGCGCGGGATGGCGTAGGTTCTATGCGCGGGAAACCCTGCTGCTCGTCCCGCCGATGATGAGTGTGTGCGATGCATGATCGCGGCAGGTGCGATCGCGGGCAGCTTACGGGTAAAGGAGCGTCCCATGTATGCTGCCATTCGTCAGAGCAAGGCAAAGACCGGCATGGCTGAGGAACTGACGCGCAGGATCAAGGAAGGTGCCATTCCGATCATCAGTGATGTCGAAGGTTTCATGGCCTATTATGTGGTCTATGCGTCCGACGATACGGTGACGGCGATCAGCATCTTCAACAATTTCGCGGGCGCCGAGGAGTCGAACCGACGCGGGCTCGCATGGAGCGAACAGAATCTAGCGCCCTTGCTGATTGGACCAGCCACAGCGATAGCCGGGCCGGTTATCGTTCATACGTTGGCATAACGCGCGCGAGACAGGTGCTATGCCGGGCGGTGGCATGTGCGCGTAGATTACTCGCTAGATTCTCAATCTCCCAGCAGGCGCTTCGCGCCGGCGATTGCGCGGCGCGCGACTTCTTCGGGGCCGCGCTCCCGGGTCAGCGCATCCATCGGCACTTCGAGCGCGACCGGAATATGCTTCGGCAGGTGCGCGGCGATGGCGCAGAGGTCGATGCCGCCGTCGCCGGGTGGCAGCCGTTCAGCGCGCGCGGTGTGCAGCAGTCCTTCCACCGTGCCAGGCTTCTCCGCCGGAGCATCGCAAAAATGGAAAAACGGCAGCAAGCGCGATGGCATGTCGTCGAGTTCGGCGAGGCTGCTATCGGAGCGGTCGAAATGCAGCGTATCGACAAGGATACCCGCATTGGCGCGGCCTGCGGTCTCGACGATGGCGCGCGCCTTGTGCAGGTTCGACACATTGGTCCAGGGAAAGAACTCCATCACCGGCATGATGCCGTATCGCGCCGCAAGATCGGCGATGGCCGCCAGTCGGTCGGCGAGGCGGGACAAGTCGGGATCATAGGGCGCGACGATGACATGGCGGGCTCCGAGCTCCGCGCCAGCGGTGAGTATCGGCTCAAGCGCCGCGACGTCGATCCCGGGCGTGATCTTGACGAGTTCAATATCGAGCACGTGCAGTCCGGTATCGGCGAGACGCGCCTTGGTTTGCTGCATCATCGCCTTGTCGTTCATCAGCGGGTAGCCAGGGCTTTCCGCGGTCACGGCGATCAGTCTCAGTCCGACACTCCGGTAGCCGCAGCGCGCGGCAACGTCGATCATCTCTGGCGGCGCCAGCGATAGCACGGTGAGGTGGGCGAGCGAGAAAACGGTCAAGTGATGTTTCTACTCCCGATGTCAGGCTGGCCGGAGCGGATGTTCGGTCTATCGCCGTGATGCGATAAATACGCCCGACAGTACCAGCACGTAGCCGATGAGGTGAAACAGTTGCGGCTGTTCGCCGAGAAACGCGATGGCCAATACGGAGCCGAACACCGGCATCAGATGCAGAAATGGTGCAGCCCGATTCGGGCCGATCAGCGCGATGCCGCGATTGAAGAACAGATAGGCCAGCGCCGACGGAAAGATCATGGCATAGGCGAGCGTCAGCAGCGTCACGGTGTCGAAGATCAGCGGTGAACCGGAGTTGAGTTCCCAGATGCTGACCGGCAGGGTCAGGATCGCGCCGCCGGCGGTGGTGAAAGCAATCAGCGACATCGGGTGCGTCACCGGTCGCCGCAGCATCAGCGCCGAATAGATGCCGAACACCAGGAGTGCTGCGAACAGCATCGCATCGCCCTTGTTGATCTGGATACTGGCCAGTGCGGTGAGATCGCCGCGCAGGATGATGATCAGCACGCCGGCCATGGAGACCACAATGCCGAGCAGTTGCGCCAGCGTCAGCCTCACGCCGAACAGGATCAGCGTCCACAGCGCGACACAGAGCGGGCCCGACGACTGGATCACCAGCGCATTCAGGGCCTGCGTGTATTTCAGGCCCCAATAGGCGAGCACCGTATTGGCGGCGAAGCCGGTCAGCGCCAGCATGGTCATGAGAGAAAGCTGCGCGCGGAGGACCGGCCAGTCCGTGCGCAGATGCGTCCAGGCGAAGGGCAGCAACAGGAAAAAGGCTCCGATCCAGCGCACGCAGGCCAGTGTCACCGGCGGGACGTGGCCGGCGACATAGCGGCCGAGCACGATATTCCCGGCCCAGAACAGCGAGGTGAGGCTGAGCAGGAGATAAGGCTGGTTGGCGAACCAGCCGACGATCGTTGGTCGCGGCGGAGCGGAAGGGGTCATCGGCTCGATGGTCAATGCAGCTTTCCATAGGCGGCAGTTCGCCGGGTGGCACAAGTCACGCTGGCGCGCGGGCACCATGCGCGGCAATGGAGCGCGCATCGGTAGATGCGTCGAATGGACGCCAGGAATGAGCCTCGATTCAGGTATTTAGATGCCGAAAAACACGCAAAATCAGACGATTATACCTTTTCCGCCAGGCGAACATTAACTGCTTTCGAACGGCTAGCCGATAGAACTGAATCACAATGATGGAACTTGTTTCTTGAATTGCGGGTCCGGATACCTCGTCGACGTTGTGCAGTGAGTGTGTCTGGAGCCGTTCGGCTTTGAGCGCACGACCGAGGGGTCGGCGCGACAGGAGATCGCAATGCCATTGTCCGCCTCCCAACCCAAACCCGGCCGTCGCCGGGGTCTCGGTCTTGGCCCGCGCATCATGTTGATGACGGTCTCCGGCATTCTCATCCTCGGCATCTGCATCACGCTAGTCGCCAAATATGTGCTCGAACAGGGCGCCGCCAAATCCGCGACGGAGCGGGTCGAGACCAATATGCGCGTCGCCTGGAACGTGCTGCGCGAGAGCGGTGACAAATACAGCATCGCGGATGGCAAGCTGCTTGCCGATGGCAAGCCGCTGAACGGCAATTTTGCAGCGGTCGACAAGATCAAGACGCTGGTCGGCGGCACCGTGACGATCTTCATGAATGACACCCGCATCTCGACCAATGTGATGAAGCCGGATGGCACCCGCGCTATCGGCACGCAGCTGGCGAAAGGACCGGCCTACGAGGCGGTCTTCACCGGCAAGACCGCGTTCCGTGGTGAAGTGGCTATCCTCGGCGAGCCGTATATGACCGTCTATGATCCGATCTTCGACGCCAGCCGCAACGTGATCGGCATTCTCTATGTGGGCATCAAGAAGGTTGAGTTTCTCGAGACCGCGAATGATACGCTGTGGACGATCGTCTATGCGACCGTTGCGGTGATGCTGCTGGCGATCGTGCTCAGCTATTTCGTGGCGCGCGGCACCATCGTGCGTCCGCTGAAGGCCAGCATCACCACGATGAACAAGCTCGCCAAGGGCGACCTCACGGTTGATGTTCCGGCAAGCAGACGCGCCGACGAGATTGGCGAGATCATGACGGCGCTCGGCGTGTTCAAGGCCAACGGCCTCGAAGTCGAACGCATGAAGGTCGCGCAGATCGCTACGGAAAGCCGCACGGCCGAACAGCGCAAGGCGGATATGATGAAGCTCGCCGCCGATTTCGAAGGCGCCGTCGGGCAGATCGTCGAGACCGTATCGGCTGCCTCGAAGGAACTGGAAGGTTCGGCCACCACATTGACGGCAACATCGGATCGCTCGCAGGCTTTGGCGATCGCTGTGTCGGCGGCATCGGAAGAAGCTGCCACCAACGTGCAGTCGGTCGCATCCGCCACCGAGGAAATGTCGTCGTCCGTGCACGAGATCAGCCGCCAGGTGCAGGGCGCCGCGCGCATTGCCAGCGAGGCTGTTGCGCAGGCTGACAATACCAACAACCGCGTCGGCGAACTGGCGACGGCCGCGGCACGCATCGGCGATGTCGTCGAGCTGATCAACAATATCGCGGGCCAGACCAATCTGCTGGCGCTCAACGCGACCATCGAGGCCGCGCGCGCCGGCGAAGCCGGTCGCGGCTTTGCGGTGGTTGCCGCGGAAGTGAAGGCGCTGGCCGAGCAGACTGCAAAGGCCACGGGTGAAATCAGCCAGCAGGTCTCGGGCATCCAGAAGGCGACCGAGGATTCGGTATCGGCCATCAAGGAGATCTCCATGACTATCGGTCAGATGTCGGAGATCGCGTCCGCCATTGCATCGGCCGTTGAAGAGCAGGGCGCCACCACACAGGAGATTTCGCGCAACGTGCAGCAGGCCGCAGCAGGCACGATGCAGGTGAGCGCGAACATCACCGACGTGCAGCGCGGCGTCGAAGAAGCAGGCTCGGCGTCATCGCAGGTTCTGTCCGCGGCACAGTCGCTGTCCAGCGAAAGCACGCGACTGAAGCAGGAGGTCGGCAACTTCCTGCGCTCGGTGCGCGCCGCGTAACTATCCACCGGGAAAGACAAGAATCGCGCGCGACGGCGCCACAACTATTTGCGGGCAGACATAACCGTCGCGCCTGGACTGCATCTTGCTGAGAAAAATACCCGCTGAATTTAGAACCATTAAAATCTGCGGCAGTGATGTCACACTGCCGCAGAATGCTTGTTGTTTGGAACGCTTCTATTGGCGATGACGCGGCCGTCCCTCTAACCCCGATCCATCATATGAGGTCATCCATCATCGAATATGTCGATGCGGATGAGATTTTGGGGATCACCTTGAACAGCACCATTCGTTTGTCGCGTCTCGCGCTTCTGTCGTCGGTCTGTGCGCTCAGCGTCGTCACGTTCGATACGTCGCTGGCGCAGTCCAGTTCCACGCAGACCGGTGCGCAGCCTTTGCCGCCCGTGGTCGTCAACCAGCCGCAGCAGCGTCGCCGCGCGGCCGCCGCGCCGAGCCGCACGCCGCGCGCCCGCACCGCCGTTGCGCCGCGTCCGGTGGCTCAGCCGCCGCGCAGCAACGTATTCGTGGAGAGCCCGCGCGGTCCGATCCAGGGTTATGTCGCCAATCGCAGCTCGACGGGCACCAAGACCAACACGCCGATCAACGAAACGCCGCAGTCGATCTCGGTGGTTGGCGCCGAGCAGATTAGAGATCAGGCACCGCGCAGCTTCGATGACGTCCTGCGCTATGTGCCGGGTGTTACGGCTGGCACCTTCGGTGCGGACTTCCGCAACGACTGGTTCCTCATCCGCGGCTTCAAGTCCGACGACAACAGCGTGTTCCTCGACGGTCTCCAGCTGTTCTACACCTCTTATGCGAGCTGGAAGCTGCAGCCATTCAACATGGAGCGCGTCGAAATCCTGCGCGGTCCGTCAGCGATCCTCTATGGCGGCTCGAGCCCCAGCGGTCTCGTCAACGTCGTCAGCAAGATGCCGCAGGCTCAGCCGATCCGTTACATCGAAACCGGCGTCGATAATTT
Organism: Tardiphaga sp. 172_B4_N1_3; assembly: GCF_052076035.1. Lineage (NCBI taxonomy): Bacteria > Pseudomonadati > Pseudomonadota > Alphaproteobacteria > Hyphomicrobiales > Nitrobacteraceae > Tardiphaga > Tardiphaga sp. 172_B4_N1_3. The sequence continues at coordinate 54,885 of NZ_CP197238.1, forward strand.
CGGCAATGCCTATTTCGGCTTTGATATCAATACGCCGATCAAGCTCGCGCCGGGCAATGGCGAGCTCTACACCCGCATCGTCGGCCAGGTGCAGAACGGCGGCACGCAGACCGATTTCACGCCGAACAATAATTACTTCATCGCGCCGTCGCTGACCTGGAAGCCGAACGTCGATACCACGCTGACCATTCTGGGCTCGGCCTCCTACAACGAGACCCGCCCGGCCAACTTCCTGCCTTATGTGGGCACGGTGACCAACGGTCCGTTTGGGCGGATTCCGACCAGCTTCTATTCGGGTGAGCCGAGCTTCGATCATTTCAAACGCGAGCAGGAAATGCTCGGCTACCAGTTCGAGCACCATCTGTCCGACAACGTCACCTTCCGGCAGAATGCGCGCTTCGCCCATGTCGACGTGAACTACGCAGGTGTCACCGGCGGTGGTCTTGCAAACGCAACGACCGGAGATTTGTCGCGCTTCTCGTTCGCCACGCGGGGCATTGCCGATCAGGCCAACATGGATAGCCAGGTCGAATATCGTTTCACCACAGGCATCCTCAGCCATACCGCGCTGTTCGGCCTCGATCTGAAATACTATTCCATCAGCGACGTGCAGGCTTCTGGTTCTGCTGGCAACTTGAACGTGATCAATGCCGTCTATAGCGGCGCGCCGCCGATCACGTCGACGCCGTTTCGCAACTCGAACCTGACGCAGCAGCAGCTTGGCGTCTATCTGCAGGATCAAATCAAGCTCGACCGCTTCACGCTGGTGCTGAGCGGCCGCAATGACTGGGTCGACGTCAACGATGTCGGTCGCAATCCGAACGCTGCCGTATTGGGGCGTGACGACAGCAAGTTCAGTGGCCGAGCCGGTCTGATCTACAACTTCGACAACGGTTTGGCGCCCTATGTGTCGTATGCCACCAGCTACAATCCGGTGATCGGGCTTAATTTCTCCACCAACACGCTGTTGTTGCCGGAAACCGGCCGGCAGGCCGAGGTCGGCGTCAAGTATCAGCCGGTCGGCTTCGATGGTCACTTCAGTTTTGCCTATTTCGACCTCAAGCGTCAAAACGTGCTGACCGCCGACCCGCTTAATCCGCTGCAGTCGATCCAGAATGGCGAGCAGACGTCGCGTGGTCTCGAACTGGAAGCCGTCGCTAATCTCGCGCCGGGGCTCAAGGTTGTTGGCTCGTTCACGACCTACAATCTCTTCGTGAGCAAGGACGGCGATGGGACGATCGTCGGCAAGGTGCCGACCAATACACCGCGCCAGCTTGCGTCGGGTTGGGCCGACTACACCTTCCAGGACGGCATCCTGCGCGGCTTCGGCTTCGGCGGCGGCGTGCGCTACGTCGGCTCGTCCTTCGCCGATCAGGCCAATACACTCTCGGTTCCGTCGCGCGTACTCGGCGATCTCGCCGTTCACTACGACTGGCAGAATTGGCGCTTTGCCGTCAACGCCAACAACGTCGCCGACGAAATCTATGTCGCGAATTGCTCGACCGCGAATGCCTGTTTCTACGGCGATCGCCGCCGCGTGACCGGCAGCATCGGCTACAAGTGGTAACGGTACGGGCGAGCGAAACGGCACGGCAATAGGTCGCCGTACGTCCCGCTCGCCGCACGGTCGCCACGTCAAAATGATCTGCCCATGTCGTCTCCGGCTTGCCGGGGACGACATTTTCAGTAGCTGAAGAAGGATCGATCCCCTGAAAGCGCGTACGGCCCGCATCTGGTCACTGATCCACAAATGGACCAGCCTTGTCTCGACCGTCTTTCTGCTGCTGCTGTGCCTCACGGGCCTGCCGTTGATCTTTCATCATGAGATCGACGAGGCGCTCGGCTATGCGCCGAAGATGGATGTGCATGTGCCCGGCGCGCCGAAGCTCAGCCTGGATGCCATCGGCCGCGCCGCGATCGCGGATCATCGCGGCAGTGTGTTGCTCTATATGGCCTGGGACAAGGACGAGCCCGGCATGGTCTCGACCTTCACCAACACGTCGGTGACCTCCGATCCGCAGACCACGGTGGTGAAGGCGTTCGATGCCTATACGGCAAAGCCCGTCGGTCTGCTCGGCACTGGCCCGATGCTGGTGATGTTGCGGCTGCATACCGACATGTATCTCGGGCTTCCCGGCAAGTGGTTCATGGGCGTTATGGGCTTCCTCTTCATGATCGCCATCGTCTCCGGCGTGGTGCTGTACTGGCCGTTCACCCGCCGGCTGAATTTCGCGGCGATCCGCAAACAGAAATCGCACCGGGTCTTGTGGCTCGACTGGCACAATCTACTTGGCGTGGTCACCATCGTGTGGGCGCTGGTGGTCGGCGGCACCGGTGTCATCAACGCCTATGCCGAAGTCATGCTCGGCATCTGGCAGCGTAATGAACTGGCTGCCATGGCCGCACCCTATGCCGGCAAGCCCACGCCGACGCAGCTCGCCTCGCTGGACAAGGTCGTCGGCAATGCCATGGGGACGACGCCCGGCATGGATCCAGCCTTCATCGCATTCCCCGGCACGCCGTTCACATCGACGCATCATTTCGCGGTCTTCCTGCGCGGCGACACGCCTTTGACGTCGCGGCTGGTGAAGCCGGTGCTGCTCGATGGCGAGACCGGCGAGGTGTCCGACACCAGCGAGCTGCCGACCTATCTGAAAGCCGTGCTGGTCTCGCAGCCGCTGCATTTCGGCGACTATGGCGGCATGCCGCTGAAGATCATCTGGGCGCTGCTCACAGTCTTCACGATCATCGTGCTCGGCAGCGGGCTGTATCTGTGGACGGTGAAGCGCAGCAAGGTCAGGCGCGGCGCGCGGCTGTCTGCCGGCGTGACGGCAGCGATCGGGCCATCGTCATGAGCGAGGTGCCGCAGCACAGAGCTAGCTGGTGGCGCGTGTTCGGCGCGCCGATCGTCATTGGCGTCTTATCGCTGGCAGGCTTGCTGTCGGCGCTGCTCGCCGGCGATCCCGGCCGATATTTTGCGTGGTTCGGCGTCGGGCTGCCGATCGCGATCGTGGTGTGGGCGTATTGCCGGAAGTGACATGAGGAAGCACGGCGGATGAGTGAAGCATCTTCCGCCACGTCTCCGGCATCCTAGCGCCAACGACGGATACGCATTCGGCTAATCCGCCCTAGTATACGAGGCTACCAGCGCCGATCCCAGTTATTGTTCCAGCCGTTGTTCCATCCATTGTCCCAGTCGTTGGGCTGACCGCGCATCGCGCGGCTCTGGCCGCGGCGCTGGTCGCCATAGGCCAGCATCGGGTTCTGCATGCAGTCGCCGCGCTGGCCGCTCACGGTGGCCATGCACTGGTTATAGGAGGTGAATGTACAGCTCGGATTGAAGCCGGTGGCCGAGGTGCGCGAGCACCATGGATATTCGCGGGCCATGGAGGGCGTGGCGCCCATCACGACCAGAAGTGCAGTTGCTGCCAGGATTGAGCGCATGTCGATTCTCCCTTGAGGTCTGAAATCGATAATGCGCAGCTTACATCGCCGTTCCCGCCTGCGACAGCGCGTCGTGATCACTCCGTCCTGCCGGGACTTCAAACCGCGGTGATGCGCATCAGTCCGTCAGTGTGGCTGCCATCGCATCGAGCGCTGCCCGTGCGGCCTCCGGCGCGATCTCGATTTGCAGCCCGCGCTGGCCGCCATTGAGATAGACCGTATTTTCCGACAATGCCGCCTGTTCCATGGCGACGGGCACGCGCTTCTTCTGTCCGAACGGGCTGATGCCACCGACGTGATAACCGGTCATGCGTTCGGCATCGGCCGGGCGCATCATCTTTGCGCTCTTGCCGCGAAAGGCCGCGGCCAGCTTCTTCATGCTGACCTCCTTGTCGGAGGGCACGACCACGCAAACCGGCTTGCCATCCACCTCGGCTATCAATGTTTTCAGCATGCGCTGCGGTGCAATGCCGAGCGCCTCCGCTGCCTGCAGGCCGATGCTCTCGGCGTCGGGATCGTAATCGTAGGTATGCAGGGTGAACGCGGCGCCGAGCCTGCTCAGTGTCTGCGTGGCGCGGGTGGTTTTCGACATGTGAGACTCAAGGAAATTGGAACGCTCGAGAGAATGGTGAACTCAGACGACCTCGGACACGGGCTGCATGTCGATAGCAAAACTTTCGAGGAATTTCGAGGTCATGATGTAGAAGCCGACCGAGAGCTGCAATTCCACCAGCGCGCCCGGCGTCAGCTTGGCTGCGATCGCCTTGAAGGTCGCGTCGGTTGGGCGATGCAGCGCGACGATCTCATCGGTGAAGGCCAGCGCTGCGCGTTGCGTGTCATCGAAACATGTCGCCGCCTGCCAGTTCTCCAGCGCGGCGTTCTGCTCCTCGGTGACGCCCACATAGCCACCGATGCGCTTGTGCGCGGCGATTTCATAAGGCGCCTCGCAAAGAATGCCGGTGCGGGTGATCGCCAGTTCGCGGATGACGGGATCGAGCTCGCCCTTGTTGCGGATGGCACCGCCGAGCCGGCAATATTGTTCGAGATAGCTGGGCGAATGCGCCATCATGCGGAAGATGTTGGCATTACGGTTCTTGCCGAGGATCTCGCGGGTGCGTTCGCTGGCTGCGGCGGGATCGCTGTAGTCGATGCGGGCCATGGGTCCTCCCTTGAGATCGCCGTCGCGCCCTCCTGATGGGGCGCGTTCGGGCGAATGGCCGTGCCGTTGTAGCCGAGCAGGGATAGCTCTGCCAGATCGCGATCGTCAGGCCGGCGTGTCGTATTCAACATTGCAGGCGCTTGCGCATAGTGGTCAAAGGGGGGCCCGTCATTCTGGCGGGGCCATGCGCCGGTCTCGATTCAATGACAAAAAGAGAAGACCCAAGGAACGTTTCGAGCGACGTTGCACCTCGCAAGACAGGTATTCGACTGTTCGTCCCCATCCTGGCGGGGGCACGGCTTGGCGAGCGCATGATTGCTTGCCTGGGTGCACTGCTGGGCATCGTGCTCACGGGACTGATCTGCCGATCTGTGCTGGGCGACAGCTCCAGCCTGCCGCTGATCGTGGCGCCGCTGGGCGCTTCCGCTGTGCTCCTGTTTGCGGTTCCCACGAGTCCGCTAGCCCAGCCATGGGCGATCATCGGCGGTAACACCATCTCGGCTCTGATCGGCGTTGCTGTCGCGCATCTCATTCCCGACCAGATTCTGGCGATCGGCTTCGGCGTATCACTCGCCATCGCCGCGATGTCCTTTGCGCGCTGCCTGCATCCGCCCGGCGGCGCCACGGCGCTGACGGCGATCATCGGCGGGCCTGTCGTGACCGCGTCGGGATATCTGTTTCCATTCGTGCCCGTTGGCCTGAACTCGGTGCTTCTGGTCGGGCTCGGCTATCTGTTCCACAAGATCTCGCGGCGGACCTATCCTCACAGGGCGCCGGTGCCATTAGCAAATCCGCATCAGACATCGGACATCAGCCCGGAGCTTCGGGTTGGCTTTCGCGCCGAGGATATCGACAAGGCGCTGGAAGCGCTCAGCGAGACTTTTGATATCAGTCCCGACGATCTCGAAACGCTGCTGCGGCAGGTCGAACTGCAAGCCATGTTGCGCTCGCACGGCACAATCCTGTGCGGAGACATCATGTCGCGCGATGTCGTCACGGTCGGATTGCGGGATAGTGCCGAGCTGGCCCGCTAGCGGCTGCTCCTGCACAATGTCCGCACGCTTCCCGTCCTGGGCAAGCAGGGACAGCTCGTCGGAACGGTCGGCCTCCGCGAGCTGATGAAAGAATCGGGCGATGTCGGAAAATCCATGTCGCCCGCAGCGACGGCGACGATGCAGACGCCCGCGGTGACCTTGCTGCCGACGCTGACCGATGGACGAACACACGCCGTCATCATCGTCGATCAGGACCGCATGATTCAGGGGCTGATCACCCAGACCGATTTGCTCAGCGCCGTCGCGAAGCTTGTTCCTGTTGCCGTGTAGGCGATTGTGCACCTGCAAGTCCGCGGGCGGAATGAAGCTGCAATTCGGTTGAACAATCTGTAGCTGGAGATATGGTCCTCGCGCAGCGTTAAAACTCACAGCGAGGCTGTCATGCGATCTTCACGAATTCCCGTTCTGAAGTTTGTGCTCGGCCTGGGCATGTTCGCCGCCGCGTTTTGCAGTGAGGGCGTCATCGCAGAGGAGGGACGGGCCGTCGTGTGGCCGACCCAGGGCTGGCAGACATCGACGCCGGAAGAGCAGGGCGTCGATTCGGCAGCGCTCGCCGCGCTGCTGGAGCTCGGAAGCCGCAACGATTTCGACAGCCTGCTGATCGTGCGTCATGGCAAGATCGTTCTGGATGCCTATTACGCGCCTTACACTGCCGATCTGCCGCACGTGGTCAATTCCGTCACCAAGGCCGTCATCGGCACGCTGACATCGATGGCGTTGCAGGATGGTCTCCTGAAGGGCACGGACCAGCGGATGCTGGCATTCTTCGGCGAGCGCAGTGCTGCTAACCTTGATGACAACAAGAAGGCGATCACGCTTCAAAGTCTGTTGGACATGACGTCCGGACTTGCGCGGGACGGCCGGGCCGGTGTCAACCGCTCATTGGAGTCGACGGCCGGCATGGAGCGGAGCCGGGATTGGATCCAGTACATTCTCGATCGTCCGATGGCTGCTTCGCCGGGAGACGGCTTCAATTACGATAGTGGAAATGCACATCTGCTATCGGCCATCCTTGCCAAAGTGACCGACATGAGCGCGGAGGACTACGCGAAAGCGAAGCTGTTCGGTCCGTTGGGCATCACGGCGTGGAAATGGCGGCGCGATCCGCAGGGCATCTCGACCGGCGGATACGGCCTGGCGCTGCATCCGCGCGACATGGCGAAATTCGGCTATCTATATCTGCACAACGGGACGTGGGAGGGCAAACCGCTGGTGTCGCCCGCCTGGATCGACAGAGTGAGCCACGCCACGGTGGACATGAAGCTCTCCTTTGCGCCGGAGTTTCGCTATTCGAACTTCTTCTGGGCGCGACCTGACCGCAATGTCTATTGGGCGAGCGGGCTGCACTGTCAGCTTGTGATGGTCTATCCAGCACTGGACCTCGTTGCCGTGACGACCGGCCGAGACAATTGCCCGGTGACCGACATCGTGGACGCCATCCCAAAGGCTGTCAGGTCCGAGACGGCAATACAGCCGGACCCTGCAGGCACTGCGCGACTCGCAAGCGTTGTTCGCGCCATTTCAACCGAGGCACAGGTGGAAGTTAAGGAAACGCCTCCGATCGCCTCGGCGGTATCAGGCAAGACCTACACCTTTTCGCCCAATCCTCTCGGTGTGAAGTCGCTGTCGCTGACATTCGTGGGCTCCCATCCGCACTATGATTTCGAAATCTATAGTCGCGATCCCACGAGAGGGGCTGAGAAAATCAGTGGCCCTCTTGGGCTCGACGGGCTGTATCGCAGAGGGGTGCCAACGGCATTTGGTATTATTGTCGTAAAGGGGAAGTGGCTCGACGAACATGCGTTCGAAATCGAGCGCAGGACCCTCGGCGAGGACGGCCGCATACGGACATGGACGCTGTCATTCGATGGCGACAAGGTCAGCCTTCGCGGCAAGAATTTTGAAGGTGTCGATGTTGCGATCGACGGTAAGTCGGGTGGTTGATCGCCGAAAGGCACGGGAAGTCCTGAGACCTCCCGTGCGGTCTTGCAGCGTCAGACCGGCATGATGCCCGGCGCCCGGCGCGGCCATTTGGCGATGACTTCCGGTGCCACGTTGAGATGTTGTGCGACGAGAGCCGGGGGCGTGTGCGTCAACCAGTCGGACAGCGACACTTCCTCGTAATGCGCCGTACGGAACACCTCGATGAATTGCAGGTCGGTGTCGCCGGTGTTCTCGATATAGTGGCCGAAGTTGCGTTTGACGTAGCCGACATCGCCCGCTGTGAAGTCGATGGTGGTGGCGTTCGGGCCGGAATTGAACAGGGTCATCCGCGCGCGGCCTGCGAGATAATACTGCCACTCGTCGGCGTTCGGGTGCCAGTGCATCTCGCGCATGCCGCCGGGCTTCACCGTCACCAGCGCCACCGCGATCGTCGCCGAAGCGGTGAAGTTGCTGGTGTCGGCAATCCGGATCTCGCCGTTGCGTGTCGATTTGACCGGCTTGGACGATCCAAGCGCATAGGTGAACGGATAGAGCGCAACATCCGCATCGCGATAGGACGAGGCCTGGTCGGCCGCGAGCGAACCGGGAACCGTGCCCTGGAAGATCCAGAGATTTTGCAGCGGGATTTTCGCGAAGCTTTCGACCGGCACGCCGAAATTCTTGGCGAGGATTTCCGGCGGCGTATGCGCGATCCAGTCCGACAGCAGCAGCGTATTGAACTCGTTGGCCTGACCGTCATCGAAGCAGATCACGAATTCGCAGCCATCGGGGCCCAGGCCCTGCAGCGAATGCGGCGCGCCGGAGGGGAAGTACCAGAGATCGCCCGCATTGACGTCGGCAACATAGGGCCGGCCCTGATTGTCGAGCACGGTCACCCGGCACGAGCCGTAAGTCATGATCGCCCATTCGCCCGCCTGGTGCCAATGCATCTCGCGGATGCCACCGGCGGTAAGCCGCATATTGACGCCGGAGATCGTGGTCGAGATCGCAAAGTCTGCTTGCGTCACCTGCCGGGCCCAACCGCCATTCTGGATGCGCCGCGGCGCATTGTTGAACGTGGCCCAGGGCAGTGCCATGCCGCCGATATCGGTCGCCGGCGGCAATTGCGAGGATGGAAACTGGCCGGCGATGACGGGATTTTGCGGGCCGGGATCGCTCAGATTGTTCGGCCCCTTGGCGTTGATCGCACCCTGCGGCGGCGGATCCGGATTGCCGAATGTCGCGGCCTGTGCCGATGCTGCGGCGCTCATCACGATGCCCGATGCTGTTGCTGCCATGAGATCTCTCCGTGAGAACATGGGACGTCCTCCTGTTGCGACGCAGATCATGCGTCATGATTGTCGGATCGATGAAAGCGATGCGCGCCGGGTACGCCCGACGCGCGCTGTTAAGGGGAAAGAAACAGCTCTACTTCTTGACGCCTGCGGCTGCGAGGATCAGGTCGGCGACTTCCTTCGGGTGCGACACCAGCGAGAGGTGGCCGGCATTGAGTTCGATCGTCGTCGCATTCATGCGCTTGGCGAGGAAACGCTCGAGATCTGGATTGATCGTCTTGTCCTCTTTCGACACCGCATAGAATGATGGCTTGTCATGCCACGCAGCTGCGGTGGTGCGGCCTGCGAAGATCGATGCGGCGGTCGAGCCCTGCACAGCATAGAGCACTTCGGCTTGCTTGCGCGGAACGCCATTGGCGAAATATTTCAGGAACGAGTCTTCGGAGAGCTGGGTGTAGCCATCATGGGTCTGGATGCCGGCGCGCACCTCGCCCGTCGGGAATTTGCCGGACAGCGCCACGAAGTCCTCATTGGCGTCCGGCGCGCGGGCTGCGACATAAACCAGCGCCGAGACCTTCGGGTCGGTGCCGACGTCGCTGATCACCGTGCCGCCCCAGGAGTGGGCGACCAGCACGGTCGGGCCGTCCTGCAGCGCCAATGCGCGGCGCGTCGCGGCATTGGAGTCGTCCAGCGAGCTCAGCGGATTTTGCACGGCCGTCACATGGAGGCCTGCCTTCTGCAACAGCGGAATGACTCCGGCCCAGCTCGATCCGTCGGCCCAGGCGCCGTGCACCAGAACCACGTTCTTGGCTTTCACGGGCGCTGCGGTTGCAGCCTGCGCCATCGGCGCCGTCAGCAGGCACATGGTCGCCATCAGCATCGCACGCAGCGTCATCTTGGAGAGGGAGTTCATCAGCATGGTATCACCATTCGGTTGCCCGGCGATTGTTTCGGCCGGAGGGACAAGGGAAGCATGGATGTTGCACTTGACGGGCTCGCGCCGGTCAGCTCGAACGGGAGCGGATCGGCATGACATTATCTGGTCTATGGGATGGCGAGGCCGCGGTGAATCGGACGGTGGTGTGCAGCCGGCATACCTAGGTTTATGGCTACGAATACGCAGGGCCCGCGCCGACTGTTACGTCGGCGACCCCAGCGGTAACGGAATGGTGAGGGCTACAGGATGATCGACTATGTCACCGTGGATGTGTTCACGGACCAGCGTTTCGGCGGCAACCCGCTGGCGGTCGTTCCGGATGCGCGTGGCATCGACGATGCGCTGCTGCAGAAGATCGCCGCCGAGTTCAACTATTCAGAAACGACCTTCGTGTTTCCCCCGGGTGATCCCGCGCATACCGCACGCGTTCGCATCTTCACGCCGACCGATGAGATTCCGTTCGCCGGTCATCCCAATGTCGGCACTGCCTTCGTGCTCGGCCGTCAGGGCACGGCCTTCGGCAAGCCTGTCGGCGATCGCATGGTGTTCGAAGAGAAGGCGGGCCTCGTCCATCTCGATCTGTTGCGCGATGGTGGGGAGGTCATCGGCGCCGGCTTTGTCGCGCCGCAGCCACTCACGATGCATGGTGAGATTGACCGTGGCATGATGGCCGCCTGCGTATCACTCGCGCCCGATGCCATCGTCACGTCAACGCACGGGCCGCGCATGGTGTCCGTCGGTCTGCCTTTCGCGGTGACCGAACTCGCCAGTCTCGATGCGTTGGCGTCCGCACGGCCAAACACAACGGCCTTCGAGCAGGCCGAACGGAAACACCGGCATCACGACGATCGTTTTTCGGCCTTCATCTATGTCCGGATTGGCGATGGTTTCGATCGCCTGCGCGCGCGGATGTTCGCGCCGCTCGACAACGTGCCCGAAGATCCGGCCACCGGCAGCGCCTCCGCGGCGCTCGCGGCCTATCTCGTCACGCTCGACCCGCGCCGCGATGCGGTCTGTGGCATCACCATCGAGCAGGGCGTTGAGATGGGGCGACGCAGCCTCATTGAGGTCGAGGTGCGGAAGCGTGATGGACATGTCGAGAGCGTTCGCATTTCCGGCCGTTGCGTGCCGGTGATGCAGGGCCGTATCGACGTGTAGCGTGAGGGCCACTACGGCATGTTGCCTGCTTCGTTGCCGGTGACCTCGATGTAGTGTGATGTGCCGCCAGATCGATCGCCCGTCAGCCAGGACCAATTGAAATCAATGGTCAGAAGGCCATCATGATTTCGGGCTATCCGCCCGGACGATTGGCCGCTGAGAAGCTGGCCGTCGGTGGTCAGACATTGAAACAGCAATTCGATCGTGTCCGGGCTGGTACTTTTCCCTGCGATCTGTCCGACAGAGATGTGACCGCCTTTATAGCCGCCGGTTACAGTTGCTCCATCGCTTGAGTATTGGAACGTCGTTGCGGCAGTCGACAGGCCTTCCGCATTGCCGGTCGTGACAAAGCTGCGTCCGTCCAATTGTTCGACGAGCGTCTTTGCGGTTTCATCGGAACTGTTGTTATCCATGCGCACCTCGCTATCTGTTGACATAACTTCACGCCCCGTCCGGCAGATCTCTCACGCGCCACAGGGCCAGCGACTTGTCGGCATAGTCGCCGGCAGCTTCCGTACAGCCTTCGTTGATCACGGCTAGGGGAGCAGGAAACAGGAATGGTGCGTGCTGCAGATTGAGCACGCGCCAGTCACCGTCCTCGATATCGCGATTGGCTGATGCGTCGGGAAATGTCGTGGTCAGCAGCCAGTGGGTGCCGGAGCGTTTCAGATTGGCGATGGCGCGGTGGATGTTGGCGAATGACAGATGCACAAAGCAGTCGCGGCACAACACCAGATCCACAGCGGGCAGGGGATCGCTGACGAGATCGAGGCGGGCAAAATCGATATGGCCTGCATTGCCATAGTGCGCGGCATTAGCTGCCACGATATCCGGAACGATATCGGCGCCGAGATAGCGGATACCACCGAGGTCCATCTGCGCCATCCAGGTGAAATCGCCGCAGGGCAGATCGAGGATCGATTGCACCCGCAATCGCCGCAGCAATTGCGTGAGGTCGCGGCGGAGTGACGTTGTTGCGTCGAGTTCGGAGCCGAGGCCGGATTGCGATTTTTCAGCGCCCCACAGATTGGTGCGATAGATCAGCTCGAAACGCGTGGTGAGATCGAGCCCGTCGAATTCGCAGCGCCGCTCGGCGAAGCGAATTTCGGCCAGAACCGGTGTGCGTCGCCTCGATCTGTCCATTCGCGTGCCCGCTGCAGCAACGGTAAATCAGAGTTCCGTAGCCAGCTTCGATCTGAAGTTCAGCGTTGTAAATGCTCGTTAAACACGCTCTGGAATCATTGTTCTTGTAATTCGGCTGAAATCATCTATATTGCAGTTATTCGAATATATGCTCTGGCTTGTTGACCGCGCCGTAATCGGCTCCATTCCCCAAGACATCGTTGAAATCGGATCGGGCTCACGCGATGTCGCGTAGGGCTCGCGCATTCGCACATCTTGGAGAATAGTTATGGCAGTCGGTACAGTTAAGTGGTTCAACGCGACCAAGGGTTTCGGTTTCATTCAGCCTGATGACGGCGGCCAGGATGTGTTCGTTCACATCAGTGCAGTCGAGCGCGCTGGATTGGGTTCGCTCAATGAAGGCCAGAAGGTTTCTTTCGAAGCCAAGGCTGACAAGATGCGCGGCAAGACCAGCGCGGAAGATCTCCGCGCGATCTGAGCTTGAAGGTCCTGAAATTTCCACGGATGTACTGGGATTTCTCGACCAACAAGTTTTGCGTCGTCTGATAGATTTTGAATGACTGAAGCCCGTCGGTGATCATCACCGGCGGGCTTCATGCTATACGCATGATCATACGCCCGATTTCAGCGTCCCATATGAGGATCGATCAAGATGATTGAACGTCTGGATACGCTCAAGGCGGCGCATATGCGCATGATCGAGGAACGTGATGCGCACGCGAAAGTGCTGGCGGCACCCTTCAACCGCGATAATGCGGAACGGGCTCGCATGAAGTTTGTCGAGATTCAGAACGTGATCGACGCCATCGATCGCGCCATCCTGGGTGAGCAACCCGTCCAATAGTGCCGGCTCTAGCCGATCAACGCCCGCAGTTCCGCAATCATCTTCGTCGTCTCAAACGGCTTGCCGAAGAAGCGGCTGTCGTCGGGCAGATCGTTCTTGGCGACCTGCAAATGGCCGGAAACGATCACGATCTTGATCGGTGGCCAGCGGTTGCGTACCGCGTGGGCCAGTTTCAACCCGTCCATGCTTCCAGGCATCTGTACGTCGGTGAACAGCAGAACGATGTCGTCGCGCGTTTCCAGAATTCGCACGGCCTCGTCGGCATTGTTGGCCTCGATGGCGAAGAACCCGGCTTCCTCGACGATGTCGGCCGCGTGAATACGGAGCAGAGGCTCGTCCTCGACGATGAGGACGGCGGGCCGCTGCATGTCACGTGCATTGAGTTCTTGGAGTGATGCCATCAAAATTGGTGTCACCTTTCGTCGGGCACCGAAGCCAGATCGCTCAATCTGGTTTCGAACCGACATGTGAGCCCTTCGGGCAAGAATTCGATTTTGACGGAACTGCCGAAGTCGGCAGACAGCGTACCTTCGATCAGTCGTGAGCCAAATCCACGTCGCGTCGGCGGCGCCACGACGGGGCCGCCGGATTCGCGCCACACGAAACCTAACGCCGGCCCGTCGCTGCCGGTGTGACAAGCCCAGTCGATAGTGATCGTTCCGTCCGGAACGGACAATGCACCATACTTTGTGGCATTGGTTGCGAGTTCATGCAGCGCGAGCGCCAGCGACAGCGCCTGCTTGGCCGTCAGTTCCACCTCGGGGCCCGAGACGCGAATGCGCTTTTCGCCCGTTCGATGCGGCGCGAGCGCGCCAGCGATCACCGTGGGCATCGACGCGCTGGTCCAGCTCGATTGCGTGAGGATGTCATGCGCCTGGTTGAGCGCGGCCAGACGCGCATCGAAGATCGTGCGCGCATCTTCCTTGGTCGCGGCAGTCCGGAACGTCTGACTGGCGATGGCGCCGACCATGGCCATGGTATTCTTCATGCGGTGCTCGAGTTCGCGCGTCAGCAATTGCTGTTGCGCTTCGGCGCGCTTCAGCTTGCCGATATCGCGAATGGTTCCAATGAAGCGACTGACTTCGCCGTTCTCGAATTCCGCACGGCCCTTGGCCGAGCACCAGCGCTCGATGCCGTCATCGAGGCCGATGGTGCGGTATTCGATGTCATAGGCCTGCGGTCCGTCCAGCTTCATGGCGTCCAGGCACGCCTTCTCCGTGACGTCGCGATCGTCGGGATGAAGCCCTTGCAGGAAGACGTCGAACGAGATCGGCTTGCCGAAGGTGAGGCCGAACAATTCGTAGCAGCGCCGGTCCCATTGCAGCACGCCGGTACGCGGGTCGAGATCCCAGGTTCCAGTGTCGGCGGCGTCGAGTGCAAGTCGTAGCTGGCTTTCGCTGGCCTGCAGCGCCACATCCACGGCACGCGATGCAGTGATATCGCGCGACACCGAAAGCAGCTGATGCGGTTTTCCATCGGGGCCGGGAATGGCGGTGACGGTGACATCCCACCATTTCGGCGTGCCGGCCATTGTGGTGGCGAAACCCTGGAAGTGTCCGGTACGCCCAAGCTGAGCGGCTCTTACAGCCGCCTTGGCGTCGATATTGCCCTGATCCTGCCAGAAGTCCGGCCATGAACGGCCCTCGATCGCGCCGAAATCCGTGACCTCCATGATGCGCTGGCCGCCCTCGGTCATGAAGATGAGGTTGCCGTCGAAATCGAGAACCTTGATGCAGTCGCCCGATGCTGCGAGCAAACTTCGCAAGAATGAATTGGCGTCCTGAATGGGTCCTAACGATTGATCCACGAATACCCCGGGAGCTGCGGCTCCGATCGCAAAAATACGCTGCAACGAAATACGACCGCAAACAGATACGGTTGCGGATGTACGCTAACAGGTCTTCGAGCAAACGTGCCAGACCAGACCGGGTTCCGGCTCAATCGCGGCGATGCCGCGTGCGTCGATTTACGCTGAGGTCGATATAGCCTCCGCCGCGCTGCCGTCGTGCCACAGCCACGCGCTGACCGCGCCACTGCGGCCGCGGATCTGGACTTCGGTCGGGCCGCTCAGCGCCCCCGTCGCGCGCACCGCACAGTCCGCTCCCGCGGCGCGCAGCAGGTCGTCGCTCAGGGCCACCTTGGCGCCGTGGCTCGCGGCGACCTCCATGAGCCGGCTGGCGACATTGACGGTATCGCCGGTCGCGGTGATGTGCTGGTAGCTGGCGCCGCCGAGACGCGATGCGACGATATCGCCGAAATGTGCGCCGATCTTGAATCCGATCTGGCTGGCGATCTCAGGCGGAAGACCGGCGATCCATGTGCCGGTGCGCGTCGTCAGTTCGATACAGCAGCGCACGGCACGGGCGGCATCGTCATCGGCGACCACAGGCAATCCGAACAGGATCATCGCGCCGTCGCCCATGAAGGTTGTCACCACACCACCATGGGCGAGGGTCACCTGATCGATCATGGCGTGGAAGGACTTCAGCAATTCGCGCACCGCATCTGCGTCGAGTGTCTCACTGAGCGCGGTGAAGCGCGAGATATCGATGAAGATGACGGCGGCATGCTGATGCACCGGCTGCAACAGATAGTCCGGATCCTTGATCAGCCAGTCGCGCAGGCCCGGCGCCTGGAACTGGCGCAGCAGATCGCTGCGGGCGGCGAAATGCTGCACGCTGCGCCGGCTGCTCCAGATCTGCAGCGCGCCAAACGCCATGGCCGGCGGCACAGCCGCGGCCAGCGGCAATGCAGCGCTCATCCAGATGCCATGGGCATAGGCGACGGTGTTGATCACGGCCCACAATGCGACGACGGCGACAATCGCAATGAGGCCGACAGCATTGCGCCGCCAGGCGAGCAGGGCGATGCACAGCATCGCCAGGACGATCGCAAAGCCGGCATCGAACAGCCGGATGGATGTATTGCGCAGCAAGGTGTCCTTGGCGAGCAGATGCGTGATTGCGGTGGACACGACTTCGACGCCGGGCATCACCGGATCGAACGGCGTCGAGAAGAAATCGCCGCCGCCGCTGACGGTGACGCCGATGGCGACGACGCGATCCTCGACATCGGCGCGGCGCAGTTTGCCCGCCAGAACCTCCGATGCGCTGATCGTCCGGATCGTGCCGCGCGGCCCATAGAAAGACATCGGCAACAAATGGCCGACATCGGTCGGGACATGGGTGCCGGCGAGGGAGAAATTATACTCGCCAATCTGGGCATCGTCGCGAGAGGCGGCGGATGCGACGCGCAGTGGCATCGACACCATTACGCGGTCAGCCGAGCGCATCAGCATCGGCATCGAGCGCGGCACGCCGCTGCTGTCGGTGTTGAGATTGACCGCGCCGACCGTGGCCTGATCGGCGAAGATTTTCAGCGGCAGCAGAAATCCCGACGCCACCGGCAGATCCGCAAGCGGACCGGACTCCTTGGTGGCCACGGTCTGTTTGGACTCGCTGAACAGCGCCGCCGCGGCGATGACGGTGTTGGTCTTGCCGAGCGCCTGCGCCAGTGCGGCATCGCTCTCTGCTGCGCCGGCATCGACCAGCAGCAGATCGAGAGCGAGCACTTTCGGTTTGTAGCGTGCGATCTCCTCGATGATCGTCGTCAGCGTGGCGCGGGGCAGCGGATAGCTGCCTTGTTCGCGGGCGATCCGATCGTCGATCGCGACGATGGTGACGAGATCGGGCGGTTTCTTCACGCCGCGGATCTGGATGCGCAGGTCGGTCAGCGTCGCCTCTAACCGGTCGAGAAAGCCGACATCGCCGCGGTTGTGACCAAAGGCCAGCGCTGCCGCCCACATGCCCGCCAGGATCATGGCGAGCGGTGTCTGCAAGCTGCTGGCCTTCATCATCGTTTGTATCCGGGCCGCCTAACGCCCAAGCCTTGCCATCAATGCGGCGACGCGCGGCGCGGGCCAACGCTTGATGTCGAGTGGCGTCGCCGAGGTATCGACATCGACGCCTTCACCGGGGCCGAGGGTTACACTGCCGGGGCCGGTCACGCGCCTGACGCCGACACGACCGGTCTCGACGAAGACGGAGGTCTTGCTGCCCTCGGCGTCCACCGCCCACCTGGTGCCACGCACGGCGGCGATTGCTTGCGGTGTCATCACCTCGAAGGTTTTGCCGGCCTTCTGTTTGGGGGCCTCGATGAAAATGGCCTTGCTTTGCAGGTCGACGCCGTCGACACGGCCGTTGCGGTCGCGGTCGAGCAGCGTGAAACGCGCTCCGTTTTCAGCAACGATCGTCACGCCGCCGCAGTGCAGGGTTTGCGGACCGCTGACCGGTTGGCTCGATGTGCAGCCGGGGCCGGCCTGCTGCGCCGATGCAGCGCTGCCATACAGGCACGCCGCAGCGACGATGGCCGCCGCCAGCCTGATTGAATGGGTCATGTTGGTTACTCCTGAACGCCACATCGGTAAGGCGGGCGGCGGCCGATTCCGTTCAACGTCAGCGGGCGAGCGGCGTGATTAACGCTCGGAGGTACCCATATAGGGCGACGCCGCGGCACAACGAGGGCAGATCCAACCGGGATTGCCGATCTCACGACCATGTGAGATTGAGAGGCATTCTCAGTAATTGGGCCGCGAGCGCTGCCGCAATCTCGCCACATCGCCCCGGATTTTCAGGGGATATCAAAGGTTTGCATGAGGCTAACGAAGCCATTTTCGGGGCGTTCGTGCTTGTTTTCCCCCCGCGCTTCCTTTATTCCCGTTTTGCATCGCAGACAGCGTCCTGGAAGACTTGGGTAACCAAGATCATTGGCCGCGTTTAGGCGGATGCCTGGGCGTGATCCGGCAAACGGCAGACCGTTTTCCGCGCTGATCACGCTTCGACGCGTGTATTTTCAGAGGACTAGCGCCAAATGGCCAATGTTGTCGTCGTCGGCGCCCAGTGGGGCGACGAGGGTAAGGGCAAGATCGTTGACTGGTTGTCGGATCAGGCGGATGTCGTCGCCCGCTATCAGGGCGGCCACAATGCCGGTCATACGCTGGTCATCAATGGCCAGACCTACAAGCTGGCGCTGCTGCCGTCCGGCGTCGTGCGCCAGTCCAAGCTCTCGGTGATCGGCAATGGCGTGGTGTTCGACCCGCAGGCCTTCGTCGACGAAGTTGCCAAGCTCCGCGGCCAGGGCGTCGATGTCGGCCCGCACAATCTGCGCGTTGCCGAAAACGTCACGCTGATCCTGCCGCTGCACCGCGAACTCGATGCACTGCGCGAGAATGCCAACAAGGCCACCGCCATTGGCACCACCCAGCGTGGTATCGGCCCGGCCTATGAAGACAAGGTCGGCCGCCGTGCGATCCGTCTGATGGATCTCGCCGATCTCGCCACGCTGCCGCACAAGGTCGATCGCCTGCTGACGCATCACAATGCGCTGCGCCGCGGCCTCGGCCTCGCAGAATTCAACACGGCTGACATCGTGAAGGAGCTCTCCGCATTCGCGCCGGTGCTGCTGCCCTACGCTGAGGCCGTCTGGCGGCTGCTGGACAGCAAGCGCCGCGAAGGCAAGCGCATCCTGTTCGAGGGCGCGCAGGGCGCGCTGCTCGATGTCGATCACGGCACCTATCCCTATGTCACCTCGTCCAACACGGTTGCTGCGCAGGCGGCGACGGGCACCGGCATGGGCCCGGGCGCGGTCGGCTATGTGCTCGGCATCTGCAAGGCCTACACCACGCGCGTCGGCCAGGGTCCGTTCCCGACCGAACTGCTCAACGAGATCGGCGAAGAGATCGGCCGTCGCGGCAAGGAATTCGGCGTCAATACCGGGCGCAAGCGTCGCTGCGGCTGGTTCGATGCCGTGCTGGTGCGACAGACTGTCCGCACCTGCGGCATCAACGGCCTCGCGCTGACCAAGCTCGACATCCTCGACGGCTTCGACACCATCGAGGTTTGCGTCGGCTACAAGCTCGACGGCAAGGAAATCGACTATCTGCCGGCCGGTGAAGGCGCCCAGGCCCGGATCGAGCCGATCTACGAGACCATCGAGGGTTGGAAAGAGCCGACCGCCAACGCCCGCTCCTGGGCCGATCTGCCGGCGCAGGCGATCAAATACGTGCGCCGGATCGAGGAACTGGTTGGCTGTCCGATTGCTTTGCTTTCCACGAGCCCGGAACGCGAAGATACTATTCTGGTGCAAAACCCGTTCGAGGCTTAACGGACTGTTACCGGATAGCCTCCAAATTGATGCACCCGCAACATTGAGTCGAGATGGCTGATTACTACCCGTTGATCGCCCGTGCCATCGCCGGACTGGACCCCAGTGCTCCCGGTGAGCAGCGGCGCGCGCTCTATGAGCGTGCCCGCACGGCTCTGATTGCCCAGTTGCGCAGTGTCGAGCCGCCGCTCAGCGAGTCAGAGATCACTAGGGAGCGGCTGTCGCTCGAAGAGGCCGTCCGCAAGGTCGAATCCGAAGCTGCCCAGCGCGCTCGCGATGCGTCGCGGCCTGCGGGGGCTGGAACGACGGGCGACGGCAAGCCGCGCGCCGGCGATGCTTTCCGCAATGCCGGGCCGCGTGCCGGTGCCACGCCGGCCGAGCCGTCGCCGCGCGGCCGCCAGCCGATTACGCCGACGCCGGCGTCTCCCCGCGGGCCGGAAGAGCCGCGCCCGCCGCGCACCTTGCGCGTCGATCCGCCACCGATTCCGAAGCAGCAGTCGCCCAATGCCGGCCCGCAGGATCCGAACGGTCCGCCAACCCGCGAACGATCAGGCACGCCGCGCCGCTTCGAAAACAATCCGGCGGCCCCCCCGCCGGCCCGCAACGACCGCGGCGATCAGGGCGATGCCGCCATGCGCGGCTTCCGTGACGTCACCGCCGATGTCGACGATCTCGGCCGCGCCGCCGCGCAGGCCAACCGCGCGGCGCGGAAAACTTACGCCAACGTGCCGTCGCCGACGCCGGAATTCGATCGTCTCGAACCCAGCATGGAAGCGCGGAGCGAAGCTTTCGGCTACGACGAAACGGCTTACGACGACCAGGACGGCGACGAGTCGCAGGTGCCGCCGTCGCGCATCAAGGATTCCAAGGGCAAGAAGGCGAAGCCGCCCAAGCCTCCGAAGCCGAAGCGCGTCAGCGGCGGTTTCCCGTTCAAGACCGCGCTTCTCATCGGCATCGTGATGATCCTGATCGGCGCCGTGATTCTGGGATGGCCGACGATCAACAAGATGGTGCGCGGTTTCGCTGGCGGTTCGGCGCCCGTCGTCACCGACAACAAGGATGCGCCGCTGGCGCCGCGGCCGAAAATCGCTGATCGCGTCGGTCAGCCGTCGTCGTCGGATCAGATCGCGCCGGTCGCGCAGCGCGTCGTTCTGTATGACGAGGATCCGGCTGAGCCGAAGGGCCGGCAATATGTCGGCACGGTGGTCTGGCGCACCGAGCAGATCAAGGGCACCGGCGGCAAGCCTGGTGACATCGCCGTGCGCGCGGACATCGAGATTCCGGAACGCAAGTTCAAGATGACCATGTCGTTCCGCCGCAACACCGACACGTCGCTGCCTGCCAGCCACACGGCCGAACTCACTTTCGTGCTGCCGCCCGATTTCGCCGGTGGCGGTATCGCGAACGTTCCGGGCGTGCTGATGAAGTCGAACGAGCAGGCAAGGGGCACGCCACTGGCGGGCCTCGCAGTCAAGGTCACCGACGGCTTCTTCCTGGTCGGTCTCAGCAATGTCGAAAGCGATCGCGCGCGCAACCTGCAGCTCCTGAAGGAGCGGTCATGGTTCGATATTCCGCTGGTCTATGCCAACCAGCGCCGCGCCATCATCGCTATCGAGAAGGGCTCGCCCGGCGAGCGTGCCTTCAACGACGCCTTCGCGGCCTGGGGCGAGTAGCAGATCAAGCGCGCTGGTCAGCCGCTCGTGATCTGCACCGATCTCTCCACGTCATGCCCGGCCTTGAGCCGGGCATCCACGTCTTGAGCCGTGCCAAAGGAAGGCGTGGATGGCCGGGACAAGCCCGGCCATGACGAATGAGAGTGCATTGCCTGGACCAACAAATCGATGTTGAGGCTACGGTTACTTGCCCTCAAAGCTACCCGCCTGCGTCACCGCTCCGTCGTTTCACGTCATTCCTGCAGCCAGAACTGCTTCAGCAGAGGTTTGCAGGCCCGCTCTCACCATCGCGCTGTCACGCTGCCGAGAACGGTGCGCCCCTGCGTGAAGGTGCAGGTCCCACCGTTGCAGATCGGAACACGCTCGTCCGACAGATTGCGCGCATTCACGGCCAGGCGCATGCCGCGATAATCGTAATGCGCACCCGCATCGAACGCCGTGATCGCAGGATTTCTGAGCGTATTAATGTCGTCAGCCCAGGTCTGTCCGATCCAGCGTGCGCCAGCGCCGACACCGAAGCCCGCGAGCGGGCCGGATTGCCAGGTGTAGTCGAGGAAGATCGCCGCCTGCTGAGTGGGCACGCCGATCGGCACCTTGCCGAGATCGAAGCCATTGCTGCGGGTCACGGTCGCGTCGGTGTAGCTGTAGGAGGCGATGCCCTTCAGCCCCGGCATCAGCGCCATCACCGCCTCCAGTTCGGTTCCGCGTGAGCGGATCTGGCCGGTCTGCACCGAGTACAGCGAACCGAAGACCGGATCGGTGGTCAGCACGTTGTCCTTGGTCAGGTTGAACCAGGTTGCCGTGAAGTAACTGTTCCAGCCGAGCGGTTGATATTTGATACCGGCTTCGAACGATTCACCGGTCGTCGGCGCGAAGGGCGTCGCGCCGCGCCCGGGCGCCGTCGTGCCACTCTGCGGCAGAAATGACGTCGCGTAGTTGACGTAAGGCGCGAGCCCGTTGTCGAACAGATACAGCAATCCTGCGCGGCCTGTGAACTTGCTTGGGTCGCTCGTGGTGGTCACGCCTGACAGGTCGTCGTGGTTCGAGAGTTCGGCAAAGTCCTGCCGGCCGCCGATGGTCAGCCGCCAGCCGCCCAGTGCCATCTGGTCCTGTGCGTAAAGTCCGAGCTGGCCGAGCGTCTGGCTGTTGGCGCTCATAATCGACAAAGGCAATGTCGGCACCGAAGTGCTATAAACAGGATTTGTCAGGTCGAGCGACGGACCGGCGCCTGCATAGTAGCCAAAAGTCGTTCCCTGCCGGAAGTAATCGACTCCGGCCAGGACCGTATGCTTGATCGGGCCGGTTGCTAATCTGGCTTCGACCTGATTGTCGATATTGAAGGTGTTCAGGCTTTCCTTATAGGTCGACGCGTAACGGTTCAGCGTGCGGCCGTCGGGAGAGAGACTGAGTGCATCGATCATGTTGCCTTCGAACGACACGTGCCCGAGCCGGACGTTCTGCCGGAACGTCACAGCCTCATTGAAGCGATGTTCGAGCCTGTAGCCGACCGAGGCCTGCGACTGCGTGAGCGCATCGAATGACGGATCGCCGAGACGAATATTGGTCACCACGCCCGTCGCCGGGTTGCGCAAATAATACGGCCACATCGACGTCTTGCTGCGCTCGTATTCGGCCAGTACCGTGAGCGTCGTGTCTTCGCCCAGCTTCGCGGTGAAGCTCGGCGCCAGAAACACGCGATCGTCCCAGGTGCCGGGAATCTGTGTGCCGCTGTCACGCACCAGGCCGGTGAAGCGATAGAGCAGCTTGTCGTTGTCGAGCGTTGGCCCGCTGAAATCGAAACGGCCCTGATAGCGATTGAAATTGCCGATATCGAGCCCGGCTTCGTTGAGCCGCTTCTCTAGCGGCATCTTGCTGACATAGTTCACCATGCCGCCGGCTTCATTGGCGCCGTACAGCACCGAGGACGGACCGCGCATCACTTCGAGACGCTCGGCACCGTAGGGTTCGTTGCGGAAATAGGCGAAGGAGCCGTTACCCTGCCGCAGGCCGTCGCGGTAGTTGCCGTATTGGTTAGCTGCAAATCCGCGGATCAGGAACTGGTCGTAGCGGGCATCGTAGCCATAGGGCTGGGTTTGCACGCCCGCCGTATAGGCTAGCGCCTCACCGACGGTCCGCGCGCCCTGGTCGCGCATCTGCTCCGGCGTCACCACTGAAATTGACTGCGGCGTCTCGATCAGAGGCGTATCCGTTTTGGTGCCCGTGGCGCTTCGCGTGGCCACATAGCCCTGAACGGGGCCCCATGCGGATTCCACCGCGCGGGCGCCCGGCACATTGCTCGGCGTGACTGTTCCCTGACGCGTGGCTGTGCGCGCCGCCCGTGTGGCGGTGCGCGACGCGCTGCTGCGCGCAGTGTTCTTGGGTTTGGCGCGCCGGTCGGCGCTGCCTTGAACGATGACCGGATCCAGCTGCGTGGCGCGCGCTGAAGGCAGCTCCGTGCCGGTGGCTTGCGCCAGCATTTGTGCGCTTGCTTGCGCTGACATGCCTATCAACAAGACAATAGAACTCGCTGCACCAAGACACATTGCCTTGGTGACTTTTCTTTCGACGATCCCCACCGATAACGCCCCGCATGTCGTTCGGACCAACTGGGTCCGATTCCTTGCGCGTGCTTAGGGCATCGCTTCGCACGTGGCATCACTGCCATGTTAGAACTTCTCAAGACTGGAATCTCTAGAATTTCAGGAGCGTAGCCTTGACAGATAAAGCGGTACTCAAATTCTCGTCTACCGGCAGCTAAAGCTCCTCGCCTGCGTCACCGCGCCGCCGTTCCACACCGTGCGCAGCGGATAGACGCAAGCCGGATAGCTCAACTTGCTGTCGCGCGACGTCAGTGCGATCTCGCCGGGAGCCACACCCTTCTCGACCCAGTCCGTCAGCGCGGTGAAGAACTGATCCTGCTCGCGCGTCGGCGTCTGGTTGGCATTGCCGGGTAGTTTCGGCAGCGGCACGGAGTCGTTCTGGCCGCCCACGGTATAGGCGCGGCCCTGCGAGCTGTGGGCCGAACCGGGCAGCAGATACATCCGCATGAACTTCTGCACCTCGGTATGACCGCCCATCTGTGCGGCGACGCGCTCGTGATAGTTGACGTTACCGGCGGGCGGGATCGCGTCGTCGACAAGGCCGCTATAGACGATGATCTTGCGACCGAGATCGCGCAACTTGCCGAGATCCGCCTTGTCGGTGCCGAGATTGCTGAACAGGGTTGGCTGCAAGGCAAGGTTCTTGTTCACCGTATCGGCCAGGTCGGCATAGCTGAGCTCCTGCCACTTGTTGCGTTCGGTGGTCGAGCCGTTGTTGAACGGAATGTCCGACGGGGTGGTGGCGCTGGCAGCGGCGGCGTAGCGGACGTCCTGCAGGGCCAGGGCCACGCTGCCGGCGGCTGTACCGGTGATCTGGCTGCCGATCGCCGTGGTCCTGGTGAAGGCCCACCACACCTGTTTCGTGCCGAGCACCTTGCCACTACGGCTGTGGGAGCTTTGCGCGGCGTCATAGCTGCCATCGGGCGTTGCGCCGAACCAGATCCTGTCGAGTGCCATCGCTTCCTTGATGCTCATACAGGTTGCCGCATCGGCATTGCTGCCGGTGACGCCCTGGCCAGCCTCGCCGCTGCAGAGGGCCGCGGCATCGCGTGCGGGATCGTAGTCGCAGGCGAACGGATCGAGCAGGAAGCCGATCCCGGCCTTGTCGCAGGCGGCGAGGGCACGTTTGTTGGCGGCGTCGATCTTGGCGGCGAAGGCGGTGGCTTTCGGCTTGTCGAACGCTGTGAAGCCGAGCTCGGTCTTCATCACGATCTGCGGATACAGCGCAGCCGTGCCGAATTGCGGGATGTTGAGCGCCGGCTGCGCGATCATGTAGCCGTCATAGAGCTCGGGATAGTCCTGGGCGATCTTCATGCCCTGCCGGCCGCCCTGCGAATGGCCATCGTAATAAGCGTAAGCCGGCGCCTTGCCGTAATAGAGCGTGACGAGCGCTCTGGTCTTGACGGCCTGCTCCACCATGGCGCGGACCGAGAAGTCGCGGAACGCCTCGGCATTGACCTTGCCGTCGGAGAGGAATGTGAAGGAGCCGTCCTGATACCAGGGTTGTCCTGCATCGGTGGTGCCCGAGGCATAACCCATATTGGCGTTGACGAGGGCGGGCACCTTGCTGCCGATCTTGTCGACAGTGCGATGGCCACCGCCGACCCAGCCGCCGCCGCCGTAATTGCGGATGCGCGTGTTCCAGTTCGCCGGTGTCGGCAGCCAGATCTCGATGCCGATGCCCTCGGACCAGGAGCGCGCAGCCTTGTCCTTTTCCGCCGTGAAGCCTGGCCCCACCAGAAGCTTCACAAGGCACATGTCCGCCGCCATGGTGATCGGGCGAGGCGAATCCTGCGCGACCAGTTCCTCGCCCTTTTTGATCGCCCGCACCGCCACCACTATGGTGGCCTCATCGGGATGAAATGCAGTCTTGATACCGTCGTCGCAGGCGAGCTGTTGTGCGGAAGCGGGGGCCGTGGTGCCGCATAGCGCGGCAAACAAGGCTATCGCCGTCACGACGGCACGCGCGCGGTTGTCATCATGGATGATGTGGGGGGCTGTCGACATGGCGTTTCCCGTCTGTTTTATTTTTGAGTTGGGGTGAGTTCTCCTCACTTCGCCCCTGCGATCAACTACCAAAACGATGTCGGAACGTAACATTATGTTAAAAAATGCCCGCGGATTGGGCCTACAGCGAAGTGATTTGACCCCGTATGGTCGCCTGCTATCCACAATGATCCATTCTCCCGCCATGGACCCCCGCATGACCACGCGCCGACAAGTCATGAAATTGGCCGCCTTCGCCGCCAGCCAAACAGCGCTGATGGGCGCGGTGCGTGCCGAGGGTGGTGTCGATCTCGGCGCGGCCGCGTCGTCACCGCTCCCCTTCGCGCAACAGACGCCGATGCGTATCGGCGCCGCGGCGCTGCGTGTCCGCGACCTCGGCAAGATGCGGACCTATTACACAGACCTGCTGAAGTTCGACACCATCAGCGCGGACAAAACCGAGGTCGTGCTCGGCGTCGATGGCGTGGCGCTGTTGCATCTGATCCATCGGCACGATGCGCCGCTGGAAGCGCAGACCACCGCCGGGCTGTTTCACACCGCGTTCCTGATGCCGAGCCGTGCCGACTTCGCGCGGTGGCTGGTCCATGCCGCGCTGGCGCGCACGCCGTTCGATGGCTTTGCCGATCATCACGTCAGCGAAGCCTCCTATCTCACCGATCCCGAGGGCAACGGCATCGAGGTCTATTCGGACCGGCCGCCGTCGGCGTGGACATGGACCGGCGACATGGTCACCATGGGGACCGACCAGCTCGACATCAACAACATCGTGGCGCAGACGGACACAACCCGCGATCAGTATCACACCGCGCCGAAGGCGCTGCGTATCGGCCACATGCATCTACGCGTCGGCGATGTCGCGCGCGGGCGCAGTTTTTATGAGGGGCTGATCGGGATGGAGCCGACGCGGCTTGGCCGGCCGGGTGTCGCATTCCTGTCGTCAGGTCGCTATCACCATCACATCGGCATCAACACATGGCAGAGCGCCGGCAGCGGCCCGCGCAATGCGCAGGAGACCGGGCTGGCCTGGTTTTCGCTCCGTATTGCCGATGATGCTGTCATAACTGACCGCAAGCGCCGCCTTGCGGCGGCGGGCCTGTCAGGCGAGTCGATCGCAGATGGCATTGCGATCGCCGATCCCTGGGGCACCCAGGTGCGGCTCGTGAAAGCGTAACCCCTGGCGGTCATTCCGGGTTCGCGACCGTCGCCTGACGGCGCCGCTTCGCGCCCGAAATGACAGCTAACCTCACGCCTCAGCCAATTCGAAATACCGCGGCGCGTCACGCCAGCCGTGGGCCGCAGCATGGAGCGCCTTGGCGCGATAATCCAGTTCGAGATCGCAGAGCATGCCGCGCATCTCCAGATCGCTCTCCTCGCGGGCGAGGCGGTTGCAATCGTCCGCGCGGTCTCTGAAATAATTTTCTGACATAATCATCGGTATCGTTTTCCATCGGCTTCGATGGAACTTCGCCGCCCGGTTTGGCGAAGACGTGGCGGCATGCCATCAAATACGTGGCAGTTCCCGCTTTTCGCGTTGCGAAAGATTGCGCAGCAACGTTACGGCGCGCCGTTGGCGCCTGCGGTCACGGCATGCGACACGAGCGCATGGGCGTCGGTGATGCCGCCGGCCGCATGGCGCACGATGGTCTCCGCCATCATCGCCTTCGTCGCCGGCGTACGATGCTGCACGGCGATCTGCTGCACAGCGATATCCAGCACCTGGCGCAGCGTGGCCACATAGTTTGCGTCGAACTTCGGTGTCGGGTCGGTTGTCATGATACACTCCGTCGTCTCGAGCTGCGCGGACCATGCTGGCGCATTGGGGCGTATCTTGGCCCGTGCGATGAAACGTCGATGACGGCTGGTGACATTGTTTTGAAGTGTGGGCGTGAACCTTCACGCGGTGTTGCGCGACATCGCGTCGCGCGCATTGCGCTGCACACCAGAGCGCAAAAAGGGATCGATAAAATCTTTAGCAAGTGTGAAGCCACGATGACGTCGCGTGCACATTCGCGCGATTGATGACCCCTGCCATTTTGTTGAATGGGGCTTGATCAAGCGCCATTCCCGAATGCGGCCTATCGCGCGTCGAGGCGTCGGTTCGCGGATGTTTGCACGGGCGCCTTGCAGCAAGGCGTCCGTGCTCCGCTTATGGGCGCGCCGCTTACCTCAGCGAGATGGCGAGGCCCGAGAGATCGGCATTGACCATCAATCCGGTCTGGCGGCCGCTCAATTCCAGCAGCGCGCCCTTTTCGTTGGTGAGCACGATGGCGCTGACGCCGCGGCCGACGGCAGCACCCGCGCCGCCTGCGCCATAGACGCCGGCCACATCGCCCGGGCTGTTGATGCGGCTGACGCGGCCGGACAGATAGGTCTGCGACGCGCCGAAGACGAGGCCCGCGCTCAAGCCGCCGATCGACAGCGGATAGGTCCGCCCGCGAAAGGTCAGCGTGCCCGAACCGCCCGACGCGCCGATGAACCAGCCGCCCTTCAGCACATTGATGCGGATCGTGCCGCTATCGGCGAAAGCCGCGGAGGACAGGCTTGCGCCGATCAGCGCGAGGGCGGCGACGAGGGTGGTGCGGAAAAGCGAGCGCGACATGGGGGTGTCCTCCGAGGGATGATTCGTTGGCGCAAGGCGAGGCCGGCACAATCCAGTAAAATGGTTGCGGGGTCCATGGGCTCGCGAGCGGCGAGGGCGCTGCAATTGACAAATGCAGGCCCGACCAAACACACTCGGCCATGGCCAGGACCGTCCTCTTCCTCTACACCGGCAACTACTATCGCAGCCGCTATGCGGAAGAACTCTTCAATCACCTGGCGCGTCGCGCCGGTCTGGACTGGGAGGCGACGTCGCACGCCCTGGCTATCGAGCGGGGCAAGGACAATGTCGGCCCGATGGCGCGGCAGACCATCGACGCACTGACTGTCGATGGCATCTCGCCCCTCGGCGTATCGCGAATGCCGGAGGTCTGTACGCATGATGCGCTTGCAGCGTCCGATATGGTTGTGGCCGTGAAGGAAGCCGAGCACCGCACCTTGCTGGCGGAGCGCTTTCCGGGCTGGGAAGATCGCGTGACCTATTGGCACGTCCATGACATCGACGTGGCGCCTCCCGACGTCGCGCTGGGCGAGCTGAAAGCGCTCGTAGAGGCATTGGTGCAACGGCTTGCGAACGTGCGAGAGGGCAGTTGTGCCGATACTACTTAATTGATGCTGTGAAAGAACCACTTCACCAGCAACACGCCGCTGCCGATCGCCACAACCACGATCCCGTAGCCGGTCAGGACGTCGGCCGGCGTGCCGCCAAACGGCCATACCGCGGCAATGGCGATGCCGACGGTGAGTGTCAGCACGGCGTAGAACAGGCCGCCACGCTCTTCCGGCTTCGATGCCAGCGCCTGCATGATGAATTCCAGAAGGGGACTTGGCTCGGACATCGATGTGGCTCCTGGTCCAATATGTCGGCGCGTGCGACGATCGGGTTCAGCCGTATTGCGGCCGCTTGGCGCCTTGTTGCGTGAACCTGGTGCGCAGTTATCCCGACTTATCGCCACCGTCCCACGGCCGCATTGG
The DNA here is from genome assembly GCF_052076035.1 of Tardiphaga sp. 172_B4_N1_3. NCBI lineage: Bacteria > Pseudomonadati > Pseudomonadota > Alphaproteobacteria > Hyphomicrobiales > Nitrobacteraceae > Tardiphaga > Tardiphaga sp. 172_B4_N1_3. The sequence goes on from NZ_CP197238.1 coordinate 83,858, forward strand.
CTAATCACGAGGCCGCTGCCGTGACACCCCTTGAACAAGTCGATCACCGCATGCGTGTGCTTGCCGCACGCATCCATGCGCCCGAGGAGCTGCTGCCGGGGTATCGGCATGTCGATTCCGGCCGTGCGCTGATCGAGCATGACGGGCACTTCCACTACATGTTCGTCGAACGCGGCGAGCGATACGACATGCGGACCACCGACGATCTAGATGAGCTGATGTACTGGACTTTCGAGACCATCACCTCGGCGATGGCCGGAACCTATGAACTCATGCACCGCAATTCCAACGCCGGCGATATCAGGCGCCTGCGTTTTGCGCATCAGCTCGCATTACTGGGCCGGCTTGATCCTGCATGGGCGGATCGCTGCCGCGCCGGACTCGATGATATCCTCTCGCGTCATCCTTATGTCGACGGGCGTTGATCGGCATGCATCGCTCGGAAGCAGGCGTGATGTGAGCAATGGGCGGCGCGACAGGCTTCGCTATGTCGGTTGATCCCAAAACAGGCCAATTGTTCTCATTGGCGGTGCCGCGAGGGTCACCGGATGTGACGCTCCGCCAGCCACCAGTAAGCGAGCGCGGCAACGCTTCCGCCGCAGGCCGCTGCGCCGATCAGCCCCCATTCGGTCGGCAGTGAGGAGCCAACGGAGGCGCTGATGCCGAAGAAGCCGCCGCCGGTGATGGCGCCGCCGATCATGCACATCGCGGGCGACATGATCCCGACCCATCGCGCAAAGAGGATTCCGGGCAGGGCGATGAAAACGGCGGCCTTGAATGAACCCGCCACGCCGAAAACGAGAGTCAGCAGAGCCGTCGTGACGACCGCGCCGAGATGCGCGGCGAGTCCGCCGGTGGGCCGAAGGCTGAGCTGCAGCAGAATTCCCATGGCCAAAGGCGCGATGATAATCGCTGCGATCAGGCCGACGATCATGCGCCCGATGTCGATCAGGCATCGCGAGACGCGGGACATCGGTGGTGCGGGAATGGGAGACGTCGGAGGCATGACGCTTGGAATGTGCCGCTTCCAGACATCAAGCCATGTCAGCGCCGCCCCGTCATATTGCGTTCAATTCTTTCGATACGCGCTTCAGAGCCTTCTGGCCGTCCGGATCGGACGGAGTGAGTTGAGCGTGCATCTTGAAGTCAGCCAATGCCTCTTTCAGACTGGGTTTCATCTCCCGCGCCATGCCGCGGTTGTAATAGGCTTTGGTATCTTTCGGATCGAGCTGGATCGCCTGGTTGAAGTCCGCGATGGCCCGGTCGAAATCGCCTTTGGCGCCCCAGGCGTTGCCGCGGTTGACGTAGGCAGCCCCATGTTTCGGATCGAGCTGGATCGCCTGATCGTAGTCCGCGATGGCCCGATCGAGATCACCCCTGCCCCTCCAGGCGCTGCCGCGGTTGTAGTAGGCGTCAGCATCTTTCGGATCGAGCTGGATCGCCCGGTCGAAGTCCTCGATGGCCCGGTTGAAGTCGCCCTTGGCGCCCCAGGCGCTGCCACGGTTGGCGTAGGCGAGCCCTGATTTCGGATCGAGCCGGATCGCCTGGTTATAGTCCGCGATGGCCCGATCGAATTTTCCGCTGTGGTACCAAGCGTTGCCGCGACTGTTGTAGGCAGACGGATAGGTCGGATCGATCCGCATCGACTCGTTGTAATCCGCCATGGCGCGGGTGAGGTCGCCCTGTGCCCGGTACGCCCCGCCGCGACGCGCATAGACCCGCGCGAGGCTTCGACCCGTGTATTGGTGCGAGTCGATGGTGCGCGTGCACCCCGCGACCGCGAGGTCATCCGACAGCTTTATGCAGGAATCCGACTCGTCTGCGGCGGCCACTCCCGGCAACCCGGCGAGAAGCACCACGGCCATGCATGCGAACAACCGGTATGTTGAGAAGCGCATCTGCATCGCATGTGGTCTCCGCACGTTGTCCGGAGCAGCCGGGATACCCGACCGCCATTCCTCGGACGCTCATTTGTCCCTTGGTCGGGGTCGCAGATCAAATAGTTCATCAGCGATGATTGGATCCTCGGTTTCCGCTTCGGGTCATTGTTCGGGGCCGGAAAGAGCAGCAGATCGAACGGGTTCGGTCCAGCAGCGACGAGTTCGGGCGCCTCGCTTGAGCTCGGGCTGATCGGCGTCCAGGCAATCATTTTTGAATGAAAACTGCACGTCCGCGTGTCGATTGCACAAGAAGCCAAGGAAAACTCAACGGCAATTCAAGGTGCCTACAAGGCTTTCCGGCCCGTCCGCGCGCATTCTGGCAGTGCTTTCAGGAGCAAGGCCACGGATGGCCCGAACAATCGGAGGAAAGTCATGAGGATTATCGTCATGGGCGGTACGGGTCTCGTAGGACGCACGCGCGTGCCTGATGCGGGTGCACGTCCATGACCAAGCCTCACGATCGTTCGAATGACCCGGCAGCCGCATCTGAGGCGCCCCAGGACACTCCGTCCCATGCCGAGCGGCGTTCTGCCGGTGCGGAGATGTCGCGCGTGCTCGGGACCACACCATTTCATATGGCTTTGGATTCCTCCGGTGCCGGAATCACCCACTGGAAACATGAGCCATTGCACGACGTCGTCGAGCCGATGACCCATCACGTCATCATGGCTTACAACGGTTCGATGCAGCGCATGGAGCGGCGGTCAGGAAGATCGGTTGCGATTGGAACGTTTCGTCCCGGGGTTGTGATCATCATTCCAGAAGGATCAAGCTCCCGATGGGATATTCCGAAACCTGTCGATGTCGTTCAGCTCTATCTTCCGCACAAAATACTCGAGCGCGTTGCCCACGAAGCCGACATCGCCGCTCCTGGCGACCTTCTGGAGCGAACGGCGCATCCCGATCCCATCACATCGCGGTTGCTCATAAGTGCGGCGGACGTCCTGGAGGGCAATGCGGCCCTGGATGCCCTGTTCAGGCAGCAAGTGACGGATCTTCTGGCGACGCGCCTGCTGGCTGCGCACACCGGCGCGCCAACCACGTTCCAGCAGACCATGGGCGGGCTGGCGCCGAAGACGCTGCTACGTGCCATCGAACGTTTGCGCTCGGACAGCGATACGGACGTCTCTCTTTCCGCCCTTGCCTCGGATGCCGGCCTGTCGCGCTTTCACTTCTGCCGCGCTTTCAAGGAAAGCACCGGGCTTTCGCCACATGCCTGGTTGCGCCAACACCGGCTTGAGCAGGCCATGAACATGCTGCGCGACACCGACGCATCGGTCGTGTCGGTGGCAGCGGCGCTTGGCTATGCCTCGCAGACAGCCTTCGCAGCGGCGTTCAGGAAGCTGACCGGCGAAAGTCCAAGCGATTGGCGCCGACGGACGCGTTAGCCGCAATCTCTCGACAGGTACGTCAATCGCTCTGGGGCAGTTGCAGATCCGATCAGCTAGATCATCACCGTGCCCACGCCGATAACGGACGGAGACAAACAATGGCCTGGAAGACCTTCGTCGACCCACTTGCAATGATACCGCGACGGAGGGGCGTCACGAGCTCTCTGATATATGGACTTTCACTGACCATTCGACTGACGACATCGACGGGCGAAGAGGCCGAGAAGCCAGCGCAGACCGCGCAAGACAGCACCCCTTCGTTGTCCATCATCGTGAGCGATGACATCCAGGCGTTGAACGACCGGCCGCTGACGTTCGCACAGCCGATCATCTTTCACCGTGACCGGCCGCTGGTTCCGCGAATCTGCCGCGCCGAATGTGAACGTCCCATGCAACTGGCGTCGATGCTGGACTGTACCCCTCCATAGGGGCTCACCTCGTCGTTTCCCGTCTTCGCGTCATCGTTGATCGCAACAAATTTGCCGCAGGTGAGAAGCCGCGGCGGTGACGCGCGTACTGCCGAGCAACTTAAACCCAAGGAGAAAATCACATGCGAATAGTCATCATAGGCGCCGGCTTCGCCGGCATGTACGCCGCATTGTCCGCAGCACGCCTGCGCGACATCAAGGGTGTTTCGCCCGAAGAGCTCGAGATCGCGCTGGTCGCACCCGAGCCGACACTGGTCATTCGCCCGCGGCTCTATGAGCCGAAGCCCGAAACCTTGACGGCGCCTTTGCTGGATGTCCTCAAGGCCGTCGACGTCGTCTATATCAAAGGCAGCGCCGAGACGATCGACACCGCATCCCGCATCGTGCAGGTCGCGACCGCCAACAATAAGCGACAGTCGCTGTCCTACGATCGGCTGGTCGTGGCGACCGGAAGCCGGTTGTTCCGTCCGAATATTCCCGGCCTCGCGGAGCATGGTTTCAGCGTCGACAATCTCGACGATGCGATCGCGCTCGACAAGCATCTGCATGGCCTGGCCGATCGGCCGGCATCGAACGGACGCGACACCATCGTCGTAGCCGGCGGCGGCTTCACGGGAATCGAAGCCGCGACCGAAATCCCGGCCCGCCTTCGCGCGATCCTCGGCAAGGACGCCCGGCCGCGCGTCATCATTGTCGAACGAAACAGTGCGATCGCCCCCGATATGGGCGAGGGTCCACGTCCCATCATCGAGGAAGCGCTGCGCAAGCTCGGTGTGGAGACAAGACTCGGTGCCGGTGTTGCCTCGCTGGATGCATCCGGGATCACACTGTCCGACGGCGAACGTATCGAAACCGAGACCGTGATCTGGGCAGCAGGCATTCGCGCCGCGCCGCTGACCACGCAGATCCCCGCCGAGCGCGACAATTTCGGCCGGCTGCTGGTCGACCGCGATTTACGCGTACCCTCGGTACCTGGCGTCTTTGCCACCGGTGACGCCGCCAGAGCAGCCAGCGACGATGTCGGCAACTACGCGCTGATGTCGTGCCAGCATGCGACGCGGATGGGCGCCTTTGCCGGCAACAATGCCGCCGCCGAATTGTTGCGCATGGCGACCAGGCCATATCACCAGAAGGGCTACGTCACCTGTCTCGACCTCGGCGAAGCCGGCGCACTGTTCACGCGCGGCTGGGACCGCAAGGTCGAGATGGTTGGCGACGTCGCCAAGAAAACCAAGAAGGAAATCAACACCGTCTGGATTTATCCGCCGAAGCCCGAGCGTGCTGCCGCTCTCGCCTCGGCCGATCCGGAGCATGTGACCGAAGTCTAGCCCCTCACACAAGAAAGGACCGTGCTCCATGCAGGAGCGCGGCCAGCTCTCGCAACCGATCAACCAGGAGGACCCACAGATGACACAGACGATTCAAGCCACTCGGAAAGAAATTCAGCAAAATACCCAGAAGGAGAAACACATGAACCTTGATACGACATCAGCCCCCGCCAAGTCGGGGCGTAGCGAACTCGTTCCGTCGCGCTATGCAGTGAAGATCGGCGACATCGACGTGCTGGTGGTTAGCGATGGCGTGCTGCCACTCCCAACCTCCATGTTGGGACATAACGCAGACCCCGCCGTCCGGGCCGCCTGGATGCGCGACATGTTCCTGCCGCCGGACGCTTTTGACTGGCCGCTGAACGTGGTCGTCGTGCAGAGTGGCGAGCAGACCATTCTTGTCGACGCCGGGCTGGGATTGGACCCGGACCTGCATTTGCCGCGGGCCGGACAACTGATCCAGCGATTGGCCGCTGCCGAGATCGATCTTGCATGCGTCACCGATATCGTGCTGACGCACTTGCATATGGACCATATCGGCGGACTTCTCGTCGAAGGGGTGAAGGATCAACTACGTTCGGATCTGCGGATTCACGTGGCTGCCGCCGAGGTCGAATTCTGGAAAGCGCCCGATTTCTCTCACACCCAAATGCCGCCGGGATTCCCGGACGCGCTACGGGCGACCGCCAAGCGGTTCATGGCCGAATATGGAAAGCATTTTCGGACATTCACGGACGAGCACGAACTGGCACCGGGAGTCATCGTGCGTCGGACCGGCGGCCACACGCCCGGACACAGTGTCGTCCGCCTGGCATCCGGCGGTGACGCGCTGACCTTCGCCGGCGACGCCGTGTTCACGGTCGGGTTTGACCAACCCGATTGGCACAACGGTTTCGAGCACGACCCCGAAGAAGCAGCGCGCGTGCGGACCCGTCTGTTGCGGGAGCTGGCGGCAAGCGGCGAATTGTTGGTCGCGACCCATCTGCCATTCCCGTCCGCCGGCCACGTGGCGATCGATGGCGACGCGTTTCGCTGGGTTCCGATCTCCTGGGACTACTGATCGTTTGCCGGGTTAGGACCGGGGCGCGCCCTCTTGGCGTTCATGCGTGCGCGCCCCGGTTTTAGCAGCGTCGTTTCAGATGGACTGCAGAGTCGTGAGGCCAAGCCGCGTCATCTTGGCAAGAAGGAGATTGAAAATGCAGAGTGAAAAGGTCGTGATTGTGACGGGCGGCAGCTCCGGCATAGGGAAGGCGGCGGCGCTGTGCTTCGCTAGGGAAGGCAACAAGGTGTTCGTAACGGGTCGTCGCCCAGGCCCAATTGAAGAAACGATTGCCGAGCATGCGAACATAGCCGGCATGGTGGCGGATGCAGCCTCCGCCGAAGATGCTAAGCGCACAATCGCCAAGACGGTCGATCTTTGGGGCAGGGTTGATGCCTTGGTCAACAACGCGGGCGCAGGTGCCATCCTTCCGCTGGCAGATGCGACAGCCGATCGGATCAGGGACATTTTCTCCGTCAATGTGCTCGGCCCAAGTCTCCTCGCCTCTGCTGCTCTTCCTCACCTAAGTGCAACACGGGGCACGATCGTTAATGTCTCGAGCACTTTCGGTCACAAGCCGGTGGCTGGACTGTCTCATTACGCCGCCAGCAAGGCGGCTTTGGAGCACTTGACCCGCTGCTGGGCGCTGGAGCTTGCACCGCTCGGCATACGCGTGAACGCCGTGGCGGCAGGACCTACGGAATCGGGCGCGCTGACGGGCATGATGGGGCTCTCCCCGGAACAGGCTGCGGCAATCAAGGAGCAGGAGCGTGCGCGCATACCGCTCGGGCGGCGCGGCGTTCCTGACGACCTGGCGGAATGGATCGTGAGGCTTTCGAGTCCCGCTTCGGAATGGATGACGGGCCAGGTTGTTGCGATTGATGGCGGCCTGGGACTGGCTTAGTTGCAATTGGCGTTGCGGATAAACGTGAGCCAGTCGCAAAGCACGATGCTGCTAGCTAGTGTTTTCGATTGATGTATCGATCAGAAAAAAGGCGGTCCGCAATTGGGCAGACCGCCTCCTTTATTCAGGGCTTGAACGTGAAGTCCGGTCCGAGCGCGACGTCCGCCGGAATGGGTGGCAGATCGGCGAATAGTTCGGGATGCTTCTTCATGACGTTCAGCATCGGCTTGGCGTCGATGTTTTTATTGACATCGAATGTCGCCTTCAGAACGCCCAGCCGCTGAAGCCGGTCCTGCGCGCTCCAGAGTGCCTTGTAGCTATTTGCCGAAAGACGTCGGTCAAGTTGCTGGACATTGAATTCCATGGCGGCTTCGGCGATCTCCGGCTTCAGGCCGGGAATCCAGCGGGTGCCGATCTGAGCGGCGGCCTTGGGATTTTTGCGCATCCACTGGTCGGCCTGTGAGGTCGCGGCCAGGAATTTCTCAGTCGATTCCGGATTCTTCTCGACCCAGGACCGAAGCGAGACGACATAGCCGAGATAGGCGATGACATCGCCGCCGCGGATCACTTCGAAGGCACCGGGGACGTCCTTCTGCGCGATGATCGGCCACGGATCCCAGCCGGAAAACGCATCGATGCCCTTGGCGAGCAGCGCGACTGTCATATCCGGCGGCGGCGTGTTGACCAGCTGGACGTCGTCGGGCTTGAGCCCGGCCTTCTCCAGCAGTGCCAGGATATAGAGATGGTTGATGGTGCCGAAGGAGGTCGCGATCTTCTTGCCCTTGAGGCTCTTGAGGTCGCCCTTGACGATGCCCGATCCCTCACGGGCAATGATCGCCATGGTCGCATCCGAACCGGACTTGGTGGCGCTGCCGCTGTAATTGCCGAGTGCCACGAGATCCATGCCGCGCAGCACGGCGCCGATCATCGGAACGCCGACCTGCAGGATCTCCGTCTCGCCAGCCTGCAGCGCGTTCAGCGCATCAACGCCGGTCGCGTAGGGGCGCGCAATGGTGACATCGAGACCCTGCTTCTCGAAGTAACCACGCTCCAGTGCCACCGGGATCGCCAGCATGTCGATGGCGCTGACCATACCGACATTCAGTTTCGTCAATGTCTGCGATTGTGCCGGCACGCAAGCCAGCATCACGGCAGTTAAAGCCCATAATATGCGTTTCAAAATCAGTCCTCCTCCTTGATTGGCCCCACGCTCGTGACCCAGTAAGGCCGGGCAACCGCGTTGAGGTCCGTTCGTTTCACACCCCTTAGTCCGATGGAATGATCGTCGGCTCCGGCGATCCGCCCATACTTCTGAAACGCCAGAACGTGAAAACGCTCGGGCGTAAACGGCATATCGATCTGGATATTGACCTTGTCGGACGCGCCGGCGAGCTCCTTGGAAATCTTGCCCGGCGCCTCGATGCTCAGCCAGCCCTGAAACGCGGCCCACACGGCGATGACAGCGAGCACCACACGCCCGCGGGTCGAACGAATGACATCTCGCGCGATGCTCATGCGGCCCGCACCATTTGCAGCACCTGCGCCGACAGACGCTTGAACGTTTCATCTTCGATCAGTTGATCCCAGACGCGCGGACGCGGAAGATCGACCTTGATCTGATCGAGCACACGGCCCTTGGACAGCACGACGACGCGGTTCGCAAGAAACACGGCCTCCGCCACATCATGTGTGATGAAAATGACGGTCGGCTTGCGCTCCTGCCAGATCCGCGTCAGCTCCTCCTGCAGTGTCATGCGGGTCTGCGCATCGACGCTGGCGAACGGCTCGTCCATCAGCAGCACGGCCGGATTGTTGGCCAGCGCGCGGACGACGCCGACGCGCTGCTGCATGCCGCCGGACAGTTCGTTCGGGTACCTATCCGCGGCATGCGAAAGGCCGGCGAGCGCGAGATATTCTCGTGCGGTGCGGTCGCGCTCGTCCTTCGGCACGCCGCGCATTTTCGGGCCGAAGCCGACATTCTCCAGCACCGTCTTCCACGGGAAGAGGGCAAAAGACTGGAAAACGACGCCGCGATCCGGACCCGGTCCCTTGACGAGATTGCCGTCAATCAGGATCTCGCCGCCCGTATAGGGGATGAAGCCCGCGATCATGTTCAGGATCGTCGTTTTGCCGCAGCCGGAGGGACCGACGACGGAGACGAATTCGCCCTGCTCGACGTCGAGCGAGACGTCCTGGACGGCGGTGACCTGCGATCCCGCATAGGGATCGAAATAGGTCTTGCGAAGATTCTTGAGCGACAGTGTTTTCATGACGTAACCAATCCCCACCGCTGGCCCGTTGCGCGCTCGATCGGCGCAAGGATCCAGGCATCGACGATGTACCAAAGAGTGCCGAGAACGATCATGCCGAGCAGGATCTCGACCGTTGAGCCGGCACGACGCGCATCGAACATCATGAATCCGATGCCGCTGGTGCCGACGATGATCTCCACCGCGATCAGCGCGCGCCAGCCATAGCCGAGGCCGTTGCGCAGGCCGGTAATGATGTTCGGCAACGCACCGGGCAGCGTCACTTCCCACAATACTCGCATCGGCGACGCGCCGAGGCTCTGCGCTGCACGGGCCAGATCGCGGTGCACCGACTGCACGCCGAGCACGGTGCTCAGCACGATCGGGAACAGCACGGTGTAAACGATGACAAAGGTCATGGTGGTGAGGCCGAAGCCGAACCAGATCAGCAGGATCGGCAGCCATGCAATGTCGCCGATGGCCTGAAAGAACAGCAGCACTGGCCAGCAGATGCGATGCGCGAGGCGGCTGGAGCCGATCAGGATGCCGAGCGGAATGCCCAGCGCGACGCCGATGGATGCACCGAACAGCAGCCGGATCAGACTGTCCTGCAGATAGTCGGGCAGAATTCCCTTGTAGGTGAGGGAGATGAACGACCGCATCACATCCACCGGCCACGGGAAGAAGGCGCGCGGAAACATGCCTGAATTGGCGACAATGCTCCAGATCGCCACCACGGGAATGAACGGCACGATGGTCGCAATAATCGGCCACCGATGCGTCGCGCGCACGTAGCCGCTCCAGAATCTCAGTGCAATGTTCATGTGCGCCTCACCAGTCCCCATCGCTCGATCGTCGCGCGCTCCAGCGGAACGAGCAGCAACCGGTCGATGAATAGCCACAGCACGCCAATGACGATCATGCCGAGCACGATCACTTCGGTGCGATAGAAGTCACGGGCGACGAACAGCATGTAGCCAAGCCCAACATTGGTCGCGATCATCTCCGCCGCGATCAGGCCGCGCCACGCGAAGCCGAGCCCGGTGCGCACGCCTGTCACGATATTGGGGAGCGCACCCGGCAGCAGCACTTCGGTGAGCAAGGCCCATCGTCCGGCACCGAGCGACGCGGCTGCATTGCGGATCGTCATCGGAATGGTGGAGACACCAAGCAGCGTGTTGTAGGCGACCACAAAGAAGACGGCGTTGAAGATCACGAAGATGATGGCGCCGAAGCCGTAGCCGAACCACAATGTCGCGATCGGTATCCAGGCGATGCCGGCAAGCACAGAGAAGAAGCGAAACAGCGGCGTCAGAAATGCCGAGACCGCAGGGCTCACGCCCATGGCGACGCCAAGCGGAACAGCGACGAGCACGCCGAGAAACGTGCCCAGTCCGACACGTAGCATGCTCGCGCCGATATGGCGGATGAGCGAGCCATCGCCGATCGCGGCAACCGCTGCTTCGGCCACCGAGCCGACCGACGGAAAAATCCGCGGATTGACATTGAACAGCGGGACCACGATCGCCCAGATGGCGACGAGCACCAGCAAGGGCGCCACGAACAAGGCTGCGCCCACCAGCGAGTTCATGCCGCGCCAGGCGACGCGGGACCGCACTTTTTGACCGGGCGCAACGAGCACGCGACCTCCCTTTGACCAGCGTTCTGGCCGCTTTGTTTTTATCTGCGAGGCTCTCGGCTACGCAGTTTAGTACTCAAATCTCGTCTGCGAACGGCGGCACTTCGCCGCCGTCCTGGTCACGTCACGGCATATCCGCCGTCGATGACGAGGATCGTCCCCGTCACGAAGGACGCCGTCGGCGAACACAGATAGAGCACGCCACCCAGAAGGTCCGATGGCTTGCCCCAACGGCCCAACGGCGTGCGCCCCAAAATGACCTGGCTACGTTCCGGGCTGGCCTGCAGATCGGTCGTCAGCGGCGTGGCGATCCAGCCTGGCGCGATCGCGTTGACGCGAATGCCGTCATTCGCATAGGCGATCGCCAGCGATTTCGTCAGTTGTGCAATACCGCCCTTGCTGGCGGCATAACCGGGAACGAGACCGCCGCCGAAGAACGACAGCATGGATGCCAGATTGACGATCGCACCCTTGGAGCGTGCCAGCAGCGGCCGCGCGGCTGCGCACATCCGCATGGTGCCGTTGAGATTGATATCGACCACCGACTGGAAAACCGCGGGGTCGAGTTCCTCGTTGCGACGAATGACGCCGGCGCAATTGATGATCACGTCGAGTTCGCCGAGCGAACCGACAAGGGACTTGATCGCGCTGTCGTCGCGGACGTCGAGCTGATGCGCCTGAGCTTCGCGCAGCACCGAATCCGAACGCGCCCGCTCGATCTCCGCAGCATTCACGCCGGTCGCGATGACCTCCGCGCCGGCCTCAACGAAGGCGCGTGCGAGGCCCGCGCCGATCCCTGACGTTCCGCCCGTCACCAGCACGCGTTTTCCCGCATACCAGATCGACGCCCATGCGGCCGACGGAATCTCCTCGATCATGTTGGCTCCGTCTGCCATCAGCGCACAAACTGGTCGACGTAGTCACGGCCAAGGCCGACGGACTCGTAGTGGGCGCGGCACATATCGATCTTGGTGAAGACGTCCTCATAACCGACGTGCTTGTTGTTCTCATCGAGATACAGCATCGATCCCTGGATGTTGAAGAAGGTGATCATCTCGGAAACGTCCTCTGGGACGACCAGCGTGTGGATCTCGCCCGGAGGCTCGAACACGTAGGAGCCCTCCGTCGCCACCCACTGGTGTTCGCGGTAGAACCATTTGCCGCGCAACACGAAGCCATGCACCGGATTGGGATGCAGATGCCGCGACAGCACGCCGGCACGTCGCACGCGCAGCAGATTGCACCACTGCCCCTGTCGTGTGTTCAGCATCAGCGGACGAAACCAGACATCCGGCGCCTGCGGCACCCAGACGCGCTCGTCCTCGGGAATAGCGACGACGGCGATTTCCGGCGATGCAAGAACGTGCGTCGATCCGATCATGTCACGATACATGGGGCTTCCTCTTTCTTTTCGTCGTCGCGGTTGAGACCCGCGTTATGCCTTCAGGCGTCGCAGTCGTGCGACGCTTCGAGAGCTTGAATTGCGTGTAGCCGAGCACCTGCTCCATGGCGGTCTTGGCCTTCTTTGCATCACCCGCGGCAATCGCGCGCGCCGCGGCCGCGTGGTTTGGCAGGTTGTCTTCGAACCAGCCGGGGCTGCCGACCGCGACAAGAAACACCGCGCTCAGAATGGTATCGATGGCGCCGCGAAAACCCTGCAACACAGGGTTATGCGTCGCATCGAGAATGGCAAGGTGGAATGCCTTGTCGGCCTTGATAGCGCTTTCCTGATCGTGCGAGGTTTCCATGCCGATCAGCGCGGCTTCGATGCGCAACCTGTCCTGCTTGGTGCTCCGCGTTGCCGCGAGCGCGGCCGCTGCCGGCTCGATGATCAGTCGGACTTCCTGAATCGCCATCAGAAGATCGCGGTCCGGTTCGCCGCCGCCGACCAGCCATCCCAGCACATCGCGATCGAGCAGGCTCCAGTCGCGGCGCGGCAAGATGTGCGTACCGTAACGCGGACGGACGCTGACCATTCCTTTCGCAGCAAGGGTTTTGATCGCTTCCCGGATGACGCCGCGCCCAACACCGAAGCGCGCCTCCAATTCCGGCTCCGGGGGGAGGGTCGCGCCAATCGGGATAATGTCCTGCGCGATTTCGCAGCCGAGCGTGGTCAAGACCGAATTGATACGACCTGGCTTGCTTCCCCGCTCCAGCGATTTTGTAGGACTTCGTGCCACGAGTGTTCTTTCCCCGCTTGTTTGCTCAGTGGCCTATCTCACGTTTTCAGAGCGAATGCAATCATCCGATGTTTAACATCGGATGATTGATTTGCGGTGCACAATGCTTTGCCCGATCGCAATTCGAGTTTGAAATTCATGGCAAAGCGGTCGCGATAGATGGCCGGCCGCCGGCGCGCGGCCGGTTGTTTTTTCCGGGAACGAGATTGGCTGTTCCACCGTTTTCAGAGACACCGGGCCGGTTCTGTTCCAGCAGCACCGGTTCTCCTTGGCTCGGGTAAATCAGGAGAGAGCAAATGATGTCCGAAACTCAAGTCCACACCATCGCCCGGCAGATGCTTGATCGGCACGGCGCCGTGGCCATCGCTCATGCCGCTCAGAATGCACTGACATGCGAGCAAAAGGGGCAGGTGGAAGAAGCCAACGAGTGGCGCCACGTGAAGGATGCCATGAAGATCATGCAAGGCCCGCATCAGAGCTGAGGTTGCGATGCCGCCTTCCGAATGCGCGCAGTGCCGTCCGTAGTGTCGTGGCGGCAATGGCGCCTTGATGTCCTGCGATGCGGCGAACTCCCTCCGATGTCAGAGTGAAGAATCATGAATCACGAAGACTTGGAACTGATTTGAACCAGATCAGACAATTGATGCTTGATGAATTGTCCAGCTGACCTGAGCGCCAACCTTGCGTCTGTAAGACCGCCATTCCACAGAGGCCATGCATGGATCATGTCGGGCCATACCTCCAACGTCGTCGCGACGTTGGCTATTGCGGCAGCCTCCGCGAAACGCGTCGAGTCTGCGAGCAAAGTTTCGGCTGACCCGACCTGAATGAGTGTTGGTGGAAATCCGATGAGGTTCGAGAATAGCGGAGACAGAAACGGGCTCCTGCGGTCGAGCGATGCCGGAGCAAAGGCGTCAGCCAGTTCCTCGAGGTAGCCACGGTGGATGATCGGATCGATCTGATCCTTGCTTTGTAGCGTCGTCCCGGACATTGAAAGATCGGTCCAGGGCGAAATAAGCCAAGCGCATGCCGGCGGCTCTTCATTGGCTCCGCGCAAGGCGTTGATGAGGGTAATTGTGAGATTGCCGCCAGCGCTGTCACCGCCAACTACGATATTGCTGGCGTCTATGCCCTGCTGGCGCAGATATCGCCAAGCGCTCATCGCGTCGTCGTGAGCGGCAGGAAACGGATTTTCCGGCGCGAGCCGATAGTCAATCGCCAGGGTGCTTATGCCAGCAGCCCGCCCCGCTTCTGTCACCAGGCGTCGATGACTGAGGATTGATCCCGAACAAAAACCGCCGCCATGAAAATACAGAAGCACGCGCGTCGTATCTGCCCCCGGTGAGAAGGACCATTCCCCCGCGACATTTCCGCAATCGACAGTCCGCAACGCGACATCGTCGGCCACCGGCCAGATCGACCCGACTTCATCAAGTCGCTGCCGGCGCTGATCCCACCCGACCGGGCGGGGCTTTGACAACAGTACTGCGCGAATATTCGCAATCCCACTTTCGGCCAAAGGATAATTTCCCCCGAAAACTCGTGAAAATCGAGCAGCAATTTCAAAACTTCGCAGAAGCAAGTCTAGAGGGAACGCGGGGATTGCGCCAGCAGCGGACAATTCCGCATAATCCTGAATCTGACGTCGCGTGGCGCTCGGCGCCTACTTGTAATTCGCCAGTCGTGCTTAACTAGAACGAGGGCTGTTCTTCACAAAGTGGAGGATGCTGCAATGCGTGAACCAAATCCTGAAAAGCTGAACGCACTCGTAGGAAAGCTGGTCAACGACCTCGGCATTTCACTCGGCGGTGCCAGTATACTGCTCGGCGATCGCCTCGGCCTCTACAAGGCAATGGCGGATGGAGATATCTTTACACCTTCGGAGCTTGCCAAGAAGACCGGCCTGCATGAGCGTTATGTCCGCGAGTGGCTGTCCGGCCAGGCCGCCTCTGGTTACATCGATTATCACCCTGAGAAAAACGCGTTCTCGCTCTCGGCCGAACAAGCGATGGCGTTTGCCGAGGAGGGGTCGCCAGCTTTCTTCGCCGGTGCATTCGATGTCGTGCAGTCCACCTATCTCGACGAACCCAAGGTCGCCGAAGCATTTCGAACAGGGAAGGGCGTCGGCTGGCATGAGCATTCGAAGTGCCTTTTCTCGGGCACCGAACGGTTCTTCAGGCCTGGCTATAACGCCAATCTGGTTTCGAACTGGATTCCGACGCTCGAAGGCGTCGAAGCCAAACTGAAAGCTGGCGCCAAGGTGGCCGATGTCGGATGCGGCCACGGCGCCTCTACCATCGTGATGGCGCAGGCGTACCCCAAATCCAGGTTCTTCGGGTTTGATTACCACAAACCTTCGATCGATCGCGCGAAGGTCCTGGCGCAGGAAGCTGGGGTCGGAGACCGAATTGAATTCGCGCAGGCCAGTGCCAAGGATTTTCCGGCAAAAGACTACGATCTCGTCGCTTTCTTCGATTGCCTGCATGACATGGGCGACCCCGTTGGTGCGGGCAAGCATGTCAAGGAAACACTGGCCAAAGACGGGTCGTGGATGATCGTCGAGCCATTTGCTCATGACAATCTCAAGGATAATCTCAACCCGATCGGGTCCATTTTCTATCACGCCTCGACATTCATTTGTACACCTGCGTCGCTCTCTCAGGAGGTGGGCTTGGGGCTCGGTGCCCAGGCAGGGGAAAGCAAATTGCGTCAGGTCGCGACTGAGGCAGGCTTCAAGCGCTTCCGCCGCGCGACTGAGACGCCTTTCAACATGATCTTCGAGGTACGCGCTTGATCTCTCGGATCAACGGTGCGGAGCGACCCGGATGCCGCGGGAAATGCGGCTTCTAGGGGCTGCGTCGCTCTGGATTGATGTCGCCTGTCGACAGGAGCGCTGCAGATTCGAAAAGGAGCCGCTGCAAAAATCTCTCGAAAGTGTAGTTCAGAGTAAGTTGACCGCCACAAAGGTCTTGTCTCGCTCATGGCAAGCGGCCGACATCGTCCGTTACCGATTGTCGGTTTGGCACCAGAAGCGGACGTGAGCTATCTTAATGTCGCAAGGGATTGCCGCATGCGTGAGCGGCTTCAAATCGACCAATTGGATACCCGGCACCGATGTTGCGGTCGAGCAGCTCGTCGATGTGCGACACGATGCCGATTACATGTGACACTCGTAGGATAGATCGATTCCAGGATAATATACTTGGGACGGGCGTTGCACATTGTTGGCGTTAAGCCAGTTTCACGCACATGAGCTTCGCGTCATTCTTCCTTTCTGCAAGACCTATTGAGACGACTAACGAGATTATGGCTGAAGTAGACGAAGGCACTCGGCTAGATGGAGCAGTCGTCACGAGCCACGCGCGAGAGCACTCTGTAATCCGTAAGAATACCGGATAGTTAGAGTTTTGCTCTGCCCTTCATCTTCAGATTGCACGCTCGACGCGCTTAATCATGGCCTCAGAGCATTATTGTCGAACTTGAGTTACGGCAGCAGGGCTGTCCTTCAGATGAATCCTGAGCGAACATTTACGCAATAGCTTTCCCTATCACGCGCTGCATTTTGTCCCCACATGGGGATTGCGCAAAATTCGCTCGATCGACACGCTCGGTGTCAGCGATCTCGGTTGTCGAGGGGATAGCTAGGATCATGCATCTATGTTCAGCGCGAAGCGTAGTCGCGTTAGAAGCGCGACATCATCATGGAGTGGCAATCATGGCACTGATCAATGGTACACCAGGTGACGACATTCTGGACGGAACCCCAGTTGCGGATACGATCAATGGGCTCCCGGGTAATGACACTCTCTCAGGCCTCGGCGGTGATGACACGATCAACGGTGGAGCCGGTAACGACTCGATCGATGGTGGCGTCGACAACGACACCTTGAACGGCAACGCGGGAGACGACTCCATTCTCGGAGGAGACGGAAACGACCAGATCAGTGGCGGCGCTGGCATTGATACGATCGACGGTGGCGCTGGAGATGATACGGCTAGCGGCGACGCGGGGGACGATACGATCAATGGCGGCTCAGGGAATGATGATCTCTCCGGCAACGCCGGGGCGGATACGATCGATGGCGGCGACGGAAATGACAACGTCGACGGCGGTGCTGGAAATGACGTTCTCTCGGGGGGCGCAGGCGATGATACACTCGCAGGCGCTGCTGGCGATGACACATTGAATGGTGGTGATGGTGCTGACGTCCTGTCTGGCGGGGTGGGTGATGATACCATCAATGGTGATGCCGGCGACGATACCCTGACCGGCGGGCTCGGCAATGACACGCTGGAAGGCGGCGACGGCAATGATACCGCCAGTGGCGGCCTGGGTGATGATACGGTGAATGGCGGTCTCGGTGATGACACGCTGAATGGCGGTGCCGGTAACGACACCATGAACGGAGGCGATGGTATCGACACCCTCAATGGCGATGACGGGAACGATATCATGAACGGCGACGCCGGAAACGACACACTTAATGGTGGAGCGGGCGACGACGTCATGGATGGCGGTGCGGGTAACGACCTGCTGGCAGGTGACGCCGGTGACGACACAATCGAAGGCGGCGCTGGCGATGACGTCGCTAATGGTGGCGACGGGGCAGACGAACTGTCCGGTGGCACCGGCGTCGATACGTTAAACGGCGATGCAGGCGACGATACGCTTGCCGGCGGCAATGGAGCGGATGCGCTTGAAGGCGGCGACGGTGACGATACGCTGGCCGGCGGTGCAGGAAATGACACGCTCAACGGCGCAGCGGGCGACGATGAGCTGAGCGGCGGTAACGGCGCTGACGCGATGAACGGCGGTATCGGTGATGACGTGCTTACAGGAGGCGCCGGAACCGACGCGATCAACGCTGGCGATGGTACGGGCGCGGACTTCGGTGATGACGAAGTTACCGATCTTAGTTTCGCTGACGGTGACACCATCAGCATCGATGCGGCGCCTGGCTATGACCCGACAACGGTGGTCGTCGACGACGATGGTACCAATACCACGCTGGATTTCGGCTTCGGAACCATCACCCTCGATGGCATTACGGGCGGAGGAACCCCCTATGCCTCGATCGAGGACATAAATAACGCAGCGGGTTACACCGCTATCGAAGTTGTCTGATTATTGACGACGTAGGGCGGCACGTTGCCGCCCTACGCATTTTGCGCAATTAGGCAGTCACTATGCGTCTGGCTCAATCGGCCCGAGCAGAATCTGTTGTCAGCGCCGTTCCAGGGCGAACCACGCTCGTGTGGGTCGTCGTCTTCAGCGTGTCGGCCAACATCCTTCTGCTTGTGTTACCCTTCTACTCCATCGAGGTCTTCGACCGGGTCATCAGCAGCGGAAGCATCGAGACTCTCATCGGCCTGACCTCCCTCGGAATTGCGGCGTTGATCTTCAGCGCCTTCTTCGACGTCATTCGATTTCGATTGCTCAGCCGGTTCGCCGTCACCTTCGAACAGCGCATCGCACCGCTAATCCTGGAGGCAACCATTGCCGATCCGGCGCGACGCCGCGAAGGCTCGACGCATGATCTGGTGAAAGTTCGGGAGCTACGGAACTTCTTTTCAGGCGGCGCTGTCATTACGTTGGTCGATGCCCCGTTTCTTCCCGTCTTCATACTTATCCTCTTTCTCATCCATCCCTACTACGGTGCTATTGCGCTGACTGGCGCGGTCGTTCTGTCGATCATGGGATATGTGAGTAGCTGTATTGCCCGGGCGGAGGTCAATGAAGCGAGCGGTGCAGCCGCACGTTGTCAGATGCTAATGGATGGCATCGTACGACACGGCAACTTCATCAGGGCCATGGGCTGGACTGGAGGCGCCATCCGCGCCTTCATGCGCGCCAATGATGAGGCGTTATCTCCTGTCGTTCGCGCCAGTGAACGGGTCGCCGCGATCGCATCGGCGGCACGCATGGTGAGGTCTACCCTGCAAGTACTATCTATCGGATGTGGTGCCTGGCTTGTACTGCAAAACGAGGTACTCGCCGGCAGCCTGATCGCGAGCTCGATCATGGTCAGCCGAACCCTGCAACCGATGGAGAGCCTTATCTCTGCCTGGCGCGGGGTGACCGCGGCGCAGGAGGCATGGAAACGCGTCAGCGCCGCGGCGACATGGGTGTTGAAGCAACCTCATCGGACCCGCCTCACTGCCCCAAATGGCTTACTGGAACTCAATGGTGTCGGCTTCACCATTCCGCAGGCGAGACGTTCGATCCTGAGAGGTATTGCCTTCCGATGCAGGCCCAGCGAGATCGTCGTGGTCGTTGGTCCGACCGGCGCGGGCAAGTCCACTCTCTTGCGGATGGCGGCCGCCTTGGAGAAGCCCAGCGTCGGTGAAATCCGGCTCGACAACGCGTTGCTGGAGAGCTGGCACCCCGATCAGCTCGGAAGCTACATCGGCTATCTTCCTCAGGATGTCGAATTGCTCGCCGGTACCGTTGCTGAAGCGATCTCGGGATTTGAGGAGAGTCCGCGCGACGAAGATATCGTCATGGCGGCAACTCTGGCTGGCGCGCATCAGATGATTCTGGCACTGCCGGCCGGGTATCAAACGCAGATCGGTCGGGACGGTCATCGCCTCTCTGGTGGCCAGCGACAGCGCATCGGCTTGGCACGAGCCTTCTTCGGCAACCGTAAACTGATACTGCTCGACGAGCCCAACGCAAATCTCGATCCGGATGGGGAGGCAGCGCTGTGCACTGCGATATTGAGCGCACGATCGCAGGGCGCAACCTTCCTGATCGTGACCCACCGGCCACGCCTCCTGACGATTGCGGATCACGTATTGCTGCTCCGCGACGGCACGCAGGTCGCCTTCGGTCCCGTTTCGGAAGTTCTACCCAGCAACACAGCGGGGCTCCCTTTACGCCGGGGTCCGCGTCAGCCCGACCGCCCGCAACTGCTATCTGGCTAGGAGCAGGAATTGTGACAACTCACGTCCACGAACTTTTACTCGGTGCAACGAGCAGCCACGAAATCCTGGAGAAACCCAGGTCCGATGCCCGACGACTCATAAAATGGGGAGCCTTCCTTTTAGCGATTCAATTCGGCGGATTCGGCCTTTGGGCTACATTCGTCCCGCTGCGCAGCGCCGTCATCGCTCCCGGTATCATAAAGGTCCAATCCAAGCGGAAGGCGGTGCAACATTTCGACGGTGGGATATTGAAGACCATTTATGTCCGCGAGAACGAGCAAGTCGAGGCCGGTCAGATCGTTGCAAAACTCGATACGACCCAGGTTGAGGGAAGCCTTGGCGTATTAGAGACAAAATTGTTTGCTGATCTCTCGCTGGATGCACGGTTACTCGCTGAACAAATGCAGTCCACCGCTATTTCATTTCCTGACGAATTACGGAATTCTCCTCGCCCCGAAGCAAAGACGGCAATTCAGACCCAGGAGACGGAGTTCGCGACGCGATCAAGTGCATTGACCGGCGAGCGGAAATTGATCGATCAGCAGACCCGACAACTCATGGAAACGGCCCATGGCCTCGAAAACAGCAGGACAAGCCTGCAAGAGCAACTTCAGTTTCTTCAGGAAGAAATACGAGATACAGCATCGCTATTGGAAAAAGGGCTCGCACGAAAGCCACGCGTACTTGCGTTGAAGAGGGCGGAAGCGGACATGCAGGCCCAACTCACGCGCAATCTGACCCAGCAAGCAGAAACACGCGGGAAAATCGCAGAACTCGTCGATCGTGGAAAACAGCTGGGTCTCAACCAAAGTCAGGATATCGCAAAACAGAGTCACGCAACGCGAGAATCGATCGGCGATCTCAGACATCGGATTGGCGCATTGCGTGAACAACTGGCGCGGACTGATTTACGCGCACCGGAGTCGGGACGGGTTGTTCGCCTCAACAGCAGGGAATTGAACACTGTGTTAGCGCCTCGAGAGACACTCATGGAGATCGTGCCCATCGAGGATCGCCTCGTCATCGAGGCATCGCTGCGGCCGCAGGATCGCGAGGAAGTCATGGCGGGGCAGAACGCTCGTATCCGCATCATTGCCCTCAACATTCGCCGCCGACCCATGCTGGAAGGCCAGGTGACTGCTGTCGCGGCGGATGCGTTCACTGACACGAAGAGCGGCGTCACATCCTACATGGCAGAAATTGATTTGCAGCGATCACCGGAGGTCGAACCTCATCTCACGACTTTGAAGCCCGGCCTTCCGGTCGAAGTCTTTGTTGAAACAGGCATAAGAACATTTGCGGAGTACTTAATTCAGCCGCTGCGCCTACGCGTCCACCGTGCCTTCCGGGAGAGTTGACGCCTTGGCGGAATATTGAACACACAAATTCTTTGGGAGGCATTTATGCAGCAAGGATACCAACAGGAAAACGACCGCTCTGACACCATCGGCTCACTGGCCTTCAGACTTCGAGCTACTCCGGCGAATCCATTGCCCCGCCCCAGCCGCAATTCCAGTGCGCCACAAAACCTGTGGTTTGCGCGATCCTTAGCCCGACTGCTCGAATGCAAACGCTGCTACGCTGCGTTCTTGTCTCCAGAAGGAGATCTACTCGATCAGACTTCAGTTGGATTACCCGCGCCCAGTCCCGCATCGGATGCGTTGGCGAGATCCATCTCGGAGACTTTCAACGGAGACGGCAATTTCATATATCAGTCGTCTACGTCGCCAAACGGATTTGCACGCCGGCTGATCGGAACGCGCCCGGTCTACGGGCACCACTCGGTCATTGGACGTGTATGTACGGTCTCTGGGGATACTGCCATCTTTATTGCGGGATGGTGGCAGGTGCAGATTCCTGACGCAGAATTCGCTACCGCTAGGCGCGCGATCGAGCTCCTATGGGATGCGGTCGCTGATCTGACAAAGACCACACTGCAGTTTCATCAAATGTGGCTGGATGACATTGAGTCACCCGCCCTGACCATTGACGAAAATCTGATCGTTCGGAGCATGAACAGCGGGTTTCGGCGACTTGTCGGCGAAGGTGTCATCACTCTCGACGGTGGTACGCTCTCGGGATCGACCCCCCTCATCACCACCCAGCTCAGGGACGCTGTTCGAGCCGCTATCATTTCGGATCCAAACCAAAAGAACGTCGGATCGACCGTGCTCATCTCGCAAGAGGAGCAGCGATTTTTGTTTGCTGTGATCGGTTCAATCCCTGGAAATACCGATCCCAATCTTGCTCTCATCTACGTTCCTCAATTCAATGAGGAGGCCGGTGCCCAGCGCATTGCTCTCGCGTTTGGCTTGAGTTGGGTGGAGGCGCGGATTGTTCGCTGTATTCTCCGCGGGCGCTGTCCACGCGCCATCGGATTGGAACTTGGTTTCACGGAAGAAACCGTACGGACTTACATCAAACGCGTCATGCTGAAAGTTGGAATCAATCGCCAATCGGAATTTTTCGTTCTGCATAGTCGAACATTCTCACCGTTCAAGTTGCGACAGCCCGGGGCACCCTACATCACCACATCTTCATCCATGTAAAATCGTGGAGTTCCCGCGGGCATCCAGACGTGATCAGATGGCGCATCGGCAACAGATTGGGATATTGTTAGCGCTGCCCCTCGTTATAGGAATATCGCACGCGGCGACTGCTGGAGATTTGATCATACCGTTATCGTGCGACATTGGTCGCACGTGTTTCATCCAGAATTACGTAGACATCGACGATAGTCCCTCGGCCAAGGACTACATGTGCGGGACATTGACCTATGACGGCCATAACGGCGTCGATTTTCGATTAACGTCACATGGCGGACAGCAGAAGCCGGTTCACGTCGTCGTAGCCGCCGAGGGCACGGTGCTGCGAACTCGCGATGGCCTTGCGGACAGCCCTGTGAAAGGCGACAGGCGCGATGCAGCCAAAGGAAATGAATGCGGCAATGGCGTTGTTGTCAGACATTCCGGAGATCGCGAAACCCAGTACTGCCATATGGCCAAAGACAGCATCTTGGTAAGAGCTGGAGATACAGTCCGCGCCGGCCAAGTTCTCGGTGCCGTCGGCATGTCGGGGCTAACTGAGTATCCGCATCTACACTTTATTGTGCGGCGAGAAGGGAAGGTCATCGATCCCTTTGGAGCAGGCTTGATGCCTGGCGCTTGCGGCAGTCATACTGAAAGTGAATGGACGGACGATGCTCGGGTTCGTCTGGCCTATTCACCGCGCGCAGTCTTGAACTTCGGATTCGCTACCGAAGCAGTCACGAACGATATGATCGAGGTTGACGCTGTCTCTCAGCGCAAGCCAACTACGAAATCTGAAGCCCTTGTCGTTTATGTTCGGACAATTGGCTTGAAGACGGGCGACGAACAGTCACTGACGCTGCGCGATCCCGACGGCAGGATCATCGCCGAGAAGGGTCCAGTTGCAGTTGCGCAAAATCAGGCCCAGACGCTTCTCTTCATCGGAAAAAAGCGGTCCACCGAACCTTGGCCAGGCGGAGTATATTCCGCGACATATATCGTCGGGCGTAACGGCGCGCCGATGTTGAACCAGGTATTTCGTCATGATCTGCGTTAGCGGGTCCGTTTTCTATCACGCCTCGACATTCATCTGTACACCTGCGTCGCTCTCTCAGGAGGTGGGCTCTCTGGCGGGTGCCTCCGAAGATTTCTGAAAATAATCCTTGACGCTGTTTTCGAGGAGATTATATTCCATTGCATCCCGTCCCACTTTGAGGGGCGTTGCCAGGGACGCTTGTTAGCGCGGGGCGGGATGTGGCGCCTGCGGGCGGGAGGGAGACGTTCCCTCACGCACTCGGGAGGCCTTGGGTCACCGTCCGGCCCCACTACGGGGGTCTGCCACTCATGCTGGCTGGACGTGGCATTGGTGAACGGCGGGAAACCGTCGGGATCAGCGGAGTGCGGAGCTCTGCGCCTTTGCCCGGAAGAACGGTCCCGGGGACAGAAATCGCCACGATGGAGCGTCGAAAGGCGTTTCCGCGGCCTCTGCTGTCCGGCGATCCGGACACTACGCTGCGGCACTGTACCCAAGTCGCGCCTTTCGGCGCTTCATCTCCCTCATTCTTGAGGGAGACCCCCGGGACTGCCACGCACGCGCTCAGGCGCGGGCAAGGACGGCGCGTGGCCGTCACCCAAGTCACTCATATCCAGTCATCATCGTCACAACGGGAGTTCACATGATCATCTCGCAACACGACGCCTGGCATCTCGCGCAGCGCGCCAGGGACAAGAGCGACCTGGCGGCCAAGCGGCTGTCGGATATGATCGTCGCCGCCTGCATCGAGGAGATCGAGCGCGGCAATGCGAACATCCTTCGCACCTATCGCACTTGCGTCATCAAGGCCTGTCGTCGTGCGCACCATTGCACAGGCAGTCGGCCGATCTGTCTGCTGTTTCAACGACGGCGCGTTTTGAATGCAGAGCAACAGCAAGCGATGCTGGACGAAATGTATTGGCGCGTCCTGGAGGCGCTCGTCGCCAGCGAGGCGGCGTGATGGATTTGTTAACCGGCATCGCGCGCTGCGGCGGCGCTACCGTGACACCGCTTGCGGGGTCCGTTAGTGTCGCCCGCAACAGAGCGCGGCGATGCGCGCTCATAGCCGGGGTTTTGCGACATGCGCGCACTGACGATCACGACGCTTCCTGCCTTGCGCCCGCGCGGCATCGCGCTCGCTGTCATCGCGGTGCTGGCGCTGCTCGATATCACGCTGCTGGTGGCGCGGAATTGCCGAGCGTGCCCGTGCTGCAGAAGGTCGGCTTCGACATGGAGTCCGCCGGCTTCAAGGCGCGCTTCGCCAACGATGCCGCAGGGAAGGCGGCCTTAAGCAAATTGCCGGCCTATCGCTTCGTCGTCCACAATACGCCGAACGGGCCGCGCTATCTCTATGCCGACCCCGCCAAATGCATGTGCACCTTCGTCGGCAATCGCGACAACTATCTCAACTATCAGGATATCCTGCGCCGTGGCCTGCCGCAGGCGGATTACGTAGCGCCGGATTACAAGACGCAGGCGAGTGCGCTGCTATCGGACGATCCGATCGCGTCGGACCAGATCGACTGGCAGCCCGACAGTCTCGCGGATGCGTTCCGGGATTATTACTGATCTCGATCTCTCCCCGCCTGGCGAAGCTTGGCTTCGATCGGCGGGGAGAGATCAGAACATCAGCCGTCGATCTTGCCCGCGATGATCGGGCCGAACAGCTCCCACTTCTCGCCCTTGAAGCGCTGCATCTGCAGCTGCTCGATCGGGTAGAAGTCGGTGGCCGAGGTCGAGATGGTCACGCCGGGCAGCAATGTGTCGGGCGCGAATTCCTTGAGGTTGGCCGCTTCCTTCATGATATTCGCGCGGGTCAGGTTGTCACCGGCCTGCTTGAGCACCTGAACGATGGTCTGCGCCTGGCCATAGCCATAGACGACCGAGCCGTCGCTCCTGTCCATGGTGGGCGCATATTTGGCGAGGAAGGCGTAGAATTTCTTCATGCCCTCGTCATTGTCCCAGCTGGAATCGGCGCCGTCCTTGGCGTAGTTCGCCGACAGGATGCCCTGGGCGATCTCATAACCCGCCGGCTTCATCACGCCGCCGACCGAGGAGCCGACATTGCTCTGGATGAAGGTTGGTTTCCAGCTGAGCTCCGCCACTTTCTTGATCGCCTGCGCAGCGAATTTCGGCGTGGTGAAGCTGACGAAGGTGTCGGCATTGGTCGACTTCAGCTTGACGATGTGGGACTCGATGGTCGGCTCCGACACTTCATAGCTTTCCTCGGCGACAATCATCGATGCCGCCTTGGCGCCGAGACCATCCTTCAGACCCTTCAGCATGTCTTTGCCGAAATCGTCGTTCTGGTACATGACCGCGATCTTGGCGTCGGGCTTTTCCCTCAGCAGATAGGCCGCATAGATCCTGGACTCGCTCTGATAGGCAGGCTGCCAGCCCATGGTCCAGGGGAAGTCCTTGTAGTCGCCGAACTTGGTGGCGCCGGTGGCCACGAACAGCTGTGGCACTTTCTTGGCATTCATGTATTTCTGAATCGCGGAATTCGACGGGGTGCCGAGCGAGCTGGCGATGAACAATACTTCGTCCGACTCGACGAGCTTGCGGGCCTGCTCAACGGCCTTCGGCGGCGAGTAGCCGTCGTCATAGGTGATGTAATTGATCTTGCGGCCGTTGATGCCACCCTGATCGTTGATCATCTTGAAATAGGCTTCTTCCATCTTGCCGATCACGCCATAGGCGGATGCGGGCCCGCTATAGGGCATGATGTTGCCGATCTTGATCTCGGTATCGCTGGCGCCGGTGTCGTATTTTTTCTGGGCGAAGGCAGTACCGCCAAGGGCCGCACTGAGGGCTGCGGCAACCGTGAACGTCATTGCACGCGAGCTGAACGAAGGCATTTCTGATCTCCCTGATCTCTGGATAAAACCGCGCGTATTCTTGTTTTTGTTGAATGCTGCGGCGCGTCGGATTGAATACTTTTCCGCTGCAACTAGCAAGAAAAAGCCCCTCACGACTTTCGTCGTAAGGGGCTGTTTTATTGGGCATTATCGCTGTCGTTCCGGGGCGTACGCGCGCCTTCGCGCGTGCGAACCCGGAACCTCGTATTGTTCATCACTCATGTCGAGATTCCGGGTCTACCCTTCAGTCGACTTCGTCGCCTTTCGGGCATCCCGGAATGACGGTTGAGTTTACCCGCCGAGCTTGCTGTCGATCGGCGGGCCGAACACGTCCCACTTCTCGCCGGTGAAGCGCATCATGCGCAGCTGCTCGATCGGGTAGAAGTCGGTCGCCGAGGTGTTGATCTTGACGCCCGGCAGCAGCGTGTCGGGTGCGAAGTCCTTCAGGCTGGCGGCCTGTTTCATGATATTGGCGCGGGTCAGATCGTCGCCGGCCTGCTTCAGAACTTGAACCACGGTCTGTGCCTGGCCGTATCCATAAGCAGCCGAGCTTTCGGCCGGATTGGCGAAGGGGGCGTATTTTGCGAGGAAGTCGAGATACTTCTTCATGCCCTCATCGTCCTTCCACTGCGGGTCGATGGCATCCTTGGCATAGGCCAGCGACAGCACGCCCTGCGCGTTGTCGATACCCGCCGGACGCATCACTGCGCCGACCGAGGAGCCGACATTGCTCTGGAAGAACATCGGCTTCCAGCCGATTTCGGCCACCTTCTTGATCGCCTGCGCGGCGAATTTCGGCGTCGAGATCGAGACGAAGATGTCGGCGCCCGAGGCCTTCATCTTGACGATGTGCGAGTCGATGGTCGGCTCGGACACTTCATAGCTGTCTTCAGCCACGATCATCGAGGCCTTCTCGCCGAGACCGTCCTTGAGGCCCTTCAGCATGTCCTTGCCGAGGTCGTCGTTCTGGTAGAACACGGCGATCTTGCCGTTCGGCTTCTCGGTGATCGCGTATTGCGCGAAGATGCGGCCTTCGCTCTGATAGGCCGGCTGCCAGCCCATCGTCCATGGCGCGGTCTTGTATTCGCCGAACTTGGTCGCGCCGGTGGCGACGAACAGCTGCGGGATCTTCTTGGCGTTCAGGTATTTCAGGATCGCGGTGTTCGACGGCGTGCCGAGCGGACCGAACACGAACAGAACTTCGTCGGATTCGACCAGCTTGCGGGTCTGTTCCACGGCCTTGGCCGGGCTGTAGGCATCGTCATAGCTGACGAAGGTGATCTTGCGGCCGTTGATGCCGCCCTGATCGTTGATCATCTTGAAGTAGGCTTCTTCCATCTTCCCGATGATGCCGTAGGCCGAAGCCGGGCCGCTATAGGGAATGATGTTGCCGATCTTGATCTCGGTATCGCTCGCCCCGGTATCGTATTTCTTCTGGGCATTCGCGGAAGTTGAGAAGGCGAGAAACGCAAACGCCGCGCTCGAAAGCGCGGCGGTGCGCAGAAAGTTTCTGCAGTTCATAGGTCCTCAGTGTTTACGTAGTTTGCCTATCAAGCCCTGTGCCAAATAGGCGAGTTGCCTGGCCCCATTCGGGAGCAGGAAGATGATGATGATCAGGATGACGCCGAACACGGCGCCAGACAGACCCTTCGAGACGTGTTCCGCAATATTCGGAACGAAGACGATGAATGCCGCACCGGCGAGCGAGCCGGGAAGCCAGCCGACGCCGCCGACGACCATGCCCAGGAACAGCGCAATAGCGAGCTGGATGGTGTAGCCATCCGGCGCGACGAACTGCACGGCGATGGCACCGAGACCGCCAGCAACGCCGGTGATGCCGGCGCTGACGCCGAAAGCCAGCGTCTTGTAGAGCGAGACGTCCACGCCCATCGCCGAGGCGGCGATTTCGTTGTCACGGATCGCCATCATGGCTCGGCCCGACCGCGACTTCAGCAGGTTGACCGAGAGGATGTAGATCAGGATCGTGACCGCGAGGGTGAAGAAGTACAGCCACATGTCCTGCGACACTTTCAGACCCAGCGAGGCCAGGATTTCCGGTGCATCAGGCTTGGTGACGACAAGGCCCTGCACGCCGCCGGTCCAGTGTTCGAACACGCCGAGCTTCAGGAGCTGCGGCATCGCCACCGCGAGGGCGAAGGTCGCCAGCGCGAGGTAGATGCCGGAGAGCCGAAGCGCCGGCAGGCCGAACAGGAAGCCGGCGATGAAGCAGACCAGGCCAGCCACAGGAAGCGTCAGCGCGTAGTTGACGCCGACATGTTCCATGAGGATTGCCGACGTATAGGCGCCGAGGGCGTAGAACGCGCTCTGGCCGAGCGAGAACTGGCCGCTGGCGCCGGTCAGGATGTTCAGTGCGAGAACCGCGATGGCGTAGATCAGCCACATCGTCATCTGGAAGATGATGAAGTTCTTCACGAACAGTGGTGTGACGATGAGCAGCGCCAGGATGATCAGCGATGCCAGCGGGCCGAGCGCCATTGCCTTTTTGGGAACGGCAGCGACCGCGGGAGCGGCGGAGACGTCTTGAACGGTGCTCATGATCAAACTCGCTTCACGATGGCACGGCCGAACAGGCCATTGGGTTTGACGACCAGCACGGTGATGATCAGCGCCAGGGCGATGGGCAGTTTCAGCTCATTGCCGACACCCGGGATATAGGTGCCGACGAGGTTCTCGAAGACGCCGACAAGGAACCCGCCAATGACAGCACCCAGTGGGCTCGTGAGCCCGCCGACGACGGCCGCGGCAAATCCGTAGATCAGCACGCCGCCCATCATGTTGGGCTCGAGGAACACGACGGGGGCAATCAGCATGCCGGCGATCGAACCGATCGCGGCCGCCATGCCCCAGCCGAGTGCAATCATCCATGACGTGTTGATGCCGACCAGCCGCGCCGATTCAGGCATCGACGCCGCTGCCCGCATCGCAAGGCCCACGCGGGTGTAGCGGAAGAAGATGAACAGCAGGACGAGCAGGATGATCGTCACGCCGATCATGCCGGCCTGATGCGTCGAGATCAGCTGGCTGCCCAGGAAGGGCGACGAGCCGAACGGCGAGGGAAACTGCTTGATGGTGAAGTCCCAGGTCAGGCCCGCGACGCTGTTGATGATGGCGAACAGCGCGATGAAACCGGCGACGTGGGTCAGCACCGGCGCCTTGGCGAGGGGCTTGAACAAAGCCCGCTCGATGACGATGCCGCCGACAAAGGAGAAAATCAGCGTCAGCGCGAATGCGCCCCAATAGGGTATGCCCCACTGCATCATCTGCCAGGCGACGAAGGTCGAGAACATCGCCATTTCGCCCTGGGCGAAGTTCAGGTGGTCGATCGCCTGGTAGATCATGACCACGGCGAGCGCCATACAGGCGTAGATCGCGCCGGTGGCGATGCCAGCCAGGACTTGGTTGGTAAAGAGTTCCATGGCCGCCCCCTCAATATCCCAGATACGATTTACGGACGTCTTCGTTGTTCGCGATCTCGTCGGCGGTGCCGGACATCACGATGCGTCCTGTTTCGATGACATAGGCCTTGTCGGCGAGCTCGAGCGCGAGCTGCGCGTTCTGTTCGACGACAAGAATGCTGACCTTGTCCTCGCGGTTGATCTTGCCAAGGATCTTGAACAGATCCCGCACGATCAGGGGCGCAAGGCCGAAGGACGGCTCGTCCAGCAGCATCAGGCGAGGACGCAGCATCAGCGCGCGGGCGACCGCGAGCATCTGCTGTTCACCGCCGGACAGCGTGCCGGCCTGCTGGGTGTGGCGCTGCTTGAGCACCGGGAAGTGGGCATACATGCGCTCGATGTCGTCATCGATCGCCTTGGTGTCCTTGCGGCTGATGGCGCCGAGCTGCAGGTTCTCTTCCACCGTCATGGTGGTGAAAGTGCCGCGGCCCTGTGGAACATGGGCAATGCCCAGCCGCACGATGCTTTCGGTCGACTTGTTGTCGAGCTTCTTGCCCTCGAACTCGATCGAGCCTGTGGAGCGGATCATGTTGCAGATCGAGCGCAGCGTGGTGGTCTTGCCGGCA
Source organism: Tardiphaga sp. 172_B4_N1_3 (assembly GCF_052076035.1). NCBI lineage: Bacteria > Pseudomonadati > Pseudomonadota > Alphaproteobacteria > Hyphomicrobiales > Nitrobacteraceae > Tardiphaga > Tardiphaga sp. 172_B4_N1_3. The sequence continues at coordinate 114,341 of NZ_CP197238.1, forward strand.
CCGTTGGCGCCGAGCAGGGTGGTGAGGCTGCCTTCCTGCAGTTCGAATTCGAGGCCGTGCAGTGCCTGGACCTGGCCGTAATACGCACGCAGGTCTTTTACGTGAAGCATCGCGGTCATGAGTCTTTGTCTCCCAGATAGGCCTTGATCACAGCAGGGTCTTTCTGGACGGCAGCAGGTGTGCCTTCAGCGAGCTTCTTGCCGAAATTCAATGCGACGACATGGTCGGCGATCGACATCACGAGACCCATGTGATGCTCGACCAGGAGCACCGTCACGCCGCGATCGTCGCGGATGCGGCGGATCAGGTCGCCAAGAATGTAGACTTCCTCATGGTTGAGACCGCCTGCGGGCTCGTCGAGCAGCAGGATCTTCGGTTCGGCGGCGAGCGCACGCGCGAGTTCGACGCGCTTCTGCGTGCCGAACGGAAGACCGCTGACGATCGTATCGGCAACGCTGTGCAGATCGAGATAATCAAGGATGTCGTTGACGTCCTTGTTGATCGCAGCTTCTCCACTCCGAACCCATGGCAGCTTCAGCGAATCGCTGATGATGTCGCTGTTGGTGCGCGCATGTTTGCCGACGCGGACATTGTCACGCACGGTCAGGTTCGGAAACAGCGCAACATTCTGGAAGGTGCGGCCGATGCCGATCTCGGAAATCTTGTGGGCCGGACGATTCAGGATCGTCTGGCCGTCCATCAGGATATCGCCCTTGCTCGGCTGGTAGAGCCGGCTGAGGCAATTGAACAGCGTGGTCTTGCCGGCGCCGTTCGGTCCGATGAGGCCGAGGATGTGACCCTTCTGCATGTCGAACGAGACGCCGTTCAACGCGATGATGCCACCGAACACAACGCTGACGTCGCGAACTGAAAGCAGCGGCGCCGTCGATGCGACGGGCGCGCGCTCTGCGAGTTGTGCCTGTGTCATGTGCGGCGTCCCTCGATCGTCGGTTGCGGCGAAGTCTTGCGCAGGTCACGACGATGAAGGCTGTCAGAGCCCTTCAACAATGCGTGCAACTTTCCCTCCTGATTTGATTTTTTTGCTGTCGAGTTTTTTGGATTGTGGTGCAGCTGTTCCCCCGAGCGCCGCTTCGATGTTTCTTACCATCGCCAATAGCCGAGGTCCAATATCGTTGAGCAAGCGCTCTTCCGTGAAACGGAACGCGGGCGCGCCGCAATTAAAGGCATAAGGACCGGTGCCGTCATTCAATGTCATTGCGACACCGGCAGCGTGCACATCGTCCTGCCACTCGCCAGCCGAGATGACGAAGCCGTGGCGCGCGACCATTTCGCCTGCGCGCTCAAGCCCGTCGCGCATCTTCGACCAGCGATGTCCGTAATGTTCGCGAAATTCGCGCAATAATTGGGCACGTTCTTCCGGCGGCAACGCCCAGAAATAGGCGCGGCCCATCGCCGTGGTTGCAATGGGGATGCGCGAGCCGACGTCGAGTTGAACGCCGACAGTGAGACTGGAGCGGCTCTGCCCGAAATAGATCATGCTCAATCGATCGCGCGCGCCGACTGCGCAGGCGCCGCCGGTCTGCCGCATCAATTCGTCGCGAAATGATTCCGAGAGATGCTTAACGCCTAAGTTCGCAAGTGCAGCATACCCCAGGGCCATGGCTGCTGGCGCGAGTTGATACTTCTCGAAGCGTGGCACAGGTGTAAGGTAGCCCAACTTCGTGAGTGTGTAAGTCAATCGCGAGATGGTTGGCTTCGGCAATTTGGTGCGGGCGGCAATCTCCTGATTGCCGAGAAGCCCGTCATTGGGGCGAAATGCACGCAAGACATCCAGGCCGCGAGCCAATGCGACGACGAAATTGCGATCTGTCGCCACATTCTTCGCTGGACGTTTCATGCTTCCCAAAATTTGGTTTTGTCAGTTTCATACGATTGCACCACGGCCCTCGTTGACAAGGGACGCTCTTCAAAATAACCCTCCGTGTCAAGATGTGGAATTAAATTTCGCAGTGCGAAACTAAGAAAATCAGACCGGTAAACGTAGCCAAGGAGAATGCCGTGAGCGATGTCGTAAAGCTTGAACGTCATGATGAAGTCGCCATCGTCACGATCAACTCTCCCCCTGTAAATGCGCTGAGTGCGGCGGTTCGCCGCGGCATTTTTGAGAACGTCAAAACGGCCGCTGCCGATCCTGCCGTGAAGGCGATCGTCATCGCATGCGCAGGCCGTACCTTCGTTGCCGGCGCCGACATCACCGAATTCGGCAAGCCGCCGCAGTCGCCCGGATTGAGCGAAGTCATTGCGGAAATCGAGAATTGTTCCAAACCGGTAATCGCCGCAATCCATGGCACCGCGCTCGGCGGCGGCCTCGAGCTCACGCTCGGCTGTCATTTCCGCGTGGCGACAAAAGAAGCCAAGCTTGGTCTGCCCGAAGTGAAGCTCGGCCTCCTGCCGGGTGCCGGCGGAACGCAGCGCCTGCCGCGCGCAGTCGGTCCTGAACTCGGCGTCAAGATGGTCGTCACCGGCGATCCGATCAGCGCTGCTGAAGCCTTGAAGAACGGTCTGATCGAAGAGATCGTCGAAGGTCCGGCCTCGGGCGCAGAAGCCTTCGCGCGCAAGGTGATCACCGAAAAGCGTCCGCTGCGCCTGCTGCGTAACGACGATTCCAAGCTCGCCGCCGCTCGCGCCGATCGCACCATCTTCACCAACGCCGCCGCAGCCGCCAACAAGAAGAACCGCGGCATGAATGCGCCGCTGGCCTGCGCCGAAGCCGTCAGCTGGACGCTCGATGTGCCGTTCGACGAGGCGCTCAAGAAGGAGCGCGAGATGTTCCTCAAGCTGGTCGCCGACGACCAGTCGAAGGCGCAGCGTTATGCCTTCTTCTCCGAGCGCGAAGCCGCCAAGGTCCAGAACGTGCCGGAAGGCGTCAAGCCCCGTCCGGTCGAGCGCGTCGCCATCATCGGCGCCGGCACCATGGGCGGCGGTATTGCGATGTCCTTCGCCAATGCCGGTATTCCCGTCACGCTGATCGAGACCGGCGAGGAGCAGCTCAAGCGTGGTCTCGGTATCATGCAGAAGAATTACGAGGCGACTGCAGCGCGCGGCGGCATTCCTGCCGATGCGCCGGCCAAGCGCATGGCGCTGATCAACGGCGTCGTTGGCCTTGAGAACGTCAAGGATGTCGATCTGGTGATCGAGGCCGTGTTCGAAACCATGGCGATCAAGAAGGAAGTGTTCACCGCGCTGGATGCCTATGCCAAGCCGGGCGCCATCCTCGCCAGTAACACCTCGTATCTGAACATCGACGAGATCGCAGCTGTCACCAAGCGTCCGCAGGACGTGCTCGGCATGCACTTCTTCTCGCCAGCCAACGTCATGAAGCTGTGCGAAATCGTCCGCGCCGACAAGACCGCGCCGGATGCGCTCGTCACCGCTGTCGCTGTCGCCCGCAAGATCGCCAAGGTGCCGGCCGTGGTCGGCGTCTCCGACGGCTTCGTCGGCAACCGCATGCTCGCGGCCCGCTCCAAGCAGTCCGAGAAGTTGCTGTTCGAAGGCGCGCTGCCGCAGCAGGTCGATGCCGTCGTCACCAAGTTCGGCATGCCGATGGGCCCGTTCGCCATGGGCGATCTCGCTGGCCTCGATATCGGCTGGCGCTCGCGCAAGGATCGCGGCATCACCTCGCCGATCGCCGATGCGCTCTGCGAAGCCGGCCGCTTCGGTCAGAAGACCGGCAAGGGCTATTACAAGTATGAAGCCGGCTCCCGCGCGCCGGTGCCGGATCCGGACGTCGAGAAGCTCATCGACGACACCTGCCGGAGCCTGGGCCTGACCCGTCGCGCCGTCAGCGACCAGGAAATCCTGGAACGCATGATGTATCCGATGATCAACGAGGGTGCCCGCATCCTCGAAGAGAAGGTCGCCTCGCGTCCGAGCGATATCGATGTGATCTGGCTCTATGGCTATGGCTGGCCGATCTATCGCGGCGGCCCGATGTTCTACGCCGATCAGGTCGGCCTCAAGCAGATCGTCGAGCGCCTGCAGTTCTACGCCAAGCAGACCAACGATCCGTCGCTGGAGCCGGCCGCGCTGCTGAAGAAGCTGGCCGATGAAGGCAAGACGTTTGCTTCGCTGGCGAAGGGCTAGTTGTGGTGACGCGAGCACGATGTGCTCCCCTCCCCCTTGCGGGGAGGGGCCGGGGGCGGGGGTCCCCGGGCGACGTCACTTGTGGCTTACCCCCCTCCCTGACCCTCCCCCGCAAGGGGGGAGGGAACATTGGCGCCGTGCGCTCCTTATGTAAGCAGGCCACGCCATGACCCATCCCGGCGAACAGCACTACCCACCGGGCGTCACATGGGACGCCCCGATTGCGCGTGGGTCGCTGCCGGGTCTGCTTGCCGACTCCGTTGCAAAACATGGCGACCGCACCGCCATCGAATTTCGGGATCAGCCGATCTCGTTCAACGATCTGCAGGCGCGTGTCGATATCGTAGCTGCCGCGCTGATGCGCGCCGGCTATGGCAAGGGCTCCTCCATCGGTATCTTCCTCGGCAATACGCCCGATCATCCGGTCCATTTCTTCGGCGGTCTCAAGGCCGGCGCGCGGCTCGTGCATCTGTCGCCGCTCGATGGCGAGATCGCGCTGTCGCACAAGCTCAAGGATTCCGGCGCACGCGTGCTCGTGACGAGCAACCTTGCCGCGTTGCTGCCGATGGCGCTGAAGTTTCTCGACAAGGGCCTGCTCGACAGGCTGATCGTCTGCGAGGACGACGACTGGGGCGCTGTGAACAATCCGCAGCTGCCGCTGCCGGAAAATCCCGCGATTGTCACTTTCCGCATTTTCACCGCGGGCGCCACGCCGCCGGCGCAGTGGCCCGAGATTTCTGCCGATGACGTCGCATTGCTGCAATATACCGGCGGCACCACCGGCCTGCCGAAAGGCGCGATGCTGAGCCACGGCAATCTCACCTCGGCCGTCTCGATCTACAATCTATGGGGCGCGCCGGCACGCGCCGGGCGCAATCGGATCGAGCGCGTCATCTGCGTGCTGCCGCTGTTTCATATCTATGCACTGACCGTGATCCTGCTCGCCCGCATCAGCCTCGGCGACACCATTTCGCTGCATCAGCGTTTCGATGTCAGCCGCGTGCTCGACGATATCGAGAAGAAGAAGGCCACCGTATTTCCCGGCGTGCCCACCATGTGGATCGCCATCGCGGCCGATCCGTCGCTGGAAACGCGCGATCTGTCGTCGCTGGTGTCGGCTGCTTCAGGCGGCGCGCCGTTGCCCGATGAAGTGGCGCGTCTGTTCGAGCGCAAGACTGGCCTGTCGCTGAAGAGCGGCTGGGGCATGACCGAAACCTGCTCGCCCGGCACCAGCCATCCGCCCGGCGGCCTCGACAAGCCGGGCTCGATCGGCCTGATGCTGCCGGGGATCGACATTGACGTTGTGTCGCTCGATGATCCGACCAGGGTGCTCGGTGTCAACGAGACCGGCGAAATTCGCATCAAGGGGCCGAACGTCACCAAAGGCTACTGGAACCGCGCGCAGGAGAGTGCCGAGTCATTCGTCGGCGATCGCTTCCTCACCGGCGATATCGGCTACATGGATGAAGACGGATTCTTCTATCTGGTCGATCGCAAGAAGGACATGATCATCTCCGGCGGTTTCAACGTCTATCCGCAGATGATCGAGCAGGCGATTTACGAACACCCCTCCGTACAGGAAGTGATCGTGATCGGCGTCGTCGATCAGTATCGCGGCGAGGCGGCCAAGGCCTTTATCAGGCTGCGCAATGGCGCAGCGCCGTTCACCATCGACGAGCTGCGCGCGTTTCTCACCGGCAAGCTCGGCAAGCATGAACTGCCGGCAGCTTTGGACTTCGTCGACGACTTGCCGCGCACCGCGGTCGGAAAACTCTCGCGCCACGCCTTGCGCGGGTTGCAACCCACGCCCATCATGAACCAAGAAACAACCTCGCAACAACAAACCGCCTCTGGAGGACCCCGCCCATGACCGAAGCCGTTATCGTTTCCACCGCCCGTACGCCGATCGGCAAGGCCTTTCGCGGCGCCCTCAATGCCACCGAGGGCGCGACGCTGCTCGGCCATGCGATCGAGCATGCCGTCAAGCGCGCCGGCATCGATCCCAAGGAAGTCGAAGATGTGGTGATGGGCGCAGCCCTGCAGCAGGGCGCGACCGGCGGCAACATCGCACGCAAGGCGCTGCTCCGCGCCGGCCTGCCGGTCACGGTTGGCGGCACCACCATCGATCGTCAGTGCGCTTCGGGCCTGCAGGCGATTGCACTGGCTGCGCGTTCGGTGATCTTCGACGGCGTCGAGATCGCGGTTGGCGGCGGCGGCGAGTCGATCTCGCTGGTGCAGAACGAGCATGCCAACAAGTTCCACACCGTCGATCCCGAACTGATGAAGATCAAGGGCGACGTCTATATGCCGATGCTCGACACTGCCGAGACGGTGGCCAAGCGCTACAACATCTCGCGCGAACGCCAGGACGAATATTCGCTGGAGAGCCAGCGCCGCACGGCGGCCGCGCAGCAGGGCGGCAAGTTCAACGACGAACTGGCGCCAATCGCGACCAGGATGGGCGTCGTCGACAAGGCGACCGGCGAAGTCTCGTTCAAGGACATCACGCTGTCCAAGGATGAAGGCCCGCGTCCGGAGACCACTGCGGAAGGCCTCGCCGGCCTGAAGGCTGTGCGCGGCGATGGCTTCACCATCACCGCCGGCAATGCCTCGCAGCTCTCGGACGGCGCCAGCGCCACCGTGATCATGAGCGACAAGCTCGCCGCACAAAAGGGCCTCAAGCCGCTTGGCATCTTCCGCGGCTTCGTCTCTGCCGGCTGTGAGCCGGACGAGATGGGCATCGGTCCGGTGTTCGCCGTGCCACGTCTTTTGAAGCGTCATGGCCTCAAGATCGAGGACATCGATCTCTGGGAACTCAATGAAGCTTTTGCCGTGCAGGTTCTGTATTGCCGCGACAAGCTCGGCATCGATCCGGAGAAGCTCAACGTCAATGGCGGCGCGATTTCGGTCGGCCATCCCTATGGCATGTCGGGCGCACGTCTCGCTGGTCACGCACTGATCGAAGGCCGTCGCCGCAAGGCGAAATATGCCGTGGTCACCATGTGCGTCGGCGGCGGCATGGGCTCCGCCGGCCTGCTCGAAATCGTTCAGTAATTACACATCTGCTCACAAGGAGGATCCGATGGATCTGAGCTTCAGCAAAGAAGAAACAGCATTCCGCGACGAGGTGCGCACCTTTTTCCGCGAAAGCCTCGACCCGGCGGTGCGCAAGAAACTGCAGGAAGGTCATCACACCAGCAAAGACGATCTGGTGAACTGGCAGCGCACGCTCAACAAGAAGGGATGGGCCGTCCCGCATTGGCCGCAGGAATATGGCGGCACCGGCTGGAGCGCCGCGAAGCAGTACATCTTCCTGGAAGAGCTGCAGAAGACCCCGGCGCCGCCGCCGCTGCCGTTCGGCGTCAACATGGTCGGTCCGGTGATCTACACTTTCGGCAATGAGCAGCAGAAAAAGCACTTCCTGCCGCGCATCGCCAATATGGACGATTGGTGGTGCCAGGGCTTCTCGGAGCCGGGCTCGGGTTCGGACCTCGCCTCGCTGAAGACCACGGCGAAGAAGAAGGGCGATACCTATATCGTCAACGGCCAGAAGACCTGGACCACGCTCGCGCAACATGCCGACTGGATCTTCTGCCTTTGTCGCACCGACCCCGATGCGAAGAAGCAGTCGGGCATCTCCTTCATCCTCATCGACATGAAGTCGAAGGGCATCACCGTCCGCCCGATCCAGACCATCGATGGCGGCGTCGAAGTCAACGAAGTGTTCTTCGATGAGGTCGTGGTGCCGGCCGAGAATCTGGTCGGTGAAGAGAACAAGGGCTGGGACTACGCGAAATTCCTGCTCGGCAACGAGCGCGTCAACATCGCGCGCGTCGGCATGTCGAAGGAGCGCATCCGCCGCATCAAGGAGCTGGCGTCCAGCGTGATGTCCGGTGACAAGCCGCTGATCGAGGATCCGCAGTTCCGCCAGAAGCTGGCTGCGACCGAGATCGAGCTGAAGGCGCTCGAACTGACGCAGATGCGCGTCGTCGCGGCCGAAGGCAAGCACGGCAAGGGCAAGCCGGATCCGGCCTCGTCGATCCTCAAGATCAAGGGCTCGGAAATCCAGCAGACGCTCACCGAGCTGCTGCTCGAAGTCACCGGCCCATTCGCACTGCCGTTCATGCCGGAAGGCGAGGGGCAGAACGAGGAGGGCGACTGGGCCTCGCCGATCGCGCCGACCTATTTCAACTACCGCAAGGTGTCGATCTATGGCGGCTCCAACGAGATCCAGCGCAACATCATCGCGAAAGCGGTGCTGGGGCTGTAAGTTTTACCTTCTCCCCGCGCGCGGGGAGAAGGTGGCGCGGACGTAGTCCGCGACGGATGAGGGGGAGCCTCCGCGGGCTCAGAGCACGAGGATCGTCCCCCTCACCCGAAGCCCTCGCTATCGCTCAGGCCTCGACCTCTCCCCGCAAGCGGGGAGAGGTTAGGGAGCCAAGACAATTCACCACGCGCGACCCGCGCGATCCGAGAGAAAAGAAAAATGGATTTTGATCTTTCCGAGGAGCAACGCCTCCTCAAGGACAGCGTCGACGGCCTGCTGAAATCGTCCTACGAATTCGAGGCTCGCAAGAAGTATCGCGCCGAGAAGGGCGGCTGGAGCCGCGACGTCTGGGGCAAGTTTGCTGAACAGGGGCTGCTCGGCCTGCCGTTCTCGGAAGATGACGGTGGCTTCGGTGCCGGTCCGATCGAGACCATGATCGTGATGGAAGCGCTGGGCCGTAATCTCGTGGTCGAGCCCTATCTCGACACGGTGGTGCTCGGCGGCGGCTTCCTACGCCGCGCCTCGGCGGAGCAGCGTGCTGCGCATCTGCCCGGGATCATCGACGGCTCCAAGACCATGGCTTTCGCACAGGTCGAAAAGAACTCGCGCTACGATCTCGGTGATGTCACGACCTCAGCCAAGAAGAACGGTTCGGGCTATGTGCTGTCCGGCGAGAAATTCGTCGTCGGTCACGGCGACACCGCCGATACGCTGATCGTCACCGCGCGCACCGCTGGTGGCCAGCGCGATGCCAAGGGCGTCGGCGTATTCCTGGTGCCCGCCAATGCCAAGGGCGTCGACATCAAGGGCTATGAGACGCAGGATGGCAGCCGCGCCGCCGATATCAAGCTGAACAATGTCGAAGTCGGCGCTGACGCCGCGATCGGCAATGCCGAGGATGGCTTGTCGATCGTCAATCAGGTCGTCGATGACGCGCGCATCGCACTGTGCGCCGAAGCGGTCGGCGCGATGGAAGAAGCGCTGAAGATCTCCGTCGAATACATCAAGGAGCGCAAGCAGTTCGGCGTCGCCATCGGCTCGTTCCAAGCGCTGCAGCACCGCGCAGCCGACATGTTCACCGCGCTGGAAACCGCGCGCAGCATGTCGTTCCTGGCCTCGATGGCGTCGAGCTTCACCGATCTTGACGAACGCACCAAGACGGTCGCCGCTGCCAAGGTGCAGATCGGCCGCTCCGCGCGCTTCGTCGGTCAGGGCGGCGTGCAGCTGCATGGCGGCGTCGGCGTGACCATGGAGTACAAGATCGGCCACTACTTCAAGCGGCTGACCATGATCGAGCAGCAGTTCGGCGATGCCGATTATCACCTGCGCCGCGTCGCGCAGGCGGGCGGGATCACGGAGTAACTCTGCTCTTAACCTCTCCCCGCTTGCGGGGAGAGGTCGGATTGCGAAGCAATCCGGGTGAGGGGGGACTCTCCACGCGCTCATGAACTCGTGGAGAGTCCCCCTCATCCGACTCGAACGCGCTACGCGCATTCGAGCCACCTTCTCCCCGCATGCGGGGAGAAGGAATGCGCCGTCGCTAAAATCAATCAACAACAAGGAGACCGCCCGTGAAAAATCCCTTCGATCTCACCGGCAAGGTCGCCGTCATCACCGGGTCCAGCCGCGGCATCGGCAAGGCCTCCGCGGAATTGCTCGCCAGCCTCGGTGCCAAGGTTGTCGTCTCCAGCCGCAAGGCCGATGCCTGTCAGGCCGTGGTCGATGGCATCAAGGCCAATGGCGGCGATGCCCATGTCATCCCGTGCAACATCTCGCGCCGCGACGAAGTCGAAGGCCTGATCGACGGCACGGTGAAGCACTACGGCCCGATCGACATTCTGGTCTGCAATGCGGCGGTGAATCCCTATTACGGTCCGTTGCTCGATATTGCGGACGAAGCCTTCGACAAGATCATGGGCTCCAACGTCAAGAGCAACATCTGGCTTTGCGCCAAGGCGATCCCGGCGATGGCCGAGCGCGGCAAGGGCTCGGTGGTCATTATCTCTTCCATCGGCGGCTTGCGCGGCTCCACGGTGATTGGCGCCTACGGCATCTCCAAGGCTGCCGACTTCTCCCTGTGCCGCAGTCTCGCCGGCGAATGGGGACCGAAGGGCGTGCGCGTCAATTGCATCGCGCCGGGGCTGGTGAAGACCGACTTCGCGAAGGCGTTGTGGGAAGACGAGGCCAATCTCAAGCGCCGCACCGCAACCACGCCGCTGCGCCGGATCGGCGAGCCCCACGAGATCGCCGGTGCCGTCGCCTATCTCGGCTCGGATTCCTCCACCTTCATGACCGGCCAGACCATCGTCATCGACGGCGGCGTGACGACCGCATCGGTGTGACGTCCTTACCCTCCCCTGAATGGGAGGGTCGATGAACGCGTAGCGTTCGTCGGGGTGGGGTGCCACAGACGCTGTCGCCCGCAGCTTCACCCCACGCCGCCTCTCACCGCGCTGCGCGCGATGATCGCCGACCCTCCCCCTGCAGGGGAGGGTAAGAAATCCCGCGAAACAAACCTCCGGCGGTAGCCACTTGCCGCCTGCCTCAATCCTTTCCCGTTTTTTAACATTTCGGGCGCACGGATAGCCGCAGCTGGAGAGTTCCCGTGCGGCAGACGGATATCGCGATCATTGGTGGCGGCCTCGCCGGGTCGACGGCTGCGGCGATGCTCGGTCGCGCCGGTGTGTCTGCGATCCTGATCGAGCCGCATCAGGTCCATCCGCCCGAACTCCGCTGCGAGAAGATCAGCGGCGGCGTCCAGCTCGAGCGGCTCCGCAAGACGGGTCTCGTCGATGCGGTGCTCGGTGCCGCCACCCATGACGACGAGATCTGGATCGCGCGTTTCGGCCGCGTGATCGACAAGCGCCCCAGTCAGCAGCACGGCTTTCTCTACGACACGCTGGTCAATACCGTGCGCGGCCAGATCCCGTCATCTGTCGAGACCATTCACGCCAAGGCGACGTCGATCGCCACATCGGATGACCGTCAGACCATCGGCCTGTCCAATGGCGAGGAGATTTCCGCGCGTCTCGTTGTGCTCGCCAACGGCGCCAGCGTCAGCCTGCGCAATCAGCTCAATATCGGCCGCCCGGTCATCTCGGCCAATCATTCGATCTCGGTGGGTTTCGATATCGCGCCCGTCGGCCGTGAACGTTTTGCCTTTCCGGCGCTCACTTATTTCGCGGAAACCACGGTTCATCGCACCGCCTATGTCACGCTGTTCCCAATCGGCGACACGATGCGCGGCAATCTGTTCGTCTATCGCGAGACCGACGATCCCTGGATTCGCCAGATGCGCCGGACGCCCGAGGCGGCGCTTGACGCCTGCCTGCCGAAACTGCGCGCGCTGATCGGCGACTACAAGATATCCGGCGATATCAAGATCCGCCCCATCGATCTCTACGAGAGCGACAACGTGGTCCAGCCCGGTGTCGTGCTGGTGGGCGATGCCTTTGCCTCGCCGTGCCCGGGCAGCGGCACCGGCACCGACAAGGTGTTCACTGATGTCGCACAGCTTTGCAGCGTGCACATCCCGATCTGGCTGGCCACACCCGGCATGGATGCGGCGAAGATCGCGCAATATTACGCCGATCCTCTGAAACTGGAATGCGACGCCTGGGCCACCGGCAAGGCGTTCAAGTTGCGCTCAGTCACTGTCGAGAATTCGCTGTATTGGCGGACACAGCGCTGGGCACGTTTCTTCGGCCGGCTGGGCGAGGGCATGGTGCGGCGGGCCCGCGAGACGCTGCCGCGCGAACTGGCGATGGTCGCGTCCGCTCTGGTCATGATGATCGACTCGGCGACCTGACCGCCGGCGCTGCCGCTTGACGCGCCCGCGCTAATCCGGTTGCCTGCGCCTCCCAACACAACGCGACCACAATCTTTCGGGAAGAAACGTCATGTCTTTCGTGATGGCCATCGATCAGGGCACCACATCCTCGCGCGCGATGATCTTCCGCGCCGACATCTCGATCGCGGCCTCCGCGCAGCAGGAATTCCCGCAGCATTTCCCGGCCTCCGGCTGGGTCGAGCATGAGCCGGAGGATATCTGGACCTCGACGCTGGCCGTTTGCCGCGAGGCGATGAAGAAGGCCGACGTGACCGCGAAGGATATTGCCGCGATCGGCATCACCAATCAGCGCGAGACGGTGGTGGTGTGGGACCGCGTCACCGGCCAGGCTGTGCACCGTGCCATCGTCTGGCAGGACCGCCGCACCGCGGAGATCTGCGCGCAGATGAAAGCCGACGGCCATGAGCCGTTGATCACGCAAAAGACCGGCCTGATCATCGATCCGTATTTCTCCGGAACGAAAGTGGCGTGGATTCTCGATCATGTCCCCGGCGCGCGCGACCGCGCCGAGCGCGGCGAATTGCTGTTCGGCACCGTCGATTGCTATCTGCTGTGGCGGCTCACGGCGGGCAGGGTGCACGCCACCGACGCCACCAATGCCTCGCGCACGCAGTTGTTCAACATCCACACCGGCGCATGGGATGACGAACTGCTGAAGCTGCTGCGCGTGCCCAAGGCGATGCTGCCCAGGGTGCAGGACTCGTCGTCGGATTTCGGCAGCACCGATCTGTTCGGTGGCACGATCATGATCGGTGGTATTGCCGGGGATCAGCAGGCTGCAACCATCGGGCAGGCCTGTTTCGCGCCGGGCATGATCAAGTCCACTTACGGCACCGGCTGCTTTGCCCTGCTCAACACTGGTACGACGCCGGTGCAATCGAAGAACAAGCTGCTCACCACGGTTGCCTATCAGCTCAACGGCGTGCGCACCTATGCGCTGGAAGGTTCGATCTTCGTTGCCGGCTCCGCCGTGCAGTGGCTGCGTGACGGGCTCGGCATCATCAAGAGCGCGGCCGAAAGCGGGCCGCTCGCGGATCAGAACGATTCTTCACAATCGGTCTATCTGGTCCCGGCCTTTGTCGGCCTCGGCGCGCCTTACTGGAATCCCGATGTGCGCGGAGCGCTGTTCGGACTGACGCGCAACACCGGCCCGGCCGAACTCGCCCATGCCGCGCTGGAAAGCGTCTGCTACCAGACGCGCGATCTCTACGCGGCGATGCGCGCCGACTGGCCGGATGTCTCCGCCGCCACCGTGGTGCTGCGCGTCGATGGCGGCATGACCGCATCGGACTGGACCATGCAGCGTCTCGCCGATCTCCTGAATGCACCAGTCGATCGCCCGATGATCCAGGAAACCACCGCGCTGGGTGCTGCCTATCTCGCCGGTCTCACGGCCGGCGTATTTCCGGAGCCTGCCAAATTCGCCGACAACTGGCGGCTCGAACACCGCTTCAAGCCGGCCATGAGCGAAGCCACACGGACACGAAAACTGAAGGGCTGGGCGCAGGCAGTGAAGGGCGTATTGGCGAGCGATCCGGGGAAAGATTGAAAGCTTGCTCACCAAACAGAAAGAGCCGCCTGTGCGGGCGGCTCCTATAATGGTCATGTCAGGCTGACCGTGCCTGTTGTTGGTTGTTAGCGCCAGCCGCGATGCCGTCCGCGCGACCAGCCATAATGATGGCCGCGTCCGCGACCCCAGCCGTAATGATGTCCACGCCCGCCGCGGTGCATGCCGTGATGTCCGCCGCCATGGCCACGAATCTGGATGATGTCGCTGGCGGTGCTCGCAGGTGCAAGCCCACCGACCGGCATGGCGTTCGCTGGAAGCATCAGGCCCAGACCCAGGAGTGCCGCGGCTGCCGTCGCGATCATGGTACGTTTCATTTCAACCCTCCAAGCAAATATTGCGCATACGACAAGCTGCGGCCTTCCTGATCGTTCCGTCGCCACGGGATTGAAACGATAACTTTGCCGGGACCGGAATTCGTCGCGGCAGTGGTAGAGAGAAAATAATCCCTCGCGCCATATTGACTAAAATCCTATATAGGTCTATATGCCTTTTATCCCGTTCGCGAGGGGCGCTTCTAGAGGCGTCTTGAAGTGGGACTGGGATGTGGCGCCTGCGGGTGTGGGGTGACGTACCCCGCGCACTCGGGAGGCCTTGGGTCACCGTCCGACCCCACTACGGGGGTCTGCCACTCATGCTGGCTGGACGTGGCATTGGTGAACGGCGGGAAACCGTCGGGATCAGCGGAGTGCGGAGCTCTGCGCCTTTGCCCGGAAGAACGGTCCCGGGGACAGAAATCGCCGCGGTGGCGCGCCGTGAGGCGTTGCGCGGTTGCAGCTTGCCGGCGTTCCGGTGGAGCGGATCGCGATAAAACCACCCTTTGCGCCTCACGGCGCGCCGCCACCCCTCATGTTTCGAGGGGCACTGCTCACACCTCGGACGCGCAAGCGCCGCGAGAATGCGAGAGCTTGGCTGTTTGACAAGCACATCCTGCGACTTGCAAAGCGCTACTTCGCTCCGACCTTCTTGCCGCGATACATCAGATGCACCGCGCAGTTACATCCCGGCGGATGGGTCGCGAGTTCGTCATTGGCAGGCGCGGGTACGGCGACCGGCGCAGGCTCGGCACCGGCACCCGGAATGTAGTTCAGCACCGGCGCCAGCCAGCGTTCCACCTCGGCCACGCTCATGTCCTTGCGCGCAGCATATTCCTCGACCTGATCGCGCTCGATCTTGCCGACGCCGAAATAATAGCTCTCGGGATGGCTGAAATAGAGCCCGGACACCGACGAGCCCGGCCACATGGCGTAGCTTTCGGTGAGTGTTACGCCCGCAGTGTTCTCCGCATCGAGCAATTTGAAGATCGTCGCCTTCTCGGTGTGATCGGGCTGCGCGGGATAGCCGGGGGCAGGGCGGATGCCTTGATACTTTTCAAGGATCAGATCGTCGGTCGAGATGTTCTCGTCCGGCGCATAGGCCCAGAACTCCTTGCGCACGCGCTCATGCATGCGTTCTGCAAAGGCTTCGGCGAGACGGTCGGCCAGTGCCTTGCACAGGATCGACGAATAGTCGTCATTCGCATTCTTGAAACGGTCGGCGATGATGTCCTCGCCGATGCCCGCTGTGACCACGAAGCCGCCGATATAATCCGGCACATTCGAGGTCTTTGGCGCGATGAAGTCGGAGAGCGCAGCGTTGAAGCGACCCTCGCGCTTTTCGAGCTGCTGGCGCAACGTGTAGAGCGTCGCGATCTCAGTTGTGCGGCTGTCATCCGCATAGAGGCGGATGTCATCGCCCACGGCGTTGGCCGGCCAGAAGCCGATGGTTGCCTTCGCCGTGAACCACTTCTCCTCGACGATCTGCTTGAGCATTTTCTGCGCATCGGCATAGAGCGACGTCGCGACTTCGCCGACCACGCTGTCGGTGAGGATGCCGGGGAAACGGCCGGACAGTTCCCAGGTCTGGAAGAACGGCGTCCAGTCGATATAGGCAGCAAGCTCTTCGAGCGAATAATCGCTGAAAGTCCGGATGCCCAGGAAGGTCGGCTTGCGCACCGTCTTGCTGAAGTCCGCGACATGCGCATTGGCGCGCGCTGCGATGAGCGAGAGGCGCTTCTTGTCCTGCTGGGCGCGGAAATGCGCGGCAGAAATCTTCGCATAATCGGCGCGCACCTCGGCCGCATAGGCGACGCTCTTCTCTGGCGACAGCAGCGACGAGGCAACGCCCACGGCGCGGCTGGCGTCGTTGACATGTACGACGGCACCGGCGCGGTAGTTCGGATCAATCTTTACCGCGGTATGCACACGGCTGGTCGTCGCGCCGCCGATCAGCAGCGGCATCTTCAGACCCTGCCGTTCCATCTCGCCGGCCAAAAATGTCATCTCATCGAGCGACGGCGTGATCAGGCCTGACAGGCCGATAATGTCGGCGCCTTCGGCCTTGGCGGTGTCGATGATCTTCGAGGCCGGCACCATGACGCCGAGATCGATGACCTCGAAATTGTTGCACTGGAGCACGATGCCGACAATGTTCTTGCCGATGTCGTGGACATCGCCCTTCACGGTCGCGAGCACGATCTTGCCGGCATTCTTGCGGCCGTCGCCGGTGATCCCTGCGGCGAGATTGTCGGCCTTCTCCTGCTCCATGAACGGCATCAGGTAGGCCACCGCCTGCTTCATCACGCGGGCCGACTTCACCACCTGCGGCAGGAACATCTTTCCGTCGCCGAACAGGTCGCCGACAATGTTCATGCCGGCCATCAGCGGGCCCTCGATGACATGCAGCGGGCGCGCCACGGTCAGGCGTGCAGCTTCGGTGTCCTCGTCGATATATTGGGTGATGCCGTGCACCAGCGCGTGGCTCAGCCGCTTCTCCACCGGCCATTCGCGCCAGGACAGATCCTGTTCCTTGGCCTGCTTGGTCTGGCCGCGGAATTTCTCGGCGAGTTCGAGCAGCCGTTCGGAGGCGCCGGGATCGCGGTTGAGGATGACATCCTCGCAGACCTGGCGCAATTCAGGATCGATGTCGTCATAGACGATCATCTGCCCGGCATTGACGATGCCCATATCCATGCCCGCCTTGATGGCGTGATACAGGAACACTGAGTGCATCGCTTCGCGCACCGGCTCGTTGCCGCGGAACGAGAAGGAAAGGTTGGAAACGCCGCCGGAGATATGCGCATGCGGCAAGTTCTGGCGGATCCAGCGCGTCGCCTCGATGAAGTCGACGCCGTAATTGTTGTGCTCTTCGAGGCCCGTCGCGATGGCGAAGATGTTCGGATCGAAGATGATGTCTTCCGGCGGAAAGTTCAGCTCCTTGACCAGAATGTCGTAGGCGCGTTTGCAGATCTCGGTCTTGCGCGCGAATGTATCGGCCTGGCCTACCTCGTCGAAGGCCATCACGACCACGGCGGCGCCATGGCGCTGCGCGATCTTGGCCTCATGGATGAATTTCTCCACGCCTTCCTTCATCGAGATCGAATTGACGATCGGCTTGCCCTGAACGCATTTCAGGCCGGCTTCGATGACATTGAATTTCGACGAGTCGACCATCACCGGCACGCGGGCGATATCCGGCTCGGAGGCGACCAGATGGAGGAATTCGACCATCGCCGCTTCGGAATCGAGCAGGCCTTCGTCCATATTGACGTCGATGACCTGCGCGCCGTTCTCGACCTGGTCGCGCGCCACTTGCAGCGCGGCGGTGTAGTCGCCGGCGGTGATCAGCTTGCGGAATTTAGCCGAGCCGGTGACGTTGGTACGCTCGCCAACATTGACGAAGGGAATCACCGAGGTCAGTTCGAACGGCTCCAGACCTGACAGGCGCAGGAGCGGGGCGATCTCCGGCACAACGCGCGGCTTGTGCGGCGCGACGGCCTTGGCGATGGCCGCGATATGGTCCGGCGTGGTGCCGCAGCACCCGCCGACCACATTGACGAGGCCGCTGGCAGCGAACTCGCCGATCAGCCCCGCCATGAATTCCGGGCTCTCGTCATACTGGCCGAATTCGTTGGGCAGGCCGGCATTCGGATAGGCGCATACGAGGGTATCGGCGACGCGGCCGATATCGGCGATATGCGCGCGCAGGTCTTCGGCGCCGAGGGCGCAATTGAAGCCAATGGTAGCTGGCCTGGCGTGCTTCACCGAATTCCAGAACGCTTCCGGCATCTGGCCTGACAACAGGCGACCTGACTTGTCGGTGATGGTTCCGGAGATCATCACGGGCACGTCGATGCCGCGCGCCTCGCAGATTTCGGCAATGGCATAGAGCGCCGCCTTGGCGTTCAGCGTGTCGAAGATGGTTTCGACCAGCAGGAGGTCGGCGCCGCCGTCAAGCAAACCGTTGATCTGCTCGCTATAGGCGATGCGCAGATCGTCGAAGGTCACCGCGCGATAGCCGGGATTGGCGACATCCGGCGAGATCGAGGCGGTGCGGTTGGTCGGGCCGATGGCGCCGGCGACGAAGCGCGGCTTGCCGTCCTCGGCAGCGACGGTGATCGCGGCGTTCTTGGCGAGGCGCGCGCCTTCGCGGCTCATCTCATAGGCGATGTCCTGCAGGTCATAATCGGCCTGCGCGATCGAGGTCGAGGAGAAGGTGTTGGTGGCGACGATGTCGGCACCGGCGCGCAGATATTGCGCGTGGATGTCCTCGATGGCGTCGGCCTGCGTCAGGATCAACAGGTCGTTGTTGCCGCGGAGGTCGCGGTGGAAATTCTTGTAGCGCTCACCGCGGAATGCGGCCTCGTCGAATTGCAGGCCCTGGATCATAGTGCCCATGGCACCGTCGAGCACGAGAATGCGCTCGGCAGCGGCGGCAAGCAGTTCGGTACGCTTCGGCGAAACGGGTACGGACATGAGATCAGGCAGCTTTCTGCGCGCCGTTCGGCCGGAAGCCCAACAGGTGACTAATGGCGAAAACGAGATCGGCGCGGTTCATCGTGTAGAAATGGAAATCGGAGACGCCCTGCTTGGCGAGCTTCTGCACCTGGCCAGCGGCCACGGTGGTGGCTACCAGTTTGCGTGTCTCGGCATCGTTATCGAGGCCGTCGAACTTGGCGGCGAGCCAGTCGGGCACTGTGGTGCCAGCACGGGTGACGAAGGCTCTCGCCTGCTTGAAATTATGCATCGGCATGATGCCGGGCAGCACAGGGATATCGATGCCGCGGGCGCGGACCTTGTCGAGGTAGCGGAAGTAGAGATCGTTATCGAAGAACACCTGGGTGATGGCGCGAGTCGCGCCGGCATCGACTTTCGCCTTCAGCGTATCGATGTCAGCATCGAAGTCGGCGCTCTCGGGATGCTTCTCCGGATAGGCGGAGACGGTGACGTCGATATCGGGATAGCGGTTGCGGATGCTGGCGACCAGATCGGCGGAGGTCTTGTAACCGTCGGGGTGCGGTATATATTCCGTGCTGATGCCCGTGGTCGGATCGCCGCGCAGGGCCACGATGTGGCGAACGCCGGCCTCATGATAGCGGGTTACGACATCGTCGATTTCGCTTTTCGGCGCGCCGACGCAGGTCAGATGCGCCGCCGGGGTGAGGGCGGTCTCCTTGAGCAGACGGACGATGGTGGCGTGGGTGCGTTCGCGCGTCGACCCACCGGCGCCATAGGTCACCGACACGAAGGACGGGTTCAGCGGCGCCAGGCGCTCAATGGTGTCCCACAGGGTGCGGTCCATCTCCTCGGTCTTCGGCGGGAAGAACTCGAAGGAGATATTGGGAAGCTTGGTGGGGGTGGCCGGGTTGATCTCGGTCATCGCGTCGAACTCCACCGCACGAAGCGGTACCGGGTGTCATCTGGCGCCAAGTCCAAGGGACTTTGGCTGCACTGCACAAAGATAGGCTATGGTCGGTGACTGAAATAGCCCATCTAGAGCGGTTTTAGGGTGGGAATTGGCCCAACTAAGGGCAGATATCTCCGCGTAATTTCCCTCATTGGAATATAAGTGGGCAGCGCCGGTTTCCCGCAAAACTGCCAGAATATGGCTTTAAATAGCCAATTTAGCCACTTTGATCTATGGACGGTGTATGTGGGCAGATGTCGTGCAATTATTCTTATATCAGAATTCGTCCCACGAGAGGCGGCTCTTGCTGCCGTCGGCGTTTGGGGGAGGCGTTGGTGGCCCAAAACGCTCTTTGCCCTCTCCAGCGCAGGCACTAGCTTGGCGCCATGATCCCATTGTCCATTCTCGACCTCTCGGTCGTCACGTCAGGCACGCCGCCCGCGGGCGCGCTCCGCAACAGCATAGATCTGGCCAAACATGCCGATCGCCTCGGCTATGTCCGCTACTGGCTGGCCGAGCACCACAATTTGGCATCGGTCGCGAGTCCGGCGCCGGAGATCATGATCGGGCAGATTGCGGCAGTGACGCAGCATATTCGCGTCGGTTCCGGCGGCGTGATGCTGCCGAACCATGCGCCATTGATGGTGGCCGAGCGCTTCAAGATGCTGGAGGCGCTGTTTCCCGGCCGGATCGATCTCGGTCTCGGCCGTGCGCCGGGCACCGATGGTGCGACAGCCTACGCGCTGCGTAACCGTTTTGCCGGCCGTGAAGGCGATGATTTCCTCGAGCGACTGAGCGAGCTGGTACTGTGGGAGACGCGGCAATTCCCGGAAGGTCATCCCTATAACAAGGTCGTGGCGATGCCGAATGACGTGCCACTGCCGCCGCTCTGGCTGCTCGGCTCCAGCGACTACAGTTCGGATCTGGCCGCGCAGGTCGGCATGGGTTTCGCTTTCGCCCACCATTTCGCATCCCACGATGCGGCCGACGCGATGGTGCATTACCGCGCGCGCTTCAAATCATCCGGCTGGCGACAGGTGCCGCATGCGATTCTCGCCGTCGCAGTGATTTGTGCGGAGACGGATGCCGAGGCCGAGCGGCTGGCCTCGTCGGCCGACCTCAATCGCCTCCGCCGCGACCGCGGCGAATACGCGCCGCTGCCGAGCGTCGAAGAGGCGCTGGCCTATCCCTATAGCGACAGCGAAAAGATGAAGATCGCGCGCAATCGTTCACGGCTGTTCGTCGGCAGTCCGTCAACAGTCTTGGAAAAGCTGCAGCCGCTCGTCAGCGAATGCCAGGCCGATGAGTTGATGGTCATTACCGCGATGTATGATCATGAGGCGCGGAAGCGGTCCTATGATCTGTTGGCGGATGTATTTCAATTGCAGAGAGCAGCAGCCTAGGCGCAGCGAGGTTAGCGAGCGCCGCGACAATGGGAGGGGATGATGGCGCCTCTGGTAACACCGCGTGGCCTTGGCGAAGTTGTTCTGCGTGTCCGCGATATGCCGCGCGCGGTCAGTTTCTATCGAGATGTCCTTGGCCTCAGTCTGCTGCGCGCCTTCGACGATCGGATCGTGTTTCTCAAAGTGGAGGACGGCTTTGAAGGCCATCACCGTATCATCGGCCTTTTCAGGGCCGATCAGCCGTCCAATCGTGACGACACGGAATGGTCCGCTCCCGATTCGCGGGCGCCCACTCTGCATCACTTTGCGCTGGAGATTGCGTTATCGGACTATCAGCCTGCTCTCGATGCCCTGACGAAAGCGGGTTTCAAGCCGAACACCTACGAACACCGATGGATCGGTTGGCGCTCCATTTACGTCACCGATCCGGACGGCAATATCGTCGAGTTGGTTGCGGCGGATGCGTCAATTTGCGAGGCGTCGTAAAGTTTCGAGAGGCAATGTCGGGATCGGGACTACCGAAACGTCCTTGGATCGGCGCCGTCACCACACGAGGTAAAACCTATGCTCTATGCAATTCTGGCCTATCACGTCGAAGACGTCGTCGTGTCCTGGACGGCCGACGAAGACACTGCGGTGATGGCCAATCTTCATGAGCTTCACGAGAAGCTGACGGCCGACGGCCGGATGGGGCCGGCTGCGCGTCTCGGAGGTACCAAGGGTGCATTCACCTTGCGCGGACCCGGCGCTGGCGTGATCATCGACGGTCCTTTTGCCGAGACCAAGGAGCAGTTGCTCGGCTTCTATGTCGTCGATTGTGCGACCCGTGAGGACGCCGTCGCGACCGCGCGCGATCTGCGCCGCGTCAATCCGACTGCGGTCTATGAAATCCGTCCGGTTCAGCTATTTCTGCCCGGTTCGCCTATGGCGGCGACGCATGCGCTGACCGATCACGTCCGGCCGGCGTCGTCCTGAACTTGCCGGTTACGAGGTCGGTTCGCCGAAGGTCGCGCGGAAAGGATGCGCCGGATAGACGCCGACGATCCTGAATTCGCGTGAGAAGAACTTCAGCTCTTCGAGCGCGAAAGCGAGGTTGCGGTCATCCGGATGGCCGTCGACATCGGCGTAGAACTGCGTGGCGAAGAACTCGCCGTCGACCATGTAGCTTTCCAGCTTGGTCATGTTGACGCCGTTGGTGGCGAAGCCGCCGAGTGCCTTGTAGAGCGCCGCAGGAAGGTTGCGGACGCGGAAAACAAAACTGGTGACCAGCGGTTCGGAGCCCTGCGGCGCCCATTTGGCGTCTTTGGAAAGGATGACGAAACGCGTGGTGTTGTGATCCTCGTCCTCGACGTCCTCGGCGAGAATTTCGAGCCCGTAGATATCTGCCGCGAGCCGCGAGGCCAGCGAGGCGCAGCTCTTGTCGCCGCGTTCGGCAATCGCGCGGGCCGAGCCCGCAGTGTCGGCGGCGACGATGGCCTTGATGCCGAGCTTGCGGATGATGCGGCGGCACTGGCCGAGCGCGTGGACGTGGCTTTCCACCGTCTTGATGTCGGTGAGCTTCGCGCCGGGCAGCGCCATCATCTGGTGGTGGATGGGCAGAAACCACTCGCCGACGATATGCAGGCCCGACTGCGGCAGCAGATGATGGATGTCGGCGACGCGGCCGGCAATCGAGTTCTCGATCGGGATCATGCCGAGATCGGCCTCGCCCGAGGTGATCGCGGCCAGCGCATCCTCGAAGGTGGCGCACGGCAGCGGCTCGGCATTCGGAAACGCCTCGACGATGGCGATATGGGAATTGGCGCCGGGCTCGCCCTGGAATGCGATCTTCATGATCTGATTTTTGGGAATGGTCATGGCGGGCCTTGTATCAGTCGCTCAGGTTTTTGCCAGCAGGCGGCGGGCAGTTTCGAGATCGGCGGGCGTATCGACGCCCAGTGGGACGCTATCGACGATGGCGGCATCGATCCGCATGCCGGCCTCAAGTGCGCGCAGCTGTTCGAGCTTTTCGCGCAGCTCCAGTGTCGACGGCGCGAGTTTGACGAAGGCTTCGAGCGCGGCGCGCCGATAGGCATAAAGCCCGATGTGATGGTAGCGGGGCCCGTCGCCATAGGGCGCCGTGGCGCGGGTGAAATACAGCGCACGCAGCCGGTCGGGCCCGGCTGGCGAGCCGATCAGCTTCACCACGCTCGGATTGGTATGTTCGTCATCCTTGTGGATCTCGGTCGCCAGGGTCGCGATGTCGACCGCGGGGTCGTCGAGCAGGCGGACCGCGGCGCTAATGTCGCCCGGCGGAATAGTGGGCAGGTCGCCCTGGACATTGACGATGGTCTGGACGTGCCCGGCCGGGTCCAGTTTGCACAGGGCCTCAAATATCCGGTCGGACCCTGATGGATGGTCCGGGGAGGTCATGACCGCCTCGAACCCGTGGGCTTTAACGGCGTCCGCGATGTCGGCCGTATCGGTGGCGATGGCGACACGGCCCAGACCGGCCTCTTTGGCGCGTCGCGCCACATGCACGATCATCGGCAGCCCGCCGATATCGAGTAGAGGCTTGCCGGGCAGGCGGGTGGCGGCCATGCGGGCGGGTA
Organism: Tardiphaga sp. 172_B4_N1_3; assembly: GCF_052076035.1. Classification (NCBI taxonomy): domain Bacteria; kingdom Pseudomonadati; phylum Pseudomonadota; class Alphaproteobacteria; order Hyphomicrobiales; family Nitrobacteraceae; genus Tardiphaga; species Tardiphaga sp. 172_B4_N1_3. The sequence continues at coordinate 137,847 of NZ_CP197238.1, forward strand.
TGAGCACCAGGGTGCGTGTGTCTGTCATGTCAAAATCGGCTTGGATTCCAGTGATCTTCCCCCCGAAAAGTATGATGCAGATCAAAGGGCGCGGCGTTTATACGGGTTGCCAGAGGATGGGCAAACCGTTATCTCAAAACGGCAGGCCCAAGGGCCGCAGGAACGTGATTCCTGAGTGTGTCGAGGCCGTTGGAGCGGCCTTCCAATGACCTAAAACGGCGTGGGGCTTTTCGACTATGGACTCCTTCGAACTCAACAAGATTATGGGCGCCATTCTCGGCACCTGCCTGGTTCTGATGGTGACGAATTTCACCGCCCAGGCCGTGTTTTCACCGAAGCATATGGAAAAGCCCGGCTTTGATATCGCCGTGAAGGAAGAGGCTGCCGGCGGTGCCAAGGCCGCTGCCGCGCCGTCCGAACCGATCGAGAAGCTGCTGCAGACCGCTTCGGTCGAGAAGGGCTCAACCGCAGCCAAGAAGTGCGCTGCCTGCCATACATTCGAAAAGGGCGGTCCGAACCGCGTTGGCCCGAACCTGTTCGGCGTCGTCAATGAGAAGGTGGGCGAAGGCAAGGCCGGGTTCAACTTCTCGGCGGGCATGAAGGCCAAGGGCGGCACCTGGACCTTCGAGGAGCTGAACAAGTTCATCGCCAATCCGAAGGGCACCGTGCCGGGCACGGCCATGGGCTTCGCCGGCATTCAAAAGGATAGCGAGCGCGCCGACGTGATCGCCTATCTGGCAACTCTCGCCGATAAGCCGGTGCCGCTGCCCACTGCAGCGAAATGAGGACGGTGTCGTAACGCTGTTCCTTGGTAATTTATCATCGATTAAACGGCCAGGCTCAGCCTGGCCGTTTTCGTATCTGCATTACCAAAGCTTAAGCGGGACGTTTGGCCGCAACGCGTTAGGATGCAACCAGCGTGACGGGTGGTATCCTGCGGAAAAGCCGGCATAATCGGTCGAACCCTCGCCTTATATGACCGTTCTAATAGACTGCTTCGGTTCACAGGATTCAGCACATTGACGATTTCCCGACGCCGCCTTCTCCAGACCAGCGCCTTCGCCGCACTTGCCCCTGTCATCGGTGGTACGGGCAGCCTCTCCGTCATCGATGCAGCAAGTGCCCAGTCTGCGGCAAAAGGTGCAGAATGGCGCCATGCGCTGTCCCTGTTCGGGGAGATCAAGTATCCGGCGGAGTTCAAGCGCTTCGACTACGTCAATCCGGAAGCGCCCAAGGGCGGCACCGTCCGCCAGATCGCCATCGGCACCTTCGACAATTTCAACATTGCGGTGGCCGGCGTGAAGGGCAATCTCGCGGGTGCCGTTGGGCTGATCTACGAGTCTCTCACAACGGGATCGCTGGACGAGGTCTCGACCGAATATGGATTACTGGCCGAAGCCGTCAGCCACCCCGAGGATTATTCCTGGGTGTCGTACCGGTTGCGCGCGAATGCCAGGTGGCATGACGGCAAGCCGGTGACGCCGGAAGACGTGATCTTTTCGCTTGAGTCCTTCAAGAAATATCACCCGCAATATTCTGCCTATTACCGCCATGTGGTGAAGGCCGAGAAGGTCGGCGAGCGCGAGATCAAGTTCACCTTCGATGCACCCGGCAACCGCGAATTGCCGCAGATCGTCGGCCAGCTCACCGTGCTGCCCAAGCACTGGTGGGAGGGCACGAACGCTTCCGGCGCCAAGCGCGACATCGGCAGCACCACGCTGGAGGTGCCGCTCGGCAGCGCCGCCTACCGCATCAAGGATTTCGTGCCGGGCCGTTCGGTGTCGGTGGAGCGCGTGAAAGACTATTGGGGCCGCGACCTCAACGTGAATGTCGGTCGCAATAATTTCGATGAGCTGCGCTACGAGTATTTCCGTGACGGGACCGTCGCGCTCGAAGCCTTCAAGGGCGACCAGGTGGATTGGCGCACCGAGAACAGCGCCAAGAACTGGGCGACGGCCTATGACTTTCCGGCGGTGGCCGAGAAGCGCGTCATCCTCGAAGAATTCCTCAATCGCTCGTCGGGCATCATGCAGGGCTTCGCGCTCAACATTCGCCGCGACAAGTTCAAGGATGCGCGTGTTCGCCGCGCGCTGAACTATGCGTTCGACTTCGAGGAGATGAACAAGCAGATCTTCTTCGGCCAGTACAAGCGCATCTCCAGCTATTTCGACGGCACCGAGCTTGCGTCGTCGGGCCTGCCGGAAGGCAAGGAGCTGGAGATTCTGGAGACGGTGCGTGCCGAAGTGCCACCGGAGGTTTTCACCAAGCCCTATACGAATCCGGTCGGTGGCAGTGCTGAAAATGTACGCGGCAATCTTCGCGAAGCGCTACAATTGTTCAAGGAAGCGGGCTACGAAGTCCGTGATCGCAAACTGGTCAATGCCAAGACCGGTGCGCCGTTTGAGCTGGAATTGCTCGGCGAGGATCCTTCTTTCGAGCGCGTGATGCTGTTCTTCAAGCCGTCGCTCGAACGTCTCGGCATCGGCGTGTCGGTCCGCACCATCGATGCCACCCAATATGAGAACCGGCTGCGGACCTGGGATTTTGACATCGTCGTGTCGTCCTGGCCGGAGTCGCTGTCACCCGGCAACGAGCAGCGTGAATTCTGGGGCTCGCAGGCTGCCGATATGGCCGGCTCACGCAACATCGTCGGCATCAAGAATCCTGCGATCGACAAGCTGATCGATCGCGTGATCTTCACCAAGGACCGCAACGATCTCGTCGCTGCGACCAAGGCGCTGGATCGCGTGCTGCTGTGGAATAACTTCGTGGTGCCGCAATGGACCTACAACAAGGTCCGCACCGCGCGCTGGGATCGCTTTGGCCGACCGCCCGAGCCGCCGAAATACGGCCAGTCGGGTTTCCCAGCCATCTGGTGGTACGACGCCGACAAGGCCGCAAAGATCGGCAAGCGCTCTTGAGGAGCACATCGCGCATGGCGCAGCTCAATCGTCGGCACGTGCTGGGTCTCGGGATCGGCGCTATCGCGGCTTCGCGCTTCAGCCCCGCTTTGGCACAGGCGCCGAGCGAAGCCCACGGCATCTCCGCCTTTGGCGATCTGAAATATCCGGCCGATTTTCCGAATTTCGACTACGTCAACGTCAAGGCGCCGAAGGGCGGCGCCTTCTCGACGGTGCCGTCGAGCCGTGCATTCAACCAGTCGTTCCAGACCTTCAATTCGCTGAACGCCTATGTTCTGAAGGGCGACGGCGCGCAGGGCATGGGCATGACCTTCGCCCCGCTGATGGTGCGTGCGGGCGACGAGCCAGACGCGATGTACGGGCTGGTCGCGAAGTCCGTGCAGATCTCTGCCGATGGCCTGACTTATCGTTTTACGCTGAGGCCGGAAGCTCGCTTCCACGACGGCAGCAAGCTCACTGCACGCGATGCGGCATTCTCATTGACGGCCCTCAAGACGAAGGGCCATCCCATCATCACGCAGCAGATGCGCGACATGGTGAAGGCCGAGGCTGTGGACGACCTGACGCTGGTGGTGACATTCGCCGAGAAACGCGGCCGCGATGTGCCGCTGTTTGTCGCCGGCATGCCGATCTTCTCGCAGGCCTATTACGACAAACGCGCATTCGATGAGACCTCGCTGGAGACGCCGCTCGGCAGCGGCCCCTACAAGGTCGGGCGCTTCGAGGTCGGACGCTATATCGAATTCGATCGTGTGAAGGACTGGTGGGCCGCGGACCTTCCGGTCAATCGCGGCAGCTACAATTTCGATACGGTGCGGTTCGACTTCTATCGCGACCGCGACGTGGCTTTCGAAGGCTTCACCGGCCGCAATTATCTGTATCGCGAGGAGTTCACCTCGCGCATCTGGAACACGCGTTACGATTTCCCGGCGGTGAAGGATGGCCGGGTCAAACAGGAGATGCTGCCCGACGACACACCGTCCGGTGCGCAGGGCTGGTTCCTCAACACACGCCGCGCCAAGTTCAAGGATCCGCGTGTGCGCGAGGCGCTCGGTAACGCATTCGATTTCGAATGGACCAACAAGACCATCATGTATGGCGCCTATGTGCGCACGGTGTCACCGTTCCAGAACTCTGACCTGATGGCGACCGGCGCGCCGTCGCCGGAAGAGATCGCATTGCTGGAGCCATTCCGCGACAAGGTGCCGGCCGAGGTTTTCGGAGCGCCCTATCTGCCACCGACATCGGATGGATCAGGTCAGGACCGTGCGCTGCTGCGCAAGGCCATCCAGCTCCTGAACGACGCAGGTTGCGCAATGAAGGACGGCAAGCGCATGACGGCGCAGGGTGAGCCGTTCAAGATCGAGTTTCTGCTCGATGAGCCTGCTTTCCAGGCGCATCACATGCCCTATATCAAGAATCTCGGCACGCTGGGTATCGAGGCCAGTGTGCGCCTTGTCGATCCCGTGCAATTCCGCGCACGCCGCGACGATTTCGACTTCGATGCGGCCATCGAACGTTTCAGCTTTTCCACCATTCCCGGTGATTCGCTGCGTTCGTTCTTCTCGATGCAGTCGGCAGCGACCAAGGGCTCGAACAATCTCGCCGGCATTTCCGATCCTGTGGTCGATGCCCTGATGAACGAAGTCATCGCCGCCGATACGCGGCCCAAGCTGGTTTTCGCGGCGCGAGCGCTGGATCGTGTCATCCGCGCCGGCCGCTACTGGGTGCCGCAATGGTACTCCGCCTCGCATCGCGTGGCCTATTGGGATGTGTTCGGCCATCCCGCCAATCTGCCGAAATATATCGGCGTCGGTGCCCCCGATCTGTGGTGGGCGTCCGCAAAACCTTCAAGTGAGCAGGCCAAATAGCATGGGCGCATATATCGCACGGCGCGTGCTGCTGATGTTTCCCACGCTGTTGGGAATCCTGTTCGTCTCCTTTGTGGTGGTGCAATTTGCGCCCGGAGGTCCTGTCGAGCGCGTGATCGCACAGCTCAGCGGTGCCGATACCGGCGCGTCGCGCGTCTCCGGCTCGTCCGGCGGCGACTTCGGCAACCGTGCGCAGCCGGGCGCCGCAGGCGACGCGGTGAATTCGAAATATCGCGGCGCGCAGGGGCTTGATCCGGATTTCGTCAAGAGCCTTGAAAAGCAGTTCGGCTTCGACAAGCCGGCGCCGGAACGTTTCGCGCTGATGCTGTGGAACTTCGCCCGCTTCGATTTCGGCAAGAGTTACTTCCGTGACACGACAGTGCTGCAACTGATCAAGGAGAAGCTGCCGGTCTCGATGTCGCTCGGTATCTGGATGATGCTAATCACCTACCTGATCTCGATCCCGCTCGGCATCCGCAAGGCGGTGCAGGACGGCTCGCGCTTCGACACCTGGACCTCAGCCGTCATCATTGTCGGTTTCGCCATTCCCGGCTTCTTGTTTGCAATCCTATTGATCATCCTGTTTTCAGGCGGATCGTTCTGGAGCATCTTCCCGCTACGCGGTCTGACCTCGGACGGCTGGAGCCAGTTCCCGTGGTACTGGAAGATCATCGACTACTTCTGGCACATGACGCTGCCGCTGATCTCCATGGTGCTCGGCGCCTTCGCCACCATGACACTGCTGACCAAGAACTCGTTCCTTGATGAAATCCGTAAGCAATATGTGATGACCGCACGCGCCAAGGGCTGCAACGAACGGCAGGTGCTCTACAATCACATCTTCCGCAATGCCATGCTGATCGTGATCGCCGGATTCCCGGGCGCATTCATCCACGCCTTCTTTTCGGGTTCTCTGCTGATCGAGACGATCTTCTCGCTCGACGGGCTCGGTCTCCTCGGCTTCGAGAGCGTGCTCAACCGCGATTATCCCGTGGTGTTCGGCACGTTGTTCATCTTCTCGCTGGTCGGTCTGGTGGTGAACCTGCTGTCCGATCTGGCCTATATGTGGATCGATCCGCGGATCGACTTTGAGGCGCGAGAAGTCTGATGACCATCACCGCGCCCCTTCCCGTGGAGAGCACCACACAGTCGCCGTTCGGCGAAGCCGTGCCGCCATCGCGGCATCCGCTCGGCATCTCGCCACTCAACCAGCGCCGCTGGCAGAACTTCAAATCCAATCGCCGTGGCTACTGGTCGTTCTGGCTTTTCCTGTTCCTGTTCTTCATCTCGCTGTTCGCCGAGGTGATCGCCAATGACCGGCCGTTCTTCATCAAGTTCGACGGCAAGATGTATTTCCCGGCTTTCGTTACCTATTCGGAGACGACCTTCGGCGGCGACTTCGAGACGGCCGCGGATTATCGCGACCCGTTCCTGCAGAAGCTGATCGCCGAGAAGAACGGCACGATCCTCTGGCCGCTGATCCGCTATTCCTACGATACGCATAATCTCGATCTGCCGACGCCGGCACCGTCTAAACCGACATGGATGCTCACTGAAGAACAGTGCAAGCCGGTGGTCGAGAAGAAGGGCCTCAAGAGCTGCCGCGACCTTGAATATAACTGGCTCGGCACCGACGATCAGGGCCGCGATGTTGTTGCGCGGCTGATCTACGGCTTCCGCATCTCGGTGCTATTCGGTCTCGCGCTTACCATCGTCTCGTCGATCATTGGCATCGCTGCCGGCGGTGTGCAGGGCTATTTCGGCGGTTGGGTTGATCTGGCCTTTCAGCGCTTCATCGAAATCTGGAGTGCGATCCCGTCACTTTATTTGCTGCTGATCCTGTCATCGGTGCTGGTGCCCGGCTTCTTCGTGCTGCTCGGCATTCTGCTGCTGTTCTCATGGGTATCGCTGGTTGGCCTCGTGCGCGCTGAATTCCTGCGCGGTCGCAACTTCGAATATATCATGGCGGCGCGGGCGCTCGGCGTATCCAATGCCAAGATCATGATCCGGCATCTGCTGCCGAACGCCATGGTCGCTACCATGACGTTCCTGCCGTTCATCGTCTCGTCCTCGGTGATGACACTGACCGCGCTGGATTTCCTCGGCTTCGGTCTGCCGCCGGGGTCGCCGTCGCTCGGCGAGCTGTTGTCGCAGGGCAAAGCCAATGTGCAGGCGCCATGGCTCGGCTTCACCGGTTTCTTTGCGGTGGCGATCATGCTGTCGCTGTTGATCTTCATCGGCGAGGGCGTGCGCGATGCCTTCGATCCGCGCAAGACGTTCAGGTAGGGCCGCAGCATGGATGCCATCAACCAGCCGCTGCTCGATGTGCGCGATCTTTCGGTCGCCTTCCACCATGGCGGCAATACGTCGGTCGCTGTCGACAGGGTGTCGTTCGAGATCAAACGCGGCGAGTGCGTTGCGCTTGTGGGCGAGTCCGGCTCGGGCAAATCCGTCAGCGCCATGTCGATCCTGCGGCTGTTGCCCTATCCGACGGCATCACATCCGTCCGGCCATATCCGCTTCAAGGGCCATGAGCTCCTGAGCATGTCGGAGCGCGAGATCCGCGGCATCCGCGGCAACGATATCTCTATCATCTTCCAGGAGCCGATGACCTCGCTGAACCCGCTGCACACCATCGGTGCGCAGATCGGCGAGATACTGCAACTCCATAACGGCATTCGCGGCAACAAGGCGCGCGAACGAACGCTGGAATTGTTGACGCAAGTCGGCATTCCCGATCCGGAAACGCGTCTCGCCAGCTATCCGCATCAGCTGTCTGGCGGTCAGCGCCAGCGCGTCATGATCGCGATGGCGCTCGCGAACGAGCCCGATCTGCTGATCGCCGACGAACCGACCACGGCGCTGGACGTCACGGTGCAGGCGCAGATCCTCGCTCTGCTGGCCGATATTCGTCAGCGGCTCGGCATGAGCCTCCTCTTCATCACCCACGATCTCGGCATCGTCCGCCGTATCGCCGACACCGTCTGCGTCATGAACAATGGCAAGATCGTCGAGCAGGGTCCGGTGGAGCAGGTGTTCACGTCGCCGCAGCATGCCTACACCAAGGCGCTGCTCGCAGCCGAGCCGAAGCCTGATCCTGCGCCGCCACGGCCGGAAGCGCCGGTGGTGATGTCGACGGACGGTCTCAAGGTCTGGTTTCCGATCAAGCGCGGATTGCTGCGCAAGACGGTGGGTCACGTGAAGGCCGTGGACGGCGTCAGTCTGAAGGTGCGCCAGGGCGAGACGCTGGGTGTCGTCGGCGAGTCCGGTTCGGGCAAGACCACGCTCGGTCTTGCGCTGCTGCGGCTGATCTCCTCGCAGGGGCCGATCGTGTTCCTGAGCAAGGATATCCAGGGTTTGCAATTCAAGGACATGCGGCCGATCCGGCGTGACATGCAGATCGTGTTTCAGGATCCGTTCGGGGCGCTGTCGCCGCGTATGTCAGTCGGAGATATCGTCGCCGAGGGGCTCAGCGTGCATCAGCCCTCTCTTTCGCCGGAGGATCGTGAGACGCGCGTCGTCAAGGCACTGCAGGATGTCGGGCTCGATCCGAAGACGCGGTTCCGTTATCCGCATGAATTCTCCGGCGGCCAGCGCCAGCGTATCAGCATCGCGCGCGCTGCTGTGCTGGAGCCGAGTTTCGTCGTTCTGGACGAGCCGACCAGCGCGCTCGACATGTTGTTCCAGGCGCAGATGGTGGACCTCCTGCGCGAGCTGCAGCGCAAGCGCGATCTCACTTATCTGTTCATCTCGCATGACCTGCGCGTGGTCGCGTCACTGGCCAGCCATCTCATCGTGATGCGCCATGGCAAGGTGGTCGAGGAAGGGCCGGCGGCCGAGCTGTTCAAGAATCCGAAGAGCGATTACACCCGCGCGCTGTTTGCCGCAGCGTTCAGGATCGAAACGGCACCGGGCGGGGATGCTGCGCAGTAGGACACGATGACGAAAGACAACGATCACCGTCCCGCCATTGCAGACCGTGCTGCCGATGTCGCTGTCTCGGCCCCGACGGTGGTCGGACGCGGCTTCATGACCTACGAGCGCTACGACATCGCGATCATTCGCGCGGACGATGAGACGTTGCGGCAGCAGCGCGATGTGTTGCGCGCGAGCAAGGTGGCAGCAGTAATTCCCATCGATCTGGAGCGCGGCAAGATCGTGCTGATTCACCAGTTCCGTTTACCGGCGCATCTGGCCACGGGGCGTGGCGAGATGGTCGAGATCGTCGCCGGGCGGATCGATGGCGATGAGACGCCGCTCGCTGCCGCTGCGCGAGAATGCGCGGAAGAGATCGGCGTAACGCCGCAGCGTTTGTTTGAACTCTATAGCGTGCTGCCAACGCCAGGCTGCACCGACGAATATATCACGTTCTTTCTCGGCTTCGTCGACAGCAGCAAGGTGCCTGTTCGGGGTGGCCTCGTCGGAGAGACGGAGGATACGCGGCCTTTCGTGGTCTCCATCGACGAGGCGATCGCGGCGCTGGATAGCGGCGCAGTTTACAACGGCTTGATGGTTAGCGCCCTGCAATGGCTGGCGCTGCATCGTGACCGACTGCGGGATTACTACGAGCGCGCGGTGCCTAGTCCAGCCGTTTGATGTTCGTGACGTTGCTGCCGGCCGCCCTGATCCGCGCAATGGCGCCTTTCGTGTCTTCAATGGCCGTCGCCATGTGATGCGCATTGGCATGCACGATCGTGTCGGCATCGCGGGCGATGGCGACGTGGCCCTTCCAGAAGATCAGATCGCCGCGCTTCAGATGCTGCATCTTGGCGTCTGACAAGGCGCGGCCGAGGCCGCTCTCCTGCATGTCGCTGTCACGCGGGCACCCAGTTCCTGCGGCGGTCAGCGCGATTTGCACCAGCCCCGAGCAATCGATACCGAGGCTGCTCTTGCCGCCCCAGAGATAGGGTGTGCCGACGAAGCGCTCGGCGACCGCAACGAAATCGGTCTCGAACGCATCGATCTCCGTGACATGCCGCCGCGGTACGCAATGTCCGGCATTGGTTATCGCAAACGCGTCGGTCATCTTGACGATGGCCAGGCGCGCGCCGAGCGGCAGCGTATCTGTCGGCGGCAGCTTGATGGAGGGCCCAGGGAAAAGGAACGTCCGGAGCGCGGTCACTTTGTGTGTTGGCGTCGGCCCGGGTGGATAGAGTGCGAGATCCGAAAGCCAGCCGACATAGCCGTCGCCATTGAGTTGGCCCCAGGCCCAGCCTTCGTCGTTGCGATCGTAGATGGTGAAGCGCTCGCCCTTCAAGGCCTGCGTATTCATTTCGGCGCCGGAGAATGGTTGGAGCCGCATGGAGGCGACGCCATCGGCAACCTCGAATTCTTCGCCGTCGACGAAACGTGCGGCCTCGACCTGACCTTCAAGATATCGCGCGGCCACGTCAGGTCGCGCAGGCGTGAGCCGGGGATCTCGTTTATCCATAGCGCTGACTCAATAGCTGATAGATTGCACGTGCAGCCTGGCATTCGCCACCTTCGGGGCGCGCTGGCTTCGCCGATGGCGTCCAGCCATAGATATCAACATGCAGCCAGCTCTTCGCAGCTTCGACGAAACGCTGCAGGAATAGCGCGCATGTGATTGAGCCGGCAAAGCCGCCGGAGGGCGCGTTGTTGATGTTGGCGACCTTGGAGTCGAGCCACGCATCGTAGGGAGCCCAGAGCGGCAGCCGCCACAGCGGATCGTTCTGCTCCTTCGCACAGCGCGCGATGTCGAGCGCAAGCGTTTCGTCATTGGTGTAGTAGGGCGGCAGATCGGGGCCGAGCGCCACGCGTGCGGCGCCGGTCAGCGTGCCCAGATCGACCAGCAGGTCCGGTTTCTCCTCATCGGCATAGGCCAGCGCATCGGCCAGCACCAGGCGGCCCTCGGCGTCGGTGTTGCCGATCTCGACGGTCGGGCCCTTGCGCGACTTGAAAATATCGAGCGGGCGGAAGGCGTTGCCGGCAACGGCGTTCTCCACCGCAGGGATCAGTACGCGCAACCGCACCTTGAGCTTGGCGTCCATCACCATCAGCGCCAGCGCCAGGACATTGGCCGCACCGCCCATATCCTTCTTCATGATCAGCATGCCGCTCGATGGCTTGAGATCGAGACCGCCGGTGTCGAAGCAGACGCCCTTGCCGACCAGCGTCACCTTGGGATGCGACGGATCTCCCCAGGAGAAATCGATCAGTCGTGGCGCACGTGTCGAGGCCATGCCCACAGCGTGGATCAGTGGGAAATTCTGTTGCACGAGGTCGTCGCCCACGATGCAGTTGAACTCTGCGCCAAAACGCGTGGCGAGATTCTTTGCGGTCGCGGCGAGTTCTTCCGGTCCCATATCGTTCGACGGCGTATTGATGAGATCGCGCGCCAATGCTGCAGCCTCGGCCATGCGGCTGATATCGGCGACATCGATACCATCCGGCGGCACCAGCTTCGCCTTGGGCTCATCATTCTTGCGATAACGGCCGAAACGATAGCTGCCGAGGGCGAAAGCGAGTACGGCGAGGCGGGTGTCGTGGGGGGCGTTGGCGAAACGGTAGGTGCCCGGCGGCAGCAGGCCGGGCAACTGTCCGGGGCGAAACAGGTCACGGTAGGTCGCGCTGTCGTCTTCCAGCCCGAAGATCACCTGGGCGATGGCGCCATCGTCTGCTGGCAGCGCCAGCCAGGCGCCGGGCTTCGCCGCAAAACCGTTGGCCGCGGCGAAAGCTCTCGCCCGCGCGGGGAGTGCCGCGCCGATTTCAGGCCAGTTTGTCTTGGTCGCGAAGGTGATCGGGATGGCGGATGCGGCGGCGGTCTCAAAGGCGGAATGCATATGCAGAATCTCGCGAAGGGGAGCGGCAATGACACCTGAAGCGCAAAGGGCGTCAAGCGACGGTATGGGAGGATATGGCGTGGCCCGCGCCGATTAACCAGCCATTAGGGTTAACACTCTATTGCTGAAGGCATCCGGCCCGCCCGTTCGCTCCATTGTTGAGTCAACCTGTCATGCGTCAGCCCCCTTGTCTTGCCCGGCTTTTGACGACCGCGGCGGTGACCGCGATCCTGGCCGCAGGCCTTGCCGGCTGCAAGACGGCGGGCATGTCCGATATCACCGGTTCCCTTGGCGCTCGGGCGGAAGCACCAGCCGATGCCGATCCCGCGCGTGCTGCCGAAGTCTATGGCGAACGCTATCGCGCCAATCCCAAGGATGCTGACGCTGCCCTGCGTTACGGCCAGGCGCTCCGGGCCAACGGCCAGCGGGCCCAGGCCGTTTCGGTGTTCGAACAGGCGACGCTGACGAATCCCGGCAACAGGCCGCTGCTGGCAGGCTACGGCCGCGCGCTGGCCGACGCCGGCAGCTTCCAGCGCGCCTTCGATGTGCTGACCACCGCACATAGCCCAGCCAATCCGGACTGGCGTATCCTGTCGGCACAAGGCGCCGTCCTTGACCAGATGGGGAGGCATGACGAAGCCCGCCGTTACTACGACAGCGCGCTGAAGATCAGGCCGGAGGAGCCGTCCGTGCTCTCCAATCTCGGTCTGTCCTACATGCTTTCGAAGGATCTGCCGCAGGCCGAGGCGACGCTGCGCCGCGCGCAGGGCCGCGGCAATGTCGATCCGCGCGTTCGCCAGAATCTCGGTCTCGTGGTTGGCCTGCAAGGCCGGTTCGGTGAAGCGGAATCCATTGTGAGGGCTGACCTGCCGCCAGATGAAGCAGCGGCGAATGTCGCCTATCTCAAGCAGATGCTGAGCAGTAAAGGTCAGCCCCGCCTGGGCGCCCGGGACGACGACGCACCGCGTCGGTCGTAATTTCTCGCAGGTCAAATTTCGCAATGACGCTGAGCAAGGCCAAGCTCACCGGCGTCACTGCATCGCTGCGACCTTGATGCCCGTTGGGCCGAGAATGACGACGAACAGAACCGGCAGGAAGAACAGGATCATCGGCACCGTCAGCTTCGGCGGCAGCGCGGCGGCCTTCTTCTCGGCTTCGTTCATGCGCATGTCGCGGTTTTCCTGCGCCATCACGCGAAGGCTCTGACCGAGCGGAGTGCCGTAGCGTTCCGACTGCATTAGCGCCAGACAGACTGATTTGACGCCCTCCAATCCGGTACGCTTTGCGAGGTTCTCATATGCAACCTTGCGATCCTGCAGATAAGACAGTTCGGCCGTGGTCAGTGTGAATTCCTCGGCCAGCGCCACCGACTGCGTTCCGATCTCGATGGACACGCGGCGAAACGCGACTTCGATGGACATGCCGGATTCGATACAGATCAGCAGCAGATCGAGAGCGTCCGGAAACGCGCGGCGGATCGAAAGCTGGCGTTTGGTGATTGCATTCTTGAGAAAGATCATCGGCGCCTGCAGGCCAAGATAGGCGGCACCGAGGCACATGCCGATCTTGATGGGCATCGACTGTTCCATGCGCGAGATGACGAACACATAGAGGATCGCGAAGACGAGGAACACGATTGGTGTCACAGCGCGGAAGAACAGGAAGGTGATATAGGGCGCTTGGCCGCGATAGCCGGCCATGACCAGCTTGTCGAGCGCGGCTTCCTGCGCCAGCCATTTGCTGAGGTTGAAGTCGGTCACAACCTTGGAGACGAGTTGCTTCGGCGTCTGGCGCAGCGACACTCTCTCGCCTTTGGCCATGCGGTCCCGCTCGCGCTGCCGCAGCCGCTCCCGCTCGCTGGCGACCGCTTTCATTCGCTTGGCGAGGCCATCGCCGGCGAATAGCGGCGTCAGCAGGCTGTAGGCCGTTGCCGCAACCGCGATCGCGGCCAGCAGCATCGTCATGAAACGGATGTCGTGAAGCTTTGCTATCAGGAGATCGAGCATGCTGGCACCATCAGAAGTCGAAGTTGATCATGCGCTTCATGACGTAGATGCCGCAGGACATCCAGACCACGCAGGCCGCCAGCATCAGGCGGCCTGTCGGATGGGTCCACAGCAGCGAAATATATTCAGGCGTGCTGAGATAGACGAGCAACATCACGATCGGCGGCAGCGAGCCGATGATGCCGGCGGACGCCTTGGCTTCCATCGACATGGCCTGGATTTTCTCGGCCATCTTCTTGCGGTCGCGCAGCACCTTGGAGAGATTGCCAAGAGCTTCCGAGAGGTTGCCACCCGACTTCTGCTGAATCGCGATGACGATGCCGAAGAAGTTGGCCTCCGGAAGCGGCATGCGCTCATAGAGTCGTGCACAAGCCTCGCCGAGCGGCATACCTATGGTCTGAGTTTCGATGATGGCAAGAAATTCGCTGCGTAGGGGTTCCGACGCGTCGGCGGCGACAACCTTGATCGAGTCGAATAGCGGCAGACCGGCCTTGATACCGCGAACGATGACGTCGACAGCATCTGGAAGCGCTTTGAGGAAGGCCGCCTCGCGCCGCTTCTTGAGAAAGCTGAGGATCCAGCGCGGCAGGCCGAAGCCGGCGGCGAATCCGAGACCGGCGGCCGCGAGCAGACCGCCGCCAAACATCATGGTCACCAGGAAGCTTCCGCCTCCCAGAATGCCGGAGATCACCATGAATTTCTGGTCGCTCCAGTCGAGGCCGGCCTGCGCGATCCGGATTCCGAGCGGGATCTTCTTTTCCTTCTGGAGACGTGCTTCGACTTCCTTGAGAGATCCTTCGACCTGCTCGCGCCGGGAGCGCTGGTTTCTGTCGACCTGGCGCGCCACGGGCTCCGTCCGCGCGACCGATGCGCGGCGGGTTTCGGCCTTCTTCTCGCCGGACAACAGCGGATAGAGAAAAACCCAGGCCAGACCGCCGACAGCGATGCTGGCCATGAATGCCAATGCGAGCGCCTGCATGTTCATCATTCGCTCCTCAGTTCGGCGCTATGACTTCGGCAGCATCGAGCGCCGCCGCGAGCCGCTTCTCCTCGCCGTAATAGCGGGCACGATCCCAGAACCGCGGGCGGCCAATGCCGGTCGAGCGGTGTCGTCCGATGATGTTGCCGTTGGCGTCTTCACCGACCATGTCGTAGACGAACAGGTCCTGCGTAATGATGGTGTCGCCTTCCATGCCCATCACCTCGGTGATGTGCGTGATGCGGCGCGAGCCGTCGCGCAGACGGGCGGCCTGTACGATGACGTCGATGGACGCGCAGATCATTTCGCGAATGGTGCGCGAGGGCAGCGAGAAGCCACCCATGGTGATCATGGATTCGCAGCGCGACAGCGCTTCACGCGGATTGTTGGCGTGGAGGGTGCCCATCGAGCCGTCATGGCCGGTATTCATCGCCTGCAACAGGTCGAATGCCTCGGGTCCGCGGACTTCGCCGACGATGATCCGCTCCGGACGCATACGCAGACAGTTACGCACCAGTTCGCGCATCGTGACCTGGCCTTCGCCCTCGATGTTCGGCGGCCGGGTTTCGAGCCGCACCACGTGGGGCTGCTGCAGCTGAAGTTCAGCGGCGTCCTCACAGGTGATAATGCGCTCGTCGTCGTCGATATAGTTGGTGAGGCAGTTCAGCAGCGTGGTCTTGCCCGAACCGGTACCGCCGGAGATGAGCACGTTGGCGCGGCAGCGGCCGATGATCTGGAGGATCTGGGCGCCGTCCGGCGAGATTGCGCCGAATTTGACCAGCTGCTCGAGCGTCAGCTTGTCCTTCTTGAACTTACGAATCGTCAGCGCGGGACCATCGATGGCCAGCGGCGGCACGATGGCGTTGACGCGGGAACCGTCGGCAAGACGAGCGTCGCAGATCGGTGAGGATTCGTCGACGCGGCGGCCGACCTGGCTGACGATGCGCTGGCAGATATTCAGCAGCTGCTGATTGTCGCGGAAACGGATACCGGTCTTCTGGATCTTGCCGGCGACTTCGATGAACACTGTGCCGGCGCCATTGACCATGATGTCGGCGATGTCGTCGCGCGCCAGAAGCGGCTCGAGTGGCCCGTAACCGAGCACGTCGTTGCAGATGTCGTCGAGCAGTTCTTCCTGCTCGGCAATGGACATCACGATGTTCTTGATCGCGATGATCTCGTTAACGATGTCGCGGATTTCCTCGCGCGCGGATTCGCCGTCGAGCTTGGCGAGCTGCGCGAGGTCGATCGCCTCGATCAGGGCGCCGAAAATCGTGGCTTTGACCTGATAGTAATTTTCGGAGCGACGCTCTGCGATGACGGGGGCCGCTGGTGCAGCACGCGCGGGTGACAGCGGCGGCGATGACACAGCCGGTGGCGCAGACGCAGCCATCGCGCCGGGAGAGGGCTCCGGCGCGCTGGTGGGCTTGACGGCCCGGACATCGGTATCTGTTCCGCTACGCTTACCAAACACGACAACACTCCATGCGGTGAATTACCTCGACCGCAATTTCTCCAGGAACGGACCCAGGAAGGATCCTCGTGGCTTCTTGGCCTCACCGCGGCCCGTCAGCCGCTGCGCAATTTGCAGAAAGAGTTCGGTGGTGCGATGGCCGGCGGCAATTTCGGCAATCATCTGCCCGTTGTTGGCGGCCGAGCCGAACATCTGCGGATCGAACGGGATCGTGACGATCGGCGGTGTCTCGATGGCCTTGGCGAATTCGCTGGCGCTGATTTCGGGCCGCTTTGGAACGCCGACCTGATTGAGACAGTACAGCGGTGCGCGATCATTGGGGCGTGAGGCCTTGATCAGATCGTACATGTTCTTGGTATTGCGCAGGTTGGCGAGATCCGGTGCTGCAACGATCAGGATGTCGTCCGCGCCGATCAGGGCCCGCTTGGTCCAGCCCGACCATTGATGCGGCACGTCGAGCACGATGCAGGGCATTGTCGACCGCAGCGTGTCAAAGATCGAGTCGAAGGCCTCGGCGCCAAAATCGTAGACGCGGTCCAGCGTGGCGGGGGCAGCCAGCAGGCTGAGATGGTCGGTGCACTTCGACAGCAGACGATCGATGAAGGCGGTGTCGACACGATCCGGCGAGAACACTGCGTCGGCGATGCCCTGCGGCGGGTCCTGGTTGTAGTCCAGCCCGGCAGTTCCAAAGGCGAGATCGAGATCTGCGACAACGGAGTCCAGTGCCAGATCGCGCGCGATCGCCCAGGCGACGTTGTGAGCGATGGTGGACGCGCCGACGCCGCCCTTGGCGCCGACCACGGCAATGATGCGGCCGACCGCCTTGGCTTCCGGTGCCGAGAACAGTCCGCAGATCGAACGAACGACGTCGATGGTCACAACAGGCGCGATCACGTAGTCGCTGACGCCGCGACGAACGAGCTCGCGGTAGAGCGTGACATCGTTGACCTTGCCGATCACCACGACGCGGGTACCGGAATCGCAAACAGTCGCCAGTTGATCAAGGCCAGCGAGAATGTCGCCGCGCGGTTCGGTCTCGAGAACGATGACGTTAGGCGTCGGTGCCGACCGATAGGCCTCGATGGCCGCAGGCATGCCGCCCATCTGGATCTTGATGTGAGCCTTGCCCAGGCGCCTGTCCTCGGCGGCGGCCTGCACAGCGGCAGCGGTTTCCACTGTCTCGCAGAACGCCTGCACCGACACCCGCGGTGCCGGCGCAATATGCTCCTCTGCCGCGGGTGTTGCGGCGGAGGGCTGCTCGTCTGCGGTTTTCTGCGCGTAGCTAATCATTGGCCCACATTGCTGATTCTGGTCTTGTCTTCGGGATAGGTCGTCGCGGTGCTCTCACCCTTGCGATACTTGTCCAGCACGACGGTACGTCGGCCGGCATAGACAGGGGTTTCGGCGCGCGGCTGAACCAGATCCGAAGGATTGGCGACCATGGCGGCGAGATTGCGTTGCTGCGCACAGCCGAGATTGTAGTACGGCTTGTTCGCGAGATAGCCCTTGTTCTTGATCGACGACGCAAGGTCGTCGGGCCAGGTGCCGCACGGACCGGCCGAAGCCGCGATCAGCGGGTAGCTGACGCGGATGGTTGGCAACATACGCGGATCGCTCGGCTGATAGCTGCGCATCAGGACGCCGTTCTGCGGCACGCCGATCGCCATCAGAAGTGAATGAACCTCACGATAAGACTCTTTGGCGGCGCGTGCATTCGGTGTATTGACCGGCACCTCCGCAGTGATGACGCCGGTGCCTTCGCGCAACCAGTCCTGACCGAGCGATACGACATCCGCGCGCTGTGTGGCCGACAGGCCGCCGCGCTGGCTGCCGACGAAGACCTCGGTGGTCTTGGCCCGTTCTTCGACAACGATGGGATGCCGCAGCCGGTAATCGTCCGGTATGCTCGACGTGGTGTCCTGCGCAACGGTCTTGCAGCCGCCGAGCGCAAGCGCCAGGACCAGCAGCGCGCCAGTGGCATTCCGTGTGCGCGAAGAGTGTATCGCTGTGTGATTGATCATGGTCATCGGATACTTGCCCCGTCTCAATCCGTGATGAAGCCGAAAACGCCGCGATAGCTGCGCGTCGGTTGGGTCGGCTCGGTGCGGTGCGGTGCGCCATAGATGCGGTTGACGTTGCCGAGCAGATCGGCCTGCGGATCGGATGCATCCACGAAGCCGTCGTCCGGACGCGAGAGATCCTTCTGCGCGACGGCGCGGACCACATAGGGCGTGACCAGGACCATCAGCTCGGTGTTGTTGTTGACGTAATCCCGGCTGCGGAACAGCGTGCCCAGCACAGGCAATTGCGACATGCCCGGCAGGCCGCTGATGGCCGCTTTGGTCTGCTGCTTGATAAGGCCGGCCATCACCATCGAACCGCCGGACGGAATCTCGAGCGTGGTGTCCGCACGGTTGACCTTGATCGCCGGGATCGACGTTCCGCTGATCGTGACGGAATTTTCCTGCGACAGCTCGGAGACTTCGGTGCCGACACGCAGGCTGATACGACCTTCGCTCAGAACCACCGGCGTAAAGCCCAGCGAAATACCGAATTTCTTGAAGGTAATCTGCGTCGTACAGATCCGCGTCGTGGGATCGCAGGTATTACCGCCGGGGACCGGGAATTCACCACCCGCAAGGAAATTGGCGGTCTCGCCGGAGATCGCGGTCAGCGTGGGCTCGGCGAGCGTCCGGATGACGCCGGCGTTTTCCATCGCCTTCAGCGTTGCCGTGACGGATGGCGTCGATCCGAAGGATGCCTTGAGGGCATTATCGGAGACCAGGCTGCCGCCGCGCGCCGTGAACGGGTTGCTATTGTTGAAGTTGACGACGGACGTGCCGTAGCTCATCGACGCCGACAGATCGACGCCGAGCTGCTTGACAATGTTGCGCTGGACTTCCGCAACGGTGACCTTGAGCATGACCTGATCACGCCCGCGCACCGAGATGCTGTTCACGACCTTGTCCATGCCGCCGACGAGGCGCGCCGCGAGGTCCGCGGCCTGCTGCGCTTCGACCTGACTCGATGCCGTACCCGACAGCATCACGCCATCGCCGAGACCTTCGATGCGAATATCCGTATTGGGCATGGTCTGCTTGAGCGCGGCCCGAATACCATTCAGGTCGCGCGTGACGGCGATATCATAGGCGGCGATCTGCTGGCCGTTGACGTCGAAGAATACGATGTTGGTCTGGCCTACGGTCGCACCGATGATGTAGGCGCGCTGCGCCGAACGCACGACGGCGTTGGCGATCTTGGGATCGGCGACCAGCACATCCTTGATGTCGCGCGGCAGGTCGATAACGATCGACTTGCCGATGCCGAGCGGCAGGAATTTTGCGTTCAAGGCGCCGGCGCTGCCGGCTTGCATGGACGCGGAGTCGGCCGCGAAAACGGGCGTCAATACGGGATTGATCGTGAGCGCCGTGATGGCGGTGAGCGACAGCGCGCGGGCTGCAAGAGCCCGCATCGATCCGCCTGTTGTGATGCGCTTCATCGCCTGCGTCCTCTTCATCACTTCGTCATGGTCGCGGTCGACGGGATGCCGTAACGCACGATGCTAATACTGTCGCGCTTACCGCCATTGGGATCTTCAACCAGCGCAGGCGCGTTAGCGTCGACCAGGGCCCGCAATGCCAGTGAGATCGTGCCGCTCTGCCGCGCGCGGGCGAGCAACTCGGCCTGTTCGGGCTTCAATTCGAGCGTTGCGGTCTTGCCGACGACTGAGTTCTGACCGTCCTTTTCCTTGGGCGCCTGATCGATGGCGAGGATGCGGATATTATTCAGGATGATCTCGGAGTTGATGACCTCAATGCCGCTGCGATCCGTACCGCGTTCGCGCTTCGACAGGATCACGTCGACGCGGTCGTTTGGCAGGATGAAGCCGCCGGCGCCAGTTTCCGGCGAAATTTCGGTGGAGACGGCGCGCATGCCGGTCGGCAGAACGGCGGCCATGAAGCCAGCGCCATTGGCGCGTACCAGTTTCGGTTCGCGGATCGGTTCGCCGGCAATGAAGGCCGACCGCGCGATGGAGCCAGCGATTTGCGTCGCGGCGTCCGGGCGGCTGTTACGGCTGATGACATTGGTGCTCGCCGCTGATGCGGGCCAGGACTGCCACTGGACATCATCGGGACCGAGCGCCTGACCGAGCGCGATATCGGCCTTGGCAACGAGAACGTCAGTTGTCGGGGCTTCGGCGACCTGAGGGGGCGGCGGTGCGTCCGATGTGCTCGCAAGATATAGCGCCACACTGCCAGCGCCGAGTGCAATGGCGAGGACCACAATGCGTGCGGTATTCATACGCTTCAACTTTCCACATTACGCCGCGACGCTGCCGCCGCTGTAACGGGAGTTGACCAGTTATTCGTCAAAGCATGGTTAATGAGCGGTATCTAAATCGCGTTAATAGAAAGTTCCGATCTTAGTGAAGAGCGAGACGCGCCAGGTCGATCGTCTTCACCCATCCGGTGTCGGGGTAAATGAGCAGTGCGCCGAGGGCGAGGGCAATACCGTAAGGGATGCCGGTTTCCTTGTGATGCAGACGCATCAGCCAGGGCTGGCCGCCGAGCGCATAGGGCAGCGGCCACTGCCGGAACTGGAGCAGCAGCAATGTGAGCGCGCCGCCGAACAGCGAGGCATAAACGAGGTAGTTCAGGAGATGGTCGAAGCCGAACCACAATCCCGCGGCTGCGGCGAGCTTGGCATCGCCGCCACCGATCCAGCCGAACGCGAAACAGGCGAAAGCGACCACCAGCACGGTCGCCCCCGCGCCGAGATGCGACAGCGCATCGTGAAGACCCATCCCGCCGAAGATCGCCAGTACAGCGAAGCCCGCCACCAGCAGCAGCGAGATGCGGTTCGAAATGGTCATCGTGAAAAGGTCGCTGATCGCCGCATAGGCCATCAGGCCCGGGAACAGCAGGAGGCGCGTCAAATCGAGGATCATGGCTTCAAGGGCCCGTTACGGCGACGACGGAAAACCTAGCCAGCAGAAATGAACAATCGGACAACAAGAAAGAATTTACCAAACGCTGGCGATCTGGATCGCAACAGCGACCAGCGCGAGGATCAATGCGGCGCAGACCAGGCCGGCAGGGTCGCGGAGCGAGATCTGAAGTTCCTGCAGGACAAAGCGGGGAATGTCCGGGTGTCTCATACGCATTACACTTTTGACGAGGACGGCTCAGCAGCATTCCGAAACAAAAAAGGCTCCGGACACCGGAGCCTTTGATGCACTCGTAACAGTCGCTTACTTGAGCGAGCCGTTGATCGAGGTGAACTTGCCGTTCAGGTTCGAGCCGAGGCCGTTAACGACCGCGATGATGGCCAGCGAGATGCCGGCAGCAATCAGGCCGTATTCGATAGCAGTAGCGCCGGACTCATCCTTCATGAAACGCGAAACGAGGTTCTTCATAATACAAAACTCCATATGTGCACGTGGCTGTCGATCGTGATGCCTGGTCTCCCCGGCGTTCTCAGCACCGTGACCATGAGGGGACACTAGGAGTGGGGAATTGCAGTGCGGTTAATTCGATTGATGAAAGTCGGTCGCATTTGTCTCTTCTTTTGCACGGTAAATACCTACTTAAGGCGATTTTAGAATGACTTGGGTGTGATGACACCAGGCGTGTCCTTTTCGCTTCATTGCTCCTTAAGCATACCGCGGTAACTCTTGGCCTCCGGAGCCTACGAGGTCGCGATGACTATACTCCCCATGGAAGTCCTGAACATGTTCGGCGAGACCATCATGAAGGTGGTGCCGATCACGCTGGTTGTTGCGGTGGTCTTCACGGTGCTGACGCATTTCTGGGCCTGCAATCCCGGCAAGCATTGGTGGCGCAAGACGGAGATCGTGACCGACGTGGTTTACTGGTTCTTCGTGCCGCTGATCACCCGCGTCGTACGAATCGGACTCCTCGTGGTCGGCGCTGCCGTCGTCTTCAATATTCACGATGCCGATGAACTGATTGCCTTCTACGACAACGGCCACGGGCCGCTGGCGCAGATGCCGCTCTGGGTACAGGGGATCTTCTTTCTCGTGGTGTCCGACTTCATGCTCTACTGGCTGCACCGGATGTATCACGGCGGCGGCTTCTGGAAATACCACGCCATCCATCATTCGTCGGAAGAGATCGACTGGATCTCCGCTGCACGGTTTCATCCGGTCAACCTGTTTCTCGGCACCGTCGCGGTCGACGTGTTGCTATTGATGGCCGGTATCTCGCCGAACATCATGCTGTGGGTCGGACCGTTCACGACCTTCCACTCGGCTTTCGTGCACGCCAATCTGAACTGGACCCTCGGGCCGTTTAAATATGTGCTGGCGACGCCGGTGTTCCACCGCTGGCACCACACGTCGCTGGAGCGCGGCGGCAACACCAATTTCGCCGGCACGTTTCCGATCTGGGATATCATGTTCGGGACCTTCCGCATGCCGAAGGGTGAACTGCCGGACAATTACGGTGTCGACGGCGAGCCGTTGCCGACCGAATTCACCGGCCAACTGGCCTATCCGTTCAAGCAGTAGCGCGCTCTCCTGCTCCTCCCCCAAGCGGCGTAGCCGCGCTGAGGGAGGGATTCCTCTGGCGCCTACGCGCCATCGCAGATTCAACTATCAAACAGCCACTGTTCTTCAGACATGCGTCATCGCCCCCATTGTTTGCGGCGCGGGGGCGCCGTCGTCCTTTGCATTCCCGCCCCTTGTGAGAGGGCGTGCGGAACGCCGGGTGCCCGTTGCACCCTTGGGCCTGATGCGAATGCGGTCTTCCGCAATCTAGAGTGCATCAGGACTTTCGGAGGCGCCGAGCGAGTGCCCGACGTTCCGCCTGCGGTGTTTTTTCGGTTGCTTGCACTTTGCCTCGACGAACGCTCCGATCGCGAATTAAAGTCCCAAGGCGATGGGAAGGGAGCCTCAAGCGAATAGGCCGGACACGTTTTGACTTGGTCGTCCGTCACACTGTCCAGGGAGTCTTTCCATCCCAGGGTCGGCCGTCTCCTTGCCAGTGGCAGTGCTGGCGCAGATCCGTCCTGCCCGAAGACAGACGTCCCCCATGAATCGCGTGACGCCGCATCTCCGGCGTCCACCGCATCCCACCCCGCGAACGTGACGATCGCGATCGCCCCTCTCGGTGGGGCAGGATGGATGGGAATATAAACCTTATGGGGATATTGTCAACGAGAGATAGGAAAAAATGTTTGGGTGCTGTCTTGCCGCCCCACACTGTCATTCCGGGGCGTGCGCGCATCTTTACGCGCGCGAACCCGGAATCCCGATCTGTTTTGCGCTGAACATGTCGAGATTCCCCGCCGCTCCAGGTGGAGTGGTTGAGGTTCTCACTGCAGTGGCCTCGCCGCCTTCGAGTGCCCCGGAATGCCAGTCAATCCAGGCTTCCTAAGCCGGGACAGCGTCCATCATGCACCCTGCCCCCGCCGTTTCCAGTTCCTTCATCAATTAACGGCACATTTGCCATGTCGGGCGCCGGCACCGCTGCGTATCTGCTTTTGTCGGCTTGTATCGTCCCGGAGTACAGGATGTCGTTTCAGTCGAAGCGCGCGCGGATGCGCGCGGTGTTTGTGGCCCGTGCTCTGGCGGCAGGGACCATGCTGTTGCCGGCGGGCGGTCTTGCGGCCCCTGCGAATGATCTGATCACAGTCAGCGTCGATCAGGCCAGGCTCGTCAAATTTCCCGAGAAGATCGCGACCATCGTGGTCGGCAACCCGTTGATCGCCGATGTGACGCTGCAGGCCGGCGGCATGGTCGTTGTCACCGGCAAGAGCTATGGCGCCACCAATGTGATTGCCATTGATCGCACAGGCTCCGTGCTGATGGACCGCGTCATTCAGGTGGAAGGCCCGACCGACAAGGTTGTGACCGTCTATCGCGGTATGAGCCGGGAGACCTATAGCTGCGCGGCGAATTGCGAGCGGCGTTTGACGCTGGGTGACGGGGAAACCTTCTTCAAGTCGACGATGGATCAGGCCGGCGCCATCGGCAGTCAGGCCGCGACGATCGGGGCGAGGAACAACTAGAGTCTGATTCATCTCCGATGAATCAGACTCTAACGTTTTTCTTTATTGGAGCATGATCCTATCCGAAAACCGGTATCCACTTTTCGGGATCATGCTCTAAGCCACCACTTTTCGTCGGTCAGGCCAATCCCGCCCGGACACCATTGCAAGCCTCCTGCCACATGGTTAATCGCGGGTTAGCCCATCGAGCCATCTTGTCTCGATCCGGCGAAACACTTCAACAATCTGTTTCCGATACACCTCGGCGGTAGTTATTTCCTATCACCGAGGCACTTGCAGATGCTGCTACCGCTGATTTCGATGGCGACGCTCGCCGGGCGCCTGCGCCGCTTCGGCCATAACAGCAACGGCTCGGCCGCGGTCGAATTCGCTATGATTGCGCCGGTCTTCTTCGCACTGATTTTTGCCATCATGGAAACCGGCATGGTGTTCTTCGCCGGTCAGGTCCTTGAAACCGCCGTCGAGGATGGTGCGCGGTCGGTCTATACGTGTTCCGCTGCAGCTAAAGTCGTCGATTTCAAAACGCCGATCTGCGCGCGCACATCGGCGCTGATGGATTGCGCCAAGATCGACATCGACGTGCGCTCGTACGATCCCGGCACAACGATCAACATTTCGAATCCGATCGACGCCGGCGGCAACTACGTGTCGACGAATTTCGTCTACGAGCCGCCGGCTTGTCCAACCAGCAAGACGGTGGTCGTGCGCGCCTTCTATCAGTGGCCGCTCTATGTGACGGGCCTCGGCTACAACATCGCCAATATCAGTCGTGGAACGACGAGCAGCAAGCGCCTGCTGGCCGCGACAGCGGCGACCGGGCCGCAGTGATGGCAGGGATCGGGACAATGCGCGTGCGGATGGCAGCACTGGCAGCCTGGCGACGGGCCTTGCTGTTGCGAGACGATACGAGAGGCGTATCCGCGGTCGAGTTCGCGATGATCATTCCGCTGATATTCCTGATGTTCTTCGGCATGCTGGACCTTACCAACGGCTTTGCCATCGATCGCAAAGTCAGCCAGATCTCACAGGGCATGGCCGACCTGGCGTCACGTTACACGACACTGGCGGAAACCGATGTCTCGAATTTCTTCATCATCGCCGATGCGATGCTGACGCCCTATGACAAGACGCAGCTCAAGGCGTCGATCAGTCAGGTATATATCGATCCGTCGACCAAGATCGCCAAGGTGGTGTGGACGCGCGGCGATTTTCTTGTCGGGAAAGTGGTCAGGAAAGTGAACGACATCGTATCGGTTCCCACCAATCTGATTGTCAAGGACGCCAACGGGAACTATCTGCCGAACCAGTATCTGATCCTCGGCGAGGCCAACTATGACTACGTGCCGACGATCGGCTGGGTCGTGCCGAAGGGCGGGCTCGCGCTGTCCGATGCGATGTTCACGCGACCGCGGCAAACGTCATGCGTCGTGATGGTGACGAGCTGCACGCCGTAATTTGCGATCATGCGCTGCGCGTTTGTAGTTGCAGCGAACGATCGTCGGTCCACTTTCCCGGATCATGCTTCAGAAAAAAGGCCGCGCTCGAGAGCGCGGCCTTTTCGTATTCAGTCGATCAATTCGCAAGCATCAAGCTTGCGAGTGATCGTTTAGCCTGCGGCGCGGAGATTGTCGGCCGACGACTTGCCGGAACGACGGTCAGCAACGATTTCGTAGCTGATCTTCTGGCCTTCACGCAGGGTGCCGAGACCGGCACGCTCAACGGCGGAGATGTGAACGAACACGTCGTTGCCACCATCGTCCGGCTGAATGAAGCCGAAGCCCTTGGTCGCGTTAAACCACTTCACTGTTCCCATGCTCATGGGGGTAGTCCCTTCTCAAAGATATAGTGTAGCCCACGAAACAAATGTGGGCTGGTGACATCGAATTTTTGGAAGGGTCGTCAGTCTAGACCGGCTGCACCGGGGGATAGATAATGTCGTCCGGCCGAAAATCGATTAACTCATATTAGGGGAAGCGCCCCCTCAAAACAATCCTGACGCGCACGATTTTTTGATTGCGCACGAACGGTCAGGAACGCTTACCCATCCGCGCATCGCGAGTGATCCGATGCGCGGATGGGTTGTCGTCGCGATTTTAAACTGTCGACAGTTTAAACGCTGGATGCGCTTAGCGGCGACGGAACTGACCGCGCGGCGGTGCGCCACGCGGAGGACCGCCGGGACGCTCGTCCTTGTGGCGGAAAATCAGACGACCCTTTTCGAGATCGTAGGGCGACATCTCGATGGTCACGCGATCGCCGGCCAGCGTCTTGATGCGGTTCTTCTTCATCTTGCCGGCGGTGTAGGCGACGATTTCGTGTCCTGCGTCCAATTGCACGCGATAGCGTGCATCGGGGAGGATTTCGGTCACCAGTCCTTCGAACTGGATCAGCTCTTCTTTGGCCATTGTTAGCTCCAGATCGATCGGCTGTTAGCGTGGCCGCTGGGTGCGGTTCGGGGTTGTATTCGGTCGGCTTTCGCGGTGCAGGAAGGCAACGCCCTGCATCCCTTCTTTGGTCGCAGTTCCAGCCTGGTTGGCCGGACGTGAGATCGGCTCATGCCGTGCATTCTCGTGTCTCGCATTCTCGTTCCGACCATGATCGCGGTTCGGTTGCGATGCGCCACCGTTGCCGCCATGCGGACGACGACGATTGCGCGCGTTCTTGCTGGGCGCTCCGTCATTGCTGCGTGGTGCGTGCGGGGCGGAGCGACCGTTGCGCTGACCGCCACGGTTCTGGGAAGGCGACGGCCCCACGTCGTTGCGGCCTGGGGTGCGGCGGTCTTCCTTCGGAAGCGAAATGCGGATCAGCTTTTCAATATCGCGCAGATACGCCATTTCCTCGCCCGCGCAAAGCGAGATTGCGATGCCTTCGCGTCCGGCACGGGCCGTACGGCCGATTCGGTGGACATAGGTTTCCGGGATATTCGGCAGGTCGAAGTTCACCACATGGGTGATGCCGTCGACGTCGATGCCGCGGGCGGCGATGTCGGTGGCCACCAGGGTGCGGATTTCGCCGGTGCGGAACTGGGCCAGCGTGCGCTCGCGGTGGTTCTGCGACTTGTTGCCGTGGATCGCGGCGGCGGCGATGCCGGCGCGCTCGAGCCCCTTCACGACCTTGTCGGCGCCGTGCTTGGTGCGGGTGAACACCAGTGCGCGGTCAACCGTCTCGGTCTTGAGTATCTGGGCGAGGATCGTCGGCTTGGCGGAGTGATCGACCAGCATGATCCGCTGGCTGATGCGCTCCACGGTGGAGGCAACCGGGGTCACCGCGACGCGGGCCGGATCCTTGAGCATTGCTTCGGCAAGATCGGCGATATCCTTCGGCATGGTGGCCGAGAAGAACAGCGTCTGGCGCTTGATCGGGAGCTTGGCGACGACTTTGCGGATGTCGTTGATGAAGCCCATATCGAGCATGCGGTCGGCTTCGTCGAGCACCAGGAACTCAACCATGTTGAGCTTGAGGCCGTTGCTCTGCACGAGGTCGAGCAGGCGGCCCGGGGTGGCGACGAGGACGTCGACGCCCTGCATCAGCGAACGGACCTGACGGCCCATCGGCACGCCGCCAATGGCCAGCGCCGATGCGAGGTGCATATGGCGCCCATAGGCGTTGAACGAGTCGAGGATCTGGCCGGAGAGTTCGCGGGTCGGGCTCAGCACCAGCACGCGGCAGGTCTTCGGCTGCGGCTTGATGCGGTTCTCGAGCAGGCGGTGAAGGATGGGAAGCGCGAAGGAAGCGGTCTTGCCGGTGCCGGTCTGGGCGATACCGATCACGTCCTTGCCGGTGATGGCAATCGGGATGGTCTGGGCCTGGATCGGGGTCGGGGTGGTGTAGTTTTCTTCTTTAAGCGCACGGGTGATGGGATCGGCGAGGCCGAATTCCTGAAAGGTGGTCAAAAGATTAATCTTTCCAAAGTGAAAGCAGGCGCCCGGCCATGATTCAAAGACCATGGGGCCAGGGAGCGCGCGAGTGTGTCTGGGACACCCGCGTGTTTGGGGCGTCAGTTCTGGTTAGCTGAAGGGGCAAGCCAGAAACCGTCGAACTGCCCTGAGGAGATCAGAGTAAAGACGGGATCAGAACACGCGGCTCGCAAGGACCTGATGATTCTCTAGGTCGTTCGATTGATATGGAACAGCAAGGCGGCGGATTCAAGGTTAATCGGTGCGAGGGTTAAAAGCAGCGACAAAATACCGCTGCATGAAATTTAGACATGAGGCAATTTTTGGCGATTATTTAAGCTGTTTGCCGTGTGCATGATCAATTTTTCTGCACAAGAAATAAACAGGAAAACCTCCGCGCTTTCCGAAAATCGCAAACATGCGAGTAGTCCCAATAACTTAACGTGTGTTCGAGGGCTGGCACACTTCTTGCGATCTCCTTAACGCGCCGGCCGTGGGGCCGTTCCGCATTGATTTCGTCTGCGTCAGGGAGAGACCGCACATGATTACCAATTTGACTCACGCAATAGCCAAGCCGATCTCGCGTCGCAGCCTGATGGCCGCGGCAACGGGTCTGGCTCTGGGCCTGTCGGCATTTTCGCCGGCCAAAGCCGCAGACGACACCATCAAGGTCGGCGTTCTGCACTCGCTGTCGGGCACCATGGCGATTTCCGAGACCACGTTGAAAGACACCGTGCTGTTCATGATCGACCAGCAGAACAAGAAGGGCGGCGTGAACGGCAAGAAGCTCGAAGCCGTGGTGGTCGATCCCGCTTCAAACTGGCCGCTGTTCGCCGAAAAGGCGCGCGAGCTGATCACCAAGGACAAGGTTGCCGTCGTGTTCGGCTGCTGGACCTCGGTGTCGCGCAAGTCGGTTCTCCCGGTGTTCAAGGAACTGAACAACATCCTGTTCTATCCCGTGCAGTACGAGGGCGAAGAGTCCGAGCGTAACGTGTTCTACACGGGTGCTGCTCCGAACCAGCAGGCGATCCCGGCTGTCGACTACCTGATGAAGGACGAGAAGGTGAAGCGCTGGGTGCTGGCCGGCACCGACTACGTCTATCCGCGCACCACGAACAAGATTCTCGAAGCCTACTTGAAGTCGAAGGGCGTCAAGCAGGAAGACATCATGATCAACTACACGCCATTTGGTCATAGCGACTGGCAGACGATCGTCGCCGACATCAAGAAGTTCGGCTCGGCCGGCAAGAAGACCGCCGTGGTCTCGACCATCAACGGCGATGCCAACGTTCCGTTCTACAAGGAGCTCGGCAACCAGGGCATCAAGGCGACCGACATTCCGGTGGTTGCGTTCTCGGTGGGTGAAGAAGAACTCGCCGGCATCGACACCAAGCCGCTGCTCGGCCATCTCGCGGCCTGGAACTACTTCCAGTCGATCAAGAGCCCTGAGAACGAGAAGTTCATCAAGGAATGGCAGGCCTTCACCAAGAATCCGAAGCGCGTGACCAACGACCCGATGGAAGCCACCGTGATCGGCTTCAACATGTGGGTGAAGGCGGTCGAAAAGGCCAAGTCGATCGAAGCCGACAAGGTCATCGATGCACTGCCCGGCATCGAAGCCAAGAACCTGACCGGCGGTACCTCGAAGATGCTGCCGAACCACCACATCACCAAGCCGGTGTTCATTGGCGAGATCAAGGCCAATGGCCAGTTCGACGTGGTCTGGAAGACCCCGGCGCTGGTGGCTGGCGATGCATGGTCGAAGGAGCTCGACGGCTCCAAGGACCTGATCGGCGACTGGGTCGGCAAGAAGTGCGGCAACTTCAACACCAAGACCAACAAGTGCGGCGGTCAGGGTTCGTAAGTTAGCTCCACACACTCTCCGTCATTGCGAGCGCAGCGAAGCAATCCAGTTCTTTCTTGTTTGCGGCTTCTGGATTGCTTCGTCGCTTCGCTCCTCGCAATGACGGTTGATGGTTTCGTGTCTATCTCGACTCTCGAGACTCCCAAAACTGGAGAAGGCGGTGAATCCGTCGCCTTCTCTTTTTTCTTCGGCCGGGGTTTTCCAGTGACTGATCTCCTTTATCGTTTCCGCGCGATCGCTGTTGCATTTCTGCTAATCGTCGCGACCGCTATTCCGGCCGTTGCGGGTCCTTTCGAGGATGCCGTCGCCAAATTCGCCAATGATGATTTCTCCGATAGCGACGAAGCCGTGGGCATCATCGCCACCTCGGGCAATCCGCAGGCTTTCGCTGTGATCACCGCGCTGCAGGAAGGCCGGCTCTCCGCCGATCCCGACAGCAAGAAGGTTTATCTCACCGGCGCGGACGGGAAGGTGACTGACGCCGCGACCGGCGAGGCCGTTGCCGAAGTGCCGGCCAGTGCCGCAGCGGTGCGCCTCAACAATCGTCTTCGCCGCAGTATCGAATCCGCGCTGGGCGGGCTCACGCTGATGTCGCCGGATCCCGCCAAGCGCATCGCTTCGGCGCAATCAGTGTTCAAGAGCCACGAGACCGCGATGCTGCCGGTGATCGAGACCGCGCTGGAAAAGGAAACCAACAAATCCGCCAAGCAGGCCTTCACCGAAGCCCGCGCCGCGATCCTGCTCTACAAGGAAGATGCGACCGAGGCCGAGAAGATCGAATCCATTGCGATCATCAAGGGCCGCGGCGATCAGGACGCGCTGGCGCTGCTCACCAGCCTGCCGGCCGATCAGACCGTTGGTGTGGCGCGCAGCGCGGCCAGCGCCGTCACCGCCATCAACAGCCGGCAGACGCTGTGGTCGATCGGCCAGAACGCCTGGTACGGCCTGTCGCTCGGTTCGGTTCTCTTGCTCGCCGCCATTGGCCTCGCCATCACCTTCGGCGTGATGGGCGTCATCAACATGGCGCATGGCGAGATGGTGATGATCGGGGCCTATGTCACCTTCGTGGTGCAGGACGTGATCCGCACCAGCTATCCCGGCCTGTTCGACTACTCGCTGCTGATGGCCGTGCCGCTGGCCTTCATCGTCGCTGGTCTCCTCGGCATCGTCATCGAGCGCACCATCATCCGCTTCCTCTATGGCCGTCCGCTGGAAACGCTGCTGGCGACCTGGGGGCTGTCGCTGGTGCTGCAACAGGCGGTGCGCACCATGTTCGGCCCGACCAATCGCGAGGTCGGTAATCCCTCCTGGATGTCCGGCGCATTCGAGCTGGGTCAGCTCACCATCACCTACAACCGGCTCTGGATTCTGTGCTTCACGCTCGCCGTGTTCGCGATCCTGCTGGCGATGTTACGCTACACCAGCATCGGACTCGAGATGCGCGCCGTCACCCAGAACCGCCGCATGGCAGCCTCCATGGGCATCGCCACCTCGCGCGTGGATGCGCTGACCTTCGGTCTCGGCTCCGGCATTGCGGGCATTGCCGGCGTGGCGCTGTCGCAGATCGACAACGTCTCGCCCAATCTCGGCCAGAGCTACATTATCGACAGTTTCATGGTCGTGGTGTTCGGCGGCGTCGGCAATCTGTGGGGCACGCTGGTCGGTGCATTCTCGCTCGGCATCGCCAACAAGTTCCTCGAGCCGGTCGCAGGCGCCGTGCTTGGCAAGATCGCCATCCTGGTGCTGATCATCCTGTTCATCCAGAAACGGCCGCGCGGTCTGTTCGCGCTCAAGGGCAGGGCGATCGAAGCATGACGCCGCATTTCCTCACCCGCACGCTGGATCGCAGCGCCACGATCTTCCTGCTGATCGTCGCCGCCGTCGGCATCCTCATTCCGCTGTCGAACCTGCTGCTGCCGGCGGATTCGCCGCTGCAGGTACCGACCTATCTGATGGCGCTGTTCGGCAAATATGTCTGCTACGCCATTCTCGCGCTCTCGATCGATCTGATCTGGGGCTATTGCGGCATTCTCTCGCTCGGTCACGGTGCCTTCTTCGCGCTCGGCGGTTACGCCATGGGCATGTATCTGATGCGCCAAATCGGTTCGCGCGGCGTCTATGGCAATCCGATCCTGCCGGACTTCATGGTGTTCCTGAATTACAAGGCGCTGCCGTGGTACTGGTACGGCTTCGACATGTTCTGGTTCGCGGCGGCGATGGTGCTGATCGCGCCGGGCATCCTGGCTTTCGTGTTCGGCTGGCTCACCTTCCGCTCGCGCGTGTCGGGCGTGTATCTATCGATCATCACCCAGGCGATGACCTATGCATTGCTGCTGGCCTTCTTCCGCAACGATTTCGGCTTCGGCGGCAATAACGGCCTGACCGATTTCAAGGACATCCTCGGATTCAACGTGCAGGCCGACGGCACGCGTGCGGCGCTGTTCGCGTTGAGCTGTCTGGCGCTGATCATCGGCTTCCTCGTCTGCCGCGCCATCGTCACCTCGAAGCTAGGCAAGGTGCTGATCGCCATACGTGATGCCGAATCCCGCACAAGGTTCTTGGGCTACCGTGTCGAATCCTACAAGCTGTTCGTGTTCACGCTGTCGGCCTGCATGGCCGGCGTTGCGGGCGCGCTCTATGTACCGCAGGTGGGCATCATCAATCCCGGCGAATTCGCCCCCGCCAACTCCATCGAAGCGGTGATCTGGGTCGCTGTCGGCGGTCGTGGCACGCTGGTGGGTGCGGCGCTCGGCGCGGTCGTGGTCAACTACGCCAAGACGGTGTTCACGTCCGGCGCCCTTGCTCCCTACTGGCTGTTCATGCTGGGCGCGCTATTCATTCTTGTGACGTTGCTGCTGCCCAAGGGCATCATCGGCACCTTCAATGCATGGTCGGAAAGCCGCAAAGCCAGCAATAGCGCGAATGCCGATAGCGCCGCAGCGGAAGATGGCGTCACCAAACCTCATCTGGCGGAGAAGGCGTCATGACTATGATCGAAACGCCAGTCCCGGCAACGCCGGTGTCTCACGCGCCCGCTATCATTGATCCAGTGGTCGCAGCACGCGAAGCGGAAGCCCGGCAGAAGCGCATCACCTCCGCACAGCTCTATCTCGACGGCGTTCATGTCTCGTTCGATGGCTTCCATGCCATCAACAACCTGTCGATGGTGCTGGCTCCCGGCGAGATGCGCGCCATCATCGGCCCTAACGGCGCCGGCAAGACTACGATGATGGACATCATCACCGGCAAAACCAAGCCGGACGAGGGCGACGTCTATTTCGACGGCATTCACGACCTGACGCTGCTGGACGAGACCAAGATCGCGGAGCTCGGCATCGGCCGCAAATTCCAGAAGCCGACGGTGTTCGAGAGCCAGACCATCTACGACAATCTGCTGCTGGCGCTGAATGTCGATCACTCCGTGCGCGGCACGCTGTTCTGGCGCGGCAGCCGGAGCGAGGCAGAGGGCATCGACAAGGTGCTTGAGACCATTCGCCTCACGGACTCCCGCGATCGCCTCGCCGGCAATCTCTCGCATGGCCAGAAGCAGTGGCTCGAAATCGGCATGCTGCTGGCGCAGGATCCGAAGCTGCTGCTGGTGGACGAGCCGGTGGCCGGCATGACCGATGTGGAAACGCACCAGACCGCCGAACTGCTGAAGGCGATCAACCGCGACAACAAGACCGTGATGGTGGTCGAGCACGACATGACCTTCGTGCGCGAACTCGGCGTCAAGGTGACGTGTCTGCACGAAGGCACCGTGCTGGCCGAAGGCACCATCGATCAGGTGTCGACCAACGACCGCGTGGTCGAAGTGTATTTGGGGCGCTGACGCATGATCCCGAAAAGTGGAAACCGGTTTTCGGACCAGATCATGCGCAAGGATTAGGTCATATGCTGAAAGTCGATAATATCAGCCTCTATTACGGTGCAGCCCAGGCGCTGCGCGGCGTCACGGTCTCGGCGGAGCCCGGCAAGGTCACATGCGTGCTTGGCCGCAACGGCGTCGGCAAGACCTCGCTGCTGCGCGCCATGGTCGGCCAGCAGGCGATCTCGTCAGGTTCGATCACTTTCGATGGCCAGGACATCTCGACGCTGAAGCCGTTCGAGCGGGCGCGGCGCGGCATCTCCTTCGTACCACAGGGCCGTGAGATCTTCCCGCTGCTCACAGTGGAAGAAAACCTCAAGACCGGCTATGCGCCGCTGAAGCGCGCCGACCGCAATATTCCCGATGATGTGTTCTCACTGTTTCCGGTGCTGAACTCGATGCTCGGCCGGCGCGGCGGCGATCTCTCCGGCGGCCAGCAGCAGCAG
Organism: Tardiphaga sp. 172_B4_N1_3; assembly: GCF_052076035.1. NCBI lineage: Bacteria > Pseudomonadati > Pseudomonadota > Alphaproteobacteria > Hyphomicrobiales > Nitrobacteraceae > Tardiphaga > Tardiphaga sp. 172_B4_N1_3. Next base: position 172,006 of record NZ_CP197238.1, read on the forward strand.
CTCGCCATCGGCCGTGCGCTGGTGATGCGACCGAAACTTCTGCTGCTGGATGAGCCGACCGAAGGCATCCAGCCCTCGATCATCAAGGATATCGGCCGCGCCATTTCCTATCTGCGCTCGCTCGGCAATATCGCCATCGTCCTCGTGGAGCAGTATCTCGACTTTGCCTGCGAACTCGGCGACAACTTCGCCGTGATGGATCGCGGCGCGGTGAAATACACCTGCGACCGCTCGACGCTCGATCCCGCCGAGATCAGCCGCCAGATGGCGCTGTAACGCGGGCTCAAAGCCGGAGAATGCATGCAGGCTGACAACATCACGCTGTCGTCATCGGCGATCTTTGCGGCCAACCGTGCCCGCGGCGCGGTCAAATTTGACGTGCATTTCGCTGAAGGCAAGACGCGGCGGCGGCAGTTGCATGAATCTGGTTCGTTGCGCGTGCGCTTTCCATCCCCCGAAGACGACGGCCTCTCCGCGATGTTCGTCAACACCGCCGGCGGCGCGGCAGGCGGGGACCGTTTCGATATCGACATCGCGGCCGGCGAAGGCACCAGCCTGACTGTGACGACCGCCGCCGCCGAGAAGGTCTATCGCTCCCATGGTCCCGCCGCCGAAATCAACATCGCGCTGAAGGCCGGGGCCGGCGCGCATCTGTCCTGGCTGCCGCAGGAAACCATCCTGTTCGATCAGGCCCGCACCATCAGGCGCATCGATATCGATCTGGCCGATCGCGCGACGCTTTTGCTTTGCGAGATCGTGGTGTTCGGTCGTGCGGCCATGGGTGAGGTGATGCAGACGGGGTCTTTCGTCGATCGCTGGCGCCTGCGTCGCGGTGGCAGGCTGGTGTTCGCGGAAAACGTGCGGCTGGATGGCGATATCGCCGCGAAACTGGCCAGACCGGCCATCGGCAATGGCGCGGTGGCCATCGGCACGGCGCTAATCGTGCCCGGCGACGAGGCACTCATCGAGCGGCTACGCGAAGTCACGGATGGCGCTGGCGGCGAGGTTGGTATCTCCTGCTGGAACGGCTTTGCAATGGCCCGCTTCTGTGCACAAGATGCGGCGAAGCTGCGCGCCGACATGATGGCGGTGCTTGGACGATCAGGCGCGATGCTGCCGCGCATGTGGCTCAACTAAACCTATCAGAGTGTTCGCATGAATCTCTCTCCCCGCGAAAAAGACAAGCTCCTGATCTCGATGGCCGCCATCGTGGCGCGCCGCCGGCTGGAACGCGGCGTCAAGCTCAACCATCCCGAAGCCATCGCCATCATCTCCGATTTCATCGTCGAGGGCGCGCGCGACGGCCGCACCGTTGCCGAGCTGATGAAATCCGGCGCCGAGGTCATCACCCGCGCGCAATGCATGGATGGCATCGCCGAGATGATCCACGACATTCAGGTGGAAGCGACATTCCCCGACGGGACGAAGCTCGTCACGGTGCACGAACCGATCCGCTAGTTCAAACTCCGTCATGCCCGGGCTTGACCCGGGCATCCATTTTCAGCGCTCTAAGGCGTGGATGGCCAAGTCAAGCCCGGCCATGACACCGAGAAAATCGAGAGGTCACATGATCCCCGGCGAACTCTTCATCCAGGACGGCGAGATCGAACTCAATGCCGGGCGCAAGACCGTCACGCTGACGGTGGCAAATTCCGGCGACCGGCCCATCCAGGTCGGCTCGCACTATCATTTCTTCGAAACCAATCCGGCGCTGAAATTCGACCGCAAAAAAGCCCGCGGCATGCGTCTCGACATCGCCGCCGGCACGGCCGTGCGCTTCGAGCCCGGCCAGACCCGCGATGTGCAGTTGGTCGAACTCGCCGGCAAACGCACGGTTTACGGCTTCCGCGGCGATGTGATGGGGAAGCTCTGAGCGCCTAGCCGCCGGCGCTGTCCATCATGAACGAGCGGAAGTATCGATCGATGGCCAGCGATATCAGGACGACCGAGACGAACAGAAGACAGCTGTACAATGACCAACGTCCGACATCGTCACGGAACGATCGGATGCCAAGGATCACAAACCAGATGCCCAGAGCGATGCTGAACCAGTTGAACCAGGTGACGAGGATCGCTTCGGCAGCGTCCAGTTCGGCAATGAAGCCATCCGGAAATCCGAGCCACATGACGCGGGTCATGTATAGCCAGAACGTCAGTGCGAACAGCAGGCAAGTCGCAGCAAATGGATAGACGTTCTTCCATCTCACGATATCGGTCTCCGTCTCAGATCCCGACGCCGCGCGCCTCGTTGGGGTGCGCCAAGCTATGGAAGTGGCGGGCCACGCCGTCAATGAACGAAGGCGCAGGCTGCGCACTGATCGGGATGTTTGCGTTCCCGGCGGCATCGCTGCGTTCGAATCCACTCTCCTTATCTTCCATCGTTGGGAAGGCCTGATCTCATGCCCGTGAAAATCAAACGCTCCGTCTATGCCGACATGTTCGGCCCGACCACCGGCGATCGCGTGCGGCTCGCCGATACCGATCTGATCATCGAGGTGGAGAAGGACTTCACCATCTATGGCGAGGAGGTGAAGTTCGGCGGCGGCAAGGTGATCCGCGACGGTATGGGGCAGTCGCAGGCGACACGCGCGCAGGGCGCCGTCGACACGGTCATCACCAATGTGTTGATCGTCGATCACTGGGGCATCGTGAAGGCCGACGTGGCGCTCAAGGGCGGCATGGTCCACGCCATCGGCAAGGCCGGCAATCCCGACATCCAGCCGGGCGTGACCATCAATGTCGGTCCGGGCACCGATGTCATCGCGGGCGAGGGCAAGATCCTCACCGCCGGGGGCTTCGACAGCCACATCCATTTCATCTGCCCGCAGCAGATCGAACACGCGCTGATGTCGGGCGTCACCTCGATGCTTGGGGGCGGCACCGGCCCGTCGCACGGCACCTTCGCGACGACCTGTACGCCCGGCCCATGGCACATCGCGCGGATGATCCAGTCCTTCGATGCGTTCCCGGTCAATCTCGGTATTTCCGGCAAGGGCAATGCCTCGAAGCCCGCGCCACTGGTGGAAATGATCAATGCCGGCGCCTGTGCGCTGAAGCTGCACGAGGACTGGGGCACCACGCCTGCCGCGATCGATAATTGCCTCAGCGTCGCCGATGACTACGACGTGCAGGTGATGCTGCATTCGGACACGCTGAACGAGTCCGGCTTCGTCGAGGACACCATCAAGGCCTTCAAGGGTCGCACCATCCACGCCTTCCACACGGAAGGTGCCGGCGGTGGTCACGCACCCGATATCATCAAGGTCGCGGGCCTCAAGAATGTGCTGCCGTCCTCGACCAATCCGACCCGGCCATTCACGCGCAACACCATCGACGAGCATCTGGACATGCTGATGGTGTGCCACCATCTCGATCCGTCGATTGCGGAGGATCTGGCGTTTGCCGAAAGCCGCATCCGCAAGGAGACCATCGCTGCCGAAGACATCCTGCACGATCTCGGCGCGCTCTCGATGATGTCGTCGGACAGTCAGGCCATGGGCCGGCTCGGCGAAGTGATCATCCGGACGTGGCAGACCGCCGACAAGATGAAGAAGCAGCGCGGCTCGCTGAAGGAAGACAAGGGCAACAACGACAATTTCCGCGTCAAGCGCTACATCGCCAAATACACCATCAACCCCGCCATCGCCCACGGTGTCTCGAAGCTGATCGGCTCGGTGGAGAAGGGCAAGATGGCCGATCTCGTGCTATGGTCGCCGGCTTTCTTCGGCGTGAAGCCCGATCTCGTCATCAAGGGCGGCTCGATCGTGGCGGCGCCGATGGGCGATCCGAACGCGTCCATTCCCACGCCGCAGCCCGTGCATTACCAGCCCATGTTCGGCGCCTTCGGCCGGGCGCTGACGCAGTCGTCGGTGGTGTTCACATCGGGTGCGGCGGTGGCCGGCGGTCTCGCCAAGAAGCTCGGCATCCAGAAGTCGCTCTATGCGGTGGAAAATGTCCGTGATGGCATCTCGAAGAAGAGCATGATCCACAACGGCGCGACGCCGAAGATCGAGGTGCATTCGGAGACCTATGAGGTGAGGGCCGATGGCGAGCTTTTGACCTGCGAGCCGGCAGAAGTGCTGCCGATGGCGCAGAGGTACTTTATGTATTGAAAGCACTCCGTCGCCGTCCCCGCCTTCGCGGGGACGATGAATGAGAGGTCTTCGAAAGCCCCCCTTCCTCCCCCTCCCATAACCCCTTAATGTCCGTCCCGGCATTCTTAGCCATAACAACAAACCGGGAGGACTCCCCTTGATTTACGTCGTTGCCACTTTGTCCGTGAAACCCGAAGCCCGTGCCGAACTGATCGAAGCTGCCAAGGCTTGTATCGCCGAGACCCGCAAGGAAGCGGGCAATATCGCCTACGATCTGCACGAGAGCGTCACCGATCCGACCCGCATGGTATTCGTCGAGCAATGGGAGAATGCCGAGGCGCTGGTGCCGCACCGGACGCAGGAACATATGAAGACTTTCGGCCGCGTCGCGGTGAAATGCTTCAACGCGCCTCCGAAGATCGAAATCATCACCCCGGCTGACGTCGTGGTGCGTTAAACCAAACGAGAGAGTTCATGATCCGCGCGACTGAGGTCAAAGGCCAATACAACTGGACAGAGGCGGCGGCAGATACCGTCGTTCTCGATTTCGACGATCGTCATCGTCGCCGCATGGCGATGACGGGGACGCGCGGACTGGAATTCCTGCTCGATCTCGAAAACGCCGTCGCCCTGCGGGGCGGCGACGCTTTGGTGCTGGAAGACGGCCGCCTGATCGAGGTGGTCGCAGCGCCGGAGCCGCTGATCGAAATCCGGGGTACCGATCCCGGCCATCTGGTGCGGCTCGCCTGGCATCTCGGCAACCGCCATCTGCCGACGCAGATCATGGCCAAGGGGCTGCGTATCCGCAGCGACCATGTCATCGAGGAGATGGTGAAGGGCCTCGGCGCCAAGGTGATCGAGATCGAGGCACCGTTCGATCCCGAAGGCGGCGCCTATGCCGCTGCGCATGAGCCGGCCGGACATGGGCATCACGGTCATCATGATCATGCTCATCACGACCATGGACACAGTCACGACGATCATGGGCACGACCACCGTGGCCACAGCCATGACGCGCACGGTCATGCCGGTCATGGCCATGACCAGCATGTCCATGACGAGCATTGCAGTCACGATCACGATAATCACGATCATCACGATCATCACCATGATCACGACAGCAAGCACGACCACCATCGTCACTCTCATGCTCATGACCACAAATAGACCGGCGGACACTAGCTCGCTGAACGACTCTCTCGCCTTGTCTGCCGACGAAGGCGCTGCGCTGTACCGGCTGATGACCTGGCTGTCGCCGGCTTTTCCTGTCGGCGCGTTTTCTTATTCCAGCGGAATCGAATGGGCGGTGGAAGCGGGCGACATCACCGATGCTGCCAGCCTGCAGGACTGGTTGTCGGCGATGCTGTCCGATGGCGCAGGGTTTTGCGATGGCGTGTTTCTCGCTCATGTGCACCGCGCGGCATCTGACGGCGACGACAAGGCATTGCGCGAGGTTGCCGAACTCGCCAGCGCCTTCGTGCCATCAAGGGAACGTCAGCTGGAGACCACCACGCAAGGCAAGGCCTTCATCGAGATCGCGCGCAATGCCTGGTCGCATGAGGATATGGAGCGGCTGATCGCGATATGCGACAGCCCGATTGTCTATCCCGTTGCCGTCGGACTTGTGAGCGCTGCCCATGGCGTTCCGCTGTCGGCAACCATGCATGGTTTTTTCCACGCGGTGGTCTCGAACTGGATTTCCGCTGGCGCGCGGCTGGTGCCGCTCGGTCAGACCGACAGCCAGCGCGTACTTGCAGCGCTGGAGCCCGTCGTCGTGACCACAGGCCATCGCGCTATGGCCGCATCCCTCGACGATCTCGGCGGCGCGACATTTCGCTCTGATATCGCCAGCATGCGTCACGAGACGCAGTATACGCGGCTGTTCAGGTCATGACGGCTCTAACTCAAATCACACACCAGACCCCTCATGGTCGCCTGAACGCAATCGCGTTCAGGCTGGAGGAGCGGGCCGTTTGGCGCGCGTCTCGAACCATGAGTTGCTTGGCGCATCCTTCGAGACGCGGCGAAGCCGCCGCTCCTCAGGATGAGGGTCGTCGCTTTATCCTCAACCGAAAGTACCCCTGACATGTCCAGTTTTCACGGTCCGCTCCGCGTCGGCATTGGCGGTCCCGTCGGCTCCGGTAAGACCGCGCTGATGGACCTGCTGTGCAAGACCATGCGCGAGCGCTACGACATCGCGGCGATTACCAATGACATCTACACGAAGTGGGACGCCGAATATCTGGTGCGCTCGGGCTCGCTGACAGCGGATCGCATTGCTGGCGTTGAAACCGGCGGCTGTCCGCATACCGCGATCCGCGAGGACGCCTCGATGAACCTCGCCGCCGTTGCCGACATGCGCGTCAAGTTTCCCGATCTCGACATGGTGCTGATCGAATCCGGCGGCGACAACCTCGCGGCGACCTTTTCGCCGGAACTGGCCGATATCACTATCTACGTTATCGACGTTGCGGCTGGCGACAAGATCCCCTCCAAGGGGGGGCCGGGCATCACGCGCTCGGACCTGCTGGTGATCAACAAGATCGACCTTGCGCCCTATGTCGGGGCTTCGCTTGAGAAGATGGACGTCGATGCCAAACGGATGCGCGGGGTCAGGCCCTTCGTGATGACCAATATGAAGACGCAGGAAGGTCTCGACCGGATTATCTCATTCATTGAGAGCAAGGGCGGCCTCAAGGCCAAGGCAGTCGCCTGAGACTTGTGAATAAGGCCTCTGTCGTAGTTCTCACGAGCGGGCTTCGACTTGAGGCGTTCATATTGAGTTGGCTATAACGACGGGCTGGTCGATGCCCGTCGGCCAATGTGTCGTGTGATATTGCGTTAAGCCTGTTTTTCAAGATTTGTCCGGTCCGGAAATAATTTCCATCGGGCTGGAACCAAATTGTTCCGGCATGATTGGCATACTCCTGAGCCGCTGACCCGGCAGCAACGTCCTAATTTCCCGAGTATCCGTGTGGTCCGGCTTGGTTTCATCATCGCATTACTGGCACTGGTCGGAGCTCTGCTCTCCGGCCTTGCGGCCTATCGCGTGCATGACCAGGAGCTGGCGATCGAGAATATCGCGCTGGGCCGGGCCGTGGATATCCATGCCAGCCTGGTGCAGGAGCGTTTGACCGAGCGCGAATTGCTGGCCCGCGTCGCGGCCGGGCTGTTTCGTGCGCCGACGGTCATGAAGGCCAATATGCTGCAGCCGCTGCGGGCTTCGATCTACGCCTTCAAGACCGATTTCGCGATTGCCGCCTGGATCGCTCGCCTGCAGCCGAACGAATTCGCGGCCGCCAGCGCGGAGCTGGCCAGTGCTGGCTACCGCAATCCTACGATCCGCAGTTACAACGACGATCGCCTCGATGCCAGGGCGCTGGGGCAGCCGCTCGACGTGCTGATGGATGTGGAGCCGCGCAATTCCGTCACCGAAGGCTTTGCCGGTCGCGCCCTGAATTTCTCTCCCGTCACAGGTCCAACGCTGGTGCGCGCCGTGAACGAGGGCAAGCCGGTCGCCTCCAGCCCCACGCCGCTGCAGCAGCCCGATGGACCGCTGGGATTGGTACTGGTGACGCCAGTTGTGCCCGAAGGCGATCCGGCGCCGGCCGGCTTCGTGTCGTTCTCCTATGAACTTGGGCCGTTGATGCTGGCCAATGACGAGATGTCATTGTTCTCGGTGGCACTGAAAGATCCGCGTGTCGCTGATGGCGAAATCGTCGCCGACGACGATGGCAGGGTAACGGCGCGCCCGCTGGTGGCGAATGGTCCTGCGCTGGCAGTCCTGCGCACGGTTTCGTTCGGCGGGCGTGACTGGTCCCTAGGCTATTATCCGAAGATCAATACCGAGCTGCGCGCGCAGCGTATCGCGATCATCGTCGGCGGGGTCGGCCTCGCGCTGACGGCCATCGTTTGCGGGCTGTTCGGCTATGTCTCCTACGCCAATCTGCGGCTGCGGCGCGAGGTGGAGATCCGCATCGGCTTCGAACGTCGCCTGACGGCCGTCATCGACGAGCTCAATCATCGCGTGAAGAACATTCTGGCGGTGATCCAGTCCATCGTGACACGCACGTTGCGTCACGGCTCCGACGTGGACAGCGCGCGAGATCTCCTGATCGGTCGTATTCACGCGATGTCGAATGTCGTGTCGCTGCTGAGCGAGAGCCAGTGGCAGGGCGTGCAGCTCAAGGGTCTGTTCGAGGCGCGTGCGATCCCGCATGCCGACCGTATCGCACTGGAAGGTCCGGACATCATTGTCAGCGCGCGCGCCGCGCAGAGCCTGTCGCTGCTGTTCTTTGAACTGGCCTCGCATTCCGACGAGGGCCTGTCGCTGGTGGGCAAGCATCCGCATATTGTTGCGCATTGGGAGATTACGGGCAGCGAGCCGGATGGGCTGTTCAATTTCCGCTGGGAAGAGTTCAACACCAGCGAAGCAACGCGGCGCCCGGACAGCGATTTCGGTCTGGTGCTGCTCGATCGCGTGGCGCCGGAAGCGCTGGGTGGTACGGCGAAGCGCTACTTCACCGACGTGTCCTATGTCTATGAACTGACGGCACCCGTCGAAACGGTAATCGACATGACCGAGCGCGACCGGACAGAAGCGCTGGCGAAGCCGATCAGATAATTGACCCCAACAAAAAAGCCGGCGTTTCCGCCGGCTTTCGTATTTGTCGTATCAACCGCGCCTATTAGTGCGCAGCTTCCAGAGCGGCAGCTTCCGCCTTGGCGATGGTGCCCTTGACCGCGGTCTGCACCTTCTCGAAGGCGCGGACTTCGATCTGACGGACACGCTCGCGCGAGACGCCGAACTCCGAGGCGAGATCTTCCAGCGTCATCGGTTCATCGGCGAGGCGACGCGCCTCGAAGATGCGCCGTTCGCGCGGGTTGAGGACACCGATGGCGCCGTTCAGCGCCTGACGGCGATGATCGAATTCCTCGTGCTCCGCCATGATGGTTTCCTGATTGGGCGAGTTATCGACCAGCCAGTCCTGCCATTCGCCGGCTTCGCCGTCGTCACGGATCGGCGCGTTGAGCGACGCGTCGCCACCGAGGCGGCGGTTCATGTCGATCACGTCCTGTTCCGTCACGCCGAGACGCGTGGCGATCAGCTTCACCTGGTCGGGGCGAAGATCGCCTTCGTCCAGGGCGGAAATCTTGCTCTTCGCCTTACGCAGGTTGAAGAACAGCTTCTTCTGGTTCGCGGTGGTGCCCATCTTCACGAGCGACCACGAACGCAGGATGTACTCTTGAATCGACGCCTTGATCCACCACATGGCGTAGGTGGCCAGGCGGAAGCCTTTCTCCGGCTCAAAGCGTTTCACAGCCTGCATCAAACCGACGTTGCCTTCCGAGACAACTTCGGAGATCGGCAGACCGTAGCCGCGATAGCCCATGGCAATCTTGGCGACGAGTCGCAGATGGCTGGTCACAAGGTGATGTGCCGCGTCGCGATCGTCGTGCTCGCGCCAACGCTTGGCAAACATATATTCCTGCTGAGGTTCCAACATCGGAAACTTGCGGATCTCGGCGAGGTAATGCGAGAGGCCGGATTCTCCATTGAGAACCGGAAGGGTAGCTGTACGGGCCATTATGATGCCCTCCAGTGGTTCAGACCCCCGATAGCGGCGGGCCAGGCAGCGAGCGCTTTGTTAAAGCCGCCCTGGCTGCGATGTTCCGCGTCTCATTTGACGCAGGTGCAACATACACCCTACTACAAGCGTATTGAAAGTGAATTCCCTGTCACGTTCCCGTGGGGCCAATATAAGCGTTTGGAAAGGCTTACTTTTTTATATGCATCTGCGTCATTCTGGCACGGCCATATGGGCTCTCAGAACCGCCAAATCGTGAGGAAGCTCGCTGGTCCACTCCAGAATCTCGCCCGTGCGAGGGTGCTCCAGAGCCAGCAAATAGGCGTGAAGCGCCTGCCGGTCGAGCGCTTCCAGCGCGGCGCGGCTCTTTACGCCCAGCGACGACGCCTTGGTCTTGAAATGCGAGCCATAGACCGAATCCCCCATCAGCGGATGCTGGATATGCGCCAGATGCACGCGGATCTGGTGCGTCCGCCCGGTCTCCAATTGGCAAGCGAGCAGGGTGGCGATCGGCTTGCCGTGGCGATCGGGGAATTCCTGCAGCACTTCCCAATGGGTGACGGCATCGCGGCCACCTTCGCGGACGGCCATTTTCTCGCGGGCATGGGGATGCCGGTCGATCGGCGCTTCCACCGTGCCGCGCGGCCGGTTTGGGATACCCCAGGCAAAGGCCATATAGCCGCGCCGCATCTCGTTGGTGCGGCCGTGATCGGCGAATTGCGCCGTCAGCGACGCATGGGCGGCGTCGTTCTTGGCGACCACCATCAATCCGGTGGTGTCCTTGTCCAGCCGGTGCACGATGCCCGGCCGCTTGACGCCGCCGATCCCCGACAAAGACGCGCCGCAATGGGCGATCAGAGCATTCACCAGCGTGCCGGTCTCGTGGCCGGCGGCGGGATGCACGACAAGGCCCTTGGGCTTGTTGATGACGATGATGTCCTCGTCCTCGAACACGATATCGAGGGCGATATCCTCGCCTTCAGGCTCCGGCGCGATGGCCGGCGGGACGTCGATTGTGATCGTATCGCCGGCAGCGACATGATAAGCGGGGTCGCGCACGGGGGTGGGGTCCTGCGACGACCGGGTGATCGTCACCTGGCCGGCGAGGATCAGCGCCTTCAGCCGCGACCGCGACAAAGCCGGGCTGCGCACGGCGAGCACGCGATCGAGCCGGGTCGAGCCTTCGTCGCCCTGCACCGTGACATCCAGCCGTTGATCGTTCATTCCGTAAAGCCTTACCTGACAGAAGCGTGTTGCTTCGAGAGCCGTGAATTAAGAGACGAGTGTTTGCATGACCCAGCCCGCCGCCGATAGCGCGCCCGAACCGACCCTTGAACAGGCCGCCATGATCGCGCGCGTCCGCCGCATGATGCTGATCGCGGGCCTGACCACCGCCTTGGGCGTCGGCGCGCTGCTCGTCGTGATCGGCTACCGCCTTTTCCGCACGGATGGAAGCACCGTGACGTCGGCGACGACCGCGACCCTGCCGAAAGGCGCCAAAATCCTCTCCACGGGGGTAGCCGGCGACCGGATCGTGCTGACACTGGACGTCGGCGGCAGCACCGAAATCCGCACTTTCGACGCCAAGAGCCTGAAACCCGCGGGAACGCTGAAATTCGCCAGCGAGCCCTAGATTTCGCTTGAGACCACTAGGTTCGGTTGGGGACCATAACCATGATGGGGGCAGGGGCCGCCAGCATCTTGCAGCCGCCGCCATTCCCGGCTATCCCCTCCCGCGCACGCTCCGTTCGTCTAACGGTTAGGACATGGCCCTCTCAAGGCTAAAATAAGGGTTCGATTCCCTTACGGAGCGCCACGCCTTTCGCGGAAACCCCTTATAAACAAGGCGTTTTCGCAATTCCATTGACACTTCAAGCCCTTGTTGCGACGGTTTCGTCCTACATAGCGTCCTACACGGGTGCAGGGTGAGTGAGTATCTGACGAAGCGGAACGGGGTCTGGCACTATCAGCGGCGCGTGCCGGAGGAATATGCTGCCTTCGATACGCGGGTGCCCGTGAGGCTGACGACCGGCATATCGGTCGTAGACGACAAGCGCGGACGCAAGGCGATTGAGATTGCCGAGCGGCTCAACCTCGACACCGAGGCGTACTGGTCGGACAAAAGCATCTCAGATTTATAAGAGAACCGGAAATCTTCGAGCGGTGCAATTGCTCTTAGGCCACGCAAAACTCGAAAGTACGGTGCGGTATCTTGGAATTGAGGTGGATGATGCATGCCATGTCTGAGCAGGTGGACCTCTAAAGGGATCTAAGGCGCGTCATGCAGTGACGCGCCTTTTTTGCGCGAAGCGGTCGTTGAATTTCAGAAGATGGAGGCGAAGTGGGAAGCCCGGAGACTGCGCCAATTTTAGCCGAACGTGGAAACATAACCGATCAGGCAGTTCGACCGAAAGCCAAGCTTCCGCCGCAATCCGCCTCGATCAAATCCTTTGTTACGAAGTTCGATACTCTTGGGGCGACTGTTCATCAGGCCCAGCGCGCCGTCTGGTCATTCTCACGCTGACCGGATCGTAGAAATCCATACCGTGGATGCTGACACGCCATCGTGGCAGAACGCGATGCACGTCTTGATCCAGGCCGCCGTACGGCGGACGAGTTCGCCCGCCTCGGCATGCTGCAGGCGCTCTTCACGAAAGGAACGCCTGTTTATCTAGTGCGTCAGATGTTATAGCTCTGGATCGAGCGAGACTAATCGCGAAGATTGACGGCGCTAGCATCTGCGCGCTTGACGATGGTAACATCGCGCGCGCCTTCAAGCTCGCGAAGTTTCTCAGGATATGTTGCGATATCGCGTGAGGAGACCTTCGTGAGAAGTATCGATAGTCGATCCATACCATTTGGATCGTGGTTTTCGACCAGAAATCTTTTTACCTGTCCGACTCTCAGTGCGAGAGTTTCACGCAATAACTCTGGTGTCAGGCCATTATTTTCTACCTCGATCTTGAGCATGCAAGACTGATTTCGCGAGCGATAAGCTTCCTCCAATGGCTTAATGCCAACCAGGATGATCAGACTGATCTTTCGAGGCGCCAGCGGCGAGGTATAGTCCACCGCCAACAGCTAGCCCAATTGCGGCCACTGTCCAAATGCTTGCTGCCGTGGTTAGTCCTTTGACGATATCGCCGCGCGCCAGGATCGAGCCGGCGCCTAGAAATCCGATACCGGACACGACCTGTGCTGCGATGCGTGACGGATCGAGCACAATATTCTGATGAGTGAGGATGTTGGAGAAGCCATATTGAGAGACTAGCATTATTAGGCATGCACCGACACAAACAAGCATGTGTGTGCGTATGCCCGCCGCCCAAAGTAGGCGTTCCTGCTCGAAACCGATCAAGCTGCCGAGAGCGGCAGCTGAGAACAGGCGCAGCAACATTTCCGGTTCTGCCAGCATTTGGAGACCTCCCAATCTCGACTGTTCGTCAGAAACGTTGTCGAGAGCAGCAGCCACGTTATGCCCGTAGAACAGTATGTCCGGCGGATCCTGCGGCGAACCATATTGGTCGCGCGGTACGGCCGATTGGCTTCAAGGCGCACTTTTACCCAAGAGTGCACGATAGATATTCTACGGGCGTCATTTTGAAAACGGGGCGCGATCGCGTAAGAAGCGCGGCATGAAAAATCGATTACTCATGTTTCTTCCGGCTGCCCTCTTGGCTGCCGCATTTCTCATCCTCTTCCGCAGCGATCTCAATGCTCATGATCCGCTCCACCTAAACAGACCCGCTGCACCGGCCACTCAGTGCGGCTATTGGGGCAACATGTCCGAAGGGATGTCGTGCCGTTAAGCGAGCACACTGGGGTCACGCAAATCGTCATGGTGGCGCGGTGATGGTTTATGCGTCACTCTGCTGAGGCGAAAACGTCGCTGGGGCTTTCTTCTTTCGGGAGGTCATATTGGAGGGCAGCAGGTTTGAAGGCGAGCTAAGTGAACTCTCTCCAGTATCCGGCGTTAACGGATGTTGGAGCAAGCCATGTTTCGAATCTTATACCTCAGCACTGCAAATCAAGCATTTTCTTCCGGTGATCTTTCCGAGCTACTGCAGAAGGCGAGGGCTCGCAATAATGCGGCCCACGTCACAGGCATGCTTGTGCATTCGGACGGTGACTTTCTTCAGGTGCTTGAGGGAGAGCCGGAGGATGTTATCGGGGTATACGATCGTATCAGCGTCGACCCACGGCACCGCGATGTCAGCTTGCTTCAACGAGGCCTTGGATTTGGGGACCGGCTATTTCCGAACTGGTCAATGGGCTTCATGCGCGTGCCGGATCAAACGTTAGTCGACGAGGTGGTTGGAGTTAATAGCCGCGTCAAACTGCGATACTTGGATGCTATGTCGGCTCTGGATTTCTTGCTGGCGTGCAGTAGAAGTCAAACGTGAACTGCGAAAGGGCCCCTCGCGGATCACCATGGCTCTCACATTGTCTTCGACTTCTTCATCTTCTTGACCGGCTTCGCGGACTGATCCATTTAGCTGTTCATGTTGGCGTCATGCCAGCGCCTGCCTGCACCAGGCGCTCATGTTCGGATCGGCGGACTCGTGCAATCCTGCCCACGCCCCCTTGGGGCAATGCGCGTCGGGCCTGACCGGCACATCGATGCTGGAGGATGCTGTCCGGCTGCTCGAACAGCAACGTTAGGGCACATTGTTCCCTAAAGGCCCGGCGAGTAGGTCGCTCTACCGCCGGGCCGACCGAAGCGAGGCTTCTGGGGGCAAGATTCGGTCGCTGTCATCCTGCGTTAACTCGAGCCGGAAATCTATCGACCGTTAGATCGAGGTAACTCGCTCAATCCTGTTTTCGAAAAGTGAGCGCGGGACAACTTTGGAGCGAAGTGCTGTCGCCAACATCTTGCAGACGCACATCGGTTCACCTTTGACGGTAGTGCACCTACATGTGTCGCCGTATGCAAATTTTATCAACCTGTCGATGTCCTGATCTGCAATCGCTATTTCGATCTGATCGGCATAAGTCAAAACGTCACCTCTTGCTGCATCGTTGATCCAAATACGAAGACAGGAGCGAGAGGTTAAGGTGCAGCCTCCATTCTGCGCCAGATCAACGCGGTTCCTTCGCTCTTTTTGGGAGGCCGATAAAAGGGTTCCCCGTTTGCGGCTTGGTCGCGCCGGTCCTGCCACCGTCGTATGTTTGGCCGCAATTAAGGACTCGACTCGATCGTGAAGCACCGGGGCATTGATTGCGGCGTTCAAGAAGACCGACCCGGGATAGGTGCTGGATCATATCCCAAGACGGAGGACGCCCCAAAAGTGGTTGGCGACGCCAAACATTTGACGCGGGAGCGTGCCGTTGAGGCCTGCATAGAGGAAATCAATAACGGGCCTGAAGACGGACATATGGCCAGAAGCCCCGACGGCGCACAGCACCTGCAGATGCATCGGTCGCGCCATTATGATTGCCCGGAAGGGTGCCAGCATCATAAACTCCGGCGCCGCTCGCGGAGTGTTACTGTCGATTAACTGGTGACTTCTCCAGCGGTGTCTCGCCGTCGAGCCAGTCCTCTTCCTCGGCCAACGCGAGCCATGCAGCTTCCATGCGCTTGAAACGATTCCTGGCTGGCTCGCTATCGGATGCAGCAGCCATCTCCGCGCAGTTCTCTGCATTCGCCCGGTAAGTGTCGGACTGTTTCATTGTCGGATCCTACGCTGTCCGGAGGGAGCGTGGAAGCGTGGAACAACTTCCCGCGTTGCGGTATAACATCGGCATGAAACCAACGAAGTCGCTGAGGAAGTAGGCCGAGAAAGCCGAGGCCGTAGCTCATCGCTCGGAAGACACCGAGCACGCTGAACGGATGCGGAATCTGGCTGAAGCGTTCCGCGCGCAAGCCGGTGCCCTGAAGGCTGCAAGGAAGAAGGGGAAAGTGAAGAAATAGCCTTCGCCTTATTGGCTACTGCCTTTCAGCCGGTCAAATATTCATCCAATAAACCGACCGACGCATCAGCGAACGTTAGCGTAGCTATCAAGAAGCCGAACCCCGACCCTACGCTTGGTCGTGCGTCGCCAGCCAATCCCACATGATCAAAAGTGAGCCTTTAGCCTGTTTTTCGAGCGCTAGGCGCCGAAAACAGCAGCTTGACACTCTGCATCCTCTAGTCAAGATTATTGACTAACTAGTTAGTAATGACGGGTGGGCGGTAGTGGCTATGGCGTCAGGCGGAAAAATCCGGGTTGCGGTCGATATCGGTGGGACATTCACCGACATCGCATTGTTCCTTGAGTCTGGCCTGATCCATCAGAGCAAGGTGTCGTCGACGCCTGCCGATCCGAGTCGGGCGGTTGTTGACGGCGTCGGAAGCCTGCTGGCGGAGCTATCGATTGCGCCTTCGGCTGTGGCCGAAGTGCTGCACGGCACCACCGTCGGATCGAATACCATCCTGCAACGGTCGGGCGCCAAGACTGGACTGATCACGACGCGCGGCTTCCGGGACGTGCTGGAGATCGGGCGCATCCGGATGCCCGACATGTTCGACCTGACATGGGTGAAGCCGCAGCCATTGGTGCCGCGCCGGTATCGTATGGAAGTGACCGAACGCATGGCGGCGGACGGAACGACGGTCGAGCCGCTCTCCGAAGCAAGCGTCATCGCGGCCGGAGAGGCGCTACTCGCCGAGGATATCGAGGCCGTCGCTATCGCATTCATCAACAGCTATCGTAATCCGGCGCATGAATTGCAGGCCGAAGCGATTTTGCGGGCCAATTTCCCGCAATTGCTGGTGACGACATCCTGCGCGGTGCTGCCCGAGATGAAGGAATATGAGCGGACCAGCACGACGGTGGTGAATGCATATCTGTTGTCGGCCATGCGCACTTATCTGCAGAAGCTTGAATCGGGTCTGCGCTCGATCGGCGTGGCTGCGCCCATTCTGGTCATGACCTCGAATGGCGGCATGCTGGCTGCCAATGTGACCTGCGAGAAGCCGGTGCTGGTGGTGGCGTCCGGTCCTGCGGGCGGCGTCATCGGCGCGGCACGGCTCGGCATCGCGCGTGACGATCGCGACGTCATCGTGTTCGACATGGGCGGCACCACGGCCAAGGCGGTCATTATCGAGGACGGCCGCCCGACCATGACGTCGGAATACGAATTCCGCGATGGAATTTCGACGTCGAGCCGGTTCATCAAGGCCGGCGGCTATATGCTCAAGGTGCCGGCTATCGATATCGCCGAGGTTGGCGCCGGCGGCGGCTCCATTGCCGGCATCGACAAAGGTGGCCTGCTGGTCGTCGGCCCGCAATCCGCAGGCGCCGTTCCGGGCCCGGCCTGCTATGGGCTCGGCAACACAAAGCCGACAGTGACAGATGCCAATGTTGTGCTCGGTTTCATCAACGCCACGTCGCTGGCTGGCGGCAATCTCAATATCGATAGCAAGCTAAGCGAGACTGCCATCCGTACCTATGTCGGCGACCCGCTCGACCTCACTCTACTGGACGCCGCACATGGCATTCGTGCCGTCGCCAATGCGGCGATGGCGCGTGCCGTGCGCGCCGTCACCGTCGAGCGTGGTCGCGATCCGCGCGATCTCACGTTGATGGCATTTGGCGGCAACGGGGGCGTGCATGCGCCGGATCTCGCGCGTCAGTTGGGCATTCCTCGCGTCGTGGTGCCGCCGATGTCGGGAATTTTCAGCGCACTGGGCATGCTGGCTTCCGATATTGAGCATACCGCACTGAAAACCGTCAGCCTATATCTCGACGGGATGCAGGTCAGCGACCTCAAGGCGATCAAGTCCGAGCTGCAACAGCAAGTGGCGGGGCAACTCGCCGGCGATGGCTATCAGGCCGAACGCACGATGTTTCTGTGGGAAGCCGATTTGCGCCATGAAGGTCAGGCCACCGAACTCACGGTGCCGTTCGAGGGCGAAGATTTCGATCAGATCCGTGAGCGGTTCATCGCCGAGTATTTCAAGACCTATGGCTATCGTGACGCCACGCCGATCGAACTGATGAAAGTGCGCGTGGCCGGGCGCGGCCTGCGCGAGAACCGCCTGGATTTTGCGGCCATGAAGATCGCCGCGCGGCAGCGCGCATCGCGTTCCGGAACCCGCGACGTTTCCTTCGCGCGTGGCGAGGCCGCTGTCGCGGTCGAGATCGTCGATCGCGGCGCGGTCGGAATGTCGCCACGGCAGGGACCTCTGATCATCGAGGAATTCGACGCCACCATCATCGTGCCGCCCGATGCTCGGGTGCACAAGGATGCGATCGGCTGCATTGTGCTGGAGTTCGAGGTATGAAAGTCGATCCGATCACCTTCGCGGTCATCAAGAGCGGCCTGGATTCCATCGCCGACGACATGGCCTATACGGTCGTGCGCATAGCGCGTTCGGAAATCGTCAAGGACGTGATGGATTTTTCCGCGGCAATCTGTGCCGGCGACGGCCAGATGGTGGCGCAGGCCAAGACCATCGCCCAGCATCTCGGCGCGATTCCAGAAGCCATGGCCTCCGTGCTCGGCAAATACGAAGGCGATCTGCACGACGGCGACGTCGTCATCATGAACGATCCCTATCACGGCGGCATGCATCTGCCTGACATCTTCATGTTCGTGCCGATTTTCCACAGCGGCAAACGGCGCGCCTTCGCCGTGGTGATCTGCCATCACACCGATGTCGGCGGCCGCGTGCCCGGCTCCAACGCGTCGGATTCGACCGAGATCTATCAGGAAGGGCTGCGGATTCCGCCGCTCAAGCTCTATGACCGCGGTATGCTGAACACGACGCTAGAGGCGCTGATCAAGATCAACGTTCGGGTTCCGGATCGGGTCTGGGGCGATCTTTCGGCGCAATTTGCGGCGGCTCAGGTCGGTAAGCGCGGCTTGGAGAAGCTGATGCAGCGTTACGGCGCGGACGATGTCGACGCCTATATGCAGGAACTGCTCGACTACGCGGAACGATTGACCCGGCAGGAGATCAAGACCTGGCCGAAGGGTACGTACAGTTTCATCGACTATATCGATGATGACGGATTTTCCGATACGCCGATCCCTATCAAGGTTGCAATCACCGTCAACGGCGACGGTACGCTGCTGGTCGATTACACGGGCTCTTCGCCACAGGTGAAAGGAGCGTTGAATTCGACGCTCAGTTTCACACATTCGCTGACTTATCTCAGCATACGCTGCGTGCTGGCTAAGGACGTGCCGAACAATGTCGGCCTTTTTCGTTGCATTACAGTGAAAGCGCCGGAAGCTTCCGTGCTCAACCCGATCATGCCTGGGCCGTGCGCGGCACGTGCGCTGACGGGGTATCGCGTGTTCGATACGATGCTCGGAGCACTTGCGCAGATCGTGCCGGACAAGGTGCCAGCCGCAGGTGAGGGCGGCAACAGCGTCATTTGTATCAGCGGCCTGCGACCTAACCGCCAGCCTTTCATCATCGTCGACATGATCTGCGGCGCCTGGGGTGGTCGTCCCGACAAAGACGGGCTTGAAGCGGTTACCAATGCCTCGCAAAATCTCTCGAACATGCCGGTCGAAGTGATGGAGGCTGAGCATCCGGTGCGAATCGAGGATTACTCGTTCGTGCCGGACAGCTGTGGTGCTGGACAATATCGCGGCGGTGTCGGCATTCGCCGTAGTTATCGTATCCTCGCGCCGGAAGCGTTGCTGCAATTGCGCACCGACCGCGTCAAGTTTCATCCCTATGGTCTCAATGGGGGCGAGCCCGGCGGCTTGTCGAAGAACTACATCGAGATCGGCAATGAGCGTAGTGCCATTCCTGGCAAGATCACGCGGAATGTCACTGAGGGCGCGCTCCTGATCCACGAGCAGGCCGGTGCAGGCGGCTTCGGCAATCCGCTGCTGCGTGATCCCTCCGATGTGCGCGAGGATTTCCTGGACGGCAAGATCACGGCCGAGTTCGCGCGAAAGCATTATGCTGTGACATTCGGCCCGCGTGGCGTGCTGGACGTCGAGGGAACTGCGGCACTACGATCCTCACGGGACGCCCCGCCATTACCGGAAGGGCGCCATGGAGCTTAGTGTGGCCGCGCCCAGCAAGATCACCCGCAATCCGGAAGCGAGCCGTGCCAAGATCCTGGACGCGGCACGGATCGAATTCGTCTCCAACGGGCTTAACGGCGCGCGCGTCGATCGCATCGCCGAACAATCCGGTGTCAACAAGAACCTGATCTACCATTATTTCGGCTCCAAGGACGAGCTCTATCTGGCAGTGCTCGAGCGCATCTATACGGACTTGCGTACTAAGCAGCAGGACGAAGACCTGCGCGGTCTGCCGCCGGTCAAAGGCATGAAGCGACTGGTCAGCAGCACGTTCGATCATTTCGTTGCGACGCCGGATCTAATCCGGTTGATGAGCATCGAGAACATCCATTATGCGCAGCACCTCAAAAGTTCGAGCACCATCAAGCCGCTCTATCGCGGGTTGCTCGACACGATCCAGATCCTGCTGAAACGCGGCCAGACCGAGGGTGTGTTTCGCGCCAATGTCGATGCGGTCGATCTCTATATGTCGATCTCCGGCCTCGCTTACTTCTTTCTGTCCAATCAGCACACATTGTCCTGGCTGCTCGACCGCGATCTCGCGGCGCGCCGACGTGTGCTCAAGAGACGCCAGCACGTCGTCGAGATGGTGCTGAGCTATTTGACGCAGAATTCGCCGGCAGAAGCGGATGGCGCCGACACAGAGTAATCAAACCGGAGATTGGGATATGAGAAGGCTTTTTCTATCGACCCTGATGCTTCTAGGTGCTGCGGCCGGCGCGGGTGTTTCGCCTGCTCTGGCTCAGGATAAATTGTCGGTGCGGCTGGATTTCTCGCCGTGGGGCGTGCAGGCGGCCATGCATCTGGCTCAGAACCGCGGTTGGTTCAAGGAAGCCAAGCTCGATGTTGATATTCAGGATGGTCGCGGCTCTGGCAATACGATTCAGTTGGTCAATGCCGGGCAGGCGGATGTCGGTCAGGTTCAGGTGGGGTTGGTTGGCTCAGCGCGAGCCAAGGGCGCCACTATTCGCTCGATCGCGACGTTCCAGCGCAAGACCGATCTCTGCATTCTGGTCGACAAGACGTCGCCGATGGAGAAGGTCGCCGATTTGCGCGGTAAGAGCGTCGTCGTCTTTGCGGCAAGCCCATGGGCGCCCTTCATAGACGTCTATCTGAAATCCGGCGGACTGACGCGTGACGATCTCAAGGTCGAGGTTGTCGATCCTGCCGCATTGTGGGGCACGTATATCGCCAAGCGGTCCGATGGCCTGATGTCCACGGTCGGTTCGGCGCTTCCACTCGCAGAAGCATCGCGACCTTCGAAGTGCCTGCTGGCGTCGAACGCCGGGATCGCTTTCCCGAGTTACGGCCTAGTTGCACGTGACGAGGTGATCGCCAGCAAGGGACCTGCGTTGAAGCGCCTGATCGAAGTGCAACAGCGTGCCTGGCAACATCTGCGCACCAATCCCGAGGACGGCGTGAAGGCGATGATCGCCGAGCGTCCGGACGCCAAGCTGGATCCCGTGGTGCTGCTCGGGCAAATCAAGCTGACGCTGGATTACTTCGACACGCCGGCGTCGCAGGGCAAGCCGATCGGCTGGCAGGCACAGGCGGACTGGGAAGCGGCTGGCAAGTCGATGGAAGCCGCGGGCGTGTTGCCGGCGGGCTGGAAAGTGACCGATTACTACACCAACAGCCTCGTCGAGTAACATGGCGCCTCCTGCTTCATCAGAGACGGCGGCCTATGTCGCGCTTGGCCGCGTGGGGAAGACGTACGCCTCCCCACGCGGGCCGGTCGCGGCCTTGGTCGACATCAATCTCGATATCCGGCCACAGGAATTCGTCAGCGTGGTCGGCCCGTCCGGCTGCGGCAAGAGCACCTTGCTGAAGCTGGTGGCCGGCCTCGAAGGGACGACCTCCGGAACGATCGACATCGGCGGCAAACCGCTCGACGGCACGCCGGATCGGCTTGGCGTCGTGTTCCAGCGCGATGTCCTGCTGGACTGGCGCACCATTCTCGACAATGTCCTGCTGTCGATCGAATTCACCCGCAAACCGACCGCCGATGAACGCGCGCGGGCGGTGGCTTTGCTGAACCGGTTCGGCCTCGGTGGCTTCGAGCATCGGTTTCCGTGGGAATTGTCGGGCGGCATGCGACAGCGCGCATCGATCTGCCGGGCACTGCTAGCCGATCCCGACCTGCTTCTGATGGACGAGCCATTTGGCGCGCTCGATGCCATGACCCGCGATGATCTCAACATCGAGCTCGCGCAGATCTGGCAGGACACGCGCAAGACGCTCTTGTTCATCACGCATTCGATTGCGGAAGCCGTCTTCCTGTCGGATCGCGTTGTCATGATGAGCAAGGCGCCTGGCATGGTGGTCGATGTCATCACCATCGACCTCCCGCGGCCACGCCTGCTTGCAGTGCGCGACACGCCGGAATTCGCCGCCTATGTGCACCGGATCCGTCACCACTTCGCCGAGTTGGGGATCGTCAAGGAATGATGCGTTTCGCAAGGCGTCTGTTTCTGGGCGATAACGAAACACGCGACGTCATCGTCGTGCTGGCCGGAGCTCTCGTTCTGTGGGAGATCGGGGTTTACGTCTTCCAGCCGTCGCCGCTGATCCTGCCGGCGCCGTCGGCGATCTTTGCCGCGTTTCTGGAGACGCCTGGGTTGTTCCTGCGTCATCTCGGCTTTACGCTCTGGATGACATGCCTCGGCTTTGTACTGGCGGTCGTCATCGGCGTCGCGCTGGCGGTTGGGATTGTCTATTCGAAATTCCTCGAGCGGACTATTTATACGCTACTCGTGGCGCTCAACTCGATCCCGAAAGTGGCGCTGGCGCCGCTGTTCGTTATCTGGATGGGCACCGGTCCTGAGCCCAAGGTGGCGATTGCGTTAATGCTGGCGATCTTTCCGATCGTCATCGATATGGTTTTAGGCCTGCGGTCGGTGGATCCCGACATGCTGGCGCTGGCCAAGGTATCAAAGGCATCGCCTTGGGCCGTATTGATAAAAATCCGCTTTCCCTGCGCTTTGCCGAGTCTGTTCGCGGGCATGAAAGTGGCGATCTCGTTCGCGCTGGTGGGCGCCATCGTCGGAGAGTTCGTGGCCGGCAGCCGGGGGATCGGTTTTCAGATACTTGTTGCACAAGGGCAGTTCGATACAGTGCGTGTGTTCGTGTCGTTGCTGTTGTTGGGCGTGGTCGGAACAATCCTCTTCTTTCTCGTCGACTATGCTGAGCGGCTATCCCTGCCATGGCACGTCTCGCAACGCGGGCGTCATCAGTCATCCGCCGATCGGGCATGAACGGCGGCTCGCGATCACTCGGTACGCTTGCGCTGATAGTGACTGCGGCACTCTGGGGCAGCAACCATGTGGTCGCGCGGGCCGCGCGTGACGCGGCGCCTTTGCCGGCGCTGGTGTTCTGGCGCTGGCTGCCCGCTCTCGTCATTCTCACAGTCATTGCGTGGTCGTCCCTGCGGCGCGCCTGGCCTGAGATCCGGCCGCGGCTGGGCGAATTGACGATCGGTGGCGTTGTCGGCGTCGGCCTGTTTTCGTTTCTTCTGATCGGCGGAGCCTATCAAAGCCCAGCCATCGAAGTGGGCTTCATCAATGCCACGACGCCGGTATGGGTCGTGTTGATCGGCTGGATCATGGGGCAGGGGCAGATCGCCCGAATGGACCAAGGTGGGCTCGCTCTGGCTTTTGTCGGCACGCTCCTGATCATCAGCAAGGGCGATCTGCTGCGACTGACCGGGCTGCAACTGAATCTTGGAAATCTCTGGTCGCTTCTCGCAGCGATCTTCTTTGCGTGGTTCTCGATCCGTGTGCGGGAATGGTCGCGCGTAATCGAAACCTTGCCGCTCACGGTGGTGACTGCCTGGGCAGGTCTCCTGGTCGTGTCGTTGCCGGTCTATGTCACATGGGTTGCCAGCGGCGGTCCATGGTTCGCCTGGACCAACGCTGACATGGCCATAGCCCTAGGCGCGATCGCCTATACCGGATTGGGTCCTACCATGCTTGGTAACGTGTTCTATATCTACGGCGTAGCCACTAACGGACCGACGCGTGCTGCAGGATTTCTGTATCTCAGCCCGCTGTGTACGGCAGTGTTTTCGATCTGGTGGCTGGGCGAACATCTCGCCTGGTATCACGTCGTCGGGATCGCGGCGATTTTCGCCGGATTGATCCTGTTGGGACGCCTGGGGCGAGAGAGAAAGGCGATTTCGTAGCTACCGGATATTGCTGCGTAGAATGAAGCCAACCTTGAATTTGGAAACCCGGGTAGGTCTTCAGTGCCGAAGTTTATATCGCCTGCTGCCTTGCCAGCTTCGGCCTCATCCAGATCCCGGCCTACGATGTAAAGCGCCACCTCGACGCGGGCGAACTCGTCGAGGTGATGCCCCATCATCGAGCTGCGCCGATGCCGATGGCACTGCTCTATCCACACCGTCAGCATCTCTCTCGGAGGTTTCAGGTCTTTGCGGACTGGCTGGGTGGACTGTTGAAACGTGAGCTGCTGTGATGGCGATAGGGCGGGAACTGGTGCTTGAATGGCTGGATCTCATCCCGCGGCGTTACAAGTGTATTTGAGCATTACCGCGAGCGCGTCGAAAGTTGATTGACCTGCGGCTCCATGGTCGCGCTCAGCGAGCTCCTCTCGCAGATGCCGCTCATCTAATAGGACGAAATGCAGAATCGACGAAGAGCCACGCAACGTCGCAGTGTAGGTGATGCTCCGCATTGCCGTCTGAATGGATCCTGACGCAATGACTGTCATTGGCGCTCGTGCAACCAGTGTAATTTCCCGGCGCCCTGCATAGTTTTGCTGCAACGAGGGATGAATTGAAGCAACTCTCGCCGTAACAACGTGCTTGACAGTATGGTCGTTCTAAGGGAGCTTAAACTGCAAGCGTTGGGCAGAGCTGCCCGATAACGCTACAAGTTCAAACCATTTCCAACACCGCGCTTCAAATTCAAGCGTGTCCAGTTGGTGGCGAGGGCGCCCACGGCTTCACAGCCGGCGGGCGCTTTTTTTGTTTTGGATCGGCTAATGGCGCGGAAGCACTATCGCATCGGCATAATGTTCTCGACGACAGGGTCCTACAGCGTCGTCGCACGCTCGATGCTGAACGGCGCGTTGCTGGCGTTCCAGGAGAATGCCGAGGCAGACGGTGCGGCGACGTTGGAGCCCGTCGTGGTGAACCCGTCGGGCGATCTTGAACGTTACCGCGCACTTAGCCTCGAGCTGCTTGGCGCCGGCATCCGCCAAGTTTTGGGCTGCTATACGTCTTCGAGTCGCAAGGAGGTCATTCCCTGCTTCGAGAAGTTTGACGGGTTGCTCTGGTATCCGTCGCATTATGAAGGGTTCGAGAGTTCGGACAATGTGATCTACACCGGAGCATCGCCCAACCAGCACGTGCTGCCACTGGTCGAGTATCTCGCCTCGCGGGTTGGTACTCGCGCATTCTGCGTCGGCTCCAACTACATCTGGGCTTGGGAGAACAACCGCATCTTCCGTGAGGCGCTGACCGCGCGGGGAGGCGCCGTGGTCGCAGAGCGATACCTGTCCGTGGGCGATACCGAATTCGACCAGGTGATATCGGCGATCCTTGAGCAGCGTCCAGATTTCGTCTTCAACAATCTGATCGGTACGAGCGCCTATGCCTTCTTCCGCGCTTTCCGCGCGGCCTGCCGCGCGCGTGGTATCGATCAGGTCAATGAAATTCCGGTGGCCAGCTGCACGCTGTCAGAGCCGGAGCTTGCGGAGATTGGCGACGAGGCTATCGACGGGCACTTGAGCTCCAGCGTCTATTTCTCCTCGTTGGAATCTCCGGCGAATGCGGCATTCATCGCCGCCTATGCCAAGGCCTTCCCCGGCGGACCAGTATCGTCCGCCGACGCAGAAGCGTCCTACATCGCCGTCAAGCTTCTGGCCGCAGCATTGGAGCAGGCGGGTACCGATGATGCACGCGCCGTGCGCGCCGCGGTCGCCAGCCAGAGCTTGCTGGCGCCGCAGGGCGACGTGCGCATTGATCCGCAAACCTATCACGCCTGGCTGACACCGCGGATCGCCCGTTCCACCCTCAATGGGCAGTTCGAAGTGCTGCTGGAGGCACGCAGCCCAATCGCGCCAGATCCCTACCTCGTTCAGTCGTCGCCGCGCTTTGCGAGTGCAATGCGCTCTCCCGTGCTCAGAGTGGTGCAATCATGACATCCCGGTTGCTGCAGAACTTCAAAGGCGGTCGCGCTCTTGTCGTCATCGGACGCGGTGGAAAAGAGGGCTCACTCGAGTCCACCCTCGCCAAACTTGGTGTGACGACCGAATATCCCGAGATCGTCGACGGCCGCGCGCAGATCGATGTCGGCAACCTGCAGTCCGAGCGCGATATCCTGTTCATTGACGGCGATCTCGAAGGCGCGGTGGCGATTGAGGTCAATCCCATCTCACGCCTGCCGCCGGTGCCGGTGATCGGTCTGGTCGGCGTCGAGGCGCCGAGCCGTCTGAAGGCGTTGGTCAATCTCGGCGCGACTTCCTTCCTGCGTAAGCCGGTCCACGGCGGCGCCGTCTACACCTCACTGTTCATGGGCGTGAACCAGTTCATGTTGCGTAGCGATATGCATGCCCGCCTTCAGGATCTCGAAGAACGCCGTCGTAGCCGTCGCGCGGTGATCCGCGCGGTGATCTTCTTGATGCAGCAAGACGGTCTCGATGAAGAGAGCGCCTATTCCCAGCTTCGCCGCGAGAGCATGCGCGCGCGGCAGAACTTGGAACTCTACTGCGAGGAATTTCTGAGCAGGCGGGCAAGTGCGCCCGACATTCCCGGCCGCGCGACCAGCATCACGCTGCGAGGCGGCAACAAGCAAGCGATGTAGGAGACACCAACATGACCAAGAATGTGTTGCGGGGGCTGCGCGCCGTAGCCCTCACGGGGACGCTTGTTCTCGCGACAGGTGCGGCGTTTGCGCAAACCCCGATCAAGCTCGGGGTGCTGGAGGACCAGTCCGGCGATTTCGCGGTGGCTACCATCGGAAAAGTGCATGCGATCCAACTCGCGGCCGAAGAGATCAACAAGGCCGGTGGTATCGACGGCCGGCCGCTTGAGCTGGTCGCCTACGACACCCAGTCCGACAACACACGCTATCAGGAATTCATGCGGCGTGTGCTCCAGCGCGACAAGGTCGACGTAGTATTCGCTGGCTTCTCGTCCGCTTCGCGCGAGGCCTATCGCCCGATCGTCGATCAGTTCAACGGCTTCGCATTCTACAACAATCAGTACGAAGGCGGCGTTTGCGACGGCCATATGATTGTCACCGGTGCGGTGCCGGAACAGCAGTTCTCCACGCTCATTCCCTACATGATGGAGAAGTACGGCAAGAACGTCTACACGCTCGCCGCGGATTACAATTTCGGCCAGATATCGGCGGAGTGGGTGCGCAACATCGTCAAGGAGAACGGCGGCAAGATGGCCGGTGAGGAGTTCATCCCGCTCGGCGTGTCCCAGTTCTCACAGAGCATCCAGAATATCCAGAAAGCAAAGCCTGATTTTGTGGTGACGCTGCTGGTTGGCACTGCGCAGGCTTCTTATTACGAGCAGGCGGCATCCGCCAACGTCAATCTGCCGATGGCCTCGTCGGTCAACGTCGGGCAGGGCTACGAACACAAACGCTTCAAGCCGCCAAGCCTGAAGGACATGTACGTCACGACCAACTACATCGAGGAAATCGATACCCCGGCCAGCAAGGCATTCTACACCAAGTTCAAGGCCAAGTTCCCTAACGAGCCCTATGTGAACCAGGAAGCCGAGAATTCCTATCTCGCAGTCTATCTCTATAAGCAGATGGTCGAACGGGCGAAGTCGACCAAGCGGGAAGATATCCGCAAGGTAATCGCGGTCGGTGATGTCTGCATGGATGCGCCGGAGGGCAAGGTCTGTATCGACCCGAAGAGCCAGCATATGTCGCACACCATTTATCTCGCCAAGGTCGGGGCCGATCATTCGATCTCGTTTCCGAAAGTGTGGGAGGGCATCAAGCCGTACTGGCTGGGCGATGCCGGTTGCGATCTGACCAAGAAGGATCCTATGGCGCAGTACACGCCCTCGAACCCGCCGCCGAAACCCTGACATCGGCGTCGGCGCCGCCCCGGCAGGTACGTCTGCCTGCCGGGACGGTGTTCTCGAAGAGCTGAAGTTTCCCTCGCATTTCGAATTTGCATCATCCCGGTTGGTTCATGGACATCGCAACGCATATATTCTCGGCGCTCTATCAGTTCGGCGATGCATTCGCTTTTCTCGTGCTGTCGGCATGCGGACTGGCGGTGATCTTCGGCATGATGGGCGTGATCAATCTCGCCCATGGCGAGTTCATCATGTGCGGCGCCTATGTGACGGCTTCCACCGTCCATCTCGGCGTGCCGCTGCCGCTGGCGATCTTGGCCGGGGCCATCGTCGCCGCGTTGGTCGGCGCGCTAGTCGAACTCGTGGTGATCCGCCATCTCTATGACCGGCCGCTCGACACCATCGTGGCAACCTGGGGCCTGAGCCTCATTGCGACCCAGGGGACGCTGATCTTGGTGGGCTCGTCCATGGCTGGCGTCGGAACGCCGTTCGGCAGCTTTCAGGTTGGCGAGTATTCTTATTCCATCTATCGCCTCGTGCTGTTTGCCTCCGCGCTCGGCGTACTCGGCGGCCTCTATATGCTGTTCAACTGGACGCGCTTCGGCGTGCTTGCCCGCGCCACCATCCAGGTGCCGCACATGGCCGCGGCTCTCGGTGTCGATACCCGCCTGATCTACAGTCTCACCTTTGCCTGCGGTGCCGGGCTCGCCGGTCTTGCAGGTGGCCTGTACGCGCCCACCATGACGCTGGTGCCGACGATGGGCGCCACCTTCATCATGGAGGCCTTCGTCACCGTGGTGATTGGTGGGGCCGACGTATTCCTCGGTACCGCGCCGGCCGGCGCGATCCTCGCGGTGGTGAAGTCGGTGATGACCTCCTGGCAGGGACAATTATTTGGCCAGATCGGTTTGCTGGTCGCCGTGATCATCGTTGTCCGGGTCCTGCCGAAAGGCATCTCCGGCTTCCTGCTGCGCGAACGAACCTGAAGGATCCGCAGCTGTGAACGGTTTGCCTGGTTTCCTCCGCCGCCTCGAAGGCCCGCAGACTGTGGGTCGTGGTCCGGCGTTCTGGATTACGTTCGCCATCGTGTTCGCGATTGCCTGCGCCTATCCGTTGTTCAGCGACGGTTATACGGTCGGCAATACCGTGTATTTCTTCGTCTGGGTGTTCATCGCGCTCAGCCTGTGTGTGATCTGGGGCTATGGCGGTTCGCTCTCGTTCGGGCAGACCGCTTTTTTTGGCATTGCCGGTTATAGCTACGGCATCCTCACGCTCAATTTCGGCTCGGCTTATGGGTTCACCTTGGTCGCGCTGGTGCTGGCGGTCGTGATCGCCGCGCTGTTTGCGTTGCTGCTCGGCTATTTCATGTTCTTCGGCCGTATTGCCGGCGTCTTCCTCGGTATTGTCACGCTGGCGGTGACGCTGATGCTGGAGCGCTTTATGGCCCAGACCGCGGGCCCTGAGTGGCGCATCGGCGCGGCGCGCCTCAACGGCTTTAATGGCATGAGCGCGATGCCGCCGCTAACGATCCCATGGTCCGGTGGCGACATCGTGTTGTTGGCCGATATCGGACTCTATTACGCCGTGCTGGGATTGCTGCTGCTGGTCTATCTCGGCCTGCGCATCCTGATGAACTCCTCGTTTGGCAATGTCATCGTTGCTATCCGCGAGAATCCGGAGCGCGCGGAGATGCTGGGCTACGACGTGCGCAAATATCAGCTCATCACCTTCGTGATCGGAGCGGCGCTCGCGGGCATTTCCGGCGTGCTTTACACGGCGTGGGGACAGTACATCACGCCGTCGAGTATGGGCATGACCGCGGCCGCGCTGCCGTTGATCTGGGTCGCGGTCGGCGGCCGCAGCGATCTCACGTCGACCGTGATCGGCACGCTGGTGGTGCTCGCGGCCTTCCAGGCCCTGACCATTTACGGCAGCCAATACGCGCTGGTGTTCATGGGTGTGCTGCTGGTCCTGACCGTGCTGATCGCGCCGAACGGGCTCGTGCTCGGTGCCATGAATCTGATTTCCCGGCTCGTTGCGCGCCGCAGCAAGGGAGACGTCTGATGGCGCTTCTCGAGCTTCGCGGACTCAATAAACATTTCGGCGGCTTGCATGTCACCAATTCGGTCGATCTCGTGCTTGAGGCCGGTGAAATCCATTGCCTGATCGGTCCGAACGGTGCGGGGAAGAGTACGCTGTTTAGGTTGATCCTAGGCGAACACCATCCCGGCAGCGGCGATATTCTGTTCGCCGGCGAGAACATCACTGCGCTGAAACCGTTCGCGCGCATTCACCGCGGGCTGTCGGTCAAATTCCAGGTGCCTGGCGTATTCAAGGGATTGTCTGTCCGACAAAACCTCGAAATCGCCCTGCAGCGGACGCATCGCAGCGTTGAGCTCGCGCGCGGGATCGATCGGTTGCTGACGTTCCTCAACCTTGAAGCCGAGCAGATGCAGATCGCCGGGAATCTGAGCCACGGCCAGAAGCAGTGGCTCGAAATCGGCATGGCGATCAGCCTGAAGCCGCAACTGTTGCTGCTCGACGAGCCGACTGCGGGCATGTCGCCGGAAGAAACGCATCAGACGGGCGAGATGGTGCAGCGATTGAATGCGGACGGCATGACAGTGTTGGCGATCGAGCACGACATGGCCTTCGTGCGCCAGGTCGCGCAGCGCGTCACGGTGCTGCATCTTGGACAGGTCTTCGCGCAAGGCTCGATCGATGAGATCGTCGCCGACGAACGCGTCGCCGCTATCTATCTGGGGCAGGCCCATGCGTAAGGAAGTCATTCTCTCGACGCAGGCCTTGCGCGCCGGTTACGGCGGCAAGCCGGTGTTGCAGGGCCTCGAAATCGAGGTGTGGGAGAGCGAGATCGTCGCTGTGATCGGCCGCAACGGCGTCGGCAAATCGACGCTGATGAAAAGCCTGATTGGCCTCGTGCCGGCGATGAGCGGTTCGATTGTCTATCGCGGCGAGGCCGTCGAACTGTTGCCGCCGCACAAACGGGCGCGGCTTGGCATGGGTTATGTGCCACAGGGGCGCGACGTGTTTCCGCGCCTGACGGTGGCCGAAAACATCGCCGTCGGCGCTGCGATCAAGGGCGATATCCCCGAGGAGGGACGGCGGCGGATCGTGGAAGCCTTTCCGATCCTCGCGGAGCGCTGGAGCCAGCGTGCCGGCACCATGTCCGGTGGCCAGCAGCAGCAACTCGCCATCGGGCGTGTGCTGATTGCCGATCCCCACCTCATTTTGCTCGATGAGCCATCCGAAGGCATTCAGCCGAATATCGTTCAGGACATTGCCCGCAACATGGTCGAACTCAACCGCAGCACCGGCGTCACTATCATCCTGGTCGAGCAGAATCTCGACATGATCCGCGCCATGGCGCAGCGCTGCTACGTGATGGACAAGGGGCGCATCGTCGCAAGCCTCGATCGGGCCGCGCTCGACGATCAGGCAGAAATGCGCCGTCATCTCGCGGTCTGAAACCAACCCACGCCCATAACAACACAGAGACGAAGGAGTGAATCGATGGCCTGGCAGGAAAATTCGATCATGGCGAGCAAGGGCGTCGCCAAGGGAAAACCCGGCACCCATCACATGATCACCGAACAGGATCAGGGCAAGTACCACTATGTCTATGGCCCTTACGTAGGGCCTGTGCTGACGGTCGATCCCGGCGCTGTGGTCTCCGCCGAAACCCATGATGCGTTCGAGGGCGCCATCAAGCACGAGACCGACATCCCCTCGAAGATTCTCAACTTTCCCTTTCTCAACCCGCAGAACGGGCCGATCTGGATCAACGGAGCCGAGAAGGGCGATACGCTCGCGGTCTATATCGAGAGCATCGTGCCGCGTGGGCCGCAACCGCGCGGCACCACTGTCGTCATGCCGGAATTCGGCGGGCTGGTCGGCACCGGCCAGACCGCGTTGCTCAATCCGGCTTTGCCCGAGCGCGTCAAGAAGCTCGAGATCACTCTCGAGAACGGCACCAAATGGAACGACAAGATCACGCTGCCCTATGAGCCGTTCATCGGCACCATCGGCACTTCGCCGGAGATCGAGGCGATTTCGTCGCTGGTGCCGGACTATTACGGCGGCAACATGGACCTGCCCGACGTCGGTGTCGGTGCGGTGATCTATCTGCCGGTCAATACCAAGGGCGCGTTGCTCTATCTCGGTGACTGCCACGCGGCGCAGGGCGACGGCGAACTCTGCGGCGTCGCGATCGAGCATCCGACCGTGACCACGGTCCAGATCGATCTGATCAAGGGCTGGAGCATTGCTTGGCCGCGGCTGGAGACCAAGGACTTCATCATGACGATCGGCTCGGCGCGGCCGATGGAAGATGCTGCGCGCATCGCCTATCGCGAGCTTTGCCGTTGGATGACGGCCGATTACGGCTTTGAGGAGATCGATGCCTACATGCTACTGACCCAGACCGGCCGCGTCCGGCTCGGCAACATGGTGGATCCGAAATATACGCTCGGCGCTTCGATCAAGAAATCATTTTTGGTCTAAAAGGGTAAGCCGATCATGTCGCGCGTGCACAAGGTTGCCACGGTTCAGTTCGAACCGACCATGTTCGAGAAGGAGCGCAATATCGCGCGGCTGCTCGAACTCTGCGAAGCGGCGGCGACAGCGGGCGCCCGGCTCATCGTTACGCCGGAGATGGGCACCACGGGCTATTGCTGGTTCGACCGGGCTGAGGTCGCACCTTTCGTCGAGACGATCCCGGGGCCGACCACGGATCGCTTCGCAGCGCTCGCGCGGAAATATGACTGCTACATTGTTGTCGGCATGCCGGAGGTCGATAGCGACAGCATCTATTTCAACTCTGCGGTGCTGATCGGACCCGAAGGTGTGATTGGCCAGCATCGCAAGACGCATCCCTATATTGCGGAGCCGAAATGGTCGGCGGCAGGCGATCTCGGCCATCAGGTCTTAGACACGCCGATCGGGCGCATCGCGCTGCTGATCTGCATGGACATCCACTTTGTGGAGACCGCGCGTCTCGTCGCCTTGCAGGGCGCCGACGTGATCTGCCATATCTCGAACTGGCTCGCTGAGCGCACACCGGCTCCGTATTGGATCAGCCGGGCGTTCGAGAACGGTTGCTATCTGATCGAAAGCAATCGGTGGGGACTTGAACGCACCGTCCAGTTCAGCGGCGGCAGTTGCGTGATCGCGCCGGACGGAACAATTGCGGCCCTGATCGATGGCGGGGACGGCTTCGCACTAGCTGACATGGATCTGGACGCGTCCCGCGCGCGGCGTGTTGGCGGTGAAGCCGTGTTCTCTCAGCGCCGCCCCGAACTCTATGCGGGGCTGCTGTCCGATACGTTCAGCTGGAATCCTCGCGATTTCTTCAAGTTGTACGGCCACAAGCCCTGGCCGACGGGGCGGACGTCGCGGGTTGCGGTCGCGCAGATGAGTCCCGGTGATGACGTCGAAGCAAATCTCGCGCGCATCACCTCGCTTGCGCGGCAGGCGGAGCTTGAGGGCAAGGCCGACCTCGTCGTGTTTCCGGAACTCGCGCTGAGCGGCCTCAACAATCCCGGCGCGCGAGCGCAGACTGTTCCGGGGCCGGAGACCGATCAGCTCTGCCGTCTGGCCGCCCAGCTCAAGGTGTATCTTGTCGTCGGCATCGCCGAGCGTAACGGCGATGCGATCTACAACAGCGCGTGCCTGATCGGGCCAGAAGGCCTTGTCGCGGTTTACCGCAAGACCCACTTGACGGAATCCGAGCGTGCCTGGGCGCGTCACGGCGATGACTGGGTGGTGGCCGACACGTCGGTCGGGCGCATCGGCCTTCTGATCGGTCACGATGCATCGTTTCCTGAAGCCGGCCGCATCCTTGCGCTGAAGGGGTGTGATCTCATCGTCTGCGCGGCAGCGATTAAGGAACGTTTCAGCACCCCGCATGTGGGATCGCTTGTGTCGCAGAACTATCCGATCCCGACCGGCGCCGATCTCTATCACTGGCATCACTTCCGGGTTCGCGCCGGCGAGAACAACGTGTTTTTTGCGTTCTCGAATGTGTTCGATCCCGGCAACGGATATCCAGGCCTCAGCGGCGTGTTCGGCCCCGACACCTTCGAGTTTCCGCGTCGGGAAGCCATCGCGGCGGATACCGAAGGGACGGCGACGGCGGTGGTGGACACCACGAATCTCGACACCGTCTATCCAACCAACGTTGTGCGCCGGAAAGATCTGGTTGCTATGCGGATGCCGCACAGCTACCGCGGGTTGATCACGAAGGCTGCGGGGTGGCACGCGCGAGAGCACCGATGACAATCGTGCAAGCCGAGCAGTCAGGCATCTCAACCGAGGAGTGAACCATGGATCTGGGATTGAAGGGCACGAACGCTCTCGTGACGGGCGGAAGTAAGGGAATCGGTCGTGCGATTGCGGATATGTTCGCTAGCGAGGGCGCCAACGTCGCCATTTGCGCGCGACAACAAGAGCAGATCGACAGCGTCGTTGCGGCCTTGCAGGCGAAGAGCGTCAAAGCCTGGGGCAAGTCGACCGATGTCGCCGATCCCGTCGCCCTCAAGCAATGGGTTGACAACGCGGCCGCTGAGCTCGGCGGTGTCGATATCCTCGTATGCAATGTCAGCGCACTGGCGGTCGGCGATACCGCGGAAACCTGGGAAAAGTCATTCCGCATCGACATGATGCACACGGTCAATGCGGTGGCGGCCGCACTTCCCTATCTGGAAAAATCGAAGACGCCGTCGATTGTCATCGTCTCCAGCGTCTCCGGGTTCGAGGTCGATTTCGCCGCCGGCTCTTACGGCGCCTTCAAGGCTGCACTGATCCACTATGCCAAGGGATTGAGCAATCAGCTCGCCGGCAAAGGCGTCCGCGTCAACGCGGTGTCGCCCGGCAACACCTATTTCGAAGGCGGCATATGGCAGGGCATCGAACACGGCTCGCCCGAACTTTACAAGACGGCCATGAGCTTGAATCCGACCGGTCGAATGGGAACCGCGGAGGAAGTGGCCGCCGGAGTCGTGTTCGTGGCTAGCCCGATCGCGAGCCGCATCTCGGGTACCAACCTCATCATCGACGGTGCTCTGACGAGGGCCGTGTAGCTCTGAACCCGCTTCGAAACGAGGCGCGATCAGTTCGAGGAGCGGGATAGTTCGACGATCATTGCTGAACTAAGAAACATGAGAATTCATCCACGCTGATGACAGTATAGGAAACTGAAATTTCCTATACAGTCGTCGGCGATCAGCTAACTCGGTGTGATCTCGCCATTCTGCAATGAGTGACATCAACCCGGCGCCAACGCCAAACTGCGACCGTGGAAACGAAATGGGCTGGAAGGTGGGGCTCAGTCGGTTGGTGCCCCATGTGCCTCTAATTGGCGGCTATGGGGCTGGTGATACGACAGCTACGAGCTATCGTGAAGCAGTGGGCTTTTCGGCTCAGCTTGGGCGATGGGCAGCTCCTGGCGCGAAGGCGACAGTCTGGCTCTAAGGGGCAATAGCTCTTCGAATTATTCCGGTATTCCTGCTCCGCCCAGACCATCGATCAGCAGTACGGTCAAACACGACCAAGATGTGGTCGCATAGAGCAAGCACCTGCGAGTCTGATCATCCGCTTCCGGATGTAGTAATGGCTTTCTCGGGTGTGGAGGCGCCACCATAGTGACGAGAGAGCATGTAGCGCCGACCTGGCCAACCAGTCCTGGCCCATAGACACTGAGTGCAGAAGTATAGACCATACATCCCCCATTAGCTGGTGATATCCAGTTGCTTTATGGAAGGACGCATGCTCGCCGCTCGAGAACGAATCCGAATATCAATATGCTAAATCACGCGTGACGAAGTCGTTCCTTGCGATCCCTCACCGACGTGAGCGCAATCTGTCGCGTCCATCAGCCGTGAGTTCGAATTGTATCGAGAACGCTAGTGCATACCTTTGAAGCGGGTATTGGCGAGATGGGGGTTGTCTTGCTTGATCATTCTGTCCGTAACAACTGCGACGGCGACAGCCGACAGCGCTAGAAAAAATATAACTGCGAGCGTTTTCATGCATGATTGATCGCGTGCAAATTGGACACGCGAGGGCCAAAAAGCGTGGCGTATTGAGACCAAGATATCCGAATGTTGATTGTGTTGCGGTGGTTTGGACAGAGGTCCGTTGTCGCATTGCATAGTTATATCGCAGTCCACGTTGCTAATACCGTGTTGCGCGACACCGCAAGCAACGGTCGTCAACTGAATCAGATTGGAAATAGTTGAAGCGCCGACACATTTCGCTCAATGGAGAGATGTTGAGCAATATTTCGAGTTGTTGAGCAATCTGAGCAACAAGGTTCCGCCGCACGGTTCGGTTACGGCAATCACTGCACGCGCATTCGTAGTGTTGTGCCGGAGCATGGTCGTGGCCAGGAATGAGATCGGACAAGGCGAAATCCAGATTCCCAACCGCGCTCAATCTCATCGGCCCCGATCGATTCCGAAAATCGCTAGTCGTTAGGTGCCAGCGACATGCTGAAAACAACAAGCGCGCGTCGCGAGAGCAGACCTCCGCACGAGGTCAGTCGTCGCTGCCGTCTAAATTTCACACGCTGAGATTTGTAGGCGCATAAAGCTGCTGAAATCGCTTCTCGATTTTTGACTAAAGCCCGCAAATACCCGGACAATAAGGATTCGACGTTATGTTTAGGCACAGGTTAAGCATCATGCAGAATCTGAGTTGGGCAATCCCGATCGCAATCGGAGTCATGGCGCCTGCTCATGCGCAACCCAGATTCGACAATTTGGCCGGTTCATGGTCAGGCGTGGGGTTGATGAAGCCATCCGATGGACCGCGCGAACGCGTCCGTTGCAAGGTAGACTACACGGTCAAAAATGAGGGGCAGTCCGTGAAGATGGATGTGCGCTGTGCGAGCGATGCTTACAAGATGGAGCTGAGCGCCAATATCGACCAAAGAGGTTCAGTGCTTTCGGGAAATTGGTTTGAAAGCCAGTACCGCCAAGGTGGCAAGATCTCAGGGCAAAGCATCGACGGTGTCATCGATGCAAAGATCGAAAGCGATACTATCACGGCATTATTGACTGTTCGGACGAACGGAAACCGTCAATCGTTTGCGATGGAATCGCCGGGAGCATGGGTTTCACAGGTCTCGATTAACCTGTCGCGCGAGACTCGATAAATCGCTTGTATTTATATGGAGAGGTAGGATTCGACGTCCATGAACGTTCCGCAAATTCTTGCTGTCTATGACGACGTTGAAACTAGGGTGCTCCTGTCTCGTTATATTCTGGAGCCGGGATTTCGCGTGCAACTCGCTTCTAGGTGTTCGAAGGTCAGGGGGGCGTATAGATACCAACAGTATCGATCTAATTGTTCTCTATGTGATGTTACCTGCCGGATCGAGATTCGATGTTCGCCGCGACCAGCGGATAATGAAGTTGAATATCCCTGCAAGCGACGCAATCTTCCGCATCAAATATCCAGTCGTTTGAAATCTTCGGACATGTGGCGCCCTACTTCAGTCAACGCCCAACGAGACGTTTCCGCTGTGAGAAAAGTTGAGTTGGACCGCGGTCCCGCATGGAGAAGAAGTTGAGCTGGTTCAGAGGCGTCTTCCAGAGACTGATGAAAAACGGTGTCTTAATGTCATTGCATGCTCCAATTCATTTGGAGGAGGATGTTTTCCGAAGGTTGATCGCAAAAGCCGCCGGCCTCCTAACGTGGAGATCTGCGAATTCGATAGATCGGATCCCCCCCCCCCCCCCCCCCCCCCCCCGGCGAGCACGATCCTCGCGGCTTGAGCATATCGGCTGTTCGAGAATGCAACGTACGGCTTTCCCCGACGTCGAGTTGAGATCGATCCCGAATTGGTCCGAGCGAGCGCTCATCGATGATCGTTCTCACCACAAACCAATCGGCAGGGACTCTGAACGGTGAAGTTCTTTAGAATTCCTGCAAGCGTTGCCTTGATCGCAGGACTGGTGCCGGTTCAGTCGGTTCAATCGGTGCTGCCGAGTGCGGAAGGGATTTGGCAGATCTCCGACGACATCGGAAACCCGAGCGGATGGTTCAATATTTACATTCGGTCTGGCGTATATGAAGGACAGATCGTCAAGGTCTTTTTCACGCCGGGCCAAGCCGCCGCAAGCCTGCTTTGCACCGCATGCCGGGGAACGCAAAAGGACGCTCCGGCGCTTGGTCTAACCTTCATTGTAGGTATGAAGAAAGATGGCTTGGCCTATGACAACGGCCGTATCTTGAACCCATTGGATGGTCTTTTGTACCGGGCTCGCATGGACCTGAGCGAGGATGGCAACAACCTAATCGTTCAAATCTATCTGACTGCAGATAAGTTTGGCGCACCCCGAGTATGGAGCCGCGTTCCCGATAGTCGCGAGACCCGTCAATTCATGGCAATGCCCGCCAAGGATTGATTGATTTTATGCACATGCTCGCGTTCGTAGCGCTGACCTTAACGTTACTTTTGGGCGGTTGCGCGTCGCTTCCTCGCGCACCCTTGGCGTCGGCCAATGCGACGGTCATTCGCAACATTTCCAAGGCACGTTTGACGGCACAGGAAAGTCAACGCCTGTTTCAGGGCCGCGATAGCCGTGTACCATTGACGATCCTCGCGCTGTCTGGAGGTGGCGCAGATGGCTCTTACGGAGTCGGTTTCCTTGCCGGATGGACAAAGACTGGCCAGCGTCCTGATTTCGATGTCGTCACCGGTTCGAGCGTAGGTGCCCTAATCGCGCCCTTCGCATTTCTTGGCTCTCGTTACGATCCTGTTCTTCGAAAAGCCCTGACCGCGGGCCTGGCCGACGACCTGTTGCAGTGGGCTGGAGTGGACGCGATCATCGGGTCAAGCGTCTACGAGTCCGGACCGTTGCGTGAACTAATCGCGCGTTATGTCGACGATGCGCTCATTGATGCAGTGGCCGCCCGGCACCGCGAAGGCACGCGGTTGATCATCGCAACTACGAACGTCGATACGCAATCGACGACATTGTGGAACATGGGAGAGATCGCTGCCAGCAACAGCCCGCAACGCCAAGATTTGTTTCGCAGCTTGCTCGCAGCATCTGCTGCCATACCAGGTATCTTTCCGCCGGTGTTTATCGAGGTAAGTTCCGGAGACCAAGCCTATGTCGAGATGCATGTGGATGGAGGCGTCAGTTCGAACGTGACACCGGTTCCGGAGACATTGCTGATGTCATCTACCCGGATAGCGAAATCCCGGCTGTTCGTCATCATCAACGGCAAACTGAGCAACGATCCCGCCTATACAGCGGACTACACGCTACCGATCGTAGTGCGGTCGTTCCAGACAGCGGTCAAGGCGAATACCCGCAGTACCATGGTTTCGACCTTTGCGTTTTGCCAACGTAACGGCTGGGAATGTAACGCGACCGCAATCGACGCGCACCTCCCCACGCCGCCGGGCGTTGCAACGTTCGACCAGAAGTATATGGAGGCACTTTATGAATTCGGGATGCTGAAAGCGTCCTCCGGACGAGGTTTCGAGCGTTCCCTCCAAAGCCGTCATGCATTCGGTTTTTAAGTCTTTCGTTCGCTTACCGGGTAGCGTGGTCACCAGTGCTTGCTTGGCCAGCAAAAGTTCGACACAAATTCAGCTTCGGTACAAATACTCGGACACGCTTCGTCCATTGAGAGCAACGCCCAAGGTCTATCTTCTTATCAGGGCAGTCGATGCACCGAAACGGTCGCACGCGATCCTACGCGAAGAGGAACATAGATTAATGAACGCCACCTCCAAACACTGGCGCAGCGTGATTGGCAGTATCACAATGGCGGTCCTTCTTCAGCCTATGGTGAATGCACGCGGCTCTTCCGCGACGATGACCGTGAAGACGGTCTCTGTCGAGGCGTCGCATATCGCCAAACGGATCACCGCGACCGGAAATGTCGTGGCCTGGCGCGAGATACCGATCGCGACGGAGGCCAGCGGTGTTTCCGTCAGCGATATTCTGGTCGATGAAAACGAGATCGTTGCGAAAGGACAGGTTCTGGTACGTCTGAATGACGATCAGATCGCTGCGGAATTCGCTAAGCAGAAGGCGGTGATCTTCGAGCTCGAGGCCGCTCTCGTCAATGCGCGGTCGGATGCCGGGCGCGCGCGTCTTGTGACGCCGGGGACGATAAGTGCCCAGACGATTGAGCTCCGCGAAACGCTCGTCCGGACGACGGAAGCCAAGCTGGAAGCTGCGCAGGCGCAGCAGGTTCAGATCGAGGCGCGTCATAGGCAGATGACGGTCGTCGCGCCCGCAGCGGGAATCATTGCATCTCGCGCGGTCACAACGGGGCAGGTGATCCAGAGCGGGACCGAACTGTTTCGGCTCATCCAGGATTCGCGTATCGAAGTAGATGCCCGAGTGCTTGAATCCGATCTCCTCGCAATGGCCGTCGGGCAATCGGTGATGATTGTCGGGCCGGGGGGTATTCAGGAAGAGGGGCGCGTGCGGATGGTTTCGCCGATCGTTGACCCCAAGACCCGGCTGGGAACAGTTCGTGTCATGCTGCCGGCCAATTCGAAATTGAAGCCAGGGATGTTCGCTAGGGTAGAAATCTCAGCCGAGAGCAGGCTTGCTTTGACCGCGCCCCTCAAGGCGCTGGTTTGGCGGGACGCAAAGGCCCACGTGTTCAAGATCGCCTCGGGAAACGTCGTGTCGCTGGCCGAGATTGGCATCGGCCAGCTCGGCGGTAGCAGCGTCGAGATCCTGAGCGGTGTCGGCGCTGGCGAGCGCATCGTCACTGAGGGAGCTGGGCTGCTCAGCGATGGCGACGTAGTAAACGTTGAGACAGCCTCTGTGAGAAATCCGGTCCAATGACCAACATGTCCGCGTGGGCAATCCGCAACCCCGTCGCCACGATCGTCCTGTTCATCCTGCTCACTCTTGCCGGGGTGGTCTCGTTTTCTAAGCTTCGGCTGAACGCAATGCCCGACATCGACGTTCCCGTTGTGACGGTAAACGTCGCATGGATCGGTGCAGCGCCCACAGAGGTCGAGACGCAGATTACACGCGTAGTGGAGGACAGCGTTGCTGGGCTCGGCAATGCCAATCGCGTACGGTCGAGCGTGAACGAAGGGATGTCTTTCAGCAGCGTCGAATTCGCCATAGGCACGGACATTGACCGGGCGACCAATGACGTCCGGAATGCCGTTATGTCCATTCGCTCGAAGCTGCCCCAAGGTGTGCTCGATCCCGTCATACAACGTGTCGAAGCGACGCAGCAGGCGATCCTGACTTTCATCGTGGATGGGCCCGGAGTACCGCCCGACGACCTGAGCTGGTTCGTCGATAGCGACGTCGCCAGAGCAGTCCTCGCGGTTCCAGGCGTGGCACGCGTCTCGCGGTCGGGCGGTGTCGAGGCAGAAATATCGGTCAGGCTCGACCCCGACCGTCTGGCGGCGTTTGGCTTGACGGCTTACGAGGTGTCCGACCTCATTAAGGCCCAGAACATCAATCAGCCGGGCGGCCGTGCGACTTTAGGGAGCTCGGAGCAGGCAATCCGTACTGTTGGAAGCGTTCCGGATGTCGCCTCGCTACGCGATACGCGCTTCGCCTTCAGCGACGGCCGAAGCATCAAGCTGTCCGATCTCGGCACGATTGATCATTCATGGGCGGAACCTCGGCAACGGGCTCGGTTCGACAATCGTGAGGTAGTCAGCTTCAGCGTCTTCCGCGCCGTTGGCTCCGGCGAAGTCGCCGTGGCTCAAGCCGTCCGAAAGCGGATATCCGAACTCGCGGCCAGATATCCTAAAATGAAGATAGTCGAAGTCACGTCGTCGGTCGATGTCGTGATCGAGGGATACGATGCTGCCATCGAAGCGCTTTTGATCGGAGCGATGCTGGCGGTCTTGGTCGTCTGGCTATTTCTGCGCGACTTTCGCGCCACACTCATCTCGGGTCTCGCGCTTCCGCTGTCGCTAATCCCCACCTTCGCGATCATGTATGTCCTGAACCAGTCGCTCAATAATATCTCCCTGCTGGGAATCGCACTGGTTGTCGGCATCCTGGTCGATGACTCCATTGTAGAAATTGAGAATATCGTTCGACATATTAGGGAATCCGGCAAAAGCGTTTACGACGCGGCAATCGAGGCTGCCGACGAGATCGGGCTTGCCGTCGTCGCGACCACCTTCGCTATCATCGCGGTGTTTCTACCAGTGGGTCTGATGCCGGGAATTCCCGGGCAGTTCTTCAAGGCGTTTTCGATCGCTGTCTGCAGCGCCGTGTTCTTCTCGCTGGTCGTAGCACGCCTATTGACGCCCTTGATGGCGGCCTACCTCTTGAGAGGCGATACGAACGAGCAACGTGAACCCGCCTGGGTCTCCGCTTACGTACGGACACTACAGTGGACTTTGCGGCGTCGCTGGATCACCGTCGTCGCCGGGCCGGTATTCGTCCTAGCGACGCTTCCGCTTGTATTGCATCTTCCGGCCGATTTCATGCCGACCGCCGATCGCGGCCGCTCCATTCTCACCGTCGAACTGGCTCCCGGTGCGACCCTTGAGGAAACCGATGCCGCGACCCGGAAAATTGTTGGAGTGTTCAAGGTGCGGCCGGAGGTTGCTTCCGTCTTTTCAACGATCGGGGCGCAGATATCGAGCGTATCCGGCCCAGGCGATCTGACCACCTCGATCGGCGAAGTAAGGAAGGCGACGGTCACGATCAATCTGGTGCCGCGTGGCGAAAGGACGCTTTCGCAGCAAGCATTCGAGACTGCTATGTTTTCGGAGTTGTTTCGCGTCGCGGGTGCGCGGGCGCGCTTCGGTGGAGACGGGGCGTCCGCCGCGACGATCCAGATTTCGCTGCTAAGCGATGAGGCCGCGTTGCTGTCCGCATCTGCGGAACGATTAGCACGAGACATGCGCTCGACGCCAGGGTTTCGCAGCGTCACCGTGAACGGTAGCCTCGCCAGGCCCGAGCTTCAGATCATCCCGAAGAAAGACAAGGCAGCCGCTCTCGGTGTTTCCACGACGACAATCGCGCGGACCGTCAATATTGCCACGGTGGGGGACATCGAACAGAATCTTGCCAAGTTCAGCCTCGACGTTAGGCAAATTCCGATCCGTGTGATGTTGGACGAGGCCGGGCGTAAGGACCTCTCGCGTCTCTCCATTCTGCAGGTCCCCGCTTTCGAAAAGCCAGTGCCGTTGTCGTCGGTTGCCGATTTCGTTCTGGGCGCCGGATCGATTCAAATAGACCGTCTGGATCGCACCCGTAGCGAGACCGTGGAAGCGCAATTGACCGGACTGACAGTGGGGGAGGCAGAGGACCTGGTAGCGAAAATGCCATCGATCAGGGTCTTGTCGCCATCGGTCATTCAGAAACCGGCCGGCGATTCCGAGCGTATGGAAGAATTG
The DNA here is from genome assembly GCF_052076035.1 of Tardiphaga sp. 172_B4_N1_3. Lineage (NCBI taxonomy): Bacteria > Pseudomonadati > Pseudomonadota > Alphaproteobacteria > Hyphomicrobiales > Nitrobacteraceae > Tardiphaga > Tardiphaga sp. 172_B4_N1_3. The sequence goes on from NZ_CP197238.1 coordinate 215,171, forward strand.
TTCAATAGCTTCACTCTCGCAATTAGCACTGGCGTCGTGTTGCTCTTTATCGTTCTCGCACTTCTATTCAACGGCTTCATCCAGCCGATGACAATTCTGACAGCGCTTCCGTCGTCGTTGGCTGGAGCGTTTGGCCTGTTGCTCCTTACGCAAACATCCATCTCATTGCCTGTCCTTATCGGAATTCTAACTTTGATGGGTATCGCAGCCAAGAACTCGATCCTACTCGTCGAATATGTGATCGTAGCCCGGCGCGATCGGGGGTTGGAGCGTGCGGAGGCGCTGATGGAGGCCGCGCGGAAGCGAGCCCGTCCGATTGTCATGACGACCCTCGCCATGGCGGCTGGCATGCTACCGATCGCATTAGGAATAGGGGCCGAATCCGAAAGACGGGCGCCTATGGCGATCGCCATCATCGGAGGGTTGATCAGTTCGACGATCTTGAGCCTGATATACGTTCCAGCTTTCTTCACGGTGATGGACGACTGCGAACGTTGGATAAGCCGACGTTTTCAGGGGCGGTAAAGCAAGAGACGCCCGACGGAAAATCGGGCGTCTAGTCGTCCTACTGGGGCGGTCGTTCGCAGAGGGAAAGCGGTGTGTCATCGAGATCATCGAGATAGCGCTGGTTCACTCAAGCGCACCGCCGAGTCCGGGCCCGTGCTGTCGTATGACTTCAGAAGCGAGGCGTCGCGCCCGTCGTTCGGCTTCGATCTGACTGAAGACGCTAGCAAGCTGCTCGATGCTTCCGTCCGATCAAAATGCGTAGTTCGCCCGCCAGCATTCGACGAGCGATGAACGACAACGCGGGGCGCGCCCGGTACGCCTTTCGCCCGGGCCGCGTTAGTCAAGCGTAGATGCCAGGTCCGGACGACGTATGGACCCGACCGCCCCAATTGACGAACAACTCATCCGTCGTTGCAGTCGCGACAACGGGAATCCAGCCAGAGGAGCGCGGCACGCTTTCGTGCCGCGCCATGTTAGTCAGGGCCTCACAGATGCTCTCGGTCCGTTATCTGTCCATTCGGGCGGCAGCCCGATCTTAGCGCCGGCCATACCTACAAGACCCGGAGAGCGACCGTACGTCTCGCAGGCCGCATACTTTGGTGCCAGACCGATATTCGAGTTTATCTTCTGCCAGGAGGGAATGTTGATGTTCATGGACTTGAAGGGAGTTTCTCCTTTTACTAGTAAATTTCCGAAGTCATCGCCAAACGCCGATGCGAGTTCATAGACATCGCTTGCCTTCGATGCTCGCGGCGAACTGAAGAGGACCCCCGCGCCTCGGCCCCACAGCATAGCAGCCTGCTGCCTCCCGGAAGCGTCGATAGCCTCGGCTTCTATGGAAAGGTCGCCAAGACCATAGGGTATGCGGGGAATGGGTATGGGAACGTTGGTGCCCATATCGATGAATGAGGTGCTAAGCGATCCTATCGCGGAAACACCGGCTGCAACTTCGTCGGTTTCCGTTGCCTTCGTAACGGTCGCGCGCACCGTGAGATCTGCAGGCTCGGTCGGAAGTACGACCCGGAAGCGGTCGCTAAGACTGATGCACAGAGCTCGATCGACAGTGTTCGACACTAGCACGCGCTGGCCCCCAGACAGTTTCGGCGCGATGGTCGATGGAAATATCGTTGGAGATATGTTGATCGTCTTTGCCGCCAGGACTTGCTCTTTCCGGATCATCAATTTGGACTTTGTGAGTTTACCGTCGGAGGGACTTAGTCCCTCGTAGGATGACAACCGCGTGCCTTGAACGGCGGGCGTAGTCGCGCAGCCTGGCAGGATGGTCGCGATGGCAAGCATCGCGAAAGGCAACGAGGAGTTTGGGCGGATTTTTTCTGAATCCACGATCGGACCCAACCGCTCACGGAATTTAGCCGTCTTCATAGCCGTCGGTCGACGGAGACTGGCAAGGAAGCCCATTCGATACCCCTAAGTGTTGATACTGAGGTATTGATAGACTTGTCAGATTGCCCGGTTTCCGGCCGAATGTGTCAGAGCATGTCTTTTAAGTCGATTTTTGTGTCAAAGACCAACTTGCCGCAGAGAAGGACATATTTCGTTACAAAACTTGTTATCCAATCTTTGTCGAGCCCATTATTGCTCCTTAGAGTTTATTCGGATCCTATCCAATGCATGTGCCGCAGATTCTCGTTGTAGATGACGATCTCCAAATTCGAAAACTTCTCGCGCGCTATGTGCAGGAGCAAGGGTTCCGCGTGCAGCTCGCATCCAAATGCGCGGAGGCTCGCGAGCGTATAAATACCAATCAAATTGATCTCATCGTTCTAGACGTGATGTTGCCCGACGGGTCCGGGCTCGACTTTTGCCGCGATCTGCGGGCTACGAAGTCGAATATCCCGATCATCCTGCTTACAGCGCTGAAGGAGGATATCGATCGGATCATCGGCCTAGAGATCGGCGCCGACGACTATCTCGGCAAACCCTTCAATGCGCGCGAACTCGTCGCGCGGATCCGCGCGGTCCTGCGCCGCAGCCGCGACAGTCGCGCGACGCACAGCGATGCAAGCCGGTATGTGTTCGAGGGATTCACTGCCGATCCTTCCGTCCGATCGGTGATCGATCCCAATGGCGGAAATATCGAGCTCACCGGAGCGGAATTTGACCTTTTGCTCGCCTTTCTCGACCGGCCTGGTCGTGTGCTAACACGCGATCAACTGCTTGATCTGACGCGAGGCCGCGACGGCGACGTGCTCGATCGTTCGATTGACGTCTTGGTCAGCCGTCTGCGCCGCAAGCTGTCAGACGGTGTTGCCGCTTCGCTGTTCAAGACGGTTAGAAACGGCGGCTATCAACTGGCTGCCAAGGTCGTTCAGTTGGAAGAGCAGCAATGAATACTCTTCGCGCGAAGATCGCTCTGCTTCTCGTAACGACCATCGTCACCGTCGTCGTCTGCATAACGGTTGCAACGATGTACGTCTTCAGAGCGCCGGACGAAGAGGTGGTCGATCTGCTCGCCAGGCAACTGATCCTCATGCAGCGCCTTGCGATCAATGATCCTCTGGGCAAAGAATTATCCGCTGTGCCTGAGAATGGTTCTACGGACGACAAACGGACGGCGATGTTTCGCGACCTCACCGCTCGACTGGGCACGCCACTGGACATCGTCATCACGCGAAAGGAAGGTCTGGAAGCGAGGCGTTTTCAGACGGCATCGGTGCGCGTCGAATCGCGCGGATGGCTGATCGTCGATCTCGATCCCCCGCCCGACATTGAATTGGTGTGGTGGCTTCTCTTCATCACGATAGGCGTCGGAGGCGTCGGAGTTCTTGCGGCCAACCGGATGATCCGGCCGTTGGTCATGCTCGAGAGCGCCGTCGAGATGGTAAATCCCGACGGCGTCTTACCAGAACTACCGGAGCGGGGGCCTGCCGAAGTACGGGCGACTGCGCGAGCGCTTAATTTGCTTTCCGCCCGGCTAAAGCGAGCGATGGAAAGCCGTATGCGCCTCATCGCCGGGGCGGGTCACGACTTTCGCACGCCGCTGACGCGAATGAGCTTGAGGGCCGAATTTATTGAAAATGAAGAAGAACGGGAATTGTGGTTTAGCGACATCAAAGAGCTCGATCATATCGCAGATAGTGCTATCGAGTTGGTTCGGGGGGAAATCACCGAAGCCTCGTCGGAGATCATCTGCATGGAGGACCTGGTGCAGAGCGTAACGACGGAACTACGACACCAGAAATTTGAAATTGAAATCCACTCCACCGCCAAAGCGAGCGTGCAGGGCAATCGCGTCGCGCTGATGCGCGCATTGCGAAATCTTTTGATCAACGCCGCTACCCATGGAAAACGAGGCACCGTAAGCGTCGTAGGTGGCAAGACGGCGCGGATTACCATATGTGATGAAGGCCCCGGGATACCGGCGGACCTGATGGATCAGGTGTTCGAACCGTTTTTCCGTGCCGATCCTGCGCGCGCGCAGAACATCCCTGGTGCCGGTCTGGGCCTATCGATCTCGCGCGATATCATTCGCAAGGCGGGAGGAGACATCAAAATAAGCAACAAGCTCGGGGGCGGTCTGCTTCAGGTCGTAGAACTGCCGACCGTATAGTTTCACAATACGTCAGATCATTGACTTAGTGCCAGCGCGATTTTCCTGATCGGCTGAGGAATACGAAGTTGCGGCGGACCCCGCGGCGCCGATGCTAACATGCGGATGCTCTATCACTACTTCGGCAGCAAGGATGCGCTGTACATCCGTGTGCTCGAAATTATGTTCAACGATATCCGCGTGCAGGAACAGGGCTCAAGCTGAATAACATGGAGCCGCTGGCGGCCAATGATAGAGCTCTTTGATTCCACCTACAGCCATTTCGCGGCGAATCCGCTCTTCATCCGGATTCTCGCCAGCGAAAACCTTCTTGGCGCGAAATTCCTGACGCGGTCAAAAGCGTCTCGACGCTGTCATCGCCATTGCTGTTGGCGATCAAAGAAGTGCTTTCACGAGGCGAAGGAGGGGGTCTTTCGGCGCGGTATTGATCCGCTTCAACTTTACGTCAGCATGGTAGCGATGAGCTATGTCCACATTCTCAACGCGCCGACCTTTTCGCATTTTGTTCGGCACCAACCTTCGTCGCCGTCCTGGAGAGCAGCGGCGCCGGCACGCCACCGAGATGATGATTGCGTTTTAGGTTTCGTGCCGTCTCGTTAGGTCGAGATCGAAACGGCGCGAGGCCAGATGCAATCTTGCGACGACCGCTTCTGGCGCGAAGCGAACACGGCTGTGTTTTGCAGTCCGTCCAGCTACCGTTGGCGGTTCTGAGCTAGCAAACCTGTATGCCGCTTCGTCTGCTCACGCGGAAGATATTGATACGACCCGATACTTCAATTACCGCGTTGCGGCCTCATCGGGCTGTTTTATAGTTTCGACCAAACAAACCGCAATGGCAAACGCTCCACTTCCATAGTGAAGGTCATGCTTTTCGATTCATCCATCTGGCTTCGCGCTCTATGTTGGCCGCCACCAAAGGCGCTTGCTTGGCCGCGATGGGCGGAGAGAAGACGTAGCCCTGCACGAAATCGCAATCGAACGCGGCGAGCAAGTCCACCTCCGCCGCCATTTCGGCTCCTTCGGCCACGACACTCATTCCCAGCCCATGTGATAGAGCGATGATCCCTCCGAGCAACTTACGTTTCTCCGGCACCGTTGCAATGCCGTCCACGAATGTCCGATCTATCTTCAAACAATTGAATGGAAGACGCGTCAAATAGCCGAGCGAAGAATAGCCGGAGCCAAAATCGTCAAGCGCCAGCTGGACGCCTAACTTCGATAAGGCTGCAAGCGTGCTACTGACTTTCTGCTTAGTATGATCGACAAACAAACTTTCGGTCAGTTCCAGGCAGAGCAACTCTGAAGGAAGACCAGTCTCTGCGAGTACACTCGAAACTACTGTCTCAAAATCCCCGTTCCAGATTTGGGCCGGAGAAACGTTCACCGAAACGGATCGTGGCGGCAACCCGGCATCTAACCAACTGCGCATTTGTTTGCAGGCGTTGCGTAGCACCCAATGGCCGAGATCAACAATGAGGCCAGTGCTTTCCGCGATGGGAATGAATTCCGAAGGCGAAATCGGCCCACGCTCAGGATGATTCCAGCGCAGCAGCGCTTCGAAACCACTTACGCGGCCGGTCTTCAAATCAACTTGTGGCTGGTAATGTGCTCTGAGGCCCCCAGTCTCTACGGCGTGGCGCAGGCGTCGGCCCAGGTCTAGCCTTTGATCAACCGCCTGGGCGTAAATGGGCTCAAAAAGCTGCGCTCGGCCGCGTCCGGCCTCTTTGGCCATGTAAAGCGCAAGGTCTGCGTTGCGGGAAGCTTTTTCCGCCGTTGCCCCATGTTCTGGCAAGACGGCAATGCCGATGGTCGCGCCAATGCAGGCCTCGCCTTCGGCGAGTTCGACGGGGACCGATAACTTAGCGATAAGCCGATTTGCAAGGATGAGCAGCGCTTTGGTAGACGTGCAACCCTCGTCGGTCAGCACTGCAAATTCGTCGCCGCCGATCCGGGCGATAAACGCTTGCGGATTGAGCTCTTGCGTAAGGACTGCCGCCACATGAGTCAGCAAACTATCGCCACCGGAATGACCGAAGGAATCATTGACCTCTTTGAAGCGATCGAGGTCGATGAGTAACAGCGCGCGGTTCCCGCCTTCCGCGATGGACCTTTCCAGAAGATTGGCAAGTTCACGCTTAAAAAGAGCGCGATTGGCGAGGCCTGTCAAAGGATCGGTATAGGCTAGCTGCTCGAGCCTGCGCTCAGCCTCTTTGCGATCGGTGACGTCTTGAGCGGTGCCAATTATGCCGATGATCTTTCCATGGGAAATTTCCGCCTTGCAGATTACGGCCAGATCGCGCGTCGTGCCGTCGGCGTGTACGACGCGTATGTCCGTGGCCTCCATCATGCTGCTGCGAAGGACACGCTTCTGCATCTTCAGAAGACAGTCGGCATCGTTGTCTAGAAAATAGGGCCTTGTGCTTTCATCGGTTGGTTCAAACGTGGCAGGGTCCAAGCCAAGCATTTGATAGAGTTCAGGCGACCACGCCGTTCGGCCGGTGTCCAGGCGGTAGTTCCAGGTCCCCATCTTGCCGAGGCGATGAGCTTCTTCCAGAGCCCGCGTACGCTGGTCGAGCAACGCTCTAGCTACGCTAAGCTGTGTGATGTCGCTCGCTGTGCCGCGGTAGCCTATGAACGTCCCGTCATCGGCGAAGATTGGCTTGCCGCTTGTGCAGATACTGATCCGCGAGCCATCATTTCCAACCGATGTATAGACAAAGTCTCGAAAAGGGCGATGGGCTTCCATGTCCGCTCTGTGGCAGGCCATGGAGGCTTCCTCTTCGGGTGGATAAGACAATTCCCAGCGTGCCCTTCCGCCGGAAGCGACGGTTTGCAAGGCTGCATTACCATCGAGCGACTTAGGATAGGGAAGTAGCCGATGGTCGGGGCCACTCTCCCAGCACCAGTCCGAAGCGGTGCTGACGAAATCCGCAAGCCGCTGTTCGCTCTCCGCTAACCGCTGCAGCGCGGACGTTTCCAGAGTGACGTCGCGGACAATGCCGGATACCCGCTGAACCTGACCGATTAAATTAAAATCTGGTTCGCCGTGCACTACGCAATCAAGCAGACTGCCATCAGATTTGCGAAGTCTCGTCTGTACCGCAAATGGCCGCCCCTCTGTCCAACACGCTGAATAATGCGCCTCTAAAATATTCCGGCTTTCAGGCAGGTGACGTTCTTGCAAAGTAGCAATAGCAATGGAGCCATCGACCGTCTGGAAGTCGTATAAGGAAGCGAATTCGGATGATACCCAGAAATCGGTCGCAGCAGCGCTGTACGACTCCCAATACCCTACGCGAGCCATCCTCATTGCGCGCCGCAGCGACCGCTCCTCATGCCAGCGGCGCCGCGCTTCTGGAGGCTGCCCCAATGACAATCTACGAACGGCCATCTTTCCCCACCAAGACGAACGCACACAATAATACAGCTAGATTGGTAGCATGCAGCTTTAAAAGATTTGAGCGGAAGTGGCGGCAGTAGGGGGGCGCCCTGCATCTTGGTATAATTTGGGTAAATAGCAGCTGAAAACGTCGAACTGGATTCGGCGCCCCTTGAAACCAAACGGGCGTAGCGTCGGCACGTGCGAAGGAATATATTCCATAATGGAGGTAGACCGCCGTTTGCCGCACAATTTGAGGTGCGCGCTCGAGCATCCGCTCGTTGGTCTGAAACGGATTTGGGACCCTGCGACGACTTTACCGGCCCCAGAATGCCGGCGTCGCCTTGAAGCGCCGCCATTTCTTGCGCAGCGTTTTCGCGGCCGCAATCTCGTCGCGGGCCTGCCAGCCGGTGACCGTGCCGATGGCGAGGTGAAGCGCGGCCTGATCGTCCTGCCTGACGGAACCGAGCAATCCGCGGATACTTGCGATGTCGCACACGCGTCCCAGATTCTTTTGGAGCCTGGCGAGCCGAGCCACGTAGCGCTTGGCGGGCGCATGGCCGGCGTAAAGTGGCAAGAAGAATTCCGCCGCATAGCGCAGCCTCTTGAGCTGGATCCTGAGACTGTGCCGTGCAGCGGTGTCGAGCTGCCGGAAGTGCGTGCCACGCTTGCGCACCTTCCGCTGCTGTCGCGCCAGAATTTTGTCGGCGAGCGCCGGCATCGGCTGCGACAGGACAGCCAGCGCATCGCTGTCGATATCGTTGCGCCAGCTGCGGCGCTCGACCCAGTGCCCGAGCGAAAGCAGAAAACGGCTGTAGCGCGGATCGTCGAGAACCGCCTGAAGGCTGCCATAGCTCGACTTGCGCTGCCGCTCGATTGCCTCGCGCAAGCCGCCGAAGTCGACCTCCGGCGTGGTCGTCGCCACGCGAGAAACGATCGTGGTGGCGAAAACGTCCCAATCGCGGGTTCGGCCGAGCTGTCGCATCAGCCATCTCGCTTCGCTGTTGATGGCCTCGAACGAGGGCGATGGAATCTCGCGCCGGAACAGCGCACAGATCGTGCGCAACCGGCGCAGAGCGATGCGCATCTGGTGCACGCCTTCGGGGTCGGATCCCTCCTTTGCCACCGCATGATTGCGCAGGAGATGATGCCAGCAGGCGCCCGCCAGCAGCGCAATGACGTCGTCAACCGCGTGCTCGGCAGTGATGTTGACGGGTTCGGCTTTCACCGCCGGTTGCACGACGTCGAACGCCAGCGCATAGCCGCGTTCCGCCTTGCTTCGTGTGCCGACCTGCAGCGGCGCGGCATCGAGCAACTGCGTTCCGAGATCAAACAGCGCACCGGCGTTGCCGCTCTTCAATTCGAGCTCGATCTCGGACAGGACTTTTTGACGCGTACCGGCCTCGATAGTCCCCACGTCGAAGGCGACTTCAACTGACGCATCAGGCAGATCGAGCTGCCGTGCATGCCGGCGAACTCTTGTCGCAAACGCTGGCACGAGCGCATCGGGCGTAAGCGTCGTCAGCGGATCTCCGATCTCGGCGACAGGAAGCCGCGCCAGATCGGGAGTCATGCCGTCAACCGGTGTTTCCCACTGTCGTCGCGCCAACGGCCGCCCGATGTCGGGCAGAAGCTTCAGCGTCTGAATGAAATGCTTGCCGCTGCGTCGCACGCGCAGCGACATGCCGCGTTGAAACAGCGCCCCCTCGGGTGTGTCGTAATAAATTGTCTCCAGCCGGCGGACCACGCCGCGATTGCGCGCATGCTGCACGATGACGGGGATCTCGCGCAGTTTTTCGAGGATAGCTTGCGGCGCCAGCAGCTTAAGTTCGATTTCCGCCTGTTCACCCGGTCGTACAGCAATTGCTGCGCCAGCAGAATCGGGCACGATTGGCTGCTGGGCGTTCAATGGTAACTCCATCGGAAGCACGCATCATATTTTATGACACTAGCAAGACATGCCCAAGATGGCGATGGAATGACGCGGTAAATTACGACGGAAATTTCCGGATCGATCGGGACCAGCGGGACTCAGGGCTGTTCGAATGGTGCGAACGCCCACATTCGTGAAAAGCAAAACGCTGCCTCAGCTGGCGGCCTTAATTTGCTTTTCGCTTGGCGGTTTGATCGGGATCTGCGGTACGGGACCAGTCACGACTGGAGATGATCTACCATTGGATGGCTTATCATCGGAGGCGTGACTTTTGATTGTCTCGAGCACCAGAAAAAACTTCTCGGCAAGCATGGCAGTAACCTCGCTGGCGAAAGTATCTCCATCATTAGTTGCGTCGAGTTGCTGAAAATTCAATCACTTACGGCAGGCCGCCGCAATTAAATTTACGCGCCAGAGTATCGCGAACGGGGCAGCGATATCCGCCTGGTACCTCGTCGAAGCGAAAGCGATCCAGCGGAAGCCGGCGCTGTATTCCGGACGGGTTACATCGTCATTCCGGAAGCGGGAGGGGGCCGCAAAGCGGACCTCGGCACGATTGAGCCTAAAGGCGATCCCGTAAATTATATAATGATATCAATTATATAATTCGCATCTTCAGGCTTATCGAGCACCAGATCGAGATAGCAATGGGCTGGTTCGAACAGGACAGAGAATGATGGTGCCAATCCGGATCAGGACGGATGGTGCCGTGCAAATCAATCCCGAAGCAAAGGCAGGAGTATTTTGCCTTGCCGCTCGATCTCCGCCAGATAGGGCGTGTCGGACAGGATGAAATACTTGATTCCGAGATCGCGGTATTTCTGCAGCGAGCTGGCCACTTCGGATGCCGAACCGACCAGCCAGGTCGTGCCGGCGCCGGCTGCGCCGAATTTTCCCGGTGCCGTATAGAGATTGTCGTCGAGGACGTCGCCGCGGGCCTGCAGGTCGAGCAGTCGCCGTTGGCCGATTGCGATGGCAGGGCCGTGGTCGTTCCAGCCCGCGCCTGCTTTGCTCGCCATGTCGGCAACCTTGGCTTCCGCCGCAGCCCAAGCCTCGGCCGAGCTCTCCCGGACAAGCGTCGTGATCCTGAGTCCAAACTCCAAAGGCGGGAGATCCCGATCGAGGCGCTGACTCAAGGTCTTGAGCCGCTCGATGCGCTGCTTGACGTCGCCAAGCGGCTCACCCCAGAACAGCTGGACATCGGCTTCGGTTGCGGCGACATGCTCGGCCGCGTCCGACGCCCCGCCGAAATACAGCTTCGGATGTCGGCGATTGCCGCGCTGGATGATGCGCGGCGCGGCGGTCGAGTCGGAAACGCGAAAATGTGCGCCGGAATAGGTGACGTTTTCTTCGGTCCACAGCCACCGGACGATGCGCATGAACTCCTTGGTCCGCGCATATCGCTGCGACGCGTCGGCTTCGTCATCCCCATAAGCCGCCAGATTGTCCTTGCCGGAGACGATGTTGATGCGAACCCGGCCACCGCTCAATTGATCCAGTGTGGCTGCGGCAGATGCAAAATGCGCCGGCTGCCAATAGCCGGGACGGATGGCTATCAGCGGCTCGAAACGCGTCGTTCGGGCCGCCAGCACTGACGCGACAGTGAATGTGTCCGGTCTTCCCCAGCCGGTTCCGATCAGCGCGCCTTTCCACCCATGACGTTCCAGCGCTTGCGCCTGGTCGACAAGCGTCTCGACGCTGTTGTGGTTTGGATCGACGACATCGCCGCGGTGACCTGCCTTCACGTCATTCGGGATGTACCAAAGAAAATCCGAACGATCGCTCATGATGTCCTCTGACGATGGGACCGCATGTTTGCGTGCGGCTCACCGTCCCGTGCCGTTGTCAAAATGGGCGCACCGATGTCGCGCCGAACACGATGGCTGCGATCAGCGCAAATGCGCCGTAAACGGCAGCCGTGTGCAGGCGCACCGCTGTGCGGTTCGACGACGCGCGCGCACGGCTATGTAACCGGGCTTCCGCCGATAGTTCACGCATCATCGTTCTCCAACGCAACATTTGCAGATAACAAGGCGATAAATCCGGTCTACGCAAGCGCGTGCCAGAAATAATGATGATCAGCACGCCGGGGCGTTCCGGCGTGGAGTAATATTCTCCATGCCGTCTGCGCCGGGCAATTTTGTTCGTTCGACGCTGATTGTCGTTCTGGTCGGGCGAGGACAGTCTCGAACTCAGCGAGCCGTGGCGATACGGGATTGGCTAGCCTTATGACTTCGCTGGTCCATGAGTGCCTTCGCTGCGCGTTCCGCTGCACGGGCCGATCCGAAATGGTCGCCTTCGAGCGTGTCGAAGGCAGGTTCTGATGAAAAGAAACGAAATCCGCGCTCTTCGGCGACGACGATTCCGGCAGTGCGATTGAAGACTTCGATGACATAGGCATTCGACATGCGCGTTCTGTTCGCCGCCGAGGCAGCGATCCTATCAATGAGTGATGGGATGTTCGGTGTGAGTCGTTACGCCGGAATCAACAACACGCGCCGGTGGCCGCGGACACGCAGCGGCAGGTCACGCGCTTGCGCGACTGGCTCACTACTGTTGTCTCATATGCGGTCATTGCAGGCATTCCGAAGTGCATAATCTGTGTGAGGAATATCCGACGTCGGCGTTCGTTCGTCAATGAAATGGCCATCCAAATTTAGTGGCACCGCAATGACGACGATGCTGCGCGCAGGCATGTGCGGCGAATGAACGGCTGTTTGGCGACGGCAGCAGCCATCCGATCACGGTAAAATCGTTCCGCCGTGCAGCTTGCACAGCCTTGGAAGCTGCGCGCATGCCGGTTCGCGTGCTCGACCGCGATCGTACCGGAAGCGAAGGCATGTGACGTGAGGCCGGCGCGTGAGAAGGAAGCATGGACGTATCGAAAATGCTGCACTTTTGGAATTCCTTGTCCTCGGCTCATGAGTCACAGTTGCAGCAGCGTGAGATCGCAACAGGGGAGCCGCGATGTCGAGGGTTGCCGAGGACGTCAAGCAAGACACAGATCGGGACGGTCCGGCGCCACTTTGGGACCTGGGTACGATCGTTGCCGGGCTGCGCGAGTCCCGCGACGTTGCCCATAATATCTGGCAGCGTGGGCCGAGCAGACGGGCGCCGTCGCGCGAGGCCCTCGCGGAGGTGCTCAAGAGCCTCACCGAGGCATTGTTTCCCCGGCATTACGGCCGCTCCGATTTCGGCACCGAAAGCATCGACGCGTTTGTCGAAGGCAAATTGGGCGCCGCGCTGGATGGCTTGCTCGAGCAAGTCTACCGCGGGCAGACTTTCGTTTCCGACGGCGCGCCGACCGAGCGACATTTTGAGGATGCCGTTACGTTGACGCGCGACTTCGCCGCCCGGCTGCCGGAGATCCGAGGCAGGCTGGTCAGCGATCTCAGGGCCGCCTTCGTGGGAGATCCTGCTGCGACGAGCTTCCCCGAAATCCTGATTGGCTATCCCGGTATGGTGGCGATCATCCATCACCGCGTCGCGCACCTGCTTTACAATCTCGGGGCGACGATGGTGGCGCGGTTGATCGCCGAGTTGGCGCATAGCGCAACGGGAATCGACATTCACCCGGGCGCGCGTCTTGGCGCCAGCATCTTCATCGACCATGGCACCGGCGTCGTGATCGGCGAAACTGCCATCGTCGGCGATCGCGTCCGAATCTATCAGGCGGTAACGCTTGGAGCCCGGCACTTCCCCACCGATCACGAGGGCAAGGCCATCAAGGGCAATGCGCGCCATCCGATCATCGAGGACGATGTCATCATCTATGCGGGCGCGACCATTCTGGGACGCATCGTGGTCGGAAGCGGCTCCACCATCGGCGGCAATGTCTGGTTGACCGAAGACGTACCGCCCAACAGTTTCGTGACGCAGGCATCGGTGCGCAGCAGGATCAGCCCGCGATGATGGTTGGATAGCCGTTGCGCTGGCACGCTGCCGCTGTCGCGACAGGCGCGGCCCGTGGTAGGGCCATGCCACATCGCGTCAGGGAGAACACGCGAGCTGCCCTCCCGCTGGGATTACCAGGCGGCGAGGATCGAGCCGTTGAACTTGGTGCGGATGAAATCCTTCACCGGCTGCGAACGATAGATCGAGATGAATTTCTTGATCTGCGAATCGTCTTTGCGATCGTCACGCGCGGCGAAGACGAGGGTGTAATATGGCTTGGCTTCGACGACGCTGGTCTCGGCCGCAAGTGCCTTGTTGAGGTCCAGGCCAGCGAGATAGGCGTAGTTGGATGACACAAAGGCGGCTGCCACGTCATCGAGAGACCGCGGCAACTGGGCCGCGTCGATTTCAACGATCTGCAGCTTCTTCGGATTTTCAGTCACATCGAGAATGCTCGCCGAGAGGCCGGCATCGGTCTTCAACTTGAGCAGTCCGGCTGTCTGAAACAGCAACAATGCGCGTGCTGCATTGGTCGGATCGTTGGGGATGGCGATCTTGGCCCCGTCGGGAATGTCGGAGGCCTTGGTGTATTTCTTGGAGAAGACGCCGGCCGGCACCAGGATCGATTCATCGAGGGCGGAGAGCTTGTAGCCGCGCGCCTTCGATTGATTGGCGAGATAGAAGCGGTGCTGGAAGTTGTTGAGGTCGATGTCGCCTGCCTGTAGTGCTGCATTGGGCTGGTTCCAGTCGCTGAACTCGATGATCTCCGCCTTCAGTCCCTCTTTCTCGGAAAGCCGCGCGGCCTCGCGAAGAATGTCACCATAGGGCCCTGCCGAAACGCCGACCTTGAGCGGCTTGTCGGCGGCGCCGGCCTGCAGGGCGGGTAACGACAGTGCGAGCGCTGAAAGGGAGAGAATGAGAAATCGAGATGCAGCTTTCATGATGTGTCCAGGTTGGGAATGAAGTGAATGTACCGCGCTCGCTACGATGTCGCAGCGTTCCGGATGGCCTAGAAGAAGCCCTTGGCCGGCAGCGGCGTGCCGTTGACCTCATAGGCGCCGATAGCCTGCGCCTTGTAGGTCACCGGGTTGTGCGACGACAGCGTCCGCGCATTGCGCCAGTGGCGGTCAAGATTGTCGGACTTCTTGGTCGCGGATGCGCCGCCGGCATCGAACAGCAGGCTGCCACTACGGATAGCTAGTTCGTCGACGACTATTTTGGCTTTGGACGATGCGAGGGCGGCATCCAGCGCCGGCTTGGTATCTTCCCGATCAGGGACCTTGCTCGATACGTCAAGCGCGTCGGCCGCGGCCAGTACGGTCGCTTCTGCCGCGAACGCGTTGCTTGCGATCTGGCCAATAGTCTGCTGCAGGATGGGATCCTCGCGCGGGCGAAGCGTGGGCGCGTAATAGAAACTGCGCGCGCGCCGCCTGACCAGGTCGCTGGCGTCACGCAGGATGGCTGCGGCGATGCCGGCATTGATGGCCGTCAGATAGAGTTGCGCGAATGTGTTCTGATAGGCGGCCCCATAGCCGATATTGGGCTGATCGAAGATCAGTTCTGCCGCTTCGACCCGGACGTTGCGGAAATGCGTGGTGCCGCTTCCGGTCAGGCGCTGGCCCGAGCCATCCCAGTCATCGACCAGCTCGATACCCTCGCGCTTGACCGGAATGATCGTGGTCGCGAGTGCTTCATTGCCGTCCGCGACGCGCACCAGCACGTAGTCTGCATAGAGCGTGCCGGTGCTGTAATATTTGGTGCCGTTCAGGCGGTAGCCGTCGCCATCCGGCGTGACGGTGGTGGCGGGAGCGATGTCCCCCACCTGCGAGCTGCCGAGCTCGGTGGTGGCGAGGCCAATGATGGCGCCGGCCGCGACGTCGTCGCGCCACTTGCGATTCTGCGCGCTTGGCGGCGAGGCCAGCAGGCGCTCGACCACGCTATAGTGATTGCGCAGGATATGCGCGACATTGGCATCGGCTTCCGCCAACCTGATGACCGTAGTGAGCAGTTCTCGTACGGTACTGCCGCCGCCGCCGTCGGCTTTGGGAATGCGGAGCGCGCCGATCCGCGATCGGCGGATCAGCTCGATGATGTCGTAAGGCAGAACACGGTCGTGCTCGCGCTCTGCCTCGCCCTGCGCGATGTGATCAAACAATTGTTGCAGATCGGACGAGCCGATCCGGATCGGCTGCGACACGTCGAACGCGTGATGTGGTGTGGGCTTGTTCATGGGATTCTTTCTCGGCGATTCCGGTGGGAGGATCGAGCGGCGACAGAGGCTTAAAGACTGGCCAGATGATCCGAGACGGTGACGGATTCGGGCAGGACCTTTCGCTCGGTCAGCCAGTTCGCTGCGGTTTGCAGCTCTCCGACGAATTTCTTGTCCGACACGGGGATGAGCGTGTAGTTGCGTTTGCGCTCAATGAACTGGTCGCGAATCCGGTCGTCATATTTCGCGACCTTCTGGATGAGATGTTCGGCGTCGGTGGTGTTCTTGTTGACCCACTGCGCTTCCTTCTCATAGGCCGCGTTGAGCGCCCGCAGGATGGCCGGATTGTCCTTCGCGAACTTGCGGGACGTCACGTAAGAGGAGAAGTCGATCTGGAACGGCAGGTCGCGTCCCGCAAGGAAGACGTCGTGAGCCTTGTAGTCCAGCCGCGCGATGTCGACGCCCGGCGACCACATCGACCAGGCATCCACCTTGCCGGATGCGAGCGCCGGCGCTGCGTCCGGCGGGTTGAGATAGACGAATTTCACCTTGGAGCGGTCGACCTTGTGTTTCTCGAGCGCTGCGATGAGCAGGAACTCGCCAAGTCCGGACCGGTTGACCGCGACCGACTTGCCGACCAGATCCTCGACCTTGTTGATGCCGGAATCATCCTTGGCGATGATCGCCGTCGTGCGCGGCTCGTAGAGCACGAATTGGGTGAAGACGAGCGGCGAGCCGGCGATAATGGCCGCCAGCGCGGGCGTGGTGCTACCGCCAAAGCCAAAATCAGCACTGTCACCGGTCACTGCCTGTAAGGTCGGCGCGTGGTTCGGGAATGGGCCGAGCCATTCCACCTTGATGTCATGCTGGGCGAGTGCCTTCTCGAACTCGCCGCGTTCCTTGGCGATCAGCGTGAGGCCATGATAGCCCCAGGTGAGACGGACCTTGTCGGTCTTTCGCCCGGTGCTTTGCGCGATGGCGTCGTCATGGCTGGCGAGATGAATGCCGGCGTAGGCGCTGACACCCGCCATCGCGAGACTGAGAAAATCCCGGCGTGACGATGTGAAGAACGGGTTTGACATGAGAAAACTTCCTGTGAGGTGGAATCAGGCGACCTGGAGATTGGTGGCGACGCCGAGTTCGCGAAGCAGTTGATCGCGGGATGCAGTTGGCTCGCCGTGCGTGTCGGCGCGGTGCTGGGACGCGATCACGCCGTTGCGCATCACCAGAATTCGGTCGGCCAGAGCAATTGCTTCATCGACGTCATGTGTAACGAGAAGAACGCCGGGCTGGTGGCGGGCGACCAGCTCCTTGACCAGCACATGCATGCGAATTCGCGTCAGCGCGTCCAGCGCTGCGAAGGGCTCGTCGAGCAACAGCAGCCGGGGCTCCTGCACCAGTGCGCGGGCGAGGGCGACGCGCTGCGCCTGTCCGCCAGACAGATTACGCGGCCAGTCGTCCAGCCGGTCGCCTAGACCGACCTCAACTAGCGCGGCAGCGGCACGCTTGCGCGGATCCGCGCCGGGAAGGCCGAGCGAGACATTCTGCCAGAGCGTATCCCAGGGCAGTAGCCGATGTTCCTGAAACACCACGGCGGGTCGTCCTGGCGCATCGATATGTCCGCCCTGGATCGGGTCGAGGCCGGCGAGGGCGCGCAGCAACGTCGTCTTGCCACAGCCGCTCTCACCGAGAAGTGCGACGAATTCACCGCGCCCGATGCGGAGATCCAGCCTGTCGATCACCACCCGCGGACCATAGGCGCGCGTCAGGCCGCTCACGGTTACGGCGGTTTCGCTAGATGTCACGGATGTCGGGCTCATGATCGCGCGCCCTTGCCGTAGTTCGGATGCCAGGCGAGCAATTTGCGTTCGAGCAGCCGGGCGATGGAGTCGGCAGCAACACCGATTAGCGCGTAGATCACGATGGTCAGCACGATCACGTCGGTGCGGAGGAATTCGCGGGCGTCCATGGCGAGGAACCCGAGGCCCGATTGCGCGCCGACAGTCTCAGCGACCACAAGCGCCAGCCATGCCGTTGCCAGCGAATAGCGGACACCGGTGAGGATCGACGGCAGCGCGCCGGGCAGGATGATGCGCCGGATCAATTGCAGCGTGGACAGCCCCTGGACGCGGCCAAGCTCGATCAGCTTTGGATCGATCTGTCGAATGCCGAGCGTGGTATTGATATAGATCGGAAAGGCGACGCCGAGGGAGACCAGAAAGATCTTCTGTCCTTCACCGACGCCGAACCAGACGATGACGAGGGGTACGAGGGCGAGGAACGGGATCGCACGGATCATCTGCACGCTGCGATCGATCAACGCTTCGGCAATACGCGAGAAGCCCACCAGCGTGCCGAGGATGAAGCCAATGCTGCCGCCGATTGCAAAGCCTGCGGCCGCACGCAGCAGGCTGACGCCGAGATCGTTCAGCAGCGATCCGGACAGGGTCAGTTTCCACGCCGTGCGTAGCACCTTCGAGGGTGCAGGAAGGACTTGTGGCGACAGCCAACCGGCCTGCGCCAGCGCTTCCCATACAACAATGAGAATAACGGGCGCGATCCAGGACAGGACGATCAGATTTGGCTTCAGGCCGGGTTTGGCAATGGCGGAAGCTTGGCGCGCGGGTGTCGGCGTTGCGGGCGCGCGATACTCCTGTTGAATGACGTAGTCGACGTTGCTCACCCTGCCATCCATTGCTGCAGTTCTGAAATTCAGCGGCGATGATAGAGCAACGAAAAGCGCAGCGTCTTCAGTTTCTTCGGCGAAACCATTCTCCATGCGATATTAGATCAGTTTGATATCCGAGCGACGCGATTGAGAGGTGAACGATCTTTTGCAGTGCTTGTTTTTGGAAAATGAAGCTGCGTGTTGCCTTGAAATTCAATCGGCCCGAAGCGCAATGGAATTTTCTTGTGGTGCTATGCGTCATGCGAAGAAGAAGTTTCTCGTTCGATCCGCGCTATTTTGCCGCTGATGTCGTGAGTGCATGGCGGTGCTTGCATTGTTGTGTGCGGGTCGTCTTATGGCGAGAGCGACGTGAATATGAGGCAGACAATGAGCACGAATCCTCTTCGATTTGGCGTCTGGGCACCGGTGCATGGGCCACGGGCGGCGCATCAGGATACTGAAGAGCCGTATGATGCGTCGTGGGAGCGCAACAAGGCGCTGGTCCTGCAGGCCGAGGCAGTAGGTTACGATTCGACCCTGATCGCGCAGCACACCATCAATCCGCATCAGGAAGATCTCGATCAACTCGAGACCTGGAGCTCTGCAGCGGCGCTGGCTGCGCTGACCAGCCGGATCGAGATCATCGCGGCGATCAAGCCCTATCTCTTCCATCCGGTCGTACTGGCCAAGATGGCACTGCAGATTGAGAATATCAGCCGCGGCCGCTTTGCGCTCAATCTGGTCAATGCCTGGAACAAGCCCGAGTTGGAGAAGGCCGGTATCGGCTTTGCCGAGCATGACGATCGCTACGCCTATGGCAAGGAATGGATCTCGATCGTTGCGCAGCTGACGAGCGGGGAGCGGCTGACGCACAAGGGCGAAAATTTCGACACACCGCTGCGTTTCGGCCTGTCGGCCTTCGTGATCACGCGTGAGACTGACGCAGAAGCCGAACAGGCACATCAGCGTCTGCTGGCGCTCGCCGCGCAGGACGCGCCGATGAAGGCCATTCAGCGGGCCAATACCGATCCCAAGGTCGTGATGATGCAGACGATGCAGAAGTCACCGCGGGTCGGCACCAATGGCGGGACCGCTGCGGGTCTGGTGGGAAGCTACGATACGGTCGCTGCCCGTATCCGCGAGTTCCATGCCGCCGGCATCGAGTTATTCATGCTGCAATTCCAGCCATTGGAGAGCGAGATGCAGCGTTTTGCCGAGCAAGTCTTTCCACGGGTGAGGGGGAAGGCAGCTTTGCTGAAGACCTCGCGCGGTTGAGTTGACACCGCGAAGCGGTCTTGCCGGAAGGCGAGAGCCCCGCTTAGCCAAACCACCACACGAACAGGCTGAGGAACGTCGCGTGTCCCAGTACCAAAACGATCATCTTTCCGAGATACATGCCTTGGTCCCTTCTCCTGTCTACATGGCTGACGCGTTGTCTCTGACTGTATCGAGGCGGAGCGCCTGCAGGGCGTGATCGAGTTGCTGGGCTGGCGTCGCCGTGGCTGCAGTATTCCGGGACGTGTCAGGCTTGGGCTGATGGGCGGCGTGATAGGTCTCGACGGCCGTCGCAAGCGCGAGAGCGCCTGCGATGGCGACGGCGAGACGTGGCGGATGTGGCATCAATTCGACTCCTGAAGACACTCATTAACGCTCCACACAGCGCGCTTGGGAATTCCAAAGTTGGGCCGAACGGTTCCCAATCCTTCTTTCGGAGCGTCGGCCACGAGGCGTAAATGCTTGCAGATGCAAGCGATGTTCCGGGTGCGCAGAAGGACCGACGCCGAACGTTGTTCACGATGATCGTGATCACAACATTAAACATCTTCAATCG
Source organism: Tardiphaga sp. 172_B4_N1_3 (assembly GCF_052076035.1). Lineage (NCBI taxonomy): Bacteria > Pseudomonadati > Pseudomonadota > Alphaproteobacteria > Hyphomicrobiales > Nitrobacteraceae > Tardiphaga > Tardiphaga sp. 172_B4_N1_3. The sequence goes on from NZ_CP197238.1 coordinate 235,163, forward strand.
ATACCGATGCTGAAATCGCATCATCCGTTTTCACGCTGTCGGGAAATGACGTTCTTATTTGAAACGCCCCATTGGCGCGGCGGGTCTCCGGGATCAGATTGAAGCAAATGGGCCGCATGAAATGTGTGATGAGCCCATATCAATCGGGAGAACCATCATGGGACTGCTCAACGAGAAGATCACGGCCGGTGCATTCGTCACCGCGGATCTGAACTACCTGGCACCGATCAATGGCCGCCCTCGCACCTATACATTCGATCCTCCGGTCGGCGAGCCGCGTTCCACTGCGGAGCCGGAGCCGCATGCGGTTGCGATCCATGATGCGCGACCGAGCATCGATCAGTGGTCGCTCGATGAACACGGCTTTGCGGTGGCGCACCAGCACAGCGCGGTCTCCGACTTCTACGATGATGAGAACGTCAAGGGCGTCTACTATCCCGAAGCCGAGAAGCTGCTGAAAGACATCACCGGCGCGAGCCGCGTCTTCATCTTCGATCATACCGTGCGCAAGCGCGTCGATGGCGTCAATGACCGCGGCGAAGGCCCGCGCCAGCCTGTCGCCCGGGTGCATGTCGATCACACCGATAGATCGGGTCCGCAACGTGTCCGCGATCTGCTCCCGGAGGATGCGGAAGAATTGCTCAAGGGGCGCGTGCAGATCATCAATCTATGGCGTCCGATCCGTGGCCCGTTGAAGGATTCACCGCTGGCCGTCGCCGATGCGCGGACCGTTCGCTTTGACGAGCTGGTGGGATCGGATCTGGTCTATCAGCACCGGGTCGGTGAAACCTATGCGGTAAAATTCAATCCGCAGCATCGCTGGTACTACGTACCGGATATGACGCCCGACGAGATATTGCTGCTGAAGTGCTACGATTCGACCAAAGACGGCGTCGCACGTTTCGCTCCGCACACGGCCTTTGCCGATCCGACCGCGCCTGCTGATGCGCCGCCGCGCGAGAGCATCGAGCTGCGCGCGCTGGTGTTCCACGCGCCATAGGGCAGGTTAACGCGACCGTGACTGCTCCCGTCGATCGCGGCGGGAGCAGTCACTATGGTGCTATCACGCTGTGACGGCCGCTGCGGGGCGCTTCGCGTAGCGGCTGGGCGGACGTTCGAGTCCGAAGTGGTCGCGCAGCGTGGTGCCCTCGTAGTCGCGGCGGAAGATGCCGCGCTTTTGCAATAGGGGGACGACTTCGTCGACGAATACGGCCAGGCCCGTCGGGAGTACATCAGGCATCAGGTTGAAGCCATCGGCGGCGCCGGCCCTGAACCAGGCCTCGATATCGTCGGCGATCGCCTCGGGCGTTCCGACGATGATGCGATGGCCGACCCCGCCGCCCAGCGCCTTGAGCAGTTGCCGCACCGTCAGATTATCCTTGCGGGCCATGGCGACGGTGCCCTTGAACATCGTCTGGTTGGCATTGGCCGGCAGTGGGATGTCCGGTAGTGGCTTGTCGAGTTCGAGGATATCGGGCGAGACATGCAGTGTTCCCGCCAGGCGGGACAGGCTGTACTGGATCGGTACCAGGTCCCACAACTCATCCTGCCGTCGCTGTGCTTCGGCCTCGGTGCTGCCGATGATGGTCGCGAGGCCCGGCAGGATCACGATAGAATCCGACGGGCGGCCATAGGCGACGGCCCGCGCCCGCAGATCACGCGCATAGGCGACGCCATCCTCGATCGATTGGGACAGCGTGAACACCGCATCGGCCTGCGCCGCGGCGAGGTCGCGGCCGTCGCTTGAACCGCCGGCCTGCACGGTGATCGGCCGTCCCTGCGGCGAACGCGGCACGGTCAGCGGACCGGCCACGGTGTAATGCGTGCCGCGATGATCGATGGCGTGGACCTTCGATATATCGACGAAACGCGCTGTCGCCTTGTCGCCGACAAAGGCGTCGTCTTCCCAGCTGTCCCACAGCGCATGCACGACTTCGGCGAATTCCTTCGCGCGCTCATAGCGCAAGCCGTGTTCGAGCACGTTCGAGAGGCCGAAATTGCGGCTCGCAGAGGCGTCCGCCGTGGTCACCGCATTCCAGCCGACGCGGCCGCCGCTTGCATGGTCGAGCGTCGCGAAGCGCCGTGCGATGTTATATGGCTCGTTATAGGTCGTGGATGCGGTGGCGATCAGGCCGATATGCGTGGTCGCGGCAGCCACGCTAGCCAGAACGATTGTCGGCTCCATGGATTGAAATGGCCGCAAGTCGATGCGGTCGGTGATGGCCGGCGTGTCGGCGAGAAAGATCGCGTCGAATTTTCCGCGCTCGGCGATCTTTGCGACGTTCACATAATGCTGCACGTCGTAGAATGCGCCGGGATCGCTGTCAGGCAGCCGCCATGCCGATGCATAGACCCCGGAATGGAGCAGGTTCACGTTGAGGTGCAGTTTGCGTTCACTCATGGAGCATTCCTGATGGGCGGGGCGGAGAGCGATCCAGTTGTCTTTGGGCTTGCGCGTATGACATTCGCCCACTGATCGCATCGCATCGCGAATGATCTTTCAAACTTGATGTCGCGACGGTGAGATCGCGTGAAGTGCATTGTCTTTGCGCGGATTGCAGATTTAGATCGCGCTACAAATTGCTACCGCGTTGCAGCGCTCAGATGAAGTGGCAACTCCATGCCATTGATCACTTCAGAAAATGCGAGACGTTGCTGCTGCGGTTGGTAGTGAAAAACACCAACGGACGGTCCCCAATGAGGAAGATTAGTATTTCGCCACGCACTGCGATCGTCATCGCGTCGGTCATGCTGGGCGGACAGCTTGCGCAGGCGCAGGAAGGCAAACCGGTTTCCGGCGGCGCCATTACATGGGGCGTTGCGACCGAACCGAGCTGCTTCGATCCGCATCGCGCCTCGCAGCAGGCTGCATTTTTCGTGGCGCGCAACTATATCGACTCGCTGGTTGGCAAGAAGACCGATGGCAGCTTCGCGCCATGGCTGGCGACTGAGTGGTCGATCTCGCCGGACGGCAAGGAATATACGTACAAGCTGCGCGAGGACGTCGTCTTCCACGACGGCGAGAAGTTCGACGCGGCGGCGGTGAAGGCGAATTACGATTTCGTCAAGAAGCCGGAAAACGCCACCAATGCAGTCGCGCTGCTGCAATATTTCGATCGCGCCGAAGTCGTGTCGCCCTATGTCGTCAAATTGATCCTGACGCAGCCGGATTCGACGTTCCTGGAGTCCACGTCCAACGTCAAACTGGGCATCATCTCGCCAAAGGCCCTCGCCAAGGGCGACCTGTGCGGCGGTGGGCCGCTGCTGGCGGGCAGCGGGCCGTTCGTATTCGAGCGCTACAGCCGCGGCCAGTCGGCGGTGTTCGTGCGCAACAAGGATTACAAGTGGGGGCCGGGGTATGCCGCGCATACCGGTCCGGCCTATCTCGATCGCGTGACGCTGCGGTTCTTGCCGGAGGCCGCGGTGCGGGCGGGCGCGCTGACGTCGGGGCAGGTCGATCTGATCGAAGGCGTGCAGCCGACCGATGTGGCGCTGTTCGCGGATCAGGCCGAGTTCAAATTGCTGACCGGCCCGTCCGGCGCCAGCACGTCGTTTACGTTCAACATCAACTACACCATTCCGCCGGCGGATGACGTGCGGGTCCGGCGCGCGCTGCGTGACGGTTTCGATCTCGAGCCGCTGGTCAAGCAGGTCTATCTCGGCACCGTGCCGCGTGCATGGTCCATCATCGGCCCGGCCAATCCGGCCTATAACAAGGCGCTGGTCGGTGCGTGGGGCAACAATATCGCAGGCGCCAACAAGCTGCTCGACGAAGCCGGCTGGACCGGCCGCGATTCTGAGGGCTTTCGCACCAAGAACGGCGTACGCTTGAAGATCGACGTCGGCTATCCGCAGCCTTACGTCCGCGACAATCGCGAAGTGCTGATCCAGGGCATCCAGGCCGCGCTGCGCAAGAATATCGGCTTCGATCTCAACCTGCGCATCATCACCGCTGGCGAATATGCCAAGAACAACGCCAACGGCAACTGGACGATCTATCCGAACACCGACAATCCATCGGATCCGGCGCGGGAGTTGTGGGACATGCTCGGCTCCAAAGGGTTTCTGTATTCCAACATCGCCAATCCGGATCCGCAGATTACGGGTCTGATCGATGAAGCGCTGCGCTCGACCGATGTGACGAAGAAGCGTGCTCTCACCGATGAAATCCAGAAGCTCGGCGTCGATCAGGCCTTCATCGTGCCGATGTTCGCTCCGAGCTGGTTTCTGGCGGCGAAGAACAACGTCAACGGGCTGAGCTTCGAGGCGGGTCTGGACTCGCCGTCGAGCGCCTATGACTTCTGGCTGGCGAAGTAGACGAGATCATGTGGTCTCGTATCATTTCCAGATTGCTCACAGGTCTCGTGGTGGCCTGGGCAAGTGTGACGGCGGCGTTCCTGGCGCTGCACGCTTTGCCGGGACGCATCCAGGATATCCTGGCGGGCGATCTGGAATATCCAGGGCTGCGCGAGGCGATTGCGGCGGAGTGGGGGCTCGATCGCAGTCTGCCCGCGCAGTACCTGGATTTTCTTCTGCGCATCCTGCAGGGCGATTTCGGCACGTCCTATGTGCTGCGTCAGCCCGTCACCGAGGTCGTGGGATCACAACTGATGCCGACCGTGCAGCTTGCGCTGCTCGGCGGACTTCTGGCCATCGTGATCGCAGTCGCGCTGGCGCTGTTGACGGCCGGCCGTGGGCGCATCTCGCGCCAGATCGCATCCTTTCTGGAACTGGTACTCGCATCGACGCCGGTGTTCTGGCTCGGCATTCTGCTGCTGATGGCGTTCTCGTTCACGCTGCGCTGGTTTCCGGTATCCGGCGCTAGCGGCTGGAAATCGATTGTGCTGCCGTCGCTGACACTGGCATTGCCGACGGCGGGCCTCCTGGCGCAGGTGCTGCGTGAGGCGATGGAGAAGACGCTCGATCAGCCCTTCGTCACCACGGTGCGTTCGCGCGGCGTCGGCGAGCTCGTGATCCGCGCGCGCCATGTGCTCCGGCATGCCTTGCTGCCGGCGGTGACGCTCGGCGGCTGGCTGATCGGCGGACTGCTCGGCGGCGCTGTGATCACGGAGAAAGTCTTCGGGCGTCCGGGTCTCGGCACCGTGACGCTCGGCGCCGTGCTGACCCATGACGTGCCGGTGGTGCTGGCCGTGGTGCTGCTGGCCGCTTTCATCCATGTCGCCGCGTCGACCTTGCTCGACATCCTGTATCTGCTGATCGACCCGAGACTGAGGGCGCAATGAACGTGCAAACCCGTCCGCTCGCGGACCTGTCCATCGCGCTTGACCCGCAGGTTAACCCGCCCGGTGCGGTGGAACCGGTGACGACGGCCGCCGTGATCGCGCCGCGATTGCTGTCGCCGGGCCTTGCGATCTCGCTGGCGTTCCTGTTCGTGCTGCTTCTTGCCGCGGCATTCCCACGCGCCTTCACCCAGTTCGATCCGCTGATCGGCGATTACGCGCTAGGGCTGAAGGCGCCGAGCTGGGAGCATCTGTTCGGCACCGACCGGCTTGGCCGCGACGTGTTCGCGCGGACTATCCACGGCACGCGCTATTCACTGTTGATCGGGCTCGGCGGTATGGCGATCAGTCTTGCCTTCGGCATCGTGCTTGGCATTCTCGCCGGACAGCGCAACCGTTTCCTCGACGAGGCGACGTCGCGCGTGTTCGACGTGCTGTCGTCATTCCCCGGCGTGTTACTGGCGATGCTGGTGGTCACGTTTCTGGGACAGGGTATGCTCAACATCGCCATTGCGGTGGGCATTGCCGGCATCCCGAAATTCGGCCGGGTGATCCGGGCCCAAACGCAATTGGTGCGCGATGCCGATTATGTGACGCATGCCGTCGTCTACGGCCTCGGCCGCTGGCAGATCTTCATCCGCCATGTGCTGCCGAATGTCTTGGTCGCGGTGCCGGTAATCGCGACGGTCTATATCGGCAACACCATCCTCGCGGTGTCGGGCCTCAGCTTTCTCGGCCTCGGCCCGCAGCCGCCGACGCCGGAATGGGGCGTGATGCTGGCGGAGAGCCGCGACGTGCTGCGCGTGGCTTGGTGGCCGGGCGTATTTCCCGGCCTCGCCATCACGCTCACGGTGATCGCCTTCACGCTGGTCGGCAATGCCATCCAGAAACGATTTGAAGGACGGCTGGCATGACGGAAAAACCATATCTGGTCGTTCCACAGCCCGATGATCTGCTAATCGATATCGAGGGCCTCTCCATCGGTTTTGCCGGCGCCAATGACGGCGTGCCTATCGTCCGGAACTTCGACCTGACGATCCGCCGCGGCGAATGCGTGGCGCTGGTCGGCGAATCCGGATCGGGCAAGAGCATTACGGCACGCAGTCTGCTCAACCTGTCCGGCGATGGGGCCGAGGCCAACGCTGATCGCTTCCTGATCAAGGGCCGCAATGCGTTGCAGTTTCGCCAGTCCGACTGGCGCAAGCTGCGCGGCACGGTCACGGGCCTGGTCATGCAGGACGCGCTGGTGTCGCTGGATCCGCTGCGCACCATCGGCCAGGAAGTCGGCGAGGTGCTCTCCGCGCATCGGACATTACGTGGGCGACACACTGTCGCCGCACGTGTCACCGATGTGCTGCGCAAGGTCGGCATTCCCGATCCCGAACATCGGGCTACGCAATATGCGCATCAGCTCTCCGGCGGTTTGCGCCAGCGTGCGCTGATCGCCTCGGCCATTGCGGCCGACCCGGATCTCATCATCGCAGACGAACCGACCACATCGCTGGACGTCACCGTCCAGGCGCAGGTGCTCGCCGTATTGGCCGAGCGCGTGCGGGAAGGCGCCGGGCTACTGCTGATCAGCCACGATCTCGCAGTCGTGGCTGGAATCGCCGATCGAGTGATCGTGATGCGCGACGGCCGCATCGTGGACAGCGGAGCCACGGCGGATGTCTTGCGCCGTCCGCGCCATCCCTATACGCGCCAGCTTCTTGCTGCGATCCCATCCGCTGATTCAAAAGGACATCTGCTCGCCTCCGCCCGGTTTGACGTCGCCGCCGCCGAAGGCGGCGGCACCAACGGGTCTATCATCGTCCGCGAGCCGCTTCCGGCCCGCAAGCCATCGGATGACGCCGTGGTGCTGCAGGTGGACGGCATATCGAAGCGATACGTATCGCGGCGGACGTCTGGCCGCGAGCCGCCGCTTCCGGCGCTGGATCGGGTCAGTTTTGCTATGAAGGCCGGCGAGGTTGTCGGCATCGTCGGCGAATCCGGATCTGGCAAGTCGACCTGCGCCAAGATCGTGCTCGGATTGCTCGCGCCGGATGAGGGCGAGGTGCGCCTGCTCGGGCAGCGCTGGTCCGGGGTGGCGGAGGCCGAGCGGCGCGCGCTGCGCGCAAGGCTGCAATATATCCCGCAGGATGCCCTCAGCAGTTTCGATCCGCGCTACCGGGTCGCTGATGTGATTGCCGAAAACCTGACCGGCGATGCGCGCGCAAAGCGCGACCGCATCGTCGCGCTGCTCGAGCAGGTCGGGCTGAACGCCGGTCATCTCGGTCGTTATCCGCGGTCGCTGTCGGGCGGCCAGCGGCAGCGTGTCTCCATTGCACGTGCACTGGCAGCGGAGCCGGACGTCATCGTTTGCGACGAGCCGGTGTCGGCGCTGGATGTTTCGATCCAGGCGCAGGTGCTGGACCTGCTGAGCGAACTGCAGGCGCGCCTCGGTACCGCGCTGCTTTTCATCTCGCATGATCTCGGCGTGGTCCAGCATATCGCCGATCGTGTGCTGGTGTTTCACCGCGGGCGGATCGTCGAAGCCGGACCGGTCGATCAGGTCTTTTCCAACCCAGCCGATGACTATACCAGGGCCTTGTTGTCATCGATCCCCGCGATCGAGAGTGCCTTCGTGCGTTCGTCTGCCAATGCGGCGATAGCTGGCCCTTCGACGGCACGATCGGTTTGAACGGAACGACAAGACGGCTTGAAATACTCTACGACGCCGGCACCCGTTTGCCGGTCGTGCGGTTTCGGAATGGCCGTGGCGGGTGCCGTGCCGTCTCGGCTTTCGCTGCCAGCGTATCGACCAGGTGGTGCGCGGCCGGCCACGCGCCATAACCCGACGCGATATTGATGTGGCCGGCATCGCCCATGTTGACGAAGTCCGAGCCCCAGCTCTCGGCCAGCATGCGCGCCCGTTGCAGCGACATGAAGGGATCGTTGCTGCTGGCGACGACGATGCTCGGAAACGGCAGGGATGTCGTCGGCATCGGTGCAAAGTTGCGCAGTTGCGGGAATGCGTCGGTGTTCGTTTCCACATCGGCCGGTGCGACCAGAAGTGCGCCGCCGATTTTGATGTCCGGCACCCGCAGCGCTGCATGGGCAATGAGGATACAGCCGAGGCTGTGGGCGACTGCGATCGCGCCGGGATTGGCATCTGCGCTCGACAGAAGTCGCTCCACCCAGCGATCGAGCACAGGTGCGTCCCAGTCGTCCTGCTCGACGCGGCGCGCAAACGGCGTATGGCTCTGCAACAGGGTCTGCCAGTGGCCGTCCGGCGAGCCGTGAAGGCCCGGAATGATCAGAGCGCCCCGCATGCGTCGATCCCTCTGCTGTTTGGTGCCAGCCCGAGCGCAAGGCCGATGTCGCGTCGTTCGGCTGTTACTCCGCGGCGATAGCGGATGGCAGCGCGGGGCGGAACGAGGAGGCTGGATGCGGCGCCTGCAGCCGTGCGTGACCGGCACCGAACAGTTTTTCGCGAAGCGTGCCGGGCGCATAAGCACTCTTGTAGATGCCGCGCCGGGTCAGTTCCGGCACCAGCAGATCGACGATGTCCTCGAAGCTGCCCGGCGAGATCGCGAAGGCGAGGTTCAAACCATCGACGTCGGTCTGCGCGACCCAGTCCTCGATGGCGTCAGCCACCTGTTCGGGCGTTCCGACCACGATTGGCCCGATGCCGCCGATGCCGACATGCTCGGCCACCTCGCGCACCGTCCAGGTGCGATCGGGATCGGCGCGGGTGATATTGTCCATCGCCGTGCGGCCGGCCTCGTTGTGGACGTGCTCCACCTTCTGGTCGAGCTCATAGGTCGAGAAATCGGCGCCGGTCCAGCCGGACATCAGCGTCAGGGCGCCCTCATGGTTGATGTAGCGACGATACTCCGTATGCTTCGCGGCGGCTTCCTCCTCGGTGCGGCCGAGGATCACCGTCATCATGCTGAACATCAGGATTTCCGACGGGTCGCGCCCGGTCTCTGCCGTAAGCGCGCGGATCGCAGCGACGCGCGGTGCGATCACCTTTGCGGACGGACCGGACATGAACACGCATTCGGCATGTTGTGCGGCGAACAGTTTTCCGCGCAGCGACGTTCCGGCCTGATACAGCACCGGCGTTCGTTGCGGTGACGGTTCGGAGAGATGGATGGCGTCGAGCGTGTAGTTCTCGCCATAATGCTGGACGCGGTGAACACGCGACGGCTCGGTGAAGATGCCGCGCGCCTTGTCGCGCTGCACGGCGTCGTCTTCCCAGCTGCCTTCCCACAGTTTGTAGACGACCTCCATATATTCTTCGGCGACGTTGTATCGGTCGTCATGGGCATTCTGGCTGGCCTTGCCCATGCCCTTGGCGGCGCTGTCGAGATAGCCGGTAACGATGTTCCAGCCGATGCGGCCATCGGTGAGGTGATCGAGGGTCGACATCCGGCGGGCGAATGGATAGGGCGGCTCGTAGGACAGCGTACAGGTCACGCCGAATCCGAGATTATCGGTGACGGCAGCCATCGCCGACACCAGCAGCAGCGGGTCGTTGACCGGCACCTGCGCGGCATTGCGCAATGCCGCGTCCGGATTGCCGCCGAACACGTCGTAGACGCCGAGCACATCTGCAAGGAAGAGGCCGTCGAAACGACCGCGTTCCAGAGTTTTGGCCAGATCGAGCCAGTAGGGCAGGCGATTATAGTCGCTGGAGCGATCGTCGGGATGCGTCCACAGGCCGGGCGACTGGTGCGCCACGCAGTTCATGGCGAACGCGTTGAGGCGAATCTGCTTGGTCATGTGGTGTCCTCCAGATGCCGCGGCGTCATTGCGCCGCTGGGATCAAGGCTGGTGGCGCATCAAACTTTTGCGGTCGCCCGGCGGTGATCTGCGAGTGGCTCTCCGAACGGGCCGGTATTGGCGCGGAACTGCCGGACATTGCTGGTTTGTTGCAGCGACAGCAGCGGGAATACCAGTTCGGCAAACCGATAGGCCTCTTCGAGATGCGGATAGCCGGACAGGATGAACGTATCGATGCCCAGGTCCTGATATTCGCGGATGCGTGCGGCGACGGTGGCGGGATCGCCGACCAGCGCCGTGCCGGCGCCGCCGCGCACCAGGCCAACGCCGGCCCACAGATTCGGGCTGACCTCGAGCCGGTCGCGCCGGCCGCCGTGCAATTGCGACATGCGCTGCTGGCCGACGGAATCCATTCGCTCGAGAATTTGCTGCGCGGATGCGATCGTGTCGTCGGTGAGGTGTTCGATCAGTTCGTCGGCGGCCTTCCATGCCGCCTCGTTGGTATGGCGGACGATGACATGCAGCCTAATGCCGAACGTGATCTTGCGGCCGCGCTGCTCGGCGATCCCGCGCACGCGTGCAATCTTCTCCGCCACCTGCGCCGGCGGCTCGCCCCAGGTCAGGTATTTGTCGACGGTATCGACGGCGACATCGATGCCGGCATCCGACGAGCCGCCAAAATAGAATGGAGGATGGGGCGTCTGGATCGGTGGATAGAGGATGCGGCCGTCTTCGACCGTGATGTGCTTGCCCGCGACAGTGACGGCTTCGCCGGCGAGCTCCCGCGCGTAAACATTCAGAAACTCACGGGTGACCTCATAGCGTTCGTCGTGATCGAGGAAGACGCCATCGCCCTTGTTCTCGACGGCATCGCCGCCCGTCACGATGTTGATGAGCAATCGTCCGTTGGTCAGGCGATCCAGCGTGGCAGTCATGCGCGCTGCTACTGTGGGCGACTGCAGTCCGGGTCGCACGGCGACGAGATAGCGCAATCGCTCCGTCCACGGCGCGATGGCCGATGCGATGACCCAGGAGTCTTCGCAATTGCGCCCGGTCGGGAGCAGGGCCCCGTAATAGCCAAGCTTGTCCGCAGCACGCGCAATCTGCCGCAGATAGTCGAAGTCGACCTCGCGCGCACCGGCCGTGGTTCCGAGATAGTGGCCGTCGCCGCTGGTCGGCAGGAACCAGAGGATCTTGAGAGCGTCGTCGACTGCGGTCATGGCGCGGGTGTCCCGGCGGCGTCGGCTACGGCAATGGCTTTCGGGATCAGTCCGAGCGCGAGAAACGTATCGGCCAGTTGCTGCTGCTCGGTGATGACCTTGCGATCAATCGGCTTGATCCCGTAGGCCTGCCGCTTGAGCGCGACCTCCAGTACAGGAACCGGCAGGCCGACCGACGGGCTCAACTGCTCGGCCACGGCCTTGATGTCTGTCTTGGCCCAGTCGTCGACTTCCCGCAGGCCTTCGAGAATCGCATCGACCACCTTGGGATCGGATTCCAGGAATTTCTGCGATGACAGATAGAACTGGTAATTCGACACGGTATCGGTGCCGTCGGCGAGAACCGTCGCCTCGATAGCGGCTTCAGCGGCTGCCTGGAACGGATCCCAGATCACCCAGGCATCCACGGCTCCGCGCTCGAACGCCGCGCGCGCGTCAGCCGGCGCCAGGAACACCGGGGTGATGTCGGAATATTTGACATTGGCTTTCTCCAGCGCCTTGACGAGGAGATAGTGAACGTTGGAGCCCTTGTTGAGCGCGACCTTTTTCCCCTTCAGCTCGGCGACCGATTTGATCGGACTACCTTTCGGCACCAGGATCGCTTCGCCCTTGGGCGCTGGCGGCTCGTAGGCGACATAGCGGATCGGTGCGCCAGCGGCCTGCGCGAAGATCGGCGGCGCCTCGCCTGTGTTGCCGAAATCGAGCGCACCGACATTGATCGCTTCCAGCAGCGCGGGGCCTGCCGAAAACTCCGTCCATTTGATGTTCCAGCCAAGTGCCTTCAGGCGTGGCTCAAGGCTGCCTTTGCTCTTCAGCAGAACCAGCTTGCCGTATTTCTGGAAGCCAATCCGGACGGTCTTCTCCTGCGCGTGTGCTGATCCGGAGCCGATCAGCGCGGGAGCGGAGACGACGGCCACGCCGAGACCCATGGCGATGGCGGCTTTCAAGATCATTCGTCTGGCATGCATTGTCGTTGTCCTGCATTGGGGCGTGAAAGGCACCATCACTGATGACGCATTAGAGTCCCAAGCAAGCGATCTGGGGAATTCCAAAAACCAGGACGATCATGGGTTGATCGCTCTGCACAATGCCGCCATCCGGAGAACGTTGTGCTTCCGGTATTGCCGCCGCAGATTGCTCGCTCAGGCCTGCTCCTGGCCCCAGCGCTCCACCGTGATCCGCGTCAATGTACGAAAGATGACTCCTTCGACGACGAGGCCGATCAGGATCACCGTCAGCAGTCCCGCGAACACGCTGGCCGTCTCCAACTGTGCACGGCTGGTGTAGATGAACCAGCCGAGACCGCCGGAGCGCGCGCTGACGCCGAACACGAGTTCGGCAGCGATCAAGGTCCGCCATGCGAAGGCCCAGCCGATCCGCAGGCCCGACAGTATTTGCGGGAACGCCGCAGGCACCAGGATCTCCACGACGAAACGACCGCCGGACAGGCCGAGATTGCGACCTGCCATCCGCAGCGTTGGCGGCACGGCGAGGAAGCCGCCATAGCAGGCCAGCGCCACCGGCCACAGCACCGAATGGACGATGACGAAGATCAGGCTCGGCGTACCGATGCCGAACCACAGCAATGCAACGGGCAGCAGCGCGATGGCGGGAAGCGGATTGAACATGGATGTCAGCAGCCCGAGCGCTTCGTTGCCCCAGCGTGACAGCGCGGCGAGGGTGGTAAGGATCGCGGCGACGGCGACGCCCAGCGCATAACCGGTGATCAGGACGCGCAGCGACGTCAGGGTGCGGTCCGGCAGTTCACCGGAGACGATAGCCGCCCACAGCGCCGACAAAGTCGCGCCCATGGTCGGCAGCAGCAGCGCATTGTCCAGCCAGCGTGCATAGAGCTCCCAGATCAGCGCGAAGCCCGCGAGGATCACGGCACGGCGCCACGGCGTACCATCGAACACGCGCCGTAAAGCGGGCGCGCGCACCAGTTTCGGCGCAGCGATATCAGACATGTTCGGTTTCCGGATCGGCGAAAACGCTCTGCTGGATCTGTCGTTCCAGCTCGGCGAAGCGCGCGGTGCCGCGGATGCGGGTGTCGGGCGGCACGTCGAATGTCGCGGCCAGCCGGCCGGGATGCGGCGTCAGTGCGAGGATGCGGGTGCCGACGCGGATCGCCTCGTCGATGCCATGGGTGACGAATAGCGCCGTGCTCCCGGTCTCCTCGCACAGCTTAAGCAGTTCGTCCTGCATCTGTCGACGCGTCAGCGCATCCAGTGCAGCGAACGGCTCGTCCATCAAGAGCAATGCAGGCTCGAGCGCGAAGGCACGAGCAATGGCGACGCGCTGCTTCATGCCGCCGGACAGCGTATGCGGATAGGCATCGACGAAATTTTTCAGCCCAACCCGTCCGAGCCAATGACGCGCGACATCCTCCGCCTGCCGGCGCGGCAGCGACTTGCCGCGCTCCAGCGCGTAGCGGACATTGCCCAGCACCGTGCGCCACGGCAGCAACTGGTCGAACTCCTGAAACACCGTCATGCGGTCAGGGCCGGGGCTGCCGATGCGCCGGCCGTGCAGGCGGATCTCGCCGGCGCTGGGCTTCAAAAAACCGCCGACGGTACGCAGCAGCGTGGACTTGCCGCAGCCGGACGGGCCGAGCAGCACCAGCCGCTCGCTGGCCGAGAGTGTGAAGCTGACATCCTCGACAGCCGTGAGGATGCCGTCGCGGGTGGGATAGCTGATACTGACATGATCCAGCGCCAGCAGCGGCGCCGTTACGGCGTCACCGATGAAGTCAGCCGATCGCGGCGCGACGTTCACGTCAGCTTCCCGACTTTTCGCCCAGGCCGGACCAGAACAGATCCCGCCACGACGCCGGTGCCTGCTTGATGAGGCCGACCTTGGCTTCGAAGTCGGCGAATTTCTGCGCACCTTCGGGAATCGTGGTGAAGTTGATGTTCTTGTCGCGGATGATGCTCTCGACGAAGTCCGGCGTGAGCTTCGAATTTTCGGCCTTGATGTAGAGCGCGGTGGCTTCTTTCGGATTGGCCTTGATCCAGTCATTGGCGCGGTCGAGGCCGCGCACAAAGGCCTGGATCGTCTTCGGATTGTCGTTGACGAATTTGGTGGTGGCATAGACCACGTTGAATGTATGCGGGCCGCCGAGCACGTCGTAGCTGTTCAATACCTGATGCACCTTACCGCTAGCGAGTTGCTGTTGCGAGAACGGCGGTGAGGTGAAGTGTGCCGTGATTTCGGAGCGACCCGACAGGATCTGCGCCGTTGCGTCCGGATGCGGCATACTGACGGTGAGTTCGTCGAGCTTGTCGTATTTGCCGAACGCCTTGTCGGCCGCCATCTGCAGCACGATCGGCTGGAAACCGACCTTGACTGACGGCAGCGCGATGCGGTCCTTCTCGGTGAAGTCGGCCAGTGTCTTGACGTTCGGATTGTTGGTGGTGAGGATATTGGCCATCGATCCCAAGGCGGCGACACCGATGATCTTGGCGGTGGTCCGCGTCTTGTCCCAGGTCAGGATCATCGGTGTGATGCCGGCGGTCGCGAAATCCAGCCCGCCGGAGATCAGAGCTTCATTCATCGATGCGGCGCCCGAGAGCCGCAGCCATTCGATCTTCGGCGGCGTGATGCCAAGTGCCTTGGCCTCGTCCTCGATCAAACCTCGTTCGCTCGCGACGATGAGCGGGAGATAGGCGATCCCGAATTGCTGCGCGATACGGAGTTGGGCCGTCTCGGCGCGAACGCCGTGCATAGTCGCCGCGACAAAGCCCAATGCGAGCGCGCCGACGTGCAGAAATTTTGCTGTCTTCATGATATGTCTCTTCGGTGCCTGCTGATGCGGCATAAGTGTGCGCTTTGGAGAAGTTGCAACTACACTTCAGGAAATCAGGCAATGCGTCCAGCGCGCAGATGCGATGGCACCATCTTCAGAACAAGCCCACTGGCGCAACGATCGAAGTGAGACGGTTTTTCTCGAAATCCTTGCGAAGAGAGAAGGCGGTTTGCTCTCCATAGGCGACCGAATGAAGAGCCAGCTTGTCTGTTTGACGAGGCCTGCCCGCGGCTCCTTCCATGCCGGAAGTTGTGCTGACGTCCCGTGATACGGGGCGGATTGGAGACACGAAATCGATACACCCATTCAGGTTATCGTAAGCGCCATGCGTCTTATGAGTGCGAGAATAAAAATCTCTTTCCCGGCTGTGTCCCGGTTCGCGCGAGGTTCCATAGCGATGCAAACGAGGCTAAAAGCGCTTCTTTCGTGGGTAGCATTGACATGCATGTCATGGCTGTTTCACGGCTTGCGGCGTTCGACGGCCGGCATGGGCAGAGATTTGTTCCATGGGCTCGCCCGTGACGCATCCTGGAGATCATCGTGCTTACCTCGTATCTGTCCCGCCGCGCTCTTTTGGCTACATCGGTTGCGCTCGCAGCGAGCCTCGCTTCGCCGCCAATGTCGCTCGCCCAGCAATCACCGATTCGTATCGGATTGCTGGCCCCGTTGACGGGGATCGGCGGACCTTACGGCCAGGAGGAAGAGCAAGCCGCTCGCGCCGCCGTGAAAATTATCAACGACGCCGGTGGGGTTCTCGATCGCCCGCTGGAACTGATCGTGGCGGATGACGAGACGCAGCCGACCGCCGGTGTCGCTGCCGCACGCAAGCTGATTGACGTGGACAAGGTCGCATCGATCGCAGGCGTATGGAGCAGTGCCGTCGCGCTGGCGGTCAAGCCGATCACGCTTGAGAAGGGCGTGCTTCTCACCGTCAACGGTTCAGCCGATGAAATCACCGACGGCGACAACAAGAATCTGGTCTGGCGTTTCCAGACCAATGGCAAGAGCTGGGGCGAGGCCTTCAGCAAGGCGATGGCCAAGGACGGCATCAAGACCGCCTCGATTCTCGTGCTGCAGACGCCCTTTACGCAGAGCACCATCCAGCCGTTCCGCAAGAGCTTCACGGACGCCGGCGGCAAGGTGCTGGACGAAGTCAGCTTCAACGCTGGCCAGCCGTCCTATCGGGTCGAGGTGGAGCGCATCTTCGGCAAGAAGCCGGACGCCGTGTTCGTTGCTGCCTACATCAACGAGCTCAGTGCCATCGCCAAGGAAGCTTTCCGCTCGGGCTATGACAGCAAGATCTATGCGTTTGGCAATGCCGCGGGCAGCAACGGTCAGTTCGTCAAGAACGTCGGCGCCGAAGTCGCTGAAGGCGTGCATCACACCCAGCAGGTGCCCGTTGGCAAATCTGCCGCCTATAGCCGCTATCTGAAGGAAATCGGCAAGCCGGACGGCACCATCATGACCTTCGGTGCCCAGGTGTTCGACCAGATCGTGCTGACGGCATTGGCCATCGAGAAGGCCAAGAGCGTGGATGCCACCCGTTTTGGCGCGGAGGTCCCCGCTCTCGTGAATGCCGACGCCCCCTCGATCGGAGATCCGGCCGAAGCGCTCAAGGCGCTGCGTGCAGGCAAGCCGTTCCGTTATGCGGGCGCAGCGTCGGATTTCCGCTTTGCCCCCAATGGCGACCAGACCGATCTGACTTTCGGGCACTTCCTGATCAAGGCAGGCGACAGCAAACTGGTTGGCGAGATCCGCTGAACCAATGCTCGAGGCCGTCAATGTTAGTGTGATCTATGAAGGCGGCTTCAAGGCGCTGAATGGTGCATCGGTACAGCTCGCTGCGGGCGCCGTCACGGGACTTATCGGTCCCAACGGGGCCGGCAAGTCCACGCTGTTCGGCGTGCTCGCCGGCGCGGTGCGACCTGTCGCAGGCGAAGTGCGGCTCGGCGGCGAGATCGTGACGCAGCATGGCCCGGCATGGCGGGCGCGTCGTGGGCTGGCGCGGACCTTTCAGCTTTCGCGCGAACTAGCGAGCCTCACGGTGCTTGAGAACGTCCTTGTCGCGCAGCCTCATATGCGCGGAGAAAATGTCCTGTCGCTGCTCTGGTCCCACCGCGCGGTGCGTGACGAGGAGGACGCAGCCATCGACAAGGCCCGCGCACTGCTGCAGCGCGTCGATCTCTGGAAACTTGCAGACGCGCCAGCCGGTACACTATCGGGCGGGCAGAAGAAGTTGCTGGAAATCTGCCGCGCGCTGGTGCTCGATCCGCGTATCGTATTGATGGATGAGCCCAGTGCGGGCGTGAACCCGACGCGGATCGGCGAGATCGTGGAATTCGTTCAGGCGCTACGCGCGGAAGGCACCACTTTCGGTCTGGTGGAGCACAATATGGGCATGGTCCGTCTGCTGTGTGACCACGTCTATGTTCTGGCCGAGGGGCAGGTGCTGACCGAAGGCCGGTTTGACGATGTCATCGCCAATACGGAGGTGGCGTCGGCCTATCTGGGGGCGCAGTCATAACGACCTCCGCAACAGGACTGGAATTGTGCGACGTGGTGGCTGGCTATGGCGGCCACCCGATCCTGCATGGCGTGAGCTTCTCGGTTCGCGCAGGTGAAACACTTGTCGTGGTCGGCCCCAACGGCTCCGGCAAATCGACGCTGATGAAGACGGCCGTTGGCCTGTTGCGTCCGATCTCAGGCCAAGTGCTGTTCGGTGAAGCGAACGTCACGACGCTCGGTGCGCCTGCGCGTGCCGCGCGGGGCCTCGCTTACGTGCCGCAGGAGGCCAACATCTTCCGCAACATGAGCGTGCTGGAAAATCTGCAAGTCGGTTATGAATTCGTGGCATCACGTTCGGCGCCATCGTTCGGCGTGCGCCTCGATGCCGTGCTCGACCTGTTTCCGGAGATCCGCGTTAAACTTCGCAGCACGGCCGGGCATCTCAGCGGTGGCCAGCGGCAGATGGTGGCGATGGCCGCGGCGCTGATGCCTGAGCCATCTGTTTTGGCGCTGGACGAACCTTCCGCCGGATTGTCACCGCGCAATGCGGAGATTTTGTTCGAGGTGATAGGCCGGGTGGCTGCCTCGGGAGTGACGCTGCTGATCGTCGAGCAGAATACGCGCCTCGGCCTCGGCGCTGCGGATCACGGCGTGGTTCTGGTGGGTGGGCGGATACGCCTCGCCGCGCCCGCTGCCGAAGTGCTCGCCGATCCGGATATCCGCCGCCTCTATCTCGGAGGGGTGTGATGGGTCAGCTTCTCGTCAACGGCATTGTCGCCGGTCTGTTGCTGGCATTGCCTGCGCTTGCGCTGTCGCTGACGTTCAGCGTGTTGCGCTTTGCCAATTATGCGGTTGGATCCTATCTCTCCTGCGGCGCCTATCTCGTCTATATCGGCAATGTCCTACTGGGCATGCCGCTGTGGCTTGCGGCTAGTGCCGGCGCGGCACTCTTTGCGGTGATCGCTGTCGGTATCGACTGGCTTGCCTATCGCCCGCTTCGCAATCGAGGGGGCGTGACGCTGCTGGTGGCCTCCATGGGAGTCGCCATCGCGCTGGAGAATGTGATCCGTTTCTTTGCCGGCAATTCGCCGCGGGCCTATAACGTGCCTGTGGCGCGACCGATGCGTTTTGGCGATATCCGGCTGAACCACGAACAGCTCACCATTCTCGTTACGGTCATTGCGGCGCTCGCTGTGGTGTGGATCATTTTTCGCTTTACGCGGCTTGGCAGAATGATGCGCGCCGTGGCGGATAACCCGGACCTTGCAGCAGTGCGCGGCATCTCGCGGTCACGCGTCGTCGCCTATGTCTGGCTGATCGCCGGAATGTTGACAACGCTGTCCGGCGTGCTCGTCGGGCTGGATGCCAATGTCGAGCCGCAGATGGGCTGGACTTATCTGCTGCCTGTGTTCACAGCGGCCATTCTCGGCGGCATTGCCAATCCGATGGCCGCCGTCGCCGGCGCGCTGACACTCGGTATTGCGGAGGAACTGGCGACGCTGGTGATGCCCGTGCACTACCGGATGATCGTGACATTCCTTGTGATGGTCGCGCTTCTGCTCGTGCGGCCTTGGGGCCTGTTTGGAACGCGGTGGGTTACCAAATGACGGTCTATCTCATCGCCACTCTGACGCTTGTTGCGATGGCTGCGCTGGCAGGGCTCGCGCTTAATCTGCAATGGGGAATGGGCGGTCTGGTCAATTTCGGCCTGTTCGGCTTCTACATGCTCGGCGCCTATATCGCCGGTTTGCTGACGGTGCAGGGGCTGCCACCTCTGGTCGCTCTGGGGATGGCCATGCTCGGCGTGGCAGCGTTGAGTGCGGTCAGCGCGCTCATCTCCGTGCGGTTGTCCGAAGATTATCTCGCTATCGTGACGCTTGGTTTCGCTGAATGCCTACGCCTCGTCATCAGCTACGAAGGCTGGCTGACCCGCGGCATGCTCGGTGTTTCGGGGATCGAACGACCGTTCCAGGCATGGTGGCCCCGCGGTTGGGGCGATACAGGCTTTTTGCTTCTGGCGTTGCTGGCCGTGCTGATCGTCTACACCGTCCTGCAGGCGCTGGCCCGCTCCCCCTTCGGGCGCCTTGTGCGTGCGACGCGCGACGACCCCGGAGTCGTGGAAGCGCTCGGCAAGTCCGTGCTCGCCGTCCGCGTGCGGGTGTTTGCCATCGGCGGCGCGATCCTCGGTCTCGCAGGCAGCTTGCACGCATTCTATTACAGTTACATCGACCCCACGCAATTCGGCCCGATCGTCACCGCTTATGCCTTCATGGCCGTGGTGGTGGGCGGGCGCGGCAGCAACCGCGGCGTCGTTGCCAGCGCCTTCACACTGATCTTCCTTCTGGAAGGCAGCCGGTTTCTGATAGACCTCGTTCCTGGTCTTGGGGCGTCCGAACTCGCCGCCATTCGCCTGTTCCTCGTTGGCGTGGGGCTGGTGGTATTGCTGATCTTCAAGCCGGATGGTTTTGGCCGCGAGCCGCGCTCTGCGCTCGCGGACAAGACATCCTCTCGTTTCTGATAACCGGAGTTTCGATATGGCCCGCGTTGCCCTGCAAAAAAGAGATCAGCTGCCCGAGCACCTAAGGGCTTTGTGGGATCGCATGACCACATATGGCCCGTTCGAGGGCCAAGCCGCCGCAATGGCCAACCGGCTGCCGGTGTTCGAGCACATGTGGCGCCTTCTCACCCAACTGGCCGACGAAGGCGTGCTACCCAAGCGATATCTCGAACTCGCCATTGTCGCTGTCTCGCTGGTCAATCAATGCGACTTCTGCGTTGCGCAGCACACGCCGAAACTCGCGGTTGAAGGTATCACGACGGAAGGTGCGGCAAACCTGCTCGACTGGGAGAAGCATCCTGAACTCACCGAAGTCGATCGGCTCGTGGTCGAATACGCGATCGCGGTCAGCAGCAACTGGCATCGAATCCGCGACGCGATGTTCGAGCGCCTGCGCGCGCATTTCAACGACGCGCAGATCGTCGAACTGACCTGGCGCATCGCGCTATGCGGTGCGTTCAACCGCTTCAACGACGTGCTCCAGGTCGAGGTCGACGTCTAGGCGGCCGGTATGCCTGGCTGATCGGTCTTCCAGTCGCGCTTGATCTTCTTGGCGAGCGACCATTTGTGGACTTCAGTCGGGCCGTCATAGATGCGGAAGGCGCGGATTTCGCGGAAGGCCTGTTCGACGATTGTTTCGCCTGAAACACCGGTGCCGCCCATCACTTGCACGCAACGGTCGGCGATCCGCATCAGCGCTTCCGACACGGCGACCTTGGCCATCGAGCTTTCGGCCGTGCCGAGCGAGCCGGTGTCGAGCACGTCGGCGCACCAGTCGATCATTAGTTCCGACTGTTTGAGATCAATCAGGTTTTCCGCCAGCATGAAGCCGACGCCTTCGTGATCGATCAGGGCCTTTCCGAACGCATGGCGACGACAGGCATAGTCGGTCGCGATCTCGTTGGCGCGGATCGCAAGACCCAGCCAACGCATGCAATGCGACAGGCGCGCCGGGCTGAGGCGGATCTGTGCGTATTTGAAACCGTCGCCTGACGCGCCAAGCATCTGGTCTGCCGGGACACGCAGGTTTTCGATCTCGATCTCTGCATGGCCGCCGGGCATCGAATTGTCGATCGTATCCAGCACGCGCAGGGTGCGGATCGCAGGATCTGGCAGATCGACGAGGAACATGCAGGCGCCGTCATCGGACTTCGCCATGACGATCCCGACCTTGGCGCCTTCCGCGCCGGTGATGAACTTCTTCCGCCCGTTGATGACCCAGTGATTGCCATCGAGTTTGCAGGTGGTCTGCATCATCGACGGATCGGAGCCGGCGCCGCCTTCGTCTGCCGGCTCGGTCATGAAGAATGCCGAACGTGCTTTGCCCGACACCAGCGGTTCCAGAAAACGCGTCTTCTGTTCGGCGGTGCCAACCTTGCCGAGCAGATACATATTGCCCTCATCGGGCGCCATCGTGTTGCAGGCAAGCGGACCCAGCGGCGAAAGACCGGATTTGATCAGGGCCTTTGCCGTTTCGCGCTGCGTCAGATGCGATCCATCCGCGAGAATGTGCGGGGTCAAAACGCCAGCCTTGCAGGCCTTGTCGCGCAGCTCTTGCACCAGTTCGTCGCTCGGGCCGTGAGCACCTGTCCGCGGATCTTTCTCATAGGGGATGACTTCGGCGCGGATGAAGGTCTCGATCCTGGCGGCAATGGCGTCGGCGCGGTCAGTCATGGAAGCAGATACTCCGGTCGCCCCTTGGGCGAAGCCCTGGGGCGGGATTGAGGCAGGCGGGGCCGATCACGGTACGGGTGGTGGCCGGCGACGAGGTGAGGGATAGCATTTACAGGATCAGTATGCCCGATCGCATCGAACTCGGCTACGAGGCATCGATCACCCTGAAGCGTGTCGTGGCGTCACTGACCCGCGTATGGCGTGCTGATCGGTCGAATCTTGAGCGGCTGGTCTTGATCGGTGGAAAACCGCTATTTCGGCGCCGGCTCGGTGGCATCGAGATTGATGCCCGGGAAACGCCGTCTCAGGTCCCGTTTCAGCGATCTGAAATGCTCGATATTGTTTTCGAGCGTCCGCAGCCGTGCTTCGCCGATGCGAATCTCGTCGTCCGATTTCTGCAGAAGTTCTGCCCGCGGGTCCGACTGGCTGTTGACGTCCTCGATCTCGTTACCGCCGACAATTGCGGCGATGGAGATGACGTCTTCCAGCCGACGCTTCAGGCCGTCATGCTCATATTCTGAGCTGCGCAGGCCGGAGTCGATGGTCGCTGCAATGGCAAGAACCAGCCGTTCATCGGTGATGCGGTCGCGTTCCGGGGAGCGTGTCCGGAATGTCTCGGACGAGGAGCGAAAGATGCGCTTCAGCATGGCGGCATTTCCCTCTGGCTCAGGTGAGACCCTTGATCTTCTTACACGATGTTGCGGAGCCTGACGACATCTGCACAATGCCCGATGTCGATTTCGTTAGCACGAGCTCCTTGGCGGAGATGAAGCGTAGCGTGGCTCTGGGGTTGGCGTCGCAGAATCGCGACAACGTCGCCGCGGTGGCGGCCACCGTGTCCTGTTTCGGAATCACCGCGATGGCCCCATCCTTCAGGATGTAGGCATCTTTGACGTTCGGCATCGTCGCCGTCGCGGTGCAGACCTTGAACAGGCCTTCATAGGCCTGGGGCGGCATGGTGAGATCGCCCGCAAGGCCGCCGAGCAGATATTCCCGGCTCTTGTTGCAATTGTCGGCATGCGCGGCGCCTGCGGTGAGCACGAGCAATGTGACGATGGCAGCGAGCTGTTTCATGCCGATGCCCTCAGCTCCGATCCGGTCTGCAAGGCATCCTCCGATGGCGATGGCCGCTTCAAACCATAGGTTTCTGCGGCACAGCGTTCCCACGACAGATCACGCGCATGTGCGGCGGCGCCAGCGCCGAGGCGCGCCCGCAGCTCATCGTCCTCGGCCAATTGCCGGATCACATGGGCGATCATGTCGACGCGGGGGGCGACCAGAAGGCCAGACTGGCCGGCGAGCACCGCATCGGGCACACCTCCGATATTGCTTGCGACGCTCGGCAGGCCCGTGGCACCGGCCTCAAGATAGACGAGACCGAAGCCTTCGACGCGGCCGGACGAATCCGGCACACCGGTCAGACAAAAGAAGTCCGCCGCACCGTAGATATCGCGAATTTCTTCATTCGATAGCGCGCCGAGTAGCCTGATGTTGCAGTCCGACGCAGCGATCATGCCGCGAATCTCATCGACATAGTCAGCTTCTCCTTGCGGACCGATGACCAGCCAGGTGACGCGCTGACGTAATTCGTCAGGAAGCTGCGCGAGGGCGGCGAGCGTGAGATGATGTCCCTTGCGCCGCGTGAGCCGCGCCACAGTGACCATGACGATCCGGTCTGGCGCAATGTCATAGATCGCGCGTGTGGCAGCGCGGTCGCTGCGCCGGCCGGACCAGAAATCGGAGACGCCAAGGCGAATGGCATGAATGCGGCGTTCGTCGATCGTGAATCTTTTGCGAAACAGCTCGCGTGTGAAGTTGCTATTGGCAGCGACCTCGGTGCGTGGCCCGAACACGCCACTGAACCGGATCGCCAGTCGCTTCAGTGGCGTCTGCGTCTCATTGATCTCTGTACCGTGCACCGTCATCAGCATCCGCGCCGGCGTGCGGCCGCGCGCGAGTGCGACCGGAATGAAGAACGGCCAGTCGGCGGCATGCACCACATCGAACGGGGCCGTACCGATCCGGCTGCGCGCCAGCATGATCTTGGCGGGCAGATCGCGCGCCGAATGCAATCCGCCGCTGAAGCGGTGGATTGCGAAGGGCATGGCGCGATCGTCGGCTGACATATCCTGTGCGTAATCGGGAGCGACCAGCGTCACCCGCGCGCCGAGCTGCGTTGCGGCCAATGCGATCTCATGGGCGTAGGTGCCTATCCCGCCGCGTGCGGGAGCATATTCGCTCGATAGCAACAGGATATTCACAAATAACCTCAGTGTGCCGCGGAGGGCGTCATCGTCATGTTGCGCGCATTCTGGATGTCCTGGTGATAGGTAAAGACGCGCGCCAGCTGTGTTGCTGGTGTGAAATTATCGATCGCGCTGGCAACCTGCACCGGGTTGATCTCGCCGGTGCCGATCGCATCGCGGGTATCGAGGAAACGTTGAGCCAGGTTCTCGATCATCTCGTCGCGGGATGAGCTGCGGGAAATGAGATAGCCGCTCTCGCCATCATGGATCACCGATTCCAGCTGCGGCAGGTGCACCGCGACGACCGGGCGGCCGACCGCAAGCGTCTCGAGCACGCAACGCGGCATGCCCTCGAACTCCGACGTCAGGATGCCTGCATGGGCATTGGCCAGTGTTGCGGCCATGCCGACAGCGTCCTTGAAGCCGTGCCGGATCGTGATGTCTTCGATCGCGGCGAATTCGGCAAAGCGATGCGGATCGCTGGTCCCGATATAATGGAATTCGAGATGGCCATGCAGCCGCTCGCGCAGGCGGGCGATGATGCTGAACATCAATGGCGGATCCTTGAATTCGTCAAGGCGCCCCGCGAAGATGATTCGGAACGGCTCAGTCATCGCTGGAAACGGCTGTGGCTTGAAGATGTCGGTATTGACCCAGGTCCACAACGTGTCGATCTTGCCGCTCTGACCGGGATATGTCTTTTGCAGCCGTTCGGTGATGAACGGGTTCACGCACAGAAATTTTGCGCTGGTCGTGACGGCGAAACGCTCGCCGATATTGTGCACGAACGAATATTTCTTCAAGAGCGAATCCATTTGCAGCTTCGGCGCGCCCTCGCCATGCAGCATCTGGATGAAGGGGCGGCGCAGCAGCGTCGGCAGCCAGGAAAATTCGACGCGGCGCAGATCAACCGTGCAGCCGCGCTCGCGGATCAGCCGCGAGACAGGGCCGAAATAGCGCAGCAAAGCCATGAAGAACTGGCCAGTGAGTGACGAGCGGATGGTGCGCGCGGCCTCTCGGGCCTGCTGGTCGGAATAGTGCAGGATCGGGAGAAAGTCGAAGTCGCGCCCGCGGAAAGTCAGCCGTCGCACTTCGCCGAGCTTGAGGTCGCCGATCGAATCCACGCCAACGAACAGGATGTCCGTGTCCGTGGGATGGAAGGTGATGAAGTCGCGGATATAGGTCTCGAGCCCACCCACCTTCTGGCCGCGCGGATCGAACGGGTGAATGAGGCAGATCTGGTAGCGTTGCTTGGCCGGCGCGGCGTTCCGGGCGCGAAGACCCAGAGTGAGTGTCGAGGTCATGCGGCTTTCCTCATGCGAGCGTTCAGGATTTGTGGAAGCGTACTGGCGATCAAACGTGGCACGGCGGCAGCGCAGCGTGCGTAACGGGGCGCAAGGCGGCGCGGATCTCGCAACATGCGCCAGGCCCATTCGAGACCGGCACGTTGGGTGAACATCGGTGCGCGAACCTGTGTACCTGCGATGAAGTCCAGCGCCGCGCCGAAACACAGGCAGCCCGTCCCGTCCAACTCATCGATACAGCGCGACGCAAACACTTCCTGTCGTGGCGCGCCCAGCGCGAGGAAGCAGAGCTTTGCACCGGATGCGCGGATCTGTGCAATCGCTGTATCGGCTTCCGCTGAATAGGCCTCGAAGTTGCGACCAGGCGCGAAGGTGCCGACGATCTGCAAGCCCTGATATCGTTTGCGCAATTCTGCTGCAGTCTTGTCCAGCGTTGGCCTGTCGGAACCGAACAGAAAGATGGGAAGCCCCTTCTTGCCTGCAGCTTCGCACAAGGGAGCGGCAAGATCAGCACCGGTTGTTCGTGAAATAGGTTTGCCGAGCAGATGACTGAGAACGACGATCGGAAAGCCATCCGCAGTCACGAAGCGTGCGCGCCGGTAGGCCGCGCGAAAGTCGGGCTTTTGTTGCAGATGTACGACATGATCGAGATTGAGCGTGCATACACTGAAGTTATCGCCGCGTTCGGCCGCTTCTACGATCGATAAAACGGCTTCATCGAGCGATGAAACGTTCACGGTGACTCCGTCAACGGTGAGATTTTTGGCGTGTGGCGCCTGCGTCTTCGACATGTCGGTCCCCTGATGACGATGTAGCCGAGGTACGCTTGAACGAAGTGCACACCTGCTTGCTGCCGATGCAGCAAAGAAAAGTGAGTCGAAAATCATCTCCCCGACGTCATGGACATCAAAACGAACTATTGCGACGCAACGATGGCGATGCTGTCGCGCAATATGGAAAAGATAGCAGTCACGATTTTGAATCGATGGAGAGTGGATATGTTCGAATGTTCAAGGAGAAAGTCGCTCGCAGTCATCGCCGGCGCGACAGTCGCTATGCAACAACATGCACTCGGCGCGACTCAAATGCAGAGCCTTGGTACAATTGCGGCAAAAAATGGTTTGATGTTTGGCGCGGCTGCGGGGCCGGTGATCGACAAGGATGTCGGATATCGTGAGCTTTACACAACACAGACGAAAATTATAACGACGGACATCGCTCTGAAAATGGGCACGCTTGCGCCGATGGCGGGTCCGAAGCGATTCGAGAGCGCCGATCGATTGCTACAATTTTGTGCGAGCAATCGCATTCCCATGCGCGGTCATTGTCTGATCTGGAACGAATGGGTTCCGCAATGGATCAAGTCCATGAGCAATTCCGAGCGACAGGCCTTCTTCGATAGTTATATCGATGAAGTCGCCGGGCGCTATGCCGGCCAATTGCAGTCATGGGACGTCGTGAATGAGCCGTTCTGGCCCGGTCACAAGGCACCCGGCGGCTATCGCCTTGGCCCATGGTACGATGCCTTTGGCACTGATTATATCAGGCGCGCCTTCGCGCGGGCCGGTGCTGTGGATAAGAAGACTAAACTTGTGCTCAATGAGGCACAGGCGGAACGCGATGATGATGTCGGTCTCGCGGTGCGCGCGGGATTGTTGCGTCTGGTCGACGAGTTGCAGCATGCCGGCGTCCGGCTCGATGTGGTCGGCCTGCAGGGCCACTTGCAGCCGCGCTATCCGCATGATCCCCAGCGGTTTCTCGAATTCGTCCACGTGCTCGCCGAACGCAAGGTCGACATCTACATCACCGAATTCGATGTCCGCGACGACACGTTCCCTGATGATGTAGCCACGCGCGACAAGATGATTGCGGAGACCGGCGGGAAATTCCTCGAGACGGTGCTGCAGGTCCCGGCGGTCAAGGCCGTGATCGCGTGGCAGCTGTCCGATCACTATTCATTCTATACGGACGCCGCGAGAAAGAAGAATCCTCTCGCAGAACGACTGCCACGGCCGCTGCCGTTCGATGAGAACATGCAGAAAAAGCCGCTGTGGTACGCAATGGCCCGTGCGCTGGAGACCGCCAAACGGTCGTGACGATTTCACGACATTAGAGCTCCGAAAGTTGCGGCTGCCGGCGCAGCATCCGAAGCAACGTCGGCCCGTAAAGGATGGCAAGGACCAACACGTAGATCGCCGCGCCTGCGGCGACATGTGCTGCCAGCAAGACATGGTTGGGCGCTTCGGGCAGTTGCGTCAGCAGTACCGCCATGGCCCCAGTTGCGAGGACGATGCGGGCGAGATGCGCCCAGGGCAGGGTCAGGCCGAATTTCGAAAAACCGATGATGAAACTGACCAGCGCTGCGGCAATGGCGGACAGCACTGTCGCGCCGGCCGCGCCGACAAGTCCCCAATAGTGGATACAGATGAAGCTCGCCACGATCGTCACCAGTGCGTCGATGCTTGACACGACGATCATCAGCTGGGTCTTGCTGTGCAGGAGAAACACCTGATCGCCGAAATGGGCGCGGATGTTGCGGATCGAACCGGCCAGGGCCGAGAGAGGCAGAATTGCCAGCGTCACCTGTTGAAACGGCGTGGCGATCAGTAGGTGCACGATCTCGGCCCGTAGCAGGAAGATGCCCGCAATGCTCGGCGCCAGAATGCCGATGAGCAGTGCACTGTTGTCGGCAAGTTGGCGCATTGCGGCTTTGCTGCCACCTTGCTCCATGCTCTTGACCGCCAGCGGGAAAGCCGCTGCCGTCACCAGCATCGCAGCCACTGCCGCGGCGCGCTGGCCCAGACCATAACCGACGGCAAAAAGACCAGCGGCGGCGACGCCGAGCATGTCGTTGACGATAAAGCGCGACGCATTGAGGCCGACCCAGCCCAGCGCACCGCCGATGATCAGCGGAATGCCGTAGCTCACCGCATGGCGAATGATCTCGCGATCGATCGGCCACAGGCGGCGGCTGTAGCCGATGTGGGGCAGGACGACCAAAGCGGCAAAGAGCTGCGCGGCGGCATAGCCCAGCAGCGGCCATTCCGGCGATGGGCCGATCAGCTTGATGAGTATCAGGCCAAGAATGAAGCCGATCGACGGTCCGACGATCTGCTGGATCGAGTAGACGCCGATCTGGTGCCGGACCCGGGCGCGTTCGGCGATATAGAGATTGAGCGAGCGGCTGATGACGTAAGCGACGGTCGCTCCGAGCAGCGCCGGGTTGGTGTCAGTCGCGATGACCGTATAGAGCACGCCGATCACGGCGGCGCTCTGCAGCACCAGCGAAACAAGAATGACGACATTCTCGGTGCGATAGAAGCGTTCGGCCTGTTCGCCATCCTGATAGCGACCGAAGAAACGCAGCGCATATTGCGACCACCAGGCGAGGAACGCGATCTGCAGCAGCTCATGCGTTGCCGTGATCAGCGTGATCACACCCAGCGTATGCTCGTTGACCACATGGGTCCACACGATCATCGCGATCAGCTGGAACATCGGCCCGACGATCTGGGCCGGAAGATAAAGGATCGTGCGCTTCAGTAGCATGGTCAGGCTCCGAGCCAGCGGGCCGCGCGCGGCGGCGCCCATCGTTGCACGGCGAGCAACGCGACAAGGCTCAGGGCGACGGTGATGGCATACATCAGAAATGTCCCCGCAACCGGGCCGAACTGGCGCAGTCCGCCATGATCGCGCAAGGCCATGACAATGAAAATATGCCAGAGATAGATGAAGTAGCTGCCGGACCCGAGCATGGCCAGGACCGGCGCGCGGATGCCGAGTGCGAGCAACAGGACGCAGAGCGCCGCCGCATAGCCGAAGAACGCCATCGAATCATAATCGGCGGCGTCGCCGATCTTGAGCAGTCTCGCTGCCACATAGATCACATAGGCCAGCAGTGCCGCCGCGGTCAGCGTCAGGCGCATCCGTGGAAGGGCCAGCCGCGCCGTCGATCCGGCGACCAGCATTCCCAGCGCCACGAAGCTGAACCAGAACGGGATATCACGCATGCGCACTTCCTCGATCAGCCCTTCGGACAGCCCGCGCTGTATCAGCAGGGGATCGACATAGCTGCCGATAATCAGTCCGAAGACGAGGGCGAGCATCAGGACGAGGCGCAGTCGCTCATTGGCTTGGGTCGGCACACGATGGGCAAACCATAGGGTCAGCCAGAGCATGAGCGTACAGCCGAGATAGACGAAGACATAATAATACACGAACACGTAAGCGAGCACGAAACGGGCAGCCGTTGTCGTTGGGCGGTGATCCATCGCCGGGTTCTGCAGCGCCATGTAGAGATAGGCCGCAGCGAAAGCGATGGCGTAGGGGATCAATGCGGCCATGACGCGCTTGCCGAGTGGAACGCGGCCCGACAGAGCGGTCAGATAGCCGGATGCGAACAGGAAGATCGGCACACAGGGGCGCAGAGCCGCATCGAGCATGGTCTTCCACGATGCATCGAGCGGTTGCTGCAGCGAATGGATGCCGATCACCATCAGAATGGCGAGGCCGCGCATGCTGTCGATGGCCACGTCCCGGCTGGCCGTCCTCGTTTGAGCCAGCGGCCGCGCCGTTCCGGACATTATCTGCGTTGCATTGACCATCAGTTCACGTCTGCCTTGGCACCGTCGCCGCGGCAATTCGCGTGCTGAAATGGCGATCATAAGCCTCATTGAGCGCGCGCCGCATGGGCGTCTCGAAATAGCGCAGGGACAGAATGCTGGCGGCGGCAAGAACGGCGATGGCCAGCGGCACCAGGGCGAGCTTGCCGCCGGGAATGACGGGGGCAAGGAAGCGTGCCGCCAGCGTGAGGACGACGGTCGCGACTGGAATATGCAGCATGTAAGAGGAATAGGTCAGCGACGACCAGCGCTCAAAGCCAAGGCGCGAGAACAGGGTGGTCTGGCTGGAGAGGTCGTGATGGATGGCGAGTGCAGCGATGAGATAGATGACTGCGAGCGCTGCCATGATCGGAAGCTGCGCGCCGAAGATGAGGAACAGGACGAGGGCCGCGGTCAGCAGGCCCGGCATCGCCGGAAGCCGCGCAATCCGGTCGCGAAACAGCCAGCAGGCGATGCCGAGATTGAAGGCAGGCAAAGCGCGGAAGGCGCCGCCCTTGTTGATCCAGTCCGGCCAGGGCTCGGTGCCCATGGCAACGGCATAGATGCTGTTGGCCAGCAGCGGCAGCACGACGAGGGCCACAATCACCGTCCTGCTCCGCGCGATCGTCAGCACCATCAGCGGAAACAGCACGTAGCAGAAGAACTCTGCCGACAGCGACCAGCTCGGAAAATTGAAGGTCAGCCGGTCGCCATCGATGGCGTGCAGCAGCAGGAACTGCGCCGGCAGATCGGAGAATGGATAGCGCGCCGGGTTGTCGGTCTTGGCGATGCCCGCATGAAGCGCCAGTGCGATCAGGATATAGAAAGCCAGCGTCGCCAGATGCAGCGGATAGATCCGCGCCAGGCGCCGCCACAGGAAGCGGCCGACCGCGGCGGGTGAGCCAACTTTCGCCAGATACTGGCTGGCAATGACGAAGCCGGAGATGACGAAGAACAGATCGACGAACAGATTGAAGTGCCAGGTGTGGTCCACCATGAAGCGACCAACTGGCAGTTCCTTGATGTAATCCGAATAGTGCAGGACCACGACGGCGCTGGCCGCAACGATGCGCAGCCCGTCCAGATGTCGTGTGCTGGTGTCGATATCCTGCAAGAAGCAATATCCCCTGTTGAACGGACCAGGCGTGGCCCCGATCCGGCATGGACGCCGGCGTCGCGTTCCTAATGCGCGACGTTGGGCTTCGCCGCCGAACGACGGCCGGCCAGCTGCCCGCCGGCGAGTTCGGCGATCAGGTCGATGACGATGTCGTGGTCGCTCGCTGCCAGCGCGTTCCAGCGCGCGAGGTTCTCGGTCGCTGCCGCAACATACTGCCTGCGCCACTGAGAAGCCGCGATAGCCCCGCCGATCTGTGACGCTGCGGTGCCGTGGTCCGACGGATCGATGAAGATGCCGGATGTGCCCAGTACTTCATGGAAAACAGGCGCATTCGGTGCCACGATCGGCAGGCCGGCATATTGGGCTTCGAGCAGCGGCAAGCCGAGACCTTCATCATGCGAGGTGCACAGGAAAATATCGGCCTCATTGAGAATGCGCGCCACGTTCTCGGACGATTGATAGCCATGCAAGGTCACGCACGACATGCGTTCCAGCGTCTTCCAGTCATCGCCCCAGCCCTTGCGGCCAACGATGTCGAGGGTGGCGCCGGGAAAACCGTGTTGGCGCAATTCACGGACGATATTGGCCGCGGCGATGAAGTTCTTGCGTGGCTCCACGGTGCCGAGCGCCACGACGCGCAGCGGCGACGTCTCGGGCTCGCGCTCGGCGCGCTCGGCGGATTCCAGCTTGAACACATTGCGCACCGGCGGGCGATACAGCGTGATCTCGGCGTCGGGGCGACAATGCTCGGCGAGCTTGCGCTGGGTGTCGCGCGAATTGGTCAGGAAGCGCGGATAGTTCTTGAGCGCGATCTTGAAGGGTGTCGCCATATAGAGTCGCGCGCGGGCATTGAGATCGGCCTGTCGCGTCAGCAGGAAGTCGTCGTGCATATAGGGCAGCACACGTGATGAAAACATCCGCAGCAGCGGGCTTGGCGGAAAGCCAGGGCACAGCAGGAACGACGAGGGAGACGCCAGGCGCATCGGCAGACCGAAAGTCTGCGTCGCCACCATCTGGCCGGTGCCGCGCGAGGTGATGGGCACCACATCGAGCGGCGCCAGCGCCTGTTCCGAGAACAGCTCCAGTGTGATCCGTTCGAGCCCGGTCACATGGCGTCCGAGATGGGTGTGATCGACATAGATAGTCATGCAAACTCCTGATCCCGGGGGACGGCGCGGACATGCGGGGCCGCCATCGGCGGCCGCTGATGGACATGGCGGGGTGGCGCCACGGCTGGCGCGCGTTCGCGCGGCAACAGCAGCGCGATGAGCAGAACGAGCTGCGCGAGCTGGATGTTCTTCGACGAGAAGCTCACCGAGCTTGCCGCAATCATCAGGATCAGCAGCAAGATGGCGAAGGCCGCGCGGTCCGACCGGCGCAGCAGTTCGATGAAGAAGCAGGTCAGGCCCAGCGTGATCAGGATGGTGTGGATCAGGCCGAATTGTACGATGCAGGACACCCAGAAGTTCTCAATGCCATAATTTAAACCGAGCTGCGACTGCAGCGCGTTCACGCGAACCGGATTGGGTCCGAGGATCAGTTCGCTCCACTGGAAATGATTGAGCATGTCGAAGGTCGCAAAGCGCGCCAGGGCGCTGCCTTTGTCCGACGAGAAGCGCAGCAGCATCTTGTCGAAGATGCCGAGATAGAGCGCAGCAAACACGACGCCTGCCGCCGCAAAAAGAAAGCAGATTGCGCCGACAGCGAACAGCAGCGGCACGCGCTTGCCGCGGATCAGCCGGATGGTCTCAAGCAGACCGAGGCAAGCCAACACGAACAATACCGTCAT
Source organism: Tardiphaga sp. 172_B4_N1_3 (assembly GCF_052076035.1). Taxonomy (NCBI): domain Bacteria; kingdom Pseudomonadati; phylum Pseudomonadota; class Alphaproteobacteria; order Hyphomicrobiales; family Nitrobacteraceae; genus Tardiphaga; species Tardiphaga sp. 172_B4_N1_3. The sequence continues at coordinate 267,988 of NZ_CP197238.1, forward strand.
CAGCGCGGTACGGCCGCCGAAGGCCATCAGCGAGCCCAGACTGAAGGCGATCAATGGCACGCGGATCATGATCGGCGGGCAGATGGCCGGTCGCAGCACCAGCGCCATGATATAGGCGCCGACGATGCCCGAGGCCGTCAGCGGATGGCCGAGGAGCGCAGCCGAGCGCCATTCACCGACCACCAGCACGCTGCCGAGTGTCAGCGGAATGATGCGATGGCCGGAGAAATATTCGTAATAGCCAATCAGGATGTTGAGCAGCAGTGTCGCATGGATGGCCCAGACCAGCGGCCGCCGCTGCGCCGGCGTCAGCCGCCAGATCAGCACGCACAGCAGCACTGGCAGCAGGAACGTGTCGATGATGACCGTGAACGGGCGTTCCAGCACGAACATCTGGATCAGCAGGACGAACCAGCAGAACAGGTGCACCAGCAAAAGCTTGGCGTCCGTGAAGGCACGGTTGATCTCACCGATCGGGTCGCCGTCGCGCATCAGCAGCAAAAGCGTCGCGATGAATGTCGCATAGGTGCCGGGATGCAATTTCTCGAGAAAATTGCCGCCGGGTGTCAGATAGTGAATCTTGAGATTAGTCAGAACGCCGCCGGACAGTGTGAAAATCGCGACGATGGCGCCCAGCAGCACACTGACGATCATTAAATTAATGAGTTGGGCAGTGTTGACGATCTGGCGTCGTTGCGGAACGCGTGCACGCGAGCCTGCCGCGGCATGGGCGCCGTTGCGGTGCAGCCTGAGCGGCGCGGTCCGGGCCAATGTCAACGCGCGGCTCCCGCACTGGCGGCGGCGACGCCATAGGGCTTCAGATAGGCCGAGCTGCGATAATAGTCGTAGAAGCGGATCTTGCTGAGATCGACCTGGGTCAGCACGGTGCCGAGAATGCGATCATGCACCGGAGCCAGCAGCTCCATCGTGTGGGCGACGACTTCGCGCGGTGTCTGATTCCAGGCCATGGCCAGCAAAATTCGGTCGGCGAGCTCGGCCAGCGCGCGGCCGTCGACCAGCGGAATCAGCGGCGGCGAGTCGATGATGATCAGTTCATAATGCGACTTCAGGCGGTCGAGGATTTCGACGATCTGCTCGGAGAACATCAACTCGGTGATGGCATCGACGTCCTTGATGGCAGGCGAGGGCAGGATCGAGAGGCCGGTGCTGCGATCGAGCAGGATGGCGCGCTCCAGCGACACTTCGCCGGTCGCCACCTGCAGCAGGCCGGCATCGGCATTGGGGCTGACGGCGCGGGTCAGGCCGGGATTGCGCAGATCGCCGTCGATGAGCAGCGTCTTGATGCCCAGCGTGGCGAAGGACAGTGCGAGATTGCCGGCGAAGGTTGTCTTGCCTTCACTTTCGAGGCCCGATGTCACCAGCACGACCTTGACCGTGTCGATCTTGCGCGCACGCTGAATCGCCAGACGCACCGCGCGAATCGCTTCGGCGAAGAATGTGCCGGGCTCCTCGATGGCATAGCGCATCAGTGGTGGCTGCAATGCAGCCGGCAGCAGCCGCATGGTGCGCGGATCGTAATTGCCGAGTTCGGTGCGGCCGCGTTTGGCACGCCCGGCGAGTTCGCGACTGCTGATCGAGGGTAGAGCGGCCAGCGCGGGAACGCCCGATATCTCTTCGGCCTGTTCCAGTGTCTTGATCCGCCCGTCGAGATAGTCGGTCAGGAATGCCAGCACCGTGCCGCCGCCGAGGCCGAGCAGGATGGCAAAGCCTAGAATAAGCATGGTCTTCGGCGCGGAGGGCTTGAGCGGGATGCTGGCAAAGCTGACGATGCGGGAGTCCGGCATCTCCAGGCTTTCCTGCGCCGTCGTCTCCTTCGAGCGCGCCAGATATGACTCATAGAGCGTGCGGTTGGCCTCGGCCTCGCGCTGCAGCTCATGCAGCCGGACCACGGCCTGACCGGACGTGCTGGACACGCCCTGCAGCTTGTCGAAACTGTCCTGCAGCGACGCCTCGCGCGATTTCGCAACGTCATAATCATGCGCCGTGCCCTGCACGATGCGCCCGATTTCCTCGTTGATCAGCCGCTGCGTGTCCTTGAGCTGCGCCCGCACATTGGCGACCTGCGGATGCCGCGGACCATATTTGCTGGTCAGGTCGGCTTCGTTCTTGGCGATATCGGCATATTGCGCGCGCAGCTTGGTCACCATCTCCGAGGAGACGGCGGCATTGAGCCCGCCGGCATCGCCGCCGGTTTTCGCCAATTGCTGCACCTGATCGAACTTGGCACGCGCCTCGGCGGTCTGCACCCGGGCAGCAATCAGCTTGCTGTTGAGATCGGTGATCTGCTGGTCGTTGACCGTCACGCCCTGCGAGACCGCGAGGTTATTGGCGGAACGATAGTCCGCGACGGCCTGTTCGGAGGTGACGACGCGGTTCTTCAGCGCATCGATCTGGCCGCCGAGCCATTTGGCTGCGATGCGCGTCGCGTCGAATTTGGCGCGGACCTGTTCCTCGAAATAGGCGTCAGCCACCGCATTGGCGATGGTCGCGGCTTTCTGCGGCGATTCCGAGCTGACGGCGATATCGACCAGGAATGTCGTGCCTTGTCGTGTCACCTTCATGCGGCGCTGGAGCAGATATATAGAGTATGCACGCGCGGCGTCTTCGGGGCTCACGCCATCGACCGGACTGCTGCTGCGGAACAGATTGCGGATCGGATCGAGCAGGCCGGGCTTTGGCATGAACTCGAGATCCTGCGTCAGCTTCAACTTGTCGACCACGCGCTGCAGGATCGTGAGCGACTGGATCAGCAGCGTCTGGCTTTCGATGGTCGCATCGTCCGTGCCGAAATTGGTCAGCACCGATTGATTGGTTTCGACCACATTGGCGCGCCGGGGATCGACCAGTACGGTGGAGTTCGCAGTATAGAGTGTGGTCGCCGTCGCCACATAAGCGAGGGCGATGCCGCCGAGCACGGCGGCGGGCAGCACGACCGCGCGCCAGCGCCGGCGCAGGATGCGCGCCATTTCCCGGAGATCGACGGTCGGCGCCTGCCAACCGGCAACGGCCGTCGGAACCGGTTCCGGTGCCGCCGGATAAGGCTGATCAAAATTGCGCTGTAACATTGAGCCCTACCTGGTGTTTGTCGTAACTGAAGGTGGGTATATCGCTGTCGCGCGATGTGTAGCGGTGATAGGCCGAGATCGCGCTGAACCGGTTCATCAAATACTTCACGCTGGCATTGGTCGTGGTCACGCGGTCCTTGCGGGCCTGGCCAAAGAAGCGATCGATCTCATAGGCGCCCGCCAGCGACAGGATGACGTTGCGACGCAGCTCGTAGTCGACGCCAACCTGCACGGCATTGGCCAGCACGCCGGTCGAGCTGGTATCGGATGTCTGCGTGACCAGTTGTTCGGCCTTGACGTGGATGTCCATCAATCGCGTCGGGCTCCATGTGAGCTTGGCGCGATAGGACGGTCCGTCGACGGTGCCGATCAGAGGATTGTCGAAGCGCTGCTCGACATAGCCGCCGCCGAACTCGCCGCGGAGCAGATTGCCGAAACCGACGGTCAAGCCGGACAACGCGCGATAGCCGGTGGAGTCCAGCGTCTGGCCGGGTACGCCGCGGATGTTGCGCTGGTTGCCTTCGACGCCGCCGAACCAGCCGAGCACAGGCGAGAACGCATAATCGACGCGGCCGTGAAGCGCATAGATCTGGCCGTCGCGGCTGCTCTGGTCGATCAGACTGCCATCCTGCGCGCGCGCGGTGCCGTAATCGTAGGAGTCGACGCGTGCGCCGATCGATGTCGCCAGCCGGTTGAATTCCTTGCGGACGGTCAGGTCGCCGGACATCAGATTATAAGGAGTCGGTGTCACGGCATTGGAGGGCGAGCTCAGCGAACCCACACCCTCGTTGAGATGCGCGATCTGGAAACTGCCCAGCACGACCATGTCGTTGGCGATATCGATCCAGCCGGCGCCCTTCAGGCTCACATCGGTCTGGTCGAGGCTTGAATTTTCGTTATAGGCCGTGGTTCGTGAATTGAGCTTGATGTCGATGCCGTGTCGTTCCCACAGCGTGTGCGCACGCAGGCTGGGTTCAATCACCGCTGCAACGTCGCCGCGCTTCTGGGTGTTCGAGGCAAACACATTGCTGTCATAGAGCGCGCCCGTCATCAGCGACGGGTTGAACATCCAGGATCCCTGGCGGATGCCGACGGGTTCATAACCAGGTTGCTGTCGCTTTTTTACTGGCATGTCCTCTGGCGCTACTGCTTCGCGGTTATCCCGGTCGACCAGATCGGGCAGCGCGGACGGTTCGAAAATCCGTTGCGCATTCCAGGGCGGCGCGAGCTCGTCGCTGGTTGCCGGGATCGCCTGGGCATTGGCGGGTGATGCAATACCAAGCAGAATCGCCGTGACCGGCCATGGCGCGATACGGAGAGCGCGGCGCGTGACGGGAATCGGCCGCAGCCCCTCCGGTCCTTCGCCGATCGCCTCCGATCCTGCTGATACAAACGTACATTTCATCACTCATCCCTTGCGAAGGACATGCATTCCTCCGCTATCGAATTGTCGTCGAGACTTGATTGCCGCTTAGAAATTCATCCCGGCGCTTACAAACTCAGCAAGCCCGTGATGAATGTCGCGCCCCCACTAGCGCACTCAACACTCGTCTGATGAAACGCCCTTCTCTTTGCTGCCCACAATGCGAAGTACGAAGTAAAGTTCGTCGCACTGCACAAGAATACGCACCGCAAAAAGTCGAGACTATGGCGACGCGCGACATGAAGGCGCGCATCGGTCACTACACATCAGACAAAATCAAAAATGATGAGTTCAGAAGTATCGTTCTGGGACACGCACATTGTCGCCGGGAAATACCAGGACTGGCGAATCGAGCGCATAGATCTCTTCGACGGTTGAGCCCGATCGCCGCAAATACACTTTGTTCTCATTGGCGCGATAGGTGAATCCACCGGCAGTTGCGACGGCGTCCATCACGGTCAGGCCCATGCGATAAGGGTATTCGCCACTCTTCTTCACTTCGCCGAGGATATAGAAGGGTCGATACAGCGCGATTTCCACATTGACGCGTGGGTCTCGCACGATTCCCTTGGCCAACGCGGAGGAGATGCCCTTCTCTAATTGCCGTGTGGTCAGGCCTGCGGCCCTCACGTGGCCCGCAAGGGGAATCGATACAAATCCGTTGCTGTCGACTTCATATTCACCGGTGATATCAGCTTCGCCATAGACCTTCAGACGAACGCGGTCAGTCGGTCCAAGAAGATAGGTGCCTGACGGCGAAGCCGCAGAAACCCGCTGGTCCTGTGCGAGCGCGATCGACGGAGCGACGCCAGCAAGGAAAAATGAAAGCACCGGTACTATCAAAATGCCGGCGCATCGGTTCTTTCGCAACATGGTAGACCCCCAACACAACATCAATGTGATCATCTGCATCAATTCGATGACAATTGATGCAGACGACAATTGCGCGAGAGTGTCCGGCAAAAAACGGCGAAAGAATGTGGCGTACTCAGAGAGTGCGCAGATTGCGTACTAATGTCTTCTTAGAGAACCAGAATCTCTGTGCCTTCGATGGCAATGCACGTGAGGATGCCGCTGCGCCACGCACCTGTGTCAATATTCACACGGTTATCTCTAATATCTGCATGGGGAACCGGCGTGTGTCCGTGCACCACATAGACGCCATGATCGCGCTTTGAATCCAGAAACTCGTCCCTGATCCACATCAGATCATGCGGATCTTGAGACGACAGCGGAACATTGGGACGAATGCCCGCGTGAACGAACAAGAAGTCGCCACATCTGATATTGTTCCGCAGGCAACGCAAGAAAGCGTCATGCGCCGGAGGGAATGCGGCATGAAAGGCTTTCTGCACGTCGCGCGCCGTTGCCGTGCGTGATGGAGAAACGCCATAGGACGCGAGAGTCTGAAGTCCGCCCAGTTGGCGCCAGTGCTCAAGCACGCTGGCATCCTCCAGGAAGTCTTCCATGATGGCTTCGTGATTGCCGCGTAGGCAGATTGCATGGTTGTGCACCATGCGGACTGCCAGCAAATCGATCACACCTTTCGAATCCGCGCCACGATCGATGTAATCGCCGATATAGACTTCCGCCGCATAGGTGATCGGGCGACGTCGGATGTCCTCATCGATGCGCGCGATGGTTTCCTGCAGCAGGTCGGCGCGTCCGTGAATGTCACCGATGGCATAGATACGCGTATCGGGCGGCAGTGCCGCCTTGTTCGAATCTGATCTGGAGAGGGAGCGCGGCATTTCGCGCAAGCTACGATCAGGGAACCGTCGCGGTCAAATTCAATCGGCCGCGCAACGCCTTGGGACTCATAAAGCTTTGGGGATAGCGATGAGCTCAGAAGAAAATGATGCGAACGGCGACGATCACAGCGACCCAGACGGCCGCATTGATAAGAAGAAGTCTGTTTCGCAGTTTGCGGCCGAATGCGTTGTGCACATCGCTGGTAGAACTGTCCACAGGGCTTGAGATCGCCGCCTTATCCACGGCGATCGCGCGCGGGGGAAATGAAATGTCCCCTGTAGTCATCTGAGGTGTTCGTCGAGCGACCATGGCGATGCCGAAATATCTGGCGGAGTGAGCAGTCTCAGTGCGCAACATAATGGGCGCGCTTTAGTATCGAGTGAAAAATCAAGCTCGAATCGATTGCTGCTTGGTGGCTATTTGTTAATTGCAGAGATCATGCACCCGATCTCGCAACGATGCGATGCAATTCATCGATCTGCGCCATGTAATTATTTTGCATGGCTGCTGTGAGCGTGATGCAGCGCAATAGACGTACAAATCGATCTAAGCGCTTCAGTGCACAAACAATTTTGCGCGCCGCACAATTATATCAATATTGCGACTGCGTAATGTTACACGCCAATACCGTTTTGCCGCCCTAATTCGTTCGCACAGTTAAGAAATCTTCAGGGATGAAGGTTCTTGCTGATCGACGAAGATGGTTTCGCAATTGCGAATGTTCGTCGAAGGGAAGAGTTCTGAATTCGCATGCCTGCCACATAGGCATGTTTCTGTTCGATTATCGCGCACCAAAGTTCCAGCAGGGAGCGAGAGCATGGCCTCTACAGTTTCAGTTGGTTTTGATCGCAACAAGGTGACGCCGCTCTGGAAGGAGCGGCAGCTCATTTCAGTGCGGCCGGTCGAGTTTGCCGGCCACGGGTCCTATCGGAACAGCGCCTATCGCAGCCGCCGGACGAACCAGGTTGCCCGGTGCGAGCCGTCGGAGTCGATTGCCAAGCGATTGTTCGACATTGCGGCCGCGGGCTCGGCCCTGCTGTTTCTCGCGCCGCTGCTGATCACCATCGCAATCATCATCAAGGCGACCTCGCCGGGGCCGGTGTTCTTCACCCAGTATCGTTACGGCTACCGCAACCGCTTCTTTAAGATCTACAAGTTCCGCTCGATGCGCACCGATGCCGGCGACAAGCGCGGCATTCAGCAGACGGTCGAAGGCGACGCCCGGGTGACGCGGATCGGCAAGCTGCTGCGCAAGACCAGCCTCGACGAAATTCCGCAGCTGATCAACGTGCTCAAGGGCGATATGTCTCTGGTTGGGCCGCGGCCCCATGTCCCGGGCATGCTGGCCGCCAACGTGCTCTATGAAGATCTCGTGCCGTATTACTTTACGCGTCACAGCGCACGGCCCGGCATCACCGGTCTGGCCCAGGTGAGCGGCTGCCGGGGCAGCACCGTGGAGGCGCCCCGGGCGATCTCGCGCATCGATTACGACCTCGAATATATCGAGAAATGGTCGATGCGTATGGACATCATGATCATCGTGCAGACGGTCCGGCGCGAATTCCTCTCCGGTAATGCCTTCTGATGCCCACGACCGATTGAGCGGCGGCATCGATCACACCACACATTGCAGACATTGCGCTGGCGGACCTCCGTCCGGCGCCCGGAATTGTTTTGCCTTGAAACCAGCCTCGAACGAAGGGTGACAGCCATGACGGCGACGCAACGGACCAAGCAGCTTCTGAAAGACGCTTTCCCGTCGATGTATCTGCGCTGGCGCTTCATGAAGCGTCCCAAATCGGCGGAGCGTGAACTGGCCTATCTCGACAAGATCGTGCCGCAGGGTGCCGTCACGGTGGATGTCGGCGCCAATTGCGGTCTCTACACCCAGCAACTGGCGCGGCTGTCCGGTCAGGTCCATGCGTTCGAGCCGTCGCATGAGATGGCCGATCTGCTCCGGCGCACCTCCGCGTCCAATGTTCGCATCCATGAAGTGGCTCTCTCGGATCATGAAGGCGATGCCGAGCTCTACACACCGCAAGGCGAGGATGGCCTTGTTTACGGGCGGGCATCGCTCGAACAGCAATATGAGCCGTCGGTGAAGCAACTGATCACGACGCATGTTCCATTGGCGCGTCTCGATGGTGTCGTGCGCGAGGACGTGTCCTTTGTGAAGGTGGACGTCGAGGGGCACGAGTTGAGCGTCTTGCATGGAGCCGTCGGCCTGATCGACCGGTGCCAGCCGGTCTTCCTTGTCGAGGCAGAGGATCGTCACCGTGCCGAGGCGACGCGCTCGGTGTTCGATTTCTTTCGCGACAAATCCTATCGCGGCTTCTTCCTTCAGGACGACGAGGTGGTCTCCATCGATCATTTCAACGCCGGGGAAATGCAGGACGCCGATGCGCTGTTGCCCAATGGTGGCCGTAAACCCGGGCAAGCTTACGTCAACAACTTCTTTTTCTTTCCGCAGCATCTCGACGGCGAGTTGATCCTCAACAGCTGAGGCGCATGCGGAATTCTCGGGGGATGTCCGGGTCGTTCTGACCGCGGACTGTTTACAAGACAGGACATGCAATGCGAATTGCCATGATTGGCGCTGGCTATGTGGGGCTCGTGTCGGGGGCGTGCTTTTCGGACTTCGGCCATCACGTCACCTGCGTCGATACGGATCAGGGAAAGATCGATGCGCTGAACAACGGAGAGATTCCGATCCATGAGCCTGGTCTCGATGCGCTGGTCGCGAGCAATGCCAAGCAGGGACGGCTGAAATTCGTCACTGATGTCACATCCGCCGTCGGTGCAGCCGAGGTGGTCTTCATCGCCGTCGGCACGCCGTCGCGGCGCGGTGACGGCCATGCGGACCTGTCCTATGTCTATGCAGCGGCGCGCGAGATCGCAAAAGCCATCAAGAAGTTCACCGTGGTGGTCAACAAGTCGACGGTGCCGGTCGGTTCCGGCGACGAGGTCGAGCGCATCATTCGCGAGGAGAACCCGGACGCCGAATTCGCCGTGGTCTCGAATCCGGAATTTCTGCGCGAAGGCGCGGCTATCAGAGACTTCAAACATCCCGACCGTATCGTGATCGGTTCCAGCGATCAGCGCGCCAAGGATGTCATGGCGGAAGTCTACCGGCCGCTGCACCTCAACTCGTCGCCGATCATGTATACGGATCGCCGCACGGCCGAACTGACCAAATACGCCGCCAACTCGTTCCTGGCGACCAAGGTCGCCTTCATCAACGAGATCGCCGATCTCGCCGAGAAAGTCGGTGCCAATGTGCAGGAAGTCGCGCGGGGCATCGGCCTCGACAACCGGATCGGCCTGAAATTCCTGCACGCCGGACCGGGCTATGGCGGCTCGTGTTTTCCGAAGGACACGCTGGCACTGATCAAGACGGGCCAGGATTACGAAGCGCCGCTGCGCATCGTCGAGACCGTGGTTGCCGTCAATGACCAGCGCAAGCGCGCCATGGCGCGCAAGGTGGCGCATGCCTTCGGCGGCAATCTGCGCGGCAAGTCCATCGCCATTCTCGGTGTGACCTTCAAGCCGAATACCGACGACATGCGCGACGCGCCGTCGATCCCGTTGATCACGGCGCTGCAGGATATGGGCGCCGAGGTGCGGGTCTATGATCCCGTGGGCATGGAGCAGGCGAAGAAGGTGTTCGAAAATGTCACCTTTTGCGAGGGGCCCTATGAATGCGCCCGCGGGTGTCACGCCATGGTCATCGTCACCGAATGGGAGCAGTTCCGCGCGCTCGATCTGAAGGAGATGGCGGCGATCATGGCCTGTCCGGTGATCATCGATCTCCGCAACATCTATTCGCCGGATGAAGTGACACGGAACGGATTTCTCTATAGCGGCGTCGGGCGGCCGCAAGCAGTGGCTTACTAGCTCGCGCATCTGCGCAGATAAGGGGAGGCGCGCAGTGTCTTACTGCGTCGCTTCCTCCGTCGTGCCGGGCGCAGTCGCATGTTCGCTTCGCGGCGTCGTGGAGGCGTCGTTATAGCTTTCAGTCTGGTAGATCGATTCCAGGTCGCTGCCGCCGAGATACCAGCTTCCAAGGAAATATGTGGCGCCGATGATAGCTGCGGCCATCACGAGGCCGCGGCCGACGGAGAAGACGATATCGGCCTTCGTGACTTTATGCGGAGCGATCTTGTCCATGAAGGCGTCCCTATGGGGCATGCCGCTATCCTGCAACGGCGTGGTCCAGTTGGTGCTCAGGAATTCGAGCGCAAGCAACAGCGCAATCAATCCCGGACAGTGTAGCGTTATCGACCTGACATGTCTGCTGGAAATGCCGAGATCGTCGCGTAGCAGAGAACCCATTGAATAAGCGAATAATGCGGCGCTCAGATCGCAGAATCACAATCACTTTCGGCATCCGCCCCATCCGCGAACATCGCCAATGCGGCTCATTTGTTCAACCGTCACAATTGCAACAATTCAACCCCGAATGTCGGAATACCGAACACAGGCGCGTGAGCACGAGCTTTCTCCCGTGGAACCTGAGGATGACGACAGAGTGACGATGCGTTGCTGGAGTACCGAGGTTATGATCGCACTATGAGACAAACTACATTTATACTGGCACTTGCCGCCGTGATCGCGTCCCCGATCTATGCGAACGAAATCGATCAGATGGCGAACAATCTGGAAACAAGCTGTTCGAACCACTTTCGCAAGCGACCGAACAAACCTTCGAGCGATTCCAAAAAGTTCTGCAGCTGTTTTGCCGGAACCTTCACATCGACCATCTCGCTGCGGGAACTCGATGCCGCAAATGGGGTGGTAACATCGGAAATTCAGGAACAATTCGAGCGCGCTGCGGAGTTCTGCGGCCGCGATGTTGCGCCGTCCGTCGCGCAAGCGGGCAGGGCATGGATCATGGAATCCAACTGACCGACGAATCCCGGCGATCATTGTCAGCTGTTACCCTGACTCACTGTCGCCTCATTTGACCGCAAGTCTTTGCTCGTCGGCAAAGTGGGACACATCTTGCGCCGGCATTTGGGGACTGCTCATTGACTGACTCTCGTTTCAAGGCGCAAGTGGCGTCTCGCATGCCTATGCTCCGATTCAAGGAGTCGAAGCTCAGGCAGAAGGTCGGTTCCGCCGTCGAGGCGGTTTCGATTGCATGCGCCCATGTTCTTGCTATCGCGGCCCTGGTGATCATCGGCGGTCTTGTCATCTATGTGAGATAATCGTCGTGCGTACTATTCTACTTGGACTGTTCCTGACGGCCGTCGCCCAGCCGTGTTTCGCGCAAAAATTTCTCTCCTTCGAACCTTTGATGATGGATCCGTATGCGACCGTGTTCGTCGACAACGGTTCGTGTTCGGCGGGCAAGGTGCTGAAGGTGCAAGGTGCGCCGAACAACCAGCGTCGCAAGAAGAGCTGTGTGCCGATCAGCGATGTGCGGCCTGGCGCCGTCAAGGGCAAATAGCCAAGGCCACCGCAACGGCGCTTACGCCGTCGCCTGCTGTATCGCCGGCCGGTCGGCCCACGCTATAGGCGTTGACGGCGCCCGGCGGATCGATGCCGCGCATATGCGATGGATGTGGCTTCCGTGGCATCCATGCCCAAATGGGCAGCAAGGGCAGAAAATACAGGCTTAAGTCGTCGAAAATGCCCGCATCCGCGCGGACGCCCTGACAAGCGGGAACAGCATTGCTATGGTCGCGCGTACCGGCCGCGACGTGCCGGGTTCCGAATCGAGATGGATCAGTTCAGGTGACATTTGAGCCTTCCGCGCGTCCGGGTGCAATGCAGGGCGGACTCGCGGCATCGTATATAAATATGACGGATGATGAGGCCATCGATCTCGCCCGCGAGCGTTTTGGCATCGAAGGCCGTCCCACGCGCTTTGCCACCGAGAAGGACGACACCTTCCGAATCGCGCCGGCAAGCGGGCCGCGCTTTATCCTGAAGGTTGCGAACCCCATCGAGGACATTCCCGAGATTGATCTGCAGGTGCAGGTGCTCGATCACGTCGCGGCGCGTGCGCCCGATCTGCCGGTGCCGCGCGTCATTCCCAACGACAAGGGCGAGCGGCATTTCAATTATCTGGATCGTGCCGGCCAGCGCCGGCAGGTGCGGATGATGTCCTATCTCGAAGGCCAGCCTCTCAGCGAGGTGCCGTCCACGGCGTCGGGTCGGGCCGAGATCGGCAAATTGCTGGCGCGGCTCCGCCTCGCGCTGGCCGATTTCAGCCATCCGTCGGATTCAAGGGTTGTCGCATGGGACGTCAAGAACCTGCTGACGCTGCGCGATCTGCTGGCGGAAATCACCGATGCCGCACAGCGCCGCAAGGTCGAGGCTGCACTGGAGCGCTTCGCCGCCATCGAAACCCGGCTCAAGCAGTGCCGCATGCAGGTGCTGCATAATGATTTTACCCGCTCCAATGTCGTCGTCGATGCGTCGCTGCCGGGTTTTGTCAGCGGCATCATCGATTTCGGCGACACGGTCCGCACCGCGATCGCCATCGATGCATCGACGGCGATGCTCAATCAGTTGCCCGTCGCGATGGACGGCGATGTCTTTGCCGATGGCCGCGATCTGCTGAAAGGCTATCTCTCCATCGCCGATCTGACGGCGGAAGAACTGAGCCTCATTCCGCATCTGATCTTCTCGCGTCTGGCGACGCGCCTGCTGCTGTCCACGGCCATGGCCAACCGGGTGCCGTCCGTCGCCGCCTATGTTCTGCGCAACAATGAGCAGACCTGGGTGCAGATGGACTGGTTCATCGCCCGCTCGATGGACGAGATCTCCGATCAGTTGATGGACTTCGCCAGATAATCTCCGCCACATCCGACCCTGCTTCCAGAGGAAACAACAACATGACCGCAGTCACCAGCGCCCCGCGCGGCAAGATGGTCAACGGCTTCGACCCCGCCACGGCAACCGGCCTCACTGAGGAGAGCCGCGAGCTCGTGAAGCGCCGCAGCGATCTGCTCGGTCCAGCCTACCGGCTGTTCTACAGCAACCCGGTCGAGGTCGCGCGCGCCAAGGGCGTGCTGCTCTATGATTCAGAGGGCAACGAATATCTCGACGCCTACAACAACGTGGTGTCGGTCGGTCACTGCCACCCGCGCGTGGTCGATGCGATCACGCAGCAGGCGCAGACCATCTGCACCCATACGCGTTACATCCAGAAGGGTATTCTCGATTACGCCGAAGACCTGCTTGGCACATTCGACGGGCCCAAGCGTCATGCGATGTTCACCTGCACCGGCTCGGAAGCCAATGATCTCGCCGTTCGCATGGCCAAGCATCACACCGGCAATCAGGGCATCATCATCACCGAAGAGGCCTATCACGGCAATTCGGAGCTGACCGCGGGCTTCTCGCCGTCGCTCGGGCCGTATTCGCCGCTCGGCACTTTCGTGCGTCGCGTCCCGGCACCGGATTCCTATCGCATTGCGCCGGAGAAGATCGGTGCCTGGATGGCGGAGAAAGTGTCCGAGCAGATCGTCGACCTGCAGCGCCGCGGTGCCGGCGTTGCCGCCTTTATTGCGGATTCGATGTTCTCGTCCGATGGCATCTTCTCGCATCCGACCGACGTGCTGAAGCCGGTGATCGATGTCGTGCACAAGGCTGGCGGCGTGTTCATCGCCGATGAAGTGCAGTCCGGTTTCGGCCGCAGCGGCGAGAAACTGTGGGGCTATCAGCGCCACGGCATCACGCCTGATATCATCACCATGGGCAAGCCGATGGGCAATGGCTACCCCGTTGCTGCTGCTGTGATGCTGCCGGAGATCGTCGAGAAATTCGGCCGCGACAACCGCTATTTCAACACGTTCGGCGGCAATACGGTGGCGATGGCGGCCGCACAGGCCGTGCTGAACGTCATTCGCGACGAGAAGCTGGTCGAGAATTCGCTCCGCGTCGGCAAGATCCTGCGTGACGGCTTCCATGCGCTGGCGAAGAAATATGAGCAGATCGGCGACGTCCGTGGCTCCGGCCTCTATGTCGGCGTCGAACTCGTGAAGGATCGCAGCACCAAAGAGCCGGATGCCGCCGCTGCATCTGCCGTGGTCAATGGTCTGCGCGCACGTCGCGTGCTGATCTCGGCGACGGGCCCTCATGCCAATGTTCTGAAGGTTCGCCCGCCGCTGGTCTTCACCGAGGCAAATGCCGACCGGCTGCTGACCGAGGCCGAAGCCGTGATGGCGTCGCTCTGAGATGACACGGATCGATGCCATCGCGCGGGTCAACGCGCAGTTCACGTCGGGTGATTTCCTCGCCACGCTCGATCGCATGGTGGGCTACAAGACCGAGAGCCAGAGCGACAAGCGCGCCGACGATTTGCGCGCCTATCTCGAACAGGAGCTGACGCCGGCCTTCACGGCACTCGGCTTTACGACTGACATCATCCCGTCGCCATCGGGACGCGGGCCACATCTGCTCGCGACCTATCATGAGAGCGACGACCTGCCGACCGTGCTGATGTATGGCCATGGCGATGTGGTCCCCGGCATGGAAGGCGAGTGGCGCGACGGGCTCGATCCGTGGCGCTGCACCACCGTCGGCGAGCGCGCCTATGGCCGCGGCACCGCCGACAATAAAGGCCAGCACGCCATCAACATCGCGGCCCTCCGCGCCGTGCATGAAGCGCGCGGCGGCAGGCTCGGCTTTAATGCCAAGTTCATCATCGAGATGGGCGAGGAGATCGGCTCACCCGATCTGCCGAAGGTCTGCGAAGCCCATCGCGATGCGCTGAAGGCCGACCTGTTTCTGGCTTCCGATGGCCCGCGTCTCTCTGCCGAGCGTCCGACGATCTTCCTCGGCTGCCGTGGTGGCCGCCGCATCCATCTCGATATTGAATTGCGTGACGGCGCGCATCACTCCGGCAACTGGGGCGGGCTGCTCGCTAATCCCGCGACGATCCTCGCTTCGGCGATAGCGACGCTGGTCGACAGGAACGGCCGCATCCTGCTCGACGCACTGAAGCCGCCGCGGATCACGAATGCCATTCGCGCCGCATTGGCCGAGGTCGTTGTTGCACCCACCGCAGATGAACCGGCCATTTCAGACAATTGGGGCGAAGACGGATTGTCGCCGGCGGAGCGGCTCTATGCCTGGAACACGCTGGAAGTGCTGGCGATCAATGCGGGCAATATCAACAATCCCGCCAATGCCATTCCCGGCAAGGCAAGCGCGGTGCTGCAGCTGCGCTTCGTGGTTGGCACCGATATCGAGAATGTCGTGCCGGCCATACAGAAGTATCTCGCTGAAAACGGCTTCGCTGATATCAAGGTGAGCCAGTCGCAATATTTTTCGGCGTCGCGCACCGATATCGACAATCCCTGGGTCGACTGGGCCGTGGAGTCCGTGCGCAAGACGACGGGTAGCGCGCCGGCGCTGCTGCCGAATTTCGGCGGCTCGCTGCCGAATGACGTGTTCACGGATATTCTCGGCCTGCCCACCGTGTGGGTGCCGCATTCCTATCCCGGCTGCTCGCAGCACGCGCCCGATGAGCACATTCTCCTGCCGGTGACGGAGGAGGCGCTGAACATCATGGCGGGGCTGTTCTGGGATTTAGGTGAAGTGAAGAGCCGGGCGCCGTAGGTCCCTCGCCCCGCCCGGCGAAGCGAAGCTTCGCTAGGCGGGGAGAGGGTGGATCGAATGACCGAAGGTCATTCGAGACGGGTGAGGGGGAGCCAGCGAGTGAAACACTGGCTCCCCCTCACCCGACTTCCACTTGCTCGCGCAAGTGAAAGTCGACCTCTCCCCGCAAGCGGGGCGAGGTAAGCAGGATCAATCCTTCACAAACGCCAGCAACACGCCATTGCCCTTGCTCGGCGGCACGACAACGCCGATATCGCTGCGGCTGCCGGCTGAACCCACAGCCTTTTCGGCCGCCGCCACATCCGCCACGCCGAACACCAGCGAAATGCCGCCGCGCTCCGGGATGCCGGCCAGCGATGTGCCGGGGAAGTGCTTCGCCAATACATCCTTGGTGACGAATACAAAGTCCGCGCGGTCGCCGCCTGACGGCACGACGACAGTGCCATCGGCTTCGCTGCGCGCAGCGCCGTCGATCAGCTTCGCCAAATGCTGCGCGTCCTTCTCCGGCTCCGGCGTGACGATGAACACCTTCTTCAGGCGCTTGGCCGTGTTGGCATGCACCTGCAGCTCGGGAATCCAGACCGTCTCGCGGGTCTTGTGCTGGCAGGCGAAGATGCGGAGGCCACCGGGCGCTTCTTCATAGGGCCACTGATAGGTGGCAAATTTCGCCGCGCTCAGGCTGCCGTCCGGCATCGTCACCGGGCGTTCGAAATCGGTCGGGCCGATCGGCGTGTAACCGCGCGCGCGGATTTCCTCGGCGCCGACAGCGGCGTCGGTGGTGGTGAAGGCGATGCGCTCGATGCCGTCGCCGCGCTTGGCGAGAAACGCCCGCGTCGGCGCGTTGTGCTCGGTCTCGTTAAGCACGCCCAGCAGCTCCACATAGTCCGGGCCGAGCATCATGGTGTAATTGCCGGAGCCCATCTTGGCGCTGTGGGTGCCGCGCGGCGACACTGTAAAGCCGAGGCTCTTCCAGTTCGCAGCAGCAGCGTCGAGGTCCTTGACGACGACCACGGCGTGGTCGATTCCAACGATGTTTTTCAGCGTCACGTGCTCATTACCTTGCAATGGATCAGGGCCGTAAACTATGCAGAATGCAGGGGTGCCGCAAGAGAACGGTTATGTTCGGTTGCGCGGCGCAATGCACGATTGATGCTGCAGAAAGGCGTGACGATGGATACCGCAACTGTGCCCTGGCCGAAGTCGCTCTGGGCCGGCGTCACGCCTCCCGGTCCTGATTTGCCGGAATTGAGAGGCCCGGTCGAAGCCGATGTGGTCGTCATCGGCGGTGGCTTCACGGGGCTCTCGACGGCGCTGCATCTGCGCGAAGCCGGTATCGATGTTGCGGTTGTCGAGGCGATGGAGCCCGGATGGGGCGCCTCGGGGCGCAATAACGGTCAGGTGATTCCGACACTGTCGCGGCCCGATCCCGAAGACATCATCAAGCGCTACGGCGCCGCCGGCGAGCGCCTCGTCGGGCTGATCCGCGACAGCGCCTCGATCCTGTTCGACCTCACGCGCCGTTATCAGATCCAGGCCGAGGCCGAACAGAACGGCTGGATCCAGCCGGTGCATTCGCCCGGCCGCATCAAGATCGCCGAGCGCCGCGTGCGGCAGTGGTCGAAGCACGGCGCGCCGGTGGAGCTGCTGTCACGCGAGCAGATGCGCGGGCTGCTCGGCTCCGATGCGTGGTTCGGCGGCTTCTGGAACAAGACCGGCGGCCATATCAATCCGCTGGCGCTGGCGCGCGGTCTTGCGCGTGTGGTGCTGGAGCAGGGCGGCCGCATCTATGCGCGCTCGCCGGTGGAGAGTTACGAGCGCAAGGGCGATCGCTGGATTGTCAGGACGAAGAATGGCCAAGTCAGCGCGCGTAGCCTGATCGTCGCCACCAATGCCTATACCGGGGAATTCTCCAAGCAGCTCTCTCCGGGCATCGCGAGTGAGGTGATGCCGGTGCTGTCCTGGCAGATGGCGACGCAGCCGCTGTCGGACGAGGCACGCAAGACCATCATCCCCGGCCGTCAGTCCATGTCGGATACGCATGGCGAGCTGTATTTCGCGCGTTACGATGCGCGCAACCGTCTGGTCACCGGCGGCAATGTGGTTGGTCTCGGCGATAAGACGGAGCGACTGAAAGTGATGGTCGCCGAACGGTTGAAGCGGCTGTGGCCGCAGATCGGCGATGTCCAGTTCGATTATGTCTGGAACGGCTATGTGGGCATGACCACGGATTTCCTGCCGCGCATGCACAGGCTCGGGCCCAATGCCTATGGCTGGACCGGCTGCAACGGCCGCGGTGTCGCGCTGTCGGTGGCGCTCGGTGATGAATTCTCGAAGGTGGTGCGCGGCGTGCCGGAAAGCGAGCTGGCGCTGCCATTCTCCGAGCCGGTGCCGATTGCGGCGCATGGGCTCATGCGTCTGCTCGCGCCCTTCATGCTGCTGGTCTATCGCCGCAGGGACGCGAAGGAGATCGCGTAATCGCTCTTCCTTACCTCTCCCCGCTCTGCGCGGGGAGAGGTCGCCGCGTCTTCGCGGCGGGTGAGGGGCAGGGCACAATGCTAATCTCATCACCGGCGCGCGCGGATCGAAGAGCCCCTCACCCCAGCCCTCTCCCCGCAAGAGCGGGCAGAGGGAGCGCACGGCCGGCGCGCGATTTCAGCAACGCTCAAATAAAAGCTACACCGTCACCGGCTTCCGGCTGCGCGCGAAATCGCCGCCGGGGATCGAGGCCAGCAGGGCCTGCGTATAGGCATGCTGCGGATTGCCGAATACTTCGCCGGCCAATCCGTGCTCGACGACTTCGCCGTCTTTCATCACAGCGACGAGATCGCAAATCTGCGCGGCAACGCGCAGATCGTGCGTGATAAAGACGATCGAGAGCCCAAGCCGCTCGCGCAGTTCGTGCAGCATCTTCAACACCTGCGCCTGCACGGAGACGTCGAGCGCGGACACGGCTTCATCCGCCACCAGCACGTCCGGCTTCAGCGCGAGCGCGCGCGCAAGGCCGATACGCTGGCGTTGGCCGCCGGAGAATTCGTGCGGGAAGCGATCGATGGCGGACGGATCGAGGCCGACCAGCCGAAACAGCTCCTTCGCCTGTGCCACTGCCTGCGCACGCGGCGTACCGTGCACGATCGGGCCTTGCGCCACGAGATCGCCGGCCTTGCGGCGCGGGTTCAGCGAGGCGAACGGGTCCTGAAACACCATTTGGATGTGCTTGGTCTCGCGGCGCACCTCGTCGCGCGTGAGCTTCGCCCAGTCCTTGCCTTCCAGCACGATCGCGCCGCCATCGGGATCGATCAGCCTGATGATGCAGCGGGCCAGCGTCGATTTGCCCGAACCTGACTCGCCGACAATGCCGAGCGTCGCACCACGCGGCAGTTTCAACGACACGGACTTCACCGCGTGGGTCACGCGCACGCCGCGGCCGAGAAAGCCGCCATTGCGATAGGTCTTGGACACGTTGTCGAGCGTCAGGATGATGTCATCGGACAGTGCGCGCGGCGGCGGCGCCGTCAGCGGAGGCACCGCGGCGATCAGCTGCTGCGTATAGGGATGCTGCGGATTGGTCAGCACATCCTTCACGGCACCTTGTTCAACCACGTTGCCATGCTGCATTACCACCACGCGGTCGGCGATTTCGGCGACCACGCCGAAATCGTGGGTGATGAACAGCACCGCCGTATTCCTGCGGGTCTGCAATTCCTTGATCAGCTTGAGGATCTGCGCCTGCGTGGTGACGTCGAGCGCGGTGGTTGGCTCATCGGCAATCAACAGCCGCGGATCAAGAGCGAGCGCCATGGCGATCATCGCGCGCTGACGCTGGCCGCCGGAGAGTTCGTGCGGATAGGCACGTGCGGCCTGAGCAGGATCGGGAATGCGCACGTCCTGCAGCAGCGCCAGCACGCGCGCCTTGATCTCGGTCTTGGAGAGTTCGGTGTGGATCTCGAACATCTCGCCGATCTGGTCGCCGATGGTGCGCAGCGGATTGAGCGCGGTCATCGGCTCCTGGAAAATCATCGCGATGCCGGCGCCGCGCACCTTGCGCATCTCGGCATTGGACGCGCTGGCGAGGTCCTTACCCTCGAACAGCACGCGGCCGCCATCGATGGCAACTTCGCCGGGCAACAGCCGCATGATGGCATTGGCCATGACAGACTTGCCGGAGCCGGACTCGCCGACCACGCAGACGATCTCGTTGGCAGCAATTGCCATCGAGACGCCGTTCAGCGCATGCGAGCGGTCGGCGCCCTTGGGCAGCTTCACGCTGAGCCCGTCGATGGTGAGGATCGGATTGTCCACGGCGCTCATCGGCTTTTCAGTCTCGGATTAAGCGCATCGTTGAGGCCCTGGCCGACCAGCGATACGGCGAGCACCGTGAGCAGGATGGCGATGCCGGGGATTGCGGAGACATACCACTGCACGCGCAGCACGTCGCGGCCGAGACCAATGAGGTTGCCCCATGACGCCACATTGGGATCGGACAGGCGCAGGAAGGCGAGTGCGCTTTCCAGCAGGATCGACAGCGCCATCACCACGCTGGCATAGACGATGACCGGCGGCAGCGCATTGGGCAGGATCTCGCCGAGGATCAGTTGAATATCTTTCATCCCCAGCGTGCGTCCGGCCTGGACGAATTCGCGGCTGCGCAGCGACATGAATTCTGCGCGCGTCAATCGCGCCGGCGCTGGCCATGAGACGATGCCGACGGCGATGGTAACGGTGGTGATGGTCGAGCCGAACACGGCGACGAGCACCAGCAGCAGCACGAAATTCGGCAGAGTCTGGAACGCCTCGGTGATGCGCATCAAGACCGTATCGACCCAGCCGCCATAATAGCCGGCAAAAGCGCCGATCAGCACGCCGATGACGACGGCGATGACAGTCGCCACACCGCCGATCAGCAGCGAGATGCGCGCGCCGTAGAAAATCTGCGCCGCGATATCGCGGCCGGAATTATCGGTGCCCAATAGGAAGCGCGGATTGGAGAACGGCCAGATCAGCGGCCGGCCAGCCAGCGCCAGCGGATCGCGCGGATAGATCCAGCTCGCGGTGATCGCCATCACGATGACCACCAGCAGCAACAGCAGGCCGACGACGGCGGCCGGGCTGCGGAAATAGCGTTTGATCGCGTCCATCATCTCATGCCTCCGCCTGGATGCGCGGATCGAGCCGGGCATAGAGAAGGTCGACGAGGAAATTGACTAATATCACGAGCAGCGCCGAGACGAAGACGATGCCGAGCAGCGTGTTGAGATCGCGCTGCACGACGGACTCGTAGGCCAAGCGCCCCAGACCGGGCAAAGAGAACACGCTCTCCACCACGACCGAACCGCCGAGCATGGTGCCGGCCTGCAGCCCGATCAGCGTCACCATCGGCAGCAGCGCGTTGCGCAGCACATGCTTGATCACCACGCGGGTCTCGTCGAGGCCCTTGGCGCGCGCGGTGCGGACGAAATCGAGATTGAGCACTTCCAGCATCGAGGCGCGCATGATGCGCAGATAGATGGCGAGGAAGATCAGCCCCAGCGTCAGCGTCGGCAGGATCAGATGCAGCGCGATGTCGACAGTGCGGCCAAATCCGGTCTGTACGGCGCCGATATCCTCGAAGCCGCCGGCCGGCAGCCACTGCAGATAGATCGAGAACACCACGATGGCCATCAGGCCGAACCAGAATGACGGCGTGGCGTAGAAGACGAGGCCGAGGGTGGAGATCAGCGTATCCGGCCACTTGTTGACGCCGCGTGCGGCGATGACGCCAAGCAGCAGCCCGAAGAAGAAGGCGAAGGACAGCGACGCTGTCATCAGCAGGATCGTCGGCGGGAGACGTTCGAGGATCACGGTCGCCACCGGCTTGCCGTAGATCGAGGAGAAACCGAGATCGAGCCGGATCAGCCGCCACAGATAGTTGCCGAGCTGCATCGGGATTGAGAGATCGAGCCCGTAGAATTTGCGGAGCTCGCGGGCGGTCGCGGCATCGCCGCCGCCCATCTGCGCCATCATGGCATCGACGGTGTCTCCCGGTGCGAATTGCAGCAGCAGGAACACGCCGATCAGGATCAGGAATAATGTGGGTATCGAGGCGGCGAGCCGCCGCCCCGCAAGGCTCAGGATGCGCATCTGGCTATTGTGGCGAAGTTTGGCTCAGGCGGAAAGCCAAAGATCGTGCCAGCTCGACGATCCCCAGCGCGGCGTGTTGGAATGGTTACGCGCCTTGGCCGTAATCACCGTGACGAAGATCTGTTCGATCGGCATCCACACCGGCAGTTCGGTGTTGGCTTCCTTGACGAAGGTCGCATAGAGCGCCTTGCGCTTGACCGGATCGATCTCGGTGGCCGCGTCGTCGATCACCTTGTCGATGGCGTCGTTCTTCCAGTCCCACTGGTTGGTCCAGGGCGCGCCCTTCGGCTGGCCGGAGCGATACCAGACCGTGGTCGAGACGGCGGGATCGTTGCGATACTGGTGCCAGCCGGTTGAGAGGTCGAAGGCGTGATCGTCATAGACCTGCTTCAGGAAGCCGCCGCCATCGTTGCGGACGATCTCGACGGGGATGCCGACTTCGCCGAGCGACTGCTGGATGAAGGTCGCCCACAGCGAGATGTCCTCGCCCCATGGCGCGGGCAGCAGGCGCAGCGAGAACCGGGTGCCGCCGCTGCCTGCCTTGAAGCCGGCCTCGTCGAGCAGCGCGGCTGCCTTCTTCTTGTCATAGGCATATTGCGGCGTATCCGGCCCCGGATAGAAGTCGGTGGAGACCGAGGGGATCGGGCCGGTGCCGAGCTTGGCGAAATCGCCAAGGAAGTTCTCGATGAAGAACGGCACATTGATCGCATGCGCAATGGCGCGGCGGACGCGGATATCGGCCAGCTCCTTGCGGCGGAAGTTGAACTCGATGGTGTTGGTGCGCGCGTTGCCTTCATTGCCCTTGGTGGAGACGATGAAGCGCTTGTCCTTGCTCAGGCGTGCCGTGTCGGAAATCGTGAGACCCGTGAACGGGCTGTACTGGATGTCGCCGGCTTCCATCTGGGCGGCGGCCGCGGCGCGGTCGGTGACGACCTTCCAGACGATGCGATCGAGATAGGGGGCGTTCGGGCGCCAGTAGTTCTCGTTGCGCTCGGCGATGATGTATTGGCCGCGCTCATATTTGACGAATTTGAACGGGCCGGTGCCGACCGGGGCGAGGTTGGTCGGGTTCTGGCGGATGTCGCTGCTGCCCTCATAGAGGTGCTTGGCGGAGATATAGCCGAGGTCCGGCAGTGCGCGCAGGAGCAGGCCGAGCGGCATAGGGCGCTCATATTTGAAGATCGCGGTCTGCGCGTCCGGCGTTTCCACCGCGGTGAGGAACAGCTGCAGGGTCGATCCATAATTGAGGATCTTCTTCCACATGTTCATGGCGGTGAATTGGACGTCGGCGGAGGTGAATGGCTTGCCGTCGTGCCAGGTCACGCCCTTGCGCAACTTGAAGGTGATGGTCTTGCCGTCCGGCGTGGATTCCCAGCTCTCCGCGAGCACGCCGACCGGCTGGCCATTGGCGTCGAGATCGACCAACGCTTCCTGGATCTTTCCGCCGATGATGTAGACGCCGGTGGAGGCCTGAATGCTGGGGTTGAGCTGACGCTGTTCTGCACCGTAATGGACATTGAACACGCCGCCCTTGCGGGGCGTTTCCTGCGCGAAGGCGCGCAGCGGGTTCGCGACATTGGCGGCAATGGCGGCGGAGGTCAGCAGCGCCGTGCGGCGGGTCATTTCCAGGCGGGTCATGGTGTCGAAGTCTCCTGCGTCGTGCCTGCGCAGATGGAACCAGCGCATAGCCCGCGCAACCTAGGGCATAACCGGCGGCCAAGTCATTCCCTAATGCTGCGGCGGCTCAGAGAATTCTTGCAAGACATAGCAATGGCGCAAGCATAAAATGCCGCGCCATTGCTTCGATCTGAAAGCTTTGCTCAAAAGTTATGCCGGCCCGCACACAGGGCGGGCAACTGCACGTTTCAGCGCATCTTGACGCTCGGTTCGCGGCTCCAGAGCCGCAGCTTGGCCAGCTTGTCCATGAAGCCCGCCACGTCGTCGGCGCTGCCAAGCGCAACGACGCCTTCATCGAGGTCGTCCGCGATTCCCACCTTGGCGAACAACCGCTCGGCGGCCTCGGAATGTCCGATAAACTTGCAGTGGGCAAAGGCGTCGGTGACGAAGTCGCGGGCGGTTGATTCCTGCAAGAGGTCGTCGATTCCGGCTTCCGCCGGGAGCAAGGCCACTGCGTCATAGAGAACGGACGGGCCACCATCGATCATCTGGTCGGCGGCGACCAGGCTGCCATCGCTGGCTTCAACCCCGTTCACCTTTGGCGCAATGATCTCGTATGTTGCGCCGGCCTCCGTCACCGCGCCTTGCAGGGCGGCAAGCAGCTTGGCATCGACCCCGTCGGTGACGAGGATGCCGAGCTTGCGGCCCTCGAAACGCTGCGGGCCATTTGCGACAATGCTGAGCGCTGGCGACTCCGCCAGATCCTGCCGCGTGGGCATCGCCGCGTCAGCAGGCTTCGGCATCGTCGGGAGACCCAGCATGGTGCCGACCCTGTTGGCCAGTCCTTCATCGATGTTCAGGAGATGCGCGACCATGCGCTCGCGGATCACCGGCGTCTTCACTTTGCTTAATTCGAAAGTCAGCGCTGCGGCAATATGGTGTTGCTCGCCCCTGGTCTGGCTGATGAAGAACTGCCGTGCCTGGCTGTAGTGATCCGCAAAGCTCTCCGCGCGCAGCCGACGCTTCGCGCCTTGCTCTATGTCAGCAAATGTCTTGAAGCCTTTGGCGGTTGACTCGCGCGGGCCTACACCGAACGAATTTGGCTGATAGTTGACGCGACCGACCGGGTTGCGCATGGCCATGTGCCCGTCCTGCTGGAAATGTCCGAACGGACATTTCGGAGCATTGATCGGGATATGGGTGAAGTTCGGACTGCCGAGCCGCTTCAGCTGTGTATCCAGATAGGAGAAGTTGCGGCCTTGCAGCAGCGGGTCATTGGTGAAGTCGATGCCGGGCGGAACATTCTGCGTCATGAACGCGACCTGCTCGGTCTCAGCAAAGAAATTGTCCGGCATGCGGTCCAGCACCAGACGGCCGATAGCGATAGGGGGCACGAGTTCTTCGGGGATGATCTTGGTGGGGTCGAGCACGTCGAAATCGAATTTGTCAGCAAACTCGTTGTTGAACAGCTGCACCCGCAGCTCCCATTCGGGATAGTCACCGGACTGGATAGCGCTCCACAAGTCGCGGCGATGAAAATCCGGATCGGCGCCGTTGATCTTGACGGCCTCGTTCCACAGCACCGATTGCAGACCGAGCTTCGGCTTCCAGTGGAATTTGACGAAGGTCGATTCGTCCTTGGCGTTTACGAAGCGGAACGTATGGACGCCGAACCCCTCCATGAAGCGGAAAGAGCGGGGAATCGTTCGGTCCGACATCTGCCACATGACCATGTGCATGCTTTCGGGCGTCAGCGAAATGAAATCCCAGAAGTTGTCATGCGCCGACTGCGCCTGAGGGAAGGCGCTGTCGGGCTCTTCCTTCACGGCATGAACCAGATCGGGAAACTTGATTGCATCCTGGATGAAGAACACCGGGATGTTGTTGCCGACCAGGTCCCAGTTGCCCTCTTGGGTATAGATTTTGACGGCAAAACCGCGCACGTCGCGTGCGAGGTCGAACGAGCCCTTGCTGCCCGCGACCGTCGAGAAACGAACGAAGGCAGGCGTTCGCTCGCCTGCGCGCTGAAACAGATCTGCGCGGGTATGCTTGGCAAGTGAACCGTAATTTTCGAAGAAGCCATGCGCGGCATAACCGCGTGCATGGACCACGCGTTCGGGAATCCGTTCGTGATCGAAATGGAAGATCTTTTCACGAAAGTGAAAATCCTCGAGCAATGTCGGTCCGCGCGATCCGGCCTTGAGCGAGTTTTGATCGTCGAAAACCGGGCCGCCCTGGGCCGTTGTCAGCAACGCGTCATCTGGTCCGGCGATCTGATGGAGTTCGCCGCCTTCACCGCGAACAAGTGTCTGATCGTGAATCGTCACATTGGTGGTGTCGCTCTTGGGCGTCGATGATTTGGCCATGGGATGTCTCGCAGAAGTTACCGGGAGAAGGGCCCGCGATTGCGTTCGCGGGCCTCAGGGAGTTCGGCGTTGGGCAGGCGCTACTTGCCGAGGTTCTGCGCCATTTCGAGGTGATGCTTCAGCGCCGGCAGCGTCTTTCCGGCCCAGTCCTTCAATTCGGCATTGTCGCCGCTTTTGGCGTAGCGCTCGAACAGATCAACCGCGTCCTTGTGGGCGTCGACCTGGATCGAATTGAAGTTCTTGCTGAAGTCAGCTCCGCTTTGTTCCTTCAACTTGTCGAGCTTACTTTGATGCGCGCTGTCGAGCGCTGCCGGAAGTTCGGCCTTGACCTTGTCGCTGCTGACCATCGCCTTCAGCTCGGTGCTGGTCTTGGTGTGATCTTTCACCATCATGGCTGCAAAGGATTTCTCGGCGGCATTTCCCTTGCTTTCCGCCAGCGTGTTGGACTGGATCTCGAACATGTCGCTGATCGCGACCTGCTTGACGAAATCAGGGGTGCTCGGGCTGACACCGAGAACGGAATTGACGCCCGTCTTTTCGCCGACGGACTGTGCGTAAACGGCTGGGGCGAGGGCGGAGGACACGAGCAACAGGCTCGCGGCAATAAGGGTGCGGCGTTTCATGATTTTTCCACTGTTTGGACGAGGGCATCAGGTGTCAGCACAACCGGATCAATCGTGTTGTGTTCCGGACCAAATGAGTCATGGGGGCGAAGGCCCGGATCAGGCCTGTCTGGGCCGCCCGGTCCCAACCGTGCCGGAAGGGCCTCGTGTTGGCTCGATCATTGCTTTCGGTTCTGGTACAAACCGCACGCAACTCGAACCCGGATAATTTTATGCGTAAGCTTACCGTCGCCGCTGCCCAACTGGGCCCAATTCAGAAAGCCGAAAGCCGCGAGGCCGTGGTCAAGCGCATGCTGGCGCTGCTGGACGAAGCCAAGGGGAAGGGCGCCGACCTCGTCGTCTACCCGGAACTGGCGCTGACGACATTTTTCCCGCGCTGGTACATGACCGACCAGACCGAAGTGGATACCTGGTTCGAATCCGAAATGCCCAACGCCGCGACCCAGCCGCTGTTCGACGCCGCCGCCAAGGCCGGTATCGCGCTGTCCATCGGCTACGCCGAACTGACGCCCGACGGTCATCACTTCAACACCCAGATCCTCACCGACAAGACCGGCAAGATCGTCGGAAAATATCGCAAGGTGCATCTGCCCGGCCATGTCGAATTCGATACCGAGCGTGCCTTCCAGCATCTGGAAAAGCGCTATTTCGAACCGGGCGATCTCGGCTTTCCCGTCTTCCGCGCTTTGGACGGCATCTTCGGCATGATGGTGTGCAACGACCGCCGCTGGCCGGAATCCTATCGCGTGATGGGCCTGCAGGGCGTCGAGATGATCGTGCTCGGCTACAACACGCCGTCGGTGAATTCGCAGAAGTCGGTCGAGGGGCCGGAGCAGCGCCTGTTCCACAACCGCCTGTCGGTGCAGGCCGGCGCCTATCAGAACTCGACCTTCGTCGTCGCCGTCGCCAAGGCCGGCGATGAAGACGGTCATCCCCTGATCGGCGGTTCGCTGATCGTCGATCCCAATGGCGTCATTCTCGCCGAAGCCAAGACCGAAGGCGATGAGCTGCTGGTTTGCACCGTCGATCTCGACGACACGAAATTCGGCAAGGACACCATCTTCGACTTCAAGCGTCACCGCCGCATCGAGCACTATGGCCGGATCACCAGCCAGACGGGCGTGGTTCTGCCGCCGGAGTAAGGCGACGCTCTTAAATCGACGAGAAGCGCTGACCTAACCTCTCCCCGCTTTGCGCGGGGAGAGGTCGCCGCGTCTTCGCGGCGGGTGAGGGGCGGTTCACCGCAGTCGCGTTAATGTCGGATTCTCGTGTCGCTCACTGAGCAGTGCATTGCTGCCGAGTTTCGGCCGAGGTTCGTGCCTCGCCCCTCACCCCACCCCTCTCCCCGCGCAAGAGCGGGGAGAGGGAGCTCACTGCCGGAGCTCAAACTTACTGAAACATCACCGTGCCGATGGCCATGCTCACCGCAGCCTGGGTCGGATCGATCACCGGAATGCCGAGCGCATCCTCGAGCGCGCTGCGATGACGCGACATGCCGGCGCAGCCCATCACCACGGCATTGGCGCCGTCTTCGTCCTTCAACTGGCGGCCGACCTTGATCATACGCGCCAGCGTGTCATCGCCGGAGGCCGCTTCCGCCACACTCATGTTGAGCGGACGTTCGCCGGCGAAGCGATCCATCAGGCACATCTGGCGGAGATAACGCATGTGCCGGCCGATCGAGCCCTGCGCCACTGCGATGACGCCGAAGCGGTCGCCGCGTGACAGCGCGGTCAGCACACCGGATTCGGCGATGCCGAATACAGGGCGCTGCGTCGCCTCGCGGCAGACATGCAGGCCGGGATCGGAATAGCAGGCGATGACGAAGGCATCGGCCGAATTGTCCGCTGCCACCAGCCGGCTCAGAGGTATCGTGACGCTTTCGAGATCGGCCTGCGTCTGCACGCCCAATGGTCCTTCCGCCAGCGTGACGCATTCGATCTCGGGCCCGGCCTCGAACATCACCGGTTGCAACGCCTCCGCGAGGTTGCGCGTCACCTGCGGATTGCTGTTCGGATTGACCACCAGAATCTTCTTGCGGGGCTGCATATTCGGCTCCTTGTCAGGACAGCAGTATTACCGGAAAGTGCGCATCCTCAAAGCCTCTAAAATGTTCGCATATCTGATCTCATCCCTGGAGTTCTGCCCTTGTCCGATCCCGTCTACGACCTCGTAATCCGCGGTGGCACCGTCGCCACATCGAGCGATGTGTTTGCCGCCGATGTCGGTATTACCGGTGAGACCATCGTGGCGCTGGGCAGCGGGCTTGCAGCCGGCAAAAAAGAGATCGATGCAACAGGCAAGCTGGTGCTGCCGGGCGGCGTCGATGCCCATGCCCATATCGAACAGCTCTCAGCCGCGGGCATCATGAATGCCGATACTTTCGAGAGCGCGACACGCTCGGCGGCGTTCGGCGGCACCACCAGCGTGATTTCCTTCGCCGCCCAGCATGTCGGCATGGATGTGCAGGAGGTCGTCACCGACTATACGGCGCTGGCGAAGAAGGGCGCGATGATCGACTACGCCTTCCACATCATCGTCTCCGACGTCACCGACAAGGTCATTGCCGAGGATATTCCGGCGCTGGTCAAGGAAGGCCATTCCTCGATCAAGATTTTCATGACCTATGACCGGCTGAAGGTCGACGACGAGAAGTTGCTGGATATCCTCGGCGCAGCGCGCGAAGCCAAAGCGCTGGTCTGTGTTCACGCCGAGAACCACGGCGTCATCGCCTGGATGGTGAAGCGCCTGATCGACAAGGGCTATACCGCGCCGAAATATCACGCTGTCAGCCATGCGCGCGTGTCGGAATCCGAAGCCTTCACGCGGCTGATTGCGTTCAGCGAATTGCTCGATCAGCCGGTGATGATCTTCCACGTCTCGACGCGCGAAGGCGCCGCCGTGATCCGCGAGGCGCGCGGCCGCGGCGTCAAGATTTTCGCCGAGACCTGCCCGCAATATCTGTTCCTGACCGCCGAGGACATGGACAAGCCCGGCGCCGAAGGCGCGAAGTGGATGTGCAGCCCGCCGGCGCGCACCACGGACGATCAGGAGGCGCTGTGGCACGCGCTGGCGCTCGGCGATCTGCAACTGATCTCGTCGGATCACGCGCCCTATCGCTATGACGAGACCGGCAAGCTCCGCGCCGGCCCGAATCCGACCTTCAAGCAGGTCGCCAACGGTCTGCCGGGCCTCGAAGTACGCCTGCCGCTGCTGTTCGACGCGATGGTGTCGAAGGGGCGCCTCGGCCTGTCGAAATTCGTCGAGCTCACATCGACTGCGCCGGCGCAGATCTACAACCTGCCGAAGAAGGGCTCCATCGCCATCGGCAACGATGCCGACATCGCGATCTGGGATCCCGCCCGCAAGGTCACGCTCTCGGACGAGATGATGCACGATCTCGCCGGCTTCTCGCCGTTCTCCAGCCGCGCCGTCACCGGCTGGCCCGAGAAGGTCCTGCTGCGCGGCCGCGTGCTGGTCGATGGCAATACGTTCACCAGCAAGCCGGGCGAGGGACGCCTGATGCTGCGCGAGGGCGGCAAGGCCGCGACACCGTCAGGCAGGCTTGCCGCCGAGATGGACCCGGCGAAGAACTTCGGCGCGAAGTTGCTGTGATGCCAAACACGCTCGATCCCAATCTGCCGGCTTTTGTGGATATCCAGACGCCTGCGCTGGTGCTGGATGCGTCTGCTCTTCAGCGCAACATCACGGCCATGGCCGACTTCGCCAAAGCGCATGGCGTTGCGCTTCGCCCGCATGCCAAGACCCACAAGTCCACACGCATCGCACAGTTGCAGATCGAGGCCGGAGCGGTGGGCATTTCCTGCGCGACGGTCGCCGAGATCGAGGCCTTTGCGCAGGCTGGCATCACAGGGCTGTTGCTGACCACGCCGGTGGCCGACCGACCGAAGCTCGCGCGTCTGGCCGCTGTCGCCGACCAATCCGATATCAGCATCGTCGTCGATCACGCCGACCAGATTCACGTGCTGCATGAATTGCTCGATGCCGGCAGCCGTCCTCTGCAGGTGCTGATCGATATCGATGTCGGCCAGCGCCGCACCGGTGTCGTTGACACAGCATCGACACTCGCGCTCGCGCAACTGATCGAAGCCACGCCGGGCATGACATTCGGTGGCATCCAGGGTTTTGCGGGTCATGTGCAGCACATGATCGACTCCGGGGAGCGCAGGGCAGGCGCTGGGCGCGTGCGCGCCATGCTCGACGAGCATCTGCATGTGCTGACGGAGGCCGGCATCAAGGCCGAGATCGTCACTGGCAGCGGCACGGGCGCCTGCGTCTATGATGCAACGGGCACCTTTACGGAGCTGCAGGTCGGTTCCTATGTCTTCATGGATTCCGACTACGGCAAGTTGGAGCACGAGGGTGGTGCGCTGCCTTACGATCCAGGTCTGTTTATTCTCGCGACGGTCACGTCGGTCAATCGCGCCGGCGAATTCACCGTCGATGCCGGCGTCAAGGCGATGGCCTTCAATGGCCCGGTGCCGTCGCTGATGTTGGGTGTGCCGGAAGGGTCGACCTATCGCTTCGGCGGCGACGAGCACGGCATGATCACCATGCCGGCGGGTGTGGAGGCGCCGAAGCTCGGCAGTCGCGTATTGCTGCTGACCACGCATTGCGATCCCACGGTGAATTTGCACGCGGCGTATCAGGTGGTCGGGCATAACAATGGCGTCGAGACCTGGCCGGTGCTGGCGCGGTACGGGGCGTAGCGCCCCACACTCGTCATTCCGGGACGCGAACGTAGTTCGCGAACCCGGAATCCCGGAGTGTTTGGCTCCCCGGCGTTTCAACTATCTCGGGATTCCGGGCTCGCGTCCGACAAGAGTCGGCCGCGCCCCGGAATGACAGAGTGTGGCTAAGACAAGTACTGCGTTAATGCGTCCCACCCAAAAACGCATCCGAGACCGTCGGATCATTGATCAGCGCCTGCGCCGTGCCTGACGTCACCACGCGTCCAGTCTCCAACAGATAAGCCCGGTCGACGATCTTCAGCGTCTGCCGCGCCTTCTGCTCCACCAGCAGCACCGTCAGGCCTTCGTCGCGAAACTGCGCGATCATCTTGAACAGCGTATCCGTCATCAGCGGCGCCAGGCCGAGCGAGGGTTCGTCCAGCAGCAGCAGCTTCGGCTTCGACAGCAGCGCGCGGCCGATCGCCAGCATCTGCTGTTCGCCGCCGGACAACAGACTTGCGAGACCGTCACGGCGCTTGCCGAGGATCGGGAAGCGCTCCAGCATCCGGCCGACATCGGCCATCGCTTCGGATTTGTCCGGGCGGGTGTAGATACCCATCAGCAGATTTTCATAGACCGTCATGCGCGCGAGAATGCCGCGGCCTTCCGGCACCAGCGCGATGCCACGGCGGAGATTCTTTTCGGCCGCATTCGGCACGAGCTTCTCGCCCTGATAGGTGATGTCGCCCTGGAACGGCAGCAGCCCTGCAATGGACCGCGCGATGGTGCTCTTGCCGGCGCCATTGGCGCCGAGCAGCGCGACGATCTCGCCCTGCTTGATGTCGAGATCGACGCCGCGCACGGCGGTGATGGCGCCGTAGCGGACCTGCAAGCCCCGGATCGTGAGCATCAGTCGTCCTTTCCGAGATAGGCGTCGAGGACGACCGGGTTGGCGCGCACTTCTTCGGGCTTGCCTTCGGCGATCAGCACGCCGAAATCGAGGACATAGAGATAGTCGCAGAGCCGCATCACGAAATTCATGTCGTGTTCGATCAGGAGAATGGTGAGGCCGGTGTCGCGCAAGCGGATCATCAGCGCGCGGATTTCCTCGGCCTCGTCGTGGTTCATGCCGGCGACGGGTTCATCCAGTAGCAGCAGCTTCGGCCTGGCGGTGACGGCGCGCGCCATCTCCACCTTGCGCTGGATGCCGTAGGGCAGCGACTTGGCCGGGCGGTCGCGCAGTTCGGTGAGGCCGAAGAACGCCATCACTTCCTCGGCGCGTTCCTGCGCCGCCGGATTGGCCCAGGAGATCGGCAGCAGACGCCGCCATGCGCTTTCGCTATGCGGCTGCGCCACCAGCAGATGTTCCCACACTGTCATGCTGCCGAACAGGCGGATGTTCTGGAAGGTGCGGGCGATGCCCTCGCGCACGATGCGATAGGACGGCCACTGCGTGACGTCGACGCCCTTGAGTTTGACTTCGCCGGCATCGGCGCGATAGGCGCCGGTGATGGTGTTGAACAAGGTCGTCTTGCCGGCGCCGTTCGGGCCGATCACGCCGACGATCTTGCCTTCCGGCACTTCGCAGACCATGCCGGACAGCGCGTGGATGCCGCCGAACGTCTTGGTGACACCGGTGAGTTGAAGCAGGGGCGTGCTCATGCCGCGGCCCTCCGGAAGGTCAGTGTGCGGATCAGCGAACGATCGAGAATGCCTTGACGCCGTACCAGCAGCACGAGGATCAGCAGCGTGCCGAAGGCGGCGAGGCGCCAGTCGGCGATCGGGCGCAGGAATTCGGGGAGGAACACCAAAAGGAGAGAGCCGACCAGCGAGCCCGGTCCGACGGTGGAGCCGCCGAGGATCACGGCCAGCACGAATTCGATCGAGCGATCGAAGCCAAAATTGGCCGGTTCGATATAGACGTTGTGATGCGCGAACAATCCGCCGGAGATGGCGGCCACCGCGGCGCCGACACCGAAGGCGCCGATCTTGGTCACGGTGGTGTTGAGGCCGATCAGGCCCGCGGCGGTCTCGTCGTCATGCACCGCCTGCATTTCCAGCCAGACGCGCGAGCGCTCCAGCAGCATCACGGCGATCAGGATGCCGCCGGCCCACAGCCAGACATAGCCGACCGAGATGTGCTGCATGCCGCGATAACCGCCGGAGCCGCCCATGGCGTCGAAATTGAGGAAGAAGCTGCGCACCATTTCGCCGAAGCCGACGGTGGCCATGGCGAGATAGATGCCTTTGAGGCGCAGCGCGGGGAAGGCAACGATGGCGCCTATGATGCCGGCGGCGATCGCCGAGATCACCAGGGCGAGCGTCAGCGGCACGTTCAGCGCGACGGTGAGGTAGGACGACAGGTAAGCGCCGATTCCCATGAAGGCGCCGTTGCCGAGCGAGAGCTGGCCGGTGGCGAGGATGATATAGACGCTGAGTGCGCCGAGCAGGAGGATGCCGGACTCGGCGAGCAGGCTTGCGTAATAGGTCGACATCAGACGCGCTGCCCCTGATCGGATCGCGCGCCGCCGAGCAGGCCCTGCGGACGCAGCAACAGAATCAAAATCATGAAGCCGTAGACGACGAAGTCGCGCACCTGCGAGCCGCCGTAAGCAACCGTCAGCACTTCGGCGATGCCGATCAAGGGACCCGCGACCAGCGCGCCCCAGATCTGGCGGGTGCCGCCGATCACCATCACGGCGATGGCCTTGAGGCCGATCTCGACGCCGAGATAGGGCGTGATGGTGCCGTAATGCAGCGCGATCAATACGCCGGCGACGCCGGCGAGCGAGCCCGACAGGATGAAGGCCAGCATGGTCAGGCGGTCAGCGGAGACGCCCAGGATTCGTGCGACCTCGCGGTTCTCGGCCACGGCGCGCAGCGCGCGGCCCATCGGGGTCTTCTGCACGATATAGGCAACCAGCGCGACCAGCACGACGGTGGCGACGAGAACGATCAGCTGCATCTCGCCGATATTGACCGGGCCGAGCGCATATTGCTTGCCGAAATACTCGTCGGGGAGCTGGGCAGGATCCGAGCCCCAGATATTGGTGGCGACATTCTGCAGGATGATCGAGAAACCCAGCGTCGACAGCATCGGCGTCACCAGCGGCGCATCGCGCAGCGGCTGGTAGCCGATCTTCTCGATGGCAATGGCGATCACGGCTGCGCCGAGCATGCCGCCGAGCACGGCGACCGGAAGCGGGAAGCCTGCGGTGATCAGCGTGAAGCCGAGATAGCCGCCGATCATGAACAGTTCGGCAATCGCGAGATTGAGAATGCCAAGAATGCCCATCACGAGCGAGAACGACAGCGCCAGCAGCGTATAGACCGCTCCGAGCGTCAGGCCGTTGACGAGTTGCTGTATCAGCATGGGAATCGCAATCGTTAAATCAGGTGGTCGTCATCATGACTGCGGCCGGGAGGACTTCCCGGCCGCAGCGGCGTGGATCATGTGAGAGATCAGCAGGCCGGGTGGCCGGGCGCGGAGCTGCAGCCCTTGACCTTGGTGTCCCAGGCGCCGTTCTGGCCCTGCAGCACGTAGAAGGCCTTGATCGCGTCGCCGTCGTCGTTGAAGCCGATCGGGCCGCCGAGACCGGCGAAG
The DNA here is from genome assembly GCF_052076035.1 of Tardiphaga sp. 172_B4_N1_3. Classification (NCBI taxonomy): domain Bacteria; kingdom Pseudomonadati; phylum Pseudomonadota; class Alphaproteobacteria; order Hyphomicrobiales; family Nitrobacteraceae; genus Tardiphaga; species Tardiphaga sp. 172_B4_N1_3. The sequence goes on from NZ_CP197238.1 coordinate 302,840, forward strand.
CCTTCGAGCTTGGCAAGGTGATCGCGGATCTTGGTGCGGTCGGCTTCGAGATCGGCCGGCTTGCCGGTGACGCCAGTCTTCTTGATCGCGTCGATATACATCGAGACGATCTCGTAGATGTTGGCGTCATACATCGAGGGCTCGATGTCCTTCGGCAGGCCCGATTCCTTGCGCAGCAGCGGCGTCAGGGTGGCCGTGAATTTCTCCGGTGCCGGGCCTGTCATGGTGGCGTAGAAGGTCGCAGGCGCGATCACCGGGATTTCCGGCGCAGCCTTGAGAATCGCCGACGAGATCAGCTGGGTGGCGCCGACCACCGGCTTGATCAGACCCTGGCGCTTCATTTCGCGCAGCACGGTGATGGCCTGGCTGTAATCGGCGCTGACAACGACGCCGTCGGGGTTGAGGGCCTTCAGTTTGGTGACCTGTGCGGAGACGTCGAGGTCGCCGGTGTTGAACGACAGCAGATCGTTCTCGTTGGCGACGATGATGTCATTGGCCTTCAGCACGGCCGGCATGATCACCTTGCCGACGGTGGACGCCGTGGCGTCCTTGGCGTCGAAGATCACGGCGACGGTCTTGATGTTGAAGGCCTTCTTGTAGAACGGCACGGTGGTCTTGGCGAGCACGCCTTCGTCGATGGTGTTACGGAACGCCCACGGACGGTTGAGCTTCGCCACGCCCGGCTTCGAGGAGGCCTGCGAGGTGGAGACCACCTTCATTTCATTGGCGACCGGGAAGGTCACTTCGGCAGCGCTTGAGGTCAGCGGGCCGGCCACGGCGAGAACCTTTTCGTCGCCGGCCAGTTTGCGCAGCGAGCTTGCGGCCTGCGCCGGCTTGGCGGCGTCGTCGAGAATGGTGATCTTCAGCTTCGCGCCATTGATGCCGCCGGCATCGTTGGTCTGCTGTTCCAGCATCTTCAGCGTCACGGTGTTGCTGCGGCCCCACTCGGCGAACGGACCGGAGCTCGGCACCACCGCGCCGATGGCGATTTCCTGCGCCCATGCCTGACCGCCAACCATGGCGGAAAGCGTGACGGCGGCAACTGTGCCCAATACGCGCGGCAAATTCGATTTGATCCGTGACATCGACGATCGTCCTCTTCTGCTGATGCTTTTGCTGCAGTGATCCGCAGCATAATCCAGATAAAGATTTCTATGCACGCCATGTGCCATCGCCGGCTGTGACAGCGGAATGACAGCGTTGGTTGGATCGTCCAATAAATTTCAGGCTTTGACAATCGTCATTCTGAGTATCTTTATAAAATAGTTCTCTTAAGAAGCTAATTTATGCGGCAGTGCGGCCCGGAAATGCAGCAATTCGAAGCTGGCGGGAATGCGCGCAATTGCCTGTTTCACGGGTGTTTGGTGTTGCGGGCGCGTCGCGGCTGATTCCCGTGTCGCCCCTGGGCGGGCAGGGGCAGCGCGCACGGGCGCCGTTTTGTCGCAGCAATGGCGGCGCGGGCAGTGGCTACCCCCGGGGCCTTGGCCGTGTGCAACCGCCGGTTCTGACGCGGGTCAGATTGCAGGCCAGATTCAGCCCTTGCGCGGCTTGCCGCGCTTGGCGACGGCGATCGATTGGGCCTCGGGGGAGAGCTGCTTCACATTGGTGTCGGCCAGATAACGCTGCAACGCAATGGCGCGGTCGCTGGAATCGACGAGCCGCTGCACCATGTCCAGCAACTGGTGGAATTCCCGGGTGCCGAGGCAGCCGAACTGCACGTCGTTGACCTGCGCCTGAGTCGGCGCCAGTCGCTCCAGCAATTCGGCGCCATGCGGCGTCACCACGAGGCTGATGCGGCGGCGGTCGCCGGTGTGCGAGGTCTTGGTGATCAGCCCTTTGGTTTCGAGCTTGTTGGTCACCGTGGTGACGAAGGCGCCGCTCAGATGCAGGTGATCGGCGACGGCGCGCACATGGACGTCGCCTTGCGCCGACAGATGCCGGATCGAAATCAAGGTCGTGTATTCGATGCCGGCGAGGCCGATGACGGCGGCGTGACCTTCGCGCAAGGTCTGATGGCGGACCAGAAAGCCGAACAGGCTGTGGACGAGGCGGCGGAACTGGGCATCCGAACCGTCCACCAGCAGCTCCGGACGGGAGACCGTCAATGCGGCGCGGGACGCCGGCCGGCCTGTGGCAGGCTTCTTGCTGATCTCCTTGCCAACTGATTTGCCGATCGAAGTGGAGCGCGCTGCGGATTTGGCCACGTGATGATCCCATGTATCAAAACTTGCCCGAGCTTGGCGGCTTCGCGCGGTAATTGCAATCACGACGAACGATGCAAGTGTGCGAATGCCACAGGTCCGCTTGACAACGGGTTCAAAATAGCTTCGGATGATAGCTATTAATAGTGATGACCGGCGCGCGGCCGGCAGCAGGTGACGGAGAAAAGTGATGAACAAGGCATTTGGATCCGGGGCGGCAGTTGCCGGCGTCAAGACTGGCGCCGAGCATGTCGCCGCTGTGCGCGACGGCCGTGCGGTCTATCTCGACGGCAAGAAGGTCGACGACGTCTCGACCCATCCGGCCTATCGCCATGCGGTCGCCTCGGCCGGCGCGCTGTATGACTATCAGGCCGACCCCGCCAATATCGAACGCATGACCTTCGATGTCGGTGGTGGCCGCCGGGTCAATCGCGCCTGGCAACTGCCGACCAGCTACGCGGAACTGGTCGAGCGCCGCAAGGCGCTGGTGGAATGGGCCGAACTGTCCGGCGGCTTCCTTGGCCGCTCGCCCGATCACGTGGCCTCGTCCATGTCCGGCATGATGATGGGCATCGAGGTGTTCGACAATTACGACCCGAAACGCGCACAAGCGTTCCGCGACTGGTACGACTACGCCCGCAAGAGCGACCTGTTCCTGACCTATGTGATCAACAATGTGCAGGGCGATCGCTCCAAGGCGTTCGGCGATCAGGGCAAGAATGCGCAGGACATGGTGGCGCGCATTGTCGACGAGGATGCGTCGGGCATCACCATCCGCGGTGCAAAACTGTTCGCCACGTCAGCCATCATGGCCAACGAGATCTTTGTCGGCTCCGGCCAGCCGCTGCGGCCGGGCGAGGAGCATCTGGCGTTCTCCTGCGCGCTGCCGATGGGGACCAAGGGCCTCAAGATGCTGTCGCGGAAATCGTTCGAGGCCCATGCGCCGAACGAATACGACAATCCGCTGGCCTATCGCTATGACGAGAACGACGCACTGGTGTTCTTCGACGACGTGAAAGTGCCGTGGGAGCGCGTGTTCCTGCTTGGTAACACCGATATGTGCCGCGCCCAGCTCCATGACACACCGGCCCATGTCTATCAGAACTATCAGGCGCAGATCCGCCTGTCGGTGAAACTGCGTTTCCTGGTCGGCCTCGCGCGCGGCATCGCCAAGACTATCGGCACGATCAATTTCCCGCCTGTCATGGAGACGCTCGGCAAGCTCGCATCGCAGGCGGCGCTGATCGAGGGCATGGTGCTCGGCATGGAAGCCGGCGGCGCGATGCGCGGCGACTATTTCCTCCCCAACAAGCATCTGCTCTATGCGGCGCAGGTGCAGTCGCAGGAGATGTATCCGCAGATCATCAGCGCCATCCGCGAACTTGCCGGTGGTGCGCTCTTGATGCTGCCGTCCTCGGTGGATGATTTCAGCAATCCGGAAATCGCGGACATTATCGGACTGACCCAGATCTCGCCGGCGATGTCGGGCCAGGACCGCGTCAAGCTGTTGAAGCTGACCTGGGACGCCGTCGGCTCCGAATTCGCCTCGCGCCATCTGCAATATGAAATGTTCTATGCCGGCGCCCAGTTCGTCACCCGCGGCCATAGCTATCGCACCTATGACTGGGAGCGGGCGGGCGGCATGGCCGAGAAGATGACGGCGAAGTATGATTTGCCGGAGTTCAAGGACAGCAACTAAAGCGCAGTCGCTTCCTTAACCTCTCCCCGTCCTTTACGGGGAGAGGTCGCCGCGTCTTCGCGGCGGGTGAGGGGCCATTCTCGGTGTTCAATACAAGCGCAGTATGTGCAGTTCGGAGAACGTGCCGATCTGCGAGGGATTAATTGCGGCGAGTCTTGTGCCCTGCCCCTCACCCCACCCCTCTCCCCGTGCAGAACGGGGAGAGGGAGCTTGCAGCGCTTGTCGCGACTCCAGCGTAAATCCGATCAATGCGCCGCAGCGCCTGAAAAATCCCGCGGCAATCTCGTCTCTGCCACGCGCACATTCCGCATTCCCGCCGGCGTGTTCCGGCTGCGGCCGACGAAGCGCGGCACGCCGTCGGTGATCACGGCGCTGACTGCCGGCACATCGCCATTCACAAGCGCCGATAGTGCATCGTCCTGCGAGCCGCCGGCGCAAGCGTCGATCAGCACCACGTCGGCATCCCTACCGGTCTTCAGGAAACCGTTGTTGAGCCGATAGACCGTTGCATTATTCCCCGTCGCCGCCGCAATCGCCTGTTCGGGCGGCATGCCGCCCAGGCTGGCGAGATGGCTGATGGTGTAGAACATACCGAGCGGCATGATCCCGCTGCCGGTCGGTGTGTCGGTCGCGATCAGCAGTCGCTCTGGCTGCCCGGCTTCGTCGAGCAGCTTCGCCGTCAGCAGCGCGGTGCGCAGATTGCCGGCGGTGCAGAGCTGCAGCGCGATGTCGCTTTCATTCACCAGCCGTGCAAAGCCGGCTTCCGGCATCGCCACCGGTCCGCCATTGACGTGAAACGACACGCTCGGATTCGACTTCAGTACATGTTCGGCCCAGATGCCCGATGAGCCGGGGATCGATGAGCCGCCGGTATGCATGGTGGTGACCATGCCGAGCTTGCGCGCGGCGAGCATCAAGGGCGCATAGTCGAACGGTGTCTCGAATGCGCCGAAGCCGGCCTTGGCAAGCCACAAGCCGGCCTTCACCAGTTCTTCCAGATCGGCCTCTGTCAGTCCCGGCTCGAGGATGATCGAGCCGGCATGGACGCGCATGCCGCCGGGGCGATAGTCGAGGAAACAGGCGCGGGCGGCCAGCGCGAGTGCCTTGACGCCGGCGGGATCCTTGGGGCGGCCGGGGACGTGCACCTCGGATGCCGTGATGGACGTTGTCGTGCCGCCATGCACGTAGCTTTCGAGATAGCCGACCACGCGCTGCCTCGGCGTATAATCGCCGAAGGTGATGTGGACGTGGCTGTCGATCAGACCGGGAATCGCCGTGGTGCCGGCGGCGTCGATCACCACATCGGCCGATGACACCTGGTCCGAGGACAGCGTGCCGATCGCGCTGATGCGCCCGTCCTGCATCAGCATGCCGTCGCCGTCGGCGAACGGCGCCTTGAGATCACCGGTGACGATGGTGCCGATATTGACGATGGCCGTTTTCATACCCGTCTCCGCAATCTCAAGGCCGTCCAAGGCCGCACAAAGCCGCAGCCTAGCGCAAGCCGTCCTTGCCGCCGATATCCCTCGCATTCAACCCGCCGACCCGCGCATTGAGCCGCCCACGATTGGCGAGACAGACGATCAGCGCAACTTCATCAGCCGCCGGCGCATCGGGTGGCAGCGTCACCGAGACGCCGTCATAATGCGAGCGGACATAGAGCGCGTCCTTGTGCGCCAGGGGAACGTCGATCAGGCAGCCGGGAGCGGCGAGCTTGGTGAAAGAGGGGATCCACGCTTCGGCGCCGCCCACGGCCTCGCGCAGCGGCGTCGCGAAAGTCGTGGTCAGCATCGCATTGGCATGTTCGAGTTCGCCGCCGAGGCCAACGACGCCGCCCTTGCCGTAGCTCTCCACCTTGTACGATCCCATCGCCTCGACCGCGAGCTTGGCCAGCACGGCGCCGACCTCGACACTGGCGGCAATTGCCTCGGAGAGGTCTTCGACATAGCGTCCGGCATAGGGATTGGCGACGATGGCCACGGCGGCGACGCGGCGCAGCGGCTGGTCGTGCCGGTGGCCGGCCTCGACCTCCTTGTGGTCGGTGAAGCAGAGCAGGCGCCTGATATCCAGTTTCATGATGTTCTCCCGTCAGATTTGGCGCCGATCCTGACCCAGTAAATGCATTTGATCAATAGCTTCGTTAAGAAGGTATGCAGAATCGCTTGACGAAGCAGGGGGCGCCAGCCAATCCTGTAGCGGATCGTTCACTGGGAAGCGGTATGTCTCGTTCCAAGGTTGCGCCGCTCTCCAAGACGCCGGCACTGCGTAAATCCGAAAAGGCCGCGGCCAAGCCCGCAGTGAAGACGGGAGCCAAAACCGCGCTCAAGGCCAAACTTCCGGCCCCGGCGCTGACCACGTCGCGCAAGGCGCTGCTGGTCGATGGCTCCGATCATGCATTCCGGCAACTCGTGCACACATTGCTGGCGTTCCTCGCGCGTCACGAGACCGTGCGTGAGGGGCATGCCGCCGCGATCGGCCTGGCGGGGATCGAATACACTGTGCTGATCTCGGTCAAATATCTGGCCGCTGAAGGCGATGTCAGCGTGCGCGAACTCGCAGCGCATCTGCATCTCAGCGGCGCTTTCGTCACCACGGTGTCCAACAAGCTGCAGCAGATGGGATTGCTCGACAAGCTCGTCGATCCCGCCGATCGCAGGCGCCTGCGTCTCATGGTGACGCAGGCCGGCGATGCGCTGCTGGCAAGCCTCAATCCGACGCAGCGTCAGGTCAACGACGTGCAATTCGATTGTCTCAACGCGGACGAATTTCATCAATTGCTGGGGAGCGTCGAGCGACTCGTCGAATCCAGCGAGCGCGCCATTGCGCTGCAACGCTATCTGCAGCCGCGTGGTCTGGATACTCCGGCGCCATCTCAGGGCGGCGACAAACCGGCACGCCGCAAAAAGATATAAAATCTGCGGTCTTTGGTACGAATCGACCCGAATGCTGCGGCACCGGTATGGATTGCCGATATCGGGCGATTGAATCGGGTGCGACGACATGAGACATAATGTCACTCAGTCGCTGCGAGGAAGACATGTCCCAGCTTGATGCATCCCCAACGCCGCAACCGGCGCCGTCACAACCTGTTGCGCCGACACCGGCACAACCGGCTGCGCAACCGCCCGCACAGGCTGCGGCGCTGACGCCAGCACAGCAGGCGTGGCGTCGTCTTGCGATTCCGCTGCTGGCCGTTGCTGCCGCGGTTGTCTTCATCGTTCTGGCCACCACCCGCTGGGACATCTGGATGGGCAACCGCGCGGTGCAAACCACCAATGATGCCTATATCCGCGCGCAGACAACGCGGCTGTCGAGCCGCGTGGCCGGTGCCGTGAAAGCCGTGCCGGTGAACGACTTCCAGCACGTCAAAGCCGGCGATCTGCTGATCCAGATCGATCCCGCGGATTACGAGGCGCAGGTAGCGCAAGCCGAAGCCGGCGTCGCCGGTGCGCAGGCGGCGCTGGACAATCTCGCCAACCAGGTCGAGCTGCAATACGCCACCATCGCGCAGGCCGAGGCGCAGCGCGTGTCGGCGCAGGCGATGGAAGTGCAGGCGCAACAGGAGCGGGAACGTCAGGCTTCGCTGACGCAGACCGAAGCCGGCACGCGGCAGCGCTTCGAACAGGCAACCGCCGCCTATGCCAAGGCACAGGCTGATGTAAAGGCGAGTGGCGCGGTGATCGCTGCGCAAAAACATCAGCTCGAAGTTCTCGCTGGCACGCGCAAACAGCGCGCCGCCGATCTGCTCGGCGCCAAGGCGACGCTCGATGCCGCCAGACTACGCCTCGGTTATACGAAGATCGTGGCGCCCTTCGATGGCGTGGTCAGCGAGCGTCAGGTGCAGCCGGGCGATTATGTCAATATCGGCTCCAGCCTGATCAGCATCGTGCCGCTGCCCGACGTCTATGTGATCGCCAATTTCAAGGAAACGCAGCTTACCCGCGTGAAGCCCGGCCAGCCCGTCGACATCGTCGTCGATACGTTCTCGGCGGAGACCCTGCGTGGCCGTGTCGAGCGCGTCTCGCCGGCGTCGGGATCGCAATTCGCCTTGCTGCCGCCGGATAACGCCACCGGCAATTTCACCAAGGTCGTGCAGCGCGTGCCGGTCCGCATCACGCTCGACAAGGGACAGCCGCTGCTCGACCGGTTGCTGCCGGGCATGTCGGTGACCGCCAGCATCAACACCGACGCGCCGGCGGCCGGCAATGGCGGAAAGTAAGGTCATCGAAAGCGGCCCGGTCTCGACCGGGGGCGTTTCGCACCATCCGATCTTTGCGGTCGGGGCAGTGCTGCTCGGCGCGTTCCTTGCCAATTTCGATACGCGAATCTTCTCCATCGGCCTCGCCGATCTGCGCGGGGCGCTGGGGTTGAGTTTCGATGAAGGCGCGTGGCTCTCCACCGCCGGCACCGCGTCGCAGATCTTCATCGCGCCGGCGGTGGCCTGGATGGCCACCGTGTTCGGGCTGCGCCGCGTGCTCGGCATTCCTGCCCTGGTCTATGCGGCGATCTCGCTGGTGATCCCGCTGGTGCGCGACTACAATCTGCTGCTGGTGCTGAACATCGTGCACGGCATGCTGCTTGGCACCTTCGTGCCGGCAACGCTGCTGATCATCTTTCGCAATCTGCCGATGAAGTGGTGGCTACCGGCCATTGCGATCTATTCCATTCGCGTCGGCTTCTCGCTCAATTCCGGCACTGCACTGGTCGGCTTCTATGTCAGCCACATCGGCTGGCAATGGATGTTCTGGCAGGATGTCATCATCGCGCCGCTGCTCGCGCTGTTCGTCTGGCTCGGCACACCGCGCGAGCCGATCAACCGCTTCGTGCTGTGCGAGGCGGATTGGGGCGGCATGCTCTTGCTCGGCACCGGCATGGCCATGATCTATGCCGGGCTCGATCAGGGCAACCGGCTGGACTGGCTGGGTTCGGGTACGGTGGTGGCGCTGCTTGGCGGCGGCACGGTCCTGACCGTCGGCTTCTTCATCAATGAGTCGGTGGTCAAACGGCCATGGGCGCATGCCGAGGTGCTGCTGTCGCGCAATATCGGTCTCGCGCTGCTGACGATCATTCTCTACACCATGACCAGCCTGTCCAATTCATCGTTGGCGCCGAATTTTCTCACCAACATCGCGCTGTTGCGGCCGGAGCAGTCCGGCATGTTGTTTCTGCTCTATGCCGTCGTGCCGATGATCGTGCTGGTGCCGCTGTCGATCTGGCTCATTCGCTACTACGACGTGAAGCTGACGCTGATCATTGGCCTTGCGGCATTCGCCGCCGCCGCCCTCCTGGGCACGCAGCTCACCCATGAATGGGCGCTTGGCGATTTCATCCCGATGGTGATGTTGCAGTCGCTTGGGCAGAGCTTCACGCTGCTTCCCATCGTGATCATCGCACTGTCGAATTCCGATCCGTCGCGCGCCACCGCCTTTGCGGCCTATATCCAGGTCTTCCGCCTCGGCGGTGCCGAGATCGGTATTGCGTTGATGGGCACCTGGCTGCGCGTGCGCGAGCAGATCCATTCGAATCTGCTCGGCCAGCATGTCGCCAGCGGCGATGCCGATGTCGTCGGCATTCTTGCCAAACTCACCGGCCGCTTCGCCAGCCATGGCGAGGGCCTTGCCCAAGCCCGCGGCATCGGCACGCTCGCAAGCCTCGTGCAGCGCGAGGCCAATACGCTGGCCTATATCGACGGCTTCTGGCTCACCTTCTGGTTCGCGATGGCAGCGCTGATCGTCGTGTCGTTGATCGGCAACGCGCCGAAGGGACCGTTCACGCCGAAGTCGCGGGGGTGAGAGGACGAGGCGACCTCACTCGTCATTCCGGGGCGTGCGTCGCCGGCGAAGCCGGCAGAGCACGAACCCGGAATCTCGGACTGTTTTGCGCTGAACATGCTGGGATTCCGGGTTCGCGTGCGCAAAGGTGCGCCCGCGCCCCGGAATGACAGTGTGGGGCGGCAAGACAGCACCCAAACATTTTTTCCTATCTCTCATTGACAGCATCCCTATCAGGCTTATATTCCCCTCCGTCCTGCCCCACCGAGAGGGGCGATCGCGATCGTCACGTTCGCGGGGTGGGATGCGGTGGACGCCGGAGATGCGGCGTCACGCGGTTCATGGGGGAACGTTTGTCTTCGGGCAGGACGGATCTGCGCCAGCACTGCCACTGGCAAGGAGACGGCCGACCTTCGGATGGAAAGAGCCCTGGACAGCGTGACGGACGACCAAATCGAAACGCGTTCGGCCCAGTCGCTTGAGGCTACCCTGTCCCTCCGCCCTGGGACATTAATTTTGGTGATGGGACCGTTCGCCATGGCAGATGTGCAAGCAACCGAAAAAACACCGCATGCGGAACGCCGGGCACTTGCTCGGCGCCTCCGAAAGTCCTGATGCACACTAACCTGCGGAAGACCGCATTCGCATCAGGCCCAAGGGTGCAACGGGCACCCGGCGTTCCGCACGCCCTCTCACAGGGGGCGGGAATGCAAGCAACGACGGCGCCCCCGCGCCGCAAACAATGGGGGCGATGACGCATGTCTGACGAGCAGTGGCTGTTTGACATTCGAAGAAGCTGGGACGCGCAGGCGTTCGTGGAATCCCCCCGCCTGGCGAAGCTTCGCTTCGCGCGGGGGGAGGGATAAGAGAAGCGCCGCTAATCCTGCAGCTCGTTCACCTTGCTCACCCAGATCCGCACGTCAGTGAGCACCTGCGGCAGCACGTCCTTGACCTCCTGCACGGTCATGCCGGCCTTGATGCGGGGATCGTAGAGGATGTTGAGGATGTACTGGTCGTAGACGTCGAAGAAGCCCATCTGGACGTTGTCGTTGAACATCGTCCACGGCACCGTACTGGTATCGTTGATCGGGCCCAGCGACTGCAGCAATTCCTCATAGGCGCAGTCGAGAAAGACGAAGTCGCCATTGTCGACGGTGAGGATCACGTCGGAGCGTTCGATCTCGAAGGCCTCGTTCTTGCGGAAGCCGGACAGGCATTGCGGGTCGAGGGAGTCGCGGATCTCGTTGGCCCGGTCGGTGCCGTAGAAGGTCGAGATGGTGCGATAGAGATCGCGGTCGCGCACCAGCTTCACCAGCACATTGGCGTCGTCGCGGTTGTCCGCCATGGCGATGTTGAGATGCTGCACCCGGCGCGCGATGTCGGTCACAACCTTGGCGATTTGAGCCTTGCGGTCGGCACGGCCCTCGGCGAAGACCCGCACCGGAAGCTCATATTTGCGGATGCGGTCGACGCGGCCGGCGAGGTGATATTCGGCGCCAAAGGCGGTCTTGAAAAAACCGTCGATGATCTCGCTGTCGGTAAAGGTTTTCTTCTCGGTGCGCTGGCGCGCCGTAACGGCGGGCGGCTCGCTCGCACCGGCATAAGACGGCTGCGGCACGAAGGCGGTCAAAGACGCTAGCGCCAGCAGCGCGGCAATCGTCCGGACGATGAATCGATCTGGTGTCGGGGCGGGCATTATTACTCAAGTTCTCGCAATGCGCGTATTTGCGCAAGCGTTCAGTGCCGCCCCCGCGGACTATTCGAAGGCTTCCCGCAGGAAGCCTTCGTTCTCAGCTCAAGCTCAGTTCTTGACGATCACCGTCGCGCCGACCGAGACGCGGTTATAGAGATCGGTGACATCGTCATTGGTCATGCGGAAGCAGCCCGAGGACACGGCCTGCCCGATGGTCTCCGGCTCGTTGGAGCCGTGGATGCGGTACAGCGTCGAGCCGAGATACATGGCGCGGGCGCCGAGCGGGTTGTCGATGCCGCCGGGCATGTGGCGGGGCAGGTCGGGCCGGCGGGCGAGCATCTGGGCCGGCGGGGTCCAGCTCGGCCATTCCTTCTTGGCGGTGACGCGGTGGACGCCGCCCCAGCGGAAGCCATCGCGGCCGACGCCGATGCCATAGCGCAGCGCCTGGCCGCCCGGCTGCACCAGATAGAGCCGGCGCTCGGCGGTGTTCACGACGATGGTCCCAGGGGCGTAATTGCTGTGGAAGCCGACGGTCTGGCGCTGGATCGGGCCGGAGCTGTTGCCGCCGCCATTGCCGAAATTGGAGAAGAAGTTGGAGAGCGACGGGCCGTCGTCGACCTCGAAGTCCTGTGCCGGCGGCTGGTTGCGAACGCGTGCATCGGCAGGAAACGCAATTGTGGTGAACGCGGCTGCGGCAAAAAAGAGAGCAAAAAGGCGCTTCATCATGGTCCTCGCCAGAAAAAATTGAGGCCCAAGACAGGCCATAAATCGCCCCGATCCGCAACCCACGGCCGTGTGAGGACAGCCCGGATGGAGCGATAATAACCGGCGTTCAGCCCGTCCCGCGGCCCTCACAACGAAGCCTTGCGTTCCGACCCTTTGACGGGCCCTCCGAACAATGGTTCATCAGCCCCCGAGATCAAGAAACCGAGATACGACCCTGAATCAAACGGAGTGAGACGATGAACGGTGCGGAAAGCCTGGTGCGGACATTGGTGGCGGGCAATGTGGATGTCTGCTTTGCCAATCCGGGAACGTCGGAAATGCATTTCGTTGCGGCGCTCGACCGCGTCGAAGGCATGCGCTGCGTGCTCGGCCTGTTCGAAGGCGTCGTCACCGGCGCGGCGGATGGCTACTTCCGCATGAAGGGCACCCCGGCCTCGACGCTGCTGCATCTCGGTCCCGGCCTCGCCAATGGCCTTGCCAACCTGCACAATGCCAAGAAGGCCAATTCGGGCATCGTCAACATCGTCGGCCAGCATGCCGTCTATCACATCGAATACAACGCGCCGCTGACCTCGGACATCGAGGGCCTCGCCCGCCCGATGTCGCAGTGGGTGCACACCTCGCCGGATTCCAAGTCGGTGGCCAAGGACGGCGCCGCAGCAATTGCCGCCGCCAAGGATCGCCAGATCGCGACGCTGATCCTGCCCGCTGACACCGCATGGGGCGCGGCCGATGGTGTGGCGCCGGTGCCTGCCGAGAAGCAGAGCGCCGGCTATTCGGCACAGGCCGTCGAGACTGCCGCCAGGATCATGAAGGACGGTGGCGCCTCGACCCTGCTGCTGATGACCGGCCAGGGGCTGACCGAAAAGGGCCTGGCGCTGGCCGAGCAGATCGCCGGCAAGACCGGCTGCAAGGTGATGGGCCAGACCTACAATCCGCGCATGGCGCGCGGCCGTGGCCGCTTCTCCATCGATCGCATTCCCTATGTGATCGAAGCCGCACTTCCGCTGCTGAAGGACTTCAAGAACATCGTGCTGGTGGAAGCCAACGATCCCGTCGCCTTCTTCGCCTATCCGAACAAGCCGAGCATGCTGAAGCCGGAAGGCTGCGAAGTGCATCGCATCACCGCCGGCGGCGAGAACTCGATCGCTGCGCTCGAAGCACTGGCCGGCGCGCTCGGCGCCAAGCCGTCGGATGTGAAGCCGCAGAAGCTCGCCGAACTGGTGAAGCCGACCGGCGCGCTGAACCACACCACGATTGCGCAGGCGATTGCCTATGCGATCCCGGAAAACGCCATCATGGTCGATGAGTCGTTGACCACCGGTCGCGGATTCTTCCCGCCGACCGCAGCGGCTGCGCCGCATGACTGGCTGCAGAACATGGGCGGCTCGATCGGCTTCTCGACCCCGGTCGCCACCGGCGCCGCCGTGGCCTGCCCGGACCGCAAGGTGATCTGCATGGTCGGTGACGGCAGCGCGATGTACACGCTGCAGTCGCTGTGGACGCAGGCCCGCGAAGAGCTCGACATCACCACCATCGTGTTCGCCAACCGCAAGTATCAAATCCTGCTCGGTGAATTCGCAGGCGTCGATGCCGGCGAGCCCGGCCAGCGCGCGCTCGATATGCTCAATCTCGACCGTCCGACGCTCGACTGGGTGTCGCTCGCCAAAGGCATGGGCGTCCCCGGCGTTTCGGTGTCGAACGTCGACGACTTCAATAAAGCGCTCGCTAACGCGATCGCCGCGAAGGGTCCGAAGCTGATCGAAGTGGTGATGTAAGCGGCGGTTATCATCGCAGCTGACAAATACCCCGCTACCAAGCGGGGTGCCTGCCAAATAGAGAAAGGCTCCGGATCACTCCGGAGCCTTTTTTCGGCGCAACTCCACGCAGCGCTTTCTCCGGCAGGGATTGTGCTCTGCAACCTGGCGCATCGGGAACAATAGTTGTGAACATCGCGTTGCAGAGGGACAGCTACCGCACAGACAAGTTATTTCAGCGCACTCATAAGATCAGATGGCAAAAAATCGTTGGGACGACGAACAGATTGAAATTCTGAAAGGGCTTATCGCGCGTAAAGTATCGCTGGCCAGAGCCGCGGTGATCATGAAACGACCGCAGAGTTCCGTTCAGATCCAGGCACGCCGGCTCGGAGCACCATTCCCCGGTGTTCGCGCGACCAAGGCGCGGCTGAAAGCGCAAATCGATGAAGCCGAGAAGAAAGCGTTGCGGTGAAAAGCGCGATTGAGCTTGTGGTTGCCGCCTATGTCGATACGAACCAGCTAAGTGCGTTGCAAGATCTCAAGGTGCATCGCGAAACGCTGGCGGCGTCCGTCCGCAACAGAATGGACTTCAATTTCGGCGTGTTGCTTGGGCAGCTCGACGACGACATCCGCGAAATCGAAGCCGGTATTCGCCGATTGCGTGCTTCGATGGAAGCGCGGCCAGCGGTCGAGTCCTAAGGAGGTGCGCGTCGGTCACGTTGCCAAGTCCTCCGTCTGTTCGCTCCAGCGTAGATAGTCGCGTGGTGAAATTCCCATCGAGCGACGGAACATAGCGCTGAAGGCACTTGGACTATCATAGCCGAGATCGAGCGCCACATTGGTCACCGGCTCGCGCATGGTCAGGCGCGACAATGCTTCCATCAATCGCACCTGCTGGCGCCATTCGGCGAAGCTCATGCCGGTCTCGCGGCGAAACAGCCGCGTCAGCGTCCGTCGGCCGAGGCCGCCGATTTGCGACCAGGATTCCAGATCCTGATTGTTGCCGGGCTCGCGCAGGATCGCCTCGCAGATCCGCGCGAGGCGGCGATCCTGCGGCATCGGCGCACGCAATGGCACCGCAGGCATGCGGCCGATTTCGGCAAGCATCAAATTCATGATCTGGCCTTCGCGGCCATCCATATCGTATTCGGTCGGGAAGGTGACGGCCTCGTTGAGCAGCGCGCGTACCAGCGACGACACTTCCATCAATTGACACGAGGTCGGCAGGCCGACCGTCACGTCGGGTTCGACGTAAAGCGTGCGGAGCTGCACGGTGCCCCAGCAGCGGCTTTGATGGACGACGCCGGGCGGGATCCACAGCGCGTGCTGCGGCGATACGGTCCAACTGCCGGTTTCCGTGATCACGGTCATGACCCCGGTCAGGCCGTGGAGAAATTGCGCGCGGCGGTGGCTGTGCCGGACTCCGACGCCGCCCGAGGAGAATTCGGCAGCCATCGCAACCACCGGGCGTTGTGCGCCCTGGAGTGCATCGGCGCGGCGGCCGCTGGCCTCGAACCCGGAAAAACTCACCATGGCCGGCGGCGCGACGCGCTGGCGCGGCGTGTTGCACGAAATTGAAGAGATATGGCCCATACGCGACAAATCCTGACCCTGTGAAGACGGAGATGATGCGCCGACATCGTACCCTAGGATAGAGGTTTTGAGCGCATCGTTCCGGACGTTGCCATTCTCAAAGCAGGCTTCATGCCACTAGCGCGTTTTCCAGCGAAGTGGGTACCGGTTCGCGTTAAGAAAACGCGTAAAACAACAATCCTGAGCCCCGTTCCGATTCAATCGGAACGGAAAAGGCTCGGGCAGAAACAAACGCAGGAATTCGATGACCCGCATTACTCTCATGACAACCCTGTCCAACACGATGGGCTTTCTGGAAGACCACCTGAAGCGGGTGGTTCCCGGCGCGCTCGTGACCACTTGGCCGGAAGAGGGGGCGCTCGATGGGGAGGTTGTGGTCTGCTGGAAACCACCCGCGGGCGTGATGGCGACCATGCCGAATTTGCGGCTGATCCACTCCATCGCCGCCGGTGTGGACAATGTGTTGTCCGACACGGCGCTGCCGGACCGGCCGCTTTGCCGGATCGTGGATCCGCTGCTGGGCAAGGCGATGGCCGAATATGTGCTGTGGGGCACGCTGTATTTTCACCGCGAATTCGACCGCGTCTCCACCAATGCCCGTAATGGGCACTGGCATCGCTACGATCAGGTCGCTGCCGCCGACAAGCGCGTCGGCATCCTCGGTCTCGGCACCCTCGGAATCCAGGCTGCCACTCTGCTGAAATCGGTCGGCTACAAGGTCTCCGGCTGGTCGCGCTCCGCAAAACAGGTCGAGAGTGTGGACGTCTTCGCCGGCGACGCCGCGCTCGACGATTTCCTGGCACAGACCGATATCCTCGTCTGCCTGCTGCCGCTAACGCAGAGCACGATGGGAATCCTGAATGCTGATCGCTTTGCCCGCCTGCCGAAAGGGGCGGCACTTATCCTCTGCAGCCGAGGCGAGCATCTGAACGTTCCAGACCTCGTTGCCTCATTGCGATCGGGCCATCTGCGCGGCGCGGTTCTCGACGTGTTCGACAAGGAGCCGCTGCAGCCTGACAATCCTCTCTGGACGGAGCCGGGTATTCTGGTGACGCCGCACATGGCCGGATTGGCCAAACCGCGCGTCATTGCCGACCAGATTGCCGAGAATATCCGCCGTCTCAAGGCTGGAGAGATTCTACTCAACCGCGTCGATCCGGCACTGGGATACTGAATGCCTGCTCATTTACGGAACATGCTCGGTTCTCAGACAACGCCGGCCCGATCGCGATGATGATCGGCCCGGCGACGGCGGCGGCTTGAATTTTGCAAGCTCATCCTTGCGCGTCAGTGCAACCCTGACGTTCAACCCTCTGTGTCCATCGGGAGAGCTGAATGAATCGACGTGAGTTTGCGAAATTGCTGGGTCTGAGCGCTACGGCGCTGTCGGGCATCCCGCTCGGCATCGCCCGCGCCACGGGGCAGACCAGAGGCGGTACGCTCAATACGATCATTCAGCCCGAACCGCCGATCCTGGTTACGGCGATCAATCAGCAACAGCCGACCCTCACCGTCGGCGGCAAACTCTATGAGAGCCTGCTGCGCTACGATTTCGATCTCAAGCCAATTCCCGGCCTCGCCAAATCCTGGGAGGTTTCGCCGGACGGGCTGACCTACACATTCAAGCTGTTCCCGAACATCACGTTTCACGACGGCAAGCCGCTGACGTCGGAAGACGTGATTTTCACCATGACCAAGGTGCTGATGGAAACCCATGCGCGCGGTCGCGTGACATTTGCGCGCATCGCAAAGGCGGAAGCGCCCGATCCACTGACGGTGATCTTCACGCTGAAGTCGCCCTTCGCGCCGTTCCTGACGTCGCTGGATTGCACCACGGCGCCGATCCTGCCGAAGCACATCTATGAGGGGACCGACTATCGCAAGAATCCCGCCAATGCGCAGGCAATCGGCTGCGGTCCGTTCAAGCTCAAGGAGTGGGTCAAGGGATCGCACATCCATTTTGTCCGGCACGAAGGATACCATCGGCCCGGCGAGCCCTATCTCGACGAAATCATCTACCGCGCGATCCCCGATGGTGCGTCGCGTACCGTGGCGGTCGAGCAGGGCAAGGTGCAGCTGACGCAGTGGGGCGATATCGAATTCTTCGAGGTGCCGCGGCTGTCGAAACTGCCGAATTACGAGGTGTCCACCAAGGGCTACGAGTTCTTTGCGCCGCATCAATGGATCGAACTCAATAATCGCATCAAGCCGATGGACGACAAGCGTTTTCGTCAGGCCGTGATGCATGCGATCGACCGTAAGGCGATGCTGCAGCGAATCTATTTCGGGCTCGGCAAGCTGGCGACCGGCCCGATCTCGTCGAAGACACGGTTCTACGACAAGAACGTCAAGACCTATGACTACTCTGTCGATAAGGCGAAAGCGCTGCTCGACGAGATGGGGCTGAAGCCGGGTCCGGATGGCAAGCGCGTCACGCTGCGCTATCTGATCTCGCCGGTCAGCGAGGCCAATACGCGGGCCGCCGAATTCCTGCGCCAGTCACTCGGGCGCGTCGGCATCGATCTGCAATTGCAGACCACCGATATCGCCGGCTGGGCGCAAAAGTTCGCCGATTGGGATTACGATATGACCGGCAACCTGGTCTACCAGTTCGGCGATCCCGCGCTCGGCGTCGCGCGCACCTACATCACATCGAATATCAAGAAGGGCATTCTGTTCTCGAACACTGCCGGCTATTCCAATCCGGAAGTTGATCGCCTGTTCGAAGAAGCAGCCGTGGCAACATCCGATGACAAGCGGCAGGAGCTCTATAGCCAGGTCCAGAGAATTCTCGTTGAGGATGTTCCAGTGGTCTGGACGTTCGAGCAGGACTATCCGAACTTCATCGACAAGCGGCTGAAGAACGTGTTGTCGACGGCGATCGGGGTGCACGAGACGTTCGGGGCGGTGAGCTTCGGATGACGTTGAGCGCTTCAAATATCTTTGCTACAAAGGAATTAAGATGAACAGACGTGAATTTGCGAAGCTATTGGGTTTGAGTGCGGCGGCGCTTTCGGGAATTCCCCTCGGCGTCACCCGCGCCGTGGGTCAGACCAGGGGCGGCACGCTCAATACAATCATCCAGCCCGAGCCGCCGATCCTGGTGACGGCGCTCAACCAGCAGCAGCCGACGCTGACGCTGGGCGGCAAGATCTATGAGAGCCTGCTCCGCTACGGCGCCGATCTCAAGCCGCTGCCCGGTCTCGCTGAGTCCTGGACCGTTTCACCCGATGGCCTCGTCTATACGTTCAAGCTGTTTCCAGGCATCACCTTCCATGACGGCAAGCCGTTGACGTCGGAAGACGTGGTGTTCTCGGTGACCAAGGTCCTCGTCGAAACCCATGCGCGTGCGCGCGGCACCTTCCTGCGCATCGAAAAGGCTGAAGCGCCCGATCCACTCACGGTCGTGTTCACGCTGAAAGCGCCGTTCGCGCCGTTCCTCAATTCATTCGATTGCACCACCGCGCCGATCGTGCCGAAGCACATCTATGACGGCACCGATTTCCGCAAGAACCCGGCCAATGCGCAGGCGATCGGCTCGGGCCCGTTCAAACTCAAGGAATGGGTCAAGGGCTCACACGTTCATCTCGTCAAGCACGAAGGCTATTACCGCAAGGGCGAGCCGCATCTCGACGAGATCATCTACCGCGTCATTCCGGACGGCGCATCGCGCGCCGTCGCGCTCGAACAGGGCAAGGTCCAATTGACGCAGTGGACCGACGTTGAACTGTTCGATGTCGCGCGTCTTTCGAAGCTACCCAATGTCGAAATGACCACCAAGGGCTACGAGTTTTTCGCGCCGCATTTCTGGCTGGAGTTCAATCTTCGCGTCAAGCCGATGGACGACAAGCGCTTCCGTCAGGCGGTCATGTTCGCGGTCGATCGCAAAGCGCTGCTGCAACGCGTGTTCTTCAATCTCGGGAAGGTGGCGACCGGACCCGTTTCGTCGAAGACCCGGTTCTACGAAAAAGATGTCAAGCAGTAC
The DNA here is from genome assembly GCF_052076035.1 of Tardiphaga sp. 172_B4_N1_3. Taxonomy (NCBI): domain Bacteria; kingdom Pseudomonadati; phylum Pseudomonadota; class Alphaproteobacteria; order Hyphomicrobiales; family Nitrobacteraceae; genus Tardiphaga; species Tardiphaga sp. 172_B4_N1_3. The sequence goes on from NZ_CP197238.1 coordinate 322,268, forward strand.
GACTACTCGCTGGACAAGGCGAAAGCCCTGCTCGACGAGATGGGCCTGAAGCCCGGCGCCGACGGCAAGCGCGTCACCATCAAGTTCCTGGTTCCGCCCTACGGCGAAATCTGGCAGCGCTCGGCTGAATATTTCAAGCAGTCGTTAGGTCGTGTCGGCATCGATCTGCAACTGGAGAATCTTGATCTTGCCGGCTGGGCCGAGCGGACCAGCAACTGGAATTACGAGATGACCTGTAATCTGCTGTACCAGTTCGGCGATCCCGCGCTTGGCGTGTCGCGCAGTTACATTACGGCGAATATCCGCAAGGGCATTCTGTTCTCAAATATCGCGGGCTATTCCAATCCGGAAGTAGACCGGCTATTCGAGGAAGCCGCCGTGGCGACCACTGACGCCAAACGTCAGGAACTCTATACGGCCGTGCAGAAAATCGTCGTAGAAGAAGTCCCGATCGCATGGATGGTCGAGCAAGACTTCCCCAACTTCATCGACAAGCGGTTGAAGAACGTCATCACCACCGGCATCGGTGTGCACGAGACTTTTGGAGCCGTGACGCTCGGTTGAAGCCGAAGTTACTGAAAGTCACTTGATGGCTTGGCTGTAGCCGGACGTGCAAGCGTCCGGCTACAGCCACTGTCAGGCGTCAATGTTTAAAGGAAGAGGCTATGAATAGACGTGAATTCGCGAAGCTGATGGGCGTGAGCGCGGTTGCGCTCTCGGGTATCCCCCTCGGCATCACTCGTGCCGCTGGCCAGACCAAGGGCGGCACGCTGAACACGATCATTCAGCCAGAGCCTCCGATCCTCGTCACGGCACTGAACCAGCAGCAGCCGACGCTGACACTGGGCGGCAAGATTTATGAGAGCCTGCTGCGCTACAGCCCCGATCTCAAGCCGCTTCCCGGTCTCGCACAGTCGTGGGAAGTGTCGCCGGACGGCCTGACTTATACATTCAAACTGTTCCCCGGCATTACCTTTCATGACGGCAAGCCGCTGACGGCTGACGACGTCATCTTCTCGATGACCAAGCTGCTGCCGGAGACCCATGCACGTGCGCGCGGTATTTACTCGCGCATCGAAAAGGCCGATGCGCCGGATCCGCTCACCGTGGTGTTCAAGCTGAAGTCGACCTTTGCCCCGTTCCTGACCGCGCTCGACTGCACGACGGGTCCGATCGTGCCCAAGCATATCTATGACGGCACCGAATATCGCAAGAACCCGGCCAATGCACAGGCGATCGGCTCAGGCCCGTTCAAGCTCAAGGAATGGGTGAAGGGCTCGCACGTTCATCTCGTCAAACACGAAGGCTACTACCGCAAGGATCAGCCGTATCTCGACGAAATCATCTACCGCATCATTCCCGACTCGGCATCGCGCGCCGTCGCGCTGGAGCAGGGTAAGATCCAGCTGACGCAGTGGAACGACATCGAAATGTTCGATGTGGCGCGGCTGTCGAAGCTGCCGAATTTCGAGATGACCACCAAGGGCTACGAATATTTCGCACCGCATCAGTGGCTCGAGCTCAACAACCGCATCAAGCCGATGGACGACAAGCGTTTCCGTCAGGCTATTGCCTATGCGCTCGATCTGAAATCGATGGCGCAGCGCGTTTACTTCGGCCTGCCCAAGGTCGCGACCGGTCCGGTGTCGTCGGCGACCAGGTTCTACGAGAAGGACGTCAAGCGCTACGACTACTCGCTGGACAAGGCGAAGGCGCTGCTCGACGACATGGGCTTGAAGCCCGGTGTTGGCGGTAAGCGGGTCACGATCAAGTATCTGACCCCGCCCTACGGCGAAATCTATCAGCGCGCGGCTGAGTTCATTCGCCAGTCGCTCGGCCGCGTCGGCATCGACGTGCAGATCGAGAACACCGATGTCGGTGGCTGGGCCGAGAAGTTCAGCAACTGGGACTACGAGATGACGGGCAACCTGGTCTATCAGTTCGGCGATCCCGCACTCGGCGTGTCGCGCACCTACATCTCGTCGAATATCAAGAAGGGCATCCTATTCTCGAACACGGCAGGCTATTCCAATCCGGAAGCCGACCGTCTGTTCGAGGAAGCCGCAACCTCTACATCCGAGGCCAAGCGTCAGGAACTCTACAGCCAGGTGCAGAAGATTCTGGTCGAGGACGTTCCGGTGGTCTGGATGTTCGAGCAGGCCTATCCGACCTTTATCGAGAAGCGCCTCAAGAACGTGACTGCAACAGCGATCGGCGTGCATGAATCGTTCAGCGACGTGAGCTTCGGATGACGGCGGTATCGGTCGATGCAAAAGGCGGTCGCGTTTTCGCGATCGCCCTCGCGCTAGCGGGATGGGTTGTCAAATTCGTCGCGGTCGTTCTGGTCATTGCGACCTTCAACTTCATTCTGGTGCACGCCGCACCCGGCGATCCCGCGCAGGTGATCGCCGGCCAGAGCGGCGCATCCGACGAAAAGCTTCTGGCGCAGCTGCGCGCTGAATACGGGCTCGACAAGCCCTATCCGATTCAGCTCGCCACCTATCTGAAGCGCGTCGTGACGCTGGACCTCGGCTATTCCTATCGCCAGCAGCGGACCGTGGCGTCGCTCATTCTCGAGCGCTTGCCAGCGACGCTACTGCTGACGGCGACGGCTTTCAGCCTCGCGCTTCTGTCAGGCATCATTCTTGGCACGCTAGCCGGTGTCCGCGCCGGCAAGTGGTCCGACACGGTGCTGACCGTCGTGTCGTTGCTGCTTTATGCAACGCCGGTGTTTTGGCTTGGCCTGATGCTGGTTTTGCTGTTTTCGGTGCAACTCGATTGGCTGCCGGCGTTTGGTTACGTGACCATCGGTGTGCCGATGACCGCACTGCAGCGCATGGTCGACATCGGTTGGCATTTGATCCTGCCGGCGGTGTCACTCGCGGCCGTCTATCTCGCGATCTACACCCGCCTGATGCGCTCGTCGGTGCTGGACGTCACCCATCAGGATTTCATCAAGACCGCCAAGGCCAAGGGCCTGAAGCAGGGCCGCATCATCATTCGACATATTCTGCGCAATGCGATGCTGCCCATCGTAACCGTTGCCGGCATGCAGGCTGGTGCACTGGTGGGCGGTGCGGTGGTGATCGAGACCGTGTTCGCCTGGCCGGGTCTCGGCCGTCTGATCTATGACGCGCTCTTGCAACGCGATTATCCGGTGTTGCTGGGCGTGTTCCTGGTGATGTCGGTGATCGTGATCGCGCTCAATCTGCTCACCGATGCGATCTACCGGGTGATCGATCCGCGCGTCTCCGTGCGCGCGGCATCGTGAACGGGATTATATGATGTCTACGCTCAAATCGTTTCTCCGCCATCCCACCGGGATGATTGGTCTGATCGTCCTCCTCGCGGTGGTCCTCCTCGCGGTGACGGCCCCGTGGCTGTTCCCCGACGATCCCTGGGACATGGTCGGCGCGCCGTTCCAGCCGCCGTTCAGCGAAGGGCTCTGGCTTGGCTCCGACATGCTCGGTCGCGACGTGGCGGCCGGCATCGCGCATGGTGCGCGGATTTCGCTGATCATCGGCGTCATCTCGACGCTGACCTCGCTGGTTATCGGCGTCACCATCGGCGCAACCGCCGGCTATTTCGGCGGCAAGGTCGATGAGGTGATGATGCGCATCACCGAGCTGTTCCAGACCATCCCGGGCTTCATTCTCGCCATCTTGCTGGTCGCGACCATCGGGCCGAAGATCTCCAACATCATCTTCGCCATTGGCATTGTCAGCTGGCCGCCGCTGGCACGTTTGACGCGCGCGGAATTCATGCGGTTGCGTGGACGTGAATTCGTCCAGGCTGCGGTCTGCCAGGGCCAGCGTCCGCTGACCGTGGTGCTGCGGCGCATCCTGCCGAACGCGATCTCGCCGATTATCGTCACCGGATCGCTCGCGGTTGCCAGCGCCATCCTGATCGAGAGCGCCTTGAGTTTCATGGGTCTCGGCGACCCCAACCTGATGTCGTGGGGCTTCATGATCGGTGCCGCCCGTACCGTGATCCGTCAGGCATGGTGGATGAGCGTGTTTCCCGGCCTCGCCATCCTGCTCACCGTGCTCGCCATCAATCTCGTGGGTGAAGGTCTCAACGACACGCTGAACCCCCGTATCTCACGCAAGCGATAGTATTCATGACCGACAAAACACTGCTTGCCATCGAGAACGTCTCCATCAGCCTGCCGCCGGGCGCTGATCGTCCTTTTGCGATCGAAGGCGTGTCGCTGACTGTCAACCGCAATGAGATCGTCTGCCTGGTCGGAGAGTCCGGCTCCGGCAAGTCTATGACCGCACATGCGATCCTGCGACTGCTGCCCGACCGAACGGGCGTTGCGCAGGGCAGCATCAGCTTCAATGGTAACGACATCGCCAAGGCCGATGAGCCGACAATGCGCAAGCTGCGCGGCGGCGCGATCTCGATGATTTTCCAGGAGCCACTCAGCGCGCTCAATCCGCTGGCCCGTGTCGGCCAGCAGATTGCGGAATCGATCATCACACACACCAAGCCGACGCCGTCCAAAGAGGCGGTGGATGCGCGCGTGCAGGAGTTGATCCGGGACGTTGGCCTGCCGGATCCGGTGGCGCTCGCGCGCAGCTTTCCGTTCCAGCTCTCGGGCGGCCAGCGTCAGCGCATCATGATCGCGATGGCGATGGCGAATAATCCGGCGTTGCTGCTGGCCGACGAGCCGACCACGGCGCTCGACGTCACCACGCAGAAGCAGATTCTCGCGCTGGTGAAGAAGCTTCAGTCGGAGCGCGGCATGGGCGTGCTGCTGATCACCCACGATTTTGGCGTCGTTGCCGATGTCGCTGATCGCGTCGTGGTCATGCGCAACGGCCGTGTCGTTGAGCAGGGCACCGTCGACGAGGTCCTGCGTAATCCGAAGGACGATTACACCAAGAGCCTGATCGCCGCCGTCCCCGGCGCGCGCTCGCTGACCAAAGCTGATCGCAAGATCACGGGCGAGCCATTGCTGGATGCGGTCGGCCTGAACAAGACCTTCATCACCAAGCAGGGCATGTTCCTGCCGCCGCGTCGGACCGATGCAGTGCAGAACATCTCGCTTGGTCTGAAGGCGCGCGAGACCGTGGCCATCGTCGGCGAGTCCGGTTCGGGCAAGTCCACGCTGGGTCGGTTGATCATGCGGCTGATCGAGCCTGACACTGGCTCGGTTCATTTCGATGGCAAGGATCTGCTGTCACAGCGCGGCGAGCGGTTGCGCCAGATGCGCCGCAAGATTCAGATCGTGTTCCAGGATCCCTTCGCGGCTCTCGATCCGCGGCAGAAGGTCGGCGACGCGATTGCCGGCGGCCCGATTGCCTATGGCACGCCCTCCAAGGAAGCCATGGCCGATGCCAAGCGCCTGCTGGCCCGCGTTGGCCTACAGGAGAGCGCAGCCAACCGCTATCCGCACGAATTCTCCGGCGGTCAGCGGCAGCGCATCTGTATCGCGCGTGCGCTGGCCCTGAAGCCTTCGGTGTTGGTCGCAGATGAAGCCGTCTCGGCGCTCGACGTGTCGGTGCAGGCGCAGGTGCTGCAGCTTCTCGCCGAACTGCGCGAGGAGATGAACCTCGCCATGATCTTCATCACTCATGACTTGCGTGTCGCCGCTGAAATCGCCGACCGCATCGTGGTGATGCGGCGCGGCGAGATCGTCGAGCAGGGCGAAACGCAGAAGATCTTCCAGAATCCGAGCGACGCTTATACGCGTGCGCTGCTGGATGCGATTCCCGGCCGTGCGATGTTTGCTGGTCCAGGTGCCAGGCAGGCAGAAGTCGCTTCCGCATAAAATTAGGCCCGCCAGACTCTGCGTTTGGCGGGCTTTGTAATTCTACCAGGTCAATCCAGCTTGACGTTGGCCTCGGTTACGACCTTGCGCCAGCGCGCCACCTCGGCCGACACCATCTTGCCGAAGTCGGCACCGGCCACATCGGGCACATCGGAGCCGTTGCGTTCCCACGCTTCCTTGATCGCCGGCACCTGCAATGCAGCTTTCAATTCCTTCGCCATGCGCTCGACCACGTCGGGCGGCGTGCCCTTGGGGGCGAACAGCCCGTACCAGGTGGCGACTTCATAATTCGGCAAACCGGCTTCCGCCGCGGTCGGCAGATCGGGGAAGGCTGCCACGCGCTTCGGAGCTGCGATCGCCAGCGCGCGGAGTTGTCCGGCGCGGATTGGCGCAGCCGATGAGCCGAGACCGTCGAACACGACGGGCACGTGACCGGCGATCAGGTCCTGCATGGCCGGTCCGGCGCCGCGATAGGGCACGTGCTGGATCTTGGTCTGGGTCAGGATCTTGAACAGCTCGCCGGCCAGATGATGCGTGGTGCCGGCGCCGGCCGATCCATAAGAGAGCTTGTCCGGATTGGCCTTCGCATAGGCGATGAATTCACCGAGCGTCTTGGCGGAGACCTTGTCGGGATTGACCACGATGACCTGTGGCGGCCGTGCGATCAGCGCCACCGGGATGAAGTCCTTCTCGATGTCGTAGTCAAGGGTGGGATAGAGCGACGGCGCGATCGCGTGATGCGCGGCACCCATGAAGAAGGTGTAGCCGTCCGGTGCGGCCTTGGCGGCCGCCGAGGCGCCGACCGTGCCGCCGGCACCGGCGCGGTTCTCGATGATGACGCGCTTGCCGAGCTGGGTGTCGAGCTGCGCCGCCAGTGGCCGCGCAAAGGCATCGGTGCCGCCGCCGGCAGCGAAGGGAACGATGAAGGTGACTTGTTTTTGCGGCCACTGGGCGTGCGCGCCGGTCGTGATCGCAGAACAGCTCGCCATGACGGCAAGCAAGGCAACGTGAACGACTTTGATCCGCACGGAATCCTCCCGATTTTATTGCGTCATTGGGGACGCTTGGTCTTATGTTCTGCGAGATAAGGCGCGGATGCAAGGTATCCGGCGCCGGTACAACTCACACTATAGTCTGTATGGTTACGCCAATGGAACCGGACAAGGCCGACAGTTGGGGCCTTTCGCCGCTGGCCACCCGCGGCTAGGCGCCGGCGGCCATTTTTTCCGCGGCGATCATCTCGATATGCGGAACTGCATCGACGAGCTCGCGAGTATAGGAGGTTTTCGGGCTGTCGAACAGCTGATGACTCTCGCCTTCTTCGACGATGGCGCCGTTGCGCAGCACGATGGTCCGCTGACACATCATGCGCACGACGTTGAGATCGTGGCTGACGAACAGGAAGGCGAGATTGTCTTCGCGGCGCAACCGGTCAAGGAGCTGCAACACCACGGCCTGAACGGAGACGTCGAGCGCGGCCGTCGGCTCGTCCAGCACCAGAAGCTTCGGCCGGCAGGCAATCGCGCGCGCGATGCCGATGCGGGCTTTCTGGCCGCCCGACAGCTGGTGCGGAAACCGTTCCAGCAGATTGGCAGGCAGGCCGACGCGGTGAGCGCATTCGCCGACGCGCTGGCGCAACGCCGCTCCATTGCGCATGCCGAGCAGGCGGATCAGCGGATGCGCGATACAGTCGAAGGCGTTGAAACGCGGATTAAGGCTGTCGTTCGGGTCCTGGAAGACGATCTGGATCTCGCGGCGCTGCGGCGCCCGGTGGAATTCGCGCGCGGGAATATGGCTGATCGACTGGCCGTTGAAATTGATGGTGCCTTCGCTCTGATCGAGCAGGCGGCAGATCATGCGCGAGGTCGTGCTCTTGCCGGAGCCGGACTCGCCGACCAGGCCGACGCTTTCGCCGGGCGCGATGGCCATCGAGAAATTTGCGACACCGACAGTGCCGTCGTCGAAACGTTTGACGAGATCGAGAACTTCCAGCAGCGGCGGCGTGCCATGCGCCGGCTTTGGCGGCGGAGCGAGGGGGACGGCCGGCACCAGCAGCTTCTCGTCGTCGGTCACGAGATCCTCTACCCGCGAGGTCGCGGTTGGCGACGCTGCGACGAGCCGCTTGGTGTAGGGATGCTGCGGCGACCGGAACAGCGTCAAGGCGTCGGCCTCCTCAACCAGTCTGCCCTGTTCCATCACCACGACGCGGCGGCAATAGCGGGCGGCGAGGCCCAGATCGTGGGTGATGAGGATCGTCGCCATGCCCCGCTCGGCGGCGATGCTGGCGAGGAGATCCATCACCACTTTCTGCGTGGTGACGTCGAGGCCGGTGGTCGGTTCGTCGGCAATTAGTAGTGCCGGATTGCTGGATATCGCCATGGCGATCATGACGCGTTGGCACATGCCGCCAGAGAGTTCGTGCGGATAGGCGTTCATCCGCTTTTCGGGATCGCGGATTTTCACGGCGCGCAGCAGTTCGAGCGATTCTGCTCGAGCCTCCGATGCGGAGATCTTGCGATGCGCCAGAATGGCATCGGCGATCTGCTGGCCGATCGCGCGGATCGGGTTCAGCGCGCCGCGCGGATTCTGGAAGATCATGGCCATCGCCGAGCCGTGCATCTCGCGCAGGCTGGCGCTGGTCATCTTGGTGATGTCGCGATCACGGAAACTGATGCGGCCGCCGGAAATTTTACCCGATGCATCCAGCAGGCGCGTCATCGCAAAACCCGTGACGGATTTTCCGGAGCCGCTCTCACCGACGATCCCCAGCGTTTCGCCCTCGGCAAGCGACAACGAAATTCCGCGCACGGCCTCAACCGGGCCGCGGCGCGTTGAAAAGGTGACCTGAAGATTCTCCATATCGAGCAGCGGTTTTGGTGTCGTCATCACGTTCGCTGTCTCGGATCAAGAATATCACGCAGCCCGTCGCCGAGCAGATTGAAGCAAAGCACGGCGAGCATCAGCGCCAGGCCGGGGAACGCTACCAGCCACCATTTTCCGGTGGAGATGAAGCGCGCGCCTTCCGCGACCATAATGCCCCATTCCGGCGTCGGTGGTTTCACGCCAAGGCCAATGAACGAGAGACCGGCGGCATTGATGATGGCCCAGCCGAGATTGAGCGACATCTGCACCACCATGGCCGGCAGCACATTGGGCAACAGAAAGCGCAGCACCACCGAGACATGGCTGTCGCCGCAAGCGCGAGCGGCCTCGACCCAGCCGAGGTTGCGGCGCACGTTCACTTCTGCGCGTGCAAAGCGGATATAGAACGGCAGGTTGATGATTGCGGTGGCGATCACGATGTTCTCGACGCGATTGCCGAGGGCAGCGACCATGGCCATGGCCAGCACGAATAGCGGGAATGCCATCAGCACGTCGACGAAGCGGCCAACAGCGCGATCCAGCTTGCCGCCCGAATAGCCGCAGAGGGCACCGATGACGGCGCCCAGCGCGAAGGAGATGCCGACCGCAGAGACGGCGATGGCAAGGTCGAGCTGTGCGGCGACGATGATGCGGCTGAACACATCACGGCCGAGCTGGTCGGTGCCGGCCCAATGCGCGGCACTCGGCGGCATTAGGGCGTTTTGAACGTTCGATGCGATGGGATCATAGGGTACGATCCACGGACCGAAGATGCCGACAAAGATCAGCAGCGCGGCGCCGATGGCGGCGATGCCGGTGATGGGGTTGCCACGCAGGATGAAGGCGGCGTGTTGAAGTGTTGCGCTGCTCATCCGATGGAGATCCTGGGATCGGCGATGCCGTAGAGCACATCGACAACGAGATTGACGATAACGAAGACCGACGCCATCAGCAGCACGAAGCCTTGCACCGGTGCGTAGTCCGACGACAGCAGCGCGTCGAGCGCGTAGGAGGCGACGCCTGGCCAGGAAAACACTTTCTCCACCAGCACATTGGCGCCGAGCATGGTCGAGAACACGATGCCGGCAATGGTGATGACAGGCAGGATCGCATTACGCAGCGCATAGGTGACGATGATCCGCCACCATGACAGGCCGACAGAACGCGCGGTGCGAACGAAGTCGCTGCCGAGCGAGGCCAGCATCGAGGCGCGGGTGATACGCGCCAATGGCGCGATAACAAACAGCGCCATGGTACAGGCCGGCAGGATCAATTGCTTGAACGCGGCCCACCAGCCATCGAAGTCGCCGGCGAGCGCAAAGTCGATCAACAGGAAACCGGTATGTGCTGGCGGCAGCGTCGTGAAGATATCGACGCGCCCGGTCGGATCGGGCGACACGCCGAACAGATAATAGAAGATATAGATCAGCAGCAGGCCCGACACGAAGGTCGGGACACAGACCCCGAGCGCGCAGAAGAGCCTCACGCCGTGATCGACCAGCGATCCTGGTTTCAGTGCTGCAAGGACACCCAGCGGGATTGCGAGAACAAGTGCGATCAGAAGTGCCGAGAAGGTGAGTTCGAGGGAGGCTGGCAGGCGCTCACGCAAGTCCTTTGTGACATTCTGGCCTGTCATCAGCGAACGGCCAAGATTGCCGCGGCCGACATCATACAGATAAAGGAACAGTTGCTGTGGGACGGGCTTGTCGAGACCCATCTGTTTGCGGATGGTCTCGATCTCTTCCTTGCCGGAGTTGGGTCCCGAGGCAAAGAACACGGCGGGATCGCCCGGCAAGACGCGCATCAGCAGGAAGGTGAAGATCAGCACGCCGAACAATGCAGGAAGCGAGGATGCGAAGCGTCGCGCTGCACGGATGGCCGTTGCGCCCAGAGTCGTCATGATTGGTTACTCGTAGTCATGGGCAGCTCACTGCAGGTAAGTTCGCAAGCTGCGTAGATCCGAAGCGCCGCTGAGGGGCGCTTCGGGATTCGCTCGCATGGTGCTCGGAAAATCACTTCCGGCTGAGGTCGCGGTAATCGACCTGGCGATGGAACTGATAAGTGTAGCCCGTCAGGTTCGAGGCCATCACCGCGTCCTGGCTCGGCTGCCACAGCGGAATCTGGGGCATCAGGTCGAAATTCATCGCGTTCAGCACCTTGCCGTCGGCTTCGTACTTGGCCTTGTCAGCCTCGAAACGAGCCTTCTGCGCGACCGCGGTCAGTTCGGCATTGTCGATAGAGCTGTAGTTCCAGCGCTGATTGCCGGTGTAGAAGTTGCGGTAGAAGTAGTCGGTCGACGGCAGCCAGGCAACGATGCCTTCGGTGAAGAAGGGTAGCTTCTTCTCGGTGATCTGCGTCGACATCTGTGCGTCCGGCAGCTTCTGGATATCGACCTTGATGCCGATCTTGGCTAGCGATTCCTTTAGCAGTGCAGCCATCGGCTCAGCCGTCGCCGACTGGCCGACATTGAAGCTGAACGTGGTCGAGAAACCGTCCGGATAGCCTGCGGCCTTCAGATAGGCCTTGGCCTTTTCGATATCGAGTTTGATCGGCTGCTTGATCGGGAACGCGCCCGATGGCGGCTTGCCGTCGGCCCAGGTCGCGCCGGCCAGCAAATCACCGCGGCTGAACAGCGCCGCCTTGAACATGTCGTCATAAGGCAGCGCATATGCCACGGCACGGCGCACGTCCGGCTTGTCGAAGGGCGGCATCTGGTTGTTCATCGAGATGAAGGTGATGGCGTTATACTGCGGCGTCGAGATCACCTGCAGCTTGCCCTTGGCCTCTAACGCCTGCGCATCGCTGGCCTGCAGGTCGATGACGATATCAGCGTCACCCTTCTCAACTAGGTTGGCGCGCGTTGCCGGCTCTGGCACCGATTGGATGATCAGGCGCTTGAAGAAGGCCTGCTTACTGCCGGGCGCGCGATTCCATGCGTCATTACGCTTGAGGATGACCTGCTCGCCGGGCTTGAAGGTCTCGACGATATAGGCGCCGGACCCGGCGGTGTTTTCCTTGAGCCAAGCCTGTGCCCACGGATCTTCCTCGGTGGCGTGGGCCTTGGCGAGTTTCGAGTTGATGATGATCGGATAGACCGTGGCGAGGTTTGGCAGCGCCAGTTTGTCCGGCTGCGGCAGTGTTACTTCGAATGTCGTGGGATCGATCACCTTGAACTGGCTGGCATCGGTGAGCGAACCGGTCAGCAGCTGCGCCTTGCCAAGGATCTTGGCGGTGACGGCGCGGTCGAGCGACCACTTCACGTCTTCGGCCGTGACCGGCGAACCGTCCTGGAATTTCGCATCGCTGCGCAGCTTGAAGGTGATTTTCAGGCCATCCGGGCTGACCGTGTAGGACTCTGCGAGTTCGCCGCGGATGGTGTCCAGATCGAACACCCATTTGCCATTCAGTTGCTTGCGGCCGAACGACACCAGACGATCATAGGTCGAGAGGCTGACAGCGAAGGCTTCGCGGGTCGAGCCGGGAATATTGGGATCGAGCGTGTTGACGGCGGCGCCGGTCACGTAACGCAGCGTCTCGGCGCGGGTCTGCGCCTTGGCAGGAACGGCAGCGGTGAAAAATGCCAGCGCTGCGGCGGCGCCGAGCATCTGCTTGGAATAGATCAGTCCCATAACCCTATCCTCTGAATTCGACGGAAACTCTGAACGGACTCGTCAGTGCCGAGGCTGTCGAGCGACGCATCCACTGAAGCAAGGAACGCGCCAAACGATGGTCGATAGGTGCCAAGCGGAGAACTTTCCCCGTCGGGATAATTTGGTCCTTTAGCTTTTTGCCGCAGCTTCCGTCGCCCTTGCAATGGTCACTTGTGGAACGTCGTAGGCCTCGAACGCGGTCCAGTATCGCTCGATATCCGCGCGGAACAAGCCGCGCGTCAGACCATGCACCAGTTTCGGGATCGCGGTGGTCATCGCATTGATCGATGACCCCGACGGACCGAAGCTCATGGTGGACGCAATTGCGAAAAGATGGATGTCGGCGATCCACGGCGTGGTGCCGGGAACGCGTTCCATCAGCGCGTAATCATCGCCGAGATATGGAAAATGGCCGAGGCGCGGGCTGAACTCGGTATCCGGCGGCTGGTAGCGATCAGACCAGATCGCGATATTGCCGGCGCAGCTCTGTAGCTCACGACGGCCTGGAAAATCCATGTCGATTCCGGTTCCGCAGATCACGAGGTCTGCGGTGAAGGTACCCTGTGGCGTCTGCAATGTAACTTGGTTGCCTATTTTTTGTGCCGACTGAACGGGCGCGTTTTCGTGGAGATGGAAGCCGGCATGCCGTGCACAGCGATCCCAGGTCGGCTGTGGGAAGCCTTCGCGCAAATCCATGAGCCGGCGCATGAAGCGCCAGCGCCAGGCATCGTCGAGCTCGCTGAAGTGACGCAGCAACCCGCGGAAGGTTAGCCAGTGGTAGGGCTGCACGATCTGGATTTCCGCGCGGCGGCACAACAGGTGCACCTCAGCGCCGGCTTCGAGCGCGGTTGCCGCATTGTCGAAGGCGGATGCGCCGGCGCCGATCACGGCGACGGTCTTGCCGCGCAGAGCTTCGAAATCGATATCCGCGGATGCATTCACGCAAAGCGATGATGGCAGGTGCTGGAGTTGCTCCGGGATCATCCAGTCGCCCATGCCTTCCTGTCCGGTCGCCAGCAGCACCTTGCGCGCATGGATGATTTCGATGCCGCCGGCGCTTTGTACGGTTGCTGCAAGCAAGCCGTTGGCGGCAGGCCCAATGTCCAGGACCTCGCAGCCATTGCGTACAGGCACGCCGGTGATGCGCCTGAACCACAGCAGATAGTCCGCCCAGTGTCCGCGCGGGATGCGATCGAGCGCCTGCCAGTGATCCTTCCCGAACATGGCTTCGTGCCATGACTGATAGGTGAGAGCGGGGATATCCAGATCAGGGCCGGTGAAGTGTTTGGGGCTACGCAGCGTCGGCATGCGGGCGTAGGTGCGCCAGGGGCCTTCGCGGCCTTCGGCGCTTTTGTCGACAACGAGTATGTTGGTGACCTGCGACCGCAACAGGCCAAAGGCCGCTGTGACGCCGCCCTGGCCGGCGCCGACGATGAGGACGTCCAGCGCGGGCGTGCCATCCGGCGCGGATTTCGGCTGCAGCCACGGCATGTTCGGATGGGCGATCTTGTGGAGATCGTCGCGGACCTGCGCTTCCAGCGCTGCGAGAGCGTCGCTCATGCTGCGAGCCATCCGCCATCGACCGGCATGACCGTGCCGGTCGTGAACGAGGATGCATCGCTCGCCAGATGCAGCGCGGTCTGCGCGACTTCTTCGGCCAGACCGAAACGCTTCATGGCGTGACGATTGCGCGAGGCATCGCGCACGGGTTCGGGGTCCGCATGGCGCGCGAAACTGCGGCGCAGCAGTGGCGTGTCGATAGCACCCGGCGCGATGGCGTTGACGCGAATGCCGTCGGTGGCGAAATCCACAGCCATGGTGCGTGTCAGGCTGATGATCGCGCCTTTGGCTGCGATATAGGCGCTATTGCCCTTGCCGCCGGCAATGGCCAATTGCGAGGCCAGCGTGATGATCGATCCCTTGCCCTGCTTTTGCATCTGCGGAATGGCCGCGCGCGCCCATAGCCAGGTGCCGCCGACATTGGTGCGAAACACGGCGTCCCAGTCCTCGGGAGCCGTGGTCAAGACGGTGCCGCCGCAGGAGAACCCGGCCGAGGTCATCAACACGTCGAGCTGACCACGCAGCGCAATGATCTCGCCGGTGACTGTCTGCGCAAAATCGCCGTCGCCGACATCGCCGAGATGCATCGACGCCTTGGTCGCGTTGGGCAGTGTCACCAGTGTTTCTTTCAATGCGGCCTCATCGCGATCCACCAGCGCGACGAACGCGCCTTCCTGCGCGAACAGTCTGGCACTGGCCTGACCGATGCCGGAGCCTCCGCCGGTGATGATTGCTGTACGTCCCTGAAGCCTCATGTCATCACCTTACGCTATGCCGCGCCGACCAGTCGATCAGATCCGCGGCTGAGTCGGCGCAGCCGAATTTGGCGCGCCACCCGAATTCCTGCTCCAACCGCGCGACCGATAGCGGTGCCCTGTCGCTGTCACTGTGCAGATCGATGGTTGGAGTTTCGCAGGTGCTCGCCAGGCGGCAAACAAAGCCCGGATTGGATTCTGCCAATTGCTGTCCCCATTCCAGCGCCGACCACGGCGTGGCGGTTGAGATGTTGTAGAGGCGATGCTGCGTCTTCGGCGCCTCGATCAGCAAAGTCATGGCATCAGCGACATCGGGCGCATAGATCCAGTCCCGCACACCCGAGCGCGCCAGAATGGCTTCGCTCTGTTTGGCCTGTGCCGTGAAAATCTGCATCAGCGGGCTGAGTGTATCGCGTACGCCCGTTGCACGCTCCCATGGTCCGAACACGGCGCTGAGTCGCACGCTGATGAAGTCGGTCTGCCAGAGCGCGGCGAGGCGAGCCGCGACCTTCTCGGATGCGAATTTGGTGATGGCGTAGAGTGAGACGGGATCGCAGGGCAGTTCTTCGTCGAGAACAGGATATTTGAACGCGGAGGCGCCGTAGGCGCCGGCAGATGACAGATTGATCACGCGTTTGACGCCATGACGGCGTGCTGCCGCGAGGATCGGCGTTTGCGCCATCAGGTTGACTTGCAGGATGCTTTCCGGATCGGCGGCATCGCGCTCTGTGCTTGCCGTGATCGCAGCGCCGAGAACGATGGCATCGAAACCGGTGGTGACGACACTGTCGATCAATGTCCGGTCGAGCACATCGCCGATGATCACCGAAAGCCTATCGCCATAGTCAGCGAAGGCAAGCTGCGCCGCCGGTGGCAGGCCCGAACGGTCGAACAGGGTCACCACATGGCCGCGCTTCAACAGGGCTTCTGCGATATTCAATCCGACAAAGCCGGTGCCGCCAAAAACGAGAATCTTCATCGATCAGCCTATGAACCGCGGGGCGGTCCTTCGCCCCTGTTTGGACCATTGCGCTCCATGCCCAAAGCACGTTTTGCAGGCGCTTGGCGATTATGCGGTGTGCAGCGATACGGGCCCAGGCTTTGTTCGTCGTGATAGAGGCCTGCTAGGTCTTCGCGTCGGTCGCAATCTTCAATGTCGCAAGAACGGCATCGCCCGTCTTGCGCGTATGCGCACTGAGGGAGGCTGCAAATCCTTGCGCGTCGCGCGCGCGAAGCAGAGCCATGAAAGCCTCGTGTTCCCTTACGGATTCCGTCCACCGTGCCGCGTCATAATTGGCAGTGGCCCTTGCCCGATAGATATTCGCGTTCAACGTCGTCCAGATATTGAGGAGCACGGGATTTTTGGCGAGCCTGGTAATCTCGATATGGATGTCCTGGTTCAGCCTGAAATAGGCTGGGCGCGATGCTTCGCGATGAAGGGTAACAAGCTCGTCGTGCATCGCACTGAGCCGGGCAATATCTTCATCCGTCGCGCGCATTGCTGCCTCGGCGCCTGCAACGCCGTCCAGTGCGACCATGATTGCAAAGCTGTTTGCGATTTCTTCCCTGTCGACCGGGGTGACGACAGGGGTGCGGTGAGGGCGCAGTTCGATCAGCCCTTCGGAGGCCAGTATCTTGAATGCTTCGCGCAAGGGTGTGCGCGATACGCCGAACGTTTCGCACAACATCTTTTCTGGCAAAGGGGCTCCGGCCTGGAGTTCGCCATCGACAATCATTTCGCGCACCTTCGCGACGAGTTGATCGTGCAGCGACATACGGTCCAGCGGCCGTTTTGAATGATCCGAGGAGAGCTTCAGCCGTGTCGGCTTGAAGCGCGTGCGAAGCTTCGCGCGTGGGGCAATCTCACTCATGGTTCAGTCTCTCGGGTGGCGAGGTTGCCTCCAAACGACATCCTTCGCCCAAAAATGCAGCATCGAAGGCGAGATAATGATAATTCATAGTAATTGATATTACTAGATAATTTTGTGATTGTATATCGTATCCGGATTGGCATGGGGCTTGCTGAGTGTGGACGTATCGTGAATTCACCGCCACCCGCTCCGGAGATTGCGACGATGAAGAAAAATCTGCTCGGCATTCTGATTACGCTTTGTTTGGCATCGATTGCCCCGGCCGCGATGGCCCAGTCCGAGTCGGTGATCAAGCTCGGCTATGCGAAATGTGCGCATTGCACACCGATGTCGCTCACCCCGCAATACGCCAAGGGCGTTCAGATCGATGCGGTTGGATTTAACACAGGCACGGATGCGCTGACTGCGCTTGTCTCGAAGAACATCGACGTCGCCCAGGTGACCTATCTTCATTATGCGATCGCACTCGACAAGGGTTTCGACGTGGTCGCCATCTCCGGGCAGGTCAATGGCGGTTCGGCAATGTTGGTCGGTAATGATCTGTCGATCGTTCCGAATGACTGGGCTTCGCTCAAGAAAGTCATCGCTGACTACAAGACAGCGGGAAAGCCATTCCGCGTCGCGGCGTCCCGCGGCAACGCGCAGGACATTCATATGCGCGGCGCCTTTGCCAAGCAGGGCATCGACATCAACAAGGATGTGCAGTTCGTCAACATTCCCAATCCCTCCGATCACCTTCAGGCGCTGCGTCGCGGCGAAATCGAGCTGATCTGCACCGTGGAGCCCTTCGCCACCCAGATCCTTCAGGCCAAGGCCGCCAAGATGTTCGGCCTTCCCTACGATCAGGCTGCGGGAAAGCTCACCAACCTGATTCTGACGCGGTCGGATGTCGTCAAGGACAAACCGAAGCAGCTCGAAGAGACCGTGCGTGCGGTTGTGAAAGTCGATGAATTCGTCGCGGCGGACAAGGGTGCCCTAATCGAAGTGATCTCCAAGATCACCGGCCTCGACAAGGCCATCGCCACAGGCGCTGTCGAAAACCTCGATCCGGATCCGAAGATGTACCGCGCATCGGCGCTCGCCATCGCGGCGATGATGCGCGACCTGAAATACATCAATTCCGACGTTTCGGCGGCTGTCGAGAAGAACATGGACTACCGCTTCCTGGAGGCCGCCACGGGCAAGCCGAAATCCGAACTCGGCTACTGAGCCTGGTCATGCTCCGGGCTCTCGCAATGTTCAGACGACTGGATCGGTATATCGTGCCGGTCCTGATCCTCGCCGGCTGGGAAGCGTTTTCCCGATCGGGTGCGCTGCCAGCAGCACTGCTGCCGGCCCCGTCGACCGTGGCGTGGGCCTGGGCGGATTGGGTGTTCGGCACCGATGGCAATACCCAGACCTATAGCGGCAACTGGCTGTTCGACATGCTCGCCAGCCTGTCGCGCGTTCTTGCGGGTTTCGCCATCGCCACGGCGCTGGCCGTGTCGATCGGAGTCGCCATCGGATGGTCCCGCACTGTCGAGGTGATCATCGAGCCGACGCTGCAGACGCTGCGGCCGATCCCGCCGGTGTCGTGGATTCCGCTTGCCATCATCTGGTTCGGCATCGCCAACAAGCCGGCGATTTTCCTGGTGTTCCTCGGTGCGTTTTTTCCGATCCTGCTCAATACGATTCACGGCGTGAAGACCTGCGATCGCAATCTGATCCGCGCCGGCGCGATGGTCGGCGGCGGCAATCGCCAACTGCTGCGCTTCATCGTGCTGCCGGCCGCGCTGCCCAGCATCTTTGCCGGTCTGCGGATCGGCATCGGCTCGGCCTGGATGCTGACGGTGACGGCGGAGATGGTCGCTGTGAAAAGCGGTCTCGGCTATGTGCTGTGGGATTCCTATTATTTCCTGCGCTACGACCTTGTGCTGGCTGCGATGGCCAGTATCGGTCTGCTCGGTTTTCTCAGCGACTTCGGCATCCGTCTCGTGATGGCGCGCGTGCTGCACTGGCAGCGCAACACGACGATCCAGAGCGGAGAGAGCTAGGTCATGGCGACGATCGAAATCTCCGGTGTCTCCAAAATCTTCAAGGACGCGAAACGCAAGGCCGATGTCACGGCTCTCGACCACATAAATATCAAGGTGGAGAAGAATCAGTTTCTCTGTCTGCTCGGCCCCAGCGGATGCGGCAAGTCCACGCTTCTCAATATGATCGCAGGCTTCGAGAAGCCGTCATCCGGCACCGTCACCGTCGATGGTCAATTGATCACGGCGCCCGGTTCGGAGCGCGGCGTGGTGTTTCAGCAGGCCAACCTGATGCCGTGGCTCCCGGTCTGGGAGAATGTCGGCTTCCACCTGCTGCTGCGCGGTGGCCAGAAGGCCGTGCGCCGCGAAACAGCACAGCGCTATATCGACATGGTCGGGCTCACGGGATTTGAAAATCATTATCCGTCCGAACTGTCAGGCGGCATGAATCAGCGCGTCGGCATCGCCCGTGCATTGCTGATGAATCCGCAGGTCATCCTGATGGATGAGCCGTTCGGCGCGCTCGATGAGCAGACCCGGATGGATATGCAGAATGAACTCGTCCGGATCTGGCAGGAACACCAGGGCACGATCGTTTTCGTGACGCACGGTATCGACGAAGCACTGACGCTGGGCACGCATGTTGCCGTGATGAGCGCACGTCCTGGCCGCATCCGCGAAATCATCCCGCTCGATCTGCCGCGGCCACGCGACATCACCAGTCCGCAGTTCAATGAAATCAAACGTCACGTTCTCGATCTGCTTCGATCGGAACGGGAAAAAACCTCCCTCGAAACTCTGGATCATTCATGACCAAACGTGTGCTTCTCGGAATGCTGACGCCTTCGTCGAACACGGCGCTGGAGCCGATCACGACTGCTATGCTTGGCGAATTGCCCGAAGTCTCGGCGCATTTCTCGCGTTTCAAGGTCACGGAGATCGCGCTGTCGAACAAGGCGCTCGCCCAATTCGACAATTCGGAAATCCTGCGGGCCGCAGAATTGCTGGCTCATGCGAAGGTCGATGTCATCGGCTGGAATGGAACATCCTCTGGCTGGCTCGGCTTTGAGGCGGATGTCCGCCTGTGTGAGCAGATCACCGCAGCAACCGGGATTCCTGCGACGACGTCGATGTTGGCTCTCAATGAGATTCTTGAACATCAAAAGGTGAAGCGTCTGGGGTACGTGACGCCATATCTGGACGACGTTCAGGCCAAGATTCTGGAGAATTATGAAAAGCTGGGGTTTGCGTGCCAGGGTGAACGCCATCTCGGCTTGCAGGATAACTTCTCGTTCTCCGAAGTGCCCGTTGTGCAACTTGAGGATATGACGCGGGACGTGGCCAAGGAAAAGCCAGACGCTATCACGATCATCTGCACCAATTTGAGAGTTGCACCATCCGCGGCGAAACTGGAAAGGGAGACGGGCATTCCGGTCTACGACACCATTGCCACGGTGGTCTGGAAATGCCTGAAGATGGCTGGCGTCGATACCAAACGCGTCACCCAATGGGGATCGCTGTTTCAGCAAGTCTAGTATTTGTCTGTATGCAACCTGCGTTGCTGAATTGATGAGGTTTTGCTCATGACCGCTTTCGATACCGTCATTCGTCATGGCACCATTGCAACCGCGAGCGAAACCTATAAAGCCGATGTCGGCATCAGGAACGGCCGCATCGTTGCCATCGGCGAAGCGCTGACCGACGCGAACGAGACGGTCGATGCAACCGGTCTGCTGGTGCTGCCCGGCGGTATCGACAGCCACGTTCATATTGCGCAACCATCTGGCCCCGGCATCGTGATGGCCGACGATTTCGAAAGCGCCACGCGCGCCGCAGCCTTCGGCGGCAACACTTTCGTGATGCCTTACTGTCTGCAGGCGAAGGGCCAACCGATCCGCGAGGCGTTGAAGAATTATCACACGCTTGCCGATCAGAATTGCCATATCGATCATTCCTTCCACCTGATCATCGCCGATCCCAGTGAAGCGGTACTCGGGCAGGAGCTGCCAGCCTTGATCGCCGATGGCTACACTTCGCTCAAGGTCTTCATGACCTATGAAGACCTCGCGCTGAGCGATCTGCAGATCCTGCAGGTACTGGCCGTGGCGCGTGAATCCGGTGCACTGGTTCAGGTTCATGCGGAGAATTACGACGCCATCCGCTTTCTGGTCGACAGGCTCGAACGCGACGGCAATGTCGGCCCGTATTTTCACGCCAAGTCGCGGCCTATCGTCGTTGAGCGCGAGGCCACGCACCGGGCTATCTCGCTGGCGGAACTGGTCGATGTGTCGATGGTAGTGGTTCATGTCTCCAATCGGGAGTCCATGGAAGAGATCCGCCGCGCTCAGATGCGCGGGTTGACGATCCATGGCGAGACCTGTCCGCAATATCTGGTGCTGACCGAAGAAGACCTGAAAGATCTGGGTATGGAGGGCGCGAAATATGTCTGCTCGCCGCCACCGCGCGATCTCGCCAGCCAGCAGGCGTGCTGGGAAGGTCTACAGCAGGGCGTATTCACACTGTTCTCGTCGGATCATTGCCCGTTTCGCTATGACGACGTGCAGGGTAAGCAACCAGCCAACGCGCGTACCAGCTTCCGCTGGATTCCGAATGGCATTCCCGGTGTTGAGACGCGGCTTCCGATCCTGTTCTCGGAAGGTGTCAGCAAGGGCCGCATCACGCTCAACCAGTTCGTGGCGCTGACATCGACCAATCATGCGAAGACCTATGGCCTCACCGGCAAGGGCTCCATCGCCATCGGCTACGATGCCGATATCGCGCTGTGGGATCCGAAGCGCCAAGCAATGCTCACCCAGGCGAACCTGCATCACGGCGCCGATTACACACCTTATGAAGGTTTGGAGATTACGGGCTGGCCGGTGGCGACGATGCTGCGCGGGAAATTCGTGACGCGCGACGGCAAGCTCGTCGGCGGAAAAGGCGAGGGACGCTATGTCAGCCGTGCGGCGCCATTTCCCGGCAAGGGCGCGACATCATCGGCCGCGTAACAGCGCACGATCGTCGCGCGCGCAGGCCGTGATGAATTCCAGCACGGCGCGCACCGACGGCTGATCGACGAGGTCCGGATGGGCCAGCAGCCAGATGTCTGAGAGGCTGGCCAGCTTCTGCGGTGCGACGCGGACTAGATCCGGATGGGCGTCGCCGACGATGCATGACAGCACGCAGATGCCGATCCCTGCGCGGACCGCTGCGAGCATGTCGGCCTGCGACGAGCAGCGGATGGCGACGGTGGCGTCCTTGGTAATGTGGTCGCTCCAGCGTCCGAGTTCGGAATTCGACGATTTGTCGGCGAAGCCGATGACAGTGTGGTCCTTCCAAGCGGCCCGCTGTTCGGGCAGCGGGCATCGCGCTGCGTAATCGCGCGAGGCGTAGAAGCCAACGCCGAGCTTGGCAATTTTCCGCCCGGTGAGATTTTCGTCGCCGGTCTGATACAGCCGCAGCACGATGTCGGCCTCGCGCTTGCGCACGCTGACCGGGAAGGGATGCGTCACCAGCTGGATCTCGACATGCGGATGCTGGCGGATGAAGGCGCCGATATGCGGCATCAGCCAGAAATTCGCGAGCGTCGGCCCGATGGACACCTTGACCACGCCGCGTGCGCTCTGGCCCGACGCGCCGGCGGCGGCTTCCGCTTTCAGCGCGGCCTCGGCCATCGCTTTGGTGCTCTCATGAAAGCGCCGGCCACGCGCCGTCAGCACCAGCCCTTCGTCGGAGCGCACGAACAGCTTGGTGCCAAGTTGCTTCTCCAGCGCCGCGACCTCGCGGCTGACGGTCGGGTGGCTGGTGCGCAACTGCCTGGACGCGCCGAGATAGCTTCCGGCGTCGACCACGGCATTGAAGGTGCGACAAAGATCCCAGTCCATGTGATCAAATCCGGATGGCTTATTGTTCAAATTCGAACAACACGCGCGGGCGGTCAACCCCTATAGTTCGATTATAAAAATATAAGGAAACGCTTATGTCGCTCCCCAAAGCTCTCGATGGCACCCTCGAGCTGCCTGTGCTCGGTTCCCCGCTGTTCATCGTCTCCGGTCCTGAACTCGTCATTGCGCAATGCAAGGCCGGTATCGTCGGTTCGTTTCCAGCGCTGAATGCGCGGCCGGTGGAAGTGCTCGATCAGTGGCTGACGCGCATCGAGGATGAGCTCGGCGAATACAAAGCGAAGAATCCCGGCAAGAAGGTCGCGCCCTATGCGGTGAACCAGATCTGCCACGCGTCCAACGACCGGTTGATGAAGGACATGGAAACCTGTGTGAAGCACAAGGTTCCGATCATCATCACCTCGTTGCGCCCGCCCTCGGAGATCGTCGAGGCCGCGCATTCCTATGGCGGCGTCGTGTTTCATGACGTTATCAACGTCAAGCATGCGCGCAAGGCAGCCGAGCAGGGCGTCGATGGACTGATCCTGGTCTGCGCCGGTGCGGGTGGCCATGCCGGCACGCTGTCGCCCTTTGCGCTGGTGCGCGAAGTGAAGCAGTGGTTCAAGGGGACTGTGCTGGTATCTGGTGCAATCTCCGACGGTTACGGGATTGCGTCGGCGCTCGCGCTCGGCGCAGACCTCGCTTATATGGGCACGCGCTTCATTGCGACCGAAGAAGCTAATGCCGACCCGGCCTACAAGAAGGCGCTGACCGAATTCGCCGCGCATGACACGGTCTACACCAACCTGTTCACCGGTATTCACGGCAACTATCTCGGCCCGTCCATCGCAGCCGCCGGCCTCGATCCCGACAATCTTCCGGTGGCTGACAAGACCAAGATGAACTTCGGCTCCGGCGGTAACATGAAGGTCAAGGCCTGGAAGGACATCTGGGGTTGCGGCCAGGGTATCGGCCAGATCGTTGATGCTCCCCCGGTGGCAGAACTCGTGGATCGCCTGAAGCGCGAATATGCGGAAGCGACCGGAGACTTTGCGAGACGGGCACGCGCATAAGCGCGGCCCGATAAAAATATAACGGGGAGAAGACAATCATGACATCAGTCATGCTGAGGACGCTTTGGCTGTTCGCTTTTGCCGTCTGCGTGAATGCGCCGACGCAAGCTGCGGCCAACAGCAAGGAAGAGATCAAGATCGGGCAGACGCTTCCCTATAGCGGTCCGCTCTCGGGCTTCGGCGTGATCGGCCGCGCGCAGGAAGCCTATTTTACCAAGCTCAACGCCGAAGGCGGCATCAACGGGCGCAAGATCAAGTTCATCAGTCTCGATGACGCCTATTCGCCGCCGAAGACCGTGGAGCAGACCCGCAAACTGGTGGAGCAGGATGAGGTTCTGATGATGTTCGGGACGCTCGGCACCGCGACCAACAACGCGGTGCATCGCTATTTGAACAGCAAGAAAATCCCGCAGCTGTTCGTGCTATCAGGCGCGACCAAATGGGCGGATCCGAAAGGTTTTCCGTGGACCATGCCGGGCATGGCCGCCTATGAATCGGAAGGCGTTGTCTACGCCAAGCACGTGTTGAAGACCAAGCCGGATGCCAAGATCGCCATTCTCGCGCAGAACGACGATCTCGGCAAAGACTATGTGGCTGGCTTTAAACGTGCGCTGGGCGACAAGGCCGCCAGTATGATCGTATCCGAAGCGACCTATGAGACCAGTGCGCCGACGATCTCGTCGCAGCTTGCGGCGCTCAAGTCGTCCGGCGCGAATGTGCTGTTTGGCGCGGTGGTTGGCAAATTCTCGTCGCAGATGATCAAGGGCGTTGCGGAAATCGGCTGGAAGCCGGACCTGATGTTCGTCCCCACGTCCGCCTCGTCGATCACCTTTCTGGAGCCGGCAGGTCTGGATAACGCCACTGGCCTGATCACGTCGAGTTATCAGAAAGACATCAACGACGCGTCATGGGCCAACGACGAGGACGTGAAGGCCTATTTCGCTTTCATGAAAGAGAGCCTGCCGTCAGCCGATCCGCGCAACACCAATTATGCGACCGGCTTCCTGAATGCGCATCTCATCACGCATATCCTGAAAGCGTGCGGCGATGACGTCAGCCGGGAGAATATCCTGCGTCAGGCGACGTCGATGAAGAACGTCAAGCTGCCGCTGTTGCTGTCGGGCGTCACGGTCAATACCGACAAGGATGATTATCTTTCGTTCCAGCAACTGCGGCTGCGCCGTTTCAACGGCAAGAACTGGGAAGGCTTCGGCGAATTGCTCGACGACCAGTGAGCATCTGTACCATCACATCGACAGAACAAGGATCGAAGCCAGCGATGGCTTCGATCGATTCAAGAACAATATAAGGGCGGACAATGATTATCAGCGGCGACCGGGCGATCAGCTATCCGGACATCATGCAGCGCATCGCCAAGGTGGCGACCGGGTTCAAGAGCCTCGGCGCAGGCGCCGATGCGCCGGTCGGCATGATGCTGCGCAACGATTTCGCGCTGTTCGAGACTGCGTTCGGCGCAGGTGCGCTCGGCGCGCGCGTGGTCCCGATCAACTGGCATCTGAAAGGTGAAGAGGTCAGCTATGTTCTTGCTGACAGTGGCGCGAAGCTGCTGGTCTGCCACGCTGATCTTTTGCCGCAGATCAAAGATAATTTGCCGGCGGGATTTCCGATCCTGATCGTCCGCACGCCGCCGGAGATCGCAGTCGCCTATGGTGTTGCCGAAGCTGCGACCGAGGTGCCTGCAGGCGCCACGGACTTCGATGTCTGGCGCGAGTTGCATGCGCCGGTGGAGAACGCGCCGAAGCGCGCGCTGACCATGTTCTACACGTCGGGCACCACGGGCCGTCCCAAGGGCGTGACCCGCGCGGCCATGACGCCGGAACAGGCTGCGGCATCCGAGCGCGTCGGCGGCATCGCCTATGGGCTGAAGCCGAACGAGGATCAGATCATCCTGATGAACGGGCCGATGTATCACTCGGCGCCAAGCTCCTACGGGCTGATGGCATTCCGTCATGGCAGCACGATCGTGCTCGAACCGCGTTTCGATCCAGAGGATCTGCTGCAGCTCACCGAGAAGCACCGCATCACCAACATGCATATGGTGCCGACTATGTTCGTGCGGCTGCTGCGTCTGCCGGACGAGGTGAAGTCGCGCTACGACCTGTCGTCGCTGCGCTTCATCATCCATGGCGCAGCGCCGTGCCCGATCCATGTGAAGCAGGCGATGATTGCGTGGTGGGGACCGGTGATCAACGAATATCTCGGCTCCACCGAAACCGGGGTGCCGATCTGGCATTCGTCGGAGGAGGCGCTGAGGAAGCCGGGCACGGTCGGCCGCACCATCGAGGGGGGCGTGGTCAAGATCTTCGATGTGGACGGCAAGGAATGTCCGGTCAATGTGCCCGGTGAAATCTTTATGCGGCAGACCTCGGTGCCGGATTTCAACTATCAGGGCCGCCCCGACGCACGGGCCGAAGCCGGCCGTGAGGGCCTGATCAGCGTCGGTGACGTCGGCTATCTCGACGAGGACGGCTATCTCTTCATGTGTGATCGCAAGCGCGACATGGTCATCTCCGGCGGCGTCAACATCTATCCCGCCGAGATCGAGAACACGCTGATCGGCATGGACGGCGTGCGCGACTGCGCGGTGTTCGGTGTGCCTGATGACGAGTTCGGCGAACGGCTGGTGGGCTGCGTCGAACTCGAAAGCGGCGTGACGCTCACCGTGCCGGAGATCCAGGCCTGGCTTAAGCAGAAGCTCGCCAACTTCAAAGTGCCGAAGGAAATCCATTTCCATGATGCGCTGCCGCGTGAATCGACCGGCAAGATCTTCAAGCGCAAGCTGCGGGATCAGTATGGATCGGCTCCGGTGACTTGATCGCTAATGATGCAGCAGAAAGGCGCCGAGCTCGTCGCTCGGCGCCTTTCTTCATGCGATCACGGCGCGTCAGGTGTTGATCCAGACCGCCTTGATGTTGAGATATTCGTCGATGTGGTGCACGCCGGACTCGCGTCCGTAGCCACTCATCTTGTAGCCGCCAAACGGCACGGCAGGATCCATCGCCTGATAGCAATTGATCCAGACCGAGCCGGCCTGCAGGGACTTCGCGAGGCGATGCGCCTTGCTGACATCCCTGGTCCAGACGCCGCTGCCGAGGCCGAAGGTGGTGTTGTTGGCGCGCTGCACCAGTTCGTCCATGTCGGTGAAGGAGATCGCCGAAATCACCGGCCCGAAGATCTCTTCCTGCGCGATCTTCATGCTGTCCTGGACGTTGGCGAACACGGTCGGCTGCACGAAGAAGCCCTTCGACAGTTCGCCATCCATCAGGCGGCCACCGCCGGACAGCGCCTTGGCGCCTTCGCCGCTTCCGGTGGTGAGATAGCCGGTGACGCGGTCGAGCTGTTCCTTGGAGACCAATGGCCCGAGCTGGGTGTCGGGGTTGGCACCGTTGCCGACCTTCAGCTTCTTGGCGAATTCGGCGACGCGGCCAACGAATTCGTCATAGATCTTCTTTTCGACGAACAAACGCGTACCGGCGCTGCAGATCTGGCCTGAATTCGCGAACACTGCCATGGCAGCACCGGGGACGGCGGCATCGAGGTCGGCATCCGAGAACACGATGTTCGGCGACTTGCCGCCGAGCTCGAGCGACACGCGCTTGAGGTTGCCGGCCGAGGCGCGGATGATCGACTGGCCGGTGAAGTGGGAACCGGTGAAAGCGACCTTGTTGACGTCCATATGCGAGGCCAGCGCGGCGCCGGCGGTTTCGCCATAGCCTGGCACGACGTTGATGACGCCCGCTGGGAAGCCGGCTTCCAAGGCCAGCTCACCGAGGCGTAGCGAGGTCAGCGGGGCTTCTTCCGCCGGCTTCAGCACGATGGTGCAGCCGGTGGCGATGGCAGGGCCGATCTTCCAGATGCTGGCTGACAGCGGCGAGTTCCACGGAATGATCGCGCCGACGACGCCGACGGGCTCCTTCAGCGTGTAGGAGAAGATCTCGCCTGGGAGCGAGTTCTCGATGGTCTCGCCATAGATCAGCGTGGCCTGGCCGGCATAGAAGCGCAGCATGCCGAGGATGCGCTGCTTGCCCGCGAAGGTGCGCATGACAGGCGCGCCCATGTCGAGCGTATCGAGCAAAGCGAGTTCGTCAAAATGCTTCTCGACGAGCTCGGCGAATTTCAGCAGCAGCGCCTGGCGCTCGTAGGGCTTGGCCTTGCTCCACGGGCCTTCGAAGGCGCGGCGTGCTGCGGCGACCGCAAGGTCGATATCCCCAGCATCGCCTTCGGCGACGGTGGCGAGCAGTTCGCCGGTGGCCGGATTATGCGTCTCGAACTTCTTGCCGGATTGGGCGTCCTGCCATTTGCCGTCGATCAGCATCTGCTTGTAGGAGCCGTTCGCGTAAGGGTGCGCGGTGGCAGAGATTGGCTGCATCAAGCCCATAATGTGATCCTCCCGGACGTTTGTTTGAAGTGCCGTTGTAGCGCGCGAAATATATCGTTTTCGCGAAACGGGTAAAGGCGCGGAACCTCAAACGACTTGCATGGGAGGTCTTCGCGACCAATTCATGATCGTGAATTGATGCTTGGAATCGTTCAACTGATCTCGTGGATCCAGCGCGTGAAAATGCGATCGGCCTGAACTGGCAGTCGGTTGGCGACGGCAGCGGTGCTTGAACGCAGTTGCGCGATGGGAATGCCGGCGGCGGCCAGTTCGACCGCGTGACCGACATACCATTCCTCGAGCTGCCGTGGATCGGCTTCGAGATGGAACTGCAGCGCCAGTGCATGGCGACCATAGGCAAAGGCCTGATTGTCATAGGCATCGTTCGAAGCCAGACGGATGGCACCCTCCGGCAGATCGAAGGTGTCGCCATGCCAATGCAGAACGCTGGCGCCATCCTCTGCCAGCGGCGCGAGGCATGAGGCCGCGCCCTGCTTGGTCGGGGATACCTGGCCCCAGCCGATCTCCTTGATGCCGCCGGCATAAACGCGGGCGCCGAGCGCGCGGGCCATCAATTGTGCGCCAAGGCAGATGCCGAGCGTCGGGCGCTCCTGCGCGAGACGCCGTTCCAGCAGCGCGATCTCACGTGTCAGGAACGGGTAGGCGTCGGCCTCATAGACGCCGATGGGGCCGCCCAGAACGATCAGCAGATCGGCATCCACGATGGAGCGGTGCGACACATCGTCGATGGCGGCATCGCAGAACGAGACGTCCCATCCCTCACGATCCAGTACCGACGACAGCAGGCCCAGGTCCTCGAAAGCGACATGACGCAGGGCGACGGCAGAACGCCGGTGACGGTTCATGAAAAAGGGCTCACGCGCAATTGACCGGCAATCGTTATATCCATAAGAATATAACGATCAACAACCAATTGCGCGACGCACGGATGCGCTGGGTGCCTCAGACGTTGAGATTCATCCAGACGGCCTTGGGCTCGGTAAAGTTCTCCAGCGCCGCATCGCCATGTTCGCGGCCGAAGCCGGAATCGCGCGAGCCGCCCCAGGGGAGCCGGACATCCGTATAGCCATAGGTGTTGATCCACACGGTGCCGGCTTTCACCTGTTTGGCGAAGCGCTGCACGCGGCCGATGTCCGAGCTCCAGACGCCGGCCGCAAGGCTGTATTTCGTGCCATTGGCCTTACTGATGGCGTCGGCCTCGTCGAAGAACCGGACAATGCTGACGACCGGGCCGAAGATCTCCTCCTGCGAGACACGCATTTCGTGGTCGACATTGGCGAATACCGTAGGCGCGACGAAATAGCCGCGGTCGCCGATCCGGGTGCCGCCGGTCGTCACAGTCGCGCCTTCCTTGGTGCCGATATCGACATATTCCAGCACCCGCTTCATCTGCAGTTCGGAGACGATAGGTCCCATTGTCGTACCGCACAGCGCGGGATCGCCGACGCGGATGGCCTTGGCGCGGGTCGTCATGCGCTCCACGACCTCGTCATAGACCGACGCATGCGCGAGAATGCGCGAACCGGCCGAGCAGACCTGGCCGGAATTGAAGAAGATGCCGGAAGCGGCGGCCTTAGTGGCGGAATCCAGGTCCGCGTCGT
Organism: Tardiphaga sp. 172_B4_N1_3; assembly: GCF_052076035.1. NCBI lineage: Bacteria > Pseudomonadati > Pseudomonadota > Alphaproteobacteria > Hyphomicrobiales > Nitrobacteraceae > Tardiphaga > Tardiphaga sp. 172_B4_N1_3. The sequence continues at coordinate 351,729 of NZ_CP197238.1, forward strand.
CGAAGATCACATTGGCCGATTTGCCCCCGAGTTCGAGCGTGACGCGTTTCAGATTGCCGGCGGCGCCGGCGAGGATTTCGCGGCCGACGGTCGGCGATCCCGTGAAGGTGATCTTGTCGATGTCGGGGTGATCGACCATGGCGCGGCCGGCGGTCTTGCCAAATCCCGGCACGATATTCAGCGTGCCGGGCGGCAGGCCCGCTTCCAGTGCCAGTTCACCGATCCGCAGCGCCGACAGCGGCGTGATCTCCGCAGGCTTCAGCACCACGGTGCAGCCGCAGGCCAGCGCCGGCGCGATCTTCCACATTCCGATCATCAGCGGGAAATTCCACGGCACGATGGCGCCGACGACGCCGATCGGTTCGCGCACCGTATAGGTCAGCGCGTCATGGCGCGCCGGGATCACCTGTCCGTTGATCTTGTCGGCCCAGCCCGCATAGTAGCGCAGCGTGTCGATGGCGGCAGGCAGGTCCTGGCGCTGCACGGCGGCGAGCGGCTTGCCGGTGTCGAGACTTTCCAGCGCGATCAGTTCCTGCGCGTGATCTTCCAGCAGTTGTGCGAAACGCTGCAGCACGAGTCCGCGATCGGCCGCGCGCATGCGGCCCCACGGACCCTCGAGCGCCCTGCGCGCCGCGCGGACCGCACGATCGATATCGCTGGCGTCGGCTTCGGCGACGACGGCGATGATCTCGCCCGTCGCGGGATTGAGGACATCGAAATATCGGCCGGACAACGGCTCGACCTGCTGGCCGTCGATGAGGAGCCGTTTGCGCGTCAGTTTCGACGATGCAGAAATGGCAAGATCGGCATGTGAGATCTCTGGCATAGTGTATACCTCCCGATGTTTCGACGATCGGATCAGGAGGGGCATCGACAGTAAATATGAGAACGTGAGTCACGGCGCGGCGGCACATATGCAATCGCGAACATAGGTGGCAGGGCGATAGGAAGCACGATGCGCATCGATATCGAAACCATCTGGCGATTCCGCAAGCCGGGTTCGCGCCAGCCGACATCGGTGATGCTCGGCTTTCTCAAGGACATCAACGAAACCGGCAAGCTGACGCTCGCGGCCAGCCGCAACCAGCTGTCCTACCGCCATGCGTGGAGCCTGGTGAATGACTGGTCGGCCTTCTTCGGCGTGCCGGTGGTCGAGCGGAGCAAGGGCAAGGGCACCAAGCTGACGGCATTTGGCGAGAAACTGGTCTGGGCCGGCGAACGGCTGGAAACGCGGCTCGGACCGCAGCTCGACAATCTGGCGCAGGAACTGGCGACCGAACTCAAGGAGCTGCTGCCCAACCATCCTGCGGTCATCCGCGTTCATGCCAGTCACGGTTTTGCCGTGTCGAAATTGCGCGAGATGCTGAACACCACGGCGGGCACGGGCATCGATCTGCGCTATGTCAGCAACCAGACCTCGCTGGTGTCGCTGGCGCATAACACCTGCGATCTCGCCGGCGTGCATCTGCCGCGCGGCGAATTGCGCAAGCGCAGCGTCAATGCCTGCAAGGAGTGGGTCGACAACCGCGTCCATCGCGTCGTCGGTTTCGCGACCCGCGAAATGGGCCTCATGGTGAAGCCCGGCAATCCGCTGCGCATCACATCGATGGAAGCGCTGATCAATCCCGCGATCCGCTTCGTCAATCGCGATCAGGATTCCGGCACGGGGCTGCTGTTCGATCAGTTGCTTCGTCAACACAAGATCGATCCCGAGCAGATCAACGGTTATCAGCAGGTGGAGTTCACCCATGCGGCCGTTGCCGCTTATGTCGCTAGCGACATGGCCGACGTCGCCTTCGGCGTCGAGGCTGCGGCGCGGCAATTCGGGCTGGATTTCGTGCGGTTGCTGACCGAGGATTACTATTTCGTTTGCCGCGAGACGCTGCTCGACCAGGAGCCGATGAAGCATATCCTCGCATTGCTGCGCAGCGCAGAGTTTCATGACGGGCTGGTCAAGCTGCCTGGCTATGCCGCGTCGGACACCGGCGCGATCAAGACCGTGAACGAGGTGTTTCACGGGAAGAAGTCGTAGCCATGCGCGAACGGACGCCTGTCCATGCGTTAGCGCTGTTGTGAGATGCCAAGGCGCGCGTTGATGCTATACGCATTTGCGCAAACCTCCCAGTTCTGGAGAACACCATGTCCCATCCCGCTCTGTCCGCAGGTTCTGTTGCCGTCGTTACTGGAGGTGCGTCTGGCATCGGCTTGGCCGCAGCGACGGCGTTTGCGCGCTTGGGAATGCGCATCTGCATCGTGGATCTTGGCGAGGATCGTTTGGCTGAGGCGGCTGGCAAGATCGCCGGTGTGGCGCGCGGCGGGCGCGACGATGTGATGACGGCCGCTGTCGATGTCAGTGACGTCGGCGCGATGACCAGACTCGCGGCCGATGTGCAGGCCCGTTTCGGCGGCTGCGATGTGCTGATGAACAATGCCGGCATTCAGCTGCCGACCTCGGCGCTCGGTCCGCGCGAGAATTGGGAGCGGTTGCTCGGCGTCAATCTGTGGGGCATCGTCAATGGTTGTCAGGCCTTCGCTGTGGACATGATCGCGCGCAAGCGGCCGGGCCTGATCATCAATACGGGCTCCAAGCAGGGCATCACAACGCCGCCCGGCAATCCCGCCTACAATGTCTCCAAGGCCGGCGTGAAAGCCTATACCGAAGCGCTGGCGCACGAGCTGCGCAACACCGAGGGATGTCAGGTCTCCGCACATCTGCTGATCCCCGGCTTTGTCTTCACGCCGCTCGCAGCTGGCGGGCGCAGCGAGAAGCCGGATGCAGCGTGGACAGCCGAGCAGACCGTGGACTTCATGATGCAACGGCTCGAAGCCAGCGACTTCTACATTCTCTGCCCAGACAACGATGTGCCGCGCGCGCTCGACGCGCGCCGCATGTTGTGGGCCATCGGCGACGTCGTCGAGAACAGACCGGCGCTGTCGCGCTGGCACCCCGATTATGCCGATGCCTTCGCAGACTTCGTGAAACGCAAATAGAAAACCAAATAGAACGACAAGGGAGAAACGCCGTGGACTACGTCAAATTTGGAAATACCGGTCTGGATGTCTCGCGCCTGTGTCTGGGGTGCATGACCTATGGCATCTCCGATCGCGGCGCGCATGCATGGACGCTGGACGAGGACAAGAGCCGGCCGCTGATCAAGCAGGCGATTGAGCTCGGCATCAATTTCTTCGACACGGCGAATGTCTATTCGGATGGCACCTCGGAAGAGATCGTCGGTCGCGCGCTGAAGGACTTCACGCGCCGTGACGATGTGGTGCTGGCGACCAAGGTTTACAACCGCATGCGCAAGGGCCCGAACGGCATGGGCCTGTCGCGCAAGGCGATCATGACGGAAGTCGACCACAGCCTGCGCCGGCTCGGCACCGACTTTATCGATCTCTACCAGATCCATCGCCTCGACAAGAATACGCCCATCGAGGAGACGCTGGAGGCGCTGCACGATGTCGTGAAAGCCGGCAAGGTCCGCTATATCGGTGCGTCCAGCATGTATGCGTGGCAATTCTCCAAGGCGCTGTATACGTCGCGGCTGAACGGCTGGACTGAATTTGTCAGCATGCAGAATCATGTCAATCTGCTGAACCGCGAGGAAGAGCGCGAGATGCTGCCGCTCTGCGCGGACCAGAAGATCGCTGTCATGCCGTGGAGCCCGCTGGCGCGCGGGCGCCTGACGCGGGCCTGGGACGAGACCAGCGAGCGTCAAAATACCGATGAATTCGGCAAGACGCTCTATGTGCAGTCCGAGGAGTCCGATCGCAAGATCGTCGATCAGGTGGCCGCGGTCGCCAAGGCGCGCGGCGTTCCGCAGGCGCAGGTCGCGATGGCCTGGCTGCTGCAGAAAAAAGGCATCACCTCACCGATCATCGGTGCATCGAAGCCGGCGCATCTGACCGATGCGGTGGCGGCGCTGTCGTTGAAGCTGACGAGTGAGGAGATCGCCTCGCTCGAAGCGCCGTATGTACCGCATGCGGTGGCGGGATTCGGCTAGCAGCAGGCGTAGGGCGGATTACGCTACGCTAATCCGCCCTACGCTTTTTGCGTGCTTTAGCTATACCGCTTTTCCTGCCCGTCATCGGCATACCAGTCGAACGGCTCGTCCGAGAGATTGACGATCACGTTCTGGATCTGGGTGTATTCCTCATAGGCGACGATGCCGTTCTCGCGGCCGATGCCGCTCATCTTGAAGCCGCCCCAGGGCGAGCAGGGATCGATGCGGTGGTGGTCGTTGATCCAGACGATGCCACTCTCCAGCCGATGCGCAACGCGATGGGCGCGGGTGACGTCGCGGGTCCAGATCGAGGTGGCCAGGCCGAATTCGGTGCCATTGGATAGCGCGATGGCTTCCTCTTCGGTGTCGAACGGGATCACGACGACGACTGGCCCGAAGATCTCTTCCTGCGCAATGCGCATGCTGCCGGTCACGTTCGTGAAGATCGTCGGCTGATGATAATAGCCGTTCTCGAAGGCCTTGCCGTCCGGCCGCTTGCCGCCCGCGGCGAGCGTCGCACCTTCCTCGAGTCCGATCTTGACGTAGCGTTCGGTCAGCTCGCGCTGCTTGGCCGAGACCAGCGGGCCCATCTGCGTCGCCATGTCTTGCGGATCGCCGATCCGGATCGCGTTAGTGCGCTTCACCAGTTCGGCGACCACGGTGTCATGCACGGAACGTTGCACCAGCAGCCGCGCACCCTGGACGCAGGTCTGACCGGTTGCGATGAACGAGGCGAACAGGGCCGCCGCGACGCCGCGCTCGATTGAGGTGTCGTCGAACAGGATGACCGCAGCCTTGCCGCCGAGTTCGGCGGCCACCTTGGTGAGGTTGGCACCGGCCATTGAAGCCACCATCTTGCCGGTTTCGGTGCCCCCGGTGAGATCGATCTTTTTGATGCGCTTGCTGGTGGTCAGCGCCTTGCCGGCGGTGGCACCGTAGCCGGGCACGACATTGTAGACGCCGTCGGGCACGCCGGCTTCCTTGAAGATGTCGCCGAGCAGGAGCGGTGTAATCGGCGCCAGCTCGCTGGGTTTCACCACCATCGTATTGCCCGCCGCCATCGACGGCGCGATCTTCTTGGTGAGGATCAGGAGCGGATGATTCCATGGCGTCACATGGCCGACGACGCCGAGCGGGACACGGCGGGTATAATTCAGGAAGTTGCCGCCGAACGGCGGGACGGTGTCCTCATGGGTGCGCGCCAGAGCGCCGAAATAGCGAAACCATTCCGGCAGCCGGCCTAGCTGGGCAGTCATTTCGCGGCGGGCGCGGCCGATCTGGTCGACCTCGATGGTCACCAGTTCGGGGAGCTTTTTGGCCAGAAGTTCGCCGGCCCGGTGCATGATGTCGCCGCGGACCGCGCCCGGTGTCGCCGCCCAGATTTTGCCGGCGCGTTCGGCGGCGTCGATGGCCAGATCGATATCCTTTTCGTCCCCCTCGGCGACATCGGCCAGATGGCTGCAGTCCTTCGGGTTCTCGATCTTGATGGTACGGCCGGTCGAGGCTGGCTGAAACCGGCCATTGATATAAAGCCCGAACGGGCGACCATCGTTCATCATTGGCATGTCCTTGAATTTGCATCGTGATCGGCCTGACGGCGGTAGCCGGTTCGGCGGACTATGACTAATCAGAAACAGGTGATTTTGCGATCAACGCGCGGTTGCAGCGCGGTGATTGAAACGGGTCGCTTAAACCGATTGCAGAAAGTCGCTTGTGGATTCTTTGAGCCCGGAAAGGCGCTCTTAACCGGTATTCATGCACGTTGGCGATGACGCCAACGACTCCGGTATCGTTTAATATTGATGCAACGCTCAGCCGATTATTGAAGGCAACCGAAAGCGCGGCAGGAGATTTTTTCAATGACCAAGTTAGACGCGGAAGTCGACGATCTCATCGCCGCCTGCCACGGCGACACCCGCGGTACCGTGGCAGCACTCATTCTCGTCAATCAGCAACTCGAGACCGAACTGGCCGAGCTGCGTGCGCAGATGGCCGCACGGCCGTTCGATGAGCAGATGGCGCACGCCGTTCTGCACTGATTGGTGACTTGATGCAGCGCAAGTGCGCCACAAGATTCGCGGTGTATAAATTCAATCTCGGCTGGGATTCGGAGCGCCCTTTTGGCGTAATCGGAATTCCGGGATGGAGGTTTGAATGCCCAGACAATTTGGATTGAAGGCGACACCGATTGCAGCGTCGACGCCCGCGACGGCGTGCAAAACGACGCTTGGCCTGATCGGATGGATGTTTGCGCCGAAGAACCGCGTGTCGCGTGGCGCCGCAGCGGTGAGGCGCTCATCGGCATATACGGCGTTGCCCTATGCGCCAGCAAGCTGGCGCGGCTCCCGTGGCCGGCGATCGGTCTCGGTCAACTGAAATCCGTGCGACGTTGCGCGCTAGCGTGTCGATCGTTTGTCCGGTGTGGCTCGTTCCTTAATTGGCGGCTCTTCCAGAAATTTGTTGGTCGGGGATGGGTCATCCGTCAGCCAGTCCACGAAGTGGACGGCATTCTCGATCCAGTCCATCAATCTCGTCCAGGCGCGTGTCAGGGCATGTGGCATACCGATTAGTCGCAGATAGCGCGGCTCGGGTTCAGTGGAGCAGCAAGAGCAGTGGATTGGGCTGTCAGGCGGCCTTCCTCATTATCGACTCGTCGTTGTCAGTTGTGCAGTCGACAGCGATCTGATTGTCACCCGGTTGCCTGCGACGCAGGGCGCACTGCATCTTGCCGAACACCTCGACGACAGTACGGAGCTCCCTGCGCAGCTCTTCGATCTGCGTCGGTCTCGGTCCCTCGTGATATCCCCGCAAATACCTGGCCGCGGCGACGATCTCCGGCGAAAGCGGCGCCTTCAGCTTGACGGCGAGCACCAGTCCTTCTCCGATCGCCTGCAGGAATGCTATCGTATCTGCGAGCAACAGTTCGCGTCCCTTATGCCTGTCCATGATGTCGCCGCCGATTCGCTTAGGTTGACGCTGAGGGAAGGGTGCCGCGGTATGGGTAATGAATAGTCACGGAAAACCTTGCGCAGATTGATGGGGTCATCAATGCGGAGGTTGAGGCCGGGGCGACTCGATTCAGTCGTGACGGAACGAGCGAGCCAGTTGGTCCTCGATCGGCTTGCGGAGATAGGCGAACGCGGTACGGGAGCCATTCTGAATATAGGCTTCGACCGGCATGCCCGGCACAAGTGCCTTCCCGCCGAGTTTGGCGAGTTCTCCGTCGATGAGGCTAATGCGCGCTACATAATAGGACGCGCCGGACTGCTGGTCTTTTGTGAGATCGGCCGCTATGCGGGTAAGCCTTCCGTTGAGATCCGGTGTGATCGCGGAATCGAAAGCGGTGAAGCGCAGCTTCGCGGATTGACCTAGTCGGAGGCGGTCAATCATTTGCGGATCGACCCGCGCCTCGACCACGAGAGAATCTTTCTCCGGAACGATAAGCATCAACTGTTCGCCCGCAGTAATAACGCCGCCCACCGTATGGATCGTCTTCTGGTGAACCATCCCGTCCTGCGGCGCCCGCAGCATCACGCGTGCGAGTTGATCGACTGCTGCGATCCGGCGCTCGGAGAGATCGGCCATCTTGATCTCCACCTCGCGCAGCTCGGTCGCGATCTCGCGTCGCTGATCCTGCACGACCTGAAGCGTCTGCAGTTCTGTCTCGGTGATGCGGCCTTTGGCCCGCGCCGTTTCGGCGATCAATTGTCCTTCCTCGCCGATCAGCCGCGCGGCTTCGCGTTCGAGTGTGGTCAGCCGTGCGTAGGGAATTAGATTTTTCTCGAAGAGCTGGCGAACCCCTTCGAGTTCGCGCTGGATCAGTCGGATCTGTTCGCGCTTCGACTCGATCTGAGCGGCAAGGCCATGGATCTCCTCACCGATCTGCGACGTGCGCTCGCGCAGTTGCGACTGTTGGCCGCTGACGGCTTCGCGTCGTCTGAGCAACAGGCTCGTTTCACCGGTGATGATGTCGGCGATCGCGGGCAATTCGATACGGTCCGCAAGCTCGCCCGGTATCACGAAGGCGTCGCGGCCATCCTGTTCCGCGCGCAGCCGCGCTCGGCGCGTCCAGAACTGGTTGAGCTGGTTTTCGATCAGCGCCAGGTTGGCTCGCGTCATGGTCTCGTCAAGCCGGACCAGAACGTCGCCTGCGCGTACGCGGTCCCCATCATTGACAAGAATTTCGGCGACCACCCCGCCGGTCGGATGCTGAATCCTGCGCACGTTGCTATCGACGACGATCTGTGCCGGCGCTATCACCGCGCTCGCGAGTGGCGCGGTTGCCGCCCACACGCCAGCGGTGGAGATCGCCACGGCGAGTATAGCCAGTCCCGCATATGCAGTTCGCCGGATATCGCGGAAGGGATCAGGGCGGCTTGAGTTGGGCGTTGCAGAATTTGGCATCAGGGTTTCCTCAGCTTCGGCCGTCAGCGGTCATGCGGACTTCGTGCACCGGCTGTGGCGCCACCTGGTTTGCAGGGTGTTGCGAGGCAAGCGCCTTGCGCAGAACTTCATCTTTCGGACCAAATGCCTGGACCTGGCCATTGGCGAGCGTCATCACGAGATCGACCCCTGCGAGAGCCGCCGGGCGGTGTGCGACAATGATGGCGATTCCGCCGCGTTCACGTACGCCCTTGATTGCCTGAGTCAGTGCTGCGTCGCCTTCGACGTCGAGATTGGCATTCGGTTCGTCGAGCACCACCATGAACGGGTCCCTGTAGAGCGCACGTGCAAGCGCTACCCGTTGCCGCTGTCCACCCGAGAGGGCAGCGCCGGCTTCACCGATTCGCATTTCGAAGCCCTTTGGCAGGTTAAGGATCATGTCATAGGCACCCGCGGCTTTTGCGGCGGCAATGACGGTCGGTCCATCCATCTCCGGATCGAAGCGGGCAATGTTCTCAGCCACCGTGCCGTCGAACAATTCGACGTCTTGCGGCAAATAGCCCATCAAGCCGCCCCGAATTTCGGCGGGCCACTGGTCGAGGGTTGCGCCATCGAGGCGGATCTCGCCGCGCGCTGCAGGCCAGATCCCGACCAGCGCACGCGCCAATGTGGATTTGCCCGACGCCGACGGTCCGATGATTCCAACAGCCTGGCCGGCTTTGAGTTGGAACGTGGCATTCTGAACGATGGCCTTGGCGCCACCCGGTGCGATAATGAAAACCTGATCGACCGTGAGAATGTGTTGAGCACGTTCTGGCGCAACGGCAGAAGGGCTCTCGTCTTGAGACGACAGCGCGTCGCGTAACCGCTGCCAGGCCTGGCGGGCGCCGACGAAAGGACGCCAAACCGAGATCGCCAGTTCGACGGGAGCCAGCGCACGGCTGCCCATGATCGAGGAGGCAATCATGACACCACTGCTGGCCTGTCCTTCGATTACCAGCCAAGCGCCTAGTCCGAGCAATGCCGATTGCAAGATGAACCGCAGGGTCTTCGATAGCGTGCCAAGTGCACCGGCAATATCGGAACCGTGCTGCTGAGCAGCGATCTGATCCGCATTGGCTGCGCCGATGCGTGAGATGACTCGTCGCTCAATGCCGAGGGCGGCGACGACCTCGGCATTGCGGCGTCCCGCCTCCAGCTGGATGTTGCGTATGGCGGCATGGCGGGATGCTTCTCGCGTGGGCTTCCGTGTCAGAATTTCCGTAACAAGAGCAATGCCGAACAGAATGGTTGCGCCACCGACCAGCGTCCATCCAAGATACGGATGCAGCAGGAAGCACCCGGCGAGATATAGCGGCATCCACGGCAGATCGAACAGCGTTGTCGGCCCGAGGCCGGATAGGAACCCACGCACTGAATCCAGATCATGAGCGAGTTGAACGCCGCCGCCGCGGCTGGACTTCAAAGGTGATCGCAAAATGGCGGAATTCACCGGCTCCCACAACGCGCCATCAAGTGCAGCTCCGATGCGCGTCAGGATCCGCTGGCGCAACCAGTCGAAAACACCCTGCACGGCGTAGATCGCAATTACGATAATCGAGAGCGATACGAGAGTAGGAATGCTGCGCGAGGGAATGACGCGGTCATAGACCTGCAGCATGTAAATGGATCCGGTCAGCATCAGGATGTTGACCACGGCGGAGAACAACCCGACAGACAGGAACGCGCTACGACATGATGCGAGAGCGGCACTCGGAAGATCTTGGTGCTTCGATCCGGCTGTTCTGTCTGCCGAAATTGCTGCGGTCATATTTCACCTGGGCCAGTAAGCGACAGCGATGCGCGCCGATCGAGTTCGTTATCTGGCTTCAGCGTCAACTGCGTGACAGCGTGTGAATTGCGTCCGCGTGCAATTTTCTGTCGCGCGATCAGCCACGTGAATGGTGGGTGATGTGCGCGAGAATACATTGCAACAGCAAGCACATCCTTTCTTGCGCATTGCGTGCGCGGACCTCGGCCGCTGTTTTGCCGCACGATCGATCGGGAGCTCGAAGTAATTCAGTGTAGTTCGATCAGTTTCATCGTTCTACGATGCGAACTGCGACCAATCCGCGGTGGAGCAACCCGCAACGCTTTGCACTTTTGCGGGTGTGGCACGATGTCGCGATTTGCTGTGTCGCCTTTGTATAGTCGAGCAAAAAGAGCGGTCGGCGCGTGGCTTCACTGCGGCGTTAGAAACCAGTCACGCGGCTGTTAAATCGACGTGGCTACATCCGGCGCATTAACTTTTCGTTAACCAAAGGCAGTCGGTCGCGCGTCTTCGCATTCTGCGAAGCGAGCGATGTTCGACGCACGCCTCAACGATGGAAGCCGATTTCATGTCAACGACATATCACGCCCTTGCCGTTAGCGATCTCGTCCAGGATTGGTCCAATGCCGGCGCAATCAACGCCGATGATAATTGGTCTTCCGTTCCATCGATCGTCGGCTATCTCGGTGACATCAACGCTGGTTCGCCAACTGGCACCGATCCGCGGACATTGACCGGCGCTGGACTCGGCGCCGTCGATGTGATCGCCAATCAGACTGCCCCGAATTCTCTTACCAATGGCGGCGTAGCGGAATTCGCTGTTGCCAATCCGACCATTGCACTGAACGGCTCGGGTACTGCCGACGCACCGAGCCTCGTGCTTTATCTCGATGCGAGCGGCCGCGATAATGTGCGACTGACCTTCAATGCGCGCGATCTCGACGGCAGCGCAGACGATGCGTCCCAGCCAATTGCCGTGCAGTACCGGGTCGGTTCCGCCGGGTCCTGGACGAATGTGCCGGGTGGCTACGCTGCCGACGTGACTACCGCGAATGCCGCAACTCAAGTGACGCCTTTCAATTTACTGCTGCCGTCCGAAGTCAATGGTCACGCGGACTTGCAGGTCCGGATTCTCACCACCAATGCCGGTGGCAATGACGAGTGGGTCGGGATCGACGATATCCGCGTCACGAGCAATGCCAGCACCCCGGTCGTAGGTCAGACTGTCGGCTTTTCTGCAGGCACGGTGTCGGTCTCGCATGACGAGGGCAATAGCGGCTCGACGGTCTATCAATTCACCGTGGAGCGCAGTGGTGGCACCGATGGCGATGTCTCATTCTCCGGAACCATTGCCTCTGCGCAGACCGACGCATCGGATTTTGTTGGAAGCGTGCCGAGCAGCTTTAGCGGCGTGATCCCGGCTGGGCAGGGCTCGGCAACGGTGACCGTTATGGTCGCCGGTGACACCACCAGCGAGCCGAATGAAAATTTCACGCTGACGCTTCAGAGCGCTTCCAATTCCACCGCCGTGGCGATCACGATCGGCACCGCGCGAGCCACCGGCACCATCGTCAATGATGACGTCGCGATCACCAAGATCAGCGCCATCCAGGGTACGGGCGCCACCAGCGGAATGGTCGGCCAGACGGTCACTGTCGAAGCCATCGTCGTCGGTGATTTGCAGAATGGGGACGGCGACAACAGCCGCAACCTGAACGGCTTCTATGTTCAGGAAGAGGTGACCGACTCCGACGGCAATGTCCTGACCTCTGAAGCCATCTTCGTATTCGGCGGCAACGGTGACGTGGCCGTCGGCGACCGTGTCCGTGTCACCGGTTCGATCAGCGAGTATTTCGGTCTCACCGAACTCACCGCGACCAACATTTCCGTGGTTGAAGCGGGAGCAGTTGCCGATATCAACACGATGGCGACCGTGATCGATTTGCCGGGTGCCGGCACCACGCTGAGCCAGGACGGCGACTATCAGCCGAACCTCGAAGCCTATGAGGGCATGCTGGTCACGCTGCCAGAGACACTCGTGATTACCGAGCAGTTCAACCTCGATCGCTTCAATGAAATCAAGCTCGTGGCAGGCGATCGCCCGGCCCAGTTCACTCAGGAAAATGCGCCGGACGCTGCAGCCTACCAGGCCTATCTGGCCGAACTCGGCTCGCGCACCATCACCTATGATGATGGCCTGAACGCCCAGAACGCGGCCATCAGCAATCTCGACGGCTTCGGCCCGACCTACAACACGGCGACGGCGCCGCGGATGGGGGACACTATCACCGGGCTGACCGGCGTGCTGGACTATCAGTGGGCTGGCAATGCCGCATCGGGCGCGACCTGGCGGGTCCGCTCGGTTGAGAGCGGCACCAATACGTTTGAAGACGGCGCCGCGCCGCGGACTGCTGCGCCCGAAGATGTCGGCGGCACGCTCCAGGTCGCAAGCTTCAACGTCCTCAATTTCTTCAAGACGCTGGACAATGGCGCCAGCACCGCCATCGGTCAGGAGCCGCGCGGCGCCAACGACGCCGTCGAATTCTCGCGCCAGACCGGCAAGCTCGTCGATACCATTCTTGCAATGGACGCCGACGTGCTGGCGCTGACTGAGCTGGAGAACGATTTTCTTCCCGGCTCGTCGGGAAATGCGATCGAATATCTGGTCGGCCAGCTCAATGCCGCTGCAGGCCCCGGCGCCTATGCCTGGGTCAATCCCGGTCAGCAGTTTGTTGGTGGTGATGCGATCGCGGTCGGCTTCATCTACAAGACCGCGGATGTGAAAATCGCGGACGGGACGACGGTCGCGATCCTCAACGATGCCGATCTGCCCGGACTCGGGCTTTCTGGCCTGCTGAGCCAGAGCACCGTCGGGCACATCTTCGACGGCGCGAATACCAGCCGCAATGCGCTCGCGGTGACGTTCGAGCAGATCGCCACTGGTGAAACTTTCACCGCAATCGCCAACCACCTCAAATCCAAGAGCGGCACCGGCACCGGCCTCGATGCTGACCAGGGTGACGGTCAGGGCAACTGGCAGAACCAGCGCGAGCTCGCAGCGACTGCGCTCACCGCTTGGGCCAACAGCGACCCGACCGGCTCCGGCGATAGCGACGTGCTGATGCTCGGCGATTTCAACAGCTACGCCAAGGAGCAGGCAACGGGCATCATCGAGAACGCAGGCTATGAAAACCTGCATGGCCGGGAGGACGGTGCTTATTCCTACGTCTTCGACGGTCAAACCGGCACCCTCGATTACGCGTTCGCGAATGACAGCCTGTCGTCGCAGGTTACTGGCGTCACCACCTGGCACATCAATGCCGATGAGGCCGATGCCCTCGACTACAACACGGACTTTTCGCGCGATCCGGCGATCTTCGATGCCGATACGAATGTCCGCGTTTCCGACCACGATCCCGTCATCGTTGGCCTCGATCTGAACCAGAACCAGACGCCGTCGACCTACAGGCTGCAGATCCTGCATGCGTCGGATTTCGAGGCCGGTCTCGATGCGGTCGATCGCGCCGGCAATTTCGCCGCCATCGTCGATTACCTCGAAGAGACACAGGCGAATTCGATCACGCTGTCGTCGGGCGACAACTTCATCCCCGGCCCGTTCTTCAGCGCCGGCAGCGACGCCTCGTTGAAGGAAGTATATGAGACCGCGCTCGAGACCTATTACGGTCTTGCCAGCGGCACGCTGAACATCACGCCGGGCTTCGGTAGTGCTGACATCTCGATGCTGAACATCATCGGCGTGCAGGCCTCGGCGATCGGAAATCACGAATTCGACGCAGGCACAAATCCGCTCGCAGCGATCATTCGGCAAACTGCCGGCTTCCCGGGCGCACAGTTCCCCTTCCTATCTGCCAATCTGGATTTCTCAGGCGATTCCAATCTTGCCGGCCTCTACACCAACCTCATCCAGAACGCTGACAATTATTCCGGCTTCCCGCCGGCCGCCGGCATCGGCAAGAAGATCGCGCCTGCGACCATCATCGAGGAGGGCGGCGAAAAGATCGGCGTGGTGGGCGCCACTACCCAGATCGTCGAAAGCATTTCCTCAACCGGCGGCGTCGAGGTGATCGGCGACGATGTTGACGACATGGTCGCACTTGCTGCGATCCTGCAGCCAACTATCGACAGCCTGATCGCCCAGGGTATCAACAAGATCATCCTGGTCAGCCATCTCCAGCAGATCGCGTTCGAGCAGGCGCTTGCACCGCTGCTGCACGGCGTCGACATCATCATCTCGGGCGGATCGAACACGCTGCTTGCCGATGCGCAGGATACGCTGCGTCCGGGCGACACCGCCGATGGCACTTACCCGATCGTGACCCATAATGCCGACGGCAACACCACGCTGATCGTCAATACTGACGGCGAATACTCCTATGTTGGCCGGCTTGTGGTCGATTTCGACGCCAATGGCAACGTTATCGCGGGAAGTGTCGATCCTAATGTCAGCGGTGCTTATGCGACCACTGACGAAGAGGTCGCCGATCTTTATGACGACGTCATCGACGTCGACGGTGACGGCGATATCGATGCGGCGGATGCCAATCCGTTCGCCGAAGGCAGCAAGGGGGATCTCGTCAACGACATCGCCCAGGGGGTCGGTAATGTGATCGACGCTCAGGACGGCAATCTGTTCGGCAGCACCAATGTCTATCTGGAAGGCCGTCGCGGCGAGGTCCGCACCGAGGAGACCAATCTGGGCGACCTCACGGCCGACGCCAATCTCTGGTACGCCCAGAAGGCCGATGCGACGGTGATGGTCTCGATCAAGAATGGCGGCGGTGTCCGCGATTCGATCGGCAGCGTCTCCGCAGTGGGCGGCGTCGCCCAGGAAAACCCGCCATCGGCCAATCCCGGTGTCGGCAAGGAAGAGGGCGACATCTCGCAACTCGACATCGCCAACTCGCTGCGCTTCAACAATGCTTTGTCCATGGTCACCGTGACGGCAACACAGTTGCTGACGGTGCTGGAGCATGCGGTGGCCGCGACCGCGAATGGCGCCACCCCCGGTCAGTTCGCTCAGGTTGGCGGCATCGCTTACTCCTTCGACAAGGATAGCCCGGCCGGCAACCGTATTCAGTCGGCGGCGCTGATCGACGAGAACGGCAATCCCGTCCTTGCCCTGGTCGAGAACGGTGAGCTCGTTGTCGATGCCAATATGGCGATCCGGGTCGTGACGCTGAGCTTCCTGCTCACGGGCGGCGACGGCTATCCGTTCGCGAGCTTCATTGCGGCCAATCCGGCCTTTGCAAATGTTGTGAACCTGTCTCCGAATCTCGTTCCCGATGCTGGTCAGGTGGCTAACTTTGCGGCCGAAGGCACCGAACAGGACGCGTTCGCCGAATATCTCGCGGCGCACTATTCCGAAACGGCTTACGATGTCCTCGACACCGACCGCGCGCATGACACTCGAATCCAGAACCTCGACTATCGGTCGGATACGGTGCTCTCCGTGCAGCCGATCGTGCTGGTCGGCGACGATGATGACAACATCCTCACTGGCGCACTCGGCAACGATACGATCTCCGGCGGCGAGGGCGATGACACGCTGACGGGTCTTGGCGGCAATGACGAACTCGACGGCGGCGAGGGCGATGATACGTTGCTCGGCGGTGCCGGAAACGACAATCTCACCGGTGGCGAAGGTGACGACGCTCTCAGCGGCGATGCCGGCAACGACATCCTGGCCGGCGGCGAAGGTGACGACACGCTCTCCGGCGGCGCCGGTGACGATGAGATCGATGGCGGCGAAGGCTACGACACCCTCGACGGCGGTGCTGGCAACGACCGGCTCGTTGCCGGAGCCGGCGATAGCGCATCCGGCGGCGATGGTGACGACATTATCGTGGTCTCGACCGACGATTACGCGCCGGCGTTGATCGATGGCGGTGACGGCAATGACATCCTGAAACTGGTGGGTTCCGGTACCGGCGTCATCGACACCAGCAACATTGTCATCAACGTCGAAAATCTCGTGGTCAGTGAAGGTACCTGGTCGGTTACCGGCAGCGACTACTCCACGGTTACAGTCGAGGGCGGCGCCACACTCATCAGCAACGTGGCTGTCAACAACGGCGATCTGCTCTCGGTCCATGCTGGCGGCAAGCTGATCGCCGGCACCGCCATCCTCTGGTCGGGCGGCGGAGCCGCCGTGGTCGACAATGCCGGCCTGATCGAAGGATCGAGCCGCGTGCTCTACACCACGAGCGGTGTGACGGGCTCGTTGACCTTCAACAACGAAGCAGGCGGCATTCTTCGCGGTGCGCTGAGCCCACAACAGGCGGGACACGCTGATGCGACCATCACGATCAACAATGCTGGCGTGATGGAAGCAGGCGGTCGCGTCATCGACTTCCGCAGCTTCGATGGAGCCGGCGCTTCGGCGGTGATCAACAATCTCGCCGGCGGCATTATCCGCCAGTACGGGAGCGACACCGACGTGATCCGCCCCGGCAATGACGGGATTGTTAATAACTGGGGTACCATCACGACCGATCCTGGCTTCGTCGGCGGAGGTGACCTGATCGACTTCCAGAGTGATACCGGCGGCAAGGTCAACAACTATGCCGGCGCCTGGATGGAAGGTTCGCGCCATGCCGTGACCGGCGACAATGCTGTGACCGTTGTCAATTCAGGCACGATGATCGGCCGCAACGGCTCGGCGGTGAACATCGACAATGGCGGTTCTGAAGCCGAGAAGGTCTTCATCACCAACCACGGCACGATGGAAGGTCGCTCGGCGGAACTGTCCGACTCCGATGGCGATGCCATCGACGTCGATGGTCTGGTGCAGGTCCTGAACTACGGCCGTATCGCCGGCCTCGGCGCCGAGGGCTACCATGATGGCGAACCGAACGTCTCCGAGGGTATCGCCATCGGAGGAGGCTCCGTCGTCAACAGTGCTACTGGCGAGATCTACGGTTACGGTCGTGCTATCCAGGTGGATAATTCCAGCAACAGCAACGCGCTGGGTGTGTCCACGATCGTGAATGATGGCCTGATCCGCGGCGACGGTCACGGTCCGGAAGGCGTCTCTGCGGAAGACGCTGCCCGCTTCGACCTGCGCGGCAATGAGGCGATCAATCTGGTTGGCGACTATGAGGATTTCGTCGGCAACAACAGCACGGGCCGGATCATCGGCGGCATATCGATGGGCGGAGCCAGGGACACCCTGAACAACTCCGGCTCGATCATCGCGACCGGTGGATCGGCCATCGACATGGGCGCCGGCAACGACCAGGTGAACCTCTATGTCGGTGCGACGGTGACCGGCAAGATCCTGCTCGGAACCGGCGACGACGTCGCTCTCTCCACCTCGGCTGGTGGCTTCGAGATCGATGGCGGCGACGGCAGCGATACGATGGCCATGGACTACGCATATGGCGGTGCTGACATCCTCAGCGGCGGAAACGGCAACGACTACATCTATGCCGGTGCAGGCAACGATCAGGTCGATGGCGGGGCTGACGACGATACGCTCTATGGCAATGACGGCGATGACCTAATCAAGGGCGGATCCGGCAATGACGATATCGCCGGCGGCATTGGAGCTGACACCATTCATGGTGATAGCGGCAATGACAGCATCGATGGTGGCGAAGGGAACGATACCGTGTTCTACACGGGAACGTTCAACAACCACGGCTACGCGTTGAACGCGGACGGCTCCATCAAGGTCACCGACCTGCGCAATGGTGCGCCGGACGGGATCGACACGCTGCGTAATGTCGAGCAGCTCAATTTTGTCGATGGGGCCTGGAAGCTAGTGATCGGCACCAACGGCGACGACGCGATCACCGGTTCTGCCGGCAATGATCTGGTGTTTGGCGGCAGCGGAAATGATACTTTCCTCGGCACCGGCGGGCTGGATACCTATGACGGCGGCGACGGAACCGACACAATCGACTACAGCCAGATCACCTTCAAGGTGACGGTCGATCTTGCCTCCGGGCTCGCTTACTAC
Source organism: Tardiphaga sp. 172_B4_N1_3 (assembly GCF_052076035.1). Taxonomy (NCBI): domain Bacteria; kingdom Pseudomonadati; phylum Pseudomonadota; class Alphaproteobacteria; order Hyphomicrobiales; family Nitrobacteraceae; genus Tardiphaga; species Tardiphaga sp. 172_B4_N1_3. The sequence goes on from NZ_CP197238.1 coordinate 369,907, forward strand.
CCCGGCTATCTCGCCGGCGCCGATCACTTCAGCAATATCGAGAATGCGATCGGGACCGGCTATGACGATCTTCTGATCGGAACCAGCGGTGCCAACACGTTGATCGGGGGCGCGGGCAACGACGTTCTGAACGGCGGTGACGGCGACGACATCCTGCGCGGCGGTGCCGGCAACGACACGATCGACGGCGGAGCCGGCTACGATGTGCTCGACCTGTCGGATGCTACCGGAGCGTTGACGGTCAACTACGCGGCTGGAACGGTGACGGGTGCCGGGATCGGGACCGATCATTTCACCGGCATCGAAGAGATCCTGTTCGGTGCGGGCAATGATCAAATTACCGGCGGCAACGGTGACGACACCTTCGATGGCGGTGCCGGCAACGACACCATCAATGGCGGTGCGGGTGACGATGCGCTCAGCGGCGGCATTGGTGACGACGCGATCGACGGCGGTTCCGGCGACGACGTGGTGTCCGGCGGCATCGGCAACGATACACTGAAGGCCGGCTCCGGCGATGACAGCGTCGATGGCGGCGACGGCAACGACATCATCGATGCTGGCTCGGGCGACGACATCATCGTGGCCGGTGTGGGTGCGGACAAGGTGAATGCCGGCTCCGGCAACGACATCATCGGCGGTGGAACCGGCGACGATATCCTGACTGGCGGTTCTGGCTCCGACGTGTTCGTGTTCGCCGCCGGGTTCGGAAAGGATATGATCACCGACTTCACCGCGAGCGGATCTTCCAAGGACTTCATCCAGTTCTCCAGCGATCTGTTCTCCGACTATGCCGATGTGATGTCTCACACCGCCCAGGTCGGCAGCAGCATCGTGGTGACGCTGGATGAAAACCATGCGGTTACGCTCGCCAACACCAGCCTGGCGTCGCTCACCGCTGACGACTTCCGCTTCGTCTAGCGACGGACATGCACACGGGGCGTTACTGGCGCCCCGTGTGCACCCTACGTTTTTGCCTCGATGAATTGCGAGGCGCTACCGTCTGAGCCTACAGCCCCGTCGAATTCATCCGCGCGGAGCGGGCGCAATGTCCGCCGGCATACTATCGTGCCCATCGCTATGTGTTAGCGCACTCAGGTCGAATGTCTCTCCGCGAATGCGCGATAGGGTGGACAAGGCGCGGTCGCGATCACTTTCCAGAAGTTGACCGAGATGTGTGACTGCAACATTCGGCTTCCGCTGCCGGATCGCCTTCAGCGTCGATGCCATCAGATCGGCGCTGAGTCGGCGGATGTCGCGGGTCTGATAGTCCAGCGGCGTCTTCCATATGGTTTCCCATACGGTTTGATTGGCAAGGTCGGTGAGCAGTTCGACGAGCAGTTCGTTGCCCGAGCCGCGTGCAATGGTCTTTACTGCCCGCGTCGTGGTGCGTGCGAAAGCCATCGGATCATCGATCTCGACTCCGGCTCTCAACTCGTCGCAGCGGCGCGCCAGTGTGTCGATGAAGCTTTCGACCGGCGTGGTCGCCATGGTGCGCACCGCCAGCATCGACAGTGCGGTGCGGACATTAAACAGGTCAGCCACCGATTTGAGTGACAGCGGTCTGATATAGGCGCCGCGCCGCGGAAAGATGTCGACCAGGCGCCGGCGCTCGAGAATGCGGATCGCTTCACGGATTGGGCCACGGCTGACGCCGAAATCGCGCGCCAGGTCGAGTTCGACAAGACGCTCGCCCGCTTTGCGACGGCCGGAGACGATTTCGGCACCGAGTTCCTCCGCAACCTGGTCGGGGATAGTACGCGGTGCAAATCTCCGTTCGACGTCGTGCTGGTTATCGTTGAATGGCCTGCGAAGTGTCGCTGCCATGGCTGCCTCCTGCCGATGCACGCTTGCCGCGTCATACGGTCCTGTCTACCGCAGAAGTCAATTGTTGACAATTGACAGTCGATGACCTTTCATTGGGTTACTGTCGCTTCAATACATACCGGCACAAGCCGGACCGCGATGGAACGTCCCGATGCAAGATCTGCAGAACAGGGATGGCAAGGGAGGTGAACATGGTGGCTCTGTTCGCGTCGGCGCGTGTCCGACTGACGACACCCCAACAGACACGCGTCTGCGGCTTTCATCCGTATGTGCAAGTGCAGCACCGGCAAACCCTGCAGCAGTGGATGACGCGAGGCGTAATGGGTCGTGCTCCGGCTGGCGAAGCGCGATGACAGCCGCGATCGACGTCTCCGCTCCCTCGTCAGCACGCGTTGCTGGAATGCCCGACGCGGGCGTTTCGCCGCAGCCGCCTTTGCTCGAAGTGCGTGATCTCTCGCTGTCATTCACGACGGCGCGCGGCGCATTGCCGATCACCCGGAACGTAAATTTCACCATCGCGCCGGGCGAGCGCGTTGGCTTGGTTGGTGAGAGCGGATGCGGCAAGACCGTTACCGGCCTCTCGCTGCTGCGCCTGCTGCCGCCGCAGTCGGCGCGCATTCAGGGCGATATCCTGTTCAACGGGATTAATCTAGCCACTCTGTCGCCGCGACGCATGCGCGCCGTGCGCGGCCGTGAGATCGCGATGATTTTTCAGGAGCCGATGAGCGCGCTCGATCCTGTCTTCACGGTCGGCGATCAGATCAGCGAAGCCTATCGCATCCATTTTCCGGTCAGTCGCGCGGAGGGGCGCGAGCGCGCCATCGCTGCGTTGCGCGAAGTCGGTATCCCCGCGCCGGAGCGGCGCTGCGACGAATATCCGCATCAACTCTCGGGCGGCATGCGCCAGCGCGTGATGATCGCGATGGCGTTGATCTGCAAGCCGAAGCTGCTTGTGGCCGACGAGCCCACCACAGCGCTCGATGTGACCGTGCAGGCGCAGATCACCGATCTCTTGCGTTCGTTGAGCGAGCGCACCGGCACGGCATTGATCTTCATTACCCATGATCTTGGCGTCGTCGCCGAAACCTGCACCCGCATGATCACCATGTATGCCGGTGAGGTCGTCGAGGATGCCCCGGTGGACGATGTGCTGACGCAGCCGCGTCATCCCTATACATCCGGACTGCTGCGCTCGCTGCCTAGCCTCAGCCCGCGCCGCGGCGTGCTGGCCTCGATTCCCGGCCGCGTACCGTCGCCCAATGCAATGCCCGCCGGCTGCCGCTTCCGCGCGCGCTGCAGCCACGCCGTTGCGGGCTGCGAGCAGAAACAGCCGATGGTCGAGAGCGGGAATGGCCGTGCCGCGCGCTGCTGGCGTGCTCCCGAACTCGTGCTGCCGGGGGCGGTGAATTGATGTCAGGCATGCGGAGCCACAAGCGGGACAGCGGCGGGATTCTCGCAGTGCGTGACTTGCGGATCCTGTTTCCGACCCGCGATGGCCGCGACACAGTCAAGGCGATCGACGGCATAGATTTCGAGGTCCGCGCTGGCGAGACCTTTGGCATCATCGGTGAGTCTGGCTCGGGCAAGACCACGCTTGGCCGTGCGCTGGTGTCGCTGCTGCCGCCGAGTCACGGCCAGATTCTGCATGACGGCACCGATCCGGCTGCCCTCAGCACAAGCGCATTCCGCAAGCACCGCCGCGATTACCAGATTATCTTCCAGGATCCGAATGCCGCGCTCAATCCGCGCATGACGATCATCGACAGCGTGGTCGAGCCGCTGGAGATCATGGGCGAAGGCGATCATGCCTCGCGCCATCGCCGTGGCATCGAGGTGCTGGAGCGCGTCGGCCTTGCCGCCGAAGCCGCCGATCGCTATCCGCATCAGCTGTCCGGCGGCCAGAAGCAGCGCGTTAACATCGCGCGCGTGCTGACGTTGCGGCCCAAGGTCATCGTTTGCGACGAGGTGGTGGCGGCGCTCGACGTCTCCATCCGCGGCGACGTGCTCAATCTGTTTGCCGATCTGCAGCGCGAATTCGGCCTGACCTATGTGTTCATCACCCATGACATCTCGGTGGTCTCGCACATCTCCGACCGCATCGCCGTCACCTATCTCGGCAAGCTGATGGAGCTCGGTCCGGCCGAGGATGTGGTCGAGCGGCCACTGCATCCCTATACGCGCGCGCTGCTGTCGGCCGAGCCGGTGCCGTTGCCGTCGCATTTGCGGGTCGACCGCCGCATCATTCTCGAAGGTGAAATTCCGAGCCCGGTGGCGCCGCCGTCGGGTTGCCGTTTCCGCACGCGCTGCCCGTCGGTGCAACCGCGTTGCGCCAAAGAAGTGCCAGCCTGGCGCGACGTCAAGCCGGGACACCGCGTGGCCTGCCATTTCGCCACGGCGGACGGTCCACCGCCAGACAATCAAAAAGCGCAACGCGCATCATAATCAACGGGAGGATTATCGAATGACCACCATCGACCTCAGCAAGCGGACGCTACGCCGTCGTGACATTCTGGCGCTGATGGGCGGCGCTGCCGTGACCGGCGCACTCGGCCTGCCGGCCTGGGCGCAAGAGGCCAAGAAGGGCGGCGTGCTGAAGGTCGCCGCGCCGGCCAATCCGTCGTCGCTCGATCCGGCCACCGGCGGCGCCGGCTCCGACCACAGCATTCTGTGGACCATGTATGACACGCTGGTGGAGTGGGACTACGAGACGCTGAAGCCGAAGCCGGGCATGGCGAAATGGTCGTTCCCCGATCCGAAGACCATGGTGCTCGACATCAGCGCCGGCATCAAATTCCACGATGGCACACCGATGGATGCCGAGGCCGTCAAATTCAACCTCGAGCGCAACCGCACCGATCAGCGCTCCAACGTCAAGCCCGATCTCTCCAGCGTGGAAGCGGTTGAGGTGACCGGTCCGCTGCAGGTCACGCTGAAGCTTAAGAATCCGGACACGGCACTGCCGGCCATTCTGTCGGACCGTGCTGGCATGATGGTGTCGCCGACCAATATCAAGGCGCTCGGCAATGAGACCGACCGCAAGCCGGTCGGCGCCGGGCCGTGGAAATTCGTACGCTGGAACGACAACGAGATCATCGTCGTCACCCGCCATGATCAGTACTGGCGCCAGGGGCGGCCCTATCTGGACGGCATCGAATTCAACATCATTCCGGAAAACGCTACCGCTTTGCGTTCGGTCGTCGCCGGCCAGAATGATATGGCGTTCCAGCTGCCAGCGCGATTGAAGCCGGTGATCGAGCGCGCCAAGAATCTGGAAACTGTCAGCTCGCCGACGTTGTATTGCATTCAGGTCTACTTCAATTACGGCCGCGCACCGCTCGACAACGTCAAGGTCCGTCAGGCGATCAACTTCGCGCTCGACCGCGATGCTTTCGTCAAGGCGGCGCTCAACGGCCTTGGCGAACCGGCGCGCATGACGCTGCCGAGCTCGCACTGGGCGTTCAACAAGGACGTCGCGGGGATGTATCCCAACAACACGGAAAAAGCGAAGCAGCTGCTCGCCGAGGCCGGCTACAAGGATGGTCTCGAACTGACCATAGGCGGCTATATGGATCAGGATTCCGTGCGGCGTGGCGAGGTGATCCAGGATCAGCTCGGCAAGGCTGGCATCCGCCTGAAATTCACCCGCGGCACCATTGCCGAAATCAGCGCGCAGTTCTTCGCCACCGAGAAGAAGTTCGACCTTCTTGTCTCGGCATGGACCGGGCGTCCTGATCCGAGCATGACCTACGGGCTGAGCTTTGACAAAGGCGCCTATTACAATGCGGGCCGTAGCGGCGAGCCGGAGTTGTCGAAGTTGATCCAGGAGAGCCGTGTCAGCGAAGATCTCGCCAAGCGCGCCGATGTGTTCGCCAAGATCCAGAAATTTACGGTGGAGAACGCCCTGTCGGCACCGCTCGCATTCCAGTTTGAACTCGATGCGCTGTCCGCCAAGGTGAAGGGCTTCAGGCCCAATCTGCTCGGCAAGCCGAAATTCGAAAACATCTCGCTCGGCTAATCCGTCCGACACAGCAACCGGCGCCGCGATCATCGCGGCGTCCTTAACTGGTGTGAATTGCGCATGTTGAATTCCGGACGCTTCCGCATCATCGGTCGTCGCCTCCTGCAGACAATCCCTGTGGTGGTGCTGTCAACCTTCATCGTGTTCGGCCTGCTCAAGCTGGTGCCGGGCGATGTTGCGGTGACGCTTGCTGGCGACAATGCGTCGGAGCAGCGGATCGCCGAAATCCGCGAGCTCTACGGACTGAACCAGCCATTCCTGCTGCAATATGGCTCGTGGCTCTGGAAGGCGGCGCATGGCGATCTCTCCAGCTCGCTGATCTCCAACGAAGCGGTGCTGACCTCGATCCAGCGCTGCCTGCCGCATACGCTGCTGATCGTCGCACTCGCGCTATTCATGGCGATGTTGGTCGGCATCCCCCTGGGCATTGCCGCGGCAACCAAGCCGGGCTCGAGGATCGACGGCTTCGTCATGGCGATTGCCTCACTCGGTGTCGCCGTGCCGAATTTTTGGCTCGGCATGCTGCTCGTGGCGTTCTTCTCGCTGCAGCTCAATTGGCTGCCGGCCACGGGTGCAGTATCGCTCATGAAAGATCCATGGGCGTCGCTCAGTCATGCCATCCTGCCGGCGGTAGCGCTTGCGTCCGGCGGCATTGCCGAGGTGGCGCGGCAATTGCGGTCGTCACTCGTCGAGATACTGTCGTCGCAACAGGTTCGCACGCTGCACGCCAAGGGTTTGCCGCCATCATCGATCCTGTGGCGTCACGGTTTGAAGAATGTCAGCGTCAACCTGCTCACCGTCGTCAGCCTGCTCGCGAACCGCCTGCTCGCGGCGACCGTCGTGGTCGAGGCAGTGTTCGCGATTCCCGGCATGGGCGGATTGATCGTCAACGGCGCGATGAACCGCGATTTCCCGGTGGTGCAGGGCGTCGTGTTCACCATGGTCCTGATCGTCGTCACGCTCAATCTGCTCACGGACATTCTCTACAGCGTCCTCGATCCGAGGATTTCGTCATGACGGATGCTGTGATGGCGCCCGAAGGTCGACCGGGACGTTTCTCGGGTTTTGTACGCTGGTTCGTCAGTGATCTACGCGGTGCTTTCAGCCTGACTTTCCTCGTCGCGCTGTTCATGATCTCGGTCCTCGGCCCGTGGATCTCGCCATACGCGCCGGCTGCGCAGGATCTCGACGCGGCGTTGGCGACCATGTCGACTCAACATTGGCTGGGTGCTGACGATCTCGGTCGCGATACGCTCAGTCGCCTGATCTATGGCGGTATGGCGTCGCTCTATGCGAGTTTCCTTGCGGTGACGATCGCCGTTTTGATCGGCGTGCCAGTCGGCATTCTCGCTGGCTATCTCGGCGGCTGGGTCGATACGGTGATCAGCCGTGTTATCGACAGCTTCCTGTCGTTCCCGGCCATCGTGCTGGCGATCGCCGTGACAGGTGCGCTCGGCATCGGCCTCACCAACGGCATGATCTCGGTTGGCATCGTGTTTTCGCCGCAGCTTGCGCGCCTCGTCCGTGCGCGCACGCTGGTGGTGCGCAATGAGCTTTATGTCGATGCCGCGCGCTGTTTCGGCGGATCAACGCCACGCATTCTTTGGCGTCATGTGCTGCCGAACGCGATCCAGCCCGTCATCGTGCAGGTCACGCTGTTGCTGGCCGCGGCGCTCCTGGCGGAAGCGAGCCTCAGTTTCCTCGGCCTCGGCATCCAGCCGCCGGATCCGAGCTGGGGCTCGATGCTGGCGCGCGCCTATCAGAATATGGAAATCGCGCCCGAGCAGATGTATCCGCCCGGCCTCGCCATCCTGTTCACCGCACTGGCCTTCAACACACTGGGTGAATCGCTGCGCGTAGCGCTCGACCCGACCATGAAACGTAATTGACCAAGACCAAGAACAAGGAAGACGGTGATGACCGCAAGCGCCAAAGAAACTGAATATCTCGCCATGCTGCACGAGCTGTGGGCTAAGGCCTGGCCGAAGGGCACGCCGGACAAGCCGCAATATCTGCATGGCGAGGTGGCGCTCACCGAATATTTGCGCGCGTGGGCCAAGCGCAATCCTGAAAAGCCTGCGGTGATCTTTTACGGTCACGTCACCACCTATGCCGAACTCGACGCGCAGAGTGATCGTTTCGCGGCGTTGCTGATGGAGAAGGGCGTTCGCAAGGGCGACCGTGTCGCGGTGTTCCTGCCGAATTGCCCGCAATTCCATATCGTATTCTTCGGCATCCTCAAACTTGGCGCTATCCACGTCCCCGTCAGCCCGCTGTCGCGCGCGTTCGAATTGTCCTACGAATTGAATGATACCGACGCCGAAGTCATCGTGGCACTGGATCAGCTGGCGCCAGTGGTGGACCAGGTGCGGAGCGAGTCCAAGCTGCGCGAAGTGATCGTTACCAGTTTCGCGGATGTACTTCCGGCCAAGCCGACCATTCCCGTCCCTGACTCGATCAGTGCGCCGCGCATTGTCATCTCCGGTGCGACCGATCTGTTACCGGCGCTGGCTGTGCTGCCCGCGCCAAAGCCGCTTCCGCCCGCCGGGCTCGATGATATCGCCGCGCTGAATTACACCGGTGGCACCACCGGCATGCCAAAGGGCTGCGTGCACACCCAGCGCGATATGGTCTATACGGCCGCCGCCAATCACGGCATCTCCGTCGTCGCTAATGAAGACAGCGTCTTCTTGTCGTTCTTTCCAGAGTTCTGGATTGCCGGTGAGAATTTCGGCCTGATCTTCCCGATGTTTACGGGCGCAACGCTTGTCCTGCTGGCGCGCTGGGATGCGATCGGGGCACTGTCGGCCATCGATTGCTACAAGGTCAATGTCACTGCGATGCCGGTCGATGGCGCTGTCGAACTGATGGACCATCCACGGTTCGGGGAATTCGACCTGTCGTCGCTCAATCAGGTGCGCGTCGTGTCCTTCGTGAAGAAGCTCAATCCGGCCTATCGCAAGCGCTGGAAGGATCTCACCGGCACGATCCTGACCGAAGCGTCGTGGGGAATGACCGAAACCCATACATCCAACACCCTTACGGCCGGTTTCCAGGATAATGATTTCGATCTTCTGTCGCAGCCGATCTTCGTTGGGCTCCCGGTGCCAGGTGCCGAGTTCAAAATCACCGATTTCGAAACCGGCGAACTGATGCCACTCGGCGGCGAGGGCGAGATCCGTGTTCGCACGCCGTCTCTGCTGAAGAGCTACTGGAATAAGCCGGAAGCAACAGCGGAGTCGTTGATCGATGGCTGGCTGCGGACGGGTGATATCGGCACCATCGATACCGACGGCTTCCTGCATTTCCTCGGTCGTCGCAAAGAGATGCTGAAGGTCAAGGGCATGAGCGTATTCCCGCCGGAGATCGAGGCGCTGCTCGGGCAGCATCCGAAGGTTCTCGGATCGGGCGTGGTCGGCCGTGAAGATGCCAGCAAGGGGCAAGTGCCGGTCGCATTCATCCAGCTCAAGCCGGAAGAGAGAGGCACCATCACGCCAGCGGAACTGCAGGCGTGGTGTGCCGAACGGATGGCCGTCTACAAGGTGCCTGAGATCCGCATCATCGACGCGCTGCCGATGACTGCCACCGGCAAGGTGAAGAAGCAGGAACTCGACGCAAACGCGCCGCAGTAAATCGAAACGTTACATGGCCCTGGGTGTGGATGATGGCACCCCGGATCGCGTCTGTTGTTCACGGAGAGTTTTGATGCCCTTTCGCAAGTTGCTGATTGCCAATCGCGGCGAGATCGCCATTCGTATCGCGCGCGCCGCGGCGGACGCCGGCCTTGCCACCGTTGCCATATATCCAGCCGATGACGCGCTGTCGCTGCATGTACGGATCGCCGACGAGTCTACGGAAATCCCCGGCCGTGGTGCGCGTGCTTATCTCGACATCGAAGGTGTGATTGGTGCAGCGAAAGCCACCGGCTGTGATGCGCTGCATCCGGGCTACGGCTTTCTCAGCGAGAACGCCGATCTGGCCCGCCGCTGCGCCGAAGAGGGCATCACCTTTGTCGGCCCGTCACCCGCGGCATTGCAGCTGTTTGGCGACAAGGTTGCGGCCAAGCAACTCGCCAAGCGTTGTGGTGTGCCGATCATCGCGGGCACCACGGGCCCCTCGACGCTTGATGAGGTGAAAGCGTTCTTCACATCGCTCGGGAGCAATGCCGCCGTGATGATCAAGGCCATGGCTGGCGGCGGCGGCCGCGGCATGCGCGTGGTCGAACGCGCCGCAGATCTCGACGACGCCTATGCGCGTTGTCAGTCTGAGGCCAAGGCGGCCTTCGGCAACGACGGCGTCTATGTCGAGCGTCTCATTCGCAATGCCCGTCATATCGAAGTGCAGATCATCGGCGATCGTCACGGCGATATCAGCCAGCTCTGGGAGCGTGAATGCACGATCCAGCGCCGCAATCAGAAGCTGGTCGAAGTAGCGCCGAGTCCGTCGCTGTCACACAAATTGCGCAGCCGCATCGTTGAAGCCGCCAAAAATCTTGCGGCGGAGGCGAAGTATGACAGCCTCGGTACGTTCGAATTCCTGGTCGATGGCGAGGTTGGCGAGGGCGATGGCGCCTTCGCCTTTATCGAGGCCAATCCGCGGCTGCAAGTCGAGCACACCGTGACCGAGGAAGTGCTGTCGGTCGATCTGGTGCGGTCGCAGCTCGCCGTTGCCGGCGGCGCCACGCTGGCGTCGCTCGGCCTCGATCAGGCCTCGGTGCCGAGCCCGCGCGGTTTCGCCATGCAGCTCCGCATCAATATGGAGACCATGGATGCCACCGGCGCCACAAAACCGACCGGCGGCACGCTCGCGATTTTCGAGCCACCGTCAGGCCCGGGCGTGCGTGTCGATACGTTCGGTTATGCCGGTTACAAGACCAGTGCTGCCTTCGACTCGTTGCTGGCCAAGGTGATCGTCCACACGCCGTCGTCGAAATGGTCCGACGCCATAGCCAAGGGCACGCGAGCCCTGCGCGAATTCCGCATCGAGGGCGTCGCCACCAATATTCCGTTGATGCGGGCGATCCTGGCCAACGCCGATTTCCAGGCCAATCGGATCAACACCAGCTTCATCGATCGCAACGTCGCCGATCTGGTCGCTGCCACACTGACAGCGGGCAAGCCGCTATTCGCCGTCAGCGGATCAACCGGTGATGCACGGACCTCCGCCGGCGTCGTACAGCCCGCGCCGGAAGGATCGGTCCCGGTCGCGGCGCCGCTGCAGGGCACGGTCGTGTCCATCCCGGTGGCCGAAGGCGATGTTGTCAGGCCCGGCCAGCAACTCGCCATCATCGAATCCATGAAGATGGAGCATCTGGTGACTGCGGAGCAGGGCGGTCGCGTCACCCGGATCGCGGCATCCGATGGCGTCACGCTAATGCAGGGCGAGCCCATTCTGTATATCGAACCGCAGGACGTGGCCGGCGACCTCGCGACCGAGGAAACGGAGATCGATCTCGACCACATCCGGCCGGACCTCGCTGAACTGATTGCTCGCCAGGGGATCACGCTCGATGAAAACCGGCCCTCTTCGGTCGAGCGCCGGCGCAAGACCAATCAGCGCACCGCGCGCGAGAATATTGCGCAACTGGTCGATGATGGCTCCTTCATGGAATACGGCAGCCTCGCCATCGCCGGCCAGCGGCGGCGCCGCGCGGTCGATGATCTCATCAAGAACACGCCGGCCGATGGTCTGGTCGCCGGTACGGCCACGGTCAATGCTGCGAAATTCGGCAAGCACGAAGCACGCTGTATGGTGATCTCCTATGACTATACGGTGCTGGCCGGCACCCAAGGTCATATGAACCACAAGAAGATCGACCGCATGCTGTCGCTGGTCGAGCAGTGGAAAATGCCGCTAGTGTTCTATGCCGAAGGCGGCGGCGGTCGTCCCGGCGATACCGACCGGCTCGGCATGACGGGTCTCGACGGGCCATCTTTCGTGCAATTCGCCAAACTTTCGGGTCTCGTCCCGGTGGTCGGTGTGGTGTCCGGCTATTGCTTCGCGGGCAATGCTGCGATGCTCGGTTGTTGTGACGTTATCATCGCCACGAAGAACGCCTCGATCGGCATGGGTGGTCCTGCGATGATCGAAGGCGGGGGCCTCGGCGTCTATCATCCGGCCGAAGTCGGACCGGTGTCGTTCCAATCGCCGAACGGCGTCGTCGATATTCTGGTCGAGGACGAGGAGGAAGCGACACGGGCCGCGCAGAAATATCTGTCCTACTTCCAGGGCGCTGTGACGGAATGGCGTGCGTCCGATCAGCGGCTGCTGCGACGTGCGATCCCGGAGAACCGGTTGCGCGTCTATGACATCCGCGCGGTGATCGATCTGATCGCTGATGAGGACTCCGTGCTCGAAATCCGGCGCGATTTCGGCGTCGGCATGATCACCGCGTTCATTCGTATCGAGGGTAAGCCATTCGGCCTGATTGCCAACAATCCCAAACATCTCGGCGGTGCCATCGACGCCGCGGCTGGAGACAAGGCGGCGCGCTTTCTGCAGCTCTGCGATGCATTTGACATTCCGATCGTGTCGCTCTGCGACACGCCGGGCTTCATGGTCGGGCCGGAAGCGGAGAAGACTGCGATCGTGCGCCATGTCGCGCGTATGTTCGTCACCGGCGCGAGCATCACAGTGCCGTTGTTCGGCATCGTGCTGCGCAAGGGCTATGGACTCGGCGCGCAGTCGATGATCGGCGGCGGTTTCCACGCCTCGTTCTTCACGGCGGCGTGGCCAACCGGAGAATTCGGCGGCATGGGGCTGGAAGGCTACGTGCGGCTCGGCTTCCGCAAGGAAATGGAGGCGATCGCCGATCCGGTGGAGCGCGAGGCCTATTACAAGAATAAGGTCGCTGAGCTCTATGCCAACGGCAAGGCGACCTCGATCGCGTCGGTGTTCGAGATCGACAATGTCATCGACCCCGCGGAAACGCGCCGCTGGGTGATGGCCGGCCTGCGTTCGGTGCCGAAGCCGCCGCAACGCGAGGGTCGCAAGCGCCCCTGTGTCGATACCTGGTAGCCACAGCGAACTGACGGCTCACATTCCCGGAGGAGTTTCCAATGATATCAAAAGCATTCGATACGGTGATTGAGGACGCCGGAAATGCACTGATCGGCCCATGGCGACAGCCCCGACAGATGCTCCATGCGCAGACTTACGACTCTCACGCATCCATTCACGACGATGCCACCGCGCAGAAGCTCGGCTTCAAGGGCGGGACCATCGAGGGCCCGACCCATTTCAGCCAGTTTGCACCGCTTTGCGAACGACTGTGGGGCAAGGACTGGTTCGAGACGGGCTGTATCTCGGCGCATTATCGTGCTGCCGCCTTTGAGGGCGAGGAGGTACAGGCCATTGTCGAAAAGCCGATTGGTGACGGGCATTATTGCACGATCAGGATGGCGAAGCGTGACGGCACCGAAGTGTTGCGCGGCAGTGCCTCAATCGGCCGCGATGCGCCAGCCTCCGCCCTCGACATACGGCTGACCGAACTGAAGCCGCTGACAGATGCTGTGATCCTGCGCGACATCGCGGTCGGCATGACCACAGCACCGCAGATTGTCCGGATGGATTTCGATCAGAAGATGGGCGAGCTCTATCCATTCTCGCTTGAACAGAAGCTCAAAGTCATCACCGAGCCGTCGCCATATTACGCGCCCGAGAGCGCAGGCAATTCGCCATGGGGACGCGCGATCATTCCGATGGAAATGCTCAGTGTGTTATTTCAGCACGGCAGCAAGAAGGATCGTCTGCCGGTCAAGGGGCCGGCAGTCGGCCTGTTCGCTGATCAGGAAATCCGGTTGCTACGAGGTCCGCTGTTTGTTGGAGAAGACTACCGCATAGACCGAAAGGTCGTCGCGATGTCCGGCAGCAAACGCACCGAGAGTCTGTGGGTGCGCACCGAAGTCTTCAATAGCTCGAACGCGCTGGTCGCGACGATGCTGCTCAATCTGGCGACGCTCAAGGAATCCTACGCCAGCTACGACCAAGAATTCGCTGCGCTTCCTCGAAGCCGCGCGTAGCCTGATACGCTATCTTTGGTTCAAGGGGCGGCCAAACCGGGACAAAGAGCGTCGGCAATCAGACAAAATCATCCCGGGATGTGACGCTCGTCACATCCACCTCCAGCGGGACGCAGTAAGGCTATGTGCCTTATCTGGAGGCAATCATGAGTGCATCGGAAGATAAACTGGAGCAGTCCTATCGTCGATTATACCATCGCTTGATGATCGGGGCCGGAGTGATTTGCGCCGTCCTCATGTGCGCGATCGTGGTTGGGCAAACCGCCGCAGTCCCTGCCATCATGAAGCAAATCGTTTCAGGCTTTAACGATGTACATCCGTCGTCAGGGGCGGAGGCGCCGTCGCTACGCGCAGGTCGCAGTTGTCGGCTGAAGAACTCCTGGTCTATGATCGGGATAGCACCATTCGGTCCGGCGGCAGGTATCGATGACAACGGCTGGCGTATCAAAGTCGAGTCGCGTGGCGACGTGGTTGCAATCTAGTCGTCAGGAGCGGCGTCCTGAAATCGCCGTTGTTCAAGTCTAGCTAACAAGTTTTTGGCGGGCAAAATTGAGTGTGATCCGTCCGCGATACCGAGTTTGTGCGCATTAGTGCACAAGAGTGCGGATCAGAACAGTGACCAGCGTGGCTGATGGCTAGATCAAGCGCTTCACTCGCATTCGAGAATCCGGAATGGGTGGTGCGCACACTGCTCTTCGTGGACGTGGTCGAGTCCGTGCGACTGATGGAAGAGAACGAGGCCAGCACCGTACAGCGATGGCGTAAACTCGTTAAAACGATAGATGAAGATATCCTGCCGCGGTTCGAGGGGCGGCTTGTAAAGAGCCTTGGGGATGGGCTCCTGATGGAATTCCCTCAATCCCCCCTCGCAGTGAAAGCTGCCTTTGCAGTCCAGAATGCGTGTGCGGTTATCAATGAAGGCGTTCCGCAAGATCAGTATATCCTCGTCCGTGAAGGAGCGCACGTCGGTCATCTTCTTGCGGACGAGCACGATGTTTACGGGGCTGACGTTAACCTTGCAGCCCGGCTCACAGGTTTAGCGGGGCCGGGGGAAATTGTTGTATCGGCCGATGTTCGCGACCAACTCGTGCCTGTATTGGATGCCGACGTCGAGGATTTGGGAGCTTGTTACCTTAAACATGTGCATGAACCCGTTCGAGCGTATCGTGTCGGCCCACCAGGGCCGCGACCCGTGATCGAGCCAGGTACTGTATCAATGCCGAAGTTGCGCGCCACTGTCGCGGTCGTACCTTTTACCGGGCTGGATGATGGTCCGGAACATCGGGTCATTGGCGAAGTGCTCGCCGACGAAGTCATATCCGCGCTTTCGCGTTCATCGGAGCTGAACGTCATCTCGCGCCTGTCGACGTCTGTCTTTCGCGGGCGGGATAGTTCGGTCGAGGAGATCAGCAGCTATTTGACGGCGAACTACGTTCTGTCGGGCTCTTACCGCAAGGCCGGAAGTAAGTTGCGGGTGAACCTCGAACTGGCATCTTCGTCGAATCTGACGATCGTTTGGTCTGATTCGTTCGTTTGTAGCGCGACGGCTTTGATCAGCGGAAAGGACGGTGCCGTCGCGGGTATTGTAACGGCGGTCAGCTTGGCGATCATGGCGCGCGAGCTTGAACGCGCGCAGTCGCAATCACTCCCGACCGTCGAGAGCTACACGTTGTTGATGGGGGCGATCGCACTCATGCATCGCCTTTCGGTGCAGGATTTTGACAGGTCGCGTCAGATGCTCCATGTCCTGACCGAGCGCATGCCCCGCCAGGCCGTACCATGGGCATGGATGGCCAAGTGGCACATATTGCGGGTCCAGCAGGGATGGACCGATGACTGGAGTGCGGATACGCAACTGGCGCTCGATTGCGGGCGGCGAGCACTGAGTGCCGATCCGCGCTGTTCCCTCGCGCTGGTGGTTATGGGCTTTGCTCACACCAATCTGCTGAAACAATTTGACGTCGCGCAGGAGCAGTATGACCTCGCGCTGCGCGTCAATCCCAACGATGCGATGGCGTGGCTGCTAAAGGGAACGCTTCTCGCCTTCAAGGATGCAGGAAAGTCGGCAGTCGAACACACCGAGCATGCGCTGAAACTGTCGCCGCTGGATCCTCACAGATACTTCTACGATTCCCTGGCCGCAACGGCTGCTCTCTCCGCCGGGCAATACAAGCGCGCCATCGATCTTGCGAACCGTTCGTTGCGCGCAAATCGCACGCATACATCCACGTTTCGCGCGCTGGCGATCGCGCAATGGCAGCTCGGCTTTCATCAAGAGGCGCGCAAGACGGTGACCGAGTTGATGAAACTCGAGCCGGGCCTGACCGTCGCGAAATATCGCGAGCGTCACCCCAGTGGGGGATATGAAACTGGTCGCATTTGGTCGAGCGCATTGCAGGGAGCTGGAGTACCGAATTAGCAGAACGGGAGCAAAAACATGTGCACGATGGGTCCTGAAGGCGGTGCAGGAGGCGCAGGCGGCGCCGGTGGTGCTGGGGGAGCGGGCGGTGCCGGAGGGGCAGGCGGCGCGGGCGGTGCTGGCGCTGGGCCCTACGGCAGTTATGGGTCGCCGCTGGTTGCCGATGCACTCGTCAAGCACCGCGACGGTATCCTCGGAAGCTGGCTCGGTCAGACCGTCAATCGGTCGCCACGTGCGCTGGACGACAAGAAGAACCTCGCGCTCTGGGAGCCGTGGGTGCGGGCGGCGGTCATAGACTTCGAACTGCTGTCGCACCTCCATTTTACAAGCCACTCAGAGAAATTCAGCTACAAGCATCAGGGCAAGAACGTCTCCCGGACACCGAGCGAGAAGTCGGTCACGGTCTGGCAGTTCCACGTTCAAACCACAGCGACAGATCCGTCCCCCAAAGCGAAATCGAACCGAATTGCGACTTTGATTCGCCCGCCGGTCGACACTTTCAAAGGCCAGCTGGATTTTCTGGATCAATACGCCGATCTTCGCGAGGATCGTGTTTCGGAAATCGTGACCCAGCTCGGCCCTCAATATGCGTTCTGGAGTTCGGTCGTGAACTTGCATCCGGATCGCACCAAGAAGACGATCGAGCTGCTCGATGCTGCGCTTCGGTTTGCGACCGCGGTGGAAATGCGCATCAAGCATGCTCTGGCGTGCTGGCGACCGTATGAGCTGTCGTCTCAGGTTCAACCAATCATTCTGACACCGGGCCACGGTACATTTCCGAGCGGTCATTCAACCGAAAATCACATGATTGCGCGCATCCTGTGGGAGCTGTACGGGCGCGAACCGAGACTAGGTGAGCAGTTGATGCGACAGGCGGCGCGCATCGCGGTCAACCGCACAGTGGCGGGTGTCCATTTCCCGGTCGATACTGCGGCCGGTCAGGTGCTTGGACTGTCACTTGCCCGCTATTTCATTCTGCGGGCGAAAGGTGGGCCGAGGTTCAACGCCTGGCGTTTTGACGGCGGACGATACGGAGCTACTCAGGACTTCAATTTCCATGATTTCTATAATCCAGCAAATGGACAGGAAAAGCTGAGCCCCGTGATTGATCCGCCCTATGTCGATTTTCTCGCCTCCACGCCGCCAGCTGTATCACCGATTATGAAGTGGCTGTGGGACGCGGCGCTTGCAGAGGTGAAGTAGCTGCTGGGAAATGGCGGTAGGGCGATCGCATTCGCGAGGTGTGCGTTATGGCAGAACAACGGAAGCGGGTTTCACCTTATCTCGAATGGGCAGTGCTGACGGAGTTCGCTTATCTCCTGGGTGAGTGGTTCTGGGTCTTGTTGGAGCTTGATGGACCAGTGGAAGCCCTTGCCCGTTCCGTCGTGCGCTCGGGGCTAGATCAGTTCATTCGAATTCCCGCGGTCTATCAGGAGGCGCCACCCTCGCTGAGAGGTGCCGATCTAACATGCTGTATGGCGATTGCGAGACGTGAGGCTCTTTCCGCATTTGTTTCCGGCAAGGTATCGCGCGGTGACGCCAAACAGTTTGCGCCCCTACTGTCCTCGATCAATCGAATCGAGCTTGGAACGCCGACGACGAATCTGTTCGAGAAGACTGAACCGATCGGGCAGCAGTTGCTTGCCACGAGTCCGTCGCGGCGGGCAATTGTCGCGATCATCGATGACGGATTGGCGTTCGCCCATGAGAGATTCCGCTTTCGGGATGGCCGATCGCGGGTGAAGTATTTCTGGAACCAGGACGATCACACAAATACAGGCCGGCCGGCCGGATTCGGCTGGGGGCGTGAGTTGCAGGAGAACGAGATCAATCAGTTTCTGGCGTCCTGCACGCATACTGGATTGCTGGATGAGGATGAGTTCTATCGGTTGGCCGGCCAGAAGCTGGCTGCTCGCCGCGCCAAGCACGGTACGCACGTCATGGACATCGCCTGTGGGCTCGATCCAAAGCATGCGGCTCCCGAAGATCCCAGCCTTCCCTATATCATCGGCGTTCAATTGCCGAAGTGGGTGACAGAGGAGACGTCGGGCGCATTCCTGACTCCGAATGTCTACGCCGCCATCTCTTATGTACTCAGTCGTGCGGATCAGATTTCGGTGGCCGAAGGAACGGGTCCGATCCCTGTGGTCATCAATCTGAGTTATGGGACCATTGCCGGCCCGCACGATGGCACGTCACAGCTGGAAGCTGCGATCGATCAGTTGATAGCGTCACGCACTGCACCGCTCAGGGTCGTTCTGCCAGCCGGAAATCACTATCTGGCGCGATGTCATGCCTTGGTCGAACTGCCTCAGGCATCAGTCCCTGGCCAGCCGCCGAAGCGCTTGCGGTGGCGCGTGCAGCCCGACAATAAGGCCAACAGCTTTATGGAGCTGTGGCTGCCCAAACAGGCAACAGAGAAGTCCCAGCCCGAAATCGCCATAAGGATTACCACTCCGACCAACCAGCGCAGTCCTTGGATTGGGGCTAACCAGAACTGGCAGTGGCGCATATCAGGCCAGCTCCGGTTTTTCGCGAAATACTATACTGCAGTCGGGGAGCGATCGCAGATATTCCTTGCTATGGCCCCCACGGCTGATCTCGGAATGCCCTCGCTGACCGCTCCGTCCGGGACCTGGCTGATCGAACTCAAAAACAAGGGCGTAGCCACGACAGTCGATGTCTGGGTTCAGCGCGGCGACACGCCATTTGGCTATCCGTTGTCAGGGCGGCAATCTCGGCTTGAAGACGAGAATTACGTGCGCTTCGATCTTGCCGGGCGACTGGAGCAAGATGACAAGGGCTCCAGCCCGGTCCGGAGGGAAAGTACGATCAACGCATTGGCGACAGGGACGCGCGCAATCGTCGTGGGTGCTTATCTTCGCAGCGACAAGACCGTCAGTGAATATTCGGGGGCCGGAGGGCGCGCGACATCAGATGGCACGTCCCCCATCCGAAGCCCCGATGTGTCGGCAGTTGGAGACGAGTCGCCAGTGCACAGGAATCTACTTGCCGCCGGTACGCGTAGCGGATCCGTTGTGACGATGAATGGGACAAGTGTCGCAGCTCCGCAGGTGACGCGATTGATCTCGGAATTGATGATCGCGCAGCTTGCTTGCGATCGTCCGGACGTACAGCGCATCGCGAAAACAGGAGACACAAAGGCGCCAGGTCCCGGCTCACCATTGGCTGTACGGATTGGGGCTGGCCGGCTGGATCGGTGCGGTCGTCCAAACAGACCTTGATTTGGGACCGGTGCGGAGTACAGGGAACATCGCGGTGTCGAAAGCGAAGCCAGCGAGATCAGCAGGCCGTCAGGCGGCCATACGTATGAACGCGATCTTCAGCGACCTCGCGCCCGAGGCGGTTGCCCAGCTGTTTCATCGCGCGTCTTTCCAGACCTTCGCACGGGGAGACTACATTTTTCGACGCGGCGACCCTGGGACGTGCCTGTTCGGAGTTGTGGAAGGCTCGGTGAGGATGTGTGCATCCTCTCCTGACGGTAAGAGCGCGGTGTTAAATCTGATCGGTGCCGGTCAGACATTTGGCGAGATTGCTGTTTTGGATGGCCTCGACCGAACAACGGATGCAATCGCGAACAGCGATTGTGAAATCTGGGGAATTGCGCGGCGCGATCTAATCCCCTTGGTTAGAACCGAGCCTGCTTTGGCTGCTAAGTTCATTGATTTGTTATGCGCCCGCCTGAGATGGACGAGCGAGCATCTGGAAGAGGTGATCCTTCACGGCCTCGAGGCTCGTCTTGCCCATATCGTCGTAAAATTTGCGGAGCCGAATGTGCAAATGGATGGATCCCTTGTGGTGAATATGACGCAACAGAGCGTCAGCGAGATGGTGGGCATTTCGCGGGAGCGCGCAAATAAAATCATATCCGCCTGGGCCGATCGCGGCTGGGTTCTGGTCAAGAATCGTACACTTGTCCTTCTCAATGCTCAGGCGTTGAGAAACATCGCCACGCGAAGTTAGAACGTGACGATGCCTTTACCAATCGGGCGTGCATTTTAATGCGGAGTGGTGAAAATATCTGCGCCGCAAAGAGAGCGATCGGCAGACTTACGATAAGAACAGCGATGTCCGCGTTCTCGATTACTCGACGCTTTCGCCGTCCGAAATGACCAGCCTCACGGCAGCGGAGGGAGAAGGAAGCGATCAACAACTAGCGCGCGTGACGAGCAGAATAGCGCCTTGCATTGTTTGACGATCGGCCAATCTCCGGTGAGAGAGCTTTGGGGACAGGAAGCGGACACTCCATTCCAGACAGACACGCGGCATAGAACGAACTCAAGCGGATGCGGCGCACTATGGATATGGAATCGTTTCTGCCCGGCACACACAGCTGTCACATTTCGGTCGTATGAGCTTAGGGGCTCGGTGTTGCCAGTACTTTATCAAATCTGCATTGGTCCGCTGACGACTTCGGTCCGCAGTCCAGCAAGCGATTTGCCGCTTTCATGTCCTTTGCCGATGTTCGAAATATTCGAATTTTGCTCAATCCGCGACTGCTACGCGCTCTGTTTTTAAGGCGGTGCCTGCACGCGCTTATCTTCTGCGTGGTGTTCGCGATCTTGTCGCCATTTGCGGCCGCAGATGAACGGAGCATGGAATTTGATATTCCGGCGCAGGCGCTGGACCAGGCGCTGAATGCCTTCCGCTCCGCTGCTAGAGTTCATATCTTCTACGAGACCGCGCTGACGGCCGGCCGGCAATCGCGGGGGGTTAAAGGCAGCCTTACTCCGGGGCGCGCGCTGCAGACGTTGCTCGGAGAGACAGGGCTCCTAGTTCGCCGCACGGACGTTGATGCATTCGCCATCCTTCCTGGGCGCGCAGAGCCAGATCGCGCACAGGTGCCAGCAAGCCACCCCGATGGAGGTTTCGTAAGCGCGCTGCAGAACGGCGTTCTGGATCTGCTGTGCCGAAACAGTCAGACCCGCCCTGGTCGATACAAGGTAGCGCTCGAATTCTGGATTGCCCCGACCGGCGTCATTCAGCATAGCGCGCTCGTGGCTTCCACCGGAGACGTGGTCCTCGATACTGCGTTGCTCCAGGCGCTTCGGGGCGGCAGCATCAACACAGCTCCACCTGCCGAAATGGCCCAACCGTTCATTCTCACCGTTGCGCCGCGCCCCCCGTCCGAAACGGGGGATTGTGCCGGGTCATCCCAGACCACCAGATAGGCGACCCGGACTGTAGCCAATTTGTCATGCAGTCTTGATAGTCAAAATCGCTCCATCTGGCATTTGTCGTACCGGGATGGCTTGCGCCGGTACCTGATCTGGCGGACTCGAGTTCTTGATTTGTCAGACGAGGCTACCGATTATGGCAGAAACGACGTGGGCATTGCTACGTGATCTGCTCACCGACAGATACGCGGAGTTCAAGGCCAAGCTGACACGGCGGCTGGGCTCCGAGGAACTCGCCAGCGAGAGTCTGCACGAGACGTGGCTGCGGCTGCATCGCCCAGGACATGTTGGCTCGCTCGAACGTCCTTCAGCGTATCTGTTGCGCATTGCCATCAATATTGCGACGGATCGCTTGCGCGCCGAAAACAGTCGCGCGCGTCGGTCCGAAATCGATGCCCTGCTCGGAACGGGCGGGGAGTATACTGACCCGACATTGGAGTTACAGGCGCGGCTCGAGCTTCAGATTGTTGAACGGGCGATCCGCGGATTGCCCGATCGGTCGCGGATGATACTTATTGCCTCTCGGCTTGAGGGGCTCACCCACCAAGCCATTGCCAAGCAGCTTGGAATTTCCAGACGTACCGTCCTCTATGAGCTGAAGCGCGCCGTGGAATATCTGGATGCACAACTCGCCCGTGAAGGCTATTCGTCCTCCGATTGCGCATCCGATTCCACTGGAGCGTCTTAGGAAGCATAGAGGACGCAAGTTTGATCGCATTCGCCAATGAGAACGCTGGAGCAATGATGGCTGCCGACCGCTCAAACGACGAGCTTGAGTCGCTGAGACGCGAAGCCTGGACCAAACTCCTGCATATCACGTCGGGCCACGCCAGCAAGGCAGACGTCGCGGCGCTGAGAGTATGGTGCGCACAAAGCCCCCACCATGCCGAGGCCTTTGCCCAGGTGAGCGGGCGATGGCGCGTGTTGGGGACGGCCATCGAGAATGTTGCACAAACCGGGCGTCCCATGGGCACAGGAGCGGATGCCAGAACGCGCATGCAGATTGGACGTCGCGCATTTTTGGTCGGCGCTCTCGGCTTATCGGCGGCTGGGGCAGCTGTCATGGTCATTCGCCCGCCGATGGGACTGTGGCCATCAGCTGGCGAGTTCGCTGCCGACTACCGGACCGTGACGGGCGAACGTCGCCATATCGCGCTTGCGGAGCGCGCATCGGTGGACATGAATACCCGAACCAGCCTCAACGTCCGGGCTGCGAGCGACGGAGGCGATCAGATCGAGTTGATCGGGGGAGAGGCCGCATTCGCGACACGATCCAGGCCCGTTGAAGTGATTGCAGGCAACGGCCGGGCTCGGGCCGACGATGCCCAGTTCAGTATCCGTCACAATGGCTCC
The DNA here is from genome assembly GCF_052076035.1 of Tardiphaga sp. 172_B4_N1_3. Classification (NCBI taxonomy): domain Bacteria; kingdom Pseudomonadati; phylum Pseudomonadota; class Alphaproteobacteria; order Hyphomicrobiales; family Nitrobacteraceae; genus Tardiphaga; species Tardiphaga sp. 172_B4_N1_3. The sequence continues at coordinate 392,743 of NZ_CP197238.1, forward strand.
GAGACCTGTGTGACATGCCTTGAAGGCTTTGTTGATGTCCAGCAGGAAGGACGTTCTGCGACACTGAAGAAGAGGCAACAGGTCGTCTATGACGATCGCAATTTGGGTCACGTCCAGAGTGTCGATCCCGTTACGGTGACTGCGTGGCGCGAAGGAGAGCTGTTGTTTCAGAACGAGCCGCTAGCGCGGGTTGTCGAAGAAATCAATCGCTACCGGCCGGGCCGGATCATTCTGGTGAATGAGGCGCTCGGGCAAAGGCGCTTCACCGCGCAGTTCCGGCTAGATCGGCTTGAGGTGGTGATCACCCAGCTGAAAGCGACATTCGGAGCGCGGGTGGTGTCACTTCCGGGCGGCGTGGTCCTCGTGAGCTGACCCGTTCGGATCGGAGCTCGTTTGGAAAAAATCGGCGCGGTACGTTGCGCACTTGCCGGTGCTCACTCGTCTATGGTCGTCGGATAAGTCCGACGGTTGGCTGAAGCCGTGGGGGTGAAGGCCGACAATTGACCAGAGAGTGCCAATTCATGTTTCTGCCCGTTGTTGACGCCGCACCGCGATCCTTTTCAGTTCGTCGTCTGTCGAAGCACGCCGTGCTGTTCGCTGGTGTAAGCGCGGTCGCGCTTTTTGTGGCGAGTGACAACGCGCTCTCCCGTCCGTTGGGTGGGGTGGCGCCAACTCCGTCGGCGGCAGCTATGGCGGCCGCACAGGGAGCCTCGCAGGCTGCGCAGCAGGCGAGCAATTCGCTCAGGCGGGCGACACTGTCTCTTCAGGCCATGCAGGCTGCGCAGCAGGCCGCCCGTGATCTCGCACGGACCGCGCCGAACACGGTGAAAAATGGTCTGCAGGCCGGTGGTCTGGTGGCGATGCCGGGCGCGACACCAGGTGCGACCGATGGCGGTGCGGGATTGTGGCAGGGCGCGAATTTGCCGACTGAGTCCGCAAATGGTGGCCGCACTCAGGTCACGGTCAAGCAGAACGAGCAGAAGGCGATCCTGAGCTGGAAGGAGTTCAATGTCGGCCGCGAGACGGATCTTTATTTCGACCAGCGTGCCGGCGGTGCCGATGCCAAGAACTGGATCGCGCTGAACCGTGTGGATTCCGGCGCCGCTCCGAGCCAGGTCCTCGGCTCCATCAAAGCCGAGGGACAGGTCTATGTGATCAACCGCAACGGCATCATCTTTGGTGGCGTGAGCCAGGTCAACGTCAATACGCTGGTTGCTTCGAGCTTGAGCCTTTCCAATGCTCAGTTCATGGCGGGCATCAACAAGGAGCTTTATGTTTTCAACGACGCGTCCGGCAATAGCATCGCGATGCCGCAATTCGGCTATCTCGGGCAGCAGACACCCGTAAACGGCAGATCCATCTACGACCCCGCCCAGATACCGGGAGCGGTGATCGGCGCTGCTTCGGGTGATGTGCGGGTGGAGGGCGGCGCGCAAATTACGACAGCGAGTGGTGGCAAGGCGATGCTGTTCGCGCCGCACGTCGTCAATTCGGGGCAGATTTTGGCGCCGGAGGGTCAAGTGATCATGGCCGCCGGTGAGCAGATCTATCTCAGGACCAGTACAGCATGGCCTGATCCTGTTACTAACAAGAGCACCTTTCGCGGCCTTGATGTTGCGGCGTCGTCGCCGATGCGCTGGATGTTTTCTTATGCCCAAGCGGCGCTTGAGAACGATGCCTTCAGTACCGACGTAAGGAATATTATTCTTCCCGAGATGGAGCTGCGCGCCGCCTCTATTGGCTATCGCGTGGTGAACAATGGCATCGCCCAGGCCGATCATGGCAACATCACCCTGACCGCCCGCGATGTCATGCAGAATGGCGCGTTGCTGGCGTTGACTGCCCTCAACAACCGCGACGGCTCGATCCGCTTGCAGGGTTTTAGTCAGGGCATGGGATGTTATTCGAGCTCGTTTTGCGATCCGTCCGCTGGAATTTTATGGTTTTGGAAGACTGGCACGGTGACATTGGCGCAGGGCAGCGTGACGGCGGCCATGCCGGATCTGTCCGACACCAGCGAGATCGAGCTGACATCGACGGGCACGCGCTACAGCCCGGGCCGCGTCGAATTGCGGGGCAATCTCATCAATATCGAGCGTGAAGCGAACGTCATTGTCCCTGCCGGCACCATCAGCGTGGTGGCGAGTACAGATGGATGGGCTACCGACGATCCCGTCACCGGCGAGAGAAAGCGCGATGGCAGCCGCATCTATATCGGCGAGGACGCCTATCTCAGCGTTGCCGGACTGCAAGACATTTTGATCGCGATGGAGCGCAATGTCGTTCAAGCCGAGTTGCGCATCAACGAGTTGCGCGATTCACCGCTCTTCAGAGATTCCTGGCTGCGCGGACAAACGGTCTACGTTGATCGGCGCGCAAGCGGGACGTTTTCCGACGGCCTGATGTCCGGCGTGCGGTGGGCGAAGGACAAGAACGGCAATGACATTCCTGGAGCCTGGCAAGGAACGCCGCTTGCCGACGTGTCGGCATGGCTTGGCGTGGGTAAGACGACCATCGCCGAACTATCGACGCAGGGCGGTTCTATCACCCTGAAGTCGGCCGGCTCACTGATCACGCGATCGGGCTCGCTCCTAGATGTCTCGGGCGGCTCGGTTCGCTATTCGGATGGCTGGATCAAAACGACCAAGCTGATCGGCGCTGACGGGCGCGTCTACGACATCGGACAAGCAAGACCAGACCAGGCTTATGTGGCGTTCGCCGGTGGCTTCACCCGCTCGCACGGCCGCGCGGGTGTCACGGAGATCTGGACGAGCCCGCTCGACAGGGGGGGCGCTCGCTACGAGCGCGGCTACATGGAGGGCCGCAACGCCGGCTCCATCCAACTTCATGCGGCCGAAGGCGTCGTGCTCGAAGGCGGCTATTGGGGTGGCGTCGTCGTTGGCGAGCGTCAGGCGGCCTCGGGCAAGCCGGCACAGGCCGGTAGCATGAAGTTCGGCGGCACGGGCGATGACGATCGGCAGTGGCTGCTGGCCAATCTGATCATATCGAACAGCCCGCTCCAATTGCCGGCAGACTTCAGCGCAACGTCGCCGCTCGCATCCTTCTGGTATAGCGGCACGAGCGGCATCAATTTGCCGCCTGACGACTCATTCCTGCGCCGCACGACCTATCTCGATTCCGATGTGCTGGCTGCCGCGGGCTTCGGCACGACTGAACTTTATGTCTCGAAGAGCTTCACGCTTGAGAAGGGCACGACGCTTGAGTTGGCGCCAAGCAGCTCGTTTATAGTTCAAGCCAACACCACGGACGCCTACACCCAGAACTTCAAGATCGACGGAGCGATCCGTGCTGCCGGCGGCACCGTCAAGCTCAATCAGGCGGAGAACGTCTATTTTGGCGCCGGCGCCTCCATCGACGTCAGCGGTCAATGGATCAATCAACGGGCGGACGCTGCAACGGTAGTGGCGCCGGTTATCGGCGGCGGCAGCATCGAGGTCATGAATGCGCGGTTCGAGCCGGGCGCCGTCCTCGATGTCTCCGGCGGCGGCTGGTACAGACTGCAGAAGGGCAAGCGCGAGTTGCGAGTGGGCGACGCAGGTACGATCACCTTTGCCGGCATCGACGCTGCGGAACTCTTGAAGGCCGACCTGCGTGGCTATGCGGCTGGCTCGGGCGGCAGTCTTTCCGTGACCACGAATTCGTCCCTCCAGATCGGGGGCGCGGCTTCGGCGCCCGTGGGCGCCGTCCGTCTGGCGGAGACGTTGTACTCCGACCTTGGTTTCCGTTCGGTTCAGGTCACGTCGCGCGGCGACATTACCGTTGCGGACGGGGCCACCATCAGGCAACTCCCGCGCAGCGTCGAGGTGACGGATACCGCCCGCTTCGATTCGGGCACATCGATTACCGATATGGGCTCGCTTGTCGTGCTCCCGTTGTCGCAGCGCGCGGACCTTTTGCCGACGTCGCTCTCGCTTACGGGCCGCAATGTGACGATCGGAGCCGGGGCCACGGTTGCGACCGATGTCGGCGGCAGCATCACCGTCGCGGTTCCGAGTAGTACAGCCGGCGGCGCGATCAAGATCGACGGCCGGCTTGAGGCGCTGGCCGGAAAGATCAACGTTTTGGCGGGGTCGGGGATGGTCACCGTCGCCAGCACGGCTGCGCTCGTGGCGAGCGGTATGCCGGTCATCGAAATGGATAGCCGGGGAGCGCGCGGTGGCGCTGTGCTCGGCGGCGGCTCTGTGACCTTGGATGCGAGTTCTGTCGTACTGGAATTGGGTTCGATGATCGACGTCTCGGGCGCCAGCGGGGAAATCGACGTACCGGTGAGGGAGGCGCTCGGATCGCGCAGGAGCGTGCCGGTCACACTCGCCAGCAATGGCGGCTCCATTTCTGTCAAGGGCCAGGGAGTGATTGATGGAACATGGCGCGGCCAGGCCGGCGGCAGCGGCGCGCGCGGCGGTGCCGTATCATTGTCCTCCACGGCGTCCTTGATCCTGTCTGACAGCGCGGCCACGCAAGCGGGGTTGGTCTTCCGTCCGTCCATTCTTCAATCGTCCGGTTTCGCCGATCTCACTCTCACTGCAGCCGGTAACGTTCGGCTCGACGGTGTCAACCTCACGATGGGGGGCTCGATCTCGATCAGCGGCGCGCTGGTCAATGGCAACGGCGCCGATGCGCGCCTGTCGGCATCTTACATTTCGCTGTACGGAACATCTGCCGCCGCGCCAGCGCAGAACGGCACACTGACGCTCGCCGCCACCGTGATCGACGTGAAGCAGGCGGCCATCCGCGGCTTCGCGCAGGCGGTGCTGGAAGCGACCGATATTCAGCTCGTCCCGTACAGTGCGGCGCAGCCGGCGTCGCTCGACATGGCTGGCGTTTTGGTCTTGAGGGCTGCTCAAATCTATCCAGCCTCGCAAACGAGTGCGACGATCAAGGCGAGCGAGAAGATCATCGTGCAGCAGAACGGTGCCGCTGGTGTGGCGCTGTCGGCGGGCGGCTCTTTGACCCTGCAGGCGCCAGTGATTGAGCAGGGCGGCACGCTACGTGCCCCCTTTGGTCAGATCGTTCTGAAGGCCACCGACAAGTTGACCCTTGGCGCGGGAAGCGTCACTTCTGTTACCGGCGATGGTCTGTTGCTGCCTTATGGCAATCTCAGCAACAATGAGAACTGGACCTTGCCCACCGGTAGCGGCTCGCCGACGATTATCACGACCCCGCCGGAGAAGCGCATCACGCTCGAGGCCCCGAGTGTCGATCTTGCGGCCGGATCGGTTGTCGATATCCGAGGCGGCGGCGATCTCCATGCTTGGGAGCATGTACCGGGCCCCGGTGGTTCGCATGATGTGCTGGCGCGCCCGGGGATGTACGCGATCATGCCGGCAATGGGCCCGGTGACAGCGATCGGTGAGCGCATCTGGCTCGACGGTGGCAATGGTATCCCCGCGGGGTGGTACACGCTCTTGCCGGCACGCTACGCGCTGCTGCCGGACGCATACGCTGTTCAGATGGTGAGCGGTTCACAGGGCACGTCGCTTCGGGGATCCGTGGACCTGGCCGACGGCTCCGCGATCGTGAAAGGCTATCGCGGCAATGCGCTCGACAGCAGTCACGATCAGTTGCCGTCGTCCTGGCGCGTGATGTCGGGCGACGTCGTCCGCAAATATAGCGAATACAACGAAGCTTTCGCCGATACGTTCTTTGCTTCCGACGCATTCAAGCTGACGCAGTATCGCCTGACCGGAAAGGAAATCGTCACGCCAAGACTGCCCATGGATGGTGGCGCGGTGGTGTTCAAGGCGACGCGGGACCTGATCCTGAACGGGCAATTGCGCTCGCAGGCGGCAGGCCGCGGCGGGTTGGTGGATATCGCAGCTGCGAAGATCGCAGTCGTCGGGGCGGAGCAGGATGCAGGTGATCTGCGATCCAGCGGATATCTTGTGCTCGACGCCACCAGTCTGTCGAACTTTGGCGCCGGCAGTCTCTTGCTTGGCGGCATGCGCAGCGGCGATACGCGCGGTTTGCGGGTGGACGTGACCGCCGACGACATCGTCGTGCGCAACAGCAGCGGCTCGGCGTTGACGGGACCGGAGATCATCCTGGCCGCGAGCGAGACGATCGACATCGGCGCTGGCAGTGTCATCGCCGCGAACGGCGAAGCCCCGCGCGGAGCGGGCGACCTCGTGGTGGCGCCGCAAGTGGCGGGCGACGCTTCCGCGGCGCCATCGCGGGATTGGGGGGCACTGATCCGGCTGTCCAACGGTGACGCGGTGCGTGCAATCCGCGAGAACGTGGACCTCGCTGCCGGCGGAGTGGTGACAATCGGCGCGGGTGCGACGCTTGCGGGCGGCAACGCCCTGCTGATTGACGCTACGCGCAACACCTATATGAGGCCTGGCGCGCAGCTTTCGGGCGCAACCTTGTCGGTGGCGTCCGGCCGCATCGGCTTTGGCGGCGGCAGCGGCCTGGTGCTCGATCCGGCGGCGTTGGCCATGCTGCGCAACACTGAGAATCTCGTCCTGCGCAGCTATACAAGCATCGACTTCCACAATGCAGTGGACTTGTCCGGCCAGCGTGCGGTGACATTCGATGCGGCAGTTCTCGCCGGCTATGGCATGGGCACTATCGATGTTGTCGCCGGCCGGCTGGTGCTGGAGAATTCGACGAGCACCTTCAGCGAGCCGATCGGCGCCGGTCATGGCCGCTTGAATCTCGTCGCGGAGGAATTGGCTTTTGGTCAGGGTGCCAAGGCGCTGCGCGGATTCGATACGGCGGTGCTGACCGGTACGACACGCATGGTTGGCGAAGGCAAAGGCTCGCTCGATGCCGGCAATGCGGAAGTGACACTGTTCGCGCCGCTTCTGACCGGCCGCGGTGGCGCCGCGCAATCACTGACCACGACTGGTGGGCTCACCGTTGCGGCGCATGGGACGACAATACCGGCGCGTGACCAGGGCAGCCTCGGCGCACGCTGGAGCTTGACGGGCAGTTCTATTCTCTTCGGCGGACGCGCCAACGCTTTGGGCGGCGCTGTCGAGCTGACCGCCACGCATGGCGATGTGACCCTCACGGCGGGCGCGCTGATCGATGTTGGCGGCTTTGGCAAGCAATTCTTCGACGTCGCGGAATATACAGATGCAGGGCGCATTGCGCTAACGGCTGTTGGCGGATCGGTGCAGGTGGCTACTGGTGCTGTGCTCGACTTCGCTGCGCAGCCGGGCGGCGGCGGTGCAGGTTCGCTCGCCATCACATCGGATGGCAGTCAGGTGGTGCTCGACGGCACGATCAAGGCGCAGGCGGCGGCCGGGCAACGTGGCGGCTCATTCTCGCTCGACATCGTGCAACTGCCGAACTTCGCGGCGCTGAACGAGCGCCTGAACGAGGCAGGCTTCTCCAGATCACGTGGCTTCCGCATCCGCACCGGGGACGTCACGTTGGACGGCACGACGGTGACGGAGTCGTTCACGCTGGCAGCAGACCATGGCCGCGTGACCGTCGCCGGCTCGATCGATGCGCGTGCCCGCTACGGCGGCTCGATCGCCATCTATGGCGGCAACGGTCTCACCATGACCAGCGCCGCCGTGCTGCGGGCAGGCGCGACCGATAGCGTGGATTACCTCGGCTCCGGCCGCGTGACCCTCGGCATCTCGGGCGGCACGCTTGCGGTTCAGGGAGGCCTGATCGATGTGGCGGGCGGCGAGGGCGGCAAGGTCACCCTGCGGGCGCCGGTGATCGTGCAGCCGGGTGCCGACACTGTGAACGTCGCCTTTGCCGGCAGCATTGCCGGCGCGCGCGAGATCGTTCTCGAAGGCTTCAGGCAGTTCGATCTCGCGAGCTTTGCAAGCAATCCCAACTTCGTCGGTGTGAAGATCAACGGCAGCGGCCAGGCGGAGCTCGATCTTGCCGCCACGGCCGCCGGCAAGCTCAACGTGCTGGCGGATTACGGCGCCGGCACGCTGGTCGAGTTCGTGCGCGATTTTGACATCTCCGCCGCTTACGCCAGTCTCGGCGGCCTAGCCAGCCAGTCGAACTTCCACGCCCGCCCCGGGATGGAGCTCAATTACGCCGGCGATATCGTACTCAAGTCCAACTGGAACCTTGGCGCGGGCACCGTCGATCAGGCTGCCGCGATGGCGGCCGGCGTCATGGCCATCGACCCGCTATTGGGTAAGGCTTACGTGGTTGCGGGCCAGGAAGGCAGGCTCCTGCGCGACTACACGACGATGGTCTACCGCACCGGCGGCAGCATCCGCGGCGAGTCCGGCGTGCTGACATTGCGTGCCGAAGGCAATATCGATCTCAAAGGCAGCATCAGCGACGGCTTCTTCCAGTTCGGCAATACGCTGGACAGCAGATACATCGAACTCAATAAAACGACGGGCTCGGCGCTGACGCTCGTTCTCAACGGCGGGCGAAACAACACGAGCAACAACCTTACGGCCTACAGCAACGCGCTGACGGCCCTTCCTGCCGTCTATGCGGGCATCAACTTCTCGACGCAGGGCATTCTGAAGACGCAGACCCCGGTGACGGGGAGTACCGCGGTCCCCTTCGATCCAGCAGCGAATACGCCCGCCGCCGCATCACCCAATGGGCTCGGCATTGCGGTGCTGTTGCCCTCAATCACCAGGACGGACGGGACCACCGTGGCCGCGACGTCCTGGAGCGAAACTCTTGTCGCCGGCGCAGCACCGGTGGGCCAGAGCGCCGACCCGACGCGTCGCGCCGCCGGCGCCGCCGGCAGCATCATCCTGAGTGCCCAATCGCCCATCTCCTATGTCAGCGGCGGGACGACCGTGTCCGACATAACTCTCGTGGACGTGGATCCGGGCTACAGCGCTCTCTTGAAGCCGAACGCAGCGGGCGCAGTGAGCCCGACGTCCTGGCTCTCGACCCTCGAGGCTGCGGCAGGCACACGCCTGAATGCCGATTCAAGCGCAGTCATCAATCTGGGGACGACCGGCGAAGCGGGCTACACATATCTGATGAACTTGTGGACGGCTTACGCAGCAGCGAAGGGAGTAACCGACTATAAGCTCATCACGGCCAGCAGCCGGGTCAATGTCGTAACGAAGTACTCAACCTTCGCCGATTTCTATACGACACAGATTCTCCCCAACCTGCGCGCCATCGCGCTCCTTTATTCGTCGGTTCAGCCCAGCACGACCACGATCGCGATGACGCCCATCACGGCCGTGCGCACCGGAACGGGTGACATCACGGTTGCCGCAAACGGCGACATTAGGCTGAACGGCGTGGCGTCGATCTATACCGCCGGCCGGCGGGATCTCGCACGGCTCGACGATTTCACGACCGCACCCGACAGCGCGACATTCGGCGTCGGAGGCGGGCATCTTCAGGTCGTGGCTGGCGGCAGTATCGAGGTGACGCTTCCGGCCGACCACACCCAGATGCAGCACTACGCCGAGTGGCTGAAGAAGCAGGGCGCCACCGATGCATCCTACGTATTTGGGCCCTACAGGCATTCTGCATTGGGTAACCAGCCGGCCAGGCAAAGTGCCTGGTGGATCGACTACGGCAATTTCGAGCGCGGTGTCGGGGCGCTTGGCGGCGGAAATGTCGCGGTCAGCGCCGGCGGCGATCTGGTCAATCTGACGGTCGCGCTTCCGACCAACGGCCGCGTGCGCGGCGGGCGCTCTGTCGACGAGCGTAAGCTGCTAGAGCTGCGCAATGGTGGATCGATGTCAATCGAGGCAGGCGGGGCGATCCGCGCCGGCTATTACTATGTCGGGCGCGGCGCCGGTACGATCGAAGCGGCTGAATTCGATTTTGGCCGGTCGGTCAACGTCCGCATTGGGCAGAACCAGCTGACGACCTATGCGATCGCACCTATCCTGTCTCTCGGCGACGCAACGCTTGATGTGCACACGGCCGGGGATCTCACATTGCAAACCCTGCTCGATCCGTTGCTGGTCGGCAAGGGCGAGGCCAGCGAATTGGCCTATATGAGCGGCCAGACTGATCGCACCGCGCTGAGCCTCACCTCGACCGGCGGCGATGTCATGATTGTCGGTCAGGTCGACTATCTGTCGAAGGATGTGGACTGGGTGGCCTCCCCGACCGCCGCACGTTACTATTCCAAGGTGAACAGTCTCGCCGGAAACCTCTATCCGTCCAGGGTTCGCATCACGGCGCTGAATGGCTCTGTCGCCAACGCCGGTGTGATCTACACTCTACCAGGTAGTCGCCCGGAGCTGCGAATCCTGGCTGGAAACGACGTCTATCCAGGGGCAATCCTCATGTCCCGGGCGACGCCGGCCATGATCCCGTCTCCGTTTGAGCCGGTAGGGGGCGACGGTTCACTGATCCAGTTACCGAACTGGTATGATTTCCACACCGTTCTCTACAACGACATCATCGCTCCCCCAAGCAATCTGTCCGGTCACCAGTTGCATCTCTACGGCCTGCGTAATCCCGAACACCTGCCGAATGAGAACGACTACGAACCTAGTCGCATCTATGCGCTGTCCGGGTCGATCATGGGCTCACCGCGACCTGTGCAAGGGGGCGGGACGCCGCCGGCCATCGTAACGAACGAGGCAACGTGGTTCCGGGCAGGCATGGATATCCGCAACATCGACTATGCGCTGCGCAATATTCGAGCGACGGACGTCTCCTTGCTCGAAGCGGGCAACGATATCATCGGCGGCACCAATCCGTACACCTCATCCATGCTCGGCGGGCGCTATGGCGGGCAGGCCGAGATCCTGGGGCCGGGCGCGCTCGTGCTCTCGGCGGGACGCGATGTCTATGGCACTGATCTTGCGCTCTACAGCCGTGGAAATCAGGGCTACGACACCAACAACCGCGTCATTCCCGGTACCAAGGTCGCGGGTCTTCCCGACGAGGGTGCGGCGATTACGGTGATGGCCGGATTGAACGGCAAGCAGCCGTCCTATGCAGCGTTCATGGCGGCCTACCTCGATCCGGCCAATGTCGCCGCGATGCCGGACTATCTCAAGACGACGCTGCCCGATGGCACGGTGGTGCCGCTGTATCTCACCGACGCCTCCGAGACCCGCAAGAGCGGTACGGTGAAGACCGTACGCAATGGCCTCGCCTCCTTTGTTGAGGAGATTACTGGTGAAAAGCTGACACCGCTCGGCGCCTGGACGCGGTTCCGGACGCTGCCGCAATTCACGCAAGAACGCTTCCTGCGTCAGGTCTATATGCAGGAGTTGCGGGAGGCGGGGTCAGACCAGAAATCGCCCGGCGAAGATGGTCAGCCGCGCAACCAAGGTTATAACCGCGGCTATGCGGCGATCGATACATTGTTTCCTGGCCAAGACTGGAAGGGTGACGTGACGATCGGCAATGGGCTGTTCCGTACCATGGCCGGTGGCGACATCGAGGTGCTGACGCCGGGTGGCGGTTTGCAGGTTGCGGCGCTGGGGACGGACGCAGGCGCCGGCTACGGCCTGGTCACTCTCGGCTATGGCGACATCAACATCTTCACCCGCAACAATGTCGTTGTAAACCGCTCGCGCATCCTGACCTTCGCCGGCGGCGATGAGACGATCTGGTCGACGCTGGGTGACATCGATGCCGGGCGCGGCGCCAAGACGACACGCGTGCCGTCGGCGCCGGAGATCCAGACCGACGTCAATGCGGTGACGACAGTGCTTGAGAAGGCCGATATTTCAGGCAGCGGCATCGGCACGATCGTCGGCTTCACGGGCGTCGAGGAAGGTGACGTCAACCTGATCGCGCCGCAGGGCACGGTCAATGCCGGCGACGCCGGCGTGCGGGTTAGCGGTAACCTCAATATTGCGGCCCTCTTTGTGCTGAACGCAAACAACTTCCAGGTCTCTGGTGAGATCAAAGGTTTGCCTCCGAAAGAAAGTTCGATCACTCCCTTGAAGCTCGAGGGCGGCGACGCAAGCAAAGCAGCTACCGACGCGGCGAAGGATGTAACGCAGCCCGGTAAAGCCCAGCAGACTTCCGTCATCATCGTCGAGGTGCTTGGCTACGGGGGAGACGGCGGTTCAACTCGCCAGGAAGAGGACGGAGGCCGCGCGCTGCGGGATCGACGAAGCTATAATCCGAACAGCGCGGTGCAGTATGTGGGAGCCGGCCCGCTGAACGGCGAACAGCGACGACAACTGATCGAGGAATGACGCCCCACTTCGCGAGCAACGGACCTGGACGAGTGTCCCCAATCGGGCCGCTCGTCCAATAGGCCGTTGATAGATCGGTAACCCCTCTGAAGGCTTTTCAGATCGCCACCATCAGCGAATATCGGTATAGGTGGTTTGTGCTCGCCCACAGACTGGTACAAAGTCGTAATCGGGATAGTTGCTGAGGCTTTCTATTGATACTGAGTTTGACCGCAACAAAATCAATAACCTCACTCACATCTTCAAATCGTCCCGTTTGAAATCGAGCCCGATGTCGAGAACGCCGACGCTATGGGTGAGCCAGCCGATTGAGATCAGATCGACTCCGGTAGCAGCGATGTGTGGCGCTGTCGTGGGCGTAATGCGGCCGGAGGCTTCGGTGAGCGCCCGGCCTGCGACCATCGCGACAGCTTCCGTGAGCGTCGCTGGAGCCATATTGTCGAGAAGCACGGCGTCTACACCGTGATCGAGCGCCTCGCGCAACTGATCGAGCGTATCGACTTCGAGTTCGATCTTGACCAGGTGGCCGACACCGGCTTTTGTCCGCTTCAACGCCTCGGTTACGCTGCCGGCAACGGCGACGTGATTGTCCTTGATGAGCACGGCATCGTCGAGGCCGAACCGGTGATTGCTGCCACCGCCAACGCGGATCGCATATTTTTCGATGGCGCGCAGCCCTGGCGTTGTCTTGCGCGTGCAAACAATTTTCGTCCGGTAGTCTCGGACCGCTGCAACCACAGACGCCGTTGCCGTCGCGATTCCGCTCAGGCGGCACAGGAAATTCAAAGCAACCCGTTCGGCGGTCAAAATACCTCGCGCGGGGCCGGTGATCGTGGCGATCACGTCGCCGGGCGACAGGGCTGCACCGTCGTTGCGCTCGACATGCACCTCGATCGCGGGATCGATCAGTTGAAAGGCGAGTCGAGCGAGGTCGAGCCCGGCCACCACGCCGGGCTGGCGCGCAACAAGAAGTGTCGTGGCGCGTCGGTCGGCTGGCACGATTGCATCGGTCGTGAGATCGCCGGCTCGTCCGAGATCTTCAAGCAACGCCATGCGAACCAATGGCTCGATCATGACATGGGGGAGCGGTGAGGGCGTCATGGCGATCCTTTGGGTTAGGCGACGAGTTCCGGGATGTCGTCTCGCGCGGCTTGAAGCGCGTCATCAAGGCGCAGCGTCGAACGCTGTGCCAGACTCGTGTGCTTCGGGAAGTCGGTGCGTGCATGCGCGCCGCGGCTTTCCTGGCGGCGCAAGGCAGCGATCACGATCATCAGGCCGACAATTGCGGGATCGCTTGCAGCTTGCTGCGAGATCGCGAGAGGATAGAGCGCGCGGGCGGCGGCACGCAGGCCTTCGCCATCGCGCAACACGCCTGCGGCACGCGACAGAATAGGGCGCACCGAACTTGGGTCGCTGTCCGTTACTCCACCGGGCAACATTGGCTGACGCCGCCGGATGGAGGTCGTTGCGGCAATATTCTGGGCAACCCAGCCGCCAAACACGGCCGCCTCGAGGAGTGAATTACTGGCGAGCCGGTTTGCGCCATGCAGGCCCGTGCAGGCAGCTTCGCCGCAGGCCCACAGACCGTCGACGGAGCTCCGCCCGGTCCGGTCAACCAGTATGCCGCCCATGTGGTAGTGCGCAGCGGGACGGACGGGGATCGGCTGCGTAACCGGATCGATTCCTGCGTCGCGACACAGCGCCGTGATGGCCGGGAAACGCTGCACAAAGTCGAGTCCCTTCACGCCCCTTGCGTCGAGAAAAACCCGATGCCCCGCCGCCATGTGCCGCCAGACGGCACGTGCAACGATATCGCGGGACGCAAGCTCGGCGCCGAGGGCACCGGCCATGAAGCGATCGCCATTCCCATCGACCAGGATCGCGCCTTCTCCGCGTACGGCCTCACTGATGAGCTTCAGTGGAGAGGACTTGCTGTCGAGCGCTGTCGGATGGAATTGGATAAATTCAAGATCGGCCATGACGGCGCCGGCGCGTGCTGCGAGCGCGAGGCCCTGGCCAAAGGATCCAGCCGGATTTGTCCCATGCAGAAACAGACCTCCGATGCCACCGGTCGCGATGACGACACGGTCGGTGGCAAAGAGCACGGGTCCCCGGCCGGTATGGCCGAGAAGACCCACCACTGCATTGTCTTCGACGACCAGGCGCTGTGTCGTGGCTCCCTCGATCACCGTGATTGCAGGCGTCTTGCGGACCTTGCGGACCAGGGCTCGCATAACGTCCCGGCCTGTTGCGTCACCCCCGGCATGGACGATCCGGCGGCGCGAATGCGCGGCCTCGAGGCCGAGGATGATCTTGCCGCTGGCATCCCGATCGAAAAGGACGCCGAGCCGCGCCAACTGTTCGATCGCGGCGGGCGCTGCGGCGACGATTGAGGCCGCGATGGTTTCGTCGCACAAACCGTCACCCGCGGCGAGTGTGTCTGCCAGATGCAGCGAAGTACTATCATCTGCCCCGATACTGGCAGCGATACCGCCTTGCGCAAGCGCACTCGACGATTCCATGCCCAGCGGCGCGCCGGTCAGGAGCAGCACCGGTTGCGGCGCGAGCGCCAGGGCTGTCATGAGGCCAGCGATGCCACCGCCGATGATGACGGGAGCGCCGTTTGTATCGTGTAATGCTGTCATGTGACGGCCAGCATTCGTTCGACCGCGAGGCGTGCGCGCGCTGCGACACTGTCGTCGATCGTGACCTCGTGCTGCATCGTCTCCAACGCGTGACGGATGTTGCCGAGCGTGATCGTCTTCATGTGTGGACAAAGATTGCACGGACGAATGAATTCGAGGTCCGGGTACTGGACGGCGACATTGTCACTCATCGAGCATTCCGTCAGAAGCACGACCCGCGGGGGTCGTTTGCTTGCGACGTAGGACGACATGGCGGCCGTCGAGCCAGCGAAATCAGCCTCCGCCAGGACGTCTGGCGGGCATTCCGGGTGCGCCAGTACGACGACACCGGGGTGGTTCTCGCGCAATTGACGCACCTCTTCGGCGCTGAAGCGCTCGTGCACCTCGCAATGACCGGTCCAGGTAATAACTTTGACTGCTGTCTCGGCAGCGATGTTCCTGGCCAGATATTCGTCCGGCAGCATGATCACGCGTTCAACGCCAAGCGACTCGATCACCGCCTTGGCATTGCCTGAGGTGCAGCAGATATCCGACTCTGCCTTCACCGCTGCCGAGGTGTTCACATAAGTCACGATCGGCACGCCAGGATACTTCTGCCGCAGCAGCCTCACGTCCTCGGGCGTGATGGAGTCGGCAAGCGAGCAGCCGGCACCGCGATCGGGAATCAGCACGGTCTTCGACGGATTGAGTAATTTGGCCGTCTCGGCCATGAAGTGAACACCGGCGAGAATGATGACGTCGGCCTCCACGTGCATCGCTTCGCGCGCCAGCGCGAGGCTGTCGCCGACAATGTCCGCGACGCAGTGGAAGATGTCCGGTGTCTGATAATTGTGGGCAAGGATGACCGCGTTGCGGCTCTTCTTCAACGCGATGATCGCGTCGATATCTTCTGACAGCATCGACCATTCGATCGCGGGGATCGCGTGGCGCACTTTCGCATAGATATGTTCCGAAGGACGCAGTTCAGGTATCGACAGCATGATATATACTCTCGTTGAGCATATGTTATACTGTAATCGAGTATAAGGCTTGTCAAGCCCCCGAGACGGGAAGTTTGGTTCCGGCAATGGCGCGTTCCGTAAGGACGGCACGGCGAAAGCGGAAGAGCTTTGCCGGACGTCCGCCGGTGTCCTGGCTGGTTTCGCCAGTTTCCTCAACAAGTTCCTGCTGCTCGATCAGGCGGCGGAAATTCGGCTTGTGCACTTGCCGTCCCGCCAGCGCCTCAACACAGCGTTGCAATTGCAGCAACGTGAATGTGTCCGGCATCAATTCAAACACGACAGGATGGTATTTGATCTTGGCCCTAAGTCTTGCAATTCCGGTGGCCAGAATCCGGCGATGGTCCAGGATCATGGGGTGATCCGGCGTGTTCGATAGAGTCGCACGGGTGGACGTGGATGCTGAGGAATTTCCGCGTGTCGCCTCGGGGATCAGTTTCGCCTCATATAGTAGTTCGTACCGCTGCAGAACCAGTTCCTCGTTCCAGCCGTGCTCCTCGAAACCGAAGAGCATGGCGGCGCGCTGCCGACGCGCGCGCTGTGCTGCCCGATCGGAAGCTGCGGAAGCCCAGGCTTTGAGCCCTGGCTGCAGGGTCTTCTCCATCAGCGGCGGTGGGCCGTCACGATGATCCTCCCAGGGGAAATAGTCATACCAGCCGCGCCATCTGGCCTCGTGTTCGCCGAATGCCGGTTGTTCTCGTGTCAGGCCAAGATAGCTGATCGAGATGACATGCTGGCCGGTGGCGCCAGCACGATCACGATCCGCAAAGGTGTAGAGTTGTTCGACATAACCGAGCGGCAGCCGTGTCTGCCGTTCGACCCAGGCCCGTAGCCCCGATTGCAGCGAACGATGGGCGAGTTCGAAAGGCCCGGAGGGCAGGGCGCGCTGGTCCTGGATCGTTAGAACGCGAGGCTCGCCCGAGGTCACGGATACCAGCACGGCAACGAGATCAGCCGCAATTCCTTGCGGTGATGACTGCGTTGCCAGACGCGCGTCTGTCCTGGAATTGGGGCTGTCAAGCGGGTCCATGAGCTCGTCTGCTTAAGTGTTCATAGGGGGCAGGGTGAAAGGCTGCATCGCGAATCCACGTTGATATTTTAACATGAGGCTGCAACGCGACGCGCACGGCAAGGGCGGGCGCCCTTCACGCTGACCATTCGCTAATTCATGTCGGAATGCAGTCTGACCACAACACCGACTTGCCTGAGCCCGAAAGCGGCAGTTGGGTGGGCGCGGTGGCCGAGTCATTTTTGGCAACCGTGTCGTACCAATGTGCCGCACTGTGCCCCCGCTCTTCTGGGGCACACCGCAAGGGAATTGGACCGTTAAGTCATTGAATTCGACGAAGACATGGTGGGCGCACAAGGGATCGAACCTTGGACCTCTCCCGTGTGAAGGGAACGCTCTCCCGCTGAGCTATGCGCCCGGGATGCCGTACAGACCAAAAGGCCGGGCGGTAATGGCCCGGCGGGGACTGACGTCAATGGCGCGATTTAGGGAATAGGGGGCGGGGGTGTCAAGCGAACCCTGCCGCACATCCGCACAATAAGTCTCCCCATCCGGCCATGCGGGCGATTTGGGTTCCTGGCCCGCGATTTAGCCCGGCTGCGTGGCGCGGGAGGCGTGGGACTGCAGCGCCCGGATCCGGTCGGCGAGGGTGCTGTTGGGGGCGAAACCGGCGTCATTGGCCGGGCGCGGCTGGGCCGCGGGCGCCGGAGCGGCGGCCAAAATTGCCTCGATGGGCGAATTCGGCCCTTCCAGTGTCATCGCCATTTTGGCCACTTCGGCGGCGATGTCGTTGATGCGCTCGCGCAGCAGCGCGTTTTCCATGCGCTCGGTGGCCCATGCGCTCTCGGCCTGCTGATGGACGCCGTTGAGGTCGCGCTGCAGCTTGGCGCGCTCCTCGCGGGCGGCGGCGAGCTCGGTCTCCACGGCGGCCTTCTCGGCGCGCAGCTTCTCGATGACGGGCGATCCCTTGGCGCCGTTCATGGCGGCGAGCTCGACGCGCAGGTCGCGCGCGATCTGTTCGGCGGCTTCATTGGCTTGGCGCAACTGGCTGTTCTCGAAATCGCGCTCGGCCAGGATCTTGGTCTGGGTCGAGAGCTGGCTCTCGAGATCGGTGACGCGGGCGCCGAGCTGTTCGGCTTCGCGCACCTGGATGGTGAGCTGCTGATCGAGGTCAGTCACGCGCTGGCTGAGATTCTCGACGCGCGCGCGCGCCTCGGTGAGTTCACGCGTAGCGGTGTCGGATTCGCCGCGCTGCAGCTCCAGCCGGTGCTGCGTATTGGCGAAATCCTTTTCGGCATCGCCGACGCGGCCCTTCAATTCCTCGACCTGCGCGCGCACCGCAATGAGCTCGACCTGGCGGGTGTCGGCCACCATGGAGCGGTCCGAGAGGTCGTGGTTCAGCTTGGCGAGTTCACTCTGCTTGTCGCTCAAGGCCTGTTCGGCGGCGCGCAACGCTTCCGTCTTGCTGGTGAAGTCGGCCTCGGTGAGGCCGAGCTTTTCCTTCACGGCGGCTTCACGGGCTTCCAGCGCGAAGATCGTGGCGTTCTTTTCGCCGAGCTCAAGCTTCATGCGGTTGATGGCGTCGGACTTCTTGCCGAGTTCGGCGAGCTGGCTGGTGGTCTTGTTCTTGAGCTGGTCGACGCTCATTTCCAGCCGGCGTGCCGCCATCGCGAATTCCGCGCGCAGTTGGTCCTTGTCAGCCTGGATTTCTGCCATCGACAGCGGCGTCGCGGCTTCGAGCCGGCGGGTGGTGAGGCGGACGGCGCGGTTATGCACCAGCGGCATGATCATCAGGCCGCACAGCATCGAGATCAGAAAACCGATCGCCAGATACATGATCGGTTCAACCATGACGAATGCTCCCACGCTCTCAAAATGCAGCGGTTACCATGCCATGGCACCGCCCGCAAAGACAGCGTAACGCCTCGTTAACCTTTATTCGCCCGTTCAGAAGCGCTTGATCGCACGACCGCGGGATCGAGGGCTTAGAACGGGTTCCAGGTCGCGCTGGGGGTATATTTGAGATAGCCGATATTGGCGCCGAGCCGCAGGCCGAGACCCGAACGGATCGGCACCAGCACGACGTTGTTGGCAGTCAGTGCCGTCATGCCGAAGCCGCCGATGATGTAGGCGGAGCCGTCGATACCGGCGAAGCGCTGATAGATCGCCTGGGTGGCCGGCAGGTTATAGACCAGCGTCATGGTGCGGGCGCCGTCGCCGCCCCAGTCGAAGCCGACCGAAGGGCCCTGCCAGTAGACGCGCAGATCGCCGGCATTCTTCGTATAGAGCGTACCTTCGCCGTAACGCAGGCCCGCCACAATCGCGCCGCTGCCTTCCTCGCCGAGGATATAGCCGTTCGGCAGCCCCCACTGGCTGACGGCCTTTTCGATCACCGAGGCGAGGCCGCGCGAGACATTGCCGAAAAACCGGTGTCCGGCCGTCATGAGTTCTTCGGACCGGTAGGTGTCCGGTGCGGCCTGGCCGCGCGGTGGTTGCTGCGCAGAAGCCGGCGAGAAGGCGAGCGTGAACGTGGCTAGCGCGACCGCTGCCAGGCGTGATGCGAAGGTCATGAAAAGAACCCCTGGTATTTCAAATTTGCGACCGCGGCCTTAACCGGATGCTGAGAAGCACGGTTTAACTCTGCAGTCATTGTCCCCGACTCCCTATACTATCGGTATCAACTATGACGGCACAACGGCGGGAATTGTCAGGCTGGAGCCGTGGAATTGCCTTGATTCTGCTGCTAGCGGCCGCTCTGGTCCCGGCGGGCGCGCAGGCTGCGACCAGTGAGCGCGTGGTCACTGACCGATACACGGGTCTCGCAATCAGCGGGTTCGATCCGGTGGCCTATTTCACCGAAGGCCGCCCGACGCTGGGGCAGCCGGACTTCGAAATGTCGGAAGAGGGCACCGTCTGGCGCTTCCGCAATGAGGGCAACCGCGCCTCTTTCGCGGCGCATCCGGACATCTACGGTCCGCAATTCGGTGGCTATGATCCTGTCGACGTCGCCCGCGGGGTCGCCTTCGCCGGCAATCCGCGTTTGTGGCTCATTACGGGCGAACGCCTTTACCTGTTTGGCCGGGAGGAAACCCGCGACGCCTTTGCTGCGGCACCGGCCAAATATCTGCCCGGCGCGCGCAAGCGCTGGCCGGGCGTGCAGGATATCCTGGCGAAATAATGCGGGTTCAGCCGCGCGCGCTCGCGGTGGGATCACCCCAGGCGATGAATTCCGGCACGATGAAGTCTTCCCGGTTGCCGCCGAAGCGAACCGCCTTGCCAAAGGTGTCGGTCACCTTGCCGCCAGCGGCCACCACCACGGCATGGCCGGCGGCCACATCCCATTCGCAGGTCGGCGCCAGCCGCGGATAGATGTCGGCCTGGCCCTCGGCCACGCGGCAGAATTTCAGCGCCGAGCCGAACTCCTGTCTGACAGCACCGGGGCGACTGGCGATGAAAGCCTCGGTTCGCTGGTCGCCATGGGAGCGGCTGACCGCTGCGGTCCATACCGCGCCCGGAGCAGGCGCAGCGCGGGTCTGGATCGGTGTGACCTTGCGGATGGACAGGTCTGGTGCGAGTTCGACACGTTCGGCGCCGCGGCCGACCAGCCCGCGCCAGATCAGCCCGAGGGCGGGGGCGCCGACGATGCCGAGCAATGGTGCGCCATCGACGATCAGGGCGATGTTGACAGTGAACTCCTGGCGGCCGGCGACGAATTCCTTGGTGCCGTCGAGCGGGTCGATCAGGAACAGCGTGCCGGCATAGGGGGGCGTGGCGAGATGCAGGCGCTCTTCGGACAGCGACGGGATCCCCGGAAACAGCCGGGCCAGTCCTTCGCCGATGACATGGTCGGCCGCGAGATCGGCTTCGGTCACGGGCGAGCCGTCGGCCTTGCCATCCACGGTCATGACAGTGCGGTTGACCTTGAGGATGGCGGCGCCGGCCTGCGCGGCGAGCTCGGTCAGCGGCTCCATCAGGACGGCAGCCCGCGCGGCATCCATGCGAGGTCGCGAATCATCCGTCATCGACTAGCCTTCATCCCCTGCATGTCATCCCCGTTCATTTCTACACGCGCCTGTTGCACCGGTGGACTGTGCCAGCCTTGTTGTGGTCGCGCCACCATCTGCGGTGTATCTAACCGTAAAGCAAATGCTTGATTCGCCGTTCATTCTGTGTGGCCCCAGGAGCGCATTTCATGTCCGACACTCCCACGCCAGGTCCGGCCCCCGATGCCCTTGAACTCGCGGCATTGCTCTGTTCGCGGGTCTGCCACGACCTGATCAGCCCCGTGGGCGCCATCGTTAACGGGCTCGAAGTGCTCGACGACAATCCCAAGCCGGAAGACAAGGAATTCGCGCTCGATCTGATCCGGAAGAGCGCCAAGACCGCATCGGCCCGCCTGCAGTTCTGCCGGCTCGCCTTCGGTGCCGCCGGCTCGGCCGGCGCGCAGATCGATCTCGGTGACGCGCAGACCATGTCGCGCGGCCACCTTGAAGACGCCAAGACCAAGATCGAATGGAATCTGCCGCGGCTTCTGCTGCCGAAGAACAAGGTCAAGCTGCTGCTCAACATGCTGGTAATCGCACAGCAGACGATTCCGCGCGGCGGCGTGCTCAAGATCGATGGCATCGGCGAAGGTGAGCCGCAGGGTTTCAAGATCACCGCTGCAGGCCTCAACGCGCGCCTGCCGCAGGCCATCGTCGATATGCTGGCCTCGGAACAAGTTGGCAGCATCGATGCCCATGCCGTGCAGCCTTACTACACGCGGCTCCTGGCGCAGGCTTGCGGCCTCAAGGTGACCTTGGTGCCCGAAGGCGACGCCATCGTCGTCACCGCGATCTGATCGCAAACTCATTCAACTCTTAATGAACTCTTTACGAGTCCGCCGTTTGGCGGGCTCGTACGTGTGCGAGCATATAGCTAAATGTCGCATTCATTGTTTTTGGGAATGCTCAACTAATATTAAACGCTTTGCGGGGAAAGTAGCCAGACTTCGAAAGGCGTAGCGAAAGTCGCGAGCCTGGAGTGTGAAGGCCTATTTTCATGGATGATCTTCTCCGCGAGTTTTTGACGGAAACCAACGAGAGCCTGGATACGGTTGACAATCAGCTGGTCCGCTTCGAACAGGACCCGAATAACGCGAAAATTCTCGATAATATTTTTCGCCTGGTTCACACCATCAAAGGCACGTGCGGATTTCTCGGACTGCCCCGTCTCGAAGCCCTGGCCCATGCCGCCGAGACATTGATGGGCAAATTCCGCGATGGAATGCCGGTTACCGGAGAGGCGGTTACGCTCATCCTGACCACGATCGATCGCATCAAGGAAATTCTCAGTCAGCTCGAAGCCACGGAAGTGGAGCCGGAAGGCGTCGACGAAGATCTGATTGGCGAACTGCATCACATGGTCGAAAAAGGCATGGAATCGATGACTGAGTCCGCACCTCCGATCGCACCGGAAGCGCCTGTCGCTGCGGAGCCGGCCCCCCTGATCGTTCCGACCCTCGAGCGTGAGCTGCGTCCCGGTGAAGTCTCGCTCGAAGAGCTTGAGCGCGCCTTCCAGGAAACCGCCATCGAAGTCGCACCGCCGGCAGCTGCCGCGCCTGCGCCTGCAGCGCCCGTCGCGCCGCCGGCTCCGGTTGCTGAAAAGCCCGCCGCGCCGAAGGCTGCTGCTCCGAAGCCCGCTGCCAAGAAGACTGCAGTCGAGGTCGACCAGCCAGAAGCTGACAAGGTCGCGAACCAGTCGATCCGCGTGAATGTCGACACGCTCGAACATCTGATGACCATGGTCTCCGAGCTGGTGCTGACCCGCAACCAGCTGCTGGAAATCAGCCGTCGTCATGAAGACACCGAATTCAAGGTGCCGCTGCAGCGCCTGTCCACCGTGACGGCCGAACTGCAGGACGGCGTCATGAAGACCCGCATGCAGCCGATCGGCAATGCCTGGCAGAAGCTGCCGCGTATCGTGCGCGATCTGGCCGGCGAACTCGGCAAGCAGATCGAACTCGAGATGCACGGCGCCGATACCGAACTCGATCGCCAGGTGCTCGACCTTATCAAGGATCCGCTCACCCACATGGTGCGCAACTCGGCGGATCACGGCCTCGAAACGCCGGCTGAGCGCGCTGCCGAAGGCAAGCCGGAGCAGGGCACCATCCGTCTGTCCGCCTATCATGAAGGCGGCCACATCCTGATCTGCATCGCCGACAACGGCCGCGGTCTCAACACCGAGCGGATCAAGGCGAAGGCGATCTCGAACGGTCTGGCCACCGAAGCCGATATCGAGAAGATGTCGGAAGCCCAGATTCACAAGTTCATCTTCGCGCCGGGCTTCTCGACTGCAGCTGCAGTTACCAGCGTCTCCGGCCGCGGCGTCGGCATGGACGTGGTGCGCACCAATATCGATCAGATCGGCGGCACCATCGACATCAAGTCGGTCGCCGGCGAGGGCTCCAGTGTCACCATCAAGATCCCGCTCACGCTGGCCATCGTGTCGGCGCTGATCGTCGAAGCCGGTGGTGATCGCTTCGCGATCCCACAGCTCGCGGTCGTCGAACTGGTGCGTGCACGCGCCAATTCCGAACATCGCATCGAGCGCATCAAGGACACCCCGGTGCTCCGTCTGCGCAACAAGCTGCTGCCGCTGATGCATCTGAAGAAGCTGCTGCAGATCGATGACGGCTCGTCGGCCGATCCGGAGAACGGCTTCATCGTCGTGACCCAGGTGGGCAACCAGACCTTCGGCATCGTCGTCGATGGTGTCTTCCACACCGAAGAAATCGTCGTCAAGCCGATGTCCACCAAGCTCCGTCACATCGGCATGTTCTCCGGCAACACCATCCTGGGCGATGGCGCGGTGATCATGATCGTCGATCCGAACGGCATCGCGCAGGAGCTTGGTGCTCTGGCATCCAACGCTCACGAGATCGCCGACGAGAACGCCGCAATGCGCGCGATGAATGCAGAACAGCTGACGTCGCTGCTGGTGTTCCGCGCCGGCTCCGCGCAGCCCAAGGCGGTGCCGCTCGGTCTCGTCACGCGTCTCGAAGAAGTGGGCGTTGACAAGGTCGAATTGTCGAACGGCCGTTACATGGTCCAGTATCGCGATCAGCTGATGCCGCTGGTGCAGATGGAAGGCGTGACCGTCCGTACGTCGGGTACCCAGCCAATCCTCGTTTTCGCAGACGACGGTCGCTCGATGGGTCTCGTCGTCGACGAAATCGTCGATATCGTCGAAGAGCGCCTGCATATCGAAGTGGCCAGCGGTCGCGAGGGGATCTTGGGCTCCGCTGTCATCAAGGGTCTCGCGACCGAAGTGATCGACGTCGGTCACTTCCTGCCGATGGCTTTCGCCGATTGGTTCTCGCGTAAGGAAATGCGTGTCTCGGCAACCGCCCAATCGGTGCTGCTGGTCGACGACTCCGCGTTCTTCCGCAACATGCTCTCGCCCGTGCTCAAGGCTGCCGGCTACAAGGTACGCGTCGCCACCAACGCGCAGGAAGGTTTGTCATTCCTGCGCTCGGGTCAGGAGGTCGACGTAATCCTCACCGACATCGAAATGCCGGATATGAACGGCTTCGAATTCGCCGAGACCATCCGTGCGGATCAGAAACTCAGCCACACGCCGATCATTGCTCTCTCGGCGATGATCTCCCCGGCGGCCATCGAGCGCGGTCGCCTCGCAGGTTTCCATGATTACGTCGCCAAGTTCGATCGCCCCGGCCTGATTGCGGCGCTCAAAGAACAGACCACTGAAGTTCGCCAGGCTGCGTGAGGGAAATCGCAATGACCACCACCACTACGACCACCACCACCACCAAGGCTCCGAGCGCTGACGGTGCGATCACCGAATACGTGACCACCATGATCGGTGGACAACTGTTCGGCATGCCGATCTCGCGCGTGCAGGACGTGTTCATGCCCGAGCGCCTGACCCGCGTGCCGCTGTCCTCCAGCGACGTCGCCGGCGTGCTCAATCTGCGCGGTCGAATTGTGACCGCGATCGACATGCGTTCGCGCCTTGGCCTGCCGAAGAACGATGACGGCAAGCCGCCGATGGCTGTGGGCGTCGATCTCCGCGGTGAATCTTATGGCCTGCTGATCGATTCGATCGGTGAAGTCCTGAAGCTCGCCGATGAGAGCCGTGAGGTGAATCCGGTCAATCTGGATCCGCGCATGGCCAAGATGGCCGATGGCGTCCATCGTCTCGATGGGCAACTGATGGTCGTACTCGACGTTGATCGCATCCTTGAAATCTCGCCTGACAAGCTGGCCGCCTAAGACCAGCACTTGGACAATTTTGTCCGCGGTGAAAATGAGGCTCACATGAAGACATGTCTGGTTGTCGATGACTCCAGTGTCATCCGTAAGGTCGCCCGTCGGATTCTCGAAGGTCTCGATTTCGAGATTACCGAAGCTGAAGACGGCGAGAAAGCGCTCGAAATCTGCAAGCAGAACCTGCCGGACGCTGTTCTGCTTGATTGGAACATGCCGGTGATGGATGGCTACGAGTTCCTGCGTAACCTGCGCCGCATGCCGGGCGGTGACGTTCCGAAGGTCGTGTTCTGTACGACGGAGAACGACGTGGCCCACATCGCGCGCGCTCTGCACGCCGGCGCGAACGAATACATCATGAAACCGTTCGACAAGGAAATCGTGTCGGCGAAGTTTCAGGAAGTCGGCCTGATCTAAGTTCTACGCCGGAATTGCGTATTCCACTTCCGGCGCCCGCCTTTTTGTTTGTGCATTTGTTTTGTCAGTGCATTTGTCGCGTTGTGTTGCGTCCGGTGAGTTCATGAGTGTTGATGTGATAAGTCCTCCTGTTGTCGATTCGCGGTATGAGCCACTGCGGGTCATGGTGGTGGACGACTCCGTCGTCATTCGCGGCCTGATCTCGCGCTGGATCGAGGCCGAGCCTGACATGGCCGTCGCGGCGTCGCTCCGCACCGGTCTCGATGCCGTCAACCAGATCGAGCGCATCAATCCCGACGTTGCGATTCTTGATATTGAAATGCCTGAGCTCGATGGCATTTCGGCGCTGCCGCAGCTGCTGGCGAAGAAGCGGAATCTCATTATCATCATGGCGTCGACGCTGACCCGCCGCAACGCGGAGATCAGCTTCAAGGCGATGTCGCTCGGCGCCGCCGACTACATTCCGAAACCGGAGAGCACCCGGGAGATTTCCGCAGCCGACATCTTCAAGCACGACCTGTTGCAGAAGATCCGTCATCTTGGCGCGAAGGTTCGCCGCCTGAAGTCGGCGACGACGCCGTCGATCGTGCCAGCTCCCGCGGCGCGTGAGGCTGCACCGTCTTTCAAGTCCGTGACATCAGTCGCCGCGCAGGCGCAGCTCGTGAAGCGTCCTTTCAGCGCCACGATGCCACGCGCGCTGCTGATCGGTTCGTCCACTGGCGGGCCGCAGGCCCTGATGACGCTGGTTGCCGAAATCGGCGCCGTGATCGACAAGGTGCCTGTTCTGATCACGCAGCATATGCCGCCGACCTTTACGACCATTCTTGCCGAACATCTTGCCCGGGCCAGCAAGCGTCCGGCTCGCGAAGGTGTCGATGGCGAAATCGTCAAGGCCGGTCAGATCTACCTCGCACCGGGTGGCAAGCATATGCGCGCCGTCAAGCAGGGTGCCAACATCGCCATCGCGCTTGATGACGGTCCGCCGGTGAATTTCTGCAAGCCTGCTGTCGATCCGCTGTTCACGTCTGCCATCGACGTCTGGCACGGCGCCATTCTCGCCGTTGTGTTGACAGGCATGGGTTCGGACGGCATGCGCGGCGGCAAGGATATCGTCGCGGCTGGCGGCAATGTCATCGCGCAGGACGAAGCATCGAGCGTGGTGTGGGGTATGCCCGGCGCTGCTGCCAATGCGGGCATCTGCTCGGCTATCCTGCCGCTCAATCAAATCGGTTCGAAAGTGGTTCGTCTTTTCTCGGGAGATCGGTCATGACACCGGCAGACTATGATTTCCTGCGCAAGTTCCTGAAGGAGCGCTCGGGTCTCGATCTGTCTGCTGACAAGCAGTATCTGGTCGAAAGCCGGCTGATGCCGCTCGCGCGCAAGGCCAACCTGTCGGGCATTGAAGAGCTGGTCCAGAAGATCAAGAACGGCTCGTCCACGGTTGCGTCCGACGTGGTCGAGGCGATGACCACCAACGAAACCTTCTTCTTCCGCGACAAGGTCCCGTTCGACCATCTGCGTGACGTCGTGCTGCCGGAGATGATCCAGGCACGTGCCGCCCGCAAGAGCCTGCGGATCTGGTGTGCGGCTGCCTCCACCGGTCAGGAGCCGTATTCGATCGCGATGACCATCAAGGAAATGAGCGCCCAGCTCGCCGGATGGCGGATCGAGATCATCGGCACCGATATCTCGCAGCAGGTGCTCGAGAAGTCGAAGTCGGGCATCTACACCCAGTTCGAAGTGCAGCGCGGATTGCCGATCCAGCTGCTGGTCAAATACTTCAAGCAGACCGGCGAGATGTGGCAGATCAATCCGGAGATCCGGTCGATGATCCAGTACAAGCCGCTCAATCTGCTGCAGGACTTCTCCAGCATGGGCAAGTTCGACATCGTCTTCTGCCGCAATGTGCTGATCTATTTCGATCAGGACATGAAGACGCAGATCTTTGGCCGCCTTGCCAAGTGCACGGAGCCTGATGGCTTCCTGGCACTGGGCGCCGCAGAGACCGTTGTCGGTCTGACCGACACGTTCAAGCCGCATGCCGACAAGCGTGGCCTGTACCGTCCGAACGTCGTCCGTGCCGCACCGTCGATCGTGCCGAGCATGACGCCTGTGGGTCTGAAGGCCGCTGCTTCGCCGGCACGCTGAGCGCCGTCACAGGATCGCGTGCGGAATAAAGCGCGACATGTTGCCGGTGATCGGATTCTCATCCTCGCGGATTGAGAGCCCGCATGGCACCTCATCGACCAGCCAGCTGCCCAGCACCGGATACTGATCCGCAAAGTTCGGCAGCGGCATCAGCATCTGCCGAATAAAACCTTCCTCGCCATAGGGGCCGGGCTGCGCATCGATGGCGCTGCCGCCGCTCACCAGCGTGACATTGGCGCCTTCGCGCGAATAGAGCGGCTTACGCACATAGGATATGCCGAGCTCAGCCGCTGCGGCATCATCGTCGAAATAGGCCGGCAGCAGGTTCGGGTGGTTCGGAAACATCGCCCATAGCAGCGGCAGGATGCCCTTGTTAGACAGAATGGCTTTCCACGGTGGCTCGATCCAGCGCGTCGATGCGCCTTTCAGACGGCCGCCGAATGCCTCGCGGAACATCCACTCCCACGGATAAAGCTTGAACATCAGGTCGATCGGCTGGTCCTCGAGATCGACGAAGTGCCCGCTGTCGGCATAACCGATGTCCTTGATGTCGATCAGCGCCGGTGTGAGCCCGCCTTGCTGCGCGACATCGGCGAGATACTGCACTGTGCCGCGGTCCTCGGC
Organism: Tardiphaga sp. 172_B4_N1_3; assembly: GCF_052076035.1. Taxonomy (NCBI): domain Bacteria; kingdom Pseudomonadati; phylum Pseudomonadota; class Alphaproteobacteria; order Hyphomicrobiales; family Nitrobacteraceae; genus Tardiphaga; species Tardiphaga sp. 172_B4_N1_3. Next base: position 420,955 of record NZ_CP197238.1, read on the forward strand.
ATTGTCCATGGCGGCTGCGAGATGAATGGCTTTGTCGGCACCGATCTTGCGCCAGGCCTCGATGAGCCGCTCATGCAGCGAGTTGTATTGATCGGCCCGCTTCGGGATGATATGGCGCTCGATCGCCTGTTCGAGCCAGGTCCATTGAAACACCGCGGCCTCGAACAGTGAGGTTGGCGTGTCCGCATTGTATTCGAGCAGCTTTGCCGGACCTTTGCCGTCGAACTGGAAATCGAAGCGGCCGTAGAGGCTGGGATCGCTCCGTTGCCAGCTTGCGGCGATGAAGGTCCAGTAGGCCTGCGGGATCTTCAGCAGCCGCAGATAGCGCTCATCCTTGACCGCACGGCTCACCAGCTCGCGGCACATCGCGTTGAGTTCGGCGGTCGGGGCCTCGATCTGACGCTCGATCTCATCCAGCGTGAAAGCGTAGTAGGCGCGCTCGTCCCAATAGCGATCGCCGGCCTCGGTATGAAATACGAAGCCCGTCGCGGCCGCTGTGGCCTGCCAATCGTCACGCTCGGAACATGCGATGCGTTGCATGAAAAACTAGCCGCCGCCGGAGAAATGCGAGGCGAAGGAGCCGAAGCCACCATGGGTGACGTGGCTGCTGCTGGATGACGAGCTGTCATATCCGCCGGTGGATGACGATCCGGTGCTGGCGAAGTTGCTGCGTCCGGAGGAACTGCTGCTGCCCCCTGAATAGCCATGGCCGCCGGAGGATGACGACGAACTGCGCTGCTGACACTCTTGCTGCTGGCCGGCGATAGCAGCGCGGTTCGGGTCGCAATGTTCGCTCGGCATCAGCGCATAGGCGCCGCCGCCCAGGGCCATGGTGCCCATGAGCAAGAGCGCCACGCGGTTGGAGCGTTTGCGCGACGGGGCTTCCTCATGCATCGGCTGCACGGGTTGGCGCTTGCCGAAGTTCTTTGCGGGCTCGCTTGTCATGGCGAATACACCATGGAGGCAGCGTTCAGCACGCCGGCCGCAAGGGAGGCGAGGCCGAGCCAGAGGGCCGGGGCCATCTCGCCATTGGCTATGCGATCCGACAATTGCGGCACCGGAATGCGGAGAATGAAATAGACGGCGATCTGCACGATCAGCGCGATGATCGCCCAGATCAGACAATCGACCACATTGGCGGAGTGGACGATGGCGCTGGCCACCGGCAGCACAAAGCCGAGCAGGCTGAGCCCGAGCGCGATTGCAGCCGGCGCGCAATCCTTGCGGATCAGTGCGAACTCGTCATGTGCGGTCACGCGCAGATAGACGAACAGATACAGCATTACGGCGACGATGCCGGTGCAGAAGTAAACGAGAAAGGCCGGCAGCCCGACCAGAGATTGCAGAACCATTCCGCCCCCGAAATGTGCGCCAAACATGATCGCTTGGTATTCGCCTATGGCATTCGTCGCTGTAAGCAAAGGGTGGGTTCATCCACGCAAACAAAAACCCCGCCTTTCGGCGGGGTTTCGTGAGAACTTTCGGGGAGTGACGCTTAAGCCGGCTTGAAACTCAGGCCGGGATGCGGATCTCTTCTTCATGCGGCTCGCGGAGCACGTAGCCACGGCCCCAGACGGTTTCGATGAAGTTGCGGCCTTCGGAAGCATTCGCCAGCTTCTTGCGCAGCTTGCAGATGAAAACGTCGATGATCTTCAGTTCGGGCTCGTCCATACCGCCATAGAGGTGGTTGAGGAACATTTCCTTGGTGAGGGTGGTGCCCTTGCGGAGCGAGAGCAGCTCCAGCATCTGGTATTCCTTGCCCGTCAGATGGACGCGCTGACCGCCGACTTCCACCGTCTTGGTATCGAGATTGACCACCAGGTCGCCGGTCTGGATGACCGACTGGGCGTGGCCCTTGGAGCGGCGCACGATCGCATGAATGCGGGCAACCAGCTCATCCTTGTGGAAGGGCTTGGTCATGTAGTCGTCGGCGCCGACGCCGAGACCCTTGACCTTGTCCTCGATGCCGGCGAGGCCCGAGAGAATGAGGATCGGGGTCTTGATCTTGGACACCCGCAGCTGCTTGAGCACATCGTAACCGGACATGTCCGGCAGATTGAGATCGAGCAGGATAATATCGTAGTCGTAGAGCTTGCCGAGATCGACGCCCTCTTCTCCGAGATCCGTCGTATAGACGTTGAAACTCTCGGATTTGAGCATCAGCTCAATCGACTGCGCAACGGCGCTATCATCTTCAATTAGCAAAACGCGCATGCCAGTCCCCTTTAGTCGCCGCTCCGGGCGTCAGGTCGGCCGCCATACTTGCGGCACCAAAAAACGCCTACGAACAACTGATTCGGATCCTGACTGGATATGGTTAACAAAACCTGATTCTTCAGCGCAAGCTCTAATCGTGCAATTTTTGTCGAATCGCCATAAGATGTTGCAGCAAAGACTCTTTTTGTACCCGTACCCGCTCAAGCTCCACATTAAGAGCCGGACCTAACCGACTCCATCGACTCGCCCCTTCATTCTGATGGCGCGAATGCTCTCAGTCATCCAAGACAGTGACGTAATGATTAACGATGCGGGTAAACACGGGGTTAAGGCCGAGCCGGCAATGAAGCGAAACTTAAGGGTTTTGCAATGAAAGCCCTTGCGGAACAGATTACTGACCTCGATGGCGTCAATATTTACGGCCGGGTGGTCGGTGTTCGCGGGTTAATGGTTGAGGTAGCCGGGCCGATCCACGCGATGTCGGTCGGTGCCCGAATTACCATCGAGACCGGCACAAGCCGTTCCATCCCCGCCGAGGTGATCGGTTTCAGTGGCGACAACGCCGTGGTGATGCCCTTTGCCGGACTGGAAGGCGTACGTCGCGGCTGCCGGGCGGTGATCGCCAATGCTGCCAGCCAGGTGCGGCCCTCGATTGCCTGGCTCGGCCGCGTCGTGAATGCGATGGGCGAGCCGATCGACGGTAAGGGGCCGTTGTTGCAGGGGCCGGCACCGATGCCATATCGCGCGTCTCCGCCACCGGCGCATTCTCGCAAACGCGTCGGCGCGCCGCTCGATCTCGGGGTGCGCTCGCTCAATACTTTTCTGACCTGTTGCCGCGGCCAGCGCATGGGCATCTTTGCGGGCTCCGGCGTCGGCAAGTCGGTCTTGCTGTCCATGTTGGCACGCAATGTCGATGCCGACGTGTCGGTCATCGGCCTGATCGGCGAACGTGGCCGTGAAGTGCAGGAGTTCTTGCAGGAGGACTTGGGCGAAGAAGGTCTCGCACGCGCCGTCGTAGTCGTGGCTACTTCGGACGAGCCTGCACTGATGCGGCGCCAGGCGGCCTATCTGACGCTGTCGATCTCGGAGTTCTTCCGCGATGAGGGCAAGGACGTCATGTGCATGATGGACTCCGTCACGCGTTTCGCCATGGCGCAGCGTGAGATCGGCCTGTCCGTCGGCGAGCCGCCGACCGCTAAAGGCTATACGCCGACGGTGTTCACCGAACTGCCGAAGCTGCTGGAGCGGGCAGGGCCGGGCACTGATGAAGGCTCCATCACGGGCATCTTCACGGTGCTGGTCGACGGCGACGATCACAACGAACCCGTTGCTGACGCCGTGCGCGGCATTCTCGATGGCCATATCGTGATGCAACGCGGTATCGCCGAGCGTGGCCGCTATCCTGCTATCAATATCCTGAAGTCGGTGTCGCGAACCATGCCGCGGTCCTGCGATCCTGCCTATTTGCCGACGATTACGCGGGCCCGGCAGATCATGGCGACCTATTCGGATATGGAAGAGCTGATCCGGCTGGGTGCCTATCGCGCCGGTTCCAGTCCGGAAGTGGACGAGGCGATCCGGCTCCATGAGCCGCTTGAGGCATTCCTGCGGCAACGGAAGGACGAAGTCTGCGGACTGGCCCAAGGCTATCAGCAACTGCAACAAATCGTTGGTGGTTTGGAAACGGAACGCTAACTTTGTCAGGCCATCATGACCCTCAGAGACGAATTTCGGCCGGTCAGCCCCTTGCGGTTGTCCGGTTGTGTCCCGCGTTGAGACTGGGACTTCTGGGGAGTATGAGTCGATGAAGTCACGTGACACCCTGATCCGCCTGAAGAAGTTCCAGGTCGATGAGAAGCGCCGCCGGGTCAATCAGATCGAAGGCATGATCGCGGATTTCCAGCGCATGTCGGTCGATCTCGAGCGCGAGATCCAGACCGAACAGGATCGCGCCGGTATTCAGGACCCCACCCACTTTGCCTATCCCACCTACGCCAAGGCCGCGATCCAGCGTCGCGAGAATCTGACGCGCTCGGCCGATGAGCTGCGCGTGCAGCTCGAAGACGCGAAGGCATTGCTGAGTGAAGCTTTCGAAGAACTCAAGAAGGTCGAACTGCTCGACGAGCGCGACCAGGCCCGTGCACGCGACGAAGAGAACGCACGCGAACAGGCCGACCTCGACAGCATTGGCCTGATGCGTGCCCGCATCGGCGCAGTGGCCTGATCCGCAGAAGCGGCGAGCCAACGAGCCTCAAAGATTGAAGTCATCAAGCCCGGGCCGTGAGGTCCGGGTTTGCTGTTTGTGGTCTATCCACAGCATAAACAGCGACATGGCCCGCTTGCTATAATCTATGTTACGACAGGGAATACCGCCGGGCGGCACCTCCGTAAGGCGAAAGGTATATTGAGGTTGGGGAGACGTAATGCTGACGCCGGCTGAGCTGGTCTGGCTTCTTGCCGCAGTTGCCAAAGGGGATGAAGCCGCCTTCGAGCGACTCTATGCAGCGACGCGCGCGAAACTCTTTGGCGTCGTGATCCGTATCTTGCGCAGACAGGATCTCGCCGAGGAAGTCATCCAGGAGGCCTATGTCAAGATCTGGAACAGCGCCGGGCAATTCAATCCCGGTGTTGCCTCGCCGATCACGTGGATGGCGTCGATCGCTCGTAACCGGGCTATCGATGTCGTTCGCAAGAGAAGCGAAACGTCTATCGAGGAAGAGCCGGCTGCAATGGAAGTGGCAGCCGATACACCTGACCCGCTCGCGCGACAGGAAATGACCGAAGAATTGAAGCGCTTGTTGGAGTGCGTGGGCCGGCTTGAGCCGGACCGGCAGAAACTGGTGCTGCTTGCTTACTACAATGGCTGGAGCCGCGAACAACTCGCGACGAAGTTCGAAGCGCCGGTCAATACAGTGAAGACGTGGCTGCGCCGCAGTATGATGGACATCCGGGAGTGTCTGGGACTGACATGATGGCCTATAGCGAAGACCATATCGCGCTTGCCGCGGAATATGCGCTTGGCACGCTCAGTGCCGAAGAGCGCGTGCAGGTCGAGACCATGATGTCCGTCGACAAGGATTTTGCCGCTGTGGTCGAGGCGTGGGAGCGCAAGCTCGGCGTTTTGAATCAGATGGTCGGCCTTGTCGAGCCGCGTCCCGAAGTCTGGGAGAAAATCCGCGTTGCGATCGGTCTGGCCGGTACGCAAGAAGCGATCGTGCATCCGGAAGCGCCGCAGCCCGCCGTTGCAACTGTCGCTGAACCATCTTCCATTGATAGTTCGACAGTTGACCGTCCGACGCTCGATCGTTCGAACGTGATTGATTTCTCGGTCCAGGCAAAACGCTGGCGCGGTGTGGCCACCGGCATGACCGCGATTGCCGCCATGCTTGTTGCGCTGATTGCCGTGCAGGCCTATCGCCCCGAATTGCTGCCGGCAGGTTTACGCCCGAAGGCAGCGCAACAGGTGGTGCAGGCGCCAGCGCCGGTCGCGCCGCCCGCAGCAGCTCAGTCGCAATACGTCGCCTTGCTGCAGACCGACGCTGCGTCACCCGCATTCATCCTCACTGTCGATGCGGCGACCAAAAACTTTACAGTGCGCAAGGTTGGCGCCGAACCGCAGGCCGGCAAAAGCTACGAGCTCTGGATCGTGTCCGACAAGCTGCAACGCCCGCGTTCGCTCGGCGTGATCGGCAGCAACGACTTCACATCGCGCGCTGCACTCGCTGCCTATGATCCCGATGTCGTCAATCAGGCCACCTATGCCGTGACCGTGGAGCCGGAAGGCGGTTCGCCGACCGGTGCAGCCACCGGCCCGATCGTGTTCACCGGCAAGCTGATCGAAACGGTGCCGCCGGCACGGTGATCGTTTGGCTCCGGCATTGGTCCTATGTTCGTCATTCCGGGGTGCATGAAAGCGGCAAAGCCGCTGAAGTGCGAACCTCAGTCACTCCGTGGGGAGTGACGTGGAATCTCGATGTGTGTTGCTCCCACTGTCATTCCAGGGCGCGGGCGCGCCTTCGCGCACGTGAACCCGGAATCCCGACATGTTTTGCGCTGAACATGTCGAGATTCCGGGGTTGCGTCCGGCAAAGTGCCGGCCGCGCCCCGGAATGACAATGGGAAGAGGAAGGCTTTAAACATTTTTTCCTATTGTTCTTGACAATATCCCCAACAGGATTATCCTCCGCTCATCCGGTTCGCGAGGGGCGCTTCATGAGGCGTCTTGAAGTGGGACTGGATGCGGCGCCTGCGGGTGTGGGGTGACGTACCCCGCGCACTCGGGAGGCCTTGGGTCACCGTCCGGCCCCACTACGGGGGTCTGCCACTCATGCTGGCTGGACGTGGCATTGGTGAACGGCGGGAAACCGTCGGGATCGGCGGAGTGCGGAGCTCTGCGCCTTTGCCCGGAAGAACGGTCCCGGGGACAGAAATCGCCGCGGTGGCGCGCCGTGAGGCGTTGCGCGGTTGCAGCTTGCCGGCGTTCCGGTGGAGCGGATCGCGATAAAACCACCCTTTGCGCCTCACGGCGCGCTGCCACCCCTCATATTTTCGAGGGGCACTGCTCACACCTCGGACGCGCAAGCGCCGCGAGACTGCGAGAGCGTGGCTGTTTGAAATTTGAATCTGTGATGGCGCGCTGGGGCGCAGAGTATCCCTCCCACTGCGCAGCTGCGCTGCTTGAGGGAGGGAGAAGCAAAAAAGCACCCCACAAAAGAAAAACGCCCGTGGGGAGCGGGCGTTTTCCATTCAGAAGTCCACTCGGGGGGAAGTGGAGCTTCTATGTATTCACCTGACGACCTTGGGGGACATCGCCACGCGAATTCTTGAATTCCTTAGCGGACCATGCTGGCATTCGAAGTGGTGACAGCAACCGGCTGGCCTGCTTTGATCACACGAGCGCTGGCGGTCTGGCTGTAGCCTTCGTCAGCATTCATGCGGGCCGAGATTCCGAAGCCTGCCACGAAGATACCGGCGACCAGAGCAACGATCACCACCTTGAGGTGGGTCATGCGATCCGCGCTGTAAATCGAGTGGTTCATTGGAAACGCTCCCTGCCGTCTTACTCTGCCTACGACCGTTTGTGTCGTGTCCGCGTCGGCAGGTTCAACTCATCACGCATAGGAAACGTGGTGTTGGGTCGTTCCGTTCCAAATAGTCGATCACAAGGCAGTGATAAGACGTGATCCGGCGCGATTGAAGCACCCGGTTTGGCCCTGGAATTCACAAATTATTATTTATTCTCAGAGTGTTGGGTGTGATTCGCGTTGTCGCCCCGAAATGTCGTCGGGATGCGACATTCTGGCAAATCTCTTGTCTGTGATGAATTTACATCGGTTTCGGGCAAGGTTGCTAGCCTCTTGCCGCCGAATCAGACGCTTCCGACGGTCTTCAGGCGCGCACGGGGGTGGATTTCCGCCTGGGACAGCACGGTGGTTTGCGCACGGAACCGTTCCACCAGCGAGCGCACGAACGGCCGGATCGAGGCCGAGGTGACCAGCACCGGCGCTTCGCCTTCGCGCGCGGCCTGTTCGAAACGATCGCGCACGGTGGTCATGAACTCCGACAGCTTCGACGGCTGCATCGCGAGACTGCGTTCTTCGCCGGTGCCGATGATCGATTCCGCGAAGGCCTGCTCCCACTGCGCCGACAGTGCAATGAGCGGCAGGTAGCCGTTGTAGGACGTGTTCTGCGCGCAGATCTGTCGCGCGAGGCGCGCACGTACATGCTCGACGATGGTCGACGGGTTGCGCGAGAAGGCGAGGGCGTCGGCAATGCCTTCGAGGATGGTCGAGAGATCGCGCACCGAAATACGTTCGGTGAGCAGCAATTGCAGTACGCGCTGGATGCCCGACACGGTGATGAGCGACGGGACGATATCCTTGACCAGTTCGCCTTGTTCTTTCGGCAGGTCCTTCAGCAGCTTCTGCACTTCGCCGTAGGACAACAGGTCCGACATATTGCCCTTCAGCAGCTCTGTCAGATGCGTCGACAAGACCGTGGCGGCATCGACCACGGTGTAGCCCTTGAGCGAGGCTTCTTCCTTCAGGCCGGCATCGACCCAGGTCGCGGGCAGGCCGAAGGTCGGCTCTGTCGTGTGAATGCCCGGGACGTTGACCTGATTACCACCGGGATCCATGACCATGAACTGGTTCGGCCAGATGCGGCCGGTGCCGGCGTCCACTTCCTTGATCTTGATGATGTAGGTATTGGCTTCGAGCTGCACGTTGTCCAGGATTCTGACCGACGGCATCACGAAACCCATTTCGACGGCGAGCGATTTGCGCAGCGCCTTGATCTGCTCGGTGAGGCGATCGGTGCCGTCCGGCCCGTTGACCAGTGGCAGCAGCGCGTAGCCGAGTTCGATCTTGAGATCGTCGATCTTCAGCGATGCGGAGATCGGCTCGTCCGCGGCGGCAGCTTGTGCTGCTGCGGCGGCGGCGGGCGCTGCAGCCTGATGCGCGACTTCGGCACGCGCAACCTTGTTGCGCTTGTTGGCGGTGACGGCGAGATAGGCTGCGCCGCCGCCGAGTGCGAGGAACGGCAGCATCGGAATGCCCGGCAGCAGCGCCAGCGTCAGCATGACGCCGGCCGACATGCCCAGCGCCTGCGGATAGCCAGAGAATTGCTTGATCAGCGTCTTGTCGGCGGCGCCGGTAATGCCCGCCTTCGAGACGAGCAGGCCTGCGGCGGTCGAGACGATCAGCGCCGGAACCTGGGTGACCAGGCCGTCGCCGACGGTCAGCAGCGTATAAGTGCGGCCGGCTTCCGAGAACGACAGGTCCTGCTGCGCGACGCCGATGATGATCCCGCCGATGACGTTGATGGCGGTGATGAGCAGGCCGGCAATGGCATCGCCGCGGACGAACTTGGAAGCACCGTCCATGGCGCCGAAGAAGCCACTTTCGTCTTCGAGATCCTTGCGGCGCGCCTTGGCGGTGGCCTCGTCGATCAGGCCAGCCGACAGATCGGCGTCGATCGCCATCTGCTTGCCGGGCATCGAGTCCAGCTGGAAGCGCGCCGCGACTTCGGCGATACGGCCCGAACCCTTGGTGATGACGATGAAGTTCACGATCACCAGGATCGCGAACACGACGATGCCGATGACGAAATTGCCGCCCATCACGAAATTGCCGAACGCCTCGATGACGTGGCCGGCGGCGGCGGTGCCTTCGTGGCCATGCGACAGGATCAGGCGGGTCGAGGCCAGGTTCAGCGACAACCGCAACATGGTCGAGATCAGCAGCACGGTGGGGAATGACGAGAATTCCAGCGGCGTCTGGGTGAACAGCGCCGTCATCAGGATCAACACCGACATGGTGATCGAGATCGCGAGGAACAAATCCATCACGATGGCTGGCAACGGCATGATCAGGACGACAAGGATGATCAGAACGCCGAATGCGAGGCCGATATCGCCGCGCAAGACGTTCGTCCTGATGCTGGCGAAGTCGAAACCGCCGCTCTTGGGTGCGCCCAGACCCTGACCCGCGATCAAATCCGTCATCGATGCCGCTTCCCCGCGCGAATGTCGTTCGCGACTGCCGAACGTCTGCGCGGCGGCCGAAGGGCCGCCGATCCGCAAGTGAGGCACCGCACTGGCATCCACGGGCATTCCCCCGGTCAGCTGACGAGACGCGACTCCACTCGGCAATTTTTGCCGTGTGTATGGTTAGCAAAGGGTTAACGAGGCGTTACTGCGCGGCTTTGCCACAAGCCCGGAGCCAGTTTTGGCCGAAACGGTCTGTTGCACTGTTTCTGCATGCCTAATCCTTCGGCATATCGCTTGACCCGTGGGCACACGCCGAGGATGTTGCCGCCGTGACCATCGCGACCCCCATTTCAGATTCGACGCCGTTCCTGCCTGACTCCCGTCAGGCCTGGATCAGGCTGTCGCTTGCCTTGATCATCGGCTCACTGGGGTCAGTGGGCATGTGGTCGGTGGTGGTGGCGCTCCCGGCCGTGCAGGCCGATTTCGCCGCCAGCCGCGGCGCGGCGTCGCTGGCCTTTACCCTGACCATGGTCGGCTTCGGTCTCGGCGGCGTGGTGGCCGGCAGGCTCACGGACCGGTTTGGCATCGTGGCCACGATTGCGCTTGCGACCGTCCTGATGGGGGCCGGTTATCTTCTCGCGTCGCAGTCCACGGCGCTCTGGCAGTTCAATCTTATTCACGTGGTGATCGGGGCAGGATCGTCGGCAACCTTCGGGCCGCTGATGGCGGAGGCGTCGCACTGGTTCGAACGCCGGCGCGGCATCGCGGTGACTGTCGCTGCAACCGGCAGCTATATCGGCGGCACGCTCTGGCCGCCGATTGTCAGCTGGGGCATTCTGACTTTTGGTTGGCGCTCGACGCATATCAGTGTCGGGGTCGTCACAACCGTCCTGATGCTCCTGATGCTTGTGGTTCTGCGCGCGCAGATGGGCACGGTCACACGACGTAGTCACGTCAATGCGCCGCCGCCCAAGGTCGATCTCCAGCTTAGCAACAACACGCTGACGACGCTTCTCTTTGTGGCCGGCATTGGTTGCTGTGTCGCCATGGCGATGCCGCAGGTGCATATCGTCGCTTATTGCGGAGATCTCGGCTACGGCGTGACGCGCGGCGCCGAGATGTTGTCGCTGATGCTGGCCTGCGGGATTGTCAGCCGTGTTGGCTCGGGTTTTCTGGCCGATCGTATTGGTGGCATTCGCACACTGCTGATTGGCTCATTGCTGCAGGGATTCGCACTGCTGTTCTATTTGTTCTTCGACAGCCTGGCCTCGCTTTACATCATCTCGGCGATGTTCGGCCTGTTCCAGGGCGGTCTGGTGCCGGCCTATGCCATCATCATCCGCGAGGCGATGCCGGCATCGCAGGCGGCTACGCGTGTCGGTATTGTCATATTGGGCACGGTAGGAGGCATGTCACTTGGCGGCTGGATGTCGGGCGTCATCTTCGACGCTACGGGCTCCTACGCGGCAGCGTTCATGAACGGCCTCGCCTGGAATGCACTCAACGTCACGATCATCACGGCGCTGATGCTGCGGGCGCGCCGCAGGTTGATTTTCTCGTCGGGGACGTCAGTCGCCTAAGGCGTCAGATCCTGCACCGGCGGCATCGCCGGAAATCCATCGATCGGCACGTTTTCGAGCGCGCGTTTGGCCGGGCCGCTACCGAACATGCAATCAAGCGTCGGCTCCGCAATCGCCGTCATGGTCCGCGGGATCAAGCTTCGTTTGTCCGGCGGCAGCCAGTTCTCGTTCAGCGTGGGGACGCCGCGCTCGGTGACTCCGTAGAGGATAGCGTCGAGGATATCGCGATCGCCGATCTCGCCGATCAGCGCGGTGCGGACGCAGTCGCAGATCGCTTCGGGATGCGCATAGCGCGACACCATGAAGGGCGCGCAAAGCCGGATGAACTCGCCGCGCGGATCGGGCATCAGGGATAGGCGACGCGTGTCTGCCATCGCGATGGTCGACACCCCGCACGCCAACAGGCTGCCCAGGACAATGGGAGACAGTGTGCTGAGGGACAGGTACCGCAACAAATTCACCCGGGAAGCAACCGTAGGACGAGAGACGTGCAGGACCTATTATAGATGATGTGAGGTGCGAATGTGAATGCCGCTGTGAGGTGTCACACAGCCTGGCCGACTTTCAGCAGCATGCAGCCGCTGATCTTCAGGGTGCCATCCGGCTGCGGCTCCAGCGTATAGAGCGCATCCCACGGCACACCATCGGCATCGACGATATGGACCTTCTGCTCGATGGTGCCACCGGACGTATTGCTCTCGGTGAATTCGAAGCTGCGATGGCGATAGATGGGTGCATAGGCGTTGCGCACCATGTCCATGAAGCTGTCGGGATCGGTGAAAATGCTCTGGATGCCGGGGGCCGCGAATCCATAGGTAGTCACAGCGTCGTCGCGCGCCAGCGCATCGGCTTGGGAGCTGATGATCTTCTGCGCCGCCGCTACATCCTCCGCAGCACGGACAGGCGATGCGAGGCCGATCATTATGACGACAAGAAAGAGGAGGCTGCGCATAGGCTCACTTGCTCAAAGTGTTCTTGTAGATGACGCCGTCTTTCATGATGATTTTGAAGTTATTCGCGGGATCGGCAATCAGGTTGATGTTGTCCAGCGGATTGCCGTCGACAAGCAATAAATCCGCGAGCGCGCCCTGTTCCACGACACCGAGCTTGCCGGGATAGGGATTGCGCTTGCCGGACAGCGCCAGCAGTTCGGCGTTTGTCGATGTCGCCATGACCAGCGCTTCGGCGGGCGTGTACCAGCGCGTGAGCGAGGCCAGAATTGCGCCCTGTTGCTGCGCGAGCGCGCGCGAGAACAGCACGTCGGTGCCCCACGCCGTCTTGATCTTGTACTTCCTTGCAAACTCGTAGGACCTGGCTATGCCGGGCCAGACCTCATCCGCCTTGGCTCGCTGGACGGACCCCTCCGGAAAGCCAAGCCTCAAGCCCTCGGGGAGGGGCTGCAAGCTCAACCAGATGTTCTTCTCGGCAAGCAGCCTGGCGGTTGCCTCGTCCATCAGCATGCCGTGTTCGATGCACTTCACGCCAGCGGCGACGGCTCTCTGGATCGCAGCCGGAGTGAAGGCGTGCGCGACGACATATGTGCCCCAATTCTCGGCCGCTTCAACGGCGGCGCGTAGTTCGGCCTCGGTGAAAGTGGTCACGTCGACCGGACTGAAGGGGGATGACACTCCGCCGCCCGCCGTCAACTTGATCTGGGAGGCGCCCTGCATGAGTTGTTCTCGCGTGCGTACGCGCACCTCGTCGGGGCTGTCCGCGACGATGGCGCCACCGACCTGCTCCATGCGAGTGAGCATGCCACCAATCGTGCGTGGGAGATCGGTCAGCTGACGGAAATCCCCATGCCCGCTCGTGATAGTGATCATGGCTCCGGACGGATAGATGCGCGGGCCCTTGACGATGCCCTCGTCGATGGCATGCTTGAGGCCGAACACTGGCCCGCCAACATCGCGAACGGTTGTGAAGCCGCGCATCAGAGTGTCAGTCGCTTCGTTGCCGGCCAGCAGATTGTTGTAGCCGACGTCACCGAAAGCTTGTGCCGGCGTCACTCGTATCAACATCGCATGCCAATGATTGTCGATCAGGCCAGGCATCAGCGTATGCCCGTTTCCTGCAACACGCTGAGCGTCTGCGGCTGCTATCGGTGCCGTGGAAATACGCTCGATGAGGTTGCCCTTGACCAGCACATGTGACGGAGCGGAAAGAGTGGCGCTTCTCCCGTCGAAGATTCGAACATTTTCGAAGAGCACATCGCCGGCGTTCGCGCTGGTGCAAAATGTCAGCGCGAGAATTGCTAGCCATCGACTACCGGCAGGGAACAACATGAGCGTTCTCCGAGCAGTAAAGCTTGCACTATGGCAGATACCGGCGTCCACTTGAAGGTGGCGCCGCTACCTGTGGACCCCGGCTGATGTTACGGGGAGTCCGCTCGGCCGGACGTGAATATATCTGGTTGCTCAAGCTCGTCCGGCATCGCCCATCCCTCAGCCATCAAAGCGACATGGAGCGCGGTTCGAACCTCGGGCGGCTCAATTTTCCCGACAGTCGCCTCATCAAGAACAGCGATCAGCTTCGTCCACCGCGGCGTTGTCTTGGCTTCGCTGTCAACGTAACGCTGGACCCATCTAATCGCCGCCAGGAGAGAAAAGATCGTGCGGTTCTTCGCCAGGGTTTGCCCGGGCGCCTCTGGCATCAATCGAATTGGTTCAAAGATCATTTGCACACAAACCGACTGCTGAAATTCGCTTTATCGTGCCACAGAGCCGGCAATACGCAATGGGTGCCGGCATGACACGCAGCAATTGCACGTCGCCCTGAAGGCCGTGATCCAGCGCGCGATCATCGTTCTGGATGCGCTGGCCGACTCTGAGATGCGATTTCAGAACTAGGGACAGCTCTGGAACCGGTCAATCAATGATGCTGCACTAGCTATGGCTACTTGGAAGTGACGGTCCGGTTCATCTCGACCGGCCGCGAGATTGCAGGCGCAAAGTCTTGGCACGTCGATCCAACCCTCTCCGCTACTGACGAAAATCTCCGGAATTGGCATCGCCAAAGTGTCGCCGTCGACGACGATTGTCTCACCGGGCTTGAGGTCTGGCTCATGCGGCGATCAGGAAGCGATTCAGAGGACAGAACGCGTACCGAATGGCTTGGCTGCAAAAAGCAGACCCTCACAGACTGGCTCTAAAACACTAAATCATTGGTGGGCCCGGCAGGACTCGAACCTGCAACCAGACCGTTATGAGCGGTCGGCTCTAACCATTGAGCTACAGGCCCCGCCGGCGTCCAGCGGGCGTGAGAGCCGGGGACGGCGGTGCAGGCATTCCTTATATCGGCCATCGCCTGTGGGCAATGCCGCGTTCCCGGGGGCGGAACTTTGGCCGGGCGGTGGCGTTGGCCCGCGCAATTTCAACGTAGGGAGGCGCGGGTGTTTCGCTGGGCTGTCATCTGTCTGATCATTTCCCTGATTGCCGGCGGCCTCGGCCTCACCAACATCTCGGCTTTCGCCAAGAAGCTCTCGATGATCTTCTTTGCGCTGTTCTTCCTCGGCTTCCTGGCTTTGCTGGGCTTCGCCTATCTCGTGGCCGGGGCGGTCAGCAGTTCTGAGCTGCTGCCCGCCATGGTCGCCGTGAGCGTCTAGCTCAATCGCTCCCGGATCAATCGCCCCTGGCTCAGTCGACCGAGACGCCGGCGAATTCCACCACCTTGCGCCATTTCTCGGTTTCGGCGGCAACCAGTTTGCCGAATTCCTCGGGCGTCATGGGCTTGGGCACGCCGCCGGTCTCGGCGAGCCGCGCGATCAGCTTCGGATCCTTCAGCGCTTCGCCCACAGCCTTGTTGAGGGTGGCAATGACCTCCGGCGGCGTGCCCTTCGGCGCGGAGATGCCGTAGAAGCCGATGGATTCAAAGCCCGGCACGGTCTCGGCAATGGCCGGGACATCCGGCACGATGGGCCAGCGTTGCGGCGAGGTGACGCCGAGCGCGCGGACGGTGCCGCCCCGCGACTGTTCGAGCGCCGTGGGCAGGTTGTCGAAGATCAACTGCACCTTGTTGGAGATGATGTCGGGAAAGGCGATCGCCGAGCCGCGATAGGGCACGTGGATCATGTCGCATTTGGTCATTGCCTTGAACAATTCGGCCGACATATGCACCGAGGTGCCATTGCCCGAGGACGCATAGGAGATCTTGCCCGGATTGGCCTTGCAGTAGTCGATGAACTCCTGGACCGTTTTCACGGGCATGCCATTCGACACCACCAGCATATTGGTGAGCTGCATGATGCTGGCGACCGGCACGGTGTCGCGGATGAAATCGTAAGGCAGCTTCTTGTAGAGCGAGGCCGAGATTGCGTTGTTCGGTGCGACGAACAGCAGCGTATAGCCGTCCGGCGCCGAGGTCACGGCCGCGGCGGCGGCCAGATTGCCGCCCGATCCAGCGCGGTTTTCGACGACGAATTGCTGGCCGAAATGATCCGACAGCCACTGGGCCATGATGCGCGCCACGATATCGACGGGGCCGCCGGCAGCGAAGCCGATCAGCCAGCGCACGGGGCGATCGGGATAACCGGCGGCGGAGGCGGGGAGGGTTGTCGTGGCGAGGCTGGCGAAGCCGACGAGACACAGCACAGCAGCACGCAGAAACGCGATCATAGTTCCTCCCAGACATGAAAATCGCAGCGCTGATGCGCGACGTCGTTCGATCGGGCTTGCCGCCCGTTACCTCCATGCTTTCATAGAATTCGGATTTTGCCTACAAGCTTGGTCGAACGATGCAGGCCGATCGACGTCGAGGTGCCCCATGAAAATGATGCCGCTTGTTTGCGCAGCATTCCTGACTGTCACGACGGCCATTGCGCAGGAGGGAGCCAAACCGATGTCGACCACCATGCCTCTCAGCTTGAGTCTCGGCACGGCGACGCCCGGCGGCGGCTTCCCGCTCTATGGCGACGCCTTTGCCGAGGTGATGAACAAGGCCGATCCGTCACTGACGCTGGCGACGCGCAACACCAAAGGCTCGACCGAGAACATCCCGTTGCTCGAGGCCGGTCAGCTCGATCTCGCGCTGGTAGCCGGCGAGCCCGCTTATGAAGCGTTCAAGGGCATCGGCCGGGCGCCGACGAAGCTCAAGATCATCACCGCGCTGTATTCCAATCCGGGCATGTTCGTGGTGCGCGCCGACAGTCCTTACAAAACGATCCGCGATCTTGTCGGCAAGCCGATCGCCTTCGGTGCCAAGGGCTCCGGCCTCGTGTTCCTGTCGCGCTATGTACTGGACGGGATCGGCCTCGATCAGGACAAGGATTTTCAGGCGGTCTATCTCGACCGCGCCGGTGACGGTCCGGCGATGGTGCAGAGCGGCCGCGTGGCCGCATTGTGGGGCGCAGGCCTGGGCTGGCCCGGCTTCAAGGCCATGAGCGAAAGCCCCGGCGGCGCGCGCTTCATTGCGCCCGATGCGGCGGAGATCGCGCAGATCCGCGCCAAGCATGCATTCCTCAAGCCGATGCTGGTGGGCGCCAACAGCTATCCGAACCAGCCGATGCCGATCGCGTCGGTGGGCTCGTGGAGCTACATCCTCGCGCGCGAAACGCTGCCGGATGATGTCGCCTATCGGCTGGCGAAGACGCTGCACGGCGCCGAGGCCACGCTCGGCGCGCGGCTCGCACAGGCGAAGGAGACGACAGCATCGAATACGGTGGCGTCAGCGCCCGATGTGGCGCTGATCCATCCCGGGGTGCTGAAGTATTTCAGAGAGATTGGGGTGGTGAAGTAGCGTAGTGGATCGCTCTTGCTTCCCCTCTCCCCCAGGCGAAGCGCAGCTTCGCTGGGCGGGAGAGGGAAGGTGGAGCGCCACCGATAGTTTTTCTTCTGCTACTTTTTCCCCAATGCACAAGCCGGGTCCGGCGGCCCGAATGCTTCCTCACCGGAAATCTTCGCGAGGATCTTGTAGTAGTCCCACGGATACTTGGAATCTTCGGGCGACTTGACCTGTACCAGCATCAGGTCGTGCACCATCAACCCATCCTCGCGTAGTTTGCCGTTGCGGGCGAAGAAATCCTCGATGGGCTTCTCGCGCATCTTGGCGGCGACTTTCAGCGGCTCGTCGGTGCCGGCTTCCTTGATGGCATTGAGATAGACCATGGTGGAGGAATAGACGCCAGCCTGCCACATGGTGGGCATCCGCTTGGTCTTCTCGAAGAAGCGCTTCGACCAGGCGCGAGTTTTGTCGTCCATGTCCCAGTAGAAGGCGGTGGTCAGCAGCAGACCCTGTGCGGTCTGTAGCCCCAGCGAGTCGATGTCGGTGATCAGCGCCAGCAGCGCCGCCATCTGCTGGCCGCCCTTGAACACGCCGAATTCGCCGGCGGTCTTGATCTCGTTGATGTTGTTCGGCGGCCCGCCGGCGATGCCAATGATCTTGGCTTTCGAGGCCTGCGCCTGCAGCACGAAGGACGACAGGTCCGATGCGCCGAACGGCGGGCGCACCGAGCCGATCACCTTACCGCCCGTTTTCGTGACCACAGCTGCAGCGTCGCGCTCCAGCGCATGGCCGAAGGCGAAATCGTCGGTGATGAAGAACCACGTGTCGCCGCCGCGCTTCACGACTTCCTGCGCGGTGCCGACGGCGAGCGCACGGGTGTCGAACACCCATTGCATCGTATAGGGCGAACAGAATTTGCCGTGGAAGTCCGCGGCGCCGGTCGAATGGGTGATGAACAGCCGCTTGCGATCGTTGGCGACGTTCTGCACCGCGAGGCCGACGGCAGACACCGGCACGTCGACGATGAGATCGACCTGATCGACATCGTACCAGCGCCGCGCGAGACTGGCGCCGACATCGGGCTTCAACTGATGATCGCCAATGATGATGCTGATAGGCTTGCCCAGCACGGTCCCGCCGAAATCGTCCACGGCCATTTGCGCGGCCGTCACCGAACCCTGGCCGGATGGCGTCGAGGCTGGGCCGTTCATATCGGTGAGCACGCCGATCTTGACGACGTCGTCGGAGACCTGGGCCGAGGCGGTTGAGGCGAGGAGAGCAAGTGCAATGCTTGAGATCACGGACAAAGATGTGCCGCGCATGAAGGTCCTCCCATTTGTCGCGACACTTCGGTCGCGTGTTGGGAGAAGCTTAGGTCAGGCTTTGTCGTCGAGCAATGCAAGCCGTTCGGCTTCGGCGATGTCGTCCATCGTATTGGCATTGAAGAACGGATCAATAGGATCGGTCGGCCATTCCACGGTTGCGAGCCCGTAGCGGGACGTCCAGCGGCCGACCTTGCGGATGTCCTCGTTGACGAGTCCGTGCCGTAACTCATGGCGGAGGGCGACGTCCCACAGTCCGACGACGGGGTGCGACTGTCCGGCCGATGACGCGACAGCAAGCTGCGCATTCTCCGCGCTGCGGGCGTGATGCAAACGCGAGACGAGATCGCGCGGCAGGAACGGGCAGTCGCCGGCGACGCTGAGCATCCATGTGACGTCCGGTCGGTTGGCAGCTGTCCATTCCAGACCCGCAAGGATGCCGGCGAGGGGGCCGGGAAAATCCGCGACGTCGTCGGCAATCACCGGCAGACCGAAGGACGCAAATCGCGCGGGATCACCATTGGCGTTCAGCACCAGCCCGTCGCATTGCGGCGCGATGCGCGCGATCACGCGGGCCAGGATGCTGCGGCCGCCGATTTCGCGCATCGGCTTGTCGCCGCCGCCCATCCGGCGCGCGAGACCGCCCGCGAGAAGCACGCCCAGCGTGGCCGGATATGTGTTCGTCATCGTCATACCGCTGCATATGACATTTGACGCCAGCCCGATATAACGCAGTTGCACCAAGTGGAACCGCGCGATGCCTGTGACCAAGCTCGACCTGACCGGATTGAAATGCCCGTTGCCGGCGCTGATGACGCGCAAGGCGATGAAGGCACTGTCGGTGGGCGATCGACTTGAAGTCCACTGCACGGACCCCCTCGCGGTGATCGACATCCCTGCGTTGATTCAGCAAAGCGGCGATCAGATCGAAGCCTCCGAACGCAGTGGCGATGTGATCGTTTTCTTCATCGAAAAACGAAATGCTGCGATTGCAAATCGCGATTGAATTGCTGCGATGCAGTGGAAATCATTGATAAATTTTCGCTCCTGATACCTTTGGACTATCGACTCCCGCAGTCGCTTCTGGCCCTGTTCTAAAGTGCGAGCGTGCGTGAATCTTTGTCCGCGCGCCGCAGGGGAATTGACGAAGCGACTTTTTCAAATCGCAGACCGGCTCAGAAGGGTCGGCTGCAGGGGAGAACTTTCATGACAAGTGTGGGCAACGCCGGAACACTGTCTGGCACCAAGCCAGGATTGCTGGAACGCGAACGCATCATTGCGACCGCCGGCTTCAACCGGTGGCTGGTTCCACCTGCTGCACTCTGTATTCATCTCTGTATCGGCATGGCCTACGGCTTCAGCGTGTTCTGGCTGCCGCTGTCGCAAGCGATCACGACACCTGCCTCGAAGGAAGTGTGCGAGGGCATGAGCCTCGCCACCGAGCTGTTCACCACCACCTGTAATTGGAAGGTCGCCAGCCTCGGCTGGATGTACACGCTGTTCTTCGTGTTGCTGGGCGTTTCCGCTGCCATCTGGGGCGGCTGGCTCGAGCGCGTCGGGCCGCGCAAGGCCGGCTTCGTCTCGGCGATGTGCTGGTGCGGCGGTCTCGTGCTCGGTTCGATCGGCGTCTACACGCATCAGCTCTGGCTGCTGTGGATTGGCTCCGGCGTGATCGGCGGCATCGGTCTCGGTCTCGGCTACATCTCGCCGGTGTCGACGCTGGTGAAGTGGTTCCCGGATCGTCGCGGCATGGCGACGGGCATGGCGATCATGGGCTTCGGCGGCGGCGCGATGATCGGCTCGCCGCTGGCTAACCTCTTGATGAATTATTTCAAGACCCCGACCGATGTCGGCGTCTGGCAGACCTTCCTCGCCATGGGCGTCATCTACTTCGTGTTCATGACCATTGGCGCGTTCTCCTATCGCATCACGCCCCCGAACTGGAAGCCGGAAGGCTGGACCCCGCCGGCTACGGCGAATGCGATGATCACCACCGGCCACGTGCATCTCGACAATGCGCACAAGACCAAGCAGTTCTGGCTGATCTGGGGCGTGCTCTGCTTGAACGTGTCCGCCGGCATCGGCGTCATCGGCATGGCCTCGCCGATGCTGCAGGAAATCTTCGCGGGCAAGCTGATCGGCGCGCCGGATCTCTCCTTCAGCCAGCTCTCGGCAGCGCAGAAGACGGCGATTGCCGGCATCGCCGCCGGCTTCGCGGGTCTGATCTCGCTGTTCAACATCGGCGGCCGCTTCTTCTGGGCGTCTTTGTCGGACAAGCTCGGCCGCAAGAACACCTACTACACGTTCTTTATTCTCGGCATCGTGCTCTATGCACTGGTGCCGACCTTCGCGGCGATGGGCAGCAAGGTTCTGTTCGTGCTGGCCTTCGGCATCATCCTCTCGATGTATGGCGGCGGCTTCGCGACCATCCCGGCCTATCTCGCCGATATCTTCGGCACCCAGTTCGTGGGTGCGATCCACGGCCGGTTGCTGACGGCCTGGGCGACTGCGGGCATCGTCGGTCCGGTGGTGGTGAACTACATTCGTGAATTCCAGATCGCTGCCGGCGTGCCGCGGGCGCAGGTCTATGACTTCACGATGTATATCCTCGCCGGCATGCTGGTGCTGGGACTGATCTGCAACATGCTGGTGAAGCCACTGGCGCCGCACTGGTTCATGAAGCCGGAGGAAGTCGCGAAGTTGCAGGCCAAGGGCGCCGAGGCGGCGTCGGCCGGTGGAGGCTCCTATGGTATCGGCAAGGGCGGTTTCGACGGCGCCGCCATTGCCTTCTGGGCTTTTGTCGGTGTCCCGCTGTGCTGGGGCGTCTGGCTGACGCTACAGAGCGCCGCGCGCATCTTCCAGTAAAACCTGCGCGGGACCGGCAGCGAAAGCTTCCGGTCCCATTTCACATCTGACGAACAATCTTCAAAACAAGCACATTCGGGGATAACGATGACACGCATCACTACGGGCCTCTTGGCTGCACTGTTCGTTGCGACTTCAATGGGCGCTGCTTCGGCACAGGCGCCTGCGACGCCGGCAACCCCTGCTGCGCCCGCCAAGATGAAGCTGAATAAGCAGAGTCTGAAGGACATGAAGGCGAAGTGGAGCGCCAACAAGGGCAAGCTCAAGGCCTGCCGCAAGGACGTCAAGGTCAAGGGCCTCGCCGGCGACGACCGCTGGTTCTACATCGAAGATTGCATGGCCAAGAGCTGAGCGAGCGCTGGTCTTTCCGGCAGTTCCAGCCTCCTGATCTTTATGCCGCGCCTATGAACAGGCGCGGCTGCCCGTCTCGATTTCATATGGCGATGTCCGCATCTTCTCATCATCCCGACGCGCTCATGCGCCAGGGATTTGAGAAGACGGACAATGACCATGACGATGTTCTACAATCGCGATACGCAGCTGCACGATTTCTCGGCCGACAGCGCCTATCGCAGCTACCTCATCAGCCGCAATCAGCCGCCGATCGTCCATCACTCAGGCGATATCCAATGGAAACGGCTTTGCGTAGCCATCAGGCTGACGCGTAACCACATCAAGGGCTTCTTCGCCGCCATCCACATGGCCCTGGTGGCCGACAAGATGCGCCGCGCGCGGCGTGAACTGGCGCGCGTCCGTGTGCGCGCCGCCGATACGCCGGTGCTTCCGGATCGCCGGAGCGTGCCATGAGGGAGGACCGTTCTGCAGCGCTATTTGCGCGCATTGGCTCCTATGCGACCATCATGCCGGGCGTTCTCGCCCGGCTATGGCGTTTCGTCATAGGACCTGCTGTCTATCGGCCGGCTGCGCATTATATGCGCGGACCCGGCCCGAAATGTCGTGAGAAGAACGAGCGCCCGCAAGCCTAGCGGGCGCGGCACAGGGGCGGCGCGTCGTCGGGCTGTGCCCAGATCGCGTCCATCGCGGTGTGTACCTGCTGCTGCTCGGCATCTGTAAGCTCGATCAGCGGAAGGCGCACGGCGGCACTCCCCAGGCCCCGCAAGGTCAATGCATATTTCACTGCCGATGTAACCTGGTCCGGCGGCAGAGCTGCTGCGAGCGGCGCCAGCATGTCGGAGATGGTCGTCGCATAGCGCGGGCATCCCTGGCGGGCCGCGTAATACATGCCGCGGCAGAGCTGCGGCGCCACATTGGCCATCGCGGAGACAACGCCGTCTCCGCCGAGCAGCAGATAGGGCAGGGCTGCCGTGTCCTGTCCCGTCAGCATCCGGAAACTCGCCGGCAGCAGCGGCCGCAATCGCGCCAGCCGGCCGGCGTCGCCGGTGTCGTCGCGCAGGCCGATCAATCGTGGCGAGGCGGCGAGACCGATGAGCGTCTCGTCGGTCAGCGCACGGGCACAACGCGACGGTGCGTCATGCACAATGACCGGCAGCAATGTCGCCTCCAGGATCGCACGGAAATGCGCTGCGATGCCATCTGCCGTCGGGCGGTTGTAATACGGCACGACCGAGATCACGGCATCGGCGCCGGCGGCCCATGCCAGCCGCGTCGATTCAATGGCGCGGCTGGTGCAGTTCGATCCCGCGCCGGCAATGACGTGGATGCGCCCGCGGGCGACGCCGGCGGCAGTGCGGATCAGCATGGCGCGCTCGTTCGAGGCGAGCGTGTCGGCTTCGCCGGTGGTCGCGCCGACGACGATGGCACTGGCGCCGGCACAGACCTGACGCTCGCACAACCGCGCGAAAGTGAGGAGATCGAGCGCGCCATGCGTGTCGAACGGCGTCGGCACGTCGGCGATGATGCCGTGCAGCCAGTCGTTGGCGTGATGGGAGGCATGAGCTTGCGGGAGGGCGGGAGCCCGAAGAGCGACTGTGGACATGGCGGGAAGCTCAGGCGACGCGCCGTTGTTGTAACCGTTCGACAGAGGTTGCTGCCGTGAAAGGCAGGGCGTTCATATCGAGTTCGATGAGGCCCGCCGTCTCGATGATAGCTTCGGGGCGATGGCCGTTCTCGAACAGTGCATAACGCACGGCATTCGCGCGGCTGACAAAAAATCCGCCGAATAGGCCGTTTTGTTCCTGCGCGACCCACTGGCCGCGGCCGTTCTTGCCGATGAAAACGAGGGATGAGCTACACGAGGGAGGTTCGATGGTGATCACTTGCAGTCTCCAGTTCATTCGCTTGAGCGAATGGCTGCAAGATGATCGGCTGCCCGTTTGAAAACGAGATGAGCGGCGGTGCCGCGTTATAGGGATTTCATAAGTGCGTTCGTTCGCCAATCGTCCGCGTGGAACCATCACCCGCAGCGGCGATTGATCGTTTCGATCACAACGGGAGCATGGAATGGCGAAATATTCCAAGAAGGCGGCAGCGAAGGTCGCGCGAGCGGTGAAGAAGGCGAAGGCCGGCACGCTGAGAAGTGGTCGTTCGAAAAAGAAGGTGACCAGCCGCAAACAAGCGATCGCCATCGGCTTGTCGGAAGCTCGCGCCGAGGGCAAGAAGGTGCCGAAGGCGCCGAAGAAAAAGACGGTGAAGAAAGCCAGCAAGAAGACGGCGGGGAAAAAGAAAGCGGCCAAAAAATCCCGGAAGTCGACGAAGGCCTGAGGCTGCGCCGATGTACGTTGATCGACGCATATGAACCAATCTTCGTCATGCCCGGGCTTGTCCCGGGCATCCACGTCTTGGCGGGAGAAAAGACGTAGATGGCCGGGACAAGCCCGGCCATGACTGTATCTGCTCACTTAGTCTGCAGCGTCGCCTTCAGCAGGTGGTCCTTGCATTCATCGTCCTTGCCCTCTGCCATTGCTTCGCTGGCCAGGCCGATCTCGTCGGAAGCGGTCTTCTTTTGCTTGCCTTCGGCCATCTTGGCGATGGCTTCGGCGACGAAGGCGATATTCGAGGCGTTGCATTCCCGTGTCTGCAGTTGCTGGGCCTGCGCTGCCATGGTTGGCATCACCGCGATGCCTATGATCATTCCCAAAATCTTCATGCGCTCAGCTTGCCTTGCGGTGCCGCGCCGATGACCGCGCGGCCTTCTTGGCCGGACGCTTGCGTGCTACATGTGGTCGTGACGACGAAGCGCGTTTGGTCGACTTGCCCTTGCCACCCTTGAGGCTCGCCTTCAGCGCATCCATCAGGTTGATGACGTTGTCCGGCTTCTCCTCCTTCTCGACGACCTTCACCGGCTTGCCTGCGGCCTTGCGCTTCACCAGCGTCTTCAGCGCGGTCTCATATTCATCCTTGAACTTGCTGGGATCGAAATGCGACGCTTTGCTATCGAGGATATGCACTGCAAGGTCGATCATGTCCTTCGAGATCTTCGGCGACTTGATATCGTCGAAATAGTCCTCCTGGTCGCGCACTTCATAGGGGAAGCGCAGCGTGGTGCCGAGCAGGCCCTTGCCGAGCGGCTCGATGGCGATGATGTGCTCGCGATTGGTGAGCACGATGCGCGCCAGCGCCACGCGGTCCTTGTCCTTCATGGCATCGCGGATCACGGCGAACGCATCGGCGCCGGCCTTGCCGTCGGGCGCGATGTAATAGGGATTGTTCAGATAGCGCCGATCGATCTCGTCGCGCGGCACGAAGTTGTCGATATCTATGGTGTGATTGCTCTCGATCTGCACGGCCTCGAGTTCTTCCTTCTCGATCTCGACATATTCGCCCTTGCTGATCTCGTAGCCGCGGCCCTTCTGTTCCTTCTCCACGACATCGCCGGTCTCGACGTCCACCATCTGCTGCTTCAGCCGGTTGCCGGTCTCACGGTTGATCATGTGGAATTTGGTTTTCTCCACCGAGGTCGCGGCCGGATACAGCACCACCGGGCAGGTGACGAGCGACAGCTTGAGAGAGCCTTTCCAATAGGCGCGGGGCGGGGCCATACTCGTCCTCCAACTCGATCTACAGAATGAAGCGCACAGGCCGCAAAGTATTGCGCTGGCGTGAATTTCCAGGAACTTCAACGGCAGTTGCCGGTTTTGGTTCCGGGCCGAATCATGCGCCCAATGCGGTGAGTGGGGGACGGTGTGGCCGACAAGCAGCTTCAGATCTACCGCCGGAAACGCGATTTCGCGCTCACCAAGGAGCCCTCCGGCCAGATCGTGGTCGCGCCGGCGAAGCGCCGCCGCTTCGTGATCCAGAAACACGATGCCACGCGGCTTCATTACGATCTGCGGCTGGAGATGGACGGGGTGTTCAAGTCTTGGGCCGTCACGCGCGGGCCGTCGATGGACCCCGCCGACAAGCGCCTCGCTGTCGAGGTCGAGGACCATCCGCTCGACTATGGCGATTTCGAAGGTACGATTCCCCGGGGACAATATGGCGGCGGCACCGTGCAGCTCTGGGACCGTGGTTATTGGGAGAGCGACGATCCGGACAAGGGCCTCAAGAAGGGCGACCTGAAATTCACGCTGGACGGCGAGAAGCTGCATGGCGGCTTCGTGCTGGTGCGCATGAAGCATGACCGCAATGGCGGCAAGCGCACCAACTGGCTGCTGATCAAGCATCGCGACGACTTCGTGATGGAGGGCAAGGCCAACAAGATTCTCGATGATGACAAGTCAGTGGCGTCCGGCCGGACCATGAGCGCCATCGCCTCAGGAAAAGGGAAAGCGCCGAAACCGTTCATGATAGCCAAAACGGCGAAGATCAAACCCGATGCTATCTGGGATTCCAGCGAGGGCAGTGCTGCTGACGCGCGTGCGAAGAAGGGCGGCAAGACCAAGGCTGATGTAGGGGAGACGAGGACCGAGAAAGCTGCAGGCAAAAAAGCCGTGACAAGGAAGGCGGCCAAAACCTCCGTGAAGCCGGTCAAGGTCGCAAAGATGCCTGGCTTCGTCGTGCCTCAACTTTGTACCATCGTGGATCGGCCGCCCTCCGCGGATGGCTGGGCGCATGAAATCAAGTTCGACGGCTACCGCGTGCAACTCCGCGTCGAAGACGGCGAGGCCACGCTGAAGACACGCAAGGGGCTCGACTGGACCGATAAGTTTCAGGCCATCGCCAAGGAAGCCACCGGCCTGCCGGACGCGATCATCGATGGCGAGATTGTCGGCCTCGATGCCCATGGCGCGCCGGATTTCGCGGCGCTGCAGGCGGCGTTGTCGGATGGCGAGACCGATACGCTTATTTTTTTCGTGTTCGACCTTCTGTTCGCTGAAGGCGAAGATCTGCGGAAGCTGCCGCTCGGCGAGCGCAAGGAGCGATTGAAGGTGCTACTCGACAAAGCCCGCGGCCGTCGCAAGGAAAGCCTCATTCGCTATGTCGATCATTTCGAGACTGGTGGTGACACCATTCTGCAGTCGGCCTGCAAACTGTCACTGGAAGGCATCGTCTCCAAAAAGCTGTCGGAGCCCTATGTGTCCGGCCGCTCGCAAAACTGGACCAAGGCCAAGTGCCGGGCCGGCCATGAGGTCGTGATCGGCGGATGGAAGAGCAATGCGGGGAAATTCCGTTCGCTGATGGTCGGCGTCAACAGGGGCGATCATCTAACCTATGTCGGGATCGTCGGCACCGGCTTCGGCCAGGACAAGGTCACGCGCATCATGCCGGCATTGAAGAAAGCGGCGGCGAAGACCAGCCCGTTCGGCGGCAAGGAGACGCCGCCGGGTGGCCGGGATGTGCACTGGCTCAAGCCGGAGCTGGTGGCCGAGATTGAATTCGCAGGCTTTACCGGCGCCGGCATGGTGCGTCAGGCGTCGTTCAAGGGGCTGCGGCAGGACAAGCCGGCCGATGAGGTCGAGGCCGAAACTCCCAAGAAGACCGAACTTGCCGAGCCGACGCCGAAGCGCAGCGCGAAGAAGACTGCCAAAAGCTCCGCAAGAAAAGCCGCGCCCGCAAAAGCTGCGGCCGGCAATGCCGTTGTCATGGGCGTATCGATCTCCAAACCCGACAAGGAGCTGTGGCCGGATGCCGGCGATGGCGAGCCGGTCACCAAACGCGATCTCGCGGCGTATTTCGAAGCCGTCGGCGACTGGATGATGGATTATCTCAAGGGTCGCCCATGTTCGATCGTGCGCGCACCCGACGGCATCGACGGGCAGCAGTTCTTCCAGCGCCACGCAATGCCGGGGACATCGAACCTGCTCGAACTCGTGAAAGTCTCCGGTGACCGCAAGCCTTACCTGCAGATCGATCGCGTCGAGGGTCTCGCGGCCGTCGCGCAGATCGGCGGGCTCGAACTGCATCCGTGGAATTGTGCGCCTGATGCGCCGGATACACCGGGACGTTTAGTGTTCGATCTCGATCCGGCGCCTGATGTGGAGTTCATTGCCGTCATGGATGCGGCACGCGAGATGCGCGAACGGCTCGCGCGCCTCGGCATGGAGAGTTTCTGCAAGACGACCGGCGGCAAGGGCCTGCATGTGGTGGCACCGCTGCTGCACGGCGCGAAGGACAAGGTCGACTGGAAAACGGCGAAGACATTTGCGCAGGCCGTGTGCCAGCACATGGCCAGTGACGACCCCGAGCGCTATCTGCTCAACATGTCGAAGAAGCTGCGTGGTGGAAAGATTTTTCTCGATTATCTGCGCAACGACCGGATGTCGACTGCGGTCTCGGTGTTGTCGCCGCGGGCGCGAAAGGGGGCCACGGTGTCGATGCCGCTGACATGGCCACAGCTGCGCAAAGATCTGGATCCGAAGAATTTCACTGTGCGCAGCGTCCCGTCGCTAATGGCGAAGAGCAAGGCGTGGGCGGGTTACGAGGATGCTGCGTCGTCGATCAAGTCGGCGATCGGGAAAATGAAATGACTCTCACCGTCATTACTTGCCTTCGCGGGTGATGACGGTGAGAGCGTACGCACATGGAAAAGCGCGCGATCCTTCCGGATCGCGCGCCTTGAAATCAATATCCGCTCTTACAGCTTACCAAGCAGCAGGAGGATCAGCAGAATTACCACGATGAGGCCAAGACCGCCGCCGCCGTAATAGCCGGTGCCGTAGAACGGACCGCCGCCGATACCGCTGAAACCACCAAGCAAGGCGATAATCAGAATGATCAGAATGATAGTACCAATGGACATGGATTTCTCCTCAGCCTGGCAGACGGACAAGCCTGCTGCCTTCATGCGATAAAAACGCGCCGGCATCCCCAAGGTTCCATGAGTGAAACTTCGATTACGACTACCGTCGGGCGAAATCGCGCTTACATCCGTGTGAGCTAACAAAGGATCATGAGATGTCTGCACCGCTCGTCGTTTCCATTCCGCACAGTCTCGGCCGCGAGGAAGCTGCGCGCCGGCTCAAGACAGGACTGACACGCGCAGCAACGAATGTACCAATGTTGAAAGTTGACGAGGAGCGCTGGGACGGCGATCGGATGATCTTCCGCGTCCGTGCCATGGGGCAGGCGGCGTCCGGTCATGTCGATGTTGCCGAGGATCATGTCACCGTCGAAGTGGTGCTGCCCTGGCTGCTGCAGCGCTTCGCCGAGGTGGCGCAGGCAGCGATCAAATCGCGCGGAAATCTGCTGCTCACGAAAAAGAGCTAGGCGACGCTCTTTCATTTGTCATTGCGAGGTCAGGGAAAGCCTTCGGCTTTCCCCTTAGCGAAGTGACGCGGCAATCCAGCGGTCGCGACGAAGAAGGACTGGATTGCTTTGCTGCGCTGGCAATGACGCCTCAGCGAATGGTGCTTCGCAGCATAATAAGCAGCAATTGTGCGTGCGTTGCACACTCCGCATCCCGTAAACCACTCGCAAACAATTTGATGAAAAGCTTTAAGCACGCGGAGGAAGGGAACCGACCTTTCTCGAGTCGGCACGACATCCGCCAGGCCGTCCGGCCGTTGATCCCGGGCGGCCTTGTCGTGTGTGCTATCGCAAACGCGTCGAGCGAATGCGTTTCGGCGCGGCATGTGCCTTCACGATCGCCATCGGAATCTGCCTGAAGAGCTTGGCAACGGAGAGCTGGATCGCGCCGTTCTTCTGCGCAGAACCTTCAACGAGGTAGCCGGGCGCGATCACTGTCGCGTCGAAGGCCGTCGCCTCCGGCCAATGCCGCCCGCCTTGTGTCGCTTCGGAAAAAGCGCGTGGGATCACGACGATTGCCGCGTCGCGCTGATGCCGCCGAGCAAAGGCGATGATGTGCGCGGCATGAGGTCCGGTCACTTCAAGTGGTTCGTAATCGCCATCGGTGAAGACGGCTGCCATCTCGGTGCGGCGTTTCAAAAGCTCGCGCGTCCAGGCGAGCTTGATGTGGCCATCATCCCAGTGCTGCGCCAGTGCCGCCCAATCCGGTTGCTGCAGTGCCTTCAGCACTTTCGCGCGTTCGGCGAAATCCACCGGGCGGCGGTTATCGGGATCGACCAGTGAGAAATCCCAGAATTCGGTGCCCTGATAGAAGTCCGGCATGCCGGGAATGGTCGCCTTCAGCGTGATCTGGCTGAGTGAATTCAACGCGCCGATCAGCGATGTGCGTTTGGCAAAGGTCTCAAGCGCTGCAAGAAATTCCGGCGACTGGGCCGGGTCGAGAATGCGCTCCAGAAACGTGCGCAGACCCTTCTCATAGGTGTCGTTGGGGTTGAGCCAGCTCGTTTCCTGCTTGCCCTCGCGCGCCGCCTTCAGCGCATAGGCCTGCATCCGCTCGAGGAAGGAATTGTCCTGCCCGCCGAGCGGCCAGGCGCCGATAAGCGCCTGATACAACATATACTCGAACGCTGCGGAGGGCGCGCGCATCTCGCCGTCAACAACCAGATGCGGCGCGTTCAGCAACTTCCAGCGGCTGACAGCACTGGCCCATTCACCGGGCATTTCGGCCAGCGCCAGCAAACGCGCGCGGGCATCCTCGCCGCGCTTGGTATCGTGGGTGGCGGTCGAAGTCATGCCATGCGGCCGCTCGAGCGCGCGTGTGATCATTATCTCGTGGAACGTGGCGACAGGTATCGCTTCCGCTGCCGGCTCGCCGCCAACTTCGTTGAACGCCAGCAGGCGATGATAGCGATAGAAGGCGGTGTCTTCGAGCGACTTCGCCATCGTCGGCCCGGTGAACTGCTGCACCTTCAATGCAAAGCGTCGCACCCGCGGCTTGCTATGTGCGGGGCGGCCAGGCTTCAGCAGGTCCAGCGTCAGAGCGTCGCGCAAGAAGTCGAACAAGCCTTCATCGGCGCCGAACCAGTCGGCGCGAGCTTTCTCGATGGTCGTGGCGATCAGTTGCCGGTCGAGGGCAGATGGACTGGCGGTGGAGAGATAGGTGCGATAGACCGGGAAATGCAGCACGTAAAGTTCGAAAGCCTGACGCAGCGTGTCGGCGGAGAAGTCGCGCGTCGAATAATGCCCGTTGGCGATCCGTGCCAGCAGACGCGTCAGCACGGTGAATTCGCTGAGCAGCAGCGTATCGAGCACGCGGCGCTTGGCTTCCACCAGTTGCGGTTCGAATTTCGGCGAGACGTTGCTCACCTGACGCCAGGTTTCGCCCAGTGGTTCCAGGCCTTTTTCTTCGACCAGTACCTGCGTGATCACATTGAGCCATTCATAGCCGGTGGTGCCATGTACGCCGGCGAAGGGCACCAGCTTCTCGTGCTCGCCGAGAATCTTCTCGACCACGACATAGAACGGTTTGGTGCTGTTGCCATGCGCCTCGCGGATCAGCCGGCGCAGCCGTTGGAAATATTGCGAGGGATCGTGAAGGCCGTCGATGTGGTCCAGCCGCAACCCCTGCAGCTTGTCTTCGGTAATCAGCCGTTTGACGAGCGAATGGATCGCCTCGAACGTATCGGCGTCCTCGATACGTAGACCAGCCAGCGTATTGACGTCGAAGAAGCGGCGGTAATTGATCTCGCTCGATGCCAGGCGCCACTGACCGAGCTTATAGTGCTGGCGCTCCAGCAGCATGTGCATGGCCTGAATCTGGGCGGGCCGATCCAGCCCGGCGCGATAGGCGTCGAGGCCGCGCGTGATAACCTCGGCAGCGCCGTCGATCGACGCCAGCTGCTGCTTGAAAGCCGGCGCTTCCCGCCGGTTGGGATGGCGGAGGCCCTTGTGCTTGGCCGCCAGTGTCAGGATTGCGCGGCCGGCTGGCGTGTTGCCGGCGTCGGCTTCCTTGACGATGGTGCGCAGCATCTCGCTGTAGCGCTCCGGCGCGATCGGCAGCCTATGCTCGAAATACCAGGCCGAGAAGCTGCCTTCCTCGGCGTCGTATTTCAGCTCGATCTCGCCGTTGTCCAGTGCCTGGCCATAAGAGCTACCGATGATCGGTAGCAGCAGGCCGCCGCGTGCGCGATAGGGCAGGGTGTCCCAGTCGATGTCGAAGGAGACGGCGTGCGGCGAGGCCTGTCCCCATTCCAGCACGTCGAGCCACCACGGATTGTCTGCGAAATGCACGCCCACATGATTGGGCACAAAGTCGAGGATCAGGCCGATATCGTTGGCCTTCAGCGCGGCACTCAGGCGCTCGAAACCTTCGTCGCCGCCCAGTTCTGGATTGAGCTTGGTGTGATCGACAATGTCATAGCCATGGGTCGAGCCGGCGCGCGATTTCATGAACGGTGAGGCATAGAGATGGGTGATGCCAAGCGCCTTCAGATAGGGGACGATGCCCGCGGTGGCATCGAAATCGAAATCCTTGGTGAGTTGAATACGGTAGGTCGCGACGGGAATCGCAGGAGCCATTATCTATCTCCGATCCGCCAAACGACGGACCACGGCGTCCCCACGCCGGTGGTAGTGTTGCCCCAAATTGTTGTACCTGTGCTCGGCGATGCCGCGTTGACGGTCTTGTCGGAAAGATTGGCCGTGAGATGCAGCCTGCTGCCGTCACCCATTGTCCAGAAGGCCGTGAGCAAACCGTCGTCGCTCGCCTCAGCCTGGCCGAACCGTGCGCCAGCAAGGCGCGGCACGATGTGCTGATTGCGCAATGCGAGCAGCTCGCGAACCAGCGTCAGCCGCGTCTTGCCCGTGGTCGTTTCGCGATTGTCCCAATCGACGAAGGCCGAGCGGAACGAGCTCTCGTCCAGCGGGTCGGGGATCTCGTCGCCATACTTTTCGTACGCGCTGGCGAATTCCTTCTTGCGGCCATTGCGCACGGCATTGGCGAGATCGCCCTCGAAATCGCAGAAGAACGGAAACGGTACTTTCGAGCCCCATTCCTCGCCCTGAAACAGCATCGGCACCATCGGCGCCAGCAATGTAACGGCCAGCGCAGCTTCGATGGCCTCGGGCTTGGCCAAGGTCTCCAGCCGATCGCCAAGCGCACGATTACCGATCTGGTCGTGGTTTTGCAGGAAATTCACGAAGGCGGCCGGTGCGAGTTCGCCTGATGGTTCGCCGCGCGGTGCGCCGTCGCGATGCGCCGACGACTGGCCCTGATAGGCGAAGCCCGAGCCCAGCGCCCGTACGATATGATCGAGCGGTTTCGGTGCGTAGTCGCTGTAATAGCCCTTGTCCTCGCCGGTGAGCAGCACGTGCCAGGCATGGTGATAGTCGTCGTTCCACTGCGCGCGATATTTGCCGCGCGGCGGGTTGGTGGCGGGATCGAGCAGAGTGGCGCGGTTGTCGTCGTTCTCGAGCACCAGATGGATCAGTCGGCCGGTGTCGGCGGCTAGCTTGCCGACCTCGCGGCTCAGCTCGTGCAGCATCGGGATCTCGCCCTGTTCGGGGATCGCATGCACGGCATCGAGCCTGAGCCCATCGAAGCGATAGTCGCGCAGCCACGCCACGGCATTCTCGATCGCGTAGGCCCGCACCTCCGGCAGGTGATAGTTGATCGCCGAGCCCCACGGCGTATGCGCATCGCCGAAGAAGGACGGCGCATATTGCCCGATGTAATTCCCTTCCGGGCCGAAGTGGTTATAGACGACGTCCAGAAACACCGTCAGCCCACGCAGATGCGCCTCGTCGATCAGCGCCTTCAGATCGTCCGGGCGGCCGAACATCGCATCCGGCGCGTACCACAATACGCCGTCATAGCCCCAGTTGCGCTTGCCGGCGAAATCGGCGAGCGGCATCAGCTCGAGTGCGGTGATCCCGATGGCGACGAGATGATCGAGCTTGTCGATCATCGCGCGATAGGTGCCCTGCGGCGTAAAGGTACCGACATGGGTTTCAATCAGCACGGTCTCTTCCCACGGCCGCCCGCGCCAGTCGGTCGCGCGCCACGGATAGGCCTTGTGGTTGATCACTTCGGAGGGGCCGGCGATATCGTTCGGCTGAAAGCGTGAGCCGGGGTCGGGCACGTCGGTCTTGCCGTCGATCCTGAAGCGATAGGTGTCGCCAGCCTCGACACCTGCGACCTCCGCGGTAAACCAGCCGTCATCGCCGCGCTTCAAGGGATGGGATTGATCGTTAAGCACCACGTCGACGCGTTGCGCAGCCGGCGCCCAGAGGCGGAAGATCGCGCCTTTCTCAGTCAGCCGTGGTCCGAACGAATGCGCGCTCATGCTGGCGTCCCCGCAAAGGCCAGTACCGAGCGCGGTGGCGCATCGATATCGCTACCGGGGGGCAGGATCGCGATGGAGAGCTTCTCGTCGGCGGTGTTCAGCACCTGCCGCCAGTTCTTGTATTCCAGCATCTTCGGCAGCTTGAAAGGAATGCCCTCAGGCGCCGCATTCAGCACGATGAAGATCGGATTGGTGTTGTCGCCGGAAGCGCTAAGCACATAGGACAGGAAGCGCCCGTCTGGAAAAGCCCAGTCCGTCTCGGTCATCTCGTCG
Source organism: Tardiphaga sp. 172_B4_N1_3 (assembly GCF_052076035.1). Classification (NCBI taxonomy): domain Bacteria; kingdom Pseudomonadati; phylum Pseudomonadota; class Alphaproteobacteria; order Hyphomicrobiales; family Nitrobacteraceae; genus Tardiphaga; species Tardiphaga sp. 172_B4_N1_3. The sequence continues at coordinate 454,865 of NZ_CP197238.1, forward strand.
GCCGAGGGCGTCAGCCACAGTACCCCATAGCTGCCGTCGGCACGGCGGCCGTCGAGCCAGCGTTGCGTGGTGATCTGCGGAAAGCGCTGTCGCAGCTGCGCCATATGGCCGATGAAGTCGGTGAGATCGTCGTCCTTGTCGCCGAGATTGTCCCAGCCGACCCAGCCGATCTCGTTGTCCTGGCAATAGGCATTGTTGTTACCGCCCTGGGTATTGCCGACCTCATCGCCGGCCAGCAGCAGCGGCACGCCCTGCGCGAGGAACAGACAGGCGAGCTGGTTCTTGCGCAGCTGTCGGCGCAGCGCCAGCAGCTCGGGATCGTCGGTCGGGCCCTCGACGCCGAAATTGTTGCTCAGATTGTCGCTGGAGCCGTCGCGATTGTCCTCGCCATTGGCCTCGTTGTGCTTCTCGTTATAGGCAAACAGATCGGCCAGCGGGAAACCGTCATGCACGGTGACGTGGTTGATCCCGGCGCGCTGCTTGCGGCCGTCATGATTGAACACGTCTGACGAGCCGGTCATGCGGCTGGAGACTTCGCCGATCAGCGAACCCTCGCCGCTCCAGTAGCGGCGCATGGCGCTGCGATATTTGTCGTTCCATTCCGACCACTGCGACGGAAACGCGCCAACTTGATAACCGCCCATGCCGAGATCCCAGGGCTCGGCGACCATTTTGACGTTCGCGAGCACAGGGTCCTGCCGGATGGCCGTGAGGAAACCGCTATTGCGATCGAAGCCATTCGGCCCGCGCGCCAGCGTGGTTGCAAGGTCGAAACGAAAACCATCCACGTGACACACCTCGACCCAGTAGCGCAATGAATCCATCACCATCTGCAACACGCGCGGATGCGTAAGGTTCATCGAGCTGCCACAGCCCGTGAAGTCGTCATAGAATCGCGGATTGTCCGGCATCAGCCAGTAATAGGAGGCGTTGTCGATGCCGCGATAGCTCAGCGTCGGGCCGAGATGATTGCCTTCGGCGGTGTGGTTATAGACCACGTCGAGCATCACCTCGATGCCCGCATCATGCAGCCGGGCGACCGTCGTGCGGAACGCATCGAGCGGATTGTCGGTGCCGTAGCGCGCTTCCGGGGCGAAGAAGGAGAGGGTATTGTAACCCCAGTAATTCACCAGCTTCATTTCCACCAGCCGGCGGTCATCGACAAAGCTGTGCACCGGCAGCAGCTCGATGGTGGTAACGCCAAGCCGTTTGAGATGCTCGATCATCGACGGCGACGACAGGCCGCGATAGGTCCCGCGCAGCCCTGGCGGCACGTCCTTGCGGGTCTGCGTCAGGCCTTTGACATGCGCCTCATAAATGATGGTGTCTTCCCAGGGTACGCTGGGACGTGCTTCCTTGCGGCCCCAGTTGAAGGTTTCGTCGACCACCACGGCCTTCGGCATGCCGCGCGCATTGTCGCGGCGATCGAAGGACAGGTCCTCGCGCGATGAGCCAGTGCGATAGCCGAAATGTGCATCGCTCCAGACGAGACGCCCGGCCAGTTTCTTGGCATAGGGGTCGAGCAGCAGCTTGTGCGCATTGAAGCGATGCCCATGCTCCGGTTCATAGGGCCCGTGCACGCGATAGCCATAGAGTTGGCCCGGTGAGACATCGTTGAGATAGCCGTGAAAGACGTGCTCGTTATACTCCGGCAGTTCGATGCGCTCGAGCTCGCGCCGCCCCTGGCTGTCGAACAGACACAGTTCGACCTTGGTGGCGTTCGCAGAGAACAAGGCAAAGTTGGTCCCCCGTCCGTCCCAGCTTGCGCCGAGGCGGGAGGGCATGCCGGCAGATAGTCTCATGCTCTAGAATTCCGGTACGAGAAAGAGTGCGGCCAGCGGTGGAAGGGTTAGACTGAGTTCGGGGACAAGCCCCTTGGCAATGACTTCGCCCGAATTGCCGACATTGCTGCCGCCATAATGCGCGGCGTCGGAATTCAACACCTCGCGCCAGGTGCCGGTGAACGGCACGCGGACGCGGTAATCGTGATAGACGTTTGGCGAGAAGTTCACGACCACGAGGCACTGCGTGCGCGGGTTGGCGCCCTTGCGCAGCCAGGCGAAGACGTTCTTGCCGGCATCGTCGGTGATCATCCATTCGAAGCCGGCCGGATCGCAATCGAGTTCATGCAGTGCCGGCTGGTTGCGATACAGCTCGTTGAGATCGCGGATCAGCGAGTGGATGCCGGCATGCTTGTCCTGCTCGAGCAGGTGCCAGTCCAGCGATGTGTCATGATTCCATTCGCGCTCCTGGGCGAACTCGCAGCCCATGAACATCAGCTTCTTGCCGGGGTGGCCGAACATGAAGGAATAATACGCGCGCAGGTTCGCAAAGCGCTGCCAGTCGTCGCCGGGCATGCGGCCAAGGATCGAGCGCTTGCCGTGCACCACTTCGTCGTGGGAGAGCGGCAACACGAAATTTTCCGAGAAGGCGTATTGCAGCCCGAATAGAATGTCGCCGTGCTGGAAGCGGCGATAGATCGGATCCTTGCTGATGTAATTCAGCGTGTCATGCATCCAGCCCATGTTCCACTTGTAGCCGAAGCCCAGTCCGCCGAATTCCACGGGACGCGATACTTGCGGCCATGCAGTGGATTCCTCCGCCGCCGTGGTCGCATTCGGAAATTTGGCGAAGACTTCGGTGTTGAAGCGGCGCAGGAAGCTAACGGCCTCGATATTCTCGCGACCGCCATATTTGTTCGGAATCCAGGCGCCGGCTTCGCGGCTGTAATCGAGATACAGCATCGAGGCGACGGCATCGACGCGCAGCCCATCCACATTGTAACGCTCGAGCCAGAACAGCGCGTTGGAGACGAGGAAGTTCACGACTTCGGTGCGGCCGTAATTGTAGATCAGCGTGCCCCAGTCCATGTGCCGGCCCTGCAGCGGGTTGGCATGTTCATAGAGGGCCGTGCCGTCGAAATTGCCGAGGCCATGCGGATCATCCGGGAAGTGCCCGGGCACCCAGTCGAGCAGCACGCCGAGCCCTTCGGCGTGGCAAGCGTCGATCAGCAATGCGAATTCTGCCGGCGTGCCGAAGCGGCTCGTCGGCGCAAACATGCCGGTCGGCTGATAGCCCCAGGAGCCGTCAAACGGATGCTCGTTGACCGGCAGGAATTCGACATGGGTGAAGCCAAGATCGCGAGCATAGCGCGGCAGCGTCTCCGCGAGGTCACGATAGGTCAGCCATTCATTGTCACCCTTGCGACGCCATGAGCCCAGATGCACCTCATAGATCGACATCGGCTTGTTCAGCGCATTGATGTGATCTGGGGCAGGGCGCGGATGCGGAATCCTGGTTTCGTCGAGCACGATGGACGCTGTTGACGGCCGCAGTTCGGCGGCGAAGGCCATCGGGTCGGATTTTTGCGTCAACTGTCCATGCGGGCCGATGATGTCGAACTTGTAGTGATCGCCGGGCATCGCGCCCGGGATGAACAGCTCCCAGTAGCCGGGGCCGCGCACGCGCATGGGATGACGCCGCGCGTCCCAGAAATTGAAATCGCCGACCACGCTGACACGCTTCGCATTGGGCGCGAGCACCACAAATCCGACGCCGCTGACGCCTTCAAGCACCATCGGATGGGCGCCGAGCTTGTCATAGAGCCGCTGATGGGTACCTTCGCCGAGCAGATAGAGATCGAATTCGGTGAGGATCGGCGGAAAGCGATAAGGATCGTCAAGATCGACGGATCTGTCGCCATAGCGCGCCCGCAGTTGATACTTGGTCGAGCCATTGGCCAGCGCGCCGACAAATAGCCCGGCGTCATGCACGCGCTCCAACGCGGTCGTCGCACCGTGATCATCAATGGCATCGACCTTCACGGCTTCCGGCAGGAAAGCGCGCACGACCGTCTTATCGGCTTCCTTGTGGGGGCCGAGATAGTGAAATGGATCGGAGTGGCGGCCTTCGACGATTGCGTAAGCCTCGGCGGGCAAATTTGTCATACGGCTTCCTCAGAATACTGGTTCAGAATGCGCAGAATGCCAGTCAGTGGCACCCGCAGCCAATCTGGCCGATGCGCAAGTTCGTATTCGATTTCGTAGAGCGCCTTTTCCAGAAGGAAGAAGTTCAGCATTTCCTTGGTGGCTCCCGCGTCTGCCGGCCACAGCCGCGCATCAGTCATGGTCTCGCGATAGGCGTCAACGAAAGCCGTGGTGGCACGTTCCCGCCAGGCGTCCAGTGCCGCAGCCAGCTTGCCGGTGTCGTCCGAAGTGACCTTGAGCGCGCGTTCCAGCGCTGCCGTTGCCGAATAATCGATCGAGCGAATGAGCCCGGCGATATCACGTGCAGCGGGCGCCTTGCGGCGGCGCTCATCGATTGACCTGCGCGGTTCACCTTCGAAGTCGATGATGAAGATATCATCCTTGACGATCAGCATCTGGCCGAGATGGAAATCTCCGTGGTGGCGGATCTTCAGTCCGTCGATATTTTCCGGCAGCAGTTCGGTCAGCCACCCCCGCAAGCCGTGGCGCAGTTCCAGCACCTGATCGATCAGCGCGCGATCCGAATCCTTGGCGGCATTACGACGTTGGGCGAGCGCGCTAAATACCGGCTCCGCACGCGTGACGATTTCATTGATCCAGAGCCTGATATCGTCAGGTGACGTCGGCTCCGGCTTGAAATCCGGGATGTCGTCGCGGCTGGCCAGCGCCATCTGCATCTCGGCGACACGGCGGCCGGTCTGCGACATATAGAGCAGATACGGTACCTGCTCTTCACTGTGAGGCGCGTGGTCATCCACCGCCAGCAGGCGCTGCTCATCGGCGAAACGGTCGAGATAGGCCGATGTCACCGTCCACGCATCGCCCTGATTCTGCACGAAGGCATGCACGATGGCGACCGCGGTGCGCTGATCGCCCTCGACCAATTCGACACTGCCAAGCAAAGCCGGCGTATTGGTGAAGCCGGCGATATCGGTCAGGAAACGGCTGACCTCGATCTCCGGATTGATGCCGGCCTGCAGCTTGCGATAGATCTTCACGACGTAATCGTTGTCGACCAATGCAGTGCTGTTGGACTGTTCGGTTTCGACCGCACGGATGTTCTCCAGCGGAGCCGCCGGCTTTTCGGCAAGCTTGGTCGTTGGCCGGAATTCCAGACGGTTGCCCTCTTCTTCGACGGTCAGTGAAATGCGCAAATTGTGCAACAGCAGCGCAATGAAGATGTGGTCGGTGGCGACATCGAGCAGGGTACCTTCTCGCGCGCCCTGGCGGACAGCGGCAAAGGCTTTCGGATTGTAGCGTTCACGGTCGAAGCGGGTCCACTCGATCTGCATCGGCAGCAGATAGCGTGTCGCCACATTGCGCTGCGTGGTTTCGAAGAACACCAGCCATGGACGGTTGTCGCCGATCTCGCAGAACGGGATCGCGCCGGTAAGCACGGGCTGGATCGCCTTTGGCTGTCGCTCCGGATACCAGCGACTGCGCGCCAGGAAGGAAGGCAGCACGTCGCGCTCGAACACACCGCGCGTACGGGCGAGAGTCATCCAGGTCGAGCCAAGCGGCACCACCAGCGTTTCGAATTCCGGTACCACCGGCGGCTGCGAATGTTCGGAGACATCGCGGAGCTGCAGCTGGAACCAGTAGAAGCCGTAAGGCGCCAGCGTAATCATGTAAGGCAGATCGCCAATCGGCGGGAATTTGGTGCGGCCGAGCATTTCCAGCGGCACGCGTTCCTTCCACGGCGACAGATCGAGTTCGGTGGCCTGCGCGGCGCGCGACAGGTTGGCGACGCAAAGAATCGCTTCGTCGCCGAGTTGGCGCACATAAGCGAGAACGGAGCGGTTGTCGGGGCGAATGAAGGTCATGGTGCCGCGACCGAAAGCGAGCGTCGATTTCCTGACAGCAATGAGCCGTTTGGTCGCCGACAGCAGCGACGACAGGCTGCGCGACTGCGCTTCCACGTTCACGGACTCGTAGCCGTAGATCGGATCCATGATCGGCGGCGCATAGAGCCGCGCGGGATCGGCGCGCGAGAAGCCGCCATTACGGTCCGGCGCCCATTGCATCGGTGTGCGCACGCCGTTGCGGTCGCCGAGATAGATATTGTCGCCCATGCCGATCTCATCGCCGTAATAAATGATCGGCGTGCCGGGGAACGACAGCAACAACGAGTCCAGCAGCTCGATCTTACGCCGATCGTTGTCCATCAAAGGCGCCAGGCGACGGCGAATGCCGACATTGATGCGCGCGCGCGGATCGTTCGCATAGGTCGACCACAGATAGTCGCGCTCGACGTCGGTGACCATTTCCAGCGTCAGCTCGTCGTGATTGCGCAGGAACATTGCCCACTGGCAGTCGCCCGGAATATCCGGCGTCTGCCGCATGATGTCGGTGATCGGGAAGCGGTCTTCCTGCGCCAGCGCCATATAGATGCGCGGCATCAGCGGGAAGTGATAGGCCATGTGGCATTCGTCGCTGTTGCCGAAATATTCCTGCACGTCCTCCGGCCATTGATTGGCCTCGGCGAGCAGCAGCTTGCCCGGCGCATAGGCATCGAGTTCGGCCCGCAAATGCTTGATGACTTTGTGGGTCTCGGGCAGGTTCTCGTTATTGGTACCGTCGCGCTCGACAAGATAGGGGATCGCGTCCAGACGGAAGCCATCGACGCCGGCATCCAGCCAGCGTTTCATCACCTGCACCACGGCAGAGACGACGCGCGGATTGTCGAAATTCAAATCCGGCTGATGTGAGAAGAAGCGGTGCCAGTAATAGGCCTTGGCCTCCGGGTCCCAGGTCCAGTTCGACTTTTCGGTATCGGTGAAGATGATCCGGGTGCTCTGATATTTCTGGTCGGTGTCGCTCCAGACATACCAGTTGCGCGCAGAAGAGCCGGCCGGGCTGCGGCGGGCGCGTTTGAACCAGTCATGCTGGTCCGACGTGTGATTGATGACGAGTTCGGTAATCACGCGCAGGCCACGGCGCTTGGCTTCATGGATGAAGCGCTTGAAGTCCTTCATCGTGCCGAAGTCGGGATGGATCGAACCATAGTCGGCGATGTCGTAGCCGTCGTCGCGGCCTGGCGACGGATAGAACGGCATCAGCCAAATGGTGGTGACGCCGAGATCCTGCAGGTAATCCAGCTTCTCGGTCAGGCCGATAAAGTCGCCGATTCCGTCATGATTGCTGTCAGCGAAGGTCTTCACATGCAGCTGATAGATGATGGCGTCCTTGTACCAGAGCTTGTCGATCTCCTCGGCGCGCTGTTTCGCTTTAACGTCGATATCGGTCATTACGTTCATGTCAACGCTTTCAGGCGAGGCAACGGAAGAAGATGGCGGGATCGCGCTGGGGATCGAGACGCAGGCGGATGCCGCCCCATTCGACGCCATGGCGCTCGCCGGTAATGATGTTCTCGACGGCGGCAACATTGCGTCGCTCGCCATCGACCATCACCTGCGTGTCGATCGGTAGCCAGAATTCATACGGATCGCGCGATAGCGCGATGGCGCCGGCGACTGTATTGGTGCCATCCACCGACTCCTTGACGAAGCCGATGATGTTGTCGTTCGCCACCGGCATGAAGCGTAGGTTCGATGTCTGCTGCAGCGCAGGGTTGGCGCGGCGCGCGTGATTGAGCGCGGTGATGTAGGGCTTGATATTGCCCGGCGCATTCCAGTCGCGGGTCCTGATCTCGTATTTCTCCGAGTTCAGATATTCCTCCTTGCCCGGAATGGCTTCGTGTTCGAGCAGTTCGAAACCGTTATAGATGCCATAGGTCGACGACAGCGCGGCCGCCAGCGCCACGCGCGCCTTGAACATCCAGGCTTCACCGGATTGCAGGTGATAGGGCAGGATGTCCGGCGTGTTGACGAAGAAGTTGGGGCGATAGAACTCACGCTCGGGATAGCCGCACAGTTCGTTGAGATACTGCTCGATCTCCCACTTCGCAGTGCGCCAGGTGAAATAGGTATAGCTCTGCGAGAAGCCGAGCTTGGCGAGGCCCTTCATCAGCTTCGGACGTGTGAACGCTTCCGCCAGAAACAGCGCGTCCGGATGCCTGATCTGCACCTCATGGATCGCCCATTCCCAGAACCGCAGCGGCTTGGTGTGCGGATTGTCGATGCGGAAGATCTTGACGCCCTGGTCGCACCAGAACAGCAGCATGTCGCGCAGCGCGTTCCACAGCGATCCCGCGTCCTCGCAGTCGAAGTCCGGATTGTGGATGTCTTCGTATTTTTTCGGCGGGTTCTCGGCATATTTCATCGAACCGTCCGGCCGGCGCTTGAACCAGTCTGGATGGTCCTTGACCCATGGATGATCCGGCGAGCATTGCACGGCGACGTCGATAGCGACTTCCAGACCATGGTCTTTGCACGCAGCGATCAGCGCATGGAAATCTTCCATGGTGCCGAGCTGCGGATGCAATGCGTCATGGCCGCCCTCGGCTCCGCCAATGGCATAGGGGCTGCCGACATCGCCGGGCTCGGAGGTCAGTGAATTGTTCTTGCCCTTGCGGTTGGTCTTGCCGATCGGGTGGATCGGCGTGAAATACAGCACGTCGAAGCCCATCGCCTGCACGTCGGGCAGGCGGGCGATGCAATCGCGGAACGTGCCGTGCTGGCCTGGCACTGTGCTCTGACTGCGCGGCACCATCTCGTACCACGCGCCGTTGCGGGCACGTTCACGGTCGATCATCAGCGGCAACAAAGGCGAGCGCGTCAGGTCCGGGCGTAACTGGGCCTCGCCCATGGCGGTGCGCAGCTCAGGTGACAGCAGCGGCTCATTGTCGCCGGTCTGCAGAAAATTCTCGCATTGCTTGACGATGAGCGCCGAAGCCTCGGGCCCGCCATTCTGCGCCTTGGTCATCAGACCGGCGCCTTCCAGCGCATCCAGCGTGACATCCTGTCCCGCCTTCAGCTTCAGTTCGAAGCCGTGGCGCCAGGTGGCGAATTCGTCGGTCCAGGCCTCGATCGCATACACATAGCGTCCGATGCCATCGGGGATGAATGAGCCGCCCCAGCGGTCGTTGACTTCCAGCGTCATCGGGACGCGATTCCACTCGCGGTCCTGCTCGCGGCGCCAGACGATGGCTGCGGCAATGATCTCGTGACCATCGCGGTACAGGTCGGCGTAGACGGCGACAGGTTCGCCCACGATGCGTTTGACCGGGAAGCGGCCAGCGTCGATGATCGGATAGATGTTTTCGATATGGAAAGCCCCGCCGATACCGGCGGTGTCCACGATTTGCGATGTTCTGTTCACGGTGATGCCATCATGAGGTGTCGTCCCTGTTCGATTTTTCAAAAAGAGACGGTGCGATCATATACAAAGCCCCGTGACAGGGGTTTGGTTCCCCATGGAACTCAGCTTAGATCGACGCGTTGAAATCGGCTATCCTCTTCCGCAAATTCAGAAATTTCCCAGCAACTTTCGATTGTTGCTCTGCAAACAGCGTGCCGAATGGACCTTTTCACCAAAGCTGCCGAACTCGGAATCCAGACCGGTTTTCACGACGGTCAGGGCCAGTGGCACACCACGGGCGAAGCTGCCCTGAAGCTCATTCTGGACGCCATGCCGGTGCGCACACCGCATCGCTTCGTGGCGAGTCCGGTTGTGGTCCGGGCCGGCGAGGGTGCCCGCACGGTTCTCAATGAGGCTGCCACGTTTCCCCTGACCTGGAAAATTCTCGACGGGGTTAAGGTTATCGCCGAGGGAACAACGGAGGGGCGCGAGATCACCTGGCCGCGCGATCTGCCGGTCGGCGTGCACCGGCTCAGGCTGGTCGACGCCAAGAAATTCCCCGATGAGGCGCCGTTCATCGTCGCGCCGTCCAAGGCATTTCCCGGGACCTTCGATCGCTCCTGGATTCTCGCCGTACAGCTCTACGGCGTGCGCTCCGAGCGCAACTGGGGCATCGGCGACTTCACCGATCTGCAGGACCTGATCAGACTGGCCGCCTCGAGCGGCGCCGGCGGTGTCGGGCTCAATCCGCTGCATGCGCTGTTCGACGACCGGCCGGCCGAATGTAGCCCGTATTCGCCGAACAGCCGGCTGTTTCTCAATCCGCTTTATATCGACGTCGAGGCGCTGCCCGAATATGCGGCCAATGACAGCGGCGATATGCTGGCCACTATGCGCGCGAGCCAATTCGTCGACTATGCGGATATCGCCGCGGCGAAGTCGACAGCGATGCGTGCCGCCTTTGAGATATTTTATGCCGATCCGACCTCCGAGCGTCAGAAGGCCTTCGCCGCATTCCGCGCCGAGCGCGCGCCGCTGCTGACGCGCTTCGCCTGTTTCGAGGTGCTGCGGCATCAGCAGCAGACCGCGTGGTGGGACTGGCCGTCGGAATGGCTGCTGCCCGATGACGCGACCTGCGAGGCCTTCCGCGCCGGGCCGGACGGCAAGGAAGTCGCCTATATCGAATACGTGCAGTGGAATGCCGACCTGCAGCTCAAGGCCTGTTTCGATCTGACGACGAAGCTCGGCATGCCCGTCGGCCTCTATCTCGATGTCGCGGTCGGCGTGCAGTCCGGCGGCTTCGATGCCTGGAACGAGCAGATCGCGATCTCGCGTCATCTGTCGGTCGGTGCGCCGCCCGATGCGCTGCAGCCCGCCGGGCAGAACTGGGGTCTCGCCGGCTTCAATGCCGCAGGGCTGGAAGTGCAGGGCTTCGCGCCGTTCAAGGACATGCTGCGTGCCTCGATGCGCTATGCCGGCGCCGTCAGGCTCGATCATGTGCTCGGCCTCAATCGCCTCTACGTCGTGCCGCATGGCTACGACGCCGATCACGGCGCCTATGTGAAGATGCCGCTGGAAGCACTGTTGGCGGTGACGGCGCAGGAGAGCGTCGCCAATCGCTGTGTGGTGATCGGTGAGGACCTCGGTACCGTGCCGGACGGCTTCCGCGATCATCTCGCATCCTGGGGCATCTGGTCGTATTTGGTGATGATGTTCGAGCGTGATGAACGCTATGCCTTCCGCGGTATCGACTATTACGCACCGAATGCGCTGGTGACCTTCAATACCCATGATCTGCCGACCTATGCCGGCTGGCGCAGCCTGCACGATCTGCAGCTGAAGCGCTCGCTGGGCATCGATCCCGGCGAGAGCGACGATGCCCGCCGCTACGCGCTGCAGATGCTCAGCGAGGCGCTGCGAGCGCAGGGCATCAATACCGAAGACTTCTACGCTGTCGCTCACTTTCTCGCGCGCACGCGGACCCGTTTGCTGGCCGTCGCGTTGGAAGACCTGTTGGGTGTGATCGATCAGCCGAATATTCCCGGCACCATCAATGAGCATCCGAACTGGCGGCAGCGGCTGCCGGCCACGCTGGAGACGATGGCCACGTCGATCGATCGTGACGCGCTGCACATTGCAACCGCGGACAGGAGTTTGTCCGCATTGACCTAAATTTTGTCAGGTGGCGGAAAGACTTTGTACAGCAATATCGAAGATTACGCGCTGATCGGCGATTGTGAGACCGCCGCTCTCGTCAACCGCAACGGATCGATCGACTGGCTGTGCTGGCCGGCCTTCGATTCCGACGCCTGCTTTACCGCGCTGCTCGGCACCAAGGATCACGGCCGCTGGCAAATCACGCCCGACGCTCCGATCACGGCATGCAAACGGCGCTATCGCGGCGACTCCCTCATTCTGGAAACCACGCTGGAGACGAACGACGGCGCTATCACACTGATCGACTTCATGCCGCCGCGCGGCGCCGCCTCTGATGTGGTGCGCATCGTCCGCGGCGATCGCGGCACGGTGACGGTCCGGATGGAGCTGATCATCCGCTTCGGATTCGGCGCGGCCATCCCCTGGGTGAAGCGCGACAAGGATGGCGGAGTGCTGGCGATTTGCGGGCCAGACATGACCGTGCTGCACACGCCCGTCGAGACCCATGGCGAGAACCTCACGACCGTCGCGAAATTCGAAGTCAAACAGGGCGACAATATCCCGTTCGTGCTGACCTATGGGCCTTCGCATCTCAAAGTGCCAGCGCCGATCAATGTCGACGAGGCGCTGAAAGACACCGAGGAATTCTGGAAGGAATGGAGCAGCCGCTGCACCTATAAAGGCGAGCACCGCGATCTCGTGATGCGTTCGCTGATCACGCTGAAGGCGCTGATCTATGCGCCGTCCGGCGGCATTGTCGCGGCGCCGACCACGTCGCTGCCCGAAAAGCTCGGCGGCTCCAGAAATTGGGACTATCGCTTCTGCTGGCTGCGCGATGCGACATTCACGCTGCTGGTGCTGATGAACAGCGGCTACACTGATGAGGCGCGCGCCTGGTATCGCTGGCTGCTGCGCGCTGTCGCCGGCGCACCGGCCGAGATGCAGATCATGTATGGCATCATGGGCCAGCGCCGCTTGCTCGAATGGGAGGCCGATTGGTTGCCCGGCTATGGCGGCGCGCTGCCGGTGCGCGTCGGCAATGCCGCGCATGCGCAATTGCAGCTTGATGTCTATGGCGAACTGATTGACGCCTTCCACCAGACTCGCGTTGCCAAACTCGATCTCGAGGATGGCACCTGGGCGGTGGAATGCGAGATCCTCGAACATCTCGCTTCTGTCTGGAATAAGCCCGATCACGGCATCTGGGAGCGCCGCGGTCCCGGCAAGCACTATGTGCTGTCGAAAGTCGGCTGCTGGGTTGCGTTCGACCGCGCCATCAAGAGCGCCGAGACCTTCAATCTCAAAGGCCCCGTCGACACATGGAAGGCGCTGCGCAAGGAGATTCATCGCGACGTCTGCGAGAAGGGGTTCGATCCCCGCGAAAACACCTTCGTGGAATCCTATGGCTCGGACGTGCTCGACGGCGCCATCCTGCTGCTGCCGGCTCTGGGTTTTCTTCCGGCCGACGATCCTCGCGTGAAGGGCACGATCGCAGCGGTCGAGAAATATCTGATACGTGACGGCTTCGTGCTGCGCCACGATCCACGCGAGGTCACCGGCGAGGTTCAACCCGCCGAGGGCGCGTTCCTCGCCTGCAGCCTGTGGCTGGCCGAGGCCTATATCAAGATGGGCGAGATCGCCAAGGCGGAAGAACTGTTCAATCGCGTCGTCGCGATCGCCAATGATGTTGGCCTGCTGGCGGAGGAATATGACAGCGGCGTCAAACGCCAGACCGGCAACTTCCCGCAGGCGCTGACCCATATCGCGTTGATCGCCGTGGCGCATAATCTGGCGAGCGCCAAGCGTCCGCAGGAGAAGAAGGTGGAGCGGGCGAAGTAGCTCTTCTCTTAACCCTCCCCGCAAGGGGGAGGGGGTTATGTCACGTGGCATTCCTTTTCAAAATCATCTCCACCGCGCCCGCAAAGCCTTCCTCCTCATTCGACGTCGTCACATCCGTTGCCTGCGATTTCACGTCGTCGCTCGCATTGCCCATCGCCACCGACATGCCTGACACCTTGAACATCGGTAGGTCGTTGCGCATGTCGCCGATAGTGGCGATGGCCTCGAGGGAGATACCCAGCCGCTGCGCCATCGCTTGTACGAAGGTGCCCTTGTTCTGATTGGGCGGCGTGATGTCGAGATAATAGTTCTGCGAGCGCACCGCGACAGCCGTATCGCCCAGCGCCTTCTGCATTGCGCCTTCGCAGCGTTCCAGCAGCGGGAAGTCGGAGCTCGCACCGACGATCTTGCAGGCCTTGGCGAGATAGGGCGAGAAGTCATCCACCATCACGGCGTCATGTTGAATGGTGTCGCGCTCATGCGGCACATATTTGCCGTCGTCGCGCTTGATTACCCATTCATCATTGGTGAAAATCCAGATATCGACGCCGTGGTCTTCCAACACTTCGATGGCGCGCTTGGTGGCAGCTTCCGGGATCAGGTGCTGCACGATCGGCTTCAGGTCGCCGTCCACCATGGAGCTGCCGTTGAATGGGCCGATTGGCAGCGTGATCCCCAGGGGCTTCACCAGGAAGCGCATGCCGACGGGCGGGCGGCTCGACGTGATGGTGAAGCCGATGCCGGCGTCTTCCAGTTTCTTCACGGCCGCCTTGGCTGTGTCGGTGAGGCGTTTGTCGTGGGTGACGAGCGTACCGTCGACATCGGACACCACGAGAGCGATCTTGGTCATGGTTTGATCCTTCAGGCCGGCAGTTGTTTGATGATGGCGGAGACGATGCCGTCGACATCGTCGTCGATGGATACTGTCATCGGACGTTCGTCTGGTCCGGGGATTTCGAGCGTCTTGAACTGGCTGTCGAGCAGCGTCGGCGGCATGAAATGATTCTTCCGCGCCGCCATGCGCTTGGCGATTAGCTCCCTGGAGCCGTCGAGATAGACGATGCGAATGTCGTCGCGGCCGTGCAATAGCAGATCGCGATAGGCGCGCTTGAGCGCAGAACAGGCGACGACAAGCTTTTGGCCATCGGCGGTGACGCGGTCGATCTCGTCGGCAATGGCCTGCAGCCAGGGCCAGCGATCGTCGTCGGTGAGTGGCTGGCCCGCGCGCTGCTTCTCGATATTTGCCTTCGGGTGAAAATCGTCGCCATCGGCGAAGCGCCAGCCGAGGCGTTCAGCAAGCGTCTTCGCGATCGTGCTCTTGCCTGAGCTGGAGACGCCCATCACCACCAGAGCCTTGGGTGCCAGGATTTTGGGTGCCAGAGTCTTGGGCGCGGTGTCAGCCACGCGCGTCGTCCGGCAGGGCGGCCTTGTCGCACAGCCACACGGTTTCGCCGTCCGACCGCGCGCGATTGGCTGGCAGATCCTCGCCCTTCAGCACCCGCGTCAGGATCGCGCGCTTGTCCTCGCCGCTCATCAGGAACAGCATCTCGCGGCATGAGGCGAGTGCCGGCAGCGTCAGGCTGACGCGCGGCACGAAAGGCTTCACATGGGCTTCGGGCACGCCGACAACCCAGCGGTCCTTGATCTCGATGGCTGGATAGCTGGGGAACAACGACGCCACGTGGCCATCGGGGCCGACGCCGAGCAACACCAGATCGAACAGCGGTTTGGCTTTATCGAGCTTGTCTGCACCGTAGAAGGACTGCAGCTCGCGCGCATAGAGCGCCGCGGCTTCATCCGGGCCCGCCGCATCGGTCTTGATCGGGTGCACATTCGCAAGCGGCGCGCATGCATCCAGAAACGCTGTTCGCGCCATAGTCATGTTGTTGAGCGGATCGCCTGACGGCACGAAGCGGTCGTCGCCGATGAACCAGTGCACGCGATCCCAGGGGATCTCGCTGCGGTAAGGCTCGGTAGCGAGCAACTCATAGAGCCGCTTCGGGCTCGATCCGCCAGTCATGCAGATGGCGATGCGACCGGGATTGGCCTCGATGCGCTCGATCAGCCGGTCGGCTGCGGCCTCGGCGAGAGCCACCGCATCCTCGACCACGACGATATGGCGATTGGGCGCTGTCATCGTGTCAGCTCAGCACGCGCCAGCTACGACCGTCGCGCTTGAGCAGGTCGTTGGCTTCGTCGGGACCTTCGCTGCCGGCATTGTAGGTCTTGAGCCCGTCCTTGCCGGCCTTCTTCCAGGCATCGAGGAACGGCTGTACGGCACGCCAGCCGGCTTCCACGCTATCGGCGCGCTGGAACAGGATGTTGTCGCCGATCATGCAGTCATAGATGAGCGTCTCGTAACCCGTGGCTGGCGCAGCCTGGAAGTAGTCCTTGTAGCGGAACTTCATCTCGACGCCGTCGATCTCCACGGCCGGACCGGGCACCTTGGTGTTGAACTTCAGCGAGATGCCTTCATTCGGCTCCACCGCGATGACCAGGAAATTCTCGGCAAGGCTTTCCACGGACATGTCGCGGAACATCGCGAACGGTGCCTGCTTGAACTTGATCGCCACTTCGGTGCGCTTGATGCCGAGTGCCTTGCCGGTGCGCAGATAAAAAGGAACGCCGGCCCAGCGCCAGTTGTCGATCGACAGCTTCATCGCTGCATAGGTCTCAGTGGTGCTGCCATCCTTGACGTCTTTGGTCTTCAGATAATCACCAATGTCGGTATCGCCCACATGGCCAGCAACATACTGCGCGCGAACCGAATTCTGCAGTGCTTCGGCTTCGGTCTGCGTGGTGACGGCGGCGAGCACTTCGGCCTTCTCGGAGCGAACCGCATTGGCCTCGAACCGCGCGGGCGGTTCCATGGCCACCAGCGACAGCAGCTGGAACAGATGGTTCGGCACCATGTCGCGCAGCGCGCCGGTGGCATCATAGAACGAGCCGCGATGGCCGACGCCGAGTTTCTCGTCCACGGTAATCTGCACGTGATCGATATGGTTGCGATTCCAGATCGGCTCGAACATGCCATTGGCAAAGCGCAGTACCAGGATGTTCTGCACCGTCTCCTTGCCGAGATAGTGATCGATCCGGTAGATCTGCTGCTCGTTCATCAGGCCGAGCAGTTCATTGTTCAGCTTCTTCGCGGATTCAAGGTCGGTGCCGAACGGCTTCTCGACCACGAGGCGGCGCCACGAGCCGTTTTCCTTCAGCATGCCGGTGCGGCCGAGCTGACGCGCGATCGGCGCGAAGGCCGAAGGCGGCGTTGCCAGATAGAACAGGCGATTGCCGCCGGTGCCGCGCGCTTCCTCGAGTTTGTCGAGCTGGTCGCGCATGCGATCGAAGGATCCCGGTTCGCCCGGATCGGCCTCGATACAGGTGACGCAATTGAGCAGTTTCTGCGCGATGGCGTCGTCGACCGGGCGCGTCGCATATTGCTTCAGGCCCTTCATCAGGTCGTCGCGGAGTTCCGCGCCGGTCATGTCCTTGCGGGCGATGCCGACGACGCAGAATTTCTCCGGCAGAAGATCGGCCGCCTGCAGGTTATAAAGCGCCGCGATGACCAGCCGGTGGGCGAGATCGCCGGTGACGCCGAAGATCACGAATGCGCAAGGGTCTGGCTTCTTCTTGGATTTGGCTGGGCCTGGAGCTTGTATCTCGGTCATGCGGGCTACGCCTTCGGTTTGATGATATCAGGCGCGTCCTGCCGTTTTGGATCCGGATGCTGATCGGGCTCTTTGTGGCCGCCGAAACCGGCGCGCATCGCGGATAGAATCTTTTCTGCAAATGTGTGCTCCTTGCGCGAGCGAAACCGCGCAAACAGCGCTGCCGTCAGAACCTCGGCGGGCACCGCTTCGTCGATGGCGGCATTCACCGTCCAGCGGCCTTCGCCGGAATCCTCGACGAAGCCTGAGTAAGTATCGAGCGTCTCGTTCTTGGCGAGCGCGGAGGAGGTGAGGTCGAGCAGCCAGGACGGGATCACGCTGCCACGGCGCCAGACTTCGGCTATATCGGGCAGGTTGAGGTCGAAGCGATGCGCTTCCGGCAGCGCCTCGATATTGGCGTTCTTCATGATGTCGAAGCCTTCGGCATAGGCCTGCATCAATCCGTATTCGATGCCGTTATGGACCATCTTGACGAAATGCCCGGCGCCGACGGGGCCTGCATGGATGTAGCCGTTCTCGATGCGCGGATCGCTGTTGTCGCGGCCCGGCGTACGCGGGATGTCGCCGATCCCAGGCGCCAGCGTCTTGAAGATCGGATCGAGCCGATCGACGACGCTCTTTTCACCGCCGATCATCATGCAATAGCCGCGATCGATGCCCCAGACGCCGCCGGACGTGCCGACGTCGATATAGAAGAGGCCCTTCTCCTTCAGCGCCTTGCCGCGGCGAACGTCGTCCTGCCAGAACGTGTTGCCGCCGTCGATGACGGTGTCGCCGGGCTCCAGCAGCCTAGTCAGCGCATCGATGGTGGTCTCGGTGATCTTGCCGGCGGGCAACATCACCCAGACGGCGCGCGGCTTGTCGAGCTTCTTGACGAAATCTTCGAGCGACGATCCGCCGATGGCACCTTCGGAGGCAAGGCCGCTGACGGCCTTGGCGTCCTTGTCATAGACAACCGCGGTGTGACCGTTCTTCATCAGGCGGCGGACAATATTTCCGCCCATTCGGCCGAGACCGATCATGCCGAGCTGCATTGTGTGATGTCCTTTATTGATTGCGCATGACCCGAAGCAATGTCCGGGCCATGCGGATCGTCGTTTAGTTCAATGCGGCAGTCATCGCCTTGTCGAGAACAGCAAGTCCGGCCTTGAGATCGCCCTTGAGATGGATGCGCAAAGCGCGACGATTGCGATCCGTGAGTACGCCGAAGTCACCACGCGCCTGTGCCGCCTTGATGACACCGAACGAAGCGCGGTAATCGGGAATGGCGAGATCCTTGGCATCGTCCGCGGTGATCTGCAGGAAGACACCGGTATCCGGCCCGCCTTTATAGGCCTGACCCGTCGAGTGCAGGAAGCGGGGGCCGAATTCGGCGCAGGTCGCGACCTTCTTCTTGTCGCGCACCGCCATCCGCATGTGCTGCAGCGTGTCGATATGCGCGCTATCGCGTTCGACATAGGCCAGCAGGGCCACGTAATCGCCGGGCGTGACGCGGCGGAAATGCGCCTTCAGCCACGAGGTCAGATCGCCATTGGCGCCGGCCTTCTTCAGCAGTTCGGCATTGCTATCGTCGGTATAGAGATCGGCTTCCTTTGACGACACCACCGGCGTCTCCGGCGGCAGCGCGCCGGTCTTCTCGAAGGCTTCCGTCAGCTCGCGCGTCTTGATCTTGGCGGCTTCCACATCTGGCTGGTTGAACGGGTTAATGCCCAGAATCGATCCCGCGACGGCTGTCGCGATTTCGAAGCGGAAGAATTCCTGGCCGAGATGATCGATGGACGGCATCACGATGCGCGCGACGGGATGGCCCGCCTTCTCCAGCGCGGCCAGTCTGTCGTCATGTCCCTTGTCGTCTTCGCCTGATGTGCGCAGATCGATAAAGAAGCGATCGGTGCCATAGACGGAGGGCTCGCCCAGCGTCTCGCCGTCGATGGGGATCAGGCCCTTGCCATCCTTGCCGGTGGATTCGGCGATGAGCTGTTCGGCCCATGCGCCGAAATCGGCGATTTTCTTCGAGGACAAGATCGTGACCTTGTCGCGGCCGTCGAGCCCGGCATTGCCCATGGCAAGGCCGAGCTGGACGCCGGGATTTTCAGCGGGTGGCACGTCCGGTCCGCAGGAGCGGACCATCGACAGCGTGAGGTCGAGCAGTTTGGTGAGATCGACGCCCGCGGCAGCCGCCGGCACCAGGCCGAACGGCGACAGCACCGAATAGCGCCCGCCGATGGTGGGATCGCCATGGAAGATGCGCGCAAACTTTTGGGTCTTCGCGACCTTCTCCAAAGACGAGCCGGGATCGGTCACGGCGACGAAATGGCCGCCGGCCTTGTCGGCGCCGACCGCGTTGGTCACCTCGTCGAAGAAATAGTTCTTCATCACGTTCGGCTCGGTGGTGCCGCCGGACTTGCTGGAGACGATGAACAGCGTCTTGGCAATGGTCACTGCAGCGCCCATGGCGCGCACCTGTGCGGGATCGGTGGAATCCAGCACATGTAGTTTCGGGAATCCCGACACCTTGGCGAAGGTCTGCGCCAGCACTTCCGGCCCGAGGCTCGAGCCGCCCATGCCGAGCACCACCGCATCGGTGAATCCCTGCGCCTTCACCCAATTGGCGAAGTCGTTGTAGTCGGCGAGCTTGGCCTTCTCGGCAAAAGCGCTGTTCAGCCAGCCCAGCCACTTGTCTTCGTCCGCGCCGGTCCAGACCGATTTGTCCTTGTGCCAGAGCCGGCGGATCTTCGCAGACGCACGCCACTCTTCGGTGGAGGTTGCGACCTTCTTCGTGATGCCGTCGCCCAGCGCCAGCTTCTGCGCGCCGATGCCACCACCAAGCGATGTCGCGCGCTTGTGCGCCACCGCGCCGTACAGCTTGTCGGCGGCGTCAGCGAACAGTTTGACGCCGTCCTCGACGAGATGCGTCGTAATCGCATCGAGCGAAATGCCGGTCTTGGCGAGATCGGCGAGCACCTTCTTCGCATCCTCGACATTCTCTTCGAGGCTGTCGCGCACCTCGCCGTGGTCGCGGAACGCGTCCAGCGTGGCGGGCGGCACAGTGTTGACGGTGTTCTTCCCGATCAGCTCTTCCACATAGAGCGTGTCGCGATAGTCCTTGCTCTTCACGCCGGTGGAGGCCCAGAGCAGGCGCTGCGGTTTTGCGCCTTTGGCCTTGAGCTTCTCCCAGCGCGGGCCGGCGAACAGTTTCAGATATTCCTGATAGGCGAGCTTCGCATTGGCGATGGCCACCTTGCCCTTGAGGTCCTTGAGCCGCGCCTTCTCGGATGGGTCATTGGCCTTGGCGATCTTGTCGTCGAGTTGCTTGTCGACCTGCGCGTCGATGCGGCTGACGAAGAAAGAGGCGACGCTGGCCACATGCGAGGGATCGCCGCCCCCGGCGACATACTTTTCGAGACCGTTGAGATAGGCCTCGGCGACCTCCACATAGGTCTTCTGCGCGAACAGCAGCGTCACATTGATGCTGATGCCTTCGCCGATCAGTTGCTGGATCGCGGGCAGCC
Organism: Tardiphaga sp. 172_B4_N1_3; assembly: GCF_052076035.1. NCBI lineage: Bacteria > Pseudomonadati > Pseudomonadota > Alphaproteobacteria > Hyphomicrobiales > Nitrobacteraceae > Tardiphaga > Tardiphaga sp. 172_B4_N1_3. Next base: position 475,226 of record NZ_CP197238.1, read on the forward strand.
CCTCCGGCGTTGCCGGCACCTTCACCATCAGGTTTGGGCGCTTGACGCTCGCCCACAGGCGCTCCGCCTCAGTGACCGTGCCCTTGGTGTCATTGGCGAGATAGGGCGAGACTTCCAGGCTGACGAAACCATCATCGCCCTTCATCTTGTCATAGACCGGCTTCAGCACATCGGCGGCGTGCTGGATGTCCTCGACGGCAATGTGCTCGAACAGGTCGGCAGGCGACTTGTCGCCGGACTTCAACGCCTCGGCAATCGGGGCATCATATTCGTCCGAACTTCCGATCGCCTTCTCGAAGATCGTCGGGTTCGACGTCACGCCCTTCACGGCGTCAGTGTCGATCAGCTTCTTGAGGTCGCCTTTGGCGACGAAGCCGCGGGCGAGGAAGTCCAGCCAGACGGCCTGACCGTGAGATTCGAGTGCTTTAACGGGATTCATGATGCCTTGTTCTGCTTACAATTATCAAAAGGCCGATCGCCGCGCGAAACGTTCCGCGGCCCGGTTCCAATGATCGCCCCAAACCCATACGCATGGCAAGCCGAACGGTTCCATTCAGGGCGCGGGAGCCGGATCGCAATTCCGTGTTCGCCAGATTGGCCCGGCGGCATGACAATTGTGCAAATTTGTGCGTCGGTTTGACAGGCGCTCAAATCTCTCCACGTCATGGCCGGGCTTGACCCGGCCATCCAACTTCCGCCAGCGGACGTAAAAGATGGATGCCCGGGTCAAGCCCGGGCATGACGAGTTCTAATTTCCAACATACTCGTCCGAAGCGATGGCTAAGGCCGAATATACAGATAGCCCTGCGCCTGCAGCTCCGCGATCCGGACCACACCGCCGCGGTCGGCGATGGTGAAGCCCGGCAGCAGGCCGTCCAGCGTCACATCCTGCGCCTTCATGGTGTTGCTGCAGGCGGCCAGTTGCAGGCCTGCCTTGGTGAATTTGCCGACCCGCGCGGTAATGTCGGGATTGGTGGAAGCCCGGGCAAATGACTTCAGCGCCGGGCCGAGCACGACCAGTGCGATGGTAACGTTGTCGGGGCCGCCGACGCCGTCGAAGTGGTTCTGGATATTGCCGAGGGCGAAATTCACCCTGTCGGCATCGGCGAGGTGATAGACGACCTTGAGCTTGGCAGGTGGCTTTGCGTCAGTCGCTGCCGCGCTGGCCTGCGAGGCGACCAGTCCCGCGCCGATCGACGACAGAGCGGTCCACAATAGGCTGCGTCGATTCATGGCTCGCTCCGATTGGATGTCAATCACGCTCACTTGCTGCGCATCGCCGCGAGTTCCTTGCGGTCCGTGATCAACGACTCACACTCCTTCAGACTCGTGCGGTCGAGCCGGAAAATCTTGTCGTCTTCGCCGCCGGTGAGCGCGTCGGCGCCGGGTTCTTCATCGGGCTTGCTGTTCTGCCAGATGCGGACGCGCTCGACACGGACCAGCGTCGCGTCGATGTCTTTGGCCAGGCCGATCGCAATGCCGCCGCCATCGCAATCGACGCTGCACGCGAACTTCACCTCCTGGCCCTTGTCGGTGTCCTGGATCTGGCCGCAAGAACCGCTGGAATCCCAGTCGCCCTTGCGATGGCGATATTTGAAGCCGAGCCGGAACGAGTAGGGCGTGTAGCTTTCCTCGGGCGGATGCCCGGCGACGACCAGCAGCTTCATGGTGCTGACCTTCTGTTTGGGATGTCGCGCCAGATGCTCGGCGTCATAGCGCCGGACGAAACACGCATAGGTCAGCTTCGGACCCAGCGGGCCGGCAAACATGCGCTTGTTGAATTCGGCTGCCTTCACCGCATCGACCTTGACCGGCTCGTCCTCGGCGCGCGCCAGCGGCCCGCCGATGGTCAGAGTGGCGGTGAGAACCAGAAGGGACAGCACACGGATGGTCATCGACATCTCGCAAGGTGAGGCGGCCCGTTGCGGGCCAGTTCACCTTGGTCGCGTCAGAAGCGGGATGCGTTCAATCGATGCTGGGCGCGGTCGATGCACTCCCTCGCCCCGCACTTGCGGGGAGAGGGTGGGGTGAGGGGCTTTTGCTGAGCTTCACCTCTAACTCCCCCTCACCCAGAGCCGTCGCTGCGCGCCGACTCCGACCTCTCCCCGCAAGCGGGGCGAGGTTCAGAAAGGCCGCGTCGACCGTGAACTCAAAGATCGCTCTTCGCCAGGTCCCACATCAGCCGGTAGGTCCCCTCGGAAATCAGCTCTGCCTTTGCCGCTGCAATGGCCGCAGTGAAGCGGCCCTTCATGGTCGCAGCGACGGCGTCGACATCCGTCCCGTCGATCATCACATACCAGTCGCGGGCGGCGGGATTGGGTGCGGCGGGATCGTCGGTGAGCGGCTTCGACAGCCGGGGATCGCTCTCCATCAGATGCATCGAAATGATGCCGTTGATATCGCCGGGATCGAGCTTCGCTTCGATGGCGCTGCGCAGTTTGTCAGCGCCTTCGGCGGGTGGCCGGATGCGCACCAGTCCAAGTGCCGCGCCGCGGCCCTGACCGCGGCTCACAGTGATCCGAGCCACCGAACGCAGCATGTTCTGGAAGCGGCCGATATTGGTCAGCGACCACTTGGTCTGGTTGGCCAGCGCCGTGCGATAGGCATCACTGTCCAGCACGTCGAATGTCGCGGTCGAATACAGGCCGAGATATTTCGGCCTGGCGTTCACGGCCACGTAACGCCGGGCCTCGACGAAGCCCTCGATGGCGACGCGCTCGGCAAGATGCTCGCGGTCGTACCATTGGTTGAATTCCTGCTCATGGCTGGCGTCGATATCCATCGACGTCATCAGCATTCCCGTGCCTTTGATCGGCATTCCAGAAGTCCTATTTCAGTTTCGACGCCACATCGGCGATGGCCTTCATGACCGCATCGCGCATGCCGGGGTCATACAGGCTGTGACCGGCGCCTTCAACGATGCGCACCTCGGCATTCGTCCAGCGCTTGGCCAGGGCATGCGATGTCGCGGGCGGGCAGAGGAAGTCGTAACGGCCCTGAATGATGACGCCGGGAATGCCGGTGAGTTTGCCGGCGTCTTCCATGAGCTGATGCGGCCGCATGAAGCAGTCGTGCTTGAAGTAATGCGCTTCCATCGCTGGCGTCGCCGGCATCGGCCGCGTCTGGTTGCCAAGCTCGGCAAGGTCGAGCCGTATGCGCTTCGGCGCGATTTCGGACAGGATGGCTTCGGTGCCGCCCCAGGCGCGGATCGCCGGGACATGCACGGCCGGATCGGCATCGAGAATGCGGCGATAGAAGTTCGGCAGCGGATCGGCGCGCTCGGCTTCGGCAAGGGCGCTCAGAAAATCTCCATGCAGGCCGGGATAATGCCGCGGCAGCATGACGTTGAAGACATCGTGCAATTCTTCCCGCGTGCCGAGAAAGGTTGCGCGCAGCACGATGCCGGTCACGCGTTCGGGATGGGCCTGCGCATAGGCCAGCGCCAGCGTCGCGCCCCAGGAGCCGCCGACCACGAGCCATTTGTCGAAGCCGAATTGGGTGCGGATCGTTTCCATATCCGCGATCAGATGCGGCAGCGTATTCGCCTCGCGCTTGCCTTTCGGCTTGCTGCGGCCGGCGCCGCGCTGATCGAACAACACGGTGTGAAAGCGCTGCGGATCGAACAGCCGGCGGTGATCGGGCTGGCAGCCGGAGCCGGGGCCGCCATGCAGATAGACAGCGGGAATGCCGTCGCTGCGGCCGACGCTCTCCACATGGATTGCGTGGCCGTCGCCGACATCGAGATGTTCCGAGGTCAGCGGCGCAAACAGGTCCGCATTCACCGGGGCAGGGACATCAGCGGCCATGGACGTCGTCCGCGTCCGGCTCCAGCGTGCCGCCTTTGAAGTTGCGATAGATGAAGCGGTCGCGGCCCTCAGTGGATTCCGTCTCGGCCATTTTGAAGATTTCGGCGTGAACAGGTGACAGCGTGCAGGCGGGGTCGGTATTGCCGGCATGGCCGGTCAGCGCGAAGGCCTGGCAGCGGCAGCCGCCAAAATCCACTTCCTTGAACGCGCAGCTCTGGCACGGTTCGGGCATCCAGGCGGTGCCGCGATAGCGGTTGAAGGCTTCCGAGTTCTGCCAGATCCAGGCGATCGAATGATTGGAGCGTACGGATTCGAATTCCATCCCGGTGATGGTCTCGGCGGCATGGCACGGCAGGATCTTGCCTGATGGAGAGATGTTGAAGAACTGCCGGCCCCAGCCGCCCATGCACTTCTTCGGCCGCAGCGCGTAATAGTCCGGCACGACATAGTCGATATCGAGAATGCCTTTCAGGCGCAGCTGCGCATCCTCGACGATGCGGCTGGTCTCGTCGATCTGATCGATGGTCGGCATCAGGGCGGCGCGGTTCTTCAGCGCCCAGCCGTAATACTGCACATTCGCGACCTCCAGCCGGTCGGCGTCGAGATCGACCGCCATCTGGATGATGTCGGCGAGCTGATGCAGGTTCTGCCGGTGCATCACGGCGTTCACCGTCAGCGGCAGGTCGAGCTCGCGCGTCCATTTGGCGACTTCGAGTTTCTTCACGTGGCCATTGCGATAGCCGCCGACGCGGTCGGCAACCACGGGCTCATTGCCCTGGAAGCTGATCTGTACATGGCATAGCCCGGCATCGGCGAGCGCTGCGAGCTTGTCGCGCGTCAGCAGCACGGCCGAGGTGATGAGATTGGAATACAGGCCCACATCCGTCGCGTGCTGGACCAGCTCGACGATGTCCTTGCGCGCGGTCGGCTCGCCGCCGGAGAAGTGGATCTGCAGCACGCCGATCTCGGCGAGCTCGGACAGCACCTTCTTCCATTCGTCGGTGGTGAGCTCGGTGCTGCCGCGGTCGAGCTCCACGGGATTGGAGCAATACGGACACTGCAGCGGACAGCGATGGGTGAGTTCGGCCAGCACGGCGAGGGGAATGCCGAAGGTCTCCGCAGTCGAGCGCGTGCGCTCCATGATCGCAAGACTGTCGGCGGGATCGGTGAAGACGGGACTGGCGTCGGTGAGGGTGGGGCTCATGATGTCTTCTCCCGCGCTTGCGTGAGAAAACCCTTGTCGGCGAGATCCTGCAGCATGGCAAGAACATCGGTGCCGATATCGTCGCGCGGCGCGGCGTATTTCGCCGCCAGCAGGTCGATGATATCGGCGACGTTACGTTCGCCATCGCAAAGCTGGAGGATTTCGACGGCGATATCGTCCGGCGCCAGCACGCGCTCCGGCGCCAGGATCACCCAGCGCTGGCGCGTCTCGTCGAACTTCAGCTTGGCGTGGCGCGGCAAGACCGGCTTGCTCGCCTCGCTGACACTGATCCGACGATTGCTGCGGAGCTCCGTCATCGTTGCCTTCTTACTTGGCCGGGACGAACGCGCCCGGCGGCACATGGCCGTCCACATAGGCATGATACAGCGCATCGAGCTGCACCCACAACACATTGGTCTTGAAGATCAGTGCATTGCAAACCGCACGGCGCTCGGCTGGGGTGTTGGCGTGCTGCTTGACGTAATCCAGAGCGAAGCCGGCATCACGGGGCGCCTGGGTCAGGCGGCGGCTGAAATAGCTCATGATGTCCGGATTGACGAAGTCATAATGCTTCAGCATGCCGGAAATGCGCTCTTCATGCAGGTTCGGCGCAAACAGTTCCGTCAGCGACGAGGCGATGGCCTCGAGCGGCGTCCTGTCGCGCACGAAATGCACATAGGCCTCCACGGCAAAACGCGTCGCCGGCAGGATGCCTTCGGTGGATTCCACATAGGCTGAGTCGAGGCCGAGCCCTTCGGTCAGCTTCAGCCAGCGCTCGATACCGCCTTCTGCGCCGGTATCACCGTCGTGATCCTCGATCCGGTGCCGCCATTCCACGCGCGTCGCACGGTCGCGGAAGCGCGAGATCACCACCGCGTCCTTGATGGGGATCGTGCTCTGGTAATAGTAGCGGTTCAGCGCCCAGGCCTGCACCTGACCCTTGTTGAGTTTGCCGCCATGCAGCAGCTTATGAAACGGATGCAGGCTGTGATAGCGCGTCGCGCCGATATGGCGCAGCGTCTCTTCCAGTTGCGCGGCGTTGTCCAGCGGCACCCCTAGCGAAATCGAATAGGCGGAAATGGCGCTGTCGCCGAGCGTGTTTGCACTGGGTGCGTTCACAGCGTGATCTCCATGCCATTGCCGGGGATTTGCCAGCCGGCGGTGGTCAATGCGGCGCGCTCGGTGGAATCATGCAGCAGCGCCGGGTTCGAATTGTTGATGTGCAGGAAGAACTTTCTGGCGATGCCGGCATCGGCCAGTTCGCTGATCGCGCCCTGCGCGCCGGACATCGACAGATGCCCCATGCTCTGGCCCGTTTTCTGGCCCAATCCCGCCGCGATCAACTCGTCGTCGCGCCATACGGTGCCGTCGAAGAACACCAGCGGCGCGCCGGAAATGCGTTGTTTCAGTTCGGGCGTCACCCGCGCGCAGGCCGCGATAAAATAGAAATACTTGCCGGTGGCCCTCTCGGCTATCCGCAGACCCAGCGTATCGCCGTCGCCATCCTCACCGGCCGGATGCGCCTGTCCTTCCAGATACCACGCGCTCTTGCCGGGCACGGTGAAGGGCACCACTTCCAGGCCGGACGGCGCGCCGTCCTGCAGCTTCGGCTCGAAAGATATATCGATGTCGATGGCTTCGCGGCGCACGTTCTTGTCCGAGAGCACGTTGAAAATGCTGTTGGCTTTCAGGATCGCCAGCACACGTGTGTGCGCATAGATTGTAAATGGCGAACCCTCGCGCATCGACAAGAGCCCGGCCACGGCATCGACCTCGCCATTGGTGAGGATCACGCCCGCGATCGGCGAGTGTCTGACATGATCGGGATGGGGATGAAGCTGTGGCGCATCGGTGACCTGTTGTCGCAGGTCGGGCGAGGCATTGATCAGGAACCAGTTGGCATTGTCGGCCGACACCGCGATCGAGGCCTGACCGCTCCGCAAGTCTGGTCGCTCATCGCGCGCCGCACGACAAATCCGGCATCCGCAATTCCACTGCGGAACACCGCCGCCGGCCGCGGCTCCAAGAACGACAACACGCAACATGAGATCGCCCTGAATCCCGGCCAATTCGCGTCTCGTAAAAAGACGCGGGGCGCCCGTCAGTGACGAAGGCGCCCCTAAAACTTAAGATCTTAGCGTGAGCTCAAGTCTTACTTGCGCGCTGCGCAGGCGTACATGTTGATTTCCATGCCGACTGCAACTTCGACGATCTTCGGTGCTTTCCAGGCCATATTTATCTCCCGCTTCTCTGCAGTCAGGTACTGCATAACCACAACTCTAATCCCTGCTCAAAGGTTCGCCAACAACTTCGTCATCACAATGTGAAGCGGTAGGGGTACAATATGCGTGCAATGCACAATCGATTGCACTGCAATATTGCAATGGCGAGAACGTTCCATAGATAGCGAAGGCCTTTGGTTGAAAGGCATTGATTCGTACTCAGCCCGCCGCATCTTCCGGGATATTCGCGTGGTCTGAAATCTTCTGCGTCAGCGCCCAAGCCCAGTGCCAAGAGAATTGCCATGCCGCTTTATTTCTTCAACACACGCATCAACGACGAGCTGGTGGTCGATCCCGAAGGCGAGGAGCTGCGGGATCCCGATCATGCCTGGGATGTGGCGCGGTCGATGATCCTGCAATTGCTGCGCTCCGAGGGCACGCCGAGCGATCTGCTCAAAGCGGTGCTGGAAGTCACGGACAAGGACGGCGAGATCGTGCTTGAATTTCCGTTCACTGAAGCACTGCTCGATGCCACCGATGAGTCCGCAACGCGGCACTAGAGCGTTTTCGAGCGAAGTGGGCACCGGTTCGCGTCAATACAAAAAGCCAGAGCCTCGGTTCTGATTCTATCAGAACCGAGAAGGCTCTAGCCTATTGCGGGAATCCGCACAGGCTTGCTCGCGCGTGATGTTTTGATTGCGCAGCGACATAAAAATATCCAACAGTGCGATCCGGAAAGCCTCGGGGGCGGCGCATCTCATGTGCTGCGAGCAGAGAAGGCTTCCGTAAAAAGGGGAGTGATCCATGAGTGTCTACACGTCCGCGCGCCGGGCATTGCTTGCCGGTGTGTTCATCGGTGTCTTTACAAGCGGCGCTTTTGCCCAGCAGTCCGATACATCACCTGCGACACCGGCTCCTGCAGCCGCGCCAAGTGCAGCTCCAAGTGCAGCGCCTGCTGCTCCCGCAGCGGCTCCTGCACCGGCACCAGCCGCCCCGCAGGCTGCCGCTCCGGCACCTGCAGCAGCGCCAGTCGCCGCCGCGGCGCCTGCGCTGCCGCCCGGCTCGCCGCTGATCGGCCGTCCCGATGGCGCTGCCGCAGCCAAGCTCGCGCCCGTCGCGCCGCCGCCGATTCCGTCCGCCGCCGACAAGCTGCCGACTGCGAAGCTGAAGGTGCCCGCGGGCTTCAATATCGAGGTTTACGCCGCCGGCATGGCCAATGCGCGCTCGATGCGCGAAGGCGACAAGGGCACGGTCTTTGTGGGGTCGCGCCTCGTCGACAAGGTCTATGCGGTCATCAACAATGACGGCAAGCGCCAGGTGAAGGTGCTGGCCTCCGGCCTCTATCGCCCGAACGGTCTCGCCTTCAAGGACGGCACGCTCTACATCGCCGAACTGTCGAAGATCTCGAAGATCGACAAGGTGGAAGACAATCTCGAAAATCCGCCGAAGCCGACCATGATCTACGACAACCTGCCGAAGGACGAAGCCCATGGCTGGAAGTTCATCGGCATCGGGCCGGACAACAAGCTCTATGTGCCGGTCGGCCAGCCCGGCAACAATGTGCTGCATGACGAGGCCCATGGCCAGATCCGCCGCATGAATCTCGATGGCACCGGCGCCGAGATCTATGTGAAGGGCGTCCGCAACACCGTCGGCTTCGACTGGAATCCGACCACCAAGCAGATGTACTTCACCGACAACGGGCGCGACTGGATGTCGGAAGCGGTGCCGGAAGATGAACTCAACCGTGTCACCAAGGCGGGTGAAGACTTCGGCGCGCCATATTGCCTGCAGGGCAATATCCTCGATCCGGAATTCGGCTGGGGCAAGTCCTGCGCCGACTACACCGCGCCGGTCGGCCTGCTCGGGTCGCATACGGCGGCATTGGGCATGCGGTTCTACACCGGCAAGATGTTCCCGGCCGTCTACAAGGATGCGATCTTCATCGCGCGCCATGGCTCCTGGAACAAGACTCAGAAGCTCGGCGGAGACGTCGTTGTCGCGAAGCTCAACAAGGACGGCACGGTGAAATCCGTCGAGCCGTTCCTGACCGGCTTCATCGAGGACAACAAATATGTCGGCCGCCCCGTCGACGTGCTGCAGATGAAGGACGGATCGCTGCTGGTCTCCGACGACTGGAACGGCGCGATCTATCGCATCACCTATGGCAAGCAGAAGGTGGCGGGCGCGAAGTGACGACGTTTTCTCACCTCTCCCCGCTTGCGGGGAGAGGTCGACTGCAACGCGCGAAGCGCGTGAAAGTCGGGTGAGGGGGACTCTCCACTTGCTCCGAGCGCGGTGAGAGTCCCCCTCATCCTCACCTTCTCCCCGCAAGCGGGGAGAAGGAATTCGCCACGCCGGAGTTTCAGTATTCAGAAAGTTCAAAGCCGATGCGCCCGTTTGCCGTCATCGTAGCTCTTTTTCTCTCGACGTCCCCACTCTTCGCCGCCGAACCCATCACTGAGCGCGCCGCGCCGTGCCTCGGTTGTCACGGCGAGAAGGGTGTCTCCGAAACCGAGAACACGCCGTCGCTCGGTGCGCAGCAGCCGGCTTATTCGCTGATCCAGATCTACATGTTTCGCGAGAAGCTCCGCGTCGCGGAGCCGATGAATGACATGGTGAAGGATTTCACCGATGATGACCTGCGCCTGTTCTCGGATTATCTCGCCACGCTGCCGAAGCCGGTCGCGCTCGAAGCCGGGGATCCCGCGCGGATGCAGGCCGCCAGGGCGCTGACCTCGCAATTCCGCTGCGATAGCTGCCACAACGCGGACTTCTCCGGCCGCGACAACATTCCGCGCATCGCCAATCAGCGCGAGGACTACCTCGCCAAGACCATGCGCGAATACAAGGACAACTCCCGCCATGGCTATGACGCGACGATGGCCGACGTGATGCAGTCGATCTCCGAAGCGCAGATCGTGGAGCTGGCGTATTTTCTCGCAAGGGTGAAGTGACGTCGCGCGGGCTCGCCCGCGCGACGTCATTCCGGGGCAGGCCGGGCCGCACAGCGGACCGGAATGAGCCCGGAATCCCGACCTGTTCAGCTCCCACTGTCATTCCGGGGCGCGCGCGTCTTTGCGCGCGAACCCGGAATCTCGAAGTGTTTGCGCTGAACATGCTGGGATTCCGGGTTCGCGTCCGGCAAGAGCCGGCCACGCCCCGGAATGACGAGTGTGGGGCGGCAAGCAGTGCCCAAACATTTTTTCCTATTTCTTATTGACAATATCCTGCCGTGGATTATATTCCCCTTCGTCCGGCCCCGATGAGAGGGGCGAGCGCGATCGTCACGTTCGCGGGGCTGGATGCGGTGGACGCCGGAGATGCGGCGTCACGCGGTTTGGGGGTGACGTCTGTCTTCGGGCAGGACGGATCTGCGCCAGCACTGCCACTGGCAAGGAGACGGCCGACCCTGGGATGGACAAACCCCTGGACAGTGTGACGGACGACCAACTCGAAACGCGTTCGGCCAAGTGCTTTGCGGCTACCCTGTCCCTCCGCCCTGGGACATTAATTTTGGTGATGGGACCGTTCGCCATGGCAGATGTGCAGGCAACCGAAAAAACACCGCAGGCGGAACGTCGGGCACTTGCTCGGCGCCTCCGAAAGTCCTGATGCACTCTAGATTGCGGAAGACCGCATTCGCATCAGGCCCAAGGGTGCAACGGGCACCCGGCGTTCCGCACGCCCTCTCGATTGAGGGTGGGAAGGAATGCTCATAGCTCGGACGCTTCGGCGCCGCGAGACTGCGAAATCGTGCCTGATTGGCAATCTCCGGCCGCCTGCGTTAACAAGCGACAAGCAATGGAGCACTGCATGAACGATCTCTGGCGCCTGTCGGCAACTGACCTCTCCGCACTCATTCGCGACCGCAAGGTGTCCGCCAAGGAGGCGACGGTGGCTGGCCTCGCACGGCTTGATGCTGTGAACCCTGCCATCAATGCCGTGGTCGACCATCGACCCAATGAGGCGCTGGCACGGGCGGATGCGGTCGATGCGGCGATTGCGCGCGGCGACGATGTCGGCCCGCTCGGCGGCGTACCCATCACCGTCAAAGTGAATATCGACTACGCGACCTATCCGACATCGAATGGCGTAAAGATCCAGAACGAGATCATCGCTACGACCAACAGCCCGGTGATCGACAATCTGCTGAAGGCTGGCGCCGTCATCATCGGCCGCACCAATTGCCCGGCATTTTCCTATCGCTGGTTCACCACCAATCAGCTCTATGGCGATACCAAGAATCCGCGCGATCCCTCGCTAACGCCGGGCGGATCGTCAGGCGGCGCAGGCAGCGCGGTCGCCGCCGGCATCGGCCACATCGCCCATGGCACCGATATCGCCGGCTCGATCCGTTATCCCGCCTATGCCTGCGGCGTGCACGGTCTGCGTCCAACCGTCGGCCGCATCGCCGCCTATAATCAGGCGCTGCCCGAGCGCATCATCTCCGGTCAGATTACCGCGGTGTCAGGTCCCTTGGCGCGGACGATCAACGATGTACGCCTTGGGCTTGCGGCGATGTCGCAGCCCGATGCGCGCGATCCCTGGTGGGTGCCGGCGCCTCTCGAAGGCCGGACGCGCGAGAAGCGCGTCGCCATGTGCTTGCGGCCTGATGGTCTCGCCATCACCGCCGATGTCGAAGCCGCCGTGCGCGATGCCGGAAAGCGCCTGGAGCGGGCAGGGTGGATCGTCGAGGAAGTCGAGAACACGCCGGCGCTGCGCGAGGCTGCGGCCTTGCAGACGCAGCTCTGGTTCGGCGACGGCTATCAGGGCATGCTGGATGCTGCCGAACGCGAGGGCGATCCCGCAGCACTCGTCTGTCTGCGCGGACAGAAGGACAAGCTCAAGGACTTCGAGAACGGCGGCCTGTCGCGCGCACTGGTGCGCCGCTCCACCTTCGTGCGCGACTGGGAGCTGTTCCTGCAGACCTATACGGTGGTGCTGATGCCGATGTCCGGCGAACTGCCGTTCCCGGATCATCTGGATATGCAGGGCCAGGAATCGTTCGATCGCGTCTGGGCCGCGCAGATGCCGCAGATTGGCATTCCCTTCATGGGCCTGCCGGCGCTCAGCGTCGCCACGGGTCTTGTCGGCCGTGCGCCGACCGGCGTGCAGATCGTCGCCGGCCGTTACCGCGAGGATCTGTGTCTGCTGGCCGGCGAAGCCATCGAGGCCGGCGGTACCCCGCCGATGCCTTGCGACCCCGTGACGGCCTGAGAGGGATCAGTGCGATGACCGGCATCTCCGATTTTTCTGCGAACGCACTGACAGGTGAGTCTGTCGCGCTCAAGCAGTTCGAAGGAAAAGTGCTGCTGATCGTCAATACCGCCAGCGCCTGCGGATTCACGCCGCAATATGCGGGGCTGGAGAGACTGCAGCAGGATTTTGCGCCGCGCGGATTTTCCGTGCTGGGCTTTCCCTGCAACCAGTTCGGCGCGCAGGAGCCGGGCGACGCCAAGGCGATCGAGAGCTTCTGCGAGGCCAATTACCACATCACCTTCCCACTGTTTGAGAAGATCGACGTGAATGGCGCCGGGGCGCATCCATTGTATAATTACCTGAAATCTGAAAAGTCCGGATTGCTGGGTTCGGGAATCAAATGGAATTTTACCAAATTCCTGATCGACCGTTCCGGACGGGTCGTCGAGCGTTTTGCGCCGACCGCCAAACCTGAATCACTGCGAGAGAAAATCGAGGCGCTGCTATGACCGATAACACCAATGCATCAGCCGATCTGCCTGATCGCCTGTCCACCGATCCGCGAAGCCCGTTCTACAATGCCGAAGTGCTGCAGCGCGATGTCGGCATTCGCTTCAAGGGCGCTGAGAAGACCAATGTCGAGGAATATTGCGTCAGCGAAGGCTGGGTGAAGGTGCCCGCCGGTGCGGCAAAGGACCGGTACGGCAATCCGCTGCTGATCAAGCTGACCGGCTCTGTTGAGCCGTATTTCCGCGACTAACGCACCAAAAACGCCGAAAGTCCTGCTGCGGGAAGCTGCCCTGTTCGCGGCACGCGCTGACTAGCAAAAAGGCGTTGCCCGCATAAATTTGAAGCTTAAAGTAATTGCAGTTTCCGGCTACGCTGCGTCCGTCAGCATGATGGACACAGTCGGGCCGTCGTGATTGCAATGCGTGCATGGCAAATGAAGGACCGGGAATGCAGGTGGTGTCGCTACGTTCGGACGCTCACGCCGAGTCGGAACCGGTTTCCGGCCGCAAACCCGCTTCAGCCATGATCGAAATCGAGCACGTCTCGCAGCGCTTTCAGACCTCCGGCAAGCAAAGCCATCTGGCGCTGTCGGATATCAACCTCACCATCGAAGACGGCGCCTTCGTCTCGATCCTCGGCCCATCGGGCTGCGGCAAGTCGACCTTGCTCTATATTGTCGGCGGCTTCGTGCAGCCCACCGATGGCGTCGCCAAGGTGAAGGGCAAGGCGATCACGGGACCGGGCCCCGATCGCGGTCCGGTGTTTCAGGAATTCGCGCTGTTTCCGTGGAAGAACGTGCTCGGCAATGTCATGTATGGCATGCGCCAGCAGGGCATGAAGAAGGCTGAAGCCGAAACGCGCGGCCGCAAGCTGCTCGAGATGGTCGGCCTCAAGGGCTACGAGAATTTCTATCCGAAAGAACTCTCCGGCGGCATGAAGCAGCGTGTCGCGATCGCGCGCACGCTGGCCTACGATCCCGCCGTGCTGCTGATGGATGAGCCGTTCGGCGCGCTCGATGCGCATACCCGCACGCGGCTGCAGAACGATCTGCTCGACATCTGGGATACGCAGCGCAAGACCGTGCTGTTCGTCACCCATTCGGTCGAGGAAGCCGTCTATCTCTCCGACAAGGTGATCGTGATGTCGCGCTCGCCGGGCTCGATCAAGGAAATCGTCGATATCGATCTGCCGCGGCCGCGCAAGCGCGCCGATCTGCTGCTCGATGCACGTTTCCAGAAATACATCGTCGATATCGAAAAGATGATCGACGACGGCAAGGACCATCTGTGATGACCGTGCGCGGGGTGCTCAAGACACTTTCGCCATTGTTCGCCTGCATCGGGTTGCTGTGTGTCTGGCAGATTGCCTCGCTGCGGCTGGATACCGAAAGCTTCCCAACGGCGCTGGAGTCGATCAAGGCCATTCCGTCGATCCTCGGGGACAAGGGATCGCTGCTGAATATTCTCGATTCCATCCGTCGCATGGCCATCGGCCTCGTGCTCGCAGTGATGTTTGCGATCCCGCTCGGTTTGCTGATGGGGCGCATCAAGGCTGTCGCGGCCTTCTTCAATCCGCTGATGATGATCATCTATCCGGTGCCAAAAGCAGCGCTGATGCCCATCATCATGCTGTGGATGGGCGTCGGCGACGTCTCCAAGATCCTCGTCATCTTCCTCGGCGTCTCGCTGCCGATCATCTATCACGCTTTCCAGGGCTCCAAAGCCGTCGAAGAAAAGATGCTGTGGTCGGGGGCGGCGATGGGCATGTCGGCGCCGATGCGTATGCTCCGCATCGTGTTGCCCGCGGCGCTGCCGGAAATTCTCACGGGCTGCCGCACCGGTCTCGTGCTGGCGCTGATCACCATGATCACCTCCGAGATGATTGCGCGCCAGTCCGGCGCCGGCAACATCCTGTTCAACTCGCTCGACATGGCGCAATACGACACGGTGTTCGCGATGATCCTGATCATCGGCGCCATGGGCATCGTGTTCGACGCGGCGTTCGAGAAGCTTCGTCTGTCGCTGGTGCGCTGGTCGCAGCCGCGCGACGACATGCCTCTCAGCTTTACGTGAGCGCAACATGAACCAGGAACGCATCAATTCGGTTCTGCTGGGCATCACGCCGATCGTGCTGTTCATCGCGCTGTGGCAGTCGCTGATCTCATTCGGCTTCGCACCGACGAGCTTGTTGCCACCGCCGGGCGCCGTGTTCGGAAAGCTCGCGAAGGACTTCTTCAACGGTGACTTCCTGCACGATATCGCCGCGACACTGATCCGTCTGTTCGCCGGCTTCGGCATCGCCGTGGTGGTTGGCGTATTCATAGGTCTCGCGGCGGCAGTGAGTCCGGTGGTCAATGCCGTGGTCAAGCCGCTGGTGCGCGTGCTGGCGCCGATCCCGAAGATCGCGCTCTATCCGGCGCTGCTGCTGATCCTCGGCTTCGACCATGCCTCGAAGATCACGCTGGTGACCGCCGACGCGCTATTTCCGATCCTGCTCTCGACCTACTACGGCGCGTCGATGGTCGAGCAGAAGCTGATTTGGTCGGCGATGGCCGCCGGCACGCCGCGCTGGCAGATCCTGTTCAAGGTCGTGCTGCCGGCCGCGATGCCGTCGATCCTCACCGGCTGCCGCATCGGCCTCGTGATCTCCTGCATCGTTGTGTTCCTCGCCGAGATGATCACCTCAACCGATGGCCTAGGTCACATGCTGGTGCAGGCCGCGCGCACGTTCCAGACCGTGGACATGTTCGTGCCGCTGATCATGATCTCGATGCTCGGTCTGATCCTGAACAGCCTGCTGCACTGGCTGCGCAGCTATCTGCTGCGGGGCTTCCCGGAAGTGTGAAGACAGCTATCAAACACTCAGCCCTCATGGTGAGGAGGCGCCCTCTCGAACCATGAATGGATGTGCGGCCATCCTTCGAGACGCCGCGCAAGTGTGCGGCTCCTCAGAATGAGGGGCCGAGTTCGCAGTCGCTACAAAACCGGCGGCTTCTGCAGCTGAAAGTGCTTCAGCAAATCGACGAATGCCGACAGCCGTCCCTCGCGATAGGCATCGACATCGAGCCCTTCGTAATTGAGAAAGCCTTCGCCGGTCTTCAGGCCGATGCGGCCTTCGGCCATATTGCGGCCGACGATTTCCGGCGATGCATAGCGATCATTGTTGAGCGCGCCGGTGAGGTATTTGCTGGCGTAATACAGAATATCGCCGCCGCCCCAATCGACGAATTCGAGCAAGCCCAGCACCGCAAAGCGAAAGCCGAAGCCGTATTTGATCGCCTTGTCGATATCCTCGGGGCTGGCAACGCCTTCCTCGACCATGCGCGCGGCTTCGTTCATGGCCATCGCCTGGATACGCGGTACGATATAGCCGGGCGTCGCGGCGCAAACTACGGGGACCTTGCCGATGCCTTCGAGCATCTCCTTCACCCGCGCGGTGATCGCCGGATCGGTCTTGGCGCCCGGCGAGACTTCGACCAGCGGCACGAGATAGGCCGGGTTCAGCCAGTGTGCGTTGAGGAAGCGCTCGGGATGCTCGACGGCGCTGGAGATGTCATCGACGAGGATGGTCGACGTCGTCGATGCGATGATCGGCGTGGGGCCTGCGAGTTGTGAGGCGCGCGCCAGCGCATCGCGCTTCTGATCGAGCACCTCAGGCACGCCTTCGAAAATGATCGCCGAACTGCTGAGCGCAGCGCCCGCACCGGCTTCCGGCACAACGCTGATGCGTGACACCAGTGTTTCGATGTCAGCTTCTGTGAGCAGGCCGAAGCGCGCCATGCTGGCAAAGGTCTTGCGGATCTCGCCAAGCGCCTCGGCTTCCAGTGCCTTGAACTTGTCCGCGTCGCGCGCCTTGAAGTCGACGATCGCAACATTGTGGCCGGCATAGGCAAAGGCAACGGCAATGCCGCGGCCCATGCGGCCCGCGCCAAGACATGCGATGGCGGCACGGGCGCTCATGCGGCAAAGCCTTCGCGCAGTAGCTTGAGCAGCGCGGCCTGATCGAGATCGCCGAAGCCGAGGCTTGCGAGCGTGCGGCCACCCTGCAGGAAGTTCTCGCCGCAGATCGCGCCGCCGATGGCGAGGAAGGCCTTGACCAGCGGTGTCTCGACGCCCGCGAGCGTGGCGCAGGACAGGAAGAACGACAGGCCCGTGCGCAGGTCCTCGCGCATGTAGCGGTGCTCGGTGAGCACGATGTGCTCGCGCCAGTCACCGCTGTCGGTGAGACGATCATGCGAGCCGCGGCCATACATCCACTCTTCGCCTTCCTTGGCGTAGTGATCCGCCAGCGGGAAATGCGCGCCGTTGTAACCAAAGGCCTCGCGGATCGCGATGCGCTCGGCGTCGAGCTGGTCGGTGACGCGGCGGATCGCCGGCTGGGTGCCTTCCTTGTGAATGTCCCAGGTCGGGAAATGCTCCAATGGCCCGGCATTCATCACGATCAGCGGTGGATGAATGATCGGACCGGCATTCATCAGCGCACCGGACAACGCATCACCACACGGCTCGATGACGCCGGGGAAGGCCTTGTCGATGACCTTGCAGGCATAGTCCATCATGTGAAGCGGGAACACGCCGGTCGGCAGACGCTTGGCGCGGATGGTGATGGCGACCTCGAACGGGCCGTGCTTACGCGCGAGCCAGGGCAGTGTACCGGTTTCCGCAAAGGCGACCTTGGCCGTGTTGCCGGCGTCATGTGCGGCCTTGGCAAAGATCATCGAGCCGAAGGTCGCCGGCGGCAGATAGACGACCTGACCATCCTTGAGATACGGCGCGATCCGTTTGGCGATATCAGGCTGCGCAAAGGCGGGTGCGGGGCACAGGATCAGTTCGACGTCCTTGATCGCTTCCGCAATGTCCGTCGTTACCAGCGTCAATTGCGTATCGTGCGTGCCCTGCGCATTCTTGACCTTGATGCGCGAGCCGGCCTTGTTGTGTTCGGCGACAGCATCGGCGTCGCGGCGCCACAGGCGGACGTCATGGCCCTGCAGTGCGAAATCACCCGCGGCTGCGAACGAACCGTTGCCGCCACCCAATACTGCGATCTTCAATTGGTCTCTCCGTCGCTCGGCGTTGCCGTCTGAACCTGCTTCAGTTTGAAATGCTGCACCTTGCCGAGCGCTGTGCGCGGCAGGTCAGTGACGAATACGATGTCGCGCGGCTGCTTGTAGCGGGCGAGCTGCGTGAGAACATGGGCCTTCAGTGTCTCGGCGCTCACGCTGCAATTCGGCCGCAGCAGCACATAGGCGACTGGTACTTCCTGCCATTTCGGATCGGGCACACCGACGACGCCGCAATCGGCGACATCGGGATGTTCGAGCAGCACGCGTTCGACTTCGGCGGGATAGACATTCTCGCCGCCGGAAATAATCATGTTCTTCTTGCGGTCGTGGACCCAGAAATAGCCGTCATCGTCGCGCGTGCCGATATCGCCGGTGCGATACCAGCCGTCATGCAGCGCCTCGCGCGTCGCGCTCTCGTTGCCCCAATATTCGTAGAACACGTTCGGGCCGCGCACAGCGATCTCGCCGGTGGCAGTGGCAGGCAGCTCGTTGCCGTCGTCGTCGATGATGATGGCTTCGCAGCACAGGCCGGGCAAACCCGTCGATCCCGTACGCGCCAGGTCGCCGCCCAGCCGCGTATAGACCGCGATTGGACAGGTCTCGGTTGAACCATAGACCTGGAGCACGGGAATGCCGCGCGCTGTCAGGCGTTCGATCAGATGCGGCGGCACGATGCTGGAGCCGGTGGATACGGCCTTGAGGCAGGACACGTCGGTCGCAGCCCAGGCGGGATGCTCGCTCATTGCCTGAATGATCGCGGGTACCCAAACGGTCAGGGTGGGTCGCTCCCGCGTGATCGCTTCCAGCGTGGAGTCGGGTGTGAAGCGCGCATGGATTGTTACGGTAGCGCCGTGATGCAGCGCCGGCGTGGTCTGGATGTTCAGGCCGCCCACATGGAAGAACGGCAGCACGGTCAGCACGTGATCGTGCGATGTGATGCCATGCATGTGCTGGCTCATCACGCCGTTCCACAGCAGCGCTTCCTGGCGCAGCACGGCGCCTTTCGGACGGCCGGTGGTGCCTGACGTGTAGACGATCAGCAGCGGGCAGGAGAGGTCGGTATGCGGGTTGCGGCCATCGCCGGAGGCGCGGGATAGCAGTGTGTCGAATGTCTGGCCGGGGGCATCAGGCGCGAAATCGAACGCGATCACGCGCGTATCCGGCAAGTCCTTCGCAAGCGACGGGAGGATGGCTGCAAAGCCTTCCTCAAGCACCAGCACCTTTACCGAAGCATCGGACAGGATGAAGAGCTGCTCGGCGACCGCGAGCCGCCAGTTCAGCGGCACCATGATCGCGCCGAGGCGGGCGCAGGCATAGAGCAGGACCAGATAGTCTGGCCGGTTCATGCTCAGGATCGCGACGCGATCACCGCGACTAACGCCGCATTCCGTCTTCAGTGCCTTCGCCGTCGCCTCGATCCGCGCGTTGAACACGGCATAGCTGAGCGTCTTGCCCTCGAAATGAATCGCGGGCTTGTCCGGCGTGAATGCGGCGTTGCGGGCGATGAGGCTGGAGAGATCCACGATTACTCGTCTTTCTCACCGGCCTCATAGAGTGCCTCGCGGCCGATACGGTCGAGGCAAAGCTCGGCGGTCCAGGGCAGCATCAGCGCACCGCAGCGGCTGTCACGATAGATGCGCTCCAGCGGCAGCGTCTTCAGCATGGCCTGACCGCCGCAGGTGCGGATCGCCAGTGCCGCCAGTTCGTTGGCGCCTTCCATCACGGTGTATTGCGCGGCGTAGGCGCGCAGCACCTGCTCCTTGCTCGGATTGGCACAGGCTTCGGTCACGGCCTGGAACCAGGTCGACTTGAGCTGCTCGAGCTTGATCTGCATCTGCGCCACGGCGATCTGCTTTGTCGGATACATCCGGCGCTTGACTGGCGGCATGCCCGGGATTTCGCCGCGGAGATACTTCACGGTGAAATCGTACGATGCCTGCGCGAGACCGACGTAAGTCGGCGACAGCGTCAGGAACATGTGCGGCCAGCGCATCGCGGCCTGGAAGTAGACGCCGCGCGGCATCAGCGCTGCATCTTCCGGCACAAACACGTCCTTGAAGATCAGCGTGCGGGAGACCGTGCCGCGCATGCCCAATGGATCCCAGTCGCCGACGACGGAGACGCCTTCGGACTTGGCGGAAATCGCCAGATACAGCGTGTTGCGGCGCGAAGCCTTCTCGCCCTCAGCGACCTCGGTGCAGAGCACGCCGTAGTAATCGGCGAAGCCCGACAGCGACGCGAAGATCTTCTTGCCGTTGACGATCCAGCCACCTTTGACGGGCCTGGCTTCGGTGCCGAACGCAACGCCGCCTGCGGCCGCTGCGCCACCCTCGGAGAACGGCTGCGAATAGATCGCGCCGTCTTCGACGATACGCTTGTAGTGGATGGCGCGGCGGCGGTGCTGTTCGGCGCGCATCTGGTCATCCATGTCGAGGTCATCGGCCAGCGGGCCGGACCACAGCGTCGAGCAGACATGCATGTTCCAGGTGAGTGCCGTGGCGCCGCAATAACGGCCGATTTCGGCGGCAGCGAGCGAATAGGTCTGATAGCCGGCGCCCGAACCGCCATTGGCTTTCGGGATCGAGATGCCCAGCAGACCCGCCTTGTGCAGGTCCTTGTAGTTCTCCAGCGGGAAGGTGGCCTCGGTATCCCACTTCGCCGCGCGACCGGCGAAGTTAGCCTGCGCCAGCTCGCGCGCCTTGGCGATCAGCCCGGCCTGTTCGTCGTCGAGACGATAGGCCTTCGGATCGAACATCGGCTTGTCGAGAACGATGCTGTCGAGATCGGGCTTGCTGGCAGGCTTGTTCATGAAGATGACCCCGAAAGGTTGTGGCTGGTTTTGAGGAAGTCGGCGAGCACTTCGTTGAATTCGCGCGGGCGTTCGAAACTGGCGAGATGCCCGACGCCTTCAAGTTCGACATAGGTCGCGCCCGGCACGAGTGTGGCCATCTTGGCCATGGTTTTCGCGGGCGCGTTGTTGTCTTTCGATCCAGATAGGACTAAAGTCGGTATTTTGATGTCCGCAATGTTCTTGCGCAGATCGAAGCCGATCATCGCCTTCATCGAGGCGCGGTAGGTGTCGGGCTTCACAGACGCCATGCAGTCGCGTGCGAGTTCTAGGCCGGCAGGATCCGGATTGTCGCCGATCAGGCCTGCCACCAGCTTCGGCGCCATCGAGACCATGGTCTCGCCGCGGTCGAGCGGGCCAAGCCGGGCGTCGATGAAGTTCTTTTGCCATTCGCCGTCTGAACTGCCGAAGGCCGAGGTCGTCTGAGCGAGCACGATGGCGCCGGCAAGTTCGGGATAATCCACCATGAAGCGCTGCACGATCATGCCGCCGATGGAATGGCCGACCAGCACCGGTTTCCTGGCGCCAATCTGCGCGAGAAAGTCCTTCAGGGCTTCGGCGAAGGCCGGGATGCTGGGCGTCTCAAGTTGCTTCGAACCGCCATAGCCCGGCATGTCCCAGCCAATGGCGTAGTAGCGGTCGCCGAACGCTTCGAGCTGGTGGCGCCAGCCGCGGCCGGCACCACCGATCCCGTGCAGAAACACCAGCGGCGTCGCCGCGGAATCGCCTTTGGCTTCAAAGCCGAAGCGGCCGTCCTTCGTCGTCAGGGCTGCAGAATTTGGCACGCATAGGCCTCCTGTGCTGTCGGACAAGGGCGATCCTAGCATGTCCGAGATATATGAAAAGCGATAGTTTTAGACTTAAAGGGTTGTGGATTGCCTCATCCGGAGGCACGTCGTTATTAGATGTCGGGTCTCCGGGTGATGGACCATGCGCCTTCGGCTAGGCGATGTTGTGATGTCCGGCCATCGCCCTTGTCCGAAATTTCTTTAGGTTTAAAACAATGTTGATTGCCGATGCATCGAGGGAGGAAGCCATGTCCGATCAGTCATTTTTGTCCTGGCCGTTTTTCGAGGACCATCATCGCGAGCTGGCCACGGGCCTGTCGCGCTGGGCCAAGGCGACATTGCCCGGTCTGGTCGATCACCATGACGTCGATGGCTCCTGCAAGCGTCTGGTGAAGGCGCTGGGTGACGGCGGATGGTTGCGCGCAGCGGTACCGGCGAGCCATGGCGGAATGTTTCCAACCTTTGACGTGCGCTCGCTATGTCTGATCCGCGAAACGCTGGCCTATGAGACTGGTCTCGCAGACTTTGCCTTTGCGATGCAGGGATTGGGCACCGGCCCGATCAGCCTGTTCGGTTCGGAAGCATTGAAGTCGCGCTATCTGCCGCGCGTTGGCAGTGGCGAGGCTATTGCGGCTTTCGCATTGTCAGAGCCCGATGCAGGGTCGGATGTCGCTGCGATGACGACGACGGCGGTGCCTGATGGTCCGGATCATGTCCGCATCAACGGCCTCAAGACCTGGATTTCCAATGGCGGCATTGCCGACCAGTATGTGGTGTTTCTGCGCACGGGCGAATCCGGCGCGCGCGGCATCAGCGCATTCGTTGTCGACGCGGATACGCCCGGCTTCACCATTTCGGAACGTATCAACGTGATCGCGCCGCATCCGCTGGCCACGCTGAAATTCGAGGATTGCCGCGTGCCTCTGGCGAACCGCATCGGCAAGGACGGTGAAGGCTTCAAGGTCGCGATGGCGACGCTCGATGTGTTCCGCTCGACGGTAGGCGCAGCCGCGCTCGGCCTCGCACGACGCGCGCTCGATGAAGCGCTGCATCGCTCGGTCACGCGAAAAATGTTCGGTCATACGCTCGGTGATCTGCAACTGACGCAGGCTGGCCTCGCGGAGATGGCCACGTCAATCGATGCCTCCGCACTGCTGGTCTATCGCTCGGCCTGGACCAAGGATCAGGGCGCGGCGCGCATCACACGCGAAGCCGCCATGGCCAAGATGTTCGCGACCGAAGCGGCACAGACAGTGATCGACCGTGCTGTGCAGATTTTCGGCGGTCTCGGTGTGCAGTCGGGCGTCAAGGTCGAGGAGCTCTATCGCGAGATTCGCGCGCTGCGCATCTATGAAGGCGCAACCGAAGTCCAGAAGGTCATCATCGGTCGCGAGCTCATCAAGGCGGCGCAGACCAATTGAGCGAACAGGCGAGCCGATCACGGCTCGCCTGACACTTCACGCGACCGTCGCTTCCGCTTTGTAGTTCGGCGCCGATGCGAGAAAACGCGCATAGGCATCGGCGTCCGGCGGTGTGAATTTCTCCACCAGCGCACCGCGCCGTTTGCTGGTGGCGCCCATATCGTCGAGCAATTCGTCAAAATGCTTGAAGTGATAGGGCGCGACGCACAACCCGCCATAGACGCCGGCTGCGGGGCGTTCGACGCGCTTGAAATGCAGCATCTCGTCCATGTTCTGGTGCATCTCGGCTGCCGTCGGCTGCTTCGCTAGTTTGCCGTCGGCATAGCGCACCAGCCAATTGGCAGCCATTTCCGCCGTGAGCACCGAGCAGAAGCTGGAATTGAAGCCGACGAAACCCATGTCCGGCAGATCTGGATTGGCGATGACGCGATACAGCCGATACTGCCCGTCATCCTGGATGAGCTTGTCGCGATATTGCTGCGGCAAGAATGGCACGCCGAGTGTGAAGCCGATTGCCAGCACAGCAACGTCAGCTTCGACGCGCTGGCCTGATGACATCACGATGGTCTTGCCGTCATAGTGATCGAAGGTGCCGCGGATCGCCTTGATGCGTCCATCAGCAACCATCGGGAAGAAATTCGGCGTGGCGATCGGCACCGAGCAGTTGATGCCGTCCTCGATGCGGCCTTCAGGTACCATGTTGCATTTCTTCAGATTCAGCTGGGTCTTCAGCATGGCCTCGAGCCCGCGCCAGTTGGCCCAGATGAAGGGTTTGGCGATGGCGTGATTGAGCCGCGAGAGCGCAGTCAGGCCCCAGCCCCGAAACATCTCCTCCTGCGCACGAATATAGAGGATGCGCTTGAAGTTGATCAGGCCGCCGATGAAATAGGGAATGCGCCACACCGGCTCGCGATAGACGAAGGTGACGGCGCTGGCGCCGGCGTTGACTGAATGCACGGCGATATCGGTGGCCGATTTTGAGCCGCCGAGCACGACGATCTTCTTGCCTTTGACGATAGATGAATCCGTGTGCTCCGCCGAGTGCAGGATCACGCCGCCGGCGGCCTTGAACTGGTCTTCGCCGGGATGATGCAATTCCTTGCGCTCGTTGAATTGTCCGGTACAGACCGCCACGAAATCGAATGTTTCCTGTGCGGTGTTGCCAGCCGCATCGCGTGTCTCAAGCGTCCAGCCGGGCAGGCCATCTTCGCGGCGTTTCATGCTCACGACGGTCGTGTTGAAGCGCATCAGCGGGATCAGATTATAGTCGCGTGCATAGTCTGTAAGATAGGCATGGACCTGCGGTCCCTTCGGCCATTCCGGATAGCTCGCCGGCATCGGCTTGTCGGTGAAGCGATAGAGTTCCTTGGGGCTTTGGGTCTGCACCTCTGGATAAGAGCGGGCTGGCTCCCAGACGCCTCCGAGGTCGCCGCTGCGCTCCAGCACCGTAACCTTGTGCCCGCGTGCTGTGAAGGATTTCGCGGCGGCAAGGCCGGCAATGCCGGCGCCGATGACGCAAACATTCTTCTGTCTGACCATGGCTCGTCTCCTGTCTGAATGCGGCGTTGGATCGCGGACGTGCGGGTTTGCGCGCGCAGACGGACATCTGCGCGGAACGTTCGCGTGGAGTGTTGAGTGCCGTTCGGCTGTTGAGCCTAGTCGTTGGCTTCCGGCGGCAGGAAGTTTACTTCATGCTCGGCAGAGACGCGGACGATTGCTTCAATGTCGCTCATATTGTGCAATTGTTTGAACAGGGCTTCGAGCTTCTGTGTCGGCGAGACCCAGAACAGCGCGCGGGCCGGTTTGTCCGATTTGTTGAAATAGCCATGCGGAATGCCGCGGGGCAGGCGGACCAGATCGCCGGCATGGGCGCGGACCCACTGGCCGTCGAGCTTGAGGTCGAGAATACCCTCCTGCACCAGGATGAATTCTTCCTGGGTCGGATGGACATGCACCGGCACGAACTGGCCGGGATCGCTGTTGGTCTCGAAGGCAAAGGTGGAGTCGGTCACGGCCTTCGGGAAATAGACCTGCCCGAGAATATTCCACGTGGTGCCACCATATCCCGTGCCGTTCTGGGTAATGCCTTTTTCAAGTGCCGCCATGGTTCTGCTCCCTTGGGTTTCACGTCTGCAAGGATGCTGCGTGACCTCGGGGCTTGTCTCTAGCCGTTGAACGAATCCGCTATCCGAACGACGAAATAATTACCGGTGCAGGCGGGGCGCGCGTACGCTGCGCCGCACACTCATGTTTGGAAGACGCCGGCCTGCGCATTCGTTGTGCAGCACGGCAATATTTACAGCGGGGCGCCGACTATGCGGCGTGACGGGACATGGATAGTCTAGGCTTCAAATAACGCAGGCGATCGGACCATGGTGTTGGACGCAGCCGTATCAGGGAATGCCCAGCCGGCCCGCGCCGCAAGGCTTGCGGCGTTCTCCCGCGTCTTCACCAGGGATATCGACGAGGCGGCCGACTCGATCGGGCGCATCTTCTGTCCGCATGCGCTTGATCCCTTGCAGCGCTTCTGGCCCGATTTTCACGCGCTCCATAACTGTGCCGCGTTCGATGGCTTCTCCGTGAACTACGTCTCCTACGGTGGGTCGGTATCGATTGATCCCGGCTGCCTCGATCGGTTCTTCCTGCTGCAGATACCGATGCATGGCGGCGCCCGGATAAATACTGGCGGCCGGACGATCGAGGTGTCGGCGGGGCGTTCCGCGTCCTTGCTGTCACCGACCATGCCGACAAAGATGGTCTGGCAGGACGATTGCGCCAAGCTGATCCTGCTGGTCGAACGACGGCTCGTCGAGGAGCGCGCGGCGGTGCTGGCGGAGAAATCTGGTGCTGTGATCGAGTTCGATCCGCAGGTCGATCTGAATACGCCGTTCGGTCTCGCGATCCGATCCCAGATCGAGTATCTGGCTGATCTCGCGGAACATCGCGGGCCAAGGCAACAGATCTCGCCCATGATGGCGGCAACCCTGCGTGACTCCGTGATTGGACTGCTGCTGACCGGTCAGCGGCATACGCTCACCGACACCATCGACCGCTCCCTGGCGCGCCTTGGTCCGCTGCCGTCAGTGCTGAGAAAGGCACGGGACTATCTTGAGGCTCATGCCACCGAGCCGCTCGATCTCGATCGGCTCGCGCGCGCGGCTGGCATCGGGATACGTTCGCTGCAGCTCGGCTTCCAGAAGCATTTCGGCATGCCGATTTCCGATGCGCTGCTGGATATCCGGCTGACGCATTTGAATGCACGATTGCTGCGGGCTGCGCCGGGCGAGCGCGTTATCGATATGGCCTTCGATCTTGGCTTTACCCATCCGAGCCGGATGGCCAGCTTCTACCGTGCCCGTTATGGCGAGAGCCCGTCGGATACGCTCCGCCGCAGCCGCTAGCAGCATGGCCTGCCGCTTTCTTGCAAAAGCTTGAAGTCTAAAATAATATCCAGGCAGGCTCATGGAGAGCCTGCGGAAGGTGACGCATGTCCGGATTGTCTCGCTCCTCCCACGCTCTGGTGACCGGCGGCGGCCGCGGCATCGGCCGCGCCATTGCAGCATCGTTGGTGCAGGCCGGCGCGACCGTCACCGTCCTGGGCCGCAATCTTGCAGTGCTGAACGAGGTCGTTGCCGCTGGTGACGCGCACCATGCGATGGCCGCCGACGTGTCCGATCAAGCCGCGCTGAATGCCGCGATTGCGGATGCCGCGAAACGCCAGCCGATCGATATTCTGGTGGCGAATGCGGGTGCTGCGGAGTCTGCGCCATTCGTGAAATCGGATGCAGCACTGTTCCAGCGTATGATGGACGTTAATTTCATGGGCGTCGTCTATGCAACGCAGGCTGTGCTGCCGGATATGGTCAAGCGCAAGAGCGGCCGCATCGTTGCGGTGGCTTCGACGGCTGGCCTCAAGGGCTACGGCTATGTCAGCGCCTATAGTGCCGCGAAGCATGCTGTCATCGGTCTCGTGCGCTCGGTGGCGCTGGAAGTCGCGAAAAGCGGTGTCACCGTCAACGCAGTGTGCCCAGGCTTTACCGAAACCGATCTGCTGGAAGGCAGCATCGACAACATCATGAGCAAGACCGGCCGTACGCGCGAACAAGCTGTTGCCGAATTGGCGAAGCACAATCCGCAGGGCCGTCTGGTGACGCCCGGCGAGGTCGTCGATGCCGTGTTGTGGCTGTGCGGCACTGGCGCCAGTTCCATCACCGGCCAGAGCATCGCCGTCGCTGGCGGCGAAGTCTGATCGAACCGCAACAACAAGAACCGAACAAATTACCGGGAGCCAATATGTCAGTCATGGTCAAGAACAAGGTCGCCAATCCCGTCACGCTGCCGCTGGCCGAGTTCAAGCCTGAGCATTTCCTGCTGGCGGTGGCCGATGGCATCGCGACGGTGACGCTGAACAGGCCGGAACGCAAAAACCCGCTGACCTTCCAGAGCTACCGCGAACTGACGGATTTCTTCCGCGCTTGTGCGATGGATGACGACGTCAAGGTCGTGGTCGTCACCGGTGCCGGCGGCAATTTCTCGTCGGGCGGCGACGTGTTTGAAATCATCGGCCCCTTGATCGAGATGAATACCAAGGATCTCACCGCCTTCACGCGCATGACCGGCGATCTGGTCAAGGCGATGCGCGCCTGCCCGCAGCCGATCGTGGCGGCCGTGGAAGGCATCTGCGCTGGTGCCGGCGCGATCATGGCGATGGC
Organism: Tardiphaga sp. 172_B4_N1_3; assembly: GCF_052076035.1. Lineage (NCBI taxonomy): Bacteria > Pseudomonadati > Pseudomonadota > Alphaproteobacteria > Hyphomicrobiales > Nitrobacteraceae > Tardiphaga > Tardiphaga sp. 172_B4_N1_3. The sequence continues at coordinate 503,001 of NZ_CP197238.1, forward strand.
TTCCGACATGCGTTTGGTGGCGACCGGCGCTAAGGTCGGTTTCCTGTTCAACAAGGTAGGTCTCGCCGGCTGCGATATGGGCGCCTGCGCGATCCTGCCGCGCATCATCGGCCAGTCCCGTGCGTCGGAGCTGCTCTATACCGGCCGCTTCATGACGGCCGAGGAGGGCGAGCGCTGGGGCTTCTTCAGCCGCATCGTCGCGCCTGCAGAGGTGCTGAGCCAGGCGCAGACACTGGCCAGGCAGATTTCCGAAGGCCCGACCTATGCCAACACCATGACCAAGCGCATGCTGTCGATGGAATGGGCGATGTCGGTGGAAGAGGCGATCGAAGCCGAGGCGGTGGCGCAGGCGCTGTGCATGACCACGGAGGATTTCGCCCGGGCGTTCCATGCCTTCGCGAACAAGCAGAAGCCGAAGTTCGAGGGTAATTGAGACACACGCACCGTCATGCCCGGGCTTGACCCGGGCATCCATCTTTGGCGGCAATGCGGGTGGTAAGATGGATGGCCGGGTCAGGCCCGGCCATGACAGAGTTTCAACAAGTCGCCTCGCGCGGGCGCGAGCAAATTCAAGATGCATCGCGCCGATTGACAATTTGATGTGCATCAAAGCTGGCGAATTGCCGGTTTGTCAGGCTTGCCAGGAATTGTTTTAGGTTTAAAATATCTCCATCCAGGCACGACTGCGGAGGCTGTCATGAAAATCGCGATTATCGGTGGCGGGCCGGCGGGCCTCTATTCTGCGATCCTGCTGAAGAAGCAGCGGCCGCAGGCAGAGATCACGGTCTATGAGCGCAACCGCCCTGACGACACCTTCGGTTTCGGTGTGGTGTTCTCCGACGCCACCCTCGACAATTTCGAGAAATACGATCTTCCGAGCTATCAGCGCATCACCCAGGAATTCGCTTACTGGGATGATATCGCCGTGCACTTTCGCGGCACGGTCCACCGCGTCGGCGGCAACGGCTTCTGCGGCTGTTCGCGCCGCACGCTGCTGATGATCCTCCAGGACCGTGCCCGCGAACTCGGTGTCCATCTGCTGTTCGAAGTCGATATCACCGACGAAGCACGTTTCGCCGATGCCGATCTGATCGTGCTGGCTGATGGTATCAACAGCCACTTCCGTAACAAATATATCGAGCACTTCGCGCCCGAAGTAGATTTGCGCTCGAACAAGTTCACCTGGATGGGTTCAACCAAGCCGCTCGATGCTTTCACCTTCCTGTTCCAGGAGACCGAGTGGGGTCCGTTCATCGCCCATGCCTATCAGTATGAGGCAGGCCGCTCGACCTGGATCTTTGAGACCGATCCTGAGACCTTCAAGCGCGCCGGCCTGGAAGGCCTCGGCGAGCAGGAATCCGCCGATCGGATGCATGAGATCTTCAAGTGGTTCCTCGGTGACCACAAGCTGCTGATCAACCGTTCGATGTGGCGCAACTTCCCGATGATCCGCAACAAGCGCTGGGTCAAGGACAACATGGTGCTGCTCGGCGACGCCAAGGCGACGGCACATTTTTCCATTGGTTCGGGCACCAAGCTCGCCATGGAGGATGCCATCGCGCTGCATGATGCGATGGCGAAGGCGCCCACTGTCGAGGCCGGGTTGCACGACTACGAACACGGTCGCCGCGAGGAGGTCGAGAAGATCCAGCATTCAGCGGATGTGTCGCTGGTCTGGTTCGAGCACGTGGATCGCTTTTGGGATTTTGACCCCGTGCAGTTCGCTTTCGGCGTCATGACCCGTGCCAAGGCGATTACCTACGATAACCTGACGCTGCGCGCGCCGGACTTCGTCAAGGAAGTCGACAAGTCGTTTGCGCAGAAGGTGCAGGCGCAGGGCTTCGACGTCGATGTCGATAAGCCGGAAGTGCCGATGTTCCAGCCGTTCAAGATGCGGGATATGGTGCTTGCCAATCGCGCCGTAGTGTCGCCGATGTGCATGTATTCGGCGGAAGAGGGCGTCCCGAACGATTTCCATCTGGTGCATTACGGCTCGCGTGCCATTGGCGGCGCCGGTCTCGTCTTCACCGAAATGGTCTGCGTCGGCCGTGACGCACGCATCACCCCCGGCTGTGCTGGTCTGTGGACCGACGAGCAGGAAGCGCAATGGAAACGCATCGTCGATTTCGTGCACAACACGTCCGCCGCCAAGATCTGTCTGCAGCTCGGCCATGCCGGCCGCAAGGGCGCGACTAAGCTGATGTGGGACGGCATGGACCGTCCGCTCGCCGATGGCGCTTGGGACATCGTGTCGGCGTCGCCGCTGCCGTATTATCCGGATAGTCAGGTGCCCGCAGAGATCGACCGTGCGGCCATGGATCGCGTCAAGGCAGAGTTCGTGGCCGCCACGATCCGCGGCGAGCGCTGTGGCTTCGACATGCTCGAGATGCACACGGCGCACGGCTATCTGCTGGCGAGTTTCCTGTCGCCGCTGACCAACAAGCGCACCGATGAATATGGCGGCTCGCTTGAGAACCGGCTGCGCTTCCCGCTCGAAGTATTCGCCGCCATGCGTGCGGCATGGCCGGCGCACAAGCCGATGTCGGTACGTTTCTCGGCGACCGACTGGGCCGAAGGCGGCAACACCGGTGACGATGCGGTGCAGATCGCGCGCGCCTTCGCCGAAGCCGGCGTCGACCTCGCTGATATCTCGACCGGGCAAACCGTCAAGGAGTCGCGTCCGATCTACGGCCGCATGTTCCAGACGCCGTTCTCGGATCAGGTCCGCAACGAGGCCCGCGTTGCCACCATGTGCGTCGGCAACATCACGTCCGCCGATCAGGTCAATACGATCCTGGCCGCCGGCCGTGCGGACCTCGTCGCACTTGGCCGTCCGCACCTGACCGACCCGTCCTTCACCATCAAGGCGGCTGCCTGGTATGGTGCAAAGGGTGCCTATTGCCCGCCACAATATATGCCCGGCAAGGATCAGATTTTCCGCAACAGCGTCAGGGACAAGCAGGATTTCGAAGACCTGAAAATTAAGGCTAAGCCGAAGACCCGCGCCGAGATGCGTGCGGAGGCGGCAAAGCCACTTGCAGCTGAATGACTGGGCATGCGAGCTTATTGATCACAATCGTAGGATGGGTAGAGCGAAGCGAAACCCATGACTGCGGCGCGTATCGTTGATGGGTTTCGCAAGGGCTCTACCCATCCTGCGGCATTGTATCGAGTGGAGTTGAGCTGATGAAAGCAATCATCGTGGGTGGCGGCGTTGGCGGTCTGACCACCGCCTTGATGCTGCGGGCGCGGGGCATCAATTGCGAACTCTACGAACAGGCTGACTCAATCCGCGAACTCGGCGTTGGCATCAACACACTGCCACACGCGATCCGCGAACTCGCTGGTCTCGGTCTGCTCGATCGCCTCGATGCGGTGGCGATCCGCACCGATGAGCTGCATTATCTCAACCGTCACGGGCAGGAAGTCTGGCGCGAGAAGCGCGGCTTCGGCGCCGGCCATGACGTGCCGCAATTCTCGATCCATCGCGGCCGCCTGCAGAGTGCGATCCATCGTGCGGTGGAAGAGCGCCTTGGCGCCGAGGCGATTCACACCGGTCGTCGCCTGGGTCACTTCACGCAAGACGAAGGTGGTGTCACCGCTTATTTCTTCGATCGCAATAACAACCATGTCGAAACCGCGCGCGGCGATATCCTGATTGGCGCTGACGGTATCCACTCCAAGGTTCGGAGCACGCTGTTCCCGAATGAAGGACATCCGGTCTGGAATGGCCTGATGCTGTGGCGCGGTGCGCGCGACTGGCCGGCTTTCCTCACCGGCAACTCGATGATCGTTGCCGGTGGTCTCCATGCCAAGGTCGTGGTCTATCCGATTGCCGAAGGTGAGACGCCGGGCAACCGGCTGACAAACTGGGCGGTGCTGGTGAAGACCGGCGAGGGCGGCACGCTGCCGCCGCGCCGCGAGGACTGGTCGCGTCCCGGCAAGCGCGAAGAGCTGATGCCGCATGTGGCGCGTTTCAATGTGCCCCATATCGACGTGCCGGCGCTGATCACGGCAACCCCGGAATTCTGGGAATATCCCTGCTGCGACCGCGACCCACTGCCATACTGGTCGGGCGGCCGCGTCACGCTGCTCGGCGACGCCGCGCATCCGATGTATCCGGTCGGCTCGAACGGTGCCTCACAGGCCATCCTCGATGCGCGCGCGCTGGCTGACTCGCTGGCCCATGCCGAACATCCGCGCCAGGCGCTGATGGCCTATGAGCGCAAGCGCCTGCCGATGACCGCGGAGATCGTGCGCTCCAACCGTCGGGGCGGTCCGGAAGGCGTCATTGACGCCGTTGAACAGATTGCGCCGGATGGCTTCGACAATGTCGAGAATGTCCTGAGCTACGCGCAGCGCGAAGCCATCGTGAAGGGCTACGCGCATAAGGCTGGCTTTGCGGCGCAGCCCGGGCTGGCTGTGGTGAACGGCTGATCTAGCTCGCTGCAAATCGAGAATTTAGCTTTCGTCATGCCCGGGCTTGTCCCGGGCATCCACGTTTTGGGCGCCGCTTAAGATGTAGATGGCCGGGACAAGCCCGGCCATGACGTCGATGATGGTATGTGGCTGAACGAAGAGCCGCGCTTACGCCCCTGGAGGCGGCGGCAGGAAGTGGATGTTGTATTCGGCAGCGAGCGCCACCACGTCTTCGGGCTTCTGTTCCTTCATATTGTGGATCGCCCAGAACAGGTCATAGAGCCGGCGGCTCGGCGAGACCCAGAACAGCACCTTCGCGTTCTGATCGGACTTGTTGAAGATGCCGTGCGGAATTCCGCGCTGCAGGCGCACCAGATCGCCCGGCGTGGCCGCAGTTTCGGAGCCGCCGAGGAAGAAGTCGAGCTTGCCTTCGAGAATGTAGAGATACTCATCCTGGTCGGGATGGATGTGCGGCGGCACGAAGGTGCCGGGCGGGAAGGTGGCGTGCCACGAGAACGAATCCTCGGTGCAGTTCTTCGGCACATAGGTCTGGCCGAGGATGTTCCAGGTGATGCCCTGCATGCCTTCATTGGCGCGGGTGATGCCGGCGATCTCGGTCTTCATGGTTGGTCCTTCCTTGGGTCACGCATTACGACGCGTCGGGTGGTACTCGAAAACAGTTGATCAAACGTGGAGGAAACGGTCCTTCACGGTGGAGTCGCTCTTCAGTTGCTCGGATGTGCCGGTCCACACGACGCGGCCCTTTTCGATCACTACATGACGATCGGCGAAGCCGGCGAGCGCATCGACATTCTTGTCGATGACCAGAATGGACTGACGCTCGGCCTTGAGCTTCTTCAGGCAATTCCAGATCTCAAGTCGAATGAGCGGCGCGAGGCCTTCGGTGGCTTCATCGAGAATGAGCAGCTTCGGATTGGTCATCAGCGCGCGGCCGACGGCCAGCATCTGCTGCTCGCCGCCCGACAACTGCGTGCCGAGATTGCTGCGACGTTCCTTGAGGCGCGGAAACAGCTCGTAGATCTTGTCCAGCGTCCAGCGTGCCGGCGGATGCCGCACGGCGGCGGTGGCGACCAGATTTTCTTCCACGGTGAGCGTCGGGAAGATCTGGCGACCTTCCGGCACGAGGCCAATGCCCGCCTGGGCGATACGATAGGACGGCAGCCCGGCCATCGGTTTGTCGTCGAATGTGACGGTGCCACCGGTTGGATGGATCAGGCCCATGATGGCGTTGATGGTGGTCGTCTTGCCCATGCCGTTGCGGCCGAGCAGGGTGACGACCTCGCCGGCATTGATGGTGAGCGAGATATCGAACAGCACCTTGGCCGCGCCGTAAGCAGCCTGAAGATTTGAGACTGAGAGCATCAGGCGGCCTCCTCGCCGAGATAGGCAGCGCGGACTTCCGCATTGTCACGAATGCTCTGCGGCGAGCCGGACGCGATGATGCGGCCGTAAACAAGGACCGAGACCCGGTCAGCCAGTGCGAACACGGCGTCCATATCGTGCTCGATCAGCACGATGGGAAGCTCCTTGCGCAGCTCCTGTAGCGTGTTGATCAGCCGCTGCGATTCATCGTGGCTGGTGCCGGCGAGGGGTTCGTCGAGCAGCAGCAGTTTCGGCTTCGCCGCTAGCGCAATGGCGATTTCGAGCTGGCGTTTCTCGCCATGCGACATCTGCCCGGCCGGCACGCTTGCGCGAGCAGCGAGGCCGAAGCGCGACAACAGCGCCATCGCCGCGTCATTCAGTGCCGGCTCCTTCGACGCATTGCCGAAGAAGCTGAAGCTCGAACCGCTGCGTGCCTGAACGGCGATGGCGACATTCTCCAGCGCGGAGAAGCGCGGCAGGATCGAGGTGATCTGGAACGAGCGCACCAGGCCCATCCGCGCGCGCTCCGCCATCGGCAACCGCGACACGTCCTGTCCATCGAAAATGATGCGCCCGGAATCCGATTGTGCATGACCGGAGATCTGGTGGATCAGCGTGGTCTTGCCGGCACCGTTGGGGCCGATGATGGCGTGCAACTCGCCGGCTTCGATGTTCAGCGACACATCGTCGGTGACGCGTAGCGCGCCGTAATTCTTGCAGATGTTCTGCAGCTGAAGCGGAGCGTCACTCATGATTTGCTCCCGAACAGGCCGGTGATGCCCCCGCGTGCATAGAGCACAACGAGAATGAGAATGGGTCCGAAGATCAGCGCCCAGTTTTCCGTGTAGTGCGACAGGATGTCCGCCAGTAGGCTGAACACGGCTGCGCCGATGATTGCGCCATGCAGCGAGCCGAGGCCGCCAAGGACCAGTACGAAAATCAGGTCGCCGGAGCGTTGCCAGGCCGTATAGGCCGGACTGACGAACTCAGTCTGGTTGGCCAGCAAAAAGCCCGACACGCCAGCAATCATGCCGGCAATGACATAGGCCGTGAGCTGATAGCGATACGGCGCAAAGCCGATCGCTTCCATGCGCACGGGATTTTCGCGAATGCCGCGTAGCACCCGACCGAAGCGTGACGCGACGATGGCGCGGAGCAGCAGATAAGCGCCGAGCAGCACGCCGAAGGCGACGTAATACATCGCCACATCGTTCTTCAGGAACTTCGAGCCGAAGAACATGCTGCGCGATGCCAGCGTTAGCCCGTCGTCACCGCCATAGGCAGCCAGCGACGTGCCGAGGAAGAACAGCATCTGGCCGAAAGCCAGCGTAATCATGATGAAATAGACGCCCTTGGTCCGCAACGAGATCGCGCCTGTGAAGAGAGCGAAGATGAGCGAGACACCGAGCGCCACTGCAAGCTGGATGAAGCCGTCGGTGATTCCGTGGCTGGAAAGGATCGCGACGCTGTAGGCGCCGAGGCCGACATAGGCGGCATGGCCGAACGAGATCATCGCGCCGTAGCCGATCAGCAGATCGAGCGACATGGCGGCGAGCGCCAGGATCATGATGCGCGTGACCAACGCCAGGATGAAGCTCTGCGATCCCCACAGCACCGAGAGCGGCACAAGGGCGAAGATCGCGAAAACGATCAGCGGCAGCACATAGGCGCGGCTGGTACGCAGCGGCGTTGCGAGGGCAGGCGAAGCGGGGGTGTCGAGGTCGACGAGATTGTTCATGGTCTGCTCCCGTTACTGCTTGGACGGGAACAGGCCGGATGGCCGGAAGAACAGCACCGCAGCCATCAGGATATAGATCAGCATCGGCGCAATGGCGCGGCCGGTCTGGCTGGCCGCCGAGGGATCGAGCAGCAGCTTGAGCAGCGTGGGCGCGAAGAAACGTCCGAGCGTATCGACGAGACCGATCAGCAGCGCCGCGATGAAGGCACCACGGATCGAGCCGATGCCGCCGATGACGATCACCACGAAAGCAAGAATGAGCACGTTGTCGCCCATGCCGGGCTCTACCGAGAGGATCGGTGCAACCATGGCGCCGGCGAAGCCCGCAAGCATGGCGCCGACGCCGAACACGATGGTGAACAGCAGGCGGATGTTGACGCCCAGCGCGGAGACCATGGCAGCGTTGCTGGCGCCGGCACGCACGAGCATGCCAAGCTTGGTCTTATTGACGACGAGATAGAGCGCGAGGCCGACAGCAAGACCGACGGCGATGATGACGAGACGCCACACCGGATAGAGCATGCCGTCGGTGATCTCGACCGCGCCCGACAGCGCGTCAGGAATTGCAACATTTAGCGGCGCAGCGCCCCAGATGTATTTCACGGCCTGATTGAGGAAGATGATGACCCCAAAGGTGGCGAGCACCTGATCGAGATGGTCCCGGTCATACAAATGTCGAAAGATCAGGACCTCCAGCAGGAGCCCGAAAATCAGGGCTGCTGGTAGCGCCAGTGCGAGGCCGGCGACGAAACTTCCGGTCATGGCGGTGAAGGCGGCGACCAGATAGGCGCCGACCATGTATTGCACGCCATGTGCAAGATTGATGAAGTCCATGACGCCGAACACCAGCGTGAGGCCGGCGGCGATCAAGAACAGGATCAATCCGAACTGCAAGCCGTTCAGGATCTGGACGAGGGCAAGCGTGAGGGTCATCAGATAACTTGGTTTCTATACTGAGATAAACACGGGCCGATAAAACACCGGGCCGTCCCGCCTTCGCGGCAACGGCCCGGTGATGAGTGATCGCCAGGGCGATTACTGCGCAGCGCAGTCCTTGGCGTAGCGATCGCCATAGTTCGAGAACACCTTCTCGACGATCTCGGTCTGGAACTTGCCGTCAGCGCGCTTGGCCACCTTGGTCAGGAAGAAGTCCTGAACGGGGTAACCGTTGTTGCTGAACTTGAAGCCGCCGCGGATCGACGGGAAGTCGGCCTTCTTCATGGCTGCAGCCACCTTGGCCTTGTCCGAGAGGTCGCCCTTCACGGCAACGACGGCGCTGTTGATCAGCATGGCCGCGTCATAGGACTGGAAGGCGTAGGTCGCCGGCACGCTGTTATAGGCCTTCTCGTATTCTGCCACGAACTTCTTGTTCTGCGGAGTGTCGAGGGTCGGTGCCCAGTTCGAGCCACCGAACATGCCGATCGCCGCGTCCTGCTGAGCCGGCAGCGTCGATTCATCGACGGTGAAGGTCGACAGGAACGGAATGCGGTCGAGCAGGCCGGCCTGCTTGTACTGCTTGACGAGGTTCACGCCCATGCCGCCCGGCATGAAGGTGAGCACGGCGTCAGGCTTCATCGATGCGATCTTGGAGAGCTCGGCCTGGAAGTCGAGCGTGCCGAGCGGGATGAAGGATTCCTCAAGAATCTCGCCCTTGAAGTCCATCTTCACGCCGGCGACGAAGTCCTTGCCGGCCTGATAGTTCGGGGTCATCAGATAGATCTTCTTGTAGCCGCGCTTCTGGGCGACGTTACCGAGGATCTGGTGGATCTGGTCGTTCTGATACGATGTCACATAGAAATACGGATTGCACTCCTTGCCCGCGTAGCTCGACGGACCGGCATTCGGCGAGATCAGGAAGGTCTTGTTCTCGGTGACCGGCTTGTGGATCGCGCCCAGGATGTTCGAGAAGATCGGGCCGACCACGAAGTCGACCTTGTCGCGCTCCAGAAGGCCTTTGACCTTGGTCACAGCGACGTCGGGCTTGAGTTCGTCATCGACGACGATGACTTCGACATCCTTGCCGCCCATCTTGCCGCCGAGATCCTTGACGGCGAGGTTGAAGCCGTCGCGCGCCTGCTGGCCGAGCACGGCACCGGCGCCCGACAGCGACACGATCACGCCGACCTTGATCTTTTCCTGCGCCATGGCCGGGATGGCCGAAACGCTCATCATCAGGGCGGCCAAACCGGCCAGTTTGAAAGACTGCTTCATTAACTTCTCCTCCACTCGGCCGCGACAGGCAGCCGAAAAACGTGCCAACCCAGAATTCTGTTCTTTTGCCTAGATTATGCTCACGACGGGCGCAGCCGCAAGCAATGTAAATGACTTCCAGGCGTCAGAAATCAGCCGAATACGCTATGCAAACCGTAGGCCAATTTATTTGAACCTTAAAGAAATATTCAAAATCGAAGGCGGTCAAGGCTGCGGCGTTTTGGCTTGCGGTCGGACGGAAATTCCTTGAAGGTCAAAGGATCGGTATGGGGCGGTACGAGATTGTGGATTGCCGGTCTCTCGGCCGCCGCAGGAGCTTCAAGCAGGTAAGATTGCATCATGATTCTCGATTCCGAGACCAAGGCCGTCGAACTTCCCGATGATCACGGCGATGAGCTGCGCCTGTGGCTCCGGCTCTTGACCTGTACGACCTTGATCGAGGGCGAAGTCCGCAGCCGCTTGCGCGAGCGCTTCGATGTCACGCTGCCGCGCTTCGACCTGATGGCCCAGCTCGACAAGGTGCCCGACGGTATGACCCTGTCGGATGTCTCGAAGCGGATGATGGTGTCGAACGGCAACGTGACCGGCCTGGTCGAGCGTCTCGTGGAATCCGGCCACGTCGATCGCCGCACCTCCGACACCGATCGTCGGGTGCAGGTGATACGGCTTACCAAACTAGGCCGCGCGGAGTTCCGCAAGATGGCCGAAGAACACGAGACCTGGATCGCCGAAATCTTCGCGGATCTGGCGCCGAAGGATGTCCGCGAACTGATGCGTTTACTGGCCAAGACCAAGGCTTCTGCGCAGAAGGCGGCGCAAAAGGCAGCGAACGGCAAGGTGCCGTAAACGCGACGCGGTGAGTGCAGTGATCGATCTCGAAGCCGAATACAACAATCGCGCAAAAGTGCCGGAAAGCTCTGCGCTGATCGCCGGCTGGGCACAGGACGCCAAAGCCTATCGCGACAGCGGCGTGCAGATGCGGGCCATTCCATATGGCTCAGGCGCACGGCACACGATCGACTACTTTCCCGCTGGCGACAAAGGTCCGATTGTCGTCTTCATTCACGGTGGCTACTGGCAGGCGCTGGATGCCTCGTTCTTCAGCCATCTGGCGCGCGGGCTGAACAGCCATGGCATCAGCGTGGCGATCCCCAGCTACGATTTGTGTCCGAACGTCTCGGTCGGTAATATCATCGCGCAGATGCGTGCGGCGACCCGCGAGCTGGCGAAGCTCGGCAGGCGGCTCGTCGTGTCGGGCCATTCGGCGGGCGGTCATCTCGCGGCCTGCATGCTGGCGACGGACTGGCGCGCGCTCGATTCCGCGCTGCCGCAGGACCTGATTGTCGGTGCCTATGCGATCTCCGGGTTGTTCGATCTGGCGCCGCTGGTGCCGACGTCGATCAACAATGCATTGCATTTGAACGATGCCGGCGCCCGTGAGGTCAGTCCGTTGTTCTGGCCGGCGCCTTCGCACGGGTCTCTCGATGCGGTGGTTGGTGGCGACGAGGGTGTCGAATATTTGCGGCAGAGCCAAAGCATCGTCGACGCCTGGGGTGTCCATATTCCCGCGCGCCTCGAGGCGCTTCCCGGCGCAAATCATTTTACCGCCGTCGCACCACTGGCCGATCCGCAGTCCGCCATGGTGCTGCGGCTAAAGGCGCTGGCCACGCTTTAGGCTGACTTGCCTAAACAATCCGCGCAAATCGACGTTGTCAGCCGAAAATTTCGGCGTGCCGCAAGACTCCGCAGTTGCGGAAAACTGTTTTAAGTCTAAAATGATATTTGGATGACGTTGCCGGGCATCTGACGTGACGGGAGCATTGCAATGGCCGCTGATACTCAGCTGACAAAGCCTTATACGGCGCATGTTGATACGTTTGCGCGGGACAATATGCCCCCGCCGGAACAGCTACCGGAGTTTCTTTTCACCCGGCCGGAATTTCACTATCCGCCGCGCATCAATTGCGTGGTGCCATTTCTCGATCGCTGGGTCGCCGAGGGGCGCGGCGATGCGCCGTGCATGATCGGGCTGAACGAGAGCTACACCTATCGCGAGCTCTATGAGCTCGTGAACAAGATCAGCAACGTTCTGGTCAACGAGCTTGGCCTGGTTACCGGCGGTCGCGTGCTGCTGCGTTCGGCCAACAATCCGATGATGGTTGCGACCTATCTCGCCATCATCAAGGCCGGCGGCGTCTGCGTGTCGACCATGCCGCTGCTGCGCGCCAAGGAACTGTCCTATCCGCTGCAGAAGGCGAAGATCTCGCTGGCGTTATGCGACAGCAAGCTGTCGGACGAGATGGAGAAGGCCAAGGCGGTTTCGCCCGAACTCAAGCGCGTCGTCTATTGGGGGGCCGGTGAAGCCGAACTCGACAAGATGATCGCCGAGGCCAGCCCGGAATTCACCGCCGTCGATACGGCCTCGGATGATATCTGCCTGATCGCCTTCACGTCGGGCACAACGGGCGACCCGAAGGGCACCATGCATTTCCACCGCGACATGCTTGCGGTGTGCGACGGCTTTGCGCGCAATGTGCTACGCGCCAGTCCGGAAGATCGCTTCATCGGTTCGGCGCCGCTGGCCTTCACGTTCGGCTTCGGCGGCGTGCTGTTTCCGCTGCATATCGGTGCGTCCTTCGTGGTGCTCGAGAAGGCCGGCCCGGACGAGCTGCCGCTGGCTGTTGCCAAGCACAAGGTCACGGTCTGCTTCACCGCGCCGACCGCCTATCGCGCGATCCTCGGCAAGATTGATCAGTACGATCTTTCGACGCTCCGCAAATGCGTGTCGGCAGGCGAAACGTTGCCGAAGGGCACCTATGATGCATGGCTGAAGGCGACCGGCATCAAGCTGATGGACGGCATCGGCGGCACCGAAATGCTGCACATCTTCATCTGTGCGATCGAGGAAGAAATCCGCCCGGGCTCCACGGGTAAGCCGGTGCCCGGCTATGTGGCCAAGATCGTCGACGACGAAGGCAACGAAGTGGCACCCGGCACGCTAGGCCGTCTCGCCGTGAAGGGCCCAACGGGTTGCAAATATCTCGCCGATCCGCGTCAACTGAAGTTCGTGCAGAACGGCTGGAATATCACCGGCGATACCTTCCTGATGGATGAGGATGGTTACTTCTGGTACCAGTCACGTTCTGACGACATGATCGTGTCGGCGGGTTACAATATTGCCGGCCCCGACGTTGAAGCTGCGTTGCTCACCCATGAAGCCGTGGTCGATTGCGGCGTTGTCGGTTGCCCCGATGCCGATCGCGGCATGATCGTAAAGGCTTATGTCGTTCTCGCTCCCGGTCAGGCAGGGAGCGACGCGCTGGCGACCGAGTTGCAGAACCACGTGAAGCGCGAGATCGCGCCTTACAAATATCCGCGCGCCATCGAATTCGTGACACAACTGCCCAAGACCGAGACCGGCAAGCTGAAGCGCTTTGCGCTTCGCCAGCAGGCTGCGGCGGGCGCGTCACCGACCGTTGCCGCATAAGTTTGAAGACGTTTCTTTCAGGGAGGATTGCCCGGTGAATGCACCAAAGGGCCCGACATTGACCGTGGTGCCAAACGCAAAGGGCGATGTTGCAGCATCCGTTTCGCGCGCATTGCAGCCGAGTGGCTGGCCGAAGCCCAAGGGCTATGCCAACGGCATGACGGCCGATGGCCGCATCGTCGTGACCGGCGGCGTGATCGGTTGGGACGCCGAGGAGAAGCTGAAGCCGGATTTTGTATCGCAGGTGCGTCAGGCACTGCAGAACATTTCCGACATCCTTGCGGAAGGTGGCGCTAGGCCGGAGCACCTTGTGCGGCTGACCTGGTATGTCGTCGAGATGGAAGAGTATCTCGGCAATCTCAAAGCGCTCGGTCAGGCCTATCGCGAGATTTTCGGCGCACATTATCCGGCCATGGCGCTGGTGCAGGTCGTGCGTCTGGTTGAACTCGCTGCGCGCGTCGAGATCGAGGCGACTGCAGTGGTGCCGCGCTAAGCGGCGCTACTTCGCCTCGATAAACTCTGTCGGGCTCTTGCCCGTCACTTGCCGGAACGCGTGCGAAAACGCGGAGAAGCTGGCATAGCCGAGATCGGCAGCGAGCTGCTTTACCGAGGCGTTGCGGTTCATCGACAGTCGTTCGATCGCCTCTGCGATCCGCGCGCGTTGACACCAGCTCTTGAAGCTCAATTGCGTCTCTGCTGAAAAAAGCCGCGATAGTGTACGTGCAGACGTGCCGACGGCGCGCGCCAGTGTTTCGATCTCGTAAGTCTGCGTCGGATCGGTCAGCACCATCTCCGCCGCACGTCGGCAGCGCGGCTCTTGCGGCAGCGGCATGAACGTCGCGGGATCGCCTGCCTGATGCAGTTCAAGCATGGCAATCTCGATCAACAGCCGATTGCGTGCGACGTCATCGCGCCCATCGAACAGCGCCAGGATCGACTCGTGCAGCAGGCGCGATACGCGAACCACGAACTCCGCGGCGAGATCGCCATTGCGTCGATCCTGCGCCAGCCAGTCGACGTTGAAATACAGCGAACGCATCTCGATGTCGGCCAGAACGTCGATGGCGTGGGGCAGGTGGGCTGGCACCCAGACCGCGCGATCCGGTGGCACTAGCCAGCGGCCCTTCGGGGTTGTCACCTGCATGGTGCCCGCAGCGGCGAATACGAGTTGCGCCTCGCGATGGGCATGGGTGTCCAGCCGGATGCCCTTGCGGTAGCGCGTCGCCAGGATGTGGACGCCTTCCGTCGCCGGGCGCCGGCGCTCCGATAAGTCCAGGATTGGCGGTTCTGCGACATTCATTGGCAACATCCCGTTAGAGCAAGCTCATATAACGGCATTCCAAGGTTGCCAAGGAATCGATTCATGAACGTCCCCAGCCGGGTCATTACCCTCGTTAATGTCGCCCATTTCATCGACCACTACGCGATGCTGATCTTTGCGGCAGCGGTGCTCGTGATGGGTCCGGCCATGAATATGACCTATACCGAGCTGCTGCCCTATGCGACGCCGGGCTTCATGGCGTTTGGGGCCGGCTCGTTGGTGACCGGCTGGCTCGGGGACCGCTGGAGCCGTCGCCATATGATGGTGATCTTCTTCTACGGCATCGGTCTGTCGATGATGGCTGTCGGCCTGGTGCAGACGCCTTTGCAGCTTGGTGCGGCGCTGTTCTCGGTTGGCCTGTTCGCGTCGATCTATCATCCGGTCGGCACGGCGATGATCGTCTCCTATGCCGATAAGCTCGGCAGCGCGATGGGCATTAACGGCGTGTTCGGCAATTTCGGCGTGGCGTCTTCCGCACTGATCACCGGCGTACTCGGTCAGTTCCTCGGCTGGCGCTGGGCCTTCATCATTCCCGGCCTCGTCACTGTTGCAGCTGGTGTTGTCTTCATGCGCGAGGTCGCACATGAAGATCGCTCGGGATTCAAACAGGCGGCGGCGCAAGCGCGCGTCGCGAAGTCTGACATGTGGCGTGTGATCCTTGCATTGTTGGTCACGGTGGTCGCGATCTCCACCGTCTTCAACGCCATCACCGTCGCGCTGCCAAAACTGTTTGCCGAGCGTTTGTCCGACATGACGGACAGCCCGGCATTGCTCGGCATCATTGCCGCCTGCGTTTATGTCTTCGGCGCGGCAACCCAGTACAACATCGGCAAACTGATCGATAAGCACTCGCTGAAGGCGGTGAGCGTTCCGTTGTCGCTGGTGCTCGCGCCGTTCCTGTATTTCGCAGCGTCGCAATCGAACATCTCACTGATTGTCGTCGCGATCGGCATTATCATTGGTCTGTTCGGGCAGATCACCGTCAACGAGGCGATCGTCGGCAAGTATACAAGCGAGGAGTGGCGGTCGCGCGCCTACGCCGTGCGTTATTTCGTTGGCTTTACCGCAGCGGGAGCCTCGGTCGGGCTTGTCGCGTGGTTGTACGAGCAGGGTGGCTTCATCATGATGTTGCACGCCTTTGCCGCCTTGTCGGCGCTGGTGATCGTCGCTGCATTGATTTTGCCGCGGGAGTTGCCGCCGGCAAAAGCACCTCTGGCGTAAAACTTCTCGCTTTACACTGGCGAGCAGCGCGGGACCGGTCTAGTTAGGCGGTGAATACCATTCGCCTCCTGAACGGCGGCTGGCGAAAGTGGCATTTCGCGCACATCAGCATCGTGGTCGCAGATTTCCGAATGGTCTCGGGAATTGTCTGGTGTCTGCGGTGTTGCATGATGGGTGCTGCTTCTCACCGTGATGACCGAGACGCGAGCCGCCGGAAACCGTGTTGCTGGATACATCCGTGAATTTTGAAACGCTCGTTGACGAGATTTATGAAGCGGGAGTTTTGCCGGAGCGTTGGCCGCAGGTGTTCGATCGCCTGGCGGCGTTGGCAGATGCCGAAGGTGCGATGATTTTCGCATCCGCGCCCGGCATTCCGCGGTGGACGTCATCTGAGAGAATTCGCGAGCGGATCGATCGTTGGACCAAAAGTCCCTACGCGACCAAGAATCCACGAAGCACTAGACTAATCGCGGAAAACGAGCCGTGGTTTCTGACGGACCTGGACCGGTTCACGATGGAAGAACTCGACAATGAGAGCTTCTACCGGGACATTCTCCGGCCGGCGGGTCTCGGCTGGTGTGCCGGTACCTCGGTACGGTCTCCCTCCGGTGATACGCTCGTGATTTCGGTGGAGAAGGCTTACGCCAAGGGGCCGGTTGAACGCGCTGTGGCGGATCAACTGGATGGCCTCCGGCCTCATCTGGCCCGTGCGGCGGTGCTGTCCGGTCGTCTGGGCTTCGAACGTGCCCGCACGGCGGTTGCGACACTTCAGATGATTGGCCTTCCCGCGAGTGCGGTCAGTCAGGAGGGGCGCGTTATCGCGGCCAATCCTGGGTTCATTTCCAGCACGACGATTGTCGGCATTGGCGCGCAGGATCAGGTGCAGTTCGCCTCGCAGGTCGCTCAGACCATGTTTATCGAGGCGCTGAGCAAGCCTTTATCTCTGTCGAAAACGGGCCGTTCAATTCCAATTTCTGGGACTGAGCACAGCCCACCCTTGATCGCGCATGTGCTGCCCCTCCGTCTGGCTGGCCTCGATATTTTTGCGGGCGCTATGTCGATCCTGCTCCTGACGCCGATCACCCACCAGCAGCGCAGCCCGGGTCCGGAGCTTCTGCAGGCTTTGTTCGATTTGACGCCGGCTGAAGCGCGGATCACCAGCCTTTTGATCGATGGCAACTCAGTCACCGCCATCTCGAAAATGCAGAGCGTCAGCTTGAACACCGTGCGGACCCAGCTGAAATCCGTCTTCTTGAAAACCGGCGTCGAGCGGCAGGTGGACCTGGTTCGGCTTCTGGGCCAGCCGCGAGTTCAATTGATCCCGGACCGGGACGCCTGAAAAATCCACGAAAAAGGCCGGCACGATGGCCGGCCTTGATGCGTAAGTATGTCCGGTGAAAAATCGTGCAGTCGTCAATACACGGTCCGCAGAAGCGGTAATAAGAAACCGCCGCTATGCTGCTGAAGCAGCGGCGAAACAATTCCCGGTATCGACGTAGGTTATTCCTGCGACATCCGCGTCACCAATTTGGGTGAAGCGCCCGACTATTTGTATACAACGCAAGGTTTCACGAATTCACGTGAACAAAATCCCGCAGCAGCGGGTAGATCTCGTTGTTCCAACGGCGTCCGCTGAATACACCGTAATGGCCGACACCGGCCTGCATGTGATGGACTTTGCGATAGGCTCGCACGCCGGTGCAGAGATCCTGGGCTGCTAGAGTCTGGCCGATCGAGCAGATATCATCCTTCTCGCCCTCGACCGTCATCAGCCCCATGCGCTTGATCGATGCGCAGTTCACGGTCCGGCCCTTGTAGGTCAGCTTGCCTTGCGGCAACAGATGCTCCTGGAACACGTCGCGGATGGTGTCGATATAGAACTCTCCTGGCAGATCCATCACGGCGAAATATTCATCATAGAACGTCTTGATGACTTCCGCCTTCTCGGTCTCGCCCTTGGCGAGATGCTCGGCGAGATCGACATGTGACTTGATGTGCCGCTCGAGATTCATCGAGACGAATGCTGTCAACTGAATGAAGCCGGGATAGACCTGCCGGAACGCGCCTTTGCACTGGAATGGCACGTAGTTGATCATGTTATCTTCGAACCACTTCAACGATTTGCTCTTGGCGAACTCGTTGACCTTGGTCGGCTGAATGCGCGTATCGATCGGGCCCGCCATCAGCGTCAGGCTTGCCGGTCGCGCAGGGTGATTGTCTTCCGACATGATAGCTGCTGCAGCTAGCGCCGACACGGACGGTTGGCAAATCGCGACCATGTGGGAACGCGGGCCGAGCTCATTCATGAATGTGATCAGGTGCTCGGTATATTCGTCGAGGCCGAACTTGCCCTGATCGAGCGGTATGTCGCGCGGGTTGTGCCAGTCTGTGATATAGACGTCATGGTCCTGCAGCAGGGTCTTCACAGTGCCGCGCAGCAGCGTCGCGAAGTGGCCGGACATCGGCGCCACCAGCAGCATGCGTGGCTGCTCCGGTGCATTCTCTTTCTTGAAGTGTAGCAGCGATCCGAATGGTGTCTTGAAGGTGACTTCTTCCGTCACCTCATGCTCGCTGTTACCGACCATCACCTTGCCGATATCGAATTCAGGCCGATGATAGGTGAGGGCGGAGCGCGAGATCAGCTCAAGTGCTGCCGCGAGGCGACCGAACAGTTTCTCGGACGTGCCAGCCGGGACGAGATTGAGGTACTTCAATGCGGCAGACGCACCGGTGCGCCACGGTGCTGTCAGATCCATGTGATTCTGGTAGGCCTGATACATCATTGACATCATCCGGAGCTATCCCTGCTTTGTTGCTATGCAATATTGAAGCCAGAGAAGAGTCAATTCGTCTGGAAAACTGGCACGTGGTTTGCTGAATAAAATTAAAGCAGCACAAGCAATGGGCAGCCGGGAACCGGTTACCCCGAGGGCTGACGGGCTGCCTGGGTTCGGGCGTAAGGGGATAGGTCATGGCCAACGCAACACTCACCATCAGCAGCAAGAACTACTCGTCGTGGTCATTGCGAGGGTGGCTGCTGACAAAATTCTCAGGCCTTGAGTTCGACGAAGTCGTTACGGCGCCGGACGATGCTTCCGCCAAGGCCGAGATCCTGTTGCTGTCTTCATCGATCCTGGTGCCCTGCCTGCGCCATGAAGGGGCGGTGGTCTGGGATACGCTGGCAATCGCCGAATATCTCAACGAGATCATGCCGGAAGCTAAGCTATTGCCGGCGGACCGCATCCTGCGGGCGCATTGCCGCTCGATTTCGGGCGAAATCCATTCCGGCTTCACGACATTGCGCGCGTCGCTGCCGGTCAACATCAAGGGGCATTTTCCGAACTTCAAGGTCTGGTCGCGCGCGCAAGCCGATATCGACCGGATCTGCACGATCTGGCGCGAGTGTCTGTCGAAGTCCGGCGGCCCTTTCCTGTTCGGCACCCGCAGCATGGCGGACGCCATGTATGCGCCGGTGGTGACGCGCTTCGCGACCTATGACGTCAAGCTCGATCCGCAGCTATCAGCCTATGCCAGCATGGTGATGAACCTGCCCGAAATGCAGGAATGGATTGCCGCGGCCAGGCAGGAGCCTACCGATATCGAGGAGCTCGAGGTCGAGTACTGATTGATAGTTCGGCAACGCCCCGCCGGCTTACAGATCGGGCACGGCGTGCTCAACTTGTATCCAGAATTTGTAGCGCTCGCCCGAGGATTTGCGCGGTTTGGCCGCCAGATCACCTGCTGACGAGCGCGATTGGTATCAAAACGCCTTTGACGCCAGCTGGCGCGATTTTCGCATAGCAGCAATTTCTCGCGAGCCGCATTGCGTTGGCTGCCGATCGATTGCACGCCAATCACAGTTCGGTCCCCGGGTGTTTTTAAACACGTTGGAGGATCCCATGAATGTACATGCTGCGATCGACCTCAAATGGCCTGGGCTTAAGCACCCGAACGGCGATCCTCTCCGCCTGAATCATGGGGATTTCGTAGCGATCGATCGGCAAAAGGATACGACATACGAGGCGACCTATCGCCCGCAGGCACTCTATAGCCGCGCCAATGAAGGCTTTCACGCCAATAACGAAACTTTCCTGCTCCATGAAGTCGCGACCAATCTGCCGATCTATCGCGAAGACACGGGCCCTACCGACTTCCATCTGCATCTTCCACCAGGCGGCTTCCAGCTCGTGCTGGTCACGTCGGGCATGTTCACCTTCGATTACGATGGGCGCTTCTACAATGTCGGCCCTGGCGCAGTGATGCTGCAAAGCGCGATCGTGCATCGTCAGCTGTTCTACACCTGGTCAGGTCTGTCCACGGAGGAGAACCTGAAGACACCGCAGACGGTGGTGCCCGATCCCCTCTCCATGGGCTACTCCGGCAAGTTTCTCGAAGCCTTCGTAACCGATCCGACGACCTTCCCGAACCCGACAATCGTGGGTCCGGATCAGATCAACGAAGCCGAGACGCCACGTATGGCCTGGACCCATGCGCTGCATGATCGCCCGGACGATGCAGGCTTCTGGCTTCAGGATCCGCTGGCGCTGGATGCGCTCTTCAAGCTGCTGGCTGATGACACCATCAAGTCGGCGGCGCCCGTCTATGTGCGCGATATTGGCATCGAGGCTCCGAGCGGGCATCTTGTCACCGGTCACATCATCGCAACCGATCCGCATGGCAAGTCCCTCTTGCCGAAGAGTTCCGCGGCGGCCGTGGATGCCGCCTCTTTCGCGAAAGGTGAGGTTGTCATCTATCGCGTCATTCGCGGCACGGCAGAATTCGTGGATAGTGCTGGGAAGACGTTCGAACTTGCGGCCGGTGATGTGGTGACGGCGGGCAAGAATTCGACCAGTCTCATCGGGATGGGCGAAAATACGCAAGTCCTCCGGCTTGGCCTGCTGAAAGGCATGGAGCAGCTTCGAAGCTGGACGCCGACCCAGCGCGATGAAATCGACGGCTTGGCGGCCAAGATCATTACACAGAATGACATCCGTCCCCTGCGGACCGAGGGCAAGCCGGTCGGCTATCTGTACGCGTAAGCGATGGCCGGCGAAGTGCGCCGCCGCCCCTAAAGCGGGTACACGGCGCTCACGCTGTACGTGGCAGCCGCCATCCGACTACGCGTGCCTCGACCGTGCTGCCCGTCTCGGCATTGCGCCATTCGCCATCGATGAACTGGCAAGGGAAGGGCAGCTGATAGGTGCCGCTGTGGTCCTCGCACAACACTTGCACCACCTGATCAGGCTCAGGATCACCCTGGCCATCGAATTCGGCCAGCCGTCGTTCACGCGTCGCCATGAGGTGCTCCGGTCCAAGGAACGGGCGGACATCTTCTTCGTTCCCATCACACCTGGTTGACAGCCGGGCGCCAGCACCGCTTGGTCTTGGCGGCATGACGGACATGATGGGGAAAACGATGCGCGGCCGAACAATCCTTGCGATGACATTGCTGACCATTTTGGGCGCCGCCAAGGCGCAGGCGCAGGATGTGCCGGGAATCGAGATCTGCACGGTCGAAAAGACCATGGAGCGCCGCACCAGCTGCCTGCAAAGCAACATCAATTTCCTGCAGCAGACGTTGGGCAAGCTGCGGCTTGATCAGCAACAGCGCCTTGATGCGGCCAACCGTCAGGTCGAGGCGCTGAAGGCTACCGTCGTTGCCCTGCAGAAGACGGTGGAGGAGCTGCAGGCGGCGCAAAAGAAGCTGGCGCCAGCTGCGAAGGAAGCTCCAGCTGCCGCGAAAGACGCGCCGGCGACCAAGGATGCACCAGCGCCTGCCAAGGATGCGGCGAAGTAGGGCGCTCTCGTCCTACTCGCTGCTCAGCACGGGTCCGAACAGTTCCCAGCGTTCGCCCTTGAAACGCATCATCTGTAACTGCTGCAGCGGGCTATAGTCGGTTAGGCTGGTCTTGACGCGGGTGCCGGGCAGGAAGATGCCGACCTCATAATCGAGGCTGGTGGCCTGCTTCATCACATTCTCCCGCGTGAGCGTGTCGCCGCATCGCTCCAAGATATGCGCCAGCGTGCGCGCGATTCCGAAGCCGTACAGCGTGTAGATGTCGTTCTTGTCACCGTCGGGATAATACTTGTCCATGAAGGCAAGCCATTCCTTGATGGTCGGATCGTCCTTCCACTGCGGATCGGTGGGATCCTTCATATAGGCCGCGCTGATCACGCCCTGCGCATTGTCGAAGCCTGCGGGTTTGATCACCGAGCCGACAGACTGTGAGACATTGACTAGCATCTGCACCGGCTTCCAGTTCAGCTCGGCCACCTTCTTGATCGCCTGCGCGGCAAACTTGGGCGAGGCAATGTTCAGGAACACGTCGGGGTTGGCGGTTCTGATCTGGACGATCTGTGAATCCACGGTCGGTGAGCTGGTCTCGAAGCTCGCCTGCACCGAGATCATCTTGTCGGCCTTGTCGCCGAGCCCCTCACGTACGCCGCTGAAATAGTCCTTTCCCATGTCGTCGTTCTGGAACAGCACGCCGATCCTGGCATCGGGATGGTTCTTCAGGATCCACGCGGCCCAGATACGTCCCTCGTTGTGGTAGCTGGGCGACCAGCCCATGGTCCACGGGAAGTGCTTTGGGTCGGCCCATTTCGAGGCGCCGGACGATACGAAGAGATGCGGTACTTTCTTGAGGTTCATGTATTTCTGGATCGCGGAATTGGTCGCCGTGCCCAGCGGATTGAACAACAGCAACACTTCATCGCTCTCGACCAGCTTACGCGCCTGTTCCACCGTCTTCGGCGGCGAGTAGGCATCGTCATAGCTGATGAAATTGATCTTGCGGCCGTTGATGCCACCTTGGTCGTTCAGCATCCTGAAATAGGCCGCCTCGGATTTTCCGATCGAGGCATAGGAGGATGCCGGTCCGCTATAGGGCATGATGTTGCGGACCTTGATCTCGGTATTGCTGGCGCCCGGATCGTATTTCTTTTGTGCGTGAGATGGCGTGGCCAGCACGCCGAGCATGAGCGCGGCAAAAGCGAGAGTCATTCCCCGGGGCAGTATCCTGAGCATCGTTTCCTCTGACGTCTTGTATTTCCGCGGTGCGGTCCATCTGAGTGGACCATCGATCGCCGCGGCTTGCGTCGAGTATGCACGATTAAGGAGAGCGGGCCAGCAACGAGAGCGCATGGCTCAGCACGCGTGCGTCCCCTCTAGCTCAGGAGAGGGGACGCCGGAGCGTATTGCTTACGAGTTCTTCTCGCCGGACATCAGCGGGCCGAACAGCTCCCAGCTTTCGCCCTTGAACCGCTGCATCTGAAGCTGCTCCAGCGGGCTGAAGTCGGTCGAGCTGGTCTTGATCTTAGTGCCCGGCAGATAGATGCCGATCTCCATGTTCAGGCTCGCCGCCTGCTTCATGATGTTTTCGCGCGTGAGGTCGTCGCCGCATTGCTTGAGCACCTGGACGATGCCCTGCGAGACGCCGTAGCCGAACACGGTGGCGCCGTCTTCCTTGTCGCCTTCGGGATAGTACTTGTCCATGAAGGCCGACCATTCCAGCATGCCGGGATCGTTCTTCCATGTTGGATCCTTGGGATCCTTCATATAGGCCGCGCTGAGCACGTCCTGCGAGTTGGCATAGCCCGCGGGCTTCATCACGCTGCCGACAGATGCCGAGACATTGGTGACGATGTGAACGGGCTTCCAGCCCATCTCGCCGACCTTCTTGATCGCCTGTGCAGCGAATTTTGGCGTGGCGATGTTGATGAAGACATCCGGATTGGCTGCCTTGATCTGCACGATCTGTGAATCCACCGTCGGTGACGCCGTCTCGTAAGGCACCTCGGAGACGATGTAATCTTTGACCTTGTCGCCGAAGCCTTCGTGCAGTCCGATGATGTAATCCTTGCCGAAGTCGTCATTGGCATAGAGCACGCCGACTTTCTTGCCGGGATGATTTTTCATGATGTATTGCGCGTAGATGCGCGCCTCGGCCTGGTAGCTCGGCTGCCAGCCCATGGTCCAAGGGAAGTTCTTCGGATCGGCCCATTTCGCGGCGCCCGTCGAGACGAATAGCTGCGGCACCTTCTTGGTGTTCATGTATTTCTGGATCGCCGTATTTCCTGGCGTGCCCAGCGGGTTCATGATGAACAGCACTTCGTCATTCTCAACCAGCTTGCGCGCTTGCTCCACCGTCTTCGGCGGGCTGTAGCCGTCGTCATAGCTGATGAAGGTGATCTTGCGGCCATTGATGCCGCCCTTCTCGTTGATCATCTTGAAATAGGCGGCCTCGGTTTTTCCGATCGTCGCGTAGGAGGACGCCGGGCCACTATACGGCATGATGTTGCCGATCTTGATCTCGGTATCGGTGGCGCCAGTATCGTACTTCTTCTGCGCGTGGCCTGCGGTGGACGTAAGCGCTACGACAACGCCGGCGAGCAAAGTCACTCGCAGAACTTTCCAGTCATGCTGCATGGTCAAGTGTCCTCCCTGTGGTTCGATCAACCGCATCGGCCCGTCTATGCAGGTTTTTGTGATGCGGCTCGAATGCCGGGAGTATGCACCAAGCCCTGAAGTTGGAAAGCTGACTTAATCAGCAAAGCATGACGCGGCGCACAACACCGCGTCGATATGTTTGTGCGTCGCGCTCACTCACCGGTGAATTTGGCTGGGCGCTTCTCGAGAAACGACGCCATGCCTTCGCGGAAATCCGCTGTGCGAAACAGCGGCAGCAATTGCAGGAACACGTGATGGACGTGGTCGCCAAAGCTCTCGGACAGACCTGAGCGCATCATGCGTTTGGCAGCCTGCACTGCGAGCGGCGCATTGGCGGCAATCTCGGCCGCCACTGCATTGGCGCGCGTCATCAATTCCGCATCGGGCACCACCTCGTTGGTAAGGCCCATTTCGAGGCTTTCGCGCGCCGACAATGTGCGGCCTGTGAAGATCAGCTCGGCTGCCTTGGCCCAGCCAACCATCCTCGGCAGAAACCAGGTGCCGCCGGATTCAGGCACCACGCCACGTTTCACGAAGGCCGCGGCGAATTTGGCACTCTCCGCCATGATGCGCATGTCGCAGCCGAGCGCGACGTCCATGCCATAGCCGGCTGCGGCACCATTCATGGCGCATATGGTCGGCTTCTCCATGTTGAACATCACGATCGGGGGCGCTGTCTTCAGATCGAGCGTGGTGCGGCTGTTGTTGGCGTCATTGGCGGAGCCGATGCCGGTGCCCTTGGTGGCGCTGGCCATGTCGAGCCCGGCACAGAAGGCGCGGCCGGCGGCCGTCAGGATGATCACGCGCACGTCGGGATCGGCATCGGCTCTCAGAAACAGGTTGCTGAGTTGCGACAGCATCTCACGGGAGATCGTGTTCAACCGTTGTGGGCGATTGAGTGTGACGGTCGCGATGCCAAGGGCGACAGAGTAGAGCACTTCGTCATCGGCTTCAGGCGCAACTGCGGTGTCGGTCGGCATCGGGCTTCCTCGGATTTTTGT
Source organism: Tardiphaga sp. 172_B4_N1_3 (assembly GCF_052076035.1). Classification (NCBI taxonomy): domain Bacteria; kingdom Pseudomonadati; phylum Pseudomonadota; class Alphaproteobacteria; order Hyphomicrobiales; family Nitrobacteraceae; genus Tardiphaga; species Tardiphaga sp. 172_B4_N1_3. Next base: position 528,231 of record NZ_CP197238.1, read on the forward strand.
GTTTTCGTTGTCCGCAGCTAAAGCTGAATGGAAATTCCACGCAAGTGGCCATGCATTTGCGCGGCTTGGCAGCGCCGGACATGTTTGCTCTACTTTCGTCACGCTGCGTCGCCCACCCAGGGTGCGATAACAAACCAAGAAAATGTCAGGGAGTTTCCATGTCCAGTCCCAACATCCGCGTCCTCGCCACCGATCTCGCATTCCCCGAAGGCCCGGTGGTGATGCCGGACGGCTCCGTAATTCTGGTCGAGATCCGTGCGCAGCAACTGACGCGGGTGTGGCCCGATGGCCGCAAGGAAGTGGTCGCGAAAATCCCGGGTGGCCCGAACGGCGCAGCGCTCGGCCCTGACGGCAAGATGTATCTCTGCAACAATGGTGGCTTCAGCTGGGCGGCGTCGCGCGGCGCCATCATGCCCGGTGCACCGGAGCCGCATGAATATATCGGCGGCTCGATCCAGCGCGTGGATCTCTCTAACGGCAAGGTCGAAACCCTGTTCGACAAATGCGGCGCGCATCCGCTGAAGGGACCGAACGATCTGGTGTTCGACAAGCAGGGTGGGCTCTGGTTCACCGATCTCGGCAAGCGTCGCCATCGCGACATGGATGTCGGCGCGTTCTATTACATGAAGCCGGGTGCGACCGAGGTCGTCGAAGGTCATTTCGGCATGTTGCCCGCGAATGGCATCGGCCTGTCGCCGGACGAGAAGACCGTTTATGTGGCCGAGACGCCGACGGCGCGGCTGTGGGCCTTTGACGTCGGTGCACCCGGTGAGGTGAAGCCGGCTGATGTGATCTATCGCGGCGAGCGCGGTCGACCCATCGCGGGTCTTGGCGGTTACCAGATGTTCGATTCTCTCGCGGTTGAAGCCTCCGGCAATGTCTGCGTCGCAACGCTGGTCAGCGGCTGCATCTCGGTGATTGCGCCGGACGGAAAATTGGTGGAACAGATACAAACTGGCGACCGCGTCACCACGAATATCGCATTCGGCGGCCCCGAGCTGAAGACGGCCTATATCACGCTGTCGGGCAAGGGCGAGCTGATCGCGATGGACTGGCCGCGCGGTGGCTTGCCGCTCAATTTCTTGAACAAGTAGCCCGAGCGCGATCAGCAAAAGTGGAAGCCGGTTTTGCGTCCGATCGCGCGTCTAGAACGAAGGAAGACCGATGCCGTGGCTTGAACCCGTTACGCTCAATGGACCTCACGCCCGGCTCGAACCTCTTGCCAAAGATCACTGCGATGGCCTGATCGAGGCCGCCAGGTCGGGCGATCTTTCGAAGATCTGGTACACGGCGATCCCAACGCCCGAAAAGATGAGTGCCGAGATTGACCGTCGGCTCGCTCTGCAGGCATCAGGCGCGATGCTGCCATTCACGGTGAAAGATGCCGACGGCAAGATCGCCGGCATGACGACCTATATGAATGCCGATGCCGCCAACCGCCGGGTCGAGATCGGTTCGACCTGGTATGGCAAGTGGGTGCAGCGCACCGCGCTCAACACCCAGTGCAAGCTGCTGTTGCTCGGGCGTGCGTTCGAGAAGCTGGATTGCATCGCGGTGGAATTCCGCACGCATTTCTTCAACCATCAGTCCCGTCGCGCCATTGAGCGGCTCGGCGCCAAGCAGGACGGCATCCTGCGCAATCACCAGATCGCGCCGAACGGCACGCTGCGCGACACGGTTGTCTATAGTATCTTGCCCGGCGAATGGCCGACGGTGAAGGCGCATCTGACCTATCAGCTGGACGAGAAGCCGCGCTGACGATCAGACGGCGGTGCGTCGCTTGCGGGCTGGCGGATAAATCCGGTCAATCAGGCGATTGCAATAATCGGGTGTCGGTATCTGTTCGCTGAATAGCGCGCGATAGATGATCGGCGCCACCACATGGTCAATCACCTCGTCGATGTCGAAGGGCGTCTCGCCGCGCGCTTTGGCGCGTGCGTTAAGGGTGGTGAGGTGATCGCAGGTGAAGCCCGCGCAGGCGCTGGGCAGTCCCTCCTTCAGGGCCGACAACACGTCCCGCATCAAGGCCTGGCCGACTGGGGACGACATCTCTTCGGCATATTGCTCGATGAAGGCGCGCAGATCGGTTTCGACCGCACCAGTGTCGTCGGGATCTGCGATCGGCCGCAGCCGCGCCACGGCGACGTCGGCGAGCAGCGCGGAGAGATCGCCCCAGCGCCGATAGATGGTCGACGGCGTCACACCAGCCTCGGCAGCGATCTGCGGCACGGTGATCTGGTTTCGGGTGGAAAGAGCCCCCAATTTGCGGACAGCATCATGCACGGCGCTCTGTATCCGCGCGCTGCGTCCACCGATCCGGACTCGTTCCTTCACCGTCACATCGTTCTCCCACGGTCGCACATGTGCGAAAAACTGAGATTCTTAACGCAAAATATTTGCATTAAGCTCTCGGGCGACCTAGATGCCTAATGCAACTACTTAGCTTTTAGGAACGGGCCATGCAAGGCAGCGCCGAAAAGACGTGTGTTTCCAATGCTCAAGCATCACCAGCCAGAGGCGGTTGGGTGTTGAAGCCATCGGCCATGACGGCATTCAGTTTTGCCGGAGCCGCGCTGGTCGCAGCCAGCAGCAGCGCGGTGACGCCGCTGTACCGGCTCTACCAACAGTCGATGCACCTCTCGCCGCTGATGATCACGCTGGTGTTCGCGGTCTATGCGATCAGCCTGCTGGCGGCGTTGCTGACCGTCGGCGGCCTGTCCGATTATGTCGGACGCCGTCCGGTCATTCTCGGCGGTCTGCTGCTCAATGCCATCGCGATGGTGCTGTTCTCTTATGCCAGTGACGTCGGGCAATTGATCCTCGCGCGTGCCGTGCAGGGCCTGTGCGTCGGCACGGCGACAACGGCATTGGGCGCTGCGATCCTCGATACTGACCGCAAGCGCGGACCGCTCCTCAACAGCGTGACCGCCTTTCTTGGCCTGATGGTCGGCGCGCTCGGCGCGGCGGCGCTCGTCACCTTCGCGCCCGATCCGCTGCATCTGGTCTATGAGGTTCTATTCGCGCTGACGGCCGTGATGATCGTGCTGCTGTTCGTGATGCCCGAGACCGTGTCGCGCAAATCGGGCGCGCTGGCCTCGCTGCGGCCGCATGTGCGCGTGCCCAGCCAATCGCGCGCCGCGCTGCTGCGCGTTGCACCGGCCACCGTCGCCACATGGGCGTTGGGCGGCTTCTCTCTGTCCTTGATGCCCACGGTGGTCGCAACAACGATGGGCGTCTCCGCGCCTTGGGTCGGCGGCGTCGTGGTCGCGACCCTGATGCTCGCTGCAGCACTGACCGTGGCCGCCCTTCGGCAGCTTCCGGCGCAGCGGTTGCTGGTGATTGGCACGGCCGCACTGTCGCTGGGCGTCCTCGTCTCGCTGCTCGGCATCTGGCAGCACAGCGTTGCGATGCTGTTTGCCGGTTCGGTGATCGCAGGTTTCGGCTTCGGCGCGTCCTTCGCCGGCTCGCTGAGCACGCTGCTGCCGACCGCCGAGGCGCATCAGCGCGCCGGTTTGCTGGCGGCGTTCTATGTGTTGTCCTATCTGGCCTTCAGCCTGCCAGCACTCGCTGCAGGTGTGGCTGTGCCGTATGCCGGACTGGCCGTCGTGGCCTATGTCTATGGCGCCGTGGTCATCCTGCTCGCGATCATGTCGATGATTGCGTCGCTGCGCGGTGAACGCTGACGGTCAGACAGCGTCCGGCTGATACAACGTATCCACCGTCACCGTGCCGACGACGCGCGAGACGCAGGGACAAATCTTCGTGTTGCCGCTCTTCTGGTGATCGCTGAAGAACACGTCGCGATGATCGATTTCGCCGTCGATGGCGAGGACATCGATGGCGCAGACCCCGCATTCGCCGCGTTCGCAGTCCGACATCACCTCGAAGCCGGCCTCGTTGAGCGCTGCCAGCATCGAGCGGCTTTGCGGGACCACGATCTCGGCACCGCTGTCCTTCAGCCGGACGCGAAATTCCGTAGTTGGCAGGAGACCGCTGGAGCCGAATGTTTCATAGCGCAGATCAGCGGGCGCGCGCCCGGCAGCGTTCCATTCGCGCCGGGCTGCTTCCAGCATCCGCATCGGGCCACAGAGGATGACGATGGCATCGGGAGGCAGGGCAGCAAAGGTCGCGGTGAAATCCAGTCGAGCACCTTCACGGCTGGCGTGCACCGTCAGGCGGTCGCCAAGCAGCGTCGATAGTTCATCGAGATAGGCGGCTTCGCTGCGAGCCTTCACCGCATAATGCAGCTGCAGGTCGATGGCTTTGCTGTGGAGCGCCGCGGCAATGCCGGTGATCGGCGTGATGCCGATGCCGCCGGCGATCAGGCAGTATGTCCCACGATTCCAGTCGATGTCGTAGAGCGATGACGGGCTGGAGATCTCCAGCCGCGCGCCGACTTGCAGTGCCCACATGGCTTTGGAGCCGCCGCGGCTATCCGGTGCCAGCCGCACAGCGATACGCAGCAACTCGTTGCTGCGTTCTCCGACCAGCGAATAGGATCGCGTCTGTGGCTGGCCGTCGATCAGGAGGCTGACATTGATGTGGCTGCCGAGAGGGTAGGACGACAGCGGTGTATCCGGCTTCAGCGTGATCTCGCGAATGTTCGGCGCCACATTGCGCGTGGCCTCGACGCGGCATCCCATCCAGTGTTCTGCAAAACGCATGAAGGTCTCCGTCAATCCGCCGGTGTCGAGGTCAGCAATGCCAGTGCAGGCAGCAGGTCGAGATGATTGCGATTGCGCAGTGCCAGCCGCAGATTGCGCACGGCAAGCCGCGCGTGCTCACGCATGATCGCCTCGGCGCGCGCACCTTCGCGATTCTCGATGGCGTCGACGACGATGCGGTGATGTTCTTGGCCGATCAGCAGGATGTTGTGCGCTTCCGGCAGCGCCGACTGCGCCATCACGAAGGCGCTGGGCGAGGCAAACGGCATCGCCGAAACACGATCTATCTGCCGGATCACCGGCGCGCTGCCGGAAAGGTCAGTCAGCAGCGCATGGAAACGGGCGTTCATGGTGACATAGGCTGAAAAGGCCTCGACCGAGATCGGATCCTGCCGCACCAGTTGATCCAGATCCGACAGACATTCTTTCAGTGGTTCAAGGTTGCGGGCGCTGGCGCCGCGCTCCGCGGCGAAGCGGGCTGCGAGGCCTTCCAGCGTACCGCGCAGTTCGATGGAGTCGAGAATGTCGCGCTCGGAAAACGCCTTCACCATGAAGCCGCCGGACGGGATCGCCTGCAGCAGGCCCTCATCTTCCAGACGCACCAGTGCGAGGCGCACCGGCGTGCGCGACACGCTGGTGATCTCCACGGCCTGCAGCTCGCTGATGCGTTCGCCCGGGCGCAGCGTGCCGGAGAGGATCATGTCACGCAGAGCGAGCTGTGCGCGCACGGTCTGCGAGACGGAGCGTTCGGTATCGCGTTCGCTCATGATTTTACTCTGCCGCCTGCAGTTTGGGTGGCGTACTTTCCTTCGCCACCATGCGGTCGATCACCCGTCGGCACCACATGGCACCGGCATCGATATTGAGGTTGTAAAATACGCGGTCCGGATTCTCGGTCATCGCCTTCTGCTGCGCTTCGAGAATGATCTCGTCCTCGCGGAAAATACCCGCGACGCCTTCGCGGATTTCCGTGGTGATCTTCTGTTCGGTGATGCGGTGGTTGCGTACAAAGGCCCAGAAATAGTGGCAGGTGGTCTCGGTTTCCGGCGTCATGGTGTTGAGCACGAAGCCGTTGACGCCCTGCGAACGATCGCCTTCCGGAGCGCCGGTTCCGGCCGGTGCGACGCCGACGTCGATATTCACCGTGCTCGGCGCCTGGAAGTGGATGATCTGCCAGCGATCGACGGGGCCAGGCTTGCGCAGCTGCGCAGCCCAGAATGGCGGCGCTTCGATGCCCTTCATCCAGCGCGTCACCGTCACGGTCTTGTCGCCGTGGGTGACATCGAAAGGAGATTCAGCGACGTCGTCCTGGCCGATGCTGGAGCCGTGCACGAATGTCTCGTGGGTGAGATCCATCAGATTGTCGACCACGAGGCGGTAGTCGCACTTCGCGTGAATCGTCTTGCCGTCGCCGGCCCATTCAGGATCGTCATTCCAGTGCATGTCCGGCACTAGTGCCGGATCTGCCAGCGCCGGGTCGCCCATCCACAGCCAGATGAAGCGATGCCGCTCGACCACGGGATAGGAGCGCACGCAGGCGGAGGGATTGATGGTCTCCTGCGAGGGCATAAAGGTGCAGCGGCCTTGCGCGTTGTATTTCAGGCCGTGATAGCCGCAGACCACCGTGTCGCCCTCGAGACGTCCCTTGGAGAGCGGCACCAGTCGGTGCCAACAGGCATCCTCCAGCGCGCTGACGCCGCCATCGGAGCGTCGGTAGATCACCACATGCTTGCCGCAGATCGTGCGCGGGAAAAGCTGGTGCTTGATGTCGGCATCCCAGGCGGCGGCGTACCAGGCGTTCAACGGGAATGAAGCGGGCATCGTATTCCTCCGTGGCGCAGTTCTTGAGTCCTGTCTGTATACAGGGGTGGCGTTTGAAGGGACGATATCTCAATAAAACGGGGATTAGAACCAGTTTATGTATACTGAAATTGGAAAATATCTGCGAAATAGGTATTAAAAAACCGCCCCTGAGGGCGGTTTTCCGTGAAGGCTGTATACCTCGATGGTGGATCAGACTTCCCGTCTGTTCAAAAACGCCAGCCGCTCGAACAGGTGCACGTCCTGCTCGTTCTTCAACAGCGCACCATGCAGCGGCGGGATCAGCTTGCGCGGGTCGCGCTCCCGCAGCATCTCCGGCGACATATCCTCATTGACCAGCAGCTTCAGCCAGTCGAGCAGTTCCGACGTCGATGGCTTCTTCTTGAGGCCGGGCACGTCGCGCACCTCGAAGAAAATACGCATCGCTTCGGCGACGAGGCGATGCTTGATGCCGGGGAAGTGGACCTCGACGATCTGGTTCATGGTGTCGATGTCGGGGAACTTGATGTAGTGGAAGAAGCAACGGCGCAGAAACGCGTCGGGCAATTCCTTCTCGTTGTTCGATGTGATCATCACGATCGGGCGCTTTGCCGCCTTGATGGTCTCGCCGGTCTCGTAAACATGGAATTCCATGCGGTCGAGCTCGAGCAGAAGGTCGTTCGGGAATTCGATGTCAGCCTTGTCGATTTCGTCGATCAGCAGCACCGGTCGCTCTGCATGGGTGAAAGCTTCCCACAGCTTGCCGCGCTTGATGTAGTTGCCGATATCCGAGACGCGGGGATCGCCGAGCTGGCTGTCGCGCAGGCGCGAGACGGCATCGTATTCGTAGAGGCCCTGCTGCGCCTTTGTGGTCGACTTGATGTGCCAGGTCAGCAGCGGTGCGCCCAGCGCCTTGGCGACTTCCTCGGCCAGTACGGTCTTGCCGGTGCCAGGCTCGCCCTTCACCAGCAGCGGGCGTTCGAGCACGATAGCGGCATTGACCGCGACCTTGAGATCATCGGTCGCGACATAGTTTTCGGTGCCGGTAAATTTCATGGAGACTTTGCCTTGTTCTTCTTGTCGCGCGGACGCGCGCCGCCGAAAATGATGGGAATCGCGGTAGGCGATCGCAGAGTGAGGGGATGCGACGTCAGCGCCGGATCAGCGACAGGATGACGAGCACGATCACCGCGCCGATGGTGGCGTTGATGATGTCGCGGATCGCCCCAACGCCAAGGCTCACACCCAGGCGCGGCAGCAGCCAGCCAGCGACCAGTGCGCCGATGATGCCGATGACGATATTGCCGAGCAGGCCGAAGCCGGCGCCACGAACGATCAACCCGGCCAGCCAGCCAGCAATGGCGCCGATCAGCAATGCTGCGAGAATTCCCATGGATCAATCCTTCGCGGGCGACATCAAGTGACGCGCCATTCCTGTTGTGATCATCAGCCGTCGGCCAATTTGGCCAGCCGGCACGTTTCCGGGCGAAGTTTAATTGAATTATTGGTCAGGTCCAGCCACCATTCCGGGCACTTCGCGGGACCTTTTGCGATGACGAAGAACATATCATGGCGGGGAAAAGCCAGACGGTCTGGCGGCAATTGGCGGATCAGCCGTTGTGCGAAAAGCCCGCGCTGAAATATTCGCGTTGCAGCGCCGAATTGGCGACGACGCAATCTCGACCACGTCGTTTGGCCTCGTAAAGCGCCAGATCTGCCTCGCCGACCAGGACGGCTTCGTTCGAGGTCAGGCTGTTCCGTCTTGCGACGCCGACGCTGATCGACAGGTGGCCACGGGTTGATGCCATATTTGGAATCTCCAATGCCCTGACCCGAAGGCGCAGGGCTTCCGCGACAGTGATCGCATCGGCCTCGGATACGTCGGGCAAAATGATGGCGAACTCCTCGCCGCCATAACGTGCGGACAATGCCGGCGTATTGATCGTGGCGTCGGCGATGACGGATGCGACGCGTTTCAGGCATTCGTCGCCGGCCTGATGGCCGTTGCTGTCATTATAGCCCTTGAAGTTGTCGACATCGATCAGCAGCACCGACATCTCGTCGTGCTGCTCAAAGACGCGGCGCAGAAAGCCGTCGAGTGTGCGGCGGTTGGCGAGCCCCGTCAGCCCGTCAGTGGTCGCGAGTTCGGCGAGCTTTGTATTCAACGACGTCAACTCGTCCTGCATGCTTTTTCGAAGGGTGACGTCGCGTAGCACGCCTACGATTTCGACCTTGTCGCGATCGATCTCGCGGGTGGCCAGTTTGAAGTTAACCTCCACCCAAGCGAGTGAATGGTCGTCACGATAAGTCCGAAAAATCACGGTGCGGTTCGCTGTGAGATCTTTTAATTGCGCGCTGGCCGCCTTCACGGCTTCCACATCCTCCGGGTGCACCAGTTCGAAACAGGAGCGCCCGAGCAGATCTTTCGGATTATGCCCCAAAACGAATTCGACCGAATGCGAGACGAAGACGATATTTCCAAAGCGATCGAGCAGGATAATAACATCGGCGATGTTGTCGGCGAGCAGGCGATAGCGGGACTCGCGCTCGCGAAGCGCGTGTTCCATGTTGAGCCGGAAGCGGAACTGGGTCGATAGCAGTGCGGCGAGCAGGATCACGGTGCAGAGCAGGACTGAAGCAACGATAACGTCGGACAGCAGGTTGCTCTTCCATATGGCCAGCACCTGATCCTCGGGAATCGCAACTGTCACGATCAGCGGATACTGCGTGGTTTGCTCGTAGCTGAAATATTTGGTGATACCGTCAAACGGCGAATCGATCTTGTAGAAGCCTGCCAGACTCTGTTTCAGACGGGTCTGAATGAGTTGAGTTCCGGAGAGGTCCTTTCCAACCTCCATCGATGGCCAGTGAATCAGCAGTATGCCGTCGCTTCGGATCAGGCTGATGCCGCCGCTCTCGCCGATCTGGAATGTTTTGTAGAAATCGCTGAAGTACTGGTTGTCGATTGCGCCCGTCAGCACGCCTTTGAAGGTGCCGTCGGGGCCGTCGATCCGCTTCGACAGGATGATTGATGTACGGCCGGTTAGCCGCGACGTGATGGGGGCGTTGATCCTGATATTGGAGTCGGTGTGGTCGCGATGATAGGTGAAATAGTCGCGGTCGGAATTATTGTGCGTTGGCGTTTCCGGCAGCGAGGAATAGCGCCAGTTCCCAAGCGTATCGAATACACCGATTTCGCGCAGCTGTGGCAGTGCATTCGCCGTGTTGGCCAGAAACGTGTTGAAGCGATCCGGCTGCGGGTTTTGGTACTTCAGCAGATCCGCCATCCCGCTCATGGCGATATCGATGGCCTGTATCGAGCGCGAAGCATGTTCGACCAGCGAATGTGCGAGGTTTCGACTGTCGGTTTCGCTTTGCGCCAATACGGTCTGGCGGGCATCGAGCGCCTTCCAGACGACAAGCCCGAGCACGCACGCGCTCATCGCCAGCACGAACAGCGTGACGATCACACCTGGCGCGGAGAGTCGGCTCGGCGAACTGCTGGTCAGTGTCGTGGGTACGGTCATTCGATTCTACGTTGACAGCAAAACAGGCCATCACCATGGCCGTCGTTGCTTTCACGATAGCTAAGAATGCCCGCCGATGGCGGGACACCGCGCTGCGTGGTTACTGACGCCGGAATTGTTGAAACAAATACCTGCAATTTGACAAGCGATTGCTTCACCATGCCGCGGAGCGGAATTCGCCCCGGTTTGACTGATAAATCTCGCTTATTCCCGATATGCGCCGCGATGGCGCACCACGGAGCGGTGTAGGCTTCTACCACATCCGGCCCTTGACGGACGCGGGTGGTCGGGCAATCTGTCAATCATGTTCTTGCAATTCTTCACATCGCTGCGCGATGCACAGGTCCCGGTGACCCTGCGCGAATATCTCACGCTGATGGAGGCGCTCGACGCCGACCTCGCTGATCAGTCGGTGGAGAATTTCTATTATTTGTCCCGTGCAGCGCTGGTGAAGGACGAGCGCAATCTCGACAAGTTCGATCGGGTGTTCGGGACGGTCTTCAAGGGGCTTGAGAGCCTGCTCGACGCCATGGAAAAGGCGGAGATTCCGGCCGAGTGGCTGAAGAAGCTCGCCGAGAAATATCTCACCGAGGAAGAAAAGAAGCAGATCGAGGCCATGGGCTGGGACAAGCTCATGGAAACCCTGCGGAAGCGCCTTGAAGAGCAGAAGGAACGTCATCAGGGCGGCAACAAATGGATCGGCACCGCCGGGACATCACCGTTTGGTGCCGAAGGCTACAATCCCGAAGGCATCCGTATCGGCCAGGAAAAGAGCCGCCACCGGCGCGCGGTGAAGGTCTGGGACAAGCGCGAGTTCAAGGATCTCGACGGCAACGTCGAGCTTGGAATCCGCAATATCAAGGTGGCGCTGCGCCGTCTGCGCAAGTTTGCCCGCACCGGTGCGCCGGATGAACTCGATCTCGACACCACGATTCGGGAGACCGCCAATCACGGCTATCTCGACGTCCACATGCGTCCGGAACGGCGCAACGCGGTCAAGGTGCTGGTGTTCTTCGATATCGGCGGATCCATGGATTCGCATATCGAGCAGGTCGAGGAACTGTTTTCGGCGGCGAAGAGCGAATTCAAGCACATGGAGTATTTCTACTTCCACAACTGCCTCTATGAAGGCGTGTGGAAGCAGAACAAACGTCGCTTCACGGACCGCACGCCGACTTGGGACGTGCTGCACAAATATGCCCATGACTACAAGATCGTGTTCGTTGGCGATGCCTCGATGTCGCCTTACGAGATCATGGTGCCCGGCGGTTCGGTCGAACATGTGAACGAAGAGTCCGGCTCGGTCTGGCTGGAGCGCATCACGCAGACCTATCCGAATGCGGTGTGGCTCAATCCTGTCGCCAAGCGGCACTGGGATTACTCGGAGTCCACGACCATCATTCGGCGACTGTTCTCGGAACGGATGTATCCGCTGACGATTGAAGGTCTCGAAGGTGCAATGAAGGAACTGGTGCGAAAAGCATGACGCAGACGATTACCCGCGGCTACAAGGCGCTGCTCGACGAAGCTAACGCGCAGATCGAGACCATGAGCGTCGAGGACGTAATGAAAGCGGCGGAAAGCCCGGATGTGGTCATCGTCGATATCCGCGATCCCCGCGAGATCGAACGCGAAGGCAAGATCCCGGGCTCGTTCTCCTGCACCCGCGGCATGCTGGAATTCTGGATCGATCCGGAAAGTCCCTATGGCAAGCCGATCTTCCAGGAAGACAAGAAATTCATTTTCCATTGCGCCAGCGGCTGGCGCTCGGCGCTGGCGGCCAAGACCGCAGCCGATATGGGCCTGAAGCCGGTGGCGCATCTGGGCGGTGGCTTCACCGCCTGGCGCAATGCGGGCGGCGCGGTCGAGAAGGTCGAGTCGAAGGCGTCGAAGTAATCGTAACTCTCGGCCGTCATGCCCGGCGAATGCCGGGTATCCACGTCTTGCCGCGAGTGAAGACGTGGATGGCCGGGACAAACCCGGCCATGACGGTGTTTCAAAATAAAAGGGCACTTGTGCATGGCATCCACTGATCCTCTTGTCTCGACCGAATGGCTCGCCGCGCATTTGGGCGATCCCAAAGTCAAAGTCATAGATGCGTCGTTCAAGATGCCTGGCGTGCTGCCACTGCCGGTCGATGACTATCTCGCTGCGCATATTCCCGGCGCTGTGTTCTTCGATGTCGATGCGGTCTCCGATCACTCTGTGTCGCTGCCGCATATGTATCCTGATGCCGACCAGTTTGCGCGCGATGTCGCCGCGCTCGGCATTTCCTCTGATGATACGGTCGTCGCCTATGATGCGGGTGGCTGGGTCGCGGCGCCGCGGGCGTGGTGGATGTTTCTCTCTTACGGCCATGCCAATGTGAAGGTGCTCGATGGCGGGCTGAAGAAGTGGAAGGCCGAAGGCCGCGCGATAGAAACCGGAAAGCCGTCACCGAAGCCTGGCACTTTCAGGGCCACGCTCGACAAGTCGTACGTCCGCAGCAAGGCGCAGGTGGTTGCCAATCTGGATTCGCGCAAAGAGCAATTGATCGACGCGCGCGCCGCCAATCGCTTCGAGGGAAGTGTCCCTGAACCGCGCGCGGGCATTCGCTCCGGTCACATCCCCGCCAGCCGCAACCTGCCTTACAACCTGTTGTTCGATGCTGCGACCGGCACGATGAAGCCGCTCGAAGAGTTGCGCCAAGCCTTCACCGGCACGGGGCTCGATCTCGACAAGCCTATCGTCACCACATGTGGCTCCGGCGTATCTGCGGCGGTGTTGACTTTGGCGCTTTATCGTCTCGGCGTGCGCGGTTCGGCGCTCTATGACGGCTCGTGGTCGGAATGGGGGCAGCCCGACGGTCCACCCGTCGCGACCGGGCCGGCGTAATCGGGATCAAGGTCAGCGCGCGACCGGCAATCCGAACGGGTCGGTCGGCTGTTGTGCAGCGGCAGCCATAGGCCTTGAGGCTACACGCCGCTTTTTGACGGTGATGCGCTTCTTCACGACCTTCTTGGCGGGCTCTGCAGCAGGCTTGGCTTTCGGCAATGGTACCGACTCGGTATCGATGGGCGGTCCACCCAGCATCGCAATTTTCGTCGAAGACAATCTTGCGTCGTCATCGGTCAGCGTGGCTGTCGGCTGTGGCCCTGCCGCTACCTCTGTTGCGGCGGCTGGTGCCGGAACGGTGGCAGGCTCGGGAGGAGGGGCAGCAACTGGTTCGACGGAGGTCGCAGGTGCGACGGCAACCGTCGTTAGAGGATCCCGCTCTTCGATCTTGGTTGCTTCCGACTTCGCTACAACTTCAGGCTTCGGCGTCGCCGCCACCGGGGCAGTCATCTCGACTGTCGGTGCGGCCAGTGTCGACAGGGGCGCGGCGGTCTCGGGCAAGGCGATCTTTTCCGGCTCCGCAGGAGCCGCGATGGGGGGCATCTGTTCTGCCGCCGATGTCACGGAGACCACTGGCGGCGCGACAGTCTCAGGGGTGGGGGCTGCCGGTGCCTCGACGCGTAGCATGGCCAATGTCGGTGGAGCTTCGACGGGCGGCTGCGCAAAGACGGCCTGCGGCGCGCGCCTGGTCGGAATGTTCGCGAATTCCTGATGGGCAGAGCGCAGCAGGGCTGCGGCGCCAAGGCCGAAGACCACCAACGAGACTGTGAGCAGGACGGCTGCGAACAGAAATCGGAAACCCGGAAGCATGAATGGCAGTTCCGCCTTCGGACAGACCGTGGAAGGCTTTCGAACGACGGGGACGCGGTGACAACACTGGAAGCGGCCCGTTCCGCAGAATCGGCTGCCGCCAAAGCGTCGCGAATCAGGACCATTTGAGGATAACGCACGGCCTCAGGAACCGTTTGTTAAAAAGTGAGATGCACAACTGAGGACGCATTCCTGAGCAGTGATTTCAGCGGGGGTGAGGCAAGATAGCCACGCCGGCGTGTGATCTCGCGAATATGACCGAAATGGGAAGCTTTTTTCCGGAATTGTCTTGAATGCGCCGCTATCCTGCGCGATCTGACGGCATGTTCCGGTTTTTGCTTGAGCTTATACAAGGGCAATGATGATCAAGCGTGTTTTGACGACATTGGCGACCGTGGCTCTCGGTAGCGTCGCGGGTCATTCGCTCGCGGTGGCGCAGGGCTATCCTGTGGGCACGCCAAGCGGCTATTCGATTCCGGCCGATCCCAACTATCCCCCGGGCGGCTATCCGGCCAATTCGCGCGCCGATCGCGCGCTGGACGCCATGCCGGACTTTGACGCACTCGACGAAGAGGACGCGCCGCCCTCTCGTGGTGGCCGGCCGATGACGGGGCTGTCCGCGCCCGGAATTGCGCCCCAGAGCCCGGTGATGTCTCCGGATGATCCGCGCTATGGTCGTCCTGCTGGTGCTGCCCCGGTTTATTCCGATCGCGCCATGCCGCAGGGGCCGGTGATGTCGCCGGACGACCCGCGTTACGGCCGCCCGATGGCGCCGCCGGCGGTGGTCTATTCGAACCGTGGCAACGGTGATGGCGCAGTGCGTCCGCCTGAAGGCATGGGCGGGCAGGGTGCCCCTGTGACCGGCTCGGTGCAGGGACAGGGTCTTGGTGCCAATGGCAGCTCTGTGATGGTGGCTTCATTGCCTCCGGAAGATCAGCCAGAAACTGGTCCGGCGCAGTTGCCGCCGCAGTTCCGCCGGCAGGAAGTGAATTTCGTCACGAAGGAGCCCGCGGGCACCATCGTCGTCGATACGCCGAACTTCTATTTGTACTATGTGCTCGGCAACAACCGCGCGATGCGCTATGGCGTCCGTGTCGGCCGCGACGGCTTCACCTGGAACGGTGTGCAGAAGATCACTCGCAAGGCAGAGTGGCCGGATTGGCATCCGCCGACCGAGATGATCGAGCGTCAGCCCTATCTGCCGCGCTTTATGGCCGGCGGCGAAGGCAATCCGCTCGGTGCCCGCGCCATGTATCTCGGCTCGACGGTCTATCGTATTCACGGCACCAACCAGCCGTCGACTATCGGCAAGTCCGTGTCGTCGGGCTGCTTCGGCATGCTCAACGACGACGTCTCGGATCTGTTCGAGCGCGTCAAGGTCGGTACCCGCGTGGTGGTGATGCCGGGCAAGGCTCCGGCAACGACCGCCTCCGCGCAGCCGGTCCCCGGCCCGAGCGCCAGCGCCGCGTCGGCGCCGCTGCCCGGTACCCAGCCGACATCGGTTCAGCCGCTACCGGCTCCGGTCAGCATTCGCTGATTTCTTTCAGCTGATTTCGAGAAAACGGGCGCTGTGTAATCACACGGCGCCCGTTTTCTTTGCGCAGTGAGCGCTTGCGTCAGTTGAGCTTGCGGATTGGGGCGCTGTTCAACCAGCCGCCGATGCCCTCGATCATCTCCGCATAGATCCGCTTGTAATTTTCGGCGGTGACATAACCGAGATGCGGCGTGATCACGACATTGTCGAGCTTGCGCAGCGGGCTGTCGAGCGGCAGTGGTTCATGGGAATAGGTGTCGATGCCGGCACCGGCAATTTTCCCGGCCTGCAAGGTCTCGAGCAGCGCGACTTCATCCACGATCGGGCCGCGTGCTGTGTTGATGAGATAGGCTGTCGGTTTCATCCGCGCGAGATCCACCCGTGACACCAATCCGCGTGAGCGATCACTCAGCACGAGGTGGATCGTAATGATGTCGGCCTGAGCGAACAGTTCTTCTTTGGTGGCATAGGTCACGCCGGCTTTTTCGCAGGCCTCGGGCGTCAGATTGGTGCTCCAGGCAATGGTCTTCATCCCAAGCGCGCGGCCGATGCCGGCGATCTGGCTGCCGAGCTTGCCGAGGCCAATGATTCCCAGCGTCTTGCCTTCGACGTCCTCGCCGACGGTAACCTGCCAGGGCTTGCCGGCCTTCATGCGTGCGTTTTCAAAGCCGATCTTGCGGGTCAGTTCCAGCATCAGGCCGATGGTCAGGCCGGCCGTCGGATTGCCCACCATCGCGGTACCGCAGACCGTTATGCCACGAGCCTTCGCAGCCTCGAAATCGATCGCGGCATTGCGCATGCCCGAGGTGATCAGCAGCTTGAGTTTCTGCAGCGCCTCGAACATCGCGCGCGGAAATGGCGTACGCTCGCGCATGGCGCAGATGATCTCGAAATCCTTCAGCGCCGTGGCTGCCTCGTCTGCCGACGCGAATGGCTTATCGAAGACCGTGACCTCGATGCGATCGTCAAGCACGCTCCAGTCGCCGAGTCTCAAGGCCACGTTCTGATAGTCGTCGAGAATTGCACAGCGCAGCCGCGTCATGGGATCGTCCATCCGGTGTGGTGATGACGGTGTTGAAGCCGTCAGGGGATGGACACATTGCGCGCGCCTCGCGGGCGTGCGCAAGCGTCTGCATCGTCGGCGGCAGTGCGATCAGCTTAATGTGAGGGGCGGGACCGGCGCGGACGGGTCCTTGGCGCGACAGGCGGGGCCCGGGCCGCGCATGTAATGCTGCTCGGGCCGGTAAGGATCGAAGGCGGCGACGAAGAACAGCTGCCAGAACGTCCGGATTTCGTGGAGTAGGCCTGGGCGCGCCGCGCGGGTTTCGGCGGCGGCTGAAGAGGGGACTGATGTAATGATCGCCATGACGAGGCTCCGCCTGTCTGCCCGCGACTTCAGTCGCGAGGGGCATGATTGATCGCCCTGGGAGCACTCTTGGCGGAAGTCGTTAAAAAGCGGTTTTAATTGTCATAATGGCTGCCTCGAAGAAGTGCAGAGTTACCAAATCCTTAAGACCCCCGGTTGCCCTTTCGGGGCCACGCCGCTACATCAGCGACAACCCATTTTTCACGCCCGCGACGGTTTTCAAGGATCACGATGGCTCGCCAATTCGTCTACTTCATGCAGGGACTGACCAAGGCCTATCCGACCCGCAAGGTGCTGGATAACGTCCATTTGTCATTTTACCCGGACGCCAAGATCGGCGTGCTCGGAGTCAACGGCGCCGGTAAGTCGACGCTGCTCAAGATCATGGCGGGCCTCGACAAGGAATACACCGGCGAGGCCTGGGTCGCGCAGGGCGCGCGCGTCGGCTATCTCGAACAGGAACCGCAGCTCGATGCGTCTTTGAACGTCCGCGAGAACGTCATGCTTGGTGTCGCCAAGCAGAAGGCTGTTCTCGATCGCTACAACGAGCTGGCGATGAACTACTCGGAAGAGACCGCTGACGAGATGACCAAGCTGCAGGACGAGATCGAGGCGCAAGGCCTCTGGGATCTCGACAGCAAGGTCGACCAGGCGATGGATGCGCTGCGTTGTCCGCCTGACGATGCCGACGTCACCAAGCTCTCCGGTGGTGAACGCCGCCGCGTCGCGCTCTGCAAGCTACTGCTCGATGCACCCGAACTGCTGCTGCTCGACGAACCGACCAACCATCTCGACGCCGAGTCCGTCTCATGGCTGGAAGGCCATCTGCGCAACTATCCCGGCGCGATCCTGATCGTGACCCATGATCGCTATTTCCTCGACAATGTGACGTCCTGGATTCTCGAACTCGATCGCGGCCGCGGCATTCCCTACGAGGGCAACTACTCGTCCTGGCTGGTGCAGAAGCAGAAGCGCCTGGCACAGGAAGGCCGCGAGGACGCAGCCCATCAGAAGACGCTGGAACGCGAGCAGGAATGGATCGCCTCGTCGCCCAAGGCACGTCAGGCCAAGTCGAAGGCGCGCTACCAGCGTTATGACGAGCTGCTCAAGAAGGCCAGCGAGAAGCAGACCCAGGGTGCGCAGATCACCATTCCGGTGGCCGAGCGCCTCGGCGACAACGTCGTCGACTTCGAAGGCCTCACCAAGGCCTATGGTGATCGCGTGCTGATCGACGATCTGACCTTCAAGCTGCCGCCCGGCGGTATCGTCGGCGTCATCGGCGCCAACGGCGCCGGCAAGACGACGCTGTTCAAGATGATCACCGGCCAGGAGAAGCCCGATAGCGGCACGATCACCGTCGGCGAGACCGTTCATCTCGGTTATGTCGATCAGTCGCGCGATGCGCTCGACGGCAAGAAGACCGTGTGGGAGGAAATCTCGGGGAATAACGAACTGATCCTGCTCGGCAAGAAGGAAGTTAATTCGCGCGGCTACTGCTCGTCGTTCAACTTTAAGGGCGGCGATCAGCAGAAGAAGGTCGGCGCATTGTCGGGCGGTGAACGCAACCGCGTGCATCTCGCCAAGATGCTGAAGTCCGGCGCCAACGTCCTGCTGCTCGACGAACCGACCAACGACCTCGACGTCGACACGCTACGCGCGCTGGAAGAGGCGCTGGAAGACTTCGCCGGTTGCGCCGTGATCATCAGCCATGACCGCTGGTTCCTCGACCGTATCGCGACCCATATGCTCGCTTTCGAAGGTGACAGCCACGTGGAATGGTTTGAGGGCAACTTCCAGGACTACGAGAAGGACAAGATGCGTCGTCTCGGGCAGGATTCGATCATCCCGCATCGCGTGAAATACAAGAAACTGACGCGCTGAGGAGAACTCTCAAATGGCCGACTGGAGCGCGCAGCAGTATCTGAAGTTCGAGGACGAGCGAACCAGGCCGGCACGGGATCTGCTCGCGCAGATTCCGCTTCTCGATGCCCGCAAGGTCGTCGACATCGGCTGCGGACCCGGCAACTCGACGGAGCTTCTGGTCAATCGCTGGCCGCAAGCGTCGGTCATCGGTGTCGATACGTCGGCCGATATGCTGCGGCAGGCGCGGGAACGTCTGCCCGCGCAGACGTTCATCGAGGCCAATATCGCCCATTGGGTGGCGCCGGCCGGCTCCGATGTCTTGTTTGCCAATGCCGTGTTTCAGTGGGTGCCGGATCACATCAAGCAGCTGAAGCGTCTGGTCACTGCATTGCCGCAGGGCGGCGTGCTGGCTGTGCAAATGCCGGACAATCTTGACGAGCCCTCGCACATCCTGATGCGCGAGGTCGCCTATCTCGAGCCGTGGCGCGCGCAGCTCTCAAAGGCTGCGGAGCTGCGTGACTCGCTGCCGAAGCCCGGCGCGTATTACGATGCGCTGCAGCCGCTGTGTTCCCGCGTCGAGATCTGGCACACCGTCTACAATCATGCGTTGGCCGATGCCACCGCGATCGTGGAATGGGTGAAGGGCACCGGGCTGCGTCCGTTCGTCGATCCGCTGGAGCCGCCGGAGCGCAAGGCTTACATCGCTGAGTATACCGCGCGCATCGCCGCCAGCTATTTGCCGCAGGCGGATGGCAAGGTTCTGCTGAAATTTCCGCGGATCTTCATTGTCGCTGTCAAATAGCTGATGCGGCCAGTTGCCGCGCATTCACGACATCATCGCGTCCAGAACGCGCCGTTATAAGATCGGCGCTTCCATTGCATTCCGATTCGACCCATAGCGAGCCCCCATGTCCATGACGCCCGAAACGCCATTGCCGCCCAGAGGAAAAGGCGGGGCGATGCGACCGATTCCGGCGCTGATCTTTGGCTCGCGCTGGCTGCAGCTGCCGCTCTATATCGGCCTGATCGTGGCGCAGTGCGTCTATGTCGTGCTGTTCCTCAAGGAACTCTGGCATCTGATCGCGCACTCGTTCGACTTCAGCGAACAGCAGATCATGCTGGTCGTGCTGGGCCTGATCGACGTTGTGATGATCTCCAACCTGCTGGTGATGGTGATAGTCGGCGGTTACGAGACCTTCGTATCGCGGCTCAATCTGAACGGTCACCCGGACGAGCCGGAATGGCTCAGCCACGTTAATGCCAGCGTGCTGAAGATCAAGCTGGCGATGGCGATCATCGGCATCTCGTCGATCCATCTGCTGCGCACCTTCATTGAGGCGGGCAATCTCGGAAGCACCAGCGCGCGCACGACGAACTACACCGAGGTAGGCGTGATGTGGCAGACTATCATCCACATCGTGTTCATTCTCTCGGCCGTTGGCATCGCCTATGTGGACAAGCTCTCGAACGGAGTTGTTCCGCATCCGCCAGAAAACGGTCACGGCAAGCAGGGCCATGGAGGCCACGCGCATTGAAGATGAACCCGGGCATGTGGACGACACTGCGACCGCTCTCAGTCGTCGTTACCCTGTGCCTGGTGATTATTCCCGTTCATTCGTTTGCTGCACCAGACGCCGGTTTTACCAATTTTATTGCTTCGCTCTGGCCTGAAGCCCAACAAGCCGGCGTCTCGCGCAAGACCTTCGATGAGGTCACGCGCGGGTTGGAGCCGGACTACAAGCTTCCGGATCTCATTCTGCCCGGCCGTCCTGCGACTGGCGCGCCGTCGCAGGCAGAATTCGTGCAGGTGCCTGCGGATTATGTGAAGGAGGCCAGTGTCATCCGGCTGGCGGGTGAGGGGCAGCGGCTGTTGCAGAAGCACCGCGCGACACTGGCTGCCATCGAGCAGCGCTTCGGCGTGCCGGCGACAATCATTCTGGCGATCTGGGGGCGCGAGACCGATTACGGTCGGTATGCGTTGCCCTATGACGGCATTCGCGTGCTGGCGACGCAAGCCTATGTCGGTCGCCGCAAGGACCAGTATCGCGGCGAGTTCATTGCGGCATTGAAACTGATCGAGCGCGGCGACGTATCGCGCAAGGATCTGCGCGTGTCCTGGGGCGGCGCTACGGGGCTCACGCAATTCCTGCCGTCGGAACTGGATAAGCACGGGGTCGATTTCGACGGCGACGGCCGAGTCGATATCTGGAAGTCGGTGCCGGACGCGCTGGCATCCGCGGCGCAGCAACTCACTAACAAGGGTTGGCAGCGCGGTCTGCGCTGGGCCTATGAAGTGCGTGCGCCGGCCAATGCCGACTGTACGATGGGTGTGCCAGAAGTCACCCGGCCGATTGGGGAGTGGATTCGTGCCGGCTTCATTCCGGTCCGTGGCGAGAAGCTCAGCGCGGCGGAGCAGGCGCAGCCGGCATCGCTGCTGCAGCCGGAGGGCATCTATGGCCCGGCCTTCCTGACGACGAAGAACTATTTCGTCATCAAGGAATACAATTTCTCCGATCTCTATGTGCTGTTCGTCGGTCATCTCTCCGACCGGATCGCTAACTCGCAACCCTTTGCGACGCCGTGGTCGGCTTCGAACCAATTGCGCAGCGCCGATGTCGAGGCAATGCAGCGGCAGCTGACGAGGCTTGGCCTCTATGCCGACAAGATGGATGGCAAGGCCGGCATGAAGACGCGTGCCGCGCTCGGCGCCTATCAGAAGTCCGCGGGTCTCAAGGTCGATTGCTGGCCCAGCGAGACGGTGTTGCGCGCGATGAACGCAAGATAGTCGCACCTTCAATCGCCCAACGAAAAACCCGGCCGCGTAAACGGCCGGGTTTTGAATTTGGATCGTGCGCGCGAATGCGCAGTCGTCAGATCAGATCAATCGCAAACTTCGACCGGGCGCGAACGCCAGACGCCGCGATATTCGTCCCAGACGCGCTGGCGGACGACACGGCATTCCGGTTCGACATAAACCGGAGCGGGGGCGTAGCCGTAGCCATAGGCCGGAGCCGGACGGCTGGCTGCAATGGCGCCACCGAGGAGAGCGCCACCGATCAGGCCACCGGCAACGCCTGCGGCGATGCGGCCACCATCGGCCTTTGCGGCAGGCGCAACAGCAACCAGCGAACCGGCAACCGTCGCGGCGGCGAGCAAGGCGGAAATCGTCTTCTTCATCTCAAGTCTCTCCAGAAGGGCGCCGCAAGCGACGCACGGTTAAAGGTCTACTCACGCTGCGATTCGAACTGACGGTCTCACTTAGAAGCGCCCAACCGTCAATTCGATGTAAACGTTAGCCAGTCAATGATCCGAAAAAGCGGTTTTTTCGGGCCATTGCAAGCATCACGCACTGGAAATGTCGTAGGTTTCCGATGCGTAACAGGAGATCACAGTGATCTCAGAGATCACATGATCCTGCGATCTCAGCCGCACACGCGGACGCGGCGAATGCGCCAGCCATAGCCGTCCCAGAAACGCTGACGTTGCCAGAAACAATCGCCGTAATAGCCCGGGCCGGCCACATAGGCAGGACGGCCGTAATAGCCGTAACCGGGACCATAGTATCCCGAACCGGCAGCGATCGCACCGCCAAGCAGGGCGCCGCCAATCAGACCTGCAGCCACCGCGCCACCGCCGCCGTGTCCACGCCAGTGCTGCGCGCTTGCCGATGTCGGAGCCATGGCGGAAACGGCCAGGGTGGCAACGGCGGCAATGGCCATCAGAGTTTTCTTCATGGCATTCCCTTTCTCAATCGGGCTTCGCTCACACATAGCGCTGCCTGACGCGAAAAGTTTCATACTTCACTTGAATGATCAATGAACGGGACCGCGCGATCCAGGTTACATCTTGATATTAAAGCCATTCCGGACGAAGGTCCGCGACCCTCCCAAGGGCATGCCGCGCTGCAGGCGGTTACTGGATAGGGGCATCTGTCGGCTAGCCGTCTTCCGATCATGGCGCTTGCGAGCGCTCAGACGAATTTTAGATTCGTTCCAATTTCTTCCATGCGATCAGTAGTTTGGAATAGCTTCAAAGTCGGCGTTTTCCTTTTGCATCGGGGCGGCCTCTTACATATCCAAGAAGGGTCCTGACCTGCGAGTTCGCCTTCATCTCATGATCGTTTGTTCCTGCAACGTCTTTTCCGACCATGATGTCCGTAGTGCCGTTGCCGGAGCGCGTCCGCCGCGTACGCCGGGGCAGGTCTATGGATGCCTCGGTTGCAGCGCCCAGTGCGGACGGTGTGTACGGACGATCAAGAAGATCATGGACGAAGCGCTGGGCGCCTGCGCCAAGTCCTGCTGTGCCGGATGCCCGCATACGGCGGCCCACGGGCAGTCTCATACCGAGACTCATGCGCATATCGAACTGGCAGATATTGCCTCGATTGAAGCGGCAGCCTAAGCTCTTCTAAATTCAACAGCTTTCCAGCTTTTCCACGCTCCTTGCCGAATTGAGCAAAGAAGGGTTGTCCTGTCGGTGAATCTGATTTAGAAACATTCTAAATTCAGACGAGGGCCTGTTTCGGACGGGTTCAGCAGACAGGAGAACATCATGAAGGGCGACCCGAAGGTCATCGAATTCCTCAACAAGGGCCTGCGCAGCGAGCTCACCGCGATCAGCCAGTATTGGCTGCACTTCCGGCTCCTGAATCACTGGGGATTGGTCGACATGGCCAAGATGTGGCGCAAGGAATCCATCGAAGAGATGAATCACGCGGATCGTTTTACCGATCGCATTCTCTTCCTGGACGGCTTCCCGAACATGCAGGTTCTCGATCCGTTGCGCATCGGCCAGACGGTCAAGGAAATCATCGAATGCGATCTCGCTGCAGAAATCGGTGCCCGCACGCTTTATGAAGAAGCCGCCACCTATTGCCACGGCGTCAAGGATTACGTCTCGCGCGATCTGTTCGAAAAGCTGATGAAGGACGAGGAAGGTCACATCGACTTCCTCGAAACCCAGCTCGATCTGATCGAGCGGATCGGCATCGATCTCTACACCCAGAAGCACATGGGTGGCCTTGAGAGCGAGTTCTGAGCCTGGATCTTTGCGGCGTCTCAATAGACGCCGGACAATGTCGTCCGCCCCTGTTCCGGCAGGGGCGGTTTCGGCATATCGCATTTGGAGAATGCCGCGCGGATCGCCGCAGTCGATCCATCTAGCGGATATTCTACGGCCGTTCGGCCCCCGTTGATCGACCTGATCCGGACGTACAACGTCTTCGCACCGGCAAGCTCGCTGACGAAGGTCGCGATCTCTGCCCTGTCTTCGATGACGATGATCTGGTTTCCCCGCACCACCCGCGAGCCGACGTCGTCGTGACCAGGTTTTCCATCGAAGCGATAGCCGAGCACCGTGTTGCGGTTGCTGCCGATCTTGAAATCGAAGGCGAAGCGGATCAGCGGCGCGCCATCGATGCATGTCAGCAGCAATGACGAGACGCGCGGGAAGTCCACATTGCTGTTAGAGGCTTCGGCGAAGACATAGGCGCTGGGCAATTCAGCGCCGGTGATGCGGTCGATCTGGTGCGGGATCAACCATTCGCCAGCATATGTTTCGTCCCGCTCCGTTACGAATGGATCACGCACGCAGCCGCCTAGGATGAGGCCCGCGACCGTCATCAACTGGATCAACGCAACGCCACGCACAACGCTCTCCCCAAGCGCCGTGACCATACAACCTTAAGTGATAATTTCAAATAGAGGTTGTGCGTGGATGGCCGCCGCTGCCGGAGCTCCTTTTGGATCCAGACGAGGCCGACGAGCTACAACTGCTGGCGATAGGCGACGTCGATCTGTTCCTGGGTCATCGGTTCACCGAGTTTGGTCTGGTCGTGAACCATTTCCGAGATGCTCGGCATCACCGAGCGCTTCACCTGCACCTCCGGCGACCACAGCTTCGAACGCATCAGCGCCTTGCCGCAATGAAAATAGGCTTCGGTCACGGTGATGCTCAACACTGCGCGCGGGAGCTTGCCGAACTCTTCCATCGACGCCATCAGTTCCGGGTCTTTAATCAGCCTGGCGACGCCGCTGACACGCAAGGTGTCGTCGATGCCCGGAACGAAGAAGATCAGCTGCACATGGCCGCTGCCCGCCATCAGATTCTGGAACGTATCGATGCGGTTGTTGCCGGGACGGTCCGGCATCTGCAATTCGGTCGGCGAGGCGACCCGCACGAAGCCGACGCCGCCACCGCGCGGCGATGCATCGACGGTGCCGTCGGGACCCGACGAAGCAAGCACGCAGAACGGCGACAGCGAGATGAACTTGCTGGAGTGCATATCGAGCGTCGGTCGCGCCTTGGCGATCACGCGCGGATGCGGCGTTGGATAAATGGTGCGGAGTTCGTCTGCTGCGACGTCGGTCACGTCTGCTCCCCCGATATGATTTGATAACGCAAAACTAGCATAGTGGCGCCTTGCGGAAAAGTCGCGCAGACAGCACCGCAACCGACGCCGGAGTCACCATGTGACTCCCTAACGAATCCTGCTTGCCGATTTGGCCCGTTCGCTATGAGCCTGTGGCGTCTTTGTGTGGCCCGGGCCAATTGATGACGCCGGCCCACCAACGCAACCGTGTGCGTGTCACGAGTGCAAGCGATGCGGCGATTTCAATGACGCCGCTGGCGATGATGAGTTCGCGTGCGAAGGGCACCCAGGCAGGCGTGATGAGCAACACATTCTCCGGCATGGCGAGATACGCAATGCCGGCGCCATTGGACGCGTTGACGTCAGTTGGATCATTCACCTGTCTTCGTGATCAGGCCTTGTCGATGATGTGGGTGTTGGGACGATCACTGCCCGAGGCCGTTTCCTCGTGCCACTGTCCTTTTTCGTCCTCATAGGCAATCACCTCGGTGCGTCCCGGCACCCTCTGCTCGGCAGCGGCGCGCTTGGCGGCTGCGGTGGCAAGTGCGTGCGTCGCATATGGCTCGGAGAAGACGGCGCCAACCTTATAGGCCCAACCGCCATCATGCTCGACGATTACATAGGTCACTTCCGTCATATCAATCTCTCTTTATCCTGTAGTGCCCGCGGCGAGGTGACGGCGGGGCCACTGACCTAACGCGCCGCGCGCAGAATTAGCCTCAAATTGGGCCCGATTGCCTGTGGATTGCAAGGCCGCACCCTGGCACCGTTTCGTGATCGTCATCACGCGGCGTCAGCCGGGACGAAACAGCTGATGATGATCTCGCCGCGATGGCGCACATACCAGACGACGGCTTCGCCGACGGGGTTGCCGCGATCGCGGATCACGGCGCGCCTCGGCACCTCCGTCCATATGCCTTCGATCGGCACCCAATAGGCGCCGTTGCGGACATCATATTCGGTGCGATGGCCGTCGGAGATATCGCAACACGGCACGCCATTAGGGCTGATGACGCTTTTGAACCAGTTCCGGATATCGTCGGGCACATCGCTGAACTGGCCGCGATCGATGGCGTGTGCTGATGCGGTCATCACGGTGAACACTGCAAGCAGCACCACTTGAATCAATCCCCGCATGCGAACCTCACATCGGTGTTGTATCACGCGCGGACGCCGGGTGCCGCACGGGACGACTCGGATTCTTGCGATGATTAAGCCTGAGCTATGGCGGCGACGCCTGCCCAAAGATTATACCCGGCGCGACGAGCTGGGGATCGCTGCGCTGCAGTATCGATCTGTTGGTCTGCTGGCCCACGGTACCATGCTAGCATCTGTGTCAAGCGGCCCGATCAAATGGCTGCACCGGGGAGGATGACGATGCCCAGCCGTTCTATGCGCGCGTTGTGCGCTGCTGCCGTTGTGACATGTGCTTCGCTTGCTGCCGTGACCGCGTTCGCCGCTGATTATCCGGCGCCAAAGCAGGGCGACTGGATAGCGAAGGATTTCAAGTTTCATACCGGCCATGTGATGCCGGAGTTGAAGCTGCATTACACGACGGTGGGTGAGCCGAGCGGCCAGCCGGTGCTGGTGCTGCATGGCACCGGCGGTTCGGCGCGGAGCATGTTGACGCCCGCTTTTGCGGGCGAATTATTCGGCGCGGGCCAGCCGCTCGATGCCACGAAATACTACATCATCATTCCCGATGCGCTCGGCCACGGCAAATCGTCGAAGCCCTCTGATGGGATGAAGACCGCATTTCCGAAGTACAATTACGACGACATGATCGATGCCCAGCATCGGCTGCTGATCGAAGGGCTCGGCATCAAGCATGTGCGGATGGTGATCGGAAATTCCATGGGCGGCATGCATGCGTGGATCTGGGGCACGAAATATCCTGATATGATGGATACCTTGGTGCCGATGGCGTCGCAACCGACCGAGATGAGCGCGCGAAACTGGATGATGCGGCGCATGATGATCGAGACCGTGCGCGCCGATCCGGATTACAAGGGCGGCAACTACACATCGCAGCCTGGCATGATCAAATTTGCCAGTGTGATGTATGGCATCGCAACAGCCGGCGGCACGCTGGCCTATCAGATGCTGGCGCCGACCGGCGAGGCCGCCGACAAGAATGTCGATGACCGGCTCAAGGCGCCGTTTGTCGCCGATGCAAATGATTTCATCTATCAGTGGGAATCGTCGCGCGACTACAATCCATCAGCAGGTCTGGAGAAGATCACATCCGTCGTGCTCGCGATCAACGCTGCCGATGACGAGCGCAATCCGCCGGAGACCGGGTTGATGGATGCCGCGCTGAAGCGGATCAAACATGCGAAGATGCTGCTGATCCCGGCGAGCACCGAGACCCGTGGTCATCTCACGACAGGCGGTGCGAAATTCTATAAGCAACAGCTTCAGGAGCTGCTGCAGACCGCACCGCAGCGGACCATGTAAAAAGTAAAGGCGACGGGCCGGCATTGCGGCGCGTCGCCTGATCTGTTGTCACGCGTCCGTATCGAACGACGCAGCAGTGCTAGTCGTCCTTGTTCTTCTTGCGCTTCTTCTTTTTCTTGCCGTCGTCGGTTTCGTCAGACTCGTCCGCGATGGCGGCTTCGGCCTCGATCATCGCGGCGACACGTTCAACGGCTTCCTGCTGCTCGCGCAGCAGCGCCTCTTCGCGCTCCTGGGCTTCGCGCAGGCGCATCTGGCGGTGGTCTTCCCAGGCGTCGAACACCATGTGCAGCCACGGCATGATCTGCTCGAGGCTCGGCAGCGTGCCGGGAGGACCCTGCTCGCCGCGCGGCCCGGCTTCACCCTGCACACCGGGTTTGCCCTGAAGGCCCTGTTCACCCCGTGGTCCCTGCGGCCCGGCCTTGCCCTGCGGTCCGATCGGACCAGGCTTGCCGTCGGCGCCAGCCTTACCGTTGACGCCAGCCTTACCCTGAGGGCCTGCTTCGCCGCGCTTGCCCTGCGGCCCCGGCTTGCCATTGGCGCCGGCCTTGCCGGCCAGGCCCGGCTTGCCCTGCGCGCCGTCCGGCCCCGGCCGTCCGGGATGGCCCTGCGGTCCGGGAAGTCCCGGTTCGCCGCGGGGGCCGCGTAATCCGGTCTGGCTGATCGTTTCTTTTGCCACGCCTCACACTCCGTATTGATTCTGTCCGGCCGCTTTTAACAGGGGATGGATGACGGCTTCAATTCGCCCCTGCTGCCATGCCACCACAGACATTGCCGGTTGCGCTTCACCACATGCGGACTAGCATCGGCTGTCGCTTGACCTGCCGGCACCCGCGCCAGGTTGGCGTGGCGGCGAACAAAAGATCAGGGAGGAGAACATGCGGAGAGGGCAGGTTCTGTGGTTGCTGTGCGGCGCTGTGGCGCTGCTGGGAGCACCTGCGCCGGCCACGGCTGCCGGACAGCTGGCTGTCGCGGTGGCCGATTTCGACTATAGCGACACCTCCGGCGAGGAGGCCGACCAATCCGAGCAGCATCGCGACCGCATGACCATCTTCGCTGCACTGCTGCGCGACGGGCTGGCGCAGCGCGACTACCGCGTGGTGCGCCCGGCCTGTCCGCAGCCTGCCTGCACTGCCGTCAGCATGGCGCCCGACGATCTCGTCGCCGCAGCGCGCCGCGACGGTGCGCGTTACCTGGTCTATGGCGGCATCCGCAAGATGAGTACGCTGGTGCAATGGGGCGAGGTGCAGTTGTTCGATGTCGAGCGCGAGCAGCTGGTGATGCGTCGCGCCGTCACCTTCCGCGGCGATACCGACACAGCGTTCCGCCGCGCCGCCGATTTCGTCAGCGAGACGGTGAAGGATGCGATGGCCGGCCGATGAGCGTCGTCAGAACGTGCAGGATCGCGTTCAATGCGCCGCTAGACGCGCCGCGCAGCCTGCGGGTTATCGATCACGCATCCAGTAGCGAAGCCACACACTCGATCTCGATCAGCATTGCCGGATTGGGCAGCGCCTGAACCACGCAAGTGGTACGCGCCGGATACGGCGGCGGTCCGAAGGCTTCGGCATACAGAGCATTCATCGCAGCCACGTCGGACGCGCGCGTCAGCAGAACGTTGACCTTGACGAGGTGCGAGATGTCGGTGCCTGCATCCTTCAGCACCCGTTTGATCGTGCGCACCACAAATCCGAACTGCGCCTCGAAGTGTTCCGGTAATTGGCCATCAGCGTCGAAGCCGGGAATGCCGGAGACGAATAGGAGATCGCCGACCCGCGCCGCATAGGACAGCGGCGGCGCCTTGATTCCGGGAGGGGGCGGGAAGTGCTGGATGGGCATGATCAGGCCTCGCGCTCATGTGTGACGGGCCAGCGTAGCAGGTCTACGCAAGGGGCGCCCGCGAATTGCCGGGCCCTGTCGAACCCGAACGGGATCCGCGGCGACTTACGCTCTCATCAGGGCAACGGGCGACGACATATGAAATCATATCTGGCGCTGCTGACCTTGTTGGCCCTCACGAGCGCAACGCATGCCGGCGAGATACGCCTAGGGGCGTCCATGCAGGTAAAACCGGATTCGATCTGGTTCGGGGATCGCGCGAAGCTGGCGCGATGGCAGGCACTGAAGAAAGCCGGCGATTCAAAAGCTCTGGCGTCGTATCAGGATGGCCTGCTGCAGGCGCGCAAGGCATGGCAATTCACCAGGCGGCTCACTGTCAGAATTCGCGGCTTTGGGCCGAAGGCGCATCTCGTCGATGTCGAGATGCAGACCGAAGGCCGGCTGCAGGGCTCCACATGGGTGCTGGATACCAGCGCGCTCCAGCAATAGCGCCATCAGCTAGCCGTGCGCCGGCACGTCGGCCCCATCCGCTGAATACTGTTTGATCTTGTTACGCATGGTGCGGACGGAGACGCCAAGCACGCGGGCGGCGTGGGTGCGATTGCCGTCGCAGCGCGCCAGCGTCTGCAGCATCAGTTCGCGTTCGACCTCATGGACAGTCGCGCCGATCAGCATCGTCACGACCTCGCTGGGATCTGACGAGGGCGCAAACATGTCCATTTCAGCCGGCGAATCTTCACGCGGGCGGCGAAGGGACTCGTAAAGGGATTCCTGGATCATGGGTATCTCCCGATCAACGCCTGCTTCGTTGCGCGAAGCAACAACATCGAGAACGAACAGCCCCCAGCCGTTGCGTTGCGGCAGGTTGGGCGCGATTGGTTAATGAAAGGTTAATCCATGGGTACCATTGGGTGTACCCCCGGGATTTTGCAACAAAGAAAGTCGCTTTGTCTGCCCTTGGCGCCTTGGAACCCGGCATGTCGATAAGCGCACAGGGCGCGCGTGCCTTGCGATGTCAGTGAGGATAGGGGAGTGGTGCGAGCACAGCCAGTGATCGCCGATT
This sequence comes from Tardiphaga sp. 172_B4_N1_3, assembly GCF_052076035.1. Classification (NCBI taxonomy): domain Bacteria; kingdom Pseudomonadati; phylum Pseudomonadota; class Alphaproteobacteria; order Hyphomicrobiales; family Nitrobacteraceae; genus Tardiphaga; species Tardiphaga sp. 172_B4_N1_3. The sequence continues at coordinate 558,395 of NZ_CP197238.1, forward strand.
ATGCCGCCATGCCGCGGGTACTGCATTGGTCGCTTTCAAGGTTACGATTGGTTCAGGCCGTTACCCAATCTACGCTTTCTCGATCTGTCGCATGAGCGTGCGATGTGTGCCCCATGCATCGTGACCGAGCATGCCCACCGCCATTGCGACGACGAACACAATCACCGGAAGGCCTAGCCCCGCGAGGTTGACCAGCGCGGGGCCAGGACAGAGCCCCACGAGGCCCCAGCCGATCCCAAACAGCGTGGTCCCGATAACGAGCGGTGTGTCGACGTCCCTGCGTGTCGGCCACAGGTTCTTTGCGGCAAGGACAGGTGTGCCGCGCCGCCGCGCCAGTGCGAAGCCAAGACCGGTGACCGCGACTGCGCCGGCCATCACGAAAGCCAGCGTCGCGTCCCAAGCCCCGAAGATATCGAGGAAGCCGAGTACTTTCCCGGTGTCCGTCATGCCCGAGATCAGGAGGCCGATGCCGAACACGAGACCGCAAGCAAAGCCGACGAAAACAAGTAGCATTGCATCAGCCTCCGATACCGTGACGCACGATGGCGACCGTGGCGATCGCTGCGGCCATGAAGATCGCTGTGGCGACGATTGAACGTGCTGACAGGCGTGCGATACCGCATACGCCATGGCCGGATGTGCAGCCGCCGCCCATGCGGCTGCCGAAACCGACCAGAAGCCCAGCGATAACGATGACGATCAGGCTCGCCGGCATCGCTGGTGCTGGCAATGGTGTGCCCGAAACCGAAGCGAGCAGGGGCGCTGCCAGAAGTCCGGCGACGAAGGCGATGCGCCAGCCGCGATCGCCGGCACCGGGTTGGAGTAGCCCACCGAAAATGCCGCTGATCCCGGCGATGCGTCCGGTCAGCAGCATCAGCATGGAGGCAGCGATCCCGATCAGCGCGCCGCCGACGATTCCAGAGAGAGGCGTAAGGTGATGCATGGTTCTGGCCTCCACCGATCGTGTTTTTATTCAGCGATGGACGTTACCACACTGCTGCGGAGATCTTGTAGAGCCCGTAGCGATCTGTTCCGTGCCGGTCGGGCCGGATTTGGGCGCCCAACTGAAGTAGCGCACCCGCGAGTCCAGCGCGCGTTTCGAAAGACTGTTGATGCAGCCGACATAGGAGTTGAGCTTTTCGGTGGCGGTGGAGGATTGCGGAGGCGGGCGCGGTGTTTGCCGAGGTCAAAAACATTTCCGCACCGGCAGCAACAACGAATGTGCGAAAAGAAATCATCGATTAGGCCTCCAACGCCGAGCAGTGGCAGGCTTCATGATGGCGGCGAAGATAGGGGGGCTGCGCAGCCAGAGTGGACCGCGCATGGCGCTATGCCGCTGTTATTGCGTTGGACGCGGTGGAGGTGCGTATGGGTTCATTGATGTTAGCCTTCCTGGGCTAAGCCATCGTCCCAATGGCTTGTGACGACAAAGCATATACGGCGAGCTGCTTCATTTGCGGACAGAGCCTGGGCCTGAGTGGACGCATCTCCTTCATATCTGACGCCTGCTGGGCAATTCGCGTCGGACACATCTTTTTGGGTGAAGGTGATCGAGCCAAGCCTTGCTGCTTGTTTAGTAAGCTTGTTTAGGTCGTGAGTGAACGGCGGATTTTCTCCGAATTTCCTGATGAAAGCTTTTGTTGCCTTTTCCGTGGCTTGAAGAGAATGCCAACGTGAGAGGCCAAAATTCCCTTCGATAGCTTGAGTTGCGCTCAGCTTTAGATCGCCAGCGAACACCTCCACGAGTTTCTTCTCTCTGCTATGCCAGTAGTTTGCTTGCTCGAAGGCCGTAATGCAGGTACGAAATATCTCGTCCAGACTAGGCTCAGATAGGCACGTTCTGGTGTGGTCTGTTAGGTCAACGATCCAATCCGCGATATTGGAGCGAGCTGCATTTCTAGATATCTTGTTTAGTTGATCGTTCGTTGGGCGCGGGCTGCGATCGATAAAGATTTGGGCGGCTCCAAAAACCAGAGGCAAGCGAACTAGGTATAAATCTTCTAAGATCGCAATGGGGATATACCCAATCGAGAAGTCGATCTTCAAGCGATCGCCGTAACGAGCATCATACCAATCTTTGATGTGGCCAGACAGGCTTGGCCCACTGTAGACGCCCGCTATAGGTTGACCGACCATCGGTAGGTTCAGTTCCAGCTTTTGGCAGACCCGCGTCCATCCTATGATTTGGCGCGCATGAATCGGAACATTATCGCTTTTCAGGCCGCGATCGATTTCTTCCATCAGTTCTTCAAACTGGGGTTTGTCCAAAATCTCCATGGCGAGCTCTCATACCTAGCGAAAATGGCCGAGCAATATGCCCGGCCATTACCTATTTCGTGATCGATTTGGTCAAGTCGCTATGATGTAGAGACCGAATTTGTTTACAGCGCCTTATTACTGTCCTTCACCGCCTGCGCCTGGACATAGACCTGCTCGCCCATGTCCTTGAACTTCTGGCTCATGCTGGCCATGCCGTCCTCGATCACGCCACTCATGGACATGCCCATCGACGCTGTGCCGCCGAGGTTCAGTGCGGCCTTCTCGTTGTCGCCGAGGGTTGCTGCATAGTCGCGCACGTCCTGCGTGATCTTCATCGAGCAGAACTTCGGTCCGCACATGGAGCAGAAATGCGCGACCTTGTGGGCGTCCTTCGGCAGCGTTTCGTCGTGATAGGCGACGGCGGTTTCCGGGTCCAAGCCGAGATTGAACTGGTCCTGCCAGCGGAAATCGAAACGGGCGCGTGACAGCGCATCGTCGCGCAGCTGCGCGGCGGGGTGGCCCTTGGCGAGATCGGAGGCATGCGCGGAGATCTTGTAGGTGATGACGCCGACCTTGACGTCGTCGCGGTTGGGCAGGCCGAGATGCTCCTTCGGCGTGACGTAGCAAAGCATCGAACAGCCGAACCAGCCGATCATGGCGGCGCCGATGCCCGAGGTGATGTGATCGTAGCCCGGTGCGATGTCGGTGGTCAGCGGCCCCAGGGTGTAGAACGGCGCTTCGCCGCATTCCTTGAGCTGCTTGTCCATGTTGATCTTGATCTTGTGCAGCGGCACATGGCCGGGGCCTTCGATCATCACCTGGCAGCCCTTCGCCCATGCCACCTTGGTGAGCTCACCAAGCGTCTCCAGTTCGGCGAATTGCGCGCGGTCATTGGCATCGGCGATCGAGCCGGGGCGCAGACCGTCGCCGAGCGAGAACGACACGTCATATTTGCGCATGATGTCGCAGATTTCCTCGAAGTGGGTGTAGAGGAAGCTCTCCTTGTGATGCGCCAGGCACCACTTGGCCATGATCGAGCCGCCGCGCGAGACGATGCCGGTGACGCGGTTGGCGGTGAGATGGATGTAGGCCAGGCGCACGCCGGCATGGATGGTGAAGTAATCGACGCCCTGTTCGCACTGCTCGATCAGCGTGTCCTTGTAGAGCTCCCAAGTCAGCTTGACCGGATCGCCGTCGCACTTCTCCAGCGCCTGATAGATCGGCACGGTGCCGATCGGGATCGGCGCATTGCGCAGGATCCATTCACGGGTGGTGTGGATGTTGCGGCCCGTCGAGAGGTCCATCACGGTGTCGGCACCCCAGCGGATTGCCCACACCATCTTGTCGACTTCTTCTTCCACTGACGACGTCACGGCGGAGTTGCCGATATTGGCATTGATCTTGGTGAGGAAGTTGCGGCCGATGATCATCGGCTCCAACTCGGCGTGGTTGATGTTGCAGGGGATGATGGCGCGGCCGCGCGCGATTTCCGAACGCACGAATTCCGGCGTGACGAACAGCGGCACTTCGGCGCCGAAACTCTCACCATCGGCGCGCGCGGCCTCGGCGCGCTCGAGCTGGACCTTGCGGCCGAGGTTCTCGCGCTCGGCGACGTAGATCATTTCCTTGGTGATGATGCCGGCGCGGGCGAACTCATATTGCGTGATCATGTGATCGTCGACGCCGCGCAGCGGCTTGTGATAGGCCTTGAACGACTTCGCAGCATGGGCTGCGCCGACATTGCCGTTATCTTCCGGCTTGATCTCGCGGCCCTGATATTCCTCGACGCCGCCGCGTTCCTTGACCCAATCGAGACGCGCGCGGGACAACCCGTTGTTGACGTCGATCAGCACGTCCGGATCGGTATAGGGACCCGACGTGTCATAGACCGGCAGGTTCGGCTCGCCGGCGCCTTCGGAGAGGATGATCTCGCGCAGCGGCACGCGCAGGTCGGGGGCGCTCTCCGGGATCGCGTAGATCTTGCGCGACGAGGGCAGGTTGCCGGTGGTGACGGCGGGCAGGGTGGTGTCGGGATTGGAGCGGATGTTCATGGACTAATCCTCCGTTGTCGTTCTTGAAATGTCAGGCGGCTTTGGCGGATGCGCCAAGCCATTGATGGACGCGGGCGTCCGGGTCTGCGTGTTGCGTTACGTCGCTGACGACGGCGATGGAATCCGCGCCGGCGGCAAAGATCTCTGCGGCCTGTTCGAACTTGATGCCGCCGATCGCCACCAGTGGCAGGGTGCCGATGCGCTTCTTCCAGACCGAGATTTTCGGAATGCCCTGCGGCGCGAAGCGCATGGATTTCAGCGTGGTGAAGAAGATCGGCCCGAGCGCGACGTAATCCGGCTTCGCGCGTAATGCGGTTTCAAGTTCGTCCTCGTCATGGGTCGAGAGACCCAGCGTGATGCCGGCCTTGCGGATCGCGGCCACGTCGGCCTCGGCAAGGTCTTCCTGGCCGAGATGCAGATGCTGCGCCTTGAGGTCGATGGCGACGCGCCAGTAGTCGTTGACCACCAGCTTGGTCTTGGTGCCGTTGGTGACATCGAGCGCCTCGCGAAACAGCGTCGTCGCCGCTGCGTCGTCGAGATCCTTGGCGCGAAGCTGCACGGTGCCGACGCCCAGCTGCGTGAGGCGTTTCACCCAGGCTACGGTGTCGACGACGGGATAGAAACGGTCAGGATACGGCATGCCAGAACGGTGTCCCGATGACTGGAGTGGAAGGAGAAGCGAAGTCGCGCGCGCCCATCAGGCCGGCCTCGAAGCCGGTGCGGCCGGCCTCGACGGCGAGGCGGAAGGCATTGGCCATGGCGACGGGATCGGCCGCCTTGGCGACGGCGGTGTTGAGCAGCACGGCGTCATAGCCGAGTTCGAGCGCTTCGGCGGCATGCGATGGCGCGCCGAGGCCGGCATCAACCACCAGCGTGATATCGGGCAGGCGGTCGCGCATCAGTTTCAGCGCGTCGGCATTAATGATGCCGCGTGCCGAGCCGATCGGCGCGGCCCATGGCATCACCACCTTGCAGCCGGCATCCACCAGACGCATCGCGACGCTCAAGTCCTCGGTGCAATAGGGGAACACCTCGAAGCCGTCCTTGATCAGGATATCGGCCGCTTCGACGAGGCCGACCACATCGGGCTGCAGCGTGTCGTTGTCGGCGATCACTTCGAGCTTGATCCAGGAGGTGCCGAACAATTCGCGCGCGAGCTTCGCCGTAGTCACCGCTTCGCGCACGCTGCGGCAGCCCGCGGTGTTCGGCAGCACGGTGACGTCGAGTTCTCTAATCAGCGACCAGAACGCATCGCCTGTCTTGCCGCCGGCGGATTCACGCCGCAGCGACACGGTGACGATGCCGGCGCCGGAGGCGCGGATCGCGTCTTGCATGATCGCGGGTGACGGATAGAGCGCCGATCCGATCAGCAGGCGTGACTTAAACTCTTTGCCGTAGAAATTCACCATGAACTCGCTCCATGGTTTGCGTGCTCCCTCCCCTCTTGCGGGGGAGGGTTGGGGAGGGGGGTAGAGCCAGGCGAGAGCGTCGCGGTAAGAGTCCCTTTGTGGACCCCCGCCCCCGACACCTCCCCGCAAGGGGGAGGGGAGCACAGCGGCCTTTGCGAATTGATCACGTCAAGGAGGTGCACGTTCTCACCCTCCCTGCCGTGGCGTGATGATCTCGATCTCGTCGCCTGCCTTGAGTGGCGTCTGCGCCCATGCGCTGCGTGGCACCACGTCGAAATTCAGCGCAATGGCACAGTGCGTGCCTTCGTAGTCCAGTTCCTGCAGCAGCGCGCCGACATGCGACGCCTCGATCTCGCGGTGCTCGCCATTGACGATCACTTGCATTGCATCACCTCATTGTCGATCTCGCCCCGCTTGATATAGTTGAGCGTCAGCTCCGCCAGCGCAGGCGCCAGCAGAAAGCCGTGGCGATAGAGGCCGTTCACCGCGATCGTGTTCTTGTCGATCGCGATGCGCGGCAGGTTGTCGGGAAAAGCCGGACGCAAACCCGAGCCGAATTCGAGAATGCGCGCTTCGGCAAAGGCGGGATGCACTGCATAGGCAGCGCCGAGCAGTTCGAGTGCGGAGCGCACGCTGACGCCGGTATCCTCGCCCTCGATGGAAGTCGCGCCGAGCATGAAGCGGTTGTCCGCGCGAGGGATCACGTAAAGCGGCCAGCGCGGATGCATCAGGCGGATCGGGCGCGACAGCTGTACTTCATCTGTCTCGACGATGATGATTTCGCCCTTGACGCCGCGCAGCTTCGGCGTGCTGGCATCATCACGTGCCGCAAGCCCGCGGCAATCGATCACCAGACCGTCGAGATCTTTCGGCTGCTGCTCGCTGTTGTATTTGATGATGCCGCCGGCGGCGCTAATCCGGGCGTGGAGTTGCGGCAGCACGCGGCGCGGCTCCACATGGCCTTCGCCGGGATAGAACAGCCCGTCGCGAAACCGGCCTTCGAGCGACGGCTCGATCTCGGCGACGCCTGCTGCATCGAGCCGCGTATGGCCGGAAGTCATCTTGGCGAAGCGTTCGAAATCGGCGCGGTCGCGCGCATGCGCCACGACCAGCGAGCCATTGAACGGTGTGTCGGGGAGTTCCTCGCGCCACAGATCGAGTGCACGTAGGCCCAGGCGGGAGACCACAGGCTCGGAGACTTCGGCTTCGCACCAAGGCGCCAGCATGCCGCCGGCCCAATGGCTGGTGGCGTCGCGCATGCTGGGATCGCTGCGCTCATGCAGCGTCACGGCGTGGCCGGCCTTGGCCAGCATCAACGCCTGCCAAGCGCCGGCAATGCCAGCGCCAATCACTGATATCGATTTACCCGCCACGGGAGAGTCCCCGCGCGGAGATTGCGTAGCCTGAAACATCCCTGTCCCTTCGCCGGCATGACCCGGATCAGGTTCAAAGGGTCACCGCGGTCTCGCGCGTCTCTTCCGGAACAGGAAAAGTGCAAGCTTGCGGTATCTCAGCTCCTCGTCGGAGCCCCCCTCGGAACGACTCTAATGTAAACCTATGGATGGGCGTGTCAACGCGGCCCCGTCTCGTCGTGAGTGCGGGACTTGCCTATCGCGGTTCGCCAGTTGTTATCCAGGCTGGCATATCAGGGGAAAGATCGCGATTTTCCCGAAAAATTCTGATTTTTCGCTCCTGCTCGGACAGAAAAATTAGTCTGGCTTCGCGGCCGATTTCTCGATGATAGGAACCCGTCTGAACGCCGTAGAACAAGAAAAGAGAGAACAGAAAAACACTAAAGCCGACCAAAGATCGATTTTTCACGTCGATACCGAATAGGTAAATATTGAGGCCACCGACGAGCGTGAGGACTGCCGGAATGATCGTCCCGACCGCGGGAGAGCGGCTGACGCCAGTCAGGTATCCTGCGACAAAGGCAACTAGCGAAATCGGCAGCGCAAATCCGATTCCAACAGGCAGGTTGGCTCGCAGTTTTGTTGAGTAGGGCAGTAAGGAGTTCTGCAGAGAGAAGACGAACGCAAAGAGAGCGCCCGCTAGTGCACCGAAAATGAGAGGCTGCGAAATGACCGCAAAGAACGAGCTGGTGCCAAATTCAAGCATCAGATTGCGTTTTCGAACCGCTTAGACTTGGACCACGGCATGTTTGCTGTTGGTGGGCCCATGTTGATGGGACAAAGACCTTGAGCAAAGCAGTCGCTCAGCTGCTTCTTTCTTGCGACATCGAATTTTTCCGAGAACGATGCTGCACAAATTTCTTGGCAAAGTTGTTTCGCGTCCTTCTGGAGCGGGCCTTTTGCCGGTCCGGGCTCGGTCGCGAATGACGGGGTGACAACCATTAAACAAAGGGCAAAGGCCAACCGACCATACATAGAATCATCTCCCGAATTTCGAAGATGCTTGCTTTTAATATCCGTACAAAATCAACTTAAAGTAGCATTTTAGCTTGAATAACGCCAGCGAAAAGCAGTGATATCTTCACGTTACCAATGCTTATATGCGTGAACGCAGTGATCGGTGCATGTGTTGGCCGACCCCGATTTCAATGCGGCGGGACTTACGGCTTCAAAGCTTGGGCGTTGGCATTGGCCGCGTTTTGCAGGTGCAGGTGCAGGCGTTCGGCATCCTTGGCGAAGAGTGGCTGATGCGGCGGCGCGGAAACCTCGCGGCGCTGGCGCTTGGCGGCATAGTAGTAGCCGCCGGCATAGTAGGACACCGCGCGGTTGTGATTTCCGTTCGCGGCACGGTAGGCGCCGGCGAGATATTTCACCGCGTAAGTGAGATTGGTGTTGGGATCGCGAAGGCCTTCGGCGGTGCCGGTGTAGCCAACGCCGCGCGCGGTCGCGAGCTTGATCTGCATCAGGCCGATGGTGCCGCCGCGGCCGATCAGATTGGGGTGATACTTGCTTTCGCGCACGATCACACGATGCACCAGCGCCTCGGGCACGCCATTGGCCTGGGCATGGGTGGCAACCATGGCGTCGTAGTCGGCACGCTGCTGCGCGGATGCCAGTTGCGGAAGAGCGGCAACAGCCAGAAGCGTCGCCAGGGACAGAGAAATGCGTTTCATGAATGGTCTCGAAAACTTCGTTCCTCCGCCAGTAGCGGAGGCAGTCTTTCAGACGGCCTAAACCATCCGATTCAATTATCCGAGATGAGGGCTCGAATTGCGTCTTTCTGTAGGCCTGATTCGCGAGTTCCGCCCGATATTTACCCCAAATTATGCCCTGTCGTGATTTGCTGCGGTATTCCAGCGCTTTTCTTGCGACTTTCCAGGGGCATGCCGAGCATGACGATGTCCGCCACCCATCCCGTCGTAACGCGCAAAACGATGCACGGGCTGCTCCCGCTCTGGGCGGGGATTGCGGTCTATACGCTGTGGCTCGCGGCGGGCAACGCCCTCCTGAGAGATCCGGATGCGTATTGGCAGATCGCAGTCGGGCAGTGGATTCTCGATCACCATGCGGTGCCGACGACCGATATCTACTCGTTCACGATGTACGGCCAGCCATGGATCTCGACCCAGTGGCTGTCTCAGGTCCTCTACGCGGTCGCCTATGCCGGCGCTGGCTGGACCGGCGTGGTGGTGCTTGCTGTCGCTGCGCTGGCCGTGACAATGGCGTTGTTGGCGCGCTTTCTCGATAAGCGCCTGCCGGCCACGGTGACGATCATTTTCGTCGCGACGGCTCTTGCGCTGATGGCGGGGCATGTTGTTGCGCGGCCGCATCTGCTGGCGATGCCGGTGATGGTGGCATGGGTCGCCGGCCTTGTGAATGCGATGGATCGCAGGAGTGTGCCATCCTTCTGGCTGCTGCCGCTGATGGCGCTTTGGGCCAACCTGCATGGCGGCTTCATTCTCGGATTGGCGCTGATCGGTCCGATCGGCATCGATGCGATCTGGCATGCACCGAAGACGATGCAGCGCGCGCTGCTGCTGCGCTGGGCGCTGTTCGGCATTGCCGCGTTGGCAGCAAGTTGCGTGACGCCTTATGGCTGGGACTCGCTGCTGGCGTCGCGTCGCATTCTCAATCTCGGTGAAGCGCTGGCGCTGATCGGCGAGTGGCGGCCTGCAAATTTCAATCATGCCGGGCCGCTGGAACTGACCGTGCTGGTGGCGTTCGCACTGGCGCTATGGCGCGGCATCACGCTGCCGCCGATGCGCATCGTGCTCGTGATCGGCTTCGTGTTCATGGCGCTCAGTCATGTACGCAACGCCGAAGTGCTGGCGCTGCTGGCGCCGATGGTCTTGGCGACGCCGCTTGGTCGACAAATCGGTGGACCTCAGATGCCAGAGGCCAATCATGTATCGCCGCAGCGCAGCTTGTTATTCGCGGGGATCGCGATCTGTCTAATCGCCGGGACATTCGTGTTGGCGTCCGTGCAGCGCTACATGCCGCGTGAGGCGGCTGCGCCCGCAAAGGCGGTGACTGAACTCCAGAAGCTCAATCTCAGTCGCGTGTTCAACGATTACGACTTCGGCGGCTATCTGATCGCGCGTGGGGTGCCGACCTTCATCGATGGCCGTACCGAATTGTTCGGGACGAAGCTGATGGTCGACCACAACAATGCCAGCGGTCTGATCGAGCCCGACAACCTGTTCCGGCTGCTGAAGGATTACGACATCGAGGCGACGTTGCTGCGAACCCAGAGCGCAGCAACCAAGCTGCTCGATCGCGTCGATGGTTGGGAGAAGGTCTATAGTGACGACATCGCCACGATCCATCTGCGCAAACCGGGTGCGGTCCACAGCGTCGCGCCTGCGGTGAAGGCGAACTGAGCGCTACGCTGCGGCTCTGTCCGTATCGCGTGCCGGCAGCGTGATGCGGACGATCAGGCCACGCGGCTGGCGATCCAGCAGTGTCAATTCGCCGCCATGGGCCAACGTTACGGCGCGGGCGATCGACAGGCCGAGGCCGAAGCCGGCAGCTTCATGATCCATGTTGCGGGCGTCGTCGCCGCGTACGAAAGGCTGCAGCATCGCGCTCTTTTGTGCGTCCGAAATGCCAGGGCCGTCATCGGCGACGTCGATGATGGCGCCGCCCTCGGACATCGTCAGAGAGATATTCGCTTCCGAGCCGAACTTCACGGCGTTCTCGACCAGGTTGGTCACTGCGCGATGCAGATCGTCGGGCCGGGCCATCGCCATCGCATGGGACGGGCCCTGATAGGTCACCATATGGCCGATGTCGGCAAACTGGTCGGCGATCAGCTGCAGGGTTGTGGCGATATCCGTCAGCGTCATCTCTTCCAGCCGACGGTCGTTGCGCAGGAATGACAGCACGGCTTCGAGCATCGATCGCATCTGATCGAGGTCACGCAGCATGTGGCGGCGATGGCCGTCGTCCTCGATGAATTCCGAACGGAGACGCAGCCGCGTGATCGGCGTACGCAAATCATGGCTGATGGCGGCGAGCATCTTGGTGCGGTCGTCAATCAGCGTGCCGATGCGCTCGCGCATCCGATTCAGCGCGCGTGCCACCGAGCGAATTTCTTCGGGGCCGCGCTCGGGCAGGGGCTCAGCCGAGCCGTTCAGGCTGAACTCTTCCGCTGCCTTGGCAAAGGCCGAAAGCGGCGCGGACAGCATGCGGGCCGCCCACAGGCCCAGCAGCGTCAGGCTGATCACCACGAACAGAAACGTCAGAACCCAAGGACCGCCCAGAAAGAAGCCTGGTCGTCGCTCCGGTAGACTACTGAAGGAGAACATGTCGCCGTCCGGGAGGGTGACCCCGATCCGGTCCGGCGCGCCACCGATCGTCAGCAGTCGCGCGTCGGAACCAAGCAGCCGGCGTAAGCTGTGACGCGGATAGTCGGGGCCATCGTCGGTCGTGATCGTTGCATCCCGAGGGACTGGCCGGATGTCGAATTTGGGAAAGGCGTTTTTCAAATTGACCAGAAGTTCCGGGCGATCGGCGATCGGTGTCGCCTTCAGCAAGCGAACGATCGCGATCAACTCGCCGTGGCCACGATCCCGCTCCTGATCATTCGGGTCCGGTCTCATCAGCGTGAACAGCAGCGAGAGAACGATGTGGATAGCCACGATCGACATCACCACCAGGGCGGTGATCTGGCCGCTGATCCGACGCAGATTGAGGACGCTGAACATCTCGATGAAACTAGTTGGTCGTCGCCGTTGCGACCGCTTCCACCGTCGGCGTAAACATGTAGCCGCCCGAACGCACCGTCTTGATCATTTGCGCGTCCTGCGGGTCGACCTCGATCTTGCGGCGGATGCGGCTGACCAGCACGTCGATGCTGCGTTCGAACGATCCGGCGCTGCGGCCTTGCGTGAGATCGAGCAGGCTGTCGCGCGACAGCACGCGGCCGGAGCGCTCGACAAAGGCACGCAGCAGATCGAATTCGGCCGAGGTCATGGCGACGCGCGCGCCTTCGGGATTGCGCAATTCGCGCAGGCGCAGGTCGATCTGCCAGCCGGCGAATGACAGCGCCGTGGCGTTCGGCGTGGCGCTGGCATTGAGCGCCGTGGCCTGTCGGCGCAGCACTGCATTGATGCGTGCCAGCAATTCGCGCGGATTGAAGGGCTTTGGCAGGTAGTCGTCGGCGCCCATTTCGAGGCCGAGAATGCGGTCCACGTCTTCGCCACGCGCCGTCAGCATGATGATCGGCAGTTGCGACTCGGCACGGACCTTGCGGCACAGGCTGAGGCCGTCTTCGCCGGGCAGCATCACGTCGAGGATCAGCAGGTCGACACGGGTGTCGGCCATCACCTTTTCCATCTCGCGCCCGTCGGCAGCGGTGGTGACGTTGCAGGAATTGGTACGCAGATACTTCGCGATCAGCGTACGGGTTTCGCGGTCGTCTTCTACGACCAGGATGTTCGGTACGTTTGCCATGCGAACTCTTTTGGCCGGGATCGGCGCGGGCTGCAGAAGTTTTTTGTTTCGGACTATTGCTAGTGGCTGAGGCGCAACAAACCGCAACATGTCAGCAAGGCGATAACAAGACCTCGTTAAGAAGGTTAACCGCAAGTTGCGAGCACTAAGCAAGCACCTTGGAGCAGATCATGACCTCTATCTCGGCTGCGTCCAGCAGTTCCTACCAATCCCCCCTTCAGAAACTGCAGCAGGAGCTGCAGGCCGAGCTTTCCTCCGGAAAGATCAGCAGCGGCGATCAGGATGCGCTGTCCTCTGCTTTAACCGATATCGACTCGTCGCTGCAGGCCGACCGTTCGAGCCAGAGCAGCGGCAGCCGGCCGTCGCCGGACGAGATGAAATCGAAGATCGACGATCTCATCAGTGCCCAGGTGTCCAGCGGCAAGCTGACCTCGGACCAGGCCACCGAATTGCAGGGCGTGTTCCAGTCGGCCTTCGCCGATGGCGGTCCGGGTGGAGCAGGCGGCGCTCGCGGTGCCGGTGGTCCACCTCCTGGCGGTGGACCCGGCGGCCCACCGCCGTCGGATAGCGCCGATAGTACCGACAGTACCGATGATACGGACAGTGCGACCAGTATCTCCGATATCATGAAGCAGTTCCTGGACTCGCTGAAGCAATCGCTGGAGGCCTCGTCTTCAAGCTCCTACAGCGCGAGCGGCACCAGCGCTACAGCATCTAGCAGCAAGGCGTCATTCACGGCCCTGCTGATCGACTACCAGACCTGATACGAAGACCGCGACGCTTACGACCAGGCTGACGCCACCATCTTTCCCGCAAGGGAAGGGTGGTGGTTTCTTTTGTGCAGGTCACTTTCGCGCTATTGCCGGAACAAGGAACACGTCCGGGCATTGTTACCCCTTCAATTGACTTATGGAGGCGACAATGACTCCCGACGTCATGACGAAGCCGCATAGCCTGATTGCGAGCGACCGGATCGAGGGAACGGCGGTACGACGTCCGAATGGCGAACGCATCGGTCATATCGAACGTCTGATGATCGACAAGATCAGCGGCAAAGTGTCCTACGCCATCCTCAGTTTCGGCGGCTTTCTCGGCCTCGGTTCGAACCTGCTGCCGCTACCTTGGGCGCGGCTGACCTTCAATCGCACGCTCGATGCGTATCAACTTGATATCAGCGAAGAAGAATTGCGCAGCGCGCCGTCATTCACCGAGAAACGCGAGTTCGACTGGGGCGACAGGTCGCAGGAAGAAGCGCTGCATCGCCACTACGGCGTCGCACCCTATTGGGGCGAATTCTAACGACCAATTTCGGTGGAACCGGAACAGTCATTGTACCTCCGCGTTGGTTTTGGACGACCCACAACGACAGGAGGAACATATGTTCAATAAATACATGACGGCTGGTATCGTTGGTTCGGCGTTGCTGGCAACCGCAGCTTTCGCGCAGAGCCCGAGCGCAACTACGACAACCACAGCCCCGGCAGCTGCGCCGGTCACCGCATCTGATACGACGTTCAATGGCAACTGGCGTACATCGAAGGTGGTCGGTCTGAGCGTATATAACGAAGCCAATGAGAGCCTCGGTTCGATCAACGATCTCTTGACCGACAAGCAGGGGAACATCAAGGCCGTGGTGATCGGCGTCGGTGGTTTCCTCGGTGTCGGCGAACGCCTGATCGCCGTGCCTTATGACAAGATCAAATTCGTGAACGAGCCGGTGGCAACAATGGCGTCTTCAACTGGCGGTTCGTCGGGCATGAAGTCGACCTCGCCCCCTAGCGGCATGACCACGGGTGCAGCCACCACGGGTGCAGCTCCCGCAGCCGCCGCGCCGGCCAAGGCGAATCCCTGGTACCCCGACCATGCCGTGCTAAGCGGTGCCAGCAAGGATCAATTGAAGGCGATGCCTGAGTTCAAGTATGCGATGTAAGGACTTTTTCGTCACGTTGTGACAACGCGAGCCAAGAACCAGTAGGCTGACGATAAGAGCGCGCCCGTTTTGCGGGTGCGCTCTTATCCGCGTCATCGCGTTAAATCTACAGCCCCGGCAACGCCGTCACATTCACATTGATGGCGCCATCGGCCTCCGCGATCACCCGCAGCGTTTTGGAGTCGAAGGCGATCCCGCCAAGGCGGAGGCTGCTGATCTCGGCGCCGACGCGGATGCCGTTTTCGTTCTTCTGGAAATCCGCGATGACGGCGGCGATCTTCTTTTGCGCATTCGAGGCAAAGGGCTTCAGATCGATGGTCGCACGTTCAGCCAGCGTCTTCTGTAGCAATGGCATGGCTGCACGAGCTGCCGCGCCGAGCAGGCCAAAGGCCGCTTCTGATTCAACGGCAAGTTCCAGATCGGTAAAGCGCAGCGTCTGTGCCGCTTGATCGAGCGCAGGCTTGCCCCAGACATGGACAGTTGCTTCGCCGCCAAGACCGAACCAGCTCTGCTTCTCCTTGGCATTCACCAGCAACGAGATGAGCAGGCGGTCGCCGGATGCCGAGACAGTTGCTTTCTTCACCGTCACTGCGACCGCGCCGGAATTGTCTTCCGGGAATGTCTTGCCGACGAGTTGCGCCTCGATGATCTTATTCAGTTCAGTGAAAGGCATGTCCACGGGCACACCGATGCTGAGTTTGCCGGGGCCGGGCGGCACGATGGCGAGTGTGGCGGGGAACGGACAATTTGGCTGCGTCTGTGTTGAGGTCACGCGTGTTTCGGCCTCGACGCCGAGTGTCAGCGTCAAATTGCTGGCATCGATGCGCGGCTGGGCGGCGACGGCACGCGTCGGCTTCAGTTCGATGAACAGGTTCTGCAATGCGCTCGCACCTTGCAGCGGGATCGACCGGCAGAGTTTGGCCCATTCGCGCCGGGCATTCTGTTCGAAAGCGGGATCGTTGCGCAGGCGCTGCTGCAGGGCGATGATCTGCTCGTTGACCGCATTGTCGATCATCGGCTTGACCTGCGCGGGCACATTGATGCGGGCACCGGCGACCGCGACGTTGGTATCGCCGAGTGTCACCTGAGCGGTCAGGTTCGGGTCGATCCGCCAATTCGGCGTCAGCCGCGGCTGTGCCGAGACCACCACATTGCCGCGGATTTCCGCATTGGCATTGACGTTCTTGATGTTGATGTTGCCAAGCTGCTTGGCAACATTGCCGCCGAGCAGGTTGCCGAGCGCGCCGCCCAGCGCATCGCGCACATTCGTCGAGATGGCGCCGGTGACATTGAGCGTGCCGGTCAGTGGGGCGGACATGGTCAGCGTGTCCTGCGCGCCGGTCGCCCCGATCGGACCGCGTGCGGCCGTCCACCTGATATCGGCATCTTGCAGCAGTTGTTGTACAGGATTGTCAGCCGTGCCGTTGAAGCTGCGCGGTGCGCCGCGATCGGCGGCATCGCGGATCGCGGTGAGTGCAATGGCGACCGGTGCGATGATGCTTGAACTGCGTGCGGGTGAGGGTGGCAGCGGCGGCAATGCGACCAGCACTGGCGCCGAGCCAGCGCCGCGCGGAGCCACATAGTCCATCACCTTGAGTGCGACCACGAAAAAGACGGCGACCAGCACCGCGCCGATGAGAATTGGTTTCAGACGCATGATGTCCCCGCTCGAAAACGCGGGGACATTACAATGCTGTGGTGACGCGCGCCAGTTAGGAGCCGCGCCTCAGATTAGCCACGCTTGCCGCTTGCGCTGTCTGCACGGCGATCCATCGGCAGCACAATCACCTTGGTGCCGACTGTAACGCGGGAATACAGATCCGACACGTCCTGATTGGTGAGGCGGATGCAGCCCGACGAGACCTGCGTGCCAATGGTCTCCGGCATATTGGTGCCGTGGATGCGATAGATGGTGCCGCCGAGATACATGGCGCGGGCGCCGAGCGGGTTACCGGGGCCGCCGGCCATGTGGCGCGGCAGATAGGGCTGGCGTGCGATCATTTCAGCCGGCGGGGTCCATGCCGGCCATTCGGCCTTGCGAGTCACGGTTTGTACACCGGACCATGTGAAACCATCGCGGCCGACGCCGATGCCGTAGCGGAGCGCCTGACCGTTGCCGAGCACGTAATACAGATAGGTGTTCGGCGTATCGACGATGATCGTGCCGGCGGCCTCGCGGGTCGGATAGTTGACGATCTGCCGCCTGAAGCGCGCGGGCTGTTCGATGGCAGAGCGCTCGTCATCCATCTGCGGCGACTGCACATAGGGCGCAGGCTCGCTCTGGACCGGCGGCGCCATGAAGAACGGAAACAGCGGCAGCGGCGCTGCGGCTGCCGGATGGGCAAAGGAGAATGCGCCGGCAAGGAGCGCGCCGATTGCAACGGCAGCACGGCGAATTTTTCGTTCGAAAGAAGCGAGGGTGATCATGGGAATCTCCGTTTGAGCGCCTGTGAATGAGCGCCCGTTCGGCGCCTCGTTGGCAGGAGATGTACCCAGCGGCCGTTTCAGGAGATTTGCGTCAATTCTGCAAAACGGTTTCGTCGCGGCGGGGAAATGTGTCGTCGCAGGGGATAGGAGCAACATTGTTGCAGAAGGAATGACCGCCGGCGCGCCGATTTGAATCAAGCGCGCCGGGTTTCGGTGGTCACTCGTTAACGGTGGTATCCGGGCGCCAGGTCAGCAGCCGGTTCTCGATCATGGTCAGGATCCATTCGGCCAGCAGCGCCACGATCGCGATAACGATCATCGCGGCGAACACGCCGTTGGAATCGAACGAGCCCTGTGCGGTCGCGATCAGCAGGCCCATGCCTTCGCGGGCGCCCAAAAACTCTCCGACGATGGCACCGACCAGCGCGAAGCCGAACGAGACATGCAGGCTGGCGAGAATCCAGGACAGCGCCGAGGGCAGCACCACGGCGCGGGTCATCTGCCAGTTACTGGCGCCGAGGATGCGCGCATTGGCGATCAGGTTCTTGTCGGCCTCGCGCACGCCCTGGAAGGCGTTGGCGAACACCACGAAGAACACCATCACGACGGCGAGTGCGATCTTCGATGCCGCACCGAGGCCGAGGGCCACGATGAAGATCGAGCCGAGCACGACGCGCGGGATCGAATTCGCGACCTTGATGTAGATCGAGAACACGTCTGACAGGAGTTGGTTACGGCCCAGCGCGATGCCGCACAGGATGCCCATGGCGGAGCCGATCAGGAAGCCGGCGCCGGCCTCGTAGATTGTCACCCAGATCTGCTTCCACAGCGGGCCGATGGAGGTGCCGTTCTCGGTCCAGTCGATCAGCTTGGTGACGATGCCCGTGGGCTGGCCGAAGAAGAACGGATCGATCACGCCGAGGCGGACGCCGAATTCCCAGCCGCCGATCAGGAATACGAGAACGGCAAGCCGCAGCGCCAGCACCAGGCGCTGATGGCGGCGCAGGCGCTGCACGGCGGTCTCGATGCGGCCGTCGGCGGCGAGGGGGGCGGTCACTGTTGTCTCGGTCATGTCAGTGTCCTGCCCGGGCGCGCAACACTTCCTCGCGCAGGTCGTCAGAGATCTTTCGCGCAATGGCGATGAAACGTTCGTCGTAGCGCAGCGTCGCGACATCGCGTGGACGCGGCAGGTCGATGGTGTGGACGGACTTCACGCGCGCCGGTCGCGTGGTCAGCACGGCGACGCGGTCGGCGAGCAGGATCGCTTCGTCGAGATCGTGGGTGACGAACAGCACCGCCGATTTCGCCTGGGCCCACAGTTGCAGCAATTCCTCCTGCATCAATTCGCGGGTCTGCACGTCGAGCGCGGAGAACGGCTCGTCCATCAAAAGGACCTGCGGATTGTTGATGAAGGTCTGCGCCAGCGCCACGCGCTTGCGCATGCCGCCGGAGAGCTGATGCGGATGATGATGTTCGAAGCCCTTCAGGCCGACACGAATGATCCAGTCGCGCGCGGTGGCCTCTGCCTTGTCTTTCGCCACGCCGCGAAACAGCGGCCCGGCCATGACATTGCCGAGCACGTCGCGCCACGGAAATACGGCGTCCTGCTGGAACACGAAGCCGACGCGCCGATCAACACCGGTCACCGGCGCATCGAACAATGTGACTTCGCCGCCTTGCGGGCGGGCGAGGCCGGCGATCAGCCCGAGCGTCGTCGACTTGCCGCAGCCGGTGGGGCCGACCACGGCCATGAATTCGCCGGGTGCAATGCTGAGGTCGAAATCCTCCAGCGCGGAGAGAACGTCACCCGAAGGCGTGACGAAGCGGCGCGCGACGTTCTTCAGCGCGACGGCGGAGGGTGCGGGGGCATTCATGATTGCATTCGCTTTATCATCAGAGTCGTTGTTGAAGTCGGCGGGTAAAGCGCGTTCGTTCTGCTCCCTCCCCCCTTGCGGGGGAGGGTCGGGGGAGGGGGGTCCACAAGTGACGTCCCTTGTGGCTACCCCCACCCCCGGCCCCTCCCCGCAAGGGGGAGGGGAGAAGGGCCTCAGTTCGTCGCGTTGGCTTTGACCACGAAATCCGTGGTGTAGGTTTTGGCGAGGTCGATGGTCTTGCCCTTGAGGTTGGGCGAGAAGCTGTTCAGCACGCTCAGCACCGATTCCGGCGCACCCGCCGGCATCATGCCGTCCACGGAGTATTGCGGCTTGCCTTCGCGCAGACCTTGCACATAGAGATCGAGTTCGCCGGCATAATAGTCCTTCGGCATTTGAGCTGCGATCTCTTCGGGCGAGTGGGTATTCATCCACTTCAGCGTCTTCACAAACGCATTGACGACCTTCTGTGCCGTCTCCTTGTTCGCCTCCATCCAGGCGCGGTCCATATAGAGACACGCGGCCGGATAATCGCCGCCGAGTGCAGCGCGGGTGCTTTCCGGTGTGCGCAGATCGATGCCGACTTTGGCCGTGCCGTTTTTCACAGCGCGCGCCACCGTCGGCTCCGTCGTCATGCCGGAGACGATCTTGCCCTGCTGCATGGAAGCCAGGAACGTATCGCCAGCGCCGACTGGCACCAGCGTGTAGTCCTGCATCTTCAGCCCCGCTTTGGCGGCGAGCGCGCGGGTCAGGAAGTCGGTGGCAGAGCCGAGGCCGGTGACGCCGAGCGCCTGCCCCTTCCAGTTGGCGGGATCCTTCAGCTTGTCCGCATCGGCGGCCTTCACCAGCACGACTTCGCCAGGCGCGATCGCGAATTGCACCACTGAGGTGATGAATTTGCCCTTGGATTGCAGGTCGATGGTGTGATCGTAGAAGCCGACCACGCCCTGGACTTCGCGGGCGAGCAAAGCGGTGGCTGCCTGCGAGCCGGAGGTGGAGTTGAACAGCTCGACGTCGAGCCCCTGTTCCTTGAAGAAGCCGAGCTGGGCTGCCAGTTTCGCCGGCAGATAGATCTGCTTGTCGATACCGCCAACCATGATCTTGATCGGGGTTTGCGCCGCAGCGGGGGCTGCAAGTGCAGCAGCGAGTGATACAGCCGCAATGGTTGCGGCAAAGAATTTGCGCATAGGCGTTTCCTGACTTCTGAATTCGGCGCTGGTCTACTGCGCGGGCGATCGTCCCGGCTGATGCGCAAGCGCTCGCAACGGGGGTATCAGGCCCCGGCCTGCGTCAAACTGTCAATCGGCTATTGGCAGGTTACGGCAGCAAAAAGCGCCCGCTCGGGAGAGCGGACGCCATAGGTGAGAAAGCTTTATGGGATTAGGGCTCTACAGCACGCCAAATACGATAGCGCCGACGAAGGCGATTGCCGCATAGGCGGCCACAACGCTCAGTTGGCCGAACATAGTCATGGGAACCCTCCCTTTGACGTTGTCGCGCGGAGTAACGCGAAAGCTGGCGGTCCGTTCCCGCAGAAAAGAGAAGGAAGTCGACCAACTGCGGCCGTAGCGGTACGAGCGTCGGCAACATGGTAAATCAAACGTGAATTCAATGCGTTGAAGAGTCTTTAAAACATTTCGACCACCTTGCGCGAATGACGCGCAGAGTTCGTTTGTATCTCGTCGGCTCCGTCGTCCTTGTATCGCTTGCGGGTTGCGGACGCGGTCTGTTTCAGACCCAGGAACGCGAACCATGGCGTGCCGAGGCAGAAGTCGCATGTCTCAAATCCGGCACGGTGAAAGAGGGGGCTGATCTCGTTCGGATCAACCCGATTTCCGGGCCCGGCGTCTGCGGCGCAGAATTTCCCTTGAAGGTCGCAGCTCTTGGCGAGGCCAGCAGCAGCTATGGTTTTGCCGATGAAACCTTGCGGCCGCCTGGCGGCATCAGCGGTGCAAGCCAGCCACGTTGGCCGGTGCAGCAGCAGCCACAGACCATGGCGCGTCCCGCCAGCAGCTATCCGAATTCCTATCCGCAAGCTGCCGCGCCGCAGCAGCCGTCCTATGGCGGTTCGTCCTATGGCGGCGCTGCCAGCAACAGCGGCCCGATCTCGCTGAACGCGCCGGGCGTGCCGCCGGACAATGAAGACGAAATCGAATTGCCGCCGGAAGGTTCGCCGCAGACGATGCGCGCGCCGCAGCAAGAGCAGCCGCGCGCGCCTTACGGCCGCTATAGTTCAGGTGTGCAGCAGAGCCAGCCGCCGCAGGATTATGCTCCGCAGCGTCTTGGACCGGGACAGGGCAATGTCACGGGCTCGGTTGGCCCCGTCGTCGTGAAACCGACGGCGACGCTGGCCTGTCCGATCGTCTCGGCCCTTGACAAGTGGCTCGCGGAGTCCGTGCAGCCGGCGGCGATGCGCTGGTTCGGCGTCCGCGTCGCCGAGATCAAGCAGATCTCCGCTTATTCGTGCCGTGGCATGAATGGCAATTCACGCGCACATATCTCCGAACATGCATTCGGCAACGCGCTCGATATCTCTGCCTTCGTCCTCGCCGATGGTCGCAGTGTCTCGGTGAAGGCAGGCTGGAAGGGGATGCCGGAAGAGCAGGGCTTCCTGCGCGACATCCAGGGCGGCGCGTGCCAGGTCTTCAACACCGTGCTGGCGCCGGGCTCCAACGTCTATCACTACGATCACATTCACGTGGATCTGATGCGCCGGCCCAAGCGCCCGGTGATCTGCCAGCCGGCGGCCGTGTCGGGCGAGGAGATTGCCGCGCGCGCGCAAAGTCGCAATCCCTATGCCGGGCGCAACAACAATGACTACGGCGGCGTGACCGGCTCGATCGGCCGCACGGCCAAGAAGTCGACGCGCAAATCGCCTGATGACGAGGACTTCTACGAGAACGAATAGGCCGGCTTGTCAGATGCGGTAGGCCGCGAGGAACATCCGCACGGCGCTGTCGACGACCTTGTCGATCTCCGCGGCCGTGGGTGTCGGCTTGGCCTGGAAGATGAAGGGCTGAAACAGCGTCGCCTGGCAGGACATCATGAATTGCGCGGCGGATAGCTCGGTATCAGTGATCGCCAATTCCTTCGCAGCGACGCGGGCATCGAGATAGGCCGCGACCTGCCGGATCGCGTGCGCCAGCACCGCTTCATAAAAGCGTTTGCCGACATCGGGCATGCGCTCCGCGATGGCCATCACGGTACGGATCGCCGAGCCGCCGCCGGGCCGACACAGCAACTGGATATAGGCGCGGCCGAACTCGCCGAGCGTGGTCACTGCATCGCGTTCCGGATCGAGATTGAAGACAGCTTTGCCCTGCTCGAGCTTCTCCTGCTCGACGATCGACTCAAACAGCGCGCTCTTGTCGGCGAAATAGACGTAGAGCGTGCCCTTGGAGACGCCGGCGGCACGCGCGATCTCGCCCATGCTGGCGCCGTCGAAGCCCAGATCCAGGAAAACCTTGCGCGCGCCGTCGAGAATTTGGCGGCGCTTGGCGCTGTCTTCTTCGCCGACAGGCGAGAGGGGGGCAGGGTGGGAGGCAACCATTCGTTCAGCCTGTTCGATGAATCAGCGGGATATCGCCCGCGATGAAACCGGAATAACGCGAAATCGTGATGAACTGATCAAACTGTATCTTGACCGAACCGTTCGGTCAATTTACATATTGCCGCAGCAAGCGGGGACCCGGCATGTCCGATGGTGTCCGCATTCTCACGTTTGAGGAGGCCGGAATGGCCGGACCACGCGACCAGGCTGCCCGTATCATTCGCCCCGAAGGCGAGACTGACAGCGCGCCGGTACGCGTCGTGTCGCCCGCAGCGGATGAACCCGCAGCCCGCGGTCCTGCGGATGCGCCCGCACCTGAACAGCCCGCCACAGCAGCACCGGCCGCGACCGCGCAGACCGCTGCGCCAAAATCCGGCAAGAAGAAAAAAGTGCTGCTCGGTGTCGGCGCGCTGCTCGCCGTCGCAGGCGTCTATTATGGCGTGAACTATTATCTGGTCGGCCGCTTCATCGTGTCGACCGACGACGCCTATGTCCGCGCCAGCAACACCACGCTGGGTGCGCGCGTATCGGGCCACATCGCGCAGATCCTGCCGGGCGACAACGTCGCGGTGAAGGCCGGCGAGGTGATCTTCAGGATCGATGACGGCGACTATCGCATCGCCGTCGATGCCGCCAAGCGCAAGATCGACACCCAGAAGGCCACCATCGAACGGATCGGTCGTCAGGTCGGCGCGCAGGAAAGCGCCGTCGAGCAGGCGCAGGCCCAGCTTGCATCGGCCGATGCCGCTGCCAATCGCGCCGTGCTTGAATTCGATCGCCAGGAAACGCTGAGCAAGCAGGGCTTCGCTTCGCGCTCGGTCTACGAGACCTCGCAGTCGAACCGCGACCAGACCTCGGCTGCCGTCAAGGCCGCGAAGGCATCCGTCGATGCAGCCAAGAGCAGCGTCGAAGTGACGAAGGCGCAGCAGAACGAAGCGCGCGCGCAGCTCGCCGAATTGCAGAGCGCGCTGGACAAGGCCGTGCGTGATCTCGACTTCACCACGGTGAAGTCGCCGGTGGATGGCATCTTTTCGAACCGCCTCGTTTCGACTGGCGATTTCATCAGCGCCGGCCAGCGTCTCGGCAATGTCGTGCCGCTCAACGACGTCTATATCGATGCCAATTTCAAGGAGACGCAGTTGCGCCGCCTGAAGCCGGGCCAGCCGGTCTCGATCGAGCTCGACGCCGATAGCAGTCGCGCCATCGAAGGCACTGTGGAAAGCCTCGCGCCAGCCGCAGGCTCGGTGTTCACGCTGCTGCCGCCGGATAACGCCACCGGCAACTTCACCAAGATCGTGCAGCGTGTGCCTGTGCGTCTCAGGGTGCCGGCTGACGTTGCCAAGGAAAACCTGCTGCGCGCCGGCATGTCGGTCTATGTCCGCGTCAACACCAAGCCGGGTGCAGAACCCGCGCGCTAAGTCAGGACAAGCAGATGTCCACGACCACCACCGTGTCAGGCGCACCGCCGGCCGCTCCGGCTGCGGACTATGTCGCGCCGAAACGCCTGATCGCGTTTCTGATCATGGTGTTCGGCATGTTCATGTCGATTCTGGACATCCAGATCGTCTCGGCATCGCTGTCTGAAATCCAGGCCGGATTGTCCGCGTCGTCCAGCGAAGTGTCCTGGGTGCAAACCGCCTATCTGATCGCGGAAGTGATCGCGATTCCGCTGTCCGGCTTTTTGTCGCGCGCACTCGGCACGCGGCTGTTGTTTGCGATCTCGGCCGCCGGATTCACTTTCGCCAGCCTGATGTGCGGTTTCACCTCGTCGATCGAGCAGATGATCCTGTGGCGCGCGATCCAGGGCTTCCTTGGCGCCGGCATGATCCCGACGGTGTTCGCCTCGGCCTATACGGTGTTTCCGCGCTCCAAATTCCACATCGTCGGCCCGATCATCGGCCTTGTCGCGACGCTGGCACCGACCATCGGACCCACGGTGGGCGGCTACATCACCGATGCGCTGTCCTGGCACTGGCTGTTCTTCATCAATGTGGTGCCCGGCATCGGCATCACCATCGGCGTGCTCGCGCTGGTGGATTTCGACGAGCCGCATTTCGAACTGCTCGATCATTTCGACTGGTGGGGCCTCGGCTTCATGGCCGGTTTCCTCGGTTCGCTGGAATATGTGCTGGAAGAGGGGCCGCGTAACGACTGGTTCGGCGACACCTCGATCGCGATCTTTGCCGTTGTCTGCGTTGTGAGCTGCGTGGCGTTTTTCTGGCGCGTGTTGACGGCGAAAGAACCGATCGTCGACATCCGCGCTTTCACTGATCGTAATTTCGCGCTGGGCTGTCTGTTCTCGTTCTGCGTCGGCATCGGGCTCTACGGCCTGACCTATCTCTATCCGCGTTATCTCGCGGAGATCCGCGGCTACAGCGCGCTGATGATCGGCGAGACGATGTTCGTCTCGGGCGTTGCGATGTTCCTGACGGCGCCGCTGGTGGCGCGTCTGATGCAGAAGATCGACATGCGCTATCTCATCATGGCGGGATTGGTGCTGTTCGCTGCCGGCACATGGCAGATGACATGGGTGACGCGCGATTTCGATTTCTACGAATTGCTGCTGCCGCAAATCCTGCGCGGCATCGGCATGATGATGGCCATGGTGCCGATCAACAACATTGCGCTCGGCACGCTGGCGCCGCAGATGCTGAAGAACGCCTCCGGCCTGTTCAACCTGACGCGTAACCTCGGCGGCGCGCTCGGCCTTGCGCTGATCAATACCGTGCTCGATCACCGCACCGATTTCCACATCACGCGGCTGCACGACAAGGTCACCTGGGGCAATGCGCAGGCGGTCGAGATGCTCAACATGTTCACCCAGAAGTTCCAGGGCATGGGCGACGCCTCGCGGATGGCCATGAAGCAGCTGTCGCAGATCGTGCATCGTCAGGCCGTCGTGATGAGCTTTGGCGACGCGTTCTTCGCGCTGTCGGTGTTCTATGTCGGTCTCAGCCTCATGGTGATGCTGCTGAACAAGCCCAGCAATCCCGCGGCTGCAGGCGGCGGACACTAGAGCGTTTTCGAGCGAAGTGGATGCCGGTTCGCGTCAAGAAAACGCGTCAAAACAAAAAGCTAAAGCGGCTGGAGCGGTTCTATCGCCAATCAGCGATTGAAGCCGGCCATCATGTTGCCAAAAGTCGACGGCACATCTATAAAACTACCTTCCATTGCTCGAACCCGAGGGAGAGTCTGCATGAAGTCGATTGATCTGCTCTCCGGAATTCTCGGTTCGGTGCACGCATGCGGGTTTATGCGGGCTCGTTGAGCCCCGGTTCCGCCTCTGCCGGTCGGGCCTGATGTCCCGATCATCCTGATCTTTCCCGTTTCTGTACTTTTAGGATGCTCGCGCTCGGTCTGGCCGTTGCGCGTCAAACCATGGAGCCGGTCTGCGCACGGGCGCTGCCGGATGAAGTCATGACTCTGAAATCGAAGGACCGCGCCGCCGCCATCCGCGTGGTGATCCCTTTCGTGATCCGGCATTGGTTCCGGCAGCCCGGACGCGCGGCGACAGTTGCTGTCGGTCTGCTCGGCGCGACGGTGGCCGATCTGTTCATGCCGCTGTTCTCCGGCCAGCTGGTCGATGCCGTCACCAAAGGTGGCGCCGATCCGGCGGCCCGGCAGGCGGCATATGTGGCCTTCGGCGCCATCGTGGCGCTTGGCGCGACGTCGATGTTGCTGCGGCTGCTCGGCATCCACGCCATCGTCCCGTTCACGCTGCGCATCATGTCGGATCTGTCGCGCGAGGCCTTCGCGCGCGTGCAGCGTTTCTCGACCGACTGGCACGCCAACAGCTTCGCGGGCTCCACGGTGCGCAAGGTCACGCGCGGCATGTGGGCGGTCGATCTGCTCAACGACACGCTGTTGATGGCGCTGCTGCCGTCGCTGGTGGTGTTGCTTGGCTCGATGCTGCTGCTCGGCTGGCACTGGCCGGCGCTGGGCGGTGTGATCGCTGTCGGTACGGTGGCCTATATCGCCATGACCGTGTGGTTCTCCACGCGTTACATCGCGCCGGCCGCGCGCGTGTCGAATGCATGGGACACCAAGGTCGGCGGTACGTTGGCGGATGCCCTGACTTGTAACGCCGTGGTGAAATCCTTCGGCGCGGAAAGCCGTGAGGACGGTCGGCTGGGGCAGGTCGTCGGCCGCTGGCGCGTGCGCGTGGCGCGCACATGGTATCGCTACAACACCACGAGCACGGTGCAGCTCGCAGTGCTGCTCTGCGTGCGCACGGCGGTGATCGGCGGCGCGCTATGGCTGTGGCTGAACGGGCAGGCCACGGCGGGCGATGTCACCTATGTGCTGACGAGCTATGTCGTGATCCACGGCTATCTGCGCGATGTCGGCATGCACATCAACAACCTGCAGCGTTCGGTGAACGACATGGAGGAGCTTGTTGCGATTCATGATGTTGCGCTCGGCATCGCCGACGCGCCGGATGCGCAGCCGATTGCGATCACCGGCGGGCGCATCCTGTTCGACGACGTGACGTTCCATTACGGCGGTCATGCCACGCCGCTCTATGACGGGCTGTCGGTGGACATCCGCGCCGGCGAACGCGTCGGACTGGTCGGGCGCTCCGGTTCGGGCAAGACGACCTTCGTGAAGCTGATCCAGCGACTCTACGATGTCTCGGGTGGCCAGATCATGATCGACGGCCAGAACATCGCTGAGGTCACGCAGGAGTCGCTGCGCAGCCGGATTGCGATTGTGCAGCAGGATCCGATCCTGTTTCACCGTTCGCTGGCCGACAACATCGCCTATGGCCGGCCCGGCGCCAGCATGGCGGCGATTGAACAGGCGGCGCGGCTGGCGAATGCGCATGACTTCATCACCCGGCTGCCGAAAGGTTACGGCACGCTGGTTGGTGAGCGCGGTGTGAAACTGTCGGGCGGCGAGCGGCAGCGTGTCGCGCTGGCGCGCGCATTCCTGGCGGATGCACCGGTGCTGATTCTGGACGAGGCGACATCGAGCCTCGATTCAGAGTCGGAGGCGTTGATCCAGGAGGCGATGGAGCGGCTGATGAAAGGCCGCACCTCGATCGTGATCGCGCATCGCCTGTCGACCGTGCGCAGCCTCGATCGCATTCTGGTGTTCGATCACGGGCACATCGCGGAAGAGGGCACCCATGCCACGCTCACAGCGCGACCGGGTGGCATCTATCGCGGTCTGTTCGAGCGTCAGGTGCTCGATCTCGATCGCACCGCCGCCGCGGAATGATATCAGGAAGGAACGGGGGCCGCCGTTGGCCCTCGTTCGCATTTTGGCGCATGTCGTGAATGCGTTCGTCCCCCGTGGGCGAGCCGATCGTGGCGACACCCGCACGGTGACGCCCGTCGTCGCAAAATCGGATGTCGTTGACAGTTCCTGCTTTGCGCAACACTCTGTCGATCCTGCGACCAGTATAGACCGTATTGGGGCTCGACGATGGATTGCTCGCCGGACATTCAGACATGGTCGACTGCTCTCGTCGAGCCGGAACGACGGCTGGATTACTGGATTTCCGCTGTCTGCGAAGGCTTTCTGGAGATGGATATCGCCAGCCTCGCGCCCGCGAGCTTTGCGTCTGAACTACAGCGCGGGCAGCTCGATGTGATTGGGGTCAATCAAGTTCGAGGCGATCCCCAGCATGTCTATCGCACCAGACGCGCCATCGCGCGCGGCCAGTCCAATTTTTACTATCTGCTTTGCAAGACCGACCGGAACTGGTCGGCCACGCAATGCGAGAGAACCGCGATGTTGGGCCCCCATGATCTTCTTCTGGTGGATTCGCGGCGCCCCTATGAATTTCATTTTCCGGTGACGTCGGACACGATTTCGCTGGAGCTGCCGATGGGATGGGTCGAGCGCTGGCTTACCGCGCCCGAGCAGCATCTTGGCCGGGTGATTGATGGACAGTCTGGCTGGGGACTGGCACTGAGCGGCTTCGTCCGGCAATGGTCACCGGAACTGGCCGTTCGCAGTCCGCTGCCGGCGCCTCTCCTCGTCGATCAATTGGGAGCCCTGCTGGCTCTGACACTGGAAGGCGATGTGACGCAGTCGCCGGCGGAGACGTCCGGCACGGCCGCGCTGATTGATCGGATTCGTCGCGCTCTGCGCGAACGCTATGCCGAGCCCGGCCTCACTGCAGCGTCGATTGCCACGCAACTGCAAATCTCGGAGCGCACGCTACATCGCGGTCTCGCCAGCGCGTCCGTGACCTTTAGCGGGCTGCTCGCCGATTGCCGCATGTCGATGGCCCGCAAGATGTTGGCCGAGCCGCGCTTCGATCGTGTGAGTATCGGTGGCATCGGGCAGAAGGTCGGCCTGACAGATCCATCACATTTTATCCGCCAGTGCCGCAAATATCTGGGGGTGACACCCGGCGAGTTCAGGCGCCGACGATAGCCTGTGACGCAAATCGTCGATTGGGCTGGCACAATCCGGCCATCTGCCCGGCATGTCGGTGATTATGAATGTCCGGGAAACATTGGGAGGATTGCATGGCAGATCTATACGTCCTGGTTCACGGCGCCTGGCACACGGGACAGGAGATGGACGCGGTCGCCGGTCATCTGCGGGCGAGCGGGCATGTCGTTCATTGCCCGACGGTCGCTGGCAACAACGCGAATGACGACCGCAGCACAGTTGGGCTTGCGCAGGCTATCGCTTCGATCGCTGATTATATCGAGAAAGAAAATCTGCGGGACATACGCCTTGTCGGACACAGCTATGGCGGCATGGTGATTTCGGGCGTCGCGGACCGTATGGCAGAACGCATCAAGCGGCTGGTCTATGTCAACGCCTTCGTCCCGCTGGACGGACAGTCGCTCAACGACATGGTGCCGCCGCATTACCTTGGCCTGTTCGATTCCATCGCTGCCGCCAACAACAACGCGGTAATGCTGCCGTTCGAAATCTGGCGCGACGCTTTCATCAACGATGCCGATTTCGGACTGGCGAAGTCAGCCTATGAGCAACTCAATCCGCATCCCTACAAGACATTCACCGACAAGATCTCGCTGAGCAAGCCTCTCGCCGAACTTGCGGTCGGGAAATCCTACGTGAATTGTCAGCAGGACATTGCGCTGCCACACAGCCTGCCATGGCATCCCCGACTATCCGAACGTCTTGGTCTGTTTCGGCTGGTCGAATGTCCGGGCAGCCATGAAATGTTCTTCAGCAATCCTGCACGCCTCGCAGAGGCGATCATTCAGGCAGGACGGGACTGAAGCAGATTTCGGTGCGGTCATCGGCGCCAAAACTGGCGAAGGGCCCGGCGTTTTGCGCCGGGCCCTTCGTTGTTCAGAAAGTTATCAGCCGGCCTGTAAGCCGGGTTCTGTAGGGCATCGCCGATTTGCACCGGCGATACGTGACGGCCATTCCTCTGGGACCATAGTTGCCCATGGCCTCAAGCAACCTACCCGGACAGCGAGCAAGACATTGCCCCGCAGTGTTATCGCTCAAGGTGAGCGAACTGACTGCTTTGCCGTCCCTATTCGGTTTTGCTCCCGGTGTGGTTTGCCATGCCGTTTCCGTTGCCGGATACGCGGTGCGCTCTTACCGCACCTTTTCACCCTTACCCGCCTTCGCAGCTTGCGCTGCTACGGCGTGGCGAGCCCGAAGGCCTGTCGCGCCGAAGTCCCGAAGGGACGTAGGAGGGCGGTTCGTTCTCTGTGGCACTTTCCCTGGGGTCACCCCCGCCGGACGTTATCCGGCACCGTATGTCGATGGAGCCCGGACTTTCCTCTCCCGCAGCCTTTCGACCATAGCGGGAGCGGCCGTCCAGCCGACTGACGGCACAGGCATGGAGGCTCAGGGCCGTGACGTCAAGCCAGGAACGCGCGCAGTCTTTGCCAAAATAAATTATCCTGAAGATGTCGTTCTGCTGCCGGTTCGTTCGACTGACCGCATGATCCCGGAAAATGGAAACCAGTTTTCGGACCCGATCATGCCCATGTCACGGCGAATGGCGCCGCTCAAGAGGAGAGAACGCAATGCAGTATCTGCTGATGATCTACCAGAACGAAGCCGAGTACGCGAAAATGGACGCCGCCACAGGCAAGAAGATGCTTGAGGAATATGGCGCGTTCACCCAGTCCATCGTCCAGAGCGGCAATTTCAAGGCCGGTGACCGGCTGCAACCGACGACCACAGCGACCACGGTGCAGGTGCGCGACGGCAAGATGCTCACCACCGATGGTCCGTTCGCCGAGACGCGCGAACAGCTCGCTGGTTACTATCTGGTTGACGCGAAGGATCTCGATGCCGCACTGGCGATTGCGGCGCGGATTCCCAGTGCGCGGGTCGGTTCGATCGAGGTGCGGCCGATCTGGGTCTATAACTGACACCATGACGCTGGCCGAAATCGACAGGATCTTTCGCAACGAGGCGGGTCGCGCGCTGGCGACGCTGATCCGCCTCGTCGGCGATTTCGATTTGGCTGAAGATGCGTTGCAGGATGCCTTCGCGGTTGCGCTTGAAAAATGGCCCGCCGCCGAGCCGCCGGCAAATCCGCGTGCGTGGCTTGTCAATGTCGGGCGCAACAAGGCGATCGACCGTGTCAGGCGTCTGGTCTCGTTTCGCGACAAGCAGGAACAGGTGACGCACGAGCTGTTGCTGAATGCGTGCGCAAATGACGATCGCTGTGACGACGCCGTTCTCGACGACGACATGCTGCGGCTGATTTTCATCTGTTGCCATCCGGCTTTCGCCGTGGAGGTGCAGGTGATGCTGACGCTGCGGACCGTCTGTGGATTGAGCACCGCTCAGGTGGCACGGGCGTTTCTGATCGGCGAAGACGCCATGGCGCAGCGTCTGGTGCGTGCCAAACAGAAGATCCGCATCGCCGGAATTCCCTATGAAGTGCCTGTGCTGGATGCGCTCGAGCAACGCCTGCGCGGCGTGTTGGCCGTGATCTATCTGGTTTTCACCGAAGGCTACGTTGCCACATCAGGTGACGATCTGATGCGGCCGGACCTGGCGCGGGAAGCAATCCGGCTGGCTCGTTTGCTTGATGCGCTGATGCCGCAGCGCCGCGAGATCAAAGGCCTGCTGGCGCTGATGCTGCTGCACGACGCGCGCCGCTCCGGTCGTGCGACGGCAGATGGCGATATCGTGCTGCTGGAAGCGCAGGATCGGTCGCTGTGGGATCACCAACAGATTGTCGAGGGATTGCGGCTGGTCGAGGACGCGTTGCACGCTCCGGGCCGACCCGATGACTACGTAGTGCAGGCCGCGATCGCGGCGCTGCATGCGCAGGCGCAAAGCTATCAAGCCACCGACTGGCCGCAGATCGCCGGGCTCTACGAAGTCCTGCTGCGGATCAGGCCATCGCCGGTGATCGAGCTCAACCATGCCGCCGCGGTGGCGATGGTCGATGGTCCGCTGCGTGCCTTGAATCTGGTCGACGCATTGCAGGCAAGGGGCGGACTCGACGGCTACGATCTGCTGCCGGCCGTGCGCGCCGACCTGTTGCGCCGTCTCGGCCGGCGCGATGCCGCCCGCGATGCGTATCATCGGGCCAGCGCGGCCACACAACTTGAGCCATTGCGTCGGCTTTACGCGCGGCGATTGGCTGAGCTGGACGAGATGACCGATCCGGAGATCTAGGCTGTCGCTTCGCTGGGCAGGCTGGCGAGCAGGGCCTGCAGCGTGGTCAGCGTCGAGTGATCCACGAGACCGTCGACGCGCTCGGGACGGAAATGGCGCTGGAAGGCGGTGACCACTTCCATGGTCGGAGCATTGTACTGACCATCGGTCTCGATGCCGTAGCCATAGCGCGCCAATGCATGCTGCAGCGCCAGTACGTCGTCGCCTGCAGTGCCGAGTTTCATGGTTTCGCCGCGCACGATCGGCGCCGGCATCACCCAGTGTCCGACGCCCGAATTGGCCAGCGAGTGCCACGGGAATTTTTCGCCGGGATCCTTCTTGCGCGAAGGCGAGACGTCGGAATGACCGAGCACGCGATGCGGCTGCAGGTCATGACGCAGCATGATGCCGCGGCATAGCGCGGTGACGGCGGCGATCTGCCGGCTCGGAAAATCCGGATAGCCCCAGTCATGACCGCGATTGATGATCTCGATGCCGATCGAGCAGGAATTGATGTCCTCTTCGCCGGCCCAGAAACCGACGCCGGCGTGCCAGGCTCGCTTGGCTTCCGGCACCGTCTGCACGATGCGGCCGTCCTCGAGCACGATGTAATGCGCAGAGACATCGGTGCCCGCGCTGCACAGGCGCGCGATCGCGCCTTCCGGATCGGGCATGCCGGTATAGTGCAGCACGATCATGTCGGGCACGAGGCCCTTGTTACGCTCACCGAAATTCGGCGACGGGATCACGTCGGAAACGACGGATGAATCCGGGGTAAAGGTCGGCATGTCCGCGGCGCCCTTGGGAATCGGGAGGGCGCGTTGACGCTTGGAGTCGGATCCAGCGGGTGCGGACGTAGGTGAAGCCATCAGAAAACTCAAATCAGTCACGAGAACAGCGACACATATCGGTTGTGCCGCAGGTGCGTACTATCCTCGACCGGCACCTTGCTATGCAACGACTGCATGACAGTTTTGCCCCATTTTTATCCACTGTGGGCTTAAAGCATCAGCACTACGATGAAACCGGCACTTGCAATTGATCGATTGCTCTCCAACCCATCAACGCTTTCTTAACGCTAAGTGCCGTTACTGAGTGGTGAAGAGCCAACCTGAAAAGGGCGGCCAAAGTTCCATTTTGACGTTCAAATCCCATGGCAATCCCGACAAATCCATGCGGACGTCCGGCCTTTCCCGCGCCAAACGCGGGTGGCGCGTCGAATGGAACCCGCAATCGCGCGGCGACCGGGCTTTTCAGGAGGAAAAGCCAGGCGGCGCGCCGACAGTTGAGGCGACATGGGCCTGTTCGTGTCCAGTTTGATTTTGCGCCTCGATGCGAAGGAACGGAACGCGCTGTCTGCACGCCTCCGGCCGGCGCGCGCATGAGCACGCCCGATACAAGACATATCTCCGTTCTCGGCGTTGAAGCCGTCGACATGTTGAGCCCGCGCGCCGGTGGCATCTATGTCGATGCCACATTCGGCGCGGGCGGCTATTCCCGCGCCATTCTCGCGACCGAGGGAACCCGCGTCATCGCCATTGATCGCGACCGGACTGCCATTGCCGGTGGTTTCGATCTCGTCGACGCGTCGGACGGCCGTCTCACGCTGGTCGAGGATCGCTTCTCCAATCTCGCCGATGTGTGCACCGCCCAGGGCGAGCCGCTCGTCGATGGCGTCGTGATGGATGTCGGCGTGTCGTCGATGCAGATCGATCAGGCCGAACGCGGCTTCTCGTTCCGTTTCGACGGCCCGCTCGACATGCGCATGAGCCAGCACGGGCCGACCGCGGCCGATGTGGTGGCGAAGGCCTCCGAGGCCGATCTCGCCAATATCATCTATATCTTCGGCGAGGAGCGTCACTCCCGCGCGGTTGCGCGCGCGATCGTCGCGGCGCGCAAGGAAGCGCCGATCGAAACGACGAAACAGCTCGTCGATATCGTGCAGAAGGTCGTGTGGGCCAAGCCCGGCGAAATCCATCCGGCGACGCGGACATTCCAGGCGCTACGCATCTTCGTCAATGCGGAGCTCGATGAATTGCACACCGCGCTCGCCGCCGCCGAGCGCGTGCTGAAGCCGGGCGGCCGGCTGTCGGTGGTCTCGTTCCATTCGCTGGAAGACCGCATCGTCAAGAATTTCATGACCGAGCGCAGCAAGACCGGCGGTGGATCGCGGCATCTGCCCGAGGTCGCACAATCGAAGCCGCGCTTCTCGCTCGTCAACAAGCGCCCGATCACTGCGGGCGCCGAAGAACTCAAGGCCAATCCGCGCGCGCGCTCTGCGAAGCTGCGCGGCGCCGAGCGCACCGATGCGCCGGCACAGGATGCCGGCCCGTTGCCGGGCTGGCCGACGCTTGCCTCTGTGATGAGGGGAGGCTGACCATGCGGATCATCCACCTTCTCGTCATTGCCGTTCTCGTCTTCGCCGCCGCCTATGTCTATCGCATCAAGATGGAATCCACGGTGCGCACCGAGAAGGTGCTGCGCCTGCATGCCGATATTCGCGAACAGCGCGATGCGATCGCGTCGTTGCGTGCCGAATGGGCCAAGCTGGATGCGCCGATGCGGCTGCAGGGTCTGGCTGAACGTCATCTCAAGCTGCAGCCGGTGACGGCGCAGCAATTCGACACGATGAAGAATCTGCCGGATCGGCCGCCGAACTTTGCCAAGCCCGGTGAGCCCGATCCGATCGGCGCGATGATCCATACCATCGATCCGGATATCGTGACCGGTTCGCTGCCGGCGCCGGAGGATCCGCAGTGACAGGTCCGCAACTCGACCCGAACAAACCGATCACCCGGCCGCCAGAGCCCTGGCGCCAGCGTCTGATCCGCAGTCTGCTCTACGGACGCAACGTCGATCGTGCAGCGAAGGCGCGCGCGCGCGTCGGTCTTGCGATGATCGCGTTCGGCGGTGTGTACGGCATCATTGCCGTGCGTCTGATCATGTTCGCCGTCAACGGCGACACCCATGCGGAGCGCCGCTCCACGCGTGACGCTATCGCGACCGCCCGTCCCGATATCGTCGATCGTAATGGCGCGATCCTGGCGACCGACGTCAAGTCACCGTCGCTGTTCTCGGAGCCTCGCCGCATCATCGACAAGGACGAAGCGGTCGAATTGCTCACTGGCGCATTGCCCGATCTCGACGGCGCCGAAGTGCGCGAGCGGATCATGAGCAAGAAGGGTTTTGCCTGGCTGAAGCGCGAGATCACGCCGCAGCAGCAGCGCGACATTCATCGCCTCGGCATTCCCGGCATCGGCTTCCTGCGCGAGAACAAGCGCGTCTATCCGAGCGGTGCGGCGGTCTCGCATCTGATCGGCCTGACCAATATCGACAATCAGGGCATTGCCGGCATCGAGAAATGGCTCGACAGCAATGGCCTCGCGGACCTGCATCGCGCGGGCTTTGCTTCGGATCGTCTGCAAAAGCCGGTCGAGCTCGCCGTCGACCTGCGCGTTGAACATGCGCTGCGCGACGAACTGCTCAAGGCCAAGGCGAAGTACAGCGCCAAGGCGGCGTCGGGTCTGGTGTCGAACGTGAAGACCGGCGAGATCGTCGCCATGGTCTCGCTGCCTGACTTCGATCCGAACAATCCGAAGGAAGCGCACGATCCGGACCGCATCAATCGCCTGACCACCGGCGTCTATGAAATGGGCTCGACCTTCAAGACGCTGACGCTGGCGATGGCGCTGGACAGCGGCAAGGCCAATCTCAATACGATGTATGATGCGCGCTACCCGCTCAGCTACGGCAAGTTCAAAATCCACGACACCCATCCGGTGCCACGTCCGATCTCGCTCACCGAAGTCTTCACTTTTTCGTCAAACGTCGGTGCTGCGAAGATCGCGCTCGGGCAGGGCGTCGAAGCGCACAAGGCCTTCTTGAAGAAAGTCGGTCAGCTCGATCGCCTGCGCACCGAACTGCCGGAAAGCGCGATGCCGATCGTGCCGAAACGCTGGGGTGAACTCAACACCATCACCATCGCATTCGGTCACGGCATGGCCGTGGCGCCGCTGCAGGCGGTGATGGGCGTCAACGCGATGATCAATGGTGGGCTGCTGATTCCGCCGACCTTCCTGAAGCGCACCGAAGAGGAAGCGCGGGAGATCGGCAAGCGCGTCATCAAGAAAGAGACCAGCGACAAGGTGCGTTACATGATGCGCCTGAATGCCGAGACCGGTTCGGCGCGGCAGGCCGAAGCCAGGGCCAAGGGTTACTATCTCGGTGGCAAGACCGGTACGGCCGAGAAGGTCGTCAACGGCCGCTATTCCAAGAAGCAGGTGCTGAATTCCTTTACCGCCGTGCTGCCGATGGACAACCCGCAATTCCAGGTCCTGGTGATGCTGGACGAGCCGAAGGCGCTGCCGGAAACCCATGGTTTCATCACCTCGGGCTGGAATGCGGTACCGACGGGCGGCAACGTGATCGCCCGTATCGCGCCGCTTTTGGGGCTCGAGCCGCGCTTCGATCTGGCGCCGTCCGACCGCCTTATTCTTGCGACATCCAAGGTGACTCAGTAACGCCGCATCTGCGCTTTACAGCCGGTGCAAAATGCGGTTTGCGTGGCGTTGCGGAACCCGATGTGTCACTCGATCTGGCCTGCCCGGAGCAGCATGAAACTACGCGATTTGTTCAACCTTGATGCCGTGATGGAGCAGTCCGCAAGGGACGTCACCGTCACCGGACTGGCTGTGGACAGCCGCGCAGTGAAGCCGGGCGATCTGTTCTTCGCACTCGCCGGTGCGAAGACCGACGGTTCGCGTTTCATCGCACAGGCACTGGCGTCGGGTGCCGTCGCCGTCGCCGGTGCCCACAAGCCCGACAGTCTGTCCGTGCCTTTTGTGCGCACGCCCAATCCGCGCCTTGCGCTGGCTCTGGCGGCGTCGAAATTCTATCCGCGTCAGCCAGCGGTCATTGCCGCCGTCACGGGGACATCGGGCAAGACCTCGGTCGCATCCTTTGCGCGCGAGATCTGGGAGCGCCTTGGACACGTCTCCGCAAGTATCGGCACCATCGGTCTCGTCTCGCCAAAGCGCACCGTCTATGGCTCGCTGACCACGCCGGATCCGATCTCGCTGCACAGGCAGATCGACGAGATCACCGGCGAGGGCGTCACCCATCTCGCGCTCGAAGCGTCGTCGCATGGCCTCGATCAGTTCAGGCTCGATGGCGTGCGGGTCTCTGCCGCCGGCTTCACCAATCTGTCGCGCGATCACATGGACTACCATCCGGACGTCGCGCATTATCTCAGTGCCAAGCTGCGGCTGTTCCTCAATCTGGTCGTGGACGGCGGCGTCGCCGTGATCGCCGCCGATCATGAGCATTCGCCGCAAGTCATCCATGCCGCACAGTCGCGCCACTTGGGTCTGATGAAGGTCGGCCGCAAGGGCGACGGCGCAGGCGAGGGCATTCGCCTTGTCGAGGCCACGGTCGAAGGCTTCGCGCAGAAACTCACACTTGAGCATCGCGGCAAGAGCCATCAGATCAAGCTGCCACTGGTCGGTGAATTCCAGATCGAGAACGCGCTTGTTGCGGCCGGTCTGGTGATCGGTACCGGCGGTGATGTCGATCAGACCTTCGCCGCGCTCGAACATCTCCAAGGCGCCAAGGGGCGTCTTGAGCAGGTCGGTGCGCACAACGGCGCGCCGGTGTTCGTCGACTACGCCCACAAGCCCGATGCTCTCGCGAAGGCGCTGCAGGCACTGCGCCCTTACGCAAAGCGCAAGCTCGTCGTGGTGTTCGGCGCCGGCGGCGACCGCGATGCCGGCAAGCGGCCGCTGATGGGCGAGATCGCCGCCGAGAATGCCGATAGTGTAATCGTTACCGACGACAATCCGCGCAGCGAGAATCCCGCAAGCATCCGCGCGGCAATCATGGCGGCTGCGAAGGGCGCCACCGAAATCGGCGACCGCGCCGAAGCCATTCGCGTGGCCGTCGAGGGTCTGCAGCCCGGCGATGCCCTGCTGATCGCCGGCAAGGGCCACGAGACCGGACAGATCGTTGGTACCCGCACGCTGCCTTTCAGCGATCACGAGGCCGCCGCAGCGGCGCTTGCCAAGAGGACTGCATGAGCGAGTTTCTTTGGACATCGGCCGCGCTGGTCGAGGCGATGCGCGCCACGGTGCAGGGCGCGCTGCCGGAAGGCATTACCGGCATCTCTATCGATACCCGCACCATCAAGCCGGGCGAGGCATATTTCGCGATCAAGGGCGACGTGCATGACGGCCACGCTTTCGTCGAGGCTGCGTTGAAAGCCGGCGCTGGTCTCGCCGTCGTCGAAGCGGCGCAGCGCGACAAGTTTTCGGCAGATGCGCGCCTGCTGGTGGTCGACGACGTGCTCGCAGGTCTCGTCGAACTCGGTCTGGCCTCGCGTGCACGTCTGAAAGCGCCGATCATCGCAATCACCGGTTCGGTCGGCAAGACCTCGACCAAGGAAGCGCTACGCCGTGTGCTGGAAGCGCAGGGCAAGACCCATGCCTCGGTCGCGTCGTTCAACAATCACTGGGGCGTGCCGCTGACGCTGGCGCGCTGCCCGGCGGACGTGCGCTTTGCGATCTTCGAAATCGGCATGAACCACGCCGGCGAAATCGAGACGCTGGTGAAGATGGTGCGACCGCATTTCGCCGTCATCACCACCGTCGAGCCGGTGCATCTGGAATTCTTCGCTGGCGTCGAAGCCATTGCCGACGCCAAGGCCGAAATCTTTTTGGGGCTTGAGCCCGATGGCGTCGCGATCCTCAATCGCGACAATGCGCAATTCGCGCGGTTGCAGAAGAGCGCCAAGAAAGCCGGTGTCTCGCGCATCATCTCGTTCGGTGCCGACCAGAAGGCTGAGGCACGGCTGCTCGACGTCTCATTGCACCCGACCTGCTCGGCGGTGCACGCCAATATCCTCGGCCATGACGTCACCTATAAGCTCGGCATGCCCGGCCGCCATATGGCGATGAATTCGCTGGCAGTGCTGGCGGCAGCCGAATTGATGGGCGCCGATCTCGTTCATGCCGCGCTGACGCTGTCGCAGGTCGTGCCCGCTGTGGGCCGCGGCGCTCGCCATGTGCTCGAAGTGCCAGGCGGCGAGGCGACGCTGATTGATGAGAGCTACAATGCCAATCCGGCTTCGATGGCGGCCGCCATCAACGTGCTGGGCGCTGCGGCTGTCGGGCCGAAGGGGCGCCGCATTGTGGTGCTGGGCGACATGCTCGAACTCGGCGCCGATGGCGCGAAACTTCATGCCGGGTTGCTGGACGCGGTGCAGTCCAATGGCATCGATCTGGTATTTTGCTGTGGTCCCCTGATGCGCAATCTTTGGGACGCCCTTTCCACGGGCAAGCGGGGCGGCTATGCCGGAGATGCGGCGGCGCTCGAATCGCAGGTGCTGGCCGTGATCCGCGCCGGTGACGCCATCATGGTCAAGGGCTCGCTCGGCTCGAAGATGAAACCGATTGTCTCTGCGCTCGAAAAGCGCTTTCCCGGCAACGCCGCGCTCGACGACGCCGCGGTATAGGGCGGACTGAATGTTCTACTGGCTAATTGATTTCGCGGGCACCGTGCCGGTGTTCAACGTGTTCCGCTACATCACCTTCCGCACCGGCGGCGCAGTGGTCACCGGCGCACTGTTCGTGTTCCTGTTCGGACCCTGGATCATCGACAATCTGCGCCTGCGCCAGGGCAAGGGTCAGCCGATCCGCACCGACGGGCCGCAGTCGCATCTGGTCAAGGTGGGCACGCCGACCATGGGCGGGCTGATGATCCTGTCCGGCCTCGTGGTCTCCACGCTGCTCTGGGCCAATCCGCGCAATCCCTATGTCTGGATCGTGCTGGCCGTGACGCTCGGCTTCGGCTTCGTCGGTTTCTACGACGACTATCTGAAAGTGACCAAGCAGAGCCACAAGGGCTTTGCCGGCCGCACACGCCTTATGATCGAATTCATTATCGCGGGCGCCGCCTGTTTCGCCTTCGTCAAGCTCGGCCGCGATCCGCTGTCGTCCTCGCTGGTGATCCCGTTCCTCAAGGACGTGATCGTAAATTTCGGCTGGTTCTTTGTGCTGTTCGGCGCCTTCATCGTCGTTGGCGCTGGCAATGCCGTGAACCTCACCGACGGCCTCGATGGTCTGGCCATCGTGCCGGTGATGATCGCGTCTGCCTCGTTCGGCATGATCGCCTATCTCGCCGGCAATGCGGTGTTCTCTGACTATCTGCAGATCAACTATGTCGCCGGCACCGGCGAACTCGCCGTGCTCTGCGGCGCGGTGCTGGGCGCCGGCCTCGGCTTTCTCTGGTTCAACGCGCCGCCGGCCTCGATTTTCATGGGTGATACCGGTTCGCTGGCGCTGGGCGGCATGCTCGGGTCGATCGCGGTCGCCGTGAAGCACGAGATCGTGCTCGCGGTGATCGGCGGCCTGTTCGTGCTGGAGGCCGTGTCGGTGATCGTGCAGGTCACGTCGTTCAAGCTTACCGGCAAGCGCGTGTTCCGCATGGCGCCGATCCATCACCACTTCGAGCAGAAGGGCTGGACCGAACCGCAGATCGTCATTCGCTTCTGGATCATCTCGGTGATGCTGGCGCTGGTCGGCCTCTCCACGCTGAAGCTGCGGTGAGAGCGTGATCCCGGTCACCTCCTTCGCCGGCAAGACAGTCGCCGTCTTCGGCCTCGGCGGCTCCGGCCTTGCGTCCTGCCACGCGCTGCAGGCGGGCGGCGCCGAAGTCATCGCCTGTGACGACAGCATCGACAGAATGGTCCAGGCCACGCAGGCCGGTTTCATTACCGCCGATCTGCGCACGGTGGCATGGGGTGCCTTTGCCGCACTGATCCTGACGCCTGGCGTGCCGCTGACGCATCCGGCGCCGCACTGGACGGTGGTTGCCGCGCAAGCGGCCGGCGTAGAGGTCATCGGCGACATCGAACTGTTCTGCCGCGAACGCAAGCTGCACGCACCCGATGCGCCTTTCGTTGCCATCACCGGCACCAATGGCAAATCGACGACGACGGCGCTCGTTGCGCATCTGATGCGCGAGGCCGGTTTCGATACGCAGATGGGCGGCAATATCGGCACCGCGATCCTGTCGCTGGAGCCGCCGCGCGCCGGCCGCGTCCATGTGATCGAGATGTCGTCCTATCAGATCGATCTCACGCCCTCGCTCGATCCGTCGGTCGGCATCCTGCTCAATGTCACGCCCGATCATATCGATCGTCACGGCACGCTGGCGCATTACGCTGCGGTGAAGGAGCGTCTCGTTGCCGGCGTGCAGGCGGGTGGCACGGCAATCATCGGTGTCGACGACGACTGGTGCAGCAAGGCCGCTGATCGCATCGAGCAGTCCGGCAAGCGCGTGATCCGCGTTTCTGTCGAGCATCCGCTGGCCGACGGGCTTACCATCCGCGGCAGCACCATTGTGCGTAATGCCGGCGGCGCGCAGAGCGATGTCGTCGATATCGCGGGTATCGGCTCGTTGCGCGGCCTGCACAACGCGCAGAATGCAGCCTGCGCCTCGGCGGCAGCGCTGGCGCTGGGCGTCAGTCCTGCCGAACTGCAAAAAGGCCTGTGCAGCTTTCCCGGCCTCGCGCATCGCATGGAGCAGGTGGGGCGCCAGGGCACGACGCTGTTCGTCAACGACTCCAAGGGCACCAATGCCGACGCCGCTGCCAAGGCGCTGTCGTCCTTCAACGACATCTTCTGGATCGCCGGCGGCAAGCAGAAGGAGGGCGGCATCACCTCGCTCGCCGAATTCTTCCCGCGCATCCGTGGCGCTTATCTGATCGGCGAGGCGGCGAGCGACTTCGCGCAGACGCTGGACGGCAAGGTGCCCTACGAGATCAGCGTCAGTCTCGACGTCGCCGTGGCCAATGCCGCGCGCGATGCCGCGGAAGCGGGGCTGGCGGAGCCGGTCGTGCTGCTGTCGCCGGCTTGTGCGTCGTTCGACCAGTTCCGGAACTTTGAAATCCGCGGCGACCGGTTCCGGGAACTGGTGCTGGCGCTGGATGGGGTGAGGGCGGTTTAAGGCGCGATCTTCACGATCCAGTATCAGCCGACGTGTTCTGGCTCAGTCGAGGGAATATCACGCGGCTGTTAGGAGCCAACAGTCGAGGTCATTTGATCGCACCGTGCAGGGGGCGTTGATGATTGAGCCGTCGGATGATCGCAAGGACACGTCGCCGCTGATCGCAGAGATCGCCGAATTTATTCGGCATCATGCGACGGGCTCGATCCTCCGCGTCGGGATCGATGGCGTGGACGGTGTAGGAAAGACGGTGTTCGCGGACACGCTCGCGCGTGTAATCGGCACGCTCGGACGGCCCGTTATCCGCGCCTCCGTGGACAGCTTTCATAACACGCGCGAGATCCGATACCGGCAGGGGAAAACCTCTCCACGTGGCTTTCACGCGGACTCCTACAATTATGTTGAGTTGCGGAAAGTACTGCTCGATCCTCTCGGACCTGGCGGCTCACGCGTCTATTGCCCTGCCATCTTCGATCACACCGTGAACGCCCCGGTCGCCGCTTGCTGGTCGATTGCCGATCCCGATGCTGTCCTCGTCTTCGACGGCATTTTTCTGCACCGCCCGGAACTCAGGGATGTCTGGGGCCTGTCGATTTTTCTGGATGCGCCATTCGCCATCACCATCCCGCGCGGCGCCGGTCGCGGTCCCGGATACGGATCGGCTGATGTGGATGCCGCGTCCAACCGGCGTTATATCGAAGGCCAGCGCCTGTATCTGCAAGAGAACGACCCGCAAAACCGCGCGAATCTCGTCATCGACTATTCCGATTTCACGCACCCTGCAGTCACAGCCCGCCGCTGGCCGCCCTGAATGGGGCCAAATTTTCACAATCCATTAACCGTCTGGCAACCACGATGGCCCATCGATAGGAGTTCATCGACCCGCAGGACGCGCTTATGATCTCTCGCGAACAACGCACACCGCTCAGCGAATGGTGGTGGACCGTGGACCGCCTGCTGCTGGCGGCGATCATCGCGCTGATGCTGGCGGGGGTGATCCTGTCGCTGGCGGCCTCGCCGCCGGTGGCGACGCGCATCGGGCTCGATCCGTTCCACTTCTTCAACCGGCATATCCTGTTTCTGGTGCCGTCGATTATCGTACTGATCGGCGTGTCCTTCATGACGCCGCGGCAGATCCGGCGTTCGGCGCTGGTGGTGTTTGCGATCTCCATCGTCCTGATCCTGGCGACCTTGCTGATCGGGCCGGAAGTGAAAGGCGCCAAGCGCTGGATCACCATTCTTGGCATCAACATCCAGGCGTCGGAATCCGCCAAGCCGGCATTCGTGGTCATCGCCGCCTGGCTGTTCTCGGAATCCGCGCGCAAGCCGGAAATGCCGGCGACCTCCATGGCCATCGTCCTGCTGATGATGCTGGTGTCGCTGCTGGTGATGCAGCCTGACTTCGGCCAGACCATGCTGATCCTGATGGCCTGGGGTTCGCTGTTCTTCATCGCCGGCATGCGCATGGTCTGGGTATTCGGCCTCGGCGCCACCGCGGCAGGTGGACTCTTGATGGCTTATTTCCTGGTGCCGCACGTCGCCGGCCGTATCAAACGCTTTATGGATCCCGCCTCGGGCGACACGTTCCAGGTCGATACCGCGATGGAAGCCTTTTCGAATGGCGGCTGGTTTGGCCTCGGGCCGGGCGAGGGCATTGCCAAGCGCAGCCTGCCGGACAGCCACACCGACTTCGTCTTCGCCGTCGGCGCCGAGGAGTTCGGCATCCTGTTGTGTCTCGCGGTGCTCAGCCTGTTCGCCTTCATCGTGATCCGCGCGATGTCGCGCGCCTACGCCACCGAAGATCTGTTCTCGCGCTTCGCTGCCTCGGGTCTCGCGATCCTGTTTGGCGTGCAGGCGGCGATCAACATGGCGGTCAACCTGCATCTCATCCCCGCCAAGGGCATGACGCTGCCCTTCATCTCCTATGGCGGCTCGTCGATGATCTCGCTGGCTTACAGCGTCGGCATGCTGCTCGCTTTGACGCGGATGCGCCCGCGCACCGAAGTCGAGGCGATCGACGCCCACGTCGCGCGCACTTACGCGTGATGAGCACCGCGCCCCTCATATTGCTGGCGGCGGGCGGCACCGGCGGACATCTGTTTCCGGCGGAAGCCCTCGGCGTTGCGCTGATGAAGCGCGGGCTGCGCGTCCGGCTCGTGACAGATGCGCGTGCGCTGAAATATAGCGGGCTGTTTTCGCGCGAGATGATCGATGTGGTGCCGAGCGAGACGGTGCGCTCCCGCAATCCCATCTCGCTGGCCCGCACCGCGATCATGCTCGCTGCTGGCACCG
This sequence comes from Tardiphaga sp. 172_B4_N1_3, assembly GCF_052076035.1. NCBI lineage: Bacteria > Pseudomonadati > Pseudomonadota > Alphaproteobacteria > Hyphomicrobiales > Nitrobacteraceae > Tardiphaga > Tardiphaga sp. 172_B4_N1_3. Next base: position 602,619 of record NZ_CP197238.1, read on the forward strand.
CGATGGCGCTGAATCTGATGCGCAGCCTGAAGCCAGCGGCGGTGATCGGCTTCGGTGGCTATCCGACTGTGCCGCCACTGTTTGCTGCGCGTCTGTTCGGCATTCCCACCCTCATTCACGATTCCAACGCCGTGATGGGCCGCGCCAACCGCATGCTGTCCGGCAAGGTCAGCGCCATCGCGACGTCGTTGCCCGGCGTGCTCGACCGCGATCCCGAATTGTCGAAGAAGACCACCACGACAGGCACGCCTATGCGCCCGGCGATCCTCGCCGCTGCCGCCGTGCCTTATGCGGCGCCGGATCTCACCGGGCCATTCCGCTTGCTCGTGGTCGGCGGCAGCCAGGGCGCGCGTATCATGGCTGATATCGTGCCGCCGGCGATCGAGCGTCTCGAGCCGGCGCTGTGGAATCGCCTCGTGCTCACACAACAGGTACGCGACGAAGACATGAGCCGCGTACGTGCGGTCTATGACAAGCTCAAGATCAAGGCCGAACTCGCGCCGTTCTTCAGCGATCTCCCCGCGCGTCTCGCGTCAGCCCAACTCGTCATCTCGCGTTCCGGTGCAGGCACCGTCGCCGAACTCGGGGCCATCGGGCGGCCGTCCATTCTGGTGCCGCTGCCCGGTGCGCTCGATCAGGATCAGTTCGCCAATGCCGGTGTGCTTGCCGATGCCGGGGGCGCACTTCGCATCGCGCAGAGTGATTTCACGCCGGATCGTGTGGCGGCTGAAATTTCGGCGCTGGCCGGCGAGCCGTCGCGGTTGACCGCGATGGCCTCAGGCGCGCGCAAGGTCGGCAAGCTCGATGCCGCAGAGCGGCTGGCGGACCTCGTCGCCAAGGTCGCAAAGATTTAGGTCATCGGTTCTGCTACACGTCGTCCCCACGCGGTTCGCCCGGGGGGACAATGAGCGGAGAGCATCTTTCCAATATTCCGATGACGCACCGCGAGATCGCGCAGGCTGCGCTCAGGGCGACCGTCGGTTCTGCAACCATCGATTCCATCCGGCCGATTCCGGGTGGCGTCTCGGGCGCTTTTGTCTATCGAGTAGCCGCCGGCGATCGCCGCTACGTCTTGCGCATGGAGGGGGCCGCAAGTCCGCTGCGGAATCCGCACCAATATACGTCGATGCGCATCGCTGCACAGGCAGGGATCGCGCCACGGCTGCACCATGTGGACGAGGTCGCCCGCGTGGCGGTGATGGATTTCATCGTCGAACAGCCTCTGCAGTCCTATCCCGGCGGCCCTCACGCTTTGGCGCAGGCGCTGGGAGGAATGCTGCGGCGCCTGCAGGCAACGCCGAGGTTCGGGCGCTTCGTCGATTATCCGGATATCACAGCCCGGCTGTGGGCTCATGTCTGCCGCACAAACCTGTTTGCGCCTGGCGTGCTCGATGCCCACACGCAGCGTCTGGCAGACCTCCGTAGCGCCTATACGTGGAATAGCGACGAGGCGGTTTCCAGCCACAACGATATCCTGCCGCGCAACCTTCTGTTCGATGGCGAGCGTCTGTGGCTGGTCGATTGGGAGTCGGCCTATTCCAACGATCCCGTCGTGGACATGGCGACCATGCTCGATAATTTTGCGCCGTCACCTGAACTCGAAGAGGTGCTTTTGCAGGCATGGCTTGGTCACCCGCCTGATCGCAGCCTGCGCGATCGACTCGAACTGATGCGCGCGCTCACTCGTCTGTTTTATGCGGGCGTCCAATTCAGCGCCGTAGCGACCGCGTCGCGCTCGGTGCCGGACACGGATCTCTCGGCTCCTACACTTGCGGAATTCCAGCAGGCCTTGCGCGACGCGGCGGCTGGCGCCCGATGCGTTGGAGACCAGGCATCTGCTTGGAAAGATGTATCTCGCTGCATTTTTCACGGGCGAGAAACCGCCGGGGCTGCCTCCGCCGATCAGTCCCTTTCAAGTGATGGGCACAGCGGAGGCATGACGACGAGATGCTGAAACGCTACAGCCTCACGGTCTCCACCAGATAATCGAGAAACGCCCGTACGCGCGCCGGCAACTGTCCGCCATGGCCGACGAACACCGCGTGGATCGGTTCGATGTCGCCTGGATTGAAAGCTTCGAGCACCGGCACCAGCCGGCCGGCCTTGATATCGGCCTCGACGTGAAAGCGTGCGAGCCGCGCGAGGCCCATCCCGGCGACGGCGAGGTGCTGCATCGCTTCGCCGTCGCTGACGAGGGCATTGCCTGACGGCATCACGGCGATTGTCTCGCCGTCGATCTTGAACGGCCAGCCGTTCTCCCACTTGGCGAAGCCGAACCGCAGCAGATTATGGTCAGCGAGATCGTCCGGCGTCTTTGGTGTGCCGCGCTCTTTGAGATAGCCGGGCGAAGCGACCACGACCATCCGGCTCTCGCCGAGTTTGCGTGCCAGCAATCGTGACTCGCGCATCAAGCCAACGCGAATGGCGACATCGGCGCGCTCTTCCAGGAGATCCACCACGAGATCCGTCAGAACGACCTCGACCTTGATGTCCGGATAGCGCTTCGCAAAATCAGGGAGCAGCGGCAGCAGGAGACGCAGGCCGAAGGGCACGCTGGTATTGACGCGCAGCAACCCGCTCGGTGTTGCGCCGATGGCAGCTTCGCGCTCGGCCGCGCTGATCTCGTCGAGAATGCGTAAGGCGCGCTCGTAGAACGCACTGCCTTCCGGCGTGAGCTGAAGCTTGCGCGTCGAGCGGTTGATGAGCCGCACGCCGAGCCGTGCCTCCAGCCGCGCCACCAGTTTGCTGACGGCAGAGGGGGTCATCCGGAAGGCCCGCGCCGCGGTCGAAAAACCGCCGAGCTCGACCACGCGGGTGAACACTTCCATCTCGCCGGAGCGGTTGACGTCCAGTCGTGACATCTGGCTTCAATCTATTGAGTGAATTCAATTCACAAATATTGTGCCTATGCCACGTCTATCTCATCAATGTCAGGAGGTCCACATCTCCCGTCGTCGGGCATTCGGCCCGGCCAGTCATGGACACGATCATGCCTCTCGCACTTTACGCGCTCACCGCCGGCGCCTTCGGAATTGGCGTCACCGAATTCGTCATCATGGGTCTTCTCATCGAGGTCGGCGGCGACCTCGGCGTGTCGATCCCGGCCGCGGGTCTGCTGATCTCGGGCTATGCGCTGGGTGTCGTGCTCGGCGCCCCGATCATGACCATCGCCACCAGTCGCTGGCCGCGCAAAACCGTGCTGCTGGTGCTGATGGGCATCTTCACGCTGGGCAATCTCGCTTGCGCCCTGGCGCCGGACTACTGGAGCCTGATGGCGGCACGCGTGCTGACGGCTTTCGCGCATGGCACGTTCTTCGGCGTCGGCTCGGTGGTGGCGACGAGCCTCGTGCCCGAGAACAAGAAGGCGTCGGCGATCTCCATCATGTTCGCCGGCCTGACGGTGGCGACCATTCTCGGCGTGCCGTTCGGGACGTGGCTCGGGCAGGGCTATGGCTGGCGCGCGACCTTCTACGCGGTGACGCTGGTGGGAATGGTTGCGATGGCCGCAGTGGCGCTGCTGGTGCCACCGGTCAAGGCGCCGGAAGAACACAGCAAGCTGTCCGACGATCTCGCAGTGCTGGCGCGGCCTCAGGTGCTGCTCGGCCTGCTCACAACAATTTTGGGCTGGATCGGCATCTTCGCGCTGTTCACCTATGTTGCGCCAATCCTGACGAAGATTTCCGGCTTTTCCGATGCCGCCGTATCGCCGATCCTGCTGGTGTTCGGCGCCGGCGCCATCGTCGGCAATCTCGCCGGGGGACATCTTGCCGATCGCTGGCCGGCGGGTAGCGTGTTCGGCAGCCTACTAGCCTTGGCCGTGACGCTCGTGCTGATCACCTTCGCCGCGCATAATCAGGTCGCCGTCATCATCGCTATCGCGCTGCTTGGTGCCACAGCCTTCGCCACCGCGTCGCCCTTGCAGATGGCGGTGCTGCGTCAGGCCCAGGGCGCCGGCCAGAGTCTCGCATCGAGCTTCAATATCGCCGCGTTCAATCTTGGCAATGCCATCGGTGCCTGGCTTGGCGGCGCGGTGATCGCGCATGGCGGTCTAAACGCGGTGCCATGGGTTGCGGCGCTCGCTCCGCTGGCCGGGGTTGCCGTGGCGCTCATTGCCAATCGCGCGGATCGCGCACCGGCAGTGGTTCCAGCACCGGCGGAATAGGGTGCTCAAGGCGGATTCGCCTGATCCGCAAGCCAAATTTCCGTCTTTTTCGTCATGGCCGGGCTTGTCCCGGCCATCCACGTCTGTTTGAAGGAGTCATCTGCTCGAACGAGCTTGGATGCCCGGACGTCCAGCGAAGCTCGCTTCGCGCTGCCCGGACATGATGGAACATAGAGACGCCCCATGAGACTGCCGCGCGAAATCGGACCCATTCACTTTGTCGGTATCGGCGGCATCGGCATGAGCGGCATCGCCGAGGTGCTGTGCAATCTCGGTTACACCGTGCAGGGCTCGGACGCCTCCGAGAGCGCGAACGTCAATCGTCTCAGAGAAAAGGGCATCACCATCCATGTCGGCCACAAGGCCGATAACGTGTCGGGCGCCGACGTGCTCGTCGTCTCCACGGCGATCAAGCGCGACAATCCGGAATTGATGGCTGCGCGCGCCCAGCGCATTCCCGTGGTGCGCCGCGCCGAGATGCTCGCCGAATTGATGCGCCTCAAGAGCTGCGTCGCCATCGCCGGCACCCATGGCAAGACCACAACGACGTCGATGGTCGCCGCATTGCTCGATGCCGGCGAACTCGATCCCACCGTCATCAATGGCGGCATCATCAATGCCTATGGCACCAATGCCCGCCTCGGCGCCGGCGAGTGGATGGTGGTGGAAGCCGACGAGAGCGACGGCACCTTCCTGAAGTTGCCCGCGGATGTTGCGATCGTGACCAATGTGGATCCCGAACATCTCGATCACTTCAAGACCTTCGATGCCGTGCAGGACGCGTTCCGCCACTTCGTCGAGAACGTGCCGTTCTACGGCTTCGCAGTCATGTGCATCGATCACCCCGTGGTGCAGAGCATCGTCGGCAAGATCGAGGATCGCCGCATCATCACTTACGGACAGAACCCGCAGGCCGATGCGCGGCTGGTCGATCTGAAGCCTGCCAATGGCGGCTCGTCCTTCAAGGTCGCGTTCCGCGACCGCAAGGCCGGCACCGCGCATGAGATTGACAATCTGCTGCTGCCGATGCCAGGCCGTCACAACGCACTGAATGCCACGGCAGCGATCGCCGTCGCGCATGAACTCGGCATGTCCGATGAGGCGATCCGCAAGGCCATCGCCGGCTTCGGCGGCGTCAAGCGCCGCTTCACCAAGACCGGCGAGTGGAACGGCGTCACCATCATCGACGATTACGGCCATCACCCCGTGGAGATTTCCGCCGTGCTGCGCGCCGCGCGTGAAAGCACCGCGGGCAAGGTGATCGCCGTGGTGCAGCCGCATCGCTACACGCGCCTGCAGTCGCTGTTCGAGGAATTCTGCACCTGCTTCAACGACGCCGACACGGTGATCGTCGCCGATGTCTATCCCGCCGGCGAGGCGCCGATCGAAGGCATCGATCGCGACAACTTCGTGCTCGGCCTGCGCGCCCATGGCCATCGCGAGGTGATCCCGCTGCAGGAATCCGCGGCGCTTGCGGGTCTTGTCGCGGGCGTTGCAAAGAGCGGCGATACGGTGGTGTGTTTGGGTGCAGGCAATATCACGCAATGGGCTTACGCATTGCCCGGCGAATTGAAGGCGCTGGGGTAGGGATTGTTGATGTTTGATATCGGCATCGCAACACACGCCGCTGCGCTCCCTCCCCCCTTGCGGGGGAGGGTCGGGGAGGGGGGTAACCCCGAGCGACGGCGCCTGCGGCTTACCCCCCTCCCGGCGCTACGCGCCACCCTCCCCCGCAAGGGGGGAGGGTGCACACTTCGCACCGTGCAAAACACGCTATGACCTTCCCCGACATCACCCCCGATCTCACATCTGCGATGCCCGATCTGCGCGGGCGTCTGCTCGCGAACGAGTCCCTTGCGCCGCTGACATGGTTTCGCGTCGGAGGTCCCGCGCAGGTGCTGTTCACGCCGGCCGATGAGGACGATCTCGCTTACTTCCTGTCGAAGCTGCCCGGCGACATTCCCGTCACCGTCGTCGGCGTCGGCTCCAATCTCATCGTGCGCGATGGCGGGCTCAACGGCGTCGTCATTCGCCTGAGCCCGCGCGGCTTCGGCGCAGTATCAACCGAAGGCGATATCGTCAGCGCGGGCACGGCCGCGCTCGACAAGCGCGTGGCGGAAACGGCGGCAGCGGCGAATATCGGCGGTCTCGAATTCTATTTCGGTATTCCCGGCTCCATCGGCGGCGCGCTGCGCATGAACGCGGGCGCCAATGGCGACGAGACCAAGGATGTACTGATCGAGGCCACCGGCATCGGCCGCGATGGCACGAAACATGTTTTCGACAATGCCGGCATGGCGTTCGTCTATCGCAATTCCGGCGTCGATCCGTCGATCATTTTCACGTCAGCGAAATTCCGCGGAGCTGTGACGGAGCCCGCCGCGATCCGCGCGCGGATGGAAGAAGTGCAGGCGCATCGCGAGACCGCGCAGCCGATCCGCGAAAAGACCGGTGGCTCCACCTTCAAGAATCCGCCCGGCCACAGCGCGTGGAAGCTGGTCGATGCTGCGGGATGTCGCGGACTGCGCGTCGGCGGCGCTCAGGTGTCGGAGATGCACTGCAATTTCCTGATCAACACCGGCGATGCCACGGCGAGCGATATCGAAACGCTCGGCGAGACCGTGCGTGCACGCGTGCTGGCGCAGTCGGGCATCGACCTGCACTGGGAAATCAAGCGGATCGGCGTCGCGCCGTAATACTATTTGTCTGATACGTTTCCTTGACGCGAACCGGCACCACTTCGCTCGGAAACGTTTTGGCTGCTATTTCGGCGGTGGCGGTAGTGCCGACGCCGGTCCGGCCTCGCTGATGCTCAGCAGATTCTCCAGTGGCGCAGGGGCGACGCGGAAGGCGCCGTCGAACGGATGCTCCTGCAGCGCGATAATACCGAGAGCGACGATGGCGCCGCTGGCGAACACCGTGAGCGCCGCGAGCATGGCCCGCGGACGTTCCAGATGCACCAGCGCCAGCGCCAGTTGCGTGATCAGCCCGAGCAGCAGCACCGACGTCCATTTCAGATCGTTGGTGTGGTCGGTCGACAGGCTGAGCCGGTCATTGCGCGCGGTCCCCGCGCGGATCGAGGCGCCCATCAGCGCCCCATGCACCGTGTTGCTGGCATCGCGCGTGATGGCGGGATCGCTGATTTCGCGCAGCAGGCTGTCATAGGCCACATCGGTGCGCGGCGACTTCAGGCCGAGCAGCATTGCCGGCCATTCCTCCGTCACTTCCGATGTCACATAGGCCTTCAGCGCGGCGCGTATGTTGGACATGTCGGTGACCGATGCCACGCTCAGCGTATGGATGTTGCGCAACTCGCCGGCCTCGATCTGAACGGCGCGGACGGCCTGGCGGTTGCGATCGCCGACGTCGCTGGCAAGGAAGCCCGTGAGCAGGCCGAACAGGATGGCGACCGAGGAAAAGAAGGGCGCGACGATGCCGTGGAGGGACTTCAGCCGCATCGACAGCAGCCGGCTGGATGTCAGCCCCACGAGGATCAGCGCGACTCCGTAATAGATGGTGCCCAGCGTCGCGAAGATGCCGAAGGTAGAGAGTTCGAGCCAGGCTCTGATCATCAGGTCGCTTCCATGTCACCGCGGGGCGGGCTCGCAAAACCGCCTCCGACAAGGCATTATATGACTCGGCTAGCGTGATGCTATTGCCTTGTCGGCAAAGGCGCGATTCGCGGATGGGTTCGGAGACGACACAATGACGGAGCAGGCGAGACCTCAGCGGATCACCATCATGTTTGGTGGCCTGAACAAGGAGCGTCTGGTGTCGGTGGCCTCCGCACAGGCTCTGCACAGCGCGTTGCCCGATGCGGATCTCTGGTTCTGGGATGCCGATGACCGCGTCTACGAGACGTCGGGCACGGCGCTGCTCTCCCATGATCGTCCGTTCGAGGATCCGTTCAAGCCCGGTGGCAGCAGCATCGGCGTGCTGACGCAGGCGCTCGACAAGGCCCAAGCCGAGAACCGTGCGCTGGTGCTCGGCATGCATGGCGGCGCTGCGGAGAATGGTGAACTGCAGGTGATGTGCGAAATGCGCGGCATCCCGTTCACGGGTTCCGGTTCAGCGTCATCCAATCTGTCTTTCGACAAGGTCGGCGCAAAGCGCTTCGCAGCCATCGCAGGCGTGCCCATCGCGGCGGGTGTCGCATTGAACGACATGGAAGCCGCGCTCGCCGAATACGGCAAGCTGATCGCCAAGCCCGCACGCGACGGATCGAGCTACGGCCTGATATTCGTCAATGCCAAGCAGGATCTCGTCGCTGTGCGCAATGCGGCCAGGGCCGAGGACTATGTGATTGAGCCGTTCGTCGCCGGCGTTGAGGCGACCTGCGCCGTGCTGGAGCAGGCCGATGGCTCGCTGATCGCATTGCCGCCGATCGAGATCATTCCGGCCGATGGCGGTTTCGATTACGAGGCGAAGTATCTCGCCAAATCGACGCAGGAGATCTGCCCCGGGCGTTTCACGCCGGAGGTTTCAGCGGCGATCATGGATTTCGCGGTGAAGGCGCACCGCGCGATGTCGTGCCGCGGCTATTCGCGGTCGGACTTCATCGTGTCGGCCAAAGGCCCAGTCTATCTGGAGACCAACACGCTCCCGGGTCTGACCAAAGCGTCGCTCTATCCCAAAGCGCTGAATGCCCAGGGGATCAGTTTCGTGGATTTCCTAAATGGGCAGATCGAGCTCGCGGTGAAGCGGGCAGGCGGCTTTTAACCTCTCCCCGCTCTGTGCGGGGAGAGGTCGCCGCGTCTTCGCGGCGGGTGAGGGGCAGCGCACCGTGCTCTCCTCATCGCTGGCGTTTGCAGATCGAAGCGCCCCTCACCCCAGCCCTCTCCCCGCAAGAGCGGGGCGAGGGAGCGCACCAGCGATTCACCGCCGCAACCCGATCCCCCGCGTTAATTCCGGCAACCCGGCGATGCCGGCCACGAAGCCGCCGCAGTTCCCTCGGGCACGTCAGCCACACCTCGGCTAAAGTCTTCCACAGCCGCATCAAATCGCGCTCTGCGCCCATCCCCTTTACACTTTGTTTACCAGGAAGGCCGAAGGTTAACGCTGGCGGCGCGTGTGCGCTTGGCTGCCGAGGCGTGAGCTTTGCGGGGACTCCGTGACGACGCGTATCGATGGAAAACCGGCCTTTTTCAAAGGCTTGAATCCATCCCGGCAGGACCGAGACGTCACTCGCGCCTCAAGTCCCGCGCCAATGCGGACGTAACCTGTGACGAGCTCGTGGTATGGATGGTGGAGGACGCCTCTCTCGGTCGGTGCGACCCTTGAGGCCCCAAGCTGATCTTAAAATGGCTGCCCTTGGGGCAGGCATTCTGCTGCGCGAGCAGCTGAACCCGCTCGCCCGCTTCTGGGCCCGTTTTCGTGCCGCCAAGCCTGCCGTCCGCGAACAGAGTTCCAATCGCTTCATCGCGACGCTTGAGCGTTACGCGCCGCGCCGCGTCGGAATTGCGGCCACCGTGTTGATGCTGACGGGCAGCCTCGCGCTTGGCGTGGTCAAGGGCAATCACGTCGACGAAATGGTCGAAGCTTTTAGCGATGCGCGCAACGCTGCGGCCAATGCCGCCGGCTTCCGCATTGCCTCCGTCATTCTCAACGGCCGCAAGCAGCTGACCCAGGACGAGATCCTGGCCATCGGCGGCGTCAATGGTCGCTCCTCGCTGTTCTTCCTCGATGCCGCGGCTGTCCGCGACAAGCTCAAGGCCAATCCGTGGATCGCCGACGCCAATGTGCTGAAGCTGTATCCGAACCGTCTGCAGATCGATGTCACCGAGCGCACGGCCTTTGCGCTGTGGCAGGAGGACGGTCGTCTCTCGGTGATCGCCGATGACGGTGCCGTTCTCGAAAACTACGTGTCGCGCCGCTTCATGTCGCTGCCGCTGGTGGTGGGCAAGGGCGCCGACAGCAACGCTAGGGATTTCCTCGCGCTGCTGGATCGCTACCCACAGGTCCGCTCGGTCACCAAGGCCGCGATCTTCGTCGGTGAGCGCCGCTGGAATCTCCGCCTGAAGGATGGCCTCGACATTCGCCTCCCGGAAATCGACGTCGGCAACGCGCTGGCCATGCTCAGCAAGCTCGACAAGGAAGATCGCCTGTTCTCGCGCGACATCGTCGCCATCGACATGCGGCTGTCGGATCGGCTGACCGTGCGGCTGTCGGAAGACGCAGCGAAGGCGCGCGAAGATCTGTTCAAGGCACAAGACAAGTCCAAGAAGAAGGCTGGCGCGGCATGACCGGTCTCGATCGCAACCAAGCGCCGAAAACGCGTCAGATGGCGGCCAACCGCACCGCGCTGGTGGCGTCGCTGGACGTCGGCACCAGCAAGATCGCGTGCATGATCGCGCGTCTGCGGCCATCCGCGCCGAACGAAGCCCTGCGCGGCCGCAGCCATGCGGTTGAACTGATCGGCTACAGCCAGATCCAGTCGCGCGGCGTCAAGTCCGGCGCGATCGTCGATATGGGCGAGGCCGAGCAGGCCGTCCGTCAGGCGGTGGCGCTGGCCGAACGTATGGCCAAGGTTCGCGTCGAATCCGTGCTGCTATCCGTCTCGGCCGGTCGCCTGCAGGGCCAACTGATTGAAGCGTCAGCCGATATCAAGGGCGGCGCCGTCACGGCGTCCGATATCGCACGTGTCACCTCGACCGGCATGCGCCACGCGACGCCGCCGGGCCGCACGGTGCTCCATGCATTGCCGGTCGGCTATTCACTCGATGGCGTGAAGGGCATTCGCGATCCCAAGGGCATGGTCGCCTCGCAATTCGGCGTCGATATGAATGTCGTCACTGCGGACGCGACGGTCGCGCGTAACCTGATGCTGGTCGTCGAGCGCTGCCATCTCAATGTCGAAGCCATGGCTGCGGCGCCCTATGTCGCAGGTCTCTCTGTTCTCACCGATGACGAGACCGATCTCGGCGCTGCCGTCGTCGAGATGGGCGCAGGTACGACAACGATCGCGACCTATTCCGGCGGACGCTTCGTGCACGCGTCGGGATTTGCGGTCGGCGGGCAACACATCACCATGGATCTCGCGCGCGGACTCGGTGCTTGCATCGCGGATGCCGAGCGAATCAAGACGTTATATGGCACGGTGCTGACGGGTGGCTCCGATGCGCGCGAACTCATGAACGTGCCGACGGCTGGTGATAACGATCGCGATTTTCCGCAGGTCGTATCCCGCGCCACGATCGCGAACATCGTGCGTCAGCGTGCCGAGGAGATTTTTGAAATGGTCAGGGACCGGTTGGCGGATTCGCCCTTCGCTGCAGAACCGCGCGCACGCGTGGTGCTGTCAGGCGGCGCGTCGCAGCTCACGGGCCTCGCCGAACTCGGCAGCCAGATTCTCGGACGGTCCGTTCGCATTGCACGACCACTCGGCTTCGGCCGGCTGCCCAACGAAGCCAAGAGCGCTTCGTTCGCGGTGCCGTCGGGCCTCCTGGTCTATCCGCAATTCGCTCATCTTGAACATGTCGAACCGCGGCATACGCGGCAGCTCAAGACAGGGACCAGTGACGGTTATTTCGGAAAGGTCGGACGATGGCTTCGAGAGGGCTTCTGATGAAATTTTTCCGGCCAGTGTTTTTTCCATCTCCGACGCCATCGGCCACCGGCCAATGGCATGACCACACAACGCGCGCGTAATCGAGAGGCAACCTCATGACCATCAATCTCAACGTTCCTGATATCAGCGAGCTGAAGCCCCGCATTACCGTGTTCGGTGTCGGTGGCGCTGGCGGCAACGCCGTCAACAACATGATCACCGCCGGTCTGCAGGGCGTCGATTTCGTCGTCGCCAACACGGATGCACAGGCGCTGACCATGTCGAAGGCCCAGCGCATCGTGCAGATGGGCACGCAGGTCACCCAGGGCCTCGGCGCTGGTTCGCAGCCCGACGTTGGCGCTGCCGCCGCGCAGGAAGTCATCGACGAAATCCGTGATCACCTGACCGGCGCCAATATGGTGTTCGTCACCGCCGGCATGGGCGGCGGCACCGGCACCGGTGCAGCGCCCGTCATCGCCAAGACCGCACGCGACATGGGCATTCTCACCGTCGGCGTGATCACCAAGCCGTTCCACTTCGAAGGCCAGCGCCGCATGCGCACCGCCGAAGCCGGCATTGCCGAGCTGCACAAGGTGGTCGACACGCTGCTGATCATCCCGAACCAGAATCTGTTCCGGGTCGCCAACGAGAAGACCACCTTCGCCGACGCCTTCGCGATGGCCGACCAGGTGCTCTACTCGGGCGTTGCCTGCATCACCGACCTGATGGTCAAGGAAGGCCTCATCAACCTCGACTTCGCCGACGTGCGCGCAGTCATGAAGGAGATGGGCAAGGCGATGATGGGCACCGGCGAAGCCACCGGTGAGAAGCGCGCGCTGACCGCAGCGGAAGCTGCGATCGCCAACCCGCTGATCGACGATAGCTCGATGAAGGGCGCCCGCGGCCTGCTGATCTCGATCACCGGCGGCAAGGACCTGACCCTGTTCGAAGTCGACGAAGCTGCGACCCGTATTCGCGAAGAAGTCGATGCCGACGCCAACATCATTGTTGGCGCCACCTTCGACGAGAGCCTCGACGGCGTGATCCGCGTGTCGGTCGTCGCCACCGGCATCGAGCAGGCCATGCTGGCCCGCAATTCCTCGGCTCCGGTCACCACCGTGACCTCGGCCGTTGCTGCTCCTGCTGGCAACGGTGCTCCGGATGCCCGCCTGGCCGATCTGACCGCGCGTCTCCGCGCGGACAACCAGCGTCTCGCTGCCGCAGCGGCCGCCAAGTCTGCCGGCGCTCCGGCGCCCGCTGCCGCACCCCGCGCCCCGGCCACCAGCCATGAGCGTGCCGCGCTCGCCGCCATCGCCGCTGCCGTGGCTCCGGAAGCCGCTGCACCGCAGCAGTATGGCGACGTGATGGTACGTCCGATCGCGCAGAAGCCCTCGCTGTTCCCGGAAGCGCCGCGCCAGGAAGCCCCTGTCGAAGCGCCGATCCCCGAACAGTTCATTCCGCCATCGGCCGAACGTGCTCCGCTGCGCGCTCCGCGGATGCCGAAATTCGAAGAACTGCCGATGCCGGCCCAGAACGAGATCCGTCAGGCGCGCGGCGAATCGGAAGAGGAACCGCAGAAGGCTCGCCTGTCGCTGCTGCAGCGTCTGGCCAATGTCGGTCTCGGCCGCCGCGACGAGGAAACGGAAGCGCCGGTCTCCGGTCGTCCGTCGGCCCCGCCGATGGCTCCGATGCCGCCGCTGCCCGAGCGTAAGCCACAGCGCAGCGTCGCCCAGCAGATGGGCAACGAGCCGCCGGTGTCCGAATACGCCCGCCGTCCGGTACCGCAGGGTCTTGATTCTCATGGCCGCCCGGCACCTGTTGCGCCGGCGCCACAGGGCGACGATCATCTGGATATCCCGGCCTTCCTGCGCCGCCAGACAAGCTGACATTTGTTACAATCGTGTCGACGACCGAAGCCCCGGCTGGATCAGCTGGGGCTTTCGTTTGTGACACCCGCCAAAATGGGTGCGATTTCTTAACCTATTGATAGTAAGTCATTAATCTTTACCGGCGCGCTCTGCCAAGATTCGAAACGGACGTGGAACCGGCAGAAATTTTGGTTAACCCCTGGCCTGATTGCGGCAAAGGTGGGGTAACAATCGGTAAAAAAGCGTGAGTTGGCGCACTTTGTGGCAGGGGTTAATGTGACTGCGACTCGGGGACTCAGGAGGCCGCAAGGTTCGACTGAGAGAGTCCCTCTCATGACGAGAGGCTACTTGGGTGGGTACCTTATGACTTTCAGCCGACAGACAACGCTTGGATCGCAAGCCACCGTTACCGGTGTCGGCGTCCATTCCGGAAAGCCTGTCAGTCTCACGCTTGGACCTGCGCCCGTCGATGCAGGTTATATTTTTGTTCGCACCGGTCTTGAAGGTGCCGATCGCGAAATCCAGGCCGACGCCAAATCCGTTATCGCCACCGAGTTTGCCACCGTGCTCGGCGATCGTGAAGGCCCAATCGTTTCCACCGCCGAACATGTTCTTGCTGCGCTGCGCGGCATGGGCATCGACAACGCCACCATCGAAGTCGATGGACCGGAAGTGCCGATCATGGACGGCTCTGCAGCCGCCTTCGTCGCCGCCATCGATCAGGCGGGCGTTGTGGAGCAGGGCGCCCGCCGCCGCTTCATTCAGGTTCTCAAACCGGTGCAGGTTGCCATCGGTGACTCGTTCGGCGAAATCCGCCCTCACGCTGCGGGCTTCCGCGCTGAAGTCGAAATCAGCTTCGCCAATCCGGTGATTGGCCGCCAGAGCTACGTGCTCGATCTCAATCCCGAATCCTTCCGCCGCGATATCGCCCGTGCACGCACCTTCGGTTGCATGAACGACGTGGCCCGCCTCTGGAGCGCCGGTTTCGCGCTCGGCGCGTCCTTCGAGAATTCCGTCGTGTTCGACGATGACAAGCTGCTCAACACCGAAGGCCTGCGCTATAGCGATGAATGCGCCCGCCACAAGGTGCTGGACGCCGTCGGCGACCTCGCGCTGGCCGGTCTGCCGATCCTCGGCGCCTACCGCTCGGTGCGCGGCGGCCACAAGCTCAACAATGCCGTTCTCTGCGCCCTGATGGCCGATCGTTCGGCCTGGAAGATCGTCGAAGCCGATGCCGTCCCTGTCCGCCGCGGCCGCGCCAGCGCCGATGTCACCTCGGGCATGCTTGGCGGCATGATCGCCCCGGCCTTCGGCCCGGACGTTTCCTAAAGATCGGGCTTTTCGGGCCTCTTTCACCCGCTGCCGGTATTTTGCATTGCGCTTTTGCGGGCCCGCGGACCTTTGCGTGCATCGGGACATCCCCGGTAACCATAACCGCCTGTATCTCCACATCCTTCGCCTTAATCCGGGCGAAATGGCTCCGTATCCGGTTGGTTAACGGATGTCATTCGGGTAGATAGAGCACGCGGTCAAGCGAAGCTGCGGGCGCGTATCCGGTTGGTCCGTGATTGTGCGCGTACCGCGCAGACACCGCATGAAGGCGTCAGGTCTCAGATATATGTCGGCACAGCGCATTACGCTCGAATCCAGCGATTCACTGCTCACCCGTTTCGGCCGCCAGGCGCGGTTCGCCGCGGGTCTCATCGTGCTGGCCGTGCCGCTGAGCGGCTGCGGCACCGGCGCGATCTGGGACAAGTTCGGCACCAAGGACGACACCTTCGTCGAGGAGCCCGCCGACAAGCTCTACAATGAGGGCTTGTACCTCATGAACCAGAACAAGGACCCGAAGGCCGCCGCGAAGAAATTCGAGGAAGTCGATCGTCAGCATCCGTATTCGGAATGGGCGCGCAAGTCGCTGCTGATGTCGGCCTATGCGGCCTACGAATCCGCCGACTACGACACCTGCATCGGCTCGGCCACGCGCTACGTCACCCTGCATCCCGGCAGCCCGGATGCGGCCTATGCGCAGTATCTGATCGCCGCCTCGCATTACGACCAGATCCCGGACATCTCGCGCGACCAGGGCCGCACCGAAAAGGCAATGGCTGCGCTCGAGGAAGTGGTCCGCAAATATCCGACCTCGGAATATGCGACCTCGGCCAAGAAGAAGCTGGAAGGCGCACGCGACCAGATCGCCGGCAAGGAAATGGAAATCGGCCGCTACAATCTCGACAAGCGCAACTACACCGGCGCCATCAACCGCTTCAAGACCGTGGTGACGCAGTATCAGACCACGCGTCACGTCGAGGAAGCCCTGATGCGCCTGACCGAGGCCTATATGGCAATCGGCGTGGTCGGCGAGGCACAGACCGCCGCCGCCGTGCTTGGCCACAACTTTCCTGACAGCAAGTGGTACAAAGACGCCTACAATCTTGTAAAGTCCGGCGGTCTCGAGCCGAGCGAGAACAAGGGGTCTTACCTGAGCAAGGCCTTCAAGAGATTTGGCCTCGGTTAGGAACTGACCTCCCATGCTGGCCCGTCTGTCGATCCGTGACATCGTCCTGATCGAACGGCTCGATATCGAGTTTTCCCGCGGTCTTGCAGTGCTGACCGGTGAAACCGGCGCCGGCAAATCCATTCTTCTCGATGCGTTTGCGCTGGCGCTCGGCGGCCGCGGCGATGCCGGGCTCGTGCGCCACGGCGTCGAGCGGGGCCAGGTCACGGCCGTGTTCGATCTCGCCAAGGGCCATCCGGCGCTGGCGATTCTCAAGGACAATGGCTTCGACGACGATTCCGGCGAGATGATTCTGCGCCGCGTGCAGCTCGCCGACGGCCGCACCCGTGCCTTCATCAACGATCAGGCGATCTCCGTGCAGACCATGAAGGCGGTCGGCGCCGCTTTGGTCGAGATCCACGGCCAGCACGACGAGCGCGCCCTTGTGGACGCCGCCACCCATCGCCGGCTGCTCGACGCCTTCGCCGGGCTGGAGAAGGACGTCACCGCGCTGGAGACGCTCTGGGAGGCCCGCAAGTCCGCTTATGCGGCCCTTGAAAGCCATCGCGCCAATATGGAGCGTGCCGCCCGCGATGCCGATTATCTGCGCCACGCTGCGGACGAGCTGAAGAAGCTCAACCCGAAGGACGGCGAGGAGAGCAAGCTTGCGGAGCGCCGCACCGGCATGATGCACGGCGAGAAGATCGCGGCGGATCTGCGCGAGGCCCAGGAGGCCGTGTCCGGTCATCATTCGCCGATCTCGTCGCTGGCTGCCGCCGTGCGCCGGCTGGAGCGCCGCGCCGGTTCATCGCCGTCGCTGGTCGAGCCCGCGGTGAAGGCGATCGACGTCGCCATCAATGCGCTGGAAGAGGCCGACCAGCATCTCAGCGCCGCACTCATCGCCGCCGATTTCGATCCTGCGGAACTCGAGCGCATCGAGGAACGGCTGTTCGCGCTGCGCGGCGCCGCGCGGAAATATTCGACGCCGGTCGATGGGCTCGCCGCGCTGGCCGCGAAATACTTTGCCGATGTCGCCACCATCGATGCTGGCGCCGGCCAGCTGAAGGGGCTGGAAACGGCGGCCTCCGAGGCCGACAAGAAGTATAGCGCTGCGGCGACCAAGCTTTCGGCTGCGCGCATCAAGTCCGCCGAGAAGCTCAACAAAGCCGTCATCGCCGAGCTCGGCCCGCTCAAGCTCGAACGTGCGAAATTCATCACCCAGGTCGACAGCGATGCGGCGACGCCGGGTCCACACGGCATCGACCGTGTCGAATTCTGGGTTCAGACCAATCCCGGCACCCGCCCGGGCCCAATGATGAAGGTCGCCTCCGGCGGCGAACTCTCGCGCTTCCTGCTGGCGCTGAAAGTCGTGCTGTCCGACAAGGGCTCGGCACCGACTTTGGTGTTCGACGAAATCGACACCGGTGTCGGCGGCGCGGTGGCCGACGCCATCGGCGCGCGCCTGGCGCGGCTCGCCGGCAAGGTGCAGGTGATGGCCGTCACCCACGCCCCGCAGGTGGCGGCGAGGGCCGACCAGCATCTGCTGATCTCCAAGGACGCCCTCGACAAGGGCAAGCGCGTCGCGACGCGCGTCAACACGCTGGCGGAGGATCACCGCCGCGAGGAAATCGCGCGCATGCTGGCGGGCGCGGAGATTACCGCCGAGGCGAGGGCCGCGGCGGAGCGGCTGCTCAAGGGCGCGGCGTAAGCCGTAAGCGCGCGTTGTCGTGCCTCAAGCTGTCATTCCGGGGCGCTCGCCTGTTGGCGAGCGAACCCGGAATCCCGTCATGTTCTGCACCACTTCGCCAAACGACGGCGCCGGTCATGCCCTATTACGTCTACATGCTCGCTTCGAAGAAGAACGGCGTGCTGTATATCGGCATCACCAACGATCTCGTCCGGCGCGTCTACGAACACAAAACGAGCCCGGTGAAAAGCTTCACCTCGCGCTACAATGTTTCCTTGCTCGTCTGGTTCGAAGTGTACGACGATCCCTTGAATGCGATCAGCCGAGAAAAGGAACTCAAGAAATGGCGACGCGCCTGGAAGGTCGCACTGATCGAGGTGAGCAATCCCGAATGGCATGATCTGTACGATTCGATCGTGTAAGAGCAGAACACGACGGGATTCCGGGTTCGCCCGCCAAGTGGCGAGCGCCCCGGAATGACGGCATGGGGCAGGCCGTTGTTGGAGCCTGTGCAACACGTTATTCTGGGCCATGGCGAAGACATCAAAAATCACTTCCCCCGACATCTCCACGCTCACGAAGCCCAAAGCGAAGATCGAGCTGATGCGGCTGTCGCTGGAGATGGAAGCGCACAACAAGCGCTACTATCAGGACGACGCACCGACGGTGTCGGATGCGGACTACGACGCGCTGCGTCGCCGGGTCGAGGCGATCGAGGCGAAGTTTCCCGATCTCGTCACCGGCGCGTCGCCGACACAGACGGTCGGCGCAGCGCCCGCGCGCGGCTTCGCCAAGGTGCAGCATGTGGTGCCGATGCTGTCGCTGGGCAATGCGTTCAGCGATGAGGAAGTGACGGAATTCGTCGAGCGCATCCAGCGCTTCCTCAAGCTCGATGAAATCCCGGCCATCGTCGCCGAGCCGAAGATCGACGGTCTGTCGCTGTCGCTGCGCTACGAGAACGGTGAGTTGATCCGCGCCGCCACGCGGGGCGACGGTTTTACGGGCGAGGACGTCACCGCCAATGTTCGCACCATCAAGGACATTCCCGAGAAGCTGAAAGGCAAGCACGTCCCTGCCGCCTGCGAGCTGCGCGGTGAGGTCTATATGCTGAAGAGTGACTTTCTCGCGCTCAACAAGAAGCAGGAAGAGGCCGGCGACACCGTCTTCGCCAATCCCAGAAATTCCGCGGCCGGTTCGCTGCGCCAGAAGGACGTGGCGATCACGGCGTCACGTCCGCTGAAATTCTTCGCCTATGCCTGGGGCGAGATGTCGGACTATCCGATGGATCAGCCGACCCAGCATGCGATGATCGACTGGCTGGGCAAGGTCGGCTTCACCGTCAATCCTGAGATCACCTCGTGCAAGAGCGTTGATGACGCGCTCGCCTTCTATCGCCGGATCGGCGAGATCAGGGCCAAGCTCGGTTATGACATCGACGGCGTCGTCTACAAGGTCGACCGCATCGACTGGCAGGCGCGATTGGGTTTTGCCGGCCGCGCGCCGCGCTGGGCGATCGCGCATAAATTCGCGGCCGAGCAGGCGACCACGGTGCTGGAGAAGATCGACATCCAGGTCGGCCGCACCGGCGCGCTGACGCCGGTGGCGCGGCTGACGCCGATTACGGTCGGCGGCGTCGTAGTGTCGAATGCCACGCTGCATAATGCCGACTATATCGCGGGCATCGGCAATGACGGCCAGCCGCTGCGCGACGGCGTCGATATCCGCGAAGGCGACACTGTCATCGTGCAACGCGCCGGCGACGTCATTCCGCAGGTCGTCAATGTCGTCCTCGACAAGCGCCCGAAGAGCGCAAAGCCATATGAATTTCCCACCAAGTGTCCGGTCTGCGGCAGCCATGCCATCCGCGAGAATGACGAAGTCGTCACGCGTTGCACCGGCGCGCTGGTATGTCCGGCGCAGGCGGTCGAGAAGCTCAAGCATTTCGTCTCGCGCCTCGCCTTCGACATCGACGGGCTCGGCGACAAGCAGATCCAGGAATTCTACGACGAGGGCATCATCATGCACCCCGTCGATATCTTCACGCTGGCCAAACGCGACGAGCGCAACACCAAGAAACTGCGTGACCGCGAAGGCTATGGCGAGACCTCGGTGCGCAATCTGTTTGCGGCGATCGACGATCGCCGCAAGATCGAGCTCAATCGCCTGATCTTTGCGCTCGGCATCCGCCACATCGGCGAAGGCAATGCCAAGCTGCTGGCGCGACATTACGGCTCATTCACCGCGTTCCGCGATGCGATGCTGGCGGCCGCTGCGGGGCAGGGCGGCGAGGAGAATACGTCTGAAGCCTATGCCGATCTCAACGCCATCGACGGCGTCGGTGAAATCGTCGCGGACGCGGTGGTCGAGTTCTTCGCCGAGAAACGTAACGTCAAGGCGCTCGACGAATTGCTCGGCGAGATC
Source organism: Tardiphaga sp. 172_B4_N1_3 (assembly GCF_052076035.1). NCBI lineage: Bacteria > Pseudomonadati > Pseudomonadota > Alphaproteobacteria > Hyphomicrobiales > Nitrobacteraceae > Tardiphaga > Tardiphaga sp. 172_B4_N1_3. The sequence goes on from NZ_CP197238.1 coordinate 622,797, forward strand.
GAGGTGCTCGATGTCGCACAGGCCAAGACCGATACGCCGGTCGCGGGCAAGACGGTGGTGTTCACGGGCTCGCTGACCAAGTTCACGCGTGATGAAGCCAAAGCCGGTGCCGAGCGTCTCGGCGCCAAGGTCGCAGGCTCGGTGTCGAAGAAGACGGACTATGTGGTGGCCGGCGAGGATGCAGGCTCGAAGCTGACCAAGGCGCGCGACCTCGGCGTGGCGGTGCTCACGGAAGACGAGTGGCTGGCGCTGATCGGGGGGTAGGGGCGGTCGGGCTCTGGCATTTCCCGGCGCGCCTCGCTCATCTCAATCCAAGCTCGTCATTCCGGGGCAGGACGGACCGCGGAGCGGGCCGGACTGAGCCCGGAATCTTGGAGTGTTCAGCGCAAAACATGTCGGGATTCCGGGTTCGCGATACGCCGCCTTCGGCGTCTCCTCGCGCCCCGGAATGACGAGTGTGGCCGGGGACGCGCTAAACATTTTTTCCTATCTAATGTTGACAATATCCCTTCATGGACTATATTCCCCTTCGTCCTGCCCCACCGAGAGGGGCGATCGCGATCGTCACGTTCGCGGGGTGGGATGCGGTGGACGCCGGAGATGCGGCGTCACGCGGTTTGGGGGTGACGTCTGTCTTCGGGCAGGACGGATCTGCGCCAGCACTGCCACTGGCAAGGAGACGGCCGGCCTTCGGATGGAAAGACCTCTTGGACAGTGTGACGGACGACCAACTCGAAACGCGTTCGGCCCAGTCGCTTGAGGCTCCCTTCCCATCGCCTTGGGACTTTAATTCGCGATCGGAGCGTTCGTTGAGGCAAAGTGCAAGCAACCGAAAAAACACCGCATGCGGAACGTCGGGCAATCGCTCGGCGCCTCCGAAAGTCCTGATGCACTCTAACCCTGCGGAAGACCGCATCGCATCAGGCCCAAGGGTGCAACGGGCACCCGGCGTTCCGCACGCCCTCTCGCAAGAGGGTGGGAATGCAAAACACGACGGCGCCCCCGCGCCGTAAACAATGGGGGCGATGACGCATGTCTGAAGGGCCGTGGCTGTTTGACAGTGGAATCTGCAACGACGCACGGGCGTCAGAGGAATCCCTCCCTCAAGCAGCGAAGCTGCGCAGTGGGGAGGGTCGGCCGAGCGAGGTGATGCGAAGCATCGACGAAGTGGAGGCCGGGGTGGGGTGCCCCACGTGAGAGCGCCACTTGTGGCACCCCCACCCGACCGGCCAAGCGGCTGGCCACCCTCCCCGCAAGGGGGAGGGAAAAGGAAGCGCCTACAACAATCCCGTCTCTTCGCCCTCGGCCTTCTCGATCATCTCTTCCGTCACCACCACCTTGCGGCGGGGGACCAGAAAGATCATCGCGGCGGCGCAGCCGCAGGACAGCACGACGAGTGCAATGTTGAGCGGCACCGGCGTTGCGAAATGGCCGCCGAGCCAGGCGCCGAATTGCGAGCACAGCGAACCCAATCCCATCTGCAGGAAGCCCATCATGCCGGATGCCGTGCCCGCGGCCTGCGGCCGAATGCTGAGGGCGCCGGCAGCGCCGTTCGACATCACGAAGGCATTGCCGAACATCACGATCATATGGGTGAGGAACAGCCAGGCCGGATTCTGGTTCAGCCCGGTCAGCCCCCAGACCACGTTGAGCATGGCGCCGCCGAATTGCAGCGCGAGGCCGAACCAGATCAGTTGTTCGATGGTCCGGCGCGGCGCGAAGCGCACGCAACAGAGATTGCCGACGAGGTAAGCGAGGCCGGAGGTCGCGAACCATGCGCCATATTCGGCCGATGTGCGGCCCATCTGCGTGACCACCACATAGGGACCGCCGCCGGCAAAGGTGAAGATGATCCAGGAGGCGACGACATAACAGAGGAGATAGCCGATGAAGGTCCGGCTGCGCAGCAGCACCCGGGAGTCGGCGATAAAGCCGCCGCCGCTCACGTCACTAGCAGCACGCCGTCTCGTTTCGGGCAGGAAAAATGCGATCGCGAGCGTCACGACCAGCGAAGACGCGGTGACCACATAGAAGATCGCGCGCCAGCCGAAGCCGGTTTCCAAGAGACCGCCGGCCAGCGGGCTCAGCATCTGCGCGATCATCATCACGGCGATGACGAGGCTGATCATCGCGCCGACGCGCTCGCGCGGATAGAGATCCCTGATGATCGCGCGGCTCATCACCATCCCCGTCGCGCCGCCGAGCGCCTGAAAGAAACGCGCGGCGATGAGTTGCGGCAGCGTCAGCGCAAAGCTGCTGCCGATGCCGGCGATCACCATCAGGCCGAGACCGGCAAGCAGCACTGGCCTTCGGCCGAACTTGTCGGACAGCGGTCCCATGATGAGCTGCGAGAAGGCGAGGCCGACCATGTAGAGCGACACGGTCATCTGCGCGATCGAGATGTCGGCATCGAAGGTGCGGGCGAGTTCGGGCAGCGCCGGCACCAGCATATAGAGCGAGATCGGCGCGATGCCGGTCATCACCACCAGCAACAGCAGCATCACCCGCGATTTGGAGAGGTCGACGGCGTCGACTTTTGGAAAAGGCGGGCTGTAATTCACGTGGTGGCTGTTCTCTCGCTATTGCGGCTGCGTAAGCGGCTCGGTCGCCGCTTCGAGCCAGACGCGCGTCGCTTCATCGTCGAGCAGCGGCATCACCTCGCGGCGAACGCGGGCGTGATAGTCGTCGATCCATTTCAGCTCGCGCTTGCTGATGCGATGCGTATTGATCAGCCGGCGGTCGATCGGCGCCAGTGTCAGCGTCTCGAATTCATTCATCGGCTGCTCGGCGCCCTCGATATGGGCTTCGACAACCAGTTCGAGATTCTCGATGCGAATGCCGAAAGCGTCGGTCTTGTAGTAGCCGGGCTCGTTGGAGAGGATCATGCCACGCTTGAGCGGCGTGGTGCCGAGCTTGGAGATCCGCGCCGGGCCTTCATGTACCGACAGATAGCTGCCGACGCCGTGGCCGGTGCCGTGGGCGAAATCGAGGCCGGCATGCCAGAGAAACTGCCGCGCCAGCGTATCGAGCTGCGCGCCCGTCGTGCCATCGGGAAACGCGGCGCGCGCAATGGCGATATGGCCGCGCAGCACGCGGGTGAAGCGGTCGCGCATTTCGTCGGTCGGCTCGCCAATCGCAATGGTGCGGGTGACGTCGGTGGTGCCATCTTCATATTGCGCGCCAGAATCGATCAGCAGGAGATCGCCCAGCGCGATGCGGCGGTTGGTCTTGCGGGTGACGCGGTAATGAACGATGGCGCCGTTCGGCCCGGTACCGGCGATGGTCGGAAACGACACATCCTTTAGCGCGCCGGTCTGGCGGCGGAATGTCTCCAGCGCTTCCACGGTGTCGATTTCGGTGAGCTTGCCTTTCGGTGCCTCGCGGTCGATCCAGGCGAGAAAGCGCGCCAGTGCCACAGCATCGCGGCGATGCGCGGTCTGTGTGCCCTTGATCTCGACGGGATTCTTCACGGCCTTCAGCAGCGCAACGGGATCGGCGCCCCGCACGGGCTTGCCGCCCGCGCCTGTGATCAAGCGGCTCAGCGCATCGGCGGCGGTGGCATTGTCGAGCGCAATCGAAGCACCCGAGGCGGCGAGGTTTGCGAGCGCCGACGTCAGCGCATCCGGCTCCTGCACATCGGCCGAGACTTCCAGATGGTTGCGCGTACTGTTGGAGAGCTTGCGGTGATCGATAAACACCTGCGGGCGGCCGTGTTTCGGCACCAGCGCATAGGACAGCGGCAGCGGCGTATGCGAGACATCCGCGCCGCGGATGTTGAAGGTCCAGGCCACCGCATGGGAATCCGACAGCACCAGCGCATCGACGCGCAGGCGCTCCATCTCGCCGCGGATCTGGGCGAGCTTGTCGGCTTCGGAAACGCCGGCATAGTTGAGCGGGTGAATCGATACCGCGCCGAGCGGCGGCGCCGGGCGCTCGGCCCACACCGAATCGAGCGGATTGCTGTCGACCGCGACGAGTTCGGCGCCGGCTTTGGCGCAGGCGGTAGCCAGCCGTTCGGCTGCCGCAGAAGTGTGCAGCCACGGATCAAATCCGAGGCGATCTTCGGGCTTCAGGTGATCGGCGAGCCAGGTCTCCGGCGGCGGCTCGACCAGCGACTGGATGCTCCACGCATTCACATCGACTTGTTTGGCGGCCTGCAGCGTATAGCGGCCGTCGACGAAGACGGCGGCTTCCTGCAGCAGCACGATCGCCATGCCGGCCGATCCGGTGAAGCCTGTGAGCCAGGCCAGCCGCTCGTCGGAGTGCGGCACATATTCGTTCTGCTGCTGATCGGCGCGGGGAATCACGAAGCCTGTCAGTTTCCGCCGCAGCAATTCCTCGCGAAATGCGGCCAGCCGCGCAGTCAGCGCCACGCCGCTTTCGGGCTCTTCGAACGTCTGGAAATGGGCTTCGAACATCGCGGGATCATCCTATGGGTGCGCTGTCAGGCCTGCAATCGAGGGGCAGGGTTGCGCAGATTTGGCACAAGTTATGCTTGAAAATCTGGTGGTTGTGTTCAACCGGATGGAACAACGTCCCCCGGCTTGTGTTGTCGGTGCGATGCTTGGCCATTCAGAGTGTCTCAACTCAACGAAGAGGGGATACACAATGCCTGCTTTTACGTTCGAGAAAATTTCGCCACCCGCCACGCTTGGCCATTCCCAGCCTACCCAGGTGCAGTCCACCCAAACTCCGCCCAGTCAGCCAAATCAACGCAGCGGTATCATCCAGATTCTGGGCCGTTTCGTCGAAGCCCGCGTGACGCGCGTCGAGCGGCTGGAAAATGCAACGCTTCGTCGCCGCGACGTACCGCCCCCGAAGTAGCAAAATCAGCCGGCAGCTTTAGCCAGATCGCCCGTCGTTATTCCGGAGTTCGGAAAATGGCGAAAGGCGTGTCAGCCTGCGCGTTGCATCAACAGGCTGCTCCAGCCTTCGATGATCTGATGCTTGCGGAGCACAAGCCCGCGGGCGCGATACGCGGCGATCACGCTCATCGCCTGATGCGGCAACAGCCCGGACAAGATCACCATTCCATTGCGCGTGAGGTGTCGTGCCATGTCGGTCGACATCGCGCGCAGTGGATTGGCGAGGATGTTCGCGAGGATCAGATCGAACGGCGCGCGATCGCCGAAAGCCGGCGAGGAAAAGCCAGTTGCGCAAACAGTATCGACGAGATTGCCGACGCCGTTCAGCCGCATATTCTCGCGCGCCACCCTCACAGACATCGGGTCGATATCGGTCGCCAGCACGCGCCGTTTCGTGGCCTTCGCTGCAGCGATGGCCAGCACGCCTGTGCCGGTGCCCAGATCGAGCATCCGTTGCGGGGCCTTCGCGCGCAGCACATAATCCAGATAGACGAGGCAGCCACGCGTGGTGCCGTGATGGCCGGTGCCGAAAGCCAGCGCGGCCTCGATCTCGATGCCCAGCTGATTGGGGCGCACCTTGTCGCGGTCGTGCTGGCCATGAACGATGAAGCGGCCGGCGCGGACCGGGACGAGGCCTTCGAGGCTCTCCTTGACCCAGTCCTTCGCTTCGATGCTGTCGAACACGATGCTCGCCGCCACGGTGTCGTCCGAGGCGAGGCTGACGAGGTCGCGGATCGAGGCCTCGTCCGGCGGGTCGGCGAAATGGACAGTGACGTCCCAGCGGCCCTCGGGGCTCTCAAATGCAGCGATCGCGGCCTGGCCTTCCTCGAAACTCTCGGTGAGGAGATCGACGATGCGCTTGGCGCTGAATTCGTCGCCGACGGCGAAGGTGGCGCGGCTGGTTCCTTGGGGCGTGGTCATCGCGGGTCCGGGTGGCGTCGTGAACAGGGTCTGCACAGCTTAGGCGCGCTTGGTACAGGGTTTATACCGGCGGGGATACAGGGGCGATACAGTGGCGATGCACAGGGTTATAAGCTGATTATACCGCTGTACTCCCGAGCTTCCGCACAGGCTTGTTCAGGACCCATCCACTGTCTATGCACAGGCTTATCCACAGGATGTCCTCAGCCGAACAGCGCCCGGTGGTCCCTGAGGATCGCCTTGGCCGCATTGTGGCCAGGCGCGCCCGTCACGCCGCCGCCGGGATGTGCACCCGAGCCGCAGTGATAAAGGCCCTTCAGTGGTCCGCGGTAATCCGCATGGCCGAGCATCGGGCGGGCCGAGAACAGCTGGTTCAGCGAGAGCGCGCCATGGAAGATGTCGCCGCCGAGCAGGCCGAAGTCGCGCTCCAGATCGAGCGGTGACAGCGCCTGCCGGCCGATGACGCTGGCGGCAAAGCCGGGTGCGTAGTCGTCCACCGTCTTGATCATCAGGTCCGCGACCTCGTTCCGATGGTCATCCCATGATGCGCCGTTGGGGAGTGTCGGTGCAACATGCTGGCAAAAGAGACTGGCGACGTGCTGGCCCGGTGGGCTGAGGCTGTCATCAAGAGTGGAGGGGATCAGTACTTCGACAATCGGCTGGCGGCTCCAGCCGTGCTGCTTCGCATCGAGCCAGGCGCGATCCATGTAGTCGAGACTCGGCGCTATGATGATGCCCGCCGAGAGATGGTCGCCGTCGCCAGGCAGTGCGGTGAATGAGGGCAGAGTGCTCAGCGCAACATTCATGCGGAACGTGCCGGAGCCATTGCGCCAGCGGCGGATGCGATCGAGGAACGGCTTGGGCAGCGCATCCGCCGGCATCAGCCGTGTATAGAGCAGCTTCGGATTGACGTTGGAGGCGACATATTTCGCGCGGATACTCTCGCCATTGTCGAGGATGACGCCGACGACCCTGTCGTTCTCCACGAGGACTTCGCGCACGCCGTTGTCGAGTTCGATCTGCACGCCGTGCGAGCGTGCCGCGGCGGCCATGGCCTGCGTGATCGCGCCCATGCCGCCGATGGCGTGACCCCAGACGCCTTTCTTGCCGTTCACCTCGCCGAAGGCATGGTGCAGCATCACATAGGCCGAACCGGCGGCATAGGGGCTCGCATAGTTGCCGACCACGGCATCGAAGCCGAACAATGCCTTGACCAGATCATGTTCGAAAACGTCGTCAAGCATCTCGCCGGCGGAGCAGGTGAACAGATCGAGCAACACGCGCTGCTGCTCGATGGTCAGTGCGTTGAGAATCTTCGCGGTGCTGAGCGCATTGATGGCTTCGCTGATCGCGCCGAGACCGAAACCTTGCACGACGTTCGGCGGTGAACGCAGCACAAAGTCCCTGAGCACGTCGGCGATGACTTCGAGCTCATGCGAGAACGCGCCGATCCGCTCGGCATCGCGCGCGTTGAGCTTGGCAACCGACTGTTGCGTGCGGCCTTCACCTGTCAGGAGATAGCTGCCGTCCGGGGCGGGAATGAAATTCTGCGCCTTGCGCTCGACGATCCGCAGGCCGTGTTCGGCGAGCTTCAGATCAGAGGCGATCTGCGGGTTGAGCAGGCTGACAGTGTAGGCCGCGACCGAATTGCGGAAGCCGGGGTGAAACTCCTGCGTCACCGCGGCGCCGCCAACCACGGAACGTCGTTCGACCACCTTCACGCGCAACCCGCTCATGGCGAGATAGGCCGCGCAAGTGAGGCCGTTATGGCCGGCGCCGATGATCAAAACGTCGGTGTTTGACATGTCCGCTTCAACAAAGCCTGCTAGAGCGTTTTCTTGCGAAGTGGCGACCGGTTCGCATTAAGAAAACGCGTCAAACGAAAATAGGGCCCTCTTTATCGAAGAGGCGCGCGCGCGGCACAAGGCCGCCCGTCACGATTGTGGTTCCATAGTTAGCGCACATTGCCCGAAACGGTGCCATATGCTCCATTCCCGCCCACCGGTCCCCTGCCGGATTCTCGCTTTTCTGCCGCGCAATATGCTGGAGCCTTCATGAGTTCGTCGCAGCCCGTCGCCGCCCCAAACTCGGCCTCCCGCAATCGGCTCCTTCTGGTGGTTTACACCGCGGCGATCTTCACCAGCGCGCTGCTGTTGTTCTCGGTGCAGCCCCTGTTCACCAAGATGGTGCTTCCGCGGCTCGGCGGGTCGCCGGCGGTGTGGTCGGTGGCGATGGTGTTCTTCCAGTCGCTGCTGCTCGGCGGCTACGCCTATGCCCATTACCTGATGCAATTGCGAAGCCGGCTGGTGCCGATCGTCGTTCATCTCGTACTGCTGATCGTTGCGCTGCTGACGCTACCGCTGTCCATCGCATCGGACTGGGGCACGCCGCCGGAGAGTGGCTATGCGTTCTGGCTGCTCGGCCTGTTCGGGGTGTCCATCGGTCTGCCGTTCTTCGCGCTCGCTGCGAACAATCCGCTGCTGCAGGCCTGGTTCGTGCGCACGGGCCATCCCAATGGCCACGATCCGTATTTTCTCTATGCGTCGTCGAATATCGGGAGCTTTCTCGCGCTGCTGACCTATCCGGTGCTGCTGGAGCCGATGTTTTCGCTGCGCACGCAGAACCTGATCTGGACGTCCGGCTATGGCCTACTGATCCTGCTGATCGCCGGCTGCGGCGTGTTGCTGCTGAAGTCGCCGCCGGTTGCCGTCGCTGCACCGGGGGCTGATGCCATCGACGCGCCGGCGCCGAGCTGGGCGCTGCGTGCACGCTGGATCTTCCTCGCGGCTGTCCCATCCGGCCTGTTGATCGCGGTCACCGCGCATATCTCGACGGACGTCGCTGCGGCGCCGCTGCTCTGGGTGCTGCCGCTGTCGCTCTATCTGCTGACCTGGGTGCTGGTGTTCCAGTCGCGTCCGCTGCTGCCGCACTCATGGGTCCTGATGTTGCAGCCTCTCGCGATTGCCGGCGTGGTTGTCCTGCTCGCAGTTGGCGGCGAACAGAATCTGCTGCTGACCCTCGGTGGTCATCTGTTGTGCTTCTTCATTATTGCCATGGCGTGCCATGGTGAATTGGCCCGGCAGCGTCCGGCTGCTCGGTATCTCACGGGCTACTACGTCGCACTCTCATTCGGCGGCATGGTGGGTGGTCTGTTTGCTGGCCTGATCGCGCCATTCACATTTTCATGGATCGCGGAATACCCGATCCTGATCGCATTTGCCGTGCTGTGCAGGCCGTCTTTGCCGGAGCGGTATTCCGGCTGGGCGCGCTGGTACTGGATCGCACTGGTCATCGCCGCCGTGGTGTTGATTGCACCGAGCTATACGACTGGCAAGCTGTTTACATGGATCGAAGCCCAGCGCGTCTATGTCGTCAGCACCGTCGCTGTCGTCGGCATGATCGTTGCGATCCTGCTAAGGGCCGATCGGCTCAAGCTCCTGGCGATCACTGTCCTCGCTCTGGCGCTGATCCGTTTCTACCCGGCGGACGATGGTCGGGTCGAAACCGTGCGTAGTTTCTTCGGCGTGCACAAGATCGTGGTGACGCCGAACAACCAGTATCACGTGCTGATGCATGGCACGACGATCCATGGTGCCGAGAAATATCTCAATGACGATGGCACGCCGGTGACCGGACGACCGGAGCCGATCTCCTATTATTACAAGGACGGCGGCATCGGGCAGGCGATCACTGCGGTGCGTGCGCGCAAGGGTGCGCCACTGCGCGTGGCGGTGATCGGGCTAGGTTCGGGGTCGCTGACCTGCGCGTCGGCGCCCGGCGAGGATTGGAAGTTTTTCGAGATCGACCAGTCGATGGTCGATACCGCCAGGGATCCGAAATATTTCAGCTACATCCAGAAGTGCGAGCCGGACGTCAAGCCGGTGATCGGCGATGCGCGACTGACCTTCGCGAAGGAGCCTGACGGCGTCTACGACCTCATCATCGTTGATGCCTATTCGTCGGACGCGATCCCGATCCATCTGGCGACCGAGGAGGCGATGGAGATTTACAAGGAGAAGCTCGCCCCGCAAGGCGCCGTCGTCATGCATGTGTCGAATCGGCATCTTGAACTCGCCAGCGTCGTGGTCGGCATCGCCGATGCCAATGACATGAAGAGCTGGGTGTATTCGGAGGATTCCGGCCGCGACAACGAATATATCTTCTCGACCAACGTGGTCATCTCGGCCCATGACGCCGCCGATGTCGGCTCCATCGCGACGTCATCGCAATGGGCCCTGACCGAGGCGAACGACGATCAGCGAGTCTGGACCGACGACTATTCCAACGTGCTCGGCGCCGTGTGGCGCCGGCTACGGGACGGGGATAACTGAAGCGTTTTCAAGCGAAGTGGATGCCGGTTCACGTCAGGAAAACGCGTCACACATCTTCGCTCAGTTGTCCCCGAAGAAGCCGCGCGGCTGATACGGCCGCGGTGCGTAGGCCTGCGGCGGGTATTGCCGGCTGTAATAGCCGCGATTGGCGTAATACTGCTGGGTCTCGGCTTCCGTCATGCGGCGATAGCCGGGAGGGGCCGGATAACGCTGACCGTCATTGCCATCGGCCGGATAGATGTAACGATCGTCATCCGCCGGCTGTACCTGACGTGCGACGCGGCGGTTCGGTGCCACGGCCTGCGGCGTGAGATCCATGGGATTGCCGGCGGCGTCATACGACGGTGAAGCAGGAGCGATATCGCGGCGGGCGACGGCAGACGGCTTCGCCGGGCGCGGGTTGCGGGCGAGGGCGACCTGCGAGGAGCCCGTCAGCGTGACGGTGGTGTTGAGCACCCCGTCGGCCTTGACCATGGCGAACAAGGTCGCGGCATTCTCGCGCGACAGCCGGACGCAGCCGTGAGAGGCCGGCGTGCCCAGGCGGTTCACGGAATCGGTGCCGTGGATGGCGTGGCCCTTCTTGGTGAAGAAGATGGCATGGGGCATTGGCGCATCGTCGAATTCCTTGGAGAAGTGATCCTCCTCCATGCGGAATGTCTGGAAGCTGCCATTCGGGGTCTCGTAGGACGGAATGCCTGACGAGACCGGCCAGCGATATTTCTCGACGCCGTCTTGGACGACGGTCAGCTGCTGGGCATCCTTGTCGACGGTAATGGCGATCTTGGCCTGCGCAGTGCTGGTAGCGGCGAAAACGGCGAGACCCGCAAGGGTCATATAAAACGAACGCATCTTACCTTGGCCTCCGGGCCGTAACCTGTTGTACCGCCTACCGTCCCGCCTCCAATATGCATATGGGGCGACCCGGGTGCCAGTGACAGTTTCGTGCATCCTTAATGTTGGGCTAGGCGGCACCAAGGCGGCGACCGGGCCGAAAGAGGGCTCGGCCCGACCCGAGGATGCGCGATAGGAAGCTTCTCAGGAAGGCAGATGGAACCGGTTCCTAGGTCGCGCGTTGCCCTCCCACAATCGCAAGCGGCGAATTCTCGTCGCTCAGAGGGAAGCTCCAGATGACCGTTAAGACCGCTGTGTTGCCGATCAGTTCATCGATGAAGACCCGCCTGGCGTTCGCCGCGGGCGTGCTGGCTCTGGTCGCCATGCCGCATTTTGCGCAGGCGCAGGGCGTATTCCGGGGTGGTGAGCAGGGGGCCAACCAAGGTTACCGTGACGGCAATCGCGCCGCGGGACCGGTCGGCGGTGTGGTCGGTGGCGCAGTTGGCCTTGGCGTCGGCGCGGCCGTGGGCGGCGTCAAGGGCGTGCTCGGTATTCCCGAGGGTCGACGGACACAGTGCCGCGGCTATTACAACCGCCATGGCAAATTCCGCTGCTATCGCTAAGCGGATATTGATTTGAAATGAAAATGGCCCGGTTCAAACCGGGCCATTTTTGTTATCAGCGATTTCAGTTTTTCAGTTTGTAACCGGTCTTGAAAATCCACCAGACGACCAACATGCAAATCACCAGGAACATGCAGGTGACGCCGATGCTCCAGCCGACGCTGACGTCGGAGATCTCGTAGAAGCTCCAGCGGAAGCCGCTGATCAGATACACGACCGGATTGAGCAGCGTGACGGTCCGCCAACCCGACGGCAGCATGCTGACGGAGTAGAAGCTACCGCCCAGGAAGGTCAGTGGCGTCACCACCAGCAGCGGGATCGCCTGCAGTTTCTCGAAACCGTCAGCCCAGATGCCGATGATGAAGCCGAACAGGCTGAACGTCACTGCCGTCAGCACCAGGAAGGTCAGCATCCACCACGGATGCAGGATGTGCAGCGGCACGAACAGTCCGGCGGTGGCCAGAATGATCAGGCCCAGCAGGATCGACTTGGTCGCGGCGGCGCCGACATAGCCAAGCACAACTTCCACATAGGACACCGGCGCCGACAGCAATTCATAGATCGTACCGGTGAATTTGGGGAAATAGATGCCGAACGAGGCGTTGGAAATGCTCTGCGTGAGTACCGACAGCATCACCAGACCGGGCACGATGAAGGTGCCGTAGCTGACGCCCTCGATGGAGGTGATGCGCGAGCCGATCGCTGCGCCGAACACCACGAAATACAGCGAGGTGGAAATCACCGGCGAAACGATGCTCTGCAGCACGGTGCGCCAGGTGCGCGCCATTTCGAACAGATAGATGGCGCGGACAGCTCTGAAGTTCATGTTACTTCCTCACCAGGCTGACGAAGATGTCTTCGAGCGAGCTCTGCGTGGTGTCGAGATCGGAGAAGCGGATGCCGGATTCGCGGAGATCGCCGAGCAGGCTGGTGATCCCGGTACGTTCGCTCTTGGTGTCATAGCTGTAGATCAACTGGTGGCCGTCCGCTGCCAGTTCGAGGTTGTAGTGAACCAGGCTGGCTGGAATCTCCGTGACCTTGCCTTGCAGATACAGCTTGAGCTGCTTCTTGCCGAGCTGCTCCATCAGCTTGGTCTTTTCCTCGATCAGGATGATCTCGCCTTTGTTGATGACGCCGATGCGGTCGGCCATCTCTTCGGCTTCTTCGATGTAATGCGTGGTGAGGATCACCGTGACGCCTGCGGCGCGCAGTGTTCGCACGACTTCCCACATGCCCTTGCGCAATTCGACATCGACGCCGGCGGTGGGCTCGTCGAGGAACAGGATTTGCGGCTCGTGCGACAGCGCCTTGGCGATCATCACGCGGCGCTTCATGCCGCCGGACAGCGTGATGATCTTGTTATCCTTCTTGTCCCACAGCGAGAGGTCTTTCAGGATTTTCTCGATCAGCGCCGGGTTCTTCGGTTTGCCGAACAGGCCGCGGCTGAAACTGACCGTGGCCCAAACCGATTCGAAGGCGTCGGTGTGCAGTTCCTGCGGCACCAGCCCGATCAGCGACCGCGCGGCGCGATAGTCCCGGGCGATGTCGTGACCATCGACCATGACCTTGCCGGAGGTGGCATTGGCGATGCCACAGATGATGCTGATCATCGTCGTCTTGCCAGCGCCGTTCGGCCCCAGCAGCGCGAAGATCTCGCCGCGGTTAATATCGAGGTCGATACCCTTCAGGGCCGTAAAGCCCGAGGCATAGCTCTTGGTCAGATTGGAGACGGAAATGATGGGTGACATCGGCGATATGATCGTTCGAAAAGGGGAAGGCAGAGGACCGGGCGGTCATACCGGGACGCACGAACGGCGCAGCCGAAACGGCTTTGTCGGGCGCGGGGTGCGTACATAGGAATGAAGATGCGCCGGCGCAATCGCGGAACAGGCGATTTTAGGGCTATTCTGCGGCTTCGTAGTCGATCTCGACAATCGTGCCACCGTCGGCCGCATCGGCAAATGCAGGGTCGCTGGTCAATTGCTCGATGGTGCGCGGCGTCGGAAGGCCGCTCGAGCCGTCCGGATTGCGCCAGTCTCCGGCCGCGTATTCGAGCGTTTCCTCGGCTTCCTCGATGGCTTCATCGAGGGTGTCGCCGGCGGTCACGATGCCGGGCAGATCGGGAAAGGAGACGTTGAAGGTGCCGCTGGCATCCTTCTGAATGAGCGCAATATAGACCGGCATTGTCAGACACGTTCCACGAAACTGTCGACGACCTTCTTCTCCCCCGCCTTCTCGAAGACGATGGTGAGCTTGTTGCCGTCGATCTTGGTCACATTGCCGTAGCCGAACTTCTGGTGGAAGACGCGATCCTGCAGCGTGAAGTCGGACTCCGTGCCGGTGGACTTCGCGATCAACTCGCCCTCGATAGTCATCGGCCGCTTGTTTCGCGATGAAGAAGAGCCGCCGAAAGGCGACTGGCCTTCGCTGAAGCCGCTGCCGCCCTGTCCGCCGCGCGAGCGGTTGGCCTGCGCGCGCTGCCAGCCCGGTGTCGAATAGCTCGATCCGAACGATTCCACGTTGTCGAAGCGTGATGCGCCGTAGCCGCCTGCGCCGCCCCAGCCCGAACCGCCCTTTGATTCCGTGATCTCGACATTGGCCGCCGGCAATTCATCGAGGAAACGCGACGGCATCGTCGTGTTCCAGGTGCCGTGAATGCGCCGGTTGGTGGCGAAATAGAGTTTGGCGCGGCGGCGCGCGCGGGTGATGCCGACATGGGCGAGGCGGCGTTCTTCCTCGAGCCCGGCGCGGCCCTGATCGTCGAGTGCCCGCTGATGCGGGAACAGGCCTTCTTCCCAGCCCGGTAGAAAGACGTTGTCGAATTCGAGGCCCTTGGCGGAATGCAGCGTCATCACCGACACGGCATCCTCGTCTGCACCGCCCTCGCGGTCCATCACCAGCGAGATGTGTTCGAGGAAACCCTGCAGGTTCTCGAACTCCTCCATCGAGCGCACGAGTTCCTTGAGGTTTTCAAGGCGGCCAGCGGCGTCGGCGGAGCGATCCTTCTGCCACATATCGGTGTAGCCACTCTCGTCGAGCACGACTTCGGCGAGTTCGGTATGCGGCATCACTTCGCTTTGCTCGCGCCAGCGTTCGAAGCTCATCATCAGGTCGCGCAGGCTGCCGCGCGCCTTCGGCTTCATCTCGTCAGTCTCGACAACCTGACGTGCAGCCTCCGACAGCGGAATGCGACGCCGGCGGGCATGATCGTGCAGCATCTGCACCGTGGCATCGCCGAGGCCGCGCTTGGGCACATTGACGATGCGCTCGAAGGCGAGATCGTCGGCCGGCGAATTGATCACGCGCAGATAGGCCAGTGCGTCGCGGATTTCGGCACGCTCATAGAAGCGTGGACCGCCAATCACGCGATAGGGCAGGCCGAGCGTGACGAAGCGGTCTTCAAACTCGCGCATCTGGAACGAGGCGCGGACGAGGATGGCGATGTCGTTGAGCTTGTTACCCTCGCGCTGCAACTGCTCGATTTCTTCGCCGATGGCGCGGGCTTCTTCCTCGGAATCCCACGAGCCGGTGACGGTGACCTTCTCGCCATCGACATCTTCGGTACGCAGCGTCTTGCCGAGACGTCCCTCGTTGTGCGCGATCAGATGCGAGGCCGCGGCAAGGATATGGCCGGTCGAACGATAGTTGCGCTCCAGCCGCACGACCTTGGCGCCGGGAAAATCATGTTCGAAGCGCAGGATGTTGTCGACCTCGGCGCCGCGCCAGCCATAGATCGACTGGTCGTCGTCGCCGACGCAACAGATGTTTTTGAGCGGCACGGCCGGTTTGCTGTCTGCCGATGGCGCGTCCGCTTCCGGCAGCAAGCGCTGACCGGGCGCCTGCGACAGCAGCCGCAGCCACAGATACTGCGCGACGTTGGTGTCCTGATATTCGTCGACGAGAATATATTTGAAGCGCTGCTGATACTGCTTCAGCACGTCCGGATGTTCGCGGAACAGCCTGATACATTCCAGCAGGAGATCGCCGAAATCCGCGGCGTTGAGTGTCTTCAACCGATCCTGATAGGCGGCGTAGAGCTTGCCGCCCTTGCCATTGCCGAACACGGCGGCTTCGCCTGACGGCACCTGCGATGGCGTCAGTCCGCGGTTCTTCCAGCCGTCGATCAGGTTGGCCAGCATCCGCGCCGGCCAGCGCTTGTCGTCGATATTGTCAGCCTGCAGGAGCTGCTTCAGCAGTCTGATCTGGTCATCGGTGTCGAGCACCGTGAAGTTGGATTTCAGCTGCACCAGTTCGGCATGGGTGCGCAGGATGCGGCCACCGATCGAGTGGAAGGTGCCGAGCCACGGCATGCCTTCAACCGCTTGGCCGAGCATGATGCCGAGCCGGTGCTTCATCTCGCGCGCGGCCTTGTTGGTGAAGGTCACCGACAGGATTTCGGCGGGCCGCGCACGGCCCATGCTGAGGATGTGGGCGATCCGCGAGGTCAGAACCTTGGTCTTGCCGGTGCCGGCACCCGCGAGCACGAGGACAGGGCCGTCGAGCGTCTCGACGGCGTCGCGCTGCTCCGGATTGAGCCCGCTCAGATACTGTGCCGCTGGCGCCGCAGCAGCGCGCGCACGCGCACCAATGCCGCCCGCCACAGGTTGGTAGGCAGGGAGATCGTTGGTGGGCATTTTGCGTGCGTCATTCATGCGAATCGTATTCCGCCCACGTTGGCACCGTGGGGCCTTAAAGGGGAGCCTTCTTAGCAGGATAGGAGGGCATATAGGAGCGAGAGGCTTCTGGCGACAGACTTATCCCCGCATGCGGCTCATCTGACGCCCGTTGGCACGCAGGAGCGCTCTCGTTTCAGTGATGTTGGCTGGTACGTGGGTCGGGAACTTTCGTTTTCGCTCCGGCTTGTTTCAGCATCAAGCGCGACGGCGAATGCCGCGTCAAAAGCCAAAAACTGAGGTTTGTGCCATGTTCAGCTGGGTTGTTACCTTCCTCGTTATCGCTCTTATTGCCGGCGTTCTCGGCTTCGGCGGTATCGCCGGCGCCTCCATCGAAATCGCCAAGGCGATCTTCTTCATCGCCCTCGTCCTGTTCCTGATTTCGGCCGTTGTGGGCCTCGTCCGCGGCCGCACGCGCGTCTGACGGTTATTTCTTCGAGGGCATCCCGATCGATCGGCCGATGCCCTCGGGGCGATCTACGGATCGGTGCGCATTGGCCAGCGCCTGCACGCGGGCGCTGATATCAGGCGGAAACGGCGCAACCTTCCGGGCCGTCATGTCCATGTGGAGCGTCATGTTTTCCGACGTCGCCGACAGCCATCCCTCGGTGGCGTGGCGCAACTCCTTGAAGGTGTGAATGCGCTTGTCGTCCGCAGCGACAACCAGGATCGACACCTGCGCGGGATCACCGAGATGGATTTCCCTGACATAGCGAACATGGCATTCGGCCGTGAAGGTCGAGTTGTTGCGCGCCCTCATATATTCGGGACCGATCCCGATCTTGAGCCAAAGGTCGTCGATCGCCCGGTCGAACAGCACGTTGTAATAGGCCATGTTGAGATGGCCATTATAGTCGATCCATTGCGGTTCGATCTGCATGACATGCGCCCGGAAAGGGACGGGTTGCAGCAGATCGTCGGTTGGCTCAGTCATCGGTAATTCCTGTCCCGCTCTCACGTCTCTTGACCCGTTATACAACCTTTGCCACGGTCCCGCCGCGTCGGAGGGACTACTGTGGCTAGCATTGCGAACAATTTGAAACGACCGGAGCCGAAGGCCTTGGCCACGACGCTTGAAGCGCTGACGGCGCGTTTTGGCAATCGACTGGTGACGTCGCAGGCGGTTCGCGAGCAGCATGGCCATACCACGACATGGCTTGCCAACCAGCCGCCGGATGGCGTCGTGTTCGCGCAGGAGACCGCGGATATCCAGGACGTGGTCCGGATTTGTGCAGCGAACAAAGTTCCGGTGATCGCATTCGGCACCGGCACGTCGCTGGAAGGTCAGGTCAATGCGCCGGCAGGCGGCATTTGCATCGACATGCGCGACATGAACCAGATTCTGGAAGTGCACAGCGAAGACCTCGACTGCGTGATTCAGCCCGGCGTTACGCGCAAGGCGCTCAACGAAAATCTGCGCGATCAAGGCCTGTTCTTCCCGATCGATCCCGGTGCCGATGCGTCGCTTGGCGGCATGGCGTCGACGCGCGCCTCCGGCACTAACGCGGTGCGTTACGGGACGATGCGCGACAACGTGCTCGCGCTCAAGGTCGTGCGCGCCGATGGTGAGATCATCAAGACGGGCACCCGCGCGAAGAAATCTTCGGCCGGCTATGACCTGACGCATCTGTTTGTCGGCGCCGAGGGCACGCTGGGCATCATCAGCGAGCTGACCATCAAGCTGCGTGGCATTCCTGAAACCATGGCTGCCGCGTCATGTTCGTTCGCCACGGTGGCAGGTGCCTGTCAGGCGACGATTCTCGCGATTCAGACCGGCATTCCCGTTGCTCGGATCGAGCTGCTGAACGAGGCGCAGGTTCGTGCCTGTAATTCCTATTCCAAGCTGACGCTGCCGGAAACGCCGCTGCTGCTGCTGGAATTCCATGGCAGCGAGGCCGAAGTGGCCGAGCAGTCGCGAAATTTTCACGAGATCGCACTGGAATGCGGCGGTGGCGATTTCTCGTGGACGACGAAGCCGGAAGATCGCACCAAGCTCTGGCAGGCCCGTCACGATGCCTACTGGTCGGTGAAGAGCATGCGGCCGGGTTCCGACGTCGCGGCCACCGACGTCTGTGTGCCGATTTCCAAACTCGCGGAATGTGTCGCTGCGACGGAAGAGGATCTTGCGCGGCTCGGCCTGTTGGCGCCCATCGTCGGTCACGTCGGCGATGGCAACTTTCATTGCTCGATGGTCTGCGATCGCAACGATGCCAATGAGGTCGCCCGCGCGGAGGACTTCATGCACCGCCTCGCTCAACGGGCGCAGGCGATGGGGGGCACCTGCACGGGCGAACATGGCATCGGGCAAGGTAAGCAAAAGTATATGCAGGCCGAACTGGGCAATGAGGCGCTCGACGCCATGCGGGCGCTCAAGAAGGCGCTCGATCCCGACAATATCTTCAATCCCGGGAAAATCCTGCCGCAGGCGTGACGCCAGATCGCCGCATCCGGTCAGGCCGAATGCGGACGGGAAAATTAGGCAGCAGCGGCAATGCTTAACTATTCTTAAAAAGTTTAAAGTTGTAGATATAATTATATACCAGCATGGATTGCGCTTTTCGGTTACGGAAGGTGCAATCAAAAAGCTTTGACGCAGAATGCGTCCAATAAAAAAGGCATCATCCGATGCGGCTACCGTTTTTCTATGGTTGGGTCATCGTCGCCGTCACGTTCGTTTCCATGGCCATCGGGGTCAATGCGCGGACATCGTTCTCGCTGTTCTTCCCGCCAATTCTCCAGGAATTCGGCTGGGACCGTGGCGTCACCGCCGGTGCCTTTTCATTCGGCTTCCTGATTTCCGCGATCATGAGCCCGCTGATGGGCAGGCTGATGGATCGCGGCGGCCCGCGAGCCGTCATGGAACTTGGCACCGTGCTGATGGCTGCTGGCCTGTTGCTGGCGCCGCTGACGACGCAGCCGTGGCATCTCTACCTGACCATCGGCGTTCTGGTCGGCGCAGGCAGCGTCTGCCTCGGCTATTCCGGACAATCGCTGTTTCTGCCGAACTGGTTCAGCCGCAAGCGCGGCCTCGCGGTCGGCCTCGCATTCGCCGGCGTCGGCATCGGTTCCGTAACGGTGCTGCCCTGGGTGCAGGTGATGATCGAGCAGACCGGCTGGCGCACCGCCTGCACCGCCGTGGGGCTCCTGGTGCTGGTTGTACTGGTGCCGATCAACCTGCTGCTGCGCAAACGCCCGCAGGATATGGGGCTGCTGCCGGATGGCGATCCGGCACCGACGTCGTCGACGAAGCATATATCCAATGTGGTCGATCCGGTCTGGGCCAGTATCGACTGGACGCTGGCGCGCGCCGTGCGCACGACGCGGTTCTGGTGGCTCGCACTCGGCCTGTTCGGCGGGCTGTATGCCTGGTACGCGGTTCAGGTCCATCAAACCAAGTATCTGCTCGACATCGGCTTCACGCCGGGTGTCGCCGCCTGGGCGCTCGGTATGGTCAGTCTGTTCGGTGTGCCCGGCCAGATATTTCTCGGTCATCTGTCCGATCGCATCGGCCGCGAATGGATCTGGACCGTCAGCGGTGTCGGTTTCGCAATCTGCTTTGCCTCCCTGATTGCGCTGGAGTCCGTGCCGAGTCTGGCGCTCGTCTATGTCATGGTGATCTCGCAGGGCCTGCTGGGCTATGGCGTGACGTCCATCATGGGCGCCGTGGTTTCCGAGATTTTCCAGGGCGAGCATTTTGGCAGCATTTTCGGCACGCTCATGCTGGCCGCGCTGGCCGGCGGCGCCGCGGGCCCCTTGGTGACAGGTGTCCTGCACGACCACTTTGGTACCTATACGCCTGCATTTGCCCTTGGAATCGCAGTCAGCTTCCTCGCGACCTTCGCGGTCTGGATGGCGTCGCCGGGCAAGGTAAGGGCGGTGGCCGGACGTTTGCACCGCGCCCATGGCGCCGCAAAACCGCTGGAGCAGGGTGCTTCGACTTGATCGAAGCCGGGCGATTTGCCGCAAGCGGATGGCGAGGGATGGCTGATCTGGCCATGTATTGCGTGCTGTGACTTCGCCACAGTTGGTTCTATAAATAGATGCGTTCCCGCGTATTTCTGCGTGGCCCTGCAACGTCTGTAAGGCGTATTGCCCAGTGACGTGCTGCAATGCACTTTGCCTGGCAGGCAGGCGGACATTCTGCCGGAGCGCTTGAGGGGAGATTCGGTGCAGACGACACTGCTCGGCCTGGCAATTGCATTTATCCTGGCGCTGGTTGCTGCTCTGGTCGGGCCCTATTTCGTCGACTGGAATCAGTTCCGCCCGCAATTCGAGGCTGAAGCCACGCGCGTGGTCGGTGCGCCCGTTCGCGTCAGCGGCGGGCTGGAGGCGCGGCTGCTGCCGGCGCCGTCGCTACGGCTGCAGTCGATCACGGTGGGCAGTCCCAACGATCTCGGCAGGATCCGTGCAGACAATCTCGATGTGGAATTCAGCCTGAGTTCGTTGATGCGCGGCGAATGGCGCGCGACAGAACTCACCATCGGCGGCGCTGCGGTCGATCTCGGCCTCAACGCGCAGGGGCGTATCGAACTTCCGGCTTCCACCGGGCCATTCAATCTTGGCGCGCTGGCGATTGATAGGCTGAATATCACCGGTCGCGTCGCGCTCCATGATGCGGCGAGCAAGAGCACGCTCGAACTCTACGACGTCGCCTTCAGCGGCGATGTTCGCTCATTGGCGGCCGGCGCCATGCGCGGTGATGGCAATTTCCTGTTGTCGGGCGCGCGCTATCCGTTCCGTTTGTCCTCCGGGCCGACCGGCGACGGCAACGGCACGCGCGTTCGTTTTACTGTGGACCCCGGCGAGAAGCCCTTGTCTGTCGATCTCGATGGCGTGCTCAACTTCGACAATCGCACGCCACGCTTCGACGGCGCACTGACTCTCGCAAGACCGGCCGGCCTGAAGGCGAATGGCGCGGGCGATCAACTGTCAACGCCGTGGCGCGTCTTCGCCAAGGTCAAGGCCGACCCGGCGGCTGCACATATGGAAGCGCTTGAAGCCAGCTATGGCGCGGAAGAGACCGCTTTCAGGTTCGCTGGTCTTGCTGACATGCGCTTTGGCACATCGCCACTGCTGCATGCGGTGCTGTCGGCCAAGCAGCTCGATGCCGATCGCCTGCTCTCCAGGGATCAAACGACCAACGATGCCGCCACACCGTTGCCGGTGCTACGCAGGCTGCTGGCGAGCATTCCGTCTGCGCCTTTCGCGACACAGATCGAGATCGGCGTAGAGCAGATCATGCTCGGCGGAAAGCCTGTGCAGAATATCGGTGCGGATCTGCGCGGTGATCCAGCGACATGGACGATCGATCGTCTTGAGTTTCGTGCGCCAGGCGCGACCCGCGTCACGTTGAGCGGCGGCGCAGCACAGCCAGGTGCATCAGGTGGCTTCAAGGGGGCCATCGCGGTCGAGTCGTCCGATCCGGATACGCTTGCTGCATGGCTCAAGGGCCGAACAGACGTCGGCTTGCGCAATCAGAAGCCGCTACGCATTCGTGGCAATATCACTTCGGTGTCCAATCGCTTGGCCATCGAGGCACTGAAGGCGGAGATCGACGGGGGTACGATCGAAGGTCGTGCTGCATATTCGTATTCCTCGGCTGCTGGCGGCTCGCGCTTCGATGCCGACCTGAAGGCCGACCGGCTCGATCTCGACGCAGCGGTGGCTTTGATCCGATCGCTTGGCGAGCCGCAGGCCGAGTGGCCAGATGCAGGGCAGGTGTCACTCGATATCGGCCGTGCTGTGTCAGCCGGGCAGGAGATGCGCCCGTTCGTGGCGCAACTGGCCTACAGCCCAAAGACGATCTCGGTCGATCGCTTCAAAGTCGGTGAAGCCACCGGCCTGATGCTCGACGGCCGCGCGTCGTTCGATCGCATGGAAGCCACGGGCGGACTGACACTCAACGCCACGTCCGCATCGATGAGTCAGATCAGCAACTTGCTCACGCCGCTGGCGCCGTCTGTTGCGGCGAGGCTCAGCGCCATGACCGCGACGCCCGGCGCGGTTCGAGTCAAACTGTCGCTCGATCTGGCAAAGGATCAACAACGCGCCGATCGCACAAATGCGCGCGCCGTATTCGATATCGATGCGGCGCAGGTGAAGGGGACGACGACGTTGACCGCATCTGCTCCCCTAGCGGCGATGCGTGGCGTCGACCTCAATGAGCTGTCGCGCAGCGATGTGACACTCGAGTCTAAATTGGTCGGGCAGGGCGGGCAACTTCTCGCATTGTTGGGCCTGAGTAACGTGATCGCCGCAAGCGACGCCGTTGTGAATTTCGAAGGATCGGCAAAAGGACAATGGCGCGCGCCGCTGCGCGTCACGGCAAAACTGTCCGGCGCGGATGTCGATGCCGATGTTCAGGGTAGTGCAGAACCTTGGGCGGGATCACCGAAAGCATCGCTCGCGCTTGCGATACGTCGCGCCAATCTGGCGCCGCTGGTCGCTCTCAAGCCGTCGGATGCGGCCGCGCAGAATGTCAGCCTGTCATCGCGGCTCACATTGAACGGCGACAAAGTTACGTTGGAGGATATCGACAGCACACTGGCTGGCTCACGCGTGCGCGGCCGTATTGCGCTGACGCTCGGTGCCGAGAAAGCCATCGATGGTCAGATCGGCATGGATGCGATCGAACTTGGACCGGCCTTTGGTCTCGCTGTGGGCACGAGAGGTCGCGACGCCACGGATCCGCTCGGGCATGGTGTGCTGCAGGGATGGCGCGGGCAGTTGGCCTTTCAGGCGCTGCGCGGGACATTGCCTGGCGGTGTTGAATTGCGTCCCATCAGTGGCACTGTGAAGAGTGATGGCCAGGCCCTGACGATCGATACGATCAAAGGGTCTGTCGGTGGCGGCGAGATCACGGCCGATGTCGATCTGAAGCCATCGATCAGCGGATATGCGCTCGGCGCCCGCGTGCAATTCGCCGGAATCGATGGCGCTGATTTGCGCTATCGTTCCCTGACAATGCCCGCGGGCAAAACATCGCTGCGGATGACACTGGCCAGTCAGGGGCGCAGTGTCTCGGCTCTGGAAGGCGCATTGTCCGGCAGTGGATTGCTGACGATCGACGGGGCGCGCATCAATGGCCTCGATCCACGTGCCTTCGACATTGCCATTCGCGCCAGCGATTCTGGGCAGGCCACGAATGACGTCAAGTTGCGTCAGATCGTCGATACGGCGATCACCGGCGGTGCATTGTCCGTAACTTCGGTGCAGGTCCCGTTCAGTATCAAGGATAGCCGCCTGCGCGTTGGTGCGACGACGCTCGATGGCGAAGGAGGGCGTGCCATCGTGTCAGGAGGTTACGATATCGTTGCCGACCAGGTGGATATGCGCGCGACATTGACCGGCACGAGCGCGGGGACGTCGAGCGTTCGACCGGAAGTTCAGATCTTCGCGGTGGGAACGCCAGACAAGCTCGATCGCACGCTAGATGTGGCGGCGTTATCATCCTGGCTCGCAGTGCGCGCAATCGATCGCGAGACGCGCCGGCTTGATTCGCTTGAACGCGGTGAGTTGCCACCGGCGGCTGTGCCCGTTGCCGTTCCTCCGCCGTCCGCCTCGCTGCCCGTCGACACGCAGGCGCCTGCGAGCGATCCACCAACAGCCTCTGCGCCCTCCGATGTGCTTCTTCCCGGTCGCGATCCGCGCCGTCTTGCACCGAAGGCTGCTACGCCTCGTCCCGCGACACCGCCTGTTGCAAGTCAGCAGGTTGCGCCGCTGCCAGCACCCATTGAAGTTCGTCCGGCACCCGGTGCTGCACGCGCACCAAGGCCGAGGCCCGCGCCTCCGCT
The DNA here is from genome assembly GCF_052076035.1 of Tardiphaga sp. 172_B4_N1_3. Classification (NCBI taxonomy): domain Bacteria; kingdom Pseudomonadati; phylum Pseudomonadota; class Alphaproteobacteria; order Hyphomicrobiales; family Nitrobacteraceae; genus Tardiphaga; species Tardiphaga sp. 172_B4_N1_3. The sequence continues at coordinate 646,834 of NZ_CP197238.1, forward strand.
AGTACTGACACCGCCGACCGCGAGTTCAGCGCGGCCGACGTTCTGACGATGACTCAGCAAACACAACCGGCGGCGAAGCGATTCGCTGAAGGTCGGCTGTGTTTACGCCGAGAGATTGTGCTCCGGCATCCGCTGTTGCGGAACGGCACGTGTACGGAAGTAATCGAGCACGAACAGCCGAATCGCGGACGACAAATTGCCCTGCTGACGGTTTGTGTCGATCTCACCAACCAGCTCAGAAAGCGTCATGTCGCGAAGATTCGAAATCTCCTTCATGCCGTTCCAAAACGCCTCTTCCAGACTCACGCTGGTCTTGTGACCCGCAACAACGATCGATCTCTTAACTACGGGCGATTTCATGATGCGTCCTCGCCATCGATGTGATGCTGATCCAGCACGTTGTTCGCACGGACTGTGCGCTGCTCTTGCAATGTTCGTTCTGACTTAGTTCGTCCGAAGCGCGCACGGTTTATATCGGCTTGTTTTGCCGATTCCTCTCGTGCAGTGCGCTTCTTGAAGCGATTGAGATTGATCAGGTCACCCATGATCGCTCCTGTCTTTAAAAAATGATGGGGTGGGAAACGTCGTCTTCACCATCCAGTAGTTGTACGAGATGAGGGTGAATGCGGTTTCGGTATCCATCCTAAAATATTCTCCGTAGTTCCAAACAAGCTCCGCAGAAAAATGAAGTCATCTACGAAACGTAACCAGATCACCTTCTGCTGCATCACAAGGAAAAACGCGTCTGATATGCGACCATTCTAACCATTTAGCAGATATGAATTATAACTATTTCCTTCTGGAGTTATTCTCAACAAGCTGTGAGCAAATATTCTTGCTTACCCAGGATGTATCATTTTGGCCGGCTGAACAAGAAGATCGAACTCTGCTGCACTAACAAAACCGAGCCGCAGCGCTTCCTCCTTCAATGTCGTTCCGTTTGCATGAGCAACCTTAGCTACTTTCGCCGCGTTATCGTAACCGATTTTCGGTGCGAGTGCAGTCACGAGCATCAGTGATCGTTCCATCAGCTCATGAATTCGTTTTTCATCGGCGCGAATGCCGTCGATGCAGTGCTCTGTGAAGGATCGCGCAACATCCGCCATCAATTGGATGGACTGCATCATGCAATGGGCCATCACCGGCTTGTAGACATTGAGCTCGAAGTGACCCTGACTGCCGGCCACCGTAATTGCCGTGTGGTTACCGAATACCTGACAGCATACCATTGTCATTGCTTCACATTGTGTCGGATTTACCTTTCCAGGCATGATCGATGAGCCAGGCTCGTTCTCCGGAAGTATCAATTCGCCAAGTCCGGAACGCGGGCCAGATCCGAGCAATCGGATGTCGTTTGCAATCTTAAATAGACTAGTTGCAACTGAGTTGATCGCACCGTGTGCAAACACATAGGCGTCGTTTGATGCGAGTGCTTCGAATTTGTTCGGTGCAGTGATGAAAGGCAGCTTGGTAATTGTTGCTGCGTGCTTCGCGAACAACTTCGCAAAACGAGGCTTGGAGTTGAGGCCGGTCCCGACTGCAGTTCCACCTTGGGCGAGCGGGTAGAGATCCTTCACGACGCTTCGTAGGCGTTTGATGCCGCTTTCGATCTGTGCGGCATAGCCTGAAAACTCCTGCCCGAGCGTGAGCGGCGTCGCGTCTTGTGTATGCGTACGTCCGATCTTCACGATCTTTGCGAAGGCTTTTTCCTTCTTGCGCAACGCAGCATGTAGTTCGCTTAGTGCGGGGATGAGGTACTCAACAATACCCTGCGTTGCCGCAATGTGCATCGCAGTCGGAAACGAATCGTTGGACGATTGACTCATGTTGACATGGTCATTGGGATGCACTGGCTTCTTCGCGCCGCGTTCACCGCCAAGAAGCTCGTTCGCACGATTGGCAATGACCTCGTTGAGATTCATGTTGGTCTGCGTGCCGGAGCCGGTTTGCCAGACGACTAGTGGGAAGTGATCATCCAGCTTCCCATCGATGACTTCGCGCGCTGCGCTCACAATGGCTTTTGCAAGCTTGGGCTCGAGAAGTTTGAGTTCGCGATTGGTTTCGGCCGCTGCCAGCTTGACGATGCCGAGCGCGCGAATGATCGGCATCGGCATGCGATCGTGACCGATCTTGAAATTCTGTCGCGACCGTTCCGTTTGCGCTCCCCAATAGCGATCCGCTGCGACCTCGATCGGACCGAAGCTGTCGGTTTCGGTGCGGGTGGTGGCGGAGGTCTTCGAGGATTTGGCCATGGGTACGGTCCTTGCGATGCCGCGCTCCCCGCAGAGACTTCTGGCGGGTGCGGCGCATAAGAATGGGGCCGCGCGAACGCGGCCCCGGCACCTTACAACGTCTTGCGATTATTTTTTCCGGAAGCGGTCTAAACGGACGACTTCTGCACCTTCGCCCGATTTTGGCGGTTCTTCCTCTGAAGCAGGCGCGGGCGGAGCCGGAGGGGCGGCGAGAGCAGATGCCGCAGTGGCTGCGGACGACGCGCCGGCAGCCGGGGTCTCTACAGCGGTTTCGGTTTCGAACTGCAGGCCGAACTGTACCGAGGGATCGTAGAAACTCTTGATGGCGTTGAACGGCACGACTAGGCGCTCGGGGATGCCGTTAAAGGACAGGCCGACCTCGAAGCGATCTTCGGTGACCACGAGATCCCAGAACTGATGCTGCAGGATCACCGTCATTTCCTCTGGATACTGGGCCAGCAGGCGCGGCGACAGTTTGACGCCGTCGGCCGTTGAAACGAAGGTGATGAAGAAGTGGTGCTCGCCCGGCAGGCCATGCTCGGCAGCGTCGATCAGCACGCGCCGCAGAACGCCACGAAGGGCGTCGCGCGCCAGCACATCGTATCGAATATGATCGGTTGCCATCGGTCGGTCCCGTCGCTTGTCTTGGTCATGGCCATATATGGAGTGAGGGCGAGGCCGGAGGCCGACTCGCGTCACATACTGTTCTATCCATTCTATCCCGGTCTTGACCCGAGGTCAGCAGCCGGAAAAGCTGGCGCCCTCTATATATGACGCAAATTGGACGCGATACAGCCGGGCGGTCATTTCAACCGCCGATTGGCGTGGAAACAGGCAAAAATCGATTGGCCCGATGGGCGGATGGCCCTAGTTCTGGACCATGCGTCCAAGTTCACCACAGGCTGATGCCCCCATTGCGGAACTCGCGTCGGCATCGCCGCCGGGACTGCTGACGCTATTCCTTGCCTTTGCAAAGATGTCCCTGGCCGGTTTCGGTGGTGTTCTGGTTTGGGCGCGCCGGGCGATCGTCGAGCAGCACGGCTGGATGACGCCCGAGGAATTCAATGAGACTTTCGCACTTTGCCATTTCTTGCCGGGGCCGAATATCGTCAATCTGTCGGTGGTGTTCGGGGCGCGGTTTCGCGGTGTGCCTGGCGCCATTGCAGCCTTTGCGGGATTGCTGGGGCCGCCCGTGGTCATCGTGACCATTCTGGCGATCCTGTATGCACGCTTTGGGGATATCGAAGCGCTGCGGCGCACACTGGCCGGCGTCTCATGCGCTGCCGTTGGACTGCTGTTCGCGGTGATTTTCCGAATGATGCTGCCTCTTCTGAAGAAGCGTGAGCCGGTCAGCCTGGCGCTCCTGATCGCCGTTTTCGTCGCCGTTGGCGTGATGCGATGGCCATTGCCGACCGTTCTTCTGGTGTCGATTCCCGTCAGTATCGGCCTGACCATGTTGATGCGACGGCGGGCGGCAGCATGAACGACGCCACTCCCGGATCGCTTGTCATGCTGGCCTGGTCGTTCGGGCTGATGTCGCTTTTTGCCGTGGGCGGCGCCAATTCGGCCATTCCCGAAATTCATCGGCTCGCGGTCGATGTCAACCACTGGATGTCCGACAAGCAGTTCGCGGATGTGTTTGCGATCTCGCAGCTGTCGCCGGGGCCGAATGTTCTCATTGTGACGCTGATCGGTTATCAGGTCGCTGGCATCCTCGGTGCGATGGTTGCAACACTGGCCATGTGCGGGCCGACGGCCGTGTTTGCTTATTTTGTCAGCCAATTGCTTGCGCGGTCGGGCCACGCGCAATGGCCGGGAATCGTACAGGCCGCGCTGGTCCCCTTATCGATAGGTCTCATGAGCGCGAGCGGGTTGGTTCTGCTGTTCGCTTCTGACACCACCTGGACGGCGTTTCTGGTAACGGGGAGCGCCGCCGTTTTGGCGTTTGCCACGCGGCTTAACCCGCTATGGTTGTTAGTTGCCGGGGGCCTTCTTGGTTTCGCTGGCGTTCTCTGACGAAAATCGCTAGCAAGCTTGACCACGGAGCCGTTGGGCGGTCTCCGAACGATGTTGTTTGGGCTAAATGCTCGTGACAGGGGAACGTACCAATGAGTGATGCGCCGAGCCATGCGCCGGAGAAATCCATCTTACCGAGCTGGGTCAAAGGCCCTCAAGACTTTATCGGCGGCCTTGCTTTGGTGGCGATTGCTGCATTTGCTCTGTGGGCATCCAGCGATCTGCAGGGCATGCATGGCTTTTCGTTCGGAGCAGGTACCGCGCCGCGGATGTTCGGCATTCTGCTGCTGGGTCTTGGTGCAGCCGTAACCGTTGTCGGCATTTTCACAGAGGGCCCCGGGCTCTCCAAGTTCCACTGGCGCGGTCCGTTTTTTGTGGCGCTGGCCATTCTGGTTTTCGCGGTCGGCATTCGTCCGATGGGCATGATCTTCGCGGCGATGTCGAGTTTTCTGATTGCTGCGCTCGGCACGCCCGAGACGCGCTGGAAAGAAACGATCATCGTTGGCGCCTGCCTCACGGGCTTCTGCGCCTTGCTGTTCCCGTATGCGCTTGGTCTGCCGTTGCAGATGTGGCCGACATTTCTGATCCGCTAAGAACGAGGGCGTCATGGGTGATCTTTTTTCGAATCTCGGTCTTGGCTTCAGCACCGTCTTCCAGTTCGTGCAGTGGACGCCGGCGTTCCTCGGCGGAATGTCGATCCCGCTTCCGATCAATATTCTTCTCTGTCTGATCGGTGCGCTGGTCGGTACGCTGGTCGGCGTTCTGCCGGGCATCGGTACCATTGCCACCGTGGCGATGTTGCTGCCGATCACGTTCGGTCTGCCGCCGGTCGGCGCGCTGATCATGCTCGCCGGCATCTATTACGGTGCGCAATATGGCGGTTCGACCACGTCGATCCTGGTCAATATTCCGGGTGAAGCAGGTTCGGTCGTAACTGCGCTCGACGGCTTCCAGATGGCGAAGCAGGGCCGTGCCGGTCCGGCGCTCGCGATTGCAGCAATCGGCTCGTTCTTTGCGGGTTGCGTTGCGACGGTCCTTATCGCTGTGCTCGGCGCGCCGCTCACCAAGCTCGCGCTTGCGTTCGGTCCTGCAGAATACTTCTCGCTGATGGTGCTCGGCCTGATCTTTGCCGTGGTGCTTGCCAAGGGCTCGGTGCTGAAGGCGATCGCGATGATCGTATTCGGTCTGCTGCTGTCCATGGTTGGCTCGGACATCGAGACCGGTGCGTCGCGCATGTCGTTCAACATCCCTGAACTCGCTGACGGCCTGGGTTTTGCTACGGTCGCCATGGGTCTGTTCGGCTTTGCGGAAATCATCCGCAACCTGGATGCGGGCGGCGAGGAAGATCGCCAGCTCGTGCAGCAGAAGGTCACGGGCCTGATGCCGACCAAGAAGGATTTGAAGGACTCTGCGCCTGCGATTCTGCGCGGCACGGTGCTCGGCTCCATTCTCGGCATTCTGCCGGGCGGCGGCGCGGTCATCGCATCCTTCGCGGCCTATACGCTTGAGAAGAAGCTGTCGAAGGATCCGAAGCGTTTCGGTCGTGGAGCGATCGAAGGCGTTGCGGCGCCGGAAAGCGCCAACAACGCTGCAGCGCAAACCTCGTTCATCCCGCTGCTCACCCTCGGCATTCCGCCGAATGCGGTGATGGCTCTGATGGTCGGCGCGATGACCATCCATGGCATCGTGCCGGGCCCGCAGGTGATGCAGAAGCAGCCGGAACTCGTCTGGGGCATGATCGCCTCGATGTGGATCGGCAACCTGATGCTGCTCGTCATCAACCTGCCGATGGTCGGCATCTGGGTTCGGCTGCTTCGTGTGCCGTATCGCCTGATGTTCCCGTCAATCGTGGTGTTCTGCAGCATCGGCATCTATTCGGTGAACAACGCACCGATGGATGTGGTGCTCGCAGGCGTGTTCGGTTTGCTCGGCTACTGGCTGATCAAGCATGACTTCGAACCGGCGCCGCTGCTGCTCGGCATGGTGCTTGGTCCGCTGATGGAAGAGAACCTGCGTCGTGCACTGCTGATCTCGCGCGGCGATGCGACTGTGTTTTTCACCCGTCCGTTGTCGGCCACCCTGATGGCAATCTCGGCGTTCCTGCTGATCCTCGCTGTGCTTCCCGCACTGCGAAAGAAGCGCGACGAAGTCTTCGTCGAATCCGAGAGCTGACGAATCTCTCCACGCATCTGCGTCGTTACGCCACGGCCCGAAGTCGAATAGACTTCGGGCCTTTGCTTGTATTCAGTCCCGCGACTGTCGTTATTTTCGCGGCAAAAACATTTTCGGAGGAAACCAAATGAAGCTGTTCAATCGCAGAGTTGCGATCAGTGGCCTGGCGGCCGTCGCCGGCTTCGGCGCACTGGCAACCACTGTTCAGGCGCAGGAATACCCGACGCGCAACATCACCATGATCGTGCCGTTCGCGGCCGGTGGCCCCACCGACGTGATCGCGCGCATCGTCGCCGCGGACATGTCGAAGACGCTCGGCCAGCAGATCATCATCGAGAACGTCGTCGGCGCTGGTGGCACGACCGGCGCGACGCGTGCAGCGCGCGCGGCCAATGACGGCTACACGATCATCACCGGCCACATGGGCACCCATGCTGCGGCGGTGCCGCTGTATCCGAAGCTCGCTTATCACCCCGAGAAGGATTTCGAGCCTGTCGCGCTGCTGGCTGGCACGCCAATTCTGATCCTGGCGAAGAAGGATTTCGCGCCGAAGGATCTCAAGGAATTCGTCACCTATGTGAAGGCCAACAGCGACAAGTTGAACATGGCCCATGCCGGCGTCGGTTCTGTGTCGTATTCGTCCTGCGAATTGCTGAGCTCGGTTCTGGATATCAAGCCGACCGGTGTGCCGTTCAATGGCACCGGTCCGGCGATGAACGCGCTGGTCGGTGGTCAGGTCGATTATATGTGCGACCAGATCGTCAACGCGGTTCCGCAGATCAAGGGCGGCACCATCAAGGCCTATGCCATCGCGACGCCCGATCGTAACCCGTCGCTGCCAGACGTCCCGACCACCATCGAAGCCGGTCTGCCGAAGTATCAGGCCTCGGCCTGGAACGCGATCTTCGCACCCAAGGGCACGCCTGCTGCGATCACTGCCAAGCTGAACGCCGCGGCCGCCAAGGCGCTGGACGACGAGAACGTCAAGAAGCGTCTGCTCGATCTCGGGTCGGACATTCCGAAGCCGGAAGCCCGCACCCAGGCGGCGCTCGGTTCGCTGGTGAAGAGCGAAGTCGAGAAGTGGTCGGCGGTGCTCAAGCCCGCAATGTGATCGGGAACCGGCTAGCCGGTTGATTTCAAGGGCCGGATCCCCAAGGGATCCGGCCCTTGCCGTTTGCGGGGCAGGGACACACTTTTTCGGGTATAATCCGGGAATCGGCGTGTCCGACCACCGGCCGAGGCGATAAGTTCGCCCGCTCACAAGCCCGCAAGATCGACCATGAACCAGTATCACGACCTGCTAGAGCGAATCCTGAGCGACGGTGCCGAGAAGCACGACCGCACCGGCACAGGCACGCTGTCGGTGTTCGGCCATCAGATGCGCTTCAAGCTCAGTGATGGCTTCCCCGTCCTGACCACCAAGAAGCTGTCGCTCAAGGCGATCATCCACGAGCTGCTGTGGTTTTTGGCAGGCGATACGAATATCAAATATCTCAAAGACCACGGCGTCTCGATCTGGGATGAATGGGCGGACGCCAATGGCGATCTCGGTCCGGTCTATGGATCGCAGTGGCGCTCGTGGCCTACGGCGGACGGACGCACGATCGATCAGATCGCCAATGTCATCGACATGATCAAGCGCAATCCGGACTCGCGCCGGCTGATCGTGACGGCGTGGAATCCCGCCGAGATCGACAAGATGGCGCTGCCGCCGTGTCACTGCCTGTTCCAGTTCTACGTCGCCAACGGCAAGCTGTCCTGCCAGCTCTATCAGCGCTCGGCAGATGTCTTCCTTGGTGTGCCCTTCAACATCGCGTCCTATGCGCTGCTGACGATGATGATCGCGCAGGTCACGGGCCTGAAGGCCGGCGACTTCATCCATACGCTGGGCGATGCGCATCTCTATTCGAACCATCTGGATCAGGCGCGACTGCAACTGACGCGGCCGACACGTACGCTGCCGGTCATGAAGATCAATCCGGATGTGAAGGACATCTTCGCGTTCCGCTATGAGGACTTCACCCTCGAAGGCTACGATCCGCATCCGCACATCAAGGCCGAGGTTGCGGTTTGACCACAACGACACCCGTTCCTCAGATCGTCCTCATCTACGCCGTAGCCGAGAACGGCGTGATCGGGCAGGGCAACGCCATGCCATGGCGGCTGAAGTCGGACATGCAGCGGCTCAAGGCGCTGACGATGGGCAAGCCGATCGTGATGGGGCGCAAGACGTTCGAGTCGTTTCCGAAGCGACCGCTGCCGGGTCGCACCAATATCGTCATCACGCGCAATGCCGACTATCAGGCCGCGGGAGCCGTCGTCACCACGTCGCTTGCCGATGCGCGCGCGGTGGCGACTGGCGATGCGCTGCGGCGTTTGGTCACTGAGATTGCCGTGATCGGCGGCGCCGAGATCTATGCCCAATGGATGGGGATCGCCGACCGTCTCGAAGTGACCGAAGTTCACGCGCAGCCGACCGGCGATACCTTTATGCCGCCGGTCGATCTCACTGTGTGGGAAGAAGTGGCACGCGTCAGGAATGCGGCGGCGGGCGAGGACAGCGTCGATTTCTCCTATGTGACATATTGCCGGAGAGCGCCCCGTTAACCGCGTTTTCCGCCCGTTAACATTGACTTTCGCAGCCTCGCGCATAGCTCCAGCGATCAAGAACCCCGCGTTGTAAGAGCTGGGGTCGTCCCCTATAAAGCCATGCAGACGTGGCGAGACCGGTATGTCCGGCCGCGCAGAGGAGAGTGTTGAATGCCGTGGAAGAATCAAGGCGGAGGCCCATGGGGCTCTGGTCCGAAGGGACCCTGGGGTTCTGGTCCGCAATCGTCCGGACCGAGGCCGCCTGATCTTGAGGATCTGCTGCGCAAGGGGCAGGACCGTCTGCAGTCGATGCTGCCCGGCGGCTTCGTCAGCGGCATGGGCATTGCGCTCGTGCTCGCCGTGGCGCTCGTGATCTGGGGTCTGTCCGGTTTCTTCCGCGTGCAGTCCGAAGAGCTCGGTGTCGTCCTCCGGTTTGGCAAGCATGTCCGCACCGTGCAGCCCGGCCTGAACTATCATCTGCCTTATCCGATCGAGACCGTGCTGTTGCCGAAGGCGCTGCGCGTATCGACGCTGTCGGTCGGCATGTCGATCCTGGAAGACACCGGTCGCCGCGGCCGCACCATCCGCGATGTGCCGGAAGAGAGCCTGATGCTGACCGGCGACGAGAACATCGTCGATGTCGACTTCACCGTGTTGTGGCGCATCAAGCCCGACGGTGTCGGCAACTTCCTGTTCAACATCCAGAACCCCGAAGGCACCGTCAAAGCGGTCGCCGAAAGCGTGATGCGTGAAGTTGTTGGCCGCGCCAACATTCAGCCGATCCTCACCGGCGCACGCACCACCACCGAAACCCAGGTGCAGGAACTGATGCAGAAGACGCTCGACGGCTATAGCGCCGGCGTCCTGATCCAGCAGGTCCAGCTGCAGAAGGTCGATCCGCCGGCACAGGTGATCGATGCGTTCCGTGACGTGCAGGCGGCACAGGCCGACGCCCAGCGTCTGCAGAACGAAGCCCAGACCTATACCAACCGCGTTGTGCCAGATGCGCGCGGTCGCGCCGCGCAGATCCTGCAGGTCGCCGAAGGCTATCGCGAACAGGCGATCGCCGAAGCCAAGGGCCAGAGCGCGCGCTTCCTCAAAGTGTATGACGAGTACAAGAAGGCGCCGGACGTAACCCGTCAGCGTATCTATCTCGAAACCATGGAGCGGATCTTCGGCGGTGCCGAGAAGCTGGTCTATGACGGCGGCCAGGGCGCCGGTGCTTCGCAAGGCGTCGTGCCTTACCTTCCCTTGAATGAACTGACGCCGCGGCGTCAGCCTCCGGCGCCATCTGGTCAGCCTCAGCAGAGCGGGAGCACCCGATGAAAACCGGCATCTCAGGTATCGTTGCACTGATTGTAGTGCTGGTGCTGGTCATCGTGGGCTTCGGCTCGATCTATACGGTGCGCCAGACTGAACAGGCCCTTGTGGTCCGACTCGGCGAGCCCGTTCGCGTGGTCACCGAACCCGGTCTGAACTTCAAGATCCCGTTCATCGACAGCGTGATCTCGATCGACAAGCGTATCCTCGATCTGGAAAACCCGGCTCAGGAAATCATCGCCAATGACCAGCGTCGTCTGGTGGTCGATGCCTTCGCTCGCTACAAGATCAAGAATGCCCTGCGCTTCTATCAGAGCATCGGCTCGATCCAGGCGGCGAACATCCAGCTCACCACGCTGCTCAACGCGGCCATGCGCCGTGTGCTCGGCGAGGTCACCTTCATCCAGATCGTGCGCGACGAGCGCGAGAACCTGATGAACAAGATCCGCGAGCAGCTTGACAAGGAAGCCGACGGTTACGGCATCTCCGTCGTGGACGTTCGTATCCGCCGCGCCGATCTGCCGGAGGCGAACAGCCAGGCTGTGTATCAGCGGATGCAGACCGAGCGTCAGCGGGAAGCTGCTGAATTCCGCGCCGGCGGTGGCCAGAAGGCGCAGGAGATTCGCTCCAAGGCCGATCGTGAAGCAACGGTCATCATCGCCGATGCGAACTCGACGGCTGAACAAACCCGCGGTGCGGGCGACGGCGAGCGCAACCGTCTGTTTGCCGAATCCTACGGCCAGGATCCGGAGTTCTTCGCGTTCTACCGCTCGATGACGGCTTACGAGAACGGATTGAAGAGCAACGACACCCGCTTCCTGCTGCGGCCGGATTCGGAGTTCTTCCGCTTCTTCGCCAATCCGTCGGGCAAGCCCCCCGCAGCAAAGCCGCAGTAACGGCGTCACTGGTTAAGCTTACGCGGATACCTGTTTTGCGTTCGCTGCCACTCTGATCTAAAGGATGAGGCGCGCCATCGTGGCGCGCCTCATTTGTTTTCAGAAAAGCGCCAAGAAAACTGCCAAGAAACTGCGGCCAGGGTGCGAACGTTCGGGAGTTGAAGTCGGATGAGGTCCATAGCGTTTGCCGACTTCCTCATCGGCATCGGAATCCTGTTCGTATTCGAAGGCATCCTGTTCCTGGCATTTCCCGGATGGATGCGCCGCGCGATGAAGAGCGCGCTGCAAAGCCCTGACAACATCCTGCGCATTGCCGGTCTGGTCTCGGCCGTTGGCGGCCTGATCCTGATCTGGGCGATCCGGCGCTAGCGGCGGCTCATAATCTCTCCGGGCGTCCGAAAAAGCTCTTCCCGATCAACGCGATCGTGCACGTTTACGTCCGCATTCCGCCGCAATCCACGTCCCAGATGGGCCAGTCGGATGGCCCGCGCGAAGGCTTGCGCGATGTTGCCGTTCGGGCGCACTCTCAGCCAAATTTGCCGACTCTCTTTTGGAGACGTTTCCGACATGTCCATCGCTCATTCCTCTCTGAGCTCCGTTTCGCGCCGTGCACCGTATAGCGGCCTGCGTCCGCTGCTGACGGCGCTTTGTTTTGGCGCCGCGGTCGCCACATTTTCCGCGCCGGCCTCGGCCCGCGGGCCGGACGGGATTGCCGACGTTGCCGAGAAGGTGATCGATTCCGTGGTCAATATCTCGACCACCTCGACCGTTGAGGCGAAGAACAGCGACAAGGGGGAGGGCGGTGGCCGCGGGGCAATGCCGCAACTGCCGCCAGGCTCGCCGTTCGAGGAGTTCTTCGACGACTTCTTCAAGAACCGCGGCGGGCGCCCCGGCGGCGACAAGAATGGCGGCCTGCAGCCGCGCAAGACCAATTCGCTGGGCTCCGGTTTCATCATCGACACCTCGGGTGTCGTGGTCACGAACAACCATGTCATCGATGGTGCCGACGAGATCACCGTCATTATGAATGACGGCACCAAGATCAAGGCGGAGCTGGTCGGCGTCGACAAGAAGACCGATCTGGCGGTGCTGAAGTTCACCCCGGTGAAGCCGGTGGTTGCCGTGAAGTTCGGCGACAGTGAAAAGCTGCGGCTTGGCGAGTGGGTGATCGCCATCGGCAATCCTTTCTCGCTCGGCGGCAGCGTCACTGCGGGCATCGTCTCGGCGCGTAACCGCGAGATCAGCAACAACAGCCCCTATGACAGCTACATCCAGACCGACGCCTCGATCAATCGCGGCAATTCGGGTGGTCCGCTGTTCAACCTCGAGGGCGAAGTGGTCGGCGTGAACACGCTGATCATCTCGCCCACCGGCGGCTCCATCGGCCTCGGCTTCGCCGTGCCGTCGAAGACCGTGGTTGGCGTCATTGAACAGCTGCGCGAATACAAGGAAGTCCGCCGCGGCTGGCTCGGTGTGCGCATCCAGCCGGTGACGGACGAGATTGCCGAGAGCCTGAACATCAAGCCGGCGCGCGGCGCGCTGATTGCCGGCGTCGACGACAAGGGCCCGGCCAAGCCTGCCGGCCTCGAGCCCGGCGATGTGGTGATCAAGTTCGACGGCCGTGATGTCAAGGAGCCGAAGGACCTGTCGCGCATCGTTGCCGGCACCGCCGTCGGCAAGGCCGTCAATGTGCTGATCATTCGCAAGGGCAAGGAAGAGACCAAGCAGGTCACCCTCGGCCGTCTCGAGGATGACAAGCCGGTGCAGGCCTCGATCAAGGCCACGCCGGAAGCGGAGAAGCCGGCGACGCAGAAGGCGCTGGGCCTCGACCTTACCGGTCTCAGCAAGGATCTGCGCACCAAGTACAAGATCAAGGACAGCGTGAAGGGCGTCATCGTGACCGGCGTCGATGCCGGCTCTGACGCCGCCGAGAAGCGCCTGGCCGCCGGCGACGTCATCGTCGAGGTCGCGCAGGAAGCGGTCACCAATGCTGCCGACGTCAAGAAGCGCGTCGATGCCTTGAAGAAGGACGGCAAGAAGTCGGTGCTGCTGCTGGTGTCGAATGCCGAAGGCGAGCTGCGCTTTGTGGCGCTGAGCGTGCAGTAGGGTTGCACGCTGAAGAGTGACGGTGGCTCTTTCTTCTCCCTCCTCCGACCGTAGCGAGCGGAGAGGGGGGCCCTGTTCTCTCCAAACGTCATGGCCGGACTTGTTCCGGCCATCCACGCCTTGCGGTGAATGTCGCCAAGGCGTGGATACCCGGCATGCGCCGGGCATGACGGCGTTTGGTTTGGGCGTTCGCGCGTCACGTTATTCAGATTCAATTGTCAAACAGCCACTGTGCTTCAGACATGCGTCATCACCCCCATTGTTTGCGGCGCGGGGGCGCCGTCGTCTCTTGCATTCCCGCCCTCTTGTGAGAGGGCGTGCGGAACGCCGGGTGCCCGTTGCACCCTTGGGCCTGATGCGAATGCGGTCTTCCGCAATTGAGAGTGCATCAGGACTTTCGGAGGCGCCGAGCGATTGCCCGACGTTCCGCCTGCGGTGTTTTTTCGGTTGCTTGCACTTTGCCTCGACGAACGCTCCGATCGCGAATTAAAGTCCCAAGGCGATGGGAAGGGAGCCTCAAGCGAGTAAGCCGAACGCGTTTTGACTTGGTCGTCCGTCACACTGTCCAGGGCAACTTTCCATCCCAAGGCCGGTCGTCTCCTTGCCAGTGGCAGTGCTGGCGCAGATCCGTCCTGCCCGAAGACAGACGTCCCTCCCAAACCGCGTGACGCCGCATCTCCGGCGTCCACCGCATCCCACCCCGCGAACGTGACGATCGCGATCGCCCCTCTCGGTGGGGCAGGACGGAGGGGAATATAAACCTGATGGGGATGTTGTCAACGGAAGATAGGAAAAAATGTTTGGTGCCTCTGTGCGCCCGACCCACACTCGTCATTCCGGGGCGCGGCCGGCACTTGCTGGACGCGACCCCGGAATCTCGGCATGTTCAGCGCAAAACACACCGAGATTCCGGGTTCGCGCCGGCCCGCTTCGCGGTCCTCAGCGCCCCGGAATGACGAGGAAGAGACGGTGTTACCAAACTAGGACTTTGCCTAGCTCACAAACTCGCTGCGCTTGTAGCCCTGCGCATACAACAACGCCGTGAGATCGCCGTGATCGATCCGGGCTGCTGCGGCAGCTGCCACTGCCGGCTTGGCGTGGTAGGCAACGCCGAGACCGGCCTCCTGGATCATGGCGAGATCGTTGGCGCCGTCGCCGACAGCCAGGGTGTCGAGATTGTCGAAATCGAAGGACTCGCGCAGCTCCACGAGTGTGGCGAGTTTCGCGGCCTTGCCGAGGATCGGCTCGGCCACCGTGCCGGTCAGCTTGCCATCCGCGACATGCAACACGTTGGCGCGGTTTTCCTGGAAGCCGACGAGTTCGGCGACCTTGGCTGTGAACAGCGTGAAGCCGCCGGAGACGAGGCAGGTATAGGCGCCATTGGCGCGCATGGTCTGCACCAGCTCGCGGCCGCCCGGCGTCAGCGTGATGCGCGAGGCCAGCACCTCATCGACAACGCCGACTTTCAGGTCTTTCAGCAGCGCCACGCGTTCGCGCAGTGCCGGCTCGAATTCGATCTCGCCGCGCATGGCGCGTTCGGTAATCGCAGCCACATGAGCCTTGAGGCCGGCGAAGTCGGCGAGCTCGTCGATACATTCCTGGCCGATCATGGTGGAATCCATGTCGGCGAGAAAAAGCTTCTTGCGGCGGTCGCTGACAGGCTGCACGACAACGTCGATCGGCATGTCGCCGCGGGCAGCACGGAGGCGGTCGCCGAGTGCGAGCGTGTTGTGGTCGCTGGCGAACAGGATATCGGCGGCGACGCCGTCGCTCAGCCAGTGCGCCTCGGTGTCGCCCGGCAGAAGTGCGCGCAGACCGTCGACCACCGTGCTATCGAGAGCGGGATTGGCGGGGTTGCAGATCAGGGTCGCAACGAGAGACATGACGTGAGTTCCAGTCCGGACAACAGAGCGCTGCTTATCGCAGGGCCGACCGCCAGCGGCAAGTCGGCGCTGGCGCTGGCCGTGGCGCGCGCGCAGAACGGCGTGGTCATCAATACCGACAGCATGCAGGTCTATCGCGACCTGCGCGTGCTGACGGCGCGGCCGACGGTCGAGGAAGAAGCGCAGGCGCCGCACCGGCTCTATGGCACGGTCGATGCCGCGGTGAATTTCTCCGCCGGCGCCTGGGTGGAGGAGGCGGCGCGGGTGCTTGCCGAGGTGCGGACGCAAGGCAAACTACCGATCTTCATCGGCGGTTCCGGATTGTATTTCAAGGCGCTGACGCGGGGGCTGTCAGCGGTGCCGCCTGTTGCAGCCGAGGTGCGCGACGATGTCCGCGCACGGTTGGAGCGGGACGGGCCAGCGGCGCTGCACGCGCAGCTCGCTTTGGTCGATCCGGTCTCCGCCGCGCGGCTCAACCTGCGCGACCGCACGCGCATCGCCCGTGCGCTGGAAGTCGTGGAAGCGACCGGACGTTCGCTCACCGACTGGCATAGCGAGGGCCTGCCGCCGCTGCTGCCGCCGGAGGGCGTGACCGCGCTGTTTCTGGCGCCCGAGCGCGACGAGCTTTATGCGCGGATCGATGCGCGGTTCGGGCGCATGCTGGACGAGGGCGCGCTGGACGAAGTCGCTGCCCTCGCGGCGCGCGGTCTCGATCCGCTGTTGCCCGCGATGAAGGCCCATGGCGTGCCCGCACTGATCCGGCATATCCGCGGCGAAATCTCGCGCGAGGAAGCTGCGGAGATCGGCCGCGCCGATACCCGGCACTATGCCAAGCGGCAGTTCACGTGGTTTCGGCATCAACTGCCGGAGTTCGCGTGGATGACGGTGGAGGAGGCGGGGGTGAGCTTGGCCAGAGCTCTTGTCATTTGACCCATAGGGTGGTACAATAACTCATCTGGGAGGCATCGGAATGATCGTCGGGTTTCGCGATGACTGGTTACGGGCCTTCTTCGTGGATGACGTCCATTCTCGCAACATTCCGGCAGACCTTGAAAGCCGGCTGTTTCGCAAGCTGCAGATGATCGACGATGCGACGACCGATCAGGATCTGCGCATACCGCCGAGCAATCATTTCGAAAAGCTGCGCGGCAAACTTGGCGGCTTGCACTCGATCCGCGTCAACAATCAATGGCGGCTGATCTTCCGCTGGGATAGCAGCCGCGGCGAAGCGTCGGATCTTTATCTCGACGATCACAGCTACCGGTGAGGTGACTCATGCTGATGACCAAACGCAAGCCGGCCACGGTCGGAGAAATCCTGGTTGAAGAATTCATGCAGCCGCTCGGCCTGACGCAGGGGGCGCTCGCCAAGGCGATGGGCGTTCAGCGCAAGCATGTGAACGAGTTGTGCAATGATCGCCGTAACGTGACCGCGGCGACGGCGCTCATTCTCGCACGCGTCTTCGGCAATAGCCCGGACTTCTGGCTGAACGTGCAGCGCCGCAGTGATCTTTGGGAGGCGATGCACTCCCCACAAGAACTGGAGCGGATCGAGCGTGCGACGCCGCTGGTGACTGCGGTATAGCGCGGATAGCGCTTCGCTTATCCGCGCTATGGGTTTTTAGGGAAGACAGGCAAGTGATCTCAAATATCATCGATCGGCGTAAGTCACAGCACCGATGGAAGCTCATCACGGCAATTATCGAACCCACTTATCACGACAATCTTCTCAAAGACGCTGACCAGGCGGACGACCCGGGTCCCGATGCTTATGACTACGACGAGAGAGCAGCAATTTCGCTTTCGGATGCTGTGGTCTGGGCGCAAGCTCTCCCGTTCGAGGTAACACTATTCCTGTATGATCTCGGGCAGGGCATTAACACCGTGAGTCTGCGGCGCTTCAGACTTCTGTCCTTCTTCGCATGGCTCCCCACCCGTTTTTTCCGCTCGCCGAACGCCAAAGACCCGGCTAGGCTCCGAAAACAGCGCGATCACAGCAACTTCCCTTGACATCCCCGGTTTGCTGGCTATGTTCCGCGCAAGTTATGAAAAGTCGGACCGATCCTGTGCGCAACAAAGTTACAAATCTCCTTATTATCGTGGTACCCTGGCGCACCGCCGGGGGTAGCTGACGGCTACCCACGAACCGAGCGGTGTGCACAGGGTCCTGAACGGGCCCTTTTTTATTGTCTGAACTTCAAGCTTTCCGAACCCAGCGACCATCCAGACCAAGCCGCGCCGCAGAGCGCATCCGGAGCGAACCATGAGCGACAGCAAGCCTCACGATCCCAATCAGATGACCGGCGCAGCGATGATCGTGCGTGCGCTTGCGGATCATGGCGTCAAGCACATCTTCGGCTATCCCGGCGGTGCGGTGCTGCCGATCTATGACGAGATCTTTCAGCAGTCCGAGGTCGAGCACATTCTGGTCCGCCACGAGCAGGGCGCGGGCCATGCCGCCGAGGGCTATGCGCGCTCGACCGGCCTGCCGGGCGTCGTGCTGGTGACGTCCGGTCCGGGCGCCACCAATATGGTGACGCCGCTGGCCGACGCGCTGATGGATTCGATCCCGCTGGTCTGCATCACCGGCCAGGTCCCTACGCATCTGATCGGCAATGACGCGTTCCAGGAATGCGACACCGTCGGCATCACGCGGCCCTGCACCAAGCACAACTGGCTGGTCCGCGACGTCAACGATCTCGCCAAGGTGCTGCATGAAGCCTTCTATGTTGCGACCACCGGCCGTCCTGGCCCGGTCGTCGTCGACGTTCCGAAGGACGTGCAGTTCGCCACCGGCACCTATCATCCGCCGCGCAAGTCGGACGTTCACATCTCCTACGCACCGCGCGTGAAGGGTGATGCCAATGCGATCCGCAAGGCGGTGTCGATGCTGGCGGGTGCCAAGAAGCCGATCATCTATTCCGGCGGCGGCGTCATCAATTCCGGCCTCGCGGCATCCAAGCTGCTGCGCGAGCTGGTCGAGGTCACCGGTTTCCCGATCACCTCGACGCTGATGGGCCTCGGCGCCTATCCGGCATCCGGCCCGAACTGGCTGGGCATGCTGGGCATGCACGGCACTTATGAAGCCAACATGGCAATGCATGACTGCGACGTCATGCTGTGCGTCGGCGCGCGCTTCGACGACCGCATCACCGGCCGCACCGATGCGTTCTCGCCGAACTCGAAGAAGATCCATATCGACATCGATCCGTCGTCGATCAACAAGAACATCCGCGTCGACGTGCCGATCATCGGCGATTGCGGCAATGTGCTGGGCGATATCCTGCAGGTGTTCAAATCCGAGGCGAAGAAGCCCGACACCAAGGACTGGTGGAAGACCATCGCCACCTGGCGCGCGCGCAATTCGCTGGCCTATAAGACGAATAACGATGTGATCCTGCCGCAATTCGCGATCCAGCGGTTATTCGAGGCGACGCGCGGCCACGACACCTACATCACCACGGAAGTCGGCCAGCATCAGATGTGGGCGGCGCAGTTCTTCGGCTTTGAGGAGCCGCATCGCTGGATGACGTCCGGCGGTTTGGGCACCATGGGCTACGGCCTGCCGGCGGCGCTGGGCGTGCAGGTTGCGCATCCGGACTCGCTGGTCATCGATATCGGCGGCGATGCCTCGGTGCAGATGACGATGCAGGAAATGTCGGCGGCGGTTCAGCACGAATTGCCGATCAAGATCTTCATCCTGAACAACCAGTATATGGGCATGGTGCGCCAGTGGCAGCAGCTGCTGCATGGCAACCGGCTGTCGCATTCGTACTCGGAAGCGCTGCCTGATTTCGTCAAGCTGGCTGAGGCCTATGGCGGCGTCGGATTCCAGTGCAGCAAGCCCGGTGATCTCGACGGCGCACTGCAGGAAATGATCAAGGTGAAGAAGCCGGTGCTGTTCGACTGCCGCGTTGCCGCGCTGGAGAACTGCTTCCCGATGATCCCGTCCGGCAAGGCACATAACGAAATGCTGCTGCCGCTGGAAGCCAATGATGAAGCCACCGCCGCGGCCTTCGCCGGCGGCAAGGCGCTGGTGTGATGCAGATAACACAAGCCCTCATCCTGAGGAGCCGCACTCTTGTGCGGCGTCTCGAAGGATGAGTGTCCAAGCTCATGGTTCGAGACGCGCGAAGCCGCGCTCCTCACCATGAGGGATGTAACATCGTGGCGAAAGCCAAACGAGACTTCGACAGGGAACGACAATGGAACAGCCTGCCTCCGCCTATTTCATGGAAGAGCGTCACGATCCCAACGAGACGCATACGCTGACGGTGCTCGTCGCCAATGAGCCCGGCGTGCTCGCGCGCGTCATTGGTCTTTTCTCCGGCCGCGGCTACAATATCGAAAGTCTCACGGTGTCGGAGACCGAGAGCCACAAGCATGTCTCGCGCATCACCATTGTCACCACCGGCACGCCGATGGTGATCACGCAGATCAAGCATCAGCTCGATCGCATGATTCCGGTGCATCGCGTCGTCGACATGACGCTGACCGGCCGCTCCATCGAGCGTGAGCTTGCCATGGTCAAGCTGCGCGGCACCGGCGAGCATCGCGTCGAGGCGCTGCGCCTCGCCGAAGCATTCCGCGCCCGCGTGATCGACGCGACCATCGAGAGCTTCGTATTCGAGATCACCGGCAATACCGGCAAGATCAACCAGTTCATCGATCTGATGCGGCCGCTTGGCCTTGTCGAGATCTCGCGCACCGGCGTCGCCGCCATCAGCCGCGGACCGGAGGGGATGTAGCCTCCGCGCATCGCAGTCATGAAACCTCTCGACATCGCACTGGCCGTCGCAGTGGCCGTGATCTGGGGCGTCGGCTTCGTGCTGACCCGGATGGCGGTCGACGAGATGTCGTCGACGCTGCTCACCACGCTGCGCTTCGGCATCACGGCGCTGCCGTGCCTGTTCCTGCCGAAGCCGAAGCTGTCATGGCTGCTGATCGTCGCCACAAGCTGGCTCCTAGTAGCGCAATTCCTGGCGCAGACCTATGGCATGGCGCATGGCGTGCCGGCGGGGTTGACCTCGGTGATCGTGCAGAGCCAGGCGCTGTTCACGGTGGGCGCCGCAGCGCTGTTCCTGCGGGAATTGCCGACGCGGCAGCAGGTCGCGGGTATCGCCATCGCCATGGGCGGGCTGCTGATGATCTGCTTCACGGTCGGCTATGACTTCAGCGTATTCCCCTTCATGGTGCTGATGACTGCGCCGGTGAGCTTTGCATTCTCCAATCTGCTGTTGCGGCGCGCGCAGGGCGTGCCGATGCTCGACCTGTTCGCGTGGATCAGTCTCGTCGCGCTACTGCCGCTGCTGGTGGTGCTGTTCGGTGTCGATGGCGCGAGCACGACGTGGCAGTCGCTCACGCATGTCTCGCTGAAGGCCTTCGCCTGTGTGTTGTTTCTCGCGGTGGTCGGCACCACGCTGGGTTACTGGATCTGGGGCCGGCTGCTGCGCGACTATTCCGCGGCGCAGGTTGTGCCGTTCGCGCTGCTGGTGCCGTTCATCGGCGCGGCGGCGTCGAGCGTCACGTTCGGCGAACAATTTGGATCACTGCGGCTCGCCGGTATGATCGTCGTCGTCTGCGGCATTGCCGTGATGCTGCTGTCGAAGCGCCCACCCACGCTTGTCGAGGTGGTTTGAGGTCATGTCGCAACAACTCTTGTTCGCCTTTATCGTGTTCGCCATCGTGATGTTCTTCACGCCCGGCCCGAACAACATCATGCTGCTCGCGTCGGGGCTCAATTTCGGCTTTCGTCGCACGCTGCCGCATGTCTTCGGCGTCACCGTCGGCTTTGCCTTCATGGTCGCCGTCACGGGCCTCGGATTGGGGGCGGTCTTCACCTCCTATCCGGTGCTGCACACCATCCTGAAATATGCCGGCGCGGCGTATCTCGTTTATCTCGCTTTTGCGATCGGGATGTCCGGTCCACCCAACCCGGGTGACGCCGAACGGCGCCGGCCGATGACGTTTTTCGGCGCAGCGCTGTTTCAATGGGTCAACGTCAAGGGCTGGGTGATGGTGATCGGCACCATCACCGCCTATGCGGCGATTGCGAACTATCCCTGGAACATCCTGCTGCAGGTCGCCCTGTCGCTGCTGCTCGGGTTCGTGTCCTGCGTCACCTGGGTGCTGTGCGGCACCTCGCTGCAATCGCTGGTAAAATCGCCTGGCGCGGTCAGGGCGTTCAATATCGTCATGGGGCTGCTGCTGCTGGCCTCGCTGTATCCGGTGCTGGTCGAGCTATGAGCCCGACGCGCAGCGTAAAATCACCGTCGCGGGCTTGTCTCGCGGCACCCGTCGCCCTAGAAACCGGCGGCAATTCATGGTCATCCACCACGCGGTGGTGACCCGTTCGAACGGGCAGCTTTGAAATATAGTTGCTGAAGAGAGGAAATACCCATGCGAGTTTATTACGATCGCGACGCCGACCTGAACCTGATCAAGGGCAAGAAGGTCTGCATCGTCGGCTACGGCAGCCAGGGCCATGCCCATGCGCTGAACCTCAAGGACAGCGGCGTCAAGGACGTCGTGATCGCGCTCCGCAAGGGCTCGGCCACCGCGAAGAAGGCGGAAGCCGCCGGCTTCAAGGTGATGGAAGTCGCCGAGGCCGCCAAGTGGGCCGACCTGATGATGATGCTCACCCCCGACGAATTGCAGGGCGACATCTATCGCGACCACATGCATGACAACATGAAGAAGGGCGCTGCGCTCGTCTTCGCGCACGGCCTCAACGTGCACTTCAACCTGCTCGATCCGCGCGAAGATCTCGACGTGCTGATGATCGCGCCGAAGGGCCCGGGCCACACCGTGCGTTCGGAATATCAGCGCGGCGGCGGCGTGCCCTGCCTGATCGCGGTTCACAAGGATATCTCAGGAAACGCCCATGACCTCGGCCTGTCCTACGCTTCGGCAGTGGGCGGCGGCCGCGCCGGCATCATCGAGACCTCGTTCAAGGAAGAGTGCGAAACCGATCTGTTCGGCGAGCAGGCCGTTCTTTGCGGCGGCACCGTCGAGCTGATCCGCGCCGGCTTCGAGACGCTGGTGGAAGCCGGCTACGCGCCGGAAATGGCCTACTTCGAGTGCCTGCACGAACTGAAGCTGATCGTCGACCTGATCTATGAAGGCGGCATCGCCAACATGAACTACTCGATCTCCAACACCGCCGAATACGGCGAATACGTCACCGGCCCGCGCATCGTCACCTCGGAGACCAAGGCCGAGATGAAGCGCGTGCTGACCGACATCCAGTCCGGCAAGTTCGCCCGCGACTGGATGCTGGAAAACAAGGTCAACCAGGCCTCGTTCAAGGCAACCCGCCAGCGCAACAACGCGCATCCGATCGAGGAAGTGGGCGCCAAGCTCCGCGACATGATGCCGTGGATCAAGGAAAAGGCGCTGGTCGACAAGACCAAGAACTAAGCGTTCTCGCTTAGGCGCAGCTATGATGGGACCGCGGCAACGCGGTCCCGTTTTAGTTTGCAGGCACTGATATGCGCGCCTGGCGCCGTTTCAGCACCGCCGCAGCGATCCTGAGCGCCATCACCACAATCAACGGCATCAGGAACCAGACATAGTTCGGCATCTGCGGAATGCGCATGCCGAAGCTCACCATGAACTGGAACCAGAGATAATAGATGCCGGTCGTGTGCAGGATGCGCCATGCGCGCGGACCGACCGCCGCTGCCGTTCGATCGAGCGACGTTGCAGCCATCGCGATGATGAAGGCATAGCCGATGCCGCCGAAGATGTAGGAGGCGGGTGTCGTCGCCGCTGCGTAGTCAGCCGGCGCCATCGCGGCAAAGCAGATGATAGCGACAGCGTGGATGGCGTGAGACGCCGCGAAAGTGAGCCCAAGATAGCGGCGGTTGCGCCGCAGCCAGTGGATGCCGGACGTGGGCCAGAGCATAGCCAAAGCGGATGCCGCGAAGGCGAGGCAGAAGAATAGTAGCGAGCTGCGCGCGGTGAAGCGGATCACCATCCTGATGCCATCGACCTCGAAGCCGCGCATGCCGGCGATCCAGACGCTGAGCGCGATCAGTACAAGCGTCAGTACGGCGAGCAGCCGCCAGCCTTCGAACCAGTTGCGACGATCCCGTGTCATGGCGTTCCCCTGTGTTACCATATGTAATCACCAGTTACATTCGGTGCAGGCTCCCCAGTCAATTGTGTAATCGGTGATTACATTCACGATCCGGTGATGCTATGCTGGCGTATGTCCAAGTCCGCAAAGCCGCCGCCGTCCAGATCGGCATCGAAGTCGCCTGTGCGCAAACGAGCCGCCCGGCCGTCGGTCGTGCCACGTGCCGCGAAGGGGCGAACGGCAACATCGCCGAAGACCTATCATCACGGCGATCTGCGCCGTGTGCTGATTGCGGCGGCGCTTGAACTGGCCGAGGAAGGTGGCGCGGATGCCGTCAGCGTGCGCGAGGCCGCGCGGCGCGCCGGCGTATCGCCGGGAGCGCCGTTCCGGCACTTCCCCAGCCGCAATGACCTGATGAGCGCGGTGGCAGAAGAGGCACAGCGCCGCTTCCGAGTCTCGATCGCCGCGGCCATCGCTGGCACGTTCGCCGACGATCCGCTGGCGCGGTTTCGCGCCTTTGGCATGGCCTATATGCGCTGGGCGATGACAAACCCGGCGCATTTCGAAGTGATCTCGAGCGGCAAGTATTTTTCCCACGACCAGTCGGAAGCGTTACGCGAGGACAATGATGAGCTGATCGCCATGACCGAGCAATTGCTAATGGATGCCCTGGCGCAGGGACAACTGCGCTCCTCCGATCTGCGCGTGATAAAGATTGCCGGCCGTGCCTTGGTCTATGGGTTTGCCCGCATGAAGATCGACGGGCATTTTCCACGCTGGGGTGTCGCGGATGCCGAGGCGGATCAGATGGCAGAGGCGATCATCACGCTGTTCGTTGATGGGATCGCAAAGCCTGTCTGAGCAGCGATTCCGTTCGAATATGCATCAAGCCTGCGCGGCTTGCTGTCGCAGATCGACAAGAGCGTGCCGATCGTCAAAAACCAATGAGGCCACGATCCGTAACTCTCGCCGTGAGCGCGGCGATGCGGTCTCGGTCCCGGCCGAATTTACGGGCCATCACATCTCAGGTGCTTTTCATGCGATCCATCGTCATCACCGGCGTCTCCACGGGCATCGGCCACGCCACGGCGAAGCTTCTACTCGCGCGCGGTTTTCGCGTATTCGGCAGTGTCCGTAGGCAGGTTGATACAGAGCGGTTGCAAGCCGAGTTCGGCGCGAACTTCATCCCGCTGCTGTTCGATGTCACCGACGAGGCTGCTGTGTTGGCCGCCGCTGTCCAAGTTCGCGCCGCGCTGAACAGCGAGACGCTTGCAGGGCTCGTCAACAATGCCGGCGTTGCGGTGCCTGGCGCGCTGCTCGATCTGTCGGCGGATGAGTTTCGCCAACAGATCGAGATCAATGTGATGGGGCCGGTGATCGTCACCAAGGCCTTCGCGCCGCTGCTCGGCGCCGATCCGGCGATGACGGGCGCGCCCGGGCGCATCGTGATGATGAGTTCGGTGTCCGGCCAGTTCGGCAATCCACTGCTGTCGCCCTATAGCGCGTCAAAATTCGCACTGGAGGGGCTGGCCGAGAGCCTGCGGCGCGAATTCATGCTGTTCGGTATCGACGTGCTGGTGATCGCGCCGGGGGCCGTGCGCACGCCGATCTGGGACAAGGCCGAGGCGATCGATATGGCGCGCTTCGATGCGTCGCCGTTTCTGCCGGCGCTAACGAAGCTGCGCGAGACGCTGATGAAGCTGGCGAAGAACGGGCTGCCGCCGGAGCGGATCGGCGAGCTGGTTCATCAGGCGTTGACCGTATCCCGCCCGAAACTGCGCGTGGTGGCGTCGCCGGAGCCGGTCCAGACCTTCGTCGCCGGTTTGCTGCCGCGACGCTGGCTCGATCGCATTGTCGGCCGCCAACTTGGGTTGGCGTCGCGCAAGCGAGCTGGTTTCTAGAACTCGGCCGGGAAGGGCCTGAGCGGCCTCATGCCGTGAAAATCACCTTTGCGCGGCCCGGACGTCATCGTGATCGCAGTTGCCAGTGTCGGGCTCGGATAGCCGGAGGGAAGAGGAGGGAATGGGCCAGCCACGCGAACGACGGCGAGGAACGCGCCGTCGAGTTCGGTATCCCCGGAGCTGCGGAGAACCTTTGACTCGATCAGGCGACCGCTGCGGTCGACGCGAAAGCCGACGACGGTCTGTCCCCGCACCGACAGCCTGCCGAGATTGCGGGCCGTGCGATTGATCTTGATATCGACGCCCCGGCGCCACTCCGTCATGGCCGGGCTGCGCTGGTCGGATGCCGGTCCGGACTGTGCGTTCGCTTCGGGAGGGCCAAGCAGCAAAGTAACGAGAATGAGTGAGAGAGTCGTGAGGAGAGATGCGTAACGACGAGCCATGCTGCTGGACTTTCGGCAGTACTCGGCACCGGGCGTGCCATTATTCCGTTAGCCTGTCCTATGTCCGCGCGTTGGCCGCGCGACTGAGCCAGAGCTGACGGTCGCGATCGCTATCTGCTTCGAAACGCGATTGGCAACGTAAAGTCGAGTTTCTTTTCCGGAAGGCCGTTTGGACCGAGAGGGATGGGACTGGCGAGCTGGACGGCCTGCCGGGCGGCGCGGTCGAGCGCTGCAGATCCCGAGCTCCTGATGATCCTGATGTTCGTCAGCTTGCCGGACGGCGCGAGCACAAAATGAACCAGGGCCATGCCGCCTTCGCCTTCCATGGCTGCCTGCGGCGGATACTGGACGGAGCCGAGAATGCGATAGGTGATGCTTGCTCGCAGGCGGGCGAGTTCGGCGGCGCGCGCGCGTGCCCGCATGGCGACGCAATGCGGCTCTTCGGATCTCGCGCATTCATGAGGTGGCGGAGGGGCGCTGCGCGCCTGTGCCTGCGCCGTGAACGCGGCAAGGACGAGTGCGGCGAGTACGAGCGATACGGCCGAAGCGATCGAGCGGGTGCGCGTATCGCGCAGGCCCGCATCATGGCGTCCTGACGGGACGAACATTGGCGAGGTTATCCTGATGACGATGAGGGCGGTTTGGCTGGCTGCTACCATAGGTATTATATTGCGGAGATGGCATCCGCAAGACTGGGAAGACGGCCGAACTTGTCTTGCCGCGCCCATCAGCCGCATTTAACTGCCTTGATCTGGTCCTACCAGATTGGTAGGGTCAGCTTATGCTCACTGCGGTCAGCACCGACACCTCCGACGCCGTTCGGAAGACGCTTGAATTCGTCCGGCACCACCGGCTTGCGAAAGGCGACCGGCTGCCGTCGGAGCGGGATCTGTCGGAGCGGTTCGGGGTGACGCGCGGATCGGTCCGCGAGGCGCTGGCGGTGCTCGATGCCATGCGCATCACCGAGCGGAAGCCCAAATCAGGCATCTATCTGCGCAACGCGCTGGAAGACAGCGGGCTCGATGCGCTGGTGCTGCAGGCCGACCTTGGCCTGCCCTTCGATGCGCAGGTGACGCGCGATGTCACTGAGGCCAGAATTCTTTGTGAGGAGCAGGCTTTCCGGCTGGCCTGTCAGCGCCGCACCGACGCCGATCTCAAGAAGCTGCATCAGCTGCTCGACACCTATGCGGCGCTCGTCGCCAATGGCAGCAATCTCGCCGATGAAGACGTCGCATTCCATCTTGCGGTTGTCGCGGCGAGCCAGAACCGTGTGCTGGTGCGCACGCTGACGCCGCTGATGCTGATGAGCACGGGCTGGCGGCGCCGCTATTTCGCCTCTGCCGAGATCCGCCAGCGCTCGCTCATTGATCACCGCGCTTTTGTCGCCGCGATCGCAGCGCGCGACGAAGCGACAGCCACAATGCTGGTGCATCGCCACGTGCAGACCGCCGCCGAAGACGTTCGAGCATTGGCCGAGCAGGGCGCCACAGACTCCGACGTCAAGGACTGATCACGACGAACACACGCATCTGACGGGCCGTTCAACAATCCCGACAAACGGGAAGGCTCGGATCGCATACGGCAACGGCCGTCACTTATGGAAACGCAAAAAGAAGGACAGAAAATGCGTATCACGACGACTTCCAGGGCCGCGCCAGCGGCCGCCAGCATCATGGCTGCGCTCGCAGCTGCGATTGCACTGACCGCGAGCCCGGCACTGGCGCAGAAGACATATGGCCCCGGCGCCAGCGATACCGAAATCAAGATCGGGAACACCGTGCCCTATAGCGGCCCGGCGTCTGCTTACGGCATTCTCGGCAAGTCCTATGCCGCCTATTTCAAGAAGATCAATGACGAGGGCGGCATCAACGGCCGCAAGATCGTCTTCATCAGCTATGACGACGCCTATTCGCCGCCGAAGACCGTGGAGCAGACCCGCAAGCTGGTCGAGAGTGACGAGGTGATGGCGATCGTCGGCAATGTCGGCACCGCCGCGAATGCCGCGATCCAGAAATACGTCAATGCCAAGAAGACGCCGCAACTCTTCCTGGCGACCGGCGCCACCCGCTGGAACGATCCGAAGCAGTTTCCATGGACCATGGGCTGGCTGCCGAGCTATCACGCCGAGGCTGCGGCCTATGCGAAGTATCTTCTGAAGGAGAAGCCGGATGCCAAGATCGGCGTGCTCTATCAGAACGACGATTTCGGCAAGGACTATCTGAAGGGACTGAAGGAAGGTTTCGGCGACAAGGCGGCGTCAATGATCGTGGCTGAAGCGAGCTACGAGGTTTCCGAGCCGACCATCGACTCGCAGATCGTCAAGCTGAAGGCCGCCGGCGTCGATACGCTGTTCTCCTTTGCTGTCGGAAAATTCGCCGCACAGTCGATCAAGAAAGTCGCCGAGCTCGGCTGGAAGCCGCTGCACATCGTGCCGAATGCGAGTTCGTCGGTGGGCAGCGTGATCCGTCCGGCCGGCTTCGAGAATGCGCAGGACGTTTTGTCCGCAACCTTCGCCAAGGATCCAACCGACCCGCAATGGAAGGACGATCCGGGCATGCAGAAATTCTACGCCTATGTCGAGAAATACATTCCCGAAGGGAAGGCGATGGAGAGCACCGTGCTGTCCGGCTACAGCATCGCCCAGACCATGGTCGAGGCGCTGAAGCAGTGCGGCGACGATCTCACCCATGAGAACCTGATGAAGCAGGCCGCCAACCTCAAGAACGTGCAGCTCGACGGGTTGCTGCCGGGCGTGACCGTCAACACCAGCCCGACCGACTTCTCGCCCATCGACCAGTTCCAGATGATGAGCTTCAAGGGCGAACGCTGGCAGCGCTTCGGTGAGATCATCAAGGGCGAGACGCCGACCGCGGTGCGGTAGGCGAGGGATGACGACGGCAGGCGGCGCCCGGACCGGCACCGCCTGCGTCGAAAGGTTCATTGTCCGTTCATGACGCCTGTATTACGATTTTGTGACATTCCGCAGGGTCCGGTCGCGGTGTGAGCCGGCTGGCCGTTGCCAGACAGGGTAGTTTTCTTGCCGGGTGTTCGCAGGCAAGTCATGCTGCCGTCGCCGATCTCAGTCTCCCCGGCGCAAGCCGGCCGCCGCTTCAGGGAGCGATTGGCAGCCGTTTGGCAATATGTTCGGCAGTGGCCGCTGCGCACGGCGCTGATCGCTGCGATCCATACGCTCGCGATCTATGTTCTCGCCTCGGTCGAATATGGCCCGTTCGCCAACACGCTGGCGCTGTTCACCTGGGGTTTGCTGAACTTCCTGTTCCTCGCGTTGTTCAAGCGGCCGGGGGTCAGCGCGGTGCTGTCGCTGCTGCTGGTCACGACGCTGATCGTGCTGTCGCAGTTCAAATTCGGGATCACGCAGCTCACGCTGACCTTCCTGGATTTCCTGATCATCGATCGTGACACGATCTCGTTCCTGCATTCGATCTTCCCGCAGCTGCGGACCTGGCTCCTTATCGCCGCTGCCGTCGCGCTGCCGATCCTGTGGCTGATCTGGCGCGCCGATCCGTTCCGCCTGCGCCGCCGCAGTGCGCTGGCCTGCGCGGGCGTCTGCCTGGCGGGGATCGTCGGTCTGTCGGCAGCCAATCCCGAAAAGCCATGGGAGCCGTTCCAGGGCGTCAATCACATTTCCAATCTGGCGCGCTCCGGTGTTGTCTCGGTGTCGCATCTGACGGCGACCGGATGGATCGAGGCGGATTCCAAGAGCCTCGTGAGTTCGGCGCAGGCATCGCCGATGACCACCTGCGAGCCGGGCGTGAAGCGGCCGAATATCGTGATGGTGCTCGACGAGTCGTCATTCGACGTGTCGGCGGCGCCCGGCATCAAGGTGCCGGCCGGCTATCATGATTACTTCAAGTCTGCCGATGGCCAGCAGCGCGCGCTGATCACCGAGTCCAGCGGCGGGCCGACCTGGTACACCGAGTTCAACATCTTCACCGGCCTGTCGGCACGTTCCTTCGGCGCGCTGAAGTTCTATGTGACGCGTATCGCCGCCGGAAAGATCTCGCGCGGCCTGCCGCAGGCGCTGCAGCGCTGCGGCTACAAGACCTTCTCGCTGTATCCGACCTACGGCAATTTCCTCAGCGCGCGCAGCTTCCAGGAGGGCGCCGGCATCGATGGCTTCATCGACATGGCGGCGATGGGCGTCAGCGAGGACATGCAGCCCGACAGGTTCTATTTCGATCAGGCCAGGGATCTCATCGCGCGCGAGAGCAAGACCGACCAGCCGGTCTTCGTGCTGGTCTATCTCACCGCCAATCACTTCCCGTGGACCACGACCTATCGCGACGACCTGACGCCGGCCGGCTGGCAGGCGCCGGGCAATACGGCGGAGGTGGATGAGTATATCCGCCGCCAGGCGATGACGGCTGCGGACTACAAGGCCTTCGTCGCGCAGCTCCAGAAGGACCATCCGACCGAGCCGTTCCTGCTGGTGCGGTTCGGCGACCATCAGCCCGCGATCGCGCAAAAACTGCTGGAGCCCGAACTGCCGCAGCCGAAGCGCGCCGACCGGATCATGACGCATGATGTCAGATACTATACGACCTATTACGCCATCGACGCGCTGAACTACCGGCCCGAACTGGCATCGGCGTTGCCGGTGCTGGATGCAGCCTATCTGCCGCTCATGGTGCAGGAGGCCGCACGCGTGCCGCTCGATCCGTCCTTTGTCGAGCAGAAGAAGATCATGCTTCGCTGCAAGGGCGTGTTCTATGGCTGCAAGGGCGGCGACGAAGCGAGCCGGTTCAATCGCTGGCTGATCGATGCGGGGCTGATCAAGGATCTCTGACCCGGCCGGCTGCAGCAGTGAGGGCAGGGTGTCTGTCCATCCCGTTCAGGCCAAGGTCATTGCCCGTTCATGACGATTACATTACAAATTAATGACATATCGCAGTTTCCGGCTGCGACATGCGCCCTCTGGCCGTCGCCAGCCCAGGCCCGAGGCCTCGCCGGTGGTGTTGCGTGCCGCCATGGCGCCTCCGCTCAATCCAGTACCCAGCGTCTCGACCACTGCTGTCGCTGCACCGACCAGCGTGTGGCGGCTGCTGGCCGTGGCAGCGCCGCATTTCGGCGCGCTGCTGGTGATGTTCCAGACCGAGACCGATCTGGTGGGACGGGTGGGCTTCGTGCTGGCCTGGGCCATTCTCAACTTGTTCTGGATTGCGCTGCTGCGCCGTCCCGCGCTTTCGGGAGCGCTGTCGCTGACCCTGGTCGTCATCTTGGTGCTGCTGTCGCGGCTGAAGCACGACGTGGTGCAGATGACCGCGAACTTCGTCGACCTGATGGTGATCGACCGCGATACCGCAGCCTTCCTGTTCACGATCTTTCCGAACCTGCGCTGGTCCGCCATCGGCGCTGCCGTGGTGGTGCTGCCGCTGATGTATGCGCTGTGG
Source organism: Tardiphaga sp. 172_B4_N1_3 (assembly GCF_052076035.1). NCBI lineage: Bacteria > Pseudomonadati > Pseudomonadota > Alphaproteobacteria > Hyphomicrobiales > Nitrobacteraceae > Tardiphaga > Tardiphaga sp. 172_B4_N1_3. The sequence goes on from NZ_CP197238.1 coordinate 677,902, forward strand.
TGGCTCGATCCGTTCCGCATTCGACGGCTGCCGGCGCTCGCCGCGCTGACGGCTTGCCTCGCCGCATTGACGGGATATGCGTTGGCGTGGCCGGATGAAGCCTGGCGCGGCTATTACGATGACGGCTATCTGTCGAAATTCGCGCGCTCCGGCGTCACCGCGGTGTCGGACTTCAGCAGCTACGGTTTCATGGAGTCCGACGCGGTCATCACCGAGCGGCTGAGGTTGCCGCTGGAGGATTCCTGCCATCCGGCGGGACGTCGTCCGCACATCATCATGGTGCATGACGAGTCGTCCTTCGACATCCGTCAGGCCGCCGGCGTGAAGACGCCGAAAGGCTATGGCAGCCACTTCAATTCATGGGATGGCAAGGCACGCAAATTTCTCGCCGAGAGCAATGGCGGGCCAAGCTGGTTCACCGAATACAACGTACTGGCCGGACTCTCGTCGCGCTCGTTCGGGCCGTTCTCCTATTTCGTCACGCGGATCGCTTCGGGCCGCGTCGAGCGCGGATTGCCACTGGCGCTGCGCCGCTGTGGCTACAGCACTATCTCGCTCTATCCGGCCTTCGGCGCCTTCATGAGCGCGCGCAGCTTCCAGACCACCACCGGCGTCGAGCGCTTCTATGACGCCAAGGATCTTGGTGCCAAGGGCGTGGAGCCCGACAGCTTCTTCTACGATTCAGCAGCGCGCCTGATGGCCGAGCAGCCGCCGACCAATCCGCTGTTCATGTTCGTCTATCTCGCCGCCAATCACTTTCCGTGGGAGACCAAATTTCGCCCAGACATGACGCCCGGCTGGCGCCCGCCCGGCAACGTGCCGGTGGTTGATGAATATCTGCGCCGGCAAGCGATGAGCGTCGATCACTATAGTGCGTTCGTCGCGAAGCTGAAGAAGCAGTTTCCAGCGCAGCCGTTCCTGATCGTACGCTATGGCGATCATCAGCCGGAATTCGCGCCGGGCATTCTCGATCCCAACATGGATGAAGCGGGCCTCGGCAAGAAGCTGCAGAGTTACGACCCGCGCTACTACGCGACCTACTACGCCATCGACGCGATCAATTTCGAACCGGTGAAGAGCGCGACGGTGATGGACACGATCGACGGGCCGTATCTGCCGCTGGTCATTCAGGAGGCCGCGGGCATTCCGCTGGACCCGTCCTTCGAGGAGCAAAAGAAGATCATGCTTCGCTGCAAGGGACTGTTTTACGCCTGCAAGGACGGCGCGGAAGCGCGACGATTCAATCGCCTGCTGATCGATGCGGGGATGATCAAGAATTTGTAACGCCGGAGTTCGTAGGATGGGTAGAGCGCAGCGAAACCCATCGCTTTCGTGGCTCGCCATTGATGGGTTTCGCGAAGACGCTCTACCCATCCTACTTTTTTATCCTGTCCCACATCCACCGGGCCACACTTTCCGGCGAACTCGTCGCATCATTCCCTGCGGCGCGGAGATTGGCTTCGCGCATCAGCGGCAGATCGATCTTGCCGAGCAGTGGCTCCAATGCGCTGCGCAGCTTCTCGTCACCCGCGCGCTTCGGCGCCAGCAGCATGATCGCGTCATAGGGCGGGATGGCGTGTTTGGGATCGTCCAGCACCACGAGATCGTATCTTGCGATCAGCCCGTCGCTGGTGTAGCCGGCGATGACATCGACCTCGCCGGAGGCGACGGCGGCATACATGAAATCGGGCTGCATGGTGCGCTGGGCCTTGAACGACAGGCCATAGGCTGCCTTCAGCCCCGACCATTCCGGCCGCGAGAAGAATTCGTAGTCGCCGGCGATGGTCATATTACTGCTCAGCGCCGCGAGATCGGCTGCGGTCTTGATCCCCAGCATCTCCGCCTTCGTACGCGGCATCACCAGCGCATAGGCATTGGCGAAACCGAGCTCGCCGAACAGCGTGATGCCTTGTTTCGCCAGCGTCGTCTTCAGCTCGGTGAGCAGTTGTTCGCGCGGCAGGATCTCGCTGCGGTGAAACTGGTTGGCCCACAGCGTGCCGGAATAATCGATGTAGACATCGATATCGCCGGAGGCCAGCGCATCGTAGATCACGCTGGAGCCGAGACCCTGCCGCGTCGTGGCGGGCAGGCTGGCCGCCTGCAGACGCTGCGACATCAGCGCGGCCAGCACATATTGTTCGGTGAAAGTCTTGGCGCCGACCACGATGCGTGTGCCGGAGCGGGCGAATGACGGCGCGAGTGTGACGAGCACCAGCGCCGCGATACCGAGCACGCCGATGGCGGTGCGGATGCGGCTGCGCCGGAGGATGCCGGTCTCGATCAGCGCCAGCAATTGATCGACGGCCAGCGCGAGGATTGCAGCGGCGACGCAGCCGAAGATCACCAGCACCCAGTTCTGCGTCTGCAATCCTGCAAAAATGTAGTTGCCGAGACTGGTCTGGCCGATCGGCGTGGACAGCGTCGCGGTGCCGATGACCCACACCGCCGAGGTGCGGATGCCGGCCATGATGACTGGCAATGCCAGCGGCAATTCGACCATGGTCAGCGATTGCCGCGGTGTCATGCCGACGCCTTGCGCGGCTTCGGTGAGCGCGGGATCGACGCCGTTCAATCCCGTGATGGTGTTGCGCAGCACCGGCAGCATCGAATACAGCGCCAGCGCCAGCACCGCGGGCAGGAAGCCGAAGGCCGAGAAGTTGAAGCCGAGCCACTGCGCCGACAATGCCGCGAGCGCCAGCAGCAGCGGATAGAACAAGGCCAGCAATGCCAGACCCGGAATGGTCTGCACGATGCTGGCGACGCCGAGCAGCGCGCTGCGCAGCACCGGCCGTTGACGTGCCATGATGGCTAGCGGCAGGCTGATGATGAGGCCGAGCGCCAGCGCGGCGAGACTGACGCGCACGTGGCTACCAAGATAGTCCGGCAGATGCCCGAGCGCGTCGCTCCAGCGCGGATCGGTGAACAGGCTCATGCCGCACCGTCCTGCGGCGCCGCACCATCCTTCGGCAGCAGCATCTGAAGTCGTTCCGCTTGCCGGCGCGGTGTGCCCAGCAACTCGCCGACATAGGGATCGGTGCTTTCGGACAACTCAGTGGGCGTGCCCTCCGCGAGCAGTTTGCCGGAGTGCATCACCGCGATCCGGTCCGCGAGCAGGATCGCCTCCGTCATGTCATGGGTGATCATGATGGTGGTGAGGCCGAGCTTGTGATGCAGCGCGCGGTAGTCATCGCCAAGCGCATCGCGGGTCAGCGGATCGAGCGCGCCGAACGGTTCATCCATCAGCACGATGCGCGGCTTCGCGGCGAGGGCACGCGCGACGCCGACGCGCTGGCGCTGGCCGCCGGAGAGTTCGTGCGGAAAGCGATCGCGGTGCTGCTTGCGGTCGAGGCGCACGAGATCGAGCAGTTCATCGACGCGCGCGGCGATCTCTTTGGGCGGCGTACCGAGCAGTTTCGGCGTGATGCCGATATTGTCGGCGATGCTCATATGCGGAAACAACCCGCCGCTCTGGAACACATAGCCGATGCGCCGGCGCAGTTCGATGGGATCGACCTGCGCGACGTCCTCGCCGACGATGGTGATGTGTCCCGCGTCCGGCGCGATCAGCCGGTTGGCCAGCCGCATCAGCGTGGTCTTGCCTGAGCCGGAGCCGCCGACCACCGCGAGGAACTCGCCTTCGGCCACGTCGAGCGAAACGTCATCGACGGCTTTGATGGCCCCGCCGTCGAAGCTCTTGCTGATGCGAGAGAAGCGGATGAGGGGACTCATGCGCCGGATATCTTACGCGGTGCGTCGTCGCTTACCCTCCCCTGGAGGGGGAGGGTCGCCACGTGCGAAGCACGTGGCGGGGTGGGGTGAATGGGAAGCTCCATGGATGAACATGTCACCCCACCCCGGACAACGCGACCGCTGCTGCGCATCGTTCGCGTCGCCCGACCCTCCCCCTCCAGGGGAGGGTGAAGATGGGGCGCCATCGATGTACCGAGTTCTGAAATCATCGCTGCAAAGCTATCATGCAGCATCTGGCCCACCAACCCGGCCCCACCGTTGAATTATCAACCCTGCAGCGCTAAGCCAGTCCCGGAACAAAAACACTCTGGGGGACGCGCGTGCAGGCAGGTGGGGCCGCGGCATCGATGGCGGTGGCGCTTGATGACGCGACAGTGGCGTTCGGTATTGCCGACAATCGCATCTATACGGCGGTGGAGAAGGCGACACTCCGGGTCGCGGATGGCGAGTTCGTCGCCATTGTCGGGCCGACCGGCTGCGGCAAATCTACACTGCTCAATGTCGCAGCCGGTCTGCTGGCGCCAGCCTCCGGTGCTGTCCGGATCTTCGGTCAGCCGCTGGGCGGACTGAACGCGCAGGCGGGCTACCTGTTTCAGGCCGACGCGCTGTTTCCCTGGAAGACCGCGCTCGACAATGTTGCCATTGGGCTGGAGATCGCGGGGATAGCGCGCGACGAGGCGCTGGCGCGGGCACAGGAGTGGTTGACCTCGGTGGGTCTCGGCGCCTTCGCCGGGCGCTATCCGCATATGCTGTCGGGCGGCCAGCGCAAGCGCGTCGGTCTTGCGCAGGTGCTGATCCGCAATCCGAAAATCCTGCTGATGGATGAGCCGTTCGGGCCGCTTGACGCACAGACCCGGCAGGTGATGGGCAACCTGCTGCTGGATCTGTGGAGCAGGGATCGCAAGGCAGTGCTGTTCGTCACCCACGATCTCGAAGAGGCGATCGCGCTGGCCGACCGCGTCGTCATCATGTCGGCAGGGCCGGGCTCGCGCATCATCGGCGACTGGAAAGTGCCGTTGCCGCGGCCGCGCGATATTTTCGAAGTGCGGCTCGACAAGGACTTCCATGCGCTTCATCGCGAGATCTGGAGTGTGCTGAAGGACGAAGTGATGAAGGGCTATGCGCAGTCGGCTGGTATGGGAGCCGCGTCATGACGCGTCCCGTGCTGCTGCTGTGTCAGGTGCTCGTCGCCGTGGTCGTCATCGGGCTGTGGCACCTGTTCACCACCGTGCCGGTGTTCGGCCGCATCCTGCTGCCGCCGTTCTTCTTCTCCAACCCCTGGGATGTCGGCAGCCAGATTGTTAGCTGGTTCGCGTCAGGCATTATCTGGAAGCATCTTGGCATCACGCTACTTGAGTCGGTATTGGCCTTTGTCATCGGCTCGACGCTGGGCGTGCTGATCGGCTTCTGGTTTGCGCGCCAGCCGCGGCTTGCAGCGATCTTCGATCCCTATGTGAAGATGGCCAATGCGCTGCCGCGCGTGGTGCTGGCGCCGATCTTCGCGCTGTGGCTCGGGCTCGGCATCTGGTCGAAAGTGGCGCTCGGCGTCACGCTGGTATTCTTCATCGTCTTCTTCAACGTCTATCAGGGCGTCAAGGAAGTCTCGCCGACGGTGCTCGCCAATGGTCGCATGCTGGGCATGAGCGAGCGGCAGCTGATGCGCCATGTGTTCTGGCCGTCGGCGCTGTCATGGATGTTCTCATCGCTGCATACCGCAGTGGGCTTTGCCGTCGTCGGCGCCGTGGTCGGTGAATATCTCGGCTCCGCGGCGGGGCTGGGTTACGTGATCCAGCAGGCGGAAGGCACGTTCGATGTCGCCGGCGTGTTTGCGGGGATGTTCGTGCTGTCGGCCTTTGTCATTGCCATCGATATTCTGGTGACGATGGTCGAGAAGCGGTTGCTGGTGTGGAAGCCGGTGGCGAGCGAAGGGCGGAGCTGAGACGATTCCCTCGCCCCGCTTGCGGGGAGAGGGTGGATCGAATGACCGAAGGTCATTCGAGACGGGTGAGGGGGAGCTAGCGAGTGAAACACTGGCTCCCCCTCACCCGGATCACGCGCTGTCGCTTGTGATCCGACCTCTCCCCGCAAGCGGGGCGAGGTTAAGCAGAGCCCGTGGCTTACGGCAGCGGCTTGGTGTCGTCCGGCGCCTGCGGCGGGGTCTTGATGGCGATGGCGCGGAACGGCTTGCCGTCGGGCTTGGTGCCGCCATGGGGCGTGCCCTTCGGGATGATGATGAGGTCACCGGCCTTGACCTGAACTTCCTTGTCGCCGAGCCACACAGTGCCGGTGCCTTCCAGGATGTACTGGATCTCGTTGGTGTTGGGATGCATGTGCTTCACCACATTGCCGTCCTGCACCGAGATCGTCGCGCCGTCGGCCTGCATGAACATCTTGGAGCGGAAGCCGGTGGGCGAGGCCGGGCCGAGTGCGTCGCCGACGAGTTCGGGGACGTGGATGACCTGGGCGGTGATGTTTTCCGCAGCCTGTGCCGGCGTGATGCCCTCGGGCACGAGATGCGTGATGAGACAACCCGCGGCGAAGGCTGCGGTGATCGAGAGTGTCGCAGTGATGCGCTTCATGAACGTCCCCCCTGGATGACAATGATTTGCCGCGCGGATGCTATGTCGCGGAATGTGCGTTGACCAGTGCCGGCTTTCCAACCGGCAGAGGCTCCTCTATCCTCCGCGCCTGATAGCAGCGGAGGAAATAATGACAACAAACATAAAAACCGGCTTGAACCGTTTATTCCTTGCACGTCTTTTCCTTGCGAGCCTTTTGTCGCTGTTTCTCGTTCATCCCGCTGCAGCGCAAACCAAAGTGACCATCGCCATCGGCGGCGGGGCGTGCCTGTGCTATCTGCCGACCGTGCTGGCCAAGCAGCTTGGCGAATACGAGAAAGCGGGTCTCGCCGTCGAGCTGGTCGATCTCAAGGGCGGCTCCGATGCGTTGAAAGCGGTGCTCGGCGGCAGCGCCGATGTGGTCTCCGGCTATTTCGATCATTGCGTCAATCTCGCCGCCAAGAAGCAGGAGCTGCAGAGCTTCGTGGTCTATGACCGCTATCCCGGTCTGGTGCTGGTGGTGTCGCCGAAGCACACCAGCAAGATTACGTCGATCAAGGATCTCGCAGGCAAGAAAGTCGGCGTCAGCGCGCCGGGCTCGTCGACAGACTTCTTCCTGAAGTATCAGCTCAAGAAAAACGGTCTCGATCCGGCCGGTACTGCTGTGATCGGCGTCGGCCTCGGCGCGACCGCGGTGGCGGCGATGGAGCAGGGGCAGATCGAAGCCGCCGTGATGCTCGATCCTGCCGTCACCGTGCTGCAGGGCAGCCACAAAGACCTCACGATTCTCAGCGATACCCGCACGCAGAAGGACACGCTGGCGGTGTTCTCCGGCGAATATCCAGGTGGCGCGCTGTATTCGACGACGGCCTGGGTCAAGGCTCATGAGAAAGAAGTGCAGGGGCTGACCAACGCGATCATGAATACGCTGAAGTGGATCCACAGCCATACGCCGGAAGAGATCATGGCGAAGATGCCCGAAGGCATTGTCGGCAAGGACAAGGAGCTCTATCTCGCGGCGCTGAAGAACACGCTCCCGATGTATTCGGAGACGGGGCTGATGGATCCGAAGGGCGCCGCCGCCGTGCTCGCCGTGTTCAGCGAAGGCTCGCCTGAGGTGGCCAAGGCCAATATCGATGTCAGCAAGACCTATACGAATAAATATGTCGAGCAGTTCGGCAAGACGATGGGGACGAATGCGAAGTAGGGTCTGCGCATGATGACGCCGGTCATTCACCGCGTCACGCAACTCGACCTCACACGCAGCGATTGGCAGTGGCCATTCGCGCGTGAGCGGCGGGACGAGATCGACGCTCACTTTGCCCTGAAGCGCGCCGAGAAGCCGCAACTGTTCAATGGGCGCGTATTGCTGGCGCGCAATGCGCATTTCACCGGCGATCAGTTTCGCGCGGAATATTTCGAGACCGATTTTGCGAGCTTCTTGGCGTGGCGGGATTGGCGTTGTCCAGATCCGGATGTGTTCAACGGCTTTGGCATGGGCGCGCTGCGTGCCAGTGACGGCGCCTTTGTGCTCGGCGAGATGGGGCAGCATACATCCAATGCCGGACGCATTTATTTTGCGGCGGGCACGCCTGACCTGGACGACCTGCGCGGCGATGTGGTCGATATTGCCAGCAGTGTCACCCGCGAAGTCGAGGAAGAACTCGGTCTGACGGAAGCCGATTACCGCGCCGACGCTGGCTGGTCATGCGTCGTGACGGACTTCTCGGTAGCGATGATGCGTCTTCTCGATGCGGATCAGCCGGGCGAGACGCTGCGCAGCATCATCGAGGCCAATCTTGCCGGTCAGGCATCGCCTGAGCTGAGCGGAATTCATCTGGTGCGCAGCGAAGCCGACTTCACCCCGACGATGCCGCTGTTTGTGACAGCGTTTATGACAGCGCAGCTGACGCCAGCGACGTGATCTGCTGGTATTGCCGGGATCGGCACGCTACGCTTGCAATCCCCGTGTCCCGGAGTTGCCGATCTCATGTCTGCCAAGCCAGTTGTGTCCGCGTTGAAGTCCTATATCGAGCCGTATCGGATTGATGGGTCGAAGGCTTTTCATCTCAAGGCGCATGACACCAATGGCAGCGGCGGGCTGCACAAGGAAACCGGGAAGAAGATCATCGAGGCCAACCGCCGCCGGCTGCAGGAGCTGCAGGAAAAGCTCTATGCGCAGGATCGCTGGTCACTGCTGCTGATCTTCCAGGGCATGGACGCCGCCGGCAAGGACAGCGCCATCGAGAGCGTGTTCGACGGCATCAATCCGCAGGGCTGCGAGGTGCATTCGTTCAAGACGCCGTCGTCGAACGAACTCGATCACGATTTCATGTGGCGCCATACCATCGCGCTGCCGCAGCGCGGACGTATCGGCATCTTCAATCGCTCCTATTACGAGGAATGTCTTGTCGTCCGTGTGCATCCGGAGATTCTCGCCAAGCAGAAAATTCCGGCGGAGCTGGTGACGAAGGATATCTGGCGCGAGCGCTTCGAGGATATCACCGCCTTCGAGAAATATCTCGCCCGCAATGGCACCGTGGTACTGAAATTCTTTCTCAACGTCTCCAAGGAAGAGCAGCGCGAGCGCTTCCTCGATCGTCTCGAGCAGCCGGCCAAGAACTGGAAGTTCTCATCGGCCGATATCGCCGAGCGCGCGCTATGGGACAAGTATCAGGAGGCCTATGAGGACCTGATCAAGCATACGTCCTGCGAGGAGGCGCCGTGGCATGTGGTGCCGGCGGATCGCAAATGGTTCTCGCGCGTGGTGATCGGCTCGGCCATCGTCAACGCGCTGGAGAAGCTGGACCTGCACTTTCCGACCGTGGACGGCGAGGCGAAGAAGGACTTTACGCTGATCCGCGAGGCGCTGGAGAAGGAAGGGCCGCCGCGGGAAGGCAAGCCTGTGGTGAAGAAGGTCGCGAAGAAGAAGGTGGCCAAGAAGAAAGCGGCGAAGAAAACGTGATATTTTCTGGCTGTCATCCCCGCGAAGGCAGGGATCCATACACGCCGAAGAGGCCGTTCGTACGTTGTCGTCGCGACTTTGCCGTTTTGATTAGTTCGACCGTGGCTATGGGTCCCCGCCTTCGCGGGGACGACAGCTACGGCGGGCTAGTTTAACTCAGCTTCAATTCCTTCAGCACCTTTGCCACCTTCTCTTGCGCCGCATCCGTCAGCGGCAGCACCGGGCGCGGTGGTTTCGCATCCGTCAGCCCCATCTGCTCCGCAGCCGCATACATCACGCGCAGGCTGGAAAATTGCTTGAACAGATCCCACAGCGGCTGCATCGCGTTGTTGAGGCGGCGCGCTTCGTCGGCATTTCCGGCCTGCGCTGCGCGGGTGATGGCCAGACAGCTCTTTGGAAACAGGCCCGCCGCCACGCAATACCAGGCATCGCCGCCGGCCAGCAGTGTCTCCATCGAATTCCAGTCACCGGCATAGCCGACCGAGAAACCTGATGGTACGGCGGCACGCATCTGCTTCAGGTGATCTGCGGCGAGGCTGGCTTCGGGGGAGGTGCCCTTGACGGCGACGACTCCGGGAATACGTGCGATGCGGCCGACGAGGTCGGGTGTGAACTTGAAATGCGTGGTGGCAAAATTGTCGTAGATCACGATCGGCAGTTTGCTTGTCTCGGCAACCACCTTGAAGTGCTCGAACACTTCATCCTCGGTGAGCGGCGTATAGGACACCGGCGCCAGCAGGCCGGCGGCGGCGCCGGCGGCCTTGGCATCGCGCGCCAGTTCGATCGTCTCGTCGGTGCGGAGCGCGCCGATGCCGACCAGCACGGGGACGCGGCCGTTGACCTCCGCAATGGCGGCTTCAGTGGCGCGCCGGCGCTCGTCACGGCTGAGAAACGGATACGATCCGGTGCTGCCCAGGAGCCCGATGGAATCGACCTTGGCGGTCGCCAGCGGCGCCACCAGCCGCCGCAGCGCGGGCGTATCGACCCTGCCATTTGTATTCATCGGCGTGATCGGGAAAGCGGATAATCCCCTGGCGAAAGTCATCGTCCTGTCCTCGCAATTGCCGTTCGGTCTTAGGGCAAAAGGGTGGCTGCGAAAACGTCCAGTTGGGGATGTTCTGGCTAGGCCAGTCGGCCACGCGTCCGAGCGCTTCCGAGGAGGATTTAGGTCAGTCTTCCTGACCCTCTTAGCCGTTGCAGGGCCCCGCATTTGTCGTCTAGAACGACCGCAGGCCCTCGTCGGCAACGAACCATCAAGGGTTTTCCTTGAGACTGGTTTTGGCCGAGGATGTGGGCCTGAAGGTGTGGCAATGCTGATTCGCAGCGACATGGTTGGAGTTTCCGGGGGAGTGGCTGTTGCCGCTGGTCCCGACGCGATTCCGGCTGCGCTGCGCTCGAACCTCCTTCTTGGCGGGCTGCTTCTGCTTATCTGCCCCTGAGCGCCGTCTGGGCCGTTTGGCCTGGGTACTCAGGGGATCATGACATTCAGAACCATCAGCTCCCTCTGGCGCCCAGACAGATGCGCCCCGACCTAAGGAATATCTCATGACTTCGACCACCCCGTCCGTTCAGGACAAGTCCGACAAGGACCGCGTCATCATTTTCGACACCACCTTGCGCGACGGCGAGCAGTGCCCCGGCGCCACCATGACCTTCGAGGAAAAGCTGGAGATCGCCGCGATGCTCGACACCATGGGTGTCGACGTCATCGAGGCCGGCTTCCCGATCGCTTCCGACGGCGACTTCGAAGCGGTCAACGAGATCGCCAAGCGCACCAAGAATGCCGTGGTCTGCGGCCTGTCCCGCGCCGGCCAGAAGGACATCGACCGCTGCGCCGAGGCGATCCGCCCGGCCAAGCGCGGCCGCATCCATTCCTTCCTGTCCACCTCGCCGGTGCACATGAAGTACAAGCTGCAGATGGAGCCCGACGCGGTCCATGATCTGGTGATCTCGTCAGTGACCCGTGCCCGCAACCACACCGATGACGTCGAGTGGTCGTCGGAAGACGGCACCCGCACCGAATTCGACTTCCTGTGCCGTTGCGTCGAGTCGGCGATCAAGGCCGGTGCGACCACGATCAACATCCCCGACACCGTCGGCTATTCGGTGCCCGAGGAATATTACGACCTGTTCAAGCGCGTGCGCGAGAACGTGCCGAATTCCGACAAGGCGATCTTCTCGGTTCACTGCCACAACGACCTCGGCATGGCCGTCGCCAATTCGATGGCCGGCATCCGCGGCGGTGCGCGGCAGATCGAATGCACCATCAATGGCATCGGCGAGCGTGCCGGCAATGCTGCGCTGGAAGAGATCGTGATGGCGATGAAGGTGCGCAATGACAAATTGCCGTACTGGAACAACATCGACACCACGATGCTGATGCGCGCCTCGAAGGAAGTCTCCGCCGCAACCTCGTTCCCGGTGCAGTACAACAAGGCGATCGTCGGTCGTAATGCCTTCGCCCATGAGAGCGGCATCCATCAGGACGGCATGCTGAAGAACGCGCAGACCTACGAGATCATGCTGCCGGAGACGGTGGGCGTGAAGCAGACCTCGCTGGTGATGGGCAAGCATTCCGGCCGCCATGCCTTCATCCACAAGCTGGAGGAGATGGGCTACAAGCTGGGTCAGAACCAGTTGGAAGACGCCTTCGTGCGCTTCAAGGCCCTGGCCGATCGCAAGAAGGACATCTACGACGAAGATCTGGAAGCGCTGGTCGATCAGGAAATGACCGCCGCCCATGATCGCATCAAGCTGGTGTCGCTGACGGTGATCGCTGGCACGCACGGTCCGCAGCGCGCGACGATGAAGCTGAACGTCGACGGCGTGGTGAAGATCGAGGAGGCCGAGGGCAATGGTCCGGTCGATGCGGTGTTCAACTGCATCAAGGCGCTGGTCCCGCACGAGGCCAAGCTGGAACTGTATCAGGTTCACGCCGTCACCGAAGGCACCGACGCGCAGGCGGAAGTGTCGGTGCGTCTGGCCCATGAAGGCCGCTCCATGACCTCGCGCGCCGCCGATCCGGATACGCTGGTCGCTTCGGCCAAGGCCTATCTCGGCGGGCTGAACAAGATCGTCATGAAGCGCGCACGCGACATGCCGGCGCCGGTTGCAGCCGCGAGCTGATCTCGGATAACCTCTCCCCGCTCTGCGCGGGGAGAGGTCGCGCGGTCTTACGCGCGGGTGAGGGGCGGTTCGTTGTCCTCTCATCCCTCACTTACTGACGGGTCGCACCCGCACGATTCCCCACGCTGTTAGGCCATTGCCTCGCCCCTCACCCCGCCCCTCTCCCCGTGCAGATGTTCAGTCCGGACAGATCGCTGACAGGTGTTCGGAGACATAGTTGACACATTCAGATTGGCTGGAGTCCTCCTTTTCAGGAGGTTTCCATGCCATGGCGCGAGGTGTCGGCAATGGATCAGCGGCGGGAGTTTGCCCTTTTGGCAATGCAGGAGGGCGTCAATCGGCGAGAACTGTGTCGGCGGTTCGGGATCAGCCCGCAGACCGGCTACAAATGGCTGGCGCGGGTCGAGGCCGGCGATGCGGAACTGGCCGATCGGTCGCGGCGACCGCTTGTCAGCCCACGACGCAGCAATACGGCAATCGAGACGCTGGTGCTTGCGGTGCGCGATGCCCATCCGGCCTGGGGCGCGCGCAAGATTGCGTACTGCCTGCAGCGTGACGGGATGACACCGCCGGCGATCTCCACCGTGCATGAGATCCTGCACCGCAACGGCCGCATTATCCTGCCGCCGGGCGGCGCAACACAGCCGCTGCAGCGCTTCGAGAAGGAGGCGCCCAACCAGCTATGGCAGATGGATTTCAAAGGGCGCATGCCGCTGGCCAACAACGCAGCATGCCATCCGCTCACCGTAATCGACGACCACTCGCGCTATGCACTTTGCATCCAGGCCTGCGCAAACGAACAGAGTGCAACCGTGCAGCAGCGGCTGATACAGACTTTCCGGCGCTATGGTCTGCCGGACGCGTTCTTCGTCGACAACGGCTCGCCTTGGGGCGACAGCGGCGGCTCGCGCTGGACTGCCCTGCGGGTCTGGTTGCTCAAGCTTGGCGTCGACACGATCTATGCAAGGCCGTTCCACCCGCAAAGCCGCGGCAAGAACGAACGCTTCCACCGTTCCCTCAAGGCCGAAGTATTCGCGGCACGCCGGTTCCGCGACTTTGCCGAACTACAGCGCGCTTTCGATACATGGCGCACCGTCTACAATCTGCAACGCCCCCACGAAGCACTCGGCATGGACGTTCCCGCTACCCGTTACAAACCCAGCACGCGGCCGATGCCCGACAAAATCGTCGAGGTCGAATATGCCAGCAATGACATCGTGCGCCGCGTCTCAGTCAATCCGCGCATCGACTTCAAGGGCCGGCGATGGCGCGTACCAAAAGCCTTTCGCGGCGAACGGCTGGCAATCCGCCCCTTGGACAGCGATGGCCACTACGGGATTTTCTTCGGCAGCCGGAAAGTCGCAGAAATCGACTTGACTGGCACAAAAAGTGTCAGTGATGTCTCCGAACAGGTGTCAACCATGTCTCCCGACTGAACAGCAGAACGGGGAGAGGGAGCAGGCGCTCCGCGTTTTGCGTTGCAGCATCGATTTCATGTTGTACCCCTGCGAAGGGGCAATGGCGTTTGCGCATTGATCTCTGTATTGCTGCACTGGCATACAAGCGGGAGCCGCTCAATGAGCTCCCACGTCATACGGGAGAAACACATGCGCAAATTGATTTTCGCAGCAGCATCGGTTGCCGCGCTTGCATTGATAGGACCGGCCGCCGCGCAGGCGCCTATCATCATCAAATTCAGCCATGTCGTCGCGCCGAACACGCCGAAGGGCCTCGCTGCGGAGAAGTTCAAGGAACTCGCCGAGAAATACACCGACGGCAAGGTCAAGGTCGAAGTCTATCCGAACTCGCAGCTCTACAAGGACAAGGAAGAGCTGGAAGCCTTGCAGCTCGGCGCGGTGCAAATGCTGGCGCCGTCGAACTCGAAGTTCGGGCCGATCGGCGTCAAGGAGTTCGAGGTTTTCGATCTCCCCTACATCCTTCCGGACCTCACCACCCTGCGCAAGGTGACTGACGGCCCGCTTGGCGCGCGGCTGCTCAAGCTGCTGGATTCCAAAGGCATGACCGGCCTTGCCTATTGGGACAACGGCTTCAAGCAGATGACCGCGAACAAGAAGTTGCTCACTCCCGCGGACTACAAAGGCATGAAATTCCGCATTCAGTCGTCAAAGGTGCTGGAAGCTCAATTCCGCACGCTTGGCGCGATTCCGCAGGTGATGGCGTTCTCGGAAGTGTACCAGGCGCTGCAGACGGGCGTGGTCGATGGTCAGGAGAATACGCCGTCGAACATCTACACCCAGAAAATGCATGAGGTGCAGAAATACACTACGCTGACCAACCACGGTTACATCGGTTACGTGGTGGTGGTGAACAAGAAATTCTGGGATGGCATTCCGGCGGATACTCGCGGCCTTCTGGAAAAGGCCATGAAGGAAGCCACCGCCTATGGCAACGGCCAGTCGGCGAAGGAAAACGACGACGCACTCGCCGAGATGAAGAAGAGCGGCAAGACCGAATTTGTTACACTGACGCCGGAGCAGGATGCCGGCATGCGCAAGGCGGTGGAGTCGGTTTATACCGATGTGGCAGGCCGGGTAGGCAAGCCATTGATCGACGAATTTCTCAAGGAAACGCGCGGCGCCACCAACTAGGATTGACGATGTGAGCTTCCGCGCCCTCGGGTGCGGAAGCCACTGACGCCCGGGGGCCGCAGTTGCCTGACTGCGGAATGGGGTTAGCGCAAGGTCACGCCGCGATCAGATCAATTGCCGATTGACCCGCACTGGGGGACTAAATGTTTCTTCGCATCCTCGATCGGCTTGAGGAACTGCTGATCATGACATTGATCGCGGCCGCGACCGTGATCATTTTCATTGCAGTGGCACATCGCTACCTCGTCGGGATCCCGTTCTTCTATCCATTTTTGTTCCCGATCCACCTGTCGTGGGCGCAGGAGCTGTGCATCTTGATGTTCGTGTGGATGGCGAAGTTTGGCGCCGCCTACGGCGTGCGGACCGGCATCCATGTCGGCGTCGATGTGTTGGTGAACCAACTCGACCCGCCCTGGCGCAAGACGGTGGTGATGTTCGGTCTGCTCTGCGGCGCGCTCTTCACCTTTGTGGTCGGCAGCATGGGTGCGAAATTCGTCTACGGGCTGATGTACACCGATCAGGTGACGCCCGATCTCGAACTGCCGAGTTGGATCATCTATCTCTGTGTTCCGCTCGGCTCCTATCTGATGTGCTTCCGCTTCCTGCAGGTTGCTCGCAAATTCTGGCGCACCGGCGAACTCCCACATCATGACGAGACCGACGTGGAGGGGATCGATCCCGAAGCCGCCGCCGCCAGCGCCGCGAGGATCATCCGATGATCGCTGCCATTATTTTCGGACTACTCGTTGTGCTGATGCTGACGGGCATGCCGATCTCGATCGCGCTCGGTCTCACGGTGCTGACGTTCCTGTTTTTCATGACCAACGTGCCGATCGAATCCGTCGCGCTGAAGCTGTTTACCGGCATCGAGAAGTTCGAGATCATGGCGATCCCGTTCTTCATCCTCGCCGGAAACTTCCTCACGCATGGCGGCGTCGCGCGGCGAATGATCGAATTCGCACGAACAATGATCGGCCATTGGGCCGGCGGACTGGGCATTGCAGCCACGATGGCCGCTGCGCTGTTTTCAGCGGTGTCGGGGTCGTCGCCGGCGACTGTGGTGGCGATCGGCTCGATCATGCTGCCGGCCATGCTGTCGGTCGGTTACCCGAAGCGCTTTGCCGCGGGCGTCATCGTCACCGGCGGCGCGCTCGGCAATCTGATTCCGCCTTCGATCATCATGGTGATCTACGCAGTATCGACCAGCGGCGCGGTTTACTTTGGCCCTGCCGGCGAGAAGGTCTCTTCCGCCTCGGTCGGACAATTGTTCATGGCCGGAATGGTACCGGGTGTGATCCTTGCCATTATGCTCTCCGCCACCACCTGGTATCGCGCGTGGAAGAACAACTATCCGCGCATACCCAAGGCAACCTGGGCCGAGAGCTGGCACGCCTTTCGGGAATCAGCTTGGGGCATTTCGCTGATCGTTATCGTGCTGGGAGGCATCTATCTCGGCTGGTTCACGCCGACGGAAGCCGCCGCCATGAGCGCCGTCTACGCCTTCCTGATCGAGATGTTCATCTACAAGGACATGAAGTGGAAGGACGTGCCCAAGGTTCTTCTGATCTCGGCCAGCATGAGCGCGATGATCCTCTACATCGTTACCAACGCGGTGCTGTTCTCGTTCCTGATGACCAGCGAGCAGATCCCGCAGGCGATGTCGAACTGGATCACGAACAGCGGCATCAACTGGATCACCTTCCTGCTGGTGGTGAACCTGCTGCTGCTGCTCGCCGGCAATGTGATGGAGCCGTCCTCGATCGTTCTGATCATGGCGCCGATCCTTTATCCGATCGCCGTCAAGCTCGGCATTCATCCGGTGCACTTCGGCATCATCATTGTGGTCAATATGGAAATCGGCATGTGTCATCCGCCGGTGGGACTCAATCTCTACGTCGCCTCCGGTATCGCGAAGATGGGGATCACCGAACTCTCCATTGCCGTGCTGCCGTGGCTGATCACGCTGCTGATCTTCCTCGGCCTCATCACCTACATTCCGGAACTCTCGCTGTGGCTGCCGCGATTGCTCGGGATGCTGTGACAAAAGAATTCTGAAGTGTGTTCCATCGTGAATACATATTCAGAAAACGAACACATCCGGAAAACATATGGCCAAAGCGTAAGTTGAAGGTCCGGCATCGCAGGATCATCTTCGGGTAACTTTCCAAAGGAGGTTGCCATGAAGAAGATCTTGCTCGCCGGTGCCGCTGTTGCCGTGATCGCCGGTTCCACCGCGGTCTATGCCCAGCACCGTCCATGGATGCATCATCACGTGCGGATGAATCCGGAAGACCGCGCTGCCTTCGCCGATGCGCGCATCGCTGCCGTGAAGGCCGGGCTCAAGCTGACGCCGGACCAGGAGAAGATGTGGCCGGCGGTGGAGAGCTCTGTGCGCGATTTCGCCAAGCTGCGCATCGACCGCGCCAATGCGCGCATGGACGAGCGCAAGAACCGCGACGACGACGCGAAGCGGACCGACACGCCGGACAATCCGGTCGCCCGCCTGCAGCAGCGCGCCGGCGACATGGCCACCACGGCCGCCGCGCTGAAGAAAATCGCCGATGCTGCCGACCCGCTCTACAAGACCCTCGACGACGGCCAGAAGCGGCGACTGGCGGTGCTGACCCATATGGACCGCGGCTTCGGCGGCGGGGAGGGCGGCTGGCGTCACCGCGGCCCGCGACCCGGCTTCGAGCGCGGCAGCTTCGAAGGCGAGGGATTCGGCCCTCCCGGCGTCGATCGCCCGCGTTTCGGCGATGACGACGATCGCGGTCCCGGCGGCCCCGGCGACAGATTCGACCACGACGCCGCACCGGGCGCCGAACGGCTCTGACGCGACGCAGTTTTCCACCGCCGCAATGACGAAGAAGCCGCTGAAATCCAGCGGCTTTTTCGCATTTTTGCGATTGCGAAAAACGGTGCAATTTTTGTGACAGCGTCGCTGGACATCCCCGGATCGCTTTGCTAAACGACGCCGTCCCCACGGGGATATCCGGATCTGGATCCGGGCGCATAGCTCAGTTGGTAGAGCAGGTGACTCTTAATCACCGGGTCCTAGGTTCGAGCCCTAGTGCGCCCACCATAAAATCTCAACAAATCAGATTGTTAGAATTTCGGTGGTCAGTCGTTCCGACCGGACATCATCCGTCATTCTGACGTGGCACCTGCTTTTGGTCTTTCGCTGAGCCATCCATCAGCCGGACGGCCAAGCCACGAAGGCCCAAAACGTCGAAAACCCGTTGAGCCTCCTCCGCGCGCTGTAGCGACCTTTCCGGAGGTCTTTGCGAACCCGAGCGAAAACGCGGACCGAATTTTTCTATTGGTCCCGAGCCCTCTGTGGGAGGTGGCCAGGTGGAACCGCCGGGATGCGTGCACGTTCCTACATGTGGAGAAACAGCATTCTGGTGCCGTCGTGCGGCGCGCTTTGCATTCAAGTCCAATCACCAAGCAGCAAATGGGAGTTTGTCGATGCTCAGCGCCTTCATCAACGGAAAAGATATCAAAACCGGCACCGTGATTTCTGTCGTCGCCAAATCGGTGGCGCCGGGAGAAACGCTTGCGCTCGAATACCCAAACAAAAGTCGGGTGTCAGGTAAGGTGATCTCAGCTTCGCACAGCGAGCTCGAATTGGAGATCAATTCGGAGGCCTGGCGGCTGCGTCCACACGCCCCGAGCGACAGCACCATCCACAATGACTTGTCCGATAAGGATGCATCATTCTGGACGGTCCAGGCGAAGCTCTAGACTATTCGTCCCGGCCGGTTTGCGACCTCAGTGGCCCGGTTTGAAAACCGCGGTGGCCGAATTTAAGAAACGTTAGGGGCAGACGGGCCACTATCTGCAGATGAAGCTCTTTTTGTGGTTTTGCGCGGGGTCGGCGGCCGGGATTCTGGCGACGGTAATCTTGTGTCTAGCGCTCATGCTGAGCGTCAGTCAGTTCGGAATACCCAACGATCATCCTGTGGTGAAGTACATGATCCATGGCATCGCAACGATATGCTGGGTGTTGGGAATAGGCGCCGGCCTGTATTTTCATTTTCGGCACCGATCTGGTTTTAGGCTTCCCAAGCAGTAAGGCCGCCTCAGTGGGCGGCTCTTTCATTTTGGCGACCTGGGGGCGGATCGGTGGATAGTCTCAAAGCCCACGCGCGGTTCGTTCAGGATCTTCGCCAGAGGATCGTGTTTCGGAGTCGTCCGAGGGGATGCCGTCGGTTTGTGCCGGCGCTCGGCGACCATGGCGCGCTCGGCATTGGCCGCGCGCGAACCGTGCTCTTCAACAAAGCCGATCCTGGGTTCGTCGAGCAGCTTGGACTGCCATGCTTTTGTGTTGGTCATTCCGGCATTCTAGCCGATGGCGTGCGTCCGCAAAAGCCCGCGGGCGAGGGCGGGTGGAGACCGCACGCGCAACGCCGCCCCGAGCGGAGTATGATCGCCCCGGCGACGTTGGCTAAACACTGGGTCCTGAAATCCCCAGCACAAATTGGTACGATGGACGTGGCTGAAAGGTTCAAGGGAGTCAAAGAAAAAAAACGCCCGCGGGTATCGAGCGGGTTATGGCGGTCTGCGGTTCGGCGATATGCCGCGAGACGTCGAGCATAGCCAAGACCCTACCAATGCAATGAAAACCCGCCGAGCTGCGCCGGCGGGTTTCTTCTGCCTACTGGCGATACGGCTCGTCAGGGAGTGGTCCGAGCGGCCCGCGGCGTCGCTGCAGGCGCAGCGGTCCTGGTTTTCTGGATTGCCTGGCTGACCGGTAATTGCAGCACGATTGCCTTCTGCCCGGGCCTCAGGTCAGTGACGAGAACAATCCTGCCATTTGAGAATTCCAGCGCGTCGTGGTGATTGTGATACTGGCCCATGTCAATTTGACGAAACCGGGCTAGTCGATCGTTGACGTTGCGGCGAAACACCCATCCATCGACTCGGACGTTTTCTTCAAAAGCGATCTCGGTGCCAGGACGAAGGCATACCGCAACGTTTGGATCGTCGAAGCTTGCGAACCCTTTAGTCGTCGTCGAAGGAAATCTTGCCGATACCAACCTATCCGCCACCTCTGCGGGACGGTTGGCGACCGCGTGCAGGCTGTAATCACACATGGATGCGCTCCTATGGACGGCCACCCAGCAAATGCTGCAACATCCGTGAACCTCGTTGGTTGCAGCGCGGGGCAAAAAAGCTGTCGGCCCAGGCGTCACCTCATTCTGACCGCGCCAAAATTCCAAGCCTAACGTCCAGATGGGCGCGTCCAGGATCGCTTCGACGTTCGACCGCCGCCTTCACGCGTTTGCTCGAAGTGCTGCGCCATCGTTCGTGAGTATGGAGCAGGAGCGACCGCATGGTTCAGCCTGTTGCTGCCCATGCAGTGGTGCGCGGTCCCGGATACGCACGTCCGCGGAAGTCCGGCAGGGTCGTGCGTTCGTTGCCGGGCGTCGATCTCGGATTGAGGTCGATTAGCTGTAGAAGATACCGCCATCCGCGACGCCGCGAAAATAACTGGTAGTACTCTCGCAAACCGTCGCGTTCGCTGTGAAAGCGAAAGTTGATCGACTGCCGCTATTGCGTGGTGGCCTTGGCTGAGCATCGTCGGCCATACGGCCATCGCCGTGATCAACAAGGTGTCCGCTGCACGCGTTTTGCATGTCCTGCTTCGAAGTCGCTGCCGGCGAATCTACTTTCAATGGCGACAACTGAATCGCCACGATTTCGCCTCCGAGCGATCGGCTAATCTCTCAACGTCACGCAATGATTCTCGCGAGGCATTTGAGATGAATGATTTGATCCTCTGGAACGAGCTAACGCGCTGCGAACAACGAATTATGAACAAGCTGTTCGGCGGCGGATCAGCCTATGGTGATGGTCCGATAGAAACAGTCAACCTCATGCGGCTCGATCTGATCACCGAAAGCGGATTAACCTCGGCCGGCCTCGAGTTATTCATTGCTGCTTTCAAAGCGCAACGAGACGTCTGTCGGGCGACTGATGGCGCGTAGAGCATCGCGTTCCGGTCCGGCCTCATAACGTCGGATGTTCTTTTATTCGATCTTTGCAAATCAAGAGCCAGGCTTGAGCTGTCCGTTCGGCGTAGAGCGTGAGATCTTAAGCTCTTCCTCGTTCATGTCTGCCGACACATCGGCGAAAAGGGGTGTGCTCAAATAGCGCTCGCCGGTATCGGGAAGCATGCAGAGAATATTTGCCCCTTTCTCTGCCTCGGCTGCAACCTTGAGTGCGCCCGCAAAGGTTGCGCCTGAGGTAATACCCACAAAGATGCCCTCTTTGGTAGCAAGATCCTTGCTGCAGCGAATGGCATCCGCACCGGAGATGGCTAAGATGCGATCGATGACCTTCATTGCGACGGCATCGTCGGTGAGTTTGGGGATGAAATCCGGCGTCCAGCCTTGCATCGGATGGGGCTTGAATGTCGGATGCGGGGCGGCCGGAGTTCCATCTGAGTTTCGCGACTGCGGGGTGCCACTGGCCAACAACTGCGCATCCTCTGGCTCGCACACCACTATCTTCGTCTCGGGACGCTCCTCTGCGAGCACGCGCGCGACGCCCTTTAACGTTCCGCCCGTTCCATAGCCCGTGACCCAATAATCCAACCGTTCTCCGGAGAAATCGTCGAGTATCTCACGCGCTGTCGTACGCGAATGAATATCGGGATTGGCTTCATTCTCAAACTGCCTAGTCATGTACCAGCCATGCGCCCCGGCGAGCTCGATGGTCTTGTTGATCATGCCTACGGCGCGCTCAGCCGCGGGAGTTACGATGACCTTCGCTCCAAGGAACCGCATGAGCTTACGCCGCTCGACGCTAAATGGCTCTGCCATGGTGATCACAAGCGGGTATCCCTTGGCGGCGCAGACCATGGCAAGACCAATGCCCGTATTTCCACTTGTCGCCTCTATTACCGTCTGACCAGGCTTGAGCTCTCCGGATTTTTCGGCCGCCTCGATTACTCCGAGAGCCAATCGGTCCTTCACTGAACCAAGCGGGTTGAAGGCTTCAATTTTTACGAAGAGATTCACGCCTTCCGGCGCCAGACGATTGATCCGCACTACCGGCGTATTACCGATCGTTTCGACGATACTTTGATATTTCCGTCCCATGATGCATTTCCCGACATTGCGTTGTTTGCGACGAGTAATATCGCGGCTCCAATTGCCATGCATTGCGTCGAAGCTGCCCTCGGTTATTGGGGACAATCATTGGGCGCGCAAGAGTTAGCTTTCAGGGCGTACCCGACTTCACCGCCCGTCCTGATTGATCGTAGCGCGGCAAATGGACCTGTTTTGGACATTGTACCTAGCGGAACAGCCACCGCCTATGCTTTGGTAGAGGCAGATAGTTTTTCACCGAGCCAGGGAGCGTTTTTTGCCCGGCGAGCGCGTGGAACGGCGACTGGCGGCTGTGCTGGCGGCGGATGTCGCCGGCTATAGCCGGCTGATGGGTCATGCCGAGGAGCGCACGCTTGCGGAGCTAAAGACGTTTCGAAAGACGCTTGTCGATCCCAGGATCGCCACGCACTGCGGTCGCATCGTCAAGACCACTGGCGATGGCATGCTGGTCGAATTCGCAAGTGCTGTCGATGCAGCGCGCTGTTCGGTGGAAATCCAGCGAGAGATGGCTCAGCAAAACGCAGCCGTTCCGCCGGAACTCAGGATTGAATTTCGCATCGGCGTACACGTTGGGGACATCATCATCGACGACAACGATATTTTCGGCGATGGTGTCAACATCGCAGCCCGTCTTGAGGGAATTGCCGAGCCAGGCGGCATCTGCATCTCCGATGATGCACACAGGCAAATTCGCGGCAAGCTCGACGTCGCCTTCGACGACATCGGCGAGCAGACTTTAAAGAATATTGCCGAGCCAATGCGCGTATGGCTCATACGGCTTGCCCGCGAGAGCGCCCCTGCGATCCCGTCAAATTCGTCTGCGAAACAAGTTCGAGATCTAGCGCTACCTGACAAACCGTCCATCGTCGTCCTGCCGTTCGACAACATGTCCGCTGAGGCGGGTCAGGATTACCTTGCTGATGGTATCGTCGAGGCAATTACCGCAGCTCTTTCGTGCATTCGCTCTTTTTTCGTCATCGCCCGTAGCTCGGCGTTCACCTATAAGGGCCGCGCGATAAATGCGCGCAACGTTGGTAAGGAGTTGGGCGTTGCTTATTTGCTTGAGGGTAGCGTGCAGAAAGTCGGCAATCGCCTCCGCATTATCGTTCAGCTAATCGAAACCGAGGGAGGGGCACACGTTTGGAGCTCACGCTTTGACGGCGCAGTCGACGAGTTCTTTGACCTCGAAGACCGAATAACGGAGCAGGTGGCAGGCGCTCTACAGCCTTCCATTCGCATTGCCGAGATTGAGCGGTCGCGACGCAAACGGCCGCAAGACCTGAGCAGCTATGACTATACCATGAGAGCGATGCCTCATGTCTGGGCGTTGGAGAAGGAAGAAAGCGCTAAAGCGATTGAACTCCTCGAAAAGGCGCTCGCGATTGATCCCGAATATCCCCTAGCTTTGTCGCTTGCTGGTTGGTGCCACGCCCAGCGCTCGGTCTATAACTGGGCGGACGACATCGTTGGAAGCCAGGCAATGGCGCGATCGCTCGCCGAGCGGGCAGCAGAGATGAGTGGCGATGACCCTATCATTCTGGCGGTACTCGGCGCAGTGCACACATTTGTACGCAACCATGGAACCGCGCGTATACTGCTTGAGCGAGCCGTCAGCCTCGACCCCAACGCTGCATGGGCCTGGAGTAGGCTCGGATGGCTAGAGAACTATGCCGATCAGCCTCAGAAGGCAATTGACAATTTCGAGCGCGCTCTGCGCCTGAGCCCGATTGATCCAATGAATTTCAACAATTATGTGGGAATAGCCTCTGCGCATGAAGTAGCGCAAGAATACGACAAGGCTGCCGCGTTCTATCGGCGCGCCCTCGAAGAACGGCCAAACGCTAGTTGGATTTATCGCAATTTGGCGTCGGTCCTGTCGGGAGCCGGCCGGGTCGGCGAAGCTAAACAAGCATTCGAGGAGTTGATGCTTACTTACCCCGATCTGACGATTTCAAAATTCAAACAGGCAATGGTGTTTTCGCCTGCTGTTCTGAACCGTATGGCAGAAAACCTCCGAAAGCTCGGGTTGCCCGACTAGAACGACCGGAGAGAGCCGGCCGGCATCGATACCTTTCCGAGCACATCTCGATGAGTTGACTTCCGCTTGTGGCACTTTCGGATCTGAGGCGATGTCCGACCTGAGTCCGTTATCGGCACCTAAGCGGACGTCCGCCGTCCGCTCCAAGTTTATGTGTTCACGCCCTAGTGAGGCATCCACATCGTTGTCGCCTGATCGCTCGTCTCGTGTTGCTCAAGGCGATCGGCTTCCTGGCGGTATGCGTGCGATGCTTCGACAAGTCGCGTGACGGTGACGGCATCCAGAATGGTCTTTGCCAACCGTTCGGCGCGGATCGCTTGTTCCCTGAGATACTGAACCCTGGTCATCTGTTGCCCTCACTTGCCGATACAAGTTGAGTCAATTTCGATCGTTCCCAGCCTGTCCCCTGATGCTTAACGGACCGTAAGCGGCGCTGGATTCGCAGTGAAGATTGTCCTGATTGTGGTAAACGCGGCGGCGTCAACCGTAATACTCCCGCGCAAACGGACATTCACGTTAAGCCCGAACATTTCGCCTGAGGTGGTAGGCATGTAAATCGCCTTCACCCTCGTTATTCGCACCGTTGCTATCCCCGGTTCAAACGGGGAGATCGCAATGTCGGAGAATGCAGACGTCGCCAAGCGGCTGGAGAAATTTCCGGCTTTCGACGGCTTTCGGGGAATCGGCGTGGTGGTGGTCGTGTTCACCCATTGCCCGCAGGTGCTGGACAGCAGCGCCTACAACGCAATCTGGTACGCCAATCAGCTGTCACGTGTAGGCTATATCGCGCTCGACATCTTCTTTGTGATCTCTGGCTTCTTCATCACGCGTTTGCTGCTGCGCGAGCGGGCCAAGACCGGCCGCATTTCCTTCAAGGACTTCTATATGCGCCGGGCGCTGCGCATCTTCCCGGTCTATTACCTCACGGTGCTCGCCTGCTACTTCATCTTCAGATTAGGCCCAGCGGATATGCTGAGCCTTTTGACCTACACGTTCAATTTCTATCATCCGCTGCATGCGGTGCCGAACCCGCTGGAACACACCTGGTCATTGTCGGTGGAGGAGCAGTTCTATTTCTTCTGGCCGCTCCTGATCCTCATCGTGGCGCCGGGCTGGCTCAATGTCGTGACCGGACGGGTGATTCCGCTGCTGGCGGTGGCGAGCGGTTTGTTGATGGCGCTGCTGCTCATCAATCACGAGCCGCGAGAGGCGGGTGACGTCGTCTATATGTCGCTGTTCACCCGCATGCTTTCGCTGTCGCTCGGCGGCTGGCTGGCGCTGCGCGAATTCGAGAACCGGCCGTTGCGCGGCTGGCGCTGTGCAGCGCTCGTGGTCGCAGCGTTGGTGATCCTCGTGATCGATCGCAAGGGCCGCGACCTCGGCATCATCACCTCGCAACCAGTCTACTGGATACTTGCGTTGATCGCCTATTCGATGGTGAGCGTGTCCTTCGTCGCGACGCTGGTGTTCGATCGCGGCATTGTCAAGCGTGTGATGACGGCGATCCTGTCGCTGTCCCTGTTCCGTGGGCTCGGCTCTCTCTCTCTTACGCGATGTATGTGTTTCACCTGCCGGTATTGTTTTATCTCGGCCTCAACGATGCTGCGACCCATGGCACCGAGGTGCCGATCCTCCAGGTCGCGATCGCTTTCGGCATTACGCTTGGTCTGTCGATCCTGTCTTACTATCTGCTGGAAAATCCGATGGCGAAGCTGAAACAGAATTTCAGCGGCACCAGGCCGCTGGAACCGGTCAGCACAAAGGGAGCAAACGTCACCCAGGGTGGCCGGCTCGCCGGGGTTGCGCGCGCAGCATTTTTGTCCCCGGAGGATCGCGCCAGACCGGTCGACGAGCCTCCGCAGCAGACGACGATCTGGCCAGGAGTTCGTCGCAGTCAGGCGAAATAATGTCGGCTTCGCCGCCGGCCGCATCAGTTGCAATCGAAACGCGAAGCCGTCGTGACCAGCCTCGGTGACGTGCGCTGGAGATGGGTGTCGTTGATCGGGAAGGGTGACACCGGTCTGCCGGGACCATGTAGCGAGGGGCGAGTCTTGACGAAGAAGGGCAAGACTTGACGAAGCGTTGCGGCTGCTTCTCATTGGCTGGCAGCACGGCGATAGTCTGTGCCAGCCTGGAGGTCTCGTCCGATGATCACGCTCTATCACTGCGCCCGCGCGCGCTCGTTCCGCCCGCTATGGACGCTTGAAGAGCTCGGGCTGCCCTATGAGCTGAAGATGCTGCCGTTCCCGCCGCGTGTCTTTGCCAAGGAATATCTCGGCATCAATCCGCTCGGTACCATCCCGCTGATGCTCGATGGTGAGATCCGGATGACGGAATCGGCGGCGATCGCGCAATATCTGGTGACCAAATACGGTCCGACGCCGCTGGCCGTCGGCATCGACGAGCCGGACTACGGCGCCTTCCTGAACTGGCTGCATTTCGGCGAGGCGACGCTGACCTTCCCGCAGGCGCTGGTGCTGCGTTATTCGAAGCTCGAGCCGGAGGAGCGCCGTCATCCGCAGGTGGTCGAGGACTATTCGAAGTTCTTTCTTGGACGGTTGCGTATGATCGAGACCATCACAACCGGCAACGACTATGTCTGCGCCGGCCGTTTCACCGCGGCGGACATTTCCGTCGGCTATGCACTGCTGCTGGCCAATCGTCTCGGGCTTGCATCGCAATTCGGGCCGAGTGTCACAGCCTATTGGGCGCGATTGCAGCAGCGCGAGGGCTACCTGCGTGCGGTTGAGTCCGAGAACCGCGCCGGCGACGCGCTGGGTTTGGCGCGCCGCTTCTGAGCGGCTATACCGACCGAACTATATTCAAAACGAGCGAGCAGACCGATGGCCAATGATAGCGTAATCCTGGAGAAGAAGGGCGCCGCACTCTGGATCACCATCAATCGGCCGGAGAAGCGCAATGCCATGAATGGCGATGTCATCGCCGGCATCGCCAACGGCTATCGCATGGCGCATGAGGACGCGGGCGTGCGCGTCATCGTGCTGACCGGTGCGGGCGAGAAGGCGTTCTGCGCCGGCGCTGATCTGGCGAATGCGGGTGCGGCCTTCTCGATGGATTTCTCCAAGCCCAATGGCGATCTCGCCGATCTGATGCGGCTGTCGCAAAACGCCACCAAGCCCGCGATCGCCCGCGTTAACGGCGTCTGCATGGCCGGTGGCATGGGGTTGCTGTGCATGACCGACATGGCGGTGGCCGCGGACAACGCGATCTTCGGTCTTCCCGAAGTGAAGGTCGGCGTGTTTCCGATGCAGGTGCTGGCACTGCTGCAGTCCATTGCGCCACGTCGCCTGGTCAACGAATGGTGCATCACCGGCGAGCCGTTCGACGCGCCGACCGCGCTTGGCGCTGGCCTGTTGAATCACGTGGTGCCGGCGGCCGAGCTCGACAGCAAGGTCGACTGGTTGATCTCGCGCATCACCGACAAGTCGCCGACGGCAATCCGCCGCGGCAAATATGCGATGCGCGCCATCGCCGCGATGTCGTTCGACGAGAGTATTGCCTATACCGAAAGCCAGATCGCGATTCTGTCGATGACCGAGGATGCGAAAGAAGGCCTCAAGGCGTTTGGCGAGAAGCGCAAACCGGTGTGGCCAGGCAAATAGGGCGGCTCTCGGTGGCGCGCCACGGCAGACCATCGAGCCGGCGCATCGTCAGCCTTAAAGTGGAATTAACAGTGTCGCCGTACCCTCGGAGCCCGTGAGCGACCAAGCCATCAGCAGTCCAGCCAAACAGTTCCCGGTGCGGGCAACGATGCCCTTGCTCGTGGGCGCGTGCGTCTATGGCCTGCTGCTGGCGCTCGGTCCGCAGCTCCTGAACGATCCGGACAGCTATTCTCATATCGCGATCGGCCGTTGGATCCTGGCGAATGGCGTCATTCCGTCGACCGACTCGTTCTCCTTCTCTATGCGTGGCGGTCATTGGCTTGCCTTCGAATGGCTCTCCGAGGTCATTTACGGGGCGGTCTATACGTATGCCGGCTGGCATGGCGTCGTGGCGCTCGCTGCCGCGGCCATCGCGCTTTCCGTCGGGATTCTGACCCGGTTCCTGCTGCGCGAACTTGCGCCGAAGCCGGTATTGATCATCGTTACAGCCGTGGTCGTTCTTCTCGCGCCGCATCTGCTGGCGCGGCCGCATGTATTGGCACTGCCGGTCATGATGACATGGGCGACCGCGCTCGTTCGTGCCATGGATACGCGTGCACGGCCGCCTTACTGGGCGTTACCCCTACTGGTTCTGTGGGCCAATCTCCATGGCAGCGTCATCCTGGCACTGGGGTTGATCGGACCCGCAATCCTCGAAGTCCTCATACGAAACAAGCTCCGCGAGCGGCCTCGCGAAGTGCTCCATTGGCTCGCTTTCGCGGCTCTTGCTGTTGCCGCATCCTGCCTGACCCCTTACGGGCCCGGCACGCTGTTGATGCCGCTGACGACGCTCGGTCTTGGCGATGCGCTCAACTGGATCGGCGAATGGCGGCCACAGAATTTCGGCCGCATCGGGATCTTGGAGATCCTGCTGCTGGCGGGAATCTTTGCGCTGTCGCGCGGCGTGACGCTTCCCGCGGTGCGGGCTCTGGTCTTAATCGGCCTGTTGCATTTTGCTCTGGCGCAGGTGCGCAACGTCGACCTGCTTGCCATGCTGGCGCCGCTCTATCTGGCTGCGCCGATCGCGCAGCAGTTTCAGACATGGGCAGCAATCAATGACACCGGCTCTGGCCGGAGCCTGCAGGTCGGTGCTGTCGGGCTCATGATCCTTCTGACCGCAATCGCTTCGGTGCGCGATATCAGTCCCGCCGCACGCAACACGCCGCAGGCCGCGCTGGCCGGCGCCGGCCTGACCGCGGCGAACCGCGTGCTCAACGATTATTCGTTTGGCGGCTATCTGATCTTCGCGGGAATTCCCACTTTCATCGATGGTCGCGGCGAACTCTATGGCGGCAGATTTCTTCATCGCTACAACAGCAGCCTATCGCTGGCGGACCTGAATGATTTTCTGAAACTGCTCGACGATTACAAAATAGATGCCACGCTGCTGGAGCCGGAAACTCCGGCGGTGGCGTTGCTCGATCGGCTGCCAGGCTGGAAGCGCGTCTATGGCGATGACGTCGCGGTGGTCCACAAGCGGCAGAATGCAACGGCGAAGTAATTAGGCCGTGGCGAAAGTGGCGTATTGTGCGCCAAGCGGCAGGCCACTGAAGGCGTTTTCGACACGCCGCGCGGCTTTCGCTTCCCAGGGCAGTAGCAGGAAATGACGCGAAGCGATGTCGCGGAGGCCGGCGCCTGCCATGATCTTTTGCGTCTTGCCCGCGCCAAGCAATATCGCGTCGCGATCGAACTCACAGCGCGCGACAGCAAGACGGGTCAGCGGATTGAACGGGTTGTGTTCGATGACACAGACCAGCCCTCCTGGCCGCACAACGCGCCGCATCTCACGCATGAAACCCGCCCATTCGAGAGGCGGGACGTGATGCATGACGCAGATCGTGGTGATCAGATCGAAGCTGGCATCGGCGAATGGAAAGACGCTGCCGTCGAAAGCTCGGTAGTCGACATCGGGGTTGTCGACTTGTGCCTGCGCAATACTGGCGGAGGATACGTCTATGCCGCTGAGCCGACCGACCATGCCGCGCAGCAGTGGATGGAAGCTGCCAACGCCGCAACCGACATCGAGCATGTCGGGCTTTTTTGATTGAAGCCGCGCTGCGATCAATTCGCGCAATAGATTAGCCTTGGCGCGCATGAAGAAGCTATGCGGCAGGCCGGAAAAGTCGATCGAGGATTGAACGACGTCGCGGTAGTTGCTGCGGTAGCTGTCGAACAGCTGGCTCATGACAATCCGCTCCGTCAGGCGCTGCGCGAGGTGCGGTAGGATGCTTCGCTTTGATCGCGGTCGAAACCGACGCGGTTCTGCACGACATAAAGTGGACGATGTTTCGCTTCTGCGTGGATGCGCCCGACATAGAGGCCGACGATGCCGGTCATCAGCATGTTCAACCCGCAGAGCAGGGACACGATGACGATGATCGACGACCAACCCGCGACCAGATGCGGGTCGTTCGTCATCCACAGCAGCAACACCCAGCCGCCATACAGCAGAGCCAGGCTCGACACCACGAGACCGCACCAGATCGCCAGCCGCAGCGGCGCGTCGGAAAAGCCCAGCGCAGCGGACATGGCAAGCCGTGCCATCTTGAACAGCGGATACTTGGTTTCGCCGGCGGCGCGTTCGAGGCGATGGAAGCTCACTTCGGCCTGCCGGAAGCCGAGCCAGGCGATCATGCCGCGCACGAAGCGATCGCGCTCCGGCATCTGGCGCAACGCGTCCAGCACCTTGCGGTCGATCAGTCGAAAATCGCCGACGTCTGCCGGGATACGAACTGAGGTCATACGGCCAAGCACCCGATAGAACACATGGGCGGTGGCGCGCTTGAACGCGCTTTCACCCGCGCGGGACAGGCGCCGCGCATAGACCACGTCATTGCCTTCGCGCCACTTGGCGATCAGTTGTTCGACGACTTCAGGCGGATCCTGCAAATCCGCGTCCATGACGACGATCGCGTCGCCTTGCGCGGCGTCCATGCCGGCGGTGATGGCCACCTGGTGGCCGAAATTGCGCGACAGGCCGATGTAACGGAAGCGTGGATCACTCTTGGCGAGTGCCTGCAGCACGATGGGGCTGGTGTCGCAGCTGCCGTCGTCCACGAAGATGGCTTCCGCGGGCGCGTCGAGGCGGTCGAGCAGCAGTCCCAGCCGGCGGACCAACACAGGCAGCACGGCCTCCTCGTTATAGACCGGCACGACGATGCTGTAGATGATCCGCCCGCCATCAATCGCCATTTTGGAGTTCCGCCCTGCTGAATGGCGGGATCCTAGGCCCTGATGGTTAAGGCGGCCTTGCAAAGAGCCTTGAAATCAGGCGCCTTGGGCCGCCTTTGCGCGGTTCCATGAGGCAGGCCCAGGTGCGAACCAGACCGCGTGGCGGTTCGCTCGGCTATGGCCGTCTGTCAATCTTGTACAGGACAAATCGTGCAGACCTGTCCACCTCTTGCAATCTGTCGGGCAGCGGGGGCGCCGCAGCGGGACCGAGCACATAGAGATAGTCGAAGTCCCTGTGCCAGGTCTGGATGAAGGACGGCGCGCCATCTGGCGCGTTGCCGGTGGCGATTGCACTGAGCAACCGCATCGGCACGGGCCCGCCATAAGGAATGGCAAGACGTTGCACGGTGGCACTGGGGCGAAGCGGCTGCTTGCCGGTCTCGGTGAACACGTTGGGGACGAACGCATTGGCGTAATGCACGGCCAGGGTCGGGGCATAGGCCATCGGATATTCTGTCAGGTCGTTGAACGGCGGGTCATCGCCATTGCCGCTTGTCCCGACAAGAACCAGTGCACCGCGATCAAGCTTCTGGAACGAAGCGATCAGCGCCGCATAGTCGGCGCGATAGGAGAGCCAGACGGCAAAGACGGTTGCGAGATTGGCGAGGATGACGCCGCTGACCACCAGCAAGGCGGCAGCGAGCGATCGCCGGTCCGGCAGGGATAGTGAGCAGAAGGCCGCAACGATGATCACCGCGCCGGGGATAATCCGGAGGTCAGCAAATGATGTGCCGAGAAGCTTCGAAGGGATGATGAGATAGAGAAACGAAAAGCCGGCAACAAGCCAGATGCCGACCGGTTCGATCTTCAGAACCTCGCATTTGAACGCCAGATACAGCGATACCAGCAGGACCAGAACGCTGATGGCGGAGACCGTCATGTTATAGCCATTGAGGATACGGAATACCCAAACTGGCTTGTACTGAAGCAGCCACTCCGTGCCGTCACTGCCGACCGATCCGGAGGTCGCGCGCATCACGATCAGCAAGAGCACCACAGGCAGTGCGAGAAGGACGAGGCGCAACAGAGTCGCGCGATAGGGCACCTTCCGCTGATGGGCGCGCCAAAGTTCATACAGACCGATGGCTGCGCCATAGATGCCGAGCGAAAAGAAGTGGACCGCGAAAAGTGCCGGGACGAAAAAGGCATTGACGACGAGCCGTATCAGCGGAGCACGCTCGATCACCGCCAGATAGGCGGCGATGCCCCAGAGCGAGATACCCAGGCCGAATTCGAAATTCAGAAAACCCCAGCTGAAGGGTAGGCAGTAGACGAACAAGAGCGCAACGAAGCCGCCAATCTGAACTCGGCCCTTCACGACTCGTTCGAGGGCTAGTGCGCCGCCAATAATCAATATTTGGCTGCAGAGCAGAAACAACCGGGTCGCGCTCTCGACGCCGACCCACTGCGCGAGCCGTGGGACAAGCAAATCCATCCCAAGATTGGGATACAGCGCCCAGCGGACTTCATAGTACGGATTGGCTCCTGGATCCCCATTCTGGGCCAGAAGATACATGCGGGCGAGGTGATTGGGATAATCGACCATCGCCGGAATCGGAGTCAGCAATGTGGGAAGAAGCGAGGCCACAGTCAGCAGTGCGAAAACGATGATTCCTGTAGACCGATTGGGATCCGCCTGCGTCCACGCAGACATGGTCTTCGAATTTCGCGTGATCATGTTCACTGGTCGAGATAGCCGTTGGGATTGTTCCGCTGCCAATTCCAGGCGTCACGACACATCTCTGCAATGCCGCGCTTTGCGTGCCATCCGAGAACGTCTGCTGCAAGCTCTGCGCTTGCATAGTAGCTGGCGATATCGCCGGGGCGTCTCGGTGCAAAAGTGACAGGAATCACCTTTCCACTCGCACGCGTATAGGCGTCAATCAACTCCAGCACGCTGGTGCCTTGGCCGGTTCCCAGATTGACCTTAAGGACCCGCTGCTTGTCGACACAGTCGAGGGCTGCAATATGGCCGGCGGCTAGATCGACCACATGGACATAGTCGCGTATGCCGGTGCCGTCCGATGTCGGGTAATCGTTGCCAAAAACATTAAGCACAGGCAGTCGCCCGATCGCGACGCGCGAAATATAGGGCATGAGATTGTTCGGAACGCCGTTGGGATCTTCCCCGATCAACCCACTTTCGTGGCTGCCGACCGGATTGAAATAGCGGAGAATTGCGACATTCAACGGGGGCAGGGAATGTGCAATGTCGCTCAGTAATTCCTCGGCCTGCAATTTGGTGCGGCCATAGGGGCTGAATGGTGCGAGCTTGTGGTCCTCCCGCAAGGGCAGTACGTCCGGCTCGCCATAGACGGTCGCCGACGACGAGAACACGATATTGCGCACGCCGGCCTGCTGCATCGCCTGCGCCAGCCTCAGCGTGCCGACCACGTTGCAGTCGTAATACTCGGCCGAGCTGGTGACGGAATCCGCAACCGACTTCAGCCCGGCGAGATGAATGACGGCGCTGAAGCGATGCGACGACAGCGCCGATATCAGCGCTTCGACGTCGCGCACGTCGCCCTTGACCACTTCGGGAGCGGTGCCGGTGATCCGCCGGATGCGGTTGATGACTTCGGGATGGCTGTTGCAGAAATTGTCAAAGATCACGACCTTGCGGCCGGCTTGGATCAGCTCCACGCAGATATGCGAGCCTATAAAGCCGGCGCCGCCCGTAATCATCACCGTCATGTCGGAATTGTCCTGCCTGGATAACATCGGCGAGCACTGAGATTAGCTCTGTCAGCTTAATAAATGGCCGCTCGTGGCGATAGCCGCCTTGGTTGGTAAATCGTGTGTATGGATCAACCGGTGCGTTTCAGCCGGTGCAGTGTCACTTCCGGAGGGCAGTTCAGTCGCACCGGGAGCAGGCTGGTGCCGACGCCGACCGATGTATAGCCGGTCATGCCTTCGTGGCGCCATGCGCCGTTGCCCATATGGCGCGGCAACACGGCCTCCAGCTTGATGGCGTAGCCGCCGGGCAGGCAGAGCTGGCCGCCATGGGTGTGGCCGCTCAGCATCAGATCGAAATCGTGCTCGGCCGCCTCGGCATAGGTCTCCGGCGTGTGCGACAGCAGGATCGAGAAGGCGTCCGTCGGAATTTGCGACGCGACCTTCGGGATGTCGTCGGCGAGATAGAAATGCGGATCGTCGACGCCGGCAATGTAGATGCTATCATCGCCGCGGGTGATGGTCTCGCATTCGTTGAACATCATGCGGATGCCCATGCCTTCCAGCGCCGGCGTCATGCGGATACTGTCGTGATTGCCGAGAACGCCATAGACGGGATCGCGCAGCCTCGCGCGCAGTTCGCCGACACCTTCGGTGGCGCGCTGATAAGGCCCATAGGTCTTGCCGCGATAGTCGCCGGTCAGCACACAGATGTCGTAATCGAGATCGCCGACGAAGGAGATCAGGTGGCGCAGTGCGTCCTCGCTGAGATCGACGTGGAGATCGCTGATATGCAGGATCGTGAAGCCGTTGAACGCGGCGGGCAGGCGCGGTGAGGCGACGATATTCTCGCGGACCAACACGCGGTTAGCCTCGCGGCGGGCGCGGCCGTAGAGGCCGGTGAGTTGCAACGCGGTGCGGACGATCGGTGGTGCGGTGAGCCAGTTCTCCAGATTGAAGAACAAGCGGCCCTGGCCGAACAGCTGGTGATCGCGATGGGTCTCGATCTCCAGCCGTGCCTTCACATGCGCATCCCCGATACGGTCGATCAGCGGGCGCAGCGCGCTGTCGTCGATCGGGGGATGCGGTGGCTGAGTCAACGTCGATCTAGCCGGTCGAGGCCTTGAGGCCGGCCGCCTCGATGCCCGCGACGGCTGCGATCTCGTCATTGTCCGATGTATCGCCGGAGATGCCGATGGCACCGAGCAGGCTGCCCGATGCGTCATGAATGAGAACGCCGCCCGGCACCGGGATCAGCGCGCCGCGCGCCATGGTATTCACGGCATCGATGAAGAACGGCTGTTCCTCGGCACGCTTGAGCAAAGCCCTCGAGCCGAGCCCCATGGCCAATGCGCCATAGGCTTTTCCGTGGGCGACTTCGCCGCGCATCAGGCTGGTGCCATCCTGCGCGATGGTGGCCTTCACGCAGCCGCGAGCGTCGAGCACCGTGATGACCATGGGCTTGAGCTTCATCTCGATCACCTTGGCGAGAGCGCCATCGATGATCTTGCGGGCTGTATCGAGGGTGAGGTCGGCCATATCGGTTGTTTCCTAGTTGAGCGTGGAAGAATGGACGTTTGTTGTCGCGCCGTCGAGGCTCATGGCCAGCACGCGCGCGACATGCAACGCGTGACGGGAGGCGCCGTCAGCGATCTGGTGCCGGCAGGATGTGCCGTCGGCGATGATCAGCGTATCGGCGTCGGCCTTGCGCACGGCGGGTAGCAAGGACGCTTCGGCCATCTGGATCGAGACATCATAGGTGTCGGCACCATAGCCAAACGCGCCCGCCATGCCGCAGCAACTGGATTCGATGGTCTCGATCTTCAGATCCGGGATCAGGCGCAAGGCCTGTTCGACCGGCTTGAACGCACCGAATGACTTTTGATGGCAATGGCCATGCACTATCGCCTTCGGCGCGATCGGCTTCAGCGGCAGTTGCAGCCGGCCGGCCTCGGCCTCGCGGACCAGGAATTCCTCGAACAGCATAGCGTGCGCGCTGACGCTCCTGGCTGTATCGTCGGAACGTAGCGACAGCAATTCATCGCGTAGCGTCAGCAGGCAACTCGGCTCCAGCCCGACGATGGGGACGCCGCGTGCCGCGAAGGGCGCATAGGTGGCGACGAGACGGTCGAGTTCGGCGCGGGCCTGATCGACAAGGCCTGCCGAAAGGAAGGTACGGCCGCAGCACAGGGCACGACTGCTGCGATCCACCGGCTTCGGCAGATGCACGCGATAGCCACCGGCGGTGAGCACGCGCAGTGCGTCGTCGAGGTTCTCGCGCTCATAAGCGCGGTTGAAGGTGTCGGCGAACAGCACGACCTCGCGGCCATCGGTGGGGCCGACGGCTTCGGTATCCCTGTGAAATACATCGCTGCGCCATTCCGGCAGGCTGCGCTTGGCGCTGATGCCCGCATAGCGTTCCAGCAGGTTGCGCAGCAGCGGGCTCTTGTTGCGCAAATTCGCCAGCGGGGCGGCGCGTGCGGCCAGGGCAGCATAGCGCGGCAGATAGCCGACAAGGCGATCACGCAACGTGAGACCATGCTTCGTGGCGCGCGCGGCCAGAACCTCGATCTTCATCTTGGCCATATCGACGCCGGTTGGGCATTCATGGCGGCAGGCCTTGCACGACACGCAAAGTTTCATCGTGTCGGCCATGGCATCCGACGTCAGCGCATCCGGGCCAAGCTGGCCGGAGATTGCCAGCCGCAGTGTGTTGGCACGGCCGCGGGTGACGTCTTTCTCGTTGCGCGTCGCGCGATAGGACGGGCACATCACGCCGCCCTCTAACTTCCGGCATGTGCCATTGTTGTTGCACATTTCGATGGCGCCCTGGAAACCGCCGCCGGCGCCGGGCCAGGCGGACCAGTCGAGAGCAGTCTTGAGCTCGCCGACGCGATAATCCGGCGTGTAACGAAACAGCGAACGATCATCCATCTTGGGCGGATCGACGATCTTGCCGGGATTGAGGACGTTCTGCGGATCGAAGCGATGCTTCACTTCGGCAAAGTCGCTGATGATCCGCTCGCCGAACATTTCGGCGTGGAATTCCGAACGCACGAGTCCGTCGCCGTGCTCGCCGGAATGCGAGCCCTTGTATTCCCGGACCATCGCGAAGGCTTCTTCGGCGATGGCGCGCATCGCCTTGACGTCCTTGTCGAGCTTCAGGTTCAGCACCGGGCGGACATGCAGGCAGCCTTCCGAGGCGTGTGCATACATGGTGCCGGTGGTGTCGTGCTTCCTGAAGATCGCGGACAGGCGCTCGGTATAGTCGGCCAGATGCGGCAGCGGCACCGCGCAGTCCTCGATAAAGGAGACCGGCTTGCCGTCCTGCTTCATCGACATCATGACATTGAGGCCGGCCGCGCGAAACTCGGCGATGCCAGCCTGAAGCGCTGGCTCGGTGACGTCGACCACACCGCCCCATTTGCGCGGCGGGTTATTCCAGCCAAAGCCGAGATCGCCCATTAATGCGCCCAGCTCTTTCAGCTTGGCGGCATTGGCGGCCTGATCCGCTTCGGCGAACTCCACGATCAGGAGCGCATCGGGATCGCCGCGCGCCGCGCTCTTGATGATCGGCTGGAACATCGCGATGTCGCGGCCGAGTGCGATCATGGTGCGGTCGACCAGTTCGACGGCGATGGGCTTGAGCTTGACCAGATGCTGGGTCGCATCCATCGCTTCATAGAAGCTGCCGAAGTGACAGACACCGAGCGCCTTGCTGCCGATGAGCGGCCACAGCTTGAGTTCGACCTGCGTGGTGAAGGCGAGGGTGCCTTCGGAGCCCACGAGGAGATGCGCCATGTTGTTGGCGGTGTTGCGCGGCGTGAGCGCATCGAGATTGTAACCGCCGACGCGGCGCTGCACCTGCGGGAAGCGCTCCGCGATTTCGGTCGCCTCGCGTTCGCCGAGCGCCAGCATGTCGCGAAACAGGGCAGGCGCATCGTCCCTGGAACTTACTTCGCCGAAATGCAGCAGGTTGCCGTCCGCCAGCGCAGCATCCATCGCGATAGTATTGTCACGCATGGTGCCGTAGCGCAGCGAGCGACCGCCGCATGAATTGTTGCCGGCCATGCCGCCGATGGTGGCGCGGGAGGCGGTGGATACATCGACCGGAAACCACAGCCCGTGTTTCTTGAGCTGCCGGTTGAGATCGTCCAGCACGATGCCGGGCTCGACGATGCAGGTGCGGTTCTCGACGTCGAGCGAGATGAGCTTGTTGAGATGCTTGGAGAGGTCGATAACGATGCCGTCATTGACGGTCTGGCCGCATTGCGAGGTACCGCCGCCGCGCGGCGTAACGATACGGCCATCGTCGCGACAGATCGCCAGCGCGCGCAGCGCCTCGTCGATGGTGCGCGGAACGACCACACCGAACGGTACGATCTGGTAGAACGAGGCATCGGTGGCATAACGGCCGCGATTGAATGGGTCGAAGAACACATCGCCGGAGACTTCACGCGCGAGCTTTGCGGCCAGCGCGCTGTCTGCAGCCGTGCTTCGAATGATTGCCGCCTTCGCCATGGATTCCCGCCTTGTCCCTCTATCGTCCTGTCTTGCATCCGGATTCCGGCTTGGCAACCCGGCGGTGCCGCGCTCCGGCAGTCGCAACAAGGAGATACGGGAGGGATAAGAAATCCTCATGGCTGCCCCACGTTTTTCTTCGGCGCTCTGGTATACCAGACGCGGGACAAGCCGTTTGAAAGGTGCTATCCGGGCGTTTCAATAAAAATGGACTCCCTGGGAAGGACGAGACATGACCGTGCACACCGGAAGGCATTTCCTGCAGATTCCTGGCCCGACCAACGTACCCGACCGGGTGCTGCGGGCGATGGATATGCCCACGCTGGACCATCGCGGTCCCGAATTCGCCGAGCTCGGCCTCCACGTCATTGCTGCGATGCAGCGTGTATTCCGGACCAAGCAGCCGGTGATCATATATCCCTCCTCGGGCACCGGCGCCTGGGAAGCCGCCATCGTCAATACGCTGTCGCCGGGCGACAAGGTGCTGATGGCCGAGACCGGCCAGTTCGCCACGCTGTGGCGGGGTCTCGCCGAGAAGTTCAAGCTCGATATCGATTTCGTGCCGGGCGACTGGCGCCACGGCGCCGATCTCGCCGAGATCGAGAAGCGTCTCGCTGCCGACAAGTCGCACGCCATCAAGGCCGTGATGATCGTGCATAACGAGACTTCGACCGGTTGCGTCACCCATCCGCAGGATGTCCGCAAGCTGCTCGATCGCGTGAAGCATCCGGCACTGCTGATGGTGGACACCGTGTCGGGCCTCGGCTCGCTCGAATATGAACATGACGCCTGGGGCATCGACGTCTCCGTCGCCGGTTCACAGAAGGGCCTGATGCTGCCGCCGGGTCTCGGCTTCAACGCCGTGTCCGACAAGGCGCTGGCGGCCTCCAAGGCCAACAGTTCGTTCCGGTCCTATTGGGACTGGGAGGAGATCATCGCCGCCAACAAGCTCGGCTCCTGGCCCTATACGCCCGCGACCAATCTGCTCTATGCGCTGAAGGAAGGCGTGGCGATGCTGGAGGAAGAGGGGCTTGATAACGTGTTCGCGCGCCACAAGCGCCACGGCGCCGCCGCCCGCGCCGCCGTCAAGGCCTGGGGCCTCGAGACGGTTTCCATCGAGTCGCATGATCACTCGCCGGCACTGACCGCTGTGCTGATGCCGGACGGGCATGACGCCGACGTGTTCCGCAAGGTGGTGCTCGAAAACTTCGACATGTCGCTCGGCACTGGTCTCAACAAGTGGAAGGGCAAGATCTTCCGCATCGGCCATATCGGCCACTTCAACGACCTGATGCTGATGGGCACGTTGTCCGGCGTCGAGATGGGTCTCGAACTCGCCAAGGTCCCGCACCGCGCTGGCGGCGTGATGGCAGCGATGGATGTGCTGACCGGAAAAAGCGTAGTGCCGATGACCAAGGCGGCGGTGGCTTGAGGCCAGCGAATTCCCGTCTTTGAGGCCTAACAATCTACTGGAGGCTGGAGCATAATCGCTCCAGCCTTTTCAACATGTTGCGGCGGAATGCTGCACCAGAGGACGAATCATATGAACGCGCCAACGCCCGCCGCTGAAGACCTGCTGTATTCCGTCGAGAACGGGATCGCGAAGATCACTTTCAATCGCCCGCAGGCGCGCAATGCCATGCTGTTCTCGATGTATGAGCGGATGGCGGAGATCTGTCAGGCGGCCAATGAGGACCGCTCGATCAAGGCGATCATCCTGACCGGCGCCGGCGACAAGGCTTTTGCCTCGGGCACCGACATCTCGCAATTCCGCGAATTCAAGACGGCCCAGGATGCGCTCGATTACGAAGCGAGGATCGACCGCGTGCTCACCGCGCTGGAGACCTGCCGGGTGCCGACCATCGCCGCGATCGCCGGTGCCTGCACCGGGGGCGGCGCCGGCATTGCCGCCTGCTGCGACCTGCGCATCGGTACGGCTGCCACGCGCATGGGCTTCCCGATTGCCCGCACCCTCGGCAACTGCCTGTCGATGTCCAATATCAGCCGCGTGATGGCGCTGGTCGGACCGGCCCGCACCAAGGACATGATCTTCACCGCCCGCCTCATCGAGGCTGATGAGGCGCTGGCGTTGGGTCTGATCAACGAGATCGTGCCCGATGTCGAGACGCTGCAGCGCCGTGCGCTGGAACTCGCGCAACTGGTGGCCAGCCATGCGCCGATCACCCTCGAAGTGACCAAGGAAGCCGTGCGCCGGCTGCGCCCGACCCTGACCCGCGAGGAGGGCAAGGATCTCGTGCTCAAGGCCTATATGAGCGAGGATTTCCGCGAGGGCATGGATGCCTTCCTGAACAAGCGCAAGCCGAAGTGGCAGGGGAAATAACGGGCGGGCGGCGGTCTCGGGCGATCGCCTCATTCCGCCGCCCGGCCGCTAAACAGGGTGCCGGCCCCTGACCAAAGTCGGCCTTCGCATGCGCGGGACATGCTTGAAGTCACGGTCAATACCCCGCACAATAGAACCAACGAAAAGTGGCGGGCAGCCAACGTCCGCGTCTACAGGGAAGAAACCAATGTCCAAGTCGATCAGGGCCACAGCTGCGCTTGCAGCCGTGCTCGCCAGCGCGCCCATCCTCTCATTGGCCACGTCGCCGGCCACGGCCTGGGAGCCCACGAAGCCCGTCGAAATCGTGGTTGCAGCGGGCGCCGGTGGCGCATCCGACCAGATGGCGCGCATGATGCAGGCTGCGATCCAGAAGAACAATCTGATGAAGGCGCCGGTGGTGGTGTCGCTCAAGGGTGGCGCATCCGGTGCGGAAGCGCTGATCTACATGAAGTCCAGCGAGGGCGACGCCAACAAGGTGCTGATCGCCTATTCGCTGATCTACATGCTGCCGCTGTCCGCCAAGATTCCGTTCAACTGGCGCGACCTCACACCGGTGTCCGTCGTCGCGATGGACCAGTTCGTGCTGTGGGACAATGCGGGTGGCGCCAAGACGGTGAAGGAATTCATCGCGGCGGCCAAGGCTGCATCGTCGCCGTTCAAGATGGGCGGCACCGGATCCAAGCGTGAAGACCATGTGCTGACCGTGTTCATGGAAAAGCAGACCGGCGCCAAGTTTTCCTATCTGCCCTACAAGTCGGGCGGCGAGGCGGCGACGCAGCTGGTCGGCAATCACACCGAAGCCAACGTCAATAACCCCAGCGAGAATCTCGAAGTCTGGCGCGCCGGCCAGGTGCGCGCGCTCTGCGTGTTCGACAAGGAACGCATCTCCTACAAGACCAAGGTCACCGAGACGCAGTCGTGGAACGACATCCCGACCTGCAAGGAAGAGGGCCTCGACGTGCAGTATCTGATGCTGCGCGCCATGTTCCTGCCCGGCAAGGTGACGCCCGAGCAGCAGGCTTTCTATGTCGACCTGTTCGAGAAGGTGACCAAGACGGCCGAATACAAGGACTACATGGAGAAGCAGGCGCTGAAGCCGATCTTCCTGAAGGGGCCGGAGATGCTCAAGTTCCTCGAAGAGGACGATGCGCTCAACAAGTCGCTGATGACCGAAGCGGGATTCGTGGCGAAGTAAGCCAATGACTGTCATGCCCCGCGAAAGCGGGGCATCCAGTAAACATCGACAGCGAGAAAGCCACTGACGGCTCCGCATACTGGATCACCCGCTTTCGCGGGTGATGACAAGTTTCTTTGATGTACGAGTGTGCATCCTTTCTCCATCCTCAGAAACCTTGCCCATGTCCAACACCGACCTCGAAATCATCGTCGAAGATCCGACCGCTCCGGAGGACGACTCGCCCTCCGTCGTCAGCACGCGCACCGTCGAGATCATCGTCTCGCTGGTCCTGCTGGCACTGGCCATCGTGCTTGGCTTTGACAACTGGCGCACCGGCATCGCTTGGGATTCCACCGGGCCTCAGCCCGGCTATTTCCCGTTCTATCTCTCGGTCATTCTCGGCGGCGCCAGCCTTTACGGGCTGATCACGACGTTCTTCGCCCGCAGTGGCGGTTCCGACACTTTCGTCACCCGCGCACAATTGCGGCGCGTGGCGCTGGTGTTCATTCCCACCGCACTGTTTTGTCTCGCCACGCAGTTTCTCGGCATCTATGTCGCGAGTTTCGTGCTGATCGCCGGCTTCATGCGCATGGTCGGCAAGATCGCGCTGTGGAAGTCGCTGCTCACCGCCTTCGTGTTCACCGCGATCATGTTCGTCACCTTCGATGTCGCCTTCGACGTCATCATGCCGAAGGGGCCGATCGAATCGGCTCTCGGTCGCTAGGACTACTGAAATGGAAGCGTTCGGACTGTTGATGCACGGCTTCGCCGTGCTGATGACCTGGAAGATCATCTCGCTGATGGTCGTCGGTCTCGTGCTCGGCATTTTTGTCGGCGTGCTGCCGGGCCTCGGCGGCCCCAACGGCGTCGCCATTCTGTTGCCGCTGACCTTCACCATGGATCCGACCTCGGCCATCGTGATGCTGTCCTGCATCTATTGGGGCGCGCTGTTCGGCGGCGCCATCACCTCGATCCTGTTCAATATCCCCGGCGAGGCGTGGTCGGTGGCCACGACCTTCGACGGCTATCCGATGGCGCAGCAGGGCAAGGCTGCGGAAGCACTTACGGCGGCGTTTACCTCGTCCTTCATCGGGTCGCTGGTGGCGGTGATGCTGATCACATTCCTGGCGCCGATGATCTCATCCTTCGCGCTGAAATTCGGGCCGCCGGAATTCTTTGCGGTCTATCTTCTGACCTTCTGCTCCTTCGTCGGCCTCGGCCGCGAGGCCAAGCACAAGACCGTCATCTCGATGGCGCTGGGCCTGCTGATCGCCGGCATCGGCATGGACACGGTGTCGGGCAATCTGCGCATGACCTTCGGCTCGGACAATCTCCTGCGCGGCATCAACTTCCTCGTCGCGGTGATCGGCCTGTTCGGCATCAGCGAAATCCTGCTCACCATGGAAGAGCGCCTCGCGCTGCGCGGACACGCCGCCAAGATCAGCCTGCGTACGGTGCTCAAGGTCTGGATGGATCTGCCGAAATACTGGGTGACGCTGCTGCGTTCGTCGGTGATCGGCTGCTGGCTCGGCATCACACCGGGTGGCGCTATTGCGGCGTCCTTCATGGGCTACAATCTCGCCAAGCGCTTCTCCAAGGATCCCGAAAGCTTCGGCAAGGGGCGCATCGAAGGCGTATTCGCGCCGGAGACCGCGGCGCACGCGTCGGGCACCGCAGCGCTGCTGCCGATGCTGGCGCTCGGCATTCCCGGTTCCGGCACCGCGGCGATCCTGCTCGGCGGCCTGATGGTGTGGGGGCTCAATCCCGGACCGCTGTTGTTCGTCGAGCACAAGGACTTTGTGTGGGGGCTGATTGCCTCGATGTATCTCGGCAATGTGGTCGGTCTCGTCATCGTGCTGACGACCGTGCCGGTGTTCGCCTCGATCCTGCGCGTGCCATTTGCGGCCGTGGCGCCAATGATCGTGGTGTCTTGCGCCATCGGCGCCTATGCGATTCAGAACGCGATGTTCGACATCTGGCTGATGCTGGGCTTCGGCGTGGTCGGCTATGTCTTCAAGAAGATCGGTATTCCCTTGGCGCCGTTCACGCTCGCGCTCGTGCTTGGCAGCCGCGCTGAAGACGCGTTCCGTCTCGCGATGATCGGCTCCGGCGGCAGCGTCGGTGTGTTCTGGTCCAATGGCCTCGTCGGCACCATCACCACGCTGGCGATTACGCTGCTGTTCTGGCCACTGATCGATCGTGCCTTTACGGCCGTGACACGCATCTGGCGGCCGACGCCGGTGACGACGTAAGCCGTGCTCGCGCCTGGCGGGATGGAGGCCTAATCCGGTAGTGACGGCTGCGCCAGATATGCCAGCAGCTTTATCTCGCGGCGTCCGCGGGTGACAGTGTCGAGCACAAGGCCCGACGAAAATGAGAGCACGCCGACGATCATCAGGCCAGTCGAGAGCACGGCGGTGGGTAGCCGAGGCACCAACCCCGTTTCCAGATAGGTGACGGTGACGGGAATCGCGAGCCCGATGGAGACGATGCCGAAAAACAGGCCAACTGTGCCGAAGAAGCGTAGCGGCTTTTCCGAACGATAGAGCTTCATGATGGTGCCGAGGATCCGGAAGCCATCCTTCCACGTGTTGAGCTTGCTGGTGGAGCCCTGCGGTCGCGCGAAATACGGCGTCTCGATTTCAGCGACCGGCAGTGCGAGCTGCAGCGCATGAACGCTCAGTTCGGTCTCGATCTCGAAACCATCGGACAGCACCGGGAAGGATTTGACGAAGCGTCTCGAGAATACGCGATAGCCTGACAGCACATCCTTGAAGTTCTGACCGAACGTGAGTGACAGAAAGCCGGTGAGCAGTGAGTTGCCGGTGCGGTGGCCAAGGCGATAGGCGGCAACCTGCTGTTCGATGC
This sequence comes from Tardiphaga sp. 172_B4_N1_3, assembly GCF_052076035.1. Classification (NCBI taxonomy): domain Bacteria; kingdom Pseudomonadati; phylum Pseudomonadota; class Alphaproteobacteria; order Hyphomicrobiales; family Nitrobacteraceae; genus Tardiphaga; species Tardiphaga sp. 172_B4_N1_3. The sequence goes on from NZ_CP197238.1 coordinate 722,536, forward strand.
GGCGGCCCACCACCATGTCGAGGCGATCTTTTAGCAGCGCTTCGATCATGGCTGGTGCAGATGTCGCGTCGTAGGTCGCATCGCCATCGACGAGAACATAGACATCGGCATCGATGTCACCGAACATGCGGCGCACAACATGACCCTTGCCCTGGCGGTTCTCGTGGCGAACAATCGCGCCCGCCTGCGACGCGACTTCGCGTGTGCGATCTGTCGAGTTGTTGTCGTAGACATAAATCGTGGCAGCGGGCAGCGCCCTGTGGAAATCGTTCACGACTGTTGCGACTGCGACCTCTTCATTGAAGCAGGGGATCAGGATAGCGACGCGGTGCGGTGCGGTCATGGAGCTTTCCGGCGGGTTCGAGGCGCAGCACGATCTCCGATCGACTGCACCGGACGAAGATGTGCTCCCGATTAATGCAGCCTATGGCGTTAATTTTCACAGTATTTGACAGCTCGCCGCCTCAGACCACCTTGCCTTGTCGCAATTCGGCGATCTCTTCGGTACCGAAGCCAAATTCGGCGAGGAGCTCCTCCGTCTGCTCGCCGACTTCCGGCGGCCGGGCGGCCATATGGCTAGGCGTGCGTGACAGCGTGAAGGGCTGACCGACCAGCGTGATCTTGCGGTTCTGGTCGTTGGGTACGTTCTGAGCGAGGCCAAGGTGCTTGACCTGCGCATCGGCGAACATCTGGTCGACGGAGTAGATCGGACCGCAGGGCACGCCGGCGGCATTGAGGTCGTTGACCCAATCCTCGGTGGTGCGCTTTTCGGTGCAGGCGCTGATCGCGGCATTGAGCGCGTCGCGATTCTTCGAGCGCGCGGGGCCGGTGGCGTAATCGGGATGGGTGATCAGTTCGGGGGCGCCGATCGCCTGGGCGCAGCGCTCCCAGATCTTGCCGCCGGTGGTGGCGATATTGATGTAGCCGTCAGAAGTCTTGAACACGCCGGTGGGAATGCTGGTCGGGTGATTGTTGCCGGCCTGTTTCGGCACGTCCTGCTCCATCAGCCAGCGCGCGGCCTGGAAATCCAGCATGAAGATCTGCGCTTGCAGCAGCGAGGTCTGGACCCACTGGCCCTGGCCGGAGACGTCGCGCTCCAGCAGCGCTGTAAGGACGCCCAGCGCGCAGAACAGTCCGGCGGTGAGATCGGCCACGGGAATGCCGACCCGCATCGGGCCTTCGCCGGGAGCCCCGGTGATCGACATCAACCCGCCCATGCCCTGGGCGATCTGATCGAAGCCCGGCCGCTTGTGATAGGGGCCATCCTGGCCGAAGCCGGAGATGCTGCCATAGACGATGCCGGGATTGATCGCCTTCAGGCTCTCGTAATCGATGCCGAGCCGGGCCTTCACGTCCGGTCGGAAATTTTCGACCACAACATCGGCTTTCTCGACCAGCCGTTTGAACACGGCGAGACCGCGCGGGTCCTTCAGGTTCAGGGTCATGGCCCGCTTGTTGCGGTGCAGGTTCTGGAAGTCCGAGCCCTGCCGCGGGCCGCCGGGCTGTTCTCCCGCGGCGTCGTCGCTCAGCGCATCGATCTTGATGACATTGGCCCCCCAATCCGCGAACTGCCGGACAGCCGTCGGGCCGGAGCGGATCCGGGTCAGGTCGAGCACGGTAAAGCGGGAGAGGGCCTGCGAGGCGCGCGGGAAGGGCATTCAGAGGGCTCCGGAATGACGCAAGGTTGGGCCGAGACACTACCTTTCGCGCAAACCGGCGGGCTTGTCATGCCCCTGCCGTCGCGGCGGGGCGTGGATCCCCGCCACCTTGCGCAAAAATCGATGTAACCGGGATGTCACACCCGGTTGCAATTGGGCGCAGAACTCGCGCAATCGCCTGACCCTGAATTAAGCGGTTGAATGCTAAGGCATTATTTGGAGTTGCGCGTATGTTTCAACCTATTCTTCTGGCTTCTGGGATTTTTCGTTTTCGCGGTCGGCTACACGCTGGCGATGCGTGTATGGCCCGAACAGCCGACGTGCTGCATGGCAAGTTCATTCAGTCGGACGACGCATTGCAACAACGACGCCCGCACGACTGACCATGGTTGCGAGCTATCTGCCGAAACGGCGACTCACGGCCAGGCAACTCGCTGAGTGTTCTGTGCGATCGCAAATGCCGGCTGAGGGGCCTTCACGCGGGCTTTGGTGTGAAAAGATCCGGGCGCCTGATCTGCAAGGCTTGCACAAGTGCCAGCAATTTCATGTCGACGGTCGACGCTGTCCGGACGTGATCTGCAAGCGTCGCGAGCGACATTTCGTTGACGTCGATGTCCTCGTTCTCGTGGGCGAGTCCACCGCCGGACGCGACCCGGTCGGCGGCGCGGTATGGCGCCAGATACAACACCAGCCGTTCAGTCGAAACAGCCAGCATGGACCAGCAATTCGCAACCTTCTCCAGCGTGCCCAGGCGGACGCCTGCCTCTTCCATTGCTTCGCGCCGGGCACAGGCCTCGGCATCGCCATCGTCGTTCACCCCGGCGATCGGCTCGATAATGTTGTCGGCCCCCGGCGATACGTGCTCGACCGGTGTCCGGAACTGGCTGATGACAAGAGCGACCCGGCGTTCGTCATCATAGGGTAGAACCGCGACGGCATCGCCGTGATGCTCGATGTGTCGCGTGAACAACTGGCCTGTCGCGGACTTCACGTCTGCCAGAAACACCTTCATCCATCCATCCACGACGATCCGCACGTCCACTATGCTGTTCTTCATCGTTTATCCTTCAAGGTTCCCGAAATTTCTGCAGAACTTGTCGTTTGCGCTGTCGGTTGTACGCAGCTTATGTCGTAACGCTGCTATCATGCGGGTGGGATCGGATTTCTGGAATGCAAAGTATCGTACTGGGCGGCTCCGGCATCGTCGGCGGCCACATCGTCTCAAAGCTGGTGATGGCTGGCGAACGCCCGCTCGCTATATCGCGATCGCCGCGCGCAGACAAACAAGGGGTTCAGTGGATTCAGGGGGACTTAACCCATCCAGAAGCCCTGCAACTGCCGCGCATAACAACGGTCTATTGCACGGCGCATTCCCTCCTGCTGGCAAAGGCGCTGCCCAGTCTGTTCAGCGACGAATTGCGGCGGGTCGTTCTGTTTACGTCGACCAGCATCGTCACCAAGCTCAATTCCGATATTCCCGCCGAGCGCGAAGGCTTGCAGCGGCTTGCCGAGGGCGAGCAACAGACGATCGACATGTGCACCCGAATGGGTGTCGGCTGGACCGTGCTGCGGCCGACGATGATCTACGACGAGGGGCGTGACGCCAACGTCTCTCGATTGGCAAGGTTGATTCAAAAAGTCGGCGTGATGCCGCTCGCGGGCAGAGGCGCCGGGTTGCGCCAACCGGTTCACGCCGAAGATCTCGCGATCGGTGCGCTGAACGCTGCGTCCAGCGATGCTGCGAAGAACAATGTCTATGCTCTGCCGGGGCCAGAGGCCATCGCCTATCGAGAGATGGTGGGGCGGATATTCGATGGACTTGGCAAGCCCCGGCGCATTGTCGCGGTGCCGCCTGTGTTGTGGAAGGCTGCGTTTGCACTGGCTGCGCCGCTCTTGCCAAATGCCAATGCCGCAATGGGCAGTCGCATGGCGAAGGACATGGTGTTCGATCCCGCAGCTGCGGTCAGGGACTTTGCTTGGAATCCGCGCAGCTTTCATCCACAATTCAAAGACGCATTCGACTTACGATAACGGTTACTTCAGTTCAATTTTTCCGGGGTGGTTGAATCAGCCAGTATCGATGTCTTTGTGACCCGAACCGTATCCAGGCGGGCATTCAGGTTGGACATCAAGCGTATGCGAAAGTCCGCTGGTACCGTTGGCATGTCGACCAGTCTTTTCTGCACGAGCATGCCGTCCTGATCCTGAAACGACAGGACATAGTTGGCGAGCACCGACGGATCCATACGTTCGATGGTCACGGATATGCTGTCGATATGTCGATTGCCTGTGTCCCCCGTAATGTGCGCGATAGAGAAAACGAAGCGTCGCTCGTTATCCAGAAGTTGGTAGTCGAGCGCGGCAATGTCCTCGCTTGAGGCGGCGATTTCGGACGGCTTTGTATAAATCTGGACCGGGCGCTTGTATTTCGCTCTGACATAGGTCGTCCAGTAATCGCCAGGTACGACGGTAAACCAAGTCCCGCTTCTGAATCTCGGTGCGAAAATGATGGGCGATGTTTGCCGTGTGGCGTCAATTGTCTTGAGCGCCAATGCAAGGACTCGCCAACGGCCAGCTTCCGGACGCATGTCCGCTGCAATTGCGTCGTTCATTCTACTGCCGACAGTAGCGAAGGCGCCAAGCAGTATCGCAAGTGCCAGCGCGATCACAAGTCCAAGGCCCCGTGGAGGAGCAAACGGCATCAGAATTCCGGCAATCATCATGCTGACGCCGAAGTGCGACAGAATAGTCATGACGTATGAATTGATGCCGTATTCCAGACACAAGGTCTGATATTTTTCAGTCATCGCCACCGGCAGGATAGGCAAGAAAGTGATAATGCCCCCGACCAGGATGAGCGGGATGAATCTCCAGACCGTCAAGCCTCGTTCGGGCATTCGCCGCAGAGTGACAAAAGCCGCGTAGACGGTCATCGCGCCAATGAGGATCGTGCCTGGATAGGCGGCCAATTCGTACACGTAATCATAGATGGAGTAGACGATGGCCGTGCCCGTGTTCGTCAGGGCGTCTGCATACACCACTTTATAGGGAATGATCAGGTCGTAAAGAAGCGAGCCGCTTAGCGCAAAGTTCAACAGCGTCGAGGAAGTTTTGTCGACATCGAACGCGGCTAGTGAATGTCCACCGTATTTGGAAGGATGTGTGATCATCCAGCCGACCGCAAGCAACACGTATACGGCCGGAACACCGATGCTGACGAGTGTAAGGTCGCGGAAGCGGCCGCGCGTGAAGTCGCTGATCTTGAATTCCAGGAACGATTTCTCGATCGCCAGATTGCCCAAGACACTACAAGCGAACAGGACGCAAACTAAAACGGCCACGCCCTCGTTGTTAAACAGTGCCGCGAACAAGAACAAAATGTTTAACGCGAGGAGGGCCTTTGCGCCTGAAAGAAAATAGTAGCGCCCCGCCAAAATCGCGAATGCGCACAGGGTTGCCGAAGGCCACACCAAGAGCGGATAGGTGGTGAACGCTGAGCCTTCCCAACGTAGTGCGAACAGGCCCAGAAACAGGCAGCCCGTGAAGCCAGCCGTTCGACGGCCCCAATAGGATGAAACAACCGCGAAAAAACTGACGAAGAAAATAGCAAAGCTTCCTAGTTTCAGAATGCTCTCCAAGGGAGTGCCTTCCCAGAACAGGGCGCCGAGCATCAGGCTTCCGATGGGAAAGGCCCACACGCGCCCTTGGCTTCGCGCCCAGTCCCCGATCGGATCTCCTGCAGGTTGATGCGCATGCAGCGCCCAGACGGCGTCGTCAGTGTGCATCGGGCCCATGCCCCAGACTCGTAAACACAGGCAGGCAAGCAGAAGCGCTATGACGAGGCCATCGATGCCGATGAAGTACATTGCCTGTATCAGACGTGCGCGAACCGCGGCTATCTGCTGACGGATATCTTGCATCGAAGCGGGCATCAGTCCTGTTGCAGGTTCGAGTGTGCCGAAGGCAGGTTTCTTGGATGGGGGAGTTAGTCGCTGAGTGACGTTGCGCTAGTCAAAATTGACACGCTCGCGTTCGATGACCATCGGGCGGCGCCTGACCTGATTGAAGATCGCGACGATGTATTCGCCAAGCAGGCCGAGGAACAGCATCTGAACGCCGCCGAAGAAAAAGATCGCGATGACGATCGTCGGTGTTCCCTGAGGACCAAGGTCAAAGCCGAGCAGCTTCAAGACAAGCAGAGTAAAGGCGTAGACGAAGCTCAGGAACGCGATTCCGAAACCTGCAAAAAACGCGATACGCAGCGGCGCGCTGCTGAAGCTGATGATTCCGTTCAGGCCCTGATCGACAAGCTGCCAGAGCCGGTTCCGCGAAATCCCGTGCTTGCGGGGCTGCCACTTGTAGGGAATGCCGACCGATCGGAAGCCTGCGTCGAACGGCATCATGCGCATGAAGGGCTGCACATCCTCGAAGCGTTTCATGGCGTCCAGAACTTTACGGTCCACGAGTTGATAGTCGCCGACGTCTGCCGGATAGGTCACGTAGGACATGCGGCTGATGAACTGGTAGTAGAAATGCCGCGCTGTACGCAGCAAGATGGGTTCTTCGCGTTCCGCTCTAATTCCGAACACAACCTCGTTGCCGGCTTCCCAGTGTTTGACAAAGGTGGTGATCAGTTCTGGGGGGTCCTGGAGGTCCGCCGGCACGAACAATACGATGGCGTCGCCAGTGGTGCTGAGGACGCCGTTATAGGTATTGCGCAGAATGCCGAAGTTGCGGGAATTGACGATGATTTTGACCGATGGATCCTCTGCCGCAATCGCCTTCAGGATCTCAGCCGTGCGGTCACTCGATGCATTGTCGCAAAATATGTGCTCGCGATCGTAACCAGGCAGTTCGCGCGCAAACAGGTCTTTGATTGCCTGATAGCACTCGGCGATCCCGTCCTCTTCGTTGAAGCATGGTGTCACGAGGCTGATCGTTTTACGCACGTGGCGAACTCCGGAACACGAATAGCTTAAGAACCAAAAATGTGCCGATCACGACAGGCGGCAAAACGAGGGCCTGTGCGACAAGCGGGTGAATGCCCCAGGCAAGCACAGTGCGTAGCAGGAGGACGTTAAATCCATAGATGACGAGGTAGGCGAGCGCAAATTTGAGAAAGTTCTTGCCACCGCCATTGCCGCGAAAGACAAGGCGGCCCGTCGTCATATAGTTGAACCCAACGGCGATGACGACGGTGACAAACAGCGCCAGCTCCGGAGCAAGTCCAGCGAATATCCCCGCGGCATAGACCAGATAGCCGAATGCAGTATTCAACAGACCGACGATCAGGAAACGGGCAAATTGACCAGCCGTCCGTCTGCGGTCGGCAGGGATCATTGGATGTCGCCAGTCGTCAACACGAGGTGGTTTTAGCCGTCATTCGACAGGAAGTGCGTGTTCCTGTCTGAGCTGCCATTCTATTCTACAATTCACTCTGTATGGGAGGGATTGGCCGAATTCAAGCGACAATAGGCGGCCAAGCTGCAGTTGACAAAAACGCTTGGAAACGTGCAGTTACTTTAACCTAAAAGCCCGATTTATCTAACATTTTCGAAAGTAGTTCGATGAAAGTTGTCATCCTTGCGGGGGGCCTCGGCACGCGCCTGGCTGAGGAAACGAGCGTCCGGCCGAAACCGATGGTGGAAGTTGGAGCAAGGCCGATTCTCTGGCACATCATGAAGATCTACAGCCACTACGGCTTCAACGACTTCATCGTCTGCCTTGGATACAAGGGATACATCATCAAGGAATATTTTGCTAATTACTTCCTGCACATGACCGATGTGACCTTTCACCTGGCCGAAAATCGCATGGAAGTTCATCGCGAGACCGCGGAGCCTTGGCGCGTGACGCTCGTGGACACGGGCGACGAGACGATGACCGGTGGGCGCCTGAAGAGAGTGCTGCCGTATGTCGGCGATGAAGAAGTATTTGCGATGACGTATGGCGACGGTGTCGCCAATATCGATCTGGCGGCCGAATTGGCTTTTCACAGGTCTCACGGCAAGCAGGCCACGGTGGCGGCGGTGCGTCCCGCCAAGCGTTTCGGCGCGATTTCGATCGAGGGTGATCACGTCAAGAGTTTCCAGGAAAAGCCGGCTGACGACGGCGGCTGGATTAATGGAGGCTTCTTTCTGCTCTCACCGAGCGTCGGCAAACTGATCGCGGGCGATAGTACGGTCTGGGAAGGGGAACCGATGGAAGCGCTGGCGCGGACTGATGAGTTGCGCGCTTACGTCCACCATGGCTTCTGGCATCCGATGGATACCATTCGCGACCGCACGTTCCTCGAATCGCAGTGGACTAGCGGGAAAGCCGAGTGGAGAGTTTGGTGATCGATCCAGGCTTCTGGCGTAACCGCCGCGTCTTTCTGACCGGGCATACGGGCTTCAAGGGCGCGTGGATGACGCTGCTGCTGCGCTCGCTCGGCGCGCAGGTTTTTGGTTTTGCGTTGCCGCCGGAGGGCGAAAGAGACCTGTTCAACGTCGCCGGTGTCAAAAGCGATGTGGAGCACCAGATCGGCGATGTGCGCGACCTTCCGCTCTTGCGCGATTCGTTACGGACGGCGAAGCCGGAAATCGTGATCCACATGGCAGCGCAATCGCTGGTGCGCCTGTCTTACGATGAGCCGGTCGAGACCTATGCAACCAATGTCATGGGCACTGTGCACCTTCTGGAGGCGGCCCGATCGGTTCCAGAAGTCCGTGCCATCGTGGTGGTGACCAGTGACAAGTGTTACGAGAACACTGGCACGCTGCGGGGGTACAATGAAACGGATGCCATGGGCGGATACGATCCCTATAGCAGCAGCAAGGGATGCGCCGAGATCGTCACGGCAGCCTATCAGCGCAGCTTCTTCCACGATGGTTCGTCGGCGCTGGTGGCGAGTGCGCGCGCCGGCAACGTGATCGGCGGCGGCGACTGGGCCCGCGATCGGCTCGTCCCGGATATCATGCGATCATTCATGGCGGGGCAGGTGGTTCGGATCCGGAACCCGGACGCGGTGCGCCCGTGGCAGCACGTCATGGATCCGGTGATCGGTTACCTGACGTTGGCTCAATGTCTGGTTCAGGACGGTCGTCAATTTGCCGAAGGCTGGAACTTCGGCCCACATGAGGACAGCGAGGTCCCCGTCTCGACCCTTGTGCGGCAACTTGCGGCGCATTGGGGAGTGGATGCCCGATGGGACCTGGACAAGGGTGACAATCCGCACGAAGCCGCGTATCTGAAGCTGGATTGCAGCAAGGCGCGTGCGCGCCTTGCGTGGCGCCCAGTGATCGAATTTGATCGCGCGTTGCAACTGTCGTCGGAATGGTATCGCTCATTTCATGAGCGCGCCGATATGCGCGCGCTGACCCTTCGCCAGATCAACGAGACAATCCACGGCCGCTGACTGATTTGACGGCTGCCTCAAAACGACATGCAGGAGATTAAGGGTGCTGGGTTCCATCGTCGAGATTAAGTCGTGTGAAGTATGCGGTAGCTCGGACCTGAGCTCCGCCATCGATCTTGGCCTGCACCCAATGTGCGATGATCTTGTTCCTGTTGGTAATGATTATATCTGCAAGGAGTATCCGATCGATATTCTGTATTGCAGCTCGTGCCGTACCGCGCACCAGCGCTTTCAGATTCCGAAGCGAGAGCTGTTTCCGGCCACTTATCACTATCGCTCGCGTCATACGATGGACGTGCTGAACGGCATGAAGGATCTGGTCGCTGCCTGCGAAGTGACGCTGGGAAATCTATCGGACAAGAAAGTACTCGATATCGGTTGTAACGACGGAAGTCTGTTGTCCTTTTTCGCAGAGAAAGGCGCCAAGACATTCGGCATCGAACCGACCGGTGCTGCCGCCGATGCCGCGGAGCGCGGGCACGTCGTCATCAACGATTTCTTCTCCGAAGAAGTTGCGGATCAGTTCGTGCGCAAGAACGGAAAGCCGGACGTCATCACGTTCACGAATGTCTTTGCCCATATCGAAGACCTGAAAGGCGTGATCCGCGCGTTGAAAATCGCCGCGCATGACAAAACGCTGATCGTTATTGAGAACCATTATCTCGGCGCGATCCTCGAACGAAACCAGTTCGACACATTTTATCACGAGCATCCACGCACTTACAGTCTGACTTCTTTTGTTCACATCGCGAAGTCGCTTGGCATGGAAATCGTGCTGGCCGAATTTCCCAAGCGTTATGGCGGCAATGTTCGCGTGTTTCTCCGAGCAGCATCGGGCGATGCGGCTGTTCGCGAGAAGCTTGCAGAGATCGACAGCCTGGAAAGCGGATTCGGCGACGGACTGACGAAGCTGGCGGCACAGGTTTCCATCTGGAAAGACAACAAATACGCGCAGATCCAGGCGGAGGTTGCCAGGTACGGGCCGCTTGCCGTCAAGGCATTTCCCGGACGTGCCGCGATTCCCGTGAAGATGCTCAATCTGTCGACCGATCATATTTCGGCCGCCTATGAGAAGCCGTCCTCCGCGAAGATTGGACACTACATTCCGGGTACACGGATTCCAATTTGCTCCGACGACGAGTTTACGCCGGAGCTGATCGGCGATGCGCCGTTGCTCAATCTGGCTTGGCATATCGCAGATGAGATCAAAGGATATCTTCGTCAGCGCGGCTTCAACGGTCCAATCATCGACATCATCGCATCGGAAGACTTTCTGGAGCGGCGGTGACGTTCGCGATCTTCGGATCCGGTTTCGGGCTCTACGGCTATCTTCCGGCGTTGATCGGTTGCGGTCAGCGCGTCGTTCTTCCAGAGCGATATCGTGAGCGCTTTCTGGCGCGCACGGAGCTGGCGCGATTTTCGGAGGATATCGAATGGGCGGCGGACGAGGCGGCGGCATTGGCGCGTGCCGATGGCGTTGTCGTCGCGCTGCGACCCGGCGATCAGGCCGCGTGGATTCCGCGTTGCGTTGCGCAGTCTGAGCTCGCAAGGCTGATGTTTGAGAAACCATTGGCGCAGACTCCTGACGAAGCCCTGCGATTACAGAAGCTGTTGAGTGAAAGTGGAAAGTCGTTTCGCATCGGCTACACATTTTGCGGAACGCCGTGGGCGGCCGACATTCGCGAGTTCGTCGCTCAAGATCAAAGCGGCGTGCTCGCGATTGAGTGGCAGTTCCTGGCACACCACTACCGGCACGATCTGCCAAACTGGAAAAGATCGCATCCGGAAGGCGGCGGCGCGATCCGTTTCTATGGCATTCAACTGATCGCAGTTCTCGCTGAACTCGGTTATCGGGAGGTCGCCGAAAGCCGTTCATTCGGGCCAAGCGAGCAGGAAATTGTGCGATGGACCGCCACGGTCGCGGGCAAGGGCCTGCCGGACTGTCGGCTCGTCGTCGATTGCAGATCAGATGTCACGGAGTTCGTGATTCAGGCTCAGTCGCCGCGCGGTCCACAGAAGCGCCTGTTCAGCAATCGTGACCCATTCGGGGACGACGCCCGCATGGCGACGCCGAATGCGCTCGACAGCCGCGTAGGTCTGCTACAAGGGCTAATCGACCCTCTGCTTCAACCCGGCAGCGGAGGCCCGGTCTGGTACGACGATGTTCTGTTGCTGTGGCAGAACATCGAGGCTCGCTCGACCTTCTCGCTCGCTTGAATTATTGGCCGGTATGGGCGGCGTATTGGTCGAGGATGTCGTCGATCGGACCGATCGCGCGTACTTGGCCGGTTTCCATCCAGATTCCGCGGTTGCAGAACCGGCGGCAGATCGCTTGGCTGTGCGAGGCAAGTACCATGATGCTCGCTTTTTCAACGAAGCGCTGGATGCGATGCTCGGCTTTGGAAATAAAGCCGGCATCGCCTGCCATGATCCACTCATCCATCAAGAGGATTTCGGGGGCGAAGCAGGTCGCCACGGCGAAGGTGAGGCGGGTCATCATGCCCGATGAATAGGTGCGCACGGGAATATCGAGGTAATCACCAAGCTCGGTGAAATCGATGATGTCCTGCATCCGTTCTTCGATCTCGTCCGGACGCAGCCCGAGGATCAGTCCGCGCAAGCGAATATTCTCGTATCCGCTGATTTCTTGGTCGATGCCGAGGCCGATATCGAACATCGGGGAGATGCGCCCGCGGCTCGTGACGGTCCCCGAGACCGGCTCGTAGATACCGGCCATGACGCGCAGCAGCGTGGTCTTGCCGGCGCCATTCGAGCCAATCAATGCAACCCGGTCGCCAGCCTGAATGTTCATCGAAATGTTGCGCAGCGCCTCGACTGTGATGCGGTGGCTGGCGTCGGTTGCGAGATGGCCCCCGGATCCGCGAAACATCAGGCTCTTCTTCAGCGAGCGCGAGCCGCCGTGATAGATCGGAAACGAGACGCTGACGTCTTGAAGGACAAGCTCGGTTACGGTCGATGGATTGGTCATGAATCAGACCCAGTACGAAATGCGAGAGCGGAAGCGGGCAAAGAACAAGCCGGCAACGACGAGGTTGAGCAGGGTGATGATGAGAGCGGCCAGATAATGTTTCGGATCCGGTACGCTGCCAAGCAGAGGTCCGCGGATGATCTCGACCAGGTGAAAGAACGGATTGGCGTCCGCAATATACGTCCGATGTTGAAGAAGTTCCGGCTTCCACATGATCGGAGTTACGAAGAACACAATCTGTACGACGGAGTTGACGAGCTGCGGAATGTCCCTGAAGCGTGCCGAAATCATGCCGAGGGTAAGACTTGTCAGCGCGCCGTTGAGGAGGAGAATAGCGAGGCCCGGAATGGCCAGCAGTGCGGTCGCGCCCGGCCAGATGCCGAAATACCAAATGACGCCGAAGTAAATCAGAAAGTTATGGAAGAAGATGATCAGCTTGCTCCAGCACGATCTAAAAACATAGACGGTGTACGGCAGCCTGACTTGCTTGATGTAGGATTCCGAGCCCGTGAACAGCGTGCCGCCTTCCATCAGAAAGGTAGACATCAGATTCCAGATGAGAAGTCCGACGCAAAGAAACGGCAGAAAGTCATTGATCGGCGTCTTGAATAGTTCCGCATAAAGGATGCCGAGAGAAACGACCATGATTGCCATGCTTGCCGTCAGCCACAGCGGGCCCAGCATCGAGCGGCGATAACGCTGCAGAATGTCGTTCCAGCCGAGGCGCCCCCATAGCGGCCACAGCGAAAGGCCGGTCCTGATATCGAGCCAGGCGCGGCTCCAGGACTTGTTGTGCCCACGAATAACAGGTTGCTTCTGCATCGTGGCCAACTCGACATTATCGGTTACGGGCATCCGGTCTCGTCCTGCATGCTGTTACGCGACTTCTGACGAAGAACATCTTCGTAGACTTCTTCCATCCGCGAAACATATCTTTCCTGGCTGTATTCCGAGCGCGCACGAGCCTTACCGGCTTCGCCCAGCCTTTGAGCGAGGGCTGCGTCATCCAGAATACGGCTGATGGCCTCGGCAAGCCCCCGGGAATCGTGCGGCTTCACCGTCAGGGCTTCCTGGTCGTGCCGCGCGATATGCGGGACCGCAGTGGTGAGCGACGTATTCACGATCGGCAAGCCGGCCGCCATCGCTTCGAGCTGGACGATGCCGAAGGCTTCTGCGCGTGTCACCGACGGGAAGGCGAATACCTTTGCCGCGTGGAGATAGGCCTTGATATGGCCTGCACTTACGCGGCCGGCGAATGTCACACGCTCTGCGACGCCGGTTTCGTTCGCGACCTTCTGCAGATCCTCGCGAAGCGGTCCTTCACCGATGAACACGACATGCCCGTCAATGTGGCGGAGTGCTTCCAGAAGGACGTCGAAGCCCTTGTAAGACACCAGGCGGCCGGTCGCGATGATCATGCGCGGGTGCTTATGCCGCAGGCGTTCCGCTTCGGCTTGTTCTTCCGCCGTGCAGGTTGCCCAGTAGTTAATATCGATTCCGTACGGAACGATTGCGCATTTCTCCGCAAACGGTGGCAAAAATGGTGAGCCATCGATCGTGGATTGGTCGGCGACGACGATCTTGTCCGCACGCGCCAGCGTCCTGACAATCGAGGGCGATAACAACTTCTTCAGCAACGCCCTGCCGACGATGTCGGCGTGCCAGAAAACGATCAGCGGCTTTTCGCGGGGCAGATATGGAATCGTGACGTCCACGATAGGGAAGGGCGCATGATGGACCAGAATGTCATTGGATTTGACGCGGTCCATCAAGGTGAAAGGGTAACCGGGGGCAATCGGTGTCGAGAACAGATTGCCCAGTGACGACACGGCACGTACCGGCACGCCATCGAGCTCGAATTTCCGGGCCATGCCGAGTAGTCGCGCGACGAGGATCTCGTTTTGCGTGCCCGCAGGCGATGGTCTGCTCAGGGTCGCCATTGCGAACGGAATCCCACCGTCCACGTCGGGTCGGTAAACCTTGTAGCTGTGCAGGACTTTCAGTGCGGCGCTCATGGCGCGGAGAAACCTCGGAATTCGAATGACAAGACCGGTGGCCATCGGGTTGCCGACGTCCGCGCGCGATCTACCTGTCTTTGAACCGGGGTATTGGGCCGACGCCGGTCCTAAGTAAAGTCATTTATTGTCAATGGATATGACCGTTTCGGGCCAAGGGAGAATGTCGCGGGAAGGTTATTAGGTGGTTGATTTTACAGTAGATTTATACGCGCCCGCGACGATTTCGGCGCTCCCGCTCCAACTGAACGCGCTGGCCAGTGCGATCCGCTCTTGCGCGCGTTGGTCATCCTTCGTTGGCTCGTCCATCAGTCGGCGCATCGGGGCGACCCAGGCGTGAACGTCGGTCGCCGCGACTGTGATGGCATGGCCGCGGGTAATCTCGTCCATGCATGTATTTTCACCATGGACGACCTCAGTGCCGCAGGCGAGGGCCTCGACGACCGGCATACCGAAGCCCTCGTAGATCGACGGAAACAACAGGGCTACGGCTCCCTCATACAGCGCGCGCAGTTCGGTGTCCGAGACCGACCCGAGGAAACGCAGGCTGCCTTCGCTTACCAGGTTTGGGGTTTCCGGTGGCAATTCGAGCTGCCCCCAACCACTGTTGCCAACAATTGCCAACGGCATTCGGCGGCGTTCCGCGGGAGACAACTGGGCGTAGGCCATGATCAGCGTCCGAAGGTTCTTGCGGGGCTCCAGAGTGCCTACGGCCAGGAAATAGGCCTTGTAGGATACGTCAAACCTGACGAGCGCCTGCTCGGTCGCGGCCTGTCCCAGCGGCCGAAAGATGCTGCTGGCAGCGGGTGGTGCGACAACGATCTTGTCTGGCGCGCACCCATAGACATCCACGATCTCGGCTTTGCTGAATTCAGAAATGGTATGCACGACCGCGGCGCGTTCCACGACCTTTGGTAGCTTTTCCAATTGGCGAAGGCGGTCTTTGGGATGTGCGTCGGGATACCGAACAAAAGAGAGGTCGTAGACGACAGGAAGCACCGGGACGTTCAGGTCGGCGAATGGCACGTAGCGAAAGGCATGGAATACGTCGAGGGATATATTCTGGGGAATTCGCTGAAACCGGATGGCTTGAAACTCGCGATAGAGACGGCGCGCAGTCGGCGCCTGCGCCAGTTTGGCCCGCAAGGCGAGCGAGGCCTTGCGGGTGAGCGACGCGCGCAGCGACAGCTTCTGGCTGTCGGCATGCTTGCCCTGCATCTGCTCGATCCGTGCCAGGTCTTCCGGGCCGAAGGGGCGGCATGCCATGTGCGAGAATTCATAGAATTCGAGCGCTGCCTTCTGTTCCAACAGGGCTTTCACCAGATGAAAACAGTAGTTGCCGATGCCGGTCATCGAGCCGCGCAAGATGTCCGTTTCGAAGCCGACCGATATTGGAGTCACTTTTTCCAGTACCAATTATTTTTCACGACGACCTCGATCAACGCTTCCGTGCTTTGATCCCATGTCAGGCGCTTCATGCCGGTCGAACAAGGAGATGTTTTGGCCGCAGATGCGGCTAGCCACTGTTCGATATCATGTGCAAGTGCATTTGGATCTTCGGTCTTTACGAAGGTTGCGTGTCCGTCGGCGATCTCGCGGAACACCGCGATGTCGGAGCAGATAATGGGCGTGCCATAACTTGCACTTTCAACGAGCGGCAGGCCGAACCCTTCGCCCTTGCTCAGGAACAGAAATACCGATGCCTTGCGATAGAGTTCGGCGATCTGGGCGTCGTCGAAATCCTCGAAAAGAAACAGAGTCGTGCCAAGCGCTGGATGGCTGCGCAGCCGGTTCATGAATTCCTCGAGAAGCCAACCCTTGCGGCCGGCGATCGCGAGCGACAGTTTCGAACCTTTCTGCCAAAGATGTTCGAATGTGTTGAGGGCAAGTTCATGGTTTTTGCGGGGTTCGATTGTCCCGACCATGAGCGCGTAGGGCAGAGCGGCGTCCAGTGTCGAATCCGGCTTCGCCTGATCGGGCGAGAGCGGCGGCAATGACCCGAGATGCCAATAGCCAACCTGCAGACCCGGAGCTCCAAGATCGTGCTGCGTCATATAGGCAATCAGCTCGTCGGCAATCGTGCGCGATATGCAAAGCAGATTATCGCTTGCCGCAATCGCACTGCGTACCCATCCCTCGAACCAGATCTTGCCGCCGCTGACGACGTCGGTTGACGGCAGCGTAATGGGCAGCAGATCATAGATCGCCGTCGTGATGGGGACATGCGCAGCGCGGGCGCGCTGAAAAATCTCCGCAAACTGATCGTACTCGGCCCACGACGAATCCAGCATCAGCAAACGGTCTCCGGACCTGAATGTGATGGGTTTTCGGATGGCGGGAGACCCTTCGAACGGCAGGGTCAATCCCTGCTGTTCGAGCCATGACGTCGCCGGGAAGATCTCGCTGCCCTCGCGTTGAAAAGCGACCACGTCGAAATCGTTGTGCCCGCGCAGATATGCGGCGCGCAGTGTTTCTCTGACGACGCGCGGAATGCCAGTGCCATGATCGCTTTTTGCGATATGGCTGACGTCGATCAGCAAGCGAGGGCGAAGGAACCCTGGTGCCTTAAAGGCGCTGGCGAATTTTGCCACGGAATCTGCCGCACGCGCCGGTTGAGGAGTGGCCGCCAGATAAGGGCCGATCTCGGTCGCGAGTCCCTCGATCCTGGCTGCGGCGTTACGGCTGACAAATTCATTGATCGCGGCCGCGTATTCCTGAGCGCACTGACGAGGGTCGTGATGAGCGCGGACATAATCCAGGGCCCTGCCGGCAAGCTCTCGGCGTTGCTGCGGCAACTGACGAAGCGTCAGAAGGCTCTGCGCGATTTCGGCGGCGTCCGGATCTGCGCTCAGTTTGACGACCACGTTGTCCGGATAGTCGCGGTAACTCGCTTCTTCATTCACGACCACGGGCACGCCGTAAGCCAGGCAATCGAGGACACCTTTCGGCGTGCCGCCACGGCTCTTGGTGCGCAGTTGCACCGCGATATCGACGATACGCATATACGTTGCGTAGTCCTCGTCGGACAGAAAACCGGTGACCTTGATGCGTTCGCCAAGTTTTGACTTCTTGATCCGATCGCCAAGATCAAATCCGAAGTGGTCCTTCGCCAATTCTCCCACAAACACCAAATGACATCTGGAATCGCCGGCGAGGTCTGAATCCAGCACAGCGTCCAGCAGACGGTCGCCACATTTCGTCCAGGCCACGTGGCCGAATGTTGCGATGACGACGTCGTTAGGCTCAAAGCCTAGCTTCGCGCGCTCTGCGTCGCGGCGCGCGGAACTCCAAGCCTCCGGAACGATTACCATCTGCGGAATGGTGCGGTAAGGCGCCCGGCAACCTTCCGGATAAAATTGGCGTGCGACCTCCAGATTGAATGGCGAGTGAGAAATGACGCCGATCGCCTGGTTCAGAACGCTCTTCGTGCAGGGCAGATTGACGACGGTCTCGCCGACAGGATCCGGGTTCTTGACCACCGGTGCAAACGCCTTCCGCGCGACTCCGCCATGGGCTTCGAGCATTTCGTGCGGATATCGGTTCGTTTCACCCAGATGGTAGTCGAGGTAAGCAAACAGGCCGCTGAGATAGGCGTCATGCAAACCGACGATACCGGGAAATTCCTGCAGCAGCGGCAGCATATGCGCATGGAATTCCGAATTCCCGAACTCGTAGAGGATCGCGTCATATGCCTTGGCATTGGCTGCGAAGTCGGCAGCGTCGAAAATGCGGAATGCCGCATTGAGTTCTGACCCGGTAACGTTGTCGCCGACAATGTAGACATCGACCTCGAAATGCTCGGCCAGAAATGGCAGGAACTGCGCATTGTAGTCCGCGATCCCAGAGCGGGCTGGGGGCAGTGGCGTCAGAACCGCAAGACGGCCGCGCTTCAACCAGCCCGCGGCGGCGGACGAAATGCCCGAGTGCCGTTTGCGGCGAACCGCCTCGTCGAAGGCCTCGATGGCCTGCCCGGCGGCAGACGGCCAATTGAACCGGGCCGCCCGCTTGGTGCCGTACTGACGCAGATCTGCAGCAAGGCCGGGCGTGCTGAGGACACGATGCATTGCCTCGGCGGTGGCTGCCGGCTTGCTGGAATCGAACAACGCATCGGAACGGTCGATCAGTTCCTTGATGCTGGAATTGTTGCCGCCGATCACAGGAGCGCCACAGGCCATGGCTTCGAGAACCGGTAACCCCAGTCCTTCATAGAGCGAAGGGAAGACGAAGAGATCACAGGTTGAATAGAGGCCGACCAGATCTTCCTCGGGGAGATATCCCAGGAACAGGATGTCGTCGCCGGCGAGGCCTGCCTGTTTTGCAGCGGCTTCCAGAGCCAGTTTTCGGTCGGGCGTCAGCGCGCAGACGATCACGAGCTGTGTGTTAGCTCGCGTTTCGGCTGGCAGCTCGGCATAGCCGTTGATTGCTCCCTGCAGGTTCTTTCGATGATCGTCGCCGCCAGTGTAGAGAATGAACCGCGGCCGAGAGATCTGGTAACGCGCCACGAGTTGTGCGCGGATAGTTGTCGCATCGACGACGGGTCGGAAGTGGTCGGAGATGCCGCCGTAGATCGTGACAACCCTGGACGGATCGAGACCTAGCAATTCGATTGCGTCCTGACGGCTCGATTCCGAAATCGCAAGAAGCAGGTCAGCATGCCGCAGCAATTGCACGCGTTGCATGTACCAGGCTTGAAACCGCTTATCCCGAAAGTAGTAATCGCTGAACCGCATCGGTATGAGGTCATAAAGCGTCGCCGAGAACACCTGACCGATTGGGCGGTTCTTGAGGAAGGGGATCGCAACTCGGTCGCTATATCCCTCGAACAGATGCGAAACGTGAACGATGTCCGGAAGAGCCGAGGCGACGACGCTCGCATATAGAGCAGCATCCAGTGCGTCCTGTTCTCCACCCTCGAAGCTGCGTCGCCCCGCCAGTTCAGGCAGGACCGGTGGGCGGATCATTCGCTCTTCGGCAATTTCCGGCCATGACACTGCGAATGGGAGATGCGGAGCTGCAAGCCCAAGAAATTCCCGATATCCGGCTTGGCGGACCATTTCGAGGAAAAGAGAGCGTGAATATCGGCCAACGCCCCGGTGGGCAGAGCCCGCCGTCTGGCAAGCCTGTAAGTCTAACGCAATGCGGATCGATCGAATATCGATTTCACGCATCGATCCGCTTTCCCGGGTTCCAGATGGCTGTTTCTCGGTTCAGGCAAATCACCATGGCTTTGTATGCTTCAGTCGTTTGATCGACGTCTGGTGCGGGGAGCGGACCGGCTTGCCCGGCATAGACAGCGGAACGGTACAGCCCCGGATGTGCCAGACGACGATAGACCCCGCGAAGAATTCGGTTTGACGCGATGCGTCCAAAGAGCCCGGGCGCACGCGATCGCGCCGCTTGCGCGCACCGACGCAGAATACCTCCCAAGTTTAGTCGATGAGCCAAAGGCATCTTGCTCCAATTCAACCAAAGATATCGACATGCACCAACGACGGACTACCGCGTCAGAACGCTAGGCCGACGTTGATTCTGGCCCATACTATAACTGTTCTTATTATGCTGGTTTCGGATCGCGCGTGGCAACCGCTATGTACTACGGCTTGTTGGACGTCGCTGTGACGGTCTTGCGCGCGTGTTCCAGAATTTGCCTCAGAGTTTCATCAAACTCAAAACGGGGGTGCCAGCCCAGAACATCTCGGGCACGAGTCGCGTCGCCGACAAAGCGAGGTGTATCCACGGCCCGCAGCCGCGAGCTGTCCTGTTCAATGGATATTTTTGTTCCGCTGATTTGAATGAGGCGGTCTAGGACATCGCCGACCCGGCGTGGAATGCCTGATGCGATGTTCAGAATCGTCCCGCAAGACAGGGATGCGGCGCGGGCAACGACACAGGCATAGGCTGTGGTGACGTCACGCACGTCCAGAAAATCGCGTTCCGCATCCAGATTTCCGACATGGATAACCGGCGGCTGCTGCTTGGATTCGATCCGTGCTATCTGCATGGCAAAGCTCGGAATGACGAACTCCTCGCTTTGACCTGGCCCGGTATGATTGAAGGGCCGCATCCGGACGCATCGCAGACCGCGCTCTGCCATGGCGCCGAGCGCGAGATCCGCAGCAGCCTTGGTGACGGCATAGTCGTTGGTAGGAGCGAGCAGGGCCTGTTCGGTCAGCGGCAGTCCAAGCCTTGCCGTGGATCCATAGACCTGGCCGGAACCGATAAACACGAGCGTGCATTCAGGGGCATGACGAAGGATCGCGTTTGCGAGATTCTGCGTTCCGAACACGTGAACCTGCCAGGCAACATTCGCCTGGGCGCTCGCCGCGGGGACGGCCGCAAGACCGGCCAGGTGGATGATATGATCGGGGCGAAAGCGCGCAATCGCCGACATCACCGCGGCTTCGTCGGTGACATCCAGCGGCACGACGGGGAGATCCGACAATGACGCTTCGCCGGACTTTGACGTCAGGCAGATGTCGACATCGGTTCCAAATTCCTGCCTGAGCGAACCGATCAGATGCCCGCCGACAAACCCGGTTCCACCCGTAACGAGAACTTTCATGTCAAATCTTCACGAGTCGGAGCGCCGTTGGTCGGTCGGATGATCAGAGATGCTCCCGCTTCTTCAGACGTACGATATCCGCATCCACCATTTCGGCTACCAATTGCTCCAGCTGAGTTTCGCACGACCAACCGAGTTTGTTCTTTGCCTTGTCTGCGTTGCCATGGAGGATGTCGACTTCTGCAGGGCGCATGAAGCGTGGATCGACGACGATATGATCCTGGGCCACGAGACCGACGTGATTGAAAGCCAGATCGCAGAACTCTTTCACGGAAGCTGTGCGCCCGGTCGCGATCACATAGTCATCAGCAATGTCTTGCTGCAGCATCAACCACATTGCTCTGACATAATCACGGGCGTGACCCCAGTCGCGCATCGCGCTGAGATTGCCGAGCGAGATTGATTTCTGCATGCCGAGCTTGATGCGCGCCACACCGTCCGTGATCTTGCGCGTCACGAATTCGATGCCGCGCAGCGGTGACTCATGGTTGAACAGGATGCCGCTGGACGCATGCATCCCGAAGCTTTCGCGATAATTGACCGTCATCCAGTGGGCGTAAAGCTTCGCCGCCGCATAAGGCGAACGCGGATAGAACGGCGTCGTCTCGGACTGGATGCGCTCTTGGATCAAGCCGTACATTTCCGACGATGACGCCTGGTAGAAGCGGGCTTCCGGGCAAACGATCCGGGCGGCTTCCAGCATGTTGGTGGCACCAAGGCCGGTGACCAGACCCGTCAGATATGGCTGCTGCCACGACGACTTGACGAAGGACTGAGCGCCGAGATTGTAGATTTCGTCCGGCTTCACCTCCTGGGCGATGCGGATCAGGCTTGCGAGGTCAGTCAGATTGCCGTCGTGAATGTGAACCTTGTCCGCCACGCCGATCCAGACGAGTCGTGAATTGATCACGTCTGCCGACGCGCTGCGCCGCACGATACCGTGGACCTCATAGCCCTTCGACAGCAGGAATTGCGACAGATACGCGCCGTCCTGTCCGGTGATGCCAGTAATAAGTGCGCGCTTCATGTTTTTGCTCAATTCGAAAATGCCGGCGGTATCTGTGAACGAGGAAGGCCGTCAGGAGCGGCGGCCTAGATGATCTCAATCTCGGGCAGCGGGATGATCAGCTTGCCGCCCTTGTCGAGATACTCCTTCTCACGTCGTAAAATCCCTTCCTTGAAGTGCCACGGAAGCACAAGCATGTAGTCGGGATTCATCGCCTTGGCGTCGGCTTCCGACACGATCGGAATCTTGGTGCCGGGCGTGAACGAGCCATACTTGTCCGGATTGACCTCGGCGATAGCCATCAGGTGTTTCTCGGTGATCCCGCAGAACTGCAGGATCACATTGCCCTTGGTCGAGGCGCCATAGCCCACGATCTTCTTTCCGTCTGCGACCAATCCATCCAGCAGGCGCATGAGGTCTTCGCGATGGCGATAGACGCGTTCTTCAAAATCGCGAAACGGCTTCGGCGTCTTGAGGCCCATGCGGTCCTCCTGCTGAAGCATCCAGTCGATCACCGCGCGGTTTACTGCTACCTTGCTGCTCTGCTTCGCAGCAGTGACCGCGAAACTGCCGCCGTTGACAGCGTTCATCTGGACATCGACGACCTTCATTCCCGCGGCCTTGACGATGGTTTCGACGGCCGTGAGTGAATAGTATTCAATGTGCTCATGGCAGATCGTGTCGTAGGAACACATCCGCAGCATCGACGGCATATAGCTTTGCTCGAAGTGCCACAGGCCGTCCGGCGCCAGGACTTCCTCGATCTGCCGCGCGAACGAGATGGGGTCTTCGAGATCGTAGAACATCGCGATCGATGTCACGATCTGAGCCGGCTTGTCGGTCGACTTGCGGTAATTGTCGGCGGTGAAGAAATCGGGAACCAGGGTGACGTCGTCAGGATAGTACTGCTTGAACTTCGCTCCGGTGGGGTCGATGCCGATCCGGGTCAAATTCTGGGTCTCATAGGCGCGTAGCGATGTACTGTCGTTCGAGCCGATGTCGAGGACAGCCATGCCCGGCTTGAGATCGGCTCGCCGTTCCAGCGCGCGAATCTTGCGCGTCAGGTGCTCAACCATCGACTGATTGAGGCCGGACCGGTAGCCGTAGTTATCGCCATACATTTCGTTGGCGTCATAGGAGTGGGCCAGCTGTAGCAGCCCGCTGTCCGGACACCACAGCAGCTCCAGTGGGCCGTTGGTGATCTCGGTGTCACGATTCTTCGGGAAGACGCCGGTGAGCTGTTGCGATCCGAGATTCAGGACCGAAACGAGATTCGTGCTGCCACTCAATCGGCAACGATCGATTCGGCGATATCCAACGTTATTCATTTGCTTCCTTGTCGAGATAACAGGGGGCATCTAGCCCGAAGTTACGACAGTTTTATGTGTCCTTGTTGCCAAGGTCTACTCCGCGGGGGGGCTTTTAGGCAATGTTTGTGGTTGGGAAAAGGGGACTTTAGGCACGTCGCGGCCGAAAGGCGCCGCTCGTCATTTGCGAATTCTATGGTGCTTCCGCAGCGTACTAGAGTTCCGGATAATAATGGAAGGCCGTGACCAGCAATGAAAAACGGGCGTGTACTTTGAAAATAACGCCTATCATTATGTTTTTATTGAGTAATATTCTTTGTTGGACTGACCGTTTCGACGCGTGACGAATGCTTTGAGGCTTATCGTGTCTTGGCTCGCTTTTTCGAGGCGCATAAGTCGATCCGCCGATTGCTCAGCGTCACCGCTTTGAGATCTCAGAGATCAGTATGCCGAGCATATCGGCGGCGCACTTGCTGGGTTCCAGATGCGATCGTCTCCAGCGGCCAATCTTCACGAGAGAAGTGTTGCGCGCTGTTGCTGTGGCAAGCGTAGTGGCGCGTGCGGCTAGTCCGGTTACTGTCTTTTGCCTTTGAGAATTGTACCAAAAGCGCGCAGCGGGCGTGTTGCTTTCCAAAATGAGCTGTTTGTTATCGCAATAAGCTCGCCTCTAAGAGTATCCAATTCTTTCTGCAATTCAGCGCTTGTTTCTTGCTGGTTTTGACACTGCTCAATAAGAGTCGCGTTTTCTTGAATGAGTTGCTCTTTCTGCAGCTGAGCTTCTCTTAGAGTGTATTGGTCAGCAGGAATTTGCAGAATGGGCAAAAGCTCGGAGTGTTCGCGCGAGACGTAATACCTGTTAACCCGGTCGTATCCTGCAAAGAGATATCCGTTAGCTATGAGTGTCGGCTCCCAATCGAAATGATTGGCAGTCGTTGTCATTGGCTCGGTCGCCTCGATCAGAACGATCCATGGCCGATACTTGGCAAAATCGCTGCCGTCGATGACGGATTTCTCAGCGCCTTCGACATCGATCTTCAGGAAATGAATGTCGCCGCGCACATACTCATTGCAGATATCTTCAAGCCGTCGTGTTTCAACACGGATCGTCGTACCGGGATAGCCGGCTGCGGCTCCGCGCTCGGCGAATTTATCCACAAGCGTCGACAGGCCTGTCCCAGCAATATCGTGAAAAGTAGCTTCGCCCGCAGCGGACGACGCGGCAAGTTTCAGATTGATATCGCGCGGGCGGTCTTTGAGCAACTCGTCAAACCAGCCCGGGCTTGGTTCGATGTTGATCCCATTCCAACCCTTTTCGTAGAAAAGCTTGGTGACCGAGTGATCGAGTGGGTGGTTCGCGCCGACGTCAATATAGAAGCCATTCTCAACATCTTTGAGAGCACGATGAAGGCGGATGTCCTCCAGAAATTGAGCGTATGAAACGAGCTCCAAAGGTAAAGTCCTTATTGCAAGATAGAAATCAGTCGAAGCCATTGCTGCATCGAGCATTGCCATCGAGATCAACACGCTGCCATGGAGGTCAGCACTTTTGCTGGATGATGATGTTTGGTGAGTGTATTTAAGAGTTTCCGGGCTAGGCGTCTTGCTCGAATTTCAGAGCGTAAACTGCAAAGCCGCAAATGACGCACAAAACCTCCGACGCGTCGTTTACAACGCATCTTTTAACTTCGAATTTCTAGCATGAAATCTTGAAGACGGTCAAAACGTAACTCGTCGAGTTGCCGAGCCATCTATCGCGCGATACTATTCCGAATGCATCAAGATCCAAATCGCTTTCGAGTAGAACTCACGGTCAGTTGCGCGGATTGCGCGTCTATACCCAAAGTTGGTGGCGCGGGGAAGATTTTCGAAGAAGCAGGCACGCGCTATCAGTTGATGCATAATGGCCTACGCGTGATTTCGGGCGGCTACCATGGTGGCTGGATGTCGGAGATCATCGAACGGCTCGAAGGGCATCACGAGCCTCAGGAAGAGGTCATTTTTCACGAGATCCTGCGGCATGTGGGTCCGACGGCGACCATGGTCGAGTTGGGAGGGTTCTGGTCCTATTACTCCCTCTGGTTTCTACGCGGATTTGTCGAACGTCGTGCCGTCGTCCTGGAGCCGGATCCGTCCCATCTGACGGTAGGGCGTCGCAACGCATCGCTTAACGATGCCGCCAATATTGAATTTATCCAAGGCAGCGTGGGGGCAGTCTCTGCCGGGCCGCAGCCTTTTCCGACAGAGACATCTGGCATGATAGAGATTCCGGAGTTCGCCGTTGCCGATATCCTTGCCAGCCGAGATATCGGCATGCTGGATATTCTGCATTGCGATACGCAAGGCGCTGAGACTTCCGTTGTTGCATCCTGCGAGGCACTATTTAAGGCGCGGAAGATAAAGTTCGGGATATTCTCGACCCATGCGTATCAGATCAGCGGCGATCCCCTGACGCATCAAAAGTGTCTTGCGATGCTGAAAGACTTCGGCGGGCAGATATTGGCCGAGCACGATGTCCATGAGAGCTTCAGCGGTGATGGGTTGATTGCAGTCTATTTCGGAGCCGAGCCGCTGGCCTGGAATGCACCGAAACTCAGCTTCAACCGATACTCTAACGGAATCTTTCGTAACCCGATTTATGATCTGGCAGAAACGCAGCAGGCGCTCAGACTAGCTCCGCAGCCAGTATCGCCGCAGGCCGCTCCGCACGCGCCCACGGAGCTTGGTCCGAAATCCCTCTTGTCACGGCTGTTCGCAAGATAGCTGCTTCCGGCGGGGGGGGATTCGCAGCCCTGTCTCAGGCTCATAACGTCCTGGAAATGGCACGGGGATGTTTTAGAGTTCGCAGCTGCCGTTGCGCGCGTGCGTGTCGCTGTCTGGGTTGTTTAGATGAAAACCACTAGTTCGGCCCTGTTGGCCCTGGCCGCCGGCGCATGGTGCTGTGTCCTGTTTCTGAGCGCCCGGGCGACGCCGTCCGCCTTCGTGTTCGGCGACGAGGCCGGCTATTTCCTGCCCATCATTTTCGGGACGTCGGCGGCAAATTATCAGAAGTGGGGTGCCGTGATGGAGTACCCGGCCTATCTTTATTTCTGGCTCTATTCATTCCTGCCACGCGACAATCTTCATCTGTGGATCAAGGCGCTGAACGCTGTTTTTATCGCGGCGGCAGCGTTGCCAGCTTATCTGATCGCGAAGCGCTTTATGACGGGTACGGCGGCACTGTTATTCGCCTGCTTCGTCGTCGCAATGCCGATCGCATCGTTCGTGCGATATGTGATGCCTGAACCGATGTATTTTTTCGGGTTCTGGTTCGCACTATGGGTGATCTGGCGCGCGCTGGACTGGTCCCAATCTGCCGCCGCGATTGCCGGCGGTGTGGTGCTCGGCCTGCTGGCGCTGGTCAAGCCGCACGCGGTTGCGTTTGCGGTTGCACTGTCGCTGTTTCTTGCGTTGAGGCAGTTGAATCTCCGCGGCGCCTTGGCCGCCGTCGCTCAATTTGGCCTGTTCCTCCTGGTGCATGCCGGCGTCGGCTATTTGCTCACGGGGCATCCCGTCTGGTCGCTCTCGGGTGGGTCTTATGCCGGAACGATGCAAACGCGCATCGACGTTTTGGCAGTGCTGATCAACATGGCGGGGCATAGCGCGGCGCTCGCGACGCTGCTGGGACCGCTGGTGATCGTGCCCGTTGTCGTCTGGTGGTGCGATCGGTCGGGCGCGATGGGGCAGTTCAGCCTGCTCGCCGTATGCCTTCTTTTGGCGATGCTCGCCATGACCGTTTATTTTTCGCAGGGCGTTTACCAGATTGCGCCGGCAACCGAGCGGATTACGCGCCTCCACGGTCGCTATTATCTGTATGCGTTCCCGCTGTTTTTGCTGATCGGAGTGGTTTCGCTGTATCGCAATCCAGCGGCGCCCATCTCCGCGAAGATTTGGCCAATGGCGTTTTTGATCGCGTCACCGCTGTGTGGCGCGGCGATCCTGCTGTTCTACGAGGTCGGCCCGGTCGATTTCCCAGATCTCGCATTGTGGGGGGGGCGCTATTTGCTGTCGGTTTCGATTGCCTTCGTCGGGCTACAGGCGGGGGTCGCGATCTATGGCTGGTTTTGCGCGAGTGCACGGCAGCTTGTCGCGATCTCGTGTGCCGTGTTCGTGTTGTCCGCATTGGCAACGACCTGCGCATTCGTCCTTGCTGCGCCCCTGACTCTGGCCCGGAAGCCGTTCGATGCAGCGTTCCTCGATGCGCCTCCGACGAGCCAGTTGGACCAACTGATCGGCCGATCCGACGGCGTTGTGATTGGCCGGGAGTCGAAGGCGGATGAACTCGCCCGGGCTTTGTTTTATCTGAAGTCACTTAGCCTGGGTCGATTTGCGCCACCTGATGATCGGGTCGATGACACAAACATGCCGGACGGCATCAAGTGGGCACTTGTGTTGCCAGGCGTTAAATATCTCGGCACGCAGAGGGTGGTGACCGAAGGAGAATTTGCTGTGGTGTGGCGGGACGCGAGATAGTTTCCCGCGACGCCGCGACGTCCTTCAGAGCCTGCCATATCCGGGCAAGTATACTTTCAGTTGGCCATGCGTGAGAAGCGTATGGGCAAATCGCATTCGACGTCGGTTCTTCCGCGTGAAATACATCGGGCCTGGATCCCGAATTCGAGATCCTTCAGAGTGAATGCTAGGCTCACTTGACCTCCCGCGGCGTGAATATCTCGACTTGAATAGTCTTGCGCCACAATGACGCGTCCCTGGTCTCCCAGAATGTCGCATCGTACGGCGTTGCCGGAGTCCGTCGGGTCAGGCACCCGGAGATGAAACGATGCAGTATAGTCGCCGCTCTCCAAAGGCATATATGGGCCATATACCATCACGCCGCTGGTGCCGGCGGGGCAGCGGATGGCCTCGTGATCGCCGACTTGTACACGGTCTCCCGCGAGAGACAGATATCTGCGCTGACGTTCCGGCCATGCAGCGGCGAATATCCGATCCATCTCGGCCCTGAGTTCTGCCGGGCGCGGCTCCGAGGCCTTGCGTGCCTCAAGCCACCAGATGAACGAATTGTCGGGATCGTTCTCGGCCGTCAGCAGACGTTCGGCATAGGTGAAATCCGGATCCACGATTGCCGGATCAAGCGGCAGCATCCGGCCAGTTCGGGGATCGCGACAAAGCCATATGCCCTTAACCGTGATCACCTCGAAACCGGACAGTTCTGCGAGTCTGCGGGCTTCCGCCGGTGTCACTTCGACGGTGTGCTCCGGATGACTCCACACGAGCGGCTCTGTAATGAGGCGGTTGGGACTGTCGACAATCAAAAGCCCTCCCTGTTTCAGAACGCGATGACTTTCCAGGAAGAACCCGACCACATCTTGCGGCCATAGATGTTCAAGATTCTCTCCGGAAAACACAACGTCGCAGGTGGCGTCCGCCACTGCGTTCATATCGCCGGCGGTGTTTGCGATCCACTCGACATTGGCTGGCAGGTCTGCCGGCTTCGGGCTATAGAATTCAATACCGATATGCCGGCCGTGATGTCCGGTCCGCGCTTCAATCCAGTCGAAATACCATCGCCCGGCACATCCGGCACTCAACATCGTTCCTGAGAACTGCGGCAACTGCCGAAGTCTTGCGGAGCGCGAGTCGTGCAGCGTGTGATTGATATCCGGAAGTTTGGTATCGACAGGCGGTTTTCCCGAGCTGCTGCTTTTTGCGACCACAAAAGCATCGATACGATCACGGAGCGCGATGAGCTTGGCCTTCGCCAGCCGTAATATTTTGAGACGGATGGTGCGTGCAACAGCCTGGAGACGAAAGATCAAGCTCATAGGGTTATTACCGTGCGGGACCAAAGTGAGGGGGGCAGCTTCCTGAAGGTGTCTTTTATCTCTGGAGCGGGGCTGATAGTTTGAGCGAAGCCACGACGTTGACACGAAATAGATGCATGAGGTCAATGGCCCGCTCGCTTCGAACGGGTTTATTCGATTTCATCTGGAAAGGCCTAGGATCGAAATGGCTGATGTTGGCAGCGCCGCAGGAGAGACACATACTCACCTACACGGTATCGTTGAAACGTTGAAGTCCCAGATAGTTACTTATGCTCTGCCGTTGTGGTCCTCCGAAGGGTGGGATTCCCAGGCCGGCGGCTTTATCGAAAAGCTCGATGCTGCTGGTAAGGCTGACGCGGACGCCCCCCGCCGTGTCCGCGTTCAAGCGCGCCAAATTTACTGTTTCGCCAAGGCTGCGCAGCTCGGCTGGTATCCGCAGGGCGCCGAGATTGCGCGCAAGGGTCTCGATTACATGCTCGCGAAAGCGAAGTCGCCGGATGGCAAGCCGGGCTTCGTGCATATTCTCGCGCCCGATGGTTCGGTGCTGAACCCGCTGCGTGACACCTATGACCACGCTTTCGTCCTGCTGGCACTGGCGACGGTCTATCAGCTGGATCGCGATGCAAAGGTGCGCGCCGAAATCGACGAATTGATGCAATTCATCGATACGCAGTTGCGCTCGCCAGACGGCGGTTACCTCGAAGGCGTGCCGGCTTCGATGCCGCGTCGGCAGAATCCGCAGATGCATCTGCTGGAGGCCTTCATCGCCGCCTTTGACGCGACTCATGATCAGGCATTTCAGGCGCGGGCCGGCGATCTGTTCGGTCTGTTCACGTCGAACCTGTTCGATGCGAAGAAGGGCGTGCTCGGCGAATATTTCGAACAGGACTGGTCGCGGATCGAACCGGTCAGCGTCGAGCCCGGCCATCAGGCCGAATGGGTCTGGCTGCTCAAGGGCTTCGAACGCATCACCGGCTGCCCGACCGGCAAGCAGCGTGCCGCGTTGCTCGAATCCGCGCTGCGCTATCGCGACGCCACCGGCTGCCTGGTGGACGAAGGCGATGCCCAGGGCAATATCGTCAAGGCCACACGGCGCTGCTGGCCGCAGACCGAGATCATCAAGGCCTGGGTCGCGCAGGCGGAATCAGGCGTTGAGGGCGCGGCCGACGAGGCACGGGCGGCGCTGATGCGGCTGGACCAGTATTATCTGCAGCATCCCGTCAAAGGCGGCTGGTACGATCAGTTCGACGGCGAGGGACGCTCGCTGGTCGATACGATCCCGGCGTCATCCTTCTATCATATTCTATGCGCGGTCGCCGAAGCCGACCGGGTGCTCGGCGCCTGACCGCCTGTGCGATCTAGCGGATGGCTTCGTTCGGATCTGTCGGCTTGGTCCGAAACACCACGAAATGCGACATCGTGAAATTCACGATGAAGCTGACCAAAATGGCCAGAAGCTTGGCGGCATAGACCGGCATGAAGTGCGACAGCACCACGAGCGTGGTGGTGGTCGCGATCACGCCTAATACACCCGAGGCGACGAAGCTGAGATAATCCTTCCGTCGCAGCACGCGGCCGGATTCGGCGCGGAACGTGATCATGGTGTTCATCACGTAGGAACACGATACGGCCACCAGCCAGGCTATGACATTGGCGGGCACCAGCGGCAGCTTCAGCACCTGATAGGCGAGGGTGAAGATAGCGAGATCGATGAGGGTGTTGCCGAGGCCAATCACGCCGAAGCTGATGATCTTCGACACCGTGGGGCGCGACAGCCAGGTCTCGACAATTTGTGGTAAAATCAGTCTCACGGCAGCAGGCATCCTCAATCTGGGCGGCTGCATAGCAGGATCGCCCGGGGAAGTCCGGCTTTTTATGATGCGCCGCGGCAGTCCTGCGCGGTCAGTTCCCGCGCTCGTCGGCGATGATCTTGCCGTCATTAGGCAGCGAGGCCGGCGCCACCAGCTCCACGGCCCCCCCGAGCTTGCTGACGGCCCTGAGCGTGGCTGTGACGGCCTCCTGCAGGCCGGGCTTGTCCTTGGCCGCCGCTTCGGCTTTTAGCACCATGGCGTCATTCTCGCCGTCTCTGGACACGATTAGCCGTAGCCGGCCGAGTTCCGGGTGCCGCTTGCCGATTTCGGCGACCTGTTCGGGCCGCACGAACATGCCCTTGACCTTGGTGGCCTGGTCGGCGCGGCCCATCCAGCCCCGGATGCGCATATTGCTCCGGCCGCAGGCGCTGGGGCCGGGCAGGGCGGCCGTCAGGTCGCCCAGCGCCAGCCGGATCCACGGGTGGTGCGGATCCAGCGACGTCACCACGATCTCGCCGACATCGCCCTCGGCCACGGGCGCGCCGGTCCCGGGGGTCACGATTTCCAGGATCAGGTCCTCATTGACGATCAGGCCGTCCCGGGCGGTGCTCTCATAGGCGATGAAACCAAGATCAGCTGTGGCGAAGGCCTGATAGGCCTCGACACCGCGCGATGCGATCTCGGCCTGCAGCGAGGGCGGGAAGGCCGCGCCGGACACCATGGCGCGCTTGATCGAGGAAATGTCGCGCTTGGCGGCTTTCGCGACATCGAGCAGGATCTTCAGAAAATCCGGCGTGCCGCTATAGGCTGATGGACGATAGGCTTCGATCAGTTCGAGCTGTTGCTCGGTATTACCTGGGCCGGCGGGGATCACAGCGCAGCCGAGTGCCCGCGCGGCGCCGTCGAAGATGAAGCCGCCGGGGGTCAGGTGATAGCTGAAAGTATTCAGCACCACGTCGCCCGCGCGGAAACCGGCGGCATAGAGCGCCCGCGCGCCGCGCCAGGGATCAGCCTGTTTCGACTCCGGCTCGAAAATGGGCCCCGGGGAGGTGAACAACCGGCCGAATGAGCCGGTCGCGCCCGACACGAAACCGCCGAAGGGTGGGCTGGCCTTGTGCAGGGCCGGCAGGTCGGATTTGCGCAGCACCGGCAGTTGCGCCAGTGCCGCGCGGTTGATGATGGCGGCGGGATCGATGCCGTTGAGATGCTCCGCATAAGCGGGCGCCTGCATCGCGTGACGTAGCACATCAGGCAGGCGCGAAAACAGATTGGCCTGGCGCTGCGACGGATCGCAATTTTCGAGTGTGTCGAAGTGGCGCATCTGGGTGTGTCCTGGTGGTTTGGCGTCGTCGCGGTTATTCCGGTAGCCTGTGGCGCCGTGCTAGTGGGAAATCATGTCGTCAGAACGTATCGTCCAATGGCTCGACAGCTTCGGCCAGCTTGATTTTCCTGCTGCCGTCGTGTTGGCCGCATTGGTGGTTGCCTCTTCGTTTTTGCCGGTCCCGCGAACATTCATCGTGTTCGGTGCCGGTGCTGCTTTCGGCTTGCGCTCTCTCGTCGTCATTGTTCCAGTCGCCGCGGCTGCATCCGCTCTGGCCTTTATGCTGGCGCGCTCCGTTCTGCGCGGTTGGGTGGAACGGCAGACCGAAAAACGCGCGGCCTGGCGCCTTATTGCCCAGGCCGTCGATGACGAAGGCTGGCGCATCGTCGCACTGATGCGGTTCGGCGGACCATTGCCCAATTCGGTGCAAAATTATCTGTTCGGTTTGACAAATATCGGACTGCTCCCGTTCGCCCTGGTCACTTTCC
This sequence comes from Tardiphaga sp. 172_B4_N1_3, assembly GCF_052076035.1. NCBI lineage: Bacteria > Pseudomonadati > Pseudomonadota > Alphaproteobacteria > Hyphomicrobiales > Nitrobacteraceae > Tardiphaga > Tardiphaga sp. 172_B4_N1_3. The sequence continues at coordinate 754,908 of NZ_CP197238.1, forward strand.
TGTTCACGCTGCCGCAGATCGTGCTTTACGTGTATCTCGGTGCGTCCGGACGGGCGTTGTTGCTCGATGATGGACCAATGCCGCTCAACCGTGTGCTGATTGCCATGGCCCTGGTCATTGTGTTCGTCATCCTCTTGCTGGTGTCGCGCCGCATTCGCGCGATCCTTGCGTGCAAGACCGGCATCGCGACCTGTGGGACCGTGAGCAGCTAAAGCCATCGCTTCCTGCGCTTGAAGCTCTTCAGATTCTTGAAGCTCTTGCGCTGGTCGCCGGCGCCGCCGAGATAAAACTCCTTCACGTCCTCGTTGTCGCGTAATTCGTCGGCTGTACCGTCGAGCACCACCTTGCCCTGTTCCATGATGTAGCCGTGGCTTGCCACCGACAGCGCGGCGCGCGCGTTCTGCTCGACCAGCAGAATGGTGACGCCGAGATCGCGGTTGATCTTCTTGATGATCGCGAACACCTCTTTCACAAGCAGTGGCGACAGGCCCATGGAGGGTTCGTCCATCAGGATCATCTTCGGCCGCGCCATCAGCGCTCGGCCGATCGCCAGCATCTGCTGCTCGCCGCCCGAGAGATAGCCGGCCAAGCCTGTTCTTTCCTTCAGCCGCGGGAAGTAATCGTAGACCATGTCGATATCGGCGGAGACCTCGTTGTCCCTGCGCGTGAAGGCGCCGAGCCGTAGGTTTTCCAGTGACGTCATGTCGGACACGATGCGGCGGCCTTCCATCACCTGGAAGATGCCGCGGCGGACGATCTTGTCGGGATCGATGCCGTCGATCCGTTCATTGTCGAACAGGATTTCGCCGCGCGTGACTTCGCCATCTTCCGTTTTCAGGAGGCCGGAGATCGCCTTCAATGTGGTCGACTTGCCGGCACCATTGGCGCCGAGCAGCGCGACGATGGCGCCCTTCGGCACCTCCATGCTTAAGCCGCGCAGCACAAGGATCACGTCGTCATAGACGACCTCGATGTTGCGGATGTCGAGGAGGGGGGCGGTGGCGGGCGCTGTTGAAACTTGCGCGCTGGTGTCGATAGCTGTCTGCATCAATGACGCTCCTGAGATCGGCTGGTGCTAACCTCTCCCCGCCTGCGGGGAGAGGTCGACCCGGCGTAGCGCTGCGAAGCCGGGGCGGGTGAGGGGGACTCGCCATTAGCTCCGAGCCTGCTCAGGCTCCCCCTCATCCGACGCGGACTACGTCCGCGCCACCTTCTCCCCGCCTAGCGAAGCTCCGCTTCGCCGGGCGGGGAGAAGGGAGAACTACCACCCATGCCATTCCGGCTTGCGCGGCAGTTCTACGGTCTTCACCTTTTCGAGCTTGATCGTGCCCTTGGCCATCAGGTCGTTGAGATCGCCATCGGTCGCGCCGGTGACCTTCGAGCGATACAGGTCGACCTTGGTGGTCGGGCGGTGATCCTTGTCGGTCCAGGTCGAGGGATTGCAGACGCCTTCCATGCCGGCCGGTACCCAATCCTTCTTCTGGTAGAAGCCCTTGGCGACGTTCTCGCCGGTGGCGCCGCCGTTCTTCGCGGCCCAGTCCAGCGCTTCCTTCATGTAGAGCGAGGTGCAGACCGCCGCGATGTAGTGCACCGGGCGATAGATCTTGCCAGACGGATCGGAGATCTTGGAAATCTCCTGCACCGTCTTCATGCCGGGCGCGTTGCCGCCCCAGCTCACCGCCGTGCGCAGCGGGAAGATCACGCCATCAGCAGCATCGCCTGCGGCCTTTGCGGCGTTCTCGTCCATGCCCCATACATTGCTCATGAACTGAACGTCGACGCCGGCTGCCTTGCAGGCCTTCATCACCGAGATGTTGGAGGCTGCGGTGTTGCCGAGATAGGCGTAGTTCGCGCCGGCGCTCTTCAGGCTGAGGCACTGTGCGCTGTAATCGCCAGGCGCGAGTGCGAAGACCAATGGCGGTAGGACGTCAAAGCCGAGTTCGGCGGCGAGCGCTTCACCCGCGGCCTTCGGGGCGTTGGGGTAGGGATGGTTGGCGCCCATATGGACATATTTCGGCTTGCCCGACTTGCCCTTGGACTTCCAGTCCTCCGCTGCCCAGGTCAGTTCGGCGCGCAGCGCGTCCGAATAGGACGGGCCGTAGAAGAAATTATACGGCGCGGGCTTCGCCTTGCCGCCGGCACCGGTCGGGTCGGTCAGCGCGGCCGAGTAGGAGCCCGAGATATCCGGGATCTTGTCCTGCGCGAGGAAGCCGGTGAGCGCTTCGGTGTCCGCGGTGCCCCAGCCCATGATCGCCGCAACCTTGTCGGCGCCCGACCACTTCTTGTACAGCGCGATGGCGCGCGGCACCTGATAGCCGTAGTCATTGCTATCGAGATTGACCTGCTTGCCGCCGACGCCGCCATTCTTGTTGATCCAGGCATAGGTATCGACAACCCCCTGGCCATATGGCGTGCCGACGTCAGACGTGCCGCCGGAATAATCGGCGAGGTGGCCGACGGCGATCTGCGCCTGCGCACTGGCGGAGGCGCCCGTAATGAGAAGGGCAATGGATGCGGACGTTAGAAATGTTTTCATCGTCATGAGCATTCTCCCGTTGGATTTTATATTTTGTCGTTTCGTCCAGTCCGTCCCGTTCTCAATGCGAGAACGGGTAGAGTTTCCAGTAGGTCTTGATCTGCCGCCAGCGATGCGCGAGCCCGTCGGGTTCGAACACCAGGAAGGCGATGATGATGAGGCCGATGGCGATCTCGCGCAGAAAGGTCAGGTTGTTGTTGAGCGCCAGCGCCTTGTCGATGACGCCGCCCTTCAGCTCCATGCTGATCCATTCCATCGCTTCGGGCACCAGCACCACGAAGGCCGTGCCCATCAGCGTGCCCATGATCGAGCCGGTACCGCCGATGATGACCATTGCCAGGAACAGGATCGAGCGCTCGATGCCGAAACCCTCGTTGGAGACCACGAGCTGGTTATGCGCGTACAGCGCGCCGGCGATGCCGGCGAAGAACGCCGCGAGGCCGAAGGACAGCGTGCGATATTTGGTGAGATTGATGCCCATGATCTCGGCCGAGAGATAGTGATCACGCACAGCCACCAGCGCGCGGCCGTCGCGCGAGCGCATCAGGTTGGTAACCAGCAGATAGCTCGCTACCACATAGGCCAGCACCACATAGAAATACTGCCGGTCGCCGCGCAGCGTATGGTCGAAGATCGAGAACGCTTTGGCCGTCGCCGGCACCGAGCCGCCGCTGAACCAGTCGGCGCGGGAGAAGAAGTCGAGCAGAATGTATTGCGCGGCCAGCGTGGCGATAACGAGGTACAGCCCCTTCAACCGCGCCGCCGGCAGGCCGAAAATGAGTCCCACGATGGCCGTTACCACGCCGGCGATGGGAATCGAGAAAAACACCGGGATCGGATAGTTGTTGGAGATATAGGCCGAGGTGAAAGCGCCGAACAGGAAGAACGCGGCGTGGCCGATGGAAATCTGGCCGGTAAAGCCGACCAGGATGTTGAGCCCCAGCGCCGCGATGCCGTAGATGCCGATCATGATCAGCTGGCTGAGCCAGTATTCGCTGAGCAGTTGTGGCGCGAAGCAGATCAGCACCACGCCGAGGATCGCCGCGTTGCGGCTGGTGGTGGTCGGGAAGATGGTGGTGTCGACCGCATAGCTGCTGCGGAAGTCACCGGCGGGAATGAGGGAGGGGCTTGCCATGATGCTTTACACCCGCTCGATGTCTTTGGTGCCGAACAGGCCGTAAGGCTTGATCATCAGGATGATGATGAGCACGTAGAATGGCGCGACCTCATAGAGATTGCCCCAGTGCAGATATTCGCTGTCGATGAATTGCGCGAAGTTCTCCAGCAGTCCGATGATGATGCCGCCGACCACCGCGCCGCCAATGGAGTCGAGGCCACCGAGGATCACCGCGGGAAACACCTTGATGCCGTAGATCGACAGGCCCGATGATACGCCGTTGACCACGGCAACCACCACGCCGGCGACGGCGGAGACCATCGCCGAGATCGCCCAGGCCATGGCGAACACCGTCTTGACGGAGATGCCCAGCGATTGCGCCACCTGCTGGTTGAACGCGGTGGCGCGCATCGCCAGGCCCCATTTCGACACCTTGAAGAACCACGCCATGCCGATCATCATCGCAACCGATACTACGAGGCTCATCACATAGACGGTCTGGATCTGTAGGCTACCGATCGTCACCGACTGGCTGGTGAAGACACGCGGGAATGGCTGCGGGTTGACGCCATAGATCCATTTCAGCGCGGCCTGGAATACGGCCGAGAGTGCGATCGTCACCATGATCACCGAGATGACCGGCTCGCCGACCAGCGGCCGCAGGATCACGACCTGGATGAGGATGCCGAAGGCGAACATGAACACCAGCGTCATCGGCATGCCGAGCCAGAACGGCACCTGGTATTTGGTCAGCAGCGTCCAGCACACCCAGGCGCCGATCAGTAGCAACTCGCCCTGCGCGAAGTTTACGACCTGGGTGGCTTTGTAGATCAGCACGAATGACATCGCGACCACGCCGTAGAGCGTGCCGACCACGAGGCCGTTGACCAGAAGCTGGAGGAGGAACTGCGTGTTCATGCGATGGCCGGAGTGCTAACCTCTCCCCGCTTGCGGGGAGAGGTCGGCGCGCAGCGCCGGGTGAGGGGGAGCTTCCACATGCGCAAGGCCAATGCGGTCAGAACCACACGTGCCAGAAGGCTGCGGCGAGATTCGACCGATGCCGAGAATGCGCTTTGGTATCGCCTTCGCGCACGTTCCTTGGACGGGCACAAGTTTGTGCGACAAGAGTCGATCGGCAACTACATCGTCGATCTGATCTGCCGGGAGCGGCGCCTGATCGTTGAGGTGGATGGTGGGCAACACGCTGACAATGTGCGCGATGTTGCCCGTGACCAGTGGCTGGTCGAGCATCATTACCGGGTGCTCAGATTCTGGAACCATGATGTCTTGGACAATATCGAGGGTGTTCTCGAAGTCATTGCGACGGCGCTTGCGGAAGCTCCCCCTCACCCGGATCGCAAGGGCGATCCGACCTCTCCCCGCAAGCGGGGAGAGGTTAGCTAGAACCGAGACGCCGCAGTTTCTTAACCTCCCCCCGCTTGCGGGGAGAGGTCGGCAGGCGCGCGTTAGCGCGCGTGCCGGGTGAGGGGGGCTATCGGTAAAGCTCAGGTTCTTCATTCCGCCGCCTCCATGCGCGCGCTATCCCGCGCCATGTCCACCACAACCAATTGCGTGCGGATGCGCTGCGACGTGCCGTCCTGGAAACGGATCGTTGTGTCGACGGGGATATCCCGCGCGCCGCCATAGATGCCGTCGATGATATCGGCGTATTTCTCGTTGATGACGCTGCGGCGGACTTTTCGCGTGCGGGTCAATTCGCCGTCGTCGGCGTCGAGCTCCTTGTACAGCAGCAGGAATTTGGCGATCCGCTGAGCTGGCGGCAGCGTGGCATTGACCGTCTCGACTTCCTTGCGGATCATCTCATAGACCTCGGGGCGTGACGACAGGTCCGTATAGGTCGTGAACGAGATGCGGTTCTTCTCGGCCCATTTCGAGATGATCGAGAAGCGGATGCAGATCATCGCCGCGAGCGCATCGCGGTTGTCGCCAAGCACCACGGTCTCGGCGATGTAGGGGGAGAACTTCAGCTTGTTCTCGATATATTGCGGGGAGAAGCGCTCGCCGCGCGCGGTCTGCGCCAGATCCTTGATGCGGTCGATGACGACAAGCTGCTTGTTATCATTGAAATAGCCGGCATCGCCGGAATGCATCCAGCCATCGCGCAGGTCGGCCGCGGAGGCCTCGGGCGATTTGTAATAGCCGAGGAACATGTTGGGGTGCCTGACCACGATCTCGCCAACGCCCTGCACATCGGGATCGCGGACTTCGATTTCGATGCCGCTGCCCATGGCGATGCCGGTGGTGTCGGGATCGACGGCATCCGACGGATGCAGCGTGAAGGCGCCGAGCGTTTCGGTCTGGCCATAGAGCGTGCGCAGCGGCACGCCCATGGCGCGGAAGAATTTGAACGTATCCGGGCCCAGCGCGGCGCCGCCGGTAGCGGCCGAGCGCAAGCGTGTGAAGCCGAGGCGATCACGCAGCGCACGGAATAACAACGTATCGGCGACGGCCGAGCGCTTGCCTTGCGCGAGTGCGGATAGCCCGGATTTCATGCCGAGCTCATACAGGCTCTGCTTCAGCGGCGACGAATCCATCACCCGTGCGCGCACGTCAGCCGCGATGCCTTCCCAGACCCGCGGGGCGAACAGCACGAAGGTCGGCGCGATCTCACGAAAATCGTTCATCATGGTGTCGGCCTGCTCGACGAAGTTGACCTTCATCCGGCTCAGGAGACCTTTGCCGAGCGCATAGACCTGTTCCATGATCCAGGGCAGCGGCAGCACCGAGACATATTCGTCGTCCGGTCCCTTGGGGTCGAACGACAGATACACCGCGCAGTGGCCGAGCACGCGGCCCGCCGCGAGCATCGCCAGCTTGGGATTCGACGTGGTGCCCGACGTGGTGCAGAGGATCGCGACATCCTCGCCCTGCGTCGCATCGACCAGTTGATCGTAGAGGCCCGGCTCGCGCGCCGCACGGTCGCGGCCCATCTGGGCGAGCCTGTCGGCCTCCAACAGCCGCGGGTCGTCATATTTCCGCATGCCGCGCGGGTCGCTGTAGATGATGTGCTTCAGCGCGGGCACGCGGTCGGCGAGGGTCAGCAGCTTGTCGACCTGTTCTTCATCTTCGGCGAAAACTATCTTCGCTTCGCCATAGTTGAGGAGATAGGCAGCTTCTTCATCGAGCACGTCGCGATAGAGACCGAGGCTCATGCCACCGATGGCATGCGCGGCGATCTCGGCAGCGACCCAGTCCGGCCGGTTATCGCCGATAATGCCGATGACGTCGCCACGGGCGATGCCGAGCTCGACCATGCCGAGCGTGAAATCCTTCACCCGGGCATGGTAATCGTTCCAGGTGAATTCCCGCCACAGGCCGAAGTCCTTTTCGCGCAGCGCGATCTCGCTGCCATGTTCTTTGGCGTTGAGGCGCAGCAGCTTCGGATAAGTATCTGCCTGTTTGACGCGTCCGGCATAGTCCATCATGCGGCACTCTCCGCAGCGATAGGCGCATGGTCGGGATCGACGAGGGCTTCGTCTTCTTCACCGAGATAGGCGCGCTTGACGTGCGGATCGGCGAGCACGGCAGCCGGATCGCCCTCGGCGATCTTGCGGCCGAAATCCAGCACCATCACGCGATGGGAGATGTCCATCACGACGCCCATGTCGTGTTCGATCATCATCACCGTCATCCCGTATTCTTCGTTGAGATCGACGATATAACGCGCCATGTCTTCCTTCTCCTCGAAGTTCATGCCGGCCATCGGCTCGTCGAGGAGGATAAGGTTCGGCTCCAGCGCCATCGCGCGGGCGAGTTCGACGCGTTTTCGCAGACCATAGGGAAGGGTGCCGGCGGTCGCCTTGCGCACGCTCTGCAGATCGAGGAAGTCGATGATCTCCTCAACCTTGCGGCGATGCTCGAGCTCTTCCTTGCGTGCGCCGGTCAGCCAGTACAGCGAGCCGGTGAGGAAGTTGTTCTTCAGGAGGTGATGGCGCCCGACCATGATGTTGTCGAGCACACTCATATGATGAAACAGCGCGAGGTTCTGAAAGGTGCGGCCGATGCCGAGGCCGGGGCGGGCATTCGGGTTGAGGCCGGTGATATCCTTGCCGTGATAGAACAGCTGGCCTTCGGTGGGGCGATAGCGGCCAGAGATACAGTTGACGATGGAGGTCTTGCCGGCGCCGTTCGGCCCGATGATCGAGAACAGCTCGCCGTCATTGACAGCGAAGCTCACATCGGTGAGCGCGCGAACGCCACCAAAGCGCAGTGACACCCCGCGCACGTCCAGAGCAACCGCCACTCAAATCCTCCCAGATACGGCGCTTGTCGCGCTCTTTATCCACGTTCCTCGGATGGTCCCGAGCCTATATCGCCCGGTCACGCTAAGCCATTCTACTAATGACCTTTCGCGGTGGTCTTCCCTACGTCAAATCGGTATCCTGAAATGTCTCGCGGCGGACAATCTGCCTGCCAATTTGTCGCGCGAGCGTTCTTTTGCGCTGCAACATTCGAAGTGAAGCGGACCCTATGATTGCTGCAGATCATCTCAAGCGCATCGCGGCCTGGGCGCGGGACCTGAACGAGAAGGAGATCGAGGTCGCGCGCGCGGGCATCGTCGAGAAGTCGTTCAAGGCGAATGAATTCGTCTGTATGCGCGGCGACCAGTTCGAATACTGGACCGGTGTGGTGAGCGGTCTGGCGAAGATCGGCACCATCTCGCGCAGCGGCAAGGAAGTCAGCATCACCGGCCTGACGGCGGGCGCGTGGTTCGGCGAGGGCAGCGTGCTGAAGAACGAACCGCGACGTTACGACATTGTGCCGCTACGCGACTCCAAGCTGGCGTTCATGGAGCGTCCGGCATTCATGTGGCTGTTCGAGAACAGTGTCGGCTTTAACCGCTTCCTGGTCTCGCTGTTGAACGAACGGCTCGGTCAGTTCATCGCACTGACTGAATATGGCCGCAGGCTCGATTCTACCGGGCGGCTCGCGCGCTGCATTGCCTCGCTGTTCAACCCGATCCTCTATCGCGACGCGGCCCGCCATCTGGACATCACCCAGGAAGAGCTCGGTGCCATCAGCGGCATTTCGCGGCAGAGGGCGAACCAGTGCCTGCAGACGCTGGAGAAGGAGGGTCTGCTGCGGCTCGAATATGGCGGCGTGACAGTGGTCGATCTTGAAAGGCTGGGCAGCTACGGCGACTAGGCCGTGGCTAGGACGCAGCGGTGGCGCGTTTCCTCTCCCCGCTTGCGGGGAGAGGGTGGCCGCGCGAAGCGCGGTCGGGTGAGGGGGACTCTCACCGGGCTCGAAGCATGTGGAGATTCCCCCTCACCCGACGCCCGCATGCTTCGCATGCGGACATCGACCTCTCCCCGCAAGCGGGGCGAGGTAAGGAAGTCGGCGCTTACACTTCCAGCCATTCCCTGCGCACGGCGTCATTGGCCTTGAGCTCTGCCGGCGTGCCCTCGAACACGATACGGCCGTGGCCCATCACATAGACCCGGTGCGAGATGCGCAGCGCGATCGACAGCTTCTGCTCGACCAGCAGGATCGCGACGCCGCGCCGTGCGATCTCGGCGATGAGATCGCCGACCTGCTGCACGATGATCGGCGCGAGGCCTTCGGTGGGCTCGTCGATCATCACCAGTTCAGGATCGCCCATCAGCGTCCGGCAGATCGTCAGCATCTGCTTCTCGCCGCCGGACAGCACGCCCGCTGCGGTATCGGCGCGCGCGGCGAGGTTCGGAAACATGCCGAGCATGTCATCGAGCTTCCACTTGCCGGGATGACGCGGATCCTTGATCCCCAGCATCAGGTTCTGCCGCACCGTGAGGCCCGGAAAGATGTCGCGATGCTCCGGCACGTAGCCGAGGCCGAGATGCGCGATCCTGAAGCTCGGCAGGCCGGCGATATTGGCGCCCTTGAAGGTGATGGTGCCGTGTGGTGGCACTTCACCCATGATGGCCTTCACGGTGGTGGAGCGCCCGACGCCGTTGCGGCCGAGCAGGCTGACGACCTCGCCGGCATCGATATGCAGATCGACGCCCTGCAGGATGTGGCTCTTGCCGTAATAGGCGTGCAGGTCCTGAACTTGGAGCATCACGCCACTTCCTCGCCGAGATAGGCTTCCTTGACCTTCGGATTGCCGCGGATTTCCTCCGGCGTGCCCGAGGCGATGATCTGGCCGTAGACCAGAACCGAGATGCGGTCGGCGAGGCCGAACACCACGCTCATGTCGTGCTCGACGATCAGCAGCGTTCGCCCCTCGGTCAGCCGCCGGATCAGTGCCACGGCACGCTCGGTTTCGGCGTGACTCATGCCGGCGGTGGGCTCGTCCAGCAGGATGACATCGGCGCCGCCCGCAATGGTGATGCCGATTTCGAGCGCGCGCTGTTCGGCATAGGTCAAAAGACCCGCGGGCACGTCGCGGCGCGATACGAGGTTGATATCCTGCAGGATCTGCGCGGTGCGGTCGCGCACCTCGGGCAGGTTGTCGACATTCTTCCAGAACGCGTAACGATGCCCGGTCGCCCATAGCACGGCGCAGCGCAGGTTCTCCCACACGCTCATCTTGGCGAACACGTTGGTGACCTGGAAGCTGCGCGATAGCCCGCGGCGGTTGATCTGGAACGGCGGCAGGCCGGAGATCACCTGATCGCGCAGCAGGATGCTGCCGACTGATGGCTTCATATAGCCTGATATCAGATTGAACAGCGTCGACTTGCCGGCGCCGTTGGGGCCGATCAGCGCGTGGCGTTCGCCTTGGGCGACCGTCAGGTTGACGTTGCGGATCACGGAGGTGATGCCGAAGGTCTTCTCGACGCCGCGCAATTCAATGGCGGTGCTCATGCGGCCACTCCCTTCTCGCGCGCCGCGGTCAGGGCATCGTCCCAACTGCCGGCGACGCGCGCCCAGGTCTTGCGCGCGATGATGAAGCCGCCGATCAGCAGCACGGCGGCAACGGCCCAGATCGCAGGGTTCGCTGCATCGAATGGAATCCCGAAGGCTTTGATGTGTGAATCCTCGCCGGGATTGACGGTGAAGTGGACAGTGGTCTCGATCGCCAGCATCAGGCCGGTGATCATCGCCAGCGTCGGTATGAAGGCGACGAGATAGCTCGGCAGCACGCGGCTGAGCGTGCCGCCTTTCAGCAATGGACGATGCATCATCAGAAGGCCGGTGATGCCGCCGGGCGCGAACATCACCACGGCGATGAAAATCAGACCGAAATAGAGCTGCCAGACCTGCGTGAGATCGGAGAGGCCGAGCGACAGCAGCGTGACGAAGATCGCGCCGACGATCGGACCGATGAAGAAGCCGACGCCGCCGATATAGGTGGCGAACAACACGGTGCCGGATTGTACGGCGCCGAGATAGGCCGAATTGGCGATCTCGAAATTGATCGCGGCCAGCGCGCCCGCTATGCCGGCAAACAGGCCGGAGAAGCAGAAGGCGATATAACGGATGATGTGCGGATCGTAGCCGACGAACTGCACACGTTCGGGATTGTCGCGCACGGCGTTGCACATGCGCCCCAGCGGTGTGCGGGTGAGGGCGTACATCGCGATGACGGCGATCAGCGTCCAGGCCGCGACCAGATAATAGATCTGGATCTGCGGGCCGAAGCTCCAGTCGAACAGGCGCAGCACCTTGGTGCGGTTGGCGGAGACGCCGGCTTCGCCGCCGAAGAAGGTGCGCAGGATCAGCGCTGACGACGCGACGAGTTCTGCGACGCCAAGCGAGATCATCGCAAAGGCCGTACCGGAGCGCCGGGTCGACACCCAGCCGAGCAGCATGGCGAAGACGAGGCCAGCCGCGCCGCCGACCAACGGCACCAGCGGCAGCGGGATCGCGAACTTGTTCCTGGCGATGATGTTGATGGCGTGGATCGCGAGAAAGCCGCCGAGGCCATAATAGACCGCGTGGCCGAAGGACAGCATGCCGGTCTGGCCGAGCAGGATGTTGTAGGACAGCGAGAAGATGATCGAAATGCCGATCAGGCTGAAAGTGGTCAGCGATCCGCCCGACGAGAACAGTTTCGGCAGCACCAGCAGCGCCAGCGCGGCGCCGATCCAGATGCCGTAGAATTTCAGCCGGTCGGAGGCGGCGGGACGGGGCGGCGCGATGGTTGCCGGAATCTTGGCGGTGGCGTCGCTCATGTGTCGCGTGTTCCCAGCAGGCCCATCGGGCGGAAGATCAGGATCAGCACCAGCAGTAGATAGGGCATGATCGGCGCGATCTGGGCGACGGTGACGTTCCAGATATCGGAGAGCCATGTGGCGGCGTAGTCGGGGCTGAGCGGGCCGAAGGCGCCGGCCAGCGAGCCGTTCATCGATACGGCGAAGGTCTGCACGAGGCCGATCAGCAATGAGGCAATGAAGGCACCAGGTAGCGAGCCGAGGCCGCCGACGACCACGACGACGAACAGGATCGGACCAAGCAAGCCGGCCATGTTGGATTGCGTCACCAGCGCCGGGCCTGCGATCACGCCGGCGACGGCGGCGAGCGCAGTACCGACGCCGAACACCAGCATGAAGATACGCCCGACATTGTGCCCGAGATGGCCGACCATATGCGGATGGGTCAGCGCCGCCTGCACGATCAGGCCGATGCGCGTGCGCTTCAACACCACCAGCAATCCGATGAAGATCACGATGGAGACGACCAGCATGAAGATCTTGAAGGCCGGGTAGTTGGTGGAAAACAGCGTGAAGGCCGGGAAGTCGAGCAGCGGCGGTACGCGAAAATCGACCGGGCTCTTGCCCCAGATAATCTGCACGATCTCCTCAATGGCGAACGCAAGCCCGAAGGTGAACAGCAGCTCGGCGACGTGGCCGTTCTTGTGAACGTGACGCAGGCCGTAGCGTTCGACGGCGGCGCCGAGCGCGCCGGCCAGCAGTGGCGCAAGGATCAGCGCCGGCCAGAAGCCGAACCAACGGCTGATCTGAAAGCCGAAGAAAGCGCCGAGCATGTAGAAACTGGCATGGGCGAAGTTCAGCACGCCAAGCATGCTGAAGATCACCGTCAGGCCCGAGGCCATCAGGAACAGCAGCATGCCGTACAGAACGCCGTTGAGCGTGGAGATGACGATCAGTTCAAGCACGAAGTATCTGCCTCTCGGGTGAGGAGTGTGCCGGAGTGCGGCGGCGTCTTAACCTCTCCCCGCTTGCGGGGAGAGGTCGGATTGCGCAGCAATCCGGGTGAGGGGGAGACAGTGAGTGAAACTGAGAGTCCCCCTCATCCGTCCCGAACTTGCTCTGCAAGTTCGGTCCACCTTCTCCCCGCAGGCGGGGAGAAGGCAGGGCTTACGGCCGTTCCATCTTGCAGGTTGTCGGCAGCACCGTCTGCGGCGTGTCGATCTTGGCGGCTAGCTTCCAGCCCCAGCCGGTCTTTTCCTCGTCGAACGGCTCCTTGTCGGTACGCTCGCCGAACGAGGCGATGTACATTGGCTGGAAGAACTGATGGTCGTCCTTGCGCATATTGCCCTTGCCGCCGTCGAACACCTCGAACTCCATGCCTTCGAGGGCCGCAGCCACCTTCACCGGATCGAGCGACTTGGCCTTTTCGGCGGCCGCGGCGAACATGCGCATCTCGTTCACGGCGCGTGGATAGAACAGGCTGAAGTCATACTTGGCGCGCAGTGCCTTTTCGAACACGTCGGCCGAGGCGTGGCCGAGATTCGGGATGCCTTCGGCGATCTGGAATACCTGATGATTCAGGCCGGCCTGTTTGATCGCGGTCGGGCCACCGGTGCCGCCGGCATAATAGGTGAACCAGCTCACCTTCAGGCCTGCGTCAGCCGCAGCCTTCAGCAAGAGGGCAAAATCCTGACCCCAGTTGCCGGTGATGACGCTGTCGGCGCCGGAGGCCTTGATCTTCGCAATATAGGGCGCGAAGTCCGTGATCTTCAGCAGCGGATGCAGTTCGTCGCCGACGATCTTGACGTCGGGTCGCTTGGCGCCGAGCATGGCGCGCGCCTGGCTGCGCACCGACTGACCGAACGAGTAGTCCTGATTGATCAGGTAGACGTTCTTCACCGCAGGCACGGTCTTGATGTAGTTGGTGAGCGCTTCCATCTTGATGTCTGAATTGGCATCCCAGCGGAAATGCCAGAAGCTGCATTTCTCGTTGGTCAGAACCGGATCGACGGCGGCATAGTTGAAGTACAGGACTTCCTTGCCGGGATTGCGCTCATTGAACTTGGTGACGAAATCCGACAGCGCACCGGCGACCGACGAGCCGTTGCCCTGGGTGATGTAGCGAATGCCGCCATCGATCGCCTTCTGCGCCTGGATCAGGCTCTCTTGCGGATTGGTCTTGTTGTCGAGCGGGACGATCTCGACCTTCTTGCCGAGAATGCCGCCCTTGGCGTTCAGCTCGTCGGCGAGAAACTGGAAGGTCTTGAGGCCGACTTCGCCGACGCTGGCGCCGCCGCCGGACAGTGGATCGATATAACCGATCTTCACGGTCTCCTGCGCCATCGCCGTGCCGCCGAGCATCGGCAGCGCAATAGACGCAATGAGGGCTAGTTTGCGCATGGTGTTTCTCCCTGGAAGCATTTGTGCTGGCCGTTGTCGCGACGCCGAATCTTTTGATCCATCCGTCGCTGGCCTTATGCCGGGAGTGTGAGCCATGGCGGTAGAAGCTGCAAGCCTCACTTGCTGCCTCACTTGGTCGTAGGCGCGGCCTTCGCTTTCTTGGATATCGCAGCGTCGCCAATGATTTCCGCGGCGCGCAATTCGTCGATTTCGGTGGCACTGAGGCCCAGGAGATCGCGCAGGACTTCCTCATTGTGCTGGCCGAGCGTCGGCGCCAGCCGGGTGATCGGGTAGGGCAGTTTCGCACTGCCTTCGCGATAGGCAACGGAGGGCAGTAGATGCGGGCCCATAAATACCTTGGTCACCGGCTGCCAATGTCCAACTGCGAGCAGGTGCGGATCCCCGGCCAGATCGAGCGGCAGTCGCGCGGTACCCGCGGGCACGCCGGCGTCCTGCAGCGTCACCATGGCCAGATCCGGCCGCACGGTCGTCGTCCAATGCCGGACCGCGACCTCGATACGGTCCTCTTCGGCGCGGCGTCCCTCGGTGGTGGCAAGTGCAGCATCTTCAGCCAGGTCGTTGCGATGCATGACCTTGCACAGCGCTCGCCATTCGTCGTCACTGCGCACGGCAATGGTGATCCACTGATCTTCGCCAAGACAGGGAAAGCAACCATTCGGCACGAAGCGCGGATGCCGGTTGCCGATGCGCGGGCCGGATTTGCCGGTGGCTGATTGCTCGATGACCGAGGGTGCGACAAGAGGCAGCAGGGCTTCCGTCGCACTGAGATCGATGTGTTGGCCGAGGCCGGTATTCTTCTGATGCATGAAGCCGAGCATCAATGCCGCCGCAGCACTGACGCCGCCGAAGGGATCACCAAGCGCGGCATGCAGCATGGTCGGCGGATCGCCCTCACGCCCGGTCACTGACGGCAGGCCGGAAGCTTGCTCCAGCGTCGAGCCATAGGCGCGCACGCCGCTCCATGGACCGGTCATGCCGAAGGCGGGCATCGTCACCACCACGAGACGCGGATTGATCTTGTGCATGGCTGCGGCATCGAGGCCCATGCGTGGCAGCACGTCGGCGGCATAGTTGTCGATCACCGCATCGGCGCCGGCGAGCAATTGCTTCAGCAGCTCCTTGCCGCGGGGATTGGTGAGATCCAGCGTGATGCCGCGCTTGTTGCGGTTCATCTGCTGAAACCAGTAGATTTTCTCGTAGGTGCGTTCCGGAAAATACGGGCCGCGTGGATCGGTGCCGCGAAACCAGTCGGGATACTGGCAGGACTCGACCTTGATGACGTCGGCGCCGAGATCGCCCATCTGCCGCGTGGCCGATGGACCGGCCCAGCCCATGGTGAGATCGACAATGCGCAGGCCTTTCAGCGGCTGCGGATCGTCCGGTGTTGCCTGCCTCGTCGCTACGCGCTGATGCGCAAGCAGGGCGTCGATCGTGTCGTCGCCGGCAAATGGCGCGCGGCCATTGGGCTTCGGCCGCGAGCCGGTCAGCGTTTGCGGCAGCACCGGCGCATCGAATGATGCCGTGCCGATCTCGACTTTCGCGAAGGCGCCGCGATCGCGGTAGTATTGCTGCTTCAGCAGTGTCTCCATGTCCGGCACGACCGCGAGCGGAAGACGCAGCTTGATGCCCATCTCGAACCATTCGTTTGCGCTCTTGTGCATCAGGATGGGTTGGAAGATATCGAACAGCGCTTTGGAATTATTGGTGCGCGCGAGACCGTCGTTGAACTGCGGCTCTGTCTCCAGTTCGGGAAGGCCGAGCATCACGCAGAACGCAGCCCATTGCGCCGGTGTCACGACCGTGATGCCGAGCCAGCCGTCCTTGGTTGGGAAATTGCCGACGGGATAGCCGCGGCCGAAACGGTTGATGGCCATGCGGGGCCGGGTGAAGCCGACTTCCAGTGCGAGTCCTGTGTCGAATTCGCTGATCTGCAGCATCGCCTCATGTGCGCTGACCGCAAAGCGCCGCGCGCCGGTGTTGCGACCATACATGCCGGCGAGCGTCGGAATGAAAGCGGTGAGGCCGGCCATGACGGCGATCTGTCCGTCGCGCGGCAGCACCGGCGGGCCTTCCTGCGCACCGACCAGCTTCACACTGCCCGCGAGACTGCGACAA
Source organism: Tardiphaga sp. 172_B4_N1_3 (assembly GCF_052076035.1). Lineage (NCBI taxonomy): Bacteria > Pseudomonadati > Pseudomonadota > Alphaproteobacteria > Hyphomicrobiales > Nitrobacteraceae > Tardiphaga > Tardiphaga sp. 172_B4_N1_3. Next base: position 771,196 of record NZ_CP197238.1, read on the forward strand.
ACGGAGTCTGTCGTCTGATAATTGCTGTAGAGGCCGTGTTCGCCGAACCACGAGATCGCGGTGATCGCGAGGCCCGGTTGCTCCTTGCGCAGATCATCATGCGTCAGGAGTGAGTTAGGAATCTCCGACGGCGTGCGTGCGTCGATCAGCAGGTCGCATGTCGCAAGCAACGCGCGGACACGCGCGACATCGTCGGACTTGTCGAGATCGGCGATGACACTGCGCTTGTTGGTATTCAGCCAGGCGAAATATCCGCTCTCGCGGTGGCCGTCGCCGGCATCGACGAGCGGCGGATAGTGCCGCGCAGGATCGCCGCCCGGCGGTTCGATCTTGATGACCTCGGCGCCGAAATCGGAAAACAGTTTGCCGCAGTAATCCAGCGTGTCGCCGGATCCGATTTCCGCGACACGCAAATCCGATAATGGCAAGTTTGGCATTTCCGCCCGATCATTTTTTTATGTGTCGGGGCATCATGTCGAGATGTATGCGGGCGTCAAGTCATTCGGCGCGCGCTGCAGCCTTGTCGAGCGCGATCGACATCGCCGAGATCAGTGGCTTCATGAAGAACGCATCATTGGCTGGAGTGATGTCGGCCTCGAGGCCGTATGATTTCAATTCGTCAGACACGACCGGACCAACCGATGCGATCGGTGTCTTTGCAAGTGCACCGCGCAATTGATCCTCGCGGTCATGCGCCTTTGCAGCATCGACGAGGCGACGCACCTGACCTGAACTCGTCAGCGCGATGGCATCGACGCGGCCGGCTTCCATTTCGTCGATGGCCGAGAGGATGTTCGTTTCAGCAGCCTTGGAGTCGTAGACGTAAGGCAGCACCGTATCGACCTCGGCGCCGCAGGCGGTGATCGCTGATATCAGAACGCTGTGGTCCTTCTCGGGATAGAGCTGCAGGCCGAGGCGATGGCCTTTGAGATCGAGCCGCGACAGCATTTCGGCGACGCCTTCGGAGGTCGGCTTCTCGGTGGTGATGTCAGCCTCGAGGCCGATCTCGCGCAAGGCGCGCCCGGGCTTCGGTCCGCGGGCGAATTTGCGGGATTTGCCGACTGCGGCGACGAACTCTTTTTCGATGCCGCGTTGACGCACGATTTTCATCATCCGGCGAAGCCCTTCGCCGGTCATTAAAACGAGGTCGTCGAACGGGTTAGCAATGAATCGGCCGATCCAGGCCTCGACCGGGGCGGAATCCGGCGCGTCCTCGATGGTGAACATCGGACATTGCAGCACATTGGCGCCCTGTTCGGTCAGCAGCCGGGAGAATTGCGCTTCCTCGCGGGTCTCCAGGATCAGGATGCGATAACCGTTGAGCTTGTCAGCCATATCCGTTTTCTGCCTGTTTTCGTTCGTTAATTCGCTGGCAATGACGTCCATATTGCAGCGCGCCAATTGGATTGGCGCAAGCTTGCTTCGGATGATAGAGCAGGGCCTCGATTTCCGGTTCACTTGAAGCAGATCAGCCCGTCCCATGTCCCATCAATTCGTCCTGACCCTGTCCTGTCCAGATCGCCCCGGCATCGTGTCCGCTGTATCGACCTTCCTGGCCCATAATGGCCAGAATATTCTCGATGCCCAGCAGTTCAACGATGTCGAAACCGGGCACTTCTTCATGCGCGTGGTGTTCAACGCCGCCGACGTGAATGTCGGTCTGGCGGCGCTGCAGACCGGCTTCGGGGCCATTGCAGAGCGCTTCAAGATGGACTGGCAGATGCGGGACCGGGCGACGCGTCGCCGCGTCATGCTGCTGGTGTCGAAGTCCGATCACTGCCTCGTCGATATCCTGTATCGCTGGCGCACCGGCGATCTCGACATGATCCCGACCGCGATCGTCTCGAACCATCCGCGCGAAGCCTTCAAGGATCTCGATTTCGGCGACATCCCGTTCCACCACATGCCGATCACCAAGGAGACCAAGCGCGAGCAGGAGCAGGCGATCTGGGATCTGGTCGGCACGACCGAGACCGAGCTCGTGGTGCTGGCGCGTTACATGCAGATATTGTCGGACGAGATGTCGGCGAAACTGTCCGGCAAGTGCATCAACATCCATCATTCATTCCTGCCGGGCTTCAAGGGCGCACGGCCCTATCACCAGGCGCACGCGCGCGGCGTCAAGCTGATCGGCGCCACGGCGCATTACGTGACCAGCGATCTCGACGAAGGTCCGATCATCGACCAGGACGTCGAGCGCATCAGCCACCGCGACACGCCGGAAGAACTGGTGGCCAAGGGCCGCGACATCGAGCGCCGCGTGCTGGCGCGCGCCATGCGCTATCACCTTGAGGATCGCGTGATCCTCAACGGCATGAAGACCGTTGTTTTCATGAACTGAGCGACGCCGTCGCGGCGCGATAGCGCGATCAGCGAACGGCTTCTGCAGAGGGCGATGTGGCGGGGTCGGGCCCCGTCATGGCGCCGGACTGCTGCTGCTCGTGCCGCTTCGCATAGGCTTCGTATTCGGGAGAGCCCGGACGCGGCGGCGCGTCTGCTGGCAGTCCGCCGGCCCATGCCGGGATCAGGTCAGCCATGCCGCCGGCCATGAATGAACTGATTGAGCCACAACCGCCAAGGCTGCAGGACAACAGCACAAGACAGACAAAAACGGGGACGCGGCGGGCTACTGGCATGGCGGCAACATCATTTGAGGCGGTCTGCGGAATATAGCAGATCTGCGACGGGTTTTGCCGACAATTGAAGGCAAATCAATGGTCGAATATTACCGAGCGTGGCCGGGCGGCCTCAGTGTTCCGGCAATCTCGCTGCCAAAAAGCTGGCCAGCTCATCCAGTCGCTTGCGGTGAGAAATAATGAGGCGACGACGCGGTAGCATCATGCCATATTGGATTCGAGTGCATGAACTCACCGCGCTCTCTGCGTTAAATTGCAACGGGTGGCGGGTAGCGATGCGGGTTTTGAATCAACGAGTGGCGCGCTGCTGGCTCGCCCGCCTTGTCACCGCAGCGGCGCTGGTCCTGACGACGCTGCCGGCGGCGGCGCAGGACGCAACCTGGCTGAGCGCGCCTGGCTCGGGCGACTTCAACACGGCAGCGAACTGGGGTCCGGCCGCGGTGCCGACCGGCACCGCGTTCTTCGGCACGTCCGGCGTCGCCGCGCTGTCATTTTCGGCCTCTACGACCCTCGGCGGCTGGACCTTCAATGCCGGTGCTTCGGCTTACAGCTTCACCGTCGGCAGCAGTCTCTTTTTCGTCGGCGCCGGCATCGTCGTCAACGGCGGCTCAGTCGACATCACCAACAACAGCGTCATGACTTTCGCCAACTCCAGCACGGCCGGCAGTGCCACCATCGCCAACAACTTCCAACTGCAATTCATTAACACCAGCACGGCCGGCAACGCGGCTATCACCAATGGCGCGGCGGGTACCACGGATTTCGGCGGATCGACCGGCCCCCTTGGCGACAACAAGCTCAGCGCCGGCTCGATCAACGGCGGCGGCACTTTCAGACTGGGCCAAAACGAGTTGACGGTCGGTGGCAACAACTTCTCCACCAACGTCACCGGCGTCATCGCCGACGGCGGCACCGGCGGCTCGCTGGTGAAGACCGGCGCCGGCACGATGATCCTGTCCGGGATCAACACCTACACCGGCGGCACGACCTTTGCCGGCGGCACGATTAGCGTCGCGCAGGATGCCAATCTCGGCGGCGCAGCGGGGGCGCTGACCTTCACCGGCGGCACGCTGCAGACGACTGCCGGCTTTTCATCGGCGCGCAGCATTGCTTTGGGCACTGGCGGCGGCACCCTGCAGGTCGATACCGGCACTCTCGAACTGTCCGGCAATATCGCGGACAGCGGCGGGACGCCTGGCGCATTGACCAAGACCGGCGCCGGCACACTGTCGCTCACCGGCAACAGCATTTATTCCGGCGCCACCAATATTCTTGCCGGCACGCTGCTCGCGAGCGGCTCGCTCAGCCCGGACAGCGCCTATACGATCGCGGCCGGCGCCACGCTGGCCCTCGACAGCCCGTTCCAGTTCATCGGCTCGCTGGCCGGCGCCGGCAGCGTGACCAATGCCAACGCCGCCGATGCGGTTCTGGTCGTCGGCCTCAACAACAGCAGCACGACCTTTGCCGGCGTGATCAGAGATGGCGCGGCGGCGAAGATGTCGCTGTGGATCGACGGCACCGGCGTCACGACACTGACCGGCGCCAACACCTATACCGGCGGCACCGCGATCTGCTTCTGCTCGACGCTGCAGATCGGCAATGGCGGCACCACCGGTTCGATTGTCGGCGATGTCGCCAACGGCGGCACGCTGATCTTCAATCGCTCGAACTTCTACAGCTTCGACGGAGTCATTTCCGACAGCGGCGCCGACCAGGGCAAACTGGTGAAGACCGGTGCGGGCAACACCGTGCTGAGCGGGATCAACACCTATACCGGCACGACGACGATCAATGCCGGCACGCTCAGCGTCAACGGTTCGATCGCATCGTCGTCGCTGACCACGGTGAATTCAGGCGGTACGCTCGGCGGCAACGGCTTTGTCGGCGACACGCTGATCAATGGCGGCGTGCTGGCGCCGGGCAATTCGATCGGCACGCTCAATGTCACTGGCAGCCTGACCATGACGGCTGCATCGACCTATCTGGTGCAGATCTCCGGAGCATCATCGGACAAGACCATCGTCACCGGCACCGCGACGCTGGCCGGCAAACTCGCAGTCGATCCGCTGGCGCGCATCGCCGCGACGACGACCTATACGATCCTCAATGCCGGCACGATCAGCGGCAGCTTCGACACGATAACCTTGGTCAACAACTTCGCGCGCAATGCGCGGTTGAGCTATGTGGGCAACGACGTGTTGCTGACCGTCGATCCCGGCCTGCTCAGCCCGAACCTGCCGGACAGTGCCGGCCGCAATCAGAAGGCCGTCGCAACCGCCATCGACAATGCGCTGATGAGCGGCGGCACGATGCCGAGCCAGTTCAACGCGCTGTTTGCGCTCACCGGCGATGCACTGCGCAACGCGCTGACCCAGACCTCCGGCGAAACCGCGACGGGATCGCAGCAGACGACATTCAACGCCATGACGCAGTTCATGGGCATGATGACCGATCCGTTCAGCGCGGGCAGGGGCTTTGATACGCCGGGCGCGATGGGCTACGCGGATGCGCGCAAGCCGCGTGATGCCTTCGCGATGTTCACCAAGGCGCTGCCGCGCGCGCCGTCCTTCGAGACACGCTGGAGCGTCTGGGCCTCCGGCTTCGGCGGATCGCAAACCACCGACGGTAATGCGGCGACGGGATCGAACACCGCGCGCAGCAGCATCGGCGGCACCGCCGTCGGCGCCGATGTGCTGTTGTCGCCGAACACGGTGGCCGGATTCTCGCTCGCGGGCGCCGGCACGAATTTCTCCGTGGCCAATGGCGGCAGCGGTCATTCGGACATGTTTCAGATGGGCGCCTTCGTGCGCCACAGCGTGTCGTCTGCCTATATCACCGCCGCGGCCGCCTATGGCTGGCAGGACATCACCACCGATCGCATCGTGACCGTCGCCGGCCTTGATCGCCTGCATGCGCAATTCAATGATCGCCTGCATGCGCAATTCAATGCGAATTCCTATTCGGCGCGGGTCGAAGGCGGTAACCGCACTGTGAGTTCATGGCTCGGCGGCGTCGGCGTGACGCCCTATGTCGCCGCGCAGGTGATCGCATTCGACCTGCCGTCCTATACGGAAACCGTCAATGGCGGCGCCAGCACCTTTGCGCTGAACTACGCGGGCAAGACAGTGACATCGACCCGCAGCGAACTCGGCCTGCGCACCGATAAGTCCTTCGCCGTCAACGATGCGATCCTGACGCTGCGTGGCCGCGCGGCATGGGCGCATGACTTCAACAGCGATCGCAGCATCGCCGCCACGTTCCAGTCGCTGCCCGGCGCCTCGTTCACGGTGTCCGGCGCAGCGCCGGCACGCGATGCGGCGCTGACCACGGCCTCGGCGGAAATGAGCTTCGTCAGCGGCATCTCGCTGGCCGCCACCTTCGAGGGCGAATTCTCCGACGTCACGCGCTCCTACGCCGGCAAGGGCGTTGCGCGTTATCAGTGGTGATGAGTAGGGCGGATTACGGCTTCGCCTAATCAGCCCTACGACCTGCTATTTCATGATAGCCGGGATATCGGTAACTAACGACCCGAACCACCTTCGGTTGCGATAGGCTGTCTGTGATTCGTCGCTCGGCTGATGCCAGCAGGCGTGGACATCCGGGCCGGGGACAGCGACTTGAAAAATTTGCAGGTGACGATGCGCGGCGACACGACGCGCACGGGCGTTGCCTTGCAGGCATCGCTGTACGGCAGTCGCCATCACCTCAAGCCGAAGCTTTCGTTCGCCGCGCTCACCGCAATGTTGCTCGGCACGGCATCGGCGCTGGCCGACGGCGGAGCCGGCGGCAACGGCGTGCCGAACCTGGCGTCGGCCACCAATCAGTTGACCGTCGGCGGTGCCGGCGGCAGCGATGGCACGGCGGGCGGCGCCGGCGGCAGCAATGTGTACTGTGCTGTGCCCGGTGCTGGCGGAGGTGGCGGTGGGGCCGGCGGCGGACTCGGCGGTAACGGCGGCAGCACCCCGCAGGCCAATGGCGGCACGTCCGGCGCCAACGGAGCTGACGCGGGCCTCTTCTGTGGCGGCGGCGGTGGTGGCGGAGGCGGCAATGGCGGCGCCAACGGACAGACCATTGCCGGCCCGCTGCTGGTCAATTCGTCCATTTCAGGCGGCAGCGGCGGCGCTGGCGGCAATGGCGGCAACGGCGCCCCGCCGAGTCCTACCGTTGGCCCAAATGGCAGCGGCGGTGGCGGGGGCGGCGGTGCGGGCGGTAACGCCGTGGTGGTGACCGGCGCAAGCGTGCTCACAGTCGCCAGCACCGCGATCCTCAGCGGCGGCAACGGCGGCGTCGGCGGGAATGCCGGCAGTCCATCCCCTTACACCAATTCCCCGGGTGCTGGCGTCGGCGGCAATGGCGGTGATGGCGGCGCCGGGATCGTCTTCCGCGCCAGCGGCGCGACCCTGTTCAACAGCGGTACTGTTCAGGGTGGCATCGGCGGGATGCCCGGATGGGGCCAGCCAAATGCCCAAGAAATCCAGAGCAGCGCCGGCCTTGGCGGCGCCGGCGTCACCGGCGCCGGTCTTACAATCGTCAACAACGGCAGCATCAGTGCCGGACGCGCTGGCTCCGTCAACGGCAATGGCAGCCTTGGCAACGCCATCGTCTTCGCCGACGGCAGCAATGTGCTGACCATGTCGGGCGGCGGCACACTGACCGGCAATCTCGTCATCGCCTCCGGGCTGATGACACTGGCGCAGACCAGCGCGAACTGGACCTATGACAATGCGATTACCGGCGGCGGTGCTGTCGCGATCAGCACGGCCGCCGGCACGACGGTCGCGCTCCAGGGTATCAACACCTATAGCGGCGGCACGACCGTTATGGTGGGCAGCACGCTGGCGATCAACAATTCGCAGTCCATCGGCACCGGCGCCCTGACGCTCCAGGCCGGCGGTACGCTGAATATGACGGCGCCCGGACTGAGCATCGACAATGCGATCAGCGTCGCCGGCATGGCGTCCATCGCCACCCAGCAGGATGCCCGCATCACCGGCGCGATCGCCGACGGCCTGTCGCCCGGCGGCATCATCAAGACCGGCCCGGGGATGCTGATCCTGTCGGGCACCAGCAGCTACAGCAATCTGACGCAGGTCCAAAGCGGCATCCTGCAGGTCGACGGTTCGATCGCTGCTTCGAGCCAGGTCTCGGTGCTCAGCGGCGGTGTGCTGCAGGGCACCGGCACGGTGGGCAAGTTGCAGGTCGAAGATGGCGGCACTTTCAAGCCGGGCCTGCTCTACCTGCCGGGCTTTCCAGCCACCCTGCCGTCGATGACGGTGGCGGGCACGATCGGCTTTCAGCCCGGCTCCACCTATCTCGTGCAGGTCAACCCGAATGGCGTGACCTCCGTCAATGTGTCGGGCACGGCGTTTCTCGGCGGCACGGTGAAGATTGCCGCGGCGTCGGGATGGCAACACTGGACGATTATCGAGCCCATTCTGCACGCGGCCGCGCTGAATGGCACGTTTACCGGCGTCAGCGCGTCGGCCGCCTTCACCAGCAGTCTCAGCTACAGTGCCACCGACGTGACGCTGACGATCACCGGTGGCTTCGCCAGCGATGTGATCCTGTCGCGGAATCACGCGGCGCTGGTCGCCGCACATGACAGCTACTTGTACCAGGGTGGGGCGCGGCCAGCGCGCTTCGACGCGGTGCTGACCCTGAGCGGCAGCAATCTCACCGCCGCGCTGACGCAGATTTCCGGCGAGACGCCGACCGCGACGCATCAGGCGGGGCTCAACGCGGTGACGCAGTTTGTCGGCGCGATGTCCGATCCGACCATTGCCGGCCGCGGTGGCAACGCGTCGTCGGCGATGCCTTACGCGGAGGGCGACGCAACGGGCTCTTACGCGGCCAGCGGCAAAAGCTCCGCCCGCGATGCCTTCGCGATGATCACCAAGGCGGTGCCAATCGTTCCCGCATTCCGGCCGTTCTGGAACGTGTGGGCCGCGGGCTTCGGCGGCACCCAGACCACCGACGGCAATGCATCGGCCGGCTCGAACACGTCCACCAGCCGGATCGGCGGCGTGGCGGTCGGTGCCGACTATCATCTGTCGCCACAGACCGTCGCCGGCTTTGCGCTGTCCGGCGGCGCCACCAGCTTCAGCGTCGAAGGCGGCGGCTCGGGCCGTTCCGACCTGTTCCAGCTCGGCGGCTTCGTGCGCCACACGACCGGCTCGGCCTATGTCACGGCGGCGGCGGCCTATGGCTGGCAGGACGTCACCACCGATCGCACGGTGGCCGTGGCCGGCATCGACCAGTTGCGCGCCAACTTCACCACCAACAGCTTTTCGGCACGGCTCGAGGCTGGCCATCGCACCGTGATGCCGTGGCTCGGCGGCATCGGGCTCACGCCCTATGCCGCGGCGCAGGTGACCTATCTCGACCTGCCGGCCTATGCCGAGACCACCTTGTCGGGGCCGACGACGTTCGCGCTGGCCTATTCTGCCAAGGGCATCACCGCACCGCGCAGCGAACTTGGTCTGCGCAGCGACAAGTCGTTTGCGATCAGCGATGCGATCCTCACCTTGCGCGGTCGCGCAGCCTGGGCGCACGACACCAACACCGACCGCTCGGCCACAGCGACCTTTCAGGCGTTGCCCGGCGCCAGCTTCGTGGTGGGCGGCGCATCGCCGGCTGCTAATGCCGCGCTGACCACGGCGGAGGCCGAGTTGCGCTTCGTCAGCGGCATCAGCGTCGGCGCGACATTCGAGGGCGAGTTCTCGGATGTGACGCGCTCCTATGCCGGCAAGGGCGTGGTGCTTTATCAGTGGTAGCAGGTGCCGAGGGCGCGGTGCGCCGCGCGCATTCATTCGGCAGAAATCTGAAAATAATCCTTGACGCTGTTTTTGATGAGATTATATTCTCCTGCATCCCGCCCCACTTTGAGGGGTGTTGCCAGGGACGCTTGTTAGCGCGGGGCGGGATGTGGCGCCTGCGGGCGGGAGGGAGACGTTCCCTCACGCACTCGGGAGGCCTTGGGTCACCGTCCGGCCCCACTACGGGGGTCTGCCACTCATGCTGGCTGGACGTGGCATTGGTGAACGGCGGGAAACCGTCGGGATAAGCGGACTGCGGAGGTCTGCGCCTTTGCCCGGAAGAACGGTCCCGGGGACAGAAATCGCCACGATGGAGCGTCGAAAGGCGTTTCCGCGGCCTCTGTGGTTCGGCGATCCGGACAGCACGCTGCGGCACTAACTGAAGTCGCGCCTTTCGGCGCTTCATCTCCCTCATTGTCGAGGGAGACCCCCGGGACCGCCACGCACGCGCACAGGCGCGGGCAAGGACGGCGCGTGACCGCGCTCAGCCATGTCGTTTCACGCCGTGGTCTTGCGCTTCGATGCAGCGGGTTTGCGAACCTGTACCGCGTTGACCGCCGGTGCCTGTGCCAGCAGGCGGCCCAGCATGTCGATCAGCTTTTCGACTTCCTTCTCATCGAGGCAATCCAGCAGGACCCGTTCGCGGTCCAGCGCCAGTTCGATGATCCGGTCATGCAGCGCGCGGCCGGATTTGGTCAGGATGACGACGCGCCTGTTGTCGCCAGCCAGATCGGTCACTGTCACGCTGCCGTTATCGACCAGAGATTTAAGGGTGCGACTGACGAGACCCTTGTCGAGGTCGAAATACTGGCAAATCTGTTGTGCGGTGCACGCGTCCTCGCTGGCGAGCTTCGAGAGGATTCGCCATTCCGTGACGCCGACGCCGAATTCGCGCCGATAGGCACTCGAAGCACCCGCGGCGAGCTTGTTGCCCAGGAAATTGATGAGCGCCGGTACATATCGTCCATGGTTGATCACCGGCTTTGTCATCTGGATACGATCTGCAATCTGAAATGAACGGAAATCGAGCGGCCCGTGAATGCTTGGCTAGACTTTAGCAGCATGCCACGATGCGTCGGAATTACGCAGTTCAACAGACCGCGTTGTGTTGTCAACCCAGCCGTTGACAGGTCAACATGGCTCCGTTATCGCGGGCGATCATCATCGCGGGCGACAGCGTATGGGGACTATGACTTCACGGCCTTGAAGAGCCGGCATCACCTACAGAGGAGGAATTAATGCTGAGGAATTTCATTTCCGCGACTGTGACCGCTGTCAGCGTGCTGTCCATCGGCGGGCTCGCGCAGGCGCAGGAGACCGTCAAGATCGGTCTGATCGTGCCGATGACCGGCGGCCAGGCTTCGACCGGCCAGCAGATCAATAACGCCATCAAGCTCTATCAGCAGAAGAACGGCGACACCGTTGCCGGCAAGAAGGTCGAAATCATCCTCAAGGATGACGCGGCGCTGCCCGACAACACCAAGCGCCTCGCGCAGGAACTGATCGTCAACGAGAAGGTCAACATCATCGCCGGCTTCGGCGTGACGCCGGCTGCGTTGGCCGCTGCGCCGCTCGCGACCCAGGCCAAGGTGCCGGAAATCGTGATGGCTGCCGGCACCTCGATCATCACCGAACGCTCGCCGTATATCGTGCGCACCTCGTTCACGCTGGCGCAGTCCTCCACCATCATCGGCGACTGGGCCGCCAAGAACGGCATCAAGAAGGTCGCGACGCTGACCTCCGACTACGCACCGGGCAACGACGCACTGCAGTTCTTCAAGGAGCACTTCACCGCCGGTGGCGGCGAGATCGTCGAAGAGGTCAAGGTGCCGCTCGCCAATCCGGACTTCGCGCCGTTCCTGCAGCGCATGAAGGACAGCAAGCCCGACGCGGTGTTCGTGTTCGTGCCCGCCGGGCAGGGCGGTAACTTCATGAAGCAGTATGCCGAGCGTGGCCTCGACAAGTCCGGCATCAAGGTGATCGGACCCGGCGACGTGATGGACGACGACCTGCTGAACAACATGGGCGATGCAGCCTTGGGTGCCGTGACCGCGCATCTCTATTCAGCCGCGCATCCCTCGGCGATGAACAAGGAGTTCGTTGCGGCCTACAAGAAGGCCTACAACACCCGTCCGGGCTTCATGGCCGTCGGCGGCTGGGACGGCATCCATCTCGTCTATGAGGCGCTGAAGAAGACCGGCGGGAAGGCCGACGGTGACAGCCTGATCGCGGCGATGAAGGGCATGAAGTGGGAGAGCCCGCGCGGCCCGATCTCGATCGATCCGGAGACCCGCGACATCGTGCAGAACATCTATATCCGCAAGGTCGAGAAGGTGGATGGCGAACTCTACAACATCGAATTCGCGACGTTCGAGGCGGTGAAGGATCCCGGCAAGACGAAGAAGTAAGTATCAAGCTTGACGTGACGCGACGTCGCTAATGGTCTCCCTCCCCCCGCGCGAAGCAAAGCTTCGCTAGACGGGGAGGGTCGGCCGAGCGAAGCGGAGGCCGGGGTGGGGGTGCCCCGAGCTCTGCAGAGTATGCGGCACCCCCACCCGACCGGCCTTGCGGCCGGCCACCCTCCCCGTCTAGCGAAGCTTTGCTTCGCGCGGGGGGAGGGACAAGAAAGTGCGAAGCCTGCATGACCCTTCTCACCATTCTGTTCGACGGCGTCGCCTACGGCATGTTGCTGTTCGTGCTGGCGTGCGGGCTGGCGGTGACGCTGGGCCTGATGAACTTCGTCAACCTCGCCCACGGCGCCTTCGCCATGGCAGGCGGTTATGCCTGCGCGATCCTGGTCAATCGCGCCGGCCTGCCATTCTTTGCGGCCTTGCCGATTGCTTTCGTGGTGAGCGCTGCGATCGGCGCCGCGCTGGAGCGATCGCTCTATCGCCACCTCTATACGCGCAGCCATCTGGATCAGGTGCTGTTCACCATCGGCCTCGTCTTCATGTCAGTGACGGCGATGGACTACTTCATGGGCTCGGCGCAGACCTTTATCCATCTCCCGGATTATCTGCAGGGCCAGATCAATCTGTTCGGCCTTGGCGTCGGTCGCTATCGTCTGATGATCATCGTGATCTGCGGATTGCTCACCATCGCATTGCAGATGATCCTGTCGAAGACGCGCTTCGGCAGCCGGCTGCGCGCCGCGGTCGACGATCCGCGGGCTGCGTCAGGTTTGGGTATCAACGTTCCGCAGGTCTTCGCGCTGACCTTCGCGTTCGGCTGCGGATTGGCTGGCATGGGCGGCGCACTTGGCGCGGAAATCCTCGGCCTCGATCCGTATTTCCCGCTGAAGTTCATGATCTACTTCCTGATCGTGGTGACGGTCGGCGGTTCGTCCAGCATCACCGGGCCGTTCCTGGCATCGTTGCTGCTGGGCATCGGCGATGTCGCCGGCAAATATTACGTGCCGAAGCTCGGCGCCTTCGTGATCTACACCATGATGATCGTGATCCTGATCTGGCGCCCGAACGGCCTGTTCGGCCGCACCGCGGCGCGGTGAGGGCGTCATGACAGCAAACAGCACCACCCATCCGGAAGTAGGCCAATTCGCCATGGCGCGCGCGCAATGGCGGTGGCCCGAAGTCGTGTTCTGGCTGCTCGCTGCCGGCTGCATCCTGCTGTTCCCGAACCGCTACCTGATCCTCACCGAGATCGCCTGGCTCGCGCTGTTTGCGCTGTCGCTGGATTTGATCCTCGGCTATGCCGGCATCGTCTCGCTTGGCCATGCGGCCTTCTTCGGCTTCGGCGGCTATGCAGCGGGACTCCTCGCATTGCATGGCATCGTCACCGAACCGGTGATTGCATTGGTAGTTGCTGGTCTTGCCGCGATGGCGCTTGGCTTCGTGACGAGCTTCCTCGTCATGCGCGGGTCAGATCTGACGCGGCTGATGGTGACGCTCGGTATTGCGCTGTTACTGCGCGAACTCGCCAATCGCTTTTCAAATATCACCGGTGGCTCCGATGGCCTTCAAGGCATCGAGATGGCGCCGATCCTCGGCCAGTTCTCGTTCGATATCTTCGGCAAGGTCGGCTTCATCTATTGTCTCTGTGTGCTTTTCGTCCTGTTCCTGCTGGCGCGACGCATCGTGCATTCGCCGTTCGGCCTGTCGCTGCGAGCGATCCGCAACAATCCGCTGCGCGCCTCGGCGATTGGCATTCCCGTCAATCGCCGGCTGATCGCGATCTACACCATCGCCGCCTTCTATGCGGGCGTTGCCGGTGCACTCTCGACGCAGACGACGGCGCTGGCCTCGCTCGATGGTTTCGCCTTCGATCGCTCCGCCGACCTGATGCTGGTGCTAATCATTGGCGGCACCGGTTATCTCTATGGCGGCTTGATCGGTGCGGTGATCTTCAAACTGCTGCAGGAGCTGTTCTCGACACTGACGCCGCAATACTGGCAGTTCTGGATCGGCGCCGTGCTGGTGGTCATCGTGCTGATCGGCCGCGACCGCATGCATCGCTGGGCGATGTTCCTGCCGCGCCTGATCGCAAGCAAGTTCAGCCGCGCCAAGACGCCGGTCGTTGCGCCGGAAGGTGAGGCGCCATGACCATCGCGCTGGAAACCGTCAATCTCGAAAAATCCTTCGGTGGGCTCCGGGTCACGCGCGATCTGTCGCTCAAGATCGAGGCCGGTGCGCGCCACGCGCTGATCGGCCCGAACGGTGCCGGCAAGACAACCGTGATCAATCTTCTGACCGGCGTGCTCAAGCCCAATTCCGGCCGCATCCTGCTGGAGGGCAACGACATCACCGGTCTGCCGGTGCACAAACGTGTCTTGCGCGGGCTGTCGCGAACCTTCCAGATCAATCAGCTCTATCCCGACATGACACCGCTGGAGACGGTCGGTCTCGCTGCGTCCGAACATCTCGGCCATGGCAGCGACTGGTGGCGTCGCATGGGCACCCGCAGTGACGTCAATGACGCGATCGCGGAAAACCTCGCGCGCTTTCATCTGCTCGACGTCATGAATGAACCGACGGCGACATTGCCCTATGGCAAGCAGCGCCTTCTCGAAATCGCCGTCGCCATTGCCACCAAGCCGCGCGTGCTGCTGCTCGACGAGCCGGCTGCAGGCGTGCCGGAAAGCGAGCGCCACGATATTCTCTCGGCCGTCGCCAGCCTGCCGCGCGACGTCACCGTGTTGCTGATCGAGCACGACATGGATCTGGTATTCTCCTTTGCCGATCGCATCTCTGTGCTGGTCGCGGGCGCCATGCTGGTGGAAGGCCCGCCGGACGAAGTGGCGCGCGATCCGCGCGTCAAGGCCGTGTATCTGGGCGAGGGCGCCGATGTCTGACCTTCTCGACATCAATGACCTGCGCGCGGGCTATGGCGAAGCCGTGGTCATTCCCAAGATGACGCTGCAACTCGGCGAAAGCCAGGTGCTGGCACTGCTCGGACGCAATGGCACCGGCAAGACCACGCTGATCAATTCCATCGTCGGCGTCACCCGCCGCTTCAGCGGCACGCTGAAGCTTGGCGGGAAGGACATCACGTCGCTGCGGCCGGACCAGCGCGCCCGCGCCGGCATCGGCTGGGTGCCGCAGGAGCGCAATATCTTCCGCTCGCTCACCGTGGAAGAAAACATGACCGCCGTGGCGCAGCCTGGGCCATGGGACGTCAAGAAGATTTACAAGATGTTTCCGCGGCTCGAAGAGCGCAAGAACAATTTCGGCAATCAGCTGTCTGGCGGTGAACAGCAGATGCTGGCGATTGGCCGTGCGCTGACGCTCAATCCGCAGGTGCTGCTGCTGGACGAACCGACCGAAGGCCTTGCACCGATCATCGTCGATGAGTTGCTGGCAGCGCTGGGCAAGATCACACGCGCCGGCGGCATCTGTTCCATCATCGTGGAACAGAATGCCCAAAAAATACTGGGGCTCGCCGATCGTGTCGTGATACTGGAACGCGGCACCATCGTGCATGATGCAACGAGTGCAGCGTTGAAATCCGATCCCGCCGTGCTGGAGCATTTCCTCGGCGTCGCCGGCGCGGCCGGCAGCAAGAACAAACACACGGCCGGCACACCCGGCTGATCTGCAAACCGAGCATTCTGGAGTAACGACTATGCAGAGAACCAAAGCCCCGTTCCGTGCCGACGAAGTCGGCAGCCTGTTGCGGCCCGCATCGATCAAGGAAGCGCGCGCCAAGCTGGAGAAGGGCGAGATTTCGGCCGACGACCTGCGCAAGGTCGAAGACATCGAGATCGAGAAGGTTGTGCATCGCCAGGCCTCGACCGGCCTCAAGCTTGCCACCGACGGCGAGTTCCGTCGTTCGTGGTGGCACTTCGACTTCCTCGCCAAGCTGACCGGCTGCGAGCTCTATCATCCCGACACCGGCATCCAGTTCACCGGCGTCGAGACCCGTCATGACTCGGTGCGCGTGATCGGCAAGGTGGATTTCCCCGACGATCATCCGATGCTGGCGCACTTCAAGTTCCTGAAGAAGCATTGCGACACGGCGGGCGTCACCGCGAAAATGACCATTCCGTCGCCGGCTGTTCTGCATTTCCGCGGCGGTCGCAAGGCGATCTCGAAGGAGGTCTATCCGGATATCGAAGTGTTCTTCGAGGATCTGGCCAAGACCTATCGCAAGGCGGTGAAGGCGTTCTATGACGCCGGCTGCCGCTACCTGCAGTTCGACGACACGGTCTGGGCCTATCTCTGCTCGGAAGACGAGCTGAACAAGGTCCGTGCGCGCGGCGAGGATGCCGACAATCTGCAGCAGATCTATTCGCGCATCATCAATTACGCGATCGCCGAGCGTCCTGCGGATATGGTGATCACCACGCATGTCTGCCGCGGCAACTTCCGCTCCACCTGGATTTCGTCGGGCGGCTACGAGCCAGTGGCTGAAACGCTGCTCGCTGGTACCAATTACGACGGCTACTTCCTCGAATACGATTCGGACCGTGCCGGCGGCTTCGAACCGCTGCGCTTCCTGCCGAAGGGCAACAAGGTTGTCGTGGTCGGTGTCATCACCTCGAAGTTCGGTGAGCTCGAGAAGAAGGAAGACATCAAGGCGCGCTTGCAAGAGGCTTCGAAGTTCGCGCCGCTCGAGCAGCTGGCCGTGTCGCCGCAATGCGGTTTCGCATCGACCGAGGAAGGCAATATCCTCAGCGAGGAAGAGCAGTGGGCCAAGCTCAAGCTCGCGGTCGATGTCGCGAACGAGTTGTGGGGCAAGTAAGCCCGCTGTCGCCTGACCGGCGGCTCGCCAACAAAAATGCCCGGCTTTTGCCGGGCATTTGCATTTAGTCTCCTGACGATGAGCTCTCAGGACTTGCCGCGGCCCACGCTTTCATAAGTGAAGCCGGCCTTCTCCATCTCCTCGGGACGGTAGATGTTGCGCAGATCCACGATGACCGGCTGCTTCATCTTCTGCTTCACTTGCGCGAGGTCGAGTGCGCGGAACTGTTCCCATTCGGTCACAATCACCAGCGCGTCGGCGCCAGTCGCGCATGCATAGGCATCGTCGCAATAGGTGATATCCGGCAGTTCGTGCCTGGCCTGTTCCATGCCGACGGGATCGTAGGCCTGCACGGTCGCGCCGAGATCCTGAAGCGCGGTGATCAAGGGGATCGACGGCGCCTCGCGCATGTCGTCGGTATTGGGCTTGAACGTCAGTCCGAGCACGCCGACGGTCTTGCCGCGCAGATTGCCGCCTAGCGCGGCAGACACCTTGCGGGCCATGGCGCGCTTGCGGTTATCGTTGACGGTGAGCACGGCCTCGACGATCCGCAACGGCGCGTCGTAGTCCTGACCGGTCTTGACCAGTGCGCGGGTATCCTTCGGAAAACACGAGCCGCCGAAGCCGGGGCCTGCATGCAGGAACTTCGCGCCGATGCGGTTATCGAGACCGATGCCACGCGCGACGTCCTGGACATCCGCGCCGGTCCGCTCCGCCAGATCAGCGATTTCATTGATGAAGGTGATCTTGGTCGCGAGGAACGCGTTGGCGGCGTATTTGATCAGCTCGGCGGTGCGCCGACCCGTATACATGATGGGCGCCTGATTGAGATAAAGCGGGCGATAGATCTCCGAGATCACTGTGCGCGCGCGCTCGTCGTCGGTGCCGACAACGATCCGGTCGGGATGCTTGAAGTCGCGGATCGCGGCGCCCTCGCGCAGGAATTCCGGGTTTGACGCCACGGCGACGTCGGCGTCGGGATTGGTTTCCTTGATGATGCGTTCCACATCGTCGCCGGTGCCGACCGGCACGGTCGACTTGGTGATCACCACCGTAAAATCGCGCAGGTTGGCGGCGATCTCGCGCGCGGCGGCATGCACGTAGCTGAGATCGGCGTGGCCATCGCCGCGGCGGGACGGGGTGCCGACCGCGATGAACACGGCATCCGCCGTCTTCACGGCTTCACTGAGGTCGAGACTGAAGCCGAGCCGGCCGCTTTTCACATTGCTGGCCACCAGCGCGTCCAGGCCGGGCTCGAAGATCGGGATCTCGCCACGGAGCAGGGCGTCGATCTTGCTGCTGTCCTTGTCCACGCAGATCACGTTATGGCCGAAATCGGCGAAGCAGGCGCCGGACACAAGGCCGACGTAACCGGTGCCGATCATCGCAATGCGCATGGAGAAAGCCCGTTTTGAGTGATCGAGAGGCGAGAATTTGAACTTGGCACATCCTAGCAGAAGCGCGCGACTTTCACACGACGGCAGGCCGATCGAAGGGGGCATTTCATCTGTGGGCAGACTGTGCTAAAGAGTGGGCCAAGCATAATTCTGCCCACTTCCGGTCACATCCCCGCACATGAAGAACGATCAGATCCTCGGAATCATCTCGGATTTCTGCCGACAGGCGGAGATGGCGGAGTCGACCTTCGGTCGCCGGGCCGTCAACGACGGCAAGCTGGTGAATCGCCTGCGTGAGGGAAAGCGCATCACCATCGACACGCTGGAGCGGATTCAGGCCTTCATTGCCCAATCGATGCCGGAGGGCGTGCCGCCGCCACGCGGGCTTGAGCCGCCAATCGAACGTCGCGATCCGCGCAGCAATTTCCGCTTCTTCGAGAACCGGCAGAAATACCTGCTGTTTGTCCATACCTGCTCGGAAAAGCGGGTCATTGCCGATCGCGTCGGCCTCGAATTGGCAAGCATCCATCCGCGCCCGCCAGCGCTGCGGGTGTTCGATGCGGGCGTTGGCGACGGCACGGTGCTGGCGCGGGTGATGCGCTCCATGCACGGCCGTTTTCCGCATATGCCATTCTACATCGCGGGCAAGGAGCTCAGCCTGGAGGATGTGCGACTGACTCTCGACAAGGTGCCGGATCGGCTGTTCGAACATCCAGCCACGGTCTTCGTGCTGACCAACATGCACTATGCCGAGGCGCCCACACTGACCCCAGCATCGCCGGCCGCCGCAGCCGCCATGATCTGGCACGAAGTTCCGCTGCGGGGGGCTTCGTCCGGCGAATTCGCCGACCAGATCGCCGGACTTGGAGCTTTTCTTGAGGACAACTGGCGGGCCAGCATCAACCCCCGATCAGGCATGCCGACCTATGAACGGCCCGTGGCGCTGGTGGTTTATCGCGAGGATCACCGGTTCCTGCTGGATTCTATTATCCCCCGCGCAGGGCGCACGGAGGCCAATTTTGACCTGATTATCGCCTCCCAGCCCTATCGGGCGAAGTCTTCGGTACAATTTCGGGCCAAACGGATCATGGCGCCGCTGGCACGGGCCCTGCGGGCAGGTGGGCGACTGATCGGTATCCACTCGCATGGGCAGGACCCCGGTATGGAGATCGTCCAAGCCGTCTGGCCCAAAGAAAACCCTTTCGCCGTGAGCCGTCATGAGCTATTGCGCGCAGTGAAATACGAGCTGGGCTCAGCCGGCCGCGATCTGAACTTCAATGCCTATTCCGACCAGCGGTCGATCTTTCGCTACGCCATGGAGGCGCTGCCGAACGAGGTGACCGGATCGATCGGAACTTCGACGGCTTTTGCAGCGTGGAACGCGGCGGTTTACGTGGCTCAAATCGAGGATGACCGTTTGACGGAAGTGACGGAGAGCGGCCGTTACCTGGATGCCACCCGAGAAGTTTTGCGCAAGCACAACGGTCTCTGGTTCTACGACGAATCCTACGTCATCTCGCGGCGTCGCGACTGACATTTCTGGAACAATGTGACAAAGGCTGCCGGGCTCCGGCGCAACCTAGAGGACCAGTTGATGCGCGCGTCTTATCTCTTCACCAGTGAATCGGTTTCCGAAGGCCATCCCGACAAGGTCTGCGACCGTATCTCCGACGAGATCGTCGATCTGTTCTTCCGCGAAGGCCCGAAGGCGGGCATTGATCCTTGGGATATTCGCGCTGCCTGCGAAACCCTCGCCACCACCAACAAGGTTGTGATCGCCGGCGAGACCCGCGGTCCATCCACCGTCACCAACGACCACATCGAAGCCGTCGTTCGCGCCGCCATCAAGGACATCGGCTACGAGCAGGACGGTTTCCACTGGAAGACCGCCGACGTCGAGATTCTGCTGCATCCGCAGTCGGCCGATATCGCACAGGGCGTCGATGCCAAGCAGCCGACCAATGCCGAAGAAGGCGCTGGCGACCAGGGCATCATGTTCGGTTACGCTACCAACGAAACGCCCGAGCTGATGCCGGCACCGATCTTCTACGCGCACAAGATTCTGCGCCTGATCTCGGAAGCCCGTCATGCCGGTACCGAAAAGGTGCTCGGTCCGGACTCCAAGAGCCAGGTCACCGTACAGTACGAAAACGGCAAGCCGGTCGGCGTGCGCGAAATCGTCGTCTCGCATCAGCATCTCGTTGAGGACATGACCTCGAACCAGGTGCGCGAACGCGTCGAGCCCTACGTCCGCAAGGCGCTGCCGGATGGCTGGATCAGCGACAAGACGATCTGGCACATCAACCCAACCGGCAAGTTCTTCATCGGCGGTCCCGATGGCGACGCAGGTCTCACCGGCCGCAAGATCATCGTCGACACCTACGGCGGCGCAGCCCCGCATGGTGGCGGTGCATTCTCGGGCAAGGACTCCACCAAGGTGGACCGTTCGGCTGCTTACGCTGCGCGCTACGTCGCCAAGAACATCGTTGCCGCTGGTCTGGCCGACAAGGCGACGTTGCAGCTCGCTTACGCCATCGGCGTGGCGCGCCCGCTGTCGATCTATGTCGATACCCACGGCACCGGCAAAGTCGCTGACGATGCCATCGAGAAGGCCGTTGCTGCCGCGATGGATCTGACGCCGCGCGGCATCCGCAAGCATCTCGACCTCAACAAACCAATCTATGCCCGTACGTCGGCCTACGGTCATTTCGGTCGCACGCCGGATGCCGACGGCGGCTTCTCCTGGGAGAAGACCGATCTCGTCGACGCGCTGAAGCGCAACGTCTGATCTTACTTTCCCTCTCCCCCGGCGAAGCTTTGCGCAGCGGGAGAGAGTGCCTTCGCGAAGCGAAGGCGGGAGAGGGACTACGACCAGCCCCCTCTCCGAACCGAATGTCGTGACCGTCTGTGCAGCCCTCTCCCGCGAGGGGAGAGGGCGCAATTATGAGCGTCCGCGAGAACCTCTCGCACTATAGGAACAAGGATTCAAATATGACCGCCCCCAACGGTTTCACCGACTACATCGTCAAAGACATCAACCTCGCCGCCTTCGGCCGCAAGGAGCTCTCGATCGCCGAGACCGAGATGCCAGGCCTGATGGCGACCCGCGAGGAATATGGCCCGAAGCAGGTGCTGAAGGGCGCCCGCATCGCCGGCTCGCTGCACATGACCATTCAGACCGGCGTACTGATCGAGACGCTGAAGGCACTCGGCGCCGACATCCGCTGGGTCTCGTGCAACATCTATTCGACCCAGGATCACGCCGCGGCCGCGATCGCCGCTGCCGGCATTCCGGTGTTCGCCATCAAGGGTGAAACTCTGACCGAATACTGGGACTACACCGCAAAACTGTTCGACTGGCACGGCGGTGGTCACCCCAACATGATCCTCGATGACGGCGGCGACGCCACCATGTATGTCCATCTCGGCCTCAAGGCAGAGAACGGCGACACGGCGTTCCTGGACAAGCCCGCTTCGGAAGAAGAGGAGGTTTTCTTCGCGCTGCTCAAGAAGCAGCTCAAGGAAAAGCCGAAGGGCTACTTCAAGGCGATTGCCGAGAGCATCAAGGGCGTCTCGGAAGAAACCACAACGGGCGTGCATCGCCTGTACGACATGCAGAAGGCTGGCACGCTGCTGTGGCCCGCGATCAACGTCAATGACTCGGTCACCAAGTCGAAGTTCGACAACCTCTATGGCTGCCGTGAATCGCTGGTCGACGGCATCCGCCGCGGCACCGACGTGATGATGTCGGGCAAGGTTGCCATGGTCGCCGGCTTCGGCGACGTGGGCAAGGGCTCGGCCGCTTCGCTGCGCCAGGCGGGTTGCCGCGTGATGGTCTCCGAAGTCGATCCGATCTGCGCGCTGCAGGCGGCGATGGAAGGCTATCAGGTCGTCACGATGGAAGATGCTGCGCCCCAGGCCGACATCTTCGTCACCGCGACCGGCAACAAGGACATCATCACCATCGAGCACATGCGCGCGATGAAGGATCGTGCCATCGTCTGCAACATCGGTCACTTCGATAACGAGATCCAGATCGCGTCGTTGAAGAACCTGAAGTGGGACAACATCAAGCCGCAGGTCGACGAGATCACGTTCCCTGACGGTCACCGCATCATCATGCTGTCGGAAGGCCGCCTTGTGAACCTCGGCAATGCCATGGGTCACCCGTCCTTCGTCATGTCGGCATCCTTCACCAACCAGACGCTGGCGCAGATCGAACTCTACGCCAATAACAAGGATGGCAAGTACAAGAAGGAAGTCTACGTGCTTCCGAAGTCGCTCGACGAGAAGGTCGCCATGCTGCATCTCGCCAAGATCGGCGTGAACCTAACCAAGCTGCGCAAGGACCAGGCCGACTATATCGGCGTGAAGCAGGAAGGCCCGTTCAAGTCGGACCACTACCGCTACTGAGTTCGGCGTGACGAACTGAATAAGAAAAGCCCCGGAGCGATCCGGGGCTTTTTGTTGATGTTCGATACAAGCTTGGGCCCTCATCCTGAGGAGCGGTCGTCTTGGACCGCGTCTCGAAGGATGGAGACAAACGCATCATAGACGCGTGCGAAGAGCGCGCTCCTCACAATGAGGACGGAGTTATCTTGCACCGGATGTCGCCGCGCTCATCCGGCTACGCACTTCCTTCGTTTGCAGGTTCCGACAGTCAGTAGTTCGCTGCGATCGCTGGTGATTTATAGAAGCTGTAGCCAAAGCCGGCCTTCAGGGTCCAGTTGGACGTCCGGCTATCTGGTTCCAGCGAGCCGTCGAGTGCCACGGCCGACGCGCCATATCGAAAGCTCAGAAAGTCGACGCCGGCGTTGGCATGCCATTCTCGCGTGATGGCGTAGTCCGCCGAGAGCCCAGCCATGTAGACGGCCGAACTGCCGAGGTCATAGGTCAACGGATCGATCAGCGCGCCACCGTTGAACGAAGTCGCCATTTTCGGGGCGAGTGTCGTCCCGACCAAACCGGAGGCAGACAGAACTATCCGATCGGTCGCAGCCCACTGAACCAGCAAGCCTCCGCCGACATAGCCGTGCTCGTAAAGTTCGCTATATCCGAATGGTCCAGATCTGTTGCTAAGGTCGCGGTCCCAGCTGCGATAGCCTGCTCCGAGATAGGGGGTGATCATCCAATTGGCTGCGACGTCGAATCCCTTTCCGAGCCGAATGTCCAAAGTCCTGATATCGGCGCCGCTGCGATCCGCGATCACGGGACCGCCCGATGCCCCGTACTCGGTCCGTCCTTGGATCCATGTAAACGCGCCCATGACGTAGATGTTTGTCACATCGCCCATCGGCCCCATGGCAGACAGCCCAAGTTGAAGACCGGGTAGCCAGCCATGTTCACTGCTAAATCGCGGAATTGTCGGCGTGGTCTCGTAATAGTCAACGCGATGTCCCACGATCCCCAAGCCGACCTGCGTATTGGCGATCAGGATCGGATTGATCCACACGCTGGCATACAGAGGGGTCTTGACCAGCATATCGGCGGCGGAAGCATTGCCGCCGATCGCCATCAGTACTGCACAGCACAAGGCACATTTCAACTTGGAGCCCATCGGGCGCCTCCTTGACTACACAATGCCTAAAAACTTAAGGTTGAATATAATTGTAGTACACGTTCTTCGCTTTGGCAACACGACAGCCGTAGCCCGCCTGAGTTGTAGCCAGCATGAGCCAAACGATATGCGGGGCTGTCGAGATCTCTGAAACGCCGACCCCGGATGTCGCTTCGCTGATCCGACTGCGAGCTCGCTATTAGCACTAACCCATCAACCGTCATTGTGCCGCGGCATTCCAGTTCTTCGTTTCCACAAACGAAAGAAGACTGGATTGCATCGTCGCAGGGGCTCCTCGCAATGACGGCTGAGGAGACCCGGTTTCACCTCAGCCCAACATCTCCCGCACCATCGGAATGACCTTTGTTCCGTATAGCTCGATACACGTCATCAGCTTCTCATGCGGCAATGGTCCGGCGCCGTATTTCAGATCGAAGCGCGAAAAGCCGAGAGCCTTCGCGGTTTTCGCGATCTTCTTCGCCACGGTCTCTGGCGATCCCACATAGAGCGATCCGTGTTCGGCTTCCTGATCAAATTCGCGGCGCTGCATCGGCGGCCAGCCGCGCTCTTTGCCGATGCGGTCGCGCATCTGCCGGTAGTCGGGCCACAGTTCCTCACGCGCCTGCTCGTCGCTGGCGGCTACATAGCCTGGCGAATGCACGCCGATCGGCTTCACCGGTCGATCAATCTGCGCATAGGCGCGGTGATAGAGATCGACATAGGGTTTGAACCGCTCGGGCTCGCCGCCGATGATCGCCAGCATCAGGGGCATGTCATAGCGCACCGCGCGAACGACTGACTCAGGACTGCCGCCAACACCGATCCATGTTGTCAGATTGCCGGTTTCGATCGGCGGATAGACACGCTGATTGGTGAGGGGCGGGCGGGTCGTGCCGCTCCAGGTCACTTCCGGCTCAGACGCGAGCGCTGCGAACAGATCCAGCTTGTCCTCGAACAGCGTCTCGTACTGGTCGAGCTTGAAGCCGAACAGCGGGAAGGATTCTGTGAACGAGCCGCGGCCGAGGATGACTTCGGCCCGGCCGTTGGAGACAGCATCCACGGTGGCAAAGCGCTGAAGACGCGGATCGGATCGTCGGAGCTCAGCACGGTCACGGCGGAACCGAGGCGAATGCGCTTGGTGCGTGCGGCGATGGCCGCGAGCACGACTTCGGGCGCGGATACGGCGAAGTCGGCGCGGTGATGCTCGCCGACACCGAAGAAATCGACACCAAGCTGGTCGGCCAGCGCCGCTTCATCGATGACGTTACGGATCACCTGTGCGTGCGACAGCATCTCGCCGTCCGCACCGCGTGTGACATCGCCAAATGTATCGAGACCGAGTTCGAGAGGCATGAGCCGTTTCCCTGACGAGCGCTGAAACGAAAAAGGCCGCGCGTGACGCGCGGCCTTTCGCAGTAAAGGCGTGCGTGACTTACTTGGGTTTGGTGATTTCGAACTTCAAGGTGCCGATGCCGTCGACGCCGCATTCGACCTTGTCGCCCGGCTGAAGCGCCGCCACGCCGGCAGGGGTGCCGGTCAGGATGACGTCGCCGGCGCCGAGTTCGACCTGCAGCGAGAGCTTGGAAATGATCTCGGCGATGTTCCAGATCATCTCGGATAGGTCGCCCTTCTGGCGTTCGGTACCGTTCACCGAGAGCCAGATCTTACCCTTGGAGGGATGGCCGACCTTCGAAGCGGGCACCAGCGCGCCGGTGGGCGCTGACATGTCGAACGACTTTCCGATTTCCCAGGGCTGCTCTTTCTTGCGCGAGATGGTCTGGAGGTCGCGGCGGGTGAGATCGACGCTGACGCCATAGCCCCAGACGTGATCGAGCGCCTTTTCCGGCGAGATGTTGAGGCCGCCGCTCTTCAGCGCGACGACGAGCTCGACCTCGTGCTGCATGTCCTTGGTCAGCGTCGGATAAGGGATCTCGCTGCCATCCGGCACGATCATGTCGGCGTGCTTGGCAAAGAAGAAGGGAGGGTTACGCTCGTCATTGCCGAGTTCGCGGATGTGCTCGAGATAGTTGCGGCCCACGCACCAGACACGGCGCACCGGGAATGTCGAAGTCTCGCCCTGAACGGCGATGGCGGCCTGTGGCGGAGGGGCGATAACGAACGATGCGGTCATGGACGGCTCTCGGGCTGGTTGTGAAGGCTGGGATCAAAAACGGATGCCGCGCTTGCGCGGCAGAAAACAAAAGCAAGTCTTACGCCGACGCATGAAGCGGTGCCAGCGGCGAAGCATCACGATGTTGCAAGCGGAAGAACGACGCGTAGCGTCCGCCACGGCGCAGCAGGTCGTCGTGGCGGCCGCGCTCGACGATCTCGCCGCCCTCGACCACAAGAATGGCGTCGGCGTGCATGATGGTGTGCAGGCGGTGCGCAATGACGATCGTGGTGCGATTCTGGCAGAGATGCTCGATGGCTTCCTGCACCGATTTTTCGGATTCGGAATCTAGCGCTGCGGTAGCTTCGTCCAGCAGGATGACCGGTGCGTTCTTCACCAGCGCGCGCGCAATGGCGATGCGTTGGCGCTGGCCGCCGGAGAGTTGTGCGCCATGCTCGCCCACCGACGTCTCGTATCCGAGCGGGAAGCCCATGATGAAATCATGGGCGCAAGCGGCTTTGGCTGCCGCGACGATCTCGTCTTCCGTGGCGCCCGGTTTGCCGAAGGCGATGTTTTCGCGGATGGTGCCGCGGAATAGATAGACATCCTGTCCGACATAGGCGGTCTGGCCGCGCAGCGAGCGACGGGAGACCTGACCGATCGACTGGCCATCGATGGTGATGTCGCCTTCGCTGACTTCATAGAGCCGGAGCAACAGTGCGAGCACTGTGGACTTGCCGCCGCCTGACGGGCCAACCAGAGCGGTGACCTTGCCGGGCTCGGCGACGAAGCTCATGCGATTCAGGACGACCTCGTTGGGGCGATAGCGGAACGTCACGTCATGCAGCTCGACGCGCGCATCGGTCAGTTTCAGCGCCGGCTTGTGGTCGTCATTCGGCTCGGAAGCCGGACTGTCCACGATCTCCAGCAGTGTATGCGCGCCGATGATCTGACTGTTGAGATCGATGTTCAGCCGCGCCAGCCGCTTCGCCGGCTCATAGGCCAGCAGGAAGGCGGTGACGAAGGAGAAGAACTGGCCGGGCGTCGCGCCCATCGCGACCACGCGATAGCCGCCATACATCAGCGACGCCGCGATGGCGAAACCGCCGAGGGTTTCCATCAGTGGGCTAGAGCGGCTGGAGACGCGCGCCATCTTGTTGGCGTTCTGCTCGACGGCCGTGATGCTCGCTTCCATGCGCTGCTGCATGGTCTGTTCGAGCGTGAACGCCTTCACCGTGCGGATGCCCTGCAGCGATTCCTGCATCACTTCCAGAATCTCGGTGGTCCCGGTGAACTGGTTGCGGGCGAGGCCCTTGATGCGGCGGACCAGTTTGCGCAGCACCAGCATTGCGGGCGGCGCGACGAGGAAGCCGAACAGCGCCATATAGGGGTCCTGCATGACCATCACGCCGACCAGCGCGATCAGCGACAGCAGGTCACGGCCGACGGCGTTGATCAGCAGGCTGAGCACCTGTGTCACCGAATTGGCGCCGGCGGTGAGCCGCTGCAGGAATTCCGATGAGTGCCGCTCCGAGAAGAAGCCGATGCTCTCGTTCATCAGCTTGGCGAACAGCCGGCGCTGGTTGTTGGCAACGATGGCGTTGGAGATCTTCGAGAGAATGACGGTATGGCCGTAGGTCGATGCGCCCTTGATCAGGAAGATCACCACCACGAAGCCCGAGAACAGGGCGATGCGCTCGATGCTCTTGTCCACATAGGCCTGGTTGATGACCTCACCCAGCATATAGGCGGCGCCAGCGGTGGTCGCGGCGGAGACGGCCATCAGCAGGAAGGCCAGGAGGTAGCGCCGCCAATAGGTGACCGCCTGTTCGGCGACCAGACGGCGGATCAGCGCCCAGGCGCCGTAAGGATCGTCAGTGACTTTGCGAGTAATCTTGGCCATCCGCGGTCCAGCGACGGCGCCGGGCAGGGATTTGCCGAGGCGTCAGGGTCAGCTTGCGAAACAGCCGCCTGATTGCCCGTTAAATCGCGGTTTTTCAAGCCAAAATCGGGCTTGCCAAGACTTTGTTAACCCATTGGCCCGGCGGCATCTGCCGCCGGATTCGGGCCGATTTTGCCCTAGAATCTCTCGGAAGCACGGCACGCGACAGGTACGCGCCATGCTTCCGGTTGGCAGGATGTAACCCGATCAGAACCGGTAATTCACCCCTGCTTTCATGGTGTGGAACCTGGTATCGACCGCGATGCTGGAGTTGGAGGAGAAGCCATTGGCGATGTCGTTGACGGCAGTGGAGAACAGCGTGCTCCGGCCAAGATCCACATAGAGATATTCGGTCTTGAACGACCACTGCGGGGTGAATGCGTATTCGAGGCCCGCACCGGCGGTCCAGCCCCACTGTGTCTGGCCGGCCGACGCCGCCGCAACCTGGCCGAGCACACCATTCGGGCCGGTCAGAGTAAAGTTCCCGTTGGTGTTGACCCGGCCATAGGCGCCGCCGCCGGTGCCGTACAGGAACACGCGGTCCCATGCATAGCCGAGCCGGCCGCGAATCGTGCCGAACCATTCGACTTCGGAGCCGGTGCCGAATGCTGCGGACGTGGTCACGCCGTTATTGTTCAGCGTCTGATTGCCCTCGAAGCGGCCCTTGATGCCGGACCACTGGAAGTCAGTCTCGATGCCGACGACGAAGCCGCCGTTGTATTGATAGTTGTAGCCAGCCTGTCCACCGCCGAAGAAACCGCTCGAGGTCAGGCTGAAATTGCCGTTGGTGCTGGCAACGAGCGCGGCTGCCTCGGCCTGCAACTGCCGCTGTGTAGCCTGGAACGGATAGTCGAACTTGTCGCCGCCGAAACCGACATTGGCGCCGACATAGAAGCCGGTCCAGGAGAACACCTGGACGGGCGCGACTGGCGCCTTCACCGGATAGGGCATGTCGGCCGCAATGGCAGGAACGGCTGCACCGATAAGCAGTGCTGCGCCAGCGAATACTCTCTTCATGATCAGGCCCCTCAGTTTCTTGCTCTCGGCAAGTGATTTCCGATGCATCGCCGTCATCAGCGATCGCATGTGAAGTGTCGTCGGGCCAAGGCATCTGCGAATGATGCCGGGACTCGCGGCTTCCACGTGCACAATGACAGGGCTGGCGGGGAGGTCTTGTTCACGCGCGTAGCAGATTTTAGTTTTCGCGCACTGCCACTAAACTTCGCGTCGATGTGGCGTTGTCGCAACAGCACATATGCGCACTATACAATCACGGTTACAGAACGTCGCACTGCCGAGATTTTTCGTGATGAGTTTGTTCTGTGTTGCTACACTATTCGTCGGAAATGAGTTGGACGTATGCATCAGGCCAGTTTCGTCTCAGATGGATTTGATCCGGAATTGCTGGATCACCAGAAATTCGCACTGTGGTGCGAAAACATGGAAGCGCTCACCTGCTGCGTGGACATCACACGTGCTGAAGATCAGCCATTCTCGGCTTTCGTGCACTGGGCAGATTATTCGAATGTGCGGGTCACCCGGTTCGGCGGCACGTTCAGTCGAATCCGACGATCCAGAACGGCAATCTCGCGCGGGCCGGACGATGATTTCTGTTTGATGTTTCATCGAGGCGAGGGGACGCTGGTCGTCGATCAGGTGGGGCGCGAAATGGCCTTGTCGTCAGACTGCGCTTTTCTCGGCACGAACGGACGTCCGGCAGATTTGCGATCGGATGCGGATTTCTCGTCGACGACGCTGACCGTCAGTAGGGAGCGCCTGTTGCCTCTCATTGGAAATGTCGACGATCTCCTGATCCAGCCGCTCGACGAACGGCGCGCAGCCGTGGCTCATCTGCGACGCTACATCGACATCTCGGTCGATCTGCTGCGCGATCCGCATGATGCGGAGCTCGACAGCCATATCAGCACGACATTGCTGGATCTGACGGCGCTCGCGCTAGGTGCCCGCGGCGACGCTGCGCAACTTGCGTCGATGCGCGGTCTGCGCGCGTCGCGAACGCAGGAAATCATCGCCGAGATCGATCGCCATTTCGCGGAGCCGGGTTTCTCGGTGGGGCAGGTTGCGCGCCGGCTGGATGTGTCGCCGCGCTATCTCCAGGACCTTCTGCAAGATACCGGATCGAGTTTCACCGAACGCCTTCTGGAGCGCCGTCTGCAACATGCAATGCGTTTGCTGACGAGCGAGCAGGGTGATCGGCTGAAGATCAGTGAAATCGCGCTAGCCAGTGGCTTCAACGAGATCTCATACTTCAATCAGCGATTTCGTCGGCGTTTCGGTGAGACGCCGACGCAGTGCCGGCGCTGATCTAACTACTCAGGCCGATTTCGCCATCAATTCGATGCCATGGCGCTCGCGGGCGAGCTTCTCTTCCCAGGCCAGCGCGTGGCGGGCGATGGTTTCGAGATCGTCGTATTGGGGCGTCCAGTCGAGCGTCGCGCGGATTCGGGTGGTATCGGCGATCATGGTCATGATGTCGCCGTCGCGGCGCGGGGCGTATTGAACCGCGAAATTTCGGCCCGATGCACGGCGCACGGCTTCGATGGTTTCCAGCACCGAATAGCCGCGGCCATAGCCGCAATTCAGGGTCGTGGATGCGCCGCCTTCGCGCAGGTAGTTCAATGCGGCGCGGTGGGCCTGAACGAGGTCGCTTACATGGATGAAGTCGCGGATGCAGCTTCCGTCGGGCGTCGGGTAATCGGTTCCGAACACGTCGATCTTGCTGCGCTGGCCGGTGGCGGCCTCGACGGCGATCTTGAGCAGATGCGTCGCGCCCATGGTGGCCAGACCGGTGCGGCCCTGTGGATCGGCGCCGGCGACGTTGAAGTAACGCAGCGCGACAAACTCCATGCCATAGGCCGGTGCGATGTCGTGCAGCATGATCTCGGTCATCAGCTTCGATGATCCGTAAGGCGACAGCGGTCGTGTGGGGGCATCTTCTGCCACGGGCGTGAAATCGGGATTGCCGTAGACGGCAGCGGTCGATGAGAAGATAAATTTTTTGACGCCGCACTTCACTGCCGCGCTGAGCAGGTTGCGTGTCGTCATCGTGTTGTTGCGATAGTAGGCAAGCGGGTCGCGCATCGATTCCGGCACGACGACAGAGCCCGCAAAATGGATGATGGCGTCGATGCCATGGGCAGCAATGACGCCCTCGACAAGGTTCTCATCAGCGACATCGCCGATAAACAGCGGAACGCCCTCGGGGAGATATGTTGAGAAGCCCGTCGACAAATTGTCGATCACGACCACGCTCTCGCCGGCTTCCACCAGCGCATGGACCATGTGACTTCCGATATAACCGGCGCCGCCGGTGACAAGGACGGTCATTGGATTTACTCACTCTCCCGTTTTGGGAACGCTATCGCGCCCGGGATGAAGAGTGGGTTTCGACGGCCGGCAACTGGCCACTATGCTTAATGTTGCGTATAGGAAATCGGGCGAAATGGAGTCACCTGTGCCGATTGCGGGCAAAACGGCCGATAAATTGCAGCTGATCGTCACGAATCTGCACTGGCGCTACTCCGGTGTGACGGCGACCAATCGCATGGTGGCGCCGAAACTCGCAGACATGTTCGACGTGGCTTGGCTTGGATCCGACGCGCCCGCCGGCATCGCGCGCATGGATATCGGCGATCTCGTGAAATTGTGGCTGCGCCGCAAGCCGGTGATCTGGCACGCGCGGCGCAACAACGAGATGATTGCCGGCGTTCTGCTCAAGGCGCTCGGGTGGCCGCTGAAACTGCTCTTTACCTCGGCTGCGCAGCGCCATCATACGTGGATCACGCGCTGGCTGATCGGCAGGATGGACGCCATCATCGCCACCAGCGAGATCTCCGCGTCGTATCTGAAGCGATCGGCGACTGTGGTGACGCATGGCGTCGATACCGATCGCTACGCGCCGCCCATCGATCGTGCGGTGGCGTTTGCGGAAGCAAGTTTACCGGGGCGCTATGCGATTGGTTGCTTCGGCCGCGTGCGTGCGCAGAAGGGAACTGATCTTTTCGTCGATGCGATGTGCGAGTTGTTGCCGCGCTATCCGGATTTCACCGCTGTCATTGTCGGGGCAATCACGCCGGACCAGATCGGCTTTGCCAATGAGCTCAAGAAGAAGATCGCTGACGCCGGTCTGCAGTCGCGCATCGTCATCACCGGCGAATTGCCGATCGAAGAGGTCGAGCGATGGTATCAACGCCTGACGATCTACGCTTTCACTTCGCGTAATGAAGGCTTCGGTCTGACGTTGATCGAGGCTATGTCGGCGGGAGCTGCGTTGGTCGCAACGCGTGCGGGCGCCGCGGAGATCGTGGTCGAGGAGGGCGTGACCGGCAAGCTCGTGCCAACCGGCGATGCAGTGGCAATCACGCTGGCATTGGAGCCGCTGATGCGCGATCCCGATGCCGCTGCAGCCATGGGTGAACGTGCACGCCAGCGCGTGCTCGACAAATTCAGCCTCGATGCAGAAGCGCGCGGAATCGCGGAAGTTTATCGCAGGCTGCTCTGACCCTGCAGGATATCCGCAACGAACGCGTCCAAGTCGCCGCCTGCAAACAGGAAGCCGGGCAGGTGCGCAGCCTTGGCCGCTTCGATATCCGAATCGCGGTCGCCGATGGCAAAACTACCTTTGCGTTGCACAGGCCAGTGCTGCATCAGGTCGAGGATCATGCCCGGGCTCGGCTTGCGCCAGTGATGATCTTCCAGATAGCCAGCAACTGATCCAGCCGGATGATGCGGGCAATAGCGGACGTCATCGATGCGGGCGCCTTGTGCCGCGAGTTCGGAGCGCATCCACTTAAACAGCGTATTGAGTTCGTCTTCGGTGAAATAACCGCGTGCGACGCCGGACTGGTTGGAAAACAGGAAGACGAAATAGCCGGCATCGTTGAGCCGGCGAATAGCCTTGGCCGCGTTCGGCATCCAGCGGATGCGATCGGATGTGCCCATATAGCCGTCGTCGTAATTGATGACGCCGTCGCGATCGAGAAACGCTGCGGGCTTTGCTTGCGTGGTCGTCATATCTGCGCGCTTCTGTTGGACGCCTCGGCCATCACGCTCTGGATAATCTCGGCGACATCGTCGGCCGGAATGTCCCGCATGCAGGCATGGTTGTTCATGGTGCAGACCGGTCTGTGACACGGCTGGCAGGGAACGATGGTCTTGGTCTGCACGGTGGCCGCCAGCGGATTGAGGGGACCCCATAGCTGCGGGCTGGTCGGTCCGAAAATGCCGATGGTTGGCGTGCCTACGGCCGCAGCAATATGCATCAGGCCGGAATCATTGGCCACGGCGACATTGGCGGCGGCCATGCCGATCACGCCATTGCGCAGGTCGCCCGTGGTGAGGTC
The DNA here is from genome assembly GCF_052076035.1 of Tardiphaga sp. 172_B4_N1_3. Classification (NCBI taxonomy): domain Bacteria; kingdom Pseudomonadati; phylum Pseudomonadota; class Alphaproteobacteria; order Hyphomicrobiales; family Nitrobacteraceae; genus Tardiphaga; species Tardiphaga sp. 172_B4_N1_3. The sequence goes on from NZ_CP197238.1 coordinate 804,213, forward strand.
GCGAGCGCGGGGACCGGCGGCGGCAATGATTTCGTTGGCGAGGTCCTTCTCGCCCGGGCCGCCGATGACCCAGACGTCCAGCCCGCGCTCGACCAGCAGTTTTGCGGCCTCGGCATAATAGGTCCAGCGCTTGGAGGAACCGACCGAGCCGGGACCGAGCGCGACCGCCGGACCGGTTCCCAGTCCATTGGTCTGCCGCCAGCGCGCGATCTCGTCGGCGGGCACGCGGAACTGGGGCACCGGCCATTCCGGCGGCAGTGGCGTGCCGTCCGGCAGCGCCAGCGCGCATTTCTTGTCGATCATGCGCGGCAGTTTCTTTTCGCCCCAGCGCCACTGATTGATCAGGCCAAAGCGCGCCTCGCCGACAAAGCCGATGCGCTCCGGGATGCCCGCCAGAGCGGGTGCCAGAGCCGATTTCCAGGTCCGCGGCATCACCAGCGCGGTGCCATAGTTCCGGGCGCGCAGGGTGGCCGCCAGTTCCCATTGCTTGGCGAGCGCGAGCTGGCTGCGAGGCAGGTCCCAGACGATGCCTGCGCGCACGCCCGGCATGTAGTCGACCAGCGGGGCGACCAGTCTGGTCACCAGCAAATCGACCGGCCGGTTCGGCCAGCGCTCCTTCAGGACCCGGACGACTGTATGACCCCGGACGAAATCACCGATCCACATATAGGGCACGATCAGGATCGGCCGGGTATCGTCCGGATCGACCATCACGCCCTGGTATGGGGAATTTACGTTCATTCTTTCAAGGACTTCGCTGTTCTGCCGCGGGCTATATCCGGCTCACGTCGGTACCCGCTCCATTCGGACAGGTAAAGCCATTTGGGATGTTTCCAACCATGTCCCCATAGCGGCGACGAACATCCCGTTGCCCAAGTTGCCTGTGGGGCAGGGTTGAGGCAAAGGTGGGTCAATCATGAGATCGGGGACTTCATGCTGCTTGTGACCGGGGGAGCCGGTTTTATCGGATCGAATGTCGTGGCCGCGTTGAATGACGCCGGCCGCGCGGACGTGGCCGTCTGCGATGTGCTCGGCCATGATGGAAAATGGTGTAATCTTGCCAAGCGGCAACTTGCAGATGTGGTGCCGCCAGCCGAGCTGATGGACTGGCTGAAGGGCCGCAAGCTCGATGCGGTCATTCATCTCGGCGCGATTTCGGAAACCACCGCGACCGACGGTGATCTTGTGATCGAGACGAATTTCCGCCTCTCGATGCGCCTGCTGGACTGGTGCACGGCCAATGCGACGCCGCTGATTTATGCATCGTCCGCTTCGACCTATGGCGATGGTGCGCAGGGCTTTCGCGACGAGCAGACCGTTCCCGAACTGAAGAAGCTCAGGCCGATGAATCTCTACGGCTGGAGCAAGCACCTGTTCGACCTCGCGGTGGCCGAGCGCGTCGCCAAAGGCGAAAAGATGCCGCCGCAATGGGCAGGCCTGAAGTTCTTCAACGTGTTCGGGCCGAACGAGTACCACAAGGGCTCGATGATGAGCGTGCTGGCGCGGCGCTTCGACGACATCAAGGCCGGCCGCGGCATCCAGCTGTTCAAGTCGCATCGCGAAGGTATTGCCGATGGCGATCAGCGCCGCGACTTCATCTATGTCGAGGACGTCGTCCGCGTAATGATGTGGCTGCTGGCGTCACCCAATGTCAGCGGCATCTTCAATGTCGGGACGGGAACCGCGCGCAGCTTCAAGGATCTGATGCTGGCTGCCTACACTGCACTCGGCACCAGGCCGAACATCGACTATATCGATATGCCCGAGCAGATTCGCGGCAGCTATCAGTACTTCACGCAGAGCGAAGTCGATCGGTTGCGCGGCGCCGGCTACAACGGCGGTTTTACAACATTGGAAGATGCGGTCTCGCATTATGTGAAGGGCTTCCTCGACCAGCCCGATCGCTTCCGTTGACGGCACAACAGGTACCGGTGTGATGTTTGATTTCGACGCCCTGTCGCACGCGATTGCCGACCAGACAGTGCTCTGCGTCGGCGATCTGATGCTCGACGAATTCGTCTATGGCGAGGTGTCGCGGATTTCGCCGGAAGCGCCTGCGCCGGTCATCGCGGTCCAGCGCAGCGAGATCAATATTGGCGGCGCCGGCAATGTCGCACGTAATATTGCAGCCCTCGGCGCGAAATGCATCTTTGTCGGTCTGGTCGGTGAGGACGATGCCGGTGCAACGCTCAAGAATGCGCTCGCGCAGGAGCCTCTGATCGAAGCATTGCTGGTCACGGATTCATCGCGCCCGACGACGCGCAAGGTGCGCTTTGTGTCCGAGCATTTCTCGACGCATATGCTGCGTGCCGACTGGGAACTGGCTGCGCCCGCGTCCGCCGCCATCGAGAAGCAATTGATCGATACAATTTTGCCGCAACTCGCGCGTGTCGACATCGTACTGCTGTCCGACTACGCCAAGGGCGTGCTGACCGCGCGGGTGATCCGCAACGTCATCGACGCGGCGAAGAAGCTCGGCAAGCGCGTCATCGTCGATCCCAAGAGTGCAAATTTTGCGATTTATCGCGGCGCGACCTTGCTGACGCCGAACCGCAAGGAATTCGCCGAGGCAACGCGTAGCCGTGCAGACAGCGACATCAACATCGCGACCGCCGCGCAGGAAGCGATGATTCTGGCGGACTGCGCCGCGATGCTGGTGACCCAGAGCGAGCATGGCATGACGCTGGTGCCGCGCGATGGCGAGCCCATCCATGTGCCAGCGCTGCCGGTCAAGGTGCGCGACGTCTCGGGTGCCGGCGACACGGTGGCGGCGATGCTGGCTGTAGCGCTCGCGGCCGGAGCTGACTGGGAAGCGGCATTGCGCGCGGCAACTGCCGCAGCAGCGGTCGCTGTCAGCAAGAAGGGGACGGCGGTGGTCACACCGTCCGAACTGCGTCGCCGGATTTTGCCGCATGCATTTCTGGCCGCTGAAGAGAAAATCGTGGCATCGACTGAGCTCAATGCGCAACTGGCCGACTGGCGCAAACAGCAGTTGCGGATCGGTTTCACCAATGGTTGTTTCGATATCCTGCATCCCGGTCATGTAAAGGTTCTGACGGCTGCGCGCGCGACTTGCGATCGCCTGATCGTCGGCCTCAACAGCGACGCGTCGGTGAAGCGTCTGAAGGGCGAGGGGCGCCCGGTGCAGGACGAACGCGCCCGCGCAGAAGTGCTTGCGGCGCTGGAGGCCGTCGATCTGGTTGTGATTTTCGAAGAGGATACCCCACTGAACCTGATTACGCAGATCGCGCCGGCGACGCTGGTCAAAGGCGGCGATTACACGCGAGAGCAGGTGGTCGGCCATGAGGTTGTCGCCGCCAACGGCGGAGAGGTGATCCTGATCGATATCCTGCAAGGCCACAGCACGACGTCGCTGGTCGAGCGCGCGCGCAGCGGACAGTCATGACACGCATCACACAGTTTTCTGCCCGCAACTGGCTGATTGCGACGCATGACGCCATCGTCACGGCGGCCGCGGTCGTTCTCAGCTTCGTGCTGCGTTTCGATGGCGAAAATCTGTGGGATCGGCTGCCGCTGCTCCTGAAGATCCTGCCGTACTTCGTCGTCTTCAGCTTTTTCGTCTGTTACCTGTTCAATCTGACGACGACGAAGTGGCGCTTCATTTCGCTGCCCGATTTGCTGAATATCATCAAGGCATCCACGGTGCTGACGGGCGCGCTTCTGGTGCTCGACTATATCTTCCTGGCGCCGAACGTGTACGGCACGTTCTTCCTCGGCAAGACAACGATCATCATCTACTGGTTCATCCAGATATTCTTTCTGAGCGGATCGCGACTGGCCTATCGCTATTTTCGTTATACGCGTACGCGCAATCAGGCGCGCGCGATGGATGCGTCACCGGCACTGCTGATTGGTCGTGCGGCCGATGCCGAGGTGTTCTTGCGCGGCATTGAGAGTGGTGCCGTCAAGCGCATGTGGCCGGTTGGTATCTTGTCGCCGGCGATGTCCGACCGCGGACAGGCGATCCGAGGTGTGCCGGTCCTGGGCGGCATCGATGATCTCGGTAATGTCGTTGATGATTTCAGCACGCGGCAACGCCCGATCGAACGGATCGTGATGACGCCGTCGGCGTTTGAAGCAGAGGCGTTACCTGAGTCGGTATTGATGCGTGCGCGCAAGCTCGGGCTGACGGTTAGCCGGATTCCGTCGCTCGAGGAAAGCCGCGATACGCCGCAATTGGCGCCGGTGGCAGTCGAGGATCTGTTGCTGCGGCCGAGCGTCAAGATCGACTATGCCCGACTGGAGAATTTCGTGCGCGGCAAGGCGATCGTCGTGACCGGCGGTGGCGGCTCGATCGGCTACGAGATCTGCGACCGCGTCATCACGTTCGGCGCGGCACGGCTGCTCATTATCGAGAATTCAGAACCGGCGCTTCATGCGGCTATGGAAAAGCTGGCGGCCAAAGTCACCAGCGCAGCGATCGAGGGCCGCATCGCCGATGTCAGGGACCGCGAGCGCATTCATCAACTGATGATCGCCTTCAAGCCGGATGCGGTGTTTCACGCAGCCGCGCTGAAACATGTGCCGATCCTGGAGCGTGACTGGGGCGAGGGTGTCAAGACCAACATCTTCGGTTCTGTGAATGTCGCCGATGCGGCGCTCGCATCGGGCGCTGATGCGATGGTGATGATCTCGACCGACAAGGCAATCGAGCCGGTGTCGATGCTCGGCCTCACCAAGCGTTTTGCCGAGATGTATTGCCAGGCGCTCGATGGCGACGCCATCAGCGGCAGTGACGCCAAATCACCCATGCGGCTAATCTCGGTGCGGTTCGGTAATGTTCTGGCGTCGAATGGGTCCGTCGTGCCGAAGTTCAAGGCGCAGATCGAAGCCGGTGGGCCGGTGACGGTGACGCACCCCGATATGGTGCGCTACTTCATGACCATCCGCGAGGCCTGCGATCTGGTCGTCACCGCGGCAACCCATGCGATGAATGCGCAGCATGCCGATGCATCGGTTTATGTGCTCAGCATGGGGCAGCCGGTGAAGATCGTCGATCTCGCCGACCGCATGATCCGGCTGTCCGGTCTTCAGCCCGGCTACGATATCGATATCGTGTTCACCGGTGTCCGACCGGGCGAGCGGCTCAACGAGATACTGTTCGCCGAGCAGGAGCCAACCAGCGAGATCGGTATCGCCGGCATCGTCGCCGCCCGCCCGAACGAACTGCCGCTGGAGACGCTGAACAGCTGGCTTGCGATCTTGCGGAAAGCCATTGAGGCGGATCAGCACGAGGTCGCTGTGGCGACGCTGAAGGATGCGGTGCCGGAATATCGGGCGGCGGCGCAGTGAGTCTGCGTCAGCGGCGCGGCGTCGAGAATGCCTTCAATACTGCGGCGACGGCGACGCTGCCAAGGACAAGCAGAGCTGTGTCGGCGACGCCTGAGCGGAAATAGATCGACAGCCCGGCGAGGGCCGCCAGGCCGATATTGAGTACGAACACCGTTCGCACCACCTCGATCACGGCGAAGCCATTGTCCGTCGCGCGCTGATAGAAATGCGAGCGATGCGCCAGCCATACCGGCTCGCGTTTTGCCAGCCGCCGGAGCAGGGTGATGGTCGCGTCGGCAAGGTAATACAGCGGCAGCAGGATGGCGGCAGCCAGATGGTGCGCATAGGCCAGTTGCAGGAAGCACCAGGCCAGCAATAGCCCGATGGGGAGGCTGCCGACGTCGCCCAGAAACATCTTCGCAACGGGCCGATTGAACGGCGCGAAGCCGAGTGTGGCGCCGCAGAGCGCAGCGGCAATGAGCGCCGTCGATAACGGCAGTTGCCCGGAGAAGCCGATCAGCACCAGCGCCGCGGTGATCGGAATCACTTCGGCCACTGTGATCCAGTCGAGCCCATCCATGAAATTCACGAGATTGACGAACCAGAGTGCAGCCAGCAGCAGCAAGCCGCGTTCGATCCAGAGAGGCAGGTCCGGTGTAATCTGCAGTGTCGGGGGCAGAGCAAACAGGATCGCGGCAATACTGACGGCTTGCAGCAGCAGTCGCGGCGTCACGGAAATCGGACGCAGATCATCAATCGCGCCGATGGTCGCGATCAGGATCGTTGCCCCGAACAGTACCCACAGCGCCGGTGTCGCTGAAACGGAAAGACTTGCAATCGAGCACCCGGCAACCAGCAGCGCGACTGATATCACCGCGATGCCGGCGCCTTGCGGTGTCGGCACCTTGTGGGACGATCGGGCGTTCGGTCGCGCCATTGCATAGCGGATGAGCAGCGGATGAATAGCGTTGATGCAAACCGCGGACAGAACGGCGGCTACAACCAGAGCGACGAAGGTTGTAATCAATTCGAATGACGACATCGGGATGACATTGATCGCAGGAAAGACATGCGTTGCGGGGAAGATTTGGGTCGCAATGAGACAAATAGTTCGGAGTTATGCACGGCGGCTCTTCTTACCCTGTTTTCATGGCATAGCTAGCGGCGAAGGCCGCGCTTCTGACGCAATCGGATGCTGCGATGCCGAAGTGTTGCAACATCATCGCCTGGATGGCTAATGGAATGCGACACGGATCGTCATGCAACATGGCGATTTCTGGCGAATGTCTGGGGACACGATGTCTGAACAACCCATCCTTGTCACCGGTGCTGCCGGCTTCATCGGTTTCCACGTGACGCGGCAGCTGCTGGCCGAAGGCCGAACGGTCGTTGGTCTCGATAGCGTCAACAGCTATTACGATCCGGCGCTGAAGGAGGCGCGGCTGAAGCTGCTGGAGGGCCAGCCTCGCTTTACCTTTGTGAGGGCGAATCTGGCAGATCGCCCCGCGATCTCGGCGTTGTTCGGCGAATACAAATTCCCCGTTGTCATTCATCTCGCTGCGCAGGCGGGTGTGCGCTATTCCATCGAGCAGCCGCACGCCTATGCCGATGCCAATCTTGAGGGTTTTCTCAATATCCTCGAAGGCTGCAGGCACAATGGCTGCGCGCATCTGCTCTATGCGTCGTCATCCTCGGTCTATGGCGCCAACAAGAAGAAACCGTTCTCCGTCAGCGACAGAGTCGACAATCCGGTCAGTCTCTATGCTGCGACGAAGAAGGCCAACGAGTTGATGGCGCATTCTTACAGCCATCTCTATCGCCTGCCGACCACCGGGCTTCGTTTCTTTACCGTCTACGGTCCATGGGGCCGGCCGGATATGGCGATCTTCCTGTTTACCAAGGCGATTCTCGACAAGCAGCCGATCAAGCTGTTTAACCACGGCAACATGCGGCGCGACTTTACTTTTGTGGATGATGTTGTCGGTGCTATCGGGCGGCTGATCGATCACGTGCCGACGGGTAGCGAGGACGAGGCGCCGGCGCGAATCTACAACGTCGGTAACCACAAGCCAGAGGACCTTTTGCATGTGGTCTCCGTTCTTGAGAAAGAACTGGGGCTGGAAGCCATCAAGACGATGCTGCCGATGCAGCCGGGCGATGTGCCTGAGACTTTTGCCGATGTGGACGATCTGATGCGTGACGTCGGCTTCAAGCCGGATACCTCGATCGAGGAGGGGATTCGGCAATTCGTGACGTGGTATCGCAGCCACTACGGTAATCTGAACGCGAAGGGTTGAGAGCGACTGATGAGCAAGCGCATTATTCCCCTGATCATGTGTGGCGGTGCCGGGACGCGCCTGTGGCCGTCGTCACGTGAGGGGCGCCCGAAGCAATTTCTGCCATTATTCGGGCCGCGCTCGACCTTTCAGGACACCGTGATTCGTGTATCCGATGCAGGCCTGTTCGATCGTCCCATTGTCATAACCAGTGCTGCCTATCGGTTCATGGTACGCGAACAACTCGCCGAGATCGGGCTCGATGCAGACATTCTGCTCGAGCCGGCGCGGCGCGATTCAGGCCCGGCCATTGCCGCCGGTGCCGCGTTCGCCCAAACCCGCGATGAGGACGCGGTCGTGCTTGCGCTTGCCGCTGATCACGTGGTGCGCGACGTGCCGGCTTTCGTTGCGGCGTGCCGGGCGGGTCTGGTGGTTGCCGATGCCGGGCACATCGTGACGTTCGGCGTGCAACCGGAGCGTCCGGCCACCGAATACGGCTATATTTCACCAGGCCAGTCGCTTTCTGACAAGGTGAAGAGCGTCGCCAAATTCGTCGAGAAGCCGGACCTGAAGACGGCAACCGATTATATTGAGGCCGGCTATCTCTGGAACAGCGGCAACTTCATGTTTCGGGCGGGGATGCTGCTTGATGAATATCGTGGTGTCGACGCCGATAGTGTCGAGACCATCACCAGCGCTGTGGCGAAGGCCGGCCGCGATCTCGGCTTCTTTACGCTCGATGCGGACGCTTTCGGGAAGGCAAAATCGATCTCTGTCGACTATGCCGTAATGGAGAAGACGACGAAGGCAGCCGTGGTGCCGGTGTCCTGCGGCTGGTCGGATGTCGGCTCGTGGCTCGCAGTGTGGGAGCTGTCCGACAAGGATGCGCAGGGCAATGCCGCGCAGGGTGTGGCGGTGTTCGAGGACTCGCGCAACTGCAACGTGGCCAGCGATGGTCCGGTGGTGGCGCTGGAGGGCGTCGACGATCTCGTGGTGGTGGCGACGCACGACGCTGTGCTGGTCTCCCGCCAGAAGGATGCCAACGGCTTGAAACGGCTTGTGGCGAAGCTGAAGGTCACGGCGCCGCAGGTCACCGAGGATCATCTCAAGGTGCATCGCCCATGGGGATCCGTGCAGGCCCTTGAGGATGGCGAGCGCTATCAGGTCAAGCGCCTTGTGGTGAAAGCCGGAGAGCGGCTGTCACTCCAGATGCACCACCATCGCTCCGAGCACTGGATCGTTGTGCGTGGCAGCGCGAAGGTGACGATCAACGATCTGATCAAGACCGTCCACGAGAACGAGTCGATCTACATCCCGCTCGGTGCCACGCATCGTCTGGAAAACCCCGGCAAGATTCCGCTCGAGCTGATCGAAGTGCAGACAGGCAGCTATCTTGGCGAGGACGACATCGTTCGCATCGAGGATGACTACAAGCGGAACTAGGGGCCGTCGGGCGATACTCGCCCGAATCGATGCACCCACAGCGTGCACTCACCTGAATTGGTGTCGGTGAGGGGCTACCACGATCCCTTCATGTCGTATCTTTTTCCATTTTACGAAATAGCGATGTTTGCCACAATTGGGCGCGCTCTGGCCCGCCCAGCGCGCATTCATCATCCTGGTGGCGGTTCTGCCGCTCACGAAATCGTGTTAACCTGTTGTTAGGCATTGATAAATACCTGAAATCAGGGCCGAAAATGACAGTGCCGTGACGGATAAGCGGACCGTGCCGCCTCCGGACGAGGTAATGCATTCTTGCAACAATGAGTCAGTTTTCGATCCAAAATGTGGCTTTCGGATTGCGGCAAGTTCCGTTTCTTGTTAGCGCTCAATCCATGAAGCAGATCGCAAAGATTTTCCTTGTAGTTGTATTGCTGGGATCGAGCGGCAAGTTCGCTCATGCAGCCGAGCCATTTTTTATTCTTGACGCCATCAATCAGGCGGTAAAGACGAACCCAGGTGTCGGCGAGGCGTCTGCCAATCGCCGCGCCACCGAAGCCGAACTTCGCCAGAGCCAAGGTACTTTGCTGCCTCAGATCAGGCTGCAGGCGAATACCGGCCCCGAGATGTTGAACCGGGCGATCGTTCCTGCGCCGGCCGGCAATGGCTCCTATGTCAACGGCAGCGAGGCGTCGGTAACGGTGCGCCAGCTGGTGTTCGACGGCTTTGCGTCCATCAACGACATCTGGCGTCAGGCTGCGCGCGTCGATGCTGCGGCGTTCCGGGTGCTTGAACGGACCGAACTGATCGCGCTCGATGCGGCTGAAGCCTATGTCGATGTGACCCGCTATTTGCGTCTGGTCGCGCTTGCCGAACAAAATCTCAAGGTTCATCTCGAACTGCGCGCCAATGTCCGTGCGCGTTTCGCTGGCGGTCGTGCCGGTGAGGGCGATACCCAGCAGGCGGAAGAGCGGGTGGCTGCGGCAGAGGCCGTGTTGTCGGATTTCCGCCTCAGCCTCGATTTCGCGCGCGCCAAGTATCGCAAGACCGTTGGTCTTGAGCCGTTCAATGTGCGTTTCCCCGGTCGCTTGCCGGATATGCCGGCCACCAAGAACGAGTCGCTCGACGTCGCCTTCAAGTACAATCCGACGATCCGCGCCGCTGGTGCAGATGTCGATGCGGCCAAGCGCGCTTTCGACTCGACCGCTGGCGCATTCGTTCCGAACGTCGCCCTGGAAGGCCGCGCGCTGCGCGGCAAGGACTCGATCACCTATCCGGGCAACCGCGACGAAGTCAGCGGCAAGGTTGTCGTCAGCTGGGATATCTTCCGCGGCGGTCAGGATGCGTGGAAGCGCGCCGAAGCTGGCGAACGCATGATCGAGCAGCAGCAGCGCCATGCACGCCTGCAGCGTGATGCGCTGGAGTCGCTCGACAAAGCATGGGCTGCGCGGACGATCACGACGGAGCGTGCAGCAGCGCTGGTGCGTGAAGTTGAAGCCGCCCGTCGCACCTTCGTGGCCTACAACAAGGAATATGAGCTCGGCCAGCGCACGCTGATCGATCTGCTCAACTCGCAGAACCAGTACTTCAACGCCAACGTCTCGCTGGTGTCTGCACGCGGCGTCACCGTGTTCGCCGACTATCAGTTGCTGGCTGCCATGGGACAGCTGCTGTCCTATCTGAAGACCGGCAAGCCGCCGGAGTCTGAGCCGATCGAGAGCCGTGCATCCGGCCTGATCCCGTATCGCCTGCCGCCGATCCTGCTGACGGCGCCGGAGCCGGGATCCGAACCGCTCAATACGGTTTTGCCCTTCCAAACCTGGAATTCGCCTTTCGCACCGGCGCTGGAACCGAAAGCCGTGCTGTTCGGTGATCGCTGGGCCTCGCAAGATCTGTCGAACGCCAACGCATTGTTCGTGACATCGGGCCAGGTCGGGCAGGGCAGCGTGTCGGCCGATGCTTCTGCGGGGCGCCGTTAACCAATTAAGCACGCGGATTTATAATCCGCGGTCGGGTTTACCGTAAGTTCAGCAATTCGTCTGAACCGCGAAATAGTACAGGCGCTCCGCAAGGATCGCCTGTAAAGCTGGCAAGTCATATTTTGTAAGGCCAGTAGATCCGCGCACGGGTCATACAAGGCGCCTGGAATTTCCGAGGCTGCATTGAACATTCGCTCACCCCAGTTCGATATTGCAATGGACCTGCCGGCTGCGCCCGTAGCGGAGGTCGAGCATCAGCATGCTGATCCGTTAACGGACAGCCTGCTTTATCTCGCCGCTCACCACGGCAGAGCTGTCAGCCGCAGTGCGCTGCTTGCCGGTCTCCCGGTCGAGCGCGGCGTGCTGACAACGGCTCTGTATGAGCGCGCGGCGCAGCGGGCGGGCCTCGAGGCCGAACTCAACGAGCGACCGCTCAAGGATATCCCTGCGCTGGTCCTGCCTGCTGTGCTTCTGTTTCACGATGGTTCGACGCGGATTCTGCGCGGCATCGATCTGGCGAGTGGCCGTCTGACACTGGCAACCCCCGTCGGTGACGGTGCGATCGCCATGGAGCGGATCGAAGCCGTCGAAGAGAAATATGCCGGCTTCGTCTATTTCGTCCGTCCGGCGTCCGTCAGCGATCCGCGCGCGATCGCCGCCGGCGATCTGCCGAAGGCTCACTGGTTCTGGTCCGTCGTCAGCCGGTTCGGCTCCAACTACAGCCATGTCGCCATTGCAGCTTTCATCGTCAACATGCTGGCGCTCGCCGCGCCGCTGTTCACCATGAGCGTGTATGACCGCGTTATTCCGAATGGTGCGATCCCGTCGCTGGTTGCACTTGGTATCGGCCTGTCGCTGGCGATCGCATTCGACTTCCTGCTCAAGGTGGTTCGCAGCCGCATCATCGACATGACCGGCAAGAAGATCGACGTGGTGCTGGCGTCGAACATCTTCGAACATGTGATGGCGCTGAAGATGGACAAGCGTCCGCCCTCGGTCGGCATTCTCGCCAATCAGATGCGCGACTTCGACTCGGTGCGCGAATTCTTCACGTCGGGCACGGTCGTGTCGGCGACCGATATGATATTCGCGATCATCTTCATTGCGGTGCTGTTCGTGATTGCCGGGCCGTTGGCCTGGATCCCGCTGGCGATGCTGCCTGTGATGATCCTCGTCGGTCTCTTGATCCAGCGGCCGCTCGATCGTGCGATGAAGCGCCTGCAGGCGGAATCGGCCGCACGCCACGGCATCCTCATCGAGTCGCTGAACGGCATCGAGACCGTTCGCGCTGTCGCCGGCGAAAGCCGGGTGCAGACAGTGTGGGAACGTTCCGTCGCAGCGACGGCGCGTTCAAGCGAAGGCGTGCAGTTCTGGTCGTCGCTGGCGATGACCAGTGCGAGCGTGGCGACGCAGCTGTGCAGCCTGTTGCTGGTCGTGGTCGGTGTGTTCCTCATTCTCGACGGCAAGCTGTCGGTCGGTGCGCTGGTTGCGGCCAATATGTTGTCGGGCCGCATTCTCGGTCCCATCGCGGGCATCGCGGCTGTGATGACGCGCGCGACGCAGACCATGTCGGCCCTGCGGTCGATCGATCGCCTGATGGCGACGGAGCGCGAGCGGCCGCCGGAAAAGATCTTCGTGGCCCGCGAGATCACCAAGGGCAGCATCGAATTCCGCAATGTCAGCTTTTCCTATCCGAACAGCCCGGCCAAAGCACTCGACGGCATCTCTTTCCATGTGAAGCCTGGCGAGAAGATCGGCATCATCGGCCGGGTCGGCTCAGGCAAGACCACGGTCGGTCGTCTGGCGACGGCGTTCTATCCGCCGAGCGAAGGCAGCATCCTGATCGACGGCATCGATATCCGGCAATACGACCCGGCGGACCTGCGCGCCGGCATCGGTTTCGTGCTGCAGGACACCGATCTGTTCTACGGCAAGCTGCGCGACAACATCACGCTGGGCCGTCCCGATGCGACCGATGAGGAAGTGCTCGCGGCTGCACGCCTGTCCGGCGTCGAGACCTTCATCGCCGGTCATCCGCAGGGCTACGATATGATGGTCGCCGAAGGCGGCCGTAGCCTGTCGGGCGGCCAGAAACAGGCGATCGGCCTCGCGCGTGTGCTGATCCGCAAGCCGCGCGTATTGTTTCTCGACGAACCCACGGCGCATTTCGATGTGCGCAGTGAAGGTGAATTCCTCGATCGCCTCAAGACGCTCGCCAAGGGTGAGATGTCGATTATCGTCTCGACGCATCGCCCGTCGCTACTGTCGCTGGTCGATCGCATTCTCGTGTTCGACAACGGCAAGATCGTCGCCGACGGTCCCGCCGATCAGATCCTGACGCGCTTGCGTCCGCAGCCGCAGGCTCCTCAAGCAGCGGGGAGGCCGGTCAATGTCGCAGTCTGATTTCGCATTTTCGAACGACGTTCGTGCCGCCATGGAAATGCGCACGCCGCGCACGGCACGGATGTTGTTGATGACCGTCACCGGTCTGCTCGTCGTGTTCCTGCTGTGGGCGCACTTCGCCGTGCTGGATGAAGTGAAGCGCGGCAATGGCAAGGTGGTGCCGTCGCGCCAGACCCAGGTGGTGCAATCGCTTGAAGGTGGCATCATCAGCGAATTGCTGATTCAGGAAGGCGCCATCGTCAGAAAGGATCAGCCGCTGGCGCGCATCGAAGATACCAACTTCGCGGCGCAGTTTGGCGAAATCCGCGAGCGGCGCGGTGCCATGGCTGCCCGCGTGATCCGACTGGAAGCGGAGACCTTCGGTAAGACCAGCGTCGAGTTTCCGGAAGATCTCACGAAGCTTGCACCGCGTGCGGTTCAGACCGAACGCAGCGTGTTCGACGCCCATATGCGCAAGCTTGCGCAGGACATCGACGTGATTGCCCAGCAGGAATGGCAGAAGAAAAAGGAAATCGACGAGCTCCGTGCGTCGGAAACCCGCTTCTCCGAGACGCTGACGCTGCTGACCCGCGAAACCTTGCTGACGCGCCGGCTCTATGAGCAGAAGGTTGTTCCCGAGATCGAAATGCTGCGGTCCGACCGGCAGGCCACCGACATGCGCGGCCAGCTCGCGGTGGTGCAGGCAACCATGGTCAAGACCGAGGCCGCCGTGAAGGAAGCGCAGTCGCGACTTCTCAATATCACCACGGCATTTCGTTCCACGGCGGAAGATGATCTCGCGAAATCGCGCGGCGATCTCGCGGTGCTGGACGAAAACATCAAGTCCGCGCAGGATCGCGTTCGGCGCACCGAACTGCGGTCGCCGGTCTACGGCATCGTTAACAGACTCAACGTCACCACCATTGGTGCGGTCGTTGCACCAGGCGCCAGCGTGATGGAGATCGTGCCGCTTGAGGATACGCTGCTGGTCGAGGGGCGCATTCGTCCGCAGGACATCGCCTTCATCCGTCCGGACCATGAGGCGGTGGTGAAGCTCAGCGCCTACGACTCTTCGGTCTATGGATCGCTTCACGGCCGGGTCGAACGTATCAGCGCCGATACCATCACCGACGAGAAGGGTGACAAGAATGAGCGCGGCGAGACGTTCTACCGCGTCATGGTGCGCACCGAAAAGAACCACCTCGGCACTGCCGAGCAGCCGCTGCCGATCATTCCTGGCATGGTGGCGACAGTGGAAGTCCTGACCGGCAAGAAGTCGGTGCTGGATTATCTCGTGAAGCCTGCGCGCATGCTGCGTGACGAGGCGTTTCGCGAACGCTGATAGCGCTACGGAGCATCTCCGCTGCTCCGTATGTTACCTTGCTCCCAGTCCATTAGAGTCAACGAACTCTTAAAACGCAGGCTTCGCTAAAATTCGAGCGAATGCGTTGGTAGGCGATTGAGCGCGTTCAACGACATACAAGCCCAGGTTGACGTGTTTTAACCGGCCTGAAGCAGCCCTCGATTTATCCCTGATGCCACAAGATCCGGACGGGGATCGACGCAATGACGTCGGCCGATGCTCCGGACAACGGGGCGTCAGTCATGTTGCGTATCGATCAGACGCGGGCATTCCCGCGTGCGCTGGGGTTCGTGCTCGCCGGTGTTGTAAGCGTCAGCGCTTGCGATGGAGCATTTGCAAAGTCACGCGCGAAGAAGACCGTGCTTGAGCGCCCCGTGATGGAATCGGTGATCGCGGGCATGACCGCGCCGCCGGTTCGGTTCTTCACGATCAACCAGGTGCTGGCCAAGCGTGACAGCGAGAACCGTGCAAAGCCCGGCAATATCGAACTCGCATCCTTGGACGCGTCGCAGGGATCAGATGCCAAGGTGATCAGCGATGCGCCGTCTCCGGCCGCGATCCTGCCTGCCACCAGCGAGGAGCCGTTCGGCCTGTTCACGTTCCGCGCGCCTGAAGGGCTGCTATGGACGAAATGGCGCGGTGTGGAAGCGCGTATGCGCGCCGACTTGAAATCGATCGAGGACTGCAAGGCTGATAGCGAGAACTGCGCCGCCGGTGCGCGCAAGTTTGTCGCCGTCACGCGTTCCGCCGCCGAGTTGGGTCTGCGCACACGCGTCGAGGCGATCAATCGCGACGTCAACTATGCGATCCGCTATGTCGGAGACTATCAGCAGCACGGCGTCGCCGATCTGTGGAGTTCGCCGCTCGAGACGCTGTCTGCGGGCATCGGTGATTGCGAAGATTATGCGATCGCCAAATTCGCCATGCTCGTCGCAACGGGCGTGCCGGAGGCCGATATCAAGATGATGCTGGTGCGCGACATGGCGGTGCGCCAGGACCATGCGGTGCTGACCGTCCGTGTCGATGGCCGCTGGCTGGTTCTCGACAATCGCTACTCCCGACTGTCGGAAACACGTGATCTGCCGCATTTCATGCCGCTTTTCGCTATCGACCACAAAGGCGTCAGCCTGTTTGCCGCGCCCTATGCCGCGCGTCCGCATCACGAGAGCGAGACCGACATGTTGCCCGCGGCCGAGGTGGACGGCTTCGGCGGGGGCTCTTCCTTGCCGCTGGCGCTCTGAGATAGTTCGACAACACAACGTCGATAATCGGCCTGATATCGACGTTTTATGCGCTTCGCGATCTTGTACTTCCGTGCATCTTGGGCTCTTAATGCGCCAGGGTGAGGTCGACGAGGGGATTGAGATGCGCTTCAAGCACACGCTGTTGGGTTTGTTGGTGGCGGCCGGAATGGCTTCCGGTGCAACTGTCTCGCATGCCGAAGGCCTGCTTCCAGGCGCTGCCTTCTCCGTCGATTGTCAGAATGGGGCGGTCTACAAGCTGACCTCCGGCCGTGTGACCTTTCCCGGTGATATTGTCACCGGCCATCTGTACCTGACCCCGCACCGTGCAATGCCTGTTCGCCTGATCCCGATGGGTGAGGGATATCGCTATGCTGGCCGTGGCGTATGGCTGGATGGCATTCGCGAGCACGCGCTTCTGTATAGGGCCAAGTATAGCCCGGTCGCGTGCGTCGTTACCCGCATCTAGACTTTTATCCTATCAATTATCTCCTGCGATAGCAGTCCTGCGATAGCGAGTTGCGCATCTGCGCAGCTTGCTGACTCACGTCTGTGTCCGGAGAACAAGTCCGCGATCCCAGAGATTCGCGGAATGCGCACTGCAAATGGCGACCCTGCCATCTGGCCGTGACACGAATGCGCTTTAAGCAACTGTCCCATTTCGAAATTTACTCGCGAAGGGCGATCACCACGCGGCGGTTCGCGCCGCTGTCGATATCGGCTCGCGAAAGCAAATTCAGGCGCCCGTCCAATATTGGCGGTGGTGCCTGTGGTTGTGAGCTGATTTCGTTGTTCAGTGCGATATGAGAAGTCATCTTACAAAGTATAAAATAAGTCGTTTTTTCGAATACTTCCTTATTTTTACAATAGATACGCCGCAATTTGTGGATTTTTCCGGGCATTCCCAAAAATAGACTGTCTAAATGAAGTATTACTGTCGAATGGTTCATCTTTATTAATACGCTGTTTCATTTTTGAACTTAACCAATGCAACGAAAACGCTTCAAATTTTACAGGTATTCATTGACGTCTCTGCGTTCTTAAGAATATTTTAACCCTCGCAGGACTTGGACGTTTTTCGGTCCGATCAGCTTGAGGTTGTAGTCATGAACGCTCCCGTATTGCTCGCGCAGCTCGCCGGTTCCACCACGCAGACCCCGCCGTCTCCGAAGAACCTGAAGCTCGAGAAGCCGCAAAATGGGCAGGCCATTTCGGTCCATCTCGACGGGAACACCAAGCTCGATTTTGCTGATATCGCGAGCGAGAAGCTGACCTTCGTCAAGGTTGGTGAAAAGCTGATCATCCTGTTCGACAATCAGTCGACGGTGACTGTCGATCCGGTGTTCGACTCGATGGGCAAGCCGCTCACCGATCTCGCATTCGACATGGGCTCCGATCGCACGCTGACAGGCGAGCAGTTCGCGCAAACATTTCCGATCACCACCGATCAGTCCGTTCTGCCCGCAGCCGGCGGTGCAACGGGCCCGACGGGCGGCGCGAATTTCGGTGATGCGACCGTTGGCGCGCTCGGTGCTTCGGGCGCGCGTCTCGCGCTGCTGACGGGCGAAGACACTGGCGGCGGCTTCGACAATCTCGACGATGGAACGCCTAACCCGTCGCCGATTCCCGGCGGCGTGACGGCGGTGACGCTGAACGAAGACGGTTTTGCGGAAGGTAATCTCGGCGGCACCGGTGACACGGGCGGCACCGCGACGTCCGTGACCGGTTCGCTCAATGTCGATTTCGGTACCGATGGTTCGAATCGCAGCTTCGCGTTCTCGCTCAATCAGCCGACGCTCGCCGGCCTGACCTCGGATGGTCAGACCGTTCAGCTCGCTTTCACCACCGTGAACGGCCAGCCCGTGCTGATCGGCTATGTCGGTGGCGATTTCAATGTCGCCGCCAATCAGGTCTTCACGGTGTCCCTGGATGCTTCATCGCTGCAGGGCAACTATACCTTCACGCTGTTGCGTCCGCTCGATCATCCGATCGGCGGTACCGAAGACACGATCAATCTCTCGATCAACGTGATCGCGACGGATGGTAGTGGCGACACTGTGGCCGTCACGATTCCGATCGGCATCAACGACGATACGCCAGTGATCGGCACGCCTGCCGATGCCGAGCTGACGGATCCGCTGTCCGGCAATCCGGCGACGCAGACGGGCTCGCTGGGAATCTCCTGGGGTGCCGATCGCTACAACGATCATGTCGATGGCGGCGTATCCGCGACCACCGGCGCAATGGGCGACCGCTCGGTCGTGTTTGCCAACACGCAGGTGACGGCCACCGGCGACGGCGCAACGGCCATCGGTACGCTGACGTCGCATGGCGAGACCGTCCACTACGTGCTGCTCGAAAACGGCACTGTGCTGGTTGCCTATACAGGCGCGACCGCGCCGACCAGCCTCGCCGACCTGCAGCAGAGCGGCACGCCGAGCGGTGAAGGCGAGGGTGGCGAAGGTGGAATTGCCAACAACGTCGTCTTCGTCGTGACCCTGTCCGACGCCAGCAATAGCGGCAGCTATGTCGTCACCCAGTATCGTTCGCTGGATCACGATAATGGTTCAGCCACGTTCCAGAACATCGATCTGGCCTTCAACTTCACTGCGACAGACAGCGATGGCGATACGGTAAACGGCACGCTGCATGCGGTGATCGCGGATACGGTGCCGGTTGTGACCGGTCCGGCCGACGCAAGCACACTGAGCGAAGGCAACGGCGAAACGCCGCCGAGCGAAGGCGGCGGGGACATGCTCTCCTTGCTGGTTGTCGGCGGTTCATTTACGCCGAAGGACACGGGCGCCGTATCGCTGCACATCGATTGGCGTTCGGACAATCAGAATCCGACGGCCGTGGGCGGCGCGCATGATCGCTCGGTCACATTCACCGCTGCGACGCAAACCGCTCTCGAGAACCTAGGCCTGACCTCCGACGGTGCGACGATCATCTACACGATCTCCACGGATGGCACGTTGTTGACGGCGACGACTGCGGCCAGCGAAGGCCATAGCGCGCGCACCATCTTTACCGTGCAGTTGTCCGACAGCGGAAATGGCAGCTACGACTTCACCTTGCTGGACAATCTGGACCATCGGGGCAGCTCCGAAGGCAGCCAGGCGCTGACATTTGGCTTCATTGCGACCGACAGCGATGGCGACTCGACGGTTCCAGCGAATTTCATGGTCAACATCACCGACGATGTGCCGACGGCAGGTGGAATCGAGAGCCAGACGCTGTCCGAGCAGACGCAGAGCGGTGCGACGAACGGCTTTGTGTCGACTTCGCTCGATAATGTTTCGCTCAATATCAATTGGGGCGCCGACGACGTGAACAACAACGGCGCGTCGATCGACCGCAAGGTCGCTTTCACGACCGCCGCAGCGCCTTCCGGGCTCACCTCGAATGGTGAGGCCATCACCTATGTGCTGTCGGAAAACGGAACGCTGTTGACTGCCTCGGCGGGTGAACGCGTCGTTTTCACCGTGAAGCTGTCTGACGTCGATAGCGGCACGTACACCTTCACCCTGCTGGATAACCTGGACCACGTCGGAGCCAACGGTGCGTCGATCGCGCTCGGCTTCAACTTCACGGCGACGGATGCCGATGGCGACCCGGTTGGTTCGTCATTTAGTGTCAACATCAACGACGACGTGCCGACGACCGGCGCCGTTGCTGGCGAAACCCTGGTCGAGAGTACATCAGCCGAGAGCTCCAACGCATTTATCGCGAAGGCCTTGAACGGCATCTCGCTGAATGTTGACTGGAATTCCGATGATGCCAACGCCGGCGGCACGAATGATCGCAGCGTCGCCTTCACCACCAGCGCGGCGCCGTCGGGTCTGACCTCCAACGGCCAGACGATCATCTACACGCTGTCCGACAACGGCATGTTGCTGACAGCGACAGCGGGCGCACGCACGGTGTTCACTGTGCAGCTCTCGGATACCGGCAACGGTGCCTACACGTTCAATCTGCTCGACAACCTGGACCACGCCGGCGCGAATGGCGCCAGCCTGCCGCTGACATTCTCGTTCACGGCGACTGATAGTGACGGCGATACCACGCCGCCTGCATCCTTTACGGTCAATGTCACCGACGACTCGCCGAGCATCGGTACCCCGGATGCCCTGACTCTCGTCGAGAGCACCAGTCCGTCGTCGTCGAACGCATTCATTTCCGCGACCGCAACCGGCTCACTCGCGGTGGATTGGAATTCGGATGACAACAACCAGGTGTCAGGACCAGGGACGAGCGATCGTTCGGTGGTCTTCACCGCCGCGACGCTGACGAGCCTGAACGCGCTGCATCTGACATCGAACGGGACGGCGCTGACCTACAGCTTCTCGGACAATGGGCAGTTGCTGACGGCCAAGGCAGGTGGAACGACGGTCTTCACCGTTCAGCTATCCGATACGGCCAACGGCACCTATGCGTTCAAGCTTCTCGACAATCTCGATCATGCCTCAGGCAACGCCAAGAACGACCTGGCGCTCACCTTCGGCTTCACGGCGACCGACAGCGACGGCGACACGACGGCGCCAGCCAGCTTCACCGTCCATGTGACCGACGACGTGCCGGTGGCAGGCGTGGGAGACACGCGCGGCGTGGACGAGGACGATCTCTTGAGTGGGACATCGCCGAACATCTTCGACCTGCAGGTCGGCGGCCGGCTGAACATCGACTGGAACTCTGACGATCACGATGGTGGGAATACTGCCAACCGTTCGGTGTCGTTCGAGCACACGACGGCTGCGGACAATGTCGTGGTGCGCGATGCCAATAATAATCCGGTGAGCCTGACATCCGACGGAGCCACCGTCCACTATGCTATTATTGGCGGGGATCTCGTCGCCTATGCCGGCAACAACCCGTTGTTCAACCGTGTGTTCGTCGTCTCTCTCGACGATGACAACACCGGCTCGTACACGTTCACGCTGCTCGGACATGTCGATCATCCGACCGCCGATGGTCAGAACACACTGACCTTTACGTTCGACTATACGGCCACCGACTCGGACGGCGACAAGAGCAGCAGCGTATTCAGCGTTACGGTCAAGGATGATGTGCCGACCATCGGTAACGCGGAGTCCGAATCCGTTCGTGAGGACAGTCTGCCGACCACGTTCTATGACACGACATTCCCGGACGCGCCGAACTCGACCGTTCAGCTCGGTGATCTCAACATCAACTGGGGTGCAGATAACAATAATTCGGGCGCAACAAACAACCGTTCGGTCGTTTTCACGACCGCAGCGGGCGCCACGGGTCTGACGTCCGACGGTACCGCGATCGTCTATTCGATCTCGGCGGACGGAACTGTGCTGACTGCGAAGGCTGGCGTCCGCACAGTGTTCACCGTCGAACTGTCCGATAGTGGTGATGGCAGCTACAAATTCACGCTGTTTGACAATATCGATCACGCTGCGTCGGGGCAGAATGATGACAGCCGGACTCTATCTTTTGGCATCAAGGCCACCGATTCCGACGGCGACTCCGCGACGGCCGATTTCGTGGTCTCCGTCGTGGATGACGCGCCTGAGGCACATACCGGCGATGGCCGGACCATCAATGAAAATGATCTCTCGAATGGCACATCGCCGAATGCGCCCGGTCTGACCACTACCGGTGATCTCAACATCTCCTGGGGCGCGGATGACGCGAATCCGTCCGCCGGAGGCGGGCTCGGCGATCGCACTGTGGGCTTCCGCTTCAACTCGGCGGCGGACAACGTCGATGCAGAGAACAGCAATGGCCAGAACCTGACGCTCCGCTCGGATGGCCAGACGGTTCAATACGCATTCGACGGTCAGAAGCTGGTCGGCTATATCGGCGCCAACCTGGCAAGCGGCACGCGCATTTTCGAAGTGACGCTCAGCGATGCCAATGATGGCTCCTACACCTTCAAGCTGCTCGGTAACCTCGATCATCCTACCGGCAGCGGCACCAATCTGGTTAACCTGACCTTCAGCTACACCGCGACTGACGGTGACGGCGATACCAGCAGCAGCAACTTTACCGTGACGATCCGCGACGACGTGCCGGAAATCGGCGCACCGATTGCTTCGACGTTGACCGAAGATACGACCATTGTGGGCGGGGGCGAGGAATTCGTGCCCCAGACTGCGTTGAACAAGTCGCTGAACATCAATTGGGGCGCGGACGACAACAACAGCGGCACTGCAAACCGTTCGGTCGCGTTCTCGTCATCCATCGACTCCGGCGACAGCGTGCACACCACGGGCTCCGGAAGTCCCGTGCTCAAGTCAGACGGTGTGACCGTGCAGTTCCTGCGGATCTCCGATACGGAGATCTGGGGCATGGCCAACGACAACGGCGGCTCGCTGACGATCAACGATCGCAAGGTGTTCCACATCACGCTGTCCGATACGGGCAACGGCACCTACACCTTCGAGCTGCTGGATAATCTGGATCACGTCGGATCTGGCCAGGGCAGTGCACTGTCGCTGCAGCTTGGCTTCGTCGCCACGGATGCGGACGGTGACACCGACAGCAGCAGCTTCACGGTTACGATCAGCGATGATAACGGCCGGCCGTCTATCGGAACGGCGCAGGCGGTTTCGGTCGATGAGGACGGTCTGACGGGCGGCAACACGCAGCCTGCCACCGGAGATCTCGCCGGTGCCGCAACGTCAGCGATGGGATCGCTTGCTATCTCCTGGGGAGCTGACAACAACAATTCCGGGGCGGCCGATCGCTCGGTTGCGTTCTCTGGCATCAGCGATGGCCAGAATGCGATGTCCAATGTCGGCCCTCTGACCGTCGATGGGGCGCAGGTCAAACTGTGGGTCGTCGGTAATACGGTTTATGGCTACACCGGCAGCAACCCGGTGAATGGCTCGACGCCGCCATCGGCCGGCAGCCAGGTGTTCACGGTCTCGCTCAGCGATCTATCCTCGGGCAACTATACCTTCAACCTGCTGAAGCATCTCGATCACCCGGCAGGTAACAACGAGAACGATATCACCCTCAGCTTCGGCTATCAGGCCACGGACGCCGATGGCGATGTCACAGCGGCATCGACATTCACCGTCACGGTCAATGACGATTCGCCAGTTGCGACGGGAGCGGTCACCGCGGCGACGGTGCTGGACGACGATGCGTTTGCTGGCGGCAACGCGGGCGGCGCCGGCGATGTCACCAATGCCACCTCGGCAACGGGCGCAGCCGGTGCGCTGTTCTCGGCCGGCGCGGACGGGTTCAAGAGCGTGACGCTTGGGACGACGACGGCATTCAGTGCGATTTACAAGGATGCCAACGGCGTTGCTCACCAGGAATCCGTCACGTGGGGATCGGCAAGTGTATCGGGTGGCGTGACCACCTGGACCGCGATCGGTGCCGTCAGTGGCGCCACCGTGGCAACATTGGCGATCGGTGCAAACGGCTCTTACACCTTCACAACCTCCAAGCCATTGGTGCATCCAACGGCCGGAGCTAATGAAGAAAACCTGTCGCTGACCTTCAACTACACCGTGACCGACGGCGATAACGATCCAGCCACCGGATCGCTGACGGTTAACGTCAATGACGATACCCCGGTATCCCAGGGCACCGTGACGGCCGCGACGACGCTTGATGACGAAGCGCAGACCGTCTTCACGCCGACCAATGCCGGAGGTGGGTCTGGCGATGTGAGCCCGGACACCAACACCACGTCGGGAGCCGCCGGCAGCCTGTTCACCGCCGGTGCTGATGGCTTCAAATCGGTTGCAATGACATCCGCGACCTTCAGCGTCGTCTACAAGGATGCCAACGGCTTCGCTCTGACCGAGACCGCGACCTGGGGCTCGCCCGTGGTGGGCGCCAATGGCGCCACCACCTGGACGGCGACCAGCACCCACTACGGCTCTGCCGCTGTTCTGGTCATTGGTGCGAACGGTTCGTACACGCTGACCGTGAACGCGCCGATCGCACATGCAACGCCCGGAACTGCGGAAGACAACAAGGCGCTGACCTTCAACTTCACGGTCACCGACGGCGATGGCGACACCGCCACCGGCTCGCTGACGGTCAACGTCAATGACGACACACCGGTGTCGAAGGGCATCGTGACGGCCGCGACGACGCTTGACGACGAAGCGCAGTCGCTGTTCCCGGCCAACACCGCAAATGTGTCGGGCGATGTGAGCCCCGACGTCAAGACGGTCTCCGGCGCTGCCGGCAGCCTGTTCACTGCCGGTGCAGACGGCGTGAAATCCGTTGCGATGACGTCGGCAACCTTCGGCGTCATCTACAAGGACGCCAATGGCTTCGCGCAGACCGAGACTGCGACCTGGGGCTCGCCGGTGGTGGGCCCCAATAGCGCCACGACCTGGACAGCAACCAGCGCGCATTACGGCTCCGCAGCCGTTCTGGTGATCAATGCCGACGGATCCTATAGCTTCACCGTCAACGCACCGATCGTCCACGCAGTCAGCAGCACGACGGAAGAGAACAAGGCGCTGACCTTCAACATCACTGTCACCGACGGCGATGGTGATACGGCGACCGGCTCGCTGACCGTCAATGTCAACGATGACACCGTCGTCCTCGGGACCGCCGTGGCGGGCTTCGTCGACGAAGGCAATCTGGCCGGCGGCAACAAGGACGACGGTTATCCGGGCGATCTGACGATTGCCCAGGGCGACAATGGCACGCGCACCACGTCCGGCTCCCTAGCGATTGCGTTCGGCGCCGACGGCAAGGCGGCGACCGTTACGGGCGGTACGTCGACGCAGACATTTACGTTCAGCGGCAACAGCAACCTGACTGCCGATCTGATCGTCACCCAGGGCACGGTCAATCATCCATCTGCCTCGGGGATCGTGTTCGGCGGCATCAACAATCCGATTATCATCAATGCCAATGACAGCTTGCCGTTCAAGCTGGACGGGATCGACCTGGGACTGTCGGGTGCTCAAACGACACCGACCGTCATTCTGAAGGGCTACGATTCCAACAACAATCTCGTCGCGACCTATACGCTGAGCGTGGCCAATGTCGCATCGCTTGTGTCGGGCACGCCCACGCATTTCAATGC
This sequence comes from Tardiphaga sp. 172_B4_N1_3, assembly GCF_052076035.1. Classification (NCBI taxonomy): domain Bacteria; kingdom Pseudomonadati; phylum Pseudomonadota; class Alphaproteobacteria; order Hyphomicrobiales; family Nitrobacteraceae; genus Tardiphaga; species Tardiphaga sp. 172_B4_N1_3. Next base: position 829,226 of record NZ_CP197238.1, read on the forward strand.
CGCGGGTACACCATTCGCGAATGTTCTGATCGACAGGCTCGAGATCTATACTGGTAATGGCTTCAACGGTTACGTGATGGCCGACAACTTGGTCGTCACGCAGAATACGAGCAGCGGCCCGATCGTGGTCGATGCCGCCGTCACCTTCACCGACCATTCGAACGGACTCGCCAACCTCGTTGTCAAGGATGCCAATGGCAACGACGTTACCGCTTCGCTGACGTCGAATGGCGCGGCTGTTCACTATGCGATGATCGATGCCGTGACGTTGATCGGTTACACCGGCGCCACCGCGCCGACGTCGCTCAGCGATGCCCGTGTGGTGTTCTCGGCCGTTCTGTCGAGCGCCTCGGCGAACGGTGCCTACACCTTCACGCAGAACGCAAACCTCGATCATCCGATCGCGGGCCAGGAGGACGATCTCACCTTTACCTTTAACTTCACTGCCAAGGACGGCGACGGTGACAAGGCGAACGGACACTTCACGGTCACCGTCGATGACGACGCTCCGACCGCGACTGCTGCCGTGCTTACGGGAGCGGTCTATGAAAGCGAACTGAGCACCGCTACCGGCGATCTGTCGACCGGCACGCAGGCCGGAAACGCCGATAACAAGAATGGTGATGCAGGTACCGACGATTCGATCCTCGTCGGGAATCTGTCGTCACTGGTTTCAATGGGAGCGGATTCGCCCGGTACCTTTGTGGTGGAGACCATGGGCCTGTCGGCGTCACTGACTTCACTGACTTCGGGCGGTGTTGCGCTGACCTATACGGTCGTCGGAAACACGCTCATCGCTTGGGCTGGTTCGAACCAGATATTCACCTTCGCGGTCAATGCCTCGACCGGCGCTTATACGTTCACGCTCAAGGGGCAAATTGATCACGTTGCGAATTACGTGATCGACAATGCCTCGATTCCGGTCGCAGCGATCGACCAGCCGGGCGAAATCTATGCGGTTGCGGCGATCAACGGCAATCCTCGTGCTTTTGAAGGCCGCCTGCCAGACGGCGATGTCATCATCAGCGTCACGAACAGCGGAAACACGGCGGTTAACTGGGTCCTGGATAACACGTCCGGCGGCACCGATTATCCGCTGTCGATCGCTGCGAACACGACGATCTTTATCAACGTTGGACAAATCTCGACGCCGCCCAACGTGCACTTCGAGTTGACCGGACCGGGTGCCCCGAACGGGCAGACGACGGTAAATTCGGGTCATCAGGACATCGCCGTTACCGGCGGAACAGATACGCTTGCGCTCGATCTTTCTTCGGCGGTTACCGTTCGCGATGGCGACGGCGATACCGTTGCATTGCACGATCAGCTCATCGTGACCGTGACCGACGATGCTCCCGTCCTGGCTGGTGCTGCGGCGACTGTGACAGTCGACGAGACCATCACGCCCCTGGCGCAGGTGGCCTATGGCAGCCTGAAGATCACGATCGGCGGTGACAAGGTCGGCGCGCATCTCGACTTTGCGACCGACAGCAATGGCCAGCCTGTGCATCCGGCCGGTCTGACATCGGACGGCGTGGCGCTCGACTACGTGCTGCGGACCACCCAGTATGGCGAGAAGCAGCTCGTCGCCTTCAAGCATGGTGACACGGTCGACAATCCGGTCTTCATCGTGGCGCTCAGCTCGCCCTCGAACCCGACCTATATCTTCACGCTGTTCCAGAACCTCGATCACGCGGCGAATTCGAACACGCTCGATCTCGGCTTCACGGTGCGCGCGACCGACGGGGACGGCGACTATGTGGATCAGGCGATCCACATCAACGTGACGGATTCGGTCCCGACCATTCCGGCGACGACAGTTCAGCGCGCAGGCGTACAGGACGATGCGCTGATCAACGGCAATCCTGAGCCCGGCGATACGGCAACGGCGTCGGGTACGTTGAGCCACAACTTCGGTGCGGACAGCAACGGTCATCTGTCGTGGGTCAGCGCGACGCTGCCGACCGGTGGATATACCAGCGTTATCAACGGCAACGTTTTTGAGGTCTATCAACTGCAGAACAACGTGAACGTGAAGGTCTTCACGGTCACTCTCAATCCGACCACCGGCGAATATCAGGTGGAGCAGTTCGCGGCCATCCATCATCCGAATGGCGCCGGCGAACTCGGTGAAGGATTCAATCTTAGCTATCGCGTCACCGATGGTGACGGCGACTATGTGGAGAGCTATCTGCGCGTCGTTGTCGGCGATGACGTGCCGGTGATCATCGGCAACGCGACGCAGGCCAACCTGCTCACCAACGGCGATTTCTCGGACGGCAGCTCCTGGCATGACGCCTCGTACGGTGATTGGGCGACGGGCGCTACCGGTTGGAAGATCACCGGTACGGAAGCCGGCCAGACCGGTGTTCAGCTCGAGCGCGTCCCAAGCGGCTATTTCGGGGTTGTGACGTCGAATGGCGAACCGATGGTTGACCTCGGTGCGTCGCCGGGCAACATCGCAGTCTCCCAGACCCTCAACGGTCTGACGGCCGGCCAGCACTATACGCTGAGCTTCGAGATCGGCACGTACGATCCGTCGTCCTCGGGACTCCAGGTCTATTGGAACGGGCAGCTCGTTGGCACCTATGCGCCGGGCTCGACCATGGCCATCCAGACGCTCGACCTCATTGCGGCCGGTGGTGCGAACGCCGTCACCTTCAAGGAGGTCGGCAACGCCGCGGACAATACCGGCACCTATCTGGCGAATGTCAGCCTGGTTCAGGCGTCGTCGACGTCGCTGCCGCTCTTCCACGCGGATATCGGCGAGGATGGCTCGTCCGTCGTGTCGCTGGTCAGCGGGACCAACTACCGCTTCGGTGCCGATGGCCCGGGCTCTGTGGCATTCGACACTGCACACGCCACCATTTCCACGCCGACCGGTACCACGCTCGGCGTGCCGTCGATCTCCTACGATCCGGTCACGGGCAAGGTGACGGTCAATCCGGGCTGGGGCTTCAACGGCCTGAGCGAAGGTGAGATCGCAACCCTGTCGGTGCCATTCACGGTCACGGACTCGGATGGCGACAGCAAGTCCGGAGTCTATCAGTTCACGATTCACGGCACCAATGACGCCGTGACGACGTCGGAGGGCTTCCCCGATGCCGGCACGATGACCGAGTATGTGGAGACCGATCCGCAGGCGGGATCAACGGCAGATCGCACGCGCTTCACCGACAGCTCATGGGGCGGCGGCTACAATGGCGGCGGCTTCTGGATCTACGATGACCAGGGCGACACCCATACGCTGACCGTGACGCCTCAGGGCACGGGCTATATCGGATACGTGACTGCAGTGGTCGCGGAAGAGACGTTGAATGACGGCAATGGCTTCGTCGATTGGCAGTATCACGTCACCGATGCACAGCTGAATTTCCTCGGCGCTGGAGAGACCAAGCAAGAGGTCTTCCGCATCCTCGTCAGCGACGGGCACGGTTCGTCGGCCTATCGCGACATCACGGTCACGTTGGTCGGCAGCAACGACAAGCCGGTGATCTCGATTGACGGCGGCGACAGCGATCATGTGTTCCTGACCGAAACCAATGCCGGGCTGACCGCCAACGGTACACTGAGCGTGACGGACGTCGATCTCTCCGACACGGTCACCGCGAACGTGTTGTCGGTGACAGCATCGGGCTCTGGAATTGAATCGCACTTCACCAATGCGCAATTGCTGGCCTTCATGACGGTTGCAACCGGTGACGTGACCCCGGCTGGCAGCGCCGCCGGCGATCTTGCATGGACCTTCAATTCGCAGGGCCAGGCCTTCGATTTCTTGCCCAATGGCTGGGAATCCGTCCTCAGCTATACGATCCAGGTCTCGGACGGTCACGGCGGCATGGACACTCATGTGGTCGAGATCAAGATCCATGGCACCAATGACGCGCCGGTCGTCGATCTGAACGGTGCTGCGCCGGCAGGCAATGACATCGCTGTCACCGCCGTCGAGTCGTTGCCGCAGTGGATCTTGAGCAGCGCAACTATTACCGACGTCGATTCCACGACGATGCATTCGATGAAGGTCACGTTGACAACGCAGCCGGATGGGCTCGGTGTCGAGGGCCTTTCGTTCAATACGAGTGCGACGAACGCTCTGACGACGGCCGGCCTTACCTATGGCTATGACGCGACCACCGGCGTTCTCACAGTGACCGGCGATGCGTCCAACGCCGTCTACCAGACCATCATGCGCGGTGTTGTCTATCAGTACACCGGCGACGCCCCGAGCACGGGCGACCGCACTGTGACCGTGGTTGTCAATGACGGTCTGGATAACAGCATCACGCACACGGCAACGGTGCATGTGCTGCCGATGAACGATGCGCCGTCGCTGGCGGGTCCGCTTGCGGCAACCGTCACCGAAGGCGGCATCCATACCCTCACGGCCGCCGAACTCGGCTACACCGATCCGGACAACACCGCCTCCGAGGTCGTCTTCCACGTATCGAACGTCCAGCACGGCACCATCACGAATGGCGGCGCTCCGGCGACGTCATTCACGGCCGCCGAGCTTGCCGCCGGCCTGATCAAGTTCACCCATGACGGCTCGGAAGATTCGACGACGACCTTCCAGGTCACTGTTGAGGATGGCAACCAGGACGGCTCGACGCCGGTCCCGGGCACCTTCACCTTCACGGTGGAGGGCGTGAACGACGCGCCGGTCAACACCTTGCCAGCCGGTACGCTCACGGTTGCGGAGGATACCCCGCTTGCGATCACCGGCCTGTCGATCAGCGATAGCGATGCTGGTACGTCGTCGGTGACGACGACCCTGTCGGTCACCAGCGGTATGCTCACGGTGCTGGGTGGTTCAGGTGTCACCATCGCCGGCAATGGCTCGGCTACGGTCACGCTCACGGGTAGCCAGGCCGATATCAACGCCGCACTGGCCCTGGCCAACGGCGTCGTCTACCAGGATGCGCTCAACCATAACGGTGGAGTCGACCTGACAGTCACCACTTCTGATTTGGGCCATACCGGATCCGGCGGCTTCCTGACTGATACCGACACCGTTCATATCGACGTTACCCCGGTGAATGACTCTGCGGTCATCACGGGGGCGATCTCCGGTACGGCCGTCGAGCCTGGCTACCTCTCCGCGGGAACTTCGGCGTCGGGCGATCTCAACTCGACCGATATCGATAACCCTGCAGATGCCTGGACCGTCGTCGCTACGGCGATTGCGACGGCCAGTGACTATGGCAAGTACACGATCGATGCGACTGGGCACTGGACCTATACCGTCAACGACTCGAATACGACGGTGAATGCGCTGCAAGTCGGTCAGCATCTCACCGATACCTTCACCATCCAAACGGTGGATGGCACCCCGCAGATTGTGACGGTCACGATCAACGGCGCCAATGATGCGCCTGTTGCAAATGACGACCATCTCTTTGGCGCGGGCGTCGACCAGAATGTCGTCACGACCTTCTCGACCAGCCTGTTGCTCGGCAATGATACGGATCCCGAGGGCGACACGCTCAAGATCCACTATCTTGGCGTAACCAGCACCGGTGCTACGCTGACGCTGGATGAAGCCACCGGCATGATCGCCTATGATCCGAGGTCTGTCGGAATTCTTCAGCAGCTTGCCGTCGGGCAAACCCATACCGACGAATTCACATATGTGATCGACGACGGTCATGGCGCGCTGGCCGCGGCAACGGGCTATATCACCATCATCGGCACCAACGATGCGCCGGTCATCACGTCCGTCGCGAGCGATGCCAAGGGAACGGTCGTGGAAGACGCCCCGGTCAATGCCGTTAGCGGCCAGTTGACCGCCACCGATATCGACAATGATGCGACGCAGAGTTGGACGATGTCCGGTACGCCGGCCTATGGCACGATCGCGATCGATGCGACCGGCAAGTGGACCTACACGCTGAACAACAGCCTGCCGGGAGTCCAGGGTCTGGCCGGTGGGCAGCAGGTCACGGAAGTCTTCACCGCGACTGTGACCGATGACCATGGCGCCTCGGCAACCCAGACGGTGACGGTCACGGTGACCGGCACGAACGACGCGGCTGTCCTGTCGTCTGCCGTGGTTGCGCTGACTGAAGTCAATGCTGCGATCAGCACCAGCGGCACGCTGACGATCACCGATGTCGACAGCCCGCAGACCTTCGTTGCCCAGAACAACGTGGCGGGCACCTACGGCGCGTTCTCGATCGACACCAACGGCGCCTGGACCTACACGGCGAACTCGGCCCATAACGAATTCGTGGCTGGCCAGGTCTATACCGATACCTTCGCGGTGACGTCGGCAGACGGCACGCCGACCTCGGTGGTGATCAACATCTTCGGCACCAACGACGCGGCTGTGCTGTCGTCTGCGGTGGTTACGCTGACCGAGGGCAATATGGCTGCCGCGATCAGCACGGGCGGCACGCTGACGATCACCGATGTCGACAGTGCGCAGACCTTTGTTGCCCAGAGCAACGTGGCCGGCACCTACGGCACGTTCACGATCGGCACCAACGGTGTCTGGACCTACACGGCGAGCTCGGCCCACGACGAGTTCGTGGCGGGTCAGGTCTACAGCGAGACCTTTGCGGTGACGTCGGCAGATGGCACGGCGACCTCGGTGAAGATCAATATCACCGGCACCAACGATGCGGCTGTGCTGTCGTCTGCGGTGGTGGCGCTGACCGAAGGCAACACCGCTGCCGCGATCAGCACTGGCGGGACGCTGACGATCATCGATGTCGACAGCCCGCAGACCTTCGTTGCGCAGAGCAACGTGGCGGGTACCTACGGCACGTTCTCGATCGGCACCAACGGCGCCTGGACCTATACGGCCAGCTCGGCCCATGACGAGTTCGTGGCGGGCCAGGTCTATAGCGAGACCTTCGCGGTGACGTCGGCAGACGGCACGGCAACTTCTGTGAAGATCAACATCACCGGAACGGCAGATAATGCGGCGCCGGAAACTCAGGCTGTCACAGCTTCCGGGAACGAAGACACGCTGATCGCTGTTCAGCTCAAAGGCACGGACGATGGCGCTCTTGCGGGCTTCCGCATCAAGAGCCTGCCGACGGATGGTGCGCTGTATCTCAATGCGGACGGTACTGGCGCCATCAGCGACGAGCAGCTCATCTCGGGCACGAGCCCGTTGACAGTGTACTTCAAGCCGAATGCGAACTGGAGCGGAACGACGAATTTCGACTACACGGCTCGCGATACGACAGGTCTTGAAGATACAACGCCGAGCACTGCAACGGTTAATGTCGCTCCTCTTGTGGACAGCTACAGTCTGACCACGGTCAGCTCGACCACCCCGGTGCCGACCGGAAATGAGTTCCGGGTCAACACGACAACGGCGAACGATCAATCCGAGCCGTCGGTTGCCGCGCTATCGAACGGCGGTTTCGTTGTTACTTGGCGGTCCGAGACGTCAAGCACCAGCTACAATATCGTTCAGCAGCGCTACGGCGCTGATAAGAATCCGTTTGGCGGCGAAGTCATCGTTCAAACCGTTACGGGTGTGAACGCCCCGTATACAGCGCCCGAAGTTGTTGGGCTCGCAAATGGTGGCTACGTCGTGATGTACGACAAGCCCTATGTCGGCGAATATGTCCGCATCTATGACAGCGCTGGCGTTGGTGGATCGGAGATTAAGGTCAACACCAGCAATCTGAACATTAATGGAAATGGCTCCATTACGGCGCTTTCCGGGGGCGGCTTCGTCGTCACCTGGGACAACTATACTTACCAGATAGATGGGACGAGCGACGTGTTCGGCCAGATCTACACGTCCAATGGTACCAAGGTTGGAGGCGAGTTCCGGGTCAACAGCAATACCGCCAGCTATCAGTTTAGTTCCAGCGTCGGTGCACTGAGTGATGGTGGCTTCGTCGTTGCCTGGAATTCGGGCTCGGGGGCATTCACGGTACAAGCGCAGCGGTACGATGCCGCAGGTGTGAAAATTGGAGGCGAATTCCAGGTTGCAGCGCAGACCACCGGTATCGGCGGAAGTCAGGACACACCTTCGGTGGTCGGCCTTAAGGGCGGTGGTTTCCTCGTGGTGTGGTCATCCCAGACCGATTGGGAAGCCGACATCAAGGGCCAGCTCTACGACGCCAATGGCAGTGCGGTCGGGAACAAATTCGTTATCAATACGACCGTCATTGGAAGCCAACTTGTGCCTGATACCGTCGCTCTGGCGGATGGCGGTTTCGTTGTGACCTGGTCGTCAATCAACAACGGTATCTCCAACATCTACGGTCAGCGCTACACCGCATCCGGCGTAAAGGCTGGTAGCGAGTTCCTGATCGACCAGACGACCAGCGACTATGACACCGGACATGCCGGCAATCTGATCACGCAGTTGAGTTCGGGTGAGCTCGTCACGGTGTGGACCCAGAGCCCATCGGCCAATACCGACGGCGAAGTTCATGCCCGCGTGATCACTTTGCCAGCCGGCATCCTGGCTACTGAGGATGTTGCTGCGGCAGTACCGCTCAATATCACTTTCACCGATACGGATGGCTCAGAGCATGTCAGCCAGGTTGTGCTGAGTGGCTTGAAAGTCGGGACGACGTTCAACATTGGCCACGTGGATGCCCAGGATGCGACCAAGTGGGTTATCGATAGTCCCACAGCCGCACAGCTTGCGGCGCTGATGATGACGCCCGCGATGGACTACAACGGCACCTTCACGATGACCGCTACGGTGACCGTGCATGATGACGCGGCTCTGTCGACGGGGGCGACCTTCGACACCGCCACGTCTGTGCTGACGATCCCGGTGACGGTCACTCCGGTCAACGACGCGCCGGTTATCTCCTCCGCCGCAGCCGTTAGCGTTCCGGAAAATGCGACCACCGCCTATCAGATCGTTGCAACGGATGCCGATGCCGGAGCCGTCCTGACATATTCGCTCACCGGCACCGATGCGGCGTTATTCAATGTGTCGTCGACCGGCTCCGTGACATTCAAGAACGCGCCGAATTTCGAGGCTCCGGCGGATAGCGGCGCAAACAACAAGTACGATATCATCGTCCATGCGACGGATGGTATTGTCGATACGACCAAGGTCGTTCAGATCACGGTGACTGACGTCAACGACGCTCCCGCGGCGGCGGCAGAGCCGCTCGCAGTCGGACGTGGTTACGCGGTGACCGGCGCCAACAGCGTTTACGCGAACCAGGTGATCGACGTCGACGCGATCTATCCGTCGCTGTTCGCTGATCCCGAAAACGGCGCAGTGACGTGGTCGACGGGCGCTCTGCCGACCGGCTTCTCTTTCGATCCGTCCGGCAAGACGCTTACCTTCACGACGGCGACGCCGACTGGCGTCTACGACATCACGCTCTATGGCAGCGATGGCGTGAGCACTACGAGCGAGGTCATCAAGGTCTGGGTCGCTGGATCGACCTCGAGCTGGAGTTCCGGAAGCGGCGGACCATCCGAAGATACACTTATTGGCGGAAGCTCCGGAAGTACGCATAACGCCAACAGTGGCAACGACTTCATCGATGGCAATGGCGGCGGCGACACCATCAACGGAAGTGACGGCAACGACGTTCTTTATGGCAATACCGGCACCGACACGATGAGCGGCGGCAACGGTAATGACTACATCAATGGCGGAGCTGAGAACGACACCATCAATGGCAATGACGGTGATGATTGGCTGGTCGGTGAGGGCGGCAACGACGCCATGACCGGCGGCCTCGGTAATGACACGCTGATCGGCGGTGCCGGCAACGATACCTTCAACTACACCATCGGTGATGGGGTCGATCGTGTATACGGCGGCACCGGTACTGATACACTTGCAATCACCGGAACTACGGGCAGCGATACGCTCAACGTCGTGGTGTCGAACGGCACAATCACGCAGTTCGCCGGCGGTACGGTGCAGGATGTCGAGAGTGTTACGCTCGATCTCGGCGCCCATGGGACGGCAGGCGATACGCTCAGCTATGCCGGTACGGCATCGACCGAGGCGATCACGGTCGATCTGGCAAATGCGGTTGCGACTGGCTTCACCAGCATCGCGAACGTCGAAAATGTCACCGGCGGTGCCGGCGATGACACGCTTACCGGAAATTCCGGAGCGAATACGCTGATCGGCGGAGGCGGCGACGATGTGCTCGTGGGTGGCAAGGACGACGTGACGGTGCAGATTCGGGCGACGGGCCAGGATCTAGCCAGCAATGCGAACTACTTCCGCTTCGAATTCCTTAAGGGAAGTGCGACCGACTTCGTTGATACGATGACGATAAATCTGCAGGCCGGTACCGACGGCAATGCGGTCTTCGACAGCAATAACGGTGGCAGCGGGCTTAACGGCGACAGTCACTGGGGCCCAACCTTCTCGAATGCTACAGGGGGAGCGAACGAGTTTAATTTCAATACCGACAACCCAGACAATGTGGGGTCGATGACGGTCAATCCGTTAAGCCAGCAGTTCGGCGTCGGCATGGGCATCAGCTTGAACGTCGACATCGACAAGCTAGGCTCCGGCAGCAATGCGGAAGGCGATGCCTATCTGCTGGGGACTGTCGGTGCCACTGTAACCGTCACGCTCGAAAACGGCGGCGGGTCAGGTAGCGCGGCATTCGTCGCGAACGGTACCAGCGGTGCTACGGCCGTCGTTAACGTGGTCAGGGATCTCGCTGACTACCTCGATGGCGGCGCAGGTAACGACACGATCTATGGCGGTGGCGGTAACGACACCATCATTGGCGGGATCGGCAACGATACGCTGTATGGTGGATCCGGCGGCGATATCTTCAAGTTCGCTGAAACCGGCGCCGCGAACCTCGACAAGATCCTCGACTTCAGCAATGCGGAGGGCGACAAGATCGATCTGTCCGGTTTGCTCGATGGCATCGCGGGCGTTGCGGCGAACGGGTCGAACATCGGCAACTATGTTCAGCTGACCCAGAACGGTAACGACCTGTCGGTGAAGGTCGATACGAGCGGTACCGGCAATTTCTCCGGCAACACCCATGACGTTGCGACGCTGGTTGGCTACGGCACCAGCAATGCTGACATCGTGAACATGGTGTTCAAGAACACCGACCACACGATGACAGCATAAGAGATCGGCCAGGCCGGTGGCCTGGCTGTCTTCTCGAAGTAGAAAAAGAAAGCCCCCGATCTTCGGGGGCTTTTCGTTTCGGGGGGGGTGGCTCTTGCGGGGGGGCTCGGAGCCCTGCGTCCTAGATCTTCTGCCCCTGCGGCGTCTTCGGCAATGCTGGCACCACGCCTCCGCCGCTCCCGCCCACATCGATCCTGATCCGCTGCACCTCGGTGCGCCCGGCCGGATACTTCACCTCGATGGTCACTTCGTCACTGCCGACGAAGTCCGCCTTCGATTGATAGAAGGCGATGAACCCTGGTACTTCGAGCGCGAGGCACTGCTTGTAATTGGTAGCGCTCACCTTGCCGCGCTTGATACTGACGGTGCCGTTCGCAGGTGGGGTGACCATGCGCAAGGCGGGCAGGGTGCCCGAGGTGCAGTCGGGCTGGACGTTGAGATAAACGCCGACCTGGAAGTTGCGCGCGGTCGGCCCCTTGGCGGTCCGTTCGACGACAGTCGGTGTCGCGGCAGGCGGCATAGGCAAGGGCGTCTGAGCCCAAACGGCGGTTCCGGCACCGGTTCCCGCCAGAGTGCTTATGACGAGACTCAGCGCGACAACCGGCTTGCGAAACATGGAATTTCTCTCGATTGGCAGGTAATAACAGCGCGGCGCGACATCCCAAGGATGCAGCAAAAGTACTGTCATATCAATGGATCGGGCGCCCGTAGGCCGGGTTGATGAGGGGCGGTTGGCCGGTCTCACGACTTGGTGTAATTCTTTGAATCAAAACGTGTTTGGGTAGCTCCGCGGGGCAATCGCCACATCTGTGGCGGGCATGCTAGGAGAACCCACGGCGCCAGTATGGTGAATCGCCGCGCCGGCTCTTAAGAATTTTGAGGTTTGTTGAATGGTGTCGAAAGAAACTTCCGCAGCGAAGGATGCGGTGCGCACGCTGCGTGTCGGCGTCGTGGGCGCAGGTGTCATGGGCACCAATCATGGCCGCGTGCTGGCCGGGCTGCCGGGCATCGAAATGGTCGGCATCGTCGATCCCATGCTCGAACATCGCACCCGCGCCGAGAAACTGATCGGCTGCAAGACCTTTGCCGATCTGGACGCACTGCTGACCGCTGGCGTCGATGCCGTGACCATCGCAGCGCCCACTCACTTGCATCACGAAGTCGCGCTGGCCTGCATCGCCAAGGGCATTCACGTGCTCGTCGAGAAGCCGATTGCGTCGACTGTGGAAGAGGGACGCGAGATCGTCGAGGCCGCGCGCAACGCCAAGGTCACGCTGATGATCGGCCATGTCGAGCGTTTCAACCCTGCCGTTGCCACCATCAAGAAGGCGATCGAGGGCGAGGACATTCTGTCGATCGGCATCACGCGCGTCGGCCCGTTCCCGCCGCGCATGTCCAATGTCGGCGTTGTCATCGATCTCGCCGTGCATGACATCGACCTGATCCGCTGGTTCACCGAGAGCGACATCGTCGAGGTGCAGCCGCAGCTGGCCTCCGCCGTCGCCGAGCGCGAAGACATAGCGCTGCTGCAGTTCCGCACCGCATCCGGCGTACTCGCTCATATCAACACCAACTGGCTGACGCCGTTCAAGGCGCGCACCGTCACGGTCGCGACGCGCGGAAAATATGTGATGGGCGATCTGCTGACCCGTCAGGTCACCGAATGTTTCGGCTTTAAGACCGATGGCAGTTATTCGATGCGGCATCTGCCGGTCGGGCAGGACGAGCCGCTGCGCGCCGAATTGATGGCGTTTCTCGATGCGGTGCGCACCGGCGGCGTGCCGGCGGTGACCGGCGAGGAGGGCGTTGCTTCCCTCGAAATCGCGATCCAGTGCCTTGAAGCGCCGAAGAAGCGCGCGGCCACAGCATCACGTCCGGCGCCCCGCAAGGTGGTTGGCTGACGCAAGCGCGGCCCGGCGCATGCATACGCCGGCGTCCAATATCCAGACTTCAACACGACACTCTGCAGGCCAGGCATCATGAACCAGCACACCCGCATCGACCCCGTTCCCTTCATCGACCTCAATGCGCAGCGTCAGCGGCTGGGTGCGTCGATCGACGAGGCGGTCACCCGCGTGCTCAATCACTGCCAGTTCATCAATGGTCCGGAAGTCGCCAAGCTCGAAGCAGAACTCGCCAAATATTGCGGCGCTAAACATGTGATCAGCTGTGCCAGCGGCACCGACGCGCTGATGATGGTGCTGATGGCTAAAAAGATCGGCCCGGGCGACGCCGTGCTGTGCCCGTCCTTCACCTTCTGCGCCACCGGCGAGGCCGTGGCATTGGTCGGCGCGTCGCCCGTATTTGTCGAAGTCGATGAAGTCACTTTCAACATCAGCCCTGAGTCCGTGAAGCGTGGCATCGCGACCGCCAAAAAGGCCGGTCTGAAGCCCCGGGCGATCATCCCGGTCGATCTGTTCGGCCAGCCCGCGAATCTCGATGCGATCAACGCCATCGCCGAGGCCGAGGGCCTGTTTGTGCTGGAAGACGCCGCGCAGGCCTTCGGCGCGACCTATAAAGGCAAGCGCGTCGGCACCTCGGCGCTGGCCACCACCACCAGCTTTTTCCCGGCCAAGCCGCTCGGCTGTTTCGGCGATGGCGGCGCGATCTTCACCGATGACGACCAGCTCGCCGAGGACCTGCGCAGCATCCGCATCCATGGCCAGGGCTCGGACAAATACGACAATGTCCGTCTGGGCATCACCGGCCGCCTCGACACCATCCAGGCCGCGGTGCTGCTGGAAAAGCTGAAGATCTTCGACGACGAAATCGCCGCCCGCAACAAAGTAGCCGACCGCTACGCCCGCAGCCTCGGCAATCTCGTCACGGTGCCGCGAGTCGCCGAAGGCAATACGTCGATCTGGGCCTGCTACGTGATCCGCCTGCCGAAGGGCACGGACCGCGACGCCTTTGCCAATGCGCTGAAGGCGCAGGGCGTGCCGACCGCGATCTATTACGCGAAGTCGATGCATATGCAGACCGCCTATAGGGACTATCCGGTTGTCGATGGCGGCTTGCCGGTCTGCGAGGCGCTGTCGGCAGATGTCATCAGCTTACCAGTGCATGCCTATCTCGACGAGGCTACCCAGGATCGTGTCATCCAGGCTGTGCGCGACGCGCTGGCGACCTAAGTTGAGCATTTTGCACCGCCGCTTCATGCTGTAGAAGCGGCTGATGCTGGGACGCATTTTCACCGTCGGCGGATATACGCTGCTCTCGCGGATCACCGGTTTCGCGCGCGACATCATGCTCGCGGCGATCCTTGGCGCCGGGCCGGTGGCTGACGCCTTCTTCGTGGCGCTGCGACTGCCCAATCACTTCCGCGCCATTTTCGCCGAAGGCGCGTTCAATGCCGCTTTCGTCCCGGCCTATGCCCATGTGACGGGAAAGGGCGGGCCGGCATCGGCACATCTGTTTGCCGATCGCATCTTCACGCTGCTGTTTGCGTCGCAGGTCGTCCTGCTCATTTTGGCCATTCTGTTCATGCCGCAGGCCATGAGCATCCTGGCGCCGGGCTTCACCGATGATCCCGCGCAGCGTCATCTCGCCATCGAGCTGACACGCATCACTTTTCCCTATCTGCTGCTGATCACGCTGGTGACGCTCTATGGCGGCATGCTGAACGTCATGCAGCGCTTTGCCAGTGCCGCGGCGGCCTCGATCTTCCTCAATATCTCCATGATGGCGACGCTGGCGCTGGCTGCGTTCTTTCCGAGTGCAGGTCACGCGGCGGCTTGGGGCGTGTTGATTTCGGGCTTTCTGCAATATTTCCTGCTCGCCGGAGACTTGCAGCGCCATGGCGGGCTACCGCGTTTCGCGCCGCTGCGCCTCGACGAGGACGTGCGCGGCTTCTTCCGCGCGCTCGGCCCGGCCACGCTCGGCTCAATGGGCACGCAAGTCGCATTGTTTGCCGACACCATCATCGCGACCTTCCTGCCGGTCGGCGCGCTGTCGGCGCTGTATTACGCCGACCGTCTCAACCAGTTGCCGATCGGGGTGATCGGCATCGCCATCGGCACGGTGCTCTTGCCGGAAATGTCGCGGCGGATGGCGGCAGACGATCACGTCGGCGCCATGAGCGCGCAGCGCCGCGCCTTCCTGTTCACGCTGTTGTTCTCGCTGCCCTTCGTGGCTGCATTTCTCGTGGTACCCGATGTCATCATGCGGGCGATGTTTGCACGCGGGGCCTTCACCAAGGCCGATGCTGCCGTCGCTGCGGCGACGCTCGCCGCCTATGCCATAGCGCTCATCCCCTTCGTGATGATTCGCAGCGCGGTCGCAACCTTCAATGCCCGCAAGGATACCACGACGCCGATGATTGCCGCGCTCACCGGCATCGCGGTCAATGTCGCGCTGAAGATTCTGCTGATGGGGCCTCTGGCGCAGATCGGCCTTGCGCTTGGCACCGCGGCGGGAGCCTGGATCAATCTGCTGCTGGTCATCTTCTTCGCCATGCGGGCCGGTTATCTTGAATTCGACCGCGCATTCCTGCTGGCGCTGGGCAAATTCGCGTTGACCGGCGTGGTCCTCGCTGCGGTGCTGTGGGGGACCGCGCGTCTTGCGGCGGAGCAGTTTGCGGGCCTCACCAGCCTCCGCGACGAAGCGACGCTGGGAGTTCTCATCATCGTGACCGTCCTGGTCTATTCGGCATTGGTCCTGATGCTTTTCGGCAAAAGCTGGCTGCGCAGCCTGGTCCGCGCCAGATAGCTCGCTTCATCGTGTCCCAAAGTCGGGCAGGGCGACGCTCTGTGCCACTTGCCGCCATCCTCCCGCAGTGTAGATTGAGTCTAAGCTGCATGCGGAGGAACGATGGCCCCCATCAAATTCGGCGTCGGACAGAGTGTCCTGCGCAAAGAAGACGACGCCCTCATTCGTGGCCGTGGCCGCTATACCGACGATCATGCGCCCGTCACGCTGCATGCCCTCGTGCTGCGCTCGCCGCATGCCCATGCCAATTTCACCATCGATGTCAGCAAGGCGCGCACACTTCCGGGTGTCGCTGCGATTCTGACGGCGGAAGACACCAAGGACCTCGGCGGTCTGCCCTGCCTGTTCAATCTCGAGGATCATCCTTTCACCGGGCCGGATTATCCGATCCTCGCCGCCGGGGAAGTCCGCCATGTCGGCGACGCCGTGGCCTTCGTGGTTGCGGAGACTGTCGCGCAGGCGCGCGATGCGATTGAGGCGATCGAGGTCGACTGGAAGCCACTGCCGTCTGTGAACGGTCTGGTCAATGCCGTCGCCAAGGGCGCGCCGCAGGTGTGGGCCAAGCATCCCGGCAACATCCTGTTCGATGTGCCGATCGGCGACAAGAAGGCGGTCGATGCGGTGTTCGCCAAGGCGCCAGCTGTCGCCGAGGTGAAGATCGTCAATCCGCGCGTCATCATCAACTATATGGAGACCCGCGCGGCGATCTGTGAATACGACGCCAAGCGCGATCACATGACGCTGACCATCGGCAGCCAGGGTAGCCATCGTTTGCGTGACATTCTCTGCGACAACGTGCTGAAAATGCCGAAGGACAAGATGCGCGTGATATGCCCCGATGTCGGCGGTGGTTTCGGCACGCGGCTGTTTCCCTACCGTGAATATGCGCTGGTGGCCTTTGCCGCCAAGAAGCTCGGCAAGAATGTGAAATGGGTGGCGGACCGGACCGATCACTTCCTCGGCGACGCGCAGGGCCGTGACAATGTCACCCATGCTCGCATGGCGCTGAGTGACGACGGCAAGTTTCTCGCCATGGATGTCGACCTGATGGCCGACATGGGCGCGTATCTGTCGACCTTCGGGCCGTATATCCCGCATGGCGGCGCCGGCATGTTGCCGGGTCTCTACGACATCCAGACATTCCATTGCCGCGTGCGCACGGTGTTCACCAACTCCGTGCCGGTGGATGCCTATCGCGGCGCCGGCCGTCCGGAGGCCGCCTATGTGGTCGAGCGTCTCGTCGATCAATGCGCGCGCAAGCTCGGCATGTCGCCGGATGCGATCCGCCGCAAGAATTTCATTTCGCCGAAGGCGATGCCGTACAAGACCGCGACGGGCAAGGTTTACGACTCCGGCGATTTCACCGCGCATATGAAACGCGCGATGGATGTCGCGGGCTGGAAGGAATTTCCAAGGCGGGCCAAGGCCGCGAAGAAGGAGGGCCTGGTTCGCGGTATCGGCATGGCCACCTATGTGGAAGTCTGCGGCACCATGGGCGACGAGACCGCCAACGTTGCTGTTGGCGCCGATGGTGACATCACGATCCTGATCGGCACCCAATCCACAGGACAGGGCCACCACACCGCCTACGCGCAGATCGTCGCCGAACAGTTCGGCGTGACGCCGGATCGCGTGCACATCATTCAGGGCGACACGGCGAAGGTGGCGACCGGTCTCGGCACCGGCGGCTCCGCATCGATCCCGACCGGTGGCGTCAGCGTGCAGCGCGCCACCAGGCAGCTCGGTATCAACCTCAAGGAGCTGGCGGCGGATGTGCTGGAAACCAGCGCCGCCGACCTCGAGATCGATGGCGGCGTGGTGAAGATCGCCGGCACTGATCGCTCGGTGTCATTCGCCGATCTCGCAAAGAAGGCCGATCCGTCGAAGCTCAATGCGTCTGAAACCTTCAGCAGCGCCGACGGCACCTTCCCCAACGGCACCCATCTGGTCGAAGTCGAGATCGATCCTGCGACCGGCAAGATCGCCATTGTCAATTACGTCATCGTCGACGATTTCGGCGTCACGCTGAATCCGTTGCTGCTGGCCGGCCAGGTTCATGGCGGCACCATGCAGGGCATCGGCCAGGCGCTCATGGAGCAGGCGATCTATGATCCCGAGGACGGCCAGCTCGTCACCGGCACTTTCATGGACTATGCGCTGCCGCGCGCGGCCGACGGCGCGCCGATCTCGTTCGAGACCCACAACATCCCCTGCGTGACCAATCCGCTGGGCGTGAAGGGGGCTGGCGAGGCTGGCGCCATCGGCTCCTGTCCGGCTGTGATGAACGCCATCATCGATGGTCTCTATCGCGAATACAAAATCGAGCACATCGACATGCCCGCAACTCCTGAGCGGGTGTGGATGGCGATCCGCGAGCACGAACGGCTCCACACGCTGTAAAGCGTCGCCGCCGGGAATAGCCCGATGGCGGCGGGGTTCATCTACATGTTGCGAACTAGTCCTAATCGAATTCCAAACAGGGGTATTGGTCGATGAAACGTGCGCTTCTCGTAGTCGGAGCTTTGCTGTTGAGTGTGGGGGCAGTCTCGGCCCAGCAGGAGATCGTCAAGGAACGCCAGACGCTGATGAAATCCAACGGCCGCGCCTTGGGTGGGACGCTCAGCGCGATGGCCAAGGGCGACAAGCCCTATGATCAGGCCGCGGTCGAGGCCGCGCTGACCGTGCTGGACGAAACCGCCAAAAAGCTGCCGACGCTGTTTCCGGACAGCACCAAGGGCCTGAAGGCTGAAGGTGACTATTCGACGTCGCCGAAGGTCTGGGAAGACAAGGCCGGTTTCGATGCCCACATCGTCACCTTCGCCAAAGCTGTCACCGACGCCAAGGCGAAGATCAAGGATCTCGACAGCCTCAAGGCCAATGTCGGCGGCATCGGCAAGGCATGCGGCGGCTGCCACGAGACGTTCAGGCTGAAGATCTGAGTCAGACCTCAGTCGGCAGAGCTACTTACGGACAAGATTGTCTGAAGTTGGTGCATGACATTTCGAAGCGCAGGCTTGGCGATCTTGCCGATGCGGTCAGCGTGCCGAACTTCAATGGTCGCGATCTTGAACGGGCGAACGACTGATGCGACGGGGAGGCCGCTACGCTCGTGGTTCGGGATGGGTACATCGCCGAGCCATGGCCTGTTCTCTGCGGATGTAATCATGACGACCCAGAGCAACGCGCTGGCTTCTCCTATCGGGCCGGAAGACACGACCAAAGCGGGGCGACGTTGCCTCGTGTCCTTATCTGTATAAGGAAATGGGACGCGGATGATATCGCCTTGCTCAAAGTCGGCCATAGGCCTTCCGGTCAGCGGCGCTATCCCATTCGTCGAATGTCGCGAAGGGGTCTTCGTGTTTGCTCTGCTCGGCACGCGTAAGGACGACGCGGCCTTCTTCGATGGCATAGGCGATCTCGTCGCCTTCCTTCAGCCCAAGCGCCGCGCGCACGGGTTGGGGGATCGTCGTCTGAGCCTTGCTGGTCATCTTGCTGGTGATCATCGAGCATCCTCAGATTACAATGTAAGGAAAGTCCTTACATTGTTCAAGTGGATGTCTTGCTCCGGAAATGAGATGTTTCCCGACAGCACGAGGGCGAGTGCTGTAGCACTCGCCCTCGTGTCCAAGCCATGTTCGGCACGAATGTTACTTCGTCACCTGTCCGCGGATCTCGCCGCCTTTGTTGGCCTCAGTGTGGATGTTGACATAGTACTTGCCGGCCAACAGGTCGGCGGCCTGTGCGTCGGTCAGCGTGGCGCTGCCTTCGGAGCCGGATGTGGCTGGTGTGATCGGTACGGCCACTCCGGCATTCTTGCCGGCTTCGGCGGGGCCGTGGAAATGCGCCATGGTCGCAGGACCCGTGAGGCCGGAATAGGTCAGCTTCCAGGTCAGCTTCTTGGTGGCGGGATCGAAGTCGATATCGGCGGTGCCCTTGCCGGCGCTGGTATTGGCGGGCACTTCGGAGGCGCTGTCGAGGGTCGCCTTCATCTTGTCGGCGGAAGCGGGGCCGGCTAGGGCGATGCTGGCGCCGAGTGCGAGGGACGCGAGCATGATCGAACGAGGTGACATGGTTTTCTCCCTGATGATGGTGAGGTCGTCATGGCTGGAAACATCCGAGACGCTAATTCATTCCCCCGGGAGCCTAAGGGATGAATCACGGTTTCGTTCCGGCAGCGGCTGTTCGACGCGCTTTATGTGCTGAAGTTTGACCCGGATACCAATTGGACATGTACGTGCTGAAACGGCTTTTCATTCTCGCATTTGTCGCGGCTGTCATCGGCCTCGGCGTGTTCTGGTGGCTGACGATTCCCGTAACAGTGGCTGCGAGCACGCTCCCGCCGCACACGCCCAATCCCGGCAATGGCGCAGTGGTCTTCAATGCCGGTGGCTGCTCGTCATGCCATGCGACGCCGGCGCAGCAGGATCGGCTCAAGCTTGGCGGCGGGCTGCCGCTCACATCGCCGTTCGGTACGTTCTATGTGCCAAACATCTCGCCGGATCCGGTCGCCGGGATAGGCCGCTGGAGCGAGGCTGATTTCGTCACGGCGCTGTTGAAGGGGACGTCGCCGAACGGTTCGCATTACTTTCCGGCCTTTCCCTACACGTCCTATCAGCAGATGAAGATGGAGGACGTGCGCGATCTGTTCGGCTATCTAAAGACGCTGCCACAGGTCGCCAGCAAGGCGCCGGATCATGCGGTGCCATTCCCGTTCAACATCCGCCGCAATCTCGGCGTCTGGAAGCTGCTGTTCCTCGATGGCAAACCCTTCGAGGCGGATGCATCGAAGTCGCCGCAGTGGAATCGCGGCAGCTATCTGGTGAATGCGCTGGGCCACTGTGCCGAGTGCCACAGCCCGCGCAACGCGCTGGGCGGCATCGTGACGGCACAGCGCTTTGCCGGAGGTCCGAATCCTGACGGAGAGGGTTGGGTACCTAACATCACCCAAAAGCGTCTCGGTGACTGGAGCGAAAAGGACATGGCGTATTTTCTCGAAACCGGGCAGACGCCGGACGGCGACACCGCCGGTGGCTCCATGGCCCGCGTGATCCGCAATACCTCCCAGTTGAGCGCAGACGACCGCTCGGCGATGGCGCTCTATCTGAAGTCGCTCCCTGCGGTGGACGGGCCCATTAGGCCCGCCAAAAAGGGCTAAAACCGCCCGCGCAAGGTTGGGTTGTGGCGAGGTGCAGCCTTGCATGGAAACCCGCCAAGCCATGTCGCATCGGCGGTTTTCGTGAGGAGGCTCACATGATTGTGTGCTGCAACATGAAGACCCCCACGATTCCCCTGATCTCCATTTCCCCGAACTCATGAACATCTTCAAAGCCGTGTCGCTGAAGATTGCCAGCACCATGGCGTTTGCCATCATGGGCGCGCAGGGTCGCTATCTCGGCAGCGACGTGCCACTCGGCGAGATCGTGTTTGCCCGCGGGTTGTTTGCGCTGATCCCGATCGTGCTCTTTTTCGGCTGGCGCGGTCAATTGCGCGGCGCGCTGCGCACCAACCGCGTCTCCGCGCATCTGGTGCGCGGCTCGTTCAGCGTGATCGGCACCTTCTGCACCTTCGGCGCGCTGGCGCGGCTGCCGATCGCGGATGTGACCGCCATTGCCTTCATCGCGCCGCTGATCACCGTGGTGTTCGCCGCGATCTTCCTGAAAGAGCAGGTCCATGCCTATCGCTGGTCGGCGGTGGCGATTGGCTTTTCCGGCGTGATCCTGATGCTGTCGCCGTATTTCCACGATCACGCGGCGCTGACCACGTCGATGATCGTCGGTCTGTCGCTGGCGCTGCTCAATGCCTTCTCGTCGGGCGGTGCGACCATCCAGATCCGCCGGCTGACCGCAACGGAGTCCTCATCCGCGATTGTCATCTTCATGACGCTGATCGTGATGGCGGCGTCGCTGCTCACCGCGCCATTCGGCTGGCGCTGGCCTACGGACTTCGAATTGGCGCTGCTGGTCGGCATCGGCATTTCCGGTGGTCTCGGCCAGATGCTGTTCACCGAGAGCTATCGCTATGCGCCGGCGTCCTTCCTGGCGCCGTTCGACTATACGGCGATGCTGTGGGCCTTCCTGCTCGGCTTCTGGATGTTCGGCGAAGTGCCGACGCCCTATGTGGTGGGCGGCGCGGTGATCGTCGCAGGGGCCGGCATTTTCGTCATTCTGCGCGAGCGCCATCTCGGCCTGAAGCGGTTGCGCGATACACCGATGTCGCCGATTTCCACCATGGCCGATGACGAGGCCGATCCCGATGCGCCCATCGCTGTCCGCGCAAAGTCGCGTTGATTTTTCGCTCAATTTTGTTGCAATGCACACTGCGCTTTGCTGGCAAGCTGTGACATTTCGATTTTAGAACGTGCGCAAATCACGGGGCCTTGCTCCTGCCACGCGGCTGGATTTATATGCATTTGCTGCTTTCACGCGGCACCCCGTGCATGACGGGCTCATGAGGCGAAATGACCGCGCAAGGGTGCTTGCCGGACGTGTCGTTCCTTCCCAGATAGACCCGGCTGCACAGAATTTTCTGACGACAGACGTTCCCGAAATCAAAGAGGTTACCAATGGTCAACCGCCTGCAATTCTACATCGATGGCGCCTGGGTCGATCCCGTCGTCAAGAAGACCACCCCTGTCGTCAATCCGGCGACTGAAGATGCGATGTACGACATTGCGCTGGGCTCCAAGGCCGACGTCGACAAGGCTGTCGCTGCTGCCAAGCGCGCTTTCGAGACGTTCTCCCAGACCACCCGTGAAGAGCGCATCGCGCTGCTCGAAAAGATCATCGCGGTCTACAAGACCCGCATGTCGGATATCGGTGCGTCGGTCTCCGACGAAATGGGCGCTCCTCTGCCGATGGCCGAGAAGCTGCAGGCCGGTGCCGGCCTCGGTCACCTCGTCGCCACGCTCGACGTGCTGAAGACCTACAAGTTCGACGAGGCGCACAACGCCGCCATGATCACGAAGGAGCCGATTGGCGTCGTCGGCATGATCACCCCGTGGAACTGGCCGCTGAACCAGATCGCTTGCAAGGTCGCACCCGCGCTTGCTGCCGGCTGCACCATGCTGCTGAAGCCGTCGGAATACACCCCGACCTCGGCCTTGATCTTCGCGGAAATCCTCCATGAAGCCGGCGTGCCGAAGGGCGTGTTCAACCTCGTGAATGGTTTGGGCCCCGACGTCGGCGTCGCCATGAGCGAGCATCCCGATATCGACATGATCTCCTTCACGGGCTCGACCCGCGCCGGCATCGACGTTGCCAAGCGCGCCGCGAACACCGTGAAGCGCGTCAGCCAGGAACTCGGCGGCAAGTCGCCGAACGTGATCCTCGACGGCGCCGACTTCGTGAAGGCCGTCACCGGCGGTGTCGCGCACATGTTCAACAATTCCGGACAGTCGTGCAACGCGCCGAGCCGCATGATCGTGCCGCAGGCGAAGATGAAGGAAATCGCTGCCATCGCCAAGGCGCAGGCCGACAAGACCAAGGCCGGCGATCCCCGTGCCGACGGCACCGTCATCGGTCCGGTGGTCAATCGCGGCCAGTGGGACAAGATCCAGGGCCTGATCCAGAAGGGCATCGAGGAAGGCGCCACGCTGGTCGCCGGTGGCCCCGGCCTGCCGGAAGGCGTCAACAAGGGCTTCTACGTCCGTCCGACGATCTTCGCCGACGTCACCGAGAACATGACCATCGCACGCGAGGAAATCTTCGGGCCGGTGCTCGTGATCATGGGGTCCAAGGACGAAGCCGATGCGCTCCGCATCGCCAATGACACGCCTTATGGCCTCGCTGGCTACGTCTCGGCAGACACCATCGATAACGCTCGCAAGTTCGGCCGTCGCATCCGCGCGGGCAATGTCAACCTGCAGGGCGCGCCGAACGACCGCACTGCGC
This sequence comes from Tardiphaga sp. 172_B4_N1_3, assembly GCF_052076035.1. Lineage (NCBI taxonomy): Bacteria > Pseudomonadati > Pseudomonadota > Alphaproteobacteria > Hyphomicrobiales > Nitrobacteraceae > Tardiphaga > Tardiphaga sp. 172_B4_N1_3. The sequence continues at coordinate 852,878 of NZ_CP197238.1, forward strand.
CGTTCGGCGGCTACAAGCAGTCCGGCAACGGCCGCGAATGGGGCAAGCACGGTCTCGAGGACTTCCTCGAGGTCAAGGCAATCGCCGGCTACACCGCGGCGTAAGACCGCGTCGTTGAAGCGCAAGCTTCGTGACTGAAAACGCCGGCATGGAGCCATCCATGCCGGCGTTTTTGTTTCTACGATGGTCTCCGCCGTCATTGCAAGGAGCGAAGCGACGCGGCAATCCAGAAGGCCACAAGCGTGGAAAGACTGGATTGCTTCGCTACGCTCGCAATGACGTTGAGAGGGCGGTGTACCCTCAGCCCCCCAGTGCCCCCTGCGTATTCACATACACCGCATAGATCGACTGGCTCGATGCCATGAACAGCCGGTTGCGTTTCACGCCGCCGAAACAGACATTGGCGCAGCGCTCGGGCAACGCGATACGGCCGATTTGTTCGCCATCGGGGGCGAAGATGAAGACGCCGTCGAGCTCCGGCTTGCCCATGCCCCAGCCGCACCAGAGATTGCCGTCGATATCGCAGCGCATGCCGTCGGGTGTGCCCGGGCCCGCATCGATCAGTATGCGCTTGTTCTTCAGCGTCTTCCCGTCGGCAGCAACGTCGTAGGCGAGAATCTTGCGGTTCGGCACGCCGCGGGATTCCACGACATAGAGCAGCTTCTCGTCAGGCGAAAAACACAGTCCGTTCGGGCCGAGAACATCATCGGCGACGATGGTGGACGTCAACGTATCGCCGTCGATGCGATAGATATTCTGTCCGATCTCGGATGGCGCTTTGTTGCCCTCATAGTCACTCATCAATCCGAAGGGGGGATCCGTGAACCAGATCGAGCCGTCGGACTTCACTACGACGTCATTCGGCGAGTTCAGCTTCTTGCCTTCGAAATTGTCCATCAGCACCGTGATGGAGCCGTCATATTCGGTGCGGGTGATGCGGCGGCCGTGTTCGCAGGTGATCAGGCGTCCCTGGCGATCCCGCGTGTTGCCATTGCCGTAATTCGACGGCTTGCGGAAATCGCTGACCGCGCCGGTTTCCTCTTCCCATTTGATAATGCGGTTGTTGGGAATATCTGAACACAATAGATAGCGGCCGTCACCGAACCATATCGGACCTTCGGCCCAGCGCATGCCGGTCGCGATGCGTTCAATGGCGCCGAGCTTGATCCAGTATTTTTCGAAGCGGGGATCGAGGGCGTGAATGGCGGGGTCGGGATAATAGGTCGCCGGCTGCCAGCCGCGCGATGATGTGTCGGACATTGGCGTCTCGTTCTCTGTCGTTTCCTCGGATGCGTTTGCTAACATTGGCGAGGGTAGGCGGCAAGCAATGCCGGTTCCACTGCCTTGCCGTCGCGCCCGCGCCGCGCCATACTTGTCTGACAACTGACAACATTACGAGGGACGGAATGAAGATCTTGATGACGGGCGCATCTGGCGGAATTGGCACGCGCTTGCGCGAATTGCTGCCGCCGATCTATCCGGACCTCGTGCTGAGCGATCTCACCACGCCACCGAATCTCAAGCCAAATGAAAACTTCAAGCAGGCTGATCTGGCCGATCTCGCCGCCGTCGAGGCGATCTGCGAAGGCGTCGATGGCATCCTGCATTTCGGCGGTTTCTCGGTGGAGGGGCCCTGGGACACCATCCTGCAGGCCAATATCATCGGCGGTTACAATCTGTTCGAGGCAGCGCGCAAGAAGGGCGTCAAGCGCATTATCTTCGCGTCGTCCAATCACGCGGTCGGCTTCTATCCACGCCACAGCAAAATCCCGCCGGACGTTACGGCACGGCCGGACAGCCGCTACGGCGTCAGCAAGGTGTTCGGCGAGGCGGTGGGCTCGCTCTATGCCGACAAATACGGGCTGTCGGTGACATGCCTGCGGATCGGCAATTTCGGCGACAGGCCGCTTGATCAACGTCGGCTGTCGATTTGGCTCAAGCCCGAGGATCTGGTGCAGCTCTGCCAGATCGGGCTCGAACATCCCGCCATCCATTTCGAGGTGCTGTATGGCGCCTCCTATAACGAGCGTGCCTGGTGGGATAACTCCCGCGCCTATGAACTCGGCTATCGCCCGGTCGGCAAAGCCGAGGATCATCGCGAACACGCAATGGCGGAACAGGCGAAGATGAAATCCGATCCGGTCGGTGATTTCTATCAGGGCGGGGCATTTTGCAGCGCCGAATTCGCTGGTGATTTCAGTAAGGTGTGGGAGCCGAAATAGGGGCCCAGCCAGTCCGTCCCGCGCATTGACAAGAATTTTGGTGGCTTCATAAGAAGCATTCAAAACAAGCTTGGAATGGGAACGCGACATGGCCGACGGATTGCGCAAGGGGCTGACCAGTTACGGTGATGCCGGGTTCTCGCTGTTCCTGCGCAAGGCCTTCATCAAGGCCATGGGTTATTCCGACGATGCGCTGGACCGGCCCATCGTCGGCATCACCAACACCCATAGCGACTACAATCCGTGCCACGGCAATTCGCCCCAGATCATCGAGGCCGTGAAGCGCGGCGTGATGCTGGCCGGCGCGCTACCGATGGTGTTTCCGACCATCTCGATCGGCGAAAGCTTCGCCCATCCGACCTCGATGTATCTGCGCAATCTGATGGCGATGGATACCGAGGAGATGATCAAGGCGCAGCCGATGGATGCAGTGGTGGTGATCGGCGGCTGCGACAAGACGCTGCCGGCGCAGATCATGGCGGCGCTGTCGGTCGATCTGCCGACGGTGGTGATCCCGGTCGGCCCAATGGTGGTCGGCCATCACAAGGGAGAAGTGCTCGGCGCCTGTACCGACTGCCGGCGCATGTGGGGCAAGTTCCGCGCCGGCGAGATCGACCAGCAGGAAATCGACGACGTCAATGCGCGCCTCGCGCCGTCGGTTGGCACATGCATGGTGATGGGCACGGCGTCGACCATGGCCTGCATCACCGAAGCCACGGGCCTGTCGCTGCCGATGAGCGCGACGATCCCGGCACCGCATGCCGAGCGCTTTCGCTCCGCCGAAGCCAGCGGCAAGGTTGCCGCGACGCTCGCCAAGAACAAGGGACCGAAGCCGAGCGAATTCCTGACGCCGGGCTCGTTCCGCAATGCGCAGGTCGTACTGCAGGCGATCGGCGGCTCGACCAACGGACTGATCCATCTCACGGCGATGGCCAACCGTACGCCGAACCGGATCGATCTCGCTGCTTTCGACGAGCTCGGCCGCGACGTGCCGGTGCTGGTCGATCTGAAGCCGTCCGGCGATCACTATATGGAGCACTTCCATCACGCGGGCGGCGTGCCGAAACTGATGGCGCAGCTCGGCGATCTCATCGATCTCGATGCGAAATCCGTCACCGGCGAGACATTGCGCGAGATCGTGGCGAATGCCGAAGAAGTGCCGGGCCAGGACGTGATCCGCTCGAAGGACAATCCGATCAAGCGCGAAGGCGGACTGGCGATCCTACACGGTAATCTGGCGCCGCGCAGCGCCGTCATCAAGCATTCCGCCGCGTCGCCCAAGCTGATGCAGCACACCGGCCGTGCCGTGGTGTTCGAATCCGTCGAGGACATGACGAACCGCGTCGACGATCCCGATCTCGACGTCAATGCCGATGACGTGCTGGTGCTGCGCAATGCCGGTCCCAAGGGCGCACCGGGCATGCCGGAGGCCGGCTATCTGCCAATCCCCATGAAGCTGGCGCGTGCCGGCGTGAAGGACATGGTGCGTATTTCAGACGCGCGCATGAGCGGTACAGCCTTCGGCACCATTGTGCTGCACATCACGCCGGAGAGCGCCGTGGGTGGCCCGCTGGCGCTTGTGAAGAACGGCGACATGATCCGTCTGGATGTGGCGAAACGGTCGATCGATCTGTTGGTCGACGATGCCGAGCTTGCGAAGCGCCAGGCTGCGCTCCCGCCAGCGCAGACGCCGGACTGGGCGAAGCGCGGCTATGCGCATCTGTTTCACACCACGATCCTGCAGGCCGATGACGGCTGCGATTTCGACTTCATGACGGCGAAGGGGAAGGGCTGACGCTAGCCGGCGGCCGCTGACACTTCTTCCGCGGTTGGCATCGACGGCCCGGCGCCCATCCGCTGTACGCAAAGCGCTGCGGCGCCATTAGCATAGCCAATGGCGCTCTGCAGTGAATGTCCATCCGCAAGCTTTGCGGCAACAGCCCCCACGAAACAGTCGCCGGCACCGGTGGTGTCAATGGCCTTCACGGGGCGGCCAGCCTCAAAATGTACATCTCCGTCGATCAGTGCGATCGTGCCGCGCTTGCCCAGCGTGACGCAGATGTTTGGCCGGTGATCGATTTGCAATGTCGATGCTGCATCGACAAATCGCGCATCGGGATCTGTTTCATGCAGCTCGTCACCTGCAAGCAGGCCGAGCTCACTTTCATTGAGGATCAAGACATCGACCAGAGCCATGAGCTCATGGTCGATCTGCATCGCCGGTGCCGGATTGAGAATCGTTATTGCACCGGATGCGCGCGCCCGCGTGAAGAAAGCCGTGATGGCCGGCAGCGGAATTTCAAACTGGCTGACGGCGACATCGCCTTTTCGAAATGCGGGCGCGGCGACATCGGCCGCATTGACCAACGCATTGGCGCCGGGAATGACGATGATGGTGTTCTCAGCTTTCGCAACGGTGATGATCGCTGTTCCCGTGCCGGCGCCAGCGACCTCACGCACGTAAGCGAGACCGACGCCCTGCATGGCCAGAAATGCCCTGGTGTCGCGGCCAAAGGCATCCGCGCCGGTACAGCCGATCAGTATGGTCGCTGCACCAAGTTTCGCCGCAGCAACGGCCTGATTGGCGCCCTTGCCACCGGGAAAATACAACACTTCGCGGCCTGCTACAGTCTCACCGATTGCCGGATGGCGGTCGGCTGTCGCGACCACGTCCATATTGATGCTGCCGGCGACGACAACCTGGCCCATTGTTGTCACACCTGCGCCCGATATTCCTCACGCACCGCCGCGATATCCGACAATGTCGGCAGTCCCGCTTCATTGCCAAGCCGCTGGATCTTGAAGGTCGATGCGGCCCGCGCGAATTTGAAATGCTCGGCCCAGCTATGGCCGGGATTGGCGAGGTACGAATAGACGTAAGCGCCGTGGAAAACATCGCCGGCGCCATTGGTATCGATCACCTTTTCGCGCGGGATCGGCAGCGCGGGCAGTGTGTGTACGGTGCTGGCCTCGTCATACCAGAGCAGGCCCTTCTCGCCGAGCGTGACGCCGCCGACGCGGCAGCCGCGGCTCTTGAGATAGTCGAGCATCTTCTCCGGCGTCAGATCCATCTGCTCGCACAGACGTTCGGCGACGATGGCGACGTCGATGAACTCAAGCAACTCATGGGTGTTGGTGCGCAATCCGCCGCCGTCGAGTGAGGTGAGGATGCCGGCCTCGCGGCAGAGCTTCGCGTAGTGGATCGCGGCATCGGGCTGATGGCCGTCGATATGCAGCGCGCGACAGGCGCCGAGATTGAGCAGCGGGAAGGGATGGATGTGTTCGTCGTCACGGCAGCGGACGATGGCACGCTTGCCGTCTTTCGGCATGATGAAGGACAGCGATGAACTCGCCACTTTGCGCGGATGGACCTCGATGGCGTATTTCGCCGACATGTCCATGAACATGCGGCCGAGCCAGTCATTGGCGACGGTGGCGATCAGATCGGGCACGATGCCCAGCTTGGCACAGCAGAAGGCGGCGGTGACCGCATTGCCGCCGAACGACACGGCATAGTCGGAGGCGACGTGTTTCTCGTCGCCGGTCGGCATATGGTCGGTGATGAACGTGACGTCGATATAGGTCTGTCCGATAAAGAGTGCCTTCATGAATCCGTCCGTCTCGCCTGAGGGATGGCTGCACCCGTCCGGAGACGGCGCATCAGTCAGCTTAACAGCGGTTGCGACGAGGTCACCACCGAAATTGTGCGATGCCGCAGGATGCCGCAGCCGGGCGGAGTCGGTTTTCAGCATTGCGGCTCGAAAACTGGCATAGTTCGATCACAACAACGCCACGAAGACGGGAGGGATGCGATGATCACCGGGCTGGATCACGTCGTCATTTTGCTGGAGGACCTGGAGGTGGGGATCGCCACCTATCAGACCCTGTTCGCCCGCGCGCCCGCCTGGCGCAGCACCAGCGACGGTGCGGCCATGGCGATCTTCACGGTGGCCAATATGTCGGTCGAGCTGATGGCGCCTGTCGGTCACGGCCCGGCCGCCGATCGCATCAGGGCCGTGCTGCCGGAGCAGGGCGCGACGCTGGCCAGCATCTGTTTCCGGACTGGCGATATCGCTGGGATGCATCGCCGGCTCGATCGCCTGGCGCTGAAGCCTGATCCCATCGCCGAGGTCGAGAGCAGGGATACCGAGACCGGCGCCACACTCTCCTGGAAGCGTACCCGTGCGGCGACGGACGCGACGCGCGGTGTCCGGCAATTCTTTCTCGAACTGTCCGACGAGCGTCCGGTGTCGCCCCCGGTGGGCGATGCGCCGTTCCTTGGCCTCGACCATATCGTTGTCGCTACGCAGGATCCGGAGCGCGCCGCTGCGCTCTATGGCGCGCGACTGGGCCTCGACATGGCACTGGATCGCTCCAATCCAGAGTGGGGCCATCTGATGTTCTTCCGCTGCGGCGATCTGATCGTCGAGGTCGTGCATCGCCCCGACGACAAGGCCGACAAGAATCGCGACAAGCTCTGGGGCATGACCTGGCGCGTCGCTGACGCGGATGCCGTCCGCGAGCGCTTGCTCGCCGCGCATGTCAACGTGTCGGAGGTGCGTAGTGGCCGCAAGCCGGGCACCCGTGTTGTCAGCCTCCGCGATGGCACCTGCGGAATTCCGACGCTGCTGATCGAGCGGACGGGGAAGGATGTGTAGAGGTGTAGGATGGGTAGAGCGTCTTCGCGAAACCCATCATTTAAACGCATGAAAGCGATGGGTTTCGCTGCGCTCTACCCATCCTACGTATTGCCACCTACCGCCACAACATCGAACAGCCCTGCCACAGCAGCACCAGCGAGATCACCAGCAGCAGGGCATAGGCGATGTTGTAGAACAGATTGGTAGGCGTATGTTTCACCAGCCAGATGCCCATGAAGTTCGCGATGATGGCCATAGGCAGCAGTGCCAGCGATGTCGCGAAATTGCCGGCGTGGAATTGGCCGAGCGCGAAATAGGGCACGATCTTCAGCGCATTAACCACGGCGAAGAAGATCGTGGTGGTCCCGACCAGCACCAGCTTCGGCAGCCGCTGCGGCAGCACATAGACCTGGAACGGTGGACCGCCCGCCTGGGTCATGAAGGATGTGAAGCCAGATACCGCGCCCCAGAACACGCCGCCGGCCGGACCCATGCGCGTTGGTTCGATCCGGGCGCGCTTACGCCAGACATCGATCACGAAGATGAGACCGATCAAACCGACGGTGATGCGCACGGCATTGTCGGAAATATAGGAGGCGAGCAGCCACGCCAGCGTCATGCCGGCGACCGCGCCCGGCAGCATGATCTTCAGATTCGAGGCGTCCCATTCGCGGCGATAGACATAGATCGAGATCAGGTCCTGCGTGATCAGCACCGGCAGCAGCAAGGCGGCCGCCTCGAGCGGCGGCAGATACAGCGCCAGTAGCGGCGTGGCGGCAATGCCGACGCCGGAGAAGCCGCCTTTGGAGAGGCCAAGGAAAATCACCGCCGGAATGGCGACGGCATAGAAGAACGGGTCTGTGATGATGGCAGGCACAAGCAGGTCCGGTTGGGGCAGGGCAGTGATAGCGACGACACCCGCAAAAGGCGATGCCCGTTTGCGCATATGGCCCGGAACATGCTTTGTTCTCAAGCGGGCAAACGCATGCTACACGCGATAGACGTGCGGCTGTTGCGTCATTCCGCTGAGCGACGGGATCCGGGTTTGGCAAAAACAACTAAAAAAGCGCCGAAGAAAGCATTGAAGTGGCAGCGTGACCCGGAAGGGATGCGTCTGCGCATTCTCGAGGCTGCCAAGAAGGAATTCGCGAGCAAGGGCCTCGCCGGTGCGCGCGTCGATCGCATCGCTGCGCAGGCCGGCGCCAACAAGCGCATGCTCTACTATCACGTCGGCAACAAGGATGCGCTCTATCTTGCGGTACTCGAAGGTGCCTATGAGCAGATCCGCGCCGAAGAACGCACGCTCGATCTCGAACATCTCGATCCGCCCGAGGCCATCGAGAGCCTGATCGCCTTCACCTGGAACTATTTTATCCGCAACCCGGAATTCCTCGCGTTGCTCAACACCGAGAATCTGGAGCGCGCGAAGCACATCAAGCGTTCTACCAAGGTGAAGTCGATGCATTCGCCCTTCGTGGAGATGATCCGCACAGTGGTGTTGCGCGGCGTCGCGTCAGGCGATTTCAAGGTCGCGATGGATCCGGTGCAGCTCTACATTTCCATCGCCGCGCTGAGCTTTTTCTATATCGGCAACAACGCCACGCTGAGCGTGATTTTCGGCAGGGATCTGCTGGCGAAGGAGGCGAGGGACGAGCGGCTGGCTCATATGGTGGCACTCGTCCTGGCGGCGCTCACCGGCCGATCCGTGGCCGAATTCCAGCTCCCGCCAGCGACGGTTGTCCACACCTCGGCCCGCCAAAGCGCCTGAAATCATTGTTTAATTTTCGCTAGTTAAGCGGCCAATTGACAACGGCGAAGCCATGCGCTGTATTTATCCAACGAGTTAAATGCGACCGCGAAGCCGGCATCTGGGAGACGAGACGCGTGAGTGAGAAGAAAGCACCCGGCAGTGTATCGAAGCTGCTGAACGCCTCATGGCTGCGCCCATTCCTGTTGCTGGTGATGATCGTTGTCGGCTGGGATCTGGCGATCCGCATCTTCAACATTCCCGCCTATCAGATCCCTGCGCCCGGCGACGTCGTGAAGGTGCTCTACACCGATTGGCCCGAGCTGCTCGCGCAGTCAGGGCCGACGACTTACGCCACGCTGCTCGGCTTTCTCGCCTCGGCCGTGTTCGGCATCCCGATTGCCATGCTGATCGCCGGTTCGCGGACCGTCGAAAGCTATGTCTATCCGCTGCTGGTGTTCTCGCAGTCGATTCCCAAAGTCGCCATCGCGCCCTTGTTCGTGGTGTGGTTCGGCTTCGGCATCGTGCCGAAGATCATCGCGGCATTTTTGCTGGGTTTCTTCCCGGTCGTCGTGTCGGCGGTGCAGGGCTTCAAGTCGGTCGATCCTGATATGGTCGATCTCGCCCGCGCCATGAAGGGCAGCAGACTGCGCGTGTTCTGCGCCGTGAACCTGCCACACGCGCTGCCGGCGATCTTCTCCGGTCTCAAGGTGTCCGTCACGCTCGCCGTCGTCGGCGCGGTGGTCGGTGAATTCGTCGGCTCCAATTCCGGCATCGGTTATGTGCTGCAGCGCTCGATCGGCACCTTCGATCTGCCGACGATGTTTGCGGCTCTCGTGATCCTCGCGCTGCTCGGCGTCATTCTGTTCTGGCTGGTCGATCGCATCGAACGTTTTGCGATTCCCTGGCACGTCAGTCAGCGCGCGGATGTCTTTATCGGGTCCTGATCGGGGACGCGCAATTTCCAAACAAGCGGTCCGGCGAAACGGGCCGCGATCACCTGCTTCAATGGGAGGCTAAAAATGCTGAAATGGGTTACTGCTGTTTCGACTGCCGCGATCACCGTCACGCTCGCACTCGCCACGCCGGCCGCTGCCACCGACAAGGTGACGCTGATGCTCAACTGGTATGTCTATGGTGAACATTCGCCGTTCTATTACGGCAAGGCCAAGGGCATCTATGAAGCCGAAGGCATCGATCTCGACATCCAGGAAGGCCGCGGTTCGGCTGCCACCGTGCAGGCCGTCGCCGCGAAGAGCGTGAACTTCGGCTATGTCGACGTTCCCACCATGATGCGCGCAGCCGTGAAGGGCGCCCCGGTGATCGCCACCGGCGTGCTGCTGCAGACCTCGGCCATGTCGGTGATGGGCTTCGTCGACAAGAACATCAGGAAGCCGGACGACATCAAGGGCAAGACCGTGGCGATCACGCCGGCGGATTCCATGACCCAGATCTGGCCGCTGTTCCTCAAGAAGGCGGGCCTCAAGGAATCCGATTTCAAGACCGTCGCCGGCGACGGACAGACCAAGCTCAACGCCGTCATCAACGGCCAGGCTGACCTGTTGCTCGGCTACGTCATGGACCAGTCCATGAAGATCAAGGATGCCACCGGCAAGGATGTGTATCCGATCAAGTTTGCCGATTACGGCATTCATCTCGTGTCGTCGGGCATTATCACCAATACCGACTATGCCAAGGCCAATCCGGATCTCGTGAAACGCTTCATGTCGGCCACCACCAAGGCGGTCGAAGCTGCGTCGAAGGAGCCGAAGGCTGCCGCGCAGTCGATCCTCGATGCCAACCCGAAGGGCGGCAAGATCGAGACCCTGACCCAGGGCTTCGAACTCACCATCCCGCTCTACACCACGCCGGAAACCAAGGGTAAGCGCCCGTTCCAGGTCACCGATCAGAACATGAAGGAATCGGTAGAGCTGATGGTCGAATACGGCGGTCTGGAAGCCAAGGCCAAGGACAATCCGAAGGCCTTCTATACCAACGAATATCTGCCGAAGTAACCGGACCGGTTATCTCGACCGAACTGACGAAACCAACAGGACTAGCCGTAATGACTGCAGCGATGAGGACCATGAGCGTCGATCAACCGAGTGCGCATCTTCGCGTCGTATCCGAGCAGTCCGCACCATCGAAGGCGTCGGGGATCAATCTCTCCGGCGTCTCCAAAACCTACGGGACCGGCGACGGCCAGGTGCAGTCGCTGCGTCCCCTGGACTTCCATATCAATGACGGTGAGTTCTTTGTCGTGGTCGGCCCATCCGGCTGCGGCAAGTCCACACTGCTCAAACTGATCTCGGGCCTTCTTGCGCCGACATCAGGCGAAATCCACGTCGACGGCAAGAAAGTCACCGAGCCTCATGGCGATGTCGGTATCGTGTTCCAGAATGCGCTGCTGCTGCCGTGGCGGAACATCATCAACAACGTGTTGATGCCCATCGACATGAAGAACCTGCCGCGCGCGCAGTATATAGACCGCGCCAAGCAGTTGCTGAAAATGGTCGGCCTCGAGGGCTTTGAGAAGAAGCTGCCGTGGCAGCTCTCCGGCGGCATGCAGCAACGCGCCTCGATCTGCCGTGCGCTGGTGCACGATCCCAAGATCATGATGATGGACGAGCCGTTCGGCGCGCTCGACGCCATGACGCGCGAGAAGATGAATGTCGAGCTGTCGCGCATCCAGCGCACCACCGGCAAGACGATTCTCCTCATCACCCATTCGATCCCGGAAGCGGTGTTCCTTGCCGACAAGGTGCTGGTCATGACCGAGCGCCCCGGCGGTATCGCCGCAATCTATGACGTGCCGCTCGGCCGCGAGCGCACGCTCGATGCGATGTCGAACCCGATCTTCACCGACCTGGTCGCGCGCATCCGCAAGCACTTCATGACCAACAGCACGCTGGACTAAGGCCCATGTCCATGTCGACACGGATCGCCTTGCGAGACATTACGCTGTTCGAGCGCCACGTGGCATTCGTGCGGCCGTTTCGCTTTGGCGCCGTGACGGTCAATGCCGCGCCGCAGGCTTTCGTGCGGGTCGAGCTGGAGGTCGAAGGCAAAGGCGTGTTCGTCGGTGCCTCAGCCGAGCTGATGGTGCCGAAGTGGTTCGACAAGCGGCCGCATCTCGCCATCGATGACACCGTGAACGAACTGCGGCAGTCGCTGGCAATCGCGAAAGAGCTCTATCGCGCGCAATCGGGCTTCATCTCTGCCTTCGGTCTGCATGCGGCCTGCATCGGCGACCAGATGACGGCTTGCGCCGAACTGGACATTCCACCGCTTGCCGCCGCGTTCGGACCGGCGGAAATCGACAAGGCTGTGCTCGACGCACTGCTGCGTGGCTTGGGCACGGATTTCTTCACGGGCATGAAGGCCAACGTCGCCGGTCTTACCGCGCGTCTGGCGCCCGATCTCGGCGCCGACGACATCGCGACGTTCCTCGCCAGCCGTCACCGGCTTGAGCGCGTCGCGCTGCGCCACACTGTCGGCCTCGATGATGTGATCGAAGGCGAGGGCGGTGTCGCCGACCCCCGTGAGAATAGCGGCGCGCGTTACTTCAAGCTGAAGATGAACGGCGATCCCGCGGCGGACGCCGCACGTTTGACCCGGATCGGCAACGCGCTGACGAAGCTGCCTTACGATTATCAGGTGACGCTCGACGCCAACGAGCAATATGCCGATCTCAACGCGCTCGGCGCGCTGGTCGATCGTCTCGACAATGACCGCGCATTGGCGCCGATTGCATCCAGGCTACTTTACATCGAACAGCCGATGCCGCGCGACATCACGCGCGAGTCGCCGCTCGGCAATTTGTCGTCGCGCAATTTCATCATTGATGAAGCTGACGACAATTGGGATGCATTCCCCGCCGCCAAGGCGCTGGGCTATCGCGGCATTTCCTCGAAATCCTGCAAGGGCTTCTACAAGTCGATTGCGAATGCGACTCGCGCTGCGGCGTGGAGCGCGCAGGGCGTCGAGCATTTTATCACCGGCGAGGATCTTACCTGTCAGGCCGGGCTCGGCGTGCAGCAGGATCTGGCGCTTGGTGCGCTGATTGGCGTCACCCATGCCGAACGCAACGGCCATCACTACGTCGATGGTTTCGGCACTGCACCAGCGGAGGAGGCCGAGGCCTTCCTGACGGCGCATCCCGATCTCTACCGCCGCGATGGCGATATCGTCCGTCTGTCGATTCACGACGGCGATCTTCTTACGGGATCGCTGACCTCTGCCGGATTTGCATCCGGCGCACATCCGGACTGGTCGGTGCTGTCGCCGCTCCAGCTCGCTTCATCCGATCATTCTCAAACTAAAGTTCTCCAGGAGTCCTGACTATGGCTGTCCACCGCCTCGGCATCATCATGAACGGCATCACCGGCCGTATGGGTCTCAACCAGCATCTCGTGCGCTCGATCGTCGCGATCCGTGCGCAGGGCGGCGTGACCCTGAAGAACGGCGACCGCATGATGCCGGATCCGATCCTGGTCGGTCGCAATGCCGAGAAGATCGAAGGCCTCGCCAAGAAGTACGGCATCGAGCGCTGGACCACTGATCTCGACAAGGCTTTCGCCGACAAGAACGACAGCATCTTCTTCGACGCAGCGACCACCCAGGCACGCCCGGGTCTGCTCAACCGCGCCATCGAGGCCGGCAAGCATATCTATTGCGAGAAGCCCATCGCGACCAATCTCGAAGCCGCGCTCGACGTCATCAAGAAGGCCAACGCCAAGGGTCTCAAGCACGGCACCGTGCAGGACAAATTGTTCCTGCCCGGTCTGAAGAAGCTTGCGATGCTCCGTGACTCTGGCTTCTTCGGCAAGATGCTCTCGGTACGCGGCGAGTTCGGCTACTGGGTGTTCGAAGGCGATTGGCAAGAAGCCCAGCGCCCGTCCTGGAACTACCGCGCTGAAGACGGCGGCGGCATGATCCTTGATATGGTCTGCCACTGGCGTTACGTGCTCGACAACCTGTTCGGCGAAGTCGAGAGCCTGACCTGCCTCGGCACCACCGACATTCCGGCGCGCTGGGACGAGCAAGGCAAGAAGTACACGGCAACTGCCGACGACTCGGCCTATGCGACCTTCAAGCTGAAGGGCGGCGTCATCGCCCATATGAACATGTCCTGGGCGACGCGCGTCTATCGCGATGATCTCGTGACCTTCCAGGTCGACGGCACCCACGGTTCGGCCGTGGCCGGTCTCACCGAGTGCATGATCCAGGCCCGTCAGGCGACGCCGCGCCCGATCTGGAATCCCGACGAGAAGCGGACCCACGATTTCTATGCCGACTGGCAGAAGGTTCCGGACAACGCCGTCTACGACAACGGCTTCAAGGAGCAGTGGGAAATGTTCATCCGTCACGTCTGTGAGGATGCGCCCTACAAGTACACGCTGCTCGAAGGTGCCAAGGGCGTGCAACTCGTCGAATGCGCGCTGGAAAGCTGGAAGGAGCGCCGCTGGATCGACGTTCCCACACTCAAGGTCTGAGGTCCGCCATGAACAAGCCAGTCATGCCCACGTCGACTGCGTCGTTGCTGTCGCTGAAGCTGCCGAAGGCCGATCGTTCGATCGAGACCTATCGTCTCGCAGCGTCGCGCACGTTTCCGGCCAAGCTGGAAGGCACGCTGAACCGCATCGCCTTCTCGGCGGCGCATATCGTCGCCGACCCGCTGGCGGAGTGCGATCCGTGGCTCAATCAGACCATCGATTGGGACCGCACCATCGCATTTCGTGAACACGTCTGGGATCTCGGTCTCGGCGTCGCAGAAGCGATGGACACCGCTCAGCGCGGCATGGGTATGGACTGGCCGACCTCGCTCGAACTCATCACGCGCTCCGTCGCGGCGGCCAAGCCGCGCGGCGCGCTGGTGTTCTCCGGCGCCGGCACCGATCACCTCGCGGTGGAAGATGCCAAGTCGATCGACGACGTGATCAAGGCCTATGAACAGCAGTTCGAAGCGATCGAGAAGGTCGGCGGCCGCATCATCCTGATGGCGTCGCGTGCGCTGGCCAAGCTCGGCAAGAGCGCCGAGGATTACGGCCGCGTCTATGACCGCATCCTGTCGCAGTCGGCGCAGCCCGTCATCATCCACTGGCTCGGCGACATGTTCGATCCGGCACTGGCGAATTACTGGGGCACGTCCAGCCTCGACACAGCGATGGATATCGCGGTGGACGTCATCAACCGCAACGCCGCCAAGGTCGATGGCGTCAAGGTCTCGCTGCTCGATGCACAGCGCGAGATCGACATGCGTCGTCGCCTTGACCCCAAGGTCAAGATGTATACCGGCGACGACTTCAACTATGCCGAATTGATCGCCGGCGACGACAAGGGCTTCTCCCATGCGCTGCTCGGCATCTTCGACGCCATCGCGCCGGCGGCATCCTATGCGCTGTCGCGTCTCGCGGCCGGTGACGAGGCCGGCTTCCACGACGTACTTGGTCCCACGGTGCCGCTGTCGCGTCACATCTTCAAGGCGCCGACCCGGTTCTACAAGACGGGCATCGTGTTCATGGCCTATCTCAACGGCCATCAGGATCACTTCACCATGATCGGCGGTCAGGAGAGCACGCGCTCGACCCAGCATCTCGCCGAACTGTTCCGTCTCGCCGACAAGGCCGGTCTTTTGGCCAATCCCGAACTGGCGACGCAGCGCATGAAGGCGATCATGGCCACCCGTGGGATCGAAGCCTGAGATGCGTGACTTTTCCAACGACCATCGCTGGCTGTCGCTGAACACGGCGACAGTCCGCAAGCAGGGCGACTTCGTCGCCATCGCCGAGGCCTGTGCACGTCACAAGATCCGCGGCGTCTCGCCGTGGCGCGATCAGGTGGCCACCGTCGGTCTGGACAAGGCCGTGAAGGCCGTGCGGGATCACGACCTCGAACTGTCCGGCTATTGCCGCGGCGGCATGTTCGTCTCGGACGAAGCCCATCGCCAGCAGCAGCGCGACGATAACCGCCGCTGTGTCGACGAGGCCGTGGCACTTGGTTCGCCGTGCATCGTGCTCGTGGTCGGTGGGTTGCCGCAATATTCGCGGCCAGGCAGTGCGCCCTCGAAGAACATCATCAATGCGCGCGCGCAGGTCGATGATGGCATCGCCGAGATGATGGAATACGCCCGGCAGGCGAAGATGCCGCTGGCCATCGAGCCGCTGCATCCGGCTTATGCGGCCGACCGAGCCTGCGTGAACACCACCGAACAGGCGCTCGACATCTGCGACCGTCTCGATCCCAACCGTACCGGCATGCTCGGCGTCGCCCTCGACGTCTATCACATCTGGTGGGACCCCGAACTGCATGCCCAGATCGCGCGGGCAGGGCAGGATCGTCTGCTCGCATTTCACGTCTGCGACTGGCTGGTCCCGACCAAGGACATCCTCAACGACCGCGGCATGATGGGCGACGGTGTCATCGATATCAAATCCGCCCGCGCGGCTGTCGAGGCGCAGGGCTTCGCCGGTTACTCCGAGATCGAGATCTTCTCGGAGAACTGGTGGAGCAAGTCGATGGATGAGGTGATGACGACCTGCATCGAGCGGCATAAAACGGTGGTGTAGAGCACGGTGTGGTGCCGAAACGCACGAAGCTCTCAATTGTCATTCCGGGACGCGCTCTTGCGCGGGCCGGAATGACAATTGAGAGGGTAGAGCTTAAACATTTTTTCCTATATATATTGATAATATACCTAGAAGGATTGTCCTCCGCTCATCCGGTTCGCGAGGCGCGCTTCTAGAGGCGTCTTGAGGTGGAGCTGGGATTGCGGCGCCCGCGGGCGGCGAGGGGACTTACCTCGCGCACTCGGGAGGCCTTGGGTAGCCGTCCGGGCCCATTACGGGGCTCTGCCGGAAACGGCTGGACTGGGACAGGCAAAAGCGGGGAAACCTGCCGGCGCCACGTCCCAGGAAGCACGGCCCGTGGACAGAAATCGTCCCTAGCAGTCGCAGACTGCGTAAACTTGTCTGCGGTGTGGCGCGCCGTGAGGCGTGCGCGGTTGCAGCTTACCGGCGTTCCGGTGGAGCGGATCGCGATAAAAACCACCCTTTGCGCCTCACGGCGCGCTGCCACCCCTCATCTTGAGGGGACCGCATAGCTCGGGCGCATTGGCGTCGCGAGAATGCAACACTGTGGCGGCCAGATACCACCTGCAGTCATTCTCCTGACGCGGCGCACCATTTTGTTGACAGAAACCTGGGTGAGTGCTTACTCACGACGCTATGAGCACACTTCGAATGACCCATGACCTCAGGCGCGAGCTGATCCTCAGCGCGGCGAAGCGATGCTTTGCGCGCAATGGATTTGCCGGCACCACGACCAAGAGCGTGGCGGCTGCAGCGTCGATTTCGGAAGGCTTGCTGTTCAAGCACTTCCCGACCAAGTCGGCGCTCTATGCCGAGATCCTGGCGGAGGAATGCGAAGCCGACCCCGGACTGAACAAGCTTCTCGGTCTGCCGCCGTCGACCGAGACGCTGGTGATTCTGATTCGCGGCATGGTCAGACATTTCCTCGACATTCCGCGCGATCCCGATCCCGATCATGAAGAGGCGCAGCGCCTGCGGCTAATGGTCATCAGCCAGTTGCAGGACGGCGAATTCGCCCGGCTGCTGTTTGACAAGATCGGCGAACTGATTGGCCCGACCTTTACAGCGTCACTTGAACACGCTGTCCGGACAAACGACGCGGTTCGGATCGGAAAAGAGCCGATGGGTCTTTTCTGGTTCGCGCACCACACCGCGATGATGGCGGCATTATCGCGCCTTCCCTCGGTTCCCTGTTTGCCTTATGCCAGCACCGCCGACAACGAGCGGCAACTTTGTGAGTTTATTCTCCGCGGTATCGGACTGAAAGACACGGCGATCGCGACGTATATCGATCGCGAGCTTCCGGCGTACCTGGTGCCAGCGACTACGACAGAAAGCGCATGACATGACACTCACGACCGAACCCAACAGCACTACGGCGCCGCGTGCGACTGTCGAGAAGCCCCGTCCGCGTCCGCGGATGGTGCGTTGGTTCATCATCGTCGGCATCCTGCTGGCGATCCTGGTGGGCGGCCTGGTGGGCTTCAACGCGTTCCGCGCCCACATGATCAAGCAGTTCTTCGCCACCATGAAGCCGCCGCCGACTGTGGTGAGTGTTGCGGATGCCAAGTCCGAAGTGGTGCCCAACCTGATCAGCGCCGTCGGCGATCTCGCCGCTGTGCATCAGGTCAACGTCACCTCCGACGTCAACGGCCGCATTACCGACATCCAGTTCACCGCGGGCGCGACCGTCAAGGCCGGCCAGCCGCTGGTGCAACTGTTCGATGGACCGGACCAGGGCGACCTCGCCAACTTCAAGGCGGCTGCCACCGTGGCGCGCATCAATCTCGACCGCGCCAAACAGCTCGCCGAGCGTCAGGTTGGTCCGCAGGCCACCGTCGACACCACGCAGGCGGCGTATGATCAGGCGCAGGCCAATATCGCCAAGACCGAAGCGGTGATTTCGCAGAAGCAGGTGCGCGCGCCGTTCGACGGCGTGCTCGGCACGCGTCGGGTCGAGGTCGGCCAGTACCTGACGGCCGGCACGCAGATCGTGTCACTCACTGATCTGTCCGCCGTCTACAACAACTTCACGGTCACGGAAAAAGACTCCGGCAAGCTGCAGGTCGGTCAGGCTGTGCGCATTTCGGTGGACGCTTATCCGGGCCGCAAGTTCGAGGGCAAGATCACCACGATCGAGCCGCAGATCAGCGCGGATACGCGCAACATTCGTGTTCAGGCGACGCTGCAGAATCCGGAAGGCATTCTGAAGCCGGGCATGTTCGCGACCACGACCGTCGTGCTGCCGGACAAACCGGCTGTGATCACCGTGCCGGAAACCGCAGTCGACTACACGCTCTATGGTGACTCGGTTTACCTGATCACCGAAAAGAAGACCGACGATGGCAAGACCGAGCTCTCGGCGGTGCGTACCTTCGTGCGCACTGGCGATCGCATCGATGGCCGTGCGGTGATCACGCAGGGCCTGAAAGCCGGCGATCGCGTCGTGGCGGTTGGACAGCTCAAGTTGCAGTCCGGCGCGCTGGTGTCGATCTCGACCGATCCATTGCCGCAGATTCCGGCGAAACCGCCGCTGAACTGAAACCCGACGGACGGGCCGCGAAATGCGGTCCGTCCCGGTTCATCTGAATGAATTTTCTCGCATCGTCGCGCGGCCTGTAATGGCCGGCAGACGGTGCCGATGACGGAGCGACCGCAATGGTCTTCACGGATATCTTCATCAAGCGCCCGGTGCTGGCGCTGGTCGTCAGCCTGCTGATCCTGCTGATCGGTTTCAAGGCTGCAACCAGCCTGCCGATCCGTCAGTATCCGAAACTGTCGAACACCGTGATCACCGTCACCACGGTGTATCCCGGCGCGTCGCCGGACCTGATGCAGGGCTTTATCACCACGCCGATCGAGCAGGCCGTCGCGGCTGCTGAAGGCATCGACTACATGACGTCGGCATCGACGCAGGGCCAGAGCCTGATCTCGGTCTATATCAAGCTCAACGTCGATCCCAATGCTGCGCTCACCGAAGTGCTGTCGAAGGTCAATTCGGTCAAATATCTGATCCCGCGCGAAGCGAATGACCCCGTCATTCTGAAGTCCACGGGATCGACGACGGCGGTGATGTATCTCGGCTTCTCCAGTGAGGAACTGTCTGGCTCGGCGATCTCCGACTACCTGACGCGCGCGGTGCAGCCGATCCTGTCGACGGTGGACGGCGTGGCGTCGGCCGAAATCCTCGGCGGTCAGACCTTCGCCATGCGCCTGTGGCTCGATCCGCTGCGCATGCAGGGCCGCGGTGTATCTCCGGACGATGTCGCTGCGGCGATCCGCGCCAACAACTTCCAGGCGGCCGCCGGTCAGACCAAGGGCTATTACATCGTCTCCAATGTGACGGCGAATACCGACCTGCAGAACGTCGAGCAATTCAAGCGCATGACGGTGAAAGCCAAGGACGGTGGCTTTGTCCGTATGGAGGATATCGCCACCATCGAGCTTGCCGCGCAGAGTACGGACGCGAGCGTGGCGTTTAGTGGCGAGCGCGCGATCTTTATCGGCGTGCAGGCGACACCGCTCGGCAATCCGCTCAACATCGTCAAGGGCGTGCGCGCGCTGTTCCCCGAACTCGAGCGTAACCTGCCGCCATCGCTGAAGATGAAGGTCGCCTACGACTCCACCAAGTTTATCACGTCGTCGATCGAGGAAGTTCAGAACACGCTGATCGAAGCCGTCGGCATCGTGATCGTGGTGATCTTCCTGTTCCTGGCTTCGTTCCGCTCGGTCATCATTCCGGTGGTGACGATTCCGCTGTCGCTGGTCGGCGTCTGCAGCCTCATGCTCGTCATGGGCTTCAGCATCAATCTGCTGACCCTGCTGGCGATGGTGCTCGCCATCGGCCTCGTGGTCGACGACGCCATCGTGGTGGTGGAGAACATCCACCGCCATCTCGAGGAGGGCAAATCGCCGGTGCAGGCGTCGCTCGAAGGCGCGCGCGAGATCGTTGGTCCGGTCATCTCCATGACCATCACGCTGGCGGCGGTGTATGCGCCGATCGGCTTCATCGGCGGTTTGACCGGTGCGCTGTTCCGCGAATTCGCCTTCACCCTGGCGGGCTCGGTGATCGTATCCGGCGTTATCGCGCTGACGCTGTCACCGATGATGTGCTCGGTGCTGTTGAAGCAGGAAGAGCCGGGCTGGTTCGCCAAGAAGGTGGACAAGGTGTTCGGCGCCACCACGCGCTGGTATGGCCGGCAGCTCGATCGTTCGCTGGACTATCGCCCCATCACGGCCATGTTCGCCGTTGTGATCCTCGGTCTCGTCGGCTTCATGTACATGAACACATCGAAAGAGCTGGCGCCCGAGGAAGATCAGGGCATTCTGTTTGCGGTGACCAAGGCACCGAAATACGCCAACATCGACTACGCGGATTTCTATGGCGATCGCATGGACGAGGCGTTCAAGAAGTTCCCGGAAACCGATCTGCGCTTCATCATCAACGGCACCAACGGTCCGAGCAACGGTATCGCCGGCATGCTGCTGAAGCCGTGGGACGAGCGCAAGCGTTCGTCCACGCAGCTGAAGCCGCTGGTGCAGGCCGAACTCAGCAAGATCGAGGGTGTCAACGCCTTCGCATTCAACCTTCCGGCGCTGCCGGGCGGTCCCGGCGGTCTGCCGATCCAGATGGTGATCAGCTCGACCAACGGTTTCCAGTCGGTCTATGAAGAGATGGTTAAGTTGAAGGACACCGCGCGCAAGAGCGGCCTGTTCATCGTCAGCGACAGCGATCTCGATTTCAATCAGCCGGTGGTGCGCGTCTCCATCGATCGCTCCAAGGCCAACGACCTCGGCATTACGATGTCGAGCATCGGCAATACGCTGGCGACGCTGCTCGGCGGCAACTACACCAACCGCTTCAACCTCGAGGGGCGCTCCTATCAGGTGATCCCGCAGGTGCCGCGCGGCATGCGGCTCTCGCAGGATTCGCTGGCGAACTACTATGTGCCGACGATCACGGGTCAGCAGGTGCCGTTATCGACGCTGGTGAAGGTGGAGACCGGAACCAACCCGAACGCGCTGTCGCATTACAACCAGCTGAATTCAGCGACCTTCCAGGCGGTGCCGATGCCCGGCGTGACAGTGGGGCAGGCGGTCGACTTCCTTGAGGGGGCCGCCAAGCAACTGCCGTCGGGCTTCAATCATGACTACCTCGCCGACAGCCGACAATATGTGCAGGAAGGCAACCAGCTCGCGGTGGCGTTCGGCTTCGCGCTGATCATCATCTTCCTGGTGCTGGCAGCGCAGTTCGAAAGTCTGCGCGATCCGCTCGTGATCATGATTACTGTGCCGATGGCGATCCTGGGCGCGTTGATCCCGCTGTTCTTCGGCATGGCGACGATCAACATCTACACCCAGGTCGGCTTGCTGACGCTGGTCGGTCTGATCTCGAAGCACGGCATCCTGATGGTGGAGTTCGCCAACGAACTGCAGCTCAAGGAAGGTCTCGATCGTCGTTCGGCTATCGAGATGGCCGCCCGCGTGCGTCTGCGTCCGATCCTGATGACGACGGCCGCGATGGTCACCGGCCTGTTGCCGTTGCTCACCGCGGCGGGTGCTGGTGCAGCGAGCCGCTTCTCGATCGGCCTCGTCGTCGTCTCCGGCATGATGATCGGCACGCTGTTCACGCTGTTCGTGCTGCCCGCGGTTTACGTGGCCATCGCCACCGATCACCGCGCCGGCAAAGAGACGGAGCGTGCCAAGCAGATCGAGGAATTCGATCTGGAGCACACGCGGACGGCCTGATCGGCACTGACGCGGCCTTGCGAAGCTGAGCTTGCGGGGCCACATGGTTTGAGGTTGGATGGCGGATCGCTTCATGCGATCCGCCATTATCTTTTGGCGGCCCGCATGGCTCCCACAGGACCCACCCCATGACGCGCGATTTTCCAGCCGGCAATTATCGCTATCTTCCCGCGGTGTTTCAGTATTCCAGCGGCGTTGCCGCCAATGCGGATTTCGAGATCGAGCGCGTGCGTTTCGACACATGGCTGCCATTGGCCGATGGGTTTGCGCGTATTGCCGATTACATTCTCGCAGCCGATCGTCCACTGACATCGTTCTGCGCCTGCGAGTTGCGTTCGCCTGCGGTGGTCGATGAAGCTGGCTTCCGGACATTCAACGAGCACTATGTCAAGACGCTTGCTGAATGGGGCATCTTCGACGGCATGAATAATCCCGTTGCGCGCAGCAATGTGTGCCTCGAGATCGATCCGCCGAGTGAACCGTCGTTTTACGCGTTCTCGTTCACGCGGCCGTCGCTCGGTGCCAAGCCGACTTTCGTGATTGCGGGTGGTGCTGAAGCGCGCGGCGGTCCTGGAACATATCCCGAGCGCATCACGCGCTATCGCGAGACCTCGCTGGACGCATTCCGGGAGAAAACGCGGATGACCATGAGCAATATGGAGGAGCGTCTGGACGCCTTCGGCTTCTCGTGGAAGGACACGACTGCGACGCAGATCTACACGGTACAGGATTTCCATCCCGTGGTGGCCGATGAGCTGGTCAAGCGCGGTGCGTCGCGGCAGGGCATGACCTGGCATTTTGCGCGGCCGCCGGTGGTCGATCTCGAATTCGAGATGGATACGCGGCGTGTGATGCGTGAATTCGTGGTCTGACCGTCAGGCAGCGCGCGCTGCAGCGCTCAGATGCTGGGCGACGATGCGCAGGTCGTCAACGAAATGCGCATATTCGCGGGCCTTGGCCCCCTCGTCGGGCAATCGTAGCAGATAGGATGGATGCACGGTCACGAGAACCTGTGTGCCGTCGTCAGCCTCGATAATCCGGCCACGGGTCTTGCCGATCGGCGTGATCTTGCCAAGCACGCTTTGCGCGGCTGTCGCGCCCATCGCGACGACGAGCTCGGGTTTCACGGACGCTTTTTCGCGCTCATACCAGGGACGGCACGCCTTGATTTCCGGCGTTGCCGGCTTCTGGTGCAGACGGAATTTTCCGCGCGGCACGAATTTGAAATGCTTTACGGCATTGGTGACATAGACTTTGTCCCTGACAATGCCGGCTTCCTTCAGCGCCTTGTCAAGCATCTGTCCGGCCGGCCCGACAAACGGCTTGCCGGCGAGATCTTCCCTGTCGCCGGGCTGTTCGCCGACCATCATCACCGATGCATGTTGTGGTCCCTCGCCAAATACGGTCTGCGTCGCGTCTTTCCACAAATGACAGGCACGGCAATCGGCAGCTTCGTCGCGCAATGCGGCAAGAATTTCCTTCCCGGTATGTTCGGCCGTTTTGGTTGCATGCGACTTGACCATCGTCTCCTCCCGACGTTGCGGTTTCTTTGGCGCGCTGGCTTCTGCCGCGATCATGTCACCTGTGATGCGTTCAGCTTCCGCGATCAGCGGTTTGATCAGCGCGGCTTCGGGCAGGTTGCGCCAGTATTTCTTCGGCATCTCGTTCTGCATCGCCTTGGTCTTCAACCGCGCCGGATTGAAGATGTTGGCGTAATAGGTCAGCCACACTTCTTCGAGCCGATCCTTGGTCGGCGCATCGGCCTTGCTGACGCCGGGCGTGATGGAAATCGCGTGGCCGTCCCAATGCGCGCAGAGATCCGGCGTCAGGATCGACCACGCCATGTCGGCGAAGCGCCGCGCGAAGAAGGGCGCGGCGAGTTCGACGATGTGATGTTCGGGCTCGAACCAGGCGACGAAATGCGATTTTGGCTCGCGGCCGATTTCGCGAAACCGTACGAAAGCATGCATCTTGTGCTCATCGCGCCGGACAGCCTTGGCCATCGCCTGCAATTTAACGATGTCGGAATCGATCGCGACGTGGATCAGATCGGGATTGTCGCGCAGCCGCCACAGCAAGCGATAGAGCAGGGCGAAGCGTTCGGGATCGCGATGCAGGATCGCGGTGTGCGCCAGTTCGACGAATTTGGCCGAGACGTTGAAAGTGCCTTGCGTGGCGTCAGAGAGCAACGTCTCGGGCGAGGCGGAGAACAATTCAGGCTCGGCGCCTGCAACCGTCCATGTCACGTCAGTGGGAGCAATGTTGTTGAGCGCCAGTTTGCGTGCCGCCTTGCGCCAGCCTTCAAAGTCGGTGTCGCTCTCCAGCACGATACTGTGCATCGGATCTCCTGAAATGAAAGTCTAAAATCCAAATCCCAATTGGGTTGCCTTCGGTTTGAACTGCTCCGCCAGCCTCGCGCCGTCCAGCAAATTCACGGCGGGGCGGTGATCCGGAAGAACGATGAAAGGCAGTGCCTTGTTCCGCGGAATATGCAGCCGGGCGAGGTCGCCGATGCGGATCGACGAGATGCGGCGGGTTTCGATGATCCGCTGCACGGCCTTGGCGCCAAAGCCGGGCACGCGCAAAAGGTCTTCGCGGCTGGCGCGGTTGACGTCGAGCGGGAAGCGCTCGCGGTGTCGCAGCGCCCAGGCGAGCTTCGGATCCATGTCCAGCGATAGCATGCCGTCATTGTCATCGACGATCTCGTCGGCATCAAAGCCATAGAAACGCATCAGCCAGTCGGCCTGATACAGCCGATGCTCGCGGATCAGCGGCGGGGCGCGCAGCGGCAGTGCGCGGCTGGCATCGGGGATCGGGCTGAAAGCGGAGTAATAGACACGCTTCAGATTGTAGGACCCGTACAGATTGGCCGAGGTGCGGATGATGGTTGAATCATTGGCGCTGTCGGCGCCGACGATCATCTGCGTGCTCTGGCCGGCCGGCGCAAAACGCGGCCCGACTTTGCCGCGCGGCGTCGGCTTGCGTCCTTCGCGGGCTTCGTCGAGCTTCAGCCGCAAACGGCCCATGGTGCGGCGTATGGCGCGAACGTCTTTTTCCGGAGCCAGCTTGGCGAGGCTGTCTTCTTCCGGCACCTCGATATTGATCGAGAGGCGATCGGCATATTTGCCGGCCTCGGTAATCAGTACCTCGTCGGCTTCCGGAATGGTCTTGAGATGGATATAGCCGCGGAAGTGATGCTCCTCGCGCAGTTTCCGCGCGACGGCGACAACCTGTTCCATCGTGTAATCGGCGCTGCGGATGATGCCCGACGAGAGAAACAGTCCCTCTATGTAATTGCGCCGGTAGAAATCCAGCGTCAGTTGGACGACCTCATCGACGGTGAAGCGGGCGCGCGTCACATTGCTGGAGGCGCGGTTGACGCAATAAAGGCAATCGTAATTGCAGGCATTGGTGAGCAGGATCTTCAGCAGCGAGATGCAGCGGCCGTCCGGCGCATAGGAATGACAGATCCCCATCCCTGCATCGGTCGAGCCGATGCCTTTGCCGTCGCGGGAGTCCCGTTTCTCGGTACCGCTGGACGCACAGGACGCGTCGTATTTCGCGGCATCCGCTAGGATCTCCAGCTTGCGCTTCACGTCCATGTTCAAAAATCCCTTTGATTCCAAACGCTAAAAAAGTGGCTGATGATCCCGATTGACTCGGCTTGCCATCTTAGCTTTATATTAGAACATATCATGAACAAATGGGCCGGCAATGGGTTCACTAAAAACCCTCCACGGCAAAACAATTTCGAGGAGCGGCGCATGACCGGCGCACGCATGACCACGCTCGCGCAATTGCGCGGCAGCATCGAGCGCATCGAGACCCACAGCGATACCTATGCGCCGGATCGCGTGTCGCTCGGTCATGCCGAGGCGGACGCGGCGCTGCAAGGCGGGCTCGCACGTGGCACCATGCATGAGGTGTTCGCCGAAGGCCGGCACAGCGCGGCGGCCACGGGCTTTGTCGCCGGCCTTGCGCATCGTGTCTCGGCAAAGCGGCCGCTGCTGTGGATCCGGCAGGATTTCTCCGAACGCGAATGCGGCGCGCTGGCCATGAGCGGCTGGCGTGAGCTCGGCCTCGATCCGCGCCTGCTGGTCACCGTGCGCGCGCCCGATGTCGAGACGGCATTGCGGACCACGGCTGATGCGCTGGCCTGCGATGCGCTGGGCAGCGTCGTGCTGGAAACCTGGGGCGACAGCAAACAGTTCGACCTCGTCGCCAGCCGCAAACTCACGCTGGCAGCGCGCGGCTCTGGCGTCACGTGCCTGTTGCTGCGGACTGCAGGCGTTCCGGTCTCGAGTACGGCAGAGACGCGCTGGATCATCCGCTCCGCGCATTCGCCGCCATTCAGGCCATGGCAATCATGGGGCGCGCCCATGCTCGATGTGCAACTCGTTCGAAATCGTCACGGCCCGAACGGGCAATGGATCATGGAATGGAAGTGTGATGAGTGCGTTTTCCGTGACACATCGGCGCATCCTCAGCCTGTGGCTGCCGCGCCTGCCAACCGATCGCATCAAACGTCAGCTCGCGCGCAACGGCGCGCCAGCTAATCTGCAAGCAAGTATTGTCGTCGCCAAGCAAAGCAATGCGCTGCAGATTTCCGCGCTGGACGATGCCGCGGCGAAGCTCGGCCTTGAACCAGGTCTGCCGCTCGCCAATGCCCGTGCGGTCTGTCCGGACATTCAGGTGTTCGATGCTGATCCTGTCGCCGATACGCAGGTATTGACCGACATCGCCGATTGGTGCGACCGCTTCACGCCACTGGTGGCGCTGGATCTGCCGCATGGCCTGTTTCTCGACATCACCGGCTGTGCCCATCTGTTCGGTGGCGAGGCCGCACTGATGGAGCAGCTCTGCGCGGCGCTGTCGCGGCAGGGTTTTATTGTCAGTGCAGCGATTGCGGGGACATCGACATGCGCGCGCACGCTCAGTCGATATGCACATGGCCGGATCATCGCCGCGGGCGAGGAGGCCAGGGCAGTGACGTCGCTGCCGTTGTTCACGCTCGGCGCCGATGAGGCGATCATCCGTGGATTGCGCCGCGCCGGCTTGAAGACCATCGGCGATGTCGCCTCGCGCTCGCGCCCCGAAATCACCGCACGTTTCGGCGCGGAATTCACGACGCTGCTGGAACAGGCGCTGGGGCAAAGCGATGCACCGATTTCCCCGCGCAAGCCGCTGCCGGATTATATCGTCGAGCAACGTTTCGCCGAACCGATTGCCACCGATGGCGTGATTACGCTGACACTGGCCAAGCTGGCACGCACGCTGATCGATGCGATGGACAGGCAGGGCAAGGGCGCGCGACGACTGGAAGCGGCGTTCTTCCGCACCGATGGCGCGGTGCGGGTGATCACCGCGGAAACCGGCCTGCCGGTGACCAAAGGCGAGGTGATCGACCGGTTGTTCCGCGAGCGACTGGACGCGATTGCAGATCCACTCGATCCCGGATTCGGTTTCGATATGATCCGCCTGTCAGCCAGCCGTACGGAAATCGTCGTGCAGCAGCAGCGCGACCTCGATGCCAATGTTCACGCCAATGACGAACTGGCCGACCTGATCGATCGTATCGCCGCGCGGATCGGGCCGCGGCGTGTGCTGGTTTATCTGCCCGTCGAGAGTCACATTCCGGAACGCGCGATGCTGGGTGTGCCGGCACAGCATCATCTGGCTGCCGCCATGCAGGCAGCATGGCCAGTGCGTGAAGACGAACCGCCTTTGCGGCCATTACGGTTGTTCGAGCAGCCCGAACTGATCGACGTCCCGCTTGCGGAGTTTCCAGACAAGCCACCGAAGAAGTTCACCTGGCGACGCGTCTCTCACAACGTCGTTTATGTGGAAGGTCCGGAGCGTGTGTCGATGGAGTGGTGGCGCTCGCAGGAGGCGAAGCCGACGCGCGATTACTTTCGTGTCGAGGATGAGGCAGGTCAACGCTTCTGGCTCTTCCGCGACGGGCTGTATGGCGAGATCAGGGATGCGGACAATCAAGTCGTTTCGCCGCAATGGTTCGTGCATGGGCTGTTCGCATGAGCACGGGCGGCGCCGGCGCGCCTGATTATGCCGAGATTGGCGTCACCAGCAATTTCTCGTTCCTGCGCGGCGCGTCGCATCCGCAGAACTATGTGCATCAGGCCAGTATCGAACGGCTTTATGCCATCGGCATTGCCGATCATAACACCATGGCCGGTGTGGTGCGTGCCTTTGCCGAGCTGGACCACAAGGATCTTGTCTACAAACCGAAGCTTCTGATCGGCACACGGCTGGTCTTCAATGACGGCACGCCTGACATCCTTGCCTATCCGTGCGACCGCGCTGCCTATGGTCGACTGTGTCGGCTACTCAGCATGGGCAAGCTGCGCGGCAACAAGGGTGAATGCCTGCTGCAGCTCGGCGATCTCGCTGACTTTAGCGAAGGGCTGCTGCTTGTTTTGATGCCGGCCTATCGTATTGAGAGCAACCTTGTCCTTCGCACGTTCGACGCACTGTCTCAATTTTCGACGGGCGGTGTATGGCTCGGCGCCAGTCCGTTTCATCGGGGTGATGACAAACGCCGTCTGGCCAAGTTGCAGCGCATCGCAGCCACTGCGCGCGTGCCCCTGATTGCTACCAATGATGTGCTCTATCACACGCCAAATCGCCGCATCCTGCAGGACGTGGTCAGTTGTATTCGCGAGAAGACCACCATCGAGCAGGCCGGCCGCGTGCTGGAAATGAATGCCGAACGGCATCTCAAGTCAGCGGCCGAGATGGTCAGACTGTTTCGTGATTATCCCGATGCGATCCGTGAAACCATCCGTTTTGCCGATCGCATCACGTTTTCATTGAACCAACTCCAATACCAATATCCCGACGAACCGGTGCCGCCGGGAAAGACCGCGCAGCAGCATCTTGAAGATCTGACCTGGGAAGGAATGAAACGGCATTTTCCTAAGACAGAAGATCCGAAGCTTGTTGCCACCTTGGAAAAGGAACTCGCGCTCATTAAGGAGCTCGGCTATGCGCATTATTTTCTGACTGTCCACGATATCGTCCGCTATGCGCGCAGCCAGAACATCCTGTGTCAGGGCAGGGGCTCGGCGGCCAATTCAGCGGTTTGCTACATGCTGGACATCACCTCGGTGAATCCCGCCGAGGTCGATCTCCTGTTCGAGCGCTTCATCTCCAAGGAACGACTTGAGCCGCCGGATATCGACGTCGATTTTGAACACGTCCGGCGCGAGGAGGTGATGCAGTATGTCTATCGCCGCTACGGCCGCCATCGCGCGGCGATCATCGCCACCGTTATTCATTACCGCCCGCGCTCGGCGATCCGCGATGTCGGCAAGGCGCTGGGACTGACCGAAGACGTCACCTCGGCGCTGGCCGATACTGTCTGGGGCAGTTGGGGCAAAGGCCTCAACGAGATGCAGGTCAAGCAGGCAGGGCTTGATCCGTCCAATCCGATGATCGTGCGGGCCGTCGAACTTGCCACCGAGCTGATCGAGTTCCCGCGCCATCTGTCGCAGCATGTCGGTGGCTATGTGCTGACGCAGGACCGGCTCGACACCTATGTGCCGATCGGCAATGCGGCAATGGATGATCGTACCTTCATCGAATGGGACAAGGACGACGTCGACACCATGAAGATGATGAAGGTGGATGTGCTGGCGTTAGGCATGCTGACCTGCATCCGCAAATGTTTTGATCTGATCTTTCGTCACAAGGAGAGGCGCTACGAACTCAAGGACATCAAAGCGGAGGCCAAGGATGCCCCACCGGTTTTCGCGATGCTCCAACGCGGTGAATCTCTGGGCGTGTTCCAGGTCGAAAGCCGCGCGCAGATGAATATGCTGCCGCGGCTGAAGCCGAAGACATTCTACGACCTTGTCATCGAGGTGGCGATCGTTCGTCCGGGGCCGATCCAGGGAAACATGGTGCATCCCTATCTAAAACGACGGGCGATGAAGCCGGAAGATATCGAATATCCACACCCCAAAGGGGGGGATGAAAATGAGTTGCGCAAGGTTCTGCACAAAACCCTCGGCGTGCCGTTGTTCCAGGAACAAGCCATGCGCATCGCGATTGAAGCGGCGCATTTCACTCCGGAGGAGGCTAACGGTCTGCGCCGCGCCATGGCGACGTTTCGCAATGTCGGCACCATGCATACGTTCGAGGAGAAGATGGTCGGCAAGATGATCGACCGTGGTTACGACAAGGCTTTCGCCACCAGTTGCTTCGATCAGATCAAGGGCTTTGGCAGCTACGGTTTTCCCGAGAGCCATGCGGCGAGTTTTGCGCAATTGGTCTATGTCTCGTCATGGCTGAAACATTATCATCCGGATGTATTCTGCTGCGGGCTCTTGAATTCGCAACCGATGG
Source organism: Tardiphaga sp. 172_B4_N1_3 (assembly GCF_052076035.1). Taxonomy (NCBI): domain Bacteria; kingdom Pseudomonadati; phylum Pseudomonadota; class Alphaproteobacteria; order Hyphomicrobiales; family Nitrobacteraceae; genus Tardiphaga; species Tardiphaga sp. 172_B4_N1_3. The sequence goes on from NZ_CP197238.1 coordinate 883,188, forward strand.
GATTTTACGCACCTTCGCAGATCGTGCGCGACGCGCGCGACAACGACGTCGATGTGCGCCAGATCGATGTATCCTTCAGTCATTCGCAGAATACGCTGGAAGAACCCAGTGGAGACTATTGCGCCGTTCGCCTCGGCTTTCGCCAGATCGATGGATTCAAATGGGCGGATCCGGATGAGAAGCGCGAACGTGAAAAAGCTGGCAAACCGCCGGGAGAAGACTGGGGCGAGCGCATCGTTGCCGCGCGAGAGCGACAGCCTTTCACCTCGCTGGAAGATTTCGCCCGCGATACCGCTTTGCCAAAACGCGCGCTGATCATGCTGGCCGATGCCGATGCATTTCGCTCGATCGGGCTCGATCGCCGTGCCGCACTATGGGCGGTAAGGCGATTACCCGATGATCTGCCGTTGCCGTTGTTCGAAGTTGCGACCGCACGCGAGCAGCCGGACGAGAATGCGAAGCCTCTGCCTGAGATGCCTTTGCCCGAACAGGTGGTCGCCGATTATCAGACTATCCGGCTGTCACTGAAGGGACATCCGATGGAGTTCTTGCGCGCGAATTTCACGCGGGAAAAAGTGGTGACCTGCGCGAGCATTGTGGATGCCAATGACAGACGGCGCGTGCGTTGTGCCGGCGTCGTGCTGGTGCGGCAGCGGCCGGGTAGTGCCAATGGCGTGGTCTTCATGACGCTGGAGGACGAAACCGGTATCGCCAATATCGTGGTCTGGCCGAAGGTGATGGAGCAGTTTCGCAGGGAAGTCATGGGTTCCAGGCTGATCCTGGTCGAGGGGCGCATCCAGAGCAGCCCGGACAAGGTCGTCCATCTGGTTGCCGAACGGTTGATCGATCGCTCGGACGATCTGAAGTATCTTGGCAACGATGCGCTTGGCGGACCCCGACAAATGCTGTCAGGCCCCGAACCGATCAATGACGATCGCCGCGAGCATCCCGACAATCCCGCTCAGCGCATTCGCCATCCGCGCAATGTCCGGATCCTGCCGCGCTCGCGGGACTTCCATTAAGCGCCGTTCAGAAACCATTCAGCCGATATTACCTATTCAGGTGATGCACCGACTGGCGGTCCGCCGGGTGGCCGGTGCAGGAAAGTAATAGTCGCATAGGCGCCGATCCATGAACCGACGGCGGCGAAACCCACATACATCCAGTTTTCGGTATAGCTGATGACGGCATAGGACGAGAGTACATACCAGACGCTGCTCCAGGTGGCCGCAGGGATGCGCCGACGGGCCACCACTGCAGAGGTGAACATCACATAGACCGCGTCGGTGGCAGCCGTGGCCAGCACCACGGCACCGGCTGTCAATGGATCGATGGTGGCCATGGTCTCTCCTCCATGCTTGTACAAGACGATGCGATGACGGATGTGGTCACCTGGAAGCGTGAGCTGAATCGGTGGCGTGGGAAAGGGGGAGAGTGTTGATGTACGGCATTCGTGAACCGCTCGCCGACCTCTGGCGGCAGGTTGGCGGTGATATTGCGGCTCTCCAGCGTGTCACGCTGACCGGCAATGAGCCGCAATTGCCATCGTCATTCCATGTCGGTGCGGCCGCTCAGGTCAGCATCGCTGCGGCCGGAATGGCGGCTGCCGAAATCTGGCGGCTACGCAGCGGGCAGACGCAGACTGTCTCCGTCGATATGCGCCATGCCATCGTCGAATGCCGCAGCGAACGCTATCTGCGCTGCGACGGCAATCCGCCGCCGCCCGCTTGGGATGCGATCGCCGGCGTCTACCAGACCGGTGACGGCAAGTTCGTCCGGCTGCATACAAATTTTCCGCATCATCGCGATGCTGTCTGCCAGGTGCTGTCATGTGCGCCGACGCGTGAGGCGGTGCAGGCCGCGTTGATGCAATGGAACGGCGAGGCCTTCGAGACCGCGGCCTATGCAGCCGGCGGTGTCGTAGCGCTGATGCGATCCCATGACGAATGGATGGGGTTGCCGCAGGCCAAAGCCGTTGCTGAACTGCCGCTCGTCGAGATCACCCGGATTGGTGACGCCGAACCGAAGCTGTGGCCGATCGGCGCCCGGCCGCTTGCCGGTCTGCGCGTACTCGATCTCTCACGCGTTATCGCCGGTCCCGTCGCTGGTCGTACGCTTGCGGCCCATGGCGCGGATGTGATGCTGGTCTCCAGTCCCGATCTGCCGGCGATCCCGTGGCTCACCATCGATACCGGCCGCGGCAAGCTCTCGAGCTTCGTGGATCTCCAGAGCGGGCAGGGGCGCGACACTCTGCGAGGATTGCTCGCGCAGGCGGATATCTTCTCGCAGGGCTACCGCCCGCAATCGCTCGCGGCGCTCGGCTTCTCGCCGGAGGAGGCGGCCCGTGTCAGTCCCGGTATCGTCTATGTCTCGCTCTCCGCCTATGGCCGTTCCGGGCCGTGGGCCGGGCGCCGCGGCTTCGATTCTCTCGTGCAATGCGCGACCGGCTTCAACCATGCCGAAGGGCAGGCGGCGGGCGTCGATGGGCCGAAGGAATTGCCGGCCCAGATGCTGGATCACGCCACAGGCTACTTAATGGCATTCGGCGCCATGATCGCCCGTGCACGTCAGGCGCGTGAAGGCGGCAGTTGGCACGTGCAGGTCTCTCTTGCCCGCACCGGTCAATGGCTGTGGGATATGGGAAGAATCGCGGAAGGTCTCGCGGTCGACGACCTCAAGGGTGAGATGGTCAAAGCCTTTACTGAGGATATGCCGTCCGGCTTCGGCCAGTTGTCGGCGGTCCGTCATGCAGCCGTGTTATCGCGAACCCCGGCGTCGTGGGTGCGTCCGGCCATGCCCCTCGGCAGCCATCCGGCGGTATGGCCGTCCGGCAATTGAAACCCATTCGCAGGATTTCAAAATTTTAACGAAGATTCGTAAGTGCACACGCGTTTTTAGATTGTCTGAACGCCCAGATGCGCACTATTAGCGCGTGAATGGGACAAATCGCCGCGGAATAAGTGCGTTTCCTACCAAGGACTGGACAGTGACGAATTTAGATCAACGATCTCAGCTGTTTAGCGGAAAACGCCTGATCGCGGGCGGTTGCATTGCTGCTATGCTGGTCGCCGCAGGCATCGGCTACGTGCGGTTGTCCACCCCGTCGAAGGGGCATTCCGACGTTTCGAGCCAGTCGCGGAAGAATCCGCAGCGCTACACGACCTCCCCATCGGAATGGGCCAGTCTGACCATCGAGCCGGTCACCGTGCGTGCCTTCCGCGCCGAACATGTCACCGAGGGCAAGATTGCCGTCGATGAGGACCGCTCGACCCCGATCTTCTCACCCTATGCCGGCCGCGTCACCAAGCTGCTCGCCAAGCCAGGCGACCACGTCGAAAAGGGCCAGCCGCTCTTTGTGATCGAAGCAGCCGACACCGTCGGCGCGCAGAATGATTTCGTTGCCGCGACCACGGCTCTCAACAAGGCGAAGTCGCAAGTCGACCTCGCACAGATCCAGGACAAGCGCGCCCGCGACCTGTTCGAAGGCAAGGCTGTGCCGCTGAAAGACTATCAGCAGAGCCAGGCCACGCTGCTGCAGGCACAGAACGATCTGCGCACCGCCGACACGGCACTCGAAGCCGCACGCAATCGCCTTCGTATTCTTGGCCTCTCGGAAGACGCCATCACGGCGTTTCAGGAGAAAGGCCGTATCAATCCGGAAACGACGATCTACGCGCCGCTTGCCGGCACGGTGGTTCAGCGCAAGATCGGTCCCGGCCAGTACATCAGCGCCGGCGCTGCCGATCCGGTCTTCGTGATCGGCGATCTCTCATCGGTGTGGCTCACGGCCTTCGTGCGCGAGACCGAAGCTGCTGCCGTGCAGATCGGTCAGGAAATGAGTTTCACCGCACTCGCACTGCCGGGCCGTGTGCTCACTGGCCGCATCAGCTATGTCGCGACTGCGCTCGATCCCGCGACGCGTCGTCTGCTGGTACGTGCCACGCTGGACAACAGCAACGGTCTGCTGAAGCCGGAAATGTTCACCACCGTGACGATCTACGCGCCTGGCGACCAGCCGACGATAGGCGTGCCGAAAACAGCGCTGATCTATGAAGGCGATCAGGTCCGCGTCTGGGTCGCGCATGACGACAAGACCATCGAGCTGCGCACGATCAAGACCGGTATGACCAATGGCAATCTCGTCGAGGTCCATGGCAACCTGAAAGCCGGCGAACGCATCGTCACCAAAGGCAGCTTGTTTATCGATCGCGCGGCCTCCGCCAGCTAACCCCCAGCTTCGGCTCTTCTGAAAGGTCCGATCTGGATGGATCGTCTTGTTGCTCTGGCCGTCGACCGTCGCTTCCTGATGGTGGCGATGTTCGCCGTCGTTTTCATCGGTGGTCTGTTTGCTTTCAATCAGCTGAATATCGAGGCCTATCCCGATCCGACCCCGCCGATGGTCGATATTGTGACCCAGAGCAACGGTCTCTCTGCCGAGGAAATCGAACGCTACATCACGATTCCGATCGAAGCGCAGGTCGCGGGCATCAAGAACCTCAAAACGATCCGCACTATCTCGCTCTACGGTCTCTCCGACGTCAAATTGCAGTTTTCGTTCGACTACACCTATGACGAAGCATTGCAGCAAGTCCTGAACCGGTTGTCGCAGCTCGGGACCTTGCCGGGCAATGCACAGCCGACGATATCGCCGATCTCCGCGGTGGGTGAAATCTTCCGTTACCGTCTGGTGGGACCGCCGAACTACAGCGTGCTCGATCTCAAGACACTGCAGGACTGGGTGATGCAGCGCCGCTTTCGTGCGGTGCCAGGTGTCATCGACGTCATTGGTTGGGGTGGCAAGACCAAAACCTATGAGATCCAGGTCGACTTCAGCAAGCTCGTTGCTTATGGCTTGACGCTGCCACAACTGCTGACCGCTGTCGGCAATGCCAATATCAATGTCGGTGGCAACACCGTGAATATCGGCCCGCAATCGGCCGTGGTGCGCGGCGTCGGCCTCATTCGGTCGATCGACGACCTTTCCAATACAATGATCTCCCAGACCAACGGCAATCCGGTTCTGGTCAAGGACGTTGCTACGGTGTCAGTCGGCGAGAAGCCGCGCCTCGGCATTGCCGGTCTCAATCAGGAAGACGATATCGTCCAGGGCATCGTGCTGATGCGTCGCGGCGAGAAGAGTTCGCCGACCATCGCGCGCGTCGAACAATTGGTGCAGCAGATCAATCGCGGAGGCATCCTGCCTCCCGGCGTGCGGATCGAACGCATCTATGACCGCAAGGACCTGATCGACACGACCACGCATACGGTGCTGCACAACATGGTCGTCGGCATCCTGCTGATCGTGCTGCTGCAGTGGATGTTCCTCGGCAACCTGCGCAGCGCGCTGATCGTCGGCGCCACTATTCCATTCGCCCTGTTTTTCGCTGTCATCATTCTGGTGCTACGCGGCGAATCCGCCAACCTGCTATCGGTGGGCGCCATCGATTTCGGCCTGATCGTCGATGGTACGGTCATCATGGTAGAGGCCATCTTCAGACGGCTGACCCAGACCACAGAGCTTTCCGAAGCGGAGCGTAGCCACATCTCGCCCGAGACCATCATGGGCATGAAGAAGCATGGCATCCTCAGCGCATCCGCTGACGTGTCGCGCTCGATCTTCTTTGCCGCCGCTATCATCATCGCCGCGTTCCTGCCGCTGTTCACGCTGTCTGGCGTCGAGGGCAATATCTTTGGACCGATGGCGCGGACCTATGCTTATGCGCTGGCCGGTGGCCTGATCGCGACATTCACCGTCACGCCTGCGCTGAGCGCGATCATTCTGCCGGCGCATGTCCATGAGACTGAAACCTGGATCATGCGCCAGCTGCACCGCCTCTATATGCCGGTGCTGCACTGGGCGGTCGCCAGCCGAAAGATCGTACTGGGCATTGCGATTGGTCTCGTCGTGGTGACTTTCTTCATGGCGCGTTTCCTCGGCCTGGAATTTCTGCCGAAGCTGGAAGAGGGCAATCTCTGGATCCGCGCCACGCTGCCGCCGACGATCTCGCTGCAAGAAGGCAACACTTACGTCAACGAGATGCGCAGGCTGATCCGCCAGCAGCCCGAGGTAGAATCCGTCGTCTCGCAGCACGGCCGTCCCGATGACGGCACCGACGCGGCTGGCTTGTTCAACGCGGAATTCTTCGCCCCGCTGAAGCCTGCCTCCGAATGGCCGGCGCCGCAGGACAAGGATGCGCTGACGGCGCGCCTGCTCAAGGAACTGCAAACGAAATTTCCCGGCGTCGAGTTCAATTTCTCGCAATATCTGCAGGACAACGTCTCTGAAGCCGTCTCCGGCGTGAAAGGCGAGAACTCGATCAAGCTCTACGGCAACGATCTGGATGCACTCACCAAGACCGCTAACGAGATCAAGGCCGTACTGTCGACGGTGCAGGGCGTGACGGATCTCGCCGTGTTCACATCGCTGGGGCAGCCAACCATCCAGATCGACGTCGACCGTGCCAAGGCTGCGCGCTACGGATTGTCGCCCGGCGATATCAACGCCACCATCAAGGTGGCCATCGGCGGCGACTCCGCTGGCGATCTCTATGAGCCCGGCAGCGATCGGCATTTCCCGATCATGGTGCGGTTAGCGCCGGAATATCGCCGTAGCGCTGAGGCGATTCAGAATTTGCGCATCGGCGCGCCCGGTCCGAACGGCACGATCGCGCAGATCCCGCTAAGTGAAGTGGCGTCGATCAATCTCGTCTCCGGTGCGGCCTATATCTATCGCGAGAACCAGGAGCGTTATCTGCCGATCAAGTTCTCGGTACGCGAACGCGATCTCGGCAGCGCCATTCAGGAAGCGCAGGACAAGGTCGCCGCGCTCGTTCAGCTGCCGCCGGGCTCGCGGACCGAATGGGTCGGCGAGTTCGGCAATCTTCAGGACGCTATCGCACGGCTTTCCATCGTGGTGCCGATCAGCCTCGCTCTAATCGGCGTGCTGCTCTGGTTCAACTTTGGCTCGATGGCCGACACACTGCTGGCTATGAGTGTGATCCCGATGGCGATCTTTGGCGGCGTGCTCGGTCTACTGATCACGGGTATTCCGTTCAGCGTATCGGCGGCGATCGGCTTCATCGCGCTGTTCGGCATTGCTGTCATGGACGGCATCCTGATCCTGTCACAATACAATCAGCTGATCGACGAGGGCTATGAGCGCATCAAGGCTGTGATCCGGACCGGCGAGTTGCAACTGCGGCCGGTGCTCATGACCTGCATCGTTGCGGGTGTCGGCCTGCTGCCGGCGGCGCTGTCGGAGGGAATCGGGTCTCAGGTCCAGAAGCCGCTCGCGGTTGTCGTTGTCACCGGCATGATGCTGGCGCCGCTGGTGATCCTGATCACCCTGCCGGTGCTGATCTCGTTCTTCTCAAGCCGGGCGCGTTAAACCAGCTTGCGACGGGAGCGGCTCGGGCTGTCCCTGAGGCAGCCCAATCGCGCATACCTAAAAAACCGGCCTCGAAATGGATCGAAACCGGCGCTTGCCCGTTGACCGGTTCCCCACCGGGCTATTCCGCCCGTGCGCGTTGCGGTTGGTGCTCTTGAACGCTGTATTTGCTGATCTTTTTCAAAACATGCAGCCGTGCCATGCTGGTGGCCGTCGTTTCGAGCGCCGTATCTTTTCAGAGACCCTTTGATGCTCATCAAGACCGACCCTGTCGACCTGACCAATTGCGATCGCGAGCCGATCCACATTCCCGGCAGCATCCAGCCCTATGGCTGTCTGCTCGCCTGCGACGGATCCGTCGGGATGGTCCGGCGCCATTCGGTCAATGCGGGTGCGATGCTGGGCGTGGGATCAAGCGACATAAATGGCCGCAGGCTGGACGATCTGATCGGCGAGGGGCCGGCGCACGACATTCGCAATGCCATCGCCAAATGGGGCAACCAGCAGCGCCCGGGACTGCTGATTGATTTCAAGGTCGCGCATTCGCAGACCGCGTTCAACGTCGCTGTGCATCGGCACAAGGGCGTCAACATCATCGAATTCGAGCCTGTGGACGCCAGCGAGGCGACACCGCCTCTGGAGTTGTCGCGCTTGCTGATCGGCCGCATCGGTCAATGCAACGATCTCGACGTGCTGTTTGACAATGCGGCGCGGCTGCTGCGTGGCGGACTCGGCTACGACCGGGTGATGGTCTATCAATTCGCTCATGATGGTTCCGGCCGGGTGATCAGCGAGGCGCGCCGCGGCGATCTCGAGAGCTTTCTGGGGCAGCACTTCCCGGCCGGCGACATCCCGCAGCAGGCGAGGGTGCTCTACGTCCAGAACACCGTGCGTATCGTCTCGGATGCAAGCGGTGAGCGCGTGGCCATCGAGCCGGAGTTCGACACGTCTGGTGAACCGCTCGACCTGTCCTTTGCACATCTGCGCAGCGTTTCGCCGATCCACTGCGAGTATCTGCGCAATATGGGCGTCGGTGCGTCGATGTCGATTTCCATCATCCACGACGGCGTGCTCTGGGGGCTGATCGCCTGCCATCACTATGCACCGCGCGCGCTTTCCATGGAGAAACGCGTTGCTGCAGAGATGTTTGGCGAGTTCTTTTCCATGCAACTGGCCGGGCTTCTTCAAAAACGCAAACTGGCTGCTAGCGAAAGCGCGCGGCGCTATCTCGACCAGCTGTTGCACAATGTTTCGCATCACGGCGATGTCGAAGACCTGCTCAAGGAAAGCATTCGCGATTTTAGCGTACTGATGCCGTGTGACGGTATTGGCCTATATCTCAACAAGACCTGGACGTCTTATGGCAGCGCGCCACCGGCTGCCGCAGCGCCGGCGCTGATGGGCTTCATCAATTCAGTGGCCGAGGGCAGGGTGTGGGCGACGAGCGCATTGTCAGATCGATTACCGGCAGCTGAAGACTATGCCGTTGCCGTTTCCGGCGTGCTGGCCGTGCCCTTGTCGCAACTGCCGCGCGATTATCTTCTGTTCTTTCGTAGCGAAGTTGCGCAAACCTTGAACTGGGCGGGTGATCCCAACAAGACGTACGAAATCGGTCCATTGGGCGATCGGCTGACACCGCGCAAGAGCTTCGCGATCTGGAAGGAGACCGTACAGCGCCAGTCCCAGCCATGGTTGCAAAACGAGCGCGACACCGCCGAGGCCGTGCGCTCGGCTTTGGTGGAAGTGGTGCTTCGCCACAACGAATTACTGGCGGATGAGCGGCACAAGGCTGACCTACGCCAGAAAATGTTGAATGAAGAGCTCAATCATCGCGTCAAGAATATCCTGGCACTGATTAAATCGCTGGTCTCCCACCCGGTCGAGGATGGCCGCAGCATCGAGGATTATGTCGCCTCCCTGAAGGGACGTATTCAGGCCTTGTCGCTTGCGCATGATCAGGTCATCCGCGGCGCCGGTGGCGGTGCGTTAGAGGGATTGCTCGATGCGGAATTTTCGCCGTATCGCGAATCGGTGAAAGCGATCGAGGTGACCGGCCCCGATGTTTCGCTCGACGCTCGGGCCTATTCGGTACTCGCATTGGTGCTGCACGAACTGGCCACCAATGCCGCCAAATATGGTGCGCTTTCCGTAAGCACGGGGCGCTTGTCGCTCCAGTGGAAACGCACCGATATCGGCGACTGCGAAATCCACTGGCTTGAGCGCGACGGCCCCCTTGTCACACCGCCATTGCGGCCGGGCTTTGGATCGATGCTGATCAGTCGCAGCATTCCCTATGATCTCGGGGGTGAAAGTGATGTCGATTATGAGCCGGCGGGCGCGCGCGTGCGGTTGCTCATCCCGGCGCGCTTCGTTGTCTGGCCCGCGCCGGCGGCGGCGCGCAACGTGCGCGCCCGACGCGAGGATGACAGGCCGATGGCGTCGATGCGCGGCTTGAAGGTGTTGATGGTCGAGGACCAGCTTCTGATTGCCATGGACGTCGAGACCATGCTGACCCACGAGGGCGCGGCATCGGTCGAGACAGCATCTTCGGTCAAGGAGGCATTGATCGCGCTGGCGATCATGAGGCCTGATGTTGCCATCCTCGACGTCAATCTCGGCAATGGCAGTTCGGTGCCGGTGGCCCAGGCATTGTGCGAGCGAGGCATCCCCTTCGTCTTCGCCACAGGTTATGGCGAAACCAGCCTGATCCCGGCGTCGATGGATGACGTGCCGATCGTACGCAAGCCCTACGACCTCGCATCGCTGGTCGCCGCGATGACCACGGCGATGACGAAGAAGAGCTCGGCCGGATAGTTTACTGCCCCGAGGGCGTGCGCAGCCCGTGCCAGGCATCGCGCACCTGATGGTAATGAACTTCTGGTAGATAGTCTGGCGTGTTCAGCCCAAGCGTCTTCACATCCAGCCTGCCAATTGCGCTGAGCAGCGAATAGGATGCGATGACCCGGTCACGTTGCGCGCCAATCAGGCGTGCCTTTGCCTGTACGAGATCCTGCTGTGAGTTCAGGACGTCGACAGTGGTGCGCTGACCGCCTTGGGCCTCGCGCTGTACGCCCTGCAGTGCAACGCCGGCAGCGCGTACTTCGGCTTCAGCGGCACTCACCGCCGTCTTCGCGCCTTCATTTGACACCCATGCACCGACGACTGCGGTGCGGGCCTGATTGCGGACCTGTTCGAGCACCAGGCGGCTGACCGACGACAGTTCCTTGGCCTGGCGCGTCTGCGCAGCACCGAGGCCGCCGTCATAGATCGGCGCCGTCAATTGGCCGACAATCGAAGCCTGGTCAGTGCCAAAAGTGCCAAGCGTCGGATCCGATTGGCTGGATTTGCTGGCGCTACCCTGCAGCGTCAGAGTAGGCAACAGGCTGCTCTCGGCCACTTTGATGGTCGTGGTCGCCACATCGACATCGTAGCCGGCTGCCAGTACGGCGGGGTGCGCCTTGAAAGCCTGATTGACGGCATCGTCGCGGTTGCGCGGCAGCAGCCGATCCATCGGTTCCGCCGGACTGAGCCGCGAGGGTGCAGCACCAATCACCTGCGTATAAGTCGCCTGGCTGATGGCGAGATTGACCTCGGCGGCGTTGAGATCGGCCTGACCACGCGCCAGTCGCGCCTCCGCCTGTGACGTGTCGGTGGGTGTGACGTCGCCGGCATTGAGCCGCTTTTGGGCGATGCCGAGGGTTTCGCGCAGGGAGGTGACGTTGGTGCGCTGGGCTTCGACCAGCGATTGGTTGGCGAGAACATTGGTATAGGCAACGACAGCATCGAGCAGCACGCCCTGGCCGACATTGCGCAGCGCTTCCCGGCCGGACTGGACCTGCAATTCCGCGACGCGGACACTGTTGGCTGTCTTGTTTCCGTTATAAAGCGTCTGGGTGACCGTGACGCCGATGGTCCATGGCTTCAGCGTTGCGCCCTGGATGGTGTTGTCTACGAGCAGGTTGCGCACGGCCTGAAGGCCATAGCTCAGTGTGGCTGCCACCTGGGGCCGGTAGCCGGCCATCGCCTGCGGAACGTTCTCATCGGTGGCACGCTGGCGGGCCCGTTCGCCGTTCAGCTGCGGATTGGACTGATAGGCTTTGGCAAGGGCTTCCGACACCGTTTCGGCTCGGGCATCGACCGCAGCAAAAATGCCGTAGCCAATCAGGCTCAGGGCCGTGCCTGTCCGAAGCGCGCGCCTTGCGGCGAGGCCAAATATGCCGTGACGAACCATATTATCCCAAAGCAATCTTCGGACGTCCGCCCCCGCTGACGTCTAGGTATGTTTAGAGGGCGTTGCCTTTGCAGGCAAACCATCCGGCGAAGAACCTCCGGGCTTTTGCGCTTTCCCCACAGGGCATTTGGCTGCCCCGATTTGCTTGATTGATCAGGACTCTAGGGAGGATGAAGCGCTCCGTGAATGCGACGAATAAACCCGCTTCACATGGCCGCGTGTGTTGCATGTCGGGCACATTTCTGAATAACCGCACGCAGTGGTAACTCTGTCCGGCTTTGCTGCGCGATTGCGCTGAGGAGCTGCCGATCCTGCCCAGCCGGAATGCCTATGCCCAAGATCTTCACTGATCCCGACGCCATCGCCGAAGACATCATTCGCGACGTTGGGACGACGCTCGTGGTCGGGCTGCCGCTCGGGCTTGGCAAGGCCAACCATATCATCAATGCGCTCTATCAGCGCGCGCTGGCCGATCGCAATGTCAGACTGACGTTCTTTTCTGCCCTGACACTGGAGAAGCCGAGACCATCCAGCGAGCTGGAGAAGCGCTTCATCAATCCGGTGATCGAACGGCTGTTCGGGGGCTATCCCGATCTCGCTTATGCAAACGCGTTGCATAAAGGCGAGCTCCCGCCCAACATTCAGGTCAACGAATTCTTCTTCCTTGCGGGAAAATGGCTGCGGGTTGCCGACGCGCAGCAGCACTATATTTCGGCGAACTACACCCATGCGTCGTCCTATCTTCTGACGCGCGGGCTCAACGTCATCACGCAATTGGTGTCGAAGCGTGTGGTCGATGGCGCCGCGCGCTACAGTTTGAGCTGCAATACCGACACCACGCTTGATCTGATGCGGGCGCGCAATGAAGGTCGCGTCTCGTTCAGGCTAATCGGTCAGGTCAATTCGGAATTGCCCTTCATGCCGGGGCAGGGTGATCTTACCAGCGATGAGTTTCACGCGGTGCTCGAAAGCCCGGAGACTGAATTTCCGCTGTTTGCGCCCCCGTCCGAACCGGTCAACGACACCAAATACGCGATTGGATTGCACGCTGCCGGCCTGGTGCGCGACGGCGGCACGCTGCAGATCGGCATTGGACAAGTGGGTGATGCGCTGGCGCAGGGCCTGATCGTTCGCCACCGCGACAATGCGGCGTTCCGCAGTCTGATGCAGCATCTTGCCCCCGACGCGCCTCCGAAGGAAGTCGCAACGTTCGAACGTGGCCTCTACGGCGTCAGCGAAATGCTGTTCGAAGCATTTCTCGGTTTGATTGATGCGGGCATTCTCAAGCGCGAGGTGGATGACACCATCGTGCATGGCGCGTTCTTTCTTGGGCCGAAGGCATTCTATCAGGCGCTGCGCGACATGACGCCGGAGCGTCTGGCGAAAATCCAGATGATGCCGGTGTCATTCACCAACGAACTCTACGGTGACGAAGATGCCAAGCGCCGTGCGCGCGTCGATGCGCGCTTCGTCAACAACACGATGATGGCGACGCTGATGGGCGCCGCGATCTCCGACGGTCTCGAGAACGGCCAGGTCGTGAGCGGGGTCGGCGGGCAGTACAATTTCGTCTCACAGGCTTTTGCTCTGGAGGGTGCACGCTCGATCCTGACTCTCGAAGCGACGCGCGCCGGCAAGAAGCCAGCCTCCAATATTCGCTGGAGCTACGGTCACACCACGATCCCGCGACACCTGCGCGATATCATCGTGACGGAGTATGGTGTCGCCGATCTGCGCGGGAAATCGGATGCCGATGTGATCGCGGCCATGCTGCAGGTGTCGGACTCGCGCTTTCAGCCGGAGCTGATGCGACAAGCCAAGGAGGCTGGAAAGCTTCCCAAGAGCTATGACATTCCTGCTGCGTATCGCGACAACGTGCCCGAGCGAATCTCCGCTGTCCTCAGGCCGGCGCGGGACGCCGGTCTGCTGCCCATGTTCCCGTTTGGGAGCGATTTCACTGACGTGGAGGAGCGCCTGATCCCTGCGCTGCAGGTCCTGAGCGCCGCATCGGTGTCGCCACAACAACTCGCAGGCTTGTTCTGGCAGGGCATGACACACGCACCGAGTGCGTCAGATGAAGCGGCGCTTGCGCGGCTTGGGCTCGATCGTCCGGCCACATGGGCCGAACGTGCCTATCGTGTGCTGGTGTCCGCGGCGCTCGCGCGTAGTGCGTCCGTCTAGCGGTTCTTGTTGACCGGCTTCCGCTTCTCGATGAAGGCGGCCATGCCTTCGGAGCGATCCTCTAGCGCAAAGGTCGCATGAAACAGATCGCGTTCGACCTTGAGGCCTTCGGTGAGCGGTGTCTCGAAAGCGCGGTTGACGGCGTTCTTCGCCATCGTCGCCACGGGCCGCGACATGGCCGCAATCTTTTCCGCCATGGAGATGGCTTCTTCCATCAGCTTGTCGGCCGGGACAACGCGGCTGACGAGACCGGAGCGCTCGGCTTCCGCCGCATCCATCATGCGGCCCGTCAGGCAGAGGTCCATCGCCTTTGATTTGCCGATGGCGCGGGTGAGGCGTTGGGTGCCGCCGATGCCGGGAATGGTGCCAAGCGTGATTTCCGGCTGGCCGAATTTGGCTGTGTCGGCTGCGATCATGATGTCGCACATCATGGCGAGCTCGCAGCCACCACCGAGCGCATAGCCTGAGACGGCAGCAATGGTCGGTTTGGTACAGGTAGCGACACGGTCGCCGCCGATCGCGGTGAAGTCGCTGGAGAACATGTCGATGAAGCTCTTTGGCTGCATCTCCTTGATATCCGCGCCGGCGGCAAATGCCTTCTCGCTGCCGGTCACGATGATGCAGCCCACGGCAGTGTCCGCTTCCAGCTCGTCGACGGCGATCTTGATTTCGCTGAACACACCGAAAGAAAGCGCATTGAGCATCTTCGGGCGATTCAGCGTGATGATGCCGACCGCGCCTTTGCGCTCAACGATGAGGTGTTCGTAGCTGCTCATGTTCCATCCCGCGGATTTTTTGCCGAAGCCGCCAGGATCGGCGGCCCCGCGCAATTTGCCCGCTCAGGGGATGGGGTTCAAGCCATAAACATACGGGCCGCAGAGGCCATGGTCAGCAAACCGCCAAATGCGATGAAGATCTTACCAACAAGGGAGGTCTTGTCCCAGGTCGTGCTGTTCTCGCTGGCGACTTCCGGTGCCGGCGTATCGATAGTGGCCTTTGCGAGCGTCAGCGGCGGCTTGTCGTTGCTGATGGCACGATCGAGGTCGTTGAGCTGGTCAGCGGCAACGAGCTGCGCGTTGCTGGCGCCGGAATCCGGCGACGTCGTTGCGGGCTGTTCCTGCTGGCCGCTGATTTGGCCGAGCGCGCCGCCGGCTTGCGATGACATGTTGTAGGTGTTGGTTGCTGCGGTCTCAGAGGGCCATTGCGCATTGGCATTGGCGACCAATGACGGGATGGCAGTATCGCTGCTTCCCGGCTTCGCGTCTTCCGTCTTGGCGGCGTCCTCCTCAGCGGGCTTTTTCGACGCCTTGGTTGCCTGCCGGTCGGACTTGCGCGATTTCGTTTCGCTCTTCCTGGCACTGCGGTGCTTGGTGGCCTTCGCTGCTGGTTCGGCGGAGGTGTCTGCGGCGCTGCCGACCGCTGCGGCCGGCTCGGATGCCGCGGCGTCGTTTTCGGTCGCGTGAAGCGGTGCCGATGTGCAGATCCACAATCCGGCTGCGATGACCAATGCCGCACGCCCGCTGGCTCTGATGTTCATGGAAATCTCCCCAAAATACCGGCCCCCAATGGCCGCAAGGGAAACTGCGCAGGTGTTCACACCGGGGCAAAAAAAGGGAATCTTCGGACGAGTCCGGCAAAAACGGGGCATGAACACCGCCGCAGCCATCGTCTCCACAGGCCTCAGGAAAAATCTGCCTTTGAAATCAAGGCGACGGATGCCACTCTGACGGTTCGATGTTATGAGCCGGATATCTTTGAAATCTTCGGTCCGGGATTGGGACGTAGGTGAGGGGCTTCACGGTTCCGTGATTTTTCTCTCAGCTGACGTAACAAATTGAACTATCCGCCGAATTGGCTTTAGGAGCGCGCGTGCGCGGACGTGACGACGAATGGACCGATCTGATGCGGTCGGCCAATGCAGGAGATAGCGTTGCTTATCATCGCCTGCTGAAGTCGGTTACGCCCGTGCTGCGTGCCGGAGCGCGGCAGGGCCTGTCACGGGCTGGCCAGCCGTCCGATCAGGCCGAGGATATTGTGCAGGACATTTTGCTGGCGGTGCATTTGAAGCGGCAAACCTGGGACGCGAACGCGCCGTTCGCGCCGTGGCTGTTTGCGATCGCCCGCAACAAACTGATCGATGCGCTGCGCCGGCGCGGGCGTCGGACCTTCGTCAACATCGACGATTTTGCCGAGACGATTCCGAGCGAACCGCCCGCCGAAACATTACCCACCGTCGAGATATCCAATCATCTCGCCGATCTTCCGCCGCGGCAGCGCGACGTGTTGCGATCGATCGCGGTGGAAAGCGCATCCATCAAGACCACGGCGTCGAAATTGTCGATGACCGAAGGCGCCGTGCGCGTGGCGTTGCATCGTGGGCTCGCGAGCCTCGCAGCCAAGCTGCGAAAGGATTGACCATGGATACCGATCGCCTGATTCAGACGCTCGCCGCCGACAATGATCAGAGGCCGCGTCCCGTGAGCACGCAGCTCGCGATGGCCTTGTTGGTCACGCTGCCGGTCGTGGCCGCGATGTTGCTGGTGACGCTTGGCATTCGCCCGGACTTCATGTCGGCGATGCGTAATCCGTTCTTCGATACGAAGTTTCTGGTGACCTTGGCGCTCGCTATTCCCGCGATCGTGATCAGTGTCCATCTGTCCCGGCCCGAGGCGTCGTTGGGACGCTGGATCTGGCTGTTGCTGCTGTCGCCGTTTATTCTCATCGTCGCGTTGATCGTCGAAATGACGATGCCGCAGCGCGCGCCGATGATGGTGCGTATTATCGGCAGAAACTCGTCGCTGTGTTCGGCGGCGATCACATTGCTGTCGCTGCCGATCCTCGGCGGCACGATGATCGCGCTGCGCCACGGCGCGCCGTCACGCCCCGCCGTTGCCGGTGCGCTCGCGGGATTGATGTCAGCCGGCCTAGGGGCGACGTTTTACGCCGCGCATTGCGCAGACGACTCGCCGCTGTTTGTGGCGACCTGGTACACGCTCGCAGCCCTCGTCGTGGCGGCGCTGGGGGCAGCCATCGGTTCGAAAGTACTGCGCTATTGAGCAGCGCGTGAGCCACGCGTTCCGAGAGAATGAATCCGGTCAGGCCGATGCCACGGCCGCAGGACGGCCGCTCGCCGCCTTCGCGATGTCGCCGTTCAACTCGCTGGCATAGTCCTTGAAGTCGACTTCCAGCGTGTAGCGCGCCGAATTCAGCCAGGTGTTGATCTTCTTCTGGTGGAAGTCGCGGACCTCCAGCGCCATATCGCCGGGGCTGGGCAGGGCGACTTTGCCTGTCAGTACGGCTGCGATCCACCGGGCCTGGATTTCGACCAGCGGAATGGTCGGTCCGATGGGCTGCACCAATCCGGCAAAGAACAGGCCGGGCCGGTTCGGCGGCGTGATGCGTCGATAGAGATCGACCATGCCACCGTCTTCCGGCACCGAGAAGATCTCGGACGCGAGGAACGGGAAGCTGGCCTTGTAACCGGTTGCGTAGATCACCGCGTCGAAGCTCTCCTGCGTGCCATCGGCGAAAGCGATGGCGTCCCCCTCCAGCGCGGTGACGTTCGGCTTGATGCTGATCCAGCCATGGCCGATATAAGGCAGCAGTTCCTGGCTCAACGTCGCATGTTCGCGCCACATGGGATGTCTCGGCTTTGGCACGCCGAAGCGGGTCTGATCACCGACGGCGAGATAGATCAGACGTGCCATGATCATGCGCGTCAGCAGTGTCGGGAATTTCAGCTTGCGCGCGAAGAAGGCCGACCAGCGATCGATCGGGATGCCCATCATGTATTTCGGCATGATGTGGGTGCCGGTTCGCGTAGAGAGTACGACGCTGCTGGCGCGCTTGCAAAGATCGACGGCGATATCGACGGCCGAATTTCCGATGCCAACGACCAGCACCTTCTTGTCCTCGAAAGGCTGCGCGGTGCGATACTGGCTGGAATGAATCGCGGTGCCGTTGAATGTGCCAGAGAAGGTCGGCCAACGCGGATCCCAGAGATGGCCGTTGGCAACGATCACCGTCTTGTATTCGCGGGTGTTTTCCTTCGTCGTCACGCGCCAGCCGACATCGGTCTTTTCGACCGATGTCACTTCGCAGTTGAAGCGGATGCGAGATCGTGCGCCAAACCGATCAGCATAGGCTTCCAGATAGTCCAGCAATTGCTGGTGTGACAGGAAGTCGGGCTTGTCGGCTGGAATCGGAAAATCGGAATAGCCGAGATTGTTGCGGCTGGTGTCGATATGCAGGCTGCGATAGGCGCAGGATAGGCCATTGTCGTTGCCGTAGCGCCACATCCCGCCGATGTCTGAGCCCTTCTCGTAGATGTCGAAACGGAGCCCCTTGTCGTGTAGGGCTTTGGCAACGGCAATGCCGGATGACCCGGCGCCAATGATGCAGATGTCGGCTGCAGGCTCGGTCATGCAGCAGATTTCTTGGCGAGTTTCTGACGATACTGGCTCACGATGTCCTCAAAGCTCTTGTCGGCGACGACGCCGACGGATGGCGCGCGGGTAGAGATAGAGCCTTTTGGCCAGCTATCGACGATCTTCTTCAGATCCGGGTCGGGGGCGTAGGTCACATTCGGGGCGGTGTTGGTGACCCGTGCGATCGATTCAATGATATCTTCCATACTGATCGTCAGAGCAGGTTGATTGAGCACGCGTTTGCCGCGCAGCTTGACCTGATCGGTATTGTGAAGCGTGATCAAATTCTGCGCAACGGTCTCCACCGAGACGACAGGCACTTTCGTATCGGCGCGCAATGGGCAAATCGACGGCTTTCCGGCGACGCCATCACGAACGATGCCCGCGATCCGGTCAGATACCGACTGTGTTGGCGGGCCGGGGTGCACCAGCACGATCGGCAGGCGCAGGGCGCGTGCATCGACCATTCCGTGACGCGTGGCGTCCGCCAGCATCAATTCGGCGATGGCCTTGTGCGTGCCATAGGAGGTTTGTGGACGCTGCAAATGATCGTCATCGACATGATCAGGCAATAGGCCGCCGAAGACCGCGATCGAACTTGGAAAGATCAGGCGCGGCGGAGCATCTTTCGCGCCGATCGCGTCGATCAATTCCGCCAGCGCCGAAACATTCACCGCCAGCGCGCGCGCCGGGTCCTGTTCTGCGGCGCTGGTCAGCACAGCGGCGAGATGAAACACGCTATGGGGTTTCCATGCAGCGATTTTTTTCCGCGTATCGGGTGCGTCGATGTCGGCTTGCAAGTGCCTCACACGTCGGTCGGATGCAGGCGGCAAATGTGTGTCGAGAAGGAGGAGCTCCTCGATTGTTTCGCTTGTGCCTGCAGTATTGGTGAGCGCGCCTGCTTGAAGCAGCGCAGAAGTGAGTGTTCTGCCGATGAAGCCACCGGCGCCTGTAATCAAGACGCGCATGAATCCCGCCCTGCTTGATGCCAACCCGTTCCGGCGTTATTCGCCGTGATCGAGGCATCACTATCAGCGCCTTCACTGGCAAGTCGATGCCTGCTGACGGAATGGCTGCTCAGCGCAATTGGCGTTGCGGCGCTCGGTCTCAATGGCCAGACTGCGGCCATTCGCGTGGAAACATGTCGACTGACAAACGTCAGGCGGCAGGTAGGTCGGACGTCGCCTGCTGCATACGGTGGAAGCGCAGGACCTGTTGTGCCGCGGAGATGCGCAGACGTTCATAGGTCTCGCGGTCGGTCGCGCTGTCAGACAGCTGTGTTCCAGCGAGTTGCTCGCGCATGTTGATGATGGTCTTGACGGTCTTCCATGAAAAATTTGCGACCTTGCACAGAATGAAAATGCCCTCGCTGCGGGATTCGACCATCATGGTTTCCGCGACGGAGATTGGCACGTTGGCCAGGCACGCGAGCGCGGCGTTTGCTTCGTCGAACTTGCCGGCTTCGGCGAATTTCGCCACTTCGTTTTCATCCAGTCGACCGTCTTCAAACAGCGAGCGCACGAGACCATGAGCAATGATGGTCTGCTGACTGATGCCGCCTGGTGCGGAGCGTGCCCGCCGCGCGACCTGCTGAACCACAAGCGATATGTCGGCGGTGTGGTGTGCGTTGGTGGCTTCCAGCTTCGCTCGGACCGAGGCCGACGCCTTGGCGACGAGCTTCAGATAGTGGTGGCGCGGAATGGAGGGACGCAGGCCAACACATGTCGCGATCGCGTCGTTGCCCTCGGCACGGGAGAGCAGGGTATTGTACCCGCGCTCTGAAATGTCGGCACCGCGGTTGTTGACGGTGCTGGTGACGACGGCGTCGTTGCCGCGCTCGACGAGAATATCCGTCAGGGCGCCGCTCAGGACCTTGCGCGTCGAAATTGCCAGCAGGTGGTCCTGGCTTTTGGTGCGTGCATTTTCGATCAGCGCATGGTCGTCCAGTTGCTCCGATTGAGAGAGCACGGGGGCGGCGACCTCGATCAAATCATCGAATGCGAGAGTCCGGACGACCCGGGGCGGTGCGACAGAGACGGGTGCCAATCGCTCGGCCAGAAGGGTCCTTGCAGACGCTTCCATATGCGTCAGCAGGCAATCGAAGATGTCATCGAACACTGCGATCTGCGCATCGGAGTAGTCCACGGCATTGTTGACGAACAGATCCGTGACACGGCGCAGCGTTTCCACGCGCCGTGCGACCGTTCCGTGGGCCAGTGCGGCGTCAAGTTCGTCGAGTAAATTTGCCGATAACGGTGACTTCGAAGACATAAATCAAATCCCGTAATTCTAATCGTGTCCTGCCGCTAATATGTTGCGGCCAGGGGTCGTGAAATTCGTTCAGGCGCTTGCAATTCGATTTCGCCCGCGCTCCTTGGCGGCGTAGAGTGCGCTGTCGGCGCGTGCGAGTAAGGTGTCTGGCGTGTCGTTCGGACCCAATGTCGCAACGCCGCCCGAAATCGTCACGGTCAAGCCGTCGGAAAATGCGCTCCAATCCAGGGCTTCGACAATCCCCCGCAAACGGTCGAGCATTTGCACGGCCTTGTCATGCGGCGTGTCCGGCAGCACCAGCAGGAATTCCTCGCCGCCATAGCGGCCGAATTTGTCGATGCTGCGGATATTGGCGAAAATGGTGATGGCGAAGGTCCGCAGTACTTCGTCGCCGGTTGGGTGTCCGAAATTGTCGTTAATCCGCTTGAACCAGTCGAGATCGATCAGCGCGGCGGTGCAGGGTGTGTTGCTGCGCTGTGCGCGGATGATTTCATCGTCAAGCAGCCGCATGATGCAGCGGCGATTGAACGACCCCGTCAGTTCATCGAGTTCTGCGAGCTCTTCGATGCGCTTGTAAGCGGCTTCGAGCTCGACGCGGCGCCGAAACAGCGCGTCGCGTAGCGAGCTGGAGAAAATGCCAATGAACATACTGCGGGCGATGGTCATCGAGAATGTCAGCAAGGTGCCGAAGCGTTCGATCGAGTTGCTGGAGGGGAGTGTCAAGGGCAGATCGACGAAGAAATACAGCAGCGCGAGGCCGCCGGTCATGACGGTCCAGGCGCCGACACCTTCACGGGGCGAGGTACGCAAGGCGATGACATTGGCCACAAGAAACAATGCGCAGAGAAACACGACGGCGACATTGGGCGCGGTGTAAACGAAGGCGAGCAGAAGTGCGTAAGTGACAGCCGTGTAGGGCGCTGCGAAGAAATGATCGCGCCAGTCATCCGTCAAGCCGCTCTCGGAGATCGCGAGGAAGATCAGGACAGAAGCAAAAGCGCAGCCGGCATAGGCCGCGACGATGGTGCCATCGATAGTGCCTGCTGCAAGGAAGACGAAAAGCAGCACCACGTTGACGGCATGACTGGCAGCCGCCAATGCGAGCATTTGCCGTCGCCGCTTCAGGCGACGGGCCAGCATATCAGACCGCAACTCTCCATCGACGGCTTCGAAGTCGCCGTTGACTGGATTCAAGACTGATGAAGCGGCTGCGGTCATTGAGCCCATCGATGGGTTTCGCTGACGAAACTCTAGTGCTCAAAGCCTTTAGGTTTGGTATCTATTGCCGCAAGTCAAATCTGGTAACCGGCTACTCATTTGCTGCTCCCGGCGACATCTGTCGACAGATCGCGTGCAGCGGGACTGCCAGAAGGTTTCAGGAATAGCTTTGTTGTTTAATTAAAAATGCCCGGACCGATGACGGGCCCGGGCGAGTTGACTTGATGTGGCGGACAAGCCGCCAGGACAAGTTACGGTATTCATTGACGAGGGTTTCGGGATATGGCTGCAAAATGCAGGTTCCGCCGTCTCAAGGCTGTTCCGGAAGCCACGACTTGGTAAGGTTGCCGTGTGAATCGCTGGCGTTCGGGTCGGAAATGCCCCAGCATTATGCTACCTGTTACCCGTTCCGCCCAAGAAAAGGGCGGTAAAAGCCCGTTCGGCACGGCTAAAGCAGCCGCGGCCGGTATATTCCTGCCCATTCGAGAAGATTTTATCTTGTCAATCGAACCTCTTACATCCTCATTCAGACCAACCTTGCGAGACGGGCAGTGAGTGCAACACAGGCGGCATCGGATGAGATTCTGATCGCCCGGATTGCGCAAGGCGACCGTCTTGCCATGCAGGTGCTTTATGGCAGGCACCACGTCCGGGTGTTTCGCTTCGGCCTTCGGCTGGTGCGGAACGAACAGATTGCTGAGGATCTTATCAGCGAAGTGTTCCTGGATGTGTGGCGGCAGGCAGGCAAATTCGAAGGTCGTTCCGCGGTCTCGACCTGGCTCCTGGCGATTACGAGGTTCAAGGCGCTGTCCGCGCTGCGCAAGCGCAAGGACGCCGAACTGGACGACGAGACGGCCAACGCGATCGAGGATACGTCCGATAATCCCGAAGTGTCGGTTCAGAAAAAGGATACCAGTGACGCGTTGCGAAAGTGCCTGACATCCCTTTCGCCCGAGCATCGGGAAATCGTCGATCTCGTCTACTACCACGAGAAGTCCGTGGAAGAGGTGGCCGAGATCGTTGGAATTCCCGAGAACACCGTCAAGACGCGCCTGTTTTATGCGCGCAAGAAATTAGCCGATCTGCTCAAGGCAGCCGGCATTGAACGAGGCTGGCCATGATGGCGATGAGCAACAAAGTGCCGACCCAGGAGCCAGGCGAGATCGAGGCATTGCTGCCTTGGCACGCCGCGGGCACGCTCAACGCGCGTGATGCGCGTCGCGTCGATGATGCACTGGCCAAGGATCCGGAACTGGCGAAGCAATATGCCGTGATCCAGGAGGAATACGCGGAGACCATTGGCCTCAATGAGAGCCTCGGTGCGCCGTCCTCGCGGGCGATGCAGAGGCTGTTTGCTGCGATTGACGCCGAGCCGGTGCGCAGCGGATCGACATCGGTCGGTCTGTCGGCGCGGATTTCCGGATTTTTCGCATCGCTTTCGCCGCGGACGCTGGCGGCTTCGGCCGCTGTTGGCGCGCTCGCGATCATGCTGCAGGCGGGTGTGATTGGTACCGTGCTGATGCAGCGCGATACACACTCATTCCAGACCGCGTCCTATGAAGCCGCACCCTCGCCAGCAAGTGCACCGACCACCGTCACCCGGTCGCTCGCGCCGGCACCGGCCTCGGTAGAAGCTCCGACGCGCCTGTTCGTCCGTTTTGCGCCGACTGCGCGGGTGTCGGACATCACAGCGCTGCTCGACGGCTATCAGGGCACGATTGTCGATAGCGGCAAGGACGGGCTGTTCCGGCTGCAGTTCGGCAATCGGGTGATGACCAAGGACCAGATCGCCGGGCTGATCCGCCGGCTGGAGAACGAGAAGATCGTCAGCATGGCGGTTCAGGCGCAGTAGGCGCCGTCGGTTGATCCGATCCGCATTGTGCGTGCGAGGCCTGTTCCATGAGACATGATCGTGGTGCCTCCGGACCAATGATGAAATGCACGGCCGCTGTGCTTTCGCTCGCCGTCGCGTGGCCGTTCGGCCTTTCGGTCGCGGGCGCGCAGAGCATGATGCGCTCGCCGAGCCTCAATATCGGTTCGCGCGTTCCCACGATCGCACCCAGCACAACACCGCGCATTAATCCGAACATCGCTGCCGGCGCGGGCGGCATCGCCGGCCGTGGCCCGAGTATCGCGAGCCGCGGACCCATTGCTGGTCGCGTCGGTATCACCAGCGTCGGCCCGCGCGGGGCGGCGATCGGCACGACAGCCAGCCGGACACCGCCCATATCCTCGCGGCCAGGGCGTACGCCGCCGCTGAAGATCGTGGGAGTGCTGCCAACCATTCCTTATGTGCGCTATTCCCCCAACACCTATCCGAGCTGCGCCTATGCCAATCGCGCGGCATCCGGCGAATGCAACGAGAAGCCATTCGTTGCAGATCTCGGCGGCGGCGGCCCGACGCCGCGCAGCCAGAATGCTGGTGGTGGACCGCGCAGCAATGGCCCACAGACGGCTTTGAACACGCGTTATGTCCCACGGCAGATCGTCGCCGAACTCGACAGCGCGCTGACGCCCGACCAGACAGATGCGCTGGCGCGCCGTCTGCGCCTGGAGCGTCTGTCGTCGCAGGATTTTCCGCTGATCGGCGCGACGATCAACCTGTTCCGGATCACCGACAATCGTTCGGTCGAGACTGTTGAGTCCCAGATGCGCGCCGAGGCCGACGTGCGCGCTGTGCAACCCAACTTCCGCTATGTCCTGCAGGATCAGGTGACAATGCCCGCATTGGGCGAGGGCGATCCCGCGCAATATGCGCTGGCGAAGCTTCGTCTGCCCGAGGCGCACAAGCTGTCCGCCGGTGCCAATGTCACGGTCGCTGTCATCGACTCCGGCATCGACGTCGCGCATCCCGAACTCGCCGATGCCATCGTGGGTTCGTTCGATGCGCTTGGCAGCAAGGAAAGTGCGCATGTGCACGGGACTGGCATTGCGGGTGCGATCGTATCGCATGCGCGGCTGATGGGCAGCGCGCCGCGCGCGCGCATCTTGGCCATTCGCGCTTTTGGTGTGTCGCAGGGCGGTGCCGAGAGTTCGTCTTTCGTGATCCTCAAGGGTATCAACCACGCGGCCATGAATGGCGCCCAGGTCATCAATATGAGTTTTGCCGGCCCGCAGGATCCGCTGATCGAGCGCGGTATTGCGGCCTCAGCCAGCAAGGGCATCGTGATGGTCGCAGCATCAGGCAATGCCGGACCGAAATCGCCGCCGCTTTATCCTGCTGCAAGCCCCAGCGTGATCGCAGTCAGCGCCACCGATGCGTATGACAGGCTGTTCTCCGCGTCGAACCGTGGCAGCCACATCGCGGTGGCTGCGCCGGGCGTCGATATCTTCCTGCCCGCGCCGGACAACAAGTACCAGATGACGTCGGGCACCTCGTTCTCGGCGGCTTACATCAGCGGGCTCGCCGCATTGATGATCGAGCGCAATCCGCAACTACAGCCGAACGAGATCCGCAGCATCCTGATGACAACCGCGCGTGATCTTGGTGCGCCCGGCCGTGACGACCTGTTCGGTGCCGGCGCGGCGGATGCCTATAGTGCGGTATCGGCAGTGCAGCAGGGCGCTCAGCAACCCGTGGCGACAGTGCCTGCGCCGGTCACGCCGGTTGTCGTCACCGCTCCGGCGCCGACGACGCGTGCGGTCGAGGCGTCGTCGCCGTCGATGGCGTCAGACGTCCAAAAATAATCCGCTGATCGTTGAACGTTTGGCCGGGTGGACCGGACATATGGATGTGGGAGCGGCATTCCCTCCCCAACGAGGCCGTATCCGGCGCATGCGCCCAAACATTCGTGCCGGTATAGCTTGACCCGTCCGGTTGTCCCCCCGGACGGGTCTTTCGTTTTTGTTAACCAAAAATTTTAACCTTCAGGTCATAGATTGCCGGTGCATGGCCCGGCATCGAGCAAGGCTCAAGCAAGGCTTGACTGCAATACCTCAGGTTTGACGGGGCTTTCTCACGTGTTTCCAACGCAATTGTCCAAGTTTGACCACATTGCGCTGGACCCCGAAAACTTTTCCACAGAAACTCTCCAAGTATTGGTGAGTGATTCGTTTGTTGCTTTGCGTCCGTTTTTTCTCTTGCGGACATTTCCATGTCATCTCACCTGAATTTTCCTTACCCGCATGCCGGCATCGGTCGGCCACTGGCCCAGCGCTGGTGCGCTCTTGCCGAGAGCCGGCTGGATTACCTGACAGAACTGTTCGAGAGCGGGCGGTGGCGCCGTTTTCACAGTGAAGCTGAATTCCTCGACAACATTCAGGAAGCCAAGGAAGCGGTTGAGCGCTGGCGGCTGATGGTCGAGGGCGAGACTGCCGCCGTGAGGCGCGTGCTGTCTCCGGAAGGCGTGATCTACCGGGCGCCGCGCGCCCCTGAACCACGGCCTGCTGCCGTCGCGGCTCCTGCCATTGCAGCGGTTGCGCCCTTGCAGCCCGACATCGAGCCGGTGGCTGAAGCGGCTTCGCCCGTCCTGATTCCGATCGAAACCTTGTTGCGGCAGGCACCGCCACGCCAAGCGGCGGTGACGCCGGCAGATCTGGATTGGCAGAAGGCGCTTGATCCTCTGGTCATGAGCGCGCGCTATCCGATGCTGCGGACAGCGCTTTAGCGCACCGTGTTCCCGGACAGCGCAACCTGCTGATAGCGCTGTGCGCCATCGGCGGTGAGGTCAGGTGTCACCGGCTTTGCATGATCGAGGCCGACGACAGCGCCGCGTGGCGCGCCTGAAATCATGTTGTTGCTGACAAGCGCGGTGCCGGCGCCCGGTGCGACCGATACACCAATGCCGATGAAGCTGTTGCGCACGATGTTGCCGGTGATGGCGACATCGCGCAGATACTTGCCCCAGCCCGCGATCATGCCAAAGGACGGCGCGTTCTCGACGACATTGCCGCTGACGCTGGCGTCCGCCTCGATATAGATGCCGATGCCGGCATCGTCGTCGGGCGCCGTACCGATCGGCCGCTTCGGGAGCAGGTTGCGGATGATGTTGCCTTGTATCACTGCGATGCGGCCGCCCTCGTTGAAGTTGCAGACGGAGACACCGAGCGCCGCACCATCGACGGTATTGTTGGCGATCACCGCAGCCTCGAAGGCAAATTCCGAATAGAGCGCGACTTCGCGCACGCTCGACACGCTGTTGCCCGTGATGTGGATGTTCGATGCTGAGTTGCCGCGCACCGCCGAGTAATCGCAGTTGCGGATGCGATTGCCGGAGACGATGACATTGCCCGCACGATAGGCGTTGATGGCGTTGCCATATTGACCGGAGCCGCCAGGGCCGGCCTTGATATCCTCGATACGATTGTCGATCACTTGCGTGCCGTCGTCGCCGATGGCGGTGCGCAGGATCTCGATGCCGTTGCTGCTGGTGCCGGAAATGGTGTTTTGCGCGACGATCAATCCCTGCGCATCGAACGAGACGATGGCCGTGGTGGCGATGTTGGTGAGTGTATTGCCGGTGATCGCGCCCGCCGTGTTGTCCAGCCAGATGCCCGCGCCGCCGCTATTGGTCACGGTGCAATCGCTGATGCGGAGTTCGCGCGCCTGCACCATGTGCAGCAGCCCGCGCCGCGGCGGCAGGTTGGCAAAATTGCCGTCCAGCGTGAGGCCGCTGAGGCTGACATAGTCCGCGCCTTCGCCTGACAGCAGTGACGCGCCGCCGCTGAAGGTGAGGGTCGTTGCACCGCGCATGCCGATGATCTGCGAGCCGCGCGCGAGCCTGAGCATGCCGGTGCGATAGTTGCCGGGCGGCAATGCGAGCGGTGCCTGCGCACGTGCCGCCTCGTCGATGGCGCGTTGCAATGCGCGCGTTTGGTCGTCCTGGCTATTGGCGCGCACGCCATATTGCGCGGCGTCGCGTCCGAGCGTCGAGGTGAGCGGGGCGGCGCGTGCCGCATCGCTCGATGCGGCGAATGCGCCGGCGGCGAGACCCGCGCCGGACGCAGTCAGCAGATGGCGGCGATGCAGGTCCATGGTTCGAGGTCCCGGTGGATGTCCGCTGATGAGGTAACGCAAGATGATGCGTGTGACGTTGCCAGGCGAGAGTGGCCGCGATGAATGTGCAGGGTAGGGTTAATGATGCGCTCACCTGCGCGCGCTGGACAGGCGGCACGCGCGTGCATCACTCCCGGTCGTCATGGCCCGACAGCGCGAAGCGAGCTTCGTGATAATCCCAGGCTTCTCCCCACGTCATGGCCGGGCTTGACCCGGCCATCCACCTTGTCTTGTGCGACGGTGTGCGGGCCAAGCTGGATCCCCGGGTCGAGCCCGGGGATGACACCTGTGGGTGCGGCGCCTTCGTCGCGCCATCGCAGATTCAACTGTCAAACAGCCACTGCTCTTCAGACATGCGTCATCACCCCCATTGTTTGCGGCGCGGGGGCGCCGTCGTTGCTTGCATTCCCGCCCCCTTGTGAGAGGGCGTGCGGAACGCCGGGTGCCCGTTGCACCCTTGGGCCTGATGCGAATGCGGTCTTCCGCAATTGAGAGTGCATCAGGACTTTCGGAGGCGCCGAGCAAGTGCCCGGCGTTCCGCATGCGGTGTTTTTTCGGTTGCTTGCACATCTGCCATGGCGAACGGTCCCATCGCCAAAATTAATGTCCCAGGGCGGAGGGACAGGGTAGCCGCAAAGCACTTGGCCGAACGCGTTTCGATTTGGTCGTCCGTCACACTGTCCAGGGATCTTTCCATCTCAAGGTCGGCCGTCTCCTTGCCAGTGGCAGTGCTGGCGCAGATCCGTCCTGCCCGAAGACAGACGTCACCCCCAAACCGCGTAACGCCGCATCTCCGGCGTCCACCGCATCCCACCCCGCGAACGTGACGATCGCGATCGCCCCTCTCGGTGGGGCAGGACACAGGGGAATATAAACCTGACGAGGATGTTGTCAAGAGAAAATAGGAAAAAATGTTCCCGTGCCGTATCGCCCCAAGCCATTCCGGGGCGGCTGCGCGCCTTCGCGCAGGCGAACCTCAGCCACTCCAATTGGAGTGGCGGGGAATCCCGACCTGTTCAGCAACACTTCGAGATTCCGGGTTCTCGCTCTGCCGGCTTCGCCGGCGACGCGCGCCCCGGAATGACGACGTGTGGTGGGGAGAATGCCAACGGCGGAGCGCGCAGGCGCTTAATGTCGAACGTCGCTTCGCTGGGGCGCCCGAGGGCCCCGGGCGCTATCGTCCCGTCAGCGCGAGCTGGAAATCCTTCTCGGCCTGGGCGTCGCGTTCGTTCTTTTCCGGGCATTCACCGGGCTCCGCCTGGCAGGGACGGATCTCGTAGTCGTTGTCGAGCACGCGGCGCGGTGTCGGCTTCGAATTCTTGGCTTCGACATCGGTGACAAGGCCGCTCTCGGCGGCAAGTTTCCACACGTCGGCTTCGGTCGGATAGGCTTTACTCAGTTTCGCGTCGTCACAGAACAGTGCATAGGGCATCGGATTGCTCCGGTAAAAATTGATAACGTTCATGGCGGCGTCGGGTTCGCCCCGACGTATTCCCAGACATTTCAAAATTGCGCGGCGGCCATTCGGCTGCGTCGCGAGAGCGTTCAGCTCACCATCTTGTGAGACTTGAACAGGCGGCCCTTTTCCACCACGAGGATCACCGCGAATGCAGTGAGGGTGCAAAGAAAAAGGCCGGTCGCGAACGGCAGCAGAGTGCCGTCATAGTGCTGGCCGATAACCGTGCCGATGGCGATACCCAGCAGCGTGGTCAGCGTCCCGTAGAGAGAGGAGGCCGTGCCGGCGATGTGGCCCTGCGGCTCCATCGCCAGTGCGGTGAAATTCGAGAACATCAGGCCGAAGGCAAACATCATGAGCATCGACAGCGCGATGAACAACCATAGCGGCATGAAACCCATCGCCACGGCCAATAACATCGCCGCGCCAGCAGTGACGAAACCGAGCAGGGCGCCGTGGGAGAGTGCGCGCATGCCAAGGCGATGGACTACGCGCGAGTTGAAGAAGCTGGCCGCAGCGACGCCGAAAGCGATGGAAGCAAAGGCAAGCGGGAAATATGGCCCAAGATGGAAAATCTCGGTGAACACCTGCTGCGACGTAAACACGAAGGCGAACAGTGCGCCCTGCAGGATGCCGGCAGCGAGGCCGTAACCGAGCGTCTGCCGATGGCTGACGGTTTGCCGATAGGCATAGAGCACATCACGAATGGCGAGCGAGCGGCGTTTGGCGACCGGCAGCGTCTCCGGCATTCGCCAGGCACTCCATGCCAGCGTCAGAAGGCCGTATAGCATCAGCACGACAAAGATGCCCCGCCATTCCGTGAACACCATTAGGGCCTGCCCGAAAGACGGGGCGATGACCGGCACGGAAATGAAAACCATGATGGCCAGTGACATGACGCTGGCCATGCGACCGCCGGCATAGCAGTCCCGGACGATCGACACCGCGATCACGCGCGTCGCCGCGGTGCCGACGCCCTGCAGCAGGCGGGCAAGCAGTAGGATTTCGAACGACGGTGCGAACAGCGCGAGCACGCTCGCGGCGCAATAGACGGCCATTCCGCCGAGCAGGATGGGGCGCCGACCGTAGCGGTCCGACAGCGGGCCCATGGCGAATTGGGCCACGCCGAAGCCGAGCAGGAAGACCGAGAGGACGGTCTGAAGGTGGTTGGCATCAGGGACCTTGAAGGCCGCACCGATATGCGGCAGCGCCGGCAGCATGATGTCCATGGCAAGCGGATTCAGCGCCATGATCGAAGCGATCACGACGACGAATTCGCCAAATTTCATTGGGCTATGGGTCGATGACACCGCGAGGGGGGCGTCGGCGTTGATGTCGGTCACAAAGCTGTCCCTGAAAGCATTCCCGCCATTAGGGTCTTCATGTTGCGATGCACAAGTTGACTTTCGGCATGGCTGCGTCGCGGAAACCGGCGGAATTTCCCCAACTTATGAATTAATGTTCAGAGAATAACCGGGGGCGCCGTCTCGACGGCCTCACACCCCGGAATTCCGGGCTGCGTCACGCAGCTTGACCCGGGTCATGCGGAGCATCTCCAGCAGGATCGCTTCACCGGTATCGGTAAGCTCATCGGAGGTCATGCGACGCGACGCGGTGTCTTGTGCCAGCGGCACATGGACGAAGGCCGCGAGGTGCGGGCCGCCGGGGGTGCGGGAGGCCTCGATGCCGCGCCAGGACAGATAATTGCAGAGATAGCGGCCGGCATCGCGTGAGGGGCGCACATCGGCGCCGCTGGCGAGGGCGGCCCGGAACAGGCGCGCCGTGTGCGGGCCGAAGTTTTGCGCGTTGGCGCCAGGCACGATGCAGGCGCGGCGCACCGTTGTGTGGCCGGCATCGGGCCACAGCATCGACACCGCGTTGCGGGCGCGCGTCTCGATCCGGATATAGGGCGTGCGCGCGGCGAGGCCGAACATCAGCAGCGCATCCGGACGATGGCGTGCGATCAGCTCGGGCAGGTCGCGATCGACGGTGGCATAGGTGACGTCGAAAATATGCGCGATGCGGGTGACGTCGGCGAAAGCGGGACGGCGCAGCGTTGCGAGTTTCCGCACCAGCGCCTGCGTTGGATTGAACGGCGCGCCGGGGAACGGGCCGAAGCCGGTGATGAGGATGCGGGGGGATGTACCGGGACGGTTCAACATTCGCCTCCATGATCGCGACGGCGCGCTAACCTCTCCCCGCTTGCGGGGAGAGGTCGCCTGTAACATGCGAAGCATGTGGAAGGCGGGTGAGGGGGACTCTCCACGAACTCGGAGCGAGTGGATAGTCCCCCTCACCCGTCTGGCTTCGCTGCGCTCCGCCAGCCGACCTCTCCCCGCAAGCGGGGAGAGGTTAGGGCGCGCTACCTCAACAACTCCACGATCGCTTCCGCCGCGACGGCCGGCGTCATCGTGCCGTCGGCGACGTCGCGTTCGACTTGTTTGACCTTGCTGCGAATGCCGGGATCGCTGCGCAGCCGCGCCTTCAACCGATCCTCCAGCATGGTCCACATCCATTTCACCTGCTGCTCGCGGCGGCGGCCGGCGAAATCGCCGGACGCATTCATCGCCGTGCGATGTGAGACGACCTTGTCCCAGAGTTCGGCGATACCCGTCTTGGTCAGCGCCGAATAGGTCACGACTGGCGGATGCCAGTGCTCCGACCGCGGCGCCAGGATATGCAGCGCGCCGCGATAATCCCCGGCGGTGATATTGGCGCGCTTGAGATTGTCGCCGTCGGCCTTGTTGATGGCGATCATGTCGGCGAGTTCGATCAGGCCTTTCTTGATGCCCTGCAACTCGTCGCCGCCGCCGGGCAGCATCAGCGCCAGAAAGAAGTCGGTCATGTCGCAGACCGCGGTTTCCGACTGGCCGATGCCGACGGTTTCCACCAGCACCACGTCGAAGCCGGCGGCTTCACAAAGTAACATGGCCTCGCGGGTTTTCGCCGCGACGCCGCCGAGCGTGCCGGAGGACGGCGAGGGGCGGATGAAGGCGTTCGGATGAGCCGACAGATCGTTCATCCGCGTCTTGTCGCCGAGGATCGAGCCGCCGGTGCGCGCCGAGGAGGGATCGACGGCCAGCACCGCGACCTTGTGGCCGCGCTCGATCAGATACATGCCGAGCACATCGATGGTGGTCGACTTGCCGACGCCGGGCGAGCCGGTGATCCCAACGCGAAACGCTTTGCCTGTGGCGGGCAGCAGTGCCTGCACGAGTTCGCGCGCGGCGGCCTGATGATCGGCGCGGCGGCTTTCCACCAGCGTGATCGCCCGCGCCAGCGCGGCGCGGCTGCCGGCGCGGAGGTCTTTGGCGAGCGCGTCGATGTCGATGGGGGCTTTCGTCACTGCGGCCCCTTGTCGTCGTCCTTCGGCCGCTCGCCGGCGAAGATCGCGCTGCCCTCGGCGGACAGATAGGGCTTGAGTGTCTCCCACGGCACGAAGGCGTCGTAGTCGCCTTCGGCATAGGATCCGACCGCATAGGGGCCGTAATGGAAGCTGAGACCGGAGCTCTTGCCGGCCGATGTCGATGGCGTCAGCGATACCGGCCCGATCTTGAGCAGCTTCGGCTCCAGCGCCTCGACCAGGCTCATGTCGGGATTGTCGTTGTCGCGTTTTTTCTTCTCGAGTTTCAGATCGGCGACGACCGCATCGCGGATCGCCGTCATCGCCGGCCCGCCATCGGCGAGCTCGGTGAAGAAAGGGCGGATGCTGATCATCTTGCCGGCCTGTCTGTCCCACAGCAGCGTGTCGTTGGCACGATTGGGATGCGCGCCGCCGGTGTAGTTGTAGTCCGCGCGGATGATGCTGACATAGCGGCTGGAGACGAGCGAGCTCTGCGTATAGCTGCGCTCCGATTCCCAGGGCCGGTTGCGGATATCGGCAGGCAGATCGCGCATGTCCTTGCGCTGCTCGGCCAGTTCCTTCAGCGTCTTCGCAGCCCAGCCATTGCTGGCGGATGTGAGATATTTCAGCAGCGGCGCATCGGACTTGATCGCGGCATCGAAGAAGACGGCGACCTCGGTGTATTTGGCCTTGAGCTGGATGTCGGGCTTTGGCTCGGCGGCGAGGGAGATCGCTATGGAAGTGATTAGGAAGGCACAGGCCAAGCCTGCGAGACGAGAAGTATTACGGATATAAGCAAGTTTCATTCTGGAGACCTGAGCCGCGCGGCGCACCGTTCGAGAGGAGGCATCAAATCGTGAGCCCAATGTAGAAGAGTGTCTGGCCCAACTCTGATTGCGACGTTGCCGAGACGATCACTCATCTCGGCAACCGCTGTCCAGTCTACTTCAGCTTCGCGCTTCTTTATCTCATTCGGGATGTGATCCGAAGCAATTCCGATAATCTCGAAAAACCGCTCCATGGCCACGCAAGTCCTCATGTCCTTGGCGAGGTCTGCCGACGTGCGACCAGCGATAGCTTCTTCGACCAGCGCAATTTTCTCGTAGATATGCGAGAAACGCTCTGCAACGGACGGTGGCGGAATTGTGCCAGTTTCCATGGACCAGCTCATCAGGCACCCGATTGGTTGATTGTGGTCTTGATTACTCCGCTGCCTCGCTGTGGCCCAGCCGCGCATTGAGCTTGTGGATCAGCTCTTCGGCGGCCTCGGAGATCACCGTGCCGGGCGGGAAGATCGCCTCGGCGCCGGCCTTGTAGAGTTCGTCGTAATCCTGCGGGGGGACGACCCCGCCGATGATGATCATGATGTCCTCGCGGCCCTGCTTCTTGAGCGCGGCCTTGAGTTCGGGCACCGCGGTCAGATGGGCTGCGGCCAGCGACGACAGGCCGAGGATGTGCACGTCGTTTTCGACGGCCTGCCGGGCGGCTTCATCGGCGGTGGCGAATAGCGGCCCGATATCGACGTCGAAACCGACGTCTGCGAAAGCGGACGCGATCACCTTCTGGCCGCGGTCGTGGCCGTCCTGGCCGATTTTCGCGACGAGAATACGCGGGCGGCGGCCCTCGGCGTCCTCGAAGGCGTCGATCAGCGCCTGAACCTTCTGGACCTTGTCGTTCATGGTGGACGCCTCGCGCTTGTAGACACCGGTGATGGATTTGATCTCGGCGCGGTGGCGGCCGAACACTTTCTCCATCGCGTCCGAAATTTCGCCGACGGTGGCCTTGGCCCGCGCCGCGTCGATGGCCAGCGCCAGCAGGTTGCCGTTGCCGTCCTTGGCCGAGCGCGTCAGCGCCGCCAGCGCGGCATCGACGTCGGCCTGGCTGCGCTCGCCACGAAGCCTCTTCAATTTGTCGATCTGCAGCCGGCGCACGGTGGAGTTTTCCACCTTGAGCACGTCGAGCGCTTCTTCATTCTCCGGCTTGTACTTGTTGACGCCGATCACCGCCTGGCGGCCGGCATCGATGCGGGCCTGGGTCTTGGCCGAGGCTTCTTCGATGCGCAGCTTGGGCACGCCGGCCTCGATGGCCTTGGCCATGCCGCCGAGCTCTTCTACTTCCTGGATATGCGCCCAGGCCTTGGTGGCGAGATCGTGGGTCAGGCGCTCGACATAATAGGAGCCGCCCCATGGATCGATGATGCGGTTGGTGCCGGTTTCCTGCTGCAGGAACAGCTGCGTGTTGCGGGCGATGCGCGCGGAGAAGTCGGTCGGCAGCGCCAATGCTTCGTCGAGCGCGTTGGTGTGCAGCGACTGGGTGTGGCCCTGTGTCGCCGCCATCGCCTCGATGGTGGTGCGCATCACGTTGTTGTAGACGTCCTGCGCGGTCAGCGACCAGCCCGAGGTCTGGCAATGGGTGCGCAGCGAAAGCGATTTCGGGTCCTTCGGATTGAACTGCGTCAGGAGCTTGGCCCACAGCAGCCGCGCGGCGCGCATCTTGGCGACTTCCATGAAGAAGTTCATGCCGATCGCCCAGAAGAACGACAGCCGCGGCGCAAAGCGGTCGACGTCGATACCTGCGGCGAGACCGGCACGGAGATATTCGACGCCGTCGGCCAGCGTATAGGCGAGTTCGAGATCCTGCGTCGCGCCGGCTTCCTGCATGTGATAGCCGGAGATCGAAATCGAATTGTACTTGGGCATCTTCTGTGAGGTGTAGGCGAAGATGTCGGAGATGATCCGCATCGAGGGCGTCGGCGGGTAGATATAGGTGTTGCGCACCATGAACTCTTTCAGAATGTCATTCTGAATGGTGCCGGTCAGTTTTTCCGGCGGCACGCCCTGTTCTTCGGCGGCGGCGACATAGAGCGCGAGGATCGGCAGCACCGCGCCGTTCATGGTCATCGACACGCTCATCTGGTCGAGCGGAATGCCGGCGAACAGCGTGCGCATGTCGTAGATGGAATCGATCGCAACGCCGGCCATGCCGACGTCGCCCGACACGCGCGGATGATCGCTGTCATAGCCGCGATGGGTGGCGAGATCGAACGCGACCGAGAGGCCCTTCTGGCCGGCGGCGAGATTACGGCGATAGAAGGCGTTGGAATCTTCCGCGGTGGAGAACCCGGCATATTGCCGGATCGTCCAGGGCTGGTTGACATACATGGTCGGGTAGGGGCCGCGCAGGAATGGCGCGATGCCGGGATAGGTATCGAGGAAATCGATGCCCTTGACGTCATCCTCGCCATAACCTGGCTTCACCAGAATGCCTTCCGGCGTCAGCCACGGCTCGCCCTGCGACGGCGCGCCGGCGGCAATGGGCGAGAAAGCGATGTTGGTAAAGTCAGGAATCTTGGTCATGGTCGTTTCTCGAATTCTCGATTGCGTTCGATGAGTCTCTGAACGTTCTTCTTGTAGGTCGGGTCGTCTGACGGGGGCGTTTCAGTTTTCCGCCAGAGTACCACGTCAAACACTTTTTCAAGCACCTTGGCGATCGGCCACATCAGCAAGTCGAATAGCAAACTGCCCATGCGCGCGATCCTTGTTGAAACACGCTATCTCAATCATGATCCGGATGCTGATAGCTGAACACTTCCGCGCATTTCTCCGGTCCGAAATTCTGCATCGTCGTCTTGCTCGGCAGGTTCGACACGTTGCCGACCCAGCCCAGGCGTGACTCCGTGCCGAATTGCTGCGTCGGCACCACGCGGTCCGGGCGGTCGAAGGCGCCGGTCATGATCTCGATCTTGGGGCCGCCGATCGCGCGGTAGCTCAGCGGCGTGCCGCATTTGGCGCAGAAGTCGCGTTCCGCGATCGACGATGACTTGAACGCCGCCGGCTTGCCGCGGGTCCACGCAAAATTCTCGTTCGGGATATCGGCGAGCGAGGCGAAGGGCGCACCGGTGGCCTTCTGGCACATGCGGCAATGGCAGATGCTGACCCGGGTCGGCGCAGCCGACAGCGCAAAGCGGATCGCGCCGCATTGGCA
Organism: Tardiphaga sp. 172_B4_N1_3; assembly: GCF_052076035.1. Taxonomy (NCBI): domain Bacteria; kingdom Pseudomonadati; phylum Pseudomonadota; class Alphaproteobacteria; order Hyphomicrobiales; family Nitrobacteraceae; genus Tardiphaga; species Tardiphaga sp. 172_B4_N1_3. The sequence continues at coordinate 919,681 of NZ_CP197238.1, forward strand.
GCCGCCGGTCAGCGCGGGTTTGCTCGCCGTTGCCGTCATGGCTTACTCCATCAGGCCGAATTTAGTAGATTATGGGCCTGCACCAGCATCGCCAGCGCATCGCCGCCGGCAATGATAAAATCCCTAACGCCTGCGTGGCGCAAGGGCGCCTCGAGGTCGCCGGGGCGGCCTGCCAGATAGATATGCTTCGCGCCGGCGGCCTGAAGCGCCTTTGCTGCGGGCGCGGCCTGGCCGGCATAGAGCTTGTCGGACGAGCAGATACATACCAGCGCGGCGCCGGAGGCCTTCCAGGCCTTGGCGAGTACGGCCGGATCGGAGAAACCGTCGCTGTCGAGGGCTTCGATGCCGCCGGTCTCGAAAAAGCTCTTGGCGAAGGTCGCGCGTGCCGTGAAATCGGCGGGCGTGCCGAGATTGGCCAGGAAGACCTTCGGACGGGCACCCTTGCGTGCCAGCAGGTGATCCGACTTGTCGCGCAGCACCTCGAAGGGCGAGGCCAGCCGGATCGGTTCCAGCGGGTTGAACTTGATCTTGTCCTTGCCATAGGGCTTGCCGGGGATCGGCTTGACCTTCAGCACACTGGCGCGGCCCTCATGCAGGTTCGGGAATTCGCTGGCGCCGGTGAGCACTTCGCGGCGCTTGGCCACGCTGGCCTGACGGGCGGCACGGGTCGCGGCGACCTTCGGCTGGATCACATTGTTGCCAAGCGCCGGGAAGGCGCCGCCGGCTTTTTCGATGTCCTGGAACTGCGCCCATGCGGCGTCGCACAGTTCGCGCGTCAGCGTCTCGATGCCGCCGGCACCGGCGGCGGGATCGGTGACCTTGGCGAGATTGGACTCTTCCAGCAGCACCAGTTGGGTGTTGCGCGCAGCACGGCGCGCAAAGCCATCGGGCAGGCCGAGCGCCAGCGTATGCGGCAGCACGCAGATGGAGTTGGCGCCGCCGAGGCCAGCCGCGAAAGTCGCCATGGTGGCGCGCAACATGTTCACATAGGGATCGCGCTGCGTGAGCATGCGCCATGCGGTGTCGGCGGCGATGAACAGTGGCTTCGGTGTCAGGCCGCAGCTTTCCTCCACGCGCCCCCAAAGCAGGCGCAGCGCGCGGAATTTCGCCATGGTGAGAAACTGATCGGCATCGGCCGCGAGACGCGCATAGACCATGCTGCGGGCCGCCTCGAGCGGAATATTATGGTCTTCCATCGCGCGCAGATAGGACACCATCACCGCCAGAACGTAGGACAGTTCCTGCACTTCGGAGCCGCCGGCATCGTGGATGATGCGGCCGTCGGCGACGGCGAACGGGCCCTTGAAGCCTTGCGCGGCGAGCTTCTTGATGGTGTCGGTGACGGCCGGCGCCATCTCCCACCAGTTATAAGCGCTGGTGCCCCATACGGCGGTGGCGCCGATGGGATCGAGACCAAAGCGGATATCGCATGTGGCGGGATCGATGCCCTTCGTCTTGATGTAATCGGCCAGATGCGTCACGGCCATGCGCGACTGCGGGCCGGCATGGAGTTCGATGCCGATCCCGGCGTCGAGATAGATGCCGTCGAACAGCGTCTCGATGGTGTCGGGCGAGGCGACGAGGCCGAACCCCCGCGCGCCATTGGCACCTTCGAACACCAACGTGAGACCAGTGGCGCCGTTTTCGAGATCGTGCAGCGCCTGCTTGTTCGATTTCGCGGCATCCGGGTGGTCGATCCGCTGCATGATCTGCCAGGGCGCCGCGGGCGGCCGGCCGGCGATCGGGGCAGCATCATGGGCACGCGGATAGATCGGCTGGATCTTGACGCCGTCATAGGTCTTGCTGATCAGCTTCTCGAACGGCGCGCCTTTCAGCACGCCATCGACGAGCTTGCGCCAGTCATCGTAACTCGCAGGCGCAAAATCGGCGGCCAGCCGCAGGTCATCAGTCGCAGTCGACATTGAGGAACTTCACTCCCGGTATTGCTTCGTGGTTGAGCCGGAAAATGCCATGCCGAGAAGGGGTTGCCAATGGCTGTTCGAGCATGGGGATGCGCGGAATTGGCGCTTTCTTCCCTCTCCCCGCAATGCGGGGAGAGGGCGGCGTCGCGCAGCGACGACGGGTGAGGGGCGGGGCACAGAGCCAAACCAATCTGGTCGGAGCTGGTCGCGCCGTGGGATCTGCGAGTGATCTTGTGAGGATAGTTCCGGCGTGTTGGCGCTCAATCCAGATCCGGCAGCTTCTCGATGCCGTCGGTTGAGAGGGTCTTCAGATGCTCGGCAACGGTCTTGCCTGATATCACCCGGTCCGGGGCGATCTCGGCCAGCGGCACCAGGACGAAGGCGCGTTCCGTGGCGCGGGGATGTGGCAGGTGCAGTTCCGGCTTGGCGATGACGACGTCGTCATAGGCGATCATGTCGAGATCGAGCGGTCGCGGACCCCAGTGCCCCTCGGCAACGCGGTTGCGGCCGAACTTGTGTTCGATCCTGTGCAGCGTGAACAACAGCGCGTGCGGATCGAGTTCGGTCTCGATCTCGATTGCCGCATTGACGAAGTGGTCCTGCGGCACATCGCCCACTGGCGGCGTGCTGTAGTCTGCCGAGCGTTCGATCAACGCGGCCTGCGTCATGCCGCAGATATTGCCGATCGCCTTGCGGAAGGTCATGCGGACATCGCCGACATTGCCGCCGAGCGCGATGAGGACGCTGGCCATCGGTTACGCCCGCGATCTGCGCAGTACCACGCCGACATCGTCGAAGATCGCGGCGATCGGCGCGTGCGGCTTGTGCACGGTGACCTTGACCGAGCTGATGCGCGGAAAATCCGCGAGCACCGCATCGGCCACCGCACCGGCGGCGCGTTCTAGCAGCTTGTAATTGGTGTCTTTGAAAGCAGCGATCGCGGTGGCGACGACATTGGCATAGGACACGGTATCGGCGAGGCGGTCGGTGCGCGAGGCAAGGTCGATATCGGCATCGAGTTCGAGATCGATGACGAAGCGCTGCCCGACGACGCCTTCGTAATCGAGCACGCCGTGATGGGCATGCACGGATACGCCCTTGATGAAGATCATGTCGGTCATCTTAAGTCCTCGATGGCTGCGGTGACGCGCAGGGCCTGAACGGTTTCCGCGACGTCATGGGCGCGGACGATTTTGGCGCCGTGCCGCACCGCGAGCAGATGCGCGGCGAGCGATCCGCCGATGCGCTGCTGCGGCTCCGACGGCACGACGGTCGATATGAATTTCTTGCGCGAGGCGGCGATCAGCACCGGCAGGCCGAAGCTGGTCAGCGCGTCGAACCGCGCCAGCGCAATCATGCTCTGCTCAGGCGTCTTGCCGAAGCCGATGCCGGGGTCGAGTACGATGTGGCCCGCAGGGATGCCGGCCCGGGCGGCGATCTCCAGCGAGCGCGCGAAAAAGCTTTTCATGTCGGCGACGATATCGATGCTGCCATCGACGGTCTCACGGTTATGCATGACGACGACAGGCGCGCTGTGCTCGGCGATGACGCGTGCCATGTCGGGATCGCGCTGCAGGCCCCAGATGTCATTGGCGATGGCGACGCCGGCGGCGAGCGCTTTGGCGACGACGGACGCCTTCATGCTGTCGATCGATACCGGCGTGCCGAGCGCGATGACGTCGGCCAGCACCGGCACGAGCCGCGCCCATTCTTCATCGGCAGTGACCGGCCGGGATCCATAGGGGCGCGTGGACTCGGCGCCGATGTCGATGATCCCCGCGCCCTCGGCGATCATTCGCCTGGCCTGCGCCAGCGCACGCTCGGGGGCATCGAACTGGCCGCCATCGGAGAAGGAATCCGGGGTGACGTTCAGGATGCCCATCACGGCAGGCACCGGCGATGCCAGCAGCGCGGCCAGCACCGGGTGGACCGTCGGAGCAGACGTTGTCGGACGCGCGATCATGAGGTCGCTTTGCGCGGTCAGGGGGAGGGAGTCAAGATGGATCAAAACGTCATTCCGGGGCGCATGCGGCGTGAGCCGCAGGCGAACCCGGAATCTTGCAGTGTGAAGCGATCCGGCGTTTCAGCCATCTCGGGATTCCGGGTTCACGCTCCGCTAGCGCTGCGCGTGCCCCGGAATGACGAGAGGCTCAATACGAAATCTTCAGCGGCAGCTGGCGCGCCTTTTCGATCAGGTCGCCGACCGATTTCTCCGAGGGCATCACCCGCACCAGCTTGCGCTTGTCGTTGGCCTCGCGCATCGCCTGAGCCAGGCGGGACGGGTTGCGGTGGGTCAATTCGCGTACCGTGTTGACGCCGGAGGCGCGGAGCAGTTCGGCCTTGGCCTTGCCCATGCCGGGGATGCGCAGGTAGTCGGCGAGGTTCGCCCATTCGAGCAGTTGCTGTTCGCTGAACCCGGTCTTGGCAGCGAGTTCCTTGCGGCACTTCGCGGAGTGAGCGGCGTCCAGCAGCCCTTCCATGGTGCGGATGCCTGCCTTTTTCAGTTTGGTTGCGGCGAAGGCCGTCAAACCGTCAATCTTGGAGATGGGATATGTCATGGTACTCAGACGTATGAAGATCGGACGTATGAAGATGCTGGACGCTTACGCGCGGCTGCTGACGTAACAGACGGTCAGGAGAACTGGCTCAGGCCAGGTGTGCCGGCAACGATCTCGTCCATGGCATCCGCGCCGATCTTCTCGCGGCCGAACTTGAACAGTTCGCGCGCGACGCTCTGGATCTCGCCCATGCCGAGGCCAAGACCCATCAGCTTGCTGCCCAGGGCCATGATGCCGCCGCCCATCAGGCTGCTCAATCCACCACCGCCCTCTGAAGATGCGATGGCTGCATCCGCACCCGGAATTTTTTCGATGAGCGCATTGACCGGCGCGGCCGGTGCTTCCTTGCGCAGGAACCCCAAGATAATGCCGACAGCCTTTTCAGCCACAGCTTCGTCGATGCCGACCTTTGCGGTCAGCGCTTTGATCAATTCGTCCATGATGCCCCGCCTCACATCGGTTGAGTGCCGATGCCCTTATGTTGAAAAGTGATCTTGAGCCGCTGTGATTCGAATTACAAGCGCGCCAACTCGCCCGACGTGCGATTCAGTGTGATCGCGTATCGAGTGTTGCACCAATGCAAGAGCAAACGTGAAATTTTGGTCAATTGTTCGCAGATGCGACAGCGCCGTACTTTGGAAAGAGCAAAAAGATACGGCTTGTGTTTCGTCCGTGGGAACGACGGACGGGTTTCAGGTGTGGCGGGAACGCTTTGCGTTTCAATCGCTCGCCAAGATGCGGTAAGATCATGGTGAGCCGCAAATTTTTTTGAAATCTTTTTCTTGATGCGCGCGACAGAGGCGATCCGATGGCGACCACCGAACTGAAGTCAGGCGATACCGACGGCAAGATCTTCATCGGCAAGGGCGACCAACCGGCATGGCTGACGCTGGCCCTCGGCAATCGCCACGGTCTCGTCACGGGCGCGACGGGAACAGGTAAAACCGTATCGCTGCAGGTGATGGCGGAGGGCTTTGCACGTGCCGGTGTGCCGGTCTTCGCTGCGGACATCAAGGGCGACCTCTCGGGGATAGCCGAAGTCGGCGAGGGCAAGGACTTCATTTTGCAGCGCGCCAAGGAGATGGCGCTGACGTTCCAGCCCGATCAGTTCTCGACCGTGTTCTGGGACGTGTTCGGCGAGCAGGGCCATCCGGTGCGCGCGACCATTTCGGAGATGGGGCCACTGCTGCTGGCGCGGCTGCTCGATCTCAACGATGTGCAGGAAGGCGTGCTCAACGTCGCCTTCCGCGTCGCCGACGAGAACGGCCTGACGCTGCTTGACATGAAGGATCTGCGCGCGCTGCTCGACGCCATCGTGCCAATGACCGCCAAGAAGGACGAGGTCGATCCGCTTGCCGATGTCCGCAAGTCGGCCTTGAGCTTCGGAAACGTCACCAAGGCGACAATCGGTACCATCCAGCGCCAATTGCTCGTGCTGGAGAACCAGGGCGCCGATAAATTCTTCGGCGAGCCGGCGCTGGAGCTGAAAGATTTTCTCAAGACCGACCGCGACGGTCGCGGCATGGTCAATATCCTCGTTGCCGACAAGCTGATGTCGAGCCCGCGGCTCTACGCAACCTTCCTGCTGTGGCTGCTCTCGGAACTGTTCGAGGAATTGCCCGAAGTCGGCGACCTGCCGAAGCCCAAACTGGTATTCTTCTTCGACGAAGCGCATCTCTTGTTCAACGATGCGCCGAAGGCGCTGCTCGACAAGATCGAACAGGTCGTGCGCCTGATCCGCTCCAAGGGCGTCGGCGTCTATTTCGTCACCCAGAACCCGATCGATGTGCCCGATCGCGTACTCGCCCAGCTCGGCAATCGCGTTCAGCACGCTCTGCGCGCTTTCACCCCGCGCGATCAGAAGGCGGTGCAGGCGGCGGCACAGACCTTCCGTGCCAATCCGAAACTCGACACGGCCACGGTCATCACCGAACTCGGCAAGGGCGAGGCACTGGTCTCGTTCCTCGAAGGCAACGGCACGCCTGCGATGGTCGAACGCATCATGGTGCGTCCGCCGACCGCACGTATCGGGCCGATCACGCCTGAGGAGCGCAAGGCGATCCTCGCGGCGAGCCCGGTGAAGGGCAAATACGACACCGCGATCGATTCCGAATCCGCCTACGAGACGCTGCAGAAGCGCATCGCCGGGACGGCGGCGACGCCGGCCGAGGCTGGCGACGCGGCGGGCGGTGGCGGCGGTGGTGGATTTTTGGGCCAGCTCGGTGCGATCGTCGGCACCATCTTCGGCACCAATACCGGCCGCAACAGGCTCTCCACCGGCCAGGTGATTGCGCGCAGCGTCACCCGCAGCGTGACCAACAAGGTCGTCGGCGGCATCGTCGCCAATATCGGCAAGCAGGTGGGCGGCTCGCTGGGCAGTTCGATCGGCCGCGAGATCGTACGCGGGACGCTGGGCGGGATTTTGAAGCGGTAAGGACCGTCCAGACTGTCCATTATGCACCCGCCCGCGGCTTTGCAGGTCCCGGCGCCATCTGCTACCCACCGCGGTCTGAACCGCGCCGTGCCGGCGGGTCTTTTAAGCGGGACTGCGAAGTGACGAAAAGTGACGGCGAAATGCCGGTTTTGCGGTGGCCGTCCTTGCGGCAGCCGCTGGACGTGCTGTTCCTGATCACCTGCGTCCTGCTGACGGCGGATGTGCTCGTTCCGGAAATCTTCGGCAACGGCAAGACCAAGGACTACGCGCTGTGGTTCTGGGCCGGGCGGCAGGTGCTGCACGGTGCGCCGCTCTATGAGGCGAAGACCAATGGTGCGCTGGACTTCATCTATCCGCCGCTGTCGGCGGTTTTGCTGGCGCTCCCGAGCTGGTTCGGCAAGATCCCGCTTTATCTCTTGCTCTCGATCCTGAATTCGGCGGCCTGGGCGATCACCAGCCAGCTGTCCAATGCCATGACCGGCTCGAAGAAAATTCCGGCGGCGTGGCTTGCGGCGCTGCCGGGCTTTGCGACCATCACCTTCGTGTTCGACATGTACGATCTCGGCCAGCCCAATCTCGTGCTGCTGGCGATGATGCTGCTCGGCTTCTGGTGGATGCAGAAGGATCGGCCGTGGCTCGGCGGCAGCATGTTCGCGCTCGCCACGGCCATCAAGGTGTTCCCGGTGGCGGTGCTGCCCTATCTGATCTGGCGGCGGCACTGGGCCGCCTCGGCGAGCATGATCATCTGCACGCTGCTGTTGCTCTATGTGGTGCCGGCGCCGTTTCGCGGCTTCGAACGCAATGCGGCCGAGGTGAAGACCTGGTACACCGAAATGGTCGGCTCCAGCTCCGAGAAGGGGTTCGGCCAGCGCGACGAACAGAACTGGTCATGGGTCAATCAGTCGATCATCGCGATGACGCATCGTCTGGTGCGGCCGATCGATTATTTCCAGGATGATCGCAAGCGTGGATCGGCCACGATGAACGTGATCGATGTCAGCTACAAAACCGCGAACCTGATCGTGCTCGCAGTCTCCGGTCTGATCGGCCTCGGCTTCATCTGGTCGCTGCTGCCGCGATCGAAACTCACGCCGCGCTCACGTGCCGAAGAACTCGGCATCCTGTTCTGCCTGATGACGGTGGCATCGCCGCTGGCGCGGCAATATTACTTCATGTGGCTGTTCCTGCCGCTCACGGTGTTGATGCATCGCGCCGCCGATGATCCCAGGCCGAATGTACGGACCGGGACATGGTGGCTGCTTGGCATCATTGGCATGCTGATGGCGCTGTCGATCCCGGTATTCCCGGCCATGCTGCAGGCCTGGGGCAATAATCTGCTGGCAACGGCCATCCTCGCAGGCGGATTGATCTGGCATATGCACCACCCGCCGGTGCTGCTAGATTCCACCGAAATTCCGGACCACCACGCTTAAGGAAATTCGCTCATGTCCAATACGCAGCTTGCATCCGTTCTCGATCGCGTCGATGCCGATTTCGACAAGGCCCTGGAGCGGTTGTTCGCGCTGTTGCGGATCCAGTCGATTTCCGCCGATCCGGCTTACGCCGAGGACTGCAAGGCGGCGGCAAAGCATCTGGCCGGCGAGATCGAGGGCCTGGGCTTCAACGCCGAGGTACGGCCGACGGCGGGCCATCCCGCTATCGTCGCCACCGCCAAGGGCAACACCGGCAAGCGGCCGCATGTTCTGTTCTATGGTCATTACGACGTTCAGCCGGTCGATCCGCTGAACCTGTGGCATCGTCCGCCGTTTGAGCCGGTCGTCACCAAACATGCCGATGGCCGCGACATCATCGTTGCGCGCGGTGCGCAGGACGACAAGGGCCAGCTCTCGACCTTCGTGGAAGCATGCCGCGCCTGGGTGAATGTCACGGGCTCGCTGCCCATCGATCTCACCATCTGCATCGAAGGCGAAGAGGAGGTCGGCTCGAAGAATTTCGTGCCGTTCCTCGAAGCCAACAAGAAGGATCTCGCCGCCGATTTCGCGGTGGTGTGCGACACCGGCATGTGGGACCCGTCGACCCCGGCGATCACCACGTCGCTGCGCGGGCTCGTCTACGAAGAGGTGAAGATCACCGCAGCCAACCGCGATCTGCATTCCGGCATCTATGGCGGCGGTGCGCGCAATCCGATCCGCGTGCTGACCAATATTCTCGGCAAGCTGCATGACGACAATGGCCGCATCACCATTCCCGGCTTCTATGATGGCGTGAAGGATTTGCCTGCCGATATTCTGGCGCAGTGGAAGGGCCTCGGTCTCACCGCGGAGAGCTTCCTCAAGCCGATCGGTCTTTCTATTCCGGCCGGTGAGAAGGGCCGCGAACTGATCGAACAGATCACGTCGCGCCCCACTTGCGACATCAACGGCATCGTCGGCGGCTATACGGGCGAGGGCTCCAAGACCGTGATCGCCTCGCATGCGTCGGCGAAAGTCTCGTTCCGTATCGTCGAGGGTCAGGACCCCGGCAAGATCCGCGATGCGTTCCGCAAATTCGTCACCGATCAACTGCCCGGCGATTGCACCGCGGAGTTTCTCGATCACTCCAACGCGCCGGCTATCGCGCTCGACTGGAACATGAAGCCGCTCGCCGCTGCGCGCGATGCGCTGACCGACGAATGGGGCAAGCAGGCGCTGCTGATCGGCTCAGGTGCGTCGATTCCCATCGTCGCGGATTTCAAGCGCACGCTCGGTCTGGACTCGCTCCTGATCGGCTTCGGCCTCGATGATGACAATATCCATTCGCCGAACGAGAAGTACGACCTCAAGAGCTTCCACAAGGGCATCCGGTCGTGGGCGCGGATCATTGCGGCGCTGGCGGATGTGAAGAAGTAAGCTACACATTCGTCATTCCGGGGCGCGAGCGCCACTTGGCGATCGCGAACCCGGAATCTCGACGTGTTCATCACTGCGGGATTCCGGGTTCGGTCCTGTCGCCTTCGGCGCCCGTTCCGCCCCGGAATGACGAGTATGGCTGCGCGTTGACCCACATCAAGGCTTGCGTCAGGCTTTCCTGATCGAAAGATAAAAAAGGGAGGATGCAATGTCCGCAGCCGAAATCGCCAATACTCATTTCTCTGCCGCGATGGCGGCAGCACAGACCGCCGGGGTCGATCAGGACAGCGTCTGTCGCTCCCTCGTGAATCTCGTGGTCTCGAAGTATCTGGAGACAAGGACCACGGCTGACGTTCAATCGGAGCTGCGTTTCGTTGCCGATAATTGCGATCCCGACACGGATTTTGCGTTCATGCGGCCGTGAGATTTCCTCGTCATTCCGGGGCGCGGTGCGTCGCCGCAGGCGATGCGGCGCGAACCCGGAATCTCGATGTGGCCTAGCGTCCGCGGGAGCTTTCCATGCCGGGATTCCGGGTTCACCCGCAAGAGCGGGCGCCCCGGAATGACGAGTGTGGCTGAAGCGCAAATAAAAAACGCCGCCCGGAATTGGACGGCGTTTTGAATCACTGTGTAGAGGTATGTAACCTCTCTATAGCACCAAATCTCAGGTCTTGTAAGACGGATCGCGGCGGTCGAGCTTGCGCAGCATCGGCGGCCAGACCAGCTTGGTCGAGCGCAATTCGGCCTTGTCGGGGTTGCCCACCAGCGCGGCGTTCTTGTCGATGACGATCTGGTCGACCGGATAGGCGGTCGGGCCGAGCATCCGGGTGCGGACCTGCATGGTGCAGGCGCGTTCCAGGTAATACATGCGCTCGAACGCCGAGGCGACCGAGCGGCCGACGGTCAGCGTGCCGTGATTGCGCAGCAGCATGGCGTTCTTGGTGCCGAGATCCTTCTGCAGGCGGGGGCGTTCGTCGTGATCGAGCGCGACGCCTTCATAGTCGTGATAGGCGAGTTCGGGGATCACGAGCTGAGCAGTCTGGTTCAGGGGCTGCAGGCCCTCCATGCAGGAGGCCACTGCGGTGCCGTCCGGGGTGTGCAGATGCATCACGCAGCCGGCGTCTTCGCGGACTTCGTGGATTGCCGAATGGATGGTGAAGCCGGCCGGGTTGATGCTGTATTCGCTTTCGGAGAGCTGGTTGCCGTCGAGATCGACCTTGACCAGCGACGATGCGGTGATCTCTTCGAAGATCAGGCCATAGGGATTGATCAGGAAGTGATGGTCGGGGCCGGGCACGCGGGCGGAGATGTGGGTGTCGATGAGATCGTCCCAGCCGTAAAGCGCAACGAGACGGTAGGCCGCGGCGAGATTGACGCGCTGGGCCCATTCGCCCTCACTCATATGCGACGGCACTTCCTTGAGGCGGGCTTCGGCTGGTGACATGTTGAGTGCTCCCGGATTGACTGGCAGTGTTTTGGCGTTTGGCTGAAGCCAGCCTAATCCCGCCCTGTTGCGGCAGCAAGCCAGACGGTTTGCGCGGCAGACATGCTTACCAGGGTGGCAGAAGGCCCGATCGCGACATTCAGGAACTGAAACGCGCGCGATAGTCCTGCGGCGTGGCAGAAAGCAATCGCAGGAAGCTGCGTCGCATGGTTTCTTCGGAACCGAAGCCGCAGCGTTGCGAAATGCGTTTCACCGGCAGTTTCGTTTCCGAGAGCAGCCGCCGTGCGGCTTCGACGCGCAACTGCTCGACGGCGCGGGCGGGCGTGATGCCGGTGGCGTCCGCATAGTGCCGGCTGAAGCTGCGCTCGCTCATGCCGGCCTGTTCGGCCAGCATGGGCAGCGAGATATCGTCGGCGAGATGCTTGCCGATCCAGTCATGCAGCGCGCCGAATTTGTCGTCCGCGGTCTGCAGCGACAATGCCGCGCTGAATTGCGACTGGCCGCCGGGGCGCTTGAGAAACACCACGAGATGACGCGCCACCATCAGCGCGACGCTGCGTCCGAGGTCTTCCTCCACCAGCGCCAGCGCGAGATCGATTCCCGCGGTTACGCCGGCCGATGTCCAGAACACGCCGTCGCGGACGAAGATCGGGTCGGACTCCACATGCACGTCGGGAAAGCGCTGCGCGAGTTCGGAACACCAGGACCAGTGGGTGGCGGCACGACGGCCGTCGAGCACGCCGGTTGACGCAAGCAGGAACGCGCCGGTGCAGACCGAGGCGGTGCGCCGCGCCTTGGCCGCGCGCTTGCGCACCCAGGCGACCATAGCGGGATCGGAAGCGGCGGCATGGACGCCGGGACCGCCGGCAATGAGCAGCGTGTCGATCGGTTCGGCCTGGCGCGGCAGATCGCTCACGGCGAGGCCAAGTCCGGCAGAGGCGGTCACACTATGGCCGCCGCGCGCGATCACGCGCAGCACATAGGGCGCAGGTTGTCCCTTGCGCTGCATGATCTCATTGACCGTGGCGAAGACCTGCAGCGGGCCGGACACGTCGAGCAGTTGCACCGACGGGAACGCCAGCACGTCGATAACGCGCGGAACCGTCGCAACAGAGTTTGGCGGAGAACGAGGGGTCTTTGGCATATTCGCCAGACTGTGCCGGGCTAGGTTCGGCTTGTCCATTCACAAATGCTTGGAGCATTCCATGATCCCGCCAGACCAACATCTCCAGATCGGCTCGCTGTTGTTTGAGGGGCTTGACCAGATCGATCTCACCGGCCCGTTCGAAGTGCTGTCGCGGATCCCGAATTCGACCTATCGAATCTATGGCAAGACCACCGATCCCGTGCGCGACTACAGGGGGCTCCGTATTACGCCGGATGCCGCCATTGGCGACGCGCCCCAGCTCGACGTGCTGCATGTGCCCGGCGGCTTCGGCCAGGAAGCGCTGATGGACGATACGGTTGTGCTCGATTGGCTCCGTCAGCAGGCCGGACATGCTCGAATCTTTTCGGTCTGCACCGGCGCGCTGATCTGCGGCGCTGCGGGCCTGCTGATGGGGCGCCGCGCGACCACGCATTGGGCGTCGTTTCATCTGCTGCGCTATTTTGGCGCAACGCCGGTCAACGAGCGCGTGGTGATCGACGGCGACTGGATCTTCGCCGCCGGCGTGACGTCGGGCATCGATGGCGCGCTGCGTCTGGCTGCGGAATTGCGCGGCGACGAGGTGGCGCAGGGAATTCAGCTGTTCATGGAATATGCGCCACAGCCGCCGTTCAACAGTGGCACGCCCGAAACCGCACCGGCGACGGTGCTGGCGCAGACCCGTCAGTCGGTGGCGAAGATCACCGCGCAACGCGAGGCCACCGCACAACGCATCGCGACGAAGCTTGGCATCATCGTGCCGACAGCGGCGGAGTGAATTGCGCAAGCCGCATCTAATATGATCGAAAGGATCATGACCATGAACCTCACGCACATCCATGCGTTTACCCAAGCGATGCAGCGCAAAGACCTCGATGCCATGCTCTCGCATATGGCCGACGACATCGTTCTGAAGACGCCGCTTGCTGCCGAGCCATTCAAGGGCAAGGCTGCGATCCGCCCGGTGGTGACGGCGCTGCTGGGTGTCGTCGACAGTTTCGATTTCCGCGAAGTGCTGCAGGGGCCCGAACACGTGTCTGCCTTCTTCGGGATCACCGTCGGCACGGAACAACTGGACGGCGTCGACTACTGGCGTGTGAACGATGCCGGTCTGATCCAGGAAATGACGGTGCTGTGGCGACCGCTGCCGGCTGCGCTGGCCGTCGAGAAAAAGCTCGCGGCTGCATAGGAACGCGTCAGCCCTTCGGCCGCTTCGGTGCCTTGCCGGAGCGGCCGCGTGGCGGAGCTGTGGCGCGCAGCACCTGTCCGACGATGGCGGCGGCCTTGTCGATCTCCTGTTCGTTCCAGGCGGAAAAGCCCATGAACAATCCCTGGCCGGCCACAGGTCCGGTGAAATACATCGATAGCGGGCGGCCGGTCACGCCGAGCTCGGCAAGTCGTGCGGAAATGGTGCGGTCGTCGCGATCGAGATCGAGATGGGCGAGCAACTGCATGCCGCCGGCCGGCGGTTCGATCGTCAGGTGATCGCCGGCATGAACTTGCAGTGCCTGCAGCAGGTGATCGCGCCTGTTGCGATAGACACGCGTCATCTTGCGGATATGCGCCGCGAAGTGACCGTCGTCGATGAATTCGGCCAGCGCATCCTGCACCGGCGCCGGCACGATATGGCTGCCGTGGCGCTGCGCCTTTTCGAACAGGTCGGCAAGATCCGGCGGCACGATGGCGTAGCCGCTGCGCACATCCGCGAACATCGGTTTCGAGAACGTGCCCACATAGAACACGCGGCCGCTGTCATCGAGGCCCTGCAGGGCGGCGACGGGGCGGCCGTCATAGTGGAATTCGCTGTCATAGTCGTCCTCGACGATGGCAGCCCCGATGTCATTGGCAAATGCAAGCAATTGCTGCCGCCGGCTCACAGGCATCAGCCGTCCGGTGGGATGCTGATGCGACGGGGTCACGAAGATCAGCCGCGGGCGATCGCGCCGGCCTTTGATGGAGAGGCCGCTGCCATCCAGCGAAATGCCGCGCATGGTCGCGCCGGCCGCATTGAGCGCCGCATATGCGCCGCCATAGCCGGGGCTTTCGACCCAGGCGAGATCGCCGGCATCGAGTAACACGCGCGCGATGAGTTCAAGCGCAGACTGCGCCGATGGCATCAGGATAATCTGTCGTGCCTCGGCCCGCACGCCGCGATAGGCGATGAGATGGCGGAGCAGGGCGTTGCGCAACGAGGCGCGATTGATGGCGGGATCGCCGGTCGATCCGCGTCGCGCCGCGCGGCGCAGGCAGCGCGCCCAGATGTCGTGGGGAAACAGCCGCGCATCTGCCAGCGCCGGGGCCAACAGCAGTGGCCGCCCTTTGTTGATGAACGGCCAATCCGACTTCTGCACGCGCTCGGCCCAGCGCGACAGGCCGAGCGGCTTCGGCGTCTTGCCGGCAATGTTGGGCCCGGTCAGCAACGCCTTGCGCTCAGCGGCGGCGACCGTCGGGCGTCGTCCCTGCGCGACGTCGAGATAGCCTTCCATGGCCAACTGATCGATGACGGACGAGACGGTGTTGCGGGCGAGGCCGAGCTGCTGCGCGCAGTCGCGGCTCGACGGCAGGCGATGGCCCGGCGGCAGCGCGCCGCTCAGGATCGCCGCGCGGAGCTGATCATAGAGCTGCCGCGTCAACGTCTCGCCGCTCGCGGATCCGCGAGCGATATCGATCAGCCCTGCGAGAATGTCGCCCATCAAACTGGCTCAGTCATTTTTACTGGAATGGATCTTTGATTGGGGCCAGTAAAACCTAGTGTCCTCGGTCTGTCGAGTGCGCCATGCACCGAAGCCGTGAGATGAAGCCATGTCCGAATATCCCCTGTCGCGCCGCACGGCGCTGCTTTTGTTTGCCGTCGTCGTGACCATGTGGGGGCTGAACTGGACGCTGACGAAATTTCTGGTGCAGCACATTTCGCCGCTGTGGTCGGTGGCGATCCGCGCGATCGTTGCCACGCTCGCTCTTGCGGCGATTACGCTGGCGCGCCGGCAATTCATCGTGCCGCGGCGCGGCGACATGCCTGTGATCGTCAGTGTCGCGGTGCTGCATATGGGCCTATTCTCGGTGCTCGTTGCCTTCGGCCTGCAATTCGTGCCGGTCGGGCGCTCCATCGTCCTCGGCTACACCACGCCGCTCTGGGTCGCGCCCGCCGCGTGGCTGCTGCTGCGCGAACCCGTTCCGCGAGAACGTCTCGCGGGCATCGTGCTTGGGCTTGCCGGCATCGCTGTCATGTTCAACCCGTCGGCATTCGACTGGAGCAACGGCAATGCGCTGATCGGCAGCGGGCTGCTGTTGCTCGCGGCGCTGTGCTGGGCGGCGAACATCGTCTATGTCCGTGGCCACCGCTGGATCTCCGAGCCGTTTCAACTCGTGTTCTGGCAGGCGCTGCTCGCGAGTGTGCTGCTGACAGTGCTGGCGCAGATCCGCGAAGGTGTCCCTGATATCGCCTGGACGCGCGAACTTGTCGGCGCATTGCTGTTCGGCGGGATCTTCGGCACGGCGCTGGCGCACTGGGCGATGGTGATCATCAACCGCAGCCTGCCGGCGACCATCACGTCGCTCGGGCTGCTGGCGACGCCGGTGATGGGCGTCGCGATCTCCGCACTGGTGCTGGGCGAGGCGATCGAGCTGTCGCTGATCGCAGCGATGGCCATGATCCTTGGCGGGATTGTCATCGGAACGATGTCGCGCAAGAGGCCGGATGCGCGACCCGCGGCGCAGCCTATCCCAACTGCCGCCCGACCATCTCGCCAATCGCCTTAAACGCGGCCTCGAATTGCGCCGGCACCGGTGTTCCGCCCTGGGTGTAAGCGACGATCAGGATCGGCGTGTCCGGCTTCGGCCACGCCATGGCGATATCGCCGGCCGCGTCCTTGCCGCTGCTGCCGGTCTTGTTGCCGATTGTCCAGTCGTTGGGCAGGCCGCTGCGCAGGCGTTTGGCGCCGGTCTTGCAATTCACCATCCAGTCGGTGAGCCGCACACGCGATTCCCGCTTCAGCACGTCGCCGAGCAGGAAGCGCCTGAGATTGCCGGCCATCGCCGCGGGCGTTGTGGTATCTTGCAGATTGCCGGGCTTCGAGAAATTGAGCGCTGGCTCGTTGTGGTCGAGACGCGAGACGCCGTCACCGGTCTTGCGCCAAAACGCCGTCAGCCCGCGCGGGCCATCTACGAGGTCGAGCAGCATGTTGGCGCAGGTGTTGTCGCTGAGTTCGACGGCAGCCTTGCACATCTCCTCGACCGACATCGCGCCTTTGGCGAGATTGTCGCGCGCCACCGGCGCGTATTCGAGAACGTCGGCTTCGCGGTAGGCGATCATCCGGTCGAGCCTCATCTCGCCGCGATCGACCCGCGATAACACGCAGGCGGCGAGCGAGGCCTTGAACGTGCTGCACATCACGAAGCGCTCATTGGCGCGCCACGCGATCTTTGCGCCCGTCTTCAGGTTCTCGGCATAGACACCGATCCGGCCGCCGGTGTCGCGTTCATAAGCTTGCAACGCTGCCGGCGCGTCCTTTGCCGCTTCCTTGGCAAAGGCCGGCCAGGCCATGAGCGCCGGCGCAGCCGCCAGCAATGTTCGTCGATTGATCATCATGGCGTGTCATTCGCGGGCGAAGAGGGAGAATTGATGGCGGGCGATTGCGGATCGGCAATTTCGCGGGGAAGGGGATTGCGCTACACTCTGATTCTGGCGCGGCCCACGCCTCCCCCCTCCAGCGGGAAAGTATCGATCATACCGGGCTCTCTGATCACCGAACCAACTGTTCGAGCATCAAGCATAAGGAGGGGTTGTGACAACGCTCGCACCAGGAGGTTCTCACAATGCGTCTTTCTGCGCCTGTTTATCAATTGAAGCGCAAGGCCAGGCTTCTCTCCCGCGCCGATAACATTCCGCTGCACGAGGCACTCGACCGGATCGCCGTGCGAGAAGGCTTTGCTGCCTGGAGCCTGCTCGTGGCGCGGATGTCTTCGGTGACACCTGCCGCGAAACTGTTCGAACAACTGTCTCCGGGCGATCTCGTGCTGGTCGGCGCGCGCCCGGGCCATGGCAAGACGCTGATGAGCCTGAAGCTCGCCGTAGAGGCGATGCAATCCGGCCATCGCAGCGTGTTCTTTTCGCTGGAATACAGCGAAAAGGACGTGCTGGACCGTTTCAGTGCCATCGGCGTGGAGCGGGGGCGTTTCGATACTCTGTTCGAATTCGACAATTCCGACGATATCAGCGCCGACTACATCGCCCGGAAACTGGCGGACGCGCCGCGCGGCACGCTTGTGGTGATCGACTATCTGCAACTGCTCGATCAGAAACGCGAGAACCCAGCCTTGATGGTGCAGGTGCGCGCGCTGCAGTCATTCGCCAGGGAGCGCGGGCTGATCTTCGTCTTCATCTCGCAGATCCACCGGTCCTACGATCCGGCCGTGAAGCCATATCCCGATCTGGACGATGTCCGGTTGCCGAATCCTGTCGATCTCGGCCTGTTCAGCAAGACGTGCTTTCTGAACAACGGCGACATCAGGTTTCAGGCGGCGCGTTAGTCAACGACGCGGGCCGACACGGGCCATGAACAACAAGAGTCGTCATGGCCGGGCTTGTCCCGGCCATGACGAAAACTTGGAACTTAGTACTAACGCAGAATTTTACGGCGCGGGGATCGCGAGCAGGCTCGAAATGCTGCTGCCGCGGATGTCGTAGACTTTGGCGAAGACGACGTCGTCGCGCTTGATCTCGGCAATCACGGGGGCGGTGAGGCCCTTGCAGTAGAACTCGCCAAGCGTCATCGCAAAGTCGGCCGACTGGCTGTCCCAGCCGATGGTGAAGTCGGGACCGAGCGCGACCTGTGCCGGACGCTGCGGGCCGCACACGGCGACCTTCCACTTGCGGCCGACCGGCGGGCTTTCCTGGCGCTCGACGATCTGCTCGCGCAGCGCATCGGAGGCCTGCTTCAGCGCAAGGCCCCAATAGTCCAGCATGTACAGCGCATCGGCCTGGCGAACGGTGCCGGCGATGTAGTTGAAGTGGGTGTACTGATACGGATGCAGCCGGATCATCTCGGCCGTCGGCAGCATCAGGCCGAAGGAGAACACGGCGACGGCAGCCGCTTGCGCGCCGCGATGATTGACGCGCAGCCAGTCCATCAGCGCCGCGAAAGCCGCGCCGCCGAGCACCGCCATCGGTGGGAGCACGAAGATGAAATGCCGGATCCCGTTATACAGCGCCGGGCGCTTCACCATGGCGATCACCAGCGGCAGAGTGGCGGCAAAGGTCAGCATCAACAGGATGGTCTTGCGACGCGCCGGCACGGTGTCGCGCGACAGCGACATGATGGTCAGCGCGATGCCGCCGAAGGTGAGGCTGAGCAGCACTTCCGGAAGCTGCAGCGCGAACAGCGTCGGCAGATAGGACCACGGCATGTCCGGCACCGAGATCATCGCGCCGTCGAACATCTCCTTCCACGGCTTTTCGAAGAAGTGAGAGAAGTAGCCCAGTGCGCGCAGCGGATTGGCGGGTTCGAGAATCGACCACGGCCAGATCAGGCCCATGATCAGATAGCCGAAGGCGAGGCCGGGCAGCAGCACGTAAAGGACATGCAGCAAGCGGTGCACGCTCTCGCGCACACCATTGGTGCGGACATCCTCGATCCACAGAGGCATGAAACCGATCACCGCATAGATCAGCGTGAGGCCGGCGAGAATGCGGCAGCCGATCGCGCAGCCGGCACCGAGGCCGAGGATCAGGACCGTGCGCGGCGACGGGTTTGGATATTCCTGCGCAAGGCGCACCAGCCCGAGCATCAGGATGACCATCGCCACGGCGAAAGGCGCATCCTTCGGGTTCATGAACATATGGCCGTAGAAGGTCGGACACAGCGCCAGCAGCAACAGCGTGGCGAGGCCGCCCACGGGGCCGGCGACGCGGCGCCCGAGGCGCCAGGTGACGCCGAGGCCGATGACGCCGACGATCGCGCCGAGCAGGCGTCGCGTCTCGAACAGCTCCAGCGGGATGATCTTGTGCAGCAGCGCGGCCGCCATATCGAAGCCGCCGCCATACATGTAGAGATTTGCAAACGACAAAGCGCCGGTGTCGGTGAAGCCCGACCCGTACATCTTCAATAGAAGATCTGCATATTCAGCGTGGGTATAGTCGTCCCATCCGAGACCATAGTCCCGGAACGTGAAGCTTGCGACGATACTGACAACGACAAGCGCCAGGATGGCGAGGTCGTCACACGTCCGTTCCACCGAGCGCCTTACTGGCGTGTCGATGGCCGCAGTCGTAATCGATGACATGGCGATGGATAACCCGGTGTCCCCAATGGCTCGGCTTTAGCGCTCTTTGAGCCTCGTTTCCCCGGCATCGATATAGCGCACTTCTCTTTTGAAGTAATTGAGAATTGTGGCTGAAGTTTCTTAATGCGTTGCAACAAACGGGACAAGGTAAAAGCTTTACCGTTTAGGGATAGATCGGCGTCGGCTGTCCCAAACCTGTTGTCTCCGGTGGAAGAAAACTCTCCCAAAACTTACCACCAGGCCGATGTACAAGGGATGAACGCAAAATGCCGTTTGGCGGTGCACGCAATATGACGCTATCGTGGCACCCATGACGAGACTCGCGAGTGGTCCGTCGAGGAGTTCGAAGACTATGAAATTGCTGCTGATTGCCGGGATCGGGGTCATTCTGGCGGGCCTTGCCGCGATCGGCTTCGGCATTCCGGTCAAGGAATTCGGCTTCGGCAATACCCTGATCCTGACTGGAACGGTCGGCGCCTGCACCGGCCTGATCATGGTGAGCATGGCGCTCGCCGTCGGCGAGCTCAAGAAGTTTGGGCCGCAGGGCGAGATCGATGAACCGGTTCCGTCGCCCCGGCTGCCGCGCCGGGAACTGAAGCTGCCGCCGGTTCCGGGGGAGGGCGCTGAGGAGGCGGATGACGCGCCCGCGCCGACCCCGCTGTTCAGCCGCGACCAGCCGGCCGCGCGACCTGCCGTTCCGGAGCCAGGTGTTCCCCCGTGGCAGGACGAAGTGCTGCGCGACCGTGAGCGGCTTGCGTCCGCTGCCGCCGAGGCACCGGTGCCTGAGGAGCCGAAGCGTCGCAATCTGCTGTTCCAGTCATCGCGCCGGGAGCGGGAGAGGGCCGAGGCAGCTGCCGCATTCGAGGCGGCCATGCCAACGCCGGAGGCGCCCGCCGAGCAGCCGAAGAGTTTCGAAGATGCCTGGCCGCAGCCGGATCGATCACGCTCCGACGCGATCCGCCGTGCCGCCCGTACCTCGTCGTCGCCAAGCGACAAGCTGCCGGATGCCGCGCTGATTCCGGATCGCTACGTTCCGCCGACGCCGGCTGAAGAGCCGCCGCAGGCATCGGACGTCACCGTGCTGAAATCGGGGGTCGTCGATGGCATGGCCTATTCGCTGTATTCCGACGGCTCCATCGAGGCGCAGATGCCCGAAGGCATGATGCGCTTCGCCTCGATCGACGAGTTGCGCGAGCATCTCGACAACAGGGGCTGACGCCGCTCAGCCATTTCCGTTGGCGGTCACTTTCAGCTGATCTCGACTAATCTTGCACGCAGAATGAAACCGGCGCGCTATACGTTGTTCTTGCCCTTGTGGCTGTAATGCCCGCATGATTGTCAAGTAAAGTGCGGCTCCAATCCTTGAAAGACGACGGACCATGAACGACATCGCCGGCAAGAGCTTCATCGATCTCACGGCGACGATCGTGTCGGCCTATGTCGGTCACAATCCAACACCGGCGTCCGAATTGCCGGCGCTGATCGGTCAGGTTCACGCCGCCCTGGTGCGGGTGTCGAACGGCCGGCCGGAGGTCGCGGCGGAGCCGGCCAAACCGGCGGTGTCCGTCAAGAAATCGATGACCGCCGAATATCTGGTCTGTCTCGAGGACGGCAAGCGTTTCAAGTCGTTGAAGCGCCATCTGCGCACGCAGTACGCGATGACGCCGGAACAGTATCGCGAGAAATGGGGCCTGCCGGCCGACTATCCGATGGTCGCGCCGAACTATGCGGTGGCGCGTTCGCAGCTCGCCAAGAAAATGGGGCTGGGTCAGCAGCGCCGCCGGCGCAAGTGACCTGAACAGGTGACTTGAGCAAGCGATCTGGGCGAGTGATCCCGTAAGTAATCCGCACAAGTAAAGCTAAGCAATAAAGTCAGGTTCCATCCGCAGGAACCAATATAGAACAAATCGGAGACGAAGAAAGTTCTACGTCAGGATGCGGGATACATCTCCCGCCACGCGCAATTGGTGTGTGACAACACAGGCAGGCGATACGTGAACTTGGCGGGTATGACGGGAGACTTTCAAGCGGACGTTGAAGCCATCCCGCGCATCGATGCCGTGCCGCGAATCTGGAAGTGATCTGTCGTACGACGGGGGAGGGCTTTGCCCGCAGGTCGTGGCCGAGGACTGCGATGAACTCTTCGCGCGCGCCGCCCGCGGATCAATCGCTGTCGCCGCCGGAAACCCGCTTTCTCAACGCCGCGGCTTCGAGCGATCGTGCGAAGGCACTGGTTCTTTTGAATAAAAGCCCATAAAGGAATAAAGTCTAAATTTCTGCTTGCGGCGCCATTCGGGATGTGAGCTTATTATCCTAAATGGAGTCGCCCCGATGAAGACATCCCGCAGCACCACCAGGCATCCCGACCGCGTCGATCACCATCGCGCGCAGCATCTGTCGCTGGAGACGCGACAGATCCTCACCGAGGACGGCGTCGCCAGCGTCCTCGTGAACGACAGTGAAAGCCCGCTCGGCTGGCTGGCCCGGCGCAAGGGCCGCGATGGCCGCAGCATGATCAGTCCGCATCAGTTCATCGCCGGCGAGAAACTGCGTGCCGATTTCACGCGCGGCAACATGGCGCCGCGCATGACGGCGAACTGGGCCGCGCCGACCGGTAGCCGACCACGCGGGGCGGGCAGCAGCCCCGGCGAGATGACGGATATCATGATGACAGCGCGCCAGCGCGTCAGTCAGGCGCTGGAGGCTTGCGGGCCCGAGTTTTCAGGGGTTCTGATGGATGTGTGCTGTTTTCTGCGTGGCCTCGAAGACATCGAGCGCGAACGCAACTGGCCGGCCCGCTCCGCCAAGGTCGTGCTGCAACTCGCGCTGGATCGCCTCGCGCGGCACTACGGCTTCGCCAGTGAGGTCAGGGGGCAGCCATCGAAAGTGCGAACCTGGCTCGCAGACGATGCGGCGTTCGAGAGCTAGGGTGTGGAGTCGATAGCGCGCAGCCAGATGCTGATGGATGCGAGCTTGACGACGGCCAAGTCGTTCGCCGCGCTCATAGGCCCGCGCATCATATATCTGCGACGCCAAGCAGCTTTCGTTGACGCCTGCGTGTTTTGCCGCCATATACAGCGCATGAACAAGCTTCGATCAGCTGCATTGACCACCACGGCGACCGCTCACGGCGGATCGCCTTCTGGTCGCGCGCGCTAGAGACAAGCGTACTTCATCCAGAAAAGGCCCCGCCGGCGACGGACGGGGCCTTTTCTGTTTTTGATGATCCCCGTCCGCGCTTTTTCCCCTCGTAAGGAACACAGTCATGGACGATCTCGACCACAGAAATCTCGGCGTACAACTCAAACTCTGGCACCTGCAGGACGATGCGCCGGGCATGGTGTTCTGGCATCCGCGCGGCTACGCGATCTACCGGGTGCTGGAGGACTATCTCCGGCGCAAGATGCGCCAAGCCGGCTATGTCGAGGTCCAAACGCCACAGCTGCTGCCAAAGGACTTCTGGAGCCGCAGCGGCCACTGGGACAAATTCCGCGAGCACATGTTCCGGGTCGATGACGGCGAATTGGCGATGGCACTGAAGCCGATGTCATGCCCTTGCCACGTGCAGATCTTCAACAAGGGTCTGCGCTCGTGGCGAGAACTTCCAATCCGCTATGCCGAGTTTGGCGCTTGCCACCGCAACGAGCCATCCGGTTCGCTCCACGGCATCATGCGAACGCGCGCCTTCGAGCAGGACGATGCGCATGTGTTCTGCCGCGAGCAGGACGTGGAGGACGAAGTTGCGCGCTTCATCGCTTTGCTGGGCGAGGTCTATCGCGACCTCGGTTTTCCCGATTACGAAGTGGCGCTGTCGACGCGACCACCGGTGCGCGCTGGCGACGATGCGACCTGGGACTGGTCGGAGGCGAAGCTCGGCGATGCCGCGCGGCAATGCGGCCTCGCGTCTCAAATCAATCCTGGCGAAGGCGCGTTCTACGGACCGAAGCTGGAATTCGCGTTGCGCGACCGGCTGGGACGATCCTGGCAGTGTGGCACGGTGCAGCTCGACAGCGTGCTCCCGCAGCGGCTCGACGCGTCCTACATCGCCGCCGACGGCAGCCGCGCGAGGCCCCTGATGATCCACCATGCCATCTTCGGATCGCTTGGCCGCATGATCGCGATCCTGCTCGAGCACCACGGCGGTGTGCTTCCTTTCTGGTTGTCGCCGGATCAGGTCGCCGTTGCGCCGATTTCGAAAGACCAGGCCGGCTACGGCGCTGACGTCGTGGCAGCGTTCGAGGATGCGGGGATCCGGGCCATTGCCTATGACGGCGCCGATACGCTTTCGCGGCGCATCGTGGCGGCTCATGACATGGCGGTGCCGGTGATGGCGATCGTAGGCGGGCGCGAGATGAGGGACGGCCGGGTGAGCCTCCGCGAGCGCGATGGCTCACAGGCCGACGTTCCTTTGGCCGAAGCGGTGTCCCGGCTGCAGGCGAGGGCTCGGTCGGGCGCGCCTGGGGCTGAAGCCCGGTAAACGTGCCTCAGCTGGGCTCCAGTCAGCAAATCCCTGGCGGGCGTTTTGGCGCAGCGCCTGCGGACGCTCGAGCCTATGGGGTCACGCCCTGGTTCGCATCTGCCAGGGTCTCGGTGGCGTCCCGGCGGATGCGCTCGACCATGGCACGCAGGCCGTTGGAGCGCTGCGGTGTGAGGTGTTCCTTGAAGCCGAGCTCGTTGAACACCTTGATGGCGTCGGTGGCCAGGATGTCCTCGGCCTTGCGGCCCGAATACAGCGTCAGCAGGATCGCGATCAGCCCGCGGACGATATGTGCGTCGCTGTCGCCGAGATAGCTGAGCACCGGCGTGCCGTGGTCGCGGGCGACCTGGCGCGACAGCCAGACCTGGCTCGCGCAGCCGTTGACCTTGTTGGCGGAGGAATGTTCCTCATCCGGCATCGGCGTGAGGCTGCGCCCGAGTTCGATGACGTACCGGTAGCGGTCGTCCCAGTCCTCGAGTAGCTCGAAATTATCGCGGATATCGTCAATCGTGGTCATCGGGGCCTGCAAGCAATGTCAGGCCCTATATAGGGACGAACAGCGCCGAAAGCGACCGCCGTTTGCGGTAATTATCCGCCGCAATCAGCCGTTTAGGGAGCAACGGTGGGCGGCTGCCACTCGGCGGCGAGGTCGTCCTGGGTGAGCGTATCAGGCTTCACCATGGCAACCGCGCCCTGGTCTTCGCCTTCGCCACCGATCGAGCCGGTGGTATCGGGCTTCTTCTCGGTGATGATCTGGTAGATTTTCTTCGCGCCGTCCTTGGCACGTTCGCCGATCACGGTGGCCGCATGGCCGCCGACTTCACAGGTGGCCGGCTGGCGCTTGCAGAATTGAGCCATGTCGGACATCGCCGCACTCGCAGCCGATACCGCATCGGACGCGCCGATCTGCGGCAGCTTGTCCGATTCCGGCGTCTTGTCCCTCGGCAGCAGCACGAGCACGAGCCCGAGCCAGAATGCCATGCGAAGCAGGAAGAACATCGCGAACCCCGTTAGTCTCTTCGAACCGTTGCGATTTGTCGCAATTGGGATCGAAGTTAGCAGCAGTCGATAAATTGCAAGTATTTGCGATGCGGTTAAATCGACGAAAATTAGCTTCATTCGGTTTGGCGTAAATTTTCCATTGATGAGCCGTTCGTGTGTTTTCCGACACGATGTTGGGGATGCACACTTTCGAAACCATATGGACGCGGCGATGGAAACTACTCGTTCACCATCGTTGTCGAATGGAAACGCGAAAACTCCTCTTAAATCAGCACTTACACGTTAGGCATGGCGAACGCGGCGGTCACTTTAGTGTTCGCTTAATGTCGCTCTGACACGTTGGCGCAACGATAAAAGGAGGCGTTTCGGCGCGTCTGAATTGACGATCAAGCCGAAGCGAGACCAGTGACAGTATCGACCATCATCCGCGACTGCCTTGATGCCATGCTGCACCCTTCAGTGCGCTACGATGCGCTGACGAGCGCGCGTCATCGCGCATTCATGGCCCCGCGTCTGCTCGGCAGTCTTGCGGCCTTTGCGGCTTTTCCTGTCTATCTCGCGCTGCGCGGCGCGCCGAACGCGATCGAGGTCGCAGCTTTCGCCTGGCTGATGGCGCCGATCCTCTGTTCATATTTTCTGTCGCGTACCGGCCGCTATGAAAGCGCACAGGTGCTGTCGTCCGTCGCGCTCGCCGGCCTCGTGATGATGATGGCGATCTCCACCGGTGGCATCAATTCGTTCGCGGCGATCTGGCTTGTCGTGGTGCCGATCGAGGCGGCACTCTCGGCTTCGCGCCGTATCGTCGCCTTTGCATCGGCGCTGGCGCTGTCCTGCGTCGGCATTCTCATCGTGCTGACCAGCCTCGATTGGTTGCCTGTATCCGAAGCCAGTGTCGCCGGCCATGGCGTCTTCATGGCATTCGGTATTGCGTCCGCCACCATCTATGCAGCCGGTCTGGCCTTCGGCGCGGAGTCGCTGGCGCGCACCAGCGTCTCGCTGCTTTATGTCGAGGAAGACCGTTATCGCCTACTGGCGCGCAATATGAGCGACGTGATCTCGCGTCATCGTCACAATGGCGCCGTGCAGTTCATTTCGCCCGCGGCTGAAGCACTGGTCGGCGCCCCGGCACAGCGACTGCTGGGCCATGGCCTGTTCGATCGCGTCCATGTTGCGGATCGCCCGGCCTATCTCACGGCTCTGTCCGACGCCGCACGCGGCGGCGAAGCCCGCTCCGTCGAATTCCGCCTGCGCCGCGATGTTGTGCGCGGCAATGATCGCATGCGTCCGTCTGGCGCCGAATTCATCTGGGTCGAGATGCGCTGCCGGCCGCTGGAGCAGGGCGCTGATATCTCGTCGTCCAATGCCGATGCGGAAGTCGTCGCGGTGCTGCGCGATGTCACCGACCGCAAGCTGCAGGAAGAGGCATTGGCGCAGGCCCGCATCGAAGCCGAGCGCGCCGATGCGTCGAAGACGCGCTTCCTCGCCACCATGAGCCACGAGCTGCGTACGCCGCTGAATGCCATTATCGGCTTCTCCGACATGCTGGTGCAGGAAGAGCTGATGATGCTCGATGCGACCAAGCGCAAGGAATATGCCCAGCTCATCAACGATTCCGGCCAGCACCTGCTGTCAGTCGTCAATGGCATCCTCGATATGTCGAAGCTGGAATCCGGCAACTTCGAGATTTCGCCGGAGCCCTTCGCCCCACGTCCCGCGCTGATCAATTGCTGCAATCTGCTGGCGCTGAAGGCGCGCGAGAACGGCATCGATCTCATCACCGATGCGCCGAAGGATCTGCCTGAGGTCAACGGCGATCCGCGCGCATTCCGTCAGATATTGCTCAACCTCGTGTCCAATGCCATCAAGTTCACCGAGCGCGGCGGCAGCGTCACCGTGGCAGCGGGCGTCGAAGGATCACGCTTGATGCTGCGCGTCAGCGATACCGGCGTCGGGATTGCATCGGACGATCTCGCCCGCATCGGCGATCCGTTCTTCCAGGCCGGCAAGACCTATCAGCGGCGCCATGAGGGCACCGGCCTCGGCCTGTCCATTGTGAAGAGCCTCGTTGGCATGCATGGTGGCGAGATGCAGGTGCAGAGCCGGATCGACGAAGGCACCACCATCACCATCGCGCTGCCGCTGGAGTTTACGCCGCAGGCTGAACACGTCAGTAATATCGCGATCTTGAATCCCGCGGCGCGCACCGCGCCGTCCGACCAAGCCCATCAGGTGAAGAAGAGTGCCTAAAGCCAGTTCCAAAGCGACCAAGTCCAAACGCGGCCGCGCCGTCGCCATCGTCGACGAGCCCGCGGAGCGCGGTATCGTCCTGCGCGTGCTGCTGCACAGCCCGAAGGACATGGTCGCCGGGTTGATCGCATTCGCTGCGGTCAGCGCCATCATCGCCAATGCCATTTTCCTGCAGAAGGGCCATCATCCGTCGCCGATGTTCGGTTCGAGCACCGTCGTTGCATTTCCGGCACCGGCGCAGGTCGCCAATCCGCTGCCCAAGCCGCGTCCGCTGGATGCTGCTTCGCCGGACACCAAGCTCGATTCCCGCATGCTGGATTCCAAGCCGGTCAACAGCGCCAATGAGCCGAAGCCGTCACTCGCCGCCAAACCCGTCGAGCAGCGCGCGGCCGATCCGGTCGGCAATCTCCTGAAGGCGCCGGCACCACCGGCCTCACCGGCGACCACGGGCGCCGTGGCGCGCCCGCCGGCGGCGATCCCGAATGCGACCCGCACCGATCCGCTCGGTGATCTCATCACCAATACGCGCCGCGTCGCCGCTGTTCAGCGTGCGCTGACGGAATACGGCTATGGTCAGCTCAAGCCGACCGGCAATGTCGGCTCGGACACCGCGGCTGCGATCCAGCGCTTCGAGCGTGAGCGCAAGCTGCCGGTCACCGGGCAGGTGTCCGATCGCATGGTGCGCGAACTCGCCACCGTCACCGGGCGCGCGATCGACTAGCGCCAGCCCTGCGGCTGGCTTATCGTCGATTCCATGAGATTGAAGTCAGCAATATGGGTGGCCGCATATCTGCGCCGCTGCCAGACCGAAGGCGTGTTCGGCGCCGTGCGCCGTCGTGGTGCGGAGGAGGCGGGCGCCGTGTTCGTAAAGGTCGCGCTGCTGGATGGCACCGCGATGCTCTACACGCCGGCGCCGCAAACCGCCTATGACGAGAGCCGCCCTGTCGATCGCGTCTTCGCAGCCTCACCGCCGCAGCCCGTCGAAGAACGCAAGATCGAAGAGCGCTTGCAGAAGGAGATCTCGTTCGATCCCGACGTGTGGATCGTCGAGACCGAGGACAAGGCTGGACGGCATTTCCTTGAACTGGCGAAGGGCTAGGATCAGCTCTTCAATACCAAGTGGTTTGCCGGCGAAAAAGCCGTCGGGCTGCCAGCTCAATGCTCGACCATTGCGGAATAAGCATCGCAATGGCCATGAAAGTGCAGATCCAAAGCAGCATTGGGACCGGTAGCGAGAAGCTGTCATAGGTGTGTGACTGGCGGGATATCAGCCAGAAGATAAAAAGTAGAAGCGGGGGAATTGCGATGATCCTGCTTCTGTAGGTCGGGAGCACGAACGTTAGAAGCAGGACTCCCGGAAGAAAGATTATTGCCAGAAATATGCTGCCTATCGCGAACCAGATTCCGCCTGCGGGATGGCCGAGGGAAATCATGTAGGCAATCGCGGGCCATCCGATGCCGACGCATAGGATAGTTCTACGTGTGTTTCGAACCCATTTGGGTAGAGGCAAAACGCTCATCGGGGCAGCTTGCTACAAAAGCGTATCTTTCCCGACGCCTTCACAGCTTCAATTTTAACGGCTCGACAAATTCCGCGTCACGCGCGTGATATCCACATCCGGCTGGACGCTTGGCCGTGCCTGCGGCGCGCTCGGCCGTGCGCGATGGCGTTCGTCGTCATAGAGCGCAGGGCGGAACTTGGCGCGCGTCGCTGCCATATGCGCGCCGCGCCAGGCGGCCACCATGATCAGTGCCGAGCGCTCGCTGAGCACGTCATACATGCGTGCGATCCGGTAGACATTGGGCACCGACGTGCCGAATTCCGGATTGAGGAACAGCAACACGCGCTGGAAGATGTCGCTCTTCATGCCGAGCGCCTTGGCGCAGCAGGCAAGCGGCTCGCCTCCGGGATCGCTCACGACCTGCTCGGCAATGCTAGCGGGCAGCATCAGGGCTTCGCTCAGCTCGCGCGCAAAGTTGTCGCGGTCTTCGGCGAAGGCGGCCATTTCAAGAATGTGCATCGCGCGTGCGGCGCGCGCTTGCGGAATCCGGGCGGAGGATCGCAGCGGCGTTTCGGCGAGGTTATGCAGGATCTGCGCACGCTCGCTGCTCGACGCGGCAAAGAACAGCGTACTGATCTCGGACGCGTCCCTGGGTGCCATGGCCATGTTGGCGGCGACACGCATCTGCGCTTCGCTCGGCTGCTTCACGGTCGGCGCGGCAGATTCCGCGGCGGAAATGGGCTGCGCGAGCGGCACCGATTGGCCGGGTTCGGTCGGGCGCAGATTGAGCCGGTTGAGGATCGCGCGCGGGGTGTTCGGATAGATCGACAGCCGAGCGCGCACAGCGGCGCGGGTGGCGTCGTCGACCTGATCGATCAGGCGCGCGGTGAGTTCGACGAACTGCTTCTCTTCGTCGATCGTATGGTTCGGTGCCTGGACATAAAGATCCGTCAGCACGCGCAGCAAGGTCGGTCGCACGTCCACACCTTCGCGACGCGAGAGCGTCAGCAATCCGTCAAAGCCCGGAAACATTGGAGGTGAGGCAGGCATGGCATACGCTTACTAAGGGAACCTTGCCTCAAATTATCGCGGACGCATTAATATGTGTTTAACCATGGGCCTCTGGCCGAGGCAGACCTGATTCCGACGAGTCGCTTCAACGATGCGGGTGCGAGCGGAGCGCGCGTTCGTTGACATCGCGCGGCATCAACGAACCGTTGTTTCGACGACACCTGTGGCGTTAACACGCTATTAACCATGACTGTCCTTAATGATCGTGCGTCGGCAAAACGGGCGAAGCGGCGCGGAGAGACTGGATAATGAGCACCATCATCAAGTTCCCGGCGGATGCGGCAGCGCGACGGCTGGGCGTGAATGTGGCGCCGTCTCCCCGCGAAACCGCCGCAGAAATCCTGATCCTGCCGGTGATCCGAATCGAGCGTCAGATCGACGACAGCAATGGCGGCAGCGGCCCGGAAGAGGGCACTGCGCCGGGACGCCGCCGCAAGCGCCGCGCCCGTTCCTGACCCCGGACCTGTTCTGATGTCGGCGATATCCCATCCGAACCGGATACGGCTTCGGCGCAAGACGTCGTTTCTTGCGCCGTGTTTCGTACTTGCGAGCTTGATAGGCAGCACGCTCGGCGGCTGCGCCGGCGGCGATTTCGGCCGTACCCGCAACAATGCGGTGACCGACGACATGCATCGCTGGATCGGTGTCGAGGCGACCGGCAGCGTCGGCCTGAAGTCGTCGGAATTTCAGCTCACCGATCTCGAACGCCAGATGCGCGATCTCGCTTATCCGTTGATCGAGCCGCCGCATTCGCGCCCCCTGTGGAAGAGTGTGTTCGGCGACTACAAGCCGATCGCATCGCCATGGCGGCAGAACGTCACTTACGATCGCACGGCCTATGGTCGGCTCCTGATCGACGAGCCGCATCGCTCGCATACATCGCGCTACAGCGTGCTGATGGACGACGCGCGCGACGACATCCTGCGCTTCGAAGCCTTCTATGCGACGGCCGCAAAGGTCGTCGAGCTCGATCGCAAGCGCAATGCCAGCCTGAAGCTGGTGTCGGCGCTGGAGCCGAAGGAGCGCGCCGACGCCATCGCGCGCATGGATGAGAACGCGCTGATCGTGCAGTGGGTCGAGCAATGTCTGCAGCGCCGGGTGTCGTCCTATAAGTGGGCGCTGGAACGCATGGTGATCCACGCCCCCGATGGCATGGCATCCGGCGCCGATATGCTGATCGGCGAATTGGCGGCGCAGACCACGGCCATGGCCGGCAGCCTCACGCCGGTTCGCCCCGGCAAGGTGCTCCAGGTCGGCGGATAGCTGGACGTGTAGGGCTGGAAGTGTAGGGGGATTACGCTTCGCTGATCCGCGCTACGGCGTCGGACTTTTCCACTGGCTTCACCTGATCATCCGGCACGGTCTGGCGGCCAAGAATCTGCCGCGCGCCCTTGCGCGAAAACGGCTGCACGATCTGTCCCAGAAAATCCGGTGCAACCTTGCCGCTGATGCCGAGCCGGTCCGGCGATGCCTTGGCGGGATTGAGATAGGTGCCGAACACATGGTCCCACACCATGATGTTCTCGCAATAGTTGCTGTTGCCTTCCTTGAGCGTCTTCGAATGATGCCAGCGATGCAGTTTTGGCGTCGCAAAGATCGGATCGAACAGCGCCGTGCGCGTCTCCACATTGCAATGGGTGAGCAGGCCGGTGATCGCCGTCACCGCGCCGACCCACAGGAACACCGGCAACGGCGCATCGAGCAGGTAGAGCGGTGCCTGGCTGAGCGCCATCTTGATCAGCGAGTCGATCACGTGAAAGCGTCCGGTATTCACCACCCAGAGCCGGACCACGCTGTGATGAAGCGCATGGAAGCGCCAGAAGAACAGGTTTTCATGGGCGATCCGGTGTGACCAGTAGAGGCCGAATTCGGCAATCACCAGCGAGAGCACGACCTGCGCGATCAGCGGCCACTGTGTCGGCCACAAATGCGAGGCGTGATCGTCCGCGCGCGTTACGGTCGCCACCGCCATCGGCACAATCGAGGTCGCGGCGACGGCCAGTTGCGCCGCCCCCTTGGTCAGCAACGTGTGACCGAGGTCATTCAGCGTTTCGCCATCATGCTCCAGCCACTCGGCGCGATGCGGCGTCATGCGTTCGAGCAGCACAATCGCCAGCAGAAGCGCGGCATAGACGATATTGAACCAGAACAGCGGCGCATTGCTGGCGAAAGCCATGCCGGCACCGAACAGCGCCCCGAAATACAGCAGCGGCCACCAGATCAGGGACAGGAAATAGCTGACGGCCGTATCGGACGGCTCTTGGTCGTGTTGCATGGAGGCCCCGCATTCGCGCCGATTCGTGGGTCGGCGATGGATGCGGAGCTTCGCTGCGGGAGATTGCAGGCAGATTACGCCAGAGGGCTCCCTGGACGTTTTCTATGCGGAAAAACGTCACGCCGAGGTCGTCTTACAGCTGATAATTCACGCCGATGCGGACGATATTGCCTGTGATGTCCGAATTAACGCCCATGATCGGTTTTCCTGGCCAGGCCGCGAAGGTGGCCTTGCTCAACGTCGTATCGCTGATCGTTCCGAGATCGAAATGCAGATATTCGACCTTCGCTGTCCAGTTCGATGCGATCTTCGATTCCACGCCGCCGCCGATCGCCCAGCCGATCCGTGTCTCCGATGCAGACCCTGCGGAGCAGAGAGCGTTCCGGGCACATGGAAATGTCGGCTCCGGCACAAGAGTGGACGAGACTTTCACGTGGCCGTAGGCCAGACCGCCGGTAGCGAAGAACAATGTCTCCGGTGTCACCAGATAGCCCAATCGTGCACGCGCGGTACCAAACCAGCTCAGCTCGGTGTTATGGCTGGTCAGGGTTTCCGGATTGGCACCAATCTCCGGGGCGTAATAAGTGACGCCCGCGCCCATTTTCGAATAGGACAAGTCTGTTTCCAGACCTGTTACCCAACGGTCGATCTGCCAGTTGTAGCCGATTTCAGCGCCACCGATGAATCCATCGAAGCGGGAATTGAGCGACCGGGGCATCGTGCCCTGCGACAGGAAAAATGGCGTGATGATCGTGTCGATGGCCGTAATGGTGGACGCACTTTCGGTCCAGCCATAGCCCAAGGTGGCGCCGATATAGGCGCCTGTCCATGTTACGATTTGTGGGGATACTGCCGCCTTGTAATGCGGTTGAGCGAGATTGTCCGCGGTTAGCGCGGGCGTTGACACAAGCAGAACGCAGCCGATCACGCAGGCCAACTTAGCGGATTTCGACATCGAGATCTCCAGTACTTCAAGACGTGACTTCCAGACGTGCGGGCCCGCCGGACAAGTAGGCCGCTCATTCGCGCCCCCGAAAAGTCGAGAGTCGCCATCGCCACTGCTACGCGTGGCGGAATCCCGTGTCGTCACCCCGAAGTATGATGTGGTAAAATATGCTGCGTGTGCGCGTCCGGAAATTGACTTCGATCTCGCCCTGCCACACCAGAGCGCGCGCAATCACGGATTTGGAATGTTCATGGACGTTGTCGACAATGACGTACTCTCTTCAATCATCGGAGATATCTACGATTGCGTTCTGAACCGTGAGGGATGGTCGCGTGTTCTCACCCGCATCACGCAGACGATGGATGCGGCTTACACGACGATCGCCCTGGCAGGCACATCGGACAATCATGGCCGGTTTGCTGCCCAGTCGCCCTGGGATGCCGAGCGCATGCGCGCGCTGCAGGACTATAGTTTCGATGATATTCCGGGCCTGAAAGCTGCGGTGGTCGGCGATATCGATACGCCCGTATCCACGCTCTCGCTGATGCCTGAAAGTGAATTGCAGCAGACCGCGTTCTTTCGCAATTGGGCCGGACCGCAGGGATTGCGGGAGGGGTGCATTGTCAAATTCGTTCATACGCCGGATCGCATCGGTCTACTCGGCTGCACCACCTGGGCGGACAAGGCTGCCGTATCTGCCGAGGATCAACGGTTTTTGACCTTGCTGTCTCCGCATTTGCGCAGGGCTGCGATGATCAGCGACCTGCTCGATGACGTGCGCGTGACGGCGCATCTGTTTCGCGAATCCCTCGAGAATCTTGCAGTGCCCGTCGTGCTGACCGACGCGGTCGGATCGGTGCTCCATGCCAATGCAAGTGCCGAACGCATGTTCGCAACTGATGGTCCGATCCTGCGTCAGGGGCGAACCATTCAGGCACAGAACGCATTAATGGGCGATGCCTTGCTGCAGGCGATCGCAAGCGCTGCATCGGATCTCTCGCTCGGCGCCAAAGGCATTGGCTTGCCGGTGTCGGCGGCAGGACAACCGCCCGCGGTCGCCTATGTCCTGCCTTTGACCGCTGGTACGGCGCGTGCCGCTTTCCGCCCCGCATGTGCCGCCGTCTTCGTCTCGACAACGACCTCGGCCTCTCCAATGCCCGAAGCCGTGTTGACGACGCTGTTCGAGCTCACGCCGGCCGAAGCGCGCGTGCTCGTGAGCGCCGGCAAGGGGCTCAACCCGTCCCAGACGGCCACTTCGCTCGGGATCTCGGAGAATACGCTGAAGACACATCTCAACCGGATCTATGCCAAGACCGGCAGCTCGCGGCAGGCCGATCTCGTGAAGCTCGTTGCGGATATCGGCACGCCGCTGGCTACGGGATAGCGCACGTAGGATGGGTAGAGCGCAGCGAAACCCATCAAATACACACGACGACATGATGGGTTTCGCGAAGACGCTCTACCCATCCTACGATGACGATCGCTTATCAGCGCTTGCCTTTCACCGGCGCAGCCGGCGGATCGGTCTGCACCCGACAATTCGATGCGGCGAGGGATGCCTGGGCCTGGATCATCAGGCCGGGTTCGGCGGCGAGCGCCTTCAGTACGATCAGGCCGGTCGCGGTCGGCGAGTCGATGATGAGGCGGTCGGCGGACGTGACGTCCTCTTCCTCGGGCAGGGCTTCGTGCTGCGCCTCGGTCATCAGATCGAGCTCGATGACGCGGCGGCCGGCGGAGCGGTCGTTGATCGCATAATAGGCGACGTCGCTGCGGGTGTAGAACGACACCGATGTATAGGACTGGCTGACCGGCACGGTGAGCTTGATCGGTCCTTTGGCCAGATCGTAGCGGCAGACCGCCATGGCGAAGGCCGGGTCCATGAATGGCAGCAGCGCATTGGCCGGCTCGGTCTGCGGCAATGCTGTCACCGCATTTTCTTTCGTCACCGAAGCGAGGCGCGAATAGGCGTCCTGCGTCGCGATACGCGGCAGCGCCAGCACGCTGACAAGATGCACGATGCCGCCAAGCACGACACCCCCGATGAGCGCAAACATCAGCCGGATCATGGGCAGCTCACCGTGGCGATGGCGGGCATCGGTGCGTCTTTCTGCGTCCGGGTGGCAACGCCAACCGGCGTATCGTACAGCCGCAGCATCAACACATAGCGTTCCAGCGCTGATGTCGGCAGCCAATTTCCGGCGCGCGAGCGTGCAGCGATGCGGATCTCGAACGCGCCGTCGGCATTGCGCACCACTTCCTGGCTGGTAAAGCCGTAGCGCTGCAATGTGTTGGGCACCAGGCGGCCCTTGGTGTCATAGAGCGAGAGCGTCCAGAAGCGCGCAGCCGGTGTCACGCCTGACACGACGATATCGCAGCGACCGTCTAGCGGCTTTTTCTTGTCATCGGTGGTGGCAGTGAAAGTGACGCCGTCGCCCGTGCCGATCGGCAATTCGCCGGACCGTGCAATGGACGCACGCGCATAGGGATCAATCTCGCTGGTGCCGGTGCGCGGGCGCGCAGTCCAGGCACCGATGGTGAGCGTGCCAAGGTCTGTGCCGCGGGTCGCGGTGGTCCAGGTCAGGCCGAGACCGACAGCAGTGGCGATCGCGAGCGCCAGGAGCGTGAGGAAGATCAGCCGCACGTGCGCACCGTCATGATAGCAGCTTCAGTTCTTGCGCGACGCGGGGGCGGTTGCGGATGTGGTCGTTTTGGCATCCGGTGCATCATTCGCCGACGCGTAGCTCTCGGGGAAGGCCAACGCGGAGGAAGCGCGGGGCTTCAACGGTTCGTTGGATGATGTGCGGCCGGCGGTCTTGCCGGCGTCATCGAGCAGCTTCTCGACACGCAGCAGGACGTCGGCGCCGCGGCGCGTCAGCACCGGTGGCGGGCCGGGCTTGGCGTCCTGCGCGTTGGCGGCCATCACGGACGAGGCGGCTGCGGCAGGATTCTTGGTACCCGCGCCGACACCCGGGATTTCCTTGATCTCGATGCCCTGATGGGCTGCGACCATGATGTCGTGCCATGTCTGCGCTGGCAGCGATCCGCCGGTCATGCGGTTGGTCGGCGAGTAGTCGTCATTGCCGTACCAGACTGCGCAGCTGAAGTTGCCGGTATAGCCGACGAACCATGCGTCACGATACGCATTGGTCGTGCCGGTCTTGCCTGCTGTCGGAATGCCGTCCAGCGCCGCGCGGCGTGCGGTGCCTTCGCTGACCACGTGGCTCATCATGCCGGCCATATCGGCGGCGACGGAGGCCGGGATCGCCTGCAACTGTTTCGGGCCGTCGCGGTCGAAGCGCCAGACCAGA
Source organism: Tardiphaga sp. 172_B4_N1_3 (assembly GCF_052076035.1). Lineage (NCBI taxonomy): Bacteria > Pseudomonadati > Pseudomonadota > Alphaproteobacteria > Hyphomicrobiales > Nitrobacteraceae > Tardiphaga > Tardiphaga sp. 172_B4_N1_3. The sequence goes on from NZ_CP197238.1 coordinate 956,141, forward strand.
TCGCCGGCGCCGGTACGGACTTCCAGCACGGCATGTGGCTTCGACGAGCGCCCCTTGTTCGGGAAAGTCGCATAGGCGACGGCGTGTTCGAGCACGGTGACTTCGGTGGAGCCGATCGGCAGCGACGGCGTATCAAGCAACGGCGCCGTGATGCCGAAGCGGCGCGCGGTCTCCACGATCTTGACGCGGCCGGCCTTGGCCGGATTCTGCGCGCCCTTGCCGAGCGCAATCGAAATCTTCACCGGCACGACGTTGATCGAACGGGTGATGGCCTGCGTCAGCGTGACGTTGCCGGAATAGGAGTGGCCATAGTTCTGCGGGCACCAGTTGCCGATACAGACCGGGCCGTCGAGGATGATCGAGGTCGGCTTGTAACCGTTGAGCAGTGCCGTCGTGTAGACATAGGGTTTGAACGAGGAACCGGGCTGGCGCATCGCGTCCACCGCGCGGTTGAACTGGCTTGCGCCGTAGTCGCGGCCACCCACCATGGCGCGGACGCCGCCTTCGAGGTCCGACACCACCGTGGCGGCCTGCGTCGCATGATAGTCGCGGCCGAACTGGCGAAGCTGGTTTTCCACGGCGGCTTCGGCGGCGCGCTGCACATTCATATCGATGGCGGTGCGGACCACGAAAACGCGTTCGACATAGGATTTCGGGAATGTATCGACGAGCTTGCGCATCTCGTCGAAGGCCCAGTCGAGATAGTAGTTCGGCGAGATTTCCTGACGACGATCGACGGCGACGGCGGGATTACGCCGCGCACCGAAAACCTGACCTTCGGTCATGAAGCCGGCATCGACGAGGTTGTCGAGCACCACGTTGGCGCGGGCGCGGGCGGCGGGCAGGTTGATATGCGGCGCGTATTTGGTTGGGGCCTTGAACAGGCCGGCGAGCATCGCGGCTTCCGCGAGGTTCACGTCGCGCGCGGATTTGTTGAAATAGAAATGCGCTGCGCCGTCGACGCCGAACGTGCCACCGCCCATGTAAGCGCGGTCGAGATAGAGCTTCAGAATTTCGTTCTTGGTCAGGCGGGTTTCCAGCCAGATCGCCAGAAACGCTTCGTTGACCTTGCGCTCGATGGTGCGTTCGTTCGACAGGAACAGGTTCTTCGCGAGCTGCTGCGTCAGCGACGAACCGCCCTGGCGCACGCCGCCGGCCTGCGCATTGGTGACCAGAGCGCGCGCGGTGCCGGCGATGTCGATGCCGAAGTGATCGTAGAAGCGGCGGTCCTCTGTGGCGAGGGTGGCCTTGATCAAATTGTCCGGGAAGTCTTCCAGCGGGATCGAGTCGTTGTGCTTGATGCCGCGGCTGCCGATGGGATTGCCGTAGCGATCGAGGAACGTGACCGCGAGGTCGGATTTCTTCAGCCAGTCTTCATCGGCGGTTTCGCGAAACGCCGGCTGCGCCAGAGCGAGCATGAGGATCAGACCGCCGAGGCCGATGGTGGCCATTTCCGACAGCGGCTCGATGAACACCCAGCGCTTCCAGCGACCGACATAGAAGCGGTCCATAAACGTGGAGTAGCGCTCCCACAGCTCGCGGGTGCCGCGGCCGGACGAGAACAGGCCGGAATCGATGCGCGCATCCAGATCCAGCAGGAAATGCCGGAATTTGGTCTTCCAACGGGATGGCACGATCTGAGGCACAGGGGCCCTTGGTTTGTTGCAGCGCTCGCGTGCACCCACCGGCACCGCGCGGACGTCATGCTGAAATAATGCGGCAACCCGGCGGCAGGTTTGCGGCCGCCGGAGAGTCGTTCAAGTTCTAGCCGAGCAGGGCGGATAAACCAATGGCATTGCTTATCATTTGCACGACAGGGCTAACAGCTTGCCGGTTTTGCCCTTGTTTGCGAGCCGGCCGACACGATGTTGCTTGCAGAGCCTGCGCCGCACCTCCTAGAAGGGCGTTTCGCCGCAACCTGGATCGTTCAAATCGCATGACCGCGCGTCCCCCGCGTCCTTCCGCACAGGAGGGAATGTTCTGGAAAACCAAGACGTTGGAAGAGATGTCCGGCGCCGAGTGGGAAAGCCTGTGCGACGGCTGCGGACGCTGCTGTCTGGAAAAGCTGGAAGACGAGGATACCGGCAAGATCTATTACACCCATGTGTCCTGCCGATTGCTCGATGCGGGTCTTTGCGCCTGCAAGGATTATCCGAACCGCTCCGACCATGTTCCCGATTGCGTGCGGCTGACCCCCGACAATGTCCGCACCCTGAGCTGGCTGCCGCCGAGCTGCGGCTACAAGCTCGCAGCCGAGGGGCGCGATCTCTACTGGTGGCATCCGCTGATTTCCGGCAGCCCCGACACCGTCCATGAAGCCGGCGTATCGGTCCGCGGGCGGGTCGAGGGCAGCGAGGACACGATCTCCGACGACGAGTTGCAGGATCACATTGTGACCTGGCCGGCGCTGCTGCCACGCAAGGCGAAGCTGAAGAAGCGGCCGGCGTAGAATCCGCAGCGCGCGGTGTCCGATCACGCGCATATGACGGTCAGATGATCGCCGCGGGACGCTCCCATGCAAGGAAACAACTGTTGCTGCATAGGGCAGGGGAATAGATTTCTTTCAAAGAGAGTCTGTGCGCGGGAGTTCGCGCCGATATGGCTCTCGGGTTACCTCCCAAGTCCTTTGAATCCGAAGTTTCATGAACAAGTTCGAGCGACAGAGCCGGTCAGCGGCCGATGATCAGGTATTGCCCGAGGAAATCTCGTCGGATGAGCTCCTGTCGGACGAAATCGCGCAGGAACTGTCGCGGATCCCCACAGAAGTAATCGAACCCGGCGACGCGCCTACTGTGAAGGCGCCGCTGACCCCCGCCGAAGTCCGCACCATCCTGATGAGCCTGCTGCTGACCATGTTCCTGGCAGCGCTCGACCAGACCATCGTCGCCACCGCGCTGCCGACCATCGGCCGGCAATTCGCCGACGTGAACAACCTGTCCTGGGTCATCACCGCCTATCTGCTGGCATCGACCGCGGTGGCGCCAGTGTTCGGCACGCTCAGCGATATCTATGGCCGCCGCGCCATGATCATCACCGCGATGTCGCTGTTCATGGTCGGCTCGATCATGTGCGCATTGGCGCCGAACATGATCGTGCTGATCATCGCACGTGCCCTGCAGGGCCTCGGCGGCGGCGGCATCCTGCCCATCGTGCAGGTGGTGATTTCCGACGTGGTGTCGCCGCGTGAGCGCGGCCAGTATCAGGCTTATTTCAGCGGCGTGTGGGTGGCGGCCGGCATCGGCGGCCCGATCATCGGCGGCCTGTTCGCCGAACATCTGCACTGGTCCATGATCTTCTGGATCAACATTCCACTCGGTGTGGGATCGCTGGCGCTGCTGTTGCCGAAGATGAAGAAGCTTCCTGTGTTTCATCGCCGCCGCAAGGTCGACTGGCTGGGCGGCGTGCTGCTGATGGCGTCCGCCGTCGTCTTCATGCTGGTGCTGACATGGGGCGGCACCAAATTCTCCTGGGCGTCGCCGACCATCGTCGCGATGATCGGCGCAGCAGCGGTGATGGGTTTCGCCTTCATCTGGCATGCGATCCATCACGATGAGCCGTTCCTGCCGTTACCGCTGATGTCGGGCTCGGTGGTGCCTTTCGCGATGGCCGCCGGCGGCTGCGCGATGGGTGCGATGCTCGGGCTGACCGTACACATGCCGCTCTATTACGAAGTGGTCTACGGTCTGACTGCAGGTCAAGCCGGCGTTGCGCTGATCCCGATCGCGGCGGTGTCCGTCGGCGGCGCTGCCTTTGCCGGCCACATGATGACCAAGGCCAGGCACTACAAGCGCGTCGCCATCGCCGGCACCGCCATGTCGGCGCTGATGGGTCTGGCGCTGGCGCTCGCGACGCCGCTGCCACTGTGGGCGCTGCTCACGATGCTCGGCCTGTTCTCCATCGGGCTCGGCACGGCATTTCCGGTCAGCCTGGTGTCGATCCAGAACGCCGTGCCACGCCCGCAGATCGGGACCGCGACCGGCGCCATGAACTTCTTTCGCGCGCTGATGGCGTCCTTCACCGTCGCCGCCTTCACCACCATTCTCCTGATGGCGCTCGGCACGGACATCTCGATCTCAGGCGAGCATGCCGCCAGCACGCATCCGATTGCGGCCAGCGATATGGTCAGCGCCTTCCGTTACGTGTTCGAAGCCGCGGCGGCTCTGCTGGCGCTGTCGACACTGTTCCTGCTGCTGATGGAGGAACGCCCGCTGGCAGGGCCGGCAAAGGCGAAGCCGTCGCTGGTTTCGGAGTAGGCGAAGCCGTCATCCGACTTCAGAAATGTTCCGCTGCCACGCGTGTGAAGGCGATGTCCTTGACCAGCGGCTCGAGCGGGACTGCCACGCTCGCAATATTCCCGTCGCTTCCGGTGGAAAATGAGAGGGAAAGCCGGCTCGGCATCAGGCCGCCGGGCGACCCCGGTGCTTTGAGCAGTTCGAACGTATCCCCGTTTCGATGCGCGAGTGGCTCCGACATGCCGCGAAACGCCCAATATAATTTGCCTGCGGCATGCGTGATGGTCATGCAACCGTAGCCTGGATGCGCGTACTCACCGGCATAATCCGCGAGGTTACGGGGCCGCTGGGCGGCCGGCGTCGGTGCCGCTTTCTCGGCCTGCAGCCAGGCCTCGTATTGCGTCACGAATTTGCGGCGTTGCTCGCGGAAGCGATCGAAGCAGGGTACCGGTTCCTTGCCGCAGACGCGGTCGAAGACATAATTCGCGAGGATGTGCGGAGCGAGGACCGGAGTCATTCCGTTGTTGGCGAGCACCGCGACACCGACGCCCCGATCGGGCAACATCATCATCAGCGCATTCGTGCCGGTGAAGCCGCCTCCGTGCCACACCACGCGTTCTCCGCGATACCAGTGTGAGCGGAAGCCGAAACCGTAATGCACATCGCTGTAGTCGGCGAATCCGGTTGCCCCGACATGCACCCGCGGCTTCTGGAGCTCCTGTATCAGGCTGGATGACAGAAGACGTTGTCCTTCAAACGCGCCCTGGCCGAGATGAAAACGAAGCCAGTTCGCGAAGCTTGCAATCGACGTGCTCATGCCGCCCGCAGCCGGCACGCTGATGGGCCAGAGTTTCGTGCGCTGACAAGTGTCTCCCATCATCCCGTAGGGCACGGCCGCGTCGGTAGCTGCGGCAAGCTCCTCCACAGTGAACGTCACCTTCATGTCCAGCTTGTCGGTCAGCGAGCGGGTTAAGTCGGCCCAATACCGACCGCTGACGCGCTCGGCCACCATGCTCGCAATGAGGTAGCCGAGGTTCGAATACTGAAAGGCGCTGCGAATGTCGGCGCTCGGTTCGAGATAGGGCAGCGCTGCCAGCATTTGGGCGGGTGGCAGATCGCCGGGTAGCCAGATCCAATCGTGACGTGGCAATCCGGAATGGTGGCATAGCAGATCGCGCACCGTGACGCGGTCGCTCGCAACGGTGTCATAGAGCCGGAATTCCGGGATATATTCCCGCACCGGCTTCTTCCAATCCATGTGTCGCTCGTCAACCAATAGAGCCAGGCCCGTAGCAGCGAACGACTTCGAGACCGACATGATTTGAAACTGCGTATCCGTCGTGACGTTCAGGCCGGCTTCGATATCGCGAAGGCCATAGGTCCCGACGAACGCAACCTCCAAGTCTTGCACGATAGCGACGGCGAGGCCCGGGACCTTCCACTCCTTCATGACCTCTACGACAAGATGCTCGAATTCGGGAATGAATGTCGCGACGGATTGGCTGCATGCGACAGGTTCAGATGCCATTGGGACAAGCCTCGACACTTCTGGTTAAGCGCAAGCTGAAATGCAGACGATACCCGGCCCCACGATACTCCCAAGTCCCGCTGCTCCGGGCGAGCGCACACATAGTTACCGCATGATTAATTCATAATTGAGCCTGTTGGTGAACCTTCCTGCAACCTCTGCCGCTTAGGTTGAGTGCAGTTTTCAGGGGACGGCGTGGAAGAAATCCGCGGCCGTATGAGGAGATTTCCGTGTTGCGTTTGATTTCGAAATTTATCGACGATGAGTCCGGTGCAACGGCCATCGAATATGCGCTGATCGCTGCTGGCATCAGCCTCGCGATCATCGTGGCTGTGCAGGGCCTTGGTACCACGCTGAACGGGCGCTACGCCGCCGTGAATACCTCGCTGAAATAGGGCAGCGAAGACCAGCCGGTGCCGGGCGCGCCGCCATTGCAATCGACAAAAGACATGGCTGTCTTGTCGAAACGCAATGTTGTGAATGTCCTATCGATTGCGGTGTTGCACCCTATATGATCGTGCGCGGGCCTCGAGCCTGCGTATTTTCATATGGATGACCATCATGACATTGAATTCGCGTTTGAAGCTTTCGGCATTGGCCGGTTTGGGATTTGCGGCATTCGTCCTCGCGGGAGCAACGCCGGCCTCGGCGGCTGGTGCGCAATTCTGCATCGCCCAGAGTGGCGCCAACGGCGAATCCTCCTATGTCAGCAACTGCATCTTTTCTGACTACCAGCAATGCATCAATGCTGCCGTCGGTACGCGAGGCAACTGCGTGGGCAATGTCGAGTATCGCGGCGGAGCTGCCACGGAACCCGCGCCCCAACGTCGCCGGCGCGCGCGTTGAGTGATCGCCGGTTCGTGAGGGACACATCGATGACAACAAGGATTCGCGGGCTCGTATGGGCTGTGGCCGCGATTGCAATCGCGGCGGCGTCGTTGCCGGCTGTGGATTCTGCGCAGGCGCGGCCATCGGTCGCGGCCAGCTCCGGTATTCCGCCGTTCTGCGTGTTGACCGGCGGCCCCCGCGGGCCGGGGAGTGTGCCGCAGATCTGCCGGTTCTTCGACTATCAGCAGTGCCTGCAGGCCGCGGCTGCGTTGCGCGGCAATTGCGTGGTCAATATCGACTATCCCGGCAAGATCACCGGTGCGCCGGGAGCGGCGTGGTCGCAGCCGCCGCGATAGCCAGCGCGTTGATCGCGCGGACAAAACTCCGAGTTAAGGACTAAATTCAAGTCATAGGACTTTTAGCCTTGACAGCGTTGCGCTGTCGAAGTAGGTTTGCGGCATGCTCCACAATTGGGTTCGCAGGAAACGCCGCTGCTGATTGGCGGCGAATCTGCGCCGTGCTGTTTAGCCCGGTGTGCGGTGAATACCCGGAACATCGATCCAAATCCTGCGTTGCTTTCCATACGGTGCCGCAAGGAATCTCATCGGCATCCAACAGCAAGCCAAACGAGGGTGCCATGATAATCAGGAATTCGGCAACCAAGCAAAAAGAGCAGATCGTCGAATCCGCGACGGAGGCACGCCAGGCCGAACCGGGTCCGTCGATCCTCGCGCTTTTGGCGATCAGCCTCGGCCTCGCTGTGCTGATCCTCGGCGTGGTCTGGTTTGTGTTCTTCAGGACGTGATCGGTTTCGGCGATCGGCCGATCAATTTCAGTCAGTCCGGCACGATCGACTGACAGCAGCAACGAGTTCCCAACATGGTCAGAAAGCCAATAGCCCGCCCGGCGAGAAAGCCGGCGCGGGCTTCTGTCGTTGTGAAGGCCGCGCGGAAACCAAGGGCGGCGAAGAAGAGCTCCAAGAACTCGAAAGTAAAGAATTCACAGAAAACATGGAGCGCCGTTGACCCGGCCACCATGGCAGCAGCCGCTGAAAAAATCCGGGCCAGCGTGGCGGCCCGGAAGAGGACGATTGCGGCAACGACAATCTTCGCCGGACCGGGGAGGCCGAAACCAGCATCCGCTGCTGAAGTTGATATACCTCCAACTCAAATCAAGAAGCGACCGGCCGCAATGAAAGCTGTTACCAAGAAGCGGTCCAGCGCTCCGCGTGCAAGACGGCGAACGGCCGTCGATCGGTTCAATGATTTGCCGCCTGACGCGCCGCTGACCGATCGCGTTACCCATGCCATCGAACGCGAACTCGATTCGATCCAGAAGATCGTTGGCCGCCGGCGCTTGAATGAAGCGTTGCGCACAGAGGCCGAGCGCCGCGCCCGCACGCTGGCTTCCCTGGCGCGCACATTGACCGAACTGAAGAAAGTGCAGGGCGACAACGAACAGAGGCCCGCCGAAGATGACGACCGCCCCCGAGACCTCGACGAACTCCGTCGACGCATTGCTGAACGTCTTGCAAGACGGCCTGGCGGGCGACCGCCAATTCCTGTCGACGGGAATGACGCGGGGCGAGAGAGGCTTCCTGAGTGAGTGCTGGAATGTCTTCGCGCATGCGCATCAGGTGCCGCCTGACATCGCGCCGAATGGTGCGCCGTGGCTGACATGGCTCATGATTGGCGGACGAGGCGCAGGCAAGACACGCGCCGGTGCCGAATGGGTGCGTGCGCAGGCGCTCGGTCAGGCGCCACTAGCGCACGAAAAAGCCCGTCGCATTGCGCTTGTTGGCGAAACTGAACACGACGTGCGTGAAGTGATGATCGAGGGAGTGTCCGGGCTGCTCAGTGTGCATCCGGATCACGAGCGCCCGGTCTGGATGCCGTCGCGCAAGCGGCTGGAATGGAGCAACGGCGCGGTCGCTCAGGTGTTTTCCGCGGAGGACCCCGAGAGCCTGCGCGGCCCGCAATTCTCCTGCGCATGGTCCGACGAGATGGCGAAGTGGCGCTATGCCGAAGCCACGTTCGACATGCTGCAATTCGGGCTGCGGCTGGGCCACCGGCCGCGGCAGATGATCACCACGACGCCGCGGCCGACGGCGCTGCTGAAACGCCTGATGGGCGATCCGACGACGGTGACGACGCGCGCCGCAACCGTAGTGAATGCGTTCAACCTCGCGCCGACGTTTCTGCAGAGCGTGATGGATCGCTATGCTGGCACGCGGTTGGGACGGCAGGAACTGGACGGCGAGATCATCGAGGATCGGCCCGATGCATTGTGGTCGCGAGCGCTGCTCGAACAATGCCGCGTGCGCGAGGTGCCGCCGCTCCGACGCATCGTCGTGGCTGTCGATCCGCCAGTGTCGTCGGGCAAACGTGCGGATGCCTGTGGCATCGTTGCGGCGGGGATCGCCGAGGGCGGCATCGTCTATGTGCTGGCCGATGACACCGTATCGTCAGTGACGCCGACAGCCTGGGCCAACAAGGCCATCGCGCTGTGGCGCAAGCTGGAGGCCGACGCGCTGGTGGTGGAAGTCAACCAGGGCGGCGAGATGGTGCGCAGTGTGATCAACGAGGTGGACCACACCGTGCCGGTGACGCCGGTGCGCGCCTTGCGCGGCAAATGGCTGCGCGCCGAGCCGGTGGCGACCCTGTACGAGCAGGGCCGCGTGAAACATGCCGGCAGTTTTGCCGCGCTGGAAGACGAGATGTGCGACTTCGCAAGTTCGGGCCTGTCGTCGGGGCACTCGCCGGATCGTCTCGACGCCATGGTCTGGGCGGTTGCCTCGCTGGCGCTGGTGCCGCGCGGGGATGGGCCAAGGATCAGGGTGTTGTGACCTCGTGTCCCGTGCACAGTTGAATTGGATCATATCATGTTCGATCGCTTGAAAGCCTATCTGGCCGCGCCGGAAGTGAAGGCGTCGCGCACCGCGCGCGTGCTCGCATTCGAGAGCGGCGGGCGTGCGCGCTGGACGCCGAAGGATTTTGCGGCGCTCGCCCGCGAAGGCTATCTCTCCAACGCCATCGTGCATCGCGCCGTGCGATTGATCGCGGAGAATGCTGCGGCATGCAGCTTCCTCGTCTTCGACGGTGCGCAGGAACGCGAGGCGCATCCGCTGGCGCAGCTGCTGACGCGGCCGAATCCGCGGCAGGATGGCGGGGTGTTCTTCGAAACGCTCTATGCGCATCTGCTGCTCGCCGGCAACGCCTATGTCGAAGCCGTCATGCTCGACACGCAGGTGCGGCAGCACGAGGTCCGCGAACTCTACGCGCTGCGGCCGGATCGCATGAAAGTCGTGCCTGGCAGCGACGGCTGGGCCGAGGCCTATGACTACAGCGTCGGCGGCCGCAGCGTGCGCTTCGATCAGCGGGCGTCGGGCGTACCGCCGATCCTGCATCTGACTTTCTTTCATCCGCTCGACGATCACTATGGTCTGGCACCGATCGACGCCGCCGCGACGGCGCTCGACACCCACAATGCCTCGTCGAAATGGAACAAGGCGCTGCTCGACAATGCGGCGCGGCCGTCGGGGGCGCTGGTCTATGCGGGACCGGAGGGATCGGTGCTGTCCGAGCCGCAATTCGATCGCCTCAAGCGCGAACTCGAGGGCAATTATCAGGGCGCCGCCAATGCCGGGCGTCCGCTGCTGCTGGAAGGCGGGCTCGACTGGAAGGCGATGTCGCTGACGCCGAAGGACATGGATTTCCTCGACGCCAAGCACAATGCCGCGCGCGAGATCGCGCTCAGCTTCGGCGTGCCGCCGATGCTGCTGGGGATCCCCGGCGACAACACATTCGCGAACTTCCAGGAAGCCAACCGCGTGTTCTTCCGCCAGACCGTGCTGCCGCTGGCGGCGCGCACCGGCAACGCGCTGGCGCAATGGCTGGCGCCCGAATTCGGCGACGGCATCCGCATCGACATCGACACCGACCGCGTCGATGCGCTCGCCGCCGATCGCACCGCGCTGTGGGAGCGCGTCAGCAGCGCGGACTTCCTGACGCTGAACGAGAAGCGCGAAGCGGTGGGCTATGCGCCGGTGGAGGGCGGGGACCGGCTGGGGTAGGTGACTGCAACGCGTTCCCCAAGCGGTGCGGACGGACCCGCCCGACGTCATGGACAGACGCGAACAGTACTGGAGTGTATTGCGCATTTGTTCACAATCAGGGGTTGAGTTTGACCGTGGGTGTTGCCGTCGCGTGACAGCATTCGGGCCGTGGGCGGCCTAGGATCGCTGACATAATAAGACGACAGACTTGGGAGATTCTCGTGAACAAGATCATTCTGGCAGCTTCGGTTCTCGCCTTGAGCGCAACCTCTGCATGGGCCGCTGATATGGCGCCGCGCCCATACACGAAAGCGCCGGTGATGGTCGATCCCGTTTACAGCTGGACCGGCTGGTATATCGGCGGCAATGTCGGCTACGGCTTCGGTCGCAGCGGAGCCGATACGGTTCTCGATCCGACCAGCAGCTGGGCCATTGAATCGCCTGCTTTCCGCAACGAACTGATCGGCCTCAGCAACCAGCGCTACAGCCCGCAGGGCGTGGTCGGCGGTGGGCAGGTCGGCTACAACTATCAGGTCGGCAGCTGGGTGTTTGGCCTCGAGGCCGATATCAACGCGTCCGGCATGAGCAAGACGATTGCCTTGTCGGGCCTCAATGGTGGCTTCATCACCCGCAATTTCACGGAGACCACCAAGAGCGACTGGTTCGCCACTGTGCGTCCGCGCCTGGGTTACGCGGTGAACAATACGCTGTGGTACGCCACTGGCGGTCTGGCGGTCGGCGATGTGCAGGGCAGCTGGACGCTGCTGTCGAGCAATGGCTACAACAAGACCGGCTCGGGCAGCGAAACCAAGGTCGGCTGGACGGTCGGCGCTGGCGTCGAGCATGCCTTCCAGCCGAACTGGACGGTGAAACTCGAATATCTCTACACCGACCTCGGCAGCATTTCCTATAACTCGACTTATCTTCCGGGCAGCACCTTCGCTCCGCCGGGCTTCAACTACCGCGAGAACATCTCGCAGGATTTCACATTCCATACCGTGCGCGTCGGTTTGAACTACAAGTTCGGCAGCCCGGTGGTTGCGCGCTACTGATGACCTGAGATCTTGTCCCGAAAACGTAAGAGCCCGGCCTCGTGCCGGGCTTTTTCTGTGGCAATGCACGGAGCATGCGGCTCATGTCACATGAATGACAGAGAACGGGACGTATCACCGCTGCCCAGTTGCGCCGGTGGAGAGATCGCGCCGGTTGGGATATGATTGCGCGATGCCCCGCACCTACGTCATTCCTGATCTGCACGGCCGACGCGATTTGCTCGATGCGGCACTGCTGCGGATCGAGACGCATCGGGCTGGTGAAGACGCCACGCTTATTGTGCTCGGCGACTATGTCGACAAGGGGCCGGACTCGCGCCGCGTCATTGCGCGGCTGCGGGCAGGGGTGGCACTTGGCCTGCGGCTGGCGATGCTCAAGGGCAATCACGATGCGCTGATGGTGGCGGCGCTGCGCGGCGATGTGGCGATGGCAAACTGGATGACGAAAGGCGGCGATACCGCGCTCGCCTCCTATGGCGGCGACATCGCCGATGTGCCGGTGCATGACATCGACTGGCTCGATGGCCGGCCGCTGTGGCACATGGATGCGCATCGCGTCTATGTCCATGCCGGCGTCGATCCCGCGCTGCCGCTGGCGCAGCAGGATCCGGTATTGCTGATGACCAAGCGCTATGCGGATGATGACGCGTCCGGCCATGATGCAGGCGAGGGCGCGCGCCATGTGGTGCATGGCCATGACCGCCATGCCGATGGGCCGCTGTTGAAACAGGGCCGCAGCAATCTTGATACTTATGCCTGGAAAACCGGCCGGCTGGTGATCGGCGTGTTCGATGACGCGCTGCCGGGCGGGCCGGTGGAGCTGATCGAGATCACCGCGCCGCCGGCGCCTTGAGGCGGATATGACCTCTTGAACCAAAGACCGCGCCGCGACGCCTAACCGGCAACGCAACTGAACCGGCACGCTGGCATGTCCTCGATCATCGAAACCGTCGTCGAATTTTTTGCCGAGCTCGTCTGGGGCTGGGTGACAGCGCGATGGCCATGGGTCGGGGACGCCGTAGGAGCGACCTGCCTCGTGGCCGGCGCGGTCGTGGCACTGTCGTCATCCGGCACTGAGCGCGTGCAGGCACTGGTGATCGGTGGTCTTGTCGGCATCGGTGCTGGTGGGTTGCTGCTGGTGTGGTTCTGGCGCCTGCGCCGCGCGGTGGCGACGCGGACGGAGTGATCGCCATGACTGTGACACCGGCGATGCTCGGCGCCAGCCAAGCGCTGCGCGACATGTTGTGGCCGTTCGAATTCACGGTCACGGACAATCAATCCCACGGTCCGGTCTGGATCGATGTCACCGCGCTGCAGCCATTCGAGGTCGTCGGGCAGAACGGATCGGGCGGGGTCTTCGCGCTGGTCGGCGATATCAAGCATGTATTGCACCTGACGAGCGAAGGGCAGGCCGGCATCGTCGCCGCCAGCCTGCAGGAATTCCTCGAACTCGTTGTCGAACATCCCTGGTGGGAACAGATCGCATCGGGCTGCGACGGTGATCTGGCCGCGATGCGCGCAATGCTGGATGACGAGGGCGCTGACCTGGACGCGGACGCCATCGATAACGATCCGGCCATCGAAACCAATCGCCCGCTGCTGCAGCAACAGCTCGGCCTCGGGATTCCCGCCGATCCGTTCGGCCTGCTGCATCATGCGCTGGTGACGCTCGGCGCCGCTTACGATCTGCGCGATCTCGACGGCCAGCCGATGGAACCGCTGTTTGCGGCCTAGTAACACACGAAGGGACATGCCGATGCCGGACTGGATCTTGCCGCTGCTGCTGCTGATCGGAATCCTCGCCGTTCTATATCGCGCCTTCCTGCACACGCCGCGGGCGCCGCCCAGCGGCAGGAATCATGAAGAGGGTGTGACCAATTACTGGGACGTCCATCGCGATCGCTGACAGATGGCGGTGCGTATCGCGCTGCGCGTTACGGCTCCCCGCAAAGGCGTCTAGTGCGTGGTTTGTGCCGCGACCCAGTCGGGATCGATGCGGGTCGCCTCAGCGATATCGTTGAGTGCGCCTTCGGCATCGCCGGTGACGCGTTTCTGCACGCCGCGGTAATACAGCGCCTTGGCATTGTCGGGCGTGTGCGTCAGCACGGCATCGAAATCGGCGATAGCGCGCAGCGGCTCGTGCTTGTCGATCAGGGCCGCGCCGCGGTTGAACAGATAGAGCTCAGACTCGGGGGTGAGCTTGATGGCCATGCTGAAATCGGCGATGGCGCGGTCGAGATCGTTCCGCATGTAGTGGATGACGCCGCGGCTGTTATAGGCGCTGGGATAGTCCGGACTGATCCGTATCGCTGTCTCGAAATCGGCGATGGCGCGGTCCCTGTCGCCCTTGTCGTCAAAGGTGCGGCCGCGCCAATAGACTGTCACGGCATTGGTGGGATCGAGACGGATCGCTTCGCTGTAATCGGCGATGGCCCGGTCGAGATCGTGCTTGTCTTTCCAGGCCCGGGCGCGGCGCTCATGCGCGGAGGCGTCGTTCGGCGCGAGGCGGATCGCGGCATCGAAATCCGCGATGGCCTGGTCGGGCTTGGCGGTGTCGAACCAGATGCTGCCGCGGTCCTTGTAGAAGTCTGCATCGTCGGGCCGCAGCCGAATGGCGGCGCTGAAATCGGCGATGGCCCGGTCATACACTTTCATGACCTGCCAGAGGTGGCCGCGCATGGCGTAGCCCGATGCGTCGTCCGGCTCGAGTCGGATGGCGGCGTCGGCGTCGGCGATGGCTGCATCCGTTTCGCTATAGGTCTCATGCAAGAGCGAGCGGCTGCGATGCAGCGCCGCCAGATCTCCGCCGCGGTAATAGTCGAGCCCGATGGCGCGGTCGCAGGCCTCCATCGCCTTCGTGCCGCGGCCTTTCAGGCACATGGCATAATCGCCGCCAGGGCCGGCCAGTGTGGCGGCAGTGGCATAAGTCGGCGTTGCGGCGGCACTGGCGGCCAGCGCCATTGCCATCAGCGTGCTGCAAAACGGCAGGCGCAAGGATAGGCGCAAGGACAGGCCAGATCGTGCGTTCGGGTGCATGTGTCGTGCTCGGATGGCGAGGGAGCCGGGACGGCGTTGCTGCTTGGTCGGCGGCGTCAGCCGAAAGGTTCGACGGCGCGTGAACGCGGCAGCGGGTGCGCGCAAGATGGAAGTACAATCGCCATGGATGACCTGATCCGCATTTTCACTGAGCGCGGCGACCTCGCGCATCTCGCTCTGTTTCTGTGGGCGAGCGTCGCCAGCGCTGCGGCTCTGTTCGCGCTGCGCGAACTCGCCGGCGCCTCGCGCCGCTTCGACGAATTCGTGCGCCAGCTCGCGCGCTTCAACCGCCGTGCGCATCGCCGCCACCGCATGCGCGACGACACCGATGACATCTGAGAGGGATCATCCATGGACAGTCTGCACGACGTGATGCGTTCGATCCGCCCGGAGACGAAAGCGGGCAAGGATCATCTCAGTGTCTTCAGGGAATTTCTCGCTCATCTCGATCAGTTGCAGCGCAAGGCGCTAGCTTCGAGGCCGCGGGTGAAGCCGGCGGCACGACGGAAGCCGCCGCGGCGCGCGAAAGTGTAGTTCGCATTCTTTCTTTCCCTCTCCTCCAGCACGGCGAAGCCGTGCGCCGCGGGAGAGGGTGCCTGAGCGTAGCGAAGGCGGGAGAGGGCGCCGCAAGCGACGTCGCGTGTCGCGCCCCCTCTCCCTGACCCTCTCCCGCCAGACGCAGCTGCGCTGCGCCCGGGGGAGAGGGGACACTCCTGACATCGATTGTCGCTCTTCTTCCCCCCCGCATCCTGGGAGGCCGCCGATGCATGCCCCGACGCCATTCCTGACGCCATTCCCCCAGCCATCTCCCGCGCGCCTCGCACTCACGCCGGACGGCGTGATCGAGGGCTATGCCTCGCTGTTCGGCGAGATCGATCAGGCGCGCGACATGGTGATGCCCGGCGCCTTCACGCAGACGCTGAAGCAGCGCGGTCTCAGAAAGATCCCGATGCTGTTCCAGCACGATCCCTCCGAGCCCGTCGGCGTCTGGCTCGAGATGAAGGAAGACCTGCGCGGATTATGGGCGCGGGGCCGGCTGATCCCGGATGTGATACGCGCCCGCGAATTGCTGGCGCTGCTGCAGGCCGGCGCGGTGGATGGATTGTCGATCGGCTATCGCACCCAGCGCGGCCAGATCGAGCCGAAGACGCGGGTGCGCAAACTCTATCAGGTCGATCTCTGGGAAGTGTCCATCGTCACATTCCCGCTGCTGAACGGCGCGCGGGTGAGTGCCGTGAAGGACGCGCCAATGTCGCGGCTACGCGATCAGGCCGAGCGCGACTGGACCCAGCTCACCGGCCAACACGTCATCGACTCATATCGCACCGATTTGAGCGGCGCCGCGGATGCACCGGCGCTGGTCATCCGGCGTGGGCGCAAAGCGGGCGGACCTGTCCAGGCCTGTTCGCTGCGCGCCCGCGCCGATCGCAAACGCGCGCTGCACGGCGTCGCCGCCCACGCCCGGTTCGCCGGGCGCTGAGGACAACGCGCCGCGCCGCGATGCGCGCTCAGAACAGTTTGTTGATCGTCGCCGTGATCGCCTGGGTCTGGGTCCGCGCGGCGGCGGTGCCGACCATGGTGCCCTGGTTGGTGGTGCCGCCGGTGCCGTTCGGATTGGTGAACGGGCTCGCATAGTTCGCGGTGTTGTTTTCGGTCATGGCGAACATGTAGTTCACATCCACGAACCAGGTCGGATCGAGGAAGTAGGTGGCGCCGACCATGGCGGCGCCGCCGAGCACCCAGCTCTTGCTGGTCAGGTTGATCGGCGCGCCGGAGACGTCGGTGCGGTTGCCGTTGAGGTCGGCGAAGCCGATCAGGCCGTTGAGGTCGGTGCGGACCCGGGTCAGCGTCGGGCCGGCGCCGAGATAGACGAAGCCGCGGTCGAACGCATGGCCGATGAAGGGCACGAACGTCATCTGGTGATCGATATGGATCTGGTAGGACTGCACCAGCGCGTTGCCGGTGAACGGCACCACCGTGCTCGTGCCGGTCGGCGTGAACGATCCCACCTGCGGCAGCAGCGCCGCGCGGATGTTGGAACTGGCGCCGAGATAGCTGTAGCCGAACTTGGCGCCCCACAGCCAGTCGCTGCCGGAGAAACGGGAGAAGTAGCCGCCCTGCGCCGAGAAGGCGATCTGCGCACGGTCGTCCGGATACAGCGTCGCCGGGCCGGCGGCCGATCCCGAGGAGGTCAGCACGCCGTTGGTGAAGACGTCCGACGTCCCCACCGCATAGACATTCTGGGTGCCGAAATCGAGCGTATTGGCGCTGCCGCCGATGCCGACGAAGAAGCCGGAGTGCGGCACCCACGAGGTCTCGGCCGGCGGCAGCCGCGGCGCCTTGACGGTCACATCGGCCGCTTGCGCGGCTCCGGCCGCGACCAGGCCGGCGAGCATTCCAGTCATGGTGATGTTGCGCATGTCGTTCCCCCCTTTGCGGCGGGGCGAATCCCCGCTTGCAGCAGCCTAGGCAGAGCGGGGAAGGCGGGTCTGTGCCATTCCGCACAGTTCCGCCGCGTCCGAGACAAGTGACCTCGATCATCGCCAATCAACGCCGCGCGGCGCGTTCGCGTGCCCGATTTCCTCCAACGTTCACGAACCCCCACGGAGACCACACCATGACCTACGACATCACCGACGCTGCGCCCGAGCACAAGGCGGCCTTTGCGCTGCCGCGCGCGACTGGACAAACCTCGCAAGCTCACATCGGACAGGTCTTGCCGGCGCCGCGGATGCACCGGCGTCGGTGACACGGCGCGGGAGCGCAGTGTGCGGGCCCACACAGGCCTGTTCGCTGCGCTCTCGCGCTGGCCGGAAAATAGCACTGGGAAAAATTGGCTGCGCCGCTGCGTTGCGCGGCGCAACGCGCGAACGGCTCTAGTGCAGCTCGTTGCGCGGGATCGGCAGGTGCAGTTGCGCCGCGCGCTCCTCACGATCCTGCTTGCGGAATTCACGCTCGCGCCGCTCGAAGGCGAGCATCTGTTCGTTCGCCTGTTGCAGGAACTGGTCGTATTTCGTCATCGGTGGTTGAGCATGCTTCATCATCGCCAACTCCGTGCGTGGCAATCTACCGGAATACCGAACCATAACGCCGTTCAGGCTAGTGGGTTCGCTGCTCCAGATCAAATTTCATATCACGATTGCGCCACGCTTCCGAATATTCGCACTGGATTGGGAGTGATCGCCGAATACTTACTGCTCGCCGTAAGCGGCCGGAGAAAATCTGGCGCGATGTTCCTGTTCAAGTAATCGTCGTGGCATATTGTCGAACAATGCAAATTCTTCAGCGTACAGTCTGAAGTTTTGGCCCTGCTCCGAAAGGCAGTTGTAAAATAGCAGTAAGAGTTCCTGATCAGAAAGCTGGGATCGTATCAGCTTGATGTAAAAATCGTCATCCGGTGAGTTCTTCTTGACGAACCTGATCATATTAAAGAGGTAGCGATAATAGTGACCGAGATCGAGTTGCACTTCTTTCCAATAGAGCTTGTAGGAGAGCTCAAGTATTTTTTCGTCTGAATGATTTTTTTGAGCCTTTTTTTGATTGTCGCGATAAATTTTTGTCAACCGAGTATAGAAAGCTCGAAAGCAATCTCTGCCTTGCGTTGTAACGCCGGTCTCGCTGTTAAATAGATCGATTGAGTTGACGATGTTGTTGTGCAGCGAGAGCATTTGAAAGAACGTTGACTCGAAAATTTGCTTTCGCGTTGTTTGAATTTGATTCTCCAGAGCATCAGCAGAACGACCGAGTTCCTCTCTCGTCAGGTTCATTTCGATTTTCTGAAGGGCGATTGTTAGCAAAACGCCGATGAACGTAAGGAACGTCAGGATTGGATTGAGAGTACCGCCGAAAAAATCTCCCCACGTTCCGAGGTCTTTGTACCAGTCAACATTATGGTATCCTACGTAGATCGCGGTACCGATAATGGCAGTTGCTAAAATGAATAGCGCGAGGAGTGCAAAAGCGAAGGGACGACCGAGTCCCGGCTTGGCTTGGCTTATTGTTCTTGTCATGCACCGCACCTAGCAGAGATATGAACCGTCGCTTGCTTCTTCTAACCGCGATGAGTGGCGGCCGTCTTGATGTTGTTTTGTTATCAACTAAAAAGTGTGACATTCCTCGGCCGTTGAAGTTTATCGCTCCGGCCGTGGTTTGTTGAACCGATATGACTGCGGCAGTTTCAGTTGCGGCAAGTCTGCCGGCTTGTCCGGATAATGAAATTCGCTGCCGTGCAGCCATCGTGCCTGAAAGTGATTCCAGAACAGAATGGCGTCCATCTGCCATGTGAAATCGAAGACACGCCATCGGCCGCCGCCACCGATCCGCTCTCCGGTGGGATTGAAGGGGATGCCGTTCAACTTGCAAATCTCGTCGATGTCGAACCAGTTCTCGCGCACATAGGTGTCTTCGAGCGCGACATGATAGGGGCGGTCCGAACGCCACCGATAATGACCCGAGCCGCGCGGATAGAAGCCATGCCGCTTCATCAGAAATTCCGGCAGCCGCGCGATGCCTTTGGCGATGCGCCGGGCTTCGTCGGATGTCAGCTTGTCGTGGCCGAAACTGTACTTCTGCAGATCGTCGCGGCTGTATACCCAGGCGACCGTGATGCCGTTGGCATCGACCACGCGAAAGCTATCGGCGTTGTCGCTCTGGACCCGCCAAGGCGGCGGGAAACGTCTGTTTTGGCCCTCTGACGACATAAGAACAAAATAAGAACATTGTGGCCAGGCGGTCAACCCGACGCGGCGGCAAACACGACCCAAAATTCAGTTTTTACAACGCGTTACGGCATCGCCGTACCGCTCCTTCACCCATGTCTTACCAGGAGAAGCGAATGACCTTCGACCACAACCAGAGCGCGCTCGAAATCAAGGCCGGCATTCCCTCCGGCGATGCGCAGGACGTCTATGACGCGATGATGCGCACCTTCGAAGACTTCAAGTCCGAGAACGATGCGCGCCTCGTCAGTATCGAGAAACGATCCGGCGATGTTCTCGTCGAGGAGAAGGTGGCGCGCATCGACGCCGCCCTCGACGCGCATCAGCAACGTCTCGATCAGCTTTCCCTGAAGGGCGCGCGGCCCGCACTTGCTGCGGACGGCGCCGCGCGCCCCCAACCTTCCGAACACAAGTCAGCCTTCGATGCCTATATTCGCAATGGTGAGAGTGGGGCCCTGCGCGCCATCGAGACGAAGGCGATGTCGGTCGGCTCCAATGCCGATGGTGGCTATCTGGTGCCGGAGGAAACCGAGACGGAGATTGGAGCGAGGCTCAAGGATTTGTCGCCGATGCGCTCGCTCTCGTCGTCGCGCTCGATCTCCGGCGGCATCTATCGCAAGCCGTTCATAACCGCGGGGCCGGCCACCGGCTGGGTCGGTGAAACGGCGGCACGATCGCAGACGACGTCGCCCGTGCTCGACGAACTGGCATTCCCGGCGATGGAGCTTTACGCCATGCCGGCAGCCACTGCGACCTTGCTTGAGGATTCCGCCGTTAATATCGACGAGTGGCTGGCCGGCGAGGTCGAACTCGTCTTCGCGATGCAGGAGGGGGCGGCCTTCGTGAACGGCGACGGCAACAACAAGCCGAAAGGCTTCCTTGCGTACTCGACAATTGCCAACGCGTCCTGGAGCTGGGGCAATATCGGCTATGTGCCGAGCGGCGCGGCCGGCGCATTCCCGAGCGAGAATCCATCGGATGTGCTGGTGGATCTCATTTACGCCCTGCGCTCCGGCTATCGCCAGAATGCGACTTTCGTGATGAACCGGAAGACGCAAAGCTCCGTGCGCAAATTCAAGGATTCCACCGGCGTCTATCTGTGGCAGCCTCCGGCGGTGGCCGGCGGCAAATCAAGCCTCATCGGCTTTCCCCTGCTCGAAGCCGAGGACATGCCCGATGTCGCCGCAAGCTCGCTCTCCATCGCCTTCGGCGATTTCCGCCGGGGATACCTGATCGTGGACCGCCAGGGCGTGCGCGTGCTGCGCGATCCCTACAGCGCCAAGCCCTATGTGTTGTTCTACACGACCAAGCGGGTAGGGGGCGGGGTGCAGGATTTTGACGCGATCAAGCTGCTCAAGTTTGCGGTGAGTTGAGGGGCGAATAAGCTAATCTCAGAAACTTTGGGCATTCGCGCAACTACTGATTGCTTATCTGCCCCGTCGCTATAAGGTCATCGATATTTTAGAAATGATAGTCCGGGGGCTTGATGACCCTACGATTGATTATGGCGGTTATTCTTTTCAGTGCTTTTGGGGGAGCGCAGGCAAGCTCTCAAAATATCCAATCCAGGCCGGCGCCAAAAGGCCGAGTCGAGCTTGCCAGCAATAAGTTGTCGAACACCTACCTCACTCGATTGGGCAAGGGTAGGAAGGCCCAGATAAAACGGTTGCGGCTGGAGCGAGTTCTAAAAGACTACGATCGCTCCAAGGTCGTTTCTAAATCTACCGGGGAACCTCGGTCGAAAGTATTTCGCGACCTCGTGACGGGGTCATCTACGGGACCGATTACAAGCTCATTGGCGAAGCCATTAGTTTCCAAGTCCGATTCAGTTGGCCTCGACAAGTTGGCGCCTGAAGATTCTCCCGTATTCAGAGAGAATGTCAGAGCGGCGCTGACCAACGAGAAATCAAATGGATTTGCAAGGATTTGGCGAGGAGAAAAGGTTGATCGGCCAGACATTTATCCGGACGCGGTACTCATCCGCGGCGAAGGGATCTGCACTGGAACGTTGATAACTCCAAACCATGTTCTATCGGCTGCTCACTGTTATTGCGATAAAGTAAGTGCTGATGTGACGGTTGGATTGAGCTTAGAGATCGTATCGCAGAGCGCGCAAATCGACTTAGCAAAGTCGAAGACAAATATAGCATGCAACCTTTTGGATACTGCATCCAAACAGCTGGTGAACCTCAATAAGGGAGATCTGGCGCTCTTTAAACTCAAGACTCCGATCCATGGAGTGAAGATACGAAAGATCGCCACCGAGGAACTCATCCGTCGCACAAAACTCGTGAGAGCTGTCGGCTTCGGAAGGATTGCAGCGGGCACTGCCGGCGTAAAGTTTGCGATAGATATTCCAATTGCTTCCTATGACTGCACTGAGCCACAGTATCGCACCGGCGCTTACAGTTGTGCCGAAGGCGACGAACTGAACGCTGCAGGTCTGAATCGAGACACCTGCGAAGGCGATAGTGGCGGCCCAACATACGTTCTCGGTGAGAGTGTGAATTTGTATCTCGCGGCGGTTACGTCTCGGTCTATTAGACCGGACTCTGCCTGTGGCAGTGGTGGCATTTACGTAAAGCTAACGACGAAGAAAGTCAGGGACTGGCTCATCGCCAGCGGTGTGCCAACGAGCGCTTTTGCTCAATAGCGGGGGGAAGAAAATGAAGATTGTATCGGTAATTGGTGTTGTCGCCGTATCTGTCCTGTTGAGCGGCTGCACCACCGGCGAAATCATTGATCAGACTCAAAGGACCTGCAAATGGGTTCCGACAGTGAATCTAGTCACAAAGTCGGTGACTGCTCTCACTGGTTTACCCCCAGGCGTAGGCGTTGGTATTGAAGTCGGACAAGCGGTGGTCGCTGCCATATGCGAAGCGGCCGCGAAGCAAAAGCCGGGTCGATCACTGCCCTTGGTCGCGATTGGTACCAAGCGGCTGCCACTTGAGGGATACAGAGCGCCTTAGCGCGATAGGAAGCACGCCGGATTCTTCTCGTGCGGTTCAACGCCGAACTCGGAAGTGTGTCTTAAGGTCACGTCCATTTTCCTATGGTGAAATCGCAGGGCGGTTGGCGCGGGCGACGTGCCGTCGTCCGCCGCTTGCTCTTTTGTTGGAGCATGATCCCTCGACAAACGAATTCGTTTGTCGGCGAAAACCGGGAAGCCACTTTTCGGGATCATGCTCTATGGTTCAGCAATAGCGGTAGTTGCAGCCAAATTGCTGGCGGCCAACAAGCAGCTCCGGCGGCGCGCCATAGTGGCTGTAGTAATAGGAAACCTGCGGCGGGCCGAAATAACGGTGAACCTGAAGCGGACCGGCGCCCTGGGGCGCATAGGTGATGATCTTGTCGAATGGCGGGGATTCGACGGCAAGGTAACGCCCGCGGCCAGCGAGCGGTGCCGGCTCTACCACCTGACCATGGCCATAGCGCGAAGTGCCCGAGAGATCGGCGGCTGCCGCCGGCAGCGTCACAGCAGCAGCGATGCAGGCGAAGGCGAGCTGGCGCAGCACGACGGGCATTCCTTCTGATCAGCGCGTCACTGCGCGAGAGTGATGGCGATGGTTGTGCGATGGATGTTTGCCAGAAAGAGCTTGTGTGAGGCTGATCTGACGTGCGCGGCGTGTATCGCAGACATGCCGGATGTCGCCGCAGGCTCGCTCTCCATCGCCTTCGGCGATTTCCACAGGGGATACCTGATCGTGGACCGCCAGGGCGTGCGCGTGCTGCGCGATCCCACCAGCGCCAAGCCCTATGTGCTGTTCTACACGACCAAGCGGGTCGGCGGTGGCGTGCAGGATTTTGACGCGATCAAGGTTCTAAAGTTTGCGGTGAGTTAGTTCTATGCCTGACCCGCTGCACTTCCACCCTTTGCAAAGCGAGCGGCTAAATCTGCCGCTTGCTTTGGGCTCTTTATAAGTTCGGTGGTGTCCCCGTTCCTCCAGTAAAGGTCTTCGCCGAGATAAGAAAGACTTGATTGTGAGGGTACGGTGATTACTATCAAACCTAGTCCGTAAAAAGAATTGTAGTCCATATTTGAAAGAACGCTATCTCGAAGACCAGATGTGAGGTCGGATTTTCTGATTCCGTCCCTCCACTTTGAGAAATACTGCTCGACAGTGATGCCAAGCCGGGTCGCTTCTCTGTTGACACCAACGACGTAGCGCTTACCTATTTTCTTAGGATCGATTTTGTCGATTGCTTTGCATCGCTCTGCGTCCGCAGGTTTATCCGTTACACCGATTAAAATCTTTCCAACACCTCGAGGGCCGATGTTTGCTACCGCGCATATCGTCTTCAGAACCTTACTCACGATATCGGGGTCTTCGCCGCCATTTTCAACTAGCGTCAATAATCCCTGTTTGAGCTCATAATTCGCGAGTTCAATCTCTGACCTGCGGATTACGGCTTCAATATCGACGACCGTGTGATCTGAATATATTAGCTTTGCGAGATCTTTCTCTTTGACAAATTTGGACTGAATAACCCCCTTAACGGTGTCGATGTTCTTGCGTCTCTCTTCGGGAGATGTGCCCTTTTGACCTGTCTGAATCCTGGTCGCGATTTTATTGAGCGCATCTTTTGCGCCAGAATAATCCGCCAACTTGTTCCCGCCACCCACCATTATTTCATGAAATGCGATTAAGATCGCCGCAAAAACAGACGGAAAGGCATTGTTGTTCGGTTTGTCAAAGATGAGGTTACGAAGCTTTGAAGCGGGGACGACGGCGCATACCTTCATTAACTCATCGATGCAAAATTTGATTTCATCAGTGGCTTTCTGAGCGCCATAGACTTCAAGCGCGTCAAGTATGCGCTGTGAGCTTGGTTCGTCTTTAGTGTAAAGCTGGTCCAGCGCGACCTTAGATCGCTCAATCAATTCAGCTCCAACGATACAAGCTAGTATGTCCGCCACGCACTGTTCATCGAGGCTGTCACGCAAATCCGTGGACCGCAGAATGCCATGAGCGACCCAGAATACCTCATCGGCCTTCACTTCGTAGCCGTGGTTCGACATTGGAAGATCGATGCTGATTGATGGCATATCATGAAGTGCAAGAACGTCTTTTGAAACGTCACCACGCAGCAAGCACGACAAATTTCTCACCGCGGATGAAAAGTCATTCTGAACACCAGATTGTCGACGTTCTTGATCGCTCAGTCGGTGGCCGTAAGTATTGATTCTATCGAAGACATCATTGACCTCGCTTTCGGTTGTGTTCCTCATAATCGACAAAGCGAGTGAATAATCCAAGATCGTCGATACCTCTTTGGCATTGATGAACTCCGAGTCTTTCGGAATTACAAAAGCGCCCTCTGATGCCGCTGTCTTTGCGGTCGGAAAAAGATCGACGTTGAAGTAGCGACTGTCGGGAAGCGCGAATGAGTTTTCCACAAAGGAGACGATTGAGTGCAGGCGTTGAAGGCCGTCGATTATTTCATAAGAGCCAGGCTCGCCCTCGCGTTCGGCGAGCAAAATAGCGGGCACTGGATATTTCTTTAGGAGAGACTCAATGAGCTTCTGCTTTTCTTCTAAGGTCCATACAAGCTTCCGTTGATACCGACGGTTCACAAACAGCTTATTTTCCCGATACCACGCATAAACGGTTTGAATTGAAGTTGGTTGTGACGCGAGGTCGGCCATGAGTTTTTTTGCCTATTGAGGAGGGCGGGCAGCAATTTTAGATTGCAGTAGTTGGTTCTGAATGTCTATGTTGTCATCAAAACTTGATCTGAATTTCGATCTAACGACACCCGAGAGCCGATCAACTCAATCGGCATCGCTGTCGGCGTTTCCGCCGGCACCATGCGGCGGCTCGCGGCGTGGTGGGGGAAAAACAGTAGGGTGGGTTAGACGCACTTCGCCATAACCCGCCATTCGTCCATCCGAGGTCGCAGTCGGTGGATTACGCGCTGCGCGCTAATCCACCCTACAGGCTATTTGCTGGCTTTGAGTTTGCTCTGATTTTCGATCGCATCGCAAGCCACGCCGCCACCCAAGACAATCCCCAGCTCGCCAGAAACGGCCCCACGGGCGGGACTAAGAAAAATGTACGGGACGAGGGCCAAAGAAAAAACACGAGCGTCGTGATCGTCGATAGGACCCAGGTCACGTGCATCCACGGACCACGTCCCGTCCAGAGCGCGACGATTGTCGGAATAAAGCTGATCAGCAAGACGATGAGGACAATGACCGGCATTTTGATGGGTTCGCCACGTTGGGAATTCGCACTGTTGCACAAGTAGCCCGCATCGTCCCCGGATCACAGTCAGAACGTCATCGTTGGCCGTTGAATGGCATCGTCGAATGTCTGGAGGTCTGATGTCTCCATCCCCCTTCGCCCAGCGCCCCGCGCGCGGCTTCTCTCCGGAAGCAATCGAGCATATGCGCCAACGCTACGAGGACACCGACGAGACGCAGGCGTCCATTGCGGCAGACTTCGGCATCCATAGCAAAACGCTTCGGACGCTGGCGCGCGAACAGGGCTGGAAGCTGCGCAAGGATCGGCCGCCGCGCGATCTGCCCGAAGCCATCCGCCTGAACCTGTTGGCCGATCAGGCGGTGGGTGCTGCAGCCAGCGAAGCGTCGCCCGATCCCGCGATGGTGCCGACGCCCGACGAGGCAGCCGTGTCACCAAATATTGCCGCGAGGCTGGAGCAGGCGGTGGAGAAGGAATTGCGCAAGGTCGAAGCCCTGCGCAATGAATTCGGCAATCCTGCGCATCGCAGCATCGAAGCCGAGCGGACGGCGCGGACGCTGGCCACGCTCACGGAAACCCTGTTCAAGGTGCGCCGGCTCCGCGAGCCGGGCCAAGCGGGCGCCATTGCCGATGACGACATGCCAGCCGATCTCGATGGATTCCGTTGCACGCTTGCGCAGCGCATGGAGGCGTTTGTCCGCAGCCGGGCTGACGGAGAGCTTCCTGCAGAGGCTGAGCCTGCAGACGCAACTGCGCCTGCATCATGATTTCGCATGTTTCGCGCATCCGCATCAGGAATGCGGCGCGACCGGTAACAATGGCGGGCCGTGGACGACCTGGCTGATGCTGGGCGGTCGCGGTGCCGGCAAGACGCGCACCGGCGCCGAATGGGTGCGGGCGCTGGTGCATGGCACGCGGCCTTATGCGGATCATGCCTATGGCCGCATCGCATTGGTGGGCGAGACTGCGCATGCTGCCCGCGAGGTGATGGTGGAGGGCGAGTCCGGTCTGCTGCGGGTGTGCCCGCGCAATGAGCGGCCGACATGGACCGCAACGCGCAAGCGGCTCGAATGGCCGAACGGCGCAGTGGGCGAGGTGTTCTCTGCCGACGAGCCGGAGAGCCTGCGCGGCCCACAATTCGAGGCGGCGTGGTGCGACGAACTGGCGAAGTGGCGCTATGCCGAAGCGGCATTCGATACGCTGCAATTCGGATTGCGGCTCGGCGCGCGGCCACGGCAATTGATCACCACGACGCCGCGTCCGCTGCCTGTCATCAAGCGGCTGCTGGTCGATCCGCGCACGCGGGTGACGCGGGCGCCGACGGTGGCCAACAAGGATTATCTGTCGCCCGCCTTTCTCGACGCGGTGGTCGGCCGCTATGCCGGCACGCGGATGGGGCGGCAGGAGCTCGATGGCGAGTTGATCGAGGACCGGCCGGATGCGCTGTGGTCGCGGGCGCTGATCGAGGCGTGCCGCGTGACGGAGCCGCCGGCGCTGTCGAAAATCGTGGTGGCGATCGATCCACCGGGCACCTCGCGCAAGGGCGCGGATGCCTGCGGCATCGTCGCGGTCGGCCGCGCCGAGAGCGGCTGGTTCTATGTGCTGGAAGATGCGTCTGCTGCCGGCATGTCGCCATCCGCCTGGGCGAGCAAGGCTGTGGCGCTGTATCGCCGGCTCAATGCCAACAACATCGTCGCCGAAGTGAATATGGGCGGCGAGATGGTGCGCGCGGTGCTGCGCGAGGTCGATCACACGGTGCCACTGAAGGAAGTGCATGCAACGCGCGGTAAATATCTGCGCGCCGAGCCGGTGGCGGCGCTCTATGAGCAGGGCAAGGTGAAGCATGTCGGCTGTTTCCCCGATCTCGAAGACGAGATGTGCGACTTCGGAGTCGAGGGACTGTCGAGCGGGCGTTCACCTGACAGACTCGACGCCATGGTGTGGGGCATCACCTCGCTGATGAGCAATTTCACCAGCGGCGGGCCGCGCATACGGCTGTTGTGACAATCGGGCGAAGTCACGGAACCATTTCCCCGCTGCCGTCGTTACCTCCATTCACGCAAGCTTTGGGAGAACGACAATGAGACTGACCGAACGCGTCGCGTGTGCGGCCGTGATTGCCGTGCTGGGATCCTTTGCGGGATCGGCGGCCCAGGCTGACCAGACCTTCACGGGGGTCGTCACCATCCTCGATCGCACCACCAGCGAAGTGGTGATCAAGCAGGCGCCGGCTGGCGAGACTGTCGGCGCGAATACGCCGGGCGCGGTGGAGAAATTCAGGCTGCGCACGGTTCCGGAGTCGTTGCATGCCGGCGAGCGCGTCACGGTGACCTATACCGAGAGCAATGGCGTCAAGACGATCAGCAATGTGACCGAGAAGAAGGACTAGGCGATACGGGCGCATGGGCTGCTGCCGCAGGGATGCGGCTGCATCGGACCATGCGCCCGAAATTGCTGGTGCGGGCAGGTTCAATCCTTCAGCACGAACTTCTTGCGGAGTTCCACGGCCACTTCGTCGGCGAGCTGCTGGGCATAGGTAGCGTGTTTCGGCGCGGTGATCACCATCGGCCGCCAGCCGAGCAGGGCATCCCTGCGTACCGATACATAGACGCCGCCGACAACAATGCGCTGGGCGATCATTTCCTCAAGTTCGGCTTCGGTCTTTTCTTCTTTTCCCATAACCGGCTTCCCGTGATGCTCTGAAGCACCCCTCTAGCTAGGGAGGCGTTTCGGAAATGCAGTTCACAAGAATGAGAGACGCCACTATCACAATGTCGCAGGCAATGCTGTCGCATGACAATGCTGTCGCAGTCTGAAGCCTTCGCGGCCGGCGCGCCTGTTCCGCGCGGCGCTCAGCAATAACCGTAATAGCCACAGCCATAGGGCGCGCGGCTGAAGATCGTTTCGGACGGGGTGCCGTAATAGTTGCGGTAATAATAGGAATTCGGCTTGCCGTAATAGCCATGCACGATGGAGGAGATATCCACCTCCGGCGCATATTGCACGATCGGCTCTTCCATCGGTCGTTCGTCCTTGACCACCACCACGCGGCGGCTCTTCACCACCGGCTCGTCGAACAGGCGGCCGATGCGGCCCTGGCCGGCCATGTCAGCGGCCTGCGCGCCCGCGATCAGGGCAGCGGTTGAAATGGCCACGGAAACGGCAAGAGTGAGCAGGCGCAGCATGTCGGAGATCCCCATGATTCGCGGATCATAGCGGAGAACCTTTCACGGATCTTAACGACTCCTGCCTTGCGCAGCGTTGCCTGAATGGCGCCTGCGATCAGAGCGGCGTGCCCCAGGCGCGCGCCGTCTGCAGGATCCAGTCGCGATACAGCGTCAGCGGCGTCACGCCGGTGAGGCCGCCGCAGCCGGCGCTGCTCTTGGCGCCGGTGGACCACGACACCACGCCGATCACGATGTTGCGGCCATTTTGCTGTTGCAGCACGGGCCCGCCGCTGTCGCCGGTGCAGGCGCCGAGGCCGTCGCGTGTGTTGTCGGTCGCGGGATCGACCAGTCTTATCTGCAATTTGCCGGGATGGCTGGTGGAGGTGAGCTGCGCGGCGCGCACGGTGCCGCCGCTCTTGCCGTCGCCGCGCGCGGCAACGCCGATGCCGGCCACGAGATAATTCTGCCCGGCGGCGAAGGGCTCGGTGGGCACGCCGAGCGGCAGCGCGGTCTTGCCGGGCAGGGGATCTGCAAGCTGCAGCAGCGCCACATCGGCGCTGGCGCGATGCGCCCTGATGCCTTCCGCATTGAACTGCGGATGATCGGCGACGCGCTTCACCGCGAGCAATTGCGGCTGCCGCTGGGCGTCATAGAGCACGATCTTGTAACTGGCGCCGGGCGTCACGCAATGCGCCGCCGACAGCACCAGGGTCGGCGCGATCAGTGCGCCGGAACAGAAATTGCCGCGCGAGCCGACAATGGTGATCACCGCGCGGCCGATCTCGTCATCGCGCACGCTGGCGCCGCCGACCAGGGCAGAGGCGGGAATTGAGATGAGCGATGCAAGCGCAATGCTGGCAATGGCGAGAGAACGAATGACGGCGCGTGAGCGCCGCGGCATGCGGGAACCTGTCTGAATCATGGCGGGGATGTCAGCCCCGCGGACCCGCGATGTCAATGCACTGATTGGTCACACGCGCCTCACGGAGAATCCCCATGTCCGCCATTCTGCTGGTGCCGCCGGCCAGCGAACCGCTGTCGCTTGCCGAGGCCAGACAATTTCTGCGTGTCGACCACGCCGACGATGATGCGGTCATTACCGCGCTGATCGCCGCCGCCCGCGCGCATGTGGAAGCGCTCACGCGCCGCGCGCTGCTGACGCAGACCTGGCGGTTCGTGCTGGATACATGGCCGGCGGATGGGCGCATCGCCCCGCGCATTGGCCCGCTGCAGACGCTGCTTGCGGTGCGGGTGTTCGATGCGGCCGGCGCGGCCCATGCGCTGGAGGTCGAGAGTTTCGTCGTCGACACTGCTGCGAATGTCATCGCGGCGCCGTGCTGGGCGCTGCCCGCACCGGGCTGCAGTGTCGCCGGCATCGAGCTCGACGTGATCTGCGGCTTCGGCGCGCTTGCGAGCGATGTGCCGGCGGATCTCATTCATGCGCTGAAGATCCTGCTGGCGCATTGGTATGACAATCGTGGTCTCGCAGCGATCGGCGGCGCCGCCGTGATGCAGCCTGCGGGTCTGCAGGCGCTGATCGCGCCGTATCGGGGGCTGTCGCTATGATCGATCCCGGACGGTTGAAGACGCGGCTGGTGATCGAGGCGCCCATCGAGGCCGATGACGGGCAGGGCGGCGTCGCGCGCAGCTACAGCGCCGTCGCCACCGTCTGGGCCGCGGTGCTGCCGGCGCGCATGACGCGCGCGGTCGAGGCCGACGCCGACGGCGCGCTGGTGCATCTGCGCATCGTCCTGCGCGGCGGCTTCGCGCTGACCCTGCGGCATCGCTTCATCGACGGCGCGAAGATCTACCGCATCACCGCGCTGCGCGAGATCGACGAGCGCAGATTCGTCGAGATCGACGCCGAGTGGCGCATCGACTGACCCTTACCCTCCCCTGGAGGGGGAGGGTCGTCACGTGCGTAGCGCGTGGCGGGGTGGGGTGAATGTTCATCGACGATGCTTGTGGCTTCACCCCACCCCGATGCTCGCTGACGCTTCGCATCGACCCTCCCCCTCCAGGGGAGGGTAAGCCAGAAGGATCATCTCATGCCCACAGCTCACGTCGCCTTGCGCGCGGCGATCTTCGATGCGCTCAAGGCCGACCCCGCGCTGGGTTTCGCGCTCGGCGGTCACCGCGTCTATGACGAACCGCCGGCCAATGTGGCGTTTCCCTATGTCACGCTCGGCGATGCGCGCATCGTCGATGTCTCCGCCGATGACGGCCAGGTGCAGGAGCATCAGCTCACGCTGCATGCCTGGTCGCGGCAGGGCGGCCACAAGGAGGCGCATGTCATCACCGGCGCGCTGCTGCAGGCGCTGGACGACGCGCCGCTGACGCCGGACGGCCACCGGCTGGTCAATCTGCGCTTTGCCATCGCCGATATCCGGCGCGAGGCCGATGGCCGGACCTATCACGCCGTGGTGCGGTTTCGCGCGATCACCGAACCGCAGTGATCTTTGCTTGACGCGTTTTCTTGACGCGAACCGGCATCCACTTCGCTTGAAAACGCTATTGTATAAAGGGAGCACGCGATGGGCGCACAGAAGGGCAAGGATCTGCTGATCAAGATCCATAACGGCACGACATTCGTCACGGTGGCGGGGCTGCGCAGCCGGCGCATCGCCTTCAATGCGGAGATCGTCGACATCACCCATGCGGAATCCGTCGATCGCTGGCGCGAGCTGTTGGCCGGTGCCGGCGTGCGGCGCGCGTCGATTTCCGGCCGCGGCCTGTTCAAGGACGGCGCCTCCGATGCGCTGGTGCGGCAGGCGTTCTTCGACGGTACCATCAATAACTGCCAGGTTCTGGTGCCCGATTTCGGCACCATCACCGGGCTGTTCCAGATCGCCAGTCTCGAATTCGCCGGCGAGCACAATGGCGAAGTGAGCTTCGATCTCGCGCTCGAGTCTGCGGGCGCGCTGACCTTTGCCGCGGTGTGACCCTTACCCTCCTCTGGAGGGGGGAGGGTCGTCACGTGCGTAGCACGTGGCGGGGTGGGGTGAATGTTCATCGACGGTGCTTGTGGTTTCACCCCACCCCGTCTCGCATTGCGCTTCGCGCGCTGCTCACCGACCCTCCCCCTTCAGGGGAGGGTAAGAACGGAGATCATCATGCCGAACAGATTGCGCGGCGAGATCGCCGCCGAACTCGGCGGCCGCAGCCATACGCTGGTGCTGACGCTCGGCGCGCTGGCGGAGCTCGAAAGCGCATTCGGCGCCGACGATCTCGCGGCACTGGCCGAACGTTTCGGCTCCGGGCGGATGTCGGCGCGTGATCTCATCCGCATCATCGGCGCCGGATTGCGCGGGGCAGGCGAGGCGCTCAGTGACGACGAGGTCGCGGCCATGACCGTGCCGGGCGGGGCAGCAGGCTTTGTCGGCATTGCCGCCGAATTGATATCAGCGACCTTCACCGATACGCCGCAGGCCGTGCGATGACACCGCCTGCGCCCTTTCCATGGGCCGAGGCGATGCAATTCGGTTTCGGCGTGCTGCGGCTGTCGCCCGATGCGTTCTGGCGGATGACGCCGCGTGAACTGGCGCATGCCATCGCGGCGGTGCGCGGCCCTGTATCCACGCCGATGGATCGCGGCGCGCTCGACGCACTGATGAAACAGTTTCCGGATTCCGGGGAGGCCTTGCATGAGTGACGCCAGTGACCTCTCCGCGGCGTCCGGCACGCTCGACGGTATGACGGTGAAGACCGCCGGTCTGACATCGGCCGCGACGACTTTCTCCAAAGTCATGACCCAGGCATTTTCGAGCTCGGTCGCATCGGGCCAGAAGTTCGACGACGTGCTGAAATCGCTGGCGCTGAAAATGTCGGATCTGGCGGCGAAATCGGCGCTGCAGGCCAGCGCGGGCGCGATGTCATCGAGCATTTCCTCGCTGGTCTCGAGCCTGTTCGGCGGCGCGGGCAAGGCTGGTGTCAGCAGTCCGGTGAAGGCGTTCGCGTCGGGCGGCGTGATCGGCACGCCCAGCTATTTCCCGATGCCTGGCGGCGGCACCGGTCTGGCCGGCGAGTCCGGGCCGGAAGCGATCATGCCGCTGCAACGTGCCGCGGACGGCAGCCTCGGTGTCGCCACGCAGGGCGGTGGCAACACCATCCATGTGCAGATCGCGACGCCGGATCTCGACGGCTTCCGTCGTTCGGAGAGCTACGTCACCGGCCAGATCGCCCGTGCGGTCGCGCGCGGGCAGCGCAGTCTGTGATGGATAGCGTGCGATCTGCTTACCCTCCCCTGGAGGGGGAGGGTCGTCACGTGCGCAGCGCGTGACGGGGTGGGGTGACTGTTCATCGACGGTACTTGTGGCTTTACCCCACCCCGTCTCTCATCGCGCTTCGCGCGCCGATCGTCGACCCTCCCCCTCCAGGGGAGGGTGAAGGAAGAGTCTCATGACAGTCTTTCACGACACCCTGTTTCCGCTCGATATCGCGCTGAAAAGCGCAGGCGGACCGGAGCGGCGCACGGAGATCGTGTCGTTCGGCTCAGGCCGAGAGGAGCGCAACGCACGCTGGGCGCATTCGCGCCGCCGCTACGATGCAGGCTACGGCATCAGGACGCTGGCGGCGCTGCAGAGTGTCGTGGCGTTCTTCGAGGAGCGGCGAGGACGACTGCACGGCTTTCGCTGGCGCGACCGGCTCGATCAGACCTCGAACATATCAGGCGAAGCGATTTCGCCGTTGGATCAAGGCATCGGGATCGGCGACGGTGCGACCGCCTCGTTTCAATTGATGAAGACCTATGGCAGCAGTTTTGCGCCATATCAGCGGCCGATCACCAAGCCCGTCGACGGCAGCGTGCGCATTGCTGTTGCCGGCGACGAGATCGCGAGCAGTGCCTTCAGCTGCGATGTGACGACGGGGCTCGTGACATTCGCCAGCGGGCATATTCCTGGGGCGGGTGCCGCGATCACGGCCGGCTTCCAGTTCGATGTGCCCGTGCGTTTCGATACCGACTATCTCGAAGTCGATCTGTCGGCCTTCGCCGCCGGCGCAATCCCGAAAATTCCGCTGGTGGAGATCAGGATTTAGCGGGCGCATCGGTCGTGAGGGGGGCGGACTATCAGTCGGTGGTCTCGCCGTGCAGTTCGAGTTTGTAGCTGTCGGTGTTCTCGAAATTGACCGTGACCTTCTTGCCCTCGAAAGCCAGCGTCCAGGACTGCATTTCGCTGTGGCCGAGAATACGGCGCTCGACGACAAAAGTATTGGCGTTCGTCCATCGTCCGCGGACCGCATCGACACCGTAGCTGACGGGAGAACCGGTCCGGAAGTTGCCGTCAAGTCCAAGTGGACCGGTGAAGCGGCGGGTCTGCTCGGGCTTGCCGGTGACGGTGGTGATCTCCCATGACGGGCTGTCGCCGACCAGGGTCAGGCTGAACGTCCCGACCCGGATTGCATTGTTGGTGAAGCGGTAGGTCTTGCCGGAGACGTCTTTGGCCAGATCCGGCGTCAGGCCGAGCGGTGACGGCCGCGACGTTGCCGCGTTGCGGATCGATGCGGCCAGCAGGGCCTGCGCAACGGGATCGTCGGGCAGGGCGCTCTCGGATTTCACCGCGCCGGCGATGTCGTCGATCAGACGGCGGGTCGGATAGAATTCATCCTTGCGCATGCTGCCGGTCAACACGGCGACAATATCGAGTTTCGGCAAAACCATGATCAGCTGCGAGTGCAGACCACGCGCCATATAGGCGCCTTTCTCAGGGATCGACCACCACAGATTGGCGTAATGATTGTCGGCAGTTGCGACGATCTTGCCCTCGGCCGCGCGATCGACCCATGACGGCGGAACGATCTCGCGGCCTTCCCAGACACCGTTTTGCAGATAGAGATAGCCGATCTTTGCCATGTCATGCGGCGGGATATAGAGCCCGGCTTCGCCATCGGTCACGCCCTGTGCGTCGGGGCGGCCCCAGTCGATGTCGGTAATGCCCAGCGGTCCGAACAATTCGCGCTTGGCGAATTCGAGCGCGTTCTGTCCCGTCTTCTTGTTGATCAGCGCGGAGAGCAGATAGGGATTGCCGCTGTTGTAATAGAACCGCTCGCCCGGCGCGCGGCTCATCTCCTGGCCGAGCACGAATTCGGTCGGATTTTTGCTGCGATACATCCGGTCAAGCGTTTCGTCGGATGTATAGGCTTCCTCCTTCCAGGCGATGCCGGAAGTCATGTCGAGCAGATGCTGGATCGTAATGGCCTTCTTGCGATAATCCAGTTTGTCGATCTGGTTGTCGGTGAACAGATCGACGACCGGGTGATCGACACTGTCGAGTATCCCGTTTCTCAATGCGATGGCGATCAGCGTCCCGGTGACGCTCTTGGTCACCGAGCGTAGATCGTGGCGCAGGCCGGCGACATAAGGCGCGTAATAGGCATCGGCGACCAGCTTGCCATGGCGGACGATCAACAGGCTGTCCTGCTGGCGTGCGCCGACGGTATCGATCAATTGGGCGAGCCTGCCGGAATCCATCCCTTGCGATTCCGGCGTTGCGACCTGCCAGCCCTTGGTCGGCCATGGCGGCGGCGTCGCCGGCGTTTCGTCCGGCGCACCTGCTGCGCGAATGACGGTCGCGGGAGTAACGATCAGTGTGACGATTGCCGCGAGCACGGCGATCCCGGCAAGGCGTTGTCGCAGCATCCGTCCGCTCCCTGTGCCCGGCTTGTTGCATGCCGGTACTGTGAGAACAATTAGAGCGCGAAGGATGGTCGCGCGCAACGACGACGTTTCAGGATTCAACCATGCGCAGCATCCCGGCGTCCCTGCAGACCAAACTCGATTCCGGCGTCACCACGCTGGCGCAGGTCTGGAAACTGACGCGGCGCGATGGCGTCGTTGCGGGCTTCACCGATCATGACTGCGATCTCGTCATGGATGGCGTCACTTATCGCGCGGGCACCGGGCTCGCCGCGTCGGAAGCCACGAGCCGCTTCGATCTGTCGGTGGACGGCGGCGATATCGCCGGTGCACTGGACGACGACATTCTCACCGACGCCGATCTCGCGGCGGGGCGCTACGATGCTGCGCAGGTGGAGACCTGGCTGGTGGACTGGAGCGACACATCACTCCGCGTGCTCACGGCACGCGGCACCCTGGGCGAAGTGAAACGTGAGGGGAGCGCATTCATCGCCGAATTGCGCGGGCTGGCGGCGCTGCTGTCGCAGGAGAGCGGGCGGCTTTATACGGCGCGGTGCGGTGCCGATCTCGGCGACGGAAAATGCCGCATCAATCTCGCAGGCTGGCGGGGCACTGGTGCGGTCGAGGCGCTCGAGGGCGTGTCGATGTTTTCCGCGAGTGGCCTCGGTGCCTTCGCAGATGATCTGTTCACCGCGGGGCGTCTGACATGGACGAGCGGCGGCAATGCCGGGCTCGCCATGGAAGTAAAGCAGCACCGCGTCACGCCGGGCCATGTGCGACTGTCGCTGTGGCAGGCTATGGCGGAGCCGGTTGCAGCCGGTGATGCATTCACCGTCACCGCCGGCTGCGACAAGACGCTGGCGACGTGCCGCGATCGCTTCGGCAATGTCGATAATTTTCGCGGCTTCCCTGACATTCCCGGCAACGACTTCGTCATGAGCTATCCGACGCCCGGGATGGGTGGGGGATGAGTGGGTGAGCGAGTGGCCGATATGCGCGAGCTCACGCGAATGTCGCCTGCAATTATTCTGGAGAAAGTTTCGGTTTCGATCAGGAGGGCGTTTCGGGCAGGGCCCGGCGCCATACATTGTTGCTCACTTGCCGCCAGTGACATCGAGGAACGTGCCGGTGACGAAGGACGCCTCGGCGCTTGCCAGCCACAGGATCGCCCGCGCAACCTCTTCAGGCTGACCGCCTCTACCCATCGGGATCGAGTCCTTGACGCGATCCACTCGTCCCGGCTCTCCGCCGCTGGCATGCATGTCAGTGTAGATGTGCCCCGGGCGAACGCAGTTGACGCGTATCCCATCCCGCGCGACTTCCTTGGCGAAGCCGGTCGTGAATGTCTCGACGGCGCCCTTCGATGCAGCGTAGTCGACATATTCGCCGGGGCTGCCGAGCCGGGCCGAAGCCGACGAGATGTTGATCACGGAGCCGCCCCGCCCGTTGTGGCGATACGACATTCGCTTTGCGGCTTGCTGTGCACAGAGGATAGGACCGATCGCATTGACCGCGAAGATGCGCTGCATCCGCTCGAATCCGAGATCTTCCAGCCGGGACTGCCGCGCAAGCATCGCGGCGTTGTTGACCAGCACGTCGATCCGGCCGAACTTTCGGTCGATCGCGGCGAATAATTGAGCGACCTGCTCTGGATCTGCGCTATCTGCGCGGACCGTCAAAGCCCGGCGCCCTGCAGTTTCGACATCAGCCGCCACCGCAAGGGCGGCAGACTCGTTGGAGACGAAGCTGATCGCGACATCGTAACCTTGCGCGGCAGCAAGCCGCGCCGTCGCGGCGCCTACGCCACGACTTCCACCCGTTATCAGAATGAGCGGCGTCTGCGAGACTGTATCCATCTAACGAACCTTCATGTGATGGTGAAATAATAATCTAGGGCTGTCCGGATGAGTGCGATGCCAGACCGATTTCGACGTCATCGCTCAGATGCTTTGAGAGTGCGATCATGAACGGGCAGATCGCCAGCGCCGTCATTGCGGTCGCGGCCGTTGCCATTGCAGGTCCGAACGCGTCGCCCAGAAAACCATAGAGAACCGGGGCACTGGCGCCCGCGCCGATGGTGCCGGTATAAAACAAAGCGAATGCACGCTCCGTGCGATCGGCTGGAGTTATTTCGGGGACCGTTCCATACAGCACCGATGACGTGCCGTTGAGCATCACACCCAGCGCCGGCAGAACGACGATAACCGGGATGAGCGGCAGCACCAGAACGCCGAGGATCAGCAGCGCAGTGGCAACTTCGGTGAAGAGAACGGTGCGCCGGGTGCCGATCCTGTCGCCGAGCCAGCCGCAAGCGAACTTGCCGGCGGCTCCGCCGATGAAGAGAAGTGCCAGAGCAAAACCGCTGGTGGGAAGCGAGGCTCCTTTTTCAATCAGGAGAAATGGCAGAAAGGTGAGAAAGCCCATTCGGACGGCGCTATCGAGCATTCCGATCGCCAGGAGCCAATAGAATCCGCCCCGACTTCGACCGCTCTTGCTGGATCGTTCCTTCGCATCTGCTGCATGCCCGATGCCCACGGCCGGCATCCACACCGCCATGGCGACAGACACGGCGATGCCGGCGATAGCGAGCGTAAATACGGCATGGCGCCAGGCGATGGTGACAAGCAGCAGAGACATGAGCGCCGGGATGGCCGCCTTTCCGAGATCGCCTGTGAAATTGTAGATGCCGAGCGGCCTGCGCGCAGCACGCCCATAAGCCCGTGAAACGGCGGCGGACGCCAAAGGGTGTTGGGTGCTCGAGCCTGCGCCTGCCAATGCGAGCGCAAAGCTCAGTCCGACGATGCCACCGGAGATGCCCGCGAGAGCGTAGCCCAACGCCGACAGCGCCGTGCCGCAGCAGAGAATGAGTTTGGCATCGATCCGCTCCGCCAGATGCCCTGCCGGAATCTGCAGACATGCCATGGTGCCGGAATAAAGACCGCGAAAGATCGCAAGGACGCTATAGCTCAGCGCAAACTCGGTCTGCCAGATCGGCAGCAATACATAGATCGCGTCCGTGAAGCCGTCGTGCAAAGCGTGGTTGAGCCCGGTCAGCGCAAGCGTTCGTGCGGCGCGTGTCCGGTTCGCAGGAGCCTTAGTGGTCGTGGTCTCGTGGTGGGTCATGTGCTGTTTCTTGGGTCTTCCGGCGTACGCGCTGCATTCGCAGAAAATCTGAAGATTGATGCGCCAGAGCTGGTGTCTGGCGTGCAAAGCGCTGCTAAAGTCACTCTGAACGAGACTTCAGGCCGTCACAAATCAGTAATACTCAGGTCGTGGGTTAGAAATTCTCAAGCATGTCCACCTTTGTCCCGCGCCGTAGCCTGCCGCCGCTGAATGCGGTCCGCGCCTTCGAAGCCGCCGCCCGCCTCGGCAGTCTGAAGGAGGCGGCCGTTGAGCTCAGCGTGACCCACGGCGCTGTCAGTCAGCAGATCCGGCTCCTGGAAGACTGGCTGGGTGCTCCGGCGCTGTTTCGGCGTTCGGTCCGCCGGGTCGTGCTGACGCCTGCCGGCGCAGCGCTGCTTACCGAATTCGGGCCGGCGCTCGATCGTATTTCGGCTGCCGTGCAGCAGCATCGAACCAGACGGCATGACGCGCCATCCATCGTGCTGCATGTGAACGCGCTCGCAACTTTCAGTCTGCGATGGCTGTTGCGACGCATGGGCGCTTTTCGGAGCGAGCATCCCGACATCGAGGTCCGCCTGAGCACGTCGAATGAGACGATCGACGCGCTGGCAGAGCCGTTCGATGTCGTGATCAGAGGTGGCCCGGATACTTTCCCCGGTTACACCTCGCGTTTCCTGTTCGGGGAGCGGCGGCTGCCGGTGTGCAGTCCGACCATCCTGGACCGGGCGCCGCTGACCGATATCGGCGACCTGTCGCGCCACACGCTGCTTCACGTCTCGTCGATGGCGCGGCTATGGCGCGACTGGCTGGCCGAGGCCGGAGAGCCCGCCCTTCGCCCGGAGGCATCCCTGACCTTCGATCATTTCTATCTGACCATACAGGCCGCGATCGACGGACTCGGCGTGGCGATGGGTCCGACCGCATTGGTCGCCGATGATCTCGCGGCCGGGCGATTGATGACGCCGTTTCCGGACATCAGTCTCTCGGCGCGAAGCTACTTCGCCTATCTGCCGGACGCGCGACGGACCGATCCGCATATCGCCGTGTTCTGCGACTGGCTCGAGCAACAAGGCCGCGATCTCGTCCGCAGCTAGAGCCTTATTGGTTCTGATTGAATCAGAACCAGGCTCCAGCTTTTTGGTTTGACGCGTTTTCTTGACGCGAACCGGTCTCCACTTCGCTCGAAAACGCACTCGCGTCGATAACACCGTCGCTGTCATGAACCGCCGGGGCAAGGCGCGAGGATCCGGCGGATGAGCGCGATCAATCCGTTCCCTGCAGGGTGACGGATGGTGCGTGGGTTGCATGTGATGCGGCGGCATCGATCCGCTGCAGGGCGATATAGTGCACGATCACGAAACAGGCGATCGCGGCGGCATAGAGCAAACGTTCGAGCAACACCATCGATGATCCGTCCGGATGAGAGACGCGCCTGTCGTGGACCCATCATCGATGAAGCCGTGATATCAAGCGTCCTACGAATGACGGATGCGCGTTCACATTCATCTGTTGCGCGCGTTGCCATGTTTCGACGTGAGAGACATCGAACCATGGCGCGCACCCATAGATTGAACTTGATCGGTGCGGGCGTGACCAATGTCCGCTGTGCTTCGGTAGTAATGAAATTCTGCTCCGCAGCGAATGATGCAATGTGCCAATCGGTGATATCACCGGCTTCGCGTGCCGGTCTCGAAAGGCTTTGTTAAGCGTCTTTCGTTGCGCGAGCGACACACGCCGCATGTTTGTTAGTTAGAACACGCTCCAGTTTATTGTCGGATTGAGTTAGCTCATTTACCGTCGCAACTATTCTTCGCGGATTGCACGCCTCAAGATTCGCATCCTCGAACCGTGCGGACCCGAGCGAAACTGGAACGAGCATCATGCGCGAATGCGTGGTTGAAGTAGCAATCCGACGACAACCAGATGACATGCGGCGCGTGAGTGCGGAACGGGCTCGGCTCCCCGCCGCGCGCAAACGCACCCAATTGCTTCGCTTGCTGCTGACGAGCGCGTCGGCAACGGCGCTGATGGCCTTGTGCACTGAGTCTGCCTCCGCTCAAAACATATGGACCGGCGCGACCAGCAATGACTGGACGGTCGGGAGCAACTGGACGGGCGGAGCCCCCCCCCATCCCGGGTCAAGGCGTCAACATTGATGTTGTGTCGCCAAATGCGACCATCCTCGGCGTTAACGGGCCGGTGAGCGTCTCGGTAGGCGCGACGTCCATCGGCACCATCAATGGACCGTTCGGCAATCTGACGATCCAGAACGGCAGTACGCTGACAAGCACTGCTACCTCGCGAATCGCAATTGCGCCCGGAAGCGCCGGCGTCGTTACCGTTACCGGACCCGGGTCGCGATGGAACATCCCCATCCAGACTTTTTATATTGGCTTTTCGGGCACCGGCACGCTCAACATTCAGAACGGCGGAGCAGTCGTCGCGGGAAGCAACACGATCCTTGGCGGTAGCGCCTCGGCTTCCGGCACGCTCAACATTGGTAGCGGCGGCACGTTGCAGGCTCTAACCCTGCGCGGAGGCCCCGGCGCGAGCCAGGCCAATTTCGACAACGGCATTCTGCGCGCCAGCGCCAGCAGCGCGACCTTCATCAATGGATTTTCGGGCACCAAGCTCAACCTTCTCGCCGGCGGGCTGACCATCGATACCAACGGCTTCGCCGTGGGCACCGACGCGACATCAGCCCTCACCGGCATCGGCGGATTGACCGTGACCGGCGGCAGCGTATTCAGCCTGCTGGCCAACAGCCCCTATGCCGGCCAAACGTGGATTCAGGCCGGCAGCGGCCTCGCTTTGTCGGGCGCCGGCGCCATCGCCAATTCCAGCCGGGTCATCGCTGACGGCGCCTTCAATGTCTCGGGTATCACGGCGGCCGGCACAAGCATACAGAGCCTGGCGGGAAGCGGGGCCGTCGCGCTCGGCGCAAACAACCTGACCATCACCAATGCGAACGACCTGTTCTCCGGTATCATCTCCGGCACCGGTGGGCTGACGGTCAGCGGCGGCAAGCAGACCCTTTCCGGCGTCAACACCTATACCGGTGGCACTACGGTGAGCGGCGGCACGCTCAGCGTCAACGGCAGCGTCTGCGGCGCCATGACTGTGTTGGCCGGCGGCACGCTGCAAGGCACCGGCACGGTCTGCGACACGTCGAACGCGGGTATCGTCGCGCCCGGTAACTCCATCGGAACGCTCACTGTCGCCGGCAACTACACCGGCAATGGCGGAACGTTGCAGATCGAGACGGTGCTCGGGGGCGACGCCTCGCCGACCGACCGGCTTGTCGTCACCGGCAACACCGCGGGCAGCACCAATGTGCGGGTGATCAATGTCGGCGGCGGCGGCGCGCAGACCGTCGAAGGCATCAAGATCATCGATGTCGGCGGCGCGTCGAACGGCGCGTTCTCGCTGCTTGGCGATTATGTGATCCAGGGTCAGCAGGCGGTGGTCGGCGGCGCCTATGCCTATACGCTGCAGAAGAACGGCGTCAGCACGCCGACCGATGGCGACTGGTATCTGCGCTCCAGCCTGATCAATCCCCCGCCGGCTGCACCGGCTGGTCCCCTCTATCAGCCCGGCGTTCCGCTGTACGAAAACTATGCGCAGGTGCTGCTCGGCATGAACGAGCTGCCGACCATGCAGCAGCGCGTCGGCAATCGCTATTGGGGCGGCAGCGATGCCATGGCGCGCGCCGGTGTCGCGCTGGCGCCAGGCGAGGTATCGCAGACGCCAACGGCGTTCTGGGGCCGCATCGAAGGCGGCCAATCCGATTTGCAGCCCTCGACCACGACAGGCTCCACCACCAAAGCCGACCAGTTGAAAGTGCAGGCGGGCCTCGACGGTCTCCTGATGGAGAACGAGCGCGGAAGGCTGATCGTCGGTCTCACCGGGCAATATGGCCTGACAACCGCCAATATCGCATCGGCCTTCGGCAATGGCCGGATCCGCGTCGAAGGTTCGGGTGTCGGCGGCACGCTGACATGGTTCGGCGACAACGGCTTCTATGTCGACGGCCAGGCGCAATCGATGTTCTACCGCAGCGATCTCTCCTCGGTGCTGGCCGGAGCCATGACGCATGGCAACGAAGGCGTTGGCTATGCCTTCAGCGCTGAAACCGGCAAGCGGTTCTTTGTCGGCAACGGCTGGTCGCTGACGCCGCAGGCGCAGCTGTCCTATTCGAAGGCCGAGTTCGATCGCTTCACCGATCGGTTCGGCGCCCCGGTGTCGCTGCGCGACGGCGACAGCCTGCTCGGCCGCGCCGGACTTGCGCTCAACCACCAGAAGACCTGGAACGACGGCGCAGGCATCGTGCGCTCGGATATCTACGGCATCGGCAACCTGCGCTACGAGTTCCTCGACGGCACCCGTGTCGATGTCGCCGGCACCGGCTTCGCCAGCGCGCAAGACCGGCTGTGGGGCAGCATCGGCGGCGGCGGCACCTATAGCTGGGCCAACGGCCGCTACGCCGTGTTCGGCGAGGTCTCCTATAGCGCGAGCCTCGAGGACGCGGCGGCGAACCGCAGCTACAAGGGCACTGGCGGCTTCCGCATCGTCTGGTGAGCGACCCGATACGACATACTCGCGGCAAACTATCTGGCGTCTACCCGACCACGCGCGTCGCATAGCCGGCGAACAACTTGACCAGATCCGCCTGCCGCCGGGTTCCGGTTTTGTAGAACAGGCGGCTGAGATGCGTCTTGATCGTCGTTTCGGCGACGCCGAGCGCTGCAGCGACCTCCGGCACGCCGCCGACCTGGACGATCGCCAGCAGGACGCGAAGCTCTGACGGTGTGAGCTGGAAAGTCTTGCCAATGAGTTCGGGCGGCGAGGTGGCGTCGATATCCGCCTTGCGCACGAACAAGGCCGCCGTGGCCGAATAGACCAGACCGGCCTGTCGCCGTGCTCCCGATGTCAGCGGCAGGAGATGCGCGACGTATCGTTCGCCAGTGCTGCCGACGAGCGGCATGGCGATTCCGCGCGCGCCGAGCGCGCTGTCGCCTTCACCGGCGACGGCGAGGGCGTCCCGCAAGGCGCGATCGGCCTGGCTGTCGCGAGCACTGAGGCGGCCGGAGGAAGCGCGCAGCACATCCGCTGCATCGAGCATGGCATGGCCGGCAAAGTTGGCATGAACGATGCGCGCAGCGGAATCGACGAGGAACAGGCCGACGCTCAGCCCGTCCAGCGTATCCGCCAGCGTCGCGGCCTCGGCGGCTTTCAGATCGAACATGCGTCCGATCATCACGGCGCGGCGGATATGCGGCGCGATCAGCCGCATCCGGTGACGTGCGCGCTCATCGGCCACGCCGTCACGCTCATGCCGGAACACGCCGAACATGGCGACATTGGTGATCGACTTGTCGAGCACCGAATTGATGCAATCCGCCAGTCCCTGCGGCTGCACCCATTCCTTGTAGAAGCGGGTTTCCCTGAACTCCGCGTAAGGCAGGATGTCCTCGATCCCGATCGGTTCATCGAGCTCCGCGAAGAACTGCACGGTGGTGGTAGGATCGAGCGCAACATATTTGTCGAAATAGGAGCTTTGATAGTCCGAGGAAATGCCGACCACGTGGAGAATATGCCCCGACGGCATGGCTGCATTCTTGGTATAGAGGCTGGCGCCGACGCCGCCGACGAATTGCATCGCGCGCTCGATCGCATTCGTCCAGGACGACGAGTCGAGGACGGTGTCGTAGATGCAGCCGATCAGGTCGCTGAGCTGTTCTGCGCCTTCTGCGAGATCAGGCGATGCGAGCCGGGCGGCCATCGGCCAGAGCGGAGTCACTGACGTCATTTGCAACTATCTCTCGGGAAGGTGGGCATGCACCTTTGCATGCGTGCCTATGCCGGCACGCCGACGATGCGTGATTGGAAAGCTATGTGGTTCCGGCGGCGATGTCGTTGCCGAACGCGCAGAAGCTGTGTTTCAGCGTGCGAAATATTTCCGGATGATGCGCGGAATAAATCGAAAATCGCGGACGTGCGTCGATAGGTCTTTTGATAGCAAAATGACGGCGCTTGCGGCGCCG
This sequence comes from Tardiphaga sp. 172_B4_N1_3, assembly GCF_052076035.1. Classification (NCBI taxonomy): domain Bacteria; kingdom Pseudomonadati; phylum Pseudomonadota; class Alphaproteobacteria; order Hyphomicrobiales; family Nitrobacteraceae; genus Tardiphaga; species Tardiphaga sp. 172_B4_N1_3. The sequence continues at coordinate 1,000,760 of NZ_CP197238.1, forward strand.
TCATTTGAACCAAACTCAACCGATGCGGAACACTCAATCCTTGTGCAGGAATGCGTAGTCCGCCGAATAGGGGACGCTGAGAAACTGGCCGGCATCGTCGCATGAACCGGCGGCGACGCCGCCTTTGGTGTTGATGCGCTGGATCACGTCGACCATTGCGAGCTTGCCGTCGCCATGCCGGTCAGTCACCGTCAATTTGAGCCACGGGATATCGCTCGCGGTTTTACCTGGTGCGCGGCCAACCGCTTTGCCGCCCAGCGTGCTGCCATCGGTGAGTTGCCAATGCGGGCCCGCATAGTGGCGGCCTACGGTGAGTCCATCGGACAGCAGCGTGGCGATCGGCTCGCGGAAGCTCCAGGAGAGCTTGCCGTCGGAGGCGGCCATGCACTCATACACCTGCGCTCCCTCCGCGTGATAGATCGCGACGATCGTGGCATCCGGCTCGGCAATCTCGGACGGCACCTGAGCCGCAGCCGCATGCGTCAGCGCGGCGAGGGCGGCGATGAGCGCCGCCCCGAACAGTCTGCACTTCACTTTGCAATTCATGTGATCGTTCATGGGACCTCGCGCGTGATGTCTATTCAGCGACGGCCTCGCCGGAGCCGCCGAGCTCCGCCGGAAAGTCCTTCAACTTCGGCAGGCCGTCTTTCATCGGCAGCACGGTCTCGGCATAATTGACGTGGACACCGGGTTCGAAGCGAAGTGTCGGGATGGTCGCCGCAAAGACATCGACCAGGCCGAGTGTCGGATGATTGGTCAGCAGGTGTCCGCCGCATTTTTCACAATACTGGCGCTGGCTGAGCGGCGTCTTCTGGAAGCTTGCAACATGTTTGGCGCCTGCAGTGATCCGCACGGCGTTCGGCTTCCACAGGCTGAAGGCATTGACCGGCCCGCCGGACCACGAACGGCATGAACTGCAGTGGCAATAGCCCATCGCTTCCGGGGCACCATCCGCTTCCAGTTCAACTGCGCCGCAGAAGCACTTCCCAACATGTGTCATTGATCTCGTTTCCTCTTGCTCGTGCATTGTGTCCCGCGGCGAAGCCGGGGGCGTCGAGCGTTCTGCTAGCAGGGACGCGCAAAGCGGAGCGTCATGCGATCGGATGAGCCAGCATCACAAGATGTGTCGATGCAATACGCGTGCCGAATGACGATGTGGCGCGTCGCGCAATCGCTGACGCGATGGAGTTCACGTGATGATCGAAACGCTCACGCCTATGGTCCTCGTTTCCGAGGCGCGGAGCTGGATCGGCACGCGCTATCAGCACCAGGCGTCGCTCAAGGGCGTCGGATGCGATTGCCTCGGTCTCGTGCGCGGCGTCTGGCGCAACTGCATCGGCGACGAGCCGGAAGCGCCGCCGCCTTATGCGCCGGACTGGGCCGAGGCGCGGGCTGAGGAGTCGCTCGCGCAGGCGGCGTTGCGTCATCTCGTGCCTGTCGCGCTGGATGAATGCGGTGCCGGCCATGTCCTACTGTTTCGCTGGCGCGACGGTTATGTGGCCAAACACGCGGCGATCGCGAGCGGCGAGGGCACGATGATCCACGCCCATGACGGCGCGGCCGTCTGCGAGGTCGCCCTGACACCCTGGTGGCGTCGTCGTCTGGCCTATGCGTTTCGCTTTCCCGGAGTGAGCTGATGTCGCAACTGGTTCTCTCCACGGCCGGCGGCGCCATTGGCGGGATGTTCGGCCCGATCGGCGCGATTGCGGGCCAGCTCGCCGGTGCGGCGCTGGGTGGTGCGATCGATAGCGCGCTATTCGGCTCAAACGATCAGGCCACAAGCGGGCCGCAACTGGCCGATCTCGATGTGATGGCGTCCACCGAGGGCGCGCCGATCCCGCGCGTCTATGGCCGTGCGCGGCTGAGCGGCCAAGTGATCTGGGCGACACCGCTGGAGGAGGTCGCAACGTCGGATACGGTGCCGACCGATGGCGGCAAGGGGCTCGGCGGTGGCCCCACTACAACGACGACGACCTATAGTTACTTCGCGAATTTTGCCGTGGGGCTGTGCGACGGTGTGATCGGCCGCGTCGGGCGGATCTGGGCTGACGGCAAGCCGCTCGATCTCGATGGGATCAATTTTCGCGTCTATCGCGGCACCGAAGACCAGATGCCCGACGGGCTGATCGTCGCAAAGGAAGGCGCGGGTAACGCGCCGGCCTATCGCGGGCTGGCTTATGTCGTGTTCGAGCGGCTGCCGCTGGCGAATTTCGGCAACCGGATTCCGCAACTGTCCTTTGAGATCATCCGGCCGATCGGCCTGCTCGAAGCGATGGTGCGCGCGGTGACGCTGATCCCCGGCACCACCGAATTCGGCTATGAACCGTCCACGGTGGTGCAACTGCTCGGCCCCGGACAATCCGCCCCGGAGAACCGCCATCACGGCTCCGCGCGGTCCGATGTGGTGGCGGCGCTGGACGATCTGCAGGGCCTGTGCCCGAACCTGCAACGTGTCGCCATTGTCGTGGCGTGGTTCGGTTCGGATCTGCGCGCCGATTACTGCCTGGTGCGGCCGGGCATCGACAATCCCGCCAAGACAACCAGCCCGCTGTCGTGGTCGGTGGCTGGCGTCACGCGCCCCTCCGCCTATGTGGTGTCGCAAATCGACGGACGTGCGGCGTTCGGCGGTACGCCGTCCGATGAGAGCGTCGTGCATCTGATCGGCGAGCTGAAGGCGCGCGGGCTGAAGATCACATTCTATCCGTTCGTGATGATGGATGTGCCTGATGGCAACGGCCTGCCAGATCCGTGGAGCGGGGCGGGCGCGCAACCGGCCTATCCCTGGCGCGGCCGCATCACCTGCGATCCCGCACCGGGACAACCTGGCTCTCCCGACGGCACTGCAACCGCGGGCGCGCAGATCGACAACTTCTTCGCCGGAGGTGTCTGGAACTATCGCCATATGGTGCTGCACTATGCGCAGCTCGTATCGCTTGCCGGCGGCGTCGATGGCTTTCTGATCGGCTCGGAATTGCCCGGGCTGACGCGCGTGCGCTCGGCGTCGGGCAACTATCCCGCTGTCGCTCAACTGATCGCGCTCGCAGCCGACGTGAAGACGATCGTCGGGGGCGGTACGGTGGTGACCTATGGCGCGGACTGGACCGAATATGGCGCGCATGTTGTTGGCGCGGATGCGTCTGAGATCAGGTTTCCGCTCGATCCGCTCTGGGCCTCGGCTGCGATCGACGCAGTCGGGATCGATTACTATGCGCCGCTGTCCGACTGGCGCGATGAAGCCGATCATCTCGATCGTGATCTCTCCGACACGATCTATGATCGCGCCTATCTGCGCAGCAATGTGGCGGGCGGCGAGGCCTATGACTGGTACTATCCGGATGATAACGCGCGCGATGCGCAGGCGCGCGTCGCGATATCAGATGGGCTTGGCAAGCCGTGGATCCATCGCGTCAAGGATCTCTGGAATTGGTGGGGCAATGCCCATCACGAGCGCGTCGGTCATGCGGAGCTCGGTAGTTCGACGGCATGGGTCCCGCGCAGCAAGCCGATCTGGCTGACCGAGGTCGGCTGTCCCGCCGTCGACAAGGGCGCCAATCAGCCAAGCGTGTTTCCCGATCCGAAATCGTCGGAGAACTTTGCGCCGTATTTCTCCAGCGGCGCGCGCGACGACCTGCAGCGGCGCCATCTGGAAGCGCTCATCTCTGCGTTCGATCCGGCCTTCGGCGCCAGCGATGCCGAGAATCCGGTGTCGCCTGTTTATGGCGGGCGGATGATCGATGTCTCGGCCATTCATGTCTGGACCTGGGACTCGCGGCCTTATCCGATCTTTCCCGCGGCCGATGACATCTGGGGCGATGGCGCCAACTGGCATACTGGCCACTGGCTGACCGGCCGGCTCGGCGGCGCGCCGCTGGATGCATTGGTCGACAGGCTTGCTGTTGATGCCGGCGTGACGGGGATTGATGCCTCGGCATTGTCGGGTAGCTGCGATGGTTATGTCGTGGACCGGCCGATGGCGCCGCGGGCGATGATCGAGCCGCTGTCGGTGGCCTATGCCTTCGACGCGACGGCGGGGGATGGCGCGCTCCGCTTCATCCCGCGCGGCGGGCTGCCGGTGGCAGAATTCACCGAAGACGATCTGGTGGCGCCGGATGACGGCGCGCTGGCGCGGCTGGTGCGCGCGCAGGAGACCGAATTGCCCCGTCAGGTCAGCATCGGCTTCAGCGATGCGCTGACGGACTACCGGCGCTCGGCGGTGTCCTCGCGCAAACTCACCGGCGGCGCCAGCAGGATGCTGCATGCGGACCTTGCCGTCATCACCAGCGATACGGCAGCGACGCAGCGCGCCGAGGTCTGGCTGCAGGATCTGTGGGCCGGGCGTGAGCGCGCGGAGTTCGCCGTCGGCATGACTGCGCTCGCACTGGCGCCGGGCGACGTGATCGCGCTGACGCTCAACGAAAGGCGACGGCTGTTCGAGATCAGCGGACTCGTCGATACGCAGGCGCGGCAGGTGACGGCGCGCAGTATCGATCCCGACGTGTTTGCCGTGCCGCTGCTGGCGCCCGAGATCAAGCTGCCGCCGGCGCCGGCGGCGCTCGGGCCGGTACAGGTACTCGCGCTGAATCTGCCTGTCATCGACAGTGGCAATACCGACGTGCTGACGCGGCTCGCTGTCTTCGCCAATCCATGGCCGGGCTCGGTGGTGATCTGGCAATCGAAGGACGGCGCGAGTTTCCAGGTGGCCGCGGTGGCGGCAACACCTGCGGTCATCGGCGAGACGCTGGATGCGCTGCCGGTCGGGCCGATAGCACGATGGGACAATGCCAGTACATGTCGCGTGCGGCTTCATGGCGGCGCGCTGGCGTCGCTGTCGGACGCGCGGGTGCTTGGCGGCAGCAATTCCGCAGCACTGCGGAATGCGGATGGCGTTTGGGAGATCATCCAGTTTGCCGATGCCGAACTGGTCGAGGCCAACACGTACAAGCTGTCGCGGCTGTTGCGCGGGCAGGCGGGTTCGGAATCCGCGATGGCAGCGCTATTGCCGGTTGGCGCGCCATTCGTGATGCTCGACAGAAGCCTGGTGCCGATCGCAAGGGGACTGGACGCACTCGAACGGCCATTGTCGCTGCGTATCGTCGGCAACGGCCGCAGCCATGACGATGCCTCGGCCGTCGCGCTGACGCTGACGCCCGATCGCAGCGCGCTGCTGCCGCTGGCGCCCGTGCATGTGAAAGCCGTGCGCAAGCCCGATGGCATCCAGATCTCATGGATCAGGCGCACGCGTCTCGATGGCGATGGCTGGAATGCCGAAGTGCCGCTTGGCGAAGACGGCGAGGCGTACCGGCTCGAGATTCTGTCCGGCACGTCGGTCATGCGCAGCATCGCCTGCACCACATTGCAGGCGCTTTATGCGGTGGCCGACGAGGTCGCCGATTTCGGCGCGCCGCAGCCGAGCCTGCATCTGCGCGTCGCACAGCTCTCCGGCACTGTCGGAGCGGGTCATTCCACGGAACTGACACTGACACTCTGAGGCCGACATGACCGACACGCCAAATCTCAAGCTGCCCTTCATCGAGAGCGGGCAGGCGCAGAAACACGTCACCCATAACGAAGCGCTGCGCATTCTCGACGCGGCGATCCAGATCTCGGTACTCGATGTGACGCGAACCGTTCCGCCGGCATCGCCGGGCGAGGGCGCACGGCATATCGTGGCGGCCGGGGCGTCAGGGGCCTGGAGCGGCCATGCGCTGGCCATCGCCACGTGGCAGGACGGTACCTGGGCTTTCCTCGTGCCGAAAGCCGGCTGGTGCGTCTGGTCGGTGGCCGATGACGTGATGATGGTGTTCGATGGTGCGCTGTGGCGTGCAGTGGGCTCACCCTCGCTGGACAGCGTGCCGCATCTCGGCATCAATATCTCCGCCGACAGCAGCAATCTGCTCAGCGTCAAATCCAATGCCGCATTGTTTGCAGCGATCGGCGCGGCCGATGCCGGCACCGGCGACATGCGGGTGCAGGTCTCGAAGGACAGTGCTGCGCGCGCGGCTTCGGTGGTGTTCTCGGATGCCTATTCCGGCCGCGCGGAATTCGGCCTGATCGGCTCCGATGCGTTCAAGCTGAAGGTCTCGCCGGACGGATCGGGCTGGGTCGAGGCCCTGGTGGTTGATCCGGCGAGCGGCAATGCCACGCTGCCGCGCGGGCTGCTGCTGACCGGCGTGGTGGCGCCGGCCGAGATCACTGCGAATGTGAATGATTACAGCCCGGCGGGCGTCGCCGGTGCTGCGGTGCTGCAGCTGTCAGCCGATGCGGCGCGCAGCGTCTCGGGGCTGGCCGGTGGCAGCGAGGGGCGCATCGTCAGCCTCATCAATGTCGGCGGCCAGCCGATCACCCTGCTGGATGATAGCGCCGCATCCGCAGCGGCCAACAGGTTCGCGTTCGGCGGCCATCTCACGCTGATGGCGAAGCAGGGCGCCCTGTTGCGCTACAACGGCACCGCCGCCCGCTGGCAATCGATCTCCGGCGGCACCAGCATCCGTGCCGACAGCGCCCAGTCCCTCACGGCCGCGCAGCAGGCGCAGGCGCGCGCCAATGCCGGCGTGCTCGGCCGCAATCGCATCCTCAACGGCCAGTTCGCCATCAATCAGCGCGGCGCAGGAGGCGGCGTGACCGACAACGCCTATAGTGCCGACCGGTGGCGCATGATCGGCGAGTTCACGTCGGCCACCATCTTCGCCGACAATTTCAATGCGGCGGGCGGCAACGTTCCCGGCGCGGTCTTCCAGTTCTCGGGCACGACGGACAAGGGCGGGTTCTTCCAGATCATCGAGGGGCGCAATTGTAAGGATTTGCGGGGCAAGGCCGTGACGCTGTCGATGCTGATGCAAGTCAGCAGTATGCGTCTGGGCAATATGAAAATAGGGATACTGGAATGGACCGGCGCGGAAGACGCCACGTCCGGCGATCCCGTCGCGTCCTGGGGCGCGGACGGCGTCACGCCAACCCTCGCGGCTAACTGGGCGTTCAGGAACGCACCCGTGAACCTTGGCGTCACGACATCATCGGCCCAGTATTCCGCAACGGTGACGCTCGGATCGTCATTCAACAATATCGCCGTCATGATCTGGAACGATGACAAGTCGTACACAGCCTCGGATAATTTCGGCGTCACCAACGTGCAGTTGGAGGAGGGCGGGGTCGCGACGACGTATGACCAGCAGATGTACGAGCGGGAGGTTCGCTTATGCGAGTACTATTGCCGCTCACTAGGTTCGAAAGGAGTGGTGTCTTACGACTTGGTCGCCGCCGGCTATGTTTCATCACCTACGTTGTTTTATGCAAATTATCTATTTCCGCGGATGCGATCAGTTCCGATTCCAACATTTCAAGCCGCTGCAAACTACATTGCGGCAACTGCCGCAGGCCTGTTTCCAGGATCCGCAATCTCCACTGCTACGAGCTCAGAGGTCGCTATCCAAATAGCGCTCACCGTCTCCGGCGCTACGGCGGGGCAAGCTGGAAACCTGCAAGCCAACGGCGCCGCTATTGCTCGGATAATATTGAACGCGGAGATATAGTTGCGTTCCAACGTGAAATCGCACCGCCCAATTTGATCATCTGGTAGCTTGGAGGTGCGACGAAAATTCCGATCATGCAGAATTTGGCCTGATAGGCTTCGATGCATTGCGGCAACGACAGCTTCGGCGTCACCAATATGCAGCTGGAGGAGACGTTGCGATGGCTCTTAACGTCCGGACGTTGGTGTGCGATGATCGGCAACAATTCTGATGTTTTCAGAGTCTCTAGCAAAGTGTGGCGGAAATTCGCTTCGCAACTACGCTGAAAACGAGGCCGTTGGTTTCTGATTTTTGCAGATCATATGACCAGCCGGCTCTCCGCAGCATTTCCTCAAAGTACGTTTCCTGGAAACCTAATTCCATCCATCCATAGGACCGCATAGCCCTCAGAGACAATCCGTCAAAACGCGGCCCCCATGGATAAGGGACGGCGTTTCTCCACGGCCCGTCCGAGGCGACAATCGGTTCAGGGCCGAATACGATGAATCCGTCCGGCTTCAACATCGATGCAATGTGGCCCAGCAATTCACGATGCCGTATCGCGTGGTGGTAGGATTGATAGAAGAAGGCGCGATCGAATTTCTGGTCACCGAGGTCAGCGTCAAAGCCGCCATGGATTGCTTCGACGTTGAGCTTCATTCTTTGAGACTTTTCCCGCACGACATCGATGCAAGTCTTCTCGATATCGACGACGGTCACGGAACATCCAAGGCGCGCAAGATGCAGTGATATTTCGGCATCCCCGCACCCAAACTCGACTACTGACATGCCTGGCTTGACGTCGAGTTTTTTGACGACGTGCCCGTAACTCTCCAAGTGGTTTCCTAGCCATTCACTGGACCCTTGGTAAGCGGAAGGCGTTGCGATCATTTCTTCGAAGCTGATCGGGGACAATTCCATTGTCCGAGCGTCGTAATTCGATCGGCCTGATATCCTTGCGTGAAGTGCAAGAACAGCTTGTGTGTATTCCTCTGAAAACGGGTCACTCGGAAAATGATTGATTTCGGTCGGCATCAGATAGCTGTTTGACAGGATGTGGACCATGTCACGATCGCCTGTTGCGCGAAGTTCACGGTCGAACTCATCAAACTCTTCAATCGATGAGAACTTGCGCATTTCTGGTGCCGATGGCGCCAGAGGTTGCACAGGCTCGGGAGTATGCACTACTTGCTGAGGCTCCGGCGGGCGCCGTGATCGTTTCAGAAATGGTGCCAGTAGGCCTGTATTGAACATTATCGCGCTCCGTGTGATGGGATTCTATCTGTACAACCCAAGCACGTAAAGCGGCCGTCGTCCGCGTCAGTTAGAGATAGTTCTGGCCTAACTTGAGCGGCTCTACAAGGCTAGCGTCCGGCGGCGTATCGCCCCTCTATTTCAACATCGCTTGTGGTTGGGTTCAGGCCGGCGTCGAGATTTAGGTCTTTGCGCACGCGCAACAATCTCCTCCAATAGATTATGGGCCTTTCTATCAGGTAAAAAGAAATCGTCGCGAGTGTGGCTGAGGAAAAAAAAACAGGATGAGGAAATACGCCCAGCCCACCTCGTAGCCAAAATGTCGAAGTGCCCATATGATCAGGAAGTGGTTGAGAAAAATCCCATAGCTTAGATTTCCGAGCATGTCGTCAATTTTGGAGTGAGGTAGTCGTCGTGTGATCGCAAGCGCGGGAACAGCAAAAACCACACCCAAAAGAACCTCTTTTATCATTGGTGAGGTCGTGTCGTTCGGTGGAAAGAATACTGCAGATAAAGCAGCCAATGCCCACACCGTAACGGGTATGATTTTCGATAAGCGGTCGCGTCCGGAAAATGCAGCGCCCGTTAAGAAAATGAACAGCACGCCCGGAAGTAGTCGATAGCCGAACATGTCGGAGTCAATCGCACCGACGTAGGCCGCTCCAAAAACAAGCAGCGATGCGGGCAGCGATATCCATCGCGTTTTGGGTGAGAGAAGAAAAAATGGAGCAACAAGATAAAAGGTGATCTCAAGCCCGAGACTCCAGGCTGGTGGAATGAGCATGCAGCTCTCGAGGTTCCCGAACTGAAAGAAATTGAGTGGAATAGCGAGTGCGTTAAGAGCGACCTTGCCTCCGGTGCAACCACTTGAGAACACGTCCCTGTGGCCGGTCCACCAAAGCACCAATCCTCCAAGGAGGCAGTACCACCAAAACTGAGGGAAGAGGCGAGCGGCGCGATCTAGATAAAAGTGTCCGACGCGGCCAACTGAACCGTAGTGCTTCTCGATCAGCAGAGCCATCACGTAGCCGCTGATCATGAAGAAAGATACGACGGCAACCACGCCAGTGTGTAGCCCAAGAACACCGTGCCGGTGTGTGACAACGCAACAACGATAGCCAATACAAAACGTAAAGTTCCCACGCCCAGCCCCTTGCCTCTAGCCGAGTAACCTATAGTCGCTCACCTATTGCGTAAACATGCAAGGCGGGGATTATCCAGTCTGAGAAGCCTGAAAATGGCGTCACGAATCGTCGCGTGGGTGCAGGGCTTCCGGCTTAAGGCGTTTTGCCCTTGACGCGACAATGCGAGTTTCGGCCAGCCTTATGCGACCGGCTAACTATGCATAGATGAACGCTTCAGGGAGTAAGCTGGAGTCACAGCGCCTACACCCGAAGCGTCGCTGGCTCACTAAAGAATGACCACCGGAAGCCTGCATTCCAAAGCGGCTACCCCGGTGGATATGCATCGGGCCTGGATGCCGAATTCGAGTTCGGGAAGGTCAAACTCAAGCCGCACCTCGCCATTCTGTCGGGCGAGATCGTCAGCCGTCAGTTCTTTGACGGCCAGGACTTGCGCCTTGTTGCCGAGGACGTCGCAGCGGACAACGACCGTGTTCTTGTCGGCGATTGCCTCGGCCTTGATGCTGAAGCTTGCCGAATGAGATCCCGCCTTCAATGGCATGTAAGGGCCATAGACAAGGACGCCGGAGGCGCCGGCTGCAGAGGAGACGGACTTGTTGCCCGCCGCGCGCGTGCCGATCAGGGTCTGGAATCTGCCGGATCGTTCCACCCAGGCGGTCGCGAAGATTCCATCGACGAAGGCTTTCAGTTCGTCGGGCTTGGGAGTCCCAATCTTTCTGGCTTCCATCCACCAGATCAGCGAGTCGTTCGGATGAATGGACGCGGCGGCAATGCGCTCGACGACGGGCCAGTCTTCCGGGCTGTCATTGGGCGCGAGCGGCAGAACGCGCCCTGTGTCCGGGTCTCTGGCGATCCAGATGCCCTTCATGGCGGTGACTTCAAAGCCGGACAGTTCGGCAAGTCGCCGCGCTTCATCGGGAGTAAACTCGATGGTGTGTTCGGGATGGCTCCAGATCAGCGGTTCGGTCACCAAACGGTTGGGGCTGTCGACCACGAGAACAGCGCCAGGCTTCAACACGCGCCAGCTTTCGAGGAAAAAGCCGATGACGTCTTCGGGCCAGAGATGCTCGAGGTTCTCACCCGAAAATACGAGCTCGCATTCCTCATCCTTGACGCCCTCCATGTTGCCGACCGTGTTCACGATCCAGTCGACATTCTTGGGGAGGTCATCAGGCTTGAGGCTGTAGAACTCGATGCCGATGTGGCGCCCGGCATGCGTCGTTCGCGATGCCACCCAGTCGAAATACCAGGTGCCGGCACAGCCCGCGCTCATGATGGTTCCAGACACGCGCGGCATCGCGCGCAGGAATGCCGAGCGGGAGTCGTGCAGCACGTGACTGATATCGGGAAAGTTGGGCTGAGATCCGGCCGCTGCGGTGGTTCCCTCACCATCGGCGCCGACCTTGCTGGCAATGCGCTCCAGCATTGAGAGCATCTTGGTGGTGTGAAGCGCACGTTCGCGCAAACCAAGCAAAATTGACTTCATCGTTCCTCTCAAGCATGCGCGCGGCGGCGCGCATAGCAGTGGCGGCTAGTTCGTTCGCCATACGCGGCGGCGTCGGCCACGCCATTGGCTATCGCATTAATGTGAGGCGGACAATGCTTGGCGGGCCACGATCCCTTTGAATCAGCCGCACTGCACAAGTTCAAAGCCGTCCCGCTCCTGGGGCGACTTGTTGATTTCATGACAATGGAAAATCCAAAATGACCGATCTGGAGGCGTTGAAGCAGGCGCTCGATAGGCTATGGCCGAATGGCGATCAAAAGGTGCCGGGGCTCAGGGCCGGCATCATCGCAACCGCGCCCGGTGCGTTCGCGACATACGGCATCTCCACGCCTTCGCTCGCCGCGCATGTGATGGCGCAAATCAGCCACGAATGCGGAGCAGGGCGCGACGTCGTCGAGAACATGAACTACAGCGCCGGGCGGATGATGCAGGTCTGGCCGTCGCGCTTTCCGACCATGGCGAGTGCCGCACCTTATGCCGGCAATCCGCGGGCGCTCGCCAACAAGGTCTATAACGGCCGCATGGGCAATGCCGTCGGCTCCGACGACGGCTGGAATTTCCGTGGGCGCGGCGGATCGCAGACGACGGGCCGCGAAGGCTATGAGCGGGTCAGGAAGGCCACGGGCATCGATGTGGTCAGTCATCCCGACTACCTGATCGATCCGCGTTACTTCCTCACTTGCGCTGTGTCGGATTTCATCAATTGCGGCTGCCTGCCATTTGCGAAAGCTGACGATGTCGTCGGCGTCACAAGGCGGCTGAATGGCGGCGCCGTGGGTCTCGCCGAGCGCAAGGCCTGGCTGGCGAAATGGAAGGCTGCGCTGCGCGATGCGTCGCTGGCGCCAGCGCCGTCCGTGGGGCTACCGCCCGTGATCGCATCGCCGCCGCTGGTGCCCGAACTGCCGGCAGCCAAACCCACCAATAAGCCTACCAATCTTTCCACTTTCATTGCCGCGCTTGTCGCGGCCTTCCGGAGGACATGACCATGGACTGGGGTGACCTTGCCAAACAGGTGATTGCGTTGGGCGCGCCGATGCTGGGGACGGCATTGGGCGGTCCGCTCGGCGGTGTGGCCGGCGAGATCCTCGCCAAGGCGGTGGGCTCGGTGACGCTGACGCCGGCGGCGGTGCAGGCGGCACTGCCGGCGGCCGATCCGACTAGGCTGGCGGAGGCCGAGGCGCATTGGGCTGACATGATCCGCGCCGAGGCGGAGACCCAGCGCGCGGCGATATCAGAGACCCAGGCGACGATCCGCGCCGAGATCGCCAGCGACGATCCGCTGCAGCGCTGGTGGCGGCCGGCCTATGCGCTGGAATTGACGGTAGAATGCGCCGCGCTCTGGTGTGTGCTGATGCACGAATTCTGGACCGGGGACATCCAGACCATCAACGCGCTGGTCAACGCCACAGCGCTCCTGGTGACCTATTGGGGGTTCCGGTTCGGCGTGCTAGGCGTCTATATCAGCGGCCGCACCCGCGAAAAGGTCAGTGCACTGACCGGGCAGGATTCGCCCGGCATGGTCGAGAAGCTGGTCAAGGCGCTGACGGTTAAAGACGGTGTGAAGAAAAAGTAAGGTTGGCGGCCGTCGCCATTCATGGAGTGTTCACGCGTCCGGGCATCAATTCGGATTGTGAACGCGGAGAAGTCACTTGCGCCTGCTTGTTGTCGAAGATGATCCCGATCTCAACCGTCAGCTCACCACGGCGCTGACCGATGCCGGCTATGTCGTCGATCGCGCCTTCGATGGCGAGGAGGGGCATTTCCTCGGCGACAGCGAGCCCTATGACGCTGTTGTGCTCGATATCGGCCTGCCGAAGATGGACGGCATCTCGGTGCTGGAAGCCTGGCGCCGCAACAACCGCATCATGCCGGTGCTGATCCTCACCGCCCGCGACCGCTGGAGTGACAAGGTGCAGGGCTTCGATGCCGGCGCCGACGATTATGTCGCCAAACCGTTCCACCTCGAAGAGGTGCTGGCCCGCATCCGCGCGCTATTACGCCGCTCCACCGGCCACGCCCAGTCCGAACTCACTTGCGGACCCGTGTCGCTGGATACCCGCACCGGCCGCGTCAGCGTCTCCGGCAATCCGATCAAGATGACGTCGCATGAATACCGATTGCTGTCCTATCTGATGCACCATACCGGCCGCGTGATCTCGCGCACCGAACTGGTCGAGCATCTCTACGATCAGGATTTCGATCGCGACAGCAACACCATCGAGGTGTTCGTCGGCCGTATCCGCAAGAAGCTCGACGTCGATATCATCCAGACCGTGCGCGGCCTCGGCTATCTGCTCACGCCGCCGCAGCCGTGATCATCTCCGGGATCATGCGCTGATGCGCAACAGCTCGCTCGCAACGCGGCTGTTCCTGTCGGCGACGGCCTGGGTGGTGGTGATCCTCTTGATCACCGGCATCGTCCTGTCCTCGGTCTATCGCAGCGCCACCGAGCGCGCCTTCGATCGCCGCCTCAATCTCTATCTCCGTACCCTGGTGGCCGAAGTTGCCAATCCGCCGGACGCGCCCGATCACGATACGCCATCGCTTGGCGAGCCGCTGTTCGAACTGCCGCTGTCGGGCTGGTACTGGGAAATCGCACCCACCGAAGGCGCGAAGACCGAGATGCGGGCCTCGCGCTCGCTGTGGGACAAGAAGCTGCCCAAGCTCGAAGACCAGGGCGTCGAGCTGACGGCGTCGGGCATCCGCCAGGGCTATGTGGACGGGCCGGAAGACCAGCGCCTGCGCATGGTGGAGCGTCCCGTCGATCTCGGCGCCGACGGCAAATTCCGCATCAGCGTTGCCGGCGACGCCACCGAGATTTTCGAGGAAACCCGCACCTTTGACTATTATCTTGGCGGCACTTTCGCTGCACTCTCGATCGTGCTCGTGCTCACCACGATCTTCCAGGTCCGCTTCGGCCTCGCGCCGCTGAAGCGCATGTCGGATGCCATTGCCGATATCCGGTCCGGCCGTGCCGAGCGGCTGGAGGGCACATTCCCTGTCGAGATCTCACCTCTGGCGGGCGAGATGAACGCGCTGCTCGATGCAAACCGCGCCATCGTCGAGCGCGCGCGCACCCATGTCGGTAATCTCGCCCATGCCATCAAGACGCCGCTGTCGGTGATCGTCAACGAGGCGAACAGCCGGGGTGTCGATCCCTTTGCGAGCAAGGTGCTGGAGCAGGCCGATGTGATGCGCGATCAGGTGACGCATCATCTGGAGCGTGCGCGGATCGCGGCGCGCGTCACCATCGTCGGCACTGTCACCGATGTCGCGCCGGCGCTGGAGGCGCTGTGCCGGACGATGCAGAAGATTCACCGGGATCGCGGCATCACCATCGACCTTGAGGCCGATGCCGCGGCGAAATTCCGCGGCGAAAAACAGGACATCGAGGAGATGGTCGGTAATCTCGTCGACAACGCCTGCAAATGGGCGGACTCCCATGTCACCATCGGCGTGCAGGTCGAGCGCACCGGCGGTGCTGATCCGGCGTCGAAGCTGCGGATCATCGTCGATGACGACGGACGCGGGCTGTCCGATACCGAGCGCGCCCAGGTCGCGCGCCGCGGCCAGCGGCTCGACGAGACCAAGCCGGGGTCAGGTCTGGGTCTGTCCATCGTGGTCGATCTGGCCGCGCTCTATGGCGGTAGCCTGACGCTCGGCAAGGCGCCGATCGGCGGGCTGCGGGCGGAGCTGGTACTGCCGGGTGTCTGAGTTCCGGCCTTGTTGCGCCCCGTTGTCGCCCGAATTATCCCGTTCGTAACGTCTTTGACGTTTCCTGTGTTCCGGTTTGCGTTCGGGGTCTGCGGTCCATGGTCAAGTTCAACGCTTTCTGTGTTGTCGCTGTTGCGCTGGCGCTGGGTGGGTGCGACGTGACGACGTCGGACGGCGGGCTGGGCCTCGGCACCGATACGATCGCCCGGGCCTATAGCAGCACCAAGTCGGCCGTTGGCCTGTCCGAGGAAAACGCAGCAGTCGCGGTGACCAATGCCGCCTTTGGCGGGCTGATCGGCGCCAAACTCGGCGCCCAGCTCAACGACGAGGACCGCCGGCTGGCCTACGAGGCCCAGATCGCCGCCCTCGACCGCGGTGCACCCGGCGCTCCGGTGCCCTGGCGCAACGCCACGTCGGGACGCTATGGCAATATTGTCGCCGGACCGGCCTATAACCAGAAGGGCCGGGAATGCCGCGGTTTTTCCCACACGGTCACCGTCAATGGTGATCTCAAGACCGCCCGCGGTACCGCCTGCCGCAGCCCCGAAGGCACCTGGGCGGCGGCCTGATCCCGGTTCCTCAACGCCTTCTTAACGCGGCGCCTGCTACAAAAATCGGTGGCGATTTTCGGTTGTAGATCGACCGGAAAGCACGGATTCCTAGGCTGCATGAACAAAACCTCGATCGATCGCTTGCGGGAGTATTTGGCGCAACTGCCCGAGCAGTCGCAGATGCTGCTGATGCGCGAATATGAGCGCGCGATCGAGCGCGGCGAAGACGTCGTGGTCGCCAATTTCGTGCTCGACCTGCTGCGCGGCGTGGTTCGCGGCCACGAGAATGCAGTGCGCCCGCGCGTCGAGGATCCTACCCGTCTCGTCTTCAAATCGCTCGAGCCGTTCCTTGTCGAAGGTGTGGGCAATGTCCGGCCCGGACAGATCCGGCGCGCCTCGCTGCTGCCGATCTGGCAGTGGCTGGAGCGCGACGCCGCAGACGCCGTGCGCGAGTTCGAGGCGGCCGTCACCGTATCGCCCGAGCCGGGCGCTTCGGACATCGAGCGCGCCGTCAAGAAATTCCAGCAGGCGGCAGCAGCCGCCATTACCACTGCCACATCGGGCAATCGCGGCGCGGCCCGCATCGGGCCGACCCATGCGGTCGAGGACCTGCCGTCCATCGGCGCGGTGCTGAAGGCGCGCGAGCAACTCGACGGCTTTGCGGGCAAGCTGCCGAGCGTGCTGCGCAGCTTCGGCGATAGCCAGATCGCCTCGGTGAATAGCGCGCTGAACGTGCCGACGCTGACCACGCCGCAGGTGCTGC
Source organism: Tardiphaga sp. 172_B4_N1_3 (assembly GCF_052076035.1). Lineage (NCBI taxonomy): Bacteria > Pseudomonadati > Pseudomonadota > Alphaproteobacteria > Hyphomicrobiales > Nitrobacteraceae > Tardiphaga > Tardiphaga sp. 172_B4_N1_3. The sequence goes on from NZ_CP197238.1 coordinate 1,017,199, forward strand.
CTTTCGCACTGTCGCTGGTGATGCAGCGGCTGGCGGCGCCATGGCAGATCATTCGTCTGGCGGTAAAGATCGCGGCCTCGGACGATGAAATCCGCGTGGCCGCCACGCCCTATGGTGTCGCCGTGACCATGGCGCTGTCCGATCTCAATCGCGTCGCGGCCGAACTGCGCTCCGATATCAGGCGCGGCAAGTTCGACAGCGCCCCCGAACATCTCAAGGTCGCCCATGACGGTGTGCGTGGCTTGCGCACCGAACTCGACATGCGCAACGATAGTACCTGGGGCCGCCAGATGGCGTCGATCCGGGTGGAGATTTCCTCGACGCTGCAGTCGGAGATCGAGAGCGTGCCGGGCAGGGTGCGGCGTTTGCTGCGCCAGCGCCCTGACAAGGATATTGCCGCGACGGCGACGATCGATTTCGCCGAGGTCGAGGAGACCGTGGCGCTGATCAATTTCGTCGCGGTGTGCCGGACCTATGCCAGCGAACTCGCCATCAACGAGGTGACGCTGCGGACCTATTCCGACCTGCAGCAATATGTCGAGAAGTCCACGGAGTCGCTGGTGCAGTCGCTGCGCGCCGGCGATGCCCGCGTCCGTAGCTACCGGCAGATGCAGGCCAAGGCCGCGATCCGCTTCTGCCAGGTGTTGTTCGGCCAGGAATATGCCTCGCTGATGAGCCGCGCCGCCGAACAGGCCATGGTCGTGGTCGAGCGCAAGCCGAAGCGGGCCGGCTAGGCCAGGCGATGCGAAATGGCTCGTCGGCGATGTGACATCCGCATCGCCTGATCCCAAGATCAGAGCGCCAATTGAATGCGATTGGCTTCGGTGCCGTTCTGTGCGGCCGGAACGGCACAGCAGATCAGGACTTCATCGTCGGCCACCGCAGCGGCTGGCTCTTTGACGTAGGTCACCACTCCCGCCAGAAGCTTCGTTCGGCAGGTGCCGCAATGTCCTTCCCGACAACTGAAATCGGGGCTCAGGCCGCGCGATTCCGTGAGGTCGAGCAACGATCCCGACTCTGGTGTCCAGCGCGCTTCCTTCAATGACTCTGTGAACACGACATGCACCGATGCCGACGACGATGGCTGGCGCGCCGGCGCTGTCGCCGGGCTGTCGACGGTTCGCACCAGTGACGCGGGGCCGAATGCTTCGGCGTGGATACGGTTGTCAGCGATGTTCAGTGCACGAAGACCGTCATAGATCGACTGCATGAATCCGGAAGGTCCGCAGAGATAGTAATCGTAGTCGCCAACCGGCATGAACCGTGACAGCAGGGCCATGTCGATACGCCCCGCAGCGTCGTAGTCGGGACCTTCTTCGGCATCCGTGATGTCGCCGAGAACTCGGATGACCCGGACTGCGTCTCCAGCGGAGGCCGCAAGCTCATCCAATTCGTTGCCGAAGGGACGCTCGTTCTTCGAACGGGCTGCCTGAAAAAGCACGGTCGGTCGAATCTTGAGCGTCCGCAGCCCTTCGTAAATCACATGCCGCAGCATCGCGAGCATCGGCGTGATGCCGATGCCGCCCGCCAGAAGCACCGCTGGTCGCGCCTCAGCGGCATCGATCGTGAATTCACCGGCGGGCGCCCTTGCTTCGATCACGTCGCCAATATTGATGCCGTCGTGTAGCCGCTGCGACACCAGTCCGTCGCGTTTGACGCTGATGCGGTAGACGTGATCCGAAGGCGCGACCGACAGCGTATAGGTTCGGATGGTGGTCTTCTCCGCGCCGTCAATGGGCAGTCTGATCGGGAGATACTGCCCAGCGCGATGAGGCAGGAGACCGGCGCCGTCGGTCGGCTCCAGATGGAACGACCTGACCGTTGCGCTCTCATCGACGATGTTGATGACCTTGAATGGCCGCCATTTGGTCGCAAGTTCTGCAGCCCGCAGACGACCGGCTGCCTGCTCCCAACTGCCTGTCATGAGTGTGCTCGGCGCCCATCCGTCCGGTCGGAACGACCAGCGCAGGGGCAGGGCACCGCGCCGAAGAACGACACGCCGCGCGTTGAATTGCCAGAGGCGCTCGGCACCCTGGAAGGCGGCGATCTCCGGGGAGTCCAGTACAACCCGGGCGTCACCGGTCATCTGCAAGACGTCGCCGGTCTCGAAATCGACGAACAAGAGCCCGGCTTTGCTGTTGATGAGGATGTTGCCCAGCGTGGCGAAGAACAGATTGCCTGCGAAATCCGGGATTGTGAGCGTGCCGTCGTCGGCAACGCGAACGAAACCGGGATTGCCACCGCGGCTCGAGACGTCGACCTGTCGACGGGATTCTCGCTCGACATAGGACGCGACAAAGAACATGTCGGCGGCTTCGATCATGCGGCGTGCCGTTGCGTCGATTTCGGCTTTCTCTTCGATATTTCCCGTAAACGGTTCGCGTGGATCGCGGACGAACTCATAATCGCGGAGCTGGATGTAGCGCGGGCAATTGCCGAAGCTTTGATCGACGTCGAAGTGGATCGCGTTATTGTCCGATGGTCCGATGATGCCGTTGACGCGATTGCGTCTGCGCGTGTGAAGTTCGATGCCGAGCAGGCCGATTGCATCGCCCTCGTGCATCCCTTCGCTGGCGGGATCGCTTGGCTCCCTGACGACATCGATATCGAGTGATTGCGCTGTTGGCGATGAGATGAAGCCGGGCTTGCCGGTGACAAATGTGGCCCATGCGTCACCTGCGCCGTCGACGCTGCCGAGCGCTATGAAGGGAATCTGGGCGTAGAAATCCCGGTGTTGCGTCGGCATGTAGTCGCGCACGATACGCCTGCCGAGCTCGTCCATGTGAGCCGAAACGCCGACCTTTTCCTGGATCGCCTTCTCGCCGGCGTGCCAGATGTCTAGTTTTGATAGCAACATAATATCGGTCATCGGTCCGCTCTCTCGTCGGCGGTGTCGGGCGTATGCCTGGATACGCCCGACACACGCAGTTAAGCCGCAGCGGCGAGGCCGACGGGGGTCTTGGCGAAAGGCACGAAGCCGGGCAGCGCTTCGATGCGGCGCAAGAAGGCGGTCACCTTGGGATAGCCGGACAGATCGACATTTCCTTCCGGCGCGCTTGCGATGTAGCTGTAGAGCGCCACATCCGCGATGGTCGGACCATTGCCGACAAGCCAGTCGCGATCGGCGAGATGCGCTTCGACCAGTGCCAACAAGGCGTGCGCGCGCTCGATGACTTCCTCCGGATTGAAGTTCCTGCCGAAAACGGTGATCAGCCGTGCAGCGGCAGGACCATAGGCCAGTTGGCCGGCAGCGACGGACAGCCAGCGCTGGATCGCCGCGCTTCCCTTCGCATCATCGGGCAGCCACTCGGTTCGGCCGGATGTCTTGGCGAGATAAACGAGTATCGCGTTCGAGTCGGAGACAATGGTGCCACTGTCATCGAGGACCGGCACCTGACCGAACGGATTGAGCGCAAGGAAATCCGGCGTCTTGTGCGCGCCCGACTTCAGGTCAACCTCGATGAGTTCGTGGGGCAGGCCAAGGAGCGAAGCGAACAGATGCGCGCGATGAGAGTGGCCGGACAGTGGATGGTGATAGAGCTTCATGATTGTGATCCTGAATTCGTGGTCGGGTCCATTCCCGTTCAGCGAATGCAAGTTGCTTCATGATCCGGCGCGCGAGAATGCACGCTCTGCGCACTTCATCATTGCGCCGGATGAAATAACCGCGGCCTTTGTCGGCGCGCGACAGGCCCGATAGCGGTTTCATCAATCGCGTTGATGGGTCTTCCCGGAGGGCATCCACGTCGCGGAGGGGGCATTACTCGGAAAGCGGGCTCGCAGCCGCCGCAATCCTTGATCCAGAACAAGCGGCTGGACGTCGCGATGGCATAAAAGTCAATTGCGCGGCGTCGGCGGCCATGGTGTAACCCGGCAAAGACGTCGTTTAGATCGACTCAAGACTACGCCGGAACCCATTGATGGCCTTATGGTTTGTGTTCGCCTTGATGACCGCCGCAGCGACTTTCGCCGTGTTGTGGCCGCTTGGCCGGACCCGCTCCGATGCCGGGGGCACCGAGGCCACTGTCTACCGGGATCAGCTCGCTGAAATCACCCGCGATACCGCCGCCGGCCTGATCGGGCCGACCGAGGCGGAAGCGGCGCGTGTCGAGATCAGCCGCCGTCTGCTGGCAGCCGTCGATGCCGAGGGCGCGGCGTCCGTAGGCAGCAGTCCCGGCTTTCGCCGCGCGGTGGCGCTGGTGGCGCTGATCGGCCTGCCGCTGCTGGCCATCGGCTTCTATCTGCCGCTCGGCTCGCCTGCCATGCCGGACTTTCCGCTCGCCGCGCGCAACCAGTCGCCCAGTCCCACCCAGCCGCTCGACAATCTCGTCGCACAGGTCGAGCAGCATCTCGAGAAAAACCCGACCGACGGCCGTGGCTGGACCGTGCTGGCGCCTGTGCTGGCGAAGATCGGCCGTACCGACGATGCGGTGCGCGCGTTCCGCAATGCGATCACCTATGCCGGCGATACGGCCGCGCGCCGCGCCGATCTCGGCGAGGCCATGGCGATGGCCGCCAATGGTGTCATCACCGCGGATGCCAAGACCGAATTCGAACGGGCTGTCGCGCTCGACGCCGGTGAGGTGAAGGCACGCTACTTCCTGGGCCTCGCGGCCGAGCAGGACGGGCGTGGCAGCGACGCGGCGGTGATCTGGCGCGACATGCTGGCAAAGGGACCTGCGGATGCGCCGTGGCGTCCGGTGGTCACGGCGGCCCTGGCGCGTGTCGGCGGCAGCGCTCCGAAGTCAGGCCCGAACCTGCCGGCACTGTCGGAAGACACGATCGCGTCGGTACAGGGCATGAATGCAGGCGACCGCAATGCGATGATCCATGGCATGGTCGACCGGCTTGCCACGCGGCTGAAGCAGGATGGCAGCGATGTCGAGGGATGGTTGCGGCTGGTGCGTGCCTATATGGTGCTCGGTGAGCGCGACAAGGCAAAGAGCGCGCTGGCGGATGCACGGGAGGCGGTCGGCACGGATGCCGAGCGGCTGCGCAAGCTGAACGATGGCCTGAAGGACTCCGGGCTGGATGGGTGACTTCCAATGACGCGCAAGCAGCGAAGATTGACGATGATAGGTGGAGCGCTGGTGGTGCTCGCCATCGCGGCCGGACTTGTACTGAACGCGCTGCGCGACTCCATCGTGTTCTTCTCGACGCCGCAGATGGTTGCCGAAAAGCAGATCCCGGTCGGCAAGCGCTTTCGCCTCGGCGGCATGGTCGAGCAGGGCTCGCTGGTGCGCGGGGATAATCTCGCCGTGAGCTTCAAGGTCTCCGATGGCGGTGCGACGCTGCCGGTGAACTACAAGGGCATCCTGCCGGATCTGTTCCGTGAGGGGCAGGGCGTCGTTGCCGAAGGCGCGATGGATGCGTCGGGCGTGTTCAAGGCCGATACGGTCCTGGCGAAGCATGACGAGAACTACATGCCGAAGGAAGTCGCTGACGCGCTCAAGAAACAGGGGCGCTGGCAGGAAGGCGAGGGCGGCAAGCCGGTGATGTCGCAGGGCGCCGCCAAGCCCATGGTGACGCCTGCAAAACAGAGTGTTTTGCAGTGATTGCCGAAGCCGGACATTACGCACTGGTGCTGGCGCTGGCGCTGGCGCTGATCCAGTCGACGGTGCCGATCATCGGTGCGCGCCTGCGCGATCCCGCATTGATGAATGTCGCGCGCTCCACGGCACTGGCGCAGTTGCTGTTTGCGGGGCTGTCGTTTCTCGCGCTGACGACGCTCTATGTCACGTCGGATTTCTCGGTCGCCAACGTGTTCGAGAATTCGCATTCCGCAAAACCGCTGCTCTACAAGATCACCGGCGTGTGGGGGAACCACGAAGGCTCGATGCTGCTGTGGGTGTCGATCCTCGCACTGTTCGGCGGGCTCGTCGCTGCCTTCGGCAATAATCTGCCGCTGTCGCTGCGCGCGCATGTGCTGGCGGTGCAGGGCTGGATCGCCGCGGCGTTCTATCTGTTCATCCTGATGACCTCGAATCCGTTCCTGCGGCTGGCGCAGCCGCCGCTCGAGGGCCGCGATCTCAATCCGGTGCTGCAGGATATCGGCCTCGCGGTGCATCCGCCGATGCTCTATCTCGGCTATGTCGGCTTCTCTATCGCATTCTCCTTTGCTGTCGCCGCGCTGATCGAGGGCCGCATCGATGCCGCCTGGGCGCGCTGGGTGCGGCCATGGACGCTGGTGGCATGGATATTCCTCACGCTCGGCATTGCGATGGGCTCCTATTGGGCCTATTATGAACTCGGCTGGGGTGGCTGGTGGTTCTGGGATCCCGTCGAGAACGCCTCGCTGATGCCATGGCTGTCCGGCACCGCGTTGCTGCACTCCGCGGTGGTGATGGAGAAACGCAACGCGCTGAAGGTCTGGACCATCCTTCTCGCGATCCTGACCTTCTCGCTGTCGCTGCTCGGCACCTTCCTGGTGCGCTCCGGCGTCCTCACCTCGGTTCATGCCTTTGCGACCGACCCGACGCGCGGCGTGTTCATCCTGCTGATCCTGTGCGTGTTCATCGGCGGCAGCCTGACGCTGTATATGTGGCGTGCATCGTCGCTGAAGCAGGGCGGACTGTTCGCGCCCATCTCGCGCGAGGGCGCGCTGGTGCTGAACAACCTGTTCCTCACCACGGCCTGCGCGACGGTGTTCATCGGCACGTTGTATCCGCTGGCGCTGGAAATGCTGACCGGCGAGAAAATCTCTGTCGGCGCGCCGTTCTTCAACCTCACATTCGGCCCGCTATTCGTGCCGTTGCTGCTGGCGATGCCGTTCGGGCCGCTGCTGGCGTGGAAACGCGGCGATCTCCGAGGCGTCACGCAGCGGCTGATGGCGGCCGGCATTGCCGCGCTGCTGGCGGTGGCATTGGTCTGGGCATGGACGACCGGCGGCGCGGCGCTGGCGCCGCTGGCGATCGGGCTCGGCGTGTTCGTGATCGCCGGATCGATCGTCGATATCGCCGAACGCACCATGCTGTTTCGTTTACCGTTCGGTGCGGCGTTCCGCCGTGCGCGCGGATTGCCGCGCGCGGCCTGGGGCACGGCCTTCGCCCATGCCGGCATCGGCGTCGCGCTGATCGGTATCGTCTGCGAGAGCACCTGGAATACCGAATATATCGGCACCATGCAGCCGAATGATGTGGCGAAGCTTGCCGGCTATGAGCTCACGCTCAAGGACGTCACGCAGCGGCAGGGGCCGAATTTCCGTGAGAGCCTCGCGCGTTTCAAGGTGACGCGCGGCGGCGACGAGATCGGCGAGATGACGCCGTCGAAACGCAACTTCACCGCGCGGCAGTCCTCCACCACGGAAGCCGCGCTGCTGTCGCGCGGCGCCAGCCAGCTTTATATCTCGCTCGGTGAGGAGGCCGCCGGCGGCGCAGTTGCCGTGCGGATGTATCACAAGCCGCTGGTGCTGATGATCTGGTGGGGGCCGGTGCTGATGGCCTTTGGCGGGCTGCTGTCGCTGTCCGACCGGCGGCTACGCGTCGGCGCGCCGAAGCCGGCAAAGGCATCGCGCGCACTACAGCCGGCGGAGTGATGGCGTGACACGCTTTGTCGCAGGCCTCATCGCCGTCATGTTCCTGCTCGCTGCGCCGCTCGCGCATGCGGTGCAGCCCGACGAGATCATGAAGGACCCGGCCCAGGAAGGCCGCGCGCGCAACCTGTCGAAGGAGCTGCGCTGCATGGTCTGTCAGAACCAGTCCATCGACGATTCCGATGCACCGCTGGCGCGCGACCTGCGCCTCTTGGTGCGCGAGCGTATCGCCACTGGCGAAAGCGACAAGCAGGTGCTGGATTTCCTGGTGGCGCGCTATGGCGAATTCGTGCTGCTGAAGCCGCGGCTCAACCTGCACACGCTGCTGCTGTGGCTGCTGACGCCACTGGTGCTGATCGGTGGTGGCGTTGCGCTATGGTGGCACAACCGGCGGCGGGGCAGGGCTGCAGGCGATGATGATGCCGTGATGACGCTCACCGCCGAGGAAGAAGCGCGGATCGAGCGGCTGATTGCCAAGGAAACGGTGCAGGACAAGCCGGTTTAGTTCGCCGACCCCGGCCAGCAGCCGACTATTGAGAGCTCGCATCTAGATCACAAGGCAAAGTCCCGAGAACAGCAACAAGCCCAGGATAATTCGTTTGAAGGCTGCTTCGTTGACCCGTCCGAACAGGACGATGCCTAAAGCCGTTCCAGCAGCCAAGGCGGGTAGAGACATGCCAAAGTTGATCAAGACCTTTAACGAAAGGCTGTGGTGCGAAAGCATGAGAGCAAGGGCGAAAAGCTGCATCACCCCGATGTAGGGTTGAACCAGACCGCGCTGCTGATTTTTCGGGAGACCATGGATGTCGCACCAGATCGCAGGAAGTGCGCCGGGCATCGCCGTCAATCCGCCGACCAGTCCCCCACCAAACCCCACCAGCGCGTTTCTGCTCTGGCTCTCCATCTCACGCGAATAGGCAGGCGTTGGCCGGAACAAGGCATATGTCGCGTAAAGCGATACGAGAGCTCCAAAACCCAGTCTGAAAGTTCCAGTGCCTACATTCTGCAGGAGATAGATCGCGATCGGAATGCCCAGCAATCCACCCGCGATGAAAACGAGGCTGGTTTTCCATTGCATGCTCTTGCGTAGCGCAAACAGAGTGGCCGCTTGTACAGTGATGCTGCAAGCCATCATCAATGGCACAGCTTCCATAGGCGGAAAAACGTGTAGCAGGACAGCGCCGGCGACCGCCGAGAACGCAAACCCGGAAAGGCCGGAAACGAACGCGCCCGCAAAAACCGCCCCGCTTAGCGTCAAATAAGCCGCTATGTCTGACATGGCATCGCTTCCTTTGGAACGGTGATCGTCTTCAATAGCGGGACCGCTGGGGCGTCCGAACTCACTCAAGTGACAACAACCAATCCATCTAGTCGCCGTGGATCGCCGTTGTTGCCGTTTCGATAGGTTGGATACTCGACACGTGGTTCAGCATGTATCCTCCGACAACGTGCAAAATGCCGAAGCCAGCCAGGACAGCGATTGCCCACGCTTTGAGAGGAGACGGAGGAGGCGTTGGTCGACGGATGTGGGAGCTCTTGGTAACTGCCATATCCAAATTTCCTTCTTGCACGCGTTCGGAAAATTCGACTGTCACTTTGAAAGCGCGCTCCTGCTTCCAACTGCCGAATTCAAGATCGGCTGTTCAAGCGCGTCCAGTTGGGGCGAACGATATCGCTGGGTTCATACGCGAGCGATACGGCAGATGTCGTATTTCGTCGTCGGCAAGGAGGCTAATGTCGAAAAGCCCTGCGCCGCTGCAGATGGTGGCGCCGTGGGAGATCAGCGCGGAGACGCGATCTCAACCGTGGCCGGGTGATCGCCAATCCGTGGGCAGCTACACATCCTTTTAGCAACCGTCATTGGTTTATTTCTTAGCGCCACGGGATCAGCCGCCTGCCGGATGTCGCTGGTGAGGGGCGGCCAACCGCCAGTTGGCGCGGCCATCCCTTCGACCGGACCTGTCGAGGTCATGGCATCGAGCATCGGCTCGCGGCTTTCCTGAACAGCTACAACTTCGCCAGGCGGCTGAAGACGCGGCCTCACTGCCCATGAAGCCATCTGTACGGCCTGGGCAAATGAGCCATACCGCTTTCGGCTCAATCCGTTCCACTTCACCTCGGGACTGAACACCTAGGGCGAAAGGGGAGACGCGCGGGTTCTGAAGTTGCCGCGCTGGCTAAATTCAAATCGGTTGACGTCAAAATTCTTCGGATAGGTGTTTTCCAATTGTGGCGGTATCGGCAGGTTATAGCCGATCTTCAATTGGTTCATCAGGACACTGCGCAATCGCATCGATCCGGCAAGGCCGGCAGTCACGCAGGTGCCTGCCACATTCTCGAGTCCGGGGGCGCATGTGAATCGGGCCGCGGCAATCGAACTGGTAAGGACGCTGGCTCCAAAAGCGAGCGTGACGAGAAGGCCGGTGTTGAAACGTTTTGACATGTCGGCCTCTCTCAAAAATTCACGGTTGCGCCGCCGGCGACGACCCAGGCGTCGCCGGACATGAATGGCACTAACGGCGCGAAGGCCGGCGGTCCCGGAGTTTCATTCTCCCGAATCCAGACCCGCTCGATCCTGCCATTGATGTTGATCTTGTTGGTGACATTGTAGTTGGCGACTCCGCCCACCGCCCAGCGGGTCTTGGCCGGCACGAAGCTGAACGTCGCAGCATCATAACCATCGTGGTCGCGATAGAGATAGCCCGCGGTGGGGCCGACGGTGAAGCCATTGGCAAATCTGTAGTTCAATCCGGCATTGACCCTATACAGGTTGCTGTTGGAATTGAACCCTTCCGGAATCAAGGCCAACCCGCCAGGATCAAGAATCTCATTCTTGTTGGTATGGGTCCAGAAACCATCGCTGTAGATCGACCACCTTTGATCAAAGGCATAAGATGCACTGCCGGAAATCGTCGTGCGCGGCCCGACCCTGTACTTGTCGTAGCCTAGCATGCCGAACTGGCCGGATTGCGAGATGCCGTCCCAGGAATAGGACCCGGAGCCCTGCAGCGAGAGCGGCCCATTGGAATATCCAAGCGCGGCTGTCACGGTTGCCTCGTCGCCGTTCTTGATACTGATGGTATCGGTGGTCAGGCCCGTAATCGGGTTGAGGGCTTCCTTGTTGAAGGGGTTGCGCTGGGTATAGCCACTCGACAGGGTCAAAATCAGCGCCTGCGACAGCGGAATGTTGACGCCCGCAGTCGGTCCGAAATTCCAGCCTTCGCCATAGGTGCCCTGGTCGACGAGATCGCCGTCCATGCGCGCGAAGCGCGAGTTACCGTAAAGTGCGGACGTTCCGGTCGGGGCGTTGATCAGCATTGCGACGAAGGGCTGGAAGCCGGTGAAGCCATTGTAAGTGGCGGTGCCCGAGAGCTGCGTATCGACCGGCGTATCGACCGAGCCGCGTTCGCCGGATGTTGATTGCGACGAAGAGACAAAGCCCCCCCGCAGCACGAATTCGAGTTTCCAATTGGGGTTGGGATTGCCTGTCAACGACAGTGACATCGGCGCGTAAAGTTGCGTTCCCTGACCGACGCCGTTCAGGGGGGCAGCATTGGTCGGAAAGCCTCGGGTATTCCGCCAACTGAAATAGCGGACTTCGCTGTTGTAGCTGATGTTCCACAACTGATCGATCGACTGCACAACGGCCTTTATCGGCATATCGGCTGCAAGCGCCTGACCTGGAGCACCTCCGCACGCAACCACGACCGCACCGGGAATTAATAGTCGCATAAAATACCCCCGCCGCCCAAAATTCCAGAACGCATTTCACAGCATTACGGACAAATTTCAAAGTCAGTAATGTTCCCCCAAACAGGGCTGGTCTGTGGAGGAATGATGCACCGGTTACGGAGTAGCCGCGGCGAGGGCGGCCCGTATTTTGTTTGCTAGTATAGAAAAGGCCGCCTGGAGGCGCCCCCGAAACGACCAGGTCGTAGCCGCGGTTTGGTCGGTTATTGTTTTCCGATATACTTCAGACCGACATAGGGGCCGTTGAGGCCGAAGTTGGTGTTGTTACCGTTGCGGATCGTCGAGCCGGAGGAAGGCGAACCGGAAAAGTAGTTTGAGGGCGGTTTGGTCTGCGAGAGATTTAGCGCGCCGTTTTTCATCGTGTATGACGGTCGCTGGCCAAGCCCGCCCTGACTTTGGGCGAGCGCGTCGTCTGAGGCGGTCAAGTAGCCACCCGACGCCAAGACAGAGCCAACTACGGCAATTTGTTTCATGAACATGTTAGATATCTCCTGTGTGACATCCACTCATCCTCGCGGTCAATCGATTGACGTGCACTTCGCCACTCATGCGACCGACTTTGGAATCAAAACGTCGCCGTTGCCTCATAATAGCTAGAGGAACGCGCTCGCCGGCATGCCGCTCACCACTTGTATCCCAAGACAGGTTTATAGGGGCCAGAAGCGCTGTTACCGTTGCGGATCGTCGAACCGGACAAGGAGTTTGAGGGCGATTTGGTCTGCGGACCGGCGAGATTTGGCGTGCCGTTTTTGACCGTCTGCGAGGGGCGATGGCCAAGCCCGCCTTGACCTTCGGCCAGCGCGCCATCTGAGGCCGCCAAGTAGCCGCCCAACACCAAGACGGCACCAACTACGGCAATTTGTTTCATGAACATGTCAGATATCTCCTGTGTGACATTCACTCGACATTCCCTGCTCACCACTGGTACCGCGCGACACTTTCGCCTGCGTAGCTGCGCGTCACGTTGGAGAACTCATCCTCGAAGGCCGCCGTCGTCGTGCGAGACTTCCCGAAGCGAAGCTGCTCGTCTTGATAGCTCCGTTGATGGCACACTTCTGCTCTCAACTGCCGAATTCAGAATCTGCCGCTGTTCTAGCGTGCCCAGTCGGCACGAAAGATATCGTTGGGTTCAGTCGCAAGCGATACGGCAGATGCCGTATTTCGTCGTCGGTAAGGAGGCCAGAGCCTTTTCCGTTTCGATAGAATCGAAACGGGGCTCTAGATTCGTTATTCTGACACGTTTTCTTGACGCGAATCGGGTCCACTTCGCTGGAAAACGCTCTGGTGTCGAAAGGCTTTGCGCCGCTGCAGACGGTGGCGCCGTGGGAGATCAGCGCGGAGACGCGATCTCAACCGTGGCCGGGTGATCGCCAATCCGGGGCAGCTACATATGCCTTTAGCGACCGCTATCGATTGATTCCTTGCCGTCAACACAGGCTGTAACGATCGCTTCGTGCAATTCCTCGCCGGTGATCGGCTTGTGCAGAATACGATGACCGCTGGCGATGGCTTCCTTGATCCGCGACGGCGAGGTATCGCCGGTCACGATAACGGCAGGGACCGAGCGGCCGATATGGGCGCAAAGAGCTTCGATTACGTCCAGGCCCGTAGCTCCATCTCCGAGGCGGTAGTCGGCAATGATCAGATCGACCGGTGCCTTGCCGGCCTCGATCGCCTCGGCATGAATCTGTTGCACCTCGGCGGCAGATCGGCCGGCATAGACGCGATGCCCCTGCAGTGTGAGCAACTGGACCATGATATCGAGAACATCCCTCTCGTCTTCCACGACCATGATGCCGACGGCGATGCCGGCTGGTGATGCCTTGTTGTCGGGCAAGGGAGTTTCCACCGCACTGGCTATCGGAACCGTAACGGAAAACATCGAGCCGCGCCCGGTGACGGAGACCAGCTTTAGCGGGTGTTGCAGCAGCACGGCGGTGCGGCGAACGATGGCGAGGCCAAGGCCGAGGCCAAGCGCGCGATCCCTCGCCGGGTTCTGCAATTGTACGAATTCCTCGAACACCATTGCTTGCTGATCTGCGGGGATGCCGGGGCCGGTATCCCATATCTGGATTTCCACCGAAGCGTCGCGCCTACGGCAGCCGAGCAGAACGCCGCCGAATCTCGTGTATCGAAAAGCGTTCGACAGCAGGTTGTCCAAAACCCGTTTCAGCATCATGGGATCGCTGTCCACCAGCAGACGGCTTTCAACAACACGCCAATCAAGGCCGCGATCCTTCGCCACGGGCGCGAATTCGTTGCCGAGTTGATTGAAAAGTTGGGACAAATTCACCGTCTCCTTCGCAACAGTGACGACGCCGGCATCGAGCCGGGAGATGTCGAGCAGTCCATTCAGGAGGGCGCTGAGATTGCCGACAATGGATTTTGCCTTGCCGGCCAGATCGCGAGCATCGCCGGATGCAACAGCGCCTCGGTGACCCAGCGCCGCGAGCGTGGCGATCAGTAGACTCAAGGCATGGATCGGCTGGCGCAGGTCATGACTGGCGGCCGCAAGGAAACGCGTTTTCGCACGATCGGCTGCTTGCGCGCGGTCGCGTTCTTCCTGCAGGTGGCTCACCAGTTCGACATTTTCCAGGCGCAACCTGATGGTCTCACGCAGCATGTGGTACGTCGTGCGGCAGTAATAAAGATTGATGGCCACAAGCCCCGCAAGCAGGGAGAGATATGCGCCGGAGATATCACCTCCATTGGTAATAGAGCGTACCGTGATTGGCAGCACCGTTGCGACGATCGAACCGACGAGAGCAGGCGGAAAGGCCGAGAGCGACGGGACGGTGCCGCAGATCAGACCGGTCAAAACGATGACCGTGAATGAAAAAGGAATGGGCGCCTCGGGAAGGAACCCAACCCAGCCGAGCATTCCCCACAGCAGGCCTGACACGCAGGAAAACGCAGCCGCGAGCCAGGCCCATCGCAACGCGGACGTCGGCTCTCTATCTCGGTTGAAGAACCGGCGCGCCGCCAGAACGCGTATGGCAGTGAGCAGATACAACGCGCCGAGCCATCCGATCAACCAGCTCGCCGATACGACGCTCCTCAGTACGTATGCTGCCGCCAGGGAGATGAGGATGTTGGCGACCACCACTCCGTAGGAATTGCGATACAAAAGCTCGACGAGCGCCTCGCGTATCTTGTCTTCTTGCATCGAAACCTCTTCGCGCGCCGGTAGGTGCGGCGGCTTCGTTCGCGAGTTGCCGTTGCGCTAGCCCGCTGGAAGGCCGAGACGAATTGCGTAGGCTGTCAATTCAGCACCGCTGTGCAGATCAAGCTTCCGCATCAGATTCTCGCGATGTTTCCGGGCGGTCAGCGGGCTAATGCCGAGCCGATTGGCGATGTCGCGGCTGGTGGCACCGTGAGGGATCATCCCCAGGATTTGCCGCTCGCGCCGTGTAAGCGTGACCGGAGATATGATCGCAGCCGTGGGCTCCGGGGAGTCGTTCGGGCCGTCATGCTGGTCCACCGCAAAACGAACCTCCTCCGCCACATAGGCGTTGCCTTTTCTGATGGCATCGACTGCAGCGATGAGTTCGGATGGATCGCCGCTCTTGGTCAAATAGCCATTCGCGCCTGCAGAAAACGCTGCCCGAATGGAACGTGGCTCAACATTGGCGGTCACGACAAGAACTCGCAGCTCCGGCCATTCGGTTCTCAGGTTAGCTATGAATTGAAACCCGTTCACACCCGGCATGCCGAGATCGAGTATGAGAAGATCGGCGGAGCTTTCGTTCAGCAGCCGGTGAACGGCTTCACCGTCCGCCGCTTCTCCACTGACCGTAAGCCTGTCCACGGTCGACAGAAGCTGTTTCAGGCCTTCCCGAATGAAGGCATGATCGTCAGCAATGATCGTCCTCAGCAGTCCGCTCATGCATCGCCCCGCTACAACGGCGCTAGGATATAAGTCAGATCCAATCAAAGATTGGAATCCATGCATTCATTTGCCTGATGACCTTAATACAAAATACGCGAGTTGCCGTATTTTTACATAT
The DNA here is from genome assembly GCF_052076035.1 of Tardiphaga sp. 172_B4_N1_3. NCBI lineage: Bacteria > Pseudomonadati > Pseudomonadota > Alphaproteobacteria > Hyphomicrobiales > Nitrobacteraceae > Tardiphaga > Tardiphaga sp. 172_B4_N1_3. Next base: position 1,032,487 of record NZ_CP197238.1, read on the forward strand.
GGTCGCTGAGGCTCAGGACTCATTGAATCACGAAGGCGATCCACGCCATCATCGACAACTACGCCAACCGCAAACATCCCAAGGTGCAAGAATGGTTGGCCCGGCATCCCGCTGGACGTTCCGCTTCACACCAACCTCGGCATCATGGCTCAACGCTGTCGAAGGCTTCTTCGCAAAGCTTGCGAGACGCCGCCTCAAACGCGGCGTGTTCCGATCCGTGGATGATCTCAAAGCCGCCATCGATCGCTTCGTTACCGAAACCAACGCCGATCCAAAGCCCTTTGTCTGGACGGCCAATCCCAAACTCGTCCTCGTCGCTATCAAACGGGAGAAGCGTCAATCCACTAGTGCAGCTGTTGCCGCGGCCGGCGTCTATTCGGCGGGCAACACCGCCTGGATATTCCGACCCGTGCGTTCGATATGCTCCCGCAGGATCCGTGTTGCATCGCGGGTGCGGCGCTCGATCATCGCATGGGCCATGGCAGTGTGTTCTGCAGGCACATCGCGATCCGGCTGATGTTTCTTCAGGAAGATGCGGCGATAGCGATCGCTCTGGTCGTGCAGCGTCGCGCAGAACTGCCGCAACAGCGGCATCTGGCATGCCGAGATCAGTTCGGCATGGAAGGCGCGATGCGCAATCTCCCAGGCTTCCTGTTCAGCGGCCGAGCGTGAGCCGCGCTTGCAGCGGCTGAGCTGATGCAGCGAGCCGAGCACGCGTCCTTCCCAGGCGACATCGCCGTGTTCGATGGCTTCCTTGACGGCGAGGCCTTCGAGCTCGACGCGTAGCCGGATGATCTCGGCGAGATTGCTCGCCGAGACCGGCGTGACGCGATAGCCGCGCTGATCGATCAGCGCGACGAGTCCGTCATTCTCCAGACGACACAGCGCTTCGCGGAGCGGGCTGAGGCTGACGCCGAAGGCGGTGCGCAGGCGATCAAGATTGAGTTTGCTGCCCGGCAGTAGGTCGCCGCGCATGATGGAGTCCCGCAAACGGGCGACCAGCGTGGTGGACAATGTGGTCGGGATCGCGCCGGCCGTGGTGGTGCGTGCGGTGCTCATGATGGCTTATCCGATGCTCTCGAAACCGTAGAGCGAAGCCGGATTATCCACCAGTGCCATTTGCTGCGCTTTGGGATCCGGCAGCCAGAGCGGGATGAGATCGACGAGGTCGCCATCGTTCGGCATCGCGACCGGGCAGATCGGATGTGGCCAGTTGCTGCCCCAGAGGATACGGTCGGGACGTGCTTCGACCACGCGCGCGATCATCGGCAGCATGTCGCGATGCGGATAGGGCTCTGCAGAGAGACGGTACAGGCTGGCGAGCTTGATCCAGCAGCGGTCGGTGTCGAGCAATCGCAGCAAGGTTCGGAACGGTTCGGAGTCGACGCCTTCTGCAGCGCTGATCCGGGCGAGGTGATCCAGCACGAACGGACTGCGGACCTGCATCAGTTGCGGCGCGACATCGACCAGTTCGCTCGCTCTGTTGAAATGCAGCACGAGATGCCAGCCGAAATCGAAGGTCTCGTTCGCGAGACCCGCTAGATGCGCAAAGGATGCGCCGCCGCTGACGACGGTGGACATCCGGCAGCCGCGCATGCCGCGGAGGTGCATGTCTTCGAGCTCCTGTTGCGGCAGGCCCGACGGGATCACGGCCACCCCGCGCAGTCGTCGCGGATTGAGGTCGAGGGCCGCGAGGGTCGCACTATTGTCGGTGCCATGAGCGCCGCCATGCACGATGACGGCGCGGTCGATCCCGAGCGTTTCGTGGAGCTGCATCAGGTCGTCATAGGTGCAGTCTTCGGGCGTGTAGCTGCGCTGTTCGCTGAACGGAAATTCGACCTGCGGGCCGAAGACGTGGACATGGGTATCGCAGGCACCACGCGGCATCACGAATGCCGGCCGCTTCGGATGGCGATCGGGGCCGGGGCAGGGCTTCGGTGGGGCGCCAGGCGTATGCGCACTCATCGTGGCAACTCCCTTCAAATAAGCGATCTTTGTTCGCTGAAAATAAACGGTGGCAATCAGCCGATTTGACGACAGCCTTAAGTAGTGCCAACATAAAATCGACGAAGCAAGAAAAATCGATTATTTGGAGGTTCGCATGCGGCACGTGGTTTCTGCACTGGTGGCTCTGGTCATGGTTTCGCTGGTCGGCCAGGTTGCCCATGCAGGGTTTCCCGAACGCGGCATCAAGATCGTGGTGCCGTTTCCCGCCGGCGGATCGAACGACGTCGTTGCCCGCTTGCTTGGCACCAAACTGCAGGAGCTCTGGGGACAGCCGGTGGTGATCGACAACCGTGCCGGCGGCGGCGGAAACATTGGCGCGGATGCCGTCGTGCGCTCGCCCGCCGATGGCTATACGTTGCTGCTGACGGCGCCCGGACCGCTCGCGGTCAATCAGTCGCTCTACGCGCAACTCCCCTTCAATCCCGCGCAGGATTTCACGCCGGTAGCGTTGATCGCGTCGGTTCCGATCGTGCTGGCGGTCAATCCGGGCGTGAAGGCGACGACGGTGGCGGAGCTGATCGCGCTCGCCAAGGCATCGCCGGGCAAACTCAATTTCGGCTCGTCCGGCCTGGGATCAACCAATCATCTGGCCGGCGAGCTGCTGAAGGCGCGCGCCGGCATCGATATCGTCCATGTGCCGTATCGCGGCGCGGCGCCGGCGATGAATGACCTGATCGCCGGTCAGATCCCGATGATGTTCGACAACATGCCCGCCATTCGTCCGCAGGTTCAGGGCGGCACGATCCGCGCGATTGCCGTGGCCGGCGCAGCACGTTCGCCTCTGTTCCCGGAGCTGCCGACCATGGCGGAGGCGGGTGTCGCGAATTTCGAGGCGTCGTCATGGTTTGGCCTCGTCGCGCCGGCCAAGATGCCGCCGGACGTGACGAAGGTGCTGATCGACGGCGTGGCCAAGGTGCTGAAGGACCCCGATATGGTGAAGCGTCTCGCCGATGTCGGCGCCGAGCCCGGCACATTGTCAGGCGACGCGTTCGCGGCGTTTCTGCGTACGGAGTCTGATAAGTGGGGGCAAGTGGTCAAGACAGCGGGCGCCAAGGTCGAGTAGGACTTCGGACCGTAATCGATTTGAAAACGGGAACCATATGACGAAGAAAATTGCTGAGCTCGACGAATTGAAATCCCGCTACGAGGGGATGATTGGGTTCACGCCGCCGAAGATCGCGAAGCGACTGGAACTGGGCATGCGCGTCGATCCCGCTCTGGTCACGGCGCTGGAGGACTGGCGGATTGCGGCGCTGACGCCGACGGCACTGGATCAGAAGACCGTGCAATTGATGTCGTTCGCGATCCTGCTGGTCCAGACGTCCGAAGCTGCTGCCAATCACGCAAAGGCTGCGATCAAGGCCGGCGCCACGCTTGAGGAACTGCACGCAAGCGCCGGAATCGCTGCGCTGTTCCGCGGCGTTGCAGCCTTCAACATGGCCGGCGAAATCCTGGCCGGTCTGTTCCCGGAGACGGCTCAAAAGACCGGCGGCTGATACCGCCGTTGCATCTGCCGATATCGGGGTGATTCAGGCGCGGTTTTCCCTGCGTCACCCCGCCACACCTGCATCTCCCAGATTACCAAACCTTAATTCCCCTGCCAGCCCGCGGTAAGGTGGAAACCTCCATCTTCAGATCACACAAGGCGCCTTGCCCCCCGCGCCGTTGCTCTGGAGATTTTCTCGATGTCCGACCGCCCCACCGATTTTTCCGAATTGCCGTCCTACAAGGCACCCCGCCGCTCGCTGTTCTCTGCGCGTAAATTCGCGCTGATGGCGTCGGTGGTTGCGGGCCTTGGTGTTGCCGCTTATGGCCTGTCGCCCTCCAACGGTCCGGTCGACATCTTCACCACCACTGCGCATGCGCAGGTCGACAAGCAGGTCAAGTCGCAGGCCGCGCAGCCGGTCGGCTTTGCCGATATCGTCGAGCGCGTGAAGCCGTCGGTGATCTCGGTCAAGGTCAACATGAAGGAAAAGGTCGCATCGAAGGATGACGACAACAACGGCGACTCGCCGTTCCAGCCGGGCTCCCCGATGGAGCGCTTCTTCAAGCGCTTCGGCCAGGACGGCGTGCCCCCGGGCATGCGCGGTGGTCCGCGCGGCGGCGGCCGTGGCGTCGTGAGCGGTCAGGGCTCGGGCTTCTTCATCTCGGCTGACGGTTTCGCCGTAACCAACAATCACGTGGTCGATGGCGCCGACAAGGTCGAGGTCTCGACCGACGACGGCAAGACCTATTCGGCCAAGGTGATCGGCACCGATCCGCGCACCGATCTGGCGCTGATCAAGGTCGAGGGCCGCACCGATTTCCCGTTCGCCAAGCTTGCTGACGGCAAGCCGCGGATTGGCGACTGGGTGCTGGCAGTCGGCAACCCGTTCGGCCTCGGCGGCACCGTGACCGCAGGCATCGTCTCGGCCTCGGGCCGCGACATCGGCAGCGGTCCCTATGACGATTTCATCCAGATCGATGCGCCCGTGAACAAGGGCAATTCTGGTGGTCCGGCTTTCGATACGTCAGGCGAAGTGATGGGCGTCAACACCGCGATCTATTCGCCCTCGGGCGGCAGCGTCGGCATCGCGTTCTCGATCCCGGCCTCGACTGTGAAGACGGTGGTGGCGCAGCTCAAGGACAAGGGTTCGGTCTCGCGTGGCTGGATCGGCGTGCAGATTCAGCCGGTGACCCAGGATATCGCCGACAGTCTCGGCCTGAAGAAGGCGGAAGGTGCGCTGGTCGCCGAGCCGCAGGCCGATGGTCCGGCAGCCAAGGCTGGCATCAAGTCGGGTGACGTCATCACCGCGGTGAATGGCACGCCGGTGAAGGATGCACGCGAACTCGCCCGCACCATTGGCGGCTTCGCGCCGGGCAACACGGTGAAGATCAACGTGCTGCACAAGGGGGAGGACAAGGTTCTGTCCATGACCCTCGGCCAGTTGCCGAACACGATAGAGGCGAAGGCCGATGTCGATAGCGGTGACAAGGGATCGTCATCGCGCGGCAGCGACGTCCCGCGGCTCGGCCTCACGGTTTCGCCCGCGAGCAGTGTCGCCGGTGCCGGCAAGGACGGCGTGGTCGTGACTGGCGTCGATCCGAAGAGTGCCGCTGCCGAGCGTGGCTTCAAGGAAGGCGACGTCATTCTCGAAGTCGCCGGCAAGAGCGTGACCAATCCCGGCGATGTGCGCGAGGCGATTGTCGCCGCGCACAACGACAACAAGAACAGCGTGCTGATCAGGGTTCGCTCGAACGGCTCATCGAAGTTCGTGGCCGTTCCCCTGGCGAAGAGCTGATCACCGCACATGAACGGAGAGTGTCGCCGGCATAGTCGCCCCCGCTGACGGCTCTTTCCAGGGGGCGAGCCACAAACTCGCTCCCGCTGCTTCCTTTCGATGGAAAACGCCCCCCTCCGTTGAAAGGCCAATGGGCGGTGAAGTTTCCCCCAGCTTCACCGCCTATTCTTCTTTCTGCCCCGAAGGATGACCGGCGGGCATTCCGCCGCCTTGCATGAAAGCCCGGTGCGCGCCATGGTGACCGAGACTCACAAGATCCACAGCGAATCCGATCCCCAGATGCGTCTGCTCATCATCGAAGACGACCGCGAATCCGCCGACTATCTGGTCAAGGCTTTCCGTGAGGTCGGCCATGTCGCCGATCACGCCAGCGATGGCGAGGAAGGTTTCGCGCTCGCCGATTCCGGCGATTACGACGTGCTGGTGGTCGATCGCATGTTGCCGAAGCGCGATGGACTCTCCGTCATCGGCGGCCTGCGCGACAAGGGTAACCGGACGCCGGCACTGATCCTGTCGGCGCTGGGCCAGGTCGACGACCGCATCAAGGGCCTGCGCGCCGGCGGCGACGATTATCTGCCGAAGCCTTATTCATTCGCCGAGCTGCTCGCGCGCGTCGAAGTGCTGTCGCGCCGCCAGGGTGGTCCCGCCGAAGAAACGACCTATCGCGTCGGTGATCTCGAACTCGACCGGCTGTCCCATGGCGTGACGCGCGGTGGCCAGGAACTGATCCTGCAGCCCCGCGAATTTCGGCTGCTCGAATATCTCATGAAACATGCCGGGCAGGTGGTCACCCGCACCATGCTGCTGGAAAACGTCTGGGACTATCATTTCGATCCGCAGACCAACGTGATCGACGTCCATATCTCGCGCCTGCGCTCGAAGATCGACAAGGGCTTTGAGCGTCCGCTGCTGCACACCATTCGCGGCGCCGGCTATATGGTCCGCGACGGCATGAAGTGAGCCAAATCTCGGTTCAGTCAAAAGATTGACGCTTTACGCGGTCGTTGCCGATCATCATCGCGTCAATCGTCCCGGACTGCGAAAGTGATTGATCTCAATTGACGGGCGGGTGCGCGGGGGCTGCCCCGGCGACTGACCGTTCGGGAACTGACGCGCAGCGCGAGCCTTTAATGACCATCAGCGCCGTGCCCACGACGAGACCCGTGAAGAGCAGGTAGGTGAGAGACATGTTCTCCCCGGCATCTGCCAGCAGCAGATAAGCGAACAGTCCTGCAGTCGATGCGGCGTAGCCGAGCCACGCAAGTTTCGGAAAGCGGAAGCCGCTCTCAACACGCGAGAGGTCGAGCACCAGGTATATGGCCAGCAACGTGTTGCACAGCGCCGCGGGTAGCAGGCCCATCACAATCTCGCGTTCGAATCCGAGATAGGACAGCACGCCAGAGATCTGAGCGATCACCGGGAACGGCAGGTAACGCGGATTGAGACAGGCCAGCCCGATGGACGCGACCTCGAACGCAAAGAAGTAACGATCGTGCATCTTCGGAAGTAGGTAGGGCATGATCATCAGAGATGCGCATGCGACGAGCAAAATGAACTCTGGGCCTTCTCGCTTGGACCGCGCGAGCAAGGCTGCCAGCGCCAGCCCGCCGAGCACCGCCAATGCGAGCCCGATGGCGACACCCATCTGGTAGGGAACACTCCCTGCGAACACCCAGATATTCGCGGCGTTCATGGTGAGGCGGTGAAACATGTCAGCTTGTTCCATGTAGATGCTGAACACCGAGGCGATAGATCTGCCGGCGACAACAACAGGAATAGCGAGGGCTGCGTAGACCACGGGGACGGCGGCCAGCCATGTCCAGTGAATCTTGTCACGCAACATCATGCCCAGAACAAACGGTCCCAGGAATACGCCTTGGGCCTTCACCGCGACCGCGACTGCGAATGGCAAAATGCCGTTCCGATGCTGCATGAACGCCGCTATCGAAACGAGCGTGAAGAATGTCCAGATCGAGTCGGCCTGTCCCCACAGAGCGCCGTTGAAGATCACTGTCGGCGCGAGCCAGACACAGCAAAAGGCAATGCACGCGCGCGATGGTGCCTTATTTGCCCACCACACGATCAGAGCCACCACGATCGCGCTGCCGAACTCGAATACGAACGACATCGCCTTCAACAGAGTGAGAGGCTGGCCCAGCCCATCAAATTGCGCCATGATCAACAACAGGTAGCTGTAGAACGGCGTGTAGTTGGTGAAGGCTTCGCCAAACCCACCAATACCGCGGTCGCGCGCGAATATGTACCAGGGGATGTGGTATTGAACGGCGTCGGTGGTGGCATGCTCCCGAGCGAGGAAGCGGAGCAAGAGGCCCAAAAAGACGCACCCGATCACGATCAAGGAAACAGAAAGCCGCCCCCGGCTGTCCGACCGTCGAGCAAGCATCTGCATCAGCCTCAATTCCTCCCTCAGGTTACTTCGTTTACTGCCCGACAGCAGTATTTAGCAGGATTGATCGGCCGAGTTGCCGATGTCGTTCTGGTTCTCGTCGGCCGATCGGATCTGGTAAGATCCATGGAGCTTTATTCTCTTCACCCGTGACTGAAGAGACTAGGCAAGTTTACCCGTGATTCCCACACTTTCGCGCTTGATCAGGTCGCTGGCGAAACTATGGCAGCTGGCGAGATTGCCTTACGACAGTCGTGACATTCTTCCGGAACCTGATTCTAATAAAGATGCGGCGGCGGTCCCGTCGCGCCGTCTATGGCTGTTCTTCGTCGAACGGCGCGTTGATCACCAGTTCGACGACGGAGCTTGCCTTGTAGCCCGCCACGAAACGTTCGCCGAAATCGCGAATGAAGTTGTCGTAAGTGGTGCCGGGTTGGGTCCGGGCGATATGGCAGAAGCAGCGAGTCATTTTCTGCTTCATTCCCAAACGTGGAAATTCCGCGACAATTGCCGCAACTTCGCTCGGTGGAATAAGCTCATACTGCAGGCCGACGACATCGAAGCAGATGCCGGCGGTGCAGAGTGCGACTTCGGCTTCCTTGAACAGCCCAATCGACGGCGTGGAATTGAGCGCAACGCTATCCCAGATCAACTGTGCACGGCTTCGGTCGAAGCCATGCTCCCGTGCAAAGAGATGCGCGAGGTCGGCGCCTTCTACTTCGAAGCGACGCGGTCCGGCGAAGCGTTCATTGAGTGTGATGTCATGCAGCAGTGCTGCGACGGCGAGAACCTCGCCGTCGTGCTCGATGTTCTGCAGTTGAGCGAGCCGCACCGCAAACAACCATGACCTAACGACATGGTTGAACAGGTACGGTTCGCAACTGTTCCGGGCGTGGTCGATCGCGCTGGCGATGATGGCCGTATCGGGGACGGTTACTCCCGCCAGTTGCCTGTCATTGATCTGTTGCATGTTCATCGCCTCGCTCTACCGGACCGTGAAGGTTGCTTGTGCTAGCTCTTCAGGAATTTCAGCAGCTCGGCATTGACCTGATCCGCATGGGTCGCCGTGATGCCGTGCGGTGCGCCGGGATAATAGACATCCTTGGCACCCTTGATCAGCTTGGCTGATTTCACCGCGGAGTCCTTCACGGGCACGATCTGATCGTCCTCGCCATGCAGGACGAGGGTAGGGACGTCGAACTTCTTCAGGTCTTCCGTGAAATCCGTCTCCGAGAACGCCTTCACGCTCTCATAGGCGTTCTTCGCGCCGGCCTGCATGCTCCACAGCCAGAACTGATCCAGCGTGCCCTGGGAGACTTTCGCGCCGGGCCGGTTGGCGCCGTAGAAGGCGATCGCCAAATCCTTGTAATATTGCGACCGATCTCCGGCCACGCCGGCGCGGATGCCGTCGAACACCTCGATCGGCAATCCTTCCGGATTGGCTGGTGTCTTCAGCATGATCGGTGGCACCGCCGCGATCAGCACCGCCTTCTTCACACGCTTGGTGCCGTGGCGGCCGATGTAGCGTGCGACTTCGCCGCCGCCCGTGGAATGGCCGACCAGCGTCGCGTCCTTCAGATCGAGCGTCTCGATGACTGCGGCGAGATCGTCGGCATAGCCGTTCATGTCATTGTTGTTCGAGGCCTGGCTGGAGCGGCCATGACCGCGGCGGTCATGGGCGATGACACGGTAGCCATGCTGGGCGAGAAACAGCATCTGGCCGTCCCACGCGTCCGCGTTGAGCGGCCAGCCATGGGAGAAGGTAACGACCGGGCCCTTGCCCCAGTCCTTGTAATAGATTTCGGTGCCGTCCTTTGTGGTGATGGTGCTCATGGTACGATGTCCTTTGTGAGCGTGAGGTTTGGTTGGCTTGTCGCCGGCCTTGCCCTCGGCGATCGAGGGCAAGCCGGCAGTGAGCGCGGTGATGGCGGCAGCTGCGAGCAGATCGCGGCGGGAGGGTGTCGAGCGCGGAACGTCGTCGGTCATGGCTGGTCCTTGGTTGGCGGAGAGGCAGCGTGCGTCGATCAGCCCTTGAGCCAGTCGTCGAGATGGATCGCTCCGATGCGCGCGCCGGCATCGGGCGTCAGGGAGCGATCATTGATTGGCGTGCCGAAATAACCCACGTGGATGTCGGCGATGACCTGGCGTGGGTCCTGCTTTGCCGTCAGATATTTGCGCCCGAGTGCGTCGAGCGGGAGCGGTTCGGGCCCGGCCACCTCGACGACGCCGTTCACCGGGGTGCCCAGGGCCAGGTCCACCATGGCGGCTGCCACGTCCGCAGATGCGATGGGCTGGATCAGGGCCGGCGCCAGGCGAATCACGTCGCCGTCCACGCCGCCTTGCACGATGGCGGGGATGAATTCGAAGAACTGCGTCGCCCGCAGGATCGTGTAGGGCATGCCGGACGCCTTGATGAGATCCTCCTGGGCCAGCTTGGCGCGGAAATAGCCGCTGGCCAGAAGGCGCTCGGTCCCGACCACAGACAGGGCCAGATGATGCTGGACACCTGCGGCTTTTTCCGCCGCGAGCAGGTTGCGACTGGATGTCTGAAAGAAGTCCATCACCGGCCCGTCCTCGAATGATGGCGAATTCGCCACGTCGATGACGACGTTTGTCCCGGACATGGCCTCGGCCAGTCCTTCCCGCGTCAGCGTGTTGACGCCCGTCGACGGCGAGGCGGCGAAGACCTTGTGGCCCAGTTTGTTCAAGCCGCTCACGACCTGCGTACCGATGAGGCCGCTACCTCCAATGACGACGATTTTCATGATATTTTCTCCCTTTCACACGGTGACGATCGTGTGGGCGGACCATGCGCCGCGGCGCACAGGAAGACTTTGCCGCAATCTTCGTTTTCTCTTGAGTTTCGCTTGGATGTTCGTTCAGAAAGGGCCGGCTGGCACGTCACCGCCGATGGCGCGCGACAGGCCAGTTGTGGGGTCGGTTCTGTTGCCTCCTGAAGGTCTTGACGGTTCATTGCCGCCGGCCGAAAACGCAGGCAGTCATGGAGCGCCGAGTGCCGTATCTGTTCGCAGGCTATGTCCTCGATCCCGACCGCAGAGAGTTGTCGCATGGCAGCGACAAGGTGGCGATCACGCCGCAGGCTTTCGACCTGCTGCTGCATCTGGTGAAGAACCGCGACCACGTCGTCAGCAAGGATGCCCTTCTCGATGCCGTGTGGGCGGGACGGATCGTGTCCGAATCGACGCTGGCCAGTCACATCAATGCGGTACGCAAGGCGCTGGGCGATAGCGGCGACGAACAGCGGCTGCTGAAGACGGTGGCGCGCAAGGGCTTTCGCTTCGTCGGCGATGTGACCGAGACGGCAATGCCGGCGCAGTCTGACGCAGCGGTTGCCGATCACGCCACATCGACGGTGAACCCGGACGCCGCGCTGACGTTGCCCGATCGGCCGTCGATCGCAGTGCTGCCGTTCCTCAATCTGAGCGGCGATCCGCAGCAGGACTATTTCGTCGATGGCATGGTCGAGGACATCATCCTCGCGCTTTCGCGGCTTCGCTGGCTGTTCGTCATCGCCCGCAATTCCAGTTTCACGTTTAAAGGCCGTGCCGTGGACGTCCGCGAGGTCGGGCGCGAACTTGGCGTGCGCTATGTGCTGGAAGGCAGCGTGCGCCGTGTAGCGAACCGCGTGCGCATTACCGGACAGCTCGTCGATACCACCACGGGCATGCATCTGTGGGGCGAGCGCTTTGAGAGCGTTGTTGATGACATCTTCGATCTGCAGGACCAGGTCACGGAAAGCGTCGTGGGCGCCATCGCGCCGCAGCTTGAATTTGCGGAGATCGAACGCGCCAAGCGGAAGCCGACCGAAAGCCTCGACGCCTATGATTACTACCTGCGCGGACTGGCGAATTTTCATGTGTCGACGCGCGATGGGATCGATGCGGCATTGGCGAATTTCTACAAAGCCATCGAGCTTGATCCCGACTTCGCTGCGGCCTATGGGATGGCTGCGGGATGCTTCTACTGGCGCAAGATGAATCGCTGGCTTTCCGATCGTGTGGCTGACGGGCGCGAAGCGGCGCGGCTTGCCGAGCGCGCCGTCACCCTCGGGAAGAACGACGCGGTAGCGCTGACACGCGGCGGCCATGCCTGGCCGCATTTCGGCGGCGACCTGCATGCCTGCGTCGCCTATGTCGATCGTGCGCTAGTGCTCAATCCCAATCTGTCGACGATCTGGTACCTCGGCGGCTATCAACGTGTTTCGCTCGGCGAGCACGACGAGGCCATCGCTTATTTCTCACGCGCCATGCGGCTCAGTCCGCTCGATCCCGAGACATTCCAGATGCATACGGGAATCGCGATGTCGCATCTCTATTCGCGACGCTTTAATACCGCGCTCGATTGCTTGCGGGAGGCGTCGCGCGAGGTGCCGAACATTCTCCGTGTTGCTGCATTCCAGGCGGCTGCACATGCTCTGGGGGGGCGAATGGAAGAGGCGCGTGAGGCGATGGGCCATGTGCGCCGGCTCGATCCCACATTGCGGCTCAGCAATATTGACGACTGGCTGCTGGTGCGGCGACCGCAGGACTTCGCACTGGCATCGGAGGGCCTGCGAAAAGCCGGCCTTCCGGAGTGAACCGCGCTGAAAGATAAAATTCCTGCAGTCGAGCGACATTACCAACATCTCATATTCACGCCCTGTTTGTTACAGCTTGCGCCTGCTAGAACAGGGGATGACTTCCAGAACCTTCCATTTCCGCACGTCCCGAGCGTGACCCGTGACGGCTATCGGTAAACTGTTTCGCACGACGGCCTTCCGGTTGACGTTGGCCTATCTGCTGCTGTTCGCGCTGTTTGCAGCATCGCTGCTCGGCTATTTCGCCTGGAATACACACCGGCTGATCAACGATCAGATTACGACCACGGTCGATGACGAAATGACCGAGCTGAGCGATCTGTTCGGGCGGCGCGGCTTGCGGGGGATCGTGGGCGCCATCGAGAACCGGGCGCTGCGTCCTGGCGCCAACCTCTATCTGATCACGACACCGGCGGGTCAATCCATCGCCGGCAACGTGTCCTCGCTGGCGCCCGGCGTGATGGCGACCACGGGCTGGTCCGAGACCGCCTATCGCCGGCTCGACGATCCCGACTCGTCCAACCATCGCGCACTGGTGAAGGTGACGCAATTGAGCAGCGGCTTCCGGCTGCTGATCGGCCATGATCTCGAGGAACGCCGGCGCCTGTTCGACATCGTCGGCGATGCCGCAAAGTGGTCGGTGCTGATCGTCGTTGTTCTTGGACTCGGCGGCGGGATTTTCGTCGCCAGCCGCGTGCTGCGGCGGATCGACGCCATGACCGGCACCACCCAGCGCATCATGGCGGGCGATCTCTCCGGCCGTCTGCCGGTCGGACGCAGTGGCGACGAACTCGACCGTCTCGCGGAAAATCTCAATGCCATGCTGGAGCGCATTGAAGCGCTGATGACAGGACTGAAGGAAGTCTCGGACAATATCGCCCATGACCTCAAGACGCCGCTCACGCGGCTGCGCAATCGGGCGGAGGAGGCGCTGGCGCGATCCAGCAACGAGGCCGAATATCGTGCCGCGCTGGAACGCACCATCGAGGAATCCGATGGCCTGATCCGGACCTTCAATGCGCTGCTGATGATCGCACGTGCGGAATCAGGGCAGGCGCGCGGCAATATGGACAATTTCGACGCTGCTGAAGTGGCCGAGGGCATCCACGAGCTCTATGAACCGCTTGCTGAAGACAGCGATCTTACGCTGACCGTCAAGACCGCGGCTGCGCCGCTGCGTGGCAATCGCGAACTGATCAGCCAGGCGCTCGCCAATCTCGTCGAAAACGCCATCAAATATGGCAAACCTGCGATTACGGAAGAGAATGCCGATAGCGCAGGCGCTGCGGCCGCCAAGGACATCGTGATCGAGGCGCGGCGCGAGGGCGATCAGGTGCTGCTCAGCGTCTCCGATCATGGTCCAGGCATTCCCGATGCCGATCGGAAACATGCGGTGGAGCGCTTCGTGCGGCTGGAAGCGAGCCGCACATTGCCCGGTTCCGGCCTCGGTCTCAGTCTTGCATCTGCCGTGGCCACGCTGCATGGCGGTGAATTGCAGCTGGGCGACAATCATCCAGGGTTGCGGGTCACGTTGGCGCTGCCGGCAGTGGCAGCCGAAGGCCTTGCGGGTCAAACGGGGAATGTGCCACAGAAGTCGGCATGACCTCAGCCGCAACAGGCGAGGGCCAGCTCCCGCTGGCCGCGCAATTCGTCAGCGGACCGCAGCTGTTCGCCCCCGCCGATGCCGAGCAGCGCTTCGGCGAATGGCTCGCCGATATCGCGCCGGACGATGCTGCCGCATTTCGCGCGATCACCGACCAATTTCCGCATGCCAGGGCGATCCTGCTCGGCATTGCCGAGGCCTCGCCCTATCTGTTCGATCTGATCCGCGCCGATGCCGGGCGTGCCTTGCGTCTGCTGCATTGCGACCCCGAGCGCCTGCTCACCACTCTGATCGCCGAGACCTCCGCGAATGTCGCTGCCGCCGGCGGCGATCCCGATGTCATGCATCTGCTGCGACGCATGAAATCCGAAGCGGCCTTGTTGATTGCGCTGTGCGACATCGGCGGCGTCTGGCCGGTGATGCGCGTCACGCGGGCGCTGACCGATCTCGCTGTGTCCTCCGTCCAGACGACTGTGCGTTATCTGCTGCGCCAGGACATGGCACGCAAGCGTATCCTGCCGCCGGATCCCGAGAATCCGGAGCGGGGCAGCGGCCTGATTGTGCTGGCGATGGGCAAGATGGGCGCCGGCGAACTGAACTATTCCAGCGACATAGACCTAATCGTTTTCTTCGATCTCGAAGCGCATACGCTGGCCGAGGATATCGAGCCGAATTCATTCTTCGTGCGCATCGCGCAGGGCGTATCGCGGCTGCTGCAGCAGCGCACCGGCGACGGCTATGTGTTCCGCGTCGATCTGCGGCTGCGACCCGATCCCGCCTCGACGCCGGTCGCGGTCTCGACGGCATCAGCGCTGCATTACTATGAGCGCGAAGGGCGCACATGGGAGCGCGCGGCGATGATCAAGGCGTTGCCTTGCGCCGGTGACTTCAAGGCCGGTGAGGCGCTGCTGGCCGAGATCGCGCCTTTCGTCTGGCGAAAGCATCTGGATTTCGCCGCACTGGCCGATGTTCATGACATGAAACGGCAGATGCAGACGTTTCGCGGGCAGAATGAAATCTCCGTCGAGGGCCACAATGTCAAGGTCGGGCGCGGCGGCATCCGCGAGATCGAGTTCTTCGCCCAGACCCAGCAGTTGATTGCCGGCGGGCGCCATCCGGAATTGCGCGTGCGGCCGACGCTGGAGGCGTTGAATATTCTCGCTGCCAGCAACTGGATCACCTTTGAGGCGCGCGACGAACTGACGCTCGCCTATGAATTCCTGCGCCGTGTCGAGCATCGGCTGCAGATGGTGGCCGACGAGCAGACTCACTCGCTGCCCGATGACGTCGGCGCCATGGAGCGCTTTGCGCGCTTCTTCGGTTATGACAACCGCGAGGCATTTGCCCGCGATCTGCTCGGGCATCTCAATTGCGTGCAGGGGCATTATGGCCGCCTGTTCGAGGGCGATCCCACCGATAACGTCCATCTACCGGCTGTCGACTATAAAGCGGGCGCGACGGACCAGCGGCTGCTCGAACATTTCACCAAGCTCGGTTTCCGCAAGCCGGCCATGGTGGCGGAGACGGTGCAGCACTGGATGACAGATGACTATCGCGCGCTCAAATATGAGGGCACGCGGCAGGCATTCATGGAATTCGTGCCTTCGCTGATCGTCGGGCTGGCCGATGCCGAAGAGCCCGACCTTGCGGTCGTTGCGTTCGACCGCTTTCTGCAGGCATTGCAACGCGGCGGCAGGCTGATCTCGCTGCTCAGCCAGAACCGCGATCTCGTCGCGCTGGTGGCGCTTGTACTTGGCGCGGCGCCGCGTCTGGGTGACATGCTGGCGCGGCAGCCGCAGATCATGGATGGGCTCATCGATCCGCGCTTCTTCGGCGCCATGCCGGACCAGCGCGAATTGTCGACGCGGCTGGCGGCGACGCTCGAAGACGCCAATTCCTATGAAGAGTTTCTCGATCGTCTGAGGCTGTTCGGACAGGAAAGCCTGTTCCTGATCGGCACGCGTATCCTGTCGGGCACGGTGTCGGCGCAGCAGGCCGGGATTGCATTCGCCGACGTCGCCGAAGGCATTGCGCATACGCTGCATGGGCTCGTGCTCGATCAGTTCGTCGCCCAGCACGGCCGCATCAAGGATCAGCAGACCGCGATCGTGGCGATGGGCAAGCTCGGCAGCCGCGAGATGACGGCGGCATCCGATCTCGATCTGATTTTGATTTACGACTTCGATCACGACGCGCCGGACTCAGATGGACCGCGCCCGCTGCACGGTGCGCAATATTTCGCGCGGCTGACGCAGCGCCTGATCAGCGCCTTCACCACGCGCACCAATTATGGCGTGCTCTACGAGGTCGATATGCGGCTTCGCCCGTCGGGCCGGGCAGGACCGCTGGCGTCGCGCATCGATTCCTTCGCTGAATATCAGGAGACCGAGGCCTGGACCTGGGAGCACATGGCGCTGACGCGCGCGCGGGTGATTTCGGCGACGCCCGCGTTCCGCGAGAAGATCGAATTGGTCATCCGCGACGTGCTGACGCGTCCGCGTGAAACCACGATCATCGCCAACGACGTTGCCGAGATGCGTCAGGCCATCGCCGAGGAGAAGGGGGAAGACGATATCTGGGACCTGAAACATGCCGCGGGTGGCATGGTCGATATCGAATTTATCGCGCAATATCTGCAGCTGGTACATGCGGCAGAGAAGCCCGAGATCCTCAGCATCAGTACACAGCAGGTGCTGGAGAATGCGGCGCGACTGGGCATTCTGTCGCCAGCCGCCGCCGATGTGCTGCGTCCGGCGGTGCGGCTCTATCACGACCTCACGCAGGTGCTGCGGCTGTGTGTGAGCGACAAGTTCAAGCCGGAGACGGCAGGCACCGATCTGTTGCGCATACTCGCACGCGTGAGCAACGAGCCGGACTTCTCTTCGCTGCAAGCACGCGTGCATGAGACGCAGGCTGATGTGCGCCAGGTGTTCCGCCTGGTTGTGGAAGGCGCAAGTTAGCCTCCTCCTGGAAATTCAAGCTCGGCGAGCCGCAATTTCCAGGAGATCAGTTGCATCGACCGTCCGGTCGAGACGAGCGCGGCGCTATCATTGCTCCGGCTTGACCTTGCCGATCTCGACAACTGTCTTCCAGCGTGTGAGTTCTTTTTCCAGGAAGCTCTGAAATTCCGCACTCGTATTGGCGACGACCTCGAAGCCGCTATCGGTCAGCCGCTTCTTGAGATCGGGCGAGGTGAGGGCGGTGGTGATCGAGGTCTCGAGCTTGGTCTTCACATCGGCCGGAAGGCCCTTGGGCGCGACGAAGGCCTGCCACGAATAGATATTGAGATCGTCGACGCCGACTTCCTTCATCGTTGGGGTCTGCGGGAATGAATCGGAGCGCGTGTCACTGGTAACGGCCAGAATTTTCATCTTGCCGCCTCGGATGTAGTTGGCGACTGCGCCGAGATTCTGGAAGGAGACGTCGACATGTCCGCCCATCAGGTCCGTATGGGCCTGCGAGCCGCCCTTGTAGGGCGTATGGATACCCGTGGTCCCCGTCTTCTGCCAAAACAACACCGCCGTCAGATGGTCGGACGAGCCCACGCCCGATGAGGCGAACGTGACCTTGTCGGGATTCTTCTTGAGATAGTCGATGAGTTCCTGGACGGTATTGGCCGGGAAATCGGGGCGCGTGATCAGCACGTTGGGATTGCGCACAGCGACACTGAGCAGATCGAAGTTCTGGAGCGGGTGATAGCCCGGGTCCTTGTAAAGCACCGGATTGATCGCGATGACCCCGATCGAGCCCACCA
This sequence comes from Tardiphaga sp. 172_B4_N1_3, assembly GCF_052076035.1. NCBI lineage: Bacteria > Pseudomonadati > Pseudomonadota > Alphaproteobacteria > Hyphomicrobiales > Nitrobacteraceae > Tardiphaga > Tardiphaga sp. 172_B4_N1_3. The sequence goes on from NZ_CP197238.1 coordinate 1,050,136, forward strand.
TCAGTGTGTAGCCATCCGGCTTTGAGCGAGCGAGTTGCGTGGCGCCGATGGAGCCGTTGGCGCCGGGTTTGTTCTCGATGATGAAGGACTGCCCGAAGCTTTCCTGCATCTTCTGCGTGGTCATGCGCGCTGTCGTATCGCTGGCGCCACCGGCAGTGAAAGGCACGATCACCGTGACGGATTTCGATGGATAGTCTTGCGCGATGGCCATGCCCGGCATTGTCAGACAGAATGCCGCCGCGGCGAGATGGCTCAGTTTCATCGTCGTTTCCTCCATGGAATGCTTTTGTTTATTGAACAGGCGACAATCTCCGTGTCGCTCTTGTCTGGACTGCTCCTCCATGTGCTGAAGAGCAGTGTGGTTCGTAGTTCATAAACTCCCTTCAGTCGGCAACCGCTGCAGTCTTGTTGGCAAATACTTCGCAGATGGTGGCTTTGAAAATTGATAGGTCACACGAGAAAGAACAGCGCTCCCAGTCCAGACCGGCCGTGCCGACGCGCCAATATAGCGACCTGCAACCTTTAGTATAGGTGTGGGCGGGGGCCTCCCAAGCGGCCATTTGACGCTTGAGTGTCATGCCATGGGAGTTGGCTCGGCCCGGTCAACGGTAAGCAATCGACGCCTAGGCGGCCTCGGAGATTTCCGCTGGCCTGTGTCTGCCGCGGAGCGGGATGGTGACGCAGACCACGGTGCCGGTGCCAAGCTTGGAGCGCAGCTTCATCGATCCGCCATGCAGGTTGGTCAGCGATTTGGCGATAGCGAGGCCGAGGCCCGAGCCGTGATAGGTCTTGGCGAGCTGGCTCTCGACCTGTTCGAACGGGCGTCCCAGACGCTTCAGCGACTGCGGGGCGATGCCGATGCCGCTATCGGCGATCATCAGAGCGACGGAGTCGCGCAGCACGCGGCTGCGGACGGTGACACGGCCGCCATCGGGTGTGAACTTCACGGCATTCGAGAGCAGATTGACCAGGATCTGCTTGATGGCGCGGCGGTCGGCCACCACCGGTGCATCAGCCGCGATGTCGGCACTGAGTGTCAGATTCTTGTCGTCGGCGCGGCCGGAGACGACACGCAGCGCTTCGGACAGCGTCTGTCCAAGATCGAGCGGCTCGAGGTCCAGCTGCATACGACCCGCCTCGATCTTCGACATATCGAGAATGTCATTGATGACTTCGAGCAGGTAGTGACCGCTGGTGAGAATGTCGTGGCAGTATTCGGCATATTTGTCGGAGCCGAGATTGCCGAACATGCCGCTGCCCATGATTTCCGAGAAGCCGATAATCGCGTTCAGCGGCGTGCGCAGTTCGTGGCTCATATTGGCCAGGAATTTCGACTTGGTCTGGTTGGCTTCCTCGGCGCGGTTTTTCTCGTCGGAGTATTTCTGCGCGAGGTCCGCAAGTTCGAGCGCCTGTTTCTCTAGCGCAGCCTGGGAGTGCTTGAGATCGATGACGCTGGCGCGAAGGCGCAGATCGTTGTCGACCAGCTTGTGCTCATGCTCCTTGATCCGGGTGATGTCGGTGCCGACGGAGACGTAGCCGCCGTCCTTGGTGCGGCGTTCGCTGATATGCAGCCAGCTGCCGTCCTCGATCTGCGCTTCGAAGGTACGCGCGCCGGGCGCCGCAGCGCCGGATTCCGCGAGACGCGAGCGGACCTCGGGCATGCTGCCGACTTCGAGCACGGTCTCGTAGGACGTCCCGGGCGACACCGCCGAGTCCGGCAGCTTGTGCAGGCGCTGGAAATGCGAGTTGCAGAGCACCAGGCGATCTTCCGCGTCCCACAGCACGAAGGCTTCGGGAATGGTCTCGATGGCGTCGCGCAGCCGGACGTCGGCCTCGACGGTCTTCTCGGCGAGGCTCTTCTGTTCGGTGACGTCGATGGCGATGCCGATCAGATGCTGGCTGCCATCGTTCTGGCCCTGCGCGAGTTCGCAGCGCAATTGCAGCCAGATCCAGTGGCCGTTGCTGTGCTGCATGCGGAAGGTCTGGTCGATGTGATCGATCTTGAACGAAATCAGCTGATCGGCGATCTCGAACAGGTTGATGTCGTCGGATTGTACCAGCGCGTTGACCTCGCCGAAGGTCAGGAGGTCGCTGCGGCTGTCGAGGCCCAGCATGGTGAACATCGACTGCGACCAGAAGATGCGACCGCGCGACAGATCCCAGTCCCACAATCCGCAGCGGCCGCGATTGAGGGCGGTGTCGATGCGGCCGCGTACGGCGTCGTTGATCGCGTCGCCTTCGCGGGCGCGGGTCGATTGCCAGTGGAAGGCGAAGCCGAGGATCAGCACCACGAAGCCGGTGGTGGCCGAGAGCGTGATCGACAGCGCGGAGTCCGAGCGCCAGATCGGCTCGTTGTTCTCCTGAATGACAACTACCTGACCCGGCAGGGCCTTGACGATGCGACGGGTGGCCAATGCATGGCTGTTGTCGGGCAGTTTCACATCGACAACGTCGGTGCGTTGACCCTGCGCAGCCATGGTCTGTGTTGCGCTGAGGACGTCGAGGATGCGATTGGCGTCGCCCGGCGGCAGGTCGATCGGCACGCGCGCGAGAATGCTCTGATCGGCGCCCAGCACGATGACGTGGCGTCCCCCAGCGATCCCCCAGGATGGAATCAGACTGGGCAGCAGGCTCTGCAGGCGCTCGACGGCAGCAGAACGATCCTGACGGATGGTGCCGTTGCGTTCGAGACGTTCGGCGAGCAGATCGGCGAGCGCCGCGAGATCGCGCTTCATCGATGCCTGCTTCTGCCGGCTTTGATCGACCACCTGCACGAAGGCGCCGAAGAAGATCGTGATGAGAAAAGCGATGATGAGTGTGGGGACGGCCCGGCGAAGTGCCGGCTCTGCGATCAGCAGCCTGTGATAGGCCGGCTTCGCGATAGACTGCGCCAATCCTTTGATCGAATCGGATTGGACGCATGCGTTGTCCGCATGCGCACGCGCCATACCTAAGCCCCCTCGAAGAATCTCGCCCGCGTCGCTCGAAACAACTGCCCCGCCACTTCGAATCGCAAGACCAATAAGAATCCACTTTGCCAGGGCTGTCGAGAGTCAACGAAACGTTAACGTGAAATAAATCGTATCCACCGGAGAATTTCATCACTGTTCGGTACTTGCATGAGTCCGAAACAGGAACGCCGCGCATGAGAATCACGCGCGGCGTTGAAATCAATGACTCGCAGAACGCGCGTTACAACGTGACCACGATCTTGCCGAGATGCTTGTTGGCTTCCATGTGGTCGAACGCCGTTCCGATGTCGTCGAATGTGTAGACCTTGTCGATCGGCAGTTTCAGTTGGCCGGCTTCGATAGCGGGCCAGATGTCCGTACGCACCGCACTGAAGATGTCGCGAATCTCCTGCATCGATCGCGTGCGGAAGGTTACGCCGATATAGGTGATGCGGCGGGCGGCATGGAGATCGAAATTGAAATCGCCATGCGTGCCGCCGAGGCGGCCGACATTGACGATGCGTCCCATCACCTTCGTGGCTTTCAGGTTCTGATTGGCGACGGGCCCCGAGATCTGGTCGACGATCAGATCGACGCCGTCGCCGTCCGTGGCCTTGAGCACCTGATCAACCCAGCCGGCATCTTTCGAATCGATGGCGAGGTCGGCGCCGAAGTCCTTCAGCCGGGCGCGACGTGCGGCGTCGGTGGATGAACCGATCACCGTCTTTGCGCCCTTGAGCCTGGCGATCTGCAGCGCCATCAGGCCGACGCCGGAACTGGCGCCCTGGATCAGGACCGATTGGCCGGGCTGCAGTCCGCCATTGGTCACCAGTGCATTGTGCATCGTGGTGATGGCGACGGGCAGGGTGCAGGCATCCTCGAAACTCATGCTGGCTGGCATGTGGAACAGCCGGCCGTGATCGGTGACGGCGAATTCGGCAAAGGCCGCACCGCCGGAACCCATCACGCGATCCCCGACCTTGACGCCCTCGGCCTCCGGGCCGAGTTCGGCGATCTCACCGGCCCATTCCATTCCCAGCACCGTACCGACGCCGCCGGCAGCGCCGTGGACATGGCCTTTGGTCATGCCGAGGTCGGCGCGGTTAAGGCCGCAGGCTTTCACCTTGACCAGCACCTGCGTGCCCGTGGGTGAGGGTTTCGGGGCATCACCGATCGCAGCGCCGTTGGCGCCGTAGACATAAGCTTTCATGGCTCTGCTTTCCGTTCCGTCTATTCAGCGGCCTGGCGCTGGCTGCCATCAAGCATGGCTTCGAAGCGTGCGCGGATAATCGTCTCGGCATCATGCATGATGCGCGACACAAGTTCCTGGCAGCTCGGGATGTCGTGGATCAGGCCCTGGACCTGGCCGGCCGACCAGATGCCATCTTCGGCATCGCCGTGCGAATAAACCAGCTTGCCGCGCGCACCGGCGACGAGTTCCTTGATCTGCTCGAAAGTGGCGCCTTCCTTCTCCATGGCGACCACCTGCTTGCTCACCGCGTTCCTGGCGACGCGCGAGGTGTTGCGCATGGTGCGGAAGATCAGGTCGGTCTCGCGCTCGTCATTGGCGACGATGCGCTCCTTCACCAGCTGATGGATCGGGCTTTCCTTGGTGCACATGAAGCGAGTGCCCATGTTGATGCCCTCGGCACCGAGCGCCAGCGCGGCGACAAGGCCGCGGCCGTCACCGAAGCCGCCCGAGGCGATCATCGGGATCTTGATCTTGTCGGCGGCGGCCGGAATCAGGATCAGGCCGGGGGTGTCATCCTCACCGGGATGGCCGGCGCATTCGAAACCGTCGATCGAGATCGCATCGACGCCCATGCGCTCGGCGGAGAGGCCGTGGCGCACGCTGGTGCATTTATGGATGACCTTGATGCCGTGCTTCTTGAATTCGGTGACGTGTTCCTGCGGCTTGTTGCCGGCAGTCTCGACCACCTTGATGCCGGCCTCGATGATGGCCTGGCGATATTCGGCGTAAGGCGGCGGCTTGATGGTCGGCAGAATGGTCAGGTTCACGCCGAACGGCTTGTCGGTCATGTCGCGGCAGCGCGCGATCTCCTTGGTGAGGTCTTCCGGCGTCGGCTGGGTCAGTGCGGTGATCAGGCCGAGCGCGCCGGCATTGGCCACTGCGGCGACGAGCTCGGCGCGGCCGACCCACTGCATGCCGCCCTGGACGATCGGGTGTTCGACACCCACGAGCTCGGTGAAGCGCGTCTTGATCATGATTGGTCCTCGGTTCCCTCGCAGACGCATCGGGTGGGCCCGATGAGGCTTGTTGATCTTTCGGGGGCGGAGGATGCCGTTGCACCGGGGGAATGTCCATCGGACAGCCGGCGGTGCGCCATGCGGATTTGGCGGGGCGGGTGCCTAATTCCTATCGGTGGAATTCGTTATGCAACTCGCCGATACCTTCGATTGCGATGGTCACGGTGTTGACTGGCTCCTTCATCACGCCGACGCCGACAGAGGTGCCGCAGCAGATCAGATCGCCCGGCAGCAGGGTCATGTCGTGGGAGATTCACCGCGGTGACAATGCCTGTCCTTGGCCCGAGCAGCTGCATCTGTTCGATCACACCGGTGATCGAATGGGCCTTCAGGCAAATGATGACATAATCCTGCTCGCCGAGTTTTGCTGGATCGCCGGTGCAGGGGATATGCACGACGCGTTCTTCTCCTGCTATCAGCAGCTTCAGTCCATGCGCGCGCATCGCCGCAAGATGCGCTCCGCGCGCGACAAGGCTGACATCGGCGCCAGCCCGTGCGAGCTGAACGCCGAGATAGCCGCCGATGGCGCCGGCGCCGTAGATGCAGATCTTCATGAAATGTCACCAAGGCAACGGGCGCCGACAAGGCAAAAGAACTGGCATCACGGACCGCTGGCGGTCCGTGTCGATATCGGTATGAAACGCGAAGTGAGCTTGAGGCTAGGCCTCAGGCGACCGCTGCGTGCGGTACATCCTCATGATCGAGCGCCCTGCTGATGTCACGGATGCTGATCACGCCGATCAGCGTGTGATCGTCGATGACCGGGACGTGCCGAATGTGATGCTTGTTCATCAGGTGTCGCACATGTTCGAGCGTGTCGGTCGAGTGGCAGGAAATCAATTCCTGGACCGAGATCATATCCGAGACCTTGCGATTGACGCCGGCGGCGCCGTGTTCGGCGATCGCGCGCACCACGTCGCGTTCCGAGAACATGCCGACCGCGGTGTTGCCCTCGGTGCGGCACACGTCCTTCACGACCAGTGCGCTGATATTGCCCGTCCGAAGCAACTGCGCCGCGATGGCGACGGTCTCGTTCATGCGGACAGTGGCGATACGGGTGCTCTTCCTACGCAGGATATCTCCGACTTGCATGGCAATAACCTCCCTTGGCTGATCGGCTGAGGATCGATCTTGTAGGCGCAAGATTGGTATACGGTATGCCAGTTGTCAACGCGGAAACGAGGATATCGAAGCCCGGTGGTCAAGAAAGAAAGTCAGTGTTTCTGACGTTTATTGCTGCGTGGCGTGTGTTTTTCGCCGTGCTTCTATCGCACCAGCGAATCCAGTTGGAGGTCTGGCATGCCAGTTGGGCATGGAAAAAGGGGCGCGCTCGCGTGCGCCCCTTAAATCTTGAACAAGCTTCGATCGATCAGGCGGTCTTGGCGCTGTGCGCCGCGGCTTCCGGTACGGCAGGCTCGCTCCCCAGAATGAATGCACGTCGCATCGGCTTGATAACGAACAAAGCGAGCAACGCAGCCGTGGCATTGAGCGCAACGGCGATCACAAACACGGCCTGCCATCCATAGCTCGCTGCGATCAGGCTCGCGAGTGGTACCAACAATGCCGCCGTGCCCTTTGCGGTGTAGAGCATGCCGTTATTCGTCGCGGCGTATTTGGCGCCGAACGTATCGCCTGACGTCGCCGGAAACAGACTGTAGATCTCACCGAAGACGCCGAAATAGACCGCCGTCGCCAGTACGAAGACGAGTGGGTTGTGGCCATAGGCCGACAGCGTCAGCAGCATCAGCGCGGCGGTGCCGAAGGCGATGAACATGGTGTGTTCACGACCGATCTGATCGGACAACCAGCCGAAGAGCGGGCGGCCGAACCCGTCGAAGATGCGATCGAGCGAGATGGCGAAGGTCAGTGCTGCCATCTGGAAGCCGGCCAGTGTCACCGGAGAATTCGCAATATTGTAGTCGTGGGCGATGGGCGCGATCTGCGCTGCGGTCATCAAGCCACCGGCGGCGACCATCACGAAGACAAGATACATGACCCAGAAGATCGGGCTGCGCAGCACTTGCGGCGGCGTGAAATCCGTCTTTGTCTGCGGCAGATTGAGTTGTTTCCTCGTCACCGGCACGGCCTGCCCAGGCGGACGCATGAAGAAGGCGAGCATGAACACGATCACGCCCTGGCCGATGCCGAAGGTGAAGAAGGCGTGCTGATAGCCGCTCTCGGCTATCATATGCGCAATCGGCACGACGGTGATCGCAGCGCCAGCGCCGAAGCCTGCCGCCGTGGCGCCCGCAGCGAGGCCGCGGCGATCGGGAAACCACTTCAGAGCATTGCCGACGCAGGTGCCGTAGACCGAACCGGCGCCGATGCCGCCGACGACGGCGCCGGCGTAAAGCATCACCAGTGAGTCCGCATAGGAGTTCAGCACCCAGGCGAGGCTGATCATGGCTCCGCCGAACATGATGACGACGCGGGGACCGTATTTGTCGACGAACCACGCTTCGACCGGCACCAGCCAGGTTTCGACGACGACGAACAGCGTGAAGGCGAGCTGGATCGCGGCGCGACCCCAGTGATACTTGGCGTCGATGGGATCGACGAACAGCGTCCATCCGTATTGCAGATTGGCGATCATCGCCATGCAGACGATGCCCATCACGAGTTGAATCCAGCGGAAGCTGCCGGGTGGGTTGGACGCGGTGGTGAAGTCTGGCTGAGCCATCGTGTTTCCTCCGATGCGCGCTTTTTCCCTTGCGGCGTGGTGTCGCTAAGGTTGTGGCGTATTGCCGCAGGCGTCGCTTGGTCGGAGACTGGTATATTATATTCCACGATGCAAGGTGGTCTTGGCCGATTGTTGCGTGAAGGCGATCACGCCTTGGCGAGCAGCGCATCGCCCACGCAAAACGCGCCCAGCCAGGGCTGAGCGCGTTGTTTTCTTGAGGCTTTTTGCGTTTTTTAGGTCGCCAGCGCCTTGCTGACGACGACCTTACGCCAAGGCTTCAGCACCGCGATCGCGAGCAGTGATGCCAGGATATTGGCACCGGCGGCGATCAGGAACACGCTGTCCCACGTGCCCGACGACTGCTGCATATAGTTCGCGACCGGCACCAGAAGTGCTGCCGTCCCCTTTGCCGTATAGAGCAGGCCGGCATTGGTCGTTGCGAACTTGGAGCCGAAGGTGTCGGTGCAGGTCGATGGGAAGAGCGAATAGATCTCACCCCAGGCGAAGAACACGAAGCCCGACAACAGCACGAACCACAGCGGATCGTGACCCCACATATACAGCGCCCAGATGCCGACGCCTTCCATGCCGAAGGCGATGAACATCGTGTTCTCGCGGCCGATCATGTCGGAGATCCAGCCGAAGAACGGACGTGTCAGGCCGTTGAGTACGCGGTCGATGGTGGCTGCGAAGGTGACCGCCGTCATCGTCATGGCCATCAGCGTGACGGGTACGTTGTCGATCTTCCAGTCGGCCGCAATCGGCTTCAGGTTGGCCGTCACCATCAGGCCGCCGGCACCGACGATCACGAACATGAAGTACATCAGCCAGAAGATCGGATGGCGGATGACTTCTGTCGGCGCGTAGTTGCGGCGGGTCTGGATAACGTTGGCGTTCTGCGTGACCGCCGGTACCTGTCCAGCCTTTGGCGCGAACAGGAAGAAGGAGAGGATCACGATGATGATGCCTTGTCCGAGACCGAAATACAGAAATGCGGTCTGGAAGCCGGAATCCTGGATCATGGCCTGGATCGGCGCGACCGTGAGGGCGGAGCCGGCACCAAAGCCTGCGGCGGTGATGCCAGCCGCGAGGCCGCGCTTGTCAGGAAACCACTTCAGCGCATTGCCGACGCAGGTGCCGTAGACGCCGCCAGCGCCGATGCCCGCAACGATCATGCCGAGATAGAAGCCGTTGAGCGTTTCCGCCTGTGCATTGATCGCCCAGCCGATGCCGCAGAGGATGCCGCCGATAAGGACGACGAGCTTCGGGCCGTATTTATCGACGAACCATCCTTCGACCGGCACCAGCCAGGTCTCGAACAGAACGAAGAGGGTGAAGGCCCACTGGATCGACGCACGATCCCAGCCGAACTTCTTCTGGATGTCGGGGACGAAGAAGGTCCAGCCGTATTGATAGTTGGCGATCATCACCATCGCGCCAACGCCGATGGCAAGTTGTGTCCAGCGGTAGGCATCGCTGACACGTGCGGCAGCTGGCGCCACCCCGTGAACTGCATCAGTCATAGTTCCTCCTAAAGCGCTGTTCTATTGAGAGCTCGACAGCTGCGAAGGATAGTTTGGTATATGATATGCCAACTAACAAGCGAAATCTTGCCAATTTGCCGCTGCAAGTTTCGCATGACTGAATGCTGTACTGCGATACTACAAGACAGCACAAAGCCGGCGGTCCAGACCGCCGGCTTTTGGGTTTGAACAGTTATTTGTATCGTTACTTACGCTGCTGCAGTGCGAGTACGCAGCCGGGTGAAGCCGTTCTGGATCACCGACCAGAACAGCGCGATTAGCCCGAGGATCATGATGCTGCTGACCAGTGTGTTCGAGAAGAAGATCCCAAGCGATCCCTGTGAGCCCAGCAATGACTGCCGGAAGGCTTCCTCGGCCTTGTCGCCGAGCACGATGGCCAGCACCAGCGGGGCGAGGGGATAGTTACACTTCTTCAGTGCGTAACCGATGATTCCGAATACCAGCATCATCACCACGTCGAAGGTCGAGTTGTGGACGGAGTAGGCTCCGATCGCACAGAGCACCAGGATAAGAGGTGCGATGATGCTGAATGGAACCCGCAGGATCGCTGCGAAGATCGGTACGCAGGTCAGCACGATGATCAGGCCGACGAGGTTGCCGAGATACATCGAGGCGATCAAGCCCCAGACGAACTCCTTCTGCTCGACGAATAGCATCGGGCCAGGCTGTAGGCCCCAGATCAGCAGACCACCAAGAAGCACAGCGGCAGTTGGCGAACCGGGGACGCCGAGCGAGAGCATCGGAAGCAGGGCTGCGGTACCGGCGGCATGCGCGGCCGTTTCCGGAGCGATGACGCCTTCGATCTCGCCCTTGCCGAAATTGTTGCCGTTCTTGGAGACGCGCTTGGCGATCCCGTAACTCATAAAGGACGCGGGTGTCGCGCCTGCGGGCGTAACACCCATCCAGCAACCAATCACGCAGGAGCGCAGTGACGTCATCCAGTATTGCGGCAAGCTCATCCAGGTACGGAGCACGACGCGAAGATCGATCTTCGCCTTGCCGCCCTGGAAGCGCAGTCCTTCCTCCATGGTGAGGAAAATTTCACCGAGGCCGAACAGGCCGATGACTGCGATCAGGAAGTCGAAGCCATTGAGGAGTTCGGTCGAGCCAAACGTGAGTCGCAGTTGTCCCGTGATGGAATCGAGGCCGACGGCGGCGAGGGCGAAGCCGATCATCATCGCCGCAATGGTCTTGAAAGGTGGCTCCTTACTCAGCCCGACGAAACTGCAGAACGCCAGGAAATAGACCGCGAATTTCTCCGCGGGCCCGAATCGTAAGGCGAAGCCTGCGACCAGCGGCGCGACCAGGGTGATCATGACGACAGCGAACAGTGCGCCAACGAAAGAGGAGGTGAAGGCGGCGGTCAGTGCTTCGGCAGCCTTGCCCTGCTGCGCCATCGGATAGCCGTCGAATGTCGTGGCCACCGACCATGGTTCGCCGGGAATGTTGAACAGGATCGAGGTGATCGCACCTCCGAACAATGCGCCCCAATAGATGCAGGACAGCATGATAATGGCCGATGTCGGCGGCATGCTGAAGGTGAGGGGCAGCAGGATCGCAACGCCGTTGGCGCCGCCAAGGCCGGGCAGCACGCCGATGATGACACCAAGCACGATGCCGAGCACCATCACCGCGATGTTGAATGGCTGCAGCGCGACCGCAAAGCCCTGGAACAGATTAGCAATTTCTTCCATTTCGAGTAGTCCTCAGAAAGAGACCGGCAGACGCAACGGAATTAAAGATCGCGGAAATCAGAGACCGAGCAGATCCTCAAGCGGTCCTTTGGGGAGCGGCACGAGAAACCAGCGTTCGAAGATCAGGTAGGTAACGACAGGCATGCCAAGAGAGATAGCGGCGATGATTGGCCACTCATATTTGCCGAGCCAGCGCATGAACCATGCGATGAAGATCATCGACGACACGTAGAGTCCGATGAACGGCAGGACGCCGACATAGATGCCGGTGGGAATGACGACGCTGAAAACCTGGCGCAACTGGCCCCATTCGGCGAAAAGGCTGCCGTCGTCCTCGCGCAGCGTGTTCCAAATATTGACAAGGCTGGAGATGATAATGAACAGCCCGATATAGAACGGAAAGAATCCGGCTTTCGGTCCCTCTGCGCCCCAGTTGATGCCGGCCTTGACGCTGCCATAGACGACAATGGCGCCGAACAGGCCGATGACGGCGGTGACGCCGGCTTCGACCGATTTGTGAGACGGGCCTGCGTTGTGAGATTGCTGCGTGGTCATGGACAACTCTGTGTGAGAGATCAGCGTCGATCAGCGTGTTGCATGCGCCGGACCTGATGTGCGATCAGGTCCGGCGTCATGGTGCCGCGTCAGTTGCCTTGCGCGAGGAAGCCGGCTTCCTTCATCAGGGTCTCGTGGCGCTTCTCTTCGGTGCCAACCCAGCTGGCATATTCACCGCCGGTCATGAAGGTCGTGTTGAAGGCGCCGCTCTTCATCAGGTCCTGCCACTCGGGCGTCGCGCGGACCTTCTTGAACAGCTCGACATAATAATCGATCTGATCCTTCGTCGCTTTCGGTCCCATGAAGATGCCGCGCAGCATCACATATTCGATGTCGAGCCCCTGCGACTTGCAGGTCGGAATGTCCTTCCAGCCCTTGCCGTCGGCGACCTGTTCGTCATAGGCCATCGGCTTGCTGTCGAAGACGCAGAGCGGCCGCACCTTGCCACCGCGCCATTGCGCGACTGCCTCGATCGGATTGTTCACAGTTGAGTCGACGTGCTGACCGACGAGTTGCACTGCGACTTCACCGCCGCCCTTGTAGGGAATGTAGGTGAACTTGCTGCCGATGGCTTTCTCGACCGCGACCGTGATGATCTGGTCTTCCTGCTTGGAGCCCGTACCGCCCATCTTGATCGTGCCGGCCGGTGCGGCCTTCACGGCGTCGATATAGTCCTTTACCGTCTTGTAGGGCTTGTCGGCATTTACCCACAATACGAACTCGTCGAGCGCCAGCATCGCGACCGGGGTGAGATCCTTCCAGTTGAAGGGAATGCCGGTGGCGAGCGGTGTCGTGAACAGGTTCGACAACGTGATGATGATCTTGTGCGGATTGTTGTTCGCCGACTTCACGTCGAGGAAACCTTCACCGCCGGCACCACCCGACTTGTTGATGACGACAAGCGGCTGCTTCATCAGACTGTGCTTGGTGATGATGCCCTGAATGGTGCGCGCCATCTGATCGGCGCCGCCGCCGGTGCCTGCGGGAACGATCAATTCGACGGGGCGCGTCGGCTCCCATGCACCAGATGCCGGGAGAGACGCTCCCAGGCAGAGAATGGATGCAGCGGCGGCCAGCGTGAGACATGAACCTAGGCGTTTCATTGTTTCTCTCCCATTCGTTTTGATAGCGTCGATCGTTCGTCGACTTTGAAATCGTCAGTGCGTGGTCGGGTCTTCCTTCGAATGTCCTGACTGCAGGTGTTCAAACGCGCCCTTGCATGCGCCATATGCGCAGGTCAGACTGTCGAGCATCGAAGCGGCTCGCCTGCAAAAAGGATGAGTGGGTCTGGATCGCTCTGTCATTGCGCATACGGTATCGCGTGCCCGCGAAGGCAGCGCAGCCTTTGTCCTCCCCAGGTATGCTTTCTATTCAGACGTGAAGCATTACCGTTCACGCATTTTGGTATGCGATATGCCAAGCGGCAAGCGATTAGAGCCGTTAAAAGCCGGGGAGGCTGAAATGTCGCAGGGAGCGCGAGACATCGCTGCGATGCAACTACACAAACAAAAAAACGGCCCCGGAAATCCGGGGCCAGTCGTCGGGAGAAACGCAGGGAATTTTGCGCGGGCTGGCCGCGCAAAAGTAGTGAAGTTGCAGCCTTACAGGCCGAAGCGGGGCAGGTCGCCGTTGCGGGCCGAGATGCGTGCGCTGGCCATCAGCGCGCGATCGAGCGAGGCCATGAAGCGAGCGAAGAAGCTGGTGGACGTGGTGAGGTCGAGGGAAGCAGTCTTCGACATGATTTGATCCTTTGCTGGAGGCCGCCCCGTCTTGGCGGCTCATCATCTGGGATCAATTTACGTATACCAGATGCCAAGGACAATTGTCTTGTTTGCATGGCAGCATGAGGATTTTGCAGTGCGATATAGATCGATTTGATTTTCTTATTAAAGTTCCGCCTTGGCACCACAAATGAAAAAGGCCGCCAATCAGCGGCCTTTCGCATCTAATTATATGAAATCGCTGACGAAATTACTCAGCTGCGACCTTCCGCGGCGGATCGAGTGCGCCGGAGTCGTGGATTTCGGCCACCTGATGATCGCTGAAGCCCAGCACTTGCCTGAGGATTTCGTCGGTATGTTCGCCGAGCAGCGGCGAGCGCGTCACTTCAGTGGGGCTGGCCGATAGCTTAATCGGATTACCAACCGACAGATACTTGCCGCGCTCGGGGTGATCGACCTCGACCACGGTGCCGGTGGCGCGGAGCGACTGGTCTTCGGCCAATTCCTTCATGGACAGGATCGGGCCGCAGGGGATGTCATCCTTGTTGAGGATTTCCATCGCCTCGAACTTGGTCTTGGTCATCGTCCACTGTTCGATGCGCGCGAAGATCGCGTTGAGCTTGGGCAGGCGCACCGCCGGCTTGGCATAGGCCGGGTCGGTCTTCCAGGTCGGTTCGCCGATCACGTCGCAGATCTTCTCCCACACCGGCGCCTGAGTGATGAAGTAGATGTAAGCGTTCGGGTCGGTTTCCCAGCCCTTGCACTTCAGGATGCGACCGGGCTGGCCACCGCCGCTGTCGTTGCCGGCACGCGGCACGGCATCGCCGAACGGAATGCCTTCGCCGAACTGGCTGTATTCCTTGAGCGGGCCATGGGCGAGGCGCTGCTGGTCGCGCAGCTTGACGCGCGCGAGATTCAGCACGCCGTCCTGCATCGCGGCGGTGACCTTCTGGCCCTTGCCGGTCTGCGTGCGCTGATACAGCGCGGTGACGATGCCGAGGGCGAGATGCAGGCCAGTGCCGCTATCGCCGATCTGTGCGCCGGTGACGAGTGGCAGGCCGTCGCGGAAGCCGGTGGTGGAAGCTGCGCCGCCGGTGCACTGCGCGACGTTCTCGTAGACCTTGCAGTCCTCATAGGGACCAGGACCAAACCCCTTGATCGAGGCGACGATCATCTTCGGGTTGATCTGCTGAATCTTTTCGAACGGGAAGCCCATGCGGTCGAGCACGCCGGGTCCGAAGTTCTCGACGAGAACATCGCACTCTTTCATCAGCGCGGTGAGGACTTCCTTGCCCTTCGGGTTCTTGGTGTCGAGGGTGATCGAACGCTTGTTGTGGTTCAGCATGGTGAAATACAGGCTGTCCACATTCGGCACGTCCTGCAATTGGCCGCGGGTGATGTCGCCAACGCCGGGGCGTTCGACCTTGATCACATCGGCGCCGAACCATGCCAGCAACTGCGTGCAGGTCGGGCCAGATTGAACGTGGGTGAAGTCCAGAATGCGAACGCCTTTGAGCGCCTGTGTCATTGTTTTGCTCCCGTAAACTAGTTTTGCCGCCTCGGCATATGAGAAAAGGAGACGGGGTCTCGCGACCCCGCCTGATGTGTTATTTCTTCTTGCTGAGCACGCTCTGCGGATTGAGGTTGCCGATACGGCCGCTCTCGCTGCCGGCCGCCGGATCGATCACCGCGTTGATGAGCGTCGGTTTGCCGGAATCCATCGCTGCATTCACGGCGCGCTTGAGTTCGTCGGGCGAGGTTGCGTTCACGCCGATGCCGCCGAAGGCTTCCATCATCTTGTCGTAGCGCGAGCCCTTGACGAAGACCGTCGGCGCCACGTCGGAGCCGCCGGTCGGATTGACGTCGGTGCCGCGATAGATGCCGTCATTGTTGAAGACGACGATGCAGACCGGCAGATTGTAGCGGCAGATCGTCTCCACCTCCATGCCGGAGAAACCGAATGCGCTGTCGCCTTCGATCGCGAGGACCGGCTTGCCGGTCTCGACGGCCGCAGCGATGCAATAACCCATGCCGATGCCCATGATGCCCCAGGTGCCGACATCGATGCGCTTGCGCGGCTGATACATGTCGACGATGCCGCGGGCAAGGTCGAGCGTGTTGGCGCCTTCATTGACGAGCATCGCGTCGGGACGTTCGGCGATGATGGTGCGCAGAACACCAAGCGCGCCGTGGTAATCCATCGGCGAGTTGTTGTTCATCAGCTTCGGCGCCATCTTCGCGACGTTCTCGTCGCGCTTCGTGGTGACTGCTGATGTCCAGTCGGACGATGCCTTCTGCCAGCTCTTGCCCATGCCATCGAGCAGGGCGGTGACGCAGGAGCCGATATCGCCAACGACGGGCGCGACGATCTCGACGTTGGAATCCATTTCCTTCGGCTCGATATCGATCTGGATGAACTTCTTAGGTGCGCTGCCCCAGGCCTTGCCCTTGCCGTGCGACAGCAGCCAGTTGAGGCGTGCGCCGATCAGCATGACGACGTCGCTGTCTTTCAGGACCGTCGAACGTGCAGCACCCGCACACTGCGGATGGGTGTCAGGCAGAAGGCCCTTGGCCATGCTCATGGGCAGGAACGGAATGCCTGAGGTTTCGACCAGCGCCTTCACGGCATCGTCGGCCTGCGCATAAGCGGCGCCTTTGCCGAGAATGATCAGCGGCTTCTTCGCCGATTTCAGCACCTCGAGTGCGCGCTTGATCGAATCCGGGGCAGGGATCTGCGCCGGCGCGGCGTCGATCACCTTCACCAGCGATTTCTTGCCCGCATCGGCATTCATCACCTGACCGAACAGCTTGGCGGGCAGATCGAGATAGACGCCGCCCGGACGGCCGGACACTGCAGCGCGGATCGCGCGGGCGAGACCGATGCCGATGTCGGCCGCGTGCAGCACGCGAAACGCGGCCTTACATAGCGGCTTGGCGATCGCGAGCTGATCCATTTCCTCATAGTCGCCCTGCTGCAGGTCAACGATCTCGCGCTCGGACGAGCCCGAGATCAGGATCATCGGGAAGCAGTTGGTGGTGGCGTGAGCCAGCGCCGTAAGGCCGTTGAGGAAGCCGGGAGCCGACACGGTCAAACAGACGCCGGGCTTCTTGGTGAGATAGCCGGCGATCGATGCGGCATAGCCTGCGGCCTGTTCGTGGCGGAACGAGAGCACGCGGATCCCCTCGGCCTGCGCCATGCGGCCGAAGTCGGTAATCGGAATGCCCGGCACGCCATAGATCGTGTTGAGGCCATTGAGCTTGAGTGCATCGATGATCAGATGGAAGCCATCGGTCAATTCCTGCTCGGCGGCTGCGTTGGTATCGATGCTCTGGACTACTGCGGACATCCCGCTCTCCCTGACTTTTCTTGTGACTGTTGGTCGTTGCTCAATTGGACGTGGTGCGGAGTGGTGAACCGTCGCGAGACGGCGCTTACGTAAACAATTCCTGGCCGTGGGCTTCGACATAAGAAGCCAGACCGAGCGTGTGATCGCGCGCACGCTTCTCGGCGAGCTCGGTGTTGCGCTCCTCGAGCGCTTCGATGATGGCCAGATGCTCGGGCAGGGACGTCGCGGTACGGTCCGTGCGTCCGATCGTCAGCTGACGATAGCCACGCACATGCAGCAGAATATCGTTGGTCATATCGACCAGCACTGGCGACTCGCTGAGCGAGATCAGTGCCTGGTGGAAAGCGATATTCGCTTTCGAATATTCCTCAACGTGGTCCTGAGGCAGACGGTCCTTGTTGAAGTCCTTGAAGAAGTCGCGCAGCGCCGAGATATCTTTCTTGCGCGCGGTGGTCGTGATCAGACGTGCCGCCATGCTTTCCAGCGCCGCCCAGGCGCGGATCATGTCGACGATCTCGACCTTGGTCTTTCTGACAACGACGATGCCGCGGCGTGGCACAGTCTTTACGAAGCCATCCTGCTCCAGCATCGCAATGGCTTCGCGGATAGGTGTGCGGCTGACACCGAGCCGTTCCGACAGAGCGCGCTCATCGAGCATCACCGGATCGGGCGAGGTGTAGATGTCCATCTTAAGAATGGCTTCTTTCAAGGCTTCATAGGCCTTGGTCTTGAAGCTGGTCTCCGGTGCAATCCGAACGATCGCAATATCGGCTTCAGACATGACGGACGGCGCCTTGGTTTGTTTTCGCGTGGGCATGAATCATCTCCAGTCGAGATGTCCTACCACAGAAATAACGTCAAGAATTTTTGGCATACCAGATGCCAGGATGTCAAGATGACAGCTATTTCAGCAATTTTGCGCTGCAACGCGCCTTGACAATCAAGTTTCTGGCATACCAAATGCCATCAATCCGTCTATTGGAAAAGACGTGAAGGAGGAAGCCATGTCCCAATCGAATCTTGCCGTCAAAGAAGCAACACCATCGGCGAAACAGGCCGTCCGCAAAGTTCTCGATGCGGTCAAAGCCGACAAGCGCACCAGCCTGACCGCCCCCGAGGGCAAGCTTGTGTGTGACGCATACGGCATTCCCGTGCCGAAAGAAGGCGTGGCCACCTCAGCCGCTGACGCTGCCAAGATGGCAAGCGGCATGGGCTTCCCGGTCGTGATGAAGATCGTCTCGCCGGACATTCTCCACAAGACCGAAGCGGGCGGTGTCATTGTCGGCGTCAAGACCGCCGAAGACGCGCAGAAAGCTTACGACACCATTCTGGCCAATGCCAAGAAGTACAAGGCCGATGCCAAGATAGAAGGTATCCAGGTTCAGCAGATGCTGATGGGCGGCACCGAAGTGATCATCGGTTCGATCACCGATGGTTCGTTCGGCAAGCTGGTGGCCTTCGGCCTCGGCGGTGTGCTCGTGGAAGTGCTGAAGGACGTCACTTTCCGTCTCGCGCCCGCGACCAATGATGACGCGCTGTCGATGCTCGATGGCATTCAGGCCGCAGAGATGTTGCACGGCGTGCGCGGCGGCGATCCCGCCAACCGCGAGGCGCTGGCCGACATCATCGTCAAGGTATCGCAGCTCGTCAGCGATTTCCCGGAAATGGTCGAACTCGATCTCAACCCGGTCTTCGCCACCAAGAAAGACGCGATTGCCGCCGACGTGCGCATCGTCGTCGACTTCGACTACAAACCGCGCCCCGCGCCGCGCTCCAACGCCGAAATCGTCACGGCGATGAACCGCATCATGATGCCGAAGGCCGTCGCCGTGATCGGCGCTTCCGCCGAAGATGGCAAGATCGGCAATTCGGTGATGAAGAACCTCATCAACGGCGGCTACAAGGGCGACATCTACCCGATCCATCCGAAGGCCGAAGAGATCATGGGCCGCAAGGCTTATAAGAGCGTCAAGGATGTTCCGGGCGTGATCGACACGGCGGTATTCGCGATTCCCGCCAAGTTCGTGGCCGGCGCGCTGATCGAGTGCGGCGAGAAGAAAATTCCGGGCGCGGTGCTGATTCCGTCGGGCTTTGCCGAAGCCAACGAGCCTGCGCTGCAGGAAGAGATTGTCGAAATCGGCAAGAAATATGACGTCCGTCTGATGGGGCCGAATATCTATGGCTTCTATTATACGCCGGCCAATCTCTGCGCGACTTTCTGTACAGCCTATGACGTGAAGGGTTCGGCGGCATTGTCGTCGCAGTCCGGCGGCATCGGTATGGCGATCATCGGCTTCTCGCGCTCCGCCAAGATGGGCGTGTCGGCGATCGTCGGCCTCGGCAACAAGTCGGATATCGATGAGGATGATCTGCTGGCGTTCTTCGAGCAGGATCCCAACACCACGATCATCGCGCAGCACTGCGAGGATCTAAAGGATGGTCGTGCCTTCGCCGAAGCCGCCAAGCGCGTCTCCAAGATCAAGCCGGTTGTCGTACTGAAGGCCGGCCGCACCTCGGCCGGCGCCAAGGCGGCCTCGTCGCATACCGGCGCACTTGCCGGCAACGACAAGATCTATGAGGACGTGCTGAAGCAGTCGGGGGTCATTCGCGCCCGCTCGCTGCGCCAGCTGCTCGAATTCGCCCGTGGCATTCCCGTGCTGCCGACGCCGAAGGGCGAGAACGTGCTGATCATCACCGGTGCCGGTGGTTCGGGCGTGCTGCTCTCTGATGCGGTGGTCGATAACGGCATGTCGCTGATGGCAATGCCGCCGGATCTGGATGCGGCGTTCCGTAAGTTCATCCCGCCATTCGGCGCCGCCGGCAACCCGGTCGACATTACCGGTGGCGAACCGCCGATCACTTACGTCAACACCGTGAAGCTGGGCCTCACCGATGATCGCATCCACTCGCTGATCCTCGGCTACTGGCACACGATCGTGACGCCGCCAATGGTGTTCGCGCGCAACATGGTCGAGATCAAGAACGAGATGAAGGCCAAGGGCATCGAGAAGCCGATGGTGGCTTCGCTCGCGGGCGACGTGGAAGTCGAGGAAGCCGCCGAATATCTCTACCAGAACGGCATTCCGGCTTACGCTTATTCGACCGAACTCCCGGTCGAGGTGCTTGGTGCCAAGTACAAGTGGGCACGCGGAGCGGGCCTGCTGTAAGCAGCTTCGATCTATACACAAAAACAAAGCGCCGTCCGGGAAACCGGGCGGCGCTTTTTTGCGTTTGCGGTTCTGGCTAGACGATCACCGGCTGTTCGGCGACGCCCTCGCGGCCGAAGATGCGCAGATAGCGTTCGATCTCTGCAGGGCTGCTGCCGGTGGTCTTGGCGGGATTGTCCGACAGCTTCACGGCCGAGCGGCCGTTGGCATAGGTGACCTTGCAGACCAGGCTGATCGGGTCGAGTGAATCGAGCCCGCGCGGATGCGCGCCGCGGAAGTCGTTGGTGGCCATGGTGCCCCAGCCGAAGCTCTCGCGGATGCGCCCACGGAAACGCTGATGCAGATCGATCATCAGATCGACTTCGAGACCGTCGCTGAACATCGCGCGCTTCTTGCGCGGATCCTCGCCACGCATGGCGTACCAGGCGATCATCTCTTCGCCCGCCGCAACCGGCTCCTTGCTGTCCATGCGCATGCCGGTCCATTGTGAGGCCCAGGGCGGTGCGTCGCGCAGGAACTGCGTCATGCCGAACGTATCGGGCAGAATGATCAGCAATTCGCCGTCATAGACCTCCTGCCATTTCGCCAGCACGTCATATTGCGCGGTCTTCAGCTGGTCGTCGTTTTCAGCGAGGCAGGCGAACACCATCGGCAGTTCGTGCGAATTGGTGCCGATGGCTTCGAATGAATGCTTGAAGGCGAGCAGGGCGTTTGACGTTCCGACGAAGCTGCGGCCAAGCTCGTTGGCCATCGCGTCCGTCACCCATTCCTGCCACAGGAAGCCGTGGCGGCGACGGGTGCCGAATTCGGCGAGCCGCATGTCCGGATAGGATTTCAGCTTCTTGATCTTGTTCCAGATCTTGGTCTTGGTCTGGGCGTAGAGAATATCCAGCTCGAACTTGTCCAGCGTGGCCATGGCGATCCGCGATCGCAATTCGCTGACGATGGCGAGGGCGTAGATCTCCCACATCGTGACTTCAGCCCAGTCACCTTCGAAGGTGAGGACATATTGACCATCGATGGTCTCAAGCTTGTAGTCAGGCAACCTGAAGCTGCGCAGATATTCGATATATTCAGGACGGAAAATGTCGCGGCGGCCATAGAAGCGGTTGCCGGCCAGCCAGATCAGTTCGTTCTCGCGGAATGAGAGCGTGCGGGCATGATCGAGCTGCGCGCGCAGCACCGCTTCCGGAATGATCTCGGCAAGGCGGACGGTTTTGGTCCGATTGATCAGGCCGAAGGTCACAGGCACCTTCGGATAAAGCATCCAGATGAATTGATGCATCAGGAATTTGTAGAAGTCGGTGTCCAGCAGCGACCGGATGATCGGATCAAGCCGGTAGTTGTGATTGTGGACCCGGGTGGCGAAATCCATCATGGCAACGCCACTCCTGGTAACGTGCCTGATCGTGGCACCTGCACCGAAACGGCAGTGGCCGCATCGCTGACGCTGTCTTTGCAGCAGTTCATTAAATTGGCGTATCCGCCGGGTTTATCGATGTCAACGCAAGCGCTGAACCGCGCTTTCACAATCGAGGATTGTCGTGGCAGCCCAGCGTTTGTCCATCTGTTTTTGGCCTTGATCCTGCATCTGCGGGCATTGCGCAGAATTGTTTGCATGCTTACGATTTCCACCTGCCGGTGGGCGCCCCGAAACGATGAAGGACAGCACCATGAAAGTCGTCGATCTCTCCCACGTCATGAACATCCACACGCCCGGCTGGGTCGGCTATGCCGGCAACAAGATGTATTATGCGCAGAACCTGCAGACGCAGATGATCGTGGCGCAGCGGATCGAGACGGCGCTGCATGCCGGCACCCATTTCGACGGCGCGATGCACGCCACCGACGGGCGCAAGGGCGACATGGCCTCGCTGCCGCTGGACTACCTGTTCAATCGCGGCGTGGTGGTCGACATCTCAAGCCAGATGCATGACTGGGCGGTGATCACGCCGGAGATGCTCGAAAAGTCAGGGGCAGATATTCGCGAAGGTGACATTCTGATCCTGCACACCGGCTGGCACAAATATTACGAAGGTCAGGCGCAGCAGGATCTGGTGAAATACTTCTGCTATCACCCCGGTCCGAACCTCGACACGCTGCACTGGATGCTGGAGAAGAAGATCAAGTGGTTCGGCATGGACACTGGTTCCTGCGACCACTCGATGAACACCTCGATCCGCAACATGCGGCCGGACATAGCGGCGCAATTCACCAAGAAGCACGGCAAGACGCCGGCCGAGTTTTTCGGCACGTTTGAGTATAATCACAAGCTCTCGGGCCGCCACGTGACTGCCGACATGTTTCCGTTCCACAATTACGCGTTCCAGGAAGGCTTGTTGCATGCGGAGAATATCGGCGGCGACATCGAGCTGATGCTGAACCAGCGTTGCCTGATCGGCGCCTTCCCATGGCGCTATGACGGGCTGGAGTCATGCCCGTGTCGTATCCTGTGCTTCACGGATACGGGCGATGCCTCGGTGGAAGCCATGGGGAACGCGGCGAAGGCGATCATGGGGTGATGTAGTTTAGGTCCACACCGTCATGGCCGGGCTTGTCCCGGCCATCCACGTCCGTCTGGACTAGCGGTCAAGTCGTGGATGCCCGGGACAAGCCCGGGCAAGACGTGGAAAGGTCGGTGGATCGTTGTCTAGCGCCTCAGTCTCGCATCTGGCACGTTTGCCTGCAGCGTATTCTGAATCGCCTCGCGGAGCAGGGGATAGTCCGCACGATCCCAGTCCGACATTCGCACGTCCGCCAAAAGCGTCGCCGACTTGCCGAACACAACAATGCGGTCACCCACGGCCATGGCTTCTTCGAGTTGATGCGTGATCAGGATCGCGGTCGATTTGAACTCGCGAGCCAGATCGACGAAGGTCTTGCGGAGCTCGTTGGCGGTGACTTCATCCAACGCGCTGAAGGACTCATCCGCCAGCAGGATCTCCGGCTGTACGGCAAAGGCGCGCGCAATCGCAACACGCTGGCGCATGCCGCCGGAAAGTTCGCGCGGATAGGCATTGGCGAATTTTTCCAATCCCAGCCGTTTCAGCCACGTCAGAGCGCGCTCCTGCTGAACATCTTCGGCGATGCCGGTCAGTTCGAGCGGAAGCTTGACGTTGTCGAGTGCGGAGCGCCACGGAAACAGCCGGTCCTGCTGGAAGATCGTCGCGATCTTGCCGCGGAAGGCGTTGAAGTCGTCATAGGGCGTCTTGCCGCCGATAGTGATGCTGCCGGCGGTGGGATGTTCTAGCCCGATCAACAGATCGAACAGGGTCGATTTTCCACAACCGGTCTTGCCCACGATGGCGATGAGTTCGCCGGGCTCGATCCGCAGCGACAACTGATCGATGGCTGTGATCGACTGGCCGGATGTGGTCTGGCGAAACACCTTGCGCAACTGCGCGATCTCGATGGGCGCTGAAGCTGCCGTCATGCCCGCCACCGCAATACATGTGTTTCGAGCCTGACGAGCAACGCTTCAAGGAAGAACAGCAGCACGACCAGCACGAGCGTCCAGGCAAACACGTCAGCCACCGAGAACAATTCCTGGGCGACCGAGAGCTGATGCCCGATGCCGGTCACTGCGCCGACGAGTTCAGCGATGGTGACGACGCGAATGGCCAGGCTGAGGGTGATCTTCCAGCTCGTGATGATCCCCGGCGTGATCGCCGGGAGCATCAGCTTGTGGAAGAACTGCAGCGGCGTGGGCCGGAAGGAGCGGATCATTTGTTTCAGGTCGCGCGACACCTCGCGCATGTTGTCGAGGGCGTCGACTGTGAAGACCGGCGCGCAGACCACAACCAGCACGAAGACGATGCGGAATTCGACGCCCTTGAACCACAGCACCGCGAACAGGATCCAGGAGACGACCGGTACCGCCATCAGGATCCGCACCATCGGCCGCAGATATTTCTCGATGCTTTCGGACAGATACATCAGCACCGCCACCAGCAGTCCGATGACGAAGGAAACGACCAGTGACAGCAACACACGGCCGAGCGTCACCGCGACGTCGAGCGGGGTGATCTTGTCCAGGCTTTCGGCAATACGGCCAAGGCCCGGGATTGCGAAAGCAGGAATGCCCAACGTCGGCGCCAGATAGGACATGACCTGCCAGACCGCTGCGAAGAGCACGATCGATATGATCGTCTCGCGCGGCAGGCTGGAGATCATCAGGCTTCGCGGTGACCTTTCGAAGATCGGTTCCTCGAATGGCGTGGCAGGTCTCGGCTCGTCAGGGGGCATAGATGATCGCTTCGTCAGGCAGCTTTGGATGGAAGCCGGCGGCGACGGCGCGCTCGAACGTATCCCAGATGCTCTTGCGTTCGGTGGCGTCCCAGGCTGGCTTGGCGTCGAAGTCCCAGCGCTTGGCGAGCACGGCTTCCTTCAGGATGCCGGGCGGCAGCTTCACGGTCTCGACTGCGATCTTGTCGGCACCGTCCGGATCGCTGCGCAGATATTTGGTGACGTCCGCAAGCGCCGCGACGAATTTCTTGGGCGCATCCGGGGCTTTCTTGATGGTATCCTCGCGCATGGCGTAGACCAGCTCCCAGCCGGTGGTGCCCGCAATCTCCTTCCATCCGTCATTGGCGTTGAAGATGATCTTCAGCGACGGATCGTCCTTCATCATCATGGTGGCGATCGGCTCGATGATCATCGCGGCGTCGACGCGGCCGGCGGCAAGCTGCGCACGCGCTACAGCAAAGTTCGCGTTGACCAATGTCATGTCCTTGGCCAGGTCCATCTTTTTGGATTTCGCGTAGATCGACAGGATCTGGAATTGCCCGCTGCCCATATCGGCGGCGAGTTGCTTGCCTTTCAGGTCGGCGAGCGACTTGATGGCCGGGTCCCTGGTGATGATGACGAGATCGGCGAGCGTGGCACCTGTTGCGACGATTTGCAGCGGCACGCCTTCGAGGCGCAGCTTCTGGAAGTAGGTGGGCCCGCCGATCAGCGTGTCGATTTCGCCGGTGGCGAGGCCCGCATAATAAGAGGAGAAGGAAGGGTAGACCTGAACTTCGGCCTCGAAACCGTTCTTGGTATCGAACTTCTGCGCCTTCATGATGTTGATGATGATCGGCGCGAAGACGGGAAGTGTCAGGCTACCCACGCGGATTTTTGTCGGCGCCTGCGCCTGCGAATTTGTTGCGAGCGCGTTGCTCATCAGCGTAGCAGCCGTGCCCATTGTGAAGGCGCGTCGCGAAAGACCGGTCATGACATCTCCTCAAGAAACGTTGTGGCGCGTGGCTTTTCGATCGGTTTATGCGGCGTTGCGATATTTGTTTGTAAGCAAATGATATGCCAAAATTGAATCCACTAAATCCTCTTGCAGTCGTGAAATAACGCTACTAGCATTTCGTTTGTGTGCAAATGAAATCTGCTCTGACTGCAGGAGGCGATGATGCCGCACGTGACGACGCCCGACGGGACGCAACTCTATTATGAGGAAGTCGGCACCGGGAGTCCTGTGGTTTTCGTCCATGAGTATGCGGGGGATTACCGCACCTGGGAGCCCCAGCTTCGTTACTTCTCGCGCTCCTATCGTTGCGTCACCTACAGCCAGCGCGGTTATCCGCCATCGGATGTACCGACCGATCCAGCGCGTTACGGCCAGGATATTGCACGCGATGACGTCATCGCATTGATGGATGCACTGAAAATCGACAAGGCGCATATCGTCGGTCATTCCATGGGCGCATCGACGGCGCTGCATGTTGGCATTCACTATCCGGATCGCTGTTTGTCGGTAACCGCTGCAAGCTGCGGTTACGGCTCCAGTCCCGATCCTGCCTTTGTGGAGCAGGGCCGTGCAGCCTCGCGCGAAACCGCAAAAATGTTCGAGACGGTCGATTTTCCGACCGCTGCAGCGCGCTATGCCGATGGTGCAACGCGTCAGACGCACAAGAACAAGGACCCGCGTGGTTTCGCCGAGTTTGCGCGCATGCTGGCGGATCATTCTCCGGTCGGGCACGCGCTGACCATGCGCGAGCTGCAGGCCAAGCGGCCGATGCTGTGGGAGATGAAGCCGCAACTCGAGACATTCACGCCGCCACTGCTGATCATCGTTGGCGACGAGGACGATTGGTGCCTCGATCCCAGCATCTTTCTCAAGCGTACGGTGCCGACAGCAGGTCTTCTGGTATTGCCGCGTGCCGGCCATACCATCACCAGCGAAGAGCCGGCGGCATTCAATGCGGCGCTGGCTGAGCTCTTCCCGGCGGCCGAGTCCGGTCGCTGGATGTCGCACAAGCCGGCGGCCTGAGCGATGAGCACGCCCGGCGATATCGTCATTGATATTGCGGACGGCATCGCGA
Organism: Tardiphaga sp. 172_B4_N1_3; assembly: GCF_052076035.1. Lineage (NCBI taxonomy): Bacteria > Pseudomonadati > Pseudomonadota > Alphaproteobacteria > Hyphomicrobiales > Nitrobacteraceae > Tardiphaga > Tardiphaga sp. 172_B4_N1_3. The sequence continues at coordinate 1,076,377 of NZ_CP197238.1, forward strand.
CGCTGTGTCTGGCCAATCCAGCACGACGTAACGCGATCTCCACGGCGATGTGGAACAAGATCGCCGCCTTTGCCGGCGACGTCGCCACCCGCAAGGATATCCGTGTCGTGGTCATCCGCGGCGATGGCGACTTGATGTTTTCCGCCGGCGCAGACATTTCCGACTTTGCCACGGCTCGATCAGGCGAGGGCAATGCCCGGGCCTATGACGATCTGGTCGAGAATACCTGCCTGGCCATCGAGGCGATCCCGCAGCCGACCATCGGCCTGATCTATGGGGGCTGCATGGGCGCCGGGTCATCCGTTGCTGCGAGTTGCGACATGCGCGTTGCTGCGGATGATGCCTTCTTCGCAGTCCCCGCCGCCAAGCTTGGTCTGGGCTACGATCCGCGCGGTATCGCGCGCTTTATCCGCGTGTTCGGCGCCGGTGCGACGCGACAAGTTCTGTTTACGGCCGATCGTCTGCCTGCCACCCGCGCTCATGCGCTGGGCGCGGTACATGTCATCGCACCGAAGGCTGACGTTGGATCATTGGCCAGCGAGCTTGCCCGGAAGATCGCCGGCAATGCGCCGCTGACGATCAAGGCGGCCAAGGCTGCCATTCGTGCGCTGAGCACGGACAATGCCGAACTCCTGGCTGAAGCCGAGCAGTTCTATGCTGCGGCCGACGCCAGCGCCGACTACGCCGAAGGCCGCAAGGCCTTTGCCGAGAAACGACCCCCGCGTTTTACGGGAAGCTGAACTTATCATTTCCATTTCTGCCAACCCAAGAAGGACACGCACATGGATCTCCAACTCAAAGGCAAATGCGCTCTCGTCACCGGCGGCAGCGAAGGTATCGGCAAGGCGATTGCTATGACGCTGGCAAAGGAGGGCGTCAATGTCGCCATCTGCGCCCGTCGCATGGAGCCGCTGGAGAAAACGGCTGAAGAAATCCGCAACGCCTACGGGGTGACGGTGGTCGCGATTACCGCCGACCTCACCAAGGATGCGGATGCCAAGGCTTTCGTCGAGAAGGCCGCCAAGGAACTCGGCAGCATCGATCTGATGATCAACAATGCCGGTTCGGCACCGGGCGGCGTGATCGAGACGCTCACCGAAGCCGACTGGGAACAGGCGCTGCAGCTCAAATTCATGGGCTATGTGCGCTGCCTGCGCTACGCGCTGCCAATCATGGTCAAGCAGGGTGGTGGCCGCGTGGTCAATCTGATCGGCAATGACGGCGTCAAGCCATCCTATTGGGAAATCGCACCGGGTGCTGCGAACGCTGCTGGTCAGAACATGACCCTGTCGCTCGCAGGTCAGTACGGCCGTCACAACATCTCGTTCTGCGCCGTCAATCCGGGCCCGGTTCGTACCGAGCGCTGGGCCGGCCTCGTCAACGCCATGTCGCGCGACATGAAGATCTCCTACGAGGAAGCCGACAAGCTGGCGCCGGCCTCGATCCCGCTCGGCCGTATCGCCGAAGTCGAGGAAGTTGCAAACCTCGTTGTCATGCTCGCATCGCCACTCGTGCAGATGGCGAACGGCACCATGATCGAAATCGATGGCGGTCAGGACAAGGCGCTGATGGACCGTTTCCGCGATCGGTAGTCGTCAAAACACGACGCGCGGCGGCGGAATATCGCTGCCGCGCAGCTCTGCGAAATTCGGTCGCAGATGCGCGCGCATCGGCCGACATCGGATGATCAAAACTTCGGCGATGTGCTAGGCATGTTGCACCAAGACCGGTCTTGACAACGAAGAGGGTGCGCCGGACTATTTGCGTACAAACTAATTCGCGTTGCAAACATGGGGCTGCAAGCGACGCAAGGGCGAACGGTCGATCCGTTTCTTGCGAAGGCTTCGGCGAGAATCACTTCTATCGCAAACGTCGATCACAACGGAGTTCGATCATGATGACGGCTCGTTCCCTTCACTCACTCGCGATTGCCGGCACAATGGCCGGCGCACTGACATTGTCGTTCGGTCACGCGGTTCTCGCGCAGGACACGATCAAGATCGGTGAGCTCAACAGCTACAAGACACAGACCGCATTCCTCGATCCCTACAAGAAGGGCTGGGAGCTCGCGATCGAACAGATCAATGCCAAGGGCGGCGTGCTTGGCAAGAAGCTTGAAGTGATCTCTCGCGATGATGGCTCGACGCCGGGCGATGCCGTGCGCGTGGCCGATGAGCTGGTGACGCGCGAAGGCGTCAACATTATCGCCGGCACGTTCCTTTCGCATATCGGTCTCGCGGTGACCGAATTCGCCGGCAAGAAGAAAGTGTTCTTCCTCGCTGCAGAACCGCTGACCGACAAGATCACCTGGCAGAACGGCAACAAGTATACGTTCCGCCTGCGTGCCACGACCTATATGCAGGTCGCAATGCTGCTGCCGGATGCGCTGGCTGCCAAGAAGAAGCGCTGGGCGCTGGTCTATCCGAACTTCGAATACGGTCAGGCGGCGGTCGCGACCTTCAAGGAAATGATGAAGGCGAAGCAGCCTGACATCGAATTCGTCACCGAGCAGGCACCGCCGCTCGGCAAGGTCGATGCTGGCGCCGTGGTGCAGGCCATCGACGATGCCAAGCCGGACGCGATCTTCAACGTGCTGTTCGGCGCGGACTTCTCCAAGCTGGTGCGCGAGGGCACCACACGCGGCGTGTTCAAGGATCGCACCGTCGTGAGCCTGCTGTCGGGAGAGCCGGAATATCTCGATCCGGTGAAGGAAGAAGCGCCGGTCGGCTGGATCGTTACCGGCTATCCCTGGGATAAGATCAAGACCCCAGAATACCTGGCGTTCCTGACGGCCTATCAGAAGAAGTACAACGACTATCCGCGTCTCGGGTCGATCGTCGGCTATGTCACGATGACTTCTCTGGCTGCCGGTATCGCCAAGGCAGGTTCGACGGACACTGACAAACTGATTACGGCCTTTGAAGGTCTGAAGCTCGACAGCCCGTTCGGTCCGTTCATGTATCGCGCCAGCGATCACCAGGCGACCATGGGAGCCTATGTCGGCAAGATCGCGCTTGAAGGCGGCAAAGGCACCATGAGCGACTTCAAATATGTCGATGGTGCATCTGTGCTGCCCAGCGACGCAGAAGTGAAGAAGCTCCGTCCCGCGACCGAGTAACAGGAAGCACGACGATGATCGCCGTTGATACTCTCCCCGCACGTTCAACGCGGGGAGGGGGATTCCTCCGATGAGTTTCAACGCGTTTCTGTTTCAGGCACTGAACGGCCTGTCGGCCGCCTCCGGCCTGTTCTTCGTGGCTGCCGGGTTGTCGCTGATTTTCGGCGTCACCCGGATCGTCAATATCGCTCACGGGTCCCTCTATATGATCGGGACCTATATCGCCTACAGCATCGCCACCAAGGTCGGCGGTGCCGTCGGCTTCTGGGGCGGCATTGTTCTGACCGCGTTGCTGGTGGCCCTGATCGGCGCTGCGATCGAGATCCTTCTGCTGCGGAGGATCTATCGCGCACCTGAGTTGTTTCAATTGCTCGCCACTTTCGCGCTCGTGCTCGTTATCAACGACGCGACGCTGTGGATCTGGGGTCCTGAGGATCTGCTCGGACCGCGCGCACCTGGTTTGACCGGCTCCGTCGAGGTGCTCGGCCGTCGGTTGCCCACCTATGATATCTTTCTGATCTTCGTCGGCCCGTTCGTGCTGTGGATGCTGCATCTCGCGCTGGCCAAGACCCGCTTCGGTCGCTTGATGCGCGCGGCGACGCAGGACCGTGAGATGGTGGGCGCGCTCGGCGTCAACCAGGCCATGCTGTTCACGGGCGTGTTCGCGCTGGGCGCTTTGCTCGCAGGTCTTGGCGGCGCGCTGCAGATTGCGCGCGAGCCGGCGACGCTGGCGACCGACCTGATCGTGATCGGCGACGCCTTCGTCGTCGTTGTGGTCGGCGGCATGGGCTCGATCTCCGGCGCCTATCTTGCGGCGGTCATCATCGCCGAGGTGAAGGCGTTGTGCATCGGCCTTGGCGTCGTGAATTTTGGCGGCTTCACGGTCAATTTCTCCAAGATGACGCTGGTTGCCGAATTTCTCGTGATGGCCGCGGTGTTGATCGCACGGCCCTACGGCTTGCTCGGTCGGGAGCAGGTGGCTGTGCGCAGCGTGGCTGAGCCCGAAGAGCCGCTGCGTCCTGCGACACCGGCCACGAAGATCGCGGGCCTCATTCTTCTCGTTGTCCTCGTGTGCCTGCCGCTGATCGCCAAGAGCTCGCCCTATACGCTCGTGCTCGGCATCGACGTGTTGATTGCCGTGCTGTTTGCAACGAGCCTGCATTTCATCATGGGGCCGGGTGGCATGCATTCGTTCGGCCACGCGGCCTATTTTGGCTTGGGTGCTTACGGCGCAGCGCTGCTGGTGAAATGGTTTGCGGCGCCGATGGGACTCGCACTGGCAGCCGCACCAGTGCTGGCGCTGGTCGGCGCGCTGCTGTTCGGCTGGTTCGCTGTGCGACTGTCCGGTGTCTATCTGGCGATGCTCACACTCGCCTTTGCCCAGATCGTATGGGCGGCCGTGTTCCAATGGGAAACACTCACAGGCGGCTCCAACGGCGTGCTCGGGGTGTGGCCGTCGACGCCATTCGACAGCCGTGGGGCATTCTATTTCCTGACACTCGCACTCGCCGCACTCGGCGTGTTGCTGCTCCGCAAATTCCTGTTCGCGCCATTTGGTTACGCGATGCGGGCAGGGCGTGACTCTCCCTTGCGCGCCGAAGCGATCGGTCTTGATGTCAAGCGCGTACACTGGCTCGCTTTCGCCATTGCCGGTGCAGTCTGCGGCATTGCCGGTGGGCTGTTCGCCTTTGCCAAGGGCTCGATCTCGCCGGAGACCATCGGCGTCAGCCGCTCCATTGATGGTCTCGTCATGGTTCTTCTCGGCGGCATCCAGACGCTGACCGGCCCGATTGTCGGTGCGTCGGTCTATGCGGTGCTGCAGGATTTCATGATGCGTTCGACGGAATACTGGCGGGCCTTGCTCGGCGGCATCATTCTGCTGCTGGTGCTTGCGTTCCCGAGTGGCATCGTCGGCGGCTTCGTCAAGCTGATCTCGCGACGAAAGACAACATCGAAGGCCGCATCATGAGCGACCTCGCCATTCGTTCGCTCTCGAAATCCTTCGGTGGTGTGCGTGCCGTCAACGAGGTTTCGTTTGACATCAAGCGCGGCGAGTTTCTTGCGCTGATCGGCCCGAATGGCGCCGGTAAGTCGACCTGCTTCAACATGATCAACGGCCAGCTGCCGCCGGATTCCGGCGAGATCTGGTTCGAGGGGGCGAAGCTCAACGGCAGGAAACCGCGCGATATCTGGCGCCTTGGTATTGGTCGTACCTTTCAGGTCGCCGCCACCTTCAACTCGATGACGGTCGTCGAGAATGTGCAGATGGCGCTGATCTCCCACGCCAATCAGGTCTACCGGCTGTGGAAGCCGGCATCGTCGCTCCACCGCGAGCGCGCGCTGGAGCTGCTGGCCCAGGTCGGCATGCAGGATGCCGCCGATCGGCCGAGCCGCGAGCTGGCTTATGGCGACGTTAAGCGCGTCGAACTGGCGATTGCGCTCGCCAACGATCCACGGCTGCTGCTCATGGACGAGCCGACTGCCGGCATGGCGCCCAAGGAGCGCAACGATCTGATCGCGCTGGTGAAGCGTCTGGTGATCGAGAAGGGCATCTCCGTGCTGTTCACCGAACATTCGATGGATGTGGTGTTTGCCTTCGCTGATCGCATCATCGTGTTGGCGCGGGGCCGGCTGATCGCCGACGGCGATGCCAAGTCGATCCGCGACAATCCGCAGGTGAGGGAAGTGTATTTCGGCACCGGCAAGACATTCCAGAAATCGGAGGCACATTGATGAGCGCCCCGATGCTCTCGGTCGAAAATCTCGGTGCGTCCTACGGAGCCGCGCAGATCCTTTACGACCTCAGCCTGCAGGTCGGGCGCGGCGAAGTCGTTGCACTGATGGGCCGCAATGGCGCTGGCAAGACCACGACCATGAAGGCCATCATGGGCCTGATGGCGCAGTCTACCGGCAAGATCCGGTTCGATGGCCACGATATCTCCGGCCGGCAGCCTTACGAGATCGCGCGGCTCGGCCTCGGTTTCACGCCGGAGGACCGCCGCATCTTCTCCGATCTGACGGTGCTGGAAAATCTCGATATCGGCCGCCAGCCGCCACGCAAGTTCAGCGACGGCGTGCCGGCGCCGGTCTGGACCGAAGAGAAGCTACTGGCGCTGTTTCCCAATCTCGGTGAAATGCCGAACCGTCCGGGCGGCCGGATGAGCGGCGGCGAGCAGCAGATGCTCACCGTGGCGCGGACGCTGATGGGCAATCCGCTGCTGATCCTGCTTGATGAACCGTCCGAAGGGGTCGCCCCGCTGATCGTCGAACTGATGGCCAATACCATTCTCGAACTGAAAAAGGCTGGAGTGTCGATCCTGCTGTCGGAGCAGAACGTGCATTTCGCCGAACTGGTCTCGGACAGGGCCTACGTCCTCGAAAAGGGCCAGATCCAATGGAACGGCACCATGACCGAGCTGGCGGAGAATATTGACATTCAACGCGCTTATTTGACGGTGTAACGACCAAAACTTCAACTGTCGCGGCAACCGAAGATCGTTCATAACTAGCAGGAGATCATCGGGGACGACATGGCGCAGAAACCGACCAAGCTGAAGGCCCTTCCGGCCGCGGAGACGCCGCCGGACTATGTCCTCGACTCCCAGGTCGGCTTCCTGATGCGCGTGGCGATGCAGCGCCACACCTCCATCTTCATGTCCAACATGATCGAGGATCTGACCCAGACGCAATTCGCCGTGCTGGCGAAGCTGCATGAGGTCGGCCCGAGTTCACAGAACCATCTGGGGCGGCTGGTCTATCTCGATGCCGCGACCATCAAGGGGGTTGTGGATCGGCTGGGTCTGCGCGGCTTCATCACCACCGGTAGTGACCCTACGGATCGCCGTCGCCGTGCGGTGTCGCTGACCGAGAAGGGCGCCCGTGTGGTCGATGCGGCAATCCGCGTTGCAGCGGAGGTCAGCGCCAAGACGCTGCGACCGTTGACGGCCGAAGAGCAACGCACACTGACGCGGTTGCTGAAGAAGATTACCTGATCACATTTTGCTATTGAGCAGCGCCTTGATCCGTTGAGGCGAGACCGGCAGCTGCGTGATGGCGCCGGGCTGGCCGAGCGCGTCGTCGATGGCCGCTGCAATCGCCGCGCCGACGGCATTGGTGCCGCCTTCGCCGGCGCCCTTGAGCCCCATCGGGTTGAGCGGGCTCGGCGCATCCTCGGAAATGATCACTTCGACATCAGGTACTTCGCGGGCCGTCGGCATCAAATAGTCGGCGAAGGTTACCGCCAGCGGTTCGCCGCGGTCGTCATAGGTGAACTCTTCATAAAGCGCACCACCGATGCCTTGGGCCACGCCGCCAACGATTTGGCCATCGACCAGCATCGGGTTGATCGCTTTGCCGATGTCATAGGCGACAAGATACCGCTCGACGCTGATGCCGCCAGTGTCGCGGGCGAGCGACACGACCGCGACATGGACGCCGTATGGGTAGGTCATATGCTTGGATTCGAACGACGCTTCGGCGAACAGGCCAGGTTCGCTATCACCGACCAGATTGCCTCCCGGTTCGAGCGCCTTTGCGATCTCGCCGAGCGTCATCGATGGGCCGGTACCGCCATCGAGGCGGACAATCTCGCCATCGACGATATCGAGTTGATCGGCCGTCAACTGCATCAATTCAGCTGCGGCCGCGAGAGCCTTGTCGCGCAGCTTCAGCGCGGCTTGCCGCGTCGCTTCGCCCGTCATCACGGAGACGCGTGAGGCGAAGGCGCCGAGGCCTCTGGCGATACGGTTGGTCTGGCCGTGGATCACGCTGACATTGTCATAGCTGGCGCCGAGTTTCTCTGCGCAAATCTGAGCGATGACCGTTTCGACGCCCTGGCCGACCGAAGCGGCGCCGGTGACGACTTCCACGAGCCCGTCGGTCCCGACATTGATCCGCACATCGTCGAACGGGCCAAGACCGCTTTTCTCGACGAACATGGCGACACCGGAGCCGACCAGTTCGCCCGCCTTGCGACGTGACGTAATCTGCGTCTGCAGGTCGTCCCAGCCGATGCCATTCAGCGCCTTGTCCAGCAGCTTCGGGTAGTCGCCTGAATCCAGCACGATGTCGGTGCCGAGCGTTTCCAATGCACGCGTGACCGGCATCTCGCTGGTCGCGATGAGGTTGCGGCGACGGACCTCGACGCCGCTGATCCCCACTCTGGCCGCGACCGCATCCAGCAAGCGTTCGCGCACGAAAGTGCTCTCATAGCGGCCGGGCGCGCGATAGGTGCCGCCAGGCGTCTTGTTGGTCAGGCGGATATGGCCGAGCACGCGATAGGCGGGAATGCGATAGGGGCCGGGCAGCATCGCAGCGGCGAGGTCGGGCACGGTGGCGGCATGCGTGCGCATATAGCCGCCCTGATCGTGGAAGAACTCGTTGTCGATGGCCAGAATATTGCCGTCGCGATCGATCGCCGCGCGGATGTGATGGGTCTGCTGCCGCGAGTGATTGGCCGCGATCAGATGCTCGCGGCGATCCTCGATCCATTTCACGGGGCGGCCGAGGCGCAGCGCGGCCAGACAGACCAGTACGTCTTCGGGATACATCTCGCCGCGAATGCCGAAGCCGCCGCCGACATGGCCTTCGAACAGATTGGTGTTGGCAGCGGTGCGGCCAAACATTTTCGCAAGCTGGTCGCGATTCCAGTGCGGCACTTTCGCAGCGCCGTACATTTCCAGCATGTCTGTCTCGGCGATGTAACGGCCAATGGCCCCGCGCGTCTCCAGGGGAACGCCGGAATGACGGCCGATGGAGAGCGAAAGGCTGACTACGGCATGCGCTTTGGCGAACGCTCCATCGACGTCGCCATAACCTTTCTCGATCAGTGCGGTCTCGGTCGGTAGTCCGTCGCGGAACTCGCCGACCTCGCCATCGGCCTGCAGGATCACCGGCAGTTCTTCTATCTCGACCTCGACTTGCTCGGCGGCATCTTCGGCAAGATAGGGATCTTCGGCGAACACGACGGCGACGGGATCGCCGACATAGCGCACCTTGTCCTTGGCCAGAATGGTCTGGCGATAGACGGCGAGTTGCTCCAGCCGCGTCAGACGGAAATCAATCGGCGGAATCTCGGAGACATCGGCAAAGCTCCAGGCGGCGACCACGCCCGGAATCGCCAGAGCCGGCGCGAGATCGACCGAGACGATATTGCCGTGGGCGTAGGTCGAGCGCACCACACGCATATGGAGTTGGTTCGGGAAATTGATATCGGCGGCAAACTTGCCCTGGCCGCGCAGCAGCGGGCCGTCTTCCTTGCGAGTGACGGATTGGCCAACCAGTCCCGGTTTGGCGGCAGCAGTCACGACTGGCGCATCTCCACCGCGGCGGCGCGGACCGCCTTGATGATGTTCTGATAGCCGGTGCAGCGGCACAGGTTCGACGACAGCACGTCCACCAGATCGTGGTCGGAAATATCCGGCTCGCGCTCCAGCACGCCGACGGCGAGCATCAGGAAGCCGGGTGTGCAGAAACCGCATTGCAGGCCGTGGTTCTCCATGAAGGCGCGCTGCATCGGGTGCATCTCGTCGCCATCGGCGAGGCCTTCGACGGTGCGGATCTGCTTGCCGTCCGCCTGCTGCGCGAACATCAGGCACGAGCGCACGGGCTCGCCATTCACGAGCACGGTGCACGCGCCGCAGACGCCGTGCTCGCAACCGATATGCGTGCCGGTCTGGCCACAGTCCTCGCGGATCGCGTCGGCGAGGGTCCGGCGCGACTCCACGCGAATGGCGTGGGAGTGACCGTTGATGATGAGGGTGATATCGGTCTTGTCGCTCATGCAAGTTTTCCGTTGCTTGGCAATTTTCCGCTTGCGCGCAGCGCCGCACGAATGCGCTGCGGCGTTGCCGGCATTTCGTCGATGGAGATTCCGAAGCAGGACAACGCGTCGTTGATCGCGGAGATCACGGCGGCCGGCGCGCCGATGGCGCCGCCTTCGCCGAGGCCCTTGGCCTTGGTGATCGAATTACCGGTGAGAGTCTCGATGTGATGCAGCTCAATCTCGGGAATTTCGTGCGTCGTCGGCGGCAGAAAATCCGCCAGCGTGCTGGTCAGGATGTTGCCGGTCTCGTCATAGATGATCTCTTCCAGCAGCGCGTTGCCGATGCCTTGAGCGACCCCGCCATGGACCTGGCCGTCGGCGATCATCGGATTGATGATCAGCCCGGCATCCTCGGCGACCAGAAATTTCTCCATCTCGACACGGCCGGTCTCGATATCGACCTCGACGATGGCGACATGGCAGGCATTGGAGAAGGTTCCGGATGGATCATAAGTGCCGGTCTCGGTGAGACCCGGTTCGATCTCGCCCTTGAAGATGTGGGTCTGGTGATAGGCCGCACGCGCCATCGACGCGATGGTGACGGAGCGATCGGTGCCGATGACATGCGCCGATCCGGATTGCAGCGTGATGTCCTCGGGCGCGGCTTCCAGCAGATGGCTCGCCATCTTCAGCAGTTTGGCGCGGATCTTTTGCGCGGCGAGCAGGCTGGCGCCGCCCGACAGCACCAGCGAGCGGCTGGCGAATGTGCCCCAGCCATAGGGCGAGCGGTCTGTGTCGCCGTGAACCACCTTGATGAATTCCGGATCGATGCCGATCTCGTCGGCGATGATCTGCGCCAGTGATGTGCGCAGTCCCTGGCCATGCGGCGACGAGCCGATCCGCGCTTCGACGAAGCCCGAGGGATCGATGGTCAGATACACGGTCTCGAAGCCCGGAGTGATCTCCATCCCGCGTGCCGCGAAAGCCGGGCTGCCATAGCCAGTACGCTCGGAGAAGGTTGCAAAGCCGATACCGAGATGGCGGCCGGCATCGCGCGCGATCTTCTGGCGCTTGCGGAATGCGTCGAGGTCGATGGCCTTGATGGCCATCTCCATGGTTTCCTTGTAGCTACCGTCATCGAAGACGAGCCCGGTCGCCGACGTGTAGGGGAACTTGTCGATCAGATTGCGGCGGCGTAGTTCGGTCGGCTCTATGCCGAAGGCTGCGGCAGCCTTGTCCATCAAGCGTTCGAGCACGAAGGTGATGACCGGCCGCGAGACGCCGCGATAGGGCGCCATCGGACAGGTATTGGTCATCACGCCGCGCGAGCGACAGTCATAAGCGCGGACGTCATAGGGGCCGGGGAGCTCGGCCAGTGCCATCAAGGGCTCGACGCCGCAGGTCGTCGGGAAACAGGAATAGGCGCCGATATTGGCGACAATGTCGCCGCGCAAAGCGAGCAGCTTTCCGCTCTTGTCGAATGCGCCTTCGAGCTGGACGTGTTGATCGCGGCTGTGAAAGCTCGCAATCAGGTTTTCGCGGCGATCCTCGGTCCAGGCCACGGAGCTGCGCAATTTGCGCGCCAGCCAGACCAGCAGCACATATTCCGGCGCCAGCGACATCTTTTGGCCGAAGCCGCCGCCGACGTCAGGCGCGATGACACGCAGATCCGATTCCGGAATGCCGAGGATGTCGCACACCGCCGTGCGCGTCAGATGCGGCATCTGTGTGGTGCAGGTCAGTGTCACGCGACCGGTCGATGCGTCATAGGAGGCATGACCTGCGCGGGCCTCCATCGGCGTCGCATTCTGACGGTGCGAGCGCGCTTCAACATGCAGCACCTTGTGTGCGGTCTTCCAAACATCCTCGAAGCCGGGTGTCGCGATGCGACCCTCGACGATCACGTTGTGCTTGGTGTCGGCGTGAACCAGCGGAGCGTCCTCGGCGAGCGCATCCATCGCGTCGATCAGCGGTGCGCCTTGGGATATCTCGACCTCGACCTGATCGGCGATGTCCTCCGCCTGATCCTTGCTCGACGCGTAGACGGCCGCGATGGACTCACCTGTGAACCGCACCACGCCATCGGCAAGGATCGGCTGACCGACCGCGACATAATTGAACTTGCTCAGCATCGGCCGGATCGGCTTCAGCTTTGCGAGGTCCTTGGCCGTGACGATGCCTGCGCCCTCCGGTGCCGTGATGTTCTCGATCGTTCCGGCAGCCACGCTGCTGCGGACGAAGCGCACCCAGTGTGTGGCGGGCATATCCGCCGTGAAGCGGCCGCGACCGGTGACGAGGGCGGGATCCTCGAGCCGGCGGATCGAACGCCCGACCCAGGTCGTGCCGGTGCCCTTGGTGTGGACCGTCATTGTGCCGACCGCTCCAGTGCGCGCCGCGTCACGGCGCGGACCAGATCGCAGCGATATTCCGCAGTGGTCTGGATATCCTCCAGCGGCTCGATCGCATTGGCCGCGGCTTCACCGGCGGCGACGAACAGGTCCGGCGAAGGAGCCTGACCGTTCAAAACATCTTCGGCCTCGAGAATGCGCCGCGCGCGATCCTCGGCACCGCCGATGCCGACATGGGCCTCGGCGATTACGCCATCGACAAGACGATAGGTAACGAGCGCGGCAGACATCGCAAAATCGCCTGCACGGCGGCTGAACTCGTAGAAGCCGAACTTGGTATCGTCGGGTAGCAGCGGCAAGCGCGCTTCGGCGAGGAACTCATCCTCAGCCAGCGATGTCGACATGATGCCTTCGAGGAAATCCGTGACATTAACGATGCGTTCGCCACGCACGCTCTTCACGACCAGTTGGGCGTCCAGCGTTGCCGCGACGAGGCACCATTCCGATGCAGGGTCGGCATGGGCGAGGCTGCCGCAAAACGTGCCGCGCATCCGGATCGGATAATGCGCGATGTGGCTGACGACGAAAGCGAGGAGCTTACCAAGCGGACCGTCGATGACAGGCTTGTGGAATGCGCCGTGGCGCACCCGCGCGCCAATCGAGAGATAGTCGCCGTCGACAGCGAGGCGGTCGAGCCCTTCGACCTCATTGATATCGATCAAGTGTGCTGGCCGCGCCATACGGAACGCCATGATCGGCACCAGGCTCTGGCCGCCCGCCAGAATGCGGCCATCGAGCGGCGCAAACTCGGCCAATGCACTCACAACTTCATCCACGGTGCGTGGGACGTGTCGCGTGAACGGCGCCGGCTTCATATGGAAAAACCCCGGGCAGGAGGGCCAAAATTCACTTGTATGCTAACAATCGTCTTTTGGAAGTCAATCAGTGTCGCTGACGCAAAACGGGGCGTTCGCCGCCTGCGTTTTGATCACGTGGTGACAGTAGAATGGGGATAGCTGAATTCGCCGAGTCGAGCGCGCTAAGTTTCAGGCGATATCGCGCTGCAGCGCGAAGTCGTCCAGCAATGGCGAGCGTTTGCCCGCGATCATCCCGCCGATCAGTTGCGCTGCGAGATAGCTGAAGGTGATGCCGTTCCCGCCATAACCATAGGCGGCATAGAGATGCGGATGGCCGGGGACAGGGCCGATCAGCGGCAGGCCATCGCGCGTGGTGTCGAAAGTGCCGGCCCAGCGATAGTCGATGGCAAGTTCGGCGCGTGGCCAGAGTGATGCGAGCTTCTCCTTCAGCGCACGTGCCTTGGCAGGGATCAGGGCATCGCGAGCATCGGGATCGATGATCTCGTCGCTGTCTTCGCCGCCGATGATGATGCGGCCGGATGCGGTGGTTCGGGCGTAGAGATAATCCTTGCTGTCTTCCCAGATCAGTACGCCGGCGCGCCAGAGTCTGTCCGGCTGCGGCTTCGTCGCGATCGCCCAGCTTGAAGAGGGTTTCTGTACCGTTGTGTGCACGATATCGGGCATCACATAGCCGGTGGCCAGCACGACGTGGCGGGCCTCGATGGTGTGGCCGTCAGTCAATTGAACGCCGACGGCGTGGCCTGCGGAGTCGAACGCGGCCGTCTCCGCCTCGAATAATCGCGCGCCGCGCGCCGTCGCGACATTCAGCAGCCCCACTGCCAGTTGCAACGGATCGGAATCTGCCGAGTCGGGCGAGATGATGGCACCCGCCCGGGCAATGTCGTATTGGGACAGGAGGGTCTTGTGATCGAGGAGTGTGCCGGGCAGGCCGGCGCGCGCGCGAAGCGCGTGTTCCTCGATCAGCCCTTTGGCACTCTCGCCTGCGGCAAGATAGAGCGAGTCCTTCGCGCGCATGTCGCATCGCAGGTCGAGCGTCCGGACCAGCGCCTTCAATCCATGGATCGCGTCATAGCTGGCGCGATAGGCACGCGCGGCGCGCTCATAGCCATAGAGATGTGTCAGCTCCTCCAGCGAACGATCGATCTCCCACAGCAGCATCGACGTGCTCGCTACTGTACTGCCGCGCCCAGGCAATTCGCGATCGACGATCACCACATCCAGTCCCTGCCGCGTCAGTTGCTCGGCCATCAAGGCGCCGGTGATACCGCCGCCGACGATCAGGGCCTCGCATGTGATGTCTTCGGTAAGGGGCCGACGGGGGGCACGCTGCAGGCCGGCAAACCACGGCGAATGTCCGCCGCGCAAATCAGCATGCTCGGTGGTATCGGGATCGAGATCGGAAATGGGGCACCATGAGGCTGGGGAAGGAAGGCGCTGTCCGCGCCTCGTACTGAAGTCACGTGACAATTTCCCGGGCCCTGTTCCGTTCCCCGAGGGAGCGCGCGGGCGCGCAGGCTGCTCCAGATTCTCGCAGGCCACAGCGCGGTCCCGAGCCGGCTTCTCTATGACCTTGGATCAGAGATAAGTGATTTCAATGGGTTAGATACCCGTAGCAAGATCGGCGCGGTGACGTTAAACAGGCGCCAAACCAAACCAGACGATGTGAGCCGGACCAACCGGGGCTTTACCGCTCCAGCGTGGTTTCTATCTCATTCATTGCTCAAAGGACGCCGCGACCGTGACCATGAACAGCCTGCCTTTGCCGCAGCTTTCCCTCCCGAAAGACAAGATCAAAATCCTTCTGCTCGAAGGCGTGAACGACAGCGCGGTCGAGCTGATCGAGGCGGCGGGCTATTCGAGCGTGACGCGGCTCTCCAAGGCGCTCGGTGGCAATGAGCTGAAGGAAGCGCTCAAGGGCGTACACATTCTCGGTATCCGGTCGCGCACGCAGATCACCCAGGACGTGCTCGATGCCGCGGACCGGCTGATCGCGATCGGTTGCTTCAGCGTCGGCACCAATCAGGTGGATATCGACGCGGCGCGCCGTAGTGGCATTCCGGTGTTCAATGCGCCGTTCTCGAATACGCGCTCGGTTGCCGAACTGGTGATCGGCGAGATCGTCATGCTGTTCCGCCGGATCATCTCGCGCTCCAATCTGGCGCATGAAGGCGGTTGGGAGAAATCCGCCAATAACAGCTATGAGGTGCGCGGCAAGACGCTTGGTATCGTTGGCTACGGCAGCATTGGCTCGCAGCTCTCGAACCTGGCGGAAGCGCTGGGCATGCGCGTGATCTTCTACGATCACACCGATCGATTGCGTCACGGCAACACCGAACCTGTCGGAAGCCTGCAGGAACTGCTGGCGCAGAGCGATGTGGTCAGCATGCATGTGCCGGAGACACCGGCCACGCAGGGGATGATCGGTCGCGACGAGTTCACCGCCATGAAGGACGGCGCCTATTTCATCAACAACAGCCGCGGCACGGTGGTTGATCTCGATGCGCTCGCCGATGCACTGCGCCAGGGCAAACTGCGCGGTGCGGCCGTCGACGTATTCCCCGTCGAGCCCAGCTCCAATCAGGAGCGTTTCGTTACCCCGCTGCAGGGTCTGGAGAACGTCATCCTGACGCCGCATGTCGGCGGCTCCACCGAGGAGGCTCAGGAGCGCATCGGCGCGGAAGTCGCACGCAAACTGATCGACTACAGCGACAGCGGGTCGACTATGGGCACGGTGAACTTCCCGCAGGTACAACTGCCGGCACGCCCGTCAGGTACCCGGTTCATCCAGGTCCAGCGCAACGTTCCGGGCATGCTGGGACGGCTGAACGAGGTGCTGGCGCGCCATGCGGTCAACATTGCCGCGCAATATTACGAGACCAACAACGACATCGGCTATGTCGTTCTCGATGCCGATGCATCGGCGGCGGATAGCGAGCGGGTGCTGGCGGATATTCGGGCGCTGGAAGGTACGATCCGCGCCCGCTTGTTGTATGAATACAAGGACTGAGCCCTGGTTCTGCTCAACGAACGACATGGAATAGACGCTTGAAGCACGAGGACATCCGTTTCTCCATTGCCCCGATGATGGACTGGACCGACCGGCATTGCCGCGTCTTCCATCGTCTGCTGTCGCGACGGGCGCGGCTCTATACGGAGATGCTGACGACGGGCGCCGTGATCCATGGCGACCGCGCGCGGTTGCTTGGCTTTGACGTCAGCGAACATCCGGTGGCGCTGCAGCTTGGTGGTTCGGAGCCGGCGCACCTCGCAGAGGCTGCGAAGATCGGCGCGGATTTCGGCTATGACGAAATCAACATCAATGTCGGCTGCCCCTCGGATCGAGTGAAGGACGGCCGCTTCGGTGCTTGCCTGATGGCCGAGCCGGATCTGGTAGCGCGCGGTGTGGCCGCGATGAAGCAGGCTGTCGATGTGCCGGTCACCGTCAAGTGCCGCATCGGCATTGATGATCAGGATCCCGAAGTCGCACTCGATACGCTGGCACGCGCGGTGGTCGCCGCCGGCGCCGACGGCCTGATCGTGCATGCGCGCAAGGCGTGGCTCAACGGCCTGTCGCCGAAAGAGAACCGCAACATTCCGCCGCTGAACTACGACCGCGTCTATCGGCTCAAGGCGGCGATGCCCGACGTGCCGATCGTCATCAATGGCGGCATCATCGGCATCACTGAAGCCGCTGCTCATCTCGCGCATGTGGATGGCGCGATGCTCGGCCGCGCGGCCTATCAGGAGCCGTGGCGGCTGCTGTCGGTGGATCCCGAATTGTTCGGCGAGCCCGCGCCGCATGCGACGATGAAAGACGCCTTCGCGGCGATGATGCCCTATATAGAGGATCAACTCGCGCAGGGCACGCGGCTGCATTCGATCACCCGGCATTTTGTCGGCGCATTCCACGGCGTGCGCGGCGCACGCGCCTTCCGGCGTTATCTGGCGGAGAATGGCGTCAAGCATGGTGCGAGCATCAATGTGCTCCGAGAAGCCATTGCGCAGGTCGAGGACGAGCCTGCGGAGTCGGTCGCGGCTTAGTTACGGATAGCCGCGCAGCATCAGTCTGTCGGCGCGGACTTCCCAGCTTTCCAGGCGATCGAGAAAGCTCATGCCAAGCAGATTGGTCTTCATCTGTCCGCGCGGCACCACCAGTGCCGGGACGGATCGCTCGACCAGCTTGCCAACAGCGAGGCGATCCAGCGTCAATCGCGCCGCCTTGGTGCGGCCGCCCGCAGTCTCGACGTCGACATTGTAGTCGAGCAATTCGAGCGGCAGGCCCGCGGCCTTTGCGGTTTCATAAGTCAGCACCACCGAGGTTGCGCCGGTATCGATCACCATCGCCGTCTGGACGCCGTTGATCTTGGCCTGAAGCCCGAACTCGCCAGTGTTGCCGCGCGGGACGTCGACCAGCCGCAGTGGCGGCGGGCTCTGCTTGCGCAAAATTTCTGTGACGAGATTGCCGGCCTTGGAGATCTGCTTGGGATCGCCATAGGCGAGGGCGGCGCCTGCCGTCGCGACAATGACGATGACGAGAAGAAAAACCCGGCTCATGGCGAGCCTCTCAGGTGGCCGCGGATGTCCTCTTCGCTGCGTATGTCGACGAAGGCTCCAGCCCCGCCTCGGCCATGCGGGCCGGCAGCAGCGCCATCGTGTCCAGACGCTCCGCGCTGTCCATTTTTCCCCAGCGCGCGATCTCCGGCAGCGTGCGTCCGCAGCCGAGGCAGAGCTTGGTCTTGGGGTCGATGAAGCAGACTGCGATGCACGGCGTTTCTTTGCTCATCCAGTAATATTGAAGCGGATCCGCTCGCTTGCGCAAGCGTCGAAATCACAGCCCGGTTCCTGCATTCATGATGGGTTTGTTACGGGCTCGGCGTTTTTCGTCGGCGACGTTCATCTCGTAATCGGGCTGCAGCGGTGGCCCATCGGGCGCCATCGGCGCAAGCGCGGACATCACACGCTCCGGCGGGAAAGTGATGATCACCTCGGTGCCGATCCGCAGTTTCGATTTCAGTGTGAAGGTGCCGCCATGCATGTCGATCAGGCTCTTGGCGATCGGGAGACCGAGACCGGCACCCTGTTCAGCCGATTTGATCGAGTTCGATCCCTGGCCGAAGGAGGCCAGCACGATCGGGATCTCGTCTTCGGCGATGCCCGAACCGGTGTCCCTGCAGCTTAGATACTGACCGCCGGAGGCGGTCCAGCCGACCTTGAGCCAGATCTCCCCGCCCTGCGGCGTGAACTTGATCGAATTCGACAGCAGGTTCAGCACGATCTGCCGACAAGCGCGCTCGTCGCCCCAGACCCGCGGCATGCCGTGTTCGAACACTTCGTGGATGGTGATGCCGCGGCTCGATGCGCGCAGCTTCAACAGGTGATGGCAGTCCGCGACGACATGCACGAGCGAGACGGCTTCTTCGTTGAGTTCGTAGCGGCCGGCTTCGATGCGCGACAGGTCGAGGATCTCGTTGATGAGATTCAGAAGGTGCACGCCGGAATTATGGATGTCGGCCGAGTAGTCCTTGTAGACCGGCACGGCATGGCCACCGAAGATCTCGCTCTTCATCACTTCGGAGAAGCCGAGAATGGCGTTCAGCGGCGTGCGCAATTCATGGCTCATCTGCGCGAGGAAGCGCGACTTGGCGACATTGGCGGCTTCGGCGCGGTGGCGCGCTTCGTCGGAGATGGCCTTGGCCTGTTCGAGCTCGCCGATCAGGGCATCTTTCTCGGCACGGGCTTCCAGTGTCGCGAGCGTTGTCGAGTGCAGGCGCTGCGCCAGAAGCGCGAAATAGCCTTCGGCTGCGACAGCCAGAACGGCCAGCACGTAGTTGTCGAAGGTGCCGCGCAGGATGAAGCTCAGCGCGACGCCGAGGGTCACTGGCGCCGTGGCGGCAAAGGCGGCAATCGGCAGGCTCGCGGCGAGCATGCTGGAGACCGCGACCACCAGCAGCATCAGGAACATCATCAGCGAATTGGAGACGACGTCGACGCCGGTCGGATGCACCAGGATCACCGTCCACGACAGGCCGTAGAGCAGGTCCAAAAAGATAAAGCGCAGCCGCCATTTATGCGTGCTGTTGGGTGTCGGTGTTTCCGCCAGATAGCGATTGCAGGCGCGCAGGATCACCGCGTGAATGCACAGCATTCCGCATGACCATGCGGCGGCCGGCAGCGGCTGCATCCAGAACCCGAACAGGATGCCTGTGCCGACCACCAGCAGCGTGATGACGAGCGAGGCGGAGAGGCGGGTCTGGGCGTATTGGCGGAGCAGTTCGCGATCGAATGCGGGGCGTGTTCCTGAAGTCGAGGTCAGCCGGTCGCGCGCTTCGCGCACCCGCTGTTGTGCCGCCCGGCGATTGCGCGGCGGAACAGCGACGGGCGTTTCAGCCGGAAGCTGGACGACCTCGGGCCTGGCGGCGGGCTCACTCATCACTCGTACACAAATCCTGCACGCAAACGCGCGCGGTTTTTCACAGACCCTATCTGTGCCGCACAATCATTAAGAGGTGCCTTAAAGAACGAAGTAATCCGGTTAATATTCAATAAAAATGGTATCGACGGAGGGCGCCTGTCGGGCGCCGCTCCGCCGTGATTTGTTCAGTAAACCTAGATGGTTACCGGGGCAATCTTGCCAAGAGGCTTGAAGTGTCCCACCGCTTGCCACCGAGTGCTTCGACCTCGCCGTAGAACTGATCGACAGTGGCCGTGACCGGCAGGCTGGCGCCGTTGCGGCGGGCCTCGGCGAGACAGATCGAGAGGTCCTTGCGCATCCATTCGACGGCGAAGCCGAAGTCGAATTTTCCGTCATTCATGGTCTTGTGGCGGTTCTCCATCTGCCACGACTGCGCGGCGCCCTTGGAGATCACCTCGACCACCGCATTGACGTCGAGACCGGCCTTCTTGGCGAAGTGAATGCCTTCGGACAGTGCCTCGACGAGGCCGGCGATGCAGATCTGGTTGACCATCTTGGTGAGCTGGCCGGAGCCTGCGGGACCGAGCAGCTTCTGCATCTTGGCGTAGGCGGTGATCACCGGTTCGACCTTGGCATAGGCAGCTTGGGTGCCGCCGCACATTACGGTCAGGGCGCCGTTCTCTGCGCCAGCTTGGCCGCCCGACACTGGCGCGTCGATGAACTGGAAGCCGGCCTTGGTCGCAGCCGCATCGAGCTCGCGGGCCACTTCGGCGGAGGCGGTGGTGTGATCGACGAAGATCGCGCCCTTGGTCATGCCGCTGAATGCGCCGTCAGCGCCGATGGTGACCGAGCGCAGGTCGTCGTCATTGCCGACGCAGCACATCACGAAGTCCTGGCCTTCGGCAGCCGCTTTCGGGGTTGCTGCGGACTTGCCGCCGAACTTCTCCACCCATGCTTTGGCCTTGGCTGCGTTGCGGTTGTAGACGGTGACCTCGTGGCCGCCCTTGGTGGCAAGGTGACCGGCCATGGGGAAACCCATGACGCCGAGACCGATAAATGCAACTTTGGCCATGTCCGTACCCTTTGGATGCTGTCGGCTTTGCTGCCGAACGTCGACTGTTGGGAAGTGAGGCGCCGCCCTGGTTGGTGGCGGCGAGATCGCTGGTGATGAGGAGCGCCAGCATAGTCGCTGCACAGGACGCGGCAAAGCCCCCGTTACCGCTCATGGCTGCAGCCGCTTATGGTGCGCTGCAAAAGAAAATCTGGTGCCGGTCTTGTGCCAGAGCAATCTCGGAATTCTCAACATAGCCTAGAAACGGCATGGACTTAGGGCGGAAGTTCTCTATCTGTGCGGTCTAGTTTGTCCGTCGATCGGGAGACACGCATTGAGCGTTTCGCAGCAGCAGGTTCTGGATGGTCTGGCCAAGGTGACATCGCCGCGCGGCGTGCCGCTGATCCATGCGGATGTTTTGTCCGAGATCGTCGTAACCGACGGCAAGGTGCTGTTTTCGATCAATGTGGACGCCGCTGAAGCGCGGGCCTGGGAAAGCGTGCGCGCGCAGGCGGAAGCCGCGGTGCGGGCGATCCCTGGTGTCACCGGTGCAATGGTCGCGCTGACCGCCGAGCGCAAGCCGGGCAGCGCACCGCCTGCGCCGCAGCGCCACGACCACGCAGGACATTCCCATGGTCCCGGTGGGCATTCGCATGGTCCGCAGTCCGGCGGCGTACAGCCGGTCTCGGCGCATCGCCCGCATGCGAACCCGGCCAACTCGCCAATGTCAAAACAGGCTGAAATTCCTGGCGTTGCCGCGATCATCGCGGTGGCCTCGGGGAAGGGCGGTGTCGGCAAGTCCACGACGGCGCTCAATCTGGCGCTGGGCCTGCGCGATCTCGGCCTGAAGGTCGGTCTGCTCGACGCAGATATCTATGGTCCTTCGGTGCCGCGGCTGACCGGCATCAATGAAAAGCCTGTTCTCGACGACAACAGGAAGATGATCCCGATCGAGCGCTTTGGCCTGTCGATCATGTCGATCGGCTTCCTGGTCGAGGAAGAGACCGCGATGATCTGGCGCGGGCCGATGGTGATGTCGGCGATCACCCAGATGTTGCGCGATGTCGCCTGGGGTACGCTCGACGTCCTTATCGTCGACATGCCCCCCGGCACCGGAGATGCACAGCTCACGCTGGCGCAGAACGTGCCCCTGAAGGGCGCTGTGATTGTCTCGACGCCGCAGGATCTGGCGCTGATCGATGCGAGGCGCGGCCTTGCGATGTTTACCAAGGTCAATGTGCCCGTGCTCGGCATCATCGAGAATATGAGTTATTTCCAGTGCCCGGAATGCGGCACGCGCTCCGACATTTTCGGCCATGGCGGCGCCCGTCATGAGGCCGAGCGGCTCAAGGTGCCGTTCCTCGGCGAAGTGCCGCTGCATATGTCCATCCGCGCCATGTCGGATGCCGGCACGCCGGTGGTCGTGAGCGAGCCCGACGGCCCGCACGCCGCGATCTATCGGGCCATCGGCACGCAGATCCGCGACCGGTTGCAGGGCGTTATTGCGGCAGCGTAACCCGGCCGGTGGCCGGGGCCGAGATGTCGCATAGAACTTTCGTTCAATTGGGCTGGCAACGACGTTCGTCGTGTTTTCCGCGGTCGAATAACCGTGTTAGACAGCCTCTGCACCAGAGCGTCTTCGGTTGAATCGCGCAACGATTTGCCGCTGAATATGCTCAAAGGAATTCTAGGGAAAACGCCCGCAAAAGGAGAGCTTGAATGAAGCGTCGTGAGTTTTTGAAGGTTTCGACGGCCGGCGCCGCGGTGGCCGCCGTTGCCTCGCCGGCGATCGCGCAGTCCGCGCCCGAGGTCAAATGGCGCCTCGCATCGAGCTTCCCGAAGTCGCTCGACACCATCTATGGCGGCGCCGAGATGATGGCGAAGCAGGTCGCCGAAATGACTGACAACAAATTCCAGATCCAGGTCTTCGCGGCCGGAGAACTGGTCCCCGGTCTGCAGGCGCTCGATGCGACCTCGAACGGCACCGTCGAAATGTGCCACACTGTGTCCTACTACTATGTCGGCAAGGATCCGACCTTCGCGATCTATGCGTCGGTGCCGTTTGGCCTGAACGCACGTCAGCAGAATTCCTGGTGGTACCAGGGCGGCGGCGAGCAGCTCGGCAACGAGTTCTTCAAGAAATTTGGCGTCATCGGTCACCCTTGCGGCAATACGGGCACGCAGATGGGCGGTTGGTTCCGCAAGGAGATCAAGACCGTTGCCGATCTCTCCGGCCTCAAGATGCGCATCGGCGGCATCGCCGGTCAGGTGCTGCAGAAGGTCGGCGTCGTGCCGCAGCAGCTTGCCGGTGGCGACATCTATCCGTCGCTGGAAAAAGGCACCATCGACGCTGCCGAGTGGGTCGGCCCCTATGACGATCAGAAGCTCGGCTTCCAGAAGGTCGCGAAGTACTACTACTATCCAGGTTTCTGGGAAGGTGGCCCGACGGTCCACGCCTTCACCAACCTCGAGAAGTACAACGCGCTGCCGAAGAGCTATCAGGCGATCCTCACCAATGCCTGCGCCAATGCCAACAGCTGGATGGCCGCTCGTTACGACATGCAGAACCCGGCGGCGTTGAAGCAGCTCGTCGCGGGTGGCACGCAGTTGCGTCCGTTCACCAATGAAGTTCTGGACGCCTGCCTCAAGGCCACCAACGAACTCTGGGCTGAAATCTCCGCGAAGAACGCCGACTTCAAGAAGTCGATCGACGCGATGCAGGCCTATCGTTCGGACGAATATCTGTGGTGGCAGGTCGCCGAATACACCTTCGACAGCTTCATGATCCGCTCGCGTACCCGCGGCTGATCTTAAGCCTCGATCAAACATAAAGCCCGGCCTTCGCGAGAAGGTCGGGCTTTTTGCATTGCGTCGCTCAAATCGCCGTGGCTTCTCGCTGGAACCTGGCCCATGCTGCTCCCCAACGCCCTCGCCAAGAAGGGCGCTGACACATTCACATCCAGGGAGCACATCATGAAGCGTCGTGAGTTCATCAAGGCTGCCGGTCTGGGGGCTGCCGGTGCGGCCATTGCCGCGCCGGCCATCGCGCAATCTTCGCCGGAGATCAAATGGCGGTTAACGTCGAGCTTTCCGAAATCGCTCGATACGATCTATGGCGCCAGCGAGGTATTCGCCAAGGCCGTTGCCGAGGCCACCGACAACAAATTCCAGATCCAGGTGTTTGCCGCAGGTGAGATCGTGCCCGGTCTGCAGGCGCTGGATGCGGCCTCCAACGGCACCGTGGAGATGTGCCACACGGCAGCCTACTATTATGTAGGCAAGGATCCAACCTTCGCGTTCGGTACGGCGGTTCCGTTCGGACTCAACAGCCGGATGCAGACCTCGTGGTTGCAGGTAGGCGGTGGCGCCGAACTCTTCAATGAATTTCTCAAAGGCTACAACGTCATCGGATTCGCGGCCGGCAACACCGGCTGCCAGATGGGCGGTTGGTTTCGCAAGGAGCTGAAGGAGCCATCCGACCTCAGTGGTCTCAAAATGCGCATCGGCGGCTTCGCCGGCCGTGTGCTCACCAGGCTCGGGCTCGTTCCGCAACAGGTGGCCGCCGGCGATATCTACCCGTCGCTGGAAAAGGGCACCATCGACGCCGCCGAATGGGTCGGACCTTACGATGATGAAAAGCTCGGTTTCCAGAAGGTCGCCAAATATTACTACTATCCCGGCTTCTGGGAGGGCGGTCCGACACTGCACAACATGGTCAACCTCGCTAAGTGGGAGCAGCTTCCTGCCAGCTACAAGTCGATCATCAAGACCGCCTCGTCGCTCGCCAACGAAACCATGCAGGCACGCTACGACGCCTACAATCCACCGGCGCTGAAGCGCCTGGTGGCCGGTGGTACGCAGCTGCGGCCGTTCCCCGCATCCATCATGGATGCGTCGCTGAAGGCTGCCAACGAGGTTTATGCCGAGACCTCGGCCAGCAATGCGGCGTTCAAGAAAGTCTATGACAGCATGGTGGCCTTCCGCGGCGACCAGTACACTTGGTGGCAGGTCGCCGAGTACAGCTTCGACAGTTTCATGATCCGCTCGCGCACGCGCAGCTGATCGAAGACTGTTTCGGAAAAAGGAGCCCGGCCTTCGTGAGAAGGCCAGGCTTCTTGTTGAAGCGGTCTCCCTTAGCCGGTGCGCGGACAGCGAATCCGCTAAGTGTTCTGTTCCTGGAGGGAGCCGAATTTGCCATGACCGAATCTGAAATCGAAACGGCCGCCGACATTCTTGCCGAGGCGCGCCGCAGCGGAACGCAGATCGAAGCGCTGCCCGTCACGCCATCTTCGGTTGCGGAGGCGCATGAGATTCAGGATCGGGTTGCTGCGCTGGTCGGAGAGCCCATCGGTGCCTTCAAGGCCGGTGCGCCGCCCGACGGGGAGCCGACCCGCGGACTAATCGAGGCGCGCATGGTTCGCACCAGTCCGGCGCATATGTCGGTGGCCGAAGTCCCGCATCTCGGCGTCGAAGGCGAGGTCGCCTTCCGCTTTACCCGCGATATGCCGGCGCGCGCCGCGCCTTATACGCGCGAAGAGATTGCGCAATCCGTGTCCGTGCTGCCGGCCATCGAGGTGGTCTCCAGCCGGTTTCGAGAGCCGACGAGCCGGCCGCGGTTGGAGCAGCTTGCCGATTGCGGGATCAATGGTGGGCTGGTGCTCGGGCGTGAGATGACCGACTGGTCACATCTCGATTTGCCTAACCTGCACATCACGTTTGTTGTGAACGGCGAGACGGTGCTGGAGCGCAATGGCGGCCATCCGACCGATGATCCGCTTGCCGCTGCAATCGCGCTGGCCAATATGTGGCGAGATGCCGGAGGCTTGAAAGCTGGGCATGTCGTCACGACAGGCAGCTGGACCGGCATGCCGTTCCTGAGGCCCGGCGATCACTGTGTTGTGCGATTTGAAAAGCTCGGCGAGGCCGAGATAAGGTTTGTCGGCTGATCGCGTTAGCGATCCTTGCCATCGAACTGCTGGATATCCAGAGCGCTCAGATCGACCGCAGGCAAGCAGCGCACATTGACCGATGCCATCATCATTCCGTTGGGCGCTTTTCCTTCGCCGAACGGGGCAATGCCGCAAGTGCTGCAGAAGTGATGCTGAATGGCGTGGTGATTGAACGTATAGGTCGACAGGCTTTCTTTCGCGGTCTTCAGCACCAGTTTGTCGCGTGGAACGAAAGCGAGCAGGCCGCCGCGCCGCCGGCACATCGAACAGTTGCAGTCGATGGCCGAATTGAAATCGCCCTCGACTTCAAAGGCGATGTTGCCGCAATGGCAACTTCCTTCATGCAGCATCGGTTATCCCCTGATCGTAAAGCGCGATAGTAACGTCATTCGCTATTTTGCTGGCCCGAAGTCCGGCATCGCCGGCATCTCGATCTGCGGAATCTCGATCTTCACGTTGGACGTATCCACAGCCGTGTTGTCGATCCAGTAGGTCACGAGACCGGGCCAGTAGATCACGATGATCACCAGGATGATTTGCATCCCGACCCATGGCAGTGCGCCGAGATAGATATCGCGGCTCTTCACTTCGGGCGGTGCAATGCCGCGCAGATAGAACAGTGCGAAGCCGAACGGCGGATGCATGAATGACGTCTGCATGTTCACGCAGAGCAGCACGCCGAACCAGACGAGATCGATGCCGAGCTTGGCCGCGACCGGCGCCAGCAACGGGATGATGATGAAGGCGATCTCGAAGAAGTCGAGAAAGAACGCCAGGAAGAACACGAAGATGTTCACGAAGATCAGGAAGCCGATCGCGCCGCCGGGCAGGCCGGTGAGCAGATGCTCGATCCAGCGCGCACCATCCATGCCCTGGAAGACGAGGCTGAAGCAGGTCGAGCCGATCAGGATGAACACCACCATCGAGGTCAGGCGCATGGTCGATGTCATCGCCTGGTCGATCAGCGGCCAGGTCAGGCGGCGATGCAGTGCGGCGAGCACCATGGCGCCGACCGCGCCCATGGCGCCGGCTTCGGTGGGCGTCGCGAGGCCGAGGCCAATGGTGCCGAGCACGAGGAAGATCAGCACGATCGAGGGGATCATGCCCCACAGCACACGGCTGATGAGCTTCCAGTTCATGGGCTCGCGCGCATGTTCCGGGATCGGCGGCATCGCGCTCGGCTTCAGGATCGACAATACGACGATGTAGAGAATGAAGATCACGACCTGGATGATCGAGGGGCCGATGGCGCCGAGATACATGTCGCCGACCGAACGGCCGAGCTGGTCGGCGAGTACGATCAGCACCAGCGACGGGGGGATGAGCTGCGTGATGGTGCCCGATGCGGCGATGACGCCGGTGGCGAGCTTCATGTCGTAGCCGTAGCGCATCATGATCGGCAGCGAGATCACGCCCATGGCGATGACCGAAGCAGCAACGGTGCCGGTGATGGCGCCGAGCACGGCGCCGACGAGGATCACCGCATAAGCGAGGCCGCCGGGGATCTTGCCGAACAGCTGGCCGGTGCCTTCGAGCAGGTCTTCAGCAAGGCCGCAGCGCTCGAGGATCGCGCCCATGAAAGTGAAGAACGGGATCGACAGCAGCAGGTCGTTCGAGATCGTGCCGTAGAAGCGGAACGGCAGCGCCTGCAGGAAGGACGGATCGAAGTGACCGGTGAAGATGCCGAGAATGCCGAAGAACAGGCCGACCGCGGCCAGTGAGAAGGCGACCGGGAAGCCGAACACCATGAAGCAGATCATGGTGCCGAACATCAGCGGGGGGAACACGCCGTAGGAAAACATCGGTGGTCCTGACTATCGAACTGGTTCTATCGAACGGATTGGTCGAAATGCGAGAGGCTGAAAAAGCGAACGCCGCTATTGCAGCGGCGCTTCGTAATGGGTGTCGATCTTGACGACGCCGGCGAGCGCGGCGATGCGCTTGGCGAGTTCGGCCACACCCTGCAGTAGCAGCAGACCAAAGCCGAGCGGCAGCACCAGCTTCACCGGCCACAGGATCAGGCCGCCCGCATTGCTGGAGACCTCCTGCGAATTCCAGGAATTCAGGAAAAACGGGAACGTCATGTAAGTGAGGTATGTCATCGCCGGCAGCAGGAAGATGCAGAGGCCGATGATGTCGATCCACAGCCGCGCGCGATCGGAGACGGCCGAATAGAGCAGATCGACGCGCACATGCTCATTGAGGCGCAGTGTCTGCGCCGCGCCGAAAAACACGATGCCCGCGAACATGTACCACTGGATTTCGAGCCAGCCGTTCGACGAATAGTTGAAGAGATAACGGATCGTGGCGTTGCCGGCGCTGACGAGGCAGGCGAGCAGCACGAGCCACTTGGCGATGAAGCCGAACACATCGCTCAGTGCATCGATCGCACGTGTGAATTTGAGTACGTCCACAGTTTCCCCCGAAAGTCGCCCCGCTGTCCGCTCATCACGTCTTTCTCACTGAGAAAGCGTAGCTTTTTCCGCTGGGCGAAAGAATTCGGCGGCACCATTTCAGCGCGTCATGCAATCGTCAATCGGAAATTGACGGTTTGTCGCAGGCCATTGGTCGAGGGGAAGGACGGAGCACCGCCGGTGGGTTACCCCCCGGTCACGCTCATATGCCGGCTGACGCTCGGCCGGTTGTGGCGGCGATCGATGATGAAATCGTGCCCCTTCGGCTTCAGGCCGATGGCGCGGTCGATCGTGGCGTTCAGGAGGTCGTTGTCGGCGGAAGCCCGCAGCGGCTTGCGCAGGTCGGATGCATCCTCGTGGCCCAGGCAGGTATGGATCGTGCCGGTGCAGGTAATGCGGACACGATTGCACGACTCGCAGAAATTGTGGGTCATCGGCGTGATGAAGCCGATCTTGCCGCCGGTCTCGGCGACGCGAACATAGCGGGCAGGACCGCCGGTATCGTCGGGCAGATCGGTCATCGTGAACTGACCGGCCAGGCGTGCGCGCAGCATAGACAGCGGTACATACTGGTCGATGCGACCTTCGCCGATATCGCCCATCGGCATCACTTCGATCAGCGTCAGCGCCATATCGCGGCCGTGGGCCCATTCGATCAATGAGGGGATCTCGTCCTCATTCATGTTCTTCAAGGCGACGGCATTGATCTTCACGGCCAGACCCGCAGCCTGCGCCGCGTCGATACCGGCCAGCACCTTGTTGAGGTCGCCCCAGCGCGTAATGGCGCGGAATTTTACGGGATCGAGCGTGTCCAGGGAGACGTTGATGCGCCTCACGCCGCAATCGGCCAGTTCATCGGCATACTTGGCGAGCAACGAGCCGTTGGTGGTCAGCGTCAGCTCTTTCAGCGCGCCGGTCTTGAGGTGGCGCGACAGCGAACGCACCAGACCCATCACATTGCGCCGGACCAGTGGCTCGCCGCCGGTCAGCCGCAGCTTGGTAACGCCCTTGGCGATGAATGCGGAACAGAGCCGGTCGAGCTCTTCCAGCGTCAGCAGGTCGGCCTTGGGCAGGAAGGTCATGTCTTCCGACATGCAGTAGAAGCAGCGCAGATCGCAGCGGTCCGTCACCGAGACACGCAAATAGTTGATCCGCCGGCCGAACGGGTCGGTCATGGCAGAGGAGGCCAGGGCGGAGCTCAACTCGGAGACGGTCATTCAGATGCCTGACTGCAAAACATGAATTGCTCGCGCGGCGAAAAACGCCGCTCGTTCAATCTAGTCACGGGTTGCAGCTGGCACAATCACGCCAACGTATATGTTTGGTGGATCAGCGAGGCGCGGGGAACGGCGAGCCCGCCGCAGATGCGGCGGCCGCCGGGGCCGCGGCAGGCGCTGCTGCGCGCTTGGCAGCCTTGCGGGCGCGGCGTGGCGGTGTCGCAGGCTGCAACTCGGCGACGACCGGGCTCGGATCGACCGTGGTCCGTGCCGGCGAGGTGAAGTCCCCGGGAACGCGGGTAATGGTCACCGGAACTGTCATCGGCTGAAATTTTGCGAGGGTAAAGGTTGCGCTGAACCCGGTTTCCGTTGCCAGGGGCAGCGAGCACGGGGTCTTGCAGCTCGGGCCAATCGACGTGACCACCTCTGCGCCGGGCGGAACCGAGTCGAACTGCACGGTAACCGGTTCCGGTGCCGACTTGAATGCGTCCATGGAGAACGACGTGCAACCGGCCAGGCTCAGGCCTGCCGCTGCCAAAACTATTACTCTACGCATGGGTATATCCGTCACGTTTTGCGGCTAGCCGCCATCCCCTGGCAACCATAGGAGCGTCGCACATATGACGCAACACGCAGGCCGCTTATAGTTAATTGATGGTTAACGAAGTCGCCGAACAACCTGAGAAACTCAATTATCTGAACAGGCTAGGCGGGGCGGCGGGGCAACAGACGGTCGACAGTCGCCGGTAGATCGCGGAAATGGTCGATCACGATGTCGGGCTTGAGCTCGACAATCGGGACATCGGTATAGCCGAATGTAACGCCGATCACCGGGACATTGGCCCGCCGCGCCACACCGACATCGGGGCCGGCATCGCCGACCATGACAACGGACGACATCACGCCACCGGCACGCGCTACCGTCTGCTGCAGGATGACGGGATCGGGCTTCGCGACGCCGAAGGTGTCGGCGCCGCAGATCGCCGCAAATCGGTTGGTCAGCTCCAGCTTGTCGAGCAGCAGCTTCGACAGCCATTCCAGCTTGTTGGTGCAAACCGCGAAGCGGTAGCCACGCCCCGCCATTTCGTCCAGCGCCGCAATCAGGCCCTCGAAGGGGCGCGACTCGTCCGCGATATGCTCCGCGTAATAAGCGATGAAATCCTCGGTCAGGCGTGTGACCTCGTCCGGGGTCATTTCCCGCCCCTCAAGCTCGAGCCCGCGTTCGATCAGGCGCCGGGCGCCCTGGCCGATCATTTTCCGCGCGGATTCCAGCGGGACGGGGGCCAACCCCTCCTGATGAAGCACATGATTCAGCGCGCTGATGAGATCAGGGGCGGTATCGACGAGGGTACCGTCGAGGTCGAAAACGACGAGGGGAGCTTGGGTCATGAGCGGATCGCTACCGGTCCGCGGCCGATCCCGCAAGGGGGGCGGACGTAGCCCAGCATCCCCCTGGGAATGCAGGCCTGCATTCCCCGGGAAAGCACGCCCTTCGCCCTGTTCCTTGCCCCCAAACGTCGCTAGATATGCGGCGCATCCCGTCCGCGGGACCGATTGTGAACCGCAAGGACCGCTGCGCCGATGAATATGGACGAGCTGAAACGACAGGCTGCCGCCAAGGCGCTCGAACATGTGCGTGATGGCATGAAGCTCGGACTCGGCACGGGATCGACAGCGAAGCACTTCGTCGAACTGCTCGGTGAACGCGTGGCGGGCGGTCTCAAGGTTATTGGCGTTCCGACGTCTGAGGCCACGCGGGCCGATGCGCAGCGTTGCGGCGTGCCGCTGACCACACTCGACGAGGTCGATCGGCTCGATCTCACGGTCGACGGTGCCGACGAAGTCGATCCGGCGCTGAATCTCATCAAGGGCGGCGGCGGCGCATTGCTCCGCGAGAAGATCGTGGCGGCGGCGTCCGACCGCATGATTGTCATCGCCGACGATTCCAAATGGGTGCCGACCCTCGGCCGCTTCCCGCTGCCTGTGGAAGTGATCCCGTTCGGCCTGTCGGCCACGCGCCGCGCGATTGCCGATGTGTTCGCCAAGTGCGGGTTGCACGGCGACATGGCCATTCGCAGCGGCAAGGACGGTCATGCTTTCGTCACCGATGGCGGCCACTGGATCATCGACGCCCGGCTCGGGACCATCACCGATGCGCCCCGACTGGCTGGGCTGCTCGGCGCCATTCCGGGCGTGGTCGAGCACGGTTTGTTTATCGGTCTGGCAAGCACCGCCATGCTGGCAGGATCGCAGGGAATTCGCGTTTTCGAGCGTCCGTAACGGCGCAATCAAGGAGAATTGGAATGAAGAAGCTCTCGCACATGCTGCTGTCCGCCGGTCTAGCGCTCAGCGTTGCAGTGATCGCGCTGCCGGTCTCCGCGCAGCAGGCATCTCCGGAAGGACAGGCTCGTCCGATCAAGCCGGCATCGCCAGCTGCGATCGCTTACGCCAAGGAAATTCTGGCAATGAAGAACGCCAGCGCGATGTATGCCAATGCCGTGCCGAACATGGTTCAGCGCGTCAAGGATTCGCTGCTGCAGAGCAATCTGAACTATCAGAAGGATCTCAATGAGGTCGCTGTCACCATCGCGCAGACGATGGCCGGGCGCGACAAGGAGATCACCGAGCAGATGGCGAAGATCTATGCCAGCGACTTCACCGAGGCGGAGTTGAAGGACCTTGCGACTTTCTACAAGTCGCCGCTCGGCCAGAAACTTCTGGTGCAGGAGCCCCAGTCGATTTCCGCCAGCATGACCTATATGCAGCAGTGGGCGCAGCAGTTTTCGGAGCAGGTCAACGGCCTGTTCCGCGCTGAAATGCGCAAGCGCGGCAAGGAAATCTAAGGGCGTAAGCTGAGGCCCGTCATCCCGGGTCTCAGCCCCCAGTTCGGAGCGATCATGGCTGACGTCGACGTCGATCTGTTTGTCATTGGTGGTGGTTCTGGCGGCGTGCGCGCCGCCCGTATCGCCGCCGGCTACGGCGCGAAGGTCATGGTGGCCGAGGAATATCGGTTCGGCGGCACCTGCGTGATCCGCGGCTGCGTGCCGAAGAAGCTGATGGTCTATGCCTCGCACGTCCAGCGCGAGATCGACGATGCCGCCGGCTTTGGATGGACCATTCCGACGGCGACGTTCGACTGGTCGACCTTCATCGCCAACAAGGACAAGGAGATCGCCCGGCTCGAGGGCATCTATCAGTCCAATGTGGAGAAGACCGGCGCGACGACCGTCAAGACCCGCGCAGTGTTCGAGGATCCGCACACGCTGCGCCTCGGCACCGGCGAGACGGTGAACGCCAAGCATATCCTGATTGCGACCGGCGGCGCGCCCAATCATGGGCCGGCGATTCCCGGCATCGAGCATGTGATTTCCTCCAACGAGGTGTTTCATCTGCCTGAACTGCCGAGGCGCATCGTGATCCAGGGCGCCGGCTATATCGCGCTCGAATTTGCCTGCATCTTTGCAGGATTGGGCTCCGACGTGACGGTGATCTATCGCGGCGACAACATCCTGCGCGGCTTCGATGAAGACGTGCGCGCCCATGTCCGCAGCGAGATGGAAAAGGATGGCATCACCATCCTGACCGGCTGCACGGTGACCAAGGTCGAGAAACACCGGCACGAATTCACGACGCATCTGTCCAGCGGCGCAAGCATCGCGTCCGATCAGGTGTTGTTCGCGATCGGGCGCAATCCGAACACCGCCAATCTCGGCCTCGAGAAGGCTGGCGTTGCGCTCAAGCCCGCCCATGGCGGCATCATCGTCAACGAGTTCTCGCAAACCAATGTGCCGCATATCTACGCGGTCGGTGACGTCACCAACCGCGTCAACCTGACGCCGGTGGCGATCCGCGAAGGCCATGCCTTTGCCGATACGGTGTTCGGCAAGAAGACCGTGAAGGTCGATCACAGCAATATCCCGACCGCGGTGTTCACCCAGCCGGAGGTCGGCACTGTCGGCATGAGCGAAGAAGAGGCGCGCGCCACCTTCAGCCACGTCGATATCTACAAGACCAATTTCCGGTCGATCAAGTCGACCATCTCCGGCAGCGAAAGCCGCGTGCTGATGAAGCTGGTGGTCGACGGCGCGACGGATATCGTGGTCGGCGCCCATATCGTCGGACCGGAAGCGGCCGAACTCATCCAGGTGCTGGGCATCTGCGTGAAGCTGAAGGCCACCAAGGCTGACTTCGACGCCACAGTGGCTGTGCATCCGAGTGCGGCCGAGGAACTGGTGACGATGCGCACGCCGACCGCACGCTACGTGCGCGAAGCCGCGGAGTAACACCAGCCCTCATGGTGAGGAGCGCGCCCTTGCGCGCGTCTCGAACCATGAGATGCAACGTATCGGTGTTTGTGGCCATCCTTCGAGACGCGGTCGAAGACGACCGCTCCTCAGGATGAGGGCGGATCGATGATCTGCGGCTTCAATGATGTGCCCCTAATCTTCCATCTGGATCCATTCGGCGGCGCCGCGCCACAGCGTGTCGCGGTGCTCCGGCCGGAAGAAGCCGAAATGGCCGACCTTTTTCGAGCCGGCCTCGATGGGGCGG
The DNA here is from genome assembly GCF_052076035.1 of Tardiphaga sp. 172_B4_N1_3. Classification (NCBI taxonomy): domain Bacteria; kingdom Pseudomonadati; phylum Pseudomonadota; class Alphaproteobacteria; order Hyphomicrobiales; family Nitrobacteraceae; genus Tardiphaga; species Tardiphaga sp. 172_B4_N1_3. Next base: position 1,110,078 of record NZ_CP197238.1, read on the forward strand.
ATACTGTCGATTTCCGGCTTGATCGACGTGAAGCCGGCACAGAGCATTTCGACGGCGGCGCGTGTCGCCCACGGATCGTCCGAGAAGCTCAGGGCCCGCAGCTCGCCGCGGTAGCGCGGAAAGTTCGCCAGTGCCCGCAGTTTGCTGTCGTCGAAGAAGTAGCGATCGCTGGTGACCCAGCCCGCCCATTCCAGAAACACGTCGCGTGGCAGATCGTAGCCGAGGCCGATCCTGCCGGGTGCATAGCCGATGACGCGCGCCAGCGGTGCGCCGACGAATTTCATGAGCGCATAGATGCGGTAGCCCTCAGGCGGCGTCATCAGTCGCCAAGTGCCGGCCTGTGCCGCGATGAGCAGGGCGCGCGACACTTCGGAATTGTTGGGGATCAGGCCGAGCGCCTGACCGCCGAAGGAATGCCCTACAAAGGCAAGTGGCATTGCCTTGTAGCGCTCGCGCATCCAGGTCACCGCGGCGGTAACATCGAGCGCAGCCCAGTCGGTCATGGACGCCTTGAAGCCCACCAGCGCGTTCGACCGGCCGGACAGGGGATCGGCCTTGGGCCGCGAATCCCCGGTGCCGCGGTAGTCATAGGTCAGCACGGCGCAGCCACGGCTTGCGAGGTAGCTGGCGAAGCCTCTGTAGATTTTGCGGGGAACGGCGGTTGCGGAATTGATCAGAACCGCGTGGGTGCGGGCACCGCGGGGCAGGTACAGCGTCGCGCCCAACGAATAGCCGTCGGTCGCCTGGAAGGTGATGTCATCGGCAAAAGCGTCGTCCAGTGCAGCCTCCGACACCGCAGTTTCTCCCATGGTGTCCCATATGTTCCTTACCCGGGCCTAGCAAATGCGAATTCGGCTTTGGCTGCAAGGGCTTGGGGCGCAATGTGGATTTCGAACTAGCGATCCCCATCTACGCTGTGTATAACGCGGCCTCCGCAGCCATAAAGCGCGGTTTTCAGGAGAGAAGTGATGTCCGAGCGGTGGACGCCCGATAGCTGGCGCGGCAAGCCCGTGCTGCAAATGCCGGAATACCCGGATCTCAAGGCCCTTGGCGATGTCGAGGCGCAGCTTGCCACGTTTCCGCCGCTGGTTTTTGCAGGCGAAGCCCGCAATCTGAAGAAGTCGCTCGCCCGCGTGGCTGCCGGCGAAGCCTTCCTGCTGCAGGGCGGCGATTGCGCCGAGAGCTTTGCTGAGCATGGCGCTAACAATATACGCGATTTCTTCCGCGCCTTCCTGCAGATGTCGGTGGTGCTGACCTATGCCGGCGCGCTGCCCGTGGTGAAGATCGGCCGTATCGCCGGTCAGTTCGCCAAGCCGCGGTCGTCGCCGATGGAGAAGCTCAACGGCGTCGAACTGCCGAGCTATCGCGGCGACATCATCAATGACATCGCCTTCACGCCAGAATCGCGCGTGCCCGATCCGCAGCGCCAGCTGATGGCCTATCGCCAGTCGGCGGCGACGCTGAATCTGCTGCGCGCTTTCGCAACCGGCGGCTTCGCCAATCTCGGCAGCGTGCACCAGTGGATGCTCGGCTTCCTGAAGGATTCGCAGCAGTCGCGCCGTTACAAGGAACTGGCCGACCGCATCTCGGACGCGCTGAACTTCATGCGCGCCTGCGGCCTCAATCTGGAAAGCCACCCGGAACTGCGGTCGACGGATTTCTACACCAGCCACGAAGCGCTGTTGCTCGGCTATGAGCAGGCCTTCACCCGCGTCGATTCCACGACCGGCGACTGGTACGCGACCTCGGGCCATATGATCTGGATCGGCGACCGTACGCGGCAGCTCGATCATGCCCATGTCGAATACTTCCGCGGCATCAAGAATCCGATCGGCCTGAAGTGCGGCCCGTCGCTGAAGCCGGATGAACTGCTGAAGCTGATCGACGTCCTCAATCCGGACAATGAGCCCGGCCGTTTGACGCTGATCAACCGCTTCGGCCACGAGAAGGTTGGGGAGCATCTGCCGGGCTTCATCCGCGCGGTGCAGAAGGAAGGGCGCTCGGTGGTATGGTCGTGCGATCCGATGCACGGCAACACCATCACGTCGAATTCCGGCTACAAGACCCGTCCATTCGATCGTATCCTGTCCGAGGTGAAGTCGTTCTTCCAGATCCATGCCGCCGAAGGCACCCATCCGGGCGGCGTGCATCTGGAGATGACCGGCCAGAACGTGACGGAATGCACCGGTGGCGCCCGCGCCATTTCGGATGAGGACCTCAACGACCGCTACCACACGGTCTGCGATCCGCGTCTGAATGCCGAGCAATCCATCGACATGGCGTTCCTGATCGCCGAATTGCTGAAGACGTCCCGCGTCGACAGGGCGGAGCCGCTGCCGGTGGCATCGGGTCTCTAAACTTGTCGCGCCTCTGGCGGGCCTGCATCAACACCTGGAATGGCCTGACCTTCGCGACGCGATCGGAGCAGGCCATTCGCGAGGAGCTGTTTGCACTGCTCCTCGCGGTGCCTTTGTCGTTTCTCATCGGCACCACCGCAGCGCGTCGGCTCGAGTTGGTGGCGGTGGTTTTGCTGCTGCTCACCGTCGAACTGCTCAACACTGCCATCGAGAAACTGGCCGACCGGCTCACTACCGAACACGATCCGCAGATCGGGCGTGTGAAGGACATGGGATCGGCGGCCGTCGGCGTCGCGCTGGTGATCGCCGGCATGACCTGGCTGTATGCGCTCGGTGAGCGCATAGGCATCTTCTAATCCTGCAGTTGCGAAGGATGAGCCGGTAGGCTTGGATGTTTCCATGACAGAATTGACGCGCTTCACCGTCACACTCGCCCAGCTCAATCCCATCGTCGGTGATATCACCGGCAATGCCGCCAAGGCGCGCGCTGCGCGGGCGCAGGCCAAAGCCGACGGCGCGACGCTGATCGTGTTTCCTGAATTGTTCATTGCCGGCTATCCGCCGGAAGATCTGGTGCTGAAGCCGGCCTTTCAGGCGGCCTGCCGCGCGGCCATCGAGGAGCTGGCGCGCGAGACCGCGGACGGGGGTCCGGCCGTGCTGATCGGTTCGCCCTGGGTCGATGGCGGCAAGCTCTACAATGCCTGCGCGCTGCTCGACGAAGGCCGCATTGCCGCGATCCGTTTCAAGGTTAATCTGCCGAATTACGGTGTGTTCGACGAAAAACGCGTCTTCGCGCGCGGCTCGGTCTCGGGACCCGTCACCATCCGCGGCCTGCGCGTCGGCGTGCCGATCTGCGAAGATACCTGGATGGAAGAGTCCGCCGACTACGAAGACGTGGTCGAGACGCTGACCGAGACCGGCGCCGAAATCCTGATCGTGCCGAACGGTTCGCCATATGCCCGCGGCAAGACGGATCTGCGCTTGTCTGTGCAGGTCGCCCGCGTTACCGAGAGCCATCTGCCGATGATCTACCTTAATCAGGTCGGCGGTCAGGACGAACTGGTGTTCGACGGCGCGAGCTTTGTGCTCAATGCTGACCGCTCGCTGGGTGCGCAATTGCCGTCCTTCACCGAGAGCATCACGACGCTGACATTCGAGAAGATCGACGGCCACTGGCGCTGCGACGGACCGATCGCACCGGTACCGGAAGGCGACGAGGGCGACTACGCCGCCTGTGTGCTTGGCTTGCGCGATTACGTCAACAAGAACGGCTTCCCCGGCGTGCTGATGGGCATCTCCGGCGGTATCGACTCTGCGCTTTGCGCCGCGATCGCCGTGGATGCGCTCGGCGCCGACCGCGTGCGCGGCATCATGCTGCCATTCCGCTACACCGCGCAGGTGTCGCTCGACGATGCCGACAAGCTCGCGAAGGCGCTGGGTTTCCGTTACGAGATCCTGCCCATCGCCGATGCGGTCAACGGCTTCGAGAAGATCCTTGCCGATACCTTCAAGGGTCTCGCGCGCGACATCACTGAAGAGAACCTGCAGGCGCGCACCCGTGGTACGCTGTTGATGGCCGTCTCCAACAAGACCGGCGCGATGGTCGTCACGACAGGTAACAAGTCGGAAATGTCGGTCGGCTATGCCACGCTCTATGGCGACATGAATGGCGGATTCAATCCGATCAAGGATCTCTACAAGACCCAGGTGTTCCGTATCTCGACCTTGCGCAATTCATGGAAGCCCGAAGGCGCGCTCGGTCCCGATGGCGAAGTGATCCCCAACAACATCATTATCCGTCCGCCCACGGCCGAATTGCGCGAAAACCAGACCGACCAAGACTCGCTACCCCCCTACGATATTCTCGATGGTATTCTCGAACGCCTCGTCGAACGCGAAGAGCCGCTGTCGGAGATTGTCGCGGCCGGTTACGAGAAAGACGTTGTGACGCGCATCGATCGGCTGCTCAATATCGCCGAATACAAGCGCCGGCAGGCGGCACCGGGCGTGAAAGTGACGCGGAAGAACTTTGGCAGGGATCGCCGCTATCCGATCACCAACAAGTTTCGCGATTTGGCCAATCCGTTGCCGAAGCCCGATGAGGACTTGGTGACGCGGCCCGGCAAGGGCATCAGCGAAGCGTTTGAATGAAGCTGTAGGGCGAATGACGCCCTACAAACCCGTCGTGTATCAGCGCGTGATCCTGTCACCGCGCCGTTTTGGCCACCGCCGCAAAGGTTGAATCGCTCAGGACGCCACCGCCCTGAAACAGGGTGACGACGGGTGAGGATGCGGCGCTGGTGCTGTTCTTGATGTCATACAGCGCCGAGAAACGGTTCAGCAGTTTAGCCAGCTTGGCGGGATCGGCGAGGTCCTTCAGATTGAGGTGTTTCTCCACCACCTTGGCCTGCTGATCGATATCCATCGCGCCGACCTCGTCCGGCAGGCTGAAGATGGTGCGGAACACTTCCGCCAGCGCCTTGTCCGCAAGCAGGTCATAGGCCGAGGTGATGCTCGGCGCCTTGCGCTCGAAGTAGAGCGCGAGCCGCACGCCGGGATTGCTTTCGCCCTGCTGCGTCTCCAGCGTCTGCTGCAGATATTTGTGCTGGATTTCCATGAACTGGTCGCGGGTCTGCGGCCCGAATTTCGGTAGTCGCGTGATCTCGCCGTCGTCGTCGAAATTGAACGAGGCCACCAGCTCCGCGAAACGCGGATCCTTCTGCGTGTTGACGAAGCTCTTGGGGTCGTTCAGGTCGGAATCGAACATCTTGCGCAGATCGGCGGTGGTCACCTTGGCGGGGTCGAGGTCCTTGGCGACGAGCGCGATGTCGATGAGCTTCCTGTCGGCAAGCAGATCCTTCACGCTCTCGATATTGGCGATGTTCTTCTGATAATAGACCGCGTCCTTGTCGGCCGCCTTGCGCAACTCGGCTTGTTCCTTGTCCTTCGTGAAGCGTGTCTTGGCGATGATGTAATCCTTCATCACCTGGGTGACTTCCGCCGCGTCCTGCGCCACCACAGGCGTCGTGATATTTCCGCTGCTGTCGAAATTGAATGCTCGAGCGAGCTGAACGTATCGCTCGTCGTGCAGCTTGTTCACGTAGCTCTTCGGATCATCCGGATCGCTTTTGAGCACGTTTTTGATGATCGTCGGCGAAACCTCTTCGGGATCGAGGCCAAATGATTTCAGAGCAAAATTATAGACGTTTGGCGTCTTGAGAAAGGCATCGACCGTGGTCACCTTGGCGAGACCGGCGCGATACTGCTTGATCAGCGATGCCGCGTACTTTTCGTCCGCTGCAAGATAGGTCGCGCCCTGGCTGTTGACATATTTGGCATGGGTGTCGCTCAGCTGCGTGGCTGTCTGGGCCGACGTTCCGGTGGGCAATGTGCCGTCGGGCGAGAACTCGAAAGCGCCGGCAAGCGCCACATAGCTGTCGATCGTCTCGAGTGCATCCTTATAGCTGAGGATGCTGACCTCATTCATCGATCCGCGCGCGCGCTCCAGCTCGATCTTCTGGCGCAGATCGGCCATATCGGCGCCCGGCTGTTTCAATGCCGCCATATATGTGTCGATCTTGCTGGCGGCATCGAGCATCGCTGCCTGGGCCTTGGTGATATTCGCATTGATGTCGGCTTTCTGCGACACCCAAACGGAATTGACATAGCTGTTCGGATCGGACGGGTCGCTGCTCAGCACCTTGCTGATCGTGTCGTGGGACCAGCGATTCTTGTCGATGCCGAAGGCCGAGAAAACATAATCCCGCAGCTTGTCGTCGGCGAGCAGGCCATTGACGTTGGTAATCTTTCCGATCGTGAGATTGTAGTAGTTCTTGTTCGCGTCGATGCCATCGACCCCGCGCTGCGCTACGGCCGTGTACAGACCGATCATGTCGTCGGCCTGGTTCTCGGATTGGGCGGTGTTGGTGCTGCTGCTGGTGGTCCCGAAGGGGAAGGCCGCTGCGAAATCCCGGTAGCGCTTGTCGCTCAGCTTGTTGGCAAAACTGTTGGCGTCGGAGAGATCGCTTTCCAGCACCTTGCGCAGGAAGGCCTTGGCATAGGCCATGTCCTCCAGACCATAGGCCGTCGTTGCATAGGTATAGAGCCGATAGTCGTTCAGGAGATCATCGACGGTTTTCACCTTGCCGATGTTCTCCTTGTAATAGGCCGTATCCCGCGAGACGGTGGCTTGTTGCGAGATCCGCGTCAGCGATTGGGTGAGATTGCGGGAGACGATATTATAGTTGAGATAAGTCGAGACCATCCGAACACCCTCGCGGTTTGGCGTGAGCCTACCGTTCGGAGGTTGTCCGAAGCTGGACGCAAGGGTTGTGCCGTCGTCGCCCCGGCTTGGCCGGGCGAGGACACGAGGCTTAACGCGGCGCGTTGTTCGGCAGGAATTGCGGGCCGACGGTCCGGATCTGGCCAGGAGCGGACGGTGTCGCCGGTTGCGCGGGAACTGCTGCTGCAGGCGCCTCCGGTGCTGCGCCCTTCTTCAAGGCGGCAGGCGTGCCCTTTTGCGGTTGCGACATCCGCTTGGCACGTTCCTCGGTGACGATGATGTCGCCATTCTCCGCTGCCGATTTGTCGTCGACATTCTTCAACGCCTCGGACCATGTCTGGCCCTGCGCTTTGCAGGAGCACGACGGATTGAATTCGGTGCGATACTTGAAAGCGTTCGGCGACGACGAATAGGGCTGCCCCGAAACCGAGACGGCCGAGTTCATGTCTTCGCCGGGATTGCGATAGGTGAACAGGTTGGCGTCGGAGGCCGGGCAGAGATTCTTGCAGGTTCGCTCGTCATCGCCGAAACGCGCCGGGATCGTCGCGAACGAGATCGGGAAATAGAAGCCATCGCAGGTGCGCACGCAGACGGTCCGATAGGTGCCGGACGGAACGGGCGACATATTGCCGTCCAGCGGCGCCGCGCCGGGGCTTGGCTCGTTGTTGCCGAACAGGTTGCTCAGGAAACCGCCGGGGCCTGAGTTCTGCGGCGCGGCGCGCTGCGCAGCGGCGGCGTATTGCGGGCCACAATTGTTCTGCGCGAGGGCCAGCAGCACCGAGCGGCGCTGGGTATCACGGTCCGAACTGCCGGGCGTGCCGACACGCAGGCGTTCGAGATTGCTGGTGATCTGATCCAGATTGCCGCGCATCTGCTGGATCTGGTTGTTGACCGGGCCGCACTGCTGCGACTGGCCATTGAACAGCGAGAAGAAGCCGGAACTGTCGCAGCCCATCCGCTTGGCCTGCGCCGAGACGCGGTCGAGCTCGCTCTGCTGCTTGGACGCTGCGTCCTCATAGCGGCGAAGCTGCTCGGCGCGCGCGGGATCGAGGCCGTTGCCGCGATCGATGGTCGCAAGCTGCGCCTCGAGGCGCCCGCACATCGGATTGGCGGAGCCCTGCTGCTGCGCCTGACTCGGCGGATAGACCTGCTGCGCGGGATAGGCCGGGGGCGGTCCGTTCTGCGCCGATGCAGGAGTGCCCAGCGACAGCGCACCAACCAGTGCGGCACCAACGAAAGCCCAGCGAGAAAGGGAAGCAGTCACAGTGTCAGACATATCCGGCCAATGCGCGAGTCAGAAGCGAGCGAGACAGAAACAAGCGGGGTAGTGCGGCATCGCGCGTCGATACCGCCGCCAACCTCTCGCTGACGCTGCCAGACGCGCGCGATGAAAATGCGGCGGCGAACGCGGCTTTCCATAGCTGCTTCTCGCGGCAGGGTCACGTCGTTTCCGGGGCCTCACTGTGGCCGCAAGCGCGACGCGTGAAAGTCGCAGGCCGCGGGATGTCAGCGCTGGCAGGTAATCGCAACGAATTCGTCGCATTTGCCGTGATGGCAGGCGCTGCCTGACGTCGGGACCGAGCCGGTCACTTCATCGGGATCGACGCGGCGATAGGCCACCGCCTGGTCGAAGGCGCGTGATTTGCAATAGGACAGGGCGGCATGCGCGCCGCACTTCTCGCCGCGGGCGAGGCACTGGTCGATACCGTAACCGTCAGACTGGTTGGCGATGATGAAGACGCGGGAATCGGCAAAGGCCGAGGAAGCGGCCAGAACAAATGCCGCCGTCAGAACGACTGAAATGGATTTCATAACTCACCGAATGAATGAGGAAATTCGCCCTCATTCGATACGCCCCAAAGATTAACAATCATTAACCATGGGCGGGGTAGCGATGGATTGAGGCCGAAATCAGCCCTTTGCGGCATAGTTCCACACCCTTGACGGGCCACCTGGGGTTGCCCCATGGTGCCCCGATGAACGGTTCTCTCGCCATTTGTGGCATTTGCCGCGAGATTAAGAGCTAGCGATTCGCTGGCTGAGGCCGTCTTTTCTCACACGAGATCAATCTCAAGAGGGATGAGAGGACGCCCGGCCGCTAGGGACGGACATCCATGGAACTGCGCCTTTACGACACCCTGACCCGCGAGAAGCGCGTCTTCACGCCGATCGATGCCGACAACGTCCGGATGTATGTCTGCGGGCCGACGGTCTACGACTTCGCCCATATCGGCAATGCGCGCCCGGTCATCGTGTTCGACGTGCTGTACCGGCTGCTGCGATACGTCTACGGAGTCGACAAAGTCACCTATGTCCGCAACATCACCGACGTCGATGACAAGATCAACGACCGCGCGCTACGCGACTTTCCCGGCCTGCCGCTGAACGAGGCCATCCGCCGCGTCACTGAGACCACGTTCAATCAGTTCGAGACTGACGTTCATGCGCTGGGCTGCCTGCCGCCGACCCATCAGCCACGCGCGACGGACTTTGTGCTGCCGCGGCCCGACGGCAAGACCGACATGGTGACGCTGATCAGGGAATTGATTGCGCGCGGCCACGCCTATGAGGCTGCGGGCGAAGTGTTGTTCGACACCCAGTCGATGGCCGACTATGGCGCACTCTCCGGCCGCAAACTGGAAGACCAGCAGGCCGGTGCGCGCGTCGCCGTCGATGCGCACAAGAAGCATCCGACCGACTTCGTGTTGTGGAAGCAGTCATCCGCGGAAGAGCCCGGCTGGGATAGCCCGTGGGGCAGGGGCCGTCCGGGCTGGCACATCGAGTGCTCGGCGATGGCGGAGGCCTATCTCGGCACGATCTTCGACATTCATGGCGGCGGCCTCGACCTGATCTTCCCGCATCATGAAAACGAAATCGCCCAATCGCGCTGCGCCCATGGCACGCATGCGATGGCGAATTACTGGATGCACAACGGCTTCCTGCAGGTTGAAGGCGAGAAGATGTCGAAGAGCCTCGGCAACTTCTTCACTATCCGGGAATTGCTGAACGATTGGCCGGGCGAAGTGCTACGCCTGAACATGCTGAAGACACACTATCGCTCGCCGATCGACTGGACCGTGAAAGGTTTGGAAGAAAGCGCCAAGACGCTCGATGACTGGTATTGGGTCGCAGCGGATGCAACAGGTGGCGACGTCTCCGACAAGGTGATGGAGCCAATGTTCGACGATCTGAATACGTCGCTGGCTGTTGCGGCGTTACACGGTCTTCGCAACAGTGCGGCAGCAGGCAATGACGGCGATCGCAGCCAGTTTGCAGCGTCGTTACGTGCGCTCGGTTTCCTGTCGGAAACGGCTGCTGCATGGAATGGACGCAAGCAACAGGCCAGCGGGATCGATGCAGCAAAGGTCGATGGTTTGATTGCGGATCGTACAGCCGCGCGGGCTCGCAAGGACTTCAAGGAGTCGGATCGTATCCGCGACGAACTTGCCGCCATGGGCGTCGTCATCAAGGACTCGAAGGAAGGTACCACTTGGGAGATCGTGCGATGAGCCGACCCGACACACCGTTTCCAAAGCACTGGAAATATTACATCGCGCTGAAATGGGCGCTGATCATCGGCGCGATCGCGCTGGCGCTGAAGCTGGTGGATTTCTGGTGAGCGCGATGGGCGAGGCGAAACCGGCACTGCGGCCGTTCCTACCGGATGACACCGCGATTGCGGCTGCGATCTATGTGGCCAGTATCGAGGAATTGACGGGCGACGACTACAGCGAAGCGCAGCAGGAAGCCTGGGCCGCCACAGTCGACGACGAGGTGGCCTTCGGGAAGCGGCTGGCGTCGCAACTTACGCTGATTGCGACATTGGACGGCGTGCCGGTCGGCTTTGCATCGCTGAAAGGCGCCAACCACATCGACCTGCTTTACGTGCATCCGAATGCCGCCTTGCGCGGTGTTGCATCACTGCTGATCGATGCGATCGAGAGGCTCTCTGGTGCGCGCGGCGCCAAGTTGCTGACCGTGGATGCCAGCGACACCGCTGAGCCCTTCTTCAAGAAGCGGGGGTATATCCCGACACAGCGCAACAGCGTGCCGCTGAATGATGAGTGGCTTGCCAACACCACGATGCAGAAGACGCTGGGCGAATCCGGGGCCGCCTAAATCGAAGAAGGCTGGGGGAAGACCGATGATCGATCACATCTCTATCGCGGTCAGCAATCTCGAACGTGCCGTGCCCTTCTACGAGCGTAGTTTCGCGCCGCTTGGCATGACCCGGCTGGTAACACGGCCGGCGATGGTTGGGTTCGGCAAGACCTATCCGGAAGTCTGGATTAATCTGCGTGCAGGCATGGCACCGCTACCGCTTGATAGCGGTGTGCATCTTTGCCTTCGCGCGAAGACGACGGATGAGGTTGATGCGTTTTATGCGGCAGCAATCGCCGCAGGCGGCGTCTCGGAAAGCGCGCCCTCGCTCCGGCCGCATGATCGCGTCCGCTACTATGCGACTTTCATCGCCGATGCCGATGGCAATCGTATCGAGGTGGTGACGTTCCCGAAAGACGACGCCACCACGTCGTAGAAGGCCTTAGAGCCGCGTCGCGACGTCCGGAGCCAGCTTCTTGGCTTCGTCGGAGGCCAGCGCCGCAGCGGTGCGGAGCCGGGGCAGGATGTCTTCGGCACGGTCGGCCGTCAGCACGTCCAGCGGCAGTGTCGGCCGGATGAAGGCGGTCGAGCGCATGTGTTTGAGCAGCTCGAGCAGCGGCTCCCAGAAGTTATCGATATTGGCCATCAGGATCGGCTTGCTGTGGCGGCCGAGCTGCTGCCAGGTGAGCTGTTCGACCAGCTCTTCCAACGTGCCGATGCCGCCGGGCAGGGCGACAAAGGCGTCCGATCGCTCGAACATCAGCCGTTTGCGCTCATGCATGTCGTGGGTAACGATCAGTTCCTGGGCGGCGGTCAGCGCGTTTTCGCGCTTGGTCAGGAATTCCGGGATGATGCCGGTGACCCGGCCGCCATTGTCCAGCACGGACTTGGCGACCGCGCCCATCAGGCCGATGGAGCCGCCGCCATAGACCAGGCCGATGCCTTGCTCGGCCATGATCTTGCCGAGCGCGACCGCTGATTCGACGAAACTGGGATTGGTACCGGGGCCGGAGCCGCAATAGACGCAGATCGTTTTAATTGTGCTCATAGATTCCATGTGGCACTGCGGGATAACAGCGTCAAGACACGGAATGAACGTGATACGGGAAATTCCTGCCCGGGACACCTCTCCGCAGGGAAAAGAATGCTCCGCGAGGGTGCGACGTTTCGGCAAAGCGCCTATATGCATTCTAATGAAATCGACCTCCATTTTGAGCCGGCCCCGGGCCGCAGCTCCGTTCGTTCCAGGCGCCGTGCATGTCTGATTCCGATCCCGCGCTGAACGACGAGACAGTTCCTAACCCGGCCCATATCGAACGCGGCACGCTGTTCGGAACGCTCGCCCATTTGTGGCCCTATATCTGGCCGGGCGACCGCGACGACCTGAAGATGCGCGTCGTCTGGTCGATGCTGCTGCTACTGGTCGCCAAGGCGGCCACACTGACAGTGCCGTTCACCTTCAAGTGGGCGATCGATGCGCTGACCGGTGCCGATACGGCTCCGGTCCAGTCCTCGAACTGGACGCTGTGGCTGATCGCATCGCCGGTCGCCATGACCGTCAGCTACGGCGCGATCCGCGTGCTGATGGCGATCTTCACGCAGTGGCGCGACGGTATCTTTGCCAAAGTGGCGATGCATGCAGTGCGCAAGCTGGCCTATCTCACCTTCGTCCATATGCACGAACTGTCGCTGCGCTTTCATCTGGAGCGCAAGACCGGTGGCCTGACGCGTGTGCTCGAACGCGGCCGCGCGGGCATCGAAGTCATCGTGCGCATGGTGATCCTGCAACTGGTGCCGACCATCGTCGAGCTGTTGCTGGTGATGGGCGTGCTGCTGTGGCAGTTCGACTGGCGCTATGTGCTGGTCGTGGCGATCACCGTGGTCGTCTACATGTACTACACCTATCTCGCGACCGAGTGGCGCATCGCTATCCGCCGCAACATGAACGAGTCCGATACCGAGGCGAATACCAAGGCGATCGACTCGCTGCTGAACTATGAGACGGTCAAATATTTCAGCGCCGAAACGCGCGAGGCCGAACGCTACGACAAGACGGTCGAACGCTTCGAGCGCGCCAGCGTCAAGACCTATACGTCGCTGGCTGTGCTCAATACCGGGCAGGCAATCATCTTCACGCTCGGTTTGACATCGACGATGCTGATGTGCGCGGTCGGCGTGCGCAACGGCACCCACACGGTGGGTGATTTCGTCATGATCAACGCCATGATGATCCAGCTCTACCAGCCGCTGAATTTCATGGGCATGGTGTATCGCGAGATCAAGCAGGCGATCATCGACATCGAGAAGATGTTCGGTGTCCTGAACCGCAATCCGGAGGTGAAGGATATCTCCGGCGCCAAGCCGCTGCTGGTGACATCAGGCGCTGTGCGCTTCGACGACGTGCGTTTCGCCTATGACCCGGAGCGGCCGATCCTGAAGGGGCTCTCCTTCGAGGTGCCGGCCGGCAAGACCGTCGCCATCGTCGGCCCGTCGGGCGCCGGCAAGTCGACGATCTCGCGGCTGCTATTCCGGCTATACGATGTGTCGGGCGGCACAATCTCCATCGATGGCCAGAACATCCGCAATGTCACGCAGGCCTCGTTGCGCCAGTCGATCGGCATGGTCCCGCAGGACACCGTGCTGTTCAACGACACCATCCGCTACAACATCCGCTATGGCCGCTGGGACGCGACGGACGAAGAGGTCGAGGAAGCCGCCCGCATGGCGCAGATCGACCCGTTCATCCGGATGTCGCCGAAGGGCTACGAGACCGAGGTCGGCGAACGCGGCCTGAAACTCTCCGGCGGCGAGAAGCAGCGCGTGGCCATTGCGCGGACCGTGCTCAAGGCGCCGCCGATCCTGCTGCTCGACGAAGCGACGTCGGCGCTCGATAGCCATACCGAGCAGGAGATCCAGGACGCGCTGGAGAAGGTCTCGCAGGGCCGCACCTCGCTGGTGATCGCACATCGGCTGTCCACCATTGTCGGCGCCGACGAGATCATTGTGCTTGACCAGGGCCGGATCGCCGAGCGCGGCACCCATGGCCAGTTGCTGGCCGCGGGCGGTCTCTATGCCAGCATGTGGAACCGGCAGCGCGAGGCCCAGGAGGCCCGTGAACGGCTGGCCCAGATCGGCGACGATGCCATCGCCCCCAATCGCACCCCGCCGCCGGTCGATGACGATCGCCTGATGACGCCTGACGCGGCGGAGTGATTCTTTCTCTTTCCCTCGCCCCCGAGCGCGGCGAAGCTGCGCTTGGCGGGAGAGGGTGGATCGCCCGCGTTAGCGGGCGAGACGGGAGAGGGGGGCATGGCGAGGGATCAGGCCAAAGCTTTGCGCGCCAATATGACGGATGCCGAGCGGCAGCTTTGGTATCGGCTGCGCGCCCACCGATTTCAGAGCTTCAAATTCAAGCGTCAGGTGCCGATTGGGCGATACATCGTTGATTTCGTCTGCCTTGAACGGCGCCTCGTCATTGAGGTCGATGGCGGGCAGCATGCTGACAGCAAACCGGATCAAACCCGAGACCAATGGCTTCAACAACAAGGGTTTCGCGTTCTGCGGTTCTGGAATAATGAGGTGTTCAACAACACGGATGGAGTGCTTGAGGTGATCGTTGAACATCTTGGCCATTCCGCGCCAGCCCCCTCTCCCGGCACGCCGCTACGCGTCGCGCCACCCTCTCCCGCCTGCGCAGCTTCGCTGCTTGGGGGAGAGGGGAAGAAAGATAGAGCTTAAATGTCCATCGCAAATTCCATCCGTGGTCAGATCCCGCCGATCCACAAGGAAGGCTATCCGTTCATTGGCGCTTTTGCGCTGGCGAGCCTGGTGCTGTTCTGGATCTGGACGCCGCTCGGATGGATCGGCACGGTCCTGACGGTCTGGTGTGCGCTGTTCTTCCGCGATCCGGTGCGCGTAACCCCGACCCGCGAGGGCGTCGTGGTGTCGCCCGCCGACGGGAAAGTGTCGATGGTGCAACCGGTGCTGCCGCCGGCCGAACTCGGCCTCGGCGACCAGCCGCTGCTGCGCATCTCGGTGTTCATGAGCGTCTTCAACGTCCACGTGAACCGCAGCCCGGTGGCTGGCCGGATCGAGCGCATTGCCTATCGGCCGGGCAAGTTCATCAATGCTGAGCTGGACAAGGCCAGCGAGGACAATGAGCGCAATTCGCTGGTTATTTCGACCCCCGGCGGCCGGATCGGTGTGGTGCAGATCGCCGGGCTTGTGGCGCGCCGGATCGTGTCCTTCGTGCGCGAGGGCCAGACCCTGAGCGCCGGCGAGCGCTTTGGCCTGATCCGTTTCGGCTCCCGGCTGGATATCTACCTGCCGGAAGGCAGCAAGGCGCTGGTGGCCGTGGGGCAGACCGCGATTGCCGGCGAGACCGTGCTGGCCGATTTCAGGATCGGTGACGGCGGCCGCACCTACCGCGTCGATTAACCCCGATTTCCTGCCGGTTTGGGCGGCAGGACGCCACAATGGCGGAGCAGGGTGGGATTTGCTAGGATCACGCCATGCAAATGCCTCCTGACCAGTCTCCCGAGACGCGCCGCCGCCGGTTCCGGACCATTCCGATCCGGATGCTGGTGCCGAACATGATCACGCTGCTGGCGATCTGCGCCGGCCTGACGGCGATCCGCCTGTCCACCGAGGGGCGGATGGAACTGGCCGTGGCGGCCATCGTGTTCGCCGCCGTGCTCGATGGTGTCGACGGCCGTGTCGCCCGCATGATCAAGGGCCAGTCCAAATTCGGCGCCGAACTCGACAGCCTGGCTGACTTCGTCAATTTCGGCGTGGCACCCGGCCTGATCCTGTATTTCTGGCAGCTCCACGATCTCAGCAATGCCGGCTGGATCGCCGCGATGGTGTTCGCCATCGCCGGCAGTCTGCGGCTGGCGCGTTTCAACGCCACCATGGACGATCCGGACAAGCCGGCCTTTGCCGCGAACTTTTTCACGGGCATGCCGGCGCCGCTGGGCGCACTCACCGTGATGCTGCCGATCTATCTGGGCTTCCTGGGCATGCCGATGCCGCCGGCCATCCTGACGACCCTCTACACGCTGCTGGTTGGCTTCCTGATGGTGTCGCGGCTGCCGGTGTTCTCCGGCAAAGCCGTGAACATGCGGGTGCCCCGCGAGCTGGTGCTGCCAGTGTTCGTCGGCGTCGTGCTCTTCATCGCGCTGCTGATCGGTTACCCCTGGCACATCCTGTCGGCGCTCTCGATCATGTATCTACTGAGCCTTCCGCTGGGCTGGAAATCGTATCGCGATCAGGAACGTGCGCTGACCGCGCAGTCGGTGGTCCCTGTCGATCCGGCGGCGCCCCATGCATCGCCGCCCTATACGCCGGGTGCACCCGAGATCGCACCGGATGATCGGCCCGCACGCCTGAACTGATTGTCCATCTCGCGAACAATTCATGCAGCCGCTTTCCCCTGCGATAGCAGCCCCGACGAAAGCGGCTGCATTTCGTTTTGGGCATGCAGTGAAGTCGGCTATATCCGGGGTCACTCAGCGACGACGACGTCCCGCGAAGACGGGATGCGATAATCACCCACAGGAGAAACGCCGTGACGAATTCCGCGACCGGTCCGCTGCCCGCATCCGTTCTGGAAGCACTGGGCCGCTACGACACGCCGACCATCTGCAATGCGATGGAGATCGTCGCCCCTGAGCGCCGGTTGATCGGTTACACCACGCGTCCGCTGGTTTGTCCGTTTCCCAATCTGCCGCCCATCGTCGGCTATGCGCGCACCGCGACCATTCGCGCGACCATAGCCTCCGGCCTGCCTGCCGCGGAGCAGAAGGCGCGGCGGCTCGCTTACTACGACTATGTCGGCACGGGCATCGGTCCGCGCATCAGCGTGATCCAGGATATCGACGGGCCCGACGCGGGCTATGGCGCGTTCTGGGGCGAGGTGAACAGCGCCGTCCACAGGGCGCTCGGTTGCCTCGGTGTGGTCACCGATGGCTCGATCCGCGATATCCCGCAATGGGCACCGGACTTTCAGGCGCTCGCCGGCACGATCGGTCCGTCGCATGCACATGTGCATGTGAGCGAGTTTGGTCATGAGGTCCGCGTGGCTGGCATGAGTGTCCGTTCGGACGATCTGATCCATGCCGATCAGCACGGCGCGGTTGTGATCCCGCTCGATGTCGCCGCGAAACTGCCGGAAGCGGCAGAGCTGTGCGGGCGGCGGGAGACACCCATTCTCGATATCGCGCGCAGCCCGTCATTCACGCTTGAGAAGCTGAAAGAGGCGATGGCGCGCTCGTCGGAAATACACTGAAATTCGGAGCTATTAAGACTAACGATAAAGGTTAGATGCCGATCAACCCGAACCAGCTCCGGTTGCTTGCGCGGCCGGAGGGCTTCGGGCTAACTGCCGGTTCCGCCGTTAAAACGGACATTGGAGACGGTATTGCCTCAGACCAAGGATATGAAGAAAGCCTGGAATGAGCGTGCAAATCGTGACCCGTTCTTTTACGTCGAGACCGAGCTGTGGGATCACGATCCCGAAAAATTCTTCGCACTCGGTCGCGAACGCGCGACGCTGCTGATCGACCCTGTTCTCGCAAAATATGCAGTTGATCCCGTCGGCAAGACGGCGGTCGATATCGGCTGCGGTGTCGGACGTTTCACGCAGGCACTTGGCCGGCGTTTCACCAGGGCTGTTGGCATTGATGTGTCCGACGTCATGGTGGAAAAGGCCAAGGCGGCGGCAGCGGCGTTCAGCAATCTCGACTTCGTCGCCGGCAATGGCGTCGTGTTTCCCTTAGCCTCCGAAACTGCGGATTTCGTGTGGTCATATGAGGTCTTTCAGCACATGCCGTCGCATGACGTCGTGAAGGCCAATCTGGTCGAGGTTGCCCGCATCCTGCGTCCATCCGCGCTTGGACTCATTCACTTCCGAACGGCGCACGAATATCCGACGATCCTCTGGCATATCGCCAAGTTCGTCCCGACACCTGTCATCCAGAGGATCAAGGCGCTGCTCGGCAAGGATCCGCTGACGGCGGATACGTCGTGGCGCGGTGCAAAGCCGTTGCCGAAGAATACGATCGCCGACTTCTGCGTGGCCGCCGGCCTCAAGCCGATCGAGTTTCTCGATGACCCGACCCACGCGCCGGGGTCACGTACCTTCGTGGTCGTCCAGCGCGCTGTTTGACGCAGCACAATCATCCTCAATCGGTCTGCTGAACGAACTTTCCGTATCGTTCCACGCGTGCTCGCACGTCATTAATCTGTCGTTAATGAACCGTGAAGCGGTAACGCGTCCTTAATCGCAGTATCGCTAAGGTACCTTCGCGCGGCCTGATCTCGAGGCGTGCCGCCGTCCAGGACGGGCGTCGTTCGATACGTGTATAGCGTCGGAGTTGACATGGATATCACAACACTCGTCGGTTTTGTCGCTGGCATCATTGTGCTGTGTACCCTGGTCCTCATGGGCGGCAGCTTCGGGATGTTCTACGACATCCACGCCGTCATCATCATTTTCGGCGGTTCGTTTGCTGCGACTCTGATCCGCTTTCCGCTCTCGTCCATCCTTCATGGCATTCCGCTCGGCGCCAAATTTGCGTTCACGCTGAGCCGCCTGAACGCTCGTGATCTCGTTGACGAACTCGCACGCATCGCGGAAATCGCGAGGAAGCAGGGACCGGTCGGACTCGAAAAAGTCGAAACTGATGACGCATTCCTCGCCAAGGGAATCCGCTTCGTTGCCGACGGTTACGACCTCGAATTCATCCGCGACAATCTTGAGCGCGACCGCGACAATTTCCTCATGCATCTCGACGAAGGCTCGAAGATCTACCGCGCCATCGGCGATTGCGCGCCGGCCTTCGGCATGATCGGCACGCTGCTTGGCATGGTGCAGATGTTCTCGAACATGTCCGATCCGTCCAAGCTCGGCCCGTTCATGGCCGTCGCGCTGCTCGCTACATTGTACGGCGCTATCGTCGGCAACCTGATCTGTCTGCCCATTGCCGACAAGCTGCACGTCAAGGTGCTCGATGAGGAGACCAACCGCACGCTCATCATCGACGGCATCCTGATGATCCGCGACTCGAAGAGCCCGGCGCTGGTCCGCGAAATGCTGCTGGCCTATCTGCCCGAGAAGCACCGCCATGACGAAAGTGAGCCGGTCCCAGCGTAACACACTGGAGGCAGGCTCGGAGCACGTCCGATGGCGAAGAAAAAACGCGGAGAAGCACACGGCGGCCATGGCTGGTTCGTGACCTTCGCCGACCTGATGGCGCTGCTGCTCAGCTACTTCGTCATGCTGGTGGCATTCTCCAGCCCTGATGGCGCCAAACTCAAGATCGTTGCCGGCTCGGTTCGCGAAGCATTCGGCGTGCAATCCGATGCGCGTTATTCAGGTGTGATCGAATCCGATGGTCTGCCGACGCGCGGTCAGACGAAGAACAAGGACCATGTGTCGCCGGACGATGCGTCTAACGTCACCAGTCCGAGCGAGAAGGGCGGTCGTCCGGCCGGCGCCAAGCTGAAGATGGACCGCGAATTCGCGCTCGCCTCGGCGTCATTGCGGCAGGCGCTACAGGACATGCCGGAGATCAACGAGATCTCCAAGAACATCATGTTCGAGGAAACCAAGCAGGGCCTCAATCTGGAAATCATCGACCAGAACGGCCGCTCGATGTTTGCTGACGGATCCAAGGTTCCCTATGAGCGCACCCGCCTGTTGCTGCAGAAACTCGCCGGACCGCTGAAGGCAACGCCGCTGCGCGTGGCTATCGTCGGTCACACCGCCGCGGGCTTCGTGCCGGCGCGCAGTGAATACGATGCATTCGATCTGTCGGCCGATCGCGCCAATGTCGTTCGGCAGATTCTGGAACGCGAAGGCCTGCCGTCGTCCCATATCTTCTCGGTGTCGGGCAAGGCAGACAGCCAGCCGCTATTCCCCGATGATCCGACCATGGCCGCCAACCGGCGGGTGACCATTACGCTGATGCGGGAAGACCCTCCGCTGCCGCCAAACCTCAAGCCGTAAAACAGTCAATTCCTTTTTTACTGCTCCAGCCTCTTTTTTTGCTGGGCAAGGCCGATTTTTGCTGCGCTCCCGATAAGCGATCTGCGGCAGTATAGGCTAGTGTCCCGGTTGACTGGCATTGCCCGGCGCGCCATAGCCGGGTCCGGATTGTCCAGAGGCGTTACGAGCAGAATGGCCGTTACGGAAACAACAGGCGAGGGACCGATCGAAGTTCCGGTTCATACCGGGTTCTGGTCGCTCACGGTCGGCAGTATCGGCGTCGTGTTCGGCGACATCGGAACGTCGCCACTTTACGCGTTCCGCGAGGCGGTACATGGCGCAACGCATGGCGCGCCGGTGACGCCCGTCATCGTGCTCGGCGTGCTCTCGCTGATCCTGTGGGCGCTGTTCATCGTCGTGACAGCGAAATACGTGCTGTTCCTGCTGCGCGCCGATAACAATGGCGAGGGTGGAACACTGTCGCTGATGGCGCTCGGCCAGCGTGCCTTGGGTCGGCGGAGCTTGCCGCTGATGGTACTGGGCGTGATCGGCGCCTCGATGTTCATCGGCGATTCCATGATCACTCCGGCGATCTCGGTGCTCTCGGCGGTGGAAGGCCTCAAGCTCAAGGCACCTGCGCTCGAACCTTATGTCGTGCCGGTCACGGTCGCGATTCTCGTCGTGCTGTTCTCGGTGCAGCGGATTGGCACCGCCAAGGTGGCCTCCGCCTTCGGTCCGGTGATGATCATCTGGTTCACGGCGCTCGCGCTGATGGGCGCCTCGCACATCTTCGATGATCCGACGGTGCTGAAGGCGATCAATCCGTACTATGCCGTGCAGTTCATGCTGACCCACGGGACCATCGGTCTGGTGACCCTGGGCGCAGTCTTCCTGGCCGTGACCGGCGGCGAGGCGCTCTATGCTGATCTTGGCCATTTCGGTCGCAGGCCAATTCAGTACGGCTGGTTCTTCTTCGTGTTGCCGGCGTTGATGATCAATTATTTCGGGCAGGGCGCGCTCGTGCTGTCGAACCCGGCCGCGATCGAAAATCCGTTCTATCGGATGGCACCGGAATCGATGCTGTTGCCGCTGATCGCGCTGGCGACGGCTGCCACCGTGATCGCGAGCCAGGCGGTGATCACCGGTGCCTATTCACTGGTGCGTCAGGCGGTGCAGCTTGGCCTGCTGCCGCGTTTCGAAGTGCGCTTCACCTCCGAGACCCATGCTGGCCAGATCTATTTGCCTCGGGTCAATCGTCTGCTGCTGATCGGCGTGCTGCTGCTGGTGCTGCTGTTCAAATCGTCGAGCGGTCTGGCCTCGGCCTATGGCATCGCGGTCTCCACCACCATGGTCGCCGATGGCATCATGGGCTTCGTGGTGATCTGGAAGCTATGGAACTGGAAGGCCGCGACTGCCGCTGCGATCATCGCGCCGCTGGTGTTCGTCGATCTGGCCTTCCTCAGTGCCAATCTCCTGAAACTGCTGGAAGGCGCCTGGGTGCCGCTGCTGTTCGGCGTGCTGATGGCCGGCATGATCTGGACCTGGCGCCGCGGCGCGGCGATCCTGATCACCAAGACGCGCCGTATCGAAGTGCCGCTGCGCGATCTCATCAAGAGTCTGGAAAAGCGCCCCCCGCATATCGTGAAGGGCACCGCGGTGTTTCTCACCAGCGATCCCGAATTCGTGCCGACGGCGCTGCTGCATAATCTGAAGCACAACAAGGTTCTGCACGAACACAATGTGATCCTGACCATCGAGACCGCGCAGACGCCGAAGGTCGATCTGGCCGAACGCGTTCGCATGGAGAATATCAGCGACAAATTCTCGATGGTGAAGCTGCGTTTCGGCTTCATGGAATCGCCGAACGTCCCCAAGGCGCTCGTCGTCGCACGTAAACTCGGCTGGCAGTTCGACATCATGGCGACGTCGTTCTTCGTGTCGCGGCGCTCACTGAAGCCATCGGCGCAATCGGGCATGCCGCTGTGGCAGGACCATCTGTTCATCGCGCTCAGCCGTTCGGCGAACGACGCCACCGACTATTTCCAGATCCCCACCGGACGCGTGGTGGAGGTCGGTACTCAGGTGACGATCTAAGCATCTTTTGTCATGTCCGGTTCCCCGATTTGCGCTATAACGAGTGTGATCATCGGGGCCGGGAACGGCCTCGCTGCCCCGCTGTTCAGAGACCTGCGATTCAGAAGTCTTCGAGGCCGTTTCCATGACCATCGATAGCGCATCTCCCGCCGCGGCATCCCCGGCGGACCCTACCCATGGGCACTCGACGGCCAGCTTCGGCTCGCTCGTCATGGGCAGTATCGGTGTCGTCTATGGCGACATCGGCACCAGCCCGCTTTACGCGCTCCGTGAGGCGCTGGTCGCGGCCGGGGGCCACAAGGCGCCCGGCATCGACAATGAAGCAATCCTGGGCGTCCTCTCGCTGATCCTGTGGGCCCTGATCATCGTCGTGACGCTCAAATATGTCGTGCTGCTGCTGCGCGCCGACAATAACGGCGAGGGTGGCCCGCTGGCCCTGATGGCGCTGGCTCAGCGCGCGATCGGATCGAGCGGGCCGGTGGTGGTGATGCTCGGCATCATCGCCGCGGCGTTGTTCTATGGGGACGCGGTGATCACGCCGGCGCTGTCCGTGCTCTCGGCGATCGAGGGCGTCAAGCTCGTCACCACCGCCTTCGATCCCTATGTTGTACCGCTCACCATCGTGATCCTTGTGGCGCTTTTCGCCGTGCAATCGCGTGGCACTGCGAAGGTCGCGACGTTCTTCGGACCGATCATGTGCCTATGGTTCATCGTGATCGCGGTAGCGGCCATTCCGCAGATCGTGAAGCATCCTGAAGTGCTCGCGGCACTCAATCCAGTGCATGCGATCTACTTCATGTTTCATCACGGCATCATCGCCTTCGTGACGTTGGGCGCAGTGTTTCTCGCCGTGACCGGCGCCGAAGCGCTCTATGCCGATCTCGGCCATTTCGGCAAAAAGCCGATCCAGCTGGCCTGGCTGTTTCTCGTGCTGCCGTCACTGGCCATCAACTATTTCGGCCAGGCCGCGCTGGTGATGCATGATCCCACCGCGCTGGAAAATCCGTTCTATCTGATGTTTCCCGACTGGGCGCTGATCCCCATGGTGATCCTCGCGGCGACTGCCACCGTGATTGCAAGTCAGGCCGTGATCACCGGCGCCTATTCGCTGACCCAGCAGGCGATCCAGCTTGGCCTGCTGCCGCGTTTCGAAATCCGGCACACATCGGAGTCGCATTCCGGCCAGATCTACATTCCGCGCGTCAATATGCTGCTGTTCATCGCAGTGATCGTGCTTGTCGTGCTGTTCAAGTCATCGAGCT
Source organism: Tardiphaga sp. 172_B4_N1_3 (assembly GCF_052076035.1). Taxonomy (NCBI): domain Bacteria; kingdom Pseudomonadati; phylum Pseudomonadota; class Alphaproteobacteria; order Hyphomicrobiales; family Nitrobacteraceae; genus Tardiphaga; species Tardiphaga sp. 172_B4_N1_3. The sequence goes on from NZ_CP197238.1 coordinate 1,133,160, forward strand.
CGCTGGCCTCGGCCTATGGTATCTCGGTCACCGGCACCATGGTCGTCACTGCGATGATGGGCTTTGTGGTGATCTGGCGCGGCTGGAAGTGGTCGCCGATCGCGGCTGCGGCGCTGATCGTGCCGTTTCTGGTGATCGACGTCACGTTCCTCACCGCGAACCTCTTGAAGGTGTTCGACGGCGGCTGGGTGCCGCTGGTGATGGGCGGCGTGATCATTCTCATGATGTATACGTGGCGGCGCGGCAGCCGCCTGCTGTTCGAGAAGTCGCGCAAGCTGGAGTTTCCGCTGGCCGATCTCGTGGCCATGTTGGAGAAACGTCCGCCGCAGCGCGTGGCCGGCACGGCGGTATTTCTCACCAGCGATCCGCAGAGTGCGCCGACGGCGCTGATGCATAGTCTGAAACACTATAAAGTGCTTCACGAGAAGAATGTTATTCTCACCATCGAGACGGCGCCGACGCCGCGCATCGATCCCAGTGAGCGGGTGCGTATGGAAGAGATCAGCGCGACCTTCTCGAAAGTGACGCTGCGCTTCGGTTTCATGGAATCGCCGAATGTGCCGAAATCCCTGGCGATCGCGCGCAAGACCGGCTGGCAGTTCGACATCATGTCGACGTCGTTCTTCCTGTCGCGCAGGGCGCTGAAACCGGCCGCGCATTCCGGCATGCCACGCTGGCAGGACCATCTGTTCATCGCGCTCAGCCGCACTGCCAATGACGCGACCGACTATTTCCAGATCCCCACGGGGAGGGTGGTCGAGGTGGGTACGCAGGTGACTATCTAGGCCTGATCCCGAAAAGTGGGCTTGCGGTTTTCGGGCAAGATCAGGCCCGACAATAAGCTCTTCCGGCGCTTGATTTTCGCCGCGCGAGAGGCGACGTTGGCGCCCGAAAACAGGGGCGTTTCCGCCCCTTCGCATTCGCTCCGGATACCGGGGCGGCAGGAGGTTGTGGTGGCAGGCGAAGCTCATACCGTTCACGATTTGACGCCCGAGGAAGTGTCCAAGGGGATCACTGAAGGCAAGTATTTGCTGGTTGACGTGCGCGAACCCAACGAGGTCGCGGTCGAGGCCTATCCGGATGCCGTCGTGGTGCCGCTGTCGGGCTTCGATAGCGCCGATCTGCCCGATCCTGCGGGCAAGCAGATCGTCTTCGCATGTCGCTCCGGCAAGCGCTCGGTGACGGCCTCGCTGGCCGCGCAGGCCGATGGCTTTGCCTATGATAAGCACCTCGCCGGCGGGATTCTGGGATGGAAGGCTGCAGGCCTGCCGACCAAGGCTGGCTGATCCCTCTATGAACAAGATCTTCTCTGAGCTGCCCGTCACGGTGTTCGAGGCGATGTCGCAGCTTGCGCGCGATCACAACGCCATCAATCTCGGGCAGGGCTTTCCCGATCATCCCGGTCCCGACGATATCCGTCAGGCGGCCGCCGATGCGGTGCTGAACGGCTATAACCAGTATCCGTCGATGATGGGCATCCCGGAGCTGCGTCAGGCGATCGCCACGCATTACCAGCACTGGCACAAGCTCTCGCTCGATCCGATGACCGAGGTAATGGTGACCTCCGGCGGTACCGAGGCGCTGACCTCGTCGATCCTTGCGGTGGTGGAGCCCGGCGACGAAGTCGTGTGCTTCCAGCCGGTCTACGATTCTTATTTGCCGATCATCCGGCAGGCCGGCGGCATTCCGCGTCTGGTCAGCCTCAAGCCGCCGCACTGGCGCCTCACGGAGGAAGACCTGCGCGCGGTCTTCAATCACAAGACCAAGGCCGTGCTGTTCAACAGCCCGCTCAATCCGGCTGCAGTGGTGTCGCCGCGCGAGGATCTCGAACTGCTGGCGAAGTTCTGTCAGGAATTCGATACGATCGCGATCTGCGACGAAGTCTGGGAACATGTGACCTTCGACGGCCACAACCATATCCCGCTGATCACCATTCCCGGCATGCGCGACCGCACCATCAAGGTTGGCTCCGCCGGCAAGATCTTCTCGCTGACAGGCTGGAAGATCGGCTTTGTCTGCGCCCCGCCGCATCTGCTCCGCGTCTGCGCCAAGGTGCATCAGTTCCTGACCTTCACGACCGCACCCAACCTGCAAGTTGCTGTCGCTTATGGCCTCGGCAAGTCCGACGATTACTTCAAGACCATGCGTGCCGATCTCGCGCGTAGCCGTGATCGTCTTGCCGCGGGTCTGGAGAGCATCGGCTTTCCCGTCATCAAGTCGCAGGGCACATACTTCCTCACCGTCGATCTGTCGCCGCTGGGGCTGAACGAGACCGATGAGGAATTTTGCCGGCGTCTCGTCTACGACTACAAGGTTGCGGCCATTCCGGTGTCGGCATTCTATGAGCAGGACAAGGTGACATCCGTGGTGCGGTTCTGTTTTGCCAAGAATGACGCGACGCTCGATACCGCGCTCGAGCGCCTGCACAACGCCGTTCATCGCCGCTAGGGAAGTCGATACGCATGGGCAAGCAGGAGATCGCGTGGGTCGTCGGAGTGGCGCTGCTGCGGTCCATGCCCGTGCAGGCGCAAGAACAAAAGCAAGACCAGAAACCGGAGCGCGTCGTCAACTTCTACAACTGGTCGAACTACATGGCGCCCGGTGTGCTGGAGGCCTTCACCAGGGAGACCGGCATCAAGGTCGTCTATGACACCTTCGATGCCAACGAGACGCTGGAGACGCGTCTCCTGGCCGGCAAATCCGGCTACGATGTCGTGGTGCCGACAGCTTATTTCCTGCAGCGCCAGATTACCGCAAAGGTGTTCCAGAAGCTCGACAAGGCGAAGCTGCCGAACCTCGCCAATGCCTGGCCGGAGGTGACCAAGCGTCTTGCGATCTACGATCCCGGCAATCAGTTTGCCGCGAACTACATGTGGGGCACCACCGGCATCGGCTACAACGTCAAGCAGGTCGCGAAAATCCTCGGGCCTGACGCGAAGATTGATAGCTGGGACATCGTCTTCAAGCCGGAGAACCTTGCGAAGTTCAAGGATTGCGGTGTCCATATGCTGGATTCCGCCGACGACATTCTGCCGGCGGCGCTGAATGCGCTGGGCCTTGATCCGAACTCGACCAAACAGCCGGACCTCGAAAAGGCGGCCGATCTCGTCGGCAAGATCAGAGGCAATGTTCGCAAGTTTCACTCGTCGGAATATCTGAGCGCGCTGGCGACCGGCGAGATCTGTCTCGTGGTCGGCTGGTCGGGCGATATCATCCAGGCCCGCGCGCGGGCGGATGAAGCGAAGAACGGCGTCGAGATCGGCTATGCGGTGCCGAAGGAGGGCGCGCAGATGTTCTTCGACAATCTGGCGATCCCGACCGATGCAAAGAACGTCAATGAAGCCTATGAGCTGATCAACTACCTCTACCGGCCCGACGTTGCAGCGAAGAATTCGGATTTCCTCGGCTATGCCAATGGCAATCTCGCTAGCCAGAAGCTGATCGATCCGAAGATCCTGAACGACAAGACGATCTATCCGGATGAGGCGATGCTGCAGAAGCTGTTCGTCATTACGGCGCGCGATCCGGCGACACAGCGCGTGATCAACCGCTTATGGACGAAGGTGAAGACGGGACGCTGAGCGTTATCGCCAGCGCCGATGCAGCCACAGCCACTGCTCGGGATATTCCCGGATCCAGCCTTCCAGCACTGACGTTACCGCCTGCATCGTGCCCTGAACGTCGACCTTGCCATTGGCATCGCGCACCGGCTTTACCTCTTCGGAGACTTCGATGCGGAAGCGATGATCGGGGAGGCGGATGATACGAACACCGTGGATCGGGCAATCGACCTGACGCAACAGCCGCGCCAGCATCGGATTGGCGTTGGTCTTGCGGCCGAAGAAATCCACCGGGACGCCATTGGTGAACCATTGATCCACCAGCATGGCGACGTGCTTGCCCTCGTTCAGCGCGTGCGCGAGCTTGAGCGGCGCGTCGTGGCTGGCCGGAATGAGGTTGCCCATGTTGATCGCGCGCGTCTGGTGAATGGCGCGGTCAGCGGCGGCGCTGTTCGGCCGGCGATAGAGCACGGCGGCGTCGAGGCCGTGGGCGACGGCGGCGAGCGCAGGAATTTCCCAATTGCCGAGATGGCTGGCGAAAATCAACGCCGGTTTGCCGTCGTCGCGCAACTGATCGAAAATCTCGCCGGTGCGCGCAGAGAATTCGACATTGCTCGGCTTGGTCGGATTGGCGGGGTCGTAGTCCCAGATCTTGTCGAGATGGGCGAATTCCGCACCGATGCGCCCCATATTGTCCCAGACACCCGCGAGGATCTTCTCGATTTCTTCCGGTGATTTCTCAGGGAAGGCGGCGGTGAGATTGGCGCGGCCGATCTTGTCTTCGCGAAACAGCGGGCCGATGCGCTGGGTGATCTTGCCGAACCGATTGGCGGTCTTGACCGGATCGAAATAGCGCGTGGTCCGCAGGATGCCGATCGTCAGTGCGCCGACAGCAGCGTCGCCTGCAGGCTTCAGGGCATCGCGAATGCGGGCCTTGGTGCGAAGCAGCAGGCGGAGCATCAGAAGTGAACGATGATCTTGCCGAACACCTGGCGGGTTTCCATCCGCTTCAGCGCGGTCTCGACGTCGCTGATCGGCACTTCGGTATCGATCACCGGCAGCATGCCGTCGGCCATCTTGTCGAGGCTCTCGGCAATGTTCTTCATGGTGGCGCCGAACGATCCGAAGATGCGGTATTGCTGTTGGAACAGCTGCATCAGGTTGATCGTCGTGGTCGGGCCCGAGGTCGAACCGCAGGTGACCAGACGGCCGCCGCGCTTCATCACCAGCAGCGAGCCGTTGAAGGTATCGGCACCGACGTGTTCGAACACGACATCGACGCCCTTCTTCTTGGTGATCTTGCGCGTCTCGCCCTCGAAGCGATCCTTGCGATAGTTGATGACGTGATCCGCACCGAGGGCCTTCACGCCCTCGATCTTGGAATCGTCGCCCACGGTGGTGATCACGGTGCAACCGATCTTCTTGGCCATCATGATGGCCACGGTGCCGATGCCGGAGCCGCCGGCATGGACCAGAATGGTCTCACCGGGCTGCAGCTTGGCATTGTCGAACAGCATGTGCTGCACGGTGGAGAAGGCGATCGGGGCGCAGGCGGCGTCGCGGAAGCTGATGCCGTCAGGGACGGGGATCACGAGGCGCGCCGGCATGTTCATCAGTTCGCGCGAGAAGCCGTCGATGTGGAAGCCATAGAGACCGCCGACGTTCTCGCAGAAATTGTCGCGGCCTTCCTGACAGGCCTTGCAGTGGCCGCAGGTCAGAGCGCCATACATCACGACTTTCTGGCCGGGCTTTACATTGGTGACGCCTTCGCCGACCGCAGCGACTTCGCCCGAGGCTTCGGCGCCGATCGACAGCGGCAGCTTGCGCTTGGCGAAGGCCATGCCGCGGAAGCCCCAGACGTCGATATGGTTCAGGCCGACAGCCTTGACGCGGATCTGCACTTCGCCGGCACCAGGCGGCGGGGGCGGCGGCACGTCGACGACGACGAGCTCACGATCGGCAACAAGATTGAGCGCACGCATGAACCGCGTCTCCGGCAAGAAAGGTTGATTTCGGATGGCCTGCGTATCGCCGGTTCACGTCATGACGTCAACCGGCGAGGGTCGGCCAACGGGGCCGGGGAGCCTTAAACGGGCTCGCCGGTGAGGATCAGCGAGGCATTCTGGCCGCCAAAGCCGAAGGAATTCGACATCACGGCCGTCACGCGTGCATCGCGGGCGGTATTGGGAACCACGTCGAACGGTATGGCCGGATCGGGAACATCGTAATTGATCGTCGGCGGGATCCGCTGGTGTTCCAAGGTGAGCAGCGAGAACACCGCCTCGACTGCGCCGGCGGCGGAGAGCGTGTGGCCGACCATGGACTTGTTCGACGAGACCGGAATTTCTTTGGCGCGCTCACCGAACACGCTGGAAATGCCGAGATACTCCATCTTGTCGTTTTCCGGCGTGCCGGTGCCGTGGGCGTTGATGTAGTCGATCTGGTCCGACGTAAGGCCGGCATCGACCAGTGCGTTATTCACGCAGCCGATGATCGGCTTGCCGTCCGGGCTGGAGCGGGTGCGGTGGAAGGAGTCCGCGAGCTCGCCGCAACCGGCGACAATGCCGAGGATCTTGGCGCCGCGCGCCGTGGCGGCTTCCAGGCTTTCCAGGACCAGCGCACCGGCGCCTTCGGCCATCACGAAACCATCGCGGTTCTTGGCGAAGGGACGGACAGCTTTCTGCGGCGGGTCGTTATGGGTCGAGAGTGCCGATAGCAGCGAGAAGCGGATCAGCGCTTCCGGGTTCACCGAGCCGTCCGTGGCCACGCACAGCGCCGCATCGGCTTCGCCGCGGCGGATCGCCTCGACGCCGAGCTGGATCGCAGTAGCGCCGGAGGCACAAGCGGTCGACAGCGAGATTGGCGAGCCTTTTGTGCCGAACGTGTCCGCGAGATGGTCGGCGACCGAGCCGAACAGGAAGCGGCGGTGATACTGGACGAACTTGCCGCCGCCGGCGACGCGCAGCAGTGTGTCGTAATTGATATCGCTATTGGCGCCGGCGGCCTTGGCCAGCACCTGGCGCTGCGGCCACTCGACTTCGACAGGCGCAACCGCGAGGAACAGCGGGCCTGGGAAGTCGCCCTTGCTGCCGATATTGGCCTGCGCGATGGCTTCCTCGGTGACGAGCTCGCCGAGCTTCTCTGAGAGGTCGGTGGAGGAAAACGGCTCGACCGGCACGAAATCGATCGTGCCTGCCATCGTCGTCTTCATGCCGTCGGTGGGAAAACGCGTGATGGTGCGAATGCCGGACTCGCCAGCGGTGAGCTTGGCCCAGTTGTCCTCTTTGCCGGCGCCGAGCGATGTCGCAACACCCATGCCAGTAACGACAACGATCGGTCGGCCGAATTTATCGCGCGTTGCAGTCATGCTCTCTCCGTCGGCCGCGTCGACCGCTTAACTTGAGCATGATCCCGAAAAGTGGATGCCGGTTTTCGGATAAGATCTTGCTCAAACATAAGAAAAATCTAGAGCCCAGATGGGTTCTAGACGGCTTCAACCAGCGCCATGCCTTCGCCGCGCCAGTGGCCGGCGCCGATCACCACAATCTGGGTGGGCTTGCCGGACTTTTCAATCTCGAGGCCGGTTGAATCGTTCGGCGGAAACATTGCGCCGCGCGAGATCGCCAACGCCGCAAGGCCGAGGCCAAGCGGGAATTGGGTTTCGAGCGTATGACCGAAGAGAGTGCCGGTGCCGCGGATGGCGACATCCGCATGATCCTTCAGGAAGGCGCGCTCTTCCGATGTCACGGGTTCCGCGCCGGTCGCGCCGGTGATGATCGCAGCGTCGCTCTTCGCGGCGAGCTTCGACCACAACCCCTGCAGCGAAGCGGTGACTTCGCCGGGAGTCTTGCGACGGGCATGATCGGCGACCACGCTCTTGAGACGTGCGAGAGGCTTGGCACCGCGCGCTTCTGCATGCGCTCTGGATTCGATGACGAGGAATGCGCCGGCCGAGCCGAGCGCAAAGCCGGAATTCTTCTCGCGCGCCCAGACGGTCTCGAACTTGTTCTTCAGGTTGAAGTCGTCGAATTCGTACAGCAGCAGCAGGTCCTTGCGCTCACCATTATGTGCGGCGCCGATCAGTGCGATGTCGCTCTGGCCGTCAGCGATGCGGGCCAGTGCGATGCGCGCGGCGTCCACGCCAGCCGCTTCCTCGCCCATGAAGGTGCGGGACGAACCGGTGACGCCGTGCACGATGGCGATATTGCCGGCGAGCAGGTTGGAGAGCTGCGCCAGAAACAGAGTCGGCCTGAGGTCGTTGAGCAGTTTTTCGTTGAGCAGGCCCGGTGTCGCAGCGCCGTAGCCGTCCGAATTCAGGATACCCGAATCGACGGCCAGGTCGCGCTCACCGCCACCGGCGGCAACGATCATGTCCATCCTCGACAGGATGTCCTTGTTGCCTTTGACGCCAGCCGAATCCAGCGCGAGGCCGGCGGCGTAGGTGCCGATCCGCTGCCAGGCTTCCATCTGACGCTGATCGCCCTTCTTGGGGATCTGCGCGTCGTAAGAGACCGGCGCGAGGGGGTGGACGATGTTCGGAGCGAAGCCGGTTTCATCGACATTGATGCGCTTGTTGTTGAGCGCATCCCAGTGTGCGTCAGGGCCTTCGCCCAATGACGTGGCGAGGCCAATGCCGGTGATCCACGCTTCCACCGGCTCGGATGTCATCGGTCGGGTTTCAGCCATTGGTGATCGCCTGTAGGGGAAATCCGATGCGCTCGGCCACGATGTCCATGTGACCGCGCAGATCCGGATGGGGGAACGGGACGGTCTTGAAGGTGAGCTGCGCGTTGCAGGTCAGCTTGCCGTCGACCTTGATCTTGACAGTGGTCATGTAGAAGCCGTCGCCTTCGTGCAGCACGCTGGCGTTGATGTCCAGCTTCGTGCCGGGCGTGATGAAGGTGCGCATCTTGGCTTCCTTCACCGCGGCGAGGAAGGGCATACGCTTGAACTTCATCAGCGCGATCAGCAGCCAGCCCGAAGTCTGCGCCATCGACTCGATCAGCAGCACGCCGGGCATCAGCGGATAACCCGGGAAGTGGCCCTCAAAGATGGTGCTGGTCTCGGGTACGTTGGCTTCGACCGTAATCGTCCGTTCGCCGACATTGAGGTCGGTGATGCGGTCGATCAGGTGAAAATATTCGAGGTTCATGGCGGGGCGTTACGCGCCCTTGGCCGCGACCAATTCGTCGATGCGCGCGCTGAGGTTCTTCAGGACGAAATACTGCTCGGTGGTCGCCTTGCCGTCATTGACCTCCTGGGTCCATTTTTCGAGCGGCAGCTTGATCCCGAACGCCTTGTCGATCGCAAAAGCGATATCCAGGAAGTCGAGGCTGTCGATCCCCAGATCGTCGATGGCGTGGCTTTCCGGCGTGATCGTGTCGCGGGGAATGTCGCAAGTCTCGGCGATGATTGTGGCGACCTGATCGAATGTGGAGGACATTACTAAGCCTTTGATATATTGAAGATAATGTTCGATCGGCGCGCGCAAAGACAGGGCTTCGCCCCGGGGCAGTCCCAGTCCGCCGTATAGAGTCGATTGCCCGTATATCGGAGCGGGGGCGGCAGTTCAATGCAGTTGAGCGCCCGCTCACCAGCCGCTGTGGGCTGTGGAAAGAGGGTTTGGCGCGCCTCAGCCGTGCGGCGCAACAATATGGGCGCAGTCCCGGCGGCCCATCAACACGCAATCCTGGGTTTTGCGGAGATCGGCAATGCTGACCGCGAGCCAGATCCCGACACCCACGAGGATCACCGTGAAGCCGAAGGCTGCGCTATTGGCCAGCATCCGGTGGCGGAAGTCGTCGGGGTCGTCCTGTGCCTGTTGATAGCGGGACAGGTCGCTGGCGCCGGTGGTTTGGCGGCGGCGGGGGTGGTCGGCGGGAGCGGTGGGATGGTGTGGCAGCGTGTCGGAGGTGCGCGGCACGAAGCGAAGCACGCGGTGCTCGTCATCCTCTCTGATAATCGGCTGCTGGGTCTTCATCGTCGTGGGTCTGCGCATGCAATGTCGCAGTCTAACACGAGGCGGCCGCTTCGCGCAGATAAAGTCCGCATGGCACGGATGCGGCGATCGGCAGAGATGACGTGGAACTGATCGGCATCGGCGCGACCGCCATGCCATAGTTTGTTCTGAACAGACGTTAGATATGGGAGGCCACATGCCGAACACACGCGAACCGTTGCTGCATCCGGTCCCGATCCTGTCGCTGCGGCCAACGCAGATGACGGTGGGCATGCGCGAGGTGAAGGAGAAGCGCAAACGCTGGCGCGCCCATAAGTCCAAGCGCAAACAGGCCGAACTGCTCGGCCAGCACATGATCCCCGTGGTGCTCGGGCCGGATCAGAGCCACTACGTGGTCGACCACCATCATCTCGCACGTGCGTTGCATGACGAAGGCGTGAAGGATGTGCTCGTCACCGTGATCGCCGATCTCACGATGGTCGATATGAAAGCATTCTGGGGTGTGCTCGATCACCGCCGCTGGGCCTATCCCTATGACGCCAAGGGCGAGCGACGACACTTCAAGGACATTCCGAAATCGGTGACGGGCCTGAAGGACGATCCGTTCCGCAGCCTGGCCGGCGAAATTCGCCGCGCCGGCGGCTATGCCAAGGACACCACGCCGTTCAGCGAATTCCTGTGGGCGGACCTGTTTCGCAGCCGGCTCTCCACCAAGGAGATCGATGCCGATTTCGCCAAGGCATTGGAGAAAGCGCTGGCGATCGCCAAAAGCAAGGATGCGATCTATTTGCCGGGCTGGTGCGGACCGGCGTCCGACGACTGAGGCGCATCCATCGGAACCGACGCGGGATCGCCTTTGCCGCCGAGCACGCGATGCAGGGCGCGTTCGATCCTTCCGCCGAGCAGCAGCACGAGGAAGGCGATCACCACCGAGACGGTGACGATGCGCCAATGGCCGGCGCCGCACATGATGCCGACACAGGCGGTCAGCCAGACGCAGGCGGCGCTGGTCAGGCCGCGGACACGGAAATGCCGCTCGGCATGAAAGATCACGCCGGCACCGAGGAAGCCAACGCCTGTGAGTATGCCCTGAATGACTCGGCTCCCGGCATCCGTGAAGCCGCCTTTGCCGAGCGGATCGGCCAGCACCACGATCATGGCCGTGGCCAGGCTGACGAGCCCCAGCGTGCGCACGCCCACGGGCTTGCCGTGCAGATCGCGGTTGAGGCCGATGGCGCCGCCGACGAGGGCGGCGATGCCGAGACGTAGGATGATGTCCGTCCAGTCGAGCAATGCGAGATCCTTCTAAACCCGTGCCACTATTTCGGCAGCCGGCCCATCATATAGAATTCGTCATTCGGCTTCATGTTGGTGACATTGGCCATCCGGTTCGACAGCGCGAAGAAGGCCGAGATCGCGGTGATGTCCCAGATATCGTCGTCACTGAAGCCGTGGCCGGAGACCTCGGCGAAATCCTGCTCGCCGATGGTCTCGGCGGACCGGCTCACTTTCATGGCGAAATCCAGCATCGCACGCTGCTTCGGCGTGATGTCGGCCTTGCGGTAGTTGACGGCGATCTGGTCGGCGATGGTCGGGTTCTTGGCGCGAATGCGCAGGATCGCACCATGCGCGATGACGCAATAATGGCACTGGTTGGCGGCTGACGTCGCGACCACGATCATCTCACGCTCGGCCTTGGTCAGCCCGCTGTCCTTTTCCATCAGGGCGTCGTGATAGGCGAAGAACGCGCGGAATTCGTCGGGGCGATAGGCCAGCGACAGGAACACGTTTGGCACGAAGCCGGACTTTTCCTGCACGCCCATAATGCGCGTGCGGATGTCCTCGGGCAGCTTGTCGAGGGCGGGTGTCGGAAAGCGTTGCGCAATCGGCTGGGTCATCTGGCATTCCCGTGAACGTTTCTGTTTCACGAGACCATAGGCGATCACGCCGTCACCGCAAAGCGCTTGCGGCAATGCATGCTGATGCGATTAGCGCAGCGGCTTCTTGAGCAGCGAGAAGCGATCCGGATCGAGGCCGAGCGAAGGTTGCAGCATTGGGGCTTCGACGCTGCGGCTCGGCGTCGCCAGGGGCCGCTCGATGAAGCCGGGATCGTTCGGTACCTCGCGATGCGATGTGGCGCCGCGCCAGCGTTCCAGCACCGCGCTGACGAACTGCATGTCGTGACCGGCGGCGACCGAGGGCACTGTCGCGATGGTGGCTTCCGAGCGCGGCAGCTGGTGCGGCGGCACTTCCTTGAAACGCAGGCGGGTCGGCAATGCGACGCCTTCACCGAAGGCGAGCACTTCGCGCGTGCCGAGTGACGGCACGAAGGAGAGCAGGTTGGCGGCAGCATCCGACACCGCGGAGCGCAGCAGCGCCTGGTCGCGCTCGTTGGCGAGGCGCATGGCGAACAGTGTGTTGCACTGGGAAATGATGGTGGCGTCGAGTTCTGCAGGACGCTGCGTCACGAGGCCGAGATAGACGCCATATTTGCGGCCTTCCTTGGCGATGCGCGACACTGCCTTGCGGGTCGGGCCAAAGCCGATATTGCGGTCGGCGGAGGCGTAGCGATGCGCTTCCTCGCAGACGAACAGCAGCGGCGAGGCGCCGTCGCTCCACAAGCCGAAATCGAATGCCATCCGGCACAGCACCGACACCACGCTATCAACGACTTCCGCGGGGAAGCCGGCGAGCTGCATGATGGTCATCGGTTTGCCATTGGCGGGCAGGCGGAACAGATGGCTGATCACTTCCGCCATGGTGTCGCCGCCGACATTGGCGTTGTCGAACATGAAGGCGTAGCGCGGATCGTTCTTCACCGCTTCGATGCGCGAGATTAGCTTGTGATACTGGATGCGCGACGAGCGGTTCTCGAGCTTGCCCATGCGCTCGTCAATCAGCGAGATTAGATCGACCAGGCGATAAGGCACCGGCGTATCGACGGTGTAGCCGATGGTCTTGGGATCGATGCGCTTGAGGCCAATGCGGTCGGCGTTCTGGTATTGCGTGTAGACGCCCTTGGCGATCGGGATGACTTCCGAGAGGATTTCGAGCTCTTCGGGCACGCCGGGGCGACCGGCGAACAGCACGTCGACGATTTCCTCGAAATTGAACAGCCAGAACGGCAGTTTCAGATTACGCGGGTTCAGCACCAGCGACTTATCGCCGAAGCAGCGGCCATATTCGTTATGCACATCGAGCAGGAAGATGCGCAGATGTGGGCGCGACTTCAGGATTTCATTGAGCAGCAGCGACACGCCGGTGGATTTACCGACACCGGTGGAGCCGAGCACCGCGAAGTGCTTGCTCAGCATTTCCTCGACGTCGACATAAGCGGCGACCGACTTGTCCTGCTGCAGCGTGCCCACGTTGATCTGCTCGGAGCCGGACGGCGCATAGACCGTGCGCAGATCGTGATTGCTGATCAGATCAACGATGTCGTCGATGGTGGGATAGTTGGTGACGCCGCGCTGGAATTTGGCCTTGTCTCCGTGCCCCATGATCTCGCCGAGCAGATCGACCGAGGCACTCGCGATATACATGTCAGATGCATGCATGTTCTCGGCGGACACTTCCGTGATCATGGCAATGATGGTCGAGGAGGCGCAACGGATGCTGACGAAGCGGCCGACGGTGCCGCGCATCTCCGCGGGTGTCATCGGGTTCACGGCGAGCAAGCCGACCCGGGCCAGCGAGCCGCGAACTGAGATAATGCGCCCGAACGACGCCGCTGCGTTTAAACTGGTCATTGATGAATTCGCGTCTCACGCCCCGGTTGGGCCGACTATGCAGGTCAGGGACTGGACAAATTGTTAAGGCGCGTCCGCGGGCTATCGGTGGGCTCTGCTCGTCAAACTTGCATTGCGGAATTAGCTCCGCACTGGAACGCGGAAACTCCGGCACTGGATACCTTGTCGCTTGTGGCTGGCGATCTGGCTTTACGCGGTTTTAACCAGCCCGCGAGGTCGGCATAGGCTGGCGTCCTGACCTTGCATGGGTCCTCGTCGCCGCGTTATCTCAGCGCGGTCGCCTTCGGCCGTGCACGGACCTCTCATGCGCATCGATTTTCCCGGCCTGCAGGCGTTTCTGAGCATCGCGGAGCGGGGCAGCTTTTCGCGCGCGGCCGCGCACCTCAATCTGTCGCAGACGGCGCTGAGCCACCGGATCAAGAAACTGGAAGAGGATCTCGGCTTTCAGCTGCTGGCCCGCACCACACGACAGGTGGCACTGACCCCGGCCGGGCTGGAACTGCTGCCGACCGCGCGGCGGATGATCGGGGAGTTGTCCGATTCCATCGATCTGCTGCGGGCACGGGGCCGCAAGCGGCAGGAGCACATCGCGCTCGGCTGCCTGCCGACCATCGCCGCCTATCACCTGCCGCGGGTGCTGAAGCAGTTCAATGCGGTGCATCCGGGGATTTCGATCAAGATCCACGACAATTCGGCCAGCGAGATTGCCACTTTGGTGCAGTCCGGGCAGGCAGAGTTCGGCATCACGATCACGGCGACCAATATATGGGATCTGGCTGTGACCCCGCTGATCAAGGAGCGCTTTGTCTTGCTGTGCACCAAGGACCATGCCTTTGCGCAGCGCAAGTTCGTGGCCTGGTCGCATCTTGAGGATATGCCGCTGATCCGTATCAGCCCGCAGGCCGGCAATAGGGCCCTGATCGACGACGCGCTTGGCCATCGCCGCGATAAGCTGAACTGGCGCTATGAGGTGCAGCATCTGCAGACGGCGGTGGGCATGGTGTTCGAGAAGCTCGGCATCGCCGTGGTGCCCAGCATCGCGGTGGCGACGCAGGGAACTGCTGGACTGGTCGCTGTGCCGCTGCGCAATCCAAGTGTCAGCAGGACGGTCGGCATCATCGTCAAGCGCGGACAGCCCGTAAGCAAGCCGGCGCAGGCGCTGATCGATCTGACCCGGAAATACTTCCAGGCTGCGGGATAATCCGCTCGGCAGGATATATGCAGGAAACTGCACGATTATCCCAGATTTCTCATTTGTTTCATATATCAGAATTGGCTACTGCGGGAGCAGAACGGTCCATAGCCTTGTCGCGATGACGTGACGGCCATGGGTACCGACATAAAAACGGCAAGGGTGGACGCATCAGGCGTCTTCAATCCATCATGACGCTCCGCTTCCCGACCAGGCTCAAGCATCTGCTGAGCGCCGCGCATTTGGCGTTCGGTGCGATATTCCTCACGAGCGCGGTACCTGTGGCGCAGGCCCAGTCCGGCTATCCGACCAAGCCCATTCGCGTGATCGTGCCGTTCGCGGCCGGCGGTGTCGCTGACATCACCATCCGGATCGTGGCCGAAAAACTCGGCGACAATCTCGGCCAGCGTCTCGTGATCGAGAACATGCCGGGCGCTGGCGGCGTCGTTGCGGCGCGCGCAGTGCTGTCGTCGCAGCCGGATGGCTATACGCTGGCGCTGCTCAGCAACGGCACCGCCGTCAGCGTGCCGCTGTTCAAGAATCTGCCATTCGATCCCGTGAAGAACTTTGCGCCGATCTCCAGCATCGGCTTCTTCGATTTCATCGTCGGTACCAATACGAATTCGCAACACAAGACGCTGGCCGACGTCATCAAGTTCGCGCGCGACAATCCGGGCAAATTGAATGTCGGCACCATCAGCGTCGGCAGCACCCAGAACCTGTCGGCCGAATTGCTCAAATCCACCGCCGGGATCAACTTCCAGATCGTGCCCTATCGCGGAACGCCAGAAGTCATTGTCGGGCTGCTGCGCGAAGACATCGATGTGATGATCGACAATTATGTCGGGATGAAATCCGCGCTACAGGATGGCAAGATGCGTCCCGTCGGGACCACGGGCGAATCCCGTTCGGTGATCCTGAAGGACGTGCCGACGATGATCGAGGGCGGCGTGAAGGGTTATGACGTCGTGTCATGGAATGCGCTATTCGCACCGTCAGGTACGCCGCCCGAAGCGATTGCGCGGTTGAATGCGGGCCTGCGCGAAGTATTGGCGATGCCCGATGTGAAGCAAAAGTTGCTCGATCTCGGCATCGAGGCGAAAGACAGCTCGCCGGAGGAATTGAAGGCTCGGCTGGTCGACGACATCGCGAAATGGACCGCCGTCATCGATAAGGCAGGAATTCCGAAACAATGACGAAGCCAACCGTTCCCGGTCCCGATCCGCATACTAAAACGCCGAAGTTCAAGCTGCCGCCGCTGGCCTGCGACGCGCATACGCATATCTTCGGCCCCGGCGCTAAGTACCCATATGTCGGCTCCTACATTCCGCCGGACGCGCCGCTGGAGGACTTCCAGGCGCTGCACAAGAAGCTCGGCATCGGCCGCGCCGTCATCGTCAATGCCAGCGTGCATGGCACGGACAACCGCGTGGCGCTCGATGCCATTGCGGTGAGCGGCGGGCGTTACCGCGCGGTGGCCAATATCGATGGCACGATCACGGAGAAGGGGCTGCGCGAACTGCATGAAGGTGGCTTCCGTGGTTGCCGCTTCAACTTCGTGCGGCATCTTGGCGGCACGCCGGACATGAAGGTGTTTCACCGCATCATCGACATGATCGCGCCGATGAATTGGCACGTCGATCTGCATTTCGATGCGGTCGATCTGCCTGATTATGCCGACCTGCTGGCGAAGCTGCCGGTGATCTACACCATCGATCATATGGGCCGCGTCAAGGCTGCTGATGGCCTGGAGCAGCAGCCGTTCCGCACCCTGATCGACCTGATGAAGCGCGACGAGAAATGCTGGGTGAAGGTCTCTGGCTGCGAGCGCGTGACCTCCATAGGTCCGCCTTTCACCGATGCCGTGCCGTTTGCCAAGAAGATCTGCGAGACCGCGCCGGATCGTGTGATCTGGGGCACCGACTGGCCGCATCCCAACGTCAAGGCGATGCCCAATGATGGCGATCTGGTCGATCTGATCCCGCTCTTCGCGCCGGATCCGGTGATCCAGCAGAAGATCCTCGTCGACAATCCCGCGCGATTGTTTGAATTCGACACCTAAGCGACGCGAAAATCCGAAGGAACATCCGATGTCCAAAGCCAAGACCGGCCTCGTGGTCTCAGCCCATCCCGGCGATTTCGTCTGGCGCGCCGGCGGCGCCATCGCGCTGCATGCCAAGAAGGGCTATCGCGTCAAGATCGTCTGTCTCGCATATGGCGAACGCGGCGAGTCGCAATTCGCCTGGAAGCAGGCGGGTATGACGCTCGACAAGGTCAAGGCTGGCCGCAAGGACGAAGCCGAGCGCGCGGCGGCGTCGCTCGGCGCCGAGATCGAATTTTTCGATGCCGGCGACTATCCGTTGCATCTGACCGAAGCGCACAAGGAGCGGCTGATCGATATCTATCGGGAGCTCAATCCAAGCTTCGTGCTGACGCATTCGCTCGAAGATCCCTACAATGTCGATCATCCCGCGGCGACCGCCGCCGCACAGGAGGCCCGCATCATCGCGCAGGCGATGGGGCACAAGCCTGAAGCGGAATACAGCTATTCTGCGCCGCCGGTGTTCCTGTTCGAGCCGCATCAGCCGGAGATGTGCAATTTCAAGCCGCAGGTGATCCTCAACATCGATGAGGTCTGGGACATCAAGCGCAAGACCTTCGAAATTCTCGCTGCGCAAAAGCACCTCTGGGCCTATTACGAGCGCGTCGCTTTGCAGCGCGGCATGCAGGGTGGCCGCAACACCGGCGCGGCTATGACCTATGGCGAGGCCTATCAGCGCCTGTTCCCGATGACCGTGGAGACACTGGCATGAAACCCGTCGTCGTCAGGAATATTCAACGCGCGGATGCCGACGTCGTGCAGCGGCTCGGCGCGCTCGGCGTATCCACGGTG
The DNA here is from genome assembly GCF_052076035.1 of Tardiphaga sp. 172_B4_N1_3. NCBI lineage: Bacteria > Pseudomonadati > Pseudomonadota > Alphaproteobacteria > Hyphomicrobiales > Nitrobacteraceae > Tardiphaga > Tardiphaga sp. 172_B4_N1_3. The sequence goes on from NZ_CP197238.1 coordinate 1,150,513, forward strand.
CACGAGGCCTATGACCGCTTCGGTCTGATGAAGACCTATATGCGGCCGGTGTGGTCCGGCGCAGAGGCGGCCGGTACCGCCGTGACGGTGCTGGCGCAGCCCGGCGACAACTGGATGCTGCATGTGGCCATCGAGCGGTGCAAACCCGGCGACATGCTGGTGGTGGCCTGCACGACGGACAATACCGACGGCATGTTCGGCGATCTGCTCGCGACGTCGCTGAAGGCGCGCGGCGGTGTCGGTCTGATCATCGATGCCGGCTGCCGCGATATCAAGACGCTGCGCGAGATGGGCTTTCCGGTGTGGTCACGCGCGATTTCTGCGAAGGGGACGGTCAAGGCGACGCTCGGTGCGGTGAATGTCCCGGTGGTCTGCGCCGGCGCGCAGGTGATGCCGGGTGACGTCATCGTCGCCGACGAAGACGGCGTTGTGGTGATTCCGCGCAAACATGCTGCGGAGGTTGCGGTGAAGGGCGAGAAGCGTTTTGCCGAAGAAGACGCCAAGCGGCAGAAGCTGGCTTCCGGTATTCTCGGCCTCGACATGTACAATATGCGGGAGCCGCTCGCCAAAGCGGGCCTGGTTTACGTCGACGATCCCGATCAGGCGTGAGCGGCGAGGAGGCTGGCATGCGGCTCCGTATTCTGCTCGGCGATCATCCGCATACGGCTGCGTTGAAATCCGGCGCGATCACGTCTGATCTCGTCGAACTGGACTTTGCCGTGTACACGCCGACCAACAAGGGCTTCAAGCCCATGGTGCGCGACGGCGCTTTCGACGTCGCCGAAATGGCCATCGTCACCTATCTGATGGCTAGGAGTTACGACAAGCCGATGGTGCTGCTGCCTGATGTGATGATGGCGCGGCATCAATTTGGTTTTGCGGTCACGAGCCCGGCGGCCGGCATTGCCAAGCCGCGGGATCTGGAAGGCAAGCGCGTCGGTATTCGTTCGTTTACGACGACGACCGGCGCATGGCTGCGCGGCATGCTCGCCAATGACTACGGCGTCAATCTCGATGCGATCGAATGGATCACCTTCGAGGAGCCGCATGTCGCCGAATATGTCGACAGCACCACCAAGGCGCCTGCCGGCAAGGCGATCATGCAGATGTTGTTCGACGGCGAACTGGACGCCGTGCTCGGCGAGAAGAGCGACGATCCACGGGTGGCGCAGTTGTTCCCAGACGTGGCCGCTGCAGAGAAAGCCTGGCTTGCCAGGCATGGCGTGGTGCCGATCAACCACATGGTGGTGGTCAGCAAGCAATTGTCCGATACGCGCCCCGATGTGGTGCGCGAAGTCCACCGTATGCTGGAGGCGAGCATGGCGGCGGCAGCCGGCAAGAGCCTGTCTTTCGATGCGGATGCCATGAATCGTTCGCTGGCTCTCATTACAGACTATTCTGCGCAGCAGGGGCTGATCCCGCGCAGGTTCAGCGTTGATGAGCTGTTCGACGACGTGACGCGCGCGTTGCGATAGCGCGCCGTCGCGCTCATCCTGAGGAGCGGTCGTCTTCGACCGCGTCTCGAAGGATGAGCGCCCAATTCCTCATGGTTCGAGACGCGCGAAGACGCGCTCCTCACCATGAGGGGATCGCGTAAGCTCGACTAGAATACTGGAGGAAACGACCAATGACTCCCGAACCCATCTTCGATCTCGCCCATCTCGGCCATCTCGAACTGCTGACGCCGAAGCCGGACGAGAGCCTGAAATTCTTCGTCGACGTGATGGGCATGACCGTGTCGGGCCGGCAAGGCGAGTCGGTCTATCTGCGCGGCTGGGACGACTATGAGCGCTATTCGCTGAAGCTGACGGCGTCGAAGACGTCAGGTATGGAACACATGGCGCTGCGGGCGCGTAGCCCGCAGGCGCTGGAGCGCCGCGCCGCAGCGCTGAAGGGCTCCGGCTACGATATCGGCTGGACCGACGGTGACCTCGGCCACGGGCCGGCATTTCGCTGCCGCGATCCCGACGGGCATATCGTCGAGCTCTATTACGAGACCGAATGGTACGAGGCGCCGCCGGAACTCAAGCCGGCGCTTAAAAATCAGGCGCAGCGCTATCCGGCGCGGGGCATCAACGTGCGGCGGCTCGATCACCTCAATTGCCTTGCTGTCGATATCAAGGCCAACCGCGAGTTTTTCGAGCACTATATGGGGCTCCGGCTGACCGAGCAGATCGTGCTCAATGACGGCACGGAAGCCGCGATGTGGATGACCATGTCGAACAAGAGCTACGACTTCGCCTATTCGCGCGATCACTCCGGCACCAAGGGGCGCTTCCACCACGTCACTTACGCGCTGGACAGCCGCGAAGACATTCTGCGCGCGGCCGATATCTTCCTGGAAAATGGCGTGTTCATCGAGACCGGACCGCACAAACATGCGATCCAGCAGACCTTCTTCCTCTATGTCTATGAGCCCGGCGGCAACCGCGTCGAAGTCGCGAATGCCGGCGCACGGCTGATCCTGGCGCCGGACTGGAAGCCCATCGTCTGGACCGAGGAGGAGCGCAAGAAGGGGCAGGCCTGGGGCCTCAAGACCATCGAGTCATTCCACACCCACGGCACGCCGCCGGTGCCCCACAAGTAGCAAGCCGCGCTGCCGGGATTGGTACGCGTCTTGCTTTGTTGACCTCAGGTTGTTTCTGACGTGGGGGCGAGCATGACTAACTCTGAGTTGCGGGCAGACATCCACAGTATCGAACCGATCCCCGATGCCGACCGGGATTCCACCGGGCCGCAGCAGATGTGGATCTGGGCCGGCGCCAATATCGCGCCGGTGAACTGGGCGCTCGGCGCGCTTGGTATCATTCTCAAGCTGGGCTTGTGGGAAACCATCGCCGTCATCGTCATCGGCAATGCGGCGGGATCCGCGATCTTCGCGGCCTTCACGGTCATGGGCCACAAGACCGGCGTCAACCAGATGGTACTCGCGCGCTCGGCCTTCGGGCGCCGCGGCGCCTATCTGCCGAGCCTGCTGATGTTCCTGATGACGCTCGGCTGGATCGGCGTGAACACCTATTTCCCGGTCAAAATCTCGATGGCCATTCTCGGCCAGTTCGGCATCGCGGATAGCTGGTTCGCCAATCTCGTGGTGATCACCATCGTGATGGTGACGCAGGTAGTGATCGGCACTTACGGTTTCTATGCGATCCGCACCTTCGAGAAATACACCGTGCCAGTCACGGTGGTGATCATGGTGCTGATGAGCGTGCTGGCCTGGAGCCAGCCCGGCGTCGTCAACTGGAATCACACGACGTCGCTGCCGCCGGGGTCGCATCTGGCGATGCTGTCGCTGCTGATGACTGCCGTCGGCGTTGGCTGGGGCATTTCCTGGGTGACCTGGGCGTCGGACTATTCGCGCTTCGTGCCGCGCTCGACCTCGTCGAAAGCCGTGTTCTGGTACAGCTATGTCGGCATGTTCGTGCCGTCGGTGTGGCTGGCCATTCTCGGCGCCACCATTGCGTCGGTGACGCTCGATACCGATCCGGCCAAGATGGTCTCGGCCGTGTTCGGTGGCATCGCCAGTATTCTCGTGCTGCTGCTGGTGCTGCACGGGCCGATCGCCACCAACATCCTCAACGTCTATTCGTCGGCGCTGGCGGCGCTCAGCATGGGTGTCCGCTTCTCGCGCACGGCGCTGGCGCTGATCGTTGGCATCGCGGGCTATGCGGTGACGGTGTATTTCATCTTCGCGCCGTCTTTTGCCAAGGCCTTCGACAACTGGCTGATCAGCCTGCTGATGTGGATGAGCCCCTATGCCGGCGTGGTGTTGGCCGACTTCTTCGTCAGGCGGAAGAGCCAGATCGACATCGCCGAACTCTACAAGTCGCCGGAGACCAGCATCTATGGCGATATCAACTGGAGCGGCATGATCGCGTTCTTCGCCGGCCTGATCGCCACCTGGCTGTTCCAGGATGGCCTGGTGCCCGCGTTGCAGGGGCCGATCTCGATCAACCTTCTCGGCGGCGCGGATCTGAGCTGGCTGGCGGGCATCGTCGTGGGCGGCGGTGTCTATCTGGCACTCAGCAGGCGCCTGGCGCCGGAGCCGATGGCCATCCCGGTCGGTGGGCCGGGCGAATAGGGCGAGGCGACCGGGCAGGCCGCGCTCGGCGTGGCCTGTCCATTGCCAGTGATGTCAATGAGCCGTCATTTCCGTCCAGAGGCCTTGCGCTTTGTCCGGCGGACGGGCTAGAACGCGCCCGAACGAGATGCGCATCTCTGTTCCGACCGATTCCAGACTGGATTTTTCTGTAAGTCTCTGAATCGTTTGGGGAATGGTGTAACGGTAGCACAACAGACTCTGACTCTGTTTGTCTAGGTTCGAATCCTAGTTCCCCAGCCACACTCGAATTTCCCTTCGTAGATCAAAGACTTCTAACCCGCAGCCTTTTCGAGAAAATCCGGTGGTCCACAACAATGGTCCACACCGGGCTCGAATGGCGTCCGGGCGTTACCTGCGACGGCGTGGCCATAGATGGCTTTTGGCTTCCGACGGCCTGCGGCGCTTGCCTTATCTCGGGCCTGGAGAATCAATGTGCATCGGGCCCCGGCAGCAAGTCATCGATCCGCCCCGTGACTCGATAGGCAATGAGCCCGAACCATTCGCGCACCGCAATGTCGGTCCGCGACAGCCCGTCAAGGGCGAGGGTGGCGAAGGAAAGTGCGTCGCGCCGACCGCCGACCCGCCAGTCGACCGGATAAGCCTCGACAGGAAATCCGGCTTTGCGAAATAAGCCAATCGATCGCGGCATATGGAACGCTGATGTCACCAGAACCCAGCGCTCGCCCGGCTTCGGCGCCACGAGCGCTTTGGTGAATTCGGCGTTCTCATGCGTGTTGCGCGATTGCCGCTCCATGATCAATCGCGATCTATCGACTCCAAGGCTTTCGAAGATTGCGGCGGCGTAATCGGCCTCTCTGGCATCCGACACCAGTCTCGGACTGCCGCCGGTGAACACCACGCGTGCATTCGGATACTGTCGCGCCAGCGCTGCGGCTGCGATGATGCGGTCGGGCGAGCGACGGACGACCGGCGTGTCGCGCGCAAGTGAAACATCGGCGTCGATCGAGCCGCCGAGCACGATGATGCCGTCAGGCGCACGCTGCCCCGGATCCCAGGGCGGGAAGCGCGATTCAAGCGGATAGAGCAGCAATCTTCCAGCCGGCGAAAACGCGGCCACCGCAAGCAGCACGGCGGCCGTGATCATAAGCCCGCGGCCAAGCGAAGAAAGTCGTGTTGCCGAAAGGACCGCGCCGAGCACACCGAGGCCGATCAGGAAATTGACCGGCGCGAGCGCGTTGCCAAGAGTCTTGGACAATACGAAAAACAATTTAAGGCCTCAGCCCCGTTGATACCAAGAGCGCCATAGCAGCAAACGGCCAACGAAGCCATCGCTACGAATCGTTAGCTCGCCGGACAGGGTGCCGGATCGCCGCGGCCCCGTTCATGAGAAGTCGAAAAGCGGAACAGGTAAATACCACTCAATCTCGAAGTAGCCGAAGTTAGAGCGAGGTCTGCGTCGTCGGATGACGATGCAGCCGGTGCGCTGCCGAAAACAACTGCATTGCCGCTATCGGCCCATCTACCTCATTGTGACTACCGCCATTGCCACATGGACAGGGCATGGTTCTGTCCGGTGCATGATCACGCCGCATGCAACAGTTGTCGCGCAACGTCCAGGCAGGGTGACCGCAATGAGCGAAGTGATCAACGTCGCCAAAGCTTACGATGAGGGACGCACTCTATTTATGGGAATAGAGCTGCTGGTCGCACCCGGTGCGCTCGTCCCCCGGCCGGAAACCGAATTACTTTGCGCGAGCGCTGTCGATGCTCTGCGTCAGTTAGACGTGGCGGAGCCGCGGGTGATCGACATGTGCTGCGGCGCAGGCAATCTGGCATGCGCCATCGCTCTCAAGATCCCCGACGCGAGCGTTTGGGCGAGCGATCTAACCGATGGATGTGTCACTGTCGCGCGTCGCAATGTCGCCTATCACGGACTTACGCAACGCATGTCGGTGTTTCAGGGCGATCTGTTCGACGCTTTTTCAGGTCTGTCGCTGGATGGGACCATCGACCTGATCGTCTGCAACCCACCCTATATTTCGGAAACGCGGCTCAGAGGCGACCGGGCCCCCTTGCTCGAACTCGAACCGCGTGAGGCATTCGCAGCCGGTCCTTACGGACTTAGCATCCATATGCGGGTTACGAAGGACGCAGTCCGATATTTACGGCCGGGCGGCATCCTCTTGTTCGAGGTCGGCTCCGGTCAGGAGCGGCAGGTGACAACCCTTCTTGAGCGCAACAAGAGCTACGAGAGCATCAGCGTGGTAACGAACGAAACGGGCGAAGGCCGCGTCGTTATGGGATACCGCAAAGGCGCAACAACCTGAACCGCTACGGTGGCGTTCGTGACGCGGTCTGGACGCTGCAGACAAGCATCAGCTCATCTTGCTCATGACGAAGCGTGCAATTCCCTCGATGGAATCGAGGTTCTCAGGCAAGAGCTCGCTGTCTTCGACCGTGATGCCGAAGGTCTCCTCGATGAATCCGATGACCTCGAGCACTCCGGTCGAGTCGATGATGCCCTGGTCGAGCAGCGATGTATCGACCTCAAGCGAGTTCGCTTCAGCAATGTAGAAGTTCGACAGCAAGAAATCGCGAACTTGCCTTCGATAGGTCTCGAGTGGTTCCCTGACTAGCAACATTTTTCAACTCCAATGCGTAAAGAAAAGTCACGATCGGATCATTCGGAAATCGACTCCTGCAGTGCTCTCTTGTTGAGTTTTGCTGTATTCGTTCGCGGCAGGCTGGGCACGATCACAATACACTTCGGCACCATGAAGCTTTCGAGGCGTCGCTGGCACTCTTTCTGAATCTGCTTCTCGCTCAGTGTTATTCCCTGTTCGATAACGACAAACGCTTTAACCGCCTGCCCGAGGAGCTCGTCGGGAACGCCAATGACCGCAGCTTCTCTTACGCCCGGAATATCCATCAGCACGTTCTCCACTTCCTTGGGGGCGATCTTCTCGCCTCGTGACTTTATGATCTCGTCGCTGCGGCCAACGAAGTAGAGGTAGCCTTCCGCGTCCATCCGGCAGTAGTCACCGGTGTACAGAACCTGCTCACCTGGCAGCGGACCGGCCTTGAGTTTCCTGGCCGTGGCCTCTGGCTTGCCCCAATAGCCTCGCATCACCGTCGCGCCGCGAATGACAAGCTGGCCGACCACGTCGGGGCCCACGCGTCTGTCGCGCTCGTCGACAATCCACATCTCGGTATTCGGGATGGCGATCCCGACGCTCAGCGGCTTTCGATCGATATCCTCCGGGGGCAGAAAGGTGCAGCGCTTGCATTCAGTGAGGCCGTACATGGAATAAATGCGGGCATCCGGGAATAGATCCTGCAGCAGACGAATGTGCTTCATCGGCAGTGCAGCTCCGGTGTTCGTGACATAGCGGATACTCGAGAGATCGTGCTCCTTGATCGACTTGAGCCCCGAAAGCGTCGAGAAGATCGTCGGCACGCCGGGCAGGCCGGTCACCCGCTCCTCGGCGATGAGCCCGAGAATCTGTGCCGGAAAAGCGAACGACCGTTCGAGGACCAGCCGCGCGCCCGTGCGAAACGCCATGATCATCTGATACAGGCCGTAATCGAAGGCGAGCGGCAGGACATTCAAAATGACCTCGTCTTCGCATAGCGCGAGATATGAGGCGATCGACGTGCATGCGGTCAGCATGTTCCGGTGCGTCAGCATCACGCCCTTGGGATCGCCTGACGATCCGGAGGTATACACGATGGCCGCGAGATCGATATCGATGCAGCTCCGCGCGGGAGCTATGTCGTGGCTGGCGGCGCCTGCCGCGCTCCAGCGTACCGCATGGGGCAGCTCCGTCAGTTCCGCATCGTCGATCGCCCCGGAAACGATCACCCGGCGCAATGACGGGCATGCCTGCGCGGGCTCCTTGAATATCGGCAAGAGATGTTTGTCGGTGATAAGCGCCGTCGGCTGGCAATCATTGAGCAGGTAGCCAAGCTTGTCGCGCTTGGTGAGTGGATTGACGATGCACACCACGGCATTCGCCTTCAGCACGGCCCAGAAACTGACAACGGTCTCGACAGTGTTGTCGGCGAAGATAATCACCCGATCGCCACGTTCGACTCCGCTTGCGACCAGATAATTCGCGATTGCGTTGGAGCGTGCCTCGATCTCACCATAGCTGACGCGATGCTTGCCGCACACCAGCGCCACCTTTCCACCGAGATGACGGGCGGAGTGGATGAGGTAATCGTGCAGGAGCGGTACAGGACCATGCATCAGGAAAGGGCTCCCTCAACCCGGTGCTCGCGATCGATATCGACGGTCAGCTCCAGAGCGTGGCGCCCACCAGGACGACTTGCGATGAATTGTTGGTGCAGGAGCTGGGTCGATAGCACGCCGACCAGCGCCATGTTGTCGGAGTTCGAGAGATCGCCGTTGCCGATTGCGGCCTGTGTCCGGCACTTGGTCCGCAGGCGCGCGACCGCGTCGGGATCGAAGACATTTGCTTCGCGAATAGCCGCCTCCGAAAGCGCGTCGTCGATATAGGCGGGCGTATCGCGGCCAACGAAACATAGAGCGTCGGGCGCGCGGAATGGCTGCTTCTTGCGGGCGATGATCTCCGACGGCACGATCGGCTCTGCGACGCGCTTCAGAACGTGCTTCTCGTCAAGGACGCGGAGCTTGTAGGTGGGCGGCAGCGAATTCGCCAGCGCGACCACGTCCTCGTCAAGGAAAGGAAAGCGACCTTCAACCGAATGAGCCATGAGCATTCGATCGCCCTGAGAGGACAGGAGATATCCCGACAGCAGTGTTTGGATTTCAAGATATTCATCCTGCGCAAGGGAGCTCCATTGCGTGAATTCCGGAGGTAGACCGGCGATCAACTCGGAAACCGCATCGTGCCTCGCCGACTCCGCGCTCATGTCGCTGGAGAACAGTCGTTTGATGCCGCTGGTCGTTCGCCAGCGGGTGTCATGCGCGAAGCCCGGCGCGGCGTGCTCCGACAGATTGCGCCCGAAAAACTGCCGGGCCATCGCCTGCTGCCGTACCGGCGAGCGTGTGAGATAAGGGTAGAGACGCTCAAGCAGTCGCGCGCGGCGTGTCGACGCAGGTTGCCGACCCCAGAACCGGCGGACCTTGCCTTCGCGAAAGAGATCGTAGCCGGCAAACATTTCGTCGGCGCCTTCGCCGGACAGCACAACCTTGACGCCGCAGGCGCGCACCAGGCGCGACAGCAGGAACAACGGCGCCGGCGCCGTTCTCAAGATCGGACGCTCGGTGTGATAGATGACCTGCGGAAAAATCTCGGCGATGTCGCTGCGCGAGACCACCACTTCATGGTGCTCACTCCCGGTGACACGGGCAACCAGTCGCTGGAAGTCGGTCTCATCATATTCGGCGTCAGCGAAACGCAGTGAGAAAGTTTGGAAGCGTTCGCCGGCAAAGTGGCATCCCATTGCCGCAATAAGCGAACTGTCGAGCCCGCCGGACAAATAGCTGCCGACGCTTACGTCGGAGCGCACCATTCGAAGCGACGTCGCGGATTCCAAAGCGCTGCGCACCTGCTTCACGGCATCGTCGAGTGAACCGGCAAACTGGCCGTCGGGCGAACTGGACAATTGGGGATATCGCGGCTTCCAGAACGCTTTCTCGCGAACGTTGCCGTTTTCATAAATGCGGAAATGTCCCGGGACGAGCTCCTTGATCCCTTGAAACACGCTCTGCGGCGCCACAACGGTCCAGAGAGTGAATGTCTGATCGATGCCGGCTGGATCGAAGGTGCGGGGAATCGCTGCATCCGCCGCGAAGATGGCCTTCACTTCGCTGGCGAAATACAGTCGACCTTCGCGCTCGCAGAAATGCAAAGGGCAAATGCCGGTGCGATCGCGCGCCAACACCAGACGACGGGCTACCGAGTCCCAGATCGCGAGCGCCCACTGTCCGGTCATCCGCTCAAAGGCGTCCTCGCCCCAGGCTCGATAGGCGTTGACGATAACCTCCGTGTCGCTGCGGGTCCGGAACCTGTAACCAAGCAGGATCAGCTTCTCACGCAACTCAACGTAGTTGAAGATTTCGCCGTTGAACACGATCCACGTCGTGCCGCTCGCGTCCGCGAGAGGCTGTTGACCGCTCGAAATGTCGATGATGGACAAGCGGGCATGTGCCAATCCCGCGCGTTCGTCCCGGTATAGGCCGCGCTCGTCCGGGCCGCGATGGGCGAGCGCGCCGAGCATGCGCATCAAGGCTTCGCGGGAGGGGGGCCCTGCGGCGGCGGTTACTGACACTATGCCCGCGACACCGCACATGCAGGTTAGTCCTCGAACACTTGAGTGACGAGCAGGGGTCGTGCGTGGAGGTAGCGCGTGACACGACGCTTGGCGTCAATATCCCTGAATACCAAATCGACCTGGGCTGCTGTCAGTCCGATAGCCTCTGCGACTTCGTCTGACGGAATCCCGTGATTCACCGCGTAAAGGCACAGATCCATCTGGTGATAAGGTAGCGCAAAATAGAACTCCTCCTGGCTCTGCGGCATCGAGAACGTATCCGTGGTCGGTGGCCTGCGCTGGATCTCCTCCTCGACCTCGAGATATTCCGCGAGCTGATAGACCTGTGTCTTGTAGAGATGAGCGATCGGCATCACGTCCGCAATTCCGTCGCCCTGCTTGACGAAAAAGCCCAGGTCGTGCTCGAGACGGTTCGGTGTGCCGGCGACCGCGTATCGGAGGCGGTCGGCGTGGTAGTACTCCGTCATCTTGCGGACACGCTGCTTGAAATTGGTCGCGGCGACGATCTGGAGATAGGCGTTTGACGAAAGACGAACGGTGCGGGTGCTGCCGTCGCGGCTCTGAACCGTGAGACGGGTGATATTCAATCCGTTGCTCGCGAAAACCGACGGTAGCACCAGCTTGCATTTCCAGCCGTCGTCATATTCGGGAACGACAGTCCGGATTGCCTCGATCTGCCGGCGATAGGCGCCGAGCCCCTCGAGGGCGGGCGATATGTCTTCCAACACAGTATCGATGCCAAGCTGCGCCGCCCAACTGCGGCCGAGCCTCAGCGAATCGTCCGAAGAATGGTGCTCGGGCATGAAGATACCCAAGACCTTGTCGTTGCCGAATGCACGCACGCACAACGCCGCGACGACGGAGCTGTCGATGCCGCCGGAAAGACCAACGACAGCGCCGCGGCGCCCCAACACACTCAAGACCTGTTGGCGTAGCGTCTGGACAATCTTCTCGACTTCGGCAGCGGGATCGAGCGCCAATACGTTGTTGCCAAACTCCCGCGCAGCCGGAATGTGCGCAGCAAGGGTCATGACAGCGCTTTCCGCTTGCAAAATTCGGCCGGCGTGTAGGTTTGCACGACCGCACTCTCGACCAAGGGGAGGTTGGTGGCGAGGTAGGGATCGACGACGAGCTCGATATGCGTGCCTGCGACGGGGATCACGTCCAGGCTTGCGAGTGAGCAATCCCAGCCGAGCGATTGCGGCGCTCCATCTCGGTTGCAGCGAAACAGTGTAGCTCCGATTGGCAAAGACGGCCTGGGCGACGCCAGCCATTGGTAGAAAGCTCGCGACCGCAACACCTCTTGCAGCTCAAGCCTAATTCGGAAGCAGGTGGCGTTGAACTTCCCTCGCGCATAGCGATGAAGCATCCAGGTAAGGGGGGCCTCGCCACCGATTGCTGCCGTAACCTTTGCGAGTGCTCGGCAGGCTATCCGCGAAATGTTCACACGATTGGCGCGGAGCCGCCGCAACGTTCGGGCGAGCGTCTCCCGGTAATCGCGGCCCTCGTTGATAATCGCTGTATCGAGAATCCCCAGGAACTTGATGGACCGCCGTGCTTCCAGCAGCCGCGCCGCAACTTCGAATGCCACCACACCACCAAGGGAATGGCCGAGAAGGCGAACATGTCCGACGGGTTGGCTCCGGCGGATTTGCTCCACCGCGGCATCTGCCATAGAGGCGACCGTGTTGTTTCCGGCGAGGATGCTCCCCAGGTCGGGGTATTTGATCGGGACGACCCGGGCGATCTTGCCGAGCCCCGCTGCAAAAGCGGCCATGCTCGGACCGTAACCGAGGGACCCCGGCAACAGGAACAGGATGGGACGCAGATCGGCTTGCACGCCCACGGCTTTGGCGGTTGCCTTCCCGGACACAATCGCCGTGACCATCTCCGCGGCTGTCATATCGAGCGCGAAGTGTGCGACCGAGAGCTCCAGCCCGGTGGCGCTCTCTATCTCCTGAATGCACCGCTGCAGCCTTGATAAATCGTCGGCTTCCTCCGAGGTTCCAGGCATGTTGGGAGTGTTGAAACTCGTGGACTGGGCGTCCCGCACGATTTGATAGATCGTCGGCTCGCGTCCCTGCGCCCATGAGGGCCGCAGCCTCTGGTTGACGAACGGGTCGGCCGGTCGTTCCACCACTTCTGGTTGGAGATAAGTCCGAGCCATAGGTCACCTGCCGAGCCTAAAGCTTGTTATCGCCGGGCATGGAAATTTCGACATCCTGCGTTTGAAGGACGTCGCCGACAGATGGGACAACGGTGTGCCATTATGTCGCGGCGGCGCTGCCGCTGAGCTTCATTGATTTCCGCGATCATCTTTGGGCACGGCGGGATTGCTGCTCATTCTCACGAGCACGCGATGATCGAGGCGGCTTGGTTCCGTGTTGCTGGAAAGTAGCAGGCCAGGCGCTGCGCTGAACACCAGCTCGATATGAATGCCCAGCGCTGTGATGACGACTGGGTGCAGTATGTCGTCCGGAACATGTTCAGAAAGGTGCTTGAGGGCCGCACCTTCACCATGACCGGCCCGCTCCAAGCTGAGGCGAAGGAACTCTCTGAAAGCTGCCGGGCGATCATCAGGAGCGCTGCAACGGAGTACCGCATAGTAAAAGTTGTGGAACGGAATAAGACAACCGGACTTGAGTCGATGACTTCACTCCGCGGAGGTATCGATGTGAGAGCAACGAAACTACCAGCAGTCGATCTGTTGCTGTGCCGCCGTTGCGGGGGGGCACGCACTCTTATCAAGATTGTGGCGCAGCCTAGAGCCAGTCTGCCCGGCGATCGGAGGACGTTCCGGTGTCCCAGCTGCATGTCGTCCCAGACCTACCAAATCAACCGGCACGGGGCGCAGCTACTATCTTCGGATTGAGATGCAGTTGGGCGGGTCTGACTGGAAAATATCCGGACCAGATTGCTCCTGCTTCTCTAGCCAGCAGGCTCAGTCGTGCTCGCACACGCCACGTCGTCTCCGCGTCGAGCGACGGATAAACTTCAGGTCGGTATGTCGGCGGCTGGAACCAAAAGTTGCGATTTTGATTCGCTGCTTTGCTCGGAGACCATACGTCGTCGCCACACTACGCCGGCGCGCGTCCACAAGTAGTGAACTTGTGGTTATCAACCTCAGATGCTTGTTACTAACTGGCTGATATTGCAGGCCATCGAAAAAGAGAGCTGCGGTTCATTTTGTTCAGCCAGAATGTCGCACCTTTACCAACGGTTTACATAATACCTACAAATTGCAGGAACGGGACTTGATAACAAGAAAGTCATCGAACCCCGTGTTCGTCGCTCTGCCATTGCACTTCTGCTGACTGCTTCATTTCCACGACACCCCGCACATTGCGGACCAACGGTCGAAAACCGAGGGACCCTTCGTCATGCTCGCCAGCCTGTCTATTCGCGCCAAGATCACCATTGTTCTTTCATTTTTGCTGCTTGCGATGACGGGTCTCGGCCTGATCGCGGTTCGCAAGATGCAGGCGATCAACGCCAATGCGGTGGATATCCAGACCAGCTGGCTGCCGAGCGTTCGTCTGCTCGGTGATTTGCGCTCGGGCACGATCACCTATCGCAACGTGATCCGTCAGCACATGCTGTCCGAGACGCTGGAAGAAAAGCTGGCCAATGAGAAGACCCTGGAGACGGTGGTCACGAGCAACAACGGCATCCGCGCGAAGTATGAGAAGCTGATCACCTCGCCGGAAGAGCGCGCGCTCTACGAGGAATGGAGCAAGCTCTGGGACAGCTACAAGAAGGGCACGCTCGATGTGATGGATCTGTCGCGCAAGAGCGCCGGCAAGATGCCGCAGGAAGCCAATGCGTTGAACACGAAGACTGTGAATCCGATCGGCCTGAAAGCTGACGAAATCCTGAACAAGGACATCGAGCTCAATCTCAAGGGCTCCGACACTGCCGGTGCAGACGCCCTGGCCAATTACGACGCAGCCTTCATGATGGTTGTCGCGATCCTCGTCGTGTCGGCGTTGCTCGGCATCGGCATTGGCATCTATCTCGTGCGGGACGTCTCCAGCGGTATCGCATCGATCGTCAAGCCGATGCAGGCATTGGGCCAGGGCGATCTGACCGCGGTCGTGCCGCATCAGGGCATGAAGACTGAGATCGGCACGATGGGAGACGCGCTGCAGATCTTCAAGCAGGCGCTGATCGACAAGCGTGCGGCGGACGAAGCAGCAGCAGCCGATGCGGAAGCCAAGATCGAGCGCGGTCGCCGCGTCGATAGCATCACCCGCGAATTCGAAACGATGATCGGCGAGATCGTCGAGACGGTGTCGTCGGCTTCGACCGAACTGGAAGCCTCTGCCAGCACGCTGACCGCGACCGCCGAACGTTCTCAGGAGCTGACAACGACCGTGGCAGCCGCTTCGGAGGAAGCCTCGACCAATGTGCAGTCGGTTGCTTCGGCGACCGAGGAGATGGCCTCGTCGGTGAACGAAATCAGCCGTCAGGTGCAGGAATCGGCCAGCATCGCCAATCAGGCCGTCGATCAGGCCCGCCTGACCAACGATCGCGTCAGCGCGCTTGCCAGTGCGGCCGCTCGCATCGGTGACGTCGTCGAGCTGATCAACAACATCGCCGGCCAGACCAATCTTCTGGCGCTCAACGCAACTATCGAAGCAGCGCGTGCCGGCGAGGCCGGTCGTGGCTTCGCGGTGGTGGCATCGGAAGTGAAGGCGCTGGCCGAGCAGACGGCGAAAGCCACCGGCGAGATCTCGACGCAGATCTCCGGCATCCAGGCGGCGACGCAGGAATCGGTTGGTGCGATCAAGGAGATCGGGGACACCATCGGCCGGATGTCCGAGATCGCTTCGACGATCGCCTCGGCGGTGGAAGAGCAGGGCGCTGCGACCCAGGAAATCTCCCGCAACGTCCAGCAGGCAGCGCAGGGTACCATGCAAGTCTCGTCGAACATCACCGACGTTCAGCGTGGCGCCAGCGAGACCGGCTCGGCATCCTCGCAGGTGCTCTCTGCAGCGCAGTCGCTGTCCTCGGACAGCACGCGTCTGAAGGTCGAGGTCAGCAAGTTCCTGAACGCCGTACGCGCAGCCTGACGCTACGAGATATCGAGACATTGAAGCCGGCGCGAAAGCGCCGGCTTTTCATTGTCAATTGATGCCGCTTCCACCCATTCGCTTGGTGCGCTGTTCTGTTTGCGCAGGTTATGGGCTACCGCGTGCAACGGTTATGTGGTCGCGCTTCTCAACTTTGTGCCCGGCGCTGCGCAACGTCCTGCGGCGTCTTGGCGATCTCTTAGTCATTTGCTGCAATCGTGTACTACGCGCTTTTTGCACGCAGCGGCATACCGTCGTCGCTGCAAGTTATTTGGACCGGCGTTGCGTCTTAGAAAGAGACCATGACCCCTATCGATTATGAGTATTTGCAGAAGATTCTGAAAGATCGTTCCGGATTGGTGCTATCGGCCGACAAGAAGTACCTGCTCGAAAGCAGATTGATGCCGCTGGCGCGCAAGGCCGGTGTCGCCGGGATCAGCGAACTCGTTCAGAAGATGAAAGCCGGTTCCGAGCCGATGATCTCGGATGTGGTCGAAGCCATGACCACCAACGAGACCTTCTTCTTTCGCGACAAGACACCGTTCGAGCATTTTCAGAACACGGTCATTCCCGACCTGATCAAGGCGCGCGCTGGCAAGCGCAGTCTGCGGATCTGGTGCGCGGCTGGCTCGACCGGGCAGGAACCATATTCGCTCGCCATGATCATGAAGGAACTCGGCGCCGCGCTGACGGGGTGGCGCGTCGAGATCGTGGCCACGGATCTCTCGCCCGAAGTGCTCGAAAAATCACGCACTGGCGTCTACACCCAGTTCGAGGTGCAGCGCGGCCTGCCGATCCAGTTGCTGGTGAAACACTTCAAGCAGACCGGCACGACGTGGCAGCTCAATGCCGACATCCGCGCGATGGTTCAGTTCAAGCAGTTCAACCTGCTGCAGGACTACGCGCATCTTGGCAAGTTCGACGTCATCTTCTGCCGCAACGTGCTGATCTATTTCGATCAGGCCGCCAAGACCGACATCTTCGGCAGGCTTGCAAAAGCCAGCGAGGCTGACGGCTATCTGTTTCTGGGCGCAGCCGAGACCGTGGTCGGTCTCACCGACCGCTATCGGGTTTGCCCCAATCGTCGCGGTGTGTATCTGCCGGTGAGCGCGCAGGCGTCGCCATCGATCATGCCCGACATGGGTGCCGGACTGAAGACGTCTCCCGCCAGTATGCGAGCGTAGGAGCGGTCATGGCAGAAGAAGTTGCAACCAACGGGCGCGTCATTTTCGGGCGTGGCTACAATGTCTGGATCATGGCCATCGACGGCACATGGCGGCGCAGTTGTGTGTTGAAGGCTGTGTCGAGTCACGACGCCGAGTTGATACTCGAGACCTCCATCGAGGGCCTCAATCTGAAAGAGTTCTTCCTGCTGCTGTCATCGACCGGACTTGCCTATCGCCGCTGCGAGCTGGTCAAGGTGAACGGTGCGCAGATCGATATTCGCTTCCTGAACACCAAAGGTAGCAAGAAGAAATCGCCGGCAAAGAGCGATCACGGCGATATGGCTGACGCCTGATCATGCGGCATCAAGATATCGATGATCATCACATCGAAGCTTGTATCTTCCAACACGAATAGACCGATCTCGCCACCATCGGCCGAGGCGGTTTCGAAGCCCTCGCGTTCCAGCGTCAGCCGAATGGACATGGACACGAGTGGGTCGTCGTCGACGACCAGAATGCGTTTCACGGCGGCGCCCCCGCGCGCTGGAGTGAGCCTGCAGTCACCCTCCACGCAACACGCAACCGTGACGCGACGAATCGCCGACGACGCCAAGTGTTTAGTCATTTCGCCGGAGGTGTCTGTCCAGATTTGCACACTTGGGGCATTTCGTTGTTGCCGGGTTGCACGCGCCATGTACATGGTTGGATATGAGCGTGATGTTCGAAGAACTGGATTATCGCCCGACGCCGATGGGTGTCCTGACCCTGCGACGTCGGCGGAAGCCGGGCACGGACATCGATATCTTTGAGATCAAGCTCGGCGACGAATTTCTGATGTCGAGCGCATTCACGGCTGCCGAGATCGCGCTGGCGGATATCGGTCTGGCGTCACTAACCGGCAGCGGGCTGGATGTCGTCGTTGGCGGTCTCGGTCTGGGCTACACTGCGCAGGCCGTTCTCGCGCATGAGAAGGTCGGTTCGCTGGTCGTCATTGATGCACTGCCCGAAGTGATCGAATGGCATCAGGCCGGCCTGATCCCGATCGGCCGCGAATTGTCGGCGGACGGGCGCTGCCGTCTCGTCCATGGCGATTTCTTCAAGATGGCGACCTCGACGGGTGGTCATCTCGATCCCGACGAACCCGGTCATCGCTTCGATGCGATACTGGTCGATATCGACCATGCGCCGGACAACCTGCTGCATCCGAGCCATGCCGTGCTCTATACGGCGGCCGGGCTGCAGCGTCTGTCGGAGCATCTCAAGCCCGGCGGCGTGTTTGCGCTGTGGTCGAACGACCCACCAGAAGCTGCATTCACGGCCGTGATGGAGAGTGTCTTTGGCGCCGTCACCGCGCATGTCGTGGCCTTCGACAATCTGAACGCAGACGAGGAAGTGTCCAACACCGTCTATGTCGGCACCAGGATCGAAGAAGCTGTATAGCGCGCCGTTGCGCTATTCGGCGGCCTGTTTCGCCAGCATCTGCTTGTCCGACCGGTTATCGTCGTCGCGCTTCGATCGTCCCCAGCTCGACATGATATTGGAAAGCTTGTCGAGATAGACATAGACCACTGGTGTCGTGAACAGCGTCAGCGCCTGGCTGACGATGAGGCCGCCGACCATCGCGTAGCCGAGTGGCTGGCGGATTTCCGAACCGGTGCCGGTGCCGAGCATCAACGGCACGCCGCCAAGCAGCGCCGCCATGGTCGTCATCATGATCGGGCGGAAACGCAGGATAGCGGCCTTGCGGATGGCTTCTTCCGGTTCAAGATGTTCGTCGCGCTCGGCAGCAATTGCGAAGTCCACCAGCATGATGCCGTTCTTCTTGACGATGCCGATCAACAGCACGATGCCGATCAGCGCGATCAGACTGAAATCGAAACCGAACGCCATCAGAATCGCCAGCGCACCGACGCCCGCCGAGGGCAGGGTGGACAGGATTGTCAGGGGGTGGATGTAGCTCTCATAGAGAATGCCGAGGATCAGATAGACCACAACCAGTGCTGCGAGGATCAGCAGTGGCACCGTCGATAGCGATTGCTGGAACGCCTGCGCCGTGCCCTGGAAGGTGCCGCGCAAGGTCGAAGGCGCGCCTATATCCTGCATGGCAGCCTGTACGGCATCGGTCGCCTGTCCGAGGGCAACGCCCTGCGCCAGATTGAAGCTGATGGTGATCGCCGGGAATTGGCCCTGATGGCTGATCGAAAGCGGCCGCACCGGCACCGTCGTCCATTTCGCAAAGGCCGACAGTGGCACCATGTCGCTTGTCGTCGGCGACTTGATATAGATCTTGTCGAGTGAGTCGAGCTTGCCCTGCATCTCGGGCAATATCTCGAGAATGACGTGATAGCTGTTCAACTGCGTGAAATACTGGGCGACCTGACGCTGGCCGAACGCGTCATACAGCGTGTCGTCGATCAGTTGCGGCTGGATGCCGTAGCGCGAAGCGTTGTCGCGATCGATGGTCAGCGTCAGCGTCGTGCCCTTGGTCTGCTGGTCGGTGGCGACGTCGCGTAGACCCGGCAGCGTCTGCATCTTGGCCAGAATCTTCGGCGCCCACTCGTTCAGTTCGGCCAGATTGGCGTCCTGCAGCGTGTATTCGAACTGGGTGCGGGTAGCCCGGCCACCGAGCCGGATATCCTGTGCCGCCTGCATGAACAGGCGTGCGCCCTGAACCTTCTCCAGCTTCGGTCGCAGCCGTGTGATGATCTGTTGCGCATTGGCGGAACGTTCGTCCCGCGGTTTCAAGGTAATGAACATGCGCCCGGTATTGAGCGCGCCGCCGCTGCCGCCGATCGACATGGCGACGCTGGCGACGTCGGGATCGGCCTGCACGATCTTGCCGAGTTCTTCCTGGTGGATCTTCATGTCCGCAAAGGAAATATCCTGCGACGCTTCGGAGGAAGCGGTGATCAGGCCGGTGTCCTGCTGCGGGAAGAAGCCCTTCGGGATAATCATGAACAGATAGACCGACAGGACGAGCGTGGCGAAGAACACCATCAGCGTCGTCAGGCGCCAGCGCAGCACGAGGTCGAGGCCGCGCTCATAGGCGCGCAGCAGAGCGTCGAAGGCGTTCTCGCTGAGCTGATAGAGCCGGCCATGCTTGGCGTGTTTCTCTTCGCGCAGGAAGCGCGACGCCATCATGGGCGTCAGCGTCAGCGACACCACCAGCGAGACGAAGATTGTCATGGTCAATGTGACTGCGAATTCGCGGAACAGGCGGCCGATAATGCCACCCATCAGCAGCAGCGGGATCAGCACCGCGACCAGCGAGACTGATATCGAGACGATGGTGAAGCCGATTTCACCAGCGCCTTTCAGCGCGGCAGCCATCGGTGTTTCGCCTTCCTCGATATATCTAGTGATGTTCTCCAGCATCACGATGGCGTCGTCGACCACGAAGCCGACCGAGATGGTCAGCGCCATCAGCGATAGGTTGTCGAGCGTATAGCCGAACACCCACATCAGCGCGCAGGCACCGAGCAATGCGAGCGGTACGGTCACGCTGGGAATGACGGTGGCCCAGACGCTGCGCAGGAAGACGAAGATCACCATTACGACGAGCGCGATGGTCAGCAGCAGGGTGAACTGGACATCCTGCACGGCGGCGCGGATGGTCTGCGTCCGATCGCTGAGGACCTCGATCTTCACGGTCGGCGGGATCGCGGCCACCAGACGCGGCAGCTCGGCCTTGATCTTGTCGACAGTGTCGATGACGTTGGCGCCGGGCTGCTTGAAGATCACCAGAAACACGCCGCGCTTGCCATTGGCCCAAGCCGCCTGCTTGGCGTCTTCCGGGCCTGTCACCGCCGTGCCGATATCCCTGACCCGCAGCGGACCACCATTGCGATAGGCGATGATGACGTCGTTCCAGTCTTTCGACTCCGGCAACTGGTCGTTGGCGTAGATCGTGTAACTGCGGGTCGCGCCGTCGATATTGCCTTTCGGGCTGTCGACAGTGGTGATCGCGATCTGGCTGCGGATGTCTTCGAGCTGCAGCCCCTTGGCCACCAGCTTGGCAGGATCAATCTGGATGCGGATCGCCGGCTTTTGCTGGCCGCCGATCGTAACCTGGGCGACACCGGAGATCTGGCTGATCTGCTGCGCCAGTTGCGCATCGACACTGTCGCTGACCGTCGTAATGGGCAGCGTGTCCGATGTCGCCGACAGCAGCATGATCGGCGAGTCGGCCGGGTTGACCTTGCGATAGGTGGGCGGGCTCGGAAGCGTCTTCGGCAACTGTCCGCCAGCGGCATTGATCGCAGCTTGCACGTCATTGGCGGCGCCGTCGATCGAGCGGTTGAGATCGAACTGGATCGTGACTGCAGATGTGCCGAGCGAACTCGTCGAGGTCATCTGCGCCACGCCGGGGATCTGCGCGAGCTGTCGCTCCAGCGGCTGCGCCACCGAGGACGCCATGGTCTCGGGGCTGGCGCCGGGCAGGGTGGCGGCGACCTGGATGGTCGGGAAGTCGACCTGCGGCAAAGGCGCGACGGGAAGCTGGGGATAGGAGACCAGGCCGACAAACAGGATGCCGGCCATCAGCAATGATGTTGCGATCGGATAGCGAATGAACGGTGCTGAAATTCCTCCGTTCATGGCTATTCGCCTTTCGCCGGAGTGGCTGCGGATGTTGCGACCGACGTCGCCACCAGCGCGCCCGGCTGCACTTTATATTGCCCGGCGACGATAACGCGCTCGCCGGCGCTCAGCCCGTCCTCGACCACGGTGCGGCCATCGATGGAACGGCCGACCTTGATTTTCTTCAGCTCGGCTTTGTTGTCTGCCCCGACCGCAAAGGCATAGAGCCCGTCGGCCCCATGCTGAACGGCATCGTCGGGAATGACGGTCGCATCCTTCAACGTGGTCACCAGCAGCCGCGTCGAGACCGACAGGCCGGGCCACAGCACGTGGTCCTTGTTATCGAATACCGCCTTGAGCCTGATCGTGCCGCTGGTCGTAT
This sequence comes from Tardiphaga sp. 172_B4_N1_3, assembly GCF_052076035.1. Lineage (NCBI taxonomy): Bacteria > Pseudomonadati > Pseudomonadota > Alphaproteobacteria > Hyphomicrobiales > Nitrobacteraceae > Tardiphaga > Tardiphaga sp. 172_B4_N1_3. The sequence continues at coordinate 1,172,035 of NZ_CP197238.1, forward strand.
CCACCTGATTATTGATGACCGCGAGCGTGCCTTCCGAGAGCGTCCGCTTTCCGTCGGTGGTTAGCGCGATCACCTTGAGCGGATGTTCCGCGAGCGACTGGCTGATGTCGATCAGGTTCTGTTCAGGCGCGGTGAAGATCACGGCGATCGGCTCGATCTGCGCAATGGTGACGATGCCTGTCTGGGTCGCAGCATTGACGATGTTGCCTTGGTCGACCTGACGAAAGCCGACGCGGCCGGAGATCGGCGCCTTGATCGTGGTGTAAGCGAGTTGGGTCTGTGCATTCGAGATCGCGGCATCGTCGGCAGCGATCTGCGCGCTCAATTGCTGCACGGTGGAGCGTTGTGTGTCTGTCTGTTGCCGTGTCGCGAATTCGCCGAGTTTGGTGAAGCGCTGCAAATCCAGATTGGCATTGGCGAGATTGGCTTCGTCCTGCGCTTTCTTGGCCTTGGCCTGATCGAGCGCTGCCTGGAACGGGCGCGGATCGATCTGTGCGAGCAGGTCACCCTCCTTGACGATCTGTCCTTCGGTGAAAGCGATCGTGTCGATCTGACCATCGACACGGGTCCGCACGACCACGGTATTAAAACCCTGCACGGTGCCCAGACCGCCGAGATAAACGGGGAAATCAGCTTTTTCGACAGATGCAATTTTCACCGGGACGGGGGCAGGGCCGCGCGGTTTGTCGGCATTCGCCTGCTGTGCTCCGGTAGCTCCGTAATGCTGCCATGCGATAGTTCCGCCGGCCGCAAGCAGCGCCAGAACAATCAGCCCAGTCCATCGAAAACGGGTAAGCGTTGTCATGGTGATCTCATCAATCTCTTGGCAGCCACTGACGCAGACATGCGCGTCCAATGCGCGCCCGCTTGGGCGGCTCCTGATCAGCTAGGTGGCGACTCAAATGCTGTAAACACACGACCGCTTGAACGCGTGCTTCATTGCCAAATCTTCATGTTCACTATGATTTACGCGTGATTTCTCGCATCGTTCCAACAGGACACTGCGCCTCGTTTTATGCGGCGTCTTGGACAATCCATCGGCGCAGTGAGAAGCGCCTAGTGTTGTAACTGCGCGTCGTATCCGCCATAGCCTCGTCGAAGCCGACATTGCGGCTTGTAAATGTAATCGATCCGGAGCGGGACATGGACGAGTTGAATGGGCGAATGATCGCCTGTCAGATTTTGATTACCGGATTGATCGCGCGGGTCGCCAATGACTCGCCGGATCCGCTGCGCTTCCTGACCGACTATCGGGACGAGATCAAAGCCGTCGTGCGTGGCATCAACATCGCCGGCATGGAGAATACGGATCGGGTGAGGCAGTCGGCGCTTCAGACCGTCGACGAGATGTTCTCGCTGATGAAGCCGCCCAGCAGTGAATAGGGTGACCGTTTCATATTACCTCTAGGTAGCTGCCGCGACCAATCTAGACATATTCAAACATAAGAACCCTGCATTCTCGCCCAATTGCGTTGACCACCCGTTCTCCTGCCGACTACGTCCATGGGACAAATTATCGCACTTGATGCGTCCTAGCGTCGCAGTTTTGGGGGAATTCGATGGGTACGGCGAAAATGCCGCGATCTTTGCGTGCTGTTTCTGAGGTTCGTGTCGGCGAGGGCGCCGATCCCCATTCTGGCCGAAAAGTAACGGCGGTTGCGGGTCTTATCGCGGTTGCGTCGTTCAGCGGTGCCGAAGCGCAGCAATCCACCCTTCCGCCGGTCACAGTGGATGCCCCGGTTGCCCGGCCCCGGCCGGCGGCGTCGAAGCCAACTCCGGACCAGATTCGCGCGCGCACCGCGCTCCGCCGCGCCGCCCGCCGGGCTCAACCGGTGCCGGTCGCGCCGGTGCCGTTTCCGAATGCCGGCGGACTAGCCGCTGATCCTTTTGCTGATCCCGCCGCGCCCTATAAAGGTGATCGGCTTGCGGGCGGAAAATTCACCGAGAAGCTGCTGGATACGCCGCGCACCGTCACGGTGCTCACCAGGGAAGTTCTCGAGGACAAGAACGCGACGTCGCTGCGCGATGCTGTCCGTTCGACAGCCGGCGTGACGCTTGGAACCGGTGAGGGCGGCAACGCTTTCGGCGATCGCTTCTTCATCCGCGGCTTCGATGCCCGCAATGACGTGTTCGTCGACGGTATCCGCGATCCGGCCGTCAGCATTCGTGAAAACTTCTTCACCGAACAGGTCGAGATCCTGCGCGGTCCGGCATCGTCATTCGCCGGACGCGGCACCGCGGGCGGTGCGATCAACATTGTCACCAAACAGGCCGGCGACAAGAACTTCACCAATGTCGACACCATCTTCGGCACCGATGCCACCAAGCGCGTAACCATCGACGCCAATCAGGTGCTGAGCCCGACGGTGTCGGTGCGCGCCGGCGGCCTGTTCCAGGACGCCAATGTTGCTGGCCGCAACACCACGACTGACGATCGCTGGGGAGGCTTCGCGGCCATCAAGTGGACGCCGGTCGATGCCGTGAAGGTGACGGCGAACTACATTCACACCGACCTCAATTCGATCCCGGATTTCGGTATTCCATGGGACCGCGCGGCCAACAAGCCATCAACGGAAACCGGCATCGCCAACCGCAACAACTACTATGGTTTCGCCAATCGCGACTTCCAGCATGCCCGTCAGGATATCGGCTCGCTGAACACCGAAGTCGCACTGACGCCCGACGTCACTTTCTCGAACAAGATGCGGCTGGAACGCTCGACTCTGGCCTATGTCGGCACCTTGCCGGAAGCGCCCCGCGTCGGCATTCCCGGCTACGTCTCCGACGCTGCCGGCGGCTTCGGCCTGGTGCAGCTCAACGCCGTCAGCCGCTATCAGACCACGGACACGATCGCCAACCAGTCGGACTTCAAGTTCAAGTTCGACACCGGTCCGATCAGGCACACGACCATCGTCGGCGCCGAAATCTCGCGCGAAAAGGTCGATATCGACACCTTTACGGGCCTGACGACAGAGTCGCTGCCGGGTGGCAGCACGAGCATCGGCTCCGTGATCGTTCCGATCAACAATCCGAATCTGACCTATTCGGCTTTCGCGCAGCCCACGCGTGCCAACAATCCAACGGTCATCAAGGTCGACACCAATGCGGGCTACGCCATCAACACGGCGAACTACAATGACCTCGTCTATCTGAACACCGGCATCCGCTATGACGACTACAGCGTCAGCGCAGGCAAGCCGTTTGCGACCACCACCACGTTCCCGCAGAAGGCCGATAGCGGCAATGTAAACTGGAATGTCGGCCTGACGTTGAAGCCGCTACCCTATGGCAGCGTCTATGCGGCCTATGCGACGTCGACCAATCCGGTCGGTGCCGAATTGGACGGGACCGACGCACGCTATGGCGGTTTCAATCTCACGGGCGCCTATAATCAGGTATTCGCGCCAGAGAAGAACAAGTCGGCGGAAGTCGGTACCAAGTGGGAACTGTTCGATCGCCATCTGTTGCTGACCGGCGCTCTGTTCGAGACAACCAAGAGCAATGCGCGTGAGCAGCTGACCGTTGCCGGTGCCACGCAGGTCGTGGCTGGCGCGTCATACAGAATCCGCGGCATCGATCTCGGCGTTGCCGGCAAGATTACCGATCGCTGGAGCGTGTTCGGCGGTCTGGTTCTGATGGAATCAAAGGTGCTGAACTCGGCAACGCCAGCTTTCATCGGGCGCGATCTCGCCAACATCGCGCATCAGTCGTTCAACCTGATGACCAAGTACAAATTCGACTATGGCTGGGAGCTGGGCGGGCAGGCGACCTATCAGTCGCAGCGTACCGGTGGCATCCTTTACACGACGACCACGACGGTCCTGCCGGAATTCTGGCGCTTCGACATGTTCGTCGAGAAGAAGATCGACCAGAACATCACCCTCAAGCTGTTCGTCAACAACCTGACCAACAAGCTCTACTATGACGGCTTCTACAACAGTGCGGCACCATTCGTGCTCGTGGCGCCAGGGCGGTCGGGAACACTTGTTCTCAGTGGGAAGTTCTAGGGGATGCTGATCTGCATCCCTGACGTCTTGAGCAAAAGTGATGTGGCGGAGTTCCGCCGCATCATGGATGCGGCCGGTTGGGAGGACGGTCGCTCGACTGCCGGTGCGCAATCGGCTCTGGTCAAACGAAATCAGCAACTGCCGCCGGACAGCGATGTGGCCCGCGCGCTCGGCAATCGCATCATCTCGGCGCTGACGTCGAACCCGCGGTTTCTGTCTGCGGCGATCCCGCTGCAGATATTCCCGCCGTTGTTCAATCGTTACGTCTCGTCGGACGGACATCACTTCGGCGTGCACGTCGACAATGCAGTGCGCGGCGATCATCTCACGGGCATGCGTATCCGCACCGACCTGTCAGTGACGCTGTTCCTCTCCGAGCCCGAAGAATATGAGGGCGGTGAGCTTGTTATTGAAGACAATTACGGCTCACACGAGGTGAAGCTGCCGGCCGGCCATCTCGTACTTTATCCTGCTTCCAGCTTGCACCTTGTAACGCCTCTAAGGGCAGGTATGCGCGTAGCGTCTTTTTTCTGGCTACAGAGCATGATACGTGATGCTCATGCGCGCAGCATGATCTTCGATCTCGACAGCGCGATTCAGAGCCTAGTTGAACGTCTCGGAAGAGACGACCCAGAAACGGTCAAATTAACGGGCATCTATCATAATCTCATCCGCTACTGGGCCGAGGTATAAGCTTGTTTAGAACTGTTCTTAAGTCGCTGGCTGTGCTGGCAATGGTCGCGTTTGCTTCGCCAATCATTGCGCAGCAGGCTGCAAAGCCCGTGGCGCCGGTGGTTACTCAGGCAGCTCCCGCTGCGGCGCCGGCCCCGGTAACTGCTCAGCCGAGCAGCCCAGCGGCGAGCCCGACCGCTTCGACAGCTCTTGCTAGCCCGGTGGTGGAGGCCGCGCCCAGGCCGATGGTCGCGACCGGTGAGCACGATCTGTCGCCCTGGAAAATGTTCATGGGCGCCGACATCATCGTCAAGGCGGTGATGGTGGGTCTGGCTTTCGCATCGGTCGTCACCTGGACGGTCGGCATCTTCAAGATGATGGAACTGACCTGGGCCATGCGCCGCCTGAAGGCCGCGCTCCGCAAGATCGGTGAATCGCGTTCGCTGTCCGAGGCGCAGATGGCACTCGGCGAGCGCGGCACGATCCTGTCGCGCCTGTTGGCGGCGGCGATGCGGGAAGGGCGGATGTCCGCTGGCATTTCGAGCGATGAAGGCATCAAGGAGCGCGCCGCGTCGAGCTTCGGCGAAATCGTTCGCGCGGAAGGCCGCAAGGTGCGCACCGGTATGGGCATCCTCGCGACCATCGGCGCAACGTCGCCGTTTGTCGGACTATTCGGCACCGTGTGGGGCATCATGAACAGCTTCATCGGCATCTCGAAGTCGCAGACCACGAATCTCGCCGTCGTCGCGCCCGGTATCGCCGAAGCGCTGCTGGCCACCGCCATCGGCCTCGTCGCGGCGATCCCGGCGGTCATCATCTACAATCACTTCTCGCGCGTGACGAAGGCCTACATGGAAATCGTCGGCCGTGCGCAGGGCGCCGCCGGTCGTCTGCTGTCACGCGATCTTGATCGCACGCATTCGAGTTCACACGCACGCGCAGCGGCTGAATAATCATGGGTATGTCGCTTTCCGAAGGTGCAGACGACGATGATGATTTCGGTGAGAATCACGAAATCAACGTCACGCCCTTCATCGACGTCATTCTGGTTCTGCTGATCATCTTCATGGTGGCCGCGCCGCTGTCGACGGTGGACCTGCCGATCAATCTCCCGTCTTCCACGGTGACGCCGCAGAAGAAGCCGGACAAGCCGACTTATGTGAGCATCAAGCCGGATCTCGCTGTCGCGATAGGCGAGAACATGGTCAAGCGCGTCGATCTGGTGCGTCAGCTCGATGCGATGGGCGACGGCAACAAGGATCGTCCCATCTTCCTGCGCGTCGATCGCGCGGTGCCCTATGGCGAATTCTTCGATGTGATGGAACGGCTGCGTGCCGGTGGCTATCAGAAGACCAAGCTTGTTGCACTGGAAGGTGTTCCGGATGCCGCTGCGGCATCGCCGGCACCGATCGCTGCACCTGACGCGCCGAAGCCCTGACGTTACGGAAGCGCTATGTCCGAGCTCGATAGAAAGTCGTCCTGGCGACTGTGGCTGATCGCGGCGCTTGTCGCCGTGCTGCTGCATGTCGGCGGCATTGCTGCGGCTGTGTTCGAGATGCAGCAGGAAGAGGACGACGACGGCCTCGGCGCCAATGCCATCGAAGTCGGGATGGAAATGGTGTCGCCCGACGTCGAGCCAACCGATCTTCCGCAGGGTCCGGATTCGGAGGCCTCGACCGCATCTCCGGCCGTTCAGGAGCAGAAGGCCGTCGAGAAGCAGAGCGATCTCCCCAAGGAGACGCCGCACGAGAGCGAAGAACCCGATCAGGTCGTGACCGAGAGCAAGGCGACCAAGCCGGAAGAAGAGACACCCGAAAAGGCGCAAAAACAGCAGCAGGCGTCGCAGGAATCCGTCGCGTCGGAAGCCGCCGCACAGCAGAAGCTCGATGACTCCAAGGCTGGCGAGAAAGCACAGGCGCAGCAGGGCGGCATCGGCACCGACAAGAAGCGCCTGTCCACAATCTGGTCCAAACAGCTCAGCGCCTATCTCGAAAAGAACAAGCGCTATCCGCAGGAGCGCCAGCAGAAGACCGCCGAAGTGACGGTGAATTTCGAGATCGACCGCGTCGGCAAGGTCCTGGCTGTGCGGGTGGTGAAGGGCTCTGGCGACGCCGCATTCGACGAGGCCGCGGTTGCCATGGTGCGCCGCTCAGACCCGCTGCCGGCGCCGCCGCCGTTGATCGCCGACGACGGCCTGAGCTTCACCGTGCCGGTGATCTTCCGCGTCAAGGGCAAGGGCTGAGGAGAAGGGCGACTTAGTAGGTCGCCCGTCCGCCCGAAATATCGAACACCGCGCCGGTCGAGAAGGCGCAGTCTTCCGAGGCCAGCCACGCAGCCATTGCGGCCAGTTCCTGCACCAGTACGAAACGTCCTTTCGGAATCTTCGACAGCATGAAGTTGATGTGCTGTTCCGTCATCTGGTCGAAGATCGCCGTCTTCGCGGCAGCAGGCGTGATGGCGTTGACGTTGATCTCGTGGCCGGCGAGTTCCTTGCCGAGCGATTTGGTCAGCGCGATCAGGCCGGCCTTCGACGCCGAATAGTGCGAGGCATTCGGATTGCCTTCCTTGCCGGCGATCGAGGCGATGTTGACGATACGGCCGTAATTCTGCTTCAGCATCACCGGTACAACGGCCTTGCAGCACAGGAACGGGCCGTCGAGATTGATGCGCATCACCTTGCGCCAGTCGTCGTAATCGATCTCCCACACCGGCTTGTTGAATCCAGTGATGCCGGCATTGTTGACCAGGATATCGATCTTGCCGAACTCTTGAAGCGTCGCAGCGCGAGCTTCATCAATTGAAGCCACGTCCGTGACGTCGACTTTGAGGGCAATCACGTCGTCGCCGATTTCGCTCGCCGTTTTTACGGCCAGGTCAATATCCTGATCCCAGATCGCCACCTTGGCGCCGGAAGCCACGAAGCGTTCGGTGATCGCGCGGCCAAAGCCCTGGGCGCCGCCCGTGACCACGGCGTAGCGGCCGTTCAGATCGATCTTGTTCATGATGCGATGTCCTCGGTTACAGCGTCCAGCCGCCGTCGATGATGTGTGCGACGCCGGTGGTGAAGGCGCTCTCGTCGCTGGCGAGATAGACGGCGAGGGATGCGATTTCCTCGGCGGTCCCGAGGCGGCCCATCGGCTGCCGGCTCACGAACAGCTCGCGGCCATTCGGGCCTGCGGCTGCGGCGCGGTCGAGCATCGACGGCGTTTCGATCGTGCCGGGGCAGATCGCATTGCAGCGAATGCCTTTGGTGATGTAGTCGACGGCCACAGCACGGGTGAGGGCGGCGACGGCGGCTTTGGTTGCGCCATAGACGTAGCGGTTAGGCGCTGCCTTGAAGACACCGGCGGCGGAGGAAATGTTGACGATCGCACCATTGCCGCGCGCGAGCATGCCGGGCAGGAACGCACGGATGGTCCGGTGCATCGATTTGACGTTCAGGTCGAACGAGAAGTCCCAGTCGGAATCGGAGCATTCCAGTGCTGCGCCGTGATGCACGAAGCCGGCGGCGTTGAGCAGGATGTCGATATCGCCGACCTTCTTCGCCATCGCTTCGACGGCAGCCGTGTCGCGCACGTCGAGCCGTGCAGTCTCGGCGATACCATCCTTGGTCAGCAGCGCCACGCCCTTGTCGTCGATATCGGTGGCGAACACCGTTGCGCCTTCGCGCGCAAAGGCCAGTGCACAGGCGCGGCCGATACCGACAGCGCCCGCGGTGACGAAGGCGCGTTTGCCTTTCAAGCGGTCAGACATGTGAAATCTCCCTGAAATTTTTCATTCACTCTCCGCCGTCATTGCGAGGAGCGAAGCGACGAAGCAATCCAGAAGCCAAGAAGAAAGACTGGATTGCTTCGCTGCGCTCGCAATGACGACCGAGGGATTAGTGATTATGCCGCGCCGTCCCGACCGTGCCGGCGATATCGCGATATCGCGTCGCCAGTTCGAGACAGGCGCCGGTGGCCTGCTGGCCGACGGTGTTGCGATAGAGCTCCTGCCACGGCGTCTGGTTGGCCGGATATTTGAATCCGCCATTGGCCATCAGTTCGGCGCGACGCCGCTTCAGCTCCTCGTCGGAGATCAGGATATTCGCCGAGCCCTTGTTGAGATCGATGCGCACCTTGTCGCCCGTTTTCAGGATTGCGAGGCCGCCATTGGCTGCCGCTTCAGGCGTCGCGTTGAGGATCGACGGCGAGCCGGATGTGCCCGACTGCCGGCCATCGCCGATGCAGGGCAGCGATAGAATGCCGCGTTTGATCAGCGCTGCCGGCGGCTGCATGTTCACGACTTCCGCGCCGCCGGGATAGCCGATCGGGCCGGTGCCGCGCACGAACAGGATGCAATGCTCGTCAATATCGAGCGAGGCATCGTCGATGCGATGGTGATAATCCTCCGGCCCCTCGAACACGATGGCGCGGCCTTCAAATGCGTTCGGATCCTTCGGATTGATCAGATAGCGATCGCGGAATTCCTTGGAGATCACCGAGGTCTTCATGATCGCGGAATCAAACAGATTGCCGCGCAACACGAGGAAGCCGGCATCAGCCACCAGCGGCTTGTCATAGGACCAGATGACGTCGTTGTCCGGTTTGGGCGAGGCGGCGCAATTTTCCCCCATGGTCTTGCCGTTCACCGTGATCACATCCTCATGGATGCGCTTGTGCTTCATCAGCTCGCGGACCACCGAGGGCACACCACCGGCGCGATGATATTCCTCGCCGAGATAGAAACCGGCCGGCTGCATGTTGACCAGCAGCGGTACGTCATGGCCGAATTTCTGCCAGTCGTCGATATCGAGTTCGACACCGATATGACGCGCCAGCGCGTTGATATGAATGGGCGCGTTGGTCGAACCCCCAATGGCGGAATTGACCACGATGCAGTTCTCGAACGCCTTGCGCGTCAGGATGTCGGACGGCTTGAGGTCCTCCCACACCATGTCGACGATACGGCTGCCCGTCTCATAGGCAATCTGGCCGCGCTCGCGATAGGGAGCGGGGATGGCAGCGCAGCCGGGCAGTGACATGCCCAAAGCTTCGGCCAGCGAGTTCATCGTCGACGCGGTGCCCATGGTGTTGCAATGGCCGACCGACGGCGCCGAGGACGCGACCAGCGTCATGAATTCTTCGTAGCCGATCTCGCCGGCGGCAAGGCGTTCACGTGATTTCCACACCACGGTGCCGGAGCCGGTACGCTGGCCTTCGTGCCAGCCGTTCAACATCGGACCGCCGGACAACACGATTGCGGGGAGATTGACTGTCGCTGCTGCCATCAAACAGGCCGGCGTGGTTTTGTCGCAGCCGGTTGTCAGCACGACGCCATCGAGCGGATAACCGAACAGGATTTCCACAAGGCCGAGATAAGCAAGGTTGCGATCAAGCGCCGCAGTCGGCCGCTTACCGGTCTCCTGAATCGGATGTACCGGGAATTCCATCACAAGACCGCCGGCGGCGGTAATGCCTTCGCGCACGCGCTTGGCGAGTTCGAGATGATGGCGATTGCAGGGCGACAGGTCGTTGCCAGTCTGCGCAATGCCGATGATCGGCTTGCCGGACTGCAATTCGTGACGCGTCAGGCCGTAGTTCAGATAGCGCTCAAGATAGAGTGCAGTCATTCCGGGATTGTGGGGATCGTTGAACCATTCGCTCGAACGAAGTTTGCGCTTGGTTGCCTTTGCAGGCGAGGTCCCCGCAGTCGGCGTGGACGAAGTCGACTTGGTCATCATTTCTCCCGCAGCGCACACTTTATATTCTGGTGCGTCGTCTCTTTTGATTGGTCACGAATGTTTGCACGCCACTGGCTGCTTCGCAACGTTTGCATCTGCGAAGTTTTTCTACGACTATGATCCAACGACACGCCGCCAGAAAATCTGGTAGGATGTCAGACAAGTAAGAACAGGCGGCTCCGGCAATCGGAGGACGCAGTCTCTAAAATGGGACATTTGGGAGGGAAATGTATGGCGTCCGTGCAGATTCACGACGTTCGTAAGTCTTTTGGCGGTTTTGAGGTTCTCCACGGCGTGTCGGTCCCTATTGAGGATGGCCAGTTCGTGGTTCTGGTTGGGCCATCCGGCTGCGGAAAATCCACATTGCTGCGCATGTTGGCGGGCCTGGAGAAGATCACCTCCGGCACGATCTCGATCGGCGACCGCGTGGTCAATGATGTCCAGCCGAAAGAGCGCGACATCGCCATGGTGTTCCAGAATTACGCGCTGTATCCGCATATGACCGTTGCCCAGAATATGGGCTTCTCGCTCAAGCTGCGCGGCGCCGACAAAAGCGAGATCGATCAGAAGGTCAATCGCGCCGCCGATATTCTCGATTTGAGGCGATTGCTCGAGCGTTTTCCCCGGCAGTTGTCGGGCGGTCAGCGCCAGCGCGTGGCCATGGGCCGCGCCATTGTGCGTGACCCGCAGGTGTTTTTGTTCGACGAGCCACTGTCGAATCTCGATGCCAAGCTGCGCGTCGCCATGCGCGCCGAGATCAAGGAACTGCATCAGCGCCTGAAGACGACGACGGTTTATGTGACCCATGACCAGATCGAAGCCATGACCATGGCCGACAAGATCGTGGTGATGCAGGACGGCATCGTCGAGCAGATGGGCGCACCATTGGAACTCTACGATCGCCCCGAGAACAAGTTCGTTGCCGGCTTCATCGGGTCGCCTGCGATGAATTTTCTCGAAGGCACGCTGAAGGTGAATGGCGGCCAGCCATGGGTGGAGACCGCAAACGGTGCGAAGCTGCCGATCACGGCAGCGCCTGCGGCAGGGAACGACAAGGCTGTCACTTACGGCATTCGTCCCGAGCATCTCGAATTCGCCGATGACGGCATCGAGGCCGAGGTCGTGGTGGTCGAGCCGATGGGGTCGGAAACCCAGGTCGTTGCGCGCATCGGCACCCAGGACATCATCGCGATCTTCCGCGATCGTCGTCCGGTCGCGCCGGGCGACAAGATCCATCTCAGGCCGCGCGCGAATTCGGCGCATCTGTTCGACAAGGAGACCGGCAAGCGCGTCAACTGACGCGCTTTTCCGCCAAATCAATTTCAAAACATTGGTCGATCAACGAACCAATATTACAGGGAGAAGACGAAAGATGACTGGATTTACACCGGATCGCCGATCTCTGCTCAAGGGCGGCGCGATCACGCTTGCTGCTGCGGCGACCATGTCCGCGGATCAATTGCTAGGCTACGCAAAAGCCTGGGCGCAGGCCTCACAGTGGAAGCCGGAAGCTGGCGCCAAGATCAACCTGCTGCGCTGGAAGCGCTTCGTCGAAGCCGAAGACGTGGCCTTCATGAAGATCGTCGACGCCTTCCAGAAGGCGACCGGCGTCACCATCACCGTCTCCAACGAATCCTATGACGACATTCAGCCAAAGGCTTCGGTCGCGGCGAATACCGGGCAGGGCCTCGACATGGTCTGGGGCCTGTACTCCCTGCCGTTCCTGTTCCCGACCAAGTGCATGGACGTCTCCGACGTCGCCGACTATCTCGGCAAGAAGAACGGCGGCTGGGCCGAGTCCGGCAAGCAGTACGGCATGCATAACGGCAAGTGGATCGGCGTTCCGGTCGCTGCGACCGGCGGTCTGGTGAATTATCGCGTCGCCGCCGCTGAAAAGGCCGGCCACAAGACGTTCCCGAACGATCTCGGTGGCTTCCAGGATCTGTTCAAGGGCATGAACAAGAACGGCACCCCCGGCGGCATGGCGCTGGGCCACGCTTCGGGCGATGCCAATGGCTGGGTGCACTGGGCGCTGTGGGCCCATGGCGGCAAGCTGATCGACAAGGACAACAAGGTCACGATCAATTCTCCGGAGACCGCGAAGTCCCTGGAATACGTCAAGTCGCTCTACGATAACTTCATTCCCGGCACCGCATCCTGGAACGACTCGTCGAACAACAAGGCATTCCTGGCCGGCCAGCTGCATCTGACGACCAACGGCATCTCGGTCTATGTGACCGCAAAGAAGGAAGCCCCGGCGATTGCCGAAGACATGAACCACGCGCATTTGCCCGTCGGTCTGGACGGCAAGCGGCGTGAGCTTCATCTCGGTTTCCCGATCCTGATCTTCTCCTTCACCAAGTTCCCGCAGGCCTGCAAGGCGTTCACCGCCTTCATGATGGAGCCCGAGCAGTTCAATCCGTGGGTCGAGTCAGCCCAGGGCTATCTGTCGCCGTTCCAGCTTGCTTTCGAGAAGAACCCGATCTGGACCGCCGATCCGAAGAACACGCCATATCGCGACGTGGCTTCGACGGCAACGACCCCGGCGGGCGAAGCGCAGATGAGCGAGAATGCGGCGGCGGCGATCGCCGACTTCGTGGTCGTCGACATGTACGCCAATTACTGCACGGGCCGCGAGGACGTGAAGACCGCGATGTCGTCTGCCGAGCGCGCGGCGAAGCGCATCTTCCGCGCCTGAGGACGACCTTGCCGGCGCGGAGCGACCCGCGCCGGCAACTCTCCGGAGCAGCCGTGAATCTCGTTTCACAAAAGGCTGCCTGAACGATGGGAATGGGAATGCCAGAGACCGACTACAAGACAGTTCTCCCGGAAGGCTGGACGCGGCCGCGCGGTTTTGCGCATGCGGTGGTGGCCGGCGGTACGCGGAGCGTCCGGATCTCCGGTCAGCTCGGCAAGCAGAACGGGCAGGGCGAAGTCGCCGCGGGATCCGACTTCGGGACGCAGTGGCGCTACGCGATGGAGAATCTCGTCACCGTGCTGAAGGCAGCGGGCGGCGAACCCAAGCAAATCGTGATGCTGCGCGCTTATGTTACCGACATCAACGCATTCAAGACGTCCGGCGCCGCCATTGGCGAAGCCTGGGGCGCGACGCTCGGTAAGCATTTTCCAGCAATGACACTGGTTCAGGTTTCCGCTCTGATCGATCCGCACGCACGTGTCGAGATCGAGGGCGAAGCGATCCTGCCGTAACCGGATCATGACGCATGACTGACTGCACGACATCAGACCGAAGCCGACATCCGACTGGAGCTATCTTGCAATGACCACGATCCAGACATCGATGCCGGGGGCAGGGAAAGTGATCCCCAGATCCTCGGCCTGGGACCGGCTGCGGATCAACCGCAACTGGCTCGCATTGTGGTTCATGTTGCCGGCCGCGGCATTCCTGCTGCTGTTTCTCGCTTACCCGCTGTTCCTTGGCGTCTGGATGAGCTTCACCGACGATCGCATCGGTCGCGGCGGCGTGTTTGTCGGACTAGAGAACTACGAGTGGCTGAAGGACGACAGCATCTTCTGGCTCTCGGTGTTCAACACGCTGCTCTATACGATCGTCGCCAGCGCCATCAAATTCGCCGTCGGCCTCTATCTGGCGCTGCTGCTCAACCGCCACATGCCGTTCAAGGCGCTGATCCGCGCCGCGGTGCTGATCCCGTTCATCGTGCCGACGGTGCTCTCGGCCATCGCGTTCTGGTGGATCTACGACTCGCAGTTCTCGATCATCTCGTGGTCGCTGATCAAAATGGGCCTGATCGACCACAACATCAACTTTCTGGGCGACAGCAACTGGGCACGAGGGAGCGTGATCTTCGCCAATATCTGGCGCGGCGTGCCGTTCGTCGCGATTACGCTGCTGGCGGGCCTGCAGACGGTGTCACCGTCGCTCTATGAAGCGGCGACGCTGGATGGTGCCACGTCGTGGCAGCGCTTCCGCTTTATCACCTATCCGCTGCTGACGCCGATCATCGCAGTCGTCATGACCTTCTCGGTGCTGTTTACGTTTACCGACTTCCAGCTGATCTGGGCGCTGACCCGCGGCGGTCCGGTGAATGCGACGCATCTGATGGCGACGCTGAGCTATCAGCGCGGCATTCTTTCGGGCCGGCTCGGCGAGGGCGCAGCCATCGCCACCGCCATGATCCCGTTCCTCCTGGCAGCCATCGCCATTTCCTGGTTCGGCATGCAACGCCGCAAGTGGCAGCAAGGCACTGACAATGACTGATCACGCCGTCGATCACCGTACTGCCGTCGCGCCGACCGTCGAGAAAGACGATCACAGTGAGGGCATGGCCTATCTGGAGTCGCTGCCGAGGCGCATCGTCACGCTCTACATTCCGTTGTTCATCATCGTGGTGATCCTGCTGTTCCCGTTCTACTGGATGGCGCTGACCTCGATCAAACCCGACGAGCAACTGATCGACATGGAGCGGTTCAATCCGTTCTGGGTGATCAAGCCGACCTTCAAGCACATTCAAAAGCTGCTGTTCGAAACCAACTATCCGCAGTGGCTGTGGAATACGATGTATGTGGCAGCGGCTTCGACATTTTTGTCGATCGTTGCCAGTGTGCTCGCCGCCTATGCCATCGTGCGGCTGCGCTTCCGTGGTGCCGAGACGGTCGGGGCGCTGATCTTCATGGCCTATCTGGTGCCGCCGTCGATCCTGTTCATCCCGCTGGCCTCGGTCATCCAGGCCTATGGCCTGTTCGACTCGCCGCTGTCGCTGATCCTGGTCTATCCGACGCTGCTGATCCCGTTCTCGACCTGGCTCCTGATGGGCTATTTCAAGACCATCCCGTTTGAGCTCGAGGAATGCGCCCTCATCGACGGCGCCTCGCGCTGGCAGATCCTGGTCAAGATCATCATCCCGCTTGCGGTGCCCGGCCTGATCTCGGCCTTCATCTTCTCGTTCACTTTGTGCTGGAACGAGTTCATCTATGCGCTGACCTTCCTGCAATCGACCCAGAACAAGACCGTGCCTGTGGCCATCGTCAACGAATTCGTCGACGGCGACATCTACAAATGGGGCTCGCTGATGGCCGGCGCGCTGGTTGGCTCGCTGCCGCTGGTGATCCTGTATGCTTTCTTCGTCGAGCACTATGTGTCGGCGATGACGGGCGCGGTGAAGGAGTAGGCGGCTTACCCAATGTACCGCCCTCATGCTGAGGAGCGGTCGTCTTCGACCGCGTCTCGAAGGATGGCCGTAGTCTCATTCATGGTTCGAGACGGCGCCAAAGAGGCGCCTCCTCACCATGAGGGCCAGAGTTGAACCCAAGAACAAGAAGAAGGAGTTTTCCCTTGCACATCCTCATCCTCGGCGCCGCCGGCATGGTTGGCCGCAAGCTCACAGAGAAACTGGTTCGCGACGGCCGTCTCGGCAATCGCGACATTACCCGCATGACCCTGCAGGACGTGGTGGCGCCGGCAAAGCCTGCGGGTGCGTCGATTCCGATCGAACTGGTGACGTCGGACTTCGCCGACCCAAAGACGGCTGCGCCGCTGGTCGCCCACAAGCCGGAGGTGATCTTCCATCTCGCTGCCATCGTGTCAGGGGAGGCGGAGGCCAATTTCGACAAGGGGTATCGCATCAATCTCGACGGCACCCGCTACCTGATCGACGCTATCCGCGCCATCGGCGGCGGTTACAAACCGCGGCTGGTCTTCACCTCGTCCATCGCCGTGTTCGGCGCGCCGTTCCCCGACAAGATCGGTGATGAGTTCATTCACACGCCGCTGACCTCCTATGGCACCCAGAAGTCGATCTGCGAAATGCTGATCGCTGACTACACCCGCAAGGGCTTCCTGGACGGCATCGGCATCCGCCTGCCGACCATCTGCGTCCGTCCGGGCGCACCAAACAAGGCCGCCTCCGGTTTCTTCTCCAACATCATCCGCGAACCGCTGGCCGGCAAGGAAGCCATCCTGCCGGTGTCCGAGGATGTCCGCCACTGGCACGCGTCGCCGCGCTCCGCCGTGGGCTTCCTTGTCCACGCTGGCACCATGGATCTTCAGGCGATGGGCCCGCGGCGTAATCTCAGCATGCCCGGCATGTCGGTCACCGTCGGCGAGCAGATCGCCGCACTGGATCGCGTTGCCGGCAAGAACGTCGTCGCCCGTATCAGGCGCGAAACCGATCCGGTCATCACCGGCATCGTCTCTGGCTGGCCGCGTGATTTCGACACCGCACGCGCGCTGAAGCTCGGCTTCACCACGGCCGAGAAAACCTTCGACGACATCATCCGCATCCATATCGAGGATGAACTCGGCGGCAAGTTCGTCGATTGAGGCCACCATGCGGATCGCCAGCATCGGCGAATGCATGATCGAGCTGCGTCAGATGCCGGGTGGGCACCTGACGCGGTCCTTTGGCGGCGATACGCTGAACACTGCGGTCTACCTCGCCCGGCTTGGCGCGGAGGTCGATTACGTCACCGCGCTCGGTGACGATCCGCTCAGCGACGAGATGATTGCTGGCTGGCAGGCCGAGGGCATCGGCACTGAGCGGGTGATGCGCCTCAAGGGCAAGCTGCCCGGTTTGTATATGATCGAGACCAATGAGGCCGGCGAGCGCCGCTTCTATCACTGGCGCGATGCCTCGGCTGTGCGAGGCTTGATGAGCCTGCCGGAAACCGATGCGCTTCTGGCAGCACTTGCGGACTATGATCTGATCTATCTCTCGGCCATCACGCTGTCGCTGTTCGACATCGCCGGCCGTGACCGCCTGATTGCGGCGCTTCAACATGCGCGCGGCACAGGCGTCCGCGTCGCCTTCGATACCAATTTCCGCGCGAGGGGGTGGCCCGATCTCGATCTGGCGCACGCCGCGTTTCAGGATGCTTTTGCGGTCTCCGACATCGTGCTGGCCTCGGTCGAGGACTTGTTGCCGCTCTATCCCGGCGAGATCGAGGAAAGGCTACTGTCGCGCGTTGGAGCAGATGAAGTGGTGCTCAAGCTCGATACCCCCGCGAGCATCATACGGGATCACGGCCAGCCGCAGCGTGTCGAGGCCAGCCCTGTCAGTGGCGCGGTGGTCGATACCACCGCGGCCGGCGACAGTTTCGCTGCTGCCTATCTGCATGCACGTCTGAGCGGCGTTCAGCCTGTCGCCGCAGCACAGGCAGGTCACTATCTCGCCGGCACGGTCGTCTGCCATCCCGGCGCGATCATCCCGCGCGAGGCGATGCCCGATATGATCGCGTTCGACACACCCTCATGAGAGGACCATCCGCATGAACAAGCCTCTCGATATCGGTCAACGTCAGGACCATCTGCGAAAGCTGCTGAAGGCAGCATTCGTCGTTCCCGTGCTCACGATCGAACGTGTTGCCGACGCCGTACCGCTGGCGCGGGCACTGGTCGCCGGCGGTATCCGCACGCTGGAGATCACCTTGCGCACCGATGCCGCGGTGGAGGCGGCGAAGGCCGTCATCGCCGAAGTGCCGGAGGCCATCGTCGGCATCGGCACGGTGCTCACGCCGGCGGATTTCCAGAAGGCCTATGCCATCGGGGCGCGCTTCACGGTCAGTCCCGGCGCGACGCGCGAATTGCTGGACATCGCAGCGTCCAGCGATCTGCCGTTCCTGCCGGGCGTCGCGACGGCATCGGAACTGATGCAGGCGCGCGAGCGCGGCTTTGAAACTCTGAAATTCTTCCCCGCAGAACAGGCGGGTGGCATCGCGATGCTGCGCGCTTGGGCGGGACCGTTTCCGGATGTCAGGTTTTGCCCTACGGGCGGAATCGGCGAGGCCAATGCGGCGAGCTGGCTCAGCGAGCCGATGGTTCTGGCGGTGGGCGGGTCCTGGATCTGTCCGTCGTCAATGATACGTTCTGGCGATTGGGCAGGCATAACGGCCATGTGCGCGCGGACCATGAAAAGCCTGCAAGCGCCATGAAGCCGGGCTATAACGGGCGCAATATTTGAAATCGATCAGGGAGACGACCATGACTGCCAGCATCGTTGGTTGGGCGCATATGCCTTTCGGAAAATTCGACGCCGAGACTGTCGAGAGCATGGTGGTCCGCGTTGCGACCGAAGCCATGGCCGATGCCGGAATCTCCGCATCTGACGTCGATGAAATTGTGCTCGGTCATTTCAACGCCGGCTTCTCGCCGCAGGATTTTACCGCGTCGCTGGTGTTGCAGGCCGATCCCGCACTGCGCTTCAAGCCCGCCACGCGCGTCGAGAATGCCTGCGCCACCGGTTCGGCCGCTGTGCATCAGGGCATCAAGTCGATCGCCGCCGGCGCTGCTAAAATTGTTCTCGTGGTCGGTGTCGAACAGATGACCCGCACGCCCGGACCTGAAATCGGCAAGAACCTGCTGCGTGCTTCTTACTTGCCGGAAGACGGCGAGACGCCCGCAGGCTTCGCCGGCGTGTTCGGCGGGATCGCGCAAAAATACTTCCAGAAATACGGCGACCAGTCCGATGCGCTGGCGATGATCGCCGCCAAGAACCACGCCAATGGCGTCCACAATCCCTATGCGCAGATGCGCAAGGATGTCGGCTTCGAATTCTGTCGCTCCGAAAGCGACAAGAACCCGTTCGTCGCCGGCCCCTTGAAGCGCACAGACTGCTCGCTGGTGTCCGACGGCGCCGCGGCCTTGGTGCTGACGGATTCCGAGACCGCCAAGACCATGGGCAAGGCGGTCAACATCAAGGCCACCGGCCATGCGCAGGATTTCCTGCCGATGTCGAAGCGCGACATCCTTCAATTCGAGGGCTGCACCGTGGCTTGGCAGAAGGCGCTGAAGACCGCCGGCGTCGAGATCGGCGATCTCTCTTTCGTCGAAACCCATGACTGCTTCACCGTCGCCGAGCTGATCGAATACGAAGCCATGGGCCTGACGCCGCGCGGGCAGGGTGCGCGCGCCATCAAGGAAGGCTGGACCCAGAAGGACGGCAAGCTGCCGATCAATCCGTCCGGTGGTCTCAAGGCCAAGGGTCACCCCATCGGCGCCACCGGCGTGTCGATGCATGTGTTGAGCGCGATGCAATTGCTGGGTCAGGCGCCAGAGGGCATGCAGATCAAGAACGCCAAACTGGCCGGTATCTTCAATATGGGCGGCGCCGCGGTGGCGAACTACGTTTCGATCCTCGAGCCCGCGAAGTAACGCGCAAGCGAGGGCGACACCATGAATGTCGCACAATGGCTGGCATCGTCGGCGCGTTTGCATCCGCAGGCGCCGGCGCTGCTGACCGGCATCACGGTTCAGGCTGACTACAAAACCTTTGCGCGCCGCGCCGCGGCTATCGGTGCTGGCCTCGTACGCGATTACGGCATTCAGCCTGGCGACCGCGTCGCGCTGTTCATGTCGAACTGCACCGAATATCTCGAATGCATGTACGCGGTGTGGTGGATCGGCGCGGTGGTGATCCCGATCAATGCCAAGCTGCATGGCCGCGAAGCGGCATGGATCTGCGACAATGCTGGCGCGAGGCTGGCCTTTGTCGACGACGACAGCCGTGGCGCGCTCGTTCAGGTCGAGGAAGACCTGCTGACCGGGATGCAGATGCTGTCCATCGACAGCGCAACGTTTCACGAATTGCAGCATGGCGAGCCGGTCTCCGCGGTGCCGCTGTCCCGCGAAGACAACGATCTTGCCTGGCTGTTCTACACCTCCGGCACCACCGGCCGGCCCAAAGGTGTGATGCTCAGCCACGGCAATCTGGTGGCCATGTCCATGTGCTATCTCGCCGATGTGGATCAGGTCCATCAGGAAGACGCGATCCTCTATGCCGCGCCGATCTCGCATGGCGCCGGCCTGTACAATTTTATCCATATCCGCATGGCCGCGCGCCACGTCGTGCCGGAGAGTCAGGGCTTCGAGCCGGACGAAGTGCTCGATCTCGGCAAGCAACTTTGCGATGTCGCGATGTTTGCCGCACCCACCATGGTGCGGCGGCTGGTCGATGCGGCGAAGAAGCGCGGCGAGAGCGGCGAGGGTATCCGCACCATCGTCTATGGCGGCGGTCCGATGTATCTTGCCGACATCCGCGACGCCATCGCCACCATGGGGCAGCGCTTCGTGCAGATCTATGGCCAGGGTGAATCGCCGATGACGATCACCTCGCTGCCGCGCGCCTTCCATGCCGATACCGAACACCCGCGCTATCTCGAACGGCTGGCTTCTGTCGGTCTGGCGCAGAGCGTGATGTCGGTGCGGATCACCGATACCGACGGTCAGCCGCTTTCCATCGGCGAGACCGGCGAGGTCGAGGCCAAGGGCCCGGCGGTGATGCTCGGCTACTGGAACAACGACAAGGCCAATGCCGAGACATTGAAGGACGGCTGGCTCCGCACCGGCGATGTCGGCCGGCTCGACGAAGACGGCTTTCTCACGCTGTCCGACCGTTCCAAGGACGTCATCATCTCCGGCGGTACCAATATCTATCCGCGCGAGGTGGAGGAGGCGCTGCTGACGCATCCCGCCGTGCGGGAAGTGTCGGCGATCGGCGTGCCGGAGCCGGACTGGGGCGAGGTCGTGGTGGCCTGTGTGGTGCTGGAGCCAGGCACATCCGCCGACGATGCTGCGCTCGACGCGCATTGTCTCGCCAATATCGCCCGTTTCAAGCGGCCCAAGCGCTACGTCTATCTGGATGCGCTGCCGAAGAACAATTACGGCAAGGTGCTGAAGACCGAGCTGCGGGAGATGATGCGCGCTTCGGCGTCAGCGGGGGCCGGCTAGTCGTTACCACTTTGACGCGTACCGGCATCCCACGCATACGGCCCCGCGTCTGGCGCCCTTGCGCCCGCCGAACGCCTCCCGCTAAGACGAAGGCAACAGGGCGCACTGGCGCCTGACCACACGCTTTCGGGAGCAAACGACTTTGACGGGACCACTTCACGGGATCAAAATCATCGACATGACCTCGGTGATGATGGGGCCTTATTGCACCCAGACGCTGGGTGACTACGGCGCCGATGTGATCAAGGTGGAGGCCCCCGATGGCGACGTGGTCCGCTCGATCGGACCGATGCGCAATCCCGGCATGGGGCCGATTTTCCTGAATACCAATCGCAGCAAGCGCTGCGTCTGCATCGACCTCAAGAAGGAAGAGGGGCGCGCGGCACTCCTGAAACTGGTCGAGACCGCCGATGTGCTGGTCTACAATGTCCGCCCGGCGGCGATGGCGCGGCTCAATCTCGGCTATGACGTCATGGCCAAGATCAATCCGCGGCTGATTTACGCGGGCGTATTCGGCTTCAGCCAGGCCGGCCCCTATGCCGCCAAGCCCGCTTATGACGACCTGATCCAGGGTGCCACTGCATTGCCGGCGCTGAATGCGCGTATCAGCAGCGACGGTGTGCCGCGCTATGTGCCCAATGCGCTGGTCGATCGCATCGTCGGTCTCACTGCACTGGGCGCCATTCTCGCCAGTGTCGTACATCGCGACAAGACCGGCGAGGGCCAGCGCGTCGACATCCCGATGTTCGAGACCATGGCGAGCTTCATGATGGGCGACCACATGGGCGGCCTCACTTACGATCCGCCGCTCGACAAGGGCGGCTACGGCCGTCACCTGTCGCCGGACCGCCGGCCGTACCAGACTTCGGACGGCTATATCTGCGCGATGGTCTATAACGACAAGCAGTGGAAGAGCTTCCTCAAGCATGTCGGCCGCGAGGAGCTGTTTGACGATCCGCGCTTCGCGACCTTCCCGCAGCGCATCCAGCATATCGATACGGTGAATGCCGAACTGTCGCGCATCTTCAAGACCAGGACGACGGCGGAATGGGCGAAGCTGCTCGATGACGCCGACGTGCCGTCAACCCCGATGCACACGCTCGAAAGCATGATGCAGGATCCGCATATGCTGGCGACCGACTTCTTCCAGCAGGTCGAGCATCCGACCGAAGGCGCGATCCGCAGCATGAAGGTGTCGGCGACCTGGTCGAAGACCCCGGTCAATCCGACGCGCCTTGCCTCGCATCTCGGCGAACAGAATGCCGAGGTGCTGGCCGAGGTCGGCTATACGGCCGAGCAGATCGAGAAAATGCACAAGGATGGCGTGCTCCGACAGGCCGCTATCCCAGATACGTCGGAGCTGTAACGCATGGATTTCGCCCTCGACGCCAATCAGGAATCCATCCGCGACGCTATCGAGAAGATCTGCGCGCGCTTCGACGATGCCTACTGGCTGAAGAAGGACAAGGAGGGTGGTTTCCCCATCGACTTCCACAAGGCGATGGCTGACGCCGGCTGGCTCGGCATCTGTATACCCGAGGAATATGGCGGCTCGGGATTGGGGATCACCGAGGCAGCGATCATGATGCGGGCGATTTCGGAATCCGGCGCCGGCATGTCGGGTGCGTCAGCCGTGCATATGAATGTGTTCGGCCTCAATCCGGTGGTGGTGTTTGGCACGCCCGAACAGTGCGCGCGCATGCTGCCGCCGATCGTGGACGGCACCGAGAAATCCTGCTTCGCGGTGACCGAGCCCAATACCGGTCTCAACACCACGCAGCTCAAGACCCGCGCCGTGCGCAAGGGCGATCGCTACATCGTCAACGGCCAGAAGGTCTGGATCTCCACCGCGCAGGTCGCCGAAAAAATCCTGTTGCTGGCGCGCACCACGCCGCTGGAAGACGTCAAGAGCCCGACCCACGGCCTCAGCCTGTTCTACACGGATCTCGACCGCTCCAAGATCGCCGTGCACGAGATCGAAAAGCTCGGCCGCAAGGCCGTCGACTCCAACGAGCTGTTCATTGCCGATTTTGAAATTCCGGTCGAGGATCGCATCGGCGAAGAGGGCCACGGCTTCGAATATATCCTGCACGGCATGAACCCCGAGCGCATCCTGATCGCGGCGGAAGCCGTCGGTCTCGGCAAGGCTGCACTGAGGAAGGCGGCCGACTACGCCAAGGTGCGCAACGTATTCAACCGCCCGATCGGCCAGAACCAGGCGATCCAGCATCCCCTCGCGAAGAACTGGATGGAGCTCGAAGCCGCCTGGCTGATGGTGCTGTCGGCCGGCTGGCAATATGACCAGGGACTGCCCTGTGGCCCCGCCGCGAATTCGGCGAAGTATCTCGCGGGCGAAGCTGGCTATCACGCCTGCGAGCAGGCGGTGATGACCCATGGTGGCTTTGGTTACGCCAAGGAATATCATGTCGAGCGTTATCTCAGGGAGTCGCTGATCCCGCGCATCGCCCCGATCAGCCGCGAGCTGATCCTGAGCTTCATCGCCGAAAAGGCGCTCGGTTTGCCGAAGTCGTATTGATGCGTGATCGCGCCAACACACTCAGCATGTCGTCCTCGCCTAGCACGCCGAAGGCGTGCGCGGGGCGGGGACCCATAACCTCCGAGTTCATGGTGAAGCACTGTGGCAGCGGCCGTGTTCTAATTTCGTCTCCCGAGGCTATGGGTCCCGGCCCCGCGTGCGCCGAAGGCGCACTAGGCGGGGACGACAATCGAGTTTGGAGCGACGCATGAGCTACATCACCGGCGTCGGTCTCCTCCCTTACGGCAAGCACGAGGGCTCATCGACCATCGACCTGATGTCCCGCGCCGCCGAGCTGGCGCTCACTGACGCCGGCCTCAAGCGCGGCGACATCGACGGCTTCCTGTGCGGCTATTCCACCACCATGCCGCATATCATGCTGGCGACCGTGTTCGCCGAGCACTTCGGCATCACGCCATCCTATGCCCATGCGATCCAGGTCGGCGGCGCCACCGGGATGGCGATGGCGATGCTGGCGCATCAGCTGGTCGAGGGCGGCGTTGCCAAACATGTGCTGGTGGTCGGGGGCGAGAACCGGCTGACCGGCCAGAGCCGTGACGCTTCGATTCAGGCGCTGGCGCAGGTGGGGCACCCCATCTACGAAGTTCCGCTCGGCCCGACCATCCCGGCCTATTACGGCCTCGTCGCCAACCGCTACATGCATGAATACGGCGTGACGCAGGAAGACCTTGCCGAATTCGCCGTACTGATGCGCCAGCATGCGCTGACTCATCCCGGTGCGCAGTTTCACGACCCGATCAACGTTGCCGACGTGATGGCCTCGAAGACCATCGCGACGCCGCTGAAGCTGCTCGACTGCTGCCCGGTGTCCGATGGCGGCGCGGCCTTCGTTGTCAGCTATGAGCCGACCAGCCCAACGAAAATCCGCGTGCGCGGCGCTGCGCAGGCGCATACCCACCAGCACATCACCGCCGCGCCAGCGCTGTCCGAACTCGGCGCCGAGATCGCCATCGCGCGCGCGAAGAGGGCGACGGGCATCGAAATCTCTGACGTCCGTTATGCCGCGGTCTATGACAGCTTCACCATCACACTGGCGATGCTGCTGGAAGATCTCGGTCTCGCCGGCCGCGGCGAGGCAGCGGCGCAAGTACGTGCCGGCCATTTCGGCCAGCACGGTGCGATGCCGCTCAACACCCACGGCGGTCTTCTGAGCTACGGTCATTGCGGCGTCGGTGGCGCCATGGCGCATCTCGTCGAAACACATCTGCAGATGACAGGCAGGGCCGAGAACCGTCAGGTCAGGGATGCTTCCGTCGCGCTGCTGCACGGTGACGGCGGTGTGCTGTCGTCCCATGTCAGCATGTTCCTGGAGCGCGTATCATGAGCGAGCTCAAGCCTGCTGCCGACTGGACCACCGGCACTGAAGCGATCGGCTATCAGTCGTGCCGTGCCTGCAAATCGATCCAGTATTTCCGCCGCAGCTTTTGCGCGGCCTGCGGGTCGCCCGATCTCGACGACAAAATCGCGAGCGGCGAGGGCACCGTCTATGCGACGTCCCTCGTGCTGCGCGCCGGCACGCCGGAAGCGCGCGAGCATGTGCCCTACAATATTCTGCTCATCGACACCGCCGAAGGCTTCCGCATGATGGCCCACGGCGCCAACGATCTCGTCATCGGCGACAAGGTAAAAGCCGGCTATCGGCGATTCACCGGCCGCCTCGTACCGTTCTTCGAAAAGACTCCTCAATGAGCCGTCTGCGCTTCGCCCTCGATCCGAAATCCGTGGCCATCATCGGCGCCTCGGAAAATCCCAACAAGGTCGGCGGCCGTCCGGTCCACTATCTCCAGAAGTTCGGCTTCAAGGGCAAGATCTACCCGATCAATCCGTCGCGCACGGAGATCCAGGGCGAGAAGTGCTACAAGAGCCTCGCCGATCTGCCGGAAGCGCCGGAAATGGTGATTGTCGCGATCGCCGGCGACAATGCCATTGGCGCCGTCGAGGATTGCGCCAAGGCCGGCGTCAAGATCGCACTGGTGATGGCCTCGGGCTTTGGCGAAGTCGACGCGATCGCCGGCAAGGCGAAAGAGCGCCGCATGGTCGAGATCGCGCATAAGCACGGCATGCGCATCGTTGGCCCGAATACACAGGGCCTCGCCAACTTCGGCACCGGCGCCATCGCGTCGTTCTCCACCATGTTCATGGAATTCGAGCGCGTTGAAGGCCATGTCGCCATGCTCAGCCAGAGCGGCGCGCTGTCCACCGTGCCGGTGGGCTTCCTCAATCCGCGGGGCGTCGGCGTGCGCCACAGCCATGCCACCGGCAATGATAGCGACATCACTGTCGGCGAACTCGCCATCGCGGTGGCCGAGGATCCGGAAGTGAAGCTGATGCTGCTCTATCTCGAGAGCATTCCGGAGAAGAAGTATCTGGAGGAACTCTCCGAAGTCGCGCTCCATCGCAACCTGCCGATCATCGCGTTGAAATCCGGCCGCACCGATGCCGGCAAGGCGGCGGCGCAGTCACATACCGGCGCGCTCGCCAATGAAGACCGCGTCGTCGACGCCTTCCTCGAACATCACGGCATCTGGCGCGCGCCGGATATGCGCGGCCTCGTCGAGGCCACGGAGCTTTATCTCAAGGGCTGGAAGCCGCAGGGCCGTCGCCTGGTCGCGATCAGTAATTCCGGCGCGGTCTGCGTGATGATCGCGGATGCTGCTTCGACCGTCGGCATGCCGATGGCCAAGCTGGCACCCGAGACCGACAAGAAGCTGAAGGGCATCCTGCCGAGCTTCGCCACCACCACGAACCCGATCGATCTCACCGCGGCGCTGCTGTCGAACAGCCGGCTGTTCGGCGACATCCTGCCGGTGATCGCCGAAGATCCTGCGGCCGATGCTTTTGTCATTGGCGTGCCGGTCGCCGGCCCGGGCTACGACGTGCCGGCCTTCGCGCGCGACAGTGCCGCTTTCGCTGAGCAGACCGGCAAGCCGCTGGTGGTCGCCGCAACGCAGCCCAGCGTCGCCAGGGAGTTCCAGGCGCAGGGCGTCTCGGTATTCCCGACCGAGGTCGAGGCGGTCACCGCGCTCAATCAATATGTGTCGCATCATGAGCTGATGGCGCGCGTGAAGGCGCGCAAGCGTGGTCCGTCGTCGGCGTTGATCTCGGCTGACAAGACCGTGATGCTGAATGAAGCCGACAGCCTTGCTCTGCTGGCATCGCGCGGCATCCCGGTGGTGCCATATCGGCTCGTGCATTCCCGCGCTGAAGCCGAGGCGGCATTCGATGCCATCGGCGGCAAAGTGGTGGTGAAGGGCTGCTCGGCCGACATCACCCACAAGTCGGAACTTGGACTGGTCAAGCTCGGCGTCGCCTCGCGCGAGGCGGTTGGTGAGGTCTATGCCGAGATGGAAGAGATCATCCGCAAGCACGGCTCGCGCTTCGACGGCGTGATCATCGCCGCCATGGCCGGCGGCCGCCGCGAGATTGTGATCGGCGCGCATCGCGATCCCGTCTTCGGCCCGGTGGTCATGGTGGGCGACGGCGGCAAATATGTCGAGGTGTTCAAGGACACCACGCTGTTGCTTCCGCCTTTCACCAGGGACGATGCCAAGCGCGCGCTGGCGAAGCTGCGCATCGCGCCACTGTTCGAAGGCGTCCGCGGTGAGCCGCCGATGGATGTGGATGCGCTGGTCGATGCGATGGTGAAGATCGGAGAGTTGATGGCGGATACGTCCGCCAAGGTGATGAGCATCGACCTCAATCCGGTGGTGCTGAATACTGATGGCTGTGTCGTGGTGGACGCGGTGGTGTTCAAGGGGGAGTAACAAGAGCGCCGTCATGGCCGGGCTTGTCCCGGCCATCCACGTCTTGGCCGTCCCGTTAGCTCTGCCGATCGCGCGGACCGGCCCAGTTCATGATGGTCGCAGCGAGCGCTTCGACGGCAGGTGGCGGGTGGTCCGGTAAGATCACCGCGAACTGAATGTCGGGCAGTTTCGGAAGGCCTTCGCGAGACGGCAGGATCGTCAAACCGGGCGGCATTAACCGGACTGAATGCGGCAACAGGCCGATGCCGGCACGCGCCGCAGCGCTCAGGCCGGAGACGTTGGCGCTCGTGAATGCGATGCGCCATCGTCGCCCCGCCGCTTCGAGAGTTTCCAGCACGCCGACGCGCGTGATGCTGGGCGGCGGGTAGAGGATGAGCGGCAAGGGACTGTCGGGATCGAGCCGGAATTCGGGATGCGCCATCCATTCGATCGGCTCTTTCCAGGCAATCCTGCCCCGGCTGTCGCCGTCTCGCCGCTTCACCAGTGCGAGATCCAGTCGACCCGCATCGAATGACGTGCGCAGATCCTCGCTCAGTCCCGAATGCAGTTCGATATCAAGCTCTGGATGCCGGCGCGCGAAAGCGGCTAGCACGTTCGGCAACGCCGACAACACGAAATCTTCCGATGCGCCGAACCGCAACCGGCCGCGCAGCGGCGCAGCCGACAGGTACTGCTGCAGATGGGCATAGCGTTCCAGGATCGAGCGCGCATGATCGAGCAGAACATCGCCATCCGGAGTGAGGCCCACCCGGTGGGTGCTGCGGTCGAACAGGCGGCGGCCGGTCTGCTCTTCAAGACGGCGAATGTGCTGGCTGACGGTCGATTGCTGCAGGCCCAGCAAACGGGCCGCACCGGTGAAGCTTCCGGCATCGGTAACCGCCACGAAGGTTTGCAGCAGATCGACGGGCACGTAATCCATGGTCATCACAATACATGATGACTGATATCGTTGTTATGGGGATTTTGCATCAAGGCGGAAGAAATTAGATCTGGGCCATCAAACAGAGGCTCATGGCTATGATCATTCCAGCACGCCGCCATATCAAATTACCGATCGATCAATTCCTGTTGTGGCTGACAGCAACAGTCGCGCTGGCTGCTGTCCTGCCCGCGCGCGGCGATGCCGCTGTCTATGTCGATCACACCGTCACCGCTGCTGTGGCGCTCCTCTTCCTGCTCTATGGTGCGCGCTTGTCGCCGACCGCGGTGAAGGAGGGCCTGCTGCATTGGCGGCTGCAGTCGATGGTGTTCTCCAGCACCTATCTTCTGTTTCCGCTCGTCGGCGTTGCGGCGAGTCTCGCGCTGCGTCCGTATTTGCCGGCCGACCTCGCCACCGGTCTTCTCTTCATGTGTCTGCTGCCGTCCACTGTACAATCATCTATCGCCTTCACCGCGATCGCGCGCGGGAATGTCCCGGCGGCGCTGTGCAGCGCATCGGTCTCCAATCTTCTCGGCGTCGTGCTCACGCCGATCCTGGTTGCGCTGTTGCTGTCTTCGGCAGGCAGCGGATTCTCTATCGTGGCGTTTGAGGAGATTGCCGCGCAGATCGTCGCGCCCTTCGTGGTCGGGCAGTTGATCCGCCCCTGGGTCGGTGCGTGGTTGCTCTCCCATTCGCGTCTCACCTCCGCGGTCGATCGCGGCTCCGTGCTGCTCATCGTCTACGCTGCCTTCAGCGCCGGCATGGTCGAGGGAATCTGGGGCCAGCTCTCGGTCGGCACTCTCGCAGCGGTTCTCGCCATCGATCTGGCGGTGCTGGCAGTCGTCATCGTCTCGACCGTGCTGGCTAGCCGCTGGATGGGCTTCTCGACCGAGGACGAGATCGCCATTGTCTTCTGCGGATCAAAGAAGAGCATGGCCAGTGGCATTCCGATGGCTGCGATCCTGTTTCCGGGTCACGCCCTCGGCCTGATCGTGCTGCCGATCATGCTGTTTCACCAGGCTCAATTGTTCGTCTGTGCGATCCTTGCGCGGCGCTATGCGGGGCGCCGGGCTGAGCAGGGTATCGAAGGCGAAGCCGCGATGCTGCCGACGTGAGGCGTCGCTCGCTGGGTTGATGACGGCGCGCGAAGCTCGTTGGCTTCGCGCGCCGTCTTTATTCAGAGCGGCGGACGCGCTTAAAACGTCACTACGCCGCGGATACTCTCCCCGCGCTTCATCAGATCAAACCCCTTGTTGATGTCGCTCAGCGGCATCACGTGGGTGATCATCGGGTCGATCTGGATCTTGCCCTGCATGTACCAGTCGACGATCTTCGGCACATCGGTACGGCCGCGGGCGCCGCCGAAAGCCGAGCCGCGCCAGACGCGGCCGGTCACCAGCTGGAACGGACGCGTCGAAATCTCCGCGCCGGCAGGCGCCACGCCGATCACGATGGATTCGCCCCAGCCGCGGTGGCAGGCTTCCAGCGCCTGACGCATGACAGTGACATTGCCGGTGCAGTCGAAGGTGTAATCGGCGCCGCCGATCTGGTCTGCACCGCGTTTGGTCATGTCGATGAGATGCGGGACCAGATCCTTGCCCAGCTCTTTCGGGTTGACGAAGTGGGTCATGCCGAAGCGCTCGCCCCACGCCTTGCGGTCATTATTGATGTCGACGCCGATGATCATGTCAGCGCCGGCGAGACGAAGACCCTGCAGCACGTTGAGGCCGATGCCGCCGAGACCGAACACGATGGCCTTGGCGCCTTGCTCGACCTTGGCGGTGTTGAACACCGCGCCGATGCCGGTGGTGACGCCGCAGCCGATATAGCAGACCTTGTCGAACGGCGCGTCCTCGCGGATTTTCGCCACCGCGATCTCCGGCAGCACGGTGTAATTGGCGAAGGTCGAGGTACCCATATAGTGGTGAACAGGCTTGCCCTCGAGCGAGAAGCGCGAGGTGCCATCAGGCATCAGGCCCTGACCCTGCGTCGCGCGGATCGACGTGCAGAGATTGGTCTTGCGCGACAGACATGACGGGCACTGGCGACATTCTGGCGTGTAGAGCGGGATGACATGATCACCCTTCTTCACCGACGTGACGCCGCGGCCGACATCGACGACGACGCCGGCGCCTTCATGGCCGAGGATCGCCGGAAACAGACCTTCGGGATCGGCGCCCGACAAAGTGAACTCGTCGGTGTGGCAGATGCCGGTGGCCTTGATCTCGATCAGCACTTCGCCGTCGCGCGGACCTTCGAGCTGAACGGTGGTGATCTCCAGCGGCTTTCCGGCACTGATGGCAACGGCGGCGCGAACGTCCATGGCAAATTCCTTCGATAATGGTCTCGGTGTCGTGATGTCAGGCGGCAGGTCCGCGCAAACAGCCATTGCCGCTTAGCACATGATGGGGCACTGAGCAGCCCATGAAACAGGTTCAGAAAAGCGATCTTGAAATCCTGATCGGACGCGCCGCACCTATCGTCTTCGTGCTGCTGTGGAGCACCGGCTTCATCGGCACCAAGTATGTGCTGAACGGCGCTGAACCTCTGACCTATCTGACCGTGCGCATGATGCTGGTGGTCGCGATCATGGCGGTGATCGTCGCATGGGTGCGACCGGCGTGGCCGGATCGCGCGGGCATCGGCCACAGCATCGTCGCCGGGCTGCTGGTGCAGGGGCTTTATCTCGCCGGTACCGTGTTTGCGGTCGCGCACGAGGTCCCGGTCGGTCTGTCGGCGCTGATCCCGGGTCTGCAGCCGATCCTCACCTCGATCCTCGCCAGTCGGTTTCTCGGTGAGCGCGTCACGCCGCTGCAATGGGGCGGGGTGGCGCTCGGTCTCGCCGGCGTGTTGCTGATCCTGCATGGTCGGCCGATGACGGGCGAGGCGGGCTGGGGCTGGTTCGCGTCCGCCATTTCGCTGATCACGATCACCGTCGGCACGCTCTATCAGAAGCGCTATTGCGGCGGCATCGACTGGCGCACGGGCAGCTTCATTCAGCAACTCGCAGCAATGGTCATGCTCGGCATCGGCGCGTGGGCCCTTGAGACCAATGTGATCCACTGGTCGGCGGAGTTCGTGCTGTCGGTGGTGTGGCTCGCGGTGGTGCTGTCGATCGGCACCGTCGGGCTGCTCTACTGGCTGCTGCGGCGCCAGGCCTCGAGCCAGGTGGCGAGTCTGTTCTATCTGGTGCCGGCCGTGACGGCGCTGATGGCGTTCGTTCTGTTTGGTGAAAAGCTCGATGCCGTTGCCATCATCGGCATGATTGCCTGCGGCGCTGCGGTATTGCTGGTCAATCGCGCCAGGGCCTGACGCCATCCTGCGTCAATCCAGACCCCGGACATGAAAAAGCCTCCGGGCTTGGACCCGGAGGCTTTCACATCTGCGAAGAAGCTTACTTCTTCTTGGCAGCCTTCTTGGCCTTCTTGGCCTTCTTCGGAGCGGCCTTCTTGGCGGCCTTCTTCACGGTCTTCTTGGCAGCCTTCTTCACGGTCTTCTTGGCGGCCTTCTTGACGGTCTTCTTCACTGCTTTCTTAGCCATTGGTCTCGCTTTCTGGGTTTTCTTCTTTGAAGATTTCTTCGCAGAAGTTTTCTTGGTGGACTTCTTCGTCTTCTTAGCCGGGGTCACTTTCTTTGCGACTTTCTTTGCGGCCTTCTTGACCTTCTTCGCCACCGAGGTGGCGACTTCCTTAGTCGCGTCGGCTGCGCTGCTAAGCGCGTCCGTCACTTGCTCCAGGACTGGAGTGTCGTCGTTCATAGCATCCCCCAACATTGTCGACTTTTTCACGTTAGTCCGATTCGGGCGCGTGTTGAAGAGTGTGTTATCGACAGTCAACTATTTCGTATCGTTGTGTACGCCTTTAATGCGCGCTCGCGACCGATTTTGTGATCGACGATCGGCGACGGATAGTCTTTGCCTAAAGTGATTCCCGCGTTTTTGAGTTCGAGCGGTGAAGCTGTCCAAGGCTGATGAATATGTTTTGTGGATAGTTCTGTCAGTTCGGGTATCCAGCGCCTGACATAGACACCACCGGGATCGAACTTCTCACCCTGCAGGATCGGATTGAAGACGCGGAAGTAGGGTGCTGCATCCGCGCCGGAGCCTGCGACCCACTGCCAGTTGGCGGGATTGCTGCCCGCATCCGCGTCGACAAGCGTATCCCAGAACCACTTCTCGCCCTCGCGCCAGTCGATGAGCAGATGTTTGACGAGGAAAGATGCGACCACCATGCGTACGCGATTGTGCATCACACCGGTGTGCCAGAGCTCGCGCATGCCCGCATCGACGATCGGATAGCCGGTCAGACCGCGTTGCCACGCGCGCAGCGCCTTGCGATCGGTCTTCCATGGGAACTCATCGAAGGATGATTGCAGATTGCGCGTGGCCAAATCAGGAACATCGAACAGCAGATGGCGGCAGAACTCGCGCCAGCCGACTTCGCTCATGAACTTTGCGATGTCGCTGCTGTGCTTCGGATGTTCTGCAGCTGCGAAATGCGTGGCAGTCCAGATCTGTCGCGGAGTGATCTCGCCGAAGCGTAGATGCGGCGACAGGCGCGACGTGATCTCGCGGTCAGGCCGATCGCGATCGCTGCTATAGCCCGCGATCTCCCTGAGGAAACGCTTGAGATGTTTCTGCGCGGCGGCTTCGCCCGGCGTCCACCTCTCGCGCAGACCGCCGGCCCAGTCGGGCTTCGATGGCTCTAGCGCCCAGTCGGCTAGCTTGTCGCTCTTCACTTTCGGTGCGGGTATTAGTTTCTTCGGCGCCGGAAGCGGCTTCGCCGGTTCGCCCATCGCCTGAACGCGCCGCCAGAACGGTGTGAACACGCGCAGGCCGCGGCTCTCCTTGGTGCTGGTCTCCCTGGCGCGGATTGTCGCAGGATGCGCCAGCAGGTCACCCGGAAAGCTCTGCGTGCCGATATCGAGATCGGCGAGCGCTTCGGTAACGCCATCGGCGACCGCGAGATGCGGCGCCTGTGCGATCTCGTTCCAGAAGACGTGGCTGGCATCGACTGCGCGCGCCACATCGACGATGACATCGGCCGCAGCGCCCTTGCGCAGCACCAGCGTGCCGCCGATGGCGTCGAGGCTCGCGCTGAGTGCGCGCAGCGACTGCGCCAGCCACCATCTCGTCGCGCCGCCCATCGGCCGCGCCTGCGGTGGCTTCAATGCCTTACTCTGTTCATCGAGGATGTAGAGACAGATCACCGGCACATTGCGCCTGGCTGCGGCATGAAGGGCAGGGTGATCGGACAGACGAAGGTCGTCGCGAAACCAGACGACGATAGGTGCCTGCGTCGGTGTTGAGGTCGAAGATTGATCGGTCATCACTCATCCAACGCGGATGTCGGGTGATTGATCCGGCCGCGAATACCGCGAGAGTCTCTGCAACCCTGCGCTCATGGGCGCCTAGTATCAGGATATTTATTACCGAATTGGTACTGGAAGCGGTTTGAAGCGATTCGCTACGCGACGACGTTCGCCGCCATGCTGCCGCTGGATCTGCTGGCGCTCGACCTTGCTCTATAGCGCGCTGTTCGGCTTCTTCCGCTACGCGACCTTCGAGCTGACCTCGCTGTCGCTGCTCAAGCACTGGACCTGGCCGGTGGTGGTCGTCGATATCGCCTGGGGTATCTTCGTCACAGCGACGGCATCAACGCCGGGTCTCGTGATTGCCAACTGGCTGACGCCGCGCAGCTGGCGCTGAGTGTAGGATGGGTAGAGCGGAGGCGTACCGCGCCGGAGCGAAACCCATCACCCGCCGTGCTCAGCATGATGGGTTTCGCTGCGCTCTACCCATCCTACGCGTCGGCGTATCGGTACGACGCGCAAAAAAAGCGCCGCGATCTCTCGCGGCGCCTCTTTCGTTCTTGCAAATCAGTCGCAGCGTTACTTCGGCTGCGGCACAATGCGGATATAAGGCTTCGGTTCTTTCCAGCCATTCGGATAGATCGTCTTGGCTTCGTCGTTGGTGACGGAGCCGGCGATGATGACGTCCTCGCCATGCTTCCAGTCTGCCGGCGTGGCGACGCGATGCTTGGCGGTCATCTGCAGTGAATCGATGACGCGCAGGATTTCCTGGAAGTTGCGGCCGGTGGTCATCGGATAGACCAGCACCAGTTTGATCTTCTTGTCCGGCCCGATGATGAAGACGTTGCGCACGGTGGCGTTGTCCGCGGCGGTGCGGCTGTCGGCATCGCCCGCCACGTCGGCCGGAAGCATGTTGTAGAGCTTCGAGACCTTGAGGTCGGTGTCGCCGATCATCGGGAAGGTCGGGCGGGCGCCCTGGGTTTCGTTAATATCGTCGACCCACAGCGCGTGCTTGTGCACGGGGTCGACGCTGAGGCCGATCAGCTTGACGCCGCGCTTGTCGAATTCCGGCTGCAGCTTGGCAAGCGCGCCGAGCTCGGTGGTGCAGACCGGGGTGAAGTCCTTCGGATGCGAGAACAAAAGAGCCCAGCTATCGCCGATCCAGTCGTGGAACTTGATGCGGCCAGCCGTGGTTTCGGCCTCGAAATCGGGGGCGACGGCGTTGATCTGGAGCGTCATGATGGACCTCATGTCATTCTGATTACAGATGAATTTCGTGGGCCATTATAAAGGCGCACGCTGGTAAATGGAACTGTCCGGCAAAAAGGACAAGAACTTTCTTCAAATTCGGCGCGCACTGGCATTCAGTTTCACGCAAGGCGGCTGCGGCAAAATACCCACGCAACATGATGTTATCGGATGCCGTGATGTTGCCTCCCGCGCGGCGCAATCCCGCCTGACCGCATCGCCACATCTGATCGAACCCAGCAGCGTCTCGGCGCGACTGAACTGCAACGGTTAGGGATAAGAAGAACTCCTGTCGATCTCTTAACCGAGCGTTAAGTCGCCCATGGAATTGCTGGGCTATGTTGAGAAATATGCTGCAAACAGAAGAGCTTGAAATGTCATCCGCTGCCGCTGCCGACGTATTCGGCGCCATCGAAACGTCCTCCATCAACGATCATCGCGCTGCGGCGCAGGCCCTCGCCATCGTGCGCGACGGCGTCATCACCGGCGAAGGCCCGACCACCCGTGGCCGTATCCATTTCTCCCGTGCGCTCGATGCCGATGACGCCGCCTGGTGCGAGCGCATCCTGGGTGCGTCGGCACTGGCCAGCCAGCCGGTCAGCCGCGACGAGGCCGAGGCACTGTTTGCGATCAACGAAGCGGCGGCCGAGCGCAGCGATGACGGACGTTTCGACGACCTGTTCGCCAAGGCTGTCGTGCATCACGCGGCGTCCGCGTCGGGCCTGCCGGTGCCGCCGCGTGCGGTGGCGCTGTCGCCCGATGTTGCCATCGAGACCTGGGCACCGACCAAGGCCGTTGGCGTGAATATCGAAGTGCTCGAATGGATCGCGTCGCAGATGCGCGCCAAGCGCGTCAGCAATGCCGCCGTCATGACGCTGGTCACGACCGTGGTCGGCGCCGCGACGCTGCAACTGCCGAACGTGTTCGACATCGGCATGTAAGCCGGTCGAGGATCGTCAGAATACGAAAACGGCGGAGCGTGGCTCCGCCGTTTTTTGTTGGGGCTGTCGCTTACTTCGCGTCGAGACCGACAGTTCGGCCCGGGAAACCGGCGACATCGAAATACTTGTGCTCGCCGACCTTCTGCAATTGCAGCACCGTGACCAGACCCTGATCGTCGGGCGCCGAACGCATCACGTCGGTCGTTGCTGCCGGCGTCTCGCCAGTCACCGTCGCTTCACTCATCACGCGGCCGATCAGGCTGCCTTTGGCGTCGCGCTTCAGGCCGAGCAGATGCGCGGCAGTCATGCCGGTATCGGCATTGCTGACCGGCAGGGGATCGACGAAGCCGGCTTTGAAGTCCGGGCCGATCGCCGCCATGAAGTTGTGGGTATCGCCGCGCCCGAACGAACCATGCATGCCCTGTCCCTGACGCAGCACGGTGTCGGCGATCTCGACCTGGCACGCCGCCGGCTCTTCGCAGCCCTCCGAATAAGAGCGGAACGAGACGACGATCGCGGGATGCGGCGTGACGGCTTTGCCGGACAGATTGATCGACGACAGCGGCAGCGCGCCGGGGAAGGAGCCCAGCGAGTCCTCAACGAAGATGCCGCTGATGTAATCCTGTTTCAGCAGCGCCTTTACGGTGCGGTCGGCGAGGTCCTTGTCGCCGGTCGGCAGATAGATCAGGTCAGAGCCGCCATTGGTGGCGATGATCAGCTCGGGCTTGTCCTTGTCCTTGCCGATATAGGCGTTGCCGGCCTTCGGATACGCATTGTCGGCAACGGCGGCGAATTTGTCGTTGGGATCGAACAGCGGCAGGTCGAGCGACTTGGCGAGATCGATGGCCAGGAAGCCCAGCGGCAGGAAGCCTTCCGGCGTATCCGCATAGGTGCCCTTGATGGTCGCCGAGGTCTTGCTCTCCTTGGAGATCGTTGAGAAGCCGTGATCCGCCGAGATCATGATGTTGGTATTGGCGGCGAGGCCGAGATCGTCGAGGGTCTTGCGCAGCTGCGCGAGATTATCGTCGGCATTCTTGATCGAGGCGAGTGACGAGGGGCCGTTGATGCCGGGCGTCACTTTGTTGAGACTGTCACCCTGATTGTGCTGGGTGCCGTCGGGATCGCGCGACCAGAAGATGAGCACGAACGGCTTGTTGCGTGCCTTGAACATCGGCAGCACCACTTTGCTCGCGACATCGGCCATATAGGCCTGCTGCTTGATATTGGCTTCCGTGGTGCCAGGCGTCTTGGCGTCGCCCGCCTTGCCGTTGTCGCCGCGGCCGGGTGTTTCCACCGCCAGGCCTGCCTTGGCCAAAGCGTCCTTCATCTCGTCAGACAGGGGAATGCCGAGCAGCTTGCCTGCTTTGTCGATGCCGCCGGTCTGGTCGTCGATGGTGATCGTCTCCTTGCCGGTGCGTTCGGTGTGATCGAACATCAGCGTCGGGCCGACCTTGCCGATTGCGGCGGTGGAATAGCCGGCCTTGCGCGCGGCCTTCAGCAGCGTCTCCTCATTGAGGTAGTCGCCGTTGAACTGCTCGTCGAGATCGCCGAGCACCTGGTCGTGTTCGATGAAGGGGATCGGGCTGTTGTTCTGCACCGGGGTCGGATGGCCGGTATAGATCGAGTTCGAGAACACGCCGGTATCGCCGAGATAATGGCCGGACGCCATGCCCGATGCATTGGCCATGGTGAAAGTCGGAAACAGCGAATGCGAGTTCCGGAAATTGACGCCTTTATCCCGCACTGTGGACATCGCAGGCGCCGCTTCCGGCGTCACTTTCAGCGCCCGG
The DNA here is from genome assembly GCF_052076035.1 of Tardiphaga sp. 172_B4_N1_3. NCBI lineage: Bacteria > Pseudomonadati > Pseudomonadota > Alphaproteobacteria > Hyphomicrobiales > Nitrobacteraceae > Tardiphaga > Tardiphaga sp. 172_B4_N1_3. The sequence continues at coordinate 1,209,667 of NZ_CP197238.1, forward strand.
AGCCCATCAGGTACGAACAAAATGAGGTTGCGGGGAGGGCTGTTTTGGGCGAAAGCCGTTGTTGCGGATATAAAAGTAAGACTGAGGGAGAGGATGGTGGCGCAGCGCATGAAAAACCTCGCTTCGAAAGAACTCGGCCGATCCGGTCCAGACGTCTTCTCTAGTTTTTGTCCGCGACAGAATTGTTACGACTGCGGCGCCATGCCACATTGTACCGCCGACCCCATCTTTCCGATCCCGCCTCAAGGTTGCAAGTAAGACAGCTCATGTTCAAAAAAATTCTGATCGCCAATCGCGGCGAGATCGCCTGCCGGGTCATCAAGTCCGCCCGCAAGATGGGTATCAAGACCGTCGCCGTCTATTCCGAAGCCGATCGCGATGCGCTACATGTCGAGATGGCCGACGAGGCCGTGTTCATCGGACCTCCGGCCGCGGCCGAGAGCTATCTCCTGATCGAGAAAATCGTCGAGGCCTGCAAGAAGACCGGCGCCGAAGCGGTACATCCCGGCTACGGCTTCCTGTCCGAGCGCGAGGCCTTCCCGCGCGCGCTGGAGGCCGCCGGTATCGTGTTCATCGGCCCCAATCCCGGCGCCATCGCCGCCATGGGCGACAAGATCGAATCCAAGAAGGCGGCAGCCAAGGCCAACGTCTCCACAGTGCCGGGCTATCTCGGCGTCATCGAGGACGACAAGCACGCCGTGAAGATCGCCGACGAGATCGGCTATCCCGTGATGATCAAGGCGTCCGCTGGCGGCGGCGGCAAGGGCATGCGCATCGCGCATTCGACTTCGGAAGTGGTCGAGGGTTTCAACCTCGCCAAGGCCGAGGCGAAGTCGTCGTTCGGCGACGACCGGGTCTTTATCGAGAAGTTCATCGTCGATCCCCGCCACATCGAAATCCAGGTGCTCGGCGACAAGCACGGCAACGTGATCTATCTCGGCGAGCGCGAATGTTCGATCCAGCGCCGCAACCAGAAGGTCATCGAGGAGGCGCCGTCGCCGCTGCTCGACGAGACCACCCGTCGCAAGATGGGCGAGCAGGCCGTGGCTCTCGCCAAGGCCGTGAATTACGACTCTGCCGGTACGGTGGAATTCGTTGCGGGCCAGGACAAGAGCTTCTACTTCCTCGAAATGAACACCCGTCTGCAGGTCGAGCATCCCGTGACCGAACTCGTCACCGGCGTCGACCTCGTCGAGCAGATGATCCGCGTTGCCGCCGGCGAGAAGCTGCAGCTTGCGCAGAAGGACGTCACCCTGACCGGCTGGGCTGTGGAGTCCCGCGTCTATGCGGAAGACCCGTTCCGCAACTTTCTGCCGTCCATCGGTCGTCTCGTGAAGTATCGTCCGCCGGCCGAGAGCAAGTCCGACAACATCACCGTGCGCAACGACACCGGTGTGCAGGAGGGCGGCGAGATCTCGATCTATTACGATCCGATGATCGCCAAGCTTGTCACCCACGCCCCGTCGCGCGCCGCCGCCATCGAGGCGCAGTCTCATGCGCTCGACGCCTTCTATATCGACGGTATCCGCCACAACATTCCGTTCCTGTCGGCGCTGATGAGCCATCCGCGCTGGCGCGAGGGCAATCTCTCCACCGGCTTCATCGCCGAGGAATTCCCGAAGGGCTTCGCCGCCAGGGCGCCGGAGGGCGAAGTCGCCCGCCGTATCGCCGCGGTGGCCGCGGCCGTCGACTCCATCTACGGCGAACGCAAGCGGCAGATTTCCGGCCAGTTGATCGGCCGTCCGGTGATCCGTGCGGGTCGCCGCGCCGTGTGGCTGGAGCGCGAGGAGATCGCACTCGACGTGGCCCGTGACGGCGATGTCGTGACGGTGGCCTTCGTCGGTGCTGACGGCAAGACGGGTGCGCCGCATAAGCTCTCGTCGTCCTGGAAGCCGGGCGTGCCGGTCTGGGAAGGCACCATCGATGGCCATAACGTCGCCATGCAGGTGCGCCCTCAGACGTCGGGCATCCGCATCGCGCATCAGGGTTATGAAGTCGCGGTCAATGTCTTCACCGAGGCGGAGGCTACCGCTGCGCGCCTGATGCCGGTGGGCGTCAAGGCCGACACCGGCAAGAAGCTGCTGTGCCCGATGCCGGGCCTCGTCGTCTCGATTGCCGTGACCGAAGGTCAGGACGTCAAGGCCGGCGAGACCCTCGCCGTTGTGGAGGCGATGAAGATGCAGAACGTGCTCCGCGCCGAACGCGACGGCACCGTCAAGAAAATCCATGCCGCTGCTGGCGCAACGCTGGCGGTGGATGCGCTCATTCTTGAATTCGCGTGACGACCTTCCGGCAACGCCGTTACGGACTCCGGGCGCTTCTGTCCGGCGATCGCTGCATGCGTCCGGGATCGGTCTACGACGCGATATCGGTGCGCATCGCCGAAGACCTCGGTTTCGAGGTCGGCATGTTCGGCGGCTCGGCGGCGTCGCTCGCCATTCTCGGCGATCCTGACATCGCGCTGATCACGCTGTCCGAACTCACCGAGCAGATGCGGCGGATGTCGCGCGCCGGCTCGCTGCCGGTGCTGGTCGATGCCGATCACGGCTATGGCAATGCGCTCAATGTCCGCCGTACGGTGGAAGAGCTGGAAGCCGCCGGCGCCGCCGGCCTGACCATCGAGGACACGCTGCTGCCCGCCGCCTTTGGCGAAGCGAAGGCGCAGCTGATCTCTCCGGAAGAGGGGCTCGGCAAGGTCAAGGCTGCACTGAATGCGCGACAGGATCCGGCGCTGGTGATTGTGGGGCGTACTGGCGCTGCGTCCATCACCTCCGTGGATGACGCGATTGCGCGTGCCAAATCCTATGAAGCCGCCGGCGTCGATGCAGTGATGTTCACCGGCCTCAAGAGCCGCGCCGAACTGCAGGCGGCAGCTGCTGCGACGACGCTACCGATCGTGCTCGGCAGTCCCACCGACGACATGGATTGGGATTTCCTCAGCGCCCAGCGCGTCCGCATCGCCATTCAGGGCCATGCGCCGATCTCCGCAGCGACCGCTGCCGTCCATGCGACTCTTAAAGCGGTACGCGAAGGTCCGGGGCCGAAGGATCTGAAGAATCTTGCCTCAAGCGAGTTGATGGACAGCGTCACCCGCGGTGCCGTCGTGAAACAGCGCGGCATCGATTTTCTCGGGCTCAAGAAATAGATGAGTGACGTGATCCGTCACGTGATGATCTTCGGCCGCGTGCAGGGCGTTGGCTATCGCTACTGGGCCGGCCAACAAGCCTCGTTGCTCGGCCTCGAAGGCTGGGTGCGCAACCGCCGCGATAACAGCGTGGAAGCTGTGTTTGCGGGACCCGCCGATCTTGTCACTGACATGATCGAGGCGTGCCGCCGTGGTCCAACGGCCGCGCGCGTCGATAGCGTCGTGGTGAGCGAAGCCACGCCCGACATGCTTGCCCTGCGCGTTAACAACGAGGTTTTCTCGCAATTGCCGACGCTGTAATTCGGATCGTGTCGCTCAGACCGTCGTTTCCGCCGCGAACTGCTCGCTCTCGCCGAACACCTCTCCGAACGCCTGCCGCAGCGCCACGTCCACATCGGTCATCGCTACGGGCAGGCCGAGATCGACCAGGCTGGTGACGCCATAGCGCGGATCGACCACGCCGCAAGGCACGATGGCGTCGAAATGCGCGAGGTCCGGTTCCACATTGATGGCGATGCCATGGAACGAGACCCAGCGCCGCAGCCGCACGCCGATGGCCGCGATCTTGTCCTCATATCCTGCGCCCTTGTCGGGGCGGGCGACCCAGACGCCGACGCGGTCCTCGCGCCGCTCGCCCTTCACGTTGAAGGCGTCCAGCGTCCGGATGATCAGGTCTTCCAGCGCCGCCACATAGGCCCGAACGTCGGGCCGGCGCGCCTTGAGGTCGAGCATCACATAGGCCACCCGCTGGCCGGGGCCGTGATAGGTCACCTGGCCGCCGCGGCCGGTCTCGAATACCGGATATCGGGCATCGAGCAGGTCGTCCGACTTGCCTGACGTGCCGGACGTATAGAGCGGGGGGTGTTCCAGCAGCCAGACCAGTTCCGGCGCGGTGCCGTCGGCAATGGCCGCCGCCCGGGCTTCCATCTCGGCCACGGCGTCCGGATAGGGAATCGGGGCATCGGATACCCGCCATTCCACCGGCCGGCCAGCGAGGCCTCGCGAAAACGGTGTCAAATCGAGGGTTTGGCGGTCATTAACCATTGGCTAACCATAACATGTTGATCTCACAGGCACCGCAATCTTGCATCTGTGCGATCCTGCATCTGGGAATTTGAGGCCGACGTGCCAACCCTCGATAAAATTACCGTCGATATCATGGTGGTCCTCGGCACCACGTCCATGCCCGTTCACCAGGTGATGCGGCTGAGCCGCGGCGCTATCATCGAACTGGATGCCACAGAGCAGGACGAGGTCAAAATCCTTGCCAACAACCTGCCTGTCGCGTCAGGCGTGGTGATGGTCGATCGCAACCGAATTGCGGTTGAGGTCAAGCAGATGCTGCCCCGGTCGCCTGACCACAGATAGGTGACCCGGAGAGGCCAAGAGGCCTTGTCTCCCCATCATTGGTTTGTTACATCGGCGCCGGTTGATCCGGCCGGGCGATTTGCCCTCGCCGGATTTCTTTAGCGCTCGTGGCGGAATTGGTAGACGCGCTGCCTTGAGGTGGCAGTCCGTAACAGGGTGGGGGTTCGAGTCCCTCCGAGCGCACCACACCTCATCATTGAAATTGTTGGATTATTCACTGCAATACGCTGTCGTATCTCTGGTGCGACGAGCCATGGGCACGCAACGATACGGCACTCGTCCGTGCATGGAGGGACCGGCGGGGCGGTTGGCGGCAGCCGACTCGTGAGCTGTCGACAATGACAAAATACCGGCAGGTTACAGGGCCCGGATTATCGAACGAGTGCGTGTCCGCCCTGACGCCGACCTAGCACGATTGAGAATAGAAAAGCGCCGTGCCGCTGACAGCAGCGCGGCGCTTCGGTTCTTGGCGGCCTATTTCTTCATACCGTCCTTGGCCATTCCATCCTTGGCCATGTTGTCCTTCTTCATCTTGTTGGTGCTCATGCCGCTGGTGCCCGACATGCCCTCCTTCTTCATGGAGTCGGGACGATCGACGGCGGTGCCGGTGCTGGTCGTTCCCGGCTGGTTCACGCCTGCTCCTGTCGAACCTGGCTGCGGCGCGCTCGGGTTTGCGCCCGACTGCGCAATGGCGGAGGTTGCGGTGAGACCGACGACTGCGGCTGCGATCAAAATCTTCTTCACTGGGATGTCCTCTCTGTCATTGCGGTGCGCACGAAGAACAGAGGCTAGAGAATATTGGTCCTCGTAAATGACGGCATCTGGAACGATCATTCCGGCCTCGGGTTGGCGCATGCGCATGCCAAAGTGGAATCAGAAAGCGTTCGACAATGAGTTGCTGGCGGCCATTGTTGCGGTAGCGCTCTCTGGCTTCATCACGCTCGTGTTGTGGGTCATTTTCGGACCGTCCTGATCGCGCGCATCGTCGTCGCGCATCTCGCGGATGCCATCGCCACGCGGGCGCCGCCAAATCGGTCGGGCAGGTGACTGTCGACTAACCGCACAAGGGCGAAGCCGGTCTCGGCTGATGACGGCGAAACCCGCCCGACAGACGCTAGGTCGCACCAGCCAGCACATTGTCGTCAGATCGAGACGTCCTGGAACGAACTCTCTTCATCGAACGGATGAACGTGATCGACGAGGCGGTCACGGCACCGCTTGCGATCAGGTCTACTAAATAGTGTCCTCCCACCGGTAATGTCGAAATGATCATGACGCCGTTGATCAGCAGGGCAGGCAAGAAAGTATAGAGTCGATCTCGCAAGGCGTAAGTCGTGACCAGGCCGAGAATCGTGTGACCGGAAGGAAAGGTCACCAGGCAGTTGATGTTGGGGGTGTCGAAATCGATCAGAGGCGGATGCGCGGATCGGAATTGCATGAGCAGCTTATGATGCCACATGCCAGCATCGGTGCCGAAATTGCCAAATGCGTCCAGTGCCGGTTGGTGCAGGGAGTAGGCACCCGCGGCCGGCAAGATCAACATTCCCGCAGCGGTGCCGATAGCCGTCAGGCACAGCATGGTCAGGAATTCAGCGAGTCTTTCCAGGCGCTTTGAAAGGCACAGCCAAAGCATAGTGGCGAACACGACACCGCCTGTATTTTGATAGGCGACGAGAAGGATGCGACTGATCAAGTCGTTGCTGTTGGCCAAAGCGACGAATGACTTCCAATCAAGGCCGAGACTTGCATCCAGTGCGGCAAGCCGCAGATCCTGCAACGGTAACGCAGCGCCAGCTGCGAGGCAGCAAAAGATGATGACGACGGCGGCCAATAGTGCGAAGGCGACCATCGCGACGGTGACCGTCCCCAAGTAATCTGCGACAAGCTTGAGCAGTCGCCCGATCGGATCGTTTTTGCCTTGGAGTCTTTGGGAGATCAGTTCGCACAGGAGTGCAGCAAACAGGCTGAACGAGATCACCCGCACGATTGCTATCCAGCTGGACGGAGCCAACCGAAGGTCCGTCATGGCTATCCATACCAGATCGACGATCGCCAGACCGATGATGACGGACCATGCCAGCTTCATGAGGCGGCTGGCTGTTGCTCCGCCTCGCGCCAGAAGCGCGACGTGAGCGGTGATGGTGACGAGGAAGCGAAGCGACGAGTTAAGGTTATGAGCACCGCGTGCGTTCACCGCATCCGCCTCCGAAACATTCAGCAACAACTGAACATTCGAAGTAACAGCCGCTCGCTTATAGGTGGTATTATTTTGCGCGGCGGGGTTCGCCTTTTGCCCCTCAGGGTTTCAAATGAGCGAGAAAATTAACTTCAATTTGATCGAGTTGATGGCGCCTGAATCGATCTGGGCAATGGCCGGCCGCTGGATCATGTTCCGATGAACCGTGCAGCGGCGCAGGCATCATTCAAGCGAGGCAGAGGAGCGGCTGGATCAGCCGCTCGCTGCCAGCACCAGCGCGCAGATCGCTGCGACAGCGCCGATCACGAATGTCGCGCCATAACCGAACACGCCCGCCGCATAGCCGACCGCGGGGGCGGTGAGACCGATCGCCAGATCGAAGAAGGCGATAAAATTCGCCACCGCGCGGCCGCGCTGTTCGATGGGCACGCGGCGCGTGGCCTCGACACCCATCGACGGGAAGATCAGCGAGAATCCGATGCCGGTGACCAGCGCGCCGAGCAGCGCCAGCATCGGATTCGTGGACAGCCAGATCAGCGCCTGGCCCAGCGCCTCGATGGCCAGCGATGTCATCGCGACGCGCGCGCCGCCGAACTGGTCGGGCAGGTGGCTGCCGACCAGGCGCACGAAGATGAATCCGGTCGAGAAGGCGGCGAGGGCGATGCCGGCGCCGGACCAGCCGCGTTCGACATAGGTCAGCGCCAGAAAGCCGGTGATCCCCGCGAAGGGGATGGTGGCCAGAAACAAGACCGTGCCGGAACGCCAGATCAGTCCGATCACCTTGTAGAACGGCGTGCGTTCGGTGCTGCCCGACACAGGCACGTCGGGGATGGCGTAGGCGATCCCCAGTGCGATCAGTGGCGAGATCGCCGCCAGCACGCCGACGCCGGCAAAGCCGATCGATGCATAGACCGCGAGGCCGATCGGTGCGCCCAATCCAATCGCCGAATACATGGCGATGCCCTGCCATGACATCACCAGACCGGTGCGGTGCGGGCCGAGCCGTCCGATGCACCAGCTCATGGCGCCGGTGATGAACAGGCTTTCGCCGAAGCCGAGCGCGACGCGGCCGATCAGCAGCAGCGTGAGCTTGCCTTCGCTCGGCAGCGGCAGGGCGGCAGCAAGCAGATAGAACAGGCCGGCCAGCGCCGATAGCGGCAGGCCGAGCCGGATCGCGTAGCGCGCGCCGTGATGGTCGCTGAGCGTGCCGGCGCGGTGGCGGGTGAGCACGGTCACCACCGACTGGATGCCGATGGCGAAGCCGATCACGCCGGCTGAGAAACCGAGCTGGTCATGGATGTAGAGCGAGATCGGCGGCAGCGGCAAGCCGACCGAGAGGAAGCCGAAAAAGACGATCAGCACCTGCTTGATCAGGCTCTTGCGGTCGTCGCGGTTGAGCGGCGCAGGTTTGGACGCGGTTTTGAATTTTGGGGGAGCGTTCTGATTCATGTCGACGTGCTTTCGAGGCGGCCAGCCACATTGGGGCTGTCCGGAGCTGAGCACGTTGAGTGACGTTAACGCTTACGGCTGGGAGATACCCTGCAAGCGGCTGGTTACGGCGAAGCAGGTTCCTCTGTCAAGGTTGTATAGTGCGGGAAGCGCTGCCGCACGGTCGCGCTATCGCACCGTGTCCGAGCGGGACGCTGTGATCTTGCTATCGAAGCCGCCGCAGACATCATCGCGCCGGGCCGAGCATGCCAGTCGCTCCTCGGCCGGCCGTACCGCGCTGATTGACACGCGCCGTCGTTTGACAAAAGTCCGTTGGCGCGTTGCGGGTAAATCTCCAGATGCATTGCAGTTGTCATCATCCTTTAGCGCTCGGGTAACGACTTGCCAGTAGCAACGCCGCCGTCCGGCAGCTAGACATGGCCGGTAGCGTCGATCTTCCGGAGCGGACATGAAATATCTGAGCTATGCCTACCGTTTCATCTCCAACTTTGCCTTTCTGGCGCTGGTCTATTTCAGCCTGAACTTCGTCGGCGCCTATCAGCAGCGCGCCATCGTGGCGGCGCTGGTGCTGGCCTATGCCGGCATGCGGGCGATCTCGGCGCTGCGCTCCTTCGTCTTCTTCAAGGCGATCGAGAAGCTCGAACTCGAAGCACGCCGGCTTGGTGGATTGGCCGGTGAAGGCCCTTCTGCCGTGTCGTCGCGCAAGGCTGTCGTGAAGGACGTGGTCGAGCAGCGCCAGGCCGGCGAGATGAAGTCCTATATCGACCTGCTGTTCCTCGGCATCATCGTGGTGCTGTGCATCGCCAAGATCGTGGCGAACTAACGCGATCTTTTTCCGTGACGGCGACCTAACGCTTCGCCAGCAGGGCCGTAGCGCAGTCCGCTACCTGATCGAGCTGCGCGCGTGAAGCACCGTCGCTGGCCTCGATCGACATGCCCTGCAACAGCGTGTTGAGCGTGTTGGCAACCGCTTCGACGTTGGTGTCTGCCGGCAACTGACCATCAACGACGCCGCGGCGCAGGCGCTCGAGGAACAGCCGGCGCCCTTCATCCCGCAATGCCTTAAGTGCGTCGGCCACGTCACGCGCCTCGGCCGGCACGTTGATTGCACCCAGCACCACGATACAGCCACACGGCGCCTCGGGTTTGGTTAGAATGGCGGTGGCCTCTGCGAAGAAGGTGGTAATCGCCCGGCGTACGTCGGGTTCGCCGTCCATCGCGTCCCACGTCTCGTCCCAGAACACCCGCTCGTAATGGCCGACAGCTTCCAGGAAGAGCTGGGCCTTGTTACCGAAAGCGGCGTACAGACTGGGAGGGTTGATCCCCATTGCCGTACAAAGCTCAGCGATCGACGCTGGTGCGAAACCCTTTTCCCAGAACACTTTCAACGCTTGTTCCAGCGCGGCTTCGCGATCGAAGCTGCGCGGCCGTCCCTTGGTACGGTGCGGCGAGATTTTCGGAGCTGGATCGGAAGCAGGCATCTTTTCGGAATCCGGATTGACTTTCCGTAGCGATCGCTACATATATGTTTTGTATCGATCACTACAATATGTCTGCCGTAAGTGTCACGTGATTTTTACGCGGCAGATCAATGCTTTCAAAGGAGATCAGTCATGACCAGGAATATCAAGACCGTCCCAACCGCCGACTTCGACGCCGTTGTTGCGGTCGCGCAAAGTTATGTGGACGGTCTTCGCGTCGGCAGCGCCAAGGATGTCGGTGGCGCGTTTCACGAAGATGCCGTGATGTACGGCTTCACCAATGGTTCGCCGATGGCCGGCACGATCCGCAATCTCTACGAGTTCGTGGACAAGAGCGGCAAAGCACCAGACATCAAGACGCGGATCGACGTGCTGGCGATCACGCCCACTACGGCGGTCGTCCGGGTCGACATGGAGAAGGACGCGATTGGCGCCGACTATACCGACTTCCATACACTGCTGAAGGATGCAGGCGGCTGGAAGATCGTCGCGAAGGTCTATCACCAGTACGAGGGCTGATCATCGATGCGGCGTCGCTGCCGATTGACGATTGTCACCCCACCGTGAGCCTCGTGCCGATCACCGGCACGCCGCGAAGCTTGATGCGCTGAACTGCACGTTCGACGTCCGGCTCGGCCACGATTGATCTGAACAGCTTGAGATCATTCGCGGCCGGTGGCCGCATACGCTGACTGATGTCCTGACCCGCCTTGAACCAGATTTTGAAAATGAAACCGATGACCGACAATTCGATCTGCACCGACCTTTTTTCGCCCGTCAGTCTGGGCGACATCAACCTTGCCAATCGCATCGTCATGGCGCCGCTGACCCGCAGCCGCGCGGGTGACGATGGCGTACCGACCGAACTGCACGCCACCTATTATGCGCAACGCGCCACCGCCGGCCTCATCATCGCCGAGGCGACGAACATCTCGCCGCAGGGGCGCGGCTATGCACTGACGCCCGGCATCTGGAGCGACGAACAGGTCGCGGGCTGGAAGAAGGTGACCGAAGCCGTCCATGCTGCCGGCGGCAAGATCGTCTCGCAGCTCTGGCATGTCGGCCGCTTCAGCCATGTCGATCTCCAGCCGGACGGACAGGCGCCTGTCGCGCCTTCCGCGGTGAAGGCGGAGGGGCAGACCTACACGAATGACGGCATGGTCGATGTGTCGATGCCGCGCGCGCTGGAGACTGACGAGATCCCCGGCCTGATCGCCGACTATGTTCGTGCTGCAGATAACGCCAAGCGCGCCGGATTCGACGGGATCGAAGTCCATTCGGCCAACAGCTATCTACTGGATCAGTTTATCCGCGACAGCACCAACAAGCGGACCGATCGCTATGGCGGCTCGATCGAGAACCGGACACGCCTGACACAGGAGGTGGTGGAGGCCGTGCTGCCCGCATGGGGCGCGGGCCGCGTCGGGATACGCCTGTCACCGACCACACCAGACGCCGGCAACACGCCGATGGATAGCGATGTGATGGCGACCTACGGCCATTTGATCCGCTCGCTCAATCGCTTCAATCTCGTTTATCTTCACTTCGTCGAAGGCGCGACCGGCGGTACGCGCGAAATTCCGGCGGGCATTGATCTCGATGCGTTGCGGGCTCAGTTCGAAGGGCCGTATATCGGTAACAACGGCTACGATCTCGATCTCGCGATCGATCGCCGCAGGGCGGGCAAGGTCGACGCAGTCGCCTTCGGCCGTCCCTTCATCGCCAATCCCGATCTGGTTGCGCGGCTGCAATATGATGCGGCGCTCGCTCAAGCGCCGCGAGACGCATATTATGGTGGCGGTGCGAAGGGATATATCGATTGGCCGATCACCGCATCGTAATCGGAACGTGAAACCATATCGTCGCGCTCAGCGCGGGGCGGCAACTGCCGTCGGATGCAGGCCCGGCGGAATGGCGCCGGGGATGGTGCGTTTGGCAGCGCTGGCATCGAGCGAGATCAGTTTCGCAATCGCATCTGAATCGCTGCCGCGGGCAGGCGCTGTCTGTTGAGCGTGATGTGGTAGCTGCACGAGTGCCTTGATCGGCTTGCCGTGACGTTCGGCGAGCTCGAACAGGTCCTGTGCCGGTACCGGCAGCGAGGCACTGCTGGTCATCGCATGCAGCGCCGCGGCGCGCGGCCACGGAGCCTGTTCCGGCAATGGCACGGCGCCTCGCCGCCGATCGAAACTCCTGCTCAGCGACAGCATCTGGTCGGATGCCGAGATCGCCGGCGCGGGCAGCATGTCGTCATGGGCAAAGGCGAATGTGGGCACCTTGTGCCAGCGCGTGACGGCCACGGTCTCCGACACCGGATGCAACTGCCACTGCTGCGGCTCCGTGGGCGTCTTGGGCTTGTCGGGCGTCGCCGCCTCGACATGGACGATGCGATAGCCGCCGGCCTTGAGGTCGCGCAGGATGCCGGGCAGGGCGGCGACGGTGCGCGGCTGGATATCATGCAGCAACAGGATGCCCTTGCCCTTGGCGGCGATGCGCGAGATCGCGAGGTCATGGACCTTCTGCGGGGACACATGGCGCCAGTCGTCGGCGGGGAAATCGGCGCTCCAGGTCTGGATTCCCCGCGAGGCCAGATAGTCCTCGACGACGCTGGCGCGCAGCAGGCCGGGAATCCGGAAGAACGGCGACAGCAGCGCGGGATCACCGAGCGCCGCCGTGGTGTTGGCGATGCCGTCCTCGATCTCCTGCTGCGCCTTCTCGATCGGCATGCGGTTCATGCTGAGCGGATGGTTCTGGCTGTGGGTGCCGACGGTGTGGCCGAGCGCGATCAGCTTGCGCACGCCTTCGGGATGTTCCTTCGCCATCCGGCCGATGATGAAGAACGTCGCCTTCACGCATTCGGAGGCGAGGATATCGAGGATCGCGTTCGAGTGTTTCGGGATCGGACCGTCGTCGAAGGTCAGCACGACCTCCTTGTCTTGGAGCGGCAGCGTCTCTGCATATTGCATGGTGCCGATCTTGGGGTGCTCGCGGGGATCGACCACGATGGTGCGCGAGGTGCCGAGCGCGCCGGGATTGCCCGGGCACGCCTCGGCCGACAGAGCGCTGGTGGTGGAGGCTGCGGCGGCGGTGAACAGGGTCAGGCCGGTGAGCAGGCTCAGGCACAGAAGGCGTCGTGCCCGGTCAGTCGTCGCCTTGTTCATTGGTCGATCCGTCACTCGCTTTGATGTCGGCTGTGAAGTTACCGGGGCGGCTGTGAACGCAATGTTAATCATGTCGGCCCGCCGACGGTATTTTCCGCATCCTGATGATCGCGCGTTCTACTGGGAACTGGAGCGGGCAGAGGACCCTGCGGCCGGCGGCACGATATGCACGACCCGGTAGCGGTTCTCCCGGAGATAGCGCAGGAAATCGGGCAGCATCGCGGCAGTCTGCGCCTTGGTGTCGTGAAACAGGATGATTCCCCGCCCGGCGGCCTTCAGCCTGCCGGTAATCAGCTCCAGTTGCTGCTGCGGGGTCATGGGATTCCAGTCGCTGGCCCAGAAATCCGCGCCGAACACCGCTATCCGGCGGGATTGCAGCATGTCCAGCAGGGCCGGTGTCGATTCGAAATAGGGGAAGCGAAAGAACGGCGTGGTCGGCACGGTGGTGGCCTTGCCGCCGTTCAGCGCCATTTCGTCGGCGCTGATGCCCCGGTCGATCTGTTCGACGGCAGCCGCATTGCTGATCTTCTTGAGGTCGGCGTGGGCGAGGGTGTGATGGCCGATGGTATGGCCCTCGGCTGCCATGCGCTTCACCAGCGCCGCATTGGCCGTCGCGCTGTTGCCGATCAGGAAGAAGGTCGCGCGAACACATTCGCGCGACAGCGCCGTGAGAATTTTCGTCGTGGTCGGCGCATGCGGGCCATCGTCGAAGGTCAGCACAACCTCGCGATCTTCCAGCGGCAGCGTATCCGGAAAGCTCTGGGTGCCGACGCGTGGATAGGTCTTGGGATCCACGGTGAGAATGCGTGCGGTACCGAGCGTATCCTTGCGCGGGCAGTCTTCGGCATGGGCGACAACGGTCGATGCAATCAAGGCAAGAATGGCGGCCTTCAACACGATCACGACACTTTCCCGGCCGCTGATTTCGCGCACCGCATTTTTCCGATTGCATCAGGCATTGCGCATTGGGTAATGCCTGATGCGAGCTTCCGTTCACAGATGGATTAGCGCATTTCCGACAGGATAGCGCTAACTCCGTCCCCCCCAAACAAGCAGGCGAGGTGCGGCATGGCCGATGACGTCGATCTCGCCCAATCGGTCGCTCCCGAGGAATTGTCGGCGCTCGACAAGATGCCGATGCGCGATGCCGAAGGCGACATCCGCCCCGAATTTGTCGAGGCGATCTCGCACGCGGTTCAGGTTGCCGATACCGCATTCCTCAAGGAGATCGTCGGCGAGCTGCACGAGGCCGATCTCGGTGACCTGATCGAAGCCCTCGATGCCGACGAGCGCGCGCCCCTGATCGAACTGACCGGCGCCGATTTCGACTTCTCGGCGCTCAACGAAGTCGACGACGCCGTCCGCGAGGAACTGCTCGAGGAACTCGAGCCCGAGACCGTGGCCGAGGGCGTTCGCGAACTCGATTCCGACGATGCCGTCGAACTGCTCGAAGGCGTCGACGAGGAGGTCCAGGACGAGATCCTCGAGAAGTTGCCGCTGTCCGAGCGCGTGGCGCTGGAGCGCAGCCTCACTTACCCGGAAAACTCCGCCGGCCGGCGGATGCAGACCGAGTTCATTGCGGTCCCGCCGGACTGGAATGTCGGTCAGGTCATCGACTATATGCGCGAAACGCCGGACCTGCCGGACCGGTTTTACGAGATCTATTCCGTCGGCGCCGATCAGCGCTGGCAGGGCGCAGTGTCGCTGGACGCGCTGCTGCGCGCGCGCCGTCCGGTGCTGCTGGCTGATCTGATCGATGAGGACCGCCGCCGCGTCTCGGTGTTGGACGATCAGGAGGAAGTGGCGCGGATGTTCGGCAAGTACAATCTTGTCGCGGCGCCTGTGGTCGATACCGATGACCGGCTGGTCGGCGTCATCACCATCGACGACGTCGTCGACGTCATCGAGGAGGAGGCCGACGAGGACCTCAAGGCGCTCGGCGGCGTCACGTCGGACGAAGAACTGTCGGACAATTTCTGGACCATCGCCAAGGGCCGCTTTACCTGGCTGCTGATCAATCTCGCCACCGCTTTCATCGCGTCGTCGGTGCTGGGCCTGTTCGAGGACCAGCTGCAGCAGATGGTGGCGCTAGCTGTGCTGGCGCCCATTGTCGCTAGTCAGGGCGGCAATGCCGCAACCCAGACCATGACGGTCGCGGTGCGCGCATTGGCGACGCGGCAGCTCAACCCCAACAACGCCATGCGGATCGTGATCCGCGAAGGCCTTGTCGGCCTGATCAATGGTCTGGCCTTTGCCGTGATCACCGGCATCGCCGCCTATGCCTGGTTCAGGACGCCCGGTCTCGGCATCGTCATCGGCCTTGCAATGATCTGCAATCTGATCGCCGGCGCACTCGGCGGCATCCTGATCCCGATGGTGCTCGAACGCGTCAAGGCCGATCCGGCCGTGGCCTCCGGTACATTCGTGACCACCGTGACCGACGTGGTTGGCTTCTTCGCTTTCTTGGGGATCGCGACGCTGTGGTTCGGTCTGAAGTAGGGATCATTCGCGACGTTTCAGCCGTCTTGATCCCTCTTATGCTCAATTGCCCTTTGAGACTGCCGTGCCATCGGGCTGCGCAAGCCCGATGTCCAGATAAGCCTCTATCTGCTTCACGAGCTGTGCCCTCTTGAATGGGATAGCCCTCATGCTCACAAAGCGGTGCACTCGGCGTGATTTTCCTGTAAGCGCTCGCTTCACACGTTCTCCGTGGCCGACGTGACGAACCAACATACAGGAGGAATACATGCCGGCTCTGCCGCTCTCGGGCATCAAGGTTATCGATATGACGCGGGTGCTTGCCGGCCCGATCGCGGGTCAGATGCTTGGCGATTTCGGCGCCGAAGTCATCAAGATCGAACGCCCTGGAACCGGCGACGATTCCCGCGCATTCGGCCCTCCCTATCTGAACGACCCGGACGGCAGCAGGCGAGACAACTCCTTCTATCTTTGCGCCAATCGCAACAAGAAATCGGTCACGGTCAATGTGGCCAAGCCTGAAGGCCAGGAGATCATTCGCGAACTCGTCAAGACCGCCGACGTGTTGTTGGAAAACTACAAGGTCGGCGACCTCAAGCGTTATGGCCTCGACTACGACGCGATCAAAGCCATCAACCCACGCATCGTTTACTGCTCGGTGACGGGCTTCGGACAAACCGGTCCCTACGCCACACGCGCCGGCTATGATGCGATCCTGCAGGCGATGGGTGGTCTCATGAGCGTGACGGGCCATCTCGATGGCGAGCCGGGCGAGGGCCCCATGAAGGTCGGTCCCTCGATCGTGGACTATATGACCGGCTTGAATGCCACCATCGGCGTGATGTCGGCGCTCTATCATCGCGATGCCGGCGGCGGCGAGGGACAGCAAATCGATGCTTGTCTGTTCGATACGGTGATCGCCTCCCTTTCACATTGGCTCCAACCCTATCTCATCAGCGGAAAAGTCCCGCCGCGGCGCGGAACCTGGGGCAATGGCGGCATGCCTGCCGGTGTCTTCCGTTGCACCGATGGCGAGTTGATGCTCGTGAATGGCAATGACGGCCAGTTCCAGCGGACCTGCGAAGTGCTCGGAGAGCCGGACCTGGCCAAGGATCCGCGCTTCCTGAAGAACAACGACCGTGTCGTTCATGGGAAGGAGATCATGGCCATCTTCGCCGGTCTTTTCCTGAAGCAGCCCGTCGCCTACTGGCTGGAGCGTCTGGAGGCGGTCGGCGTACCGTCCGGCCCGATCAACGACTTCGATCAGGTTTTCGCGGACCCTCATGTGAAGTCCCGCGGTATGCGCGTGAGCTCAAACCATCCCTTCGAGCCGGCGCTTTCGCTCGTACGAAATCCGCTGATGTTTTCGGGCACGCCGATCACCGAATATCACGCGCCGCCACTTCTCGGCTCCAACACGGACGAAATCCTGTCCACCATCGGCTACGACGGCGAACGGATCGCCGCGCTGAGGACGAAGGGCATCGTCTAGGCCGGTCGGGGCAGGCGATCGATGGCGTCACACCTGTATTCGCTCTCATCTCCGACCGACCGCAAGTCGGTCGGAGAGCCAATTAAACTTTAGCTGTTCGCTCGCGCGTTCATGCTTAACGTTCGGCCATCGGATAGCCACGAACACACCGCGGCTGGTAGTCCTCCGACGAGCCCAACCATCAAGATTGGCCATAAGTCGTTTGATCCTCCCCACATGAAAAGCATGATCAAGACTGCAGGGAGTGCTGCCGTCACCGCCGTTCCCATAACTCGGAGTGGCTTTGCAGAAAGCATCCAATCGACCCAAGCCAGCAGCAAGGCCGGGATAACCGCGATTGCGTAGGACTCAACCATCCAATCGAGAAGATTCTTAAACCCATCAGGCGCCGTGAATACGACCAACGCAAGAGGCGGAAAGAGAGCCGGGAAAATCAGAAAGCGTTTCATGCCACCTTCGTCAGTCTTCGTGGCGATCTTGTTCAATTTTGAAGTCTCATAGTGTTGCCAGCGGCGTAGCCGGTGGGTGCCCCAAACCGGTCCTGCCGTCGTTATCCGTCAACGTAGCAGCGTGCTCAACGCAACAATTGCAGCACCAAGGCCGGGCTTGCGGCGACAACGGCACTCAAAGCGAAGCCGACAGAGCCTAGGGCGAGAGCGCCAACAAATCCGTGCTGCTGCCAGCCATAAGGAGCACTGAAAAATGTGGCCGCTCCAACTACAGATATCGTCCATACAACTTGAATTGCGATCTTCAGAGTCGCCACGTCGGCGCTCCTATTCCACATTCAGATGAACCAATGCTGGGCCTTCGATGACCAAAGTTGCATGCGTCACTTATTGTCTGAAAATCTCGTGAGCCAGGTCAAGGCATATTCAAAGGCATTGATTGAAGAGAGCGTAGCGAAAGCCGCGTACCCGCTCGTTTCGCTTTCCCACTCGACGTCCGGCCCTTCCGCCCCACCCGCCGGTGTACCGGCTCGCGGGGCTTCATTTGCTCACAGTGGCATTGCGTTCCATATTTTCGATGCGCCGAACGGAGATCTCAAATGAAGCTCAAATTTTCCGCCGCGCTGCTCGCCGCAAGCCTCCCGCTCTCATCGATAGCTTTCGCCCAGGGCACCGCGCCCGCCGACGTTGCAGTGATCAATGCTTGCCTGAAGACCGCGGAGGAAACCGGCGGTTTCGGCGGCGCGTGTGTCGGGCTCGTCGCCGACCCCTGCATCAAAAAGGCGGAGGGCGTGAATGACGATGTCGCCAAATGGAAAGCCTGCGCGGCGCGCGAACTCGCCATTTGGACGCAGAAAACCAATGAGGCGCTAAAGAAGGTTGAGGCCGGCGGGTTCGCCGACAAGATCAAGGCGGTCAAGGACGCGCAGACAACCTTCGTCGCGTCGCGTGATCGCTTCTGCGTGGTCTTCGACAAAGTCGAGCCCGGCATGTACCGGGGCGACGCGAACTACTGCCGCCTGCGCGAGACCGCGAACCGCGCGCTGAGCTTGATCAAGCTCGGCGCTGCGGTCAACGAGCACTGAGACCTCTTGGTCCCACTCTCGATTGTCTCCCGCATGGGCGTATCGTCGATGTGGGGGCAGAGCGCGAGAGCTTTCCGCTGTTTTTGCAAACGACGTGACAGCCCTTCGAACAAAACCTGAAGTATTCCTCTTTCGTCACAATTTTATTTGGTTCGACCATCTTTGTTAAACGAGAGATGCTATTGCAGATGCGCTCAATTTCTAATGTAAGCCAATACGGAGTTGATGGTCGAAAGTCGCTCTTCTTGCTCCTGCTTTTATTTGCGATCCCCTCGGATGACTGCTCCGCGCAGACACCGCCGCCCCCAATCAACGCTCGTGCGTTCGAGCGCGTGCCGCCGACAGTCGTAACGAGGTTGGCGACCCGCTTTTCGCTAGGCTCATTTGCGGGCCGCTTCGAGGAGACGCGGCTCGACGCGGTTCGCGAAGCCCTGGGCGAAGGGACCATCCAACACCGAGGCGACGCTGGAGATAGTATCTATTGGCTGTGTTATCGGCGCGCGCAGCATCGATTGTGGGTCGTGTCCGGCGGGGAGATAGGCGGCCCGGATCATCTCGTCACGGAAATCGTTGAAGAGCTCACCGAGAAAGACGCCGGGGCTTCGACCGATTGCGGCATTATCCCGGAAAAATTCTCGCCCGTCATCTTCGACGGCGAGCTGCATTTAGGTATGTCGCGTCAGGAGGTAATCACGGCGTTGGGACCGCCGTCGAAGTCGGAAGCTGCTCAGATCGTGTATTCGCACGAGGGAAAGCTCGCAGACGGTTTCGATGAGACCGCTTGGCTCATTCTCCGATTTCGTGAAAACAAGCTTGTGTCCATGCGCGGCGGCAAGACCACAACGAATTGAAGTGGCTGCGAGCAGCGTTCGCGCTTTGCGACGGATGGGAGCGAGCCATGCCCGCTCCCGCATGACCTGCATCACATACCCGAGCCGAATGCCTATCGATGCCCGGATGGCGGCTCATGGTTCAAAGCGGCCTCGCTCGCCGAAGCATGTTTCACGCGGTTTCAGCAACAAGGGTGCCCGGCCATCCCGCATCTCTTGGGGCCGACGATCGCCAACACCGGGATCGCCGGCTCACTTGTCTTCACGGCTCCTTAACGGTAATCGACGACCATCACGCGCAATGAGGTCGAACATGCGCTTGCGGTTGAAGGCTGACGGACGGATCGTCGAATTGCGGGACGGGCACGAGGTGCCGCTGGTTCCCGATATGCCTGTCGTGCCGGAGCCGGTCGCGGTGCGATCCGGCGAAGTCGAAGTGCGCGATCTGCGCCGCCGTGCGCAGCTGACCCAGATGGAATTTGCCGCGCGTCTTGGCGTTCCCGTCGAGACGATCCGCAATTGGGAGCAGGGCAAGCGCATGCCGCGCGGTCCGGCCCGTGCCTTGCTGGCGGTGATCGCACATGCACCGGACACGGTGTTCGCGGCGCTCGCGCCGGTTGCCGCGGACGCCTGAACGATCACTGTGGATCATCGCCTGCGCTGACGCGCCGGCCATGTCCTGGAAAAGCTTGTCGGCGTTCGTATCGTTGCTCCGTCCGAGGAGAAGATGATGCAGTTCGTGGAAGCAAACGGCGCCCGCATCCCGGCCATTGGCCTCGGGACATGGGAGTTGCGCGGTCGCATTTGTGCACGCGTCGTCGAGCAGGCGATCCGGCTCGGCTATCGCCACATCGACACCGCACAGGTCTATGAGAACGAGCGCGATGTCGGCGAGGGCATCCACGCGTCGCATATTCGCCGTGACGAGATGTTCGTGACGACCAAGGTCTGGACCACACATTTCGCGCCTCACAATCTCGAACGCTCCGTGAAGGAAAGCCTGACGCGGCTGCGCATGACCGAGGTCGATCTGCTGTTGCTGCACTGGCCGAACCCGCAGGTGCCGCTGGAGGAAACGCTCGGCGCGCTGGCGCATGCCAAGCAGATGGGCCTGACCAGACATATAGGCCTGTCGAATTTCACCGTGGCGCTGATCGAACAGGCTGTGGCCGCATGTCCCGCGCCGCTGGTCTGCGATCAGGTCGAGTATCATCCCTATCTTGACCAGGTAAAGGTGCAGGGCGCCTGCCGGCAGAATGGTCTGGCCATGGTCGCCTACAGCCCCATCGCCCAGGGCAATGTCCGCGGCGATGAAACGCTTGCCGAGATCGGCAAGGCGCATGGCAAGAGCGCAGCACAGGTGTGCCTGCGCTGGCTGGTCCAGCAGGGCGCGGTGGCGATCCCGCGCACCTCCAAGGTCGAGCGTCTGTCGGAGAATATCGACGTGTTCGATTTCATGCTGTCCGAAACCGAGATGTCCCGGATTTCGCATCTGGCGCATCCGAAGGGGCGGCTGACTGACTACGGCTTCGCACCGAAATGGGATTGATCCATCAGGCCAGCCGGCATTTGCCGCATTGATCTTGTGGACGGGATGGCTCATGCAGTGACACCGTCCGGCAAGCCAAGGGCCTCATGTTTTTCACGTTCTCCAAGATGCTCGGCTTCTTCACGGAGCCGTCTAATGCGATCGCCATCATCTGCGTGATCGGCATTGTGCTGGTGCTGCTGCAGCGCCAGCGTGTCGGCACATTGCTGGTCACCTTTGGCATCCTGTTGCTGCTGCTGTTCGGCTATTCGCCTGTTGGCAATGTGCTCATGCTGTCGCTGACCGAGCGTTTTCCGAAATGGCAGGACGATGGCCGTGCACCCGACGGCATCATCGTGCTCGGCGGCGCCATCGATTCGGATTCGTCCGCGGCCCGCGGCTCGCTGGAGATCAATTCGGCCGGCGAGCGGATAACGGCGATGCTGGAGCTGGCGCGCCGCTATCCGCAGGCGCGCATCGTCTTCACCGGCGGCGCCGGTAGCCTGATTGAAAAGTCGCTGTCCGAAGCGCCCGTTGCCGGCGAGCTGCTGCAGCGTTTCGGCGTGGCCCCCGAACGCGTCACGCTGGAAACCGCTTCCCGCACCACCGACGAAAATGCCGCCTTCACCGCAGGCCTGGTGTCGCCGAAGCCCGGCGAGCGCTGGCTGCTGGTGACGTCCGCTTGGCATATGCCGCGCGCGATCGGCGCGTTCCGCAGGGTCGGATTCGATGTCGACGCCTATCCGGTGGACTGGCGCACGCGCGGCTGGATCGACGCTACCGAGACCTTCGATTCCGCTAGCGCTGGCCTTGGCCGGAGCGATATCGCGGTTCACGAATGGGTCGGGCTGATCACCTATTGGCTCGCCGGCCGCAGCAGCGAATTGCTGCCGGGGCCGAAGAAGCGGTGATGCGTCACTCCGCCTTCGGCAACCCCAGCCGATACACGCCGCGGAAGTCGTTGGGATCTTCGACCGGCTTGCCCTTGCGATAGATCACCAGGCGGTCGGCGAGCGCTAGCGTCACGGCGGCGCGGCGGATCGGCATCAAGAGCGCGTGCCAATCGCCCTCGGGCTCGATCACATGCGCAATCTCAGGAGGGCTCAGCGTGCCCGCGCCGTTGCGGGTGAGCGCGTCAAGGATCGCCTCGTCGAGCGGCAAGGGCTTCGGTTTCGGGGCCAGCTTGGCGGCTGACGGCTTCGGGGTCTTCGGAGGGGATTTGGCCATGCACTGCCATGACCGATCAGGCAGCACGACGCAAGCTGTGGCTTGGCGGACATGGCGCGGGGGAGGGCACGACGCTATGATCGGGCTAGTCGGCGTACAGAAGTCTCAATAGCCCCATGGAACCAAGGCACCTCATCCGCGCAGCGATCGCCGTCTCGGTGGTCGGCCACGTTGCTTTGGCGGCCGGGGTCTATTTCGCCGATGCACGTCCGATGGAGCAGCACGAGGAGAGCGTTGCCGTCGATCTGGTGACGCCGCAGCAGCTCGCAGAGGCCGAAAAGAAGGCCGAGGAGACGCCGCCGGAGCCCGAGAAAAAGCCAGAGAAGAAGCCGGAGCCGGAATTTCGGCTGCCTGATTTGACCAACAAGCCGACCCTGGAAGAGCAGAAGACCCAGGCCGTCGCCGCCAAACCGCAGTCATCGGCGCAGAACACCCCGCCACAACCGCAGAAGACGTCGCCGCAGCAACCCGCGCCGTCACCGCAGCAGCAGGCCGCCCAGCAACCGCCGCCACCTCAGCAGCAAGCCCAGCAACAGCCGCAGGCCACTCCCGCAACGCCGCCTCCGTCAGCGCCTTCCGCTACGCAGCCGCCGTTGCAGCAGCAGGCTGCGCTGCAGGCTCAGCCGCCGGCGCCGCAACCGGGCCCACAGCAGGTGCCGCCGCAGCCCGAGGCCGATATCACGGTGAAATACGGCGTCATGCTAGGCTTGCCTGAAGGCTTCGGCGGCGGCGCATCGGAGCAGGCGGACCTGTCCAAGCTCGATATCGCCGCTTTTCGGCGGCATCTCAAAACCTGTTCGAAATTGCCCACCACCGTCGCGCGCGGCGATGACGCCAAGGTCAAGCTGCGCGCCGTGTTCTCGCCGGATGGCCGGCTGGTCGCCGAGCCCACGGTGATCGAGGTGCGGCGGCCGGCCAAAGCCGCGCTGCTGATGCAGGCGGCCAAACAGGCGCTGGAAGCCTGCCAGCCTTATGCGATGCTGCCAGCCGACAAATACGACGAGTGGAAAGTGCTCGATCTCGATTTTACGCCGCAGGATTTCGCGGGGTAACCCTTATTTCGGCATCTGGTGCCATGGCCTGCCAGGCATTGGAGGCGAACTGCCGGCGCCAGGTCACGATCACCACGGCTGCCGTCGAGACCAGAAACACCCAGGGGCTGACGAACCAGCCGAGATAGCCGAGCGCGAAGAAGAAGGCGCGCTGCCCACGGTTGAAGTGCCGGGCCGCTGCGCCAAACATCCTGGTTGTGCGCACCACATGCGCTTCGGCCTCCGGCGTGTCGCGCTTCGAGGCCAGCGGCATCGCACCGATCAGGATCGCGACGTAGTTGAACAGCCGGTACGACCAGGCGAATTTGAAGAACGCGTAGACGAAAATCAGAATCAGCCCGAAGCACTTGATCTCCCACATGCCGGGCGTGGTGTTGAAGCCGAGCGGCAGGTTCTGCATCATCGGCATTACTTCGTTGGTGGCGCGTAGCAGCGCCAGCGAGCCGCCGATGGCGATCAGCGTGGTCGAGGCGAACCACGCGGTGCCGTTCTGCAGCGATGTCATGATATGGGTATCGACGATGCGCGCCTCGCGTTCCAGCAGACGGCGCATCCAGACCTCACGATAGGCGTGCATGCGTGCCGACAGGCTGTCGCGGCCGTATTTGGTGTGCTCCAGCGTGATCGCATAGGTCGTCCACTCCAGGATGAAGAAGCCCAGCGCGAAGACGTCGACCCAGGAATAGTTGATCATGAAGCACCTATTGTATCAGTTGGCACTTCTGCCACGCATGCCGTGATGCAGCAACAAGCCTGTGTACGCGGCTTGCTTGCAGAGGCGTATGCGTGGCAATTTACCGGTGTCGCAAGGAGTGGTTGATGTCGCTGTCGCTGGTGATCGGAAACAAGAATTATTCGTCGTGGTCGATGCGGCCATGGGTTGCGCTGAAGGCCTGCGGCATCCCCTTCGCGGAGGTGTTTGTCCCGCTGTACACGGATGCCGCCGACAAGCAGCGCATTCTCGATGTGACCCCGTCAGGTAAGGTGCCGGCGCTCGTCGATGGCGAGATCACGGTGTGGGATTCGCTGGCGATCATCGAATATGCCGCGGAGCGTTTTCCGGATGCAAAGCTGTGGCCGGAAGACCGGGCCGCGCGCGCCCATGCGCGTTCGGTGTCCGCCGAGATGCATTCCGGCTTCATGCCGCTGCGCAACGAATGCGGCATGAATCTGCACCGGCCGGTCCGGGCGAAGGCGCTGTCCGACGATGCCAAGGCCAATATCCGGCGCATCCAGCAGATCTGGGCCGATTGCCGCGCGCGTTACGGCAAGTATGGACCGTATCTGTTCGGCGCCTTCAGCGGCGCGGATGCCATGTATGCGCCGGTGGTGCACCGGTTCCTGACCTACGACATCGATGTCACGCCGGAAGCCCGTGCGTATATGGATGTGATGCAGGCGCTGCCGGCGTTTCGGCAATGGACCGACGAGGGCCTCGCCGAGACCATCGTCATTCCGCGCTTCGAGGATGACTAAAGCGTTTTCGAGCGAAGTGGACCCCGGTTCGCGTCCAGAAAACGCGTCAAAATAAAAGATCGGGCCAAGGTTCTGATTTCATCAGAATCCAGGCCCGCGCCGCCACGATTTCGTCATGACCGGGGCCGTGCCATAACAACCGCATATTGCGGGTTCATGGCAGCCGGACTTTCTTTGGAAGCATTTTCTTCGGAAGCAGGGCTTTCTTTGGAAAAATGGCTTCCACACATGCGGGGACGACTCGATGAACGGGGTATGGGCGAATTCGCTCGATCAAATCTGGCGCGCGCCGACGCTTCCGATGTGGCTCGCGCTGGCTGCCTCCATCTTCTTCGCCCTGATCGTGCTGGCAACGCTGCTGCGCGCCGAGAAGTCTGTCGCCAATGGTGCGCTGACCGTGATCACGCTGCTGGCGATCGGCGTTGCTGCTGCGGCGACGCTGCGCAAATCCGAAACCGCAGGGCAGGACGTCTCGCACGCCGTCGTTGCAGTGCCTCAGGTGAATGCCTCGTTGCCGGCGCTGTCCTGCCTCGACGATCTCGCCGGCGATATGGTGCTCGCGGGCTGCGAGAAGGTGCTGTTCGGCTCGGCGGATTCGGTGGCGGCTGCCGTATCGGCCTCGGCTGCGCAGATCAATCGTTTGACGTCGTATGGCGATGTCGCCGCAGCGAATAAATCCATGACGCCTGAACTGGCGGGGCTGCGCCGCGCGATCGAGCGCGATCGCTACGGCCTGATTGCCTATGTGCTGCAATCGCGCGATCGCTGCATGCCGGAGAGCTGCGCGGCCTATGCCGCGCTGACCGATCACAAGCGGATTGCCGCGAATATGGAAGAGCGGACCTATGAGGGTCTCGTGACGCGCTATGCGCCCGGCTGGAACGCACCGCCTGCGGCTGCAGCCGCTGCGACGGGCGCGCTGGCCGGATTGCCGGCGTCGGTTCCGACCGGCAAGCCGACCACGGCCGATTTCCCGTCCTCGTCCTCGATTCCGCCGATCTCGATCATGACCGAAACGCCCGTGAAGCCACCGGCGGCCGCCAATGCGCAGGCGCCTCCGCCGCGCGCCGCGTCGACAACGCCGCCACCTGCTGCTGCGAAGAAGCAACCCGCACCGAAGACCGCCACTCGTCCACAGGCGCCTGCCGCCCCAGCGCCCGTGCAGCTTGCGCCGGAAGCTCCGCCGGCCGATAACTGAGCGGTGGATAACGCCTTGTAAAACCGCGTCGCACTGCCGATTTCTGACCCATGCCCCTGCATCTCATCAAGCTCGCCGTCGGCTGCGAATCCATCGCGGATTTCAAGAGCTATCTCTCTGAACGGATGCGCGCAGCAAAAGCGCGCGGCGCACCTCAGCATCACATCCACATCACCCGCATGGTGCCGAAACGCGATGCCGAACTGCTCGACGGCGGTTCGCTCTACTGGGTGATCAAGGGCGAGATCGCGCTGCGCGAAAAGATTCTTGCGATCGAACCGTTCCGCGACAGCGACGGCATCAATCGCTGTCGGCTGGTGATGCAGCCAAAGCCGGTCACGGTCGCGCCGCGCCCGCTGCGCCCATTCCAGGGCTGGCGCTACCTCACCGACAAGGACGCCCCGCCGGATCTCGGCAAGGCTGCCGCGAGTATCGAGGCAATGCCGGAGCCGATGCGGCGCGAGCTGCGGGAACTGGGGCTGCTGTAGGGCAGGGCTCGCTCGTCATTCCGCCCATACTCGTCATTCCGGGGCGTGCGTCGCCGGCGCAGCCGGCAGAGCGCGAACCCGGAATCCCGGTGTGTTTTCCGCTGAACATGCCGAGATTCCGGGCTCGGTCCCGTCGCCTGCGGCGCCGGTCCCGCCCCGGAATGACAGTTTGGGGCGCTCCGAACATTTTTTCCTATCTCCCGTTGACAGCATCCCCATCAGGTTTATATTCCCCTTTGTCCTGCCCCACCGAGAGGGGCGATCGCGATCGTCACGTTCGCGGGGTGGGATGCGGTGGACGCCGGAGATGCGGCGTCACGCGGTTCACGGGTGACGTCTGTCTTCGGGCAGGACGGATCTGCGCCAGCACTGCCACTGGCAAGGACACGGCCGACCTTGGGATGGACAGACCCTGGACAGTGTGACGGACGACCAAATCGAAACGCGTTCGACCAAGTGCTTTGCGGCTACCCTGTCCCTCCGCCCTGGGACATTAATTTTGGTGATGGGACCGTTCGCCATGGCAGATGTGCAAGCAACCGAAAAAACACCGCAGGCGGAACGCCGGGCACTTGCTCGGCGCCTCCGAAAGTCCTGATGCACTCTCAATTGCGGAAGACCGCATCGCATCAGGCCCAAGGGTGCAACGGGCACCCGGCGTTCCGCACGCCCTCTCACAAAGGGGGCGGGAATGCAAACCACGACGGCGCCCCCGCGCCGCAAACAATGGGGGTGATGACGCATGTCTGAAGAGCAGTGGCTGTTCGACAGTTGAATCCGCATCGAACGTCGCGGCCTGCGCGTAACGCGCGCTGTCGTCGGCACCGTCCAGCCCACCACTTCCGGAAATCCTGACCTCCGCTTTTGTGAGAGCTCGCTGACCAGATTGGTAAACAGCTTAATCACTGGCGAAAAAGCTCCCGGCTGCGTTGCATCCATTCCGCTTTGTGAAATTCACGTCCGCAGCGTGAAATGTTGTCGCTTGCCAAGGCTGCCGTGAAAGGTCACAAAAAACTGAACTGGGACGAAACACCAATCGGAGAGACGTTTGAGCATCAAGGGCAAGGCATATATCGCCGGCATCTACGAACACCCGACCCGGCATGCGCCGGATAAATCCATCGCGCAGTTGCATGCCGAAGTCGCCAAGGGCGCGCTCGAGGATGCGGGCCTGACACACAAGGACGTCGACGGCTATTTCTGCGCGGGCGATGCACAGGGGGGCCTGTGGCCGATGGTCGACTATCTCGGCCTCAAGCCGCGTCACGTCGACTCCACCGAGACCGGCGGCTGCTCCTACATCATCCATCTCGGCCATGCCGCGCAGGCGATTGCTGCAGGCAAGTGCTCGATCGCACTCGTCACACTGGCCGGCAAACCGCGCACCGGTGTGATGCCGCCGCGTCTGCAGGGCGCCGAAGCCGATTTCGAGACCGCTTACGGCGCGACCACGCACAATGCCTATGGCATGTGTGCCATGCGTCATATGCACGACTACGGGACGACCAGCGAACAACTCGCCTGGATCAAGGTCGCAGCCTCGCATCACGCGCAGTACAACCCGCATGCGATGCTCAAGGACGTCGTCACCGTCGAGGACGTGCTGAACTCGCCGATGATCTCCGATCCGCTGCATCGCATGGATTGCTGTGTCGTCTCGGACGGCGGTGGCGCGATGATCGTGACCACGCCCGAGATTGCGAAGAGCCTGAAGAAGCCGCTGGTGCGGCTGATCGGCCATGGCGAGGCGATGAAGGGTCCGCGCGGCGGCAAGGATCTCGACCTCACTTACTCGGCCGGTGTGTGGTCCGGTCCGCGTGCTTTCGAGGAAGCGGGCGTGACGCCGCAGGACATGAAGTATGCGTCGATCTACGATAGCTTCACCATCACCGTGCTGATGCAGCTCGAAGACTTGGGCTTCTGCAAGAAGGGCGACGGCGGCAAGTTCGTGTCCGACGGCAACCTGATCTCGGGCGTCGGCAAACTGCCGTTCAACACCGATGGCGGCGGCCTCTGCAGCAATCATCCCGTCAATCGCGGCGGCATGACCAAGATCTTAGAGGCCGTGCGCCAGCTGCGCGGCGAAGCCCATCCCAAGGTGCAGGTGCCGAATTGCGATCTGGCGATCGCGCATGGCACCGGAGGCCTGCTCGGCGTGCGTCACGCCGCATCGACCGCTATTCTGGAGCGCGTGTAATGACTGAAGCCAAGAAGTATCCGATGCCCGCCGGCAATCCTGAATCGCAGCCGTTCTGGGATGCGGCCAAGGATGGCAAGTTCATGATCAAGCGCTGTACGACCTGCGGCGAAGCGCATTTCTTCCCGCGTGCGATCTGCCCGTTCTGCTTCTCCGACAAGACCGAGTGGGAACAGAGCTCGGGCGAGGGCGAGATCTACACCTACAGCCACATGCGCAAATCGGCGACCGGTCCCTACGTCATCGCCTATGTGACGTTGAAGGAAGGCCCCTCGGTGCAGACCAACATCGTCGACTGTGAGCCGGACAAGCTGAAGATCGGCCAGAAGGTGAAACTGGTGTGGAAGCCCACCGACGGCGCGCCGCTGCCGTTCTTCACGCCGGCGTAGCGCTCGCTTTCTTCCCCTCTCCCCCAGCGCAGCGAAGCTGTGCGCCGCGGGAGAGGGCGGTGCTTGCCGCTACCCCTCTCCCAAACGAGTTTGGAGCGGGCTGTTGTGCAGCCCTCTCCCACAAGGGGAGAGGGCGCTGCGACTAGCGCCCGAAACAACAAGAACAAGGGAGTCATCCACCAATGCCTATCAACTACGAAGCCCTGATGGCGATGAAGAACATCGGCCAGAAGTATGCCTGGACCGATCGCGAAGTGATGCTCTACGCCTATGGCATCGGCATGGGCGCCGATCCGATGGACGAGCGTGAACTCGCTTTCGTCAATGAAGGCACCTATACGCCGCGTCCGCTGAAAGTCGTTCCGACCTATGCATCGGTTGCCGCATGGGGCTCGGGCCCGGGCGAGATGGGTCTCAACAAGCTGCTCGTTGTCGATGGTGAGCGCGACATCACCTTCCACAAGCCGCTGCCGGTCGCGGCCAAGATCACCGCCGATAGCAGTGTGCTCGGCGTGTTCGACAAGGGCGCCGACAAGGGCGCCGTGATCCTGCATCAGACAATCCTGCGCGATGAAGCCGGTGAAGCGCTGGCGACTTTGGTAGCCTCACGTTTCGCCCGCGGCGATGGCGGCTTCGGCGGCAAGTCCGAGGGCCAGCCCGAGCCGCATGCGATGCCGAAGCGCGCGCCGGACAAAACCGTCGATATCACCACGCGGCCCGATCAGGCGCTGATCTATCGCCTCTGCGGCGACCGCAACCCGCTGCATTCGGACCCCGAATTCGCCAAGCGCGCCGGCTTCCCGCGTCCGATCCTGCATGGCATGTGCACCTACGGCATCACCTGCCGCGGCGTGTTGCAGACCTATGCCGACTACGATCCATCGGCCTTCAAGCAGCATGCGGTGCGGTTCTCGTCGCCGGTGTTTCCCGGCGAGACCGTCAGCATGGATTTGTGGAAGGACGGCAACGTCGTGAGTTTTGAAGCCAAGGTGAAGGAACGCGGCGTCACCGTGATCAAGAGCGGCAAGACGGTGCTGGCTTAGAACTCAATCCTCAAGACGTAAGACGTGGATGGCCGGGTCAAGCCCGGCCATGACGGAGCAAAACAAAAAACAAAATCATAAAAATACAGGGAGAACGTCATGGGTCTTCTCGACGGCAAGGTTGCCATCATCACAGGCGCCGGCGGCGGCCTCGGTGAAGCCTACGCTAAACTGTTCGCACGCGAAGGCGCATCCGTCGTGGTCAACGACCTTGGCGGCCCGCGCGACGGCTCCGGCTCCGATCTCTCCATGGCGCAGCAGGTCGTCGACGCCATCAAGAAGGAAGGCGGCAAGGCCGTCGCCAATGGCGCCGACATTTCGACCATGGCCGGCGGCCAGTCGGTGTTCGACGCCGCCATCAAGGCCTTCGGCAAGGTCGACATCCTCGTCAACAATGCCGGCATCCTGCTCGACCAGACCTTCGCCAAGGCATCCGAGGCGGCGTGGGACAAGGTCATGAAGGTGCATCTCAAAGGCACGTTCTGCGTCACCCAGCCGGTCTTCAAATGGATGAAGGAGAACGGCGGCGGCGTCATCGTCAACACGTCCTCGACTTCCGGCCTGATCGGCAACTTCGGCCAAAGCAATTACGGCGCGGCCAAAGGCGGCATCTGGGGCCTGTCCAATGTGCTGGCCATCGAGGGCCGCAAATACAATATCCGCGTCTGGACGCTGGCGCCGGGCGCGCTAACCCGCATGACCGCCGACTTGCCGCGCTATATCGAAAATCCCGGCGCGGCGCTGGGACCGGGCGGCATCGCGCCGGCGGTGCTCTATATGGTCAGCGATCTCTCCGGCAGCCAGACCGGCAAGGTGCTCGGCGTGTCCGGCCCGCGCGGCGTCCGCGAGATGAAGATGATGGAAATGGAAGGCTGGAAGCCACCCCATGACGGCTGGTCTGCGCAGGACGTGGTGACCCATGCCGGCGAGATCTTCTTCTCGGAGGAGGCGAGCCAGCACGGGGCACGGCGTTTTTGAGGGGCAGTTGGGCCCGGTTCGGGCGGACAGACCGGATATTTCCCGGTAGAATGCCGGCATCCATTCACAGAGGCCCATGATGAAACTGACGTCCAAAGCCGCAGGCACCTTCGCCATCGCACCGACCCCGTTCCTCGACGACGGCCGCATCGACGACAAATCGATCGACGGCCTGACGGATTTCTATGCGGAGGTCGGCTGCAACGGTGTGACCGTGCTCGGCATCATGGGCGAGGCGCCGAAGCTGGAGGGGGCCGAGTCCGAGGCCGTGGCAACCCGCTTCATCAAGCGTGCTGGCGACAAGATGCAGATCATCGTCGGCGTTTCCGCGCCGGGCTTTGCCGCCATGCGCTCGCTGGCGCTGAAGTCGATGGATGCCGGCGCTGCCGGCGTTATGATCGCCCCGCCGCCGCATCTGCGCACCGACGATCAGATCACCAACTATTTCAAGGGCGCTGTCGAGGCCATCGGCGACGACGTTCCGTGGGTGCTGCAGGATTATCCGCTGACATTGACCGTGGTGATGACCCCCGCCGTGATCCGCAAGATCATCATGGACTCCAAGTCCTGCGTGATGCTGAAGCACGAGGACTGGCCGGGCCTGGAGAAGATCACCGCGCTGCGCAACTTCCAGAAGGACGGCAGCTTGCGCGAAACCTCGATTCTCACCGGCAATGGCGGCGTGTTCCTTGATTTCGAAATGGAACGCGGCGCCGATGGCGCGATGACCGGTTATGCCTTCCCTGAACTGCTGATCGACGTGGTCAACCTCTCGAAGAAGGGTGAACGCGACAAGGCGCATGACTTGTTCGACGCGCATCTGCCACTGATCCGCTACGAGCAGCAGCTCGGCATCGGCCTCGCGGTCCGGAAATACGTGCTGCAGAAGCGCGGCGTTATTGCATCAAGCGCGCAGCGCAAGCCGGGTGTAGCGATCACGGCGCAGGCGAAGGCGGAGGTCGATTATCTCCTGTCGCGCGTGGCTCGCTATGATAAGCGCGCGAACATCGCACCGCAGTCGAGCGCTGCGGGTTAATAACTCCCCAGAGGTGTCATGGCCGGGCTTGACCCGGCCATCCATCTTCAGGGTTGCCAAGTAAAAGATGGATGCCCGGATCAAGTCCGGGCATGACAAACGAGAGGTCGGCGATCGCCGGCACAACAGGCATCACAGAATGCCGATCAGGGAGAAACTGAATGCCAAGCGAGCCCGGCGTTGTGCGTCCTGCTTCCACCATCCTCCTGCTGCGCAAGGGTGCAACCGACGCCATCGACGTCTTCATGATGGTGCGGCACTATCAGATCGAATTCGCATCTGGTGCGCTGGTGTTTCCAGGCGGCAGCGTCGATGCCGGAGATCGCGAGATCGGCACACGGCCCGAACTCTATAGCGGCGGTGACGGCCTCGATCCCGATGCGCTGGCTTTCAAGATCGCCGCGATCCGCGAGACTTTCGAGGAAAGCCGCATCCTGCTGGCGCGACCGCGCGGCTCTAACGACCTGATCGCCGCGATGAAGGCGAGCGCCATCGCCGATCAGCATCGCGACGCGCTGAACGAGGGCAAGGTCAAATTCGCCGATATCATCGCCGAGAACGATCTCGAACTCGCGCTCGATCTGCTCGTGCCCTATGCGCACTGGATCACGCCGGAGGGCATGAAGAAGCGGTTCGACACCTGGTTCTTCCTCGCCGAGGCGCCGCCTGAACAGGTCGGCATGCATGACGGCAAGGAGTCCACGGACTCGATCTGGCTGTCGCCGCGCGAAGCATTGGAGGGCGGGGCGTCCGGCCGTTTCACCTTGCCGTTCCCGACCACGCGCAATCTGATCAAGCTCGGCAAGCAACCCAGCGTCGCGGGGGCACTCGACGATGCCAACCGCAGCACCATCGTCAGCGTGACGCCAATCGTCACCAAGGATGGTGACAAGCGCCAGCTGCGAATCCCGCTTGAGGCGGGCTACGACGGCGAGGTGTTCGAACTCACCGGCGCGCCATAGCGCGCTGGTCTATCCCGCTTTGGCTTGCGGCGCCGCTGCGGGATTCTCCCAGAATGGCCGCCGCAACTCGCGTTTCAGCACCTTACCCGCACCCGACAGCGGGAACGGTTCGCTGCGCACGTCCACGCTGCGCGGGCACTTGTAGCCGGCGATCTTCTCCTTGCAGAAGGCGATGATCTCGGCGGCATTGACACCCGCACCGGGTTTCGGAATGACGAAGGCATGCACGGTCTCGCCCCATTGCGGGTCGGGAATGCCGATCACGGCGCATTGCGCCACGGCCGGATGTTGTGCGACGACGTTCTCGACCTCGGTGGAGTAGACGTTCTCGCCGCCGGAGATGATCATGTCCTTCATCCGGTCGACCAGATAAATATAGCCTTCGTCGTCCATGTAGCCGCCGTCGCCTGTGTGCATCCAGCCATCGATCACGGCCTTCGCGGTTTCTTCGGGGCGTTCCCAATAGCCCATCATGACGTTCTGACCGCGGACGGCGACTTCGCCGACCTCGCCATTCGGCACAGGATTGCGATTGGCGTCGACGATGCGCGCCTCGCAGCCGATGGCAGCGCGGCCGCAGGCGCGTTGACGGTTTTTCGCCGCAGCTTCCTCGCCGAAATGTTGATCCCACGGCAGGTGCGTCGCCAGCGGTGACAGTTCGGTCATGCCATAGAGCTGATGGAATTCGGTCCCGGGCATGCCGGCCATCGCGCGCTTCAGGAGCGCATCGTTGATGGGCGAGGCGCCATACATCATGAGCTTCAGAGATGAAAGATCGGCAGTCTGGAATGCGGGGTGATCGACCAGCATCTGGATCATGGTCGGGACGATCAACGTCGCCGATACTTTCTCGCGGGCGATGGTCTGCATCACCAACTCCGGATTGAACATCCGGACGATGACATTGGTGCCGCCAGAGGCCAGCGAGGTGAACATCACGCCGCCATTGGCGACGTGAAACATCGGTGCGGCGTTGAGATAGACCGAGCCGTAAGGCAGCAGGCCTTCGCTCATCATGTGCAGCGAGTTGCTCATGATATTGCCGTGGCTCAGCATCACGCCTTTGGAACGGCCTGTGGTGCCGCCAGTGTAAAAGATACCCGCGAGATCCTCGCGTGTCCGCATCGCATCCAGCACGGGCTCTGTCGATTGGACCAGCTCATCGTAGTTGTGCGCTTCCGCGGGACCTTTTTCGTCGTCCGCATAGACCAGCGTGAGCGGCATGGCCTTGGCGAGTTCGACGCCCATGGCGGCGAAGACGCTGTCGACGACAAGCGCCGTGGCACGGCAGTCGAGCAGGGAGTCGAGAATTTCGGCCTGGCTCCAGCGCACATTGGTCGGCACGATCACAGCGCCGGCCCAAGCGATACCCAGATAGAGTTCGAGATAGCGGTCGGAGTTCAGCATCAGCACCGCCACGCGGTCGCCATGCTTGACGCCAAGCTTTTGCAGCGCACCGGCGAGCCGCGCGACGCGGTCTCCAACCTCGCGCCATGTCCGGCGGCGATCGCCGTCGACAGTAGCTATTGTCTGCGGGCTGGTTTGCAGCGCACGGCGCAAGCCCTGCGTGATGTTCATGGCGTTTCCCCTCGATACTGCGGATGCTGTGCGCATCTCTGTCGTGCGATCATAACGATAGGTGAGGGGCGGGCAAGCGCGGTTGATCGCTTATATCTCACCAGATGGTTCAAAGGATCTCCGCGATCTTTGCGATGCAAAACACGTCAGAGAAAAATCTGGAACTGTTCTCATCTGTTGACGATTCAACTCCTGCGCGTAACATCGCGACAGGCCCGCCAGAGGCCATTGGGAGTGAAATGCATGAGACAGCTTGCTCGTCGGGGCGCGTCTTCGCGTCCATTTTTCAACGGGACACTCAACTCACATACAATACTGCACCGTTGGCTCCGAACATCCATCGCAGCAGCGCTTGGCGCGACGTTGTTAGGCGGTGCCGCCAACGCACAGACGAAGGGCACACCGGATCATATCAAAGCGGTTACATCGGCAATCGATAGTGCATCGATCACGGCCAATACGGCGACGTCCAAGGATTGGCCGACTTACGGCCTCGATTATGCCGAGACGCGCTTCAGCAAGCTCAATCAGATCACGGCCGAGAACGTCAAAGATATCGGCCTGATGTGGACCTACAATCTGGAATCCATCCGCGGCGTCGAAGCGACGCCGCTTGTGGTGGACGGCATCATGTATGTGTCGGCGCCATGGAGCGTGGTGCATGCCGTCGATACCCGGACCGGCAAGCGGCTATGGACCTTCGATCCCGGCGTAGATCGCGAGAAGGGCTATCGTGGCTGCTGCGATGTCGTGAATCGCGGCGTCGCGCTCTACAAGGGCAAGGTGTTCGTGGGGGCTTATGACGGCCGGCTGGTCGCACTGGATGCCGCGACCGGCACGAAGGTCTGGGAGAAGGACACGGTCATCGACCGCAAGATGTCCTATACGATCACCGGCGCGCCGCGCGTGTTCAACGGCAAGGTCGTGATCGGCAATGGGGGCGCCGAATATGGCGTGCGCGGCTATGTCACGGCCTATGACGCTGAAACCGGCAATCAGGCATGGCGCTGGTTTACGGTGCCCGGCGATCCGGCCAAACCATTCGAGGACGACTCGATGGCTGCCGCGGCGAAGACCTGGGATCCTGCCGGCAAATACTGGGTCAATGGCGGCGGTGGATCGGCCTGGGATACGATCACCTTCGATCCCGACCTGAACATGGTCTATATCGGCACCGGCAACGGCTCGCCCTGGAATCGTAATCTGCGCAGTCCGGGAGGCGGCGATAATCTCTATCTCGGCTCCATCGTCGCGCTGAATGCCGATACCGGGAAATATCTCTGGCACTATCAGGAAACGCCCGGCGATAACTGGGACTATACCTCGACGCAGCCGATGATCCTGGCCGATCTCACCATCGACGGCGCACCGCGCAAGGTGGTGCTGCACGCGCCGAAGAATGGCTTCTTCTTCGTCATCGATCGCACCAACGGCAAGTTCATCTCTGCCAAGAACTTTGTCGATGTAAACTGGGCCACCGGCTACGACGCCAGCGGAAGACCGATCGAGGTGCCGGAAGCCCGCTCGCCGGACAAATCCTTCGACAGCATTCCCGGACCGTTCGGTGCCCATAACTGGCATCCGATGTCGTTCAATCCACAAACCGGTCTGGTCTATCTGCCGGCGCAGGGCGTGCCTTTGAACCTCACGGGCGAGAAGACACTGGTGCAGAATGCGCAGGGCTCGAACAAGTTTGGCGGCACCACGGGCTGGAATGTCGGTTTCTCGCTCAATGCCGAGCCGCCGAAGAACCCGCCATTCGGTCGCCTGATCGCGTGGGATCCGGTGAAGCAGAAAGAAGTATGGCGCGCTGAATACATCGCGCCCTGGAATGGCGGTACGCTCACGACGGCCGGCAATCTCGTGTTCCAAGGGACCGCGGACGGCCGGTTCATCGCCTACAATGCCAAGACCGGCGAGAAGCTCTGGGAAACGCCGGTTGGCACCGGCGTGGTGGCTGCACCTGCGACCTATATGGTCGATGGCGTGCAATACGTCTCGGTGGCGGTTGGATGGGGCGGCGTATTCGGGATCACCCAGCGCGCGACGGATCGTGAGGCGCCCGGCACGGTCTACACCTTTGCCATTGGCGGCAAGGCGCCGTTGCCAGCCTTTACCAAGTACCAGATCGGCAATCTGCTGACCGGGGTCAAATACGATCCCGCTCACGTGCCGGAGGGGACTTCGATCTACGTTAATGCCTGTGCGACCTGCCACGGCGTGCCCGGCGTGGATAAGGGCGGCAATGTGCCCAACCTGGGCTATGTCCCTACCGAGACCATCACCAACCTGAAGGACATCGTGTTCAACGGGCCATTCAAGGACAAGGGCATGCCTGATTTTACCGGCAAGCTCACCGAAGCGGATGTGGTCAAGATCCAGGCCTTCATCCAGGGCACGGCCGACGCGATTAGGCCGAAATAAACACCATGCTGGACGGTTCGGCCCGATCGGGCCGTCCAGCATGTTCCCCCGGCGGCTGAAGTCGGGATATATTGGGACGCTCTGAAGTCCGGTCCCACAACCATGTCCTCTGCCATTGCGGCATTCTTTCAGCGGGTCCGATCGTCCTCGCTCTCGATCGGCCAGCTGACTTTCAGCGGGTTCCTGCTGGTGTTGACGGTGATCCTGATCACCAGCATCGCCAGCGTGGTTGCGATCCGTCATATTGACAATACCTTCGCCGAGCTTGAGCGGCTGCAGAGCGTCGGCGATCTGGCCGAAAACATCGACCGCCGCCTGATCAGCCTGCGGCTGGCAGCACGCGATTTCGTCACCGATCCCGACGCACAGCCGGAAAAGGTCTCGCAGGCTGCCACGGCGCTCGGCGATCTCCTGAAGAAGACCCGGATCGAGCTTGCGCCCGAGCAGCGCGACATGATCGACGGTGTCGACGCGCGGTTGACCAAGTACCGCGAAGGGATTGAGCGCGTCTCATCGCTGATCGCACGTCGCTCCGCTATGCTGGCGACGCTCCCGCCGCTCCGCGAGCAATTCGAGAACGCCGTTCCGGATGTGACGAATTCAAATGCCGCCAAAGCCATGTTCCGGGCGCAGAACGAGATCGCGGCGGCTTTGCTGGCGCGCGATCCGATCGGAGCCGAGCAGGCCGCCCAGCGCATGCGTGCGCTGCCGATCAGCACGCCCGCGCTTCGTGCGGCCGCCGATGCCTACACCGATGCAATCATTTCGATCTCGGAAACCGAGAGCGAGATCGCCGATCTCGACAGGGATGTGCTTGGCGCCGAAGGCCGATTAATCGGGCGGGTGACCGAATTGTTGCGCGAGCTTAGCGCCCGCCGTGGCCGGGTGCTGTCGCGTGAGTTCGCGCGCACGCTGACTGAGGCAAGATGGCAAAGCATCATCCTTGGCACGGCGGGCGTTCTGGTTGGGCTGCTCGCGGCACTGTTCGTCGTGCGGCGGATCGTGAAGCCGCTGAAGGCGATTGCCAAGTCGATCCGTGCGCTAGCTGGTGGCGCCAAGCACACGCCGATCCCAGCCATGGATCTGGAGAATGAAATCGGTGACATCGCGCGCGCCGCGGAGGTGTTCCGCAAGACGCTGGTCGATGCCGATGCCGCGCGCGAGGCGGCCTTGCATGCGTTGGCCGAGCAGAGGCTGGCGGAAGAGAGTTATCGCAAGCTGTTTGAAGGATCCGTCGACGGCATCTATGTGACGACGCCGGCAGGTGCGCTGCTCAATGCCAATCCGGCACTGGCGCGGATGATGGGGTATGATTCACCGGAAGACCTGATCCGCGCCACGCTGGATATCTCGCGCAACATCTATGTCGATCCCGCGGCGCGCGCCGAGTATCAGCAGCGCATGGCAAGCGACGGAATGGTGCGCGAATTCGAGTATCAGGTCCGTCAACGGCACGACACGGTCCTCTGGCTGTCCGACAGCGCCACGGCGGTCCGCGACGAGAATGGCGAGGTTGTGCGCTATGAGGGAACAGTTCGCGACATCACCAACCAGAAACATGCCGAAGCCGCGATCAGGGAAGGTCGCAGGTTGCTGCAGCAGGTCATCGATACCGTTCCTGCCGTCATCAACGTAAAAGACACCGATCTGCGATACGTCTTGATGAACCGGTATATGGCGGGGATTTTCGGCATCGAGCCCGGTGAGGCGATTGGGAAAACCACTGGCGAGTTGATGCTGCGCTTTGGCGCGTCGAAGACCGACTCGCCTGACAAGATGGTGCTGGCGACCAGGAAGGGCCTTGGTTTCTACGAGGAAGAGTACAAGGACGCTGTCGGTGTGATGCGGCAGTGGCTGGTCAACAAGCTGCCTTTGCTGACGACCGATGGTGATATCCAGAACATCGTGACCGTGGCGCTCGATATCGGCCAGCGCAAGCGCAGCGAGCAGGAGATGCTCAAGGCCAAGGACGCCGCCGAAACGGCGCTACGCAATCTGCGTGAGACGCAGAATTCGCTGATCGAGGCGGAGAAGCTCGCGGCGCTTGGGCGGCTGGTTGCCGGCGTGGCCCATGAGGTCAACAATCCAGTGGGCATCAGCCTGACCGTGGCGTCATCGCTGGAACGCAAGATCGCGCTGTTCGGCGAGGAGGTTGCGCGCGGCGAGCTGCGCCGCTCGACCCTGACTGAATTCATCGAGTCCAACCGCGACGCGGCGGCACAATTGGTCGCCAATCTCAATCGCGCGGCTGAGTTGATCCAGTCGTTCAAGCAGGTTTCCGCTGACCGCAATTACTCGGACCAGCGCGTCTTTGATCTCGCCGATCTCACCGAGCAGGTGGTGATGAGTTTGAAGCCAGGATTACGGAAACAGAAGCTGGCGCTTTCGGTCGACTGCAAGCCGGGATTGACGATGAACAGCTATCCGGGTCCGTATGGTCAGGTGCTGACCAATCTGTTCCTCAATTCCGTCGCTCATGCATTTCCCGATGGCAATGGTGGCTCGGTCGAGATCAAGGTGCAGGAAGCCGGCAACGATCATGTGGAAATTCTTTTCGCGGATAACGGCGTCGGCATGAGCCCTGAGGTCCGGCGGCGTGCTTTCGACCCGTTCTTCACGACGCGCCGGGATCAGGGTGGCACAGGCCTGGGCCTGCACATCGTCTACAGCATCGTCACCAGCCGCCTCGGTGGTCGTCTGCATCTGCAGTCCGATCCGGGGCAGGGAACGCGCATCCAGATCATCCTGCCGCGCGTCGCGCCGCTGGAGATGGCTGCGGAATAGCGGACGCTGCTACTGCTGAAATTCCGCAAGCTTGCGCAGTGTCGCGCGGAATATCTGGCTGTGCTTGCCGACGAGCGCTGTGCCGTTCATCGTCGCCGACGTATCCGTGAAAGTACCCGACAGACCGATGCCGACCGGTTGGCTCTGGCCACCGAACAGTGGACTCATGTCAGGGCTGGGCGTGTGCTGCATGACGGAAACTTCGCCCTTGAAGGTGCCGGCTTCCTTGTTGAGAACATAGGTGCCGACGTAGAACAGGTACGCGTCGCCGCCGAGCAGTTCGCCTTCGCGAAAGGTTACAACACCGCTGCCCTTGCCTGAACGCCCGTCGAGAAGCTCGACATGGATCGAGTAGAGTCCATTCTTCATAATAGCCCGATGGCGCAAACCCGTCCCTTGGTTGCGCAATCAGAAGTATTGCAAAGACCGTATACCAACGTCAACGCATTCGCGGGCGCTGTTGGTGCACGAGCGAAAGACCGAGTGACGCAGGTGCGCTCGCTTGCCGCCTTGGCACTTCGCGACGAGGGCGTTCTTAAATACCTCTGCCATTGAAGTTATCACCACAAATTCGCTGCAGTGCGAAGAGAGCCTGCCGGTGCTAATGGAGAATCGCCTATCGTTTGATTGGGCGTCTGTCGCGAAGTTGAAGCGCAGCCGTTCTTCGATAGTCGTATGATGCGCTTTGCGTGAGTGACTACGGAAGAGGCGGGTACTTTGCCCGCGACAAACCTGAACATCATTGTGCCGGCCGGGGGCTGGAGCAAGCAAATGAGCGACTGGATGACTTCCGGCGCCGACGCGCCGTGTTCGCCAACTACTATCTCTCACGATCGACGCGTCCGGCGTCGTGCAGGCTGGCTGAAGCTGGGAGCGCCGACCTTGTGTGTTGCGGCTCTGTTATCAGTGCCGCTGATGCAATCGGTCGCTGCGCGCGATCGCGGACAATTCGCCAACACCAGCCCCGATCTGAAGGCGTGGTTCGATAGTCTGCGCAGCGGCAAGGGGCCGTGTTGTTCCGATGCCGATGGCAGTGCGGTCAGCGATGTGGATTGGGAATCCAACAGCGGGCACTACAAGGTGCGGATCGACGGGGCATGGCTCGACGTGCCCGATGAGGCTGTCATCACGGTGCCGAACCGCGTGGGTCGCACCATGGTGTGGCCGATACAGGGTTCGTCCGGCACAGTGATCCGTTGTTTCATGCCAGGAAGTATGACGTAGCTGGTCACAACGCCCGGCGGACCGATGCGAGCGCGGCGATCAGCGAGATCGCCGCGAGGACAATGACCGCGGCGCCATAGATATCGAGCGTGAGCGGCAGGCCGAGCGTCGGGATCGCCAAGCCTGCGACGATAGTCGGCAGGCTGAAGGCGAGATAGCAGATAATGAAAATTACGGAGAGCAATCCAGCGCGTTCATGCGCGGGGACAAGCGGCACAACGGTCCGGATGCTACCGAAGAATCCGGCGCCGAAGCCAAAGCCGGCGATGACCGTGCCGACCAATAGTTGTGGGACGCTTTGTGTGTAGACCCCGTCCAGCGTGATCAGCACGCCGAGAATGAGACACGCCATGCTGCGGATCAGAATGGTGGTGCCAGGCCATTTGCGCGCCACCAGCATCGAGGCGGCACCGCTCAAGGTCAGCGCCGTCACGGCGAGTCCACCAAGGAGAGGCGAATTCGATCCCGTGATGAGCCGGAGCAGCGAGGGCATCAGCGATAGATAGAACCCGCCCAACGCCCAGACGGCAATGTTGCCCGGCGAGACCAGGGTCAAGGGTTGTCGCACGTGAGGCGGTACGGTCACGATCGGTCGGAGTGATGCCCATGCACCGGATCGACGGGCGACCGTTTCCGGCATCCACCACAGCAGAATGGCTTGTATGAGCGTTACTGCGAGGAGCAGCAGATAGACCAGTTGGGTCGGCATTGGCGCGTAGCTGACGAGCACACCGGATAGCAACGCGCCGATCCCTGTGCCCGTTACGGGCGTCAGGCTGTTCATCAACGATCCGTGCGCACGATTCAGATCGAGCATGGCAGCACCGATGGTGCCGAAGGCAATGCCGGTCGCAAATCCCTGAATGGTGCGGGCAGTGATCAGTGCCACGACGGAATCTGCGGTAATGAAAACCAGGAGTGCCACGACATTCAGGATCAGCGCCGAGAACATCACGGGCCGGCGGCCGATATAATCCGACAATCCCCCGACCGTCAGCAGTGCCACCAGCAGACTGAGCGCATAGGCGGAGAACACCGTCGTAACCATGACCGGCGAGAGGTGCCAGTGGTCCTGATAGATCCGGTAGAGTGGTGTCGGTGCGCTGGCGAACATGGCGACAGTGCCGAGCGTTGCGATCTGAAAAATAATGGCAGCGCGACGCGTCATCACGCCTTTCGGCCGGGCGTCGAGATTGCTGGACATCGGGGAAGAGACCTAATGGACAAGGTGGGGCAAGCCCAATGGTCGCTTCCGTCCTTGATTGATTTTACCGCTGTCCAATGCTTGCTCAGGTGATGCGCGGAGCAACAGCAGAGAAAGATGATGCATGCATGGCCAAGCCTTCACAACGGCGGCTGGCTCGCGCGCCCTGTGCGAGATTGCATGGCTCGTCTGGATCGCGCCCCTTAACACGGCGCGAATCTTTCCTATACTCAGGCTGTCACGAACAATGAAAGGAGGTGGTCCAGTGTCTAATTCCAAGCGCTGTCACCTCGCTGAGGCCGCCCGCTAAGCTCACTCTTTGAGCTTCGGAAGGGCGTCTCGGCGCCTGGTTCAGCGAGAACAGGGAAGGGGCGCGCCGAGTGATCGGTGCGCCCTTTCTTCTGAGCGCAAACCTGTCGCGCCGTGAAACATGACGCTTGATCTGCTGGTCATCCGTGACAATCTATTAGACGTTGCTTGTGTCCGGAGTAGCAGCAATGCCGGGAACACCGCGCGATCTGGCGGAGAGAATGGCCGCGCGCCAGCAGCGGCGTGCCCTTGATGACGGCTATGTGCGCGAGAGCTTCACACAGCCACGCGAAAACGCCCGCAAGACGGCGCGGGCGTTTCTGGATCGGTTCCCGAAGCAAGCCTACATGAGCGAAGTTGAGCGCTGGCGCGAGCTGCCAGACGGCGACATTGAATTTACGATGCGGCGGCTGCGGACCGCTGATTGAGCTGACAGGCGGCAATCATCTGGCTGATGTCGTGCTCGCTCTTGCCTGTAGCGGCCGATTTCTCGACTGGATCGGCAGCACATGCGTGGATCGCATAGCCGATATCGAGAAGACGACGCGGCGGATCTTCCTCGCCCAGGCCGACCTCCGTCACCAAGCCACTCTCGACGGCGTGCCGCCAGACATCGGATTTGTTGGGGAAGGCCTTACTGACTTTGACCGAATTTGAAAACAGCGCGTAGGGCATGCGGCAACCTCCGTGATGAGGCGATAACGCGGAATATGGCATCTGGTTGCGCTGCAGCAAGCCCCACTTTCGTTGCCCACGAGGTCGTGATGATCGGTCGGCCGTCAGTCCCGCTGGGTAATCCGCAATTCCAGCAGCGCCATGGTCTGGAGCATCGTGGGATCGCGTTCACCCTCGCTTGTGGTGCGCAGGATGCTTTCGGCGATGGATTGCACGTGAGCGGAGTTGACGGGATGCGGCAGCGTTGAAACAGCCCCGTCCAGCGCTTGTTTCATCACTGAGATTGTGTCTGGCGGAAACGCGGCATGGGAAAAATTCTTCACGGTGGCTCCCGGGTTCAAACGGATAAACGCACCCAACTGTTCACGGGACAACAAGAGTTCGGGCGCGCGAATGTTCCTGCCGCAAAGTTGGGCAGATCCGTGGAGGGGCGTCAGCGCTGCGTGTCGGGTGCCAGGTTCCGGAAACGGTCGCAGGGATGTCAGGATTCGGTGTCAGCCGGCCGAGCGGCTTTCTTCTTGGCGCCCTGTCGCAGAAATGTCGCGCCGATTTCCTCGCCATTGACCCAGGCTAGCTCGCAGCGACGGAACGCCAGTCCTGTGGACGACAGCAGCAGGAAGAATTCCTTGAGATTGATGCCCTCAATCGAACTCTCGACGATAAGGCGTGCGCCCGTCTCGGACACGTCCATGATGCGGCAACTGCGGCGCCATGTGCCGTCAATGGCCATGAGCCAGACAGGGAAACCGCGCTCGAACGCGACGCGGCCAGCATTTGGTTTTTCAGGGGTCATCGACGCTTCCTTGGCGCCGGGGATTTTAAATTGGATGGTGGTAACGGCTGGTAAATGCCGCTGACGGCAGGCTTTGCGGTTCAGCACGCCATCGAGATGCTGTTTTGAATGAGCGCCGCGGCGCACAGCCTTATTCGGTTGAATCGCGCAACCGCAACGACGGGTTTCAGACGCGGTGGTTGTGGAGGTGCGCGTTAACGGAATGGTTACAAGCTGGTGCAATGTAAAGTGGAATCCATGGCTTGTTGAAGGGC
This sequence comes from Tardiphaga sp. 172_B4_N1_3, assembly GCF_052076035.1. Classification (NCBI taxonomy): domain Bacteria; kingdom Pseudomonadati; phylum Pseudomonadota; class Alphaproteobacteria; order Hyphomicrobiales; family Nitrobacteraceae; genus Tardiphaga; species Tardiphaga sp. 172_B4_N1_3. Next base: position 1,253,618 of record NZ_CP197238.1, read on the forward strand.
CTCGGCGGAGCACGTTACTGCATGAACACGCCAGCTGCCCTGATATCTGCCGGCGTGGGTGCAGCGTTTTTTGCGGCCGCATCCGTGTTCTATTATCAGCCGTCCTTCATTCGGCCCGACTATGCGCTGGATGCCATCCTGACAACCAATAACTCGAAGGCGCGTGCTGCAGTCACGCGACTCTTGCTCAATCCGTCATCTGCGCAATTCGATGGCTTGCGGTCGGTCCAGGTCGATAACAGGAAATATGTTTGCGGCAGCGTGAACGCCAAGGACAAATCGGGAGCTTACACCGGGCATCGAGCTTTCGTTTACACGGTCGCTATCGACTTTGCGCGTATCGACGACGATGGAGAGATCGCGCAACGGCACGATGCGTACAAGGCCTGCCCGGTCTCTGAAGAAGAAGAGAAGCTGGCTCAACAGAAGATCGGCATATCACCCAGTGCGCTCCAGGCGATCAAGCTGGTTCAAAAGACGCTGCCGACAGCCGATCCGTCAGTGCTTACGGATATGGCGTCGCAACTATCACCTGCGGGCAGTGGACCGGCCGGGACGACCGAGCAGCAACTCGGACGTCTGGCAGGCCAACCCGGCTCGGGTGGGCAGCAATCGGGAAATCAGACATTCAAAACCACGCCCGGCCCCGAATCCAACTGGCGTGCCGACAAGCCGCCGACCGCGTGGCCAGTCTTTCCGCCGGACCACGTGTTGGCAAAGCCTGTGCAGAAACGGACGAATGCCGAGGCGTTGGTGCTGGCAAAATCGGTTGAAGATCTCTGGGCGAAGTCCAAAGCGGGAACCTCATCTCAGCGACCTTCGCCGGACGAAATTCGGGAAGTCCTCCGGGCTTTGATGGCCATCGATGCCAAGAGTGCCGAGTTCCCCCAAGCTTGGGCGGCATTCGTGCGGCTGCGGACGATCGAGCGCGAAGCGAGCGCCTAGTCTCTGGAAAAGCCGAATGGACACAGGCGTTTAAGGGCACCTGTGATGGTGCACTCGGAGCGATTCGAACGCCCGACCCTCGGAATCGAAATCCGATGCTCTATCCAGCTGAGCTACGAGTGCGACGGCGGCACCATAGCGGCGAAAGTCGCAAAAGCTAGCCCCGCGATGGGGAGCGCAGCGGTTTTGCCTAACGTCGGGGAGGCTGCTCGCTATAGTCTGCCTTCATGAATCAAGGCCGACTCAAATCCGGTCCGGTGGATTTCGTCCTGTCCGGGTGGCTACCGACTGCGCTGCTTCTGATCGTGACCTTAGTGGTCGGTCCCGCGCTGGGCGGATTGTCGCGTCCGCTCTTCGTGGTCGGCTGCGCCGCTGCTGGCTGGCTGGCCTGGCAACGCAGCACCGCGGCCCATATCCAGTCGGCCATCCTGCTGTTTGCCTTCGCACCATTCGTGCGGCGCGTGGTCGATGTGTCGGTCGGCTACGACGCGGCCAGCATTATGCTGATCGGGCCGCTGTTGTTCATCCTGACGCCGTTACCGAGCCTGTGGACGCTGCTGTCGTCCCGCGAGCAGTTGCGCGATCCCTGGCTGATCGCGCCGGCTATCGTGCTGGCCTGCATCGCTTACGGTGCCATGCTGTCGGTTTTTCAGAATGACTGGATGAGCGCTGCGACAGGTGCGTTGAAGTGGGCGGCGCCCGTGCTTTACGGCATCGCTCTGCAGCAGCGCGCAAAGTCCGATGGCGAACTCGTCAATGCCATGGCGCGTATCTTTCTGGTGGTGCTGCCGCTGACGGGTCTCTACGGCATCTGGCAATATGTCGATCCGCCGAGTTGGGATCGGTTCTGGATGAACTACGCCTCGATTCTGTCGGCAGGGTATCCGCTGCCCTATATGGTGCGCGTCTTCAGCACGATGAACGGGCCCGCCACTTACGCGACCTTCACCGCAACGGGACTGCTGTTGCTGGGCTTTCTGAGACCCGGCTGGCAGTCTCTGATTGCCCTGGCGCCCGCGGCACTGGGCCTGTTGCTGTCGCTGTATCGGACCGGCTGGATCGCGCTCGCGCTGGCCGTGGTGTTCTGCATGGTGTTTCAATCCACACGGCGGCGGGCGCTTGCGACCGGACTTGGCATCGTCGGCGCAGCCATGGCGGCGGTCCTGTTCACGCCCTTCGGCGATGTGATCACCGAGCGGCTGCAGTCGCTCGGCAGCGGTTCCGAGGATGGCAGCGGCAACGAGCGTCTCGAAGAATTCGTGACGCTGTGGAATACGCCTGACAGCATGGTGGTGGGATCTGGCTTCAGCTTCACCGATATCGGTGTTGCGGGCACCATGCCGGTCGATGGCCAGATCATTGCGAGCTGGCTCACGCTTGGCATTCCCGTCGGACTGCTCTGTCTGGCAGCCTATATCTGGGTCGGGGTCTGGAGCACGTCTGCGGCATGGCGGATGCCGACCAAAGAAGGCGTGGTGCTCGGTGCTCTGTCGCTCGGCGGCATTCTGATTCACTTGCCCCTGACCAGTATCTCGTCAGGTGAGATATCCGCTCTGTTCTGGATGATCTTCGCGATGGCCTGTCCGCACGACCAGACTGTCAGATCTGCCGAGGATGCTGCGATGCCCCTGGAGCAGGCGCGGACCGGCAGAGTTTAGTCCGATCGGGCCGCCTGGCTGACAAGCGGAGCGGGTGCAGGTTTGCGCCTCGGCAGTGACGCCAGCCCGAGTGGTGCCAGCAGGTTCAGCCGCTGCAGCACGACATGGGCTATCATGGGCAAGATCACGCCGGCAGCGGTGCCTGCGAGGAGATAGATCCACGGCATTGGCGGTACGTGCAGCATCTGCATGATGATCCGTGTTCCGGATCCCGCCATGATGTGCAGCACATAGATCGTCATGGACATCACGCCGACCAGCGCCAGCCAGCGGTGCCTTGTTTCGTCGAGTAATTTGCAAAGCAGCACCACGCTGGTGATGCCGAGGATACATGCCGGAAGCGATGCTATGCCATTTGCGTCGAAGCCGGAGAGCTGTCCTCCAACGGCAACCGCCGCAGTGAAAGCGGTGGCGATCACGGTCAACATGGTCCAGCCCGTTCTCCCACGAGGCTGCCACGCCATCACGATGCGGGTTGCATAGAGACCTGCGACGTAGAACGGCAGGTGATGCATGGTGAGCGCAAGATCGGGGCGGATCGGCAACAGCATGAATACGATCAGGCCAGCGAGCGCGACGGCAATCATGATGATGCGATTGGGAATGAGCACGGCCAGTACGTGGCAGATCATCAGCGCATATAGAAACCAGAATTGCGCCATCGGCCGATACCAGATCGCCGCGAGGTCGCTGGTGGTGATCGGAATATTCGCATTGCTTGATATCAGCATGATCACGCTGCCCTGGATCAGCGACCAAAGCACATAGGGATAGGCGATCGTCCATGCCTTGCTGGCGAGGAACGGCCGAACGCCGCGTGTGAGGCTGTGCTGTACGTTCAGGCCCGCGAGAAAGAAGAACAGCGGCATGTGGAACGTGTAGAGCGTATAGCTCATCCACTGCGCGACCGGTCCGTCAGGAAACAGATGTGGCGGTATCAGACCGCCGAGTACGTGGCCATAGACCACGAGAATGACGCCTATACCGCGTGCAAAATCAATCCAGACCTGACGCGTGCGATCGGTCTGAGATCTTGGTGCTTCTGCATCTTCGGCTGGCGATAGTTGCATCGTAGGACATCGCTGGTTCTGAATATCTGGATCAGCAAGACAACATACGCCGAGAGCCGTACACCATCGTTAACGCCGATCCATGAAATGGCGGTCGGGCGTTCATAGGTGCTTTTCTGGAAAACAGGCTTGATTTATCGGCCATTTCGGTGCCCATCTGCGCCGACAAGCTGTCGGCAAGCCGTTCTGTGGCCAGTTCGGTCTCTGCCACATGTTCGAGGACTACCTGTGACTGACTACGTTCGCAAAATCCTGGACAGCCGCGTCTACGACGTCGCAATCCAGACGCCGCTGGACCCGATGGTTCGGCTGACCGCGCGCATGGGGAGCCCCGTGCTGCTCAAGCGCGAGGATTTGCAGCCGGTGTTCTCGTTTAAGATTCGTGGCGCGTACAACCGTATTGCGGGGCTGTCTGCGGAGCAGCGCGCGGCCGGCGTGATTTGCGCGTCGGCTGGCAATCATGCGCAGGGCGTGGCGCTGTCGGCGCAGCGGCTCGGGATCAAGGCAACCATCGTGATGCCGGTGACCACGCCGCCGATCAAGATCGATGCTGTCAGATATTGGGGCGGCAATGCCGTGCTGTTCGGCGACACGTTCGACGAAGCAGCGGCGCATGCGCGCAAGCTCGAGGCCGAGCAGAAGCTGACCTTCGTGCATCCCTATGACGATCCCGACGTGATCGCGGGGCAGGGCACCATCGGCATGGAAATCCTGCAGCAGCATCCCGATCCCATCGAGGCGGTGTTCGTGCCGATCGGCGGCGGCGGCCTTGCGGCTGGTGTTGCCTCCTTCATCAAATTCCTGCGCCCGGAGACCAAGGTCATCGGTGTCGAGCCCGTCGATGCCGCATCGATGAAAGCCGCGATAGATGCTGGCGAGCGCGTAGTCCTCAATCGCGTCGGTCTGTTTGCCGACGGCGTGGCCGTGCGCCAGGCCGGCGTCGAAACATTCCGTCTCTGCCGCGAATTGCTCGATGATGTGATCACGGCCGACACCGACGAGATGTGCGCTGCCATCAAGGATATTTTCGAGGATATGCGCGTGATCGCGGAGCCGGCAGGCGCCTTGGCGCTGGCAGGATTGAAGAGCTATGCCGCGAACAATCCCACGCGCACCGGCGCGCTGGTTGCCATCAACAGCGGCGCCAACATGAACTTCGATCGCCTGCGGCACGTCGCAGAGCGTGCCGAGGTCGGTGAAGCGCGTGAGATCCTGCTGGGCGTGACCATTCCGGAGCAGCCCGGCAGCTATCGCCGCTTTATTCAGACCATCGGCAATCACAACATCACCGAGTTCAACTATCGCTATGCCGATGCCAAGGAAGCCAATGTCTTTGTCGGCCTGAAGCTGAGTGGCGCCAAGAACGACAAGGGCGAGCTGATCGGGCAGTTGCAGGCGCTCGGCTACAAGGTGCTGGACATCAGCGCGGACGAAACCGCCAAGCTGCACATCCGCTATATGGTTGGCGGGCGAGCACCGCCGGCTTTGCAGGACGAGGTTATCCTGCGCTTCGAGTTCCCGGAGCGTCCAGGCGCCTTGCTGAAATTCCTCGACCAGATGGGCGCGGACTGGAACATCACGCTGTTCCACTACCGTAACCACGGTGCGGATTACGGCCGGGTACTGGTTGGGATTGAAGTCCCGCAGGCCGACCGGCCGACCCTGACGCAGCGGCTGACCTCGCTCGGCTATCCCTATGAGGACGAAACGCAAAATCCGGTCTACCGGATGTTCCTGAACGGCTAGGCCGGGTGGGCAGAGAGTGAGGCAGGGCCGATTTCTGCCTTTTTTTCGCTCAAAGGCGATGCTTAACGGAATACTAGCACTGTCCGGCCAGAGTCGGGCGGTGTGCTGATGCCGGAAAAGGGCGTTGGCTTGGGGTCCCTTACCGGTTTCATCACGCGATGCGCGTTTCGCTGCTGCCTGTCCTGATGTCCCTGCTGGTGCTGTCCGTGGCTCCGGCCAAGGCAGATTTGCGCATCACCCGCGACCACGGCGGCTATGTCGAGGAATACAAGGCTAAGTATGAGCGCATCCGCGACCGCAAGGAGCGGGTGATCATCGACGGCATCTGCAATTCGGCCTGCACCCTGGTGTTCGGCATCGTGCCGATGAACAAGGTCTGCGTGACTCCGCGCGCCAGCTTGGGCTTCCATCAGGCCTATTACGACAAGGCTTTCACCTTCGGCATGAAGGTGATCAGCTACGAGGGCACCTCGGACCTGATGGCCTATTATCCGCCGCCGGTGAAAGACTGGCTAGCGCGCAACGGCGGTCTCACGCCGGAAATGAAAAAGATCAAGAACGGCATGGATCTCTGGAAGATCGTCGATCCCTGCCCGGAAGAGTTTTTCTAGCTTTCAATCTTCAATCGACCTGAATGCCTTCGCGGTCATGACACCGCGAGCCGGGCATCGCCGCGCCTGATCAGCGCCAGCGCGATCAGCACCGTCGGCGCGAGAATGCAGGCGGCGAGGGCGACGATCTGCCACTGCGACAGCGGATTGATGCCGCCGCCGGGTGTCGCCATCACGAAGCCACCGATCACCAGCAGCACACGTAGTGGCCATTCCATCGCGCCCGCACGGCGGAGATCGCCGACATAGGCTTGATAGCCCTGAATGCCGCCGCAGATGAAGACAATGCCGAGACAGGCAAGGCCGGTGAGGCCGAACGCTTCGAGGTAGGGGCTGTCGCCCTGCAATAGCAGCGTTGGATTCAGCACGAAGAAGAACGGGATGAAATAGATGATGCTGCCGACCCACATCGACTCCCAGCCGGTCTTCATCGCCGGCGCGCCGGCGATGCCGGCGGCGGCAAAGGATGCGATGGCGACCGGTGGCGTGATCGACGACAGCATGCCCCAATAGAAGATGAACATGTGCACGGCCATCTTGTTGAGGCCGAGCTTCTCCAGTGCCGGTGCGACAAGGATAGCGAGGAAGATGTAGCAGGACGTCGTCGTCAGGCCGAGGCCGAGGATCAGGCTGGTGAAGGCACACATGATCAGCAGCAGGAAGACGTTGCCGCCGGCGATCGCCAGAAGGTCGTTGGCCAGGCTCGAGATTACGCCGGTGAGCGAGAACGCGCCGATCAGCAACCCGCAGCCGGCGAGGATCGCGATCAGTTCGACGAAGGTCTTGCCGTTGAGTTCGAGGAAGTGGATCCATCGTGCGCCGCCCCAGTTCTTGCCGGGGAGGAATTCATTGAGCGCTGCGAGGATGCACATCCCCCATAGATAGGCGTTCTGCAGATCGAGCCAGACCATCAATCCGGTCAGCACAATCGAGAGCGTCAGGACGGCGGTGTTGCCCTTCTTCCACGGTGCCGGGCCTGACCATTGATGCAGGATGACCAGCAAAGCGGTGGCGTAGAACGGCGCATGGCTCTCGCGTTTGAAGTACAGCAGCATCACGACAAGGATCGCGATGACAAAGAGATAGTACCAGCCCTCCTTGAGCGCATCCATGAAGCGGGGCAGTTCCTCGCGCGGGATGCCTTCGAGCTTGTGGCGCGCGGCGTAGCTATCGACCTGCGCGAACAGGCCGAAGTAATACAGGATCGATGGAATCGTGGCAGCGAGTGCGACGTCGGCATAGCTCGTGTTCATGAATTGCGCCATGACGAAGGCCGTCGCGCCCAGCACCGGTGGCGCCAGCACGGCGCCGGTGGATGCGCAGGCTTCGATCGCTCCTGAATAGGACGGCGTGAAGCCGGTTTTCTTCATCGCGGGGATCGTCATCGTTCCAGCGGTGAGCACATTGGACACGATGCTGCCGCCTACGGTGCCGAGCAGGCCGGATGCAAAGATGCACACCTTTGCCGCGCCACCACGGAAGGTACCGCACATCGCGAAGGCAATGTTGATGAAGAACTTGCCGGCACCTGTCATCATCAGCGCCGTGCCGAACACCAGGAAGCCGATCACGGTGTCGGCAAATGCCTGGATCGGAATGCCGAGCAGGCTTTCGCCCGACAGCACGTGATAGGCCGTGGTTTGCTCCAGCGTCGACTGGGTGCCGCGGAACGGTCCGAGCCATTTGGCGTCGGCAAACAGTGGATACAGCGTGAAGGGGAAGACGCTGAGCAACAGGCTCCAGCCGCCGGTGCGGCGCAGCGCCTCCATCAGCACGAACCACATCACGAGACCTGCGGCGATCACGGGTTTAGGTGCGCCGTCGAATTCCCAGCCAAATTGCGCGGCCTTGCGGATGTTCATCATCAGGAAGATCGCGGCCGCGAAGGTCGCGATGAACAGCACGACGTCGTACCACGGCACTCGGTCGAGATCGGCCTTTGACGTTCCCGGAAAGATCAGGAACGTGAACGGCAGCATCAACGCGATCAGCAGATAGAAATATTCGGTGTTGAGTTGCGTGACATCGACAAAGAAGCGCAGCGAAAATTGCTGGTTGATGCAGAGCAGGATGGTTGCGAGGGTGGCCAGTATCAGCGCCCAGCGCCACACGCCGTGCAAGGCGCGAACGCGCGAGACCTCGGACTCCTGGAGGTCGGCGACTCCATGGGGATCGTCGAGTTCCATTTTTACGGGTATGTCGGATGCGGGCCGCGCATGATCGGGTGACGAAATTGACATAATGGCCCCGATTATTGTTCGCGGTTACAGCTAAAAATAACGACGTTATTCGAAGCCGTTCGGCATGCCGGCCTTCTTCAGCGCCGCCGCGCGGGCCGTCATCCAGCCGTCGAGAAACTCCTTTTCACCGGCTGATGCACTGGCCTTGGCGTATTCGCTCCATGCGGCCTTCAAGACGTCCTGCCGCTTCAGCAGTCCGTCATTGTGTGTCTGGTCTTCTGGCGTCCAGTTGCCGGCTTCCTTGAGGGCTTTTACGGCACCGGGATGAAACGGAACGACCCATTTCATGGACTGCGCTTTTACGGCGAGGCCTAACGCGCCTGGTGCGTTGTCCTTGTAGGCGTCAAAGTTGACGATCATCGCCTTGGTGATCGCGTAGATCTGATCTTCCGCCTGCAAGCCGTAGACGGTCGCGACGGGGTAGGGGTAGGTGCTCATGTTGACGGGCGCTGATGCCGTGATGCCCGCGCCGCAGGTCGCGACATGTGGATTGAAAAACGGTGCCACACGCTTGACGCGCTCCCAGCCGGCTTTGTCTTCCGCGGGGAGGGGCGGCCAGATGATGCCGCGCGGCGATGTCTCGACTTCCTTGGCCGGGCCAGTGATGGTGGTAGCAAAGGCTGCATCGACGTCGTTGTTCACCATGCCTTTCCACATTGCACCGTAGCTTGCGAACTCGATCGGCTTGATGTCTGCCTTGGTGAGACCGCCGAACGCCATGATCGCAAGCGAGTTTTGGTTCAGGGCAGGTGAGCCGACGACGAAGCCGACGCGTTTGCCGCGTAGATCCTTGATCTCCTTCACGCCGATATCACGAGCGACGCCGAGCGAGGCGCCATTACAGTCGATGGTCGACAGCGTGACCTGCGCTGGCTGTGGACCCCATTCCTTGACGCCGAATTCGAACACGCCTTCCTGTGCGAAGTAGATGCCCGAGCCCATCCAGGCGATCGTTGCGCGACCGGCGCGCAATGGCGCCAGCCGCGCGACATCATTGCCGGCAGGCAGCACACGCACATCGGTGGAATATTTGTCCTTCATCATCTTGCCGACGGCGACGGCGATGTTGAAGCCGGCAGTGCCGGTGTCATAGGCGGTGACCGCCATGGTCGGTGGAAGCTTGATATCCTGTGCGCATACAGCGCCGGTCGTACTGAGCACGGCAACGGACGCCAGCGCGATGAGCCGGTGAAGCATTTTCCCCTCCAGATGCATTCGCTTTGCGAATTGCTTTTTATTGTTCGGCGATCATGTCATCGCCGTCAGGCGCTGGCAATGTCCTGAGGCCGTTCGCTGCATGATGGGAGCGGTCACCATCTCAGACAGAATGCCGCAGCACATTGGTACGGCAGTCGAGGCCGCCACTGCATGTCTGCTCACGTCTCGACTGTGCCGAGCAACTGTCCTTCCGCGACCACGTCGTCGACCGCGACGATCATCGATTTGATTTTACCTGCGGCAGGAGAGGCGACCGGAATTTCCATCTTCATGGCTTCGACAAATGCCACTTCGTCTCCTTCATTCACGGAATCGCCGGTTGCGAGCGGCAGTGAGCAGATGCGGCCGGCGACTTCGCTGAGGATCTTGATCTCGGGCATGGTGTTCTCCGCGATCACGCGGGCGGCTGCTCGCTATAGGTGTAGCGCCGACGCGACCGGACAATTCCTAAGAATGAGAAGAAACGAGCAGCTTGGTGTTGTCGCCGCAGATTGCCTGAGGTAGCGTAGCCCGCAAGTGGAATATAATTCCGCACAGTGGAACGGGACGGCGGCGCACATCGGGGCAATCCAACGGATTGGCTCCCCGCGAGATGCGTCGTTTTAAGGGAAACGCATCATGGGACGACGTTCGGAACGGCTCAGCAAACAAGGCATGCTCGCCAGCGATCTGGCAGGCGACGGCGATGTGATCCAGGTGGTCTCGCGCGCCTTTGATATTCTTCGCTGCTTCGAGGGCCATGATGCCCGGCTTGGTAATCTCGAAATCTCCAATCGCTGCGGCCTGCCACGCTCCACCGTATCGCGCCTGACGCATACGCTGACGCGCATGGGCCAGCTCGCCTATCTGCCTGCAGATCAGAAGTACCGCATCGGATCGAGTGCGGTCGCGATGAGTGCTTCGATGATGCGGGGACTTCAGGTGCGCAACCTGATCCGCCTGCGTTTGCAGGAAGTGGCGGAGCAGGTACCTGGCACGATCGGCTTCACGATCCCCGATCGTTTCCACATGGTCTATCTCGAATATGCCCGCGCCGATCACGCGCTCGGATTGCATTCGACCACCGGCAGCCGCATTGCCATGGGCCGGACTGCAGCCGGCCACGCCTACACCGCAGCGCTCGACGAAGACGTCGGTAATGCCCTGATCAACGATATTGCGCGCGAAATGCCCGAGGACGCCAAGATTCTGCGCGGCAAGATCGCTGGGAACCGCGAATGTCTGCGTGACAACGGCTACGTTCTCGCAGGTGGCCTTTGGTCACCGCATATCACCGGCATTGCGACGCCGATCTGGTCGCCGCAGTATCAAACCTATGTGGTCGTCACCATCGGTCTACTTGCCGCCATGTATGACGAGCAGCGCCTGCAGGACGAGATCGCTCCGATCCTGCGTCAGCTCAGCGGCACGATCAGCATGATGGTTCAGAATGCAGATAGCGGCCTGACCAGTGCGCCCGTTCCAGATGCGCCTCCCGCGCCAACAGCTCAGAAAAAAATACTCCCGGAGGGAATGAATGAACTGGAAGCCGGAACTCGACGACCTCGCCCGGCGCGAAGCCTTCGCGCGGGAGATGGGGGGCGCTGACAAGGTCAAGCGGCAGCATGACCAAGGCCGGCTCACAGTTCGTGAACGTATCGACAGACTGATAGATGCAAAAAGCTTTCACGAAGTCGGGGCAGTCTCCGGCATCGGTGAATACGATGCGTCTGGCGAGCTGAAGCATCTGACGCCGGCGAATTGCGTGTTCGGTCGTGGCAAGATCGACGGCCGGCCTGTCGTCGTTGTTGGCGATGACTTCACCGTGCGCGGCGGTTCGGCTGATGCGTCGATCTCGGCCAAGCCGCTGATGGCCGAGGAAATGGCGCACGACTTCCGGCTGCCGATCATTCGCGTGATCGAAGGTTCTGGCGGCGGCGGTTCGGTCAAGACCATCGAGACCAGGGGCGCGGCCAATCTGCCGGGCGGTGTCGGCGGCACGCGCTGGTACTGGTACACGACGTCCAATCTGGCGCAGGTGCCGGTCGTTGGCCTTGGCCTTGGTTCAGTCGCCGGCCTCGGCGCTGCGCGGCTCGCAGCCAGCCATTATTCGGTGATGACGAAGAATTCCGCGATGTTCGTCGCCGGGCCTCCCGTTGTCGCGCGCCTCGGCCAGTCGCTTGAGAAGAAGGAACTCGGCGGCGCCGATATCCAGACGCGCGCTGGCGGCGTCGATCATGCCGTGGAAACAGAAGAGGAGGCCTTCGCCTGCGCGCGGCGCTTCCTGTCCTATCTGCCATCGTCCGTCTATGACCTGTCGCCCACGATCGCCTGCAATGACGATCCCGAACGTGCGGAAGAATCTCTGCTGAAGGCCGTGCCGCGCAATCGTCGGCAGGTCTACAAGATGCGCCCAATCATCGACGCCGTCGTCGACAAAGGCTCGTTTTTCGAGATGGCGGCGAATTTCGGCCGGCCGATCATCACCGGTTTTGCGCGTCTCGAAGGCCGTGCGGTACTGCTGCTTGCCAGCGATCCGTTCCACTATGGCGGCTCGTGGACCGCGGAAGCCTGCCAGAAGGTCGTGCGCTTCGTCGACCTCGCTGAGACGTTCCATCTGCCGGTCGTCTATCTCATGGATTGCCCGGGTTTCATGATCGGGCTCGATGCGGAGAAGGCAGCGACTATCCGTCACGGCGTGCGCGCCATGGCCGCGGTCAATCAGACCACGGTGCCGTGGTGCACGATCATCATCCGCAATGCGTTCGGCGTCGCTGGCGTGGTGCATCAGCCGGCCAACCGGTTCTCGATGCGTTACGCATGGCCTTCGGCCTATTGGGGCTCGCTGCCGCTGGAAGGCGGCATCGAGGCGGCCTATCGCGCCGAGATCGACGCGGCGGACGATCCAAAGCTCAAGCAGCAGGAAATCGAGGAGCGCCTCAACAAGCTGCGCTCGCCATTCCGTTCGGCCGAGAAGTTCTGGGTCGAGGAAGTCATCAACCCCACGAAGACGCGCTCGCTGCTGTGTGAGTTTGCACGTCTTGCCGAACCGCTCCGCACGGCAGGCCCGTCACGGCTCGCGATGCGGCCGTAAGCTATACTCGCCGCAGTAGCACGCTGGCATTGACGCCGCCGAAGCCGAAGCCATTCGAGAGCACGTGCTCAATGGCCATCGGCCGCGCCTTGCCGCGGATCAGATCGATGCCATCGGCAGACGGATCGGGATTTTCGAGATTGAGCGTGGCCGGAGCGATCTGATCACGCAGCGCGAGGATTGCGTAGACCGCCTCAAGCCCTCCGGCTGCACCGAGCAGGTGGCCCGTCGCGGATTTGGTTGAACTCACAGCGACGCTGCCGTTTGTCCCGAAGATCGACTTGATCGCTTCGAGCTCGCCGTGATCGCCGACCGGCGTCGATGTGGCATGGGCGTTCAGATGCTGGACATCGGCAGGCGTGATGTTGGCCTGTGCCAGAGCGATATCCATCGCGCGCCTGGCGCCGTCGCCGTCCTCACGACCGGCTGTCATATGGAACGCATCGGACGTCGTGCCGTAGCCGATCAGTTCGGCGATCGGCTTCGCGCCACGCGCCAAGGCATGATCCAGTTCCTCAAGCACCACGACGCCGGCGCCTTCGCCCATGACAAAGCCGTCGCGGTCGCGATCGAACGGGCGCGAGGCGCGCTCCGGATTGGCGACGAAGTCGGTGGAGAGCGCGCGAGCGGCGGCGAAGCCGCCGAGGCTGACGCGGTCGATACAGGCTTCGGCCCCCCCGGCGATGGCGACATCCGCTTCGCCGGAGCGAATGAGACGTGTAGCGTCGCCGATCGCCTGCACGCCGGCAGCGCAGGCTGTCACGGGTGCGCCGAGCGCGCCCTCGAAGCCGTAACGGATCGAGATGTGGCCAGCGGCGAGATTGACCAGGAACGATGGCACGGTGAACGGCGACAGCCGGCGGATGCCCTTGGTATCTGTCGTGCGGACCGCGTCGGCAATTGCCGGAAAGCCGCCGATTCCGGAGGCGATGATCGTCGCCGTGCGCTGGCGGTCTCGCGCATCCTTCGGCTGCCAGCCGGCTTGCGCGATGGCTTCATCGGCAGCCATCAGCGCAAACAGGATGAAGCGATCCATCTTCTTCTGGTCCTTGCGCGCCGCCGCCTTGTCAGGATCGAAACCGCCTTCCGGATCGTTCGCGATGTCGGGCACCTGGCCGCCGACCTTGGCGGCGAGATCAGTGGTCATGGCTTCCGGCAATAGACGAATACCGGATTGACCGGCGAGCAACCGGGACCAGTTGATCTCGACGCCGCAACCGAGCGGCGACACCGCTCCCATCCCCGTAATTACAACGCGGCGCATGATGTATTCCCGTTCTGATATGAGTGGCGAGCAGCCTGAATCCTAGGGGGATCAGGCGGTCGCGACCTTCTTGTCTTTTGAAATCGCCAGCACGATCAGCGCTGCAATAATACATAGCGCACCTGCCGCGAAAAAGGCAGGCAGATAGCTGAGCAGTACCGTGCGCGACAGACCAGCGCCGAATGCCGCCGTTGCTGCACCTAACTGATGGCCGGCGAAGATCCAGCCGAACACCAGACCCGCGCGTTCAGGTCCAAACTTCGACGCTGTAAGCCGCACGGTGGGCGGCACGGTGGCGATCCAGTCTAGGCCATAGAACAGCGCGAACAGCGACAGACCGTAGAACGAGAAGTCGGTGAACGGCAACGCCAGCAGCGAGAGGCCACGCAGGCCGTAATACCAGAACAGCAGGTAGCGGTTGTCGTAGCGATCGGACAGCCAGCCTGACGCGATGGTACCGACGAAATCGAACACGCCCATTGCCGCAAGCAGTCCGGCCGCCTGAATCTGCGGGATGCCGAAGTCGAGGCACATCGGGATCAGGTGCACCTGCACGAGCCCGTTGGTGCTGGCGCCGCAGATGAAGAACGTGGCGAACAGGATCCAGAACACCTTGGTCTGGGCAGCATCACGCAGGGCACCGAGCGCTGCCGCCATGATCGGCGAGGTGTTCGGTGGCGGCGCGGCCAGCGGTTCGGTGCTGGTGTCGCCATAGGGGCGAATGCCGATGTCGCTGGGACGGTCCCGCATCACCAGCAGCACCCCGAGCGCGGCTATGGCCAGCATCACGCACATCAGCGCCAGTGCCCAGCGCCAGTTGCTGTGCTCGGTGATGCTGGCGAGGATCGGCAGGAAGATCAACTGGCCGGTGGCCGCGCTCGCGGTGAGGATACCCACGACGAGACCACGGCGTGCGCTGAACCAGCGCGCTGCGACGGTGGCGCCGAGCACCAGCGCCGTCATCCCAGTGCCAATACCAACGGCGACGCCCCAGAGCGCCATGAGCTGCCAGACCTGCGTCATTCCGAGCGACAAGATGAGGCTTGCAGCAACGACGAGCAGGGCGATCAGCGTGACGTTGCGCAACCCATAACGGTTCATCAGCGCCGCGGCGAACGGCGCCATCAGGCCGAACAACACGAAGCGGATCGACATGGCGGAGGAAATCTCGGCGGTGCTCCAGCCGAACTCCTTCTGCAGCGGCACGATGAAGACGCCGGGCGCGCCAACCGCTGCAGCGCTGACCAGCGCCGTCACGAAGGTCACGGCGATCATCGCCCATCCATAGTGAATGTTGCGGCGGGCGAGGGCAGTGGAGAGCCATCCGGAAATCATCGGGTTTCCTGCAATCAATGAGAAGTGGCGTCGCGACGACGACCACCGCGACGATCATATCTGGGAAAGGCGGTTCAGCGAACGATGCGTTCGATGGCAATCGCGGTGGCTTCGCCGCCGCCGATGCACAGTGCCGCGACGCCGCGTTTCAGGCCTCTGGCTTCCAGCGCGTGCAGCAGCGTCACGATCAGCCGCGCGCCGGTGGCGCCGATGGGATGGCCCAGCGCGCAGGCGCCGCCGTTGACGTTGAGCTTCTCGCGAGGGATGCCAAGGTCGCGTTGCGCGGCCATTGGCACCACGGCGAAGGCCTCATTGATCTCGAACAGATCAACATCGCCGACGCTCCAGCCGACCTTGTCGAGCAGTTTGCGGATTGCCGGAATGGGCGCAGTCGTGAACCATTGCGGTTCCTGGCTGTGCGTGGCGTGGCCATGGATCACGGCCAGCGCGGGCAGGCCCTCACGATCCACGAGGGAACGCTTGGCGAGCACCAGGGCAGCAGCGCCATCGGCATTGGCGGACGAAGCAGCGGGCGTGATAGTGCCGTTGCTGCGGAAGGCTGGTTTGAGGTTCGGGATCTTGGCGGGATCGACCTTCAGCGGATGTTCGTCATTGGCGATCTCGCGAGCTCCGGACTTCTCGACGACGGTCAGTGGCGTGATCTCCGCCTTGAAGGCGCCGCTCTCCACCGCCTTGCGCGCGCGGGTCAGCGTCTCGATCGCATAGGCGTCCTGATCTCCACGCGTGAACTGATAGGCCTCAGCGGTGGCTTCGCCGAAGTCACCCATCGAGCGACCGACCTCATAGGCATCCTCAAGCCCATCCATCAACATGTGATCGATGATGCGATCATGGCCGACGCGGTAACCGCCGCGTGCCTTCTGCAGCAAATAGGGCGCATTGGTCATGCTCTCCATACCGCCGGAGACGACGATCTCCGCCGAGCCTGCATGGATGATGTCGTGGGCAAGCATGGTCGCCTTCATGCCGGAACCGCAGACCTTGTTGATCGTCGTGGCCCCGGTGGCGTCTGGCAGCTTGGCGCCTCGGGCGGCCTGGCGGGCGGGTGCTTGACCCTGGCCTGCAGGAAGCACGCAGCCCATGAAGACTTCGTCGATGCGCTCGGGTGTCAGTTTCGCGCGTGCCACGGCGGCACCGATGACGTGGCTGCCGAGCTTGTGCCCGGAGAAGGGCGACAGTTCGCCCTGGAAGCGGCCGAGGGGTGTGCGGGTGGCTGAGACGATGACGACCGGATCTGAGGCTGCGGACATGATGGAGGCTCCTTCGCGCAAGCGCGGGTCATTTGGATGACACTCATCATATGATGCGCTGCAGGATACGCAATGCCGGGAAGCCTAAATTTATCTTGGCAAAATTCTCGTGAGGTCGAGCCGCTAGCGTTTGCGGTTTATGAAACCCTGCATCAGCCGCTGTGGTTCGCCGGTCAGATAGGCCTCGCCGAACACGCCGACGCTGAGATTGACGGATTCTTTCAGCGGCAGCTCTTCCCACTGTTTCAGCAGGGCTTTTTGCGAGCGCATGGCTTCGGGTCCACACTCGAGTATGGCTTCGATCGTCTTTTCAACTTCGGCATCCAGCGCGCCTTCGGCCGCAACCACGTCGATCAGACCCCAATTCAGCGCGGTCGGTGCATCGATAGTGGCGGCAGTCATGATCAGCCAGCGTGCACGGCCCCAACCGATCAGGCGCGGCAAGAGGGCAGCGTGAATCACCGAGGGGATACCGACCCTGACCTCAGGCATGGCGTATTTGGAATCGTGCGAAGCGATACGGAAATCGCAGGCGGCAGCAAATTCGAGGCCGCCGCCAAGGCACCAGCCCGGGATGCGGGCAATTACGGGCGCAGGAAATGCGCGCGCAGCCTCGCAGAGATCGCGCAAGCCGGAAATGAACTTCTCGGCGGAGGCCTGATCCAGCGTCGCCATTTCCTTGATGTCGGCGCCACCGATCATGCTCTTTTCGCTCTGGCCGGCGATAACAAGCGCGCGAATGGCGCGTTCCGTGGCCAATACCTCGATGCCCTCGCGAACGCCCTTGATTGCGGCTGAATTCAGAATATTGAGTGAGCCGGCATTGCAGATCGTCAGCCGAACTATACCTCGCGGGTCGCGTTCGACACCGCAGTGGGGATTGAGCATATGCATGAAATCGTCTCGTCCCTTGGCATTCCCTTGGGCCGGCGCGGATCGCCGGTCTTGTCCTATCAATTCCGCGTCAAACTGCGTTGTTGTCAAGGCCTGCGGCCAGGAGCGCGTTGCGTGCGCGAGGCGGTACGGGTAATATGATTGACATCATCTATTTGTCTTGAATGGACCGCCGATGCGCTATTCGAAGGAACATAAGCTCGAAACTCACGCGCGGATCGTGAAGAAGGCTTCCGTGCGTCTGCGCGAAAAGGGCGCGCATGGCATCGGCGTGGCCGACCTCATGAAGGATGCGGGTCTCACCCATGGCGGCTTCTACGCGCATTTCGATTCGCGCGAGGCGCTGGTGATTGAAGCCTTTGCCTATGCAATGGACCGATCGACCGATCGCTGGCGTCAGTTGGCTGGGCAGGCGGCGCCGGATCAGCGCCTGGCCACGATCGTGGATTCTTACCTGTCGCCGCAGCACCGCGACAATCCGGGCCATGGTTGCGCCGTCCCGGCGCTGGGCGCTGAGATCGCGCGCGAAAGCCCCAAGACGCGCAAGGTGTTTGCCGCCAAGCTCGATCAGATGATCGAGATGATGTCCGAGCAGTTTCATGGCGGACCGAGCAAATCGGCGCGCAGACAGGCGATGGCGGCGCTTGCCACCATGATGGGCACCATCGTGCTCGCCCGCGCCGCCGGCAATGGCGAGTTGTCCGAGGAGCTTTTGAGTGCTGGCCGCGAGGCCGTGCTGGGCCGTGCTGCAGCGCCGAAGCCGACAGCGTCCAAGGCTGAGGCTCCCAAGAGCGGGGCTAGAAAGCCGACTGCAAAGAAGGCGGCAACCAAGGCCGTATCTGCCGCCAAGAATTGATAATCGGCGCACTGCCTGCGACATTGTCGCGGCGGTGACATTCTGACAGGGCCAAACTGCAGCGAGCCTGCAATTTCGCAAATCCGCCGCGCGTGCAGGGCCTTTCCAAACGCCATAAAGCCTGATCAACATCGGGCCAAATTTGGCTCCCAGGAGGAAACGCATGCGCACGATTGGACATTTCATCGGCGGCCGTGAGGTCGAGGGCAAGTCGGGGCGTTTCGCCGACGTTTTCGAGCCGATGACTGGCGAAGTTCAGGCCAAGGTTGCGCTGGCCTCCAAGGCCGAAATGCGCGCCGCGGTTCTCAATGCCGCCGAGGCGCAGGTCGCTTGGGGCAACACCAATCCGCAGCGCCGCGCCCGCGTGCTGATGAAGTTCCTCGAACTCGCCAACCGCGATTACGACAAGCTGGCCGATTGCCTGGCGCGTGAGCATGGCAAGACCGTGCCGGACGCCAAGGGCGATATCCAGCGCGGCCTGGAAGTGATCGAATTCGCCTGCGGCATTCCGCATCTCATGAAGGGCGAATATACCGAAGGCGCTGGTCCCGGCATCGACATCTATTCGATGCGCCAGGCGCTCGGCGTCGTCGCCGGCATCACGCCGTTCAACTTCCCGGCGATGATCCCGATGTGGAAATTCGGCCCGGCAATCGCTTGCGGCAACGCGTTCATTCTCAAGCCGTCCGAGCGCGATCCCGGCGTGCCGATGATGCTCGCCGCATTGATGATCGAAGCTGGTCTGCCGCCGGGCATTCTGAACGTCGTCAATGGCGACAAGGAAGCCGTCGACGCCATTCTCGACGACGAAGACATCAAGGCTGTCGGCTTCGTCGGCTCGTCGCCGATCGCCCAGTATATTTACGAGCGCGCTGCGGCGACCGGCAAGCGCGCCCAGTGCTTCGGCGGCGCGAAGAACCACGCCATCATCATGCCCGATGCGGATATGGACCAGACCGTCGATGCGTTGATCGGCGCCGGCTACGGCTCCGCTGGCGAGCGCTGCATGGCGATCTCGGTGGCCGTGCCTGTTGGCAAGACCACGGCCGACCGTCTGATGGAAAAGCTCATCCCGCGCGTCGAGAGTCTGAAGATCGGCACCTCCGTGGATCCGTCCGCCGACTTCGGTCCGCTGGTGACCAAGGAAGCCGTCGACCGCGTCAAGAACTATGTCGATATCGGCATCAAGGAAGGCGCCACGCTCGCCGTCGATGGCCGTGGCTTCAAGATGCAGGGCTACGAGAACGGCTTCTATATGGGTGGCTGTCTGTTCGACAACGTCACCAAGGACATGCGCATCTACAAGGAAGAGATCTTCGGGCCCGTGCTGTCGGTGGTGCGTGCCCACGATTACGAAGAAGCTCTCGCGCTGCCGTCGGATCATGACTACGGCAACGGCGTTGCGATCTTCACCCGTGACGGTGATGCTGCGCGCGACTTCGCCGCCAAGGTCAATGTCGGCATGGTTGGCATCAACGTGCCGATCCCGGTGCCGATCGCCTATTACACCTTCGGTGGCTGGAAGAAGTCCGGCTTCGGCGATCTCAACCAGCATGGTCCGGATTCGATCCGCTTCTACACCAAGACCAAGACGGTCACCGCGCGCTGGCCATCGGGTGTCAAGGAAGGCGCCGAGTTCTCGATCCCGTTGATGAAGTAAGAACACGCAAGCGGCCCGGCGCTCCCAAAGGTGGTGCACCGGGCCGTTTCATTTTCCCGGCTGATCAACAATCAACAAGAAGGGCGTGATGCAATTCGCTCTCGATGAGGAACAGACCGCCGTTCGCGACATGGCGCGCGAATTTGCTGCGGAAAAGATCGCTCCCTTTGCGCTCCAATGGGACGAGGACAAGCATTTCCCCAAAGAGGTGATGCGCGAGGCGGCGCTGCTCGGTATGGGCGGCATCTACATTCGTGATGATGTCGGCGGCTCCGCACTGACGCGTTTCGACGCCGCGCTGATTTTCGAGGCGCTGGCGACCGGCTGTCCGACCACCTCGGCCTTCATTTCGATCCACAACATGGCGTCGTGGATGATTGATTCCTATGGCAGCGAAGCGCAGCGCCAGAAGTGGCTGCCGCGACTTTGCACTATGGAGCTGCTGGCGAGCTACTGCCTGACTGAGCCCGGCTCGGGATCGGATGCAGCGGCGCTGCGCACCCGCGCCGTCGTCGACGGCGACCACTATGTGCTCAACGGCCAGAAGCAATTCATCTCCGGGGCCGGCGATACCGACGTCTATGTCGTGATGGTCCGTACGGGCGGCGAGGGCGCCAGCGGCGTCTCGACCATCGTGGTGGAGGCCGGTACGCCCGGTCTGTCGTTCGGCAACAACGAACGCAAGATGGGCTGGAACGCGCAATCGACACGCGCCGTGATCTTCGAAAATTGCCGCGTGCCGATCGCCAACCGGCTCGGTGACGAGGGCATCGGCTTCAAGATCGCCATGGCCGGCCTCGACGGTGGTCGTCTCAACATCGCCGCGTGTTCGCTTGGTGGCGCGCAGTCGGCGCTCGACAAGTCGTTGAGCTACATGAAAGAGCGGAAGGCGTTCGGCAAGCGACTCGACGAATTCCAGGCACTCCAGTTCCGCGTCGCCGATATGGCGACCGAATTGGAAGCCGCGCGCACGTTTCTGTGGCGGGCGGCGGCGGCGCTGGACCGCAAGGATGCCGATGCCGGCATGCTCTGCGCGATGGCCAAGCGCTTCGGCACTGATATCGGTTTCGAGGTCGCCAACGATGCGCTGCAGCTGCATGGCGGCTATGGCTATCTCGCCGAATACGGGATCGAGAAGATCGTGCGCGATTTGCGCGTGCACCAGATCCTCGAAGGCACCAATGAAATCATGCGGCTGATTGTGTCGCGCAAATTGATCGAGGGCGCGCGATGAGTTCGGACGTAGCGACCGAGGCCGGCGAACTGATCGTCGCGCGCGAAGGCGCGGCTGGTGTGATCCGCCTCAACAGGCCGAAGGCGTTGAATGCCCTGACGCTGGAGATGACCCGCGAGATCGCGACGGCGCTCGATATGTTTGAGGCCGATCCGAAGGTTGCGCTCATCATTCTCGAAGGAGCAGGCGAGCGCGGGCTGTGCGCTGGTGGCGACATTCGCGGTCTCTATGAGAGCGCCAAGGTCAAAGGCGATCTCGGCAAGATCTTTTGGCGCGAGGAGTACATTGTCAACGCGCGTATCGCGAAGTTTCTAAAGCCCTATGTCGCTTACATGGATGGCTTCGTGATGGGCGGCGGCGTCGGTCTGGCCGGCCATGCCAGCCATCGCATCGTCACCGAGAAGACCAGGATGGCGATGCCGGAAGTCGGCCTTGGCTTCTTCCCCGATGTTGGCGGCACCTGGCTGTTGTCGCGTGCGCCGGGCGAACTCGGGACGTATTTCGGTCTGACCGGACTGACGGCAAATGGTGCCGATGCGCTTGCTGCACATATGGCGGACGTCCTGATCGACACCGTCAATTGGCCGGCATTGCGCGAAGCGCTGACAAAGCTGTCGTCAGGTGCCGATGCAGCGTTGGTGATGACGACACTCAAGAAGTTTGCAGCCCCGGAACAAACCGGTCCAGTCACGGCGCAGCGTGCGCTGATCGATCGCGCTTTCGCCCATGACAGCGTCGAGGAGATCGTGGCTGCGCTTGAGCAGGACGGTTCAGATTTCGCGCTGGTGACGATCAAGGCCATGTCCGACAAATCACCGCGGGGGCTCAAGGTTACCCTGAAGCTGTTGCGGCTAGCGCGCGCGTCGAATTCGCTCGAGGAATGTCTGTCGCGCGAATATCTCGCGGCGCTGGAGGTGTTTGATAGCGCAGATTTCGTTGAGGGCGTGCGTGCGGCCATCATCGACAAGGATCGCAATCCGAAATGGCAGCCACCGGATCTCGAGGGCGTGACACCGGAGATTGTCGCGCGCTATCTGGCCAAACGCGATGTTGAGCTGACCTTCTGAAGGTCGAGCGTTCTGAACGAAAGTTGGATTTCGCCGTTTTCATCAGGCTTTAAAAACAAACAAACGATCACGAGGGCAGGACATGACCAGCATTGCATTCATCGGTCTCGGCAATATGGGTGGCCCGATGGCCGCCAACCTGGTCAAGGCGGGCCACAAGGTGACGGGCTTCGATCTCGTCGAGGCGTCCCGCGCGCAGGCGAGGGCGGATGGCGTGACCATTGCTGACAAGGCGGTCGATGCCGTGAAGGGCGCCGAGGTCATCATCACCATGCTGCCGGCCGGCAAACACGTGGTGTCGGTCTGGAGCGAGGTCATTCCCGTTGCCGCCAAGGGGGCGCTGATGATCGATTGCTCGACCATCGACGTGGAAAGCGCACGCAAGGCGCATGAACTGGCGGCTGCGCAGAAGCTGCCGTCGGTCGATGCGCCGGTCTCCGGTGGCACTGGCGGCGCCAAGGGCGCGACGCTGACCTTCATGGCTGGCGGCGATGCCAAGGCGTTCGCGTCGGCCAAGCCGGTCCTCGAAGCGATGGGCAAGAAGATTGTCCATTGCGGCGATGCCGGTGCGGGGCAGGCGGCCAAGATCTGCAACAACATGATCCTCGGCATTTCCATGATCGGCGTCAGCGAAGCCTTCGTGCTCGCCGAGAAACTCGGCCTGTCGCATCAGGCGCTGTTCGATGTGGCCTCGACCTCGTCGGGCCAGTGCTGGTCGCTGACCACCTATTGCCCGGTGCCGGGACCGGTGCCGACATCGCCGGCCAACAATGAATACAAGCCGGGTTTTGCCGCAGCACTGATGCTCAAGGATCTCAGGCTGTCGCAGGAGGCCGCCAAGGCCGCCGGCGCCAGGACGCCGCTCGGCGCTCATGCCGAGAGCATCTATGAGACCTATGAGAAGGAAGGTCACGGCGGTGATGACTTCTCGGGGATCATTCATCACCTTAGGCATTTGATGCCGAAATAGCGGAGCGCGTCGGCATGACCACGTTCAAGCAGGCCCGCGCCTTCCTCCTCGAACACCGCACCGACTACGCCACCGCCGTTGCCGGCTTTCGCTGGCCCGATCCGGTCGACTTCAACTGGGCGCTCGACTGGTTCGATGCCGAACTCGCCCATGATCCCGTCAGCAAGGACCGGACGGCGCTCTGGATCGTCGATGCGGCCGCCAGCCGCGAGACGAAGTTGTCGTTCGAGGTGCTGTCGCGGCGCTCAAATCAGGTTGCCAATTTCCTGCGCGCGCAGGGGCTGAAGCGCGGCGATCATCTGTTGCTGCTGCTCGGCAATGTGGTGCCGCTGTGGGAGACCATGCTGGCGGCGATCAAGCTCGGCGTCGTCATCATTCCTGCAACCACGCTGCTGACCCCGGATGAATTGCAGGACCGGCTCGACCGCGGACGTGCCAAGCTTGTGGTGGCGGCAGAGGACCAGGTGGCCAAGTTCGGCAGCCTGAAGACCGCGGGCATTGGTCAGATCGTCGTCAACGCCACGTCGCCTCACGACGGCTGGCTGGCTTTTGAGACCTCAGCTGAATTCCCCGACACATTCACGCCGGATGGCCCGACCAGAGCGGACGACCCGATGCTGCTCTATTTCACCTCGGGCACCACGGCGAAGCCGAAGCTCGTGCGGCACAGCCAGCGCAGCTATCCCGTCGGCGGACTCTCGACGATGTTTTGGATCGGCCTGCAGCCGGGCGACGTGCATCTCAACATTTCTTCACCGGGCTGGGCCAAGCATGCCTGGAGCTGCTTCTTCGCGCCATGGAATGCCGGCGCGACCGTGTTCGTGGTCAACCAGCCGCGCTTCGATGCCAAGGGCCTGCTCGCCACCATCGGCCGCTGCGGCGTGACGACGCTCTGCGCACCGCCCACCGTGTGGCGGCTGTTCATTCAGGAGAAGCTTGCCACCTTCAAGGTCGCGCTGCGCGAAGTCTGTGGCGCCGGTGAGCCGCTCAATCCGGAAGTGATCGATCAGGTCAAGGCGGCCTGGGGCCTCACCATTCGCGACGGCTACGGCCAGACCGAGACCACCGCGCTGGCCGGCAATTCGCCGGGCCAGACCGTCAAGGTGGGCTCCATGGGCCGTCCGCTGCCGGGCTGGAAGGTTCGCGTTGTCGATGCCGACGGCAATCCGGCGAAGGAGGGCGAGGTCAGTCTCGTGCTTGGCGTCGATCGCCCGGCAGGATTGATGCAGGGCTATCAAGCCGAAGACGGTAGTGTCAGCGGTGCGAGCGGTGAGATCTATCGCAGCGGCGACGTCGTATTTTCCGATGACGATGGCTATCTCACTTTCGTCGGTCGCTCCGACGATGTGTTCAAATCCTCGGACTATCGCATTAGTCCGTTCGAACTGGAGAGTATCCTGCTCGAACACGATGCCGTGGCTGAGGCCGCCATTGTACCGAGCCCCGATCCGATCCGACTCGCCATCCCCAAGGCCTATGTATTGCTGATCGGCGATACCGCGCCGTCCAAGGCAACGGCGCTGTCGATCTATCAGCATCTGCATGTGCGTCTGGCGCCGTTCAAACGTATACGTCGGATCGAGTTCGTGACCGAGCTGCCGAAGACGATTTCGGGCAAGATTCGCAGGGTGCATCTGCGTCGGCTCGAACACGCCGACGATCGCAGCGACCCTCTCCGCGGCGTCGAGTTTCGCGAAGAGGATTTCCCCGAATTGCAGGCACTCCGCGCGGCAGGATCGCAAGAGGGCGAGCGGTAATTTGTCGCGCTTTGCATGGCTGCAGCGCACAATTTCGCTTGGCGTCAGGGTGTGCGCTGTGGAATCTGCGCCCGCAACGCAACTGGATTTTGAGGACTGAGACTGAATGAGCGCGATGATTGAACGTGATGCCTATATCGCCATGGTAGGCAAGGAAGTCGGCGTGTCGCCCTGGCATGTCATGGACCAGAAGCGCATCGATGCGTTCGCCGCGGCGACGGAGGATTTTCAGTTCATCCATGTCGATCCCGCGCGTGCGCGCGAAACGCCGTTCGGCACGACGATCGCTCATGGCTTCCTGACCATGTCGATGCTCTCGGTGTTTTCCTATGAGGCGCTGCCGCAACTCGCCGATGTCGCCATGGGCGTCAATTACGGTACCGACAAAGTGCGCTTCGTGTCGCCGGTCAAAGCAGGATCGCGCATCCGCGGCCGCTTCACGCTGACCGAGGCGACGTTGCGCAAGCCGAAGGAATTGTTCACGCGCACCAGCGTGAGTGTCGAAATCGAAGGCGAGGACAAGCCGGCGCTGGTCGCCGACTGGCTCGGCCTTGTCTATTTCAATTGAGGAGAGTTCCAAATGACCATTCGATTTGACGGCCGCGTCGCCATCGTCACCGGCGCCGGCAATGGATTGGGCCGCGCCCATGCGCTGGGCCTTGCGAAGCTCGGCGCCAAGGTCGTGGTCAACGATTTCGGCGGCGCGCGCGACGGTACCGGCGGTTCGCTGACGGCGGCGGAAACCGTGGTCGAGGAAATCCGCGCAGCCGGTGGCACGGCGATGCCCGATGGCGCTGATGTCTCCAACTTCGAGCAGGTCAGCGCGATGGTCGACAAGGCCACCAAGGACTGGGGCAGCGTCGACCTGATGTGCGCCAATGCGGGTATCCTCCGCGACAAATCCTTCGCCAAGATGGAGCTCGCCGACTTCGCCAAGGTGCTGGACGTGCATCTCACAGGCACCTTCTATTGCTGCAAGGCGGTGTGGGAAGGTATGCGCGCGCGCAACTACGGGCGCATTGTGCTCACCACCTCGTCGTCTGGTCTGTATGGCAATTTCGGTCAGGCCAATTACGGTGCTGCCAAGACTGGCATGGTCGGCCTGATGAATGTGCTCGCCGAGGAAGGCCGCAAGACGGACATCCGCGTCAACATCGTGTCACCGACGGCCGCCACGCGGATGACCGAGGAACTGCTGCCCGCGCAGGCGCTGCAACTGATGAAGCCGGAAGCGATCACGCCGGCAGTTGAATATCTGCTGAGCGAGAATGCGCCGACCAAGACCATCATGGGTGCTGGAGCAGGCTCTTTCGCGGTGATCAAGATTCTGGAAAGCGAAGGTGTCAATTTCGCCGAAGCTGACTGGAGCCCGGATACGATTGCCGCGCATTTCGCGGACATTAGTGATATGTCCAAGGCCAAGGCGCTGGAAGGCGCTTTCCATCAGACCCAGAAGTATGTCGAGCAGGCCGCCATTCGCTTGGGCGTAAAAGCCTGATCGGCGGCTTCGCCGGATCGTGTGACCTTGACTGAGCCTGTGAAGAACCAAGTTGCGGTGATCGGTGCCGGCCCTGCCGGGCTGATGGCGGCCGAGGTTCTGAGTCGTGGCGGCGCTGCCGTCACGGTCTATGACGCGATGCCATCGGCTGGTCGCAAGTTTCTGATGGCCGGACGCGGCGGACTCAATCTCACTCATAGTGAGCCGCTGCCGGAATTCCTCAAACGCTATGGCGCGGCGGAGGCGCAGCTTGCGCCGTCGATCTCGGCTTTCACGCCGACCGCGCTACGCGACTGGAGCGAGGCGCTGGGGCAGCCGACCTTTGTCGGCTCCAGCGGCCGGGTGTTTCCGCAGGCCTTCAAGGCATCGCCATTGCTGCGCGCGTGGCTGCGGCGGCTGGACGAGAGCGGCGTGCGGTTTGCCTTTCGTCACCGCTGGACAGGATGGGACGGCGATGGGCGTTTGATATTCCAAACGCCGGACGGCTCGAGGGCGATCGCCTGCAAGAGCGCGGTTCTTGCGCTCGGCGGTGCAAGCTGGCCTCGGCTTGGCTCGGACGGCGCATGGGCCGGTGTGCTGGCTGCGAAGGGCGTGAGTATCGCACCGCTGCGCCCGGCTAATTCCGGTTTTACGGTCGCGTGGTCGGAGATCTTCAAGGACCGTTTCGAAGGTCAGCCGCTGAAGGGTGTTGCGCTGTCGTTCGGTGCACACAGCGTGCGCGGCGAGGCGATGGTCACGCGTGGCGGTATCGAAGGCGGTGGCATTTATGCGCTGTCGTCTCTGTTGCGCGAAGCGGTCATCGCGGACGGCAAGGCGACGCTGCGCGTTGCTCTTAGACCGGACCTCGATGCGAAGGAGCTGACCACGAAGCTGGCAGCATCGCGTGGCAAGCAGTCGTTCTCCAATTTCCTGCGCAAGGCGATCCATCTGTCGCCGGTGGCCATTGGGCTGCTGCAGGAAATCGCTGTCCCAGAGGGCATTCAACTGGCGTCATTGCCGCCGGAGAAGTTGGCTGCCTTGATCAACGCCGTGCCGGTGACGCTCAATGGCGTCGCGCCGATCGCGCGTGCTATTTCGACGGCGGGTGGCGTCTCGTTCGATGAGATCGATGACGCCTTCATGCTGAAGCGTATGCCGGGCACATTCGTCGCCGGCGAGATGCTCGATTGGGAAGCGCCGACCGGCGGTTACCTGCTGCAGGCGTCGTTTGCGACAGGCGCTGCAGCGGGCGAGGGCGTTTTGAGGTGGCTGGCTTTTTCGCCCCGATAGAACGCCGACCTCATGGTGAGGAGCGCGCTCTTGCGCGCGTCTCGAACCATGAATGTGTGTCCATCCTTCGAGACGGCGCCAAGCGGCGCCTCCTTAGGATGAGGTCCCGAGTGTAAGCGCTGTCGCGTCAGCGCAGCTTCCCACGCGCGGCCACCGGCAGCGTGCCGATAATCTCGTCACCGCGCACCATCACCACTTCATCGAACATGTTGACGACAACACAGACGTGGTTCGGCACGATGCGGACGACGTCGCCGACATTGGGACGGGTGTTGCTGCGGCCGAGATCGAGGAAGCCGTGTTCCTCGGCGAAGCGGGCGATCTTGGCTTCGGGATGTTCGAGGATCAGGCCGTAGCCGTCGAGACCGCCGGTGTCGGGCGTCAGCGTCTTGGACCCGGCATCGAGGATGCCGCGTTCCGGGCCGGCGCGGCTGACCACGGTCGAATAGACATTCAGCGCGCAATCGTCCCAGGTGGCCGAACCAGCCGCGACCTGCATGCGGTCGTTGTAGATATAGGTGCCGAAGCGATGTTCGGTGGCGCCCTTGAGCTTGCCGACATTCGTCAGGTTTGGCGTGCCGCCGGTCGAGACGATCGTGGGCTCCAGACCGAGTGCGCGAACGCCGGCCAGCGCTTCGTCGTAGAATTTCTGTGCGTCGGGCCAGCCGGTCTCGGTTGGGTACAGCATGAAGCCGGCGAAGGTCAGACCCTTCGAGGCGGCGATCTCCTTGGCGAGTGCAATCGCCTCCGCGGGCGTCTCGACGCCGGCGCGCTTGCGGCCGGTGTCGCATTCGACGACGACGTTGAGGTTGCGACCCGAAATCGCGGCGGCTTTCGGCAGGTCGCCGATGACGACCGAATTGTCGGCGGCCACGGTGACGTTTGCCTTGGCCTGCAGCGCGCCAAGCCGTGCCATCTTCTCGTCGCCGAGCAGGTTGTAGCTGATCAGGATGTCGTCGATCCCGGCATCGGCCATGATCTCGGCTTCGCCGAGCTTCTGGCAGGTGATGCCCTTGGCACCGGCTTCGATCTGCATCTTCGCGATGACCGGACTCTTGTGCGTCTTGATATGCGGCCGGTTGGCGATGCCGGCATCATCGCAAACCTTCTGGATGCGCGCGATATTGCGCTCGACGCGATCCATGTCGATGACGAGGGCAGGTGTGCCGTAGTCGCGGGAGATTTTGGCGGCGAGTGTGGTGGTCATTGTGTCGTCTCCGGCATTTCCACCGTCATTGCGAGGAGCGAAGCGACGACGCAATCCAGTCTTCGCTTGTTGCCTCTGGATTGCTTCGCTTCGCTCGCAATGACGACTGACAATTACGCGTTCTCGATTTCTTCGCGGAGCATTTCCAGCTCCAGCCATTGCTCTTCCGAATCCTGCAATTCCTTCTGCGCCTTTGAGAGCGCAGCGGTCGCGGTGTCGAACTTCTTGCGATCCTTCTTGTAGAGGTTGGGATCGTCGAGATGGCGCTGCTGCTTGGCGATTTCGGAGCGCAGGTTGTCCATCGCCTTCGGCAGGGTTTCCAGCGCGTGCTTGTCCTTGAAGTTCAGCTTGCGCTTCGCAGCAGGCTTGGACGAGTCCGACTTGCTGCCGTTGCTCTTGGCCGCCACGGCTTCGGTCTTGGCCTCGCGCTTCAGGTCGGCGCCGCGCTGCGCCAGCATGTCGGTATAGCCGCCGGCATATTCCATCCACTTGCCGTTGCCTTCCGGCACGATCACCGAGGTGACGACGCGATCGAGGAAGTCGCGGTCATGGCTGATCAGGATGACGGTGCCTTCGTAATCACCGAGCATTTCCTCGAGCACGTCGAGGGTTTCGAGATCGAGGTCGTTGGTCGGTTCGTCCAGCACCAGCACGTTGGATGGTTTGGCCAATGCGCGGGCCAGCATCAGCCGGCCGCGTTCACCGCCGGAGAGCACTTCGAGGGGCGTGCGCATCTGCTCCTGCGAGAACAGGAAGTCCTTCATGTAGCTGACCACATGCTTGGGCTGGCCGTTGACCATCACGTGGTCGCCGCGGCCGCCGGTGAGGGCTTCCGCCAGCGTGGTCTTCGGGTTGAGGCTTTCGCGATGCTGGTCCAGCGTCGCCATTTCGATATTGGCGCCGAACCGGATGGTGCCTGAATCCGGCGGCTCGGTGCCGGTCAGCATATTGATCATCGTGGTCTTGCCCGCACCGTTCGGACCGACCACACCAATGCGATCGCCACGCTGCACGCGGATCGAGAAATCGTCGACGATCTTGCGGTCACCATAGGTGCGGCAGATGTTCTTCGCTTCGAAGATCAGCTTGCCGGACTTTTCCGCCTCGGCAGCAGCGAGCGTCGCGTTGCCCGCGGCGCCGCGATAGTCCTGGCGCTGCGCGCGCAGTTCATGCAGGCCGGCGAGGCGCTTGACGTTGCGCTTGCGGCGGCCGGAGACGCCATGACGCAGCCAATGTTCTTCATTGACGATCTTGCGGTCGAGCTTGTGCTGGTCGCGCTCTTCTTCCGCGAGCACGTCATCACGCCACTGTTCGAAGGCCGAGAAGCCGCGATCGATCTGGCGGATCTGGCCGCGATCGAGCCAGGCGGTGGCGCGCGACAGATTGGTGAGAAAGCGGCGGTCATGGCTGATCAGCACCAGCGCGCAGCGCCGGCTGGCCAGTTCGCCTTCGAGCCATTCGATCGTCGTGAGATCGAGATGGTTGGTGGGCTCGTCGAGCAGCAGGATATCCGGCTCGGGCGCCAGCACGCGGGCCAGCGCCGTGCGGCGCGCTTCGCCGCCGGAGAGGTTGTTTGGATCCTCGTGGCCGGTGAGGCCGAGCTGTTCGAGCAGATACTGCGCCTGATAGATGTTGTGGCCGTCGCCCATGCCGGCCTCGACATAAGCGAGCGTCGTCGCATAGCCGGAGAAGTCCGGCTCCTGCGGCAGATACTGGACGGTGGCACCGGGCTGCACGAAGCGGCTGCCTTTGTCGTTTTCAACGATCCCCGCCACGATCTTGAGGAGCGTCGACTTGCCGGAGCCGTTGCGGCCGATCAGGCAGACGCGCTCGCCCTGCGACACCGACAGTTCGACGCCGTTGAGCAGCGGCGTGCCGCCGAAGGTCAGGAAGATGTCTTTCAGCTGGATAAGCGGAGGAGCCATAAGGTCAGGTCAACTTTGTTTCGGCGCGGGCGCAAAGGCCGGGTCGCGCTGGATGCGGCGGATGGTTTGATCCAAGGCCGACAGGAACGCCGAGCGATCGCGCGGCGCGAATGATTTGGGACCACCGGTGATTTCGCCTGACGACCGCAAATCGGTCATCAGGTTGCGTACTGCGAGCGTCATCCCGATGGATTGTTCTGTGAACGGCTTGCCGTTAGGGGCAATTACCGCGGCGCCCGCCTTGACGCAGCGGCTGGCCAGCGGAACGTCTGCCGTGATCACGATATCGCCCTTCTGGGCGCGTTCCGCAATCCAGTCATCGGCCGCATCCATGCCCGAACCTGCGGCAATCCGCTCGATCAGGGGATCGTCAGGCACTCGGATGAAGTTTCCGGCGACCACGCTGACGGGCAGGCTGAAGCGGGCGGCGACGCGGTAAATCTCGTCTTTGACCGGGCAGGCGTCGGCGTCGATATAGATGCGTGTGGTCAAGGGAGCACAAGTTCCACGAAAAGGCAGTCATTTGCGGGTGGGCGATGTGGCGCTGACGCGGGACAGTTCCCCGCCCGTCGCCTTGCCTCGAACATGGTGACGGGTATCATCTCCTGCCAAGGCGAACACTCAATTTCGCGCAGTTTTCGGGAGGAATCATGACCAAACGGCTCGAACCGTACCGTGTTGAGGCGTTTAACACCGCCAAACAGTCCGAAAACAAGATGCATGACGATTCTGTCGCCCGGAAATTCGGTTTCAGCGGCGGGTTGGTGCCTGGCGTCGACGTGCTGGCCTATATGATCCATCCGCCGGTGCAGCACTGGGGACGGGATTTTCTGGAGCGTGGCCTGATCGAGGCCCGTTTCACCAAGCCGGTCTATGACGGCGAGACAGTCGAGGTAATCGCCGAGGAAGCCGGCGAGGGGCTCGCGCTGAGCGTTGAGGGCGGCGGCGAGATTCGTGCGGCCGGGACCGCATCGCTGACGGCCTTCCCGGTGGTGCCATCGCTGGATGAATTCCCGGATACGGCGGCTGTGTCGAAGCGGCTGCCGGTGGATGCCAATTCCTACGCGTTGGACAAGTGGCTCGGGACCGCGCCGCGGGTCTGGCCGGAGGATGGACTTGCCGAATATCTGGGTGAGGTGCGCGAGGCCGACGATCGGTATTTGCGCGAGGGCATCGTGCATCCCGGCGTGCTGCAGCGGATCATGAACAAGGTGCTGGTGGACAATGTGCTGCTCGGGCCGTGGATTCACGTTGGCAGCAGGATGCAGTTGTTGGCGACCGCGAATACCGATGATGAACTGATCGCGCGGGCGAAGGTGACCGCCAATTACGAGAAGAAGGGGCATCGGTTCGTCGAACTCGATGCGATTATCGTGGCCAATGGCACGACACCCGTGGCGCATTGCCAGCATATCGCGATCACTCAGCCGCGTGAGGTCGTGGCGGCATGATGTTGTAGAGCAGCGGCGCTCTTCCTTTTCCCTCCCCGAGCGTAGCGAGCGGGGAGGGTGGCGCGTTTAAGAGCGGAGCGAACAAACGTGACGGGTGGGGTCGCGCAACAGGCGCCGCTCTCACGTGGGGAGAGACCCCACCCCGGCCTATCGGCCGACCCTCCCCGCAAGGGGGAGGGATTCTTTGGCGGCCAGAGCGCCATCGCAGATTCAACTGTCAAACAGCCACTGCTCTTCAGACATGCGTCATCGCCCCCATTGTTTGCGGCGCGGGGGCGCCGTCGTCTCTTGCATTCCCGCCCTCTTGTGAGAGGGCGTGCGGAACGCCGGGTGCCCGTTGCACCCTTGGGCCTGATGCGAATGCGGTCTTCCGCAATTTAGAGTGCATCAGGACTTTCGGAGGCGCCGAGCGATTGCCCGGCGTTCCGCCTGCGGTGTTTTTTCGGTTGCCTGCACATCTGCCATGGCGAACGGTCCCATCACCAAAATTAATGTCCCAGGGCGGAGGGACAGGGTAGCCGCAAAGCACTTGGCCGAACGCGTTTCGATTTGGTCGTCCGTCACACTGTCCAGGGCTCTGTCCATCTCAAGGTCGGCCGTGTCCTTGCCAGTGGCAGTGCTGGCGCAAATCCGTCCTGCCCGAAGACAGACGTCACCCATGAACCGCGTGACGCCGCATCTCCGGCGTCCACCGCATCCCACCCCGCGAACGTGACGATCGCGATCGCCCCTCTCGATGGGGCAGGACGAAGGGGAATATAAACCTGATAGGGATGTTGTCAACGGGAGATAGGAAAAAATGTCTTGGCGCTGTCTTCCCGCCCCACACTGTCATTCCCCGGCAAACCGATTGGTTTGCCTGAGGGCGCGGGCGCACCTTCGCGCACGCGAACCCGGCATCTCGACATGGGAGTCTCCGACAGCGCAAAACACTTCGAGATTCCGGGCTCAGTCCGGCCCGCTGCGCGGTCCGTCCTGCCCCGGAATGACAGCTTGGGCGGTACGTTGTCGCCCGCTGCTGTCGGATGGGCTATGTCAGAGCGAGATGATGAAGAGGCAACCATGATGACGGATGTTTTTCGGCTGGATCGCTATCTCGCGCGGATCGGCTTTGACGGATCGGTTGCGCCGGATCTGGCGACACTGACAACCATTCATGTCGCTCACATCAATGCGCTGCCTTTCGAGGGTCTCAATCCGTTTCTTCATCTGCCGGTCAAACTGGACATGGCGTCATTGCAGCAGAAACTCATCGATGGCCGACGCGGTGGCTATTGCTATGAGCTGAACGCGATGCTGCGGGCCGCGCTCGAGACGATCGGCTTCAAGGTCACTGGCCTCGGCGCCCGCGTGCGCTGGAATGCGCCGCCGGACAGTCCACTTGGCCCCAGAACGCATATGCTCCTGAAGGTCGATCTTCCGGATGGACCCTATCTCGCCGATACCGGCTTTGGCGCCTGCGTACTCGATGCACCCCTGCGGCTCCTCGCGGGTATCGATCAGCAAACGGCGATGGGGACCTATCGGCTGACCGAGGCCGATGGCCTGTTGTCGCTGAGCGCGAAGCGGGCGGACGGCTGGCGGACGATGTACGTGTTCGATCTCACACCGCAACTGCCGTCGGATTACGAGCTCGGCAACTGGTACACATCGACCAGTCCCTTCGTGCCCTTCACCTCGACGCTGGTGATGGAGCGCGTCAGCAACGGCCGGCGTCATAAACTGGTCAATCGCCACCTGACGACCGAGGGACGTGACGGCGAACCGGTGTCTGAACGCGTGCTCGGCAGCGCTGCGGAGTTGCAGCAGGTTCTCGACGAGACCTTTGGCGTCACGCCGCCGGCATCCGCCGACGAGATATTCGCGGTTATCAGCGCAAATGCGGAGCGCCGTTGACTGCTGCGTAATCTCTCCATTTCGACCCGATTGCAGCGAATGACGCCTTCGGCTAATTCGCCCCCGGGATCATCACGAGGAACGTCAAATGTCGCTGTCATCCGCCAAGAACTACGCGCTGCGTGCCGCCAAGTCGCAGGACCAGAAGGAGGCCACCGAGCTTTTGTCCAAGGCGATCATGGAATTGACACTGGCGATCGAGGCGCAGGACGCCAAGATCAAGAAGATGAACAAGGGCGGGTAGGATCGGGCGAGCCGCACAACAGTGAGAAAGTGGATCGCTCCCGTCGCCGTCATTGCAGCGCTGGTTGTCGGCGGAGCTTTCTTTCGTGATGACATTCTTGAATATTCCGGAATTGCTTGCGCCACGACGATCAAGCGCGCGGTGCCGTCCCCGGAAGCGACTAGGACTGCCGTGATTTTCGAGCGCGAATGCGGTGCAACAACGCCGTTCAACACGCAGGTCAGTCTGGTGCCTAAAGGGCAGAGTTTCTCGCCGAGGCGTTATCCGTCGTTTCTGTCTATCGGCGGACAGCACGCGCTGGCGATCCGGTGGATCGGAGAAAGAGCGCTCGAAGTCGATCTTCCGAAGACCGATCGGGTTTTTCGGAACGAAACGACGGTCGATGACGTGTCTGTTGCTTATCTATCGGCCGGCCGCGGCCCGAATTGAACCTATTGCCCAGCCGCACGTTCAGTATTCCCCACATAAGAGGATACGACATGAGCGCGCTCAGCAAGATCAAGGAACATATGGAAGTCATCGGCGCCGACGGCGTTCATGTCGGCACGGTCGACAAGGTCGAGGGCAACCGCATCAAGCTGACCAAGAAGGACAGCGGCGAGGGCAGCCACAAGGGTCATCATCACTTTATCGATGGCGGTCTGGTCGCCGAGGTTGAGGGCGACAAGGTGCGGCTCTCGGCTAATGGCGACGTCGCCTTTGCCATGGAAGAAGAGAAGTAACGGCGCTAGCAGCTAAAACTCGTCGTGCCCGGGCTTGTCCCGGGCATCCACGCCTTCTCACTCGCTACCAAGACGTGGATGCCCGGGACAAGCCCGGGCATGACGGAATTTGTAGAAGGTGTTTGTGGAGACGAAGCGAGCTGAATTCACTTCACCTCCATCTGCAGGCCTTCCTTGTCGATGATGGTCTTGAACTTGGCCGTCTCGGCCTCGACGAAGGTCTGGAATTGCTGAGGTGTGCCGTAGTCCGACACGGCGCCCATGGCTGCGATGGTCTTCTTGGTCGCGTCGGTGCCGAGCAGAACCTTGATCTGCTCATTGAGCGAGGTCACGGCTTCGGTCGGTGTGCTCTTCGGATAGAACACGCCGAACCATGACGCGACGTCGAACTTCTCCAGCTCGGGCGCGGTCTCGCGCATCGCCGGGACGTTCGGCGCCTGCGCGTTGCGCTGCTGCGTGGTGACGGCAAGGCCGGTGAGCTTGCCATCGAGCACCTGCGGCAGTGACGGATAGAGATTGTCGAACAGGATCTGGATGTCGCCGGCGAGGGCCGCCTGCAGCGCAGGGCCCGCACCGCGGAACGGCACGTGCTGCATCTTCAATCCGGTGAGCTGCAGCCACCATGCGCCGGTGAGATGCGGGCTCTGGCCGACGCCCGACGAGCCATAGTTCAGCTTGTCCGGATTGGCCTTGATATAGGCGATCAGCTCCGGGATCGTCTTGATCGGCACGCTCGGATGCGCGCAGACGATGTTCGGAATCTTGATCATGTTGGAGACCGCCTGCAACTGATCGCTCTTGTAGGTCAGGTTCTTGAAGATGCTGTAGGCGATGGCGTTGGGGCCGGGATTGCCGACCAGGATGGTGTGGCCATCGCCCTTGAGGCGTGCGACTTCGGCGGTGCCGATGGTGCCGCCGCCGCCCGAGCGATTTTCCACCACCACCGACTGGCCCCAGACCGGCTGCAGATGCGCAGCGAGCATACGGCCCATCACGTCGGTGGAGCCGCCGGCTGCGGCGGGCACGATGACGCGGACGGTTTCGGTGGGCTTCCATTCGCCGGCGCCGAGACTCGCGCGCGGCAGGATCGCGGCGCTGGTGATCGCGGCGGCGCCGGTGAGTACACGGCGACGGGTAACCAGATTGGTCATAGCTTCTTCCCTCGATGGTGTCGTTTTGGTTTTTGATCTTGCTGAAATCGTAGTGAGGCAGATGGTGGCGGGCAAGCCGACCTTGGCCACAGCGTAAAGAAAAGCCCCGCAGCGTGTGCTGCGGGGCTTTTGCAATTCAGCGATTTGATAGTTCCGCCTAGCGGAAGCTGATCAGCTTGAACAGCGGCGTGAGATAGCTCATCTCCTGGCCGGAGGTCGGCGTGGTGCGGCTGATGAAGTCGAAGATCTTGCCGTCCTGCAGGCCGTAATTGGCGAGCCGGATCACTTTGCGGTTCTTGTCGAAATAGATCGCGATGACGCGCTGGTCGGTGACCTTCTGCGGCATGAACGCCACGGCGCGTTCGGCGCGCTGCGAGATGTAATAGAACACTTCGCCCGATAGCGTGGCGACGGTGGAGGGCGTGCCCATCACGATCAGGACCTGATCCTGGCTGGCGCCGATCGGGATCTGCTCCAGCGCACCGGGGGGCAGGATGTAGCCCTTCTGGAATTGCTCGGCGCAGGCGCCCAGCGTGACGCAGAGGGCCGCGACCGCGAGTACGGCGCGCATGCCGCGCCAGCCACGTGTCAGCCGCGCCTTCGCGCTGATGGAGGTCGAAATTGTCATAGCGGAGGGGGTCCCATCCTCTTGATTCTCGGGAAGGCCTTGCTTCCGAAAGACTTGCATCCCGGAAGGCGTTGACGTACCGGGCAGAACCTCTGAATGCAACATGCGCGTGCCCGAGGGGCCCGCCTGAGGAACCCAAGATGGTCTGGCCGTTCAGTCACTTCAGAAAGCCCCCGGCGCCGTTGCGCGGCACCATTGAAGCCATCTATGGCATGATCGTGGCGCAGGCGCGAGAACCCTTGTTTTATCGGGACTTGGGAGCACCGGATACGGTAAACGGGCGTTTCGATATGTTGCTGCTTCACATGTGGCTGGTGCTGCGCCGGATGAGTCCCAAGGATGAGTTGTCGCAGGGACTTTTCGACAGGTTCTGCGGCGATATGGACGATAACCTGCGCGAACTCGGCACCAGCGACATGAAGGTGCCGAAGAAAATGCGGGAGTTCGGCGATGCGTTTTACGGCCGGACAGGCGCCTATGACGCAGCGCTTGGCGCGGGCAGGGAGCCTCTGGCGGCGGCGCTGTCGAAGAATATCTATTATGGCATGGACATCGAGAACGCCCGGCGTCTCGCTGTTTATGTCGAAGCGGCGAATGCCCGTCTGGGCACGCTGGATGCAACGACACTGACATCAGGCGCGTGGCATTTCCCGTCGCCTGCGGAGACCTTGGTAACGACATGAACAAACCCGACCGCACCGTGGATCTCACGCCGCCCTGGAGCGTGCCCATCGCCGTGATCCAGATCCCGGAAACGGGGCTGGCGCGCGACATCGAGGCCACGCCCGAGGAGCGCAAGCGGATCGCCGAACTCGGCGGCCTCGTCAGCGTGGGCGCCGTGAAAGGCGAACTCCTGCTGAGCCCCGTGAAGGGCGGTACGGTGCATGTGACCGGTCGTATCTGGGGCAAGGTCGAGCAGACCTGCGTGGTGACGCTGGACCCGCTGGCTGCCGATTTCGAGGAAGAGATCGACGTGATTTTCGCGCCGCCATCGCAGATTCGCGAACTCGCCGAATCGGTGGACGAGGACGTCGAGAGCGACGAGGAGACCCCGGATCCGCCGGAGCCGATCGAAAACGGCTTCATCGATCTCGGCAAACTGGCGACCGACGCGCTGTTTCTGGGGCTGGACCCGTATCCCCGTAAGCCGGATGCCGTGTTCGAGCCGGTGGTCGAGGTTCCGGACCCGGAAGAGCACCCGTTTGCGGCCTTGAAAGCGCTGAAAACCGCCCCTGAGACGCCCAAATCCAAAAAGCCCGGGAAGGGCTGAGACCGGGGTCCGATTCCAAGCCCCGTGCGGCTGGCGGGACAAAAG
Organism: Tardiphaga sp. 172_B4_N1_3; assembly: GCF_052076035.1. Lineage (NCBI taxonomy): Bacteria > Pseudomonadati > Pseudomonadota > Alphaproteobacteria > Hyphomicrobiales > Nitrobacteraceae > Tardiphaga > Tardiphaga sp. 172_B4_N1_3. The sequence continues at coordinate 1,291,793 of NZ_CP197238.1, forward strand.
CGCCCGGTCAAGATGTTGTATCGGGTCACGGAAACGCTATTGTCCCCGGCCGAAATCGGGTTAATGCCATAACTTCGCCGTCTGCTGCCAAATGCGGCAGACTTCGTCCGCGGCCACGAGCGTCACAGGCCGCAAGAGACAGGTTTCCGGAACGTCCATGCCGAAAAAGGTTCGCATCGCGCTAGACGCCATGGGTGGCGACATCGGCGCATCGGTGGTCATTCCCGGCGCCGCGATTTCGTTGACCCGGCATCCCGACAGCGAGTTCCTGCTGTTCGGTGACAGCGCGCTGATCGAGAAAGAACTCGCCAATCATCCGGCACTGAAGGCCGTATCTAAGGTGATCCATACCGACGTTGCCGTCAGCATGCATGACAAGCCGAGCCAGGCGCTGCGCCGTGGCCGCAAGGTCTCGTCGATGTGGCTGGCGATCGAGGCGGTGAAGAAGGGCGAGGCCGATGTCGCGATCTCCGCCGGCAATACTGGCGCGCTGATGGCGATGGCGCGCTTTTGCCTGCGCATGCTCGACGGTATCGAGCGTCCCGGCCTGGCCGCGATCTGGCCGACCACGCGGGGCGATTCCGTCGTGCTCGATCTCGGCGCCACCATCGGCGGCGACGCCAACCACCTGAAGACTCTCGCTGTCATGGGCAGCGCCATGGCCAGCGCGCTGTTCGATCTGGCCCGGCCGACGGTCGGCCTGCTCAATATCGGCGTCGAGGAAATCAAGGGCGGCGACGAAATCCGCGATGCCGCCGAACTGCTGCGCACCGCCAATCTGCCGCAGCTCGAATTCATCGGTTTCGTCGAGGGCGACGGCATCGGCCGCGGCGATGCCGACGTGATCGTCACCGAAGGTTTCAGCGGCAATATCGCGCTCAAGGCGGCCGAGGGCACCGCGCGCCAGTTCGCCGAATATCTGCGCAATGCCATGGCGCGTACCTGGCGCTCGCGCATTGGCTACCTGTTCGCCAAGAACGCCTTCAAGGCGGTGCGCGACAAGGTCGATCCGAACAAGTCCAACGGCGCGGTGTTTCTCGGCCTGCGCGGCATCGTGGTGAAGAGCCACGGTGGCACCAATGCCGACGGTTTCGCCTACGCGGTGGATGTCGGTTACGACATGGTCCGCTACGACCTTCTCACCAAGATCAATCAAATGCTCAACCGCGACGGCCAAGCGCTCCCTGCGAGCCCGGCTGCGCAGGAGGCTGTCTCGTGACTGCGATACGTTCGGTCGTGCTCGGCTGCGGCTCTTACCTGCCGGAGCGGATCCTGACCAATGCCGAACTGGCATCCAAGGTTGACACATCGGACGAGTGGATCGTCCAGCGCACCGGTATCAAGCAGCGCCACATCGCTGCTGACGGCGAGTTCACCTCGCATCTGGCGATCAAGGCCGCGCAGGCGGCGCTGGCCAATGCCGGCGTCGACGCGCAGTCCATCGACCTGATCGTGCTGGCAACCTCGACTCCGGACAATACGTTCCCGGCGACAGCCGTTGCGGTGCAGAACGCGCTCGGCATTACCCATGGCGCGGCCTTCGACCTGCAGGCGGTGTGTTCCGGCTTCATCTTTGGGCTGACGACCGCCGACAGCCTGCTGCGCACCGGCGCCGGCAAGCGTGCGCTGGTGATCGGCGCGGAGACGTTCTCGCGCATTCTCGACTGGACCGATCGCGGAACCTGCGTGCTGTTCGGTGATGGTGCCGGTGCGGTGGTGCTGGAAGCACAGACCCAGCCCGGCGCAGCCAGCGATCGCGGCGTGCTGACCACGCATCTGCGCTCGGATGGCCGGCACAAGGAAAAGCTGTTCGTCGATGGCGGCCCGTCCTCGACGCAGACAGTGGGTTACCTGCGCATGGAAGGCCGCGAGGTTTTCAAACATGCGGTGGGTATGATCACCGACGTGATCGTCGATGCATTCAAAGCTACCGGCGCCAGCGCCGAAACCATCGACTGGTTCGTGCCGCATCAGGCCAACAAGCGCATTATCGATGCGTCGGCGCATAAACTGCATATTGCACCGCAAAAGGTCGTGCTGACCGTGGATCTTCACGGCAACACGTCGGCGGCGTCGATTCCGCTCGCATTATCGGTGGCGGTCAACGACGGCCGCATCAAGAAGGGCGACCTCGTCTTGCTCGAAGCCATGGGCGGCGGCTTCACCTGGGGGTCTGCACTCATTCGCTGGTGATGCGCTGGTGATGATGCAGATCGACAACATCTCAAATTGTCATGATTTTCCATGCCTTTGCATCGATGGTGACTGTTGACCGGAGCGCGTTAACCTCCTAATTTCTGACGCGAATTTGGTTCGCCGAGAGTAGTTGGGGCAGGCGATGACGGGCACGGGAAAAACAGTCACACGCGTTGATCTGTGCGAAGCGGTCTACCAAAAGGTAGGTCTCTCGCGCACGGAGTCGTCCGCGTTTGTTGAACTGGTTTTGAAAGAAATTACGGATTGTCTGGAGAAGGGCGAGACAGTGAAGCTGTCGTCGTTCGGCTCCTTCATGGTGCGCAAAAAAGGCGAGCGCATCGGCCGCAATCCGAAGACCGGCACAGAAGTACCGATCTCGCCGCGGCGGGTGATGGTATTCAAGCCGTCGGCGATCCTGAAACAGCGGATCAATGGCGACAGTACCGCAGTTGGCAACGGTAAAGATCACGACGAGTAGCTAGAGACACACGCTTAAATAAAGACTTGGCGAACCACAGGGATCCTGCACTTGGACAAAGCGCCGGATGCGTTTCGAACCATAAGCGAGGTCGCTGACGATCTCGATATACCGCAGCATGTTCTGCGGTTCTGGGAAACGCGGTTCACTCAAATCAAACCGATGAAGCGATCCGGCGGCCGGCGATATTATCGTCCGGACGATGTCGATCTGCTGCGCGGCATCCGCCGGTTGCTCTACGGCGAAGGTTATACCATCCGCGGTGTGCAACGAATTCTGAAAGAGAACGGCATCAAGTCGGTGCAGGGGCTGGTCGACGGCCACGCTGCGCCGAGCTTTGCGCCGACCTCTGCCGCCATCGCGCCGCGCGTCCAGGCGAAGCGTCCCGTGATCGAAGAGGATCACGAGGAAGAAGAGGCCGAGGACGAGGCTGAACGCGACGAGGAGATCGAGGAAGAAGCCGAAGACGAAGCTGACGCCGAAGGCACCGAGGACGAGGAAGAAGAGGGCGACGAAGACGACGGCGAAGAGGGTGAGGACGAAGAGGCTGAGGAAGAAGACGAGGAGGAAGCTGCTGCCGCTCCCGTCGCCGCCCGCCGCGAACCTCCTATGACATCGACGTCGCCGCGCGTGGATCCACAGCTGCAGCGGCCGCCGTCGCGGGCAAATCCCGTATTGGCAAATCCTGTTGCGGCGCGACCCGAACCGGTGATGCCGGCTCCGACGCAGAGCGCAAGACCGGCTGCGGTCCCGAGCCCAAGGCCGAACCCGCAGCGCCGGCTCGAGCGCGAACGGCTCGAAGCCGTGCTCGAGGAGCTGCTGGCGGCGCGCCGGGCGCTCGATACGGCGATGAAGGACGGCTAGCCACCGTCCCACAACCAATCCGGTTCAATCCGCTCAGCCTTCTTGCGCCTCGGACGGATCGAAGCTACACGATGCCCCATCGGAGCGTAGCGCAGCCCGGTTAGCGCACTAGTCTGGGAGACTAGGGGTCGGAGGTTCGAATCCTCTCGCTCCGACCATTTTTCCAAATCATTTCAAGACATTAGTAGTCTCGCACGCGAGCGGTGCCGCCTGAATAGGGTGGCCTCGATCAAGCGCCCGCGACGCCAGCCTTACGATTTCGGTTCGACGAAATCACCGTGAATCACGTCGTCTTTCCGTCCGGCGAACCAGAGAAGCCCGACATAGGCCGCTGCACAAATAAGGAAGCCGAGGACAATAATCTCTAACATAATATCTACTCTACGCTGAAAACATTAGACTTCTCCCGGCTCCGGGTTCCGTCAATTGCCCCGGCCGCACTCCTTAATGAATCCTTGCCGTCGTGACCCTTTGGCCACAGATGCCGGTGACCACGAATCCGATGTCGCCTAAGGGCGGCCAGGCGGGTGGCGCCGACATGTCTTTTTTGCGCCAATGGAACTCTTGGTCATCGGGCCGATTATCCTGAAAACAGGAGGCTCGCATGGCAAGTCACTGGCATACCGCAGATGGCCCGTCGGAGATCCGGCATGACGATGATATCGGCTACTACGGTGGCTGGACCATCAGCGGGTTAGCGGTGGTTGCGACCATCACGGCTGTTTGGCTGTTTGGTATCTAGGCCACGCGTAACTGAAGCTCTTGCGACAACGCAGCAGCGATGCGCGTAAGCGCTGGATAATGGTGACGAAAAAAGGCCCGGAGCATTTGCTCCGGGCCTTCGTCAATTCAATCAGCCGCGGTTAGTAGTAGCCGTAGCTGCGATAGTAGCGGGGACCGCCATAGTAGCCGTCGCCGTAACCGTAGCGCGGACCATAGGCATAACGCGGGCCGTAATGGCGCGGACCATAGCCATATCCGTAACCGGGGCCGTAAGCGCCATAGGCACCGGCCGCCAATGCGCCGGCTGCAATGCCGAGTCCGATCGCGGCGCCGCGGCCGCCACGGGCCTCTGCCGGTTTCGATGCGATCGACGCCGCGCCGACGGCAGCGACGGTGGCAAGAATAAGTGCTGTCTTCTTCATGCTGCTTCTCCTTCGTATCGAGAAGTCAACGTGTCGGTGTTTTGAAGGTTCAGTTCCAATTCATGGCATATCGACCACAAATTTTGCCGCGACGGGGGAACGAATAATATCGCGTGATCAGCGAGCGGTGTTGCGCGTTACGCGTTGCAACCGAAAGCGAGATGCGCGTGCAGCGTCGATCATCTCGCAGCTCATGATCCAGAAAAGATCACGGTCCAGAAAAGATAATGGCCCGGAGCGAACTCCGAGCCATCAAACGCAGACGTACATCCGGTCTGCGCTTCCTTGACTCCACAGTGAGTCGAGAAGGTTAATAAATGTCTAACGGTGATGCGTGACGACATGATGACCGATCGCGCTCATCCCGTCGGGCCTTCGACTTCCTTGTGATCCTTGTCAGGCAAGATGCCGCTGCCCGGCGTCTTGGTCTCGTCGGTCAGTTCCGGCTTGTCATGCGGGCCGGCCGGCGGAATTTTCTGATCGGGCTTCGGCTGTTTGTCGATGGCGCGGTTCTTTGCTTGCTGTGTCATGCGAAGAGAACAGCTCAGTTCCTCGCATGTTCCCTTTGATGATGGATGTCCATCGCAAATCACAAGAGAATCGGGCACGGCTCGAACATGCGCGGGTCCTTTGTCGATGTGCTTCATTTCGTGCGGAACCTTCCGGGCGGTAATGGCTTGTCCCGCGATACTTTTAAAGGAAGGAATAAATTGTCATGATCAAGAAACTGGCTTTGCTGGCGGCTGCGGCCGTTCTCTATGTCGCAGCACCTGCAGGCCCCGCGTCTGCGCAGGGCATCAATGTGCAGATCGGCGGCGGTGGTTATCACCATCAGGATCGTGGCTATCATCGCGGCCATGGCTATCGCCAGAGCCGCGCCTATGTGCGCCGCGACTACGGTCACCGCCATCATGGCTGGGATCGCCGCGGTTCGCGCACCAAGACTGTGATCGTTCGCTAACAGCAATCGGTCGTCTTAACGAGGCAGCCTCGCGCAAGCGGGGCTGTTTTCGTTTGTGAGCTTGTCAGACGCTGCCTGGCTGTCCGGATGCCGTACGCAATTGCGCCGTGGCCATGTATTGCTGCGTGGCGACGAACATGCCCCACATGATGCCGAGCATCATCCAGAAGTGGCGCCAGTGGTCGGTGTCGATGATGAAGGCCTCGCCGACCGTGCCGAGATAGGCTGCGAACACCGCGAGATAGGCGCGCTGCCATGGCACGCGCACGAAGATGTAGCGAAAGCCGAGCAAAGCGGTGATGAACACCAGCGCGGGATAGCACACGCCGGAGATCCAGCCGCCGGACATGAAGGCGTTGAGATAAGAGTTGTGGGTGTCTTCCGGAAAGAAGCGCGTGAATTGCAGCGGGCCGATGCCGAATGGCAGATCGAGCGCCATTTGCGCGCCGAGCACATGCCGGCCGAAACGCCCGAAGCGGCCTTCGTCATATTTCTGATCGAACGAGGCGCGCTGCTTGAACATGTCGGCGATGAAGTCGAACTGCAGCAGGATCACGATCACCAGCGCCACGACGGCGACGGCCGCCAGCGCCATGATGACGATGCGCGAGCGCTGTTTGTTGGACTGGCTGGTCAGCACCATCAGCATCAGCATGAAGGCCGAGGTGATCGCCAGCAGGCCCCAGGCGGCGCGGGAGAAGGCGAGCAGGACGGCGAGCGCAATGATTCCGAGTGCAATGGCGCTGCGAAGCGAGCGGCTGAAACCGTCGCTGACGACGCTCTGCAGGCAGAACAGCGCCGGCAGGACCAGAAACGCACCCAGCACGTTGGGATCCTTGAAGGTGCCGGCGGCGCGGCCGTAGAGCGTGAACATCTCCGCGCCGGGGATCAGATGCAGATAGCCCAGGATGCCGGCCAGCGATGCCACCAGTGCGCCGACGATCAGGCCGCGGCGCAACAGATCGATGCGCGTCAGCGTGTCCTCGGACATCACAAGCGCGACGAAGATCGCCATGATGGCCATGTACCAGGAGGTCAGGATCCAGTTCACGATTGGCGCCTTGTCGAGCAGATAGGCCGCGCAGATCGTGTAGCCGAGATTGACCAGGAACAGCATGAGCAGCAGCGGCATGAACACCAGCCGCATGCGCAGGCCCGACGCGAAGAACACCACCATCGCCGTGAGCGTGGCAATCTCGAAGGGGCTCGGCTCGATGAAGACGATGGCGCCGCCAAAGCCCATCGCCCACAGCAGTGCGCGCTGCAGCGTCACCACGGCGGGAGGCGCCGCGGGCGAGGCGATGTAGTGATCGGCAGTCGCGTGAGTGCTCATGGCGGCATCACTCTACGCAGGCAGGGTTGACGAGTGGTGTAAGGCAGAGGCTGAGGCCTGCCTCAATACGCGTTCTCGTTCTTCGTCAGCATTGAAACCGGCGTTTTCAGCATGATGTAGACGTCGAACAGCACTGACCAGTTCTCGATGTAGTAGAGATCGAACTCGACGCGCTTCTGCAGTTTCTCCTCGCTGTCGACTTCGCCGCGCCAGCCATTGACCTGCGCCCAGCCGGTGATGCCGGGCTTGACGCGGTGGCGAGCGAAATAGCCGTCGACGGCCTCGTCCAGCAGCTGGCTCTGCACCCTCTGCTGAACGGCGTGGGGGCGGGGGCCGACCAGCGACAGGTTGTTCTTGAACACCACATTGAACAGCTGCGGCAATTCGTCGATGGAGGATTTGCGGATGAAGCGGCCGACGCGCGTGACGCGCTTGTCGCCCTTTGTCACGACGGTCTTGGCCAGCGGGTCGGCCTGGTCGTGATAGAGCGAGCGGAACTTGAACACGTCGATGCGCTCGTTGTTGAAGCCGAAACGCTTCTGCCGGAACAGCACCGGGCCAGGGCTGTCGAGCTTGATGGCGATCGCCACCAGCGCCATGAAGGGCAGTGCGGCGATCAGGATCAACCCGCCGACGATATGGTCGAACAGCCATTTCATCACCAGATCCCAGTCGGTGATCGGCGCCTCGAACACGTCGAGGGTCGGTACCTTGCCGAGATAGGAGTAGGAGCGCGGGCGGAAGCGCAGCTTGTTGGTATGCGCGGACAGGCGGATATCCACCGGCAGCACCCACAGCTTTTTCAGCATTTCCAGAATGCGCGTCTCGGCCGAGATCGGCAGCGCGAACAGCACGAGATCGACGCGGGTGCGCCGCGCGAATTCGATGATGTCATCGACCTTGCCGAGCTTCGGCGCGCCGGAGATCGTGTCCATCGAGCGCTTGTCGTTGCGGTCGTCGAACACGCCAAGGATCTGGATGTCGGAATCTTCTTGTGCATTGAGGTCTCTGATCAGCGTCTCGCCATTGGAATCGGCGCCGACGATGATGGTACGGCGGTCGAGACGGCCCTGATGCGCCCAGCGCTTGATCAGCGCACGCACGACGGCACGTTCCGCGATCAGGGCGACGAGACCAACGAAGAAGAACGAGGAGAGCCAGACACGCGACACCGCGCCGCCGACCTTGGCGAAGAACGAGACGCCGATGAACAGCAGGAACACGAAGGCCCATGCCGACATCATGCGCGTGAGCTGCTTGATGTGGCCGCGGAACACCTGCACCTGATAGATATCGGCAGACTGGAAACACACCACAGCAGCAGCCGCCATCGCGACGATCGCAGCGAAGTATTCCCATCTGAAGCCAGCTTCTGGCGCGACATAGAGCAGGTTGAGCGCAATGCCGATGATGCTGAGCATCAGGAAATCGACCACGCGTACGACGCCGGTGATGACGACGGGCGAGTAGGCGGCGCGCACCTTCTGATCGGCGACGGCGAGAGCCGCGGGCGTCAGTCTGCGACGACGTTCGAACCGGCGTTCGCCGGGCGCGTCCGTCGCGGCCGCGTCGATCATTGAACGTGCGTTGATCGGGTCCAAGGTGAAATGTCCGTTGTTGCGCTGGCATGCGATGTCGCACGTCAAGCCTACCGCTTTTCGTGAGAATTACCGGACAAATCGGAAGATTTGGTTACAGGTTAAGGAGAGTTAACGTTTCGCAAATGCGCTGCGATAGCCTTCGATGACACCCTCGACCATTGCGTCCTGCGAGAAATGTTCCGCGATGCGCTCACGGAGCAATTGTGCACGGGCGCGCGCAGCGGCGATGTCATCGAGAGCAGTTTTGATCGCCGCGGCCATGGCGTCGACATTGTTCGACTGGAACAGAGCGGAGGTGTGCGATCCGAAGATTTCCGGAATGCCGCCCACATTGGCGGCGATCATCGGAATGCCCGCAGCGGCGGCCTCGATCACGACATAGGGCATCGAGTCGCCGCGCGATGGAACCACCAGCAGGCGTCCTTTCGAAAAGCCGTAACGCGGTTTGACATGGCCGATGAAGTGGACGGCGTCGGTGAGACCGAGGCGCGTTATCTGAGCCTTCAATGCGTTGGTCTCTTCGCCGTCGCCGCCCAGCGTCAAGGTGACGGGCTGGCCGTCGGCACGCAGGCGCGCGACGGCATCGACCAGCAGATCCGCGCCCTTGATGCGGCGGAACTCGCCGACATAGCAGATATCGGTGGCGTCATCGGCGGGCTCGACGGGGTCGAATTCGCCAGATGTTACGCCGTTGAACACGCATTTCACGAGGCCTGACGGTGTGCCGATCATGCGCTGATAGGTGTCGCGGGCGAATGCGCTCTCGAACAGGAACAGTTCGGTGCGGTTCATCAGCGCGCGTTCGAGGCGGCTGTAGAAGGCGCCTTTCGCCGTATTTTGCGGATAATGCAGCGAACCGCCATGCGGCGTGTAGATGCGGATGACGCTGTTCGACTTTGCCTTCAGGCGCACGAAGGCGCCGGCCTTGGCGCCGTGGCCATGCAGCACGTCTGGTTTCAGCCGGCTGACGAGGCGCATGAACTGCATCCAGACCAGAACGTCGCCCGGATGTGGCTCGCGGTGGATCGGCAGGCGATAGGTGCCCAGTTTCAGGCGTGGGGCGATCTCGGCCAGTGCATCGCGGGCGCGGTCGCCGCCGGTCAGACTGTCGGCGACGATGCCGACTTCATGGCCGCGATCGGCCTGGCCGTTGGCGACATCGATGATGTGGCGAAAGATGCCGCCGACCGGCGCGCGGACAGCGTGCAGGATGCGAAGCGGCGTGTCCGAAGGTGCGCTCATGATCAGAATCGGCATTCACTGACGAGGAGGGCGTCGCCGGGAGCTGGGACGCACATCGGAAAAATCCCTGAAGCAATTGAATCCAATAAGAGCCTTCGTCGTTAAAAAACCGTGTGGATTCAGGCTTCCGCTGCAACGTCCCGGTATCAGCCTGCCAATTAACCGCGCGGCAACCTTAATCGTCTTTAATCGATTCCGTTGAGTAGACGCAGTGGCGTTTGGGTGGGGTAGGCGATGCGTTTGGCATTCTGGCGTGCAGGCAAGGGCGATGCGTCGGTCGAACGGGCCATCAAGGCGCCAACCATGCCAAACCCGGTTTCTCGCAAAAATCCGGAGAAGAAAGCAGAGCGCGTGATCGCTGCGCCGGCGCCCGATCTCGGCGACCTCGATCTGCGCGCGCTGTGGCAGGCGCTCATCCGCCGCAAGATGTGGATCCTCGTTCCGACGCTGCTGGCACTTGTCGGCTCGCTCGTCATCGTCAACATGATCACGCCGCGCTTCAAGTCGGAAGCACGCATTCTGATCGACGGGCGTGAAAACGTTTTCCTGCGACCCAGCGGCGAGCGCAACGAAGAGCGTACCTCTCTCGACGCAGAAGCCGTGACCAGCCAGGTGCAGCTGTTGCTGTCGCGCGATCTTGCCCGGGAGATCATCAAGAAGAACAAGCTCGCGGAGCGCCCGGAATTCGATCCGGTGCTGCAGGGCGCGCAGCCATGGCGGTCGTTGCTCGGCCTGATGGGCATTGGCCGCGATCCGTTCTCGATGACGCCCGAAGAGCGCGTGCTCGATGCGTATTACGAGCGCCTGACGGCCTATGCGGTCGACAAGTCGCGCGTCATGGTCGTCGAATTCCAGTCGCGCGATCCTGAACTCGCCGCGCGCGTCGCCAATTCGATTGCCGACGGCTACCTAGTGATGCAGCAGAACGCGCGGCAGAACCAGGCGCGATCGGCCGGGCAATGGCTGTCCGGCGAGATCGATGACCTGCGCAAGAAGGTCGTCGAGGCGGAAGCGCGCGCGGAGGAATTCCGCTCCAAGTCCAGCCTGTTCATCGGCACCAACAATACGTCGCTCTCCAACCAGCAGCTCGGCGAGATCAACAGCCAGCTCAACAATGCGCGCTCGCTGAAGTCCGACGCCGAATCGAAGGCGCGGCTCATCAAGGACATGCTGCAGACCGGCAAGCCGATCGAATTCTCGGAAGTGCTGAATTCCGACCTGATCCGCCGCCTGTCCGAGCAGCGCGTGACGCTGCGTGCGCAGCTCGCCGAACAGTCCTCGACGCTGCTCGACGCGCATCCGCGCATCAAGGAGCTGCGGGCCCAGCTTGGCGATCTCGACAAGCAATTGCGCGACGAAGCCGCGAAACTGTCGCGCATCTTCGAAAACGATGCGCGCATCGCCAGCGGCCGCGTCGATGGCCTCACCAACAATCTCGAACAGCTGAAGCGTCAGGCGACATCCAGCAACGGCCAGGATGTGCAGTTGCGGGCGCTGGAGCGTGAGGCGAGGGCGCAGCGCGATCTGCTCGAATCCTATCTGGCGAAATACCGCGAGGCGTCCACGCGTGAGAATATCGAGGCGGCACCGACCGATGGTCGCATCATCTCTCGGGCCATCGTGTCCAATACGCCGGCCTATCCGAAGAAGCTGCCGATCGTGCTGATCGCAACACTGGCGACGCTGATGCTGACCGCCGGTGGCATCGTGACCAGCGAGCTGCTGCGCATGACCGCGCCGCGCGGCGCTGCGCCGATGGTGCCGGTCGCGCAGGCCCGCGTCACCGAGACGGCGTTCAAGCCGTTCGTGGATCAGGTGCCTGTTGCCGTGCGTGAGCCGGAAACTGTCGTTGCGCCGGGCATCGTGCCCGAGCCGGCTCCCGTTGCCGCGCCGCAACCCGTGGTGCGCGATACCCATCCCGAACTGGCCGCCGGCGTCAGCGAAATCGAACAGCTTGCGCAGGAGTTTCGCGCCGCCGGGAAATCGGCGCGGAAGATCACGATCCTCGGCACCGGCCACAACGACAACATCGCGCTCACCGCGCTGACGCTGTCGCGCATCCTGTCGCGTGACGCGAAAGTCGTTCTGGTCGATCTGGCCTCGTCGTCGCCGACGCTGGAAGCTGTGTCGAACGATCCGCGTGCGCCCGGACTGGCGGAGCTGATGCTGGGCGAGGCGACATTCGGCCAGGTCATCACCAAGGACCGGATGTCGGGCCTGCATATGGTGGCGGCCGGCCGCGCCGGTGCCGATCGCTCGCTGCTGCAGTCGCCGCGCCTGACCATGGCGCTCGATGCGCTGCTGCGCGTCTATGATCACGTGCTGCTGGACGCCGGCACCGCGGCCGATCTCCCGGCGGGACTTCTGACCGATCAGGCCCGTGCCGTGGTGGTGCCGGAAGTGACCATGAGCATGGATGCGCGCCAGCTGATGGCCGAACAGCTCAAGGCCGTGGGCTTCGCCGATGTGAAAATGTTGCGCTCAGCGCCGCCGGCCAACGACCCGGTCGGACCGGGCGGCCGCGTGTTTGCGGCGTAGTCGACGAACCCTCGTCATGGCCCGGGCTTGACGTCGTTTCAATTGCCAATTGAAGGCATTCGTTACCGCTGAAACGCGTGGCGCAGCATTTGCGCCATCTGCAGCAGGGCAGGTGTCTGCTTCACGATCCGCTTGGCATGGGCGAAGGATGACAGGCCCATGGCACCGAGCCTGCCGCGCGTGGTGAGCGGCACGAAACTGTCGAAGATTGGCTCGTCATCCTTGCAGAACATCCGCTTGTAGTCGTCGCCGCCGATGCCGAGATCCAGCGAGGTCACGCCGCGCTCGGCATAGGCGTCGATGATGGTGCGCATCAGGATCAGGCCGGGGCTGTATTTGGCATTCTCCGACATGGTGTAGGTGTTGAACATCATCGAGAAGCGGTTGTCGTCGGCAACGCCTGCGAACATCGCGATCATTTCGTCGTCGCATGCGAGCGCGTGGATATCGATGGTGTAGCCATCCGCCCGCGGCGTCGCGCAGGCCTGGCGGATGAAGGCCTCGACGCCAGGTTCGGCGAACACATTGGGCAGGTTCTGCTCGGCCATGCGCAGCGGCTTGATGGCGAAGAAGGCATCGAGCACGCGTGTGACCTCGGCCTCCGTCCTCGCGTGCATGTAGCGATAGCCGGCAAGATTTCGGTACTTGCCTTCCTTGGTCTTGAGGCGCTTGCGGAACGAATTGCTGATCCGATCTGTCGCGGCTTCGCCGGGCACCATCTTCAGCACCGGACAATCATTGGTCGAGGCCTGGCTCGGCAGCAGCGCGAGCGGATTGTCGATGCCGATCCAGCTTTTGGGCTGACGGACCAGTGCGAGGACGTCGACGGTTTCGCTGTGCTGCTGGATGCCGTGCAGCAGCGCGTTGATATCGGCCTTTGTCGCCTGCGCCGCGAAGTCGCGCCGGAACAGCGGCATGTTGAAGGTGACGTGCTTGCCGCCGAGATAGCCGGCGACGCGCATGCCGTTTTCGCGGCTCACGGCGAGCGGCAACAACATCAGCGGCTGATGTGCGGCGTCATAGGCGATGATGATGAAGGGCTTCAAGCCTTCCTGGACGCCGATATGGGTCTGCCAGGCCGACTGGAAGTCGAAGCGCTGATAGGGCGTGGAAAGCTGTTCGGACGTCTCAAGGCTGCGCCAGACGGCTTCGGCGGCGCTGAAATCGCTGATCACATCGACGCGCGCGATGCGGCTCGCAGTTGCCATCGCCACAGGTGTTTCCATCACAGCAGCCATGGTCATCGCGAGCCTGTTTCAGATTTTGTTTAGATTTTTAGGTTTGGGGCGACCTTTGCAAAGAAATGTCAACAAACAGTAATGACAATAGCCGACTGGCGAGAGGCATGACGCCGCTTGGGGGAATCTGCGGTGTCATACAAGACCGGTTGGCTGTTGGCGCTCGGCTTCGAGCTGACTTATCTCAGCGGCATGCACCGTCTGCTGGAACGCAGCCGGGGTGGTGCCGGTATCATCCTCAAATTCGAACGCGTGCGACCGCCCCGGCAGGATGCATTCCAGCCGCTGAAAGCCCACGAGATCACACCGTGGTTTCTCGATCGCACGATCCGCGCGCTGAAGCGCTGGCCCGTCGATATCGTCGGCATGGACGAGGTGTGTCGCCGCGCCAGCGCGCCGCGTGCGGGACGGCGCTTCGTTGCGCTGACCTTCGATGGCGGCACCCGCGACTTCGTCGATTTCGCCTATCCGCTACTGGCGGCGCATGAGGTGCCGTTCACGCTCTATCTGCCGAGCGCCTTTGCCGACGGGCTCGGTGCCATGTGGTGGCTGGCGCTGGAGCAGGCGATTGCAACGCATGACCGCATCAGCCTGATCATCGATCACCGGCAGCGGCATTTCGAAACCGCCACGACCGCCGACAAATATCGCGCCTATTACTATCTCGATAGCTGGCTGCGGACGTTGCCGCCGCACGAACTGGCCGTTGCGGCGGACGATCTCTGCAAACGCTATTCGGTCGATAGTGCGACCCTGTCACATCATGCTGCGACGCATTGGGACGATGTGGCCACGTTTGCGGGGAATCCGCGGGCGACCATCGGCAGCAGCACGGTCAACTATCCGGCGCTCGCCAATCTCGGTGATAGCGCGGCGTCGCGCGAGATCGCCATGGGGCGGGCCGTGGCGCAAGCCGCGCTGCCCTATGAGCCGCGACATTTCGCCTATCCGTTCGGCGATAAGGCCTCATTCGACAGGCGTCACGTCGCGATGGTGACGCAGGCCGGGTTTGCCAGTGCCGTGACATCGCTCCCCGGTGTCATCGAGGCCAATGGTGGATCGGATCTACATGCGCTGCCGCGGCTGGCCTGGGACGGCCGGCGGCAATCGTTGCGTGCCTTGCGGGTGATGGTATCCGGCGTGATGCTTGGTGCGGGCGCGCAGCGCTAGCCGACCTCGGGATCCACAGGATCGGCCTTGCCCATCCAGCTGATGATCGGCATCGCCGGGAGCACCCAGCCGAGGCCGGCGATGACATAGAAGGCTGCCTGCAGCCAGCCGTTATTGGCCAGCCAGGGGGTCTGCGCGATGGTCATGCCGAGCAGCGACCACACCACCACGAGGATCAGCAGAAAGATGGTTCCGAAGAATTTGCGGGTGCGGATGGTCATGACAGAAATGTGCGGTCCAAAGTCGGCCTGAGATCGGGGTAGGCAAAGTGCCCAACTTTGCAGGCCTTCGCGGGCGGACTATAAGGGGCTCGAAATTTCATTCAAGGCGCTGGGTTTTTGGCGCTGATTTTGTCGCTGATTTTGCGGCTGTTCCCGAGACCCCTGCGATGACCGCTTTGTCCCAAACCCGCCACAAGGAATTACGCCCGGTGCGCTGGTGGCTGATTGCCGTCGCCGCGATGATCGTGGCGATGGTGCTGGTCGGCGGCGCGACGCGGCTCACCGAATCCGGCCTGTCGATTGTCGAATGGAAGCCGGTGACCGGCGCCATTCCGCCGCTCGATGAATCGCACTGGATCGCCGCCTTCGAGGCCTACAAGCAGATCCCGCAATATCGCGAACTGAATGCCGGCATGACGCTCCATGAGTTCAAGACCATCTTCTGGTGGGAATGGAGCCATCGTCTGCTCGGCCGTGTCATCGGCGTGGTGTTCCTGCTGCCATTCCTCTGGTTCCTGTGGCGCGGCGTGCTGACGTCCGAATTGAAGAAGCGGCTGTGGGTGATCTTCGGCCTCGGCGGTCTGCAGGGCGCGGTGGGCTGGTGGATGGTGGCATCGGGCCTGACCAAGCGCGTGGAAGTCTCGCAATATCGGCTGGCGGTGCATCTGATGCTGGCACTGATCATCTTCGCTGCCATCGTCTGGACGCTGCGGCGGTTGAACGATCATGCGCCGTTGCTGGCGGCAAGTCGCTTGCGCGTGACGAGCTGGGTGTTGCTGGGGCTGACCTTCCTGCAGATCTATTTCGGTGCGCTGGTCGCGGGTCTGCGCGCCGGTCGCGTCTTCAACACCTGGCCGGAGATAGACGGCGCGCTGATCCCGTCGGCGTCGCGGCTGTTCTTCGAGGAACCGTGGTGGCGCAACATGTTCGACAACACGCTGACGGTTCAGTTCCAGCATCGCATGACCGCCTATGTGTTGTTCGCACTTGCGATCTGGCATGTGATCGATGCGATCCGCGCGCGGGCAGGGGCACCGGTTGTCAATGGCGCGCTGTGGCTGGCGGCATCGATCGCGGTGCAGGCTGCGCTTGGCATTCTCACGCTGCTGCATCAGGTGCCGATCGATCTGGCGCTGACCCATCAGGCGGTCGCGATCGTGGTTTTGTCGCTGGCGATCCTGCAGGTGGAGCGGATGAAGCCGCGCGGGGCGGCGTTGACGGACCGTCAGCTCGACCTCGCGGTTGGCAAGGCCGCCTAGCTGTTGCGCGTTACCGACTAGAACGATTGTAACGGAGTTGACGCAGTCGTGTGGCTGTGCGGCTTTCGCTCACGCGCAGTGCGCAATAGATACGACGCACCACCACACGGGATTGGGTCATGTCCTCCGCATTCATTCAGGCTGCCGTCATTCTGCTGCGCGAGGGTCTCGAGGCCATGCTCGTGATCGCGGCGTTGGCCGGCTATCTCAGGAAATCCGGCGGCAGCCATCGCGTGACCGCGCTCTATCTGGGCGCGCTGGCGGCAATCCTCGCCAGCCTGGTCGCAGCATGGGCGTTCGCAGTGTTCAATTCCGGCGATCACAGCGATGTCTTCGAGGCCATCGTCATCCTGTTTGCGGCGGGCCTGATGCTCTATGTCAGCGGCTGGCTGATGGTGAAGCAGGATCCGCGCGGCTGGCAGGATTATCTGGCGGCGAAAGCGGATCAGGCGCTCGCGCAGGATACGGGTCTGGCCGTCGCGATGCTGGCATTTCTCGCGGTGTTTCGTGAGGGCGCCGAGACGGTGTTGTTCATCAACACGCTCGCGACCACCGAAGGCGGCTGGAGCGTCGGACTGTTCGGCGGTCTGGCAGCCGCGACGGCCGGTCTCGTCGTGCTGTTTTACTTCATCAACATGATCGCCCAGCGCATCCCGCTGCGGCCGCTGTTCATCATCACCTCGGCCTTCCTGTTCGTGATGGGCATCAAGTTCATCGGCGAAGCAATCCAGGAATTCCAGGAACAGGCGATGATCGGGGTGACCGACGCGCCGGGCTCGGCGTTCCTCACGGCGATCGGTTTCAATCCGACGCTGGAAGCACTGTCGATCCAGTTGCTGGTGGTGCTGTTTGCGCTGGCGACCTATTCGGTGTTCCAGCGCAATGCGCGGCTGGTGCGGGAAGACAAGGCGATGCGCGGTCAGGCCTAGCGCTTCTTAACCTCGCCCCGCTTGCGGGGAGAGGTCGGATTAGGAGCGAAGCGAGTAATCCGGGTGAGGGGGACTGCGTCCGCGCCACCCTCTCCCCGCCCAGCGAAGCTTTGCTTCGCCTGGCGGGGCGAGGAAAGAACTTAAGCGTTCAGCGCCTGTTCGAGATCCGCGATCAGATCTTCCTTGTCTTCGATGCCGACAGACAGCCTGACAACGTCGGGTCCGGCGCCGGAGCGCGTCTTGGCTTCGTCGTCGAGCTGGCTGTGGGTGGTCGACGCCGGGTGGATCACCAGCGAGCGGGTGTCGCCGACATTGGCCAGATGCGAGAACAGTTTCAGGTTCGACACGAGACTCACGCCGGCGTCATAGCCGCCCTTCAGGCTGAAGGTGAACACGGCGCCCGCGCCCTTCGGTGCATATTTGCGTGCGAGGGTGTGATAGCGGTTATCCGACAATCCCGAATAATTCACCGCCGCCACTTTCGGATGTGCCGACAGCCATTCGGCGACCGCCTTAGCATTGTCGCTGTGGCGCTGCATGCGCAGCGGCAGCGTTTCGATGCCGGTCTGGATCAGGAACGCGTTGAATGGCGACAGCGCCGGGCCGAGATCGCGCAGGCCGAGCACGCGGCAAGCGATGGCGAAAGCGAAGTTGCCGAAGGTCTCCTGCAGCTTGATGCCATGATATTCCGGACGCGGTTCTGACAGCACCGGATATTTGTTGCCTTTCGACCAGTCGAAGGTGCCCGCATCCACGATGATGCCGCCGAGCGAATTGCCGTGGCCGCCGAGAAACTTGGTCAGCGAATGCACGACAATGTCGGCGCCGTGGTCGATCGGCTTGATCAAATAGGGCGTCGCCAGCGTGTTGTCGACGATCAACGGAACGCCGGCCTTGCGGGCCACGGCCGCGACCGCCTCGATATCGGTGATCGAGCCGGCAGGATTGGCGATGGACTCGATGAAGATCGCCTTGGTCTTGTCGGTCACCGCGCGCTCGAACGAGGGGACGTCATCGGGATCGGCCCACACCACGTTCCAGCCAAAGCTCTTGAAAGCGTGGCTGAACTGGTTGATCGAACCGCCATAGAGTTTGCGCGAGGCGATGAATTCGTCGCCGGGCTGCAGCAGCTGCTGAAACACCACGAGCTGCGCGGCGTGGCCGGACGCGACGGCGAGGGCGGCCGTGCCGCCTTCCAGTGCAGCGACGCGTTCCTCGAGGACAGCCGTGGTCGGATTGGTGATGCGCGTATAGATGTTGCCGAAGGATTGCAGGCCGAACAACGAGGCGGCGTGATCCGCGTCGTTGAAGACGAACGAAGTGGTCTGATAGATCGGCGTCGCGCGCGCGCCGGTGGTCGGGTCGGGCTGCGCGCCGGCATGGACGGCGAGGGTGCCGAAGCCTGGAATACGATCGTTCATCATCACTCCCTGTCGAATAGTGGTTTGTTGGCGCCAACCTGATCGGGCGCAGCGCTGCCGTCAAGGCGAGGCGGCATTTTGCCCTGACTTCGCAACAGTCGTGCTGCGCTGTGTCATTTCAAAGGAAATAAAATCGCGAAACGCACCGTCAGGCGGTGTCGTTCTTGTCCTTGTTATTTTGCTGCGCAACGCGATCGGCCGCAGCGGTGCTGCCACCGCCAAGGCTGCTGCGATTCAGCGACAGCCGCATGCCCTGGGTCGGGATCGGTGCGCGCTTGGAGCTGAGTGTGCGCGAATTGACACCCATCCACTGGATCTCCGACGACAGCCGGCCATATTCGATCTTGGGGCAGCGGTTCATCACCACCTTGATGCCTGCGGCTTCAAGCTTGGCGGCGGCCTCATCATGGCGCACGCCAAGCTGCATCCACACCACCTTGGGCAGCGGATCGAGCGTCAGTGCGAGTTCGACGATCGGCATGACATGCTCGGCGCTCCGGAAGATGTCGATCATGTCGATGGGGCGACCGATCTCCTGCAGCGAGGCGACGAACGGCTTGCCCAGCAGGCTCTTGCCGACCTGGCCGGGATTGATCGGGATCATGTCGTAGCCGCGTTCGGCGAGATACTTGAACACGAAATAGCTCGGCCGCACGTTTTGCGGGGAGGCGCCGACCATCGCGACGGTTTTGACGGTGTTGAGGATCTCGCGGATATAGGCGTCGTTATAGCTGTCGTGGTTCATTTCAATTACCGGTCTTCCCACTTCGGCTCGCGCTTTGCGATGAACGCGCCGATGCCTTCCTCGGCATCGCGGGCCATCATATTCTCGGTCATCACTTCAGCGGCGAAGCGATAGGCATCCTCGAGATTCATCTCGGCCTGGCGATAGAAAGCTTCCTTGCCGATCTTCACCGTATGCGCCGACTTGTGCGCCACTTGTTCTGCCAGCGCGATCGCCGCATCGCGTTCGGTGCCGGCGGGCACCACGCGGTTGACCAGGCCGATCTCGCGCGCGCGGTCGGCGGAGATGGGCTCGCCGGTCAGCAGCATTTCCATCGCCTGCTTGCGCGGTACGTTGCGCGACAGCGCCACCATGGGCGTCGAACAGAACAGGCCGATATCGATGCCGGGCGTCGCAAATTTTGCGTGTTCGGAGGCGATAGCGAGATCGCAGCTCGCGACCAACTGACAGCCCGCGGCAGTGGCGACGCCGTGCACCGCTGCGATCACCGGCTTCGGCAGACGCACGATGGCCTGCATCATGGCGCTGCAGATCGTCATCATATGCGCGAAATAGGCGCGGCCGCGATCGGTGTCTGTACGTCGCGCGGTAAGTTCTTTCAGGTCGTGTCCGGCGGAGAAGACCGAGCCGTTGGCGGCGATCACCACGGCGCGCACGGTCTTGTCGCTGGCCATGTCATCGAGGACGGCGTGCAATTCGCCGATCAGTCCTTCGGAGAGGCTGTTGCGGGCAGCCGGACGATTCAGCGTCAACACGCCGATGCTGCCGACCGTTTCACGCAGAAGAATGGATGGCCGCGCTGTTTCCGCGCGTGCTGGTTGAACCATGACTTGAGATTCCATCGCTGGGCAGGACCGTCACCATATTGTAACAGGACGGCACAAGCGAGAGCAGGGTGGAGACATGACGACTGCGAAAATGAGCGTGGCTGAACTCGAGGCGTTTCTGAAGCGCGAGTTCCCGCAGGCCTTTGGCGCCGGCGATATCGCGATTGAAAGCGCTGATGGTACCACTTGCCTGCTGCGCCAGACCTATGGCGAACGCATGCTGCGGCCGGGCGGCACGGTATCGGGTCCGACACTGATGGCCCTGGCCGATTTTGCCATGTACGTCGTGCTGTTGTCGGCGATCGGCCCTGTGGGCCTCGCAGTGACCACCAGCCTGAACATCAATTTCCTGCGCAAGGGCCTGCCGGGGCAGGATGTGCTGGCTGCCGCCAAGCTGCTGAAGCTCGGAAAACGCCTCGCCGTGGGCGAAGTGACCCTGTTATCAGGCACTTCGGCAGATCCGATCGCCCATGTGACGTCGACCTATTCCATTCCGAACGTTGGGTAATTTATAAGGTATTATAGAACCATAATTATAACGTAATGATTTAACTGGCGAATTCTGCCATATTTGGCATTGACGGAATCCGGTTGTCTATCTAGAAACGCGCTCAGTTCGGCGGATCACCGCCGATATCCCCTTTTCATGGATATTCACAATGAAGACGTTTTCGGCAAAGCCCGCCGAGATCACGAAGAAGTGGATCGTCATCGACGCCACTGGTCTCGTGGTGGGCCGGCTGGCCACGCTGGTCGCAATGCGGCTGCGCGGCAAGCACCTCCCGACCTACACCCCGCATGTTGATTGCGGCGACCATGTCATCATCGTCAACGCGGACAAGGTTGTTTTCACCGGCCGCAAGCGTGACGACAAGGTCTACTATCACCACACCGGCTTCATCGGCGGCATCAAGGAGCGCACTGCAAAGTCGATCCTCGAAGGTCGTTTCCCGGAGCGCGTTGTCGAGAAGGCTGTTGAGCGCATGATACCGCGCGGCCCGCTCGGTCGCGTCCAGTTCGGCAATCTGCGTGTTTATGCCGGTGCAGAGCACCCGCACGAGGCCCAGCAGCCGGAAGCATTCGATGTCGGCGCTTTGAACCGCAAGAACAAGAGGGCCGCATAATGTCGGATACCATGCAGTCTCTCGATCAGCTGGCGTCGCTGAAGGTGTCCGCTCCGGATGCCCCGAAGTACGTCAAGAAGGTCGACAAGCAGGGCCGCGCCTATGCAACTGGCAAGCGTAAGGACGCTGTCGCTCGTGTCTGGATCAAGCCGGGCGCCGGCAAGGTTGTCGTCAACACCCGTGAAGTCGAAGTGTACTTCGCTCGTCCGGTGCTGCGCATGCTCATCCAGCAGCCGCTGGTCGCTGCAGCCCGCGCTGGCCAGTACGACGTGATCTGCACCGTTGCCGGTGGCGGTCTGTCGGGCCAGGCTGGTGCCGTGCGCCACGGTATCTCCAAGGCTCTCACCTGCTTCGAGCCGGATCTGCGCGGCGTCCTCAAGAAGGGCGGCTTCCTGACCCGTGACTCGCGTGTCGTCGAGCGCAAGAAGTACGGCAAGGCGAAAGCCCGCAAGTCCTTCCAGTTCTCGAAGCGCTAATTTCTGCTTCGATAAAATTTGCTGCAAATGCGGTGAATACAATTTTGAAAAGGGCGCCTTCGGGCGCCCTTTTTGCGTTCCGGGATATTCCAGATACCGACAGATTGATGCAGTTTTTCGTGAAAACTTGTGCAGGCGCGCAAACGGATTTCCAATCGGTACACTCGTATGTTCGATGATGGCGAAGAGGCCAGTCCGAATCATGATGGTTTGGAAATCTCGCAACAATTGCCGGTGCTCAAATATGTCGCTCGATTCTTCCACGCTCTATTTGGTGGCAACCCTGGTTGCGGCGATGTTGGGCGGGATGCTGCTGTTCTTCGGACGACAGGAAAAGATCGCGGCCCTCAACTGGTGGGGGCTGGCTTACCTGCTCGGCGCCGTATCGGTCGCATTGTGGACACTTGCCGCATCGCTCCTGGGTGACGTGCTGTCTTTGGCATTCAATGCCGTGGGCTTCGTGGCCTGCGGCATGGTGTGGAACGCTGCGCGCGTGTTCCATGGCCGTAGCCCGAGCTGGGCTGGCCTGTTTCTCGGCGCCATCGCCTGGATCGCGGTCATCTTCGCCCTGCCGGCTGAGGCCGCGTCGCTGCGCATGACCATCGGCGCCGGCATCGTCGCGCTTTATGCGATGTTGACGGCCCATGAATTGTGGAACGAGCGCCGCAAGGCGGTGCAACGGCGCTGGCCGACCATTTTGGTGCCGATGCTGCATGGTTTCGTGCTGATGCTGCCGATCCTGCTCGGCGACCTGCTGCATGGCGATCATAGCAATTTCGGCAGCAGCATCTGGGTCACGGCCTTTGCCATCGAGCTCGTGCTCTATGCGGTCGGCACGGTGTTCCTGATCTTCATGCTGGTGTCCGAGCGCGCGGTCACCGCGCACAAGGTCGCGGCATCCTGCGATCCGCTCACCGGCCTGTTTAACCGCCGCGGCTTCTCCGAGGCTACGGCGCGGATGATCGAGCGCGAGGCGAAAGCCGGCCGCCCGGTCACAGTCATGATCTTCGACATCGATCACTTCAAGTCGATCAATGATCGCTTCGGCCATCCCGCCGGTGACGAGGTGCTGAAACTGTTCGCCACGGTCATCACGCATACGCTGCGGATCACCGATCTGTCGGGCCGCATCGGCGGCGAGGAATTTGCGGCGATGCTGCCGTGCAGCCTGGACGAGGCGATGCAGGCGGCCGAGCGCGTGCGCGAGGCGTTTGCGACCTGCGGCATCCAGGTCGACGAGGCGCCGGTCGCGACCACCGTGAGTATCGGCGTGGCCGGCGGACCGGCCGGCACTGAACTCGATGTCCTGCTGGCTGCTGCGGACACCGCGCTCTACCAGGCCAAGCGCAGCGGACGTAACCGCGTGCAGGCGGCGGAAGAAGAACCGCTGTCGCTGGAGCAGGGGCGCCGCGCTGCGGCGATCGGGCAAGCGGCGAAGCCGAGCGTCGTGCGGGCTGCGGTCACGATGACGGCAAGCGGCGTGCGATAAAGGATCCGTTTACCATTCGATCCCTATGGTCATCGCATGATGACCTCGCCTGACTCGACCTCCAATACTGCTTTGATGTCGCTTGAAGCGGCTGCCGCTTCGGCCCGTGCCGGCTTTGCCTGCATGTTCTCGAGCTCCGACGAATACGAGACCGCGTTGATTACCGAACGTCGTGCGCAGGGGCGCTACGGCGCGCAGCAAGGCAAACTGCCGGTCATCGCTTTCATCGGCTGCTGCGTCATGGTCGTCGGCACGGTTCTGCTGTTCGCCTGATCGCGTTTCCGCGCCGCCTTCACCGAACCCCGACTTTGCGGTAAAGACACCGACCGCAAAACAAAGGGTCGGGAAACCATGATCACTGAAATCGCACAGATCGACGTCAAGCCGGGCACCGAGAAGGATTTCGAGGCGGCCGTCGCCAAGGCGAAGCCGCTGTTCCTCCGCGCCAAGGGTGGCAAGGGTTTTGAGCTGCACAAGTCGGTCGAGATGCCCTCGCGCTACCGTCTCGTCGCCAAGTGGGAAACCCTCGAAAACCACACCGTCGATTTCCGTGGTTCGCCCGATTTCGCCGAATGGCGCGCGCTGGTCGGCCCGTATTTCGAAACGCCGCCTTATGTCGAGCACACCGAGACTGTGCTGGCCACGTAGGGGTAACCCAAACTCAGTCCCTCATGGTGAGGAGGCGCTTCTTCAGCGCCGTCTCGAACCATGAGCTGACTTGGCTCGAAGCCTGTGGCCATCCTTCGAGACGCGCGCCTTCGGCGCGCTCCTCAGGATGAGGGATCAGGTTACGCCGCCATCGCCTTATCCTGCGCAGAGGCTTCGTCCTCTTCGCGCATGAAGTCGATGACGACCTTGACGATCGCCAGCACCGGCAGCGCCAGTGCGAGGCCCCAGACGCCGAACACCACGCCGAGCAGGATCTGGAACGCGAACAGCGTGGCGGGCGGAATGTCCAGCGCCTGCCGCTGCAGGATCGGGGTCAGGATGTAGCTCTCCAACGCATGCACGCCCATGAACAGCGCGAAGGCTGACGCGGCGGCGACCCAGCCCGAGGCGAGGCTGGCGAGCACGACGATCAACCCGCCGAGCAGGGCGCCAACGGTGGGAATGAAGGCGAGCAGGCCGGCCTGAACGCCGAGAATGAAGGCGCTGGGAATCCCGATCAGCTTCAGCCCGATCCAGGTAATGGCGCCGACCACCACCATGGTGAGCATCTGCGCGATCAGCCAGCGCTGCAGCGTGTCGCTGATGCGATCGACGATGACCGTCATCGGCGCGCGATGCTTCGCCGGCGTGAGATGCAACAGCCCTTTGCGATAGACGCTGGGCTGTGCGGCAAAGGACAGGCCCAGAAACAGCACGATGAAGAAGTTGCCGACCGCGCCGACGGTGCCGAGCAGGATCTTCAGTGTCTGGCTGACAATGGCGCCGCCTGATGATGCGATGGTGCCGGCGCTCGGCAGGCCACTACCCGACTTCGGCGTTGAGGTGGCGGGCGACGTGCCGGGCTCGGCGGGCGTATCCGACGTGATGCTGTTGAAATCGAAATAGCTGGTGTCGACGCCGTGCTGCTCAAGATAGGTCTTTACGTTGACGACCTGTGACTTGAGGGTGCCGGACAGCGTCTTGGCCTGATTGGCGATGGTCGACCCGCCCAGATACATCACGCCCACCAGCATCGCGGCGAGCACAATGCAGATCATGACGAGCCGCATTGGATGCGGGCCGCCCATGAAGCGCCCGGATAATTCCGTCAGCGCATTGAGCGCCACGCCGAGCAGGATGCCTGCGAAGATCAGGAATAGCGTTCCCGAGAAGTACCAGGCGAAGCCTATGAGGATCGCGAAGGACACCGTAGCGATGCCGCCCGCCGTGATCGCCCAGGCAAGGTCACTACGCGTCTGGACATTGGCTTCTGCGGGCACGGTGGATCCTTCGCATTGATTGGACTTTCACTGTTCCGTCAATTGCATCGGGGATCAAGACATATCGCCGCTTTGACGTCTCCGTCGCGATCGTGCATGGCCGATGGGGGAGGCCAATAATAATGAACATGCTGAAATGGATCGGTCCGCTCGGACTGCTCGCAGCCCTGGTGATCGGGGACCAGATCCGGATCAACCGGCCCGCACATAAATATCGGCTGACCATGGAGGTCGAGACGCCAGATGGCGTGAAGTCGGCCTCGAATGTCGTCTCCGTGCATCCCTATCGGGGCTACCAACCTGCCGGCAAGGTAACGTCACGGGGCGATGCGGTGGTGCTCGATCTCGGCGGCGGCAGGAACCTTGCCGCGCTGATGTTGCATGACGACAAGGGCAGCGCGGATTTCGACGGCGCCAATTTCGTGGCGATGCGCGCCTATCAGGCGGCCGGGCGCAAGATCGCCTTTCGCGACGTCAGCAGCCAGACCGGCGCCGTTCCGGTCACCGGCGAATTAATGCCGGTGCTGGCCAGTTTCACAGACCCCCGGGATGCATCGACGGCGCGACGACTGCAGCCGGATGATCTGTCGCCCCTCGGTGTTGGCACGCGTCTGCGCGGCGTCACGGTGGAGGCGGTGCCGAATGGTCTGTGGCCGTTCGATTTCGGCGGGAGTCTCGGCGAGCCCGTTACGCGCGGCCTCACCACGAGACTGCCGTGGGCGGCCAGCGAAGCGGAGGCAGCTAGGGCGCTTGCGGCGATAGGCTTCCCGAACACGCCTGAACCGGCGATGGCTCTCGCCCGGAAATAGCGCCAGGAGAGGCGCAACGAAAAAGGCGCCCCGTTTCCGGAGCGCCTCGATCGTTTCGATGTAATCCCGGAAGGGAATTACAGCGAGTAGTACATGTCGAATTCGACCGGGTGCGGCGTCATTTCGTAACGCATCACTTCGGTCATCTTCAGTTCGATATAGGAGTCGATGAAGTCGTCATCGAACACGCCGCCGTTCTTGAGGAAGCCGCGATCCTTGTCGAGGTTCTCGAGGGCTTCGCGGAGCGAACCGCACACCGTCGGGATCGACTTCAGCTCTTCCTTCGGCAGATCGTAGAGGTCCTTGTCCATGGCCGGACCCGGATCGATCTTGTTCTTGATGCCGTCGAGACCGGCCATCAGCATCGCGGCGAAAGCGAGATACGGATTGGCCATCGGATCCGGGAAGCGGACTTCGACGCGCTTGGCCTTCGGGTTGGTGGTGTAGGGGATGCGGCAGGAGGCCGAACGGTTGCGCGCGGAGTAGGCGAGCAGCACCGGGGCTTCGTAGCCGGGGACCAGACGCTTGTAGGAGTTGGTCGACGGATTGGTGAAGGCGTTGATAGCCTTGGCGTGCTTGATGATGCCGCCGATGTAGTGGAGGCAGGTTTCGGAGAGGTCGGCATATTTGTTGCCGGCGAAGGTCGGCTTGCCGTCCTTCCAGATCGACTGGTGCACATGCATGCCCGAGCCGTTGTCGCCGAAGACGGGCTTCGGCATGAAGGTGGCGGTCTTGCCGTAGATGTGCGCGACCTGATGGATGCAATACTTATAGATCTGCATCTGGTCGGCCATGTAGGTCAGCGTGTCGAACTTCATACCGAGTTCGTGCTGGGCGGACGCCACTTCGTGGTGATGCTTCTCGACCTTGACGCCCATGCGCGCCATGGCGCCGAGCATTTCCGAGCGCATGTCCTGCACCGAGTCCTGCGGCGGAACGGGGAAGTAACCGCCCTTGGTGCGGATGCGGTGGCCGAGATTGCCGCCTTCATATTCGGTGCCGGAGTTGGTCGGCAATTCGGACGAGTCGAGCTTGAAGCCGGTGTTGTAGGGGTCGCTCGAAAAGCGGACGTCGTCGAACACGAAGAATTCGGCTTCCGGACCGACGAACACGGTGTCGCCGATGCCCATGGACTTGACCATGGCTTCGGCCTTCTTGGCGATGCCGCGCGGGTCGCGGTTATAGGGCTCGCCGGTGGAGGGCTCGAGAATGTCGCAGGTGATGACCATGGTGGTCTCTGCGAAGAACGGATCGATCGTCGCCGTTGCCGGATCCAGCATCAGCATCATGTCGGACTCGTTGATCGCCTTCCAGCCGGCGATCGAGGAACCGTCGAACATGGTGCCTTCGGCAAACATCTCTTCATCGACCATCGAGACGTCGAAGGTCACGTGCTGCCACTTGCCGCGGGGATCGGTGAAACGCAGGTCGACGTATTTGACGTCATTGTCCTTGATGGACTGCAGGACTTCTTTGGCGGTCGTCATGGGGCTCCCTACCTTTATTTGCGGGCCGATTTCCGGGACGTAACAATCTGTCGTGACGATCAGGTCACAACGGCATGTTTTCAACAAGACAAACCGTCAACAACAGAAGGCTGCCGAAGCAGCCTTTTTGGTGACGCCTTGAAGCGTTGAATGTCGGATAGCACCCGGCTTGGAGAGCGTCCAGTCCGTCAGATCGCGTCGAGTCCAGACTCGCCGGTACGGATGCGCACGGCTTCCTCGATGTTCGACACAAAGATCTTGCCGTCACCAATGCGGCCGGTTTGTGCGGCGCGACGGATGGCATCGATCGCCTTTTCGACGAGGTCGTCGCCAATCACGATCTCGATCTTCACCTTGGGTAGAAAGTCGACGATGTATTCAGCGCCGCGATAAAGTTCGGCGTGGCCCTTCTGACGGCCGAAGCCCTTGGCTTCCGTGACGGTAATGCCTTGCAACCCGACTTCCTGAAGAGCCTCTTTCACCTCGTCCAGCTTGAAGGGCTTGATGATGGCTTCGATCTTTTTCACTGAACGTCTCCCCGGCACTTCCAATCAGGCCGCAAGTTATTTGCCTCAAGTAGCTTTGACCATTGCGCGTTTTGCGCACACTGTTCGATACCCAATTTCGGGCGTTATTACGCTGCCGCCACGCCGCACAGACGAAATCTCGCCCGATGCGGTAGACGGTCGGCCACCCCTGTCTCTTAAACAGGTGTCTTTCAACATTTGCCGGTGAGCGCGACGGACCCGAAGCTGGCTTCCCTAAAAGCAGGGTCCGTGCCAAGTTCACTCCTCGGCTATTTTTGAAGCATTATCAGGTTATTACATCGCACCTGACGAGGTTCGCATCAAGAGTATTCGATTACTTTTGCCTACATAGCGATCAAAGTGATCGTGTGATGTGCAATTTTACTCTGCTGCGTTCGCGTGTGACGCGAGTGCCTTCCAAAAAGGCGTAGTGAGAAGCGAAATGGATATTCTAACGACCGACGAGATGGCGCGCGCCGATCAACTCACGATTGCGGCGGGCACGCCAGGCTTCAAACTCATGCGCGCCGCCGGACGGGCGGTCGCGGATGTGGCGGGCGAACTGGCCGAGGAGGGGGTGATCCTGGTCGTTGCCGGTCGTGGCAACAATGGCGGCGATGGCTTCGTCGCGGCGGCCGAGCTCGCGGCGCAGGGGCGTGACGTTTCGGTGATCCTGCTCTGCGACCGGGCAACGCTGAAGGGCGATGCGGCGCTGGCTGCCAAGGGATGGAAGGGTGAGGTGCTGCCCTGTGATCCCTCGCTGATCGGGCAGCCGGCTTTGATCATCGATGCGTTGTTCGGCGCCGGGCTCAATCGTCCGGTCAAGGGCGATCCGCTGATCATGATCGACGCCATCAATGCGGCCGGCGTGCCCGTGCTGGCTGTCGATCTGCCGAGCGGTATCAACGGCGATTCAGGAGCCGTGATGGGCGGCGCTATCAGGGCGACCGAGACCGTGACGTTCTTCAGGCCCAAGCCGGGCCATCTGCTGGTGCCGGGCCGGGTGCATTGTGGCCGGCTGCGGGTGATCGACATCGGCATCGACGAGGATGTGCTGGCGGAAATCCGCCCGCAGACCTTCGAGAACAATCCGGACCTGTGGGCCGACGCGTTTCCGGTGCCGAAAATCAACAGCCACAAATTCTCGCGCGGCCATGCCGTGGTTGTCTCCGGCGACATCGCCGCCACGGGCGCTGCCCGGCTGTCCGCCCGCGCCGCCTTGCGAGGTGGGGCCGGGCTGGTGACGGTAGCGTCGCCGCGCGATGCGCTGGCGGTCAATGCAGCCGCGCTGACCGCGGTGATGGTGCGGCCGGTGGATACGTCGGCGGAGTTCGCCGCGCTGATCGGCGGCAAGGTGTCAGCCTGCGTGATCGGGCCGGGGGCCGGTGTTGGCGAACGGACACGCATGTTCGTGGAGGCCATCCTGGCCACGAAGCGGCATACGGTGCTCGACGCGGATGCGCTGACCAGCTTCGCGGAGGCGCCCGAACGGCTGTTCGGTCTAATCAAGGCCAGCCCGGAATCCGGTGTCGTGTTGACGCCTCACGAAGGTGAATTTTCGCGCATATTCAGTAAATTGGACGGGGAACATCCAGCGTTATCTAAACTGGAGCGGGTTCGTCTGGCGGCGCAGGAGTCAGGCGCTATCGTGCTGTTGAAGGGACCGGATACGGTCGTGGCATCGCCTGATGGCCGAGCCGCCATCGTTGCCAACGCGCCGCCATGGCTGGCGACTGCCGGTTCCGGCGATGTGCTGGCCGGCATCATCGGCGCGCTGCTGGCGCAAGGCGTTCCGGCCTATGAGGCCGCCTGTATCGGCGTCTGGATGCATGGCGAGGCGGGCAGCGAGGCCGGCCCCGGGCTGATCGCCGAGGATCTGACCGAGGTGCTGCCGGCGGTGTTCCGTCGGCTCTACGACCAGCTCGGTATCCAGTACTGACGACCTCTCAGTCGACGCCGTACCAGCGGACCTGCCGCGGGGCGGCCCAGTCAGCGACGAAGGCCTCCATTAGCCAGCGCCCGACATTGTTGGCGGCAAAGGCGATGCGCTGGGTCTGGCCGACGTCCAGCGCCAGGGTGTCGAGCCAGAACGGCTTCCAGCCGTCATCGAGCCTGTCGAGCAGGCGGACGTGATGGCCGTGGATCTGGAACACCATCGGGGTGGTGGCCCGGTTGGTCAGCGCAAGTACCACGGTGCGGCCGGGCTTGGTTCGGAATGCCGGCGGTGTGCTGGCGGACAAATCGACCGGCTTCACCCATTCGGGACTGACGGCGCTCAGGGCCATATCGACGCGCAGCGCGCCCTTGAGATCGAGCTGAGCTGGCAAACCGTTGGAGGGCAGCGGCGCGGCGGCCGGCAGGGGCGTGGCCCGTAGCGGTGGATCGTTGGACATTTGGATCTGGCCGATCGGCCGGGCTGTCTTGCCGTCATGGAGCAGGATCGCCGAGGTCGATCCCGCCGGCCTGACGGCGTCGAGGAAGACGTCAACCCGCGTTCCGGGCGCCAGCACCACCTGATTATTACGGGCAGGGAATGGCTCCGAGGGCTGACCGTCGATGGCCATCACACGGACCTCGTGATCGTCGAATTTCAGAGCAACCACATTGCGTTGGCAGCCATTGATAAGACGGAGTCTGAGCCGTTCGTTGACCCGGGCCGACAGCTCCAGCGTGGATTTCCGGTTGATCAGGAACAGCGCGGCGGCGTCTTTCGGATCACTGGCGGGGGCGAGTAGACTGCCGTCCGGCCTGAGGCGGAAGTCCTCGATCAGCAGCACCTCGTCGCGGTCCACCTCGACCGGATCGCTCTCCTGGACGACCAGGCTGCGAACCTGGGACGGCAGCGCCTGACCGTCGCCGAGCAGGCGCATGTCCAGATACGACGTTCCGGCGCTGCGCATCTGAAGCTTGAACGCGTCCTTGGCCCCGGCCGCGACCGGCTTGCGGTCGAGCAGCGGCCCGATCCCGGACGAGCCGTTAATGCCTCGGCAGTTCAAGACGATAGAGATAGGCAGCTGATTGGCGAGTTGAACTGTGATCTCGTCGCCGCGGTTGAAGCGCAGCGGACCCTTCTGGGGCGAATGGAGGGTCCAGGCCTCAGCGGAGGCGCCGGGCTTCACCGGGAAGGGATCAGCCTTGGCCTGTAGCTCCAGCGCGGCGACGGCTTGCGCGAGGCTGACCCGGGACAGAATCGGGGCGATCAACGCGCTCCCGGCGCCTGCAAGCAGGGTCCGGCGCGTAAGGGGGAGAAAGCGGTTCGTCATGCCCAAATCCCGACCATTTTGCCGCGCCAAAGTCCAGTTGCCGGGGCTGCGGCAAGTAAGCCGCTATGTGACCATTTTTTTGCTGCGAACCACGGTCCCCATGTTATAAGCCCGCCGCTCGCGACATCGCGGCCGGACATGATGTTTTTCGCGGGCGTGGCGGAATTGGTAGACGCGCTGGATTTAGGTTCCAGTGACGAAAGTTGTGGGGGTTCGAGTCCCTCCGCCCGCACCAAGCGCACATAGCGTTTGACCATGACGATTTTCGGACGTGTTTCCGCAAGGTTGGCCTTGCAGAGACAGTTCGCACCACCGGCGCAGGCTCTGGCCTGATGCCGCACAGATTTACAATGTCCGGGCCATTGGGCCGGACCAAGCGGGAAGAAGATTGACGCCATGCAGGTGAATGAAACCCTCTCCGAGGGATTGAAGCGCGAGTTCTCGGTCAACGTGCCGGCTGCCGACATCGAAGCCAAGGTCGATGCGCGCCTCGATGACATGAAGGGCAAAGTCAAGCTCAACGGCTTCCGCCCGGGCAAGGTTCCCGTCGGTCACCTGAAGCGTCTCTATGGTCGCTCGGTTGCCGCCGAGACCGTCGATGAATTGATCCGCGACACCAACACGCAGATCTTCACCGAGCGTGGCTTCAAGCTCGCTTCCGAGCCGAAGATCACGATGCCGACCGAGCAGAAGGAAGTCGAAGACATCCTGTCGGGCAAGTCGGACCTTAATTACACCGTCGCCATCGAAGTCGTGCCGCCGATCGCGCTCGCCGACTTCAAGAGCTTCACCGTCGAGAAGCCGGTGGCCGAAGTGACCGATGCGGACGTCGATGAAGCGATCAAGCGCGTCGCCGACCAGAACCGTTCGTTCACCGAGAAGACCGGCAAGGCCGAGTCAGGCGACCGCGTTACGGTCAATTTCAAGGGCACCATCGACGGCGTCGCCTTCGAGGGCGGCACCGGCGAGGAGATCCCGGTTGCGATCGGCTCCAACACCTTCATCCCGGGCTTCGAGGATCAGCTGATCGGCATCGCCGCCGGCGAGACCCGCACCCTCAAGGTGTCGTTCCCGGTCAACTATGCGAGCGAGACGCTGGCCGGTAAGGCTGCCGAGTTCGAGACCACTGCGGCCAAGGTGGAATCGCCGGTCGACACCGTGATCGACGACGAGTTCGCCAAGACCCTCGGCCTCGAGTCCCTCGACAAGCTCAAGGAAGCTGCACGCGAGCGTCTGGTTGCCGAATTCGCCGGTGCGACCCGCCAGCGCGTCAAGCGCCTGCTGCTCGACCGTCTCGACGAGACCCACAAATTCGATGCGCCTCCGTCGCTGGTCGACGAAGAGTTCAAGCTGATGTGGAATTCGATCCAGCAGGAGATGGCATCGTCGGGCAAGACCTTCGCCGACGAGGACACCACCGAAGAAGCCGCTCAGGAAGAGTACCGCAAGATCGCCGACCGCCGCGTGCGCCTCGGTCTCGTGCTCTCGGAGATCGGCGAGAAGAACAAGATCACCGTCAGCGATGACGAGGTCAGCCGTGCCGTGATCGAGCGCGCCCGCTCGATGCCGGGCCGCGAGAAGGAAGTGTGGGACTTTTACCGCAGCAATCCCAACGCGCTGGCCCAGCTTCGTGCACCGATCTACGAGGACAAGGTCGTCGACTTCATCCTCGAACTGGCCAATGTGACCGAGAAGAAGGTGTCCAAGGACGACCTCTACAAGGACGAGGACGAGAAGACTGCGGCCTGAGCCGCAGCTTCTTAGAAGACGTTAAAAGAAACGCCGGCCGGGTCCTCCAGCCGGCGTTTTGACGTTAAGGATACCGCTCGAAACAGGTTCCAAAAGGGCTCCAGCGCTTTGCGGTGGCCGTCCGAATCGGCTTGAACTGAGGTTCAGGGCGGCATGTGGATCGGTGGTCTTGTTGCCGCTCGATTGGTCCATATCTGTGGGCTCTGTTTATTGTTCCTGCATCACGGGACGTTCGTCCTCTCCCGGCAAACCGTAACCGGTTCCAGTCTTGCCGATGGACGTGTGTCTCCTCCAACCTTTCGGGTGATCAATGCGCGATCCGGTAGAAACCTACATGAACCTCGTCCCGATGGTGGTCGAACAGACCAACCGCGGTGAACGGGCTTACGATATCTTTTCGCGCCTTCTGAAGGAGCGCATCATCTTCGTGACCGGTCCGGTCGAGGATGGCATGTCGACGCTGACCGTTGCCCAGCTTCTGTTTCTCGAAGCTGAGAATCCGAAGAAGGAAATCTCGATGTACATCAACTCGCCCGGTGGCGTGGTGACGTCGGGTCTGGCGATCTACGACACGATGCAGTTCATCCGTCCGCCGGTGTCGACGCTGTGCGTCGGTCAGGCCGCGTCGATGGGTTCGCTGTTGCTGACGGCTGGCGCAAAGGACATGCGCTTTGCGCTGCCGAACGCCCGCATCATGGTTCATCAGCCGTCAGGCGGCTTCCAGGGCCAGGCCACCGACATCCTGATCCATGCCAAGGAAGTCGAGAGCCTGAAGCGCCGGCTCAACGAGATCTATGTGAAGCACACGGGACGTGCTTACGAGGACATTCACAACGCGCTCGAGCGCGATAACTTCATGACGGCGGATCAGGCGAAGGATTTCGGGCTGATCGACAAGGTCATCGACAAGCGCGCTGAAGAATCGACCCCGGCGAAGCCGGCCTAAACGACGCCGTTTCGGCGAACATATCGAGACAGAGACAGACGGCGCCCGCGTGCCGCCTGTCCCAAGCCAGCCATATCGATCAAGTTATTCCCGAATTGGTACTATGTGCCGACGCCAGCAGACGCGAGAGTTCCGCTTTCGTGCTGGTCGGGTGGTGTCATTCACGCAACGTTCCCCAATTTTCGGGGTTCTCCCGCGCAAATGCCGCAAATCACGCTATTGTCACGCTCCAGGCGATGGAGCCGATTAGCGAATTCTTGATCATCGGCTGTCAGCATGGTTCGCTGATGCGGATCGGTTAGTATCGCGGGGATTCGAGTGAGCCGTGATTCGAGCGGCATTCTGGAACGAGGTCTTTTTTGGTACGGATTTTGCTCTATCTACGGGATATGTCCCGTAACTGGGCGACCGGCAGACAAAGATCGAACGGCGGACGGAGATAGGAATGAGTAAGGTCGGTACCAGCGACTCCAAGAACACGCTGTATTGTTCGTTCTGCGGCAAGAGCCAGCACGAAGTTCGCAAACTGATCGCGGGTCCTACCGTCTTCATCTGCGACGAATGCGTTGAACTCTGCATGGACATCATCCGCGAGGAGAACAAGTCTTCGCTGGTCAAGTCGCGCGACGGCATTCCGACGCCGAAGGAAATCTGCAAGGTGCTCGATGACTATGTCATCGGTCAGTTCCATGCGAAGAAGGTTCTCTCGGTCGCGGTGCATAACCACTACAAGCGCCTCAACCACCAGACCAAGCACAACGACGTCGAACTCGCGAAGTCGAATATCCTGCTGATCGGTCCGACCGGTTCGGGCAAGACGCTGCTCGCGCAGACGCTTGCACGCATTCTGGATGTGCCGTTCACGATGGCCGATGCGACGACGCTGACCGAAGCCGGTTATGTTGGTGAGGATGTCGAGAACATCATCCTCAAGCTGCTGCAGGCGGCCGATTACAATGTCGAGCGTGCGCAGCGCGGCATCGTCTATATCGACGAAATCGACAAGATCTCGCGCAAGTCGGACAATCCGTCGATCACCCGTGACGTGTCGGGTGAGGGCGTGCAGCAGGCACTGTTGAAGATCATGGAAGGCACCGTTGCCTCCGTGCCTCCGCAGGGCGGCCGCAAGCATCCGCAGCAGGAATTCCTGCAGGTGGATACGACGAACATCCTGTTCATCTGCGGCGGTGCGTTCTCGGGCCTCGAGAAGATCATCTCGTCGCGCGGACGGACCACGTCGATCGGCTTCGCCGCTCAGGTTCTCGCGCCGGAAGATCGCCGCACCGGTGAAATCTTCCGCCATGTCGAGCCGGAAGATCTGCTGAAGTACGGCCTGATCCCCGAATTCGTCGGCCGTCTGCCAGTGGTCGCGACACTCGAGGATCTCGACGAGACCTCGCTGAAGAAGATTCTGATCGAGCCGAAGAACGCGCTGGTCAAGCAGTACCAGCGCCTGTTCGAGATGGAGAACATCGAGCTGACCTTCGCCGACGAGGCGCTGGGTGCGGTGGCCCGCCGGGCTATCGAACGCAAGACCGGTGCACGTGGTCTGCGGTCGATCCTGGAGAGCATTCTGCTCGAAACCATGTTCGATCTGCCCGGTCTGGAAGGTGTCGAGGAAGTCGTCATCTCCAAGGAGGTTGTGGATGGGACGGCTCGCCCGCTCTACATCTATGCCGACCGTTCGGACCGGACCGCGGAGAGCAGCGCAAGCGCCTGATCCACGCGGCTTTCGGGCCCATCGACTTAAGTTCAATAGGCGGTTGCCGGTGATCGGCAGCCGCCTATTTTGTTGCAGCTACGCTCTGTATACCGCCCTTGTTCATGGGTATTTCCGCGACTTGACACCCCCCCGGCCCATAGCCACCTAATGCTCTCGGCGAACACAAAATCTCCCTCAAGATTCGCCATAACGATCCGGACACGTAGAGCCTGAGACGGCCGAGCAAAGACGGAAAATCGGCACCTTGTGCGGTTGCGCCATCGGGCGGACTGCTTGCAAGGGGGCACAGCAAAAGGAATGGGCCATGACTGCCTCCAAACCCCGGCCAACCATTGTTCACGGCGAAAGCCACTCCTATCCGGTGTTGCCGCTGCGCGACATTGTCGTCTTCCCGCACATGATCGTGCCTCTCTTCGTTGGCCGCGAGAAATCGATCCGCGCGCTCGAAGAGGTGATGAAGAATGATGCGCTCATCATGCTCGCCACGCAGAAGAATGCGTCGGACGATGATCCATCGCCGGACTCGATTTACGAGATCGGTACGCTCGCCAGCGTGCTGCAGCTTTTGAAGCTTCCCGACGGCACCGTGAAGGTGCTGGTGGAAGGGCTCGAGCGCGCCAAGGTCGAGAAGTATTCCGATCGCACCGAATATTACGAAGCGACCGCAGTCGCGCTGGCCGATACCGATGCGAAGAGCGTCGAGGCGGAAGCTCTGTCGCGTTCGGTGGTCTCGGACTTCGAGAGCTATGTGAAGCTCAACAAGAAGATCTCCGCCGAAGTCGTCGGCGTCGTGCAGGCGATCACTGATTTCGCCAAGCTCGGCGACACCGTTGCGTCGCATCTCGCCGTCAAGATCGCGGATCGCCAGGGCATCCTGGAAACGCTGTCCGTCACAGCGCGCCTGGAGAAGGTGCTCGGCCTGATGGAGAGCGAGATCTCGGTGCTGCAGGTCGAGAAGCGCATCCGCTCGCGCGTCAAGCGCCAGATGGAGAAGACCCAGCGCGAGTACTATCTCAACGAGCAGATGAAGGCGATCCAGAAGGAGCTCGGCGACGACGAAGGTCGTGACGAGCTGGCCGACATCGAAGAGAAGATCGCCAAGACCAAGCTGTCGAAGGAAGCCCGCGAGAAGGCGCAGCATGAGCTGAAGAAGCTGCGCCAGATGTCGCCGATGTCCGCGGAAGCGACCGTCGTGCGCAACTATCTCGACTGGCTGCTGTCGATTCCGTGGGGCAAGAAGTCCAAGGTCAAGAAGGACCTCGCGGCGGCGCAGGCCGTGCTGGATGACGATCACTACGGGCTCGAGAAGGTCAAGGACCGCATCGTCGAGTATCTCGCGGTGCAGACGCGCGCCAACAAGCTGAGCGGGCCGATCCTGTGCCTCGTCGGTCCTCCCGGCGTCGGGAAGACCTCGCTCGGCAAGTCGATCGCCAAGGCGACCGGACGTGAGTTCGTGCGCGTGTCGCTCGGCGGCGTGCGTGACGAGGCGGAGATCCGCGGACATCGCCGGACCTATATCGGTTCGATGCCCGGCAAGATCATCCAGTCGATGCGCAAGGCCAAGACGACGAATCCGCTGTTCCTACTGGACGAGATCGACAAGATGGGCGCTGACTTCCGCGGCGATCCGTCGTCGGCTCTGCTTGAGGTCCTCGACCCCGAGCAGAACGGCACCTTCGCCGATCACTATCTGGAGGTCGACTACGATCTGTCGAACGTGATGTTCATCACCACGGCGAACACCCTGAATATTCCGGGCCCGCTGATGGATCGTATGGAGATCATCCGGATCGCCGGCTACACGGAGAACGAGAAGGTCGAGATCGCCCGCAAGCATCTCATTCCGATCGCGCTCTCGAAGCACGGTCTGGATGCGAAGGAATGGTCGATCGACGACGACGCCTTGCTCTTGATGATCCGCCGCTACACCCGCGAAGCGGGCGTGCGTAATCTGGAGCGCGAGCTCTCCACACTGGCCCGCAAGGCTGTGAAGGAGCTGATGCTCTCGAAGAAGAAGGTGGTGAAGGTCACCGAGAAGAATCTCGAAGAGTTCCTGGGCGTTGCGAAGTATCGCTACGGCGAGATCGAGAGCGACGATCAGGTCGGTGTCGTCACCGGTCTGGCCTGGACGGATGTCGGTGGTGAGCTGCTCACCATTGAAGGCGTCATGATGCCCGGCAAGGGCCGCATGACCGTCACCGGCAACCTGCGCGACGTGATGAAGGAATCGATCTCGGCGGCGGCATCCTACGTCCGCTCGCGTGCGATCAACTTCGGGATCGAGCCGCCGTTGTTCGAGCGGCGCGACATCCACGTCCACGTGCCCGAGGGTGCAACGCCGAAGGACGGTCCGTCCGCAGGCGTGGCGATGGCGACGACGATCGTGTCCGTGCTCACGGGCATTCCGATCCGGCACGATGTCGCCATGACCGGCGAGATCACGCTGCGCGGCAGGATCCTGCCGATCGGTGGTCTGAAGGAGAAGTTGTTGGCAGCGGCCCGCGGCGGCATCAAGACGGTGCTGATCCCCGAGGACAATGCCAAGGATCTCACCGAGATTTCCGACGCCATCAAGGGCGGGCTGAATATCATCCCGGTCGCCCGGATGGACGAGGTGATCGCCAACGCCCTGGTGCGGGCGCCCAAGGCGATCGTCTGGGAAGAGGACACCAAGCTGCCGGTGAAAGCCGACGGCGCGGAAGAGGCTGGCAGCGGCCTGACAGCCCACTAAGGTCGACATCCTCGATAACAATCAGCGGCGCCCTTCGGGGCGCCGTTTTTTTATGGCAAGATCGCAGTTGCTCGGAGATCGTTCGGGAGACGGCGTGATGCAGATCGACGGCCAGTGCCACTGCGGCTTCATCAGCTATCGCGCGACAATCGATCCGCAGCGGGTGTCGATCTGCCATTGCACGGATTGCCAGACCATGACCGGCTCGGCCTATCGCGTCACGGTGCTGACGCCGGCCGACACGATCGAGATGACGGGCGGTGCACCGAAGGTCTACGTCAAACGCGGCGACAACGGTCTCAACCGTCTCCAGCACTTTTGCGGAGACTGCGGCTCGCCGATATTCGCCAGTGGCGAGGCGGCTGAGGATAACGAGTGGGGTATTCGCTGGGGTAGTATCCGCCAGCGCGCCGAGCTGCCGCCACGACGTCAGATCTGGTGCCGGTCAGCCGCGCCCTGGATTCATGATCTTGCGGAACTGCCAGCGCGGCCGAAGGGATCGAACGATCCATAGCGGCCCAGGGAGGTGGTGGTAGGCGGCGAGAGATTCGAACTCCCGACCCTCTCGGTGTAAACGAGATGCTCTAACCAGCTGAGCTAGCCGCCCTCGGGCAATCACCCTCACGGCCTCTCTTTAACGCCAGCACTCCGTCGCGGCAAGGCGTTCCCGCGCGGATATTCCGATCTCGCCCTCAGGTGTTTCGCCTAGCGCGCCGCCAGCACCTTGGCGAGTTGAACGCCTTCGTTCAACAGCGCCATGCGCAGCAGATCATAGGTCGTCTCGGACCCGCATGCGTTTGCCAGCCGCAAAGCTTGCAGCATCGTGACGATCAGTTCGTCGCTGTCCTTGCCGCCCTGAATGACCTGGAACTGATTGGGGGACATCGGCATCAGGCGATCCGCCGGGATGTCTGAGGCAGTGCAAAGACGCTGTCTTTGATGGCGACACTCTTGCTGACGCGGGCGAGACACTTTTCGCTGACATGAAACAGCACGGCGATGGTGGCCTCGCCATCGATCATGGCTGGCAATCCCAGCGGCTCGATCTCCAGTCCGAAGCCCTGAAGAATCGGGATGCGCAAGGGATTGATGACCGAGGTGAAACCGGACAGGCCTTCCATCAGGCCATATTCCTGAATCGCGAGCAGCAGTTCGAAATAGTGATGGCTGCGGCGTTCGGATTTGCGCATGGCAAAGCGTGTCAGCTCGAACACATCGCGGCGCTGGATCAGCGCGCCATCGACAAGCTGCGCAAAATTCTCGCTGAGCATGTGAGGCAAGACGGTTGGATAGAGCCGGAAGCCGCCTGCGACAGTGCCTGCGTCGTCGGCCGCGACCAGATAGACGGCTGCATCATCGTCATACTGGTCTTTCTCGTGCTCGCCATCGACATCGAAGGCGGTCCAGCCGCGCTCTCCGACAAAGACCTCGTGCCGTAACCGAAATTGCTTGTCCAGGAGATCGCCGAACTGCCCAGCATTACCGCTGTGAATGACCTCGATCATAAAAAGCTCTCCACGCTCGTCTGCGTGGAGGGTTCTCATGATGAGTTTGGTCGCGATATTCCGTGGGCAGGGGATTGACAATTCAGAAAGCGATCAGTCCTTGTGTGATCGCCTCGGCCACGGCCTGCGCGCGCGTATGCGCATTCAACTTGTGCATGGCAGCGGTGACAGTCTTGTTCACCGTATCCTCGGAGATACCGAGAATGACGCTCGTATCCCAGGCGGTCTTTCCGGCAGCGACCCAGCTGACGACCTCGCGCTCCCGCAAGGTGAGGGCGATCAACTTCGCACGCTGATGAGAGCGAAGCGTTGCAAAGCGGTTGAACGCATACATCGTGACGAGCTCGATGGCGCCGTGCGCGTCCTCGGTATTTTCGACTTCGTAGCCTGCCAGCGAGAGGCCGGCCTGATAGCCGTTCATGCCGTGCACCGGTGCGCAGAGGCCGAACTTCAATCCGTAATCGACAGACGCGATCTCCATGATGGTCCGTGATGTCGGGCTGACCTCATCGAGCCGGATGTCGGACCAGGTGAACAGCTCGGGTTGCCGGCGGATCCGCGGCGCAACGGGATCCGAGGCATAGAAATTGGACGCGCTATATTGTTCGGCCCATGGCTTGGGCCATACTTTCAGCAACACGCGATCTTCGAACGGTTGGTTGACGCCGGTCGAGGCCAGAAAGCAGATGTGGTTGTAGCCGAACGATTTGGCCGTAGCGGCCACGACATCGCCAACCGCAGACATGGAGGCGGCATTGGCAATGCTTTCGATGGCCGATAAAGCGGTCTGAAAATGCTTGCCTTTGAATGACCCCATGGCGCGCCTGCATATCAGCTGAAATGGAGCTATGTTTTTGGGAAATTATTCTTGTTATAATTTATAATATGTACTGGGGAGGATATCGTCGCCGTCACGGCGCGCAATTCGCCATTCGATTGACACCACAACTATACACCGTTCCGTCACGAATGATGCGGCTTGGGCGGCCTCATGATAGTTATGTTTAGTGGTTCCCAGTTACCGGAAAGGCTACCTAGCTTAGCGCAGCGGGGGGTCAAATACCCTTTGTATCTGACGATCGAGCCAACCAATGGCATCGCGATATCCACATCGAAATGGAAACGGCCGTTGTTGTCCACGCTTTCGCGGGCGCTGGAGCGGGGTTGCAGGATGGACGGCAAGGGAAGTCCGAGAAGCCGTGCACCGACGATGTGCAGCGTCAGATTCGAATCCGTCGCTTTCCATTCCAGTCTGATGGCGACTGGCCCGAACACCTCGTCCAGACAATGCGTGAACGGATCGACGTTGCGCAAGTTCGAGCGCATCGTCACATCGGGATAGATCCGGGTCCAGGTTTCCGACCCGTCGTTCTCGCTGCGCATTTCTACGCGCAGCGGCATGTTCGTGCCGCCGCGCGGAAAGCGAAATACACGTGAAAACATAGCAGTGATGATCCCATCAGGACTGGTCGCATCGGCACGGCCTTCGAGCACGAGAACGCCACTCACGTCGTGGCTATCGCGGATGGCGGCAGGCAAAGTGTCATAGTCGGCGCCGAGCAGTCGTTTCATTAGAGGCGGTGGCGCCGCCGTCTCGGATTGCTCTGCCGTGATGCCGTGATGGGCAAACTCAGCAGCAATGACGTCGTACGGAATGATGCCGGCACATGCCGCAGCGCCGCGCCACGATAGACTGTTATCAGCGAGCATCTTCAGCGCCGCGAGCGCCGGTAACGTCGGGATATAGGGGCCGACGCCTGCATTTGCCGATAGCGTCCAGACCCGACGTGCAAGATCGCCTTTGTCGTTGATGAGGAGTGCATCGATCCGCATGCCGCCGCGGTCGGAGCCGAAGGGCTTTAGAAGATCGGCGATAGCGCGCAGCGGTCGTGCCAATGGGGTGAGCGTCTTGATAAGGCCGAGACGGACGAACAGTCCGAGAGCGGCAACGCCGTAGTGCAATAGACCGAGTTCAAGACCGGCGCGAAAGATGGCATCTGCCTTGGGATGATAGCGCGAGACGAGGAGATCGAGATCAGGCGTTTCGCATAATGCGACAGGACGACTGCCAATGCCAGGCAACGTCACCTTTTTGCCAAGGCTCCAGCCGGCATATTCACTCCAGCGACCGCTGCGAAACACGCGGACCGGTTGGCCTACCGTGGAGAGGATGGCCTTGACCACGCTCAGCCCGCGTGGAGCCCGGTTGCCCGGCGCAATGCTGACGTCGATCGAGATGACCGCGCGCGCGTCGGCCAACAACCTGTCGAGGGCCGCATGCGACAGTGCGGGCGTCGAACTTGCGCCTGACAATACGGCAACCCCCGCCGAGCGGGCATCCTGGTCGAGGTTGCCGATATGGCCTACGAAATCGCGGGCATCAGCAAGGTCGACATAGTGAAGGCCGGCACCGATGGCCGCGCGAGG
Organism: Tardiphaga sp. 172_B4_N1_3; assembly: GCF_052076035.1. Lineage (NCBI taxonomy): Bacteria > Pseudomonadati > Pseudomonadota > Alphaproteobacteria > Hyphomicrobiales > Nitrobacteraceae > Tardiphaga > Tardiphaga sp. 172_B4_N1_3. Next base: position 1,334,145 of record NZ_CP197238.1, read on the forward strand.
CAAGCGATCGTCGCTGGCCTGAAACGGGCCGGACGAGTCTGCGACGGCATAGACACCGGGATAGCGGCTACGGAGGGCATTCAAGAACGGCGTGTCGATGCGGCTGCGCTCGCAGGCCTCGATTGATATTTGCGTGCCGAGCTGCTGAGCGAGTTTTTCCAACCGCGCGGTGTTGCGCGCGACCGCGATCACGGCGATGCCGGACCGGATGAGACCTGCCGCAAGCCGCTCGCCGAAAGCGCCTGTGGCTCCGACCAGCAACACGCTGCGTTCAAATGGCTGCATTGGCAGCCTGGTCGAAGCCGACAGCGGAATCGCCGGCCAGATCACTGGGTAAGCGGTGCGTTAAAATACCGGTCTTGAGACCCGCAAGTGTGTGCAGCATGTGTCGGCGTAGATAAGGCGACTTCGCGGCGCGATCAAAGGTGAGGTCACGCACCAAAGCCAGCGTGCCGGAATCCGATTGAAAGAACGGTGTCATCACTCGGCTCGCCAGCTGATAGAAACGGACATGAGCGCGTCGAACCTGTGCGTAACGCGCGAGTGCCGATGGCACATCGGTGCAAGACGCAAGCGCATCGGCCAGCGCCAGTGCGTCGAGCAATGCGTTGTTGGCGCCCTGGCCGAGTTGCGGCGACGTGGCGTGCGCTGAATCGCCGATCAGGGCCAGCGCGCCCTTGAACGGCTTTCGTGCCGTGTAGTGCACATAAGTCGCCAGCGTGAGGTCATCTGGACTGGTTAAGCCGGCAACGACCGGCGCAAGCGCAGGCCACAATTTTACGATCTGTTCGCGCCATGGTTCGAAACCATCGCGCCATTGCGGATAATCTCCGAGTTTTAGGCTCCAGAACAATGCCGCCAGCGGCGGCCCACCGGGCAACGCGCGGCCGACCGGCAGATAGCCGATCATGATCCGTGCAGCGACGTAACGCTGCGCCAGTTGGCCGTCGGCGATGCCGATATCGGGGACTGCAGCCCATACAGCGCCGTAGCTGAAATCCTGCGCGGCCGCTTGCGACACCAGCGGACGGAAACGCGACCGCGCCCCTGATGCGTCGATGACAAGATCGAAGCCTGGTCCGCTGCGGCCATCTTCGTCTTGTAGCGACGAGCGCCCGTCGGCGCGCGCCTCGATATCGACGATAAGCCTGCCGGTTTCCAGCGCCGCGCCCGATCGCGCGAAGGCAGCCCACAATTCACCGTGCAGCGCGGCACGGTGAATGCCGATTGCGTAGAATTCCGGCGCAAGGTCGGCATAGAGCAGATCGAAGATCGTGCCACCGCGTTCGGTGATGCCGTGTAGGCGCCCGATGCGCGCGCCTAGCGCCTCGATCGAACCGCGAAGTCCGAGCCGGTCCAGAGCCGCCAGACCGGTTGGCTGCAGCATCAGGCCCGAACCGAGCGGCCGCGACGTCTCGAAGCGCTCATGAACGACCACGCGATGACCGGCACGCGTCAGCAGCGTCGCGGCCGCAAGTCCCGCGACGCCCGCACCGATGATCGCGACGTCGAGCGGAGCGCGCATGGTTTAGCGCACGATCAGTGACGACGAACTGGCGGGACAGAGACGCGCCATCATCACGCTTTTTCTTCCCAGATTATCGCGAGATGCACGATGGTCTGCACGGCTTTTTCCATGTCCTGAACGCTGACCCATTCGGTACGGCCATGGAAGGCGTGTTCGCCGGCGAAGATATTGGGGCAGGGCAGGCCCATGAAGGACAGCCGCGATCCGTCGGTGCCGCCGCGGATGCTGCTGCGGACGGGTTTGAGCCCGGCGCGCTGGATCGCTTCCACGGCGTATTCGACCATCTGCGGATAGCGGTCGATCACCTGCTTCATGTTGCGGTATTGCTGCTTGATCTCGAGCGTTGCCGTCGAATGCGGATAGGCCGTCATCACGTCGTCGACGATGGATTGCAGCAGCGCTTCCTTCTCGGCAAGGCCGTCATCTGTGAAGTCGCGCACGATCAGACTGAGCGTCGCTTTTTCAAGCGCGCCAGAAATGCCGATCGGATGCAGGAAGCCTTGCTTGCCGTCGGTGGTCTCAGGCGAACAGGTGTCTTTCGGCAGTCGCTCGACGATTGCGGCGGCGATCTTGATGGCGTGCTCCATCTTGCCCTTGGCAAAGCCGGGATGCGCGCTGACGCCTTCGATGGTGATGACGGCACCGTCGGCCGAGAAAGTCTCGTCTTCGACATAGCCGGCGGTCTCGCCATCCATGGTGTAGGCGAAGTCGGCGCCCAGCTTTGTCAGGTCGACCTTGTCGACGCCGCGGCCGATCTCTTCATCGGGCGTGAAGAGGATCTTGATGGTGCCGTGCCTGATCTGTGGATTGGCAACCAGGAAACGTGCCGCATCCATGATCTCGGCAAGGCCGGCCTTGTTGTCGGCGCCCAGCAAAGTGGTGCCGTCGGTGGTGATGATGTCATGGCCGATCTGGTCCTTCAGCGCCGGATTGTCGGCGACGCGGATGACCTGCGTTGTGTCCACCGGCAGCACGATATCGCCGCCCCGATAGTTCTTGACGATCTGTGGTTTGACGTCCTTGCCACTGCAGTCGGGCGAAGTGTCCATATGCGAGCAGAAGCATATCACCGGCACTTTCTTGTCCGATGTCGCGGGGATCGTCGCATAGACATAGCCATGCTCGTCGAGATGCGCGTCCCTGAGCCCCAGGTCCCGCAGCTCCTGCGCGAGTACGCGGCCGAGATCCTTCTGCTTTTCGGTCGATGGGCAGGTGGGGGAGGCGGGGTCGGACTGGGTGTCGATCACCACATAGCGCAGGAAGCACGCAGTCACATCATGGGCGAAATCGAAGGGGGGAGTTGCTGTCAAAGGGCACCATCTGATTGCAGAAGTCCTCACAGCTTAGAAGTTTCATTCCGGGCCGTCACGAGGACGCGGCCCGGAATGAGAAGTTCAAGCGGTCGATCAGACGGCTTCCTTGAGTTCCTTGGCCGGCCGGAACGCGACCTTCTTGCTGGCCGCGATCTCGATCTGCTCGCCGGTCGCCGGGTTGCGACCCATGCGGGCGGCGCGCTTGCGGACCTGAAGGATGCCAAGGCCGACGATGCGGATACGCTCGCCATTCTTGAGATGGTTGGTGATGCGCTCCACCATGTCACCGAGGATTTCTTCGGCCTTCTTCTTCGACAGCTCGTGATCTTCAGCCAGGGCCGCGGCGAGATGCTTCAGCGTGATGGTGGGAGGAGTGGCCGCTTTCGCGGCGGTGGTGGTTGCAGCTTTTGCCATGAATCTGGCCCTTCTCGTTGGTGGTCTGTCTTAAACCTGTGACGCAGCAGGGCTTAAACGATTCGGAGCGATGCCGCCCCGCTGTTTTGCCTGCAAACAGGGGCTTATTTGCATTTCCGGCCTTAAAACGGCCTTCTCGCAAAGCCTGCAGTGACGCCTTCTTGTGATGTCCCCGGGAATGGTTCTGCAACGTCCTTGACTTCAAAAGGACGTCCCTTTATGTCCAGCCCCACTGCGGGATTGCAGACGATCCACGCGGGAGTAGCTCAGTTGGTTAGAGCGCTGCCCTGTCACGGCAGAGGTCGCGGGTTCGAGTCCCGTCTCTCGCGCCATTCCATCGGGAATGGCGGGATTCAGGTCCATCCGCGGTCGTCCCCACAAGTTTCCTCAAGAGAACTATAGAGTTGCAGACGTCTCGCGCGGCATTTGACGTGCCGGCGCTCAGAACGAATCTGCGAGCGCGATTTCCTGCTTCAGCGCCTCGATTCGCCGCGCGGCTTCAGCGCGCGTCAGGTCCTTTTCGAATTGTTTGGGCTGATAGGCCTCGATCGCCAGCGATTTCAGCGTCAGCGCCTGGCCGCGGGTCATCGGGCCGGAGAGGCGATCCGGCAGGCTCTCATACGACGATACCGATGGGGCACCCGCGGGGACGACGATCTCACCGCGGGTGTTCAAAGCCGGGGTCTTCAAAGCCAGGGCCTTCAAAGCAAGGGTCATGGGAACCTCCAAAAATCCGATCTGGGTCGAAACAATGGCTTGTCAATTTGTTCTCTTTTTGTTCTATAGCGCAAATGACCAAGCTCGCCAACCTGAATTTCAGAATCGCCCGGCTGCGCTACCAGATGAAAGGGGGGCAGTCGGATATCCGGCTGCTGACCAATGCCGGGCTGGACTGTGCCAATGCCTCCACGCGCCTGCGGCGGATGCAGGCCGACCTGCTGGTGCTCATTGCGGAGCGTGAGGCGCTGGCATGTCTGGCGTGAGCGAACCGCCGCAACTCAGGATCATCACATTGCGGGCGCAGATCGCCGAGCTCGGCGCGGCGATCCGCCTGTTGCGACAGGCGGGCATGGACAACGCCGCCGCGGAGTTGCTGTTGGTACGGAAACGCGCCGAACTGGATGGCATGTTGTGGCAGGGAAGGAACGTCAGGTCCGACCCGCCGACGGGCGAGGTTTGACGGTCCCGGCGGTTGAGAAGTCATGCCGGATGTTTGAGAATCTGTGGAAGTTTGTCGCAGCCGGCGATGCATCGGCAAGGTTGCGTTTCAATCGTCGCGCCGCGCATGGCAGAGCATGAAACTGTCAACATCCCTTGTCTTGCATGGCTTGTTGCGCTGCGCTAAGCCTCAGAACCATTCCAATGTTCGAATCTGTGGCAAAGTCAGGGCCGCAGGAGTAAGGCTCGCCGATGAACGGCATCTTGCATAATTATCTCCCACTTGTGGTCTTTATCGGCATCGCATCCGTCATCGGTCTGGCCTTGCTGATCGCGCCATTTCTCGTCGCCTACCAGCAGCCAGATCCGGAAAAGCTGTCCGCCTATGAATGCGGATTCAACGCTTTTGACGATGCGCGCATGAAGTTCGATGTGCGGTTCTATCTGGTGGCGATTCTCTTCATCATCTTCGATCTGGAAGTCGCCTTTCTGTTTCCGTGGGCAGTGGCCTTCGGCAAGCTTGGCGCAACCGGCTTCTGGTCGATGATCGTGTTTCTTGGCGTGCTCACCATCGGTTTCGCCTACGAATGGAAGAAAGGCGCGCTCGAATGGGATTGAGCCCAGTCATAGCCTCGGCTCCCGCGATCGCGCAGGCGCCGAAAGGCATCATCGATCCGTCCACCGGCAAGCCGGTCGGCGCGAACGATCCGTATTTTCTCGAGGTCAATGCCGAGCTGTCCGACAAGGGCTTCTTCGTCGCCGCGACCGACGATCTGATCACCTGGGCGCGCACCGGCTCGCTGATGTGGATGACCTTCGGTCTCGCCTGCTGCGCGGTCGAGATGATGCAGGTGTCGATGCCGCGTTACGACGTCGAACGCTTCGGCTTCGCGCCGCGCGCCTCGCCGCGTCAGTCCGACGTGATGATCGTCGCCGGCACGCTGACCAACAAGATGGCCCCGGCGCTGCGCAAGGTCTATGACCAGATGCCGGAGCCGCGTTACGTCATCTCGATGGGCTCCTGCGCCAATGGCGGCGGCTACTATCACTACTCGTATTCGGTGGTTCGGGGCTGCGACCGTATCGTGCCGATCGACATCTATGTCCCGGGCTGCCCGCCCACCGCAGAAGCGCTTCTCTACGGCGTGCTGCTGCTGCAGAAGAAGATCCGCCGCACCGGCACGATTGAACGCTAAGACTCGCGAACGCTTAAGGCTTTGTCATGGACGATGTGAGGCTCGACACACTGGGTCAGACGATTGTCGGCGCCCTGCCGGGTGCCGCACTCGCGCATGAGGTGGCGTTCGGCCAGCTGACGATTGCGGTGGAAACATCGAAGATCGTCGAGGTCGCGCAGTTCCTGCGTGACGATCCGCGCTGCCGCTTCGTCAATTTCACCGATGCGACGGCTGTCGATTACCCGGGGCGCGAGAAGCGCTTCGATGTCGTCTATCATCTGATGTCGCCGACATTGAACACCCGCATTCGCCTCAAGGCTCTGGCCTCCGAGACGACGCAGGTGCCGTCGATCATTTCGGTGTTTCCCGGCGCAGACTGGTTCGAGCGCGAAGCCTATGACCTCTATGGCGTGATCTTTGTCGGCCATCCCGACATGCGCCGTCTGCTGACCGATTACGGGTTCGACGGCCATCCGCTGCGCAAGGACTTCCCGCTCACAGGCTTCGTCGAGGTTCGTTACGACGACCAGGAGAAGCGGGTGGTTTACGAGCCGGTTCGGCTCAACCAGGAATTCCGCAAATTCGATTTCCTCTCGCCCTGGGAAGGCGCGGATTATCCCGTGTTGCCCGGTGACGAGAAGGCAGAGGTCAAGCCATGACCGAACAACCCAACGTTCGCAATTTCACGATCAATTTCGGACCGCAGCATCCGGCCGCGCACGGCGTGCTCCGCCTGGTGCTGGAGCTCGACGGTGAAGTCGTCGAGCGCGTCGATCCGCATATCGGCCTGCTTCACCGCGGCACCGAGAAGCTGATCGAGCAGAAGACCTATCTGCAGGCGATCCCGTATTTCGACCGGCTCGATTACGTCGCGCCGATGAACCAGGAACACGCATTCTGTCTGGCCGCCGAAAAGCTGCTCGGCGTCACCGTGCCGCGCCGCGGCCAGTTGATCCGCGTGCTGTATTCCGAAATCGGCCGCATCCTGTCGCATCTTCTCAACATCACCACGCAGGCGATGGACGTCGGCGCGCTGACCCCGCCGCTGTGGGGCTTCGAAGAGCGCGAAAAACTGATGGTGTTCTATGAGCGCGCCTCGGGCTCGCGCATGCATGCCGCGTTCTTCCGCATTGGCGGCGTACATCAGGACCTGCCGCCCAAGCTGATCAACGATATCGATGCCTGGTGCGATGCCTTCCCGCAGGTGCTCGACGATCTCGAAACGCTGCTCACCGGCAATCGTATTTTCAAACAGCGTAACGTCGATATCGGCGTGGTGTCGCTGGAAGACGCCTGGAAGTGGGGCTTCTCCGGCGTGATGGTGCGCGGCTCGGGCGCTGCATGGGATTTGCGCAAGTCGCAGCCTTATGAATGCTACGCCGAAATGGACTTCGACGTTCCGATCGGCAAGAACGGTGACTGCTACGATCGTTACTGTATCCGCGTCGAAGAGATGCGGCAGTCGACCAAGATCATGAAGCAGTGCATCGCCAAGATGCGCGCGCCGGACGGGCAGGGCGCCGTTGCGGTCGAAGACAACAAGATTTTCCCGCCGCGTCGCGGCGAGATGAAGCGCTCGATGGAATCGCTGATCCATCACTTCAAGCTCTACACTGAGGGCTTCCGCGTGCCGGAAGGCGAAGTCTACGCTGCCGTCGAAGCGCCGAAGGGCGAGTTCGGCGTCTATCTCGTCTCCGACGGCAGCAACAAGCCGTACAAGTGCAAGATCCGCGCGCCGGGCTTTGCTCATCTGCAGGCCATGGATTTCATGTGCCGCGGCCATCTGCTCGCCGACGTCTCCGCCATTCTCGGTTCGCTCGACATCGTGTTCGGAGAGGTCGATCGGTGACGCTGACGCCTCCCATACAGTTTGACCGGGCGTCCGGCGTTCTCCAGAGCGTGAATCTCTGGGAACGTGCGATGGCCTGTGCGCTGGTGGTTGGCTCGAAGATCTCGTCGTCGTTCTCGCATCGCGGCTACAACATGTGCGCCAATCTGATGCGCAGGACTGTGCTGCCGGCGCGCGATCTCGTGGTGAAGCTGAATGCGGATGCGCTGTTCGCGTTCCCGTTCGGCGACGGCTACTGGAGCAAGTTGCTCAACCGCACCTTCTCCTATGAAGACGAGCTTGAGGTGTTGTTCCGGAACTCGATCGATGTCGATTACACGCTGCTCGATTGCGGCGCGAATTACGGATACTGGTCGGTGCTGGTGTCGAGCGGACCGTTCGGCTCGCACAAGGCGATCGCCATCGAGCCGTCGTTCGACAATTTCGCCAAGCTCGCCAATAACGCCAGGATCAATGGCGACCGGTTCGACGTCATCAAATGCGCGATCGGCTCGCAGCGTGGCACGGCACATCTGTCGGGCACCAAGCACGAAGCTTTCAGCATCGCCGGCGATCCCAATGCCGGCGGCGAGGAAGTGCCGGTGATCGCGCTCGACAATCTGCTCGACGACGGCAAGGTGTCGATGTCGGGTAAATATCTGATCAAGCTCGACGTCGAAGGCGTCGAGATCGAGGCCATCAAGGGCGGCGCACGATTGCTGCAGGGCGACTCGGTCATCATGTGCGAAGAGCACGGCAATGACCCGCATCACACCGTCTCACGCTTTATCCTGGATCAAACGCCGCTCAAGCTGATCGTGCATGATCCCGCCACCAACCGTTTCGAAACCGTGACCGAGTTGTCGATCCTCGATCGCATCAAGGTGTCCACACATGTTGGCTACAACGTGTTTGGCACATCGAGTGCGTTCTGGCTCGACCGCATCAACAGCCTGAATGCGAGCGCGGCGCGCCGCACTCATTGAGAGACTAGACATGTCCGTCCGCCGTTTGGCTCCGAAAGAAGTTCAGCCCGCTTCGTTTGAATTCACGCCCGAGAATCTGGCGTGGGCGAAAGAGCAGATCACGCATTATCCGCCCGGCCGTCAGGCATCGGCCGTGATCGCGATCCTGTGGCGCGCACAGGAGCAGCAGGCCGGCTGGGTGTCGGAAGCAGCTATCCGCGTCGTCGCCGACATGCTGGAAATGCCCTATATCCGCGTGCTCGAAGTCGCGACCTTCTATACCCAGTTCCAGTTGCAGCCGGTCGGCAAGAAGGCTCACATTCAGGTCTGCGGTACCACGCCTTGCATGCTGCGCGGCGCCGGCGATCTGATCGACGTCTGTCAGCATCGCATCCATCACGACCCGTTCCATCTGTCCGCAGATGGCGACTTCAGCTGGGAGGAGGTCGAGTGCCTCGGCGCCTGCGTCAACGCCCCGATGGCGATGATCTGGAGCGACACTTACGAAGACCTCACCAAAGAGAGCATGAACAAGCTGATCGACGGTTTCGCTGCCGGCACGCCGCCGAAGCCGGGTTCGCAGATCGGCCGTCAGTTTGCTGCGCCCGAAGGCGGCGCGCGCGTGATGACGAGCGGTGGCGCCGCCACTTACACGAAGGTTCTGGATATGCCGAAGGAACCCGCGCTCGCCGATGCCGAGCCGAAGAAGCAGACCGAGTCGGCCAATGTGCAGGAGCGCCCGGCGCCGAAGCCGCCGGCGGCCGACGCGACCAAGACCAATCCGCCGAAGGGTGGCGCTTCTAAGGAGCCGAAGACTCCCAAGGAGCCGAAGAAATGACGCGCGTGCTGTCGATGAAATTTGCAACGCTGTCGGGGGACGCGGCAATGAACAAGTGGCTCTACATCGCACTGCATACGATGGTCGCAGCTGCGTTCATTTTCTCGCTGCAGCGCTTCTTTTTGAACGCCACGCTTGAATCCAGTCTGTTGTGGGCCGTTGTGTTCGGCGGTTGCGCCGCGATGCTCGCCTACAAGCAATCCAATCGCTGATCGAGGAAGCCATGCTCGACGACAACGACCGCATCTTCCGCAATCTCTACGGCCTCGACGACTGGGGCCTCGCCGGCGCACGCCGTCGCGGCGGCTGGGATGGCACGAAGGCCATCATCGACAAGGGCCGCGACTGGATCGTCAACGAGATGAAGGCGTCGGGCCTCCGTGGCCGTGGCGGTGCAGGTTTCCCGACGGGCATGAAGTGGTCCTTTATGCCGAAGGACAATGCTGACGGCCGCCCGAGCTATCTCGTCGTCAATGCCGACGAGTCCGAGCCCGGCACCTGCAAGGATCGCGAGATCATGCGGCACGATCCGCATACGCTGGTCGAAGGCTGCCTGATCGCCGGCTGCGCGATGGGCGCCCATGTCGGTTACATCTATGTGCGCGGTGAATTCATCCGCGAGCGCGAGCACCTGCAGGCGGCGATCGATCAGGCCTATGAGGCCAATTTGATCGGCAAGAACAACATCCACGGCTTCCCGTTCGACCTCTATGTCGCGCACGGTGCCGGCGCCTATATCTGCGGCGAAGAGACTGCACTGCTCGAAAGCCTTGAAGGCAAGAAGGGCCAGCCGCGCCTGAAGCCGCCATTCCCGGCCAACGTCGGTCTCTACGGCTGCCCGACCACGGTGAACAACGTCGAGTCGATCGCTGTTGCGCCGGACATCCTGCGCCGCGGCGCGGCATGGTTCGCCTCGATCGGCCGTCCGAACAATGTCGGCACCAAGCTTTACGGCATCTCCGGCCACGTCAACACGCCCTGCGTCGTCGAGGACGCGATGAGCATTCCGTTCCGTGAACTGATCGAGAAACACGGCGGCGGCATTCGCGGCGGTTGGGACAATCTGCTTGCGATCATTCCGGGCGGTGCATCGTGCCCGTTGATCCCGGCTGCGGATTGCGAAGAACTCATCATGGATTTCGACGGCACACGCGCGGTGAAGTCGTCATTCGGCACCGCCGGCGTCATCGTCATGGACAAGTCCACCGATGTCGTCGCAGCGATTGCCCGCATCAGCTACTTCTTCAAGCATGAGAGCTGCGGCCAGTGCACGCCGTGCCGTGAAGGCACCGGCTGGATGTGGCGCGTGCTGAGTCGCATGGTCGAAGGCCGCGCTCACAAGCGCGAGATCGACATGCTGCTCGAAGTCACCAAGCAGGTTGAAGGCCACACCATCTGCGCACTCGGCGATGCCGCCGCGTGGCCGGTGCAGGGCCTGATCCGCGCCTTCCGCCCGGAGATCGAACGCCGCATCGAAGAGTTCAGCCGCAAGGCGACGCTCGACGATCAGGGCATCCTCGATCCCGCGCATCTGGTCGCGGCGGAGTAGGGCGCATGGCTATGACGAAACTGATCATCGACGGCAAAGAGATCGAGGTCCTCGCGGAATACACGCTGCTGCAGGCGTGTGAAGCCGCCGGCGCCGAAATCCCGCGCTTCTGCTACCACGAGCGCCTGTCGATCGCCGGTAACTGCCGCATGTGTCTGGTGGAAGTGAAGGGCGGACCGAAGCCGGTCGCGAGCTGCGCCTGGGGCGTGCGCGATTGCCGGCCTGGTCCCAAGGGAGAACCGCCGGAGATCTCGACCCGTTCGCCGATGGTCAAGAAGGCACGCGAAGGCGTGATGGAATTCCTGCTGATCAACCACCCGCTGGATTGCCCGATCTGCGATCAGGGCGGCGAGTGCGATCTGCAGGATCAGGCGATGGGCTATGGCGTCGACACGTCGCGCTTTGCCGAAAACAAGCGCGCCGTCGAGGACAAGTATCTCGGCGCACTGGTCAAGACCTCGATGAACCGCTGCATCCAGTGCACGCGCTGCGTCCGATTTGCCGCCGAGATCTGCGGCGTGCCGGAAATGGGCGCCACGGGTCGCGGCGAGGACATGGAAATCACCTCGTTCCTCGAAACGGCGCTGACCTCGGAACTGCAGGGCAACCTGGTCGATATCTGCCCGGTCGGTGCGCTGACCTCGAAGCCTTACGCTTTCGCCGCGCGTCCTTGGGAGCTCGGCAAGACCCAGTCCATCGATGTCATGGATGCCGTCGGTTCGGCGATCCGCGTCGATACCCGTGGCCGCGAAGTGATGCGCATCTTGCCGCGGGTCAACGAGGCGGTGAACGAGGAATGGATTTCCGACAAGACGCGCCACATCGTCGACGGCCTGCGCACGCAGCGCCTCGATCGTCCTTATATCCGCGACAACGGCAAGCTGCGCGCTGCGACCTGGGCTGAAGCGTTCAGTGCCATCGCTGCGAAGGTTGCCGGCACCAAGAAGATCGGCGCCATCGCTGGCGATCTCGCCGCCGTCGAGGAAATGTTCGCACTGAAGCAACTGCTCGCAAGCATGGGGTCGGCCAATCTGGCGACCCAGAGCGCGGGCGCTTTCGATGCGGCCACTGGCCGCGCGTCCTACATTTTCAACCCGACCATCGCCGGCATCGAGCAGGCCGACGCGCTGCTGATCGTGGGCGCCAATCCGCGCAAGGAAGCCGCCGTTCTCAACGCGCGCATCCGCAAGGCATGGCGCACCGGTGCATTGAAGGTCGGCGTGATCGGCGAGAAGGCCGATCTGACCTATCGCTACGACTATCTCGGCGCCGGCACGGACTCGCTGGCCGAACTCGCCGCCGGCAAGAACGCTTTCGCCGATGTGCTGAAGAACGCCAAGCACCCGATCGTGCTGGTTGGCGCCGGCGTGGCCGCACGTGCCGATGGCGCTGCGGTACTGGCGGCGGCTGCCAAACTCGCTTCGGACTTCGGTGTTATCAAGGACGGCTGGAACGGTTTTGCGGTGCTGCAGACGGCGGCCTCGACGGTCGGCGCGCTCGATATCGGCTTCGCGCCGACCTCGGGCAGCCTGAGCCTCGCGCAGATGACGTCGGCCGGTTCGCTCGACGTGCTGTTCTCGCTCGGCGCCGACGACGTGAAAGTCGCTGACGGCACTTTCGTCGTCTACATCGGCACCCATGGTGACCGCGGTGCGCATCGCGCCGACGTGATCCTGCCGGGTGCGGCCTATACCGAAAAGTCCGGCATCTTCGTCAACACCGAAGGCCGCGTGCAGATGGCGGAACGCGCCGGTTTCCCGCCGGGCGATGCCCGCGAGGACTGGGCGGTGATCCGCGCATTGTCCGACGTGCTCGGCCACAAGCTGCCTTACGACTCGCTGGCTGCCTTGCGGCAAGCGATCTTCAAAGCTGCCCCGCACCTGATGCGCATCGATCAGATCGAGGCCGGCGATGCCGGTGCGATCAAGACCCTTGCGGGCAAGGGCGGCACCGTCGACAAGACACCGTTCAAGGCCTCAGTTGAGGACTTCTACCTGACCAACCCGATCGCGCGTGCGTCAGCCATCATGGCGGAATGCTCCCGCCTGGCCTCCGGCCAGATGCTGACGGCGGCGGAGTAAACCGATGGCTGAATTCTGGACTAGCACCCTGTGGCCGCTGATCATCATGGTCGCGCAGAGCCTCCTTGTGCTCGTGGTGCTCTTGATTGCGATTGCCTACATCCTGCTGGCTGACCGCAAGATCTGGGCGGCGGTACAGATCCGCCGTGGCCCCAACGTGGTCGGGCCATTCGGCCTGCTGCAATCCTTCGCGGACTTGCTGAAATTCGTGTTGAAGGAGCCGGTGGTTCCTTCCAGCTCCAACAAGGGCGTGTTCCTGCTGGCGCCGCTGGTGTCCTGCGTGCTCGCGCTGGCGGCCTGGGCGGTGATCCCGATGGATCTCGGCTGGGTTATTTCCGACATCAATGTCGGCGTGCTCTATATCTTCGCGATTTCGTCGCTGTCGGTCTACGGCATCATCATGGCCGGCTGGTCGTCGAATTCGAAATATCCGTTCCTGTCGGCGCTGCGCGCCGCGGCGCAGATGGTGTCCTACGAAGTTTCGATCGGCTTCGTCATCATCACCGTCTTGCTCTGCGTCGGCTCGCTGAACCTGACGGCCATCGTCGCCGCGCAGGATTCGAAGTGGGGCATTCTCGGCTGGTACTGGATCCCGCTGTTCCCGATGTTCGTGATCTTTTACGTCTCGGCGCTGGCTGAAACCAACCGTCCGCCCTTCGACCTCGTCGAAGCGGAATCGGAACTGGTCGCGGGCTTCATGACCGAATACGGCTCGACCCCGTATCTGCTGTTCATGCTCGGCGAATACGTCGCCATCGTCACCATGTGCGCACTGGCAACGATCCTGTTTCTCGGCGGTTGGCTGTCGCCGATCCCGTTCGCGCCGTTCACCTGGGTGCCAGGCATCATCTGGTTCGCCATCAAGGTGATGTTCATGTTCTTCCTGATTGCGATGGCGAAGGCGATCGTGCCGCGCTACCGCTACGACCAGCTGATGCGTCTGGGCTGGAAGGTCTTTCTGCCGCTGTCGTTGGCGTACGTCATCATCGTCGCTGCCGTGCTGCAATTCGGGGGCCTTGCTCCGAAATGAGGTCACTATGAATATCAGGGCAACAGCTCACTCGCTTCTGCTGGCGGAGTTCGTTTCGGCGTTCGTCCTCGCCATGCGGTATTTCTTCAAGCCGAAGCCGACGCTGAATTATCCGTTCGAGAAGGGGCCGATCTCGCCGCGTTTCCGCGGTGAGCATGCGCTGCGCCGCTATCCGAACGGCGAAGAGCGCTGTATCGCCTGCAAGCTCTGTGAAGCGGTGTGTCCGGCACAGGCGATCACCATCGAAGCCGGTCCGCGCCGCAACGATGGGACGCGCCGCACCGTGCGCTACGACATCGACATGGTGAAATGCATCTATTGCGGACTGTGCCAGGAGGCCTGTCCGGTGGATGCGATCGTCGAGGGACCGAACTTCGAGTTCGCCACCGAGACGCGTGAGGAACTCTATTATGACAAGGCGAAATTGCTCGCCAACGGCGACCGCTGGGAGCGCGAGATTGCGAAGTCAATCGAACTCGACGCGCCGTACCGGTAAGGTGACCAGATGATCCTTCCCGCACTGTTCTTCTATCTGTTCGCCAGCATCTGCGTGGCTTCCGCGGTCATGGTGATTGCCTCGCGCAATCCCGTGCATTCCGTGCTGTTCCTGATCCTGGCCTTCGTCAACGCCTCGGGCCTGTTCGTGCTGATGGGCGCCGAATTCCTGGCAATGCTGCTGATCGTCGTCTATGTCGGCGCCGTCGCGGTGCTGTTCCTGTTCGTCATCATGATGCTCGACGTGGACTTCACGCAGCTGCGTGAAGGCTTCATTCAGTATCTGCCGTTTGGTCTCGTGATCGGCGCGATCTTCCTCGCCGAATTGCTGCTGGTCGCAGGTGGTTGGGTAATGAACCCGAACGTCACCAAGTCGATCACGGCGGCCATCCCGACGAATGTGAGCAATACCGAGGCGCTCGGCCTCGTGCTCTATACGAAGTACATCCATTACTTCCAGCTGGCCGGCATGGTGCTGCTGGTGGCGATGATCGGCGCGATCGTGCTGACGCTGCGTCACAAGGTCAAAGTGCGGCGCCAGGACATCAATGTTCAGAACGCGCGCAATCCGGAACTGGCGATGGAAGTGCGCAAGGTCGCGACCGGGCAGGGCCTGCAGGACGCTGACGCGGGGAGCTGGGTCAAATGACGATCGGTCTCGGACACTATCTGGCGGTCGCAGCGATCCTGTTCACGCTGGGCATTCTCGGCATCTTCCTGAACCGCAAGAACATCATCGTCATCCTGATGTCGATCGAGCTGATCCTGCTCGCCGTCAACATCAACATGGTGGCGTTCTCGACTTTCCTCGGCGACATCGTCGGGCAGGTGTTCGCGCTGCTTGTGCTGACCGTGGCCGCTGCGGAAGCAGCGATCGGTCTCGCCGTGCTGGTGGTCTATTTCCGCAACCGCGGCTCGATCGCGGTTGAAGACGTCAATCTGATGAAGGGCTGAGCCAGTTATGATCCAGGCTCTTGTATTCCTGCCGCTGATCGGCGCGCTGATCGCAGGCTTCATCGCCATTCTGGGTGCGCATGGGCGTAACCCGAGCGGCGACGAGATGGACCATGCGCATGACGACCACGGTCACGGCGATGCCAGCGCGCATGCACATGCTGCGCATGGGCATGACGATCATGGTCACGATGATCACGACGACCATCACCACGTTGCCGAGCCGGCCGCGCTCGGCTCGCGTGCAGCCGAGCTGATCACCGCCGGTCTTCTGGTGGTGTCGGCGGTGCTGTCCTGGATGACCTTCGTCGATGTCGCCTTCATGCATCACGATGCCCGCGTCGTGCTGCTGAACTGGATCAATTCAGGCGATCTGCAGCTGTCCTGGACGCTGCGCGTCGATACGCTGACCGCCGTGATGCTGGTCGTCGTCACCACGGTGTCGTCGCTCGTGCACATCTATTCGCTCGGCTATATGGAAGATGATCCGAACCGGCCGCGCTTCATGGCGTATCTGTCGCTGTTCACTTTCATGATGCTGATGCTGGTGACGGCGGATAACCTGCTGCAGCTGTTCTTCGGCTGGGAAGGCGTGGGTCTGGCCAGCTACCTGCTGATCGGTTTCTGGTTCAAGAAGCCCTCGGCCAATGCGGCGGCGATCAAGGCCTTCGTGGTCAACCGCGTCGGCGACTTCGGCTTCCTGCTCGGCATCTTCGCGCTGTTCATGCTGGTCGGCTCGACCGATCTCGACACCATCTTCGCCAGCGCGCCCGGACTGACCGGCAAGACGATCAACTTCTTCGGCTGGCACGCCGATGCGCTGACACTGACCTGTCTGCTGCTGTTCGTCGGCGCGATGGGCAAGTCAGCCCAGTTTCTGCTGCACACCTGGTTGCCGGACGCGATGGAAGGCCCGACGCCTGTGTCGGCGCTGATCCATGCGGCGACCATGGTCACCGCGGGTGTGTTCATGGTGGCGCGCATGTCGCCGCTGTTCGAACTCGCACCGAATGCACAGGCCGTCGTGATGCTGGTTGGCGCGACCACTGCATTCTTCGCTGCGACCATCGGTCTGGTGCAGAACGACATCAAGCGCATTGTCGCTTACTCGACCTGTTCGCAGCTCGGTTACATGTTCGTGGCGCTGGGGACGGGGGCTTACTCGGTCGCCATGTTCCACCTGTTCACGCACGCCTTCTTCAAGGCGCTGCTGTTCCTGGGCTCGGGCTCGGTGATCTACGCGATGCATCACGAACAGGACATCCGGAAGATGGGTGGCCTGTGGAACAAGATCCCGTTCACTTACGCGATGATGACCATCGGTACGCTGGCGCTGACCGGCTTCCCGTTCACGGCCGGCTACTTCTCGAAGGACGCGATCATCGAAGCGGCTTACGCCTCGCACACCCAGTTCGCCTTCTACGGCTTCCTGATGACCGTGGTCGCTGCCTTGCTGACTTCGTTCTATTCGTGGCGTCTGGTGTTCAAGACGTTCCACGGCGAGCCGCACGACAAGAAGCATTACGATGCAGCGCATGAAGCGCCGCTGTGGATGCTGGTCCCGCTGGCCGTGCTGGGCATCGGATCGTTCGCCGCAGGCTTCCCGTTCAAGGAGCTCTTTGCCGGTCATCACGTCGGCGAGTTCTTCCGGGAATCGCTGAAGATGAACCCGCACATCATCGAGGAGATGCATCACATCCCGGGCTGGGTGCCCTATGTGCCGACCGTGATGATGGTGCTCGGTTTCCTGATTTCGTACCTGTTCTATGTTCGCAAGCCGTATTTGCCTGTCGAACTCGCGAACCAGCATCCGCTGCTCTACAAGTTCCTGCTCAACAAGTGGTACTTCGACGAGCTCTACGAGATCATCTTCGTTCGTCCGGCCAAGTGGATCGGCCACTTCCTGTGGAAGAAGGGCGACGGCATGATCATCGACGGCCTCGGGCCTGATGGTGTCTCGGCCCGCGTGCTCAATATCACGCGCGGCGTGGTCAAGCTGCAGACCGGCTACCTCTATCACTATGCCTTCGCGATGCTGATCGGCGTCGCCGGGTTGATCACCTGGTTCATCTTCGGCCTGGGGGGCCAGTAACAATGGCGTCCGTCATGACATGGCCGGTTCTTTCGGTCGTCACCTTCCTGCCGATCGTCGGCGCGATCCTGATTTACCTCAGCCGCGGCGACGACGAGGCTGCGCAGGGCAATGCGCGCTGGATCGCGCTCTGGACCACGCTGATCACTTTTGCGGTCTCGCTGATCCTGGTGATGCGCTTCGACCCGTCGAACGGCGACTTTCAGTTCGTCGAAAAGGCGCCGTGGCTGGCCGCGACCATCAACTACCACATGGGCGTGGACGGCATTTCGCTGCCCTTCGTGATCTTGACAACAGCCCTGATGCCGTTCTGCATCCTGTGCAGCTGGAAGTCGGTCACCAAGCGCGTTCGCGAATACATGATCGCGTTCCTGTTCCTGGAAACGCTGATGATCGGCACCTTCTCGGCGCTGGATCTGGTGCTGTTCTATCTGTTCTTCGAAGGCGGCCTGATCCCGATGTTTCTGATCATCGGCATCTGGGGCGGCCCGCGCCGCGTCTACGCCTCGTTCAAGTTCTTCCTCTACACGTTCCTCGGCTCGGTACTGATGCTGCTGGCCATCATGGCGCTGTACTGGAATGCGGGCACGACCGACATTCCGACGCTGATGCACACGGCCGTGCCGCGCAGCCTGCAGACATGGGCGTGGTTGGCATTCTTCGCATCCTTCGCGGTCAAGATGCCGATGTGGCCGGTACACACCTGGCTGCCTGACGCACACGTGGAAGCGCCGACGGCAGGTTCGGTCGTGCTGGCCGCGATCATGCTGAAGATGGGCGGTTACGGCTTCCTGCGCTTCTCGCTGCCGATGTTCCCGGATGCCTCTCTCTATTTCGCGCCGATGGTCTGGACGCTCTCCGTGATCGCGATCGTCTACACGTCGCTGGTCGCGCTGATGCAGGAAGACATCAAGAAGCTGATCGCCTACTCGTCGGTCGCGCATATGGGCTACGTCACTATGGGTATCTTCGCCGGCACGACGCAGGGCGTCTCCGGCGCGGTGTTCCAGATGGTGTCGCATGGCATCGTGTCGGGCGCGCTGTTCCTCTGCGTCGGCGTCGTCTACGACCGGCTGCATACCCGCGAGATCGCGGCCTATGGTGGCCTCGTCAACCGGATGCCGATCTATGCGGCGCTGTTCATGGTCTTCACCATGGCCAATGTCGGTCTGCCCGGCACCTCCGGCTTCGTCGGTGAATTCCTGACGCTCATCGGCACCTTCAAGGTCTCGATCCCGACGGCGACATTCGCCAGCATCGGCGTGATCCTGTCGGCGGCCTATGCACTGTGGCTGTACCGCAAGGTCGTGTTCGGTGAACTGACCAAGCCTGCGTTGCAGGGCATCAAGGACATCACGTTCCGGGAAGGCCTGGTGCTGGTGCCGCTGGTCATTCTCACCATTCTGTTCGGAGTCTATCCGAAGCCGGTGCTCGACATGTCGGCGGCTTCGATCCAGCTCCTCGTTAACAATTACGCTGCTGCAACGTCTGCCGTGAAGGCAGCCGCGCTGCTGCAATGACCGCAGCAGATCAGGATAACGCGCAATGACGATTACGACCGCCGGATATTCCCTGCTGCCCGTACTGCCGGAGCTGATGCTCGCGGTTGGCGCCATGGTGCTGCTGATGATCGGTGCCTTCAACGGACCGAAGGTCACGGGCATGGTCACCACGCTCGCCGTCTGTCTGCTGGTGGTGGTCGGCGCGGCTGAAATCATGCTGCCTGCGGGCAAGCATGTCACCTTCGGCGGCAGCTTCATCGTCGACGATTATGCGCGCTTCCTGAAGGTGCTGGCGATTATCGCGTCGGCCGTGACGCTGATCCTGTCGCGTGAATTCCTCGCGGACCAGTCCCGTCGTATTTTCGAATACGCCATCCTGGTGCTGCTCTCGACGCTCGGCATGATGGTGCTGATCTCGGCCGGCGACTTGATCATGCTGTATCTCGGCCTCGAATTGATGAGCCTTGCGCTCTATGTCGTCGCAGCCTCTAACCGCGATAATGCAAAGTCGACCGAAGCCGGCCTCAAGTATTTCGTGCTGGGTGCGCTGTCGTCCGGCATGCTGCTCTACGGCGCTTCTATGATCTACGGCTTTACCGGCACGGTGTCCTTCGCCGGCATCGCCGCCGAAGCCAAGACCGGCAATATCGGCCTGGTGTTCGGGCTGGTGTTTCTGCTCGCCGGCCTCTGTTTCAAGGTTTCGGCCGTGCCGTTCCACATGTGGACGCCCGATGTCTACGAAGGCGCACCGACGCCCGTCACCGCCTTCTTCGCCTCGGCCCCGAAGGTTGCAGCACTCGCCGTGTTCACCCGCGTCACGCTGACGGCGTTCCCGGGCATTGTCGTGCAATGGCAGCAGGTCGTGGTGTTCGTGTCGCTGGCCTCGATGGTACTGGGCTCGTTCGCCGCCATCGGCCAGACCAACATCAAGCGCCTGATGGCCTATTCGTCGATCGGCCACATGGGCTTCGCGCTGGTCGGTCTTGCCGCCGGCACGCAGGAGGGCGCGCAGGGCGTGCTGGTCTATATCGCGATCTATGTCGCGATGACCCTCGGTACCTTCGCCATCATCCTGACCATGAAGCGCAATGGCCAGCCCGTTGAGACGATCAAGGATTTCGCCGGCCTGTCGCGCACCAATCCGATCATCGCCTTCTTCTTCGCGATGTTCCTGTTCTCGCTGGCAGGCGTGCCGCCGCTGGCCGGCTTCTTCGGCAAGTTCTACGTCTTCATGGCTGCCATCAAGTCGGGCCTGTTCGTACTGGCCGTGGTCGGTGTGTTGGCCAGCGTGGTGGGCGCGTTCTACTACCTGTCCATCGTGAAGCTCATGTATTTCGACGAGCCGGTCGGGAAGCTCGATCCGATGCGCGTTGAACTGCGCACGGTGCTGGCTGTGGCGGGTCTCTTCAACGTGTTGTTCTTCGTCTATCCGGCGCCTCTGGTCAGCGCGGCGGCATTCGCAGCGAAGTCGCTGTTCTAGATGGTATTTTCGCTCGGTCCCCGAGCCCTCGCGGCGGGCACGAAGCTCGCCGCATTCGACACAGCCGGTTCGACCAATACGGAAGCCATGGACCGCGCGCGCGCAGGCGAGCGCGGTCCGATGTGGTTTGTCACAACGGAACAGACCGCGGGACGTGGGCGACGGCATCGGCCGTGGGTCGCTCCCCGCGGGAACCTCGCCAGTTCGGTTCTCGAAGTTCTTGATGTGACGCCCTCAGTTGCGGCGACACTGGGCTTCGCCGCCGGCGTTGCCGTTGAGAAGGCGCTCCGACAGATCAGCGTCGAAGCCGCGATGCGGGCGCCGCAGTCGGCCGCGAATGACTATCGGCTGAAATGGCCGAACGACGTTCTGGCGGGCGGGCACAAGCTTGTCGGAATGAATCTGGAGGCGGAGGCAGCGCCGAACGGCCAGCTTGCTGTTGTCGTCGGCATCGGCACCAATGTGGTGGCGGCCCCCGACAATATGCCTTATCCGGTTGCTTGCCTGCATGCGATGGGCGTCAGCGCCAGCGCCGAAGACCTGTTTGCGGCGCTTTCGGACACCTGGCAGGAGATGCGCGGCATCTGGGATTCCGGCCGCGGGTTTGCCGAGATCCGGCGACAGTGGCTGGAGCGTGCAGCAGGGATCGGTCAGCCGGTGTCCGTGGACAACGGGGTACAGACGATTTCGGGAATTTTCGACACCATTGATGAGGCCGGTTGTATGATTGTCGCGACAGCGGATCGCCGGCGAATCCCTATTACCGCCGGCGACGTTCATTTCGGATCGGCCGCGTCGACAAGGACAGCACGCAAATGACGCGACCCAACGAATTGACCTTCGCACCGCTGGGAGGCGTCGGCCAGATTGGCATGAACCTGTCGATCTATGGCCTGGCCGGGAAGTGGCTGGCGATCGACCTCGGCGTCTACTTCGGCGACGAGGAACATCTGCCAGGCATCGATCTGGTGATGCCCGACGTGCGCTTCCTGGAAAAGGAAAAGAAGAATCTCGTTGGTCTCGTGCTCACCCACGCCCATGAGGACCATTTCGGCGCCATCATCGACCTGTGGCCCAAGCTGAAATGCCCGATCTATGCGACACAGTTCAGCGCCGCATTGTTCGAAGCCAAATGCGCCAGCGAGCGCAATCCGCCGAAGATCCCCGTCACCGTGGTGCCATCGGGCGGCCGCATCAATCTCGGCCCGTTCGATATCGAGTTCATTCCGGTTGCGCATTCGATTCCGGAATCCCATGCGATCGCGCTGCACACGCCGCTCGGCACCGTGCTGCATACCGGTGACTGGAAGATCGATCCGACGCCGATCATCGGCCTGCCAACCGACGAAAAGCGGCTGCGCGAACTCGGTGACGCCGGCGTACTGGCCATCATCGGCGACTCCACGAATGCGGTGCGCGATGGCCGCTCACCGTCCGAAACGGAGGTTGCCGCCACGCTCACCAAACTGGTGAAGGCTGCCAAGGGCCGCGTCGCCGTTACGACCTTCGCATCGAACGTGGCCCGGTTGCGGGCCGTTGCCGAAGCGGCGCAGGCCGCGGGCCGCGAAGTGGTGCTGGTCGGCCGCGCTATGGAGCGCGTCGTGCAGGTGGCCCGCGAATGCGGCTATCTCGATGGACTGCCGGCGTTCCGTAACGCCGACTATTACGGCCATTTCCCGCCGGACAAGGTGGTGGCGCTGTGCACGGGCAGTCAGGGTGAAGCGCGCGCGGCGCTGGCGCGTATCGCCAGCGACGATCATCCGATGGTGACCCTCAACAAGGGTGATACGGTGATCTTCTCGTCGCGGACCATTCCGGGCAACGAGAAGGCGGTCGGCACCATCATCAACGGTCTTGTCACGCAGGGCATCGAGGTGATCACCGATCGCGATGCGCTGGTGCATGTGTCGGGCCATCCGCGCCGCGACGAATTGCGCGACATGATTTCCTGGGTTCGTCCGCAATTGCTGATCCCCGTCCATGGCGAGGCGCTGCATCTGCATGAGCATGCCAAGCTCGCGCGCGCCTGCGGCGTGCCTCGGACCATGATCGTCAAGAACGGCGACCTCGTGCGCCTGGCGCCCGGCGATGCTGCCGTCATCGACGAATTGCCGTCGGGCCGCATGTTCAAGGACGGTCTCATTCTCGAGGATTCCAAGTCCCGCGCCGTAAGCGAGCGACGCCGGCTGTCCTTTGCCGGCTGCGCTTTTGTGGCACTGGCCGTGACAATGAAGGGCGAACTGGTCGACGACCCTGCGGTCGACCTGATCGGCATTCCCGAAAAGAACCTCAAGGGCGAGGTGATGGAGGATGTCGTGTTCGACATCGTCGTCAACATCGTCGAGAACCTGCCCAAGGCGCGCAAGCGCGATCCGGATGCGATGGCGGAGTCGGTGCGACGCGCTGTCCGCTCGTCACTCGCCGATCAATGGGGCAAGAAGACGATGTGCTACGTTCACATCCTGCAGGTCGAAGACTAAAAGCAAAGAAACAAAGACTACGGAGGACACCATGCTGGGCCGGCTCAATCATGTGGCGATTGCCGTCGCCGATGCGGAGAAAGCTGCGAAGATCTACGGCACCGCCTTCGGTGCCGAGATTTCCGCGACCGTGCCGCTCCCGGAGCATGGCGTGATCACGGTGTTCGCGACGCTGCCGAATACCAAGATCGAATTCATCCAGCCGCTCGGCGCGGACTCGCCGATCGCCAAATTCGTCGAGCGTAATCCTGACGGCGGCATTCATCACATCTGTTACGAAGTGCCGGATATCATCGCGGCACGCGACAACCTGATCAAGGAAGGCGCGCGCGTGCTTGGCGACGGCCAGCCGAAGATCGGCGCCCACGGCAAGCCTGTGCTGTTCCTGCATCCCAAGGATTTCTCGGGCGCGCTGGTAGAGATCGAACAAGCTTCCGAAATCGAACAGTCCTGAGGACGCGATGGCCTATACGATCTCGACGTCGCTCGCGGTCTATTTCGTCATCTGGTGGATCACGCTGTTCCTGACGCTGCCGTTCGGCGTCCGCAGCCAGCATGAGGATGGCAAGGGCACCGACGGCACCGATCCCGGTGCGCCTGTGCTGGCCCGGATGGGGCGCAAGCTGATCTGGACCACGGTGATTTCCGCGGTGCTGTTCGCGGCCGGCATGTATGCGTATCGCATGGGCTACTTCAACATCGAGAGGCTCTCGAAGTTGATGGGCGTGCCGATCTGAGAGCGATCTTTAACCTGCGGAGTCTGTCCTTTCAGGTGTCGATACGGAGCTGACGCATGAAGCGCTTTCTGCTTTTTCTGTTGCTTGGGCCGGCTGTCGGTTTCGCGGTTTTCGAGCTGCGCGAAATTGCCAGCGGCAGGATCATCGGCGGCTTTCCCGGCTTCATTATGGGATTGCCCTTTGCCTACTGGTTCGGGCTGATCCCGTCGCTGGTGATGTGGCTTGAGGACTGGTTCCTTGAAGACAAGATGCAGCTGTGGCCGAAGGTGCTGACCTCGGCGCTTACTGGCTATGTCGTGAGTATCGGGATGATGTTGATCTGGACGTCGGTGTCGATTCCGCTGCGTCAGATTCTTACATTCGGGATCGTCGGCGCGGTACAGGGCCTGGTCTGTTCGTGGCTGTCGGGCATCAAGCCGAAGGGTGGTGCGCTGTAATACGCGGCGCTTTGCATCTCCGAAAAAAGGCCGGCATGGATGCCGGCCTTTTTTGCGTCTCGGACGATATGAAGCGTCGCTATCGTTGTCGGGAATCTGCCGAAAAAAAAGAGCAGGGCCGCAGCCCTGCTCGGAAAATTGTGTCGACCCTATTACCCCAAACTTTGGATTTTATCCTTGCTTAGCGGGTTGACGCTGCTTGAGCGCGTCAGGGCTCCTCCCGAGACTTGGACCACCAGACTCTGTCCTTACGAACCGCCTGAGCTGTGAGTCGTAGCTTAACTTTTTTTGTTTGTCACCAATTTCGGCAATGTGTGTTCAAAATTTAGGCCAAGGGTAGAATCGCGACCTTTTACGCGATTTCCGGTCACGCTGGGGTCGCTGTGGCCGACATCGGAAATGGAGATATTTGACAGCCTGCGAAGCAATTCGCCAGGCGAACGGAATTAAGCCCCGATTGCCAGCTCCATGTCCTAGACTGCCCGGCGTCCGACCCGTCGCCCTTGTATTTTGGCGGCCGATCCGGTTTCACTCGCGTTCTCCCGTGTCCCTCCGATTCCCAGGCCTAACCATGCGATTGTCGCGCTATTTTCTGCCCATTCTCAAGGAAACGCCGAAGGAAGCCGAGATCGTCTCGCACCGGCTGATGCTGCGCGCGGGCATGATCCGGCAGGAGGCCGCCGGCATCTATGCCTGGTTGCCGCTGGGCCTGCGGGTGCTGAAGAAGATCGAGGCGATCGTCCGCGAGGAGCAGAACCGGGCGGGCGCCATCGAGCTCCTGATGCCGACATTGCAGCTCGCCGATCTCTGGCGCGAAAGTGGGCGCTACGACGCCTATGGGCCGGAGATGCTGCGCATCGTCGACCGCCACAAGCGGGAGCTTCTCTACGGGCCGACCAACGAGGAAATGATCACCGAGATCTTCCGCGGCTATGTGAAGTCCTACAAGAGCCTGCCGCTGAACCTGTACCACATCCAGTGGAAGTTCCGCGACGAGCAGCGTCCGCGTTTCGGCGTGATGCGCGGCCGCGAATTCCTGATGAAGGATGGCTATTCGTTCGACATCGACGAAGCCGCGGCGAAACATTCCTACAATCAGATGTTCGTCGCTTATCTGCGCACCTTCGCGCGCATGGGCCTCAAGGCGATCCCGATGCGCGCCGAGACCGGACCGATCGGCGGCGATCACTCCCACGAATTCATCGTGCTCGCCGAAACCGGCGAGTCCGGCGTATTCTGCGACAAGAACGTGCTCGATCTGCCGATCCCGCCGGCCGATGTCGACTATAGCGGTGATCTCACGGGCATCATCAATCAGTGGACCTCGATCTATGCGGCAACCGAAGACGTCCACGACGCCGCGCGGTTCGAGAGCGAAGTGCCGGCCGAGCGGCGGCTCAACACCCGCGGTATCGAAGTCGGCCAGATCTTCTATTTCGGCACCAAATATTCCGACGCGATGAAGGCAACCGTTGCGGGCGCCGATGGCGCGGAGACGCCGATCCATGGCGGCTCCTATGGCGTCGGCGTGTCGCGGCTGCTGGGCGCGATCATCGAGGCCTGCCACGACGAGAACGGCATCAAGTGGCCCGAGGAAGTGGCGCCGTTCCGTGCTGCGATCCTCAACCTGAAGCAGGGCTCGCCCGATACGGATGCGGCCTGCGAGGCGCTCTACAAGGAGCTCTCGGCCAAGGGCGTCGATGTGCTCTATGACGACACCGACCAGCGCGCCGGCGGCAAGTTTGCCACCGCTGACCTGATCGGTGTGCCCTGGCAGATACTCGTCGGCCCGAAGGGGCTCGCCGAAGGCAAGGTCGAGCTGAAGCGGCGCGATGACGGTTCGCGTGAGAATATCAGTGCCGCTGAGGTCGTCGCAAAGCTGACGTCCTGACGACTTATCCACTGTGTGGTCGCCGCATCACTCACGATGCGGCTAGAATAAGCCCGATTCGTATGGGAGTCGGGCGATGGATGATGCCATGAGCGAGCCAGTTCGAACCCCACCCTTCGCCGCCTTCGAATGGCTGCTGTCCGGACGCTATCTCCGTGCGCGCCGCAAAGAGGGATTCATCTCCGTCATTGCCGGTTTCTCGTTCCTCGGCATCATGCTCGGCGTTGCCACGCTGATCATCGTGATGGCCGTGATGAACGGCTTCCGCAAGGAACTGCTCGACAAGATCCTCGGCCTCAACGGGCATCTGCTGGTGCAGCCGCTGGAAAGCCCGCTGACCGACTGGAAGGATGTCGCCGACCGCATCAGCGGCGTGAATGGCATTCGTCTCGCGGCGCCGGTCGTGGATGGCCAGGGGCTGGGATCATCCGCGTTCGGTGCTGCCGGCATCTTTATCCGCGGTATCCGCTCTGGCGATCTCAATAACCTCACGTCGATCGCCAAGAACATCAAGCAGGGCACGCTCGAAGGCTTCGATGATGGGCAGGGTGTGGCGATCGGTCGGCGGCTGGCAGATCAACTCTCGATCCACGCCGGCGACATGATCACGTTGATCTCGCCGAAGGGGGCGGTGACCCCGATGGGCACGACGCCGCGCATCAAGCCCTACAAGGTTGCTGCCGTCTTCGAGATCGGCATGTCGGAATATGACTCGACCTTCGTGTTCATGCCATTGGCCGAGGCGCAGACTTACTTCAATCGCCCCTCTGACGTAACCTCCATCGAGGTCTACACCAACAATCCCGACAGGATCGACGAGTATCGCAAGCTCGTGACCGAGGCGGCCGGGCGGCCGATCTTCATCGTCGATTGGCGGCAGCGCAACTCGACCTTCTTCAATGCGCTGCAGGTCGAGCGCAACGTCATGTTCCTGATCCTGACGCTGATCGTGCTGGTGGCGGCGCTGAACATCGTCTCCGGCCTGATCATGCTGGTGAAGGACAAGGGCAGCGACATCGCGATCCTGCGCACCATGGGCGCCTCTCAAGGCTCGATCATGCGGGTGTTCCTGATCACGGGTGCTGCGATCGGCGTGGTCGGCACGCTGGTCGGATTCTTCGTTGGACTACTGGTCTGCTTCAACATCGAGACGATCCGGCAATTCATCTCGTGGATGACATCCACGGAGCTGTTCTCGCCGGAACTGTATTTCCTGTCCAAGCTGCCGGCCGAGGTCGACGTCGGCGAGACCAGCGCGGTCGTGATCATGGCGCTGACGCTGTCGTTCCTGGCGACCCTCTACCCGTCGTGGCGCGCCGCGCGCCTCGATCCCGTCGATGCGCTAAGATACGAGTGAGTGACTGATATGGCGCAAGGGGCAGATGATGTACCGGTGGTCTATCTCCACGACATCAAGCGGCAATACACCCAGGGCGAAAGCGTTCTGACCATTCTCGACAATGCCAAACTGGCATTGTGGGCGGGGCAGTCGGTCGCGCTGGTGGCGCCGTCCGGCTCGGGCAAGTCGACGCTGCTGCATATTGCCGGCCTGCTCGAGAGCCCGGATGACGGCGAGGTCTATGTCGGCGGCACCGCGACCTCGGGCCTGTCGGACACCGAGCGCACCCAGATCCGCCGCACCGATATCGGCTTCGTCTACCAGTCACATCGGCTGCTGCCGGAATTCACCGCGCTAGAGAACGTCATGCTGCCGCAGATGATCCGCGGCCTGAAGCGCTCCGAGACGGTTGCCCGCGCCAAGGAAATCCTGGCCTATCTGGGTCTGGCCGAACGCATCACCCATCGCCCGGCGGAGTTGTCGGGCGGCGAGCAGCAGCGCGTTGCTATTGCCCGCGCGGTAGCCAATGCACCGCGCGTGTTGTTTGCCGATGAGCCGACGGGCAATCTCGATCCGCACACCGCGGATCATGTCTTCAGGGCGCTGATGCAGCTGGTGAAGGCGACCAAGGTGGCGATGCTGATCGCGACCCACAACATGGAACTGGCTGGCCGCATGGATCGGCGGGTGTCGCTGGAAAACGGCAAGGTCGTCGAACTCGACTGACCCCGCCACTCGTTTCATTTGAGAGAGAAAAAGTGAGGCGCCGCGGACGGCGCCGTCGCTCAGTAGCTGCTCTTACGCTTGCGCTTCACGCGCGGCTGCTGCGGCGCGTAGGTCTGCGCATAGGCCAGCGCCGGATTGGCGAAGCAGGTCAGGCCGATGCCCGATGCCGTCGCGGCGCACTGCGCATAGGTGCGGTAGCTGCAGTCGTCGTCGTCATAGAGCGAGCGCATGCAGAACGGATAACCGCTCGGCGTGTTGAACGAGAACGGGCCGGGATCGGTGCGCTGTGCTGCGGCGGGCGTGACGGTGAGGGCCGAGAGGGCGCCGAAGGCGACCAGAGCAAGCAGGGCTGCGCGCATCGAATTCTCCTGCCGACTCAGATGGCCGGCTGCGTGTGATCTCTGATCGGCACAAAGCCGGTCAGAGAGGTATTCGTCAACTCACAAAGCCGGATTCCGCTCCGCATCTGGCGCCGGAAACATGCCGTAACAGGGCTTGTTCGGCACAGGCGACGCAATACGGCGTAGGTGATCGCCGGCGAGGGATGGCCTTGGCTGGCTGGGCGTAAAGCGTGCCGGCCTGCCATTTTAACCATCCCGAATATGAGGCGCGACGCGCCCGGATCGGCTGCTTGACTCAGGAACAGAATGAGAACAATGTTCTTCATATGTTCCAGAGATCACGGAGGCCACCATGTTGAAGACCTTTGTTGAAGAAGCCGCTGCACTGGCATCGATCGTCCTGTTCGTCGGCATGATTGCGGTTTGGGCGCAACTGATCCCCCAGCTGTGATCCTGCTCCCGGACGCTGGCTGCGAAGCTGGCGCCGGAACACCGGGGAAGCACTCTCCAGCGGATACGGGAACGCTCCCGGGGAATGACAAGCATTCCCTAGGGAATGACAGGCATTCCCTAGGGAATGCGGGGACGCTTCCGGGGCCGAGCGGGTTTCACATGGACTTGGCCGGGGGCAGGCATCACCATGGGGCAGCGAGTCGGTCTGAACAGGCTGCCGCGATCCCCAGTGTCGATGACTGCCCAGATCGGGCGCTGCAAAGTCCGGAACGCCCCACGCCATGAGTCAGAAGCCCGCCGCCGCGTCGAATGCCGGATTTGTCCATCTGCACGTGCATTCGGCCTATTCGCTGCTGAAGGGCTCGATCAAGATCCAGAAACTGGCGGAACTGGCGAAGGCCGACCACCAGCCGGCGCTGGCGCTGACCGACAGCGACAACATGTTTGGCGCGCTGGAATTCTCCGAGAAGCTGGTGGGCTACGGCATCCAGCCGATCACCGGCTGCGAGGTCGCGATCGATTTCGGCGACCAAGATCCCAACGCCCGTAACGCGCTGAACGCCGTGATGCCGCGCATTGTGCTGCTGGCCGCCAAGGAGCGCGGCTATCAGAGCCTGATGAAACTCAACTCGCGCGCGTTTCTGGAAACCCCGGTCAATCATGCGCCCCACATCAAGCTGGAATGGCTGCTGGAGGAAACAGAAGACCTGATCGCGTTGAGTGGCGGTCCTGACGGTCCGATCAATCAGGCGCTGCTCGCCGATCAATCCGCGCTTGCCGCTGCGCGTTGCGACCGGCTCGCGTCGCTATTCGGCGATCGGCTCTATATCGAACTGCAGCGTCATGGCGCCGAGAAGGAGCGCCGCGCCGAAGCCGGTTTGATAGACTTGGCTTACGCCAAGGGGCTGCCGTTGGTGGCAACGAATGAGCCGTATTTTGCCGCCGCGGATGACTACGAGGCCCATGACGCACTGCTGTGCATTGCCGGCGGCAGGATCATTGCCGAAACGGACCGCGAGCAGCTCACCACCGATCATCGTTTCAAGACACGCGCCGAAATGGCGGTTCTGTTTGCCGACATTCCCGAGGCATTGGCATCAACCGTCGAAATCGCCGAGCGCTGCTCGTTCCGGCCAAAGACGCGCAAGCCGATCCTGCCGCGCTTCACGGTGGGCGCCGGCAGTAACGCCGAAGGTGCGGCCCAGGAGGAATCCGACGAGTTGCGCCGTCAGGCCGAGGAGGGCCTGCGCAAACGTCTCGAGATCCACGGCGTGTCACAGGGCAAGAGTGAGGAGGAATACCACGCTCGGCTCGACTTCGAACTTAACGTCATCTCCCGCATGAACTATGCGGGTTACTTCCTGATCGTGTCCGACTTCATCAAATGGGCGAAGGCACAGGGCATTCCGGTGGGGCCGGGTCGCGGTTCGGGCGCGGGCTCGCTGGTCGCCTGGGTCTTGACCATCACCGACCTCGATCCCCTGCAGTTCAACCTGCTGTTCGAGCGCTTCCTCAATCCGGAACGCGTCTCGATGCCCGACTTCGATATCGACTTCTGCCAGGATCGCCGCGGTGAGGTGATCTCCTATGTGCAGCAGCGCTACGGCCGCGATCAGGTCGCGCAGATCATCACCTTCGGCACGCTGCAGGCGCGCGGCGTGTTGCGCGACGTCGGCCGTGTGCTGCAGATGCCCTATGGCCAAGTCGACAAGCTGACCAAGCTGGTGCCGCAAAATCCGGCCGCACCGGTGACACTTGCAGCCGCGATCGAGGGCGAGCCGAAACTCCAGGCGCTCCGCGACGAGGATCCGATCGTCGCCAAAGCCTTCGATATCGCGCAGCGCCTCGAGGGCCTGACACGCCACGCTTCGACCCACGCCGCAGGCATCGTGATTGGTGACCGGCCGCTGTCGCAGCTCGTGCCGATGTATCGCGATCCGAAATCGGACATGCCGGTCACCCAGTTCAACATGAAATGGGTTGAGCCAGCAGGTCTCGTGAAGTTCGACTTCCTCGGCCTGAAGACGCTGACGGTGCTCGATGTCGCCGTGAAGCTGCTCAAACAGCGCAATATTGACGTCAATCTTGCGACCACGCCGATTACCGACGCCAAGAGCTACGAGATGCTGGCGCGCGGTGAAGTGGTCGGCGTGTTCCAGGTGGAAAGCCAGGGCATGCGGCGCGCGCTCGTGGACATGCGCCCCGACCGTTTCGAGGACATCATCGCGCTGGTCGCGTTGTATCGTCCGGGCCCGATGGCGAACATCCCGACCTATTGCGCGCGCAAGCATGGCGATGAAGAGCCGGAATATCTGCATCCGATCATCGAGCCGATCCTGAAGGAAACCTTCGGCGTCATCATCTATCAGGAACAGGTGATGCAGATCGCGCAGGTCATGGCCGGCTATTCGCTCGGTGACGCCGACCTGCTGCGCCGCGCGATGGGCAAGAAGATCCGCGCCGAAATGGAAAAACAGCGCGAGATCTTCGTCGCGGGCTCCGTCAAGAACGGCGTGCCGAAGGGGCAGGCCGATACGATCTTCGATCTGCTCGCAAAATTCGCCGACTACGGTTTCAACAAGAGTCACGCGGCGGCCTATGCGCTGGTGTCGTATCACACCGCCTATATGAAGGCGCATTATCCGGTGGAGTTCATTGCGGCGTCGATGACGCTCGACATGGGCAACACCGACAAACTGTCGGAATTTCGCGCCGAGGCGCAGCGGCTCGGTATCAAGGTCGAGGCGCCGAACATCAATCGTTCGGGCGTCACCTTCGAGGTCAGCGACAACACGATCTATTATGCGCTGGCCGCGTTGAAAGGCGTCGGCGCTGGCGCCGTCGAGCTGATCGTCGCCGAGCGCAACAAGAATGGTTTGTTCACGTCGCTTGCCGACTTTGCGTCGCGCGTGAGCCCACGCGCCGTCAACAAACGCATCATCGAAACACTCGCTGCGGCCGGCGCCTTCGATACGCTCGATCCACATCGTGCCCGCGTGCATGGCGGCGCGGATGCTATTTTGGCCGCCTGCCAGAGCGCCCACGTGGATACGACAATCGGTCAGGGAAACATGTTTGGCGGCGCGGCCGATGCGCCGACCATCATGTTGCCGCAGATCGACAACTGGCTGGCGGCGGAGAAGCTGCGCAAGGAATACGACGCTATTGGCTTCTTCCTGTCCGGCCATCCGCTCGATGACTATGCGACCGCCCTGAAGCGACTGCGGGTGCAGAGCTGGGCCGAGTTCTGCCGCGCGGTCAAAACCGGCGCTACGGCGGGCAGGGTGGCGGCTACCGTCGTGTCCCGCATGGAGCGGAGGACCAAGACCGGCAACAAGATGGGCATCATGGGTCTATCCGACCCGACCGGCCATTTCGAGGCGGTGCTGTTCTCCGAAGGGCTTGCCCAATACCGCGACGTGCTGGAACCGGGTACCGCGGTGCTGCTGCAACTCGGTGCCGAACTCCAGGGCGAGGACGTTCGGGCCCGGGTTCTCCACGCGGAGCCTCTGGATGCCGCCGCTGCCAAGACCCAGAAGGGGCTCAGGGTGACCATGAAGGACACCAAGGCACTGGATTCGCTGGTAAAACGCCTCCAACCGCAGCCGAGCAATGCCGCCGGTGGAGGCGACGTCTCGCTGATCCTGCGCCTCGACCTGCAAACCGAGGTCGAATTCAAGCTCGAAGGCCGGTTCCAGGTGTCCCCGCAGATCGCCGGAGCCATCAAGGCGGTTTCCGGGGTGGAAATGGTCGAAACGCTTTGAGCTGGCAACCCGCGCGGTAAACCGGCCGAAGCCACCGGATTTCCTTGCTTATCCCGGGAATCCGGCTATAAGCCGGCCCATCTCACACGGAAGCATGGCTTAATCGCCGTCCGGTGGCATCCGGGCTGCACGGCAGAATCCTCTGCCCGAACGCTCGTTTGCTCACACGCTTCCGGAGGAAACAACCGGAGAATTGATACTATGGCACTACCCGAATTTTCTATGCGTCAACTGCTCGAAGCTGGCGTCCACTTTGGCCACCAGTCGCATCGCTGGAATCCGAAGATGGCGAATTACATCTTCGGCGCACGCAACAACATCCACATCATCGACCTCGCGCAGACCGTGCCGTTGCTGCACACCGCGCTGAAGGCTGTGAGCGACACCGTCGCCAAGGGCGGCCGCATCCTGTTCGTCGGCACCAAGCGCCAGGCGCAGGACGTCGTTGCCGAAGCTGCGAAGCGCTCGGCGATGTACTTCGTCAATTCGCGCTGGCTCGGTGGCACCCTGACCAACTGGAAGACCATCTCCGGTTCGATCAAGCGTCTGCGTCACCTCGACGAAGTGCTGAACTCCGGCGACGCGTCGGCCTACACCAAGAAGGAGCGTCTGACGCTGCAGCGCGAGCGCGACAAGCTCGATCGCTCGCTGGGCGGCATCAAGGACATGGGCGGTCTGCCCGACCTGATCTTCGTGATCGACACCAACAAGGAAGACATCGCGATTCAGGAAGCTCAGCGTCTGGGTATCCCTGTCGCGGCGATCGTCGACACCAACTCGGATCCGAAGGGCATCACCTATGTGGTCCCGGGCAACGACGACGCCGGCCGTGCGCTGTCGCTGTATTGCGACCTGATCGCACGCGCTGTCATCGACGGCATCTCGCGTGCCCAGGGCGACTCGGGCTTCGATATCGGCGCATCGGCTGCTCCGGTGGCTGAAGCCATTCCGGCTCCGGAAGCAGGCTTCCAGGGCCTGGCCGGTCCGCGCGGCACCGCCGACGATCTCAAGAAGCTCACCGGCGTATCCGGTGCGATCGAGAAGAAGTTCAACGACCTCGGCATCTTCCACTACTGGCAGCTGGCCGAACTCGATCACGACACCGCCCACAAGATTGGCGAAGAAGTTGGTCTTCCGGCCCGTGCCGACGGCTGGGTCGCCCAGGCCAAGGGTCTGACGGCGGAAGCCGAGTAACGCGCAGGCGTGATCCCGGAACCGGTGTCCCGGTTCCGGACAAAATCATGCCGATGCGACAGCCAAGAAACTATTGTGCGGCCGTCATCCCGGCCGCACTTTCCATCTCTACACTTCTCTCGATGATAGTTCCTGCGGCGTAACGCGATTGACCAGCACCGGCTGGCTCGCAGGCGCCCTGACAGGCAAAGGGTTCAACGATGGCAACGATTACTGCAGCGATGGTCAAGGACCTCCGCGAAACCACCGGCGTCGGCATGATGGATTGCAAGAACGCACTGGCTGCCAATGACGGCGACATGCAGGCGTCAATCGACTGGCTGCGCGCGAAGGGCCTGTCCAAGGCCGCCAAGAAGGCTGACCGCGTCGCGGCCGAAGGCCTGATCGGCGTTCTCACTGCCGGCAACAAGGGCGTCGTGGTCGAAGTCAATTCCGAGACCGACTTCGTCGCGCGCAACGATCAGTTCCAGGGCCTGGTCAAGATGATCGCCCAGGTCGCGCTCAAGGTCGGCTCCGATGTTGAGGCCATCAAGGCGCACAAGGTTGGCGACGTCACTGTCGAGACCGCGATCACCGAGGCCATCGCCACCATCGGCGAAAACATGACCCTGCGCCGCGCCGCGACGCTGGAAGTCTCGGCCGGCGTCGTGTCGAGCTACGTGCATAACGCCGTGATCGAAGGTCTCGGCAAGATGGGCATCATCGTCGCGCTGGAATCCACCGGCAAGGCTGACGAGCTCGCCACCCTCGGCAAACAGATCGCGATGCATGTCGCTGCTGCCAATCCGCAGGCGCTGGACTCCGCCGGCCTCGATCCGGCCGTCGTTGCTCGCGAGAAGGAAGTGATGGCGGACAAGTATCGCCAGCAGGGCAAGCCGGATGCGATGATTGAGAAGATCGTCGAGAACGGCCTGAAGACCTATTACAAGGAAGTCTGCCTGCTGGATCAGGCCTTCATCCACGACACCGGTAAGTCGGTGGCGCAGGCCGTCAAGGAAGCCGAAGGCAAGGTTGGCGCGCCGATCAAGCTCGCTGGCTTTGTGCGCTACGCGCTCGGCGAAGGCATCGAGAAGCAGACTTCGGACTTCGCTGCCGAAGTTGCCGCCGCCAGCGGCCAGAAGTAAGACGAATTGGAAGACCTCCCGGCGATCTACGCCGGGAGCTGCCGCCTCGAAAGGAAGCGATCGCATCATGGGTGAGCCGCTCTATCGTCGCGTCGTGATCAAGGTCTCGGGTGAGTCTTTCGCCGGAGGCCAGTCATTCGGTATCGATCAGCCGACCATCGACCGCATCGCCGTCGATCTCATTGCAGCCCAGAAACTTGGTGTCGAAGTCGCAGTCGTCGTCGGCGGCGGCAATATCTTTCGCGGCGTCGAAGTCTCCTCGCGTGGTGTGTCGCGCCCGACCGGCGATAGCATGGGCATGCTCGCTACCGTTATGAACTGCCTGGCACTGGAAGCTGCGATCGAGCGCCACGCCGTGCCGGCCCGCACGCTGTCGGCGATGGTGATGCCGCAGGTCTGTGAACTCTTCACACGTGCTGCCGCACACAAGTACCTGTCCGAGGGCCGGATCGTGCTGCTGGCCGGCGGTACCGGCAATCCGTTCTTCACCACCGACACGACCGCAGTGTTGCGCGCTGCCGAGATCGGCGCATCGGCCGTGCTGAAGGCGACCAATGTGGACGGCGTCTACAGCGCCGATCCAAAGAAGGATCCGAACGCGACGCGCTTCGAGCGTCTCAGCCATTCGCAGGCCGTGGAGGGGAACTACAAAGTCATGGATGCGACGGCTTTCGCGCTTGCCCGCGAGACCTCGCTGCCTATCATCGTGTTCTCGATCGCCGAACCGGGTTCGATCGGCGCCATTTTGACTGGTACTGGCCGCGGCACCATCGTCGCGGGCTGATTTTAGACGGGTTCGGAGCGCCATATCCGCTTCGCACCAGCAGGATACAAGGGAGAGCTGCATGGCCACCATGGCCCCATTCGACATCAACGACCTCAAGCGCCGTATGCAGGGCTCGACCCAGTCGCTGAAGCATGAGCTTGGCGGCTTGCGCACCGGACGTGCGGCAGCCTCGATGCTGGAGCCGGTCCAGGTGGAAGCCTATGGCAGCCACATGCCGCTGAATCAGGTTGCGACCGTCAGCGTTCCCGAGCCGCGCCTGCTGTCGGTGCAGGTTTGGGACAAGTCGATGGTCAAGGCGGTGGAAAAGGCGATCGTCGATTCCAATCTCGGCCTCAGCCCGGCAACCGAAGGCCAGATTTTGCGGCTACGCATTCCCGAATTGAACACCGAGCGCCGCAAGGAACTCGTGAAGGTCGCGCATAAATATGCCGAGGCAGCCAAGGTCGCCGTGCGCCACGTCCGCCGCGACGGTCTCGACATCATCAAGAAGCTCGAGAAGGCTCACGAGATTTCCGAGGACGACCAGAAGCGCCACGATACCGAAGTGCAGAAGGTCACGGACAGCATAATCGCTGAAATCGATCAGTTGCTGGCGGCTAAGGAAAAGGAAATCATGACGGTTTAAGCGTCAGAAGCCGCTTTTAAGCTGTTGAAAAGCGTATGGTCCGCAAATTGGTCACATATGTGCCGGACCATAGGCTGGGGATTTTAATCGATGTCGAATGCCGCCGCGCCCGCAAATGATGGATCGGACCGATCCACGCCTTTGCATGTCGCGATCATCATGGACGGCAATGGGCGCTGGGCTGCAGCGCGGGGGCTTCCGCGCGCCGAGGGCCATCGCCGCGGCGTCGAGGCACTTCGCCGTGTGGTGCGGGCATCCAACGAACTCGGCATCCAATATTTGACGATCTTCTCGTTCAGCTCCGAGAACTGGTCGCGGCCCGCATCCGAGATCAGCGATCTGTTCGGCCTGCTGCGTCGCTTCATCCGCAACGATCTTGCCACGCTGCATCGTGACGGCGTGCGCGTACGCGTGATCGGAGAGCGCCAGGGCCTCGATTCCGATATCGCGTCATTGCTGAAAGAGGCCGAGGACCTGACGCGGGGCAACACCCAGCTCAATCTCGTGGTCGCCTTCAACTACGGCTCGCGGCACGAGATCGCCACGGCAGCGCAGCGCCTTGCGCGCGAGGTTGCCGAGGGCAAGCGGACGCCCGAAAGCATCAATGTCGATACGCTCGGCCAGTATCTCGACGCGCCTGATATTCCGGACCCGGACCTGATCATCCGCACGTCGGGTGAACAACGTCTATCGAACTTCCTGATGTGGCAGGCTGCCTATAGCGAGTTCGTATTCGTGCCGATCCACTGGCCGGATTTCGACAAGGCCGCGCTGGAAAGCGCCATTGCCGAATATGCCCGCCGCGAGCGGCGCTTCGGTGGTCTCGCCGCGAAAACCGGTTCGTGACCGGCGTGACCCAGAACGACAGTACGCCGAAGCAGGCGGATGACCGGGGGCTGCGCAATCTGCTGATGCGTGTTCTGGCCGCGCTGGTACTGATCCCCGTCGCGATTCTCGCCGCTTATACCGGTGGCTGGCTGTGGTTCGGCCTCGTGATGCTGGTGTCGGTTGGTCTCTTCCTGGAATGGCGGGCCATTGTCGGCAATCATGTCGGCTGGATCGGGCTCGGCGTCGTCTATGCCTTGGCTGCGTTTGCGGCGTCCATTGTCGTGCGCCTCGATCCCGTCTGGGGCTTCTCGGCCCTGATGTTCATTCTGTTGGTGGTCTGGATGACCGATATCGGCGGCTATTTCGCCGGGCGCGGCATCGGCGGCCCGAAACTGTGGCCGCGCGTCAGTCCGAAGAAGACATGGGCCGGTGCTATCGGCGGTTTTGTTCTCAGCCTCGCTGTCGCTGCCGGTTTTGCCATGAATGGTTTGGGCAGGCTGCTGCCGCTGCTCATGGTCGCAACCGTGCTGACGGTGCTGTCGCAACTCGGTGATCTCTTCGAGTCCGCAGTGAAGCGCAAATTCGGCGTCAAGGATTCCGGCCAGATCATTCCTGGTCATGGCGGTCTGCTGGATCGCCTCGACGGCTACGTGTTCGCGGTGGTTGCTGCCGCGGTGATCGGTCTTTTACGCGGCGGCGCAGATGGCGTCGGCCGCGGTCTTATGGTTTGGTGATTTGATGAGCGCTGTTCCCCTGCGAAATAACAAGCCCGCCGCGTCCAGTCTGCGCAGCATCACTGTCCTCGGTGCAACCGGTTCGATCGGCGATAGCACCATGGATCTGCTGCGAGCCTCGCCCGAGCGGTACCAGGTGGAGGCACTCACGGCCAACGGGAACGTTGAGGGCGTGGTCAAGCTGGCCAAGGAATTCAACGCGCGCTTTGTGGCCGTCGCTGATGAATCCAAGCTGGACGAACTCCGCGCGGCACTCGCCGGCACCGGCATCGCCAGCGGGGCAGGGGATAGCGCCATCGTCGAGGCTGCAGAGCGTCCGGCCGACTGGCTGATGGCCGCCGTATCAGGCGCCGCCGGCTTGAAGCCTGCGCTCGCCGCCGTCGACCGCGGCGCCACCGTTGCACTGGCCAACAAGGAATGCCTCGTTTGCGCCGGCGATTTCTTCATGGATCGCGCCGCCAAGGGGGGCGCCTGCATCCTGCCGGCGGACAGCGAGCACAATGCGCTGTTCCAGGCGCTGGCCTCCGGCAGCCGCGAGGAACTGACCCGCGTCATCATCACCGCCTCGGGCGGACCGTTCCGTACCTGGGCTGCCGCCGATATCGAGCAGGCGACGCTGGCGCAAGCACTGAAACATCCGAACTGGTCGATGGGGCAGAAGATTACCATCGACTCCGCATCGATGATGAACAAGGGTCTCGAAGTGATCGAGGCGTCCTATCTGTTCGCACTGGCGCCGGACGAGATCGACGTATTGGTACATCCGCAGTCGATCATCCACGGCATGGTCGAGTTCCGCGATTATTCTGTCATGGCGCAGCTCGGTTCGCCCGACATGCGCACGCCGATCGCGCATTGCCTGGGTTGGCCGGACCGCATCCCGGGCCGGGCGGCGCCGCTCGACCTTGCCAAGATCGGGTCGCTGACCTTCGAGGCACCGGATTACGCGCGGTTTCCTGGCCTGAAGCTGGCCTATGACGCGCTGCGCACCGGCAGCGGCGCGACCACCGTCTACAACGCGGCCAACGAGATCGCCGTGGCTGCCTTCACCGCCCAGAAGATCCGCTTTGGCGCCATTGCACGGCTGGTCGAAGCCACCATGAATGAATGGGTGCGGGCAGGGAATTTGGCGCCGTTGTCATCGGCGGATGACGCCATCGCTGTTGACCATAAAGCGAGAAAAATGGCTGCCACCCTCTTGCCTCAAATTGCCGCAAAGGCATCCTAGAGCATTGGGGACGGGGCCTTTGGCCTCGCGTTAGGGGATCGGGATGCTTGAGTTTTTCCAACATAGTTTCAATACGTTAAGCCACGGCTTTATCGGCTATATCATCCCCTTTCTGTTTGTCCTGACGATCGTGGTGTTCTTCCACGAACTCGGCCACTTCCTGGTCGCCCGCTGGAACGGCGTTAAGGTCCTGACGTTCTCGCTCGGCTTCGGTCCTGAACTCGCCGGCTTCAACGATCGCCATGGCACGCGCTGGAAGATTTCCGCGATTCCGCTTGGCGGCTACGTGAAGTTCTTCGGTGACGAGAGCGAAGCCTCGACCCCCTCAAGCGCCGCGCTGGAAGGCATGACGGCGGATGAGCGCAAGGGCAGCTTCCATCACAAGCGGGTTGGCCAGCGTGCGGCCATCGTGGCTGCTGGTCCGATCGCCAATTTCATCCTCGCGATCGTCATTTTCACCTGCCTGTTCACGTTCTTTGGCAAGCCGAGCACGACCGCCAAAGTCGACAGCATTCAGGCTGGCAGCGCGGCCGAGAAGGCCGGGTTCCAGTCGGGCGACATCATCAAGGCCATCGACGGTAAGGTCATTGGCAGTTTCTCCGACATGCAGCGCATCGTCGGCACCAAGGCCGGCGAGCAGCTGGCCTTCAGCGTCAAGCGCGGCGAAGCCACAGTTGAGCTGAAGGGCACGCCAGAACTTCGCGAAGTCAAAGACAGCTTCGGTAACGTCCATCGTCTCGGCGTCCTCGGCATTACCCGCGCGACAGCGGTTGGCGAAGCGACCACCGAGCGGGTCAATCCGGCGACCGCTTTCGTGCTGGGCGTCAAGGAAACCTGGTTCGTCGTGGACCGTACCATCGCCTATATCGGCGGTGTATTCACCGGACGCGAGGCGGCCGACCAGATCGGCGGTCCGATGCGAATCGCCCAGATCTCGGGGCAGGTGGCGACAATAGGCCTGACCGCCCTGATTCACCTGGCGGCGGTACTGTCGATCTCGATCGGCCTTCTCAACCTGTTTCCGGTGCCGCTTCTCGATGGCGGTCATCTTTTGTTCTATGCCGTCGAAGCCGTTCGTGGGCGCCCGCTGTCGGAGCGCGCGCAGGAGATGGGCTTCCGCATTGGCCTCGGTTTAGTGCTGATGTTGATGGTATTTGCGACCTATAACGACATTCTTCACCTGGCTTCGTCATGATCGAGGCTGGGGGTAACGTGGCCGATGGGCAACGTCTTGGAATGAAATTAGAATTGCAGCGCGAAAGGTCGTTTGCCAGTCAGGTAAAATTGGCTACAAGCTGGGCCACTAAAGGGATTCTGTCAGACCGTAGGGGTGCGGGCTGGCGATGGAATGATAAGGGCGCTTTGCGCATGATTTTTGGTTTGCGGGGTTTCCGGGGCGGCCTTCTTGCTGCTTCGATCTTGGTCGCCATGCCGGTCGCCGTTACAGCGACTGCTGCGCTCGTTTCTTCGACTGCCGTGGCTCAGACCGCCGCTTCGATTGTTGTTGAAGGCAATCGTCGCGTGGATGTGGAGACCATCCGCTCCTATTTCCGTCCCGGCCCGAGTGGCCGGCTGGATCAGGGCACCATTGATGACGGCCTCAAGTCGCTCATCGAGACCGGCCTGTTCCAGGACGTGAAGATCAATCAGGCCGGTGGCCGTCTGGTCGTCAGCGTCGTCGAAAACCCGGTCATTGGCCGTATCGCCTTCGAAGGTAACAAGAAGGTCAAGGACGACCAGCTGAACGCCGAAGTGCAGTCGAAGCCGCGCGGGACGCTGTCGCGCCCGATGGTGCAGGCAGACGCGCAGCGCATCTCCGAAATCTATCGTCGCTCTGGCCGTTATGACGTCAGCGTCGTTCCGGAATTCATCGAGCAGCCGAACAACCGCGTCGACCTCATCTTCACGATCAACGAAGGCGCGAAGACCGGCGTGAAGTCGATTCAGTTCATCGGCAACAACTATTACTCGTCCTACCGCCTCAAGGACGTCATCAAGACCCGTGAATCGAATCTCCTGAGCTTCCTGGCTTCGGGCGATATCTATGATCCGGACCGCATCGAAGCCGATCGCGACCTGATCCGCCGCTATTACCTGAAGAACGGCTTCGCCGACGTTCAGGTCGTCGCCGCGCTCACCGAATACGATCCGAACCAGAAAGGCTTCCTGGTCACCTTCAAGATCGAAGAAGGCCAGCAGTACCGCGTGTCGTCGGTCGACTTCTCGTCCACCATTCCGCAGTTCGATCCGAACTCGCTGCGCAGCTTCTCGCGCGTTGGCGTCGGCTCGCTCTACAATGCGGAAGCGCTGGAGAAGTCCGTCGAGGAAATGCAGATCGAAATGTCCCGCCGCGGCTACGCCTTTGCCGTTGTGCGTCCGCGTGGTGATCGCAATTTCGAATCTCACACCGTCACCATCGGTTTTACGGTGGAAGAGGGCCCGCGCGTCTACATCGAGCGTATCAATGTGCGCGGCAACACGCGTACCCGTGACTATGTCATTCGCCGCGAATTCGATCTCGCCGAAGGCGACGCTTACAACCGCGCGCTGGTTGATCGTGCCGAACGCCGCCTGAAGAACCTCGACTTCTTCAAGAGCGTGAAGGTGACGACCGAGCCCGGCTCGTCCAGCGATCGCGTGATCCTGGTGGTCGATCTGGAAGAAAAATCCACCGGCGACTTCTCGGTCTCGGGCGGCTACTCGACCACCGACGGTGCGCTCGGCGAAGTCAGCGTCTCGGAACGTAACTTCCTCGGTCGCGGTCTGTTTGCGAAGGCGTCGGTTCAGTACGGCCAGTATGCCCGTGGCTACTCGCTGTCCTTCGTTGAGCCTTACCTGCTCGACTACCGCGTGGCGCTCGGCCTCGATTTCTATCAGCGCGAGCAGCTGTCCAACAGCTACATCTCGTACAACACCAAGACGCTCGGCTTCAGCCCGCGCCTCGGTTTCCAGCTGCGTGAAGATCTCGCGCTGCAGCTGCGCTATTCCGTCTATCAGCAGCAGATTTCGCTCCCGGCGACGTTGAGCAACTGTAACAACCTGCCAGGTAGCCCAACTGCGACCAACACTCCCGGTTATTTGAATTCGCTGTTCCCCGGCTCGGTTAATCCCGCCGACGCCAACACATGGGGCTGTTACGCCGATGGCGAGTCGTCTCTGCCAGTTCGCCGCGAACTGGCCAGCGGCAAGACGCTGACCTCGGCGCTCGGCTACACGCTGAACTACAACACGCTCGACAATAACAAGAACCCGACCGATGGTCTGTTCCTGGAGTTCAAGCAGGACTACGCCGGCGTCGGTGGCGACGTGACCTACCTCAAGACCACGATCGATGCGAAGTACTACACCCCGCTGGTGGCCGACATCGTTGGTTTGCTGCGTGTCCAGGGTGGTATGCTGAACAAGGTCGGCGAAGACATCCGCATGCTGGATCACTTCCAGATGGGTCCGAACCTGGTGCGTGGTTTCGCACAGAACGGTATCGGTCCGCGTGACATCAGCTACGTTGCGCTGGGATCCTACGGTGACGCGCTCGGCGGCACCAAGTATTGGGGCGCTTCGGCCGAATTGCAGATGCCATTCTGGTTCCTGCCGAAGGAAGTTGGCATCAAGGGCGCGGTTTATGCCGATGCCGGCGGTCTCTGGGATTATAAGGGACCGACCAGCTGGGCTCAGACTGGCGAAATCAATGCCGCCGGCTGTGTGCCTGCGAGCCGGACTTCGGTCGGTAACTGCGCCGGCATGACCTATGACGACGGCAATGTTGTTCGGTCGTCGGTCGGTGTGGGCCTGATCTGGCAGTCGCCGTTTGGTCCGCTGCGCTTCGATTACGCAGTGCCGATCACCAAGGGCGCCTATGATCGCGTGCAGCAGTTCAAGTTCGGCGGCGGAACTTCGTTCTGAGTTTGATCTCCGGCCGGACCGCGACGGGTGGAATGGTTCTGCCGACGTTCTTCAAGCAATCGCCGTCGTTGACGCTGGCTGAAATAGCCGCGTCAACGAAGGCGCGACTGGTCGACCCGACGCGGGCCGACCAGGTCGTGACTGGCGTAGCCTCGCTCGACGAGGCCGGTCCCCATCACCTGACTTTCTTCGAAAATCTCCGCTATATCGACCAGCTCACCCACACCAAGGCCGGAGCCTGCCTGGTGAGCGAGAGCTTCAAGGGCGATATTCCGGCTCACGTAACGGTGCTGCGCGCCAAGCGGCCATTTGCGGCCTTCGTGGAATTGGCGCGCGAGCTGCACGCGGATACGCTGCGTCCGGTCTCCGGCTTTGACATTACCGGCATCGCCGCATCCGCCGTCATCCATCCCTCTGCTCAGCTCGAGGATGATGTTACGGTGGATCCGCTGGCCGTGATCGGCCCGGATGTGGAGATCGGTTCCGGCACCATCATCGGCTCTGGCGCGGTGATCGCCGCCGGGGTCAAGATCGGCCGCGACTGCAATATCGGCGCTGGCAGCACGCTGCAGTTCACACTGATAGGCAACAACGTACTCGTTCATCCCGGCTGCAAGTTCGGCCAGGACGGCTTCGGCTTCGTGTTCGGCCGGGACAAGCACATCAAGGTGCCGCAGACCGGCCGTGTCCTGATCCAGAACGACGTCGAGATCGGCGCCGGCACCACCATCGACCGCGGCAGCCTGCGCGATACCGTGATTGGCGAGGGGACCAAAATCGACAATCAGGTCCAGATCGGCCACAATGTGACAATTGGACGGCACTGTGTGATCGCTGCGAAATGTGGCCTTGCGGGCAGCCTGACCATCGGCGACAACGTCGCGCTGGGCGCCATGGTGGGCCTCAACAA
Organism: Tardiphaga sp. 172_B4_N1_3; assembly: GCF_052076035.1. Lineage (NCBI taxonomy): Bacteria > Pseudomonadati > Pseudomonadota > Alphaproteobacteria > Hyphomicrobiales > Nitrobacteraceae > Tardiphaga > Tardiphaga sp. 172_B4_N1_3. The sequence continues at coordinate 1,378,051 of NZ_CP197238.1, forward strand.
TCACATTACGATTGGCGATGGCGCGCAGGTCGCGGCAATGGCCGGAGTGAAAGACAGCATTCCGCCGCGCGCGCGGTGGGGTGGCATCTTTGCCCGGCCGACCAAGCAATGGTTCCGCGAGATCCTCGCGGTTGAGAAACTCGCCCGCGAGAGCATGCCGGGAACGGATGCGACGACGCAGGATACGAAAGACGAGGGGCGGGAATGAGCCAGGATTTACCAAGCGATGGCGCATCGCCGATCATCATCGAGACGGTCGACATCAACACCATCCTCAAGACCCTTCCGCATCGCTATCCGTTTCTTCTGATCGATCGTGTCGTCAACATCCGCAAGGACTTCAGCGGCATTGGTATCAAGAACGTCACGATCAACGAGCCGGCATTCCTCGGGCATTTCCCTGATCGCCCGGTCTATCCCGGCGTGTTGATGATCGAAGGCATGGCTCAGACAGCGGGCGTGATCGGCATCTCGTCCGTCGAAGGCACCGAGAAGCCGCGTGCGGTGTATTTCCTCACCATCGACAAGTGCAAGTTTCGTAAGCCGGTGATGCCTGGCGATACGATCGAATATCATCTGCACCTGATCGGCCGGAAAAAGGCGATGTGGTGGTTCCATGGCGACGCCAAGGTTAATGGCAAGGTCGTCGCCGAGGCCGATGTCGGTGCAATGCTGACAGACTGAGGCGCACCTACCTGAACGCGCATGATGCCATCGAAGACCTCGATGGCATCATGCGTTTGTAAGTCATGGTATGAGACGTGTCGTAACAGATCGCAATCAGACGTCACTGGACAGGCTCGGGAACCCACGTTAACCAACGGAAAAACCTAGATATTTGTAGGCAGCTTGATGGCTGGGATTGGACTGTTTCGATGAGCAAGATCGACCCGACGGCGCGGATCGAGGATGGTGCTGTCATTGGCGAGGGCGCCGAAATCGGACCCTTCTGCATTATCGGACCGCATGTCACGATCGGTGCAGGCACGAAGCTGCTGTCGCATGTCAACGTGACGGCGCAGACGACTATCGGCGAGAACTGCACAATCTATCCGTTCGCCTCATTGGGCACGCCCCCGCAGTCGCTCAGCTACAAGGGCGAACTGACCCGGCTGACCATCGGCAATGGCTGTACCATCCGCGAGTCCGTGACCATGAATGCGGGTACTGTCGCCGGCGGCGGCATCACGTCGGTGGGCGATCGCGGCTACTTCATGAATTGCGCCCATGTCGGCCATGACTGCCATGTCGGCAACGACGTGATCTTCGCAACCTCGGCAACCTTGGGCGGTCATTGCGAGATCGGCGATTTCGTTTTCATGGGCGGGCTGTCGGCCGTACACCAGTTCACCCGCATCGGCTCGCAGGTCATGGTCGGCGGCATCTGCGGTGTGCGCGGCGACATCATCCCGTTCGGGCTTGTGAATGGTCAGTATGCGGCGCTGGAAGGCCTCAACATCATCGGCATGAAGCGCCGCAAATTCACCAAGGAGCGCGTCGCCGCCGTGCGCTCGTTCTATCAAAAGCTGTTCCATGGCCCCGGCGTCTTTGCCGAGCGGCTCGAGCGCGTGCAGCCTTTGGCGAAGGACGATCCGGCGATTGCAGAAATCCTGACATTCATCGCCGGCGCCAAACATCGCGCGCTGTGCCTGCCCGAGGATAGCAAGAGCAGTTCCTGAATTCGGGTATCGCGGGGCGAAGCATGACTGACCAGGCTCAAATACAGCACCCGCAAGCATATCCTCCGATAGGCTCGCCGTTCGGGATTATCGCCGGCGGCGGCTCGCTGCCCTTCGCCGTCGCGGACTCGCTGCAGGCGCGCGGCATCAAGCCTGTCGTGTTCGCGCTGAAGGGGTTCTGCGATCCGGCGCTGGTGGCGCGATTTCAGCACCACTGGATTCCTATCGGTCAGTTCGGCCGTTTACTGAAGCTGATGCGCAGCGAAAATTGCCGGGATCTCACCTTCATTGGCACGCTGGTACGGCCGGCAATCTCCGAGATCAGGCTAGACTGGGCAACGCTTCGCGTGATGCCGAAAGTGTTTCGCGCGTTTCGCGGTGGTGACGATCATTTGCTGACAAGTATCAGCCGCCTGTTCGAGCATGAAGGTTTTCGTCTGCTGGGGATCAAGGACGTCGCACCGGATGTGCTGATGCCAGCAGGCAGCGTGACACGTGCCGTACCGGATCAAGACGCTGAAGCCGATATCGCGCGTGGGCGTGAAGTCCTGCGCGCCTTGAGCCCGTTCGATATCGGCCAGGCGACCGTGGTGATCGACGGCCATGTGGTGGGGATCGAGGATATCGAAGGCACCGATGGATTGCTGGCCCGCGTGGCGCTTCTGCGTGAACAGGGACGTATTCGCGCCAAGGCAGGGCGGGGTGTACTGGTGAAGGCGCCGAAGAGCGGTCAGGATCTGCGTTTCGATCTGCCGACATTGGGGCCGCGGACCATCGAGCGCGCTGCGGCCGCGAAGCTCGCCGGCATCGCCATTGTCGCAGGCAATACGATCGTCGCCGAACCGCAGCAGATGATTGTCGCCGCCGATGCCGCAGGTCTTTTCGTGACGGGACTTCCTACGTGACGAAGACGATCTATCTCATCGCCACCGAAGAATCCGGCGACCGTCTCGGCTCCGCGCTGATGAAGGTGCTGCGCCAGCGACTGGGCGATGATGTGCGCTTCGAAGGCGTCGGCGGTTCGTCGATGGCGCGCGAAGGTCTGCAGTCGCTGTTTCCCATCGAGGAGCTTTCCATTATCGGCCTAGCTGCCGTCGTCCGGAAGCTGCCGTCGATCCTGAGACTTATCACGCGCGCGACCGAGGATGTCCTGCGCGCCAGGCCTGATGTGCTGGTGATCATCGATAGCCCGGACTTCACCCATCGCGTCGCCAAGCGTGTGCGCCAGCGCGATCCCTCCATTCCCGTCGTCAACTATGTGTCGCCAACGGTGTGGGCGTGGCGACCGGGGCGCGCGAAGGCGATGCGCGCTTATGTCGACCATGTGCTGGCGCTGCTGCCGTTCGAGCCGGAGGCGCATCGGCGGCTCGGCGGACCGCCATGTACCTATGTCGGTCATCCCCTGATCGAGCAGATCGATGCGCTGCGTCCCAATGCGGACGAGCAGGCGCGTCGCGAAACGAAGCCGCCGGTATTGCTGGTGCTGCCGGGTAGCCGTCGCAGCGAGATCCGTCATCACATGGCAACGTTCGGCGCGACGCTCGATCTGCTGCAAAAGCAGGGCACGCAATTCGAACTGATCCTGCCAACTATGCCACATCTCGTCGAGGTTATCGCCGAAGCGCTCAAGGCGTGGCCGGTGCAGCCACGGATCGTTGTGGGCGAAACCGAGAAGCGCGCCGCGTTCCGCATCGCGCATGCGGCCTTTGCCAAATCGGGGACGGTGACGCTGGAGCTTGCATTGTCAGGCGTGCCGATGGTCACAGCCTACAAGGCCGGCAGTGTCGAGGCCTGGATCATCCGCCGCCGCATCACATCATCGTCGGTGATCCTCGCCAATCTGGTGATCGGCGAGAACGTCATTCCGGAGTTCATCCAGGAAGACTGCACGCCGGAGAAGCTCGCGGCGTCGTTGCAAGAGGTGATGGCAGACACACCGATGCGGCGCCGTCAGATTGAAGCCCTGGCGCGGCTCGACGGGATCATGGCGACCGGCGAAGCGTCGCCGAGCGTCGGTGCGGCCAATGTCGTGCTGGCCACGATGCGGAAGAGTTGAAGGCCTTCATTCAAGAGATTGCAGCGTAACAAAAAAAAAAACGGCGGATCTTGCGATCCGCCGTTTTCATTTTCGCACTCTGCGAAACGAGGTCTTAGGCGCGCTTGGCGATATCCACGTAGTCGCGGCGGGCAGCACCCGTATAGAGCTGCCGCGGACGGCCGATCTTCTGCTGCGGATCGCCGATCATCTCGCTCCACTGGCTGATCCAGCCAACGGTGCGGGCGACCGCGAACAGCACAGTGAACATCGAGGTCGGGAAGCCCATCGCCTTCAGCGTGATGCCCGAATAGAAATCGACATTCGGATACAGCTTGCGGTCGATGAAGTACTGGTCCGACAGCGCGATCTTCTCGAGCTCCATGGCAACGGCGAGCATCTCGTCGCCACCGTGACCGGTTTCCTTGAGAACTTCGTGGCAGGCCTGCTGCATCAGCTTGGCACGCGGATCGTAGTTCTTGTAGACGCGATGACCGAAGCCCATCAGGCGGACGCTGGAATTCTTGTCCTTCACCTTGGCGATGAATTCCGGAATCTTGTCGACAGTGCCGATCTCGGCGAGCATCTGCAATGCAGCTTCGTTGGCACCGCCATGCGCCGGTCCCCACAGGCAGGCGATGCCGGCGGCGATGCAGGCGAACGGATTGGCGCCCGACGAGCCGGCGATGCGGACCGTTGAGGTCGATGCGTTCTGCTCGTGGTCGGCGTGCAGCGTGAAGATCTTGTCCAGCGCCTTGGCGAGCACCGGATTGACCTTGTACTCCTCGCACGGCACGGCAAAGCACATCTTCATGAAGTTCGCCGCGAAATCGAGCGAGTTGGTCGGATACACGAAGGGCTGGCCGATCGTGTACTTGTAGGCCATCGCCGCGAGCGTCGGGATCTTGGCGATCATGCGGATCGACGCGATGTCGCGCTGCTTCGGATCGTTGATATCAGTTGAGTCGTGGTAGAAAGCGGCGAGGGCGCCAACCGACGCGACCATCACGGCCATCGGATGCGCGTCGCGGCGGAAGCCCTGGAAAAAGCGGCTCATCTGGTCGTGAACCATGGTGTGGTTCGTGACCAATGCGTCGAACTTTGCCTTCTGCGCCTTGGTCGGGAGTTCCCCGTACAGCAGCAGATAGCAGGTCTCGAGGAAGTCCCCCTTCTCGGCGAGCTGCTCGATGGGATAGCCGCGGTATTCGAGGATACCGGCATCGCCATCGATATAGGTGATCTTGGACTGGCAGCTGCCCGTCGAGGTGAAGCCGGGATCGTAGGTGAACATCCCGGACTGGGCGTAGAGCTTGCCGATGTCGATGACATCAGGGCCGACGGTCCCGCTGTGGATCGGCAGTTCGAAGCTCTTGCCGTCGACTGTCAGCGTTGCGGATTTGGTATTGGTTTTTGCGTCCATCGCGTGGTCCCCGATGAGATCGTTGAGGGGCCGGCAAGCCACCGACATTTCAGGAGAAATGGGGAGGCTAGCCGGGAATTCCAGAGCATTCGCCAGAATGCGTAGCGTATTGCTGTGTGCGCTGCAAGGCGGGCAAAAGCAGCCTACAGCTATGCTAAATAGATGCCTGATCGGCGAGCCGGTCCAGGCATTCCTGCCGTCCCAATACCGCCAGAACATCGAAAATGCCGGGCGATGTGGTCTTGCCGGTCAGCGCCACGCGAAGCGGTTGCGCAACCCCGCCAAGCTTGATGCCAGCTTCCTCGGCAAAGGCGCGGGTAGCGGCTTCGGCATTTGCTGCGGTCCAGTCGGTGACGGCTTCCAGTGCCGTGCGCAACTTGCCGATCAGCACACGGGTTTCCGGCGTCAGCGCGGCCTGCGCCTTCGGCTCCATCGCCAGTGGGCGATCGGCAAAGATGAAGTTGGCGCCGTCGATCAGCTCGATCAGCGTCTTGGCGCGTTCCTTCAGGCCGGGCATGGCGCGCAACAGCTGGGCGCGCGTGGTGTCGTTGAGCTTCGCCTTCAGTTCGGCACCGCCGGGCACGTAATTCAGCACGTCCTCGAACATGGTCACGAGGGATTGATCGTCGGTGTGGCGGATGTAGTGACCGTTGAGATTTTCGAGCTTGGCGAAATCGAAGCGCGCGGCGGAACGGCCGATTCCCGACAGGTCGAAGGCGTCGATCATCTCCTGGGTCGAGAAGATTTCCTGATCGCCATGGCTCCAGCCGAGCCGCACCAGGTAATTCCGTAGAGCGGCCGGCACATAGCCCAGCGCGCGATAGGCTTCGACGCCGAGCGCGCCGTGGCGCTTCGAGAGTTTCGAGCCATCGGGTCCGTGGATCAGCGGAATATGCGACATGCTGGGCACGGTCCAGCCGAGCGCGTCGTAGATCTGCTTCTGGCGGGCAGCGTTGATCAGATGGTCGTCGCCGCGGATCACATGCGTCACGCCCATATCATGGTCGTCCACCACCACGGCCAGCATGTAGGTCGGATTGCCGTCGCCGCGCAGCAGCACGAGGTCGTCGAGGTTCTCGTTCTGCCAGACCACACGGCCCTGCACCTGATCCTCGATCACGGTCTCGCCGGTGAGCGGCGCCTTCAGGCGGATCGTCGGTTTGACGTCGGGGCGCGGATCCGACGGATCACGGTCGCGCCACAACCCGTTATAGAGCTTGGACTTGCCCTCGGCGCGGGCTGCCTCGCGCATCTGCTGCAGCTCCTCGGCGCTGGCATAGCAGTAGTACGCCTTGCCCTCGGCCAGCAGCTGTTCGGCGACTTCGCGGTGCCGGCCGGCACGGGCAAACTGGAAGACGGTGTCGCCGTCCCACTCGATGCCCAGCCACTTCAACCCGTCGATAATGGCGTCGATCGCGGCACCCGTTGAACGCTCGCGATCCGTATCCTCGATCCGCAGCAGCATCTTGCCGCCGGTCTTCTTGGCATAGAGCCAGTTGAACAGCGCGGTGCGTCCACCGCCGATATGGAGGAAGCCGGTCGGCGAGGGGGCGAAACGGGTAACGACGGGAGCGGTCATATCAGCGGGTTCGATCGATTTCGGTGTGAGTGTTGGCGGGCGTTTATCACAACGACAGGGCGCTGTCTCACGGCGAATAAACGCGGATTTGGGGTCGGAACCGCATCGGAAAAGGCCCTTTCGCGGGACCCGGCCCCTGATCCGGCCTTGGCGCGGCCTTCCGGATTTGGCACATAGGGCGCAGCTTGAAAGGCAGCAAATGACAGACGAATCGGTATCCGACGCAGGCCGTGACTTCATCCGCGACATCGTTGCGGCGGACCTGCAATCCGGCAAACACAAGAGCGTGGTGACGCGCTTTCCGCCGGAGCCCAACGGCTACCTGCATCTCGGCCATGCCAAGTCGATCTGCCTGAATTTCGGCGTCGCCGAGGAATTCGGCGGCCACTGCAACCTGCGTTTCGACGACACCAATCCGACCAAGGAAGAGCAGGAATATATCGACGCCATCCAGCGCGACGTCCGCTGGCTCGGCTTCGACTGGGGCGAGGGCAACCTGCATTACGCCTCGGACTATTTCGAGCAGCTCTATGACTGGGCGGTACACCTGATCCGCGCCGGCAAGGCCTATGTCGATGACCAGTCGCAGGAAGAAATCCGCTTTAAGCGTGGCACCCTGACGGAGCCCGGCCAGAACAGCCCGTTCCGCGACCGTTCGGTCGATGAGAACCTCGATCTGTTCGCGCGGATGCGCGCCGGCGAATTCCCGAACGGCGCCCGCGTGCTGCGCGCCAAGATCGACATGTCGTCGGGCAACATCAACCTGCGCGATCCCGTGATCTATCGCATCCTGCATGCGCATCATCCGCGCACGGGCACCGCCTGGAGCATCTATCCGAGCTACGACTTCGCGCACGGTCAGTCGGATGCCATCGAACACGTGACGCATTCGATCTGCACGCTCGAATTCGAGGATCACCGGCCGCTGTACGACTGGTGCCTGGAAAACCTGCCGGTGCCGTCGCGGCCGCATCAGTATGAATTCGCGCGCCTCAACATGACCTACACGCTGCTGTCGAAGCGCGTGCTGACCGAACTGGTCCGCGGCAGCCATGTCACCGGCTGGGACGATCCACGGATGCCGACGCTCGCAGGCCTGCAGCGCCGCGGCATTCCCGCCGAAGCACTGCGCGAATTCGTCAAGCGCATCGGCGTCGCCAAGGCCAACTCGACCGTCGATATCTCGATGTTCGATTTCGCCGTGCGCGAGACACTGAATCGCACGGCGCAGCGCCGCATGGCGGTGCTGAAGCCGCTGAAGGTGGTGATCGAGAACTACCCGGAAGGACAGACCGAGCAGCTCGAAGCCATCAACCATCCCGATGATGCGTCGCTCGGCAACCGGCAGATTTCATTCGGCCGCGAGCTTTACATCGAGCATGACGACTTCATGGAAGAGCCGCCGAAGAAGTTCTTCCGCATGGCGCCAGGCCGCGAGGTCCGCTTGCGTTATGGCTACTTCATCACCTGCAAGGACGTCATCAAGAATGCCGCTGGCGAGGTGGTCGAACTGCGCTGCACCTATGATCCGGAAACCCGGGGCGGCAATGCGCCGGACGGCCGCAAGGTCAAGGCGACGATCCATTGGGTGAGCGCCGCAGATGCCGTGCAGGCGGAAGTACGCGTCTACAATCAGCTGTTCGCCGATCCGCAGCCCAATGCGACCGAGTTCGCATCGCAGCTCAATCCGGACTCGCTGGAGACGCTGACCGGCGCCATGCTGGAGCCGGCGCTGGCGAGCGATAACACAAGCGATGTCGTGCAGTTCGAGCGTCAGGGCTATTTCTGTCGCGACAAGGACTCAGCGCCCGGCAAGCTGGTCTTCAACCGCACCGTCGGTCTGCGCGATAGCTACGCCAAGCTCGCCTGAGCAACCTCAGGGATTAGTTTTCGTATTCTGCATCCGTTCCGCTAGTCGCCGCTTGCCCTTCCGATAGCATTCGAAAGGGCAAGCGTGGCGTGCGGGCGTTGGATGGCGCGGGGCGGGGATCAGCAACAGCGGCGGGGCCGATCCGGTACAGCGACCACATGGCCGCCGCCGGCCACGGCAGGCGTCGCTGTCCCGTCAGCGACGTCGTCAACGTCGCGCTTCGGGATGCTCTCGACGTGGGTGCGGGCCGAAGCTGGTCCCGGTCGCTTGCTGCCTTGGGTGCCGATCGCTTTCGGCACCGGCATCGCGCTGTATTTTGCCGCTGAGCATGAGCCGGTGGCCTGGATTGCCGCTGCGACGGCAGGCCTTCTTTGCGTGGCTGCGTTTTTGCTGCGGCGGCAGCGATGGTTTCCCTTGATCTTGCTCATTGCGGCCATCGCGGCGGGCTTCGCGATGGCTGCCATGAAAACCGCGCGTGTGGCTCATGAGGTTCTGGCGAAGCCGCTCTATTCCGTCGCGATTACCGGCTTCGTCGAAACGCACGAGGAACGGGAGCGCACGGATCGCTTCGTGCTGCGCGTTGCCACGATGGACAGCCCGCGCGCCGCACCGAAGCTCACTCGTGTGCGGCTGTCGGTGAAGAAGGGCACGGCGCCTGCCGTCGGCAGCTTCGTCGAATTGAAGGCAAGGCTGCAGCCGCCGCTGTCGCCGCTCCGGCCGGGCAGCTACGACTTCGGACGCGATCTGTATTTTCAAGGGATCGGCGCATCCGGCTTCGTGATGGGCGGCATCAAGGCAGTCGATCCGCCGATACAGCCGAGTGTGGCGCTACGCTATTCGGCGACCATGCAGGGGCTACGCGACGCCATCGACGCGCGGATCCGCACAGTGCTCTCGGGCGATAGCCGCGCCATTGCTACGGCGCTGCTCACGGGCCGCCGCGATGCGATTTCGGCTGACGTCAATGATGCGATGTTCATCTCCGGCCTCGGTCATGTGTTGTCGATTTCTGGCTATCACATGGCCGTTGTCGCCGGCGTGGTGTTCTTTGCGATACGCGCACTGCTGGCACTGATCCCTGTCCTGACCGTGACATTCCCGATCAAGAAAGTCGCAGCGGCTGCGGCGTTATTCGCAGCACTGTTCTATTTGCTGCTGTCAGGTGCCGAAGTCGCGACACAGAGATCCTTTTTCATGACGGCCGTTGTGCTGATTGCAGTCATGGTCGATCGCCGGGCGGTGACGTTCCGTACGCTGGCGGTGGCAGCAATGGTTGTGCTGATCGTGGCGCCGGAAGCGTTGGTGCATCCGAGTTTTCAGATGTCATTCGCGGCGACGCTGGGGCTGGTCGCATTGGTGCAGATCGGCATGCCCGCGCTGTTTGCCTCGCCCGATCATTCCGCGACGGCGCGCGTGGCGCTATGGGGCGGACGCGAGATCGCGATGCTCGTGCTGGCCTCGCTGGTCGCGGGCCTCGCCACCACGCCCTATGCCGCGTTTCATTTCCATCGCGTCACGCCTTATGGCGTCGTCGCCAATCTCCTGGCGATGCCGGTGGTCTCGGCACTGGTTATGCCGGCGGGCATTCTCGGTTTGGTGGCCATGCCGTTTGGCTTTGACGGTGTGTTCTGGCGGCTGATGGATGTCGGCATCCAGTGGATGATTGTCGTCACGCAATGGGTGGCAGCCTTGCCCGGCGCCATCGGCCGGATGCCGGCCTTCGGGACGGGACCGCTGATATCAGCCAGTATCGGCATCATCGTGCTGGGATTGCTGCGCACGCCGTTGCGCCTCGCAGGGCTTGGTGTGCTTGCGCTCTCGATTGTCTGGGCGTTGCTGGTCAAGCAGCCGGATGTCCTGATTTCGGGTGACGGTCACAGCGTTGCGGTACGGGGCAGGGAGGGGCGCCTGCATATGATGCGCAGCGCCAAGGATGCGTTTCTCGCGAAGGAGTGGCTTGCCGGTGATGCCGACGCACGGCTGCCAACGGATGCCTCCCTCAGCCACGGTGTGTCCTGCGACCGCGACGGGTGCATCACGGCACTGGCCGATGGCGCTTTGGTGGCGCTGGTTTTACAGCCGGATGCCTTCACAGATGATTGCGAGAAAGCGGCGCTCATCGTCACGGCGCGACAATCGCCGAGAGATTGCAGGGCGCTGGTGATCGATCAGGATCGCCTGCAACGAAATGGTGCGGTGGGCCTGCACCGAACCGCGAATGGCTTTACGATGGATGCCGTGCGACCGCGTGGCCTGGACCGTCCGTGGTCGCGCGCAATTCCCGATGAGCCCCAGCAAGATCTGATCCAGAACAGTCGTCCACCGCAAAACCGGCCGGTGGATGCGACGCCGGCGGAAACCGATCTTCAACCCGAAGATCAGTAATCCGCCGAGGCGCAAATCTCAGTAGCGGCGATACAGGCCGATCAGCTTGCCCTGAATGCGCACCCGGTTGGGTGGCAGGATACGGACCTCGTAGGCGTCATTCGCAGGCTCCAGCGCGATCGACGCGCCGCGGCGGCGGAAGCGCTTCAACGTGGCTTCCTCGTCGTCGATCAGGGCCACCACGATGTCGCCGGTGTCGGCGCTCTCGTTGCGCTGGATCAGCACGGTGTCTCCGTCGAGAATGCCGGCGTCCTGCATGGAATCGCCGCGCACTTCGAGCGCGTAATGTTCGCCGGAACCGAGCATGTCTGCGGGCATGCTGATGGTGTGGCTGCGGGTCTGCAGCGCCTCGATCGGCGTACCTGCCGCGATCCGGCCCATCACCGGGATGGCAACTGTGCGGCCATTGTCATCATCGCCGCTGTTGCTGGCGATGCTGGCGGCCGAACGCACCTTGCCAAGCGTGCCTTCGATGACGCTGGGCGTGAAGCCGCGGCGGCCGGTACCGCCGGTGACCGGCGCGCCGAGCTCTGGCAGCTTGATGACTTCGATGGCACGGGCGCGATTGGGCAGACGGCGTATGAAGCCGCGTTCTTCCAGCGCGGTGATCAGACGATGGATGCCGGACTTCGAGCGCAGGTCGAGCGCATCCTTCATCTCGTCGAAGGAGGGCGGGACGCCGGCTTCCTTCAACCGTTGATCGATGAATCGCAGGAGTTCGTATTGTTTGCGCGTGAGCATCTGAAGCCATCCTCAGTTGACGGTGTCGGCCGCCGCGTGCGTTTCAAAGGGCCTTCGAACGGTGAGCCTCAATCCAGAGACGATCGTTCGAAGATCGGTTGCGCGAGTTCGGGCACTCTCAAACTACTCAAAGCCACAGAATCTCGAAACAAATCATGAACGAACACTATATGTTCCATATGTGTTCTGCAATGCTTAATTTGCCGTCAACAGAATGCACGTTGAGCGAGGTTTGAGGAGGCTGTTCCTCACCTGCCGTCGACCGCGGCGGAGATGGAAAATGCTTCCGCGGTCGCCTGGGCTACGCGGACGTCATGCGCCCAATGGGCGGCGGCGGAGTCGTGGAGCCGGTGGCCAGCGAGCGCTGAACCATGATCGTGTCGGCCCAGCGGCCGGAGCGATAAGCGACGCCGGGCAGCAAGCCGACGCGGGCGAAGCCGAAGCTTTCATGAAGGCCGAGGGAGGCCGTGTTGTCGGCATCGATATAGCCGATGATCTGCCGAAAGCCGGCCGCCGCGCACACGTCGATCAGTTCGCGCATCAACAGGCGGCCGATGCCCCGGCCGACATGTCCGTGGTGGATATAGATCGAATGCTTGACCGTGTAGCGATAGGCCGGTCGCTTGCGGAACAGCACCACATAGGCATAGCCGACGACCTCGCCGCCTTGCGTGGCGACGAGGTGGGGGAACCGCTTGCTGCGCAGGTTCTTGCGCCGGTCTCTGAGATCATCGGGCTGCGGCGTGTCGGCGTCGCTGACGCCTTCCTCGACGCCTTGCCGGATGTGCCGGCGATAGATCGCCAGCATGGCATCGACGTCGGTGTCGCGTGATGGTCGGATGACGACCGGCTGTTCGAGTTCCGTTGGCAAATCTGGCTCCTTACGTGCTCCCTATTCGGAGACCACGTAAGTGTAAAGCCGGATCCGGCCATTGGCGTCGACCTTGCGGTAGATGCCCTGGATCTCGACGTCGAAGCCCGGGAACGTGTTGAAGCAGGTCTCGAACATCCTGAGATAATCGATCATCGGCTTTGACCGTTCGGTGAGCCGTTCTCCGGGTACGATCGTGGCGATGCCGGGCGGGTAGACCACGAACGGCGTCGTCGCGACGCGCCCGAAGATCTCGTCGATCGGGAGGTAATCGACGTCGTTGCGCACCAGACAGCGCGCGGCATCATGGGGTGACATGGCAATCTCCGGCAGATGGTCGGCGGAGAATTGCCTGGTCTGGAGCTCGCTCACATTGGCCTCGCGAAAGAACCGGTGCATGTCGCCGCACAGATCCCGCAGGCGTATGCCCGCATAACGCGCCGGCCTGCGCCTGGCGAATTCCGGGATGACGTCTTCGAGCAGGGCGTTGTCGTCATGAAACTTCTTGAAGGCGACAAGGCCAGATATCAGCGTGCCGGCCTTGCTGGCCTCCACGCCGGGCGTCAGCAGGAAGAGCAGCGAGTTGAGATCGTTCTTCTCCGGCACGATGCGATTTTCGCGCAGGAACTGCGCGACCACGGGCGCGGGGATGCCGTGTTCCGCATAGCCGCCGGTGGTGCGGTCGAAGCCGGGTGTCAGTACCGTCAGCTTGTTGGGATCGGTCATGGTGAAACCGGCTTCCATGCCGGGGAAGCCATGCCAAGCGGCGTCAGGCGCGAGCTGCCAATAAGCCGGATTGGTGGCCAGCTGGTCAGTGCCGATGCTTTCCCAGGGCACATTGTGAACAGCGCCTTCGCTGGCTGCGTCGGGAATCGCGACGCGCTCGGGCACGAAGGGTTCGAAGAACCAGCGGCGCTCGGTGCGGGTTTCCTTCTCCTCGAATTCGCGGCGCACCGCGCGCATCTTCTTGCGCAGTTCGATGCCGAGGCGGATCGTATCGTCCCACAACACTTCGCCCGAGCGGCCCTTCATCATCTGCGCGCCGACATCCAATGATGCGAACAGTGGATAGAATGGCGAGGTCGAGGCGTGCTGCATGAAGCTTTCGTTGAAGCGCCGGTGCTCGACGCGGCGCTTCTGCCCGCGGATGTGGCGATCCTTCATGTGGATCTGCGACGCCTGCGAGAAGCTCGCGAGCTGCTTATGGGTCGACTGCGTCGCGATGATACCCGGGGAATCCGGACCAAGCTCCTTGAGCCCCATGGCGAAGCGACCGGCATAGAGCGGGTGGAATTTCATGAAGCCCGCCCAGGCTTCGTCGAACAGGATGTAATCGCAGAGATGGCCGATGCGCGCGATGATCATCTCGGCGCTGTAGATGGTGCCGTCATAGGTGCACTGTTCGACCACGGCGACGCGGAACGGGCGTGGACGCTTCCAGGCCTCGGGATCCGTGACCAACGGATTGATACGGATGCGCTCGCGCAGCGCGTCCTCGTCGAGCGCGTCCCAGTTCATCGGGCCGATCAGGCCCCAGGGATTGCGCGTCGTTGGCACATAGATCGGCACACCGCCTGAAATCATCAATGCGCCGTGCAAGGCCGCCTTGTGGTTGTTGCGGTCGAACAGCACGAGGTCACCATCGGTGACCAGAGCCGATAGCGCGACCTTGTTGGAGGTCGAGGTGCCGTTGAGCACGAAATAGGTTTTCTCCGCCCCGAAGATCTGCGCGGCTTCCTTCTGCGCCTGCAAAGCAGGGCCCTCATGGGTCAGCAGATCGCCGAGATCGAGCACCGAATTGTCGAGGTCGTCGCGAAACACGGCTTCGCCGAGATGTTCCATGAACACGCGGCCGATCGGGCTGCGGCTGTAGAACACGCCGCCATTGTGGCCCGGGCAGGTCCAGAGCTGGTTGCCTTCCTCGGCATAGTCGACCAAAGCGCCGAAGAACGGCGTCTTCAGTGTCTCGGCATATTGCTTCAACCGGCTGATCAGGTTCTTGGCGATGAACGGCGGGGTTTCCTCGGACAGGAAGACATAGCCGTCGATGAAATCGAGCACCTCGACCGGGACGTCTTCAAACCGCTTGCGGCGGATCAGCAGGATGATCGGAAAGTCGAGGCCCCGTTTGCGCATCAGGTTGATCAGCGCCGCGGTCTTGCCTTCGAGGCCCTTCTTGCCCCAGTCGACCACCATGCAGCCGATGGCCGCGTCGGTCTGGACTGCGATCGTGGCGTCTTCGAGCTTGCGTGCCTTGACGACCTCGAAGCCGGAACGCTCGATCTCATCGACGATCTGATTGAGCCGAATGCCCTCGAGATCGTCGGCGTCGAATGTTGGCATCGCAAACAGGAAATTGAAGCGTTTGAAATAGTCCATTTGTGCACCGATCTTGTTTCGCAGCGATGTCTCGCTGCGTTACGTGACAATTCAGTGACTGAAGCCGCGTTAAGGTATCTCAGTCAGAAAAAAGCTCAGAGAACATGCCGCGCGGCGGAAGTTCCGGTGGCCCGGCATCCCATCGCGCATCTCGGCCTTTAAACAGGCAGTCGCATGATCGCGCAGGAATCACCAGCGGCGGCGGCGAGAGCGAATGGCTTGCGGATCAGAAGTCCTTCGGCAACAGCCAGATTTCCTAGCAGCGACGAGTCCTGTTTCATCACCGGCGTCGCCACCACGGTGCCGTCGGCGCGGGTTTCCACACGCGTGCGCAGATAGTCCTCGCGCTGGTCGTTGGCGGCGAGGTCGCGGCCGAGCACCGCGGGTTCGAGCGCGTGAGCGACCTCGTTTCGGCCGGACAGCGCGCGCAGCAGCGGCACCATGAACAGGAAGCCGCAGACATAGGACGAGACGGGATTGCCGGGCAGGCCGATCACGCGCATGCCCTGGCGGCGTCCGTGCATCATCGGCTTGCCGGGCCGCATGGCGATGCGCCAGAACGCCATCTCGACGCCGGCATTGATCAGGGATTGCTGCACGAGGTCGTGGTCGCCGACCGACGCGCCGCCGGTGGTGATCAGCACGTCGGCCTTCAGATCGATCGCGCGCTGAATGGCCGATGTGGTCGCCTCCAACGTGTCGACGGCGATGCCGAGATCGACCACCTCGGCGCCTTCAGCGCGGGCCAGCGCACGCAGCGCGAAGCCATTGGAGAGCACGATCTGGCCGGGGCCGGGGACCGCACCGGGCATGACCAGTTCGTCGCCGGTGGCGAGCACGGCAACGACCGGCCGTCGCCGCACGGGCAGTGACGGATGGTTCATCCCGGCGGCAAGCGCCAGATCGCGGTCGGTGAGGCGGGTGCCGGCGCGCAGCAGCACATCGCCTTCATTGAAATCGACGCCGGCCGGGCGGATATGCTTGCCGGAAATCGCAGCTTCGTTGATCCCGACGACGTCACCTTCGCGCGTTGTGTCTTCCTGGATCACCACGGCGTCGGCGCCAGCGGGCAGCACGCCGCCGGTGAAGATTCGCAGGGCTTCGCCGGTCTGCAGCGGGCGGTCGAACGGCTTGCCTGCGGCGATCTCGCCGATGACGCGGAGCTTGGCGCCCAGTGTCGCATCGGCGGCGCGCACGGCATAGCCGTCCATCGCTGACATGGGCTCCGGTGGCTGCGTGCGCAGCGAAGCGATGTCGCGGGCGAGCACGCGGTGGAACGCGTCTTCCAGCGGCACCATCTCCTCAGGCAGCGCATCGGCGCCTGCGAGAATCGCGGCCATGGCATCGGTAACCGGCATCAGGGCCATCGCGGGGATCTCCGGCAGTGTGGGCGCCCGTCATAGCGGAGAGCGGGAGCGGACGCAAAACCACTGGCGCTTTGGCAGGGCAGGGAAACACGGTAGACATCGGCGATCATGACCGACAACCACGCCGCAACCGCCGATGAAGCGCCTGTCTGGCGGGCAGATGTCGATGCGCTGGCGTTCCGGCCGTCCGGCCATCGCGGGCTATGCATGGTGCACCGTCATGCGTTCCGGACGCTGCTCCGGCGCTACCCGTCGCCGGAGGACTGCGCGGCCTATTTTCAAGACCACAGAGCGGTGTTCCAGGCGGCGGCTAGCGCCAAGCTCGTGCGTGCGTCGGTAGCGGCAGATGCGAACTTTCATCTGACCAGCCGCGATCTCGCCCGCGCGATGTAAAATTAACGGTCGCGCCGCCGGAGCAACTCGGCTAAATTGGCCCTCTATTTCGCGAGGATTCCGATGCAACAGACCCAGACCGCCCAGATCTCCGCCGTCACCACTGACGTTAATGTCGTCGTGCAGGCCGTTCTGGCCATGGCGCTCGGTCTGTTTATCGTCGGGGTGGTCGGTTTCTCGCATATCAGCGCGGTCCATAATGCGGCCCACGACACGCGCCACGCCAACGCATTCCCCTGCCACTGAGACATGTCCGTCTTCAGGTCGATCGTTTTCTCGGCAGCGCTGGCTGGCGTGATCACTGGCGCTGCCATCACCGGCGCCCAGATGGTCGGGACCATTCCCCTGATCCAGAAAAGCGAAGTTTATGAGCGCAAGGCGGAAGCTCCGGCTGCTGTTGCGCCGACGGCTGCCGCGCAGCCCGCCCATACGCACGACCATGGCGCCGCCGCCCATAGCCATGAGGCCGAATGGGAGCCCACCGAGGGCTTGCAACGCAATGCCTTCACCACCGGCGCCAATATCCTGACGGCCATCGGCTTCGCGTTGCTACTGGCCGGCATCTTCGCGCTGCGTGGCCGGGCCGTGAGCTGGCGGGAAGGGCTGTTCTGGGGTCTCGGCGGTTTCGTCGTCTTCACGGCGGCGCCCGGCCTCGGCCTGCCGCCGGAGCTGCCTGGAATGCCTGTCGCCGACCTCACACTGCGCCAGACCTGGTGGATCGGCACTGCCTGCGCCACTGCGGCGGGGCTCGCCCTGCTGGTCTTCCGCAAGGCGTCATGGGCCGCCATTCTCGGCCTTGGCCTGATCGTCCTGCCGCACCTGATCGGCGCACCGCTGGCGCCGGCTGGCCATACGGATGTCCCCGAAACGCTGTCGCACAGTTTCGTCGTTGCAGCGGTCCTGACCAGCCTGCTGTTCTGGGCACTGCTCGGCGTCCTCACCAGCATCGCCTTCCAGCGCATCTCGCGGACCTAAAGCCCGAGTGCCTTGAGCGCCTCGGCGACCGATGTCGGCGAGGTGACGTGGACGGCCTGCAATCCGCAAGCGCGAGCGGCTTCGATATTATCGGCAAGATCGTCGAAGAACACGATGCGGTCGGCGGGGATGCCGATTTCCGCGATGACGTGCTCATAGGATTTTGCATCGGGCTTGCGAAGCCCGATCGAGGACGACAGAAACACCGTGCGGAAGTGACTGAGCAGATCGGCATGGTGTTCCGAGAAATGCGTGACATGCGCGACATTGGTGTTTGAGAACGCGTAGAGCGGCCAGCGCTTCGAGGCATGCGCGAGGAGTTCGGCGATGCCCGGCATCTCCCCGACGAAGATCGCATTCCAGCCTTCGAGAAATTGTGCCGGCGTCAGATCGATACCGAGCGTGTCGTGCAGATGCGCAAAGAATGCGTCGTCGGAAATCTCGCCGCGCTCGTGTCGCATATAGACGTCGCCGCGCGCAAACCGGCTCACGATGTCGTCCGGTGTACACTGCGCGTAGTCCGACCAGACCTTCAGCACGCGCGTGAAATCGATATCCAGCACGACGCGGCCGAGATCAAACAGCAGGGCGTCTGCGGAATTTGGCGTAAGCGACATCGTCATCTGTATCTTTTGGCTCAACGATTGAACATGTGCGGCGCAGGTTAGCGGATGGTGG
Organism: Tardiphaga sp. 172_B4_N1_3; assembly: GCF_052076035.1. Classification (NCBI taxonomy): domain Bacteria; kingdom Pseudomonadati; phylum Pseudomonadota; class Alphaproteobacteria; order Hyphomicrobiales; family Nitrobacteraceae; genus Tardiphaga; species Tardiphaga sp. 172_B4_N1_3. The sequence continues at coordinate 1,396,423 of NZ_CP197238.1, forward strand.
CAGAAAATCCTTGCCTCCGCGTGACAAACCGCCCCGATATTTCTGTTGCCTAGGCAACTAATTCGTGAGAGCCTTTCCAAAGAGGGCGCTACTTAGAGCAGTCAACTGCCGGGCCCTGCAGGGAGAGAAACGATGGTGGACCGCTTGTGCGGGACGGCGATTGATGACGCGCGAGTAACGCGTGGTGGTCTAGCCGGTTACCGCGCCGAGATTGCCGTGAATGCGTCGCAGCAAGTCGATCAGCACTTCGCGTTCGCTTTCATCCAGACAGGACAGCAGCTTTCGCTCGCGTTCCAGCGCGGTCACGATGACGGCGTCATGGGTCGTGCGACCCTTCGTGGTCAGCGTAATCGAATGGGTGCGTGCGTCGTCCGGGTCGGCGTTGATGGCGACCAGGCCGCGCTCTTCCAGCATGGCAAGCGTGCGGCTGACCGGTCCCTTGTCGAAGCCGATGACGTGGCAGATGCGCGAGGCGGGAATGCCGGGCTCGATGGCCAGCAGCGACATGATGCGCCACTCGGTGACATTCACGCCAAAGCGCTTCTGATAGAGCGCGGTCGCGTTGCGCGACAGCTTGTTCGCAATGAAGGTGATGAAGGCCGGCACATAGCGCTCGAGATCGAGCAACTGCCCGCCTTTGGAAGCGGGCGCTCTCGCGGCGACAGTCCTGACATTGACCTTTGTCGCTTTCGCCTTGGCGGGCTTTCGAACCGTTTTCCCCGATCCATTCTTGCTCATGCACCACGATCCTGCCTGCCAGCATGACGTCGTCGAAATCGACGAGATCACGTGGTCCTGAGGAATAGAGACACGCAGCCGCAATTGCCAACAAGAAAATATGGGAGATTCACATGGTTGCCACGGTCACGACGGCATCGCCCCACACCCCGCCGGTGCTGTCCTTTGGCGGAGCCCTGCCGAACGACGCATCGTCTCAGCCCGTCGTCCACCTCGACGTCGATCCCTTCGCCATGGACTTCTTCGCCGATCCTCACCCCACCCACGAGGTGCTGCGTGAAGCCGGGCCCGTGGTGTATCTCGACAAATGGAACGTCTACGCGGTCGCGCGCTATGCCGAAGTTCATGCAGTCCTGAACGATCCCGCGACGTTCTGCTCGAGCCGCGGCGTGGGCCTCAGCGACTTTGCCAGGGAGAAGCCGTGGCGCCCGCAGAGCCTCATCCTCGAAGCCGACCCGCCGGCGCATACGCGCACGCGCGCGGTACTCAACAAGGTCCTGTCGCCCGCGGTAATGAAGCAACTGCGCGATGGCTTTGCCGCGGCCGCCGATGCCAAGGTCGACGAACTGCTGGAGCGGCGCAGTTTCGACGCGGTCGCGGATCTTGCCGAAGCCTATCCACTCTCGGTGTTCCCCGATGCGATGGGACTGCAGAAGGAGGGCCGCGAAAACCTGCTGCCTTATGCCGGTCTTGTCTTCAATGCCTTCGGTCCGCCGAACCAGCTGCGCCAGGACGCGATCGAACGCTCGGCGCCGCATCAGGCCTATGTCGCCGCGCAATGCCAGCGCGACAATCTCGCGCCCGGCGGTTTCGGCGCCTGCATCCATGCGCGGGTCGACACCGGCGATATCACCGCCGACGAGGCGCCGCTGCTGGTGCGCTCATTGCTGTCAGCAGGGCTGGACACGACGGTGAACGGTATCGGCGCTGCCGTTTATTGCCTGGCGCGCTACCCGCAAGAATTCGCGCGGCTGCGCAACGACCTGTCGCTGGCGCGCAATGCTTTCGAGGAGGCCGTGCGTTACGAAAGCCCCGTGCAGACCTTCTTCCGCACCACGACGCGCGACGTCGAGATCAGTGGTTGTCGTGTCGGTGAGGGCGAGAAGGTGCTGATGTTCCTGGCCGCCGCCAACCGCGATCCGCGCCGGTGGGCCGATCCCGAACGCTACGACATCACCCGCAAGACGTCCGGCCATGTCGGATTCGGCTCCGGCATCCACATGTGCGTCGGCCAGCTCGTGGCACGTTTGGAGGGTGAGGTGATGCTGTCCGCATTGGCGCGCAAGGTCGCATCGATCGAGATCACCGGCGAGGTCAAGCGCCGCTACAACAACACGCTGCGCGGGCTGGAGAGCCTGCCGGTTACCTTCACGCCTGCCTGAGGATCCTATGCCGAGCATTACGTTCATTCATCACGACACCCGTGCCGAGACAGTCCGCGCCAATGATGGCGATAGCGCCATGTATACGGCGCTGCTGCATGGCATCGACGGCATTACGGGCGAATGCGGCGGCGGCGCGGTCTGCGCCACCTGCCACGTCTATGTCGACGACAACTGGCTGGGCAAAGTTGGCGCAGTCGGTGCCGACGAGGATGAGTTGCTGGAAGGTGTCGCCAGCGAGCGGCTGCCGAACAGCCGGCTGTCGTGCCAGATCAAGATCACCGAGGCGCTCGATGGCCTCGTGCTCCGGCTGCCGGAGCGACAGGTATAACTCGCAAGCAAGACCGCGACCGGCAACGTCCGGACCCGCGCAATCAAGGTAGAGGGGAGAGACGACAATGAAGGGCTTCAAGACAGTTTTGGCTGCTGCGGCATCCTGCGTGATGGCGACGGCAGTGCAGGCGCAGGTGTCCGACGATGTGGTGCGGGTCGGCGTGCTCAACGATATTTCCGGCGTGTTTCAGGATACCAACGGCATGGGCTCGGTGGAAGCCGCGCGGATGGCGGCCGAGGATTTCAACGGCGGCGGCAAGAACATCAAGGTCGAGATCGTCTATGCCGACCATCAGAACAAGGCGGATGTCGGCTCCGCCATCGCGCGCAAATGGCTTGATGTCGAGAAGGTCGATGCCATCGTCGACGTGCCGAATTCATCGGTGGGTCTCGCCATCAACAATATCGCCCGCAACACCAGGATGACGTTCCTGGCCTCGTCGACAGCGACCTCGGACCTGACCGGCAAGGACTGTTCGCCGAACACCATCCAGTGGGTCAATGACGCATGGGCCACCGGCAACACCACCGCAGCGGCGATGATGCAGCGGGGCGGTGACGACTGGTACTTTCTCACGGTGAATTACGCGCTGGGGCAGGGCATCGAGGCCGAAGCCACCAATTACATCACGAAGAACGGCGGCAAGGTGCTGGGGTCATCGAAGCACCCGCTCGGCACCTCCGATTTCGCCTCGCTATTGCTGCAGGCGCAGAGCTCCAAGGCCAAGGTGATCGGCCTGGCTAATGCCGGCGCGGATGCTATCAATGCGGTCAAGCAAGCTGGTGAGTTTGGCATGCAGGATGGCCCGCAGAAGCTGGTCGCATTCCTGATCTTCATCAACGACGTTCACGGCATGGGCCTGAAGACCGCGCAGGGCCTGTTGCTGACGGAATCCTTCTACTGGGACATGGATGACGACACCCGCGCCTTTGGCAAACGCTTTGCGGCGCGGCCGGGCATGAACGGCAAGATGCCGAGCGCCAATCAGGCGGGTGTCTATGCCTCCACGCTGGCCTATCTCAATGCCGTGGCCGCCAAGGGCAGCGACGATGCCAGTGTCGTCGTACCGCAGATGAAGACCTTCAAGGGCAAGGACAAGCTGTTCGGTGAGGTCACAATCCGCGCCGATGGCCGTGTCATTCACCCGATCTACCTGTTCGAGATCAAGAAGCCGGCAGAGTCGAAGGGGCCGTATGACTATTACAAGCTGCTCTCGACCATCCCTGCCGAAAAGGCGTTCCGGCCGATGGCCGAGGGTGGTTGTCCGATGATCAAGTAGCCTGTCGCGCATCGATACCGGCAACATCAGTCGTTCCCGGTATCGATGTGGGGCCAGTTGCGGGAATTGGCGGATCGGTAGGTAACTTGCTGCTCCGCAGAAAATACATGCGGGCAATTTCAAACCTAAAAGGCTATTCCACGTACCTAATGACATCGAAACCCTTTGATTTAAAGGATTTGGAATGTCGATTATGGTTGGATTGATGGCCTTGCTGCTGCCACCTGCTGCGTGGTTGCTGGTCAAACGATATGAGCGTCATCTCGATGCGCAGATCGGGCCGTGGATCGTCAGTGAGATGAAGCCGCAGCGCAGCCGGCAGCGTCTCGTGCGCGAGCACCGTGATGACAGCGATCGCTGAAATCCGCCCCTATTCAGGTTACCGCAAAACTTACAACGCGCGCGCGTAACTAAGTAGTGCGCATTCACACTTGGCCTTGTCCTGCTTGGTAGTGCTGATCCCGCCACGAGCACCAGCCTGGATGTCTCATCCGTCCGGTTGGTCGCTTGATCTGGCCCGGGACCGCCGCCAAACACCCCCCATGTCGCGCGCGGTCCCGGTTATTGTTCGTAAACAAGATCGATGACGGCGCAGGATCGCGATTTCGCAGTGATGACGCGCTCTGGGACCTTCATGAGAAATTGCGCGTCGTGCTGGCCGCAAAGATGGTTGCGCGGCGACAGCAGCTCGATGAGCGCCTGCGCGATCTCGAACAGTTCGCGATTTCGTCGAAGCGTGCTGTCGCAGCATTGCGGTCGATGGCCGAGGGCGGTTGTCCGATGATCAAGTGACGGCCACTTGTTCGATGTCGCTGGCGATCATCGGGAATTATTTGCGGCAACCGGTGTTCTGAGGATGGGGGCCCACACCTGCGACGGGAGTGTGCCATGCTCAGGAAAATGTTGATCGGACTTGCCACAATTGCGGCCATCGGCATGACGTCCGTGCCGATGGATGCTTCGGCGCGCGGCGGGGGCGGCCACGGCGGTGGTGGCGGGCACGGGGGTGGTTTCCACGGTGGTGGCGGTTTTCACGGAGGTGCCTTCCACGGAGGTGGCTTCCGCGGCGGCGGTATGGCCATGGGCGGCCTGCGCGGCGGCGGGTTCGGTGCAACTCGTTTCGCCGCCATGCCCGGCGGAGCACGCTTCGCCGGAATGTCCAATCGAGGCTTCCATCACTTCGGCCACCATAATCGCCACTTCCGGAATTTCGCCCCGTTTGTGATCGGATTCGGTTCGTCCTACGCCTATGCGGGCTATCCGTATTACGACAACTGCTATGACGTTATACGGGTGCGGACTTATCACGGTTGGCGATGGCGGCGCGTGTATGTCTGCGGCTGACGCCGGGCGACCGCGGAGTATTCAATTCGCGGCGTTGTCCGTGACCAGATAGTGCCCGGACTTGCCACCCTTTTTCTCGACGAGGTGGATGCCCTCGATGCGGACACCGCGCTCGACGGCCTTGATCATGTCGTAGATTGTCAGGCATGCGACGGAGACGGCCGTCAGCGCTTCCATCTCGACGCCCGTGGGGCCCGTGACCTTGACCGACGCACGTACGCGGCAGCCCGGCAGTTTCTTGTCGGGCGTGATGTCCAGCGTGACTTTGCATAGCGCCAGCGGATGGCACAGCGGGATCAGATCCGATGTGCGCTTTGCCGCCATGATGCCGGCGATACGCGCCGTGCCGAGCACGTCGCCCTTTTTGGCATTGCCGGAGACGATCATGTCGAGCGTCGCCTTGCTCATGACCACCAGACCTTCGGCCACCGCGATGCGTTCGGTCGCCGGTTTCTCCGACACATCGACCATGCGGGCTTCGCCCGAGGAATCGATGTGGGTGAGGGCCGGGGCCTGCTTCGATTTTTTCGTCTTGCCGGCCATGATCAATGCGTTCCGTTCGCGCGCTTGAGTAGCGTCTGCGTTGCAGCCGTCACGTCCGCCTGCCGCATCAGGCTTTCGCCGACCAGGAAGGTGGAGATGCCGACGCACTCGAGGCGTGCGAGGTCGTCTGGCGTGAAGATGCCGCTTTCGCCGACCTTGAGACGATCCTTGGGGATCATCGGCGCCAGCGTTTCGCTGGCGGTCAGCGTGGTCTCGAAGGTGCGCAGGTTGCGGTTGTTGATGCCGATCATCGGCGAGCGCAGGTTCAGCGCGCGTTCCAGCTCCGGCTGGTCGTGGATTTCGATCAGCACATCCATGCCCTGGTCGATGGCGGCGTCTTCGATGTCACGCGCCTGCGCATCGTCGAGTGCAGCCATGATGATCAGGATGCAATCGGCGCCATGGGCGCGGGCCTCGACCACCTGATAGGTGTCGAACATGAAGTCCTTGCGCAGCACCGGCAGTTTGGTCGCGGCGCGCGCCGCGACCATGAAGTCGAGATGCCCTTCAAAGGACGGCGTATCGGTCAGGACCGAGAGACACGCGGCGCCGCCGGCCTCATAGGCTCTGGCCAGCGTCGGCGGGTCGAAGTCCTCGCGAATGAGTCCCTTGGACGGCGACGCCTTCTTGATTTCGGCAATCAGCGCAAACTCGTTCTTGTCGAGCTTCCTGTGGATCGCGGTCATGAAGCCGCGCGGTGCGGGCGCAGCCTTGGCCAGCGCTTCGATGGATGCGAGCGGATGGGCGCGTTTCGCCGCCGCGATTTCCTCGCGCTTGTAAGCTTCGATCTTGGTCAGGATGTCGGACATGGTCGTCTCACAGGTTGGCGTTGGAGACGGCGACCAGTCGCTTCAGCTTCTCCAGCGCCGCGCCGCTGTCGAGCGACTTCTGACCGAGTGCCACGCCTTCCTTCACGTCCTTGACCTTGCCGGCCACGATCAGGGCCGCGGCTGCATTGAGCAGCGCGACGTCACGGAAGGCGCTCGGCTTGCCATCGAGCACGGCCTGCAGTGAGGCGGCGTTCTCCTGGGCGTCGCCGCCCTTCAGGGAATCCGGACCGGTGCGCGGCAGGCCCGCGTCCTCGGGCGAAATCTCGAAGCTGCGGATATTGCCGTTCTCCAGCGCTGCCACAAAGGTCGGGCCGGTGAGGGTGATCTCATCGAGGCCGTCGGAGCCGTGCACCACCCAGGCGGATTCGGAGCCGAGATTCTTCAGCACCTGTGCCAGCGGCAGCACCCATTGCCGCGAGAACACGCCGACCATCTGCCGGGTGACTCCCGCCGGATTGGAAAGCGGTCCCAGCAGATTGAAAATCGTGCGGGTGGCAAGTTCGACGCGGGTCGGGCCGACATTCTTCATGGCCGGATGATGCGCCGGCGCGAACATGAAGCCGATGCCTGTCTCTCTAAGGCAGCGGCTGACGTCGTCGGGCGTGAGATCGATCCTGACGCCGAGGGCCGCCAGCACGTCGGCCGCGCCGGAGCGCGACGACAGCGCACGATTGCCGTGCTTGGCCACCGGCACACCGCAGCCGGCGACGATGAACGAGGCGCAGGTCGAGACATTCACGGAGCCGGAGCCATCGCCGCCGGTACCGACCACGTCGACAGCGCCGGCCGGTGCGTCGACCCGCAGCATCTTGGCGCGCATCACCTCAACCGCGCCGGTGATCTCGTCCACGGTCTCGCCGCGCACGCGCAGCGCCATCAACAGGCCGCCCATTTGCGAAGGCGTGGCTTCGCCCGACATCATGCTGTCGAAGGCCGCCGAGGCTTCCTCACGCGAGAGGGAGGCGCCGGTCGCGACCTTGGCAATGATTGCCCTGAGATTGTCCATCGGATGCTTTCAGAGTGATGCACATGTCATTGCAGGCGACATCTGCGACGAAGCCATCCAGCCTTTGCTTGTTGCTTCTGGATGGCTTCGCTGCGCCCGCAATGACGACGTGGGTTTCCTAATTGGTGTTGCTGTTCGCGGCACCAGTGGCGATTGCAACGGCTTCCGCGTTGATCTTGGTGCCGATCTGCGTCTCGAGCCTGGTGACATACTGCGCGACCTGTTCGTCGGTCAGCCCGCGCTGCAGCGTCTCCTTGAGCTTCTTGGCGTCTTCGGAGGCCATATCAACCGCAGGCGCGGTGACATCGGTGATCCGGTAGACGATCCATTCCGACGGCGTGGCACCCTGCGCCTGTCCGGCCGAATCCTTGACGCCGCGGAATACGGACTGGATCACGCCGGCCGACAGGGCAGGGTCGCTCGCGTCGCGCTTGAATGGCGCGGAGGTCACGACCTTGAGTCCGGCTGCGGCGGCTTCGTCGGCGAGCTTGGCGCCGCTTTCGAGCTTCTTCGCCATGTCGACAGCCTTGTCGCGCAGGCGGGTGGTGATCTGCTCTTCGCGCCAGCGTGCCTCGACCTGCGGCTTCACTTCGTCGAGCGTACGGTCGCGCGCCGGCGTGACGCCGAGCACGTCGTACCAGATGTAACCGCCGCCGGCCTGCAATGCGTCGTTGTCGACACCGACATCGCTGTTGAAGGCCTGGGTCACGACGTCCACACCCGTGGGTAGGCCGGCAACGGGCTGGCCGTCCGGCGTACGGCCGGAGCGATCGACGGCCTCGATGGTGACGGCGGTGAGGCCGAGCTTTTTGGCGGTATCGACGACATTGGCTCCGCCACCGCGTTCGTCTTCGATCTTGTTATGCATGTCGGACACGACGGCGCGGGCGCGCTCGATGGCGATATCGCGCTTCAGGTTGGCGGCAACGCTGTCATAGCTCGGCGTCGTGCCGGCCTGAACCTTGCCGACCTTAACCAGCGTTACGCCGAACCGTCCGGTGATCGGCTGGCTGATACCGTCGGGTGCCAGCGAGAAGGCGGCATTGGCGACGGAGGGATCGATGATGCCCGCTTTGGCAACCATGCCGAGATCGATGTCGGAGGCGGACAGGCCGCGTTCCTTGGCGAGGTCCTCGAACTTGAACGTATCGTTCAGCTTGGCGCGGCCGGCTTCAGCGTCCGCCGCGTTCGGGAAGACGATCTGCGAGATCTGGCGCTGCTCCGGCGTGGAGAGCTTGTCCTTGCGCTCCTCGAACACTTTCCTGGCGTCGTCGTCCGACACCGTCGACCACTTCGCCATCTCGTCGGGCGTCAAGGCGAGGAAGGCAATCTTGCGATATTCGGGGGCGCGGAACTGGGTCTTGCGCTCGTCGAAATAGGCGGCGAGGGCTTCGGGCGAGGGCGCCTCAATGGTCCCGGCCTGCGCAGCATCGAGCTTCACGTAGTCGATGGTGCGGGTCTCGTTCTGATAGCGGCTCAGTGCCTCGATCATCGTTTTCGGCGGCTCGACGCCTGACGTGACCGTGCCGGCGATCTGGCGGCGCAGAGAGACCTTGCGCTGTTCGGCGATGTAGCGCTGTTCGGTGAAGCCCAGCGATCGGATCAACTGCTGGAAGCGCGGCGCATCGAAGCCGCCGGTCGGGCTCTGGAAGTTCGGATCCGCAATGATCTGCCGCATCACCTCGGCGTCGCCGACACCGAGGCCCTTGCGACGCGCGTCCTCGTCGAGGGCGGCTTCGGCGACGACCTGCTGCAGAACCTGGCGGTCGAGCCCGAAAGCACGGGCCTGATCCGAGGTCAGCGGGCGGCCGAACTGGCGGCCAATCTGCTGCAGCTTGTCGTTATAGAGCTGGCGGAACTGCTCGGTCGTGATCTCGGTCGAGCCGATGGTGGCGAGCTTGGATTGCCCATAGCCCTTGAACGCGTCGGCGATACCCCAGATGCCGAAGCTGACAATCAGCACGCCCATCACGACGGCCATAATCGTCTTGCCAATCCAGTTGGATGAGGCTTTGCGCATTCCTCGAAGCATAGGGTCTTCTTATCTGTCAGGAGGGGAATCGGCTCGCACCAGCAGCCCATGGGGCCGGAGGGCGTCGCCAAATAGGAGGCGCATCATAAAGTGGCAAAAGCCCGGTCGCAACCGGCTGGGGCGGGGCGGATTGAAGCGGTTTCCGGCGCTACCGCGAGGCATTAGCGGCCTATGGAACTTTCCGGCCCGCTGCTGCTTTGTTGAGCGGGCGTTCAGGCCTGCCGGGAGACATCATGCGCATCGGTTGGCGATCGGGAGTTGCCGCCTGCGGCATCTGGATGGCGCTGACGCCGGCAGGCGCGCAGCCAAATCCGGCGATGCAGAATCCCACGGTGACGAAGTCGACGAATTCGCAGCCGAAAACAGAAACGCCGCCACTTCCCGGCGCCAATAGTTTCACCGAAGGTCAGGCTCGCAAGTCGTTGGAGTCACAAGGTTATGTCGACGTGTCGCCGCTGGTGAACGACAGCCAGGGGATCTGGCGCGGCACTGCGATGAGCGGATCCAAGAAGGTCCATGTCAGCGTCGACTACAAGGGCAACGTCTCGGCGAATCCGGAATGACCGTGGGGATAGCGCGATGAGCAAGGTGACGATCTCCCGGTTGTTCGACGATTACGCCGACGCGCAGAAGGCCGTTATCAACCTTCGTGAGGCCGGCGTGGCCGAGGACGACATCAGCATCATCGCCAACAATGCCGACAAATGGTACGCGCCCGACTATGCCGCGGGCGCCGGCAAGGGCGCCGCGATCGGTGCCGGTTTTGGCGGGGTCGGCGGATTATTGGCTGGCCTCGGCCTGCTGGCGATTCCCGGACTCGGACCGGTCGTGGCTGCCGGATGGCTGGCAGCGGCCGCAGCGGGCGCCGTGGCCGCGGGCGCCGCTGGTGGCGTGATCGGGATGCTGGCCGAAGCCGGAGTCGCCGTGAACGATGCCGAGGTCTATGCCGAGAGTATCCGCCGCGGCGGTAGCCTCGTCAGTGCCAAGGTCGAGGCGGCCGACAAGGACCGCCTCGAGGCGTTGCTGCACCCATCCTCGGTCGATATCGCCAAGCGCCGCAGCGACCTCGCGTCCTCGGGCTGGAGCAAGTTCGATCCCTCGGCACCCGACCTTACTGCCGAAGAGATCAAGCGCGAACGTGGGCTGCGCGGCACCACGTCGGCTTGAGCTGACGGATCGCCTCTGTTAGCTCAGATAACCTCTTTCAAATGACAGGATATCCTCATGACTGATGCCGTTCGGCCGCTGATCGCCGGCAACTGGAAAATGAACGGCCTCAAGGCGTCGATGACCGAGTTTGAAGCGATGCTGCGCGGCGCGCCGGATGTGCTGGACAAGGTCGACCTGCTGGTCTGTCCCCCGGTCACGCTGCTGGCGAGTTTCGCGTCGAAGGCATCGAGCTTCGGGCAGGAGGGCCGCCACGTCGTCTCAGTCGGGGCGCAGGATTGTCACAAGAACGTCTCAGGCGCGCATACCGGCGATATCGCGCCCGAAATGCTGGCTGATGCCGGCGCGACCGCTGTTATTATTGGACATTCCGAACGTCGCGCCGATCATGGCGAGACCGATGCCGTGGTTCGCGAAAAGGCGCTGGCCGTCTGGCGCGCCGGGCTCACGGCGATCGTCTGTATCGGCGAGACCCAGGCCGAACGTGATGCCGGCAAGACCCTCGACGTCTGCGGCATCCAGCTGAAAGGCTCGCTGCCGGATGATGCCACCTCGGGCAACCTGATCGTGGCCTATGAACCGGTCTGGGCGATCGGCACAGGATTGACGCCGACAGCCCAGGATGTTGAGCAAGTTCATAAGTTTATCCGGGATCGTTTGACTGAACGCTTTAAGAACGAGGGGGCCTCGATCCGGATTCTCTATGGCGGTTCGGTCAAGCCATCCAACGCCAGGGAGTTGATGGCGGTTCCTCATGTGAACGGTGCGCTGGTGGGCGGCGCCAGCCTGAAGGCGGCCGATTTCCTTGCGATCGCGGCGGGCTGTCCCTAACTCTCACGGAATGCTGGAATTTGCGGTCCAGACCGGTCGGCGCGGGGGTGACAATCCCCCGGTCGATCGTGTAGACACCGCTGGATTCAAACCCCGCAAGCCATGACTGCAGCCGGCGATCGGCGCTGCGTGCTTGCGATGGAAGGACACGATGCAAAGCGTCATTATCGTTATCCACCTCATGATCGTCGCGGCCCTGATCGGGACGGTGCTGCTGCAGAAATCCGAAGGCGGCGGCTTGGGCGTCGGTGGCGGCGGCGGTGGCGGCTTCATGTCCAGCCGCGGCACGGCGAACCTTCTGACACGCACCACCGGCGTTCTTGCGGTGGGCTTCTTCCTGACCAGCCTGTTCCTGTCGTGGCTCGCGACCTATGAGCGCAAGCCGACCTCGATCCTGCCGGGCAACACCGCGCCGGTCTCGCAGCCGGGCTCGCCGCTGGCTCCGCCGACCTCGGGCGGTCTCCTGGATACGCTGAAGAAATCCGACGAGCAGCAGGCTCCTGCAGCCCCGGCACCGCCACGCTCGCAATAAAGCAGAGGCGCCATGCAGGACGGGGACTACCGTCCTGCATCAGCAGATCCCATCAAGGGGCTGCAATCATTTCGTTTTTCAAGTCACCCACAGCCTCACCGATTCTCGGCTGACGGCTGCGATTCGTTTTGGCGAATCGGTTTCGGAGCCTTAAAGGTTAAGTCCCATGGCGCGGTACATTTTCATCACCGGCGGCGTGGTTTCCTCGCTCGGTAAAGGTCTGGCTTCAGCGGCGTTAGGCGCGCTGTTGCAGGCGCGTGGCTACAAGGTCCGGCTTCGCAAGCTCGACCCCTATCTCAACCTCGATCCCGGGACGATGTCGCCGTATCAGCACGGTGAAGTGTTCGTGACCGATGATGGCGCCGAGACCGATCTCGATCTCGGCCATTACGAGCGTTTCACCGGACGGCCTGCCACCAAGCAGGACAACATCACCACCGGGCGAATCTACCAGGACATCCTCACCAAGGAACGTCGCGGCGACTATCTCGGCGCCACGATCCAGGTGATCCCGCACGTTACCAACGCCATCAAGGACTTCGTCCTGTCGGACAATGACGGCTACGACTTCGTGCTGGTCGAGATCGGCGGCACTGTCGGCGACATCGAGGGCCTGCCGTTCTTCGAAGCGATCCGCCAGTTGCGCAATGATCTGCCGCGCGGCGACACCGTGTTCGTGCATCTGACGTTGCTTCCTTACATCCCGAGCGCCGGCGAGCTGAAGACCAAGCCGACCCAGCACTCCGTCAAGGAGCTGCGCTCGATCGGTATCCAGCCCGACATTCTGCTGTGCCGCTGCGATCGAGATATTCCCAAGGAAGAGCGCCGTAAACTGGGGCTGTTCTGTAACGTCCGCGAAAGCGCCGTGATCGAAGCCCGTGACGTCGACAACATTTATGCGGTGCCGGAAGCCTATCACGTCGCCGGCCTCGACGACGAAGTGCTGGCGGCCTTCGGCATGACGCCGAAGGCGCTGCCCGAGCTGAAGACCTGGAACACCATCAACGAGCGTATCCGCCATCCGGAAGGCGCGGTGACCATCGCGATCGTCGGCAAATATACCGGCATGAAGGACGCCTATAAGTCGCTGACCGAAGCGCTGTCCCATGGCGGTATCGCCAACAAGGTGAAGGTCAATCTCGACTGGATCGAAAGCGAAGTCTTCGAGAACGAAGATCCGGCGCCGTTCCTCGAACACGTCAACGGCATTCTCGTGCCCGGCGGCTTCGGCCAGCGCGGCGCCGAAGGCAAGATCCGCGCGGCGCAGTTCGCGCGCGAGCGTAACGTGCCTTACTTCGGAATTTGCTTCGGCATGCAAATGGCGGTCATCGAAGCCGCGCGAAACCTTGGCGGCATCAAGGACGCCAACTCCACGGAGTTCGGTGAGACCAAGGAGCCGGTGGTCGGTCTGATGACCGAATGGCTGCGCGGCAACGAACTCGAGAAGCGCCACAATGCCGGCGATCTCGGTGGCACCATGCGGCTCGGCGCCTATCCGGCGACGCTGACCAAGGGCAGCAAGGTCTCGGACGTCTATGGCGGCGCCACCGAAATCTCCGAGCGCCATCGCCATCGCTACGAGGTCAACACGGCCTACAAAGACCGTCTCGAAAAGCATGGGTTGAAGTTCTCCGGCCTGTCGCCGGATGGCGTGCTGCCGGAGATCGTCGAATACGAGAACCATCCGTGGTTCATCGGCGTGCAGTATCATCCCGAGCTGAAGTCGCGCCCGTTCGAACCGCACCCGCTGTTTGCGTCCTTCATCAAGGCTGCGGCGGCGCAGAGCCGGCTGGTGTGAGACCGGAGGAGCGGATTTGGCGAATCTGTAATCCGCCGTCGGCGTGTGTGGGACGGAAGGATGGCGGATCACGCTTCATCAATCCGCCCTACGACCGAGTTGCCCATGTCGCTGCGCTCATAAGGGCTGCGCAGACTGCCGATTGATCGGCAGAAACCAATCATGCGAATGATCCCTGAGGCGTCGGTCTTCTGATCGGCCGAACGGACAAAGGGATGATCCATGCGCGCTTTCTATCACCCGGATCAGGCAATTCATTCGCCGCAGCAATTCATGCGTTACGGCCGCTTCGTGCCCATCAAGGATTCGCCGGTTCGCACCGAACGACTGATCGGCGCTTTGGCGCGGCACGAGATCACGCCTGAAAAGCCGGCGGAGTACGGCACTGCGCCCGCGCTGACGGTGCATACGCCGGCTTACGTACGCTTCTTGGAAACCGCGTGGGATAATTGGGCGCAACTGCCTGACCACGGACCGGAAGTGTGGCCGCAATATTTCCCGTATTGGAGCGGACGCCCGGAAGAGGCTGCACGGCGGGATTGCCCGGCAACCGGATTTATCGCTCAGGTGGGCTGGTATCTCGGCGATCTGTCGGTGCCGATGGGCCCCGATAGCTGGCGTTCCATCCTGCGCTCGTCGGAAACAGCGGTCACTGGCGCAGACGCTATCGTCGGCGGGGACCGCGCTGCCTATGCGCTGTGCCGGCCGTCGGGCCATCACGCACGCGCCGATCGCGGCACCGGCTTCTGCTACCTGAATAACAGCGCGATTGCCGCGCAGCGATTGCGCAGTCGCTTTGGAAAGGTGGCGATCATCGATGTCGATGTTCATCACGGCGATGGCACGCAGCAGATTTTCTATAATCGTCCAGATGTGCTGACGATCTCGATCCACGGCGACCCCACGAATTTCGTGCCGTTCTATACGGGCTATGCAAGCGAGACCGGCCATGGTGCCGGCGAGGGCTTCGATCTCAATCTACCCTTACCGCCCGGTGCCGGTGGCGCTGAGATGAATGCAGCGCTCGACACGGCGATCGAACGCGTTCGCGCATTTGGCGCCGATGCCCTTGTCGTGGCGCTCGGCTTTGATGCCCATCGCGATGATCCGATCGGCATCCTGAAGCTTGACGCCAAGGACTTCGGGAGCGTCGGCACCAAGATGCAATCGCTGGGTCTGCCGACGCTCATCGTTCAGGAGGGCGGATACGGCATCGATGCAATCCAGGACTGCCTCGATTCCTTCCTGACTGGCTTCAGGCAAGCGTAGTTCGGATGGGATCGCGTAGGGCGGATTACGCTTCATCCTACGGCTCAGCCACAGGTTTCAGCTCTCGAAGAATACAAACGCCGCCCAGACCGACGGGTCTTTGGCGGCCGTGATCTTGCCCTGGATCGCTTCGATGCGGACCTTCCGGAGGGCGCTGGCGTAATCGAGTTTCTCGTCGGCCAGCACCTGATAGAACCGCGCCATGAAGTTGGCGGTGCCTTCGTCTGCGACCTCCCACAATGTCAGCAGCGAACGCCGAGCGCCGGCGATGGCAAGGGCGGTGGGCAAGCCGCGCACGCTGCCAATCCGGCTGGGATCGCCGAGCGCGGTCTGGCAGGCGGACAACACGACAAGGTTGGCCGACGACAAATCCCAGTTCATCAACTCGTGCGCATAAAGTACGCCGTCATTGTCGTCGCGCTGCGGCGGGCGGCTGAGATTGGGGCGCGAGGCAACGAGGCCGCTGCGCCAGAGCGCGTCGGTGCGGTTGGAGGCGGTCTTGTAGAAGCCGTGGGTGGCGAGATGGATCAGGGACGCGCCTTTGGCGTCGGCGCGGATCGTCGCTTCGCCGCTGTCGCTGCCCGAGAGGATGGTAACGACAAGGTTGCGCTTCTTCAGATCGGCGCTGACCGTATCAACTTCAGTCTTCGTCGAGGGTAGCTCATTGGCGGCGCCGGCATAGTCGAGCCCGCCGACCAACAGCGCCTTGTCGCCCGATGCAAGCCTGTTGTCGTTGTTCGCAAAGAACAGCGCGTCGGCGCGCGTCATGATCCGGGTGTCGTAAATCTCGTCGAGATAGCGGCCGCCCGCATCCTGCAGCATCGCGAAGGGCAGGCTGTAGAGTTCGGCATCGGGGACAAGAAACAGTCGTTTCACGTCGGCGAGCTGCGGCTTCAGCGGTCCGAGCAGCGCGTCATGGAGGCGACGGAAGAGCTGTGCATGATCCGGCGACGTCGCATCGACTGCGAGGAAGCTGTCGAGCGGGCCGAGATCGACCAGTGCTGGCGCGGTGTCGTGGCGGCGGATCACGGCCTGCAGCCGCATCTCCGGTTTTGACGCGATCGGATTGACGCGGTTACGGCGGCCGCTGACGAAGAAGTCGACCAGCGCGTCTGATCGTTCGAGCCTTTCCTCGATGGATGGGAGCTGGAGATCGGTTGGCGCCTTGCCACCCATCTTTGCCGCAAGCGCCTGCCGCGCGTCCTGCAACTGCCTGAGCACGTCGCGTGCGTCGTCATCGATCTTGCCCGACGACAGCAACTCCTGCTGCTGGCCGGACAGTCGCAGCACGGTCTGTGCCAGTGCCTTGGTGGCGTCGTCAGGCAGCCGGTCGGCCGTCAGGCGCAGCAATGTGCGCTCGCCGTCTTCCATCGTCTTCCAGCGCGACACCGCGTCGGCATAGGCGATGGCCGCGGCTGGTTCGACCAGTGCGTAGCGGCCGAACTCATACAGGATATCATCGGCCAGCTTGCGCATGGTCTCGGCGACGTAGCGGTTACCGGCGGTGCCGACCTCGCGCAGCATCCAGCGGAACGCCTGCTGCTCGACATCCTTGAAGGTCGCCAGCGTGTCCCTGTCGCCGCGCTTCATTCGAGTCATCGCGACACCGAGCAAGGCATCGAACGTGATCGGATGCTGACGCGCAATGGTCGTCTGCGAACGGTGATAGGCGTCGATCCGCAGCGCCAGCGCGCGGTCGGTCTCGCCACGTGTCTCATACTGATCGGCAGCGAGTTGTGCCGCCTTGATGCGCAGGAGATCCGGTGCGCCGTTCCAGTCCTTGACCTTGGCCATGGCTTCCAGATCAGGGCGGCTCATCTGCTGGTCGGGATGGAAATAGGCTTTTGTATAGGCGATCCAGACATTGGCCTGCTGGACATGTTCGGAGCGGGGATCGGCGAGTTCGGTCGCGCAGCGCTTTTGCAAGTCGAGCGTGCGGAGCGTTTCGGCTTCGTTGCCCATGGCCAGATGGTTGAGCGCGAGATTGCTGGCGCTCACCAGCGCCTGGATGCTGCCATAACCGTAATGCGCGATGCGCTTGCGGAGCAGCGGTTCGTCGATCGCGGCGGCGACATCGGGATGCCCGACCATGCGCAGCGCCTCGGCATAGTTATTCTCGGTGCGCCAGGTCAGCGGTTCGCGGTCGCCGAGCGCCTTTCGCGCATTCAGATAGGTTTCTTCGGAGAGGTTGAGGCCGGATGCGACGGCACCGTTATTGGTCAGCAATGTTGCGAGGATGTCGCCACCGGCGATGTCCTGCGCCGAATTCGGCCCGTAGGCCGCGCGCATGCGCTTGCGCGCTTCGGTGGCGACGGGGATGCCGAGATCGTATTGATTGCTGCGTTCGAGGAAGCGTGCATATTCGAACCAGAACGTGACCGCATCGTTGCCACCGTCGCGCGCGGCACGGGTCTTGGCTGCATCAGCAAAAAACTCGGATGCCGTGCCGTTGTCGCGGCGCCGCTCGAACGAGCCTGCGGCATTCAGATAGGCCGAAATCGTAAGCCGGTGATAGTTGCTCTGCGTAACCTCGCGCAGTGCGTTCTTCAGTCGATCGCGGCCGCTGCCATCATTGCTGGCGCGTAACGCATTTAACGCATCCTGAATCTTGGCTGTGAGCTCGCGCTCGCTGGGTGCGCGGCTGTTCTGCGCTTGGGCGACGGGGGTGAAAGCCGGCAATAGGATGAGGCCACTGGCGATGGCGATAGCAAGCCGAGCGGCAACGCCGGCGGCCCATTGCGCCCGGGATGACAAGGACATGTCCGGCCGGTCTTACTTGCAGCCCGATGTGCTGTCGCCGGCACGGGCCATCGGCTTGCCGTTGATGAACACGCCAGTGCTGCCCGAGATGGTCTTGCCGCCGCACTCGGTGCTGCCGCCGACGACGGCCGCAGGCTTGCCGTTAATGTAGACACCCTTCGCACCCTCGATGATCTTACCGTCGGTGGTGGTGTCACCAACGCGTGCCGCCGGCTTGCCATCGACCATCACGCCGGTGGCGCCCGACGTGATCTTGCCGGGCTGTTGAGCGGTGGCAGACACGGTCAGTGTCATCAGGGCGACTAGCGACAGAAGGGGCTTTTGCATCGTGGATCCAAGTCGGTTGCGTCACAGGCGGCATGATGTAAGCCTGACGTTGCGCAGGCAAGGGACGATGCCGCAACAAGCCATGCGTTAGAGTCTTTCAAGGCTGACAAAAAGGGAAGGAACCAAAGCCGATGATCTATGAATTACGCGTCTATCGCTGTTTGCCGGGACGTTTGCCGGCGCTGATCAAGCGATTTGAATCTGTCACATTGAAGCTCTGGGAGAAGCACGGCATCCGGCAGTCAGGTTTCTTCACCACGGTGATCGGCGAATCCAATCAGGAACTGACCTACATCCTCAAATGGGAATCGCTCGCCGAGCGCGAGAAGGTGTGGACCGCCTTCATGTCCGACCCGGAATGGATGTCGGCGCGCGCCAAGTCCGAAGAGGATGGCCAGATCGTCGGCAATATCGTCAGCCAGCTGCTGGCGCCGACTGCCTTCTCGGCGCTGAAGTAAGCCTGGTCCCGGGGGCAGGCCGGTTCGCCCGGTGCTGAGGCCGTCTTGGTCGGGTTGGAGGCGGCTCCCGCCGCAACCCTGATATTCCGACCGGCGGGATGGGCCTGATCCGGCTTGCATCCCGCCCGGTCCTGCGGTCATGGTCTCGCGCGAAAAGGAGACCATTTTGACCGCATCGTCCACAGCCGCGCCCGTCGTAGCACTCGGCACCGTCCGCTTCGGCAATGCTCTGCCGATCTCGGTGATCGCCGGGCCATGCCAGCTCGAAAGCCGGGCGCATGCGCTCGAAGTGGCATCGGCGCTGAAGGAGATCGCGACCCGGCTCAAGATCGGCCTCGTCTTCAAGACCTCGTTCGACAAGGCCAACCGCACCAGCGCCTCCGCCGCGCGCGGCATCGGCCTCGATGATGCTCTGCCGATCTTTGCCGAGATCCGCGAGACGCTCGGCCTGCCGGTGCTGACAGACGTACACGAGAACGATCAATGTGCCCGTGCCGCCGAGGCGGTGGACGTGCTGCAGATCCCGGCCTTTCTGTGCCGGCAGACCGATTTGCTGCTGGCCGCGGCCGCGACCGGCAAGGTGGTCAATGTGAAGAAGGGCCAGTTTCTCGCGCCCTGGGACATGGCCAATGTCGTCAGCAAGCTGACATCGTCGGGCAATGACAAGGTCCTCGTCACCGAGCGCGGTGCGTCCTTCGGTTACAACACGCTGGTGTCCGACATGCGGGCGCTGCCGATCCTGGCGCGGACCACCGGCGCGCCGGTGATCTTCGACGCCACCCATTCGGTGCAGCAGCCGGGCGGCAAGGGCACGTCGTCGGGTGGCGAGCGCGAATTCGTGCCGGTGCTGGCGCGTGCGGCTGTTGCGGTCGGTGTGGCCGGTGTCTTTATCGAGACCCATCCCGATCCGGACAACGCGCCGTCCGACGGACCGAACATGGTGCCGTTGCGTGACTTCGAAGCGCTGGTGAAGAACCTGATGGCGTTCGATGCGCTGGCCAAAGAGACGGCGGCGAAAGCGTAACATGCAATCCCGGTTCGCGGCGCTGGCAGCGTACTGATGCCTCCGGTCCTCAACATCATCGCACTGGCGTCCTTCGCCGCCGCGCTGTCCATGCGCGCGCTGGACCCGGTGCTGCCGCATGTCGCCGACGATTTGTCCATCACGGTGGCAATTGCCGCCGGTCTGGCATCCGCACTGGCCTTTACCTTCGCCATTGTGCAGCCGGCGCTCGGTGCTGCCGCCGACCTGTTCGGCAAGCCGCGCCTGATGATCGTCTGTCTGGTTCTGCTCGGCATCGCCAATATTCTCGGCGCGATCACCACCGACTATCCGCTGCTGCTGGCGACGCGCGTGCTGGCCGGCATCGGGGCAGGCGGGGTGTTTCCGGTGACGCTCAGCCTGACCAGCGATCTGGTCGGGCCGAAGCTGCGTCAGGTCGCGCTGAGCCGCGTGATGGCCGGCGCCATGACCGGCAATCTGCTAGGCTCGACGGCGTCCGGCGTGATCGGTGATTTCTTCGGCTGGCGCGGCGTGCTGGTCATCCTCGGCGGTCTTGCGATCGTCGCTTCCGTCGCTGTGGCGTACGGCTTCAAGGGCGCCGCGATCATCAAGCCGACTGTGAAAGCCGACTTCGGCAAGCTTGCCCAAGGCTACAAGGTCATTTTCCGCAACCCGAACACGCTGATCGTCTACAGCGCGGTGTTCATCGAAGGCTGCTGCATCCTCGGCCTGTTTCCCTATATCTCGTCATTCCTGTTCGACCGCGGCGTCACAAGCCTCTCGATCGCCGGCCTCGTGATCGCCTGCTTTGCCGTCGGCGGCCTGTTCTACACAGCGACCGTGTCGCGCATGCTGGCGCGGCTCGGCATCAACGGCATGATGATCTATGGCGGCATCGTGATCGCGATCCAGCTCGCCGCGACCGCCTTCAGCCCGAACTGGCAGATCCAGGCGCTGAGCCTGCTGCTGATGGGCTGGGGCTTCTACATGCTGCACGGCTCGTTGCAGATATTCTCCACTGAGCTGTCACAGGAAGCCCGCGCCAGCGCCATGTCGCTGCACGCCTTCTGCTTCTTCATGGGCCAGTCGGTCGGCCCGATCGCCTATGGTTTCGGTCTGGCGCACGCGGGCAAGATGCCGACGCTGCTGATCAGCGCCGCGATTGTCTTTGCGCTCGGTTTCGCCGCCGCAAAACTGCTGAGGCCGATGAAGCCCACGGACGCGAAGGCCTAGCCCCGCCCACGATACGGCGCGACACCTTGCTCGGGCACCCAGACGCCCTTGGGCAGTGTTCCGGTCTGCCAGAACACGTCGATGGGGATGCCGCCGCGCGGATACCAGTAACCGCCGATGCGCAGCCATTTCGGCTTGATGGTGGAGGCGACGCGCTTGCCGATCTCCACGGTGCAATCCTCGTGGAAGGCACCGTGATTGCGGAACGAGGCGAGATACAGCTTGAGCGACTTCGACTCGACCAGCCACTGGCCGGGCACATAGTCGATCATCAGATGGGCGAAATCCGGCTGGCCGGTGATCGGGCACAGCGAGGTGAATTCCGGCGCCGTGAAGCGCACCACGTAATTGGTGTCCTTCTGCGGGTTCGGCACCCGGTCGAGTTTGGCCTGCTCCGGGGAGGTCGGCCATTCCACGGCGCGGCCGAGCTGCAAGTCGTCAGGCAATTTCGGGGATTTGCGGGGTGTTTTTGACATAAATATCTCCGTTATGGCGGTTCATAGCCAATCCCGGGCCAGTCGTCACGTCAGGCGGGGTTTTCCCGCCGGGAGGCTTGCTGTAGAAGCGGCGCCAACGACCCACCCCCAGCACAAAGAGGGCATTCATGACCGCCATCGTCGACATCATCGGCCGCGAAATTCTCGATAGCCGCGGCAATCCCACGGTTGAAGTCGACGTCGTCCTCGAAGACGGGTCGATGGGCCGCGCCGCGGTTCCGTCGGGTGCCTCCACCGGCGCCCATGAGGCGGTCGAGCTGCGCGACGGCGACAAGTCCCGCTATCTCGGCAAGGGCGTGCAGAAGGCGGTCGATGCCATCAATGGCGAGATCTTCGACGCCATCGGCGGCATGGACGTGGAGAACCAGGTCCAGCTCGACGAGATCATGATCGAGCTCGACGGCACCCCGAACAAGTCGCGCCTCGGCGCCAATGCGATCCTCGGCGTCTCGCTGGCCGCCGCCAAGGCGGCTGCGGAATCCTTCGATATGCCGCTGTATCGCTATGTCGGCGGGACCTCGGCCCGCACGCTGCCGGTGCCGATGATGAACATCATCAATGGCGGCATGCATGCCGACAATCCGATCGACTTCCAGGAATTCATGATCATGCCGGTCGGCGCCTCCTCCTTCGCCGAAGGCCTGCGCTGCGGCGCCGAGATCTTCCACACGCTGAAGGGCGAGCTGAAGAAGGCCGGCCACAATACCAATGTGGGCGACGAAGGCGGCTTCGCACCCAATATCGGTTCGGCCGAAGCGGCGCTGGACTTTGTGATGGCCGCCATCACCAAGGCTGGCTACAGCGCCGGCAAGGACGTGATGCTGGCGATGGATTGCGCCGCCACCGAATTCTTCAAGGACGGCGCTTACGTCTATGGCGGCGAGAACAAGACCCGCAACATCTCCGAACAGGCCAAGTATCTCGCCCAGCTCGTCGCCAACTATCCGATCGTCTCCATCGAGGACGGCATGTCGGAAGACGATATGGACGGCTGGAAGCAGCTCACCGACCTGATCGGTTCGAAGTGCCAGCTGGTCGGCGACGATCTGTTCGTTACTAACGTCACGCGTCTTGCCGATGGCATCAAGAACGGCCGCGCCAATTCGATCCTGATCAAGGTCAACCAGATCGGCTCGCTGACCGAAACGCTGAGCGCTGTCGAGATGGCCTACAAGGCGGGTTATACCGCGGTGATGTCGCACCGTTCGGGTGAGACTGAAGATTCCACGATCGCGGATCTCGCCGTCGCCACCAATTGCGGACAGATCAAGACCGGCTCGCTGGCACGCGCGGATCGTACCGCCAAGTACAATCAGTTGCTGCGCATCGAGCAGCAGCTCGGCACCCAGGCGAAATATGCCGGCAAGGCCGCACTGAAAGCTCTCGCGTAAAGCGCAAGCGCGGCCTTCGGCCGAGCAAGAAACTACGCGATCAACGCCGTTCGCTGAAATAGCGGGCGGCGTTTTTCATTGAATGACCCTGACCGCGTAAGCCTACAACGAGGTTCAATTTGTAGACGTCATCATGATACCCCATTGCGGTCGCGAAGGTATCACGTTGCGGGTTCAGCCTTCTCCAGACAATGCCGATGGAGAGCGCGAATGCCCAACATCTTTAAGGTCCAAGGTTTCGGTGCACTGTCGGAGTGGAATGGACAGTTCTCCAGTGCGTCGGCCGATCAGGCGTTTCAGGCCATGGCGTCCCTCGGATCGAATTCGATCGCGCTGACGACGCGGATATGGACCGATAGCCGTACGGGCAATGACGTGCTCGCCGTGCCGGCCAAGACCGAAAGCGACGCAAGCCTGCTGGCCGGTTTTCAGAAGGCCCATGCCGCCGGGCTGGATGTTGTCTTCAAGCCGGGCATTACAGGTCTCGACGGCACGATCTCGCATAGTCTGGCGCCGTCGGACGTCGATGCCTTCTTCGCGTCCTACAAGGCCGAGATCGTTCACCTGGCTGAAATTGCAGAGCAGGGCGATGTCGCCAGTTTCGCCATCGGCAATGAGATGAGCAGCCTTTCGGGCGATGCCTATCGAAGCTACTGGGTCGATATCATCTCGGCCGTGCGCGGCGTCTATCATGGCGAAGTCACTTACGCGGCGGCAACCGACGAAGCATCCAAGGTCAGCTTCTGGGACCAGGTCGATACGATCGGCATCAACGCCTATCCACCCTTGACGGCTAGCACCACGCCGACGGTGGACGATCTCGTACACGCCTGGAATGAGGTGCCGTACAATCCGTATTACGCGAAAGCATTCGGCTATCAGTCGCCCGTCGATTTCTTTCATTCGCTGTCGATGGATTACGGCAAGCCGGTGCTGATGACCGAGGTCGGCTATCGCAGTATCGACGGCACGGCGATCAATCCGGGCGGCGGATCATCCAAGGCGCCCGCGGATCTTGCCGAGCAGGCCGATGCCTATAATGCGTTCTTTCAGGTCTGGAGCGCGCATGGCGGCAGCTGGCTGAAAGGCGCCGAGTTCTGGCAGTGGGACCTCAACAACTTCTATTCGGAGACCGGCTATTCCGTTATGGACAAGCCGGCGCAGGATGTGGTGGCGCAGTATTTCCAGGGAAACGGGGCGACGCCGGGTATCACCGTTACGGGCTCGTCGATCGGCGACACGATTGATCTCGGAGGCGGCAACGACGTCATCTTTGGCGGGCTCGGTCATGACGAGATCTATGGCGGTGCCGGGAACGATACGATTGTCGCCGGCCCAAGCGTAGCGGGCAAGCTCGCCACGACCACCATCACGCTGACGGGTTATGGCTCCGTCGTGAACGGAATCGGCGCGCAGGCGCAGGTTCTGGTCAATGGCCAGCCGGTTTCGGGCGTGCTTGAATTCACGCCCGCGAGCGATCCGTCGGGCTACCAGACCTACACGGTCACTTTCGACAATCCCGCCAGCATCTCCAGTGTCGCGATCAATCTCGCAAATTCCGAGCCCGGGCGCGCGCTGCATTTCAAGGACATTGCCATCAATGGCGTCGATCTGGTGCCGGCCGACGGCACCAATGCCAGTTCACCCGGCTCGTTCGATCTCTATGTCCGCAGCATCCAATTCGACACGGCCAAGCATCAGGACTGGTTCTTCGGTGCCTCAAGTGACAACGATGTCGTCCGCGGTGGAGATGGCGATGACTACATTGCTGGCGGGATCGGCAACGACATCATCAATGGCGGCAATGGCACCGACACCGCGGTATTCTCCGGCAATGTGGCCGACTACAGCATCACTCGCAGTGGCGTTCAGACGATCGTCACTGACAGCGTCGCTGGCCGCGACGGCACTGACTATCTCACCAATACGGAATTTCTGAAATTCGCAAATGCCAGTATTGCCGTCGATACGCTCGGCCAAGCATTTGCAAGCAGCACTGGCAGCGAGAACTTTGCTTTCAGTCTGACGTCCGGCCACACGACGTCCGCCCACACGGAGGTGCAGAATAGTGCGCAGGGGGAGGGCGCTGCGGAAGTCGCTCTTGCTCAGGTCCTGACGGCGTCCAGCCATTCCGTCGTGGCCGCGCCGGCGCTGGACGACGCGCTCGGCGCTCATGATGCCGCGCTCGTGCCGGCGACGCCTCCATCGCATCATGACGTGCTGATCGTCTGAGGATTTCGGATGGCCAAAACAATTCAGCCGAGGTGATGATCACCTCGGCTGAATTCGTTTCGATATTGGCTGCGTGTTATTGCGGAGCAGCCGAGACCTGTGCAGGCTTCGGCGCCGCCGGCTTGCGGCGAATACCGCCGCCGGTCACGGCCATGACACGGGCAATGGCCTGACGCTGCAGGCTGTCGTCCTTGTCGATCGAGAAGTGGTTGGTGGTGGCGTTCTCGTTGACGTTCGCAAGCTTGCCCTTGAAGCGAGGATCCGCAGACACCGCGCGCCCCCAACCGGCGGGTACGTAATAGTTCACGATCTGCTTCACATTGTTAGGGACGGCATCGGGCGCCACCGGATCGAAGTTCACGATCAGCGCCACCGGGATGTTGTACTGCGCGAGCTTGCGGGCAATCGAGATGGTCACGTCGGCACCGGCCGAGTGGCCCATCAGGATGATCGGTTCGCGGTTACCGGCCTTGTACCGGGCGATCATGTCGTCTGCCTGGCCGCTCCACAGCGTGTGATTGCTGACCGAGGAGGCGACGCCGGCGGCTTCGAGCTTGTAGGCGATCTGATCCATGCCGAGCGAGAACACGTTCATGAGGCCACGATAGAGATAGACATGGCCGGGGCGACGGCCGGGCGCCGCATCGGCATCCCCGGAACTCGCGAGTGAGGCCACAAAGAGCGACGACAGAATCAGCAAAACGGCCGCCGGAGAGGTCCACGACGGCCGTTTGAAGCCCTTGAGAGCAATCGACATAGTGCTTTCTTTCTTCGAAAAAACCCGCGACATGTTCAGACATAAGGCCCTGCCGTCAATCACAGTCCTGCCTCGATTCCCGGAATTGTGATGAAGGGGGTTGCGAAAGAGCGGCTGTGTGACCTGAGGGCGACAAAATCCTGCCGGACGCTTCCGTTTTGGGCATGGGGCAGGTTTGTCGGCGCGGGCGAATTTGCTATGCACCGGATCAGAACGGTGCGTGATGCACTCGGGAGCGAACGGACGATGATCGCGCGGCGACATGTCTTTCACATTGGCGGCTACGACCCGATTCTGCCGGACACGCAGCTTGAGCGGTTCCGCCGTTCGCTGTCGAGTTTCGAGAAGACGTGGAGCGTGTCTGCGAAAGCCTCTGGGCTGCTTGACGCTACGGAAGTGAGCGCCTCCTGGCGGGCCGAGACCTCCGGGCCGAACTGGAAGACAGAAACCACCTACGAGATGCTGCGCTGGGATGACCTGATCCTGCAGGATCACACCCGAAGCATGCTGTCGCGATTGGGTGCCGCCTTTGTTACGCTGGGCGACTGGCTGGTGACGGGAACCCTGTTCCGCTTCTTCTATGCGAGCTGGAAATATGCCGGCTTCTTCCTGTTCTCCTATTTGTGGATCGCGGGCTTTGCTGCATCTGGCGCAGCGGTGGGCTATGGGCTGACCTGGCTGCTTGGCATGAATGGCGCCGCCGCATGGAGCGCCGGCGCGATTGTCGCTGCTGCTGTCTTCACGGCGCTGTTGCATCATTACGGCTGGCGGAAGCCGATCAATCATGTGTTCGACGATTGGATTTTCTCGCGGCAATATGTTCATGGCCAGCGCCCGAAGATGACGGCGCGCGTCGATGAATTCGCGGGGGTGATCGTGGCCCGCGCGCAGAAGGCCGATGTCGACGAGATCGTCATCGTCGGGCATTGCCTTGGTGCGGCATTGGTGATGGAGGCGGTGGCCCGCGCACTCGCGCTCGACCCGGATCTGACGAAACATGGCCCGACCATCTGCGTGATGACGGTGAGCGCGACCATCCCGAAATTCGCGTTGCATCCGGCCGGAAAGAGCGTACGCGCAGCAACGCGTCTCGTCGCCGACACGCCGGCGATCCGCTGGACCGAATATCACGCCCGCGACGACGTCATCAGTTTCTACCGCTTCGATCCGGTGACCTTGAAACGCCGCAGTCGCGATCGCGACGAGGGCAGGCCGAACATCCGGCGCGTCCAGATGCATGCCATGATGGGCATGGAACAGTTCAAGCGCTATCGCTTCAACTTCATGCGCATTCACTATCAGATGGTGATGGGCAACCAGTGCCGCGCGCCCTACGACTATTGCATGGTGATCTGCGGTCCTCTGCCGTTTGACGAGATCACCGCGGGCGAAGGCGGCCTCAAACGCTTCGGTGCGGATGGCGCGCTGCTGGACATGCCGCTGTCCAAGATCACATCCTCTCAATCGCAAGCCGGGGCATCCGTGAATGCCGCATGATGGCCTGATCGGACGACAATGACCGCGTCACTTCTTGGAACATATGTCTGGGCGATCGGTCTGATCGCCTGGTTCATCATTCGCTATCCTTATGCGCGCAAGGCCCGCCGCACGGCGACGCTGCGTGCGGTCGGCTGGAGCCGTGAACGCATCCTGCTGGCGATCGCCACCATCGGCCTATTCGTGGTACCGCTGATCTGGCTGGTGACCGGCTGGCCGGCCGCGCTGAACTATCAGCTGAATTATGTGGCGGTCGTGATCGGCGGCGCACTCTATGTGCTGTCGCTCTGGCTGTTTCGCCGCTCACACAAGGATCTCGGCCGGCAGTGGTCGGCCAGTCTGGAAATCCGCGAGGCTCACCAGATCGTGCGTGCCGGCGTCTATCGCAGCATACGCCATCCGATGTATGCCTCGTTCTGGTTGTGGGCACTGGCGCAGGCATTCCTGCTGCCGAATGCCATGGCCGCGCTGGGCGGGCTGGTCGCGATCGCGATCCTGTTCTTCACCCGCATCGACTATGAAGAGCGGATGCTGATCGAGGCATTCGGCGACGACTACCGGGCCTATATGCGTGAAACCAAGCGTATCATTCCGGGCATCTACTGACGCGGCACCAGACCGCCGGACAGATTGAGGGGGACCGACCATGACTGACATCACATCCGGACTTGAACTGCGCTCGCTCATCAAAAGCAGCGGAGAACTGGAAATCTCGCTGCAGCAGGTGGCAATCCCGGCGCCGGGCCCCGACGAGGTCGTCGTGCGCATCGAGGCCGCGCCGATCAACCCGTCGGATCTCGGTCTCCTGCTCGGCGCCGCCGATCCGGCGAGTGCGAAAATTTCAGGCTCTGGCGCGTCCTCGGTGGTTACCGCGACCGTCCCGCAGGCCAACATGAAGGCGATGGGCGGCCGTCTCGACGAGTCGATGGCGGTCGGCAATGAAGGCGCCGGCACGGTGGTGAAGGCCGGATCGTCTGAGGCCGCGCAGGCGCTGCTCGGCAAGACCGTCGCGCTGATCGGCGGCGCGATGTATGCGCAGTATCGCGTCATCAAGGCCAAGGAATGCCTGCCGCTGCCCGAGGGCACGACGGCCACCGAGGGCGCATCCTGCTTCGTCAATCCGCTGACCTCGCTCGGCATGGTCGAGACCATGAAGCGGGAAGGGCACACGGCGCTGGTGCATACGGCCGCCGCGTCCAATCTCGGCCAGATGCTCAACAAGATCTGCCAGAAGGACGGCATCGATCTCGTCAACATCGTTCGCAGCGAGGAGCAGGAGAAACTGCTGCGCGGCATCGGCGCGAAATATGTCTGCAACTCGACGTCGCCGACCTTCATGGAAGATCTGACAGCCGCTTTGATTGCCACCAATGCCACGCTAGCCTTCGATGCCACCGGTGGCGGCAAGCTGCAGGGCCAGATACTGCAGGCGATGGAAGTCGCCGCCGTCAAGGCGATGAAGGTCTACAGCCGCTATGGTTCGACGACCCACAAGCAGGTCTACGTCTATGGTCGGCTGGATCTGCGCCCGATCGAATTCGTCCCGGCAGGCATGGCCTGGGGCATGGGCGGCTGGCTGCTGTTTCCGTTCCTGCAGAAGATCGGCGCGGCTGATGCCGCGAAGCTCCGTGCCCGCGTGGTCGCCGAACTCAAGACCACCTTCGCCAGTCACTACACCAAGGTGATTTCGCTCGAAGGCGTCTTGCAGCTCGACAATCTCCGGGCCTATGCGAAGCGCGCCACCGGCGAGAAGTATCTGATCAATCCGAACATGCCGGGATGACACTCGCCGATCAGTCTGCCGGCGTGGTTACGGATGGGGCGCGGCTTTTGCTGCGCCATCCGCCGTATCTGTACTATATGGTGTCGCGCAGCTTCTCGCGCTTCGCGTCGCAGATTGCCGCTGTCGCGGTCGGTTGGCAGATCTATGATCTGACCGGCAGCGCGTTCCAGCTCGGCATGGTCGGCCTCGCGCAATTCGTGCCGATGCTGGCGCTGGTCTTCATCGCCGGCCATATCGCCGACCGCTACGACCGCCGCCGCGTGGTGCAGATCTGCCAGATGCTGCAGGGGCTGACGGCGATCCTGCTCGCCTGGGGCACTTATGCCGGCTGGATCACCGTGCCGCTGATATTCGTGGCGTTGGTGGTGATCGGCGCTGCCACGGCCTTCGAGGCGCCGGCCGGCTCGGCACTGCTGCCCGGCGTCGTACCGGAGGGGCGCCTGCAAAAAGCGACGGCACTTTCCACCGGCGTGTTTCAGGTTGCGATGATCTGCGGCCCGGCGCTCGGCGGTATTGCCTATGCGCTATCTCCGTCGACGCCCTATGTGCTGATGGCGGCATTCTGGCTAATCGGCGGCGCGCTCAACAGCGCCATCAAATTGGCGCGCGAGGTGGCGGTGAAAGATCCGCCGTCGCTGCGGACTTTGTTTGCCGGCGTGGGCTTCGTGCGCAGCAATCCGGCGATCCTCGGCACCATTTCGCTCGATCTGTTCGCGGTGCTGCTCGGCGGCGCCACCGCGCTGCTGCCGATCTACGCGCGCGACATCCTGCAGACCGGCCCGTGGGGCCTCGGCCTCATGCGCGCGGCGCCGGCAGTCGGCGCGCTGCTGACGACTGTGGTGCTCACGCGCTACTCGATCAACCGCCGGGTGGGCATGCGGATGTTCCAGGCCGTCATTATCTTCGGCCTTGCGACAGCAGTGTTCGCGGTGTCGCAATGGCTGTGGTTGTCGGTCGCCGCGCTCGCGGTACTCGGCGCGGCCGATACAGTCAGCGTGGTGATCCGTTTCTCGCTGGTGCAGCTCGCGACCCCGGACGACATGCGCGGCCGGGTCGGCGCAGTGAACTACCTCTTCATCAACACCTCGAACCAGCTCGGCCAGTTCGAGAGCGGCGTCACCGCGGCGCTGTTCGGCACTGTCCCTGCCGCACTGATCGGCGGCCTCGGGACCGTTGCCATCGCGTTGCTGTGGATGCGGCTGTTTCCGACGCTGCGCAATGTGGAGCGGCTGGAATAGGCGCGTCAGCGCTCGGCGAAGGCCAGCTTGGCACCGAGCGCGGCAAACGCGCCGGCAAAGGTGCGTCGCATCCAGGTCAGCACCCGTGGCCGTGTGATGACGTGGTTGCGGATCGACGCGGCGAACAGGCCGTAGAGCGCGAACACCACGAAGGTCATCAGCATAAATACCGCGCCAAGCAGCAGCATCTGCGACAGCGGATGCGCTTCGTCAGCACTGATGAACTGGGGCAGGAAGGCGAGGAAGAAGATCGACAGTTTCGGATTGAGGATGTTGATCAGGATCGCTGTGGTTATCACCTGCAGCGTGGACTGCGCGCTGTTGTCGGCTTCCACCTTCAGCGCGCCATGCTCCTGCAGCGTCTTCCAGGCCATATAGAGCAGGTAGGCGACGCCGACATATTTGAACACCTGAAACGCCAGCGCGCTGGTGTGTAAGAGCGCGGCGAGGCCGAGGATAGCAGCGGCCATATGCGGCACGATGCCGAGCATGCAACCGAACGCGGCGACGACGCTGCTGCGGCCTCCGCGCGAGAAACCAGTTGCCAGTGTGTAAAGGGCGCCGGTGCCCGGCGACGCCACCACGATCAGCGAGGTGATGAGAAATTCGATGGTCACGATGATGGCTCCGGCTTGCAAACTTGGATCGTCAGAATGTCGCTTGCGATCCTGTCAGGCAAGCACGTCGTCAGTTGCACACCTCGACATTGGTGAGGCCGATCCGCATGTCGCGCGACACCAAGCGGCAGCCGGGACGCACTGGACGGCAGCCGGCATTGTCACAGACGATCTGGCCGGACGGTTGCGCACGCGGCGTGCGGGCCTGAACCTGCGGGCGATCAAGCTCATCGCGCTCCCGGCGCGGCACGTTTCGTTTGGCCTCTGTGCGGCTGCGCTTCTTCTCGCATTCGTTGTCATCGTTCAGGAAGGTGCCGGCGCGGCATACGATTTTCACGCAGCGGTCGCCGTCCGCCTCTGAACCATGCGCACAGACCAGCGGGCAGACCCGTGCAGACTTGGCCTTGATCGCCTCGAGCGCATCGGTGCTGGCCGCCTTGGCATCGAACTTGGTCGAGGCGTAGCGATTGAAGCGCTCAAGCGACTTGCGGGAAGCCACAGTCCATGAGTTGTCGACTGATCCCTGCAGGCAGCCCACCCGCTGAAGCTCGACCTGGACCTGACGGGGTAGATCGGCTGGCGCGGGTGTTCGGGACACATCGGCCGTGGGGGCAGGGAGTGTCGCCAGCTGCGGTCCGGCGGCAGGCGTGTCCGGCTTGCCGGCATCGACCCTGGCTTCCGCTGCCGCGCGGGCGCGCTCGCCGGCGGCGGCGCGTTCCTGCTCGGCGGTCTTGAGTTTCTCGGCAGCAATCCGGGCATCCTCGGCGGTCTTGGCATCGGCCGCTGCCTTGGTCTGTTCGGCCTTCCTGGCGCCTTCGGCAGCCAGACGGGCTTTCTCTTCAACGGCGAGGCGGGCTTTCTCCGCAGCAGCGGTATGGGCGTCCTCGGCTGCGAGCTTCGCTAGTTGGGATTTGGCCAGCGACGCATAGAAGCCGTCGGGGTGCTGGGTCAGGAACGCGTTCCAGCCGTCTCTGGTCGCCAACTGCAAAGCCAGCTCGTAGTCGCGGCGGGTTTCGGCCTGGACACTGACGGCGGGCGACGTGGCGACGGCAGCCACCGGGACCAGAGGCACGTCGTCGCCGCCGAGCGAACCGTAGACATACGGTTCCTGGCGGTTGCTGGTGGTCTTCATGACGTCATCGCGGACGAAGCCAAAGGCCTTGCGCAGGTCGAGGCCGGGCGTCGCGATATGGCGGACCAGCGCGGCCGTGAAGGGGCTGTTCTTGCTGTCGCCATCCAGCGCCGTCGAGCCGGCCTTGGCCGAATAGGCGATCAGTGTGTTGGGGCTGGCCGGCTCCACCTTGGCGAGGCCGCGGGTGATCGCCCGGGATGCCGTGGTGCGCTTCATGTTCTTGACGAAGGGGTTGTCGCGGCAGGCATCGAGGATCACCAGCCGCAGCTTCCTGGCCGGCTCGATGGTCACGAGGATGCGCTCCAGCGAGAACGCCTCGTCATAGACGTCGGTGTCGCGTTCCAGCAGTGCGTCGGTCGGAATCAGGTAGTTGGTGCCATCGACCTCGATGCCGTGGCCGGCGAAATAGACCAGAGCAACGTCCGCATCGCGCGCCTTGTCCGCGAAATCGCGCAAGGCCCGGCGCATCTCGGTCGCCTTTAGATCCCGTCGGGCTTCGACAATGTCGAAATTAGCGGTCTTCAAGGTCTCGGTCATCGCCGCGGCGTCGTTGGCCGGATTGGCGAGCTTGACGACGTTCTGGTAGGCCGAGTTGCCGATCACCAGCGCGACGCGTTTGTCGGCGAAGGCCGACTGACTGAGCAAGCTCAAGGCGAAGACGACGGAAGCCACAAGACCAAGGTTGCGCATCGGAAGCCCCGCAAATTGCGACGGTCGAATTCGAGCAGCCTGGCCAGACGTCGCAGATCAGTCGGGACTGGCGTGCGTGGTTTGTCTTACGTGGTTTGTCGCGCAGCACTCTCCGAAGGTTCGATCACAGCGGCGCTCCGGGCGTCATCCATTTGAGCGATATCAGCATAACGAAGATGTGTTTGGGCGGGCGAGGCGGACGTGCCGGTTAGGCCCGATTGCGGCAGTCAAATACAATCCATGCACTTGCATCTTTTGCCGGGATAGGTGACAGGTTCCAGATGCGCTCCGCGCTTTTTGGAAGCAGTTATTCAGGGGATATCTCATGGCCACCTACAGCGTTGCCGTCATTGTCGGCAGCCTCCGCAAACAGTCATTCTCGCTCAAGGTTGCGAATGCACTCGCCCAGCTGGCGCCGCCGTCGCTGAAGCTGAACGTCATCACGCTGAACGAGCTGTCATTCTTCAATCAGGACCTGGAAGCCGCGCCGCCGGCCGACTGGGTCAAGTTCCGCGAAGCGATCCAGGCCTCGGATGCGGTACTGTTCGTCTCTCCGGAATATAACCGCTCAGTTTCGGGTGTTCTGAAAAACGCCATCGACGTCGGTTCGCGGCCCTATGGCAAGAGCTCGTTCCTCGGCAAGCCCACCGGCATCGTGGTTAGCTCGCCCGGTCCGATCGGTGGCCTGGGTGCTGCCCTTAGCTTGCGCCAAACCCTGCCGGGGATTGTCGGTCCCATCATGCAACAGCCTGAAATCTATCTGAATGCCGTCGGCGACGCGTTCAGCGAACAGGGCGAGATCGTCAAGGAATCGATCCGGCCGGTGCTGCAGGCTTATATCGACGCCTTCGCCGCCTGGGTCGACAAGCTGAAGAAATAAGCCGCGCAAATTCAGGTTGCGGCCCGGTTGTTAGGTTCGCCTTAACCGGGCCGTCGCATTTTCGGGAATGGTCAAGCATACCCGCCTCAAATCGATCCTCACCGGGCTCGTGCTCTATGCACTGGCGGCGATGATGATCAGCTATTTCGGGGTCAATGCCTATACCGGTAAATACGGCCTCAACGCACGTCAGGAGCTCGACCAGGAGATCGTCGCGCTGACCTCCGAACTGGTGCAATTGAAGAAGGAACGCACCAAGGCCGAGCAGCGCGTGGCGCTCCTGCGATCTGGTGGACTCGATCCCGACATGCTCGACGAGCGCGCGCGCTACCAGCTCGACTACGCGTATCCGCGCGACCTCGTGAAGGTCATCAAGCCAAACTAAGATTCTCTCTTCGGCGGCGAGTCGTCCTCGCATGAAGCAACACAGCTTTGCATCAAAGCTATGGATCGCTCGCGCCTGCTCATCGTGACGGCAACGTGACCACGACAAGCGCTTTCATTCCTCAAATTACAAAACCGATCCAATTCGATTTCGAAAGTTTCGCGCCTTCGCTGCAGTGCGAAACAACCGTGTGGCATTCCGCGCGACGCAATCCCTTTCAAGCCGCAAGCACTTGGAGTAGGAAGGGCCATTCACTCTCGCATCCGGAATTTTCATGGCCGCACCGAAGAAAAGCGTCGCTCCCGCAGGGCAGGCAACGAGCAATGGCGCAACCCCGTCATCGCCGCCAGATTTCACCCGCGATCAGGAGATGCACGCGCTTCGCGACATGCTTCTGATCCGGCGTTTCGAGGAGAAGGCTGGCCAGCTCTATGGCATGGGCGCGATTGGCGGTTTCTGCCATCTCTATATCGGCCAGGAAGCCATCGTCGTCGGCATGCAGATGGCATTGAAGGACGGCGATCAGGTCATCACCGGCTATCGCGACCACGGTCACATGCTGGCCTGTGGCATGGACGCCAAGGGCGTCATGGCTGAGCTGACGGGGCGCAAGGGCGGCTACTCCAAGGGCAAGGGTGGCTCCATGCACATGTTCAGCCGCGAGAAGAACTTCTACGGCGGTCATGGCATCGTCGGCGCGCAGGTGTCGCTCGGAACAGGTCTCGCTTTCGCCAACCGTTATCGCGGCAATGATCTGGTCAGCCTCGCTTACTTCGGCGATGGCGCGTCGAACCAGGGGCAGGTCTATGAGAGCTTCAACATGGCGGAGCTGTGGAAGCTCCCGGTGATCTACATCATCGAGAACAACCGCTATGCCATGGGTACCTCGGTGACGCGCTCTTCGGCGCAGACCGACTTCTCCAAGCGCGGCATCTCCTTCAACATTCCGGGCGAGCAGGTCGACGGTATGGACGTCCGCGCCGTGAAGGCCGCCGGTGACCGTGCGGTCGCTTGGTGCCGCGCCGGCAAGGGTCCGTTCATTCTGGAAATGCAGACCTATCGCTATCGCGGCCACTCGATGTCGGATCCGGCCAAGTACCGGACCCGCGAGGAGGTGGACAAGGTCCGCCACGATCAGGACCCGATCGAGCAGGTGCGCAACCGTCTGCTGGCCGCTGACGTGACCGAGCAGGACCTCAAGGCGATCGATGCCGAGGTGCGTGACATCGTCAACGCATCGGCGGATTTCGCGCAGCAGGACCCTGAGCCCGATGCATCCGAACTTTACACCGATGTGTACCGCTAAGCGCGCGGCTTAAAGACCGATCTGGAGTTATAATGGCCATTCAAGTTCTGATGCCCGCGCTGTCCCCGACCATGGAGAAAGGCAACCTCTCCAAATGGCTCAAGAAGGAAGGCGACACGATCAAGTCCGGCGATGTGATCGCCGAAATCGAAACCGACAAAGCGACGATGGAAGTCGAAGCGACCGATGAAGGGACGCTCGGCAAGATCCTGATCCCGGAAGGGACCAACGATGTCGCGGTCAACACGCCGATAGCAACCATCCTCGCTGACGGCGAAGACGCATCTGCTGCGGCGAGCGCACCGGCCCCGGCGAAGCAGGAGAAGGCCGCAGAATCCGCGCCGCCTGCCGCGGAAGCGAAATCCGCTCCGGCTCCGAAGGAAGAGGCTACAGCACCAGCAGCTCCGACGGCTTCGATCCAGCCCGATCCTGAAATTCCTGAAGGCACCGAGATGGTGACCATCACCATCCGCGAAGCGCTGCGTGACGCGATGGCAGAGGAAATGCGCAGGGATGAAGACGTCTTCATTATGGGTGAGGAAGTCGCCGAATATCAGGGCGCCTACAAAGTGACCCAGAACCTGCTGCAGGAATTCGGCGCCCGCCGGGTGATCGATACGCCGATCACCGAACACGGCTTTGCGGGTGTCGGCGTCGGCGCGGCGATGTCCGGCCTGAAGCCGATCGTCGAATTCATGACCTTCAACTTCGCCATGCAGGCGATCGACCAGATCATCAACTCCGCTGCCAAGACGCTCTACATGTCCGGCGGCCAGATGACCTGTCAGATCGTATTTCGCGGTCCGAACGGCGCTGCGGCGCGCGTCGGCGCCCAGCACAGCCAGGACTATTCGGCCTGGTACTCGCAGATCCCGGGCCTCAAGGTCGTCGCGCCCTATAGCGCCGCCGACTATAAGGGCCTGCTCAAATCCGCGATCCGCGATCCGAACCCGGTGATCTTCCTCGAAAACGAAATGCTCTACGGGCATTCCGGCGAGGTGCCGAAGCTCGACGACTACATCGTGCCGATCGGCAAGGCCAAGGTCGCCCGTGCCGGCAAGGATGTGACGCTGATCTCGTGGTCGAACGGCATGACCTATGCGCTGAAGGCCGCCGAAGAACTCGCCAAGGAAGGCATCCAGGCGGAGGTCATCGACCTGCGCACGCTGCGTCCGCTCGACACCGACACCATCATCGAGTCCGTGAAGAAAACCTCGCGCGCCGTGACGGTGGAAGAAGGCTGGCAACAGTCGGGTGTGGGCGCCGAAATCGCCGCACGGATCATGGAGCACGCGTTCGACTATCTCGATGCGCCGGTCGCGCGCGTGTCGGGCAAGGACGTGCCGATGCCTTACGCCGCCAATCTTGAAAAGCTGGCGCTGCCGTCGGTGGCCGACGTCGTGGCTGCGGCCAAAGCCGTTTGCTATCGGTGAACCATGGCAGGTCCGAAGGAACAGCCACTGCCGCCGGATGTCATGGATCGCGAGGACGCCACCGAGGTGTTGCGCGCGTTCGTGCTCGACGGCGGGCTGTCCATCGCCTTCATGCGCGCCTTCGAGGAGCCCGACATGTGGGGGCTCCTGCTGGTCGACATCGCGCGCCATGCCGCACGCGCCTATGCGCGTGAGGCCAACTATTCCGAAGACGAGGCGCTGAACCGCATCGTCGAAATGTTCGAAGCTGAAATCGCGCGTCCGACTGACATGGGCAACACCACGCCGCGGTCGCAACAAGGTCACTGACAATGCCAATCAACATTCTGATGCCTGCGCTGTCGCCCACCATGGAAAAGGGCAACCTTGCCAAGTGGCTCAAGAAAGAGGGCGACAAGGTCAAGTCCGGCGACGTGATCGCGGAGATCGAGACCGACAAGGCGACGATGGAAGTCGAAGCCGTCGACGAAGGCACCATCGCTAAGATCCTGGTGGCGGAAGGTACGCAGGATGTTGCTGTGAACGCCGTGATCGCGGTGCTCGCCGCCGACGGCGAGGACGTGAAGGCCGCGAGTTCGGGGGCAGGGGCTGACAAGCCGAAGCCCGCGCCTGCTGCCGAAGCTCCCGCGCCGAAGCCTGCAGCTGCTGCACCTGCGCCGGCTGCTGCTTCCGCAGCGAAGGCACCGGCACCGGCCGCTGCGCCAGCTCCGCAGCCGGCCGCCGCACAGAGCAATGGCGCGCGCGTATTCTCATCACCGCTGGCGCGTCGTCTCGCCAAGGACGCCGGCATCGAACTCGGTCGTATCAACGGATCGGGTCCACATGGCCGTGTGGTCGCCGCGGATGTCGAAAAGGCGAAGTCCGGTCAGGGCCTCAAACCAGCAGCCGCGGCTGCCGGCGCTCCCGCAGGTGCGACTGGAGCGATCGGTGCGCCTGCAATGTCCGATCAGCAGATTCTCGGGCTGTACGAGCAGGGCGCTTACGAGAGCGTGCCGCATGACTCGATGCGCCGCACGATTGCGCAGCGTCTCACCGCCGCGACCAACTCGATGCCGACCTTCTATCTCACGGTCGATTGCGATCTCGGCAAGCTCTCCTCCGCGCGCGAGGAGATCAACGCTGCGGCCGGCAAGGACAAGGACGGCAAGCCGCTCTACAAGCTCTCGGTCAACGATTTCGTCATCAAGGCGATGGCCATCGCGCTGCAGAAGATTCCGGAAGCGAACGTGTCGTGGACGGAAGCAGCGATGCTCCGTCATAAGCATTCCGACATCGGCGTAGCGGTGGCGCTGCCGTTCGGCCTGATCACGCCGATCATCCGCCAGGCCGAGATCAAGTCCATTTCGGCAATCTCCAACGAGATGAAGGAACTTGCCGCGCGCGCCAAGGCCAAGAAGCTCAAGCCCAACGAATACCAGGGCGGCGCGTCATCCGTGTCCAACCTCGGCATGTTCGGCATCAAGGACTTCACGGCGGTGATCAATCCGCCGCAGTCGTCGATCCTTGCGGTTGGCACGGGCGAGGAACGGGCCGTGGTGCGCAATGGCCAGATCGTCGCTGCAACCATCATGAGCGTGACACTTTCCTGCGATCACCGCGCCATCGATGGCGCGCTCGGCGCCGAACTGATCACGGCATTCAAGAAGCTGATCGAAAATCCCGTGATGATGGTGGTGTAAGGCTCAGGTCCGGTGGCTCATGAAAGTCAAAACATCATGGCCCTGGATCTCGCTATTGACCGCCGCCGTCGCTGCGCTGAATCCGGTTGGATATGGGATCATCGACAACGCGTTTCATTCAGGTGAACAACTGGCGCGCAGCCTGGGACAGTTTTTGGTCTATTGCGTGCTGGGCATCCTTGCGGCGCTGGGATTGATCGAATTCGGCATCCGAAAATTTCTGATTTCAAGACAGCGCCGATTGGCGAGTGGAGTGACCCATGGCTGATAATTCCTTCGACGTCGTCGTCATCGGCTCCGGTCCCGGCGGCTATGTGACGGCCATTCGGGCCGCACAGCTCGGCTTCAAGACGGCGATCGTCGAGAAGGCCTATCTCGGCGGCATCTGCAATAACTGGGGCTGTATCCCGACCAAGGCGCTGCTGCGCTCGGCGGAAATCTATCACTACATGCAGCATGCCAAGGATTATGGCCTGTCGGCGGACAATGTGACGTTCGACATCAAGGCCGTGATCGCGCGCTCGCGTGGCGTCGTGAAGCGCCTCAGCGGCGGCGTCGAATATCTGATGAACAAGAACAAGATCTCGATCATCTGGGGTGAAGCGACCCTGGATGCGCCGGGCAAGTTCACTGTCAAGAAGACGGAAGCCGCAGCACCCAAGGGCGCGCTCGGGGCAGGCAGCTATACTGCCAAGCATATCATCGTCGCCACCGGCGCCCGGCCGCGCGTGCTGCCGGGTCTCGAGCCCGACAAGAAGCTGGTCTGGACCTATTTCGAGGCCATGAACCCCGACAAGATGCCGAAGTCGCTGCTGGTGGTCGGCTCCGGCGCCATCGGCATCGAATTCGCGTCGTTCTACAAGACCATGGGCGCCGACGTGACTGTGGTCGAGGTGCTGCCGCAGATCCTGCCGGTCGAAGACGCCGAGATCGCCGGTTTCGCCCGCAAACAGTTCGAGAAGCAGGGCATCAAGATCATGTCCGGCGCGAAGGTGACCAAACTCGACAAGAAGTCGGATTCGGTCACCGTGACCATCGAAGATGGCAAGGGGGCTACCCAGCAACTCACCGTCGACCGCGTCATCTCGGCGGTCGGCGTGGTCGGCAATATCGAAGGCTTTGGCCTCGAGAAGCTCGGCGTGAAGACCGAGCGCGGCTGTATCGTGATCGACAAATACGGCAAGACCAACGTGCCCGGCATCTATGCCATCGGCGACGTCGCCGGTCCGCCGATGCTGGCCCACAAGGCCGAGCATGAGGGCGTGATCTGCGTCGAGGCGATCAAGGGGATGAACCCGCATGCAATGGACAAGTCGCTGATCCCGGGCTGTACCTATTGTCACCCGCAGGTGGCCTCGGTCGGTCTCACCGAAGCCAAAGCCAAGGAAGCCGGCAAGGACATCCGCGTCGGCCGCTTCCCCTTCGTCGCCAATGGCAAGGCGATCGCCCAGGGCGAGGACCAGGGCATGGTGAAGGTGATCTTCGACAAGAAGACTGGCCAGCTGCTCGGCGCCCATATGGTCGGCGCTGAGGTCGTCGAGATGATCCAGGGCTTTGTGGTCGCTATGAATCTGGAGACCACGGAAGAGGAACTCTTCCACACCATCTTCCCGCATCCGACCATCTCGGAGACGATGAAGGAAGCCGTGCTCGACGCCTATGGGCGCGTGCTGAATACGTAGTCGGAAGCATTTCCGATCGATAATTTTGATCGCCGCATCGTGAAGTTGCGGCGGGCTTACGTTACGGTCTCCCGACGTTATCTGCCGTCAAGGTCAGACGCGAATGCGTCCAAGGCGAAAGTGCTGTCATTTCCGAGTGACGCTAAATTCAGGGAGCTTTTCATGAAAACAACGATCACCACTGCCGCGGCTTCGGCCCTCATTGCTCTGATAGTGTCCGGTGTCGCCACTGCGTCAGAGCAGCGCTCTGCACACCGGCAT
This sequence comes from Tardiphaga sp. 172_B4_N1_3, assembly GCF_052076035.1. NCBI lineage: Bacteria > Pseudomonadati > Pseudomonadota > Alphaproteobacteria > Hyphomicrobiales > Nitrobacteraceae > Tardiphaga > Tardiphaga sp. 172_B4_N1_3. The sequence continues at coordinate 1,436,749 of NZ_CP197238.1, forward strand.
GCTCAACCGCAGGCCGTCACAACCGATGGCGACTCACGCGATGCCTTTGCCTATTACCCGGGCTGGGGCCGTGATCCCGTGCTCGTCCGCGGTGTTTATCCCGGGCTGGTCTACGGTGGTGCCACCTCCGCGCCCGCCGGACGTTGAGATCGGCAACGAATGGAAAGGTCGGCCTTGCGCCGACTTTCCGGTAACGCGGCAGCGATTTTAGCCTCGCTAAAAAGGGTTGCCGGTGCGCCACAAATGTTGCTTGGTTGCCACAGTCCCCCAAGATTTAACCCTGTCGTGCTGTGGGTATTGTAACCGCCGCTATTTGGCCACACGCCTTCGTGAAATCATTTCTCACCAGCCAGAAGGCTGGAGCGCTTTGTTGATCGGCGGGATGTCAGTGGGATTGTCCCGGATCGCCGAAGCGGCCTGAGAAACCAGGTTCGCGATGGACGCCAAGACGAACATCAAGTCGCGTTTGCCTAGCCGTCTTATGACGGAGGGCCGGGAGCAGGCGTCGCGTGGCGCGCTCCCCTGCGCGATGAGTCTGGCGACGCTGCGGCGCGAACGGTTCATCGCCGGCCAAGTGCTGCGCGCGCAAGAATCTCGCACCGTCGAAATCTTCAAAAAGACACCATATGGCACCGATTTGAAGCGGGTGAGCCGTTATGTCGCCAAAGACATATTGGAAGTTGCCGACATACTGTTGCTGAAGACGACATTGCTCGATCACAGCCGGTCGCAGGGAGCGTGCCTCACTGCGACCGGGCAGGTGATCGCGGAGAAAATGAAGCCCGTGACGCGGAATTCCCATCAGGACGTCATTTGTTCTGCCGACAAGCTGATCGCCGTTATTGGTGACCTTGTTGGATCGAAGGGGACTCTGGCTCCTGACACCTTCGAATCGATGGGCGGTAGCACCATCGGGCGCGAAACCGGTGAGGGCTGCCTTAACGTAAAATTGACCGACAAAGAATTGGCCGCGCACCCGACCAAACGGAAGCGTCGCGCGACTAACCATATGTCAGGGACGCTGTGGACATATGCCCAGCAGGTTGGATCGGCCATTGGTTGCGCCGTGACCCAAACCGGCCGGGCCCACGAGAAATACTGTTATGCGGATAGTTGAGCGTACCATTTTTGTAGCGTTTGCTTTGGGTGCCGCGTCAGTGGCCGCGCCGGCGTTTGCCTTTGATGGTGCGCCCGTTGGCAGCAGCGACGCAGCCCTGCCGGTTGTAACGACCATTCCCGGTGCTGCGCCGGTCTTGAAGAAGTCCGCCAAGCCCGATACCTCGCTGACCGCGCTCCAATATGCCGCCGAAGGCGGTCATCCGATCGCCCAGTGGAAGCTCGGCCGGATGTATGCCGACGGTAACGGTGTGGCACAGGACGACCTGCGCGCCTTCGAATATTTCAGCCGTATCGCCAATGCCCACGCCGAGGACTCGCCGTCCGCGCCGCAGGCCACCATCGTCGCCAACGCCTTCGTGGCGCTCGGTCGCTATTACCTCGACGGCATTCCGAATTCGAAGATCAAGGCCGACACCGAACGCGCGCGCGAGATGTTCTCCTACGCTGCGTCCTATTTCGGCAATGCCGACGCACAATACGATCTGGCCCGGCTGTATCTGAAGGGCATCGGTACCCCGCGCGACACCAAATATGGCGCCCGCTGGCTGGGCCTTGCTGCGCAGAAGGGCCAGCACCAGGCGCAGGCGTTGCTTGGCCAGATGCTGTTCAACGGTGAATCGCTGCCACGGCAGATGGCGCGCGGCCTGATGTGGCTGACGCTGGCCCGCGACAATGCCGGCCCGGACGACACCTGGATTCGCGACAGCTACAACAAGGCCATCGCCAAGGCCTCCGAAGACGACCGCGCCATGGCGCTGCAGATGCTCGAGCACTGGGTGTCCGGCAAACGGGACTGAGGGTTGTCCCGGACTAAGCGACCGTTTCCGAGCGCGATTACCTCACACTCGACAGTCGTCACCCAGCTTGACCGGGTGACCCAGTAATCGCCAGCCTTCATTATTATCAACGAGTGCTCGCGTCAGGCGCCGTCTCGGAACGTTGCCCCGGGCGTTTGCTGGATCGCCCGGTCAAGCTGGGCGATGACAATTTGTGTTTGGGGAGCGCTTGGCGACCGGCCTTTACGCCGCTTCAAGATCCAGATCGACCCACACCGGCACGTGATCGCTCGGCTTCTCCCAGGCGCGCACATACTTGTCGATCCCGACGTCGATGAGCTTGTCGCTGGCCTGTGGTGACAGAAGCAGATGGTCGATGCGGATGCCCCAGTTCTTCTGCCAGGCGCCGGCCTGATAGTCCCAGAACGTGTACTGGCCGGGCTCGTCGGTGACGGCGCGCAGGGCGTCGGTCATGCCCAAGCCGAGCAGGGTCTGGAAGCTGGCACGGGTTTCCGGCTTGAACAGCGCGTCGTTGATCCAGGCCGCCGGATTATAGGCGTCGGCCGCCGCCGGGATGACGTTGAAGTCGCCGGCGAGAATCAACGGCTCCTCGGTCTTCAGCCGTAGTCGGGTGAACTCCTGTAGCCGGGACATCCATTTCAGTTTGTAGGGATACTTCTCGGTGTCGACTGGATTGCCGTTCGGCAGATACAGGCAGGCCACCCTGACCACCCCGGATTTCAGCGACACGACGCCTTCGATGAAGCGGGCATGAAGATCCTCGTCATCGCCCGCCAGCCGGGGCGTGGCTTCCTCCAGCGGATATTTCGAGAGCAGGGCGACGCCGTTGAAGGTCTTCTGGCCGTGGGTGACTACATTGTAGCCGAGCGCCTCGATGGGCTCGCGCGGAAACGCCTCATCGAGGCATTTGATCTCCTGCAGGCAGACGATGTCCGGTGAGCAGTCGCGCAGCCACGTCACCAGATGGTCCAGTCGCTGGCGGACAGAATTCACATTCCAGGTGGCAATTCTCATCTGACGGGATTCCGGTAACAACAATGGCAAAAATACGTCAACGTGGCATACCATCATCCCTGCCAACATGATAAGCTTTAAGCCTAAAGCGCACAGACGCTGTCTTTAAAGCTGCCATGGGCGGGAAACGGGGGCGACCCGATCTTCTGTACCAGGTGACATGGACCATATGAAGAAACGCACATCGATCGCTCTACTCGTTCTCGTCGGCGCTGCCGCGGTTGCGGCCTACACGACGCGCTCCTCGTGGACCGGTGGCAACACCAATGCACAGGCCCCGCAGCGCGCGCGGATCGTTGCGGTCGAGATTGCCAAGGCGGAACGCAAACCGGTTCCGGTCGATGTCGATTCGATCGGTACAGTAACGCCGATTTCGAGTGTCGCGCTCAAGTCGCGGGTGGAAACCACCATCACCTCGGTGCATTTTGAAGACGGCGCCAAGGTCAAGGAAGGCGATCTGCTGTTCACCCTCGATTCGCGGCAGATTGATGCCCAGATCGAGCAGGCCGAAGGCACGCTGGCCCGCGATCAGGCCCAACTGGCCGGTGCGGAACGCGACGTGCGGCGCTTTACGGATCTGATCGGCAAGGGCGCGACTACGCAGGTCAGCGTCGACAATGCCAAGACCCAATCCGACATCCTGGCCGGAACCATCCGGGCCGATCAGTCGGCGCTCGACAATCTCAAGGTCCAGAAGAGCTACACCATCATCCGCGCGCCGTTCTCCGGCCGGATCAGTGCAGCCAATGTGAAGGTCGGCAATTTCGTGCGCCCGGCCGATACGGCGCCGCTCGCCACCATCAATCAGATGGCTCCGGTCTATGTGTCCTTCGCCATTCCGCAGCGTGTGCTTGGCGATCTGCGCGAAGCGATGGCGGCGGGATCGACCTCGGTCATTGCGACCATCCCGAACAGCGGCCGTTCTGAAACCGGCAAGGTGGCGATGGTGGAAAACACTGTGGATTCCACCACCGGCATGGTCACTGTGCGCGGCATCATGAGCAATCCGAACGAAACCCTGTGGCCGGGCATTTTGGTACAGACCAAGTTGATCGTGCGCACCGAGGACGGCGTTGTTGTGCCCACCGTGGCCGTGCAGCGCAGCCAGACTGGGAACTTCGTCTTCATGGTGAAGGACGGCGTCGCCCGTGTTCAACCTGTCGAAGTCGATCGCACCTTCCAGGGGATTTCGGTGATCTCGTCGGGTTTAAGAGGGGATGAGGACGTCGTCGTCGACGGCCAGCTCTTGCTGACACAAGGCACACGGGTCGAAGCCCGGGCCCGCAAGGCCGGGGCATAAAACATGACCCTCTCGGAGCTCTGCATCCGTCGCCCTGTGATGACCACGCTCATCACGGCGACGATCATCGCGTTTGGCATTTTCGGTTTCCGGCTGCTGCCGGTGTCGGCGCTTCCGAAAGTGGACTTTCCGACCATCGCGGTGACGGCGACGCTGCCGGGCGCCAGCGCCGATACGATGGCGGCCTCGGTCGCCGGCATCATCGAGCGTCAGCTCTCGACCATCGCTGGTATCTCTTCGATGTCGTCGAGCTCGTCGCAGGGAACGACCCAGATCATCATTCAGTTCGATCTTAACCGCAATATCGATGCGGCGGCGCTGGACGTGCAGACTGCGCTGACGATCGCACAGCGCCGGTTGCCGATCGAAATGACGATCCCGCCGAGTTTCCGCAAGGTGAACCCCGGCGATTTCCCGGTGCTGTTCATTGCGCTGAGTTCATCGACGCTGCCGCTCTCGGCCGTTAATGAATTCGGCGATATCACCATCGGACAGGCGCTGTCGCAGATCCCCGGCGTGGCGCAGGTGCTGATCTATGGCACGCAGAAATTCGCCATTCGCGTCCAGGCCGATCCCGAAGCTGCGGCGGCTCGCGGGTTGTCGCTTGAAGATATCCGTACGGCGGTGTCGCGCGCGAACTCCTCGACGCCGGTCGGAACTCTGAACGGACCGAAGCAGGACATCTCGCTGCAGGCATCCGGACAGATGTCCAAGGCCGCCGACTATGGCCAGGTCGTTGTCGCCTGGCGCAACGGCTCGCCGGTCAAGCTGAACGAAGTCGCCAAGATCTATGACGCTGTCGAAAACGACAAGGTCGCGACCTGGTTGAATGGCGAGCGCGCCATCGTGCTGGCGATCCAGAAGCAGCCCGACGCCAACACGGTCGCTGTGGTCGACGGCGTCCGCGCCAAGCTGCCGTCGCTGCGCGCGCAATTGCCGCCATCGGTCGAAGTCAATATGATGATGGACCGCTCGATCTCGGTCCGCGAAGCCGTCGCCGACGTCGAGGAGACATTGCTGATCGCCGTGGTGCTGGTGATCTTCGTGATCTTCCTGTTCCTGCGCTCAGCCTCAGCGACCTTGATTCCCGCGCTGGCGGTGCCGATCTCGATCTTCGGCACATGCGCCGCGATGTACATGCTGGACTACTCCATCAACAACATGACGCTGCTGGCGTTGACACTGTCCGTCGGCTTCGTTGTCGACGACGCCATCGTCATGCTGGAGAATATCGTCCGACACATCGAGCTCGGCATGAAGCCGTTCGACGCGGCGCTGAAGGGCGCACGCGAAATCGGTTTCACCATCGTCTCGATCACCTTCTCGCTGATCGCGGTGTTCATTCCCGTGCTGCTGATGGGCGGAATTGTCGGCCGCGTGTTCCGTGAATTCGCGGTGACGATCGCGGTGGCTATCATCGTCTCCGGCTTCGTGTCGCTGACGCTAACGCCCATGCTCTGCGCGCGTGTGCTCAAGGCGCACAATCCCGAGCACAAGGAAAATTTCATTCTGCGCGGTTTCGAGCGCATATTTGCGGCCTGGCTGCGCGGTTACGAATGGGCGCTCGATCGCGTGCTCGCACACAAGGGCATCATGCTGGTGGTGACGCTCGCGACCCTCGGCGGCACCGTTTATCTCTACAACATCGTACCAAAGGGCTTCTTCCCGCAGGAGGATACCGGGTTCCTGACCGGTACGACCGAAGCCGCAACCGATACGTCCTTCGAAGCGATGAGTGCGCGGCAGCAGGCGCTTGCTGATCTGCTGAAATCCGATCCTGCCGTCGAATACATCAACAGCACCGTGGGCTCCGGCGGCCCGAATGCGACGGCGAATTACGGTCGTCTGTTCGTTGCGCTGAAACCGCGCCAGGATCGTGATCCCGCACAGGTGGTGATGACGCGGCTGCGCCAGAAGTCGTTGGCCGTTCCTGGCTTGCAGGCCTTCTTCCAGAGCATCCAGAATCTGAACATCGGCGGCCGACCGTCGAAGAGCCAGTATCAATACGTGCTTCAGGGCAGCGACACCGACACGCTGTATCGCGTATCGCCGGAGATGCGCGACCGCATCGCCAAGGTGCCGGGCCTGCTCGATGTGACCACCGACCTCTACATCAAGAACCCGCAGATGACGGTCGATATCGACCGCGAAAAGGCGGCGGTTTACGGCGTCACCGTCGATCAGGTTCGTAACCAGCTCTATAATGCGTTCGGCTCGCGTCAGGTCGGCACCATCTACATGCCGACCAACGATTATCAGATCATCCTGGAAGCGCAGCCGCAGTTCCGGATCGATCCGAGCGACCTCTCCAAGCTCTATATGAAGACGTCGAACAATCAGACCATTCCGCTGAGCGCGGTCGCGCGTCTGGTGCCAACGGTCGGGCCGCTGCAGATCAACCATCAGGGTCAGCAGCCGGCGGTGACGATCTCGTTCAACTTGGTGCCCGGCTATTCGCTGGGCTATGCGGTAGACCAGATCACGCAAATCGAGGCGGATTCCAAACTGCCGGTGACCATCGCCACCGGCTTCTCAGGCACGGCGCAGGTGTTCCAGGATTCGTTGCGCGGGCAGGGCGTGCTGATCCTGGCTGCCGTGTTCGCGGCCTTCGTGATCCTCGGCATCCTCTATGAGAGCTTCATCCACCCGATCACAATCATCTCCGGTCTGCCATCCGCGGGTATCGGCGCGATCCTGACGCTGATGCTGTTCAAGATGGAGATGTCGGTCATTGCCATGATCGGCATCGTCATGCTGGTCGGCATCGTCAAGAAGAACGCCATCATGATGGTCGACTTCGCACTCGAGCGTCGCCGCGTCGGCCTGTCGGCCGAACACGCGATCCGCGAAGCCGCGCTGCTGCGTTTCCGCCCGATCATGATGACCACTTTCGCGGCCATCTTCGGCACGCTGCCGATCGCGCTCGGTGCCGGTGCCGGCGCCGAACTGCGTCAGCCGCTTGGTGTTGCCGTGGTCGGCGGTCTGTGTGTCTCGCAATTGCTGACGCTGTTCATCACGCCGGTCATCTACATCTATCTCGACCGCATCGACCGCAAGCTGAAGCGCAAGCTGCAGCCGCAGCTCGAGGAAGAAGACCACGACGATCGTCCGCGCGTCGTGGCTGCGGAATAGGGATGTCTTCAATGCCGGTGACAACACTCACTGCGGCCGCCTTGCTGGCCGCACTCGTTGTCGCGCCGGTTCGTGCCGACGATCGGATCGAAATCTTCGACGCCCATTTGCATTACAACTGGGAGCCGAAGCCGTATTACCAGCCCGACGAAGTGCTAGAGGTTTTCAGGAAGAATCGCGTCACCGGCATTCTCGCCACCAGCCGCCCGAACACCGGCACGCATGTGCTGATGGGCGACAAGGCGAAGGGCAAGGCGGGTGATCTGCAGGTCGTGCCGTTCATTCGGCCGTATCGCGTGCGCGCCGATATCGGCAGCTGGTTCAACGATCCTGTGATCTTCGATCTCGTGCAGGAGGAGTTCAAGCGCGGCTACTATCGCGGTGTCGGAGAATTCCATCTGACCGGCAAGGCGGCCGATACCGAGATGGTCAAGAAGACCGTCGACTTTGCCGTCGCCAACAATCTCTATTTGCACGCCCATGCCGACGACGAAGCGGTCGAGATTCTGATGCGGCACAATCCGCGTGCGCAGATTATCTGGGCGCATACCGGCTTCAGCCTCGCGCCGGACCGTGTCGCAGCTATGCTGATAAAATACCCGAAACTGTGGGGTGAATTGTCTTACCGCAGCGGCATCGTGGACGGATCAGGCAAACTGACGCCGCAATGGCGCGTGCTGTTCGAGCGCTACCCCGATCGCTTCCTGCTGGGCTCCGACACCTGGGTGCCGGAACGCTGGGCGAGCTATGGCGATATCATGGATGGCTATCGCGCATGGCTGGCGCAACTGCCGCCGGCGGTCGCTAAACAGATCGCGCACGGCAATGCGCGGGCGCTGTTCGCCGAGAAATAGACCGATCTAAAAGAGCCGAATAGAGGTCAGATCGAGAAGCTGGTCCCGCAGCCGCAGGACGCCGTCGCGTTCGGATTGACGACGCGGAACGAGGCGCCGATCAGGTCATCGACGAAGTCGAGTTCGGAGCCGGCCAGGAACGGTGCTGAGGAGGGGTCGACCAGCACCACGGCGCTGTCACGTTCGATCAGGATGTCGTCGTCCGCCTTGGCGCGCTCGACGTCGAACTTGTACTGGAAGCCGGAGCAGCCGCCGCCTTCGACCGACACGCGGAGCATGGCGCCGTTGCCTTCGGTCTTGAGGATCTCGCCGATCCGGCGCGCAGCACGCGCGCTGACGGTGAGGGGGGCCTCGGTGATTGCAGTGTCGGTCATATCTGGCTCTCCGGGCAGGATTCGAACCATTTGAATCTGCCGCTCCCCATAGTTAAGTGCGGCAGGCTCAGGAATCAATTGGATCAAGGATAAACACGCCGTGTCGGTCGGAATGGCTGCTCCCCGCGCACCCTATGCCTGCGACCCTGATCGCAGCCGCGGACGGCTGTTTTCTGAGGCTCCGAGCCGGACCCGCAGCGCGTTTCGCCGGGATTGCGACCGGGTCATCCATTCGACCGCGTTTCGCCGCCTCAAGCACAAGACCCAGGTCTTTGTGTTCCATGAGGGCGATCATTACCGCACCCGACTCACCCACACGTTGGAAGTGGCGCAGATTGCCCGCGCCGTGGCCCGGCAACTGGGCCTCGACGAGGACCTGACCGAGACACTGGCGCTGGCCCATGACATCGGCCATCCGCCATTCGGTCATGCCGGCGAGCGGGCGCTGGACGCCTGTCTCGAGGCCCACGGCGGCTTCGATCATAACGCTCAGACTCTGCGCCTCGTCACGTCACTGGAACATCGGTATCCCGAGTTCGATGGCCTCAATCTGACCTGGGAAACCCTCGAAGGCATCGTTAAGCACAACGGGCCGCTGACGGACGCGTTAGGCGCCCCTGTGGGACGTTATGCCACCCATGGCGTGCCGTTCGGGATCAGCGAATATGACCGCACCTTTGATCTGGAGCTGTCGAGCTTCGCTTCGCTGGAAGCTCAGGTCGCGGCGATTGCCGATGATATCGCTTACAACGCTCATGACATCGATGACGGACTGCGCGCAGGGCTGTTCACCGTCGATGACCTCAAAGCGATTCCGCTGACGCAAGGCATGATCACAGAGATCGATGGGCGCTATCCCGGTCTCGACGAGAGCCGCCGCGGCGCCGAACTGGTGCGCGAGTTGATTTCCTATCTGATTGGCGCAGTCGTCGGTGAGACGGAGCAACGACTCGGCGCGGTGCTGCCGAAGTCCGCGGAGGACATTCGCCGCTGCGGGCGCAAGCTCGTCGCGTTTCGTGCTGACGCGGCAGAAGCCGAGGCTGGGATCAAGGCCTTCCTCTGGCAGCACATGTATCGCCATGAGCGTGTCATGCGGGTGATGGTCGAGGCGGAATGTCTGGTTACCGACCTGTTCGCACGCTATCAGCGCGCGCCCGAGGATCTACCGCCCGAATGGCAGCCCCCTGAAGGCGCCGAGCCGGAATCGGAGGGCGAACAGGCGCGCCGGATCGGCAATTTCATTGCCGGGATGACCGACCGTTTTGCCATCACCGAACATATCCGGCTCTTTGACTCGACCCCCGAATTGCGTTAGGCGAAAGCCTCTAAGTGCCTTTCGGGGCTGCAGATTTCGATCTTTGCCCACTTGGCGGATCGGCCGTCAAAGAATTGGCGGAACGCCCCCTAAACCGCTATTCCATCCTGATGCAATCCTGCCGGAATCCTCCGGCGCAAGCTGGTTCCCGTATCGCCATGGCCTCGACTGTTCCGACCCCGCATCTGTTCGCCAACGTGCTCGCGCGTGTTCATGCGATCTGCAACGCCCTCGTCGGCGAAGGCGTGCTGCCCGCAGGCATCGATCTGTCGCGCGTCGTCGTCGAGCCGACCAAGGATGCATCCCATGGCGACATGGCGAGCAATGCCGCGATGGTGCTGGCGAAAGAGGCGAAAGCCAAGCCGCGTGATCTGGCTGACGCTATCGCTGCGAAGCTGCGCGATGACGATCTGGTGACGTCGGTGGATGTCGCCGGACCCGGCTTCATCAATCTCACGCTGAAGTCGTCGGCCTGGGCCGATGCGCTGCGCGCGGTGCTGCGCGACGGTGCCTCGTATGGCCGGAGTGCCGTCGGAGCCGGTGAGAAGGTCAATGTCGAATACGTGTCGGCCAATCCGACGGGACCGATGCATGTTGGCCATTGCCGCGGCGCCGTATTCGGCGATGCGCTGGCGAGTCTGCTCGATTGCGCCGGTTATGACGTTACCCGCGAATACTACATCAACGACGCCGGTGCGCAGGTCGACGTACTCGCGCGCTCCGCGCATTTGCGTTACCGCGAGGCGCTCGGCGAAGCCATCGGCGATATTCCGGAAGGCTTGTATCCCGGCGACTATCTGGTGCCGGTGGGGCAGGCGCTCGTGGCTGAGTACGGCGCTGCGCTGAACCAGATGCCCGAGGACAAGTGGCTGCCGATCACGCGCGCCAAGGCCATTTCCATGATGATGGAGATGATCAAGGGCGATCTCGCCGCACTGAACATCTCCCACGAAGTGTTCTTCTCCGAGCGTTCGCTGATCGATGGCGGTACCGACATGGTCGGCGCAACGATCGAATTCCTGCGCGGCAAGGGTGACGTCTATATCGGCCGGCTGCCGCCGCCGAAGGGGAAACCGATCGACGACTACGAAGACCGCGAGCAGACCCTGTTCCGCGCCACCGCCTATGGTGACGACGTCGATCGCCCGCTTCTGAAGTCGGACGGCGGCTACACGTATTTTGCGTCCGATATCGCCTATCACAAGACCAAGTTCGACCGCGGCTTCCTCAACATGGTCGACGTCTGGGGCGCCGATCACGGCGGCTACATCAAGCGTGTGCAGGCGGCGATCAAGGCGGTAACGGCAGGGAAGGCCGAACTCGACGTCAAGATCGTGCAGCTTGTGAAGCTGTTGCGCAATGGCGAGCCGGTGAAGATGTCGAAGCGCTCCGGCGATTTCGTCACCCTGCGCGAAGTGGTCGACGAGGTCGGCTCCGACGCCGTGCGCTTCATGATGCTGTTCCGGAAGAACGACGCGGTGCTGGATTTTGACCTCGCTAAGGTGATCGAGCAGTCCAAGGACAATCCGGTTTTCTATGTCCAGTACGGGCATGCCCGCGGCCATTCGATCTTCCGCAATGCGCGGGAGATGCTGGCCGACCTGCCTCTGGAAACCGAGGCGCGCATTGCCTATCTAAAAGACGCGGTGATGGAGCGGCTCGACGATATCGCCGAGCTGGGCCTGATGCGGCAGTTAGCATTGTACCCACGGATGATAGAATCTGCGGCCACGGCGCACGAGCCGCACCGCATCGCTTTCTATCTGTATGATCTCGCCAGCGAATTTCATGCGCTCTGGACGCGCGGACGCGATATGCCTCATTTACGCTTCATTATCACTAATGATGCAGAACTTACCAAAGCGCGATTGGCACTCGTCCAGAGCGTCGTCTCAGTCCTGGCTTCGGGCCTCGCCGTTCTCGGCGTCACCGCACCGGACGAGATGCGGTAGACAGGGGACGGCCGCTCACATGGGGATCTGTGGGTGGTTCTTGATAGCAGCTGTTTCGTTTGAAAAGCGGGTTGGCGGCTTTCCCGAAGGGGATGCGACATCACAATGGCTAATCGATACCAGAACCGACCTTTCCCAGCGGATGACGATTACGGCCGCGACGCTCAGTTGCGGACGAAGGGCGAGGGCGATCCGCTCGCCGAACTCGCGCGGCTGATCGGGCAAACCGACCCGTTCGCGAGCAACAGCCGCCCGGCGCCCGCGCCGCGCCAGGCTGAACCGGCCTATCAGGACGAGCCGGAATATGAGGAAGAACCCGCGCAGCCCGGCCCGCCGCCATGGATGCAGCGTGCGGCAGCCCATGAGCCGCAGCAGCAGGAATTCGAGAATCTTCATCCGGTGCAGCGTTACGGCGCTCAGCATCAGGAGCCGCAGCACCTGCAACCGGAGGCCGATTATCATCAGGCGCCGGCATTTGCCGCGCATACGGATCATCAGGCGCAGGATTATCAGGGCCAGTACGACCAGGCTCACGCGCCGCATGATCCCAATCGTTATGACGATGCGCTGTATGGCCACGCCGATGGCACACAGGCCCAGCATCCGCACGACGATCAGTACCAGGACGATCCTTACGCCTATCAGGACGGCTATGCCGAGCAGGAAGAGGCGCCGAAGCGTCGCGGTGGCATGGCGACCGTCGCCATCGTGCTGGCGCTGGCCGTAGTGGGTACCGGTGCTGCCTTCGCCTATCGTACATTTATGGGGTCGGCGCGCACCGGCGAACCGCCGGTGATCAAGGCTGAGCCCGGTCCGAACAAGATCGTCCCGCCGTCGGCGACAGCCGCGGCCGACGGCAAGCCGATCCAGGATCGTCTCGGCGGCACAGCCCCCGAGCGGCTGGTGTCGCGCGAAGAGCAGCCCGTCAACGTGCAGGACGCCACCAAGGCGGGTCCGCGCGTGGTATTCCCGCCGCTGAACCAGAACGCCAACCCGCCATCGACAGCCAGCGTCTCGCCATCCAACAAGCCGATGGTGGGCAATGGCGCGATGCAGGGCGATGAGCCTCGCAAGATCCGTACTTTTGCCGTCAAGGGTGACCAGTCCGACGCCGGGGCCACACCGGCCGCGCGTCAGGCGCCGGCCCGCATCGCCGCACCGGCCGCGGTTCCTGCAGCCGCGCCCGCTGCGGCACCGCGCGCGACCAATGCCAATGCCAACGCATCGGCCAATGCCCCGATGTCGCTGTCGCCGCAGGCCACGCCTCCGGCTGCAGCCGCTCCTCCGGCGCCCTCACGTATGGCTTCGACCAACCCGATCCAGCAGGCGGCCCCGGCAGCGTCTGGCGGCGGCTATGTGGTCCAAGTATCGTCCCAGCGGTCGGAGGGCGATGCGCAGGCGTCGTTCCGTGCCCTTCAGACCAAGTTCCCCTCGGTGCTGGGATCGCGTGCGCCGTTGATCAAGAAGGCTGACCTTGGCGACAAGGGGACCTATTATCGGGCCATGGTCGGACCGTTCGGCTCGCAGGAAGAAGCCTCACAGGTCTGCGGGAACCTGAAATCTGCCGGCGGACAGTGCGTCGTCCAAAGGAATTAACGGCCGTTTCCTTGACCCTGGGCGTTGATGGGGGCTAATCGGCCCCATGAGCACACGCGCATTCATCACCGGTGTATCTGGGCTGGAGCTGACCGCTGAAGAGCGCGCATTTCTGCGCGCGGAACGGCCGTGGGGCTTCATTCTCTTCAAGCGTAATATCGATAGTCCTGCCCAAGTTGCTCGACTTGTAGAAGAATTGCGCAACACGACCGGTGATCTCGATGCGCCGGTCCTGATCGATCAGGAAGGCGGTCGGGTCCAGCGCCTGGGGCCACCGCATTGGCCGGTCTATCCGCCCGGCGCCGTGTTCAGTGTTCTCTACGATGCCGACCCGGAAGCAGGTCTCAGGGCGGCTTGGCTCAGCTCACGGCTCATAGCGAGTGACCTTGTGGACCTCGGTATCACCGTGGACTGCCTGCCGCTGGCAGACGTCCCGGTGGAAGGCGCTGATGCCGTGATCGGCAATCGCGCCTACGGTACCGAGCCCGGCAAGGTCGCGATTATTGCCCGCGCCGTCACCGAAGGCCTGTCGCAAGGTGGCATTCTACCGGTCCTCAAACACATTCCCGGCCATGGTCGGGCCACGGCCGACACCCATTTCAAATTGCCGATCGTAGACAACACGAAGAGTGAGCTCGAAGCTTCTGATTTCGAAGCATTTCGTCCGCTGGCAGATCTGCCGATGGCGATGACTGCACATGTTGTGTTTAGCGCGCTAGACGCCATCCAACCGGCCACGACTTCTGCGACAATCATCGAACAGGTGATTCGCGGCAGTATCGGGTTCCAGGGTTTGTTGATGAGTGATGACGTGTCCATGAATGCTCTGGCGGGATCAATCGCGGAACGAACGCGCGCGATCGTCAGTGCCGGATGCGACATGGTCCTGCATTGCAACGGCAAGCTGGACGAGATGCGCGACGTCGTCAGCGAGACCCCGGTTCTGGCCGGGAAGGCGCTTGAGCGCGCCAGGGCGGCGGTCGCCGCCCGCCGTCAGCCGCAGCCGTTCGACCGCGCCGCCGGACGCGCGGAACTGGACGCCTTGATCGCTCGAGCAGGAGCAGGAGCAAGTGCATGAGCGCTGAGATTTTGTCGTTTGAAACCGGACTGCCGGCCGAGGTCGTTCCCGACGACGAGCCGGCGCTGGTCGTCGACGTCGAAGGTTACGAAGGCCCGCTCGACCTGCTGCTCGCGCTTGCGCGGCAACAAAAGGTCGACCTGCACAAGATTTCGATCCTCGCGCTGGCTGACCAGTATCTGCTGTTCATCGAAGCCGCGCGGAAGATCCGTCTGGAACTGGCGGCCGACTATCTGGTGATGGCGGCGTGGCTGGCATTCCTGAAGTCGCGCCTGCTGCTACCGGATACGACCGTGCCGGGCGAAGGCCCGAGCGCCGAGGATATGGCGACCGCGCTGGCCAACCGGCTGCGCCGCCTCGAGGCCATCCGCGAAGCCTCGAACAGGCTGATGACCCGGCCGCAGCTCAACCGCGACATCTTTCCGCGCGGCGTTCCCGAGTCGATCGCCGAAGTGAAGCATCCGCGCTTCACGGCGACGCTTTACGACCTGCTGTCGGCCTACGCGACCCAGCGCCAGGCTCGCGTGCTGACGCGCGTCCATCTCGCGAAGCGCACCGTCTGGTCGCTGAGCGAAGCGCGCGCCTCGCTGGAACGGTTGGTCGGCATGGCAGAGGACTGGAGCCGTCTCGATGAATATCTGCTGGCCTATGTCGCCGACCCCGCGCAGCGCGCGACGGTGATGGCCTCGAGTTTTGCAGCTGCGCTTGAACTGGTCCGTGAGGGCACGCTCGACCTCAGCCAGAAAGAAGCATTCGCGCCTTTGTATTTCCGCAAGCACATCGCCCAGCCTGTGCAGGTGGAGCCGGAAGTTCCGGCCGAGTAAGTGGAAGAAGGAGATCCAGACATGGCAAGCCTCGCCGAGAAACGCATCGACGATGTCGAGGATCAGATCGTGCACACCGAGGGACAATCCGAGGTCCAGTCGGAGGCGCGCCCCGAAGAATTGCGCCTGCTCGAAGCGCTGCTGTTCGCGTCCACCGAGCCGCTCGATCAGTCCGCGCTGGCCAAGCGCATGCCGGATGGCGTCGATATCAAGGCGGCGCTGGCCCAGTTGCAGGCCGATTACGCCATGCGCGGCGTCAATCTGGTTCGCGTCGCCAACAAGTGGACATTCCGCACCGCCGGTGACCTGTCCTGGCTGATGACGCGCGAGACCACCGAAACCCGCAAGCTGTCGCGTGCGGCGATCGAAGTGCTCGCCATCGTTGCCTATCACCAGCCGGTGACCCGCGCCGAAATCGAAGACATTCGCGGCGTCATCACCTCCAAGGGCACGCTCGACGTGCTGCTGGAAACCGGCTGGATCAAGCCGCGTGGCCGTCGCAAGACGCCGGGCCGGCCGCTGACTTTCGGCACCACCGAGAGCTTCTTGTCGCAGTTCAGCCTGGAGGCACTCGGCGATCTGCCGGGTCTTGAGGAACTCAAGGGCACTGGTCTCTTGGATTCGCGGCTGCCGTCCGGCTTCAGCGTGCCCAATCCGTCCGACGATCCAACGCTCCGCGAGGACGAGGATCCGCTGGAGGGCGGCGAACTGGAACTGGCGCTGTCGGCACCCGATCCGGAATTCCCCGAACTGCAGCTCAAGGAACCCGAAGCCGGGACTGTCGGATACGCTGGTGAGGCCCAGGCATTTGCCGAGGCCAAGGCCGAATTCACTGAAACGGCAGATGTCGTGGAGCCAGAGAGCGAAGCGGCCGAGGTCGCGGAACTTGAAGCGCGTGATCTCGACGTGATCGAGCCCGAGCAAGGCGAGGCCGAAGCGGCTGAAGTCGCAGAGCCCGAGTCGGATGAAGACGAGACCGCTGAGCCCGAAACGGCCGAACTCGACGACGATGAAGACGATTCCGACGACGCGGAAGACGACGAGCTTGACGAGGACGATCAGGACGAAGATGGGCCGGATGACGCTGAGCCGGACGCAACCGACCGGGACAACGACCGCAAGCACTGATCGCGGCATTAACGCTCGCGGCATTGCGCCGCGACATCCGCGATTCCACGAGGGTTAAGTCCTTGTTTTTGACACCCCCGCAGCCTACGTTCCGGTCAGATCAGGCCGGGCGACTGGCCGCGTGTTTGGAGGGTTAGCAGGATGGGTTCACTCAGCATTTGGCACTGGATCGTCGTGATCGGAGTGGTCCTGCTGTTGTTCGGGCGCGGCAAGATTTCCGACCTGATGGGCGACGTTGCGCAGGGTATCAAGGCGTTCAAGAAGGGCATGGCGGACGACGACAAGCCGGCAGACAAGCCGGCAGACAAGCCGACCGAGCCGGTTCGCACCATCGACCAGACCCCGCCGGCGCCGACCGCCAACCGTACGGACGTCGGCAGCAAGGTTGTCTGAGGTTCCGAAGGGATTGTCCTTGGGGATCGCGGCGGCCATTGAAGGAGACGCGGGCACATCCAGCCCCGCGTGAGCGGATTTTTTCATGTTCGATATCGGGTGGAGTGAACTGGTCGTCATCGCGGTCGTCGCGCTGATTGCCATCGGCCCGAAGGAATTGCCCGGCGTGCTGCGCATGGTCGGGCAGTGGATGGGCAAGGCCCGCAAGATGGCCTCGGAATTCCAGGGCCAGTTCAACGAGGCGATGCGTGAGGCCGAAATGGCCGACGTCAAGAAGGCCTTCGACGACGTGAAGGATGTCGCCTCCGGCTTCACCACCAATAATATCATGACCTCGCTGACTAAGGACGTCAGCGACGCCATGGCCATCGACAAGGCCGACAATCTCGATACGCCTCCGGCCGTGCCCACCACGCCCGAGCCGCCGACACCGGAGACCTTCGTTGAGGCCGAGACGCATGCGCAGGAAACTGCTGCCATAAACGAGCCGCTGGCCATTACCCGGGAAGTGCAGCCGTCGCCGGTCGAAACCCACGCTCCTGCTAATGATGGCGCGGCAGCCCCCGACGCGGCCAATCCCGACGTTCTGAAGGACGCCAAAGCGTCATGAGTGCCGAAGATATCGAAGCCTCCAAGGCTCCCTTGATGGACCACCTGATCGAGCTGCGGTCGCGGCTGATCAAGGCGCTCCTCGCATTCGCTGTCGCCTTTATCTTCTGCTTCTTCTTCGCCAAGCAGATCTACAACGTGCTGGTCTGGCCGTTCGTCTGGGTCGCCGGCCCCGAAAATTCGAAATTCATTTACACGGCGCTGCTGGAATACTTCCTGACCCAGCTCAAACTCGCGATGTTTGGCGCCGGATTCATCTCGTTTCCGGTAATTGCCGCGCAAATCTACATGTTCGTGGCGCCCGGCCTCTACAAGCACGAGAAGGGCGCGTTTCTGCCTTACCTGATTGCGACGCCGTTCTTCTTCGCGCTGGGCTCGCTGCTGGTCTATTTCCTCGTGCTGCCGATGCTGATCCGGTTCTCGCTGGGCATGCAGCAGACCGGAAGCTCCGATACCGCGCAGATCGCGCTGCTGCCCAAGGTAGGCGAATATCTCTCACTGATGATGTCGCTGATCTTCGCCTTCGGAATCGCCTTCCAGCTCCCCGTCATCCTGACACTGCTTGGCCGCATCGGCATCCTCACGTCGAAGCAGCTGCGCGAAAAGCGCCGCTACTTCATCGTCATCGCTTTCGTTATCGCGGCCGTGCTGACGCCGCCCGATGTGATCAGCCAGGCCTCCCTGGCGATCCCGCTGCTGATCCTCTACGAAGGTTCGATCATCGCGGTCAGCATGGTCGAGAAGAACGCCGCCAAGGCCGCTGCTGCCAAGGCTGCGGCAGGGACCGGCACGGACGTGACGCCGGCGGAGTAGGGGCGTCGCCTCCTTGCAATCACAACCTCAGCAATCTACTTTGGGCTGTGTTTGGTCTTGTGCTGGGGAGGTGATTGTGGCCTTTGCATTTGATACACTCGGCTATTCGAAGCGTCTCCGCGAAGCGGGGATCGCGGATAAGCAGGCCGAGGCACACGCCGAAGCGGCACGGGATTTTCATCATGACCGAGCTCGTGACGAAATCTGACTTGCTTGGAGTGAAGTTGGACCTGGAGTCTAGATTGCTTGCCACACGGAATGATTTGCAGGCCGCTATCGAGAAATCTTCACTGCAGATGACGTTATGTCTTGGCGGCATCGTCGCGGTTGGCATCGGTATATTGGCGGCTCTCCAGCGCATGCATTAACGGGCCGCTGGTCCATTTCATGTTCCAAATGTCAGCTATTCGGGGTACTCAGAGCCGCTTTCGCTCAGGAATCCCGTCATGCACGACATTAAATCGATCCGCGACAATCCCGAAGCTTTCGACGCTGCGCTGAAGCGGCGGGGGCTGGCGCCACTGTCGGCATCGCTGCTGGCGATCGATGAGAGCCGCCGCACGGCGATCCTGGCGTCCGAGCAGGCGCAAGCCCGGCGCAACGCAGCCTCGAAGGAAATCGGCGAAGCCAAGAAGACCAAGGACGAGGCGCGCGCCAATGCGCTGATGGCTGAGGTCACCGAGCTCAAGACCACGATGCCGGCGATGGAAGCCGCGGTGAAGAACGCCGAGGATAAGCTCAAGGTCGCGCTTGCCGAAATCCCGAACCTGCCGCTCGACGACGTGCCTGAGGGTTTCGACGAACACGGCAATGTCGAGCGTCATCACTTCGGCGCTAGGCGCAACTACGCGTTCACGCCGAAAGCTCATTACGATATCGGCGAAGCCTTGGGCTTCATGGATTTCGAGGCCGCGGCCAAACTCTCGGGCGCACGCTTCGTCGTGCTTAAGAAAGGCCTTGCACGGCTGGAGCGTGCCATCGGGCAGTTCATGCTCGATCTGCATGCGAATGAGCATGGCTACACGGAAGTGAACCCACCGCTCTTGGTTCGCGACGATGCGATGTTTGGCACTGCGCAGCTTCCGAAGTTTCGCGATGATCAATTCGCCGCCGGTGCGATCGGCAATGAGGGACAGGGCTATTGGCTCATCCCCACCGCCGAAGTCCCGCTCACCAATCTCGTGCGCGAATCCATCGTCGACGAAAAGGAGCTGCCGCTGCGGATGACGGCGCTGACGCCGTGCTTCCGCGCCGAGGCTGGTGCTGCCGGCCGCGATACGCGTGGCATGATCCGCCAGCACCAGTTCACCAAGGTCGAACTGGTTTCGATCACCACGCCTGAGGAAAGCAAGAACGAGCATGAGCGCATGCTGTCCTGCGCCGAGGAAGTGCTGCGCCGGCTTGGCCTGCATTACCGCGTGATGACGCTGTGTACTGGCGACATGGGTTTTGCTGCGCAGAAGACCTACGACATCGAGGTCTGGATGCCGGGCCAGGGCGACGGCGGTGCTTACCGCGAGATTTCGTCCTGTTCGGTCTGCGGCGATTTCCAGGCGCGTCGCATGGATGCGCGCTCGCGCGGGCCGGATGGCAAACCGCGCTTCGTGCACACTCTGAATGGTTCGGGCACCGCCGTCGGTCGCGCGCTGATCGCCGTGATGGAAAACTATCAGCAGGAAGATGGCTCGATTGCCGTGCCGGATGTGCTGCAGCCTTATATGGGCGGGCTTAAAGTCGTCCAGGCCGGCTAGGCGTCGTCGCG
This sequence comes from Tardiphaga sp. 172_B4_N1_3, assembly GCF_052076035.1. Classification (NCBI taxonomy): domain Bacteria; kingdom Pseudomonadati; phylum Pseudomonadota; class Alphaproteobacteria; order Hyphomicrobiales; family Nitrobacteraceae; genus Tardiphaga; species Tardiphaga sp. 172_B4_N1_3. The sequence goes on from NZ_CP197238.1 coordinate 1,456,809, forward strand.
CGCCAGCCGCTCACGCGCGGCTGGCCGTCACCAGCGCACATTTGGCTTTCTCGGCTTTTATGTTGACAAAGCCCATATGCGTCATCGGAAACGCCTTGCGGCTTTTCGTGCTGACGGTCTCCGCGATGACGCGGCGACGCTCCGTCACATAACGCCCATCCCGGCTGCGGAAGGCACAGGCGATTTCGAGGTCCTTGACCGGATAGTCGTTGGCGTTGCGCACGGTGAACGTCATCAGCGCCCTGGAACCGAGGCCGCCGCGGCGAAACGATTGGCGGGAGAGGCTGAGACGGGTGAGCTCCGCGGCGTCGGGGACGCTGACGAGTTGCGAAGGAGTGGGTTTGGCAAAGTCCTCCTCACTCAACTCGTCGGGCATAGTTGCCACTACTGCCGTATTGAGGGTGAGATCGGGCTTGGTCTCGGCCAATCTGGGAAGCAGCAGCCATCCCGTCAGGGCGACAACCACGATCGCCGGCAATCCGATGATCAACACCCGTTCGAGCTGTTTCGCCATCTCCGTCGCCCTGTGGGGCGCTGCGACCAAGGCCATCCGGGTCGAGCGCGCATGCTTCAGACGCAACTGGCACTCACCTACCTAGATAAGAAATCGCGGCGACGCCGAAATGTTCCGGCTTGCGGGAAAAATCGCCTTCGAGACAGCCTCAGCAGCGCACGAGCAGCGCCCAAAATGGGGGTGGCAAAAGCGGGCACATGCTGGCAAAAACCGGTGCTGGCCGCGGCCCTCCCGATCGAAAAGGCACCTCACGAATGCGCATTCTCTGCACCAATGACGACGGCATTCACGCCCCTGGCCTGAAGATCATCGAGCAGATCGCCAAGGAATTGTCCGATGATGTCTGGGTGGTGGCGCCCGAACTCGATCAGTCCGGTGTGTCGCATTCATTGTCGCTGAACGATCCGTTGCGGCTGCGCGAAGTCGGCCCCCGGCACTATGCCGTGCGTGGCACGCCGACCGACTGTGTCATCATGGGCGCGCGTCATATCCTGAAGGACAAGCAGCCGGATCTCGTATTGTCCGGCGTCAACAAGGGCCGCAACGTCGCCGAGGACGTGGTCTATTCCGGTACCATCGCCGGTGCGCTCGAGGGCACCATTCTCGGCATTCCGTCGGTGGCGTTGAGCCAGGAATTCTCGATGGAAACGCGTCACAACCCGCAATGGGAGACCGCGTTGAAATATGGGCCGGACGTGCTGCGCAAGGTCATCAAGGCGAGCGTGCCGAAGAACACGGTCATCAACGTCAACTTCCCGGCCTGCGCGGCCGACGAGGTGAAAGGTGTCGTTGTCACCCGGCAGGGCAAGCGCAATCAGGGCTTTCTGCGCGTCGATGAGCGGCGCGATGGCCGCAACAATCCGTATTTCTGGATCGGTTTCGAGCGCATCGTCGCCGCGGAAGCCCCGCTGGAGGGTACCGATCTCGCAGCGCTTGCTGCGCGCTATGTCTCGGTCACGCCGCTGCGTCTCGATCGCACGGATGATGTATTCTCCGAAGCGCTGACCAAGGCGCTTGGCTGAGAGTTCGAAATAGGCGAGTGGGCTCGCCTAGACCGCGACGCCCTTGAGCGTCGTTGACAGCACCTGCGCCAGCGTTTCCATCTGGAACGGCTTCTGCAGCGTGGGGCGGTCACGAAATTCTTCCGGCAGGCCTTGCGCGCCGTAGCCAGTCGCGAAGATGAACGGGCGGTTGCGCGATGCGATCACTTCCGCGACCGGCGAAATCACCTTGCCGTTGACGTTGACGTCGAGGATCGCAATGTCGAACTTGGCAGACCCAGCCAGCTTGATCGCTTCGTTGATGTCACCGGCTTCGGCGGCTACGCTATAGCCGAGTTCCTCGAGCATATCGGCGACCATCATGCGGATCATGACCTCGTCTTCGACCAGGAAGACGGAGCCGCCCGGCGGGTTCGTTGCAGTCATGGCCGGTTTCCTTGCCCCAATCCTCTGAACAAAATCGCAAATTCCCGGGTTGAACGCAATCTCGACGCATTGCCATTTTCGTGACCCAAAGACGCATGTCGCGTGTTCGGTACCAGATAGAGCAAGATCAGGATTTCAGCGCCCCGCCCATAACAGGCTGGTATGTTGCTGGTTCCGCGCGCGGAACAATAAAAGTTGTCGTTAGGCTATCCCGGTTCCGATCGCAGAAATACATCAATCTATCTTTGCTAGATCGAGAGTGTTTCTAACCTGTGCTGCGTGAGGCATTTCCATGATTACCGTCGGACAGCCGCCTGAACAGATGACCTTTCAGCTTGGTCTGCGGCGCCGTGGGATCAGCGATCGGCTGGTGCTGCGCGCAATGGAGGATATTCCGCGTGATTGCTTCGTCGAGCCGAACGATCGCGCCCATGCCTGGCGGGATACGGCCTTGGCCATAGCCTGCGGTCAGACCATCAGCCAGCCCTTCGTGGTGGCCTATATGACCGAACAGCTACAATTGAATGCCGGTCACCGTGTGCTCGAGGTCGGCACGGGATCGGGCTACCAGGCCGCGATCCTGTCAAAGCTCGTCCGCGACGTGCTCAGCATCGAGCGTTACCGCACGCTGGCAGATGCCGCCCGGACCCGGTTGGAGGCACTCGGCCTCCACAATATCGAGGTCATGCTCGGCGATGGCCTCAATCCGGCTGCCAATTTGGGATCGTTCGACCGGATCGTCGTGACCGCGGCAGTGGAGGAGGTGCCAGTGGCGCTAACCGATCGGCTTGAGGAGGGGGGTATTCTGCTTGCGCCGGTTGGTCCTCATAATGGCGTCCAGACCCTGGTCCGGATTCGCAAAACCGGGGATGGATTGGAGCGAAAGGAGCTCGTGGATGTACGTTTCGTGCCTGCACTTCCGGGCATCGCGCGCGAACTCTGAAAAAAGTTCGTGAACGGCTGTCACGTGTTGGTCGCAAGGTTAAAGGCTTGGTAACGGAGACGGTGTTTACTCAATTCAGTTGTTTGTTGCGTATGAGTGAGTAACCAATGTCCAGCGTTGTCGAGTTGCTTTACTCGCGCCGCGCTCCGCAGGTCGCGGTGCTGGCGCTGATGTCTATCGGTTTTGCCGGCTGCAGCGCCGACATGCAGACACGGCTATCTCAGAATCCAAATTTTGACTCAGGTCAGTCCCGTGGCTTTGGCTGGCAAGGCGAAACCACCGGCTCGGTGCCGCAGCGAGCACCGCGCGCGCCGGTCGAGCGCCAGGAGCTGCCGCAGTATCAGCGCCCGGCCTATAATCCGCAGCCGCAGTATCAATCCCAGCCTTTGCCGCCGCCGATCTCGGCGCCGCAGTCCTATCCGACAGCCCGTCCGGTTGCATCGGCTGCTCCCGTCAGCGGGGGCGGCAACGGTATGTATACGCCGCCGCCCGCACGTGCGCCGATCGAAACCACCGGCTCCACGGCACCGCGCTCGGTTGCAGCGACCAACGGCCTTGCCCGTGATGGCGGCACCTCGATCATCGTCGGCACCAGCGATACGCTCGATGGTCTGGCGAAACGCTACAACGTCTCGTCGGCTGCGATCCTGCAGGCCAATGGCTACAAGGGGCCGCGCGCGCTGTCGCCCGGCCAGTCGCTGATCATTCCGCGTCAGGGCGCCGCGGCAACTCCGGCCGTTGCTGCTGCTCCGAGCAAACCTGCCGTCGGCACATCGACCACGCATTTCGTCAATCGCGGCGATACGCTGATGAGCATCTCGCGTCGGAACAACGTGTCGGTCGCCGAACTCGCGCGCGCCAATGGTCTGGCGCCGACTGCCCAATTGAAGCTCGGCTCCAAGATCACGGTACCCGGTGCGCGTACGGCCAACGCAGCTCCTGTAGCCGCGCCGCTCGCTGCGCCCGTCGCAGCCGTGACGGCCGCTCCGGCTGGCGCGGTCACGTCCGCTGCCGTGGCCCGTGTTGCGTCTGCCGAACCCGCACAGAAGGCCCGCCTGGCAAGTGCCACGACGACGCCTGAAGAAACCGCGCCGGAATCGCCGACTAAAGCCGCTGACGCAACCGGCGCTTTGCCGACGTTCCGTTGGCCGGTGCGCGGCCGCGTGGTCACAGGCTACGGCGCCAAGACCAATGGCAAGTCCAACGACGGCATCAACGTCGCCGTGCCGGAAGGCACGCCGATCAAGGCTGCCGAAGATGGCGTCGTTGCCTATTCCGGCAACGAGCTGAAGGGTTACGGCAATCTGGTCCTCGTTCGTCACTCCAACGGCTACGTCACCGCATATGCCCATGCGAGTGAGCTGATGGTGAAGCGTGGCGAGACCATCAAGCGCGGTCAGGTGATCGGCAAGTCCGGCCAGTCCGGTGAGGTTACTTCGCCGCAGCTTCACTTCGAGATCCGCAAGGGCTCGTCGCCGGTCGATCCGCTGCAGTTCCTCAACGGGGCGTAAGCGCAATCCACGAAGTGTAGTTCGCATTTAAGCAAGCCCGGCCTCGTGCCGGGCTTGATGCGTTTGATCTCGGGGCTACGGCCCACTCCAGCTCCGGAGTCTTCAACGCGCTGCTGCGAGTGGGCAGCTTGCGCGCGCAAGCTCGGTTGACTGCCGCGCGATGTTGCCCATATGTGGACATGTCGTGGTTCTTCGGGAAGGTTTGCCCGAAGCTAAGAGGGAAGCCGGTGAGGCGTTAAGCCAAGGCCGGAGCTGCCCCCGCAACTGTAAGCGGTGAGCCGCTGTCCATTAAAGTCACTGAGACCCGCAAAGGTTTTGGGAAGGCCGGACGGCAGCATTGACCCGCAAGCCAGGAGACCTGCCTCGACAACATAAACGTCCTCGGGCGGGGTGTCCCGGTGGTGCGGTTGCGATTCCGCGACTGCCGTCGTGGAATCCAGACGTGTCACTTTGGCCTTTTGCCCCCAATCATTGGGGTTAAGCCATGTCTACTGTGTCAAAGTCTACTTCTTCCAAGTCTTCTGCCAAATCTACGTCCTCGCTTCCTGTTGCTACGTTGGGAACGCCACGGATCGGTCCGCGGCGTGAGCTCAAGATGGCGCTGGAAAGCTATTGGTCCGGTGCAATCGACGAGAATGCGCTGATCGATGTCGGCGTCGGGCTGCGTGCCGCAAACTGGGCACGTCAGAAGTCGCTCGGGATCACGGTTATGCCGTCGAACGACTTCTCATTCTACGATCAGGTACTCGATACCAGCGTCATGGTAGGCGCCATTCCGAAGGTCTATGGCTGGAAGGGAGGAGACGTTTCCTTCGCGACCTACTTTGCCATGGCGCGTGGATCACAAGGCGATGCGCATGACGAGGCCTGCACGCACGGCTCTCATACGCATGATACGTCGCAAGGCGTACCAGCACAGGAGATGACCAAATGGTTTGATACCAACTACCATTTCATGGTGCCTGAACTGGCGCAGGATCAGACCTTCAGTCTCGCATCGCGCAAGCCGATCAAGGAGTACGAGGAGGCGAGATCGCTGGGTTATCAGACACGACCTGTGCTGGTTGGGCCCGTGACCTATCTCAAACTGGCCAAGAGCGCGGATGCGTCATTCGACCCGGTGACGCTGCTCGATCGATTGCTGCCCGTCTATGTCGAGGTGCTCGGGGAATTAGCCGACAGCGGCGCCGAATGGGTGCAACTGGATGAGCCGTGTCTGGTGCTCGATCTCGACGCGCCCGCCCGGCAGGCGCTGCAAAAGACTTATGCGGCTTTTGCCGAAGCGGTTCCGCAACTCAGGATCATGCTGAACACGTATTTTGGTGAGCTGGGCGACAACCTCGATCTGGCCCTGTCGCTTCCCGTCGCCGGGCTTCATCTCGATCTGGTCCGCGCGCAGGACCAGTTCGATGAAGTCGCTGCGAAGGCGCGGAAGGACATGATCCTCTCGCTGGGCGTGATCGATGGCCGCAATATCTGGCGGTCCGATTTGTCCAGTCTGCTCGATGGGTTGGAGCCCATGGTCGATCTCCTGGGGAGGGATCGCGTTGAGCTCGCGCCGTCCTGCTCGCTGCTACATGTGCCGATCGATCTCAGCCTTGAGACTGATCTCGATCCGGACGTCAAAAGCTGGCTGGCCTTTTCAGTCCAGAAAATGGAGGAACTGGCGGCGCTCGGATCCGCCTTGGCTGGCAGTCGCGCGGATGTCGCCGCAAAGCTCGCTGCGTCGGATGCGGCGGCAGCCGCGCGGGTCGCATCGTCGAAGATCCACGATCTTGCTGTCACCAAACGCGTCGCTTCTGTTGATGCGACTATGCGTCGTCGCAGCAGCGATTTTGCCACGCGCACGAGCGAGCAGCATCGGCGCTTCAAGCTGCCGGCATTTCCGACCACGACCATCGGCTCGTTTCCGCAGACCGCGGAAGTGAGAAACGCTCGCGGGGCCCATGTTAGGGGCACGCTCAGCGATGCCGCCTACAAGACGTTCCTGCAGAACCAAACGGCGAGGGCAGTGCGCTGGCAGGAGAACATCGGTCTCGACGTGCTGGTGCATGGCGAGTTCGAGCGCAACGACATGGTGCAGTATTTTGGCGAACAGCTCGCCGGCTTCGCCTTCACCAAATACGGCTGGGTGCAGTCCTACGGTTCCCGCTGCGTGCGGCCACCTGTGCTGTTCGGCGACGTGTCCCGGCCGCATCCGATGACAGTCGAATGGTGGCAGTACTCGCAGTCGCTCACCGAGCGGCCGATGAAGGCGATGCTGACAGGGCCCGTCACGATTCTGAACTGGTCATTCGTGCGTGACGACATTCCCCGCGAAGTCGCGTGTCGCCAGATCGCGCTCGCGATACGCGATGAGGTGCTCGATCTGGAAAAGGCTGGCGCCGGTATGATCCAGATCGACGAAGCGGCACTCCGTGAAGGGCTTCCGCTGCGCAAATCGGAATGGAAGTCCTATCTCGATTGGGCCGTGGAGAGCTTCCGCATCTGTTCGTCAGGCGTGCGGGATGACACACAGATCCATACGCACATGTGCTATTCGGAGTTCAACGACATCATCGATGCGATCGGTGCCATGGACGCCGACGTGATCTCCATCGAAACGTCACGGTCGAAGATGGAACTGCTCGATGCATTCAGGACCTACAAGTACCCGAACGAGATAGGTCCGGGCGTTTACGACATCCACTCGCCGCGGGTGCCTGAAACGCGCGATATGGTCGATCTGCTCAAGCTTGCACGGCAGCGGCTGGCGGACTCCCAGCTCTGGATCAATCCCGATTGCGGGCTGAAGACCCGCAAATGGGAGGAGGTGCGGCCTGCGCTCGTGAATATGGTCGCGGCGGCACGTGAGTTGCGAAGCCTCGCCTAGGGCGAGTCGAATGCCGTCCCGTTGTCATGACGGGGCGGCACTTGTCTTTACTTTGGGGCCAGCTTCACGCCCAGGCGTCCTGCGAGCTCCTGCACGAACTGCCAGGCCACGCGACCTGAGCGGGAGCCACGGGTGGTCGACCATTCCAATGCGTCTCGCTCGAGCTCGGCGTCGGTCTTGAGGCCGTAGTGGCTGCAATAGCCGCGCACCATGTCGAGATATTCGTCCTGGCTGCATTTGTGGAAGCCGAGCCAGAGGCCGAAACGATCCGACAGCGACACCTTCTCTTCGACCGCTTCGCCGGGATTGATCGCGGTCGAGCGTTCGTTCTCGATCATCTCGCGCGCCAGCAGATGGCGGCGGTTCGAGGTCGCATAGAGGATCACGTTGTCCGGCCGGCCTTCGATGCCGCCTTCCAATACGGCTTTCAGCGATTTGTAGGACGCATCGTTGCCGTCGAAAGAAAGATCATCGCAGAACACGATGAAATAGAAATCCGAGGCGCGGATCTGTTCCATCAGGGCGGGCAGACTTTCAATATCCTCGCGATGGATCTCGACCAGCTTGAGGCGGCCGGCGACGGACTTGCTGGCATTGACCGAGGCATGCGCGGCCTTGACCAGCGATGACTTGCCCATGCCGCGCGCGCCCCAGAGCAGCGCGTTGTTGGCCGGCAGGCCGTTGGCGAAGCGCCGGGTGTTCTCGATCAGGGTGTCGACCTGCTGATTGATGCCCTGCAGCAGGCCAATATCGACCCGGCTGACTTTGGGGACTGGGGCCAGACGGCCGTCGGGATGCCAGATGAAGGCGTCGGCCTGGGCCAGAGAATCGGCATTGGAGCGCTTCGGCGCCGCGGCGGCCATGCCGGCGGCAATGGCCTCAAGGGCGAGTGCGATCCGTTCGTCGATCAGGGGGGCGGCGGCTGGTCGCGGACGTTTTGCCGCGGTCGTGCGGACGGTCTTTGACGAGCGGGTCGCGGGAGCCTTTTTGGTAGGGCGGCGGCTTGTTTTATTGGGCTTTTTTGACATTTTTGACTTTCCTCGGCGCGCACCCATATCGAGCCCGGAACACATCCGCAAGCGGTACAAATCGCAGACAAATCAGAGGGTTTACCGGCGTTGCAATTGGGACGCCGGCCGCTATAGTCCGCGCGAATTTACCCAAACCGGCCGAACGCCGACGCGTCGCCGGTTTATTCCCCAGCGTTTACGAGGACTTCCCGATGTTCATTACCCCTGCGTTTGCCCAGGCTGCAGCCGGCGGCGATACCAACAGCATGCTGATGTCGCTGCTGCCTTTCGCGCTGATCTTCGTGATCATGTATTTCCTGATCCTGCGTCCGCAGCAGAAGAAGGTGAAGGACCACGCCGAGATGGTGAAGAACATCCGTCGTGGCGACACCATCGTCACGTCGGGCGGTCTCGTCGGCAAGGTCACCAAGGTGGTCGATGACGAGCAGGTTGAGTTCGAACTCGCCGAAGGCGTTCGCGTACGTCAGCTCCGCACGATGATCTCGGGCGTGCGCACCAAGGGTGAGCCCGCCAAGGAGAAGGCGGACAAGGCTGATGCCAAGGACGACGCGGCCGCGAGCTGATGCGTTTGCGCGTCGCCATTTCAAGAATCTGACGGATCATCTCGATGTTGTATTTCACGCGGTGGAAGGCGCTGGCGGTCATTCTGACGGCGCTCGTGGTCTGCCTGTGCGCGGTTCCGAATTTCTTCCCCGAAGCCACCGTGAAAACCTGGCCGAAATGGGCGCAGCGCCATCTGGTGCTGGGCCTCGACTTGCAGGGCGGCTCGCACATCCTGCTCGAAGTCGATGCCAATTCCGTCAAGAAGGACAAGCTTGATCAGGTGCGCGACGACGTCCGCCGCACACTGCGTGATGCCAAGATCGTCTATACCGGCCTTGGCGTTCGCGGCGACAATGTCGAAGTCCGTATCACCAAGGACACCGAGTATCAGACCGCACTCAGCAAGCTGCGTGAACTGTCACAGCCGCTCGGCGGCTTGATGGGGCAAAGCGGCCAGCGCAGCCTGGAAGTCTCGGACGCAGGCAACGGCCTGATCCGTCTTTCGGTGCCGCCGGCAGCGATCAATGACCGCATCCGCCAGTCGGTCGAGCAATCGATCCAGATCGTCGAGCGCCGCGTCAACGAACTCGGCACCGTCGAACCGCTGATCCAGCGTCAGGGCCTCGATCGCATCCTGGTGCAGGTGCCGGGCCTACAGGACCCGACCCGCCTCAAGGAATTGCTGGGCAAGACCGCGAAGCTCGACTTCCGCATGGTCGACACCTCGCTCCCGGCCGAGCAGGCACAAGGCAGGGTGCCGCCGGACTCCGAACTCTTGATGAGCTCGCAGTCTCCGAAGACGCCGTATCTCGTGAAGAAGGAAGTGCTGGTCTCGGGCGCTGACCTGACCGATGCGCAGCCGGGCTTCGATCAGCGCACCAACGAGCCGATCGTCTCGTTCCGCTTCAACACGTCCGGCGCCCGCAAATTCGCCGATGCCACGGTGAAGAACGTCAATCTGCCCTTCGCCATTGTGCTCGATAACGAAGTGGTCTCCGCCCCGGTCATTCGCGAGCCGATCACCGGCGGCTCCGGCCAGATCTCCGGCAGCTTCACGGTGCAGGGCGCCAATGATCTCGCGATCCTGCTGCGTGCCGGCGCGCTGCCTGCGCCGCTCAGCATCATCGAGGAGCGTACCGTTGGCCCCGGCCTCGGCGCCGACTCGATCGCCAAAGGCGAGCTTGCGGCCTATGTCGGGTCGATCCTCGTCATCGTCTTCATGCTGCTGACCTACCGCCTGTTCGGCCTGTTCGCCAATATCGCGGTGACCATCAACGTTCTGATGATTTTCGGTATCCTGTCGCTGCTCAACGCCACGCTGACGCTGCCCGGCATCGCTGGCATCGTGCTAACGGTCGGCATCGCCGTGGACTCGAACGTGCTGATCTATGAGCGCATCCGCGAGGAGTTGCGCGCCGGCCGCACCGCCATTTCGGCGATCGATGCCGGCTTCAAGCGCGCGCTGGCGACCATTCTGGATTCCAACATTACGACCTTCATCGCCGCTGCGGTGCTGTTTTACATCGGCACCGGACCGGTCCGCGGCTTCGCCGTGACCTTTGGCATTGGCATCATCACAACGGTTTTCACGGCCTTCACCGTGACCCGTCTGATCGTCGCCGGCTGGGTCAGGTGGAAGCGGCCGACCAGCGTGCCGATTTGAGTTTACGGAGCAGATTTTGACAACGACACAAATGGTTCTGGCAGGTCTGGGCGCGCTGATCGTCATTCTGTCGATCGTGGCGATCTTCGATCTGTTGCCGTCGCTCCGCATCGTCCCCGACGATACGAAGTTCGATTTCACGCGCTTCCGCCGCATCTCGTTCCCGATCTCGGCGCTGCTGTCGATCCTCGCCATCGTGCTGTTCTTCACGCACGGACTGAATTTCGGCATCGACTTCAAGGGTGGCACGCTGCTCGAAGTCCAGGCCAAATCCGGTACGGCCGATATCAGCGCGATGCGCTCGACGCTCGCCGCCCTGCAACTCGGCGACGTGCAGCTGCAGCAGTTCGGCGGCGCGGCCGACGTGCTGATCCGTCTCGCCGAACAGCCGGGTGGCGATGCCGCGCAGCAGGCCGCCGTTCAGAAGGTTCGTGCAGCCCTCGGTGACAGCGTCGAATATCGCCGCGTCGAAGTGGTGGGTCCGCGCGTCTCCGGCGAATTGCTGGCTTACGGCATGCTCGGCCTGATCGTCGCGATCATGGGCATCCTGATCTATCTCTGGTTCCGCTTCGAATGGCAGTTCGCCTTGGGCGCCATGATCGCCAACGTCCACGATATCGTGCTGACGATCGGCTTCATGTCGATCACGCAGGTCGACTTCGATCTCACCAGTATTGCGGCGCTGCTGACCATTCTCGGTTATTCGCTGAATGACACCGTGGTCATCTACGATCGTATTCGCGAGATTCTGCGTCGCTACAAGAAGATGCCGATGCCGGAGCTGCTGAACGAGTCGATCAATTCGACGCTGTCGCGTTCGATCATCACCCACGTCACCGTGACGCTGGCGCTGCTGGCGCTCTACGCGTTTGGCGGCCAGGCGATCCACTCCTTCACGGCGGTCATGATCTTCGGCGTCGTGCTGGTCGGCACCTACACCTCGATCTTCATCGCGGCGCCGCTGCTGATCTATCTCGGCGTCGGCGAACACCGCGAAGACGCCGACAAGCCAGCCGCGAAGCCGAAGCCCTGAGATGCCGGTCGATCCCGAAGCGCCGCACCTTCCGCGCTCGGCCGCCATCGAAGCTTACGGCAAGGGCGGCTTCCACTTTGACACCATGTCGCATCAGGGCTCGCTGCTGTGCCTGCCCGATGCGGTGTGGGCGTGGTCGGTCACCAAGGCCAGTGACATTGACCGCCATTCGCTGCGGCGCGTGTTCGAAGGCGCGGCAGGCATCGACACGCTGATCATCGGCACCGGCAACGAGGTCTGGATCGTCCCGAACGATCTTCGCAACGCCTTGCGCAATCTTCACGTGGTGATCGACGCGATGCAAACCGGCCCGGCGATCCGCACCTATAATGTCATGTTGGGCGAGCGCCGCCGCGTTGCCGCTGCGCTGATCGCGGTGCCATGAGTGGTGCTGATCAGAGCTCCGCGGCTTTCTGCGCGGAGTTGGTGCGCAGCCACGACTTTGACCGCTACGCGGCGACCTTATTCGTGCCTGCCGACAAGCGCCGTTCGCTGCTTGCGCTCTATGCGTTCAATACGGAAATTACCCGCGTCCGCGAGCTCGTGAAACAGCCATTGCCTGGCGAGATCCGGTTGCAATGGTGGACCGATATGCTGGCCGGCGCAGGTCATGGCGATGTCGAACAGAACCCCGTTGCTGCCGAATTACTTCTGGCGATCCGCGCGCACGATCTTTCCGTCGACAGGCTGTCCAAGCTGATCGATGTGCACATCTTCGATCTCTACAACGACCCGATGCCGGATCTCGCGCTGCTCGAGAGCCACTTTCGCGACACGCTCGGGACACTGTTGTTCTCATCGGCCAAGATCCTTGGCGACGGGTCTGAGGCCAGTGCTCATGTCGCCGAGCATGCCGGGCTGGCCCAAGGCGTCGCGTGGATCATTACGCGTCTGCCCTATGACACGATGCGGCGGCAGTTGTTCATTCCGCAGGACATGCTCCTGCAGAACGGCAGCAGCGCCGATCAGATCTTTGCCGGCAAGATGACACCGGGCATCCGTACAACGCTGGATCGGCTGATATCAGGCGCGCAGGAGCAGCTCGCGACAGCGCAGGGAATGCTCGCCGATGTGTCGCCGGCGGCGCGCGCGGCGTTCCTGCCCATGGCGCTGGTGAAGCACGATCTGGCGCAAATGGCCCGAGCGGATCACGATCCGTTCGAGCTCCATGTCAGATCGCGGCTGCGGACCCTGTGGACGCTCTGGCGCGCCTCGCGCTCAGTGTGACGTCAGCTTCTGGTCTGTCGTCTCGAAGTTGAAACGGTCGCGCAGGTTCTTCCGCGACTCCAGAATGCCCTTCAGGAATGCGCGGTCGGCGTCGCTGGTCATCAGCGGCTCCAGCAGATCGACTTGGTTCATCGCGACGAGCTGCAGTACCTCGGTGCGAATGCGGCCTGAGGCGTCGCGGGGCAGGGCTGCGACGACCTGCAGATGCTCCGGCGGCTTCGCAGCCTTTGCGGCAGCCAGTTCACCCTGCAGCTTCGCTTCCAGCGCGACATCATCGGCTTCCACGAATGCATAGAGGCCGACGCCGGTGCGCCGGTCGGCAAAGGCGACGATCGACGCGTCGCGCACCGCCAGGTTCTGCTTGATGATCTTGAGCAGAGGGGGCGCGTCGTTGACCAGACGCTTGCCGCCGCCCTCGCGGTCCGTGAAGTTGAAGATGCCGCGTGTGATGGCGCGATAGACCTTCTTGCCGGTCATCAGCCAGATCCGCGCCGGCAGCGACTTCTTCGCCAGGATCGCCTTTTCCTTCGGCGTCAGCAGTTCTGGCGCGTAAGTACGCTTGTGCTTCAGGAGATGACGCAGATCTTCATAGGCGGCGATGCGAAACAGCTGGCTGCGGGACTTGAAACAGACCGCGAGCTGGAAGTCGGTGACGTAGGCAAGGCCATCGCTGCCGCGCAGCCAGTTCTGCTCCTTGGCGAGATCGTTATGGCACACGCCCATGCGATGCAGCTTGCGCAGCGCCAGCTTCGCGGATTTGAAATAGCGCGCATCGTGATGCGGCTTGGCGAGATGCAGTGCGACGCCGTCGATGAAGCCCCGCACCAGCGCGCGGTCGCCGGCCCACAGCAATTCAGGCCCGACGCGCAGATCGCGCGCCAGCGTCAGTGCGCGGCGTTCCCGCGTGAACAGATGCAGCGCCAGCAGATATGACCACCACGGCACTTGATCGAGCCGGCGCAGCACCGCATCGACTTCGCCCGATGACGTGCGATAGCGGCCGCGCTCGACGGTCGAGAACACGTCGCGTTTCAGCAACACGCCTTCGGTCCAGGTCTTGGACAGCGCAGCGGCGTCCTGTGGCGGCAAACTCATCGAACAATCCTGAAATTCAAATCGCCGGCGTCATGCCGCGGCTGCAACGGGCAGGCTGGCGGCAATCCAGTCATCCATGTCGGCCAGCGCCCGCACGCTCATCGCCTGCTTCTTGGCAACGGTCTTCTCATTGCCGCGCAGCCGCGAGCCGTCGGGCTTTTTGGTCGGCGCCTGAGCCAGCGGCGGGAACAGGCCGAAATTGATATTCATCGGCTGGAACGAGCGCGGGCCTGCATCGACGGTTTCGATGTGGCCGCCGGTGATATGGCCGAGCAACGAGCCCAGCGCCGTCGTCACGGGCGGGGGCGCCAGCGACTGGCGCTTGGCATCGGCCGCGGCATAGAGGCCGGCGATCAGGCCGACGCTGGCGGACTCCACATAGCCTTCGCAGCCGGTCATCTGGCCGGCGAAACGCAGGCGCGGTTGCGCCTTCAGGCGGAGTTGCTCGTCGAGCAGCTTTGGCGAATTCAGGAAGGTGTTGCGATGCAGGCCGCCAAGCCGTGCGAATTCGGCATTCTGCAGGCCGGGGATCATGCGCAGCGCCTGCTGCTGCGGGCCGTATTTCAGCTTCGTCTGGAAGCCGACAATGTTGTAGAGCGTGCCGAGCTTGTTGTCCTGGCGCAGCTGCACGATGGCATAGGGCTTCACGAGGGGATCGCGTGGGTTGGTCAGACCCACAGGCTTCATCGGGCCGTGACGCAGCGTTTCGCGGCCGCGCTCGGCCATCACTTCGATGGGCAGGCAGCCGTCGAAATAGGGCGTGTTGGTTTCCCATTCCTTGAAGTCGGTCTTTTCGCCCGCCAACAGTGCGTCGATGAAGGCGTCATACTGCTCGTGGGTCATCGGGCAGTTGATGTAGTCGGCGCCGGTGCCGCCGGGTCCCACCTTGTCGTAGCGCGACTGGAACCAGGCGATCTCCATGTCGATCGAATCTTTATGAACGATCGGTGCGATGGCATCGAAGAAGGCCAGCGCGTTCTCGTCGGTCAGCCCACGAATGCCGTCCGCGAGCGCTGCGGAGGTCAGCGGCCCTGTCGCGACGATGACATTGCGCCAGTTGGAAGGCGGCAGGCCGGCGACTTCGGCGCGGTCGATGGTGATGAGCGGGTGGTCGTTCAGCGCGTTGGTCACGGCATCGGAGAAGCCGTCGCGGTCGACGGCCAGTGCGCCACCGGCGGGCACCTGGTTGGCGTCGGCGCAGCGCATGATCAGCGAGCCCAGCTTGCGCATCTCGGCGTGGAGCAGGCCGACCGCGTTATTGAGCGCGTCGTCAGAACGGAAGGAATTGGAGCAGACCAGTTCGGCGAGGCCATCGGTGCGATGGGCATCGGTCATCTGGTGCGGCCGCATCTCGTGCAAGATCACGGGGATGCCGGCATTGGCGACCTGCCAGGCGGCTTCCGAGCCGGCGAGGCCCGCGCCGATCACATGGACGCAGTCGTCTGGGTTTGGGGCTGTTGTCATGGCCCCGCATGTAGCGCGTTTCGGCGCGAAGTGGAATTCGCTTCGCGGAAATTCGGCCGGTTAGCCAAAGCTTTGAAGACGCTTTGGTTCGAACGCGTCTGGCTCCGAAGACGGTGTCTTCAGGGAACCACGATTGCGCCCGCGCGAGGCGGGCGCAATCCGTGAAACGTCAGGCAGGACAGATAGAACGTCCTGACGGATCAACCGTTATAGGCGCCAGAAGCAACGCGCGGAATGTCCGAACGGTCGAGACCGATGTCGGAAAGCTCGCGATCGCTGAGCTGGGAGAGTTCGGCAACGTTGCGCTGATAGTCGCGGAACGCCTGGATCATGCGGATGAATGAAAGCAGCATTTGAGTTCTCCTTCGTTAAGCGATTCATCTCTTGCGAGGTGCTTCGCTGTTGAAGTGAATATAGGTGACAATATCGCAGTGCAGCAGTCGAGATGTTGCGATGCAGCTAATCAAGAACTGCATAGCTCGCGCAAGGAATGATTAACCTCTCGGCGCTCGGAGGTGATTTTGCGGGCACAGTGCGTATTGAGGCACCTTTAGTCGGGGCTCTAGGCATTAATTAGTCAGTTAAATCATGCGTTTGAAGATGTTCCAGGGCTCAAATGGATGCCGGAAGCAGAACCGTCCCCATAAGACCTTTCTGGCCTCAATCAGCCAGCGTGCTCGGCGGTTCCTGGTAAGTTCCTGTCCGGTGGCGCTATGCGCGATTCGCATACGAGCATTAGGAGTGAACAGTAAATCATCCTTACGTGAGGCTTGCGAGGCGACTTTTCTCTAAACTGCATGCGTGAAGGCAAATACATATACAACTCGAGGTCCTGCGCGAAACGCGGTTGCTGCTGGCCTCCGGAAGCAAATCAAAAGGCCGATGCTGCGACGTCAGTGAAATCGCGCGAATTACATTTGTGTAAGTTTGTTGCTCGTGATGTCTGAATCGCCAAAAAGCTGAGTGTTCTTGGTGGCGATCACAACCGGCTCACATTCAATTCACTGCGGCTGTTATTTCCTGGATCGCAGCGGGACGTATCAATTCCTTCTACAGAATCCGGCAATGGCGTCGGTTCTGTTGCGAAGGACAAACAAGATGATCACAAGATTACTGGGAGCGGCCGCCATGGCTGCTGTTGTGTTCGCTACGGTGCCGGCTTCGGCTGCACGTATGGAAGGCTGCAGCGGCAGCAACCTGCTGAAAACCGAAACCGCCGTCGAAGCGATGCCGGACGGCGATGCGAAGTGGGTTGCGTTCAAGGAAATGACGGATGCGCAGACCGCGTTGCTCGACAACAAGATGGGCGTGTGTGCTGTCCATCTGACCAGGGCCATGCATGTCGGCATGACGAAGTAAGAGATCACGGGAGGGGCCGCTTGCTGAGGAGCGGACGGCCCTTCCATTATTGTCTGCAGGCTTATGGCTCCTTAGCGAGCTGACTGGCGAAAGTGGCGATGGTCTTTGAATAGACCTCGCTCTTGTTCCACTGCTGAATGACCGCGAAGTTTGCGGTGCCGGGCGCAAAATCCTGATCGCGTTTCCAGCCATAGCTGGCGAGGTAGTTTGCCGTTGAGGCCAGTACATCGGGCGCGCTGCGCAGCAGGTCGCGATGGCCATTGCCGTCGAAGTCGACAGCGAATTTCAGGTAGGACGATGGCATGAATTGCGTCTGGCCGATTTCGCCGGCCCAGGCGCCATGCATCTCGGCAGGCGCGAGATCGCCGCGGTCGACGATGCGCAGGGCATCGAGCAATTCACCGCGAAACATCTCGGCGCGTCGACAATCATATGCGAGCGACGCGATGGCGCGGATGGTCGGGAATTTGCCGACGTTTACGCCATAGTCGGTCTCTAACCCCCAGATCGCCACCAGCACCGGACCGGGCACGCCATATTGCTGTTCGATGCGTCCGAGCACCGAGCCGTAACGCTTCAGCATGTCGCTGCCACGACGCAGCCTTGGCGGCACCATGCGTCCGGAGAATTCCTCGAAGCTTTGTTTGAAGACCTGCTGGCCGCGATCGCGCGATAATACGCTGTTGTCGAGGGTGACGCCGGTCAATGCTGCATCGACGGTCTTCTGCGAAATGCCCTTACCGACGGCTTCCGTCTTGAAGGCGGCGAGCCAACCATCGAAACTGCCTGTGCCGCAGGAGGGCGCAGCAACGGCCGGCGCTAGCGGCGAGATCAGGACTGTACCAAGCAGGAACGTACAAAGCAGGGCGCGCATGGTCTCAAGGCTCTCATTCGATCGTGAATAATGTCGCGACGATATTGCGCGATGAGCCTTCCGGTGAACCACGGCCAAAACAAGGCTTGCGCAGTGATATCAGAACGGCATGACGGCCTCTCGCGCAATTCTGCGAGAGGCCGTCATTGGGCGAGATCAGACTATCGGGTCCACATTACTCGTCGCTGCGCCATTGAAGATGATGAGCTGCCAGCCTTGCGGCGTGGTCAGCACCTGACGCCGTGGCTCACGCTTCGGTGAAAATGTCGTCCGACATTCACAGCGCTGCAATGCAGCGGCCGGGCTTTCGCCTCAATTCAGTCGGACCTTGCTACCGACGTCAAACTGTCTGTCGATGACTTTGCCAACTGGCTTGGACGGTTGGTTTGGGCAGTTGGCTTGGAACGACTCTTCCCCGCAGTCTATCGCGTCGCATTGGCAAGCGAGTGGTGGGCGGATACAAGTATGAACCGGCTGGTGCTGCCGGAACCAAACACGGCACGAATTCTTCAATCTGTCACGAAAGCTATTGGGAGCGACATATGAGCATTTTCGGAAAGATCATGGGCGCGATTTTCGGCACCAGCGCCAGTGCAGCATCCCCTGATGCCGCGCCGGCCGCCGGCGGTTCGGCTCCCGCAGGCGCCGCGCCGATGGACAGTGTTGACGTTGCCGCGATCCTCGACAAGGCCGTGGCGGCCAAGGGCGAAAAGCTGGAATGGAAGACCTCGATCGTCGACCTGATGAAGGCGCTCGACATCGACTCCAGCCTGTCGGCTCGCAAGGATCTCGCCAAGGAGCTCGGTTACACCGGCGACACCAGCGATTCCGCCAGCATGAACATCTGGCTGCACAAGCAGATGATGACCAAGCTCGCTGCCAATGGCGGCAAGCTGCCGGCCGACATCAAGCACTAAGCTTTCCGTTTGTGACGGAGCTGAAGGCCCGCGCTCGCGCGGGCCTTTTTGCTGTGGTATACCAGCACGCATAAATACAAGACCAGAAAACAACAAAACATACGAGGAGAAACGCCATGGACCCCATCAACCGCAGAACGATTCTGACCACCGGTGCCGTTGCCCTGGCTGGCAGCGCATTGGCGGGCGAGGCCGCGCAGGCGCAGGCCGGTCCCAAGGGCATATTCTCGGTCGCGACGGTGACGATCCCCATCGTCGGTGAGACCGACGTGTTTCCGGTGCGCCGCATCTATTGTATCGGTCGCAACTACGCGGCGCATTCCCGCGAGATGGGATCGGACCCGACGCGCGAGCCGCCGTTCTTCTTCCAGAAGCCGACCGATGCGATCCAGAACGTCAAGATCGGCGAGGTCGCCGATCACCCGTATCCGTCGCTCACCAAGAACTATCATTACGAGGTCGAACTCGTCGCCGCGCTGAAATCCGGCGGCACCAATATCCCCGTCGATAAGGCGCTCGACCATGTCTATGGCTATGCTGTCGGACTCGACATGACGCGCCGCGATCTGCAGCGCGCCATGGGCGACGAGAAGAAGCCATGGGAGATCGGCAAGAGTTTTGACCACGCCGCAGTCATCGGCCCGATCCATCCGGTCGCCAAGACCGGACACATGACGAAGGGTCCGATCTCGCTCGCGGTCAATGGCACCGTGAAACAGACCTCCGACCTCGACAAGATGATCTGGAGTGTCGCCGAGCAGATATCGAAACTCTCGGACGCCTTCGAGCTGAAGGCCGGCGACATCATCTATTCCGGCACACCGGAGAATGTTGGCCCGGTCGTGAAAGGCGACGTGCTGCTTTGCAAGATCCAGGGCTTGCCGGACATGTCGATCAAGGTCGTTTGAGGTTTTGCCACACACTTGTCATTCCGGGATGCGCGCAAGTCGGCAGAGCCGACTAAAGCGCAGACCCGGAATCCCGATGCAATGAGAACTCAAAACATTTCCAGATTCCGGGTTCGCGATCGCCAAGTCGCGCTCGCGCCCCGGAAAGACGTGTGTGCGGCTAGCCGACCAGGTCCGCATAGTCCGGATGCTGGCGCAGATAATCCACCACGAACGAACAACCCGCCACGACCTTCAGCCCATCCGCACGGATCAATCCGAGCGCGCCCTTGACCAGTTCTGACGCGATGCCGCGGCCGCGCAGGGCAGGCGGCGTCTCGGTATGCGTGATGATGACGCGATCGCCGGCACGGCGATAATTCGCAAAGGCGACGGAGTCGCCGACATCCAGCTCGAAGCGATTGAGCGCCTTGTTGTTGCGAACGCCGGTCATGCCGCGTCTTTCAGCAAATCCTGATAGTCCGCATGCTTCGCGATATATGCCGCGATGAAGGGGCACTGCGCCACGACCTTCAATCCCTGTGCGCGGACGGCATCGAGCGCGCCGCGGGCAAGCTGTGAGCCGATACCTCTGCCGCCCAATTCCTGCGGCACGACGGTGTGGACGAAGGTGATGGTATCGGACGTCCGGGTATATTCGGAAAAAGCGATATGGCCGTCGACGGCAAGTTCGAAACGGTGAAGCGAAGTATTGTTATAAACCGCGTTGCTCATTCTCATTCCATCCACAGGTGTCCGGGAGAAGGTAACAGTCATTTCTAAACGGGTGCAATGCAGCCGCCGCATGCTTCATCTGATAGGGGAAATCCGTGTCGTCGCGCGGGGCTCTTTGCCGTTCTGCGCGCTGTGAAAAATGGCTTTGGCGTGGCCTTGCAAAGGCAAAGCGGGTTCCTACGTCAATTGTAGACATACGCCCCGAAGCGGCCGGATCGGTCGTTTGACAGTTGGAGTGTCATGCCAACGGCCGCTGACGTATGCCTCTTTTGGAGGAGGTCACGATGTCAGACTCTCGGTTTCTCGGTACGCATCGCACGTGGGAAGACTGGTTTGGCATGGCGCTTGGCGTTCTGATTGCGCTCTCGCCCTGGTTTCCTACGCAGAACGGTCATCAATATACCGGGGGGACCCCCAGCGCCATAATCATTAACACGGTGGCAGTTGGCGTCCTGGTATTTGGCCTTGCACAGCTTGAGTATGTCGCGCTGCAACGCTGGGAGGAGGTGGCCGCGATCATTCTCGGTCTGTGGCTGATCGCCTCGCCACTTTTCTTTGGTTATTCCGGCGACGGCATGCTCAGATTCATCCATACCTGCCTCGGCGGTCTCGTGGTGCTGCTGGCAGCACTGCAGTTGTGGCAAGACTGGGATTTGAGCGATGGGGAAATGGCCCAGCACGGGCAGTGACAACAAGCGATCAGGCCCGCCGGTCTTGTCGTGAGGCCGGCGGGTTTCGTCTGTCTGTGGCCGGCCGTTAGCGTCCTGGCACAGCCAGCGTCGCGATGACTTCGTCGATCCGGGAAAACACATAATTCGGCGTGCGCGCTTTCAGGGCCGCTCCGCTGGTATAGCCCCACGTCACCGCACCGAAATCGATTCCGGCCTCGCGTGCAGCGTCGATATCGCGGATCTCGTCGCCGATGCTGATCGTGTCATCGACAGAGATGCCGGTGAGCTCAAGGATGCGCTGGAATTTCGCCGTCTTGCCGAACAGGCCGGCGCCGCAGGCGAAATAGGCGACGTGCTGATCGAGATCGCCGAGCACGTGTCGGACATTGTCCTCGCTGTCGGAGCTGACGATCGCAATCGTCATGCCACGCGCCTTCAATTCACAGAACATGCGGTCGACGCCGGGGAACAGCGAAATGCGGTCGATCTGCTGCGCCTTGCGCTTGCGCATGTCGCGCGCAATCAACGGGATCCGCCATTTGGCGACACCGAGCAGCCGGATCAGCTCACCGGCGCCGACGCTCCGCAACTCGTCGATGCGGTCGCGTTCGACGCGCTGAAACTTGTGCTTGTCGGCGACGGAATTGATGACGCTGAGGAACCACGAAAAGCTGTCGGACAGGGTCCCGTCGAAATCGAAGATGGCGAGCTTATAGGGCATGGCTGGCAGGCGGGGAGGTGGCCGGGGTCTCGGTCTCGGCTGGATGTTTGGCAGTGGCGGTCACGGGCTGGTTCTCGTCTGAGTCGTGGCCGATATGCGACCCGTCGCAAGGATGATCCCATCAGACCCGGTTTTCAACCCGCATCCGCGCGGCGAAACGATGCACGAGCCGCACGCAAGCGTGCTAAGTCCGTCATTGCCGTTTCATATCACCCGCAGGAGGCCCTCATGGCAGACGATAGACCGAACCAGAAAGGCCCCAACACCAAGAAGAAGCAGAAGTGCAAGAATTGCGAAGGCAAGGGCCTGCTGAAGAAGGGCGAGAAGGTGGTGAAGTGCCAGAGGTGTCACGGGACGGGGCTGAGGTGAGGAGCAGCGCTACCTCTATTGCAATGATACATTAGGGTCCTGGAAATGACTGATCTGCGGTGAATGCCAATCGATCCTCATTTCTTGTGCGTTCATGTTTGTATTCGCGAAGCGTCTGTCACGCGTAGCCACATCTTGTGAAAGTGTGATTGAAACGCAAAAAAATCTACTCGTTCGCGCGACCTACGCTTGCTGCGTTTGAGCACAGTGCGTCTTTGATCATCAACAAAGACTCGCCTTGTAGTTGTGATTGTGAAACGGTCTCGGACGGCTCGTTTCCATCCAGCAATTTGGGGAGTACAGTATGGACGACATTCCAGCAGGTCTAGCCTTGCCCGGATCATTCGCCAGCGCGACCGTGGCACCGACATTGAGTCCAAGCCCTATCGTTGATGACGCCGTTCTCATTAAGGCCAGTTGGTCGGGTGGCTCTGGCTTCGTCCATTTTTATGGTGGCTCGCAATGGCCGTCCGGAGGCGGCATGCCGCTCGTACAGGACAAATCCCAGGCGACCCAATGGCAGTTACATGATTGGGACCCCAATCAGAAGAACGGCTATCTCAAAACATGGTTCGGCGATTGGGCCGCGTGGTCATGGTTGTCTTGGGTCAGGGGCGGAGGAGCATTGCCGTCTGGGCTCCCCGTTCAAGCCAGGTATCGGGCATCAGCTGTTAGATGGCAGTTGAAGGACGATGGTCTTCTAGTCCCCATGGATATGCCGGACCACAGGCTCGGCATCTATCCCGGCAATACATACTTTACGTACAGCCTCAACCCGGACACCAATCCTCTTCAGTGCAGCATCGAGCCGGTCTGAGGCATCCATGATGGAATGCTCTACACTTTAAAGCAGATGACTTACATTACGTCATGGCCGGGCGTGTCCCGGCCATTCACGTCCTGCGGACGCGCGTAAACGCACTCTTCTACTCCGCCGCCTCGCTCGCCTGCTTCCGCTTCTTCGGCTTCCCCGCCTTCTCCAGCACCGGTTTCAAAAACTTCCCCGTATAGCTGCGCGGTGCCTTGACGATATCTTCCGGCGGGCCCCAGGCGACAATCTCGCCGCCGCCGTCGCCGCCTTCGGGGCCGAGGTCGATGACCCAGTCGGCGGTCTTGATGACTTCGAGATTGTGCTCGATCACCACCACCGTGTTGCCCTGCGCCACCAGCTCATGCAGCACTTCCAGCAGTTTGGCGACGTCGTGGAAGTGGAGTCCCGTGGTCGGCTCGTCGAGAATGTAAAGTGTGCGACCGGTCGCGCGCTTGCTCAGCTCCTTGGCGAGCTTCACGCGCTGCGCTTCGCCGCCGGATAGCGTCGTCGCCTGCTGGCCGACATGGATGTAATCCAATCCAACGCGGTGCAGGGTTTTAAAAGTCTCGCGCACGCGCGGCACCGCCTTGAAGAAGTCGGCGGCTTCTTCCACGGTCATGTCGAGTACGTCGGCGATCGACTTGCCCTTGAACAGGACTTCCAGCGTCTCGCGGTTGTAGCGCTTGCCCTTGCAGGTATCGCAGGTGACATAGACGTCGGGCAGGAAGTGCATCTCGATCTTGATGACGCCGTCGCCCTGGCAGGCCTCGCAGCGGCCGCCCTTGACGTTGAACGAGAAGCGGCCGGCCTCGTAGCCGCGCGCCTTGGATTCCGGCAGGCCGGCAAACCATTCGCGGATCGGCGTGAAGGCGCCGGTATAGGTCGCCGGATTGGAACGCGGGGTGCGGCCGATCGGCGACTGGTCGATCTCGATGATCTTGTCGATATGCTCCAGGCCCTCGATGCGGTCATGCGGCGCGGCGCCTTCGCTGGCGCCGTTGAGCTTGCGCGCGATGGCCTTGTAGAGCGTGTCGATCAGCAGCGTCGACTTGCCGCCGCCGGAGACGCCGGTGACTGCGGTGAACAGCCCGAGCGGGACTTCCGCCGAGACATTCTTGAGATTGTTGCCACGCGCATTGATCACCTTGATGGTGCGGCGATGGTTCGGCGTACGACGCTCCGGCACCGGCACCGACATTTCGCCGGTGAGATATTTGCCGGTCAGCGACTTCGGATTCTTCATCACCTCCTGGGGCGTGCCCTGGGCGACGATATTGCCGCCATGGGTGCCGGCGCCGGGGCCGACATCGACCACGTAATCGGCGGCGATCACCGCGTCCTCGTCATGCTCGACCACGATCACGGTATTGCCGAGATCGCGCAGCCGCCGCAGCGTGTCGAGCAGCCGCGCATTGTCGCGCTGATGCAGACCGATCGAGGGCTCGTCGAGCACATAGAGCACGCCGGTCAGGCCCGAGCCGATCTGGGACGCCAGGCGAATACGCTGGCTCTCGCCGCCCGACAGCGTGCCGGATGAGCGCGCCAGCGTGAGATAGTTGAGACCGACATCGAGCAGGAAGGAGAGGCGCTCGCGGATCTCCTTGAGGATGCGGACGGCGATCTCGTTCTGCTGCTTGTTGAGCAGATCCGGCACGGTCTCAAACCAGTCGCCGGCCTTGCGCACCGACATTTCCGAGATGTTGCCGATATGCTTGCCGCCGATCTTCACACTGAGCGCTTCGGGCTTCAGCCGATAACCCTCGCAGGCATCGCAGGGCACGTCGGAAAAATACTTGCCGAGTTCTTCGCGCGCCCATTCGCTTTCGGTCTCGCGGAAGCGGCGGTCGATATTGGTGACGACGCCCTCGAACGGCTTTTTGGTGTCGTAGGAGCGCACGCCGTCTTCATAGGAGAACTTGATCTCGTCATCGCCGGAGCCGTGCAGGATGGCGTTCTGCGTCTTCTTCGGCAGGTCCTTCCATTTGGTGTCGAGCGTGAACTTGTAGAACTTGCCGAGTGCCGTCAGCGTCTGCACGTAATAGGGAGACGACGACTTAGCCCAGGGCGCGATGGCGCCCTTGCGCAGTGTCAGCTCCTTGTCGGGAATGACCAGATCAGCATCGATGGTCTGCTCGACACCGAGGCCACCGCATTTCGGACAGGCGCCATAGGGGTTGTTGAAAGAGAACAGGCGCGGTTCGATCTCGGGGATAGTGAAGCCGGAGACCGGGCAGGCGAACTTCTCGGAAAACAGGATGCGCTCGGCACCTGTCTTGTCGTGAATCTTCGCGACCTTCTTGTCGGATTTCTTGTCGTCCGCGGGAGCGGCAGGCGCGTCGGCATATTCGATGACCGCAAGACCTTCGGCGAGCTTCAGTGCGGTCTCGAAACTTTCCGCGAGGCGCTGGCCGATATCCGGCCTGACAACGATGCGATCGACGACGACGTCGATGTCATGCGGAAACTTCTTGTCGAGTACGGGCGCTTCGGCGAGTTCATGGAAGGTGCCGTCGATCTTGACGCGCTGAAAACCCTTCTTGAGATATTCGGCCAGTTCCTTGCGATACTCGCCCTTGCGGCCGCGCACCACCGGCGCCAGCAGATACAACCGCGTGCCTTCCGGCAGCGCCAGCACGCGGTCGACCATCATCGACACGGTCTGGCTTTCGATCGGCAGGCCGGTCGCCGGCGAATAGGGAATGCCGACGCGCGCCCACAGCAAGCGCATGTAATCGTAGATCTCGGTGACGGTGCCGACGGTCGAGCGTGGGTTCTTCGAGGTGGTCTTCTGCTCGATGGAGATGGCCGGCGACAGGCCGTCGATCTGGTCGACATCCGGCTTCTGCATCATCTCGAGGAATTGCCGGGCGTAAGCCGACAGCGACTCCACGTAGCGGCGCTGGCCTTCGGCATAGATCGTATCGAAGGCGAGGGACGACTTGCCGGAGCCGGACAGGCCGGTGAACACCACCAGCTTGTCGCGCGGGATCGTCAGGTCGACATTCTTGAGATTGTGCTCGCGGGCGCCGCGGATGGTGATGCTGCGCATGTTCGCGGCGGCCTGCTGCCGCTTCGCCTTGATGATCTCGTCCATAACAGGCAATTCCCCAGCGCGCGAGGCGCGCTCATCCGGGCGCGCACCGCCGGCCGGGCCGGGATCAACGCCGATTGATTGTCATCGGAACATAGGAAGAACGAGGACGGATTTCCAGTGCTCCGCAGCAACGATCAACGGTTTGTTGGCGGAGGGGTTGCGAGGCAAGGCTGCAAATCGACGGCCTGCGCAGGGCACGTCTTCCGGTATCGGGCTCATGCCAGCGGACTGCCAATCGGGAGCGCGTCAGGTCTGAGCGAGGTGCCGGTGCCAGCAAAAAGCCCGGCGCGAGGCCGGGCTAAGTTTGTCGGAATGAGGGAAGGCGGTCGCAGTTCTCAGTACTTGGCGATGACAGGGCCGCCCCACTTGTAGTTGATGCGGGCGGTGATGACGTCGACGTCCTGGCTGATGCGATCGATACGCGAGGTCACAGGAAGTGTCACAGCGGTGAAGCTGTTGCTGCTGGTCTCCATGAACAGATGGTCGTATTCGACCGCGAAGGACCAGTTTGGCGTGAAGCCATATTCCAGGCCAACGCCAACCGTACCGCCCCAGCGGGTTTCCTTGGCGTTGTCGAATACGACATTGGTTCCCACGGTGTAGCCCTGATACTTGTCGCTCGTCACGGCAGCGCCGCCCTTCACGTAAAGAAGGGTGTTGTTCCAGGCGTAACCGATCTGGCCGGTGAACAGGCCGAAGGCTTCGATCTTGGACCGGTTACCGGTCGTACCGAGTACGAGCTGGCTGACATTCGAGCCCTTGAAGTCTGCCCAGTTGCCCTGTGCTTCCAGACCGAACACCCAAGCAGCGCTCTGCCAGCGATAGCCGATCTGACCGCCAGCCGTGCCGCCGCTTGCGTCATGGCATCCCTCGCTGAAGGCCAGTGCGGCACCGAGAACCTGGGTCGTGTCCCAGCATTTGCGGCTCGTTCCCCAACCGCCGTTGCCGCCGATATAGAAACCGGTCCAGTCATAGACGACGGCGATCATCGGAGGCGCCTTGGTGTAGGGCCGTGCCGCGAGATCGGCCGCAGAAGCGGACGTTGCCGAGCCGAGAACAGCGAGGGCGGCGGATGCGAGCAGAATTTTCTTCATGGCATGCTCCCCTTGTGAGTGTTTCAACTCTAGCGCGATTCAGGCGATCAGGCTGTGCCTTCCTTGCAACGGAGAAAAACAAACGCAATAGTTGCGTGAAAATTCGCGCGCTACAGTCGTGGGTAGTATTCGACCGCAGGCGATGGGTTAGCTCTCAATCTCTCCGGAATCCGGGCTTCCAGCCAAACGAAAAAGGCCGGCGTTTCCGCCGGCCTTTCCGTAGTCACGAGCCTGAAATCAGGCGCGAAGCTCAGTACTTTTAAAGCTCAGTACTTGGCGACAACCGGGCCACCCCAGTTGAAGCGGTAGTTCAGGCCAGCCTTGACGGTGTGCTCGTCGTTGCGGGACGACAGGCCGACGATGCCAACCGGCGACGGAGCAGCGAAAGTGGTCTTGCCGAAGTCGTAGTACTGGTACTCAACCTTGCCCGACCAGTTCTGGGTGAACAGGTATTCGAGGCCAGCGCCGACGGTGTAACCGTCATGCTTGGTGCCAGCTGCGAAGGCCACCGGAACGGCGCCAACGGTCGTGACCAGCGATTCGCTGTAGTCGGAGTAAGCGTAGCCGCCCTTCACGTAGAGCAGTGCCGGACCCCAGGTGTAACCGATGCGACCGGTGACCGAGGCGAGGCCCTTCTGGTTCAGATTGTAGGTGACGCCAGCCGGAACGAAAGCGACATTGGTGTTGTTCGAACCAACCCAGCTGTACTGACCTTCGATGCCGAACACCCAGTTCGGAGCGAACTGGTAGTCATAGCCGATCTGCACGCCGCCGAGGAAACGGCCGTCCGAATTGTCGGAAGTGCCGCCGAAGCCGTTCGAGCCGTTGAAGGCGCCGCCGACGTGACCGCCGATGTAAAAACCGGTCCAGTTGTAGATCGGGGCCGGAACATAGGCCGGAGCCTTGGTGTAGGGACGAGCGGCCAGGTCAGCGGCCATTGCCGGAACCGAAGCGCCCAGAGCGATCAGAGCAACCGTGCCCAACAGAAACTTCTTCATGTGAATTCTCCCCAAAATTGCTTCGCGTCGGCGAAGCCTCGTGTCCCGGCGCAAGCGCCAAATGCAATTCAGTGATCGAAATATACGCAAGTCTGCCAAAAAGTCCGTCACCCAAATAGCACACTCGTCTTCGATGTTTGGCCGTTTCTAAGTTAATGAAAGGTATATGAATTTTGGCCGGGCGCGGTTCCCTTCGGGTTCCACTATTGCTCGACTCAGACGCGACAGCGACGACTCGGCACTTCGTCATCGCCCAACAATTCGCCAAGGGGTGTCCTTGAGAACAAAAATGGAACATGCTATATGGGAGGACGATCATATAAGAGATCGTGGATAACCCGGTCACGGGGGCCTGCGCGGGAGCGCGGACCGTATAGGGTCCCATCATCAGCGGCGTTTGCGCGCGGGCCAGGGCCTGCGCCGGCGCCCAATCAGCAATTCAGATTCGAGAGTAGGAGAGTGGCATGGCGGGTAGCGTCAACAAGGTGATTTTGGTCGGCAATCTCGGCAAGGATCCAGAAGTCCGCCGGATGCAGAACGGCAACCCGGTCGTCAACCTGACCGTCGCGACCTCGGATACCTGGCGCGACAAGGGCACCGGCGAGCGCAAGGAAAAGACCGAGTGGCACCGCGTCGTGATTTTCAGCGAAGGTCTCGCCAAGGTCGCCGAGCAGTATCTGAAGAAGGGCGCCAAGGTTTATATCGAAGGCGCGCTGCAGACCCGCAAATGGACTGATCCGCAGGGGGTCGAGAAATACTCCACCGAGATCGTGCTGCAGGGCTTCAACTCGACGCTGACCATGCTCGACGGCAAGGGCGGCGGCGCGGGTGGTGGCGGCGGTTACGGCGGCGATGACATGGGCGACAGCTTCGGCGGCGGCCAGTCGAGCGCTCCGCCGCAGCGCCGCGTGGCCGCACCGGCCGGCGGTGGTGGCCGCGGCAGCGACATGGATGACGACATCCCGTTCTGACTGTTGGTTGGAGCTGTGTGTAAACTAAAAAACGCTTTCGTCGCTTCTTCAATGACTTAGCGTTTTTCAGCTTCCGGATTGCCGACGAGACTCGAATCAGATTCTGTGGGGCCCGCTTGTGTAAACAAGGGGGGCTTTCGTTTGATAAATCAACGCATTGCCAGCCGATTTCGCGTAAAGCCCGTTGTAATGGAGGGCGGCGAGAGGTTTGGGCTTCTCTTGGACAGGGAGAGCGGGCTGCCGGACCCTTGGGCTAGCTGAGCACAACATTCGCATGATGGCCGCGCTCGTTGAGCCGCTTGCACAGCGCGTGGGCGAAGGTGGTCTTTCCTGCGGCTGCCGGGCCAAAGAACTCGATGATCATGCTCCCGAACCTCAAGAGGTTTTTGGTGCCTGCACGATTCGCCGAGGGTCCTGCACCTGAGGAAACAGGCGTTCCCGCTTTCGCGCCGCGACAATAAAACTCTCCGCCAATAATCCCGGCACCTTGAGCCTCCGGCACGCCTTTTCGAATGGCTCGATCAGCGCCTCGCAGAGATGTGGAAACAACCGGCCCGGTCGCGGGAGATAGCCGTAATACGTGCTCTCCACGACCTCAAATCCCTCATCCGACAGCAGGCTTGAAAATTGATACAAAGTCAGGGTGTGTCGAGGTCTGCTCGGATATGCCCAGTTCAGGACACGACTGAACGACCCGATGGGTGACGTTGCATTGAGCTGGATATTGCACACCAATACGCCGTCGTTGCGAAGATGCCGATAGATCGCCCGCAATGCGTCGCGCCTAAGCGTGTCTTCTGCATTCAAGAAGAACCGAAATGCGGTGGCAACGTCAAATGTCTGTTCGAGAGGAACCTTGGTGACGTCGACGCATAGCAGCGTCACGTTGTCTGGCACCGAAGCTGCCGAAAGCATCGCTTCTGACACATCGACCCCGACAACCGAGCCGAACAACCGAGCGGCGACCTTCGCAATGCGTCCGGTTCCGCAGGCGAAGTCGAGGCTTGTTCGCTGTGGCCCTCCGAGCCGGCGCAGAATGCTTTCGAGCAAGGGCTGTTCGACGTCCCGCCACAATGCCGCGCAATGGCCCACCTCGAAGGTGCTGACGTAGTCGGCAACGACATCAACCGACTGGTGGCTCGCGCGATAGCTGAACGTGTCTCCGTTGAGCATAAGGATATGTCCCTCGAGTCCGCCGACGCTAACCTCGATGTCGGGACGACGTCTTCATGCATTCGCACGATGCCGGAACGGAGCGGCAGGCGTGATCCGACTAGTCGACGGGCGGCAGTCCGCGGATCCGAACAGTCATTCAAATGAACGTTGGTGTGGTTTGTAATCCGGCTAAGCTCTGACCTGCAGGTAAATGACAGCTTGTTCCGAGGCGCTGGGCATTCCACCATGATCATCGAGTTATTTGGGCCGCCTGGTGCAGGCAAGACCACACTTCTTCGCGGCCTCTGCCGGGGGCTGGCGCAAGAAGGCATCAACCTGAAGACAGTGAACGGTTATCGCCTGATTGAATATGCGTCGGCCCAGGATGACGGCCCGGAGACGCGCCATGGCATTGGGCGTATTGGCAGAAAGATTGCCACCTCCGGTCCTGTCTTGCTATCGACCCTGCCGAAGGACGGTGTCGCGGCGCGGCTTCTAGCATCAATCCCGCTACGAAGCCGCACATGGTCATGGCGCATGAAGGTCGACATCGCTCTACTGTGCGAATCTTGGCGTAAAGCGCAGGAATCGGAAGGTTACTTCATTTTTGAAGAAGGCCTGATCCAGGCATTGTGTGCGCTAGTTTTGCTGGCGCGAACTCCAAGCATTGACGTGGTTCGTGACTGCCTAGCGTTCCTGCCGCGACCGGACCTGCTTGTCCAGCTCGATGCGCCGCAGGAAACGTTGCGCCGCCGTCTTACGGATCGGCATGCGCACCAGCCGCTCATCGAAGTCCTCCTGTTCGAACTCGGCGTGGACAGGGGCTTGAAGCAGGCCAATATCTCAAGGGAGATCGGCGAGTGCTTGCGCCGGGACGGATGGTCCTTGATACAAGTCAACGGTGCCGACCCCCTCAATTTCGATAAGGTCATCACGCGAGTCCTGGGAGAGCATATCAATGAGACCGTCCTGGGTGACCAAGGCGATAAAAGCCAAACCACTGGATTAGCTGGCAACTGTGAACTTGATGGATCTCAACATTTCGCACGGGGGCCTGGTGGCAGCATCTGACGCTCGCTCACGATTTGAATCATTGCGTGGTCGAGCCCCGGTCCGCCCGGAGCGAGGCATGGATACTTTGGGTCGCCTCGACTAGTGCGGTCCCCTGTCTCGGAGAGCCTTGCGTCCGAAACCAACCATTCAGCCACGATCAGCCCGTGAGGCGCGCACGAAACAAGGTGCAGCCGTCCGCCAGGCGCGACCTGGAGATATCCCGGAATCCAGCCTCGGTCACCGGCGCGCTCCTCGACCGCCTCACGCATCACGTCCATAACCACATATAACCCTTCTGATCTGCTGTCAGGACGTCCTGAACTTCTGCATCGCGCGCTGTGAGCTGATTGCTCGCAGCGCGTTTTGCTTTTTTGAGGGGACGGTTAGCTGCGGCAACGTGGCGGCAATATGATCTTTACAATGGAAAGATTTCTGCGATGGTGAGCTGACTCTGCCTGCTGAATGCGAGGGCCACCATGTCGCTGCAGCCGTTGCTTGATGCCGTTGCCCCGATCCCGCTGCATGCTTTTGCGGCCATGGCCGCATTCGTGCTCGGTGTCGTTCAATTGATCGCGCCCAAGGGCACGCTGCCACACAAGACGCTCGGCTGGATCTGGGTGGCGTTGCTCGCCACCGTTGCGATCAGTTCGTTTGGGATCCACGGCCATAGCTACCGGCTCTGGCGAGACTGGAGCCCGATCCACCTGCTGTCGATCATCGCGCCGGTGATGCTGGTGGTCGGAGTGGTCGCCGCACGCCGGCACCGCGTCAGGGCGCATGCCATCACCATGATTTCGATCTTCGCCGGCGCCCTGGTGATCGCCGGCGTGTTCACGCTCGTGCCCGGCCGGGTCATGCACACCGTAGTCTTCGGTCGCTAGATTGCTGCAAGACGGCCGCATGATTTTCGCAAGATTCGGCGGGTTCGGGCTGGCTTATTCGGGGCCACTTCACAAGCCCTGTACAGCTCCCGTAAGCATTTGAAAAATCAGCAGGAAAATAGAGCCGCGGGCGTTGTCTGCGGGGTGGCTTGAAGCCGCGCGATGCGCTATATGATTCCCAGCAAAACCTGACCGGAAATCATCCTTGTCCGACACTGAAGACCAGAAGCCTGGGGAGCCACCGGCCCCCTCGGATATTCGTCCCGTATCCATCCTCGATGAGATGAAGCGTTCGTATCTCGATTACGCCATGAGCGTGATCGTGGCGCGTGCGTTGCCGGATGCGCGCGACGGCTTGAAGCCTGTGCATCGGCGCATTCTCTACGCGATGTATGAGAACGGCTTCGAATGGAACAAGCCATATCGCAAGTCGGCGCGAACCGTCGGCGACGTCATCGGTAAATATCATCCGCATGGCGATCAGTCGGTCTATGACGCCATGGTCCGCATGGCGCAGGACTTCTCGATGCGCGTGCCGTTGATCGACGGTCAGGGCAATTTCGGGTCGGTGGATGGCGATCAGGCCGCCGCGATGCGATACACTGAATCGCGCCTGACCAAGATCGCGCAGTCGCTGCTCGACGATCTCGACAAGGACACGGTCGACTATCAGGACAACTATGATGGCTCTTTCCGTGAGCCACGCGTGCTGCCGGCCAAGTTTCCCAATCTGCTGGTCAATGGCGGCGGCGGTATCGCCGTGGGCATGGCCACCAACATCCCGCCGCACAATCTGGGCGAAGTCATCGACGCCTGCGTCGCGCTGATCGATGATCCGTCACTCACCATTGACGATCTGAACAAGATCATCCCCGGTCCGGATTTCCCGACGGGTGGCATCATCCTCGGCCGCGCGGGGATTCGTACGGCCTATCACACCGGCCGCGGCTCCATCGTGATGCGCGGCAAAGTCTCGATCGAGCCGACGCGCAAGGACCGCGAAGCGATCATCGTCTCGGAAATTCCCTACCAGGTGAACAAGGCCACCATGGTGGAGCGCATCGCCGAACTGGTGCGCGACAAGAAGATCGAAGGCATCTCCGATCTGCGCGACGAATCCGACCGCGACGGTTTTCGCGTCGTCGTCGAGTTGAAGCGAGACGCGGTGCCGGAGGTGGTGCTCAACCAGCTTTACAAGTTCACGCCGCTGCAGACCAATTTCGGCGCCAACATGGTGGCGCTCGACACCGGCCGTCCGTTGCTGATGAACCTGAAGGATCTGCTGACGATCTTCGTCGCGTTCCGCGAACAGGTCGTCACGCGCCGTACCAAGTTCCTGCTCAACAAGGCGCGCGATCGCGCGCATATCCTCGTCGGCCTCGCGATTGCAGTGGCGAATATCGACGAGGTCATTCGTGTCATTCGTACCTCGCCGGATCCGGCCACCGCACGTGACATCCTGATGGAGCGTCATTGGCCCGCGCAGGACGTGGCGACGATGATGATGCTGATCGACGATCCGCGTCATCGCCTCGAGGAAGATGGCACCGCGCGGCTGTCCTTCGAACAGGCCAAGGCCATTCTCGATCTGCGCCTCGCACGTTTAACAGCTCTGGGCCGCGAGGAAATTTCCGACGAGCTGGACAAGCTCGCCGTCGAAATCGCCGACTATCTGGAGATCCTGCGTTCGCGCGCGCGCGTCCAGGGCATCATCAAGGACGAGCTCGGCGCGGTGAAGTTGGAATTCGCGACGCCGCGCAAGACCGTCATCATGGAGCAAGAGGGTGAGGTCGAAGACGAAGACCTCATCCAGCGCGAAGACATGGTGGTGACGGTGTCGCATCATGGCTACGTCAAGCGCGTGCCGCTCTCGACCTATCGGGCGCAGCGCCGCGGCGGCAAGGGCCGCTCCGGCATGGCGACGCGCGACGAGGATTTCGTCTCGCGTCTGTTCGTGGCCTCAACCCATACGCCGGTGCTGTTCTTCTCGTCGCGTGGCCAGGTCTATAAGGAAAAGGTCTGGCGTCTGCCGATCGCGCCGCCAAATGGCCGCGGCAAGGCGATGATCAACATCCTGCCGCTTGAGCAGGGTGAGCGCATCACCACGATCATGCCGCTGCCCGAGGACGAGGCGACGTGGGAAACCCTCGACGTGATGTTCGCGACCACCGGCGGCAATGTTCGCCGCAACAAGTTGTCGGACTTCGTCGATGTCAGGCGTTCGGGCATCATCGCCATGAAGCTCGATGAGGGCGAAGCGATCGTCGATGTGCAGATCGCCACCGAACATGACGACGTGCTGCTGACCGCTGCCGGCGGCCAGTGCATCCGTTTCCCGGTGACTGACGTCCGTGTGTTCCAGGGCCGCAGCTCCATGGGCGTTCGCGGTATCTCTCTGGCGGACGGCGACAAGCTCATCTCGCTCACCATCCTGCGCCACCTCGAGGCCAATTCCGACGAACGTGCGGCCTATCTGCGTCGTGCCAATGCGGTACGTCGCGGCGGCGCCGAGGAGCGTGCCGATGTTGCGGACGAAGCGGCGGCTGCCGTGGAGACCGAAGAGGCGACGGGAGCCATCGAACTCGGCGAGCAGCGCTATGTCGAGATGTCGGCATCCGAGCAGTTCGTGCTGACCATCAGCGAGAACGGCTACGGCAAGCGGACCTCGTCGTTCGAGTACCGCACCACCGGCCGCGGCGGTAAGGGCATCGTCGCCATGTCGGTCAACAACCGTAATGGCAAGCTGATCGCTTCGTTCCCGGTCGAGGACAGCGACCAGATCATGCTTGTCACCGACAAGGGCCAGCTCATCCGCTGCCCGGTGGAAGGTATCCGCATTGCCGGCCGTTCGACCCAGGGCGTCATCGTGTTCAACACGGCTGACGACGAGCACGTCGTGTCGGTCGAGCATATCGGCGAGGCGGGCGAGGGCGAAGAGGGCGAGAATGGCAACGGTGCGCCGGTGGCGGAGGGCTGAGGCTCTCCGCATCCGCCTTCGACAAGTCGATCAAAAAAGCCCGCGGTTATGCCGCGGGCTTTTTGCTTGCAGAGACAATCGTCGGCGTCGTCGGCGGGTCTCGGACCTCACATCCCAATTTTCGACATCGTTCGTGGAACCCCTACTCCGCACTCGCTGGCCGTGTCTTGAAGAACGGGCTCGGCTCCGGCGTTTCGGCATTGCCGCGGAGCAGCTTGCGGCCGGCTTCCAGGCCGCCGATGACTTCCAGCTCGACGCGTTGCGCGTCGCGGTCGCGGACATCGGCGATGGCTTCGCGGGCCTCGTCTTCGTCGAGGCCGAGGCCGGTCAGGACGGCTTCGCTGAACAGCAGTGCGGATTCGAAGGTTTCGCGGATCTGGAAATCGACGCCGGCATGAATGAGGCGCAGCGAATGGCCGCGGTCGTAGGAGCGGACATAGAGTTTGGCCAGCGGGAATTCCGAGCGGCACAGTTCGACGATGTGATCTGCTGCCTCCGGTTTGTCGACACAGATCAGGATCGCTTCAGCGGTGCCAGCGCCGGAAGCGTGCAGCACGTCAAGGCGGGTGCCGTCGCCATAGTGGATCTTGAAGCCGAAATTGCCGGCGGCGCGGATCATGTCCACATCGGTTTCGATCAGCGAAAGTTCGATGTTGCGCGCCAGCAGGGCCTGGCTCGCCACCTGCGCGAAGCGGCCGAAGCCGATGAACAGCACTTTCCCGCGCAGGCCGTCGGCTTTGTCGATGCCGTCCATGGAGACCGGCGTGCTCTGCCGCATCTGCGCGTGGATCAGCAGCACGATGGGCGTCAGTGCCATCGACAGGATGACGATCGCGCTCATGACCGCGGAGACGCGGGTGTCGAAGATGCCAGCGGTGCCGGCAGCCGCATAGAGGACGAAGGCGAATTCGCCGCCTTGCGCGAACAGCGCGGCGCGGTGGGTGGCGGCGGCGTGATCAGACTTTGCGAGGCGCGCGATCACATAGATGCCGATCGCCTTGACGATCATGAAGGCCACGACGCCGCCCAGCACCATGATCCATTCACTGGCGACGATGCGCAGATTCAGCGACATGCCGACGCTGAGGAAGAACAGGCCGAGCAGGATGCCGCGGAACGGTTCGATGTCGGCCTCGAGCTGATGCCGGAAGTTCGATTCCGAGAGCAGCACGCCGGCGAGGAAGGCGCCCATCGCCATCGACAGGCCGACGCTCTGCATGAACACGGCGGAGCCGAGCACGACGAGCAGCGCTGCGGCGGTCAACACTTCGCGCGCGCCGGCCCGAGCAATGATGCGGAAGAACGGGTCGAGCAGCCAGCGGCCCGCCGCTAGCAGCGCGGCGAGGCCGGCGAGGGCGATGGCGGCGCTCTGCCACATCGGTTTTGCGTTCGCGGCGGCCGGCGCATCGGCGGCGCCCCAGATAGCGACCAGCGCCAGCAGCGGAACGATGGCAAGATCCTCCAGCAACAGGATCGCGATGGCGCGCTGGCCTTCTGGCGATGTGGTCTCGTCCTGTTCCTCCAGCAGCTGCATGATGACGGCGGTGGAGGACAGCACAAAGCCCATGGCGCCGATCATGGCGACGGGAAAGCTGAGGCCCGCGGCCATCCCGACCAGCGTGAGCAGGAAGCCGCAGGTGATGACCTGCGCTGCGCCAAGGCCAAAGATCTGCCGGCGCAGCTTCCACAGCTTTGACGGGCGCATTTCCAGCCCGATGATGAACAGAAACATGACGACGCCGAGCTCGGCCGTATGCAGCAGCGTCTCGGGATCGTTGAACAGGCCAAGGCCGAACGGCCCGACGGCCAAGCCGGCGATGAGATAACCGAGGACGGAGCCGAGGCCCAATCGCTTGAACAGTGGCACTGCAACGGTGGCCGCACCCAGCAGGACAATTGCGTGTCCCAAACTAAAACCGGAAGCGTCCGCCATTTCACCTCTTTCGTTGATCTGCCGGATGTCTCAATCCGGCGTGCCTTATATGTTCGCACAGTGCGTCGCGAGCAGAGTAGATGACTTTGGCGGCTTTGTCCGATGCCGCCACGCGTGCGGCAATTCAGCGCGTCAGGTTCACGTCGTGAAGAGAACCGTCATACGCTGCATGAGAGACATGCAGTGCTTCTCATGTCCGTGCTTGCGCCGCCCGGATGATCGGCGCGACGTCAGTGCCGAGAAGCTCGATCGAACGCTTCATCGCGGCGGTTTCGAGGGAAGCCGTGCTCATCTGGAAGGTGATGCGCGAGACGCCGCCGAGAGCCTCATCGGCATGGCGCATCTTCGCTGCGACCGTTGCGGGATCGCCGACAAGGAACGCGCCTTCCGGGCCGGCCATGGCGTCAAATTGCTGGCGCGACGGTGGTGACCAGCCACGTTCGCGGCCGATTCTAGCCGTCAGATGCGCCCAGCCGGGGAAGAAGGCGTCTTTGGCGGCTGCGGTGGTCTCGCCGACAAAACCCATCGCGTGCACACCCACTTTGAGTTTGTCGGGACTGTGCCCGGCGCGGCTGCCGGCGTCGCGATAGAGATCGACGAGCGGACGAAAACGTTCGAATGTGCCGCCGATGATCGCGACCATCAGGGGCAGGCCCAGCGTGCCGGCGCGCGCGAAGGATTCCGGCGTGCCGCCGACGCCGATCCAGACCGGCAGCCGGGCTTGATGCGGACGCGGATAGACACCCTGGCCCTCGAGCGCCGAACGAAAGCGACCTTTCCAGATCGGATGTTTGGTCTCGCCAAGCTTCAAGAACAGCGCGAGCTTCTCGGCAAAGAGTTCGTCATAGTCCTGCGGGTCCATGCCAAACAGCGGATAGGCTTCGCCAAACGAGCCTCGACCAACGACGAGTTCCGCACGGCCTTTCGAGATGAGATCGAGAGTCGCGAATTCCTGAAACACGCGCACGGGATCAGCGGCGCTCAGCACTGTTACGGCGCTGGTCAAACGAATCTGGCCGGTGCGCGCTGCTGCCGCGGCCAGGATGATCGCGGGCGCGGAATCGAGGAATTCGGCGCGGTGATGCTCACCGATGCCGAAGACATCGAGCCCAACCCGGTCGGCGACCTCGACCTCATCAAGGAGGTCCGCCATGCGATCGGTCGCTGAAGGCAGCTTGCCCGTCGCTGGATCGGGAAGGATGGCTGCAAAACTGTCGATGCCGATTTCCATGAGAACTCCTTGTTCAATTCGTCGATCAGGTCGTGTCACAGCTAGAACCGGAAGTTCGCCATCACGCTGATCAGGGTGATGGTCTGTGCGGGTCCGGTGTCCGATATGAAACGCCCGGCTTCGAAGGCACTCAACGATGCAGACAGATTGAGCTCGGCCGTAGCCTGCCATGCTACGGACAGCTCGACCTGATGCCCGATGTAGCGCGCATCGCTGCCTTTGCCGCTTCTCACGAGATTTCCGGGGACCCCGTAGATCCCGTCGGCCGTGCTCTGTCGCCAATAGGTCGCTCCGGTGAGCGAGACTGCGACATCTTTGCGCGGATAGACGGTGATCGACGGCCGGACCTGAATGAGGTTGCGCGGGCCGACCGGAGACAGAGCACCGAAATATTTGCCCCTCGGAAATAGAGGATTGAACGTCCCGAGCTTTGAATCGTCCGGGTTGCCGTCTCCCGAAATGACATCGGACATGAACCGGAGTTCGGGTTGAAGTGGCGTCTGGAGGAAGCGATAGCCGAATTCACCACCAATACCCCATGCTTCCACGCGTTGCGTTCCGAAAGTCCCGCGCTGCAGGGCACCTTCGAAATTCCAGAACCACGCGCCCGTGTCGCCGAAGAGTCTCGTGCCGAACGTATGCGCGAGTTCCCTGCCGCGGCCCTGGTCGAAAACCGCATCGCGGTCCAAGAGACCGAGATAGTAGACATCGACACCGATCGACCGGTTTTCTCGCAGCCACTGTGTTGCATAGGCGCCCCAGACGGACTTTTGGCGGGATGTGCGATCATCGAAATCGCCGGGAAGGTTGTCGACGGGACGCGCGTATAGCAGCGTCACTTGCCGATCAGCACTCGTCACGACTGCATCGAGACCGTCAAAGGCCTGCGGGATATTAGGACCGTAGCGTGTGTCGATGAAACGGCCCGCGCCCAATGACATCAGCTTGCGCCCGGCAGACGTGCGCAGCGTGCTGCGGTCTCCGACATCCATTTCGGTCTCGCCGAATGCCTGAAGCATATCGGCGCCGGTCGTATCGACCGGACGCTCGGGACGGCTGGTGCCGGTGATCGCCGAAAAGATGGGTTGGGTGAAAAACCGCACCTTGCCTGCGTGAAGGTCGGCATAGGGCATGAACCGGTGCCAGATGTAACTGTCATTTGGCGCTGCTCCCCAATTGACGTTAGTGTAGCCCTCATAGCGCGAGCGGGCCTCCATGCCTGTTGTGAGGTAAACCGATCCATCCTCGCGCAATGGGATGTATTTGAACGGCTCAGTCCAGTGCCCGGTCCGCTTCGATGGATTGGCGAGATAGGACCAGTCTTCGCGATATCGCTCGTTCGTCAGCGTCGGCGCGCGCTCGACGTCGGTGCCGACTTGTGCCTGCACGACTGTCGTCATGGCGACCGTCGCCGCAAGAACGAAGCTCAATTTGATCATCAGGCGTTTTCATCGACCAGAGCAGTCGGATCTGTGGGCAGGACAGCTCGTTCCGCGCCAAGCGTGCGCCGTTGCTTTGCGCTGAGGGGGGACGGCGAGACCGCGACGAGCGATCGATGCTGGCACGGTTGCGCCGTCCCTTGTCTCAGTTAGCTCTTCGGCACCGGCGTATTGAGCAGCTGCTGCTCCCACACATAGGCGATGCCGGTGCCGCCGGCGTGCTGTATCATGAGCTCCGTCAATCCGGGCACCGTGTCCAGCCGGGCCCAGTCGCGCTGCCATTCAGCGGCCACCGCGAACCAGGTCATCATGTTGGCGCCGGCCCGGATCATGCGCTGGATCGCGACCTCGTGGGCCTCGACCGATATGCCGCCGGATGCGTCGGTGACGACCGTGACGTCCCAGCCTTCGCCGAGCGCCTGGATCGTGGGCATCGCGACGCAGACTTCGGTCCACAGGCCAGCGATGATCAGTTGCTTGCGGCCCGTCGCCTTCACCGCGTCCACCACCTTTGGATCTTGCCAGGTGTTGACCCAGGTCCGGTCGATCACCTCCTGTCCGGGGAAGACATCGGTGATCTGCGGAAACAGGATACCGCCACGGTCAACGAGCACGCTCGTCAGAATCGTGGGGACGCCGAACACCTTGGCGGCCTTGGCCAGACCCACCGTGTTGTTGATCACCATCTGCGTTTCGTGGCTGTTCAGGTTGGCCATCTGGAACGGCTGGTGGTCGATCAGAACGAGAACCGAGTCTTCGGGACGAAGAAGCGACGCAAGGCCATTACGAAAGGTCATGAATATATCCTCTGCTGCCGTTGTTAAGTGAGACGGATCGGGAGACATGCGCCAACGGCGACGTTGTCTGAGGGCGTATTGCCGTTCTTGTCGGTAATGCGATAGTGACCGCTCGTGCCAAGCTGTGTCGCAGAACGGGGAACGCCGAATTGGATATCGAAGATCTCAGGACGTTCGTGGAAGTCGCCGACGCCGGGGGCGTGTCATCCGCCGCGCGCCGGCTCGGCGTCTCCAAGTCCATTGTCAGTCGGCAGCTCGCCCGCCTCGAAGCGGAACTCGGCGTTCAGCTTCTGGCGCGCACCACGCGCGGCGCCGCGCTCACGGAAGCCGGCATCACGTTTCGCGATCATGCGGCGCGCGCCTGCGGCGAGATCGACGCAGCCCGGGAATTGATCCAGCCTGACGGTGAGCTTTGCGGGCGACTGCGTATTGCCGTGCCGCTTACTTTCGGCCCAACGCACTTGGCTCCCGTGCTTGCGGACATGGCGCGACGGCACCCGCAGCTCCACGTCCATACCGTCTACAGTGATCGCTTCGTCGATCTCATCGCCGAAGGTTTCGATTGCGCGATCCGGGTTGGCTATCTTCCGGACTCCAACCTGATCGCGCGACACGTCGGGCCTATTTATGCAAAATTGGTCGCGAGCCCGGACTACATCGAAGCGCATGGTTCCCCCGAGACGCCGGACGAACTCGTAGCGCATCAGGCTCTCATGCAGGGCACCGAAGCCTGGCAATTCATGGATGGCGACAAGACGATCAGGGTGCATCCGCAAGGGCGCTTTAAAGCTGACAACGGCACGGCGCTCCGCGCCGCCGCATTGGCAGGACTCGGCATCGCCTGGCTCCCCGATGGCATCACCCATGACGATGTCGCCTCTGGCGCGCTAGTTCCGGTCATGACACGTTATCCGCCGCCACAGGCAGGCGTTTATGTGGTCCGCCCGCCAAGTCAGCATCCTGCACGGAAAGTGCGGGTTCTTACCGAAATGCTGATCGCGTGTTTTGAAAAGGCCCCGCGCCCTGCGGGTGTCGGTCACTAACGCACGAACCAAACGGATGGTGCGCAGGGACCGGGCGAGGCTTAAGTCGCGCGAGGCTTAAATCTCGATTTCGGTGCCGAACTCGACGACCTGCTTGGTCGGCACGCCGAAGAACGCTGCGGAGCGTTCGGCGTTACGTTGCAGGAACGCGAATACGGTTTCGCGCCACACCGCCATGCCCGCGACCTTGTCGCTGGGAATGATGGTCTCCCGGCCGATGTAATAGGTGATCTCGGCAAGGTCGATGCCGGGCAGCTTGCCCTGTTCGGAAGCCAGGCCGAGCCCGTCCGAAATCGTTGGATACTGCATAAAGCCGTAATGCAGGATGACGCGCGTGATCCCTTCAATGACTTCGATAATCTCGGCGCGATCGGCATCCGGGACGCGCGGCACTTCGGAGATCAGCACAGTCACCAGAATGACGCGCTCATGTAGGACGTGGTTGTGCTTGACGAATTGCGTCAGTGCCAGCGGCACGCCATTCGGCATGGATGCCAGGAACACCGCGGTGCCATTGAGGCGCGCATGGCAGCGACTGACGGCCGTCTCGATCAGGTCCTCTTCGGGTTGACGCAGTTTGGCGCGGGCGCTTTCGACGAGTTTGACGCCGCTGCGCCATGTCAGCATCAGGAACGCCACAGCAGCCGCCAAGAACAGCGGAAACCAGCCGCCTTCGAACAGCTTCGTGGAATTGGCGGCGAAGAAGATGCAATCGATGATGAAGAAGAAGCCATTCACCGACACGACGAGAAGCGGCGGATAGCCCCATTGCAGCGCGACCAATGCCGCGAGCAGCGTGGTGATCGCCATCAACAGCGATACGGCGATGCCATAGGCGCCTGCCAGCGCGTCCGATGTGCCGAAGCTGAGCACGGCGGCCAACGTCGCCGCCGCCAGCAGCCAGTTCACCAGCGGCACATAGATCTGGCCCATGGCGTGGCTGGTGGTGTGCCGGATCTGCATCCGCGGCAGGAAGCCGAGCTGGATCGATTGCTGCGTCAGCGAGAACACACCGGAGATGATGGCCTGCGAGGCGATCACCGTCGCGACAGTGGCAAAGGCCACCAGCGGGTAGTGCAGCCAGTCCGGCGCCAGTTGATAGAACGGGTTGTTGACGGCGGTGGGGTCGGCGATCAGCAGTCCCGCCTGGCCGAAATAGTTCAGCACCAGCGCCGGCAGGGCGATGGCAAACCAGGCGAGCCGGATCGGCATCCGTCCGAAATGGCCCATATCGGCATACATCGCTTCGCCGCCGGTCACCGCAAGGAAGGCAGCGCCGAGAATGGCAAAGCTGATGTGGAAGTCCTGATGGATCAGGAATTCGAAGGCATAGAGCGGACTGACGGCAGCGAGCACGCCGGGCGATTGCACGATGCCATGGATGCCGAGCAGCGCGAGCACGGCAAACCAGCCCAGCATCACTGGCCCGAAGATGCCGCCGATGAAACCGGTGCCCTTGCTCTGCATCAGAAACAGCCCGATCAGAATGATGACGGTGAGCGGCACCACGGCTGGCGCCAGCGACGGTGCATCGACCTTGAGGCCTTCAATGGCTGATAGTACCGAGATCGCCGGCGTGATGGCGCCATCGCCATAGAGCAGGGCGGCACCAACGAGGCCGACGACCAGCAGATGTATGCGCCATGTACCCGGTTCTGCGTTACGCGCGTGGAGCAGTGCCAGCAGGGCGACGATACCGCCTTCGCCGCGATTGTCGGCGCGCAGAATTAGAAGTGCGTATTTCAGGGAGATAATGAGGATCAACGCCCAGAGGATCAGCGACACTACGCCGAGCGTTGCTTCGGACGTGAGGGGCCCGCCATGGGCCGCTGCCTTCACGGCTTCCTTCAATGCGTAAAGGGGGCTGGTGCCGATATCGCCATAGACGACGCCGAGCGCGCCGATCGTTGCCGTGAGAGGAAGTCCGCCAGAGTGGCCTGGCGATGCGGCTGGGATGGCGGTCACTGGCAGCCCTCACGGGACTCGCGCTTTCACGATCGCGCTTAACCAGCAGTCTGCGACGTTGCGTCGCGAATTGCTATGAAATTAGTTGAAGCAGGTGTCGCGAGAATTTCACTGAACTATGCATCGCGCGCGTTGGGGGAGTGTAGTTCGATTGCCCGGATTAAGTATCAGTACACCCCGGCTCTGACCGGGGTGCGGTATCCTTTGCCGCCTAGCGACGCTCGGTGGTCACGAGGCGGACTTCGCGGACAGTGATCGTCTTGCTGGCTGCGTTACGCAGGCAGGAGGCCTCGAAGTTCGGCCAGGCCTGCTCGGAGCAGTTGCGACCTACCGTGTGGATGTCCAGACGGTCGGCCTTGGCGAGGGCTACCGGCACCGACGCCTCGACCTTCGGGGCAAAGCCCGGCAGAACGGTGAGGGCGGCTGCGATGAAAGCTGCGACGGCAACTGCTGAGAGAGTCTTGATCATGACGGTCCCCTGTCATTCGGGCCGTTTTGGCCCGGTTTGTTTGTCGCTTCCTGTGCTTGCCT
Source organism: Tardiphaga sp. 172_B4_N1_3 (assembly GCF_052076035.1). Lineage (NCBI taxonomy): Bacteria > Pseudomonadati > Pseudomonadota > Alphaproteobacteria > Hyphomicrobiales > Nitrobacteraceae > Tardiphaga > Tardiphaga sp. 172_B4_N1_3. The sequence continues at coordinate 1,500,638 of NZ_CP197238.1, forward strand.
GATTAATCAGGCCCGGTTTCAGGAAGTTGTCGTGTCCGGGCAAAGTGGTTTCATCCGGCCCGGTTTGTGTTTCGTGCGTACGCGCATGACGACACATAAGGCTCGAAAGCCCAATGTTTTCAATATCGTTGCTGCGTACCCAGTAGACGCGCTGACCCGGCATCCGGTTCGAGCCCTGTCCGAAAATAAACATCGGCCATTCGGCCCCAGCGGGCGGAACCAAGTCGGCTTGCGGCTCGAACGGGGGCGGGGTAGGAGGGGGAATGCCCCGTATCGCGCTTTATCCCGGTTCATTCGATCCCGTCACCAATGGCCATCTCGATGTGGTCCGCCATGCCGTTGGCCTGTGCGACAAGCTCGTGGTCGCGATCGGCGTGCATCCCGGCAAGAAGCCGTTGTTCTCGACGGACGAGCGGCTGGAGATGGTGAAGCAGGTGTTCGGACCGCTGGCCTCGGCCGCCGGCTGCGAATTCGACTGCACGACCTATGACAATCTCACGACCACACTGGCGCAGCAGATCGGTGCGACCATCATGATCCGCGGGCTGCGCGACGGCACCGATCTCGATTACGAGATGCAGATCGTCGGCATGAACGAGACCATGGCGCCGGATGTGCAGACGGTATTTCTTCCGGCCTCGGTGAGCGTCCGCCCGATCACCGCCACACTGGTCCGGCAAATCGCCGCCATGGGCGGCGACGTTTCGGCTTTCGTCCCGGACGCGGTCGCCAAGAGCCTCAAGTCCAAATTCGCCGCTTAATCAAACGCCGGCTGACCGGCTTTCTCTGATCCGGAGTTTCCATGATCCGTATAGTCGCACTTGCTGCCGCGTTGATGTTCGCGGCTCCCGCTTTCGCGCAGGCTCCGGCAGCCCTTCCGGCTGGCCTCGACAAGGCCAATTCGGTCGTGATCGATACAACCAAGGGCCGGATCATCATCAAGCTGCGCACCGATATCGCCCCACAGCACGCCGAGCGCATCAAGCTGCTCGCCCGCGAAGGCTACTACAACAACGTACCGTTCCACCGCGTGATGGACGGCTTCATGGCGCAGACCGGCGACGGCAAGAACTTCAACGGCACCGGCGGATCGAAGTATCCGAACCTGAAGGCCGAATTCTCGCAGGTGCCGTACAAGCGCGGCGTTGTTGGCATGGCACGTGCCGGCGATCCGGATTCGGCCAATTCGCAGTTCTTCATCATGTTCGCCGAGGGCTCGTCGCTGAACGGCAAGTACACCGTGGTTGGTGATGTCGTCGCCGGCATGGACGTGGTGGACAAGCTCAAGAAGGCGCCTCCCGGCTCGGCCAGTGGTGCCGTGACCGACCCTGACAAGATGGTCAAGGTGCAGGTCGCTGCCGACATCAAGTGAGCATCATAATGCCGCGATGCAGGGTGATTGCTCTGCTCGCGGCATTATTACTGTCTGGCGTCCTTCAGGCGCATCCGGCATTGGCTCAGTCTGAAGCCGTGAGCACGCTGGAGGGCATGTTCGGAAGGCTGAAAGCGTGCTGGCATCCGCCTGCCTTGCCGCGCGGCCATCCGGGCATGGAGATCACGGTGCTGTTCAGCTTCAAACGATCCGGTGAACTTCTCGGAAGGCCGCGAATTACCTTCGAGACGCCGGATGCCTCCGAGGCCGACAGCGTCGCTTACCGAACGGCTGTGATGGAGACATTGCAACATTGCACGCCGATGCCATTTACCGGGGGCCTGGGCGACGCGGTCGCTGGACGCCCCTTCCGAGTGCGGTTTGACGACCGCCGAAACCAACCCAAACCAGTAGAGAGACGAGCATGGCTGTTACCGAGAATACTTTGATCCTTGAAACCACCCAGGGTCCCGTCACCATCGAGATGCGCCCGGATCTGGCACCGGGCCATGTCGCCCGTATCAAGGAGCTCGTGCGCGAAGGCTTCTACGACGGTATCGTCTTCCACCGTGTCATTGACGGCTTCATGGCGCAGACCGGCTGTCCGCAGGGCACCGGCACCGGCGGTTCGGGCAAGAAGCTGAAGGCCGAATTCAATAACGAGCCGCATGTGCGTGGCACGCTGTCGATGGCCCGCGCGGCCAGCCCGGATTCCGGCGACAGCCAGTTCTTCATCTGCTTCGACGACGCGTCGTTCCTCAACAAGCAGTACACTGTCTGGGGCAAGGTCACCGAAGGCATGGAGAACGTCGACAAGATCAAGCGCGGCGAGCCGGTGCAGAACCCGGACAAGATCGTCAAGGCACATATGGCCGCCGACGCGGCTGCCTAAGTTAAGCTCCTCCCTCACGTTCGTCATGCCCGGGCAGCGCGAAGCGAACTTCGCTAGTTGTCCCGGGCATCCACGTTTTATAGGCATCAACACCAAGACGTGGATGGCCGGGACAAGCCCGGCCATGACGGAGTGGGAATAACTACAAACCCATGCGTACCGATATCTTCGATTTCGAACTTCCCGCCGAGAACATCGCGCTGCGGCCTGCCAGCCCGCGCGACGCCGCGCGGCTACTTGTCGTTCAGCCGGGTATCGGCGTGCAGGATCATGTCGTATCGGATCTGCCGACCTGGCTGAAGCCCGGCGATCAGCTGGTCGTCAACGACACCAGGGTTATCTCGGCGCAACTCACCGGCCGTCGTATTGGCCGCGAGACCGAACCGAAGATCGATGCGACGCTGATCAAGCGCCTCGACAATTCGCGCTGGCAGGCGCTGGTACGGCCTGCAAAGAAGCTCGTCGAAGGCGATACGGTGCGCTTCGGCAATGAAGGCCGCGTCTGCCTGCTCGGACATCTCGACGCTCAAGTCGAGCACAAGGGTGATGCCGGCGAAATCATCTTCTCTTTCTCGTTTCACGGCCCGGCGCTGGATCAGGCGATCGCTGAACTCGGCGCGCCGCCGCTGCCGCCTTACATCGCCGGAAAACGCGCTCCGGACGAGCGTGACACGGCCGATTATCAAACCATGTTCGCCGCCAATGACGGCGCCGTCGCCGCACCGACGGCGGGACTGCATTTCACGCCGGCACTGGAAGCCGCTCTGAAAGCGCGCGGCGTCGGCCTGCATCGCATCACGCTGCATGTCGGAGCCGGGACCTTCCTGCCGGTGAAGGTCGACGACACCGCCGAGCACAAGATGCATTCCGAATGGGGTACGATCTCGCGCGCAACGGCGGATGCGCTGAACGCAGCGCATGCGGCCGGCGGACGCGTTGTTGCCGTCGGCACGACCTCGATGCGTTTGCTGGAAAGCGCGACGTCTGAGGATGGCGTTATTCATCCGTTCGCCGACGAGACTGCGATCTTCATCACGCCCGGCTATCGCTTCCGCGCCGTCGATATCATGCTCACGAATTTCCATCTGCCGCGTTCGACGCTGTTCATGCTGGTCTCAGCCTTCGCCGGCATGGATACGATGAAGCAGGCCTATGCCCATGCCATCGCGACCGGCTATCGTTTCTATTCATACGGCGACGCCAGTCTGCTGTTTCGGGACACACGCAATCAATGACCGTCGCCAATCATTTTGAACTGCTGCGCACTGACGGCACGGCACGCAGGGGCCAGCTGACAACGCCGCATGGCGTGGTGCGCACACCGGCCTTCATGCCGGTCGGTACCCTCGGTGCGATGAAGAGCTTGCACTGGCGCGACGTGCGCGATGCCGGTGCGGATATCGTGCTCGGCAATACCTACCATTTGATGCTGCGCCCCGGCGCAGAACGCGTCGCCTCGTTCGGCGGCCTGCAGAAATTCACCACCTGGAACGGTCCGATGCTGACCGACTCCGGCGGCTTCCAGGTGATGTCGCTGGCGCAGCTGCGCAAGGTGACGGAGCAGGGCGTCACGTTCCGCTCACATATCGACGGTGCGAAGTTCGAACTGACCCCGGAGCGCGCCATCGAGATCCAGCGGCTGCTGAATTCGGACATCGCGATGCAGCTCGACGAATGCGTGCGGCTGCCTGCCGAACATGCCGATATCGACCGCGCGATGCAGCTGTCGTTGCGCTGGGCCGAACGCTGCAAGCGCGCCTTCGAGACGGCGCCTGACGGTTACATGCTGTTCGGCATCGCGCAGGGCGGCGACGTGCCGGAATTGCGCCGGGCCAGTGCGCAGGGGCTGATCGATATCGGCTTTCATGGATACGCGATCGGCGGCCTCGCTGTCGGCGAGCCGCAGGCCGTGATGCTGGCGATGATCGAGGAGGTGGTTCCGATCCTCCCCTCGGAGCGGCCGCGCTATCTGATGGGCGTCGGCACGCCGGATGATATGCTGGAAGCGGTGGCGCGCGGCGTCGACATGTTCGACTGCGTGATGCCGACCCGTAATGGCCGCCACGGCATGGCCTTCACGCGCCACGGCCAGATCAACATGCGCAATGCGCGGCATCAGGACGATCCGCGTCCGCTGGATGAAGAGAGCACCTGGCCGGCCGCACGCGATTACTCGCGCGCCTATCTGCATCATCTCGTGCGCTCCGGCGAAACCCTCGGCGCGATGCTGCTGTCTGAAATCAACATCGCCTATTACCAGAGCCTGATGCAGGGCATCCGCGCGGCCATCGAGGCTGGAACGTTTGAAGAGTTTCGGGCGCATACGCGCGAGGGCTGGGCGCGCGGCGACATTCCGCCGCGGTAACTGCGCGTGATGCGGTTGATCACCTGTTCGGCTAAAAACCAGATCCGGCGGTTTGCAGGTTCATCAATCGTTTGTCTCGCGGTCACCGGCCGCAAGTATTTCCATGGCCTTGTATTGCCGGAAAAACCTGCGGCTCGGGCGAGCTGGGAATCCTGCCCATCGCTCTCCTGCGGGGACGTCGCGCGTGACGCCGCTTGCACCGGCTATCTGTGCGCCGTCGCCGATCGTCAGATGAGGAGCAATTCCAGTCTGGCCGCCTATTGCAACAAAACTCCCGAGAGTTGCGGACCCGGCAATTCCCACTTGCGCGGCGATGAGGCAGTGCCTGCCAATCGTCACGTTGTGGGCGACTTGTACGAGGTTATCGAGCTTCGTCCCTTCGCCGATAAACGTGTTACGGGTCGACCCGCGATCGATGGTCGTGTTTGCGCCTATTTCGACGCAGTCCTCAATAATGACGCCTCCGACCTGGAGAATTTTTATATGTCCGCCTTTGTCGGGCACGAATCCGAAGCCGTCCTGACCGATCGATACGCCTGGATGGACAATGACGTGATTGCCGACAGTTGCGTGCGCAATGATAGCGCCGGCGCCGACTGAGCTATGGCTCCCGATGGTGACGTCCGGGCCGATCACGACGTTTGACCCGATATAAGTGTGTTCACCGATCCTGGCCCGGGGACCGATTACTGCGCCGGGATCGATGGTAGCCCCGCAATCGATGATGGCCGAAGCATGAATCGTGGCGTTTGGAGAAATGCCGTCGGTCTCGAAAAGTGACCCCGGGATAGCCGCTCCTGGATAGAGCAACGCGAGGATCCTTGAGTAAATCAAATACGGCTGAGGTGTCACAAAAGAGTAGGTCTCCTTTGGAACGGACGCGCTGAAGCGCGGGGAGACAAGACAAGCGCCTGCATTCGTCTGCCTCAAGGCCTCAAGATACTTGTGATTGTCCATATAGCTCAGCTCGCCGCGCCGCGCTGTCTCTAGCGCTGCACCAGCCGAAATGAGGAAATCTTTTGTAACAAAAAGTAAGCCCGCGATGCCCGCGACCTCACTTGCAGTGATCGTGCGCTTAGGCACGAAGAAGGGAATTTGACCGGTCATGACCGACTCCAGTGCGGGTATCCCCTCGACCCGAGAGACGGCTTCTCCGCTGTAGACCCGACAGCTGGTTAGCACGGCTTGGGAACATCAGAAATGGCGAAGGTGTGACTGCGGCGTGGTCATTACCTGGTACACGCGTGACGGTGCAAATCGTTTGCGCAGATCGCTGACCTTGACGCGTGCCGATGCTGCGCCGACGTAGACGCCGGTCGTGACGATATGCTGAGCCTCGGCGCGAGCGGTTGCTTTTGTTTGGAGCGTCAATGACGCATGGGCGATGCTGGCAGCGTTCGCCTTACTAGGCGTTTTGGTTGTGCCATCCGCGTGGAAAGCAGCCCTCGGCGGGCAAGCAGAGGCACGGAGAATGTGATAATCACAATCGGCGTCTCCCTCGGATCGCGGAGCAATCCAAGATCGGTTCACGCGGGTCCACGCGAACAGCGCTAGTTGCTGTGCGCGCCAGCCTAGTGTGTCCATCAAAACGCTCGTAAGTCATTGATTTCTCAACAGCGGCATTTCTCGATGACCCAGGAGTTTGTCCACCAGTCCTAGACAAGTGCGACCATCCAAAGGGAAGGGCACAAAAAAAAAGGCTCCCGGAACGGGAGCTTGGATTGGAGAAGATGGAAGTCAGCGATAGAATTCGACGTCAGCCCGACGGTAAAAAGCGGTGTGCCGAACGTCCATTCCCGGGATCGGCAAGATGCCATGAGATCCCAACTCGCGCCGCACTCGAGTGGTCTTTCGGCGAAGGTCTTTGCTCAGATTGTAAAGAGACACAAAGTTGAAGTCGAAGCGATCCAGTTCGGCGATAGAAAATCGTAGCCGGATGAGACCGCTCAATGGTTCGCGGAATTCCCGCCCGATGACAATTTTGCGACTAGCCAACGCTCGGAATGTGCTCACAGGGATCTGCAATTTTCGACTTGCATCGGATGCCGACAAGTCTTCTGGCGGCGTCCTTTGCGGTCGAAGTGCCGACATCACATCCGCAGGATAGACCAAGATAGAGGCCAATCCCGCGAGACCTACGTTCCGGCCGACCCAGGGGAGCTTTCTGTCGATGATCATCTGGATGATCTTGGCGATCTTACAGCGCGTTCGAGCTGTGGCGGACCTGAGGTTGATCATCTCTGGAGTTGGATGAATCACAGGTTCTGCATGCTCCGTTACACTTCTCAGAAATTTGTCGAGATCATCACTTTGAAACCGCAGTCCATGATATCCTTTGTCGACCCGATGACGCTCCAGGAAGCCATTATCGAGGACAACCTTCATGATGCTTTCAGATGCGCCCAGTCGCTCTTGCGCTTCCAGCAACGAGACGGATTGCATTGCGCGCTCGACCGTACCTTCGGCTTGGCTCGCCTCAAACATAGCTTCCTGGCCGTTGGGTTGCCGGTTCACGGAATAGCCAGCCGCAATCATGATGTGCTCGATGCGCTTCAACGAGCATCGGAACTGTTTGGCGAGCGACCACACTGAATGAAATTGTCGTGCGTTGATGCCCACTCCCATAATCTCGTCACCCGGCCCGAGAGGAAACTTGGACGGCGCATGTTCCACGACGATGTCACGGACTTCTCGAAAGGCCGGATCGTCCGCAAGAAGAGACAAGCGTGTGTAAACACGACCATACGCACGATAAGGGGAGAAGTTTTTGTTATTCGGAACAAACTTGGCGTGCAGCTTGGAAAGGAAATCTTCAATTCCGACCGAGCCGTTTCGGACGATTTCGAAACCGGCGTCGCCGGCGGCGTACTTCTGTTCATCGTTGAGGTCGCGAACTGCGGCGTTTCCAAAAAGCGCCGCGCATCCGAACAAATGAGCGGTCTGTTCAGCGGCAAAGAAGGGAAGGCGGTCGAGCCAAGAACCAGCAGTGCCGTTTTTCAAACGGTCGACAAGGTAAAGCTCAAGCTTCGATGCAGGCCGACGGATCGCGCGGTCCGTGAGCGCAGGTAGATCCTTCAGGATCGGAGCAACGAGCTTCGTCCAATCGTGGCGGATATGCTGGTTCTTTTCTTCCGCCACTGGGATCAGCGCGATTCCGTGGTCAATACAGGTCCCGATGGCTCGCAACGTCCATTGAATACGACTGCGGATGGCGACCGTGGGGTCCAGGTCTCCGCGATCAACATCTGCCTGCAGACATGCCGGACAAATGAAGAGACGAGACAGATGCCGGGACTTTACGCCCAATTCCTGTCCGCCGAGATCGAGATTCCCGCCCATCGGTTTCGGTGAATTCCGGAGGAGCCGATCGAAATCGGCTCCGCTGACTTCGGCGAGTTGGGCGATCGCCTTGTGACACCCGCGCTCCAAGGCGATGAACCGAAAAGCCATGTCGGAGCCAAGCTTGCGGCCATCTTGGAAGTTGCGCGCAGCCAGACGCGAGGCAAAGTAGATCGTCGGCTCATCGTCCATGAGAGGAACCGTCAAAGCGAGAGGGAGAGTCATTGCGACTTCGCCTTCCGCTTGCGGGTGACCGGGCCGGGCGGGGGAGCGTCGACGACCTTCTCGAACATCTTGGCGCAGTCGATCGTGTGCCAGTTCATCGCAAGGAAAGGGTTGCGATCTGCGCTGAACGACGTCTTCTTAGCCAACACGGTTGCGAAGTTCTCGTTGGTGAGACGATTGGAGCCGTTTTCGAGGGCATTCTCGATTGCCAACTGGGTCAGCACGATCGAGTAGCCGTAGGCGTTCAACGCCGCGTGGGAAAGGCGGGCGATGAAGTCGGCGCTGTCGATTTCGGATTTGCGGAAGTCCGCGAGACCGGCGGCGTTCACATAGGTGCCGACCATCCGGCGGATGTCGTCGTGTTTTTCGGGGGTAATGCCCTCGAAAGGCAGGATCGCCAAGCGGCGAAAGAGCTGCGCATCGTGCTGGACGAACGGCACGAGAGTAGCGACGCCGGACAGGATCAAAGTGATCCGACGATTGTACATCGCGTTCTTGAGCGTGTCGGCCATCTGCTGGAGGTCCTTCTCCGGCATGTTGTGGACGACGTGCTGGATCTCGTCGAAATGGACGATGAACTTGCGCATGGCCTGCAGTCGATCAAACGCCTTTTCCCACAGGCGATGGGCAGCCATGTCACGCTCGAGCGCGTATCCGGTCGCCCTCAGGAGCGCGCGAGCGAGCTGCATCGAGGTACACGGGCTGGGGACGGAAACACTCACCAGCGGCGAGGCGGAAGCGGGATCGGCGTAACCGGCCAGCACCGGATGCGTGTTGAAATAGCGCTCGAGCGACTTGGACTTACCGACACCGGTCGGGCCGACGAGTACGAGACCGCTGCCGCGGCCGCGATTCTCGAAAGAGGGCGGGAGATTGGTGTTCTCCCGCTGCACGGCGTTGGCAATCAGCGTCCCCATGGCAGTTGCCAGATGGGCGTCACGGGCGGTCTTCAGGAACTTCGCACGGATAGTCTCCATGACGGTGAAGTTCTGGGTGCTTGCGGCATCGGCGTAGAGAAGCGCGACGGAATCGGTGCGGGCGGGCGGCGAAACGTGGGTGGTCATGGTCATCCAGTCCTTGGTTGGGTCCCGCCGCGCGGTTGCACGGCGGGTCGGCGAGAAAAGGTTGGTTAGTCTTCGAGATCGCCCCAAGCCTCGTCCGCCGGGTCATCGGCGCCAGGGGGAGTGATAGAAGGCAGCGGAGTCGGAGCGGTCGCGTCGGCAGTGACAACGGCGGAAGTGTTAGGCTGATCGTCGTCGTGCGCCGCGGGGAAGGCGGATCCGAGAATGTCGCCCGCGGGCTTCGTGGAGGATGCCTGATCGCTGACGATCTTGAACCCGAGAGCCAGGGTGGCCTCGACGTGGTTCAGCTCTTCCTTGGTCGGGCGATCCGCGGAGATTGCAGTGACGTGCATGGCATGCTTGGCCATCTTGGCAATGTCGCGGATTGCGGCGTGGACGATATGTTCGTTCACGCGAGCACCTGCCTGGTGACGACGCTTGAGATCCGTGACGATCTCCGTCCACGTGTGCAGGTCCATGCCACGAAGCCCCTCGCGCACGGACGGAACTGCATTCCAGCCGTTTCCGAACCAGACCGAGACATGGCCGATGTCCGATGCGTCGAAGCGGACTTTAAGTTCGCAGGAGCCGACCTGCTCGTACCAAGCGTGGAGCTCCTTGGAATGGTACTGGTTGCCAGCCATGACGACGCCGCTCTGGTCGAGGACACGGTCCAGTTCGACGCCGAAGATGTTGCGGCGCTGGTGCGGGGTCGGGCAGGCGTTCACACCGAATTCTTCGACGAGATCCTTCCAGGCGTTGTAAGGCGTTTTGCCTTCCAGTCCCGAGTGGGGAGTGTGATGATAGACATCGACCACCCAGCGGGTGAAAATCTGGGGCAGTTGTGCGGAAAAGATGGACGCCCGTTCTTCGGCCTTGTACTCGCCCTTATCAACGACGTTGCTGAACGAGCGTCCGGTGAAGTGCGGCATCAGGCTGGTGTGCATGGTACCGAACACCCGCTCCACATGCCCGCGGAGGTGGGAAAGTCCGGCGGGCGCGTTTTCATAGACGATGCCGCAGGTTGCGAGCACGTTGTGGAATGCCTCATGCAAGAACATCGAACCGGCGTCGGGCGAGGCAAGGCTCGGCGGTCCCTGCATCGGCCAATCGGACTTGCAACCGGCCGCCGCTGCGATCGAATTTTTATCGGTGACGGCCATGGCCAACGTGGCGATGGCGGTCTGGTGGTCCGAGCGGGAAGAAATGCGAAAGCCGAGAACACAGCGCGTTGCGACGTCGAGAATGAGGCACACCTTCAGGCGCTGGGTCTGCAGGTACTTGCGGTCTTCTTCCGTCAGGAGCTCATCGAGCCCAAGGGCGCTCGCGATCGTGTGCAGTTGGATCGTCCATTCGTCGATCTGCACGTGCTGGAGGGGCCGGGTGACGTCGAGGCCGCCGCTGACCATGGCGAACTTGGTCCGGGCGTCCGCAATCCCGTTGCGGCTGGCGTAAACCTCGAACGCGTTGAGGCTCTTGATCTTCCGGGAAAGAGTTTCCTTTCCGGGGCACGCGTAGCGGGGCAGGCCGTTTGCCTCACGCTCGACATTGAGTGCCGCGATCTCCGCCTGCATCGTCTTGTAGATAAGGTTGACGCCCGGCCGCTCCAGGCTGCAATACGAGACGGCGTGCTTGATCAGCACACGGAGCATCTCCGGGTCCATGTTGGAGATTCGGTTGCCGCAGAAGCGATACTTGTTGCGCAGCGCAAGGGTACTCGCACCGTGGTTTTCGTACTGCTTCAGCCAGCGACGGAGCGAGCGCGCGGAAGGCCGCTTCGGCCATTCATCCGGATTGGGACGATTGCAATGGGCCTCCAGCTTGGGTCGGGCTTCCTCGATCTTCGCGATCGCATCCTTGATGCACTCGTCCGTGCGCTTGACGGCCTTGTCGGCGGCCTCGCGCTTGAGGAAGTTCGTGACGAAGTATTCGCGGCGGCGCATCTCGAAGACTTCCGCGGCGGGAAGGTCAGACAGGGTGTTAACGCCCGCGAGAAGACGCGCGTTCGCGCGGCCGGACTCGTACCAGTTCCTGTCGATGCTCATCTCTCCGGCATCGATCAGCTCCTTGATCTGCTTGTGCGTGAGCTCCTCGCGCAGCTCTGCCTTCTCGTGAGCACGAACAAGAATGTAGCCGAGCGGGTTCTGCTCAACGACGCGGCGCTCGCTGTTCTTCAGGATGATGCGGTCGTGGGGGTTGATGATGATCTTCATGACGGTCGTCTCCAAAAAAAATGACACAGGGGGCCGATGCGTCAGCCGATGGGCAGACGCATGTTGTTGGTGATCGGACGAGCTTGAGGGTAGTTAGCTTTCGGAGGGCGCCACTGCAGGCGCCGAACGAACGAGCGAAGCGTAAGTAATGCGCTCACGGGGATGCACTGCTGCCAACTGACCGTTCACGATGAGGCGAACGATCGAACGGAAGCCCATAGCGCCGAGGCCGCTGAACGCCACCAGATCCGCGATGCGTGCAGAACCTACGATCTCTGCAACGATCGTCGCCATCTTTTCGTCGTGTTCCTTGGTCGGGAAGCGGCAGAAGTCGAAAGCCTGGGTTGCGTTGTAGCGATCCGCGTAGGTGAAATCGGCATCCGTCACCAAGTGAACCGAAACGTTCGAGTTGGGCGGCAACTGCGCGACGATGAGGCCGAGCGTGCGCTTGATCCGGGAACGCTCGACGCGTGCGGCAGGCTTCACCGCCACATAGACGTGGCGTCCGTCGCGGGTGATCACGAGGAAGTCGAACGTGTGACGGCGCAGGACGTCGCCATCACGATAGGTGATAGCCGTGGGCTGCTCGATGATCTTTGCGGTCTCCGGACGCAGCGCCAGCATGAACAGGACGATCAGTTCGAGATGGCTCTCGAAGTGGACGATGCGGTTCTGGAAGATGGCGAAGCCGCGACAGGTCTCGCGCGACTTCAGTGCAGGGAAGCGAGATGCGAGGGAACGGGCGGGCGGGTTATCGTAGTTCACAGTGACCTCCAGACGGACCTCAAGCGTTCCGGGAATCCATTCCCGCCCGACATGAGTGCTGATTTCGATTTTGGTGAGTTGATCGAAGACGCCGTGACGTCGCGGAGTTTGGCCGCGACGTCAGCGGGCTATGAGGTCGTCAAAAAGATGGATGCTGTTGATCACGGCGATATCTCCTCGTCCGGCCGCAGGGAGCGCCGGATAGCCTTCATTCGACAATGCTGGCGGCAAGCCGCCAGACCGTCAGGCCGATATGTTGAGGAACGCCGATTTGACGTGGAACGAGCCACAGATGGAGGCGCGAATGAATGCGTTGAACATATTGTGCCTCCTCTGGTCATGATCACTGAAATTGGTGATCGGCTGCGGTTCTCTTGCTTGCGCGAGTAAGTGTTTGCACAAGAACAAGTTCGTCGGTGGCGTTCCAATACGACGGCAACGGTATTCCGCACAAGATCTCGGGAGGCCGATGTTCAATCCACTGGGGTTTGGGTTACTTTCTCACTATTTGGGAGATCGCAATTCGATGAAAACTTATCCGGATTAATTTCGCGGAGCAGGGCGGAAATATCCGCAGCAGTCAGGTGTCTCCGATGCGCAAGAGAGGTCTCGAGCAGTTCAAGTGCCCCTGTGTTCTGACTAATGATCGTTCGGGCGCGATGCGCGCACGCCTTCAGCCTAGCGTGCACCTGACGACGGAGGTGACTATCGCGACGCACTTGTGCGAGGATTTCCGCGGGGTCGTCCGAAGTCAGGTAGACAAGACTTCCGCCCAGTCCAAGCGATGCGTCCATCCGTGCCGCCAGGATTGTGGCGAGGTGAATGTCTGAGTTTTCCTCTCCTCCGCCACCGTCTGCGTGGCCACCCAGAACGACGTCTTCCGCAGCGAGACCGGCGAGCAGGGTGGTGATCTCGGCGAGATAGCTTGTTCTCGAGCGATCAAAGCCAGGTGTTCGGCGAAACGTCGTCTGTCCTCCCGTGTTCTGTTGCGTGATCTCTTGCATCACCCGAACGTCGATTAGGGTGCTTCCGGATTCAGCGCTCAACAGGCTGCCGACAAAGGCATGCCCGGCTTCGTGAACACACAGGCGTCGAAGGGCGGCCTCCGACAGACGGATGCGAGAAGGAAGGCCATGCTCGAGATCGGCGGTCGTCATCGGCCGGCGTGCATGTCGCGCGCGCCTGCGTGCGTCACGGACCACCTGTTCGATGATTGCGCCGGTCGCGCCATCAAGGTGGGTTGCGATATCGGCTAGATCGACAGCCGGCAGATCATGACCTAGGTGATAGCGCAGAATAGTGAGACGCGCCTGGCAATCCGGTAGAGGAATCCGGAGGTGCCTGTCGAGGCGTCCTGGTCTGAGAAGCGCCGGATCAATCTTTTCAGGGTAGTTTGTCGCCGCAACCACGACGACGCCTTGCCGCGCTTCCGCGCCGTCAAGACATTCCAATAGGGCGTTCACGACTTCCCGAGAGTATTTCTCATTTGGCCCGCGGAGATCTCGGCGATTGCCCACGGCGTCGATCTCATCGATGAACAGGATGCTTGGTGCTGATTTAATGGCTTCATCGAAGGCGCTGCGCATCGCTTTCAGCAGGTCGCCGAGATGCCCTCGGGCTTGCCACCTCGCAAGGGAATGGACATGCACGGGAACGCCGCAAGTGGTGCCTAAAGACCTTACAAACATCGTTTTCCCGGTTCCGGAAGCACCGCTGACCAGGACTCCGCGATCGACGTCGGTCCACGGGATGCGACGCTCGCGATAGTCCAGAATGTCTCTTGCCAGCGACTTTCCCCAATCCGCCACTTCTCCGAGTCCGGCCAGATTCTCGAGGCGAGGGTGGTTGGACGCGACGGCGATCTGCGGCTCCCTGGAGGCAGACAGGTATCTCTGGATCCGACCAGCGGCTTGCCGCAAAGTAAGCCCTCGCTGCAAGCAGATGTTCAGTACATCGATCGGGATGGTGGCTGCCGCGGAGAGGATGCTGGTGGACGGTGTGCGATGGAAGAGCGTTTGAAATGTTGCGGCCAGTGCGCGTTCATCGACCGGGTCGAGTATGACGATCCCGTCCGCGAGGCTCCTGAATGCGTCTGGCATGTCCATTCGGTCCGAAGCAAATCCGAACACGATGCGCTTGTCCGATAGCGTTTGAATTGTATCGGTTGCATTCGTGACCTTTCGTGCATTCTCCTTGAGCCACGCCATTACGTCATAGATCGCTTTCTTCTCCGTAGTTTCGCGCAAAAGTAATAGGCTTTCGTTGGCGAATACTTCGATATCTTCCGCGCGATGGACGACGAAACCGACGAACGCTGGCCTTCCGCGCAAGACATGATGAAGATCATGCTGACGCAGCGCGCGAACGATGAGGTTGCGTGCGATCAGTGCGGCGGCGTTCTGGGGGCGAATTCTGACATGACGCCGCGACCGTTCTGCGAACTTCTGCCTGTTCATGGACAACTCCGGAGCATCGGACAAACGATTAAATGGGGCGACGGTCAGTGACGGTCCTCTGGCCCGACGGCAGGCTCGCCCAAGGCATAAACCCGGGACAGCGTTCGCGCATATCCAAGCGCTGGCGCCAGCAGCCAAAGCTGTGAAGTGATGGTCATTCGTCGGTCCTGGATCCGCGGATGGCCGTGGACGATGCCCTTGAGACATGGTTCCGTGCGTACCGTCACCTCCCAGTTCTCCAGGACGGGTGCGTCGTCGAGTATTCGCCGACCTGGGTGTTGCCCAACCCGAACGCGCTCAAGATCGCGCAGTAATTCGCGCAGGAGATTGATCTCGCGATCAAGTTGGGGGCCAGGAGAACGATCTTTAATGAGACTAGCCATGACATAGCTCCGCCACTTGCGGTCCCGCATCATTCCGGAACCAGGGACAATCTGTGGATTTTGGTAGAGCGAGCCGCGGGCACAAATGCCGCTGCACCGGGAACGATTAAAATGAGTGGAGGTCAAACTTGAAAACGCGCTGTGAAATCCGCCCAACCGATTTTCAGTCGGCCTTTAATCGGTATCAGCAGCGCAACTATCGGACGCGGTAGTCGTCAGAACCTTGCATCCAGCCAAAGCTCGCTGAGGCAACGACATGCCGGATCGATTTTTGATCGCCGCCGTAAGGCCGACGAAATCACTACAGGTGAGGTGGCGTCGCCCTCTATAGCGCACGCAAGTACGGCAGAAAGCGCGAGATCGATTTCTGCGGCGCCGATGACGTGGCTATTGAGCAGCCTAATGCCAACGGCGATTGCGGAGACCGCGTCGCCCGTGGCTGCCTCGATCCATTCTGGTTCGGCGATAATCGTCGTTCTGATCAGGCATCTTCTTAGCGGAGCAAGATCCTTGCGCGAGAATGAAAGCGGCTCGCGTGTGCGCCACCACCTGACAGGCGAATTCGCGGCTGCGTGCGGCAGTGAAGTAATCGGTGGTCTTCCCTCCGATCCGCCCGGTTGCCAGTGAATGCTTCCTATGGAGGCGGTCTTCAGCTTGATCGACAGCATGCGTTGTCCCTCACGAGATGTTCGGTAGGATTGAACGGATTTCAGGCGATGCGAAAACGATGGTTAGGATTCACGTTTGCGAATCCGGCTTTTTGAGCCCGGCGGACAGGATTCGTCCGCCACTAAATCCTTGGCAAGGTTTTAGCGGTACGATCTGTCGGCGTTGCTGAACGGAGCGATCCCGTGCTGCGCGCACAAGTGCTGGTTAATCGTGTCTTAACTATACCACGGGGCGATGAAGTTGTCATCGATAGGGTTCCGTTATGGTTAATGCGGCCGCGATGGTAACGCCTGCTCAGATAAGGGCTGCCCGCGCTTGGCTCGGATGGAGCCAAGATGATCTCTCGGCACGAGCAGGAATATCGAAGCGCTCGATCGCCCGTTATGAACTGGGCAAGTCGGTGCCTTATACGGACACGCTTGTCGCTCTTCAGCGAACATTTGAGGCTGCAGGTATCCGCTTTGAATTCGTCGGCATGGTCGGCAAGGGCATCAGTGCTCTCTAAATTTCGATTCTTGCGATCTGGGGAAGCCCCTTTTTGGCTCATGGTCGATTACGTAATTGACTAGGGGCCCGGGAGGAGAGGTGATCGATATCACCCGTCCCGTTACATAGCCGCCAGTTGGATATCATGCGCGCGCCCGACGACGAATTCGATCACGTAGTCGGTGACGGCGAAACGCGCGCCCCTGTGCACAATGATCGGAGGAATGCGCCGAAGCGCGCGTGCGCTAGGCGTGCGCGATCTCGATGATCGGCGGCCGAGGCGGATGTCGATAGCGTGCGGTGAACCGTTTACTCAGGGGCACACCACACATAGTGCTTGACGATGCCATCCCCTCCCCAAGGGGGCGTAGCTTGTAAGCTTCGTGAAGGCGCGTCCTGCCGCGGCGAGGGATGGATTGGCTTATGCACAACGAAATGCGACCGCAACGGATCGGCTTTGGGACATAGGCCGCCGTTCAGGGCAGTGACGGAAACTGCTGGCGATTATGGCTTGGGATCGTTGGTTTCGTCGTCATCGACTTCGTAGTCAAAATCGTCGTCGAGATTGAGCGCGACATCAGACTGACGACTGTGGCGGATCGAGGTGATTTCGATACCCTCTGGCCCAGGTTCGTAGTCGATCAAATAGTCACCCACGACGAGACGTCGGCTCTCCCTTACCAGGAAAGGCTTGAAGCCGATTTCAGGATAGTTGCCAATGCGCTGTTGAGCCGAACGGATATCCCTCAGAAAGGCGGCACCTGCTACAGGGCTTCTTTCGGTGAGATAGTTGGCTTCGTGCAGAAGGTACGTGCGAGCCGCTCCAGAAAGCCTGACCTTCATCAAGCTGCCTTCGATTTCACGATAGCTTCGATTTCACGGATCACATCGTCCATGTCGTGAACATCGCCGGTTGCGATCTGTTCGCGTCCTTTGATAATCGCGAGAATGTCGGCACCTTCGCCCGCGAGATAAGCTTTCAGCGCCCGCACGATTACCCAACTCCTATTGCGATCAGACGCGACCGCAATTTTCTCGATGTCCTCCTGGACGTCGAGGGGAAGTCGAAGCGTCAAAGGCTCGGACAATGGGGTCTTACTCATCAACGCTCTCCATTTTGTAATACACCGTATTACAATCGCAGGCAGGATACAATAGAGGAATTTGGGAGAGGCTCAGGCGTGCGCTCGTTAGAATGCACCGTCTCGATCATCGGCGGCCGCGGCGGATGTCGGTAGCGTGCGGTGAACCGTTCCTCGCCGGTCCTGCGCGGGGCCAACACCGAGCGTTCCGGCGGGCGCTTCACTTACGGTCGCGCCGACCGGGCGGGACCGACAAGATCGAGCGCATCGAGAATGTCGATCTTCTTCGCCTTGGCGAGATGCTGGGCGGCTTCGCGCCGCTCCGGAAAGACCATCGCCAGAATCCGCTTCTTGTGGGCCTGCCGCCACTCGCTGGTGTCGTCTACGATGTCGCGATAGGTCGTCCGCGGCAGCGATTGTCCGATGCCGAGCAGCGTATCAAGCGTCGACCGGAAACGGCGTCGGCGGTTCCAACGAAACTCGAATTCATGGAGATACGCGTCGAGGTGCTTCTCCCGGAAGCCATGGAACGTCCCGAGTCCCCAGCGCTTCAGATTCGAGCACTCAGGTTGCTCGGGAAATGCTTCCGATTTGGAATGCCATCGTAGGATCGGTTCAGGACGATTTTATTCGTGACGCCGAAGCGGGTCACGCGCTCGCCTGTCCTCGGATCGACGAGGCGTTCCCATTCCTCAACGTACCGAGGTGGCGAGGCTCGGCCGATTTGGTTTTCGGCGAGACATGGTGGTTGCACCGTTCAAAGGATCGCCACATCATTGAGAGAATATACCGAAACTCGGATCGCGGGTGTCTTGCATGAACTTTGAAGTTGCTCAGCGTCGTTTTATGAACCCCGCCGAAAGATGTGTAGTTGCTGACGAGCGTTCTTCATTTTTGGAAGAATTGAAGCCATTTGGGCGCGAACTTCGCACCTCGATCGAGGCATGGATGGATCTCAAGGAACAGACGTTGTCTGGCGAGGGAGGTCAAAACTCATTATCGGAGGTCAAGGACGGCGTACTGGTATGTCTCGACGCCTTTTTGTCACACGGGCGGGAGGAACGCGCTTGGCTTCCAATCGCATCGGACTTTGTGAAAACAGAATTTGCCCGCGAATGTTTAGGCCACGCTGCTGTAACGACAGCCCGCATCGGATCGCGCGAGTTCATAGAGCCATTTTGCGCTGCGCCTGGGACATTTTCGCCTGACGCACGACGAGCGAGGCGGCTCGATGCCTACAACGCATTGGTGCGTTTCGTCGTCGACTTCAACAAAGAAATCTTGGCTCAGAATAAGATAGTGGTTCGATTAGCGAATCCTTGATGAATTTCTTCTAGTCAGCAGGCTCTGAGTCGAGGAAAGATCTGCCGATGGATGAAGACGAAGCACGTAACCAATATGCAGAGATGAAGCGGACGTGGAGAGAATTCCTTCGATTGGCTTCCGAGGCCACGAATGGAACGGATGCTCAAGGATACATCTCGTCGGCCGATTCATTCATCGAAGACTCCGAGACACTCCGATATAAGTTTCAACGTCACTTTAAGAGACCGATCGACGACGAGGACATTTACGTCGGCGGCCCTGAGCCAATGTTGGTGCCTTAAGAGGGCATCCGTGCTCTTCTGAGTTCGATGCCCTTATGCCTGCTCAGGGCTCATTTCAGCGCGGTAGTCGAGCAAGAGCATCTCTGGGAGAGCTCCAGAGGTATGCGCTGCTTGGGGGACGGAGATGAAGCTCCGCCCCGGTAGTAAGTCGTTACTGCGCGGCGCTGACAGTGGCGGGATAGCCCGCCACCTCAAGTGCTTGTGTGAAAGCGGCGCCGTCAGAGTTGGCGTCGATGGTTACGATCCGGGTCTTGAGATCGACACCGACTTTGGCGCCTGCGTCGACGCTCTGAATTGCCTTGGTGACGACCCCAGCGCAACGGCCGCAGGTCATATCGGGTACGTTCAACTTCAGCATTGGAGACTCCTAAATTAGCACCGGCACAAGCGCCGTTTCCTGAAGCTGCGGGTTCCCGCCAGTGGAACGTCAAGCAGGTTCTCTTGTAGCTTTGAAGTTTGCGTCGCTCAGAAATGCGTGTTGACCTTCCTGTCACTGGAAGAATTAGCCTTTGTTCAACTCATTCGAACAGAGGACAGGAATGATGAATGCCTCGCCGCAAATTCTATCCGCAATTGCCAGACAAAACTTCCCGATCGAGGGCATGACCTGCGCATCCTGTGTGCGCCGCGTCGAAGTCGCGATCACCAAGGTACCGGGCGTGACCGCGGCTGCCGTCAATCTCGCCACGGAAAGCGCCGACGTCGCCTTCAGTGGCGCCATCGATTCCGACGGGATCATCGCCGCGATCCGCGGTGCCGGCTACGACGTGCCCGTCGAGAAAATTGAAGTCGACATCGAGGGCATGACCTGCGCGTCCTGTGTGAACCGTGTCGAAAAGGCGATTGCCGCGGTTCCAGGCGTAAAATCCGCCTCGGTCAATCTCGCCACCGAACGCGCGACCGTCGAGCTGCTTGCGGGTTCCACGCCACGCGCCGCGATCGACGCCGCCATCCGCAAGGCCGGCTACGAGCCGCGCCGCAGCGAAAAGGCGGAGACCGAGGGCGACAGCCGCGAGGATGCCCGCAACCGCGAGTTCTCCGACCTCAAGCGCGACTTCGGTATCGCCGCTGTGCTGACACTGCCGATCTTCGTGCTCGAAATGGGCTCCCACGTGTTCCCGTTGCTGCACCATTGGCTGATGGCGAATGTCGGTGATCAGCCGCGCTACATCGCCTTCTTTGTTCTCGCGACCATCGTCCAGTTCGGCCCTGGCCTGCGCTTCTACAGGAAGGGCGTGCCGGCGCTTATGCGCGTCGCCCCGGACATGAACTCCCTGGTCGTCGTCGGCTCGACCGCAGCCTGGGCCTATTCCGTCGTTGCGACCTTCGCGCCGGGCGTGCTGCCGGACGGCACGGCCAATGTCTATTTCGAGGCCTCGGCGGTCATCGTCACGCTGATCCTGCTTGGCCGCGTGCTTGAAGCTAAGGCCAAGGGCCGCACCAGCGAAGCGATCAAGCGGCTGATGGGCCTGCAGGCGAAGTCGGCGCGCGTCGAGCGCAACGGCGAGTTCGTCGAGACCCCGCTCGATGAGGTGATCGCAGGCGATGTCGTCCAGGTGCGTCCGGGCGACAAGCTGCCGGTCGATGGTGTCGTGTTGTCGGGTTCGTCGTTCGTGGACGAGTCGATGATCTCCGGCGAGCCGATCCCGGTCAGCAAGGGAGAAGGCGCAGAGGTCGTTGGCGGCACGATCAACAAGACCGGCAGCTTCACCTATCACGCAACCAAGGTCGGCGCCGATACGCTGCTCGCCCAGATCATCCGCATGGTCGAATCCGCGCAGGGGTCAAAGCTGCCGATCCAGGCCGTCGTCGACAAGGTGACGGCCTGGTTCGTACCTGCCGTTATGGCGGCCGCCGCGCTCACCTTCCTGGTCTGGCTGTTCTTCGGCCCGGAACCGGCCGTCAGCTTCGCGCTGGTCAATGCGGTCGCGGTGCTGATCATCGCTTGCCCCTGCGCCATGGGTCTCGCCACCCCGACCTCGATCATGGTCGGCACGGGCCGCGCGGCCGAACTAGGCGTGCTGTTCCGGAATGGAGAGGCACTGCAATCTCTGAAGTCGACGCAGGTCGTGGCCCTCGACAAGACCGGTACGCTTACCGCCGGCAAGCCGGTGATGACCGATCTCGTCGTCACCAGCGGTTTCGAGCGTGCGAAGGTTCTGGCACTCATTGCTTCGGTTGAGGCTCAGTCCGAACACCCCGTTGCCGCCGCCATCGTGGCTGCCGCTAAGGATGAAGGCTCTTCATTGGGGGAGGTCAACGCTTTCGAAGCGGTGCCCGGCTTCGGTGTCAGCGCAAAGGTGGGTCAGCACCAGGTTGCTGTTGGCGCCGACCGCTATATGACCAAGCTCGGCATTGCGGTGGACACCTTCGCCGACACCGCACGCCGCATGGGCAAGCAGGCCAAGACGCCGCTCTATGCGGCTGTCGACGGCAAGCTCGCTGCCGTGATCGCGGTTTCCGATCCGATCAAGCGTTCGACCCCGCAAGCCATTCGCGCCCTGCAGGCCATGGGTTTGAAGGTCGCGATGATCACCGGCGACAATCGTCGCACCGCAGAAGCGATCGCATCCCAACTCGGCATTGATGAGGTCGTTGCCGAAGTGTTGCCCGACGGCAAGGTCGACGCGATCAAGCGCCTGCGGGCCGGCGGCCGCACCGTAACTTTCGTCGGCGACGGCATCAACGATGCGCCCGCACTGGCCGAGGCTGATGTCGGCATGGCGATCGGCACCGGCACGGACGTTGCGATCGAAAGCGCCGATGTGGTGTTGATGTCAGGCGATCTGCTCGGTGTCACCAACGCGATCGCTTTGTCGAAGGCGACCATCCGCAACATCCATCAGAACCTGTTCTGGGCCTTCGCCTACAACGCGGCCCTTATCCCGGTCGCGGCTGGAGCACTTTATCCCGTCAGCGGCACGCTGTTGTCGCCGATGCTGGCGGCCGGCGCGATGGCACTATCGAGTGTTTTCGTGCTCGGCAACGCGATGCGCCTGAAGCGCTTCCAGGCACCTGTCCGGGAAACTGGCGACAGCGCTGCGGTTTCATTCGTTCCAGCCGAGTGAACGCATCCGGCCCGCCATTGAGGCGGGCCGCCCCTCTCTCAATCCCACTTTTGTTTTGAGGATCGCCATGTCGAGCGAACATCGCATTGAAATCTATTCCACTCCGACCTGCGATCTGGCCGTCGCAGAGGCAAGGAACCGGCCATCTTTTCGGTTTGTCCTGGCGAACGAAGGCACTTGAGCTTCCAGTAACTGGAAGCATTATATGATGTCCCACTCACTCCAGGGAGAGCCAGATGAATATTGGCGCCGCATCAGAAAAATCGAGACTACCGGCCAAGACCATTCGCTATTACGAGGATATCGGCCTGCTGACGGCTGACCGCGCCAGCAACGGCTATCGCGATTATTCGATAGCTGACGTGCATCGCATGCGCTTCATCCAACGCTCGCGCAGCCTGGGCTTTTCGGTTGAGGAATGCCGACAACTGCTTTCGCTTTACAACGACAAGGAACGCCAGAGCGCGGATGTCAAAGCCTTAGCAAATACGAAGCTCAAGGAAATCGACAAGAAGCTAATCGAGCTCAATGAGCTTCGAGACACCTTACGCCGCCTTGTCCGCAGTTGCCGTGGCGATAGTCGCCCCGACTGCCCAATCATCGAGGGATTGTCGAACTCTCAGCAATGATTGATACCCGCGTTGACGGCGACGCTCCCATTGTCGCAGGCATGCAAGCGCGACTGGCGGACTCCCAAGACAGTTATGGTTCAGCGGCGCAGCAGCATGGCTTATCGCTGACGATGTCGTGTCGCCGGATTAGTTCGCTATATCACATCTCGCAAACGATCAGGCTCTTGCGGCCAAGAGGAATGGATTGATGACCGAAAAGAAAGTCGCCGTTGTAGTCGGCGCTGGCGCAGGCCTTGGAAATGCGTTGGTCCGGCGTTTCGCCGCGGCAGGCATGAGCGTGGCCGCGGTCTCCCGGAAGGAACGCGCACCCGAGGCGGATGAGCACCGCGATCTTGTCCGTGGCTACGCCTGCGATGCCACGATGGGTGACCAGGTAAAAGCGATGTTCGAGCGGGTAGAAAAAGAGCTCGGCCCGCCCGATCTGGTGGTGTTCAATGTCGGAACCTGGGATCGCGCGGGCATTCTAGAGATCTCGGACGAGCTGTTCGAGCAGGCCTGGCGCACCGGCTGCTTCGGTGGATTTCTCGTCGGCCGAGCCGCGGCGGCTGCTATGTTGCCGCAAGGCCGAGGCACCATCATATTCACGGGCGCGACCGGTTCGATCCGCGGCGGCGCCGGGTTTGCGGCCTTCGCAGTCCCCAAATTCGGCCTCCGCGCACTGGCTCAGAGCATGGCCCGCGAACTGGGTCCAAAGGGGGTCCACGTCGCCCACGTCCTTATCGATGGCATGATAGACCAGGAAGGCGAGGCGGCATCGGAGACACATCTGGCGCCAACCGCAATCGCCGAAGCTTTCTACCAGCTTCATCGGCAGGAGCGTAGCGCCTGGACGCACGAAATCGATCTGCGACCCGCCAGCGAAAAATTCTGAGTAATCAAGACATCCGTGAAGAAACGGCTCGGCAGGATCGAGGGGCAGGTGCGCGGACTCTCGCAGACGGTCGTGGAGGACCGGTGCTGCATCGACGTCGTCACGCAGATCTCCGCCGTCCGCGCCGCCCTCCGCCGCGTCGAGGAGGAAGTGCTGAAGGACCACGTCTCGCACTGCGTCGAGCACGCCAGTGCGAGCGGCGACAAGGTCGCCCAGCGCCGGAAGATCGCCGAGCTGAAGGCGGTCGTCGGGCCAAACGATGACCGGCGGTGCGCTTTCAGGCTTGGCGCTTAGAACTATCGCGGCTAAGGTCCGCAGATCGACTCGAACAATCGTAGGCATCTGAGTAGTACATGCTCGTTAGGCTCGCCAGGAAACAGCGGATGAAGGCAGGGTGGATCGTCACCTTGGTCTATCTGCTGTGTATTCTGGCACCACCGCTGTCCTACGCCATGCCCGGAGAGCACGCCGTCGTCCCATGCATGACCATGGAAGGCGTGATGTCCGGCTCGATGCACATGCACGATGAGGTTCTCCAGCCCGTTCATGCTTACCTCGACGGTGCCGCACACGAGCATTCTTCGGCGCAGCCGATGGCGATGTCCGATCAAGACGATCGGATGTCGATGTCGGGCGCCATGGACGACGTTGACGTGCCTGCGAAGAAAGGCCCGCACACGACCAGCGGGCAGTGCTGCGCGCTGATGTGCGTCTCTATGATGCCGGCTCCTCTGTTCGAGGTTTCGGCACCGGCGGTACCGAGCGTCGTCCGCATTGCGGCAAGCTATCGCGTCGCTGCCGACAACGCGCCCCCCGAGCACTACCGTCCCCCCATCGCCTGATCTGACTTGCTAGACGCGGTGCCGTGCCCGGAAGGGATGCGTGCGCCTGTGGTCCATTGTCATTTCAGGAAGAGAACATGTTTGCGCAGTTTGGGGCGAAGTTCGCCGCCGTTCGTTCGGTGGCCGCGACACTATTTGATCGACGAAACGCGGCACTCGCCGCGGCATCCGTAGTCGCCCTCACACTAGGGGGCTGCCTGGCGGCGACGGCACCCTTGGCCGGGGCCGATCCGGCCGATCCCGCGTCGAGAGTGGCGGCTGTCGGCTACCGCTCGACCGTCGCCCCCTATACCGGTCTCCGTCCGGTCGCTCCGTCCTCATGGAGGGAGCAGAACGACCGCGCCGCTCCCGCTCCGAAATCCGGCCGGTAGGAGCGGACATGTCCAATTCGCATCACATCTCCCGTCGTCCAACCGACCGCCGGGGCACCCGGCCGGCAGCGGCCGCAGTCCTGCTTTCGTCGCTCTTCCTGTCCGGATGCGCGACCTTCTCCCCCGATGCCGGCATGGGGGTGGTCGCCGGCGTCGCTGGCGAGACGATCAAGAAGGACGTCATCTCGATCAAGACGCAGGCCGACGCGCTGCGGGCCGACGGCGCCGTGAAGGAGATCCTTCGCCGGACGCTCACCGTGGACAGCGCGGTGCAGGTAGCGCTGCTAAGCAATCGGGGCCTCCAGGCCGCCTACAACGAACTGGCGCTCGCCGAAACCGACCTCGTCGCGGACAGCCTTCCGCCCAACCCGACCTTCTCTGTATCCCGTATATCCGGAAGCGGGGCGGTGGAGATCGAGCGTCAGATCGTCGGCGACATCCTGGCGCTCGCGACCCTCCCGTTCCGCTCGGAGATCGCCCGTCAGCGTTTCCAGAAGGCCCAGTTGCGCGCTGCCGAGGAGACGCTGCGGCTCGCCGCCGACGTGCGCCGTTCCTACTACAGGGCGGTCGCCGCCAACGAACTGGTTATGCTCCTGACCGATGCCAAGTCGACGGCCGAGTCCACCGCCCAGCTTGCGCAGAAGCTCGGCGAGACCGGGTCGCTCAACAAGCTCGACCAGGCCCGCGAGCAGGTGTTCTACGCGGAGACGACCGCCGATCTCGCAACGCTGCGCCAGGACGCGACGAGCTCGCGCGAGCGTCTGATCCGGCTGCTCGGCCTCTGGGACGGAGACGTCGGCATCAAGTTGCCGCAGCGGCTGCCCGTCCTGCCGCGTCGGCCGCTTTCGCTTCCGCGCATCGAGGTTGATGCCGTGACACATCGTATCGACCTGCAGATCGCCCGCATCGAGTTGGCCGCGCTTGAGAAGTCGTTGAACCTCACCCAGGCCAGCCGGTTCGTGACGATGCTCGACGTCGCCGGCATCGACCGCAAGACCCGCGATCCGGAGGGGCCGCCATTCCGCGAACGCGGTTTTGACATCCAGTTCCAGATTCCGATCTACGACGGCGGCGAGATCCGGGTTCGGCAGGCCGCCGAGACCTACAACCAGTCGTTCAACCTGCTGACCGAGAGGGCCGTGAACGTCCGCTCGGAAGCGCGCGATGCCTTCCGCGTCTACCGCTCGACCTACGACATCGCGGGCCACTACCAGCGCGAAGTTCTGCCGCTGCGCAAGATCATCTCGGAAGAGATGCAACTGCGCTTCTCGAGCATGCAGGTCGATGTGTTCGCGCTCCTGACCGAAGCCCGGCAGCGCATCGCCGCGCTGCGGGCCGCCATCGAGGCGAAGCGCGACTTCTGGCTCGCACAATCCGAACTGCAGACGGCGGTCAACGGAGGAGGCGGCGGAGACGCAGCTTCCGGAACGAAATCGACGACGACGACCGCCCAGGCGTCCGGCGGCGGAGGACATTGAGATGGAGAGACCCATGCTGTCGCGAAGAAACTTCCTCGGCACCGCAACGGCGCTCGCGAGCGCGGCCGCCATCACCGGTCGCGCCCAGGCGGCGACCATTCCGGAAGCCCCGACCATGAAAAAGGTCACGATGCAGCCGCCGCTGCATCCGACCAGCGGTCCTGACTACAATCCCGTCGTCACCCTGAATGGCTGGACTTTGCCGTGGCGCATGAACGGCGACTGGAAGGAATTCCATCTCGTCGCCGAGCCGGTCGAACGCGAGTTCGCCGAGGGCATGAAGGCGCATCTGTGGGGCTACAACGGCCAGTCGCCGGGTCCGACCATCGAGACCGTGGAGGGCGACAAGGTCCGCATCTTCGTCACCAACAAGCTGCCCGAGCACACCACGGTGCATTGGCACGGCGTGATCCTGCCGGCGGGCATGGACGGCGTCGGCGGGCTCAGTCAGCCCCACATCCCGCCCGGCAAGACCTTCGTCTACGAATTCGAGATGAAGCATAGCGGGACCTTCATGTACCACCCGCATTCGGACGAGATGGTGCAGATGGCGATGGGCATGATGGGGATGATCGTCGTCCATCCGCGCGACAGGGCCTTCCGTCCGGTTGACCGCGATTTCGTTTTCATCATGAGCAGCTATCTCATCGACCCCGGCACCTACCTGCCGAAGGTCACCGAGATGACCGACTTCAATCTGTGGGCGTTCAACAGCCGCGTGTTTCCCGGCATCGATCCCATGCCCGTCCGACTGGGCGACCGCGTCCGCGTCCGCGTCGGTAATCTCACCATGACCAACCATCCGATCCACCTGCATGGGCACAATTTCGCCGTCAGTTGCACCGACGGCGGCTGGGTGCCCGAGAGCGCCCAGTGGCCGGAGGTGACCGCGGACATACCGGTGGGTGCGATACGTGCGTTCGACTTCACCGCCGACAATCCGGGCGACTGGGCGTTCCACTGCCACAAGTCGCATCACACGATGAACGCCATGGGTCACGACATGCGCACGCTGATCGGGGTGAACAAGAAGGACCTCGCGAAGGCCGTCGGCAAGCTGGCGCCGGATGCGATGGTGATGGGATCGACCGGCGGCGCCATGGGCGAGATGGAGATGCCGATGCCGGACAACACGCTGCCGATGATGACCGGCACCGGGCAGTTCGGACCGATCGAGATGGGCGGCATGTTCACCGTCATGAAGATCCGCGAAGGCCTCGCGCGCGACGACTACAAGGATCCGGGTCCGTACAAGCATCCTCCCGGAACGGTTGCCTACGAAGTCGAGGCGCCGCAGAAGGACGCGCCTCGGCAGGTCAATGAAAAGACGAAAACCAAGGCGGCGGACCCCCAACCCATGAAGGGAATGAACATGAAGGGGATGAAGGGAATGAAGGGAATGTAGGCGCTCGCGAACGGCGAACAGGCGGACAAAATATGAAGGAGATCACGATGAAGAAGACACCGATCGCGCAAGCCGCGGCGCTTGCGGCGCTGCTCGCGTCCACGCCCGTGCTGGCGGAGCCCGCTCACGGTAGCCACGGCCACGACGAGACCTTCTCGGCGGGCGAACCGGGCGACACTAAGAAGCCCGCCCGGGTCGTCCAGGTCACCATGATGGAAGCGGGCGGCAAGATGCTGTTCACGCCGGCCAAAGTCGAGGTCCGCAAGGACGAGCAGGTCAGGTTCGTGCTGCGCAACAGCGGCGAGCTCGACCACGAATTCGTCCTCGCCACGACCGAGGAGAATCTCAAGCACGCAGATTCCATGAGGAAGAACCCCGACATGGAGCACGACGATCCCAACGGCAGGATGCTGGCCCCGAAGAAGACGGGTGAGATCGTCTGGAAGTTCAGCAAGGCGGGGGAGTTCGAATACTCCTGCCTGATACCCGGTCACCGCGAAGCGGGAATGATCGGCACCGTCGTCGTCAAGTAGTCCAAACCCCGAAAGGAAAGAAAATGACCAACTCCAAACTCGCAGCAGCCGCCCTCGCAGTCTCACTACTCGCCTCGTCCGTCGCCTCTGCCCAGGACGCGATGGTCAACGGCGAAGTGAAGAAAGTCGATGAGACCGCCAAGAAGATCACTCTCAAGCATGGGCCGATCAAGAACCTCGGCATGGACGACGACGGCATGACGATGGTCTTCAAGGTCAAAGACCCCGCGATGCTCAAGCAGGTGAAGGTCGGCGACAAGGTCCAGTTCACGGCCGAGCGCGGCGACGACGGCATCGCCATCACCAAGATCCAGAAGGGCAAGTAGGCCCGAAGGACGACTTCCGCTGCCCGGCGAACCGGCCGGCGGCGGAAGTCATGGTCGACGCCCGCAAAGGAAACGGCATGGACGCATCTCTGGGCCACGAAGGACCCGCCTCCGCAGGACGGACGCTCGCGTACGATCGCGGAACCGGACGGCTGAGCGGCGCGGGCCTCGTGCGGAGACTGGCCGTGCTCGCGCTGCAGGCGGGATCGACCGCCACGGCGCCGTTCGGACATCGTGGGTATCGTCTCGGCTGCAAGGTCGTGTCGTCGGCATTCGCTCCCGGTGAAATCGTCGTCCGGCTCAATACCGACGCCGTGTTTTCCGTACCGTTTGCGGATGGATACTGGAGCAGGCTGCTCAACAGGCGATACGACTACGAAGAGGAGATCGAGGCCTTCCTGCAAGTGGCGTCCGACGTCGACTACGTCTTCGTCGATGGCGGCGCCAACTTCGGATACTGGTCCGTGCTCGCGTCAAGCAAGCCCTTCGGCGCGCACGATGCGCTCGCGATCGAGGCATCCGCACTGAACATGTCGCGTCTCGAACTCAACTCCCGGCTCAACGGTAATCGATTCCGCTGTATCCACGCGGCGATCGGCGGCGCTTCCGGCGGCTACGTCCGCATCACGGGCGATCGTCACGAAGTCTTCGGCACGGCGCGCGCAGGCGCCGACGAGCACTGCGCCGTCCGAACGGTCTCGCTCGACGGTCTGATGGCGGAAGGCGGGATCGACGTAAGTCGTCCGATCGTCGTGAAGCTCGACGTGGAGGGCGTCGAGATCGAGGCGCTGCAGGGGGGCGAGAGCCTTCTAGCGCGCGACGCGATCTTCATATGCGAGGAGCACGGCGCCGATCGTAAACATTCGGTGTCGCGGTATCTGATGGACGCGATGTCGCTTCGCCTCTACGTCTTCGACGCCGCGGCATCGGGCTTCGTCCGCGTGCGGAATCTGTCCGTTCTAGATCGCATCAAGCGGTACGCGTGGGTGGGCTACAACGTCTTCGCCACCGCGAGCCCCCTTTGGGGGGAGAAACTCGAACGCATCAGGGGAGGGCGGTCGTGAACGGGTCGAAGCGAAACCTTGCCCCGCCGCGACGCGTGTCGCGTGTCAGAAAGGACCTGCGCGCCGCGATCCGGGCGGTGCGTCCACCCCGTTCTGTCGTCGAATCCGCTTCCGATCATTGGAGATACTGAAAGCCCACGGGTCTACGTTTTCCGTCCATCCGCAAGCACGCGCGCCGCACCGCGCGACGGACCCATTTGTTTCAAACGCAGGAGAATGGACGGGAGAGTTTGTCGGACACGACGCGGAACAACCATCTCCCGCTGCCGTTTCGGCAGGCGTCGTTTGCAACAATGGAGAAATGTCATGATGAGAACTGCACGAACTACACTTCGTACCTGCGCTTCTGCCGCCATCCTTCTCTTCGTTCTGGCCGCGCCCGGTATCGTTCGGGCCGAGGGCGCCGACAAGGAATACAAGGCGTCCATGGAGAAGATGAATGCCGCGATGATGAAGGGAATGGATACGGACCCGACGAAGGCCTGGGCGAAAATGATGGTCGCGCACCATCAGGGCGCGATCGACATGTCGAAGATCGTCCTGAAGGAGACCAAGGATCCGATGATCCGTCAGATGGCCGAGAAGGGCATCAAGGAGCAGACCGAAGAGCAGAAGATGCTCGAGGAGTGGATCAGCAAGCACTGATCCGAAGCCGACTGCCGCCGCAACCCGCGAGGACGCCATGATCGCACTCCCCTACGACTACTATCTGATCGCATGGTTCGTCCTCGCAGCCGGATCGACGGCGTACGTCGCCTACGACCAGTTCAACGGCAACCCCGAGCCGACGGTGATGAAGTGGGGCTTCATCCTCGTCACGCTCTACATGGGTCCTTTCGGGTTGCTGCTGTACGTCCTCGCCGACAAGGAGCCCCGGCCGGGCGAACATGAAGAGTTCACGTCGCCGCTGTGGAAGCAGGGCGTCGGGAGCACGATCCACTGCGTCGCCGGCGACGCCACGGGAATCATCCTCGCGGCGGTGGTGACCGCTTCTCTCGGGCTTCCGATGTGGATCGACCTGATCGTCGAATACGTCGCCGGATTTTCGTTCGGCCTCTTCATCTTCCAGTCGCTGTTCATGAAGAAGATGATGGGCGGAACCTATTGGGAGAACGTGCGCAAGAGCTTCATGCCGGAGTTCATCAGCATGAATGCGATGATGGCCGGCATGGCGCCGACCATGAGCCTGCTGATGATGGGACGCGACATGCGGGCGATGGACCCGCTCGAGTTCGCGTTCTGGGGCGTGATGTCGCTCGGCGTGATGGTCGGATTTGCGACGGCGTATCCGTTCAACGTCTGGATGGTGAAGAAGAAGATCAAGCACGGTCTGATGACCATGCGCGGCGGCGATGCGTCGG
The DNA here is from genome assembly GCF_052076035.1 of Tardiphaga sp. 172_B4_N1_3. NCBI lineage: Bacteria > Pseudomonadati > Pseudomonadota > Alphaproteobacteria > Hyphomicrobiales > Nitrobacteraceae > Tardiphaga > Tardiphaga sp. 172_B4_N1_3. The sequence goes on from NZ_CP197238.1 coordinate 1,531,504, forward strand.
CCCATTCGGATCACGGCGTCCAGGAGGCGGACAAGCCGGATTCCCGCTCCGCTTCGGCGAAGATGGATCACGGCGGAATGGCACACGGCGGCGGTCATCGGATGGGCGGCGACGCGACGCGTCCGCAACTCGCCGCGCTCGCCGGCGTGACCGGCTTCCTGCTGATATCCGGGATGGTCATTCCGGGCTTCTCGGTGAACCTCGGCCTCAGCGCCCGCGACGTCGACGGCGCCATCATGCCTCCGGGTATGATCAACACGTTCGACCTGCCGGGCGAGGCGATGAAAGACATGGCGGCGGTGAAACCGCGACAGGTCACGTACAGCGCGCCGGCGGACGCGAAGGGCGACCAGGTGCTGCAGCCCCGGATGGAGAACGGCATCAAGGTGTTCGACATCGAAGCTTCGATCATCCGCTGGAATATCCTTCCGGACGTCGCGGTCGAAGCCTATGCATACAACCGCCAGGTGCCCGGGCCGCGGCTTGAGCTGACGGAGGGCGACCATGTCCGGATCAACTTCCGCAACGCTCTTCCGGAAAGCACGACGGTGCATTGGCACGGGCTCGTCGTGCCCAACGAGATGGACGGCCCGGCGAAGGTCACCCAGGACCCGGTGCCGCCGGGCGGCATCTACGTCTACGAATTCGACGTCGCCCAGAGCGGCACGTACTTCTATCACAGTCACGACCATCCCGACCGCCAGCAGGCGCTTGGGCTCTACGGAGCCCTGCTGATCGCGCCCAAGGACCCGTCGATGGAGGCGAAGGCCGACATCGACTACACGATCCAGCTCCAGGAATGGCTGAAGCGGGAGTGGCGGACATATCCCGCCATGCTGATGGAAGGCGCGCTCCCGAACTACTTCACCATCAACGGCAAGGCGTATCCCTCGACCGACACCGTGCCGATGAACGTCGGCCAGACGATCAAGATCCGCTTCATCGGCACCAACAACAACTTTGTGCATCCGATGCACGTCCACGGCGGCCCGTTTCAGGTCGTGGCCGTGGACGGGGTGACGCTGAACGAAAGCGCGAAATACCAGGCGGACACCGTCAACGTCGGTCCGGGTCAACGCTACGACGTCGTCTGGACCGCGCGGAAGCCCGGAAAGTGGCTCGTCCACTGCCACATCCCCCACCACACGGCCAACAACAACGTCGAAGAAAAGGGCGGCGGAGGCCTCATGCTCGTTCTGGACGTCCACTGAAACCACACGAAGATCCGCATCACCAAAGGAAAGACCATGTTCAAGAAAACCTCGCCAACCATCGCTCTCGTCGCGGCGATGCTCGCCTCCGGAGCCGCGCTCGCTCATCCGGAATTCCAGTCGGCCGAACCTCCGGCCGGAAAGTCGTCGGCGGCCCCCAAGCAGATCCGCATCCTGTTCAACGAGAGCGTCATTCCCCAATTCTCCGGAATCGAGCTGAAGGATCAGTCCGGCAAGACAGTGGCGACCGGCAAGGCGACGACCGATCCGACCAACAAGAAGCTCATGATCGTTCCGCTCAAGGACCAGTTGGCGCCGGGCGACTACAAGGTCGAATGGCACGCGGTGTCCGACGATACGCACAAGGTGAAGGGCACGTACTCCTTCGGCGTGACGCGCTGATGATCGATCTCGGGCTCGTCGTCGCACGCTTCCTGCACTACGCGGCGTCCACCACGCTGGCTGGCGTGGCGTTCTTCCCCCTGTACGCTCATGCCGGCGACGAGCCCGGGGCGCTCGCGCGCTGGCGAAGCAGGCTCATGCTGTGGTCGGCGGTCCTCGCCCTGATCAGCGGTCTGGCCTGGTTCGTCTTCTCCGTGGCCAACATGAGCGGCGCGCTCGCCGACGTCGCGGATCCGGAAGTCCTCGCGTCGGTGCTGCGCGATACCGGCTTCGGCGTCGTCTGGACGGCGCGGATGATCCTCGCGGTCGTCGCGGTCGTCGCCGCCGCGCTTCTGCACTCGTCCCGTTCGACGGTGGGACAGGACCTGCTAATGTCGTTCCTCGCGGCGGCACTGCTGGCCTCGCTCGCCGGCGCCGGACATGCGCAGATCGAGGAAGGCTGGGCGGGCGTGATGCACGTGTCTGCGGACGCGGCGCATCTGCTCGCCGCGGGAGCTTGGCTCGGAGGATTGGCTCCGCTCGGCTTCATCCTGCTCGGCTATGCCGGAAGGACGGGCCGCGACGGCGTCGACGTGGACGGAGTCCTGATGCGCTTTTCCGGAATGGGCTACGCCGCTGTGGCGACGCTGGTTGGCACCGGCCTGGTCAATAGCTGGCTTCTCGTCGGATCAGTGTCCAGCCTGCTGAACAGCACGTACGGGCAGATCCTGGTCGCGAAGCTGGCGTTCTTCGCGGGGATGCTGGCTCTCGCCGCCGCCAACCGCTTCTGGCTGGTGCCGGCGTTGGAAGCCGCCGGGCGCGGCGGCTCCGGCGGCATCGACGTCTGGCGGAGCAAATTGCGGACCCACGTCCTCAGTGAACAGGGGCTGGGTCTCCTGGTGCTGCTGTGCGTGGGCGTCCTGGGAACGATCCGGCCGGCGATCGGACAATGACCGGCGATAACGGCCGCCATTCCGGCGGACGGCTAGACAGGAGGAATGCCATGAAGATGGACGCACACATGCAGAAATGCATCGACGACTGCTTGCGCTGCTATCAGACATGCTTCGGCATGGCGATGACGCATTGCCTTGAGAGCGGAGGGAAGCACGTCGAGCCCGCGCACTTCAGGCTGATGACGGCGTGCTCCGAGATCTGCCGGACTTCGGCGCATTTTATGTTGATGAACTCGCCGCACCACAAGCACGTGTGCCGAGAATGCTCCGAGATCTGCACCGAATGCGCCACGGACTGCGAACGCGTCGGTGGCATGGAGGACTGCGTGAAGGCCTGCAAGGCCTGCGCCGAGAGCTGCCGCGCGATGGCGGCCTGAGATGAAGGGGAGGCCCTTGTGGGCCTTCCCTTCACAAAGCAAGCGAACAGCGGAGGAAATCAGCGGATGCCGCGCCTTCGAACGCGACGACAAACAACGTTCCAATCCAACTTCTCGGAGGATACAGATGCTGCAAAACTCACACATGACGCGCCGAAACGCGCTGGCGATGCTTGCGGCGGGCTTGGCTATGCCGCTGCGTGACGCACGGGCCGAGACGACCACCGTGCTCGTCCACAAGGATCCCGACTGCGGCTGCTGCACGGGCTGGGTGAAACATCTGCAGGGAGCCGGTTTCGTGGTGACCGTCGAGGAAGCAGCCGATCTGCGGCCTATCCGTGCGCGCCTCCGCGTTCCGCAATCGTTGTCCTCCTGCCATACGGCGGAGGTCTCCGGCTACGTCATCGAAGGTCATGTACCGGCGGTGGCCATCCTGCGACTTCTCGAGACGCGCCCCGCGGCGCTGGGACTTGCCGTTCCCGGGATGCCTGCCGGATCGCCAGGCATGGAGGGCGGTACCCCGAAGCTGTACGACGTGACGCTCTTCGCAACGGACGGTCAGCGGCCGTTCATGCGCTTCTTGGGCACGCGGATCGTGGGCTGAGGCCGGTACGGTTAACCAGAGCCGGGCTTTTCCCGCTGACTGGCGAACATGTGAATAGAAGGCGCTTCCTTGGCTCCGGCGTCCGTGTGATGGTCTCGACATGAAGCTTCGCCGCATCATCGGTCGATTCCTCGCGGTCTTCGTGATCGCTGGGCTGGCGTTTGCGCCGTTGGTCACTCCGGCGGCGGCGAAACGCTTGGCCTCGGCAGAGATGACCGGTATGTCGGCCATGTCGGCAGATATGCCTTGCTGTCCGGATGAACAGAAGACCGATGGCTGCAAGGACTGCCCCTTGCTCGCGATGTGCATGCTGACGGTCGCCCAAGCCGAGCCCGCCGCGTTCCAGGGTGCCGGGATCTCTTTTCAGGCGCGGCGGCTGACGTTCGCACTCGATGATGTCGCGGCTGACGGACTCATCGGCGACCCTCCAGACCATCCCCCTCGAATCTCGATCTGACTCGGCGTCACCACGCCGCCTGCTGCCGCGTCGGCCTTAAGCCGCGCGGATAAACATGCATGCCGCCTTCGCGGTACATCAGGATATCGAGGATTTCAAAATGAAGAGATGCACTTGCGCGCGCGCCTTCCGGGCCGCGTTGATCGGCGTCGCCATAACCGCTTCGGCAACGGCCGCTCGCGCCGATATCAAAGACTATGAATTCCAGCTCATCGACAAGACGGTCAAAAAAGGCGAGGCGGTCATTTCGGTGCGGCTCGTCCATAAGTCGGACGGCAAGCCGGTCTCTAACGCCGTGATCTTCGCCAAGCGGCTGGACATGGCGCCGGACGGCATGGAGTCGATGAAGACCACGATCGACGCAATGCCGAGCACCGAGCCCGGCGTTTACAAGTTCAAGGCCGCCGTGACGATGGAAGGCGGGTGGCAACTGTCCTTGGGCGCCAAGGTGCAGGGCGAGACCGGGACGGTCGAAAGCAAGCTCGTCCTCAAGGCCACGCCGTGATCCGCGAGTCCGGAATGAGACGCCCAGTAAGTGCCTTCTTGATCGTATCGGCGGTGCTGGCAGCCGGAGTAGCCGGGGTTGTCGTCGGGCGGTCGAATCGTCCGCTTCCTTCGTGGCTATCCGGAATGCTGCCCCTCGCGGCCAGATCAAGTCCCGTGCACATGGAGGCGACAGGACCGATCATCTACTACCGCGATCCGGACGGCTTGCCGGATTATTCGCCAGTGCCGAAGAAAACGTCTTCCGGCAAAGACTATTCTCCTGTCCGCAGCAGCGAAGAGGTGAGCTTCGAGGAGAAGGCTCCGGAGGAGACGACCGCGAAAGGCGGCGAACCAGGACGCATCCGTTTCTACCGCAATCCGATGGGCCTTCCGGATACGTCGCCGATCCCGAAGAAAGATTCTATGGGGATGGATTACCTGCCTGTCTACGAGGGCGAGCAGGATGATGACTCGTCGGTCAAGGTCAGTGCAGGCAAGCTGCAGAAGGCAGGCGTCCAGACCGAGGTCGCGGAACGCCGCACCTTGAACACGATGGTCCGGGCACCTGGCACGGTCGAAGAAGACGAGCGCCGCAAATCGGTGGTGTCGCTGCGATTCGAGGGTTTTATCGACACCGTCGAGAACGTCACCACTGGCACTCACGTTCACAAGGGCCAGCCATTGATGCGGATTTATGGTCCCAACCTGTCAAGCGCCGCCGCCGAATATTTGTCAGCGCTCGATGGGCGGGCGACCGGTGCACTTCCAATCCAGGCACTCAAGGGTGCGCGTCGTCGTCTTGAGAATCTCGGTGCGCCGGAAACCTTTATTGCTGACATAGAGCGTACGCGCGAAGTGCCCGTCTATGTGAGCTGGCCTGCACCGCAAGACGGCGAGATCGTGGAGCGCACTGCGGTTAACGGCATGCGAGCCGCACCGGGCGAGGTTCTGTTCCGGATTGCCGATCATAACGTCGTCTGGGTGATGGCCGATGTCGCCGAACGTGATCTGGCTCTCATCAAGGTCGGACAAAAGGTCATCGTGCGTCCGCGCGCATATCCAGATCGCCCCTTCATCGGCAAGGTCACCGTGATCTATCCGCGTCTCAAGGCGGAGACGCGTACCGCGCGGATCCGAATTGAACTTCTTAATCCGGACGAGGTGTTGCGGCCGGACATGTACGCGGACGTCGAAATTGCCACGGGGTCGGAAACTCCTGTCGTGACCGTGTCCAGCAGCGCCGTCATCGACAGCGGCGAGCGACAGCTCGTCCTTCTCGACAAGGGCGATGGCCGATTTGAACCGCGCACCGTGAAGCTCGGTCGTCGCGGGGACGGGCGGGTGGAGATCAAGGAAGGGCTCGCCGAAAACGACAAGGTGGTCGTCTCCGCGAACTTCCTGATCGATGCCGAAAGCAATCTTAAGGCCGCGCTCAAGGGCCTCGATGCCGGGGAGAAACCGCAATGATCGCGCGCCTCATCGACTGGTCGGCCCGCAACCTGATGCTGATCCTGATCGGTACAGTCTTCGCCGTGGCAGGCGGCATCTACGCCCTGCAGCACTCGGCACTCGATGCGATCCCCGACCTCTCCGACACTCAAGTGATCGTCTACACCGAGTACAAAGGTCAGGCACCGCAGGTCATCGAAGACCAGGTCACCTATCCGTTGACGACGGCGATGCTGACGGTGCCGAAATCGAAGGTGGTCCGTGGATTTTCGTTCTTCGGTGTTTCCTTCGTCTACATCATTTTTGAAGACGGAACGGACATCTACTGGGCGCGCTCGCGTGTCCTCGAATACCTCAACGCCGCGGCGCGCAAGCTGCCCGCTGGCGTGACGCCGACGTTGGGACCCGACGCCACAGGTGTCGGGTGGGTCTATCAGTACGCATTGCAGTCTAAGGACAAGTCGCTGGCCGACCTGCGGTCCATCCAGGACTGGACCATCCGCTATGGCATTTCCAAGGCCGAGGGCGTCGCGGAGGTCGCCAGCGTCGGCGGCTTCGTCAAGCAATACAACATCATCGTCGATCCGAACCGGCTAAGGTCGCTCGGCATCCCGCTCGCGAAGGTGCGCGATGCGGTCCGCGGCAGCAACATGGACGTGGGCGGACGCACCGTTGAGCTGTCGGAGTTCGAATTCGTCGTGCGGGGCAGGGGCTACGTCAAAAGCCTCGCCGACCTATCCAACATCGTGCTGAAGGTCGAAAAGGGCACGCCGGTGCTGCTGAAAGACGTGGCGCGGATCGAGCTTGGTCCGGACGAGCGCCGCGGCATCACCGAACTCAACGGCGAGGGAGAGGTCGCCAGCGGAATCGCCCTGCAACGCTTTGGGCAGAACGCACTGGACGTTATCGACAACGTGAAAGCGCGCCTGGCCGAGATGGCGTCGGCGCTGCCGAAGGGCGTCGAGATCATACCGGTCTATGATCGCTCCAACCTCATCCACAGCGCGATTGAGACGCTGAAGCGGACCCTCACGGAGGAAAGCATCGTCGTGGCGCTGGTCTGCATCGTCTTCCTGCTGCACGTGCGCAGCGCGCTCGTCGCCATCGTCATGCTGCCGGTCGGGATCCTGATGGCGTTCGGTGCCATGAAGGTGCTCGGCATCGGCTCGAACATCATGAGCCTCGGGGGAATTGCGATTGCGATCGGCGCCATGATCGATGGCGCCATCGTCATGATCGAGAATGCCCACAAGCATCTCGAACGGGCCCCACCCGATAAGCCGCGCCTGGAGGTCCTGATCGAGGCGGCGAGCGAAGTCGGGCCCGCCTTATTTTTCAGCCTGCTGATCATCACGGTGTCGTTCCTGCCGATCTTCACCATGGAATCTCAGGAGGGGCGTCTGTTCAGCCCGCTGGCGTTCACAAAGACCTTCTCGATGGCGGCGGCTGCGATCCTGTCGATCACCTTGGTGCCGGCCCTCATGGTGCTGTTCGTGCGCGGCAAGATCATTCCGGAACACAAGAACCCGATCAATCGTTTCCTGATCTGGGTGTACCGTCCGCTGATCCGCGGCGTGCTGAAGGCCAAGACTCTGACGATCGTTCTGGCGCTTGTCACCCTGGCGGTGAGCCTCTGGCCAGCGCGGCAGCTCGGGACTGAATTCATGCCGAGCCTGAACGAGGGCACGCTGATGTACATGCCGACGACGTTGCCGGGTCTCTCGGTGACCAAGGCGGCGGAAATCCTGCAGACCCAGAACAAGATCATTAAGACGTTTCCGGAAGTGGCTTCGGTCTATGGCAAGGCAGGCCGGGCCGAGACCGCGACAGATCCGGCTCCGACTGAGATGTTCGAGACGATCGTCAATCTCAAGCCGAAGGAACAATGGCGTCCTGGTCTGACCGTCGATGGCCTCGTTGCCGAACTGGACAAGGCTTTGCAGTTTCCCGGCGTCTCCAATGCCTGGACCATGCCGATCAAGGCCCGCACCGACATGCTCGCGACCGGGATTCGCACGCCGGTCGGAATCAAAGTTCTCGGCACCGATCTCGTTGAAATGGAAAAGCTCGCGCGGCAGATCGAAACTGTCGTGAAAACCGTTCCGGGTACGTCGAGCGCCTACGCCGAACGGGTGATCGGTGGCTATTACCTTGACGTCGTTCCTGATCGTGAAGCGCTCGCACGCTACGGACTCATGATCAGTGATGTGCAGGACACGGTGTCGTCCGCCTTGGGCGGCGAAACCATCACCACCACCGTGGAAGGCCGCGAGCGTTATGGCGTCAATCTGCGATATCCACGCGATCTGCGCAGCGATCCGCAATCGATCGCCCGCGACGTATTAGTGGCGATGCCGGGTGGGGGGACCGTTCCCCTGGGCGAAGTCGCCGCGATCAAGCTGATGCGTGGACCCACATCGATCCGGACCGAGAATGGTCAGCTCGCGGTCTACATCTTCGTCGATATCCGCGACCGCGATCTCGGAGGTTACGTGGCCGACGCCAAGGCGGCCGTGGCCGCCAGCGTGCAGTTTCCGCCCGGAAATTACGTCGTCTGGAGCGGCCAGTTTGAGTATCTGGAGCGCGCGACGGCGCGGCTGAAGATCGTGGTGCCCGTGACGCTGCTGATCATTTTCCTGCTGCTCTACCTGAACTTCCGCCGCCTGACCGAGACGCTGATCGTGATGCTGTCACTGCCGTTCGCGCTCGTCGGCGGCCTCTGGCTGATGTGGTGGCTCGGCTTCAATTTCTCCGTCGCCGTCGCCGTCGGCTTTATCGCGCTGGCCGGTGTTGCGGCAGAGACCGGCGTCATCATGCTGATCTATCTCGATCATGCGATGAAGGAGATTCAGGCTGCGCGGGCCGCGGAAAGCAAACCGTTCACGCGTTCCGACCTGAATGCAGCGATCATGCTGGGTGCGGTCGAACGGGTCCGCCCGAAAATGATGACCGTCGTCGCCATCATGGCAGGCCTGATCCCGATCTTGTGGAGCACCGGCACCGGGTCGGAGGTCATGCAGCGCATCGCGGTGCCGATGATCGGCGGCATGATCTCGTCGACCATCCTGACGCTCATCGTGATCCCGGCCGTCTATGCCTTGATCAAGGGATTCAGGCTGCCCCGTGGCCCGGGCGCCGAGGTTCCGGAAGCCCTGCATGATGGTACCCGAGCGGACGAATTGCACCGCCCGCAGGCAGCAGAATGAACGGGAAACCACCCCGGCCGAACTCGGATTCGCTCCGGTACAATTTTTTCGGTTTCTACGCCGTCGCCTGTAACCGGCGTCGTCGGCGCTGCGAACTCATGATGAAGGCGCGCTCATGACGAGCCCTGAAATCGAGCTCAAAGTCCTTATGCTGGCTGGCCTGAACGGCGACGCGGCCGCGCATCGCGTGCTGCTCGACCGGTTGAGTCGCCATCTGCGCGGGTACTACAAGGGCAAGCTCGCCAGAATAGGGAGGGGTGCTGCGGAGGCGGAGGATCTCGTCCAGGAGGCGGTATTGGCGATCCACTTCAAGAGGCACACCTATGACCCCGTCGAGCCGCTGACGCCCTGGGTGCATGCGATCGCCCGCTACAAGTTGATCGACTTCCTGCGAAGGACACGCACTTCGCTGACCGACGTTCCGATCGATGAAGCGGACGACGTCATGGCACACGACGATACTCTGAGCGCCGAAAGCAGCTTTGATCTCAAACGGCTCATGCAACGGCTGCCCGAGAAGATGCGATGTTCCATCGTGGCTGTGAAACTGGACGGACAGAGCGTTGCCGAGGCCGCGGAACGGTGCGGCATCTCAGAGTCCGGGGTAAAGGTGAACATTCACCGTGGACTTAAAACGCTGGCGGCCCTGATCGCCAAGGAAACGAGAGCATGAAGACCGACGAATTGGTGGAGATGCTGAGCATCAGCGCAAAGCCGGTCGAACGCGCCACGCTCGTTCGCACGCTGAGCTTGGCCGGTGCGGCAAGCGGGATCGCAGCGCTGGTCATCGCATGCCTGGTGTTCGGCGTGCGCGCCGACTTGATGGAGACACGTGCGTTAAGTTTTCTCTTCGTGAAGCTCGCTTTCACGGTCGGAATCGTCGGTCTGGCTTTGGTCTATCTGACGAAGCTCGCGCGTCCGGGCGGCGAACGAAGGATACAGTCCTTCATGGTCGCGTTACCGTTCCTGGCGATCATCGCCCTTGCCGCGGTCAGCCTCGGACTTGCGCCCCGGTCGCATTGGGACGCGATGATACTAGGCGACGAGTGGCTGGAATGCCTTCTCTCCATTCCGATCATTGCGATCGTTCCTTTCGCGATATCCATCTGGGCGGTGCGAAGAGGCGCGCCGACAGATCTCGCACGAACGGGGGCCGTCGCGGGCCTCGTTGCAGGCGGGGTGAGCGCGATGGCTTACGCTCTTCATTGCACGGACGATTCATTACCATTCGTCGCGGTGTGGTACGGCGGCACGATTGCTCTATGCACTCTCGCAGGCGCAGCATTGGGACCGCGGCTGTTGCGTTGGTGATGCATCATTTCTTCACGTCAGCGTGAAGCTGTAACCGGCCGAGGATCATCTCCGAACTCATCATCAGAAGCGCATTCGAAGTGCTTCGATCATATGACGGAGTTGGACAATGTTGAAGAAAAGCATCCTCACGATTTCACTCGTGCTGCCGCTCGCCGCGATGTCCGCGGCGGCTTACGCAGGCTCGACGATCACGGACAAGAGCTATTGGCCGAATGAAGCACACCAGAGCGCTCAATCCCGGATGGTCGCCACGCAGCGCGATCTTGGTTCCGCGTTCGCGTATGACGGCGCACGATCCAGTTCGCAGCGAGAGCCAACAGCGGACCGCGCCCCATCATCCTGGCGCTATCAGGGTGGCCCGAAAGGCCGTTGATGTTCAACCCGGAGAAGGGGCCGCGCTGATCCGGCGTCGGAGATCGAATTTCAGCGCATCCTTCGCGACGGTAGAACGATAGATTCGACAGGGCGCTTGCCGCGTGGACTTGCGCAGAGGTTTCACGTCGTCGCTCGTTGACGGCCCCAACCAGCTCCCGAAGCTTCAGCACAGTTCACAAATCAAAAGGACTCGAATGCGACGAACGAAGTGCAAGTCACGCCGGCGCGATGAGATCGCGTTGCAAGGGGCGATGCGTGGCAGTCGCCGCTGGCTCGTCGTTCGCGACGCGCGATCAGAACCTGTTCGATGGATCGGTGCAGATCCTGCGCTCGTTCTAATCGCCAAGAGATTCTCTCCCGCGCCTGAAGTTCCCGCGCGGGTGAGATGTTCACCGGGCTCTCGTCAAGCCTTTGTGGACCTCCAAGGCGCCTTCGGCCATGCCCGGCCGGAGGCGTTTTCTCTTCTATGAGAAGCACTCGCAATTGCATCGGTTCTGGTCATGATCTCTGCGCTGGCGCTACGCGGGTCATTGAACGGCTCCAAGGAAAAAGATAGTTTCAGCTCTTCCAGCTTCTTTCCAAGACTCTCTTCGCTTCTTCGAAATGTGGAGCAACATGGTGTGTTGGACCTTGTTTTCAATCAACTCTCTTGACGGACGAAAAGGCGATGAGGTCCACAGCCGTCGCAGAACAAGTCTTTTCTCGCCATCTCCTTTGAGATCGAAAAGGTTTGTCCCGACGCGCCGCGGGCTCGATACATTTTCATTCCTTTGGCCATGGCTGCCCTCCATGGCGCACACGTATGGAACGAAAATCAATATTTGGCTAACTTCGCTTCCACGCAATATTCTTCAACAACTTTGCGTCCGAGATAAATCCGGATCGTAGCAAGACGAAGCCGTTTGAGACCTTTAAAAATCTGACATGCTTGCTGTCCGAGATAAGCTCGAGAGCATTCATCCTCCAACAAAAGCGTAACTGTGGTCTCTTCGGTGAGGCGACACAATTCGACCCGCTTCACACGCGGCGCCGGGAGGTCCCAGACAAGCAAGTTGAATCCAACCTCACGCGAACCAGTAAATCCCATAAATCCTTTGAAATAGATCGGCTGCTGATTCCAGTTGGTAGATTTGCGGCGTGATGCCGGAAGTTGCAGATCTATAGTGTCCATAGTGCTCATCCTCGAGGCCTTGAAGAGGATGATCTCCGCCGATCCTTGCATCGCGCAAGCTTGTCTGCGTTCAGATCGAAGTGCGTAATGGCCATGCCGCGCGATGTCGTCAAAATGAACCAAGCCGATTATCGAATCCTTGAGATCTACTTCGTAGAAACCCGACATGCCAAGAATGAAGATCCTTAGCCCCGAGCAGTTGGCCGAACGCGTCAGAGCGGTTGGCGAGAAGGCGCGAAATGGGAAGCTGTTCTTTCCCGAAGCGCCGAAATCCGCAAGTCGCTGGGGATGAGCCAAGTAGATTTCGGGAGCCTCGTCGGACTTGCGCCCAGGCAAGTCTCCGTGTTGGAGAATGGCCACTCTAATCCGAAATTCGAAACCATTGTTTTCGTCAGCCCCCTTGAGACAAATTGAGGGACTTTCCGAACGGAGGATTTCCGGTTCATCGTAGTCGCAAGGAGCGAAGATGAAACAGAAATCCGGGCCGGACAAAGCGCCGGCAGAACAAGTACTCAAGGACCTTCGGCATCAGACGCTCCGCCAGTAGTCGGCGGACGAGAAGTTCCGCATCGTCCTGGAAGGACTGGGCGGCGAGGAGAGTATCTCCGAGCTTTGCTGCCGCGAGGGCATCGCCGCCTTGATGTATTGCGGCTGGTCCAAGGAGTTCCTGGAGGCCCGGCAAGCGTCGGCTGGCCGGCGATACGGCGCGCGCAGTGACCTCCGGCGAAGTAAAGGACCTACGTCGTGAAGCATCGGACTGAAGGAGGTGGTCGCCGACCTCACACAGGAAATCGCCAACTCAAAAAAAGTTTGAATGGGGATGGGGAGGACGAGGCATGAGATATCCCGCGTCCGAGAAGGCTGAAATTATTGAGCTGGTCGAGCTGTCGCATCTGCCAGTCAAGCGCACACTGGACCAGCTCGGCATCCCGCGGGCCACGGTCTACCGCTGGTATGATCGCTAACGTGAAGGCGGGATCGAGGCGCTGGCCGACCATCGCTCCTGGCCGGATCGCGCCTGGAATCGCATTCCGGACAATATCCGAAGCCAGATCATCGATCTGGCGCTGCAGGCTCCCGAGCTATCACCGCGGGAGTTGGCCGTGCGGTTCACCGACGAGCAGAAGTATTTTGTCTCTCAGAGGCTTCGGTCTATCGGCTGCTGAAGGCGCATGTCCGAACACGCCAGTGGTGGCATCGTAGACAGTCAGTGGTGGCATCGTAGACAGTCAGTAGCCACAATCCGCATAGTGTTTCCGTGCCAAGCGAAATCGCGAGTCGACGGAAACGAAGTCAACGTCCAAACACTTGTGATCTCGCCGAAATTCGAACAATCCATCACACTGAAGATATTCGAGATTTATTCGCCAGCGACTTTCGCGCGGGGAGAATGTCGCGAAATCGTGCTGAGCCCGGGCTGGTCCACGACAAATCTTAGAAATGTATTGGCGGATTTCGCTCGGCAGATTGTCTAAGTGGTGAGGGTTCCATGGCTCGTCCCTAACACCAGCGCCCCTCGAAGTGGCTGGAAGCTCGCTCCAAAGCAGCGCGATAGCGACCAACAACATGACACGGACTATCATTGGATGATCCCCGCACTGACGTGATTTCAGTATTATTTTTTGTGGTCATTTGATGTAAGTGCGCAGTACTTCGATCAGCTCGCCCGCGCCTTTGCCTCTCTTGGAGTTGGGTTCGGTGTCGGGATCGACGATGTGGTGGCGGATATGATCCTCCATGACCTCTGCGGTGAGGCCGTTGACCGCGCCCCTCATAGAGGCGACGAGCATCAGGATATCCGCACAGCCCAGTTCGGCCTCAAGCGCCCGTTCGACCGCCTCGGCCTGGCCCTTGATCCGGCGTAACCGCGCGATGAGTTTGTTTTTGTCCTTAATCGTATGCATGGATGCCGTCAAACTCCGTTAAGGTAGGTCCGTACCCTACAATCAATTGTAGCATGTCTCGCCTCGGCGGGCGTTTTCTGCTTGATATAGGGTAGGGGGTTATATTACAAGTCCGGTCAACGAAGCTCGTCTGCAGTTGGGCGAGGGTTCGACGGAGATCGACCATGTCAGCCATCGAACAGTCACGCTCCACGACGCTCGCGGACGCCGCCGAAGAGCGGACCACCGCGCCCGCGGCGGCGCCTGGCGGGACGCGAGGCCACCATGACCACGACCATGACGACGATCACCACGACCGCGATCACGACCATGCCTTTGATTGGACGGAGATGGCGCGGATCGGCGCCGTCGCGGTTGCTGCGGCGGCGGTCTGGCTTCGGATCTGGGAGCCGTTGTCCGCGGTCAGCGTGATCGGCGTCGTAGGACTGCTCATCGGCGGATGGCCGATCCTCAAGGAAGCGTTCGAGAACATCCTTGAGCGCCGGATGACGATGGAATTATCGATGACGATCGCCATCGTCGCGGCGGCGGCCATCGGCGAGTTCGTGACTGCCTTGATCATCACGTTGTTCGTGCTGGTGGCCGAGGTTCTGGAAGGCCTCACGGTCGGGCGGGGTCGCAAGGCGATCCGCGACCTCCTCGAATTCCTGCCGCGCGAGGTCTCGGTCCGCCGGGTCGGGGGTGTCCAGACGGTGCCGGCGGAGGCATTGGCCGTCGGCGACGCCATTCTCGTCGCACCGGGCGGCCGGATTCCGGTCGACGGGTCGGTGCTATCCGGACATTCGTTCGTCGATGAATCCCGCATCACGGGCGAGTCCATGCCGGTCGAGAAGACGTCAGGCAACCGCGTCTTCGCGGGCACGATCAATCAGTCGGGAGCGCTGGAAGTCGCGGCCGAGCGGATTGGGCGCGACACCAGCTACGGCAAGATCATCGAGGCGGTGGAGCGGGCCGAGAAGTCGCGGGCACCCGTGCAGCGGCTCGCGGATCGTCTCGCGGGATACCTGGTCTACTTCGCTCTCGGGGCGGCCATCCTCACCTATGTAATCACGCGGGACATCTATGCGACGATCTCGGTGATCATTGTCGCCGGCGCCTGCGGCATCGCCGCGGGTACGCCGTTGGCCATCCTGGGCGGCATCGGTCGTTCGGCGCGGCTGGGGGCGATCGTCAAGGGCGGCGTCCATCTGGAGACGCTGGGACGCGTCGACACGGTCGTGCTCGACAAGACCGGAACGCTGACCTTCGGCCGCCCCGAAGTGCAGCGGCTCCATCCTGCGCCCGGCACGACCTCCGACGAACTTCTCGACGCGGCGGCTGCCGCCGAATCGCGGTCGGAGCACCCGCTCGGCAAGGCCGTCGTCGACTACGCCCGCAAGATGGGCCGTGCGGTTGCCGAGCCGACCACCTTCGCCTACACCCCCGGGCGCGGCGTCGCCACCGAGGCGGCCGACGGCAGATCGCTGGTCGGCAACAGGGCGTGGATGGTCGAGAACGGCGTCGCGGTACCGGAGGTCGGCCCGGACGACGGTATGTCGTCCGAGGTATTCGTCGCGCGGGAGGGCCGTTTCCTCGGCACGATCGCCGTCGCCGATACGATCCGTCCGGAAGCGAAGGGGGCCATACAAGCGCTGCAAGGCATGGGAATCCGGACAGTGTTGCTGACGGGAGACGCGCTGCGCGTCGCCGAGGGCGTGGCGACCGCGCTCGGCATCACCGACGTCAAGGCGCAGGTGCTTCCCGAACAGAAACTGGCTCTGGTCAGGGCGCTCGTCTCGGCCGGGCATACGGTTGCCATGGTCGGCGACGGCGTCAACGATGCCCCGGCTCTCGCCGAAGCCAATGTCGGCGTCGCTATGGGGTCGGGTACCGACGTCGCTCAGGAGAGCGCGGACATCGTCCTGCTCGGCAACGACCTCGCCCGTTTCGTGGAAACGCTGGCCGTGGCGCGCCGTACCCGGTGGATCATCTTCCAGAATTTCGCCGGCACCATCGGCGTCGATACGTTCGGCATCGCGCTCGCCGCCATGGGCTTCCTGAACCCGCTCCTCGCGGCCGGAATCCACGTCGTCTCCGAGCTCGCCTTCATTCTCAACTCGGCCAGATTGCTACCGCCGCCCGAGAAGACGATCGCGGCCGGGACTGCGGGCACCGATCGAGAGACCGTTCGTACATGACCGTTCCATCGCCCTGTCTCGATGCTTGCACGTACGACCGGAAAGCCGACATGTGCGTCGGCTGCTTCCGGACGACCGAAGAGATCCGACAGTGGAAAAAAATGACGGATCACAAGCGCCGGTCGATCCTGTCCGACCGCAGACGTCGCGAAGCGAAGGCAATCGATCGGAAGATGAAGGCGATGGAACGGTCATGAGCGTGGGCCCGGTCCGGAAAAATGCGAGACTGCATGGCCTGTGGTACGAACCGGCTTTAGGTAGCAAAGACCACTAAACTGGCGTCATTGCTCCCAAGTCGCTTGCAGACCCGAACTTTATCCAGGAGGGCCAGGTTCTGATACCAGGGCAATTGTGCAAGGATGCCTTGCACAATTTGCTTCTCCGGCAACGTTGCGGCGAATTTCCCATAAATTTCAGTTTTCTAGACGAAAAACCTCTGACGTCCGGGAACCTCGAATGGAGATCCGCGGCAAGTCGGTCAATGACTAGGGCACCCCACCCATGAGCAACCTGCCGCTCGATAATTTCTCGTCCAATCCCGCCAGTACAGCAGGATCATTTCGCTGTTGACGGCGAGGGCCGCACGGTGGCGGCCGGTGTATTCTGGGGGGGACGGTTGGAGAGGTATGCTTCGCTTTCATGCGATTTTTTCTGCGACATCATGCCAGTCAGTTAGGCATCAGACCACAGGGTTGATCGGTGTCGGAACCCATGTGGATGATCCCTTGGCTGCGACAGATTGGTCGAGCTGCTGCGAGATCGCGAGATAGATCTCGCGCCGGAAGTTGAAGATGCCCCCGCACGGAAGGTCCTGCGATCGATCAGGCCGGGCGCGGCCATTCTGGGTGGTAGTTGTCGATGACGAACGCATGCGCATGCCGATAGCCACCGGCGATGGGCTGGGCATTCGCCAGATGGGGATGGTCGTCGGCCAACCCGTCGTGGACGTGCTCCACCTCGTCCGGATCCCCAGCAGGCCAGACGGCCGCCGCCACGACCACGGCAGCGGCCGCGATGGCTGTCAGAACCAGAAAGGCGACCGGCATGCCGGCCTTCGCTCCGACCCAGCCGGCGACGGGATAGGTAATCAACCAGCATGCGTGGGAGAGAGCGAACTGGGCGGCGAACAGCGCGGGGCGGTCTTCCGGTTGCGAGGACCGGCGCAGGAGCCGGCCGGACGGTGTCTGGGTCAACGAATAGCTGAGGCCGAGCACGAACCAGAGCGGAAGAAGCAACGCGTAGCTGGGCAGCAAGCTTCCGGCGAGAAGACAAAGAACCAGCGCGCCGGCGCCGACCGTCATGGCGCGGCGGTCCGATATGCTGTCCAGAAGACGCGGCAAGACGAATGCCGCGACCATCGACCCGCCGCCGAAGGCGGCCAGAGCCAGCGCGGTGGCGCGCTGCGTCATGCCGAAGCCGGACTGGACGAGAACCACTGTGTTGACGATCACCATGGAGCTGGCAGCGGCAGCGGCGAGGTTGAGCGCGAGCAGACCCCGGAGCCGCGGCGTGGCCAGGTAGATGCGCAGCCCGCGCGTGGTCCGGTCGTAGATGCCGCGACGCTCGGTGGGTTTCGGGCTGGGAAGCACCACGGAGACGACCAGCGCTGCCGAGGCGAGGAAGCCGACGACGGTGCCCGCGAACAGCGTGTGGAAGCCGATGATGGTCAGCAGCGCAGCGGCCAGCATCGGGCTGACGACGCTCTCGAGATCATAAGCGAGGCGGGAAAGCGAAAGGGCGCGGGTATAGTCGCGTTCGTCCGGAAGGACATCGGGAATCGTGGCCTGGAACGTCGGCGTGAACGAGGCGGATGCCGATTGCAGGACGAAGATCAGCACGTAGACCTGCCAGATCTGATCGACGAAGGGCAGCGCCAAGGCGACAACCGCCCTGACGAGATCGAGCGCGACGAGCATCGTCCGACGCGGAAACCGTTCGGCGAAAGCGGCGGCGATTGGCGAGACGCCGACATACGCGATCATCTTGATGGCAAGCGCAGTCCCGAGCACTGCACCGGCGTTGGCGCCGGCGAGATCATAGGCCAGCAGTCCGAGCGCAACGGTGGCAAGCCCGGTGCCGATCAGGGCGATCACTTGGGCGGCGAAGAGGTGGCGATAGGTCCGGTTCGCAAGTACGCGCAGCATGGTGTTCATCCATTACCGAATTTCGAGCGGTCGATCGGGCATCGGCACACGGTGCCATGCGGAGGCATTTACCTCCGTAGGCTTTGAATACGATCGAGCACCGCCCGTACTTTCGGCGGCCCCAATCGACCTGGTTGTCTGGTTCGAACTCACATTCCTCTCGAGAGTTCGCCCCACCGCGACACGTTGTCCCGATCATCGACGAGTGTGCCCAATGATCTTTGACTCGTTAGATCGGCCGTGCGACACAAACCTTAATATAGGGGGTCCCCTTATAGGGGTCAAACCCGTACGCATCATTCTCGGTGATTTGATTTTTGCCGCACAGGAGCCCTCCGGATCGGAGGAATGTTTGGAAATGAGCGAGAAGCATCTGCACGAAAGTCATCCGAACATCGTCAAGCGGCTGAAACGCGCGGAGGGACATCTGCGTCGCGTTATCGAAATGTTCGACGAGGGGCGCCCCTGCGTCGATCTCGCTCAGCAGCTTCACGCGGTCGAAAAGGCGATCAGCGAGGCAAAGCGGACGCTGATCCACGATCACATCGACCATTGCCTGGACGCTGCGACGAACGGCGGCGGCGCGCCGACGAAGGCGACACTCGCAGAGTTCAAATCGATCTCGCGCTACCTCTGAAGCGGGATCCGGGGAAATTTCGATGACAAGCAAGCTCTACAGGTTCGGCATTTTCGCCTTGGTGTTCGCTGCCGGGGTCGCGGTCGCGACGCTGGCGCAGCGCGGGCAAGGAGGCGCGGGAAAATCGGCAGGCTCCGTCGCCGCGAAGACCGAGACCAAGCTGGCGCCGTCTTCCAGTAAGACGGACATTCCGATGGACGACGAACGGATTCAGGCCGCCGAGATCGGATTGAGCGAGACGGGTCCGGGCACCGTAGCGAAAAGGTTGGTCGTGCCCGGCATACTCATTCCGGATTCCGACCGTGTCGCACGCGTGACGGTCAAATTGGCCGGCACGGTCTCGGAGTTGCGCAAGAACATCGGCGACGAGGTCAAGCGCGGCGACCTTCTTGGCATCATCGAAAGCCGGGAGGTCGCAGAGGCCAGGAGCGAATATCTCGCGTCGAAACTATCGGACGAGCTTCAGCAGGAGCTCACGGGCCGCGACAAGGGGCTATCCGAAGGCCGCGCCATCCCCGAACAGCAATACATCAAATCGCGCAGCGCGGCGGCGCAAAGCCACATGCGTTTCG
Organism: Tardiphaga sp. 172_B4_N1_3; assembly: GCF_052076035.1. Lineage (NCBI taxonomy): Bacteria > Pseudomonadati > Pseudomonadota > Alphaproteobacteria > Hyphomicrobiales > Nitrobacteraceae > Tardiphaga > Tardiphaga sp. 172_B4_N1_3. The sequence continues at coordinate 1,550,925 of NZ_CP197238.1, forward strand.
ACATTGCGCGCCAGAAGCTTCTCGCTCTCGGACTGGAGGAAGCCGAGGTTGGAGCGACCCCGAACGCGCCGGAGGGCACGTTGCGGCTTCAGGCCGTCCGTGCGCCGATTTCGGGTCGCGTGGTCGAGCGCAAGGTCGAGATCGGTACAGCCGTCGGACGCGACAGCCAGTCGCCCGAATTGTTCGTCCTGGTCGATCTCAGCAAGGTCTGGGTCGAAATGACTGTGAGCTCGAACGACCTCGCGAACGTTCGTGAAGGGCAAAGCGTCCGCATCTCCGTCGCCGGCGACGCCGCCGTCGGGACGGCGAAGGTCAGGTTCGTGAATCCGGTGTTGGACAAGGAAACCCGGTCCGCACGGGTCGTGGCAGAACTCGACAATGCCGACCGCACCTGGCGGCCGGGCGCTTTCGTCACGGCGGCAATCGCCGTCGACGAGCGGGAAGTGCCGGTGGTGATCCCGATCACCGCCATACAGACCGTCGCGGGCCGCAAGGCGGTCTTCGTCCGGACAGCGGACGGCTTCCGGAAGCGCGACGTCGTTCTCGGTCAGCGCGACGGTACGTCGATCGAGGCCACGTCCGGCTTGAAAGCGGGCGAGCGTATCGCGAGCTCCAACACATTTTCGCTCAAGGCTGAGCTTTCCAAGCCGACGGACGAGGACTGATGCTGATTGAACGCATTGTAGAGTTCTCGGTCCGCCGCCGTTGGCTGGTCCTTTTCTTGGTACTCGCGGCCACGCTGTCGGGGATGTGGTCTCTGACCCGGCTGCCTATCGATGCCGTGCCGGACGTCACCAACGTCCAGGTCCAGGTGAACGCCGTGGCGCCCGCACTGACGCCGCTCGAGATCGAAAAGCAGGTCACGGTCGCGCTGGAGACGGCGCTGGCCGGAATTCCCGGCATGGAAGCGACGCGATCGTTCTCGCGCAACGGCTTCGCGCAGATCACCGTGGTCTTCGCGGATCGCACCAACATCTATTTCGCACGGCAAATGGTGACCGAGCGCATAAACGATGCCAAGTCTCTTCTGCCACCCAATGTCGATGTCCGCCTGGGACCGGTTTCGACCGGCCTTGGTGAGATCTACTGGTGGGCCGTGGAATATGAGAAGCCGGGTGCGACGGCGCCAATCCGGGATGGCGCGCCGGGCTGGCAGAGCGACGGCAGCTATCTCACGCCCGAGGGAGAGCGGCTCACCGACGACTTCAATCGGACGGTCTACCTTCGCACCGTGCAGGACTGGATCATCCGGCCGCAGATGAGGAGCGTGCGCGGCGTCGCCGGCGCCGACGCCATCGGTGGATTCGTCAAGCAGTTCCAGGTCCAGCCGAATCCCCAGAAGCTGATCGGACTCGGCGTCACGCTCGACCAGATCATCACTGCGATCGAAAAGAACAACGCGAGCCGCGGCGCCAACTACATCGAGCAGAACGGCGAGGGCCTTGTGGTGCGTGCCGCGGGACGCGTCGAGAATGCGGACGACATCGCCCAGATCGTCGTCAGTACGCGCGGCGGCGTTCCGGTGCGCGTCAAGGATGTCGCCGAGGTTCTTATCGGCAAGGAATTGCGGACAGGCAGCGCCAGCTCGAACGGACGCGAGGTCGTCCTCGGAACGGCGCTGATGCTCGTCGGGGAAAACAGCCGGACGGTGGCGGCAGCGGCGAACACGAAGATCAACGAGATCAACAAAACTCTACCGCCCGGCATCTACGCGCGTACTGTACTGAACCGCACCGAACTGGTCGATGCGACGATTCGGACGGTCGCGACCAATCTCGCCGAAGGCGCTCTGCTCGTCGTCGCCGTGCTGTTCCTGATGCTAGGCAACTTCCGCGCCGCCTTGGTCACGGCATGCGTCATCCCGATCACCATGATGATCACGGCCACGGGCATGCTCGGCGGGCGGATCAGCGCCAACCTCATGAGCCTCGGTGCCCTGGACTTCGGCCTCATCGTCGATGGGGCGGTAATCATCGCCGAGAACAGCCTGCGGCATTTCGCGGAGCGCCAAATCGAGCTCGGTCGGCCGTTGAACCGCGAGGAGCAGTTGAAGACCGTCTCCGCATCGACGATCGAGATGATCCGCCCGACAGTCTACGGGCAGGCCATCATCATCCTCGTCTATGCTCCGCTGCTCGCCTTCACGGGGGTCGAAGGAAAGACCTTCGAGCCGATGGCGTTGACCGTGATGATCGCGCTCGCCGTGGCATTTGTGGTTTCCTTGACGTTCGTTCCGGCTGCCATCGCGATTACAATCACGAAGTCGGTGCGCGAGAAGGAGAACTTCATCGTTCACGGCCTGAAATCGGCCTATGTCCCGCTGCTGTCGCGGGTCATGGTCCGACCGGTACCGGTCACGGTCGTGGCGACCCTCCTGTTCGTCGGCTCGCTCGTCCTCTTCTCGACGCTTGGCCAGGAATTCACGCCGACGCTCGACGAGAAGAACATCGTCATGGAAGTGAAGCGCGTGCCGAGTTCGTCGATTACCCAGTCCCAGGCGATGCAACTCCAGATCGAGAAGATGATCAGCAAGATTCCCGAAGTGGCCTTCACGTTCTCACGGACGGGCACACCGGATCTCGCGGCCGATCCCATGCCGCCCAACGCGTCCGACACCTACATCATCGTGAAACCGCAGGACGAGTGGCCCGATCCTTCGATGACGAAGCAGGATCTGATCGGAAAGATCGAGGCCGAAGCAAGCAAGCTGCCTGGAAACAAGCTCGGCTTCTCGCAGCCCATCCAGATGCGGTTCAACGAGCTCATCGCGGGCGTCCGGGAGGATCTCGGGGTCAAGGTGTTCGGCGACGATTTCGACGCGATGCAGACGGCCGCATCCCAGATTTCCGACGTGCTTCGAAAGATCGACGGCGCGGAAAGCGTGAAGGTCGAGGAGACCGCGGGTCTGCCGTTCCTCGAGATCAGAATCGACAAAAGCGAAATCGCACGGCGCGGGTTGAATTTGAAGGATGTCCAGGACCTCATCGAGACCGCCGTCGGTGGCCGGACTGCCGGCCTGGTCTTCGAGGGAGATCGGCGTTTTCAGATCGTCGTGCGTCTGAACGATACGCTGCGCAACGATGTCGAAGCCATCCGGAACCTGCCGGTGCCGTTGCCCCGCATCGGCGACAACGCGTCGACGGCCTCGGTGCCCCTGAGCGCGATCGCGACGCTGGAACAGACGGACGGCGTCAACCAGATCAGCCGCGAGAACGGCAAACGGCGCGTCGTGGCGACCGCCGAGGTGCGCGGTCGCGACATCGGTTCGCTGGTCGCAGAGGTGCAGGCCAAGGTCGAGGAGCAGGTCAAGTTGCCGCCGGGAAGCTATCTGGTCTGGGGCGGTCAGTTCGAGAATTTCTCCGTTGCGCGGCAGCGTCTGGCGCTCGTCGTGCCCGGCTGCTTCGCCTTGATCTATCTTCTTCTGTTCGGCGCGCTTGGCTCGTTCAGGGACGCCTTGCTCGTCTTCAGCGCGGTGCCGTTGGCGCTGACGGGCGGCATCGCGGCATTATGGCTGCGCGGGATGCCATTCTCGATATCCGCCGCCGTCGGATTCATCGCGCTGTCGGGCGTCGCCGTTCTGAACGGTCTGGTGATGCTGACGCAGATCAGACAATTGATCGGCGAGGGCGTGCCCGTCTTCGAAGCCGTGAGGAATGGAGCGATGACCCGGTTCAGGCCGGTCGTGATGACTGCGCTTGTCGCTTCGCTCGGCTTCGTGCCGATGGCACTGGCCACCGGCACTGGTGCCGAAGTGCAGCGGCCGCTCGCGACCGTGGTCATCGGCGGACTCATCACGGCGACGCTTCTGACGCTCGTCCTTCTGCCGGCGCTGTACAGCAAACTCGGAGGAGCGAAGCGGTGAGTCAGGGCGTGCAACGCGAGGCCGCAGGCGGCCAGCGTACCACCGTCGATCTGTTGAATGCACAGCAGGACCTCGTCAACGCAAAAGCGCGCCTGATCGGCGCGCAGCGCGACCGCGTGATCGCGTCGTATTCCCTCCTGCGCACGGTGGGAAAACTGGACGGGCAGACGCTGGGATTGAAGACACCGGACTATCTGCCGGAGGTGCATTACCAGCAGGTGCGCGATGCATGGCATGGGCTGCGGACCCCGGCGGGACAATGAGGAAGGTGGAGAAAGATGCGTCGAGCCCGCGAAAGAAAGCGGCGGCGGACGGCAACGACCACCGGGCTTGCAAGCGTTGCGGTGGCGAGATGGTCCTTTACAGGACAGGGCCCCATCCGAAGTATACCCACTTCGAAGTGCAGCGGTTCGAATGCCAGGATTGCCGAGCTCAATTCGCGCGCACGGTGGCGGCTTGATGCTCCGGAGCGTTGGTGGCTGCGGAATGGGGCTCTGGGGATGAGAAATCGTCTCCTGCGGTGAAGGACGCCTTTCCGCGCCATCCAAGATGGTTATCCGTCGGGGCGGAACGAACGACAAAAAAACTCGAGACACCGCTTCCAATCCCGGATTCCGGTTGCCGCGAACGCATTCCGAAGGATATCCTTGCCGGAGCGGATCGATAAGCCATGCACCAACCGAACAACGTCATTCCGTTTCCCCGCAAGCCGGTACAGGCTGGCGAAGACGACTACGCTCACAGGATGCTGCTGAACGGCTTTGCATGTGCATGGATTCTCGTCGTCGTCGGTAGCGCCGCATGGACCTTCGAGGTGATCGCAACCATCCCGAAGCGGGACTGCAATTTCTCCGCAAGGCGCCCCTGTACGTCGATGGCCCAGCGCGCGACGGCGCCGTCGTTCTTTTTGTCCGACGGGTTCACGAACTGAACCGATGTGGCGGACACCCTCGCAGGGAGGCCTACGGCAGGCGAAATGCCTCGCCAAAGCTGGCGTCCCGGGGGCAGATGCATCGTACGGGCCGAGCGGCAGCACGTCGGACGTTCAAGCCGGATGCCGTCCCGCCCGCTGCTGAATCAAGGCGATGCAGGCGACGATGAATGCAGCGAGCACCGCGGTGGCGGCGTATCGACTCAGGGCGAGGCCGCCGTCGGCGAGGGGCTTGTCCAGGAAGTCGCCGACCGTGGCGCCCAGCGGACGTGTGAGGATGAAGGCTGCCCAGAACAGAACCGTGCGGGAGACATCCGTCCAGTAGTAGGCCGCTACGACGACGGCCAATGCCGCTCCGAAGACCAGTGCCCCGCCGCCGTAGCCCAGTCCCGTGGAATCAGCCATCCAGTCGCCGAGTGCGGTACCCAGGGTCTGCGAGAACATGATTGTCGTCCAGTAGAACACTTCCGCCTTCGGCGTGACGACGCTTCTCACCGACACGGTACCTAGCGCGCGGTACCAGATCGCGAGCGACAGCAGCAGGAGAACGAGAAGCAGCGAACTACCGCCGAGATATCCTATGCCGAGAGACCGGTCCACAAAGTCGGCGAGCGTCGTGCCCGCCGTCGTCGTCGCCACGATGACCGCCCAGTAGAGGAATGGATGGAATCTCCGGACGCTGATCTGGGCGGCTACGGCGACGATGAAGAGCGTCGCGAAGATCGCCGTTCCGACGAGATAACCCAGATGCATCGACATCGTGACGGCATCGCCTCCGGTTTCTCCCAGCGTGGTCGCTGCGATCTTGATGACCCAGAAGCCCAGGGTAACGGCGGGTAGCTTGTTCGTGCTGTCCTTCGAACGGTATTGCATGGAGTGTCTTCCTGTTTCGATGAAGCGTCTGAGAAGCGGCTTTGGTTAGGGTTTGCCTGCGAACCGATCGATCGTGGCGACGACGTCGTCGACCGCGGACCTGCACGCAACGAGATCCGGCGACGCGGCCCTGACCGCGGTGAGTGCGCGGTCGATCGCCTTGTCGAGTGTGTGCCAATCCGCGGCAGCGCGCGGCTTCAATCCGGCTTCCGCCTCGTCCCAAGCCGTCTCGAGATCCTTTAGGCGCGCCTTCGCGCCGGAGAGATCGTTCTTGTCCAGCAAAGCCTTGCTGTCCGCCACGATGGTCCGGAACGATGCGAGGTTTCCCAATTTCGGCGCCTCCGCCTGGGCGGCCCCGACGACGAACGGCGCCGAAAGAAGCGCGCCGGACAGCGGACTCGCACCAAGCAGCAACGACACGACAATCCTAAGACAGGTCTTTCGAATAGACATGTTCGATCTCCATTTTCGATGGGTTTGTTTTGATAGGCTCATGCTCGCTCGTTCATGGTCATCGAACGGTGCAGAGTGAGGAACGCGACAAGCGCGATGATGACGGTGAGAAAGCCGAGGCTGGTGTAGACCGAGCCGAGACCAAGCCCGCCATATTCGCGCGATTGAGAAAGCAGGTCGCCGAGCGAAGCTCCGAGAGGTCTTGTCAGGATGTAGCCGACCCAGAAGCACGACACGGCGTTCGCGCCGAGGTAATACGCCGCCGTGACGACGGCGATCATCGCGCCGAAGACGACGACGCCCAGATTGAAACCGAGACCCACGGCCTCGGTCGCAAGATCGCCCGCCGCCGTACCCAGGGCGAACGTAAAAAGGATGGCGGTCCAGTAGAAGAGTTCGCGCCGTGACGTGACGATCGTGTGGATCGAGAGCGTGCGCTCCGCGGCGAACCAGAGCGCGAACGTCGCGGCCAACGCCGCCGCGAATATCGGCGTGCTGACGTAAAGACTCACGCCCATCTCGTCGGTGAGCGCGTCGGTGATCTGAGTGCCGACGACGCTGACCAGCACCACGGTCAGCCAGTAGATCCAGGGGACGTAGCGCGACATTCGCATCTGAAGCGTCAATGCAGCGACCAACAACGTCAGCGTGATGCCGTCCGTCACGGCAGTGCCCAAACCGGCGTGTACCGCCAGATAGTCGGCGCCGGTCTCGCCGACCGTCGTGGACATGATCTTGATCGCCCAGAAAACGAGCGTTACCTGCGGAACCTTGTTTCGAAACCGGGCAGTTTGTTGTTCGGCGACATTCATGTCGTTCCCCTTTGCGGCTCGTTCCCCTTTGCGGCGCCGTCGATGTTCGTGCGCCCTTCCTCGTCGTTAGGACTGCCGACTTAGCGACGACTTAGAAGGAGATCTGCCTGTGAACGGTCGTGCGCGCTCGTCAGGCCGAAAAGGGCTAAGATGCCGCTAAGTGACTTGGGTCAGACGGAGCGAGGGGCTTTTTGGAGTAGATGAAATGAAAAAGCTGAAGATCATCGTTTGCGCCGCTGCCGTCATGACTTCCGCGGCCGCTCTTGCTGACGACGCCAAGACGGCGTCCCACGAGGTGGGTAACGTGGCACAAGCCAGGACATCGATGGGAGCCGCGGTCGCGGCCGCCGAAAAACATGCGGGCGGAAAGGCGGTCCGGGCGGAATACGAAAAGGGCAAGGACGGGCGGTGGACCTACGATGTCGAAATCGCCGGCGGCGCCGACGTGTTCGACGTGAAGATCGATGCGGACGCGGGCTCGGTGATCGCATCGACGAAGGATGCGGCGGATTCCGACGACGAAGGTGACAAGGCAGATTGAACGCCGTTAGTTTGCAACCGAGACCGGCGGCGGTATCCGCCGTCGGTCGCCTCGAAGGCCGGACATGCGAATTCTTTTGATCGAGGACGACCGGATGATCGGCGCGGCCGTCGTCCAGGCGCTCAGAGACGCCTCATACGCCGTCGACTGGGTTACGGACGGCGGGAGCGGCATCGAAGCTGCGAGCGCCGAGACCTACGACCTCGCGCTGTTGGACCTGGGGCTGCCGACACCGGACGGGACCGAGGTATTGAGGCAGTTCCGAAAGACGGGACATCGGTTGCCCGTGATCATCGTGACGGCGCGCGACGCGATCGACGACCGGATCCAGGGGCTGGACCTCGGGGCGGACGACTACATCGTCAAGCCGTTCGAGATGCGAGAGTTGCTCGCGCGCATGCGGGCGATCCTGAGACGGCAGGGAAGCGGCGGATCCGCAGTCTTGAGCAACGGTGCGATCAGCCTGGATCCCGCGACCCACGAAGTGGCGCACGCGGGCGAGATATCGCGGCTAACTGCACGGGAATTCGCGTTGCTGCAAGCCCTCCTGCTGCGTCCGGGCACCATCCTGTCGCGCATCGACCTCGAGCGGCATATCTACGGTTGGAACGAAGAGGTCGAGAGCAATGCCGTCGAATTCCTGATCCATGCCATACGCAAGAAGATCGGAGCGGCGGCCATCAGGAACGTTCGCGGCGTTGGATGGATGGTGGACCGGCCATGTTGATGTCTTCGCTGCGTGGCCGCCTCTTTGCGGGACTGACAGTCTTCATTGTAGGAACCGGCCTGGCGGCGGGCTATCTCGCCTTCCGATGGGCGTTCAACGAAGCGATCGAGCTTCAGGATTCAGTGCTGCTGCAGGTCGCGTCGCTGGCGGCGAAGAGCCGCTTGACCGATCAGCCCGTCGACCCGGGCATCGACGAAGAGGCGAGGCTTGTTGTCGAGGAATTGACGTCCCGTGCCGACGGTGCGGTGTCGAGCGCGAGGCGTCCACTGCGGCCTGACCTATCCGACGGCCTTCAGACCGTCACGCGGGCGGGAGAGCAGTGGCGCGTCTTCGTCCGGACGCGGAGCGACGGCACCCGCGTTGCCGTCGGCCAACCCACGGCCAGCCGCGACGAAGTCGCCCAGGACAGCGCGCTTCGGACGATCGTGCCCCTGGGTCTTCTGACGCCCGGACTGATGCTGCTGATCGGCATCGTCGTGGATCGGAGCCTGCGCCCGTTATCGCGCCTGGCGGAGGCACTCGATGCCAAACAGACCGATCATCTCGAACGGCTGCCGACCGAAGGAATTCCGAAGGAGCTGCTTCCCTTCGTCGACTCCATCAACCGCCTGCTCGACCGCATCGCGACCATGTTTGACCGACAAAGACGGTTCGTCGCCGACGCGGCCCATGAACTGCGCAGTCCGATCACCGCTTTGTCGCTGCAGGCCGACAACCTCGACCGGTTTGCGCTGTCGGACGACGCCCGGCAACGGATGGATTCGCTCCGAACCGGGATCCGCCGGACCGCGCACCTGCTGGAACAACTCCTCGCGTTCGCCAGATACGACCAGGCGCCGTCCGCCGCGCTGGCGGAAGAGGCCTTTGACCGCATCGTCAAGGAGGTGGTCGCGGATCTGCTTCCGGAAGCACGGCATTCCGGGATCGACCTCGGATTCGCCCACGTCGATGCCGCGGCGCTGCGGGCCGAACCGCTCGCGCTTGCCCTGCTGGCGCGCAATCTCATCGACAATGCCATCAGGTACACGCCGGAGGGCGGCACCATCGACGTGAGCCTGCACAACAGGGATGGCGCGGCGGTGCTTCAGATCCAAGACAGCGGGCCCGGTATTCCGGGGCAGGACATGGAACGCATCTTCGAGCCGTTCTTCCGCGGAGTCCGGCCCCGCGGTGACGGAACCGGATTGGGTCTGTCGATCGTCCGGCGCATCGTCGATCGTTACGACGGCACCATCGATCTCCATAGCGTGGACGGCAACGCGGGGAGGGGCCTCACGGTCCGCGTGACGCTGCCGCTCGCTGACAGGCGATCCGGCGCCGCCGATCAACGCTGAACGGGAAGGCCGCCCGATCGATCGTTCTTTAGGGCTAGCCGTGCACATGCGCGTGCGCGAGGAACGCGAACGGCCGATCAATCCAGAGGGGCTTTCACAGACGCCTTGATGCTCGACACGATGGGACAATCGGTTTCACGGCGCTGTTCACCTTCTCGCTCGGCATTGCGTTTCATTAAGAACGCGGCGGTAGCCTGGGGCTTGGCCTCGTTCACCGTCCTGACGTTCGGCATAGCGCCCACGTTCCGGTGGCCATAAACATAGCCGCCAGTCCGAAACTGAATATTGGTGAAACCACAGTCCACAACACGCCGACACTCGCGCTGGATACAAATTTCGCAAGGCCGTTCACAGTACCGAGTGCGCCGTAACTGATGGCTAGGGTTTCTGGGTTCACCATATCTGCGGTGACGGTGGATTCGAGCGAGTCTTGTGCCGCGACATAGAGTCCTCCAGTGAAGAAGATTCCCGCGAGCGCCGCGATGCTGTCGATTTTGAGCCAGAAGGCGAGGCCGGTCAGAACGGCGGTCAAGGCGCCGAGCGCATACCCGAAGCGCAGAACCGGCAGCGAACCGAACCGGTCCGCCAAGATGCCGATGGGGTAAGAGAAGACGACCTGTACGACGTTTCGCCACACATAGAGCAGCCCTGCGATTTGGGCTGCCTGCAGGACGCCCATTGACGGCGTGAGCAGTTGCGTTGCTGCCAGGATCAGAAGGCTATGTGAGAAATCGCCAATGCCGAAAATGCCAACAGCCCCAAGGTAACGTTTGAAGCTGGCTGGAAGGCCGCGCAGCGTAGAGAAAAACTTCAATGCCGGATTCGGCGAGTGTTCCGGGTCCTTCACCATCGTGAGAAAGGCCACGACCGCTAAGAGCCCAGGCACCAGGGTGAGCCAGAACACCATCCGGAACGGCCCGGCCGTTGTCCCCCATGAGAGATTTTGTGCCCATCCAAGCAATGCGACGCCGAGCAGAGGACCGACAACGGCGCCGATAGAATCCATGGCGCGGTGAAAGCCGAAGGCGCGGCCACGCGTTTCAGGTGTGATGGCTTGAACGAGGATGGCGTCGCGCAAGGGGCCACGCAGACCTTTTCCAAACCAGGACACGATACGGCCCAGCAGGATCATTGGCCAACCAAGGGCGATTGCGATGAGCGCCTGACCGATCGGTGTCAAACCGTAGCCGAACAATACGAGCATTTTGCGATGGCCAAATTTATCGGCAATGTAACCGGCCACCATCTTTGTAAAGCTCGCGACTGCGTCGGCTACGCCTTCGATGATACCAAGCACTGCGGCCGGAATGCCGAGCACCGCCAGAAAGCCTGGAAGAATGACAGTTGTGGTCTCGTAACAAAAATCACCGAGAGCGCTGGTGAGACCCGCGCCGACAACGGTGCGGTTCAGCCAGCTCTGTCTCTCGACGCTCGTCGAGGATGCATCTGAATGCGGCGTGCCCTGCTTGGCATCAGAAAAATCGCTCATAGCGGAATCTCAAAAGTCGCGAGGACCGGGTCTCGGGCAGTTTGTCACTGGCTTCAGAACCGAACAAAAGTCCGGCTTGACGATCGCATGGGAGTCATTTTTCAATCAATGCTCTTCGGCCTACGTTGTCGATGACCCCGTCCGTTTTTTTGTGAGCCTTACTGTCGAAGTCGAGGTACTGATTTAGATGAGGGGGCGTAGGCTTTCATGCACGTCGTCGGTAAGCGAAGTGAAGCCTCGTTGGGTCCAACGCCTGACCGATCCTCAGCCGCACCGTTACCCACTGACCTCACTCATCGACAGCGGCTTGGTCGAGCCAAGGGGCGGCCACACGTTTCGACGTTCGACTCATGTACTGAGTGGACTTGGAATCGGGCGGGTATCAGTTAACTGTTTGACGGCGCTGAGCTTTTCAAAACTTCGATTCTCTTAATGGAATCAGAAGGTTATTGTTGTTCGATGCCGGGCCGGAATGTATGGTGCGGCGGGAGGAATATCTTGGGACGCCGTCGCCGCGATAGCAAGAAGGATGGACCGCTTGGTCGCCGCGTAGCTGCGCTAGCAGCACGCCTCGGCTATGCCGGGTGCACGACCTTTGTTACGGCGGAATCGATCGGAAAGACGCGGGTCGGTCACGTCATCAGACAGGCGCTGACGACGATGAGCATTTACGGCGTCCTCTCGCTCGAAGACGGTTTTTTGCCGTCGAGCCTGAAGCCGGTCGTCTATCTGGCGACTGCAGCAGATGCGCAAGAGTGTCTCGAAATCCGCAGGAGTGTCTGGAGTCAGGGCGTCGCCCCATTCCTGATCATCGTGACGGCGGACACCGTGGAGATTTGCAATGGGTTTGAGCCGCCCAGCGTGGCCAGCACCAAGGTCGTCTTCGATCCGGCGTCGGACGACCTTCCGGGGGAGCTCACGGACTTTTCGAGCCGCCGCATCTCGTCGAGCGTAACCTGGGGCAATTTCGAGCTCCACAGGGACTCGAGCGTCGACAATGTTCTCGTCAATGCGATCGAGGCGTTGAACCATCGCGCACGCTCCGACTTTCCCGAGTTCGAGAACGACAGGGACCTGATTAATGCACTGATCGGGAAGTTCATCTACATCTACGTCCTGATCGATCGGTCGATCCTGACGCCGACCTGGCTATCCCGCAAGCTGACGGGCGCTGCGCTTCGTTCAGGTCAGCAGTTCATCGACGCCGTCTTCGGGGATGCGGTTCATGCGCAGTCGTTGACGTGGACGGCGACCTCGGCATTGGCCGCCTTCGACGTCGTCGACGATGCGATCAACGGTTCGGTATTCCTGCTCTCGGACGAACAGAAGGCGCGCATTCCCGACGGGCTTTGCCATCTCATCCACCGTGTCGTGCGCGGTGGCGAGATGCTGCACGCGGACTCGAGCCAACCCGGTTTCTTTAACGTGTCCTTCGACGTACTTCGGACCGAAACCATCTCGGCGATCTACGAACGTTTCGTGAGCATCGAAGACGCGGCGAAGAAGAAGGATGACGGCGTGTTCTACACGCCACCCCATCTCGCCGACCATGTTCTTGATCGGTTGGAATCGGTCAGTCCCATCACCCCAACATCCCGGATCGTGGATCCTGCGGCGGGCTCGGGCATCTTTCTCGTCGGAGCCTATCGGCGTCTGATGGAGTCTTATGTACCCCAGGGTGGTTGGACGCCGGGCCACATCGACGTGGCGAAGCGTCTTCTCCTGAACTCCATCCATGGAATGGAGAAGCATCCGCAGGCGGCGAATGTCTGTCGTTTTAGTCTCTACCTGACGCTCCTGGAGTATGTGGGTCGCGCGACCATCGACGAACTTGTCGAGGCTGCCGGCTCCGAGAAGTTTCTTCCTGATCTGTCGAGGAATATCATATCCGCGGACGCGTTCGCCACGCAGGCGGGAGGCGGCATGTTCACGCATGTCGTCGGGAATCCGCCCTGGTCCATGTCCGGAGGCCAGAAAGACCGATCCAATCGGAGCAGGGGAAAGAAGGAAACGACCCCGGCCATCGAAGCCTTCAAGGCCGAGCTCAAGGAGCGAAAGATCTCCTTCGCGCACGATCGGCTTTGCGATTTGTTCACCTGGCTGGCGCTGCTCAGGCTCGTAGAACGTGGGGGTGCCGTAGCGTTCGTGATCAACGCGAAATCCGTCATCGGCCGTCATGCGAACAACTTTTCGCATTGCTTGGCGACCCATGCCACGGTGCGGTGGACTGGAAACCTCTCGCATCTGCGGCGCAAACTGTTCGTCGGAGTGGAAGCTTCCGCGTTCGTCTTCGTGGCCATCAACAAGGTGCCGACTGGTGCGGACCGCGTCGCAGTCTATCGTCCATTGCTGTCTTCGCTTCCGACAGGCCGCAAAAGGGAGATCTGGAGTCTTCTGGCGTCGCAGGCGGACATCCAAATCCAGCGTTCGCAAGATCTTCAGAGAGGTCCGAACGGATGGTTCACCCAGACAATGTTGAGCCAGTTCGACCGCCGCATGCGCGATGCGCTCTCCACCTGGGCGACCGCGGACGAAAGAACGTTCGGCGATTTCGTGGATCGGTCCGGGCTCTTGCTCAGCAAGGGCGGAAGTCCGGCCGAAACCGGCGTCGCACGACCTGAACGGGCCAACGGCACCGCGCAATTGCACCCGTTGACGGTCTCCGAACTTGCCAAGGTATCCGCCGAGTATCGAGGCTTCTTCGCCGGGAACGTCATTCTCATTCCGCGCAGCATGAACGATGCGACCTACTGGGCTGATCCGGTCGCTTATCCGTCGACGTTCAATGGGCTCATCCCCGTGAGCCAGTACGAACAACTGAAGAAATCGACGCGGCGGAAAGCGCAGGCGGAGAAGTTCGACCCAAGGTTCGTGGAAGGACTACTGGCCTATCTGAACTCGACGGTGATGAAGTACTTCGCCTCGCTGTTCGGGGCGAGCTTTTTCATGGACCAGGCCAGATTGGAGAAAAATGACCTGCGCTCCATGCCGTGTCCGTTCGAGGGTCCGAAGGACCGGGCCCTTCTAAAGCTGGGCAAGGCTGAGGATATCGATGGGGCGATCCTGGACGCGATGGAGGCGGGCGGAGACTTCAGAAAGGCGTTCAAGGAGTTCGCGACGTTCCGACGTCATTTCGCCAACGCGCAGACCCCGAAAGACAGCTTGCTGCGGCCGTCTGCCGAGGCGGTGAAGGCCTACGTTTCCAGGCTCGTCGCCGAACTCCAGTCATCGTTCGACCGAAAACGCAAAGTTCGTGCGACCGCGTCACACATCGGCGACGATCGTGCCTACGTGATCGTGGCGATCGGCGCGCACGATGGAGAGGAGATTGATCTTCGCGGCCTCGAAGGGCAGTTCCTTGGAAATTCGATCGTCACCTTCGATCGCAAGAGGGAGACCTCGGTGATCGTGAAGACGCCGTCGAGAAGCGCATGGACCATCGACCAGGCGGTGGCCGATGCGGCTGCGCTTGGGCGCGAGATGAGAGGCAACCAAGCATGAAGCAGGACGTGCCCGCGACCACCGTTTCTCCGGAGGAGGATGAATGGACCACGTTTCTGGCGAACGCGATCGGCGGCCTCCGGATCGCGTCTGAGGAATTGAGGAAGAAGCGCGCCAAGTACGAGAAGAAGACCGATTGGTTTCGCAGCAAGAAGACGGGCATTCCACGCGAGAATTCCGTGACCCGCGCGTTGGCGGATCAGTTCAAGGAGATCAGGGCAAAGCAGGCGATTTCGGGGTCGGGCGCCCACGTGCTCGATCTGCGCCACATCTCGATCGAGTGCGAGCTTCCACGTCCGTTCGATCCGGGGATCAGCGATGAGGCAAAGCCCACTGACATTGCGATATCGATGTTCAAGGACGGGGAGCTCGATCTGCGGATTGAGGCGAAGACGATCGTCTCGAAGGCCGACCTGAGGAAATACGTCGGAGCGGACGGAATGCTCAGGTTCGAGGATGGCAAAAATCCGTACACCGTTTCTCCTTTCGGCGGTATGGTAGCGTATGTCGTCGATAGTGATGCTGAAACCTGGAGCAAAGAGATTGCCGAGAAAGTTGCGTCCGCCGTGGGCGAGGGGCGCACGTACTCTCGCAAAATAGGGACGGCCGACCATCAGGTATCAAAACACAGCTTCGCTCTCGAGGCGGAAGAGGGGAGTCCCGCATATAGCGTAGACGTCGTTCATCTGGCTCTCGAAATCGACGCCATACCGTCGAAACGGCCATGACAGGAACGCGCGAGGGGCAGACCCTGCGAATCGCGGAATAGCTCGGGGTTGAGGTCAGTCATCGACGTGACACAATTTCTCATTCGATCCGCATTCCGCATGCGTGCCCCGCCTCGAACGGATATTTTTTGAACGCGGTCACTTTTGTGAGGCAATCCGACGCGGAGGCTGGCCCGAATTTCGCAAGCGGTTGCCGAAATGTGATAGTGTTCGCCCGGCGGATTTGCTATTCGGACCCAATGGAACATCGGATCCAGATCGACCCATCGAAAAAGCAAGCGCGCGGATTCCGTCGCGGGCTGCTGATGGTCCTTGCTTTCGTTTACCTTTTCGTAGGCGTCGCCCATCAGATTTCCTGCTTCGATCAGGCCGTTGCCTCCACCTTCGGTATCGAAAAAGTTGCGGACGTCCCGTACGATGGCGGCTCGCCGTCGGAACTTGCGCTCTGCGATCATTGCCCCACATGCGCACCTGCCGTGATGCCGGCGCCCGTGATGGAAGCTGCTCCGTGCGGTCTTCCTGCTTCGACGACCATCTTGGTGGCTTCGTTCTCCGCGGCCGACCACGCATGGCTCGACTCGCCCCCACCAAAATTCCTGACCTGAACGTAATCGCCGGGCGCATCGCGCCCTGAATCCGTCGTTCGTCAGGTTCCATCATGATCTCGAAATACGCCACGCGTCTTGCGTGCGCGACTGCGTTGCTCGCCGGTCCGTTGCTGGCAGGCGCCGCGCATTCGCAGACCCTCTCCATGGGGGCCGCGCTTCAGCGTGCGCTCGCGACCAATCCACGTCTAACCGCCGCCGAGCGCGACATCGGCATCGCCACCGGTCAGCGAATCCAGTCCGGCGCGCTGATCAATCCGGAGATATCGTACGAACAGGATAATTCCTTCGGCTCGGGTGCCTATCGCGGAACCCGATCGGCGGAATCGACGCTGCAGATCAGCCAGATGTTCGAGCTATGGGGCAAGCGCGACGCGCGCATCGCGGCCGGGCAGGCGGGTCTCGATCAGGCGTCGATAGAACGGCAGGCCGTGCGGCTCGAAGTGCTGGGCGAGACCGCGATCGCGTTCCTCAACGTGCTCGGTCTGCAGCGCAGGATCCAGATACTCGATGAGCAGGTCGAATCCATCGACAAGATCACGCCGCTGCTGCAGCGCCGCGTCGAGGCCGGTGCGTCCTCCGTGGCCGAGACGGGGCGCGCGGAAGTGGCGTCCGCTCTCGTCAAGGCCGACCGCGAGCGCACGAAATCTTCGCTCGCGACGGCGCGGCGTGAGCTTGCGGTTCTCATGGGAGACATCACGCCGAAATTCGGAGTCGTCTCCGGACGCCTCGACGCGACCGGACGCCCGCCGGCGTTCCAGGCCGTGGTCGCGGCCATCGACGCCAATCCGCAACTGGTGCGCTGGACTGCGGTCTACGCGCAGCGGAACGCTCAACTGATACTCGCTCGCCTGAAGCCCTATCCCGATGTGACGGTTTCGGCGGGATGGCGGCGCTATAACGACACCGGCGACAGCGCGATACGTCTAGCCGTCTCGGTTCCGATACCGGTGTTCGATCAGAACCAGGGCAACATCTTCTCGGCGCAGGAGAGCCTCGCAAAGACGGCAGCCGAGCGAAAGGCCAACCGAAATACGCTGATCGTCGTGGCGGGGCGCGCCTACGACACGCTGCAGGGATCACTGCGCGAGCTCGCGATCCTCCGTGAGACCGCGATCCCGAAATCGAAGGACGCCGTCGATGCGATCTTCGAGGGCTACGGGCAGGGACGCTATTCGCTCCTGGAAGTGCTCGACGCGCAGGCGAGCGTCGCCCAGGCGCGTCTCCGCGAACAGGAAGCCCAGCAGAATTTCCACGTCGCCGTCGCCACCATCGAGGGGCTTGTCGGCAATCCGTTTGCACTGGCTCGGGGGAGCGCACGATGAAGAAGCCTATCGTCGTCATGATCGGCGCACTCGCCGTTTTCGCAATCGGCGCCGGCGTGTACGCCGCCGCGCCGAGCAAATCGTCCGAGCCGCCTGCGAAGGAAGCCAAGCAGGAGGAAAAAGGCCGTGAGGAAGAGGGCGTCGTCGAGATGAGCGATGCCAAGGTCGCCTCATCCGGGATCGAGATCGTTCAGGCTGCGGAAGAGACGCTGCACGACTCGCTGGTTCTGAACGGCATCATCCAGCCGAACCAGGAGGCGTTGGTGCAGGTTACGCCACGTTTTCCCGGAGTCGTCCGCGAAATCAAGAAGCGTATCGGCGATCCGGTCGTGCAGGGCGAGCTCCTCGCGAAGGTCGAGAGCAACCAGAGCCTCACCACGTATGAAATGCGCGCGCCGATCTCCGGAACCGTAATCGACCGGCAGATCTCGCTCGGCGAATATGCTTCGGAGCAGAAACCCGCCTTCATCGTCGCCGATTTATCAACCGTCTGGGTCGATCTGTCGGTCTACCGGCGCGACCTGCCGCGGGTGAAGGTCGGTGACGGCCTCAGCATCGACGTCGGCGACGGGGGCAAGCCGATCGAGGCGAAGATCTCCTACGTCTCGCCGGTCGGCAGCAGCGACACGCAGAGCGCTCTGGTGCGCGCTGTCGTCCGGAACGAGGGCCTGCGCCTGCGCACGGGCCTGTTCGTGTCGGCGCGTCTGATCCTGTCCGCGAAGAAGGTGCCGGTGGCTGTGAAGGCCGTCGCGATCCAGTCCGTGGAAAACCGGAACGTCGTCTTCGTCCGGAACGGCACGAAATTCGAAATGCGCGACGTCGAAATCGGCGCGCGCGATCCGGAGAACGTGGAGATCGTGTTCGGTCTTGTCGAGGGCGACAAGTACGCGGGCAAGAACAGCTTCATCGTGAAAGCGGAACTCGGGAAGGGCAGTGCTGGTCATGAGCACTAACCACCGCCCTCGCGCTTCGTCGGCACGCGACCTCGCATTCCAGCACCGTTCGCTCTCCGCTCCCGGGGACCGACCGCACGACTTCGTTTTCGGAGCTTCGCTATGATCGACGCCGTCCTCGCCTTTTCGGTCCGCCAGCGTTGGCTGGTGATGATCGGCGTCCTGCTCATGGCCGCATTCGGCGCCTGGAATTTCAGCAGGCTCCCAATCGACGCTGTTCCCGACATCACGAACGTGCAGGTGCAGATCAACACGAACGCGCCGGGTTACTCGCCGCTCGAAGTAGAGCAGCGCATCACATTTCCTATCGAGACCGCGATGGGCGGCTTGCCGAACTTGGTCAACACCCGTTCGCTGTCTCGCTATGGTCTTAGCCAGGTCACGATCGTCTTCAAGGATGGAATCGACATCTATTTCGCGCGGCAGCTCGTCAATGAGCGCGTACAGCGGGTGAAGGACACGCTCCCGACCGGCATCGAGACCGCGATGGGTCCGGTTTCGACCGGCCTCGGCGAGATCTATCTCTACACGGTAGAGGCGAAGCCGGGCACGAAGAACGCCGAGGGCCAGCCGTTCAGCCCAACGGACCTGCGGACGGTTCAGGACTGGATCATCAAACCGCAGCTTCGGAACGTCACCGGCGTGAACGAGGTCAACACGATCGGCGGCTTCGAAAAACAATTTCACGTGCTTCCGGACCCCCGCAAGCTAATGGCGTACCGCCTCAGCTTCCGCGACGTGATGACCGCGCTTGCGGCGAACAACGCGAACGTGGGCGCGGGCTACATCGAGAAGAACGGCGAGCAGTACCTCGTCCGTACGCCCGGCCAGGTCGCGAACCTCGAAGAAATCAGGCAGATCGTGATCGGGTCCCGTAGCGGCGTTCCCGTGAGGATCTTCGACGTTGCCGAAGTGAAGGAGGGAAAGGACCTCCGCACCGGCGCGGCCACGCTCAACGGCAACGAAATGGTCATGGGAACCGCGATGCTTCTGATCGGCGAGAATAGCCGGACGGTCGCGCAGCGCGTGGCCGCCAAGCTGGAGCAGATCGGCAAGTCGCTTCCCGACGGCGTGACCGTCCGGGCGATCTACGACCGGACGCATCTGGTCGATGCGACCATCGCGACCGTCGAGAAGAACCTCGTCGAAGGCGCTCTGCTGGTTATCGTCATCCTCTTTCTCATCCTAGGCAACTTCAAAGCAGCGATCGCAACGGCCTTGGTTATTCCGTTGGCCATGCTGTTCACGATCACCGGTATGTTCGAGAACAAAGTCAGCGCCAACCTGATGAGCCTCGGCGCGATCGACTTCGGCATAATCATCGACGGCGCCGTCATCATCGTCGAGAACTGCCTGCGTCTGCTCGCCCATGAACAGGCGAAACGCGGGCGGATACTGACGCGCGAGGAGCGCTTCGAGACGATCATCGCTGGCTCGCGGGAGGTGATCAAACCGAGCCTGTTCGGTACCCTGATTATCGCCGTCGTCTATCTGCCGGTCCTGACGCTGACAGGTGTCGAGGGCAAGATGTTCACGCCGATGGCGCTGACCGTGCTGATCGCGCTTCTGGGGGCGAGCATCCTCTCGATGACGTTCGTTCCCGCCGCCGTCGCCATCTTCGTGACCGGAAGAGTATCGGAGAAGGAGAACTGGTTCATGCGGCTGGCCCATAGGTCCTACGTGCCAGCGTTGGACCTCGCCATCCGCTTCCGCGGAGTGGTTGCGATGACAGCCATCGTCCTGATGGTCGTCAGCGGCTACGTAGCGTCGCAAATGGGCGGCGAGTTCATTCCGAGCCTGGACGAAGGCGACGTCGCCATCCAGGCGATCCGCATACCCGGGACGAGCCTGACCCAGTCGCTAGAGATGCAGCAGGCTTTGGAGAAGCGCCTGCTGACGATTCCGGAGGTGAAGGAGACCTTCGCGCGCACCGGTACCGCAGAGGTCGCCACCGATCCCATGCCTCCGTCGATCTCTGACGGTTACGTGATGCTTAAACCGCGTGACCAGTGGCCAGACCCCAAGAAACCAAAGTCTGAAGTCGTGAAGGCAATCGAGGAGGCGTCCGAGGAGGTCGCGGGCAGCAGCTACGAATTGTCCCAGCCGATCCAGTTGCGCTTCAACGAGCTGATCTCCGGCGTTCGGAGCGACGTCGGCGTGAAAATCTTCGGGGACGATCTGGAGGTGCTGGCGCAGGTCGCTGGCCAGGTGCAGACCGTGCTCCAGGCCGTGCCGGGGGCCGCGGACGTGAAGACCGAGCAGATCGCCGGTCTGCCGGTGCTGACCGTCAAGCTCGACCGCAAGGTCCTGTCCCGTCTCGGCATCAGCGTCGCCGACGTACAGAATCTGGTCGAGATCGCGGTCGGCGGAAAGAGTGCCGGTCTCGTCTTCGAAGGCGACCGTCGGTTCGATCTAGTCGTGCGGTTGCCGGAGGATAGGCGGTCGGACATCGAAGCGATGAAGTCGCTGCCGATCCCACTGCCGCCCCTCGACGGCCAGGCCAAGGCCCAGCCGGCTGTTTTGGGCGCTTCGCCGCTGAACCAGATGCGTTACGCGCCTCTGTCGGAGCTTGCCGAGATCTCCGTGGCACCTGGTCCGAACCAGATCAGCCGCGAGGACGGCAAACGGCGCATCGTCGTCTCCGCCAACGTCCGCGGCCGGGATCTCGGCTCGTTCGTGACCGACGCCCAGAGCCAAATCGCTCAGAAGGTGAAGTTGCCTGCGGGTTACTGGATCGGGTGGGGCGGGCAGTTCGAGCAGCTCGTTTCAGCGACGCAGCGCCTGATGATCGTGGTCCCGATCGCGCTGTTTCTTATCCTGTTGCTGCTGTTCATCAGTCTGGGATCCGTCGCCGACGCGGTGCTCGTCTTCAGCGGCGTGCCGCTGGCGTTGACAGGTGGCATCTTCGCCTTGGTGCTGAGGGGAATTCCCCTTTCGATCAGCGCGGGCATCGGTTTCATCGCCCTTTCGGGGGTCGCTGTGTTGAACGGTCTGGTGATCATCACCTTCATCGAGCGGCTGCGCCATGAGGGCAAGACGATCATGGAGGCCGTCCACGAAGGAGCGCTGACCCGCTTGCGACCGGTCCTGATGACGGCGCTGGTCGCTTCTCTCGGTTTCGTTCCGATGGCGATCGCCACCGGCGCCGGAGCCGAGGTGCAGCGGCCGCTGGCGACCGTCGTCATCGGCGGAATCATCTCTTCCACCATCCTGACGCTTCTCGTTCTTCCGGCGCTCTACATCTTGTTCCGCCGGGAATCGTCGCCTGCCCAAGTTGAGGCGATGCCTGTCCACGCCACCAACGGAGACCATTAATGAAAAAGATACTGCTCGTCGCGTCCGCGCTGCTGTTTACCGTTCCCGCACTGGCGCAGCACGCACATGAAAAGGGCCCGAACGGCGGCCCGATGGAGGATGTCGCCGGCGTCGACGTCGAGATGATCGCCAAGGGCAAGACGATCACGTTCAACGTTTTCGACGAAGCCAAGAAGCCCGTATCGACCGCGGGATTCTCGGGGACCGCCCTGTTGACAGCCGGAAGCGACCGCGAAGTGCTCACGCTCGTGGCGGAAGGCAATGCACTCAAGGCCGACGCGAAGAAGGACATCGCGCCCGGATCCGCGGTCACCGTCACTCTGAAGGCCGCCGACGGCAAGTCCGGCCAGGCCAAATTCAAGAATTGAGCCTAAATCGAAACGAAACTCTCTGGAGCGCCGCATCGCGGCGTTCCCGAATGGACATCATGAGTGAAGAAACGAAATCCAGCGGGAGGGGACGCGATCTGAGGCTCGACCTCTTTCGAGGCATGGCCAATTGGGCGATCTTTCTCGATCACATCCCGAACAACGTCGTCGCATGGCTGACGATGCGGAACTACGGGTTCAGCGACGCGGCGGAGCTTTTCGTCTATGTGTCCGGATTCACGGTTGCGTTCGTCTATGCGCGGATGATGCGCGTCAAGGGTCTACTCGCCGCGACCGCAGGCATCTTGGGCCGGGTCTGGCAAATCTACGTCGCATATGTGCTTCTGTTCGTATTCTACGTGGTCGCCGTCGGCTACGTGGCGCAGCGTTATGGCCATGCCCACCTCCTTGACGAGTACAACATCCGCAGGCTCGTCGCGGAGCCGGTCGAGTTCCTGAAGCACGGCCTGTTGCTCGAGTATCGGCCCCTGAATCTCGACGTCCTGCCGCTCTACATCGTACTTATGGCTCCCTTTCCCCCTGTACTCTGGCTGCTGACGAAGGCGCCTAGTGCTACTTTGGCCGGATCTTTGATCCTCTATATCGCCGCCAGATGGCTCGGCTGGAATCTTCCGGGCTATCCCTCGGGCTCCTGGTACTTCAACCCGTTCGCCTGGCAGCTTCTGTTCGTGATCGGCGCCTGGACCGCCATCGTCGATCGGATCACCCTTCAGAATATTCTTCGGTCGGGCATCATCATGCCGTTGGCCATCGGGATCGTTGCATTCTCGGCGGTCGTCATGGTCGCGCTGCGCACCGGAAACGACTGGCTGCTGCCCGAAACGCTGCGGCTGATCTTCTCGCTGAACGACAAGACGAACCTGGCCCCGTATCGCATCGCCCACTTCCTCGCATTGGCGATCATCGTGGCGCGTCTCGTTCCGAGGGATGCCCCGGCGTTGAACTGGCCCGTCTGGCAGCCGTTGATTGTCTGCGGTCAACGCTCGCTCGAAGTATTCTGCACCGGCACTTTCCTGGCGGCCGTAGGCTATTTCGCGCTCGACCTGATCGATGGTTCTATCACGTCCCAGATATTCGTCAGCGTGGCCGGGATCGCGGCGATGGTCGCAGTGGCCTACTTCACGAGTTGGGCAAGGGAAAGCCAGTCGCGGCCGTTGCGGGCAGGATGAGGCTATGAAGCGCCAGGACAAAAAACGGCGTGCGAGGTTCGAAACGCGTCGCACGGCGAACGGATGGGGAGTCTGGGATCACATGGCGTATGATTTCGCGAGGTGCGAGTCCGGCGCGCTGACGGGACTCTTCCACAGCGAGGCCGGGTTGATTTGCGGCTTCCTGAACGAGGGCGCTGACCAGTCGAAGCCGTTCGAACGGCATCGGGAGCATCCGGATGGGCATCTGTGCGCCCGGCGACAGGTAACGGATTGAACAAACTTCTGGAGACGACGATGACCGAGCTAAAGAGCGCCAGCGAGACCCGGATGCGCGTCGGCGGCATGGATTGCGCATCCTGTGCCGCCAAGATCGAGAACGCGTTGCTCCGCGTCCCGCAGGTGACGGAAGTCAATGTCTCGGTAGCGGCCGGAACGGTGACCGTCAGACATGACGGGGCGGATATTGACGCATTGGGCGCCCGGATCACCGGACTGGGCTACAAGGTCACGCCAGCCGACGAGAAGGGTATCCGGGCAGCTCAAGGGCAAGGCGGCGCGTCCCACGACCATGACCCCGGGGATTCGCACGGCCACGACCATGGTCCCACCGACGGGTCCTGGTGGCGAACGTCCAAAGGGATTTTGACGATCGCTTCCGGAACAGCGTTGGGTGCGGCATTTCTGATCGGGAAGCTCGTTCCGGCGACGGAGAAGTGGGCGTTTCTCGTCGCCATGATGGTCGGATTGATACCGATCGGGCGGCGTGCATTCGCCGCAGCGCTTTCGGGCACTCCGTTCTCGATAGAGATGCTGATGACGATCGCCGCGGTCGGCGCCGTGTTCATCGGCGCGTCGGAGGAAGCGGCTACTGTCGTCTTCCTTTTCCTTATTGGCGAACTGCTCGAAGGCGTCGCCGCCAGCCGGGCACGGGCGAGCATTCAGGACCTGACCAAGCTGGTCCCGAAGACCGCGCGGCTTGAGGAGAACGGCCAAGTCAGCGAGGTCCAGGCGGACACGCTGGTGGTGGGGTCCATGATCCAGGTCCGCCCAGGCGATCGAATTCCTGCGGACGGCACGATCGTGGCCGGTGAGAGTTCGATCGACGAGGCCCCCGTGACCGGCGAAAGCACGCCCGTCCGGAAAGGGCCCGAGCAGAATCTGTTTGCGGGCACGATCAACGGCGACGGCCTGCTCAGCGTGCGCGTGACCGCCGCCGCTGCGGACAACACCATCGCGCGTGTCGTGCGCCTGGTTGAAGAGGCGCAGGAGTCCAAGGCCCCCACGGAGCGCTTCATCGACCGCTTCTCCCGCTATTACACGCCCGGCGTCGTCGTTGTCGCCACTGTCGTAGCCATCATTCCGCCGTTGCTGTTCGGCGGCGTTTGGAGCGAGTGGGTCTACAAGGGGCTGGCCATCCTCCTGATCGGGTGTCCTTGCGCTCTTGTGATCTCCACGCCGGCGGCCATCGCGGCGAGTCTGTCGGCGGGTGCACGGCGGGGACTTCTGCTCAAGGGTGGGGCCGTCCTGGAGCAGATCGGGAAGATCACCGTCGCGTGTTTCGACAAGACCGGCACGCTGACGGCCGGGAAGCCGGTGGTGACCGATGTCCTGTCGTTCGGATCTCTGGAAGAGGACGTCTTGCGCCTCGCAGCCGCGCTAGAGACCGGGTCGAGCCACCCGCTGGCCATTGCGATCCTCGCCGAGGCATCAAAGCGCGGCATCTCTGTGCCGCCCACCTCGGGGTCGCAGGCGATTGGAGGAAAGGGCGTCAGCGCGACCGTCGACGGCCAGCGCGTCTTTCTCGGGTCGCCCCAGGCCGCCATGGAATTGGCCGTACTCCACCTCGAACATCAAGGTCGCATCTCTGCCCTCAACGACGAGGGCAAGACGGTCTCGGTCCTGGTGATCGAGGGAACGGCGGCAGGTGCCATCGCCATGCGCGACGAACCGCGTCCGGACGCGGCCCAGGGACTGAAACTCCTCACCGACGCCGGTATCCGGACGGTCATGCTGACGGGAGACAATCGCCGCACCGCCAAGGCCATCGGCAGATCGCTCGGGATCGAGGTCCAAGCGGGGCTGTTGCCTCAGGACAAGCAGCGGATCGTCGGCGAATACCAGGCGCAGGGCTACTCGGTTGCCAAGATCGGCGACGGCATCAACGACGCGCCCGCGCTCGCAGCGGCCGACGTTGGTATCGCGATGGGCGGCGGCACAGACGTCGCGCTCGAGACCGCGGACGCGGCGGTGCTCCATGGCCGTGTCGCCGACGTCGCGGCCATGGTCGATCTGTCGAAACGCACGATGCTCAACATCAAGCAGAACATCACTGTCGCGCTCGGCCTCAAGGCCGTCTTTCTCGTCACCACAGTGATCGGCCTGACCGGGTTGTGGCCTGCCATCCTCGCAGACACCGGGGCGACCGTCCTGGTGACGATGAATGCTCTTCGATTGCTAAAGCCGTCCAGGACCTAGCCCGCACAGGATGAAATCGTTTCAAGGAGGAGAAAGACATGGGTTTCGATCAGTATCATGAGCCGCCGGACGAACTCTCACAGGAGACGCGCACGTTCGCGCGCATGATCACGTCTCTGATCGAGGAGGCGGAAGCCATCAGTTGGTACGAACAGCGGATGTCCGTCGAGCAAGACAAGGACGCGAAAGCGATCATGGCGAACGCCCAGAAGGAGGAGTTCAAGCATTTCGGCATGAATCTCGAGTTTCTGCTGCGCAAGAAGGACGACTGGAGGAAGGAGCTCCAAGGCATCCTGTTCAAGAAAGGCGACATCGTGGAGCTCGGAGAGAAGGCGGAGAAGAGCGTGGATTAGGGGTGCCGCTGCGCGGAGGAGGATGGCATGAAGCTACAGCTTATCGGCAACGTCGGCGCCGTGTGTCTCGTCGCAGCGACCCTTGGTATCATGGTTCCGGCCGGGGCCGCGGCGAGCTTC
This sequence comes from Tardiphaga sp. 172_B4_N1_3, assembly GCF_052076035.1. Classification (NCBI taxonomy): domain Bacteria; kingdom Pseudomonadati; phylum Pseudomonadota; class Alphaproteobacteria; order Hyphomicrobiales; family Nitrobacteraceae; genus Tardiphaga; species Tardiphaga sp. 172_B4_N1_3. Next base: position 1,576,862 of record NZ_CP197238.1, read on the forward strand.
GCGACGGAAAATCCGTGGGCGGCAGAACACATCGACAAACTGCCTCCGGACATCCGCCGCCAGGTAACGCGGCGCGAGCGCGTCTGCGGAAGCAACGCGCTCGCCGGACACTACTTCGCGGTTTCGATCGAGGGGCACGGGCAGCGGTTCATATCGCTGCATTTCGAGAACTTTTCATGCGCCAACCGCGCTCAGGTATGCCGCGGGGACGCCTGTCTCCATGAAATCTTCGCCGAGTCAGGCGGTCGGCACCGGGTTGTTTTCAGCAACTACGTGAACGACGTCAAGATGACCAACGAGGGAGGCGTCGTAGGCCTCGAGGTCTCGCACGGCGGGAAGCGGTACAATCTGCGTTGGGATGGACGAGGTTTCGTGCCGGTGAAAACGAGAAACGGATACTGAAAATGCCCTCTTCGATACTGCAGCATCTTCACGTCGGAGGCGCAAACCTAAGCTACCGCAAGAAATTTCGGCTGTTTTTTGCCGTCGCCGCCGTTGTGCTTCTGCTCGGATGCGTCAAGACGGCCGTGCATTATTTCGGCATGGAATTCCTCGAACTGAACGCTTTACTGACCAGCGGAATCGGCGGCGCGATCTTCATCATCGGCTTCCTGCTGTCGAGCATCCTCGCCGACTACAAGGAGGCGGAACGAATCCCTGCGGATCTGCGCATGTCCATCGAGGCGATCGACGGCGACCTGGAATCCTTCTCGGCCGTCAATCCGGAATTCGATCTGGCCGCCTCCCGCCGGATACTGATTTCGATTCTTGACAAGCTTCGCTCCGGTCTCAGCCACGCGAACGAGCACAAGAACATTCCGCCGGTGCTGGCCGAAATAGCGAAGCTCACTCCGATCCTGGGTCGTCTCGAGAGCATGGGTATGGCGGCTAACTTCGTCGTCAGGCTCAGGGCGACCCAGGACTTGCTGCGCAGGTGCATGCTGAGGATATACCAGATACAGCGCGTGGAATTCGTGCCCTCGGTTCATGTCCTCGTTCAGACGCTTGTCCTCGCGATCGTCCTCATGATGCTGTTTCTAAAGACCGAAGGCGATCCTGCATCGGCGATCATGTTCGGTTTCATCTCCTACATGTTCGTCTATGCCCTCTATCTCATAAGGCTGCTCGAGCAACCCTTCGCAAAGGGGCACGGCTCGCTTGACGACGTCAGCTTTTTCCTTTTGGACGAACTCGAAGCCCATCTGCGGAGGTCCCTCGATGAGGTCGTTTCGCCGCTATCCCACTCACATTCGGAGGCTTGAACATGCACGGCGGCGGATCGACAGGAACGGCGGCGGCTCAACACGCCGACCGGCTCGCTTGGGCTCTGGGTTTGACGACCGCCTACATGGTCGCCGAGGTCGTCGGCGGGCTCGTTACCGGAAGTCTCGCTTTGCTGGCTGACGCTGCGCACATGTTGACGGACGTCGGCGGGCTTGCGCTCGCGCTGCTTGCCATCCGTTTCGCCGCGAAGGAGGCGACCCCGCAGCGGACATACGGCTACTTGCGGATGGAGGTGCTGTCCGCGCTGGCCAACGCCGTTGTCCTGCTCCTCTTGACGGCGTACATCTTGTACGAAGCTTATCAGAGGTTTCTGGCACCGCCCGAGGTCCTCGGCGGCCCCATGCTGATCGTGGCGACGATCGGTCTGATCGTGAATCTCATCAGCATGAAGCTCCTGACCGGCGGATCGTCCGAGAGCCTGAACGTAAGGGGCGCCTACCTCGAAGTGCTGGGCGACATGCTCGGATCCATCGGCGTCATCGTCGCCGCCCTCCTCATGATGTGGAAGGGGTGGGTCCTCGCCGATCCTATCATCGGCGCGGGCATCGGGCTGTTCATCGTGCCCCGGACCCTCGGTCTGCTCAGGCAGGTGACGCACATACTGATGGAAGGCACTCCGGCGAACGTCGATTTGGGAACGCTGGAAGTAAAATTGAAGGCCATCCCAGGCGTGACAGCGGTGCATGACCTCCACGTATGGACCGTGACGTCCGGCTTCGACGCGATGAGCTGTCACTTGGTGGTGGAGGACCTCTCGAACGGCAGGAAAGCTCTCCAGGAGGCCCGCCGCGTCATGAAGGACAATTTCGGGATCGATCACGTCACGATTCAGGTCGAAGACGAGACGCTCAGGAATGCGGAGCCCATCCTGCATGTCTGACGGCGATGCGCTGCCGTCCCAAGGGCGCGGATAAGGACGCCCTTCGCCGCGTCCAGCAAGCCCTTTCCAGGATCCAACTGGTAGAAAACGAGGAGTCAATTGCGGACGCCAGCGTAAGCCCGCACTGCGACGCTGCGACGAAGGCCCGGAGCCCTCGCCGCAGCGCGCATTTCGTCCAGGAATCTAACTCTGCCCGTGCTGCCAATGCGCCGTGACGTCGTCACCCGATTTGGTGAGGTGGACGTGCTCATCGACGTGATCCACCCACTCGATGGGGATGAAATGATGATGCTGTCCGTCGGGTGAGCTCTGTTTCGTCAGCTTGATCTTGTCTGTGCCTTCCAGATGATCCACCTTTCCGACGACCTTCTTGTCGGACGAGATGACGTCCATGTGTTCCTTGATTTCCGAATGATCGACCATTTTTGAGCCTCCTGATGCTTGGGCTTCTCCAACGTCCTGCAACGTGTAAGGTTGCTGTCCGGGGGCTTGAAGATACCGTTGAAGGTGCAAGGAGGCCCGGCTCTAGAATTCGGCATGAAGGCGCACGGTGCAGAACAACGTCGCGTGTCCGTGATGGTGTGTCCATGTACGACGATATGGGACAAGTGCTCCGAGTATTCGAGAAATGGTTTCCGGATTGAAAGGCAGTCAGAGCGCTCTTGATTGTCAATGGGTCTTTCGGGATTGACGCCAGCGTGAAGGAAGGCGAACCGTCCCTCATCGTGATCAGGAAAGGTCGCTATGAAAGGCTACGATTCATGAGTCGACTCACGGATTTAAGTGGCGTTTAGTTGCTTTATCACCGTCAGCTTCTCGGCTTCCACCGGTGACAGAGAGTGTCGTACTCCCGCCTGATCCACAGGTTACGGCCATGACCGAAATCGAAACATCAGAACTTGCTCCCCGCATGATCGCGCGACCCCGCTGTCCGCAGTGCCAGGCCGTGGCGCGTGTCCAGCGATCGACCGCCGGACGGAAGGGCTATGAATACTGGACGCTGAGATGCACCAGCTGCGGCCACATCCATGAAGCGCAGGTGCAGGTCGATCCGATGACGCCCGAAGCCAGAGGTTGGCTTTCCAGCGACCTCCGCGCGCCGACCTAGAGGGGGAGACATGACGCCCTGGAAAGCGCGGCGATCCCATGATTTTGAAGCCCAGCAGGACGCCGACCGGGCGCTTGACGCAGCCCGTGCCATGCCGCCCGGACTGCAGAGGACCGAGGCCCTGAAGAGGGCCGGTCGACTTCGAAATGCCGCGATGACCGGGCGTTTGATGTTGGAGCGGTCGGGCATCGACGGCCAGACCAAAGAAGCCTCCGATGTTGGCTCTTGAATGGGTCATGTGTGCGTACTTCAGATCTGATAACTGATCCCGCAGGATTTAATGCGCGAGATAGCGGCGGTTGATATCGTCGATCTCGACGCGCCGACGCTCGAGGCCGTCTTCAGATTTGACCGAAATCGCGCACCCTCGGCCGATCATTTCAGGTTCTTCGCGCGCCAATTGAAACGCAAGGCGAAGTGCGAGCGCGTGGGCTTCAGCCATGCTAGCGCACTCGCAACTGGCTCCATTGACCACGACGCCGTCCTCGATGTCGAATTCGTACAGGGTCATGACGTCCACTCCGTATTCCAAGCGGTCCCGGTTTTTTGTTGAGACGATACCGGACCGCAGGACGGAACTCCGCGTTGGATGAACGGGTCCCATGATGTAGCTACGGCTGATTTACGCCTTGGTTTTCATCCTCGAAAACGGCGGACAGGATGGTATCTTGTAACGGGCGATCGGAACGACTTCCAGCGTCTACCATTGAAGAGACAATGGAAGATGACCCTGAAAAGCTCCGCGCGCTCGCTGCACGCGTGCGCCGTCTGGCCGATGGCGTCAGCGACGACATCACCCGCCAGCGTCTTCTGGCGGCCGCGGCGGAATTCGAGCAGCGCGCGAAAGCGGTCGGCAAGGATGACGCGACCGGCTAATAACCGATCTTCATCGGAATGCCGCAGCACCGGCAGATGCCCGCTGCACCGGTTCAGGAACTCGGCCAGACTGGGTGCCGAGCGGGTTGCGGACAGATTGCCTCGGTAGGATCTGCGCCCGCTGATACGCCCACGGATGGGCGGCGCGCAGGCTCCGACATGTGTCTGCTTCTTCTCCGATCGATTTAGCGGATTCGACGACCGGGATCGGTTGGGGAGCCTTCGGACGATGGCCTCAACCCAGACCGGCCCCCCGCGCGGCAGCGTAGAGATCCGCGGAACGAACCGGTCGCTTCCGTCTTGAATCCGCTGCCAGTTGCCTGGGAGTTTCAACCTAGCAGGCCCGGAACATTTGAAAGCGAGGACGGCATGACCGACTCCCGCGTTGTTCGTTATCGCCGTCTAGCGCTTGCGGAGCACGCTCCGGAAAAGGCCCGCATTCTGCGACTTCTCGCCGACGAAGCGGAGCAGGGCATCCTGTGCTTCTCACCGCTCAGGACGGCGGTTGTGAAGCCGGCGGGATCGGCGTCGGCGGTGTCTCTGGATACTTGACGGACAGCCCTTCAGGCCAGAAGCGTGTTTTGCCTCGCATCCAGTTCTCGCGTTCAGCCGCCGTTGTCGCGATCTCCAGCCATTTCCCGCGACGTCTCGACGGTCCTGAACGACATGGCTTCGCCAGGCTATCAGCGCCGTCTCAGAGTCCGAGAGGACGGCACCAACCGTTCCGGATCAATCTTCCCAACCCGAGCGCCAGCGTCAATTTGCCGTTCCATGCGATATTATCAGCGGGTCGTCGGCAAACATAAAGCAGCAACCAAAGCCGGTCCACGGTAGTCATTTGGCTGATCATATTCGGTGGAACACACCGGCCTCCATATCGTTTTTCATACCCACCTGGAGGAATGATCATGGAAAATAAAGAACAGGGTAACCTCATCGGCAGCGACAAAGTCGAGGGCACTGCGGTCTACGGTGCAAACGACGAGAAGATTGGCTCCATCGAGCGGGTGATGATTGATAAGACGAGCGGGAGGGTGTCCTACGCCGTGTTGGCTTTTGGCGGCTTTCTGGGTCTCGGCCATGAGCATTATCCCCTGCCGTGGCAGTCGCTGAAGTATGATACCAACCTTGGTGGCTATCGTACCGGCGTTACGGAAGACCAACTAAAGGGCGCACCCAAATATGCGTCGGATGACGATTGGAGTTGGGGCGACGCAAATCGCACTCGGTCCGTGAACGACTACTACGGCGTGCCATCGATCTAAGCCCCAAGTGCAGCTAAGAAGGCCCATGCAATCCAGACAAGAGCTCAAAGGTGGAATCGCCAAGACGGCGGTTCCAAAGCTTTTCCGCTGGCGAGCGATCACCGCGGCCCGGTAATCTGGACGATCAGCCACCTGGCCGGGAGTGATGGAAAGCGGTGAGCATGTGAACGATAGCATCTAAGAAGATCACCGAAGGCCGCGGTGCCGACGCTCGGAGCGAGGCTGTCGGGACAGAGCGAGATAACGGTTCGACGCGGTGATCGACGTCGTGAAGGTTACGACCTTCCATGGGGACCAACCGGCCTCAAGTGCTGCTTTGCAATTCATGGATTCACGTGCGCTCGGCATTATTACGGTGGGTAGCGCAAGTTCGTACTCATGACCTCTGCGGAACCATCGCTTTTGCGGACGGAGATCAAGCTGAACCATCGGAGGATCGAATCGAACGGGACAGCTTGAAGGTTAAAGGCCGAACTGCACCGCCGCTGCGCCTCGAGCGCGTCGGAAGGCACGGTGACGCGGGCCGACTGTAGACAGCGGGCGGATTGGGACCGGCCCTGTTGGAACGGAATGGTGCCGCTGGGCTTGGCCGCATAGTCTCAAACGCAGGAGCCGCTCGATATGAACGATAGCGAGAATGACGGCATTGGATCTCTCGGTGAGAGAGGCTTGGATGCAGCGAAGGACGCAGTGAATGCCGCGGCGGAGCAGGTCGATAAGGTGGGGCAGCATCTCAAGGACAAGGTCGAGGCGGCCAAGCGGCCGCAGACCTACGTCGAGATGCTGAAGGACATGACCAAGGCGGCACCGCTTGGCATGCTGGCAGTGGCCTTCATCGGTGGCATGCTGTTCGCACGGCGGCGCTGAGGTCAGCGGATATCGCCACGGCCGTCGTGGTGTTAATCGCGCTTCTTGCCGCCGGGCTCGTCGATCACATGCACATCGTGGTGGTACCAATCCTGCTCGGCCGAGGCATAGAGGGCGCGACGAAGGGTGTTCCAGCCTTGCTGGATGCGCCTCTTGCGGATGAGGCGCTTGGCGGCGCGAGACGAACACATGAGGATGGTCAGAGTTGAAGACGGCCCGGTGGAGGTCGCAACGGGAGAAGCGAAGGAAGATCTTGTATTCTAGCTTGTGCCGCATCCATTCTTGGAACGGTCTCTAACCAACCTTGCGTAGGTATTGCAGCGCAGGTATTCCTGAGAACTGGTCCGTCACCGCCTTGGGAGCGTCAGACAGCGTCGCAGCGGCGACACGCTGGGATGCGACATTGTCGGCACCGACGATCGCTTCGACGTAGAACGCAGGAATTTTGTTTCTGGAGAAGCCGTTTTCCATCTCGGCGATCGCCGCCTCCACGATAGACTTGGCGCGCCCCTGGCGGCGATGGGGCTCTGGAACTGCGATCCCGAGTTGGAAGCACGGAAGCCCCTCGATCGGCTCCGTCAAAACGAATACGGCTATTGCGGTCACCGTTTGATCCTGGATGCGTGCGTAGGTCATCCTCATTGCGCCTTGCGGTCTATCCGATAGGACGGAGAGTTCGGTGTCGAGCTCTCCGCATTGGAGACGCAGTTCACCCTCGTCGAGGGCTTTCTGGAAGCCATTCAAGGAATGCGTGGGATCGGTCATCGCGGGCAAGGCGTCTCTCCGGGATTGCGTCGAAGATAGCTCTGCGACCTGCGTTAAGATTGTACTCGTGAATAGCGGCAACCTGTTCCTATCTCAAGGACGCTCAGGTCGGATTCTCCGACTATTTTACGGACTGGTTGGCGAGCTTCGCCCCGCCCGTGTGAACAACGTCTCGGACGATGGGTACGCGAGATGCGGAGCGGGTTCACTGACGTCTTGTCCCCAACGACAGCATTCTGCAGGCTAGCTCCGCTATGGCCTTTGTGGGTTAGAAACGCATTGAAGTAGAACTCGACGGCAAAGCGGGCGAGCAAACAAAAAGCCAGTTAAAATGACCTGTCATCGGACACCTGTTTCCGATGAGAATTTGCCATCATCAGGTATATTGACTGCACGTATCCTTTAGCGACGCTGTACTGTTCCTCGCCTAGGGTCATGCAGTAATCAAGCTGCCACGCGCTGTTGTAGAGCCTTTTCGACAGCCTCTGGGTCTCGATCGATGATCGTCAGATACGCACGAGCGGTGGGATCTGGAGAGAAGCGACCTTGCTCCCAGTCTCGCAAGCTCGCTACGCTGAGAGCATATTTGATGCAGAACTCTTCCTGCGTCAGCCCACGGCGTCCGCGAATGGCTTTAACATCGATAGTTGCTGGTACGAAGATCTTGTATGTCGTGGCGTCAGCTTCACCACGGGCAATAGCGCGACCTTCCTTCGCGGACTGGATCAGTCGTTTTCCCAAGCTGCTCATTTTGCTCTCCTCTTCTATCTGTTCAAAGAGGCGATCTTTTCAAGAACGCCTCTCCGATAGTCCTCGGCGTAACCCGCCAACTCCACACGCAACTCATTCCGTTCTGCCTGGGTCAGATTTTCGTCTTCGCCTTTGTCGATCAGCGCCAACAGTAAGACCGGAACGTCATCACCAGCAAAATAGTGTACAGTGCGATACCCGCCGCTCTTGCCTTTGCCTCTACCGGCAAAGCGAAGCTTGAAACAACCGCCGGTGCCCTCCATCCTGGCGCCAGCGGTGGGATTCTTCGAAATTTCCGAGACGATTTCACACTGTTCGTCCTCGGAAAGTCCCGCAGCTTTGGCGTCCGATAGAAATGTTGGTGTCCGGATGACCGTCTGCATGGAGTTAAAACTACGGGAAACCCGTAGTGGGTTCAAGGCTTTTTCGCTTGTCGTCGGATTGTTTTTGAAGCTCATAGGACGCCAGTATTTTCTCTGTAATTTCAATCGGTTGCGCGAACATGTAATGACATTCCGCGGTTTTCCCTTAATGGGATACCGTTTTAGGGGCGCAGCCCGACTGAGTCTAGGCTGGAACCGGAAGCTGGATGGGTTCAAATCGATTGCGAACTGACAAGGGTTGGTCGATGTCGAATGGTCTCCGCAATCTCGGGTGAGGACGGCGAAGGCCACATTCGAGGAGTGCCTCACGCTCGCGAGGAACGTATTGAAGAAAAGATGATAGTGCATGTCCGATGCGCCCCCGTCTCGATGCTAAATGGTGCCGGACTCAAGTAATCTCGCAGTTCTGTTCGTGCCTAGCGAAGGTCCTCCTTAAACTGACCGAGCTCGTTCGGGCGAAGGAAGAGGGCTTCGCGGATGTCGCGCTGGATCTCAAGAGCGAAATCCGCGAAGCAATCCAGATAGGGCGCTTTTTAAATGCAGACGAGGGGTTTGCAGAGGTCTCGCGCAGCCGCTCGTTCACACATCGGAAACCGGCAACACGAAGCCTCAGTAAAGTCCACAAATTTCAAAGGGCTGGAATGTCACCATGCGCTGATGATGCTATGCGACGAGCAATCGTTTTCGAACAGCCTATACAAGCGACGTGTGTTCTTTGTCGGTATCAGTCGTGCCAAGAAAGCGCTCGCTCTCGTTATATCTCGCAACACCCCGTTCCATTTCTCTCCATGTAAATCCCGCTGGTTGAACATGGCGAGCATCAGACCGCTTTCTCCAGGTTCAGCCGACTTGAGACCTCGATCGCGGCTTCCTTCCTTTCGCTGTAGCGGTCGGTCAGATGCGCCGAGATACCCCGAGTGAGCAGTGTGAACTTTACCAACTCCTCCGCGACATCCACGATGCGATCATAATACGGCGAGGGTTTCATCCGCCCGGCCTCGTCAAACTGCTCGTACGCTTTGGCGACGGAGGACTGATTGGGGATCGTGATCATCCTCATCCAACGTCCCAACACGCGAAGCTGGTTCACGGCATTGAAGGACTGCGACCCGCCGCTCACCTGCATGACTGCCAGCGTCTTGCCCTGCGTCGGCCGGACGGCACCCAGAGACAGTGGGATCCAGTCTATTTGCGCCTTCATGATACCGGTCATGGCACCATGACGCTCCGGGCTGCACCAGACCTGTCCTTCGGACCAGGCTGATAGTTCGCGCAATTCCTCGACCTTGGGGTGCGTCGCTGGCGCAGCGTCCGGAAGTGGCAGTCCGGTTGGATCGAATATGCGTGGCTCCGCGCCGAACGCCGTCAGCAATCGCCCCGTTTCTTCGACAGCGAAGCGGCTGAACGAACGTTCGCGCAATGAGCCGTATAGCAGCAGGATACGGGGCCGGTGACCGACGAGCGGGCCATGCTGCAGGAGGGTCGCATCCGGAAGCTGGAAGGCGGCAGGGTCGATGTTCGGGAGATCAGCCAGCATCGATAACCTCACCGTCTTCTTTCACGTATCGGCCAATATGCGGGTTCGGCAGAATATCGAGAACAGCCTCCGATGGACGGCAGAGTTTCACGCCCTTGTCGGTCACCACGATCGGCCGGTTGATCAGGATCGGATGGGCCAGCATGAAATCGATCAGCTCGTCTTCGGTCCATTTCGGATCGGCCAAGCCGAGATCCTGATACGGGGTGCCCTTCTCGCGCAGGACGTCGCGCACAGAGATACCCATGGCGGCGATCAATTCGACGAGCTTGCCGCGGGACGGCGGGTTCTTGAGATACTCGATCACCTCGGGCTCGACGCCGCTCTGGCGGATCATGGCGAGCGTGTTCCGGGAGGTGCCGCAGTCGGGGTTGTGATAGATGGTGACGGTCACGGGCGGAACTCCAAGGCGGGGGATGTTGAAATGCAATTGCGGTCAGGCACGTGTCTTGCTCTTTCGGGACTTGGCAGGACGGTGCGTGAGGCTCTCAAGAAGCGGCTCGCAGAATTCGCGCCGTCCGCCGCAGCAGTCCTGGACCATGAAGATGGTCAACGCCTGGAAGGTTCCAAGATTCGCGCGGTAGACGATCGAACGGCTCTGTCGTTCGCCTACGATCAGTCCGGCGCGAGAAAGTATCGCCAGATGCGATGACATCGTATTCTGGGGAACACCGACCTTTCGCGCGAGGTCTCCCGCAGCGATACCGTCGGGCTCATTGCTCACAAGCAGCCGGAACGTGTCGAGGCGCGTCCCCTGCGACAAGGCGGCAAAAGCGAGAAGTGCACCATCATATTCCATACATCCGGAATTATGGATTTCTTCGACGGCTGTCAAGTCCGTGTCGCGACTTCAGCATTCCCGTCGTTTGGTAGTTCAGGCCCGGACCGGCGTGCCAATGATGGACCGCCGAACCCGTGCCGACACGAAATCGATGGCGGCGACCGTTCCCAGGATCATCAGGATGATAAACGACACGTGATCCCAGCTTTGCTGACTGATCTCGTTGGAGAGATAGAGCCCGATGCCGCCAGCGCCGACGATGCCGATCACGGTCGCCGACCGCACGTTGGATTCGAAATAGTACAGGACCTGACTGAGAAAAATCGGAAGGACCTGGGGAATGATGGCGAAGCGGACTTCTTGCACTTTGGATGCGCCGGTCGATAGGACGCCCTCCACTTGCTTCCGGCTCGCGGTCTCGATGGCCTCCGAGAACAATTTTCCGAAAGATCCCAGGTCCGACATGGCGACCGCCAGGATGCCGGAAAACGGACCAAGGCCCACCACGTTGATGAAGATCAGCGCCCAGATCAGCGTGTCGATGCCGCGCATGACGTCGAAGCTGCGCTTGGTCAGGAAACGGACGACCCACATGCCAGCTACGTTTTTGGCAGCGAAGAAGGCCAGGGGGAACGCCAACGCCGCCGCCAGCATCGTCCCCAGGAATGCGATCGAAAGGGTCTGGCCGAGCGCAGTGATATAGACCGGCAACTGCTGCCCTGCCGTCGGCGGAAACATCGCTTGCAGGATGATGCCGAGCCTCGAGACGCCGCGGAGCAGCGCGCCAGGCGAAAACCCGAGCCAAACGAGCCCGAAGACGAAAAGGCCGACGATGCCTGCCGTAGTGAGAATCGTCGCCGCCCGCCGCCCGTAGTCGGGGGCGAACACCTCCGGGTAGGATGCCAGGATGCGTTCGCGCTCCAGACCATCGATGTTCTGCAAGCGCATCCGCTCAGTGTCCCGTCAGTCCGAGAAGCCGATGCCGCAGGCGTTCGGTCAGCAGGTCGATCACAAAGACCGTCGCGATGACCATCAGGAGGATCGCGCTCACGTCCGAATAGTAGAATTGTCGAATCGAGCTCAGGAGTTCCTTGCCGATCCCTCCGGCGCCGACGAAGCCCATCACCGTCGCGCCCCGGACGTTGATCTCGAACCGCAACAGGACGTAGCTGACGAAGTTCGACATGACCTGGGGCAGAACTGCAAACCGTATTTGTTCAACCCAATTCGCGCCTGTGGAGCGGAGCCCCTCGACTGGCTTGAGATCGATATTCTCGACGACTTCGGCGAATTGTTTGCCCAAGGCGCCGACAGTGTGAATGGCGATTGCCAGGACCCCTGGAACGGGTCCCAACCCGATCGCGTAAACGAACAGCAGCGCGAAGACGATATCCGGAACCGTGCGGCAGAATTCCAGGGTGCGCTTCACGACGAAGGAAACGGCGTGGTTCCTGAAGATGTTCGCGCTGGTCAGGAAACACAAAGCAAAGCCGACGGTCGCGCCTGTCAACGTGCCGACGTACGCAACCAGCAAGGTTTCCAGCAGGAGCTCGATCCAGGTCGAAAAATTCCAATACCATTCGGCGACGTCCGACCAGAAGGTCGCTGGACGCAAGGTCGGCATGATGTCGCGGAAATAGGACCCGAAGCGGGGGAGACCTTCGACGAATTTCTTTACGTCGACTTCTCCAGACCAGGCGGCAGCCACAGCGCAGATCAGCACAGCGGCGGCGAGCAGCGCCGCGCGGATGCGCTTGCTACGGACGGCAGCCTTGTAGTCACGCAGCAGCAAGATGGCTCGCTGCCGCGTGACGTCTGCGGTGTCTACGGTCACCGAATGGCCTCGTTCGACGAGTGGATCGAGATCAGGTCTTCTTTTTCCGCTGAGCGTCGAGCCAAAGGTTCATCTTCACCGACTCTTCGTAGTCCTTGGTGGTCACCGGCACGAACTCGATGTCCTTACCGTCCGAAAGCTTGGAGAATGCTTCCTTGTCCTTGGTCGGGGCATCCAGGAAGGCCTTCGCGATCGCCTTCTTCATGTCGTCGGGCATGTCAGCCAGATATGCGTAGGGCGGGCCGGGGAGCAGCGGAGACTTCCAGAGCAAGCGGAAGTCCTCCTTCTTCATGGGGGAGCCGTCCAGCTTCTTGACCATGCCCTTGTTGAGCATGCGCGTCAGATTGGAGTCGTCGTCGGAATTCCACCAATTGACGGCTGCATCGACCGTACCCGACGCAAGCGCCAGAACCGCGTTTTCGTGACTGCCTGTGGTCTGTGCGAGCTTGAAGTGCTTGTCGATCGGAAAGCCTTGTTCGGTCAGGAAGTAGTTCGGAGCCTTGAAGCCGGAGGTGGATTCTACGTCTACGGTGCCAAGGACCTTACCCTTGAGGTCTTCCACCGTTTTGTAGGGCGAGTCCGCGCGCACGTACATCACCGAATAGTAGCCGATGGATTGATCCGCGTTTCGGGTGGTGACGAACGGAACCACGTTGCCGCCGGAGACCGTGTTGGCACGGGCATAGGAGCCGGGGCCGTAAAGCCCGATGTGGATCTGCCTGTTCTTCTGGCCTTCGATCACGGCCGTGTAATCGTTGGCGATGCGCAGCACGACTTTTACGCCGAGTTCTTTCGAGAGATAGTCCGCGAACGCCGTGACCCGGTCATTCTTGCCGGTGGCATTCTCATTCGGCACCATGGCCAGCACGATCTCCGGGTACTTGTCCTTCCACGACGCGGCCATCGCAGGAAAGGTCGCCAGGCAAACACCGATGCTGACTGCAGACAAAGCGAGACGCATGTTCATTTTCTGCTCCTGTTCAAGTTGTCTAGAATTATCGACAACTTTGGTGACGAGCAGATGACGGGACCGTCGTTATGAAGCTGAAGATGTGGGCAGTCCACCGTCCTTCGTCGCCGCGGCGCGCTCGGCGAGAGGAACTGGATTCAGCGGGATGAGGAAGGTGATGAAGCAACAAAGCAGCAGCATGATCGCCGATCCGACGAGGCATCCAGTAATGCCGCCAGCCTGATAGAGGACGCCTGACAGCGTGATGCCGAGCAGGCGGCCAGCCGCGTTCGCGGCGTAGTAGAAGCCGACATCTTCCGCCGCCTTCTCCGATCCGGCATAGGCCAGGATGAGGTAGGAATGAAGCGACGAGTTGACCGCAAACGGAATCCCGAACAGCGCGAGTCCGACTACAAGAATGAGATCCGGCCTCGCGATGTCGGTCGAGTTCATGATGACCGCAAGCACGATGGGGACGGCCGCAAGAATCGCGGACCACAATCGCGCGGACGGCACTTCGCGGCTCAGGCCGTCGGAACTCCGGGTCACCAGTGATGGCGCGACGGCCTGCACGAAGCCGTAAGCGACGGTCCAGGCCGCGAGAAAGCCGCCGACCTGCAGAAATTTCCATCCGTTAGCGTAAAGGAAAACGGGTAGTCCGACCACGAACCACACGTCTCTCGCGCCGAACATGAAGATTCGTGCAGCAGCCAGGAGGTTGACGCCCCTGGACTTGCCGAAGAGCTCACGGATTGTCTTGGATGACTTGGCTTTGCCGAGTTCGGAAGGCAGCAGAAGCAGGCCTGCAACGAAGATGATGGCGAGAAGACCGGCCATCAACCACAGCGAATGCGAAAAGCCGACAAGATCGAGCAGCAGGCCGCCGACGAAGAAGCCGATGCCCTTCATCGCGTTCTTCGAACCCGTGAACCAGGCCACCCATCTGAAAAGCTGGCCGCTACCTTCAGCGGAAGTGGCCTTGATGGCGGACTTCGAGGCGGTCTTCGTCAGGTCCTTTGCGACGCCGGCGATGCCCTGTGCGACGACGACCCACGCGACGGACGCGACTGCGCCCCAACCGGGATCAAGAGCCGACAACATGAGGAGCCCGGCGATCTGCAGTCCTTGTCCGATTGCCAGCATGCGCGGAATGCCGAAGCGGGAAGCAAAATAGCCGCCAGCAAGATTGGCGGCTATGCCGGCGGCTTCATAGAGCAGGAACAGGAACGCGAGGGTAAATGGCGTATATCCAAGCCTGAAGAAATGAAACAGGACGAGCATGCGCAACGCGCCATCGACGAGGGTAAATCCCCAATACGAAGCGGTGACTATGATGTAGTTGCGCACCATGATCAGAATCCTGCCTTCCGCAAGATGTTGGCGAGATCGACCATGCGGCAGGCGTAGCCGACCTCGTTGTCATACCAGGCGTAGATCTTCAGCAGGGTCCCGTCGGTGACCAGCGTGCTCTGGGCATCGACGATCGAACTGCGCGTATCGTTTGTGTAGTCTGCGGAGACAAGAGGGCGGTGTTCGATGCCTAAGATGCCTGCGAGTACGGTCTTCGCGGCCCCCTCGAAGAGCGTATTGACTTCAACGGACGTTGTCTCCCGCGCCATTTCGAACACGCAATCGGTTAGGCTGGCGTTGAGGACAGGAACGCGGACGGCGTGACCGTTCAACTTGCCCTTTAGGTCGGGGTAGATGAGCGATATCGCGGTTGCACTACCCGTCGTGGTCGGCTGCATCGACAGCATTGACGACCTGGCCCGGCGAAGGTCCTTGTGGGGCGCGTCGACGACGACGTTGGTATTGGTGGGGTTATGGATCGTCGTAATCTGCCCGTGACGTATACCGATGGCTTCGTGGATGACCTTGACGACCGGGGCGAGACAGTTGGTTGTGCAGGATGCGGCGGTGAGGAGCCGATGACGTGCCGGGTCGTAGGTCTTGTGATTTACGCCGACCACGACGTTCAAAGCCGCGTCATCCTTGACCGGTGCTGCAACGATGACGCGTTTGACGCCACGATCGAAGTACCCCTGCAACTGGTCCGGCTTCAGGAATTTGCCGGTGCATTCGAGTACGACGTCGCATCCGAGGTCGCCCCAAGGCACATCGCCCGGAGCAGCCGCTTCGGAGAAGCTGATACGCCTGTCGGCCACGCCGATCGACCGGCCGCCGTGTACGCCAATCTCGCCATGCCACCTGCCATGGACGCTGTCGAATTCCAGTAGATGGGCTGTCGCCTCGATGCCACCCTTGAGTTCATTGACGTGAACGACGTCCAGCCGGTTGGAACGGTGTGGATCGCCATCGGGGCGATACATGCCGCCAAGCCCCGCCCGCAGAGCAAGGCGGCCGATCCGGCCCATTCCGTTGATGCCGATTTTCATTTCGATGCCTTCTAGATTGATATGCGTGTGCTATCGCCGATCTCGTCCAAGCGCGCCTTGAGCGCCATGCGGTCGAGGGCGGCGAACGGAAGGCTCACGAAGATTTCGATGCGACGGCGGATCATCGCGTACAGTTCGTTGAGGAGGGTGGTCTTCTCGACGGGAGAGCCGTCGAAGCGCGCGGGGTCCGGAAGGGGCCATGCGCCCGTCACGAACCGGCTGTCGATGTCCGGACAGAACTGACCCTCCGGCGTGTCGCAGAGGGCGATGACGAAATCCATCCTCGGCGCATCCGGGCCCGAGAAATCGTCGAGCGATTTGCAGTGGAGCCCGCCAACATCGTGGCCTAACTGGCGAAGCCGTTCGATCACTTCCGGAAGAGGCGCCTTTCCGGGGTCCGATCCCGCGGAATAGGCCCTGAATTTGCCCTTGCCCATACGTTCGAGGACCGCTTCAGCGATGATCGACCGCGCGGAGTTATGGGTGCAGAGAAAAAGGACGTTGAAGGCAGGCGTAAGGACGTCAGGTGTAGGGGTTTCTTCGAACGGCGGTGCCGTCGGGGCGCAAAGTTCTGGATGTCCGCCGCAGCAGTCTCGGGTGAGATAATCGATGAGGCCGCGATAGCCGGTCAGGTCGGCGCGATAGTTCATCGCCCGGCCGTCCTTGGCCGCCTCGATCATTCCGGCGCGCATCAGCGTCGCAAGATGGGTCGACATCGTATTGTGCGGCACCTCGCAACGCCTGGCGACTTCGCCCGCGCCGAGGCTTTCCGGATAAACCGAAAGCAGCAGCCGGAGCGCCTGCAACCTAGTCGGCTGAGCGATCGACGCGAAGCGTTCCACGGCGACTTCGCTTGGATCGGGCTCCAGTATCGCCACCGTTCAGACTCCGATTGTCAAAGGGTTGTCATGATGTGTATATATGTCGAGACATATCGACATATAAGGGAGGATCGTCTCATGATCAAGCTGTTTCGGGCCATGGCTGTCGGCGCAGTCCTTGTCCACTCGGGAAGTGCTGCCCTCGCGGCGGAAAGCAACGGATCCGGATCGACGTTCGTGTATCCGATCCTCGCAAAGTGGGCCTCGGAGTATCAGGCGAAGACCGGCAACAAGATCAACTACGTCTCCAACGGTTCGGGCGCGGGATTGCAGCAGGTAAAGGCCGGTACGGTGGATTTCGGAGCCTCCGACATGCCGCTGCAGCCAGATGAACTGGCGAAGGCTGGCCTTGGCCAATTTCCGCTGGTGATAGGTGCGGTGGTCCCGGTCGTGAATCTCGAAGGCGTTGCGCCGGGCGCGATGCATTTCACGGGAAGCGTTCTGGCCGACATCTTCATGGGCAAGATCAAGAACTGGAACGATCCGGCGTTGAAGGCCCTCAATCCTAATCTGCAACTACCGACCTCGGCGATCACGGTGGTCCACAGAACCGATGGATCCGGCACGACCTTCAATTTCGCTAACTACCTCTCCAAGGTAAGTCCGGAATGGAAGGCCACCGTAGGCCAAGGTGTCGCTCTCGATTGGCCCGTAGGAGTCGGTGGCAAGGGAAACGAGGGGGTTGCGGCTTACGTCGGCCTGTCCAAGAACACCATCAGCTACGTCGAGTATGCGTACGCCGTACGGAACAAGCTCGCCTACGGTCTCGTCCAGAATCGTGCCGGACGTTTCGTGCAGCCGGATGCTCAGTCGTTCCAAGCCGCTGCGGACAGCGCGGATTGGGGAAGTGCAAAGGACTTCTATCAGATCATGACCGACGCACCCGGCGACAATGCCTATCCGATCACGGCGACATCCTTCATCCTGTTGCCGAAGCAGCCGAAGGAGCATGTCAGATCCAAGGTAGCGATCGACTTCTTCAGGTGGTCTCTTGAGAACGGTGGTGCCGAAGCCGCGGCTCTGAACTACGTGCCGCTTCCAGCAAGTCTCATCGACAGGATCGGAAAGTATCTGAAGAGCGACTTTGGTGCCTGACGGTCGCCATCGCAACGCTCCTTATCATGTTGATTTCTCAGAGTTGAAGGATGGAGTCGAAGCGATGGTAGATCACCAGTCCGCCTTCCGGAACGTGACCGACGTCGGCGGCTATCTGGGCGAATCCGTCTGACTGAACGATCGGAAGTAAACGAGCGGATCCTCCGCGTCCTAGCTTTCGCAAGAGGGGCATTCCGTCGTCAGCGTATCCGACCACGGAAACCGGCACGAATTCCGTGCGCCCCACCTTGTGAAAGAACGTCTCTGCCGTTCGCGCCGGCGGCGACGGGGCTCCAGGTGGCGCTCCGATTAGTCTGCGAACGAGAGGGCGTACGAAGAGAAGATAGCCGACAAGCGCAGCCACTGGATTTCCGGGCAGGCAGATCACGCGCATCGCTCCCAAGGATCCTGCCGAGATCGGTTTTCCCGGCCGCAACGCAAGGCGCATGGCCCTGCAGCGCCCACCAGCAGAGAGGAGGGCGGGATGCATGTAATCGGCCTCGCTGCCGGACACACCGCCAGTTGAGATGAGCAGATCGAAACGGGCGCTTGCTCGGGTTAGTTCGCCCGATAAACGGTCGGGATCGTCGGCCGCGATGCCGAGATCGGCGACGTCCATGGCGGGGCTGGAAAGCAGGGAGAGCAACATCGGGCGATTGCTGTCGGTGATCAGACCTGGGGCAATTCCAGGTCCGGGTTCGACGAGTTCGTTTCCGGTAGACATGACGCCGACTCGCAAGCGGCGAAGCACGCGAACCTGCCGCACGCCGCAGGCGGCGAGCATGGCCAGATGCCGAGAATCGACGATCGATCCGCGGCGCAGCACGATCGTGCCCGCCGCTACGTCCTCGCCCGCACGGCGGATATTGCTGCCGATCTCTGGAGCGGCATCGAACGCGATCGCGGTTCCGTGGTGGTGGGTGTGCTCTTCCATGGCGATGGCGGCGACACCTGGCGGCACCTCGGCTCCCGTCAGGACCCGGATGGTTCTTCCCGGAACGAGAACAGCAGGTCCAGTGCGGCCTGCATGAACCGCTCCATCCAGCCGTAACGATAGGCCTCCGTCACGGTCGAGATCTGCAGCATGGACACCGAAGCCATCGACCGCGGAATTGTCGAAACGAGGTAGCGCGATGTCGGAGACGACATCGACAGCGACAATCCTACCCGTCGCCTGCGACGTTAGGACGATTTCGTCACCGTGTATCGGACGCAAGCCAGCGAGAATGTTCTCCAATGCTTCCGACGGCGAGAGCAGGGCGCTCAGTTCGGCGAGACAATCTTCTGAAGCGCGGCGGGATGTATTGTGAATTTGAGCAATCATGGATTGGAGTCCAAAGGCAAGGCGGGGTCCGGAGACCCCGCCTTGCTGTCAGACCGAATACTCCTTCGACTTGAATGTCAGATGCCGGACTCCTTCCGGAGCATCCGAGATCTTCCGGATGTTGCCCCAGGTCTGCTTGTAGTTTGGAATAACGAGTTCGTTCACGCCCTTCGACACCACGTTACCTTGGACGCCGGTCGGAAATCCGAACAGCATGAAGGCCTGCTTCCGCTTGGCAGTTGGGGTCGGATAGGCCATTGCCTGGGTCGAGCCGTTGTCGTTGAACACTTCCACCAGGTCTCCGTTCTTGAGCTTGAGATCCGACATGTCTTGAGGGTTCATCTCGATGAATGGATATGGCCAGCGGTCCATCACGAATTCATTTTCCTTGTCCAGATAGGCGCTCTGCCAGATAAGGTTCGCGCGTCCGTTGTTGATCAGGAAGGCGAACTTGTCCTTCTCGGCCTGCTTTCCGGAAGCCTGAAGTCCGCGCCACTGAGCCGAAGCGAACGTGGCTTTCCCGTCCTTCGAGTTGAACTTGCCATCTGCAAAAAGGCGCTTTGTTCCGACGATCTTTTCTTTCCCGTCGCTTGAATCCACGCGCACGGCGGGTTCCTGGAAGCCGTTAGTGCCCATGGCCCGCAGTCGCGCGTAGGTTACAAACTCGCCGCCCTTTTCGTTCTTGGCATAGCCGTCCATGAAGGCGTCTTCTTCTGTCTTCCAGTCGAAGCCCTTGAACTTGTCGGCGATGTAGCTCTTACCCAATTCGCGCCACACGCGCTCCATGTTGTTGGCGATGCGCGCCGCGATCAGGCAGTCCGGCACGGCGTTGCCCGGCGGGTCCATGTAGCGCTCCGTGAGCCTCATACGGCGCTCACCATTCATCGAGGTCAGGTTCATTTCGCCTGACGTCGCGGCGGGCAGCATCACATGACATGCCTCGCCGATCTTCGTCGGGACGATATCGACATCGACCGCGAACAAACCGCCGTTTTTGATGGCATCGGCAATCGCCTTCACCATGGCCGGGCGGTCTCCGTAAGGAACGGCATTCATCGCATCCTTCACGATGTCGGTGCGTTTTTTGTAGACCCGCTTGAATTCCATCGCGTTCAGGGTCGTCTTGTAGTGGTCGCACCCCCAGATGTGATGGACACCTCCCTTGCCGTTGATCAGCAACTGATCGACATACGCGGCGGGCTTGCCCACATGGGCGTCCGAGGGTCTGGAATAGCCCTCTTGGTGGCCGCCCATCCGGACACAGCCGCCGCCGGGGCGGCCGATATTGCCGGTCGCCAGCGCGAGGTTCACCAGCGACTGGTTGGTCCGGTAATTGTCGTTGCCCCAGATCAGCCCCTTCTCATAGGCAAACATGGTACGGCGTCGGGCGCCCCCAGCCTTTGGTTCCGCCATCCATGTGATCGCCTTGATGATCTCTGCCTCGCTGAGGCCGGTGGTTTTGGCGGCATCGGCCACCGAGACCTTGTTGGCTGCAATGGCTTTGTCGAAGTCCTTCGTGGACGCGGCGATGAAAGGCTTGTCGATCCAGCCCTTGTCGACGGCGTAGGTAAGCCAGGCGTTGAACAGGATGAGGTCCGTGCCGGAGTTGATCGCCAGATGCAGCACGTTGTCCTTGCCAGCCTCGACCTCGCACGCGTTGACGGTCACGGTCCGCCGCGGATCGACAATCACGATACGTGCCTTGTCCACGGGCTCCGTTCCGAACTCAGCTTTCTTCTTGTCGATAGAGGTGCCGCGCAGGTTGGGCACCCAGTGATTCAGGAAGTAGTTCGTCTGGGTTTCGAGAGCGTTCGTTCCGACCGCGAGAATGGTGTCGGCGAGTTCGGCGTCTTCGTAGCAATTGTTGAGTTCGCCGACACCCATGTCACGGGAGCCGTGAACCTCCGAATTGTACGCAGGCCGGTTGTGGATGCGGATGTTCTTGACCTTCATCGCGCCGAAGTAGAGCTTGCCGGTCCCCCAAGTGTTTTCATAGCCGCCGCCGGCGCCGCCATGATCGAACGCCGAAACGATCAGGCCGTCCTCGCCTTGATCGGCGATCACCGCGGCGGTGACGCGCGCGACCAGATCAAGCGCATCATCCCAACTGGTGGGCTGCATTTGACCGTAGCGCCAGACAAGCGGATCCGTCAGTCGTTGGAGCTGGGTATTGCGTTGGCGGGAATGGCTCATCTCGGCGATCCGGGAGCCACGCGCCGAGCCGAGTCCGGAATTTACGACGCACTCCTTGTCGGGCTTGATGACGATATGCACGTCCCGGCCGTCCTGCTTGACGACGTTGTACATCGACGGCGAATACCACGCTGGCGTGTCGGCCTCCTGCTGCTTCGAGAGATCGACGCCGAATTTGTTCTGGTCGGGTTTGCTCCCGCCTTCGTACCGGGCGTCCCAGGAATAGGCCTTATAGCCGCACCCCACGATGCAGTAGTGGCAGACGACGTTGTGTTCCTTGGCGTCGGCGGGAACGATGGGCAGGCGGCCGATCTGGCGCTTGTAGCTCATGTCTGCTCTCCTTCAGAGGGTGTTCGAAAGTCGGCCATAGATCAGTTCGTCCACGCCTTCGGCGTAGACGTCGCCTTTTTCGTCGACGCGGAGTGCGTACTGCGGCAGGTTTTGGGTCGCGTGTCCCCAGACTTGCTGGCCTCCCTTTTCACAGTCGAAGCGCGAGTAGTGGCCGGGACAGTTCAACGTCTTGTCGGCGCCGTTGAATGTGAGCGGGTAGCCCTTGTGGGGACAGAGCGTCGTGAAGCCGACGATGTCGCCGTCGGGGCCGACACCGCCCTGGACGCGCTGGCCGATCTTCAGCAAAACGCCTGGCGCATTTTCGTCGGGGTAAGCGACGTCGAGCGGTTCGTTGAGCTTGAGATCTTTGACGTTCGCCAAGCGGTTGGCTGGATATTTGACGAGAGCCGAAGGAGTGTCGGCCTCAGCCTTGGAGGCGACCAGCGACGTCACCGCCACCGTGGCTGTCGCAGCGCCGGCGCCGCTCAAGAACCGGCGGCGGCCCGCATCCACAAGGTTGTCGCACCTTTTCATTTGTTTTCTCCCGATGATCTTTTATCCGGTCGGACATCCTCGCTACTGCACGCCACGGGCCAGTGGCGAAACGTGCATCATTTCAACGGCCCCGCCGACGCACGACGTGAAACAGCGCTGTTAGACGTTCCGAAATCCGAACATGGTGCGGCGCCGTCCGTTCGCGATTCCGACGGCGAGGCGAGGGCGCTATCGCGCTTGCAAATACAGAAACCTGATTTATATCGTTGATCGACGATTGACGATTGGAGCGACCACATGATGACCGCCGCGCGGGCCCGGAGCGAACCGGAAACTGATGAAAACGCAGTGATCGCCGCCGTGGCGAAGGCACTTTCTCATCCTGCACGCATCGCTATTCTGCAATTGCTGGCCCGACGCGACACCTGCGTCGGCTGCGATATCGTCGAAGAAATTGGGCTGGCGCAGTCAACCACGTCTGAACACCTGAGAATCCTCAAGGCCGCGGGCATCATCGTCGGTGAGATCGAGCGGCCCAGGGTGTGCTATTCGCTCAATGTCGCCGCCTTGGGGCCATTGCGACACTTCCTCGGCGTGCTCCGGGTTCCTAACGTCGCGGCTACCCGATGATCGCTGCTCTTCTCATCTTCCTCGCGACCATCGCTCTGGTGATCTGGCAGCCCAGAGGATTAGGCATCGGCTGGAGCGCGGCGGCCGGAGCGGCGGTCGCGTTGCTGACCGGCGTCGTATCCTTAGGCGATATTCCTGTGGTCTGGCACATCGTCTGGAACGCGACTGCGGCCTTTGTCGCGATCATCATCATCAGTCTCCTTCTGGATGAGGCCGGGTTCTTCGAGTGGGCTGCCCTTCATGTCGCGCGGTGGGGCGGCGGACGCGGCCGCAAGCTCTTCATCCTCTTCGTGCTGCTCGGTGCTGCCGTGTCCGCTCTGTTCGCGAACGACGGGGCAGCGTTGATCCTGACCCCGATCGTGATCGCGATGCTGCTTGCTCTCGGGTATAGTGACAAAGCCACCTTGGCCTTCGTGATGGCGGCCGGATTTATCGCCGATACTGCGAGCCTTCCATTGGTGGTTTCCAATCTGGTCAACATCGTCTCGGCCGACTTCTTCAAGGTCGGTTTTGGCCGCTATGCAGCGGTGATGGTGCCGGTCGATATCGCGTCCATCGCTGCCACCTTGGCTGTGCTGCTATTGTTCTTCGGGCGAGACATCCCTGCCGGTTACGATGTCGCTCAACTTAGAAAGCCCGCGGACGCGGTCCGCGACCGAGCGACCTTCCGGGCGGGCTGGGTCGTGCTCGCACTTCTGCTATTGGGTTTCTTCGGACTTGAGCCGCTAGGGGTACCCGTGAGCGCGGTGGCGGCGGCCGGTGCAATCTTGCTCCTGGCGATCGCCGCCCGTGGCCACGTCATCAGCACGAAAAAGGTCCTCCGCGATGCTCCGTGGCAGGTCGTTATCTTTTCGCTCGGCATGTATCTCGTCGTCTACGGACTCCGCAACGCCGGATTGACGGCGTACATCGCTGGCATCCTGGATCGGTTTGCGGACGGAGGTGTATGGGGCGCCGCGTTCGGCACAGGCATCCTGACAGCCTTGCTTTCCTCGGTCATGAACAACATGCCGACCGTGCTCGTCGGGGCTCTTTCGATCGATGCGTCGAAAGCGACTGGCATGGTGAAGGAGGCGATGATCTATGCCAACGTGATAGGAAGCGATCTCGGACCCAAGATCACGCCGATAGGTTCGCTTGCGACGCTGCTATGGCTTCACGTCCTTGCGAAGAAGGGCATCAAGATCGGATGGGGTTACTATTTCAAGGTAGGAGTGTTGCTGACGCTTCCCGTCTTGCTGGTGACGCTTGCGGCACTGGCTATCAGGCTGAGCGTGGCACCGTGACACTGCGCAACACCCGTTCAGCGTAATTGTCGGTACTGTCTCGGTGGACCTTTCAAAACACGAAAACCGCCCACTGAGGAGGCCTCTGACGCCTAATGCAAATCGTCTACGTCGAGAGGGAGTTTCAGTTGGGCCGCGCGTTCTTCGCGGTCCTTTTTACGAAGCGCGCCTTCGCGCTTCTCGAACGCCAACATTTCATCCTGAGCCATTCGCATGAAACGCTCGCGCGGAGTCATTGAGACTTGGGCACGATCTTGCATGTTCAACTCCCACGGTCTGTCACACACCGTATATGAAATTCGACGTTGCGTGAAGATTCACTCCCATCGCGTCCTTTGTCACAAGGTGACGTCGAGATTGTTGCCATTCAAACCAAGTCGCCGCATCTTTTCCCAAAGCGTCGTGCGGCCGATGCCGAGGAGCCGCGAAGCCGCGCCAACCTCGCCACCGGTGGCCGACAGCGCGCGAATGATATGGCGCTTTTCGGCGTTGGACCGGATGTCTTCCAGAGATCCCATCTGCCTTTCTTCGCCTGCAAAGTCGATGCCGTGCTCCGGAAACATGTCTCCTGGCATGACCCATTGCCCGAGTGCGAGGCCGACCGCGCGCTCCATCCGGTTGCGCAGTTCTCGAACGTTGCCCGGCCAGTCATAGGAGAGCGCCGCTTCTTCTGCCAAACTGCTAATGCCCTTCAGGGGCGTTTCCATCCGGTTCGCAAATTCCGAGAAAAAGAGATCCATCAACCACGGTATGTCCTCGGGCCGCTCCCGCAGCGACGGAATCTTCACCGACACCACGTTGATCCTGTAATAGAGGTCCTCGCGAAACCGACCATCCTTCACCATTTTCGACAGGTCTGCGTTCGTCGCGACGATGAGGCGGCCGGAAAACGGGACGGGCTTCTCGCCTCCGACGCGGAAGAAAGTTTTCTGTTCGATCAGCCGCAGCAGTTTTGCCTGCAACTCCGGTCGCAGTTCTCCGATTTCGTCGAGAAATAATACGCCTTCGGCGGCGCGTTCGGCGTATCCGAGGTGCCGCTGCGAGGCGCCGGTGAACGCGCCCTTTTCGTGACCGAGCAATTCGCTTTCGAGAAGGTCCGCAGGAATGGCCGCACAGTTCACCGCCATGAAAGGTAGGCCTTCAACTCCAGACATCGCGTGGAGGAATCTGGCGGAGATTTCCTTGCCGCTCCCGGTTTCCCCTGAGATCAGTACCGTCGACCTGAGTTTGGCGACGCGGGCTAACAGTCGTTCGAGATCCTTCATCTTGGGGGACACGCCCAGAACGTTCGCGCCCGCAACTTCGCTCGGACCCATCAATTCCCCGATCCGGACGAGGAAGTCATCCATTTCGAAGGGCTTCATGAAATAGTCCGCGGCGCCTGCGCGCATCAACCTGACCGCCTGATCGATGTCGCCATAGCCCGTGATGAACAGGAATGGCGGCACGTGTGACGACCGGGCAGCCGCGCGGAAGACGTCCTCACCATTCAGATCCGGCAGCCTGATGTCGCAGATCACGGCTTCCAGCTTGCTGTCGGGCATCTCCCGCACCGCGTCCTTGCCGCGCTGCCACCATTTTACGGTCACGCCTTCGAGGGAAAGCCGCTGGACGATGCTCTCGCCCATGATCTGATCGTCCTCGACCAGCCCGACCATGCGTGTTTCAAGCGACATTGGATAACTCCGCCGTTGCCGTCGGGATGTTCACGGAAACCATAGTGCCGCCGATCGCTGGATTCTGCACGACGGCGGTCCCCCCCAGATCCGCGATCAGCCTGCTGATCGTCCACAGACCCAGCCCGCCACCGTCGTAAGGCGGCGGTGACCCTGAACTGCTCAGAAGGATATCGGCGGCTTCCCGAGGCATCCCGGGGCCGCGGTCCGTCACGACGATCGACAGGCCCGTGTCATCGGCCGCCGCGGCCACATTCACGCCCGACCCTGCGGGCGCAGCAGCGACAGCATTCAGAACGAGATTGAGCACGATCTGCCGTATTGGCGTGCTGGGCAGCGGCATTCCGCCGTTCAACGAATTTGCGATGACGATCTCGACGGACTTTCGTCGCGCTTCCGGACCGATGAGCAGGCCGAGGTCGTCGATGTCCGCAGGTTGGAGGTCGCGGGTCGCGCCGTCGGAGCGGTAGACGGTGAGCGTGGTCCGGACGACGTCGCGAATTCCCACAAGGCCGCGGTTCAGGAGTCCCAGGCTGACGTCGCGGACATTCTTCAGGTGGCCATGGGCTTTCAGCGTGGACAGCGCGTTGAACATCCCGCCAAGAGGATTGTTGATCTCATGCGCCACCGCCGACGCAAGCCGTCCCAGGCTGTTGAGGCGTTTTTCCTCGGAGAGCCGCTTGGCCAGTTCTTCTTTCTCCTTCATGGAGCGCACAAGTGAGTTGTATGCGTGGAAGAGGTGGCCGAATTCGCCTCGCGTTTTGGCGACGATCTCCTCCGAAATAGGCAACGCGGACGTCGCATGCGCGACGCCCAGGTGTTCGGACAACACACGAACAGGCCGCATCATCCGCGTGACGAGAAGCCAGCCGGCCGCAGCCAGTAGCGATGTCAGAATCCCGTTTGTCAGCAAAAGCGCTAGCACGACGTCTCGCCGTTCGGAGGCGAGGTGGCGTGTGTCGAATGTCGCGTAGATGATACCGGCGACCCGTCCAGGGTAGGAAAGGGTCCGGACGGCTTTGGCGTCGTCGGCGCCCGCCCTGAAGCTGAAGCTTTCGTTGCTCGCATCCCGTGCGCGCCACACTGGGATAACTGTGCCGATGGGATGAACCTTCGGGTTCGAAGCAGCGATCACCGCCCCATCGGCGTTGGTGACGATCGTCTCTTTGGGGTGCAAGCTTTTGTTGACCGCCTGGGTACGTTCGATGGCGTCGAACACTTCCCAATTGTCTTCGCGCAGAATGGAGGGAGCAATCGCAGAAGACAGTCCGTCGAGATAGCTCTGCGAGAGCTCGGCCAGATGGCGTTCCTGTGTCTCCGCGAGCCTGGAAAGAACTTGCTCGGAGATGACCGCACCGACCAGCATCATCAGTGCTGCTACCGCAAGCGGCACTTTCAACGTGATCGGCAAGGAGGGCCGCAGCCTCAGCATGGCTAACCTGCCTCCGCTATCAAGGCTGCCTTGGCGGCGATCGGGTCATAGAGTTTGGCTTCTTGGGCTTCGAAGCCATCGAGTTTCAGCAGTCCAAGCACGGCCCGGCCCTCGGGGTCCTGACGCATGCGATGCAGGGCCCGCGTCAGTTCTTTAAGGCGGTCGGCGTCGATGGGGAGTCTGGGCGCCGCAATCGGCGGAAAGCCCAGCCACTCTGAAGCCTTCAAAACACGCGTTCCCGCGGTGAGCTCCGGCTCCATCTGAGCGACTACATCGTAGACATAGCCATCGACCGATCCCGAACCGGCCAGACCGGAAGCAACGGCGCGGATAACGTCGCGGTGCCCGTAGGTGAACATGGCCTTCGAGAAGAACGCCTCAGGCCGAACGCGTTGCTCTGCGAGCGCCGCGCGCGTCACCAGAAACCCGGAATTGGAGTCTGGATCGGAAAATGCGTGTACGTCCCCGCGAAGGTCTGACAGGCCCTCGGCCTGCCGGTCGCGGTCGACTATCAGGTACGATTGATAGAGCGGCTTCTCCTGCCAGAGCGGCACCGCGACCAGTTGAAGTTCGCTGCGATGCATGACGAAGGGGAAGCCGCAGATCCACGCGGCGTCGAGTTGCCCCGACGTCAGCAGCGCTGTTATTTCCTGATAGGTCCGCCGCATGACCAAGTCGACGGGGTAACCGGTCGCCTGCTGCAGATAAGACTGGAGGCGTCCCAACAACTCGAGGTCCGAGGTGAGGAAGACCGGGGTGAGGCCGAATCGGATAGATGCCCGCGATCGGCTTTCGGCGGCGGAGCTCGTCACGGCTCCCAAGAGCATGCCGGCGGAGGCAAGAAGCATTTCTCGCCTGCCAAAACGACGTTCCGGATGTTGATCCATGAACCTCCCCGTTTTTCTTCTTTATTGTGGTTCTAAATCTAGCAGCAATGTTCGGTCTTGCTGCAATATAATCCGAGACCAGACGGGAGTTCCGGGTTGGAGACCCAAGGGCTGGAAGGCCAGATGCGGGACGTACTCATCATCGGCGGCGGCCAGTCGGGTCTCGCGGTGGGATACTTCCTCCGGCGCAGCGGCCTGTCGTTTTCGATCCTCGACGGCGAGACCGAGCCTGGTGGAGCGTGGACGCATGCCTGGCCATCGCTGACGCTGTTCTCTCCGGCGCAGTGGAGTTCGCTGCCCGGCTGGCCGATGCCCGTGGGGGATCAGACCTATCCCGGGCGGGGCGAAGTAGTTCGGTACCTCTCGCAATACGAAGAGCGCTACAAGTTGCCCGTCGAGCGCCCAGTCCGGGTGAAGGCCGTGCTTTCTGCGCCAGACCACCTGACCGCAGTCACCGACCGCGGGGAATGGACGGCGCGAGCCGTGGTCAGCGCGACGGGTACCTGGCGGGCACCGGTCGTGCCGGACTATCCCGACCGGACGCGATTCCAGGGGTCTCAGCTCCATTCCGCTAACTACAAAGGACCGGAGGAGTTCGCCGGTCAAAGCGTCCTGATCGTCGGCGGAGGCAACAGCGGAGCCCAGTTACTCGCAGAGGTCTCTCAGGTGGCGAGGACGACCTGGGTCACTCTCCGAGAGCCGACGTTTCTTTCGGACGACGTCGATGGACGGGCTCTCTTCGAGCGGGCCACCGCCAAATGGGCGGCATTGCAAGGCGACGGGGCGACCGTGGCTCCGACCGGCGGCCTCGGCGACATCGTTATGATCCCGGCTGTGAAGAAGGCCAGGGCGAGGGGAGTCTTGATCTCGGTGAGACCGTTTGTCCGCTTCACCGCGTCGGGTGTGGTTTGGAACGACGGTACTGAAAGCCACGTCGATGCTGTGATCTGGTGCACGGGCTTTGCGCCGGCGCTCGGACACCTCCGTCCCCTGAACATCGTTGGAAGCGACGGCAAGGTTGCTGTAAAGGGGACGCGATCGATCTCCGAGCCGCGCCTGTGGCTCGTCGGCTACGGGGAGTGGACCGGCTTCGCCTCGGCTACCCTCATTGGAGTAATGCGCGGAGCGCGCCAGACGGCGCGGGAGATCGAGGAAGAGCTTGGACCGTAGGATCGGTACGACGCATTCAGTCGAGCGGGGTAGTTGTCGATTAAAGCCGCAGCCTATCGCACCAATTCAGCCTGAAAGATTGACAGGGCCGCTGCCCTATCTGTAAGACCACGACAGGCAATGGATTCTGCCGGGCCATCGTGGCCGAACCGCTTCCGAGAGAAGCTGATGACTCCTACTCAACTCGCCCTTCGGGGCGGAGGAGTAGAGTAGTGCGTCCGCCGTATCCCTATTTCGTGCCCCTATCCACCGTGTTGCAACCCGCCCTCTCTGCGGGTAGCGCGGAATGATGTCTCCCATCGGTTTCCTCGGTCTGCGCGTTGGGCAGATCCGTAGCCTCGTCAAGTGGGTGGGTATCGTCGTCCCGATGGCCTGCATCGTGGGCTCGCTCTGCGCGCTGTTCCTGTGGGGCCTGGACCGCGCAACGCAGGCGCGCTTCGAATATCCCTGGCTGATCTACGGCATGCCGGTGGCCGGGTTCCTAATGGTGCTGGCCTACCAGCATTTCGGACGCTCGGCAGAGGGTGGCAACAACCTCATCGTCGAGCAGATCCACGAACCCGGCGGCGGCGTGCCGCTGCGCATGGCGCCGTTCATCCTGATCACCACAGTGCTGACCCACCTGGTCGGCGGCTCAGCCGGCCGCGAGGGCACCGCCGTGCAACTCGGCGGGAGCATCGCCAGCGCCTTCGGCAGAACCTTCAACCTTTCACCCGTCGACGTGCGGATACTGCTGATGGCGGGGATCGCGGCCGGATTTGGCGCGGTGTTCGGCACCCCCATCGCCGGGGCCATCTTCGCGCTGGAAGTGCTGACCATCGGCCGCATGCAGTACGAAGCTCTGCTGCCGTGCCTGATGGCGGCGATTGCGGGAGACTGGAGTTGCCACGCCTGGGGCATCGAGCACACCCATTACGCCATCAATTATCTGGCCAATGCCGGTGAGAACACCGGCTTCCACCTGAACGCGTTGCTGCTCCTGAAGGTTGGCATCGCGGGCGTCGCCTTCGGCCTGGCCGCACGGTTCTTCAGCGAGTTCTCCCACCTGGTGAGCGCGGCCTTCAAGATGGTCTGCCCGTACGCGCCTCTGCGCCCGGTGATCGCCAGCGCCATCCTCATCGGGCTGGTGTACGCGCTTGGCACCCGTGAATATCTCGGCCTCGGCGTCTGGTCGCCCAATCCCGCCGACGCGACCATTGCCGGTTTTTTCCATCCCGGCCATGTCGATCAGTGGAGTTGGCTGTGGAAGACGATCTTCACGGTCGTCACGCTCAGCAGCGGCTTCAAGGGCGGCGAGGTCACGCCGCTGTTCTTCATCGGCGCGGCGCTCGGCAACGCCCTGGCGTATGTGCTAGGCGCGCCTTCCGATCTGTTCGCCGGCCTAGGCTTCGTGGCGTTGTTCGCCGGCGCGACCAACACGCCGCTGGCCTGCATGATCATGGGCATCGAGTTGTTCGGCTCGCTGCACGCCGTCTACATCGCCGTCGCCTGCTTCCTGGCCTACCTCTGCAGCGGCCACTCCAGCATCTACATGTCGCAGCGCCTCGGCACCCCGAAGACTGCTTCCGCCCATATTCCGCCGGACATGTCCGTCCGGCAGGTCCGCGATCTTAACGTCCAGGCCTTCGGCGACTTCGTCGGCCGGGTCCGTCTCCGCACCGCCAACTCCTCCCTTCCCAAACAGAAAGTTGAATTCATGGCCCGTCATACGCTTGCGCTCAAGGAAATCGGCATGGTCAGGATCTACATGAAGCCGCGAGAAAAGGCCGTTGGCACCGGCAACCGCCTGTTTGGTGGCAAGCCGCTTTATCGCGAATTGGTGCTGCAGGCGAAGGCTGCCGGAATCATAAACGCGACGGCCCACCACACGCATTTCGGCTACAGCAACAGCGGGAAGCTGGAAGACGAAGGCTTCGAGCTATCCAACGCCGACCTGACGATGTGCGTCGAACTGATTGCGCCGCGCGAAGAACTTGAAGACTTCTGCCGGACGCACGGCGATCTGCTGAAGCGCAAGGTCATCATCTATAAGCACATCGAGCATTGGGATCTGGTCGGCGATGCGGTTACCGCAGACGACGCCCTGAAGCCCAAGGTGGTCGGGCGGGCATGAAGAACCTGCTGGGCTCCTGGGTCTTCTGGGCGCTGCTCTCCGCCGGCTTTGCGGCACTGACCGCGATCTTCGCGAAGATCGGCATCGAGAACGTCAATTCTGACTTTGCCACCTTCATCCGCACCATCGTCATCCTGCTGGCGGCAGGACTGATCGTCTATGCGACAGGCAACTGGCAGCAGCCGTCCAGCGTCTCC
Source organism: Tardiphaga sp. 172_B4_N1_3 (assembly GCF_052076035.1). NCBI lineage: Bacteria > Pseudomonadati > Pseudomonadota > Alphaproteobacteria > Hyphomicrobiales > Nitrobacteraceae > Tardiphaga > Tardiphaga sp. 172_B4_N1_3. The sequence goes on from NZ_CP197238.1 coordinate 1,608,246, forward strand.
GGCAAAACATGGTTGTTCCTTTTGCTGTCCGGGCTTGCGACCGGCGCTTCCTGGATCTGCTATTTCCGCGCGCTGAAGTTGGGGGACGCCGCCCGCGTCGCCCCGATCGACAAGCTCAGCGTGGTGTTCGTTGCCGTCTTCGCGGCGCTCTTTCTGGGCGAAAAGCTCGCGCTGCCGAACTGGCTCGGCGTGATCCTGATCGCTTGCGGCGCCGTGCTCGTCGCCTACCGGGCCTAGGGGGACATCATGAAAGCTACGACATGGTTGCGAGATCTGGCCGCGACGATTGCGAGCGACACCTTCGCGATCTGCCTGCTCGCCGCCGTGCTCGCGGCGGCCGTTCTGGCGTTCGGCCTTGGCGCCGAGGCCGACCTGATCATCACCATCCTCATCGTGGGCGTCGCGACGGCATTCGCCGAGACCACGATGCGAGCGCGTAACGACAAAGGAAATCCCAAGTGAAAAGCATTGCCATGCTCTGGCTGAGACGGTTCGGACTGACGGTTGGCATCATCGCCGCCGGCGCCGGCGGGTGGGCGGGTTATCTGCGCCTGACCGGCAATTTCCACCCGATTGAGCCGGGGGTGATCTACCGCTCCGGACAACTCAGCGGCCCCCAGTTCTCGGAACGCATCGAGGAAAACGGAATCCGCACCATCATCAACCTGCGCGGCGATAACACGGGGCAGCCCTGGTATGACGCCGAGATGCAGGCCAGCAAGGCGGCCGGTGTGCATCATGTCGATTTTCCGCTATCCGCCGGCCGGGAGCTTACGGACGACCAGGTGACGCAACTGACGGGGCTGCTACGGGATTCGCCGCGGCCGGTCCTGATCCACTGCGAGGCCGGCGCGGACCGGAGCGGCGTGGCGTCGGCGCTGTACAAGTTGCTGGTGGCCAAGCGGCCCGCGCAGGAGGCATCTGAGCAGCTATCCTTCCGCTACGGGCACTTTCCCTGGCTGACGAGCCGGACGGCGGCCATGGACAGGACGTTCGACCGGGTCGCCTCCCGTCCGAACCTGTCGCACGCGGCGGACTGATGGCACGCATCGGCAACGCGCGGACCATCGCGGATATCGAATACGTCATCGAGCCACCGAGCCTGGGCAGCGATGTCACGGCTTGGCAGGCCCATGGCGTGAAATGCTCGCGCGACCGGCACCGCTTTGACGGCCAGTCCTACTCGTTTTCGTTCGAGGTTCTGGACCTGCGCTTTGAAGCACAAGCCCGCCAGCGCTGGCATGTCGTCATCGTCAGTGAACGCTGGCAGTTCCGCGACGCCAAGGCCGAGCAGCGCGGCAGCAAGTCGCTCCGCGTCCTGCGAGGGAAGCCGGCCGACGTTCTGGGCTGGATGCGGCAGTGCCGGGACCAGAAGCTCGCCAGTAGGAAGGAGGTCGCGTGATGTCATTCTCCGCCGGTCCCCGACTGCTGGTGCTCCCCCGTTCGGCCAGAGCGAAGGCAACAGCAGAACATCTTCACGGGTTGGAGGGACTTGCCGCTGACCAGACAGGCTGAGGACGAGGACCCCCCGGTACCGCAGCGGCGTACGTCGCCGCTTCCGTTATACTGTCGTTGCTCGGCTTGTTCGTCGGCATGTGGGCCGTCCGGCCTGCTGCGGGATGAGCACGAGCTGGAGGGTGAGTCGAATGCTTGATCAAGAAACCGCAGTGGCGGAGCCTCAGCCCGGCCGAAAGCAATGGCTCAATCGGACTGTGGCGGGCGCGGGCCTGACAAGCGCGTTGGGCGATTTTTGCTACGAAACCACCACGGTGATCCTGCCAGGCTTCCTGGCGGTGCTCGGCCTGCCTGCGGCCGTGCTGGGCACCATCGAAGGCATTGCCGATGCGGTCGCCAGTTTCACCAAGATGTTCTCCGGCTACGTCGCCGACAAACTCGGGCACCGCAAATTGTTGGTGCTGGTGGGCTACGCCCTGACGCCGCTGGGACAGATTTTGCTCGCCGTGGCGCTGGGCTGGCCCATGTTGTTGCTCGGGCGCATCGTGTCCTGGTTCGGAAAGGGCCTTCGTGGCCCGCTGCGCGATGCCATCGTGATCCAAGCGGTCAGCCCGGAGACCCGTGGCCGGGCCTTCGGCTTTCACCGCGCCGCCGACACCATCGGTGCCGTGCTCGGTCCGTTGCTGGGCGTCGCCCTATTGGGATGGGCGCAGTCGCTGCCAGGAGCCGACGCCGCCGGGTCCTTTCGGTGGGTCCTGTGGCTCTCCGTCATTCCCGGCGTTCTGGCGGTGGTAGCCTTCCTGACCCTGGTGCAGGACCCCGCGCATTCGCCCAATCCGAAGCTCAAGTTCTTCAGCACGCTGCGCGGTCTTCCCAGCCGGTTCAAAAGCTACCTCGGAGCGGTCGGCCTATTCGGCGTCGGCGACTTCTCGCATAGCCTGTTGATCCTGGCGGCCACGCAGTTGCTCACCGGGTCGATGGGCGTCGTTCATGCCGCTCAGGTGGCGGGCCTGCTGTACGTCTGGCGCAACGTCGTGCAGGTCGTGGCCTCCTATCCCATAGGTGTGCTCGCGGACCGCGTCGGACACTTGCCGGTGCTTGTCGCCGGCTACGCGCTCGGCACGCTCACGGCGGTGCTGACGGGGGCGGCGTTCTGGTTCGCCATCGACAGCGTCATCCTGCTCGGCGTCATTTTCCTTGTCGCCGGTCTGTACGTCGCCGTGCAGGAAGCCCTTGAGTCCACAGTGACCGCCGAAATGGTCAGCGAGGATCGGTTGGCGATGTGCGTCGGTGCGCTCGGGACGGTCAACGGCATGGCCAAGTTCGTCTCCAGCGCCGCCGTAGGAGTGCTGTGGACGGCTCTTTCACCGGTCCTGAGCTTTGGTGCCGCTGCACTGTTCATGGGACTGGGGACATTTGCTCTCGTTCGTGTGCGCGAACCATGAAGGAAGATTTGGTTTGGACGCACCGCGACGTACTGCGGCGACTACATTGTGGCATCGGTGCTGTGGCGCTGGCTGGTCGAAGGTCCGCGCCCCGACCATTGGGACCTGACCGGCGCTGCGATCTGTCTCGTTGGTGCGGCTGTGATCCTGTTCGCTCCACGGGCCTAGCGTCGAATGCTGGTCAGCAGCCATCGTCCTCATTACTTCCGATACGCTGCTGGCATCCTTTGTCGAGGAGCTTCATTCCGACGTCCTTCCAGATCGCAAGCTCGCCGTAGAGTCTACCGCCTCGATCGCGGCGATGGGATCGCACCGGCGGCGCAACACCCGCAGCACGGGGCGCGGTTCTGGATCGTGACGCCCGGTCCCGTACGGGCTTCGGGGTCCTCCAGGATCGCGCCAGTATCATCGGGGAGGGCGTTGGCGGGACCGGCAGCATGCGGGGCGGCGCCGCGGCATTCTGCATGCGTCGGGGTGGTGGCCTCGGCGTTCCCGTTGCTCGACAGGAAAGTGCCATCGGCACAGCGTCGCTTAGCCAGGCCAGCAATCCCTATCCGGACTTCAGCCCGTCATTCGGCAAATTGCGAAGCTGTTGCTCGATCTCTTCGATGAGTTCTCTGATGTTTTTTGCCGTGGGGCCGTCTGGAAACTCAGCCGCGAGCTCCCGGTAAATCGCCCGTCGCCTGAACAACTCTTCTTTGGTGAGATGTTTTTCCATGGGAAGATAGTACAGTGACGTCGGGCAATAAAACAGCCACGGCGCGGCGTCCATTACGGCATCTCGACGCGAGGAGCCGTAAGCCGGAATTCTGGCCCGGGCGGTTAAAAGCACTTCGTTATAATTTCTATCATTCTAGAATAACAGTTGACTGCGGTTCGGAAAAGGCTGACATTTGTCAGATGAAAATTGATGATGCTACAAATCGCCTTGAGGCGCTGGGCAACCCCACCCGGTTAAAGATCTATCGCGCGCTGGTTAGAGCGGGCGAGGTCGGCTTGCCGGTCGGTCGCCTTCAAGACAAGCTGAAGGTAGCGCCTTCGACGCTGTCGCATCACATCAAGACGCTGGTGGCTGCCGGGCTGATCACCCAGGTCCGGGAGGCGACGACGCTCGTTTGTCATGCAAACTACGACGTGATGCGCGGCTTGGTGGATTTTCTCGTTGCCGAGTGCTGCGCCGACGCCGTCGAATGCAAGGATGCAAAAGACGCCGCTTGATCTATCAAAGACCTTTAATTCGATAATTCTGGTATTATGGGAGGAATGAATGACTGAACCAAAGACTGTCGCGGTCATCGGAGCAGGTCCGGTTGGGCTTGCCGCTGCCGCTCATGTACTGGAACGAGGCATGACGCCGATCGTGTTCGAAGCAGGCGCTGAGGTGGGCCATGCGATCCGGCAATGGGGCCACGTGCAATTGTTCTCGCCGTGGGAGTACAACGTCGATCGCGCTGCAGGACGTCTGCTTGAGGCAACCGGGTGGAATTCGCCGGCTCCCGATCAATATCCAACGGGATCCGAACTGGTTGAGCGGTACCTTGAGCCTTTGGCGACAAAGACACCGTTGAAGTCGCATATTCTGAAGTCGAGCAAAGTCACCGATATCAGCCGCCAGGGCTTCGACAAGCTCAAGACCAAGGGCCGCGACCTGGCGCCATTCGAGATCCACTATCAGAACACTGGATATCCGGAAGGGCTGGGAGAGCGGGTCGCCCGGGCCGACGCCGTGATCGACGCTTCCGGAACGTGGGCCTCGCCGAATCCGGCAGGCGCCAATGGTCTCCCTGCCATCGGCGAAAAGGAAGCAGTCAGCAAGATCGCGTATGCGATGCCCGACGTGCTTGGGGCGGAACGAGCCCGATATGCAGGCAAGACGGTCGCTGTCCTGGGGGCGGGCCACTCCGCGATCGGCACCCTGACGGACCTCGCGCGTCTGAAAGCTGAGGCACCGGGGACGGAAGTCATTTGGCTCCTGCGTGGTACCGACCCCGCTAAGGCCTTCGGCGGCGGCGCCAATGATAAGCTCGCGGCCCGTGGAGAATTGGGAGCCACGTTTGCGGCGTTGGTCGCGGCGGGCGACATCAAAGTCGAGCCAGCCTTCCAGACGACCCATATAAGCCTGGACAACGGGAGCCTCCGGATCGCAGCCGGATCGGCGTGCTGCGGGCGTAAGATTATCGCTGACGAGCTCATCGTGGCCACAGGCTTCCGTCCCGACTTGGCTTTTGTGGGCGAGTTGCGCATCCAACTCGACCCCGCCATCGAATGTCCGATCGCCCTGGCGCCACTGATCGATCCGAACGAACATAGTTGCGGCACCGTTCGTCCTCATGGGGCACGCGAGTTGGCGCAGGACGAGCCAGGCTTCTACTTTGCCGGCATCAAAAGCTACGGGCGCGCGCCGACGTTCTTGATGATCACCGGCTACGAACAAGTCCGTTCGATCGCAGCGGAGATTGCGGGGGACCATGACGCCGCTGCACGGGTCGAACTGGTCCTTCCGGAAACCGGTGTGTGTTCACGTTCGTCGGCAGACGTGACCACGTGTTGCGGCGGGCCCGCACCAGCCGTAGACAATGCTTGCTGCGTCGCCGATGCCGTCGCGAAACAGGACGTCAAATCGGGGTGCGGATGTTCATGATCGTTATCGGGCGCGTTCACGGCCTGCCGCGCGGGACGCGCCCATTGTTTGTGGATCGCAGGGAGTGATCCGTCTCGGCAACTTGCGGGGGCGTCCCGCCATCATCGCAATGTGCCTGGGGCAGCTCGGAAGTTTGCTGCCGCACGTCGTGGTGCCTTCCATCCTTGCGCAGTTCTTGATTCCCGAGTGGCGATTGACCGGGGCGAACGCCGGATTGTTGGCGGGCAGCTACGCCGCGGGCTACATGCTCGCGGTCCCGTTCCTGGCTACGCTGACGGACAGGATCGATGCCCGCATCGTTCTGATTGCCGGTTCGGCTTTAAGTGCCTTCGCGACGCTGATGTTCGGATTGTTCGCGGAGGGGCTGTGGTCGGGTGCCGCGCTTTGGGCGTTGGCAGGCATCGGCTTTGCGGGTGCCTACATGCCGGGCCTCAAAGCGCTGACCGACAGACTGGATCCGGGCGACTCGTCCCGCGCTGCGACGTTCTACACGTCGAGCTTCTCGCTCGGCGTTGGGCTTTCCTTTCTGGTCTCCCAGCTTGTGGCTGAAAGCTTCGGCTGGCGGGCGGCGTTTTACGTTACGGCGGCCGGTCCGTTGGCGATGATGTTTGTCTGTCTGCTCCTGAAGCCGATGGCTCCGACGCCCAGCAAAGGACGTTTACTGAATTTCGGACCCGTCTTCCGGAACAGGTCTGCCATGGGTTTCATACTTGGTTACGGCGCCCATTGCTTCGAGCTCTACGGCATCAGGACCTGGCTCGTTGCTTTCTGGACGTTCGTTGCGGCCAAGGGGGGAGGCGGTACGCTGCTCACCCCGATCGCCATCAGCTTCGCATTCTCGATATTGGCGATGCCGTCCAGCGTCTTGGGCAACGAAGTCGCCTTGCGCGTCGGTCGTCGCCGCGCCCTCACGACCATCATGTTCGCATCGGCCGCAGTTGCGCTCCTGATAGGTATTTGCGCGGACGGTTCTCCTTGGCTGCTGCTGCCGCTGATATTGCTCTATGCGATCACCGTCCCCGCCGACTCCGGCGCGCTGACTGCTGGTATGGCGATGTCGGCCAATCCCGAGAACCGTGGTGCAACAATGGCCATCCATTCGACGGTCGGATTCGGCTTCAGCGCTCTCGGTGCCTGGTGCGTCGGCGCGACACTCGACGCCTTCGGTGGACCGTATGCAGCTTCCGCCTGGCTTCCCGCCTTCGGGGTTCTAGCGGCAGGCATCGTGCTCGGCCCACTCGCCCTGATGTGGTCGCAACCCAAAACTTCAAATCAAGCCGCTATCTGAATGCGCAGGCAGGCATGACACAGCGTCAACTTCCCATCATTCTTGCTCTCGGAACGACGCAGACGCTCGCATGGGCCTCCAGCTACTATCTTCCGGCAATACTCGCGGATCCGATTTCGCGAGACCTCGGCATTTCGACCAATTGGTTCTTCGCCGCATTCTCGGCGTCATTGGTGATCTCCGGACTGCTTGGTCCGCGCGTCGGCCGTCAGATAGACCGCGTTGGCGGTCGCCAGGTTCTGTGTGCATCTAACCTGCTGTTCGCCGGCGGCCTTGCTCTGCTCGGGCTGACGTCTTCGTTGTGGATGCTGAGTCTTGCTTGGCTTTTGCTCGGCATCGGCATGGGGTTGGGTCTTTACGACGCGGCATTCGGCGCCCTTGGCCGAATATTCGGCGATCAGGCAAGGCGTCCAATCACCGGCATCACGCTTTTGGCGGGCTTCGCCAGCACGATCGGATGGCCACTGAGTTCACTGGGCGTCGATACGATCGGTTGGCGCGGCACATGCTATGCATGGGCGGCGGCGCATATCGTTATTGGATTGTCCCTCAACCTGTTCTTCCTTCCGAAGACGGAGATTGTCGTCCGAAGCGAAGGCCCCGTTGCAAAGCCGCACATCCCGATGGACAGGATGATGGTGCTGCTGTCTTTCGCGTTCGCTGCAGCATGGACCGTAACGTCGGCGATGGCGGCTCATCTTCCGCGGATCGTGGAGAGTTTCGGTGCAACACCCGCTCAAGCGGTCTTCGCGGGCATGATGATCGGCCCGGCCCAAGTGGCGGCGCGTATCGTCGAGGCAGGGCTACTGAACCGCTACCACCCCTTGTTCTCAACCAGTCTGGCATGCCTCACGCATCCTATCGGCGCGGGCGTCATCGCCTTGTTCGGGGGAGGCGCGGCCGCGGCATTCGCACTGCTGCATGGAGCAGGGAACGGCATCCTGACAATCGCGCGCGGCACTCTTCCCCTATCGGTCTTCGGGTCTGAGAATTACGGATATCGTCTCGGTCTTCTAGGCGCACCGTCCCGAATTTGTCAGGCGATGGCGCCACTCGGCTTCGGCGTGTTGATCGGCATCATGGGTGGGGGTGTTTTGATCGTTTCATCCGGGCTCAGCATCGCCGCGCTTCTCGCCCTCCTTTTCCTATCGCGGCAGCGAAAGGGAGCTGCAACAGCCAAGGAGACGGTCCCTCAGCCGATGTCCTCATCCTGAGTACCAAAGATCGTGTGGGTCCAGTCATGCGGCCGCCGCACATGAGGTTCGACAATTAGGAGTGTTCTTCGCCGTGAGGAACCGGGAGGGAGGTCGGCGCCGGAGCCGGTGCAATGGCCGGTGAACCGGGCTTTTTATCGACCGCGAAATCGGTTTCTCCCTTTCGAATACGCTCCTCGGCCATCTTTCTGGCCCATGGAGGAATCTGGAGGCTGTCGGAGTTAAGCTTGTCCTTCTGCTCGACCAGCTCTCTTAACTTTGCCGTCAAAAGTTCATCTGTCGTGTCCGTGTCCCAGCACTCGATAGACCAGAATACACGTTTATTATGCTGCGCAGCGCTCAAAAGGCACCAAGCAGCTCACAAGATGTCGTTGAAAACAATCGCCGCAAAGACGATTCCACATTTGAGCTAGTGGCTGGGCTCTCCGATCAGTCGGACGAGGCCTTCAAGGTTCTCGCCCGCAGACTTACTGCCAAGTTCGCTGAGGTCGAGCGTCGCCATCCAAGCCTCAAATTCTGCACTGTCGCGGCCTCGCCCGGCGCCGCTGTGATCAATGGACTGCCACGCGGAACGGGAGGAATTGCCTCAAATGTCGCAAGAATTTAGCGCTCAGTTTCTGCAATTTCGAGGTGGATCGCTCAGGCGTTCGTCGTAATGTAGTGACTTGCTCGACTGGCGGCAATCATGATCCCAGCAATGGGAGGACAACATGAGCTACGAAGATATCAGGATTGAAGGTTCGCTGACCGAGGCGATGGAAGCATGGGTCGATAGCCGATACGGCAAAGTCGTCGATATCGAGCTGGGCGGCATCAACGAAGACAATTTTGCCGCCGTCGGTTACGCCGCAGTCGAGAACGCGGAGACGGGCGCTGTGGACGCCGTCGTCCTGCTGTTGCAGCACGATCTGGAAGCCGGTTCGGACCAGTATCGCATCAAGGACATGGCCGAGATCGAGGGGCCGATGGTCGATTATTGCCCCGAAAGAATTCTCGACCAGCTATCGCCCACCAACGACGTTCTGGCGGCACATTGGAGGGGGCGGTGCCGGGACAGGGCCGCCGAAATCGGACGAACATCCGCGTTCACGATGAACTCTTAGGACCCTGAAACCCGCCGATGTGCGGGTTTCACTTTCCGCAGCCTGCCTACGAAATTTCGCGCTGTTTTCCGGAGAACAGCGCGCTAGCGATCCAATGGACATCCCAGATGTGATTTCGCGGACAAAAAAACCTGCGGGATGGACACACTAGTCAGGTCTCAACAGTTGCAGACCGTCCGGCGAAATGCATGCTTGGTCACAAAGCCATAGCCGCATGTATCGCAGGTCCAGAGATAGCTGACGACGTCGTCGGTGAGAAAGGCTGACGCCTCGGCAGCAATCATCGAGTCCGCACAAACCGGGCAGGTCGGAAGATCACTGCCACGCGGCGCGGGATGGGACGTTTTGGTCGTACGGACTTCAGCTGATGCTGACATCGTGACCTCCTTCGTCGTCTCATCGGACATGACACGATCCTAATCCGATTTGTTTGACCGTGTCGCAACACAAATGCGTTGCTTTGAAGTTTTTTAAGTCAGCGCATGTTTGCGCCGCAGCGCGGTCACCTTTGTGCGATGCCACGTGCGTCACGAAGAAAGCGCCTGTTACGATGAATGACATTTGTAAAATTTGCTGACATTGCCGGTCGTGCAGCAGAGGCGAGTAGCTGTCACATCGCGCCTTTGTGTGGACGCATCTTCGGCGAGACCGTGGAAGCGATTGTGCAGCCGCTCAGCGGGCGCTATCTCTCGACGGCAATGTTGGAAGGAATCTGACCGAGATGGCACAGCCCCCGCGACGCCCGCGCACGCTCCAGGATGCCCGCACCGAGGCGGAGGCGGCGTTCAAGAAGACGACCACCAAACCGGTTGAGGCACCGGTCGCCAAGGCCGCCGTTCCCGGCGTGCGCGAACTGGTGTCGCTACGGATCGATCAGGACGTGCTGCAATATTTTCAGCAGGACGGGCCGGGCTGGCAGGACCGCATGAACGACGCGCTGCGCAAGGCAGCCGGCAAGTAGGCTGCCGTTCCAGGTAGCGGGCTAGCGGTTGAGGAAGCCGCCAACCACGCCGCCGATGAACCGGCCGGGACCCGCGGGATCGATGGCCGGGGCGGGGGCGGGCGCAGCCTGGCGCCGGACCACGGGCGCTTCCTCATAGGTCTGCTGTTGCACCTGGCGGCGCACCGGCTTCGGTGCGGGCGCCGGCTCCTCTTTCAGCGCGACGACCTCGGTGAGCAGTGCGGCATGCTGCACCTTGTTGAGATAGCCCGACGTCGGGTAACCGCGTGCCGCCTGCCACCGCGTGATCACGCCACGGGTCCCGGCATCGAAGCTGCCGGTCGCCTGGGTGTCGAAGCCAAGGCCGTTGAGGCGGCGCTGCACGTCGCGGCGCTTGACCTTGTCGAGACCGATCTTGTCCTCGGTGAGCTGGTTGGCTTCCTCGGTAAACACCGCCTTGTCGACGCCCGGCGCAGCGGTACGCGGCGCGGTGGCGGCTTCCTGTAGCGCGGCGATACGGGCGAGGGCGAGCGGCTTGAACTGGCCGTTCGGATACATCGAGATGTAGGCGTTCAGTTCCTCCGGCCGGTTGGAGTCCTTGATCGAGCGCCAGAACTCAAGCTCGACATCGGAGCCGGCGGTGGCCGCCGCGGGCATGGTGGCGGTGGGGCTGGCCGCGGCGACGGCGACCTGCGCCTGCACGTCCGGATTGAGATAGACCGCACCGATCAGATTGGTATGGCCCCAGGGCAACTGGCCCTTGTTGGTTTCGTCCTGCACCTGCGCGCGCACTTTCGTCATCGCCTGCTGGATCTCGGCGCCGGGCGTGGTGATGTTGTTGAGCAGCGCGCGGGTAAACGGGCTGTTGCTTCCACTCTTGCCGTCGAGGGCGGTCTGGCCGGGGCTGGTGGCGAATGCGATCAGCGTGCCTTCGCCGGATTTCATCTCCGCAAGGCCGGACGACACCGCGACGCTGCGCGTGGCAGATCCGCTGGAGCGGATCTTGGCGGCAAACGGATTGTCGCGGCAGGCATCGAGGAATACCAGCTTCACCTTGGCATCGCCCATGGTCTGGTCGAGGGTGGTCTCGACATTGATCGCTGCGCCGAGCTTGACGTCCATCTCCGACTTCAGATTGGCATCAATCGGCAAAAGGTAGTTGATGTTGTTCACCGAGATACCGTGGCCGGCATAGAAGAACACGGCGACATCGGCGCCCTGCGCCTTGCGGCCGAAGTCGAGCAGCTTTTCGGTCATGCCGTCGCGCGTCAGGTTCGATCCTTCGATGACGTCGAAGCCGACATTGCGCAGCGCGCTGGCCATGGCCTTCGCGTCGATCGGCGGGTTCGGCAACGGATCGACATTCTTGTAGCTGCCATTGCCAACGACGAAAGCGACGCGCTTGTCGGCAAGCGCTACATCCGCGCTGAACAGGATGGACAGCGCAGACAGGGCAAAAGCGAAATGGCGCACGATACGATCTCCCCCACGAATCCGGTCATTCGACCCTAGACACATTGGGAAAAGTACCAATTGCGGGCGTGCGCCAAAATGTCGAGACACGCACTCGGAGAATAAAATCGAAAAAGGGGAACCCGATGCGTCAGGCAGTCGCACGGATAGGCGGTCGATCGGTACTGAGCAGGTTCAGCGTGTTGCCAGCGAGAATGAGAGCTGCGCCGAGCAGTGTGAACATGTCGAGCCGTTCAGAGTATAGTAACCATCCGATGGTGGCACTGAGTGGTACGCGCAGAAAGTCCATCGGCACGACCACCGTCGCATCGGCATAGAGCATCGCGCGCGCCATGCAGAAGTGAGAAAACGTCCCGCAGAAGGCGACCACGACAAGCCAGCCCCAGACATAGGCCGATGGCCACTGCCAGGAGTATAGCGCGGGGAAAACGCCGGCCACCGACTGCACCACGATCATCCAGAAGATGATCTTCAGCGCGCTGTCCGTGCGCGTCAGTGACTTGATCAATGTGATCGAGATGCCGAAGCCGAATGCGGCGGCTAGCGCAATCAGCTGACCGGGATTGACGACGCCCGTGGTCGGGCGAACGATGACGATCACGCCGATCAGGCCGAGCACGATGGCGACGATCTTCCAGAGTGTCATGCGCTCGCCGAGAAAGAACGCCGCCATGATCGCGATCCAGATCGGCATGGTGAACTCGATCGAGACGAGCTGGCTCAGGGGAATGAGCGTAAGTGCGTAGAACCAGCCGAGCTGCGCGCCGTAATGCACGAGGTTGCGCGACACATGCGCCAGCGGCCGCGTGGTCTTCATGGCGCGAAAGCCGCCGTTGTAATACAGGATCGGCAACAGCATGACGAAGCCGAAGACGGATCGGATCTCCATCACCTGGAAGACATTGAGTTCGCGCAGCGTCTCGCGACCGCCGATGGCGACGAACAGCATCAGAAGCAGCCAGCCGGACATCCACAGCGCGGCGCGGGCCTTCGACGGGGGGCGATCCATAATCCCTGAGAACCAGTTTCTTGCGCTGCAATGATTCACGCAGCGGTGTAGCTTTACGGACAGGCTCTATCGGCGACATCGCCGGGCTTTGCAACGGACGAATCCGGTGGGGCTGCGTTGCGGCAGATCGTCCGGACGCTCTCAGTCAGAGGATATACAGGCAAAACAAAACCCCGGCTGTTTGAAACAACCGGGGTTCGAATTCCAAACGTGCGGAACGATCAGCTGCGGCTGAGCGAAATGCTGGCGCCCCTGAACTGGCCTTCGGAGGTGATCGAGACCTGCTGCTTGTTGCCGGTCGTCGTCAGGATCAGCTTCGCGCTGAAGGCTGGCGATGAAACGTCAACATTGAACTTGCCGGCGGTTGCCCGGCCCTCAAGCGACCCTGTCACGCCGCGGGTCGTCTCAGCCCAGCTGCCAGACAGCTCGCCGCCTCTGGCCTTCACGTCGCTTTTCAGCTCGAACTTGTAGCTGTCGCTGGCGCAGAGCAGGGACTGGTTCAGTCCCGCGCCGTCGCCGCTCACGGCATAGGTCGCCTTGCAGCGAATGCGCTCCTTGGAGCCGTCCTCGAGCGAGATCGTCCCGTTACCCGACCATACACCGGCCATACCGGCGAACGGCGCTGACTGGGCATATGCCGACGCGGACGTCAGACCGAGCGCCGCGCAGAGCACCGCGGTCCGAACGAGCGAACGCGGAGAGGTCGAGGTAGGCATCATGGGGAGCATTCCTGGTTGGGGATTACTGACGCGAAGCTTCCCACCGACCGCTGCAGGGGACGCCGCCCGAGGCGCCGTTCCACTTGCCCGATCCGGTGTTGCCGGACAGTTGGCCGTTGGCGAAAGCAGGTCCGATCGATACGCGTACGGTGCCTTCGCGGCCAACCTTGCCGTTGACGTCGGCGCCGGGCGCAGTGATGCGGCCTTCGGTGACGGTCAACGGATAGCGAGCCGTCGGCTCGCAGCTGCCGGTCTTGGTAACGATGGTCACATTCCAGAGCCCGTCATAGGCATTGTCGGCTGCGAACGAAGGAGCCGAAATCAACGCTGCGCTGGCAATCAGCGAAACGGACAAGGCGGAACGGATGCGGTCAAAACGCATTGAATCAAATCCTCGATGTTGTGATGGCCACCTTATTGGGGGGTAATGTGTCCAAAATTTGCTGCGTTGCCGCATAGACCCAAAACAACTCACGGGATGCAAGCCGCGACGGGCAAATTGGTTCCCTTTATTGACAGATTTGGTTGATTCGGGCGGGTTCCGGCGCCTTTTTAACCAGTTTGGAGGCTTCTAGGCCAGTTTTGGCGCATTGGTCGCGAATTGCTCGTCCTGGTAGGTTGCGGGCAAACGCTTGTGGACAGTCGCGAAGTCCACGACCTCGCCGAGCAGCTTGAGGCCCAGCGGCGCCAACGCGCGCTCCCAAAGTTCGCGAGCAGTTTCGCCTTTTTTCACGAAGCACCATTCCTGCGCGGCGATGGCGCCACCGTCCATGACATCGGCAAGGTGATAGATGGTGCCGCCGGCGATCGGATCGCCTTCCTTGATGGTCCATTCCACGGCAGCGATGCCACGGTGACGGGGCAACAGTGACGGATGGTAGCCAATGCCGCCAAGGCTGGCTGCGGCGAGCGCATCCTTGCCGATGCGGGCGTGGCTGTGCGCCGTGATAATCAGCTCGGTGCCCTCGGCGATCTCGGAGGCCACGACGAGCTTCGGATTGGCCTGGACTGTTACCGGGATGCCGACAGCCTTGGCGGCTGCGGCGAGACGGTCCTCGGCATCTGCAACCACCACGGACGCGATCTCGACGTTGTGAGTCTTCAGCATATCGAGGGTCGTGACGCCGAAGTGTTTGGAGCCGACGAGGGTAATCCGCATGTTCGATTGTCCGGTGTTCAGAGGCTGAGGATGGTTTGAAAACCGGAAGTTCCGGCGTGGCTCATCGCGGTGATGGTGGGCGGGGAGGGGATCGAACCCTCGACCAGTCGATTAAAAGTCGAATGCTCTACCACTGAGCTACCCGCCCTAAAGTGCCGTATTGACGAAGCTAAACGGAGGAAACCGACCCTTGCGGGGGGGCGGTGAGGCCGATCAGCCACGGCCGCGATGGCGCCCGCAATGCAGCGTATCGCGTGACCGGCTGTGTAAAAGGCGGGTCCGCCGGGGTCAAGGGCAGGGCTTGATGTTATGGACATGAACCGCGCCCCATTGGCGCGGTTCAGCTTGCTTCGCGCTGGGCCTCGGGACGGGACACGTCGATCGGCGGCATCGCCACCGGGCGAAGGCCGATCAGCTCGGCCGTGCGAACCGTCGTGTTGCGCCACCACTGGAAGTCATTGGCGCGCGAATTCTCCAGGATGGCAATCATCACCGCCGACAGGAACGGCAGGCTCTGCAGCACCAGCACGCCGGCGAAGATGTAGATCTCGGTGACCTGCTTGGAGTTGTTGGAGAACACCAGCACGCCGCAGCTGATCAGCAGAAGCACTCCGATCACAGCTTCCCAGAAGGCCTGGAATTCGATCGACATGGTCGACTTGCCGCCCTTGGAGGTCACGGTGAAGGGCAGGTGATCCTTGATCAGGCCATCGGCGACGGCGCGCGACACGGTCCACTGCACCGACATGGCGGCGATCATCGCGCCCAGCATCTGCCACAGGCCGATCTTCACGCGCAGCCGATACAAGACGATGAAGTGCGCCAGCGACACCACGAATGACGCGATGATCGGCAGCGTCAGGATCTTGTCGGGGATGGCGATATCGGCGAAGGCGATGATCGGCACCCAGATGATGTTGAGGATCGCCACCACGACGCCGAGGCTTTCGGCGCCGAGCCAGTTCAGCCAACCCATACCGAATTCGCGCTTCTGATCCTGGGTCATGCGGCTCGCGCCGGGCATGAAACGGCGCCAGTGCTTCTTGATGATCTGGAAGCCGCCATAGGCCCAGCGATGACGCTGTTTCTTGAACGCCTCATAGGTGTCCGGCAGCACGCCGTAGCCGTAACGTTCCTTCGTGTAATGCGTCAGCCAGCCATGCTGCATGATGGCGAGGCCGAGATCCGAGTCCTCGCAGATGGTGTCGCCAGCCCAGCCGCCCGCCATGTCCATCGCGGAGCGACGAATGAGACACATGGTGCCATGGACAATGATCGCATTGGCCTCATTGCGCTGGACCATGCCGATGTCGAAGAACCCGGCATATTCGCCGTTCATGATGTAGTGCATCAATGAACGGTCGCCGTCGCGGTGGTCCTGCGGCGCCTGCACGAGGCCGACGCGCGGATCGTTGAAGGCTGGGACGAGATCCTTCAGCCAGTTCGGCTCCACCACATAGTCGGCGTCGATGATGCCGATCACCTCGGCATCCGCCGCGGTGCGGTCCATGGCGATGCGCAGCGCGCCGGCCTTGAAGCCTTCGACCTTCTCCGCATTGATGAAGATGAACCGCTCGCCGAGCATGCGGCAATGATCCTGGATCGGCTGCCAATAGGCCGGATCCGGCGTGTTGTTGATGATCACCACGCATTCGAAATTCGGATAGTCGAGCCGGGCGACCGCGTCCAATGTCAGCTTCAGCATGTCGGGCTGTTCCCGATAGGCCGGAATGTGGATCGACACCTTCGGGTATTTCTGCTCGGCGTCGGCAGCGGCACGCAGCTTTTCGCTGCGTTCGGCTGTCAGCAGCCGCAATGGCTTCCTGCCGAAAGCGATGGCTGCAATCTCCTCAATGCGCGCCAGTGCGATGAGGAGCAGCGGGATCAGCAGGATGCAGCCGAGTGTGAGGGCGAAGGCCGATCCCCAGACGAAATAGTGGGTCTGCTGATAAGCGAAGATGGTTGCCGCCCAGGCGCCAACGGCATTGGCTGCGGTCGAGAGCACGAGAGCCTGCATCGCTGTCGCGCCAACGATCTGCAGGATCGGCAGCGACAGCAGGATGCCAACCAGAAGCGCAATACTGGCGTTCTTCCAGTGGTCCGGATCCACGACCGGACCGGTCCATGGGAATTTCGGTTCCCGCGAGGCGTTGAGAACGCCCCAATAGGGGCCGACGCCGCCTTCGAAGAATTTCCAGGGCTGATCGATGGCTTCGACGATGTTGTAGTCCATGCCGATCGCTTCGGCGCGGGTCACGAAGTTGCGCAGCACGACGGCCTGCTTGAATGGGCCGGGCACGGCCCTGCGCAGATTGTAGCCTTCGCTCGGCCAGCCGAATTCCGCGATCACGATACGCTTGCCGGGAAAGGTCTCGCGCAGCACGCCGTAGAGATGAACGGCCTGGTCGACGGCCTGGGTGTCGGTGAAGTTTTCCCAATAGGGCAGGATGTGCGCGGCGATGAAGTCCACCGACGAGGCGAGCTGCGGATTGTCGCGCCAGATGTTCCAGATTTCACCGGTCGTGACGGGAACCGTGACCTGGCGCTTTACCCGGCGGATATATTCGACGAGGTCCTCGAGCTTGAGTTCATCGCGATACAGCGTTTCGTTGCCGACGACGATACCGATGACATTCGGGTTCTTCTTCGCAAGCTCAACGGCGGAGGCAATTTCACGCTCGTTGCGATCCGCGTTCTTGTCGATCCAGGCGCCGACGGTGACCTTGAGGCCGAACTCGTTGGCGATGGCGGGTACCATTTCCACGCCGCCGGTCGACGAATACAGACGGATGGCACGGGTGATGGTCGACAGCCTCTTGAGGTCGGCGCGAATCTTCTCGACGGTCGGAATGTTGTCCACGTCGGGATGCGCTGTACCCTCGAACGGCGCATAGGAGAGGCTGGGAATCATGCCCTTGAAATCGGGAGCTTCCTGCTTCTCGCGCAATACGCCCCATAGGGCGGCATGAACGGCGGTCACGAACAATAAAACGGCGACGACAGCGCGCATCGCAACTGAACCATAACGGGGCGAGCGTGGCCGGGAAGCGGACCCGTCCCCGAGGTCCGACCAGTACAACGGTAACGGAGACTATATCCGCCACACGAATTAACAACTCATACGCTGCCGTGGCCTTTTGAGGGCGGCACCATTATTCAAATGCGATTAGGCGCCGCCAGCTGAATGCCACCTGAACAGGGCGCGCCACATTACTTCGGCGCTTCAGCAGGCGGTTTGGCGTCCGGCTGCGGAGCGGCCGCCGGCGCTGCTGCGCCCCCACCGGCAGGCGCTGGCGTTGCGGGCTGGCTCAGCGCGGCAGGCTGCGGCTGCGCATTCGGATTGATCCAGCAGCCATGGACGCGGCTGTTGAGACTGTCCGCAATTTTCGGATCAATGAGCGGGCCGAATTTGACCAGGCAGCGGAACGTTGCCTGCACATGGCCGCCGGGGCAACCGAATCGGTCGTAGAGATCTAGGTGACGGAACGCGGTGTCGAGATCGTCGCGCCACATCAGCACCACGACGCGGCGGCCAAGCCAGACGCATTCGGGATTGCCAGCAGGACCATTGATCGCCTGGGTCGCCTCGACGAATTCGTCGGATTTCTTCTGGCTCTCACGGGCAACGTCGGCAGGCGTCACGGGCGCATTTGCCGCAGGCTTCTGATCCTGTGCGCGAACTGGGCCGCTCTGGGCCAACGCGCAGCCAACACCCAGCAGCAGAGCAAGGCCTGGAACGGCGAGACAACGCAGAACCGCAGATTGGAACCCGAACACCAGTCGACGCATAAAGTCCCCGATAAGTTGGCTGCCAGGCAGTTCTGACGCCCTCGCCAGATGCCGTTCAAATGGGCCCCCAATACGGCGGCGACCACGGCTGAATCCCATGACGGACATTTTTGATTTTGTCCAGCAACGCCGGAAGTTTGTCTGATTTTCGTGGCGGGTCGGGCCGACAAGTCCGTGATTGCCGGCATGATGCACTTGGCAGATTGGTGATGACCGGCTAATCGACGGACGACTTTGGAGGACGGAACCGATTTCCACCCGCACGCCGCTGGCGCTTCTCATCCTTTCCCTTGGTACGATCGCAGCGGTTTGGTGGTGGCTCGCCACGCCGGTCACGCTGGTGCGCGCGCCGATCGATCCCGCCGCCAAACTGGAATGCGTCTCCTATGCGCCGTTCCGTGGTGAGCAGACGCCGCTGAACTCGACCGCCATTATTCCGGCGAGCCAGATTGCCGCTGACATGGCGCAGCTGGCGCAGATCACCAAATGCGTGCGGACCTATTCGATCGATAACGGCCTTGATCAGGTGCCGGAACTGGCCGGCAAGGTCGGACTGAAGGTCATTCAGGGCGTCTGGCTCGGCAGCAACCGGCTCAAGAACCTGGCGCAGATCGCCGGCGTCGTGGATCTCACCAAGCGCTTTCCGAACGTGATCAGCAGCGTGGTCGTCGGCAACGAGGTGTTGTTGCGCGGCGAAATGACGGCGGCCGATCTCGTCGGCAACATCCGGTCGGTGAAGGCGCAGGTCGGCAAGATCCCCGTGACCTATGCCGATGTCTGGGAGTTCTGGCTGAAGAATCGCGAGATCTATGACGCGGTCGATTTCGTCACGATCCACATCCTGCCCTATTGGGAGGACTTCCCGATTCGCGCGAAGAGCGCCGCCGCCCATGTGGACTCGATCCGCAAGCGTCTCGCCGTGGCGTTTCCATCCAAGGAAATCCTGATCGGCGAAACAGGTTGGCCGAGTGCCGGGCGGATGCGTGATGGCGCGTTGCCGTCGCGCACCAACCAGGCACGGGTCGTGTCCGAAATCCTCGATCTGGCCAAGCGCGAGGGGTTCCGTGTCAATCTGATCGAAGCCTATGACCAGCCGTGGAAGCGCGACCTTGAAGGTACAGTCGGCGGCTATTGGGGCCTGATCTACGATGAGCCGCGCGAATTGAAGTATCCACCGGGCGTTCCGATCACCAATTATCCGTCGTGGAAGCTGCAGATGGGGCTCGGCATGGGCCTGAGCTTCCTGGTTTTCGTGACCGGCATGTTGACGCTTCGTCGACGGCCATGGTCGCCGCGTCTGTCGGCCTGGCTGACCGTTGCAGTATCGGCCACGGTGGCCGGCATCCTGCTGGGCGTTGCCGCAGACAAGCTGATCTATGAAAGCTATGGCGTCGGCCGCTGGATCCAGTGGAGCGCGCTGCTGGCTGCCGGTGTCGCGTCGCCGCTGCTGTGCGCCTATGCGACGATGTCCGGCCGCTCGATACCGACCTTCCTCCAACTGGTCGGGCCGAGCCGGTTCCTGGCCCGTTCGTGGTCGACCGTCCTGCTCGGGATGACCCTGGCTGTGGCGGCGCTGATCGGCGCTGAGACCGCGCTCGGTTTCGTGTTCGATCCGCGTTACCGCGACTTTCCGTTCGCGGCGCTGACCATGGCGGTGGTGCCGTTCGCCGGACTGATGGCTGTCAACCGTCCGCAGGAAGGTGTGCGGCCGATCGCCGAGTCGGTGTTTGCCGGAGTGCTCGTGCTGTCGGCCCTGTATATCGGCTTCAACGAAGGGCCGGATAACTGGCAGTCGCTGTGGACCTGCGCGATCTATCTGCTGTTCGGCATCACGCTGTGGCAGGCGCGGGCCGTGCAAAGCCCAGAATAAGCAGGCCGATCGCGATGCCCGACAGGGCAACGTTGTAGAGCACGATCCCGAAACCGGCTGCGATCAGTGCGACGGTGATCAGCACGATCGACGGCCGCAGCAGATTAAGCGTCGCAATGACGACCGCGGCGATGCCGAACACCGAATTCTTGAACAGATAGGTCATCACCAGCCGGCTCTTGCACAGGGTGCTCTGCAGGCCGGCGTCGCAGGCGAGCGCCGTCGTCGACAATTCGATGGCCAGATAACGCAGATAGATGGCGTAGCCGACCGACAGGAAGCCGACGATGAGAAGCCATTGCACCTGACGGGCGGTGAGCTTGAACGGATCTTTTTTCATGCGGAAACCATGGTTCAAAACGCGGTGCGGAACAACCCGGCATGCGGTCGCGGTGAGAGATTGGACCTAGATAACACTTTAGCCGAGGGCGCCAAGAGATTGAAAATCTGATCTTTTGATCCTTAACGCAAGCCCAGGAACGAGGTCAGCGACGATTGCGGCTTCGGCGGCGCAACTTCTTCAACAGGCTTGGGCGGCGGCGCTTGTTCGGTGCGTTCCTGTGGCTTCGGCGCGGCGCGCCTGCGTGGCGCCGGTCTGGCTGGTGCAGGCGCAACTTCCGCGGGCGCCGTCTCGGCCTTCATAGCAAGGCGCTGACCATCGAAGATCGACGTCTCGCAGGGCCGGCTGCTTTCGGTCAGTGCGGCGCAGATCTTCGCAGCGGCAGCCGCGTCGGTGAGCGGGCCGGCGACCAGGCGCAGTTGCATGCCAAGTCCGGTCGGGCGTTCCTTCACCATCATGATCGGGCGCAGTCCGTTCAGCGCGCGAGACTTGGACATGCCGCGCCAGATCGCGCGCAGGCCGTCCACCGAATTGGCGCCGCCGATATCAACGCCGAACTCCGTGCGCGCGACCGGCGTCGCCACGGCTTCGACGGCTGTGGGGGTGGGCTCGGTCGCGGCCGGTTGGACCGATGCCGTTGTCTCCGGAGCGGCCGGAGGAGCTTCGATGGTCGGCGCCGGTTCGCTCAATTTGGCGGCCGCAGCGTCGGGCGGCGCCGTCATCGATTTCAATGCAACGAGCGGCGCAGAGGCTGGTGGATTGATTATCGATGAAGCCGCTGTTTGCGCCGGTTTGGCGGGTGTCATTTCAGCAGGCGGCGCGATGGCAGCCACGGGACCGATGACCGGCGTCGACGGAATGCTTGGAAGCTCTGCCACCGGCTTTGGCTCGGTGGCTGCCGGCGGGGCAAGGACCTGCGGTGCTGGTGCCGGCGTCATTGTGGCGGCTGTCGGTGCCGGAATGGTCTGGCGCTTGATCGATCCGGTGACTGAATCCAGGCCCTGCTCGACCGAGGTGACGCGAGCATACAGCCGGTCGCGATCGCTGTTGAGCGTCTCGATGGCCAGCGTCAGGCGCCGGGCCTCGGCCTGGGTCTCTTTGGCGACGAGCTGGATCTGCTGGGCCTGCCGCGCGAAGGTATCGGATGTGGCGACCTGATCGCGGCGCAACTGGACCTGCGACTGGCTGGCCAGAATGGCAACCACCACCGCGCCCACGGCGGCAACGCCCCATGAGCCCAGCCGCCACATCATGCGGCGGTCGACCTTGTCTTCCTCAGCCAGAAATCCGGTCAGCCAGCCGCTATGCTCGGCTGAGAGAGTATCGGCCCACTTGTCGTGCTTATCCGCCATTCGACGTCTGCGTCGCCCCATCGCCCCTGCGAATCACAGTTCAACATTATCAGGAAACCGGCGGGAACCTGAGGTTGTCGGGCCACACGGCGAACCAAACCGGTTTCCAGATTGGCCCAAAACCATTTAAGACGGCCGCGGCGCATGAGCGTCGCCACAACGGGGATTCGGATGACGGGCAGAACCAGCCTCACCATCGTGCTCGCGGCCGGCGAGGGAACGCGGATGCGGTCCTCGACGCCGAAAGTGCTGCATCAGGTCGCCAGCCAGTCGCTGCTGGGCCATGTGCTCGCGGCGGCGCCTCATGGCGCAGGCTCTGCGCTGGCCGTCGTTGTCGGTCCCGATCGTCAGGACGTGGCGGATGAAGCCAGGCGAGTGCGGCCCGATGCCGCAACATTCGTTCAGCGCGAGCGTCTCGGCACCGCCCATGCCGTGCTGGCGGCAAAGGACGCTATTGCAAAAGGCGCGGACGATCTGCTGATCGCCTTCGGCGACACGCCGCTGATTTCGGCCGAGACGTTCGAGCGTTTGCGTGCGCCCTTGAAGGCAGGTGCCGCGCTGACCGTACTCGGCTTTCGTGCGGCCGACCCGACTGGTTATGGCCGACTTCTGGTCGAAGGCGATCAGCTCGTTGCGATCCGTGAACATGCGGATGCTACAGCGGCCGAGCGTGCGGTCGATCTCTGCAATGCCGGAGTGATGGCTTTCGCCGGCAAGACCGCGCTCACAATCATCGAGAAGATCGGCACGTCCAACAGCAAGGGCGAATACTATCTCACCGATGCCGTCGAGATCGTGCGGAGCATGGGCTTGCGGGCGAGCGTGATCGAGACCAGTGAGGATGAAGTCCGCGGCATCAACACCAAGGCGCAGCTCGCGGAAGCCGAAGCGATCATGCAGGCAAGGCTGCGCAAGGCCGCGCTCGACGCGGGCGTGACCATCGTCGCGCCGGAGACCGTGCATCTTGCGGCCGATACGACGTTCGGCAACGACGTCACCATCGAGCAGTATGTCGTGATCGGGCCCGGCGTCAGTATCGCCGACGGCGCTGTCATTCACGCCTTCTCGCACATCGTGCAGGCGGCCATCGGCAAGAAGGCCTCGATCGGTCCTTACGCACGCATCCGGCCGGGAACGTCGGTCGGCGAGGGCGCGCGCATCGGCAACTTCGTTGAAGCCAAGGCGGCCATTCTGGAAGCGGGCGTGAAGGTCAACCACCTGACCTATGTCGGCGACACGCATATCGGTGCCGGCGCCAATATCGGCGCGGGCACCATCACCTGCAATTACGATGGCTTCAACAAGAGCAAGACGATCATCGGTGCCGGCGCCTTTGTCGGTTCGAATTCGTCGCTGGTCGCACCGGTGAAGATCGGGGCCGGCGCTTATATCGGTTCGGGTTCGGTGATCACCCGCGATGTGCCGGACGATGCGCTTGCGGTAGAGCGCAACGAGGTGTCGATGAAGGAAGGTTGGGGCAAGCGCTTCCGCGACAAGAACGCGGCGAACAAGAAGCCGAAGTGAGCGCGCACGGTGTTCGCGATGACGTCAGGTCACCGGGGTCTTCAGATGCCAGCCACGACGGATCGGACGCTTGGCGACAATTTCTTCCTGCGGCGTATGGGGCTCGGCGACATGCGGTTTGACCGCAATATCGCGCTGCGGCGGCGGCCAATGCGCCAGTTTGCTCTGCGACATCTCGACATGTCGCAGCCGTGATCCGGCGATCGATCGGGGGGCTCTCGGGTCTCGCTCCTCCCACATGGACGTCTACTCCGGTCAGGCGTAGATGCTTTCGCAAACACGTTGATGGTTTGTTAAACGCGTCGCGCAAAATGCCCCTACAACCGCGGTAACTTGTCTCAATCGGCAATAATTATTGAGTAACAGTCGATTTGCGATTCTCGCTAAGAGAGTTCCAGTATTTCTGGGCAATTTGATACCACTTGGAGAGATAACCCCGCATGTGCGGCATCGTCGGAATTTTGGGACGTGGTCCGGTTGCTGACCAGATCGTGGACTCGCTGAAGCGCCTCGAATATCGCGGCTACGATTCTGCCGGCGTTGCCACGCTGGAAGGCGCGCATATCGATCGCCGCCGCGCCGAAGGCAAGCTGAAGAATCTCGAAGCCAAGCTCGGCAAGTCGCCGCTGGCAGGTCATATCGGCATCGGTCACACGCGCTGGGCGACGCATGGCAAGCCGACCGAAGCCAACGCGCATCCGCACGCCGCCGAAGGCGTCGCGGTCGTGCACAACGGCATCATCGAGAATTTCCGCGAATTGCGTCTCGAGCTCGAAAAGAGCGGCGCCAAATTCGCCAGCGAGACCGACACCGAAGTCGTCGCGCATCTCGTCAGTTCCTATCTGCAGAAGGGTGCATCGCCGGTCGATGCCGTGAAGCAGGCGCTGCCACGGCTCAAGGGCGCGTTCGCATTGGCTTTCGTGTTCAAGGATCACGACAACCTGATGATCGGTGCCCGCAAGGGGTCGCCGCTTGCAGTCGGCTATGGTGACGGCGAGATGTATCTTGGCTCCGACGCGATTGCGCTGGCGCCGTTCACCGACGACATCAGCTATCTCGAAGACGGCGACTGGGTGGTGCTGACCCGCAAGGGCTGCGAGATCCACGATGAATCCGGCAAGGTCGTGAAGCGCGACGTGCTGAAATCCGGCGCGTCGGCTTTCATGGTCGATAAGGCCAACTATCGCCACTTCATGGCCAAGGAAATTCACGAGCAACCCGAAGTCGTTGGTCACACGCTGGCGCGTTATGTCGATCTGGCGAACGAGCGCGTTGCGCTGCCGATGACGCTGCCGTTCGACTTCAAGGATATCCAGCGCATTTCGATCACCGCCTGCGGCACTGCGAGCTACGCGGGTTTCATCGCTAAATACTGGTTCGAACGTTTTGCGCGCGTGCCGGTCGAAGTCGATGTGGCATCTGAATTCCGCTATCGCGAAGCCCCAGTACGCAAGGGCGATCTGGCGATCTTCATCTCACAGTCCGGCGAGACGGCCGATACGCTGGCAGCGCTGCGTTACGCCAAAGAGCAGGGCATGCACACGCTCGCTGTCGTCAACGTCACGACCTCGACGATCGCGCGCGAGAGCGAGACCGTGATGCCGACGCTGGCTGGTCCGGAAATCGGCGTGGCCTCGACCAAGGCTTTCACCTGCCAGCTGATGGCGCTGGCGACGCTTGCGATCGCAGCCGGCAAGGCCCGCGGCGAGCTGTCCGACGCCGACGAAGCCAAACTGGTTCACGGTCTTGTCAAGGTCCCCCGTCTGATGACCGACGCGCTGACGCACGAAGCTGCGATCGAGAAGCTGGCGCGCGACATCGCCAAGTCGAAGGACGTGCTTTATCTCGGCCGCGGCACCAGCTATCCGCTGGCGCTGGAGGGCGCGCTGAAGCTGAAGGAAATCTCCTACATCCACGCCGAGGGCTATGCGGCCGGCGAACTCAAGCATGGTCCGATCGCGCTGATCGACGAGACCATGCCGGTGGTCGTGATCGCGCCTTATGACCGGGTGTTCGACAAGACCGTGTCGAACATGCAGGAGGTCGCAGCGCGCGGCGGCAACATCATTCTGATGACCGATGCCAAGGGCGCCGAGGAGGCCACCGTGGACTCCATGGTGACCATTGTGATGCCGGACATGGACGCAGCATTCACGCCGCTGGTCTATGCCGTGCCGGTGCAGTTGCTCGCCTATCACACAGCCGTGGTGATGGGCACTGACGTCGACCAGCCCCGTAATCTGGCGAAGTCGGTCACGGTGGAATAGGCCGGCGAAGCGGCAAGATTGTCGCAGGCGGCCGGTTTGGCCGCCTGGCGCCGCCAAGTGGCTTCCCCCGCACTGGCGAAATCCTGCTAGGATACCCATAAGGACTGACGGCGCGGTTTCGCGCGCCGCGCCAGATGGATTTGAAACGCTGATGGAACGCCCCGATTTGCCGTTGACCCCGCCCGTTGGCGACCCGCCGCCCGAGGCGCCGCGCGGCTTCATGGCCCGGATCCGCAACTATTTCCTCACCGGTCTGATCGTCGCCGGTCCGGTCGCGATTACCTTTTACCTGACCTGGTGGTTCGTCACCTGGGTCGATGCAATCGTGCGGCCGCTGGTACCGGAGGCCTATCGGCCCGAACAGTATCTGCCTTACGGTATTCCGGGCTCCGGCCTGATTGTCGTTTTCGTGGCGCTGACCCTGCTGGGTTTCCTCACCGCCAACCTGATCGGCCGCTCGCTGGTCGATCTCGGCGAGAACCTGCTTGGCCGCATGCCGGTGGTGCGCGCGATCTATCGCGGGCTGAAGCAGGTGTTCGAGACGCTGTTCTCGGGTTCGGGATCGAGTTTCCGTAAAGTCGGTCTCGTCGAATTCCCGTCGCCGGGCATGTGGTCGATCGTGCTGATCTCGCAGCCGCCGAGCACCGAAGTGGCGAAGAGCCTGCCGGGGCAGGAGGAACACATCTCGGTGTTCCTGCCCTGCGCGCCGAATCCGACGACGGGATTCTTCTTCTATGTGCCGAAGAGCAAGATCATCGACATCGACATGTCCGCCGAGGATGCCGCCACGCTGATCATGTCAGCGGGCGTCGTCCAGCCGGGCTCCGATTCGCAGAAGAAGATCGCGGCATTGGCGCAGATGGCAACGGCAGCGGGTATCGCGAATGCTCCGCCAGCGAAGCGGCCAGCACAGGTGGATTAGGTCGTAGAGCTTTCTTTCCCTCCCTCAAGCGGCGAAGCCGCGCAGTGGGGAGGGTGGATCGACCGCGGAGCGGTCGAGACGGGTGGGGTGGTGCCACGAACGCTGTCCTCGCATGGGGAGAGACCCCACCCCGGCCTATCGGCCGACCCTCCCCACTGCGCAGCTTCGCTGCTTGGGGGAGGGATATCGCGACCGCCTGCGCGTCTCAGCTTCTTCGAATGTCAAACAGCCACTCCATTTGAGACATGCGTCATCGCCCCCATTGTTTGCGGCGCGGGGGCGCCGTCGTCTCTTGCATTCCCGCCCCCCTGTGAGAGGGCGTGCGGAACGCCGGGTGCCCGTTGCACCCTTGGGCCTGATGCGAATGCGGTCTTCCGCAGGTTAGTGTGCATCAGGACTTTCGGAGGCGCCGAGCGATTGCCCGGCGTTCCGCATGCGGTGTTTTTTCGGTTGCTTGCACATCTGCCATGGCGAACGGTCCCGTCACCAAAATTAATGTCCCAGGGCGGAGGGACAGGGTAGCCGCAAAGCACTTGGCCGAACGCGTTTCGATTTGGTCGTCCGTCACACTGTCCCGGAGTCTTTCCATCCCAAGGCCAAACGTCTCCTTGCCAGTGGCAGTGCTGGCGCAGATCCGTCCTGCCCGAAGACAGACGTTCCCCCATGAACCGCGTGACGCCGCATCTCCGGCGTCCACCGCATCCCACCCCGCGAACGTGACGATCGCGATCGCCCCTCTCGGTGGGGCAGGACGAAGGGGAATATAAACCTGATAGGGATGTTGTCAACGGAAGATAGGAAAAAATGTTTGACGTCTTCCAGCTCCACGCTCGTCATTCCGGGGCGGGAGCGGCGCCGAAGGCGACGGGACCGAACCCGGAATCCCGACATGGGAGTCACCGTAGAGCCAGACACTCCGGGATTCCGGGTTCGCGACCGGCAAGTGCCGGCCGCGCCCCGGAATGACGAGCTTGGATCGAGATTCCGGGCTCAGTCCAGCCCGCTTCGGACGGCCGTTTTGGCCATGACATAGTTCTAGCTGGCTGCCGGACGGCGTCGTGATGTGCGCCGGTTGAAGCGGCGCCAGCCCCATACGATCAGCGCTTCCAGTCCGATCAATGTCGCCACGACGATCAGCGCCGCAGATGCCGGGTCCGAACTGGTGTCCCCGATCCAGAAGCCGAGGGCGAGCAGTGGCCCGGCCCATGCGAGACTGCCGATAAACGTTCCCAGCAGAAATTGCGGGAGGGATACGCCGAGCACCCCGGCGGGGATCGCCATATAGACTCGGATCACGGGCAGCGTCTGGCCGACCGCGAGGATCACGAACAGGTTTCGTTGAAATGCACCCGCTGCGCGCTGGTAGCGCGCAGAGGTCAGTCCGATATAGGGACCGAAGCGTCTCACGAATGTCGCGCTGCGTCGTTCTCCCAGGATCAGGCCAGCGCCATACCAGCACAGCGAACCGGCCGTCGAGCCGATCGCGAGCGCCAGGATGGCTGAAGCGAGATCGCTCTGCTTTGCAGCGACGACGATGCCGATGACCACGAACGCGACGTAAGACGGCACGAACGGAAACAGCTTCTCGGCGATGCCAAGCCCGATGATCCCGATTGGGCCGACATGAACGCAGTTAATCAGAAGATCGGATAGTTCTGTGGCCATCACGCTCATTCTGCCACCTGGACGGCGGACTGGCGCCGCGTGATGCGATAGACCGAGGCTGGCGGAACGTTCATCAGAACGCGACCGACACAGGACGCCTCGAGGCCGAATTTTTGGAGTTGCAGATGACTGATCGGACAGCGGACGCCGTAGGTGAACTGATACATTACGCCGTCGGAGCGGAGGCTGTTGAAAACACCGGCCAGGATCGCGTCGACCTTGTTTTGTGCCATGTTCAGCAACGGAAGTCCGCTGACGACGGCGCCGAACGTCGCGGGTTCGAACACCTTTTGCGGCGCGATCCATGAAGCGTCCATCCATAGCACGCGCGCACGCGGAAATCGCTGCTGCAACAGCCGCATGAAGTCGGAGCCATATTCGATGAGCGTCAAATCGCCTTCCTTCACACCTTGCTTCAGCAGTGCTTTCGTAAAGACGCCGGTGCCGGGGCCGAGTTCGAGCACCTTGCCGGTCGCGCCGTTGATATCGCGGGTGATCATGTTGGCGAGGGCAGACCCCGACGGCGCAATTGCCCCGACGGTTCGGGGGGCTGAGGCGAGCGATCGGAAGAAGAGCAGGAGGCCGTTTGCAGTCATGTGAACTATCCATTGCAAATGCATCGACACCGACGGTCGTCGGCAGTGTCATGGGTATGTGCAGTGGAGATTGAGAGAACATGACGTGATGTCTTTGACGCTGCAATAAAGCGGCGGCGATATTCAACGTGCATCGCTGCTAGCGTTGGGCATGCCGCCTGCCGAAGGCCATGGTGACGCGCGTGCCACCGTTCGGGCCGTCCTGAATATCGATCATGCCGTCATGGAGCCGAACGATCTCGCGAACCAGATTGAGTCCGAGGCCGGCGCCGCGCGAGCCGCTATTGAGCCGGTAGAACGGCTCGAAGACGCGTTCGCGATCGTTCAGCGGGATGCCGGGGCCTTCATCGGTCACCGAGACCGAAGACGCAGTGACGCTGACAACGATTTTTCCGCGACGTCCACCGTATTCGATCGCATTGTGAATCAGGTTCGCGAGTGCGCGCTCCAGTGCCCCCTGATCTCCTGACAAGGGGGCCTGCTTCACGCTGCTCTCGAAGGCGATCTCGTATCCTGCCGCGATGGCGAGCGGCGCAAGATCCGACGTCACATGCTGCGCGACCTCGACGAGGTCGATATCCGACTGCGGCGCGGCTGTCTGCTTCAACCGTTCGGTGTCCAGCAGCTGGTCGGCGAGCGTCGACAGACGGCGGACATCCTCGATCAAACGCGTCGTATGCGGTCCGGGTTCGGTCGACTCGATCCGGGTTTGCAGAATGGCAATCGGCGTTCGCAATTCGTGGGCGGCATCGACCAGAAAGCGCTGGCGACGATCGAAGCCTTCGTCGAGGCGGCGCAGCGCATCGTTGATGGCCACGACCAGCGGAACGATCTCGTTGGGCACCTGGTCCAGCGTGAGGCGCGCGCCGCGTTTGTCGGTGTCGATCCGTTTGGCCTGCGCTGCCGCGTGGCCGAGACCGAGCAGCGCGCGTCTGACCACGATGGGCGTGGCAACGAGAGTCGTCAGGGCCATCACGGCGAGAATCGGCAGTACCACGCTGAGAAACAGCGTTGCGATGGCGGCGGCGACGCGGTGCCAGGGCACGGTGCCTCCGGAGCCGGTGAGAATTTGAACGCGGCCTGCGGCGCTGCCGACCCAGCGCATGCGTGCCGTTGCGCGCGGGGCATCGCCGATATTCCAGCCGAGACGGGCCTGGCCGACGTCATCGAGCGCATCGCCTATGCGCGCGAATTCGGGCGGTACATTGCCTTGCGAGACACGATGGCCGTCCTTGTCCCTGACGAGAAACCACAGCTCGGGCATCCTGGCGCGCTGCCGCGCCAGCGCGGGCGTGTCGCGCAGGATCATGGCGCCGGCCTGGTCACGCGCGATGGCGTTTTCGATCACATTGATGGTCTCGTCTTCGGGCTCCAGTGAGACGATATAGCCGCCGCCCCACAACACACCCACGATCGTCAACACCAGTCCGGTCAGCATCAACGCCTGCAGGCCGACGAGTCGGCTGACCAACAACCATCGCAATGACTTGCCGCGAATTCGGTTCATGGTGTGCGCTTGATCAGGTAGCCGATGCCACGAATGGCGTGAATTTCTACATCCGCGCTGGCATCGGCCAGTTTGCGGCGAAGGCGCGAGACATGGGTGT
Source organism: Tardiphaga sp. 172_B4_N1_3 (assembly GCF_052076035.1). Taxonomy (NCBI): domain Bacteria; kingdom Pseudomonadati; phylum Pseudomonadota; class Alphaproteobacteria; order Hyphomicrobiales; family Nitrobacteraceae; genus Tardiphaga; species Tardiphaga sp. 172_B4_N1_3. The sequence goes on from NZ_CP197238.1 coordinate 1,638,624, forward strand.
CGAGGGCGTTGGACTGGATTTCGTCGTCGAAGCCGTAGACCGCTTCTTCGAGCGCGGACCGCGGGACGGTTCGGCCGGAGCGCCGCAGCAGCGTTTCGAGCACCAGCAACTCACGACGCGGCAAGGTGAGGGCGACACCGGCGACGCTCGCCTGGCGGTGCTCGGCACTGTAGGCGAGGCGACCGAGTTGGAGGACTTCGGCCGGCATATCGCTTGGCCGGCGCAGCACGGCGCGCAGCCGCGCCAATAGTTCCTCGATTGCAAATGGCTTGCCGAGATAGTCGTCGGCGCCGGTATCCAACCCGGCCACGCGATCGGCGAGGTCGCCCCGCGCCGTCAACACGATGATGGGCGCCTGCACGCCACTCGCTCTTAATTTGGGTATCAGCGTGAGCCCGTCGCCGTCGGGCAACTGGCGATCGAGCAGGATGGCTCCATAGCTGTTGGTGAGCAGAGCCTCCTCGGCCATGCCGATCGTCGCCACGCGGTCGACCACCATATCGTAGCCCTTGAGCGCGGCCGCGAGCGCCGCTGCCATTTCCGGTTCATCCTCGACGAGAAGCACGCGCACACAACTACCCTTTCGCCTCAAGCCAAGCGTCGAACCTAGGTGGGGAACATTGCGTCAACGTTACGAAGCTGATCGGAGCGACTATCCTGCACCGATCAGCGGGATCGCTTCGTCGCGCTCATAGAGATACAGCAGGCAGCGCAGCGCCTCGCCGCGCTCGCCCGTGAGTTTCGGATTGTCCTGCAGGATCCGCAGCGCTTCGTCGCGCGCCTGCGTGATCAGCTGTGCGTGAACCTCCGACCGCGCGATGCGGAAGCCGGGCATGCCGCTCTGACGCGTTCCCAATACGTCGCCTTCGCCGCGCAGCTTGAGGTCTTCCTCGGCAATGCGAAAACCGTCAGTGGAGTCCTTGATCACCTTCAGGCGTTTGGTGGCGATCTCGCCGAGCGGTTCGCGATAGAGCAGGAGGCATGTGGACGCCTCCGAGCCGCGCCCGATACGGCCGCGGAGCTGGTGCAACTGGGCAAGACCGAAGCGCTCGGCATTCTCGATCACCATGATGGTCGCGGCAGGCACGTCGACGCCGACTTCGACGACGGTCGTGGCGACCAGTATCTGCGTCTCGCCGGCAGCGAAGCGCGCCATCGCCGCATCTTTTTCGGCACCTTTCATCCGGCCATGCACGATTCCAACTTTGTCGCCGAACCGCTGCTGCAGGCTCTCGAAGCGCTCTTCCGCATTGGTGAGTTTCGGGCCGTCCATTTCGGACTCTTCCACCAGCGGCACGATCCAGTAGATCAGCTTGCCGTTGTCCACCGCGCGACCGATGCCGTCGATGACGTCCTGCAGCCGGCTCGCCGACATGGTGCGGGTCTCGATCGGCTGGCGGCCCGCGGGCTTTTCGCGCAGCTCCGAGATGTCCATGTCGCCGAAATAGGTCAGCACTAGCGTGCGCGGGATCGGCGTTGCCGACAGCACCAGCACATCGACCGCGCTCCCCTTGTTGGTCAGCGTGAGACGTTCGCGGACGCCGAAGCGGTGCTGCTCGTCGACCACAGCCAGTGCGAGCGCCTTGAATTCCACATCGTCCTGAATGAGCGCATGCGTGCCGACGATGAAGTCGATCTCGCCGGCGGCAAGCCGCGCGAGGATATCCTTGCGTTCGCGGCCTTTCTCACGGCCGGTGAGGATGGCGACGCGCAGGCCCGCGCGCTCGGCCAGCGGCGCGATGGTCTTGATGTGCTGGCGCGCGAGGATTTCGGTGGGGGCCATCAATGCGGCCTGCTTGCCGACTTCAGCAACTGCCGCGGCCGCCAGCAGCGCCACGACGGTCTTGCCCGAGCCGACATCGCCCTGCAGCAGCCGCAGCATGCGCAGCGGCTTGGTGAGATCATCGGCGATGGCCGCGGTCGCCTGCTGCTGCGATTGCGTCAGCGCATAGGGCAGGGCGTCGATGATCTTGCGGCGGATGTGGCCATCGCCAGCATTGCGATCGCCGGCGGGACGACGGAGCTGCGCGCGCACCAGCGCTAGTGCCAGTTGGCCGGCGAGCAATTCATCGAAAGCGAGACGCGACCAGAACGGCCCTTCCGGCAGGACGTCGGTGATCTCGACCGGCACATGGACGCGCTGCAACGCCTCCGCCAGCGTTGGGAACTTGCAACGCCGGATCACTTCCGGGCTGATCCATTCCGGCAGCGCCGGCAGCTTGGTCAGCGCCTGCGCGATGGCCTTGCGCAGCGAAGTGATCGCGAGGCCCTGGGTCAGCGGATAGACCGCGTCGATGCCCGTGAGCTTGGCGAAGCCTTCCTCGTCGACCACGCGGTCGGGATGGGTGATCTGCAGCATGCCGTCGAACAGCTGCGTTGTGCCGGAGACGTAGCGCTTCTCGCCGACCGGCAGCAGCTTTTCGATCTGGCCCGGATACGTCCGAAAATAGGTCAGGATCACCGTGCCGGTGTCGTCGTGGGCATAGACCAGATGCGGCGCGCGGGAGCGGCCGGGCGGCGGCTCGCGATGGCGATCGACAATGACTTCGAGGGTCACCATGGCGCCGATCTCGGCCTCGTTGATCTTCGGCCTGTCGCGGCGGTCGATCACGCTCACCGGCAGATGCAGCAGCAGATCGACGATGCGCGGCGTCTCGGCGCGGTCCAGCAGGAAGCGCAGCAGCTTGTCCTGCTTCGGCCCGATGCCCGACATGCTGGTGACCGGGACGAACAGGGGATTGAGCACTTCAGGGCGCATCAGGACGACTCAGGTGGCCAGCACGGCGAGAGAGCTACGGTATTTGCGAGACTTGGATGCATTTCAAGGCGAAAGCAATGCGTTATGAGGTGCTGACAGGGGCGGAAGCGGAGGCTATATGAGCCTGCCCGGCACGTCCGGGCTTTCTGCGTTTGCGGGCTTTGGGCGGGATGGACAGATGACGGGAACGACACGATCGAGCAACGGCCTGGATGACCGCCGCAAGCGGCTGCTGTTCCGCTGCTGGCACCGCGGCACGCGCGAGATGGATCTCATTCTAGGCCGCTTTGCAGATGCCGAGATCGGCATTCTGGCGGACCTCGAACTCAAGCAGCTCGAAGACCTGATCGGCCTCGAAGACCCCGAGCTTTATCCGGCCTTTGTCGGTGATACCCAATTGGACGAGCAGTACCGCACGCCGCTGTTCGAGCGCATCAAGCTGTTCCGGAATCTGGACAAGCCTCTATGAAATCCCCCGTTGCCTCGCCGGCCGCGCAGCTTGCGCCCGGCCGTGCGCTGACCTTTGCCAATGTCGCCGAGGGTGCCGAAGGCCTGATCGTTGCCGATCTGGCACGCGCAGTTGCGGCCAAGCCGAAACCGCCGGCGGTGAGCCTCACCGTGATCTGCCGTGACGGGCCGCGGATGCAGCAGCTCGCGCGCGCGCTGGAATTCTTCGCGCCGGATTTGCCGGTGCTGCAATTCCCGGCCTGGGACTGCCAGCCTTACGACCGCGTCTCGCCCCATGGCGGCATTCTCGCGCATCGCATGACCACGCTGGCGCGGCTGTCGCGCCTCACCGGCAGCGACAAGCCGATGATCGTGCTGACCACGGTCAACGCCGTCGTGCAGCGCGTGCCGGCCCGCGAGATCGTGGCGGCGCAGGCGCTGTCGGTCGCGCCCGGCCATGTGGTGCCGATGGACTCCATCGTCGCCTGGCTCGAACACAACGGCTACACCCGCTCCGGTACGGTGCGGGAGCCCGGCGAATATGCCGTGCGCGGCGGCATCCTCGATCTGTTTCCGGCGGGCCTCGACCAGCCCGTGCGGTTCGACTTCTTCGGCGACAGTCTGGAATCGATCCGGGCCTTCGATGCCGAGACGCAACGCACGCTGATGGATATGCGCGCGCTGGATCTGGTGCCGGTGTCTGAATTCCAGCTCATCACCGAAACTATCCGCCGCTTCCGCATGGGCTATGTCGCGCAGTTCGGCGCGCCGGAGCGCGACGACCAGCTTTATGAAGCGGTCAGCGAAGGCCGCCGTCATCCCGGCATGGAACACTGGCTGCCGCTGTTCCAGGACCGGATGGAGACGCTGTTCGATTATCTGCCGGGCACGCCGGTTGCCATCGAGCCGCAGGGCGAAGATGCCGCCACCGAACGCTTCAAGCAGATCGGCGATTATTACGAGGCGCGCCGCGAGGTCATGGGCACGCCGGGCGGCGGTGCGATCTATAAGCCGCTGCCGCCGGACCGGCTCTATCTGACCGACAGCGAGTGGCACAAACGGTTGGAAGATCTCGCAATGGCGCGGTTGTCGCCGTTCGCCGTGCCGGACGGCACGCCGGGCGTGGTCGACGCGGGTGCACGGGCAGGCCGCAATTTCGCGCCGGAGCGCGCCGACGCCAATGTGAATGTGTTCGAGCGCGTGGTGGCTCATATCCAGGCGCTGCAGGCGGAGCGCAAGAAGGTCGTCGTCGCGCTGTGGAGCGAGGGCTCGCGCGACCGCATGGCCAGCATGCTGAAGGACCACAAGCTGCTGAACCAGCAGATGGTGAATTCCTGGCGCGCGGTGCAGGCGACGCCGCGCAACGAGACCATGCTGGCCGTGGTCGGCATGGAGAGCGGTTTCGAGACCGACCAGATCGCTGTCATCAGCGAACAGGACATCCTTGGCGACCGCCTGGTACGGCCGCGCAAGGCGAGCCGCAAGCTCGACAATTTCATCTCGGAGGTCACGAGTCTCGCTGCCGGCGACATCGTCGTTCATGTGGAGCACGGCATCGGCCGTTTCGTCGGGCTGCAGACGTTGCAGGTCGGCGGCGCGCCGCATGACTGTCTCGAATTGCGCTACGCCAACGAGACCAAGCTGTTTCTCCCCGTCGAGAATATCGAACTGCTGTCGCGCTACGGCTCCGACGCGACCAATGTCGAGCTCGACAAGCTCGGCGGCTCCGGCTGGCAGGCCCGCAAGGCCAAGCTCAAGAACCGCATCCAGGAAATTGCCGGCGAACTCATCAAGATCGCTGCCGAGCGGCATCTGCGCGAGACCGAGCGGATCGTCGTACCGCGCGAGCAGTATGACGAATTCTGCGCGCGCTTCCCCTATGAGGAAACCGAGGACCAGCAGACCGCGATCAACGCCGCGCTGCATGATCTCGAACATGGCAAGCCGATGGATCGCTTGATCTGCGGCGATGTCGGCTTCGGCAAAACGGAAGTGGCCATGCGCGCCACCTTCGCCGTCGCCATGGAAGGCAAGCAGGTCGCCATCGTGGTGCCGACCACGCTGCTGGCGCGCCAGCACGCCAAGAACTTCACCGAGCGCTTCAAGGGCTTTCCGGTGAATGTCGCGCAGGCCTCAAGGCTGGTCGCGCCGAAAGAGCTGACGGCGACGAAGAAGGGCCTTGCGGATGGCTCCATCGACATCGTCGTCGGCACCCATGCGCTGCTCGGCAAGTCGATCAAGTTCAAGGACCTCGGTCTCGTCGTGGTCGACGAGGAGCAGCACTTCGGCGTGACGCATAAGGAGCGGCTGAAGCAGCTCCGCGCCAATGTCCATGTGCTGACGCTGTCGGCAACGCCGATCCCGCGCACGCTGCAGCTCGCGCTGACCGGCGTACGTGACCTGTCGATCATCGCCTCGGCGCCGGTCGATCGTCTGGCGGTGCGCACTTTCGTGGCTCCGCATGATCCCTTGATGATCCGCGAAGCGCTGCTGCGTGAGCGCTATCGTGGCGGGCAGGCGTTCTATGTGGTGCCGCGCATCGACGATCTCGCCGAGGTGAAGGACTTCCTCGACAAGCATGTGCCGGAGATGAAGGTCGCTGTGGCCCACGGCCAGATGGCGCCGACGGTCATCGAGGATATCATGTCGGCCTTCTATGACGGCAAATACGACATCCTGCTGTCCACCACGATCGTGGAATCTGGTCTGGATATTCCCAACGCCAACACGCTGATCATTCACCGTGCCGACATGTTCGGCCTCGCGCAGCTCTATCAGCTCCGTGGTCGCGTTGGTCGCTCGAAGCTGCGCGCCTATGCGCTGTTCACGCTGCCGTCGACCCACAAGATCACCGGGCAGGCGGAGCGCCGTTTGAAAGTGCTGCAGTCGCTGGAGAACCTCGGCGCCGGCTTCCAGCTCGCCTCGCACGATCTGGATATCCGCGGCGCCGGCAATCTGCTCGGCGAAGAACAGTCCGGCCACATCAAGGAAGTCGGTTTCGAGCTGTATCAGTCGATGCTGGAAGAGGCGATCCTCGCGCTCAAGTCAGGCATCTCCGAGCCGATCGCCGACAGGTGGTCGCCGACCATCACGCTCGGCATGCCGGTGATGATCCCCGACGATTTCGTCGCCGATCTTGCGGTCCGCCTGTCGCTGTATCGCCGGCTGGCCGATCTCGAAACCGATGATGAGATTGCAGCCTTCGCGGCCGAACTGCGCGACCGTTTCGGCGTGCTGCCCGACGAGGTCCGTTATCTGTTCAAGATCGCGGCCATCAAGGCCTATTGCCGCCGCGCCAATGTCGAGAAGGTCGATGCCGGTCCGAAGGGCGTTGTCATCTCGTTCCGCGACAACTCGTTCGCGCAGCCGGACAGGCTGGTATTCTTCATCAAGCAGTATGGCCAGGCCGCGAAGGTGCGCCCGGACATGAAGGTGGTGTTCCTGCAGGATTGGGGAACACCGGAAGAACGTCTCGAAGGCGCAACAGAAATCCTGCGCGCGCTGGCGGGGCTCGCGGAGAGCAAGAAGGCGGCTTAACGACAACCGGCCGCCGGCATTACTGCCGACGGCCGTTCGTTGAACTACGCGACGCTTACTTCGGATACTTGAATTCCGGAGCGGCCTTCAGGGCCTCCTTGGTGGTGTTCATCGACGCCACCCACTTGTTGTCCTTGTTCAGGCTCACCTTCACCGAAGCTGGCGAGACTGCGACGTAGTGTTCGCCCATGCCCAGGAAGCCGCCGACCGACAGGATCAGCGCGTCGACCTGATTGTTCTTGATTGCGAGATCGCTGATCTCGCCGATCGTCTCATCCTTCTGGTTGGTGATGTTCAGGCCCTTGAGCTTGGACGAGAACATCTCCTCCTTGGAGACGGTCGAGAACTTTGCCTCGGCGGGTGCAGCGCCTGTCGTGACTGCCGACTGCGCCAGAACCGGCGTGGCGAGAAGGGCGAGGGAAGCGGTGATCAGTGCAAGCTTTTTCATTATCGTTGTCTCCATTGCAGATGCACCTACAATGCGACGATCGATACTTCGTTCCTGATTTTATTTCTGGAACTAAGACGCTGCGCGCTGCGCATCCTCGCCATGCAGGCGCGCCAGCAGTGACTTCGCGGTATCCGTTGGCTCCATCGTGATCACCGTGACATGGGGATCGTTGCGCGCATCGCGCTTGGGTCCGTGCATGGTGTGCTTCATCACGCTGGAGAGCCGCCTGGCGATCATATGGGCGTTGCGTTGGTCGGTTTCGGCGAAAGCGACCACGATGGAGCCGTCGTTCTGCAGCGTGCCGAAGTCCATCCGCCGCATCAGCCGGCTGATGATCCGCGCAGCGTCGCGCTGTGCGCGCAGCGGGATATTGTCGAATGAGAACCTGGCCATCGACAATCCGCCGCCGCGGGTTTGCGTGTGGTAGACGGCGGTCGCGATGTCGCGTTCGAAGGCTGCAGTCGTCAGCAGGCCGGTGGCGGGATCGAGCAGCCCGTCGGATTCGATCGACTTCAAGGTGCGGCCGAGACGCGCTTCGAAGGCGTGTTGGCGCAGTAGCGGCAGCGCCGTGGCCGCGACGGTGTCGGCGTCTCCGGCGACCATTTCGAGATTGGCGAGATCGTAGCTCGGCGTCAGGCCGGGCACGGTGACGACAACGGGCAGATTGCGGAAGCGTGCGTCCTCGGTGAGGACAGTGAGAAACGCATCAACGACGCGCGTGCTGAAGCCCTCGCCGATGACGATGCCGTCGAGGTCGCGCGCATTGAGATGCTTGGCGGCAGCCTCGATGCTGAGCGCGCCGACCACGCCGACGCGTTCGCCGAGCGCAACCGACAGCGCGGCATAACCCCCGCCGCGGCCGATCAGCATCACCGTCGCATCGTCGAGCGGGTCCGACTGCAGGGACATGCGATGCAGGTTTTCGGCGGTCAGGCGTCGCATGACCGTGGCGTGCAGCGTGCGCACACGCAGCGCGTTGCGCAGCCGCGCGCTGAGCCGGTCGAAATTGCCGTCGGTTTGCGTGAGCGGGATGGCATGGCCCGGCAAGTCCGTGGCGGGATCGATCGCAATCAGCGGCACGTAAGGTTGCTTGGCGCCAAGGCGCTTCGCCAGCGCCTGGAAGGTCGGCATGTCGTCAGCGGAAGCAGACACGACCACGGCGGCCGGCTGCACCCGCGCCACGGCGTCCAGCGCTTCGGCCCATGTCGCATCGACCACCGGGAAGATGTTGCTCTCCGCCAGGGCTGTCGCAAACGCGGCCGGCTGCTGGTTGGAGACGGCGACGATCGTGGCCTGGTCGGACATGCTTGAGCTGAACCTCTACGCGAAACTGATCGCGGCAGGCTAGCCCGACGTCCTTAATGCAGAGTCAATGAGATCGCTCGCATTTTCAGGATCGCTTTTGCTCGCTCAGTCGGCTGCGGCACGGTCGCGGAAGGCTTCGACCATCAGCGGATTGAGGCCGAGTTCGGTGAGGGCGTCGCGGGCGCGGCCGTTATTGCTGGCGCGGCCGGCAAGGCGGTAGCCGCTGAGACGATCTGGTAGCGCCGTCAGCATCGCATTCTCGCCGAGACGCTTGGCCCATTCGTTGAGGTCCTGCGCCAGGAAGCGATAGCCGCCGACGGCCATGATGCCCGAGGGCGGCGCGGTGATATTGATCGCGCCCGTCGCGCGGTCGAGCCGGGCCATATAGCCGGTATCGACATAATCGAGCGGCTGGGCGGGGATCAGCGCGTTGCTGGCGTCGGCCTGGGCCGTATAGGCCAGCACCGGTACCATCGGGCCGCGGAGGCCCAGCGTTCCCCTGGGCGTCAGCATGATATCGCCGGCAATGGAGGAGCCTTGCTGGGCGCGCGGAGCGCCGTGCGGGCCGGGCATAATGGCGACGGGCAAGCCGTCGTCGCCGCGGACGGCGCCGAACAGGCCGGCTTCGCCGAACAGATAGACGTCGGTGAACGATGCCTGCGAGCCCGGCCACGCAGGCGAGGCGGCGACCTGTTCAGGCGCACGCCACAGGCCGAGCACATAACGCAGCACCGGCGAGCGATCCAGCAACCCACTATCGGCGAGACGCTGCGCCAGCGGCGCGGGCGCCACCAGCACGTCGCAGGCATTGGCAGCGATGCTACGTTCCAGCACCGCATTGTCGAACGGATGATGCAGGGCTAGCACGCCGCCAGAGAGCAGCCAGGTCACCAGCGACGAGGCGATACTGGCGAAAGACGACGGCACCATCGCCGACATGATCGTGGCGCCCTGTGGCATGCCGCTTTCCAGGAACACGGCAAGGCCGCCCGAGATCAGGTTGAGATGGGTGCGCGGCACCGCGCGGAAGCCATCGGACGTGACATCGAAGGAGACGATGGCCGCGCGGCGGGCGTCCTGCGTCACCGGGGTGGGTTCGGCGAATTCGCCGGTCAATACGGCGTCGAGCGGGGTCATGCCTTCCGGCAGGTCGCTGCCGAAGCCGCCGACATAGCGGATCGAGAAGGCTTCAGCCGCAGCGTTCATGATCAGGTCGGCATGGCTGACGCCGTCGATCTTGCTCGACGTCACCAGCGCACGCGCGCTGCAGCGATTCAGGGCCATGGTCAGGTCGGCCTGGCGCCAGAGCTGCGGCAGCAGCGCGACGACGAGGCCGGCGCGATGTGCAGCCAGCACGGTCAGCACGAATTCAACGGTGTTCGGCAGCTGGACGGCGATGACCGAATTGGCGGGGAGGCCGGCCTCCATGAAATGCGCCGTCAGCGCCGAGATCGCCCGGTCGGCGTCCGCAAAGGTCAGCCGCTGCGGCTCGGTTGCGGTGATGCGCAGCTTGTCGGCGGGGTCGACCAGCGCCAGCGCCTGCGGCTGCCGGCTGAGGATGCGACGAAACAGGCCGTCGAGGGTGGGCGAGGCATTCGGCGTGGGTGAGGTCACGGTGTCACTTCCGGTTCGGCGGCGAAGCTGGCAGCGTTCTGGCCCACCAAGTCTCCGGCAAATAGCCGGCGAGAGCGATGGTCGAAGGTCGTTCTATCCGATTCCATCGCGCAATCCATTGCTCGCCGACATAGTAGAGCGGGATAGCGTAGAAACCTGCGATCAGTGCGCGGTCCATGGCGCGGACGGCATCGACGAAGGGGCCGTGGTCGCGGGCCTCCAGCATGGCGGAGATCATGGCGTCGACCGCGGGATTCTTCGCGCCCATATAGTTGCGGGTGCCGGGATTGTCGGCGGCTTCCGAACCCCAGTAGAACGACTGCTCGTTGCCCGGCGACAGCGACTGATCCCAGCGGTTCTGGATCATGTCGAATTCGAAATTGATGCGGCGCTGGTCGAACTGCACGGCATCGATGGAACGGATAGTGGCTGATATGCCCGCGCGCTTGAGATCGCGCGCATAGGCCAGCGCGATGCGTTCCTGATCGCGGGTGGTGACGAGGATCTCGAAGGCGAGGGGCGTTTTGTCCGACTGCCGCCGCAGCACGTTGTTTACAAGTTCGTAGCCCGCGTCTTTGAGCAGCGCCAGCGCAGTGCGCAGCGCGGGACGATCACGGCCCGAGCCGTCGCTGACCGGCAGGCGATAGCTGCCATCCAGAATGTTAGCGGCTATATGTGAGGCGTAGGGCTGCAGCAGTGTCCGTTCGCGATCATCCGCGGCGCGCATATAAGCGGAGAGATCCGAGCCCGCGAAGAAGCCGGCCGAACGGGCATAGAGGCCGAAGAAATAGGTGCGGTTGATCCATTCGAAATCGAACAGCAGCGTCAACGCCTGTCGTACGCGGATATCGGCGAACATCGGCCGCCGCGTGTTGAACACCAGAAATTCCGACGGTTTCGGCAGGCCGGTCTTGATGCTGTCGCGGATCACCTCGCCGGACGTGGCGGCGGGGAATGTGTAGCCGTCGTGCCAGCGCAGCGGTTCGTTCTCGACGCGGAAGTCGTAGAGGCCGCGCTTGAAAGCTTCGAAATGGGTGTTGGCCTCGCGATAGTAGTCGAGGCGGATCTCGTCGAAGTTCCACAGCCCACGATTGATCGCAAGATCGTGGCCCCAATAAGCGGGATTGCGGGTGAGGGTCACCGCCGCGCCGGGTTTCACGGTTGTCACCGTATAGGGCCCGGAGCCCAGCGGCGGCGCCATCGAGGTTTCCTCGAACGTGTCGGGATTGACGGCGTGTTTCGGCAGCACCGGCATCAGGCCGAGGATCAGCGGCAATTCGCGATCAGCCTGGCCGCCGAAGTCGAAGCGCACCGTGCGCTCATTCAGCGCCTCGGCCTTGGCGACTTTCGAATAATACTGCCGGTGATTGGGCCGGCCCTTGTCGCGCAGCAACTGCCAGGAGAACAGCACGTCCGCAGCGAGGACGGGCTTGCCGTCGGAGAATTGGGCCCTGGCATTGATCCGGAAGGTGACGAAGCTTCTGGTATCGTCGGTTTCGACGCTCTCGGCGAGCAGGCCGTAGAGCGTAAAGGCTTCGTCCTGGCCGCGGGTCATCAGGCTTTCGATGACATAGCCGCGCATCTGCGGCACCGCGATGCCCCGGACGATGAAGGGATTGAGGCTGTCGAAGGTGCCGAGAACGCCCTGGACCATGCGGCCGCCTTTCGGCGCGTCGGGATTGGCATAGGGCATCTGCCTGAAATCGGGTGGCAGGGCCGGGGCGCCGTGCATGGCGATCGCGTGGCTGGAATCGGCCTGTGCGGAATCCACCACTGGGCCAGCCAGAGCCGTCCAGCAGGCCAGCGCCGCGATCACCTTGGACAGGGTCGAAAGACCCTGTGCATGTGTGCAATTTGATTCGGTTGATTTCACAGAGGAACTTTACCATGGCCGCCCGCCCCGAACCTGTGCCATGCATCAAATAGGGCTGGCGCCATTGATCTTTTCGTCGGCCGCTGTATTGAAAGCGGACAATTGACGAGGACGGCGCGGCCTGTCACGTAACGGCCTTAATTGGCACCGAGACACCCGCCAACGGGTGACTGTCAGCGCCGCCTCCGGGATATGAGCGCCTCCGTTCAGAAAGGGTTTTCCGAAATGAATTTCCGTCTCTTGGCTGCGTCGGTTCTGCCGCGCGGGCGGGGCTTCGCGCTTCTGGCGGCGACGGCCTTGACCGCCACGTTGATCGCTCCGGTTGCGCATGCGCAGGCTCCCGCGCCTGCTGCGCCGCCGGCCGCGGCGCCGAAGGCTGCTGCGCCTAAGGCTGCCCCGAAGGCCGCTCCGAAGGCTGCTGCTCCGGCCGCTCCCGCCGCCCAGGCGCCGGCCGCAGGCGCGCCCCCGGCCGATCAGCAGGTTCAGCTGATTTATGCGCCCTGGACCAAGTTCTGCCTCAAGGGCCAGGACGCTAATGCCAAGCAGGTCTGCTTCACCGGCAAGGACGGCCGCATCGAGTCGGGCCAGCCCGTCATCGCCGCCGTCATCATCGAGCCGGAAGGCGAACCGAAGAAGATCCTGCGCGTGACGCTGCCGCTCGGCATGCAGCTCGTGCACGGCACCCGCGTGATCGTGGACAGCAATGCCCCGGCACAGAGCCCCTATGTGATCTGCTTCGCCAACGGCTGCATGTCCGATTACGAAGTCACCCCGGAGCTCCTGGCCAATCTGAAGAAGGGCCAGAACCTGATCGTGCAGGCGATCAACTCCAACGGCGCACCGCTGACGCTGCCGCTGCCGCTGGCCGAATTCGCCAAGGCCTATGACGGCCCGCCGACCGATCCGAAGGTGTTCGAAGAAACCCAGAAGAAGCTGCAGGAAGAGCTGCAGAAGCGCGCTGCGGAAGCCCGCGCCAAGCTCGAAGCCCAGCAGCCGGCAGCTGGTGCAGCACCGGCGGCTCCGGCCAATCCAGCCGCCAAGTAAGCTGGTTCAACAGACAAACGAAAAGGCGCTCCGAAATGAGCGCCTTTTTTGTTGGGTTGAGGTGTTGACCCATCCACGTCATTGCGAGCGCAGCGAAGCAATCCAGCAAGCCAAAAGCTGGATTGCTTCGTCGCAAGTGCTCCTCGCAATAACGGACGAGGGAGAGGCGTGAAACGTTAAGCGGGCTAATTCAGCGACGGATTGCGCGGCCGGTAGCTGCCGGACTTGTCCTTGATGAAGATCTCGGCGACCTGGGAGTGCCGGATCGGCTCGCCGGATTCATCGGGAAGCAGGTTCTGCTCGGAGACATAAGCGACGTATTCCGACTCAGAATTCTCGGCCAGCAGATGGTAAAATGGCTGGTCCTTGTTCGGACGAACGTCTTCGGGGATCGACAGCCACCATTCTTCGGTGTTGTTGAATTCCGGATCGATGTCGAACACCACCCCCCGGAACGAAAAGATCCGGTGGCGGACGATCTGTCCAATCTGGAATTTGGCGGTCCGCGCTTTAATCATTCTGGTCGAATAGACCAGGATTGTGGCCGATGCTAGAGGCAAACGACGGAATTAAGACAGCCGGAAGCCGCTCCCCGCTATCCCGCCCGCCGGGTCAAGAACCAAGAAAAACAAGCTCGACATGATGGACGTCCTCAATCTTGCACTGCCGTATTTCGGGCTGATCTTCATCGGCTTCGCCTGCGGCAAGGTGAAGAACCTGCCCGAAACAGGCCTCGCCTGGATGAATTTTTTCCTTCTGTATGTGTCGCTGCCGGCACTGTTCTTCCGGATCATGGCCAAGACGCCGTTCGAGGAACTCAACAATCTGCCCTTTGTGATCGGGACCACGCTGGCGACTGCGACGGCGTTCTTTCTGTCGGTCGGCACCGGTAAATTCCTGGGCCGGCTGACCATGCGCGAGGCCGGGATGGCCGGGCTCGCCGGCGGCTACGGCAATATCGGCTATATGGGACCGGGGCTCGCGCTGGCGGTGCTCGGGCCGAAAGCGGCGGTGCCGACCGCTTTGGTGTTCTGTTTCGACAGCATCTTCCTGTTCTCGATCGCGCCGCTGATGATGGCGCTGACCTCAGGCGATAAGCGTCCGCTGCTGCCGACCATCGGCATCGTCATCAAGCACATCGTGCTGCATCCGCTGATCGTCGCAGCCTATCTCGGCGCCTTCGTCGCGGCGTTTCACATCCAGATGCCGGTCGCCATCGACGGCATGCTGCTGTTCCTGCAGAATTCTGCTGCGCCCGTTGCGCTATTCGCGCTCGGTGTGACGGTTGCCTTGCGGCCGCTGGGGCGCGTGCCGTGGGAGGTGCCTGGTCTGATCTTCATCAAGCTGCTCATCCATCCGCTAATCGTGTTCGGCCTGATGTTGCTGCTCGGGCCGTTCCCGCCGGTATGGGCCGCGACGGCCGTGCTGCTCGCCTCCTTGCCGCCGGCGCTGAACGTGTTCGTGATCGCGCGGCAATATGACAGCTGGATCGAGCCTGCATCGGTCGCGGTGCTGCTCGGCACCTTCGTGTCCGTGCTGACGCTGACCTCGGTGATGTATTTCCTGAAGACCGGCCAGATCGCGTTTCCTTAGGACGCGCGAGATCTCTAGGAAGCACTCTTGCGCCACGATGGCGACAGGCCCTCGCGCATCGCAAGGCGGCGCAACGGGCCTATAGACCCCATCGCATGCATGCCGGCCGCGCGGATCACCTGCATCGGTAGGAGATCGCTCAGCAGCGAGCGGTTAGCCATATCGATAGCGAAGGTACGCGAGGAGATATCGCTGCGGCGTATCTGCTCGAAACGCGCCAGCACCGGCGCTGCCCCGATATCCGCGCCATTCATGCCGGCATCGCGAACGACGTCAGCGATATCGCCGGCATCGCGCAGGCCAAGATTGAGACCCTGCGCACCGATCGGCGGCACCACATGCGCGGCTTCGCCGACCAGTACGATGCGGTTCTTTGCTAGCTGTGCGGGCTGCTCGATTGCCAGCGGGAACGTGTGTCGACCCGGCTCGACCTGAACCCGGCCGAGGATCGAATGCGATTGTTTCTCGGCGGCGTCCGACAATGCCTCGTTGCTCAATGCCATCAGGCGCTCGGCATCCCGGGGCTTGTTGACCCAGACGACGCTGGAGCGATTGCCGGGCAGGGGCACGAACACACAGGGACCGGCGGGGGTGTGAAACTCCGTCGACATGTTCTTGTGCGGCCGGCTATGCGTGATGTTGAAGGTCAGCGCGGTCTGGTCAAGCGCGCGTCGCTTGACTGAAATGCCCGCTGCCTCGCGGCACAGGGACTGGCGGCCATCGGCGCCGACGATCAGCCGCGCCACCAGGACCTTGCCTTGTCGCGTGCGGACCTGAACCTGCATCTCGTCCGGCGAGACCGTATCGGCTTCGTCATCGATGCGAATGAGATTGGTCAATTCCGCGGCGCGCGCTTCGAGCGCGATCATCAATTCGCGGTTCTCGATATTGTAGCCGAAGGTCTCGAGGCCGATCTCGCTGCAGACGAATTTGACTTCGGGGGCACGGATCAGCCGGCCCGTGTCGTCCACCAGCCGCATGGTCGTCAGCGCGGCGGCCTTGTCGGCGCAGCGGCACCAGACATCGAGGCTTTCCAGAAACGCGACGGAGCCGCCCAGCAGCGCGGTGGTGCGGTTGTCGCCATAGGGGACGCGGCGGGCGACGAGGGCGGTACGGGCGCCGGTCTCGGCCAGCGCGAGGGCTGCAGCAAGGCCGGCAGGACCGCCGCCGACAACGGCGACATCATAGATGGAGGTGGAAACAGGGGTCTCGGTCATGGCCGGACCATCGGCCTTTGGCCCGGTATTTTCAAGCCGTTACGCGCCGCGGAATCGTTCCCGCGTGATCGGGCGGCCGAGTGCCGCATCGGTGCCTGTGCAAATCGGGCGGATTCCTGCTAGCAATTCCTGGCACATGACCGCTTCGAGTCCGGACCAACTCCCGTCGTCATCACGATCCGCGCGCGCGGCGGCGTTCTCGGTTCACATCTTTACTGCGCTCGGTGCCGGCGTGGCACTCATTGCCATGATGAGCGCCGTGCGCGGCGAATGGGCTGTGATGTTCGGCTGGCTCGGTTTGGCGCTGATCATTGACGGGCTCGATGGCCCGATCGCCCGACACTTCGACGTCGGCCGCGTGTTGCCGGATTGGTCGGGCGATGCGCTCGATTTCGTGGTCGACTTCCTCACTTACGTGTTCGTGCCGGCCTATGCGATCGCGGCCTCCGGTCTGTTGGTGCCGTGGACGGCGGTGTTGCTCGGTGCCGGGATCGTCATCACCAGCGCACTATATTTTGCCGACAAGCGCATGAAGACCGACGACAACCACTTTCGCGGTTTTCCGGCACTGTGGAATGGGGCGGCGTTCTATCTGTTCCTGCTGCAACCATCACCCGTCATAGCCAGCCTTGCGATGCTGGCGCTGATTGTCCTGACCTTTGTGCCGGTGCATGTGCTGCATCCCGTTCGCGTGACGCGTCTGCGCCGGTTGAACCTGTCGCTGATGGCGATATGGGCTGTGCTGGCCGTCATCACGCTGATACAGAACTTCGCTGTTGCTTTGCCTATTACGGTAGCGCTCTGCGCGATCGCTTTTTACATTGTCTGCGGTGACGCCGTCATCCGCCTCATGAGGCCCTCCAAATCATGATCGAACTGTTTTCCAGCCCCGAAGCCTGGGCCGCGCTCTTGACGCTGACCGCGCTCGAAATCGTACTTGGTATCGACAATGTGATTTTCCTGTCAGTGCTGGTGTCGCGGCTGCCGGAGCCGCAGGCCACCCGCGCACGCCAGATCGGTCTCGCGCTGGCGCTGGTGTTCCGCATCATCCTGCTGAGTGTCCTCGTCTGGCTGATCGGCCTGACCGAACCCGTCATCACGGTGAGAGGCCTCGCATTCTCCTGGCGCGATCTGATCCTGATCGGTGGCGGTCTGTTCCTGATCGCCAAGGCAACGCACGAGATTCATGCCGAGGTCGAGGCGCGCGAGGGACCCGGCAACGAGAAGCCGGCACCGAACGCCTTTGCCTGGGTGATCCTGCAGGTTATCGTCGTTGATCTCGTGTTCTCGCTCGACTCCATCATCACTGCGATCGGCATGGCACAGGACATCGAGATCATGGTTGCCGCCGTCATCATCGCCTGTGCGGTGATGTATGTATCGTCCGGACCCGTGGCACGCTTCGTGGCGCAATATCCGACTACCAAGATGTTGGCGCTGGCCTTCCTGGTGCTGATCGGTGTCTCGCTGATGGCGGATGGATTCAAATTCCACATCCCGCGCGGTTACATCTATTTCGCCATCCTGTTCTCGGCGGCGGTCGAGTTGTTCAACGTGCTGGCGAAGCGCAACCGCCGAAAGCGGGCCCAGCCGGGCACAGGTTGACATCACGCGGCTGTCGGTTATCGCTTGAGACCAAAGTCACTCAGGGAGATTGAACGATGACCAAAGCCGTCCGCGTCCATGAGATCGGTGGACCCGAAGTCCTCACTTATGAAGACGTGCAGGTCCCGGCACCGGCTGCGGGCGAGGTGCGCATCCGCCAGCATGCCATCGGTGTCAATTTTATCGATACATACTTCCGCAGCGGCCTCTACAAGGCGCCGCAGCTGCCGTTCATTGCCGGTAATGAGGCCTCGGGCGAAGTGATCGAGGTCGGTCCGGGCGTCACCGGCTTTCATCCCGGCGACCGCGTCGCCTATTATTCGGCCCTCGGCAGCTATGCCACCGAGCGCGTGTTTGCCGCCGACCGGCTGGTGAAGCTGCCCGATCGCATCACCCACGAGCAGGGTGCCGTGCTGATGCTCAAGGGCCTCACGGTCTGGTATCTGCTGCACAAGACTTTCAAGGTCGAGCCGCATCACCGCGTGCTGATCCACGCCGCAGCGGGCGGCATCGGTCTGCTCGCCTGCCAGTGGGCCAAGGCCATGGGTGCGCATGTGATCGGCACCGTCGGTTCGAAAGAGAAGGGCGAGTTGGCGCTGGCCAATGGCTGCGATCACGTCATCTATTACAACGAAGAGAACTTCGTCGATCGCGTGAAGCAGATCAGCCGTAACGAACTCTGCGATGTCGTCTATGACGGCGTTGGCAAGACCACCTATCCGGGCTCGCTGTCATGCCTGAAGCCGCGTGGCATGTGGGTGTCGTTCGGCAATGCTTCAGGCCCGGTGCCGCCATTCGCCATCGCCGAACTCAACAATCACGGCTCGCTGTTCGCTACGCGCCCGAAGCTGAACGACTATGTCGCCAAGCGATCGGAATTGCTGGAGGGCGCCGACACGCTGTTCTCGGCTGTGATCGACGGCAAGCTGCATGTGCCGATCAATCACGCTTATGCGCTGAAGGATGCGGCCAAGGCGCATGTGGACCTGGAAGCACGCAAGACCACAGGCGCGGTGATTTTGAAGGTGTGAGGTTCTTTCTTCTCCCTCCCTCAAGCGGCGAAGCCGCGCACCGGTGTCTGGCGGACGAAGTCGGCAGCCATGGGTGGATCGACCGCTCTAGCGAAGCTTTGCTTCGCGCGGGCGGTCGAGACGGGGGGGTGGCGCCACAGGGGCCGTATTCTCGCGGAGACACCCCACCCCGACCCCCGCTTCGCTCGGTCGAGCCTCCCCACTGCGTTACGCTTGGGGGAGGGAAACTACTTCCGCCGGCGTTTCTATTAAAATCCCGCCACGGTCCCGTGCAGATCATACGCATCCGCGCGCTCGATCTTCGCAGTGACGATCT
Source organism: Tardiphaga sp. 172_B4_N1_3 (assembly GCF_052076035.1). Classification (NCBI taxonomy): domain Bacteria; kingdom Pseudomonadati; phylum Pseudomonadota; class Alphaproteobacteria; order Hyphomicrobiales; family Nitrobacteraceae; genus Tardiphaga; species Tardiphaga sp. 172_B4_N1_3. The sequence continues at coordinate 1,657,415 of NZ_CP197238.1, forward strand.
CGCCGACCTTCAACGGGTCGCGGGCAGAAAATTAGACGGGGCTTAGATCTGATGAACTGTCCGGTCGGACAGGCTTGCCGCTCTTTTTTGTATCGATCTTCTTTTTTAAGTTGAATTGGAATGCGCGCCTTTGCTTGGTGACCTCATACAACACAATGCCAGACGAGGTACCCAAATTGAGGCTTTCAATAATCCCATACATGGGAATGTTGATGCAGAGATCGCTCCGTTTGATAGCAGTCTCGCTAATTCCCGTTCCTTCATTTCCGAACCAGACAGCAAGTTTTTTGTATGACGTGTAGTCGTGCTCGTGAAGCACAACGTTCTTGCGTCCTTTCACATGGGGCGACGTAACAACCGAAACAAAGCCATTTTTGTTCAAGTGATCCATGCAGCTGTCCGTGTCTTTGAACTTCTTGACAAAGCTCCATTTGATGGCAGATGCGGAAATTGCACTCAGCTTCCGCTTTTCGCGCATCTCTTCCCATTCATCAGGCAACGAATTCTGGTCCGTTATGACGTAAGCTTTCTCGACGCCGAGTGCGTTAACATTTCTAATAATTGTGCCAATGTTTCTTACGTCCGTGGGATTCTCAATGACGGCAATCAGGTTTTTGCACCTGAAGTCTTTGATCTTGTCCGCCCGAGCGCGAAGCGTCGGCTTAGACTTTGATTTCTCTTCCATGACTGACCCATGCGAATACAACGGAACGTTTCAAAGACGCTCGCGATCATATCTCATCGGTGGGAGATTTGAAGCGGGGTATTTAAAGTGTTTGATACCCCGGTTTCAACAACCGTATCTCTCAATGTATGAAGTCATGCCAGTTCAAAACATGCGTCGATCGAACGGAGAAATTGTGAGGGTTGCGCTTAAAACCCCGCCACCGTCCCGTGCAGATCATACGCATCCGCGCGCTCGATCTTCGCCGTGACGATCTCGCCGACCTTCAGCGGCCGGCGTGCGGTGATATAGACCGATCCGTCGATGTCAGGCGCGTCCGCCTTCGAGCGGCCCTTCGACACAGTCGGGCCGACCTCGTCGATGATGACCTGCTGCCGGGTGCCGACCTTGCGCTTCAAGCGGCGCGCCGAGATTTTCTGCTGGCGCTCCATCAACGCATTCCAGCGCTGCTGCTTGATTTCTTCAGGCACCGCATTGGCGATGGCGTTCGAAGTCGCGCCCGCTACGGACTCGTATTTGAACGCGCCGACGCGGTCGATCTGCGCCTCTTCCAGCCAGTCGAGCAGATACTGGAAATCGCTCTCGGTCTCGCCGGGGAAGCCGACGATGAAGGTCGAGCGCAATGTCAGATCGGGGCATTCCTCGCGCCACTTCTTGATGCGGGCGAGCGTCTTGTCCTGCGCCGCCGGGCGCTTCATCGCCTTGAGCACGTCCGGAGCGGCATGCTGGAACGGGATATCGAGATAGGGCAGCACATTCTTGTTGGCATTCATCAAGCCGATGACTTCGTCGACATGCGGATACGGGTAAACATATTGCAGCCGCACCCAGGCGCCGAGTTCGCCGAGCTCCTTGGCGAGATCGTAGAACTTGGCGCGGACCTCACGGTCCTTCCATGGACTGGTAGCGTATTTGATGTCGACGCCGTAAGCCGAGGTGTCCTGCGACACGACCAGCAATTCCTTAACGCCGGCTTTCACCAGCTTCTCGGCTTCGAGCAGCACTTCGTTGGCCGGACGCGAGACCAGATCGCCGCGCAGCTTTGGAATGATGCAGAAGGTGCAGCGGTTGTTGCAGCCTTCGGAAATTTTCAGATAGGCGTAGTGCCGCGGCGTCAGCTTGATGCCCTGCGGGGGTACCAGATCGATGTGCGGATTGTGCACCGGCGGCAGCGCACGATGCACGGCGTCGAGCACGCTTTCGTATTGCTGTGGCCCGGTGATCGACAGCAGGTTGGGATAGGCGGCTTCGATCTGCTCGGGCTCGGCGCCCATGCAGCCGGTGACGATGACCTTGCCGTTCTGTGCCATAGCTTCGCCGATGGCGCCCAGCGACTCCGCCTTGGCGCTGTCGAGGAAACCGCAGGTGTTGACGATGACGATGTCGGCGCCGTCGTGTTTGCGGGCGAGTTCGTAACCTTCGGCCCGCAGGCGCGTGATGATGCGCTCGGAATCCACCAGGGCCTTGGGGCATCCCAGTGACACAAAGGAGATTTTCGGCGCGGCGGCCTGTTGCATGTTCGATCTGCCTGATTGAGAGGCAGCAGGTAGTCCCATTTGCCCATAATTACAAGGCTTTAAGCCGTGCGCGGGCGTGCTATGGGTATGCTGCATCCATGTGAGTGCCCGATGCCTGCCGACCAGTCGCCCAAAATTGTCATTGTCGACGAAAGCCCGATCCGGGCCGCGATCCTTGAGGAAGGGCTGCGGGAGGCTGGCTATGTGGACGTCCAGCATATCCGGGAGATGCATAACCTGCTGGCCCGGATCTACGCCCTGGACCCTGACGTCATCGTCATCGACCTCGAAAACCCCAGCCGCGACGTGCTGGAACAAATGTTCCAGGTGTCCCGCGCGGTGCGCCGGCCAGTCGCCATGTTCGTCGACCAGAGCGACGCCGAGTCGGCACGGGCGTCGGTCGAGGCGGGGGTATCCTCTTACATCGTGGACGGGCTGAAGAAGGAGCGGATCAAGCCGATCCTCGATCTCTGCATCTCCCGTTTCAACGCCTTCTCCAAACTGCAGGACGAGCTCGAGCGCACCAAGTCGGCGCTGGAGGAGCGCAAGATCATCGACCGCGCCAAGGGCATCGTGATGAAGCTCAAGGGCCTCAATGAAGAAGAGGCTTACGTATTGCTGCGATCCACGGCGATGCGTGAAAAGAAGAAAATCGGCGAGATCGCGCAGTCGATCATCACCGCAGCGGAGTTGCTGAAATGATCGACCACCCGCTTCGCATCGGCTTCATTCCGCTGGCCGACGCCGCCGCCCTGATTGTCGCGGTCGACAAGGGGTTCACGAAAGCCGAGGGGCTGAATGTCGAATTGGTCCGGGAAGTGTCGTGGTCGAATGTCCGCGATAAGCTGAATATCGGCCTGTTCGAAGCGGCGCATCTGCTGGCGCCCGTTGCCATCGCGTCCAGCCTCGGGCTCGGGCACGTGAAAGTGCCGATCGTGGCGTCGTTTAATCTGGGCATCAACGGCAATGCCATCACCGTCTCGCCGGCGCTGCATGCAGCGCTGATGTCGGAACTCGACGGTGACCCGACCGATCCGATGGCCACCGCGCAGGCGCTGCGCCGCGTGGTCGTCGCCCGTGCCCGTGCCGGCGCCGATCCCTTGACCTTCGGCATGACGTTTCCGTTCTCGACGCATAATTACCAGCTCCGTTTCTGGATGGCCGCCGGCGGTGTCGATCCCGATGAGGACGTCCGCCTCGTGGTGCTGCCGCCGCCTTACATGGTCGACAGCCTCGCCAACGGTCACGTCGATGCGTTCTGTGTCGGCGCGCCCTGGAATTCTGTCGCGGTCGATCTCGGCGTCGGCCATATCCTGCATTTCGTCTCCGACATCCTGCTGCGCGCTGCCGAAAAGGTGCTGGCGATGAGGCAGAGCTGGGCGGAGAAGAACCCGGACATCGTGGCGGCGCTCACGCGGGCGCATGTGAGCGCGGCTGCCTTCATCGAGGCGCCGGAGAACCGCAATGAGATTGCCGCGATTCTCGCCAAGCCCCAATATATCGGCGTCTCGCCGGAGGTCCTGCTGCGGACGCTGGATGGCCGGCTGAAGATTTCACCGGATGGCACCATGCGCGAGAGCGGGCGCTATCTGCTGGTCGGCCGCGAAGGAGCCGGGCGTCCTGATCCCGTTCAGGCCGCCTGGCTCTATGCCCAGATGGTGCGCTGGGGACAGGCCGCGATCAGCCCCGAGGCGCTGAAGATCGCACAGGGTGTGTTCCGCCCCGACCTCTACGATGCCGCGCTTGGTATCACCGGGAGCGCTTTGACTGATGTGCCCGACGCGGTTGGCGCCTTCGCTGGGCCGCCATTCGATCCGAGCAACATCGCTGCCCATCTCGCTGCGTTCGAGATCGCGCATATGAAGTCGTAGCGGCGGCGTCAGTTCGCCGATGTGTGGATGCCGCATTCCGTTTTAGCGCGGCCGCGCCAGCGGCCGGCGCGGGGGTCCTCGCCAGGCGCGGTGCGGGACGTGCAGGGCATACAGCCGACCGACGCAAAGCCTGAGGCCACGAGCGGATGCGGCGGCAGCTTCGCCGACGCGTAGATCAGCCCGATCTCGTCCGGCGTGACATTGGCGAATGGATTGAATTTCAATTTTGAACCATCGTCCTCGACGACGGGAATGACGGCGCGCGATGCGCCCTGAAATCGTTTGCGGCCGTTGATCCACGCGCTGAACGGCGTCAGTGCCTGCGCCAGCGGCTCGACCTTCCGGATCCGGCAGCAGGTGTCGGGATCGGACGACCACAAATCCCCATCGCTGTCGTGAGCGGCAAGCGCATCCGCTGCCGGGCGGATCGTTCGCACGTCGCGCAGGCCCAGTGTCAGGATCAGTTGATCGCGATAGGCGAGTGTCTCCTCGAACATCCAGCCGGTGTCGAGAAACAGCACGGGGATGGCGGGATCGACATCGGCCATCACCTTCAGCAACGCCGCAGACTCCGTGCCAAACGACGATACCAGCGCGAGTCCATCGCGGCCCACGACATCGAGAGCCGCAGCGATCACCTCGGCGGGCGAGGCGGATTGCAGCGCTTGATCGTATTGGACAGCACTTGCGACGGCTCCGGGCGACAGCATCTCGAACTCCTCAACACATCCAGCTTGACTGGAATAAGATTCTATATATCAGTTGCTTATCGCCATTTAATAGAAAAATATTCTTTCTATTTGGGAAGCGCAGTTTAGATTTTTTGACCCCATAAATCGAGTTCCAGAGATGCACTTTCTCCGAGCGTATCCGCTTCGTGAGCAACGGCGAATCTCACGGCGGTTTTGAGGACCTGGAGAAGGCGTATGACGTCGACCAATCTCGAACGCGTCCGATCGGACGTGGTATCGATGGACCACCTCGATCAACTGGAAGCGCAGAGCATCTACATCCTGCGCGAGGGCTTCGCCCGGCTGAAGAAGCTGGCCTTGCTGTGGTCGCTCGGCAAGGACTCCAACGTCATGATCTGGCTGGCGCGCAAGGCGTTCTTCGGCCACGTGCCGTTCCCCGCGCTGCATGTCGATACCGGCAAGAAGTTTCCGGAGATGTACGCCTTTCGCGATCATTATTCGAAGGAGTGGGGACTCGACCTCACCGTCGAATATTGCCCGTCGATCGATAGTGTCGATCCGACACTGCCGCCGGCGGCGCGCTCCGCAGCGCGCAAGACCGAAGGTCTCAAGCTTGCGCTGGCGAAGCACGGCTTCGACGGATTGATCGCCGGCATTCGGCGGGACGAAGAGGCGACCCGTGCCAAGGAGCGCGTGTTCTCGCCGCGCGGCGTCGAGGGCGGATGGGACGTGCGCGACCAGCCGCCGGAATTCTGGGATCAGTTCAACGCCTCGCCGCCGCCCGGTGCGCATCTGCGCATTCATCCGATCCTGCATTGGACCGAAGCGGACATCTGGGCCTACACGGCGCGCGAAAATATCCCGATCATCCCGCTCTATCTGGCCAAGGACGGCAAGCGCTACCGCTCGCTGGGCGATGCCGACATCACCAATCCCGTCGCATCCACCGCCAGCACGATTGCCGAAATCCTGGTCGAGCTCGATGGCACCACGATTCCCGAGCGCGCCGGCCGCGCACTCGATCACGAAACCGAAGATGCCTTCGAGCGACTGCGCGTCGCCGGCTATCTGTAGAGGTGATGCCATGACCAAACCCGTCAATCCGACCTCGCTCGGAATGCCCAACGGCACCACGCGCCCGCAACTGCGCATCGTCATCGTCGGCCATGTGGATCACGGCAAGTCGACGCTGGTCGGTCGTCTGCTGCACGAGACCGGCGGCTTGCCGGATGGCAAGCTGGAGATGCTGAAAGCGGTGAGCGCCCGGCGCGGCATGCCGTTCGAATGGTCGTTCCTGCTCGATGCGCTGCAGACCGAGCGTGACCAGGGCATCACCATCGATACCACGCAGATCCGCTTCCGCACCAAATTGCGCGACGTCATTCTGATCGACGCGCCCGGCCACGCCGAGTTTCTGCGTAACATGATCACCGGTGCATCGCAGGCCGATGGCGCCGTGCTGATCGTCGATGCGCTGGAAGGCGTTCGCGATCAGACCCGGCGCCATGCCTATCTGCTGCATCTGCTGGGCGTGAAGCAGGTGGCCGTCGTCGTCAACAAGATGGACCGCGTCGATTTCAGCGCCGAGCGCTTTCAGGCGATCAGCGACGAAATTTCGGCGCATCTCATTGAACTCGGCGTCACGCCCGCCGCGGTGATTCCGATTTCGGCGCGGGATGGCGATGGCGTCGCCACCCATACCGACCGTATCGGCTGGTATCGCGGGCCGACGGTCGTAGGGGCGCTCGATGCGTTGAAGCCGGCACTCGCGCTTGATGAATTGCCGCTGCGGCTACCGGTACAGGCGATCTACAAGTTTGACGACCGGCGTATCGTGGCCGGGCGTATCGAGGCCGGTCATCTGGCTGTCGGCGACGACGTGGTGATCATGCCCGCCGGCAAGCGAGCGAAGATCAAGAGCGTGGAGCGCTGGTCGGCGACGCCGCTGGAAGGCGAGCACGGGGCAGGGCGATCCGTCGGTATCACGCTCGACCGCGAACTGTTCGTCGAGCGCGGCGACGTGATCGCGCATGCTGGCGCGGTGCCATCGGATACACGACGGCTGCGGGCGCGGATCTTCTGGCTGCACGATCAGCCGCTGACAGCGGGATCGTCGATCCTGGTGCGGCTCGGCGTGCGCGAAGTGCGCGGCCGTGTGATCGCGATCGAGAAGGCGATCGATCCCGGCGAACTGGCCAGTGTCGAGACCAAACAGATCGCCCGCAATCACGTCGGCGAAATCGAGATCGCACTGGCACAACCGGTCGCCGCTGATCGCTACATCGACAATCCGCGCACCGGACGTCTCGTGATCGAGGTCGGTGGCCGGATCGCCGGTGGCGGTCTCGTGCTCTCCTTTGATACTGCCCAACGCGCGGTGTCGTCGGACATCGTGCCGGTGCAGTCGGCACTGCATCCTGAGGAACGTTCGGCGCGCTACCGCCATCAAGGCGCGGTTGTGTGGTTCACGGGATTGCCGGGATCGGGCAAGTCGACGCTGGCGCGGGCGCTAGAGCACCGTCTGTTCGCCAAAGGCGGTTCGCCGATCCTGCTCGACGGCGACACGCTGCGCGCCGGACTCAATCGCGACCTCGGCTTCTCCGCCGCCGATCGCAGCGAGAATGTCCGGCGGCTGGCGGAGATGGCCGGCCATCTCGCCCGCAACGGTCATATCGCCATCGTCGCGGCTGTCTCACCCTCGCGCGGCGACCGCGCCGAGGCCCGCAGCGCGGTCGATACTGCATTTCGCGAGATCTATGTCGCGACTCCGGCAGAGATCTGCGAGCAGCGCGATCCCAAGGGGCATTACGCCAAGGCCCGCGCCGGCGACCTGCCGGGCTTCACCGGTATCGCCAACGACTATCAGGCGCCGGAGACGGTCGAGCTGCGGATCGACACGTCGACGGTCGATGTGGGTCGCGCGATAGATGGCATCGAGGACATGCTGCGGCAGACGCAAGTGCTGGACGACGGAGCCGCTGATCCGGCGGCGTTCGAGGCGGTCTAACGGCTTAGGCCCGCCCTCACTTTTGCACCTCATGATGAGGTCAAGGAAAGCTGGTTCGCCAGCTTTCCTCTTACCGAGGCGGCAATCCGAATGGCCACGAGCCCATGCTGGATCGCTTCGTCGCGCGGGGCCTTCGCAACGATAGCTGCCATTGACGTTCCCACCGTCTAATTATTGAGCGTGCGGTGCACAAACGCTGGCACCGAACGGCCGGGTTCGGCCCGATCTCGACCTCAATCCCCTGATTTCTTGACGTTTTTCCGTCGATGACGGTCTGGCACGAGACTTGAATGTCTCTAGTCAACCGGCGTTCGCTGATGCCCGCCGGCCAGTTCAGATGGATTTCCGCAGCAACGAGGCTGATCGGATCGCTTCCAGAATTCAAGCCGGCGCGACGCGCTGACCTGAGCCTGTGCGGTCCGCGATCCTTATCCCCGTTGAAGCCACGCTGTGGCCCGCAGGAGCTTCGTCCCGCATGAAAATTGAAACGCTCTCCATCGACTTTACTGACGAACAGAAGCGCTACCTCGAAGGCTTCTCGACGGGGCTGCAGATCAACCGTGTCGGCAAGGGTCTCGGCGGCGGCGCGTCAGCCAAAGCCAATGCGGAGCCGACCGGACCGGATGCGCCGCATATCAAGGCGCAGGATCGCACGATTGCATCGGGCAAGAAGCTGGTTGAGCAGGAGAAATGGAAGCGCGAGGAACATCCGTTCGACGCCTATCCGCGGCTGCGCGATCAGGCCGCGATCGATGCGCGGCCATCGCCGGCCGACAATTTTCGGTGGCGCTATTACGGCATCTTCTATGTGGGTCCGACGCAGGACTCCTATATGTGCCGGCTTCGGATCCCGAACGGCATCATGAAGCACTGGCAGCTTGCGGGTCTTGCCGATCTTAGTGACGAGTTGTGCGGTCCGTTCTCGCATGTGACCACGCGCGCCAATCTGCAGGTGCGCGAGATTCCGCCGAAAAATGCGGTGAAACTGATCGAGGGTATCCAGGATCTCGGTCTGTGCTCACGCGGCTCCGGGGCCGACAACATCCGCAACGTCACGGGCACGCCGACCGCGGGCATCGATCCGCAGGAACTGCTGGACACGCGCCCCTATGCGCGCGAGTGGCACTATCACATCCTCAATGACCGCACGCTCACCGGCCTGCCGCGCAAGTTCAACGTTGCCTTCGACGGCGCCGGCAAGATCGCCGTGCTGGAGGACACCAACGACATCGCCTTCCAGGCAGTCGAAGTGAAAGATGGTTTCGGCGCCGCGCCCGGCGTCTGGTTCAAGCTCGGCATCGGCGGCATCACTGGCCACAAGGATTTCGCCACCGATACCGGCATCATCGTGAGACCGGAGGACTCCACCAAGGTCTCCGACGCTATCGTGCGCGTTTTCATCGATCTCGGCGACCGCACCAACCGGCTTAAAGCGCGGCTGAAATACGTCATCGACGGCATGGGCATGGAGAAGTTCCTCACCCTCGTTGAAGAGAAGCTCGGCCAGCCATTCACGCGCATTTCTGCAGAGGCGCTGATGCCGCGGCCGGAATTCGACCGCACGGCGCATATTGGCGTGCACAGGCAGAAGCAGGACGGGTTGAACTGGATCGGCGTCGTGTTGCCACTTGGCAAAGTGACCTGCGATCAGATGCGAGGGCTTTCGAAGATTGCGGCCGATCTCGGCGACGGCGATATCCGCCTCACGGTGTGGCAGAATCTGCTGATCCCCGGTGTGAAAGACGCGAATGTTGCGCTGGCGACTGCGGCCATCGAAGCCCTTGGCCTTGCCATCAAGACCACCGAGATCCGCGCCGGCCTGATCGCCTGTACCGGTCGCGCCGGTTGCAAGTTCGGCAATGCGGATACCAAACGCACGGCAACAAACATCGCCGAATGGTGTGATACCCGCGTCGAGGTCGATACGCCGATCAACATCCATCTCACCGGCTGCCATCATTCCTGCGCGCAGCATTACATCAGCGACATCGGCATGATCGGCGCGCGCGTGGCGCTGGACGATAGCGACGACACCGTGGATGGCTTCCATATCTTCACCGGCGGCGGCTTCGGCCCGCAGGCCGATGTCGGGCAGGAGGTCTATCAGAACGTGAAGTCCGAGGACGCGCCTGTCGTCGTCGAGCGGCTGCTGAAAGCCTATCTCGCCCACCGCGCGTCGCCGGACGAGACGTTCCTCACTTTCTCGCGCCGTCACGACGCGGCTTCGTTGCGTAAGCTCGCTGATGAACAGGTGTCCGCATGAACCAGATGACGCCGCCGCCCAAACTCGAGATCATTCCTGCGTCTGCGCCGTTCTCGGAAGCGCAACGCTCCTGGCTGAACGGCTTCTTCGCCGGCCTGCTGTCCGATGCGCCGGCGACGCCGCTCTCTGCCGAGCAGGGCGCCGCGATCATGGAGGAAGACGACGGCGCGCCGTGGCATGACCAGACCATGCCGATCGCCGATCGCATGAAGCTCGCCGAAGGCAAGCCGGTTCGTCGCAAGATGATGGCGGCGATGGCGCAGCAGGACTGCGGCCAGTGCGGCTATAACTGCAACGACTATTCCGACGCGATTGCCTCGAAAGCCGAGGCGCGGCTGAACCTGTGCGTGCCGGGCGGCAAGGAAACCGCGCGGATGCTGAAGTCGCTCTATGAAGAGCTCGACAAAGCACCGGCCGGTGCTGCGCCCGCGGCAGCAGCGACGACTGCTGCGGAGCCGGCCGAAGTTGCTGTGCCGGATCCGTCGACGCTCGGACGCTCGCGCGACAATCCCGCACCCGCGGTGTTTCTCGGCCGCCGCCTGCTCAACGGCAAAGGCTCCGAGAAGGAGACCTGGCATATCGATTTCGATCTGTCGGGCTGCGGGCTCGATTACGTCGTCGGCGACAGTTTCGGCATCTTTGCATCGAACGATCTCGGTCACGTCGACCAGATCATCGCTCTGCTCGGCGCGTCGCATATGACGGAAGTGCGTGGCAAGACGCTGCGTGAAGTGCTACAAGACGACGTCTCGCTGGCCCCGGCACCGGACGGCCTGTTCGAGCTGATGTCCTATCTCACCGGCGGGGCACAGCGCGCCAAGGCACGCGCATTGGCGCAGGGGGAAGACCCCGATGGCGATGCGGCAACGCTCGACGTGATGGCTGCGCTGCAGAAATTCTCCGGCGTGCGTCCGCATCCGGAAGCTTTCATCGAAGCGCTGGAACCGCTGCAGCCGCGGCTCTACTCGATCTCGTCATCGCACAATGCGACGCCGGGCCGGTTGTCGCTCACCGTCGATATCGTTCGCTATATGGTCGGCAAGCGTAAGCGCCATGGTCTGGCCTCGAGCTTCCTCGCCGATCGCATCCAGCCCGGCGACGAGCTCAAGGTCTATGTCCAGAAGGCGCATGGCTTTGCGCTGCCGGAAAATCCGGAGACGCCGATCATCATGGTCGGGCCGGGCACCGGCATCGCGCCGTTCAGGGCGTTCCTGCACGACCGCAAGGCCACCAGGGCGCCGGGCAAGAACTGGCTGTTCTTCGGCCATCAGCGCAGCGCCTCGGATTTCTTCTATGCCGACGAACTCAATGGCATGAAGACCGAAGGCTTCCTCACACGGTTGTCGCTCGCCTGGTCGCGTGACGCCGGCGAGAAGTTCTACGTGCAGGATCGCATGCGCGAGGTCGGCCGCGACGTCTGGACTTGGCTCGCCGAAGGCGCCCATGTCTATGTCTGCGGCGATGCCAAGCGCATGGCGAAGGATGTGGAGCGGGCTCTGGTCGATATCGCCGCCCAGCATGGCGCGCGTTCGACCGACGAGGCAGTAATGTTTGTCAGCGAGCTGAAGAAGAAGGGACGTTTTCAGCTCGACGTATATTGATATCTCTACCCCTCATCCTGAGGAGCCCGCCATTAGCGGGCGTCTCGAAGGATGGCCGCAGACTCGGAGCGCCGGCATCTCATGGTTCGAGACGGCGCTTCGCGCCTCCTCACCATGAGGGGAGCGCGCGTTTGCGAGAGAACTGTTTTGCTTCAACTGCGTCATCAGTAGAACGCTTCCTCAGCGATAAATTGCGTTCTCTCCCGGCGCTGCTCTCATTGGAGATAATCTCTCCATCCTGCGCGACATTCAAAATTCCATTTTATTGACCGAAGCCGCCGCGCTGCGCATCCTCGTACCATCGAAATCACAGGGGCGGGAGTCGACGGACTCTCACGGCTGAGCTTCCACTTAACACATTGACCATCGCATCAGCGCGAGCCGCAACACCATGTGTTGTGGCCATGGGCAGCGCTGTGCCGATCGCAAGGAGACCAGATGTCGAACGATGATCACAACCGCAAGCCGCTGATGGATCGCCGGTCGCTGTTGCGCGGCGGCGCTGCAGCCGCATTGGCCGCACCACTCGGCGTATGGGGCGCGCAGGCGTTTCCGTTCCGGCAGGCGTCACCCATCGATTTTTCCGAGTTTCCGATCTGCAGGACCGCATCGGAGGCGCCCGCGCTCACCGGTGCACCGCGCAAATTGAAGCTTTCCTGGAATGCCGGCGCGGTCTGCCTTGCGCCGCTGCCGGTCGCCATCGATCATGGCTTCTTCCAGAAGCAGAACCTCGATGTCGAGCTGGTCAATTACAGCGGCTCGACGGACCAGCTTCTCGAAGCCATCGCCACGGGGAAATCCGATGCGGGCCTGGGTATGGCGCTGCGCTGGCTGAAGCCGCTGGAGCAGGGCTTCGACGTCAAGATCGTCGCCGGGACCCATGGCGGCTGCCTGCGCGCGCTGGCGCCGGCGAAATCGGAAGTGAAGAGCGTCGCGGATTTCAAGGGCAAGACCATCGCCGTCGGCGATATGGCCGGGCCCGACAAGAACTTTTTCTCGATCCAGCTCGCCAAGGCCGGCCTCAACCCGGACAAGGACGTCGAGTGGCGGCAATATCCCGGCAACCTCGTGCGGCTCGCCGTGGAGAAGGGCGAGGCGCAGATCGGGCTGGCATCCGATCCGCTGGCCTATCTCTGGCTCAAGGATGGCGAGCTGAAGGAAGTCGGCTCCAATCTCGATGGCCTCTACAAGGATATCAGCTGCTGCATCGTCGGCGTGCGCGGCAGCCTGCTGCGTGACGATCCTCTGGTCGCGCGCGGCCTGACGCAGGCACTGCTCGATGCTGCGATGTTCGCATCGCAAAATCCGGAGAAGGCCGCGAAGTCGTTCCAGCCCTATGCGCCGAAGAATGCCACCGTCGAAGATCTGCTGGGCATGGTGAAGTATCACACCCATCATCATCACCCCGTGGGCGATGCGCTGAAGCGCGAGCTGAAATCCTACGCCGACGATCTCAAGACGGTTTCGGTGTTCAAACCGAGCACCGACACCACCAAATTCGCGGAGCGCATCTATGCCGACGTATTCCGCGTCTGAGATCGCACCGCTTGGCGGTGACCGCGAGACCGCGCTCATTGCTGGCGATGGCGGACTTCAATTCGTCAGCAAGCTTCGTTTTAGCATTACGGGGATCGGGGCAGGGCTCGCCTGGCTGGCTTTCGGCCTGTCGTGCCTGCGATGGCCAGATATCGGCGACTGGCCACGCACCGAAGCAGTGGCCTATACGGCATTCGCGATTGCTGGCGGCATCGCGATTGCGACCACGGCGCAGGCAGCGCTCGGCAAGTTCGGCGACGGCGTGCAGCGACGCGCGCCCTGGCTGTTTGCCTTGGGAGCGTTCCTGACGCTGTGGGAGCTTGCGACGGCGAAATTCGGCTGGCTGCCGCTGCCGTTCTTTCCGCCACCGCAGTCGATCGTCGAGGTCTATACCGACGACCTGCCGAAGCTGCTCGATAGCGCCTTCGCCTCGGTGAAGCTGCAGCTTGGCGGCTACTTCATCGGCGCGGTCGTAGGCTTCCTCACCGGCGTCTCCATCGGCTGGTCGCGGCTCGCGGGCTACTGGGTGCATCCGATCCTGCGCTTCATCGGACCGTTGCCGGCGACGGCCTGGTTGCCGATTGCGTTCTTCACGTTCCCATCCGCCTGGAGCGCCAGCACGTTCCTTATCGCGCTTGCCACCGCCTTTCCGGTGACGGTGCTGACCTGGTCGGGCGTAGCCAGCGTCAGCACCGCCTATTACGACGTCGCACGAACGCTCGGTGCCAAGCCGTCGTTTCTGGTGACCAAGGTCGCGATCCCGGCGGCGCTGCCGCATGTGTTTGTCGGCCTGTTCATGGGGCTCGGCGCGTCCTTCGCGGTACTGGTCGTGGCCGAGATGATCGGTGTGAAGGCCGGGCTTGGCTTCTATCTGCAATGGGCGCAGGGCTGGGCGTCCTACAACAACATGTATGCGGCGCTGATCGTGATGTCGCTGCTCTGCTCGGGCGCCATCACGCTGCTGTTCAAGGTGCGCGACCGCCTGCTGGTCTGGCAGAAGGGTGTCGTCAAATGGTAGCGCTCGCGACAGCATTCAAGCCAGCGGCGACCGGCGCGTCGCTGGAGGTCAAGGGCGTCAGCCACGCCTTCGATATCGATGGCAGCGTGTTGCCGGTGCTCGACGATGTCAGCATATCCGTCGCACCCGGCGAATTCGTTGCGCTGCTCGGTCCCTCCGGCTGCGGCAAGTCTACCCTCCTGCGGTTGGTGGCGGGTCTCGAGCCGCCGCGTGCCGGCACGCTGGATGAGGATGGCGTCGCCATCACCGGCCCTTACCCGTCCCGCGTTGTCGTGTTTCAGGACCCGACGCTGTTTCCGTGGCGGACGGTGTGGGACAATGTTGCGCTCGGGCTGGAAGCGCAGGGCGTACTCAAGACGCAGCGTCACCGCGTCGATGCGGCGATCGATCTCGTCGGCCTCGGAGCCTTCCGGAAGGCCTATCCGCATCAGCTCTCGGGCGGCATGGCACAGCGCGTGGCATTGGCGCGGGCGCTGGTGAACGATCCGCGCATCCTCGTGCTCGACGAGCCGCTCGGCAAACTGGATTCGCTGACACGCATCACCATGCAGGCCGAACTGGTGTCGCTGTGGCAGCGCAACGGCTTCACGGCACTGCTGGTGACCCATGACGTGGAGGAGGCGCTGTTCCTCGCCAATCGCGTCATCGTGTTCAGCGATCGTCCGGCGCGGGTGACGGCGGATATCACGGTGGACCGGCCCTATCCGCGCCACCGTGGCGATCCACATCTGGCCGAGCTGCGACGACAGATCCTGGGGCTGCTCGGGCTGGACGCGACGTGGTGAGCTCCTCCCGACTATGGTCCGTTGCGGGCGAGGGCATGCTCCACCGATAGCTGTATACGAGGCATGGTTATTGCATTCCTTTTGGGCTGACACACGGTTCAGCCCAAGGGAATGACATGTACAGCACCAACCGACGTGATTTCATCCGCCTGACGGCCATTGCTGCGGCGCTGTCCACGACCAGCATCAAGGCCTTCGCTGCCGACCGCGTGGTCAAGATCGGAACGCTGAAGCTCATTCACGGCGTCACGCCGTATTTCTACGAGAAATTCGCGCCTGATGGCGTCAAGTTCGAGGTGATCCCGTTCGAAACCCCGACCGACGGCAAGAACGCCGTCGTGACCGGCACTGTCGATTTCGGCATCTTCGGTTTTGCCGCGGCGACGCTCGGCGGCGCCAATGGTGAGCCAGTCGTCGTCATCGCATCTGCCTGCAATCGCGGCATGGCGGTCGTCGCCAAGAAGGATTCCGGGATCAATACGATCAAGGACCTCAAGGGCAAGAAAGTCGCGATCCTGCCGGGCTCGACCCAGGAAGTCGTGATCCTCGATCGCCTCTCCGCCGAAGGCATGACGGTGAAGGACGTCGAGTCCGTGCGTCTGTCGTTCAGCGACATGGCGCCGGCGCTCGCCCGCGGCGACATCGACGCCTATGTGGGCGCCGAGCCCGGGCCAGGCATTAGCCTCGCCAATGGCGTCGGCCAGATCGTCGAATATCCCTACACCACGCCGACCGGTTCGCTGAACATGGTGCTCGCCACGCGCCGCGAACTGATCGAGAAAGATCCGGAACTGATCAAGGCGCTGCTCAAGACCCACCGCCTGGCCAGCGAATATGCCATGAAGGACCGCGAGGCCTTCATCGCCATCGCCATGCAGAAGCTCGGCCAGCAGAAGCCGTCGATCGAGAAGGCCGCGCCCAATGTGGAGCTGACCTGGAATATCGACGACCAGTTCATGAAGCAGGCAGAATATTACGGCGGCCAGATGCTGTCCAAGAAGCAGATACGGCAGTTACCGGACTACAAGACCTTCATCGATGCGAGCTTCGTGAAGGCGCTGGCGGCCACGTGAGCGCATCGTGAGCCTGCAAAGCATGATGGACGATACGTCCAACAGGGTACAGCTTGCGCCGGCAGCGGAAACCCCGGTGCCTGCGGCCGGCAAGCGCGGGCAGGGTGTGCAGCGGGCGCGCACAGTTGCGCTCGCGCTGATCGTGCCGGTCTGCCTGATGGTGATTTGGGACGTCATGGTGCGCTGGACCGGCACGCGACTGGTGCCGTCGCCCTATGGCGTCGCCGTGATGATGTGGGATTTCGCTTTCGGCGGAATTTATGACGACGCCTACAGCGCCAGCCTGCCGATCCATTTCTGGAAGAGCGTGCAGCGCGTCTATGGCGGCTTTCTCTGTGCGGCGGCGATCGGCATTCCGCTTGGCCTGATGATCGGGCGCATGCCGTTGCTGCGCAAATTGCTTGATCCGACGCTGTCGCTGCTACGGCCGATCCCGGTGACGGCATGGCTGCCGTTGTCGATGATCTTCTTTGGTCTCGGCCCGCGCGCGGCGATCTTCCTGGTGTTCCTCGGCGCGTTCTTTCCGATCCTGCTCAATACGGTGTTCGGCGTGCGCTCCGTCGATATCAGGTTGTTCGAAGCGGCGGAGATGCTCGGCTGCAGCGGCGCGCAGCAGTTCCGCTCCGTCGTCTTACCGGCAGCGTTGCCGAGCATTTTCAACGGGCTTCGTCTCGGCGCAGGCTTCGCATGGATCCTGATCGTGGTCGGCGAGATGACCGGCGTGCCCGAAGGCCTCGGCGCCGTCATCATGGATGGCCGCACACTGTCGCGCACCGATCTCGTGATCACCGGCATGATCATCATCGGCATGACCGGCTTCGTGTCGGATCGCATCCTGCTGATGCTCAGCAACTACTTCCTTCGCTGGAGCCCACAGCATCATGCTTGATCGACCGACCACAATTGCGCCTGATATCCTCGAAGTGAGCAACGTGCAGAAATTCTACCAGGCTTCCAACGGCCCGGTCGAAGCACTGCGCGGCGTCAACCTCACCATCCGCAAGGGCGAGTTCGTCTGTCTGCTCGGAGCGTCGGGCTGCGGCAAGTCCACCTTGCTGCGCATCGTCGCCGGTTTCGAGAAAGCTTCTCAGGGCTCGGTGACCATGTACGGCTTTCCCGTCGACAAGCCGGGCCCGGATCGCGGCATGGTGTTTCAGGATTATGCGCTGTTTCCGTGGCTGACCGTGCGCGACAATATCGGCTTCGGCCCCAAACATCGCCGTGTCGCGAGCAAGGTCGTGGACGAACTCACCGACAAGTTCATGGCCATGGTGGGATTGACGGCCTTTGCCGATCGCTATCCGCACCAGCTTTCCGGCGGCATGAAGCAACGCGTCGCCATCGCGCGCGTGCTGAGCAACGACACCGATGTGCTGCTGATGGACGAACCGTTCGGCGCGCTAGATGCGCTGACGCGCAGCAAGCTGCAGGAGGAACTCGTCGAGATCTGGCGCACCACCGGTCTCACGGTGATTTTCGTGACGCATTCGGTCGAGGAAGCCGTGATGCTGGCGGATCGCGTTATCGTGATGTCGGCCGGGCCTGGCCGGATCGATTGCGAAATCGAGGTCGACCTTCCGCGCCCGCGCGATGTCGCATCGCCCGAATTCAATGCGTTGCGGCGTGAGGTCACACAGAAGCTCACCAGTCATATCGCCGGCAGTCGGGGCAAGGCGGCAGATTCCTGAATCAGGCTTCAAAATCGCGCGAATAAAATTCTCGCCTGAGGTCACCGGGGAGAATTTTCACCTGCGGGTCTGAGGCCCATCAGTCCCGCTGTCGTTATTTCCGGGTACCGCTTGTAACGCCTGCCGAACGGCATTCTCTAGGGTTAGAGAAGCCGAAAGCAGCACGATATGGACGCAGTTCCCAGCATTATCGACAGAGTCAATTTGCTCGTTCCGGGCTTTGCGGAACGTGCGCCATCGCATGATCGCGCGGCAAGTTTTCCATTCGAGAATTTTCAGGAACTGTCCGAGGCGGGCCTTCTGGCGCTGCCAGTGCCAAAGGCCTTGGGCGGTACGGGTGCCGGGGCGCGCGAGGCTGCGCGCGTTGTGAACTCGGTCGGCAAGGCCGATGCCGCGACCGCGCTTGTATTGGCGATGCACTATATCCACCATCTGGTCATCACGCGGAACGGCAACTGGCCTGCGCATCTGGCGCAGCGCGTGTCGCGCGACGCCGTGAATGGCCCTGCGCTGATCAACGCGTTGCGCGTCGAGCCCGATCAGGGATCGCCATCGCGGGGCGGTCTGCCTCAAACCACAGCGAAGCGCACGGCCGAAGGCTGGCGCATGACCGGCCGCAAGATCTATTCGACCGGTGCGCCGATCCTCAAATGGTACACTGTTTGGGCCAAGACGGACGAGCCCGACGTGCGGGTCGGCGTGTTTCTGGTGCCGGCGGGTCTGCCAGGCACCGAGATCGTCGAGACCTGGGATCATCTCGGTCTGCGCGCCAGCGGCAGCCATGACGTCGTGTTCGACGATGTGCTCATTCCGCTCGACAACGAGGTGGATCTGCGCCGTCCCAGCGAGTGGGGCGCGCCGGATGTATCGCAGGCGACCATCCAGGCTGTGCTGGTGGGCGCCGTCTATGACGGCGTTGCACGCGCTGCTCGCGACTGGCTGATCGACTTTCTCAAGACCCGCACGCCATCGAGCCTCGGCGCGCCGCTGGCGACGCTGCCGCGGGCGCAGGAGATTGTCGGCGGTATCGAGGTGAAGCTCGCGGTGAATGCGCGGCTGCTCGATACGTTTGCACGCGACATCGATGAGGGTGTCGCACTGACGTCGGTCGAGGCGAACATCCTCAAACTCACAGTGACCAACAATGCCGTGGCCGCTGTCGAGGACGCGCTGTCGCTGACCAGCAATCACGGACTGACCCGTGCCAATCCGCTGGAGCGGCATTATCGCGACGTGCTGTGTGGCCGCGTGCACACGCCGCAGGACGACAGCACCAGGATTTCCGCCGGACGCATCGCGCTCGGCATCTGAACAACAGCAGGAAGTGGAGACAACCATGTCCGTCGAATTCATCGGCTTCATCACCAACAATGACGCATCTGAGACCCGCGTGCGCTCCGGCCCGGTGCTCGATCCCAGCTATATCGAAACCGTAGCGAAGGCGCACGAGCTCGCCGGGTTCGACCGCGCGCTGCTCGCCTTCCATTCGACCTCGCCGGACGGCCTGCAGGTCGCCCAGCATGCGCTCGGCGTCACCGAAAAGCTGAAGGTGATGATCGCGCAGCGTCCGGGTTTCACCGCGCCGACGGTGCTGGCGCGCCAGCTCGCCACCATCGAGAATTTCCACCATGGCCGCGTCTCGCTGCACGTCATCACCGGCGGCAATGCCAAGGAGCTGCGGCAGGACGGCAATACGCTCGACGACAAGGACGAGCGTTACGCGCGCACCGGCGAATGGCTCGACATCATCAAGCAGGAATGGACGAGCGAGAAACCATTCGACTATGCCGGCAAGTATTATCAGGTCGAGGGCGGCTTCTCGCAGGTGAAGCCGATCGTGCCGATCCATGTCTTCGTCGGCGGCGCGTCAGATGCGGCCATCGACGTGTCGGGCAAACATGCCGATACGTTCGCGCTGTGGGGTGAATCCTATGCGCAGGTGCGCGACGTCACCGGCCGCGTGCGGGCCGCTGCTGCCAAGTATGGCCGTCCGGCGCCGCGTTTCAGCCTGTCGGTGCGCCCGATCATTGCCGAGACCGAGGAGAAAGCCTGGGCCAAGGCCGATGACATTCTCGCCCGCGCCACCGCGCTGCAGGACAAGACCGGCTATCGCAAGCCTGCCGATGGCCACGCCACTGCCGGCGCCAAGCGCCTGCTGGCTCTGGCCGAGGAGGGCACCCGCATCGACAAGCGGTTGTGGACCGAGATGGCGGCGCTCACCGGCGCCAACAGCAACACCACCGCGCTGGTCGGCACGCCCGAGCAGGTCGCCGAAGTGTTCGCCGACTACTACGATCTCGGCGTCAGCCATTTCCTGATCCGCGGCTTCGATCCCCTGATCGACGCCATCGATTACGGCCGCGAACTGATCCCGCGCACCCGCGAACTGATTGCGGCGCGTGATGCCGCCAAGGGAGTTGTCGCAGCATGAAACGGCTCATCCTCGCCGCCTGCCTGATCCTCGCGGCCTTCGCATCTTCGGCGCATGCCGCGACGACGCTGATCGTCGGCGACCAGAAAGGCAATGCGCGCGCCGTGATGGAAGCATCCGGCGTGCTGAAAGACGTGCCTTACAAGATCGAGTGGAAGGAATTCGCCGCGGCAGCGCCGCTGCTGGAAGCGCTCGGTGCCGGCGCACTCGATAGCGGGCTGGTCGGCGATGCGCCCTTCACCTTTGCCGCAGCGGCCAATGTGCCGGTCAAGGCAATCGGTGCGATCCGGCAGACCGGCGACGGCCTCGCCGTGCTGGTGCCGAAGGACTCGACGATCAAGAGCTTCGACGATTTGAAGGGCAAGAAGATCGCCACCGGCCGCGGCTCGATCGGGCATCAGCTCATTCTCGCCGCGCTGGAACAAAAGGGCTGGACGGCGAGCGATGTGCAGATCGTGTTCCTCGCTCCGTCGGACGCCAAGGTCGCTTATACCCGCGGCTCAGTCGATGCGTGGTCGACCTGGGAGCCTTATGTGAGTCAGGAAGAGGTGCTGTTCCAGTCGCGCGTCCTGCTCAATGCCGAGGGCCTGACATCGGGGCTGAGCTTTGTCGTGGCGACGCCGAATGCGATCCGCGACAAGCATGCCGAGCTCGAGGACTATCTCCGCCGCCTCACTGCGGCTCGCGCCTGGGCGCTGAACAACGCGGACGCCTATGCGCAGACCTGGGGCAAGCTGATGAACGTGGCGCCGTCGGTGCCGCTGAACTGGCTGACACGCGCAAAAATCCGCATTGCACCGATCGACGATGGCGTCGCCGCGGATGAGCAGAAGACGATCGATCTCTATCTGCGCAGCGGACTGATCAAGCAGAAGCTCGATGCCAATGCGATCGTGGATCGATCGTTCAACGATGCCATCGGGAAGGGTGCGGGCCTGTAGCATCCCTCTGCACTCTTGACCGTCGTCCCCGCGAAGGCGGGGACCCATAGCCTCCGAGTCCGTAGCTTAAGCTGGCATTCTCCGCAGTGTTCCGATCGCGACAGTGGTGTCTATGGGTCCCCGCCTTCGCGGGGACGACAGGCGGAGATTGCCGCACCACCCGCATCCGTAAATCCACGTATTCCCGGTCTCCCTCCGTCGGCCCACCATCGCCCGGCAACGGAGACCAGCGCAGATGCATCACGGCGATATTTCATCCAGCAAGGACGCGGTCGGCGTCGCCGTCGTGAATTACAAGATGCCGCGGCTTCACACGAAGGCCGAGGTGCTGGCCAATGCGCAGAAGATCGCCGACATGATCGTCGGCATGAAGATCGGTCTGCCGGGCATGGATCTGGTGGTGTTCCCGGAATATTCGACCCAGGGCATCATGTACGACTCCAAGGAAATGTACGAGACCGCCTCGATCGTACCCGGCGAGGAAACCGAGATTTTCGCGGAGGCCTGCCGCAAGGCCAAGGTCTGGGGCGTGTTCTCGCTGACCGGCGAGCGGCACGAGCAGCATCCGCACAAGGCGCCGTACAACACGCTGATCCTGATGAACGACAAGGGCGAGATCGTTCAGAAATATCGCAAGATCATGCCATGGGTGCCCATCGAAGGCTGGTATCCCGGCAATTGCACTTATGTCTCCGAGGGGCCGAAGGGCCTGAAGATCTCGCTGATCATCTGCGACGACGGCAACTATCCCGAAATCTGGCGCGACTGCGCCATGAAGGGCGCCGAACTGATCGTGCGCTGCCAGGGCTACATGTATCCCGCCAAGGACCAGCAGGTGCTGATGGCCAAGGCGATGGCCTGGGCCAACAATACTTATGTTGCCGTTGCCAATGCCTCAGGCTTCGACGGCGTCTATTCGTATTTCGGCCATTCGGCGATCATCGGTTTCGATGGCCGCACGCTCGGCGAATGCGGCGAGGAAGATTACGGCATTCAATATGCGGCACTGTCGAAATCACTGATCCGCGACGCGCGACGCACCGGGCAGTCGGAGAACCATCTCTTCAAGCTGCTGCATCGCGGCTACACCGGCACCATCAATTCCGGCGAAAGCAACAAGGGCGTCGCGGCGTGCCCGTTCGATTTCTATGCGAACTGGGTCAACAATCCCGACAAGGCGCGCGAGAATGTCGAGGCCTTCACGCGGACGACGGTCGGTGTCGAGGAATGCCCGATCGAGGGACTGCCGCATGAGGGGATGTTGAACGATCGGTGATGAATTCACTGTCATTCCGGGGCGCGTGCGCATCTTTGCGCATGCGAACCCGGAATCTCGATATGTTCATCGGCTCGATGTAGCGTGCGGCCGAGAGGCGGCCTCATCTCGAGATTCCGGGTTCGCGTGCGAAGTCGCACGCGCCCCGGAATGACGATGGAGTTCTAAAGCGCCGTCTTGAACGGCGCCACATCGATCCCCGCCGCCTTCAACCCATCGCGCACGTGACGTCCAAGCTCCACCGCGCCGGGCGTATCGCCGTGAATACACACGGTGTCCATCTTCATCTTGATCACCTTGCCAGTGATCGAGATGACTTCCCCGGTCTGTGCCATCTTCACCACACGATCAGCAACCATCACCGGATCATGCAGCACCGCACCGGGCTTCTCGCGCGAGACGAGATTGCCGTTGTCCTCATAGGCGCGGTCGGCGAACACTTCATGTGCCAACGGGAGTCCGGCGGCTTCGCCGGCAGTTACAAGTTTGGAATTCGCCAGCACCACGAAGGTCAGATTGCGGTCGACGGCTTTGATGCCGGCGGCGATGGCGCGGGCGGTCATGTCGTCCTCGCAAGCGACGTTGGAGATCGCGCCGTGAGCTTTCACATGGGTGACCTTGTAGCCTTCCATAGCGGCGATCGCCTGCAAGGCGCCGATCTGGTACGCGATCAGGTTCTCGATCTCGAGTGCGGTGAGACCGACGATGGGGCGGCGGCCGAAACCGTGCAGATCGCGATAGCCGGGATGGGCACCGATCCTGACATTGCGCGCCTTCGCAAGCTGCACCGTCTTGCGCATCACGTCGGCATCGCCCGCGTGATAACCGCAGGCGATGTTCACCGAACTTGCGAGTTCGATCATCGCGGCGTCGTTGCCCATCTCCCACATGCCAAAGCTTTCGCCGAGGTCGCAGTTCAGATCGATGGTCGCCATAGTCGTGCTCTTTCGTGAGTAGGATTCGAAATCAGTCTTGCGCGTCTGCCGTCTGCGGTGCCTGCCACGTATTGTCATCGGTTGCACTGACGGCGGCACCAGCGACATTGGACGACAGCAGCGCCTTGATGTCCAACATCAGGATGTTGGAATCATGGACACGACCGGGCAGGCTCTGCAACAGTTCGGCGAAGGCGCGATATTCCGCCTGCGCCTCGGCCATGGTGATGGCTTTAAAGCGGAAAGCGCGGCCCGGCTGGGTCTGGCCGAACCGGCCGAGATCCGTTGAGATCACGGTCGCGATTTTCGGATAGCCGCCTGATGTGCCACGGTCGGGCATCAGCACGATGGGCTGGCCGTTGCCGGGTACCTGGATCGAGCCGTTCACGGTGCCGTCGGAAACGATGTTGTGGCCGTGCAGATGTTTGATGACGGGGCCTTCAAGGCGATAGCCCATGCGGTCGCTGGTCGCCGAGATCTTCCACTCGCTGCTGAGGAACAATTCTTTGGCGTCACCGAATTCATCGTCCTGCGGTCCAAGCACCACGCGGATCGGACCTTCAGCTGGCGCAGGCAAATCGATGCGCTTCTCGTTGGCGCTGCTTGCAGCCGCCACCAGCAATTCGTCACCGGCCTGCAGCGGGCGCGGATAGGGACTGCCGAGACCGGCGCGGGCGTTCACGGCCAGGCTGCCGAACATCGGCTCGCCGCGTACGCCGCCTTCGATGGCGAGATAGCCAAAGGTGCCGGCGCGGGCGACGCCGAGATTGAGGCTCTCGCCGTCGGCCAGCGTGACGGATGTATTGACGTTGAAGGGGGTGCCCGCGATATCGGCCGGCCGTGTCGCGCCGGTCAGCGACACACGCACGGCGCCGCCTTTGGCGGTGAAGACTGAATTGAGCGGGCCGAGTTCAATGGTCGCTGCGAACAGCGTGTTGCCGAGCAGGGCATTGGCGGCGGCCATCGCCAGTCGATCGACGGCGCCCGATGGCACCAGGCCATAGCGCTGTGCGCCGAAGCGGCCGACATCCTGCACTGACGTGCCGGGGCTCACGGAAGTGACGATGAGCTTGCTCATGATGCGATCAGCTCCGCGACGAATGCACCGGCTTCGGCCGCGCGGTCCTGTTCGGCAAAGGTCTTCTCATCGACAGCCGCGAAGGTGATGGCGTCGCCGGGTTCAAGCAGGAAGATGGGATCGCGGCCGAGCTGATAGGTGCGCACGGCGGTCCGTCCGAGCAGATGCCAGCCGCTGGGGCCGGCAAGGCATTGCACGCCGGTCTGGATGCCGCCGATGGAAATCGTGCCGGGCGGTGTCAGCAGTCGGGGATTCTGCCGGCGCGACATCTGCATCGAACTCGGCAGCCCGCTGAGATAGGACCAGCCCGGCGTGAAGCCGATCATCGCCACTTTGTAGTCGCCGCCCACATGGCGTGCGACGACTTCGTCCGGCGTGATGTTGAGCGCCTTCGCGACGTCCTCGAGATCAATGCCATTCTCGCCACCATAGGCGACGGGGATGCTCCAGCGCCGGGCCGCCTTGGCTTCGGGGAGCGGCTGGAGTGCCAATTCGGTCAGTTTCTCACCCAAAGCATCGAAGCCGATCTGCAAGGGATCGTAATGCACCAGCAGCGAACGATAGGTCGGGACCGTTTCGGTGACGGCAGCAAGGCCGGCCGACGCGACGAGTTTGTCGAGCGCCAGCACCCGGCGGTTGGCTTCCTCGTCGATGGTGCGGCTGAATTCGACGGTGATGGCAGCATCGCCACTGGCGAGGATGCGGGGCGGGGAGAGAGCTGCGACCATGGCCTCACAACGTCAGTATTGGACAATCATGCATAGCGCGTTTTACCAGCGAGTGGAATTCGCAATCTGAAAATAGCCGTGCATCTTCAATAAATTAATACGCATGTTGGCGATAAGCCGTACTGATCGCAGAGGTTTTATCACATTGCATGGCGCTTTGAGACGGCAGCCCTTGACGCGCTGGCATTCCACCGCAAGATGCGCCGCCGTAAGTCCAACGTCCTGCACCCTCTGACCTGAAGAGCCCTGCGTATGTCCCTGACACCCGAAGCCATTGCCACCCTGTCGAAGGTCACCACCGCGACCATCACCACCGTTCTCCTGAAGAAGGGCCTGCGCAATGTCTGGCTGCGCGGCGCCAAGCCGCTGCGCCCCGGTCAGCCCCGTCTCGTCGGTCCGGCCTTTACCCTCCGTTTTGTGCCGGCGCGCGAGGATCTCGCCACCCCGGAATCGTGGTCGTCGCCGATCTCGACCCGCACCGCCATCGAAGCGATGCCGGAAGGCTGTATCGCCGTGGTCGACGCCATGGGCATCACCGATGCCGGCATCTTCGGCGACATCCTCTGCGCCCGTATGCAGAAGCGCGGCGTCGCTGCACTGATCACCGACGGCGTGGTGCGTGACATCGAAGGCGTGCTCGGCACCAATCTGCCGGTCTGGTGCGACGGCTATGCCGCTCCGCCGTCAGTTGCCGGCCTGACCTTTGTCGGCTGGGGTGAACCGATCGGCTGCGGCGGCGTTGCCATTTTCCCGGACGACGTCATCGTCGCCGACCAGGACGGCGCTGTCGTGATCCCGAAGGCCTTCCTCGATCTCATCCTCGCCGAAGGCGCAGAGCAGGAGCGCATGGAAGCCTGGATCGTCAACGAGGTGAATAACGGCGCCACGCTGCCCGGCCTGTATCCGATGAATGCCGAGACCAAGGCGCGTTACGCCGCGTCGAAGAAGTAATCAACCAACTCAATACCCTCATCCTGAGGAGCGGCCGCTTGGCCGCGTCTCGAAGGGCGAGGGAGTGTTCATCCCTCATGGTTCGAGACGGCGCTGCGCGCCTCCTCACCATGAGGGCCAGAGATTGGAGACCGTGCCATGAAGCTTTTCCCCGCAGGTTCGCGCCCGACCAAAAGGGCGCCAGAGGAATACTTCACGGGCACGGTCTGGCAGGACCCGGTCATTGTCGCGGAAGCGCCGGCGCGGCTGGTGACATTCCGCGTCAGCTTTGAGCCCGGCGCACGCACCGCCTGGCACACCCATCCGTTCGGGCAGACGCTCTATGTCATCGCGGGCGTCGGGCGCTTTCAGACCGAAGGTCAGTCAGTCGTTGAGATCAAGCCGGGCGACACCGTCTGGATTCCACCGGGCGAGAAACACTGGCACGGCGCGGCGCCGACCACCGGCATGACCCATATCGCCATGCAGGAAGCGCTCGACGGCAAGACCGCGGATTGGATGGAAAAGGTCAGCGACGAACAATATGCGAAGCCGGTCGGCTAGGACGGCCAGGCATTGCCGGGTACGGGGGCGAGCGCTGGGTTCAAAAGTCTAGCGGCGCATTGTCCACCACCTCTTTCATGACGAAGAAGGTGCGGGTCTGACGGACGCCCGGCAGTGCGATGAGCTGCGTGCCGTGGATACGATTGAAATCGGCCATGTCGCCGACGCGGATTTTCAGGAAGTAGTCGAAGTCGCCGGCGACCAGGTGGCAATCGAGAACGAATTTCAGTTTGGCCACCGCCTTTTCAAACACTGCAAAGCTTTCCGGCGTCGAGCGATCGAGCACGACACCGACCATGACCAGCGCGCCGCGGTTGACCTTCTCGGGCGCAATGATGGCACGTGTGTTCCTGATATAGCCTTCGTCAAACAGCTGCTGCGTGCGGCGATGACAGGTGGCGGGACTGACATTTACCTTCGCGGCCAGATCGGCATTGCTCAGACGCCCGTCTTTCTGCAGCAAATGCAGCATGCGAAGTCCGATCTTATCCAGATTTTCTGCCATGAAAGAATCTTCCGAATTTTTGGAACTTAATGCGTTTTACTTCCAGTTTTGATTGATATGGTACGATACATAACAGAGCACAGCCATATCTTTGAAAGCACCTTCCGCACCGGAAATGCTAGCTGTACCACCAGTTTTCACGACAACAGGTGTCACATGCTCGAAGGCTTCGAACGCTATCCGCTCACCTTTGGACCCACCTATATCGAGAAGCTGGAGAAGCTCTCGGCCCATCTCGGCGGTAAGGTCGAACTCTACGCCAAGCGCGAGGACTGCAATTCCGGGCTAGCCTATGGCGGCAACAAGCTGCGCAAGCTCGAATACATTATCCCCGATGCCATCGCGTCGAACGCCGATACGCTGGTATCGATCGGCGGCGTACAGTCCAATCATACACGCATGGTTGCGGCCGTTGCAGCCAAGATCGGCATGAAGTGCCGGCTGGTGCAGGAGAGCTGGGTGCCGCATGAGGACGCCGTCTACGACCGTGTCGGCAATATCATGCTCAGCCGGATCATGGGCGCGGATGTGCAGCTCGTCGACGAAGGCTTTGACATCGGCATCCGCCATAGCTGGGAAGAGGCGATCGAAGATGTGAAGGCCAAGGGCGGCAAACCCTACGCCATTCCGGCCGGTGCCTCCGTGCACAAATTCGGCGGTCTCGGCTATGTCGGCTTTGCCGAAGAAGTCCGGGCGCAGGAGAAGGAGCTCGGCTTTGCGTTCGATTACATTGTCGTCTGCACCGTGACCGGCTCGACCCATGCCGGCATGCTGGTGGGCTTTGCGAAGGACGACCGCCAGCGCAGGGTCATTGGTATCGACGCCTCTTTCACGCCGGTCCAGACCAAGGCGCAGGTTCTGCAGATCGCGCAGGACACGGCCAAGCTCGTCAAGCTCGGCAAAGACTTGGTCGCGGATGATGTGGTGCTGATCGAGGACTACGCCTATCCCGTCTATGGCGTGCCATCGGAAGAAACCAAGGACGCCATCCGTCTCTGCGCGCGCCTCGAGGGGATGATCACCGACCCTGTCTATGAGGGGAAATCGATGCAGGGGATGATCGACCTCGTGCAGAAGGGGTACTTCCCTGAAGGATCCAAGGTGCTCTATGCACATCTCGGCGGCGCGCCGGCGCTGAATGGATATGGCTACGCGTTCCGTAATGGATAGTGCCGTCACATCGCGTGCGCCGGCTTTGCGTCCGGCGCGCCGATTGCCTCCGGTCACTCGAACCAGCGGTTGACGGTCGCACGGAAACTGCCGTCTTCCTGCATGATGTGCAGCCACTGATCGACGAAGGCCTTCAGCGCCACATCGCGCTGCAGCCAATAGGCCTTCTCGGCGAAATCGAACGGCGTGTCGGGATGCACGGCGCAGAGTACACCGTGATGCAGCTTCTGCTGATAGCGGGTCTCTGACGCATCGGTCATCATCAGGTCAGCACGGCCCTGTGCGATCTCGTCGAAGATGCGGGTATTGTCGTTGAAGACGGTGATCTCGGCTGATTTGATATGCGTCCGTGCAAAGCGCTCATTGGTGCCGCCTGGATTCACGATCACCTTGATACCTGGCCGATCTATCTCCGCGAGCGTGCCGAATTTCCCTGCATCGGCGCAGCGCGCGATCGGCGTCTTGCCCTCGCGCATGATGGGTATCGAGAACATGCCCTTCTTCTGCCGGTCCAGGGTGATCGACACGCCGCCCATCACCACATCGAACTGGTCTGCCGCAAAGTCCGCTGACAGTTTTGGCCAGCTGGTCTTCACATAGTCGACCTTGACGCCGAGTGCTTTTCCGAGCGCCTCCGCCATCTCGACGTCGAAGCCCTTGAACGATGTCGTGACAGGATCGAACGCGCTGAACGGCATGTAGTCGCCGGTCAATCCAATACGCAGCGTCCCCCGGGCAATGATATCGTCGAGGCGGGACGGTGAGGGCGCAGGGGTCGGCGTCTGTGCCTGCAAGGGCGCGGCAAGCAGCAGACAGGCCGCCAGCCAGGCGGCGATGATCCGGATCATGACGTCTCCCCCGTTTGTATCGCGGAGCTCACCGTTCAGGGGCGCACCGCGTTACGATCAGCTTACAGGGGATGTCGGACCTTTCAATCGACGAGCGCGTCTGCTGGGATCAGTTCACCCGCGTCCAGGTCTGTCCGCCGCAGAACATGCCACCGAAGGCACAGCCCTGAACACGCAGCGTGTCACTGCCCTTCAGGGCGATGGTCGATTCGTAGGTGCTGCCGCTGTTCGGATCGAAGATCTTTCCCGCCCATTTGTTGTTGCCGGGCTTCATGTTGATCAGCACCTTCTCCCCATTGGCCTCGGTCTTGGCATTCATCGAATAGCCGCACAGATTGGCGCCGCATTGTTCGATGCGAACCTTGCCTTCCTTCTTCTCGGTCATCCAGATGCCGAGCGGCGTTGCCGCGGCGGCAGACGTAACCGGTGCGGGCGCATCCTGCTTGTTGACTGGATCTGTGGGCGGTGCGTTGGCGATGACCGTAGGGGGCGCAGATTTCTCGGCAGGCGCGGGAGCCGGGGCAGGCTGCGGGACCACCGCGACGGATGGCGTGACAGGTG
This sequence comes from Tardiphaga sp. 172_B4_N1_3, assembly GCF_052076035.1. Classification (NCBI taxonomy): domain Bacteria; kingdom Pseudomonadati; phylum Pseudomonadota; class Alphaproteobacteria; order Hyphomicrobiales; family Nitrobacteraceae; genus Tardiphaga; species Tardiphaga sp. 172_B4_N1_3. The sequence continues at coordinate 1,687,118 of NZ_CP197238.1, forward strand.
TCGCCGGAGCTGCCGCCTCCTTTGGGGCGACAACGGGCTTCTGCGTCTCCACAGGCTTGGCCGTCTGTTCGGATCGCGGAGTGTTGGGGGCCTGCTCGCGCGTCTCGCGGTCACGCTCGCGCTTGCTGCGCTTGGTGCCATATTCGTAGACGCCGGGAATGGAAACCGAGATGCAGTCCGTCGAATTGCAGTCGCTTGGCGCTTCGATGGTAATGGTGCGGCCACCGATGTCGAACGAGTAGCTGTCGCCAGCCTGAGCGGCGGTGCTGGTCAGCAGGATGGCGGCGAGGGCGAAGAGCGGCTTCATGTGTCCTCCAAAGCGGTTGAAATCCTGACCCTGAACCGAGCCGCGGATGCGCCCGAACGCTTGATCCGCGTCACTCATGGGGAATTGCAATTGCTTTGGTGTGTGGCGCCGACTGAAGAAGTGGTTCAATCATGCGCCGGACATATGCTGTTTGAGGCAGCGTGACAGGCGCTAACGCCGCCACTGGACGGCGGCGTCGCCTGAAGCCTGGCTTTCGTCAGTAGTCGCTGTAACGCGAGGCGCTGCTGCCCACGGTCATTTGGCTCTTCAGCGTCTCGAAACGACTGCGAGCGGCGCGCTCGCGCCCATCGATGAAATCGATGATTTCGTCACGCGGCATCGGGCCTGACGAAATCGGCCGTGAACTGCCGATGGTTTCATCGACGAAATACTGGCCGTCGTCGTCGCGGCGTGCGGTCCAGCGAAAGCGGATGGCATCGAGCGGACCCGGACCGAGACGAGAGTAACCATCGACCTCGAGGGCCTCTGGAACCGTGGAGGGCGACTCGTGTTCGACGAGCGGCGCTTCGGGCTCGGCGGCGACCATGAGAGATACAGTCTCGGTGACCACGGTTTCAGTGACGACGGTAATCGAAGCGGGCTCGGCGTCGCCGTGTTCGGCCACTTGCGATTCCGCTTCCTTGCGGTCGAGAATGCTCGCAATGGCCGCGAGGGCGTGATCGGTCGGATCGTTCTGGGTCATTGAAATGCGCCTCCCCGTAATTACGCAACGTCCACATACCGCCGATAATCTAATCGGCTGTGGTTTCATTTTGGTAATCGCTGTGGCTGTTTTTAGGCAGAGATCGGCGGACGCCTGTCTTTCCAGGGCCGGATCTGCTCGAGTTGCCCGGCCAGACGGAACAGCATGGCCTCGTCGCCGAAATGCGCCGTGAACATCATACCGATCGGCAGGCCTTTGCTGCTCCAGGCCAGGGGCACCGACATGGACGGCTGGCCGGTCATGTTGGCCATACTGGTGCCTGGCATGTAGCGGCGCAGCAAAGGCGCGACATGGCTGAGATCGTCTGACATCGTGTCGATCTCACCGATCCTGATCGGCGGCGTGCAGAGCGTCGGCGACAGGAAGATATCGCAGCCCACAAAGAATTCGGTGACGCTGCGGGAGATCTGGAATGCGTTCTGCAGTGCTGTCACGTAGTCGACTGCGCTTGCCTTGCGGGCATTGTGTGCGCTGCCGAGTGTGAGTTTCTCGAAATCATCCGAGGTCATCGGGCGGCCGAACTTCTTCTCCGCGAACTGCACGGTCACCGCCGTATTGGCCGACACGATCGCCGCAATCACTTGCGCAGGGTCCAGCGGCAACACCGGCGCGCGTTCTTCGACATGATGCCCCTGTGCTTCGAGTAATCTGGCGACATCGCGGACGGCAGCGGCGACTTCTGGATCGATCGCATCGCCATAGGGCGACTTGTCGGTGAAGAAGATGCGCAGCCTGCCGGGACCACGACTGACTTCATCGAGGAAGGGACGTTCCGGTGCGGGCGCCATATAGGGGCTGGTCAGTTCGGGTCCGTGAACAGCATCGAGCATCGCGGCGCTGTCGCGCACGCTGATGCTGACGACGTGGCCGCAGGAAAAGCCACCCCAGCCTTCGGCTTTGTCAGGACCCGTCGGATTGCGAGCGCGGGTCGGCTTCAGACCGAACACGCCGCAGGCCGAGGCTGGAATACGGATCGAACCTCCGCCGTCGCTGGCATGGGCGACCGGCAGGATCCGCGCAGCGACGGCAGCGGCTGCGCCCCCGGACGAGCCGCCCGATGCATGATCGGTATTCCACGGATTGCGCGTCGGCCCGTGCAGCCGGCATTCGGTCGTCGGCATCAGCCCGAATTCGGGGCTCGCGCTCTTGCCGAATATCGTCAGGCCGGCCTTGAGGAAGCGCTGGGCGAGGGTGCCGGTGTGATCGGCGACGAAGTCCTTGTAGAGGCTGGCCCCGAAGGTCGTGCGCGTGCCGTCGAGGAGTTCGAGATCCTTCAGCAGGAATGGCACGCCGGTGAACGGCCCGTCGGGCAACCCCTCGTCGATCTGGCGCTGCGCATAGTCCTCATGGCGCACCACGACAGCGTTGATCCGGGGATTGACGCGCTCGGTGCGCGCCACCGCCTCATCGAGCAGTTCGCGCGGGCTGACCTGCTTGCTGCGCACCAGCCCGGCAAGGCCGAGCGCGTCGTGATCGCCGTATTCCTTGAATGCCATCGCGGGGTACTCTGGTGAGGACTGCGGCAGTGCTAGCGCGGATCAATCATCCGCGCCAGCAATCGACGGTTCAGCCGAACACGTCCGCGTTGACGGCATTTTGCTTGATCGGCTCGCCGTCGAGCACGCTGAGCATGTTGCGCGCGGTTTGCGCGCCCATGCGGTCGAGTGCTTCACGCGTCACGCCGGCGACATGCGGCGCGATGATCACGTTCGGCAGTTCGAACAGCGCATGACCGAGCGGCGGCGGTTCGGCCTCGAACACGTCGAGGCCGGCACCGGCGAGCTTGCCCGAGACCAGCGCGTCATGCAGCGCGGCCTCGACGATGATGCCGCCACGCGCGGTGTTGATGAGATAGGCCGACGGCTTCATGCGGGCGATCCGTGCAGCGTTGAACAGGCCAGTCGTCTCCGGAGTCTTCGGGCAATGCAGGCTGACAAAGTCCGCACGGGGCAGGGCCGCGTCGAGATCGCTGATAGGCTCGCAGCCGGCAGCCTTGATTGTATCGGCTGAGACATAGGGGTCATAGACCAGCACGTTCATTTCCATCGCCTGGCAGCGCTTGGCGGTGCGGGTGCCGATGCGGCCGAAGCCGACCACCAGCACAGTCTTGCCGAACAGGTCGAATGGTAGCGCTCCGAAGCGCGACGCCCATTTGCCTTCCTTGACCATGGCGTGCAGCTCGACTGCGCGCTTGGCGAGCGTCAACATCATGAACAGCGCCTGTTCCGCAACCGAAGGCGAGTTGGCTGTGCCAGCAATCATCAGCGGCACCTTGCGCTTGGACAGCGCCGGCACATCGACCGCGTCGTAGCCGACGCCGATGCGCGCCACCACCTTCATGTCCTTGCAGGCTTCGAGTTCGGACTCGCCGAACCGCGTGGCGCCGAGCGCGGTGCCGTGCACCGGTGCGTGTTGCTCAATCAGCTTGATGTAGTCGGCAGCGGAAATCAGATTGCTGAACTTGACCACTTCGATGTCATCGCGTGCATTGAACAGGTCCATTCCCTGGGTCGACATCGACTCGGTGATCAGAAGTTTCTTCTTGTTGGTCGCCATTTCCACCCCTTGAAGCATTCTACGTTGTTGCGCACCTGCCAATGGCCGCGCGGGCGTTATCTAACAGGCTTGGCTCGATGAGGTCTACCATTGGCGGAGACGTGGCGTGTGGACTTGGCCGTGTTGAAGCCACTATGGTCGCTGATGATCACAAGTGATTTGCTGCGCCGCGAAATTGCGGTGAGGAGACGATGATGACCAGAATGAATTTGCCCAAGCGCACGCATCGACCATTGCGCCATGTGCTGTGCGTCGCCGCCGTTATGCTGCTCGGAAATTCCGCAGCGGTCCACGCGCAGGGACTGGTGCAGGGCGTGCAGCAGGGCGCAAGAGACGGCAATCGTGCGGCTGGGCCGATCGGGGGCGTTCTCGGCGGAGCGATCGGCGGCGTCGTGGGCGTTGTCGGCGGCGTACTGGGCGTGCCCTCGAACAGCAATGTTCGCGGTCCCGTGGGCGGGCAGTCGAGCGCCAAACAAACCAAGGCCGCCAAGAAGGGCAAGAAGGGCGCTCAACCCGCGGCGGAGCCGGAACTCACCGCCGAGCAGATCGTCGCGAGTAGCGACGCCAACACTAGCCGTATCAAGACGTCGCTCAACCTGACGCCGGAGCAGGAAAAGAACTGGGCCGGTTTTAGCAACGCCATGCATACGCTCGGCAATAACGGCGCGGAGCGTCTGAAACTGCGTATCGCCCGCGCCAAGCGCGATCCGCCGGATGACATCATCGAGCAGATGCGCAACGAGGCTCAGTTCCTCAACGACCGGGCCGTCGATCAGCGCGCCGTTGCCGATGCCGCGGAGCCGCTATTCGCTACGCTGGATGACAAGCAGAAGGCGCTGTTCATCCAGGAGATGGTCGGCCTCAGCCGCGAGCGCGGTCTCGACTAATCGCCGCAGAGAGGAACCTCTTGGCCACGGGGACGTTTTTCCTTCATCAGATGAAGGAGACGATCATGGCTGAGAAATTCGATCCCGCACCCCACGACAAATACGCTGTTGGCGTGAAGGAGGCAGCGCGTGCTGATCGCAAAACGTCTGAGGAACTCAAGACCGGCCTGAAGGACAGTTTCCCGGCTTCGGATCCTGTGAGTGTGACGCAGCCGGACCGGTCGAAACACGATAACGACGACGGCTCATCGCTCTGGAACAAGATCACGGGTGTCTTCAAATCCTGACGGCGCGCGCGTTGCTGTAATAATTAGTTAACCACGTGCGCTGCACAATCACATCGGGCTTTGACTGATGATGGAGGCTGGCGTTGGCGACCGTGTTCTCTGACAGTGATCTTGAAGCAGCCGATATCCCTGCGGCTTCACGGCGGGGCGATATCTTCACCATCCACGCGACGCGCAATGATCAGAGCATGGTGACGCACCGGATCATTCCGGACGTCGCCGTCGCGCAGGCCCGGACGCTCAATGATGCGGGTTGGCGGGTCAGTATCTCCGGTCTCGGCGGCCGCCGGTTCTCGCCCTCGGAATTTCATCAGTTGCTGACATTCAAACGGATCGGCTGACGGTCCCGAATTTGAAACCCCGCCGGTAACACGAGCGGGGTTTTTTGCATGTGCGAACATGGTAGGTTCGCGCCACAAAATCCTCGCAAGTCAAATAAGGTAATTGGCCTAAGGCAATGAGAAAACTAGTGTTCGCAGTTGTTGCCTTTATCGGCATCGCTGCCCAATCTCCCCTACATGCAGCGTCGTCCCGGACCGATCAGATGCTCAAGCTGTCGCCGGAAACCCGTCTGGAGCAGCGTTGCGATGCGCGTGCAATGGGCTCCGTGGGCCGTGAGCACAAGGGATACAAGCCGGACGAGTTCGTGGCCTACGCATTTGCCGATCCGGTCATTCGAGGCAACCAGATCAAAGCACCGGGCGGTGCCATCCGCAGCGGGGGCAAGTGGTACAGGCTGTCCTATGTCTGCGAGACCACGCCTGACGGGCTCGACGTCAAATCCTTTGCCTATCAGCTTGGCACCGAGGTGCCGCGTAGCGAATGGGACGAACATTATCTCGTGCCACGCTGACTGCCGATGGGGACTACGGCCGGGCTCAAGATCATGGCTGAGCTACAGGTTCAACATGGCCGGCGATTTGAAAAAGCGTGACGAGATCGCGTTGAGCAATTCTGTGCTCTGCATTGTTTCCAGGTTCGAGCGCGCACACAGCAACGCTTTGACGGGCGGCAGGTGCGGCAGGTAATATTCCTGCGCCCAGACAAGTGCAGGCGGGATCATCCGCTTCGGAATCGCGGTGAAGCCGATGCCGCTTTCAACAGCTGCCAGCTTGGCGTGATAATCGGGACTGTTGAATACGATCTTGTAGGACAGGCCGTGGCGCGTCAGCGTCCGGATCATCAGATCGTCGCCCGGCCAGGTCAGAATCGGGATCGGTGCGCCCGGACTGAGGACGAAGTCCTTTGCGCGCACCCACACGAACTCCTCATCGGCTTCGTTGACGATCAGGTGCGATATCTCGCTGCTCATTTCCGGATTTTCGAGAATGTACGCGATATCGATATAGCCGTCGATCAGGCCTTTGGTGATGCCCACCGAGTTGTCAGTGTGAATGACCAGATCGGCCAGGCTTTGGGAGGTCTGATGGCTGAAGAAATCCTGCACGAACAGTGTGCTCAATCCAAACCGGATAGGCTGCGGAAGATTGGCCACGCCGCCAATCCGTAACATCTGGTCGTTGGCTTCCAGAATCCGTCTGGCCTGATGCAGCACCAGCTTGCCGAGCTGGGTAGCCGTCGTGCCGTTGACCGTTTTGGTGAAGAGGTTGCCTCCCACCATGGTCTGAATGCGCTTGATCTGGGAACTGACGGCGGGTTGGCTCAGGCCCAGCCGTTCGGCGGCCTTGGTCAGGCTGCCGGTTTCCGCGATCGCCACCACGGTGCGAACGATCTCGATGGGGATATTGAGCGGCTGATATCGCTTGTGCATTGCGACATTCCAGGGTCGTCGAGCAGATCGATCCATCAACATCTATAGTTGTGTGATGATGAACCGCAATCGAAGAATTTAGATATACTCTAAACTGCGTGAAAAGACGTATCGCGTGGAACCCGCAATCTGGATAATCCTGCCGGAACAAGGTAGCTCAATACGGCGGCGATTCCTTAAGGGCGCAGAACTTCTTTTAAGCAATTACAGGTTGTCTATTTCGGCGCTCGGCATGCGTGAAAACGCGATAGTCTGGGCAGGCTGTCATCGGTTTTCGGAGACTGCAGATGTCCGGCACCCGCAGAGTTCATCTGAACGATAACATTCGAACCGAACATCTGAAATGTTCGGGCTGCAGGACCCAAGTTTATCTGATCAAGATCGAGACGGACGACGAGGGCGGTGAAATTCGCACCTTTGGCTGTCCACATTGTGCCGCGTCGAAATCGCTGCGTTTGGCGCCACGCCGGCAACACCTCAAGCCCGCTGAACTCGTTGCGGACCAGGTCGTCTGCTGATCGAACGACTACAGTCGATCGACGCGCAAAAAGAATGCCCAGATGATGGACAGGACGGCGGCGATGACAAGCCATGACGGGTTCATGCAGAATATGTCGCCATAGCGGCACACCTGCATCGCCCATCCGCTGTTGTTGATACTCGCTGCGTAAAAGACACCGGCAGCGACCGTCAGAATGCTCGCGATCATGAACATGGGACGCTCCAATAATATTGGCGCCACACTGTTCTGCATTCTTGAAGCAGCCGTGAATCGAATCGACGAAAGTCGGGGGCTTTGCGCATTTTTAATACGCGCACTCCAGCCCGATACCGTCGCGGATCCGCTTGAGGCTTTGTTAACCGCGAGTCGCCCAGAGTTCCCGATGGGGACATTGCGACGTTGGGGAGGCCCGATTTGGCCAAATACGAAACGACGAAGTACGCGCAGATGCGCCGTTGCCGGATGGCGCATCTCCATGGCGAGTTGATCGACGAGCGATTCAGCGACGATGCCGACAGCGTTTTCGTCAACGGCTATGTTCACGCCGTTCGTCCGGATCTGACCTGCTGGCCACTGCGCTGGACGATCACTGTGGAGCCGTATCCGGTCGAAAGCCGCGTTTTGGCGATGACCGGCTGACCGGCGCATGCATCTCCAAACAAAAGGCCCTCGCTAGCGAGGGCCTTTTGTTTGGAGATCTCTGCAGCGATCAGTAGCGCGCGACCGACGGGCCGCCGAAATGATAGTTCAGTCCGCCGCGTACCGTATTGGTCTTCAGGTCGATATCATGGGCGATGATACCGGTTGCAGCGCCTGGTCCCGTGAAGGTCGGAGCCGAGACCGATTGCTTGCCGAAATCGGTATGGAGATATTCGACCTTCGCCGACCAGTTTTTGGTGAACGCGTGTTCGATGCCGGCGCCGATGGTCCAACCTGCCACGGTCTTTGACAGTGACGCGGTTTCGTTCTGGCCAGTCGTGTCGGTTAGCGAGGAGGCGAAATTCAACTCGGTGAGCGCGAGGCCGCCAGTTGCGTAGAAAAGCGTACGATCGACCGTGTAGCCGACGCGCGGGCGCAGCGTGACCAGCCAATCACTCGTTACGGAATTTGTGGTGGTGAACGAACCGCCAGCCGGGAAGGGCGCGGTGAAACCGCGCGACTGCTTCAGGCCGAAATAGTTCGCGTCGGCCTCGACGCCAAACAACCAGCGGTCCACCTGATGATTGTAGCCGACCTGACCGCCGCCAGTGAAGCCATCGGGATTGAGCCGCGGCGAGGCAGCCGCAATCGCCTGCTGGTTTGCGATCGGCGCGGTGCCATTGACGAAAGCATTGGAGACGTTGCTCTGGCCCCAGGAACCGCCGGCGTTGCCGCCGACATACCAGCCGCCCCAGCTATAACCTGCCTCGGTCGCCCCGGGCGTCTTGGTCCAGACGCGCGACTGCAGGTCGGCGGCAGCGGCATTCACCGCGCCCGACGCTGCGATGATCGCGGCCAGCCAAAGCGTTCGCATCCAGGACCTTCCATCGCTCTGAAGATATTGAGCGAATTCGACACAAGCTTTAGCTGGAAACGCTGACCTTGGCTGTCACCGGTGGGCAACAGAAGCAGAACAATACCTGAGTACGGCAGCAAAAAGCCCGGCCGTTGGGCGGCCGGGCTTTCCGTAACTTTGTGGGATCAGTAGGCGCAGACGTTGACCGTCCGGACGCGCGGCCCACGGCGGGTTTCCACCACGCGGCGCTGCAGGCAGCCATCGGTCAGGCCGCCGACATAGAAGGTCGGGCCGCCGTAGAAGGCGTGGTGACCGTAGCCACCCCATCCACCGTGCCAGCCACCGACATGCCAGCCATGGGCCGATGCAGCGCTGGGGGCGAGGGCGGCTGCACCGAGCGAGGCTGCAGCGATCAGTCCGAGGGTTACTTTGCGAAACATAGATCTTCTCCATTGGGTGGGCGCGCGAGCGCTTTGCTGTGTCCCTGCCCATCAGTCGCTACCCTCGTCGGGCGCGTTCAAAGCGGTTCTGGAGAATCGTGTTTCAGTCTTGTTTCGTCGGAGACAGCTTCATCGAAGCCGGGTCTCCCGATCAGGGCAGCGCAGTGGCTGCAGGCGCACCAACTAGCTGAGTTGCGAGATGACTGAGCGGCGGTGTCGCGAAATCGTCCCGCGCTTAGAAGCGGGCGCGGTAACCGTCATAAGCGTGAGCGGCCAGAATGCCGGCGCTGAGAAATCCGAAGAGTGCAGTGACGGTCTCAATCATCGTGGTGGTCCTTATTCCCCCGCGAACTACAGACGGCACGGGGGGCCGCACAGTCAAAGAGATTCGCGGTCCGCTTTTCATTCGGAGCTGCAGTGATGCGTCGTTGCAACATTTTACGCGGTTGCGAGGAGCGATCGCGGCGCAACGGCGATGACAATGCGGCGCCGGCGAGGCGACGCCAGCCCGGCGCAGGGTTAACGGGCGCTGAAGGCGTATCAGCGCGGGCATGATGAGGCGACATGGGGGATGACCGAGTCGCAGCAGTTCACCTCAGTGGATTTTTTGCTTACATACGCTTCAAGGAATCGCGCCGGTTGTCTCGCTCCCCGAGCCGCAGGATCGGACGTCGCAAGTGAGGATCTCCAGTGGCCGATACTTTCAATAACGAGATCAATGTCGGGCCGCCCCCTGTGCCGCTGCGCAAGCGCAGGTCGTTCGGCCCGTTCGGAGTTATCGTCGTGCTGTTGATCCTCGCTGGCGGCGGTGGATATCTCTGGCTGAACTACCATGACGCACTGACCGACATGGCACAGGCAGTGACAGGAAGCACTGGTCCCAGAGAGAGCGCCCCGGTGTTGGCGAGCGCGGCAGAGGGCAGCGTCAGCGCGACTGATTTCGCGGCGTTCCAGCAGCAGACCGGAAGCTCGATCCAGGCTGCTACCGAACTGCTGACGGCGCAGCAGACAGAGTTGAAGCGCCTGTCCGATCAGATCCAGGGCCTCACGACCCAGGTCGTCGGACTAACCGCCAAGATCGATACGCTGCAGGGCAGGGGCGTTCTCGCCCCGCCGGCTCCAGCCGCTGCGGCGCCAGCGCCCATGGCCGCAGCTCCGGCTGCGCCAGTGGCCGCGCGCCCGGCACCCACGGCGCCGCGCAAGCGACCCGCCGATCGTCCCGCCGGTGCCATCTCGGTCGGCGGCGCTCCGCTCCCGGCGGCAGCACAGCCGCCGCGGTAATCCCTCAGGCGGCCTAACGCGTCTGGGGCCGTCGTGTTTTTTTGGGCGGCCTGTGGCGGCTGAGATCGGGCGGGCCGCCGACGATCTTGGCCTTCACGAATTCGCATTTCGGGCAGGCGAAGGTGCACTTGTCGCCGCCGCCGGGATCCGGCTCGCTTCGCAGCAACGCCATTCGCGCCCGGCACATCGCGCAGCGCGGCGGCTGGAAAGCGGCTGAGGACGGTATTTGTGGTGGGTCGGCTGAGGGCATCTGAGAAACGCTGCGGCGAGGAACGATAAGCCTTCTGGTTTTAAGCCCGCGAACTCGCCGTTCATAGGGCGATGCGTCAGGATAGCAAGACGATCGCGGCAACGACGACGCCGCGCTCACGAAACAGAAATATTTTATGCTAAGCACGTTTGAAGACCGACAATGACTTGGTAGCCGTTGGCCTTGCCCAGGATGTCTTCGTCGGGAGCGGCCACGGATGGACGCACATTGACGAGCAGGAATAGTAACGCAAGCATGATGCGCATGCCGGCAGAAAACTTCGACATGTGCCCGTACCTTCAACTATTGCGAAGGGTCTCTAAACGTCGCTCCAAAGATTTATATTGAAGCCTCGGACCGTTATGTTCGGCCGCAACAAATAAGCTTTCCCCGATCCCCTTATGAAAGGACTGCCGGCACCGCCGGCAGTCCTTTCCGTTTCCAACGCTATCACCTGTCGGATGCTTGACCGCCCCGTAGGGCGCTTCATTGCAGCAGGCCCAAGCCCTAGCGGCTGTCCGTCTGACCGTCCCCTTTTGCCGGTATGGGTACCAGGTCACGCGAGCGACTTTTCGGGTCGACGATCAGCGCGGCACACGCGCTCGGTGTGGTGGCCGGAACGGTGACATCTTCCTTGCTCTCGACTCTAGGTTGAGGTTGGATTGCTGAATTAGGGGCGCGATGTCGGAGAATAACCGCCTGCAGAGATTTTCTTGGGACGAACTGACAACGCATGAGGGCTGTATTATGTGGATCACATTAGCAGCGTGCCTTGCTTGCTTGATAGTTGGTGCCTTTGCGGGGCTCCACCTCGGCTACTACGTAGGCAGAGCGGAAATCCAAGACGAACTCCGGGATGTGCTGAAGCGGCTAACTTGATTTCACCAGCGGCGGATGCCGGGACTTTGCGGCCTTTCCTGTGCCGAGATGTACGGTCGGGTGTGCACTGTCCGACCCTCGGGGCCTTATCCTGACGGCTCTGCAATGCCTGCATTGGGCGAGCGCAGGCTCCAGTCAACAAAAAGGTGTTGAGGTAATCACACACTACCCGCCCTGGTTGATTTCACATCAGTGCAACCCTAGGCTGTTCGGATATTCTCGGTAACCGGCGGCCTCAGAATATGAAAAGCAAGAAGCTGCTGGGCGTATTCTGGGGCACGGTTGCAGCGGGCGCGCCCGTGATTTTGCAGGGCGGGCTCAAAATTTGGTCTGGGCCGATCATCTGGTTGGCCGGTGACCATGCTTTCTTCCTCGCCGATCTGAAGCAACTGATCATGCATCAGGGTTTCTGGTCGAGCAGCGTGACGGGCTTCCCGTTCGGTCAGGTGAACGCGTACTTTCCGACGTTCGAGCCGCTGCTCCGATTGCTCATGCTGGCGATCGTCAGTTTTGGGTTCGACGTCTTCACTGCAGCGAAGGTCTTCTACATAATCGGCATCGGTGCGCTTGGCGCCTCCGCCTATGCTTGTCTTCGTTTCCTTAAAATCATCCCGCCGCTCGCTGCTCTTGGCGGGATCGTCTTTGCTGTGTCGCCTTACTTTCAAGTACGGGCGACAAACCATGACATGCTGGCAATCTACGTGTCGGCGGCCTTCGGTGCCGCGCTCGCAATCCACATTGCCATGATGGATCGGCAGTCTGAGTTCTTCGCGCTTGTTCGCAAACCATTCTTTATCGCTGGGATACTCATCGCCTGCACTGGCGGCTTCTACTATGCGGTCTTCTCGATGTTGATGGTCGGCGTTGCCCTGACCGGGCTAACTGTTCGTACATGCCAGTTCCGGGCGTTAGGAGCATTCGCGGTGATGTGTGCGATCATCGTAGCCGCGATGCTTGCCATAGCGCTCGGTCCGAATTTTTCGCTCGCGCTTTCTGGAGCACCTAAGCGTGGCCCAGTCGAGCAGTTCTGGCATGGGCTTTCTATTTCCGATGCACTCTACACGCTGGATTGGTTCTCGTGGGGGCGAGAGCATATAGGCAAGTACGACATCACAAGACCCGTGACGCTGGTGGGGGAGGGGCATCACGAATGGCCGGGTATCATCTTGTCAGTTTCGATGCTGGTCAGCCCGATTGTCGTGCTGGCCTTTGCGGGCCATACACCCAGTGACCGCCGATGGAAGGGGATCGTTTGCGCGTCGGCGCTGATGTGCTTCGGGCTGATATTCGCCAGTCGCGGAGGCCTCGGATATTTGTTCAACCAAATCATATCGCCCTCTCTTCGTGGCCAGTCACGCATCATGCCGCTGCTGATGTTCATGGCGATCTTTGCGACACTCAGCCTCATTGAATGGTTCTGGCAAAGACATCTCCTGGTGACGCGTGGCACCGCAGTTTTATTGGTGCTAGGGCTGCTCGCCGGCAGTTGGCACGTCCGTTCCACGCTCTCATCGAGGCAGGGATGGATGGCGGATCCGAACACTAAGGCGCTTATTGCCAGCGTGAAGAATATGCTCGCTGCAAAGGACCGCGCAGAGTCGACTGCCATATTGCAGTTGCCAGTCACCAACTGGCCAGAGGCTGCATTTCGGCCGGACTATGATTTTTATCCAATGCGCTATGGCTTCTTGTTCGATCGAGCTGATAGCCCGACAAAGTGGAGCTATGGCCTGTCAGATCGGCAGGATGCCTTTAGAGTGCTGAGCAATTCGTTTGCTGTCGGCGCGGCCGACGTCGTCAGCAGAGCGCGGGGATTGGGCTACGACGCCATCCTGGTCGAAAAGCTGGGCTACGATGCAAAAGACTTGTCGATTGTGGTGGCCTCGATCGAGAGCGGATTGTCTCCATCATGCAAGATATTCGACGACAGGATGCGGGCTTTGTACGACATAGGGAACCCCTGCCATCGCTCCTTGCCGCCGGTCCAGTAACGATAAGACCAATTCCGCGACGCTCGGGCAGTTGATCCGCCCAAATGCAGACCGGCGGCTAATGGCTTCGGCTAATGCAAATTAGCCGCTCGAATGGCAGGCGTTGATGGCGAAGGCCGTAGCGCATTGGCGAGTTTCTGCGCATCATGGCGTAGAATGGCGGAAAGGGTGGGATTCGAACCCACGGTACCCTTGCAGGCACGGCGGTTTTCAAGACCGCTGCCTTAAACCACTCGGCCACCTTTCCGTCGTGGGACAGCGCTTAGCAAAGCGGCCTGCCGAGGGAAAGAGAGGATTGCGCCGGGGCGGCTGTCCGGGGCTGAAATCATCGGCACGGGGATTCCCTTGGGCCGGTCGGTGCCGGGCGCCGGGCGTGCTAAGCAAAGCCTGACGATTCTGAGGACGGAGACCAACATGGCAAACCCGACACCGCGCGCCGACGCCTTGCGTGCGATGCGCGAGGCCAAATTCGAAGCCGCGCAGCGGCTGATCAAGGAGGCCGGCAAAGCCGCCGCGCCCGCGGAGAGCAAGCCCGCGCCTGCGGCGAAGAAGGTGGCTGCCGCGAAGCCTGCCGGGGAGCCGGCTGTCGAGGTTCTGGCGGTCGAGACGCAGGGTTCAGGGCCTCAGGCTGCGGACGTGCCGCCGGTCGAAGCTCCGATTGCCGAAGCCAAACCCGCAAAGATCAAGGCACCTAAAGAAAAGCCGGCCAAGGCAGAGGCGGCCAAGCGCGCTGCCAAAAAGACGGCCACAAAAAAGAGTTCCGCCAAGAAGGGGTAGCGGCCAGCGGCATTCCGCCCGGAAAGCAGGGCGGACCGAGCCTAGATTTCGCCTGAGATCGCGCCTATATCTGGTTCGTCGCAAGACGATGGCGCTGAACCTCTCAATGGACTGCGGGCAGACCCGGGGGCAGTACCCGGCGCCTCCACCTTAGCAGCTCGCGATCTCATCCAGGTGAGGTCGATTTCGCCGGATGGTGAAATGCACGGGCTGCTCAGGCGGGGGCGAAACAGGATCGATGGCCGCGAAGAAGTTGTGAATTGTGCTCGGCATGATACCGCCGTTATCGGGTCAAAACCTAAATGCAAACGATAACGTTCGCATGAACGAAGTGCGCCTCGCGGCGTAACCGTTCGGGGTAGGTCCACCTTGCAACAGAACGGCCATGGCCGCGTCAACCTTCGGGTTGGCGCGGCTTTTAATTTGCCTAGGCTTCTAGTTTGCGGTGTCGGAGAATGGCGCTTCCGTGCGCTCAGTGCCTGGTCTTGCCTGTCTGCAAGAACGGCTGCCGCGCATTTTCGTGTTTCTGATAGAGTTCGAGCCAGCGCCGGTCTTCGGCATGGGCCCATTGTTCGAGCGAGATCCCAGGCGGGCGGCCGTGACCGATGGTGCCGTCAAGGCGGGTGAATTCCGCAGTCTCTTCCACGGTCAGCCCGATCAGCACCCGGATGCCCTTGTCATTCAACTCATAGCTGTCGTCATCGTCGATCATGCCGGCAATTGAGCAAGGCTGCAGGTGCGGTCAATGCAATTACCGGTTTAACCTAACCAATCAACCTTACCGGCAGCATGTGCGTCTGATGTCGGTAGGCATCCATCGTCACGATGCGATGGTGCCCCGCTTTGCTGCCAGCTCACTCCGCGTCATTACGAAGCGCCGCGCGCCGAGGCTATGCTTGCCGTGGGCGCACAAATTATAGCCGAAGCCACGACGCAATTTTAACAGAATGCATGCTCACATTCAGTGTCGTTCGGTCGATGCAATGGAGTAGGCAATGGCACGCAATTTCGGCGTTCCCCGACAGTTCCGCCCGCGGGCGCAGGCGTCCGTCTGGCCGCTATGGGTGATGGCTTTCGCGGTCGTCACCGTGATCAATGCAGCGACATTCCTTCCGCACTAGCGGGAGCAGGTGGCTGCTCACTCGACGCTGCAGCATGCGGCAGGCGCCACGACCCGAGCACATAGAGCTTCATGCTGTTCTGGAAGCGCGACGTGACGGCGGTGAAGATCGCTTCTGGGTGTTCGGCCCAGATGGCGATTTGGTAGAGCGTCACGATCAGGTGGCCATCGCGAAACCTGTACTCTCCCGCACCGGTTATTCCGCCGCAATCCGTCCTTGAAACGTCCATCTCCATCCCCAACATCCCGCCGCAAGAGTCCCGCCAGGAATCGCGTCAGCGCGTTCCGCTATCAAATCCAAATCATGCGCGATCGTTCAACTAACAAATAGTTGAAACGGACGGGGAGCGAGTTGCGGAAATTAATCTCCGTTAGCGGCGGGCCGCAAATTCAAAACAAACCGCAGCGGGGATCTTAAAAATCATCATGTATTGCTGGGCCCAACGAGAATGCCGGGGGCTTTGTGGTGATCGAGACCTTGTTGTTGCTGAGTGTCGTTGCCGGTGTCGGCGGCCTGCTGGTGCAGGTCTATCGCTGGCGTCAGGACGTGCTGTACGGCCCGTATATCCGCCGCGAGTGGTACGATTGATCGTGCGAGACGTAACTTGAGGGAGAACTCCGCGCGCCGTAGCGGCGCGGGGAGTGATAATGGATCGTCAGGTCGTCACTTCAGTGACGAGTTGATCGATGTAAACTTGCCATTGAGCTTGGTGCCCATACCGTTGATGACGGCAATGATGGCGAGGGCAATGCCGGCAGCAATCAGTCCATATTCGATGGCCGTGGCGCCGGTTTCGTCTGCGATAAATCGCTTGATGAGGTTTTTCATAGTGGTGCACGCTACGAAGCTCGTCTGAATCCGGGGTAAATATGTAAGCGTCGATCCCGGAAAAAATGCGCGTGTTCTGAAGTGGTTGAACACAATCACGGTGCCATCTCACCGATCGCAAGAGGAACTTCTAGCGCGACGTGTGCGGTGCGAGCGACACCCGGCGTGCGGGCTGAAAACCCACATCCTCTGTTTACCATACCGGGGCTCTCCCCATTTCCGCCGCGATCCGGCTGCGATATATTCACCACTTGATGCGGAAGTGGGTTGCATCGGGATTTTGGCCGTGGGGATGCCGGAGATGGGCAGGCGGCCGCTGGAATGGTATTGGGGCGTATGGGGATTCGTGGGTCAAACCGACTCGGCCAGGCTGTTCAGGCAGCAGCGGCCATCAGCGCCTGTCTGGCGCTGGCCAATTGTTCCTCCTCCACCACCAGCTTCAGCCGCCTCGATCCGAAATATGGCGTCTCGAGCAGTCCTCGGGTCGTCGGGATGGGCGAGCCGGTTCCCAAGGGCGGCGGCACCTACCGTGTCGGCAAGCCCTACACCGTCGCCGGCAAGCTCTATGTGCCGGAAGAAAACATCAATTACCGCGCTGAAGGCATCGCCTCCTGGTATGGCGACGCGTTTCATGGCCGTCTGACAGCCAATGGCGAAGTGTTCGACATGGCCTCGCTCACCGCGGCCCATCCGACGCTGCCGATCCCGAGCTATGCCCGCGTCACCAACGTCTATAACGGCAAGTCGCTGATCGTTCGCGTCAACGATCGCGGCCCGTATCACGGCAACCGCCTGATCGACGTCTCGAACAAGGCCGCCGAACTGCTCGAGTTCAAGGGTAACGGCACCGCCAAGGTTCGCGTCGAATATGTCGGCCGCGCGCCGCTGGAAGGGTCGGACGATCGCCAGCTCGTTGCCACGCTGCGCACCGGTGAACCGGCACCGTCGCCATCGCTGGTGCGTGTCGCCTCGGCGCGCTCCTTCGTGCCCGACATGCAGGGCGGTCGTGTTGTCTCGCGCGATGTTCCTCTGCCGGAGGGCCGCCCGTATTCGCTCGGCAATACTTCGGCCGATGTGGCCTCAATCCGTTCGACGTCGGAAATGTCGGCATCGAGCCGCATGCGCACGGCGTCGGCGCCGCGCATGACCGAGAACCACCGCGCGGTGTCCTATGAGAGCAACGCCGCTTATGCTGCGCCTGCCGAGCCGGATGACGGCACGGTCGATGCGCGCGGCGCCCAGGCGATCCTGTCCGGTCGCGGTCTCTACTAAGCCGGTTCGTCGTTCACGACCGACACCAGACGGGCGCAGCATAGCGCCCTGATCCGCGTTGCACCTTGCCGCGTTGTTTGCCATCGGCGATCCTGTTAAGACCTGAGCACTCAGGACGGCACATGGCATCTGGCTCTATCCCCTTGAAACGACCGCAATTCGCCGCGCGGAGCTGGCGAACGCTGCTGGCTGCCCTGGTGACGTTTGGCGTCGTCCTCGGCCCAACAGCGCAGGCTGCGAACCAGAGCGTGCAGGGCGCCAAGAAGGTCGTCGAGGACGGCGGTTACGACACCGATGCGCCGACCGCGATCCTGATCGAGGCCGGCTCCGGCAGCGTGCTGTTCGAGAAGAATGCGGATGAGCTCCGCGCGCCCTCCAGCATGATGAAGCTGATGACCGTCGAACTGGTGTTCGACGCGCTGACCCGCGGCGACATCAAGCTCACAGATGAATATCGCGTCAGCGAGAATTCCTGGCGCAAGGGCGGCGCGCCGGCCGGCGCATCGACCATGTTCGCTGCCATCAACAGCCGTGTGCCGGTCGCTGATCTCTTGCGCGGCGCCATCATCCAGAGCGGCAACGACTCCTGCATGATCCTGGCGGAGGGCATCGCAGGCGGCGAGGCGGCCTTTGCCGAGAAGATGACGGCACGCGCGCGTGCGCTGGGCATGCCGAAATCCACCTTCGCCAATTCCAACGGTTTGCCGGACCCCGGCAACAAGATGACGGTGCGCGAGTTGGGTGTTCTCGCCCGCCACATCGTTCGCACCTATCCGGAATTCTACAAGCTGTTCGGCGAGCGCGAATTCACCTGGAACAAGATCCGCCAGCAGAACCGCAATCCGCTGCTGGCGACGCTGGACGGGGCTGACGGTTTCAAGACCGGCTACACCAAGGACGGCGGCTACGGCATGGTCGGCTCGGCCATCCGCGACGGCATGCGGCTGATCGTGGTGATCAACGGTCTGGACGATCCGGACGATCGTGCGACCGAGGCGAAGAAGCTGCTGGAATGGGGCTTCAAGAATTTCGAGGCCCGCACGCTGTTCGCAGCCGACCAGACCGTCGGCTTCGCCAAGGTGTTCGGGGGCGAGAGCCGCTCGGTCGCGCTCTCGGCCAAGGAGCCAGTGAAGGTGATGGTGCAGAAGAACGGCACCGACAAGCTGATCGCTCGCGTCGTCTATAAAGGCCCCGTGCGTGCACCCATCGAGCCCGGTCAGCCGGTCGGCGTGATCAAGGTCTGGCGCGGCGCCAATATCGCCATCGAGACGCCGCTCTATACGGCGGCCGCCGTCGGCACGGGATCGACCATGCGGCGCGCCGTCGACGGCGCCGGTGAGCTGGTGATCGGACTGTTCCGCGCCGGCGCCGAGAAGCTCTGACATGACGGACACGCCCACGACACCGCCGCCGCGCGGTCGCTTCGTCAGTTTCGAGGGCGGCGAGGGCGCCGGCAAATCGACCCAGATCAAGATTCTGGCCGACCGGCTGGAGGCCGAAGGCAAGCGCGTCATCGTCACCCGCGAACCCGGCGGTTCGCCCGGTGCCGAGATCATCCGCCATGTGGTGCTGTCGGGCATGGGCAAACTGCTCGGCCCCGAAGCCGAGACGCTGCTGTTTGCCGCGGCGCGCGACGACCATGTCCATGCGGTGATTGCGCCGGCGCTGGAGCAGGGCATCTGGGTGCTGTGTGATCGCTTCTCGGATTCGACGCGGGCGTATCAGGGCCGGCTCGGGCATGTCTCGCCGGAACTGCTCAATGCGATGGAGCGCGTCACCATCGGACGGCTCAAACCGGATCTTACCGTCATTCTCGATATCCCGGTCTCGATCGGCATGCGGCGCGCAGCAGCGCGACGCGGCAATGATGTGCCCGACAGGTTTGAGGCCGAGGGCATCGCCTTTCATCAGGGGCTGCGTGACGCGTTCCGGCAGATCGCAGCCGATGAACCGCAACGCTGCGTACTGATCGACGCCAATGCAGATTCAAAGATCGTATCGAACAATATCTGGGGCGTGTTGCGCCGACGCCTTCTAACGCCGTCGAACCACGAGGTCACTTCGGCATGAGCGCAAAGTCGTCCGAGCAAACGATCTCGGTTCCGCATCCGCGCGAGACGACCGCGCTGTTCGGTCATCAGGATGCCGAGGCCACGCTGCTCAACGCCTATCGCGGCGGCCGCATTCCGCATGCCTGGCTGATCGGCGGCCCGCAGGGCATCGGCAAGGCGACTTTGGCCTATCGCATGGCGCGTTTCGTACTGGCGCATCGCGATCCCGCATCACCGCAAGTGCAATCCGCAACATCACTCGGTCTCGATCCGATGCATCCGATCGTGCGCCAAGTCGCCGCCGAATCCCATGGCGGGCTGCTGACGCTGGAACGTTCGCTCAACGACAAGGGCGTGATGCGCACGGTCATCACCGTCGATGAGACCCGGCAGACCGTGTCCTTCTTCGGCTCGACCGCCGCTGTCGACGGCTGGCGCGTCTGCATCGTCGACACCGTCGATGAGCTGAACGCCAACGCCGCCAACGCGCTGCTGAAGGTGCTTGAAGAGCCGCCGTTGCGTTCGCTATTCCTGCTGGTGACACATGCGCAGGCACGCGTGTTGCCGACCATCCAGTCGCGCTGTCGCAAGCTGGCGCTGCGTCCGCTTTCCGTTGCCGACGTGACCCGCGCCACGTCGCAGGCCGCCGAGATCGAAACCAGCGATCCCTTGCTCAAAGAGGTCGCTGAAGCCTCCGAAGGCAGTGTGTCGCGCGCTCTGAATCTGCTGGGCGGCGGCGCGCTGAAACTGCACCAGCGCACCGCCTCGCTCCTGAACACGCTGCCCCATGTCGATCCGCGCGAGTTGCATGCGCTGGGGGATGCGCTGGGGACCAGCGACCGTGTCGCGCTCGGCGCCTTTGTCGACAGTGTCGACCGCTGGATCGGCGAGCGCATGCGGGCCGACGACGCCAATGCCAACGCCAATCTGCCCCGCCTTGCGCGGCTGGCGGAGGTATGGGAAAAGATCAACCGAGCCGCGCGCGAGACCGAATCCTACAATCTCGAGCGAAAACCGCTGGTTTTCTCGGTGTTTGGACTGCTCGCGGAAGCAACGCGCTGATCGCTGCGAGACTGGTTTCAGCCGATCCGCGCTTCACCAAGATCGTCTTATTCAAGGTCCGTAAAGTCAGCCATGACATCTGCAACCGATGCAACCCGACCGGCGTATTTTCTGACAACGCCGATCTTCTATCCCAATGGCGTGCCGCATATCGGTCATGCCTATACGGTCATGGCGACCGACACGATTGCCCGCTTCCAGAGGCTCGACGGCTACGACGTTCGTTTCCTGACCGGGACAGATGAGCATGGTCTCAAGATGCAGCAGACCGCCGTCAAGGAAGGCCTGACACCGCTCGAACTGGCTGACCGGAATTCGGCGCGTTTTCGCGAGATGGATGTCGCGCTCAACATTTCCTATGACGACTACATTCGCACCACCGAGAAGCGCCATGAGCGCTCCGTTCAGGCGCTGTGGGTCGCGCTCGAGAAGGCCGGCGCCATCTATCTCGACAAATATGCCGGCTGGTACTCGGTGCGCCAGGAAGCCTATTTCGACGAAGCGGAAACGACGCTCGGCGACGATGGCGTGCGGCGCGAGCCGCTGGGCTCGCCGGTCGAGTGGACCGAAGAGGAAACCTATTTCTTCCGTCTGTCCGCCTACCAGGACAAGCTGCTCGATCTGTATGCGCGTGTTCCGGACTTCGTGTTGCCGCGCGAGCGCCTCAACGAAGTGACGAGTTTCGTCAAGGGCGGCCTGCAGGATCTGTCGATTTCGCGGACTACGTTTGATTGGGGCATCAAGGTGCCGGGTGCGCCCGGCCATGTGATGTATGTCTGGATCGATGCGCTGACCAACTACATCACGGCAGCCGGCTATCCGGATGTCGATGGCGACGACTTCAAACGCTATTGGCCTGCCAATCTGCATGTGATCGGCAAGGATATCGTTCGCTTTCACGCGGTGTACTGGCCTGCATTCCTGATGGCTGCTGGCGTCGACGTCCCGCATCGCGTCTTCAGTCACGGCTTCCTGCTCAACCGTGGTGAGAAGATGTCGAAGTCGGTCGGCAACGTGGTCGATCCGATCGGCATGGCCCAGCAATATGGCGTCGATCAGATGCGATATTTCTTCATGCGCGAAGTCTCGTTCGGGCAGGACGGCAGCTACAATCACGAAGCCATCGTCAATCGGACCAATGCGGACCTCGCCAACGATCTCGGCAATCTCGCGCAACGTTCGCTGTCGATGATCGCCAAGCAATATGGCGGCGTGTTGCCGGAGCCCGGTGATTACAGCGAGAACGACAAGGCGATCCTGACGCAGGCGGACGGCATGCTGGAGCTCGCGCGCACCGCCATGGCGACGCAGCAGATCCATCAGGCGCTGAATGCGGTCTGGGCCGTGGTTGCCGAAGCCAACCGCTATTTCGCGGGCGAGGCGCCGTGGGCGCTCGCCAAGACTGATCCTAAGAAACAGGCGACCGTGCTCTACGTGACCGCCGAAGTCGTGCGGCAGGTCGCCATCCTGGCGCAGCCGGTGATGCCCGCGTCCTGCGCCAAGCTGCTCGACGTGCTCGGCATCCCCGAAAGCGAGCGCGACTTCACGGCGATTGCGACCCGCATCAAGGCTGGCACGCAACTGCCGACGCCGACCGGCGTGTTCCCGCGCTATGTCGAGCCGCCGGCGGCGAGCTGAGTTGACGTGATGCTTGTCGATAGTCACTGTCATCTCGATTTTCCCGATTTCGCCGAAGATCTCGACGGTATCGTCGCGCGTGCGGAAGCCGCAGGCGTCGGCAAGCTCGTGACCATCTCGACGCGGGTGCGCCGCCTGCCGGCGCTGCTCGCGATCGCGGAGCGCTTTCCGAATGTCTATTGCTCGGTCGGCACCCATCCGCACAATGCGGACGAGGAAGACGGCATCACCGCGGAAGAACTGATCGAACTGACGAAACATCCGAAGGTCATTGCTCTCGGCGAAGCCGGGCTCGATAATTTCTACGAGCATGAATCGTCCGGCGCTCAGGAGCGCGGTTTTCGCGCCCATATCGCTGCAGCCCGCGCGACCGGATTGCCTCTGGTGATCCACACGCGCGAAGCGGACGAGCAGTGCGGTACCATTCTCGCAGACGAGATGGCGAAGGGCGCGTTCAAGGCCGTGCTGCATTGCTACACCGGCGGACGGGAGCTGGCGATGAAGGCCATCGACATGGGCCTATCGATCTCCTTCACGGGCATCATCACCTTCAAGAAGTCACAGGAGCTGCGCGATCTCGCGGCCGAGCTTCCCGCCGACCGCATCATGGTCGAAACCGACGCGCCGTATCTGGCGCCCGGCAAATGGCGCGGCAAGCGCAACGAGCCATCCTATGTGGTCGAGACGGCGAAGGTGCTCGCGGAAACGCGAGGCGTGTCGCTCGAAGAACTGTCGCGGCAGACCACAGAGAACTTCTTTCGCCTGTTCAGCAAGGCGTCCGCCGGGAGCGGGCCTGGCACTGGCGTGCCGGCATGACGCTGGTGCTCACCATTCTCGGCTGCGGATCCTCGGCGGGTGTGCCGCGCCCGGCGCTTGGCTGGGGCGCCTGCGATCCCGCCAATCCCAGGAATCGTCGCCGTCGGTGTTCGATGATGGCGGAGCGGATCGGGCCCGAGGGCGTCACGCGTGTGGTGATCGACACCTCGCCGGACCTGCGCGAGCAATTGATCGACGCTAATGTCGATGACATCGATGCGGTCTTCCTGACGCATGAGCATGCGGACCAGACCCACGGCATGGACGACCTCCGCTCAGTGGTGCTGAAACGCCGCAAGCGTATCCCGGTCCATATGAACGCCTCGACGGCGACGGATATCATGCTGCGCTTCGGCTATTGCTTTCAGTCGCCCGCCGGCAGCGACTATCCGCCGATCCTCGATCGCCTCAGCATCGAGGCCGGCGAGAGCCGAACCATCACGGGGAAGGGCGGTGATCTGACGCTGACGCCGTTCCTGGTCCAACATGGCAACATCCCGGCGCTGGGCTACCGGATCGGCAACACCGCCTATACGCCTGATCTCAACGACATCCCGGAAGAGAGCTGGCCGGCGCTCGCAGGGCTCGATCTCTGGATCGTCGATGGGCTGCGCTATACGCAGCATCCCAGCCATTTCAGCATCAGTGATGCGCTGCGCTGGCGCGACCGCTTCAAGCCGAAGCGGACGGTAATCACCAATATGACGGCGGATGTGGATTACGAGGCGGTAAAGGCGATTCTGCCGGAGGGTGTGGTCCCCGCCTATGACGGGATCAGACTGACGGTGGAGTAACTTGAGCAGCGAGTTTTCTCATTGCTGCATTTTCAAAGGTCACTTCGCCGGCCTCTCGACTATGCAAAGCTATCTCAACAGCAATTGAGCGACCGATCTCGCGCTGATCGACATTGCCAAACCGACCAGGCACGAGACGTCCCAGCCAACCGACCCAGGCCGGGGTATGCGCGTTGCCGACAATAATGCCGGGCTGGAAGATCGCGAGGCGAGTAAAACCGACGTTGCGCACATTGTCTTCCTTCATACCCATGACGCGGACATAGCGAAACCGGCTTTGGGCTGTGCTTCCTACTGCAGACAGCAGGCAGAACTGGGCGATGCCGGCGTCACGGCAGCCACGCGCGAAGGCGCCGACAACGCCGAGTTCAAGGCGCTTCAGTTCCTCTTCGCTCCACCGCATCGAGCCGGAACCGACACCCACACAGCTCACAGCGCTGACGGGCCCTTGGCTCAGGACGTCGCGAGCAAGCACGGCCGTGTGCTTGGCAAAGTCTGGAGCGCCGGTATCGAGCACGACGTTGCGCACGCGTGATCGCGCGGCAATGGGCTTCCTGGTGATCATCACCACTTCCCGGCATTGGGGAATTGCCAGCAGCTCCGCGACGGCTGCACTGCCGACTTGGCCGGTCCCGCCGAGAATGATTGCGGCGAAGTTCTGCGTCATATGTGGGACCTCTGCGTCGGCAAGGGGACGACGAGACCCTTACACCAATCTCGTCATTCCGGGGCGCTCGCGCATCTTGCGCGGGCGAACCCGGAATCCAGAAGTGTTTTGAACATAACGGGATTCCGGGCTCGTGCTCTCGGCTTCGCCGAGACCCCGCCCCGGAATGACGAGTTTGCTGCAATCAGCTACTGAACGACCCCGTCGACTTCACCTGATCCCGCAGCAGGAACTTCTGGATCTTGCCTGTCGACGTTTTCGGGATCACGCCGAACACCACTGCCTTCGGCGTCTTGAAGCCGGGCATCTGCCCGCGGCAGAACGCGATGATGTCGGTTTCGGTCGCCTCGGCATTTGCCTTCAGCTCGACGAAGGCGCATGGCACTTCGCCCCATTTGGCATCGGGCTTGGCAACCACGGCGGCGAACAGGACGGCCGGGTGTTTGTAGAGCACGTCCTCGACCTCCACCGAGGAGATGTTCTCGCCGCCGGAGATGATGATGTCCTTGGAGCGGTCCTTGATGGTCACGTAGCCGGCAGCGTCGAGCACGCCGAGATCGCCGGTGTGGAACCAGCCGCCTTCGAAGGCCTCCTTGGTGGCCTTCTCGTTCTTCAGATAGCCCTTCATCACGATATTGCCCCGGAACATGACCTCGCCAATGGTCTCGCCGTCGCGCGGCACTTCCAGCATCGTTTCGGGATCGATCACCGTCACGGCTTCCTGCAGGTGATAGGGCACGCCCTGGCGGCGCTTCAGGTTGGCGCGCTCGTCGGCGGGCAGGGCATCCCAACCGGGCTGTTCTGCGCAGACCGAGGCGGGGCCATAGACTTCGGTCAGGCCGTAGACATGGGTGAGCTTGATGCCGATTTTCTCGGCACCCGACAGGACCGCCATCGGCGGCGGTGCACCTGCGATCGAGCCCTGCACGAGAGGCCCGCCCGAATAGACCGGTGCATCGGGCGCATTGATCAGCGTGTTGTAGACGATCGGCGCGCCGGACATATGAGTGACGCCGTGCTCGCGCATCAGCGCGAAGATCTTGGTGGGATCGACCTTGCGCAGGCAGACATTGACGCCGGCGCTCGCCGCCACGGTCCAGGGGAAGCACCAGCCGTTGCAGTGGAACATCGGCAGGGTCCACAGATAGACCGGATGCTGGCCGAGACCGGCCGCGAGAATGTTGGAGACTGCGTTGAGGTAGGCGCCGCGGTGATGGGTCACGACGCCTTTCGGATTACCCGTGGTCCCCGAGGTGTAGCCGAGCGCGATGGCGTCCCATTCGTCGAGCGGGAAGGCGCTGGAGAAATCGGGACTGCCTTCGGCGAGGGCGGCTTCATATTCGAGTTCGCCGATCCGCTGGCCGCCGGCGAAGGAGACGTCGTCGACATCGATCACGGTCGGCTTCGGCCCGGTCATGAGGCCGAGGGCCTCGGTGATCACGCCGGAGAATTCCGGATCGACCAGCAGCAGCCTGGCGCCGCCGTGGTCGAGCTGGAACGCGATGGCCGCGGCGTCGAGCCGGATATTCAGGGCGTTGAGGACGGCACCGGCCATCGGCACCGCGAAGTGTGCTTCGTTCATTGCCGGCAGGTTCGGTAGCATCGCCGCGACGGTGTCGCCCCGTCCGATGCCGCGCCCCGTCAGGAACGAGGCGAAGCGCCGGCACCGTTCATAGGTCTGCGCCCAGGTGAAACGACGTCCCTCATAGACGGTGCTGGTGAGGTCTGGATAAACCGCCGCGCTGCGTTTGAGAAAGCTCAGCGGCGACAGCGGCACGAAGTTGGCCGGAGTCTGGTCGAGGCCGATGCTATAGGCGCCCTGATCTGGGATCATTTTTGAGACTCCTATATTTAGTTCAGTGAGTTATATCGGATATCTCATCTATCAGATTATCGTAGAAATGATCTTCTAAAATTACACGAGGTAATGATCATAACCTACTGAAATAAAGCATCTTAAAGGAATCCGATCGATATCCACGGGAAGATCGCGACGATGATCAGGCCAATCAGCAGCGCCAGAAGATAGCCAAGGATCGGCCGGATGCCTTCCGCGGGATCGACACGGCCGATAGCGCAGGCGGCATAGTAGCCCACGCCGAAGGGCGGCGCGAACAATCCGATGCCCATGGCGAGGATCACGACCATCGCATAGTGGACCTCGTGGACGCCGACCAGCCGCGCGATCGGGAATAGCAGCGGCCCGAACAGCACGATGGCGGGGATGCCCTCCAGCACGCTGCCGAGGATCACGAAGGCCACGATGGAGACCGCGATGAAGGTGGCGCCGCCGCCGGGCAGGCCCGTCATGGCGGCAGCCAGCGAGCGCGAGAAGCCGGACTGGGTCAGGCCCCAGGCCATGCCGGTCGCGGTTCCGATGATCAGCAGGATCGCACCGGAGAGGCAGGCCGTATCGACCAGCATCGGCTTCAGCCGGTTCCAGTCGAACTGGCGATAGATCAGAAGGCCCGCCAGCACGGCATAGACGATGCCGATGGTGGAGACTTCCGTTGCGGTCGCCACACCCTCGACCACGGCAGTGCGGATCACGAAGGGCAGTGCGATGGCCGGCACCGAGATAATGAAGGCCTTGAAGATGTCGCGCCCGGACGCGCGTTTGACGTGGCTGAGGTCCTCGCCGCGATAGCGCCACCACACCAATGCGCCGAGTGTGATCGCCAGCACGACGCCCGGCAGTAAGCCGCCGGTGAACAGCGCCGAGATCGAGACGCCGGTGACCGAGCCGATGGTGATCAGCACGAGGCTTGGCGGAATGGTTTCGGTCTGCGCGCCGGTCGCCGAGAGCAGGGCGACGAGATCGCCCGGCTTGGCGCCGCGCGCCTTCATTTCAGGGAACAGCACCGGCGCTACCGCCGCCATGTCGGCGGCCTTGGAGCCGGAAATGCCGGAAACGAGATACATGGCGCCGATCAGGACATAATGCAGGCCGCCGCGGACATGGCCGAGCAGGCTGGCGAGGAACGCCACCATGGCGCGGGCCATGCCGGTCATCTCGATCAGCAAGCCCAGGAACACGAACAGCGGCACCGACAGCAGGATGAGATGGCTCATGCCCTCGTCCATGCGGCCGACCAGCACCATCATCGGCGTGCGCGTGGTCAGTGCCATATAGCCGAAGATCGCGAGGCCAAAACCGAAGGCAATGGGCACGCCGGCGAACACGCACAGCGCCACGACGCCGACGAAGAAGATGATCAGGTTGAGATTGCCGAGGGTCCGCAGCAGGGGCTCGGCAAGCCAGAACAGGCCGATGATCGCCACGACGGTGCCGAGCGCCGTCAGCACGGTGCGAACCTGGCCGTAGCGCACCAGCCGCAGCAGCGCGAAGACGATCATCAGCGAGATGCCGACTGGCAGCGCCGCCGCGCGAAAGCTGTTGGCGATCTGCAGCGCCGGCGTGGTGATGTAGCTTTCCTCATAGGCGTATTCGAAGGACGGCGCGACGATCATCAAGAGGAAGGCGAGTGCGGCGCAGGTCCCGACGACGTCGAGAAACGCCCACATTCGGGGACCGACCGACGCCACAAGCGCGGTCATCCGCATATGCTCGCCGCGCCGGAACGCAACGGCGGAACCGAGCATGGCGAGCCACAGGAACAGGATCGAGGACAGTTCGTCCGACCAGATCAGCGGACGGTGGAAACCGTAACGGGCGACCACGCCAATGAACAGGATGATCACCTCCGCCACCACCAGCAGCGCCGCGGGAATCTCGACCAGATGGCCGAGCGCGCGGTCGATGGAGGTCAGGATGGCGTCGCGGCGGGAGAGGGGCGCCCTCTCCACGCTGGACGCCCCGCTTTCAAGGGCGGAGATGTCATGCACGGCCATAATGGTTCCGATCAGCCGAGCTTGCCGACGGCCTTCTCAAGGATGGCCCAGGCTTCGTCGCCATATTTGCCCTGCCATTCCTTGTAGAAGCCGGCCGACTTCAACTTGTCGCGGAACGGGCCGGGCTCGAGCTCATTGAAGGCGAGGCCCTTTGATTCCAGTTCGCCGCGCAGATTGGCGTTGAGTTTGGCGACGTCCTCGCGCTCCTTCATGCCGGCGGCATTGATGTTCTTGGCGACGATGTCGCGCAGATCGGCCGGCAGCTTCTCCCAGGCGCGGCGGTTGGCCAGGAACCAGTAGCCGTCCCACATGTGGTTGGTCAGCGAGCAGAACTTCTGCACTTCGTAGAACTTCGCCGTCGAGATGATCGCCAGCGGGTTTTCCTGGCCTTCGACGACCTTGGTCTGCATCGCCGAATAGACTTCGCTGATATTGATCGAGGCGGGCGCACTGTCGAACGCCTTGAACATCGAGGTCCACAGCGGCGACACCGGCACGCGGATCTTGAAACCCTTCAGATCGTCGGGGCTCTTGATCGGCTTCGTGGACGAGGTGATTTCGCGAAAACCGTTGTCCCAGATCTTGTCCATGACCACGAGATTGGCCTTGGTGATCTCCTTGCGGATATAGGCGCCGAGATCGCCGTCCATGGCCTTCCAGACCGTGTCGTAATTCGGGAAAGCGAAGCCGATGCCGTTGATCGAGGCGGCCGGCACCAAAGTGGCCAGGATCAGGCCGGACAGCGTGAAGAACTCGACGCCGCCGGAGCGGATCTGGCTCAACATGTCGGTGTCGGAGCCGAGCTGGTTGTTGGGGAATACCTGCAGGTCGACCTTGCCGTTGGTCTCGGTCTTGATCGCCGCCGACATCTCGCGGGCGCGGATGTTCATCGGATGCGTATCGGGCAGGTTATTCGCGTATTTGTAGACGTATTCCGCCTGCTGCGCGCGCGCGATGAACGGCATGCTGACGCCGCCAAATGCGGTCGCGGCGGCCGATGCCTTCAACAATGTCCGGCGTGAAATCGTCATTTTGTTTCTCCCAACCACTTCTTTGTTTGCCTTTGTGAGCCCAAGGGCCCTTGCCGTCTGGTCATCATGCCCGGGCTGCCCGGTCAAGCCTTTTCGCCGTGCGACCAAAGGCCAAGGCCCAATAGAGGGCGCCCGCGCACGGCTTTTGCGCCGCGCGAATTTGTGGGAAGCATCGCGCGACTGAAGCCGCCGGCAGCCAGGACCGGTGGAGGAAACGCAAGGACAGCATATGAATAGGGATCACGGCGTAGCGATCATCACCGGCGGCGCATCGGGAATCGGTTTGGCAATCGCCAAGGCGGCCGTGGGTGAGGGCTGGAAAGTGCTGCTTGCCGATCTCACCCAGCCTGCTCTGGATGCCGCCAAGGCCCAGGTCGACGCCATCAAAGCCGGTGTGACCAAAACCGTTGTCATGGATGTGGCCAATGAAGACGCCGTGATTGCCGGCCTGAAGGACTGCGAAGCCGGTTTCGGCCCGGTGCGCGGTCTGGTGAATTCTGCGGGTATCGGCCGTCAGGTGCCGTTCTTCGAGACCTCGGTGAAACTGTTTCGCGAGATCCTCGACATCAATCTGGTCGGCACCTTTGCCGTTGCCAAGGAAGCTGCGCGGCTGATGAAGGCGCATGGCGGCGGCGCCATCGTGAATGTGGCGTCGGTGTCGGGGCTGCGCGGCAATATCGAGCGCTCGGCCTATGGCGCATCCAAAGGCGGCGTCGTCACGCTGACCCAGGTGATGGCCTGCGAACTGGCGCCATTGAAGATCCGCGTCAACGCCATTGCGCCGGGCCCGTTCGAGACGCCCATGGTGCAGGAGATGCATACGGTGGCGACGCGGGAAGGCTGGATGCAGGTGGTGCCGCAGCGGCGTTATGCCGAACCGGAGGAGGTCGCTGGTGCCGCGATGTTCCTGCTGGATGACAGCAAGTCGAGCTTCGTCACCGGCCACATTCTCAATGTCGATGGCGGCTTCGCCGCGCATGGACTGCTGCCGAAATATCCGTAGCAAGAAACTCGTCATTCCGGGGTGTGGGCGCCCTTTCGCGCACGCGAACCCGGAATCTCATTGTGAGTCACACTTCGAGGTTCCGGGTTCGCCCGCGGCTGTCGCCGCATGCGCCCCGGAACGACGAGTTATGGGCCCTTCGCCGCTATCAGCGCCTTCATCCGCTCGGCATCTGCAGCCGTCTCCGGCGTATAGACCACCATGCCCAAATTCGGCTGACCATCGACCGAAAATGTCGAATAGCTCATCGTGAATGGCCCGACCTCGGGATGGTTCACATGCTTCTTGCCTTCACCGTAGCTGCTGACGTCGTTGTCATGCCACATGGCTGCGAAGTCAGGGCTGATCCGGCACAATTCATCGATCAATGTCTGGGCGCGTTCTGATGCGCCGCTGCGTGTGATATCCGCACGAAATGCCGCCACGGCGAAACGTGCATCATTCTCCCAGTCCGGCATCTTGGCGCGGACATTTGGCCGGCAGAACAGGATTCGCAGGACGTTGCGGTCTTCGGGCGCGATGTTCGGATAGTCGCCAAGCACGGCCAGTGCCGCACGATTCCAGGCGACTATATCCCAGGTCGCATTTCTCACGACGGCAGCGCTGAACTCCATCGCATCCAGCACCCGTTGCAGTGTTGGCGATACGATATCCGAAGGTTCGAAGCGAACCTCCGGCAGCCGGTGCTGCGCCAGCAAAAACAGATGCTCGCGCTCGACTGCCGACAGTTCCAGCGCGCGTGAGATGCGGTTCAGCACATCGGCCGATGGCGCGCCGCCGCGGCCTTGTTCCAACCAAGTGTACCAGGTGGCGCTGACATTGGCGCGCTGCGCGACTTCCTCGCGCCGC
Organism: Tardiphaga sp. 172_B4_N1_3; assembly: GCF_052076035.1. NCBI lineage: Bacteria > Pseudomonadati > Pseudomonadota > Alphaproteobacteria > Hyphomicrobiales > Nitrobacteraceae > Tardiphaga > Tardiphaga sp. 172_B4_N1_3. The sequence continues at coordinate 1,718,249 of NZ_CP197238.1, forward strand.
AGGCCCGGCGTGCGGCGGCGCTCCGACGAGAAGCCGAATGCCACGGGATCCAGCCTGGCGCGGCGATCCCTGAGATAAGCGCCCAGCGGATTGGAGCCAGCGCCGGAAGTTGTTTCGGTGACCGTCATGCTCAGCCTGTTAGTCGCCATACCCGTATAACGTCACGGCTTCACGCACTGTACCGCAGGACCGATACATCCACGCATTCACGAGAGGAATATCACATGCGTGTCTTCGTTACCGGTGCTTCGGGCTTTGTCGGATCTGCGGTGGTTCAGGAATTGATCGGCGCCGGTCATCAGGTGCTCGGTCTCGCGCGCTCGGAAGCATCTGCCAAGGCGCTGGCCGACGCTGGTGCGCAGATCCATCGCGGCGATCTGGAAGATCTGGACAGCCTGCGGTCCGGGGCTGCCAATTCAGACGGCGTGATCCATACGGCCTTCATCCACGACTTCTCGAAATTCAAGGAAAACTGCGCGATCGACGCGCGTGCCATCGAGACGCTTGGCGACGTGCTGGTAGGCTCCGAGCGGCCCTTGATCGTGACCTCCGGTATGGCCTTCATCGCGCCCGGACGTCTGGCGACCGAAGACATGGGCCCGTCAAGCGCGTCGCCAAGCCCGCGCGTATCGGAGCAGGTCGCCGAACGTCTGGCGGCACGCGGCGTGCGTAGTTCGTCGGTCCGGCTGCCGCCATCGGTCCATGGCGATGGCGACCATGGCTTCGTGCCGATGCTGATCAATATCGCGCGGGAGAAGGGCGCCTCGGCCTACTTCGGCGACGGTCTCAACCGCTGGCCCGCCGCACATCGGCTGGACGTCGCCCGGCTCTACAGGCTCATCCTCGAGCACGGTTCCGCCGACATTCGCTATCACGCCAGCGCCGAACAAGGCGTCGCATTCCGTGAGATTGCCGAGGTCATCGGTCGGCACCTGAACCTGCCAGTCGTATCCAAGTCGCCGGCTGAAGCCGCCGATCACTTCGGCTGGTTCGCAGGCTTCGCCTCGATGGATGCGCCGGCATCCAGCGACTGGACACAACAGCAGTTGGGGTGGCGACCGACCCAGTCAGGATTGATCCCGGACCTCGATCACGTCAGATACTTCGGCAACTGAAGATGCAATGATGCGGGAGTACAAACCGGCTCGAATGACAGCCCGATCAACCGGATATCGCAACAATTTGAGCTAAGTCTCTGGGATCGCTGTGAGATAATATATTCCATAATATACCTTATGCGAATCCGAGATATTAGCGTGTGGTCCCAGTTTCAGTTCTCTTAAAGCCGCACCCAGGCCACGCTCCCGCTATTTCCTGATCGCGTCGTAGACCAGCGTCTTCAGGATCGGCTGGATGCGGCCGCGCTGGGTCGGCGTCTGCACCATCAGGATCATCACCATGTCCTGATCCGGATAGGTCCAGAAGTAAGTCCCGGCGGCGCCGCCCCAGGCCATCTCGCCGACGAAACCCGGTACGCCGTCTTCGCCGGGTCCGGTGCGGACGCCGAAGCCGAGGCCGTAACCGAAACCAGCGCCGGGATAGTAATAGGCCCAGGGCTTCACATCGCTGGCCGGCGCGACCTGGTTCTGGCGCATCAGTTGGACCGACTCGGGCTTCAGGATTTGGACGCCGTCAAGCGTGCCGCCATTGATCAGCATCTGCAGGAAGCGCGCGTATTCGCCCGTGGTGGAGACGAGGCCGCCTCCTCCTGACTCCCATCTTCGCTTCACCGTGGGATCGCTGATGGTCTCGTTGCCGATGATGCGGTCAGTTGGCATTGGCTGCGCAATGCGCGGCGCCTTGGCGGGATCGAGCACGTAGTAGCCGGTGTCGGTCATGCCCAGCGGATCGAACAGATATCGCCTCTGGAAATCGTACAGCGACTGGCCCGAGGCGATCTCGATGACGCGGCCGAGAAGATCGGTCGAATGGCCGTAGTCCCAGACTGTGGCTGGCTGATAGGCCAGCGGCAGTTTCGCAAGTCTTGCTGCGAAATCGGCATTGTCGAAATCGCCGTCGAACAGGCCGGCATCGAGATAAAGCTGCGTAATCAGACCGAGATTGGTGAAAGCCGAACTGATGCCGGACGACTGCCGCATCAGGTCGAGCACGGTGATCGGTTTCTCGGCCGGCGCAAAGTCCAGATAGGATTTCCCGCCGGCATTCGTGCGTTCGGTCGCGACCTGCGGATGGGCGAAAGACGGAATGAATTTGGCGATGGGATCGTCGAGCCTGAGCTTACCCTGCTCCACCAAAATCATCGCCGCGACCGATGTCACAGGCTTCGACATCGAATAGAGCCGGAAGATCGTATCCGTCGTCATCGGCGCCATGGTCGCGGGATCGCGAACGCCGAAGGCCTCGTAATAGACCGGTTTGCCGCGGTGCTGGATCAGCATGATCGCGCCGGCGAGATGGCCCTGGCCGACTTCGCGGTCGAGCATTTCGGTGACGCGGTTCAGGTCGTCCTGGGAAAAGCTGCTGAGATCAGGCTTGTCGGTCAGCAGGCTGGTGCCTGCCAATGCGGGCGTGACCAGCGCTGCGGCGATGGTGAGGACGGATAGGAAGTCGCAAGATCGTCGCAAGATTGACACTGGATTTCCGCAAGCCGGCTTGAACACGGCCGGACGTTAACATCGAGATATTTCAGATGCTTGTCGGAAAATCACGCAATTTGCCGATATCGCGGTTTTACAGCGATTGCCGGCCCCAGGTGAATCACAAATGCGCGTCGGGTTTGCTCACGCTTCCGGGCGGCGGAAACCGGATCGTGGTGCCCAAAGTGATCCAGTTGGAATTCTCCCCGGTGATGTTGCGGCCATAGATCACGTCGACCGAGAAAATGTCGTTGGGCCGATAGCGCACGCCGGTCTGGACGCGCGGCTGGATCACGCTGGCGAATTCGGCGCGGCCCGCCTGCCCGTACAGTTCCACTGTGTATTGCAGCACGTCGGTGAATTTCCAGTCGAAGCCGACGCCATAGGTGAAGTAGTGGCGATCGACGGTGCGATCCCACAGCCAGCCGGCATTGAGATTGATGCGCATGGTTTCGTTGAAGCGATAGGTCGCCGGAATCTCGGCGAAGACGGCGGTGTTCTGGCCGGTCATGGCGTCGAATGTGCCGCTGGCCAGCGCCGATACGCCGAATTTTCCGATGCCGGTCGGCTCGAGATTGATCTTCGCTTTCGGCGCCAGTGTGGTGCTGAACTCGCCATCGGAGCGGCTGTGATTGGTTAGCACGCTGAGTTCAACCGGACGCGTGATCTCCACCACGCAGGACGGATTGGCCACCGCCGCAAAGTCGCTATTGGTGGCCATCGAATACCAGCTCTCGACCTTGCAGGAGCCGAGGTCCGAAATATCCGCCGCATCGACCGCATAGGCGCCATTGGCCGCCTCCGCATGGCCCGAAGCCATCAGCAGCGCGACCAGAACGAAGCCGAACAGCGTCAGCGCGCGATAACGAGGAGCAGCCATGCTGTAGACCTAGCTGAGTCCCGAAATCCTCGACAGAACAATCGCGTCTCGCTTATCCTGAGGGTATGAGCGAACACCATCATGACCACGATCACGATCATTCCGAATTGTCGGAGACCGAGCTGCGCGTCCGTGCACTTGAGACCATCCTGACCGAAAAAGGCTATATCGATCCAGCGGCGCTGGACGCGATGATCCAGGCCTATGAGACCAAGATCGGCCCGCACAACGGCGCCCTGGTGGTTGCGAAAGCCTGGACCGATCCGGCCTTCAAGGCGGCGCTGCTGGCGGATGGGTCTGCGGCGGTCGGCACCCTCGGCCATGTCAGCCGCACCGGCGATCATCTCGTCGTGGTCGAGAACACGCCCGAGCGCCACAACATGGTCGTGTGCACGCTGTGCTCCTGTTACCCCTGGGAAATGCTCGGCCTGCCCCCGGTCTGGTACAAGGCGGCGCCCTATCGCTCCCGCGCCGTCAAGGATCCGCGCGGCGTGCTGGCAGACTTCGGCTTCACGATCCCGAATGACACCGAAATCCGCGTCTGGGACTCGACAGCTGAAACGCGTTTCCTGGTGTTGCCGATGCGACCTGCCGGCACCGAGGGCTGGAGCGAGGCGCAATTGGCCGAAATCGTCACGCGCGACTCGATGATTGGCACTGGTCTCGTCCAAACGCCGGGGGCGCCGTCATGAACGGCGTCCACGACATGGGCGGCATGGACGGTTTCGGCAAGGTCGAGCCGGAACCGAACGAGCCGATGTTTCATGCGGAGTGGGAATCCCGCGTGCTGGCCATGGTGCGTGCCATGGGCGCGACGGGCGCCTTCAACATCGACGCCTCGCGCTTCTATCGCGAGACGCTGCCGCCGGAGGTCTATCTCTCCAGCAGCTACTACAAGAAATGGTTTCTCGGCCTTGAGGATATGCTGGTCGAGCGTGGCTTCATCGCCGCAGACGAGGTCAAGGCCGGCCACGCATCCGTGCCGCCGAAGCCGCTGAAGCGCGGCAACTTCACCGTTGATAGTGTCGAGCGCGTGCTGACCCGCGGTTCATTCACGCGCCCTGCTTCGGCGCCTGCCGCATTCGCGATCGGCGATCGCGTGCGGATGAAGAACATCCATCCGACAACGCATACGCGGCTGCCGCGCTATGTCCGCGGTCATGTCGGCGTGATCGAGCGGATACACGGCGCGCATGTCTATCCCGACACGGCGGCGCATGAGCTGGGCGAAAATCCGCAGTGGCTTTACACTGTCGTGTTCGACGGCGCCGAACTGTGGGGACCCGATGGCGATCCGACGCTGAAAGTGTCGGTCGAGGCGTTCGAGCCATATCTCGACCCGGCGTAATTGCCTCAGTGCGCCCGCACGTCGCCCGCCAGGCCCGCGAGTCTGGCGGGATCGATGACCGTCAAGCGGCCGCGACCGGCTTTCAGGATCAGCATCCGGTTCCAGGCCGAAACGGTGCGGCTGACCGTGAACAGCGTGGTGTCGCTGAGTTCGGCCAGTTCCTGGCGCGAGATCCTCAGTTCGATCGGAACGCACTCACCATCCGGATCTCCTTCCCGCACCAGGCGCAGAACGATCCGTGCGATACGTCGATCGGCATTCTCACTCGTTGCCTCGTGAAGACGGCGCAGCAGATGATCGGTTTGCCGTCCGACGATACCGAGGACATTGATCGCGAGCTGCGGGACAACATGCATCAGTCCGCTGAAGCGATCGGCGGACCAGCACAGCAGTTCGGTCGCGACTGTCGCGCGCAGGGTTGTCGGGCGAGAAAAATTGCCGAACATCGATGCGGCTCCGGCGAGATCGCCGCGTCGCATGAATTGCAGCGTTTTCTGCGCGCCATGCGCATCGATCATTGTCTTCTTGAGCTGACCATCGATGACCACAGCGATTATCGCCGGTACGTCGCCCTGTTGCCAGAGCGAACAGCCGCAATCCAGAACGTGCTTTCTGCCAGCTTCGATGACGATGCCGCGTGCGCCCTCGTCCAGGCCCGCAAAAAGCGGCGTTTGACCAAACGAATTGCACATCTCACGATCCATTGCTCGCCTTCCGGAACGAGCGATTTCGCCGAGCAGCTGTCGCAATCAAATAAAACTGTCATCAAAGATTCTGATACGAGCGGCTCCGCACGACGACATCGCGATCAGAACAACGATATCAAATAAATCCTCCGCAGAGTTTGTTGTTTGATCCAGCGCAAAGAAGGTGGGCGCTGCAGCAGGCATATTGCCCTCGCTCTAGGCGAATCTCGCCTCTTCTCCAGGCATATGGCCGCAAACCGAAGGGGGAGCGTATGGTGACGGACCAGAATATTGCTCAGCCCGCAGAGGCTCAAAGACGCAACAGCCGCATGTCGGAGTTGCTCGTCTTTCTCACGATCGTCGTTCTCATCTGGCCCGTCGTCGCGGTGGGCGTGGTCGGCGGTTACGGCTTTCTGGTCTGGATGACCCAGATGATTTTCGGGCCGCCCGGCCCGCCTCTGCTTCACTAGGACTTTCACATGACAGACAAACTCACCAGACGCGCTCTGTTGACCGGCGCGACCGCCGGCGCGTCCGCGCACGACAATGAGCACATCTCCAGCGCCGTCGTGTCGGTGCTTCCGGCCCATATCGACGCGGTATCTGCGCGGTTGTCGAGCCTTCCCGGTGTCGAGATACATCACCGCACGGCCTCCAAACTCGTGGCGGTCCTCGAAGGGCCAGGCAGCGGCGCACTAGGTGCGATGCTCGCAGACATCTCATCATGGCCGGGCGTGCTCTCGGCCAACATGGTCTTCGAACAGCGTCTCGACTAGGAGAACGACGAAATGCCCCTTTCGCGGCGTGATCTACTCAAGGCTCAGGCAGCAGCCATCGCTGCAGCGGCGGCTGGCATCAACGTTCCGGCGGCGGCTCAGTCGATTGCCGGCGGCGTCGGGTCGCTGTCCATCAAATGGTCGAAGGCGCCGTGCCGGTTCTGCGGCACCGGTTGTGGCGTCATGGTCGGCGTCAAGGACAACAAGGTCGTCGCCACCCATGGCGACACGCTGGCGGAAGTAAACCGCGGCCTGAACTGCATCAAGGGCTACTTCCTCTCCAAGATCATGTACGGCGCCGACCGCCTGACCACGCCCCTCCTCCGCAAGAAGAACGGCGTGTTCGACAAGAATGGCGAACTCACGCCGGTGAGCTGGGACGAAGCATTCGACACCATGGCGCAGCGCGCCAAAGCGACGCTGAAAGAAAAAGGACCGACTGCGATCGGTATGTTCGGATCTGGCCAGTGGACAATCCTCGAAGGTTATGCCGCGACCAAGCTGATGCGCGCGGGTTTCCGCTCCAACAATCTCGATCCCAATGCACGGCATTGCATGGCGTCTGCGGCCGTGGCTTTCATGCGCACCTTCGGCATGGACGAGCCGATGGGATGCTATGATGACTTCGAGGCCGCCGATGCCTTCGTGCTGTGGGGCTCGAACATGGCCGAGATGCATCCGATCCTGTGGACGCGCCTCACCGATCGCCGCCTTGGTCATCCGCATGTGAAAGTCGCGGTGCTCTCGACCTTCACGCATCGCAGCTCTGACCTTGCCGACATCCCGATCGTGTTCAAGCCGGGCACTGATCTTGCCATTCTCAACTTCATCGCCAACCACATTATCTCGACTGGTCGCGTGAACACCGAATTCGTCAACAACCATACGACGTTCGTGAAGGGCACGACGGATATCGGCTACGGGTTGCGTCCCGAACATCCACTGGAGAAGAAAGCCAAGGGCGCAGCCACGGCCGCAGCGACGACGCCAATCGATTTCGCGGGCTACGCCGAATTCGTGAAGGACTATTCGCTCGAGAAGGTGTCGAAGCTGACCGGTGTCGAGCCCGGCTTTCTGCTGGAGCTCGCCGAGCTCTATGCCGATCCGAAGCGCAAGGTGATGTCGCTCTGGACCATGGGTTTCAACCAGCACGTCCGCGGCGTCTGGGCCAATCAGCTCGTCTACAACATCCATCTGCTGACCGGAAAAATCTCCGAGCCGGGCAACTCGCCGTTCTCGCTGACGGGCCAACCATCGGCCTGCGGCACGGCGCGCGAGGTCGGCACCTTCGCGCACCGTCTCCCCGCCGACATGGTGGTGACCAATCCGGAGCACCGCAAGCACGCTGAAGAAATCTGGCGCGTGCCGCATGGCCTCCTGCCCGACAAGATCGGTTATCACGCCGTCGAGCAGGACCGCATGTTGCATGACGGCAAGCTGAACTTCTATTGGGTTCAAGTGAACAACAATGTGCAGGCGGCGCCCAACAGTTCGGGCGAGACCTATCCGGGCTACCGCAACCCTGCCAACTTTATCGTCGTGTCGGATGCCTATCCGACGGTGACGGCGATGTCCGCCGATTGCGTGCTGCCGGCGGCGATGTGGGTCGAGAAGGAAGGCGCCTACGGCAATGCCGAACGACGCACTCATGTCTGGCGCCAGCTGGTCGATGCGCCCGGCCAGGCGCGCTCGGATCTCTGGCAGCTGATGGAGTTCTCGAAGCGGTTCACGACGGACGAAGTGTGGCCCGCCGCCCTCCTCGACGCCAATCCGAACTACAAGGGCAAGACGTTGTTCGACGTGCTGTATCGCAACGGCGAGGTCGACAAATTTCCCGTCGGCGAAATCCCCGCTGACTATGAAAACCACGAGTCCAAGGACTTCGGTTTCTATGTGCAGAAGGGGCTGTTCGAGGAATATGCCACGTTCGGCCGCGGCCATGGCCACGACCTCGCCCCTTGGGACACCTATCATGATGTGCGCGGACTGCGTTGGCCGGTGGTCAATGGCAAGGAGACCAAGTGGCGCTACCGCGAAGGTCTCGATCCCTACGTCAAACCGGGCAAGAAGATCGAATTCTACGGCAACCCGGATGGACGCGCGCGCATCATCGCGGTGCCCTATGAGCCGCCGGCCGAGTCGCCCGATGCTGAGTTCGATCTCTGGCTGGTGACCGGCCGTGTGCTGGAGCACTGGCACTCCGGTTCGATGACCATGCGCGTCCCTGAACTCTACAAGGCGTTTCCCGGCGCGCGCTGCTTCATGCATGCCGAAGACGCGCGCGCACGCGGCTTGAACCAGGGCGCCGAAATCCGGCTGATGTCGCGGCGCGGTGAGATCCGCACGCGCGTTGACACGACCGGACGTAACCGCATGCCCCGCGGCGTGGTGTTCGTGCCGTGGTTCGATGCCAGCCAGCTGATCAACAAGGTCACGCTGGATGCAACCGACCCGATCTCCAAACAGGCGGACTTCAAGAAATGCGCGGTCAAGATCGTTTCCGTTTAAGTGCGATGAAGACGGTCATCGCGGCAATCATCGCCGGCACCATGGTGCTGGTGTCCGGTGCGATCTATGCGCAGTCTGTCCAGACAACGCCACGGATCGTGCCGCGCGTCACCGGCGCAGCGCAGCCGATGGGCGACGTTCCTGCGCCGCCCTTCCCGCGGCCCGTCACCGACGACAAGCGCGTGATGCGGAACTATCCGGAGCAGCCGCCGGTCATTCCGCATTCGATCGAAAACTATCAGCTCACGCTGCGGGCCAATCGCTGTCTTGAATGCCATCGCCGCGAATATACCGAAGGCTCGGGTGCGCCGATGATCAGCATTACGCATTTCATGGATCGCGATGGCCAGATGCTCGCCGATGTGACACCGCGACGCTATTTCTGCACGGCCTGCCACGTGCCGCAAACCGATGCGCGTCCGCTGGTGCCGAACACCTTCACCGACATGAAGGCATCCGGCAGGTGAGCGCCATGAAATGGTTGATATCCAAGTTTCTGTGGTTCTGGCGCATCGCCAGCCGACCGGCCACGCATATCAGTCTCGGCGTGCTGGCGCTGGGCGGCTTCCTCGGTGGCGTGATCTTCTGGGGCGGTTTCAATACGGCGCTGGAAGTCACCAATACCGAGAAATTCTGCACCGGCTGTCATGAGATGCGCGACAACGTGTATCAGGAGCTGCAGCGAACGCCGCATTTCGCCAATCGATCCGGCGTGCGTGCCACCTGTCCGGATTGCCATGTGCCGCATAACTGGACCGACAAGATCGCGCGCAAGATGCAGGCGTCGAAGGAAGTGTGGGGCAAGATTTTCGGCACGATCTCGACGCGCGAGAAGTTCCTCGACATGCGTCTGGAGCTTGCCAAACATGAATGGGCGCGCCTGAAGGCCAATGACTCGCTGGAGTGCCGCAACTGCCACTCGGCGATCGCAATGGATTTCACCAAACAGGCGCCCCGCGCGGCGGCGATCCATGCCAAGTTCCTCGTCACCGGCGAGCGCACCTGTATCGATTGCCACAAAGGCATCGCGCATGAATTGCCTGACATGTCCGGGATCGAGCCCGGCTGGAGCGCCCCGGCCGAACTTCGCGACCGCCATAGCCACCACACGCCCGATGCGGATCGGTTGTCGCGCTATCTGGCATCGGTGAAGGAGACGCAGCCGTAGGGTGAATGAGCGAAGCTGACCCACCCTACGGCACAGCTCAGTTCATCGTGATGTTGGCCTTCTCGATCACGCCCTTCCAGCGCTGCGTTTCGCTGGCGATGTATTTGGCGAACTCATCCGGCGGGACCGCCACGGCGACGGCGCCGAGCTCGGACATCTTCTTCTTTGTCTCCGGCTGCTGCATGAATTCGCGGATCGAGACCGACAGTCTGTCGGTGATGGCTTTCGGCGTTCCGGCCGGTGCCATGAAGCCGTGCCAGGCGACGGCCTCAAAACCCGGAAGGAATTCCGACACCGCCGGCAGGTTCGGATCGAACTCGGCGCGTTTCGGCGAGGCCGTTGCCAGCATCGCGAGTTTGCCGGCCGCGGCGTGCGGCAGCAGCAGTGGTACGTTGTCGAAGGCGATATCGATCTGGCCGCTCAGCAAGTCCGTAACCATCTGGCTCGAGCCCTTATAGGGCACGTGGACCATCTTGGTGCCGGTCATCTGCTGGAACAGTTCGCCGGCAAGATGCTGCGTTGTTCCGACGCCGGCCGAACCGAATGTCACCTTGTCGGAATTGGCTTTGATATAGGCGATCAGGTCCGGCACCGTGCGCGCCGCGATCCTGGTCGGGTTCACCACCAGGACATTCGGCACCATGCTGATCTGCGCGATCGGCACGAGATCCTTTTCGGGATTGTAGGACAGTTTTGCGCCATACAGCGTCGGATTGATCGACAGCGCCGAGGTGCTGGCAAGGCCGATCGTGTAGCCATCAGGCGTAGCGCGTGCGACGCGGGTGACGCCGATGATGCTGCCGGCGCCGCCGACGTTCTCGATGATGACCGTCGCGCCCATCTTCTTCTGCAGATGCTCCGACACCATGCGCGCAAAGATATCGGCAGTGCCGCCGGCGGCAAACGGAACGATGCTGGTGATCGGGCGGCTCGGGTAATTCGCGTCCTGGGCCGTCGCTTGCGTGAGCGTGCCGAGCGTCAGGCAGGCAGCCATCAGGATTGACCGAAGTCTCATTGAACATTCCTCCATGTGTTTTTCTATTTTGATCGTCGGCGTCCTTTGGTGGACGCTCGATATCGCAGGTGGTGACGAACATGACGTCGTCACCACCTGCGCGGTCGCCTAGTTCATCGTGACGTTGGCCTTCTCCATCACACCCTTCCAGCGCAAGGTCTCGCTGGCGATGTATTTGGTGAACTCATCCTGCGGGATCGCCACGGCGACTGCGCCGAGTTCAGCCATCTTCTTCTTCGTCTCCGGCAGGCTCATGAAGTCGCGGATTTCCGCCGACAGCTTGTCGACGATCGGCTTCGGCGTTGCCGCCGGCGCGATGAAGCCGTGCCAGGCTACAGCCTCGAAGCCCGGCAGGAATTCGGCGACGGCCGGGACATTCGCATCGAACTCGGCGCGCTTCGGCGTTGCCGTGGCGAGCATCGCCAGCTTGCCGCCGGCCACATGCGGCAGCAGCAGCGGGACATTGTCGAAAGCGATGTCGATCTGACCCGAGATCAGGTCGGTGACCATCTGGCTCGAACCCTTGTAGGGCACGTGAACCATCTTGGTGCCGGTCATCTGCTGGAACAGCTCGCCGGCAAGATGCTGCGACGTGCCCGGTCCGGCCGAGCCGAACGTCACCTTGTCTGGATTGGCCTTCATGTATTCGATCAACTCCGGCACCGTGCGGGCCTTGATGCGATCGGGATTCACCACCAGCACGTTAGGCACGATGCTCACTTGCGCGAAGGCCACCAGATCCTTATCCGGCTGGAACTGAAGCTTGCTTCCGTAGAGCGAGGGCGCAATCGCCAGCGGCGAGGTGCTGGCGAGGCCGATCGTGTAGCCATCGGGCTGCGCCTTGGCGACACGGTTGACGCCGATATTGCCGCCGGCGCCGCCCATATTTTCGACCAGCACGGTGGCGCCGAGCTTCTTCTGCAGGTTCTCCGACACCATGCGCGCGATGATGTCCACGGTGCCGCCGGCCGCGAAGGGCACGACGATGGTGATCGGCTTGGTCGGATATTTTGCGTCCTGCGCACTCGCCTGCCCGACGGCGCCCACGGCGACACAGGCCGCCATCAGGATGGATTTGATCTTCATGCGTGTTCCTCTTCTCGAATGAGTGTTCTGATGAATGCTTGCGGCCGCCTCGCCTATTGCGCAGGCAGCACTTTTCCGGGATTCATGATGTCGTTCGGATCGAGCATCTGCTTGACGCTACGCAGCAGCCGCAGCTCGGTCGGCTTGGTGACGCGCGCGAGCCGCTCGCGATTGACGATGCCGATGCCGTGCTCGGCACTGATGCTGCCGCCGAGCGCGACGGTCTCTTCATCGACGATGCTGTTGATGCCGCGGATCGTGTCCTGGATCTGATCCTTCTGGTTCTGCTCGAGGCCTGGAATGATCGCGAGGATGTGGATGTTGCCGTCGCCGATATGGCCGTGCATCACGATGCGTGCGTCGGGCCGATAGGCAGCGATGCGCTTCTCCACCTGCGTGACGAAGGTCGCCTGCTGCGACAAGGGCACGGCGCTGTCATGCGAGATGACGTAACCGGCCTTCTTGCTGCCTTCCGACACGCTGTGGCGGATCTTCCAGAACGCCGCAGCCTGGGTCTCGCTGGAGGCCACCAGCGCATCGGTGACCAGCTCGCGCTCATAGGCGTTACTGAGCAACGCTTCGAGCGCTGCATTCAGATCGACCGACACCAGCGTGTCGACGAGCTCGATCAGCACGTACCAGGGCGTATCCAGCTCGAACGGGATGTTCACCAGCGGCAGGTTCTCGGCGATCACCTCGATCTGGCCGCGCGACATCACCTCGAAGGCGCCGATGCGGTCACCGAGTTCGGTACGTGCCTGCGCGAGCAGGTCGAGTACCGCGTCGATGCTGTTCAACTTGGCGAAGGACACTGCCCTCGCCCTTGGCTTCGGAAACAGCTTCAGTACAGCACCAGTGATGATGCCGAGCGTACCTTCGGCGCCGATGAAGAGCTGCTTGGTGTCAAAGCCTGTGGAGTCCTTGCGCAGCGCCGTCATGTCGTCGAGGATCTCGCCATCGGGCAGCACGACTTCGAGGCCGAGCGTGAGCTCGCGCGTGGTGCCGTAGCGCAGCACCGCGGTGCCACCGGCATTGGTGGAGAGATTGCCGCCGATCTGGCAGGAGCCTTCGGCTCCCAGGCTGAGCGGAAACAGGCGGTCGATATCATCCGCTGACTTCTGGATGTCGGCGAGGATGCAGCCGGCATCGACGGCGATGGAGTCGCCGAGACGGCTGACGCTGCGAATGCGGTTCAGGCGATCGAGGCGCAGCACGATCATGGTGCGCTCGCCGAGCGGAGTCGCAGCGCCACACATGCCGGTGTTGCCGCCCTGCGGGACAATCGCGATGCCGGCAGCCGCACAGGCCTTCACGACATCAGAGACTTCCTGCGTCGAGCCAGGCTTGACCACGGCCAGCGCCTTGCCGTGATAGCGGCCGCGCCAGTCGACCACATAGGGTTCGAAATCGCCGCCGGGACCGATCAGGTGTCGGTCGCCGACGATGCCGGCCAGCGTTGCAAGAAATGCGGTATGGTCAGTCAATTCACTCTCCCCGTCACCGGAACGCGAGGTCGAGCAGACGGCCTTCGAACAGGCGGTCGCGCGACGTTTCGAGATGGAGACGCATGGCCGTGCGCGCTGCCTCGGCATCGCGGTCACGGATCGCTTCAAAAATACTGCTGTGTTCCTCGAACACCTGCTCGAGGCCGGGCCGCGGCCCCATCAGCGACAGGCCGTGCAGCTTCATGCCGACAGCGACATGGTCCTTGAGGGCGTTCAGCGAGGTCGCGAAATAGTGGTTGTTGGTCGCCTCGGAGACAGCGAGATGGAAGGCGTAGTCGGCGTCTTCGCGATGCTTGCGCTTCTTGGTCGCCTCGCGCAGCAGGCCGAGCGCGGCTTCCATCTTGCCGAGATTGTCGTCGCTGCGTCGGAGCGCTGCAAAATGCGCGGCATCGGCTTCCATGGTGATGCGGAATTCGAAGCAACGCTGGATGTCCGCGATGGTCTCCACCCGCGCGAAGCCGAGTGGCTGTGGCTGCGCACGCATCTGGACGAAACTACCTGCGCCCTGTCGCGACGTGATCAGGCCGTCTTCGCGCAACCGGCCGAGCGCTTCGCGCAGCACCGGGCGAGAGACGTCGAACATATCGGAAAGTTCGTGCTCGCCGGGTAGCTTCTGGTCCGGCGCGTAGTCGCCATTGGCGATGCGCTGCGCGAGTTCGCCATAAACCTTGTCGACCAGCGAACCAGCGGCACCGCGCGGACGCGGCGCTTCAGGCAATTCAGAGAGGTCAATCGGCTTCATGATCAGTCAAACCGCGGCTCACAGGGATGGCGGCGGAGGTTTCGTGTGACGGTCCGATCGCCCGGGAGCGCCGTCGCATGGAAACACTTCCTCGCCCAAAAATTTCGGCGACCATGAGAGGCGGAGGCAAACTTGTCAACATGTCAATGCTGTGCGGATGAGCTCCCAGTGTCGTATAGCATTGATATATAACATTTAAATCGCTTGATCCGATCAAATACCGTGCTGCATCGCACAAATGCTGGTAACTTGTCAGGCTGCTGAAATCGTGGTCGAACGCTCGCTCAATCGGAAAGGACCAGGCGTGACCAACGGACTGAACGGCAAGGCTATCGTGATCATCGGCGCAAGCTCCGGCATCGGCGCTGCCGTGGCGAAGAAATTCGGCGCCCTCGGTGCCAGGCTGATCGTGCACTACAACGGCAATCCGGAAGGCGCCGAGGAAGTGGTCGCGAATATCCGCGCGAGTGGTGGCACCGCCGACCTTGTGCGCGGCGACGTGTCGGAGCGCGCCGAAGCGGCGCGTGTGATCGATGAAGCCCATGCCAAGCTCGGCCGGATCGACGTGCTGATCAACAATGCCGGCGCCATGTTCGGCCGCACCTCGATCGCCAATGCCACCGACGAACAGTATGACGACGTGGTCGATCTCAACATCGGCTCGGTGTTCTTCGCCTGCCGCAAGGCCGCGAAGATCATGGAGGCGCAGCGTTCAGGCTCGATCATCAACACGACGTCGGTTGCGGCCCGCAATGGCGGCAGCGGCGGTGCCGGCCTCTATGGTTCGGCCAAGGGTTTTGTCTCGACCATCACGCGTGTGCTGGCAAAGGAACTGGCTCCGTTTAACGTGCGCGCCAATGCGGTGGCACCGGGTGTGATCATGACGCCGTTCCACCAGCGCTATTCGACCGCGGAGCAGCTTGAAGGCGCCCGCCAGGGCATCCCGCTGGGCCGGATCGGCACGCCCGAGGATTGCGTCGGCGCCTATCAGTTCCTCGCCGACGAAACCATGAGCAGCTACATTACCGGCCAGGTCATCGAGGTGAATGGCGGCCAGATCATGCCGTGACCTTTTCACCTCTCCCTCGCGCGAAGCTTCGCTAGAGGGGGAGAGGTCAGAAACAAGCGCTTCGTTAGAAGAACTCCTGCAACACGCACCCGAAAGAGCACAACGATGACAGCCCCCTTCCCGACCGGCGTCTACTGCGCCGCGACCACCCCCTTCAACGCCGACCTGTCGGTGGATCAGGGCCTGTTCACCTCGCATTGCCAGCGCCTGCTCGATGACGGCTGCACCGGCATCGCCATGCTCGGCACGACAGGCGAAGCCAATTCGCTGTCATCACGCGAGCGCATGGCGCTGCTGGAAGCCGTGGTGAAATCCGGGATCGCGCCGTCGAAGCTGTTGCCGGGCACCGGCGTTGCGTCGATCATGGAAACGGTTGAACTCACGAAGCACGCGGTCGCCAATGGCGTCGGTGCCGTCGTGATGCTGCCGCCGTTCTACTATAAGGGCGTGTCTGATGATGGCATCGTCGATGCTTATACGGCAGTGATCGAGCGCGTCGCCGATCCGCGCCTGCGCGTCGTGCTCTATCACATCCCGCAGATGTCGGCGGTGCCGATCTCACTCGACGTCATCGATCGGTTGCGCAAGCGCTTCCCGGAGATCGTGGTCGGCATCAAGGATTCCGCGGGCGAGTTCGCCAATATGAGCGCCATCGTCGATCGCTTCCCGGGATTCTCGGTGCTGGTCGGCGCCGATCCCCTGATGCTGAAGCTGCTGCCGATGGGCGGCGCCGGCTGCATCACGGCGACCTCCAACCTCGTGAGCCGCGAGCTCGCTACCGTGTTCAATGGTTACAAGGATCCGGCCAAGGCGGCCGAGGTTGCGACTGCGCAGGAGCGTATCGTCGCGGCGCGCAATGCGGTGTCCAGCTATGCGCAGCTTCCCTCGCTGAAGGTGCTGCTGGCGAAGCGCGACAACAATGACAATTGGCTGCGGGTGCGTCCGCCGCTGACGGGCCTCAGCGCTACTGAAGCGGCCAAGGTCCGCGAGTCGCTGTCCGTCTAGACAGCTGTGGCTGCGAACGCGCGCCAGCCTTTGGCGCGTAGTTCGCAGGCCGGGCACTTACCGCAGCCATAGCCCCAGTCGTGTAACGCGCCGCGCTCACCGAGATAGCAGGTGTGCGAGTGTTCGCGGATCAGGTCGACGAGGCCCTGCCCGCCGAGCTCATGCGCCAGCGCCCAGGTCGCCGCCTTGTCGCGCCACATCAGCGGCGTGTGCAGCGTGAAATTCCTGGCCATGCCGAGATTGAGCGCCTGCTGCAGCGCCTTGATGGTGTCGTCGCGACAATCGGGATAGCCGGAGTAATCCGTCTCGCACATGCCGCCGATGATGTGGGTGATGCCGCGTCGATAGGCCAGCGCTGCGGCGAATGTCAGGAACACCAGATTGCGGCCGGGCACAAACGTATTGGGCAGGCCGTCGGCCCCCATCTCGATGGCGACGTCACGCGTCAGCGCGGTGTCGGAGATCGCTGATAGCGTCGGGATATCCAGCGTGTGGCTGTCGCCGAGTTTGGCGGCCCAGTCGGTATTCAAGGCCTTCACGCCCGCCAGCAGCTTGTCGCGGCTATCGAGCTCGATGGCATGGCGCTGGCCGTAAGCGAAGCCGAGCATCTCGACGCGCTTGAAGCGCGCCAGTGCCCAGGCCAGGCAGGTCGCGGAATCCTGGCCGCCGGAGAACAGCACCAGCGCGGTTTGATCTGGGAAAGTGTCGCTCATCGGCTGCAGATAGCACTCTGCAGCCCTGTGTGAAAGACAGGCAAAACCGGGCATTTCCGCTGGGCCACGCCGCCGTCCTGCGGCATAGCAAAGGCTCCTGCTGTGAACCGTGGTGCCTCATGACCCCTTCTCGCGATATCGTCGGCCTGATCGAGATCATGGCCCAGTTGCGCACGCCCGTGACGGGGTGCCCATGGGATCTGGAGCAGGATTTCGCGAGTATCGCGCCCTATACGATCGAGGAGGCCTACGAGGTCGCCGATGCCATCGTTAGGCACGATCTCCACGACCTCTGCGACGAACTCGGCGATCTCCTGCTGCAGGTGGTGTTCCACGCCCGGATGGCCGAAGAGCAGAACGCATTCGCGTTCGGCGACGTCGTGGAGGCGATCACCCGCAAGATGATCCGCCGGCATCCGCATGTGTTTCCCGGCAAGGATGGCAAGATCGCACCGACGGATGTGAAGGGGACGTGGGGGCGTATCAAGGCCGAGGAAAAGGCTGAACGCGCCGCACGGCGCGGCGTTGAGGCCACGCCGCCCTCCTCGTTCCTTGCCAGCGTCAAGGCCGGGCAACCCGCATTGGGCCAGGCCATGGAGCTGCAGACAAAAGCCTCCAGCGTCGGCTTCGACTGGAATGATCCGCGCGCGGTGCTCGCGAAAATCCGCGAGGAAGCCGACGAGATCGAAGCGGCACTCGATCGCGGCGACCGCGCCGAGGTGGCGGCCGAGACCGGCGACCTGATGTTCGCGCTGGTCAATCTGGCGCGCCATGTGGACGCCGATCCCGAACTCGCACTACGCGGCACCAACGTGAAGTTCCAGCGACGTTTTGGCTATATCGAACAGGCGCTGGCGGCGAAGGGACGGAGCCTGCAGGAGGCGTCGCTCGAGGAGATGGATGCGCTGTGGAATGAGGCGAAGGGTAACGAAATCGCGGATTGAATGACTCGCAACCGCTAGGGAACAACCGACGATGACACTGACTGACGTCCTCGGCGGTCTTCTGGCGGGCGGTGTCGGCGGCATGGCGTCCGGCTTGCTCGGTATTACCAGTGGCGGAATCCTCGTCCCGCTGCTGGTGCTCCTGCTTAGCAAAGATCAGCACGTGGCCCAGGGCGTCTCTCTCGTCGTGCAGGTCGTGCCCACCAGTCTTTCCGGCGTCCGCAACTATCAACGCAGCGGCCATCACGTGCCACCGCGTTGGCTTGCCTGGCTGGCCATCGGATTTGCAGTGGGCGGGTGCGTTGGCGCCTTGCTCGCAACAACCGTTTCTGCTCGCGCGCTGCAATGGACTTTTGTCGGCTATCTGCTGGTTCTCGAAGTGATCGTCATCCGTCGGCCGTCACATCCCAAGCTCGAAGGCACTGCAGACGAAGCGAAAGAGGTGCCGTTACGCGGGTCAGCGCTCGTCGCCATCGGCGCGGTCGCGGGCTGGTCGTCGGGATTTCTGGGGATCGGCGGCGGGCTTGCGATCACCGCCTTGATGACGGGCCTGCTGAAGGTGTCCCAGCATCAATCCCAGGCCCTTAGCCTTGCCGTCACAGCACTACCCGTCACTTTACCGGCCGCCCTGCTCTATGTGCAGCAGGGCACAGAGCTGCCGTGGCTCACGATTGCAAGTCTGATCATTGGGCTGTGGATCGGTAGCGGTCTTGGATCACGGCTGGCGAATCGCATGAGTCAGAGAGCTTTGCGGATGACACTCATCGCTGTCATCGCCGGCATGGCAGTGTTCATGGCGTTTAAAGCTGCAACCTGAACAACAACGGAGTTTCGTCAGGCACTCAGATCCACGACCGGATGCAGCACCGCACTGAACCGACTCATGACGATATCGCGTTTGGTCTCATCGACACGCACCACCATGTCGAAATGGCCGTCGTGCAATTCTTTCACCAGTACTTCCGCATTGCGATGCAGCCAGCTCACGCCAGCACCGTCCGCAGCGTCGATCGACAGATCCAGCGTGATGCGGCTGGCGGCGAGCCGTGTTTCGATGGCAGCGAGCAGATCGTCGATGCCCTCGCCGGTTTCGGCTGAGACCATGAAGCACGGCTTGTCCAGCGGCCGCCGCGCCGCGATATTGGCGAGGTTCTCGCGCTCCTCCGGAGGGAAACGATCGATCTTGTTCCAGACTTCGAGAATGCGCGCTGTTGCATCGGTATCGATGCCGAGCTTGCGCAGCACGTTGTCGACGTCGCTTTGCTGCGCTTCCGCATCCTCATGCGAGATGTCGCGGACATGGAGAATGATGTCGGCTTCCAGTACCTCTTCCAGCGTCGCGCGAAACGCGGCTACGAGCTGGGTCGGCAGGTTGGAGATGAAACCCACCGTGTCCGACAGCATGGCCTTGCCGCCATGCGGCAGCGTCAGCGCACGCAGCGTCGGATCGAGGGTCGCGAACAGCATGTCCTCGGCCTGCACGTCGGCGCGCGTCAGGCGATTGAACAGCGTCGACTTGCCGGCATTGGTGTAACCGACCAGCGCAACAACGCGATACGGCACGCGCTGGCGGCCGGCGCGATGCAGGCGCCGCGTCGCCTGGACCTTCTTCAGATCGGCTTCGAGCCGCGCGATGCGGTCGCCGATCATGCGGCGATCCGCCTCGATCTGGGTTTCGCCGGGGCCGCCCATGAAGCCGAAACCGCCGCGCTGGCGTTCCAGATGGGTCCATGAACGGACGAGACGGCTGCGCTGATAATTGAGATGCGCGAGCTCGACCTGCAGCGTGCCTTCCTTGGTCTTGGCACGGCGGCCGAAGATTTCAAGGATGAGACCGGTACGGTCGAGCACCTTGGCCTTCAATTCCTTTTCGAGATTGCGCTGCTGGATCGGCGACAGCGCGCAGTCCATCACCACGATCCCGATCTCGTTCGCCGCGATCAGGCCGGCGATCTCCTCGACCTTGCCCTTGCCGAGATAGGTGGCCGGGCGGATCTGGCTCAGCGGCGCGGCGACGGCCTCGACCACGGTGAGGTCGATGGCGCGTGCGAGACCGACCGCCTCTTCGAGCCGGGCTTCCGTATCGCGGACATGAGAATAGGCTTGCGCGTCGGCGTCGCCCCGCCGTTCGCGCAGGTAAGGACCGACCACGAGGACGCGGCCGGTCGATTCGCTGCTGGCCGAGGGCCGGTCAGCAGCATTGCCTTCGAAGCTACGAAATTCCAATCAAGCGTCTCTCAGGAGTTCGCTCAAGCCGGATCCTCGCCACCCTCAAAAAGCTGAATCGGTGCGCCCGGCATGATGGTCGAGATCGCATGCTTATACACCAGCTGCGAGTGTCCGTCGCGCCGGAGCAGAAGACAGAAATTATCGAACCAGGTGACAATGCCCTGCAATTTGACGCCGTTCACCAGAAAGATCGTGAGCGGAGTCTTGGTCTTGCGTACGTGGTTGAGGAAGGTGTCCTGTAGATTCTGTGCGCGGTCTGCCGCCATTTTTTTTAATCCCGCAGTCTGTTTTGTTGCTTTTTTTGAACCCGGCGCAGCCCTCTCCGGGGCCTTACCAAGCTGCCGCACTTTCCCCTGAGATCCCCCTCCGGGAGCGCGACGACCTGATTAGACGGCAGGCGCGCTTTTTAGGCAAGCCGGAACGCGGAATTGGTGCCTAAAAGCCCGGCAAATTTTATGAAATCGCTGCGAATTTATGGAATTCCTGCCTCAGGCGCGTCGCGATACCACCAGGCTTGCCGTCGCCGATCGGTTTGCCATCGATATTGATGACCGGCATCACGATCTGACTCGCCGACGAGACGAAGGCTTCTGCGGCGTCATAAGCCTCTGCCGGTGTGAAGTTCCGCTCTTCCAGCTTGAGCTGCATCGAAGCCAGAACCTCGATCAGTACGGCCCGGGTGATGCCTGCGAGAATGCCTGACGCGGCCGTGCGCGTCACCACCTTGCCGTCCTTGGTGACGATCCAGGCGTTGCACGACGCGCCCTCCGTGACGAAACCGTCGGCGTCGACATACCAGGCTTCATAGGCGCCCTTGTCGCGGGCTTCCTGTCGCGCCAGCACATTGGGCAGCAGGCCGACGGTCTTGATGTCGACGCGCGGCCAGCGATTCTCCGCCGTGGTGATGACCTTCACGCCCTTGGCAGCAGTCGCCTGGTTCTTGGCGAAGTTGAGCGATTTCGCCGTCACGACCACGCTGGGTTTCACGTCCGGCGACGGAAATCCGTGATCGCGATGGGCGACGCCGCGGCTGATCTGCAGATAGACGATGCCGTAATTGATGCGGTTGCGGCGAATGACTTCCTGCATCACCACCTTGAGCGATGTCAGCGGCATGGCCTCGGCGATGCGCAGCTCCCGCAACGAGCGCTGCATGCGCGCAATATGGCGAGGAAAGTCGACCATCTTGCCGCCGATGATCTCGCAGACCTCGTAAATGCCATCGGCGAACTGATAGCCGCGGTCCTCGACGTTCACGGCGGCATCGCGCAGGTTGACGTATTGACCATTCACATAGGCGATGCGCGACATGTTCGTTCCGAGGCTTGAGTTGAAGCTTGAGGTGAGGTGAGTGATTTAGCCGACGCCGAGCGCCTTGAGCTTGCGATGCAAGGCGGAGCGCTCCATGCCGACGAATTCGGCGGTGCGCGAGATATTACCCGAAAAACGGCTGATCTGCGCAATCAGATAATCGCGTTCGAACACTTCGCGGGCTTCGCGCAGCGGCAGGCCCATGATGTGCTCGCCATTGTTGCTGGTGGGCATCGACGGCACCATTGAGCCCACGTCCTGTGGTAGCATGTCGGCGGTGATGATCACTTCCGGCCCGCCGCCGGCCAGGATCATGACGCGTTCGACGTTGTTGCGAAGCTGGCGGATATTGCCTGGCCAGACGTGCGACTGCAGGACCGCCATGGCGTCTTCGCCGATCTGTCGCTTCGGCAGGCCCGTCGCGATGGAGATCTGCTCCATGAAATATTCGATGAGCTCCGGAATATCCTCGCGATGCTCGGACAGCGGCGGCACGCGGATCGGCACCACCGAGAGGCGATGATAAAGATCCTCACGGAAACGACCTTCGGCGATTTCCTCTTCGAGATTACGCGCGGTCGACGAGATGATGCGGACGTCGACATTGACCTTGGTGGTGCCCCCTGCCCGCATGAAGGTCTGGTCGACCAGCACGCGCAGGATCTTGTTCTGGGTCTCGCGCGGCAGATCGCCGATCT
The DNA here is from genome assembly GCF_052076035.1 of Tardiphaga sp. 172_B4_N1_3. Taxonomy (NCBI): domain Bacteria; kingdom Pseudomonadati; phylum Pseudomonadota; class Alphaproteobacteria; order Hyphomicrobiales; family Nitrobacteraceae; genus Tardiphaga; species Tardiphaga sp. 172_B4_N1_3. The sequence continues at coordinate 1,740,529 of NZ_CP197238.1, forward strand.
CGTCGATGAACAGCGTGCCGCCATGGGCTTCTTCCAGAGCGCCAGCCTTGCGCGCCTGTTCGCCATTGGACTGTTCGATGCCGAACAGTTCGACTTCCATGCGCTCCGGCGTAATCGCTGCTGCGTTGATGACGACGAACGGCCCCGTGGAGCGGGCAGAGGCCGTGTGCAGCGTGCGCGCGGCGAGCTCCTTGCCGGCGCCCGACGGGCCGACGATCAGAATGCGGCTATTGGCCTTGGCGGCGCGATCGATGGTCTGGCGCAGCTGGTTCATTGCGGCCGAGCGCCCCGTCAGCGAATTGGCGACCGGCGCGAGTTGCTTCAGTTCCTTGACTTCGCGTTTCAGGCGCGAGGTTTCGAGCGCGCGCGTCGCGACAAGGATCAGCCGGTCAGCCTTGAACGGCTTCTCGATGAAGTCATAGGCGCCGCGCTTGATTGCCGCGACGGCGGTTTCGATATTGCCGTGGCCTGAGATCATCACCACAGGCAATTCGGGATTGTCGCGTTTGACCTGCTCGAGCAGTTGCAGGCCGTCGAGCTTGCTGCCCTGCAGCCAGATGTCGAGAAACACCATGTTGGGGCGGCGATTGGCGATTTCCGCGAGCGCGGAATCGCTGTCTCGTGCGGTGCGGGTGGTGAAGCCCTCATCGTCCAGAATGCCCGCAACAAGATCGCGAATATCGGCTTCGTCGTCGACGATCAGAATGTCATTTGCCATGGGTCAAAATATCCTGGTCACGTTTATTCTTGTCAGTTGCCGGTAGCAGTCTTGATCTTCGGTTCGTCATCGGGCGGGGCTTCCGGTTCACTCTTGTCCGCGTCAGCCTTCTGACCGGAGATAGAAAACCGCAGCCGCATCCAGGCCCCGCGCTGTCCTGGACGTACACTCGATGCGTCGCCAAGTTCGATGCCTCCACCATGATCCTCGAGCACCTTGCCGACGATCGCGAGGCCGAGGCCAGTGCCCTTCTCGCGAGTCGTGACATAGGGTTCGAGCAAACGCGACCTGTTGACGGTCGGCAGACCGATGCCGTTGTCGATCACGTCGATCAAGATCATGTCGTTCTCGCGCGACGCTGTGACATCAATACGACCTTTGCCGAGTTCTTCTGGCGGCACGGCCTCGATCGCCTCTGTCGCATTCTTGATGATATTGGTGAGTGCCTGCGAGATCAGCCGGCGGTCGAAGCGCGCGCGCATCGGCTCTTCCTTGATCTCGGCGGAGATGTCGAGGTCGGGATGACCGACCCGCATCAGGAATACGGCCTGACGCACAGTGTCGGCGACGTCCTCACCTTCGATCACGGGTTTGGGCATGCGCGCAAAGCGCGAAAATTCGTCGACCATGCGCCTGATGTCATCGACCTGCCGGACGATGGTGTCGGTGCATTGTTCGAAGATCGCCTTGTCGTCGACGATCACCTTGCCGAACTTGCGCTTGATGCGCTCGGCGGAGAGCTGGATCGGTGTCAGCGGATTTTTGATCTCATGCGCGATGCGGCGCGCCACGTCGGCCCAGGCCGAGGTGCGCTGTGCCGAGACGAGTTCGGTGATGTCGTCGAGGGTGATGATGTAGCTGTCGCGCGACTGGCTGGTCTGTTCGGCGCTGACGCGCACCGACAGATTGCGCTCCTGCCCGTCGCGGGTGATCGTCACCTGTCCCTGCACCAGCCGCTGCGATCCCTCGCGTGCGGTCTGCATCAATTCATCGAGCTCGGGAATGATCTCGTGCAGCGGGTGGCCCAGCGTCTCGGACTCCGAATGTCCGACCAGCTTCTCGGCCGAGCGGTTGAGAATGCCGATCATGTTCGAGCCATCGACGCCGATGATGCCGGCGCTGGCCGATGACAACACGGCCTCGATGAAACGGCGGCGACTGTCGATGACGTCGCTGGCGCTGACCAGTTCGTCGCGCTGGGTGCGCAGCTCCTGCGTCATCTTGTTGAACGTCTCGCCGAGATGGGCGAGATCGCCCTCCGACTGGATCACCGGCACCTGGACATGAAGATCACCGGTCGAGACCATGTTCGCAGCGCCCATCAGGCGGCGGATCGGCGCCACCAGCCAGTTGGCGAAATTCAGGCCGATCAGCACAGCGGACATCAGCACAGTCAGTGCGATCACGGTGAACATCAGCGCGAAGGCGACCTGAATGCCGAGCCTGCGCGATTCCAGTTCGGCATATTCGGCCGCGCCGGCCTGGCTCTGATTCATCTGCGCGACCACGCGCGGATCGAGCTTGCGGGCGACATAGAGGAACATGTTGTCGAACGCTCGCAATCGGATCACGGCGGCGACGTAATTTCCCTCGGGGATCACGGCGATGGCCGGCTCGGACGCGCTGACATTGACGAGGAAGTCTGCCGGCGGCGGTGAGAATTCCTGTTTGATGCCGGGTTGGTCGGGTTCGATGACGTTGCGATCCTTGTCGATCAACATGGCGCCCGGCAGATTGCGCGCGGTTGCATTTGCCATCATCAACGAACGGAACGTACCGCGGTCCTGATAGAAAAGCGGCTGGATGCGCGCGAGATCGTCGGCCATGCCGAGGATATCACCGCCAATCAATTGGCCGTGCTCGTGCAGATAGGCGCTGGCAATCACGAGCGAATTGTTGATGACCGCCTTGGTTGGGCCGGAGAACAGCCGATCGAGGCCGCGGTCGAGGGTCACATTGGCGACGATCGAAACGAGTACCGCCGGAAGCACGGCGATCACCGAGAACAGGCTGACGATCTGCACATGTAGCCGGGCCGCCGCCCTGCCCCTGCGACGCGCCTGGACAACCTTCCAGATCTCCCGCGCAATGATCAGGACCAGCAGGAGGACGCTGGCGGCATTGATCAGCAGGAAGGTAACAACGACCTGATGGGTCGGTGCGATCGGCGTGAGGCCGTTCAGGACGAGGAAGGTCAGGCATGACGACAGGAGTGCCAGGCCGACAGCCAATGGCACAAACAGCCGCCGCAGGGTCCACCTGCGCGGCTCCGCCATCGACGGTTCATAGGCTGTAGCCGACGTGTCTGCGCTGGTCATTCCGACAATGTGGTGAGCGTGGACGCCGTGCGGCTGCCGGAGACAGCCCGGACCGCACTGATGCAATCATACAACAATGTTGCCCAATTACGACAAATCCACGGCGCAGACTAGCTAACGAAAACGCATACCCTGCGTTTTCGTTTGTTTTTGCGTCTCAAACCCTGGAATTGCTCGATCTCACCGCCGAGATCAGCCGCCAGTTCGATAGACCTGAATGTCGAGATCGCGAATCTTCTTCCGCAGGGTGTTGCGGTTGAGGCCGAGCAGATCCGCAGCGCGGATCTGGTTGCCTCGGGTCGCGGCCAGTGCTGCGGTCAGCAGCGGTACCTCGATCTCGCGGAGAATGCGGTGATAGAGGCCCGGCGGCGGCACGCCGTTCGGGAAGCCGGAGAAGTGCGAGGACAGATAGACCTCGACGGCACCACCGAGATTATCCACGCCGGTCGGCGCGCTACCACCCGAGGCCACAGCGGGCGGCGCCAGTTCGCCATCGATCACCGAACCGGTAATGACATCCTGCGGATAGAGGGCTGCCAGACGGCGCGCGAGGTTTTCCAGTTCGCGAACGTTGCCTGGCCAGCGATGCTGCTTCATGCGCTCAAGCGCCAAGGCGTCGAGCTTCTTCGGTGGCAGGCCGTCCTTCTCCGCGAGTGCAAAGAAGTGGCGGATCAGATCGGGCAGATCCTCGATGCGCTCACGCAGCGGCGGCAGACGCAGCGGCACGACGTTGAGGCGGAAGAACAGATCCTCGCGGAACAGGCCCTGCTGGATCAGGATACGCAGATCCTTGTTGGAGGCGGCGACGATACGCACGTCGGTCTTGATCGGCGTGCGGCCGCCAACCGTCGTGTATTCGCCCTGCTGCAACACGCGCAGCAAACGGGTCTGGGCTTCCATCGGCATGTCGCCGATTTCGTCCAGGAACAGCGTGCCCCCTTCAGCCTGCTCGAAACGGCCGGTGGCGCGGGCATTGGCGCCGGTGAACGCACCGCGCTCGTGGCCGAACAATTCGGACTCGATGAGATCGCGCGGGATCGCCGCCATGTTGACCGCAACGAACGGGCCATTGCGGCGCTTGCCGTAGTCGTGCAGCGCGCGGGCCACCAGTTCCTTGCCGGTGCCGGACTCGCCGGAGATCATCACCGTCAGATCGGTCTGCATCAGGCGGGCGAGGACGCGGTAGATTTCCTGCATCGCCGGCGAACGGCCGACCAGCGGGATCGAGTCGAACTCGCCGTCATCGGCGTGGCTTGCGACACGCTCCTTCGGCTCGGACAGCGCGCGACCGACGATGGCGATCAATTCCTTCAGATCGAACGGCTTCGGCAGATATTCATAGGCACCGCGCTCGGAGGCGCGGATCGCGGTCATGAAGGTGTTCTGCGCGCTCATCACGATAACCGGCAGATTGGGCCGCATCTTCTTGATACGCGGCAGCAGATCGAACGCGTTCTCGTCAGGCATCACCACGTCGGTGATCACAAGGTCGCCCTCGCCCTGACTGACCCAGCGCCACAACGTGGCTGCGTTCCCGGTCAGGCGAACCTCATATCCGGCGCGCGATAGCGCCTGATTGAGGACGGTGCGGATCGCCGTATCATCGTCCGCAACCAGAATGCTACCTGCAGCCATCGTTAGTCCTCGTCTTACGTCTGTGAGGTGTGCGTCGGTGCCGCGGGGGCATCGGCGCTGCTCGGATCAAGGGTCTTGTCGTCCAATTTCTTGGCGGGGTTGAACATCGGCAACAGCACGCGAAAAGTCGTCTTTCGTGGCTGCGATTCACATTCGATGATCCCACCGTGATCGCCGACAATCTTCGCAACCAATGCAAGACCCAGGCCGCTTCCGGTGGGCTTGGTGGTGACGAAGGGATCGAACAGGTTGGGCAGAAGATCTTCGGGAACGCCAGGGCCGTTGTCCTTGACGCAAAACTCCAGCGGCAGCGAGACGCGCGATTTCTTGCCCGGCACTGACAGGCGGACGCCCGGCCGGAACGCGGTGGTGAGCTGGATTTCACCATCGGAGCCGAGATCGACGATGGCTTCGGCAGCGTTCTTCACCAGATTCAGGAACACCTGGATGAGCTGGTCCTGATTGGCGAGCACCGGCGGCAGCGACGGGTCGTAATCCTCGATGAAGCGGATGTTGCGGGCGAAGCCGGACTGCGCGAGGCGCTTCACGTGATCGAGGACGGAGTGAATGTTGACCGGGCCACGCGCCACCGGGCGGTCGTCGCCGAACACTTCCATGCGATCGACCAGCGTCACGATGCGATCGGCTTCGTCCATGATCAGGCGTGTCAGCATGCGGTCTTCCGACGATGCCGACTGCTCAAGTAGCTGAGCGGCTCCGCGAATGCCCGACAGCGGGTTCTTGATTTCATGCGCCAGCATGGCCGCCAGCGCGATCACGGATCGGGCCGCGCTGCGATGGGTGAGCTGTCGATCCATCTTGTCGGCGATGGTGCGCTCCTGGAGCATCACCACAATATGGCCCGGACGCTCGGTGAGCGGCGCGACATGCAGATCGACCTGACGATCGCCGCCGATGCGCGGTGTGCCCAGATCCACCTTGTATTCGTTAACCGGCGAACCGGCGGCGCGAACCTGATCGATCAGCGCCAGCAGCGGACTGCCGAATGGCACCAGTTCTTTCAGAGACTGCCTGCGCAGGAACTGCGTAGAAATCTCGAAAAAGGATTCCGCAGCCATATTGGCGTCGACAATCTTGCCATCGGGCGCGATCAGGATCACCGGATTAGGTAGCGCGTTGAGAATGGCCTCACTGTCGGTCGGGACAGGGCGACGGTGCTCTGCGGCGTTCATGCGGCAGCACTCCATGCGAAATCATCAAAAGCGTCATTCAGAGACCGCTGCACACCGGAGGGATCTTCGGATGTAAGGATCTTCTGTCGCCAGGTCTTCAGGGTCTCGGTCGGCGCGCAGCTCGTAGCCGCGGCCGCATCGAGCGCCCAGCCGAGATGTTTGCGCGCGTGGCGCAGACCGATGCGCAGGCCGTAGTGTCGGACCACGTCGTCGTAGAGGGCGCAGATATAAGCGAGTTGCTGCTGCAGCGACGGCACGGCTTCCGCGATGCCGGTTTCAAGACGTCGGCCGATCTGGCCGGGCAGCCACGGCATACCCTGCGCGCCCCGCCCCACCATCACGGCATCGGCGCCGGACATCTTCAGCGCACTCACCGCCTTGTCGTAGGAGGTGATGTCACCATTGACGATCACTGGGATGCTCACCGCGTCCTTCACCGGGCGCACGGCGCTCCAGTCGGCTTCGCCCTTGTAGAATTGGCATCGCGTGCGGCCATGCACGGTGATGAGCTGGACGCCCGCCTGCTCTGCGCGCTGCGCAAGCTCAGGCGCGTTCAGCATGCGATCGTCCCAGCCCAGGCGCATCTTGAGAGTCACAGGCACTTTCACGGCAGCGATGGTCGCCTCGATCAGCTTCAACGCATGATCGAGGTCGCGCATCAGCGCGGAGCCGGACTGACCACCAGTCACATGCCGCGCCGGGCAGCCCATATTGATATCGATGATGTCGGCGCCGGCGGCTTCGGCCACACGGGCCCCCTCGGCCATCCAGTGGGTCTCGCAGCCGGCCAGCTGGACCACATGCGGACCGATCCCGGTCGCTTCGCAGCGCAATACCGACATGGGACGACCATTGACGAGATCGTCGCTGGCGGTCATTTCTGACACGACGAGGCCGGCCCCGAGTTCGGCGGTGAGCCGCCGGAACGGCGCATCGGTGATACCCGACATCGGCGCCAGAACGACCCGGTTGGCGATCTCGATGCCACCGATTTGTAACGGCTTGCTGTATACTGAGTCCGGGGTGGTCACAGACCTGCTCGTCGTTGTCTCGTCCGCTGCATTGCGGGCATAGGGCGCATAATGCGCACATTTGTTGTGCAGTCAACCGTCATGCCTACACATTAGACAGATGCGCTCATTTTGCAAGTGCAGTGCAGCAATGCACTCTTATGCAGCCACGAGAATGTAATCATACTGTTTTTGCGTGCGGCCGTGCTAAGGGCTGTGCGATCACCGCTTACCCCTTAATCACCTGACCCTGATGACAAAATCACCTAATCCTGCCGGTTTGAAGACAGCCGCCATTATCGTTGCCGCCGGCCGCGGCCTCCGTGCCGGCGCCGGTGGACCGAAGCAATATCGCATGATCGGAGGCCGCAGCGTTATTTCGCGGGCTATGGAGCCGTTTTGCAACCATCCCCAGGTCTTTGCGGTCCAGCCGATCACCAATCCCGACGATATCGCTGTGTTCAACGAGGCGGTCAGCGATTTGAGGTATCATGTTCCTGCCAACGGCGGTGCGACGCGTCAGGCGTCGGTGCATGCTGGACTCGAAGCACTGGCAGATCACGCGCCGGACATCGTGCTGATTCACGATGCAGCCCGCCCGTTCGTGACCCCTGCTTTGATCGAGCGCGCGATCGCCGCGGCACAGATCACCGGCGCTGCGGTGCCCGGCGTCGCCGTTACCGATACGATCAAACAGGTCAACGAGGCCGGACACGTGCAAGCGACGCCGGACCGTGCACGCTTGCGCAGCGCGCAAACGCCACAGGCATTTCGTTTTGATGTCATCCTTGAAGCGCATCGTCGTGCTGCAAAGGAAGGCCGCGATGATTTCACCGACGATGCCGCGCTCGCCGAATGGGCGGGATTGACCGTGGCAACCTTTGAAGGCGATCTTGCAAATATGAAGCTCACGACTCCCGAAGATTTCATTCGCGAAGAAGCGCGTCTCGCAGCCTCGCTCGGCGATATCCGCATGGGCACGGGCTATGATGTCCACGCCTTCGGCGATGGCGATCACCTGATGATCTGCGGCGTGCGCGTGCCGCATACGCGGGGCTTTCTAGCGCATTCCGATGGCGACGTCGGTCTACATGCGCTGGTCGATGCGATCCTGGGCGCGCTGGCCGATGGCGATATCGGTTCGCACTTCCCGCCGAGTGATGACAAATGGAAGGGCGCCGCGTCGGACAAGTTCCTGAAATACGCCGTGGAGCGCGTGACCGCACGTGGCGGCCGTATAGCCAATCTTGAAGTGACGTTGATCTGCGAGCGACCCAAAATCGGTCCGCTGCGCGATGCGATGCGCGCGAAGATCAGCGAGATCTCCGGTGTGGCATTGTCACGCGTCGCGGTGAAGGCGACCACCAGCGAACGTCTCGGCTTCACCGGCCGTGAAGAAGGTATCGCCGCGACTGCGGCTGCTACCATTCGCCTTCCCTGGATGGACTGACATGGCAGCGAGCGACGCACGAGCCCTCTCCCGCGCGCTGCTCGATCTCTGCCGCAGCCGCAAGCTGACGATCGCGACCGCTGAGTCCTGCACCGGCGGCCTCGTCGCTGGCGCGCTGACCGAAATTCCCGGCTCGTCCGACGTGATCGATCGCGGCTTCGTCACCTATTCCAATGCGGCCAAACACGCGATGCTCGGCGTCAAGACGGCGACGCTCGACAGCTTTGGTGCGGTCAGCAAGGAGACCGCGATCCAGATGGCGGTCGGTGCGCTCGAAGAAGCGGATGTCGATCTCGCGGTCTCGATCACCGGGATCGCAGGCCCCGGAGGCGCAACGCCGGGCAAGCCGGTCGGCCTCGTGCATTTTGCTGTGGCGTCGCGTGACGGCCGCATCGTCAACAAGGAATGCCGCTTCGGCGCCATCGGCCGCAGCGCGGTGCGTCAGCGCTCCGTGCTTGAAGCTCTGCGGATGCTGATGGAATTGGCACGTGGGCCACAGCCGCCGGCCAAGAAGCGCGAAGCAGCGAGTCTGGCGCGCCCGCGCGTGGCGCGTTCGCCGCGACGGACCGCCGTCAAACGACGCAGGCCGACCGCGCCACTAAAAAAGCCGACGACTAAGAAGTAGACGGAACGCTCGAGACGCGCGGGCTGCGATAAACTTCGTCCGCGCGCTTCTCGAAGGCTACGGCAAAGCGCTGGAATGCAGCATCGAACATCGTGCCCATCAGCATCGCCAGCATGCGGCTCTTGAACTCATAGGCAATGAAGAAGCCGACGTCGCATTCCTGACCTTCAGCCTTCGGCTCAAAGGTCCAGCGGTTTTCGAGATTGCTGAACGGACCACGCAGATATTCGACCATGATCTTCAGGTTCGGCCGATCCAGCGTCACGCGGCTGGTGAAGGATTCCTGGACCAGCTTGAACGACACAGTCATGTCGGCAACGATGACCTCGATGCCATTCTCCTGCGGCGTGCGCTGGCGAATCTTCAACGACTTGCACAACGGCACGAATTCCGGATAGCGCTCGACATCGGCAACCAGATCGAACATCTGGGAGGCGCTGTGGCGCACGCGACGCTTGTTGGCAAATCTCGGCATTGTCGCGTTCTCAGCGCGCGAGAGCGGCGCGCGCAGCCTGCAGCTTGGCGAAATCCTCGCCGGCATGATGCGACGAGCGCGTCAGCGGGCTCGCCGACACCATCAGGAAGCCCTTGGTGTAGGCGACCTTCTCATAGCCTGCGAATTCATCCGGCGTGACATAGCGCGACACCACGTGATGCTTGCGCGTCGGCTGCAGATACTGGCCGATCGTGAGGAAGTCGATATCGGCGGAACGCATGTCGTCCATCACCTGCAGCACCTCGTGGCGCTCCTCGCCGAGGCCAACCATGATGCCGGACTTGGTGAAGATGGTCGGGTCGAGTTCCTTGACCTTCTGCAGCAGGCGCAGCGAATGGAAATAACGCGCGCCCGGTCGCACCGTCAGATAGCGCGACGGCACGGTTTCGAGATTGTGATTGAACACGTCGGGCTTCGCCGCGACGACGACTTCGAGGGCGCCCGGCTTGCGCAGGAAGTCAGGCGTCAGGATTTCGATGGTGGTCGTGGGACATGCCACGCGGATCGCACGAATCGTCTGCGCAAAATGTTCGGCACCGCCATCGGCGAGATCGTCGCGGTCCACCGAGGTGATGACCACATGATGCAGGCCGAGCTTGCGGACGGCTTCGGCGACATGCTCAGGCTCCATGCCGTCGAGCGCGTTGGGCATGCCCGTCTTGACGTTGCAGAACGCACAGGCGCGGGTGCAGGTGTCACCCATGATCATGAAGGTGGCGTGCTTCTTCTGCCAGCACTCGCCGATATTCGGGCAGCCAGCTTCCTCGCACACGGTAACAAGGCCGTTTTCCTTGACGATCTTGCGGGTGTCGCCATAGCCACGGCTGGTTGGCGCACGGACCCGGATCCAGTCCGGCTTCGGCGGCGAGAACGAATCCGGCCGATTCACTTTTTCAGGGTGACGTGGGCGGAGCTGCGTGGTGGATACGGTATCGAGGACGACGACCATGAACTGTCCGTTCTGAGTGAAGCCTTAGGTAATCCGCCGGGCCCTGTCCTGCAACCCGCCCTCGCCTTGCCAGGCCCTGCATCGTAACATAGCAGGCAGAATGGCTCCAAAACCTCACCAAATCCCCCAAAAGCTCGGCAAGGCACTCAAACGCAGCTTTTTCGCCCGCAGCGTGCACGATGTGGCTCCCGAACTGATCGGTGCAACGCTCCTGGTGGATGGCGTCGGTGGCGAGATCGTCGAGGTCGAGGCCTATCATCACACCGAGCCCGCGGCCCATTCCTTCAACGGGCAGACGCCGCGCAACCAGATCATGTTCGGGCCGCCCGGCTTTGCCTATGTCTACCGCTCCTACGGCATCCACTGGTGCGTGAACTTCGTCTGCGAGGCCGAGGATTCGGCCAGCGCGGTGCTGATCCGCGCACTGCAACCGACCTTCGGGATTGGCGAGATGCAGCTGCGACGCGGGCTGCAGGATGAGCGCATGCTGTGCTCCGGACCCGGCAAGGTCTGCCAGGCGCTGGGCATCAGTATCGCGCATAACGGGCTGGCTTTGGATAAGCCGCCGATCGCGATTCATGCCCGCACCGAAGTACCGGACATCGTCGCTGGCATCCGCATCGGCATTACCAAGGCAGTCGAGCTGCCGTGGCGCTATGGGGTGCGCGGCTCGCGTTATCTCAGCAAACCGTTTCCGAAGGTGTGAGCGGTAGGCTGGGTAGAGCGTCTTCGCGAAACCCATCCTACGATCAAACTCATACCGCGTTCTTGAGCCGCTCCAGCGCTTCCAGCGTCTTGGCCTTGCGGGCCTCGGCTGCCTCGCGCTTCTCGCGCTCTTCCTCGACGATCTCTTCCGCGGCGTTGGCAACGAATTTCTCGTTGGAGAGTTTGGCGTCGGCGCGCTTGATGTCGGCTTCGGCTTTCACCAGTTCCTTGTCGAGACGCGTCTTCTCGGCGCCGAGATCGATCACGCCCTTCAACGGCAGCGCTGCGACCTCGCCGCGGATCAGGAGCTGCACGGCGCCCTGCGGCGCGACATCGGCGAAGGATATGTCGCCGAGACGAGCGAGGCGCTTGACGACATCGCTCCAGCGCTGGGCACGGGCTTGAGTTTCCGCAGAAGCGCCGGCCAGCACCAGTGGCGTCAATGTTGCCGGCACGATGTTCATCTCGGCACGCACCGAACGAACCTCCGTCACCAGGTCGATGACCCAGCCGATTTCGGCTTCGGCGGCGTCATCCTTGAAATCGGCGACCGGTTCGGGATCTCCCATCAGGATCGGCGCGACGATCGGATCGCTCGCGGCGGTTGCGATGATCAGCGCTTCCTGCTCGCGCGTCAGGCCGCTCGCCTTGCGTGACCACGGCGCGAGTGCCAGCAGACCGTCGCGCGGCGCCGTGACGGCCCAGAGTTCTTCCGTGATGAACGGCATGAACGGGTGCAGCAGCTTCAGGATCTCGTCGCGGGCCCAGGCGACCATCGCGCGGGTTTCGGTCTTGGCCGGACCGTCCTCGCCCATCATGAAGGGCTTGGCGAGTTCGAGATACCAGTCGCAATACACGTTCCAGACGAAGCGATAGGCCGCGCCCGCGGCATCGTTGAAGCGATAGGCTTCGATGGCCTCGGTGACTTCGCGCGTCGCCTTGACGGTCTCATGCGCGATCCAGCGGTTGAGCACTTCCTTGGCCTTGGTCGGATCGAAGCCGGCCGGCAGCACACACTCGTTCATTTCGGCGAAGCGGCAGGCATTCCAGAGCTTGGTCGCGAAATTGCGATAGCCCTCGACGCGCTGGGTTGCGAGCTTGATGTCGCGGCCCTGTGCGGCCATCGCAGCCAGCGTGAAACGCAGCGCATCGGCGCCGTACTGGTCGATCAGGTTCAGGGGATCGATGACGTTGCCCTTCGACTTCGACATCTTGGCGCCCTTCTCGTCGCGGACGAGGGCGTGGATGTAGACGGTCGGGAACGGCACGTCCTTCTTGAAGTGCATGCCCATCATCATCATCCGGGCGACCCAGAAGAAGATGATGTCGAAGCCGGTGACCAGCACATTGGTGGGATAGTAGCGATCCACATCAACCGAGCTCTGCGGCCAGCCCAGAGTCGAGAACGGCCACAGCGCCGACGAGAACCAGGTGTCGAGCACGTCTTCATCGCGCGTGATGAAGCCCTCGCGCTTCGCCGGATCGAGCGCCATATCGTGGCCCTGCTCTTCCGTGATCACTTCCTGCTCGACATAATAGCCGAGCGCGTTGCCGACCGCTTCTTCCTCGGTCTCGGCGACGAACACCTTGCCGTCCGGACCGTACCAGGCCGGGATCTGATGGCCCCACCACAGCTGGCGCGAGATGCACCACGGCTGGATGTTCTCCATCCATTCGTAATAGGTCTTTTCCCAGTTCTTCGGCACGAACTCGGTCGCGCCGGTACGCACAGCGGCGATCGCCGGCTGCGCCATGGTCTTGGCGTCCACGTACCACTGGTCGGTCAGATAGGGCTCGATGACGACGCCGGAGCGATCGCCATGCGGCACCATATGCGTGTTGGGCTCGATCTTCTCCAGGAAGCCGAAATCTTCCAGCCGCTGCACGATGGTCTTGCGCGCCTTGAAGCGCTCCATGCCATGCAATTCTTCGACCAGCTCTGACGCTGCGACCGGCAGGCCGCGCAGATAGTCCTCGTTGTCGGCGAGAGCGAGCTTGCCTTCGATATCGAGGATGCTGATGCGTGCAAGGCCGTGGCGGTTGCCGACTTCGAAGTCGTTGAAGTCGTGCGCCGGCGTGATCTTCACCGCGCCGGAGCCCTTCTCCGGGTCCGAATATTCATCTGCGACGATCGGGATCAGGCGGCCGACCAGCGGCAGAACCACGTTCTTGCCGATCAGATGCGTGTAGCGCTCGTCATCCGGATTCACGGCGACGCCGCTGTCGCCGAGCATCGTCTCGGGACGCGTGGTCGCAACGGTGATGAACGAGGTCGGATCTTCCGGATCGAAGTTCTTGCCTTCGAGCGGATAGCGCAGATGCCAGAGGTTACCCTTGACCTCGACCTGCTGGACTTCGAGATCGGAAATCGCCGTCAGCAGCTTCGGATCCCAGTTCACAAGGCGCTTGTCCTTGTAGATCAGGCCCTCGCGGTGCAGCTGCACGAACACCTTGATGACGGCCTCGGACAGGCCCTCGTCCATGGTGAAGCGCTCGCGCGACCAGTCGCAGGAGGCGCCAAGGCGCTTCAACTGATTGACGATGACGCCGCCGCTCTCGGCCTTCCACTTCCAGACGCGTTCGAGAAATGCCTCGCGTCCCATGTCGCGGCGACCGGGCTCCTGGCGCTCCATCAACTGGCGCTCGACCACCATCTGGGTCGCGATGCCCGCATGGTCGGTGCCGGGCTGCCACAGCACGTCGCGGCCGCGCATGCGCTCGAAACGACAGAGCACGTCCTGCAAAGTGTTGTTGAGGGCGTGGCCCATATGCAGCGAACCGGTGACGTTCGGCGGCGGGATCACGATCGTATAGGGCTCGGCATCCACCCGGTCCGCGCGGCCCGCCTTGAACGCGCGTTCGGCTTCCCAGGCAGCGGCGATGCGGGTCTCGATATCGGCGGGCTGATAGGTCTTTTCGATCATGACAATTCAATCAAATCAGGGGTTTTTGGCCACGGTTTTGAGGCCTGGAGCGAACGCAGGAAGCCGATGGCGCTAGAAACCCGCCAGCGCGGCTCAAGTCAACATATAGGGCTGTTTAGCCATCCCGGAGGGCCAAACGAAGGCCCCGAAAGGCCGTCGTTGCTTGTCTCGCGGGCCTAGCGGCCGCCGCCGCGTGAGACGCGCTCGATCTCAGCCTTGACGATGCGCTCGACGAGGCCCGGCAGGTTGTCGTCCAGCCAGGACTTCAGCATCGGACGCAGCATCTCCTTGACGAGATCCTCAAGGGTCCGCGCGTTGTTGCTCAGGACCGTATTTGCCAGCGCATTGAAGGCCGACTCCACGGACGACACGGTGCTGTGTGACAGAATCTGCTGCTGCGGTGCGACCGGGGGCGGATCATAGGACGGCGGGTCGAAGCGCGGTGCGGGTCGTTGGCTACTGGCGGCGACAGCTTCGGCGAATTCGAGGTCGTCATCGGGCTCGACATGCTGGAATGCGGGTTCCGGCTCGGGGTCGGCGACCACCATCTCGTCGGTCAGTTCGAACACATCACCGTCGGGCTGCGCCGGGCGCACCTCTTCCTCGGTGGTCGCGGCTTCCAGACTGGCCAACATCGCGTCGATGTCGTCCTGGCTGTTGGAGGCAGCAGGCTCCGGCGGCGGTGGCGCGGGCTTCGGGGCTGGCGGCGGTGCTTTGGCGGCAGCAGCCTGCGCGGCAGGAATCGCCGACGGCGGGATGTCTGTCATCGCAGCAGGCTTGGCTGCAGGAGCCGGCTTGGGCGGCGGCGGAGGAGCAACTTCGGCGACGGCCGGCTTCGCTTCGTCGTCGGCGATGATACGTCGGATCGACGCCAGAATCTCCTCCATCGAGGGCTCCTGGACCTTTGCAGGTTGCGTCATGTCCGACTCCGCATCATCAACGCTCTCGTCAATATTTTACACCAGACGAGGCTGAATTTGCGGGTTGTCGTTTTGACGACCGTTCGATTCAGCGCGCAAGCCTGACTTGTCCCCAAGATCAAGCGACGCCTGACCACCAACTGTCGCGCGGGAAATGCCCAAGGAACTAGGAGAGGCATTCCGAATCGCTAAGCCAGCAATGCAAACGGTACGTCATCGGACAAATTGATTGCAAGCAAAGGGCCGCACAAGCGGCCCTTTCGATACGATATCAGGTGATATCCGAGCGCGTTAGCGTCCGTCGGGCGTACGCACGCCGACCCAGCTATCGCGCACCTGATGATAGTGCACGCTGGGGTCATACACATTGGTGTTCAGCTTCATCACCATCGGTGACAGACGGCCAACTGCGTTGAGCACCGAGTATGATGCCACCACACGATCATGCTGCGCCGTGACAAGCGCGACGCGCGCGTTCACCAGCGCCTGCTGGGCATTCAACACGTCGAGTGTGGTGCGCTGGCCGGCCTTGGCTTCTTCGCGAACGCCGTTCAGCGCAATTTCGGAAGCCTGCACCTGTGCCTGTGCGGACGAGACCTGCGCCCTGCCCGCCAGCAACTGCCCCCAAGCCTGCACGACGCTCGCGCGCGCCTGATCGCGCGTCTGGTCGAGAGCGAGGCGTTGCTGCGCGAGCGTTTCCTTGGACTGACGGATCAGCGAATATTCGCCGCCGCCCTGGTAAACCGGGACCGACACCTGGGCGATGCCTGATGCCGTCAGACCGCGCGGCTGCGAGATCGACTGTTCCCAACCCTGCTGGATGTTGGCCGTCAGCGTCACTGTTGGAAACAGTGCGCCTTCGTTGACCTTGGTGTTCAGGAAACTGATGTCGACCCCGAACATTGCTGCGGTCACGCTCGGATTTTCAGTGAGGCCGAGCTCGATAGCGGCAGGTAGCGTGGCGGGCAGAAAGCGGTCGACTGGCGAACCTGCCTGCAAAGCCACCGGCTCGTTGCCGATAATGCGGCGGAAATTCGAGCGCGTGGTCGTCAGCGTCGATTCGGCGCTCAGCAACTGCGTACGGCCGGCGGCGAGCTGCGCCTCGGACTGCGCCACGTCGGTGCGCGTGACTTCGCCGACATTGAACCGGTCGCGGGTCTGCTTCAGCGTCTGCTCGAGCACACGCACGTTGCTGCGCTGAACCTCGACGGTGGCCGCGTCGCGCAGGTAATCCATGTAGATAGTCGCGGCGGAAAGCAACACTGACTGTTCTAGCACGCGCAGGCCTTCGCGTGCGGACGATACCTGGCTTTCGGCAGCTCGGGTACGGTTTGCAGTCTGCTGGCCGTTGTACACATTCTGAGTGATGGTCGCGCCAACGGCGCGGGGAACCTGCACGCCGTGAATCGCGGTCGCAGTACCTGCAATGCTGTTGACCGCGTCCGTGTACTGATAGCCGCCGCTCGCGGTGATCGCGACCCTGGGTCGATAACCCGACAAAGCCTGCGGCACGTTCTCGTCAGTGACGCGCACCGAAGCGCGCTGGGCATTCAATTGAGGATTGTTCTGATAAGCGCGAACCAACGCCGCTTCGATCGTGTCAGCCAGAACGGGTGACGCTCCGGCAAATGCCAGCAAAAGGGCCGCAGCTGCAGCACCGGTGAGAGCTTTTACGCCGCCCATTCTTGGTAATCCATTCATGCCGTTCACTGATCCGGGCGCACACTTGTGGCGACCGAACAGATGATGTCCGTTAGCGAGTCTCCACTCACCATATTCCGCGCATCGGCGAGACGGAACCTCTCGTGGAAACTTGACAGTGAAAACTTGGCGAATGGGACATCCAAGCCACACTTGTAATTACCGCTGGCGATATTAGCGGTGCCCCAATGCCCAATAAGGCGGACAGTCAGCCCTAGAAAACGAATGCCGGGAGTTTTTCCATGCCCGGCAGAACCGGTGCGGTAGCATCGAACAGGGGGCGGGAGCCAAAATCCTCGTGGGAATGGGTCACGATCACGGCGCGAGCGGGCTTGGTCAGGGCGAACACGCCCACGAGTTGCCCGCCGGGGGCCAGCTGCTTGTAGAGCCCCGTCGGGACGATTTCCGTCGCGCCGGCCAGAACGATCAGATCATAGGGGCCGTTCGCGGCATCGCCATCAGCCGCCATGCCGGCCGCGCTGGTGACCTGCCCGGCAAACTGGGCGATCACGGCGGCCGCATAGCCCGTGGGGCAACCAACCACCAGAACCTTGTCGGTCGCCTTTACGTCGGAGGCCTGCAGCATCCGCGCCAGCACCACCGGCTTGATCAGAAAGCGATTCGGGGCGACTTCCAGGTCGAGGTCCAGATAGGCCATGGCGCGCTGGCTGGCAGGAACGAACTCCTCGCGCGGCACCGCAAGCATGGCGTCAATGATGCGCAAATCGGTGACGTCGCTGGGACGCACCTGACCATCAACCATCTTCTGGCGTGCGGTCGAAAAGTCGGACATGAGCAATCCCTTGCAAACGGCTGGAAGTTCCTTTTGCACGAATTACGGCAGCGCACAGCGGGATGCAAGGTTCGTAAAAACACAGCAGCCAACGCGCTATCGAGGCGGTCGCGAGCGCGGTTTCTGGCAGCCATTTTTGCGGAAGGATGTTTGGCTCCCCGGGCTGGATTCGAACCAGCGACCATTCGATTAACAGTCGAATGCTCTACCGCTGAGCTACCAGGGAACGTGCGAAGCTTGTTCGCAGGCCGCAGCGTATAACAAAGCGATCCGCGCTTGGAAAGCAGGAAATGCACCTCTTCCCATAGAGGCCGCCAATCGGGGAAAACTCCGAAAAAGCCTTATGTTACGGGATTTTCTTGATGCTTGACCCGTTCTCGCCGGGCCCATGTCGCATGCGGGCGAAGAATAATCTTTCCAACCGTGTCGCTATTTAGTCTTATTGCACCGCAAGACTGCCCGTTGCGACGTTGAACAAGTTCCGAATCGAACGAGGTGACCGATGCCAGCCACGCACACCGACCGCGCGCTTCCTACCGACCTCAACTCCCTGCCCTTTATCAGTGATGACGAATGCGTCACCCGGCTCGCCGAAGCCGTCGAGGCGCATGACAGCGATCACCTCGATGAGGTGGCGCTTCTGATCGGGCGCCTCGCGGTGCCGATCGAAATCTAGGGAATCACGTTGCCCGGGGCCATTGTCTCCGGGATTACGTCCCGGGAATCAAATCCCGACGCCGAGGAAGTCCCGCATCAGGTCGGGGCTGTCGTTGAGATCGGCCGGCGTGCCTTCGAACACCACGTGGCCGTTATTGAGCCCATAGACGCGATTGGCGAAACTCAATGCCGCCGCAACGTTCTGTTCGACCACAATCATGGTGCGGCCCTCGGCGGCGAGATTGCGTGAGACCTCGACCAGATCGCGCACGATCAGCGGCGCGAGGCCTTCGAACGGCTCGTCCAGCAGGATGATACGGGCATCGCGGATCAGCGCGCGGGCGATGGCCAACATCTGCTGTTCGCCGCCGGACAGTGTGCGCCCGGCGGATTTGCGGCGCTCCTTGAGGCGCGGAAACACGTCGTAGATTCGATCGTAGGACCAGGCATTCGGCGCGGTCAGCGCCGCGATGCGCAGGTTTTCCTCGACCGTCAGGCCGCCAAAGATGGCGCGCTCTTCCGGCACCAGTTGGACGCCCATGCCGGCGATGGCCGAGGGCGGCAGGCCCTCGATGGATTTGCCGTCGAGACGGATATGGCCGCTGCGCGGTGACAGCACGCCCATGATCGAGCGCAGCGTCGTGGTCTTGCCGGCGCCGTTACGGCCGAGCAGCGCGACCACCTCGCCCTGCTCGACCCGGATCGACAGGTCGAACAGCACGTGGGAATCGCCATACAGCGTATTGATCTTGTCGACTTCAAGCAGGCTCATGCGCGTGCAGCCCTCCCAGATAGGCGTCTTGCACAGCCGGATTGCGCCGGATCTCGTCGGCGGTGCCATCCGCCAGCAGCCGGCCCTCATAGAGCACGGTGATGCGCTCGGCGAGTTCGAAGATGGCGTCGAGATCGTGCTCGACGATGACCACGGTTCGCGAGCGCCCGATGTCGCGAATGAAGGCGCAGGTCGCGATGCGTTCTGCCGGGCTCATGCCGGCTAAGGGTTCGTCGAGCAGCAATACGTTCGGGCTGGTCGCCAGCGCCATCCCGATTTCGAGCCGGCGCTTTTCGCCGTAGGCCAGAATATGCGCCGGCGTGTCGGCGCGTTCGACGAGATTGAGCAGGCCGAGGATCGAGGCGATCTGCTCCTCGACGTCGGGAATGCTGCCGGCGCTGCGCAACAGATCGAAGCGCATCGGGCCGCGACGGCGCGCCAGCGCCGCGATCCGCAGGTTCTTGCGCACCGACAGGTTGGGAAACAGCTGATTGAGCTGGTTGCTTTTGGCGATACCGAGCTGCGCCGCGCGGCTGACGCCGACACCCGTGACCTTCTCGCCGAACAGCAGGACTTCGCCGGAAGACGGGCTGACTTCGTCGAGCAGCATCTTGAACAGCGTGCTCTTGCCGGCGCCATTCGGGCCGATCACCGCATGGATCGAGCCACGGCGGACCTTGAAGGAGACGCCATCGACGGCTTTGATGCCACCATAATGCCGCGCCAGAGATCGGGCTTCGAGTGCAATGTCGCTATCACCTGTCATGGGCTCGGCAAGGGTCAGCCTGACCTCCATGAGCGGCGCGACGGGGTTGATTGCCGCATCGATGTTGTGCGCCTCGATGGCTTCGGTTTGGGCCTCGGCGGCTCGTGCGGCAGCTAGGTTACGGCGTTCGTTCCACCAATGGGCGATCTCGCCGCAGATGCCGCGGCGCAGGCCGATCACCAGAATGATGAAAGCGATGCCGAGCACCAGCTTCCACAGGATCGCAAAGCCCGGAATGAGCTGCAGATTGTCGCGAAGCCACAGCCAGACGGCGGCGCCGACCAGCGGACCGATCAGCGTGCCGGCGCCGCCGACGATGGTCTGAACTACGAGTTGTCCCGACGTCTCCAGCGAGAACGCATCCGGCGGCATGTAGCTCTGGAACGAGCCGAGCAGACCGCCGGCAAGACCGGCATAGAGCGCGGCGATGACAAAGGCCGTCAGCTTGTAGGCCGGCACGTTATGGCCAAGCATCGCGACGCGGCCGGTGTTCTCCTTGATCGCCAGCAGGATCGCGCCGACCGGCGAGCCGACGATGCGGCGCGCCAGCACATAGCCGAGGAAGAAGATCACCGCGAACAGGACATACATCGGCATGCCCGCACTGATGCGGATCGCACTGGCGCCGAAGCCGAGCACCGGCACCGGCACACCGGGGATGCCGTTCTCGCCGCCGGTGTAGTCCGACAGCGGGGAATTCTCGATGAAATAGGCCATCTGGCCGAAGGCCAGCGTGATCATCGTGAAATAGATGCCGACCCTGCGCACGGCGAACCAGCCGACCAGGAGGCCGAACAGGCCGGCTGCGACCGTACCGATCGCCAGAGCCAGCCAGACGCTGTCGATGGTGTGGGACACCAGCAGATAGGCGCTGACAAAACCGCCGACGCCGAAGAATGCCGCCTGCCCGAATGACAGCAGGCCGGTGAGGCCGAACAGGATATCGAAGCCGAGGCCGATCAGGCCCCAGTTCAACACACGTGTCAGCAGATCTGTCGAGAAACCGAGATGCGGGAATATGATGGGCGCCACGATCAGCGTGCACAGCACCGCGAGTTCGGGAAGCCAGCCCCGCAAGCCGCCGGAACGATGACGCATCATGCGCGGCCTTCCGAACCGAACAGGCCTTGCGGGCGCATGATCAGCAGCACCGCCATCAGCGCGTAGAGCATCACTTCCGAATAAGACGAGTTAAAAGCACTGGTCAGGCTGATGATCTCGCCCGCGATCAGGCCGCCGATGACGGCACCCGGGAACGAGCCAAGGCCGCCCAGCACGATGACCACGAAGGACTGCGCCATGAAGTTGGCGCCCATATCCGGCGTCACCGCGACGACCGGCGCATAGAGCATGCCGGCAAGACCGACCGCGACGACGCCGATGGCAAACACCAGCAGGAAGGCGCGGCGCACATTGATGCCGAGAATGCCGACCATGCCGGGATTCTCGATGCCGGCACGCACCACAAGGCCCATCGAGGTGCGGTAGAGAACGAGATAGAGACTGAGCAGCAGACCCGCGATGATCGCGATCAATTGCAGGCGATAGGTCGGATAGATCAGGAAGCCCATCTGGGTCGCGCCCTGCCCCCAGGACGGCACCGGCACACGCTGCGCATTGCCTCCGAAGGCTGCACGCACGCATTCGACGAGAACGATCCCGACACCGTAGGTGACGAGGATCTGGTCTTCATGCGGCCGGTCGTAAAAATAACGGATGATGATGCGTTCGAGCAGGAAGCCGAGTGCCAGCATGAAACCGCAGCCAACGACGATCGCGAGCACGAAGGACGAGGTATATTGCAGCAGCACGAAAGCGGCATAGGCACCCACGGCGAACAGCGCGCCGTGAGCGAAATTGAGGACCCCAAGCGTGCCCAGGATGATCGTCAGACCACTGCTGACGAGGGCCAGCAATGTGCCGAGGGCCAGGCCGTTGAAGGCCTGCGAGATGAGGACGGGCCAGCTTGGCATGGTGATCCTTAGGTGTAGGGGCCGAGCTTGCAGCCGAAGAAGTCCGGCGCGTTCATCACGCTCTCGCCATCCGCAATATCGACGATCTCGTAGAAGTCTTCCTTGTTCTTCATCTCGGACGGCTTCTTGCCGCGCAGGATCGGGATCGGCCGCACCATCTGATGATCTTCGGCACGGAAATAGACCTTGCCGATGGTCGTCTCGTAAGGCTGCGCCTTGGAGCTCTCCATCGCCTTGATCACATCGACCGGATTGAACGTGCCGGCGCGCTCCACCGACATCGCCCACAGATAGGTCTGCATGTAGCCGATATGCGCGCCCCAGCGCGGATAGTACTTGTTCTGCGCCACGAAGCTTTCGACGAAGGTCTTGGCGAGCGGATAGGTGTCCTGCAGGCCCCACCAGAAATCGCAGCTGCCATAGACGCCCTGCATCAGTTCTGCGCCGAGCTCCTTGTCCTGGAACGAGGACAGGTTCGGCACCACGAGCTTCATGCGCTTCAGCACGCCGAACTGTTCGGCCTGCTTGGTCGAAGCGACCGCATCGCCGCCGAAGGCGATGTTGACGAATACGTCCGCGCCGCTGTTGGCGATGTTCAGGAGTGCCGACGAATAATCGGTGGTCCCGAGCGGCACGACTTCCTTGGCGACCTGCTTCCAGCCCTGCTCCGCCGAGAACTTGGCGAAGCTATCATAGACGGTGTGGCCATAGGTGTAGTCGGGCACCAGGAAGGCCGACTTCACGTTCTTGCCGAGTGCCTTGGCAACGACGGGCGCCATCGCCTTGGCGGCCATGTAGGCGTTCTGCTGCGAGCGGAAACCGTAGCGCTGGCAGTTCTTGCCGGTGATGTCGTTGGAGCCGGCGATGCCGACCATGTACAGCACCTTCTCGCGCGATCCGAGTTCTTCGAGCGCAATGGCGCTGGCTGATGACACCGAGCCCGACACCATGATCGCCTTGTCGCGCTGGATGAACTGGGTGGCGCTCTGCACGTCGAGGTTGGGTTTACCTTCGGTGTCGGAGACCTTGTACTTGATCTGCCGTCCGAGCACGCCCTTGCCCTTGAGGCCCCACTTCTGCGCGATATCACCGCCGGCATTGATTTGCGCGATGGCCAGTTCATAGCCGAGCTTGAGGTCGCCGCCGTCACCCGAAAAGACGCCGGTGAGCGGGATGGTCAGACCGACGAACACAGAATCCGCCGTGACGCCTTCCGGGAAAGTACCGATAGTGGCCGGCGATTGTGCGAACGCGCTGCCTGGAAGCATAAGGCCAGCGGCAGTGCCGACTCCTCCGAGCAAAAGCTGTCGACGGTCAAACTGCATGACACACCCTTCTGGTTCGATCACCGCCGCCATTGGCCGGTGAGCTGCGATGGGGGCTGGCCCCGGCGAAGTTGAGTTTCTTGAACGGGATGCCGCCGTGGCTCTCGCGGTGCCTGCGAGATCATCGCAGGAGCCTCATTCATGGTCACTCGCTGAACCCGAAATACCGGCAGCGTCGCGTCCGCAAAGTGAGAGAGAACGGATCGTTCTTTGTTCCCGTCAGGCTAGGTTGCTTCGGATCGCACGGGGTATAGACAATCCTGCAAAGGGCCTTGCAGACTGGCTTTTCCACCGCGACATGGCGTCCCAGCGACGCGCGCTGGCACAGCTCTTGCTGTTACTCCCGCATGGACAATTTCAAATCGCTCGATTGGGATGACCTCAAGGTCTTCATTCACGCAGCCCGCGGCGGCAGCCTTGGCAGTGCGGCCAAGCGCCTCCGGGTTGATCAATCCACCATCAGTCGCCGCATCGCGCATCTTGAGAGCACCCTGGGCGTGGCGTTGTTCGAGCGATTGCCGTCCGGACTGAAGGTCAATGAGACCGGCGACCGCCTGCTCTGCCATGCCGAGCGGATCGAGAGCGCCGTGATCGCCATGCGGGAAGACGTGCAATGCGGCGGCAGCCGTATGGCTGGCCGGGTCCGTCTTGCCACGATGGAAGGCATCGCCTCGCTCTACCTCGCCTACCGCTTCGTCGAATTGCGCAAACAGCATCCCGACCTGACCGTCGAGCTGCTGACGTCACCGCAGAGCGTCTCGGTGAACCGGCGCGAGGCTGATCTGTTTCTGAGCTTCTTCCGCCCGACCGGTCAGGGCATGGTGTCCGAGCGGATCGGCTGCTTTCAGCTCGGGCTCTATGCGTCGCAAGAGTATCTCGACGCGCATGGCGTGCCGAAGAGCCCATCCGAACTCACAAAGCACAGCTTCGTCACCTATATCGACGACCAGATCCAGCTCGACTCCGTGCGCTGGCTCGATGACATCATCAAGAGCCCGCCGGTCTCGTTCCATTCCAACAGCATGTGCGCGCAGATGAACGCTGCGGCCGGCGGCATTGGGCTTGTACTGCTGCCAAGTTTTGCAACGGCGCGTCGCCCCGACCTGATCCCGGTGCTGCACGACAAGTTGTCGACCACGCGCGAGCTGTGGATCAACGTCCATAACGATCTGCAATTCGTGCCGCGCATCCGCGCGGTGTCGAGCTTCCTGAAGTCGACCTTCAAGGCGGATTCCCTGATGCAGGCCAGCACCAGGGGCCGCAAGATGCTGGATACACTGCTGGAGACAGACACACCCGTTACAGCCCAGACAGTTTAATGTTACCGTCGACGATGCGTGATCGGCGTTCCCGAGCCACGCCATTGATCCAGTGAGGTAAACGTCCCGGTAACCATGACGGGCCTCGCGTGTGGATCGGTACAATTTGAACGATCCATTCAACAGCCCAACAAAGGCTTTGCGTCAGATTGCTCCCAAGACAGGGAGCTAGAAGATGAGCGAAGCCGAATTTGATTATCTGCTGGAGACAGTCCGGGCCGAAATCGAGGCCGATGTGCGGGACGATCTGCGCAGCCAGGAAATGTTCTTCGCCCCGATTCCGACCGCTGCGAACGACAATGACGGCCCCTGGCCGCTGATTCCGTTTCCGGATGGCTGGCAGGCCTCCTGCTGATCTTTTGTCGGTATGTCGGACCCCATGAAAGATTTCAGCCGGGCATTGCCTAAATGGCGAACGGTCTGTAACTAACCCGCTATGGGGCCATGTGGCGGAATGGTTACGCGCCGGTCTGCAAAACCGTTTATTCGGGTTCGATTCCCGACGTGGCCTCCATCAATCCAATCAATAACTTAGCCTGCCGGACCCGCGATCGGGGCGCGACTGCTATGAGTGGTGCGCTGCAACACTTCGCTTGGCAAGATTGGAGTATTCATCGTAGCATCCTGCCAACCCCAGGGGGCACGATGAACATCCGGGTCTTGATCGCCACATTGCTGATGACCTCGCCAGGCTGGGCCCAGGCCAAACCGCCCGTTCCGGTTCGCACCGATCCCTGTGCGCCGATTGGCCGGACCGCCGACGGCCAGCTGGTCTATTCCCTGAAGTGCGAGAAGCTGCCGGTTCCGGTGGTGCCGCCGCAGGCTGCAGCCCCGGCACCGCCTCCCGCACCCGTCGTGGAAGAAGCTCGCGGCGGACTGTTCCGCAATCCGTTTTCGTCGCTCGTCAGACCGTCATCATCGAGTGACGAGCGTGAAGCCGGCGTCGGTCCGCCGCCCAGCAGCCGATAGGCCGGGATCAATCAAAACCGAACGCGATCAGGCGTGCTTCTTACGCCGCCAGTCGCGCTTGGGTTTGGGCTTTGGCGCCAGTTCCGGCATGACGGTCTGGGCTTCGCGATATTTCGCCAGCATCCGCTCGAAGGCCTCGTTCAGTGTCGCTTCGATATCCGGTTTCCGTTCGAGGCTGGCCAGCAGCATCCCCGCGGCTTCGATGGTCGACAGGCCGTCCTTGCGCGGTTCGCGGCGCAGCTTGCCGTAAAGCGACGGTTTCGCCGGTCCGAGGATCACGCGCTGGCATTTCAGCATCCAGGCATTGCGCCACCACAGCGCCTTGGCCTGGCTCCAGGTGCCGTCGAGCAGCACTATGCCCTGGATGTCCTTCAGCAAGGCGCGCTGGTTTTCCTCAGCCTGACCCTTGCGATCGATGGCCAGGATGTCGCGATCTGTCTCGTAATCGGTGACCTTCGCCGAGCCAAGGTAGAGGATCGCCCAGCGGGCGGGATCGGCGACCGGCTTGCCCAGCGCCTTGGCGAGG
This sequence comes from Tardiphaga sp. 172_B4_N1_3, assembly GCF_052076035.1. Lineage (NCBI taxonomy): Bacteria > Pseudomonadati > Pseudomonadota > Alphaproteobacteria > Hyphomicrobiales > Nitrobacteraceae > Tardiphaga > Tardiphaga sp. 172_B4_N1_3. Next base: position 1,766,273 of record NZ_CP197238.1, read on the forward strand.
CTCGGCCAGGACAAGCCGATTTTGACCGTGGCCTTCTTGAAATGAAGCGCGGCGACGCGGGCGGTGCCCAGCGCCCTGTCCTGTTCCTGCGGATGCTGCAGGATCAGGAGCTCGATCTTGTTGTCGATGGGCGTAATGCTATCGCAGATGCACAGCGGCATCGGCTTGTGGCAATGCGGACATTCCGGGATCGCTTCAGCGATCTCAGCGGCTTGCAGATCTGATTTCTTGGACATTGCCCGCTATACGCCGCGCCGCCCGAGGCTTCAACCGCCGTGACGCCCGGATTTTTGCTATTCGGCAGGCGCAGGCAGCGGCGCCGGGCGGAAGCGGTTACGCAGCCGGTCGATCAGGAGATAGATCACCGGCGTGGTGTAGAGCGTCAACACTTGCGAGACGAATAGCCCGCCAATGATGGTGATCCCCAGCGGGCGGCGCAGCTCGGTGCCCGGCCCGGTCGCGACGACCAGCGGGATCGCCGCGAATACCGCCGCCAGCGAGGTCATCAGGATCGGGCGGAAGCGCACGGTGCAGGCCTCGAAGATCGCCTCGGCGGGCGACAGTCCGCGATGCCGCTCCGCCTCGATGGCGAAATCGACCATCATGATTCCGTTCTTCTTGACGATGCCGATGAGGAGAATGATCCCGACGAAGGCGATCACGGTCAGCGGCGTGTTGGTGATCTGCAACGCCAACAACGCACCGAGTCCCGCCGAGGGCAGCGTCGAGATGATGGTCAGAGGGTGCACCAGGCTCTCATAGAGCACGCCCAGCACGATATACATCGCGATCAGCGCGCCGAGGATCAGTAGTGGCTGCCGCCCCGTCGTCTTGCTGAAGTCACCGGCATTGCCGTCGAATCCTCCCCGGATTCCTTCGGGCATATGCAGTTCGTCGACCGCGCGCTGGATGTTGCCTGTCACGGCATCGAGCTGCACGCCGGGTAGCGTGTTGAACGACACCGTGGTCGACGGGAACCCCTGCGAGTGGAACACCGCCAGCGCCGACAACGTGCGCGACATGCGCACAACCGCCGACAGCGGCACCTGCGACCCATTCAGGCCCGCGACATAGATACGATCGAGATCGGACGGATCATTCTGGAATTTCGGATCGATTTCCAGCACCACCTTGTACTGGTTGCGCTGGGTGTAGATCGTCGAAATCTGCCGTTGCGAGAAGGCGTTGTTAAGCGCGTTATCGATGTCCTGCACCTTGACGCCGAGGCTCGATGCCATCTTGCGGTCGATGGTCAGCGTCAATTGCAATCCGCCGGGATCGCGGTCGCTCGACACGTCAGTGATGCCCTCGACGCTCTCCAGCCGTTTGCCGACCAGCGGTGCCCATTTCTGTAGGAGATCGAGATTGGTCGAGGTCAGCGTGTATTGATAGTTGGAGTCACTCTGGCGTCCGCCGGCGCGCAGATCCTGCGCGGCAAACATGAAGAGACGGATACCCGGAACCGCGCTGAGCTTCGGACGCAACCGATTGATGACGTCTTCAGTCGACGCTCCGTTGCGCTCCTCTGGTGGTTTCAAGGCGATAAACATGGTGCCCCGGTTGGCGCCGCCGCCGCCCGGCCCGCCCGTGCCGCCAAGCGACGAACCGATACTGGCCACGCCGGGATCGCTCAGCACGAGATCAGCCATATGCTGCTGCAATCCGAGCATCGCCTGAAACGAGACATCGGCCGATGCGCGCGTTGCACCGATCACGAAGCCACTGTCGTCGTTCGGGAAAAAACCTTTCGGCGTCTTGATGTAGAGCGTGACCGTCAGCGCGATGGTGGCGAAGAACACCAGCAGCGTCAGGAGTGGAAAACCCAGCACCACATGCAGCGTGCGCTCATAAAACGCCACGACGCGTGACAGCGTGCCTTCAACAATACGGTCAAAACGGGTCTCCGTACTCGACAGACCGCTCTTGATATATTGCGCGCAGATCATCGGTGTCACCGTCAGCGACACCAGCGTCGAGACGACAATCGAGAATGTCAGCGTCAACGAGAATTCGCGCAGCAATCGGCCGACCAGACCGTCCATGAAGATCAGCGGGATGAAGGCAGCAATCAACGACAGGCTGATCGACAGCACCGTGAAGCCGATCTGTCTGGCGCCGGCGAGCGCCGCCTGCATCGGCGCCATGCCCTCTTCGAGATTGCGGTACATGTTCTCGATCATGACGATGGCGTCGTCGACCACGAAGCCGACAGAGATCGCCAGCGCCATCAGCGACAGGTTGTTGATCGAGAAGCCGGCCAGCCACATGCCGACGCAGGTGCCGGCCAGCGCCAGCGGCACCGAGACGCCGGCTGCGATGGTGGGGGTGCCACGACGCAGGAACAGGAACACCACGGCCATCACCAGTACGGCCGTGGCAAACAGCGTCCACTCCATGTCCTCGACCGAGGCGCGAATCGTACCGGTGCGGTCGGTCAGAACCGAAATCTCGATTCCGGCAGGAATCCATTGTTTCAAATCGGGGATCAGCGCTTTCACGCGATCGACGGTGTCGATGACATTGGCGTCGCCCTGTTTGGTGATCTGGATGAGCACCGCCGGCTGCTTGTTGAACCAGGCAACCGAGCGACTGTTGCGCGTCGCATCCTGAACATCGGCGACATCAGACAGCCGCAGATAATTACCGTTTGAACTCTTGACGATGATCTCGCGAAACTCTTCCGCCGTGCGCATCTGCGGATTCATCGAGATCGTCTCGCTCTGCCGCGATCCCTGGAAGATGCCGACAGGACCAAGCGGATTGGCATTGACGATGGCAGTGCGCACGTCGTCGGTGGCAATCCCGGCATTCGACAGCGCGACCGGATTGAGCTGGATGCGCACAGCGGGCTGATCGGCGCCGCTGGCAGTGACTTCGCCGACCCCCGGCACCTGCGACAGCCGCTGTACGATCACGGTGTCGGCGACGTCGTAGATCGCGGACGCCGACATCGTTGGCGACGTCAAAGCGAGAATGAAGACAGGTGCGGCGGACGGGTTGGCCTTGCGGAACGTGGGTAGCGTCGGAAGATCGGTCGGCAGATCCGCCATGGACGCATTGATGGCAGCCTGGACGTCACGCGCGGCGCGATCGACGTCGCGGCCGATGGCGAATTGCAGCTGAATGCTCGTCGAGCCCAGCGAACTCGTCGATGTGATCTGATCGAGGCCGGCAATGATGCCCAGACGTCGTTCCAGCGGCGCAGCAACGGTCGCAGCCATGATCGACGGATCAGCGCCGGGACGCGACGCCTGCACGCGGATCATCGGGAAATCGACATTGGGCGTCGCAGCGACCGGCAGGAAGTGATAGGCGACGACGCCGAGAAGAAACAGTCCGATCGCCAGCAACGTAGTGCCGACCGGCCGCATGATGAATGGCGCTGAGATGGAGATGGAAGCCACTAGGGCGGCCCCCCTGCTCCCGCCGTTCCGGCTGCACCCGCAACGGGCGGCGCACTCTTCTCGAACCGGCGGTTGATGCGATCCAGCGCCAGATAGATCACCGGCGTGGTGTAGAGCGTCAGGATCTGGCTGAGCAGCAGACCGCCGATGATCGACACACCGAGCGGGAAGCGCAGCTCTGCGCCGGTGCCACTTTCGATCGCCAGCGGCAACGCACCAAACAATGCCGCCAGCGTCGTCATCATGATGGGCCGGAACCGCAGTAGACAGGCTTCGACGATCGCCGCTTCCGGTGCCATGCCGCGATTGCGCTCTGCATCCAGCGCGAAGTCGATCATCATGATCGCGTTCTTCTTGACTATGCCCATCAAGAGGATGATGCCGATCAGGCCGATCACCGATAGGTCCTGCCCGGTCAGCATCAGGGCCAGGATCGCACCGACACCGGCAGACGGCAGCGTCGAGAGAATGGTGATCGGATGGATGTAGCTCTCATAGAGCACACCCAGCACGATATAGATCGTCACCAGCGCCGCGAGGATCAGCCATGGTTGCCCTGACAGCGACTTGGAGAATTCCGCGGCGTCGCCGGAGAACATCCCGACAATGCTGGTCGGCATGCCGATCCGGGTCTCGATCTTCGTCACTTCGTCGACCGCATCGCCGAGCGCCTCGTTAGGCCCGAGGTTGAAGCTGAGCGAGATCGCGGGGAATTGCGCTTGATGCGAGATCGCCAGTGGCGCCGTGGTACGCGTCAATGTGGCTACGGCAGACAGCGGCACCTGCGCGCCCGCCACACCCGGCAGATACAGTTTCGACAGCACATCGGGATCGCGCTGCTGTGACGGCAATGCCTCCAGCACAACGCGGTACTGATTGGCCTGTCCGTAGATGGTCGAAATCTGGCGCTGCGCGAAGGCGTCATTCAGCGTGTCGGTGACGCCCTGTAAATTGACGCCGAGCTGACCGGCGCGCTGCCGGTTGATATCAAGCGAGGCCCGCAATCCGCCCGTCTGCGCTTCCGAGGACACATCGCGGAACATCGGATCGCGGCGTAATTCGGCGACCAGTTTCTGCGACCACTCGGTCACCTGCGCCGCATCAGTCCCGGTCAGCGTATATTGATACTGCGAACGGCTTGCCTGCGTGCTGATCTGGATATCCTGCACGGGCTGGAAATACACGGTCATGCCCGGGATCGCCGCGACGCGATCCTTGAGCCGCGCGATCACGGCGTTCATGTCGTCCTTGCGCTCGCCGCGCGGCTTCAGGGTCATCACCAGCCGACCGACATTGGTGGTCGGATTGACCGAGCCGCCGCCGATCACCGAGATGATTCCCGTCACATCCGGATCGGCCTGGATCGCTGCGGCTGCCGCGCCCTGTCGGCTCTGCATTTCTGCGAAGGACACATCGGCACCAGCCTCCGTCACAGCCGTGATCGAGGCGGTGTCCTGCAGCGGCAGGAAGCCTTTGGGGGCGATGACATAGAGGCCCAGTGTTGCGACGATGGTCAGGAACGTGACGACCAGCGTCGCTGGCTGATGCTGCAACACCCACAGCAGCGTGCGGTGATAGAACGCCACCATCCGGTCGATGAAGCGGCTCACGGCGCCCAGACCCGGCACCTGCCATTCATCCTTGGTGTGCTTCAAAAGCCGCGAGCACATCATCGGCGTCAGCGTCAGCGAGACCACGGCGGACATCACGACGGCAATGGTCAGCGTCATCGCAAACTCGCGGAACATGCGGCCCACGAGGCCGGACATGAACAGCAGCGGGATGAAGACAGCGATCAGCGACACCGTCAGCGAGATGACCGTAAAGCCGATTTCGCTGGCGCCAGCCAAAGCTGCCTGCATCGGGCTCTCGCCCTCTTCCATGTGACGGACGATGTTCTCGATCATCACGATCGCGTCGTCGACCACGAAGCCGGTGCCGATGGTCAGCGCCATCAGGCTGAGATTGTCGAGGCTGAAGCCGGCGAAATACATCACGCCGAAGGACGTGATCAGCGACAGCGGCAGCGCCACACCGGCAATCAGCGTTGCACGCAGCGACCGCAGGAACAGCAGCACCACCAGCGTCACGAGGATGACGGACAGCACCAGCGTGAATTGCACGTCATGGACCGAGGCGCGAATGGTCACGGTGCGGTCGCTCACGATGGTCAGCTTTACACCGGCCGGCATCGAGCGCTGCACCTTCGGAATTTCCTCGCGTATCTGACGGACGACCTCGATGACATTTGCACCGGGCTGACGCTGGATCTCGATAATGACGGCGGGCGTGCCTTGATACCAACCGCCCGTGCGGTCGTTTTCCAGGCCGTCGACAATCTGGGCGATGTCGCCGATGGTGACAGGGGATCCGTTGCGATAAGCGATAATGATCGGCCGATACTGATCCGCCGCCGCAATCTGGTCGTTCGCGGCAATGGTGTAAGCTTGCTGCGCGCCATCGAGCGAGCCCTTGGGCCCCGATACATTGGCACCGGCAATCGCCGTACGGAGGTCTTCCATCGCGATGCCATAGGCAGCGAGCCGCGCCAGATCCGCCTGCACACGCACCGCCGGCTTCAAGCCGCCAAGCACGGCAACCTTGCCGACACCCGAAATCTGGCTGAGCCGCTGCGCCAGCAATGTGTCGGACAGGTCGCTCATCGATCGCAGCGAGATGGTGTCCGAGGTCAACGCCAATGTCATCACCGGCGCGTCGGCCGGATTGACCTTCGCATAGACCGGCGGGTATGGCAGGTTCTTCGGCAGCACGCCGGCGGCAGCATTGATAGCCGCCTGCACGTCCTGGGTCGCGCCATCGATATCGCGGTTGAGATCGAATTGCAGCGAGATCTGGCTGACGCCGAACGAGCTCGTCGAGGTCATCGATGACAGCGACGGAATCTGTCCGAGCTGGCGCTCCAGAGGCGCGGTGATCAGCGACGCTGTCACTTCGGGGCTCGCGCCCGGCAATTGCGTCGAAACCTGCACGGTCGGGAAATCGACCTGCGGCAGCGCCGATACCGGAAGCCCGAAGTAGCCAAGCGCACCACCGATCAACAACGCGATGCCGAGCAACGACGTCGCGATGGGCCGGCGGATGAAGGGTTCCGAGACGCTCATGACTGTGCGCTCTTTGGTATAGAAGTCATCAACTCAGGCGATCGATCGTGCGAACATCATGGCTACTTCGCTCCCGATGGCGCAGCGCTCGGGCTGGCCGGAGGCGGCGTCTGGCCAATCGGTGCCTGCGGATTGCCCTGGCCGCCCGCGCCACCCGAATTCTGGCCACGCTTGCCACGACGTTCGCCGGCATCATTGCCCTTGCCCCCGCCACGCTTGCGGGGTGCCAAGTCGGCGGTCGGTTCCTGATCGTTGGTGCCGACAGACACCTTCGATCCTTCTGCGAGATTGGCAAAACCCGTGGTGACAACACGCTCGGTCGCCGACAGGCCCTTGGCGATGACGGCCGTGGTCTCGTTCTGCTGCGTCACGGTGACCGGCACCGCCTTGACGATGTCGCCCTCCTCGATCACATAACTGAATGTACCGGCGGGACCGCGCTGCACAGCCGAGGTCGGCACCACCATGGCATCCTTCAGGGTCTCGACTTTCAGCCGGACATTGACGAACTGACCGGGCCAGAGCTGATAATTCGGGTTCGGGAATTCGGCCTTCAGCTTCACCGTGCCGGTGGTGGTATCGACCTGATTGTCGATGCCGGTAAGCGTACCGGTGTCGATGACGGTTACGCCGTCATTGCCGAACACATCGACCATCAGCGTGCCCTTGGCAGCAGCGGCATTGGCGCGAACGATTTGCTGCTGTGGCAGGCTGAACAGCACGGCGATGGGCTGCAGCTGCGTGATCACCACGAGGCCCGTGGTATCGGACGCGTGGATGATGTTGCCCTGATCGACCTGACGCAGGCCGGCACGGCCAGCGAGCGGCGCGATGATCTTGGTGTAGCTCAGCGTCGCGGCAGCATTGTCGATGGCAGCCTGATCGGCATTCACCAGCGCCTCCTGCTGGGCAACGAGAGACTTCTGGGTGTCGGCCTGCTGCTTGGAACCGGCGTTTGACGTTGCAAGCTGCTGGTAACGGATCAGGTCGAGCCGCGCATTGGCCAGCGTCGCTTCGTCCTGCGCCTTTTTGGCAACAGCCTGATCGTACAGCGCCTTGTAGAGGACCGGGTCAATCTCGCCGAGCACATCGCCCGCCTTGACGTCCTGGCCTTCCTTGAAATTGACCTTGATCAGTTTGCCGTCGACCTGTGCGCGCACGGTGACGTTGTTCAAGGCCTTCACCGAGCCGACGCCATCGAGATAGACCGGCACGTCCTGGATCTTCGGCGTCGCCGCAAGCACCGGCACCGTCATCATGTCCGGTCGGAAACCGCCGCGGTTGGCGGTCTGACGCTGCTGGAAGGCGTTCCAGCCGATATAGCCGAGCCCGCCGAGGATCAGCAGCGTCACGGCGATCGACACCGTGCGTCGGCGCGCCTTGCCGGCGACCTTGGCGACACCATCGCCCGTCGCTTTCGCGGCCTCTTTCAACTCCGGCTTAAAGAGCATTGACCGGTCTTTCCATTTTCGGCTCCCAGCCGCCCCCCAGCGCCTGATAGAGGCTGACGATAGCCTGCAGCCGCGCCAGTTGCGCCTGCGACAGGACATCTTCCGCCTGGAACAGCGTCAGCTGGGTGTTTAGCACAGTTACGATGTCAGCGGTTCCAGCCCGCAATTGCTGCTCGGACAGTTCGAAGGCCCGCCGGGACGCCCGGACCACCTCGCGCTGCAGCCGCAGCCGCTCTGTGGTCTGGCGGATCGCGACCAGCGCGTTGTCCACGTCGGCAAAGGACTGCACGACCGTCTTGCGATAGGTCTGCAGGAGCTCGTCCTGCCGCGCCTGGGTCAGCTCGAAATTGCCCTGGATGCGCCCGCCATCGAAGATCGGCTGTGTCAGGCCGCCGACGAGGCTGAAGAAGGCGGCGTTGGGTTGGAACAGCGAGGCCAGCGCTGCGCTCTGATAACCGCCCGAGCCGGTCAACTGGATACTCGGAAAGAACTGCGCCCGGGCGCTGCCGACATTGGCCGTGGCCGAGGCCAATTGCGCCTCCTGCCGGCGGATATCCGGCCGCTGGGTTAACAGCTCTGACGGCAGGCCGGGCGTGACGCGCGGGGCTGCGATATTGTTCAGCGACCCGCCGGCCACGCGCACGCTTTCAGGGGGGCGGGACACTAGCGTCGCGAGCGCATTGACGTTCTGCGCCAGCGTGGTCCGCAGCGGCGGCACCGCAGCGCGCTGATTGGCCAGCACGCTTTCCTGCTGCGCGACATCGAGATCGGTGCCGGTGCCGGCACTGAAGCGCTGTTTGATCGCATCAAGGATACGCTGCGCGCTGGCGATGTTGCGCTCCGCCGTGCGAATGCGGTCCTGCGATGTCAGCACCTGGAAATAGGCATTGGCGACCGCCGCCATGGTGGTCAGCGCCACCACGTCGCGGTCGAAACGATTGGCCGTCGAGGTTTCTTCCGCAGCCAGCGCCGCGTCGCGGTTCTTGCCCCAGAAATCGATCTCGTAGCTGGCCGAGAGCGAGGCCGAATAGGTCACCACCTCGCGGCCGCCGTTGGTCAGACCGCTGGAACTGGAGCCCGAGGTCCGCGAATAGGTCTCCTGCCCGCCGCCGCTCACGCTGGGCAGCAGCGCTGCGCCGGTGATTCGTGCCTGCGCATCGGCCTGCATGATTCGCGATGTTGCCGCAGCGATATCGAGGTTGACCGTCTGGGCCTCCTCCATCAGCTGCGTCAGTTCCTTGGAGCGAAAACCCCGCCACCAGTCCAGTGTCGGCGTGGCGCCGTTCGGATTGGCCAGCCGTGCCGCCTTATAGCCCTCGGGAATATCGAGGGCCGGATCAGGCAGATCCTTGGTCAAAATGCAGCCTGCCGAACTGGCAACAACGGCAAAGGCGACGACCGAACGCCCGATCTTTTTCGCGAACACGAGATTCACCGCACGAACATCCGGACAAGGCTCCGCCGCGCGCGCTTTGCGCCGAGATTCGGGGCGTTGGAGTATGCAGCCTGAGACACGTTCACCGGGTGATGCTGGTCAATGAAGCGAGCCCGCATTCTAGCGGCCCAATCATCCTGCGGACAGTGTTCTTACGTGTCGCAACGTGCAAGCGGCACGGATGATAGACGCCGGCGAATGAGCGGATTTGCACAGATTCCCCCGATTTTGTGGGGCTTTTTGGTCCCTGACAGAGGCGCCGGCAGATTGGGCTTACGAAGATTTCATGTGTTCATTTGTTGCTGACGCCCGGATTGCGTTCCCCTGTGCCGTCGGCACCATTTTTGAACCCCGCCGGGACGTGATGCATGTGCGCGGCTCAAGCCCTTGGGCCATCGCTTTAGCTGCCGCGTGACGAGCTCTTGATCGATATCGATCGGCTTGACGATGCGGACCGGATGCCACCGCCGTTCGGCGTCAATCGTGCCGCGTGAAGCAAGCCATGCAAGAAATACCCGCTTGGCGAGCAAACAAGGCCGCGCTTATACTCCTGCAAAATCGTCTGCGCGTTGACCGGATTTCGCAGCGCACAAAGATGATCCTGTGCGACAGAAGAGCGGCGGCCACATCCTTCCATGCGACTTGAATTCGGGCACAGAACCACGAACTCCCCTGGATCTGCACATGTCTGATCTGATCGTTCTCACTCCGGAAAATGTCGACAAGGCGCTGCCGGATCTGCCGCGCATCGTCCGGCTGGCATTGGGCTTCGGCTCACGTCTGCGCCGCGGCACGCTCGACGTGACACTTCCCGATGGCCGGCGTGTCCGGCTGGGCGGCATGGAGCCCGGTCCCGCCGCAGAGATGACGATCAGCAGTTACGCTTTCGCGTCGCGTCTTGTGAATGGCGGCGATATCGGCATCGCGGAAGCCTATCTACACCGCGAATGGGACACGCCGGATCTCACGCAATTCCTGTATCTGTTCTGCGTCAATCACGATCTCATTCAGGTGATGCTCGGCAACAATCCGCTGATGCGCTTCGTGCAGATCGTTCGTCACTGGTTCAATCGCAACACCAAGCGGCAGGCTCGCAAGAACATCTACGCGCACTACGACATCGGCAACGCGTTCTATTCTGCGTGGCTCGATCCGAGCATGACCTATTCGTCCGCGATTTTCGAAGACGGTACGCAGGATCTCACCGCCGCGCAAAACAACAAATATCGCCGGCTTGCAGAAGCAATCGATCTCAAGCCCGGCCAGAAGGTGTTGGAGATCGGCTGCGGCTGGGGTGGCTTTGCCGAATATGCCGCGAAGAACTACGGCGCGCATGTCACCGGTCTCACCATCTCGACCGAGCAGCGCGATTTCGCACGTAAGCGGATGCAGGACGCGGGCCTTGGCGACAAGGTCGAGATCAAGTTTCAGGACTATCGCGACGAACGTGGACAGTATGACCGCATCGCTTCGATCGAGATGATCGAGGCCGTCGGCGAACAGTTCTGGCCGCAGTATTTCTCACAATTGCGCGACCGGCTGCTGCCCGGCGGATTGATCGGTATCCAGGCCATCACGATCCAAGACAAGTTCTTCCAGACCTATCGGCGCGAGGTCGACTTCATTCAGCGCTACGTCTTTCCCGGCGGCATGCTGCCGTCGCCGGAAATCCTGAAATCCCTCGGGGCCAGATACGGCGTTCCTGTCATCAAGGAACGCATATTCGGACTGGATTATGCCAAGACGCTGGCGACCTGGAGAGATAGTTTCCGCGCGGCCTGGCCAAGCCTGACGCCGCTCGGTTTCGACGACCGGTTCCGGCGGCTCTGGGAATACTACCTGGCCTATTGCGAGGCCGGTTTCCTGTCGGGGAATATCGACGTTCGCCAGGTCGTATTCGCAAAAGCCCCATAGTCCGCGCTCTGGACTTTCCGCACTGCGGCACCAGATCTTGAGGCCAGACCCTTCCCTTGTCTGGCCCGGCGGCCTCCACTAGGGTCGCCGCGAGATCGACAACCCGAGCGAAGAATTTCAGCACCATGACCTTCAACAAAGACGTCGTCGAGGCGATCGGCAACACGCCTCTGATCAAGCTGAAGCGCGCATCCGAACTGACCGGCTGCACCATTCTCGGCAAGGCCGAATTCATGAATCCCGGCCAGTCGGTGAAGGACCGCGCGGGCAAATGGATGATCCTTGAAGCCGAGAAGCGCGGCGATCTGAAGCCCGGCGGTCTCATTGTCGAGGCGACTGCGGGCAATACCGGTATCGGTCTCGCCGTGGTGGCGAGCGCGCGCGGTTATCGCACGCTGATCGTGATCCCGGAGACGCAGAGCCAGGAAAAGAAAGATATGCTGCGGCTCAACGGCGCCGAGCTGATCGAAGTCCCCGCGCTGCCGTTCGCCAATCCGAACAACTATCAACATGTCGGACGACGGCTCGCAGATCAGCTGCGCAAGACCGAACCGAACGGCGTTCTGTTTGCCGACCAGTGGAACAATCTCGACAATGCCAAAGCCCATTATGAATCGACGGGCCCCGAGATCTGGGAGCAGACTGCCGGCAAGGTGGACGGCTTCATTTCGGCAGTCGGTACCGGCGGCACGCTAGCCGGCACGACCCGCTACCTGAAGGAAAAGAACAACAACATTGTTACGGCCTGCGCCGATCCAAATGGCTTTGCGATGTATAACTGGTTCAAGCATGGCGAAGCCAAGTCCACACCCGGCGATTCCATCACGGAAGGCATCGGGATTGGCCGCGTGACGCCGATCATCGAGACCGCGAAGGTCGATACCGCCTTCTTGATCCCAGACGAGGAAGCCGTCGCCGTCATCTACGACCTGCTCCAGCACGAAGGCCTCTGTCTCGGCGGCTCGACCGGAATTAACATCGCCGGCGCGATCCGTCTCGCGAAGGAGTTGGGCCCAGGCAAGACCATCGTCACCCTTCTCTGCGACTCCGGCGGCCGCTATCAGTCGAAGCTGTTCAATCCCGACTTCATGCGCAGCAAGAACCTGCCGGTGCCGGCATGGCTGGAGACGAAGAACAATATCTCGGTGCCGTTCGAGAAAGTCTGAGGCAAAGCCTCAGCGGAGAATCTGGCTCAGAAACAGCTTCGTCCGCGCATGCTGCGGATTGGCGAAGAACTTGTCCGGTGTATTCGCCTCGATGATTTGCCCGGCATCCATGAATACGACGCGGCTGGCGACTTCCCTGGCAAAGCCCATCTCGTGCGTGACCACAAGCATGGTCATGCCCTCGCCGGCAAGATCGACCATGGTGTCGAGCACTTCCTTGACCATTTCCGGGTCCAGCGCCGATGTCGGCTCGTCGAACAGCATCACCTTCGGCGTCATCGTCAGCGCCCGGGCGATCGCCACACGCTGCTGCTGGCCGCCGGAGAGCTGACCGGGATAGGCATTGGCCTTGTCTGGAATGCGCACCCGCTCCAGATACTTCATCGCCGCAGCATCGGCGTCCCTCTTCGGCATATGCCGTACCCAGATCGGCGCCAACGTGCAGTTCTCAAGCACGGTCAGATGCGGAAACAGATTGAAGCTCTGGAACACCATCCCGACATCGCATCTGATATCGTCGACGCGGCGCAGGTTAGGGCCGAGTTCGATGCCGTCGACCGCGATGCGACCTTCCTGAAACTCCTCCAGCGCATTGATGCAGCGGATCAGCGTCGATTTGCCCGACCCTGACGGACCGCAGATCACGATGCGCTCGCCGCGGCCGACCGCAAGATCAATGTCGCGCAGTACGTGGAAATCGCCGAACCATTTGTTGAGGCCGGCAATCGAGACGATGGGATTTACGGATACGGACATATCACCTCAACTCCGCCGATGCGCACTCAGCCGACGCTCGACGAACAACGAATAGCGCGAGATGCCAAAGCACATCACGAAATACATGATGCCGGTAAAGGCAAAACCGGTGAACAGGGTCGTCGGCGTCGACCAATTCGGATCTGCGAACGCCGCGCGGAGTTGGCCGAGCAAATCGAACAGCGCCACGATCGACACCAGTGACGTATCCTTCAGCAGCGCGATGAAGCTGTTGACGAGGCCGGGAATGACATGGCGCAGCGCCTGCGGCATCACCACCAGCCGTGTCGTCTTCCACCAAGACAGGCCGAGCGCACTCGCCGCCTCCGCCTGACCGCGCGGGATCGCCTGCAACCCGCCGCGGATCACCTCGGCATTATAGGCACCGGCAAACAGCGCGATGCCGATCAGCGCACGCACCAGGCCATCGACAGTGAAATTGCCCGGCAGGAACAGCGGCAGCATATAAGTCGCAAAGAACAATACGGTGATCAGCGGCACTCCGCGCCAGGACTCGATGAAGGCGATTGAGAAGAGACGGATCAGCGGTATGGTCGAGCGTCGCCCCAGCGCCAGCGCCATGCCAACCGGCATCGACGTGACGATGCCGGTGATCGACACCACCAGCGTCACCAGCAGTCCGCCCCAGAGCCGCGTATCGACGATCGGCAATCCGCCGCGATCGAGCCTCAGCAATGCGATGACGACGGCGATGCCAGCGCAGACGGAGATACTATTGGCCAGCGCACGCCAGCCGCTGCGGAAGTGGCCGTTCAACAAGAAGATAAGTAGCGAGACAATGATGGCGGTTGTCGTCAGTTCGAACCAGACAGGTTTGCCATGATTGACGCCTTCGTTGCGTAACCACTCAAACGGCAGCGCGACGAGTTGCAGGCCGTCGCCGAATGCTACGACGCCGTCGCCTATCAGCGTCAGCGGATAACCGATGACAGCTATATCGGACAGAAGGCCCATGCCCCTGAGCCGGCGACCCACATCCGTGATGTGGACCGCGACGGTCGACAGAAAATCCGCGGCCCAACTGATTCCGAAGCCATTGATGCCACCGCCATACAGCAGGAAGAACGCCACGACAGGGAAGGCAAGGAAGAACAGTCCGGCATTCACGCTCTTCGCGGGCAGACGCGGGATCAGCAGCGGCAACAGCAATAGCGCGCCGAGCAGGAAAGTGAGATTGACGCGCCAGCGTTCCGACTCAGGATAAAAGCCGTAGATAAACTGCGTGAATTTGGCCTGTACGAATGGCCAGCAGGCGCCGACGGCGTGGCCAGTATTTTCCGGTAGGCACGCTGTGCGGTCTTGCCCCTGCCAGACGGCGTCGATCAGCAGGAATTTGACCGTGGGGGCAATGGTGAACCACAGCAGCAACAGGCTGACGACAGTCAGCAGAATATTGGTCGGTGAATTCAGCAACCGTGTCTGCACAAAGCCGACGAAACCCGTGCTCCGCACTGGAGCGGCGCGCTCTGTAACCAGTTCTTTTGCAACGAAGCTGGTGTCGCTCATGCGCCCATGCTCCGCGAGATCCGCCAGCCATAGGCGCTCATGATGGCGCTAGTGACCAGTGAAATCACGAGATAGACCGCCATTGTGATGGCGATAATCTCGATGGCCTGCCCGGTCTGGCTCATGGTCGTCCCGGCAAAGACCGAGACCAGATCGGGATAGCCGATGGCAACAGCCAGCGACGAATTCTTGGTGAGGTTAAGATACTGGTTGGTCAGCGGCGGCAGGATCACGCGCATCGCCTGCGGCACCACGATCAGCCGCAGCGTTGCACCCCGGCTAAGTCCAAGCGATGCGCCCGCTTCGGTCTGTCCTTTATGCACCGACTGGACTCCCGCGCGCACGATCTCGGCGATGAAGGCGGCGGTGTAGGTCGAGAGCGCCAGTGTCAGCGCGACGAATTCGGGAAGTACGCGCAGGCCGCCTGAGAAATTGAAGCCTCTCAGTACCGGATACTCAAACGTCACAGGTTTGCCGAGTACGAGCACCGTCAGCAATGGCAAGCCGACCAGCAAGCCCAAGGTCATCGACCAGACGGCTATTACACGCCCCTTGGCGAAGAGCTGCTGTCGCGCATAAACGCGCAACACCAGCGCGGCGATGATCGCAACGATCACAGCGACCGCGAACGCCGTGAAAGCCTCCGTCCCGATCGGCTTTGGCAATCCAAAGCCGCGATTGCTGAGAAAAAAACTGTCCAGCAACGAGATGCTCTGCCGCGGCTGCGGCAGTGTCGCGAGCACGGCGAGATACCAGAAGAGGATCTGGAACAGCAGCGGCAGGTTACGGATCAGTTCGACATAACCGCCTGCGATCCGCGCCAGCAGCCAGTTCGGCGACATCCGGCCGAGCCCGACGATGAAGCCGATGATGGTCGCAAAGAATATGCCAATCAGCGACACGACCAGCGTGTTCACGAGGCCGACAAAGAACACCTGCAGATAGGTGTCGGATTCCGAATACGGGATCAGCGCCTGACTGACCGCAAAGCCCGCGGTGTTTGACAGGAATCCGAAGCCGGATGCGATCTTCTGCGCGGCCAGATTGGAGCGTGCATTCTCGACGATCTCATAGCCGATCCAGACCAGCGCCGCGACAAACACGACCTGGAGCACAAAGCCGCTCCAGCCCGCCTGCCCGCCCAGCACACGTCGCAGTTTTGCAGCGAGTTGCAGCGGCGGTTTTCTGGCTTCGGTCGATGTCGCCACGGGCGATGATGCGCTCAGCGGATCGGCGGTGCGTATTGGATGCCGCCCTTGTTCCAGAGCTGGTTCAGTCCGCGCGAGATCCCTAGCTTCGAGCCTGCGCCGACATTACGGTCGAACACCTCGCCGTAATTGCCGGTCGCCTTGATGATGCGCGCAAACCAGTCCTTGGTGAGGCCCAGCGTTTCACCGAGATTGCCGTCGGTGCCAAAGATACGCTTCAGCTCCGGCTTGTCGGATTTTGCCTGATCATCGACGTTCTTCTGCGTGATGCCGAGCTCCTCCGCATTGATCATGGCGAACAGCGTCCAGCGCACCACATCCAGCCACTGATCATCGCCATGGCGTACCAGCGGGCCGAGCGGCTCCTTGGAGATCACTTCAGGTAACACTGCGTGATCGGCAGGCACGGTAAGCTTCAGGCGTTCCGCATAAAGTTGCGAGAGATCAGCGGTGAAGACGTCACAGCGACCGGACTCATAGGCTTTGATAGTCTCGTCGGCGGTCGAGAACGCGATCACTTCATACTTCATGTTGTTGCCCTTGAAATAGTCGGCAACATTCTGCTCGTTGGTGGTGCCGGTTTGCAGGCAGATCGAGGCGCTGTTGAGCTCGAGTGCCGAGTTCACCTTGAGCGCCTTGCGAACCAGAAAACCCTGGCCGTCATAGTAGTTGATACCGGCGAAGTTCACGCCAAGCGACGTATCGCGCGACAGGGTCCAGGTCGTATTGCGCGACAGCACGTCGATCTCGCCGGACTGCAAGGCAGTAAAGCGATCCTTCGCCGAGAGCGGCACATATTTCACCTTGGTGGCATCGTTGAAGATCGCGGCCGCGATGCCGCGGCACAGGTCGACATCGAAGCCGACCCAGTTGCCCTTGTCATCCGGCGCCGAGAAACCAGGCAAGCCCTGGGTGACGCCGCAGGACAGCATGCCGCGGTCCTTCACGGTCTTGAGCGTCTGCGCAGATGCGCCTTGCGCGGTCAGACTGGCGGCAAGAGCGAGAGAGAACATCAAGGTTGCGCGTTTCATGTAAGGCCTCTTTGGGGACGTCAGGACGCTCGGTCGACGCAAAGAATTGAATGACGAGCCTACGGATCAGTTCCATAGCCGTGAATGGCCCGACCGGAAAGGCGAACGACAGCAGAGACGATCTAAAAAGACCGCACGAATCAGCAGGAAATCGCAGATTTCGCGGCAGGCCCCTCAACGTGCCGCGGGGGATCGCGAGGTCCGCAACAGAGAACGATCAGCCAGCCGGGTCAAGGGGTTGACGGCCATCCGCCGTGTCCTCTTAGTGACGGAACCAGCCATTCGGCAACCCAGATGCCAGTGGCCTTGCAACACCTGCAGACCGGCGGCCCCATTATGACAGCTTCGAACGATAATCACGGCACCACCTCGCTCGACACGGACACCGTGATCGTCACCGCCGGCCGCGACACCAAATCGCAGCGGGGCTTCGTCAATCCGCCGGTCGTGCGTGGCTCTACGGTGTTGTATCCGACCGCCGACGACCTCCACGCGCATCGCGGCGAGTTTCAGTATGGCCGCCACGGCACGCCGACCACCAAGGCATTGCAGGAAGCGTTGATGGCGCTGGAAGGCCCGAAATGTGCCGGCGTGGGGCTCGTGCCATCGGGCCTCGCCGCGATCTCGACCGCCCTGCTCTCGGTGCTCAAGGCCGGCGATCATCTCCTCGTCAGCGACAGCGCCTATCGGCCGACACGCAATTTCTGCAACGGCATGCTGGCACGCTACGGCATCGAGACCACCTATTTCGATCCGCTGATCGGCGCCGGCATTGAAGCGCTGTTCAAATCGAATACCCGCGCCGTCCTGGTCGAAGCGCCGGGCTCACAATCCTTCGAAATGCCGGATGTGCCTCTCATTGCCGGCATTGCGCATGCGCGCGGCGCGCTGGTGCTCGACGACAACACCTGGGCCACGCCGCTCTATCATCGCTCGCTCGAACAGGGCGTCGATATCAGTATCCAGGCGGCGACCAAATATATCGGCGGCCACTCGGACATCATGTTCGGCACCATCTCCGCCAATGACGCAGCGTGGCCGCTGATCAGCGAAGGCATCAGGCTGCTCGGGACATGTGCAGGCCCGGACGACGTCTTCCTCGCGCTGCGCGGACTACGCACGATGTCGGTGCGCCTCGCGCATCATCAGCGCTCGGCGCTGGAGATGGCCCGGTGGCTGGAGACCCGCCCCGAAGTGCTGAAGGTGCTGCATCCCGCTTTGCCCAGCCATCCAGGCCACGCCATCTGGAAGCGCGACTTTACAGGCGCATCCGGCCTGTTCAGCATCATCCTGAAGCCGTCGCCGCAAAAGGCCGTCGATGCCCTGCTCGACACCGTCAAGCTGTTCGGCATGGGCTATTCCTGGGGCGGCTTCGAGAGCCTCGTGATCCCGTTCGACTGCTCGGATTATCGCAGCGCGACGACCTGGGCGCCCGGCGGTCCGGCGCTGCGGTTTCATATCGGCCTGGAAAGCGTGGATGATCTGAAGGCTGATCTGGAGCGCGGCCTGGCGGCGTTCAACGCGGCGCTTTGATCGGCGAGGACGCCAGACGAAGACGCTCAGCTATCGAGCGTCTTCGATCCGCTGCCGCGGTTCTTGATGATCAGCATGATGTTGCGGACATAGATTACGGTGGCAAAAGCCTGGCCGAGGATGATCACCGGCTCGCGCTTGGCGATGCCGTAGATCAACGTCATGAACCCGCCGGCCATGGAGAAGAACCAGAAGGCCATCGGCACCACGCTCTGTCCGGCGCGTTCGCTGGAAATCCACTGCACGAGAAAGCGCGCGGTAAACAGCAGTTGCGCGATCAAACCAAAGGCGAGCCAGAAATCGAACTTCGCGACGAATACGTCGTAGATATAGTCGCCAAGCGCCTGACCGTATTGAATCAGCATTTATTTGAACTCGGTTGCGACCGGCGTCGTACGCTTGCGGCGGATCAGCCACCAGACGCCAGCGAGATCCATGATGCCGATCCAGAGCCGATCGAAAAAACCATAATTGGACACACCGGAATGGCGCGGCCGATCGGTGACATCGACATAGGCGATGTCGAAGCCCTCACGACGCACCAGCGCCGGGAGGAAGCGATGCAGACCATCGAAATAAGGCATCGACAAGAACACATCACGGCGGAACGCCTTCAGACCGCAGCCGGTATCGCGGGTACCGTCCTTGAGGATCGCATTGCGTACGGCATTGGCGATCTTCGATTGGGCTTTCTTGAAGCCGGTATCCTTGCGACCAACGCGCTGCCCGGCGGCGAGACCAACGCGGCCGCCGCCATCCTGAATGGCCAAAATCAGGTTGGGCAGGAATGCCGGATTGTTCTGGCCATCGCCGTCCAGCGTGGCCACGATGGCGCCGCGGGCGTTGCGCACGCCGGTTCGCACGGCGGCCGACTGGCCCGATGACGCAGCGTGGTCGATGCGACGCAGGTTGGCGCGCGTTTGCATCAACTCGGCGAGCCGTGCTGGCGTCGCGTCGGTGGAGCCGTCATTGACGTAGATGATCTCATAGGGCCAGCGGCCGTCGAGCGCGGCGGTGATCTCGGCGATCAAAGGCGCGACATTGTCCTGCTCGTTGCGCACGGGCACGACAATGGAGACGTCGACGGGGGCAGCTTCGGGAGCGGACAAATCGGAGCTCATGGTTGGAGGGCGGTCCTGCGGGAACTTGTCGCAGCCGGCCCGGCGAAGACCGCTTATTATGGGGCCGCGGTCCCGCGGGCAACCCTTTTGAGATGGCCTGCGGACGGCCCTGGCAGCGGGTCGATCGTGCCGTCCTGGTGGATGGTGAAAGCCAGATGCCGGGCCGCAAACCAGTATCGCACCGTCATGGCGCCAATCCAGCCGACCAGCCCGCCGCCGACCACGTCACTGGCATGATGCGCCAGCAGGACGAGCCGACTGGCACAGATGGCGACGGCGTAGACGATCATCACCGTGCGCAGCCGCGGCCAAAGCGCGGCGACCGCGAAGGCCAATGCGAAACTCGTGGTCGCATGGCCCGACGGGAAACTGGCATAGGCTGGCGTCCAGGCGAAATGCGAAAAGTGAAAGGGGTCTGCCGCGCCACTGACGAAAGGTCGGCCACGGCCGAGCATGCCTTTGATGATTTCAGCCACGAAGACCGACAGCGCGACCGACAGGAAGATGTACTGAATGCGCGTGCCGAAGCTGACAAGTACGGCGCGCGACGTGCCGTGCCGCAGCGGCGCCAGCAGGGCCAGAACGATCATAAACGCGAACAACGCCAGCAGGACATATTCGTCCTTGCCGAAGTCAGTGAAGATACGCAGCGGCCACAGGCCGACCGTGCCCCGCGCCGGCATCAGTCCGATCTCGGTGGCATCGACGATGAACATCAGCGCGATGATGATCACGGCTGTCACGGCGCCAAGTGCCAGCGAACGGCGCGCCCAATAACGAGCAGCTTCGGCACGCCGCGAATGCGACGGTGCGCGAACAAGCTGTGCGAATGACTGCCAGACAAGCGCAACGAGTTGCGACAGATAGGTCTGTGGCTGCGACTTGTCCGGGGCGGCCATTACTCGGTCCCTTCGGAGCGATAGATGGCCACCGAAATCGCTTTACCCTGCGAGAAGTTATAGCCGTCGATGCGGGTTGCCATGTTGTAACGCAAGCCGATGGCCTCGGCGCGCATCGCGAACTGGCGTTCTGAACGCAATTCGACAAGCGCGAAGCGACAGCTGCCCTGCCCGAGGAAATCCGCCGCGCCGGCACCATCAGTGAGTTGTGTGGATGTGCCGGTCATGAACACCAGGCTCGGCTCGTGATATCCCGCTGCCGCAGCCTTGGGACCGACGCAAACCACGTTACGCAGTGCACGTGCGATCTGCACACTCGGAAACAGCGGTCGGAGCGACGGCAGCAGCACGCCATAAAAGGCGGCGCTCATGAACAATGAGGCCACAACCGCATTCAGCAACGAGCGTTCTGCGCGGGCGTTATCATACAGCCACCAGGCAAACAGGCCGAACACCAGTGCTGCGGCGGCAAATGGCCAGGCCAGAAACACCGGGTGGCGGACGATCGCGACGGCACCGATCTCGGCGACCACAGCGGTTAGCGCCGGGATCGCGAACCACCAAGCCGCGCCGCGCGCCAGCCAATTGCGCGCCAGCACCTGGCGTTCAAGCGCGCCGATGACGAGGATGGCGATCGCCGGATAGAGCGGCAGCACGTAATGCGGCAGCTTGGTCATCACGACTTCGAACACGATCCAGGATGGGATCAACCAGGCCAGCAGATATTGTGCGCCAGGCTCGCGTCGCGCGCGCCAGATCGCCGGCGTGGCCATACCGGCCAGCGGTGCCCCGGGCCAGAAGGTAATCCAGAACAGCAGGAAATACATGCCCGGAGGCGCGCCGTGGGATTCTTGTGCAGCCAGTTTGCTCAGCATGTCGCCACCGAGCGAATTGGAGAAGAACGCTTGCCCCGACTTCAGGAAGATCGCGACGAACCACGGCAGCACCAGGAACAGCATCCAGATGACGCCGACCAGCGGCCGTAATCGCCACAGCCATGCGACCGAGCGATCCATGATCGCTAGCGCAATGATCGTCAGCCCGACGAACATCAGGATCAGCGGGCCCTTGACCAGAATGCTGATCGCCATAGCCGTCCAGAACACCGCCGGCTCCTGCCAGCGCGACTTGTCGGCCTCCTCGCCGCGCTGCCACGCCAGGTAAATTCGCGCCATCGCGCCCATCACGGCAATGACCGTCAGCAGCAGCATGGCGTCGGTCTTGGCGAGCCGGGCCTCGACGTTGAGCAAGACCGAACTGCACATGATCAACGCAGCTAGCACGGCGCCGCGCCGCGCCAGGAAGGCCAGCGCGGTCCAATAGGTCAGCAGCACTGCACCAATGGCGCCGATCAGCGATGGCACCCGATAGAGCCAGATGCGGACTTCGGCGTTCTGCAAGCCCAGCGCCTCAGCGGTCTCGACCACGGCCGCCTGCATCCAGTAGATGCCGACCGGCTTCTTGTAGCGGACCTCGTCCTGGAACCGGATGTCGACGAAATCGCCGGTCTCGACCATCTGCTTGGTCGCCTGCGCAAAACGCGCTTCGTCGCGGTCGATCGGCGGGATGGTGAAGAAGCCCGGCAGGAAGAACAGGAACCCGCAAATCGTCAGGAACGCGACTGCGCGGGCATGGCCGGAGCTGACGAAATCGAGCACGCGCACCAGTCTGCTGCCTGGATCGACACGGGTTTTCGGCTCGCGCGGGGCGCCAAATCGGGGTCTTGGATAGGTCTCGGCCATGCCTGTCGCATACGCTGAAACCGCCGACCGGACAACCAGTTAGCCCGTGCTTATTGGATTCTGACCACAACTGTGTCTGCGGTGCCCATGGCGTCCATGACCGTCAGCCGGACGAAACCCGGACCAGGCGGATCGACCAGCCGCTGGCGCCGGCTGTCGAGTTCCCCGGCGGCCATGCCATTGACCAGGACGGTCATGGGCAGCACCCCGCCGGCAACCTTGACCGGGACTGCCGAAAGCTGCCCCTCGCCGCCACTGGCATCGATCCGGGAACCGTTTAGCGGGAACTGGATGTGCAGGGCCTGATCGCTGCCAGTACGGATCAACTCGCCGACCGGGCGGAACCGACGCAGCGGCAGCGGCAATTTTGCATTACTGGCGATCAGCACGCCCTTGGGCGCCTTCGGCAACGGAGCCGGCAACTTGCCGGTGCGGGCAAAGGCATCGAACAGGATCGGAGCCGCGGCCGTGCGACCGACCAGGCCGGGCACCGGCGCGCCATCGGGCCGGCCGACCCAGACGCCGATGGTCATCCGTCCGTCGAAACCGACCGACCAGGCGTCGCGATAGCCGTAGCTGGTGCCGGTCTTGAAGGCGATCCGGTTATGCGCGGCATTCTCCGGCGGCGGTGTGCCGATCAGAACATTGCCGACCTGCCAGGCTGCAACCGGGTCCATCAGCCGCAAGGGCTCGCGATCGTCGCCGCCATTGGCCTGCATGATCTCCCGCAGCGGCTTCGAACTGCCGAGCCGCGCCACGCCCGTATAAAGCTGGACGAGGTCCTGCAGCGTAATGCCGACGCCGCCGAGACCCATGGCCAGACCGGGCGCCTCACCCGGCGGCAGCACCAGATTGCCGCCCGCCTGTTTGAGCCGTGACGACAACCGCGACGCGCCAACACGATCCAGCAGCGCAATAGCCGGCACATTCAGTGAGAGCTGCAGCGCCTTGCGCACCGGCACGGTGCCCTGAAAGCTCATGTCGAAATTCTCCGGCGCGTAGCTGCCGAAGCGCACCGGCCGATCCTCGATCAGGCTTTCCGGATGCACGAAGCCATCTTCAAAGGCGAGGCCATAGATGAATGGCTTCAGCGTCGAGCCCGGAGAACGCACCGCGCGGGTCATATCGACCTGCCCGGCGCGGCGATCATCGAAATAGTCGGGCGAACCGACATGGGCGAGCACGTCGCCGCTCTCGTTGTCGACTGCGATCAGGCCGATGGAGATATTGTTGCCCAGCGCCGCGGCGCGATCACGTGCGAGGCCTTCAAGCGCCCGCTGGATGCCGGCATCGAGCGCCAGCTTGATGATGGGGCGATCCTTGTGCAGTGACATCGCCTGATCCGCCGAATGCGGCGCCAGGATCGGCATCGGCTTGCGCAGCTTTGGCACGCTGACGGATTTCGCCTGCATGGCATCGGCAGCCGACACCCTGCCCTCGCCGACCATGCGTTCGAGCACGCGGTCGCGCGCCACGCGGGCATTGCCGGGATGGCGATCAAGCCGGCGGTGTTCCGGCGATTGCGGCAGCGCTACGAGCAATGCAGATTCCGCCAGCGACAGCCGTTTGGGCTCCTTGCCGAAATAGGCGATCGACGCGGCGCGAAGACCTTCGAGATTGCCACCGAACGGCGCCAGCGCCAGATAGAGATCGAGGATCTGATCCTTGCTCATCTGCCGCTCGATCTGCAGCGCACGGACGGCCTGTCTGATCTTCGCCGATATCGAGCGTTGCTGCCGCGGCTCGATCAGCCGTGCAAGTTGCATGGTGATGGTCGAGCCACCCGACACGATCTCGCCGCGCGTCACGAGTTGAAGCGCGGCGCGGCCAAGCGCCAGTGGATCGACGCCATGATGGCTGTAGAAGCGTTTGTCCTCATAGCCGAGCAGTATGTTGAGATAACCGGGGTCAACGGATGTCTTCGCGTCGACCGGCAGCCGCCAGCGTCCGTCGGTCATGGCATAGGCGCGCAGGAGCTTGCCGTTGCGATCGATAACGGTGGTGGAGATTTTGCGGGCCTGGTCGAGCGGCAAAGGGCCGAGGGAAGCCACCCACGCGGCGGTCGCTGCACCAGTCAGGACCACAACTACGGTGGCAGCGGCGACAGCCTTTCGGATAAGCCACCAGCCTCTCCTCACGTCGTGGCCGGGCTTGTCCCGGCCATCCACGTCTTGCCCACGATCCACACAAGAATACATGGATCCCCGGGACAAGCCCGGGGATGACGGAGTGTGTGGTGTGGACGTCACCAAGTTCATTTCGCCTTCGCGACCTCGACACTGCCCGTCCCCGTCCGCCCGTAGCGCGACGGGTTATACATGTCCTCCACATAGGCCTGCGGCAGCACGTACTTTCCGGGCGACACTGCGCGGACGATGTAAGCGACGGTGAACACCGCCTTGTCGTCGCTCTTCCGGTCGATCGCCGCTGTGAAGCGGTCATCGCGGAATTCGGTGTTCTCAGGTTCTTCGCCATCCTCGATCCAGTCCAGCGTGCCGCTGTCGCCCGACGACACCAGATGCGGATTGTCGATCTCGAAACCAGCCGGCAGATAGTCGGCCACCATGATGTGCCCGTATTCCGGCTTGGCCTCGGTGATCTTCAGCACCACGGCAAAGCGATCGTTCTGCTTGGCCTTGGTGACGTCGGCAGGCTTGCCGTCGAGCGTGAAGTAATTGCGCTCGATCTTGAAGCCGTTGGATGCCGCCGGCTCTGGCGTGATCGGCGAACCGGACACCGAGACGACCGCCTGCACCGGTGTGTCGCCGGTGTTTGTGATCTTGATCGGCTGCCCGGACATCTCCGCCGCCTTGTAGCTGCGATAGAGCGCGGTCTTCACAGCCGAGCCGTTGACGTCGAGCGCCAGCGTGTTGGCTTCCTTGGCCAGCGCACGCGACGCCAGCACCAGCCACGCATTCTCCTGCGTCGAGGTGAAGGGCGTCAGGCCGCGCGCGGCCTCGACACGCTGGACCGCCTGCGTCAGCGTTGCACGCGGCGCATTGCCTTCGCTGGCAAGCGAGACCAGCGCCGCAGCATCGCGCAGCGCGGAGCCGTAGTCGACGCGGCCGAACTCGATGATCGGCTTCGGCGCGAGGCTCTCAACCGCTGCCGCGTAGACGCGTTCTGCACGGGCACGGTCACCGACCAGCGCCAGCGCCGCCGCCAGCTGTGACTTGGCGATGGGCGTCGCCAGGTTCTTCAGCTTGGTGTCGGCGAGATAGCGCAGATCGCCGATTGGCGCAGTGCCGTTCTTGGCCAGCACGTAAAGCCCGTAAGCAAGATCGCGGCCGCCATCCTTCTCCGGTTCGTCAGCGTTGACGACCGAATTGCGCACGCGGTCGAGCGCGGCACGGAACAGCACGTCCGGCACCACAAAACCTTTTTCGCGGGCGCGGGTCAGGAAGTCCGTCACGTAAGCGTCGAGCCAGGCATCGTCGCCGCCCGCCGACCACAGGCCGAACGAGCCGTTCGAGCCCTGACGCGCAAGCAGTCTTTCGATCGAGTCCTTGATGCGCTGATCGACACCGGTATCCATCGCCAGATGCGCGCCGGCCGCGAGATCGTTCACATAGAGGAGCGGCATCGCGCGGCTGGTGATCTGCTCGGAGCAGCCATAGGGATAGCGATCCAGCGCCTTCAGGATGGTCGCTGCATCGAGCGCCGTGGACAGGCTGACCGACAGCGAGACGCCGCCGGTGCCTTGGACGAGGTCGGAGAACATGTCCGAAGTCAGCGTCAGGCTTTCGCCCTTGGCCAGCGTGCGGATCGAGCGACGCGCCAGAACCTGCGTGGCTGCCTTGACGTCGAGCACATAGTGCCGTGCCAGCGTCAGCCCGTTCGGTCCCTTGATATCGACATCGAACTGGGCCGTGCCCGCACCGGATGCATCGATGGCCAGCGCCATCGAGGTCCGCTGTTTGGCCGCGAGCTTGATCGTCGTCGCCGGATTGCCGGTCACCTTGACGGGGCCGGAGGTCTTTACAGCGATGGTATAGTCACCGGGGGTGCCTTCGACATTGTCGAGGTCAAAGCTCATGGTGCCCTTGTCGCCGGACAGCAGGAACCGCGGCAGCGTCGCAGTGAGCACCACGGGATCGCGCACCGTGACGTCCACGGTGGCGCGGCCGAGTTTGGTCGCGGTCCAGGCTACGGCCATCACGCGGGCAGTGCCGGCGAATTCGGGAATCTCGAACTCGATCTGCGCAGTGCCGTCGGCGACCACGGTGACGATGCCGGAATAGAGCGCCATCGGCTTCTGGGTCGGCGGCGAGCCCTCGATCTGCGCGCCGGCACTATCACCGCCAGTGCGCAACTGGCCGCGGGTACCCTGCATGCCGTCGATCAACTGCCCATAGATGTCGCGAATTTCCGACGTCATGCGGCGCTGGCCGAGATAATAGTCATCCGGCGCCGGTGGCTTGTAATTGGTCAGGTTGAGAATACCGACATCGACCGCGGCAACGACGATCTTGGCGTCCTCACCGGGATTGAGCCCGCCGAGTTTCACCGGCAGCTTCAGCGTCGTGCTGGGCCGGATCAGCGCGGGCGGCGACAGTGCAACGTCGAGCGTGCGTGCTTTTTTGTCGATACCGAACCACTTCAACCCGATGGCGCGGCCGGGCATCCGCTTGGCGGCGGCATCGAGAGGTCGGCGCAGCGTGGCCACCACATAGGCACCCGTGCCCCAGTCCTTGCCGACCGGGATCTTGATCTGCGACTGGCCTTCCTTGACCTGAATGCTCTGGGTCGTCAGCAGGCGGTCGCCGAGCACATTGATTGTCAGAAGGCCGGCTGTGCGGGCATTGACCGAAACGATCATGATGTCGCCCGACAGATATTCCGGCTTGTCGATCGATGTCTCCAGCAGGTCCGGCGTGTCGGCGCTGCCGTCGGAATACCAGCCGACATCGAACTGCACCGAGGTGATCGGACCGTCGGCTTCATTCGATTTCACGTCGAGCCGATAGCGGCCGGGCTGCGGCTGCAGCGAGATACGGGCCGGAGCATTGGCGGCAACGGTGAGATCGCCATCGGCGACGCGCTTCGTCGATTTGACCGGTTCATAGTCCCAGGACGAATTCTGCCGGTACCACTGATAGCGGGATTCCATCTTGAGCAATTCGTAACGCAGCCCGCTGCGGGCCAGCGAGGTTCCTTCCGGCGACACGACCACGACGTCGAAAGCCGCGTTATCTCCCTCGGCGACGTTCTTATCCTTGAACAACGGCTTCACGCCGATCATCGGCGCGTTGGGCGCAACCGGCAGTACGAACTTGCGCTCGACGGCACGACCGCCGGCTTCCGTCATACGGATGAAGATCTGCGCTTCCTGCGGCCGGGTCGAAGACGGCGGCTTGGCAAGGCTGACCGGGAACGTGGCGACGCCATTAGCGTCAGCTTCGGGCAGCCCCTCGATAGGCGTGCGTTCGTTGCTGGCGCTTTCCTCGTCGGCAACGCCGAACTGGTAGCCGGCGAATCCTGGGCGATTCGCGGCAGGGCTGACAAGCAGATCGCCTTCGAGCTGCAGCTCCGACGCGGGCGCACCATAGAGGAAGCGACCATCCACCTTAAGTTCTACAGGAGCATCAGCTTTGATCAGCTTATCCTTGGAAGATATATCGAATTCAATCCGGTCCGGGACGTAATCCTCGACCATGAAAGTAGTCTCACCGACCGATGGCGCCTTCGGATC
This sequence comes from Tardiphaga sp. 172_B4_N1_3, assembly GCF_052076035.1. Lineage (NCBI taxonomy): Bacteria > Pseudomonadati > Pseudomonadota > Alphaproteobacteria > Hyphomicrobiales > Nitrobacteraceae > Tardiphaga > Tardiphaga sp. 172_B4_N1_3. The sequence goes on from NZ_CP197238.1 coordinate 1,794,274, forward strand.
GGTGAAGGCGCGGACACGCCAGGTGCCGGTTGGGACCGCAGAGTTCAGCGGCAGCGTCAGGCTGCGACCGCCTGCGCCTTGGTCCTGCAACACCATTCGACGGAACTCGACGCCATCCGGGCGTTCGACGACGAGGGTCATCGGGCCGGAGGTCACGGCATTGCCCTGCCCGTCGCGCAGCAGCGCGGTGAGATAGACCGTCTCACCGGAGCGATAGACGCCGCGCTCGGCATAGACGAAGGCATCGGCACCGGCAGGAACCGCACGGCCCGAGACGCCACGATCGCTGAGATCGAAGGCGTTCGATTTGAGACTCAGGAACGCATAGTCGTTCTTGTCTGATGTCACCGTCAGCAATGCTGGCGACAGACCGCCCTCGCCCTTGGCGAGCCCCGCCTCGAACAGTACATGGCCGGAGTCGTCGGTCTTCCTAGTCGCAAGAATCTCGTTGTTGCGCGCGACCAGCCGGACATCGGCCTTGGCCATCGGATCGGTCGAAGCGAGCGAATTGACGAAGACGTGGATGCCGTCATTGCCCGAGAAAGCCGTGAGACCAAGATCCGACACGATGAACCACTGGGTCGCCAGCGAGCCGTCGTCATCGCCACCGCCTGAGCCCGGCCCCTTGGCCGCCGCGGTCATCACATAGACGCCTGGCTGCAACTCGCCGATGGCCTGATCGACAGGGAATGCCGTGGTGACGTCGGCATTGAGCGTCGACGCCGTGGCCAGCTCGCCGGTCCAGACCTTCATGCCGCGCTCGTCGCCGAGGCTCTCAAGCTGGTACTTGCTCAGTGCCGTCTGGAAGTCGCTGCCGATGACGGTGTTGATCAGATTGCGGTCGCCGATCCGGAACACATTGACGGTGACCGCCTGGGTATTGACCGAGACCACGGGGATGCCCTGCTGGCCGGTGCGCGGCAGCACATAGGCGCGGCCGGTGAAACGCACGAACGGCTTGCGGTCGCGCACATAGATGTTGAACTCGGCCGATTTCGGCAGGCTCTCCTTCACCGTCGATGGCAGACCGGCGCGCAGGTTGATATTGTAGCGCTCGCCATGCTTGAGGCCCTCGACGCAGAGCTGCTTCTCCTCGGAGGTCAGTGCCGGCTTGTCACTGCCGGCGAGCGCCAGGAACGGCGCGAAATCGACCCGCTTGGCGAGTTCTTCCGAGAACTGGAAACAGGCGCGCGGCGAGGCGGAATCCGAGTCCACTGTGTAATCGAGCAGCCGGAAGCCGTGATCGTCGCGCAGCTTCTCGTATTGACCGCGGACGTCGGCGACCTCGCGCATCTCGAGCGACAGGCGCAGCGCGTCCAGCGCCGGGCGCCACAGCTTGCGTTCTTCCATGGCCCGGCCGAGCACGGCCAGCGCTTCGGCCTCCTCGCCGGCATTGCCGGCGCGCTGATAGGCGATATAGGCGGCGGTCGCCGCGCGCTCGCGCAGGAAGGTGGTTTCGGACGAGGTTGCCGGGCGGATCTGGAAGATCGTCTTGGCGAGCCGCAGCCAGTTGGCGCTGTCATCGGGCGCAATCGCCACGATCTGGCCCAGCGTCTGCAGACCGGCCCGGAAATCGGAGCGTTTGAAGGCCGCGTCCGCGTCGGTGCGCAAAGTTGCCGCGCTCTTGGCGACTGGCCCCGCCTCGTTCTTGATCTGCGCCTCGAGCTTGATCGCGGAATCCGCGAGCTCATCCCGTCGGAAAGCCTTGTCGGCCGCGTGAGCCGAGACGAGGCCGAACGCCAGTGTGGCGCAGACAGTGACGGCGCGAACCAGACCAATCATGGACAACTCCCCTGCACGGACGAATGCCGCCTGGATTCAAATGTGCGTAAAAACGGTGACGGACTCATGGCCAGCTTGTTCGCGAGTCTCTCGACCGGCGCAACGCGAGACACGACGATTGCTGGCAACATCATGTGACGAACCCGGGTAACTCAAATCGCAGCCCCACGCGCAAGCCGCGGGCATCATGGCGGCGGGCCCTGCCGAAAGCAAAGCCACGTCACCGCCGATTGGTCGCGCCTGTGTAGGAAACGGTTCGAGCACGCGCCGACGATTTTGGTGACAGTTTTACAACGGGTCATACGCGCATGAACGGCCGGCCCGGCCCGCGATCGCCCCCTACGCGTTTTAATCAAACGCGACACGTTAAGACTAAAAGCAGCCTGTTGGGGACGACCGGAGATCACGGGTACCCAAGTCTTCCAGCTGCGGTCAGATGGGTGCGCCTTGCGGCATCGGACGATCACGGCGATCGCCCGACCGTTCGGTCGTTCTGGGCGCATCGCATCATGATCGAACTTCTGTTGGCGACAAGTTCACTGGCGGGCCTCGCGGTCGGACTCGTCGGCCCCGTATGGGTCATTGTCGTGACGACCGTGCTGGTCGCTGTCCTGTCCGCCGCCGTGACATGGGGCCAGGGATTTTCGGCGCTGGGCGGCGTCGCGGTCACGACGGGATGTCTGATCGCGTGTCAGATCTCCTATATTGCCGGCCGTTTCGTAACCAGGCAATACGGCTTCCCGGAGCAACTATTTGAGGATGACGTCGACGGCGAGCCAGGCGAGACCGGCCAGCGCGGCATCTCCAGTGACAATGGCAAGGACGGCAAGCCACCATCGCGGCCCCCGCCGTCGGAGCCTTAGGGTCCGCCAGTCTGCGGACGCCGACTCTGCGAGACGATCCCCGAACGGGACAGGAATCGAAGCGACGTCAAAGGCACAGACGGACGTTCGGTTTTGGGACGAAAAGCGGATCAAGTCGGCACACTTTCTGGCTGAAATCGCGGGTTCACCGCTCAATCAGCAAGAGAAAGGCCAGCTCACCGACCGCCCAAACGCTTGAAAACCGTGTCCGAATCCGGCCAATTTACCCGGTCTGTCCAAGCCATACCGACGATGATATGACGACGCGCCGGTCCCATAGCTCAACTGGATAGAGTAACGGATTTCTACTCCGTGGGTTGCAGGTTCGAATCCTGCTGGGATCGCCACGTCATTTTCCGATTCCAATACTTTCAATGACTTGCCGTACATTATAACGCGGTAACTTTTTTCACGGTCAACGTGCCTCAATCAGAGACGCAGTCGTGGGTCTTTGCAGGATTGGCGGTTGTGATCGCACTGATCATATACGGATCGTGGATTGGACAGATCGCGACGAATTTTTCAAAGCTGCGGCGGCCTTCTTCGGCGCCGCGTCGACTTCGCCTAAACAACGCTTAACTCCTTGGCACTTCGTTAGTTCCGCCTCCGCCAAAAACTGTCTTCTTGTGTCCCGCGCATGACGGCTTACGCTGGAGACCTTGCGGATCTCTCCGTCGCCGTGCCGACAGCGGTGCAGCCTTGTGGGCACCGCCAAACTGGACACGCGTTAGTAGTTTCGCGGGAAGTGAACGATGGCAGAGACAAATAACGCTGGACGCGGTCTTTTCGAAAGCGAGCGCGCCTTTCGGCTCCTCGTTCAAGGCGTCACAGATTATGCGATCTATCTGCTGGACCTGAACGGCATTGTATCAAATTGGAATACAGGCGCCGAGAAGATCAAAGGATATTCCGCAGATGAAATCGTGGGTCAGCATTTTTCGGTTTTCTACCCCCCGGAGGATCGCGAAGCCGGACTTCCCGCTGCTGCGCTAGAGGCCGCGCGGCGGGACAAGCGCTTCGAAGCGGAGGGCTGGCGGATGCGTAAGGACGGTTCGCGATTTTTCGCTTCCGTCGTCATTGATGCCATTTATGAAGATGGTGTGCTTGTCGGTTTCGCGAAAATCACGCGGGACATCACCGAGCGGATGCAGGCGCGCTTCGCATTAAACGAGAGCGAGAACCATTTTCGCCTGCTGGTGGGAAATGTCACCGACTACGCTTTGTATATGCTTGATCCGGAAGGTCGGATCACCAGCTGGAACTTGGGTGGCCAGCGAATCAAGGGCTATCTGCCCGAAGAAATTATCGGACAGCACTTCTCGCGATTTTACACCCCTGGTGATCGCGAAGCGGGAAAGCCGGCGCGTGCTCTGGAGACTGCCCGTAAGAACGGCCGTTACGAGGAGGAAGGCTTACGCGTTCGCAAAGACGGCACGTTTTTCTGGGCGAGTGTGGTCATCGATCCCGTCCGCAATGATGCAGGCGAGTTGATCGGCTTTGCCAAGATTACGCGCGACATCACAGAACGACGCCTGGCGGTGCAGCAACTTGAAAATATGCAAAGGCAGCTGGCTGAATCACAGAAGATGGATGCGCTCGGTCAGCTGACCGGTGGAGTGGCACATGACTTTAATAACCTGCTTATGGCGGTTACCGGTAACGCTCGGCTTATCAAGCGCCACGCCATTGACCCTCGCGTGGTCAAGGCAGCAGAAGCGATTGAGGCAAGCGTTCGCCGCGGGGCGGCACTGACACGCCAACTGCTGACTTTTGCGCGGCGCCAACAAGTCGACCCGGTGCTGCTTGACGTTGGAGAGACTGTGCAAGCTGTACGCGAAGTCTTGGCCACAGTCCTAGGCAGCGCGATAAAGCTCGAAATCTCCGTACCCGCCGGAGTCTGGCCGGTCTTCGCGGATCCAACCGAGCTCGAGACCGCAATCATCAATCTCGGCATCAACTCTCGTGATGCCATGCCCGACGGGGGCACGTTGACGATCACAGCAGAAAATCATCGTGTCGCGGACGGAGAAGATATAGGCGAGCATGTGAATATCAAAGTGATCGATACCGGCGCTGGTATTCCTGAGGATGTCATTGCGAAGGTGTTCGATCCCTTTTTCACGACCAAGCCTGTCGGCAAGGGAACGGGATTGGGGCTCTCGCAAGTCCATGGCTTTGTCAACCAGGCTGGCGGCAGTGTAGAAATCAAAAGCAAGCTCGGCGCAGGCACGGAAATCGTCATTCGGCTCCCGCGCGGAGAGGGCCATGCTGGCGTGCATGAAGCAGAGGTTCTGGCCGAAGGTGCCGGCACCGTTCTTCTCGTTGAAGACAATCCAGATGTCGCAACCTCCAGCACCGTTCTTTTGGAAGAGCTGGGATATCGCGTGAAATGGGTAACGGACGCAGAATCCGCAATGCGCGAGATTGAACGCGACGGCATCGACATTGTATTTAGTGATATTGTGATGCCCGGAAAGTTGGATGGTCTCGGCCTCGCTCGCAATCTCAGACGGAGTCACCCGCACATGCCGGTGGTGCTTGCGACGGGCTATAGTGACGCCTCCCGGAAATCAGGTTCAGAGTTTCTGCTATTGCGCAAACCCTATGAGCTTCACGAGCTCAGCAATGCATTAGAGACCGCTCGCAGCAGTGTCGCTTGACAGCATCCTCTGACCATCCATCCTGAAGCGCGCCGGTCGGGCCGGCTCTGGCACCGCTTTCTGTGCCAAACCGGTTTCGGAGGTGACCACCTTCACAACCGCGAATTTGTTGCGCCGCAGAGCGACCTCTGGCGCCGGATTCGGCTCGGAACGATATTCGATTACTGAGATTGATCGCATACCCGCACGGAAGCAGCGCTCCCGATGCAGATCCCTACGGTATTTCGGGCGATTTATTTCTCCGAGGCTCTTTACGTCTGATTTGTTGAGCGCAGAATGAGGTCTGTTCTGAAGTGGGGAGGAAGCGATGAAAGAGCTTCTACATGCACGAGCAATGGAGAGCATGTGTCGACAGCGCGCCTCGTTTTTTCCCGAGGAAAGTTGGAAATTTCTAGCCGAAGCCGAAAGGTGGAAGCATCGGGCGCTTGATTTGATCAGCGACCATCACGTTGACTGTAACCAGCCAACTCTGCCAGATGCTGCTGAACCTTCTCACATTCACGCGTCACGCTAGGTCTTTCATTTCGGCAACGCTGGAACTTTTATTCGCGATGCGAGCTGCGCCGCATCTTTCGAACTAGCACGCGAAAGCTGATGGCCCGATATCGATAGGCCCGCTCTTCGCCGGCCTTGCGATACTTTGTCTCGTGGAACTACACTCATCTTCTTGTCGTTGGTTCAACGCGCCCGCTGTTTTGCGAAATGGTGGAGTGTTTGTCGCGCGGTGAAACCTAGGACGTCGATGGCTCCCACAAAGCTCCAACGAAAAGCGATCGCAACAGCAGTTCAACTGAGGGCCATGTCTCGAAGGTGCAAAGAGTTCGCCAAATTCGTCGGATTTCGGTCAGTATCAGATCGGCTGAATGCTTTGGCGGCGAAATACCAGGAAGAAGCTTGGCAGGTTGAGGAACGCGCTGGACTGCACTTGAACGGAGGGGATCCCGACGAGCCCTCGAGCGGATAAGTTTCAGGCGCGTCATCGGCGATGTGATATTTCGATCAACGCCTGCGGCGCTTGCTCCGAAGCCAAAGCGCGCTAAGAAGGTCTGACCATGGCCTGGAATGCCGGCCGCCGATTTACTGATGGAAGCCCAAGCGATCGCGCCATGCGACGAGCCGGTTATACGCGGCCGCGATACAGCACCATGCAGTAGATTACGCTCTGTCGCTCGCGGAACACCGCACGTTCTTAGGCAAGAGTAGAACGTCCTCGACAGCCTAAGCGATGAATGTCCCGCGTGCTGAAGGCCGGTTCGTCATGAAGATCAGCAGTCGCTCCCTTGAGCCTTCGCCCCGTCGGCCTGCTGCGCCGCAGTTGGCTTCCCTTGCATTTGCTTCTGGGCGTCCTCAGATGAAGCAGGAATATTCCCGGACTGCTGGTTCATGGCGCTCGTCGGCGGGTGCTGATCAGTTTTGGAATTTGCACCGACAGTCGAGCCGGTGTTGCCTGGAGTCGGGCCCGAACCAGCGTCGCGCATTTCAGTCGTTTTGCTGGTGTTGCATGGACCCGCTTGGACCGACACGACCCAGCGTGGCTGCACAAACTAGTACAACTTGGCGTGTTACTTTCATCTGCCTCTCCCTTGGGTAAGCCGGCATAGCCACGCCCTCGCGAGGATGCCGGCCTTTGCCTTAACCGGCCCGATGACGCCAAGTTCCGAACTCGCTCGGAAACTGAGGCCGCGCGTACCTTCTTGATAAAGAGCCTGAGGCGACGCGCCAGATGCGTCGCTTTTCCGCACGATCGTATGCCCTTAGGAGAGTTCACTTAGCTCACATCAAGCCCAGCTGCGGCGCGCGCGACTTCGCCAAATTTGCCGGCCTTGACACGGCCGCCTTTGAGGCGCCGAACATTGCAATGGCAAATAAAGCTCAGTTCTCCATTCTCGCTTACCAGCGACGGCCAGGATTCTGGCGTGCAGCTATTTCCCGCAAAGATGGAGCCGTCCTGACCATGAATGGCGTTGCATTGAAAAGCGTTGTCACGTCTGAGGATTTCCCATCAGAAGAAGAGGCTTATACGGATGCCGAGAAGGTTATCCGTATGATCTAGGCAGAGGCTTCCACCAGCGCAGCAGACGCTGCGGTACCGGAATCGAAATTGCCGACGCCAACCACCTAGCGCATGTTCTCGAACGTCCGCATGGCAGATATCACCGCCGTGGTCAGGTAGGGCTTCGGAATGAAAAGCGCGTTGGCCGGAATCGTCATGGGCCTCGCTTTCCCGGTTGTGATAATGATGTGGATCGGTGGCCACCTGTCACGAACAGCAGCAGCTAGCTTGAGGCCATCCATGGAGCCGGGCATATCGATATCCGTGAATACGAGGTGGATATCCTGGCGGGCCTCTAGGACGGCAATTGCCTGATTGGCGTCGCCGACCTGCAAAACATCGAAGCCTGATTCGACCAATTCTTCGCTGATCAAATCCCGAATGAGGGGTTCATCCTCAACAACCAGCACTGTCGGCATTCGGAAACCTCGAGAGCCAACATGGCACTCCTCCTAAGTTAGTTAGCGTACAATCGTTCCCGATCATTACTTCGGAGACTTGAGATTGGAGTCCCGCCAAGCCCTCGAACGAGCATCCGCTTCGTAGTCTCGAGCTTTCTTCAAGTGAGCCTGCTTGGCATCGCCCTCGGGGAGCTTGCCGGCCTTGTCAGACTGGATTTTCCCCAGCCGGCGGTTTTCTTCAGCGTCGGGCACTTGCTTCATGACACACCTCCGGTTTTTTCAGACCGGATAATGGATTTCTGTTCAGAGAGTTCCCGCGTAACGAACATACAATCTGTTGGCGCCGGACCGGTCTACAGAGACAAACGGGACTGGGTGACGGTCAAGCCAGTCGCAAAGCACCGCTATTCGGCCCCATAGCGCCCTCGTCAGAACGAGTGTCGAGCACGACGCGCCGGATGCTTGCAAAGCCGTGCGGCTCACGATGGGCCACCACCACGAGTGTGGCGTCCGGCAATTCACTGCGCAGCAGCGCCATGACGATGCGTTCGGATTCCGCATCCAGCGCACTCGTCGCCTCGTCGGCAAAGATCCAGTCGGGCTTGCTGACCATCACGCGCACCAGCGCCAGACGCTGTTGCTCCCCGACCGACAGGCCGCTGGCACTGTCGTCCCCGGCGTCGAGACGCGGACCGAGGCCTACCCCGCGCAGCAGCCGCTCCACGGTCTCACGCGGCACGCTGCCAGGATCGGCGGGATAGACCGCGGCATCCATCAGGGAACACAGCGGCATGTAGACCTGCTGCGGCATGAAGGCGAGTTGGCCCGACGGCAACGTCACCTGTCCTTCCGCATGCGGCCACAGCCCGGCCAGCGCCTTGATCAGCGTACTCTTGCCAAGACCTGAGGCACCGCTGAGCCAGACTGTCTCCCCGCGCGCGACCGAGAGGCTCGGCAGCTCAACCAGCATACGGCCGTCCGGGGCGCGGATACCGAGACCGCGGATCTGCAAGTTGCTATCGCCGGGTTGCTCGCGGCGCAGCGCATGGGCCTCCGGCGCTACGCCGTCCATGGCATCCATGAAGCCCTGTAGACGCCGCGTCGTTGCCACCAGGTCGGAGATAAACTTATAACTGAAGATGAACCAGGACAGCGTCGTGACGACGTTGGTGAAGGCGGCAGCGAGTTGGGTCAGCCCTCCCAACGTGATCTTGCCAGCCAGAAAGGCCGGCAACGCTAGAAACGTCGGAATCCGCAGCACACTCTGGAAATAAGGCCGCGTAAACAGGCCGTAGATGAACTCGCGACGGATCACCTGATGCCAGACACTCACCACGTCGTTGAACCTGTCGGCGAGCATGCGTCGCTCCGCCGTCTCGCCGTCTGAGAGTGCAATGGCCGATGCGTTCTCGCGCATATGGACGAGCGCAAAACGAAAATCGGCCTCTCGCCGCTGCTCATTCATCAGCAAACCAGGCAGTTGCCGCCCGAGAACATGGGTCAACGTGGTCGCCAGTGCCACGTAGATCGGCGCGGCCCAGACCATGTAGCGCGGGATTTCGATTCCGACGCCCCATAGCGAAAACTGCAGCGCAAAGGTCGACAACTGCCAGAGCAGCATGACGTAGGACACGAGCCCGATCAGGCTCATGATGAAATCCAGGACACCGGCACGGATATCGTCCTTGCTGCCGAGGATCGCCTCGGCGAACATATTGCAATCTTCGGCAATGCGCTGATCCGGATTGTCGACCTTGGCATGACCGCCGAGGCTCGGATGCAGAAACCAATGCGCCTTGTTGGTCGTCCAACGCTCCAGCAGCGTGTCGGACAGCCTTTGCCGCCAGCGAAACTGCAGCCGCCGCTTGCAGTATTTGGCGATGAGATAGAGGCTGGCAGAAATTCCGACGAGAACGGCGAAGACACCGATCTGGGTGATCGCAGCCTGCGCATCTATCTTCTGCAGCGCATTGAAGAAGTCGGCGCTCCACTGCACCTGCCGCAACGTGACTTGAATGATCGCAAGCTGGCAGGCGACGATGACTACCAGCAACATCAGGCTGAAGCCACTCCCCGGCCCGGTCGCCGCGATCCAGACGAACCGCCAGATCTGATGGATGATTGCGCGCATGATGATGGCCTGTCGTTATCTCTGTTCAACAGCAGAAGCCGGAGCCGAACTCGCGCCGGGCTCCGGCTGATTTCATGTGCCCGACGCGATCAGAACGCGTAGCTGGCGCCGACTTTAAAAGTCCGCCCCGGTGCGGTCCGCAGTTCGATCGGATTGGCCATCGCCACGGCAGCGGTTGCCGTGTTGGTATAAGTGGTCGTTCCCGCAAGCGAAGGGAAATAACGGGCGTCGCCGATATTCAGCACCGATGCGCGCAGCGTCAGGCCTGGTGCGATCTGCGGCTTGTAACCAATGATCGCATCGAACACGATGTAGCTGTCGGGCCGGTAGTAGGTCGGATCGCTGCGTGACAACGCACCGGCGGACCAGGTCGAGATCAGCTGTGCATCGAAGCCGTTCGGCCGATCATTATAGCGCAAACCCATCACGCCGGAGAACGGCGTGGTACCATCGAACGCAGTTTCTGCGCTGGTGGCAGTCGCCTTCTGTGTGCCTTGGGTATAGGCGACCGAAAGGTTCGCACTCCAGTAGTCGGTGAAGTGATATTCGGTCGCGAATTCGAAGCCCAGCAGATTCACCTTCGAAAGGTTGGCATAGGTCAGATCGAACAGGCCGGGGAAGTTAGTACTCGGCGTATTGACGAAATTCTGGATGAAATCCGTGTAGTCTGACTTGAACACCGTGGCCGTGAAATAGCCCTGCGTGAACTGGCCGCGCAGACCAATCTCGTAACTCTTGACCTCCTCGGGACGCAAACCGGGATTCGGAACCAGATCCATATTGGTGCCGGCACCACCAGGCAGCGACGTATACAACTGCTGCGACGTCGGCATCTTGAAACCCTCGGCATAGCGACCGACCAGCGAGAAGTTCTCATCCAGCTTGAACACCGAGCCGAACTGCTTCACCAGCTTTTCACTCTGGACGTCGCGTGGTTCCTTACCCGCCACCGCGCGATAGAACGGATTTGGCCGCGGATCGAGCTCGTAAGTGGCGTAACGGACGCCGGGTGTCAGGATCCAGCGATTGTTGAGCAGCGATATTTCGTCCTGGATGAAGCCATCGACGCGGGTCGTGGTCGCATCGGCGAAATTGAAGCCTCCGGCGTTCGCAACGGTAGTTATGTTGGTGGTCAGGTTCGTTGTCGTGTCACGTCGTTGGTAATCGGTCTCGGCAACGCTGGCATAGACGCCATAAGTGAAAGCGTGACGCGCCCATGGCGTGTTGAAGGACGAATTGAACTGGATATCGCCCTCGGTGAACTGCTCCTTGTAGTCCAACAGGAAGTCCAGCCGATCTAGCTGGCCGTTGGCGAGACGGCGCCGGCGAACGCCAGTGAAGTCGCGCTCCTGATCCGAATGCGAGACCTGCCATTTAATCTGGTCGATCCAACCTGCGTTCGGGGTGTACTTGTGCGCGAGCGTATAGCGCTCGCGGCTCTGGATCTGGTTTCGGATGTAACTCAGATTGGCGATGCCGGTCGACTGCAGCCCGAGATCCAGCCGTTGATCGACGGTGGCACTCTTCCTGAGGAAATCTGCCGTAAACTTCACTTCGTTCTGATTGTCGGGTGTCCAGACCAGTTTGTTGAGCACGCTCACATCGTCGCCATCCAGCGGGTTCAGCTGATTACAGCGAATAGCCTGCGCCGGACGCGGGCAGCCATAGATGCCGCCATCGGCGCGTGCCTTGGAGAGCGTGCCCTCGCTATAGCTGCGCTGCGAGGCGCTGATCATGGCAGCGAAGTCGCCGAAACGAAACGCGGTCGTGCCTGTCTTCACCCAGCTCTTGTCGTATGAATCGTAATTCGTATCGAGCTGACCACCAAAATTGCGGCCCTTCAGGTAGTCCTCGGGGTCCTTGGTGACGAAGGCCACCACGCCGCCCAGCGCGTCCGCGCCCCACATCACGCCGGCCGGACCGCGCATGATTTCTACGGCCTTCAAGTTCGACATATCGATGAAGTCGCGGTTACCGTCGACGATGCTCTCGATGACACGTGTGCCGTCAACGAGCATTTGAACGCGGTTGTTCGAGACGCCACGTATCGTGAAGCCGGCGAGATTGCCGAATGGATCGGTTGATGAGGTCACTTTGGCGACCGAAATGCCTGGTTCGTAACGAACCAGGTCCTGCACGTCGCGGACCATGCGATCGTCGAGCTCCTTGCGTCCGATCACCGTGACGCTCTGAGCCAGGTTCAAGACGTTCCGTGCGTTACGATCGGCATAGACGCTGATCGGATCGAGCGACACACCGTAGCTGGCAGCAATCCGATCCGCGGCTTCCAGACGCTTTTTCTCGTCGGCGGTCTGGCCATGAGCTGCGCCCGTGAGCACGATGGGAAGTGCAAGTGCGAGCATGGTCGTGCTGCGCGCGGCGGTCGCCCTTCGGCGGATAGTCCCGGTCATAGTGTCCCTAGCATTTTCATGTAATCGCTGAGGACCGTTTCGTTTCTTAATGTATTCGAGTCAATTATATCGCCTCAATAAAGCCCTAAAATTGCCTCCTTGAAGAAAGAATACATTTAAGAACATCGATATTACTTTTAATTATTGTAATTCTACTTTCGCCTCTGCTGCTACTCTGGCCTTGTGCTCTTCAATGGCCTTCAGCATTTTCGCCGGCATCGGCGCTTCGGGATCCGGTTCATCGAGCCGGAATACTGCGTCGGAAATTCCTGATGCATGTGAGACGTCGATTTGTGCGGACGTCGTCGGCAACAGCACACCCGTCGACGTCACACCGAGATCAGCGAGCTGATATGGCGTACCGTGGCCATATTCGAGATGGCCGCGCCCGATGATGCCGATCACCAGTGGCGGCTCCGGCTGCTGCAATGCCCGCGCAATGCTGCAGGCGAAGGCACGGTCCCAAGTCTGCTGCGCGCGAACGAAACGATCCGTTGCTGACGATGGCGGCGCGGCAGCGCCGTCGGCGACGGGGCCACGACCGAGACCGAGATTGGCGAGATACTGCCGATAGGCAGGCGTTGCTTCCGCCGATGGCGTCAGGCCATCGCGCTCGTTTTCGGGGATAGCTTCCCACCCTTCCTTACCGACGCGCGTCACCAGCGGGCGATGACAGTTTAGCGCCAGCATCTTCACGCGATGCTGCCGGCAGAAGTGAAACAGCGGCAGATAGAGCTGCGCGTCAAAGCCCCAAACGGTGCCCCACTCGACCTTGTCGAGAAACGCGTCCGTGCCGAGCTCTCCATCGACCCATTCGTCGAGCACGGCCTGTACGCGGCGCGGAAACATCTCGAAGCCGACGGCGATATTCGGGCGGAGAAAACGCAGCACCGTGGCGACGTGCAGTTGCCAGCGATGGATTTCTGCAACCGTGTGAGTCTCGCCGAGAAGCACCACCTGCCGCGTTGCCATCTCGGCGAGCAGCGCGCGCTCGTCGAGATGCTCGCCACTGGTCGGATCGAGCCAGGTCGCGCGCGGGTGATCGCGCATCACGCAGCTCCGAATGCCGTGGCGGGACTCCGCAGGAACAGGCCGAGCGATTTGTCGCCGGGGCCGATCGCCACGAGTTCGACAGTACCGTCAGCGGCGACATCACTTCGCTTCCACGCCGTGACGCCGCCGCCGCGTAAATGGAGATGGAAGTCCGATGTGATGATGTTGACGTAGCCCATGGCCGGATTGATCTCGGGAACGAGCCCGTGCCAGCGCTGCGTCACGCCCGGCCGACGCATCTCGATCGTGATCTCGGCTTCGGCCGCGCGCGCGGCCTTGAGCGGTTGCAGGCCAACATCATCCGCATCCAGTGTCGCAGGCGCAGACTCCAGCGCCGGCTTCACCAGCCGTTCGATGGCAACGCCTTCGAAAGCCTTGAGTGCGGTATCGAACGGCTCGACGCCTTCGAGGCCCACTACGCTGAACACGATCTTGCCGGTCGGTTCCTGAAATTCTATCCGCGGCAGGACTTTGTCCTTCATCTTGCTCGAATAGTCGACGACGACCTGCGACAAGTTGTTCAGGTTGATTTCGCTGTCATGTGCAGGACCGACGCAGAACATCATGGTGCCGTCACGTTCGAGTTTCTGCACGACACCGATGCGTTCGAGCACCACGTCATCGTCGCGTACCGCGATCATGATGCGGCCAAGCAATGGCAGGCGGCTGAACACGTTGAGGGGTGGCGCCAAGAGCTGGTGGCGAAGGTCTGCTTGCTGGTCCATGATCTTTCCAAGACGCGTAATCGCGATCACGTCGTCTCTGCAGCACGGAACAACGCGCGTCTACACGCCGAGACGCTTCAGCTCTCGCATTGGAGAAATTCCACAAACCGACTTAGATTTGGAATAATGCTAACTATCAAAACTATTTTACGCCTGCGACAAAATGGCAGTGCGCATGATCATCATTGCGACGTCATTTGCGAACACGCAGCTCCCGATTGTCTCAGCCCGGACACGCCGCGCCGGTCTTCGCCCAGGCTTCCACGAGTGCGCCCGCCTCCGCCTGTGTGCCCGGCGCGGACGCACGTCCGTACCCCGGCGCCCAGGCCCAGCCGACCAGCGTATCCTTGCCGATGTGGTCGATGAGATCCTCGACCTTGCGGCCGCCATTACGCGCGGGGTCTTTGATCTGCGCGCAGATCTCGGCGACGGTCTTGCCTTCCCATGCCATCTCGCGCGGCGCGAGGTGCCATTCGTGATGACCGGGGATGCGGCCGGGTTCGAAATTGGCATCCTTGTGACAGGAGTTGCAGCGCATCGCCGCGGTGCCGTGGCCATCGGACCCACGCGTCACCGGCGGCTGATGCAAACGGCGCGCATCGCCCTGCCGCGGCATGTCGCCGGCGGGATGGCAGTTCACGCAGCGCGGATGCGTCAACACCTTGCCGAGTTCGGTAAAGATCGCCGCGGAGCGCGCACTGGTATCGGCGATGCCATTGAAACTCTCCGGGCTCGCCAGCCCTTTCGATGCGCCCTGCCCGGCCGCATAGGCCGTGAGCATGCTCATCCCAAGCGTCGCGACGACAACCAGTATTTTGATGCGCGTCTCGGCTCTCATCCGCGCGGCTCCTGAATGAGATAGCGCTTCGCGTCGCTGAGGATCACATCGAGCACGGCCTCATGATACTTGAAGTAGCCGGTGCAGCGACACAGATGCCCTTCAAGCGCCTCGGCGATCCTCTCTTCAAGGCCCGCGCGCGGCACGGGCGTCCTGGCCAG
This sequence comes from Tardiphaga sp. 172_B4_N1_3, assembly GCF_052076035.1. Taxonomy (NCBI): domain Bacteria; kingdom Pseudomonadati; phylum Pseudomonadota; class Alphaproteobacteria; order Hyphomicrobiales; family Nitrobacteraceae; genus Tardiphaga; species Tardiphaga sp. 172_B4_N1_3. The sequence continues at coordinate 1,809,352 of NZ_CP197238.1, forward strand.
TTGCTCGAGCAGCACCTGCCCTTCATTGAGAAAACCGGCGGTACAGTAACCGCACTGGAACGCGAAATGCCTGATGAAGGCCTTCTGCAACGGCGACAGCTCGCCGTTCTTGGCGTGGCCCTCGACCGTGCGGATGGTCTTGCCGTGGAAGCTTGCCGCCGAGGTCACGCAGGTCGGATTGGTGTGGCAGGTGCCGTCGGGCTCGTCGACGATCACGACACAGCTCAGGCACTGCGCGGCGCCGCAGCCGAACTTGGTGCCGGTCATGCCCAGATATTCGCGCAGGAAGTCGTTCATGGAGAGATCGTCGCGGACCTCCGTGGGCGCGTGGACCTGTCCGTTGATGGTGATGCCCAGTGTCGTCACGCGAGCGCTCCCTTGAGCATGGCCTGTGTCACCGGCAGCGCCGCGAAGCGGTGACCGATGGCGTCATGGATGGCGTTGAGCAATGCCGGTACGATGGGAATCATCACCACCTCGGCCATGCCCTTCGGCAATTCGTCCGGTGTCAGCGGCGGCATCAGCTCAATCTCGACGTCGCGCAGCGACAGGTCTGATCCCCTGGCCACCAGATATTGACCGAGGTTCCATTGCCCGTTGCCGGGTCCGCCCTCAAACGGCGGCAGCGTTTCCAAAAGTGCGTAACCGACGCCCATGGCGAAGCCGCCTTGTGCCTGGCCAATCACGACCTCCGGCACCAGCGCCTGCCCGCATTCGAATGCGGTATAGGCTTTGGCGATGCGCAGCATGCCGGTCGCTTTCTCGATCTCGACCCGGACTGTTGCACCGCATGCCGCTGTATAGGCCGTGCCCATCCGGTTGTTATCGGTTGGCGGGAACAACACGCTGGCACGGTTGATGCGCGTGAATTTGCCGGCGCCACGACGCAGCGCGAGCCCGTCGATCTCGGCGCGATACTGCTCGCCGTTAATGGGGAAACGTGCGCGTGCCCATGACCAGCGCGAGAACCCGTGCGCCACGGCGCCGGTGACCAGATTGCGTGCATGGGCGGTCGCGGCGAGTTTCGCCAGCGGCAGCGACGGCAAGCCCACCATTGTGAGCTGCCCGTCCTTCCACTGCGCCTTGGCGAAATCCTTGGCGCGTGGATCGCGCGGGCCGATATTCCATAGCGCCAGCGCCGCCGGCCACACACCGAAGCGGAAGATCACCCGCGCAGCTTCCGCCGCGGCATGGGTACCGACATGGGCGCCGATGGAGGCTGACGTGGCCGAACTGATCGACGGCACCCAGCGCGGATCCTTCTCGGCCTTGTCCTGAGTCTTCTGATCCATGGTGTAGCAATCGCCGGAGGTCACCAGCTCCATCGCGTCGAACACGCCGACCTGCGACACAGCCACCTCGTCAGCGATGCTGCCGAGATGCAATGCCACGCGATTGGCCAGCGCCGTGCCGATGCCGTTGCCCATCTCGACATGGTCGCAGAAAATCGCGATCCTGCCGTCGGGGCTGAGTTCAACGCGACCGTTAGAACTATCGCCGCCGGTGCCGTAGTCCTTGGTCACACAGGCGACGCCGGTGCCGACCAGTATGCCACTGGTCGCGCGCGCCTTCTCTGCAGCTCGTTGCTTCCAGATCGCGTGCTGCTCGAGCTTGTCGAGAACCTCTAAGCTCCGCACCGAGACGATATAGGGATTGCCGGTCATGGTGCGGCCATCCTGCTTCAGGGCATTGCGTCGCCGGAAGTCGATGGGATCGAGCTTCAGCGCAAGCGCCGCCTCGTCGATCAGAACTTCCAGCGCGGTCATGGTCTGCAGCGAACCGTAGCCGCGCATCGAGCCCGCGGTCACGCCGCGGGTATGCTCTGCCACGGTCGTCACATCGACCTTCGGCACGTCATAGATACCAATCGCGGCCGTTGCGGCGCAGGTGGCGACATTGGCCGAGAAATTGGCGAGACCGCCGCCATCAAGCACGTGATCGGCGGCGAAGGCCGTGATCTTGCCGGAGGCCCGATCGACCGACATGCGCGAGCGCATCTTGATGGCGTGGCGTTTGATGCCAGCCTGAAATTGCTGATACCGATCGTGCGCCAGCCGCACCGGACGGTCCGGAAAGAATATCGCCGCCAGCGTCACATAGAAAATGAATGGCGTATGGTCGCGGCCGCCGAAACCGCCCCCCACATAGGCGAATTGCGCGTTGATCGCACTCGGCTTGAACGGCGCCTTGGTTTCGCCAAGCAGAAACGCGATTGATTCCGCCGCTTCATACGGCGACTGCACGCCCAGCACCAGTTCGAGCGCCTTGTCTTTTGCGCTGTACCAGCCCAGTCCGCATTCCGGCTCCATAAACATCGGATCGACAGACTGGGTATCGAAGGTGCGGTCCAGCACCAGAGCCGAAGACTCGCTGGCGGCGATCTCGGCACGGATCTGGTCGCCATAGACCGCAGCCTTCTCGTAACCGGCCTCGTTCTTGTGCGCGGTTGAGGACCATACCGGCAGCGCGGACGCCTGGGTACGGCCGGGCGTGACCCAGCCGGCAAGGACCGGCGAGTAGACATCTGGCGCATCGGGCGTGGCGCCGGCAACGCGGGTGAAACGATACGCCGCATAATTCGGCATTACGATCGGGCCGGTCTCCTCGCCAAACTGCACGAAGGTGCCGTCGCGCAAGGCGATCCGCGCGCGGTCATAGGTGTCGAACTGCTCAAAGATCAGCAGCGCAACGGGCTGGCCCATATAGAGCGGCGTCTTGCCGACGGGACAGAACAGATCGCCTTCATAGTAGGCGGGAACGCGGGCGTTGATCCTGGCGAGATCCGCCGCGGTGACGATCACCGTAGGCTTCAGCGCCCCGCTCAGCCGCGCGAGGTCCATGCCAAGATAGACATGAGTGGCATCAGGCGCGCGCACCAAAATCGCGTGCGAAGTCTTTTCCGGCCAGCCCGGCAGGTCATTCGCCCGGAAATCCGACGCATAGAGTTTCGAGCCGGTGACCTTGGCAACGCCATCGACGCGACCGGCACCGCCGATAGCGGGATTGAGCTTGCCCCGCCCCGGCAGTGTCTCGCGTGCCGGGAACGCCACCGGCTCCGCCGCAGCTAGATGCGACAGGCTGAGCGAAATACCGCCAGCCGATACCCACTTCATAAACTCGCGACGCGAAGTCCGCATGCTTCCACCCCTGATCGACAGTCGTCCGCCGCCGCGCCGATTACTTGAGATCGGCGATGGTGGCCGGCCCCGGTCCAGTGGTGATCAGTGTCGGCCACTGGTTGGAGCCGAACGGCACCACGGGCGGCAGGAACGGCGTCATGCCGCGCTTGGCGCTCTCGGCGATGATGGCAGCGCGGGCGTCGCCCCCCATCAATTCATAATCCATCAGGTGATAATTGCCGAAGAACAGCGACCCCACGGAGCGATCCGCGATGATGCGCGTCAGCGACTCCAGCATATCGGCCTGCGTGGTGGTGAACGACACCGTCTCGATCAGCAGCAGGCGATCATTGATGGCTTCCGGCGGGAAGAACTGTGCCAGCACGCTGAACAGCACGTTGTTCTGCCGTGCCACGTAAATCGTGTTGCTCGCGGCATAGGCCTTGTCCCAATCGGGACCCAGCATCTTCTTCCAGTCGCCCAGCACGGTCATCCAGTGATTGACCTGGGTTTGCGCGGCCCAAGTCACGTTCTTCGCAAGGAACGGCGCCTGTTTCTTGCCAAATGTCTCCAGCACATCGAAGGGGATGACGCCCTTGGCGATGCACTCGTCCATGAAAGCCAGGTTGTTCTGCAGGATGGTACGGTTGTTGTCGCGCCAGTCGGCCTGCATCGGCGTGAGATCGAGGCCATCCAGCGCCGACTGCATGCGGCTGCGATAGGCTTTCATCGAGCCGAGCCAGGATTTGTTATCGGGATTGTTGACGTAGGGGCCAACCACCTCGGCCAGTGCCATGGTGCTGTGGCCGACCGACTTGAGCAGCTGATAGACCATTGGCACCGAGGGCGCGTCGAGCGGCGGTTTGCCAGGCTGGTACAGCGTGAATTTGCCGCCGGCGCCGGAGAACAGACCGAGGATCACGGGATGTTTGGCGAGGATATTGGCGCGGAAGACTTTGGCTGCGTCGCCGTAGAGCTCGAACATGCCGGTGTTGAGCGCGAGCATGTCCTTGGTGGCGGTCTCGGCAGGCGTCGTCGCGGTGAGCCCGGAAATCGGCGCCATGTAGGATGGCAGGGTCTGGGCATGGGCGGCGCCCCCCAACAGGACAGCTGCAAGAGCGACAGCGTGGCGATACGTCATATCCGGACTCCTCCGAGTCATCTTGGCGATTGCTACTGTCACGACTAACGCAGCACATCTTAAAAATCTGCCTTTCCATTCGGCAGAAATGGTCGCGACATAGTTGATGAAAGCAAACTCGCCGTGACGGACGGAATGCTCTCGAACGCGACTGAATTGGATAAGAAAAACGCTACGAATCACGCAAAGCGCCGGTGGCTCAAGGCTATACGCAATTTCGTGACACCGGAATTGGTTCGCGATCCGGAATACGCAATACGCAGCGATTTCTCGTCCGCCTGTGGTGGAAGGCTGGACGTCGGAAACAGGCCGGGGTTATTTTCACGACGCGTAAATAAGCACCATCAACAGGGCTGTATAGCTCCGGGCCACCGAGAGGGAGCGCATGTCAAAAAAGACGTCTGTCAAATCGACGAAGGTCAGCGAAGCAACCTCTCCCTCCGAACTGATCGACGCGAAGATCGGGGAGCTCGGTGACTGGCGCGGCGAGATGCTCGCTCGCGTCCGAAAGGTCATCAAGCAGGCTGTCCCGGAGGTGGTCGAGGAATGGAAGTGGCGCGGCGTTCCGGTCTGGGAACATGCCGGCATCATCTGCACCGGCGAGACCTACAAGGCGGTCGTGAAGATGACCTTTGCGAAGGGCGCATCGCTCGATGACCCGTCAGGCCTTTTCAATTCCAGCCTCGACGGCAACACCCGGCGGGCTATCGATATTCACGAGGGCGATAAGCTGGACGAAAAGGCGCTGAAGGCGCTCATTCGCGCTGCGGTGGCGCTGAACACCTCGACAAAGAAGAAGCCAAAGAAAGCGTGAGCGTCGTTATTTAGCGACCGGCCATGACAGGTCGTAAGACATCACATAGATGACGATGGCTGACAGGCACAGAACCACGCCGATCCAGAACAGCGGCGAATGATGGATGGGGCGGCGCGCGGCGTCGTCTCTCTGTTCGTGCTTCATTCCGTCCCCCATTTCCGGCGCAAGCGCCCTGTCCGAATTGTCGCGCGACGTTCTGACACACAGATCGCGCCCGCCGAAGCACGCATTGTCGCACCATTCGCAGGAAAGGTACGCATGCACGGCGCGATTCGACGCAACGATGATGGTTTATCCGCGCTGCTCCAGCCGGCACGGATGACCGATGTCGTCGACATTGGCGCGAATCCCATCGATGGCGATCCGCCCTATAAGCCGATGCTGCAAAGCGGACTTTGCCGCGTTACCGGTTTCGATCCGCATCCGCAGGCACTACTGAAATTGCAGCAGCGCAAGAGCGCGCTGGAAACCTACCTGCCCTATGCCGTCGGCGATGGCGGCAGCCATACGCTGAAGATCTGCCGCGGCATCGGCTTTGCCAGCCTGCTGCAGCCTGAGCCGAAGACACTCACGCACTTTCCGAACTTCACAGAGCTCGGACGTGTCGTCGACAGGCTCCCGCTCGATACACGGCGGCTTGACGATATCACGGAGATCGAGCACATCGATCTCTTGAAGATCGACATTCAGGGTGGCGAACTGTCGGTGTTCAGGAACGGTCGCAGCAAACTGGCAAAGGCCGTCGCCATTCAGACTGAAGTCTCCTTCGTGCCGCTCTATGAGAAGCAGCCGGTGTTCGGCGAAATCGATCTCGAACTGCGCAGCCTCGGCTTCATTCCGCACATGTTCGCGGCCATCAACAAGAAGATGATCGCGCCGATGATGGGCCCCAACCCTGCTGCTGCCATCAATCAACTCGTCGAGGCCGATGTCGTCTATGTCCGGGATTTCATCCAGGCCGAGGCGATGGATAGCGAGCAGCTCAAGCACCTCGCACTGATCGCGCATCATTGCTACGCCTCGTTCGATCTGGCGCTGAATTGCGTGCATCATCTCGCCAGCCGCGGAGCGGTCACGCCCGATGCCAAGAACCGCTATGTCGCCCTGCTCCAGGCCAATCGCCCCAAAGTAGCTGGCGGCAGACTTTAAACTTCTCCGGTTCCGACGTAACATGGTGTCCGGCGCAGGGGACGCGCCGACGCTTGCATCAGATTCCAGCCAGGACACGGGGCAGACAATGCTTTCTCGGCGCCGACTTTTGCTGACTGCGGGAATGGCGATCGCCTGCCCTGCAGTCCTGCGCGCCGAGCCGCTGAAGATGCGCCTCGCCCATAGCCTGCCGACCACCCATCCCGTCCACCCGGCCATGCAGCACTTTGCCGACCTGGCGCGTGAGCGTTCGCAGGGCGAACTTGACATCGCGCTGTTTGCGGACGGGCAGCTCGGTCAGGAAGTCGACCTGCTGTCGCAGGTGCAGGCCGGCAAGCTGGATTTTCTGAAAGTCAGCGCCAGCGTGCTCGAACGCGTCCATCCGGCCTACAAGGTTCTCAACCTGCCTTTCACGTTCCGCGATCGCTCCCATTGGCTGAAAGTGACGAGCAACGAGATCGGCAGCGACGTTCTGGCCTCAACCACATCGGCGGGGCTCACCGGCCTGACCTTCTACGATGCCGGCGCACGCAGCTTCTATGGCCGAAAACCGATTCTGCATCCCGACGATCTCAAGGGCATGAAGATCCGCATCCAGCCGTCTGAGACGATGGTCAAGCTGATGCAGCTGTTCGGTGCCGAAGGCATCGAACTGTCATGGAGCAATGTCTATGTCGCGCTGAAGTCGGGATTGGTCGATGGTGCAGAGAACAGCGTGGTGGCGCTGATCGTCGGGAAACATGCTGAAGTCGCAACGCACTACTCGTTCGACGAACACACCATGATCCCGGATGTACTGCTGGTAGGCGCCGGCCGGCTCAACAGCATGACGGCGAAACAGCGGGAGATCATCCGGGAAGCCGCCGCCCTGTCGTATCATCACATGAACAAGCTGTGGACCGCATTCGAGACGCAAACGCGCCTGCAGGTCGAGGCGATGGGCGTGACATTCGTCAAGCCGGACAAGGCCCCCTTCATCGCGAAGGCAGCGCCCCTCGCCGACATCTATGCCGGCGAGGAAGCGTCACGGACGTTGCTGCGCAGGATCGCGCAGGCATAGGTCGTTTGATCGGGCTTATTTGACGCCGAGCAGTTCGACGTCGAAGATCAACGTCGCATTGGGCGGGATCACGCCGCCAGCACCACGCGCGCCATAGCCGAGATCCGGCGGAATGATCAGCGTGCGCTTGCCGCCCACCTTCATGGTGGCGACGCCTTCGTCCCAGCCCTTGATGACCCGCGACATACCGATCGGGAATTCGAACGGCTCGTTGCGATCGACCGACGAGTCGAATTTCTTGCCCTTGACGCCGTTCTCATAGAGCCAGCCGGTGTAATGCATCACGCAGGTCTGTCCCTTGGCCGGCGTGGCGCCGGTGCCAACGGTGGTGTCTTCGATCTGGAGGCCTGAAGCTGTGGTCATGGTTTTTCCTGCGGCTGGCGCCATTTTCTGCGGCGCTTGTTTTTGAGGCGCTTGCGCCATGGCGGAAGAAAGGGAGACGTCGGACACGGCCACGATCATGGCCGCACTGAGCGCGACGGCCGTGGCTCTGACGGCACGCTGGGAGTTTCGCATCATGTCTCCTGGATGGTTGGGTCTGCGAGCGGCGCAGTCATGCCCCGTCATCGCACCGCAACGCAAGTCCTGGCAATGCCGAATCCCGAAGCCGCGATCCATGAAGATCGGTCAATGAGGATGCTTGAATCGGTCCTCAGTCAGGCTTGGAGCTGCGTCGGGCCAGCTGACCCTTGTAATTTTCAAGCAACCGGGTCGCCAACTCTGTCGCCTCATCGCTTGCCTGGATCGAGCGACTGTCGGACATCGGCTCTGCGAGCGAGGCCGGATGTTTGAAGCTGAACGAGCGGATGACGCGATCGATGGCTGCTTGCATGGATAACTCCCGATGGCGACAGGAACTCCGCATTTCGCGGAAAGTTCCTGATCAGTCAGCCGGAGGGCACCGCAGGTTCAAGGCAGCACCACGGCCGCTGCAAAGCCGCAACATGGCCATTTTGGCTACAAATGTTGCTAAGCGCATGCTTCTGCTGCGAATTGCAGCCCTTTGAAAGTCAGTCGCTTGGGGTCGCGAACGCCCGCCAGATACAGGCCGCGAATGAAGTGGGTCACCATGTCGCGATCACAGCCGGTCAGAATGACCACGGCATCGACGGCTGTCTTCTGGGCATCCATATAGGTCCTCGCGCCGCGCAGGCGGCCTGCTCCGCGCGCTCCAAATCGCCGGATGACCAAAACATGCCCGATTCCCAGGATTTGCGGATATACGCGGATCACCCCGGCGCAAGCTCCGCCCCAGCCTCGCGCAGGCCTCCTTGCCGGCAAATCATGCGTAAGATTGCCGTAAATCGCAGATAGTTGATGCGTTGCCGCGCTGTCGGCTGTAAACCGCAGCGGAGTTTCGGCCATTGCCTGGGTGTTTGCCCGGCTGCCGCACCCGACAATGACCCACCCCAAACCAAAGAAAGCGACAAGGCCTCGTTCATGTCATTTAAGGAACCCAGCTTCGCGGATCGCCAGAAGGCTGCGATCGAAGCCAAGAAGAACATTCTGAACAAATTCAAGGCAGCACCGGGGCCCGATGATCCTGCCGTGAAGGCGCGCGCCGCCGAGCGCGAAGCCGCTGCCGTCGCACGCGCGGAAGCCAAGGCCATCCGCGACGCTGAGAAGGCCGTCCAGAAGGCCCGCGAAGCCGAGGAAGCCGCCGCTGCTCTAGTCCAGGCTGCGCGCGAGAAGGAAGAAGCCGCGCTTGCCCAGGCCGCGCTGGAAGCCCAGCAGAAAGCTGCCCGCGACGCCCGCTACGCCGCCCGCAAGAAGCGTAAATAAGCACGAGATCAGCGTGCCATCATCCGATGGCACGCTGCCTGAATTGATTGTCCGAGGTCAGTTCGTTTTGCCGAATTGCGGCTCGTCGGGTTTGACGAAATTGTTGCCGCTCGGGCCGTAACCGGTGATCTGGATCACCGCGCCCTCTTCCCGTGTGCCGTCCCAATGCACCGCGCCAGCGGGATGCACCATGTAGCCGCCGGTCTTCATCGGGATCGATTTCTCGGGCACGAAGGCTTCGCCCGTGCCGGTGTACCAGGTGCCCGACAGCACAACGACGTGACGATCTTCCGGATGCTTGTGCGGCTTGCTCATGATACCGGGCGGCCACTTGATCCGCAGAACATAGATGCCTTGCTTTGAGGGATCTCCGTAAAGTGTCGCGACTTCGACGCCAACGCCGAACGGATTCTTCCAGACTTCCTCGCCCTGATTGATGCGCACGAAGCCCATCTCATCGGTGGCGCTCCATGTCGTCACGCTTGGAAACACTGTTGCTGCGATCAGACAAGTCGCCGCAACGACGACGCGTCGTTCTTTTTTCATCATGGCCTCCCCAGGCGTTTTCTTGTGCGCGGAGGCTATGCCGAGTTTTCAGGTCCAGCAACGAGCAGCGCAACATGACAAGCCCGTCGCGCGGACGGGCCCGTCACAACGATGCAAATGAAGACGTTACTTCTTCATCATTCCGTCTTCCTTCTTCATCATGCCGTCTTTTCTCATGCCATCGTCCTTCTTCATACCGTCGTGGGACATGGCATCCTTCTTCATTCCATCGCCCTTCGACATGGTGTCCTTCTTCATGCCGTCATCCTTGCTCATCTTGTCCTGAGCAAAGGCGGCAGGTGCCAGCGCGAGGCTGAGCGAAACGATAGCGGTCGACACACCGAGCGCGAACCTGGTGGAGATGGTCATGATGTTTTTCCTCGGATCCATTTCTGAAGCGCGACGTCTGTCGCTATGAACCAGACGTACGGAGGTCGCGGTTTGTTACGTCGCATCAAAAAAGTCTTGATGATGCATCCGATAGCCATTGCGTGCGACGCAACATCACTTGCCCGCCGGTTCGGATTGTATAAACGAAGGGACGCGCGGTGACGGAGCAACAGGACGCGGGCGCATTTTGTCCCGCCCGGCACCAGACGAACACTTTCAGGAGTTACGCATGCTGACTCGCCGCCACATCCTTGGATCGGCCCTCGCCGTGCCTGCGATCCTCCGTTGCGGTGTCGGTACGGCGCAGGCAGCGACTACACTGAAGATCTCGCACCAGTTTCCCGGCGGCACCATCGACAACGGCGACTTCCGCGACCGTCTGGTCCGGACTTTCGCCGCCGCCATTGCCAAGCAGAGTGGCGGCGACCTCGTTGCCGAGGTTTATCCGGATTCGTCGCTGATCAAGGCAGATGCGCAATTTTCCGCCATGCGCAAAGGGACTCTCGATCTCAGCCTTTATCCCTTGCCTTATGCCGGCAATGAATTGCCGGAAGCGAATATCGGCCTGATGCCCGGTCTGGTCTCGACCTACGATCAGGGCCTTCGCTGGAAAAACCTGCCGATCGGCAAGGCACTGAGCGACATTCTCGCCGACAAGGGCATCATGCTGCTGACCTGGGTCTGGCAGGCCGGCGGCGTGGCTAGCCGCTCACGCCCGCTCGTTGTGCCTGAGGACGCCAAGGGGCTCACGGTACGCGGCGGTTCGCGCGAGATGAACATGATGCTGCAGACTGCCGGCGCACGCGTGCTCTCAATGCCGTCTAACGAAATTTACGCAGCAATGAAGAGCGGCGCCTGCGATGCCGGCATCACGTCATCGACCAGCCTCATCTCATTCAAGCTGAGCGAAGTCGCCAAGCATCTGACCTCCGGCGCGGGTGCGTCCTACTGGTTCATGCTTGAGCCTCTGATGATGTCCAAGGCTGTGTTCGACAAGTTGCCGAAAGCACACCAGGATATTCTGGTCTCGGTCGGCGCCGAGATGGAAGCCTTCGGCAAGGCCGGCGCGCAGCAGGACGATGTCGAAGTGTCCAGGGTCTATGAGAAGGCCGGTGCCAAGGTCAGCGCGCTCGACGCTGCGACCGTCGGCAAGTGGCGCGATATCGCGCGCGACACGGCGTGGAAGGACTATGTCGCCAAGACGCCGCTCACCGCGAACCTCCTCAAGCTCGCGCTGGACGTCCCGGCCTGACCTATCCTGTCGTCCGCCAGCTGGCACTCAGCGCGTCTTCGCGTTGAGTGCCGAAGCGACACGGCTGACCGGCGAGCGGCCGATCAGAGCACTGATGGTGTTGGTTGCAGCGAGCAGCTTGTTCATGTCGACGCCCGTCGCAATCCCCATGCCTTCCAGCATGTAGACCACATCTTCGGTGCCGACATTGCCGGTCGCACCGGGCGCATAGGGGCAGCCGCCGAGACCGCCGGCAGCGCTGTCGACAACGCGACAGCCTTCTTCCATCCCGGCATAGAGATTGGCCAGCGCCTGACCATAAGTGTCATGGAAGTGCATCGCGAGCTTCGGCATGGGAACCGAGCCAGCAACGGCACGCAGCATCTGGCGTGCTTTCGACGGCGTCCCGACACCGATCGTGTCGCCAAGCGAGACTTCGTAGCAGCCGAGATCAAACAGCGTCTTTGAGACATCGACGACCGCCTGCGGCGCGACGTCGCCATCATAGGGACAACCGAGAACGCAGGATACGTAACCGCGCACGCGGATTCCGTCAGCCCTGGCGCGCTCGATCACCGGCTTGAAGCGCTCGATGGATTCGGCAACCGAGCAATTGATGTTCGCACGCGAAAAGCCTTCCGATGCCGAGGCGAACACCGCGACGACTTTCGCGCCGACCGCCTTCGCGCCCTCATAGCCCTTCTCGTTCGGCACCAGCACATGGAATTCACCGGGCAAATCGCGCACGCCGAGAAATACCTGATCCGAACCCATCATTTTGGGGATCGCCTTGGGCGACACGAACGAGCCGACCTCGACCGTATGCAGGCCAGCCCCGACCAACGCCTTCACGAAGGCGATGCGGTCTTCGACCGACACCGGCGTCTTTTCATTCTGCAAACCGTCGCGCGGGCCGACCTCGACGATACGAACCTGATCACTCATGCTTGTTTCAATCTCACGTGTCTTTCAGAAGATCAGGCGCTCGGCTCGACTTCCGCAAGCTCGACGCCTTCTCCAACAATATCGCCAACCTTGCACTTGATGCGCTTGAGCACGCCGGCAAACGGCGCACGCAACGTCTGCTCCATCTTCATGACTTCCAAGGTCAGGATGGCCGCGCCCTTCTCAAGGGTCGCGCCCTCCTCGGCCAGCAGCGCCACCACGGTGCCGGGCAACGGCGCAACGATCTTGTCCTCGCCGACTTGCTCTTCATCGTCGCCGCCGAACGGATCGACCCAATGCATGTCGAAACGGCCGTGACGCGTACGCAGGTAGAGTTCGTGGCCCTCGATCACCGAAACGATGTGCGAGCGTGCTCCGTCCAGTGTCAGATCGAAATGCCCGTCATCGGCCGCAGCCGTCTCAAACCCCAGCTCGCGAGTGCCGATCGAAATCGTCGCAGGACCGCTGCCGTAATTCAACGTCACGCGCTGCTCGTCCGAACCATGCTTGAATTTGAACACCCGCTGGCGACGCCCGACCGGCATCCAACCAGCCGTCTGCCAGGGCGAGGTACCGGCGGCCCGTGCTGCCTGCGCTTCGGTCGAGACGATGGCGGCGACGGCCGCGCATAGTTCGAGATCGCCAGGCGCCGCCGAGTCCGGCGTCAACACTTTTAATTCACGCTCGATAAAGCCGGTGTCGATGGTGTTGGCACGCACATCCGGATGCGTCACAAGCGCCGACAGGAACGGCGTGTTGGTGACGATGCCGCGAATATCGGTTTCTTCCAGCCCACGATTGAGCCGGTTGATCGCCGCATCGCGCGTCGGCGCCCAGGCGATCACCTTGGCGAGCATGGCGTCGTAGTTCGGCGACACCGCATCGCCCTCGCGATAGCCAGCATCAATGCGCAAGCCGTTCGTCTCAGCGGGCGTGCGCCAAGTGCGGATCCTGCCCACCGACGGCATGAAATTCTTGTGCGGGTTCTCGGCGTACACCCGCGCCTCGATGGCGTGGCCGTTGATTTTGATCTGGTCCTGCGACAGCGGCAGCTTTTCGCCGAACGCCACGCGGAGCTGCCATTCGACCAGATCAACGCCGGTGATCAGTTCAGTGACGGGATGCTCGACCTGCAGGCGCGTGTTCATCTCAATGAAGAACACGTCCTTTCCGTCAGAGACGAATTCGATAGTGCCGGCGCCGACATAGTTCACCGCGCCTGCGGCCTTGCGTGCAGCCGCGCAAACCGCCTCACGCTGCGCGCCGTTCAACGTTGGCGACGGCGCCTCTTCGATCACCTTCTGATGCCGTCGCTGCAACGTACATTCGCGCTCGAACAGCGAGACCAGATTGCCGTGGCTGTCGCCGACGATCTGCACCTCGATGTGGCGGGGATTGTCGACATACTTCTCGATCAGCATGCGGTCGTCGCCGAACGCTGCTTTGGCTTCGCGCTTGGCGCTGACGATGGCCGGAGCCAGTTCAACAGCCGAGCGCACCACGCGCATGCCACGCCCGCCGCCGCCCGCTGAGGCCTTCACCAGAACCGGGAAGCCGATCTTGTCGGCTGCCTTGGCCAATGTCGCGTCGTCCTGCGCTTCGCCATGGAAGCCCGGCACCAGCGGCACGCCAGCCTTCTCCATCAGCGCCTTGGAGCCCGACTTCGAGCCCATCGCAGTGATCATCTCCGCAGTAGGTCCAACGAAGATCAGGCCGGCATCGGCACAAGCCTGCGCGAACTCGGCGCTCTCGGAGAGAAAGCCGTAGCCGGGATGGATCGCCTCGGCGCCGGTCTTCTTTGCAGCTTCGAGAATGCGCTCGATATTGAGATAGCTGTCGCGCGCACGCGCCGGGCCGATCAACACGGCCTCGTCGGCTTCCGCGACATGCAGCGCATTGGCATCTGCCTCGGAATAGACCGCGACGGTGCGCAAGCCCATGGCCCGCGCGGTACGGATGACGCGGCAGGCTATCTCGCCGCGATTGGCGATCAGGAGCGTGCGAAAGCGGCGATATAAAGCTTTTGAGATTTCGGCTTTGGCCATCATCACATCCTGAACAGGCCGAAGCGCGTCGGCTCGATCGGCGCATTGGCCGACGCTGACAAACCAAGTCCGAGCACCAGGCGCGTATCTGCGGGATCAATCACGCCGTCATCCCAGAGGCGCGCCGTCGCATAATACGGGCTGCCCTGGGTCTCGAATTGGTCGCGTGTCGGCTTGCGAAACGCTTCCTCCTCTTCGGTCGACCAGGTGCCGCCCTTGGCTTCGATATTGTCGCGGCGCAGCTGACTCAGCACCATCGCTGCCTGCTCACCGCCCATCACCGAGATACGGGCATTGGGCCACATCCACAGAAAGCGCGGGCTGTAGGCGCGGCCGCACATGCCGTAATTGCCGGCGCCGTAGGAGCCGCCGACCACCACTGTGAATTTCGGGACGTTGGCCGTGGCGACAGCTGTCACCAGCTTGGCGCCATCGCGCGCAATGCCGCCGGCTTCGTATTTCTTGCCGACCATGAAGCCGGTGATGTTCTGCAGGAACACCAGCGGGATGTTGCGCTGGCAGCAGAGCTCGATGAAATGCGCGCCCTTCAGCGAGCTCTCGCTGAACAGGATTCCGTTGTTGGCGATGATGCCGACCGGGAAACCCCAGATATGCGCGAAGCCGCAGATCAGTGTCGTGCCGTAGAGCTTCTTGAACTCGTCGAATTCGGAGCCGTCGACAATGCGCGCGATGATGTCGTGCATGTCGAACGGCTTGCGCGCGTCGGCAGGAATGACACCGTAGAGTTCTTCAGCCGCGTATACGGGATCGCGGGGCGCCTGCATGTTCAGTGTGGCCCGCTGTGGTGGTTTCAGCGTCGCGACGATTTTTCGCGCGATGCCGATGGCGTGACCATCGTTCTGTGCGTAGTGATCGGTGACGCCAGACTGCCGCGAATGCACATCCGCGCCGCCAAGTTCTTCGGCGGTGACAACCTCGCCGGTTGCGGCCTTCACCAGCGGCGGACCGCCGAGGAAGATCGTGCCCTGATTGCGCACGATGATGCTCTCGTCGGACATCGCCGGCATATAGGCGCCGCCGGCAGTGCACGAGCCCATCACGACAGCAATCTGCGGAATGCCCTGCGCCGACATCTGCGCCTGATTGTAGAAGATGCGGCCGAAATGGCGCTCATCCGGAAAGATGTCGTCCTGCTGCGGCAGAAACGCGCCGCCGGAGTCCACCATATAGATGCAAGGTAGATTGTTCTGCCGCGCGATGTCCTGCGCCCGCAAATGCTTCTTCACCGTCATCGGATAGTAAGTGCCGCCCTTGATGGTCGCATCATTGGCGACGATCATGCACTCCCTGCCCGACACCCGGCCGACGCCAGTGATGACGCTGGCGGAATGGACATCGCCGCCATAGAGGCCGTTGGCGGCCAATGGCGAGAGTTCGAGGAAGGCCGTGCCGGGATCGATCATCAGATCGACACGCTCGCGGGCCAGCATCTTGCCCCGCGCGGTGTGCTTGGCGCGGGACGCCTTGCCGCCGCCCCCGGCGACCGCACCGAGCTTGTCCTTGAGCTCGGCAACCTGCGCCTTCATCACATCGACATTGCGTTTGAACTCGGCCGAGGTGGGATCGATCGTGGAGCGAAGCGACATCGGCTTCCGTTTCCTGCAGGGTCTGTTTCTTGTTTGCACGGCGGCCCGGCAACGGGCCTGCCATGATGGTGTCACCCCGTCGTGGCGGGACGCAACCCTAACTTTCGGTGCTGGTCAGGGTGAGATTTGGAGCGTTACGGAGGCTGATTTGCCCGCAAACCGGTCGTCAGTGCGACCATGGCTCCGAGCGGCGGAACGCAAAATTGTCGGCATAGGCGATGGTCCGGGGCGCACGCACCTTGGGCTCGATCACCTGATAGGCAATGCCTTCGCGTTCGCAGTAGGCGACCGCCTCTTCCTTGCTGTCGAAGTGGATGGACAGCTGCTGCTTCATGTCACCGGACGACGTCCAGCCCATCAGGGGCTCGATCACCCGCGCCTGCTCCGGCTCGTAATCGAGCTGCCAGTCCTTGGTCTTGGCGAGGCCGGCCTGCATGGCGTTCTTGGGGGCTTTGAAGATACGTGCGGTCATGGAATGCGATAGCCTTTTAAGGATGGGCCTTCGTCTCGGGATTAGCGTCTCGGGATCGGCCTTGGTCAGCTGCGACACTGCGACAAATTGGTGAAAACGGCGGGGCTGGTATATCCAATTGTCACGAATTTGATCCGTGATTCCGTCGTTTGGCGGCTTCGTTATTGTGTATATTCGTTCCACGGCGTCGTGACAATCGGGGCACGAAGCGGTCTATCTGATCTCGCAATTCGGCATCACGAAGGGCTCCTGAAGCGGCACCCATGGATATTCACGCCATCCTTCCCCCCAAAGGCCGAGACCTTCGGCTGGACCTGTTCCGCGGTATCGCCAACTGGGCGATCTACCTCGATCACATCCCCGACAATGTGGTGAACTGGGTCACCACCCGGAACTATGGCTTCTCCGACGCGGCCGACCTGTTCGTCTTCATTTCCGGCTACACGGCGTCCTTCGTCTACGCCAAGATGATGCTGGAGCGGGGCTTCATCGTCGGCGCTACGCGCCTCACCAAGCGGGTCTGGCAGCTCTATGTCGCCCACGTTATCCTGTTCGTGATCTACATCGCCGCCATCGGCTATGTGGCGCAGCGCTATAACGACCCCGACATCATCAACGAGTTCAACGTTGCCGGTCTGGTCGACAATCCGATCCAGACGCTGACGCAAGGTCTGCTGCTCAAGTTCAAGCCGCTCAATCTCGACGTGCTGCCACTCTATATTGTGCTGATGGGCCTGTTCCCGCCGGTGCTGTGGATGATGCTGCGCAAGCCGGATCTGACGATGCTGGCGTCGCTGGCGCTGTATTTCGCGGCACGCCAGTTCGGCTGGAATCTGCCCGCCTATCCCTACGGCGTCTGGTACTTCAACCCGTTCACCTGGCAATTACTGTTTGTGTTCGGCGCCTGGTTCGCGCTCGGCGGCGCGCTCGAGTCACGCTCGGTGATCCGCTCCAAGGTGCTGCTGTATTTTGGCATCGCCTATCTCTTGTTCTCGCTTGTCATGACCATGGCCGGTCGCTTCCCGGACACCGGCCACATGATCATGCCGGACTGGTTGTTCGACGCGTTCAATCCAAACGACAAGACCAACCTCGCGCCCTATCGCGTGCTGCATTTCGTGATCATCGCCTTCTTCGTCACCCGCTTCGTGCCGAAGGAATGGAAAGGCCTGGAGTGGCCGGTGTTTCAGCCGCTCATCAAATGCGGCCAGCAGTCGCTCGCCGTATTCTGCGTCGGCGTGTTCCTGTCCTTCGTCGGCCACTTCCAGCTGATGATGTCGTCGGGCTCGCTGCTGGCGCAAATATTCGTCAGCGCCGCCGGCATCGGAATCATGACCGGCGTGGCCTATTACATCTCGTGGTCGAAGAAGCAGGACAAGCCGTTGCCGAAGCCGGCAGCTCCCGCAACGTCAGAACAGCAGGCATCGCCGTCGAAAGCCGCAGAATAGACCCGTTGTCGAACATGGTGCGGGACAGGCGAGAAATCGCCGGCAGATGCCTTGCTGCCCCCGGCCTAAGCGTGTATCGACACCGCATCGTCGGGGTATAGCGCAGCCTGGTAGCGCGGCGGTTTTGGGTACCGCAGGTCCTAGGTTCGAATCCTAGTGCCCCGACCATCCCCCATTATATTCAATGACTTAGCGCTTCTTGAACAGCGGATGGACCACCTGGTCCCCGGGCGCGATTCCATATTTTCTGGCGGTACCAGCGACCACTTCGAGAACAGCCCGTGCCGGGCCTCCCGATGAAATGATCTTGAGGGATTGTGGCTCGGTATTCTCCGCGATCCGGAGCACCCGGCCGTCGCCGCTGATGAAGACCATGTCGAGCGAAACGAAGGTGTTCTTCATCCACATGGAGACCTGCTGCTCCGGCGTGAAGTCGAACAGCATACCGCGGCCATCCGCGAGCTCCTTGCGATACATCAGACCGGTCGCCCGCTCCTCGTCGGTCTTGGCGATTTCGACGGAGAACATCCGCACACCTGACTTGGTGACGATTTCGAGCGGCTGGAATTCGGCGGCTGCGGCTGGCTTATAAGGGCCGACAAGGGCCAGAGCGGCGATCACCGCCAGCATCGAGAGGCGGCAGCGGGCGGCGAAGCGAAACAGACTCATGAAGGGCAATCCAAGCAAAGAGCCCGGTCAGGACGCCGGGCGGCGCGACCCTAGCCTGACGACGCGTGCCAGCGCCAGACGGTCGTGATGCACAGCCGCGTGATAGCCCTCGGACGGTAAGGCTGGCAGGAAACCCGCAAGAAACTTGGAAAACCGTAGACGGCTTAGTGCGACGAAAGACCCGGCGTACCGCCTTCGGGCTGGATCTCGGCAGCCATCATGCCCTTGGAGCCGGGCCCAAAGCGCACCAGCACATACTGGCCGGGACGCAGCTCGGTCATGCCGAAGCGGCGCAGGGTTTCCATGTGGACGAAGATATCCGGCGTGCCTTCGCCGCAGCTGAGGAAGCCGAAGCCACGCAGCCGGTTGAACCACTTCACCTGCGCCCGCTCGAGGCCACTGGTAGGCGTCACGCTGACATGAGTGCGCGGCGGCAACATCTGCGCGGGATGGATGGCAGTCGACTCGTCCATCGAGACAACGCGGAAAGCCTGATAGCCCTTGGACCGCTGGGTGCATTCAACGACCACACGGGCACCTTCATAGGCCGTCTGGTAGCCGTCGCGGCGAAGCACGGTCACATGCAGGAGCACGTCGGCTGCGCCATTGTCAGGAATGATGAAGCCATAACCCTTGGAAGCATCGAACCACTTGATAACACCGCTGATCTCGACGAGATCGACGGCGTTGCCTTCGCCGACGCCCGCAAAGGGGTCGAGTGCGTCGCGGCTTGCGTTGCCTGAAAGCTCATTCCCTGGTCGCGGACCACCCGCTCCGGGAATCAGTCCCCCCAACCGCTTGGACTCAAATGCGTCCGACCCCATGGCCCCGGATCCCACTATCATTTGCGCTGTCAGCCCTGTCAGCGCCATCTCACATGCCCCATCGAAGCTAATTCACGATGGCGCGGTGCGAATCTTTCGATTCGAAGATAACACTGTCGCCTGATCAGCAAAGACAAAAAACGAACACAGTGACAGCTATGAACAGCTTGCGCTCAAACGAATCAGATGCGCATCAATTTCCGACGAATGGTCCGAGCGTTTCGCCGATATCATGGCGAATGACAAGGTCAGCGTGATCGTCCTGCTCGGTCGCCTCATTGTTGATGATAACAAGGCGTGCACCGGCATGTTTCGCCATCATCGGGAATCCCGCCGCGGGCCACACGACGAGCGACGATCCAATCGCAATGAACAGATCGCAGTGCTGCGATAGCTCAGCTGCGCGACGCATCTCATCTTCAGGCATCGCCTGACCGAATGAGATCGTCGCAGCCTTCACGGGCTCGCCGCATACCGTGCAGTCTGGCGCCTGGCTTTCAGAATCGAATCTGCTCTTCACCCAATCGAGCTCATAGCGCCTCGCGCAACCGATGCAGCGCGCATAGGTCGTATTGCCGTGCAGCTCGATCACAGCATCAGCCTTGAAGCCGGACGCTTGATGCAGGTTGTCGATGTTTTGGGTGATCACAGCGGGAATCTTGCCGGCCTTGTAGAGCGAGGCGAGCGCGCGATGCCCGCGACCAGGCTTGGCGGCAGCGAATGTCTCTTCCATCGCAAAGCGCCGGCGCCAGGCTTCATCGCGCGCATCCTGACTGGCGACGAACTCGTCGAACGGAATTGGCCGGTTACGGGTCCACAAACCACCAGGCGAACGGAAATCGGGAATGCCCGTTTCGGTCGAGATCCCCGCGCCGGTGAACGGCACGATGGTTCTGGCTTCGGCGATCATCTCGCCAAGACGATCCACGCCAGTGCGAAGGTCGGTTGCAATCATTGGAAGGTCCGAGAGGAAGTGATCCGACGACAATGCCGCAGACCGGGATCCGGTGCCATGCCGGGATCAACGCATGTTTCGCTTCGTCGCCACGTTTCCTGGATCTATTTCGCTTTGGCGCGTCCATTCCTTGCGGGCTTGTCGATCAAAAAGTCTTCCCGCTTGCGACCGGCGGCGATCTCCTTCGCGAGCCAGCCCGCTACACCGCCGCGCCCGGTCCAAGTCTCTCCCGTCTTGGGATGGCGATACTTCGCCGGAACCTTGATGCCTTTGACACGGCTGGTTTTGCCATCGACGCTTCTGATCTGTGCGAGTTGCGCCTGCAATTCGGCACGGTGGGCTTGCAGTTGCTTGTCGATATCCTCCCGCAATGCGAGGAGTTCGGGAACCGAAAGAGACTTGATATCAAGGGCCGGCATAAACAAGCTCCGATCAAATGCGTCCGCACTCCTTCCCAAGGCGCGCAAAATACGCGCCAGCGTGCGTCAATTAAATGAAATGCGGGCGGTGTCAAAACACCACATCAAAATCAAATATCGGGGCGAAGCTGAAATGAGCTCCGCCCTTAAGTAGTCAAATACCGATTTGCGAAATCTTTATGCAGCCCGCGAGACATCGGCGGAGAGCTCGCTCTTCGGCAGATCGTCCTTCTTCGGCTTTGCCACCGGCGTTGCCTGAGACTTCTTCACGGACTTGCCGTACTGCGCGAGCTTATCCAACTCGGCTTCGAGCTCAGACTGACGCGCAGCAACTTTTTCCGCCAGCTTGTCGGATGCATGATCGCGCAGTGCCGCAAGTTCCTCGATGCTCAGTGAGTCCAGATCGATCTTGGCCATGGAAATCTCCGTTTGTTCCGAACTAGCGGTAACATCCATGCGCCGCAAGCGCGGCAGCACGATCATCCACCGAAGACATCATGATGGATGCAATTCAATTGACGTCGAGCTCACGCTTCGCAGAGAATGGATGCGGGATTGGGGAAACGCGTCATGGCATCTTGGAAAGAAGAGCGTGACCGACTGGTCGCGCAGACGCTCGCATTCGTACAGGAGGTCGCCGCCGCGCATCCGGTCGCGGCCCAGCGACTGAACATCTGGCAACCGCCGAGCCACGCGCCGTCGCACGCGTCCGATTCAACGGAAACCGTCACCTCGCCTGCCACCGTGGACGCAGATCGTTTGATGGCTCCTGCTCTGATTGTACATGCGGCGAACGCGGCAATTGAAACCTCGGAGCGTAGTTCGCAGGACATTCCTGTTGCAGTTCCTACCAACGTGCCATCTCCTGCCCAGAGAGATCCGCTTTATTCGGGCCCATCTGAGCGGGCCGAGATCCTCAAGCGCGTTGCTTCGTTCAAGGCTCGCCAGGCCCAGATGATCCACGAGCGCGACGTCTACTACGAAGCCATGCAGACGCGTATCCGAACAACGCTGCGGAACGATTCCGGGCGCGACCGGTTGTAAAGCCGGAGCAGTTTCCCCTATGCTCTGTTTTCAGAAAGCCCCGTCCTCCCCCGGCGGGGCTTTCGCCTTGCGGGCTTCGGCTTGCTGGAGCTTCAACTCGAAGGGAGGTCCGTTGGTCCTGGCTATTTGCCGAGGTGTCGCCGCACGGCGGCAACCGAAGAGCCGACCTTTTCGATCGCGGCGTTCAATTCGGTCGGCGAGACGCTTAGCCGATAGGCCCAATAGTCGCGCTGGGTAGCGTCACTGGAATCGATCACCGGCGCCGGCCGGACGCCGCGTTCGGACGCCAGGACGACAGCGACTGGGACGAGACTGATCATGCCGGCAGGGTAACACGTCGCCCGTACAGCCCAAGCGAGCGCTCGCTCCAACGTTAACAGGCGATTGATGCGATCTCGGAAAGTCGTCCAGCCAAAGCAAGCCTTGCCGCGAGCGGCTACTGAACCACCGAGCCCAGCGAGGCCTGGATCTCATTGAGCGGGATGCAAAGCTTTTTGCGGCGCAGGCCGCGAATGGCGCCGGTGACCTTTAAGATCTTGCCGGCCGCACATGACCCGTCCTGGACCAGCGCGCTCTCATAAGGCGCCAGGATGAGCGGTTCAGCTGTCCGAATGGACTGAGCGGCGGAAGGTGTGGCCAACGCCACCAGAGAAATTCCGAAAGTCCCCAAAACCCAAAAACGCATGGTCGTCCCCAACACAGCAATACGCACCGGTCCAAGGGTAATCGTTCACGCCCTTCAATTTTTGCAGTCAGCTCTGCCCGAGCCGTTACCGCAATTATTGCCCCGGACCACCGCGAAACACAAAGCAATTTTCGCGCCGATTTCCGGTCTCAGCATAGGGTCAGAGCGTGACCTGCTCGTGACCGCACTCCTTGCAGGTGAAAGACACCCGCGCGACACCCTTTGGCGCCGAGACCTTGTTCGCCGCGCCGCACTTGCCGCAGGTCGTCATAATCCGTGTGTCGCCCTGCTTCACCACCAGCGCCTTGCGCTCCATAGTCTCGCGGATCAGACGCTCGGCCTCTTCGCGCATTGCCTGCTTGCTCATGCAGCTCTCCTGACAGACGCCGAAGCAAAAGGCCCCGAGCGAGCGGCCTTATAGCCGATGACGATGACACTCTCCATCGCGATCAAAATCGGGACCCCGGATCGCACCATTCCCTGCAGAATTTCCGTGCATTCCAATGTGCCGCAGCGAGATCCCGATGGACAGAATGGCTGACCTGAAGTAGAACAAATAGAGAACATCATTCGCCAATGTTTTATCGGGACGTCACAGGAATCGCCGGGTTGGCGGGGCATACGCGGCTGGAAAACAGGGAGACTGACATGGATTTGCAGGCACGTATCGACCTTTGGAAAAGCATCGATCCGGATCCGGAATTCTGCCGCAAGGCAGAACGAGAAATGCTGCTGTTGAGTTGTCAGGACGAAGACTGGGTCAATGCGCGGATGCGGGATTTCGAACAGGCGCTTGCGTTGGAGAGTGCTGAATAACGGAACCCTTTGGCATCGGCGGCGTTACGTCTGCGCTGGAACCTCCAACCTCGCTTCACAGCGGTGATGCGAGGTTTTGTTTTGCCGGTGATTCGGTGCGGGAGATCTCAGCTTGCGTGAGCGTCGCGCGCTGCGACTTATCCACCGGTCGCCTTGCAAAGATCGGATTGATGCCGCATTCGGCATCGATGCTCTCCTTGGGGAGCGAAACGAAGAGAAGAGAATGAACGAAGAAAGAATTTCAGCGGCACGCGCCGACATGGAACGCCGGGTGGCAGAATTTCGCGAGAAACAGGCGAAGTTCCAGCGCGAACGTGAAGACTATTACGAGACCACGATCGAAAAGGTACGGGCCACCGACTGGAACGAGTTCGTGACACCCCGTCAGGAGCGCCGCGTGCGGCACTAGCTACGATCTGCTCGCAGCAGCGACCAATAAAAAGCCCGCCATTTCTGGCGGGCTTTTTATTGAATGCGCGTCACGCGCGTGCAGCGCAATAGGCCCGAAGCAATGCTCCGGACCTTGATGTTGTTCAGCCCCTACCAATAACCATAGCTGCGATAGTAACGCGGGCCATAGGCATAGGGGCCGGGACCATAATAACCGCCATAGTAAGCCGGACGGTAATAGCGCGGTCGGTAATAGCCGTAGCCGGGACCGTAGCCATAATAGCGTGGGCCATATCCGTATCCGTACGGTCCGTACGCACCATAGGCCCCCGCGGCCAGCGCACCTGCGGCAATACCAAAGCCGATTGCGGGACCCGGTCCCCAACCTCTACCCCATCCGCGCGCTTCAGCAGGCGCCGTCATGGCGGTCGTGCCGATGGCTGCGACAGTGGCCAGGATCAATGCTGCCTTTTTCATGTGATACCCTTTCTGTTCACCACCGGCCAAATAACGCCAAGCTTTTTTGTTGGTTTCAGGGCCTGTAAGATTTCACCGCTCGGGTTCCAGACCGGAGGTGCGTCATGATGCCCATTCGCTATCGCCGTGCGCAGCTCGCACGCCAGCTTCAGGCCTTTCACGCGGCGCACCCCGAATTCATCCGAGAGCGGCTTCGCGCTTTCGACGAACACAACGGACGCGACAAGATGATTCCCGTGACGCATCGCAAAATGAAGCCGTCACCCTATACGCGTCGCTTGGCTGCGCTCCCCCGCGACAAGGCGCCGATTAGCTCGGGGTGAAGCCTTAACGCGCCCCATACCGCCTTCACGTTTCATTCACCATGAGGGGGCGGTTATCGGAACGGCTCGCAAAGCCGACGCTTTCCTCTCCATGAATGTACGCGGTGTCGCACGGACACGCGTGCGAGCAGTGGAGTAATGGCGATGATTGAACAGATCGCAAAGATCGACAAAGCGCTCGACGAATTGCTCGTCGGCCTCGGCCAGATGGTGCTGCGCCTGTCGAGTCCGCATGTCACACGCACGCGCGAAGAACGCGAGGCTCTTGTCCGCTCCGTCAATCAGTTCTCAACCTGCGCAGCCCGCTCCAGCGATCCGCGGGTCCTCAAGCTTGCCGACGACTTGCAAAATACGTTGAAGCCGCGCCTGCGTCTCGTGGCCAGTCGCTGACGACGCTGGGCTTCCCAAAACATTTGCAGGGCAACGACGTAGGAACGTTTCTCCCTTTTACCTGTTGGCCAGACACAACCAAAAGGGAGGCTCTACATGCCCATCGAAGCAAGTGAACAAGGTAACCTGATTGGCAGCGACAAGGTCGAAGGCACCGCAGTGTTCGGCGCTGACGACCAGAAGATCGGTTCAATCGAGCGCGTGATGATCGACAAGAAGAGTGGCCGGGTTTCCTACGCTGTGCTCAGCTTTGGCGGCTTTCTCGGCATCGGCGACGATCACTATCCCCTGCCCTGGCAGTCGCTGAAATATGATACCGCACTGGGCGGTTATCGCACTGGCGTAACGCAGCAGCAGCTGGAGAACGCTCCCAAATACGGCAACGACAATAGTTGGAATTGGGCTGACACATCGCGGGCCCGCGCGGTGAACGATTACTACGGCGTTCCCATGGGCATCTGACGCCCGGGATATACCACACAGCAGAACGGCACCCGATCGGGTGCCGTTCTTGTTTGTTCACCCAGTCCGATGCATCGGCACTCTAGTGCGCCAGTTCCTTGCGCACTGCCGCAGCCGCATTGCCGACTTTCTCCACCGCCGCCTGCAGCTTCTCGCGGGACACACCGAGCTGATGGGTCCAGTATTTCACCTCATGCGCCTCGTGCATGTTGATCTTGCTGCGATCCGGCTGACCCTTGTTCTTCCGGTCGTCCATCGTCGTCGGCCTCTTCAATTAACTGGTTGATATAAATGGCGAGCTGCTCGCCGGCGTCATTGAAATCTTCGTCCACGCAAGGTGTCCCATATGCCGTTTGGTGAGTGCAAAACATGCACGACTGTGACTTGTTCCGGGCGCCGCTCACCTGCCACACAAGTAATCGTTCAAATGCCGGAGATTCCGCCAACCCGGCTTTAACTGCACTTCCAGAGCTCGGAGAACCCAATCGCACCCGCGGCATTATGGGAGATGATGTCCACAGCCCTTGTCGTTCAAACCGTCGAACTGAGGCCGAACCCGCCGCCTTACGGTCGGCTGTCATTGCGCAAGGGGGCATGGGACCAGTTGCAGGCGAAACGGGCCTATGACGACCATCACGAGCCGCCGGAGGCGCCGGTCGAGCTCGACAAGAAGGTCTGAGGTTAGCCACCAGTCCCGCCGGCGATCCACGCTCTATTGCGAAACGCCCCCACCAATGCCGACGCTCCCGCCGACCCTGATGCAGGTCGACGTCCCCTCAACCTGGACGAAGCCCGCGCCGTATTGCTTACACGGATCTGGTTTTCGTGGTGCCGGCGTCATGCTCTGCTTCGTTGCCACTGGCTTCTTCGACGCCGCAGCGAAGGCCTGCAGCGGGATGACAGCGATCAGCAGTCCAACAACGATAATTCTCATGGTCTTCCCTCGCCGCTTGTATGCGGTCGCATAGCTCATTGGAACGAATGCCGCAGTGCGGTGTTTCCATGGCATGGGACCGAGAGAAGAAGATAATGGTGTATTGCTGCTCAGCGCGGTCGCGCTTGTCTGCGGAATGATCGCCTTCGTACCGTGGGTCCTCGAGCCGACCCCCGCTGTTGCAAGCAAAAACACCCAGCGTGTCGCCTATGAGCGACCTGTGTCGCAAGAGCCGGTGCGCGTGATCATGCCCTTTAGCCCGAACACCACGCCAAGCCAGCGTTGACGCCTTGCTTGGCTAGTTGGCAGCCACAGGCTGGCCGGCGGTACGAGTGAGCTTGTCGGCTTTCAGCAGGACATGGTCCGTTGCCGGCTGCGGCCGGGCGAAGAAGCTCACCGCGACAAAGGCTGTGCAGAACAGAAATCCCACCAGCATCACCCGTCGATGCGTCGGCTTGTCGGCATTGTGAAACGAAGCGGACATGGTCACTCCCTCGATGGGAAATGAATAGCTCACTCTTATTTCCGCGCAATCATACTCTGGTTTTAACCTAACCGATGAAGGTTACTTGGCCGATCGGATTTTAACGAAGCCGTTGTGGACTGTTAATTTCCGGCGCTCCCGCGATCAAACTAAACTACAGGCCGCATCGTGAAGCGCTCCTGCCTGGTTCGTTACTTCCTCGGCGTGTTACTTCTTATCGACGTTGTCCTGCGAGATCGGGGGAGCGCAGGTCTCCTTCGCATACTTCTCAGCGAGTTCGAATATTTCGCGACGGCGCTCCGGCTCGTTAATGGTGAGGTAAGTCACAACCATTTTTAAGGCCTCCTCGTCCGAAGCCCTTCCAAACCGCCACACGAGTAACACTCCCAAGTTGTACAGAAAGGTTTCGGAACCTTTCCCTGTACGTTGAATTGAATGCCCATCAATATACGCAATATTACGATCAGTTGGCCAATAAGTTCCGGGAGCGGTGATGATTGTCGGTCGGCCCATCTCGGAGATCTGCAGGGAGCTCGCCATCTCGGCGCAGGCGAGCCATCAGACAGTTCTCGCGCAGATCCTGCGGATGGCTTCGCTCGAAGCCGCCCAGAGCGGCGTGCGTCATCATGAAGGCGATTCCAGTATCCAGGATCGATTGGTCGGCACGTGGGACTGGGACATCGCCAATGACCGCGTCTATGCAGACAGCAAATTCGCCCGTCTGTTCGGCGTCAATGCGGATTTGGCCTCGCGGGGCACGCCATTACAAGACTGGCTGGATGCCATTCATCCGGACGACATCGATGATGTCGCCGCCGCTATCAATCGCTCACTGACGACCGGTCAGGTGTTCTCCCGTGAATATCGCGTCGTCTCTCACGGCGACACGCATTGGGTCTATGCGCGCGGCAAGTGCACGCTCGATTCGTCGGGCAAGGCGGTTCGGTTTCCCGGCGCCATCGTCGACATTACGCGGGAGAAGATCGATGACCATCATTTCAGCATCGTCCCGACCTAGTCCCGTACGGTTCGAGATTGCCCTTTACGACAGCGTTGCCGATAAAATGCTGCGGTCACGGCTTAATACATCGTCGCCGGGAACGTAGTCTTGCGCTGCCGGTTATGCCCGCATGGCAAGGAAATTTTTTAGCGTCGTCGTCGTTCGCTCCGTCGAGGAATCCGTGGAGATCGTCGTGGAGGCCAAGAGCGCCGATGACGCCCATGTGGCGGCCATTCAGCATTTGCAAAAAAACGGTGACGAATATGCGTGGGAGAAGCCGCGCAAGGATTTGACCGTCTGGCACAAGCGGGAAATCGATACGCCCGCCATCGTGGATGTCAGCGCCTGAGGGAACGCTCTTCACAATTCAGATGGTGCGCCCTCTTTCTCAAGACGACATCTGCCATTTGTCTTGTTTAGCTGCTATGGCAAGCGCCGCTGCCCTAGTGGTTGCACGCTTGTGTCGATCCCATGGAGACAATCCCAATGCGCTACCTTCACACCATGCTGCGCGTCCGCAATCTGGATGCGGCCCTGAAATTCTATGCCGATGCGCTCAAGCTCAAGGAAGTCCGCCGGGTCGACAACGACAAGGCGAAATTCACTCTGGTGTTCTTGTGCGCCGCCGAAGACGAGGCGTTACTTGCCAAGACCAAGGGACGAGGCGCGCCGCTGGTCGAACTCACTTACAACTGGGACGAAGAGAAATATGGCGAGGATCGCTATTTCGGTCATCTCGCTTATGAGGTCGACGACATCTATGCGACCTGCGACCGGTTGATGAAGCTCGGCATCACCATCAATCGTCCGCCGCGCGATGGCCAGATGGCCTTCGTGCGATCGCCCGATCTGCATTCCATCGAGCTTCTGCAGAAAGGCGACGCACTGCCGCCGCAGGAGCCATGGTCGTCAATGCCCAACACCGGACATTGGTAACTCACAAAACGCATCGCTGCAGGTGCAGCGGTGGAACGCCATGAGCAGTGCCGCGTTGTTGATGCGATACTGATTTCATGGAGGCTGAGACAATGGGACGTGGAATTCTGCTCTGGCTGCTGGGTGTACCGATTCCGGTGATCATTCTGCTGTGGCTCTTCTTCGGTCGCTGACGCCTCCCAAGCTGAACCCATGAACAGGCCTCGCTCACGCGGGGCCTGTTTCGTTTGCGGGCTCGCTCCTTTGTGAGAGGTCAGCACGAGACCGGCCTTGCGATGGCGGCGCGTTGCTGGCTAAACCTGCGGCGCTTATTCGCCAGCGAGGTTCATCGTGTCACAGACTCCCACTCCATCCCTGCAGATCTGGGGCCGCGCCAATTCGGTCAATGTGCAAAAGGTTCTGTGGTGCTGCCATGAACTCGACGTCGCCTATGAGCGCATCGATGCCGGCATGCAATTTGGCCGCAACAGCGAGGTCGACTATCTGGCGATGAATCCCAACGGCCGCGTGCCCACCTTGGTGCAAGGCGATTTCGTGCTGTGGGAATCCAATTCCATCATGCGCTATGTCGCCCTGGCCTATGGCGCTACATCAACGCTCTATCCATCCGCCCCCAAGGTGCGCGCCGGGATGGAGCGCTGGCTCGATTGGACGCTGACGACATTGCAGCCGGCCGAGCGCCCGTTGTTCTGGGGACTGGTGCGGACGCCCGTCGCCGACCGCGACATGGCCGCGCTGCAGAAAGCCGCGGACGCCAATGCGGCGCTGTGGGAGATGGTCGACCGGCAGCTCTCCCGTCAGACCTGGATGGAAGGCGACGATTTCAGCCTCGCCGATATCGCCATCGGTTGCTACGCGCGGCGCTGGTTCGGCGTCGAGGGTGTCACGCGCCCTGCACTTCCGCATCTGCAACATTGGTATCAGGTGATCTCGGCACGGCCTGGCTTCCAGACCTATGTCGCGCCGCCGCTCTCCTGAGCGCAGGCGTTCGCTTGAACGTTAGTTCAACGAACGTTCGAGCAGCAGGATGCCCATGATCAACACCAGCGTGATCCCGGCCACGACCAGGCGCATGGTCCAGTTCATGCCACGGCCGATCCACCACAGCAGCGCGCAGCCCATCAATACGGGAATGACGATATCGGGGCGCACGATGGTGGAGCCCTACGCGATGAAGCGAACGCCCAGCGTCTTGCCGCGGCGCCAGACCACTTCACACGTACGCCCGGTGCGTGCGTCGCGCGAGAAGGCCAGCTTCATCTTGTTGGGGACCGACGTGGGATCGTCGACGACGACTTTCGCGCCGGAGGCCGAGAGATCCAGCACATTGCATTGCCGGGCCGCGAATCCACCGTCCAGCGTGATCCATGCGGCCTGGTGTACGGACCGGCGTGTGTCGCGTTTTTTCGTCACTGCCATCGCATCACTCCACGCCCCCGGGAGAGAGCCTTAAGCCCGCATGCTTTAAGAACCGTTGAGAGGTGCAGAAGAGTTCGAAATGTCCTGTGCACAAGGTCCGTGCGCCGCGCATGGGGATCATCCACCTGATCCCTCACCGCCCACTTGCCGACCTGAACAAACGTCACTATACGTTCGGCCGCTGGCACCAAACTGATTTGCTTTCGGTCGGTGCCGCCCGCGATAGATCAGCCCTAAAGCTTTGATGTTGCGGCGATTTTAGAAATAGCCGTGCAGAACCGCGGTATCCTTGGCCTGATTTCGGGCCGCTGGATCGGCCGGGGTTTTTTGCTCCCTTCGTCTATCGGTTAGGACGCCACCCTTTCACGGTGGAGAGAGCGGTTCGATTCCGCTAGGGAGCGCCATTCGCGCACTGCCCTGGGTTAGGCCACGTTATTGCCACCCGAGCCTTATTTTCGTTGAACTTGGCCGCGAACCTCCCGAAATTCACGCGTTCTGGATGGTTTTGTCGCGGATTGGAACGATCACACGCCATAGGACTTCGAGCTTCATGGTCGAAATCATGCCGAGCGCTTCCCAGCACAGTTACGCGTCCGAACCCAGTCACACCTGGCGCATTAGCCAACAGCCGATCATGGTTGCGGCTGCGGCCCTGTTTCTGGTCGTGATCGGCATCGGCGGCATCTTCACGTGGCGCAGCTACAGCGGCGCAACGCCGGAGCCGGAGCGGCTCACCGCATCGCGCCTGCAACAGGCCCGTGTGGCGCAGGCGTCCGAACAGCTGATCGAAAAGACCAAAGGCATCGAGGCCACGCAGCAGCAGTCGATCGATCAGCTTCAGGTCGTGCAGGATCAGTTGCAGACCATGCAGCGTCTGATGACAGCGCAGCAGAACGAAGCGCGCAAGCTCAACGAGCAGGTTGGCGCCCTCACCTCCACGCTCGACACTCTCCGGCAGTCTTTTGCCAGCACCTCGGCGACTGACGACAAGCCTGCCGCGCGAGAGCAGCCGCGCCGCTCACGCTCCCGCGCCGCGGCAAGCAAGGGCCGTCAGAAGATGAAGATCGTTGTGCAGCGCAAGCGCCCCGGGGCGCGCGGCTAAGCCATCCCGCGCGATTGCTTCCGAGCACACCTGAACTGCTTGTACTCTCCACAGCACCGCGCCTAGTCTGTCTGGCCGAACGCAATCTGCACTGCTCAAGGTGCGAGATCATGCGATACCGGCAGGGAGCGAGACATGAAGCATGACGGCGGCGATCACCTTCACGCGCACGACAGCGCGATGACCGAGAAATACGGCAACACCACACTGGCAACACTCCGCAAGATCTACGGCAAGTTTTTCGCAGCCGGGCATCCCGACACGCTCACACTCAGCGAAGTGCTGCCGAAGCTCAACGACACGTCGCTCAGTCAGCTCCGCCGCGATCACGACACCGGGCATCTCAAGAAGAAGATCTCGAAGGCCGCGTGATGCGAGACGTTGGCGCTGGGGCTACAACGCCTTGCGCAGCAACATCACGGTCAGCACGATCACGACGACCGGTGCTCCGAATGTCACCGGGAGCAACCATGGACTGTCGGCGTCGATGAGTGTGCCGGGGATGACGCCGATCAAGGCGTGATCGACGATCCAGACCATTGCTGACACGATACTGGCAGTTTCGAACTTCAGACGCGGCATGCCGGCGATGCCCGCGACGCTGGTGACCAGTGCGCGCGCCGGCCCGATATGGTAGCCGACCATGATCGCCGCGATGCCGTAGCGCTCGAATAGCCCGCGTACCCGCGCCACCAGTTGCTGACGCGATTGGAGCATCCGCATCTCCAGCAGTCGCGGCCCGCACCGCTTGCCGAGCTCATAGGACACGCTCATGCCGAGCACCGCGCCGCCGATGGCCCAAAGGACGAAAGTCCAGGACACCACGCCGGCGCCGATCAGCACCCCCGTCGCCGTCACGATGGCCGCAGCCGGAACGACGAAACTGGAGCCGACTAGACATCCGAAGAAGGCGATGACGAAACCGAGCGGTCCAGCCAAATCGGCTTGCGCCGCGATCAGCGCCGAGATTTTCTGAATAATGTCCATCAGGGTGGGATTCCGACCGGCACGCTGTGTTCAGGCTGTGTTTCGTCCATCACCAGCAATGAAACAAAACCGCGGTCGAAGAAACCGTTTCCTCGCCTCCGCGCAAACCGCCTGAAGCGAACGCCCTCTATCCCATCACTCCAACGACGCGCCGATCGGCGCACGGATGGACACAAGATCGAGGGACACACGATGACATTCACCACCGCGAAGCTCGCCGCCGCCACCGTTCTTGCATTCGGCATGCTGACCACCGTCTGCCACGCCTACAGCGCCGAGCAGGAACAGCTTTGCACGGGCGATGCGATGCGTCTCTGTAGTTCGGAGATCCCGGATGTCGATCGCGTCACGGCTTGCATGATCCGCAACAAGTCTCAGCTTAGCGACGGCTGCAAGTCGGTGTTCGCACCCGCTTCGGCCTACCAGCCAGCATCGCTGCGGACCTCGAAGCCGGTCAATCTGGTGCCGGCCCGGATTCGCTGACGCCTAGCGCCGGCGCGCCACGGCGACGCCCAGCAGAAAAGCAACCAGCAGCGACCCCAGCGGCGCTTCCCGCGCCACATTGGCCAGGATGCTCAACGGCATCCCTGGCTTCTTGCCGGACTCGATGGCACCGCCGATGCGGTGCGCGGTCTCGGTCACCGCCTCTTTCACATCCGTGATCGTTTCTGTGATTGTCGACCTGGCCTCAGGCACGGGCTCGACGCCTTCGTAGATGTAGGGGGGTGTCTTTGCGTCGTCGGCCATGGTCATTTCCCGTGCAGTATGAGCTGTGTCAGCCCAATCGACCGAACACTGATTGGTTCCGGCCCTGGCCCGGGCCCGCTCGCTTCTCTTTTGTCGCAGGCGGCTCCCGCAAGAGTCACTCTTTCCGGTCTGCCCGGCCGTCTATAATTAAGTTCCATGAACCTGCTCGAATCGCTCCCCACCGTGATCGGTATCGCCGCCGTGGCACCAGCTTTGCTGTTGCTGTGGCTGGTGATTGCTGCCGATGAACGGCCGGGACCGCCCGGGTTGGTCTGGGCGTCATTCCTGCTGGGGGCCGCCAGCATCTCCCTGCTCGGCTATGCCCGCGCGCTGTTCGCGGCAATTCCGGGCCTTACGGACAACCCGACCCTGGCCATGGTGCTCCACGCCGTGTTTGGCGTCGCCGCGCCGGAGGAGATCGTGAAGATCTTCGTCATCATCGCGGTGTCCACCCAGCGCGCCCGGACGGCCGATCCGATGGACACGGTGGTTTACGGCGCCGCCGCCGGCCTCGGCTTCGCAGCCTACGAGAATCTCGTCTATCTCCTGCAATATCCCGACATGTGGCGGACGCTCGCGGTGCTGCGCAGCGTGCTGACCGTGCCATTTCACGGCGCGCTCGGCGTCATCGCCGGCGCTTACATCGCCATCACCCGTTCCGGCCGCGCGCTCGGCGCCCATCGCCGCGACGGCTGGGCTTTTATTCGCACGCCCATGCTCATTGTTCTCGCGCCGGTGACGCTGCATGCCTGTTTCGATCTTCCTTTGCTGACGCTGCAGCGTCATCCGGAAATCGTCGGCGTGATGCGCCGCGTGCTGGAAGCTGCCGGCGTGGTGATCGGCTTCGGCACCATTGCGCTGGCGGCGCGGCTGGTCCGGCGGATCGGCGCGCATCATGCACCGCATACGGAGGTGTCACGCGAGAGGCTCAGCCAGTTGCGCGGCATGTGGGCACTGCTGGTTGCCGGCGGCGGTGCGGGCTTTGCCGGCACGGCCTTTTTGCTGACTTCGATTCATCACTGGTTTACGAACCCGGCGCGCAACGTCACCATGGTGCTGATCCCGCTCGGTCTGGCATCGATCGCCATCGGCGCCGTGCTGCTGGTGCTGACGACGACAGCCTATATTCTCGGGCGCAACCGCATGCGCACGGCCGCACCGGCCATGACCGCGCAGTCGTAACGTTCAAGACCTCACGCGACATTCGAGCTATTCCCGATCAACAAACTTGCACGCTTCCGCGTGTGAGCGGATAAATGCAAGGTACGGCCAGCATGCTGCCGGCCAGATCAGGACATGCCGCCATGACCATGCCGCCCAACCTCGCCGAGCTGCAATCGAAGATGAGCGACGCCGTGCGCGCGCATTGGAAGGCATTTCTGATCGAGGGCATCGTGCTGGTGATCCTCGGCTTCGCCGCGATGATCGTGCCGCAGGTGGCCAGCATCGCCGTCACCGTCATGCTGGGCTGGATGTTCTTCATCTCGGGCGTTGCAGCGCTGCTGATGACCTTCTGGGCCCGTCAGACACCAGGATTCATCTGGTCGCTGATTTCAGCAATCCTCGGCATCGGCGCCGGCATCATTCTGCTTACGCGCCCGGCCGAAAGCACGCTGACACTGACATTCGTGGTTGGCGTCTATTTCCTCGCCGAGGGCGTAGCGACCATCATGTACGCGCTCCAGCATCGCAAGGAGCTGTCCGAGCGCTGGAGCTGGATGGCCTTCTCCGGTCTGATCGATATCGTGATCGCCTTCATCATCATCTCGGGCCTGCCCGGCACGGCAGCCTGGGCCATCGGCTTGATGGTCGGCATAAATCTGGTGATCGGCGGCGCTTCGCTGATCGGCTTGGCGATGGCCGCCCGCAAGAAGGCCTGACCCCGCCAACTGTCTGCAGGGACTCAGCAGCCCTTGCAGATATTCTTGATCATGCGATCAAGCTCGCGATCCTGCGCGTCGATGCGGGACGGATCGTTCTTGCCGGTCTCCGGCGGCAAATCGCCTGGGCGCGGCTGGCGATGGCCGACGGGAGCCTCTGGCAGAGCACCGCCGCTGTTGGTCTGTGTGGTCGGCTGCGAGCGCAGGCCCTTGGGTGGCAGGTTGCGGGACGAATCCTGCGCCAGAGCCAGCGAATGGCCGAGAACGAACAGGCCTGCCGTCATCACGAACAATGTTTTCATTTTTTGTCTCCGACACCAGGTGGCGCGTGTAAGCCGATCGCTACGGCTTCGGTGGATAGATATGAACGTCGCCGCAGTAATCCACCACACGATAGACCGATTCCGCAGAAGCTTCACCGTCAGGCTTGAGGTTGACTGAAGAATTCTCGGACAAATATTCGGGACCGATCGGCGCCTTGCCATAACCGCCGGGAATATCGAGCACATAATCCGGCTGGCACAATCCGGAAACATTGCCTCGAATGGCGCGCATCAAGGCCTGTCCCTCCGCGATGCTGGTGCGCAAATGTGCGGTGCCAGGCGCGAGGTCGCCGTGATGCAGATAATAGGGCTTGATGCGGCACTCGACGAAACCGCGCATCAGTGCCGTCAGCGTCGCCGCATCGTCATTGACGCCGCGCAGCAATACCGACTGGCTCACCATGGGAATGCCGGCATCCACCATAAGCGCGCAGGCCGCACGTGCAGCATCCGTCAGCTCGCGCGGATGATTGGCATGCAGCGCCACCCATGTGCTGGCACCCGTGACTTTCAATGCCTCCACCATTTCCGCACTCACGCGGCCGGGATCAGCCACGGGGACCCGCGTATGCAATCGAATGATCTTTACATGCGGGATATCAGCGAGATCCGCCATGATCTCGCTCAATCGCCGCGGCGACAGCATCAGGGGATCGCCGCCGGTGAGGATTACCTCCCAGATCTCGTCATGACTGCGGATGTAATCCAGCGCCGCTGCATAAGCCTCACGCGACAGCGCGGTCTCCTTGCCCGGCCCCACCATCTCGCGGCGGAAACAGAACCGGCAATACACCGCGCAGACATGTACCAGCTTGAACAGCACACGGTCGGGATAACGATGCACGATGCCGTCGATGGGCGCGTGGGCGTGATCACCGATCGGATCAGCGTTCTCTTCGGGCTGCGCGTTCAGTTCATCCACACTCGGAATGTACTGGCGCGCGATCGGATCGTCAGGATCGCTGCTGTCGATCAGTGCGGCTACGGCCGGCGTCACCGCGACCGCATAACGCGCGGCGACTTTCTCCAGATCGGCCAGCGTCGAGGCTGGCGCGAGACCGTTTTCGATGAGGTCGCTGGCTTGCCGCAGGGTCGTCGCAACTTTCACGTGACGGTTCATGACACACCTGCCGGCGGCGTCCACACCACCTGATCGATCCGCGTCGCGCCCGAGGCCAGCATCACCAGCCGGTCGAAGCCGAGTGCAACGCCGGATGCAGGCGGCATCGTTGCGACGGCCTCAAGAAACTCCTCATCGAGCGGATAGCGCTCGCCATAGCGACGCTCTTTTTCGTCCATCGCTTCCGTGAAGCGGCGGCGCTGTTCGTCAGCGTCGGTCAACTCGCCGAAACCGTTGGCGAGTTCTACACTGCACGCATAGACCTCAAACCGCTCAGCCACGCGTCGGTCGCCTTCTTTGGTGCGCGCCAATGCGGCCTCCGGCGCCGGATATTCGAACAGCACAGTCATCCGTCCCTGCCCGAGATGCGGCTCGACATACTCGACCAGAATCTTGCTGAAAATATCCGACCAGGTATCGTCATCGCTGATCCGTACCTTGCCAGTTGCAGCAGCCGCCAGCTTAGCGCGATCGCCCTCGGCGCCATCGATGCTCGCAAGCAAATCTATATCCGCAAAACGCGTGAACGCCGCTGCCACGGTCAACATCTCCGGCTCGGCGAACGGATCGGCAACCTGACCGCGAAACGTGAACTGCTTGATGCCCGTCGCCTGCGCGGCGCGTGCAATGATCGCCACGCAATCGGCAATCACAGCCTCGTAGCTCTCCTCGGCACGATACCATTCGAGCATCGTGAATTCAGGCAGGTGCTTGTCGCCGCGCTCACGGTCGCGAAACACCCGGGCGAATTCGAAGATCATCGTCTCCCCCGCCGCCAGCAGCTTCTTGCAGGCGAATTCCGGCGATGTTCGTAAATACCGCGAGAACCGCTCGCCATCGCGGTCGATCAATGTCGTCTTTGGCGCATGCAGGTGGGTCTCATTGCCCGGTGAGACCTGCAGGACGCCAGTCTCGACCTCCAGGAAGCCCTGAGCCTCGAACCACGTCCGGATACCCTTCGTGATCGCTCCCCGCGCCAGCAGGAAGCCCCGGCGGTCCTGATGTCGCGCCGGGCTCCACCAGGGCGACGGACGGTCGGTTCCAGTCATCGGCAAACAGCCCTTTTGGGTTGCAAAACGCTGGCATCGCCGCGTGAAATCAGTATGTTGCCCCCCGAAACCGCTTCGCTGGCCACAGGACACACACGTCCGGATCGGTCCCGGGCCTGAAATCTAGGAAACATATCTGTGAAAGTCATCGCCAGTTCTATTCGCAAGGGCAACGTCATCGAGCAGGAAGGCAAGCTCTACGTGGTTCTGTCCGCGGAGAACATCCACCCCGGCAAGGGAACCCCGGTCAGCCAGATCGAAATGCGCCGAATCAGCGACGGTGTGAAGATCTCGGAGCGCTACAAGACCACTGACCAGGTGGAAAAGGCGACGATTGAAGACCAAAACTTCAATTACCTCTACAAGGATGCCGACGGCTTCCATTTCATGAACAACGACAATTACGACCAGGTTCAGGTGCAGAAGGACGTCATCGGCGATGCCGAGCCCTATCTGCAGGAGAACATGACCGTAAAGCTGTCGCTGCATGGTCTGGTTCCGGTGGCGATCCAGATGCCGCAGCGCGCGACCCTCGAAGTCGTCGATACCGAACCGGTCACCAAGGGCCAGACCGCATCGTCGTCCTACAAGCCTGCGATGCTGTCCAACGGCGTCCGCACCAACGTGCCGCCGCATGTCGGCACCGGCACACGCATCGTGGTGCTGATCGAGGACGGCTCGTACATCGAGCGCGCCAAGGACTAAAGGATCCCGGCTGTCGCAAGACTGCCGCAAGTTTTTCGCAAGACCGCCGGACGCCCGAAAATGGCTTCCGGCGGTCTTTTTTATACATGATATCAATCCGTTGATTGCGTTGACGCGCCGCGACGCATTGCCCCTGCCATGGCGCAAATCATGCGGCTACAGTGGCGCATGACCGCACGCGATTCCCTGATCGACCGACGCAGCCTGCTCCGCTCCGGCCTGGGTGCCGGCGCGCTGCTGGCCCTACCCGGGACCGCCTTTGCGGCGCCTCCGGGCTTCGACGCGTGGCGCGACGGCTTTCGTGCAAAGGCAATTGCCAAAGGCGTCTCCGACGCGACCTATTCGCGCGTGATGGGCCGTATCGAGCCGGACATGTCCGTGTTCACCAAGATGCAGAAGCAGCCGGAATTTCACGAGCAGCTCTGGCAATACATCAACCGCCGCGCCTCCGACTGGCGCATCGCCGCCGGCAAGGAAGCGCTGCGCAAGTATGACGGCGTGTTCGACCGTATCGAGCGCGACTTCGGCGTCGAGCGGGGCACATTGCTGGCGCTGTGGGGCGTCGAGTCCGCCTATGGCGATCCCATCGTGCAGCAGAACCACATGCGCCCGGTGTTTCCCTCACTCGCGGCGCTCGCATGGAACGAGCCGCGCCGCCGCGCCTATTGGGAAACCGAACTCATCAACGCGCTGAAGATCGTCGATAAGGGCTGGGGCACGCCCGACGAGATGCGCGGCTCCTGGGCCGGTGCAATGGGCCACACGCAATGGATGCCGGAAGTCTGGCTCAATGTCGGCATCGACTATGACCGCGACGGCCGCGTCTCGCCGTTCGGCAAGCCTGACGATGCGCTGGGCTCAAGCGCACGCTTCCTCGTCAATCGCGGCAAATATCCGCGCGGCGAACACTGGGGCTATGAAGTCCGCGCCAATGGCGCCGGCTCATCGGATAGCAATCGCAGTTTTGCAGCATGGTCCGCAGCCGGCGTTACGCGCGCCGATGGACAGCCGTTCCCGCAGGCCACTGCAAATGCCAAGCTCTGGGTGCCTGTGCAGGGCGGTCCGGCCTTCCTGCTCGGCCAGGGCTTCTACGCCGTGCGCAGCTATAACCCGTCGATGAATTATGCGCTGGCGATCTGCCATCTCGGCGATCGCATTCTCGGCGCGCCGCCTTTCATCCAGCCGTTCCCCGGCTCGGAACGCGCGCTCACACTCGCCGAAGTGCAGGAAGTACAAACTCGCCTCACCCGCGCCGGCTTCGACACCGGCGGCACCGATGGCCGCGTCGGCAACGACACGATGAAAGCGGTGAAGGACTATCAAACGAAGATGGGTCTGCTGCCGGCGGATGGCTATGGCGGGCTGAAGGTGCTCGCGCGGTTGCGGCAAGGCGGCTGAGCCGTTCTGTCAAATGCCCGCCATCCGCTGCGGATCGACGTAACGATCGTAGTCTTCACCCGAGAGCAGTCCTAGCGTGATCGCTGCTTCGCGCGGTGTGATGGACTCGTCCAGCGCCTTGGCTGTGATGAGCGCGACCTTGTCGTAGCCGATCACCGGATTGAGCGCTGTCGCGAGCAGCGGCGCGTTGGCGACATTCGCGGCGAGCTGTCGCCGATCGACGTCGAGATCGCGGATCAATCGGGACGTAAAGACATCGACGCCATCGGCGAGGATGCGGATCGACTGCAAGACGTTGTAGATGATCACCGGCTTGGCAACGTTGAGCTCGAAATTGCCGGATGCGCTGGCTGAGGTGACGACGGCGTTGTTACCCGTCACCTGAAAACACACCTGCGCAAGCATCTCAGCGATGGTGGGATTGCGTTTGCCTGGCATGATCGACGACGTCAGCCCGTCATGCGGGATGACGAGCTCACCAAGCCCGCAGCGCGGACCCGAACCGAGGAAGCGCACGTCGTTCGCGATCTTCAGCAGCGTGACGGCAAGGCCATTGAGCGCGCCGGACACTTCGACAAGCGCGTCATGCGCGCCCATGCCTTCGAACTTGCTCGGGTTCGGGACGAACGTAACGCCGGTCAGTGCGTTCAGGTGCTCGCAAAAGGCGCTGTCGAATCCCTTTGGCGCATTGAGCCCCGAGCCGACGGCCGTGCCGCCCTGGGGCAGCATCAGCAGACGCGGAAACACTGCTTCGATGCGGTCAATCGCATGGCCGATCTGGCGGGCGAAGGCATCGAATGCCTGCCCCATGGTCATCGGCACGGCATCCATCAGATGCGTGCGCCCTATCTTCACGACGTCGGAGAACGCGTCCGCCTTGGCGCGAAGATCATCGCGTAGCGTCTTTAAGGCCGGGAGCAAACGCCCGCGCAACTCCAGCGCCGTTGCCACATGCATCACGGTCGGAAAGCTGTCGTTCGATGACTGTGAGCAATTGACGTGATCGTTGGGATGAACGGGTGATTTGGTCCCAAGCGGCTGGCCCAGCAATTCATTGGCGCGGTTTGCGATCACCTCATTGGCGTTCATGTTGGTCTGGGTGCCGGAGCCAGTCTGCCAGATCGGCAACGGGAAATGATCGTCGAAACGGCCTTGCTGAAGTTCGAGTGCCGCTGCTTCGATCGGCGCTGCGATCTCCGGCGCGATCGTCCCGAGTTGCAGATTGGCGCGAACGGCCGCGATCTTCTGCAGGGCGAATGCACGGATCAGCGCGACCGGGAAACGCTCATCGCTAACCTGGAAGACCTCAAGCGCGCGTTGGGTCTGCGCGCCCCAATAGCGATCCTTCGGCACCGCGATAGCACCGAAGGCGTCATGTTCCGTGCGAACGTCACTCACGAGTCTCGCTCACTGCGCGCCGACAACGCCCGCTGCCTTGATGATCGGCGTCCACTTGTCGATCTCGGATTTCAGATGCGCGGCCAGCGCATCGGGCGTCGCCCGTTCCGGCGCCACTGGCTGCACGCCGAGCCCGGCAAGCCGGCTCTTCACGGTCTCGTCCTTCAGCGCCACGTTCAGTGCGGCAACGAGTTTGTCGATGATCGGCTTGGGCGTGCCCTTCGGCGCGAACAGGCCGTACCAGACCGTGTAGGTGAAGCCCGGCAGACCGGCTTCGGCTGTCGTGGGCAGTTTTGGCAGCGCCGGCGCCTTCTCGGTGCTGGTGACGGCGTAGCCCTTGATCGTGCCGCCATCGACATTGCCGACCACGTTGACGATCTGGTCGCACATGACGTCGACCTGCCCGCTCATCATGTCGTTCATCGCCGGACCAGCGCCGCGATAGGCGATCTGGGTCGGCTGCGTACCGGTCGCTGTATTGAGCAGCAGGCCGCACAGATGCGAGGCCGATCCGATGCCGGCATGCGCGTAGTTCACTTTCTCCTTATTCGTCTTCATCCAGGCGATCAGCTCGGCGAGATTGGCGGCCGGGAGATCCTTGCGTGCCACGAACACCGACGGCAGATCGACAGCGAGGCCGATCGGCTCATAGTCCTTGATCGGATGGTATTTGAGCTTGGGATACAGCGCGGGATTGGTCGCGTGGCTGATATGGATCAGCAGCAGATTGTAGCCGTCCGGCGCCGAGGCGGCGACCTTGGCGCTGCCGATGGAGCCGCCGGCGCCCGTCGTGTTCTCGACGATCACCTGCTGCTTCAGCGGACCGCTCATGCCCTGCGCCAGCAGCCGCGCGATGGTGTCGCCGGGGCCACCTGCCGAATACGGCATGTTCATGGTGATGGTACGAGTCGGATAATCCTGCGCCAGACTTGGGCCAGACAGCAGTGCACCGGCGAGCACGAATGCAGTCGTCAAAATGTTCTTCGTCATCGAAATTCCTCCCCTGTTGTGTGTGTTGTTTCAGTGTCCGCTCATGCTCAGCACACGATCGACCATTGGACCGCACAGGCCGAGATAGTTAGCCGGGTCGCAGTGACGACGGATGGCCTCCTTGCCACCAAGCGCTTCGGTGATTTCCGGGACCTCGGCTAGAATGTCGGCGAGCTTGCCGCCGCCTTCGATGGCCTTGCGGCAAGCGTCGTAGACGACGTCATGCGCGTGCTGG
Organism: Tardiphaga sp. 172_B4_N1_3; assembly: GCF_052076035.1. Taxonomy (NCBI): domain Bacteria; kingdom Pseudomonadati; phylum Pseudomonadota; class Alphaproteobacteria; order Hyphomicrobiales; family Nitrobacteraceae; genus Tardiphaga; species Tardiphaga sp. 172_B4_N1_3. The sequence continues at coordinate 1,851,265 of NZ_CP197238.1, forward strand.
CGGCCGAGTTTTGGCGCCGCTGCCATCATCACCGCTTCGGCGACGATAAGGCCGCGTGTCAGATCGAGATTGTCCAGCATGCGCTTCTCGTGGACGACAAGGCCGGCCAGCATGAACTTTGCATTGGCCAGCGACGAAGCGGTGAGCAAAAAACTCTCCGGCAACGACACCCATTCGAGGTGCCACGGCCCCGTTGCACGTTCCAGGTCATGGATCATGCCGTCGAGCATGGTCGCGACATGCTGGCGCACCGCCTTGGCAGCGGCGAGCATCAGCTCGCTTGAAATCGCGTTACGCTTTTGCGGCATCGTCGATGACGCGCCGCGACCGGGCACGAAAGGCTCAGACACTTCGCCGAATTCGGACGATGACAACAGCATCACGTCGGTGGCGATCTTGCCGAGCGTGCCGGTGATCAGACCGAGCAGTGTGACCGCTTCGGCGATGCCGTCGCGGGCAACATGCCAGGTGATCGAGGGCTGATGCAGGCCGAGCTCCTCGCAGAACAGCTTCTGCATCTCCAGGCCGCCCTCGCCCACGGACGCGAGCGTCCCCGCGGCGCCGGAGAACTCGCCGAGCAGGATGCGCGGCAATGCCTGATCGACGCGCTCAATGTGCCGATCGATGGAGGACAGCCAGACGGCGGCCTTGTAGCCGAAGGTCACCGGCAACGCCTGCTGCAGATGGGTGCGCCCGGCCATCGGCGTGTCGCGATATTTTTTCGCCATGGTAGCGAGGATGTCGCGGACCTCGCGCAGATCGCGCGCAACGATCTGCAAGGCCGCGCGGATCTGCAAGACGTTGGCGGTATCCATGATGTCCTGGGTGGTCGCGCCCCAGTGGACGTAGCGGCCCGCCTCTCCGGCGGCCTCGGATAGCTGATGGACCAGCGGCAGGATCGGGTAGCCGACGATTTCGGTTTCAGCACGGAGCTTGTCGAAATCGATCCGGATCGATTTGGCGGCAGCCTCGATGGCCTGCGCGGCTTCCTTCGGCACAACGCCGAGACGGGCCTGGGCGCGGGCCAGCGCGACTTCGGCCTCGATGTAGCGGCCGACCAGGGCTTCGTCGGCGAAGACCGCCCGCATTTCCGCGGTGCCGAACATGTCCCGAAACAGGACCGAATCGAAAACCGTGCTGCCCATACCGCTTCCTCTTATTATGTTCGTACATATTAAATTGTACGAACATAAACCGTGTGTCAATCTCCTTTCTTGACGAGATGGTCGCCAATCAGGCTTCCATCTTGCGATCAGGGACTTAGGGGTCGAGGGACGACGGTGGAAAAGCGTTACGCGTTCGTGGCCCGAGCACTGACCGAGGCCATCGCAGACGGACGGCATCCGGTCGGGTCTGTGCTGCCGACAGAGTTTGAGCTGGCGGACCAGTTCGCCGTGAGCCGATCAACCGTGCGCGCGGCGATGCAGGAGCTGCAGGCGTCCGGCTTGGTCAGCCGGAAGCGCAATGCCGGGACGCGTGTCGAGGCGACCTCTCCGGCCAAGGGCGGTGATGGCTTTACGCAGGCACTCAATACGATCGAGGCGGTGCAGCAGTTCGGCACCGAGACGGAGCGCCACGTGCAGCGTGTCGCCGACATTGTCGCGGACAGCGAGTTGGCCAGCCAGATCGGATGCCGGCCGGGTCGCCGCTGGCTGTGCATCTCAAGTCTGCGCACAATTCCCGGCGACGTCACACAGACGCCGATCTGCTGGACCGATGTCTATATCGACGGCGCCTTCGCCGACGAGGTACGCACGAAAATGGCTGGGCATCATGAGATCTTCGGCACGCTGGTCGAGAAAATCTCGGGACGACGCTTTGTCGAGATCCGGCAGGACATTTCTGCGGTTGGCGTGTCGGACGCGATGGCGGAGCCACTGAAGGCAACGGCTGGCGCGCATGCGCTATCGATCCGGCGGCAGTATCTGTTCGCGTCAAACGAGCTGGCTGAGGTCTCGCTCAGCATTCATCCGGCAGACCGCTATCGATACTCGACCAGACTGCTCCGCCGGCAAGACATAAGTGGATGAGTGCGCCGGTCAAGCCGGGAGCCGACAGACTGAGATTGATATTATCTGATCATCTTCGGCCCGGGATCCGGCGCCGCCACATCGATCACGCGCATCTGCACGCGCTCGGCACCCTGCCAGCGATCGACGGTCAGCGAGCCCGCCACATGGACGGGCTGACCGCGCAGCTCCTGCAACGCGTTGCCAAGTTTCTGCCCCACTGAACGAAACGCGATACCGTTGACCATAGCGCCGTCCGACGCCTTGAAGCGCAGCCGCAGATGCGCCTGCCCAACTTCATCGACATAAACGAGCTGATGCGCCGGCAGCGCAATCACCGGCTCGGGATTGGCCTGCCCGAACGGCCCGGCGCGATTGAGCGTATTCACGAGATCCGTCGTCACACCGCGCGCAGTGATAGCGCCATCGATGAAGAGTTCTTTCTCGTTGCGGGACTTGCCGACATCCGCAGCCAGCGCGCTTTCGATATAGGCGCGGAATTCGCCGAGCCGTTCCTTGCGTAGCGTGATGCCCGCGGCCATGGCGTGGCCGCCACCTTTCATCAGAAGCCCATCGGCAACAGCTTGCCGCACGGCTTTACCGAGATCGACGCCGGAGATCGAGCGGCCAGACCCCGTGCCAATTCCGCCAGGCTCCAGCGCGATGGCAAAAGCAGGCCGCGCAAATTTCTCTTTGAGCCGGGATGCGACGAGCCCGACCACGCCCGGATGCCAGCCTTCGCTGGCCGTCACGATCACCGAGCCTTTGTCTTCCAGCCCGAGTGACGCCAGCGCCTCCGCTTCGGCCTGCGCTTCCGCGGCCTGCTCGATCACGCGTCGTTCGATGTTCAGCCGATCAAGTTCGGCAGCGATCTTCGCAGCCTCGGAAATATCGCCTTCGAGCAGCAGCCGCACGCCCAGGTCTGCGCGCCCGATCCGGCCGCCGGCATTGATGCGCGGTCCCAGCATGAAGCCGAGATGCCATGCTTCCGGCGGACCGTTCAAACGCGCCACATCCATCAGCGCGGTGTGCCCGATGTGATCGCGGCGGCGCAATGCGATGAGACCCTTGGCGACGAAAGCGCGGTTCAGGCCGATCAGCGGGGCGACATCGGCCACGGTACCCAGGGCCACGTGATGCAGCATGCCGAGCAGATCCGGCTCCGGCATCTCGGCGGTCCAGAAGCCGCGCTTGCGCAATTCGCGATTGACGGCGACCAGCGTGATCAGCACGAGGCCCACGGCGGCGAGATGACCGAGACCGGAAATATCGTCGAGCCGGTTGGGATTCACCACGGCATCGACGTCAGGTAGTTCCTCGCCGGTCTGATGGTGATCGATGACGACCACGGACATGCCGAGCTTCTTGGCCTCAGCCAGCGGCTCAAAACTGGTCGTGCCGCAATCGACAGTCACGAGCAGCGTCGCGCCCTTGCCGGCCAGCATCCTGATGGCATCCACATTGGGGCCGTAGCCCTCGAAGATGCGATCGGGAATGTGGATCTGCGGATCGAGCCCGCAATGGCGGAGGTGCCAAGCCAGCAGCGCCGACGACGTCGCGCCGTCGACGTCGTAGTCGCCGAAGATTGCCACTTTCTCCCGGCGCTGTGCGGCATCCGCGATGCGCTTCGCCGCTGCTTCCATCTGCGTGATGGTGAACGGGTCCGGCATCAGCTTGCGGATGGTGGGATCGAGGAAGTCTTCGACCGCGTCGAGTTCGATATTGCGGCCGGCGATGACCCGCGCCAGCATCTCCGGCAATTGGAAACGCTGCACCATGGCCAGCGCCCGCCCCGCGCCGCGCTGATCCACCCGGTCGCGCCAGATCCGCCCGGTGGCGGATTCGGTAACGCCAAGGAAGGCCTGCTGGGATTCGACGGGAATGATGGTCGGTGGCGTCATGGCATCAGCAATAGGCCGCGCAGCCGCTTTCGGCAAATCCCAAGCCGGTCAGCAACCCATCCGCTTCGCCAGATCGTTGAAGTCGTCGGCCACCACGTCCCACGGGCCCTCGGCCTTGAAATCGCGGTTCTGGTGCGGGCCATATTCAGTGACGCGCGGCACGAAGGCGGTCTTGAGGCCGAGTTTGTGTGCGGCATCGAGATCGCTGTTATGGGCGGCGACCATCATGACTTCCGCAGGCCTCAGATTGAGCAGTGCGGCGGCGCCGAGATAGGCCTGCGGATCGGGCTTGTAGTGTTCGAACAGTTCCGCGCTCATGATCAGGTCCCATGGCAGGCCGGCGAATTTCGCCATGTTGGTCAGCAGCGCGACATTGCCGTTCGACAACGGGCTGATGACGTATTTGGTCTTCAAGCGCGTCAGACCGCTCACCGAATCCGCCCACGGATGCAGCCGGTGCCAGCCGAGTGTCATGTGATGCAGATCGTTGTCCGAGAGCCCGTTGATGCCGAACTTGGCGACCAACACATCGAGTGACTGCCGATGCAGCGTGTCGAGCTTGACGAAGCCGCGCTCGGGATGATGGCGCACGACATCCATCGACGGCATATAGGCCTGCCGCCAGGCATCGACGAGCGCGGTCCAGTCAGCCGTGATGCCGCGCGCTTTGCCGAACGCGGTACAGTCAGCAATCAGGCTGGAACGCCAATCAACCACGGTGCCGAACACGTCGAACACCAGAGCCTTGACGTTATCGGTCTCGCTCATGGTCTCATCCCCATTTTGTTTTTTGGTTTTTAGTTCGATTAATCCGAGCGCATATTGGCGCGCTCGGATTGCCTTTTAATTAGAGTATCTTCCGATATTGCATAAATCCGGAATTGTCCGCGACCTGATCATACAGAATGCGCGCCTGCGCATTCTCGTTCTGTGTCAGCCAATGCACGCGGCTGCAGCCATCGGCCTTGGCCTTCGCATAGACCGCCTCGATCAGAGCGCGACCGACGCCGAGCCCACGCGCGTTGTTGTCGACGAACAGATCCTGCAGATAGCAGTAGTTGCCGGGCGTCCAGGATGAGCGGTGATACAGGAACTGCACGATGCCGGTGAGCTTGCCGTCCACATAGGCGCCGAGCAGGAACATCTGCTCATTGGCGTCGTGGAAACGCTTCCACGCCGTATCGGTCGCGGCCTGTGGCAGCGTCGCCTTGTAGAACGTCAGATAGCCCTGCCACAGCGGCTCCCAGGCAGCCCGCTCATCGGGGCCGACCGGGCAGATGTCAACATTCGCCTTCGCCATGTGACCGAACTCAATCCAGGTGGAATTTTTCGAGCTGGCGATGCTCGCCTTTGATGATGCGCACGGTGCCGGTCACCGAACGCATCACGATGGTCTCGGTCTCAATGACGTCGCCACGGAACTTAACGCCCGACAGCAATGCGCCGTCGGTAACACCGGTGGCGGCAAACAGGCAGTCGCCCTTCGCCATGTCCTCGATGCCATAGATCATCTTCGGATCGGTGACACCCATCTTCAGCGCACGCTCGCGCTTCTCGTCGGTATCGAGGATCAATCGGGTCTGCATCTGGCCGCCGATGCAGCGCAGTGCTGCAGCTGCCAGCACGCCTTCCGGTGCGCCGCCAATGCCAAGATAGATGTCGATGCCAGATTTGGCGGGATCGGTGGTGTGGATGACGCCGGCGACGTCGCCGTCCGGAATGAGACGCAGCGCCGCCCCGGTCGAGCGGATCGCTGCGATCAGTGCTTCGTGCCGCGGCCGCTCAAGCACGAGGGCGGTGATCGCCGACACCGGCACACCCTTGGCCTTGGCGAGGCGCCTGATGTTCTCTTCCGGCGATGCGTCGATGTCGATCACGTTCTTGGCGTAGCCCGGACCAATCGCGATCTTGTCCATATAGACGTCGGGCGCGTGCAGCAGCGTGCCGCCGTCGGCCATCGCCATGGTGGCGATCGAGCCCGGCATGTCCTTGGCACACAGTGTTGTGCCTTCGAGCGGATCGACGGCAATATCGACCTTCGGGCCGGCATTGATGCCGACCTTTTCGCCGATATAGAGCATCGGCGCTTCGTCGCGCTCGCCCTCGCCGATCACGATGGTGCCATCGATCGGCATCTTGTTGAGCTCGCGGCGCATCGCATCGACCGCTGCCTGATCCGCCGCCTTCTCCTGCCCATGACCGCGCAGCCGCGCAGCCGACACTGCCGCGCGCTCGGTCACGCGAACGATCTCCAGCGTCAGAATGCGCTCGAGCAGTTGCTGCGGCGGGACGGTAATATGGGTCGACATTGGCGGGCTCCTTCTACGGTGGGACGAATGTCCCCGTACAACTCTCAACGCGTGGATTTAGTTCTTCTCGATGCGAATAACCTGCGGCTTGCCTGATATCACCTTGTCGCTTTGCACGGCCTGCAGGGCGCGACGCATCGCGTCCTCGGTGGTGGCGTAGGTGATCAGGATAACAGGCACCGGTGACGATTTCGTGCTCTTGCAGACCGGCTCGATGCCGCCATTCGGATGGCGCTGCACGATCGACTCCAGCGAAATCTTCTGCTCGGCCAGACGCGTTGCGATGCGCGCCGCCGTGCCGGCAAGATCGCGCGCCATCAGGCGGATGTAATAACCACCTTCATGTCGTTCCATCGGCGCCTTGGTGGTGGTCTTGAGCTTCTCAACCGGCCGACCAAACGGCAGCGCGCGCACATTGCGTGCGACATCGGCGATATCGGCAAGAACCGCAGACGCCGTCGCGGCGCCGCCAGCGCCGGGACCGACCAGCGTAATCGGCGCAATGCCTGCGCCATCAACCGTGACGGCGTTGGTGACGCCCATGACCTGCGCAATGGAGGACGACAGCGGCACCATGGTCGGATGCACGCGTTGTTCGATGCCAGTTGCGGTGCGCATGGCAACGCCCAGCAGCTTCACACGATAGCCAAGCTCTGCAGCAGCACGCAGATCTTCAGCCGCGATTGACGAAATGCCCTCGACTGACACTGCGCTCTGCGCGACCTTGGTGCCGAATGCGAGGCTGGCGAGAATAGCCAGCTTCTGCGCGGTATCGTGACCATCGACGTCGAAGGACGGCTCGGCCTCGGCGTAGCCAAGCCGCTGCGCGTCTTTAAGGCATTCCTCGAAGGACAGGCCCTCCAGCTCCATCCGCGACAGGATGTAGTTGCAGGTGCCGTTGAGAATACCGTAGACGCGATTGATATCGGTGCCGACGAGACCTTCTCGGATGGTCTTGATGATCGGAATGGCGCCAGCGACGGCGGCCTCGTAGTTCAGAGCGCCGCCATGCTTCTCAGCCGATGCGGCGAGCTTCAGACCATGCTTGGCGATCAGTGCCTTGTTCGCGGTCACGACCGACTTGCCGGCGCGCAGCGCCGCCTCGATCGACGACAGCGCGGGATCGCCGACACCGCCCATCAATTCGACAAAGCACTCGACATCGGGATGCTGCGCAACCGCGAGCGGATCCTTCATCCAGTCGATGCCGCGCAGATCGACGCCGCGCTTCTTGGTCTTGGAGCGCGCGGTGACAGCAATCACCTTGACGCCACGACCGCAGCGCGCGGCCAAAATCGAGTTCTGCTGTTCGATGAGACGGACAACTTCGGCACCAACGGTGCCGAGTCCCGCGATACCCACTTTGAGGGGTGCGACCATTAAGCTTCAGACCTGTCGGAATTCTTGTTGAGCGATGACCGGTCCGAAAACCGGTTGCCGGTTTTCGGGGATCACGCCTATCGCCGGTTGGCGAGAGGAACCACGTTGTGCAACGTTTCGAGACCGCTTTCAAGGAAGCGGCGAATGCCGCGGGCAGCTTGGCGAATGCGCTGTTCATTCTCGACCATCGCGATGCGGACGTAACCTTCGCCATGCTCGCCGAAGGCGACGCCGGGAGATACAACCACGCCGGACTTTTCAACGAGAAGCGTTGCAAACTGCATGCTGCCGACTTCGCGGAATTTCTCCGGCAACGGCGCCCAGGCGAACATCGACGCCGATGGCGGCGGAATGTCCCAGCCGGCCCGGCCGAAAGACTCCACCATAGCGTCGCGGCGCTTGCGATAGGTGTCGCGCATCTCGCGGATGCAGTCGTCGGGGCCGTTCAGCGCAGCAGTCGCCGCGACCTGCACGGGCGTAAACGCGCCGTAGTCGAGATAGGATTTCACCCGCGTCAGCGCGGCAATGATGCGCTCGTTGCCGACCGCAAAGCCCATGCGCCAGCCGGCCATCGAGAATGTCTTCGACATCGAGGTGAATTCGACGGTGACGTCCATCGCGCCCGGTACCTGCAGCACCGAGGGTGGCGGGTTCTTGTCGTCGAAATAGACCTCGGCATAAGCGAGGTCCGAAAGAATGTAGATCTCATGCTTCTTCGCGAAGGCCACGAGGTCCTTGTAGAAGTCGAGGCTCGCCACCTGCGCCGTCGGATTCGACGGATAGCAGACGATCAGCGCGATCGGCTTCGGGATCGAATGGATGATGGCGCGCTCGACGGCCGCAAAGAAATCCGGCGTCGGCTCGGACGGCACCGAACGGATCACGCCGCCAGCCATCAGGAAGCCGAAGGCATGGATCGGGTAGCTCGGATTCGGGCACAGCACGACATCGCCAGGCGCGGTGATCGCCTGAGCGACGTTGGCGAAGCCTTCCTTGGAGCCCAGCGTCGCCACCACCTGGGTGTCGGGATTGAGCTTCACGCCAAAGCGGCGCTCGTAATAGCCGGCCTGGGCCTTGCGCAGGCCGGTAATGCCCTTCGAGGCCGAGTAACGATCGGTGCGCGGCTTGCCCAGGGTCTCCTTGAGCTTCTCGATCACATGCGGCGGGGTCGCAAGATCCGGATTGCCCATGCCGAGGTCGATGATATCGGCGCCAGCGTTTCGCGCGGCGGCCTTGGCCCGGTTGACCTGTTCGAACACATAGGGCGGCAATCGGCGGATGCGGTAGAATTCTTCCATGGGATCGGGCTCCAGAACCGCTTCATCATGCGGTTGAATCGCTTCTTTTTATCACGGAAGCCCGGTGACACCAGTCACGACGGGCAGTTTTGACTATTTGGCCGCCGGTTTGGCCGGCAGCACGACGGCCTGACGATCGCGGGCGGCAGTCAGTTCGGCCTGCATCTTGGCCTGATCCGCCGGCGCCATGGCGGTGCCTTCGCGGGTGGTCGGCAGATCATGAACCGGCAGATAGGTGCCCACCTCGGCCGGACGCGCCGGAGCGCCCGCCGGCGTCCCCACCATGGGCATGTCGGCGATGGTCGAGGCGCAGCCGCCCAGAGGCAAGCCAAGCCCCAGCACCAGCAAGGCGGCCGCTGTCGCCGCCCGCCCGCTGCGACCACCAATTGCCCTGAATGTGCCTCTACGCGTCACGCCACAACCCTACATCGCATTAGAATCGATTTCATCCCTATCGCAGCGCACCATCAAGCCAATCTGGTCACAAACGATTAATGCCGGGAGAAGACGCTAAAGGCTTGGAGCTTCAATATGACGGAAGCAAGACCCAACGCCGACTATATGACGCGGTGCAGCACATCGAATCCTGCGGCAATCCGCGAACTGTGCCATCATCGATTTGCGTGGCGACGTACCGTTGCCCGACTGGAATGAAGCTGTTGTTGCGCCATGACCGAAGTTGCCGCCGACGCCAAAGCTGCTAACGATAAAATCTCGGGCGACGCGTCCGCCAAACCGTTCAATCCCGAAGCTTTTGCGCTCAACATGGCCAAGGCGATGGAGAATGGCGGCAAGGCGCTGGCCGCCTATCTGCAGCCACGCCAGACCGGCGAGACCGTCGACAAGCCGCCGAACGAGCTGACGGAGCTGATCAAGACATTCAGCATCGTCGCCAATTACTGGCTGTCCGACGACAAGCGCGCCGCCGAATTGCAGATGAAGCTCGGCAAGGCCTATCTCGACCTCTGGGGCTCGGCGATGCGCCGGATGGTCGGCGAAGCCGGCTCGCCCGCCATCGAGGCAGCGCCGCGCGACAAGCGCTTCAGCGATCCCGAGTGGAAATCGAACCAGTTCTTCGACTTCGTCATGCAGGCCTATCTGCTGACCACGCAATGGGCCCACGACCTCGTCAAGAATGCCGAAGGTCTGGATGCGCATACCCGCAAGAAAGCGGAATTCTATGTCCAGCAGATCACCAACGCGATGGCGCCGTCGAATTTCGTGCTGACCAATCCGGAAGTGCTGCGCGAGACCGTGATGTCGAACGGCAGCAACCTGATGCGCGGCATGACCATGCTGGCCGAAGATATCGAGGCCGGCCACGGGTCGATCCGCATCCGCCAATCCGATCCGAAAAACCTCGAAGTCGGCGTCAACATGGCGACGACGCCAGGCAAGGTGATCTTCCAGAACGAGGTGATGCAGCTGATCCAGTATCAGCCGGCAACCGAGAACGTGCTGCGCACGCCGCTCCTGATCGTGCCGCCCTGGATCAACAAGTTCTACATCCTCGATCTCAAGCCCGAGAAATCCTTCATCAAGTGGGCTGTCGATCAGGGCGTCTCGGTGTTCGTGATCTCCTGGGTCAACCCCGACAAGCGCCTCGGCGCCAAGACCTTCGACGACTATATGAAGGAAGGCCCGCTGACCGCGATGGACGTCATCGAGCAGGTCACCGGCGAGATGACTATGCATACCATCGGCTATTGCGTCGGCGGCACCCTGCTCGCCTCGACGCTGGCCTGGCTCGCCGAGAAGCGCCGCGTTCGCGTGGCATCGGCAACATTCCTGGCCGCGCAAGTCGACTTCACCCATGCCGGCGACCTCATGGTGTTCGTCGACGAGGATCAGATCTCGGCGCTGGAAAAGGACATGCAGGCGGCAGGCGTGCTGGAAGGCAGCAAGATGGCCATGGCCTTCAACATGCTGCGCTCGAACGACCTGATCTGGTCCTACGTGGTCAACAACTACCTCAAGGGCAAGCCGCCTTCGGCCTTCGATCTGCTGCACTGGAATTCGGATGCGACGCGGATGCCGGCGGCAAACCACTCGTTCTATCTGCGCAACTGCTATCTCGAGAACAAGCTCTCGACCGGCAACATGATCCTCGACAACACCCGACTTGATCTCTCCAAGGTCAAGGTGCCTGTCTACAATCTCGCCACCCGCGAGGACCACATCGCGCCGGCGCAATCGGTGCTGTACGGCTCGCAATTCTTCGGCGGTCCGGTGAAATACGTGTTGTCCGGCTCCGGCCATATCGCTGGCGTGGTCAATCCGCCAGCCTCCGGCAAGTACCAGTACTGGACCAACGACAACGCCCACGCCACCGATCTTGCCGACTGGATGAAGACCGCGCAGGAACATGCTGGCTCGTGGTGGCCGAACTGGCGGGAGTGGCTCTCCGGCATCGATGGTGAGGAAGTTCCTGCCCGCCATGTCGGCACCGACGCATTCCCCGCACTGGAAGACGCCCCGGGCAGTTATGTGCGGGTGCGGGCGTAACGGCCCGCCTCCTCCGCGCTTGCTTGGCGTCGTCACAGCAAACGTCTATGATTTCAGCAAGGACGCGTCGCATCCGCTTGCGGCGCGTGTGTTTTGCATGACCATCTCCGCGTTTTCCGCGGGAATTTCGACTGAAAGGATACCCGGATGACGCGCGAATTGTTCTGGCTGACGCTGACCGTGATTCTCACAGGCCTGCTCTGGGTGCCTTATATGCTGAACCGCATCATGGTCCGCGGTGTCACCGGCGTCATGGCCAACCCGACGCGCACCGACAGGCCGCAGGCCGAATGGGCCAACCGGATGATGTTCGCCCATGACAATGCCGTCGAGAATCTCATCATCTTCGCGCCGCTGGTGCTGATCCTGAATGCTGCGGACGTTTCGACCCCGACTACTGTTCTGGCCTGCGCGGTCTATTTTTGGTCGCGCGTAGTGCATCTGATCGTCTACACACTCGGCCTGCCGATTTTCCGCACGCTGGCCTTCGTGGTCGGCTTCATCGCCCAGGCGGTCCTCGCCATCGCGATCCTGCGGATTCCGTACTAACGCTTCTTCTCGCCAGATTGATCTGCAATGAACCACGCTGCCCCAAGCCTCGATCTCGTCGTCAAGGAAATTGCCGACGAGATGGCGCAGCGAACGGACCGCGGCGACGTCGCGAGCTATATTCCGGAACTGGCGGGTGTCGATCCCAACCAGTTCGGTCTTGTGGTCATCGATGCCGACGGCCACGTCGCAGCCGCCGGCGACGCCGATGTGCCGTTCTCGATCCAGAGCATCTCGAAAGTCTTCACGCTGACGCTGGCGCTCGGCATGGTCGGCGACCGGCTCTGGAAACATGTCGGCCGCGAGCCATCGGGTAACCCGTTCAACTCCATCGTCCAGCTCGAACGGGAGCGCGGCGTGCCGCGTAACCCCTTCATCAATGCCGGCGCCATCGCCGTCACCGATGTCATCCTGTCCGGCCATCAGCCGCGCGAGGCGATCGGCGAAATCCTGCGTTTCATGCAGTTTCTGTCCGGCGACAGCTCCATCGTGATCGATGAGACGGTCGCCGCGTCCGAGAAACGCACCGGCTTTCGCAACACCGCGCTGGCCAATTACATGAAGTCGTTCGGCGTGGTCGAAAACCCCGTCGACTTCACGCTCGGCGTCTATTTCCATCACTGCGCCATCGCGATGTCGTGCCGCCAACTGGCAATGGCCACGCGCTATCTCGCTTATTCCGGCCGCAATCCGTCGACCGGACTCTCGGTGGTGTCGTCAGAGCGCGCGCGCCGTATCAACGCGTTGATGCTGATGTGCGGGCATTATGACGGTTCGGGTGAGTTCGCCTATCGCGTCGGCCTGCCCGGCAAAAGCGGTGTCGGCGGCGGCATTATCGCGGTCGCGCCCGGCAAGGCGTCGATCGCAGTCTGGGCGCCGGGTCTCGACAAGCACGGCAATTCGCATCTCGGCCGCATTGCGCTCGAAGCGCTCACGAAGCGGCTCGGCTGGTCGATCTTCGGCGTCTAACGCCACCCCGGTTTCCGGTCATGAAAAAGGGCTGAAACATCGCTGTTTCAGCCCTTGATCGTCGTCGATAAACCGCGCCCGGGGCGGTGAACCTTGCGTCCGGCCAGGCACCATCAATGTTCGTAGGTCCGGTTGGCTTCCTGGATGGCAGCCTCGTGGTACCAGCTGTCATAGTCGGCTACGGTTTTCACGGTCGAGGCACGCAGGTCCAGCGGCTTGCTGAGCCGTCCCCGCGGGCCGACCGATGCACGGCCGCCAACCGGGAATTGGTAGATTTTAGCGGTATGGGGGTGATGCGTTTGAGACGTCGGCATCGCTTCTCTTCCTTCCTCTGATCTGTTTTTTCCTTTCGGATCATCATTGTAACAGAGGCGCCCTTCTTTTGTGCCGACTGCCTCGTAAGAAGCATCCAAATGGCTACAATATGCGCACTCGATGGACATGCGCTTTGGGCACGCAGGTTTTGAAGCCGCCTACGCAGCGCCTGACCTCTCATTTGAGCGTCTGAAAGGCAGAAAAGTTCCGCTCAAAAATAGCCTGCAAGGGAATTGGGCAGCCGGTATTTTCGCGCGCGGCGAATTCCTCTGAAAAATTCGCGAATCTGGACCAATTCCCGGCCTCCGATGCCCTCTTCCGACAGCGAATGACAGCCCCGTTGGGGACGCCCGCACTTTTCGTCACAAAAACGTTGCACCGCGGCAAGTTGGCATACTACGTGCTTTATATGCAGCGCCGCTGGGGGCGGATTTTGCGTCCGCCCGCCGGCAAGCTCAGGGCTCACGCCCTACGCATCGCCAACTCATGAGAGACCCGCATGACAAAGTATAAGCTCGAGTATATTTGGCTCGACGGTTACACGCCGGTTCCGAACCTGCGTGGCAAGACGCAGATCAAGGAATTCGAAGATTTCCCGACCCTCGAACAGCTCCCGCTGTGGGGCTTCGACGGTTCGTCGACCATGCAGGCCGAAGGCCACAGCTCCGATTGTGTGCTGAAGCCGGTTGCGATCTATCCGGATGCGGCCCGTGAGAACGGCGCCCTGGTGATGTGCGAAGTCATGATGCCGGATGGCGTCACCCCGCATTCGACCAACAAGCGCGCCACCATTCTCGACGATGCCGGCGCCTGGTTCGGCTTCGAACAGGAATACTTCTTCTACGAGAACGGCCGTCCGCTCGGTTTCCCCGAGGATGGCTATCCCGCACCGCAGGGCCCCTACTACACCGGCGTCGGCTTCAAGAATGTCGGCTCAATTGCCCGCGAGATCGTCGAAGAACATCTCGACCTCTGCCTCGAAGCCGGCATCAACCACGAAGGCATCAACGCCGAAGTGGCGAAGGGCCAGTGGGAATTCCAGATCTTCGGCAAGGGCTCCAAGAAAGCCGCTGACGAAATGTGGATCGCGCGTTACCTGCTGCTCCGCCTGACGGAGAAGTACGGCATCGACATCGAATTCCACTGCAAGCCGCTCGGCGATACCGACTGGAATGGCTCGGGCATGCACGCCAACTTCTCGACCGAATATATGCGTACGGTCGGCGGCAAGGCTTACTTCGAAGCTTTGATGGCCCAGTTCGACAAGAACCTGATGGACCACATCAACGTCTACGGCCCGGACAACGACAAGCGTCTGACCGGCAAGCACGAAACGGCTCCGTGGAACAAGTTCAGCTACGGCATCGCGGACCGCGGCGCCTCGATCCGCGTCCCGCACTCCTTCGTCAAGAATGAGTACAAGGGCTATCTGGAAGACCGTCGTCCGAACTCCCAGGGCGACCCCTACCAGATCGCTTCGCAGATCCTGAAGACCATCTCGGAAGTCCCGACCGCCAAGTCGGCTGCCGCGTAAGCGTCTGACTTCAGATCAAATATGAACGGCCCGAACGCAAGTTCGGGCCGTTTTGTTTCGCCCCTGCGTCCTTTCACCGCCTTAGAGGATTGGACAAGAGATCGGCGGGATCGGTCTAACGCCGAGCGCGCGACATGCCCCAATGCCTGTCCGCTGTCGCAACATTCGCGACGTTGATGCGGCGAGAAAACTGGGAGAAGCGATCATGTCATATAGAACGACCGCTTTCGTTGCGGCATTCTGCATGCTGGCATCTGCAGCAAGTCTTCGCGCGGAGACGACGGAAGAACGCCTGCGACGCGGCGACGAGGTTGTTCGATCGCTCAATGCCGGCAGCAGCCAGCCGACCCTCGAAGGCCTGCGCGCCGAGTTTCCCTTTCTCGCCGATGCGATCACGGGCTACGCACTCGGCGACGTCTGGGCCCGGCCGGTTCTCGACGCGCGCACGCGACAGCTAGCAGCCGTCGCCGCTTTCGCGGCGCTGGGGCATCGGCCGTTCATGAAGATCCATGCGAACTACGCGCTCAACGCCGGCGTGAAAGAGGAAGAGCTGAAGGAGATCGTCTATCTGACGACCGTCCATGCCGGTTTCCCGCGCGCCATTGAGGCGGCGCAGACACTGAGTGAACTGTTCAAGGAGCGCGCACCGAAGCCGGGAGCGGCGAAGTGACAAGAGCATAGAAAAAAGGCCCGAACGCAAATTCGAGCCTTTTCTGTTGTCTCTCGCTGTCGTCACCCGGCCTGCAATGCGGGCCAAGGTGTATGCGCGCTCTCTACGGGAACATCGCGGGCTGATCGATGCCCAGCGTCTCGGCAAAGCCAAGCACCAGATTCATGTTCTGCACCGCCTGCCCCGATGCGCCCTTGGTGAGGTTGTCCAAGGTCGAGACGATGATCGCACGGCCCGGGATACGGTCAGCGGCAACGCCGATGAAGGTCATGTTGGAGCCGCGCACATGCCGCGAATGCGGCGTCTTGCCGAATGGCAGGATGTGCACGAACGGCTCTTTCTCATACTGCTTCACCAGCACCTCGTGGAGATCCTGCGCCGTCTTGCCCCGCCGGCCACGCACATAAATGGTCGAGAGAATGCCGCGGTTCTGCGGCAAGAGATGCGGCGTGAAGCTAACAACAACCTCCTTGCCGGCAGCCTTGGAGAACTCCTGATCGAGCTCCGCCATGTGCCGGTGATGGCCGACACCATAGGCGTTGAAGCCTTCGGACACTTCGGAGAACAGCATCTCTTCCTTGGCCGAACGCCCTGCGCCCGTCATGCCGGACTTGGCATCGATGACGATCTCATCGGTCTCGATGGCGCGCGCCTTCAACAGCGGCACCAAAGGCAGGATCGCGCATGAGGTGTAGCAGCCGGGATTGGCGATGAGCCGCGCCTTCTTGATGTCGCGCCGATAGAGCTCGACGAGGCCGTAGACGGCTTCCTTCTGCAGCTCCAGCGCATGATGTTCGTGGCCATACCACTTCGCATAGGCGGCTGCGTCCTCGAGCCGGAAGTCGGCCGACAGATCCACCACCTTCGTCTCCGGCGCCTTGGCCAGCAAATCCTGCAGCACCTTCTGCGTGGTCGCATGCGGCAGCGCGCAGAACACCAGATCGAGGCCAATGGTCGTCCAGTCGACGGAGTCGATGCTTACGAGCGTCGGCAGTTCATAGGGTGCGAATTGCGGGAACACATCGCCCATCGCCTGCCCGGCGCGCCGGTCGGCCGTCAGCAGCACGAGCTCGACCTTGGGATGGCGCAGCAGCAGCCGCACTAGTTCGGCTCCGGTGTAACCGGACGCACCGAGAATGCCGATTTTCTTCTTCGTGCTCATCCCATAAATCCTTCGGCCTCAGCCATAGCAGTCAATTGTGTCGTCTCTTCCGCAAACAAATGCGGCCGCAATTTGCGCATCGCATTTGAAATCTCGAACGCGGCAGGCTCCGGCCGCAGCGCCAGTGCGCTCATGACAGCCAGATGATCGGCATCTGACGTGTGCTGGTTGAGCTTGGAGCTACCCTCCACCTCGTCCACTGTCATCACCACACCGACGATCGCCTTCTTCATCGCCTCAAGCCGCCCCGCCGCCATCTTATCGGAGGTCCAAGGCTTCTTCGGCGCCAGCCGTGTTTCGAACCTTGCGCTCAGCGCGTCAAGATGCGGGCCCAGTTCACCACCCGACAGGATGCGCACCGGTCCGGTGAGATGGACCGCCTGATAGAGCCAGGTCGGCACCTGATCGGGCGATACGTACCAGTCGGCCGACACATAGGCATCAGCGCCCAGGATGGCCATGGCCCATGGCGTCACGCCGTCTGCAAGCTTGAGCAGCGGATTTTGTCGCGCAAGGTGAAAGGCCAGACGCGGCGTGCCGTCATTGCCGTAGTCGAGGCAGAAAGGCACCGCGGAGGCGATCGGCTTCCTGCCATCGAAGGCGCAGACCGTGCCGAAGCCGCGCGCGTCCGCAAACGCAAGTGCGTCAGTCCGGTCGGTCTGAAATTTGGGCGGCGTATACATGACGGGCTCCTTCCTGAGTGAAGGCCGCCGGATGGGTCGCGCTGCTATTTGGGAGAAAGACTGCCGCGGACCATATCCGGCGGCAGTGAGAGATCGAAACGCTTATGCGCGCATATCTCCACCTGCCGCGAGAATGCGGCGGCGGCGGGCGATGATGCTGGTCGCAAGGTTGATCATGGGCGCGGTCATAGGGCCGCGCCCGCGATCCGTCAAGATCACCAGAGCGCAGACCTCAGAGAACTGGGCTCCACGGCGCCGGCACGACGCGGTAGCCGTTGCCATCCTTCTCAACGAAACCGTTGGCCGGGAACGGATAGTGGAAGCCTTGCACCCGCATCCTGTCGGCGACCAGCATGTCATAGACCTTGCGGCGGGTGGCTTCGGCCTGCACCGGATCCTGGTCGAAATTCACGTGCCAGCCGGGATTGGCGGCGAATAGCGCCGGAAGGTTGGTGACGTCCGACTGGATGAAGACCTTGTCCGATCCGGACGACAGCACATAGGACGTGTG
The DNA here is from genome assembly GCF_052076035.1 of Tardiphaga sp. 172_B4_N1_3. NCBI lineage: Bacteria > Pseudomonadati > Pseudomonadota > Alphaproteobacteria > Hyphomicrobiales > Nitrobacteraceae > Tardiphaga > Tardiphaga sp. 172_B4_N1_3. Next base: position 1,869,060 of record NZ_CP197238.1, read on the forward strand.
GCCCGGCGTGTGCCCGATCGAGGCGACAGCCAGCAGCCCGGGCGCGACGTCCTTGCCCCATTCATAGGGCGTAACCTTCTTCTTCAACCCGGCCTCGAACACCCGCCGATTGTTCTTGAACAGACCGGTCATGCGATCGCCGGTGGCACGGCTCATCTCGCCGTCGTCCATCCAGAACTTCCACTCTACTGCCGGCACCAGCACTTCGGCATTGGGAAACGCCAGCACGCCGTCCGCCGTCAGCAGGCCGTTCACATGATCGCCATGGAAGTGCGAGATCACGACCATGTCGATCATCTTTGGATCGATCCCTGCCGCCGTCATGTTGGTAATGAACTGACCGACATTGCCCTTGCTACTGGCATAGGCGCCCGGCCCGTTGCCGGTGTCGATCACCACCAGCTTGCCACCGGTGTTGATCACCAGTGGCGCATAGAAGTTGGTGATCTGATCTTTCGGCAGAAATGCCCTGGCGAGCACGGCATTGATATCATCGCGTTTGGCGTTGGAGATATAGGTATCGGCCAGCGGAAACGTCGCGGCACCATCGGAAATGGCGTTCACCTGGATATCGCCGACCTTGTAGCGATAGAAACTCGGCGCCTGCTTGTCGGCCGGCGGTGCGGATGCCTTTGCCGGAGCCGATGAAAGCAGTGGCGTCGCTGCGAGCGCGGCGGCACCCGCCAGTGCGTGTCGTCGTGACAGATCCATGAAGTCTTCTCCCCTTGCTTTGCATGGTCGCTGTTGGCGCGACTCCGGCGCAGAGACTGGCACGACGCACCGACGGAGGCGATGGGTGTTTGCGAGGCCAGCCGGCCTGCACTGCAGCGCAGGCCGGGAAATTTGCCAGGCTTCGTTTAGATCACCGGGCTCCATGGGGCCGGCACCAGCCGATAACCACTGCCATCCTTCTCGACGAAACCGTTGGCCGGGAATGGATAGTGGAAGCCCTGCACCCGCATCTTCTCGGCCACCAGCATGTCATAGACCTTGCGGCGCGTCGTTTCCGCCTGTGCCGGATCCTGGTCGAACATCAGATGCCAGCCGGGATTGGTGACGAACAGCGACGGATGGTTGGTGACGTCGGACTGAATGAACAGCTTGTCGCTGCCGGACGACAGCACGAACGAGGTGTGGCCAGGCGTATGGCCGACCGACTCCACGGCGAGCAGGCCCGGCGCGACGTCCTTGCCCCACTCATAGGGCGTAACCTTCTTCTTCAACCCGTCGTTGAAGAGCTTGCGGTTGCTGGCGAACAGACCCTTCATGCGATCATTGGCGGCCTTGGCCAGTTCGCCATCGTCGTTCCAGTACTTCCACTCGGCGGCCGGGACGAGGACTTCGGCATTCGGAAAAGCCGGCGTGCCATCGGCGGCCAGAAGCCCGTTCACGTGATCGCCGTGGAAATGCGAGATCACGACCATGTCGACGTTCTTGGCGTCGATACCAGCGGCGGCCATGTTGTTGGCGAACTGGCCGACATTGCCCTTGGTCGCCGCGAGGGCTCCGGGGCCGTTGCCCGTATCGATCACCACCAACTTGCCGCCAGTGTTGATGACCAGCGGCGCAAAGTGGATGGTCATCTTGTCCTTCGGCAGGAAGGCCTTGTCGAGCGCCGCGTTGACCTCATCCTTCTTGGCGTTGAGCACGAAGGTGTCGGCCAGCGGGAAAGTGTTGGCGCCGTCGGAGATCGCATTCACCTGCGCATCGCCGACCTTGTAGCGGTAGAAGCTCGGCGCCTGCTTGTCGGCGGGTGGAGCAGACGCCTTGGCAGAGCCTGCGGTGAGCAATGGAGATGCGGCGAGCGCGGCGGCTCCGGCAAGGGCGTGGCGGCGTGACAAGTCCATGATGTTCTCCGGGGTGGCTGGCGGAACTATCTACCAGCGTTCGATGACTTCTGCGAGATGCCGCGGCATTCAGACACCGCGACATGTCAGCCCGTTGAACACCCGGGCGCAGCGGTTATTCCCCGCCGGACTACTTCAGCTTCCAGAGCCATTCGACAGCGACGGACAGGCCGTCGCCGAATAGCAGAAGCACGCCCGCCCAGATAAAGGCCGAAGTGAAGTTGGCGACCTGAAAGCGCCAATAGGGCATTTCGAAAATGCCGGCGGCCAGCGGCACCGAGGCCCGCAATGGGCCGAAGAAGCGGCCGATGTAAATGCTGGGCACGCCCCATTTCTTGACGAAGGCTTCGCCGCGCGGAAGCAGGTCGGGAAATTTGGACAGCGGCCAGATCTGCGCCACCTGGTCCTTGTATCTGAAGCCGAACCAATAGGAGAGCCAGTCGCCGAGCGCCGCGCCGAGAGCGCCAGCAATCAACACCGGCCAAAAGCTGATCCCGCTCGCGCCGACCAGTGCGCCGATTGCCACCAGCGCGCCCCAGGCCGGCAGCAGCAGGGAGATGAAAGCGAGCGATTCCCCGAAGGCCAGCAGCAGAACGATCGGCGCCGCCCAGACCTGGTTCTGGCGCACGAATTCGATCAGCCCGTGCATCCAGCCTTCCATATGGAGAGTGTCCCTTTACGGCTCTGGCCCGGCCTGACTGGCCGCGAACCGCTTTAACCTTCAAACGCCCGCGACAGGTAATCCGGCGGCACCGATCACATCAAGTCACAACATCTGAGGGCCGATAGCCGCGGTGCGGGTGCCCACCGGTAAATTTGAACCTTTTCCCGGCTTCTGCGTCCAAGGTCAGAGACCGGCTTACCCAATGGCAACTCTGTACCGCCGTTGGGCTGACTTCCCGCCCGGCTGTCAAAAATCAAGAACACAAAGGACTGAAGATGATCGGATCGCTGATGATGTGCGTGAGTGCGCTGGTATTGCTGATCGGCATGGTCGCCGGCATCGTGATGGGCATACGCCAGGACTTCCTGCTGAGCCCCGCGCATGCGCATCTCAACCTCGTCGGCGGCGTGCTGCTGTTCCTGTTCGGGTTGTATTACCGCCTGATTCCCCTGGCCGGACGCTCGCTACTGGCCAAGGTCCAGGGCACGATGCACATCGTCGGCGGCATCATGTTCCCTGTCGGCATCGGCATCACCCTGCTCGCCAACCACGCCTATATGGCCATTCCGATCATCGGTTCACTGATCATGCTCGCGGCCATGGCCCTCTTCGTTGTGATTGTGCTACGCACCGAGCGCTCTGGCACCGCCGCATGAGCCCCGAGGTCACAGCCACATTGCCAACCTGAACGTGGCATAGTCACAGCAACGATTCGCCGCGCCTCGCGCGGCGCCAACCGAGACAAAACTTTAAGACATATGGCCAAGGCACAGAAATCAAACGCGAAAGCTGATCTTTTTGGTGGCGCCAGCGCGCCAAAATCGGCTGCGGCACCGAAGGCGTCCACCCGCTCCGCCAATGCCGAAGACGGCTATACGGCCGCGGACATCGAGGTCCTCGAAGGCCTCGAGCCGGTCCGGCGTCGCCCGGGCATGTATATCGGTGGCACCGATGAAAAGGCGCTGCATCACCTGTTCGCCGAAGTGATCGACAACTCGATGGACGAGGCGCTGGCTGGCCATGCGACCTTCATCGAGGTGGAACTCACCGCCGACGGCTTCCTGTCGGTGTCGGACAACGGCCGCGGCATCCCGGTCGACCCGCATCCGAAACATCCGAAGAAATCCGCCCTCGAAGTCATCATGTGCACGCTGCATGCCGGCGGCAAATTCGACTCCAAGGTCTACGAGACTTCGGGCGGTCTGCACGGTGTCGGTGTCTCCGTGGTCAACGCCCTCTCCTCGCTGCTCGAGGTCGAGGTCGCGCGTAACCAACAGCTCTACAAGATGACGTTCGCCCGCGGCATTCCCCAAGGCAAGCTTGAGGATCTCGGCAAGGTTCATAACCGCCGCGGCACCCGCGTGCGCTTCAAGCCGGATACCGACATCTTCGGCGCCAAGGCAGCCTTCAAGCCGCAGCGTCTGTTCAAGATGGCGCGCTCCAAGGCCTATCTGTTTGGCGGCGTGAAGATCCGCTGGAAGTGCGATCCGGAACTGCTCAAGGGCCTCGAGGACACTCCGGCCGAGGACGAATTCCACTTCCCCGGCGGCCTCAAGGACTATCTCGCCGCGGCGATCCATGCCGATACGCTGGTGCATCCGGAGATATTCTCCGGCAAATCCGGCCGCAATGGCGCCCATGGCGCCTGCGAATGGGCTGTCGCCTGGACCGCGGATGCCGACGGCTTCATGTCGTCCTATACCAACACCGTGCCGACGCCAGACGGCGGCACCCATGAAGCCGGCATGCGCAGCGCCATGCTGCGCGGGTTGAAGGACCACGCCGAACGCGTCGGCCAGGGCAAGCGCTCTGGCACCATCACTTCGGAAGACGTGATGGTCGGCGCCGCCGTGATGCTCTCGGTATTCGTGCGCGAGCCGGAATTCCAGGGCCAGACCAAGGATCGTCTCGCGACCGCCGAAGCCCAGAAGATCGTCGAACAGGCCATCAAGGATCCGTTCGACCACTGGCTGTCCGGCAATCCCGTCCAGGCCAACAAGCTGCTCGAATTCGTGCTCGAGCGCGCCGACGAGCGTCTGCGCCGCCGCGCCGAAAAGGAGACTTCGCGCAAGACCGCGGTGAAGAAGCTGCGCCTGCCCGGCAAGCTGGCCGACTGCACCAATACCGCGACCGAAGGCTCCGAACTGTTCATCGTCGAGGGCGATTCGGCAGGCGGCAGCGCCAAGCAGGCGCGCGATCGCAAGACCCAGGCCATCCTGCCGCTGCGCGGCAAGATCCTCAACGTCGCCTCGGCGACCAAGGAAAAGCTGACGGCCAACGCGCAGATATCAGACCTCATGCAGGCGATCGGCGCCGGCACCGGCGCGCATTACCGCGAAGAAGACCTGCGCTATTCACGCATCATCATCATGACCGACGCCGATGTCGACGGCGCCCACATCGCGTCATTGCTGATCACCTTCTTCTACCGGCAGATGCCAAAGATGATCGATGAAGGGCATCTCTATCTCGCAGTCCCCCCACTCTACCGCCTGACCCATGGCAGCAAGACGGTCTATGCGCGCGACGATGCGCACAAGGACGCGTTGCTGAAGAGCGAATTCAACGCCAATGCCAAGGTCGATGTCGGTCGCTTCAAAGGCCTCGGCGAAATGATGCCGGCGCAGCTGAAGGAAACCACCATGGACCCGGCGCGCCGCACCTTGCTGCGCGTGCAGCTACTGCCGGAAGACCGCGACGGCACTGCTGACTCCGTTGAGCGCCTGATGGGCACCAAGGCCGAAGCGCGGTTTGCGTTCATCTCGGACAAGGCGGAATTCGCCAACGAGGAATTGCTGGACGTTTAAAAGCTCGTTTCTCGGACGCGCTCACGCTTCAGAAATCATCGGGCGCGTGCCGGGAGCAATCTTTTATTCCCTATTTAGTCATTGCCCCTCGCCGCCCGGCGTGCGAACGCCGGCGATCAGGATATCGACGAGCCGCTTGGCGCTGGCTTCCCAATTCGGACCTGCGCTGACACTGGCCACGCCGGCCAGTGCGCGCAACATGTCGAGCGGATCGAGATCGAGGCGGATGTCGCCATTGGCAACGGCGCGGTCGACCAGCATTGCCATCGCAGTTTTGATCTGCGTGCCAGCATCGGCATAGAGGTCCGAACAGTCGCCAACAATCGAACCCAGCACACCCGCCATCAGTTGCTTCGTCGCAATGTGATCGACGAAGATTCGCATCCAGGCGCGCAAGGCCTCCACCGGGGCATGTGTGGTCGCAAGTTCCGCAGCGGCCTCGGCAAGCTGCTGTGTCTCGTTGCGATAGACCGCCTCGACCAATGCGTCGCGGGTGGGGAAGTGGCGATATAGCGTCCCGATTCCGACGCCCGCGAGCCGCGCGATCTCCTCAAGACCGGCCGCCTCGCCCTTTTCGGCGAATGTCGCCTTTGCCGTTTCCAACAGCCGCTGACGATTGCGCTGCGCATCGATCCGTGGTCCGCGAACGGCCTTCGGCTTGGCCTCCTGTGCCATTTTACGGGTCACCTCTTGATAAACGGAGGGAGCCTCCGTATTTAAACGGAGACGGCCTCCATTTATACCCTCAAAGCGCCGTTCGACAAAGCTCGATCAGCTCGGAGGCGCGTCGTGCCAAACACAAGGAGCTATCATGGCAGGACCTTTCAGTGCCACTTCCACCACCGACGACGTGCTCGCTGGCGTCGACCTCCGCGGCAAGCGCATTCTGGTCACCGGCGTCTCAGCCGGGCTCGGCGTCGAGACGGCGCGCAGCCTGGCCGCCCGGGGCGCGCAGGTGGTCGGTGCCGCCCGTGATCTCGCCAAGGCGGAAGCGGCGACCGCGCAAGTGCGCGCCGATGCCACTGGCGGCGGTGGCCTCGAACTGATTGCACTCGATCTCGGCTCGCTGGCCAGTGTCCGCGCCTGCGCCGATGCGCTGGTCGCGGCGGGCCGCCCATTCGACCTGGTGATCGCCAATGCCGGTGTGATGGCGCCGCCGTTCGGCCTCACTGTAGACGGCTTCGAGACCCAGTTCGGCACGAACCATCTCGGTCACTTCGTATTGGTCAACCGTATCGCGTCACTGCTGTCGCCTACCGCGCGGCTGGTCAACGTCGCCTCGTCCGGCCATCGCTTCGCCGACGTGGATCTCGAAGATCCCAATTTCACCAAGGGGTCCTATGAGCCGGTCATCGGCTATGGCCGCTCGAAGACCGCCAACATACTGTTCGCCGTCGAGTTCGACCGGCGGCATCGGGCACGTGGCGTGCGCGCCACCGCGCTGCATCCCGGCGGCATCAAGACAGAACTCGGCCGCCATATCGGCGAAGCAACGATCGATGCCATGCTCGACGGCATCAATGCCGAGCTCGCTGCCGAGGGTAAACCGCTGTTTCAATGGAAGACCATACCGCAAGGCGCTGCAACTTCGGTGTGGGCCGGCGTGGTCGCCAGCGCGGACGAGATCGGCGGCCGCTATTGCGAGAACTGTCACGTCTCGGAGATCGTCGACGGGCTGATCAATCCGGCCAGCGAAGGCGTGCGCGCTTACGCGCTCGATGCCGAACGCGCCAAGGCGCTATGGGCCAAGAGTGAGGAAATGGTTGGCGAGCGCTTCTGATCGCCCTGCCGAAATGAAACTGCGGTGATGAACCAAACAGTTGGTTCGTCACCGCCATAGCTGGCGCTTGAAACCCTTGGCTCCGTTCATCGTATCTATCCCATGCGCGCACCATTGCTCACTCTCGGCATTCTCGCTTTCCTGATCGGTACGCTCTGGATCGGTCAGGGCACCGGCCTCGTGAACTGGCCAAAGTCCAGCTTCATGATCAGCCAGATGCAGTGGGCCTATTATGGCGCTGCCCTCGCAGCGCTTGGCGTCGGCCTGATGGGATTGGCGCTCGCGCGGCGCTGACGCCCTCTTCCATCTTCCCGCCAGTCTTGCGATGATCCGTCCCAGACGCGCCAAGAACGCGTCGGATACAACGCAATGCGGGACGAACATCTTTGACCAGCAATCTCTTCGACCTCACCGGCAGGGTCGCCATCGTCACCGGCGGCAACACCGGAATTGGCCTCGGCATGGCGCGTGGGCTCGCGAATGCCGGTGCCACCCTCGCGATCGCCGATCGCAACAGCGATAATGCCGCTCAGGCAAAAGTCGAACTCGAGAAGTTCGGACATTCCGTACTCGCGCTGACGACTGACGTCACCGACACCAAGTCTGTCGCACAGATGGTCGTCGCGACATTGGGTGCGTTCGGCCGCATCGATATCCTCGTCAACAATGCCGGCATCAGCATCTCCGCGCCGATCGAAGAAATGGCGCTGGCCGACTGGCAGAAGGTCATCGACGTCAACATGACCGCGCCCTTCATCTGCGCACAGGCTGTCTACCCAATGATGAAAGCCGCAGGCCGCGGCAAGATCATCAATATCGCCTCGGTGTTGGCCACGCTCGGCGCCGGCGGCGCGGCGAACTACGCATCAAGCAAAGGTGGCATCCTGCAATTCACCCGCGCGCTGGCGACTGCCTGGGCTGCGGACAATATCCAGTCCAACGCCATTCTGCCCGGCTGGATCGACACCGACCTGACCAAGCGCGCCAAGGAAATCCGACCCGAACTGCACGGTCGCATTCTCGGGCGTGTACCGGCGCAGCGCTGGGGCAGGCCTGATGATCTTGCGGGCGCGGCCGTGTTCTTGGCCAGCGGGGCTTCCAACTTCGTCAACGGTGCCGCGCTCACGGTCGATGGTGGCTTTTCAATTCAAGGCTGATGCAATGAGGACAACACCATGACTGCAGGACTGTTCAATCTCTCCGGCAAAGTGGCCATCGTCACCGGCGGCAATGGCGGCATCGGGCTCGGCATGGCGCGGGGTCTGGCGCAGGCTGGTGCCGCCATCGCCGTGGTGGGACGCAACCAGACGAAATCCAAGGATGCTGTCGCGGAATTGACCGAGAGCGGCGCCAGGGCGGTCGCCATTGCGGCCGATGTGACCGACAAGACCGCTGTCGATGGAATGATCGCACGCGTGCTGAAAGAACTCGGCCGCATCGATATCCTCATCAACAATGCCGGGATCAACATCCGCAAGCCGCCGCACGAGATCGCACTCGACGAATGGGACAGCGTCATCAAGACCAATCTCACCAGCGCCTTTGTATGTTCGCAGGCGGCGCATCCGGCGATGAAGGCCGCGGGCGGTGGCAAGATCATCAATATCGGGTCGATGCTGTCGATCTTCGGCGCGTCTTTCGCGCCAGCCTATGCCGCCAGCAAAGGCGGCATCGTGCAGTTCACCCGCTCCTGCGCGGTCGCGTGGGCGCCGCACAACATCCAATGCAACGCCGTTCTGCCGGGTTGGATCGATACCGAACTGACACAGAATGCGCGCCGTGAAATCGACGGCCTGCATGACAAAGTACTGGCACGAACGCCCGCCGGCCGCTGGGGCGCGTCCGGAGATTTCGCGGGCATTGCCGTGTTCCTGTCGTCGCGCGCGTCGGACTTCGTCACCGGAACGGCAATCCCCGTCGACGGCGGCTTCTCGGTGCAGGGATAGTCTGTCTTAGGCTTCTGGCGACTCCACGTGCTCCGGTCGTACGCCAATGGCCAGGAAGCGCGCGGTTAGTCCCTGCAGCAGCGGAAACGCGCTGACCAGGCGCATGATCAGCGGCGGCGTCAGCGGCTCGCCGCCCGTGGCCAGTGCACGGCTGATGATGTTGTTTTGCATCACGACCTGCATGCCCTGTGTTGCGCGCATCGGGAATTCGCGGCGGCGACGCACCGCGCCGAGGTCGTCCTCGGTCACCGGTCCCTTCGTCAGCTTCGCCGCCAGCAGGTTAGCGGTCGCGACGGCGTCCTGCACCGCGATATTCACACCGACGCCGCCAACCGGGGACATCGCATGCGCGGCGTCGCCGATGCACAACAGCCCCGGCCGAGTCCAGCGCTTGAGCCGATTGATCGCGACGGTCAGTAGTTTGAGGTCGTCCCAGCTCTTCAGCTCTTCGATATGCGCGCTCAGGATCGGCGCCAGACGTGACGTTTCGGCACGGAAAGCCTCAAGGCCGCGCACCTTGATCTCCTCATAGTGCCCCTTGGCGATCACATAAGCGCATTGCCAGTAGTCCCCGCGATCGATGGTCACCATCATCTTGCCGGGCTCGAGCCGCGCGAACACGCTCTCGGTCTCCGCGCCCTTGGCAACGCGAAACCACAAGATGTCCATGGGCGCTCCGATGTCTTCGACCTCCAGCTTCGCCGCCGGCCGCACGATCGAATGCCGGCCATCGCAGGCCACTGTCAGATCGGCATGGATCTCGACCGGCCCCTGCTGCGTGATGGCCTTGACGCCGACTACTTGCTCGCCCGACCAGATGAGATCGGTCGCCTCGGTGTTCATCATCACCTTGAGATGCGGATAGCGCTGCGCTTTGTCGCGCAGGAAATTGAGGAAATCCCACTGCGGCATGAAGGCGATAAACGGATACTTCGCGCTGGTGCGGCTGATATCCGCGATGCGCAGCTTATGCGTTCCGAAGAAGCCATCCATCTTCTGGATACGATCGTGCTTGATCTTCAGGAAGTCGTCGATCAGGCCAAGCTCGTCCATCACCTGCAGCGTCGATGGATGCACGGTGTCGCCGCGAAAATCGCGGAAGAAGTCGGCGTGTTTCTCGATAACGATCGTATCGACGCCGGCGCGGCCGAGCAGATAGCCGAGCATCATTCCGGCAGGGCCACCGCCAACGATGCAGCAGCGCGCGGTCAGCGAGTTCTCGTTCGCGCCTGCAGCCATTCGCTACTCCTCCGGCGAGTCGAATTTCTTGATCAAGGAATGCGAGCTTGCGATAGTCGCAATGCCGTGGTTCGCAGGGCGGTGTCGATCATGCTCATCGATTTCCCGAACGTCGGAAGCTCTTGGTTTCGGAGATGCTGCCGTCCCGGAACGTCAATTCGACCGACACGAACTTCGTCGAGGCCGGGATTTTGATGTAGGTCTCGGCATCCGACGGCGTCGCAATGGGGTCGCGCAGGTCGCAGGGCGGGAATTTCAGCAGCTTGTCCGGCACGGCGCTATCGATCCCGACGCGGGCCTCGCGAATGGCACAGCGATACGACATCAGATGCGTATAATACATCAGGGGCGTGTTGTAGCCACCGAAGGCAAGCCAGCTTCCAGCGGTCATATCGAGGATCTTGCGCTGGTCGCGAACCAGCGCCGCCTCGGGATCGAAGCGGATCGGAAACGGGCCCTGCATCTCGCCGTTCGCGTCGACGTAACGCAGATAGATCGTCGTCGCCGCTGCATCGGCGTCGAGCTGGATCGCCGGATTCGGCATTCGCTTGCGCGTGCGCGGATCGAGCGTGTCCATGAAGCCGGTCTCGCGGAAATTACCTCCCTCGCCCATCCGCCAGGAGATACCCAGTGTCGGATCGGCGATCGAGAACATCACGGTCCAGCCGCCATTGTGGCGCGAGAAGCTGGCGATCGGTGCGTTCACCGCATCGTTGGCCGGCGGTAGTTGCGGAACGTTGACGGGCGGCAGCGCAGCGACCTGCTGCAGCGGTTCGGCCGGCCGCGCATCGGCCTGCTTGAGCGCCACACCATTGAGAAAGACGTCATCGACCATCTGGTCGAAATACACCGGCACCTGACGGTGCTTCACGGTCTCTGCCATCTCGCTGACGGTCCGCCGGGTGCGCTGCGCGACCTGCACGAGGTTCAGCGATGGCTCCTGCAGCTCCTTGATGAAGGCGCGCGTGAAAACCGAATTCGGATCGGTGTCGTTGTTCGACAAACGATCCAGCGCGGTCTGCCGCGGCCCGGCCGAGAAGATCGAAAACACGCCTTCCGGGAGCGTCGTCATCGGAGCGAGACCACCGCTGCCGGCCACAGCGCGGGTGCCAGCGCGCTCGAACGGATTGTTGCGACAGGCGTCGAACACCAGAATCGACGTCCGCGCGCCGCGCATCTGCAGCCGCGTTACAATCCGGTCGGCGAGAATCGCTGAGTCGCGCACCAGCTCTTCCTGCCCTTCCGTGGCGGCAGGGACATCCGTCGGCAGCAGGAAGTTCTGGCCGGCGATCTCGAAGCCGTGCCCTGCAAAAAAGAAAAAGGCCGTGTCGCCTTTTTCAATCGTCGAATCGAAAGCGAGCAACGACTGACTGAAGGCCTGCCGGGTCTGGTTCTCGGCCACCATGACACTGAAGCCGAGATTCTTCAGTGCGTCCCCTATGCTGCGGGCGTCATTCACGGCCTTCTGCAGTTTCGGCACATTGCGATAGTCGTTATTGCCGATGACCAGCGCCACGCGTTTTGCAGCAAAAGCCGGCGCTGTCGAAAGTACCGCCGCTGCCAGCGCTGCCAGCAGAATCAAAAGCCGTCGCATTGTTCTATCCCCGCCCCGCCAGCACATGTATCCGTGTGGCTCGACCGCGTCATTGTCTGCCTTGGTCGAGGCAGAACTGCGGCCGGTTCAAACCGGGGTCTAGCCGTTACCACCCATTTTGTCCTGCCTGCTCAGGCCGATCATCTGCCCGCCGATTGCAGCCCCGCTGCCACATTTTCCGCCTTAATCTCCGCTAGCCCGAGCCCCAATCAGAGTCAGGAGATCGTTGTGAAATCACTCGTCCTCGCAGCCGCGCTGTTGCTTCCCACCATGGCACTCGCGCAGGATGCGGCTCCCGCTACCGCGGCGAAACCGCCGGCTGCCGCCGCCAAACCGAAGCGCGCCCCGGTAGCCGCCAAGCCTGCACAGACCACCCCGGAAGTGCTGGATATCAACCAGATCATCGGGATCCGCCAGGTCGATCCGGCGACGTATGAGGTCGATGCCCGTCTACAGAGCGGCAGCGAGGTGCATCTGCGCATGAATGCTTTCGTGATGCAGAATCTCGGGATGCAGCTGGGCACTTACGGCAAATAGTCAGCCTGCGGTATCCCTCTCACGCGCGCCGGAATAAGTCGACTTCCGGACGGCTCGGCGTGCGCCCTCGATCAGGGGTGATGAGGTACCACATGTCGCGAAGTCCTGTGGATAAGGGTTACGCGGCCAATCATCGACATGATTGCCCCGACATGTGCTATGTGACAATTCATCAGGTCCGGAGCCAATCCGGGGAGCAATTGCTAAAACCGGCTCCTGCTACAGGCAACCAATGTCAGGAAACGCGCCTCAGGAACTTTGCGTTCCTCCGTAGCTGGCGATCTGGGGATGGGATTTTTTAGACTGTAAGATTTCAGGCAGTTTTAATCACCCGCCCGAAGCCCGCTACGACTGGATACCTGACGACCAATGGCAAAGAAGATGATTACGCCCGGGCACGAGTTGCTGCTTCGGGTCAACAAGGCATTTCTCGACCACGGCTATGCCGGCCTGTCGATGGTCGGTCTCGCGAGAGAGTGCGGCTTCACGCAGCGCGCGCTCTATTACTATTTCAGCAACAAGGAAGAGGCATTTCGTGCCTCGATCGGCCATCGCAATGAAGTCGCGATAGCGCAGGCACTCGAGGCCGGCCAGAAGATCCGGGAAAGTGGCGGCAGCGCACTCGACATCTTTGCGACGATCATCGACCTGAGATACGGCGAAACCCGTCGGATGCTAACCTTCTCGCCGCATACCGTCGAGCTCAATGCAGAAGCCTTTCGGCGCTGCCGCGATCTCATGATCGAGTCCGCAATCGCCTTCCAGGCCGAGCTGGAAAAGCTGATTATCGATTTCCACTACGGCAAGCTGCTGATCCTGACCGGCCGTTTTACGGCCGCGCAGATCGCGCAGGCGCTGGCCGACGGCGGACGGGCTGTCAATCAGGCACTCCCTCCGATCGCAGCGAATGACTTCTCGGCACGCTATCGCCAGACCTGCGAGATGATCCTGTATGGCTGCGCGGCAACGCCGACGCAGATCTGAGGCGCTGCGGTTCGCCGCCACATACCCTCCTCTCGACTCATCCAGCTCCATCGACATATGGTCCGCGCGGGCAGCGGAGGACGCGCATTGCGTTGCCGCTATGAGATGCGGGGCGTCAGATGAACGACCAGGTGCGGACGCACGGGGCGCCAGCGGGCGCAGCCGTGCCAACTATTGCGGCACGCCTGGACGGGCTGCCAGTCACGCCGCTTCACCTCGGCATCTTCGCGCTCTGTGCCTTCGGCCTGTTCGCAGACATCGCCGAGGTGGCGCTCAGCAATGCCTTTTCCGGCATCTTCCTCGCGCCGCCCTACAGCATCTCGCGCGGCGAGCTCTCGCTGTTGTTGGCATCGGTCTTTGCCGGCGGCGCCGTTGGTGCACCTGTGTTCGGCTGGATTGCGGATCGCTATGGCCGCCAGATTGCGCTGCAGAGCGCGCTTGCCGTCCTGGCGCTGAGCTCGCTCGCCGTCGCCGCCAGTCGCGATGTGGCAACCATGACGGCCTTCCGCTTCATCTCCGGCCTCGCCATCGGCGGCTATCCGCCTTTGACATCGGCCTATCTGTCAGACCTGCTGCCGCCCCGGCGGCGTGGCCTCTTGATGATGCTGTGCGGCGCGCTCGCCTTTCTCGGCGCACCGGCTATCATCCTGATGATCCGCTGGCTGACGCCCATCGCGCCATGGGGCATCGAGGGCTGGCGCTGGGCTTTGATCTTCGGCAGCGCGTGCTCGACCCTGACAGCCCTGCTGTTCTTCCTGGTGCCGGAATCGCCGCGCTGGCTCGCATCGGTCGGACGCGACGCCGAGGCTGATGCCGCCTGCCGCCGCTTCGAGGCATCCGCGCGTCAGCCATCACCGCCGGCGATCTCCGCTCCCGAAACTATTGCGACCAGATCCAGCGGCTTCCGAGCGCTCGCCCGCGATCGGATCAGCCTGCGGCGCACAGCGCTCCTTGCCGCGCTCTATGTATTCGGACCCTGGGCCACCATTGGCTTCCCGCTGCTCAGCGCCGCGGTGATGGTGCAGAAGGGATTTCATGTCAGCGAGTCCCTGCTGTTCGCGGGACTTACGATGTTCGGTCCATCGATCGGCATCGCGGCGGCATCGGCCTTCGTCGATCGTATCCCGAGGCGCCTCGCTCTGGTCGCCTGTGCCGTGGTGATGATCGCAACCGGGCTGACTTTCGCTGTCAGCACGGTGCTAACGCCGCTCATCGTCACCGGCATCGTGTTCAACCTCGCCAGTGCCGTCTACAGCGCCGTGCTTAGCCTCTACGCTGTCGAGCTGCTGCCGACGCATCTGCGCGCCTCGGCCACCGCTGGCGCATGGGGCCTCGGCCGCGTCGTATCGGCGCTGGTACCGATCGCGCTGCTGCCGCTGCTCGGCAGCCACGGTCCGATCGCGATGTTCACGGTGATCTCGACCGCGCTGTTACTGAGCGGCGCGCTCATCGCCATTGCCGGTCCACCCGGCCGCGAACGCAGGCCGGTCGACTAACGGTCAGCGCTGCATCGACGTCACACGCGACGTCGCGTAGCGGCCGTCCGGCGGGGCCCCAAGCCCCCGCCAATATCCCGGTTTTGGCCCTTTTCCGCTAAAACATTAAGCTTTTTGGGATGTTCCAGGGTGTGGCGGATTGACTTTGGCCGATTCCAGCCTATGTTCCGGCTCGACGCGGCCCGGTATCGAAACGCGATATCTTGAGTAAGCCGCCTGTCAGCGCCCAGCGTCTCCGTGCATGTTTGCGTGCCGCTCCGGGGATAAGCGCTGCAGTATTTCCCGAGAATCCAAGCGGCGGTTTCGACCTGAGGCGTGATTCCGAACGGTGATCATCCGGATACCGGATCAGATCATGCCCCCATACAGAGGCTCAATGTCCTTCTCCAATCTCGGCTTGTCCGACAAGGTTCTCGCCGCCGTTGCGGCCACCGGTTACACCACCCCAACCCCCATTCAGGAACAAGCGATTCCTCATGTGCTGGCGCGCAAAGACGTGCTCGGCATCGCCCAGACCGGCACCGGCAAAACCGCTGCCTTCGTTCTCCCGATGATGACCATGCTGGAAAAGGGCCGAGCCCGCGCCCGCATGCCCCGGACGCTCATTCTCGAACCGACCCGCGAACTGGCCGCACAGGTCAAAGAGCAGTTCGACAAATACGGCGTCGGCCAGAAGCTCAACGTAGCGCTGCTGATCGGCGGCGTCTCGTTCGGTGATCAGGACAGCAAACTCACCCGCGGCGTTGACGTCTTGATCGCCACGCCGGGGCGCCTGCTCGACCATACCGAACGTGGCGGACTGCTTCTCACCGGCGTCGAATTGCTTGTCATCGACGAAGCCGACCGCATGCTGGACATGGGCTTCATCCCCGACATCGAACGCATCTGCAAGCTGGTGCCGTTCACCCGTCAGACTCTCTTTTTTACGGCGACCATGCCCGCCGAAATCCGCCGCGTCACCGAGACCTTCCTGCATAATCCGGTGAAGATCGAAGTCTCCAAGCCCGCCTCCACCGCCGTCACCGTGACCCAGTCGCAAGTGGCCGTCGGCCGCGAGCCGCACGAGAAGCGCGAAGTGCTCCGGGCCCTTCTCCGCGAAGCCACCGACCTCAAGAATGCGATCATCTTCTGCAACCGCAAACGTGAAGTCGCGTTGCTCGCCAAGTCGCTTCAAAAGCACGGCTTCAGTGTCGGCGCCCTGCATGGCGACATGGAGCAGTCGGCCCGCACGGCCGCGCTGGACCAGTTCCGCAAGGGCGAGCTGCCGATCCTGGTGGCTTCCGACGTCGCCGCCCGCGGCCTCGATATTCCCGCCGTCAGCCACGTCTATAATTTCGACGTCCCGCATCATTCCGACGACTACGTGCACCGCATCGGCCGTACCGGCCGCGCCGGCCGCACCGGCTCCGCGATCTCGCTGGTGTGCCCATCCGACCAGAAGTCCATGCTGGCGATCGAAAAACTGATCGGCCAGTCGATCCCCAAGGTCGAAACCTCCATAGCTATCTCCGAGCCTGTCGAAGGTGAAACCGCTGAGGCGTCGCGCCAGTCGCGCAACCGCACCGGCAATCGCGAAGCTAATGCCGAACAGCCGCGCGGCGGCCGCAACGATCAGCCCCGCGAAGGCGGACGTGATCGCAAACCGCGCCGTGAGCGTGGCCCACGCCGTGAAGGTGGTCGTTCGGAAGGCGGCGAGCGCAGCCCGCAGCCGCAGGCCGCCGAAGCCGCTTTGGCAGCACCGGTCGTGGCAGCGGCAGCCCCGCAGGCGCAGCGTCCCCCCTCCATCGGCCGCGCCGAAGCGCCACGTTCGCGCCGCGAAGACAACGAACCGGCGGATCATTCGCACCTGCCGGCCTTTCTGTTGCGTCCGATCCGGGCACGCGCATAGGTAGTATCGCGCCAAGAATGTTTACTTGCCGTTCACTCTCGTCCCCTAATCTGAATGCGATATTTTTAACGAATTTGCATTTCAGAGGACAGCGTATACACGCTGTCCACGAGGGCACAGAACGTGACCGGCATCCTGGACGAACAAGAGCGGACTTTGGCCTTCGCCGAAGTCGCGCTGGGCCAAATTCGCTCGCTCCGCCAGACGGCGATTCCGCGCAATTATGAGATCTGGTACGTCTACGCGACTGGCTACAATTCGGCGCTCAACAAGGTCATAAATGAGACGCTGGCCCGCAACGGCCGCCTGACCGAAGCCGACCTCGACCTGATCCACGACACTTATCTCTCACAGATTCGAACCACCGATCGCATCGATCAGGTCGGCGCCCGCGTCATCGGCGAGATCGACGACGTGATGGCGCTCATCACCGACGCTCTGGGCATGACGACGAACTTCAATGCCAGTCTGGATGGTGCCAGCAAGGATTTGTCGCGGGCGCACGATTCTGCTGCGGTGAAAGCCGTGATCGAGAGTCTCGTCAAATCTACCCGTGAAGTGCACGACACGAACAAGGCGCTGGAAGAGCGGCTACTGTCCTCGAAGAGCGAGGTCTACACGCTGCAACAGAGCCTCGAGGCGATCCGCGCCGAGAGCCTGACCGATCCCCTCACCGCGCTCGGCAACCGCAAATATTTCGACCGTGCGCTGATGGCGGCAATCGATACCGCGGTGAAGCGCGGCGAACCGTTGTCGCTCCTGATGCTCGACATCGATCACTTTAAGTCCTTCAACGACAATTATGGCCATCTCACCGGTGACCAGGTGCTGCGTCTTGTCGGCCAGTCATTGAAGCAGACCATCAAGGGCCAGGATATCACCGCGCGCTATGGCGGCGAGGAATTCGCCGTGGTGCTACCGAACACGCCGCTGCGTCAGGCGCTCACCGTTGCCGATCACATCCGCCGCGCCGTGATGTCAAAGGAGCTGAAGAAAAAATCGACTGGCGAGATCCTGGGACGCGTCACGATTTCCGTCGGCGTCTCGATGCTGCAGATCGGCGACGATATGGAATCGCTCATCGGCCGCGCCGACGCCTGTCTCTATGCCGCGAAGCGCAGCGGCCGCAACCGCGTGATCTGCGAAGTCGATCCGGAATATTCGGCGGAGCTGCAGTTTCAGGTGGCATGACGCCCCACACTTGGCTTCACCATTCGCAAGGAGACGCCGCGCAACGCACGGCTCCTCAGGATGAGGATTTGCGCTTCTTTGCGGCTTTACTGGCTTTCTTGCTGGCGACCGTCTTAACCGCAGCCTTCTTGGCGGCCTTCTTTTTCGCCGCGGTCTTCTTCACGACCTTCGCTTTCTTCGTTGCCCGCTTCTTGCCTGCTTTTGCCAGCGATGCACGGATCGCTGCGGCATGCGCGACCCTCGCCCATTCGGTGACTTCATCGGGATCGTCGTAGAGCCGTTCCGGCAGCTGCCAGTAGGATCCGATCATCCGCAGCTTGCCGCGCATCTCGTACTGAAAACACTTTGAGCCTTCGCTCTCGAAACGCGGGATCGAGTTTTCATCGGCGCGCAGATAGACCGCGCCGCGCAGCACCAGCGCGAAGTTGATGCCATCGGCGGAAATGCCAAAGCCGGAAAACATCCGGCGGATCGTTACCGGGCCAAAGCCGGCGAAAAGTTCACTGAGAAATTCGCGGTCCATCGGGGAAGTGTAGGATGCGACGCGCGATTGCGGAAGCGGTCCGTCCGCGTCGTCTCTCTACGTCATGGCCGGGCTTGACCCGGCCATCCAGTCTCCCTCGCTTTCACCGAAGCCCAGAAAAATGGATGCCCGGGACAGGCCCGGGCATGACAGAGTTTTAATTTCGAAAAGACAACTCTCAGCCGTCGATCTTCGCCGGCGTCAGTTGCACGGACTCGCCGCAGCCACAGGCCGAGATCTGGTTCGGGTTGTTGAACACGAACTGGGCCTGCATGCGGTCGGTCTTGTAGTCCATCTCGGTGCCGAGCAGGAACAACACGGCCTTAGGATCGACCAGGATCTTGACGCCCTTGTCCTCGACGATTTCGTCGGTCGGCTTGATGTCGTGGGCATATTCGACGGTGTAGGACTGGCCGGCGCAGCCACCGTTCTTGATGCCGACGCGCAGGCCGACGATCTCGGAATCCGCACGCTCCGTCAGCTCCCGGATCCGCGTTGCGGCAGCATCTGTCAGGCGCATCACCTGCGGACGGGGTCGCTGCTTCGGTTTGGCAGCCGGTATGGTTGGGTTCGGTGTCATCTCAGTCATGTGTTCAGTCCCTTCGGCGGTTCAAGGCCGCCATAGGAATTCAAGCGACTTGGGCGTATTCAGCAAACCGGACGCAACTCACCACATATTCAGAACGAGACGGGCCTCGTCGGTCATCCGGTCCGGCGTCCAGGTCGGCTCCCAGACGATCTCGACCTTGACCAGACCGACGCCGGGCACGCTGGCCACGGCGTTCTCCACCATGGTCGGAAGCTCTTCGGCCGCCGGACAATTCGGCGTCGTAAGCGTCATCTCGACCTGGACGGAGCGATCGTCCTTGATGTCCACCTTGTAAATCAGGCCGAGCTCGTAGATATCCGCGGGGATTTCCGGGTCGAACACGGTCTTCAGTGCAGCGACGATCTCGGTGCCCAGGCGTTCGGTTTCGGCGGGATCGAGCGCCGAGGTGGTCTGCATGTGAGCGGGCTTCTCAGCCTCGGGGGTGGCGTCCGGCGTTTTGGCTTCTGCAATGTCACTCATGCAAACAACTCCCGTGCCTTGATCAGCGCCTGTGCGAGGTGGTCGACCTCCTCGCGGGTATTATACATTCCGAATGATGCACGGCACGTGGCCGTCACATTGAATCGCTCCAGAAGCGGCATCACGCAGTGGGTCCCCGCGCGGACAGCGACGCCCTGTCGGTCGATCACGGTCGCCACGTCATGGGCGTGCGCGCCCTTCAGTTCGAACGAAATCACCGGGCCCTTGTTCTTGGCAGTTCCGATAATACGCAGCGAATTGATCTCGCGCAGCCGGTCCTGTGCATAGGCCAGGAGGTCGTGCTCATGGGCGGCAATCCGCTCCTTGCCGATCGAATTGACGTAATCGATGGCAGCGCCGAGGCCGATGGCCTCGACGATGGCGGGCGTACCAGCCTCAAACTTGTGCGGCGGATCACCATAGGTGACCCACTCCTTCGCCACTTCGCGGATCATCTCGCCGCCACCGGCATAGGGCCGCATCGCGACCAGGCGGTCATATTTGCCATACAGCACGCCGATGCCGGTCGGTCCGTACAGCTTGTGGCCGGTGAAGATGTAAAAATCGGCGTCGATATCCTGCACGTCGATCGGCATGTGCACGGCAGCCTGGCTGCCATCGACCACGACCGGAATGCCGCGCGCATGCGCGAGCTTCACCACGTCCTTGACCGGAACCAGCGTACCCAGCGCATTGGACATCTGGGTGATGGCGACGATCTTGGTACGATCGGTCAGCAGCTTCTCGAACTCATCGATCAGGAAGTTGCCTTCGTCATCGACTGGTGCCCACTTGATGACGGCGCCCTGGCGCTCGCGCAGGAAGTGCCACGGCACAATGTTGGAATGGTGCTCCATGATCGAGAGCACGATCTCATCGCCTGGCTTGATGTTGTCGCCGCCCCACGATGCCGCGACAGCATTGAGCGCATCGGTGGCATTGCGGGTGAAGATGATTTCCTCGGGGCGCTTGGCATTGAGGAAGTGCTGCACCTTGATGCGCGCGCCCTCATAGGCCTCGGTCGCCGCATTGGCGAGGTAATGCAGTCCGCGATGCACATTGGCATATTCGGACTTGTAGGCCTCGGTCATGCGGTCGAGCACAGCATAGGGCTTCTGCGCCGATGCCGCGTTGTCGAGATAGACCAGCGGCTTGCCATAGACCTTCATCTCGAGCGCCGGAAAATCCTCGCGGACGCGAGCGACGTCATATGACCCGTTCGAGACCGCGGGATGCAATGTCATGCGCGCGACTCCAGCCAACGCTCTGCGGCCGATATCGCGACGTCGCGCAGATCGTCATTCACGATCGACTCCAGCGCTTCACCCACGAATGCCTGGATCAGCAGCGCCTGCGCCGCCTTCTCCGGCAGGCCGCGAGCCCGCAGATAGAACAGCAAGCTGTCATCCAGCGCGCCAATGGTCGCGCCGTGGCCGCACTGCACGTCGTCAGCGAAGATCTCGAGCTCGGGCTTGTTGTCGATTTCGGCCTCGTCGGACAGCAGCAGCGCCCGTGACATCATCTTGCCGTCGGTCTTCTGCGCGATCTGATGGACGTTGATGCGACCCTGGAACACCGAATGCGCGCGATCGTCGAGCACGGCGCGGAACAGCTCGCGGCTGAGGCAATTCGGCGCCGCATGCTCGATCACGAAGGTACAGTCGCCATGCTGCTTGTCGCGCAGCAGATGAACGCTGTTGGTCGACAGCTCCGAATCCACACCAGCCAGCGTGATGAAGCTCTGATAGCGGCTGACGCCACCGCCAGTGGTCAGGCTGAAGGTGTTGAACTTGGTGCGCGCACCAACCGTGACAATGGCCGTTGCGATATTCGCTGCATCGCCGGCATCTTCCATCACGCGCACATGCTGCAGATCGGAATCGTCGCCGATCCAGATCACGACAGCATCATGGGCCTGATACGCCTTCGCGGATTCTGCCGCGACGAAGCTTTCGACCAGCGTCACACGCGCGCGATTGCCGATACGCACCAGCGACCGCGTGAATGCGGCCACGCTCGGGCGTGTCGCGACATGCACGATATGCAGCGGCCTAGCCGGGGCAGCATCGTCAGCGATATCGATCAGCATGCCATCGGTCGCAAAGGCGGCATTCAGCGCGATCATCGGATCGACAATACGCGAGCGCAGCAAGTCGGCCCGCGTCGCACTGGTGGCATCGTCGAGCATCGCGCTGAGCGCATGCACGGTCACGCCGCCGCCCGATGTCAGATCGGAGAGACCTGCCGCGAAGACACCGTCAACGATGACCAGCTTCTGCGTATCACCCGTACCGAGCGTTTCGACCAGTCTGGCGGCCTGTGCCAGCGCGGCCTGATCCGGCGCGGGCGCGAGCGGTGCCACGTCGCGCAGCAGGTTGCGCAAGTCGGTATATTTCCATTCTTCGATGCGCCGGGTCGGCAGACCGGTACGCGCGAAATCATCGAACGCCTGCTGGCGCGTTTCCGCCACCGTGCCGACGCCCGGCAACCGACCGCGCGCGGCGGCGAATGTGCCGTCCAGCACCGCGCCCGTTGTTGTCTTTGCGAGAGCTACATTCATGATTGTCTCACTCAGGCCGCCGCGTCTTCATACTGCGCATAACCGGACTCTTCGAGTTCCAGCGCCAGTTCCTTGCCGCCACTCTTTACGACGCGGCCCTTCGACATCACATGCACACGATCCGGCACGATGTAGTTCAGCAGGCGCTGATAATGGGTGATGACGACCATGGCGCGATCCGGGCTGCGCAGTGCATTGACGCCGTCGGCAGCCACGCGCAACGCATCGATGTCGAGACCGGAGTCCATTTCGTCAAGGATGCACAGGCTCGGCTGGAACAGCGCCATCTGCAGCACTTCGTTGCGCTTCTTCTCACCGCCGGAGAAGCCGACATTGACGCCGCGCTTCAGCATATCCATCGGGATGTTCAGCGAGGCAGCAACTTCGCGGACCTTCCTGAGGAAGTCCGGCACCAGATATTCGGATTCGCCGCGCGCCTTGCGCTGCGCGTTCACCGCAGTGCGCAGGAAGTTCATCGTCGTCACGCCGGGAATTTCCACGGGATACTGGAACGCCAGGAACACGCCCTTGGCGGCGCGCTCGTCGGGCTCCATTTCCAGCAGGTCTTCGCCCTTGAACAGGATCTCGCCGCCGGTCACCTCATAACCGGGCTTGCCGGCGATGACATGGCTGAGCGTGGATTTGCCCGAACCATTCGGTCCCATGATGGCATGCACTTCGCCGCCATTCACGGTCATGGTCAGCCCATGGAGAATCTCGCGATCCTCGACACGAACCTGCAGGTCTTTCACTTCAAGCAATGCGGTCATAAGTCTCTATCCTTTGATCATCATCGTCACCCTCGCCTGAACGCACTTGGGTTCAGCCTGGAATGCTCGCCATTCGCGGCGAGCCTCTAAGGATGGTTTTCAATCTTGCCGACATCCTGGAAGCACCGCTGTACGGGCATCCGCGATGGCGGGACTTAGCCCACCGACCCCTCAAGCGAGATCGAAATCAACTTCTGCGCTTCCACGGCGAATTCCATCGGCAGCTGCTGCAACACGTCCTTCACAAAACCATTGACCACGAGGCCGACGGCTTCTTCCTGTGACAGGCCACGCTGGACGCAATAGAACAGCACGTCTTCGGAGATCTTCGACGTCGTTGCTTCGTGCTCGAACAATGTCGAAGAATTCTTCGCCTCGATATACGGCACGGTATGCGCGCCGCACTGATCGCCGATCAGGAGCGAGTCACAGGCCGTGAAGTTGCGTGCGTTCGTCGCCTTGCGATGCGCAGTGACGAGGCCGCGATAGGTGTTCTGCGACTTGCCGGCAGCGATACCCTTCGAGATGATCCGGCTCGTCGTGTTCTTGCCGAGATGGATCATCTTGGTGCCGCTATCGACCTGCTGATAGCCGTTCGAAATCGCGATCGAATAGAACTCGCCGCGCGAATTGTCGCCGCGCAGGATGCAGCTCGGATATTTCCAGGTGATGGCAGAGCCGGTCTCGACCTGGGTCCAGGAAATCTTCGAGCGGTCGCCGCGGCAATCACCACGCTTGGTGACGAAATTGTAGATGCCGCCCTTGCCTTCGGAATTGCCGGGGTACCAGTTCTGGACCGTCGAATACTTGATCTCGGCATCGTCATGGGTGACGAGCTCGACGACAGCCGCATGGAGCTGGTTCTCGTCGCGCTGCGGCGCCGTGCAGCCTTCGAGATAGCTGACATAGGCGCCCTTGTCGGCAATGATCAGCGTTCGTTCGAACTGGCCGGTGTTGCGCTCATTGATGCGGAAATAGGTCGACAGCTCCATCGGGCAACGCACGCCCGGCGGCACATAGACGAACGAGCCGTCGGAAAACACCGCGGAGTTCAGCGTGGCATAGAAGTTATCCGAGGTCGGCACGACCGTGCCGAGATACTGCTTCACCAGATCGGGATGCTCGCGGATGGCTTCCGAGATCGGCATGAAGATCACGCCGGCCTGCTTCAGTTCCTTCTGGAACGTGGTTGCGACCGACACCGAATCGAACACGGCATCGACGGCGATCCTGCGCTCACCTTCCGGACGCACGACGCCTTCCAGCGCCTCGATCTCGCGGAGAGGAATGCCGAGCTTCTTGTAGGTTTCGAGAATTTCAGGATCGATCTCGTCGATCGAGCCAATGGTCTTCTTCGGCTTCGGCGCTGAATAGTAATAGAGATCCTGGAAGTCGATCTTCGGATACTCGACCCGCGCCCACTTCGGCTCTTCCATGGTCAGCCAGCGGCGATACGCCTCAAGACGCCATTCCAGCATCCATGCCGGCTCGTTCTTCTTGGCGGAGATGTAACGAACGGTGTCTTCGGAAAGGCCCTTCGGGGCCTTCTCGGATTCGATGATGGTCTCGAATCCATAACGATATTGATCGACGTCGATCTGGCGAACCCGATCAACGGTCTCTTGTACGGCAGCCATTTTATCCTCCGCTCGCGGTTTCAAGGACCGCGGTGGATCAATCCAGAAACGTGAAACTCAAAGCTTGTCGGGGTTCTTTACGATGTTCCCGCGGGGAAATCACCCCTCTTAGAACCGTTCAAGCTGTGTTTCGTCGCTATGTTTAAGTAGTGTACCCGAGAGCTTTCGCCAAGCCTCCAGGCACCGATCGATGTCCGCTTCGGTGGTCGACCAGCCCAGACTGAGACGCACAGCACCCCGGGTCAGCTCCGGCCCGAAACCCATGGCTTCGAGCACGTGAGACGGCTGTACCTTACCAGAAGAACAGGCCGATCCCGACGATACCGCGATACCTTCGAGATCAAATCCAATTACGGCGGTCTCGGCGCGCAATCCGGGGGCGCCGAACAGGACCGTATTGGGCAGACGCGGCACATCTTGGGCGAACACAAGTCCATTGCTGGATTGCCGCAAGCCCGCCTCAAGCCGCTGACGCAGTTTTTCGACCCGTTTCATGTCAAGCGACGCGATAGCGGCCGTCACGGCGGCGCCGAAGCCGGCGATTCCGGGCACATTCTCGGTTCCCGCCCGACGCCCCAGTTCCTGCCCGCCGCCGCTGAGCAGCGCATTGAGCCCGGCGACGCCATTGGCCAAGACCAGCGCACCAATACCCTTTGGGCCGCCGATCTTGTGCGCAGAAATTGATAGAAGATCAGCCTGCAATAATTTGATATCTATTGGTATCTTTCCGAACGCTTGCACCGCATCGACATGCAGCAAGCCGCCGGCGTCATGCACGATGGCCGCAAGCTCAGGAATCGGTTGAAGGGCGCCGGTTTCATTATTGGCCAACATCACGGAAACCAGCGCCGGCTTCCCATCCGCCAGGAGCGCCCTCAACTCATCCGGTTTCACGACGCCATCGCGGTCCACGCCCAGCACCTGGAGGTCTTCCGCGGCGAAGCGCCCGCCCGCGAGCACCGAGGCGTGCTCCACCGCGGAGACGATCAGCCGCCGCACGGCCGCGCCTGGATTGCGCACCAGCCCGGGCGTTAGCGCCAGCACATTGGCTTCGGTTCCACCTGAGGTGAATATGACGTTTCGCGAATCTGCGCCCAAGGCACCTGCGACCGCCACACGGGCGTCCTCAACGATCCGGCGGGCCTGACGACCCTCGGTATGGACCGATGACGGGTTACCAGCCAAATCCCACGCGGCCACCATCGCCGCCCGCGCCTCAGGGCGCAGCGGTGTCGTCGCATTCCAGTCGAGATAGACCCGGTCTTTGGCCAATTCTGCTTTACCTTGAAGGACTTGGAGCCTTGCTGGCGGCATCGGACGTCGTCCGGTGTCGCGCGCCGTCTCTCTTAGCCCAATTGCTCACCAAATGCGCCCGCGGCAACGCATGTCACGGCCGCCGACACGTTCAATATGCTTGCTTTTCGCCCCTGCGCTCATGGTAGAACGCGGCCTCAACTTCACCCGGTGCCGCCCACCATCAACCTGGCGGTGCCCGATCGCCCTTTCCTCGCAGGGTCCCCTCCGAGCCATTCTCGCCGAGCCCTGCGCGAAACCGGCTGATCACGCCAAGAACGGGACCTAAGGATCACTATGCCCGAAGTTATTTTTACCGGTCCCGCAGGCCGTATTGAAGGCCGCTATCATCCGGCCAAGCAGAAGAACGCGCCGATCGCCATGGTGCTGCATCCGCATCCGCAATTCGCGGGCACGATGAACCACCAGATTGTCTACCAGTGCTATTACGCCTTCGTGCATCGCGGCTTCTCGGTGCTGCGCTTCAACTTCCGCGGTGTCGGTCGCAGCCAGGGCTCGTTCGACCACGGCACCGGCGAATTGTCGGACGCGGCAGCCGCGCTCGACTGGGCACAGACGATCAATCCCGAAGCGCGCGCCTGCTGGGTTGCCGGTTTCTCGTTTGGCGCCTGGATCGGCATGCAACTCCTGATGCGCCGCCCCGAGGTCGAAGGCTTCATCTCGATCGCGCCGCCGGCCAATCTCTATGATTTCTCGTTCCTCGCACCCTGCCCGTCGTCGGGCCTGATCGTGCACGGCGAGAAGGATGCGGTCGTGCCGCCGAAGGACGTCAACACGCTGGTCGAGAAGCTGAAGACCCAAAAGGGCATCGTGATCGATCAGCACATCATTCCGGGTGCCAATCACTTCTTCGATAACAAGCTCGAGCCGCTGATGGAATCGGTCACCGGCTATCTCGACATGCGCCTCGCCAACGTGCGCTGAGGCGTCGATCGGCCTCACGCCGGCCGCTTCATGTCAACCTAACAAAAAGCCCTCGGCCGGATCGGCCGAGGGCTTTTCAGTTTTAGGTCCTGATCGGGATCAGAACGAGCGCAGGATCTGGACCGAGCCGTTGTAAAGATTCTGATCCTTGATCTGGTAGGCCTGATTGGGCTTGCCAGTTGCCGTGCCGGTATAGGTGCCGTCGAGATTCTGATCGAGGCGGCTATAGGTGAATTCAGCCGACAGGGTCAGGTTCTTGACGGGGGTCCATGCAGTACGTGTACCGACCTGGGCAATTCCGAAATCAAAATTATTGGTCGTGCCGGTAATGCTGCCAGCCGTAGAGCCCGGGTTGGACGAACTGCTCGTTCCCAGGCGACCGCCGGCCGGGCTGAATGCCGCGGCGAGCATCGCGTTGCCGGCATCGCCATAGGAGATATGGCTGTAGTTGCCGAACACCGAGGTGCGCCATGCCGTGTTCCAGTAGTGCTCATAGAAGGCACTGACTTCCCAGGCATCGCTCTGCTGGATCGAGCTTCCCGGCGAATACACACCGTCGAGCACGTAGCCGAAGCCAACCGTGTTGCCATCGAATTTGGCAAAACGACCGCCGCCGGACGTTTCGAGCGAGCCGCCGGTGAAGGCGTAACGCGCAGCGCCCTTGGCATAAGACGCTTCGATCTTCAGGCTGTCGTTTGCACCGGTCGGCAAGACCTTGAATTCCACCGCGCCGCTGACGGCAAAGCCGTAGACATCGTCAGGATGTCCGAAGGATTCGTTAGCCCCGTAGAAGCCGGCCGTGGATGTGTGCATGGCCGCAGCGAAATGCAGCGAGCCCCACTTCTGATCGAGCCGAAGGTTGCCGACGACATCAGGAATATGGTTGCCGCCCGTGGCGTTGCCGAAGAACGTGTTCGAATTGGTGCCGTAGAAGGCACCGGTGAACGACCCCGCGCCCGGCGCGACGATGAAGGTCGCGGTATTGTAGAGGCCAGCATTGCGATAGGGCGACGCATTCTCGAGCGCGATGGTGCCCGAGAAACCGTTGCCAAATTCAGCTGTGTAAGCGATTTGGGGGATGCCGGTCGTATTGCTCGAACCCGCAAGGAAGCCCGATGAGATCCAGGGTTTGGTCAGCGCCCATTGCGGATCGAAGTTCGACACAGCCTTACCGAAGGTGAATCCGGCGAACTGGATGAATGCGAAATCCACTTCCGTGAAGCCGCCTGCGATGCTGTCGCGGTTCTGCGTGAAGTCGAGCTGCATGTTTGCATAGGTACGCACCACGCCGTATTCGGACGCCGTGCGCGTATCGGTCGTGATGTTGATACGTTCGCGTGTGAGGAAGTTATCCTTGGTCCAGAGATTGTTGCCGCCGGCGCCGCCCTGCCAGAACGGCGCGTCGTAGGGGCCACCGTTAAAAGTCGTATCGAGGCGGATCGCGCCGCCGATCTTGATGCAGGTGTCGGTGCCCGGGATGTAGTAGAAGCCAGCACCATAGATCGAGCAGATCTTCACGTATTCGACAGCCTTGGCCTTCACCGGAAGGTCCGCCGCCTGGGCAGTGCTCGCTGCCAGCAACGCTGCAGCGGAACCAAGTATCATTTGCTTCATCGTGGTGGTCATATCGCCTCCGTACCGATCGTATCGGCACGCGCGATTGCCCCGGGCGTGCCATTCATGAGGCAGAGTTGTGGAAGATCATGTTGCGAAACAATGCGCGCGGTCGATTGTCGCAGCATCATTTTCCGGCTGTGTGCTTTCGGCAACATTATCGGCAAGCCGCGGCATTTCCGTACCGAACTTATCACGAGATTTAATGATGCCATCACGCATCCGTGTCCGCGGCAGCTTGCCGACTACCACAGGCATCGACGCCGTTATTCGCGATCAACCTGATTCGTTGAGTGAGTCGAATCGCCTTAGCTATGACGAACTTCGCACTAGCTCGCGAGGTAGTCCGCTCTCACACCGCCCGTCATCGGCTCCGGCACACCAGTCGTTGCCGGATAGCTCAACGGCAAGCCCGCAAGCGAACGCGCGGCCAGGAACGCGAAGGCCTGCGCTTCCATCGCATCGGCCGACCAGCCCAGGTCATTCGCACTCTCGACGCTAGCGGCCGGCAATCGCTCCCGCAGCATGCGCAGCATCGTCGGATTGCGTGCGCCGCCGCCGGTGATGATCCAGCTGCGCGGCGGCTTCGGTAACAGCGGCGCAATGCTGGCGATGGTCGCCGCGGTGAACGCCGTCAGTGTCGCTGCACCATCAGCCGGAGTCGTATCGCTCAGTTGCAATGCAGCGAAGTGATTACGATCAAGCGACTTCGGCGGTGCTGCCGCAAAGAACGGATTCTGCAATCCCCGCGCGATCCACGCATCATCGACGCGGCCCTGCGCCGCCAGTGCGCCATCCGCATCGAACGGCTGCCCCGTTGCGCGCAACACGAAATCATCGAGCAGCGCATTGCCCGGACCGGTGTCGCAGGCAATCAACGCGATATCGCCATCAATGTAAGTCACATTGGACACCCCGCCGATATTGACCACGGCCATGGGCCCGTCGCGATGCAGTCCCTGCGCCAAGGCACGGTGATAGACCGGCACCAGCGGCGCTCCCTGCCCGCCCGCAGCCACGTCAGCCGCGCGCAGGTCGTGGATCACCGGCAGGCCGAGCATCCCGGCAAGACTCGCCCCATCGCCAATCTGCACGGTGAGTCGATCGGCGGGACGATGCAGCACGGTCTGGCCGTGAAAGCCGATGATGTCGATGCTGCCTCGTGCGATGCCATGATCAGTCAGAAACGCCTCGACCGCCTCAGCATGGACCGATGTAACCACCCGCTCCGCCTCGGCCAGACTGCCCGGTCTGATATCGCGCCGGCTCAGTTGCACGGCCTCAGCCAGCGCCTGGCGCAACACGGCACGCTCAGCCTCGCTATATGGCCGATACCCCGACGGGCCAAACGACCCGACCCGTTCGCCATCAGTCTCGATCAGGGCGACATCGACCCCGTCCAGCGAGGTTCCGCTCATTAGTCCGATCGCGGTCAGCATATCAGGCACACGGCAAAGCCCTCATTTCCGGTCAAAACTTGTGTCGAAGCGTCCAATCTTATAATGCCACAGGCACTTTGGGGCAGCCAGCACGCCCCCACCTTGCCGCCAATCCATTGAGACAGCGTAAAATTATCCAACCGAGCCGTAAACCGATGACCACCTACAAGTCCGATTTTCTCAACGTCCTGCAGAGCCGCGGCCTGATCCATCAGGTCTCCGATGCCGAGGCGCTGGACGCCGCCTGCTGCAAGGGACCGGTCACGGCTTATGTGGGTTATGACGCTACGGCGACCAGCCTGCATATCGGCAATCTGATCTCGGTGACCATGTTGTACTGGTTTCAGCAGACCGGCCATCGCCCGATCACGCTGATGGGTGGCGGCACCTCCATGGTCGGCGACCCGTCGTTCCGGGACGACCAGCGACAATTGCTGACGGTCGAGAAGATCGCGGAGAACATCGAAGGCATCAAGAAAATCTTCGGCAAGATGCTGACCTATGGCGACGGCCCGACCGACGCACTGATGGTCAACAATGCGGACTGGCTGCTGAAGCTGAACTATGTCGAATTCCTGCGCGACGTCGGCCGCCACTTCTCGGTCAATCGTATGTTGTCCTTCGACAGCGTGAAGCTGCGCCTTGATCGCGACCAGTCGCTGTCCTTCCTCGAATTCAACTACATGATCATGCAGGGCTACGACTTCGTCGAGCTCAATCGCCGCTACGGCACGCTGCTGCAGATGGGTGGCTCCGATCAGTGGGGCAACATCATCAATGGCGTCGATCTCAGCCACCGCATGGGCGGCCCGCAGCTCTACGCGCTGACAACGCCGCTGCTCACCAAGTCATCTGGCGAGAAGATGGGCAAGTCGGCCTCGGGCGCGGTCTGGCTCAACGGCGACCTCTTCAGCCCCTATGACTTCTGGCAATACTTCCGCAACACCGAGGACGCCGATGTCGGCCGCTTCCTCAAAGTCTTCACACGCCTGCCGCTGGACGAGATCGCCAGGCTCGCATCCTTGGGCGGTTCGGAGATCAACGAGGCCAAGAAGATTCTCGCAACCGAAGCGACTGCGGTCGTACACGGCCGCGATGCAGCAAATGCGGCGGCGGAAACCGCACGCAAGACCTTCGAGGAAGGCGCGCTCGCCGACAGCTTGCCGACCGTCAATATTCCGCGCGCCGAACTGGATGCAGGCGTCGGCGTCCTCGCTGCCTTCGTCAATGCCGGTTTCGTCACGTCGAATGGCGAAGCGCGGCGGCAAATCAAGGGCGGCGGCTTGCGCGTCAACGATGTTGCGGTGACCGACGAGAAGATGATGCTGACCCCCGCGCTGCTGACGGAAGGCGTCATCAAGCTCTCGCTCGGGAAGAAGCGGCACATCCTGCTCAAGCCTGCATAGCCACATTCGTCCAGCGCACTTGTTCATGCACTGCGAAACGCGCTCCATGGCGCAGCTGTCGCAAACGCCGTGAAGAAGAAGCCAGATGGATTTGAAGACGTCCCAACGCACCGGGCTGACTGTTCTCGGTGTCTGTTTCACACTGTCCGTGCTGGGACGCGGCCTGCAGGAAAGCTTCACTGTCTTTCTGCTCCCGATCTCACAATCCTTCGGCTGGGACCGAGCCGAGGTCGTCTCGATCTATTCGCTCATCGCGCTCTGCGTCGGCCTTGCGGGACCGCTGGTCGGACGGCTGTTCGACCGGTCCGGTCCGCGTACCGTGTTCCTGACCGGTATCGCCCTGCTTGGTGGCTCACTGCTCGCAGCAGCCTATGCAGAGAAACTCTGGCAATTTCAGCTCGCGCTCGGCCTCTGCCTCGGTTTCGCAATCGCCTGTATCGGCAATGTGCCTAACTCCCTGCTGCTCGGACGCTGGTTCGGCAAACGGTTGCCGACCGCGATGTCCGTCGTGTATTCGGCAACCGGCGCCGGCGTGTTGTTGATGCTACCTATCGCCCAGTTGCTGATCGATCACGTCGAATGGCGCGGCGCCTATCGCATCTTCGGCTTTGGCGTCCTGGCGCTGCTGGTGCCCTTGCTGTTTCTGCCATGGCGCAGGTTCGGCGCGGGCTCACCGCATCTCGAGAAGCCGCAGACAAGCGAGACGCTTATCGACGAGGGTTGGACCCTGATTAGCGCCATGCGCCATCACGCATTCTGGGCTTTGTTCGGGACCTTCTTCTTTACGGCCATCGGTATGTATGCGATCTCGCCGCAGGTCGTCGCCTATCTGATCGATGTCGGTTTCCCGCCGCTGCAGGCGGCGACCGCCTGGGGCTTCAGCGGCGTGGTGCTGCTATTCGGCATGCTCGGTGTCAGCTGGCTGGACGGCGTGATCGGTCGACGGCCGTCCATTCTGTTCAGCTACAGCCTGTCGCTCCTCGGCATCGTCATGCTCTGGCTGCTGCAATGGTATCCGAACTATGCGCTGCTTACTGGCTTCGTCGTCTGCTTCGGCAGCATGATCGGCTCGCGCGGCCCGCTACTGACCGCAACGGCGATGAAGATCTTTCGCGGCAAGCGGGTCGGCACGATCTATGGGACAATCACCTTCGGCAGCGGACTTGGATCCGCGCTCGGTTCATGGACCGGCGGCCTGCTGCATGACTGGACCCAGAGCTACAACTCGCTGCTCGCCTTTGCCTTGATCAGCGTCGTGATCGGCATGATCCCGTTTCTCGTCGTCCCTGCCTTGCGCCGCTAAATCGCTACGCGCACGTTCGCACAGCGAACTCATTGAGTTTGTCAGCTTTCACGATTGGTAAGCGACTCGCTGGTATCTCTTTGCCAGTAGTGCTCCGATCAGAGGTCGACATGAGTTTGCTTAGCCGTTTCACCATTCGCACCAAGCTCACCAGCATGGTGCTGGTCTCTGCTGCGTCTATTTGCGCCATCATCGCGGTGGCCGCTTCGCTGAGCCAGAAGCGCATGCAGCAGGATCGGATGGAACAGCTCCACACCGCGGTCGACTTGATGGTTGGCATGGCCGACAGCATGCAGGAAGAAATTACAGCCGGAAAGATCACCCTGGCTGACGCCCAGATGCGCTATCGCCAGCTCGCCCGCAACATGACCTTCGGCAACAAGCAGGGCTATCTCGTCGCCTACAAACCTGATGGCGTTCTCCTGGTGAATGCCGGCAACCCGAAGCTGGAAGACAAGAACACGGGCGCCAAGGATTCCAATGGCATCCTGATTTCCAGAGCAATCATCGACGCCGCACGCCAGACCGCCAATGGCGGCAGCACTTACTATCTCTATCCGCGTCCCGGCCAGACCGAGCCGACCGCCAAAATGGTCTTTGCTCGTTACTATGCCCCATGGGATATCACCTTCAGCACCGGCCTTTATATCGATGACCTCGACGCCGACGTGAATGCTCTCCTCGTCCGCCTCGGCTCGCTCGGCGCCGGCGTCCTCGCTGTGATGGCACTGCTGTCCTTTCTGATGGCCAGCGACATCCTGAGCGCACTCCGCCGGCTGCAGGCACGTATGCACGCGATTGCCAATGGCGCGCTCGATGAGAATGTCGGCGAAACCGACCGCGGCGACGAAATCGGCCGCATGGCCGAAACGCTGGAAATGCTGCGCCAGACCTCGCTGACCGCCCGCTCCCTCGAAGCCGAGCAGGCCAAGTTGAAACAGATGAGTGAAGCCGAGAAGCGCGATGCGCTGATTGCCCTCGCCGATCGTTTCGACTCCTCGGTCGGCCAGTTGGTCGGCCTGATGGCATCCGGTTCCACCGAACTCGAAGCCACCGCGCAGTCGATGAGCGGCACCGCCGCCCGCACCAATGACCAGGCCGGCATCGTCAACACTGCCGCCTTGCAAGCCAGCACCCGCGTGCAGACGGTCGCCGCCGCCGCCGAGGAACTGTCATCGTCTATCGCCGAGATCGCGCGTCAGATGGCGCAGTCGGCCAAGATCACCACCCACGCCGTCGATAGCGCCCGCCGCACCGACACCATCGTTCGCGCCCTCGCTGACGGCGCGCAGCAGATCGAGCATGTCGTAGAACTGATCTCGACGATTGCCGGCCAGACCAACTTGCTGGCGCTAAATGCCACGATCGAAGCCGCCCGCGCCGGTGATGCAGGCCGCGGCTTCGCCGTCGTGGCGACCGAAGTGAAGAGCCTTGCCGGTCAGACCGCCGACGCCACCAAGGAAATCAGCACCCGCATCGCGCAGATCCAGAGTGCGACCAAGGAAGCTGTCGACGCGATCCAGGGCATCACCGCCACCATCGAGGAAGTCAGCGCCATCGCCACCACGATCGGCTCCGCCATTGAGGAGCAAGGTGCCGCGACCGCGGAGATCGCCCGCAACGTGACGCAGACGGCGCAGGCTACGCAGGACGTCACTACCAATATTGGCGGCGTCAGCGCTGCCGCGCATGAGACCGGCGACGCTGCCGGCATGGTGCTCAACGCCGCTTCCGGCCTATCGAAGCAGGCCGAGCAATTGTCTGGTGAAGTCACGACGTTCCTCGCCGGCGTGCGGGCTGCCTAAGCATGACGAACTAAATCCCATTGAATGAAAGGCGCAGTCAGCAATGACTGCGCCTTTTTCATTTCAGGACCTGACGAAGCGGCACATGCTGAAAGGGATGCATTGCAACCCGTGATTTACCATTGGTAAGCAGATTGACGGTATCATTGTCTGGCCACTCTCACGCCGAGGTCCAGATGAGTCTGCTCAGTAACTTCACGATCCGCACCAAGCTCGTCAGCATGGTCGCGGTCTCTGCCATTGCGGTCTGCGCCGTCATCGCGGTCGCCGCTTCGCTTAGTCAGAAGCGGATGATGGAGGATCGGATTTTGCAGCTCCGCACCGCCGTCGATCTTGTCACTGGCCTCGCGCAATCGCTCCAGGACGAAGTTGAAGCGGGCAAGATGAAGTTGCCCGAAGCCGAAGATCAGCTTCGCCTGCGCAGCCGGCGCATGTTGTTCGACAAGGGACAGGGCTACGTGCTCGCCTATCGCGCCGACTCCACCGTGATGGTCCACGGCACGCTGCCGAAGCTCGAAGGCACCATCACCAACGGCAAGGATTCCAATGGCGTCCTGATCGCCTCCGCCGTCATCGCCGCCGCCAACAGCAAGCCTGAAGGTGCGACCGCGACCTATCTGTATCCACGTCCTGGACAGGATGAGCCCCGACCGAAAGTCGTGTTCGCCCGTAAATTCGCGCCGTGGAACGTCGTCATTAGCATTGGCGTCTATGTGGACGACCTCGATGCCGACATGAACGCCCTGCTGATGCGGCTCGGCTCTATTGGTGCCGGCGTGCTCGCACTTATGGCGCTGCTGTCCTGGCTGATTTCCAGCGACATTCTGGGCGCACTGCGCCGGTTGCAGTCACGCATGCATGACATCGCCAATGGCGCGCTCGACGCCAAGGTTGAGGAGACTGATCGCGGCGACGAAATCGGCCGCATGGCGGAAACGCTGGAGATGCTGCGCCAGACATCGCTGACGGCGCGCTCCCTCGAGGCCGAGCAGACCAAAATGAAAAGCCTCAGCGAAGCCGAGAAGCGCGAGGCGTTGATCGCCCTTGCCAATCGCTTCGACGCATCCGTCGGCCAGCTGGTCGGACTGATGGCGTCGGGTTCGACCGAGCTCGAAGCCACCGCACAGTCCATGACGGGGACGGCCGACCGGACCAACCAGCAGGCCACGATGGTGAGTTCGGCTGCGACCGAAGCCAGCACACGCGTTCAGACAGTCGCATCTGCCGCCGAAGAACTGTCGTCCTCGATCACCGAGATCGCCCGCCAGATGGCCCAGTCCGCCAAGATCACGTCGCACGCGGTGGATAGTGCACGCCGCACCGACACCATCGTGCGCGCGCTGGCCGATGGCGCGCAGCAGATCGAACATGTTGTCGAACTGATCCAGACCATCGCCGCCCAGACCAATCTGCTCGCGTTGAACGCCACCATCGAAGCTGCACGTGCCGGCGATGCCGGCCGTGGCTTTGCTGTGGTCGCCACCGAGGTAAAGAGCCTGGCCGGCCAGACTGCCGATGCCACCAAGGAGATCAGCACCCGCATCGCGCAGATCCAGAGCGCAACCAAGGAAGCCGTCGACGCAATTCAGGGCATCACCGCCACGATCGAAGAAGTCAGCGCCATCGCCACCACGATCGGCTCTGCTATCGAGGAGCAAGGTACGGCGACTGCGGAAATTGCTCGCAACGTGACGCAGACGGCGCAGGCGACCCAGAACGTCACTACCAATATCGGCGGTGTCAGCTCGGCAGCGCACGAGACCGGCAACGCTGCGGGCATGGTGCTGAGTGCGGCAACCGGCCTGTCGAAACAGGCCGAGCAACTGTCCGGCGAAGTCAAAACCTTCCTCGCCGGCGTTCGCGCCGCCTGACGCAGATATCCCTCAAGCACGAAGGGCGCGGTCAGCAATGACTGCGCCCTTTGCTATTTTAGGAGTGACTGCCGATCAACGCGCGGTGAAGCCGCCGTCCACCGGCAGCGCAACGCCCGTGATAAAGGAGGCATCGTCCGAACCGAGCCACAGCGCGGCATGCGCCACATCCTCGGCCTTGCAGAGACGGCCCATGGGCACCGCCGCCAAAAGCTTGGCCTCGTTGGCCGCAGCTTCCGCTGCGACGCCCGAGCGGCCGGTGAAACCGAGCTTCATCGGCGTATCCGCAAGACCCGGGCAGATCACGTTGACGCGGACTTGATCGGAAGCGAATGCCTGTGCCAGCGACTTGGTGAGGCCGACCACAGCGAACTTAGCAGCCGAATAGATCGGGCTCATCATGGAGCCGACAATGCCCGACACCGACGAGGTGAAGATCACCGAGCCGCCGCCACGCTTGCGCATGTGCTTGATCACTTCGCCGGCCGCCAGCGTCGCCGAGGTGACGTTGAGCGCCATCGCAAATTCATAGGCCGTGAGGTCGAGATTCTCGACGCCGGCCGGACCCGGCGTGCCGGCATGAGCCCAGAGGATATCGATACCGCCAAGCGCGGCAGCCGCGTCGTTGATTGAACTCTTCATCTGTTCGGTTTTCGACAGATCGGCCTGGATGGTGGTGAGCTCATAACCCAGCTTCTTCATGTCGGATTTGAGCTGCGCGAGCGCGTCCGCATTTACGTCAATGGCGGCGACCTTGGCGCCTTCCTTGAGGAACAGTTCGACGCCGGCGCGTCCCATGCCCGATGCAGCAGCGGTGACGGCGGCGAGTTTATTGGCGAGACGCATTCTGTTGTCCTTGTGGTGTTTTAAAATTGCAGTTCAGACAATGAAAAACGCGCAGTGCGGGGTCACCGACATCTACGCGTTCTCATCGTTCGTTGTTGCGCCGTTACTTGATCAGCGGGCAGCCGCCGTCCTTGAGCGGACGGAATGCGGTATCGGCCGGGATCGTCGCCAGAACATTGTAATAATCGTACGGCATCTTCGACTCAGCGGGCTTCTTGACCTGCAGCAGATACATGTCGTGCAGCACGCGGCCGTCCTCACGTAGCGTGGTCTTGCCGAACAGCGGATCGTCGAACGTGCCCATCTCGCGGATCGCCTTGACGACCGCCGCGCCATCCTTCGGCGAGCCTACCTTGGCGACCGCCTTCAGATAGGTGAGCGACGCCGAATAAGCGCCGGCCTGGTTCATACTGGGATAACGGCCGTTGTTGCGCTTGGCGAAGCGCTCGCCAAAGGTGCGAGTCTGCTCATTCAGATCCCAATAAAAGCCCTCAGTGAGCTGCAGGCCCTGCGCCGTGTTGAGACCAAGCGAATGGATATCCGAAATGAACATCAGCATGCCGGCGAGCTTCTGGCCTGCCTGCACGATGCCGAACTCCGAGGCCTGTTTGATCGCCTTGATGGTATCGCCGCCGGCATTCGCCAGTGCGATGACCTCGGCCTTGGAGGCCTGCGCCTGCAGCAGATAGGACGCGAAATCGTTCGAATCAGTCGGGTGCTTGATACTGCCGAGCACCTTGCCACCATTGGCATTGATGACGGCTGTAGCATCACGCTCTAGCGAAGCGCCCAGCGCGAAGTCGACAGTAAGGAAGAACCAGCTCTTGCCGCCGGCCTTGGTCATGGCGTCGGCCGTCCCGTGCGCCAGCGCCCAGGTGTCATAGGTCCAATGCACCGAGTTCGGCGTGCAGGCCTTGCCCGTC
Organism: Tardiphaga sp. 172_B4_N1_3; assembly: GCF_052076035.1. Classification (NCBI taxonomy): domain Bacteria; kingdom Pseudomonadati; phylum Pseudomonadota; class Alphaproteobacteria; order Hyphomicrobiales; family Nitrobacteraceae; genus Tardiphaga; species Tardiphaga sp. 172_B4_N1_3. Next base: position 1,907,037 of record NZ_CP197238.1, read on the forward strand.
AGGTCCGACGTGCCTGATGCCGTGAACAGCGCGACCTTGTTGAGCTCCGCCGTGAGCGGCGCGACAGCCAGCGAGGTGGCGCTGGTCGGAATGTCGACGAGAACGTCGACGCCTTCGGTCTCGTACCACTTGCGCGCGATGTTGCGCGCGATGTCCGGCTTGTTCTGCGGATCGCCCTGGATCACCTCGACCTTGAACTTGTCGGCGCCCGGAAGCTTGTTGAAATCCTCGATAGCCATCTTGGTGGCGTCGAACGAACCCATGCCGCCGATATCAGAGAAAATGCCGGACATGTCGGCGAGGACGCCCAGCTTCACTGGCGTCTGTGCCGACGCCATCTGCGCGGACAGCAATCCGAGCGACAGCGCCACGGCTGACACGGCAACAGTATTGCGAATGGTCATCTATTCCTCCCCTGACAAATTCCGTGATTCCCCCTGGCAAGGCGCCAGCCCGGCAATCACGTGAATAATTCTTGTTTATGAATTTATAAGACCTATACGTGAATTGTAAGTCAAGGCCACCGCCGCCGATCTGGATGGCTTCAAGGACGTTTCAGCGATACAGGGCCAATCAGAACGCGCAGAATCGCAAGCGTGTCGCGACGCGTGACGTGCCAACAAGGAAGAATGAGATTTCCAATGCTGGTCAGACAAGCTGCCAACGTCCTGGAACTGATGGAATATTTTGCCCGGCGCAAACGCCCCGCGACGCTGGCCGAAATTTCGGATGACCTCGGCTGGCCGCGCTCCAGTACGTTCAATCTCGTCGGCACCATCGCCGACAAGGGCTGGCTCTATGAGCCCCGTGCGCGCAACGGCTACTATCCCAGCCCCCGCTGGTTAATGCTTGCCCGCGCTGTCGCAGATGCCGAGCCGCTCCCGGACGCGGCCCATGCGCTGGTGACCGAAATCGCCGACCAGACCGGCGAAACGACCGGCGTCGCCGCCCTCGCCGGAACGTCAGCAATCTTCCTGGATGTCGTCGAGTCCACGCATTCGGTGCGCTACTTCGCGCAGATAGGCGACCGCGTTCCGGTCCATGCAAGTTCGGTGGGCCGCGCCATTCTCGAGCAGCATTCGCCCGAGGAACGCAAGGCGATCTATCGCAAGATCAAGTTCGAAGCCTTCTCCCACACGACACCGACAACGGCAGAGGCGATCGAGGACGAACTCAGAGAGGCGGCCGAGCGCGGTTATCAGCAAAGTTCATCGGAATATATCGCCGACCTCGCGGGTGTCGCCGTGCCCTTGCCGGTGCAACATCGCCGGTTGTCGCTGGTGGTTGCCGGTCCGACGTCGCGCTGCCTGACACGGCGTCCCGAAACGGCAGCCATCATCCAGAAGCTGATACAGAGATTCGCATCCGAACTCGCGTCAAGCTAAGCCCCGCCCAATACGGCGAGCGCTGCGCTTGAGCCACAGACGTCGTTAGTTGCTGTTGTTGTTCTGGTTTGGGAATTCGACCGAATTGTTCTGCTTGCCGGTGCCGAATTCGAAGATCTTGCGGAACACGCCCGGTGCCATGGCCGAGATCGGATTGACGCGCAGCACCGGCGCACCGGGCGTACCGACGACTTCGTAAGTGACGCCGATCAGGCCTTCATTGCTGCCACCACCGAGAAACAGTCCGACAATCGGAATCTGGCCGAACATGTTGTTCAGCCCATACATCGGCACAAAGGTGCCGCTCATCCGAACTTGGTTGAGCGGGTAATCGATGCTGCCTTCGATGGTCGCACCGACGGTCGGACCTTTGACAACGCCGTCCCGAATGGTGAGCTGGCCGTTTTGCCGCGTGAACTCGGCACGCAACCGCGAGAACGCGACGCTGCTCTGCGCCGCGTTCTGCCCGCCTCCGGCGACGCTGGCCAGTTGCGCCTCGCCCTTGACGTTGAAGTCGCGGATGTTGATCAGGCCTTCCTTGGCGCGGGCGTCCGACGACGGCGGATCCATCGCAAGTGCGAGCTGGCCTCCCGACATCTTGGAATAGGTGTCGGTCGCGCGCAGGAAGGCACCGGCATCGTTGGTCTCAATATAGATGACGTCACGACCGGCACCCTGGGAGCGTCCGCGCATATCGCCTGTCAGCGGCGTGTCACGTCCGAGCTTTCCGCTCAGGGAGAATTTCTGGATCGTACCGTTGCGCCGCGAAATCTTGGCATCGACACTGCGAACTGCCTCGCCGTAGTAACCGGCAACGGCGCCGAGCTTCACATCAATATCGAAGTCGACCGACTTGGTTTTGCTCTTGGGATCCCCATCCTTGCCGGAAATCGCCGATTTCAGGAAGCCGCGGCCGTCGAACACGTCGCCACGCATCGTGACTTTCAATACGCCATCCGGACCACGGTCTGCCTTCAACGACGTCTTGTCGCCCTCGGACGGCGAATAGGTCGGGAAGTTCACACCGACGAGGTCACCGTTCTGATCGACTTCGACGGAGCCCTTGATCGAAGCCCCACCGCCATCGACGACAATATCTTCCAGACGGGTTGTGTCGCCCTTCTTCACGACGTTGAAGACCGCACGAGCGCTTTTGCCGGGCAGCTTCATCCAGCCCGGCAGGATGTTGTCGAGCTTCAACGGCGTCAGATCGGCGTCGACCCCGAGCTTGCTGTCACGGTCCCCGGAGCCAATCTTGCCGACAACCTTGATCGGGAGATTGCCGACCACCGCCGGTCCGAGGTCCACACCGAGCCGCGCGCGGCTTGCATCGTCGAGCGTCGCGTTGAGACGCACATCGGCATCGCCATCAGTCGGCTTGCGATAGTCGAGCGATGCCGCCTGCCCGTTGATCTTGACGTCACCCTTGACCTGATAGCCCTGATTGTTCGCTGTGACCTTCAGCGAATTGGCTTCGAGCTTCTGGTTCATCACCAGCTTGTCGGCGGAAAATGCCGTCAGATCCGCGGTGATGTTATAGGTCGTATCGGCCTTGGTCAGTTCGTGCTGGATCGGCATGCCCATGGCGACCTGCGCGGTCACATTGCCCTTGGTGGTCGCCGGGTCGAGCATGTTGCCGGTGACTTCGCTCAGACGGTTGGAGTTGAGGACATCGGCCACTGCCGCCACCGGTCCCTCCAGTTTGAAACGCACGCGAGCTGGCGATGGCTTCGGCGCCATATCCGGAACTTCGAACACGATATCGCTGAGATTGAGCTTGCGTCCGCCCGCGGTCTCGGAGTTTGCCTGACCGATGGTCACGGTCGCGGTCCGTCCCGTGACGCGCGCGCGCAGATCGCCGTCGCGGATCACCGGCATGCCATCCACCGGACGCAGCGCCACGCCATTGGCGAGGATCTTCACCGACAGCCCCTCATCGGGGATTGGCGGCCCGCGCCGTGTCAGGTTCTTGGTTGGCGAATTGACCCCGATCTCGATGCTCTGAAGCTGTCCGCCCTCGATGCGTTCGGTAACCCATTCGCGCACTTCCGGCACAATCAGGATCGGCCACATGCGCTTGAGCGCCGAGGCGGACATCGGCGTTCCCGCAAAGCCGAGGGTCATGCGCGGCTCGCCGGCGTAGTCAATACTGCCTGTGCCGGCGACGCCGATCTCGCCGTTGCTGATATTCGCCCGCGTCAGCAAAACCCGACGGTTGTCGGAATCGAAACGCAAGCCAATGTCGATGCTGTTGAAGATCAGCGGCGCTTCACCCGGACCTCCACCCAATACGATTGTGCCGCCGCTGATCCCTGCCTGCCACGAGTCGGTCGCGCCATTGGGGGGCTCGACATGGGCAAGCGAAGTGACGCGGTTCTCACCGGACACGAACTTGAATGGCGCCAGCAGCACACGGCGGCCGGCATCCCACTCGACGCTCAGCTCCGCCTGATCGATCGGCATCGGATAATCCGGCGTGTCGTTATCGATGATGTTGCCGGCGCCTGCTGTGAGCTTGCCGCGGAAATAGGTCGGGAGGCCGTCGCGCCCGATTTCGCCCCTCAACTCACCGGTCAGCGGCAGATCGGCGCTGTAAGTCAGATCCTTCATGCGCAGCGCGAGCAGGATATTCCGGGTCGAGACCTTGTCGGCCCGCAGACTGACCGCACGCACGCCATTGGCTGGCGCGCCGACCGTGACGCCGAGTGTCCATGGGGCCTTGCCGCCTTCACCCACTGTCATCATGACGCCGCCGCCGCTCGGTCGGCGCAGGGTCAGGCTGATATTGTTGAAGTCCCACGTATTGCCGCGCTGCTGGTCATCAACCACCAGCTTGCCGTTCTTCAGGCCGATCTCGTTGAGGTTCTGTCCGTCGAGGCCCGACAGGGTCAGGCTGTCGAGCCAATCGAGACCCGCAAGCAAGCCGGTGGAGGCCTCGCGCTTGTCAGCAGGGGGCTGCGGAATCTGGACCACTGGCGGCTGCGGCTGCCGCGGGAAGGTCAGTTCCGGTTGTCTGCCCGGACCGAGCCACGACCCTGGAGTGCGCGGCGATGCGACACCCGTCGCGATCGGGCGAGCATTCTCGCCAGTCGACACGGTCACCTGCCCATCCGGCGTAATGCGCACAGCCAGCACAACATCGACCAGGTTGAGGCTTTCGGCGCGCAAGCGGCCCATCATCATGGCAGCAGCGGAGAGCCGGACTTCGGCTTTCGGAGCACTGGCCACGACGGCGTGATCACGATCGCGGACGACGATGTCGCGGATTCGCACAGCCATCCGGACCCGCCCGGCGCGTTCGATCTGCGTGCCGCCAACTTCGACCGTATTACCCTGCCCGATATTGTCCTGGATCGCCTCGACCAGCCACGGTGTGGCCATGTCGAAATTGATCGGGCCCGCGCCCAGCCGGACCCACAAGGCGCCAAAGCAAACGCCAAAAATAATCAGAAGGATGCCGAGAACAGCCGCGATCCGCTTGACCCATCGACCGCCGAACAGCCAATCGCGAACCGCAACGAGTCGATCGCCGAAACGGTGCCAGCCACTATCTTTCTTGGACAGCAAGCGGCGTGCACGGTGATGCCCGGCCTCGTCATGCTGATGATCCCAATCGGCATCATCCCATTGCAAGGACTCGTCATCGGCGCGCGATCGATACGCTTGTGGCGGCTTATTTCTGGCCATTGCCTCTCGGTGCTGGCGCTGACTATGAGAATGATCGTCACCGGCCCTTCGCGCATCGACAACCGACGAGCGCTTTTCTGCCGGCATCGCTGCCAATCCTCGGTTTGAATTATAACTCGTCGTGCGGTCGTTGCGGCGCCCCTATGGCGCACGGAACGTGTGTTGCGTCGAATCCTTTGTAACCATACTCCGAGACCAGCATATTTGGGCCAGCGCATTTGCACCGCAACGTGCCGCCACCCGATCGCTGGTGCTTTGCAATGTCATCACACTGAGCCGCTGAAAGCGACGAAAGGAAGGCGTATGTCCAAGAAATCGCGCAAGAATCCCTCGAAACGAGCCATCTGTACAGTGGCAGAAAACGCATCGGGCGCGAAAGCCGGACAGAAGCTGAAAACTGCGACCAAGCGCCTCGTCGGGCGCGCCGCACAATTGAACCGCTGAACGCGAAGAAAGGAACATCCATGGCCAAGAAAGCCAGCAAGAAACCCGCCAAGGCCGCCGCCAAGAAAACGGCCAAGACTGCTTCTCCCTCGAAGGCGAAGAAGCCAGCCAAGACTGCGACAAAGTCCCCAGCCAAAAAGGCTGCCGCCAAGCAAGCCAAGCCTGTGGCGAAAGCCGTGTCCAAGGCGCTAGCCAAGCCAGCCGCCAAAGTCGCGAAGGCTCCTGTCGCCAAAAAGGCTCCAGCGACTAAGACGATCACCGCGAAGGCGTCGCCCAAAGCAGCTGCGAAGCCTCCGCCGCCCTCCGTGGCGGCACCGAAAGCAACTCGCGAGAAAATCGCACCGGCGCCTAGTGTCGCAACCGAGGGGGCCAAGGCTCCGGCCTTCCAGTTGCCCCGTGACGGCGGCGCTACGGTCTCGCTGTCGGACTATGCTGGCCAGAAGCTGGTGATCTTCTTCTACCCCCGCGCCAGCACGCCGGGCTGCACCAAGGAAGCCATCGACTTCACCCGCCTGTCCGCCGACTTTCAGGCAGCCAACGCCGCCGTGCTTGGCGTCTCGGCCGACCCGCTAAAGGCTCAGGAGTCGTTCCGTGACAAGTTCGCGCTGGGAGTTCCGCTGCTGTCGGACGCGACGCAATCGATGCTGAAAGCCTATGGCGCCTGGGGCGAGAAATCGATGTACGGCAAAACCTTCGAAGGCGTTCTTCGCACCACGGTTTTGATCGATGCGAAAGGCAATGTCGCGAAGATCTGGCGCGGCGTCAAAGTGGACGGACACGCAGACGCGGTGCTCGAAGAGGCACGTCGGATTTGATCAATGTCATTTGCTCAAAATTAACCATGAAAGGCTCAAATCGCCTCCGTTGAGCCAGCCGACGAGTCTCCGGCTGGCATCAGGAGTGCTGATGTCGAACCGCCCTACCCAATATGCCGAGTACCCTCAGCACCACGCACACGACCATGGGCGGCCACAGGCGCGCCGCGTCGGGCCGGTCAAGGCGCCGCCCCCGAAAGCCAATCAAAGCGACTATACGATTGCTCATGGCGGCAAGCAGGTCCGCATCGGGCCTGTGGTGTTCTGGATCGTCGTCGGCACGGTGACCGTGCTGGGAGCATGGTCTGCGGCCACAGCCACTTACTTTGCCTTTCGCGACGACGTGCTGACCAAGCTCATCGCGCGCCAGGCGGACATGCAATATGCCTACGAAGATCGCATCGCTGAACTTCGCGCCAAGATCGACCGCACCACCAGCCGGCAGATGCTGGACCAGGAGCAGTTCGACCAGAAGCTCGATCAGGTCATGCGCCGGCAGACCACGCTGGAATCGCGCGCCACGGCGCTCGGCGCCATGCCCGATCTGTCGGTTACGGGTTCGATCGGCAAGCCGCCGGCCCGTGGCGCCGCTATCGAGCCGACAACATCGATCCCCAAACCGTCGCCGATCAGCGACACGGTGACCTTCGTGGCGCCGCCGGATCGCGAAGCGCGGCTTGAGTCCCGCACCCCTGCGCTCACGGCCCAGCCTAACCAGTTCGCCAAACTCGGCGGCGTCGACAATGTGATTGGTCGCCTGCAGGCCTCGCTCGATCAGGTCGAGAGCCGCCAGATTGCGACACTCGCCGCGGCTGAAGAATCCATGGACTCGAAGGTTCGTCGCATGCGTGGCGCGATCTCGGACCTCGGGCTCAATATGGCGAAACTCGAATCCGCCACACCGCGCGCGCCCATGGGCGGCCCGTTTGTGCCGGTCAAACTGTCATCGAGCGCGGATCCGTTCGAACGCCAGCTCTACCGCATCCACGTGACCCGTGCGCAGATGGACAAGCTCAACCGGACCATGGCTCTGGTGCCCTATCGCAAGCCGGTCGTCGGCGAAGTCGAATTCACCTCGGGCTTCGGCGTGCGCAGCGATCCGTTCCTCGGCCGCCCCGCAATGCATACGGGCCTCGATTTCCGCGGTGCTACCGGCGACCCGATCCGCGCCACCGCCAATGGCCGCGTCGTCTCCGCGGCCTATGCCGGCGGCTACGGCCGCATGGTCGAGATCGACCATGGCAACGGCCTGTCGACCCGCTACGGCCATATGTCCGCGATCAACGTCAAGGTCGGCGATGTCATCAAGATCGGCCAGGTGATCGGCCTGGTCGGATCGACCGGCCGCTCCACCGGCCCCCATCTGCACTATGAAACCCGCATCGATGGCGAAGCTGTCGACCCGCAGAAATTTCTCCGCGCCGGCGTCCGCCTGAACGCAGGCTAAGTGCGGCACGCAGGGCATTGTTGCCCTGCTCCGACTGTGGTTGAAGCGGGTCTCCGTCGATCAGAGGCAGCCCGTTGAAATCCCCCCGACGCATCGGTCCCCGTTTCCCCCGCCTCGGCCGGTTCTGTTTCCGCGCCACCCGCCGGCTTGCGACCTGGGCGATGACGCTGGCAGGATTTCATGCCAACGACTCCCACTTTACGGTCCGTCGCATCTCGGAGCTCCGCGCCAAGCTGGCGCGCGGCGAAACGATTCTGCTCGCCGGCCTCGGACTGCCCGGCACGCACAATTCCGGCGTGGCGCTGGTCGAAGTCACGCAGGCTCACGGGCCGCGCCTCATCGTCAACAACGAAGAAGAACGCTTCTCGGGCGACAAGCACACCACGCAATATCCGCGCGCAGCACTCGATGCGATGCGCGTCACGCTGCAAGCGATGGGCCGTGACGTCGCCGATATCGATGCATGGATGACGACCTGGGACTATCCCGATCTGCTCGGCACCCTGGTGCGAAGCATCGTCGAAGAACTGCCCGACGGATTGAAGCTGCTGCGCGCCAAGAACTCCGTCAGCTTCGACGCACGACGCCTCGAGCAGATGACGCGGACCCCGAAGCTGCTCCGCAAGCAATTCGGCCTGCCCGCGCGTGTCCCGCTGCTGATGATGCCCCATCACGACAACCACGCCTGGTTCTCCTTTGCTGCATCGCCCTTCCCCGATGACGAACCAGTCGCGATCGCTGTGCTTGACGGTACAGGGGATCTGGGCTCGGTCTCGCTCTATGTCGCCGAGCACGAGGAGATGCAGCGGCTGTATTGCAATAACAGCGTGTTCGACTCCCTCGGTGCGTTCTACAGCGTCATCTCGTCGACACAGGGCGGCTGGACCTGGCTCTCCAGCGAGGGCCGCTATATGGGCGCGGCTGCCTGGGGCGACATGGATCGCGCCAGCAATCCGTATTACGCACGCTTGCGCGAGGTGCTGCATTTCGGTGCAAATGGTGAGATCCAACTCAACCGCGCCATGGGCAACTGGTACTGCGACCCGTTCGAGGCGCCTTACAAGTCCGCATTGATCAAGATTCTCGGCGAGCCGCTCAAACCAGATCAGCTCTGGAATCCGGACGCAGTGCTGCGCGTCGAAGATATTCAGCATCGACCGGATACGCAGGATCGCCTCGATAAGGCCGCGGCCACGCAACTCGTCTTCGAAGATGCGATGAAGCACGTCGTCGATCATCTACTGCGCACCACCGGCGCGCATCGGCTGGTGCTCACCGGCGGTGTGGCACTGAACGCACTCGGCAACATGCGACTGCTGCAGCATTTCGACGAAACATGGTTCCAGAAGGCGCAAGGTCGCGCGAAACGACTGCATTTGTGGATTCCACCGACACCCGGCGACCCCGGCGTGACCATCGGCGCTGCCTGGATGTTCGCGCATCTCATCGGCGCGCCACGCGGCGCCGCGATGACGCACGCGTTCTATTGCGGCGATGCGCCGACACAGAGCGACATCACCGCGGCACTACAGGCTGACGACATCAAGACACAGACAATCGGCAATATCTCAACGCCTGAGGGCTGCGATGCAATTGCCGACCTGATGGCCTTCATGGTCGCTCAGAGCGGCATCATCGCGCTTTATCAGGGCGCGGCGGAGACCGGGCCACGTGCGCTCGGCCATCGCTCGATCCTCGCCAATCCCTGCGACGCCGATACGCGCGAACGGCTCAATGAACGCGTGAAATATCGCGAGGCGATCCGCCCGTTGGCGCCGATGGCGACGCTTGACGCGGCGCACGAGTATTTCGATTTGCTGGAGGGCGGGTCTGACGCGAACTACAACGCCTACAATTACATGGTGCTGACGGCGCAATCGAAGCCGCATGCACGGGAGAGAATTCCGGCCGTTATCCATGCCGATGGCACCGGACGTATCCAGATCGTCCGCGCCGAGGACGATCCTCTCACTCATGCCTATCTCAAGGCACTCGGTCGCCATATCGGCGTCGAGTTGTCGGTGAATACCTCATTCAACGTCGCTGGCCCGATCGCGCAGACGCCGCAGCAGGCCGTCGAGACCCTGCGCCGTTCGGCGGGTCTCGACGTGGTGCTGATGGTTGCGAGCGACGGTCAGGTGACTGCCGCTTGGCATGGCGGCACCCGCGACAGCAGCCGCTTCACGGCCTGGCTGTCGGAGTGGACACGCAGCCGCAGTTAGACCTTGCCGATCTTCCTTGCGACGGCAACCAGACGCGCGCTGTCCTTGGCCACGAACGCCGCGAACTCTTCCGAGTCCTGATAGGCGGGCATGTTGCCGGCAGCCTCGAATGTCTTCGTGACTTCCGGATCGCTCATCGCCTGCTTCATGGTCTCACGCAATTTGGTCACGACAGGAGCTGGCATTCCCTTCGGCGCGAACAGACCGGCCCAGATGTAGAACTCGACATCGGGATAGCCCAGTTCCTTGAACGTCGGCAGATTCGGGAAGGCAGCGAGGCGTTCACCGCCGAAGTTCGCGAGAACACGCAGTGTCCCGGCATCGACATGCTGCTTGAGCGTGCCCGGCGCCGAGGCCAGCGCCTGGATTTGGCCGCCCAGGAGATCGCTGATCGCAGGCGTTGCGCCGCGATAAGGGACGTGGAGCAGCTTGATGCCAGCGGCGATCGCAAACATCTCCATCGAGACGTGCAACGTACCGAACGGGCCCGACGATCCGTATGATATCGCCCCGGGACGCGCCTTGGCGTCAGCGACGAATTCCTGAATCGACTTCCAGGGCGCGCTCGCCGGCACGGCGAACAAGGTCGGATCTGCGAGCACGCGCGCGACAGGCTGCAGTTGATCGACTTCATAGGCGACCGGCCGGTCATAGATGCGATCCGACTCCGGCAGAACCGCAAGCGACGACAGCGTCATCAGCAGCGTGTGCCCGTCAGGCTGGGCGCGGGCAACGGTCGCGTTGCCGAGCGAACCACCGGCGCCACTGCGATTGTCGATGATAACCGGTTTGCCGAGGACCTTCTGCATATAGCTCGCGACCGGACGCGCGGCGATGTCGGCCTGCCCGCCGGCCGGAAATGGCACGACCATGGTGATGTTGCGGCTCGGCCAGGCCTCCTGCGCGCGTACACCCTGACCGGTCAAAGCAAGCGTCGACAGGCCCCCGAGGCCGGCAATGAAGTCACGACGTTTCATACTTGTCTCCCGTTTTGTTTTTGAGCAACGCATTGGTTTCAGTCGCATCCAGGGGACGACGCGCCATCTCGGAGACAGCGCCTGCGCGCCCTGGAGCTCTTTCAAAGCTCTAAGTTGTTGAAGCTCGCAGAATTGAGCGTGGGGCAGATGATGCCCCGCGCCTCTTCATCAAAACCGCAACCTGTGTAGGCTTAATCAGCCGACCGGGTTTTCTAGTTTGCCGATGCCGCTGACCTCGATCGTAACCACGTCGCCCTTCTTCAGGAAGCGCGGCGGCGTGAAGCCGAGGCCGACGCCAGCCGGCGTTCCGGTCGCGATCAGATCGCCCGGCTCCAGCGTGATCCCTGCCGAGAGCGTCTCGATCAGCGTCGGAATGTCGAAGATGAGATCGGTCACCGACGCATCCTGGCGCTTTTCGCCGTTGACGGATGTCGTCAGTCGCATTTTCGTCGGGTCGGGCATCTCGTCAGCGGTCAGGATCGCCGGACCCATCGGGCAGAAACCGTCGATACCCTTGCCGATGAACCACTGACGATGCTTGTGCTGCAGCGTGCGTGCCGTGACGTCATTGATGATCGTGTAACCGAACACATGCGCCAGCGCGTCTTGCTTCTTGATGCCGCGGCCGCCACGCCCGATGACGACCGTCAGCTCGCCTTCGTAGTCGGTGCTGTCGGTCGGATCGAGATAATTCGGAATCGACTTACCGGAACCGATCACCGTGCTCGACGGCTTCGTGAAGATGACTGGCGCTTCCGGCACGACTTCCTTTGCCGAGGAGTCGAAACCACTACCCGCGAATTCCTTCGCGTGCTCATGGTAGTTCTTGCCAACGCAAAACACGTTGCGTGCCGGGCGCGGGATTGGCGCAAGAAGCTCGACGCTGGCGATAGGAAGGGGCGCGCCCGCTGAAGCGGTAAGCGTACCCTTCAGGCTATCGAAATTGGCAATTAGCGCAATCATATCGGGGGCAACGTCGCGCGGCAGCGGCGAGACCTGAGTGAGCGCCTGATCTGCAATGCCGACCGTGGCCCGGCCCTCATGCAGGAAAGTAACAAGGTGCATTCTTCCTCCTGATATGTCTGCTTGTCCGGCGAACGGATCGCCGGCATCTTCTAAAGATACACCTATCTTCGATAGAAGATTTTGGCAAGCTGATCATCCCGGATACTTATTCTTTAGAAGACGCACGCGGTCATCTGCCGCAGCAGGATGTGACATGGCGGGCAACGGCGCCTAAGATAGAATCACCGGCGGATTACATCCGCGAATGACATTGGAGCAGCACCCGATATGGCGAAACCGGCGACGCGGAAGGTCGTTCGTGAAGACCCCGTCAGTCGCGCATTCGGCGATCGGGTTCGCATATTGCGTGAACAGGCCAACCTGACCCTGGAGCAGTTCTCCAAGCAGTCCGGTGTCAGTCGGGCGATGCTGTCGAAAGTCGAGCGCGGCGAGAAGAGCCCGACGATCGGGGTCGCGCGACGTATCGCGCTGGCTCTGGAAACATCGTTCTCGACGCTGATGGGCGACGACGACGCGCCGCGCCGCGCCTTCGCTGTGGTGCGCAAGGATCAACGCCAGATCTTTCGCGATTCAAAGACGGGCTTCGAGCGCTTCCTGCTGTCGCCCGTCATGGCCGGCATGGCAGTGGAAGTCGTCCTGCATCACCTGCCCCCGAAAACCTCGACCGGCAAATTGCCGGCCTACCCGCAGGGCACATCCAAACACGTCCTTGCCACGCACGGACGCGTCACCGTGAGAACCAAGGATACCGAGACGGTTCTGGATGAGGGGGACTCGCTGTATTTCGAAGTCGACGTCGAGCACTGGTTCGAGAACAGGACTGCGCGCCGGTGTGAATACTACCTCGTGATTTCGGTGCCTCCGAGTTACGGACGACGCAGCGACGGCAAGGCCTAGCACGCGTCCGCAAGTTTGAAGACCCTCGCTCACCTGCGAGCGAGGGACCTGTTGGCTAGCAACCGATTTCAATCTGCCATACGATTACTTCTTCAGGCAGAGACCAACGGTTGGCGTCGTGGTGCACTTGGTGCCATCCGGTGCGCCGCCACTCGGGCAGACAACGGACACCAGCATCTCCGTCGCCTCGCAGCTAATCGCGCCATCTGCCTGCACCGCGCGGAAGCTCACTGGTGCCGCATCGCCCTTGTCACCCTTGGCGCCGGGCGTGCCCTGCGGACCTTGAGGTCCCTGTGCACCCGCCTGCCCCTGCGCGCCGGGAATGCCCTGAACGCCTTGCGCACCCTGCGGACCGGCCGGCCCCTGCGCGCCGGTTTCGCCCTTCGGACCTGCTGGTCCGGGATCGCGGCCGCAGCCGCCCAGCATCAATGCAACGCCAACAGCAAGAATTGGAATGATCTTCTTCATGCCCCACACCCCGTTGAATTCGTGACACCGCGACATGCGGCGTCAGGATAAGCCAGCGCCGGATATTGAGTTCCGGCATGGGGATGATATCGGGTGAAAGGAAGAACGGAAGCGGCCACGCAGCGACGCGACTGTTTCAAGACGCCGCAGACTTTGGCGGGCGGTTAGCTTGCTCAGCCGTCTCTCGGTTGCGAGATGAGCTCGATCATTTTGGCTTCGTCATCGTCGGGCGCGAAAGCCTTTGCCTTTTCATAGGCTTCAACAGCCGCCGCGCCGACCAGGGGCCTGGCCTGCAAAAGCTGCTCCGCCAATCTCACAGCATAGGCCGCATCCTTATGGCGCAATGCAGCGGTGAAGGATGCACCTGAATAATCGCGGGCCACCATCCGCGGCGCATGTCGCAGCACCTGTGGGCTTGCCGCGACGCCGCTCGCGATGGACTCCAGCACCAGCTTCATGTCCAGCCCGGCATGTTCTGCGATGGCCAGACCTTCGGCGAGCCCAGCGATATGGATTGCGCCCATCAGGTTGTTGATCAGCTTGTAAACCGTACCCGATCCGACGGGGCCGAAATGCCGGATCGTCGATCCGATCGGCGCCAGGAACGGCCGGGCCTTGTCGAGGTCCGCAGTATCCGCACCGACCAGCAGCGTGAGTTTGCCGCACGCAGCCGCATCCGGCAGACCGGTGACAGGGCAATCGATGTAGGTCAGCCCACGATCCTGCAGCGCCTTGGCAAGGTCGAGCGCGTGCTGGTGCGACACTGTCGAACATTGGATCGCCAGCGCGCCCGCCTTCGCGGTTCGCCCGGCACCATCAATGCCGAGCCACACAGTCTGTGAAGCCTCGTCATCGGCGACCATCGTGACGATGGCATCGGCGCCTTCGGCTGCATCCGCCGGTGAAGCTGCCCAGCGTGCGCCACGTGCGATCAGATCTTCTGCTTTCGCCCTGCGATTCCAGACGGCAACGCTGAAGCCGGCTTCGAGATAGCAGCCGGCCATGCCGTGCCCCATGCGTCCCAAACCGATGAACGCAACATGGGGCATGGCTCAGTCCACGTCGTCGATTGCGCCTGGCGATGTGCCGAAGGCACGCTGCGCCAGTGTCGCCGCCATGAACTCATCAAGATCGCCGTCGAGCACGCCTGAGGTGTCCGACGTCTGCACGCCGGTGCGCAGGTCCTTCACCATCTGATAGGGCTGCAGCACATAAGAACGGATCTGGTGCCCCCAGCCGATATCGGTCTTGGCAGCCTGATCGGCAGCGGCCTTCTCTTCGCGCTTCTTCAACTCGATTTCGTAGAGTCGCGCGCGCAGCATGTCCCAGGCCTGGGCCTTGTTCTTGTGCTGCGAACGGCCGGCCTGACAGACCACGGCCACGCCACTCGGAATATGCGTCAGACGTACGGCGGATTCCGTCTTGTTGACGTGCTGACCGCCGGCGCCGCCTGAACGCATCGTATCGACGCGCACATCGGACTCGTTGATGTCGATCTTGATGCTGTCGTCCACGACCGGGAAGATCGCGACGCTCGAGAACGAGGTGTGACGACGGGCATTGGAGTCGTAAGGCGAGATACGCACCAGACGATGCACGCCGCCCTCGGTCTTCAGCCAGCCATAGGCATTGTGACCGGAGATCTGGATGGTCGCCGATTTGATGCCGGCTTCTTCACCCTGCGTCTCTTCGAGATACTCGATCTTGAAACCGTGCTTTTCAGCCCAGCGCGTATACATGCGCAGCAGCATCGAGGCCCAGTCCTGACTCTCGGTGCCGCCGGCGCCGGCATGGACTTCGAGATAGGTGTCGAAGCGATCGGCCTCGCCAGAGAGCAGCGCTTCCAGCTCGCGGCGCGCGACCTCTTTCTTCAGCGCCTTGAGCGCATTCTCGGCTTCGGTCACCACGCCCTGATCGCCCTCGGCCTCGCCGAGCTCGATCATTTCGATATTATCGTCGAGTTCGCGCATGACCTTGCCGATGCCCTGAAGCGAATCCTCTAGCGAGGTGCGCTCCTGCATCAGCCTTTGGGCCTTTTGCGGGTCGTTCCAGAGATTGGGGTCTTCGGCGAGAGCGTTCAGCTCTGCAAGTCGTGCCGTGGATGCATCGACGTCAAAGATGCCTCCTCAGCAGCCCGACTGACTGCTTGATCTCTTCTACGAGGCGTTCGATTTCAGCGCGCATGGAAACTCTGATCTGGCGGCATCAGCCGCAATACGAATGGTGATCGGGATGTAGCGGCGTGCGCGGCAAAGCGCAATCCGCAAGGATCTGCTGTGGGTCAGATGAGCCTCAATACAGGCCGCCCGTTCCGGGTCGCATGAAACTGCGGTCGGTTTCCGGCGACACCGAGAGCGAACGACCGTCCGCATCGGCGACACCGATCACAGAGTAGTTGTCCGGCGGCGCAGTGCCCGGCTTGAAGGCCTCAAGGATGGTGCGGCCGCCATCGCCCGGTCCGGCGCGCATGCCCGACTTGGCGTCGACGCGGATCAGCTTGATACCGGCAGGCACGCGGAACGGCACGGCCGGCTTGTCGGCGAGCGCAAGCTTCATGAAGTCCTTCGCAATCGGCGCAGCCAGCGCACCGCCGGTGGCCTTGTTGCCGAGGTTCCGGGGCTTGTCGTAACCGACATAGATACCGACGACGACGTCAGGCGAGAAGCCGATGAACCATGCATCCTTCTCGTCATTGGTCGTGCCGGTCTTGCCGGCGATCGGCTTGCCAACTTCGCGGAGCACGGTCGCGGTGCCGCCCTGCACGACGCCTTCCATCATCGAGGTGATCTGGTAGGCGGTCATGGCGTCGAGCACCTGCTCGCGGCGATCGACGAGCTGCGGCTCGGCCTGGTTCTTCCAACCCTCCGGCGCGTCGCAGCCGCGGCATTCGCGCTGGTCATGCTTGAAAATCGTATGCCCGTAGCGGTCCTGAATACGGTCGATCAGCGTCGACTTCACGCGGCGACCGCCATTGGCGAACATCGAGTAGGCCGTCACCATCCGCATGACGGTCGTTTCACCGGCGCCGAGCGCATAGGAGAGATAGTTCGGCAATTCATCATAGACGCCGAATCGCTTGGCATATTCGCCGATCAGCGGCATGCCGACGTCCTGCGCCAGTCGCACTGTCACGGTGTTCAGCGAGCGCATCAATGCATTACGCAGCGTCACCGGGCCGTAATACTTGCCGGTCGAATAGTTTTCCGGACGCCACACCCCGGCGCCCTGCCCTTGATCGATCTCGATCGGCGCGTCGACCACGACGGTGGACGGCGTGTAGCCATTGTCCATCGCTGCCGAATAGACCAGCGGCTTGAAGGATGAGCCGGGCTGACGATAGGCCTGCGTGGCGCGGTTGAACTGGCTCTGGTCGAACGAGAAGCCGCCCACCATGGCGAGCACACGTCCGGTCAAAGGATCCATCGCAACCATGGCGCCGGACACTTCCGGATATTGCCGCAGCCGGAACTGGCCTTCGACGACCGAGCCGTCCTTGTTTGTAAGCGGATCGACATAGATCACGTCGCCCGCGGCCAAAACCTGCGACACGGCCGTCGGTGTTTTGCCCTTCGTCGGTCCGGCCGCGGGCTTGGCCCAGCGCACGCCATCCAGCGTGAGGATGCCCGTCTGGCGATCCTTGAGCACGGCACCGCCGAGTTCACGGCCCGGCTGAAAGCCGATCCGCGCCGACTGATCGCTGACATCCAGCACGACCGCGAGCTTCCACGGCGCGATGTCGGACAGCGCTTTGACCTCGGCGAGCTTCACGCCCCAGTCGCCGGAAATATCGATCTTGTTGGTCGCCCCGCGCCAGCCACGCACCTCGTCGAAATTGATCAGGCCGTTGGTCATGGTCTTGCGCGCCATGACCTGCAGCTTGGGATCCAGTGTGGTGCGGACCGAGAGGCCGCCCTCATAGAGCTTCTTTTCGCCGTAGCGTTCCAGGATGTCGCGGCGCACTTCCTCGGCAAAATACTCGCCGGCAAAGATGTGACCCGAACTGTTGCGGCCGGTGACGCTCAGCGTCTCCTTGCGCGCCTTGTCGGCATCGGCCTGCTTGACCCAGCCGTTCTCCAGCAGACGATCAACCACATAGTTGCGGCGCTCGATGGCACGGTCGCGGTTCTTGATCGGATGCAGCGACGACGGCGCCTTCGGCAAAGCTGCGAGATACGCCGCTTCCGACACGGTCAGTTCGTTCACCGACTTGTCGAAATAGACCAGCGAGGCGGCGGCGATGCCATAGGCACCGAGGCCGAGATAGATTTCGTTGAGATACAGTTCGAGGATCTTGTCCTTCGAATAGGTGCGCTCGATGCGCATCGCCAGCAAGGCTTCCTTGATCTTGCGGGTGAAGGAGACCTCGTTGGTCAGAAGGAAGTTCTTCGCAACCTGCTGCGTGATCGTCGACGCGCCCTGCGGCCTGCGGTTGGAGCCAAGGTTCTGCGCGTAAAGCACCATTGCGCGCGCCATGCCCGAATAATCGAGGCCACCATGCTCGTAGAAATTCTTGTCTTCGGCCGCGAGGAACGCGTTGATCACGAGCTTCGGCACGGCCTGAATCGGCAGATAGAGTCGGCGCTCCTTGGAGTATTCGCCGAGCAACGCACCGTCCGCCGCGTGGACGCGCGTCATCACCGGCGGCTCATAATCCTGAAGCTGCGAATAATCGGGTAAGTCCTTGGAATAATGCCAGATCAGCCCGGCTGCGGCGGCGACGCCCACCAAGAACACCACGGTTCCTGCAGCGAACAAGAAACCCAGAAACCGCACCAGCAGACGCATTATCGACGATCCGTTTCAATCGCTGTGCCGCAATATAGCATACGGCAGCCCTATGGGCGTGAAGTCAGCAAAAAGTCCCGCGGCAAAAATCAGCAAGGAGACAACCCAAAATGGCCGTCAGTCTTGACCGATTCTGACAGCCGCCCGGAAATTTTTATAGAGCGCCGGCTGTGGCCAAACTAGGGCTTTCATACTGAAGGCCGGGGCTTTCGTACTGAAAGATTTGTCATTTTCAGTTCCGGTCGTCAGTTTCCCGGGCCGGCAGAGACCATCCGCTTGGAGAAGAACCCGTCGATCGCCTTGGCGACCGCCCCGACGGTCTTGGAGCGCCAGTTCTCGGACATCAGCTGCTGGAGATCGTCCTTGTTGGACACGTAACCCAATTCGATCAGCACTGAGGGGACGTCCGGGGCCTTGAGCACGCGGAAACCTGCCGATTTCAGGGGATGCTTGTGCATCCGCGCCGTGGTCTTCATCTCGCCCACCACCAGCCGGGCAAAGCGGTTCGAGAAGGTCCGGGTTTCGCGCTGCGCCAAGTCGATCAGGATGTCGGCAACGTCAGTTGGCTCTTCCGTCAGATTGACGCCGGCGATGGCGTCCGCCTTGTTTTCCGAGTCTGCCAGCCGCTCCGCCTCCGCGTCGGAGGCCTTGTCGGATAGTGTGTAAACAGTGGCGCCCTGCGCATCGCCCTCGCCGCGCGGCAATGCGTCGGCATGGATGGAGACGAACAAAGCAGCCGACTGGTTGCGCGCCACCTTCACCCGTTCATCCAGGGGGATGAACGTATCGTCGGCGCGGGTCATGACGATGCGGTATTTGCCGAGCTTCTCCAGACGATCACGCAGTGCCAGACCGAAACCCAGCACGATCCCCTTCTCGCTCTCGCCGCCGGCCTGGGTGCCGTTATCGATGCCGCCATGACCGGGATCGATCACGATGACTGGACGGGCGTCCGGCGCGGCATCGGGCACGGCGCTGGCGACCACCTTGGTGGCAACCGGAGACGCCGCAGCAGTCGTTCCGACGGCCGGTCGCAGATCCGGGCGATTCTCAACCGCCAGCGCCTGTACGAATGTGGTGCGATCGACCGATTCGAGTTCGATCACCATCCGCGCAGGCTGCCCGT
Source organism: Tardiphaga sp. 172_B4_N1_3 (assembly GCF_052076035.1). Lineage (NCBI taxonomy): Bacteria > Pseudomonadati > Pseudomonadota > Alphaproteobacteria > Hyphomicrobiales > Nitrobacteraceae > Tardiphaga > Tardiphaga sp. 172_B4_N1_3. The sequence continues at coordinate 1,926,316 of NZ_CP197238.1, forward strand.
TGGCGGGATCGAGCGCGTAGGAATTCTTGATCTTGGCCGGTCCGGTCAGGTCAAACACCATGCGCGACCCGCCAGGCATCACCAGACCGTAGCGGAACGCCTTGATCAGGCCGCGAGAGACCGTCCCGGCGCCGGGGTCGAGATGGAAATTGACCTGGGGAAGATCGATGACCACCCGATATGGGTCAGCCAGCGCAAAGGCACGCAGCGGGATCTTCCGGTCGAGATCGAGAATGAAACGGGTCTGTTTCTCGTCACCGGCGATCCGCACGTCGGAGGCGATCGGGAAAACGCCCTCGACTTCCGCGCGTGGCGTCTCGCCGGCGGCCTGGGCGGAGTTCGGACACCAAAACAGCCCAAAACCGGCACTGAAGAGCACCGTGGCCAGCCTGACGATGTGGTTTGCGCGGCTCGTCAACGAATCCACTGCCTCCGAAGCAGCCCCTCATTAACCCAATAGGATTGCAGGGTTAACCGGAGCTTAAGTCGGCCATATCGAATAAGCCTGAGTGTTGCAGCCTTGTGACGCTTCCCTTGCATGCGACCCCCATTCCTCGTATGTACGAAGAGCTGACGGTTTAACTCCCGGTTGTGTCGCGTTCAGCCTCCCGGTGCAACGCTCGTTCCCCCGACCATCTATCGGTGGATCCAGCGTTTTCCGGCCTCCTCTCTACAACCAGCGCAGCGCGCGGTTGCCCAGAGAGGCGGTCTTAGCCCAGGCGGTGTCCGGTCCCAGGTCCTTTCTCGCTCCCGGGGCGGCTTTAGACACTTCATGACCGATTATTCCGGCCTTACGGGCGGAGTATGCGACAGCCGGTGACCGCGTTCTGCGGCGCGCCGGACGTCAGCAAAAGGCGGCGCCTTTGCCGCCAAGATGTTCAGACGGGCCGACGCTTGATGCGCCAGACTGTGATGCCGACCGAGACCCAGGTGGGAACTATGCCGATGCGAGGCCCAAGCCTCGCGCGTCGCCCCGCACTGACCTCGCGATCGGCACGGCGTTCAGGGCTGTGTTTCGGCCTTCCCCTCACCCCCGAATCAGGTGGACCGTTGCGTCACCCGGCTGCGCGATACGCGCTTGCCGCCACGCACGCCGTCCGCCTCCATGAGCTTCCAAATGCCAAACAAAATGTTGATCGATGCGACCCACCCGGAAGAGACCCGGGTCGTCGTGGTTCGCGGCAATCGCGTCGAAGAGTTTGATTTCGAGACTGCGCAGCGCAAGCAGCTCCGCGGCAATATCTATCTCGCCAAGGTCACGCGCGTCGAACCGTCGCTGCAGGCCGCCTTCATCGAATACGGTGGCAACCGCCACGGCTTTCTCGCTTTCAGCGAAATCCATCCGGACTACTACCAGATCCCGGTCGCCGACCGTCAGGCGCTGATCGAGGCGGATGAACGGGCCCATCGCGAAGCTGAGGAAGAGACCGAAAACCGCTCCAACCGTAAGCGCTCGCGTCATCGCAACTCCCGTCGCCGCGACCGTGGCGAGCGGGTGCAAAGCGATGTCGTCGATACGACAGCGGTCGATCCGTCGCAGGCCGAACAGCCGCGCGATCCGGCCTTCGAGCTCCATAGCCATGCCCATGATGACGGGCACCACGCTGCCGATCACGACCATCATGACCATGACGGTCACGAGCACACCCACGCGCATGAGCACGCCGAAGGCGATCATGCGCACGACCATGATCACCACGATCATGCCGCCGCACCGGTCGCGTCCGAGAGCGTCGCTGCCGAAGCTACGGCTCCCGAGGTCGTTGCATCCGAGCCTGTGACCGAACAGCCTGTTTCGGCAGGCTTCTCGCCTGCCCCGGTTGAAGCCGTTGCGGAGACGCCGGCGCCAGTCGCCGCCGAAGCGCATGATGATCACGCGCATGACGAACAGATTCAGGCCGCTCACGCCGAAGAGAACGCGGCGCATGCCGAGGACGTTCACCACGAAGAGCGTGCCGAGAGTGAGCACACCGCTGCCGCTGACAGCGACGAACACGACGACGAGGAAGACGAAGACGACGGCGAAGAAGAAGCCGAAGAGGATCAGGTCGAATCCGTCGGCGGTGACGACGTTCTTGAGGAAGTCCCCGAGCGCGCCTTCCGTCCGCGTCGCCAGTACAAGATCCAGGAAGTCATCAAGCGCCGCCAGGTCATGCTGGTGCAGGTCGTCAAGGAAGAGCGCGGCAACAAGGGCGCTGCGCTGACCACCTACCTGTCGCTCGCCGGCCGCTACGCCGTGCTGATGCCGAACACTGCCCGTGGCGGCGGCATCTCGCGCAAGATCACCTCGGCACAGGATCGTTCGCGTCTCAAGGAAGTGGTGTCAGACCTCGACGTGCCGGAAGGCATGGGGATCATCCTGCGCACCGCCGGTGCCTCGCGCACCAAGCCGGAAATCAAGCGCGACTTCGAATACCTGATCCGGATGTGGGAAACCGTCCGCGACATGACGCTGAAGTCGCAGGCCCCGACCCTCGTCTATGAGGAAGGCTCGCTGATCAAGCGCTCGCTGCGCGACCTCTACAACAAGGAAATCGACGAAATCCAGGTTGCGGGCGAAGCCGGCTATCAGGAAGCGCGCGACTTCATGCACATGTTGATGCCGAGCAATGTGCGCGCGGTGAAACAGTATCGCGACGGCCAGCCGCTATTCTCGCGCATGGGCGTCGAGAGCCAGTTGGACGCGATGTTCTCGCCGACCGTGCAGCTGCGCTCCGGTGGCTATATCGTCATCAACCAGACCGAAGCCTTGGTTTCGATCGACGTGAACTCGGGCCGTTCGACCCGCGAACACCACATCGAAGACACAGCGCTGAAGACCAATCTCGAAGCCGCCGAGGAAGTCGCGCGTCAGCTCCGCCTGCGCGATCTCGCCGGTCTGATCGTGATCGACTTCATCGACATGGACGAGAAGCGCAATAACCGCGCTGTCGAACGCAAGATGAGCGACTGCCTGCGCCAGGATCGCGCGCGCATTCAGGTCGGCCGCATCTCGCATTTCGGTCTGCTCGAAATGTCGCGCCAGCGCATCCGCGCCAGCGTGCTGGAAAGCTCCACGGATATCTGCCCGCATTGCGGCGGCAGCGGTCACGTTCGTTCGGTGTCGTCGGTGGCCCTGCAGTTGCTGCGCGGCCTCGAGGAAATCTTGATGAAGGGCGCCACGCATAACCTGATCGTGCGCACCCGCACCGATGTCGCGCTCTATGTGCTGAACCACAAGCGTGGCCATCTGCGCGATCTCGAAAATAGCTTCAAGGTGACGCTCGCCGTCATCGCCGATCCGAATGTCAGCGGTCAGCAGTCCTTCGTGATCGACCGCGGCGAACAGGTGCATACGCTGGAAGCCGCCAAGGCGCTTCTCGCGGCCCAGGTTGCGGCCTTCCCGCCGCCGCTGGAAGAAGAACCGTTCGACGACGAAGACCTGTTCGAGACGGAAGCCGAAATCGAAACCGAGGAGACCGAAGGTCTCAGCGACGACGAGACCTCGGGTGAAAGCGCCACCGGCGATGCAGACAGCGATGGCCGCAAGCGCAAGCGCCGTCGGCGCCGTCGCGGTCGCTCCGGTGAAACCCGCGAAGGCGGCGCTCCCGGTCGCGAGGGCGGCGATCTCCAGAACGCCGCTGAAGGCACGGTCGAAGGTAACGTCGAAACCGTTGGCGACGACAGCGAAGGCGAAGACGACGAGGCCGACGATCAGCCTCGTGAGGCCCGTGCCGATCAGCCGGCCGATGGCGAGCGTCGCCCGCGTCGCCGTGGCCGTCGCGGCGGACGCCGCCGGCGTGGTGGTAACGACGAAGGTCTGGCCGGATCGATCTCCGATGAACTCGGACCGACGCAGACCTCGGAAGCCAGCGATGCCGTGGCCGATCTCGAAGGTCAGGACACGCGTAACGACGCACAGCCGCACCAGCACGCAGCTCCGGACGCCGTGACGTCCTATGCCGCACCACAGCCAGAGGCCGAACAGAGCCGTCACAACGCCGTGCCGATGTTCGCTCCGGCAGCGCCTGAGCCGGCGCCGGCTGCCCCTGCTCCTGTCGCAGCACCTCCCCCCGTGCAGGAAGCCGCGGCACCGCAGGAAGATGACAAGGCTGCAGCACGTCGTCGCTCGACGGTGCGCGAGAAGGTCAACTTCGGTTCGACATCTCCGGAGCCACAGCCCGCGGCAGCGCCCGTCGCTACAGCCCCGGAGCCGGCACCTGCTCCAGCCGCTGCACCGGCCCCCGCGGTCGAAAGCCAGCCCCGTAAAGCCGGCTGGTGGTCACGCGTCCTCGGCAACGACTAAGCGCTCTCAACGCAACAACGAAAAGCCGCCCGGCAAAACCGGGCGGCTTTTTTATTGCTGCGATCTACTGCGGATCAGTCCGTCGTGATTGCCGTTTCGACATCCGACGGATCGATGGTCTTGTTGAGATTGGCATGCATCGTGTCATGATCAAGCTCGCCTTCCCACCACGACACGAACACCGTAGCAATGCCGTTGCCCGTGATGTTGGTAAGCGCGCGCACCTCGCTCATGAACTTGTCGATCGAGAACACGATCGCCATGCCGGGCACCAGACGCGGATCAACCACCGACAGCGTGGCTGCCAGCGTGATGAAGCCGGCGCCGGTGACGCCCGAAGCGCCCTTGGAGGTCAGCATCGCCACGATCAGGATAGTCACCTGCTGGCCGAACGACAGATCCACACCGAGCGCCTGGGCGATGAAGAGCGTCGCCAGGGTCATGTAGATGTTGGTGCCGTCGAGGTTGAACGAATAGCCGGTCGGCACCACGAGGCCGACAACCGACTTCGAACAGCCCAGACGCTGCAGCTTCTCCATCAGCTGCGGCAACGCGCTTTCCGACGAAGAAGTGCCGAGCACGATCAAAAGCTCATCCTTGATGTAGACGATGAACTTGAAGATGTTGAAGCCGACGATGCGGGCAATGATGCCGAGCACGACCACCACGAACAGTGCTGCGGTCGCGTAGAACAGCACGATCAGGCTCAACAGGTTGGTGAGCGCCGCCGGGCCGAACTTGCCAATGGTGTAGGCCATCGCGCCGAATGCGCCGAGGGGGGCTGCCTTCATGACAATGGCGATCACGCCGAACACGGCATGCGACGTCTCATCAATCATGTCGCGCAACCTGTGGCCACGCTCGCCCAGCGCCATCAGCGCGAAACCGAACAGGATCGCGAACAACAGCACCTGCAGGATGTCGCCCTTGGCGAAGGCGCCAACGACACTGTCAGGAATGATGTTGAGCACGAAATCGACCGACTTCGTCGCTTCAGCCTGCTTGACGTAATTGGCGACTGCGCCCGCGCTGCCCTCGGTCTTGGTCACCAGACCATGGCCGACCTGGAACAGGTTGCCCATCACAAGGCCGAGGATCAGCGCGAAGGTCGAGACGATCTCGAAATAGACCAGCGCCTTGATGCCGACGCGGCCGACCTTCTTGGCGTCCTGGATATGGGCAATGCCAGACACCACGGTACAGAAGATGATCGGCGCGATCACCATCTTGATCAGCTTGATGAAGCCGTCGCCGAGCGCCTTGATCCATTCATTGGTGGCGAACTGAGGCTCCAGCCACCCGACCAGCACACCGATCACGATAGCGATCAGCACCTGAATATAGAGAACCTTGTACCAGGGCTTTTTGACCGGAGCGGCCGCTCCCGGACCCGCCGTTGCCGTTACCGCAGACATTCCGCTTCAACTCCCTGAGCATTTTTACTGCCGCGGTCATTAGTCACATGGGCGGCCTCTTGCAAGCCGCCACGCGGAATTACTTGGGCGATTAACGAACAAATATCGCGCCGAGCGTTCAGCGATACCGGCGATCAACCATTCCGCGCAGGACGGGCACTAGGATCGCGCCCAATGTGTTCTTCACTAATGCCCCCGCCAGGAACGGCATTACGCCGACCAACCAGGCTTTCTCGGCGCCGAGCTTCATACCGTAAGCCAGCCAGACAAAGCCCATGGCCATAATCACGATGTGGCCGATGGCCATGGCAACGAACAGGCGGACCATCGAGCGATCCCATCCGCGTTCGCTGAACCAGCCCGTGACGAACGCAGCAACGACGAAACCCGACAGGAAGCCGGCCGTCGCCCCTGTGAGCGGTTTGAGACCGCCAACGGGCCCGGCGAACACCGGCAATCCCAATGCACCGACGGCGAGATAGGCGATGATCGTCAACGTGCCGAGGCGCCAGCCATAGACGGCGCCGATCATCAAAACGACCAGCGTCTGCAGGGTCATCGGCACATATGGCAGTGGCAGATTGATCTTCGCCGAAACCGCCAACAACGCGACTCCAAACGCCGCCAGCACCACGGCGCGCCGCAGGACGGCAAAACCTCTCCTGCGGCTTGGCCACCATACTCCGGCGATGGGGACACGACGCGCGTTCGCGGTGGATGCATCCGACAAGATGGGCTCGCTCACTTCGGACCACCCTGCCCGAGCCATTTGCTGATCCGCGCGACCGCCTCATGCATGTCCTCGGTCGAGCTCGCATACGAAAAGCGAATATAGGACTTGCCATGGATCGGATCGAAGTCGCTGCCGGGCGTTGCGGCCACATGTGCCTGTTCCAGCATCTGCTTGGCAAAATCGAAGCTGTCAGTGGTGAATTTCGACACGTCTGCATAGAGATAGAAGGCGCCATCGGCCGGCAGGAAGTCCGTGAGGCCGGCTTGCGGCAATCCTGCGGTGAGGATGCGACGGTTCTCTTGATAGCCATGCTTAATGTCTTCCATCTGTGCATGACCGTCGAAGGCTGCTTCCGCCGCGATCTGCGACAGTGTCGGCACCGAGATCGACAGGTTCTGCTGCAGCCGTTCCATGGACCGCACCAGCGGTTTCGGCACGACCATCCAGCCGACGCGCCAGCCGGTCATGCAGAAATATTTCGAGAAGGAATTGATGACCAGCGCGTTCGGCGACAGCTCCACCGCGGTCACTGCGGGAAATGCATAATCGAGACCGTGATAAATCTCATCCGAGATGAAGCGAATGCCCGCATCATCTGCCGCGTGGATCAGGCTGGTGAGCGCTTCGCGCGACATCATGGTGCCCGTAGGATTGGCCGGACTCGCGACCAGCACGCCCTTCAGCGGCTTCTCGCGATGCGCGGCGAGCAGATCCTCGGCGGTCAGAGCGTGCCGCTTGTCGGCATGGGTTTCGATCAGCACCGGCTCGCAGCCTAGCGCAGTCAGAATATGCCGATACGGCGGATAGCCGGGCACGGTGACGGCGACGCGGTCGCCGGGCTCGAATAGGGCCAGAAAGGACAGGATGAACGCGCCGGAGGAGCCGGTGGTCACCACGATCTGCTCCGGATCGACCGTGCAACCGTAGACGTCGCGATAATGCCTGGAGATTCGCGCGCGCAGCGACGGGGTGCCAAGCGCAGCGGTATATTCAATCCGCCCGTGCGCCAATGCAGCCTGTGCAGCCTCGATGGCCACCTTGGGCGCGGGCGCTGCCGGCTGCCCGACTTCCATGTGAATCACATGCCCGCCAGCGGCCTCGATCCGCGCCGCGGCGGCCATCACATCCATCACCATGAACGGGGGAACATCGCTGCGTCCGGACGCCGCAAGAAGGCTGTGTGCCCGGGTTTTGAGGATCGTATCTGGCATGGAAATCTGCTATCTGCGCGGCGTTATGCACGTTACGGCATGGGAGCAACGCCGCGCTCCCGCCGCAATATTTGACTTGTTAGGGCTTATATCGAATTCGAACCTCGGCCAATGATGAAAGACCTGCAGCTGCAGCCTAAAAGGGCTGCATCTCGATTGTTCTCGAAGCTGACCACGCTGCTGACCGCGGCGGCGCTGACGCTGACGCCAATGGCCGCCCATGCGCAGCAAGGCGACGCTCCGCGCCTGCTGCGCGACGCCGAGATCGAACAGCTGCTGCGTGACTATACGCGCCCGATCCTGCGCGCCGCAGGCCTCGAAAAGCAAAACATCCAGGTCGTCATCATCAACAACGCCAGCTTCAATGCCTTTGTCGCTGACGGTCGCCGCATCTTCGTCAATCACGGCGCGCTGATGCAGTCACAGACGCCGAACCAGCTGATCGGCGTGCTCGCCCACGAAACCGGCCATCTCGCCGGCGGCCATCTGTCAAAGCTGCGCGAGCGCATGGCGCAGGCGCAGACCCAGATGATCGTGGCGATGCTGCTCGGCGTCGGCGCCATGGCGGCCGGAGCGCGCGGCGGCAACTCCAATGGTGCTGCCGGCAATATCGGCGCCGCAGCGGTCGCCGCGCCGCAAGCGATGATGATGAATACGATGCTGTCCTATCAGCGACAGCAGGAAGAAAACGCCGATCGCGCCGGCGTCAAATTCCTGAACCAGACCGGCCAGTCGTCCAAGGGCATGTACGAGACGTTCCAACGCTTCGGCACCGACAGCCTGTTCGCAGCACGCGGAAGCGACCCGTATATGATGTCGCATCCGATGCCCCGGGAGCGCGTTGCCGCCCTCGAGGAGCTTGCGAAGTCGAGTCCCTATTGGGACAAGAAGGACGATCCGGCGCTGATGCTGCGCCACGAGTTGATGCGCGCCAAGACCGCCGGTTTCATGGAGCAGCGCGACACGGTGCTGCGGCGCTATCCGCCATCCGACACCAGCCTGCCCGCGCAATATGCCCGTGCCATCGCCACCTATCGCCATGGCGATCTGCGCGTGGCTGTCGAGCAGATCGATGCGCTGATCAAGGCGCAGCCTAACAATCCATATTTCTACGAGTTACGCGGCCAGGCGCTGCTCGAAGGCGGCAAGCCCAATGAGGCGATTGCGCCGCTGCGCCGTGCGGTGCAGCTCTCCAACAACGCGCCACTGATCGAGATGATGCTCGGCCAGGCGCTCGTCGCCTCCGACAACAAGGCCTATACCGACGAGGCGATCCGCATCTTGCGCACTGCGGTGGCGCGTGAGAGTGAAGCGCCGGTCGGCTACATGCAGCTCGCCATGGCCTATGGCCGCAAGGGCGAACTTGCAGAGGCCGACCTGGCCTCGGCCCAGGCGGCCTTCCTGCGCGGCGACAACAAGACTGCCCGCGATCTGGCGTCACGTGCGAAGGCACGCTTCGCGGTGGGCACGCCCGGCTGGGTGAAGGCCGATGACATCATCGCCGCGAAAATGCCGGGCAAGAACTAGCGCGCCTCCCTCTGCAATGTTCTGAAACAAATGGCGGCTGATCCGTAATCTTTCGCAATGTGGCTGACAATTTGTCTGATTACGCAGTGTTCCTGACTTTTGGGGACATCTCTATGCGCGCGAACGCCATCAACCACGTGTTGAAACTGATATGCCTGCACGCTCTGACAGCAACTGTCGCTGGATGCGCCACGGCGCAGCTGGAGACATCAGGGTCTCTCGCCTCGTATAACGACCTCGCGCCGGCCGACGGCATCACTACCAAATCCAAAATGCGCGTGGACAAGGCCGACCTGCTGGCGGCCCGGAGCGTCAGCATCATCCCGACGTCCTTCTCCACGGCCGCAACACGCGCCGCCCTGACGGACAAGCAGCGTCGTGTCATCGCCAATGCAGTCGACCGGTCCGTCTGTATCGGACTAAGCGATCGCTTCAATGTCGTGCCGTCGGGGCAACCCGCCGACCTGACGGTGCATGTCACCGTCACGCACGTCACCGTCACCGATCCGAATGTTGCCGGCGCCGCCAAAGTGGCTTCGGCCGCGCCGATGTTCATCAGCGCCGGCTTTCCCATCGTGGTGCCCCGGATTCCCTATGGCATGGGTGGGCTCGCGGTCGAGGCAGAGGCCCGCGACGCACAGGGTCGGCAGAGAGCAGCATTTGTCTGGGCCCGCGATGCCGACATGTTGACGAGCACGCCGCGCGTTGCGGCATCCGGCGATGCCTACGATCTGGCGGGCGAGTTCGGCGCAGATTTCAGCAAGCTCCTCATTACCGGTGAAAATCCGTTCGACAAGAAGCTGTCCGCGCCCAGTCTACAGCGCGTGAATTCGGCCCTTGGGGGCAAGCCCAAATACGCCGCCTGTGATGCTTTCGGGCGCACCGGCGTTTCCGCCTTTATCGGCGGAAAACTGGGCGCACCGCCCGAGTGGAACGACGACGCGAAGCCGGTGACGGAATGACCCGAGCGCAGGACATCGATTGCCGTCTCCCCACACCAGAGAGCTGTGCTACGACACCGACTGGCGCGTTGACCCAACAATCGCATGGAGCCGAATACCGCCCGATGCAGAACATGTCCCACATCCTCATCGTCGACGACGATCTCGAAATACGAAAACTGCTTGGACGCTACCTGACCGAACAAGGCTACCGCGTCTCCATCGCGTCCGACCAGCGCACGATGAAGGAAGCGTTGCAGACCAACGAAGTCAGCCTGATCGTTCTCGACGTGCTGCTGCCCGATGGGTCAGGGCTTGATATCTGCCGCGATCTTCGGCGGGAGGGCTCCGAGATACCCGTCATCCTGTTGACGGCGCTGAAGGAGGATGTCGACCGGATCATCGGCCTCGAAATCGGCGCGGACGACTATCTCGGCAAGCCGTTCAATCCGCGCGAGCTGCTCGCCCGCATCCGCGCAGTGCTCCGCCGCAAGGTGACGCAGGATATCCAGCTCTCCCAGATACTCGAACATCGCTTCGGCAGGTTCAAGCTGCATCCCGGCGCGCGGCAGTTGCTGGACGAAAACGGGCAGCCGTTCGATCTCACGACAGCCGAATTCGAACTGTTGCTCGTGCTGGTCAGACGTCCGGGCCGCCTGCTCTCCCGGGATCAACTGATCGAACTGACCAATCGCAGCTCCGACGACGTGTTCGATCGCTCGATCGACGTGTTGATGAGCCGGTTGCGCAAGAAGCTTGGCGACAATGATGATTTCCAGTTGATCAAAACCGTGCGCAACGGCGGTTACATTTTCTCGGCACGCGTTGAAACGATCGGTGCAGAAACATGAACTCGATCCGCTTTCGCGTTTCCCTGATGCTGGTCTGCTCGGTCCTTTGCGTGGTCATTCTGGCCAGCGCCGTGATGTCAAAGCTGGTCATCGACCTCGTCGACCAGAATTTCCGCGATGGGCTTTCCGATCGCGTTTCGGCATTTTCGAGCAGCATCACCTTCCAGGGTAACAACGCGATTTTTCATCTTCAACCAGCTCCGATTGAAGGAAAGACACTCGAGGAGCCGACAGCACGTCTGAAGGACGCATTTCGCAAGACGCGCAGCTTCTTCGACGCGTTCGTCAAGGAGACGCCAGACGGCCGCCGATGGGTCTCCATCAAGATGGGACCGGGCTGGCTGAGCTGGCCGGTACCCGACCACACGCCGCCTCCTACGGTCTGGTACGGCCTCGCCGGCTGGATGGCCCTGATCACTGCAGGCGTGATCGGCGTGGCGCTGGCGGTCGCTCATCAAACGACGAAGCAACTCAAGTTTCTGCAGACCATGGCGATGTCCGTCGGCAAGGATGGCGTGCTGCCTATAGTGAAGGAAGAAGGGTCCGCCGAAATCAAGGCGACCGCCCGGGCATTGAACATGATGGGCACGAGCTTGAAAAAGGCCATGGACAGCAAGATCAGACTAGTAGCCGCCGCCGGGCATGATCTGCGCACGCCGATGACGCGCATGCGCCTGCGCGCCGAATTCCTCAACGATCAGGAGCGAGCAGAATGGCTTCATGACCTCGATGAGATGGACCGGATTGCTGACAGCGCCATCCAACTCGTTCGGGAGGAGACCGTCGGAAAGGGCACCGAACTCGTCAGACTCAACGATCTCGTCGGAGACGTTTGCGCCGAGTTGATCCTGATCAAGATGCCAGTAACGATTGCCGCGCTCGATCAGGGTAACGTAAAGATATCGCCGCTCGCGCTCAAACGCGCGCTGCGCAATCTCATCATCAATGCTGCGACCCATGGCGGCGGCGCCATGGTGAGCCTGTGCGTTCACGATCGCCGCGCTGTCGTCCTGATCGATGACAACGGCCCCGGCATTCCTGAACGGTTTCTGGACAGCGCATTCGAGCCGTTCTTTCGCGTCGACCCGGCTCGCCGCCAGCCAATTCCCGGCGCCGGGCTCGGCCTGGCCATCGCCAAGGAAATTGTCGAACGACAGGGAGGCACGCTCGAGATCGAGAACCGGCAACCTCACGGGTTAAGGCAGACGCTTTCCATTGAGATCGATATCGCGAACGTATCATCGGTCGCAGCCTGAACGACGCGCTCGCCATGCGACCACACGGTGCCGCTGCAGACGATCACTGAAGAATGATCCTTCGCAAGCAACACCTGTTCAGCCGGACCACAGGATCATCGCGATCCCGAAGACGAGCAACGGATAATACGCAACCTCCACGCTCAGGAATGCGACGTCTTTTGTGCGAGACCAGAGGCGCCGAACGGATATCCGTATTCGGGCGCGTTCCAAGGACGCTGTTGGAGCGATGCGACACATCTAGCTACCCTGCCCCCTCAACCCTTCCAGGTTGGATTGAAATCCACTCGCCGAATGGCCCTTGGCGCGACCGTAGGCATAGAGCTCTTTCATATAATCAGTATCGAAATTGGTTGGATCGCTCGTGGTGAGCTTGCCCGCGTCGATGGCCGTTGCTTTGAAATCCCAGTTGTTGCGTTTGCAGAAATCGTATGTCGCGATCATCGCATTGCGCGTATTGGCCTTCACTGAGGTCTGAAACGAGCGCGCCACGATCGGAAGCGTCAGATCCGATGTATAGGAGGCGTCGGGCGACAGCTTGCCGTTAACGATCACGAAGACCCGAGACTTCGTAACCAGCGATCCGGCATGGGCCGTCAACACGCCTTCCGGCACAGCCAGAATATTCGATGTCACGCCGCCATCGACATGCATCTCGGAATACATGTTTCCGCCGGACTCGACGGCGATCAAGGCCGGCGGGAAAATCCCGGGGATAGCGGCTGACGCAGCGAGAACATTCCGGAACAACTCATAGCGGCCAGGACTATCGCTGCTTGCGATCTCCCCCATATTCCAGAGCGTCGTCCCTTGGGTGTCGAGGTTCGTGGTGGCCACGATGAGCATCTTGCCCTTGCGATACCGTGCGCCGACCGCATCGATGATCCGATCATCGGCATATTTTGAGATGAGGTCTTTCATCGGCCCCGCCTTGAAGACGCCCGATCCAACAACGGCGTTGATCCCCGCGATACGCATCAGATTTTCAGTCGCGCCGCTGGTGAAGATCGCTTCGAGGCGGCCGTCATAGCCCGGGCCCAAAAACGCGAATGGTGCAATCAGGGCGCCGACGCTGGAGCCGGTGACGATATCGAACTCGGGGCGCAGCCCGGAGTCGGACCAGCCTTGAAGGAATCCTGCGCCATAGGAGCCGTCAGCGCCGCCGCCGGACAGAGCAAGGATGGTGAGCGGTGCGGCACCGCGCCGCGATCCCGCGAAGATGCGATAGCCTTCGTCGGGCGATATCCTGGCCAACGGAATCTGCGGGATCGTCGCGCGCGCGCTTGCGATCAGCGGCGCGCGCGGCAGCGACGCACAGGCCGACAGCAGCAGCGCCGTGCAAATAATGGGAAGCGTCGCGCGAGGCATCACGCGAGCTCTGCAACGATCAAAGTGAATCTTGAAAACTGAGCCATGCGGGTTTCCATCTCCGGAAACTCTTGCACGGTTGATTTGCCATTTGTTTGCGCGTTTATTTCATTATGTTTCGCGCGGCGGCTGCAAACCGAATGCGACAATTCCATCCACACGTCCACGAATGGGAAGATGACCGAGTGCACTGACCGTGAATGGCGGTGCCGAGGCAAAGCAATCCATCGCCGCCTTAGATGCGACAAAACCGCCCTCTACACCACGACTGAGCTCTTCCAGCCGCGAGGCGGTGTTCATGACGTCGCCATTGAAGACAATCGCACGTTTGACGTCGCCGATTTCGCCGATGATCACCGGCCCGAAATGCAGGCTACCGCGAATGCGGGGCGCTGCGCCAAACTCACGTTCGAACTGCCCCGCTTTGCGTGCCAATTCGTCGCGCATGGCGATGAAGCAGCGCAACGGACGGCAATCGACCGCACCGTCCCGCTTCGTCCAGGTCACGATCATCTCGTCGCCGACATAGGCAAGTACCTCGCCGCGATAGTCGACAACCGGAAGCGATAGCAGGCGAAAGGTCCGATCGAGGAAACGGTGGATACCGACGCCACCAAGTTGCTCGGCCAGGCTGGTCGAGCCCGCAATATCCACGAACAGGACGAAACGCTCTTCCTCGACCGGCGTGTGATAGCGCCCGGTGAAGAAGTTCAACAACGCGCGTCCGCCGACGAGATTGGTGATTGCCAAAGCCAGATTGACGACGATGGAGACGACGATCGAATAGACCAGGCTGGACCAGAACGTATCCTCCGCGATCTCGAGCGTCCGCCCGATCAGCACATCCGCAAGCCGAAACCATTGCACGGCCAAAATCACGACGGCGTAGAACGCGCTCTTGATCAGGAGGTTGGCGGTGAACGAGCGACCGCTCAGCCAGATCCGGATTGGACCATCGGCCACCATGATTTCGAAGCCGCCCAGAACCGTGCTGATCACCAATCCGATGACGAGTCCGGGCAGAATGGGCAGATCGTGGGTGGCACTGAACGCCACGCCGGCCGCGGCGCCAGCGGCCATAATCGTCGTGAGGACCCTTAGTTTCCGTTCAAGCCTGGCGTTCATGGTCCCTCCCACCGGCACAGCCGACGGGAGGGTATATCAAATCGTCCGAGGGAGGGCTGACACGGCCCGATGGCAAAGGTTGCCCGCCAGCAGACCGATGCGTGGCCTCACCGAGCCCTGCCGTCCACGCCGATATGATCTTCATCCTTTTACAACCACCCCAAGCTTCTCGCCGGCAGCGGTCAGGTTCCGTTAACGGAACTCGCTGCATTTAGTGAAAATGGATGCGCTCATCGCGTCCGGCGGGGAGACCAATGCAGCCATCGGAGCACGAAACCGCACACAGCGGCGTCACACGCACGTGGGACCGGCGGCAATGAGCACGACGACCATCTTCTGGTTCACGCTCGCCAACTTCCTGTCATCAGGTCTCGTCTGGGCCTATGTCGCACGCTGCTATCCGAACTTCGTCCCAGCCCGCTACTGGAGCGCCGCTTCACTGAGCGCGTCGATCGGCCCTGCTCTCGGCCTGCTGTTTCCCAATCCCGTCGGCCTGCTGTTCGCCGCGCAGATGACAGTTCTCGCTTACTGTCTGTCAGAGGTCGGTATCCGTCGCTTTTACGACAGGCCTACATCCTGGATCGCCACCGCCCTGGTAATTTCCGCGAGCCTAGCCGGATTCCTGTTCTTCAGACTGGTCATCGACGATTATGCGATGCGCGTTGTCGTCTACTCGCTGAGCCAGGGCGTTCCCGTGGCGCTGACGCTACCGCTGCTACTGTCGCGTGATCATCGGCGCAGCAATCACGGCGCACGGATGGCCGGCTACCTCTCGATTCTCTTGCTTGTTGCTTTTGCCTGCCGCGCGATTGCCGCGCTGCTTCATCTGGGCGGCAGCGAGACGACCATGGTGACGGTCGATGCGGTACAGGCCGGCTTCATGCTGGTGGCGGCATTCCTCGCCATGACATGGAATTACGGACTGCTGATGATGGCGATCGACCGCCTGCGTGGCGACGCAGCCGAACTGGCGCTGATCGACGATCTGACCGGCGCTGGCAATCGCCGCCGCCTGTTGCAGCGGATGGACGAGGAATGTGCGATGGCGCGGCGGACCGCACGCCCATACGCACTGCTGGCGATCGACCTCGACGGCTTCAAGGCGGTCAATGATGGCTTCGGTCACAGCGCCGGCGATGACTGCCTGAAGCAATTCGCCCAAGCGGCGCAAGATCAGTTGCGCCCCGGCGATACGCTGGCCCGATGCGGCGGCGACGAGTTCTGCATCGTGCTGCCCGACACCGACCTGCAGCAGGCCGGCGAGATCGCGCGGCGCGTGCTGGCAGCCTGCCCGCGACAAATTGGCAATGCCGGACACACAGTGAGAACCCTATCCGCCTCCATCGGCGTCGCGCAGTGGTCCCCCGACCTCATCGCTTCCCCCGAACGATTAATGGCGGCTGCCGATCACGCCCTGTATCAGGCCAAACACAGCGGCAAGAACCGGGTCGTGCTCTATGAGCCCGCACCACCGCTGGCACCGATCTTCGATGACGAGATCGGAAGCGCTCCCTTGCCGGCACCGCATGCCCTCACTGCAATGACCGGGCCGGATCACCACCATTCCGGCTTCTGAGACCTGCGGCGCCATGATGAATTGCGCGTGACCGCCTTCACAAATAACGCGTATTTCGCCCTCAAAATGCTAAGCAGCTTCCCGAATGACACGTGGCTTTCTGACTCGGCCTTTTCCAAAGGATAATTTGCCCATGCCTTCGTTCCGCCTTCTCGCCTCTGCCGCTGTGGCCCTCGCCCTGTGCGGCGCGCCTGCATCGGCGCAGACGTTCAATGACGCCCAGCGCGGCGAGATCCAGAAGATCATCAAGGACTACCTGATCACCCATCCGGAAATTCTCGAAGAGGTCTCGGCCGAGCTGACCAAGCGTCAGGCCCAGGCTGAAGCCGAGAAGCATCAGGCTGCGATCGCCGCGAATGCAAACACCATCTTCAACTCGCCACGCGGCGTCGTCGTCGGCAACAAGGATGGCGACGTCACCTTCGTCGAGTTCTTCGATTACAATTGCGGCTACTGCAAGCGCGCCATGGACGACATGGTCGGCATCATGAAGAATGATCCGAAGCTCAAGGTCGTGCTGAAGGAATTCCCGGTGCTCGGGCCCGGCTCGGTTGAAGCCGCCCAGGTTGCTGTCGCCGTGCGCATGCAGGACCCGACCGGCAAGAAGTATCTCGACTTCCACCAGAAGCTGTTGAGCGGCCGCGGCCAGGCCGACAAGGCCCGCGCCTTGGCAGCGGCCAAGGAAGCAGGTCTCGACGTCGCCAGACTGGAAAAGGACATGGCCAGCCCGGAAGTGCGCGCGACCATCGAAGAGAACTTCAAGCTCGCGGAATCCATGGGCATGAACGGCACGCCGAGCTACGTCATCGGCAAGCAGGTGATCATCGGTGCCGTCGGCGCAGACGCGCTGAAGGAGAAGATCAACCAGGCCCGCTGCGGCAAGGCGCTCTGTTCGTAAACCCAGACACCGCCAGGGTGATTCATACCGTCGCCCGCGCCGTCCTGAACATCTCGGAAATATGACAAACCGGCTGCATCGCAGCCGGTTTTTTATTTATCTTGCGGTAGCGGTCAAAGCGGCTGAACGCCATCTGTGATAGGGTAACCTATCCCCAACGGTAAAAGGATGCAGCGGACACCCCGCCTAAGTTCCCAATGTTGACCGATACCAAACAGGAGCAGCGGCTCCTGAAGATTTCAATTTACGTCACGCTTCTCATTTCATTTGCCAGCATCGCTTTCGGGCTCGCCATCAGTTCGCGCGCCATCGCCTTCGACGGTTTTTACACGTTGATCGACGCAGCCATGACCGGCGTTGCATTGCTGACCGCAAGACTGATCAGCAGAGGCGAAGACGACCGCTTCCAGTATGGCTACTGGCACCTTGAACCGATCCTCGCGCTGATCAACGGCACGGTGCTCAGCTTCGCCTGCGCCTATGCCTTCATCGACGGCCTTAACGGGCTGATCACCGGCGGTCGCGCCATCGAATTCGGCCCCGGCGCTATCTTCGCTGCGGTGGCGGGTGCCATCAGCTTCGGCATGAGCATCTATATCCGCCGCTCGGCCGGCGAACACGGCTCGCAACTGCTCGACATCGATGCCCGTGCCTGGCTGATGGGCGGCGTCCTCAGTCTGGCGGTCTGCATCAGCTTCTTGCTCGGAGCGGTGATGGCGAAGACTCCGGCAGCGGCCTATGCACCGCTGGTCGATCCGCTGATCCTGCTGGTGGTTGCGATCTGCCTGCTGCCGTTTCCGCTTTCGACGATCTGGAATGCCGGCCGTGACATCCTGCAGGTCGCACCGAGCGATCTCGACGAGGAGGTTCGCGAGCTCGCGCAATCGATCGCGTACAAGCACGGCTTCAGCGACTGCAGCTCGCATGTGATGCGCTCCGGCCGCCAGCAATTCATCGAGATAGGACTGGTGGCACCGTCTGGCGAGATCAGCAAGACCTTCGCCGAACTCGACGCCATCCGCGCGGAGATTGCCCTGGCCATGGGCGGGCTCAGCCCCGGCTACTGGCTGACAGTGGACTTCACCGCTGACAAGCGCTGGGTTTAAGTCACACCCGCGCCTCGCGCCGAACACGCCAGGCTAGAACAAAAGCAAGAAACAGGACGAGCAAAGCGCCAAACGCGATCGCGCCGGCGCGAAGCCGGCCGCCGGGACGATCGATATAAAGCGAGCGCAGCGATGGCGCCTCTCCGTCGTGCGCAAGACGAAACGCCACGACGCTGTCGCCGATCGAGGTGCCTACTTCCGAATGACCGCCGGCGGCGATGACCACATACTGCTCTCCGCCGATGACGTAAGTCATGGGATTGGCGACGCCCGGCACTGGCAGTCGCCCCTGCCAGAGTTCGGCGCCGGTCTTTGCGTCATACGCACGCAAGTAGGCATCCATCGCGCCGGTGAAGATCACGCCCCCGCGCGTCGCCAGCAGACCATTGACAAGCGGCATGCCGGTGGCCAGTGCGAGCCCCAGTGGTGCGGTGTCCTCGCTGGTGCCGACCTTCGACTCCCACAGCACTTTGCCCGCCTTGAGGTCCACCGCAACCATCGCGCCCCATGGCGGCTTGTTGCAGGGCATGCCGAGCGGCGACGTTACAAGCGCCCGCGTCATGGCAAAAGGCGCGCCGCGCTGCGCGCCGAAATCGACACCGGCCGGCGGCCTGTAGTTCTGCGCCTCGGCGCGTGGGATCAACGTCACCCGATGCACCGCGCGGCTCGTATTGGCATGGAGCACCTGCCGGACAGGATCGAAGGCAACACCGCCCCAGTTGACGCCGCCACCGGTCATCGGAAACAGCAAGGTGCCGGCCCCCGTCGCAGGTGGCGTATAGAGGCCTTCGTTGCGTCCACTGGCCAGTTCATCCCGGCACTTGCCGCGATCCCAGAATGTCACACCGAACGCGTCATCCGGCGTTACACGTTGTGGCACCAGTGTCGGAAGATGCATCGGAAACGGCTGCGTCGGCGACAGCGCTTCGCCCTCGACGCCACCTTGCGGAACGGCCCTCTCCTCCACCGGCCAGATCGGCGCGCCGCTGGTGCGATCCAGCACAAACAGAAAGCCCTGCTTGGTCGCTTGGATGACGACATCGCGCGGACCGCTTGCCAGATCGATGCGGGCCAGCGTCGGCTGCGCCGGCACATCGTAATCCCAGACATCGTGATGCACGATCTGGAACGACCAGACCAGTTCGCCCGTGTCGATCTTCAGCGCAACAACCGAATTGGCGTGCGCATTGTTGCCGAGCCGCTTGCCGCCCCAGAAATCCGGACTGGGCGACGACGTCGGCAAGAACAGCAATCCGCGTTCGTCATCCACCGACATCGGCGCCCAGACATTGGCGTGGCCGGCTTCGATACCGTCATGGACTAGCGGATCCCACGACCATCGCGGCGCGCCGCTGCGCACATCGAACGCGCGGACGGTCCCCTTGGGCGCGCTCACACGCCGATTGTCGGCGAGTGCAGAACCGACCACGACGACGTCGCGCCCGACCACCGGCGGCGATGTGATCTGAAATTCACCGGGGCCATCGAGCGGCATTCCCGGGTCGAGCTTGACCTCACCCTGCGCGCCGAAGTCGACACATGGCAGTCCGGTCGCGACATCCAGCGCAACGATACGGGCATCGTTGGTACCCATGAAGATGCGGCTGCGACAAGTAGCGCCAGATGCTGCGCGATCGTCACGCCAATAGGCTACGCCGCGGCAAACCCAGCGGTTGGCGGGGCGCACATCTGGCGCGACCCGCGCATCAAAACGCCACTTCTGCCGACCGCTAGCAGGATCGAGTGCAATCACCTCGTTGAATGGCGTACAGAAGACGAGGCTGTCTTCAACCAGGAGGGGCGTCGCTTCGAATTTGGTGCGTGCCATCTGTCCAGGTGTGCGACGCAGGAGATCGCCAGTCTGGAAGCGCCAGGCCTCGATCAGGCGGCCGACATTGTCGGAGGTGATCTGGTCAAGCGGCGCAAAGCGAGAGCCACCACGGTCGCTACCCCAATGCTCCCATCCAAGAGCAGGTGCTACCGACAGGACTACGAGCGCCAGGATTCCTCCAATCCAATTCCTCATCGAAGCACAGCTCCGTAGATCCCGACTGACATGACCTGATGTTAGTCGTTGAACCTGCCCTGTCCATGTCGAACGCATAGTAAAGAGGCCGGCTGCGTAACAGCCGGCCTCTTTGAAACTCGATCAATATTACAGCGATGGTTACGCGATGTCCTCGACTGTCGTCTCGCCGTCATCCGAGCGCTGCTCAAAGCGCGATAGCTTGTTTGCCGTATTTTCCAGGACGCCGGCGATGAAATCGGACACCGAATTCTCGATCGGCCCCGCTTCCGCAATCTTCTGAACGATCATCTCCACAAAAGCTGGCATCGCATTTTCCTTATTCGATGGTGCAATGCACGTGCTGCGATTTGGTTCCGGTTGAGACCGTCTTCATTCCATTTCCGACGTAGGAACATCCCCAACGGTGGTGGATTGCCCTTTACGGAGGAGGAGAAAGAGCAATGCCAAAATATCATTTCGAGATTGTCGATGGTTTCCGGCTTGAGGACCCCGTAGGTCTGGATTGTAGCGACGACACGCAAGCCAGGGATGTCGCCAAGAATATTGCTCATCAAATCGCAGTTGATATCGCAGGCGACTGTGACCGGAAGGTCGTCGTCATCGATGACAACGGCGATGAAGTCTACAAGACGAAGATCAAGCCCTGACGCGGCGTGACGTATACTCAAGCGTAACAAAAGCAATGGAACTACACTTTCTCAGGAACATCCCTCCGCCAATGCCGTTGTACGGCGGGCAATGCATCGCGAGGAGAACCAAGATGAACAACCGTTTATTGATGAGCGTCGCCGCCGCTGCACTGATTGCAGGTTCGGGTTTGGCTAGCGCGCAAAATCCCGGCGGCGCAGGAGCTGCAACGTCGGGTGGTGGCGCCGGAGGTGCCGGAATGACACGTGAGGCGCCGGCGGGCGGTGCTGCACGTAGCGGCGCACCGAGCGCGCCCGCAGGCGGCGCGGCTGCTGATCGTGCTGCGCCGGCCGAACGCAACGCACCAGTCAACAAGGACGAAGCGACCGACACCACCAACAAGTCCGAGCAGAAGCCGGCGGTGAAGTCGACGCAGTCCGACGACAAGATGCAGCGTGACGACAAGCGTACGACCGACTCGACCCGTGACAGCGGAAAAGCCGGCAAGGACATGAAGGCCGATTCCAAGTCGACCGACTCCAAGTCAGGTGCCGACACCAAGTCGACATCGACGGAGACCAAGTCGACCACGACCACCGGTCAGGCCGGCGCGGGCGCCAAGCTGACCACCGAGCAGCGCACCAAGGTCACCACGGTCATCAAGCAGCAAAATATCCAGCCGGTGACCAATGTGAACTTCTCGATCTCGGTCGGCACCCGTGTGCCGCGCGAGGTCCGCTTCCACCCGCTTCCGGCTGAGATCATCACCGTCTATCCGGATTGGCGCGGCTACGAGTTCTTCCTGGTGCGCAACGAGATCATCGTCGTGAACCCGCGAACACTCGAGATCGTCGCAGTCATCGACGCCTAAGGCGGGGCATCTGATGTGACACCCGGGCGGGCTCGAAAGGGTCCGCCCGTTTGCTATCCGGGACGCTCCGCCCTGAGCCGGCAGATTGCCGGAATGGCGCCAGTGGCTTTAACCTTGGTTAATAAGCATTTTCCACAGGTTCCATCGGGCTTTTTATGAATTGGGTGAGGTATTTGGCTGGGGGAACCCGGGGTCTAGAGGCTTCCCCTCCGCGGTTTGGTTACCTATAACCCCGGGCAGAACGGCGCCCACCGCGCCCATTGCTATTGCCCGGGATGTCCGATGGCCAATACCACGACCAACACCATCTACGTGCTCAACGGCCCCAACCTCAACCTGCTGGGAATCCGCGAGCCGGACACCTATGGGCATGCAACTCTGGCCGATGTCGAGAAGTTGTGCGTGACCACGGCCGCGCAATATGGCCTGACCGCAGATTGCCGGCAGTCCAATAGCGAGAGCGAGCTCATCGGCTATATCCATCAGGCCCGCGAGAAACACGTGGCCGGCATCGTGATCAATGGCGGCGCTTATTCGCACACCTCGATCGCCCTGCATGACGCCATCGTCGGTGTGCGCATTCCCACCGTGGAAGTGCACGTCAGCAACGTCTACACCCGCGAAAGCTTCCGCCACCATTCCTTCATCGCCAAGGCAGCCTTTGCCAGCCTCTGCGGCTTCGGCATCGAGGGCTATCGCCTTGCCATCAGCGGCCTCGCCGCAAAAATCGGTGCCAACGCCATCGCGTGACGCGCCCGCTTTGCTCATTATTCGTCTTTCACTTCAGACATTGGATTGCCCATGGCCCGCAAGCCTGACGACATACAGACCGCAACGCCGCAAGCCAGCAACGATAGCGGCATGATCCGCGAACTGGCGCTGCTGCTGGATGAAACCAACCTCACCGAGATCGAGGTCGAGCGCGCCGGTCTGCGCGTGCGCGTCGCGCGTAACATCAGCGTTGCTGCCGCTGTGCCGGCTTATGCGCCCGCACCGGCTGCTGCACCCGCGCCTGTCGCCGCAGCTGCTGCCGCACCGGCCGCCGCCGACATGACCAAGCATCCCGGCGCCGTGCCCTCGCCGATGGTCGGCACCGTCTACCGCGCCCCGGAGCCCGGCAAGCCGGCCTTCATCGAAGTCGGCGCCAAGGTTGCTGCCGGACAGACGCTGGTCATCATCGAGGCGATGAAGACCATGAACCAGATCCCGGCGCCGCGGGCCGGTACCGTGACGCAGATCCTGATCGAAGACGGCTCGCCGGTCGAATACGGCGAAGCGCTGGTCATCATCGAGTAACACCACAACGTCCTCTGACTTCGGAACGCCATGTTCGAGAAAATCCTGATCGCCAACCGCGGCGAGATCGCATTGCGCATCTTGCGGGCCTGCAAGGAGCTCGGCATCGCGACCGTGGCCGTGCATTCAACAGCGGACGCCGACGCCATGCATGTGCGCCTCGCCGACGAGAGCGTGTGCATCGGCCCGCCGGCGTCGAAAGACAGCTACCTCAACATCCCGTCGCTGCTCGCCGCCTGCGAGATCACCGGCGCCGATGCGGTGCATCCCGGCTACGGCTTCCTGTCGGAAAATGCGCGCTTCGCCGAGATCCTCGCCGATCATAATCTGAAGTTCATCGGCCCCAAGGCCGAGCACATCCGCCTGATGGGCGACAAGATCGAAGCCAAGAAGACCGCCAAGCGGCTTGGCATCCCCGTCGTGCCCGGCTCCGACGGCGGCGTCGGCCCCGAAGACGATGCCATAGCCATCGCCCGCGAGATCGGCTTCCCAGTCCTCGTCAAGGCAGCCGCCGGCGGCGGCGGCCGCGGCATGAAGGTCGCGCAGACCGAAGCCGATCTGCTGATGGCGCTGTCCACTGCCTCGAACGAGGCCAAGGCTGCGTTCGGCGACGCGTCGGTCTATCTCGAAAAGTATCTGACCAAGCCGCGCCACATCGAAATCCAGGTGCTGGGCGATGGCCGCGGCGGCGCGCTGCATCTTGGCGAACGCGATTGCTCGCTGCAGCGCCGGCACCAGAAGGTCTGGGAGGAAGGCCCCTCGCCTATCCTGTCACCGGAAGCGCGTGCCAGGATCGGCGGCATCTGCGCCAAGGCGATGCAGGACATGCAGTATCTCGGCGTCGGCACCATCGAATTCCTCTACGAGGACGGCGAGTTCTATTTCATTGAAATGAACACCCGCATCCAGGTCGAGCATCCCGTCACCGAGATGATTACCGACATCGATCTCGTGCTGGAGCAGATCCGCATTGCCGCCGGCGGCGACCTGCCTTGCACCCAGGAAGAGGTCAATATCATCGGGCATTCCATCGAGTGCCGTATCAATGCCGAGAACCCGGAAACCTTCCGGCCCTCGCCCGGCACGATCACCCAGTATCACGCCCCAGGCGGCCTCGGCGTCCGCATCGATTCCGCGGTCTATCAGGGTTACAAGATCCCGCCTTATTACGACTCGCTGGTGGGCAAGCTGATTGTCCACGGCAAGAACCGACCGGAATGCCTGATGCGACTCCGGCGGGCCCTGGACGAGATCGTGGTGGACGGCGTCGAGACGACCCTGCCGCTGTTCCGGGCCTTGGCCCGGGAAAGCGATATTATTGAGGGCGACTACCACATCCACTGGCTGGAACAGTATCTCGCGGGCAAGCCTCCCAAGACCTGAAACATTTGGGATCAGTCTGGAACCAATCGCCTCGATCCGCGTTTTTTGTGCTGCCGGGAGACGTCCGGCGGCGGGGGCCATATTGAAGTTCAGCCTGCAATCCAAGCGAGTATTACGTGACCGCTGACGCCGCCCGCAGGCGAGCGCTATGGCAAATCCTGCTGCTCTTGGCGGGATTGCTGGTGCTTGCCGCCGTCAGCGCGGCCTCCGTTATCCTGGTGAACCAGGCACGTGACGATTCCAGGTGGGTGGTCCACACCGTCGAAGTCCAGAACCAGATATCGAACCTGCTGCTGGAAATCCGCCGGACCGAAAGCGCGACCCGCGCCTATCTGCTGTCCAGCGGTCCACAATTCCTTTCCGAATACGAAACCTCGGCGGCCGCGATCCTGCCGGCCGTCGACAGACTGGTGGCCCTCGCCAACGACAATCCGGCCCAGGTCGCCAACACGGTCAAACTGCGTGCAGCCGTCGAGCAGCGACTGGCGGAATTCGCCAGGGGGATCGACCGCATCAAGAACAACGACATCCAGTCGAGCATCGACATCCTGCGTCGCGGCGGCGCCAATCAGGCCGTTCAGGACATCGCCGATATCACCCGCGCGATGCGCGCCGAAGAAGGCCGCCTGTTCGTCGAACGCACCCGGACGGCCGACCAGAGCCAGCAATGGGCCTCGTGGGTCACCGTGGCCGGCTCCGGCCTGGTGGTGCTCTTGGCGGCGCTGTCGATCTTCCTCGTGCGCCGCTCGTCAAACGCCCGCGATGAGGCGGAGGCCAAGTTGCGCGACAGCAACGTCGACCTCGAAGCCGCCGTTGAGGAGCGCACCGCCGACTTGCGCGAGGCCAACGACGAGCTGCAGCGCTTCTCCTATATCGTCAGCCACGACCTGCGCTCGCCGCTGGTCAACATCATGGGCTTCACCAGCGAGCTCGAGGAGCTGCGCGGCGATATCTTCAGGCGCATCGCAACGCTCGCCAATGCAGACCCCGTCGTGCCCGATGTGAACGGCGAATTGCCGGAGCCGGCGCTGCCCGAGCAGGACAAGCAACTCTCCGCCGATTTCACCGAAGCGCTCGGCTTCATCAAATCGTCGATCGGGAAGATGGACCGCTTGATCAGCGCTATTCTCAATCTGACCCGCGAGGGCCGGCGGGAGTTCAAGCCGGTGAAGATCGACACCCGCGAACTCATCGAAGGCATCGCTTCAACTGTAGCGCATCAGGCAGCCGAGACCGAAACCCAGATCCGCATCGAGCCATTGCCCGACATCGAGAGCGATCGTCTCGCAATGGAACAGATCTTCGGCAACCTGATCGACAATGCGCTGAAATATCTGAAGCCCGGCGTCCCTGGCGACATTCTCGTCAAGGGCCGCGCCAAGATGGGCTTTGCGATCTTCGAGATCATCGACAACGGCCGCGGCATCGATCCCCGGGATCATCAGCGCATCTTTGATCTTTTCCGCCGTGCGGGTACACAGGACAAGCCCGGCCAGGGCATCGGATTGGCCCATGTGCGCGCTTTGGTGCGACGAATGGGCGGCACCATGTCGGTGTCATCGGAACTCGGCAACGGCAGCAACTTCACCGTCACGCTGCCGGCCAGATGGACGGGGCATAACCGGGATAAACAAACATGAGTAAGCCAGTTACCATCATTATGATCGAAGACGACGAGGGTCACGCCCGTCTGATCGAACGCAATATCAGGCGCTCGGGTGTCAATAATGAGATCATCCCGTTCACCAACGGTACAGACGCCGTCAACTATCTGTTCGGCAAAGATAGCACTGGCCTCGATCACAAGGGCGAAGCCCTGCTGATTCTGCTCGACCTCAACCTGCCCGACATGACCGGGATCGATATCCTGAAGCGTGTCAAAGAGAACGAATTTCTCAAATGCGCGCCCGTCGTGGTCCTCACCACTACCGACGACGCACAGGAAATCAAACGCTGCTACGAATTGGGCTGTAACGTCTACATCACCAAGCCCGTGAACTACGAGAGCTTCGCCAACGCGATCCGCCAACTCGGTCTGTTTTTCTCCGTCATTCAGGTTCCACAAGCGTCCACATGACATCTGCCACGACGCCCACGTTGCTGTATATCGATGACGACGCAGGTCTTGCGCGGCTGGTGTCGCGCGGCCTGACGCGGCAGGGCTTTGGCGTCGAGCATTGCGACAATGGCGAAGCCGGTATCGAACGGATCAAGCAGGGTGGCATCGACGTCATCGCGCTCGATCAGTACATGCCGGGCCTCGACGGGTTGGAAACGCTTGAGCAGATCCAGAAACTGCCCTCGCCGCCCCCGGTGGTGTTCGTCACGGCGTCGCAGGACAGCAAGATTGCCGTGACCGCCCTCAAGGCGGGTGCCGCCGACTATCTGGTGAAGGACACCCAGGGCGACTTCCTGCCGCTGCTGCATGTCGCCTGCACGACCGCCATCAAACAGGCCCTGATATCAAAGGCCCGCGACGACGCCGAAGCCGAAGTCCACGCATCGCGTGATCGCTACGCAGCCCTCGCGGCCGAGCGCGAAGTGCTGCTGCGCGAAGTCAATCACCGCGTTGGCAACTCATTGCAGATCATCGCTTCGCTGCTCCATCTGCAGGCCAACTCAACCAGCGAAGATCACGTCAAGGTGGCGCTGACCAATGCCATGGGCCGTGTCGCCGCCGTGGCGCAGGTCCATCGCCGGCTGTACACCTCGCACGACCTCAACAGCGTGCTGCTCAATCAGTATCTCGAAGCCCTGCTGGAAGATCTCCGTCGCTCCGCCGAAGGCAACCGGATGTCGCGCCTCACGTTGAAGGCCGAAGCCGTCGAGATCGACCCGGACCGCGCCGTCGCCATCGGCATCATCGTCAACGAGCTGGTGATGAACGCCGTCAAATACGCCTATCCCGACGGAGCCGGCCCGATCCATGTCGTTCTCACCGCGCAGGGCGACCAGCTCGAACTGTCGATCACTGACGATGGCGTCGGCCTCAACGTGAAAGTCGATCCGCGCTCCACCGGCATGGGCCAGCGGATCGTCAATGCCATGGCCAGCAAGCTCGAAGCCTCCGTCGAGCGGGATCCCGACCATACCGGCACCCGCATCGTGCTGCGGTTCTGTGCCGTCACCAAGCCCGCGGCCAAGCCGCCTGTGAGTGCGGCGGGCTAGGCCTGCCTGCGCTGCGGCCGCGCCTTAAACACCCCCAACCTGCACAAATATGCCGCGCCCGTTCGCCTTGCGCGGTTCCATCGCATGCCTAGACTGCACCTTTCAGTCTGCTGATATTTCTCTTTCTTTCCGGACCTCGGATTTCATATGCGCTGCCTTGTCGTAGCCGATCTCCACTATTCGCTGCCCCAGTTCGACTGGCTACTCAGCGTCGCGCCGCAATTCGACCTCGTGATCTTTGCAGGCGACGCTCTTGATATCGCCTCGGTCGTCGACTTCCGCGCTCAAATCCTGGTGGTGAAAAAGTATCTCGGCCTGCTTGCCCAACGCACCAAGGTGATCCTGTGCTCTGGCAATCACGATCTCGACGAACGCAACGATGAAGGCGAGAAGATCGCGCGATGGGTTGGCGATGTCAGACAACTCGGCATTGCTTGTGATGGTGACAGTCTCACCATCGGTGATACGCTCTTCACGGTTTGCCCATGGTGGGACGGTCCGCTGGTGCAGCAGCGTATCGTGCAACAACTCAGCGAAGCATCCGCACAAAGCGCAAAACGCTGGATCTGGGTCCATCACGCACCGCCGACCAACTCGCCGACGAGCTGGGGCGGCAAGCGTTACTTCGGCGATATCGAACTGGTGCAATGGATCGAGGCGCATCGGCCCGCGATGGTGATCTCAGGCCACGTGCATGAGTCTCCGTTTGTCCAAGACGGCTCATGGTACGACCGGATTGGTGAGACCTGGGTGTTCAATGCAGGCCGACAGTTCGGTCGGCCGCCAACTTACATCGTGCTCGACCTCGATGACGGCACAGCATTCTGGCTATCGGCGGAAGGCGCTGACCATATCGATCTGAACGCTCCGCTGCAGCGTCCGGCGTTACCGATCAAGGTCGCGCCCGCATGGCTCACATCCGTGGATCGTTGTGTCGATCCGAGCCCCGATCCGAACCTGGTGACACCTTCGTCGGCGACAGGTTGACCATGTTTTCCAGGAGCTCGCCGACCATCGACAGATGCGTACCATGGCCGGCATATTGCTGCTTGATATCGGCAAGATAGCTCGTCGCCACATTGAGCCGCTGCGCCAGCAGCCGCGCGATCATCAGCGCGACGGTCGGGTGATCCCGCAAGAAATCCGTCGCATTCTCGAATTCATAGACTTGCGTCTCCATCGCGGCGCGCACGGTCGCGGTATGCGGCTGTTCGAGGAGCACCGACATTTCACCGACCACAGCACCGGGTTCGGTCAAACTCGCAACCACCGTGTCGCCCTTGACGACATCGAGCTGCCCTTCGATCAGCACGAACAAATGCCCGCTTGTCTGTCCTTCCCGGATGATCGTATCGCCCGCCGCAACGCTGTGCTTCACGCCATCGCTGCAATGATCCAGAACGGCGCGCATATCAGGCACTCCAACATGGTTGATAAAGCGTATGCTCGCCGTGACGATCGCGTGACACAAGGCCCGAATGCGCCGAAATTGTCGGCAACCAGCGCATATTGGGTGCGGCGGAGCTTGCGAGACGTCCCGCCCCGGCTACCACGTCTTTCACCCTGTTGCATTTGTTCGGGAGATAGTTATAGTTAGTTGCTTCCTTAGCAATAAGGCCCGTCCTTCCAGACGGGCCGTTGCCATTTTAGGGGGCCTTTGCGATGAGCCGTTCCAACCGGATCGATCATATTCGCCTGACGTCGCATCCTGCGCCGGGCGCCAAGCATCACTTCCCGATCCAGTGGGGCGCAGCCTCCGCACGCGAACGTGGACCGGTCATCGGCACCGTCTCCCGCCCGCAGGACCGCAACGTCATTGGCACCCATGGTGGCTCCTATTCGGTCTATCGCGCGCTCGCGGTTTCATCTGGCGCACTTGATCCGCTGAAGCGCCCCGACCTCACAAACACCCATCCCGCTGCTGTCGTCGGGCCTTTCGGACAATGGACCGATCCCGAGAAGATCGTATCGCTCGATCCCTGGGGTCATCTCGTTGCCGAGAACTTTGCGCCCGAGATCGCCGAAGGCATCGATATCCGCCCGAGCATCGCGATCACCAAGGCGCGGCTCGATCTGCCCGAGCTGCAGGCCGCGATCGCTGGCGGTCGCCTCAAACACGACGGCGACGTCGTGCATGCCAATGGCAGCGTCTCCGTCGTCAAGATTGCCATCGATCCCGTGTGGTATCTGCCCGGTCTCGCCAAACGCTTTGATACCAGCGAGAACAATCTGCGCCGCCAGCTGTTCGAACAGACCGCGGGCATGTTTCCCGAACTCGTGACCCGGCCTGACCTGCAGGTGTTCCTGCCGCCCATCGGCGGGACTACCGCCTATCTGTTCGGCGACGTCAGCAAGCTACCGGATCACACGACCAAGATCACCTGCCGCGTTCACGACGAGTGCAACGGCTCCGACGTGTTCGGCTCCGATATCTGCACCTGCCGCCCCTATCTAATTCACGGTATCGAGGAATGCGCGCGCGCCGGTCAGTCCGGCGGTCTCGGCATCATCATCTACAACCGCAAGGAAGGCCGTGCGCTCGGCGAGGTCACCAAATTCCTCGTCTACAACGCGCGCAAACGCCAGGAGGGCGGCGACGCCGCTGCGCAGTATTTCGAACGCACCGAATGCGTTGCCGGCGTGCAGGATGCGCGCTTCCAGCAGTTGATGCCGGATGTGGTGCACTGGCTCGGCCTCAAGCGCATAGATCGCTTCATTTCCATGAGCGACATGAAGCATGATGCGTTGACCAGTCAGGGCGTCGAGATCGTCGAGCGCGTGCCGATCCCCGACGACATGATCCCGGCGGATGCGCATGTGGAGATCGCCGCCAAGAAGGCGGCTGGCTACTTCACGCCGGACCCGGTGACACCGCAGGATCTGATCGACTCCGTCGGTCGCGGGCTTGAGAAGTATTGAGATATCAGCAGTGAATCCCCAGACCCCGGAAGCCTCTGCCGCCCTCTCGTTACTGTCAGCTCACGCCGTGCGCACCCGTGCGCAACGCATGCTGAACCTCGGCCTCGACGACAAACTGCCGAACTTCCGTATCGATCTCACGCGCATGGACGACGTAATCAATCTGGTGCTGGACACGACGCGCGCCTCCTATCCGTCGCTCGATGTGCCGTTCCATTCGCGCTGGCGTCACTTCGTCAATGCCGGCGACAATCGCTGGGCCGATATCTCGGACCGTATCACGTGGCCTGATCGCGCAGCACGCGGACGCGCGGAATTCGATCTCGCCATCACCAGCGTGTTCCTCGATGCCGGGGCCGGTCCGACCTGGCGCTATACCGATCCCCAAACCGGCGCGGCCATCGGCCGTTCCGAAGGTCTAGGTCTCGCCAGCCTTGCGATGTTCGCCGGCGGCACGTTCTCTGCCGATCCCGCACAGCCGCTGCGCGCCGATGCCAGCAAGCTCGCAGAGCTCGACGTCAGCGATCTCAGGCGCGGCATGCAGGTCTCCGACACCAATCCAATGGTCGGCATCGACGGCCGCGCCGATCTGTTGCGCCGGCTTGGCGAACACGTAGCGTCGAAGCCCGATGTGTTCGGCACGAAGGATACGCCGCGGCCCGGCGGATTGTTCGACCGCCTGGCGTCGCTGGCTGACAATGGCCGCCTGCCCGCTCCCACCATCCTCTCGGAACTGCTGCTGCAACTTGGTCCGATCTGGCCGTCACGGCTGACGTTGGACGGCATCGCGCTCGGCGATTGCTGGAAGCATCCAGCGATGACGACCTCGGATGCGACGAGCGGCCTTGTGCCCCTGCACAAGCTGTCGCAATGGCTGGCCTATTCGCTGATCGAACCGCTGCAGACCGCAGGCATCGATGTGACCGATATCGACGGCCTCACGGGATTGGCCGAATATCGCAATGGTGGTCTTTTCGTCGATGGTGGTGTCCTGAAATTCCGCGATCCTGCTGACGCCACGCGTGAGCACGACGTATCGTCGCCGCTGGTGGTGGAATGGCGGGCACTGACCGTAGCGCTACTTGACCGCGTCGCCGGCGGCCTGCGACAAAGACTGAAGCTCGACGCGACGTCGCTGCCGTTGGCCAAGGTGCTCGAAGGTGGCACATGGGCCGCCGGCCGCATCCTGGCGCGCGAGCGCCGCGAGGATCATTCGCCGCCGGTGAAGGTCATCAGCGACGGTACGGTTTTCTAGATCAAAGACGGTTTTACACTCTCGCAACGGATGAGGTTCATGGACGGCGTCACGATCGTTAATCACCCACTGGTGCAGCACAAGCTGACGCTGATCCGCGACAAGAACCGCTCGACCAAGGGCTTTCGCGAACTCCTCAATGAAATCGGCATGCTGCTGTGCTACGAGGTGACGCGCGACCTTCCGCTCACCGATGTCGAAATCGAAACCCCGATCATGAAGATGACCGGCAAGGAAATTGCCGGCAAGAAGCTGGTCTTTGCACCGATCCTTCGCGCAGGCCTCTCTTTCGTCGAAGGCATGATCGGCCTCGTCCCGTCAGCGCGTATCGCGCATATCGGCCTGTACCGCGACCCCGAAACATTTGTCGCCGTGGAGTACTTCTTCAAGGCGCCGACCAATCTCGACGAGCGTCTGGTGATCGTGATCGATCCGATGCTGGCCACAGCGAACACGGCCGTCGCCGCCATCGACCGCATCAAGGAACGCGGCGCCAAGGACATACGCTTCGTCTGCCTGCTCGCCGCCCCCGAAGGTATCGAGCGCCTGCGTGGTTATCACCCCGATGTGCCGATCTGGACAGCCGCGATCGACGATCGTCTGAACGATCACGCCTATATCGAGCCGGGTCTCGGTGACGCCGGTGATCGTGCTTACGGCACCAGGTAGAGAGATGCACCGACACGCGGGCGCCTCCTACCACGCGACGCTTCCTTGGACTGTGGCTCAGTTGATCATCAGCAGCCAGGGCATTACGACCAGCAGCAAGCCGGCGAAATAGATCAACCCGAAGATCAGGCCGAATTTCCAGAAGTCGGCCTTGCCGATATAGCCGCTGCCAAAATACATCGGTGCCGGTCCGGTGGCATAGGGCGAGATCACGCCCATCAGGCCAAGCGAATAGATGCAGAGCAATGTCAGAGTCGACATCGGGATTCCGGGAATGCTCGACCCCACCGCCAGCACGACAGGCAGCATCGCCGCCGCGTGCGCCGTGATGCTCGAGAAAAAATAGTGGATCCAGAAGAAGATCGAGACCAGCAGGATCATCGCAATGGTCGGGCTGAATGTGGCGAGTGGAGCCGCCAGGCCGGCGGCAGCCCATTTGATGAAGCCGATGTCGTTGAGGCCGGATGACAACGTCAGCAGCGATGTGAAGTAGAAAAACACCTCCCACGCCGCTTTCTCGGCGATGATGTCGGAAAACGTGATGACGCCGGTGACGAGCATCAGCGAGATCACAACGAACACCACCATGGTCGCATTGATGAAGTTCGAACCGAGGCCAGGCAGCGAGATGTCGGGATTGGATCCGGTGATCCATAGGAACATCGCAAGCACGACCAGTCCGGCCATGATCCATTCGCTACGCGACAACGCGCCCATGGATGCGAGTTCACCCGCGCTCCACGCCACGATCTCCGGGCTTTCTTTCACCTCCGGTCGGCAAATTGCGTAGCTCAGCAGTGGCAGAAGCAAAATCAGCGGCACGCCGAGCGGCGCGAAGCCGATGAACCACTGTGACCAGCCGACGTCCACGCTCACGATCTTCTTGGCGATGCTCAGTGCAGCCGCATTGGGCGCAAGCGCGGTGAGGAACATCGAACTCGTGACCGCAGTCGCCGCGAAGGCGGTCCACATCACATAGGTTCCGATCCTGCCGGCTGTCGGACCCGGCTCCGATCCGTAGATCTTCGGGATGTTGCTGACAATCGGATAGACCGTGCCGCCACTGCGCGCGGTGTTCGATGGCGTCGCCGGCGCGAGAACGAGATCGGACAGCGCAACGGCATAACCCAGTCCCACCGTGTTGCGCCCGAGGCCGCGAACCAGCAGCAATGCCAGACGCCTACCCAGACCGCTCTTGCGATAGCCGATCGAGAATACGAAGGCGCCGACGATCAGCCACACCGTGCTTTCGGAGAATCCGCTCAACATCCAGCGCAGCGACTTGTTGGGATCGTGTTCGACATATCCCATCACGCCCGCAAAGGTCAGACCGATCAGACCGACCGCGCCTACGGGCATCGATTCCAGGATCAGGCCGGTAATCACCGCAGCGAAAACGGCAAAATAATGCCACTGATTGGCGACAAGCCCTGCCGGAATCGGGATGACGTACAGCACCAGCCAGACAGCGAGAGGTGCAATCTTCTTCCAGCTCAGCGACACAGCTTCTCCCCCGGCGAACCGAGCCGCCGTACCTGCGACAATACGTCCGGCAACGTAACACCAGTTATTGCCCGGCGAGCAACCGCCAACGCGATCTGCGCCGCATGTATCACCATCTTAGAGCGCGCCTCTCTTTCCTTTCGCATCCGCAGCAAACGTCGCGCTGTCATGCAGCCGGATCACGCGCGGCGTTGCGCCGGCAGCCCCGAACGCGACATGGAGTGGCAGGAAATGCTCGTCTATCGGATGGTTTTCTTCACCGCATGGGGAGCAAGCCGACGACAGGTCATAAGTGAAGCTGCCGCTGCCGATCGCCGGCACATTGCCGTGCGGGTAGCTCGCCGGCGCGTATAGTCAGGCGACGCTCTCATACTGGATCAGCCGCGGCCTACGCTTGGCGGCATCCATGGCATCTATTTTTGCCAAGCCGCCCTGGCAACCGTCCCGAGATTTCAGCGCGCCGAACTGACGCGCTTCTCCTCGCCGCTATGCGACGGCACGGATTGGCTGTCGACCACGGCACGCCCCTGCGTGATCAGCCGCGCGCCGCGCTGATCCAGCGTGTGGATCCACAGCCAGTTGATCGCAACCGCAAGACGATTGCGCAGCCCGATCAGGAAGTAGATATGGGCGATGCCCCAGATCCACCACGCCAGCGCGCCGCGCAGCCTGACGCGGCCGAAGTCGATCACGGCGAGCTTCTTGCCGATCTGCGCGAGACTGCCGTCATGCGAATAGCGAAACGGTGCGGGCGTCTCACCACGCAAACGTTGCTTGATTGCTGACGCCACATAGCGCCCTTCCTGCTTTGCTGCCGGGGCAATGCCAGGTACCGGCTTGCCATCAGGAGCAGCAATGGTCACGGTGTCACCGACAGCGAATATCTCGGGATGACCCGGCACTGTAAGATCCGGGTTGACCTGCAGACGTCCGGCGCGATCAGCGGCAACGCCCAACCATTCGGCAGCCGGCGACGCGCGCACGCCTGCCGCCCAGATGATCGTCCTGGCGCCGAGTGCCTTGTCGCCGTAGACAACGCCATCGATGTTGCAATCCGACACCGCATGTCCGAGCGCGACTTCGACGCCGAGCTTCTCCAGCGAGCGCTGTGCATAGGCCGACAGGTCCTCCGGAAATCCAGCGAGCACGCGTGTCCCCGCCTCGATCAGCACCACGCGCGTCTCGCGCGTATCGATATTGCGAAAATCTTCCGGCAGCGTCACCCGCGCGAGCTCCGCGATGGTGCCGGCGAGTTCGACACCCGTCGGTCCGGCGCCGATGATCACGAAGGTGAGCAATGCCGCACGCTTGACGGGATCGCTCTCGCGTTCGGCACGCTCGAAGGCCGTGAGAATACGGCGGCGGAGCGTGGTCGCATCTTCCAGCGTCTTGAGGCCCGGCGCGAACGGCTCCCATTCATCATGGCCGAAATAGGCGTGGCCGGCACCTGTGGCGAGCACCAGTGTGTCATAGGGCAGCGTCTGCCCGTCATCGAGCAGCACCCGGCGCGCCGCCGCATCCACGCCGGTCACGGTGCCGAGCAGTGTCGTCACATCCTTGCGTCCACGCAACAGATAACGGATCGGCCAGGCGATCTCCGAGGTCGCCAGCGATGCGGTCGCGACCTGATACAGCAGCGGCTGAAACAGGTGATGATTGCGACGATCGACAATGGTGATGCTGATATCGGCACCGGTCAGCCGATATACGGTCTCCAGCCCGCCGAAGCCGGCGCCGACAACGACCACCCGATGAGGCGTTGTCGATCTGATCGATGCCTTGCCGTCGATTGTCACGATATTCGTCATGGTGAACAGGCTCCCTGCCTGCATCCTGATAGCTATGCCCGTCGTCCGAACAATCAAGCAACAATCGGGCGCGGCAGGCCGGTTGTTGAGCGGTTCCAGATTGATCAGCCCGCGTTGGCGTCAGTGTGCCCTGCGCGACCAGCACCGATCCAATAAGTAAGCCAAATGCCGGGCATAAGCATTGCTTGGTTCGTGATTCCGATCCTCCGAGGCACCTTCAATCCGCTCAGCGCCTGTTGAGCACCGAGACCGTCGCCCGCGCCGCCTCCGCCTGCTATGCTGGCCGCATGAGCTCACGCGACTCTGCCTCCTCCGAGGTCACGCCAGAACTGCTGCTGCGCGCCTATGCCTGCGGCATCTTCCCGATGTCGGAAAGCGCCGACGATCCCGGCCTGTTCTGGGTCGAGCCCGAGATGCGCGGCGTCATTCCGCTGGATGGGTTTCGCATCAGCTCGCGCCTCGCCCGCACCGTGCGCTCCGACGTTTTCATCGTGACCGTCAACACCGCCTTCAAGCGCGTGATGGCCGAATGTGCCGCGCCAAAGCCGGGCCGCGAGGACACCTGGATCAACACGCGTATCCGCGATCTCTATGGCGAGCTCCACGAGATGGGCCACGCGCACAGCGTCGAGGTCTGGCAGGACGACACGCTGGCCGGTGGCCTGTATGGCGTCTCGCTCGGCCGTGCCTTCTTCGGCGAGAGCATGTTTCATCATGCGCGCGACGCCTCGAAGGTGGCGCTGGTGCATCTGGTCGCCCGGCTGATCGCCGGCGATTTCAAGCTGCTCGACACGCAATATGTCACCGATCACCTGCTGAGCTTCGGCGCACAGGAAGTGCCGCGGGCCCGCTATCGCAAGCTGCTCGACGCGTCGCTCGACAGCATCGCGGACTTCGACAAACTGCCGACGGATTTCCCGCTGAAGGGCGCGACGATGCTGGACATCATCGCGGGACGGAACGGCGCCTCTTAAGACGCGCCGTAACGCTTACTGCCGGAACGCCGGGAAGCCCGGCGGCGGCTGCAGGGGCTGCTGCTGGGCACGCGGCTGCTGTTTCGGCGGCGCACGCTTCTGGGCCGGCGGCGGGGCACGCGGTGCGTCGGGCTGTGTCGTCGCAACCGTGGCTTCCGGCTGCTTACAATCGGTCAGCCAGATATCGTAGATCGGATGCTCGACGCCGTGCAGGCCCGGACTGGCCGCGAACATCCAACCGGAGAAGATCCGCTTCACCTCGCCCTGCAGCGTGATTTCATCGACCTCGACGAAGGCGTCTGTATTCGCGGCCTCGGTCGCCGGACGCGTGTAGCAGGCATCGGTCTTCACGCGGAGCGCGCCGAACTGCACAGTCTCGCCAATGTCAGCGTCGAAATTGATGATGCGGCCGGTGATCTTGTCGAGGCCCGAGAAGCTCGCCTTCTTGTTGACGATCTTCTGCGCCGGCGGCTCGGTGACGACTTCATCGCCGGGCTGCAGCGTGGCGGGCGTCGGCGGCGCCACCTTCGGCGGCTGACGGCCACCGGGAGCGGCGGCAGGCGGCGCGTTGGCGACGCCGGGCTGTTGCTGCCCTGGCACGGCCGGCTGCTGGGCCTGTCCCTGCCCCGGCGGGTTCTGTGGAACGATAGTGGTGTTGCTGCCAGGCGGTGGTGCCAGTGGCTGCGACTGGACGGCGCCGGGCGGCGGTGCGCCCATGCCGGGACGGGTCGGCAACAGACGGCCCTGCGGCAGTTCCGGCACCTCTTCCTCGTCGTCCATGGGCGGCGGGGGTTGCTGGCCACGCGGCACGGCACCCGGCGGGCGCGGCGGCGTGTCGCCGAACAGCGGACCGAACTGCGCCTGCACAGGTGCAGGCGACAGTGAGGTGGCGGCCAGAAGGGCCGCAAATCCGGCAATGGTCAGGGTTCGCAACATGCGGCGCGGCTCAATCGAGAATCAGGCTCGCGACATTGTAGGAGAATGGCCGCGTAATCGCCTCCGGTTAACACGCCGAATGCGGCGGCGAAAGGGCACCCTGCTCCCCATACCGCCCGGCTGGTCAGGTCATTCTCCCCGTGAAATAGTCCACATCAGGCAGGCGCGCGATACGCGACCAGCCATCAATCCGGAACAAACCGGAGCATGGGGAGAACGTTCAAGATGACTGACGGAATCCGTCTGGACGGCAGAATCGCCGTCGTTACCGGCGCGGCCGGGGTGATCGGCACCGAGACCATCAAGCTGCTGGCGGCGCGCGGCGCCAGAATCGTCGCGGTGGATCGCGATGTCGCCGCCTTGAAACGCGCCGTCGCAGAACTCCCCGCCTCCGCCGAAGCGCTCGCTCTCACCGCCGACGTGACGAGCGAGGAAGACGTCATCGGCTATGTCGCCGCCACGATGAAACGCTTCGGCACCATCGATATCTTCTACAACAACGCCGGCATCGAGGGCACGATCACGCCCATCGTGAAGATGTCGCTCACCGACTTCCGGCGAGTGCTCGACGTCAATGTGGTCGGCGTCTTTCTCGGCATGAAGCACGTGCTGCCAGTGATGCTGAAGGCCAACAAGGGCTCGATCATCAACACCGCGTCCATCGCCGGCGTCATCGGCTCGGCCGAAGTCGCGGTCTACAGCGCCAGCAAACACGCAGTGATCGGCCTCACCAAGAGCGCGGCGCAGGAATGCACCGGCACCAATGTGCGCGTGAACTGCGTGTGTCCCGGCCTGATCGACAGCCGCATGCTGAGCGCGATTGTGGACGCACGCGTCGGCCGCGGCGCGCCTGCCCCTGTAGACAAGGTCGTCGATCGCGTGCCGCAGCGCCGGCTCGGCCTCGCCCGGGAAGTCGCGCCGATCGTCGCCTTCCTAGCCTCCGATGATGCGAGCTACGTCACCGGCTCCGCTTACACCGTCGATGGCGGCCGCACCTCCGCTTAAACATCAAGAAAACCAAGAGCAGATCACATGCCCGTTGTTCTCGATCCCGATGCCGCCGCCGTCCTCAACGTCTTCCGCGATGCCGGCCGTCCGCCCTATGAGACGATCTCGCCCCAGGAAGCGCGCGAGTGGTATTTGAAGGCGCGCCCGGTCGCCAATCCCGAACCGCCGGAACTGGCGTCGGTGACATCCATGACGGTGCCCGGCCCGGCCGGCACTATTCCCGTGCGCCTCTACACACCGAAGACCCTACGGAAAAAGGACGGCATGTCGCCATGCCTGGTGTTCTTCCATGGCGGCGGCTGGGTGATCGGCGATCTCGACAGCCACGACGTGGTGTGTCGCATCCTCGCCCATGAAGGCGAGATGATCGTCATCTCGGTCGACTATCGCCTCGCGCCGGAGAACAAGTTTCCGGCAGCCATCGACGACGCCATCGCCGCGACGCGCTGGATTTCCGACAATGCCGTGCAACTCAATGTGGATGCGAAGCAGATCAGCGTCGGCGGCGACAGCGCCGGCGGCAATCTCGCCGCCATCGTCGCCATCGATGCGCGGGACAATGGCGGGCCCAAGCTCGCCGGCCAGTTGCTGATCTATCCCGCCACCGATTTCCGCATGAGCCATCCCTCTCACAGCGAGCCGGAGACGAGTTGCCTGTTGACGCACAACGTCATTCGCTGGTTCGCCGATCACTATCTCACCAGCAAGGCCGACGTGGACAACTGGCGGGCGTCACCTGCCCGCGTGGAGAACCTGAAGGACCTCCCGCCGGCCTATGTGCTGACCGCCGGCGCCGATCCGCTGCGTGACGAAGGCGACGAATATGCCAGGCGCCTGTCAGACGCCGGCGTCGCCGTGGCCTACAAAACCTATCCCGGGCAATTCCACGGCTTCATCACCATGGGCAAGATCCTGCCCAAGGCGAATACGGCGCTGCATGAGATGGGCGAATGGCTGAAAGGGTTGGACTAGCGCCGGCGACGTCCCCAGGAGCAATCGCGATGAAGAAGCCGGAGAAGATCGCATCCGGCGGTCCGGTCAGGGGCCGTTGTCTGTGCGGCACGGTTCAGTTCGAAATCGACTTTCCGGCGCGCTGGGCGTGGCACGATCATTCCCGCGCAACACGACAGGCGCATGGCGCGGCCTACGCCACCTATGTCGGCAGCTGGCGCAAGCGTTTCCGCGTCACCGCAGGCGAATCGAAGATCACACGCTTCGAAGACAAGGCGTCGGGAACAGCGCGAAGCTTCTGCGCGCGATGCGGCACGCCACTATTTTACGAACGTGCCCGCTCGCCGCACATGGTCAACATTCCCCGCGCATTGTTTGAAAGCCGCACCGGCCGGCAGCCGCTTTATCATATCGGCATCGAGGAATTGCAGGAGTGGACCTACACCGGCGAGCCGCTGGTTCCGCTCAAGGGCTTTCCGGGCGTCGTCTGGGAACGTCCGGGAAGAAAGAAGAAACGGACTCCCAGCGACGAGCCGTTCTAGGTTTTCGGTTTCCTGCGCTGCTGGATGACCTGCTGCCGCGACGGAGCCGGTCTCAGCCAGTCCGAATTGCCAAGCGCATGTTTCACGCAGTCATGGATGTGGGTGTGCAGCAGTTTTCGCGCCTTAGCGGAATCCCGTGCCAACGCGGCATTCATCAATTCGCGATGCTCGACGGCGGCGACCTCCCCGCGAAACACGACAGCGAGCATCTGGTAGCGCAGATATTTGTCGTAAGCCGCTGACAGCGCATCGAGCAGCACCTGTGAGCCGCAGGCCGCGATCAGCGCGCGGTGAAATTGCCAGTCGCACTGCTTCCAGGCCTCGGTCTTCGACTTGTCGCCGGCAAGCATGGCCTTTTCCATGGCGGACAGCTTGTGATGAGCCGAGACCACCAGCGCTTCCCAATCGAGATCGCCTGATTTGAAAGACTGCTCGATGGCATGGCCCTCGAGCAGTTCGCGCAATTCGGCGATCTGCTGGAATTCGGTTGCCGAGATCGACGTAACCTCGAAGCCGCGCTGGCCTTCAGCGACGACGAAGCCTTCCGAGCACAACCGGTTCAGTGTCTCGCGCAGCGTCGAGACGCTGGTGCCGTAGGCGACACTCATCTTCTCCAGCTTCAGCTTCTGGCCGGGCTCAAGCGTGCCGAAAATCACGTCGTTGCG
The DNA here is from genome assembly GCF_052076035.1 of Tardiphaga sp. 172_B4_N1_3. NCBI lineage: Bacteria > Pseudomonadati > Pseudomonadota > Alphaproteobacteria > Hyphomicrobiales > Nitrobacteraceae > Tardiphaga > Tardiphaga sp. 172_B4_N1_3. The sequence goes on from NZ_CP197238.1 coordinate 1,967,212, forward strand.
GATACGCCGATAAGCGCTGTCGCCGACGGTCTCTCCGGCGCGGTCCGCAATGGGGGTATCCAGCATGAAAGGTCCTGGTGACGAGGAATGGTCGCGCTGCGCCACCATACATCACCCCGCACCTCAGACACAAATCATCATATATAATGTAAAATATCGGTTGATTTTTGTTTTGTCGTAGATGACGGTGACGCCAAGAAGTAAAAATACCATCCAAGGGAGCTTCAACATGTCCGCACACTCGAAGTCCGCCGTCTGGCTTGCCGCCATCGCCGCCACCCTCGCCATCGCCGGCGGCCCTGCATCCGGGCAGGTGCAGGAGCGCACGATCCGCTGGGGTCACCTCAACAACACCGATCATCCCGTCAGCAAGGGAGTGCAGAAGTTCACCGAACTCGTTGCGGCGAAGAGCGGTGGCAAGATGAAGGTGCGCGAATATCCCGCTAACCAGCTTGGCTCCGAGATGCAGCAGCAATCGGCGCTGCGCGCCGGCACGCAGGAAATGCAGTCGCCGGCCACGACGTCGCTGGTCGGCATCGTCAAGGACTACGGGCTGATCGATTTCCCGTTCATCGTCTCGACGCCGAAGCAGGCCGATGCGCTGCTGGACGGTCCGCTCGGCTCGGCCCTGCTGGCCAAGCTGCCGGAGAAGGGTCTGATCGGTCTGGGCTACTGGGATCTCGGCTTCCGCAACGTCACCAACAGCCGCCGCCCGATCACCAAGGGCGAAGACCTCGACGGCATCAAGATCCGCGTGATCCCGAACCCGGTCTATCTCGAGACCTTCAAGGCGTTCAACGCCAATCCGGTGCCGATGAGCTTCTCCGAGCTCTACACCGCGCTGGAAACACGCACGGTGGACGGCCAGGAAAATCCGTTCTCGGTGATCCTGTCGAACAAGTTCTATGAGGTGCAGAAATATCTCAGCGTCACCAACCACACCTACTCCACCAACATCATCCTGGTCAGCAAGGTGTTCTGGGACAAGCTCTCCAAGGACGAGCAAAAGATCCTGCAGGATGCTGCCAACGAGGCCCGCGACTATCAGCGCAAGGTCAGCCGCGATGCCGCAGCGGCTTCCATCGGCGAGCTAAAGGCCAAGGGCATGGAGGTCAACGAGATCGCTCCGGCCGAGCTTGCGAAGATGCGCGACAAGACCAAGCCGATCGCGGCAAAATTCTCCGCCGACTACGATCAGGAGATCGTCAAGCTGTTCAATAGTGAACTTGAGCGCGTTCACAAGGACTGAGTGAGCCGCGCATCACCAACCGTCACTACGCGGCGACCCCACGCTCACTGCGAAAGCATCCATGCCCGCTTCATCAACTACTGCGACAAGCAGGATCGTCGAAGCTTATTACCGGTCGATCAAGATCGTCATGGCGGTATTGCTTGCCGCCATGGTGGTCCTGGTATTCGGCAATGTAGTTCTACGTTACGTCTTCAACTCCGGCATCGCCATCTCCGAAGAACTGTCGCGCTGGCTGTTCGTCTGGATGGTGTTTCTCGGCGCCATCGTCGGCCTCCGCGAACACGCCCATCTCGGCGTCGACAGTTTCGTGAAGCTGCTGTCGCCGATGGGCCGCAAGATCTGCTACGCGCTCAGTCACGCGCTGATGCTCTACGCCTCTGTATTGCTCACCGAAGGCTCGTGGAAACAGACGGTGCTGAACTGGGACACGACGGCGCCCGCCTCCGGTCTCTCCGTCGGCCTGTTCTACGCCGCAGGTCTCGTCTTCGGCGTCGCTTCGATCCCGATCCTGCTGCATGACCTCTATCGCCTGTTCAGCGGCCAACTCGCCACGTCGGAGCTGATCACCATCAGTGAATCCGAGGAGCATGTCCCTGCGGCGCCCGCCCCTGCCAACGGGAACGACCGCCGATGACCATCAGCATCTTCACGTTCTCGCTGCTCGGCGCGATGGCCATCGGCATGCCGATCGCATTCGCCCTGATCATCTGCGGCGTCGCGCTGATGACCTATCTGGATATATTCGACTCCCAGATCATCGCGCAGAACGTCATCAATGGCGTCGATTCCTTCCCGCTGATGGCGGTGCCGTTTTTCATCCTGGCCGGCGAGATCATGAACACAGGTGGCCTTGCCCGCCGCATCCTGAACTTCGCCATCGCCCTGGTCGGCCATCTGCGCGGCGGCCTCGGCTACGTCGCGATCCTGACCTCGTGCATCCTGGCATCGCTGTCCGGATCGGCCGTCGCCGACGCCGCCGCACTCGGCGCATTGCTGGTCCCGATGATGGTTGCGGCCGGGCATAACCGCGCCTCCGCAGCCGGCCTCGTCGCCGCCGGCGGCATCATCGCGCCGGTGATCCCGCCTTCGATCGGATTCGTGATCTTCGGCGTTGCCGCCGGCGTTTCCATCTCAAAATTGTTTCTCGCCGGCGTGGTGCCGGGCCTGATGCTCGGCGGCAGCCTGTGCTTTGCCTGGTGGTGGGTTGCACGCAACGAGAACTCGGTGAGCCCGCCGCGCCAGAGCCTGGCGCAGATCTTTCGCGCGCTGATCGACGGCTTCTGGGCCTTGATGTTGCCGATGATCATCATCGTCGGCCTCCGCTTCGGCATCTTCACACCGACCGAAGCTGCCGTCGTCGTCGCAGTCTATTCCTTCATCGTGGCAACGTTCGTCTATCGCGAGCTAACACTGGCGCAGCTGATGAACATCCTGATCAGTTCAGCCCAGATCACCGCCGTGGTGATGTTCCTGGTCGCGGCAGCGCTGGTGTCGTCATGGCTGATCACGGTGGCCGAAATTTCCGGCCAGATCGTCGAACTGGCCCGTCCCTTCATGGGCAACCAGACGCTATTGATGATCGTGTTGATGATCATTGTCGTCATCGTCGGCACCGCACTCGACATGACCCCGACCATCCTGATCCTGACGCCCGTGTTGATGCCCATCGTCCGCGAGGCCGGCATCGACCCGGTCTATTTCGGGGTGCTGTTCATCATCAACAACGCGATCGGACTGATCACGCCACCCGTCGGCGTAGTGCTCAATGTGGTGTGCGGCGTGGCGAAGGTGAGCATGGACGAGATCATGCGCGGCGTCTGGCCGTTCATGATCGCACAATTGGTGGTGCTGGCGCTGCTGACGCTGTTTCCGTCGCTCGTGATGGTGCCGGCGAAGTGGCTCGGCGGCTAGAAGGAAGTTCGATAATGAAACGCGTGATGATCCTCAACGGTCCCAACCTCAACCTGCTCGGCGTGCGGGAGCCGCATATCTACGGAACCACCACGCTCGACCAGATCAAGGCCAGTTGCGAGGAACAGGCGGTCAAACTCAAATTGACGCTGGCGTTCCACCAGTCGAACCACGAGGGCGTATTGGTCGATCTCATCCAGTCGGCCCGTCAGGATGCCGACGCCATCATCATCAATCCCGCGGGCTATTCGTTCACCTCGATCGCCATGCTCGACGCGATGAAAGCGTTCGAGGGACCGATCCTGGAGCTGCACATTTCGAACATCCACGCGCGCGACAAGTATCATCGCCATTCGGTGCTCTCGCAGGCTGCCACCGCTGTGATCTGCGGTCTCGGACCGTACGGCTATGTCGCAGCGATGCTGGCGGTCGCGCAGATGCCCACGCGTTGATCGCGCCGGGCCGATGCGGCCTTCATTCGCGGATCAACATGCTCTGGGGCTTGGTGAGTACGTCGGGGTGGAGAATGGCGGCAAGGGTCGCTGCAGGTAGCAGACCTTTTTCCAGCACCAGATCGTAGACGCTGCGGCCGGTCGCATGGGCCTCGACCGCGACGGCGGTGGCATTGGCGTAGCCGATATAGGGATTGAGCGCAGTGACGAGACCGATCGAATTCTCGACATAGGCGCGGAGACGTTCGCGGTTCGCGGTGATACCCGCGACACAACGTTTTTCCAGTGTCAGGCAAGCCTCCCGCATATGACTGACGCTCTTGAACAGGCTGTGCGCGATGATCGGCTCGAACGCGTTGAGCTGAAGCTGGCCGGCCTCGGCCGCGAAGGTCACCGTGAGATCATTGCCGATCACCTCGAAGGCAACCTGGTTCACGACTTCCGGAATGACCGGATTCACCTTGCCCGGCATGATCGAGGAACCTGCCTGTACCGCCGGCAGATTGATCTCGTTGAAACCGGCGCGCGGACCGCTCGACAGCAGCCGGAGGTCGTTGCAGATCTTGGAAATCTTGACGGCCACACGCTTGAGCACGCCTGAGAGCTGAACGAACGAACCGCAGTCCTGCGTGGCCTCGATCAGGTTTACAGCGGTGACCAGCGGCATGCCGGTGATGGCAACGAGATGCAGGCAGACCAGACGCGCGTAGTCGGGATGGGACGTGATCCCGGTCCCGATGGCTGTCGCACCCATGTTGATCTCGCAAATCAGCAGTGCTGCCTCGCGGAGCCGGTCCTCGTCTTCGCCAATCATGACGCCATAAGTGCTGAACTCCTGACCAAGCGTCATGGGCACCGCATCCTGCAACTGGGTGCGGCCCATTTTCAGGACATCCTTGAACTCTTCGGCCTTGCGTTCGAAACCCTGGCGCAACACGGCCATCGCATCGATCAGGTGAAACACGCCGTGATAGGTCGCGATCTTCAACGCCGTGGGATACACGTCGTTGGTGCTCTGGCTCATGTTGACCTGTTCGTTCGGGTGCAGGTACCCATAGTCGCCCTTGCCGTGGCCGAGAATTTCCAGCGCACGATTGGCGATCACCTCGTTCGCGTTCATGTTGGTGGAGGTCCCGGCGCCGCCCTGGATGACGTCCACCACGAACTGGTCATGCAAGCGGCCGGCGCGAATTTCCTCGCAGGCAGCGATGATCGCATCGCCGCGTAACTTGTCGAGCAGCCCCAGCTCCATATTCGACAGTGCCGCCGCCTGCTTGATCGCGGCGAGCGCGCTGATGAGTTCGGGATAGATGGAAATCGGAATCCCGGTGATTGGAAAATTTTCAACGGCCCTCAGCGTATGAACGCCGTAATAGGCGTCGGCCGGAACATCGCGGTTGCCCAACAGGTCGTGCTCACTGCGCGTGTCGTTGGTCATGTCGGATTTTCCTGAGTTGTCGCTGTGAACAGACGATCGATCTCGTCAGCCGTCCCCGATCATGCCCAGTGAGCTTTCGAAACCTAACATCTCGAACGCACATGTCGCGGCTATATCGTATCCGCCCCAGCCCAATCGATCGAGTACAATCCGGCGCCGCCCTACAAAGCGGGCTCATCCGGGGCGGCACGCCGGACGTGCTTGCCGGTCTCACTGCAAGAGCTGGCGGCTGGAAACAATGCGAGGCCGTGCGCGCCGCAGAGCGGCCCGCACAACCAGTCGTCCAGAACGGGTGAGTTGTTACGAGCCCGGAGTCCAGGCCTGGTAGTCGCCGGTCGCCTTGGGACGCCGGCCGCTGGCCAGAGTCGAACCAGACGGACGATAGGCTGCGGGCGTGCCGGTCAGGTTCGGCTGATGCGGCTTCTGCCATTCGCGCGGCGTATAATTCTCTTCGGTCGGCGGCACGTCCACGGTGTGGTGGATCCAGCCATGCCAGTCCGGCGGAATCTTGGTGGCTTCGGCATAGCCATTGTAAATCACCCAGCGGCGCTCGAAGCCCAGCGTCGGGTCGATCTTGCCGCCCTTGGTGCGGTAATATGTGTTGCCCTGCTCGTCGGTGCCAACCAGTTCGCCGAATCGCGACGTCCACAGGTTCGTCCCGAAGGTCGTCCCGCTCCACCACGTGAAGAATTTCAGCAAAAACTGTTTCATATTTTGAACCGTTCGAAGGTTTTCGTCGGGTTGTTGATGCCATCCGGGCCGCCAAATGTCCAGTTACCGCCGCGACCGATCGCCGCCTGCAACTGATCGTGACAAGCCTCGTATCGGCCTCCCCCGAACCCTACCTCCAAAGTACCGGCGGTCGCAGAAACGGCGCAATCCATTCATGCCGCATACAGTTCCGGACGATCATTCTGTCGTTGCGCAATAACCGCGTGGCGGCAGGGAACGGCAGTCCCTTCAGGGGGTTGAACATGCATCCCAGACAGGAGCAAACGATGACGAATTTGAAAATCTTGAGTGTCGCAGCAGCCGTCGCTGTGGCCATCCCCGCCTTCGCGGTGACCCCCAGCTACGCACAAAACACCAAGGTCGTGGGCGTCGGCCCCGGCGGTGCGCGCACGATCGGCACGTTCTCTGGCGGCGGTCAGCGCTTTGGTGGCGGAGGTGGCGGCTGGCATGGCGGCCAGCGCCCCGGCGGCGGTGGCTGGAATCACGGCGGCGGCTGGCGCGGTGGTGGCTGGCGTGGCGGCGGTTACGGCCCGGGCTTCGCAGCCGGCGCCATTATCGGCAGCGGACTGGCCGCCAGCAGCTATTACGGGAATTCCTACGGCTATTACGGCGGCAGCCCGTATTACGGCAGCAGCTATTATGACGACGCGCCGGACGTGGTCGAAGTCGCTCCTGACACCGGCGGCGGCGACGTTGACTACTGCATCCGCACCTACAAGTCGTACAATGTCCGCACGGGCACCTATCTCGGTTATGACGGCCTGCGTCACGCCTGCCCGTAACACGACGATCTAAGCGTTACGCAAAAGACGGTGCCTCGCGGCATCGTCTTTTGTCGTTTCTGGTTTGCGCCTGCTGTCTCAAGGTCTAAGAACGTGGGTGCAGCGTACGGGGGACATTCAGGGAACTCGCGCGTAGTGTTGGTAGACATGTGGACCTATCTACCGGTTCGATGGGTCGACGTCGGGTGTGAGCAGGTTCAGTGGACGCGTCAGACAAGCCGAAGATCGCCAGGCTCCATCCCAATGAAGCCGAACGCCTCAAGGCGCTGCGCTCCTACGGCATTCTCGACACCGCCATTGAGCCATCCTTCGACGACATCACCAAGATCGCCAGCTATGTCTGCCAGACGCCGATCTCGATCATTAGCCTCGTCGATGACGGCCGGCAGTGGTTCAAGTCGGAGATCGGTCTTGGCGTGCGGCAGACGCCGATGGATCAATCGATCTGCGCTCATGCGATCCTCGAACACAGTTTTCTCGAAGTCGAGGACGTCACCAAGGATCCAAGATTCGACTGCAATCCGCTGGTGACCGGCGAGCCCCATTTGCGCTTCTATGCCGGCGCACTGCTGCGCACACCGGACGGCCTGCCGCTCGGCACCGTCTGCGTGCTCGATGACAAGCCGCGCGTGCTCTCGGTCGAACAGCGCGAGGTGCTGGCCGCCCTCGCCCGCCAGGTCATGGCGCAGATGGAATTCCGCCGGGCGCTGCATCTGTCGGATCGGCTTCAGCGCAATATCAGCCGGCTGATGGCGGTCGCAGGCCACGACCTGAAGCAGCCATTGCAGGTCATGATCATGGCGATCGACCGCATCCGCAACAAGCTGACCGACGAGAAGGATCGTGAGCGGCTCGGCTATGCCATCGACGCCGGCATGCGGATGGCGGAAGAGCTCGACCGTCTCGCCGAGACATCTGTGCTGGATGCCGGCTTTGGGATTCCGAACCTGCGATCGTTCCCGATCTCTGACGTGTTCGAGTCGATCAGCGCCAACTGGCGCCTGCATGCCGAAGCCAAGGGCCTCGACCTCGTCATTGTGCCGAGCAAGGCGCAGGTTGTCAGCGATCCCGGCATGCTGCGCGCGATCCTTGGCAATCTCGTCGGCAATGCCATCAAATACACCGAACGCGGTCGCGTGCTGGTCGGCTGTCGCAAACACGCCAACGCGGTGACCATCGAGGTGCTGGACTCCGGCACCGGCATTCCCGCCGAACAGCTCACCGCGATCTTCGATGCCTTCCACCAGATCAATCCGGCCAGCGAGGGCCTTGGCCTCGGCCTGTCGATCGTTCGGCGTACGGCCGAAGCGCTCGGCCATGTGATCGAGGTGAAGTCTGACCTCACCCACGGTTCGCATTTCACCGTGAAAGTGCCGTTGGCGGCGAAACCGGCCTAGCGACTACTCGCCCGCATTGGGCGCCTGACGCGAGGGCGACGTAACGGGCGCAAAGCCCCAATCATTGTTGCCGCGCAGGAAGGCGATCCAGCCCCACGCCGCGCCGGCGTGACGCAGCAACTGAAAACTGAACGGTTCGAGGATCGCCGCGAACACCGCTGCGGCGAAACTCGTCCGCGTGCGGCCGCCTGTCAGGCGCTGATAGAGATGCACGGTCCAGAGATAAACCAGGAAATCCGCGACGATCTTCGCGGTGATCAGACCGAACACTGGCACGGCGATGGCGGTCTTGCCGGTGACGAGCAAAGCCAGCAGCAACACGAAGGCCGTGAGGCCGTAGATCGGCTGCAGCGTGTCCAGCGCCTTGATCGGCAGCATGCGCAGGCCGAGCCGGCCATAGCGGCGATTGCCGGTCATGTCGCGATTCCAGTATTGCGTCTGCAGGAAGCCCGCGAACCAGCGCCGGCGCTGCCGCAGGAACGTCATGACGTGAGACGGCGCTTCCGTGCGCGCCAGCGACGTGCCGATCATGCGAAGCTGCCAGTCGAGGCCGTGATCGACGGCATAGCGATGCATGCGATGGGTCAGCTCATAGTCCTCGACGAGACACTCCGCATCGAAGCCCCCGACGGCCACCAGCGCCTCCCTGCGGAAGCCAGCAAAGGCGCCGGAGATCAGGAGCAGGCTGTTGCCGCGCATCCAGGCGAAGCGCGAGATGATGTTGCGGATATATTCGTAGGTCTGGAACCACTGCATCACGCGGCCGCTGGCGCTGTCGTCGCAGACCGGCACGAGAATGCCGCCAGCCGCGACCAGCGCGGGATCTGCAGCAAAGGCCGCGCGCATTTCGGCGATGGCATCGTCAGCCAGAAACGTATCGGCATCCAGCGTGATGACGATGTCGGTATCGGCCTTGAGGATCGCCGTGTTCAGCGCTCGCGCCTTGCCCTGATGCAGCAGGCGCAGCCATTGCAGCCTGGAACTGCCGAACTGGCCGATGCTGCTCTGGCCAACGGCCGGAATGGCGAGACCGTAACGGTCACGGAGGAGCGTATCGGTTGCATCGCGCGAGCCGTCATCCGCGATCAGGATCAGATCCGGCGGATCGGACTGGCGTGCGATGGCCGCCAGCGCCTCCGGCAGATTGAGTGCCTCGTTATGCGCGGCTATCAGTATGCCCACCGATGGACGCGATTGCGCAGCAACCGCTCCAGATGAACCACGCGCGGACACTGCCAGCGGCAGCGTCTGCCACACCACATAAAGCATCAGCACCGTGTCATAGGCGATATAGACCATGCCCGCTGACCACGCCCAGATGCTGTTCAAAAAGAACGCGCGGCCGAACAGCAGCGCCCATAGCGCGAGCACGGCGAGATAGATCATCAGGCTGATGAACGGCATCCGGCGCGGTGTGATACGCGGCGATGCGGCGGCGAAAGCCGCCTGAAGGGATATTGTCATGCCGTCAATTCAATCGCGCGTTCGAGCAAACCGATCCTGCGAGAGCTACGCGTGAATCGTGATCGAGTTGCGGAGCCGCGATCAAATAGCGCGTGATTGCGGTCACGACGAACACACAAAGTCGTCATGCCTCAAAAGGCAAATCCTGTTTAAACTTATTCCATGCACGCACAGAAAATGCCGATTCAACGTTACAGCCGCATCGCCATGATCCTGCATTGGCTGATTGCCGTTCTGATCACACTCAATGTCGCGCTGATCTGGAGCGTGAACCTCATTCCCGAGGACTACATCCGCTTCGTCATCGATGCGCACAAGTCATTCGGCATCACCGTGCTCGGCCTCGTGCTGATGCGCCTGCTGTGGCGCGCGGCGAACAGGCCACCCGATCTGCCCGAGACCTATCCGCCCGCCGAGAGGGCCGCCGCACATGGTGCGCATCTCGCGCTCTATGTGCTGATGATCGGACTGCCGCTGTCCGGCTGGATGCACGATTCCGCCTGGAAGGCGGCCGGCGAGATTCCAATGTACCTGTTCGGCCTGTTCCAGTGGCCGCGCATCGGCTGGATCATGAGTGTCGAGCCAGCCTTCAAGGAACGCCTGCACGACATCTTCGGCGGCATTCACGTGTGGCTGTCCTATGCGCTCTATGCACTGGTCGGCCTGCACATCGCCGCCGCGCTGAAACATCAGTTCTGGGACGGCCATCCCGAACTGCAGCGGATGTGGCCCGGTGGCGACGCGCCCGCGCCTAGCCCCTTGTCGCCAGCGCAACGCCCGCCAGCGTAAATACCAGGGCCGCGATCTGCATGGCACCGAGCGGTTCCTGCAGGGCGATGGCCGAGCTGACCACGCCGATCACGGGCACCGCCATGGTCCCGATTGCGGCCACCGAGGCCGGCAACTGCTTGAGCGCCGCGAACCAGCAGACGTAAGCGATGCAGAACCCCACCAGCACGACATAGGCGAGTAGCCCCCAGCCCAGCGGCGTCAGTGCTGCAAAATGCGGGCTTTCGAAGATCAGACCCAGCAACAGCACCGGCACACAACCGATCCCGATCTGCCAGGCGGATGACGTCACCAGTGGCAGCGTGAGCCCGAACTTCTTGGCCAGCACCGTGCCGAGCGCAAAGCCGAACCCGCCCAGCAGCGCCAGAGCGATTCCCGGGAGCTTCTCCGCGCTCGCGGCCAGACCACCGCCCCCCATCAACGCGGCGATGCCGGCAAAGGCCATCAGCATGGCCACGATCCGCTGCATCGACAGGCGCTCGCCGAGGATCAGCCAGGCCAGTCCGGCAGCCCAGACCGGCATGGTGAACGCAATCACCGCGGCCTCGCCGGCCGGTAGCCACAGCAGCGACAAGCCGACGAAAGCCATCCAGCCGAACACGTTCAGGCCCGCCAGCACGACCAAATGCAACCATTGATGATGCGGTACGCGAAGACTCTCACCGCGCCAGACGGCGATCCCGGCCAGCAGCAATGCCCCGACGATGCCGGTGCTGCCGCGCGCCGACAGCGGTGGCCATTCCGACAGCAGCGCTTTCGACACCGGCCAGTTCAGACCCCAGGCGATCGACGCGATGGCGAGCAACACGAGACCGAAGGGAGCGATTCGCGCGCGCGAAACGGGGGGACTGGGCATTGTCATGGAAGGAACCGGCTGAGGAATCGGCGGGACCATGCGCGCAGTTGGAGGGTCTGACCACTGCCGGTGGAGGGAACCTGCCCGGCGATGATCTGCTCGGCCTGAGTCCACCAAACGCAATCCCTGGATGACAAAATAAAGTTGGGCTGTGAACAGTGGGCGCAGCTCGGATTCCGGACAGTTTTAGAAATATTTTTGACTTCCGAATCCATGAGGACTCACTGATACTTGACCTCAATCGAGGCGCGCTCTGCCCCCTTGGTTATCCACCCTTTCCACCATATTTAGTATTTGATTCAGGAACCCCGACTACTCCTTGACGGGTGAGATCGGTTTGGCCTAGTTTTCGAACTGTTCGGCGCGGGTCGTTTTTTGTCCCGTCGGACGCTCCCAAACGGGTTCCAGATTGACCGCTCCGTCCTCCAGTCGAGGCTACGGGATCGGGGATTTGCGTCCTGGAATCCGGGCCGGAAAGTCGGCGTTTGGAGCACTAAAAAACGGGCCGGAAACCGGCTCAAACAGTGTGGTGAGGCGTTAGGATCAGGTCGACCCGCAACAGCGAGGAAGCCCGATCCAAGGAAGCATGACCCCGGCAGTCCCGGGTGGCCGAGATGACGGCCAGCACATGCTCCACAGAGAAAACAGGACCGGTTCACCCGGCCAAGCTGCGGCGAATTTGGGGCAACCCGGACGTCGCTAACAGAAATCGCCGATGCCGCCAGATGGGGTGTCGGGCTTAAGACGGGGCACGACCACGATGCAGATTCAACGCCGCTACACCACCGAAGGACAGTCGCCCTATGCCGGGATCGACTTCCGCCACACCACGTCCGAGATCCGCAATCCGGATGGCTCCGTGGTGTTCAAGCTTGAAGGCGTTGAAGTGCCCGACTCGTGGTCGCAGGTCGCCTCCGACGTGCTGGCCCAGAAGTATTTCCGCAAGGCCGGCGTCGCCGCCAAACTGAAGAAGGTCGAGGAGGAGACCGTGCCGTCGTGGCTGTGGCGCTCGGTGCCGGACACCGAGGCCCTCGCCGCACTGCCCGAGAAAGAGCGCTTCGTCTCTGAGCTCTCATCCAAGCAGGTGTTCGACCGCCTCGCCGGCTGCTGGACCTATTGGGGCTGGAAGGGTGGCTACTTCACCTCTGAAGCCGACGCCCACGCTTTCCATGACGAGCTGCGCTTCATGCTCGCCAAGCAGATGGTCGCGCCGAATTCGCCGCAGTGGTTCAACACCGGCCTGCACTGGGCCTACGGCGTCGACGGTCCCGGCCAGGGCCACTATTACGTCGACTGGAAGACCGGCAAGCTCACCAAGTCGAAGTCGGCTTACGAACATCCGCAGCCGCATGCCTGCTTCATCCAGGGCGTCGAGGACGATCTGGTCAATGAAGGCGGCATCATGGACCTGTGGGTGCGTGAAGCCCGCTTGTTCAAGTATGGTTCGGGCACCGGCTCGAACTTCTCGAAGCTGCGCGGCGAAGGCGAGAAGCTGTCGGGCGGCGGACGCTCAAGCGGCCTGATGTCATTCCTGAAGATCGGCGACCGTGCCGCCGGCGCCATCAAGTCGGGCGGCACCACGCGCCGTGCGGCCAAGATGGTCGTGGTCGATGCCGACCATCCGGATATCGAGACCTATATCGACTGGAAGGTGAAGGAAGAGCAGAAGGTCGCGGCCCTCGTCACTGGTTCGAAGATGAACCAGAAGCACCTCAAGGCGATCCTGAAGGCCTGCGTCAATTGCGAAGGCTCCGGCGACGACTGCTTCGATCCCGAGAAGAACCCGGCGCTGCGCCGCGAGATCAAGCTCGCCCGCCGCTCGCTGGTCAATGACAACGTCATCAAGCGCGTCATCCAGTATGCCAAGCAGGGCTACAAGGACATCGACTTCCCGATCTACGACACCGACTGGGATAGCGAAGCCTACCTCACCGTTGCCGGCCAGAACTCCAACAACTCCGTCTCGCTGAAGGACGATTTCCTGCGCGCCGTCGAGACCGATGGCACCTGGGACCTGATCGCCCGCAAGGACGGCAAGGTCATGAAGACCATCAAGGCCCGCGATCTCTGGGAGAAAATCGGCTACGCCGCCTGGGCGTCGGCCGACCCCGGCCTGCACTTCAACACCACCATGAACGACTGGCACACCTGCAAGTCGTCGGGCGATATCCGCGCGTCCAATCCGTGCTCGGAATACATGTTCCTGGACGACACCGCGTGCAACCTCGCCTCGGCCAATCTGCTGACTTTCTACGACACCGCTTCGGCCACCTTCGACATCCACGCCTACGAGCATCTCTGCCGGCTGTGGACCATGGTGCTCGAAATCTCGGTGATGATGGCGCAGTTCCCGTCGAAGCCGATCGCCGAACTCTCGTACGAGTTCCGCACGCTGGGCCTCGGCTATGCCAATATCGGCGGCCTGCTGATGACCATGGGCCTGTCCTATGACTCCAAGGAAGGCCGCGCACTGTGCGGCGCCCTCACCGCTGTGATGACCGGCGTCAGCTACGCGACCTCGGCCGAGATGGCCAAGGAGCTCGGCCCGTTCCCCGGCTACAAGAAGAACGCAGCCCACATGCTGCGCGTCATCCGCAACCATCGCCGTGCCGCCCATGGCGAAACCCGCGGCTATGAAGGCCTCGCCGTGGCGCCTGTGGCGCTGGACCATGCCTCCTGCCCGCAGGCCGACATCGTCACCCGCGCCAAGATCGCCTGGGATCTCGCCCTCGAACTCGGCGAACTCCATGGCTATCGCAACGCCCAGACCACCGTCGTGGCGCCGACCGGCACCATCGGCCTGGTCATGGATTGCGACACCACCGGCATCGAGCCTGACTTCGCGCTGGTGAAATTCAAGAAGCTCGCCGGCGGCGGCTACTGGAAGATCATCAACCGCGCCGTCCCGGCCGCGCTGCGCGTGCTCGGCTATCGCGAAAGCGAGATCGCCGAGATCGAGGCCTATGCCGTCGGTCACGGCTCGCTGTCCAACGCGCCGGGCATCAATGCCTCGACGCTGAAGGCCAAGGGCTTCACCGATGAGGCGCTGAAGAAGGTCGAGGCTGCGCTGCCGACCGCCTTCGACATCAAGTTCGCCTTCAACAAGTGGACCTTCGGCGAGGACTTCCTGCGCGACGTCCTCAAGATCGAAGCCGAAGCCATTGCGGCTCCGGGCTTCGACCTGCTCGCCGCGCTCGGCTTCACCAAGCGCGAGATCGAAGCCGCCAACGTGCACATCTGCGGCGCGATGACGGTGGAAGGTGCCCCGCATCTGAAGGCCGAGCACTACAGCGTGTTCGATTGCGCCAATCCCTGCGGCAAGATCGGCAAGCGTTATCTCTCGGTGGAAAGCCACATCCGCATGATGGCGGCGTCGCAGCCCTTCATCTCGGGTGCGATCTCCAAGACCATCAACATGCCGAACGACGCCACGGTGGAGGATTGCAAGTCCGCTTACCTCCTCTCGTGGAAGCTCGCGCTGAAGGCCAATGCGCTGTACCGCGACGGCTCCAAGCTCTCGCAGCCGCTCAACTCGCAGCTCATTAGCGATGACGACGAGGACGAGGATGCGCTCGAGAACCTGATGGAAAAGCCGATGGCGGCCCGCACCGCCGCGATCTCCGAGAAGGTGGTGGAGCGTCTGGTCGAGCGCATCGTGGTGATGCGCGACCGCGAGAAGATGCCGGATCGCCGCAAGGGCTACACCCAGAAGGCCGTCGTCGGCGGTCACAAGGTGTACTTGCGCACCGGCGAATATGACGACGGCCGGCTCGGCGAGATCTTCATCGACATGCACAAGGAAGGCGCGGCGCTGCGCTCCTTCATCAATAACTTCGCCATCGCCGTCTCGCTGGGTCTCCAGTATGGCGTGCCGCTGGAGGAATATGTCGACGCCTTCACCTTCACCCGCTTCGAACCCGCGGGCCCGGTACAGGGCAACGACAGCATCAAGTTCGCGACCTCGATCCTCGACTATGTGTTCCGCGAACTCGCGGTCTCCTACATGTCGCGCTTCGATCTCGGCCATGTCGACGTCTCCGAGTCGGGCTTCGATGCGCTCGGCAAGGGCGAGGACGAAGGCAAGGCGCCGGCCGACCAGAACAAGTATGTCTCCAAGGGCCTGACCCGCTCGCGCACTGACAACCTCGTCGTCATGCGCGCGCCGGCCCCGGCTGAGAACACCGACGCCCGCGCTTCGGGCAACGTCACCTCGCTGAACGCGTCGGGCGCCACCGCCCGCCACGGCAGCGGAGATGCCGCGGTGGCCCTCAAGACCGCCGAGCCCGAGCACGCGCTCTCGCCGACCGAAAAACTCGAGGCTCAGGCCTGGAGCAAAGCGGGAAGCGCCGCAGCTGCCGCGCCCAGCAAGGCCGAACGCCGCGCCGAAGCGAAAGCCAAGGGCTACGAAGGCGACATGTGCGGCGAGTGCTCGAACTTCACGCTGGTGCGGAATGGGACCTGCATGAAGTGTGATACTTGTGGGTCCACCACGGGGTGTTCGTGATACAAGCAAGCATCTATAATACATAGTTGAATAGTCAAACGGCGGCCCAGTGGCCGCCGTTTTTTTGTCTGGAGATGATCATGAACATTCAAGTCAGCAATCGAAGCTTGAAAAATCTCACAAAGATCAACGTGGTCATGGGAAAAAACGGCAGCGGGAAAAGCACGCTCTTAAGAATACTCGATCAACAAAAGGCGCAACTGCCCCAAATTGGCACCTGTCGCTACATTACACCAGAACGTGGCGGGCAGCTAACATACGACGGCAGCATCGAAACGGCCGACTCACAAAATCCAGGTTGGAAAGACGACGTACGTCGTAACAATCGCTACGAGAGCTTTCGGCAAATGAGCGTAAGCGAATATCGTAGGCTTGAAACGCTAGTATTGAGAAAGATAGCGACAGACAAAGCCACTCGGCAGGACCTTGGTTTCTCATTCGATACAACATTGAACGCGATCAACAATCTGCTGGACAACGTACGAATCGAACCGGGTCACGGCGTAGGCTTCGAAATAAAAGATAAAATTGGTGGCGCAAAGCGGCCTGCAAATTCGCTTAGCAGCGGAGAGGCCGAGCTAATCAGCCTTGCAATAGAAATTCTCGCGTTTGCATACGAGACTGAAGGTTACAAAGACCGAGATTCATATTTACTTCTGGACGAGCCGGACGTTCACCTACATCCCGACTTACAAGAACGCCTCATGACTCTTCTAAAGAACGCCGTGGCAGATAGGCAGATAACCGTAATTATCGCCACACATAGCACAGCCATTCTAGGCGCCCTAAGTGACGAGGATAGTACCAGCGTGGGCTTCATTCTCCCACGGCAGAATGCAATTGAATTCATGCCGATAGTATCCTCGATAAGAGACATTCTTCCAATATTTGGAGCTCATCCCCTATCAAACGTTTTCAACAGTAATCCGATCTTACTTGTTGAGGGAGAGGACGACGAACGTATTTGGCAGCAAGCGGCGCGTACATCTCAAGGGCGCATAAGAGTCTGGCCATGTCACGCCGGCGATATCCAAAGCTTGGACGATTACGAAAATAAAGTCGAACTAATCGCCGGCGCCGTTTACGACAAAGCTCGCGCATACTCCCTCCGTGACCGGGATGAAAATCCTTACGAAATTGATGACAAACCCATCGTTAAAAGGATGCGACTATTTTGCCGGGCCGCAGAAAATCTTATACTATCCGATGACGTTCTCAAGCGCATGGGAACCGATTGGGAGACAATACGCGCTAGCATAGGCGATTGGCTTGAGAAATTTCCCGATCACCAGCAATTTCCCGCAATGAAAGATTTCCGCGACAGCGGCTATGATAGGCGGACCAGCGACATCAAGGAGCTCCGCAATATCATCATGATGCTAGCCGGCTCGAATAAAGCCTGGGAAGTGGTCGTAGGACAGAGCATTGCAGGGTTACTTACAGGTCCGACGACATCAGGCGATCATAGCCTCCCGGCCTATCTTGGACAAAAATTGATCGAGGCACTGAAACTGACGCGACCAAAGTGTTGGGAAGCATCGGCCTCAAAACGAGCGCCTTAGTAAGTTTCCTACACTGGAGCAGTACGCCGTTACTTGATATCAGCGCTACAGAATACGTTTTGCTATTTCACTCGAAGCCTCCTAGAATTCAGCTCACGACGTTTTTATAGTTCATTCCTTCGTGAGATTCGCTTAAAGCAGCCAGCGCTGCACTTCCAGCGCAGTGCATTTTCTTCTGAGAGAACAATGACGACGGAAAAATAAGTAACCCGTTGATAACAAGATGACCATTATACAGACTACCGTAACACTGCTTGCCCTTATTTTTGTTGGCGGCGGGGGCGCTTATGCCGCCTTCGTGACCTTTGGTACTACGGCCCATGTATCAAAATGTATCGATCTAGCCGGGTATCTACTGACTGGTGTTGGCCTCATTGGATCTATTTTCTATTTGGAGAACTTCCAGTCACACATGCGATACGACCTCTCTAGGCTTAACAGCATTGAAGAGAGTTCACGAAGAATAAGTGAAGTCGGAGAACGGCTTATTGAGCTGTGCCCGAAGGGGCCTCCTTTTCCAAACGACCCGGAGATTGTACACGATTGCGTTGTGCTTGGTCGCACTATAGTTGCGATCGTTGCACTTGATCCTCGCCGGTTTCCACGAATACCGCCTATCATCGATCAATTTTCATCGAAGCCGTTCATCGATGCTGCAACTGAGATCAACGCAAAGATCGTAGAAATCAACTCATTCAACATGAAGATGGCCGACCTTGAGTTCGAGCGAGGCCTCTCGATAAGGTCATTTTCGCAATTTGAGATTCTCGTTCTGACAATCGGCGGGCTGTGTATGGCTTTCGGCTGCGGAGTTACGCGCCGCCTTGTTGATGTAAGTATAGAGAGGCAAAAGACTTCGAAGTAGCGATAGGGCGGACTAGCGCAACGTAATCCGCCGCCGACTGTCTCTTGGCGCAATACGCTTCGCTATTCCGCCCTACGCGCTGCGTTTTCCCTAATCCCTTGGATGTCTTGCAGTGCGCAGTCAAGCCATCGACGGCCATGGTCGAGGCATGAGGCGCCGTTCATTCATCGGAGGGCGGGCACGGCTAGGCGCTGGTGACGCAGCGCCGCGTGATGTGGTTGATGTCCAGCGCACCCACCTGCCGCATGATCGTGATGAACTCATCGTCCAGGATTTGCAGCACCCGGTCCACGCCGGCCTCGCCGAACGACGCCAGGCCCCATACGTATTGCCGGCCAATGCCGACGGCCGTTTTCAGCGTGACGGTCACCGAAGCGCCCTTGACGATGTCGCCCTTCGCTTCGGCTTTCAATGCAGTCCCGGATGTGACGAGCGGCAGCGTCTCGCGGTCGTTTCCGGACGTCAGCAGCACGGCGCCGGAAACGCCGCTGGCGGGGAGCGACTTGTTGGCCTCGTTGAGGATGTTGAAGATCAGCACCTTCCCCGCAGCGATCATCTCGACATGCACGCCGGCGAAGATCAGCGAACCGACGGCATAAGCAAGAAAGAAAACGCCTCCGGCGAACCCCGCCTGTGTCTCCGAAAAGCCAGTGTTTGGTACGCAACGCCGGCGGAACGGCGGCATAATTGGCGATGCGTGCCGCCGTAGTAGGACTCGCGCGGCGCATGGGGTCAGCGGCACACCTCTTCGTAGTCGCTCGACCAGGTCTGGATTGGCGATGAACGGGCGCCCGAAGGCCCCAGCATCGATCTTGCCGGCTGCGCGGCGCTCGATCGCGAGATCGTAGCTGTTGTTGCCGATATACAAGCGCGCTTTCGATGCCCAGTTGGCGGTTTTCGTCGCCTCATCGACCGGCTGACGAAGTCCGTTCTGGGTCAATCTTCGCGTCGTCACCGTGACGAGGAAGGCGACCTCGCGTATCGGCAAATCCTTTTCGGATTAGTGCTGCATATCGGCCAGTTCCTCCACGAGCACGCGAACATTCTCGCTGTAGTCCACCGGCACCACCACGAGGTGGAGGCCACCAGCCGCGAAGGCCTTCTCCAGTGTCGGTGCCAGACCGCCCGCCTCTGTCACGCGATGACCCTGGGCACCGTAGGACTGCGCGTAGGCAACGAAATCCGGATTGCGGAAAGTCATCCCCGCATCGGCGAAACCGTCGACGGCCTGCTTCCACCTGATCATCCCGTAGGCGTGATCCTCGATGACGAGCACGACGAGATCGAGCTTCAGACGCTGCGCGGTCTCCAGTTCCTGCGAATTCATCATAAAACCGCCGTCGCCGGCGACAACGAGCACACGGCGCTTCGGATTCAGTAGCGCTGCCATCATGCCCGACGGAAGCCCCGCTCCCATCGTCGCAAGCGCGTTGTCGAGCAGCAGCGTGTTGGCGACGTCCGTGCGGTAGTTGCGCGCGAACCATATCTTGTACATCCCGTTGTCCAATGCGACGATGCCGTCGGGTGGCATGACCTGGCGGACGTCGTGGACGATCCGCTGCGGGGTCAGCGGAAAGCGGTCTTCGTTGGCCCGGTCGCCGATGTGGCGCAGGATATCCGCGCGTACACCGTCCCACTGCGTGGTCTGCTTGAGCTTTCCATCGAGCTCGGCCGCCAGCATGTCGAGACCTTTCGCAATGTCGCCGATAAGTTCAGCTTGCGGGTAGTAAACCTCCTCGACCGTCGCCGGCGTAAATCCGATGTGGAGCACCTGATGGCGGCCACGCCCCATGATGAATGGCGGCTTTTCGATGGTGTCGTGGCCGATGGTGATGATCAGGTCGGCGCAGTCGATCGCGCGATGGACGTAGTCGCGTTCGCTCAGCGCCGCCGTGCCGACATAGTAGTCGGACGCCCCGCCGACGGCCCCCTTCCCCATCTGCGTGTTGAAGAATGGGATCTTCACCCGGCGGACGAATTCGGAGAGCGCGGGCGCCAGCCTGGGCCTGCTGGCACCGGCACCGAACATGAGCAACGGGCATTTCGCCGAGAGGATGAGCTCGGCGGCCTTCCGGACGGCGTCCGTCGAGGGCGCCGGGAGATCGGTCGGGTGGACCGGAACGACCGAAACGCCGGAAACCTTCTCCGCCGCGACATCTTCCGGAAGCTCCAGGTGCACGGGTCCAGGACGCTCCTCCATCGCAATCCGGAAAGCGTTCCGGACGACGGTCGCGATGGAAGACGCACTTACGATCTGCTGCGACAGTTTCGTGAGCGGCTTCATGCTCGCAACGACATCCACGATCTGGAAGTGCGCCTGCCGGCTGGCGTGGATCGCCTTCTGGCCAGTGATCAGGACCATCGGCATGCCTCCCAGGAGCCCATAGGCAGCCCCTGTCGAGAGATTCAGGGCTCCGGGCCCCAAAGTGCTGAGGGCGACACCAGGTCTCCCTGTGAAGCGCCCGTGGGTCGCTGCCATGAAGGCGGCGGGCTGCTCGTGACGCGTGACAACCAGTTCGATGGAAGACTTGCGCAAGCTCTCGACGACGTCGAGGTTCTCCTCGCCGGGGACGCCAAAGATGCGGTCGACGCCCTCGTTTTCGAGGGCTGCCACTAGCAGATCGGAGCCTTTCATTTCCCGGTCCTCGTTGTTCATCGTCAAGCTCCTCCGTTTGCCCAGTACCGTATCAGACAAACAGGCCCATTTAATGAAACGTTTGGTGGAACAGACGCGCGTCACCGTTGCCGCACTTTGAGAGCGAATGAGCTTGGCTTTCGGTGACGCGGTCGGTGAAGCGAAAAATCTACGCCTTTATGAAGGACAAAATCTCGGCATTGATGATGTCGGCGTGGGTCGTGCACATGCCGTGAGGTAGCTTCTCGTAGATTTTGAGTGTGCTGTTTTTCAGAAGTTTCGCGGACAGAAGAGCGGAATCCGCGATAGGCACGATCTGATCATCGTCGCCGTGCAGGACGAGCGTTGGCACAGCGATGCTCTTCAGGTCCTCGCTGAAATCCGTCTCCGAGAAGGCCTTGATGCCGTCGTGGTGCGCTTTTGCGCTGCCCATCATGCCTTGGCGCCACCAGTTTTGAATGATCGCCTGCGACGGTTCTGCTCCAGGACGATTGTATCCGTAGAACGGACCGCCCGAGAAATCGAGGTAGAATTGCGACCTGTTGGCTGCAAGCTGGCTGCGCAGGTTATCGAACGCCTCGATGGGCAAGCCTCCGGGATTGGCAGCGGTTTTCAGCATCAACGGCGGCACTGCGCCGATGATCACGAGCTTGGCTACGCGGCCCTTACCGTGACGAGCGACATACCGTGTCGCTTCGCCGCCGCCGGTTGAATGTCCGATGTGAATCGCATTGCGCAGATCGAGATGTTCGACCAACGCAGCGACATCGGCCGCGTAGTGATCCATATCGTGGCCGTCGCTTACCTGGCTCGATCGACCGTGACCGCGTCGATCATGGGCGATGACGCGGAAGCCTTTGCCGACGAAGTACAGCATCTGGTTATCCCAGTCATCTGAGCTCAACGGCCAACCATGATGGAAGACGATCGGTTGGGCCGATTTCGTGCCCCAGTCCTTGTAGAAAATCTGTACGCCGTCCTTGGTGGTGATGGAGGTCATGGGATCGTTCCTCTGCGTTGGATATATGGGGGGTATTGTTTGGATGCCGGCGGCCGACGTGAAGTTGACGACTAGCGAAATCGCATACGTAAGCGTGGTCGCAAGCACCCTCCGTCGGGAGGCATTCGCAAGCCCACTGACGACGCGTTTTGAGTTCATCGTTCGTCTCCTGTCGTTGACGTGGCACGATGATTTCTAGTGAAGCAGGCGTCCTTCTGCGCCAGAGCGATTGCTCGACCTGCAGAGCGATTGCCGTCAGACAACGCGTCGGCGCCAATCGGTCGGAGTTTCGCCGTCAGCTTCCGGAACGCCGGGGCGAACGCGGTTTGGGACGAATAGCCCAGCGCTGCAGCGATGGCGCCCGGAGACCGCGAGGACGAAGTAATTGGTCGGATGGTGCCGGAGAGATCGAACTGCCGACCTCCGGTTCAGAAAGCCGCAATCCACCCCGTGGGCGACAGATGCGGACATTCAGCGATCTACAGCTACAATGCCGTCTGCTGCTTCGCTCAAGACCTCGCGACGCACCGGAAGCCGAGCACCCAGAGGTTGCGCACTTTGGGACCATCGAAGGTGAAGATCGGCGCGCCCAGCCAGTCGATATGCTTGCCAGTCGGCGGATGGCCGAACATCGCTTCGCGCTGGATGCCGTGGAAGAACACCTCGCCGGAAACGCGGTGCCCTTCCTCGATCACTACCAAAATGTCCGTCGCGTAGTGCTGCGCCAAGCGAGGGCGGATTAGCGCAGCGTAATCCGCCGCCACTGTTTCTCGGCGGAATACGCTTCGCACTTGCGCCCTACGCGCTGCGTTTTCCCTAATCCCTTGGATGTCTTGCAGTGCCCGGTCAAACCGTCCACGGCCCTGGTCGAGGCACGAGGCGCCGTTCATTCATCGGAGGTCGGGCACGGCTAGGCGCTGGTGACGCAGCGCCGCGTGATGTGGTTGATGTCCAGCGCACCCACCTGCCGCATGATCGTGATGAACTCATCGTCCAGGATCTGCAGCACCCGGTCCACGCCGGCCTCGCCGAACGACGCCAGGCCCCACACGTAAGGCCGGCCAATGCCGACGGCGGTGGCGCCCAGAGCGAGCGCCTTCAGGACATCGGTGCCGCGGCGTACACCCCCGTCGATGAGCACAGGGATGCGGCCGCCCACCGAATCCACGACCTCTGCCAGCACACCGATCGTCGACTGCCCGCTCTCTTCCGCGCGCCCGCCGTGGTTGGAGACGATCAGGCCGTCCACGCCATGGCGCAACGCCTCCTTGGCGTCCTCACCCGTCATGATGCCCTTCAGCACGAGCTTGCCCTTGACGATCCCGCGCAGGCGATCGACGAACTCCCACGTCATCCCGGTGCCGTAGAGGTTGGTGACTTTGGAAACGTCGATGTCCGCGAAGTTGGCCTTGCGGCTGACCTCATTGGTGAAGCCCGGTGTGTGACAGCCCGAGCACTCGCGCAGGTCCTGGCGCCGCTCGCGGAACAGGGTTTCGGTATTGCGGCCGCCCTGGCGGTCGACCGTGAGGACGATCGCCGGAGAGCCAGCGCTCTCGGCGCGCTGCACCAGCGCGCGCGTCACATTCCAGTCATCGGTCGGATACAACATGAACCAGGCGGGCCGGCCGTGCGCCTTGTTGACGTCGACGATGCTCGCATTATCGACCGTCGAGAGAATCATCTGATGGTTGCGCTTGGCAGCGGCGCGCGCCACGGTGACCCCCGCCTCGGGATCGTAGGCGCCGAGGCTGCTGACCGGGCACATGAAGATGGGGCTGGCCCAGGTTTCGCCGAAGATCTTCACGCTGGTGTCGATCTTCCGCGCGTCGATGAGACGCTGAACGCGGATGTTGTACTTCGCGAAGGCCGTGTGGTTGGCGTCGCGCGTCACGTCGCCGTCGACGCCGCTCTGGAGATAGCCCCAGTGGGCTGGCGCATCCTGGCTGAGCACGGCCTTCTTCGCCGCCGGCTCGAACTCAAACACGTCCAGCGCATCGGCCGGAGCGGTGATGATGCCGTCCGGGCCGAACGCTCTTCGGGAGCCGCGCAGCACGTCGTAGCTCTGCGCGAGCGCATCCGAGTTAGCCGTCAACAGGGTGGTGATTGTACCGAGAGAGGTCGCCGTGAGAAGAGGACTAGCGGCGAAAAAACGCAGGAGTTGGCGGCGCGCGATCATGGTGCGCTCTGTAACGTCCGACACCCCGGCTGCACTTGTCGCCTTCACCAGCGTCGTCCTGCGCGAGAGACCTGTCATCGTGTTCTTTCGAATGCGAATGAGTGCTGCAGGTTAGGCGGATTGGTCTGTATCGTCGTCACGTCAGTGTCTTCAGGTAGGCGATGACATTCTGGCGATATAATGACAATTCTGGTCGCATGTCCATCGGCAAGCGGTGGCCGGATGAGCGCTGCGTAATCCGCCATCGTCATATCGACGCAATACGCTTTCGCCTTCGCTCTGCGAGCTACGGCGGACAGGTCGCACTTGCGCCCCACGCGTTGACGTCGGACGTTGCGCCCGTTGGGAGGCGACCGCGCGTCGACCTCCGTTATTGACGAGTCCTGCGATGCTCTATCTAGTTGCCGCGGGGCCGTCACGCGGCAGCCCGATGACCGGAATATCAATATGCGCTTTCAAATAGCTCGCTGCCTCACGCGTCTCACCGTTGCAACTCTGCTGTCCGCCGCACTGTCGCTGCCCGCTCACGCGGACACCGGCAAAGTCCGCTTCAAGTTCTTCAAGGCCGGATGGTTCATCGGAGCGCAGGCAGGGAGCGGAATCCTCAGTTTCCGTGGGGAGATGTATCCGTTTCGCATCGGCGGCGTGAGCGCGGGCCTGACATTTGGGGGCTCCTCGACCGATCTGGTCGGCGCGGCGCAAAATATGCATCAGGCTTCGGACATCGAAGGCATTTATACGGCGCTCGGTGCAGGTGTGGCGGTCGGTGCAGGCAGGCGCGCCATCCAGATGCGCAACGCCAAGGGCGTCGTCCTGACGCTGGAAGGCGAGCAACTGGGCCTCCAGTTCGATTTCGACCTGAGCGGAATGAGCGTCTCCATCCAGAACCAGTAGTCGGATGCACCAACGTCGAGACGTCTGCTGCCGGCGAAACCATCGCGACCCGCGCGTCACGAAACCCGGCCGCTCGCCGTCCGGCGCTGTGAAGCGGGGCGACTGCGTATCGCGAAAGCAAGCGTAGCCTGAATTACGCGGAGTTTATCATCGAGCGCGCGGCGCGCGACCCGTTGGCTTCATCCGGGCTACAGACTATTATAAGTTCTCATGAAACTAAGCCAGAAATCCGACGCTGTCTGGACCTCACAGCAGGACGAAGAATTGCGGCGGCAATTGTCGGTCGGTCGCAGCGTCAACGAGATCGCGATCCGGTTGAAGCGGTCACCGCTATCAGTCCGCACCCGCGTCAAGAAGCTCGGCATCAGCCAGCCGCGGGTGGATTAGCGCGCTGCCATCAGCCATGACGAAGGTCCCGTTCATCTTCAGCGCCAAACGCCGTCGCCGCTGGCGGCGCAGCCTGCGCTCGGCGCAACGGACGCTCGCGAAACTGCCGCGCGCCATTCAAATCACTGGCGCCGTCGCAATCGTGCTTGTCACCCTCGTGCTGTCCAACCTCATCTATCACGTGATCCACAAGCCGACCGAGTTGTTCTTCTTTGTCGGCCACAGGCTGGACAAGGAGCCGGCCGAAACGTGGCGGCATTACGGGCCGCTGTTTCGCGCCTTTTCGACGCGGTCGATCACGCCCGAATTGCTCGCTGCGCTGGCGCAGGTCGAGAGTTCCGGCAATCCCCTGGATCGCACCTATTGGCGCTGGCGGTTCAGCTTCAATCCGTTCGCGATCTATCGGCCCGCATCCAGCGCCGTCGGTCTCTTTCAAATGACCGATCCGGCCTATGCCGAAGTTTCGCGCTTCTGCATCCGGGCGAACGCGGTTCAGGATACGGGCTGCGGCTTCGGCCCCTATATTCGTGCCATCCCGAGCCATGCCACCGAGCTCGCATCGATCTATCTGGACCGCAATGTCGCCGCGGTCCTCGCGCGCGCCGGCGGCGTGGCGCCGACCCCGCAACAGGTGCAGGATCTCGCCGCCTTCATCCATCTGTGCGGTGGAGGACCCGCCACCGCTTATGCACGCCGTCGTTTCCAGATGACGGCCAGTGAGCGATGCGGCGACCATTCCGTTGCGGGTTACGTCTCCAGGGTCAACGCGTTGAAGCGCAAGTTCCTGCTGATGGCATCCGATAGCGATAAATAGCGCGTAGTTTGGGTCGAGCAAGCGCAGCCGGGATGAAGCTCTTGCGTCATCCGGGATTGATCCCCTCAGTTCTTGAACCTCGCCTGCCCGGACTTGCCATCGGCGGTCTTCAGCGTGACGCTCACCGACGCGCCCTTGGCGATGTCGCTTTTCGCTTCGGCCTTCAATGCCGTCCCGGCGGTGACGAGCGGCAGCGTCTCGCGGTCGCTTCCGGCTATCAGCAACACCGCGCCGGAAAAGCCGCTGGCCGGCAGCGGCTTGTTGGCCTCGTCGAGGATGTTGAAGGTCAGCACCTTCCCCGCAGCGATCATCTCGACATGCACGCCGGCGACATCCTCCATGGGTCCGCCATTCGGCCCTTTCTGATGGGCGTGCTGCGCCATCGCCGGAGCCACCAGCAACAGCGCGGATAGGGCGAGCAGGATTGTCTTCATCGATGGTCTCCCTGGATGGCATGGACGGGCTTCGGCTCTGCATGGGCAGGCGACGATTCCCGGCGGAACAGGATGTAGAGCGCCGGAAGAACGAGAAGCGTGAGGATGGTGGACGAGACGATTCCGCCGATCACGACCGTCGCGAGCGGGCGCTGCACCTCGGCCCCCGCACCCGTTGCGATCGCCATCGGCACGAAGCCGAGCGATGCCACCAGCGCCGTCATCAGCACAGGCCGCAGGCGCGTCAGCGCGCCTTCGCGCACGGCCTCCACCACCTTCTTTCCGTCGCGGCGCAGCCGCTCAATGAAGGTGATGATGACGAGACCGTTGAGCACCGCCACGCCCGAGAGCGCGACGAAGCCGATGCCCGCGCTGATCGACAGCGGAATGTCACGCAACAGCAGCGCGAAGATGCCGCCCGTGAGCGCCAGCGGCACGCCGCTGAAGACCAGCAGCGCGTCCGCCACGGAGCCGAGGCTGATGAACAGCAGCAGGAAGATCAGCAGCAGCGCGATCGGGACCACGATGGTCAGGCGCTGCGTCGCCGAGACGAGCTGCTCGAACTGGCCGCCCCAACCGATCCAGTAGCCCGCGGGCAACTTGACCTTCTGGGCGATCTGTTGCTGCGCCTCGCCGACGAAAGAGCCGAGATCGCGTCCGCGCACATTGGCCGAGACGACGATACGGCGCTTGCCGTCCTCGCGGCTGATCTGGTTCGGGCCCGGCGCGACCGAGATCTCCGCCAATTCCGACAGCGGCGCGTAACGCATCTGGGCCAGCGGCGAGGTGCCGAACGCCGCCGGCATCGCCTTGCTCTGGCTCGGCTGGCCCTCCAGCGGCGGCAGCGGGATCGGCAGCGCCTTGATCGCCTCGATATCCGTCCGCAGTTCGTCCGGAAGGCGCACAACGAGATCGAAGCGGCGGTCGCCCTCGAACACCAAGCCGGCGGTCTTGCCGCCCACGGCGATCTCAACCAGGTTCTGCACGTCCGAGACGCTGATGCCGAAGCGCGCCAGCGCCTTGCGGTCCAGCTTGACCGTCAGCACCGGAAGCCCTGCGACCTGCTCGGTCTTCACGTCCGCGGCGCCCTGGATGTTCTGTAGCGCCGACTGCACCTGCCCCGCGATCCCTGCCAGCACGTCGAGGTCGTCGCCGAAGATCTTGACGCCGACGTCACTGCGCACGCCCGAGATCAATTCGTTGAAGCGAAGCTGGATCGGCTGCGAGAGTTCGTAAAGACTGCCTGCGACCTCCTCGGATGCGGCCTCGATCTCCTTCATCAGATCGAGCTTCGACTTCTTCGGATCCGGCCACTGGTCGCGCGGCTTGAGCATGACATAGCCGTCCGAGATCGACGGCGGCATCGGGTCCGTCGCCACCTCCGCGGTACCGGTGCGGGCGAAGGATTCCTTCACCTCCGGAATCCTGGCCAGCCGCCGCTCCAGTGCCATCTGCATCTCGAGCGATTGCGTGAGGCTGGTTCCGGGGATGCGCATCGCCTGGATCGCGACGTCGCCCTCGTCGAGGCTCGGGATGAACTCGCCGCCCATCCGCGTCGCGGCGTATCCGCTCACGACGACCAGCGCCACGGCCGCGGCCGCCACGACGACGCGCAGACGGATCGCGAGATCGAGCAACGGCACATAGGTCAGCCGCGCGGCGCGCATGAACCAGTTTTCGTTCTCGGAGACCTTGCCGATCACGAACAGCGCGACAGCGGCCGGAACGAAGGTCATCGACAGGATGCTAGCGCCCAGCAACGCCATCAGCACGGTCAGCGCCATCGGCGTGAACATCTTGCCTTCGACGCCGGTCAGCGTGAGCACCGGGAGATAAACCACAGCGATGATCAGCGTGCCGAACAGGCTGGGCTTGATGACCTCGCGCGACGCTTCGATGATCGTCTCGAAACGTTCCTCGCGGCTGAGCAGGCGCCCTCGCCTCGCCTGCTCATGGGCGAGCAGACGCAGGCAGTTCTCCACGATGATGACGGCGCCATCGATGATGATGCCGAAATCGATGGCGCCGAGACTCATCAGATTGGCGCTGACCTTGTTCTCGAACATGCCCGTGATGGTGAACAGCATGGACAGCGGAATGACGAGCGCGGTGGCGAAGGCCGCCTTGAAGTTTCCGAGGATGAGGAAGAGGATCGCGATGACGAGCAGCGCGCCCTCGACCAGATTCTTCTCGACGGTCGCGATGGTCGCATCGATCAGATGGGTGCGGTCGTAGATCGCACGGAGAGAGACGCCCTCCGGCAGCGACTTCTGGATCTGCTCCAGCTTCTGCCCAACACGCTGCGCGACGGTCCGGCCGTTCTCGCCGATCAGCAGCATCGCTGTGCCGAGCACGACTTCCTTGCCGTCGACGGTCGCCGCGCCGGTTCGCAGGTCGGTGCCCTCCTTGACCTCCGCGATGTCGAGGATGCGGACCGGGACGCCGTTCCGGGAGCCGATGACGATCTGCCGGATCTCCTCGACGTCGGCGACCTGTCCGGGCGTGCGCACCAGATACTGCTCGCCGTTCTTCTCGATATAGCCGGCGCCGACATTGGCATTGTTGTTGGCGAGCGACGTCATGACGTCGCGGAAGCTCAGACGGTAGGCCATCAGCCTGGCCGGATCCGGAAGCACGTGGAACTGCTTCTCGAAACCGCCGATGGTGTTGACCTCGTTGACCCCCTGCACGTTGCGGAGCTGGGGCTTGATGATCCAGTCCTGCACGGTCCGCAGGTCGCTCGGCGTGTAGAGCTTGCCCTCGGCGTTCTTCGCCCCCTCCTTCGCCTCGACCGTATACATGTAGATCTCGCCGAGGCCGGTGGAGACCGGTCCCATCGCCGTCTCGATACCGGTCGGCAGCGAGTCCTTCACTCGCTGGACGCGTTCGTTGACGAGCTGACGCGCGAAATAGATGTCCGTGCCGTCCTTGAACACGACGGTGACCTGACTGAGGCCGTAGCGCGACAGCGATCGCGTGTTTACGAGGTTCGGCAGGCCGGCCATCCCCGTCTCGATCGGGAACGTGATGCGCTGCTCCACCTCCAACGGCGAGAAGCCCGGCGCGTTGGTGTTGATCTGAACCTGAACATTCGTGATGTCAGGGACGGCGTCGATCGGCAGGCGCGTGAAGTTCCAGACGCCGAAGGCGCCCATCATCAACACGGCGATCATGACCAGCCAGCGCTGGTGCACGGAGAACGCGAGAAGCCTGTCGATCATGGTCGAATTCCCGGAGCGAGCTCAGTGTTCATGGGACGCCGATCCCTTTCCGAGCTCCGCTTTCACGATGAAGCTGTTCTTCGCCGCGTATTTGTCGCCGTCGAGCAGTCCGAACAGGATCTCGACATTGTCGGAGTCGCGCGCGCCGAGTTCGACGTCGCGCGCCTCGAACTTGTCGCCGCTGCGGACGAAGACGACGCTGCGGTTCTCGACCGTCTGGATCGCCGACGCCCGAACGGCGATCGCGACCGGCTTGGCCGACAGGATCAGGCGTGCCGAGACGAACAGGCCGGTACGCAGGCGCATGTCGATATTCGGCACGACGGCGCGTGCGAGCGCGCTCTGCGTGTCGCTGCTGCCAACCGGCGAGATATAGGACAGGCTCGCCTCGATCGGCTTCCCGCCATCGCCGACGTCGATCAGGATCTTGTCGCCGATCCGGACGCGCGGCAGGTTGCGGCGGTAAACGGACAGATCGACCCAGACCGTCGAAATGTCGGCGACGATGAAGGCCGGCTTCTGCTCGGAGGCATATTCGCCGAGCGAGATCTGGCGGTCGATCACCGTCCCCGAGATCGGCGCCCGCATCTCATAGACGCTCAGGCTCTGGTTGCTCTCGATCTTCGCGAGGAGTTCGCCCTTCTCGACGGTGTCGCCGATGCGCTTCTTGATCTCGCGCACGACGCCCGGAAAACGCGGCGTCACCTGCACCAGCGTCTCCTGATTGGGCTGCAGGATCCCGTTCAGCACCAGAGAGTCGTGCAGCGTTTCGCTTCTGGCGGAGAGGATTTCGATGTTGGACGAGGCGACGCGCGCGTCGCTCATTTCCACGACGCCCTCGTCACCGTGGCCCTTCTCGTCGTGGCTCTTCTCGCCCTTCACCTTCTCGCCTTTGGCCTTGTCGCCTGGCCTGGCGGCCTTGGAGGTGGCCGCGGTCTGCGTATCGGACTTGCTCGGTGCGGTGGCGTAGACGCCAGCGCCGAGCGCGAAGATCGCGGCCGCAGCCACCAGGACCATGATTGGCTTGTTCATCGTGCGCTCCCCCGCGCCAGTGCAAACGGATTACCGACCAGCCCCTCGATGGTGGCGACGGCGACGTGGAAATTCTGCTGGGCTTCCTGTTCGCGCAGGCGCGCTTGCGCGACGCTGGCCTGGGCGTCGAGCACTTCGAGCAGCGAATAGCGTCCCTGCCCGTAGCCTTCGGAAATCGCGTCGGCCGCGTCCCTGGACTTGGGGATCGCGGTCTCGCGCAGGATGGCGAGTTCGCGCAGCGAGCCCTGCAGCGAGTCGTAGGCGCGGCCCGCCACCACGATCAGCATGTTGCGGTTGCCCTGGCGTTCTGCGGCGGTCTTGGCGAGGCTTTCCTGCGCAGAGAGGATGTTGCCCTGGTTCTGGTCGAACACCGGGATCGGCACCGACAGCGAAAGCCGAACGGCGTTGTCGCCGGTCTCACTGAAGCGGCGCCATCCGGCGGATACCGTGACGTCCGGATAGGGCTTCAGCCGGGCGAGCAGCAGTTCAGCGTTGCGCTGCGCATAGATCGCCTTCCAGCGGACGAGCTGCGGGTTCGCATCAATCGCCGCGACCACCGACTGAAAGGTCGGCGGCCTGCCGGTCGCTTCCAGCCGTCCGGAGACGGCCGCGAATTTCGCCGCGCTATCGCCCATCAGGATCGCCAGTTCACGGCGCGCGCTCGCGAGCGACGACCTCGTGCGCTCACGGTCGGCCTTGACCAGTGCCGACGCGACCTCGGCGCGTCCGGTCTCCGCAATGGATGATGCGCCAGCCTCGACGCGCCGCTGCAGCAGCGGCGAGATCTTGTCGATCGCCTCGATCTGTTCGTCGAGAATCTGAATCCGTCGCTGCAGGCCGAGCACGCTCACGAAGGCGATCGCGGTCTCGGACAGCACTTCAAGCCGGACGGCCTGGCGTCCGATGCCCGCGGCATCGAGGCCCGCCTGACCGGAAGCGATGCGCGCATCGCGCTTGCCCCACAGCTCGAACATCTGGCTGACCTGCAGCGTGGTCTCCGCCGAGCGGGTTCCCCTATAGGCGCCCGACCCGAACGAATTGTCCTGCTCGTACGAAATCCCCGGATTGATCAGCGCGCCGGACTGGATGCGCTGGCCACGCGCGATTCCGACGTCACGCTCGGCGGCTGTCAGACGCGGACTGGCGGCAAGCGCGCGTTGAAGCGCAGCACCCATGGTGAGGGTTTGCGAATGAGCTACCCCCGTCAGCGACGAACTGACGAAGAGCACAGCCGCGCACGCGAAACGCGTGGCGATCTTCGAGAACATGATGGAAACCTGACGAATGACGGAGTCTGGGCGCCAAGCGCCCGGCGATGACGGTCAGGTCAGGAATTTGGGTGGGGGAGGATCGATCCCACGCGGCAGGCTGCGACGTTCGACATCGTGAAAAACCGCAGTGCGGGTCTCGATGGAGACGGGCATCGCCGCAAAGACGAGCGGCTGTGCTGTCACGGAGAAGCAGCCATGGCAGTGATTGTCCGCGACGACTCCCTTGTCGGAATGGCCGGTCGCCTTCTCCGCAAGCGAGACGATCGTCGCTCCGGACGGATTGGTCACATCGAATTCGCAGAGACCGTGCATGGCGCCGGCGAAAATGTACGTCGCCAGCACGACCATCACCAACGCCTTGCGCGAGATGCGCAGCAGGCCATGGCGAAGAATGCGGGCGAAAATCGTCACTTTCAGCTTCTCTTTCAAACTCTGCGAGCGAGGTAGCACGGATCGGCGATTCATGTCGATGCGCAACAATATAACAACATATGGTTATGCGCAGGGTACGTATTGCCTGCGTGTTACCATGTTAACGAGTAACCAGATCGCAAATGTGGCAAGCGCGACGTCTGGCCACATGGTCATGATCGTGGGAGGTAGCTGCAGGAGAGGAACTCAATCGGACGGGTTGAGTGCGCTTCGGCCAGTCTCACCGGGACGTGGAAAATTCGTTGCCCTGCATGCCATCTGTCCTGATCTGCCCGAGCAGGCCGTAGATGTCACCGAGCACCCAGAGGTCGCGCACCTTCGGCCCGTCGAACGAAAAGATCGGCGCTCCAAGCCAACCGACGAGTTTTCCTGTCGGCGGATTGCCGAACATCGCTTCGCGTTGAACGCCGTGGAAGTAGACCTTGCCGGAAACGCGATTGCCCTCCTCGATCATCAGGAGAATGTCCGTCGTATAATTCTGCAGCACGCCGGTGACCCAGCGCACATAGTCGGCGAACTGGTCATGTCCGACCAGCACCGGTCCGAGCGATCCCCTGAACGTGAAATCCTCATGGAAGATTTGCGGGATCAAAGTCACGTCCGCATGGTCCCACATATCCTTGTAGAAGGCACGGACCACCTCCTTCTGCGGCGTGAGCGTCACGCCGTCGAACGTCATTGGCTTTTCAAGATGATCGCTGCGTGTGTTCATCGCCCTCGGCCCGGCATGATGGGATTGAACAACAACACTAGCAATCGCAGGGCGGATTGGCGAAGCGTAATCCGCCGCCATCGAGATGTTTGCGCAGCGGAATACGCTTCGCTGTTCCGCCCCGCAACTGAACGGCGACCGCCTCCTGCCCCTCACGTCAATCTTGCACACGGCCCAGGAAACCGGGAATATCCCGCCCAATTCAGAAACGCCCCCGGGAGATTCCAGGCCTATGAAGTTCGATGACGTCATTCTCGGCCGCCGCAGCATCCGCGGCTACAAACCCGATCCGGTCCCCAAAAAGCTGATCGAGGAAATCATCAATCTGGCGATGCGCGCGCCGTCGTCGATGAACACCCAGCCGTGGAATTTCTACGTCGTCACTGGCGAGCCGCTCGACAGGATCCGCGCCGGCAATACCGAACGGATGATCGCAGGTATCCCGCAGTCACGCGAATTTCGCACCGGTCAGGCTTTCGGGGGTCATCACCGCGACCGGCAGGTCGGCGTCGCCAAGCAGTTGTTCTCGGCGATGGGGATCGCCAGGGACGACAAGGAGATGCGGCAGGACTGGGTGCTGCGCGGCTTCCGCCAGTTCGACGCGCCGGTCTGCGTGATCGTGACCTATGACCGCGTGCTGGATGGCAGCGACGATACGCCGTTCGATTGCGGCGCCGTGGCGACCGCCCTCGTCAACGCCGCCTGGTCGCGCGGCCTTGGCGCGGTGATCAACAGCCAGGGCATCATGCAGTCACCGGTGGTGCGCGAGCATGCCGGGATTGCGGACGATCAGGTCATCATGAAAAGCATTGCGCTCGGATGGCCCGATGACAGCTTTCCCGCGAACGCGGTGGTGTCCGAACGCAAGTCGGTCGAGGAAGCGACGGTGTTCGTCGGCTTCGACAACTAACGTGTCGCCTATTGCGGTCCGGCTGTGCCGGTGTGTTTCAGGCGGGATGATCTGACCCAGCCTGTGACGCCGCCGCCCGTCGCACGCGCATACATCACCGAGGTCCACCCGTCGCGCGTTTCAGCATAAGCGACCAGATGATCCCTGGGGATGACAAACACATCGGCCATCGCGCAATCCGCGCTTGGCGCCGAATGGAATTGTAGGCGCCCTGTACCGGTGACGACGGCGCCGAGCGGCGGCGAAAAGATCGGCGTGTCTTTGGTGCCGGTACCGGGCTCGTCGCAGGCGGCGAATACCGGAGACGCCAGGAGCGCCAGCGCGATCGCCAATGCTTTCGACGTCACGTGCATTCTCCCGGGGCTGATTGAGTGACGCCGCGTCTGGATAGCGCTCCCATGGGTTGGTCGGGCAAAACGCGTTGCGGTTCAGCAAGCGCTGGGCGGATCGACGTTGCACGCGCCCTATGCGCGCAGCGCGGTTGACGTCCCTGCCTTTCCCGCGCATCCAGCCTCCAACGAGAAACCTGGGGGCGGAACGTGCTTTACCTGATCTGGGCGCTGCCCGCGCTGGCAGTGATCGGCGCCATCGCTAGCGGGCTCGCCGGCACGCTCCCCGCCTCGCTCATCGGCCTCGCCACGGCACTTGCGGTCGCACTGGCCACCGCCCCGCAACTGTTCGGGATCACTGACGCTGGAACGGCGCTGCTGCGCGGCGCATGGATCGGCTGGATCGTCGTGCCCTATATTCTCGGCGGCTTGCTGTTCTGGCAAATGGCGATCCGCCCCGGCGACGCAGCCATGCCGGTCGAGACGTCACTGCCGGATGCGCGAGCGCGGCGCCGCCTGCTGTTCACCGCCTGCTATCTGATCGGGCCCTTCGCGGAATCCGCCACGGGCTTCGGCATTGGCATCATGGGGACGATGGTGCTGATCCGCCGGCTCGGCCTGAAGCCGATCGAGCTCCTCGCCTTCTCGCTGATCAGCCAGACCATGATCGTGTGGGGTGCCATGGGCAGCGGCGCGGTGGTCGGCGCCGCCTTCGCGCGGACCGATCCCACCGCGCTCGCGCTGCACACCAGTCTCATCTATCTCGTGTTCAACATCCTGTGGCTGCCGATCTACTGGCGCATGGCGGAGCGCGCCGGCATCGGAGCCGACTGGCGCGAGCGCGCCAATGAAGCGCTCTGGCTGCTCGGCAGTCTCGGCCTCGCCATCGTCGCGACGGCGTTTCTCGGGCCGGAGCCGGCGATGCTGGCGGCGTTCGGGCCGGCCATCGTGCTGCGTTATCTGATCGACGAAAAGCCGGACCGCGGGGCGATCGCCGCTGCGGCACGGCGCATGCTGCCATTCACACTGCTGATCGGCTGGCTCGCGCTGACGCGCCTCGTGCCGCCGCTCAATCACCTTCTGCAGTCGTCCTGGAGCATCCAGCCTTTCGCAGGCGTGCCTATCTGGGCGCCGTTGTTTCACGCCGGCACCTGGCTGGTCGCAGCCGCCGTGCTGACCGCCCTGCTGCACGGCCATCAGCGGGCCTTCCCTGCGGAGATCGCAGCCGCCTGGAAGACCGGCCGGCTCGCCGTCCTTACGGTGATCGTGTTCTCGATGATGGCCGAACTGCTGTCGCGCTCTGGCATCGCCGGCGGCCTCGCCCGCGGCATGTACGACACGTTCGGGGTCTGGTCGGTGACGGTCACCCCGATGATCTCGGCCGTGTTCGGCGCGCTGGCCAATAGCGGCAATGCGGCCAACGGGTTGTTCATGCCCTCGCAGCTCAGCCTCGCCACCGAGGCCGGCCTCGACGTCGCCGCCGTCGTCGCGCTTCAGCATGCCGCTGCGCTGTCGCTCAACATGGTCTCGCCGGTGCGGATGTCGATCGTCTGCAATCTCGCCGGCACCCCCGGCCACGAGCGGGACGCCTATCGCGCGATGTTCCCCTTCGTCGTGGTCATCGTCGCGGTTCTGCTCGTGATCTCCGTCCTCATCGCCACCCGGCTCATATGAGGTTTGGTGGCTCGAATAAGCCGGAATCCGGTGTCGATCCCCTCAGCCGATCTTGAACTTGCTGTAAGCCTCGCTCGTGCAAATGATCACATGCTCGGCACAGCCGTTGGTCCGGTGCGGGTCGCAGAGATTTTCATAGTCCGGTGACGTCATCATCTCGATGAAGGCTGCAACGGAGGGATAATACACCAGCGCCAGATAGTCCCACTGCTGGTCGTCCGGTTCGCCGAGCGCGACGGCCTTGGCGTCACCGGTCCACAGCAAGGTGCCGCCGCGGGCCTTGATCATCGGCACGGTCAGCGCGCTGTAACGCAGATAGGCGTCCCAGCCCGACCCATCGCCGTCGAGCGAGCGCTCGCGGAATCGCATCAGATTGACCATGACGATCGGGCCCTGGTGCTCCAGCTCTTTGAGCCCCTTGATGTTCAAGAGATCGACACCCATGCACAATCTCCTGTTTCAGCAAGCCGCGGGCAAATAAGCGAACACCGGTTAAGCCTCGGGATCGACATCGTCCAGGAACGTCGCTGTGGGAACGAAGAACAGCGTCCCCGTCACCGCGCGGCTGAAATCCAGCAGATGGTCGTAAGTGCCCGGCGGGTTGCCGATGAACATGTTCTCCAGCATCTTCTCAATGCGCTGCGGGGAACGGGCGTAACCGATGAAATAGGTGCCGAACTCACCTTTGCCCACTTCGCCGAACGGCATGTTGTCGCGCAGGATTTGAAGCTGCTCGCCGTTCTCTTCAATCGACGTCAGGACGTTGTGCGCATACGGCTTCTTCTCGGAATCGCGCTGTTCGATATCGGACAGCTTGTACCGGCCAATGATGTTCTCCTGTTCCTCGACAGGCACCTTGTTCCACCGCGCGACGTCGTGCAGATATTTTTGCACGATCACGTAGCTGCCTCCGGCAAAGCCGGGGTCTTCATCGCCGACAAGGGTGGCCGCGTCGGCGGCCTGACCGACCGGGTTTTCAGTTCCGTCAACAAAGCCGATCAGATCGCGGTCGTCGAAGAATTTGAAACCGTGCACCTCGTCCACGGCCGAGACCGCGTCGGCGAGCCGCGACATGATGTGCGTCGCCAGCTCGAAACAGAGATCCATGCTCGCCGCGCGGATGTGAAAGAGGATGTCACCGGGTGTCGAAACGGCGGTATGCACGCCGCGAATTTCGCGAAACGGATGCAAGTCTTTCGGACCCGGCGCTCCGAACACCCGACTCCAGGCGTCAGAGCCGAACCCCATGATGCAGGACAACTGCCCGTTGAGATTGCGGAATCCCACGCCGCGCAGCAGGCTCGACAGGTCGCCGCACAAGCCACGAACCGCCTTCTCGGGGGCCGGTCCGGGATTGATCGTCACGACCAGGAATATCGCCGCCCGCGTCAGCCTGGCAGCGACCGACTGGGACACGGGAGCCGGTAAGCTTGAAACCATGTTCGATCCATTCGATATCCGCTGTGTCACGCATCTTTAGCACGACGAAGACAAGATACGCCGACACGCCTATTGCCGGCTGACATGCTTTGCCGGCAGCTTACCGCCATTCCACTTGCCATCGATCGCCCGCTCGATCTGCGCGGCCAGTTGCAGCAGTAGGCCGTCATTCGCCTGACGCGTCTGCGCCTGGATGCCGAGCGGCAGCCCGTTTTCCTGCGCCGCCAGCGGCAGCGAGATGCCGGGGATGCCGCACAGATTGGCGAGCGGCGTATAGGCGAAATTCTTCCAGAGATTGGCGAACCAGTCATGCACCGACGGATTGGTGCTGGTGGTGAGATATTCCGATGTGCCGACCTTCGGCGTCGGCTTGGCGGTGATCGGCGTCAGGATGATGTCGTAGCGCTCGAAGAAATTACCGAAAGCGCGCGACGTCGTATTGAACACGGCCTGCATCGCATTGCGCTCGGTATAGGACGTGTTCAGCCCGCTCTCCCAGATCTTGATATTGATCGGCTCCAGCAGATCGGTGGTCGGTTTATCCAAACCGAGCCGCGCCAGATGACCGGCGATGACCTGCGCGAAATTGCTGATGTAGCAGGTCGTCTGCGCCGCAAATGCGTTGCGGAAATCCACCTCCGGCAGCGCCCATTCCACGTGATGGCCGAGCCCTTCGAGCATTTTGCCGACCCGCTCCAGCTCTGCAACGAAATGCGGCGGCGCTTTGTAGTCGCCCCACTCATGCGACAGCGCGATGCGCAGTCTGCCCGGGTCGCGCTTGATGAGATCGCTATAGGGTTCGGCCGGTGACCAGAACGGCATGAATTCGCCGGGTGCGCCGCCGCGGCAGTTGTCGACGAAGGCTGCTGTGTCGCGCACGCTGCGGCTGACGCAGCCCTGGATCGAGACCAACCCGGAGAGATCTGACAGCGCGGGCGCCAGCGAATAGACGCCGCGCGAGACCTTCAGGCCGATCAAGCCGTTCACGCCTGCGGGAATGCGGATCGAACCACCGCCATCCGTGGCGTGGGAGATCGGCAGCACGCCGGCCGCGACCATCGCCGCAGAGCCGGCGGAGGAGCCACAAGTGGTGTAGTCGGTGTCCCAGGGATTGCGGGTGACATAGAGCTTGTTCTCGGCAGAACTGCAGACGCCGAATTCCGGCGTGGTGCTGCGGCCAATGATGTTGAGCCCGGCGCCCCGGATCTTGCCGGTCAGGACGCTGTCCTGCGCGGGGCGATGCCCCTGCATGATCATGGAGCCGAATTCCTGCAGCCGTCCCTTCAGGGTCGGGCCGAGGTCCTTCATCAGGTAAGGAACGCCAGCGAACGCGCCCTCGGCATTCATACCGTCCTTGGCAGGATCGGCAACGACGTCGTCGAACACTTCGACGACGGCATCGAGCGCGGGATTAGTCCTGGCGATGCCGGCCGCAGCCTGCGCCGCCAGATCGGCCGGCGTCAGGTCGCCCTTGCGCACGC
This sequence comes from Tardiphaga sp. 172_B4_N1_3, assembly GCF_052076035.1. Classification (NCBI taxonomy): domain Bacteria; kingdom Pseudomonadati; phylum Pseudomonadota; class Alphaproteobacteria; order Hyphomicrobiales; family Nitrobacteraceae; genus Tardiphaga; species Tardiphaga sp. 172_B4_N1_3. The sequence continues at coordinate 2,006,058 of NZ_CP197238.1, forward strand.
GCGCCGCCAGCGCCACGGCGTCATGTTTCGCCCATTCGTCCCAGCTCATCGCCAATGTCATGTCGCACGTCCAATTCGAGATTCGGTTGGTGCGAGCCTAGACCGGATGGCGGTTTTTTCGGAAGCCGTGGCAGGTGCCCTGAGCGCGCGGCAGACGCAGGGCAGACCAGCGTGCGGAATGGCGATTGCCGCCACCCGCCACCGGCGGCGAATTCCGACCGAATGTCGCCCTGCGGCACCATAGCCGGGCCGCCGGCGCCCCGGGTACCGCTTCGCTCACCCGGCTACGCGCCGCTCTCGTCAGTTTGCCGAGAACGGCAGAGAATACGGCCGTCCGAACGGGACCCCGCCGCGCACGGTCTGGACCGCCTTCAGATAGGCCTTGCCGGTGCGGGGCTTGTTCGAGGTGTCGAGCAGTTCGACCGGGCCTTCGACGAGTTCGAGAATGGCCACGTCCGCGGGCGCACCGACCTGCAGCGTGCCGAGCTTGGGCACACGGTTGATGACATTGGCCGGCTTGATCGTGGCGGCCGCAATCACCTGATCGAGCGAGAAGCCGAGCGCGAGAAACTTGCTGAGCACCCAGGGCAAATACGGCCTGCTGGGCGTGTTCGCCGCGGCCACATGGACGTCGCTGGAAATCGTATCGAACACGAGCCCCTGCTGGATCGCCTCCTCGGCGATGTCATAGTCGAAGCTGCCGGCGCCATGGCCGACATCGATGATGACGCCGCGCTTCTTGGCTTCCAGCAGCGCCGGAAGCACCTTGCCGTTCTGCACCGTGTTGTTGCCGAGCGCACTGTAAGGATGAGTCAGGATGTCGCCGGGACGCAACGTATCGACGAGCACCGACAGATCGCCCGGCGCATTGCCGATGTGGCACATCACCCGCCCCTTGGTGCCCGAGCGTTCGACGGCCAGAATGGCGCGTTTCAGCGGTTCGATGCCGTTATTGCCGACGAATGCCAGCGTCTCGCGCACCTTGGCGCCGAGCACGAGATCGGGATTTTCCGCAATCGTGCGCGCCGCGGCATCGACATTGGCGTAATCGATATTCAGCAACTCGCCGACGGGAAAGCCCGCAAGGCCGATGGTCGAGATGTGCACGAAAGCAAACAGCCGGCTGCGCGAATGCCCGACGACATCGCGCTTGAATCCGGCAAACGTGTTGGCGCCGGCATCTCCGGCGCTGACATAGGTCGTCGTCGCCGAGAACGGCACCAGCTCATCCGGCGGAATGCCGATCGCAGACCCATAGGGATAGACATGGGTGTGAAGATCGACGAGGCCGGGCGTCACCAGCTTGCCCTTGGCATCGATGCTCTGCTTTGCGCGCTCCGCTGGAATGCTCGGCTCGACGGCGGCGACCTGCCCGAACTTGATGCCGATATCACGAATGCCGCGCAGATTCTGGCTGGGGTCGATGACCTCGCCGCCGCGGATTACGAGATCGAAATTCTCAGTGGGCTGCTGGCCGAACGTCCCCCCGGATGCGCCAAGCGACCCAAGCATGGCCGCGCCACCTGCCAACACGTCACGTCGTGAAATCTTAGCCACTGATATCTCCGCCCCTGAACCGAAGTCCTGTCAGGCGAAGATAGTGGTCGGAACTCGAAATGTGTTTTCGTTGATTTTGCTTTCACGGCGCTTTTGAACTCCGCCGCGATCAAACAGGAGCAACAGATAGTCGCTGCGATGATTTAATGAGGGTCGCGACAATGTCGACCGAAAGCTTTCACGGGAATCGGCGCTGCGAGATGCGCCGCCTCGCTTAGCCGCAATTCCAGATCGGTCCGATCGGGGTTCGCGTCCAGCATGGGCCCATGCTGCCGCCATTGTACTGACCGCGATAGAAGCCGGGCCGGCCGAAATAATACTTCTCGCCGTCGGACCAGCGGTAATAGACCGGCGTACGGTCGATATACCAATGGCGCCGGTCGCGTTTGGCCATGCGCAGGTCCGCGCGCTTCTGCATGAACAGCGGAATGCTGTTGTTCAGCGGCTGGTGATAACCCGGCAGGAAGCCGTAGCCCTTCCATTGCTGCGGCCTCTTTTTCGCCGGCGCCGCCAGCGCAACGGCGGAAGTGAGCGACAGGACGAGAGCAATCAATAGACACATGAATCGCGACATGCCCACAGCATAGAGATTTGGGGCGCGGGCGGCCATTCAAATTCGGGTGCGCCGCGCTCAGGTCGATACAAGGGACTCGTTGTGTCGTCCGTGACCTCGCCGTGCATCAGAAATCCACCCTAGGTTGCACTTCACGTGATCCGGGCTACACTCACGGAACATCACGCGAAAGCCATATCGCGACCTGATCCTGAAGGCGTGGCATGACCATTTCGGCAACCAGCGTCCGTTTCGATGACGCAAGCATGTGGGTCGAACTGACCGACGGGCGAACGCTCGGCGTTCCCCTCGCTTGGTATCCGCGCCTGCTGAATGCCACGCCCGAGCAGCGCAATCAGGTCGAGATCGGCCGCCACGGTCTGCATTGGGAAGCCCTTGACGAGGATATCTCAATCGCCGGCTTGATCGCCGGTCGTGGTGACCTCACGCATCGCTCGGAGAGCGCAGCTTAGATCATTCAAAACGTCGGCGGCGTGCAGACGCTGATCACCTCGCAGGATTTCGCGCCGACGCAGCGAAAGCGATGCGTGCGTCGGCTTTAGAAACAACAGGCATCGCCGGAAGCGAGGATGCGTCGTTCTTCGTGGACGCTCACCTCCCGCGAGCCATTAGCACTTGCACCCTGCCTCGCCTCGCAACGTGCCCCTGTGAAGCGCCGTGGATCTCCGAGCAACGATCCGGATCAGTTTCTGCTCATATTGATGGTGACGTTCCGGATGTCGCCTTCGGACGATATGGAGAAAGACTGCTTGTTGCCGCGCGTCGAGAGCGACAGGCTGGCCGAGAAGCCCGGCGCGTCGATGACGGCCGAGATGAGACCGCCGGACTCCCTGCCCGCGATGCTTCCGCTGATTCCGCGACTGGTTTCGCTCCATGTTCCGGCGATGGTCCCATCCTGGCTGACCACGTCGCTGTTGAGATCGAAGCGGTAGCTGTCGCTCGCACAACGCAAGCTTTGCAGAAGCCGCCTTTCGCCATTGCTGACCTGGTATGTCGCCTTGCAGCGAAGCCGCTCCTTGGATCCGTCGGACAGCGAGATCGCTCCTGCGCCTGCCCAGGATCCGGTAAGACCTGTGAACGGCGGCGACTGCGCCGCCGCCGAACCTGAGGCGGCGACAAGCAGGATCGACACCAGCGCAATCCGGCGGGGTGAAACGATCTTGCGAAGCATGGAAAGTCTCATGAGGTCACTCCTGTTTCAGCACGCATGTGCCGGGTTTGAACGTCGCGTCGCGCATCAGTTGCCGCTTGCGACTTGCCGCGTGATTGCTGTGTGTGACGCCGCCACGGCATCCTGATCGTCGGAGGGCGGCGATTTCGACCAGAGACGGTTGCCCCGCGCCCTCTCATAACCGTACTGGAACAGCGCGCGCATATAGGCGGTGTCGAAGCCGGACATCGGCGATGGCGGTCGATCGCCCTCGATATAGGTCAGATTGAATTCGAACTTGTTGCGGCGGGCGAAGGCATAGGTGTTGTAAAGGATGGAGCGTGTCTGAATCTTCGTCACAGTCGATGACGCCCGCGCAGCGATTTCGATGGTGGAATTGGGAATGACCTGAAATTCCCGTTCGATCTTGTTGTTGATCAGGACGTAGAGTTGCAGCTTCTCTGCCCTGGCGAATGTGGCGTCGCGCAGCAGGAAAGCCTCCGGCAATGTCAGGACAGGCGCGGTGACGCCGCCATCGACATGCATCTCCTCGAAGCGCTTGCCGTTCGCCTCCGCGGTCACCAGCATCGGCGGAAACACCACGGGCAGGCTCGCCGAAGCCGCGACAACATCCCGGAACAGGTTCAGTGCTTCGGGCGTACGCAGCGAAGCGATCCGTCCCATGTCCCAGATGGCGGTGCGCTGGGAGTCCAGGTTGGTCGTGACGACGAACAGCATCCGCCCCTTCGCATGTTCGGCTGCGACAGCCGCGACAAAGGTCTCGTCGATATACTTCGCCACCAGCTCGCGCAGCCGCGTGTTGCCGAACAGGCCAGAACCAAAGATCGCATTGAACGGATTGGGTGCATCGAGCAGGCTCGCGGCAACGCCGCTGGTGTAGACGTCACGCAAGGTCGCGTCATAGTCGGGACCGAGAAATGCGAAGGGCGCGATCAGTGCGCCGGTGCTCACACCGGAGACCATCGAGAACGACGGGCGCGTCCCTGCCTCGGTCCAGCCATTGAGCACGCCGGCGCCATAGGCGCCGTCCGCCCCGCCTCCGGACAGCGCCAGATAGGTTCGAGGCCCCCGCAACACGACCTGGTTCTGACCGCTTCGGAAAGTCGAAGCCGGTTCGTCCGCATAACGGCGCAGGTCCGTAAGATCGAGAACGCGCGCGGTGGATGCATCCGTGACGCTGTGCGGTGTCCGTGGCAATGACGAACATCCGGCCACCAGAAGGCTCAGCGCCGCAACGACAAGCAACGAAACCGACGGCCGCCAACGGTAGCCACGCATGACATGTTCGGTCAGGAGAGCGCTCACGGGTTCGACGCCCCGTCCATAGAACCGCGTCGCTGGGCGACCTGAAGGGATGCCGCCGCGGGTTGAGCGACGAGTTCGAGGTAGTCCCGGTGGATCGCCTGGACGGTCGTGCGCTCGTCGAACTTGACCCGCCAACTGCTCGGCGAGCCGCGGCCCACGATAACTCCCTGGCGATCGCCGTATTTGGGATGCCGCTCACGACCGAGAACGCTCATCCGGACACGGGCACCGCGGAACAGTCGCGGCGGCGATGCGTCACTATCCGCATTCATCATGCAGCCCTCGCCCGGTTGGGCGCCTGATGGGCAATCAGTTTCGCTTTCGCTGTGGCCACGGTTTCGATCAGCTTGCGTCGCCGATCTGCGGGGCCGGCCGCATCGGCTGGCAACGGAGACATCATTTTGAAAGCACTATGCATTTGACCGCGCGTGTTAAGTGAGCAATCACTCACTATTATTGACTGACTCAAAAGTCAATAGCGGCCCTGCCAGGGATCGATTATCCTGGTCCCATGAATGCTGAGCTGAAGAAGCGCGCCCGACGAAAAGCGGAACGACCGATCGAGATCCTCGACGCGGCCTTCGAGGAATTCGCCAAAAACGGCTATGCGGCGACCCGGCTGGAGGATGTCGCCGCCCGCGCCTCCGTCACCAAGGGCACGATCTATTTCTACTTCGAAACCAAGGAGCGCGTGTTCGACGAGATGATCCGATACAAGTCCCAGGCGTTCTTTCCCGAACTGGAAAGCTATGCCGGGACACTGGAAGGATCATACAACGCACGCCTGCGTGCGCTCATGGTCTTCGTGTATCGCAAGATTGCCGAGGACAGACCTTTCCGCGAAACACTCCGCTTCCTGATCGCCGACGGCTCCCGCTTCCCCGACCTTGTGGACCGGCACTATGACGAGTTCATGCGGCCGATCATCGATCAGTTCCGAATGGTGATCGAAGCGGGAGTCGCGGCTGGTGAATTCCGCCCGTCGCAGGCAAGCACATTCACCGAAATCGTGATGAGCCCGGCGCTGCTGTTGACCGTGTGGTCACTGCTATTTGGAACGCGAAGGCAGATCGACGTCGCGGTCTTCACCGATGCCAGTATCGACCTGCTGATGCGAGGAATCGATACGTCACGTTAGCCCGGGCGTGAGCTTAGGTCCTCAAAACGTCGGCGGCGTGCACGCACTGATCACTTCGCAGGGTTTCGCGCCGACGCAGCGAAAGCGATGCGGACGGCGGCTTTCGAAATAATAGGCATCGCCGGGATCGAGGATGCGGCGCTCCTCGTCGACGGTCACTTCCAGCCGGCCTGACACCACGATGCCACCCTCCTCGCCGTCATGCACCAGCGGCACCCGTCCGGTGTCGCTGCCCGGCTCGTAGCGCTCCTTCAGTATCTGCAGGCTGCGGCCGAACAGATTGTCGCCAACCTGGCGATAGGAGATCGGCGTCTTGCCGATTTCGGTCAGCTCATCCGAGCGGTAGAATGCCTTGCGCGGCCGGTCCGGCTCGATGGCGAAGAAGTCGGCGAGCCCCATCGGAATGCCATCGAGAATACGCTTGAGCGCGCCGACCGACGGGTTCATCTGGTTGGACTCGATCAGCGAGATCGTCGAATTGGTCACGCCCGCGCGCTTGGCCAGTTCACGCTGCGACAGCTTGTGACGCCCACGCACGAAGCGCAGCCGTTCGCCTAGATCGATGGTCACGCCAAATCCCTGTTGCGAGTGTTTCGGATCGAACAAATATGACCCGGCCCATTCAATAAAATCAACAGGTTAATCAGATCGAGAAAAGGACTTGTTGCATTCGGGCGAACATGATCCAGATGCTGAATCAGCCAAGGGAGCCGCGCCGTGACCGTTCATCAGATTCCGAACACGCTACAACTCGAGTCGTTCTGGATGCCGTTCACGGCCAACCGCCAGTTCAAGGCGGCACCGCGCATGTTCGCATCCGCGCAGGGCATGTATTACACCACCGAAGACGGCCGCAAGGTGATCGACGGATCGGCTGGCCTCTGGTGCACCAATGCCGGCCACGGCCGCCGCGAGATCGCCAGCGCCGTTGAGAAGCAGCTCACCACCCTCGACTTCGCCCCCGCATTCCAGATGGGCCATCCGCTCGCCTTCGAATTCGCCAATCGTCTGGCCGAGATCGCACCCGCCGGCCTCGACCGCATCTTCTTCACCAATTCCGGTTCGGAGTCGGGCGATACCGCGCTGAAGATCGCGCTGGCCTATCATCGCGCCAACGGCCAGGCCTCGCGCACGCGCCTGATCGGCAGGGAGCGCGGCTATCACGGCGTCGGCTTCGGCGGCACCTCGGTCGGCGGCATGGTCAATAACCGCCGCGCCTTCTCGTCAGCCCAACTACCCGGCACCGACCACATCCGCCACACCCACGATCTCGCACGCAACGCGTTCTCGAAGGATCTGCCCGAACACGGCGCCGAACTGGCTGATGACGTCGAACGGCTGGTCGCGCTGCATGGCGCCGACACCATTGCCGCCGTCATCGTCGAGCCGGTGCCCGGTTCGACCGGCGTGCTGCCGCCGCCGAAGAACTATCTGCAGCGCCTGCGCGAGCTCTGCACCAAGCACGGCATCCTGTTGATCTTCGACGAAGTCATCACCGGTTTCGGCCGTCTCGGCACGCCGTTCGCCGCAAATTATTTCGGCGTGACGCCGGACCTGATGACCACCGCGAAAGGCATCACCAACGGCACCGTGCCCTGCGGCGCCGTGTTCGCCAGCCGCAAGATCTATGATGGGCTGATGACCGGTCCGGAAAGCCAGATCGAGCTGTTCCACGGCTACACCTATTCGGCGCATCCCGTCGCCTGCGCCGCGGGCATCGCGACGCTGGACATCTACAAGAGCGAGGGACTGCTGACGCGCGGTGCCTCGCTGTCCGACTACTGGCGCGATAGCCTGCACGCGCTCCGCGACCTGCCCAATGTCATCGACATCCGCAATTGCGGCCTGATGGGCGCCGTCGAACTGGCGCCCCGCAAGGATGCACCGGCTGCGCGCGGCTATGACGTCATGGTCGACTGCTTCAACCGCGGCCTCTATCTGCGCCAGAGCGGCGACGCCTTCGCGATGTCGCCGCCCCTCATCGTCGAGAAGAACCAGATCGACGAGATCGTTTCGATCCTGAGCGACGCCATCAAGCGCGTCGCCTGAGTCCACACACCGTCTGATCCAACAAGGCCCGGATGAAGCGCCTGCTTCATCCGGGCCTTTGTTGTTTAAGAGATCCGGTTGTCGATCAACTCGCGCTGCCATGCGCCCGCGCGCACATCCGTGTCACATGATCCGCGCTCATCACCGGCGTCGGCGCAACGGTGTCGCTCGAACCTGTGCTGGTCGTCCATGAGAGACCGCCGAGCGACGCCATGACAGGCGCTATGGCAAAGCGCGACATCATCGCGACATTCACCATCGCCGGCACGTCGACGCGGGGATGGCTGACGATCGCGTCCACGATCAGGCCGAAGGCGGCCAGTCCCAGTGTTCGCTTGCGAGATCTGATTGAGGTCTTGCGGAATTGGATCGGCATCGCGGGCTCATTGGCTTGAGGATGCGCACGCACCGGAGTCGGAGTGCGCCGACGCGTCGACGTCGCGCGCCATTTTAGCGATCAACTGTGACCATCCGGTCTGATGCCACGAACAACAAAGCTCGCAACCGATCACGTCGTGAAGAGTCGCCCGATATCGGTCATCACATCTTCACGAGGACGAGTACCCGAAGCATGGCGAGCAACCGCCGTGCTCCGTGTCATCCGGACAGCGTCTCGATCACCCGGCAGTCACCGACCCTGCCATGACTGCACTCTTCCACCATGCGCTTCAATTCTCCGCGTAAAGCGGTGAGTTGCGCAATCCGGCGCTCGACGTCCGACAAGTGCCGGCGCGTGATCCGATCGACCTCTGCGCAAGACTGATCGGGTCCCTCGCTCAGGGTCAGCAATTCGGCGATATCGGCGATCTCGAAGCCGAGCTCGCGTGCGTGCCGGATGAAATTCAGGCGGGCGACATCCTCGGGGCGATAACGGCGCTGCTTTCCCTCAGTCCTTGTGGGCGCGGCCAGTAGACCAATCCCCTCGTAGTAACGGATCGTCGGCACCTTGATGCCCGTCAGGCGCGACGCTTCTCCGATTGCGTAATCCATTTTTCCCTTGAACCTCTAGTCGCTAGAGGTTGTACGCTTGTCTCACGTTGAGAGAAAGCGCGATGTCCGACAAGACCTGTTGCACCACCGATACCTGTTGCGAGCCGCCGCCCATCGATTTTTCGAAGGCGAACGCGAAGCCTGTCTCCCCGGCGGCTTGCGGGACCGAGGCATGTGGTTGCTCCGGCGGCGCTCCGGTCTTCGACGGCGTCGATCCCCGCTACAAGCGCGTGCTGTGGACGGTCATTGCCATCAACGGCATCATGTTTCTTGTCGAGATGATCGCGGGACAAATCGCGGGATCGCAGGCGCTGAAAGCGGATGCGCTCGACTTCCTCGGCGATACCGTCACTTACGGGCTGAGCCTCGCGGTCATCGGCACCGGCATCAGGACGCGGGCAACGGCGGCTTTGTTCAAGGGCCTTTCGCTCAGCGTCATGGCTCTATGGGTGTTCGGTTCGACCGTCTACCACACGCTTATCCTGGGCGTTCCAAGTGCCGAGGTTATGGGCGCCATCGGCTTCCTGGCGCTGGCAGCCAATCTCGCCTCGGTGCTGCTCCTGATGCGTTACAAGGACGGCGACGCCAATGTGCGCTCTGTCTGGCTGTGTTCCCGCAACGATGCCATCGGCAACGTCATTGTCATGTTCGCAGCCCTGGGAGTCTGGGGCTCGTCGAGCGCGTGGCCGGATCTGGCGGTTGCCGCCGTGATGGCCTTCATATTTCTCTCCTCCTCGGTGCAGATACTCCGTCAGGCCTGGACTGAATATTCCGAACAGCCCGCGCCCGTCCGGTATTATGGCGCAAACGTCACAAGACATTCTTGATGTGCGGTCCTATTTCAGGCCATGCCCAGAGCCGAAATCGCATCCAAGCAAGCCATCTTCACGTTAACGCAACTTCGCCCCGAACTGGCGGGAAAGCTTGCGGGCAACAAGCGGGCTGCTGTGACGCTGCGTACATCCATGATCCAGGTGGAAGCTATACTGCAAATGCCTCAGCCGGGTTTCAGCGTCCCGCCGCCATTGCTGCGAAGCGTCGTCACAAGAGCAATCCTGGGTTCAAGCACGAACGCTATTCAGGAGTGCGGTGGACGCCCTGTGGCGAGCTGAGGCTCCAATGACAGCGCGAAATTGCGGGGGCATTGGTGGCTGACAAGACACCTACTGCGAGAGCAGGTCATCGACCTTCAAGCGGCAATGCTGGCCGCGCTCCGGAAACGTAATGGCGTGACGGTGGTTGGCGATGGAGTACCCGCACGGTGGCGATTGGCCCAAGGCAACGCTGCCGCTAGTCCGACCTAGCCAACCATCCTTCAACGCTGCCGAAATGATGCACCTTATCTCCAAACTCAGACCTTAGCGTGTTAGCAACATTTTGGTCTGGGTTGATGACTTCAATCGATTGCGAGGCATTACACCACCGCGAGTATAGATCGGCCAAATCGGCATCACTCTTTGTGAAGCCTACGCCCCAAAACGTCACCACAGTAGGCTTCAGGTCTAAAATTGGCTTCAAGATCATTCCAGCTGCTGGGTGATCGCTGAACTTCTTATTGAATCGTGGCGGAATGAAACCTGCGTAATTCCTTGCCCCGCTCGCAGGTTGAGGACTCCCGGGCCAATCCAGCTTGCCGAAAGCAAATGAGCCCTTTTCCATGTCAACGACCATATTTATTGAACCATGAGGCTTAGCGATCCAAATGGCATCCGACGGAGGTCGATTGGGCAGAAACGTGATTGTTTTTCCGGCTTGCTCGGCGCCTATTTCGAAAAGAGTATCGTAATTTAGATCTAAGACTACATCGTCATTGTTTAGTCCGGCGGCGACTTTGGGAGACAATTGCAATGGAGCGTCAACAATGCTTTTGCTCCAGAGCCCCTGAGACAACATGAAGACAAGCGGACTCAGAATTCCGTGCATCGTGAGGTTTTCCCATTCGCCCGGAAATCTCTCACGTTCATTCCACGCAAATTCAAAGAATAGCTCAATATTAAATTCGCTGGAGCGCGTGCTTTCTAGTTCGTAGAACACTTCGCGTGCATCACAATGCGCAGGGATGACAATGCCACCTCTATTTAAATAGGCACTCAAGAATGCCGCCGGATTGTAGTCGGACCACATTTTGCGGCTAAAATTACTTATTAGCGGCAGACATAAATTCTCCGCTAGGTTAGCAGCCCTACATTCGGCGTAACTGGCGCCAGCGCCAACGATCAAATGTCGCGTCACTCGTATTCTCCATAACGCTGCCAGTACCCCGTAAAATCGACGCTCTTGCCACGCTTCATCGTGAGTGACCCGCTTTCCCAAAGAACGGGTTCAGCGACATTCCGCGGCTCAGGGCACAGCTTTCTATGAATACGGCCCTCTCAAGGAACGTCAAGTCGAGGGCGTCACTGCCGGAACTCATGCTGTTTGGGTGTGGGGAGAAGTTACTTATGAAGACATTTTCCACCAGTCGCGGAAAACCAAATTTCGCTTGGTGTTCAGAAACACCAAGACTGAGCCGCCCGGCGGCATGAGCGTTGACGAAGCTGGAAACGAGGCTGATTAATACGGCCAAAGCCGTTCGTGCCCCCATAAGCCTCGCGCCTTGTACGCAACCTCTCGCCACTTCCGCCAGCTTTCAATGGCCAATCGCACCGCAGCAATGACCACAAGTAACCAAACCTCAGCGAGCGCCAGAAAAACCAGAACAGTGAGGGTGCTAATGTTCGACGTCACTTCTGAGGGCGCCAATTTCTGGTTTGACGCATTCAATGTGATGCTTTTCGTCGGGGCCTTTGCTGTCGCCGTCGGCACATATGGTTCAATTAGGATGGGTGCCGCAAAAGAACGATTTTCTGACGAGCGCACTTCTGCGAATGAGGCGAAAACGCAACGCGCGGTGGCTGATTCAGATGCGGCGAAGGAGGGGGCAGCTAAGGCGAATGAGCGTATAGCTGAATTGTCGACGCGGGCCGCCGAGGCGAATGCCCGCACAAAGGAAGCTGAAGAGAGCTTAGAGCGGCTTAAGCTGCAAACCGGTCCAAGGATGCTCGATGTCACGAAGTTGAAAGATGCCTTATCGGTTGTAAAGACCAAGGCTTCTGTCAATTTGAAGTTTGCTAAAGACCAGTCCGAGCCTTGGTGGTTCGCAAACCAGATATATATGGCGCTCATACAATTGCAGTGGGAGGTTTCTTGGCCGACGCTTATTGAACCGGAAGATACGCCGCCCAATTCCATTCCTGGCGTGCCTCCCATGTCCGGTCTACTTCTTATTTCAAACAACCAAAAAGATATGGAGGATGAGACGACGCCTCTTGGCGCGCTGTTGAAGGGATTAGCCGCATCAGCAATGACAGCGCACATATCCGCAGACCCGAGGGTCCCTAATGATGTCGTGAAGATATTGGTTTCCGGGCGGACTTTGGTGTTACTCGCGCCGCCAAAGGACGCGCCTAAGCAGCAGTAGAAAATCACGGCCAACCGAAAGCACTAGCTAAAAACGTCGCTCATTCGGAAAACGCTTTGTTCAGAGCGCTTGTGGCGTTTGCGCCATAATACCGCGCCCGTCGGCATTTCCGGGCGTTCCCGAACCTGACGCAGCGATAATCATGAAAATAATCCTTGACGTCACTTCGATGTAGATTATATTCTCCTGCATCCCGTCCCACTTTGAGGGGCGTTGCCAGGGACGCTTGTTAGCGCGGGGCGGGATGTGGCGCCTGCGGGCGGGAGGGAGACGTTCCCTCACGCACTCGGGAGGCCTTGGGTCACCGTCCGGCCCCACTACGGGGGTCTGCCACTCATGCTGGCTGGACGTGGCATTGGTGAACGGCGGGAAACCGTCGGGATAAGCGGACTGCGGAGGTCTGCGCCTTTGCCCGGAAGAACGGTCCCGGGGACAGAAATCGCCACGATGGAGCGTCGAAAGGCGTTTCCGCGGCCTCTGCTGTCCGGCGATCCGGACACTACGCTGCGGCACTGTACCCAAGTCGCGCCTTTCGGCGCTTCATCTCCCTCATTTTCGAGGGAGAGCACCGGGACTGCCACTCACGCGCTCAGGCGCGGGCATCGATGGTGTACGCCCATCCCCTCACCTGCATCACAGCAATCAACAAGGTCGTCACGGGAGGTCACATGCTCCTTGGTCACAAGAATCCGCGTCTCACATCGACAAATTCCACGCTGCGGCAGCAGACGTTAGCGGCCTTTCGTCTACTTTCCCCGTTACCATGCGATGCGGTAGCCTGCATGCGGGACTCTGCATCCCGCGACATCCGTCACGGCGCAGAACGGGCAGACAACAAGAAGAACGGTCTGCGATCCGAGGCAGGCGCTTTGGCGCTCCCGCCACCTTGGAGCGCGCCGGCAGTCGAGGAAATGAAATGATGAAGAGCTTCGTCCGCGCCGTGGGCGTGATCGCCGTGATGGCCGCCTGTGCCGGCAGCGCCGAGACTGCCTTTGCGCAGAGCTGGCCGAACCGGCCGATCCGCATGGTCGTGCCCTATACGCCGGGCGGCTATACCGACCTGATGGCGCGCCTCGTTTCCGAAAAGATGTCGGCGGCGCTGGGCCAGCCGATCGTCATCGAGAACAAGCCGGGCGCCAATGCCGCCATCGGCACCGACGCCGTCGCCAAGGCAGCCCCCGACGGCTACACCTTCGGCACCGTGATCGCGGCGCATTCGGTGAATCCGACGCTCAATCCGAAGCTGCCCTATGATGCGATGAAGGACTTCACTTACGTGTCGCTGACCTCGGTTGCGCCGCTGATTTTGATTGCGACGCCGTCCCTGCCCGCCAAGGACATGAAGGAGTTCATCGCACTCGCCAAGGCGAAGCCCGGCTCGCTGAATTTCGCCTCGTCAGGCATCGGCTCGGCGGCGCATCTGACCATGGAAATGCTGAAGAGCCGCGAAGGCATCAACCTGCAGCACATTCCCTACAAGGGTACGTCCGGCGCGCTGCAGGATACGGTCGGTGGCCAGATCAATGTGATGTTCGACGTCATCGGTCCACTGATGTCGCAGGTGAAGTCCGGCAATGCCAAGGCGCTCGCCGTCGCCGCCAAGGAGCGCGTCCCGGCGGCCGGCGACGTGCCGACCATGGCGGAAGCCGGCGTGCCGGATTTCGTCTCCGGCACCTGGTCCGGCATCATCGCGCCCGCAGGCACACCGAAGGAGATCGTCGATCGCGTGGCCGCGGAGGCAAAGAAGGCGCTCAGCGATCCCGACCTGAAGAAGAAGCTCGACGATCAGGGCATCGTCCCCATGGGCACCACCCCGGATGAATTCCGCGCCTTCGTCACCGATGAAATCGCACGCTGGAAAAAGGTGATCACGGACGCCGGGATCAAGATGGAGCAGTAAGAGCCAACCTCGTCATTCCGGGACGCGAGCGCCACTTGGCGGTCGCGGACCCGGAATCTCAAGATGGGAGTCGCTCCCTCCGCCGCGCTGGATCAAGAGGTGATGAACACATCAAGATTCCCCGCCACTCCAATTGGAGTGGCTGAGGTTCGCGCCGAACCGCTTCGCGTTTCGGCCCGCCCCGGAATGACAGCGTAAGGCCATTCAGCTTTCGCTGCGCGTTTTCAGAATCGCCAGATGCACGAAATGCAGCTTTCCCCTCACCGCCTGTGTCAGGTGAAACGGATAAGCGTCGCTCATGCCCATCGAACGATTGAGTTCGTTCATGCTGTAGGACACAGCATCCCACAACGACAGCAGCGCTTCGAAATCACGCTCGAGATAGGGATCGTCCAGCGTATGGCGCGAGCGTTCGTCCAGTGACAGCGGCAGCGACGATGCGGTGTCCAGCGTCGAGACGATGTGCAGGAAATGCGCGAAGGTCTCGGCCCAGTCTTCCCACGGATGCGAGGTCGCATATTCGCTGATGAAGGCATCGCTATTCCACGAGCGATCGGCGCGATTGTGATAGGCCGCGAGTGCCTCGCCATAGTCGCGCGTTTCATCGCCGAAGATCATCCGGAACGGACCGATGAGCTGCGACTGATCGACCAGCGCTTCCCAGTAGAAATGCCCGACCTCGTGGCGGAAATGGCCGAGCAGCGTTCGATACGGTTCGCGAAACGCGGCGCGGCGCGCCTCGCGCTCGGCATCGTCAGCTTCCGAGAGGTTCATCGTGATCAGCCCCGACAAATGCCCGGTCATGATCGGATGTCCGGCGGTCTCGTCCGAGAGAATGTCGAACGCGATATGCGCGCCGCTCGACACAGCAAGGGGTAGCCTGAGCCGCATCAGGTCGTAGGTCAGACGCCGCTTGGCCTGTTCAACCCGCTTCCAGAGCGCGACATTGCGATCGGATACCAGATTGGGAATTGTTCGCGTAAGCCGGCAGGACGGACAGAACGGATCGCTGTCATCCGTGGCCCAGTTGCAGGCGATCAGATCGCGATTGGCACAGGACATGGCCGACGCAGCGCTGACGACATTGGACTGCGCGGTGTCGAAGATCAGCGCCTCGCCGCATTGCACGCAATCGCTCTGCTCGAAGAAGACGCGCGTCTGGCAATTGGGGCAGATCAGTTGTTTCATGGATGAAGTCTAACCCGAAACGGCCGGGATGGTTCAACGCGCTCGCAACATTCGCCGCCCGGCCGTATCTGTCATGCGTGACGCCGGCATGCAGGAATGGCGCTTGAGCCATCCGCCCAAATCGCGCTTCAATCCTGGCGTTCAAAAGAACCAATAAAAATCGAACCGGGAGGCCATCATGAAGACGCTCGCAGGAGCCATCTGCGCTCTGGCGCTATTTGCAGGTAGCGCGCAAGCGCAGACCGTCAAGGATTTTCTGGCGCAGGTGATGGTCAAGTGGACCGCCCCCTTCGAGCCGTTTCAATTGATCGACAACATCTATTACGTCGGCACCGACGGCATCGCGGTCTATCTCATCAAGACATCCGACGGCCTGATCCTGATGGATACGGGCGTCCCGCAATCGACCGGGATGATCAAGGAGCACATCGCAAAGCTCGGTTTCAAGGAAGCCGATATCAAGATCATCCTCAACAGCCATGCCCATTTCGATCACACTGGCGGTTTTGCGGAGATCAAGAAGGACACCGGCGCGCAACTGATCGCAGGCCTACGGGACAAGCCGTTGCTCGAAAGCGGCACCTATCCGGGCGATGAAAAGAACACCGATATCGGTTTCCCGCCGGTCAAGGTGGATCGCACCGTCACCGAAGGCGACAAGGTCACGCTCGGCGGCACCACGCTGACGGCGCATGCGACGCCCGGTCATTCGCCGGGCTGCACGAGCTGGGAGATGACCGTGAAGGACGGCAGCGAGAACCGAGAGGTCCTGTTCTTCTGCAGCGGCACCGTGGCGCTGAACCGGCTGGTCGGCAATCCAACCCATGCCGGCATCGTCGACGATTATCGGTCGACCTATGCCAAGGCCAAGGCGATGAAGATCGACGTGCTGCTCGGGCCGCATCCGGAAGTCTATGGCATGCAGGCCAAACGCGCGGCGATGAAGGACGGCGCGCCGAATCCGTTCGTGAAACCGGGCGAGCTTGCCGCCTACGCTGCAACGCTCGAACAGGATTTCGACAAGCAGCTCGCCAAGCAAACGGCTGCGCTGCAAAGCGGCAAATAGCGACTGCCAGCCGCGGCGAGCGATTTGTCGCAAGCCGCGGCAGTTGTCGGCGATTGCGGTCGGCTGGTAGTTTTGCGCATCAGATGAGGTGCGCCCATGGAACTCGCCTGCCCCTGCAACGCCGTGAAGCTCAGGATTTCAGCCGACCCCATCGCCCATTTCTGGTGCCACTGCGCCGACTGCCAGACCGTCCACGGCGCGGCTTATGTGGCCGAGGCCGTCTATCCGGCTGACGGCGTCGAAGTCGTTCAGGGCGACACGACGTCGTTCGCACTGAGGACAACCCCGCGCCTCAGCTGCGCAAAGTGCGCCACGCGGCTGATTATCGAACTCGACGGGATCGGCATGCGCAGCATCAACGGCTATCTGCTCGGGGACGCCTTCAAGCCGAGCCTGCATATCAATTGCAGCGAGGCGATCGCTCCGGTTCGCGACGGCCTGCCGCATTACGCCGCCATGCCGGCAGCATTCGGCGGCGACGACCGGTTCGTCGACTGGTAGGACGCCGAGGTTTTCCTCGCTAGGGCAGCGCCAACAGTCCCGCCGCGACGACCATGGTCGCCAGCGCCGACAGCGCGAGCGACCAGTGGATCCCGATCATGCTGCCGACGACGCCGACCGAGATGCCGCTGAAGGCGCGCAGACCCAGGCTCGCCATATTGAACAGGCCGATGACGCGACCGCGCTTGTCCAGGGGTGCATCGAGCTGCACGAGGCTTTGCGCCATCGCGTTGAACGACAATTCGAGGAATCCCGCCGCAAACAGGAATACCAGCGCAATGGCGTAGTGACCGGTCAGCGCGAAGATCGCCAACGCACCGCACCAGAGCAGCGCCAGAATGATCGCCGTACGCGGCTTCGGCGCCAGCAATTGCCTGCCCTCCAGCGCCAGGCCGGCAAGCAGGCCACCGGCTGCGTCAGCCGCCAGCAGCATGCTGTAGGACATGCCGGGATCGCCATGGCCGAGATCACTGGCAAAGCCCGGCATCTGCGAACTATAGGCGTTGCCGACGAAGAACGATGCCGCGCCGGCCAGCGCGATCATGGACACGATCACCGGACGGTGGCGAACGTCGCGCATGGTCTGGGCGATGTCCGCAAAGCCCCGCACGGCGCGCTGAGGCGCGGGCGCGCCGGTGCGAAAGCGCGGACCATAGGGCGCCTTGATCAGCCACAGCACCAGCGGCAGATAGAAGATGGTGTTGAGCATGATGCCATAGGCCGGCCCTAGCGCGAGCAGGATCACGCCGCCGACCGCAGGCCCGACCATGACGCCGAGATAGCGCGCCATGGCGTTCAGACGCACCGCGCTCGGCAGGTCGGCGGAACCGACGACGTCGTAGAGCAGCATCTGGTTCGGCGTCTGCCAGAGCACGCCAGCACAGCCATGGATCACCAGCAGCACCATCGCCTGCCACATCTGCAGGGTATCGGTGACAAAGAAATAGCCCCAGCCCAGCGATGCCAGAATGAACAGCGCCATGCCGCACTGGATCACGCGCCGCGGGTCGAACCGCTCCGCCAGCGCGCCAGATGTGACCGAGAACAGCAGGAACGGCAGCCAGTGCGAGACGATGGCAAACCCACCGAGCGCGGGCGACTGGAATTTCTGAAACACCACCCAGTAGCTGATCACATGCTCGATATTGTCGGCCATCATGGCCAGCACATAGGTGATGAACTGAGCGCGGAATCCCGGGTGATGGAGCGCCGCGAAGGATCGTTTGGTGGGCGATGCGCCGACCGTCTGCGCTGGGGTGTCGCTCATCGGGAGGGGAATCTTCGCAAGCAGGAGAATCCCGCCATCGGCAGCGACGGCGGTGCGGAGTCGTTACATCGCATGTCTTCGCCCGGCACAAGGCGGCTTCCGGCATAGGACGCCTCGCCATCTTGCATGCAATTGCATTCATCCCTACCTGTCCCCGGCAACCATCAACCCTGCCCCTTTTCCGGAGCCAGCCTGACATGACCGACGCCCCCTACACGCCTCCCAAAGTCTGGACCTGGGACAAGGAAAACGGCGGCAAATTTGCCTCGACCAACCGGCCCATCGCCGGCCCCACCCATGACAAGGAGCTCCCCGTCGGCAAACATCCGTTCCAGCTCTATTCGCTGGCGACGCCGAACGGCCAGAAGGTCACGATCATGTTCGAGGAACTGCTCGCAGCCGGCCACACAGGCGCGGAATACGATGCTTGGCTGATCCGGATCGACGGCAACCAGTTCGGTTCGGGTTTCGTCGATGTGAACCCTAATTCCAAGATTCCAGCTCTGATCGACCGCAGCGGCGACAAGCCGTTTCGCGTATTCGAATCCGGCGCGATCCTGGTGCATCTCGCCGAGAAATTCGGCGCCTTCCTTCCAAAGGGCGGCCCCGAACGCGCCGAGTGCCTGTCCTGGCTGTTCTGGCAGATGGGCAGCGCCCCCTTCCTCGGCGGCGGCTTCGGCCATTTCTATGCCTATGCACCGACCAAGATCGAATACGCCATCGATCGTTACGCCATGGAGACGAAACGTCAGCTCGACGTGCTGGACCGTCGCCTCGCCGATAACGAGTATCTCGCCGGCAAGGATTATACGATCGCCGATATGGCGGTGTTCCCCTGGTATGGCGGCCTCGCAGAGAATGCGATCTATGGCGATGCCGGCACTTTCCTCGATGTGCAGAGCTACAAGAACCTGCAGCGCTGGACAAGGACCATCGCGGCACGACCTGCCGTGAAGCGCGGTCGCATGGTCAATCGCACCTCGGGCGACCCTGCCGGCCAGTTGCGCGAACGCCATGACGCCAGCGACTTCGACACGAACACTCAGGACAAGCTCGAAGCGAAGAGCTGAGACGAAGACTTCGAGTTGACGTCGCTTCAGCCCGGAATCGAAAAGCCCCGCGCGAGCCGGGCTTTTGCACGTCTGGATGCGTGAGGCAGCAGCCTCAGCCCTTCATGCACTTGTTGACCGATGAGGTCTTGGCGGCGCCGGCCAGTGGCTTGCCCTCGACGCTCTTGGCGTTGTCCTCGCAGCACTTCTTCATGAAGCTCTTCTTGGCAGCGCCCGCGAGCGGCTTGCCGTCGCCGCTGACGGCGTTGCAGGATTGCGCCATTGCGGGCGCAGCACTGAACAGGCTCAAGAGAACGAGGACAGACAGACGTTTCATGGACCGACTCCCGGTTTGCTGGAGTCGCAGCCTAGCGCAACGGCCGGCTCTCGCAAGACCGGCGTTGCATCACGGGCCTACCGCCTTAAACGCTATGTCGCGGCGCAGCGATCTCGCCGCGCACCGAGGCAACGCCCATCTCGAAACTGTCAGCGATACGGCGCGCGCGGGTCATGAAGGCCTCGGTGACCTCAGCCGGAAATATCTCGCGCGCGGTCTGTTCGAACAACAAAAGCCAGCGATCGAAATGTTCACCCTTCAGCGGCAGCACGAGATGTGGACGCATAGGCCGGCCATTGTAGCGGCCGGTCTTCAGCATCATCGACGACCAGAAATCGCTGATCTGCGCGATGTGATGATCCCAGTCGGTCACGGCGCTGTTGAAGATCGGCCCCAGCAAATCATCCTCGCGGGCACGGCCGTAAAAGGTCTGCACCAGAAGCGCGATATTTTCTTCATTCAGGGAGGGCTGGAAGCTGGTGAAGCCGATTTCGGAGGTCTGCGTCATGCGCCCTGATGTAGGCGACGGCGGCCAGCTCGGCAACCGCCATCGCCCGAAATCCGTTCTGCAATTGATCCAGCGCAAGCTCAGTTGCGACGACCCGCCGTCTGCGTCCGTTCCATCAGGTCTCCTTCCGAACGAACGCCATAAAATGCCTGCAGGAGCATCCCCCGACGCAACTTCCCGGGTGTGATGGAGCGGCACCCAGAATTCTTATAGAGCTGCCGAACTCCTCGGAGAGACCGTCCGGTGTCGCATTCGCCAACACGCGGTACTCTCCGGCTTTTTGCGATAGGATGACGCTGATAACCGTGCCCCGAAACCGCAAGGACACCTTCACTTGCCCGAAGCTCTCCTCTCCGCCCGCTCCGGCGAGTTTCCGACCTTTGAAACCTCGGATTTCGCGGGCGAAGGCTCGTTCTACTTCGACCTCGTACGACTGGAGGACCGCGACGACATCCCGCGCGGTTTCCTGCACCGGCACAACTACTACCATCTGCTCTGGATGACCCGGGCGAGCGGCACGCACACACTCGACTTCGCGCATTTCGACGTGCGCGACCACTCAGTGTTCTTTCTTTCGCCGGGCCAGGTCCATGCCTGGACGTCATCGGTCAAGCCTCACGGCTACGTGCTGAACTTCAGCACCGACTTCTTCGCGCGGATGTTTCCGCGCGCCGAAGATGTCGCGAAACTTCCGTTCTTCCACCCTGCGCGCGGCAACAGCGCGCTCTATCTCACGCAGGCCCAGCATGACGGCATGCTGCCACTGCTCTGCGAGATGGAGCGTGAGGCACGCGATCGCCAGCCGGGATTTCCCGATGTGGTGCGGGCCAGCCTGCTGATCCTGCTCACGCGCCTGCGCCGTGTGTGCCCCGACAACGAGCCCGCCGGTGGCGTTGGTCCACACCGGGCGCTCGCGCGCCGTTTCGCGATGCTGGTGGAAACGCACTACCTGCGCTTCGGTACCATCGGCCAGTACGCCGAGGCGCTTGGCGTGAGCGAGCGCCAGCTCAACGATGCGGTCAAGCGCACTGTGGCGCGCACGGCCAGCCAGGTGGTGCAGGAGCGCGTGGTCCTCGAAGCCAAGCGCTGGCTCAGCAACACCGAAACGGGCATCGCCGAGATCGCGTTCCGCCTCAATATCGAGGATCCGGCCTACTTCGCGCGCTTCTTCAAGAAGCAGACCGGCCTCACGCCGGGCGACTTCCGGAGGAAGCATTGCCGTCCACTGGACTGACACGCGAAAAAGTCCAACACAACGTCTAATCCGTCCTAGCGCCGTCGCCGCGCGGCTGCATAGAGTGTCCCGCATGGACGCCTGACCGGGCGCTGCCATCGCCACCTGCGCGTTTGTATGCGCAGGTCGGCATGGCATGACGCCCACCGCCACGACCGCCCCGCATCTGCGGAGCGCGCCGTCGGCAGGACATAAAAACAAGAGGCAGAGGAAACAAAATGCACAAAGCAATCATCCCGTTGCGGAGCCTCGTCGTGGCCGCAGCATTGGCCCTCACCTCAGTCAGCGCGATGGCCGATTATCCAGAACGTCCCCTGCGCGTGATCGTGCCGTTCGCCGCCGGTGGTGCCACCGACGTGATCGCGCGCACCGTGGCGCAAGCCATGTCGGTACGGCTCGGCCAGTCGATCGTGGTGGAAAACAAGGCCGGCGCCAACGGCAATATCGGCGGTGCCGCGGCGGCGCGCTCGGAGCCCGACGGCTATACGCTGCTGATGGCCACATCGAGCCACGCGATCAATGCATCGCTCTACCAGAAGCTCAGCTACAACCTCACGCGCGATTTCGCGGCCTTGTCAAACCTGGCGTCGGTGCCCCTGCTGCTGGTGGTGCACCCGTCGGTGCCAGTCAATTCGGTGAGCGAACTCGCCGCTTACGCCAAGGCCAATGCCGCGAGCGTCAACTATGCATCGGGCGGCGTGGGCACCGCGTCCCATCTGTCCGGCGAGCAGTTCAGCACACTGGCTGGTGCGAAGATCACGCACGTCGCTTACAAGGGCGGCGCGCAGGCGCTCAACGATATGATCGGCGGCCAAGTGCAGATCATGTTCGCCAACCTGCCCGAAGTTCTCTCTCTGGTGCAGAGTGGCAAGCTCAAGGCGCTGGCGGTGACGGGCAGCACGCGTCACGCCGCCTTGCCCAACGTGCCCGCTTTCTCAGAAACGCCGTTCCCCGGCATGAACGCACGCTCGTGGTTCGGCCTGTTCGCACCGGCCGGCACGCCCCCCGCCATCGTCGAGAAGCTTGCGCAGACCATTGTTCAGAGCGTGGCTGACCCCGCTGTCCAGGAGCGGCTCAAAGGGCTCGGCGCCGACCCCGTCGGCGACGATCGGGCGACATTCCAGAAATACGTGAACGACGAGGTGGCGCGCTGGGCCGTGCTTGTCGCGCAGTCCGGCGCCACCGCCGAATGACCCTATTGATCCGCCACCGCTCGAGGAAACCCCATGCTGCTTGACGTTCGCACCTACACCTGCCGCCCCGGCACGATCAAGAAACACTTGGCGCTGTATGCCGAGCACGGTTACGAGATCCAGAGCCGCCATCTGGGCAAGCCGCTGGCCTACATGCAAACCGAGACCGGCAACGTCAACAGCTACATGCACATCTGGGTCTATGACAGCCCAGCCGATCGCGAGGCCAAGCGCCAAGCGCTGCAGAAGGACCCGGCCTGGGCCGACTACCTGAAGATCAGCGCCGAGGCCGCCTATCTCATCAGCCAGGAAAACCAGTTGATGACGCCGGTGTCCTTCTTCAAGCCGTAGGCGGACCTGCAGTCGCGCATCTGACTGCCGAACCTATGATGCGCCGTATTCTTGATGCGGCGCATCCCTTCTGTTCATCAGGTGGATGCCACGCCTGCGGGCCCGGCAGCCGCGGAGCCTGCTAGAGCATGATCCCGAAAAGTGGACACCGGTTTTCGGACAAGATCATGCTCACATAGAGAAAATAGCTAGAGTCTGATCCATCGAAGATGGATCAGACTCTAGCGCAAACTCAGTTGCGATAGGACGGATCGACCCGGTCGAGCTTGCGGAGCAGCGCTGGCCAGGCCAGTTCGCCGCTGAGGCCCGGAATATTGTCGCGTGGCTTCATGCGGTCATAGGTATCCTGCAGGACCTTCTGTGGCGGCGTGATCAGCTTGGTGTTGCACGACAGTGCTGCAACCTGAACCTGACAGGCCCGCTCCATCCGGAACAGCACGTTGAAAGCCGCGGCGATGGTCTTGCCCACCACCAGCAGGCCGTGATTACGCAACACCATCGCCTCGTGATTGCCGAGATGCGCGATCAGTCGTTCCCGCTCTTCTGGATTGTCCGCGATGCCCTCGAAGTCGTGATAGGCGACATGAAGGAAGCGCATGCAGGTCTGCGCCACCGGCAGCAACCCGCATTCCATCGCCGATACAGCCATGCCGGCCACCGTATGGGTATGCGCGACGCAATCGACATCGTGACGCGCCATGTGGATGGCACTGTGGATCACAAAGCCCGCAGCATTCACAGCGTAGTCGGACGCGTTGAACAGCGTGTTGCCGTCGAGGTCGATCTTGACGAGGCTCGACGCATCGATCTCCTCATAGAGCATGCCATAGGGATTGATCAGGAACTGGTCTTCCGTTCCCGGCACGCGGCAGGAGATGTGGTTGGCGATCATCTCGGTCATGCCGTACATCGCCGTGAGGCGGTAGCAGGCCGCGAGATTGACGCGCGACTGCCATTCCTCGGGGCTGACCTGATCCTGCACCGAACGGACGACTTTCACGGCGGGTGAGCTGACGACTGCATTCATTGATGTTCTCCCTTGATCTTGTTCTCGCGGTCAGTCGACCGTGATGTTGGCTTCGCGAATGAGTTTGCCCAAGCGGTCGCGCTCGCTCTTCACATGGGTCTCGAGTTCCGCCGGCGTCATCGGCCACGGCTGATTGCCGATCGGCTCCATCTTCTTTGCAAATTCCGGCGTCTTGACGATGCGGGTGATGGCAGCGCTCAACCTGTCCAGTGCTGGCTGCGGCGTACCCGCGGGCGCGAAGACTGCGAACCATGTCGCGCCGACGATCGAGGGGAATCCGAGCTCCTTGAAGGTCGGCACATCAGGCAATTGCGGAAGGCGCTCCTCGGACAAGACCGCCAGCGCGCGGTACATGCCCGCCTTGTGGTTTGGCACGGTATTGGTCAGCGCCTCCACATTGCTGTCGACGATGCCCGCAAGCATGTCGTTCATCGCCGGCGCAGCACCGCGATAGTGTACATGCTGCAGCTTCACGCCGAGTCCGCGGGCCACGATCTCACCCATGAGGTGCACGGTGCTGCCCGGTCCGTTGGTGGCATTGTTGACCTTGCTCGGATTGGCCAGCGCATAGGCACGAAACGCCGCGACGTCGGCGGCCGGAAAGTCCTTCTTCACGACGAAGGCAAACGGCACCTTCACCACCATCGCGACCGGCGCAAAGTCCTCGAGCTTGTATTTGATGGAGGCCAGCAGATGCGGGTTGGTCGTGAAGGTCGTCGCGCTGGCGAATAGAAGCGTGTAACCGTCCTTGTCGGCACCGGCCACGACTTGCGCACCGATCGATGTGCTGGCGCCGCCGCGATTCTCGATCACCACCTGCTTGCCGAGTTCGGTGCTAAGCTGTTCGGTGAGGATGCGCGCGACGATGTCGGTCGTTCCGCCGGACGGAAATGGCACGACCATGGTGATGTTGCGCTCGGGATATTGCTGCGCCTGCCCTGGCGCTACGGCGAACAGCGATGCGGCAAGGACCGCGGCGATGGCAAACCATCGCCCCTTCTTGTTGTTGCTCACGTTTTCTCCCTTTGCGCCGGTCCATTGGGCTTTCGCCTGGAACGACATTTTCGGGAGAGGCTAAAACAAGAGCCCAGCCGATGCGACGACTAAATAAGCCGGGCAGCTATCGGATTAAACGGGACGCGCAGTCGGCGAACGGGACGCTACCGTTTCCGTGAATCAATGCACCGTGGCGTTCGAGAACAGGTTGATCACGACCTGATCCTTCCTGCCGACCGATAGCGGCTGCTCCATGCATTCCGGGGCAGTCAGCACCGCTTTCGCTGCCGATGTCGTATAGAGCCATGCGGGCTATGTCCTCATAGCCTATCCCCGAGAGAGTCCCGTGACCGCTCCGACGCCGCCTGCTTTCGCACTCGATGCACCCTTCTTCAAGCTCCTCATCGGGAGTTATCTCCGCACTGTCGGGAAGCCCCTGTTGGCGCCTGGGCAAGATGCAGCGTGGCTCTACAGCGACGCACCATTTGCGGTGCTCGCACATAATACTGCCGCCGATCCGGTCTTCGTCTATGCCAACAGAACCGCACAGCGCTGCTTCGAATATGGCTGGGATGAATTCATCACCATCCCGTCGCGCCTCTCGGCAGAAGCGCCGAACCGCGACGAGCGCCAGCGCCTGCTGGATGCCGTCGCGCGTAACGGCTTCATCGACAATTATCGCGGGTTGCGGATCGCCAAGTCCGGCCGGCGCTTCTGGATCGAAGGTGGCATCGTCTGGGAACTGAGAGACGAGAACGGCGAGCGACGCGGTCAGGCGGCGCTGTTCACGTCATGGACGGATGTGTGAGACACAATACTAGTCGGCGAGTTCCCCTTTGTCGCATCGGAGCGGCCAGCAACGGCCGAGCAGACCGTCGGACGGAAATGTCACCACCTGCTGCTGACATATCGACGATCACGCTTTCGTCGCTCGCAGCCTGCGTGGCCACTCCGCCCTTAAACCACCACATGATTTCAGCTATAGAACATCATGACGGTTTTACGACAGCAACGATTCCAATGGCGATTGATCGCTCCACTGCCGGGATTTGCCGCGCTGCTGCTGGCGCCTGGTCTCGCCATTCACTGGGGCTTTCTGCCGTTCGAATATCGCATTCCCGCGTTGCTGCTGGTGTCCGTGCTGTGTATCGCGCTGTGCCTTCTGGCCGGCTTCTCGGTCGCGGAACTCGGCCTCAGCCGTCCCTCTGACATCAGGCACTGGCTGTTCTGTGCCGCGATCACGGCAGGCATCGCGGCAATCATGGTGGCGCAGACCCGCTTTCTGACCTTCGACCACAAACCGCCGGTCTGGCTCAGTTTCGCGCCCTTCTATGTCCTGGTCTCCAGCCCATGCCAGGAAGTCGTGTGCCGGTCTATACCGAAACTGATGACCGATCGGCTGCAGGTCAGGCCCTGGACCTATGTGATCTATTCTTCGGCGGTATTCTCGCTGATCCACATCGCCTATGGCGACAGCGTGCTGCTGCTCAACACGTTCCTGGTCGGCATCGTCTGGGGTTTCGCCTATCTGCGGATGCGCAACATCTGGCCGGTGATCCTGTCGCATGCCGCGATCGGCACGCTGGCCTTCTCGCTTGGGCTGGCCTGATTCAGATTTGCCTGAGCCTAGCGATCGTATCCGCCACCGAAGCTGCTCTTGATCTGATGCAGCAGCGTCAGCACCCAGCATAGCGCAAAGGCTCCCGCGAGGCCGTAGGCCGTGCGGCGATCGATCACCGACAGGCCGGTCCAGAGATAGATGCGATAGAGCCAGAGGCCGGCGAGACCGACGCCGAGCAAACACACCAACAGCTTGACGAAGCGCGCATTGGCCACCCCCACCGCGGCAAACAGAATGGTCAGCGGCACCAGAAACAACTGGCAGATGGCGATCAGGCTCTCGTTCACAGGCGGCTCCATTGCGACTCAGAACCGGCAGGTTAAGCGGCCAATTTCAAACAAATGGTTGCGGACTCATGCGGCAGAAAATCGCTGTCGCAGCCCCATGAACCCGCCCGCTGCCGCCGCGACAAAGGATCATGACACCATCCTTGCCTCGCGACCTCCGCACCCTCGCCGCATCATTCGCCACTGCCATGATGATGCTGGCCGCGCTCACATCACACGCGGCAGCACAACAGCCCTGCACCACCGACGCGCTCGCCCAATATGCCGAGGTTCGATCCACGCTTGCCGACGTCGCCAGACGCGGTCTGCGCGGCCGGCACTATTACGAGATCACGTTCAAGACGGCATTCGACGGCGTCATCGTGCCAGATGCTCAGCGCGCCAAATATCCCGAAGACATGACGTTCGTGCTGCAGCACCAGTTCGAGCGACTGAACGTCACCGCGGATCGCTTCAGCGTCAACCTGTGGTTCAAGGGGATCAAGTCGCGCGTCACGGTGCCGTTCAACGCCGTCACCTATTTCGTTGATCCGTCGGTGAATGACCGGCGCGAATTCGACGTGGGTACGCCGGCGCGCGCCTGCGACAGACCGCAGTCAGGCTAGGCTGATCAGAAGCACATATTGCTGACCACGTTGCCGCGCTTGTCCTTGAGCACGTAAGGGCACTTGATGCGTTCTAGCGCCTTCTTCGCATCGTCGTCGCCGAGCGCTGCGGCCTTCTCATAATAGGCCTTCGCGGCATCCTTATCCGACGCACCACCGCGGCCGCTTTGCGCGAACGCGCCCATGCGCTCCAACGCGCCCGCATGGTTCTGTGCTGCCGCCTTCTCGAACAGGCTGCGTGCCGCAACATCGTCTTTCGCGCCGCCGATGCCTTCCGACAGCATCATGCCGAGCTGATATTGCGCCTCGGCATTGGTCTCCGCGGATTTCGCCAGCAATTGCCGTGCACGCACCGGGTCTGAACCCGCGCCTGCGCCTCCGGATAGTGCCGCAAGATTGCTTACGCCGCGCGGATTGCCGGCTTCAGCCGCACGCTCGAACAGTTTGCGCGCCTGCGCCTCGTCGCGCGCGACGCCGGTTCCGTTGCCATAGGCGACGCCGAGTTCGACCATGGCGGAGGTACTGCCTTTGTCAGCCGCCTTGCGCCATGCCGCGAGCGCCTCAGCTGCCTGCGCATTGGCCGCGTAAGCACGCCCGAGCTGGAACATCGCACGGCGCGGCCCGCCGGACGCGGTCCGGCAGAATTTGATGGCGGTGGCAATATCGGCTTTGGCAATATCGGCCACGCCCTTCACATCGGCAGGCTTGTCGGGATCGGCAGGATCGGCCGCGAGGCGATCGCACAGAACCAGATCGGCGGACTGGGCCTGCGCGCGTGTTGGCGCGCACAGCACAGCCAGTCCGACGGCGATACCGAGCAAACAGATCAGAGGCGTCGCGCCGATACGCTGGGTCATGGATTTGTCGCCACCTGTGTCATTCGCCGGTGACATTACGGACAGGCGCGCACCCCATCAAGCCGTGCGCCAGCCTGGAACTTACACGGCCTTGCGGATCAGCTTCAGCACTGCCTGCAACCGCAGGCTCCGCTTCCCCGCCAGCGCCGTGGCTTCCAGTTCGGCACCGGTTTCGTCGCAAGTACCGGAAAAGCCGATACCGATTTCATGGCCGCCGAAGACCGGGTTCTCGCCCTTTGCCGGCGTGTGCTCCTGATTGAGCATCTCGCCCTTCCAGCGTCCGTCCGCGGAGGAATAGGCGCCGAGATAATAGAAGAACGCGTCTCCGCCGAGGATGCGGCCGTCATGCAGCAGCATCACGCCGTTGAGCCCGCCATCGATGCCGTCGAGTGTGCGCAGATGGATCGAATACAGCCCGTTGGCGATGCTACCCGCACCGATCGGTCCGGCCGGAGGCATCTCGCCGTCATCGATCGTCGTCATGACCGACTCGAATTTCGCACCCGGCATTTGCGGCGACGAACCCTGAAAACGATAGGTGTCGCCATAGGGCCGGCCGGTGACGCTGATGGTCGCCACATCCTGGCCGAGCAGCGAGGGATAGTTGGGATCGTTCATGTGGCGGCGGCTCTCGATCTCCGCCACCACCTCGTCACCCCGGAGCTCATAGCTGCCGATATGGGCAAAAGCGGAATTGCCGCCGAGCATGCTGCCATGCTCGACAAACATCACACTGCGACCGACCGCCTCATCAACCCGGTATTCGCATTTGTAGAAGCCCGTCCGCAACCCGTCATTCCCCTGCAGTGCCTTTCGCATTGTAGCGGAAGATGTGCAGTGGAGGAAAGCGCACCCGGCCAATTGGGGGCGATTCCAACAGCCTTGGACGCAGGCTACGCAATTCCTCGCCTTAGAATGGGTCGAAACGGCGCATTCGTGTACCAGCAGCCCTCATCAGGCGTCTCCTTCCCCGGTCCCGGGCGTTACGAATGCGACGTGGCGTGCGGGCGCGATTCTGCTTCGTGCGATCCCGGTGCCAGCGGCGCCGCCTGATCGACCGTCGCTTCGCCATGCTGGGTCAGCGGACGGTTGCCTGCCATGGCGCGCAGCAGCACATAGAACATCGGCGTGAAGAAGATGCCGAAGGCCGTGACGCCAATCATGCCGGCGAACACCGCGACACCCATGGCATGACGCATCTCCGAGCCTGCGCCAGTGGACGTCACCAGCGGCACGACGCCCATGATGAAGGCCAGCGACGTCATCAGGATCGGCCGCAACCGCAGACGGCTGGCCTCGATCGCGGCCTGGATCGGTGTCCGCCCGGCAAATTCCAGCTCGCGGGCAAACTCCACGATCAGGATGGCGTTCTTCGCCGACAGACCCACCAACACGATCAAACCAATCTGGGTGAAGACGTTGTTGTCGCCCTTGGTCAACCAGACGCCGAACATCGCCGCCAGCAAGCCCATCGGCACAATCATGATGATCGACAATGGCAGTGTCAGGCTTTCGTATTGCGCGGCGAGCACCAGGAACACCAGCAGCATCGCCACCGGGAACACGATCAGCGACGAATTGCCGGCGATGATTTCCTGATAGGTCAGTTCAGTCCATTCGAAGTCGATGCCCTTGGGCAGCGTCTCCTTGGCGACACGCGCCACGGCGTCCTGCGCCTGGCCGGTGGAATAGCCGGGCGCCGCGCCGCCATTGATGTCGGCCGACAGGAAACCGTTGTAGCGCATGGCGCGCTCCGGCCCTGCACTTTCCTTAACGCGCAGCAGCGTCGAGAGCGGGATCATCTCGTTGCTGTCGGAGCGAACTTTCAACTGGCCAATATCGTCGGCCCGCGCCCGGAATTTGGCGTCAGCCTGGACGCGCACCGAATAGGTGCGACCGAATTTGTTGAAGTCGTTCACATAGAGCGAGCCGAGATAGATCTGCATCGTGTCGAACACCGAGGTAACCGGCACATTGAGCTGCCGCGCTTTGGTGCGATCGACATCCGCATAGAGCTGCGGCACATTGATCTGATAGCTTGAGAACAGACCGGCCAGCTCCTTCTGCTGCATTGCCTTGCCGATAAAAGCCTTGGTGGCGTCGTTCAGCGCCTCATAGCCGAGACCGGCGCGATCCTCGATCTGCAGCTTGAAGCCACCGATCGTGCCAAGACCCGACACAGGCGGCGGCGGGAACATGGCAATAAAGGCGTCCTGAATGCCGGCAAACTTCTTGTTCAGCGACAAAGCAATGGCATTTCCGCTCAGGCTCGGATCCTTGCGTTTGTCAAACGCATCCAGACCGATGAAGACGATGCCGGAGTTGGACGAGTTGGTGAAGCCGTTGATCGACAGACCCGGAAACTGGATCGAATTCTCGACGCCGGGCTCCTTCTGCGCAATCTCGCCCATGCGACGGATCACCTCTTCGGTACGATCCAGCGTAGCGCCGTCGGGGAGCTGCGCAAACCCGACCAGATACTGCTTGTCCTGACCGGGGACGAAACCGCCCGGGACTGCGTGGAACAGATAACCGGTGACGCCAATCAGCAGAACGTAGATTCCCATCACCGCCGCGCGGCGCGAGACGACGCGCTTCACGCCGCCGCTATAAGCGTCGGAGCTTCTGGCAAAGAAGCGGTTGAAGCGGACGAAAAACCAGCCGAGCGTCTTGTCCATGAAGCGCGTCAACGCATCCTTCGGCGCGTCATGGCCCTTCAGAAGCAGCGCGGCGAGTGCTGGCGACAGTGTCAGCGAATTGAAGGCGGAGATCACAGTCGAGATCGCCACCGTCAGCGCGAACTGCTTGTAGAACTGCCCGGTCAGGCCGGTGATGAAGGCCAGTGGTACGAACACGGCGACCAGCACCAGCGCGATCGCGATGATCGGGCCGGTCACTTCGCGCATGGCCTGATAGGCCGCGCTCTTCGGATCGAGCCCGCGCTCGATATTGCGCTCGACATTCTCGACCACAACGATCGCGTCGTCGACCACAATGCCGATCGCCAGAACGAGGCCGAACAGCGTCAGCGCATTCACCGAGAAGCCGAACACATGCATCACGGCAAATGTGCCGACCACCGACACCGGCACAGCGATCAGCGGGATGATCGAGGCTCGCCATGTCTGCAGGAACAGGATGACGACGAGCACCACCAGTGCGATGGCCTCGAGCAGCGTATGGATCACCGCCTCGATCGAGGCGCGAACGAATTGCGTGGGGTCGTAGACGATGTCGTAGGTGACACCGTCCGGCATATTCTCCTTCAGCTCCCTCATGGTCTTGCGGACATTGTCGGAGATCTGGATCGCATTGGAGCCCGGCGACTGGAAGATCGGAACTGCCACTGCAGACTTGTTGTTCAGCAGCGAGCGCAGTGCATAGTCGGCGGCGCCGAGTTCGATACGGGCGATGTCGCGCAGCCGCGTCACCTCGCCATTGTCGCCGTTCTTGACGATAATCTCGCCGAATTCCTCTTCGGTCTGCAGGCGCCCCTGCGCATTGATCGAGAGCTGCAGGTCGAGGCCCGGCTCATTGGGCGAACCGCCCACCTGCCCCGCCGCTGCCTGCACGTTCTGCGCGCGGATCTCACGCACGACATCGCCCGGCGACAGGCCGCGCTCAGCGACCTTCTGCGGATCGAGCCAGACGCGCATGGAATAATCGCCCGAACCGAACAACTGCACCTGGCCGACGCCCTCGATGCGCGCGAGGCGATCCTTGACGTTGAGCACGGCGTAATTGCGCAGATAGGTCATGTCATAGCGGTCATTCGGCGACAGCAAATGCACGACCATGGTAAGATCGGGGGCGCTCTTGATTGTGGTCACGCCTAGCGCACGGACTTCCGCAGGGAGACGCGGCTCGGCCTGCGAGACGCGGTTCTGCACCAGTTGCTGCGCCTTGTCGGGATCGGTGCCAAGGCGGAAGGTGACGTTGAGCGTCATCCTGCCGTCGGTGGTCGCCTGGCTGCTCATATAGAGCATGTTCTCGACGCCGTTGATCTGCTCTTCGATCGGCGTCGAGACCGTTTCCGCAATCACCTTCGGGTTGGCGCCGGGATAATTCGCTGTCACCACCACGGTCGGCGGCGCGACTTCCGGATATTCGGAGATCGGCAGCACCGGCATCGACAACAGGCCGGCGAGAAAAATCACCGTCGACAACACGCCGGCAAAGATCGGACGATCAATAAAGAATTTTGAAAAGTTCATGGCGCTATTCCGTGATGATCCAAACCTGCGGGGTACAAGGGCCCCGCGCGGCCGATCGCTCGACCTCGATGACGTGCTGTGTATTGGGAAGTGCGCCCTGCCCGCCTGCGGACAGGGCGGTCGTTATCAGTTCTGCGCGACGGCCTTGATCGAGACGAGAGACGCGGCGTTCATCGCCACCATCTCCGGCTTGATGGTCACACCCGGCCGCACGCGCTGAAGTCCGTTGACGACGATCCGTTCACCAGCTTTCAGGCCATTGAGGATCACGCGCATGCCATCAACCGAGGGCCCCAGGATCACTTCGCGATATTGCGCCTTGTCCTTGGCATCGACCACCATGACGAACTTCTTGTTCTGGTCGGTGCCGACTGCCCGCTCGCTAATCAGCAGCGTCTGTTCTGCCTTCGGCTGGCCCATTGTGAGCCGCGCGAACTGGCCGGGCATCAAGCGACCATCGGCATTGTCGAACATGGCGCGCACCCGCACCGTGCCGCTGCGCGGATCGACCTGATTATCGATGAACTGCATGCGGCCCTTCACCGGTGCGCTATCAGTGACGGTGGTCATGTGAACCGGGATGCGGTCGATATCGCCCGGCGTCTTCTCGTCTGCCAGCGTCTTCAACGCGCGCGACACCACCTGTTCGTCGGCATTGAAGCTTGCATAGATCGGATTGACCGAGACTAGCGTCGTCAGCAGTGGCGCGGACGGGCCGGCCGAAATCAGGTTGCCGACGGTGATCTCCACCTTGCCGACCCGGCCCGCGACCGGCGCGCGCACTTCGGTGTAGCTGAGATTGAGCTCGGCGGTCTTGAGCGCGGCTTCTGCAGCCTTGAGGTTGGCTTCGGCCTCACGATACGCATTGATACGATTGTCGAGGTCGCGCTGGGTGATGCTGGAGCTGGTCAGTTGCTGACCGCGGTCGAAATCGGCCTTAGTCAGGATCAGGCGCGCCCGCGACGCGGACACCTGCCCTTGGGCGCGATCGACATCTGCGGCGTAGAGCGCCGGATCGATCAGCACGAGCAGGTCATCTTTCTTGACCAGCGCGCCTTCGCGAAAGTGGATCTCCTGGACGGCGCCTGCGACGCGGGAGCGAATCTCCACGCGCTCAATTGCCTCAAGGCGGCCCGAGAACTCGTCCGAAGGCGCCGTGGCCTTGGCTTCCACCAAGGCAACTGAAGCCTGAACAGCAGCGGGAACAACCGCGCCGGACTCGGCTTGAGCTGCCACGCTGGAAAGATTCATCAGCGCCGCACCGCCGCCAACGGCGACCGCCACCAACGCGATTCCGGCGCCAAAAGCGATTTTGCGAGGGAGATTATGTGCCATTGTGAACCCCATTTAATCTGCGTGGGCCTTGTAAAGCCCTGTCATTTCAGTAGCTAAGCAGTACACTGTGCGTCTGGCCGTCCCGCCGGGCATCTCGCTGCAACGCACACATTCGTAACGTCCGGTATAGATGGACTATCGACATCCACTGTCAAGAGACTTATCTACTGAACGGTAGAAAACTTTGGAGGGCCCGTCGTGGCACTGGGACGTCCTCGTGAATTCGATACCGACACGGCCCTCGACCTCGCGCTGCATGTGTTCTGGCGCAAGGGTTACGAAGGCGCGTCGATGGCCGACCTCACCGAAGCCATGGGCATCACCAAGCCCAGTCTCTATGCAGCGTTTGGCAACAAGGAAGATCTGTTCCGCAAGGCGCTGGATCGCTACGTCGATGGCCCCGGCGGCTATTTCCGCACCGGCCTGGAGAAGGCCACGGCCCGCGAAGCGGTCGAACATATCCTCTACGAATCCGTTGAGGCTGTGACTGATCCCAGGAATCCCGGTTGTCTCGCGGTCCAGGGCGCCCTCTGCTGCGGTGATGCCGCGGAGACGATCAAGCAGGAACTGATGGCGCGTCGCTCGAAGAGCGAGGACGACCTGCGCCTTCGCTTCACACGCGCCCTCGCCGAAGGCGATCTGCCAGCCGATGCGGATGCCGGCGATCTCGCGCGCTACGTGTCTGCCATCTTGCAGGGCATGGCCGTGCAAGCCGCAGGCGGCGCACCGCGCGAGCAATTGCGAAAACTCGCCGACATGGCCATGCGCAGCTGGCCTCCGGTCTGAGCCGTCCGCCTGCATTTTATGCTGAGATCGCACAGCCGGCCTATTGTCCGCTGACAGCCGCTCCATCGAAACGCCTCTCGACAGTTTGATGACCGAGGTGCGCAATGCTGCCTCCCCCGCGAGGCGGTCGCCAAATCGCGGAGGTCGTGGCACATCTCCTGATATTGCATCGCAATATTTCCGCTCAGGAGAATACCCATCCGACTATCCCTTCCTATTCTCGCATTGGCTGCCGCATCTTTCGGCATCGGCACGACCGAGTTCGTCATCATGGGCCTGCTGCCCGACGTCGCGCGCAGCCTGTCGGTGACCATCCCGCAAGCCGGCTATCTCGTGTCGGGTTATGCACTGGGCGTCGTGATCGGCGCACCCATCGTGGCAATGGCGACCGCAGGCATCCCGCGCAAGACTGCTCTCCTGGCTCTGATGGCGCTGTTCACGATCGGTAATCTCGGCTGCGCCCTCGCGCCGGATTACTGGTTGCTGATGACCGCGCGCGTGGTCACTGCCTTTGCCCATGGCGCGTTCTTCGGAATTGGCGCCGTCGTTGCCAGCAATCTGGTGCCACGTGAGCAGCGCACGCAAGCGGTGTCGTTGATGTTCGCCGGCCTTACGCTGGCCAATGTGCTCGGTGTGCCATTCGGCACAGCTCTGGGACAGGCCGCAGGATGGCGTGCGGCATTCTGGGCGGTCGTGGTGATCGGTATCGTTGCGTTCCTCGCGATCACGCGTTTCGTTCCATCGGGCATGCCGGGCACACGCGGCGGACTGGCGAAAGAGTTTCGCGCCTTGGGCCGCTGGCCGGTGCTGCTGCCGATGCTGATCTCGACCATGGCTTCAGTCAGCATGTTCAGCCTCTTCACCTACATCACGCCGCTGCTTGAAGAGGTCACCGGCCTGACGCCGCATGGCGTCACCGGCGCACTGCTGGCGATCGGCGTCGGTCTCACCATCGGCAATCTGATCGGCGGCCGCCTCGCCGACCGCAACCTGCTCTCGACCATCATCGGTGCATTCATCTGTCTCGTCATTGTGCTGGCAGCGCTCGCACTGGTCGTACACATGACGCTCCCGACCCTGGTGCTGCTGATCCTGTGGGGCGGTATCGCCTTCGCGCTGGTCTCGCCGCTGCAGATCTGGGTGGTCGATGCGGCCACGGATGCGCCGAACCTCGCCTCGACCCTGAACCAAGGCGCGTTCAATCTCGGCAATGCCACCGGCGCATGGATCGGCGGCGTGGCGCTGAATGCCGGGATGCATTATGCGCAGCTTCCGCTGCTCGCAGCGCTCGTCGCCATGGCCGGGCTCGGGCTCACGCTGAGCAGCTTCATTGACCGCCGGATCTTGCCGGCGCAGATCAGTCCGGCAGAATAGCGTCGCGACCGCGTAAGTATTTTCGCATTTTCAAGGAAACGATTTTGGCCCTCAGGCGCGACAGTTTCGCCTTCACTGCCTTTCTGGGCACATTGACAGCATTGCCACCGCTTTCGATCGACATGGGATTGCCGGGCCTTCCGGCGATCGAGGCGAGTTTCGCCGACGCCGCAGGACGCGGGCCGTTGACGCTCAGCCTGTTCCTGGCGGGCTTTGCGATCTCGCCGCTGATCTGCGGTCCCTTGGCTGACCGCTTCGGGCGCCGCGCAACCTTGCTGGATGGACTGCTGCTGTTCTCGATCGCGGCGGGCGCCTGTGCGCTCGCGCCGTCGTTTAGCGTGCTCCTCG
This sequence comes from Tardiphaga sp. 172_B4_N1_3, assembly GCF_052076035.1. Classification (NCBI taxonomy): domain Bacteria; kingdom Pseudomonadati; phylum Pseudomonadota; class Alphaproteobacteria; order Hyphomicrobiales; family Nitrobacteraceae; genus Tardiphaga; species Tardiphaga sp. 172_B4_N1_3. The sequence continues at coordinate 2,042,346 of NZ_CP197238.1, forward strand.
CGTTTCGATTGCTGCAGGGCCTCGCCGCAGGCGCTTGCGCCATCCTGCCCTTCGCCATCGTGCGCGACCTGTTCGAACACGGCACGGCGCGCCACAAGCTGTCGCAGATCGCGGCGGTCCTCGGCATCGCGCCGATGATCGCGCCGGTGCTGGGCGGCTGGGTGATGACCGTCAGTGACTGGCGAACGATCTATGCGGTGCAGGCCGCCGTCGGCCTGATCCTGCTGATCGTCGGCGCGATCAGTCTTGAGGAATCCCAGCCCGTCGAGAAACGCCGTTCGCTCAATCCCGCGCAATTGCTCGAGAGCTACCGCATGGTGCTGTCCGATCGCATCTTCGTCGGCTTCTCCCTGCTCTACGCCTTCGCCTTCGCCTGCATGTTCGCCTTCATCTCGGGCGCGCCATCCGTGCTGATCGGCAGCCTCGGTCTCTCCACCACGATGTTTGCGCTGCTGTTCGGGTTGACCTCCTGCGGCGTGTTGGTTGCGTCGCTGATCAGCGGGAGCCTAAGCCGCCGCCATGTGGCCTCACGCAAGATCATCATGGCCGGTCTGTTGCTGATGATCGCCAGCGCCGTTGCAGCCGTCGCTTTGGTGCCTGCCGGCGCCATCACGACGCTGTCGTTGATGCCGCTGATGGCGCTCACGATCTTTTCCTTCGGCCTGCTTGCACCGAGCACCAACCACGAAGCCTTGCAGAACCTGCCGCATGTGGCAGGCGCGGCAGCCGGCGTGATGCGATGTACGCAGATGGTCATGGGCGCCTTCGCCAGCGCCATGATCGCGGTGTTCGAACCGTTCGGGCATCCGGCGCTGGTGATGACCGGCCTGATGGCCGGCATGGCGCTCGCCGCCGGCGCGATCTATCTGTGGCTATTACCCAGGGCTAATTCCGGGCAGGATCATCGTGCGTAACAGGAGTTCCCCATGAATGGAAAGATCATCGTCATCACCGGAGCGTCCGGTGCGCTGGGTCAGGTCGTGCTCGAACGCGCCGTTGCGAGCGGAGCAACGGTGGCCGCCATCGACCATTCCGCCAGGACGCCAGCGTCTACGCCGGATCGCTTGCAGATCGGCGGCGTCGACCTCTCCGATGCCGCGCAAGCCGACGCCGCCATCGCTGCGGTGGTCAAGCAATTCGGCAAGATCGACGTGCTGATCAACATCGCAGGCGCGTTCGCCTTCGAGAATATCGGTGACGGCAGCAACAAGAGCTGGGAGACGATGCATCGGCTCAACCTGCTCACGGCGCTCAATGCCTCGCGTGCGGCAATCCCGCATCTGACGTCGTCGAAGGCCGGACGGATCATCAATATCGGTGCGATGGGTGCGCTACAGGCCGGCGCCGGCATGGGGCCTTACGCCGCCTCGAAGGCTGGCGTGCATCGGCTGACGGAAACGCTTGCCGCCGAGCTGAAGGGCAAGGTCACGGTCAATGCCGTATTGCCTTCGACGATCGACACAGCCGCGAACCGCCGCGATATGCCCAATGCCGATTTTTCAAAGTGGGTCACGCCGGACGAACTCGCCAGCGTGATCCTGTTCCTGGCGAGCGATGCGGCGAGTGCGTTGACCGGCGCGCTGCTGCCGGTAAGCGGACGGGTTTAGCCACTATTTGTCCCACGCTCCGCCCTCATCCTGAGGAGCGGCCGCTTGGCCGCGTCTCGAAGGATGATTGCATATCACCAACTCATGGTTCGAGACGCGCGCTAAAGTAGCGCGCTCCTCACCATGAGGTCGGAGCCCAGACTACCCGGCGTTGCCCCAGATCTTTTTCTTCTTGCCGAAAGCCGGCTTGGCAGCTGGCGCACCGCCATCGCGCTTGGCCTTGGCGACGTAGGGCGGCTTGTCCGCGCGTGGTTTCTTTTCGAACTTCGGCTTGCCTTCGTAACGCGTGTCTTCGCTGCGGGGCTTTGCATAAGCCGGCTTGTCGGCGCGCACCGGATCGTATTTCGGCTTGCCGTCGAACTTGGGCTTGCCTTCATACTTCGGCTTGTCATCGAAACGCGGTTTGCCCTCGTAGCGCGGCTTGTCGCCCTGGTAAGGCTTGTCGCTCTTCGGCTTGTCCTTCCAGGACTTCTCCTTATAGGCGCCCTTGTCCTTGAAGTCCGGACGGTCGCCATCGGATCTGAAGCTGGGCTTGCGCGGGCGCTTGTTGGAATAGTCGCGATCTTCCGGCGCCGTGCGGCTCGATGCGACCGCGCCTTCCGGACCGTTAGCTAGCGGCTCGATGTGGATATTGTCTTCCTTGTCCGGACGCTTGATCATGGTCGCGAACTTCTCAGCCGCGGCTGCCGAAATCTCGAATTCCGAATTGCCGTCATAGATCTTGATCGCGCCGATATCCGCCTTCTCGATGCCGCCGCGACGGCAGATCATCGGCAGCAACCAACGCGCTTCGGCATTCTTCTGCCGGCCGATGGCGACGCGGAACCACTTGGCGCCCTCGCCCATCGGTTCGCTCTTCTTCGGGGTCTTGCGGACCGGAGCGCCTTCTTCGTCCCGGCGACGGCTGCCGGGGCGATCCTCGCGACCGCGGAACGTGCCGGGATCCTGCACATCTTCAGGCGACGGCAGACGCGAGCGATACAGCCGCGCCAGCGCCGCTGCGATCTCCTCGGCCGAACGCTCGGCGAGCATCGCGCGCGCCAGCGTCAGATCGTCCTCGGTGGACTCTTCAGTGAACAACGTGTCCTGCAGCATGCGCTGCTGATCGAGCACACGGATTTCCTCGACGGTCGGCGCTGATCCCCAGACGGCATCCGTGCCAGCGAGATTGAGCAGCATCTCGGCGCGGCGACGGCGCGATGGAGGCACCAAGAGAACACTGACGCCCTTGCGGCCGGCACGCCCAGTACGACCCGAACGATGCTGCATCACTTCGGGATCGTTCGGCAGATCGGAGTGAATGACGAGGCCGAGATTCGGAAGATCGATACCGCGCGCAGCCACGTCGGTAGCGACGCAAACGCGTGCGCGACCATCGCGCAGCGCCTGCAGCGCGTGAGTACGCTCGTTCTGGGACAGTTCGCCCGAGAGAGCGACGACCGAGAAGCCGCGCTCCAGCAGGACGGTCTGCAGATGGTTCACCGCGTTGCGGGTGTTGCAGAACACGATGCTGCTCGGCGATTCAAAATAGCGGAGCACGTTGACGACAGCGTGTTCGACGTCGTTCGGCGAAATCCGGATCGCGCGATATTCGATGTCGGAGTGACCGCCTTCGGTGCCTGCGACTTCGACGCGGAACGCCTGCTGCTGATACTGCTTGGCGAGATTGGCGATGCCGCGCGGCAGCGTCGCCGAGAACAGCAGCGTACGGCGGGATGCCGGCGTGGTCTTGAGGATGAACTCCATGTCCTCGCGAAAGCCCATGTCGAGCATTTCGTCGGCTTCATCGAGCACCACGGCCTTCAGTTCGGAGACGTCGAGGCGATTGCGACGCAGATGGTCGCAGAGACGTCCGGGCGTACCGACAACGATGTGCGCGCCTGCGGCCAACTCGCGCTGCTCCTTGCGCGGATCCATACCGCCCACGCAGGAAACGACGCGTGCGCCGGCATATTGATAGAGCCAGGTCAGCTCGCCATGCACCTGCAGCGCGAGTTCGCGCGTCGGTGCGACGATCAGCGCCAGCGGCGATCCAGCCTTCGGCAGCTTCTCCGCGCCTTCGAGCAGATTTTCGGCGATCGCCAGACCATAAGCGACGGTCTTGCCGGAGCCGGTCTGCGCAGACACGAGAAGATCACGACCGACAGCATCGTCAGCGAGGACAGCGGCCTGGACGGGGGTGGATTCATTGTAGTTGCGCTCAGCCAACGCGCGGGCGAGCGACGGACCAGTCGAGAGAAATGACACAGATGTAAACCTTGGTTGCAGCGGACCGCGTCGCGGTCGGACTCATTGAGATCCACGGGATCAATACTTGGGACCAAACGGAAACGAATCTGCCGCCCTTCAGTTGGCGGTCACGTCGGGTCCAGGAGTCCGGTGCGTATCGGGATCGACGGAGCTTTACGCTGCTTCGCAGCAAAAGGCCAATCATTGCTGCCATGTGCCGGCGAAATCGGGCGAATTGAGGTTAACCCTCACAGAATTGCGCCAGCACCGGTATTTTGTCGCTCAAATTTCGCTGGGAGGCTTTTTAACGTCCTCTTCCGTCTTTGGCCCCTCCTGCTTGAAAGGTACCAGGAGCCAAAGAGTCAGGAAGGTGAACAGCGAGATGACGACCGCCACGTCATAGGCGCCGAGGCCCACGGCAGCGCCAGTTGCGCCGGTTGCCCACAGACTGGCTGCAGTGGCGGTACCACGCACCGAGCCGTTGTCTTTCAAAATGGCGCCGCCGCCGATAAATCCCATGCCGGTCATCAGGCCTTCGATGATACGCGCCGTGCCTTCGGGATGACCGTTCAGAAACCCCTCGGTCGCCTGAACGATGCCGCAAGTGGCAAGCGCCACCAGCGGAAAGGTCCGCAGCCCGGCGCTGCGCTCGGCGCGCTCGCGATTCCAGCCGATGGGCAGCGCCAGAACATAGGCGATCGACATGGCGATCAGATGCGGCAACAGACGAAAGCTGTCTGACATTTCCAGAAGGGTCTTCACCGCGGGTCTCCGATCGCACAGGGATAAGGCGCCTCGGGTGTCCCCGCGGGCCAACCCGGATAAACTCGACCAGTGAGTCGCGGTTGCAGCGGCGCATCGTCTCATGGACTTCGACTTGGACGTTCGATTTGGAAACTTCGCTCTACCTTCCGGTGAAACGCTTCCTCGAAGGCCTTGGCTTTACGGTCAAAGGCGAGATTGGCGGTTGCGATCTCGTGGCGCTGAATGGCGATGATCCACCAATCGTTGTGATCGGCGAGCTCAAGCTCAGCTTCAATCTCGAACTGATCCTGCAGGCTGTCGATCGCGCCGGCGCCTGTGATGAAGTCTGGGTCGCCGCCAAGCTCTCCATCCGCGGCAAGGGCCGTGAAAGCGATGCGCGCTACCGCAACCTCTGCCGCCGGCTTGGCTTCGGGATGTTGGGAATCACGGATGCCGGCGGCGTCGAGGTTCTGGTCGCGCCTGCCACTGTCGCGCCCCGACGCAATCCGAAGAAGCGTTCACGCCTCATCACCGAGCACAAGAAGCGCCAAGGCGATCCTGCCCTTGGCGGCAGCACGCGCGCGCCGATCATGACGGCCTATCGTCAGCAGGCGCTCGCTTGCGCAGCGATGCTTGTCGTCGGTCCGCGCAAGGTGCGCGAGCTCACGCCTGATTATCCGGACGCGCAAAAGATCCTGCATCGCAACGTCTATGGCTGGTTCGAAAGTCCCGCGCGCGGCACCTACGCGCTCACCGATGCCGGCCACGCGGCGCTGAAACGTTGGCCGCAACCCCAACGGGATACCGCCCCGCCATCCGCTTTGTCGTAAAGCTACCGATCAAACTCTTTCTCGTTTTCCGGGAACAAGTTTGCATGGCTGCTTTGTCGCGGTAATTCCATATTGCAATGCAACAACTGCTCGCTTAGGTATCGCAAATCAACACTGAGGCGAGCGATGAGCGAAGACTGGAACACGAAATATGGAACGCGGCGCGTACGGCGCGATCCCCCGACCCTGGAAGAAGCCATCTTCGCCGCTATGGGTATCACCGAGGATCTCGATCAGCAGGCGGAGATCGCCGCCTCGCTGATGGGCATGCCGTTCGACGCCGTGCAGGCTGAAGTGAAGAAGGCCAATCGTTCGACCGGCACGCTGCGCGTGACCCGCGTTATCGCAGGCGAGCAAGGTGCTCAGCGTTCGGTGGTCGTGGAACGGCGCGTGACGCGCAAATTCGGTAACGACAAGCGCATCTGATTTTGAGGGCGCTCACAGCCCTCCCCGCAGTCGCAAAAAAGGCCTCGTTCACCACGAGGCCTTTTCTTTGTCGCGATAGTTTCTTGGCTCAGGACGATTTGCCCCAGCCGGCGAGCTTCAACCACAGACCCCAGTAAGCCCGGTTATAGTCGGCCACCGCGCGCGCCACATCGAGCGCCGAGGTCTTGGGCTGCGGCGCGACACCAGCGCCCATGGGATCGCGCAGGTCTATAACTCCCGTGGATTCGCCGTGCCGGAACGACAGGTGCGCACCAAACTTGTTGGCCAGTGCACGCATCGCATCGTTCTGCGCGCCGGTGGTGATACGCAGCCTCGCGTAGCCCATCGACCGCGCCTTGGCGATCAGCTTCGTGAACAGGATGCTGCCAACGCCCTTGCGGCGCACGATGGCTTCAACGCTGAAGGCAATCTCGGGCAGCGAGTCCGGCGACAGGTCGGCCTGATGCAGTTCGGCGGCGCCGCGCACGATGCCATCCTCGAAGTAAACGAGAATGACGGTGCCGGTATTGACGGACTTCTCGGCGTAACGCGCGACCCATTCGTCGTCGAGCGAACCGTTGAAACGATCACGGCGGCTCTCGCGGTCCAATCTCAAGAGATGATCGCGGAACAGCGGCAGCTCGCGGGCTGCCAGGACACGCACATGTCCGCGGGCCGGAGCCCTGGTCGAAATGGCAATGGTGGTGGCTGCGTCTAACATGGTCAAAATCCTCAAGTTGCCCTCGAGGAAAGCGTCGATTCCCTAGACACCCTATATTGTGCGACGCACCATAAAATACAAGGGCGCAGATGCCGCACCTGCCAGCGCCCACTGCAGGTGAGCCATGCAATTATCCAGCATTAACAAAACCTTAAGCGCGACATACCACCGCCTTACAGCACCAGTTGGGTCTGCGTCACGACGCCCACCAGCTTGCCCTCTTCGGTCTCGATTCGGGTCTGCCATACCTGCGTTCTGCGCCCCCGATGAACCGGCGTTGCGATGGCGCGCACGGTGCTTCCTGCTTTCGCCCCGCCTGTGAAATTGGTCTTACTCTCGATGGTCGTCGTTCCCTTGGCGCCCTCCGGCAGATTGATGACCGTCGCCGCCGCACCAACCGCATCGGCGAGCGCCATCACCGCGCCGCCATGGATCGTATGGCCGAGTGTGCACAGGTCCTCGCGCACCAGCATCGTGGCAACGACGCGCTCCAGGTCGGCGTCGGTAAAGGTCACACCCATCGAGACGGAAAACGGCATCGCGAGGCTGTGGATCTTGTCGAGCGGCGTCATGCTGGCCTCAACTCCCTGCGGTTTGTCTTGCCCATCATCATGCGGGCTTGATGAAATTTCACGACACAACACCCTGCCGTGACAAGCTCTTTGTTAACAGGCATATCGACGTCATGCGCCACTTCCCGCCACGCCGGATCGTCTGCCTTACGGAAGAGACCGTGGAGACGCTGTATCTGCTCGGCGAACAGGATCGCATCGTCGGCGTTTCCGGCTATGCGGTGCGGCCGCCGCAGGTGCGACGCGAAAAGCCGCGGGTGTCCGCGTTCATCTCGGCCGACCTGCCGAAGATCCTCGCGCTCGATCCTGACCTTGTGCTGTGCTTCTCCGATCTGCAGGCTGAAATCGCCGCAGACCTGACGCGCGCCGGCATCGCCGTTCATGTATTCAACCAGCGCGACATCGCTGGCATTCTGGCGATGATCCGCACGCTCGGCGCCATGGTCGGCGCAGGTGAGCGCGCAAATCAGCTCGCAACGCAGTTTGAGCTGCGACTTTCCAGCGTCAATGCTGCGGCAAACTTGCGGCAGACGAAGCCGCGCGTCTATTTCGAGGAATGGGATGATCCGCTGATTACCGGGATCGGCTGGGTGTCCGAACTGATCGAGATCGCCGGCGGCGAAGACGCTTTTCCGCAGCTTCGACATCAGAAGGCAGCGAAGGATCGCATCGTCATGCCTGCCGACGTGATTGCCGCGGCCCCCGATGTGATCCTCGCCTCGTGGTGCGGCAAGAAAGTCGTGCCCGATAAAATCCGACAGCGCCCGGGCTGGAACGCGATTCCTGCCGTGCGCGACAATCGCATCTATGAGATCAGATCGCCGCTGATCCTGCAGCCAGGACCAGCAGCGTTGACGGATGGACTCGACGCGATCGTCGCGGCGCTGTGGCCGTAACCGGCACGAGCACCGACGCCGTCATCTGAGATGCTCGCCCCTTACCCCTTCGGGTATTTCAGAAAATAGGCATCTGTCAGCGCATCTTCGAGCAGCCGGCCTTCCGAATATGCTTGCAAGGATGCAGGCCGTTCGACGCCGGGCAACAACCGCGGACACGGCTCCGGCGCACCGATCACCGTCCTCACCGGAATGCGCTCGGCATAGATCGGCAGTTCGTAATCCTCGTCATCGTCAGCCACGCCCTTGGCGCGAATTTTTGCCGACGCCTCCTCGATCTCCATGGCGATGAAGGACGTCGCCTTCATCTCCTGTGCCGTGGTCTCGCGCAGACTGGCGGTGCGATCCGGAAAGAAACGGTCGACCATCGCGATGCCAGCCTGCTCCTTCTCGTCGGGATCGGTGACGAGATAAGCGTTTCCGAATGCCATCACCGCACGGTAGTCCGCGGAATGATTGAAGCCGCAACGTGCCAGCACGAGGCTGTCGAGAAAGGCCACAGTGAGGCAAACGCGTTGCTGCGCGGTCTGGTTCTTCAGCATGCGGCTCGCGCTACTGCCGTGCCAGTACAGTTTCGTGCCTTCGCGCCAGAAGAAGGTCGGCGTGCAATAGGGCTGCCCGTCGATCACGTAGGACACATGGCACATCATCGATGCGTCCAGAATGTTATGCACGGTCTCGTGGTCATAGAAGCCGCGGTCATGGCGTCGCTTCACGCGATTGCGCGCCGTGAGCGGATATGACGCGATGTCTGCGTTCGTCGGTTCATCGGTCTTCAGTTCGGCTGTGGTCACGGCAATCCCCCGTCAATTGGAAGCGTTCGAATGTGTTGTACCGCCGCATTTGGTCTGCGATAGTGCCAATTCCATGCGAAAAATTCCGACCAATTTGGCGAAGCCAATTCCGAAGCCCGAGCTACCGCTCGATCTCACGGGCGCACATATCACCGAAGGATCGTCCTCGCAGGATCGGCTCTATCAGGCGCTGTGCCATGCCATCACCGGCGGCGTTGCCAAACCCGGCGAAGCTCTGCCGCCATCGCGTATCCTTGCGAAGCAAACCGGTTTTCAACGCAATGCCGTCACCAATGCCTATGAGCGTCTAATCGCCGATGGCTTTGCCGTCGCACACGTCGGCTCTGGCACCTTCGTCGCCGCGCGGATTCCGACGCGGACCAGCAGCAAGCCGACGAAGACCATCGCCATCGACGCGCCGCAGCGGGGCACGCTCGCTCTCGGCTGTACCGATATCGACGAACAGGCGCTGCGCCGTTTTCGCGCTTTCGCCGGCCGCCGCCTGCGCGCTTTCGGCGCCGAGCATCTGCACTACGGCGATCCCCGCGGCAGTCATGAACTACGCACCGCCATCGCCAATCATCTTCTGTCAGCGCGCGGGCTGCGCTGCGATCCCGATCAGATCATGCTGACATCGGGCACACAGCACGGGCTGCGCATCGTGCTGTCAGCCATTCTCAAGCCAGGCGAACAGATCTGGTGCGAGGACCCCGGTTACCCCGCCGCACGAAAATCGATCGAACATTGCGGCGCCCGGCCGGTGTCGGTGCCGGTCGATGACTTCGGCCTGATCGTCGCCAGGGGCCGTGCCACGGCGCCATCTGCGCGCGCGGCCTATGTCACGCCCTCGCATCAATTTCCACTCGGCGTGCAAATGGCGATGCCGCGGCGTCTTGAATTGCTCGACTGGGCGAAGGACGCCGGCGCATGGATATTCGAAGACGATTACGACAGCGAGTTTCGCTATGACGGCGCGCCGTTGCTGTCGCTCGCCGGCATCGATCACCTGCAGCGCGTGATCTATATGGGCACGTTTGCCAAGACTCTGTTTCCCGGTCTGCGCATCGGCTACTGCGCCCTGCCCGAACGCCTGATTGGCCCGGTCACGACGGCGCGCGCGGCGATGGACCGCTTTCCCGGCACATTGATGGAAGGCGCCGTCGCCGACATGCTGAATTCCGGCGCCTTTGCAGCCAACCTGCGCAAGATGCGGAACATCTATCGCGAGGCGCGCGACGCTCTGGCGACGACGTTGACGGATGCGTCGGACGGGCAACTGACCGTGCCGGTGCCGTCACAGGGCCTGCATCTGGTGGCGAAGTTCGCGCCCGCGACGTCGCTTGAGATCGCCGCAAAGGCCAAGGCTGCAGCCGGCGTCGAGGGCTGGTTGCTGGCTGACACCTATCTGCGCGCCCGCCCTGCGCCGGGCTTCGTGCTCGGCTTCGCCGGCCATCCCATTCGTGAGCTTGTCACATCGGCGGAAAGACTGGCGAAAGCCTCAGCGGCGAGTTTGCGCGCCCACCGCAAGCCTGCGGCAAAGACGCGTGGAACCCGCGTGGGGGGCTAAAACTTGAGGCTGGCTGGCACTCAATGCCGGCAACCGCTGCGCTTCTAGAATCGGATGCGCATCCCTACAATCCAGGCAGACAAAATGCCCAGCAGGCAGATCTGCCCCCAACGGAGACCTCATGTCCGGCAATCGCAACGTGCTCTACCTGATCATCGGCGCGCTGATCGTCGGCATCGGCGTGCTCGGCTACAATCTCTACCAGACCAAGAAAGAACCCAGCGGGCTGCAGATCAATGTCGGCCCCGACGGCCTCAAGATCCAGAACAAGTAATAAAGGTCGCACAATGCGCTCGGCAATTTGGCTATCAGGAATTCTGGCTTCGCTTGCGTTAGCGACGCCGGCGCTTGCGATCGATCAGGTCAACCGCGAACAGGACATTGTTGATGTCCGCCTCGGCCAGCGCATTCTGGTCGATGACGGCTCTTGCCCCACCGGCCAGATCAAGGAAGTGTCCGGCACGACGCTGACCACGTCCGGTGTGACGCGTGTTCGCAAATGCGTTCCCCGCGCGGGCACCAAGACGCGCTAGTCCAAGACGCGCTCATCAATGCCGCTGTGGCTCGCTTGGCGGCACCGGAGAACCGGTCTGGCCAACACTCGCACCGCCATCGATAGCTAGCGTAATCCCTGTGATCCAGCGCGCCTCGTCGCTGGCAAGAAACAGAACACCATAGCCGATATCCCAGCCGGTCCCTTCGGTGCCCAGCAGTGTGCCCGCTGCGCGCGCCTTGCGCATCTCATCGCTCATGCCACGCGACGCCACCATCGGCGTATAGACCGTGCCGGGGGCGATGCAGTTGACGCGAATGCCGTCGCGGCCGTGATGTGCCGCCATCGCTCTGGTGAGGCCGATCACCGCCGATTTCGACGTTGGATACAACAAGCTCGGGTGGCCACCACGCAGGCCGGCGATCGACGTCAGGTTGATGATCGAGCCGCCGCCAGATTTCATCATTTCCGGAATCGCATACTTCGCCATCAGCATCATTGAGGCAACGTTGATACGCATGGCGCTGTCCCAGGCGCGGTCGTCGACCTCGATGGCGTCGCCGCGCGGCCCGGTGAGGCCAACATTGTTGACGAGGATATCAAGACGGCCAAAGCCTTCGACGGTGCGTTCGACGATCGCCTCGCATGACGCGCGATCACTGACATCGCCGTCATAGATCTGCGTGATGCCGCCCTCCACAGCGATCAATCGCGCGGTTTCTTCGGCAGCGTCTACGTCGGTATCGACCAACGCGACACGCGCGCCATGCCGCGCCAACAACACCGCTGCGGCACGTCCGTTGCCAATGCCATCGCCGCGGGAACCCGCGCCGGTGATAATCGCAACCTTGCCTTTCAATCGACCGTCACGCTGGGGCTGCGCCATATCCATCAGAACATGCCGTTGGTGTTAGCGGACTTTTCCGGGATCGGCTGAACGGCATCCCAATGTTCGACGATCTTGCCGTTCTCAAGCTTGAAGATGTCGACGATGGCATTGCCGCGCGTACCCTTCTCGCGCACGGCATGGACATGCAGGATCACATAGTCGCCGTCGGCAAAGACCTGCTTGATCTCGCTATGCGAGTCCGGGAATTTCTCCCGCAGGAAACCGATAAAGCCTTTGAAGCCCTCGACACCATCAGCCGCGTTGGGATTGTGCTGAACATAACGCGGACCGAAATATTTGGATGCCGCCTCGAAGTCCTTTTGGTTGAGGCCCTTCTCATAGAATTCAACGACGGTTTTCTTGTTGGTGTCCTGGGTGCTGGCATCTGCAGCCAACGCCGCGCCGGTCAGAAATATCGAGACACACGTCAAGCCGATCGAAACAAATCGCATAAAAAATCCCTCGGTTCCCACCAATTCAATTAGTAGCGAATCCACCCACCTAACGGTGGTGTAGTAAAACGCTATCATTGGCAGTAACGGGATGACGAGAGGGAAAGACAGAAATCCGCTATCATTTTGGCGCGACGACGCAGCGCAAAAAGATCACGCGAACTAACTGAGTGGTTCAATCCAGCGGCGCCGGATCATACATGCATTGCAGGGTCGGCTTCGCGATCTGCGTGAAGGTCGCGCTGATCATCGACTGCTTCGATGCCGGGATCCAGTCCTTCTCGATCGTAGGTACGCCGCGCTCACTGATGCCTCGCAGCAGTGCCTCGCGCAAATCAGCGTCTTCCACCGTTGCCACGGCGTGGTCATGCAGGCAGCCGCACACTTCTTCCGGATGCGCCCAGCGCCCGACCATATGCGGCGAGCACAAACGAACGAACTCGCCACGCTGGTCCGGCAATTTCCGCCATGACCAGATCTGCGCCTGCGCCGCACTTCCCGTGATGGAACTCGCAAGGGCGGCAGTGACAACAATGGCAGTCAGAATACGTGGTCTAGTCATTTCAAAACTTTTCTTGTTGTTTCTCGGGTTATCCGCCCGCGATCGAAATCAGCGTGCGTAGGCCACAACCATCGGCGCAACAGCGCTGATCACCGGCGAACCGGTAAAGGCGAACGTACCGATACCGGGTAGGTTACCATCGGTGGAACCGGCCATCGACGGGCCGGCCAGGATGAAGGCGAAAGCGAGGATGAAGCTGATGGTGCGCATCTGACGTCTCCAGTTCGGCAGCGCTGCCCGCCGCGTCGTTGACAAATGGATAGCCAATGCGGGTTTCGGCACGTCTGCGGCCCAAGAGGAAAATGGTTTCGTCCCCCGTCGAATTGTTTCGTGGCGCCCATGCCGACGACACAATCCGGGCGGCAAATCTGCGAACGGCTTAGAAAGAACGCCTTGGAAAGGATGTCTCGAAAGTTCGTCCGGCTGTCGCATGCCCTTAACAAAACTGAACCGAAACGCGGCTAAAGCGACTTCAGGAGAGCGTATGCAACCTTTTCAGGCGACTGCGCGTTTCTGTTCACCTCGAAGAGAAGGAATGCAGTCGTGGGAACCGGCAACAACGACGTTGGCAAGGATACCCCGATCAGCGCCCCCGGACGGCCACTGGTCTCCACGGTACACGCGCGCGCTAAATGCCAAGGCGCCATGTCGCAGCAGGGCTACGGCTCGCACGGCAACGAGTGCTATCCGCAGCAGCTGGTCCAGCTCGTGGGCTATCGTGACCCGCAGCCGCAGCAGTCATGGGACCGCTTGCGCACGAAACGCGTCGTCACCCACTCCGCTGAATAGCGAAGCACGGCTAAGTTCTAGCGGCCGATAGATCGCTTATTTGATGAAGTCGCCGCATTTCTGGACGGCAACGTCTGACTGCCCCCAGGGCATGATCGGAACTGATGACGTCGAGTTCTTCGGCGAACCCTCGATGATCCGGTCCGAATAGACCATGTAAACCAGCACGTTTCGCTTGGCGTCGCAGCCGCGGACGATTTGCATTTTCTTGAAAAAAAGGCTGCGGCGCTGGCGGAACATGTCCTCGCCCTGATCGCTCTTGGCCTTGAACGTGATGGGACCGATCTGCCGGCACGCGAGCGAGATGTCCGAAACTTCTTCGGCCAGACCGAGCCAGCCCTTGAAGCCACCCTTTTCAGGCACAGTGAAGTGGCAGGCGACGCCGTCGACTTCGGGGTCGTCGACGCCATAGGTCGCCAGCTTGTCGTTCGGGCTGAGCCATTTGAACACGGTCGAGCGCCGGAAGATCAGATCCGGTTCATCCGCAGCCTGCGCCGGGACAATTGCCAACGCCGCGAATGCCGAAAGCGCCAGGACGCCGCGCCGCAGCATCTTGGTGAGCCCGCCAGATCCATTAAACGTCATGCAACTCTCCGTGACCGATCCAGAATATGTAGGCATTCCAACCGGATTCGGAAGCCAGGATGCCCCTCTGTTAATTCAATGTGAGGCTTTTTTGCTAGGCTGATCCCGACTCAGCGGTAGCCAGATCACTCATGCTGGTGAACCCATCTCGCGCCTGCGAGACTAATGTTTTCAGATGGATTCGAGGATATTGGACGTGAGTGCATTTCAATTGTCGTGGGGATCAACGGACAAGAGCCGCTTTCTGGGCAGCACATTCTTTTCCGGCAGCTTCCTGCGGATCGCACTCGTCGCCATGACCGGCATGACCGTGGCGATGCCTGCCGATGCCGCGGTGTTCTGGACCGACGAAAACCCAATGATCATGCGGGAGATCGAACCGCCGGCGCCGCAACCGCAGCAGCGCCAGAAGAAGCTGAAGCGCCTCGGCGCCAGACTTGAGAAACAGGTCAAGGAACACACCAAGCCGGTCGGCCCGCTGGTGATCGCCATTTCGATCGAGCGGCAGTCCCTGCGGGTATTCGACGCCAACGGCCTGTTCGCGGAAACGCCGGTCTCGACCGGCATGCGCGGCCATTCGACGCCCATGGGCGTGTTCAGCATCATCCAGAAGAACAAATGGCACCGCTCCAACATCTATAGCGGCGCGCCGATGCCCTACATGCAGCGCATCACCTGGTCGGGCATTGCTCTGCATGCCGGCGCGCTGCCAGGCTATCCGGCGTCCCACGGCTGCATCCGCATGCCGATGGCCTTTGCGACCAAGATCTGGGGCTGGACCCGCATGGGTGCCCGCGTGATCATCGCGCCCGGTGAAATCTCCCCAGCGGAAATCTCGCATCCGCTGCTCGCCGCTCAGAAAATCGCGCCGGGTCCGGTCGCGGTAGCGGCGCCTCAAGACGTCCAGACATCGCCAAAGGCTGATAAGGCATCGGCAGATGCGAAGCCCCAAGACTTCGGTCTGAGGCCATCCGCCGCCGACCGCACCAAGACTCAGGACAAGACCCAGACCGCCGATGCCAGCAATGCGATGACAAAACCGGCGCCTGCGACTGTGATGTCGGACGCCACACCTGCAAAGGTCGAAACCGCCGTTAAGGCCGCAGAGCCCGAAATCATGACGCGCCGCGATCTCGACGCCGCGATCGCCAAGGTCGTCGAATTGCCGACCCCCGAGGTCAAATCGGCAGAGACCGTCGCGGAAGCGCCAGCCAAGCTTGAACCTGCCAAGACGGAAGCACCGAAGGCGGAAATCGCAAAAGCTGATGTCGCACCGGTCGCCGCCAGTGTGCCCGACGTCAAGAAGGACGAAACGCGCCCCGCCGATTCAGCCAAGGCCGAGATGCCTACGGCGCCCGCTGCCGATGCGACGCCAAAGCGGTCCGGCCAGATTGCCGTGCTGGTCAGCGGCAAGGACGGCAAGCTCTATGTGCGGCAGAATTTCGCGCCGCTGTTCGAGACGCCGATCGCCATCAAGCCCAGCGATCGCCCGCTCGGCACTCACATCTTTACCGCCCGCACCGACAAGGATGATGCCAAGGCATTTCACTGGACCGCAGTCTCGCTGCCTGCCGTCCCGCATCGCGCCGACGAGGACGACAATGTTTCGCGTCGCCGCAAATCCACTGGTGCCGTTGAGGTGAAAACCCGACCGCTGCCGAACAGCGCCGCCGAAGCGCTTGACCGCCTGACGATCCCCGCGGACGCCATGGCACAGATTACCGAAGCGCTCGCGAGTGGCGGCTCCATCGTGGTGTCCGATCAGGGCATTGCCGCCGGCGGCGAGACCGGCCAGGGCACCGAATTCGTGGTGCCGCTGCGCTAGCCTCGTTCACTCCGGCCCTGTAACAGCTTGTTGAGTGCGTCATCTCGGAGATGACGCTACTCTGCTCGCGAAACAGGCTGGGCTACGACGAATGGCGATGATCAATCGCAGGCAGATGCTGACGACGGTATTGGGCGCGGCAAGTGCTGTGGCGGTCGCGCGTCACGCCTCGGCGCAAGGCGCCGTGAGCCGCATGACCGCCTATGGCTTCGCGTTTCCCGGCCTCAAGGGTGGCGACATCAAGCTCTCCGACTATGCCGGCCGCCCGATCATGGTGGTCAACACCGCCTCGCAATGCGGCTTCACCCCGCAATATGCCGGGCTTCAGACGCTGTGGACCGAATTCCGCGAGCGCGGCTTGATGATCATCGGTGTGCCTTCCAATGACTTCGGTGGACAGGAGCCGGGGGGCGCCAAGGAGATCACCGACATTGCCGAGGGACATTTCGGTATCGGCTTCCCGATGGCCGCCAAGACCGTCGTGAAGGGACCGAACGCACACCCATTCTACAAATGGGCGGCAGAGGCACGGCCGCGCGACCTACCGCGGTGGAACTTTCACAAATATCTGGTCGGACGCGATGGCTACCTCACCGACTCCTTCGCCTCCGAATTCGAACCGACCGATACACGCATCAAGACCGCCGTCGGACGTGCCCTGACCGCGGCTTGAGCGGTTCAATATCGATCCAGTCGCTGACTGGGGATAAGGGCCGTTGCCATAGCGGTACCGCCTGAAATCGCGCTAGAATTGCGGCCACGACCATCTGGATCAGCCCGGCCACCTCGCTGACGACGCTGGTCGCAGGTCAAGGGGGACGTGATGCGCAGTGCGGCAGGTCTGATTTTTGCGAGCGCTATTTCATTGTGGGCAGCAGGTGCACAGGCACAAGCGCCCAAAGCGGGTGTTGCAGCCCCCGCCCCCGCGGCAACGCCCGCGCCGCCACCGGCACCCGCGGCTGCACCTGCCCCCGCCAAATCGACCTGCGCCAATCCCGATGCGCTCGGCGTCAGCCGTGTGGTCGAGATCGACACGACGGGCGGTCCGGGCTTCGGCTTCGAACATTTCAAGCAGCTCGACTTCCTGCGCGACAAGGAAGTGGTGCTGACCTTCGACGATGGTCCATGGCAGACCACAACGCCGACTGTGTTGAAGACGCTGGCCGACGAATGCGTCAAGGCAGTGTTCTTTCCGATCGGCAAGCACGCTACCTATTATCCGGAGGTGCTCAAACAGGTCGCTGCGGCCGGCCATACCATCGGCGGACACACCTGGGCCCATATCGCGCTGACCAACAAGAAACTGACCCAGCAGCAGCGTATCGATGAAATCGAGAAAGGCTTCAGCGCCGTGAAGTGGGCACTCGGTTCGGCCCCCGCACCGTTCTTCCGCGCTCCGGCGCTGCAGCACCCGCCGGAAATCGTCATCTATCTCGGCACGCGCAACATGGCGATCTTCTCCTGTGACATCGACTCGTTCGACTTCAAGACGCGCAAGTCCGAACAGGTCATCACCAATGTGATGACCAAGCTCGACAAGCTGGGCAAGGGTATCATCCTGATGCACGACTTCCAGAAGCACACCGCCGAAGCGTTGCCGACCCTGCTGCGCAAGCTCAAGGCCGGTGGCTACAAGGTCGTGCATATGCGTGCCAAGGCGCCCGTGCAGACCATCGCGTCCTATGATGAAGCCATCGTCAAGGACGCCAAGCTGCCGACGGTCAGCAGCCGTCCTGTGAACAGCGTCGTCCAGACGATCTCGGAATAATGAGGACTCGTCGACGCCCCTGATGCCCGCATTTCGTTTCAACGGCTACGTCATCGTCTCGGCGGACGGCATGCTCGCCGACGCCAGTGGCGTGATGCCCGATACCCTCAAATTTCCCGGCGACCTCGCCTTTTTCACCGCAGGTCTCGACCGTGCCGACCTGATCGTGCACGGCAGGCATTCGTTCGAGGATCAGCCGAACTCACCGAAGCGCAAGCGCATCATCGTCAGCCGCAGCATCGCTGCCATAGGCCCCGATCCCGAAAACAACAAAGCCACGCTGTGGAATCCGGCCGGCGCATCTTTCGAAGACGCTTGCGCGCATGCGGGCGTTCATGCCGGCACCGTCGCCGTCATCGGCGGCCCCAGCGTATTCGAGATGTTCTTTGATCGCATCGACGTGTTTTGGCTGTCGCAGGCGCCCCATGTCCGCCTGCCCGGCGGCGAGGGATGCTTCCCCGGCGTCCCCGAACGATCGCCGCAGGACATTCTCTCCAGTCACGGCCTGCAAGCGAGCGAGGTCCAGATCCTCGACTCCGCGCATGAAGTCACAGTAACGGCCTGGCGGCGGGTGTCCTGAGCGAGGACTATACTTCGTTGTAGCCGCCCGGCAGCCGCGCGCTGCGGCCGATACCGGCGATCATGAAGAGGCCGCCGATCAACGACAGGTTCTTCAGCGCGTGGATCATCTGGTTCTTGGCCTCAGGGCCTGTCAGGTTCCAGAAGTCGTGGAAGTAGAACGTTGCGGCCATCACGAACAGCACCAGCACCAGAGCGAAGAAGCGCGCGCCCAGGTTCAGCGCGACGAGGATACCACCGACCAGTTCCAGTGTTGCAACGGCGATTGCGAGAATCTGCTTCAATTCCATGCCTGCCAGCCCTTCGAGCTGCGTCGCATAGGGCGTCACAACCGTGGGGATCGTCGGGATAACCTTGTTCGCGATCGCATCTGCCGTTGCGCTGAGGTCGAGAAACTTGGATGCGCCGGACGCAATGAAGATCACGGCAAAGAGAATGCGCCCGAAAGTAATAAACGCTGGCATTGGTCGGCCTCGCTGGACTGCAATGAATACTTGTCGAAATACGTGACGAGTATGATCATTCCATCACATTTTTCAAACGAACAAATGGATGACCTCGTTGGCGTCATCCATTTGTCGCGATGCCTTTCAGATCGGCGAACTATCCAAAAGCGCAACGGCCGGGAAGCATCCAGCCAGCGCGAGGCTGACTGAACGCGCTAGCCGAAAAGGCTCGCCTGCGGACGCCCAGCCCGCTCCTGCGCCTCGACAGCCGCAACCGCCGTCATGTTGAGGATACCACGCGCTGTCACCCCCGGCGTCAGGATATGCGCCGGACGCGCCGGGCCGATCAGGATCGGGCCGACCGGGAGCGCATCCGCCAGCGTCTTGATCATCTGATAAGCGACATTGGCGGCATCGAGCGTCGGCATGATGAGGACATTCGCCGAGCCCTCGAGTTTCGAATGCGGCAGCACGATCTTGCGGGCTGCTTCCGACAGCGCGGTGTCGCCCTGCATTTCGCCATCGGACTCGATTTCCGGATGCTTCTCACGCAGCAATGCTGCGGCGCGGCGCATCTTGCGCGAAGAGTCCGTATCGTAGCTGCCAAAGTCAGAATGCGACACGAAAGCGATCTTCGGCTTCATGGCGAAGCGCTGCACGTGGTTGGCAGCGAGCGCCGCGATTTCCGCGAGTTCTTCCGCGCTCGGATTCGGACGCACTTGCGTATCAGCGATGAAGTGCGCACCCTTGCTGGTGATCATCAGCGACAGCGCTGCAAAATCGCTGACGCCCGGCAGGAAACCGATGATCTCGCGCACATGGCGCAGATGGCTCATGTAGCGGCCTTCGACGCCGCAGATCATTGCATCCGCCTCGCCGCGGATCACGGCGAGCGCGGCGATCACCGTCGCATTGGTGCGGACGACCGTGCGCGCCGCATCCGGCGTCACGCCGCGACGGCCGGCCACGTCGATATAGGACTGCACGTAAGAGCGATAACGCGGATCGTCCTCGGGATTGATCAGATCGAAATCCTGGCCGGCCTGGATCGCCAGACCGAACCGCTTGATGCGGGCTTCGACGACCGACGGACGGCCAACGAGGATCGGACGCGCCAGCTTCTCTTCCAGCACCACCTGCACGGCGCGCAGCACGCGCTCGTCTTCGCCTTCGGCATAGATCACGCGCACCGGCTGGGTCTTTGCCTTCGCGAAGACCGGCTTCATCACCAGACCGGAGCGGAATGCGAAACGCTCGAGACCTGCGGTGTATTCCTCGAAATTGGCGATCGGGCGCGAGGCCACGCCGGATTCCATCGCCGCCTTGGCGACGGCCGGCGCGATGCGCAGGATCAGGCGTGGATCGAACGGGCTCGGGATCAGCGACCCCGGACCGAAGCCCTGGGTCTCGTTGTCGAAGCCGGCGGTCACAGCATCCGACGGCGGGTCTTGCGCAAGCTGCGCGATGGCGTCGACGGCAGCGATCTTCATCGCCTCATTGATCGCCGTCGCCCCACAATCGAGTGCACCGCGGAAGATGAACGGGAAACAAAGGACGTTATTGACCTGGTTCGGAAAGTCCGACCGGCCGGTGCAGATCATCGCGTCCGGGCGTGCCTTGCGCGCTTCGTCCGGCATGATCTCCGGCGTCGGATTGGCCAGCGCCATCACCAGCGGCTTGTCGGCCATCGCCTTGACCATCTCGGGCTTCAGCACGCCCGGAGCGGAGACGCCCAAGAAAATATCGGCGCCGGCGATGACATCGCCCAGCACGCGCGCATCGGTCTTCTGCGCATAGACCGCCTTCCAGCGATCCATCAGGGTGTTGCGGCCCTCATGCACGACACCGTCGATATCGCAGACCCAGATGTTCTTCTTCTGCGCGCCCAGCGACACCAGAAGATTGAGACAGGCGATCGCCGCGGCGCCAGCGCCGGAGCAGACGATCTTGACGTTCTTGATGTTCTTGCCGTTCAGCAGCAGCGCGTTCTTGATTGCGGCGCCGACGATGATGGCGGTGCCATGCTGATCGTCGTGAAACACCGGGATCTTCATGCGCTCTTTAAGCTGCGCCTCGATCTCGAAACATTCCGGACCCTTGATGTCCTCAAGGTTGATGCCACCGAAGGTCGGCTCCAGTGCCGAGACGACCTCGACCACGCGCTCGATGGTGTCGGCGGCGATCTCGATGTCGAACACGTCGATGCCGGCGAACTTCTTGAACAGGACCGCCTTGCCTTCCATCACCGGCTTCGACGCCAGCGGACCGATATTGCCGAGACCGAGGACAGCCGTGCCGTTGGAGACGACGGCCACGAGATTGGCGCGCGAGGTCAACGACGCCGCTTCATTGGGGTCGGCAGCAATCGCCAGACACGGCGCGGCCACGCCCGGCGAATAGGCCAGCGCCAGATCACGCTGGTTGGCAAGCGGCTTGGTAGCCTGGATTTCGAGCTTACCCGGCTTGGGAAGGCGGTGATAGGCAAGCGCCGCGCGCGAGAGATCGTCAGAAGATGAAGAAGACATGCGTGCTCCCGCGCGTCATAAAACAAAAGTTAGGTAGAAGGGCGTTTCTTCTTGTTGGTTTGCCGGACTACTTGTCCTGCAGATTGAGACGGATATGCGCTTCACGCAACTGCTTCGGCGAAGCCTCTGACGGCGCGCCCATCAACAAATCTTCAGCACGCTGGTTCATCGGGAAGAGCGAGATCTCGCGCAGGTTGTTGGTACCGCAGAGCAGCATCACGATACGATCGACGCCTGCCGCCATACCGCCATGAGGCGGTGCGCCGTACTGGAAGGCGCGATACATGCCGCCGAAGCGCTCGACCACCGTCTCCTCGCCATAGCCGGCGATCTCGAACGCCTTCACCATCGCTTCTGGCTTGTGATTACGGATGCCGCCCGACGCGATCTCGTAGCCGTTGCAGGTGATGTCGTACTGGAAGGCCTTGATGGTCAGCGGATCCTGCCCGACCAGCGCATCCATGCCACCCTGCGGCATCGAGAACGGGTTGTGCGAGAAGTCGACCTTCTTGTCGTCCTCGTTGTACTCGTACATCGGGAAATCGACGATCCAGGCCAGCGCAAAGCGCTCCTTGTCGATCAGGTTCAGCTCTTCGCCGACCTTGGTGCGTGCGAGACCGGCGAACTTGTAGAATTTCTCGGGATCGCCCGCGACGAAGAACGCGGCATCGCCGGCCTTCAGGCCAAGCTGCTGACGGATCGCTTCGGTACGCTCCGGTCCGATGTTGTTGGCGAGCGGGCCTGCACCCTCACCGCCCTCGCGCCACATGATGTAGCCGAGGCCCGGCTGGCCTTCGCCCTGCGCCCAGGAATTCATGCGGTCGCAAAATGCACGGCTGCCGCCGCCGGGACCGGGGATCGCCCAGACCTGGTTCTTGTCGTCTTCGAGCATGCGCGCGAACACTTTGAAGCCGGAGCCGCGGAAGTGCTCTGCCGTGTTCTGCATCTCGATCGGGTTCCGCAGGTCCGGCTTGTCGGTGCCGTATTTGCGGAGCGACTCCGCGTAAGGGATCTTCGGCCAGTCCTTGTTGACCGGCTTGCCCTTGGCGAACTCCTCGAACACGCCGGTGATGACCGGCTGCACCGCCGCGAACACGTCTTCCTGTTCGACAAAGCTCATTTCGAGATCGAGCTGGTAGAATTCGCCGGGCAGACGATCGGCACGCGGATCCTCGTCGCGGAAACATGGCGCGATCTGGAAGTAGCGGTCGAAGCCCGACATCATCAGCAGCTGCTTGTACTGCTGCGGTGCCTGCGGCAGCGCGTAGAACTTGCCGGGATGGATGCGCGACGGCACCAGGAAGTCGCGCGCGCCTTCCGGCGACGACGCAGTGAGGATCGGCGTCTGGAATTCGAAGAAGCCCTGCTCCTTCATCCGCTTGCGCATCGAGTCGACGATGGCGCCGCGGGTCATGATGTTCGCATGCAGCTTCTCGCGACGCAGGTCGAGGAAGCGATATTTAAGCCGGATGTCTTCCGGATAGTCCTGATCGCCGAACACCGGCAGCGGCAATTCGGCTGCGGGGCCGAGCACCTCGATGGCATCGATATAGATCTCGACATCGCCGGTGGGCAGTTCGGCATTCTCGGTGCCGCCGGGACGACGACGCACCTTGCCATCGATCTTCACAACCCATTCCGAGCGCAGCGTCTCGGCGACCTTAAACGCCGGCGAGTCCGGGTCGGCGACGCATTGGGTCAGGCCGTAATGGTCGCGCAAATCGATGAAGAGCACGCCGCCATGGTCGCGGATACGATGGCACCACCCCGACAGGCGAACGGTCTGGTCGATATGGCTGTCGCGGAGCGCGCCGCAGGTGTGAGACCGGTAGCGATGCATGGGTATCCTGGAAATACGTCAGAGGGCGGAATCGGGTTCGCGATCAAGCGCGAAGCGCAGGGTTTACCCGACCGCATCCGACGCGGCAACCAAAGCTCGGCGATCAGATCGCCCGAATTTGCGGGCCGCGACTGCATCACCGGAGGCCTCCGACCGATGAATTTCGGACTACCATTTCCAAATGCAATCGAGCGATCGGAAAACCTCCCGCAACGCGGGAACTACATGATTGCACACGCAATAACCAGCTACCTCGGGTCAAGCACCATCGGCACCCGGATACGTCGCGTCGGTATTTCAGCACCAGATTCAACTACTTAAAGCGGTATTTGTGTCAAAATTTACTGAACGTTGACGACCACCATTCACTGTCTTGCCGTGAACCCAGCCCGTTTTGAAGGCAGGTGATTCAACTGGAACTTGCTGCTTCTTGCCCTGCCGCAACCCAAGGCAGCCGCCATTTCGGCTGACCGGCGTCGCAGCCTTAGAACCGCCGAGGAATATGTTCGTGCTCGCCAGATATTCGATCAGTACCAAGCTGTTTGTCATTGTTGCTTTTCTTTTCGTCGTGATCGCGGGCATCGGCACCCTCGCCTTCATGCAGATGCGAGCCATCAACGCAGCGACCCAGGATATCCAGACGCAATGGCTCCCGAGCGTCCGCTGGATCGGTGAGATGCGCGTTCAGTCGGCGCGGTATCGCGCTGTGCTGCGCGACCACCTGATCGTGGCCGATGCCGACCGTCCGGATGTCGACAAGAACCTCGCCGCCCGCAAATCGGACTTTGAAAAGGCCGCAAAGGCCTATGCTCCGCTGGTGTCATCGCCGGCAGAGCGCGATTTGGCGGACAGGCTCGACGCAGAATGGAAGGCCTTCATCGCCGCCGGCAACGACGTCCAGGCCCTCGCCAACAAGGGCGATGTGGCGGCAGCCAAAGAGATCAACGCCAAGAAGGTCGTTCCGACCGGCCGCGCCATGGACGGCACATTGGCCAAGCTCGTTGAGTTGAACGACAAGGGCGCCGAAGTGGCCGGCAGCAATGCGAACGCAACCTATGCCAACGCCATCTGGATGATGGTTATCATTCTCGGCGCCTCGGTCGTGCTCGGTCTCGGCGCTGCCATGTATCTGGTGCGCGACATCTCCGGCGGCATCGCCTCGATCCTGAAGCCGATGGGCCAGCTAACCGATGGGCAGCTGGAGGCCGTTATCCCGCATCAGGGCGAGAGCACCGAGATCGGCCGCATCGCCAGCGCGTTGCAGATATTCAAGGACGCCCTCATCGCCAAGCGTGCTGCGGATCAGGCTGCCGGTGCCGAAGCCGCAATCAAGGCCGCCCGTGCGGAAACCATTACGAAGGCGACCAGCAACTTCGAGTCGATGATCAGCGAGCTGGTTGGTTCGCTTTCATCCGCCTCGACCGAGCTCGAAGCCTCCGCCACCACGCTGACCCGCACGTCGGATATCACCATGACCCTGTCGGGCTCGGCAGCGTCTGCATCGCATACGGTGTCGAGCAACGTTCAGTCGGTGGCCGCGGCAACGGAAGAAATCACCTCGTCGGTGAATGAAATCGGCCGCCAGGTTCATGAATCGAATCGTATCGCTTCGACCGCCGTGCTGCAGGCCGAGAAGACCAATGAAAGCATTACCAAACTCACGCAGGCCACTGCACGGATCGATGACGTCGTGAAGCTCATCACCGCCGTTGCCGAACAAACCAACCTGCTGGCGCTCAACGCCACCATCGAGGCGGCGCGCGCCGGTGACGCCGGCCGCGGCTTCGCAGTCGTCGCCGCCGAAGTGAAGGCGCTGGCGTCGCAGACCGCCAAGGCCACCGACGAAATCAGCATGCAGATCGCCGGCATGCAGGCGGCCAGTGCGGAGACCGTCGAGACCATCAAGGAGATCGGCTCGACCATCACGCTGATTTCCGAAGTCTCGTCGGCCATCGCAGCGGCGGTTGAGGAACAGGGCGCAGCGACACAGGAAATCGCGCGCAATGTCCAGCAGTCGGCCCAGCTCAGCACCCAGGTCGCCAGCGAGGTCACCGAGGTCAATCGCGGCGCCAGCGAGACCGGTTCAGCCTCCACGCAGGTGCTGGCTGCAGCGCAGTCGCTATCGCTCGAAAGCAATCGCCTGAAGGACGAAGTCGACCGGTTCCTCGATACGGTTCGCGCCGCTTGAGACCACTTTCAGCGGTTGCCTAACACGTCATGGCCCCCCATCTTGGGGCCATGACAGTCCACTTCCCGTTCGACAACAGCTATGCCGCCCTGCCCGCGAATTTCTTCGCCCGCGTTGCACCGACGCCGGTGACAGCGCCGCGGCTGATTAAGCTGAACCGCGCACTGGCCGACCAACTCCGCATCGATCCTGACTGGCTAGCCAGTCCCGAGGGCGTCGAAGTCCTCGCCGGCAAGCGCGTGCCCGATGGCGCCGATCCCCTCGCGATGGCCTATGCCGGACATCAGTTCGGACATTTCGTGGCGCAGCTCGGCGACGGGCGCGCGATCCTGCTCGGCGAGGTCATTGACCGCGACGGCGTGCGCCGCGACATCCAGCTCAAGGGTTCCGGTCCGACACCGTTCTCGCGCCGCGGCGATGGCCGTGCTGCGCTTGGTCCGGTGATCCGGGAATATATCGTCAGCGAAGCCATGGCGGCCCTGGGCATTCCCACAACGCGCTCCCTCGCCGCCGTCCTCACGGGCGAACGGGTTCAGCGTGAGACGATGCTGCCGGGCGCCGTGCTGACTCGCGTCGCCTCAAGCCATATTCGCGTCGGCACGTTTCAGTTTTTCGCCGCGCGCGAGGATATCGCCGGCGTCAAACAACTCGCCGATCATGTGATCAACAGGCACTATCCCGACGCAGCCGAAGCCGAACATCCCATTCGCGCCTTGCTCGATGCAGTGATCCGCCGTCAGGCCGAACTTGTCGCACGCTGGCTGCATGTCGGCTTCATCCATGGTGTGATGAACACCGACAACTGCTCGGTATCGGGCGAGACCATCGATTACGGCCCCTGCGCCTTCATGGACGCCTACGATCCCGCGACGGTGTACAGCTCGATCGACGAGATGGGCCGCTACGCCTATGCGAACCAGCCGCGCATCGCGCTGTGGAATCTGACGCGCTTCGCCGAGACGCTGCTGCCGCTGATCGACAGCGACGAGAAGACCGCCATCGAAATCGCGCAGGCCGCATTGGGCGAATTCTCCGATATTTTCGACACGGCCTATCAGGCCGGTCTCCGCCGAAAGCTCGGGCTGTTCACCAGCCAGCCGGACGATGCCGCATTGGCGCAGGATCTGCTGACCGCCATGACCGCCAATCAGGCCGATTTCACCCTGACCTTCCGCCGCCTCGGCGCCGCCGCGGTTGACGCAGACAGCGACGAAGCCGTCCGCGGACTGTTCATCGATCCGACGGCGTTTGACGCCTGGGCCGTGAACTGGCGGGCACGACTCGGCCGGGAGTCGCAGGACGCCGGTACCCGCCATCAGGCCATGCAGACGATCAATCCAGCCTTCATCCCCCGCAATCATCGCGTCGAGGCGGTGATCCAGGCGGCGCTGGCCGACGACTACGCGCCGTTCGAGAAATTGCTGGCCGTACTG
This sequence comes from Tardiphaga sp. 172_B4_N1_3, assembly GCF_052076035.1. Lineage (NCBI taxonomy): Bacteria > Pseudomonadati > Pseudomonadota > Alphaproteobacteria > Hyphomicrobiales > Nitrobacteraceae > Tardiphaga > Tardiphaga sp. 172_B4_N1_3. Next base: position 2,069,106 of record NZ_CP197238.1, read on the forward strand.
GCGAAACCCTATGAAGATCAACCGGAGATGGCGGATTACGCCGAGCCGCCGGAGCCGGATCAGCGCGTACTGAAGACCTTCTGCGGCACCTAAACACCCTCATTCTATCGGAGCAGACCTCCAATCTGCCCGAAACACCTTGACTCAACAGGTTTTTCGGCCGAACGCCTTGGCAAAAGCGTTATGGACCGTCCATGGAACTGATCACGACCACTGCCCAGCTGACTGCCGCGTGCGAGCGACTTGCCAAGCACCCCGTCATTACGGTCGATACGGAATTCCTCCGCGAGACCACTTATTACCCGCTGCTCTGCGTGGTCCAGATGGCCAGCGCGGAAGACGCGCTGGTGATCGACACGCTTGCCGAGGGCATCGACCTCACGTCGTTCTTCGACCTGATGGCCAACGAGGCCGTGCTGAAGGTCTTCCATGCTGCGCGGCAGGACATCGAAATCATCGTGCATCGCGCTGGCGTGGTGCCGCATCCGATCTTCGACACCCAGGTCGCAGCCATGGTGCTCGGCTACGGTGACAGCATTGCCTATGACCAGCTCGTCGAACGCGTCACTGGCCACCGCCCCGACAAGACCCACCGCTTTACCGATTGGTCGCGCCGTCCGCTGACCGAAGAGCAGTTGCACTACGCCGTCTCCGACGTCACCCATCTGCGCGACGTGTTCGCCAAGCTCGATGCCGATCTGAAGAAGCGCGACCGCAGCGATTGGGTCAGCGAGGAAATGGAAATTCTCACCTCGCCAAAGACCTATGATTTCCATCCCGAGCGCGCCTGGGAACGGCTGAAGACCCGCGTCCGCAAGCCGAAAGAGCTCGCAGTGCTGATGGAAGTCGCGGCCTGGCGCGAACAGGAAGCGCAGAGCCGCGATGTGCCGCGCTCGCGCGTGCTGAAGGACGATGCCGTCGGCGATATCGCGACCCATGCGCCGACTTCGCTGGAGAAGCTCGCCAATCTGCGTTCGCTGCCGAAGGGCTTTGATCGCTCCAAGTGGGGCAGCGACATTGTCGCCGCCGTCCAGCGTGGCATCGCCCGCGATCCCGCCACGTTGCCGAAGATCGAGAAGCCACGCGGCAATTCCAACGGCGCAGCCACCGTCGAACTGCTGAAGGTGTTGCTGCGCATGACCTCTGAGCGTCACGCCGTCGCCAGCAAGGTCATCGCCACCGTCGACGATCTCGAGCAGATCGCCACCGACGACAATGCCGACGTCGGCGCCCTGCACGGCTGGCGGCGCGAGTTGTTCGGCGAGGCCGCCCTGGCGCTCAAGCATGGCCGCCTTGCATTGGCGATGGAAAAAGGCCGGGTGATCCGGGTCGATCGCGCGTAGGCTGCGTCGTCCAAGGTAGCGCTCAAATTGCCTGCCGCAGGGCGAGGCGTACAGCATCCCGCCCTGCGAGACGTAATGACGATCGTTTTACGCCGCCGATCTGTTCTTGATGGCTCCGACGATTGCCGTCAGCACCGCACCTGCGACACCGCCTCCGGCCACCTGACCGATCAGCGAACCGATATCGGTGGTTGCCGATGCGTTTGAAAGCATAGGAATCAGCATTCCGAGAATTTGACCGCCAACGCCGCCACCTATTGCACCTGCGATCGTGTTGCCGATTGTACCAAGATCGACAGACTTCGATGCACCGCCGGCAACATTTCCGCCAATCGCGCCACCAATCAGTTGAACGATAAGGTTGATCAGAAGGGCTGACATTTCGACTCTCCCGGTCCGGAAATCGTATGTACTTGCCGCGTGGACCAAAACGGCCGCACCGGAAAAGAGTATACGCACGGAAACCGAGAGTCACGCCGCGCTGCAATCAGTAGTGTCATTCAGAATGAGCGACGGTGGCTATCGCCTGACGATCGTCCCGGACTTCCCCACTAATCGTGCCAGCTGCTTGAAGCGGCTGCCGACGCGGTCGGCGACGAGATCGACCATGCGATGCTCGAAGACGAGCATCATCTTGCGATCCTTGGTGGCGAAATGCGTGGCGGGCAGCACGCCCGGCCGCGCCGCCGAAATGAGATGCGCGACCCTGAATAATGCGCCGAGCAAACGGGCGCGTTCGACCTGCGCCGGCGAGACAAGCGCGCGGACCAGCTCCGGGGGCTCGTTCTCGGCGCCGAATCCTGCGTAGCGGTAGTACACACAGAGCGCGAGGAATGCGCGACCGTGATGATCGACCGAGCCGAAATTGCCGTTCGTGATCAAACTGAGCGTCTGCTCGCCGCGATGATCCGGATGGACCCGCCAGCCGATATCGGACAACAGACACGCCACCCGGCGTAGCCGACGATCCTCGTCGGTCTCTTTGAGCTTGGCGACACGGGCGAACCGATCACTCCAATCGCTCAGCTCCTGCGCGTGGCGGGCCGAACGCGACAGCAACTCGTTCATGGTCTGCGCGGCGCCGACCAGACCATCTTGCATGCGCTGCGCTTGCGGCAGCATTTCGTACAGCAAGCCTTCACGGACGCCATAGGTCGAGAACACGATGGTTTTCGGCCTGGCAGTGCGAATGACATATTCAAGCACGAGCGCCGCGTAGACCAGCAGCGGCTGGCGCTGTTCGGCGATGGCTTCGATGTTGGCAAGAATGTTGGCTGTTGCGAGCCGGCGCAAGCGGCGCACGAAATCGAGCGCTTCGGTGGCCGGGATCGAATAGCCATGCATCACACGTAGCGGATAGCCGCTCTGGATGATGTGCAGCCGCGCCAATGCACGCCAGGTGCCGCCGACCGCATAGAAATTGCGACCTACGCCCGCCTTGAGCTGCGCGACGTCAACCAGCGCCAGCCTGACGATGCGCTCCGCCTTCTTCGGTGATTTCTGTGAGGCATCCTGCAATGCGAGACTGCCGAGCGGCAGCGTCACGCCCTGCCGGACCGCATTGCCTTTGACATCGATCAGTTCGAGCGAACCGCCCCCGAGATCGCCAACCAGGCCATCCGGCTTGTGCACGCCCGAAATCACGCCCAGCGCCGAGAGCTTCGCTTCGCGCGGCCCCGATATGATCTGGATCTCGCAGCCGCAGATTTTCTCGGCTGCTGTGATGAAGGCAGGTCCATTGCTCGCATCGCGCGCCGCAGCGGTCGCGATGGCGTAGACGCGACCGACCTTCATGACCCTGCACAGCGCACGGAAGCGCCGCAGCGCCGTCAGCGCCTTGTCGACAGCGTCCTTGGCCAGCAACCCGGTGCTCTGCACTTCGCGGCCGAGACCGCATAGCGCCTTCTCATTGAAGAGCGTAACAAGGCTTCGTGTCAGCGACTCGTAGACAACGAGACGCACCGAGTTGGAGCCAATATCGATGACGGCGACGCTGGTCGCGCGTTGATTGGCACGCGCTACCACGTTGCTGGTTCCTTACGAGGATTGGTGACGCTCCGAACGGCGGGTGAGCCGGCGCGGGGATGATTTCTCAAGCGACTTTCCACGGCCAGACAGACTCGGATTCGTCATGAAGTAATTGTGCACATTGAAGGGTTCCTCGCCCTTCGCTGCCTTCATACGCGTTGACGACCCGTCCGGCAACAATTGCCAGCTCTGTTCCGTATCCTTGAGATTGGCCACCATGATCTGCTCGAGCACCTGGGTATGCACGGTGGGGTTCTGCAGCGGACACAGAACCTCAACGCGGCGATCCAGATTGCGCGGCATCATGTCAGCCGACGATATGTATATCGCCGCCTTCGGGCTCGGCAGGCCATTGCCCATACCGAAGCAATAGATTCGACCATGTTCAAGGAAGCGGCCGATGATCGACTTGACGCGAATGTTTTCGGACAGGCCGGGCACGCCCGGCCGCAGGCAGCAGATGCCACGCACGATCAGTTCAACGGATACACCGGCATTCGACGCCTCATAGAGCGCATCGATGATTTCCGGATCGACCAGCGAATTCATCTTGAGCCAGATCGCACCCGGCTTGCCGCTGCGGGCGAATGCCGCTTCGCCGCGGATGTGTTCGAGCATGCGCCCGCGCAAGGTCAGCGGCGATACGGCCATCTTCTCGATGTCGCTCGGCTCGGCATAACCGGTGATATAGTTGAACACGCGTGCGGCATCGCGACCGATGATCGGGTCGGATGTGAAATATGACAGATCGGTGTAGATGCGCGCGGTGACCGGATGATAGTTGCCGGTGCCGGTGTGCACATAGGTCGTGAGCGAGCCGCCCTCGCGGCGCACCACCAGCGACAGCTTGGCATGGGTCTTCAATTCCAGGAAGCCATAGACCACCTGGACACCGGCGCGTTCGAGATCGCGAGCCCAGCGGATATTGGCCTCTTCATCAAACCGCGCACGCAGTTCGACGAGCGCCGTTACCGACTTACCGGCCTCAGCGGCCTCCACCAGCGTGCGGACAATCGGCGAATTGTTGGAGGTGCGATACAGAGTCTGCTTGATCGCCACCACATCCGGATCGCGCGCGGCCTGCTGCAGGAACTGCACGACGACGTCGAAGGACTCATAGGGATGATGGACAATCAGGTCCTTCTGACGGATCGCCGCAAAGATGTCGCCGCCATGATCGCGGACACGTTCCGGATGACGCGGCACATAGGGCACGAATTCGAGATCGGGCCGATCGAGCCGTGTGAGCTGCGAGACCTCGTTCATAGCGAGAATGCCGTCGACCAGCAGGATTTCGTCATCCGAGGTCGCCAGCGCGCGCTGCACGAAGGCACGGAGTTCTGCCGGCATGCCGGCTTCGATTTCGAGGCGGATCACCGACCCTCTGCGGCGACGCTTCAGCGCAGTCTCGAACAGCCGGACCAGATCCTCGGCCTCTTCTTCGACTTCGAGTTCACTGTCGCGGATGATGCGGAAGGCACCCTGCCCCTGAACAGTGTAGCCCGGGAATAGACGCGCGATGAACAGGCCAGTGGCCTGTTCCAGCGTGATAAGGCGTACCGCCCCGTCCTTGCCGGGGGTCGGCAGGCGGATGAAGCGATCGATCTTGCCGGGCATGCGGATCAGCGCGTTCATCGTCTTGCCGTCGGACACCCGCGACAGATGCAGCGCGATGGTGAAGCCCAGACTCGGAATGAACGGGAACGGATGCGCCGGGTCGATCGCCAGCGGCGTCAGCAGCGGGAAAATATTGTGGAGGAAGTGGTCCTCGATCCAGGACCGGTCGGCCTTGCTGACCTCCTTGCCGTCGAGCAGCACGATTCCGACATCGGCCAGCATGCCGCGCTGGTCGCGCCAGATCGCCTGCTGGTCGCTGCCGAGCTTGGAGACCGCACTGTTGATCAGCACCAGTTGCTCGGCCGGGGTCAGGCCGTCCGGGCTGCGCTCGCTGATTCCCTCACGGACCTGCGCCTTGATGCCGGCGACGCGGACCATGAAGAATTCATCAAGGTTGTTTGCGGAAATCGACAGGAAGCGGACGCGCTCCAGTGCCGGATGGCCCGGATTGACGGACTCCTCAAGGACGCGGCGATTGAAATGCAGCCAGGACAGCTCGCGATTGATGAAGCGCTCGGGACCCGACGCGACCACCTCTGCCGGCTTCGCTTCGCCCTTTTTCTCTTCAATAACAATCTCTTCTGCGGAGTCCATGAGGCAGCAATCCATCCAGTTCAAGCAGCGCTATAGTGCCGGCAAATCACAGCGGACATTGCGTCAGTTGCGTGACGCTTCGATGACATTGAGGAACCTGCCTGCCGCGCCGTCAAGGCACGGTGTGACGCGCCGCGTTTGACGTCCAAGGCTTAAGTCAGGCGTCGCGCAGCAGTTCCGCAGCCAATGCACGGGTCACCGGCCGCCCAAGCCGGAGCGCCTCGCTATCCAGCAATTCCACCGTATGGCGGGCGGCGGCGAATGACCGCTCGATGCGGCTGGCCACATAGCTGACCACGCTCTCGTCGATGCTGAGCTGGCGGTCGGCGCAAAACTTCACGATCAGCGCCCGAAACAACCCGTCATCCGGCGGCAGCAGATTGACTACCGGGATCGCACGGAGCCGCGACCGCAGATCGCGCAACTCGACCTCCATGGCGGCCGGGGCGACCCGCGCCGTAATCAGCACATAGGCGTTGTCCTGACGTGCCAGATTAAGAAGGTGGAACAGCGCCCGCTCGTCGAAGGCACCGGCATTGAGATCCTCCACCACCAGTGCGTTGGTCACCAACTCAGCCGGAACCGTCGCAGCCGTCAGGCTGTGCGCCATGGTGGAGCGCGCCCCGGCCTCCTCGGCCCAGATCGCCGCCAGATGGCTCTTGCCGGACCCTTCCGGGCCGACAAGCAGCATTACCCGGTTCGGCCAGTCCGGCCAGCAGTCGATCAGTCCCAGCGCCTCGGCATTGGCCGGGCCCTCAAGGAAGTTGTCGCGGGACAGACTCTCCGCATGGGGCAGCGCGAACGCCAATTGACGGGGTTGGACGCGGGCGACCACGCAAATACTCCTGCCGGCTCCGCCGGCGAACGTCACGAATACCGGTTTACCGGGGCTCTTGACCGGGTTCGATGGTGCTCATGTGTCGCATCCACTCGACGAGATAGAAGGACACAGAGAGCAGCGTCAAGATGGTCACAAAGCCCATTAAAATCAAATCGTAAGGCGAGGATTTGAAACCAAATCCGAGGGCAGCAAGAACTAAGGCTGCGAAGGCCACCTGCGCCACCGTATTGAGCTTCGATACCATCAGCGGCTTCATCGGGATCGGTTTGCCGAACAACCACGACACAATGACGGCGCCCACGATCATGATATCCCGCGACACCACGAGAATCACGATCCAGCGCGGAACTGCCCCCCATATCCCCAGGGAGACATAGATCGAGACCAGCAGCGCCTTATCGGCCAAGGGGTCGAGCAGCGCACCGAGTTCGCTGGCCATGTTGAAACGCTTGGCGAGAAAGCCGTCCACGGCATCGCTGACCCCTGCAATCACGAAGATTGCAAAGGCGATTTCCATCTGGTTCGAGGCAATCGCCCAGACAATCACGGGCACCAGCAGGATACGCCCGAGGGTGATTAAATTGGGGATACTCACGCGGCGCTTCCCGGCTCCGGCCTGTTTCGCAATCCGAGCTTGGGGGCTCCGACCGGCTTACCGCCTACATAGTAATCGGGATAGCGTTTACGAGCCATTGCGCAGGCGGGGATTCCGACGTAACCAGCCGAAAATACACAGTTTCGCAGCTCCGGCAGGATACCCGGCATGACCGACCAGAAAAAAGGCCTCACTTACGCGGACGCGGGCGTCGATATCGATGCCGGCAACCGTTTGGTGGACCTCATTAAGCCGATGGTTCGCGCAACCGCCCGTGCCGGCGCTGACGCCGAGATCGGCGGCTTCGGCGGACTGTTCGACCTCAAGGCCGCCGGCTTCAAGGATCCGGTTCTCGTCGCCGCCACCGACGGCGTTGGCACCAAGGTCAAGATCGCCATCGAAGCCGGCATCCATAACGGCATCGGCATCGATCTCGTCGCCATGTCAGTCAACGACCTCGTGGTCCAGGGCGCCGAGCCGCTGTTCTTTCTCGACTACTTCGCCTGTGGCAAGCTCGACCCGGAAGCCACCGCCTCAATCGTCGCTGGCATCGCAGAGGGCTGCCGCGAGTCTGGCTGCGCCCTCATCGGCGGCGAGACCGCCGAGATGCCCGGCCTGTACAAAGACGGCGACTACGACCTCGCCGGCTTCGCGGTCGGCGCCGCCGAGCGTGGCACGCTACTGCCGACCAAGGACATCGGCGTGGGCGATGCCGTCATTGGCATGGCCTCGTCTGGCGTCCACTCCAACGGCTTCTCGCTGGTCCGCAAGATTGTCGAGCGCACGGGCCTCTCTTACGCCGACAAGGCGCCGTTCTCGCCGGTGATGACGCTTGGCGGTGCACTGCTGACCCCGACCCGGCTCTATGTGAAATCCTGCTTGCGCGCGATCCGCGAGACCGGCGCCGTGAAGGGCCTCGCGCATATCACTGGCGGCGGCTTCACCGACAACATCCCGCGCGTGCTGCCAAAGAACCTCGGCGTTCGCATCGACCTGCCCTCCCTCACCGTCCTGCCGGTGTTCAAGTGGCTGGCAAAGGAAGGCGATATCGCCGAACTCGAGCTGCTGCGCACCTTCAACTGCGGCGTCGGCATGATCGCCATCGTCAAGCGCGAAGCCGTGCAACAGGTGATGGACATCCTGCGCGAGGGCGGCGAGACCGTGTCGCTGCTCGGCGACGTCATCGAAGCTGAGGGCGACGAGCGCGTCGTCTATGACGGACATCTCGAACTCAACCTGTGAGGCCGTGATGCGTCGCGTCGCCATCCTGATTTCCGGCCGCGGGTCGAACATGACCGCATTGATCGAGGCCGCCGCAGCAGATGGCTTCCCGGCCGAGATTGCGCTGGTGATTTCCAACAGGGTTGACGCTCCCGGCCTCGCCACTGCGCAGGCCAATGGCGTCAACACGCTGGTGATCGAGAGCAAGCCGTTCGGCAAGGATCGCGCAGGCTTCGAGAAGCTGCTGCAGTCGGCCCTCGACGAGCACAAGATCGAGCTGATCTGCCTCGGCGGCTTCATGCGCCTGTTCACGGCGGAATTCGTGCGACACTGGTACGGCCGGATGCTGAACATCCACCCGTCGCTGCTGCCCTCCTTCCCCGGCCTCGATCCGCACGGTCAGGCGTTGCGCGCCGGCGTCAAGATTTCGGGCGCCACGGTGCATTTCGTCATTCCGGAGACCGATGCCGGCCCGATCGTGATGCAGGGCGCCGTGGCCGTGGCCGATAACGACACCCCCGACACCCTCGCCGCGCGCGTGCTCGACATCGAGCACAAGATCTATCCGCAGGCGTTACGGCTGTTGGCCACCAACGGCGTTGGCATCACCGGCGACACCTGCACCACCAGTACCGGCGCCAGCGCCAGCCGCGACGACACGCTGATCTCACCGACGGTGATCTAGACGAGACGACGCCCGCGGTCGCATCGCCCCGCACTGCAACCCGGCAGGTCAGATTACGACGTCATCCATATCGTTGATCCACCGGGTTCTTCGCGTCGATTCCAACGTCCCGTGTGCATCGAACGGCTTCACCGCCGAGAAATCCAGACCGGTCGCCTCCTCGATCGCCACGATCGTGGTTTGAATCCTGCGCTTGCGCATTTCATCGACGGTGTACGGCTTCAATCCGGAGAACACCTTGGCCTCATATAGCGCCTGGACATACTGGGTCTGCCCCACGATGAACGCCGCCGCGGCGATCTTGGTCGTCGTCTTTTGCAGCACCGCCACTTTCCAAAACGAGAGCGGCACCTTCCACGGTCCGCCCTTGCGACCCTTGCCATAATAGGGATCGTCATCGCGATAGATCGGCCCAGTAAAAACCGTCAACCGCTTCTCGGAGGTCTGCGCCTTATCCAGCAGATAGTCCTCAAGATTGCCCCAGTCGATATCGTTGTAGCTTTGCACCTGCGGCGCTGCATTGGTGTAGTGGAACGTATCCTCGGAACCCGCTTGGGCTTCCTCAAGACGTTCCACATCGTCGGATAGTGCGCTCCAGCATGGATCGAGCAGACGGACCTGATGCCCCCGGCTGAATTGAACTGGATCGTTACCCTTGGCCTTTTCGTAGAAGGCACCGTCCGGCTGATACTCGTCCGCGATCCGCGCGTCGCGCCGCCACGTATCCTTTCGCTTGCCGGGATGGATGAGTTTCCCCCCGGCTATATTGACCGCCGTGATCAATGGAAACTTGCGCTCTTCATGGATCACCGACGTAAAATGATGATAGGCCAGTTCATATCCCGAGCCATCCAGCAATGGCGCAACCTTGCCAGCGGCAAGCAGCGGTGCATAGATCGTCGCAAGATCGATGGGATTGCTCTTGAAGAACCCCGCATCATAGCCACGAACACCTGCCCAGCGTGACACTTGAAGCGGCTTACGGTCAGCCTCCAGAAGCGTCTCGCCAACCGATATGCCCTGAGACATCGGACTGAGGCCGAGCGACTTGTCGAGCCTGTCGAGAACGAGCCCTGCCTGCCGTTTTGCAAATCGTTCCTTTTCGAGCAGTGAAAAGATGGCACTGATCCGAATGCCTTCATTGGCGATCCATACCGGATCCTTGACGACTGCGCCGGGCTTGCTCGGCGCAGGAACCGCCTTGTGATGCAACGCCAGCACCTGCCACTGGTCATTCAGCACTGGCGCGCCCGAAGACCCCGGTTGCGTATCTGTCGAATAATGGATGAACTGACTAAGGTCGATCCCGACAGCCGAGGTTGGGTCAAGCGTGACGATCTGGCTGGCGCGGATCGCGATCTGCTTCGGCTCGCTGCCCGGATGCTGAATGATCGTGACCCATTCGCCATCGACTGCTTTGCCCGACAGCGGGATCAGTGGAAGCCGGCCGTAGCGGTCGAGCGGTACGCCGTCATCCGACAACGGCGTAATCGCCACAAAGGTGATATCGAGTTCGGCGTTGGTATAGAATATTTCATGCGGACGCAGGTTGAAGCAGACCGGATCGCGCAACACGCCATCGATGTCGTGCTCGTAGCCGAACTCGGCCTCACACTGGCTCGCCTCGTCTTCGTCGCCAAGCACGTGATGATTGGTGAGCAACAGTCGTGGTCCGACCAAAAAACCGGTGCCGTACCACGCCCCGCCGTCACTCGGCACTCTGATCCGGCACACGGCCGCCGCTGCACGCTTGCCCCGATCCAGAAAATTGATCGACAGCAGATCGCTTTCGCCGATGATACGCTCGAACGCATTGGGATCGCTGCGCGGCGCCTCGAGGAAATTCTTGCGGATAGCAAAACGATCATCTGCCTTGGCTCGGCTGCGTCGTTTGGCGCGCGCTGAAGGCGGCACATAACTCGAATCCGCCCTGGATATGATCTTCTCCAGCTGTGCGGACAGTGCCGTCGATGTCGTTGCAACAACGTCTTTCTGAGACTCACTCGCTTCGTGACCGGAATCCATTGCGCGTCCCCACAAACCGCCCAAAAAATGCATCGTCAACAAAGCGCCCGTACCAAGTCGGCACGGCGCGCGCTATCAAAGGTTGCATATTGGCCTGATCGTAACTTTTCCGCAACGAGGACAACGCATTTATTGTTCGGCAGGCGCCCCGAACTGTCATATCCCGGTCATCAACGGGGGACCGCTCAGTTCGCGAGCGCCGGTCGCAGGACCATTAAAGACAATGCGAACGACGCAACACGTACTGCGTCGTTCACACCGGTTCGTTTAGCTGCGAACAAACGCCAGCAGATCCGGGTTGATTACATCCGCATGGGTGGTCAGCATGCCGTGCGGGAAGCCCGGATAGGTCTTCAGCGTGCCGTTCTTGAGCAGCTTCACCGTCAGCGGTGCAGCGTCGGCATAAGGCACGATCTGGTCATCATCGCCGTGCAAAACGAGCACCGGCACATCGATCGCCTTCAGGTCTTCGGTGAAGTCGGTTTCCGAAAATGCCTTGATGCAATCATAGTGCGCCTTGGCGCCGCCGATCATGCCCTGCCGCCACCAGTTGTCGATCACGCCCTGATAGACTTTCGCGCCCGGCCGGTTGAAGCCGTAGAATGGTCCGGCCGGGACATCGACGTAGAACTGCGCGCGGTTGGCAACAAGCGCAGCACGGAAGCCGTCGAACACTTCGAGCGGCAGGCCGCCGGGATTGTTCTCGGTCTTGAGCATGATCGGCGGCACGGCGCTGACCAGCACCGCCTTGGCGACGCGTCCCTGCTTGGCACGCGCGACGTAACGCGCAACTTCGCCGCCGCCGGTGGAGTGACCGATATGCACGGCGTCCTTCAGATCCAGTTTGTCGGTGAGTTCGGCGACGTCGGCCGCATAGGTGTCCATCTCATTACCGGTCGCGGTCTGGCTGGAGCGACCATGGCCGCGGCGGTCGTGCGCGATGACGCGATAGCCCTGATTGAGGAAGAACATCATCTGGTTGTCCCAGTCGTCCGCACTTAGGGGCCAGCCGTGATGAAACACGATCGGCTGCCCGGTGCCCCAATCCTTGTAGAAAATCTCGGTGCCGTCTTTGGTGGTGATGGTTCCCATGATCCAGACTCCTTTGAGTGGGTTGCGGGCAAGCGCGACTTCGAATTCGCAGCGGCTTATGCGGACAACTTGGCCGCTTTCCGCCTCTGCGCCGATGACAGGCCAGTGAATAGACTAACGGGCCGCAAGTCTCTTGTACGTTTCGAATACAAAAACAAGATGTCGCCGAGCCGCCAACGGGCGACGACCCGCTGCATGCTATTCAGGCGGCAATGCCGAAGTTTCGGCATTGCGCTCTTCGCAAATTAATATACTAATAGTACAGTTATTAAATTTTGTCGAGCGGATCGCTTGTCGCACCCTCGGCAAGCGTCAACGGACCTTCCGGAGCTGCAACATGAATACGCCGAGCGACTACCAGATCTTCGAGGCGGGTGACGTGCTGCTGCAATCCGGCCAGCGGCACCCGCGCCTGCAGCTTGCCTACAAGACCTATGGCGCACTCAATGCTGCCAAAGATAACGTCATCCTCTATCCGACGTCGTTCGGCGCACAACACTACGACACCGAGTGGCTGATCGCGCCGGGCGCCGCGCTCGATCCGGACCGCTACTTCATCGTCATCCCCAATCTGTTCGGAAACGGGCTGTCGTCATCGCCATCGAATTCGCTGGAAGCTCTGGCTGGCGCCCCCTATCCGAACATCAACTATCACGACGCTATTTCGATCCAGCATCGCCTGCTGACCGAGCAATTCGGCATCGCCCGTCTGGCACTGGTCTATGGCTGGTCGATGGGCGGCATGCAGGCCTATCACTGGGCCGCGCGTTATCCGGACATGGTGGCACGCGCGGCAGTGGTCTGCGGCAGCGCCCGTTGTTCGCCGTTCAACGCCGTATTCCTCGAAAGTGTGCGGGCCGCTTTGACCACCGATCCTGCCTTTGTCGATGGCCGCTTCGTTTCGAAACCATCTGCCGGACTTCGCGCCATGGGGCGGGTTTATGCCGGCTGGGCAATGTCGCATGGCTTCTACCGCGACGAAATCTGGCACGAAGCCGGCTTCACCTCGCTGGAAGACTATCTGGCGCGATCATGGGACGTCGCTTTCGCGCATCGTGATGCCAACAATCTGCTGGCCCAACTATGGACCTGGCAGAATGGCGACATCAGCCGCTGCGACGCCTTCGGCGGCGACTTCCGCAAGGCCATGGCTGCGATCACCGCGCGCGTTCTGCTGATGCCCGGGCAGACGGACAATTATTTTCAGGTCGGCGACAACGAAGACGAACTCCCCCTGCTGACGAACGCACGCGCGGCCGAACTGTGCCCTATCCCCTCGCTGCACGGACACCGCGCCGGCAACCCGGTCAAGAACCCGGTCGATGCCGCCTTCATCAACACGAGAGTCTCGGCGCTGCTCGCCGCCGACGCCTGAACCGAGAACGGGACGAACCGATGACGATGGATGCAGTTGGCCATGGCAAGATCGAAACCCGCGCCCTAACGCCCGCACAGCTGAAGGACCTGTCGGTTCGCGCCAATCTTCCGGGGCTCATTCGCTCGATCAGCCATTATGCATTGATCGCTTTGGTTGGAACGCTGATCTGGCAGGTCGCCACCCGCTACGGCGTGGTGTGGACGACCCCGCTGATCGTCATCCAGGGTTATCTCATCGCCTTCCTGTTCATGGCGGTGCACGAGGCCGCGCACAAGACTGTGTTCACCAGCCGGCGGCTGAACGAGGCCCTCGGCCATGTCTCGTCGCTGATGATCGTTCTACCCTATGAACACTATGCGCTATTTCACTGGGACCATCACCGCTTCACGCAGGATCCCGACCGCGATCCTGAACTCGTCACCGCAACGATCCCCTCGTCCGACACCAGACTCGCCATCGCCTATACCGGCATCGTGCAACTGACCAACCGGATCCGCCTGCTGGTCCGGCGTGCCGTGACCGGACAAGCCGTAGCGCCGTGGATCCCGGAATCCAAGCAAGGCATGGTGGTGCGCGAAGCCCGCATCTATGCCCTCGTCTATCTGGCGCTGCTGATCGCTTCCATCGCCTTCTCCAGCACGAGGCTGCTGTGGTGCTGGCTCGTCCCGCTCTATGTCGGCCAGCTATTCCTGCGGCCCTATCTCTATGCCGAACACACCGGCTGCGAGCATACCCGCAGCGCCTATGAGAACACCCGCACGACCTATACCGATAGGCTGACGAAGTGGTTCACCTGGAACATGCCATTCCATGTCGAACATCACGCCTATCCGTCGGTGCCCTTCCACGCATTGCCAAAGCTCAACGCCATCATCGACGAACGTATCACGCATCGCGGTTGGGGTTACCGGGCCGTCACACGCGAAACCTGGCGCTGGTTTCGCCGTGCGCGGCAAGGCGGCATCTGACTATTGCACCGACAACACGGATTTGACGAGCTTGCGGGCATAGTCGGCCGTCAGCGGCCGAAATCCAAAGACATACTCATAAAACAGCGTGCCATAGATCCGATCATAGAGATCGCCGGCTGGCTCCGAAGCAACGATGCTGCCGTCCTTCTGGCCGTCCTTGATAATCGCCAGCGATATGTCCCGGCGGATACCGAGATAGCGTTCGGAGAAGATTTTCGCTGACCCCGTCCGCGAGATGCATTCGGCAATGACAGCGAGCTGTACCTTGCCAAAATCGCTGTTCAGCGCCACGGCATAGGCGGCGGCATGTTTCGTGATGCGCGTGAACGGATCGCCGCTCTCGGAAAGCGGCAGCATGGTGGACGCCTGCCGCAGGAATGCATCGATCAGCACCGCTTCGCGCGACGGCCACCATTTATAGATCGTCATCTTGGAGACGCCGGAATCCCGCGCAATCGCATCGATGGTCGTCGCAGCGAGCCCCTCAGCCGCCATCATGCGATAGGCGCTGTCCAGGATCGCATCCTCGGTCTCGACCGATCGAGGACGACCTCGCCGCACCGGGGTCACGTCGGTCATCGTCGCAATATTTCTCTGTCGGCTGCCATGCGTTCACTATAGCGCGGCCCCCATCGATCAAACAGGGAAATTGGAGTGGCGATCAGACGCGGCGACGGAATGTTGGTCTCGCGCGCCGAGCAACTCATAGATCTGCACTTCGGCGGCAAAGCCTTTCGGCTTGATCCGGGCGACGCTGCGGAAAAGAAACAATGAGTCCACCCGCTCCTTGACGGCTTCGCTGACCAGGACGCTGGTTCCGTAGTCCTTGTTCAGCGTCTCGAGCCGTGACGCGAGATTTACGGTCGCGCCGAGCGCCGTGTAGTTCATGCGGTCGGGTGACCCGATATTGCCGATCATGACATCGCCGACATGCAGGCCAAACCGGGTCTTGTAGACGGGCCAGCCCTCACGCTCGAATTCCTCATTGAGCTTCCGATTGGCTTCGACGCAATCGAGCACAGCGGCGCAAGCCTGCGCGACATGGTTGGTGTGCTCGACGGGGGCGTTCCACAGCCCCATAACCGCATCGCCGATATATTTATCGACCGTGCCCTGATGCGTAGCAATGACGTCCGAAATCGCAGCGAAATAGCGCGACGTGTAGAGCATCACCCGGGTCGGATCTTCGTTCTCCGTCATTCCCGTGAAATTCTCGACATCTGTGAACAGGATGGTCGCTTCGCGGCGCTCTCCGCCCAATTGCATGGCCGTGCCGGTTTCGACCAGTTGCTGAACCAGACGCTTGGGAACGAAATTCGAGAATGTCTGCACCAGCGTACGCATGGTGAAGACCGATCGGCCGAGATCGTCGATCTCGCGGATCGGCGAACGCAGTTGTGGCATCGACGAAAACCGGAAATTCTGGATGCGATCGACCTCGCGCGCCAAAATTCGCAGGGAGAGCGATAGCTTGTTGCCGATCCAGAACGCAATCGGTACGGCCGCGAGCACAAAACAAAATGCGAGAATGAAGAGCGTGCGCTTTTCTTGCTCGATCTCGGCATAGAACTCATCGAGCGGCGCGAAGAACCCGACCCGGAGATTGGCCGATCCGGCCATCTCCACGGGACGGAACGCGGCTGCGTAGGCCCGCCCTGTGCTGTCAGTAAAAAATTGCTCCGCAACGCCGGTTTGACGCCACGCCTTGATGGCCGCAGTAGCGCCGATCGTATCGACATCGCTCAGTCGCGGCAGCTCCGACAGTTTGTTCGGCACACTCGTGGCTTCAAGCCAGCGGGACATCTCGGGATGCGCCAGCACCCGGTCGGCATCATCAAACAGGTAGGCCACGCCCGAATGCCCGAGCTGCTGCTTGCGCAGCATGGCCTCGGCTTCACTGAGCAGGATATCGCCGGCCACAACACCCCGCTGCCCCTCCACAATGGGCATTCGCAGCGTGTAGCCGATGTCACCGGTCTGATAGAAAATATAGGGCTCGGTCAGCAGACTGGCATTGGGCTCGAAGGCGCCACGATACCACGGCCGAACGCGAGGATCGAAATCGACCGGTCCGGGCAGACTTGCCAAAGGCCGCAGCGCATCGTCGAGATAGGAGGTCGTGGTCTGAAGCGGTCCAAAATCGCCTGCCTTCACGATCGTGAACAGGCGAAATCTGGCCCCGTCCGGCGCCCCGAAGCGCGCTTTCACCCCAGCTCCCGTTCGGTCGATCAGGTCCATTTCCAGGAACGAGCCGTCCTCATATCCCATGTACAGGCTGAAGAGCTGCTTATTGTTGCGCAGCATCGACGCCAGCAGGATGTTCAGCCGCGGGTTATTCTTGAGCTCCGCGGACTGGACCGATGTGATGCCGCGCAGGATATCCAGATTGTCATGGACGCTCTTGAGCTGCGCATCGATGCGATCGGTTGCCGATTGAGCGACCACGCTGAGATACGATGAAGCCGCCGTCCGGATGATCGTGTTGACCCGGCTGAAGCTGAGATAGACCAGCGCAAGACCGACCGTCAGGACGACGCCGACGAACAGCGCAATGATCGACGTCCTGAAGCCAATCCGAAAACGCGATCTCGCCGGCACCGTCATCGCAGGATGCTCCACACGCCAGCCAATCTGGCACCGCATATCGACAGGCCAGACCTGGCTGCGCCGGACGGGAAGTCTCGCGGTATCATGATTCCGTCACGCAAGCGCAATTGCCGAGTATCTTTACGGTAAAGAAACCCGATCTGTGCTTACGACATCGGACAATGAACTCACCTCGCCCAGCACGCTGGCCAGCGCCACGAGCTGCGACGATTGCAATGCCTCAATGGCAACTGCATAATTGAAACAATTGACCATTCTGGCTGTCACTTAAGGAAATGAAGAATGACGGGCGCCGATCTGGGTGTGATCATCCGGCAGACTGCTAAGCAGCAAAACAAGACACTGATGGCAGCCGTCAAGGCACAACGCGATCGCTATGCGGGCCTGGCCGCCAAGGCCAAGGACAAGACCACCAAGGACCGTTTCAAGCAACTAGCGAAGGACGCGACGGAGCAAGGCATGGCCGCCGCCAAACGCCTTCAGATGTCCGCCGATAATGCCGCCGATAGCTATGCGCGATCGATGCGTAAGGCCGTTGAAGCACTTCAGATCGCAGAAGCAGCGCAAGCGATGAAGGCTCAGGACGCCGAAAAGGACAAGGCCGCCAAGAAGGCTGTACCCGCCAAGAAAACGGCCAAAAAGGCGAAGAAGCCAAAGAAGCGATAATGCGGGCATAACCTCGCCCGCTCGGCACGATCCGCACCGGAGCTACAAAAGGCCCGGCTTGCGCCGGAGTTACATCAGTCGGCCGGCCCATATGTCAGGGCCGGCACAGCAAGACTTAGTTATGAGACCTTGAGATTCTCGGCAGACGCCTTGCCGCGATTTTCCACCAGGTCGTATTCAATGGTCTGGTTTTCGTTGAGGGTACTAAGGCCTGCGCGCTCGACAGCGGAGATGTGCACGAAGACATCCTTGTCGCCGACAGTCGGCTTGATGAAGCCATAACCCTTGGTTGGGTTGAACCATTTGACGGTGCCCTTCTGCATCGTCTGTCTCCCGATCTAGATACAAAAAAGACGCGGCCACGCATCATGCGTACCACGCCACAAGCGGGCTTCCCGGTGTCTGCTGAATGTCCTGCTCGCAAAACGCACAGTCGAACAGCCTCAATCCGATTGCGCAAGAATTCCAACATGAAAATTTTGGCTACGCAAGTCTTTGGCTTTTTACGGCAGAGGTTTTGATATCACCGGCCGCGTTCAAGCGTACCTATCGAAAGCCGCTGACCGGACCCATGAGCAGACGCACCGGATTGAAACATCGTCGGCCCGCTCTGCGTGAATGGCCATAACGTGATGAAAAGCGACACGAATCCGCTGTGGCAATCGCACAACAATACGCGTCAATCGCCACCGGAGGCGCTCAATGCGCAGCGGCAATGCTCATTGGATCGCGTATGCTCTGCCGCAGTCGAACGGCACTGCAGCGACAATTTCGAAACGAGTAACAATGCGCGATCCATCGCGATACGCCCAAACGGACAGGCGCCCGGCTGCCAGTCGGCAACGCCGGACCATTGTACTCGGCCTTGCCGTCGCGCTTGTCGTTGCGCCTTCGCTTGCATCCGCCCAGGTCGCGCCGCCCCCAACCACGCCGCCACCGACGACGCCACCGCCAGCAGCCGCACCGCTGCCATCATCGACCGACTTCAATGCCGGGCAATCCGCAGGTATTGCCATTGGCGATCTCGGTAGCCAGTTCCTGCGGCGCCTCGGCGATCAGGCGAGCTACGGCTTCAACCGCGCGTCGCGCGCCAATCCCGGCGGCGGCGGTGCGTCGGAGACCACCGAGACGCCGCGCTTCCGAAGCTGGGCCGAGTTCTATGGTGTCGGCGCCCATACCGGCACGATCGGGGATTTCGTCGGCGACAAGCGCCGGACCATCGGCGGCGTCGCCGGGATCGGCGCGCGGCTGATGCCGGGTGTCAATGTCGGGCTGTCGGTGGACCAGAGCCACACCACGATCGACGTTCCGCTGGCGCTGCAATCAGCGACGCTCGACCTCACGCAAATCGGCCTCAATGCGTCGGTTGACCAAGGTGCATGGACCTGGGCAATCGCATTGGTGCACGGCTTCGGCGACATCACCTCGCGCCGCGACACGGGCCTGGGGCTCGCGAGCGCCGGCTACAATGCGCGGATCGACGGCGCGCTCACTGAGCTGAGCTATTACTGGAGTTACGAACAGGCACGGATCGTGCCCAAGGCTGCCTTCGAATACACCCGCGCGACAACCGGCGCGATGCAGGAGCTTGGCGGCCTCAATCCTGTCAACGCGAGCGGCGCCTCAGCCGAGCGTGCGCGTATCCTGATTGGCGCAGAAGTCGGCCGTTACTGGATATTTGATCAGAAGATTCTGGATCTGTCGGGCTATGCCAAATTCGTCGACAACGTGCATCAGCGCTTTAGCAACGTCACGGTTAGCCTGGGTTCCGAGAGCATCACCGTTCAGGGGATCGGCGAAAGCCAGTACGGCGCAGACGCCGGCGCATCGGCATCGCTGAGCCTCAGCAACACCGCGCGTCTCTATCTCAATTATGACGGCAAGTTCCGCGCCTATTCGCAGTCCCATCAGGGAACGCTGGGCGTCGAATTCAAGTTCTAGAAACCGTCAGATTCCAGAAACAAAAAAAGCGGGCGAAAGGCAAATGCCCCTCGCCCGCTTTGAGTTTTTATTGAGTTAGGCCGCCTGCTCGGCGTGCCCTGCCATGCTGCGACGACGCCACAACGTTCCGACAGCGAGCACCACAGCGACACCAATCAGACCGCAGACGATCTCGCCACCATGTCCCCCATTGGTGAAACGAACGCCAAGGCCCAGCGATGACATCAGGCTGTCGAGGCCAGTGCCGACCGAACCGCTGAAGAAGCTGTGCATCAGCGGCAGGACCGCAGGATCCGTCGCGATCACTTCGCCGGCGACCCAGCCCAGCAGGGCCGCACCGAGCCAGACCAGAACGGGCAGACGGGTCAGCAGCGCCATGATCAGCGCCGCGCCAGCGACGATCAGCGGGACGCTGATGGCAAGGCCGAGGATCAGCAACGGCACGCTGCCATTGGCAGCGGCAGCAACTGCAATGACGTTGTCGAGGCTCATCACGATATCGGCGACGACGACGATCTGCACGGCGGCCCACAGATGCGAGGCAGCCTTGACGCCGTCCTCTTCTTCCTGCTCGGGAACCAGCAGTTTGGCCGCGATCACGATCAGCGCGAGACCGCCCACCAGCTTGAGGTAGGGCAGTTCCATCAATGTGGCGACGATGCCGGTGAAAATGATACGCAGGATGACGGCCGCAGCGGCACCAAGGATCATGCCCCACATGCGCTGCTTCGGCTCGAGGCCGCGGCAGGCCAGCGCGATCACGAGGGCGTTGTCGCCGGACAGCAGAACGTTGATCCAGATGATCTTGCCGACGGCTACCCAGAATGCGGGCTGCTGCATTTCGACCTGAAACTGAACGAAAACCGACTTGATCGTCGCCGGATCGAGAATATGCAGCAACCAGTCCACAGCGCGCCCCTTTGTTTGTTCGTTTTGATTGGAAAGGTCGGCGCGCCCCCGCGCGCCGACCGGTCGTCAATTCGGCTGGAAGTTTAGCCGACGATCTCGTTGCCCGAGAAGAACTGTGCGATCTCGATCGCCGCAGTTTCCGGAGCGTCCGAACCATGAACCGAGTTCTCGCCGATCGACTTGGCGTGAAGCTTGCGGATGGTGCCATCAGCAGCCTTCGACGGATCGGTTGCGCCCATCACATCGCGATGCTTGAGGACGGCGTTCTCGCCTTCCAGCACCTGCACGACAACCGGACCCGAGGTCATGAAGTCCACCAGTTCGCCGAAGAAGGGGCGTTCCTTGTGAACGGCGTAGAAAGTGCCGGCCTGTTCGCGGGTCATGCGGATGCGCTTCTGCGCGACGATCCGCAGGCCGGCCTTTTCGATCAGCGCGTTGATCGCACCGGTCAGATTGCGCTCGGTCGCGTCGGGCTTCAGAATCGAAAAGGTACGCTCGATAGCCATGATTTATCCTTGAATAACAGTCGCTGGAAGATGGCGGCTTATATCGACGCTATCCGGGAACGGCAAGCGATCCGTCCAAATGTCGCAGGCCCCATTTTGGCAGATCCGGCGCTCGAAATTACCTAGATGTCATCCACATGAACCATTCCTGACAGGATTGGCGCGATCCGGTTCAGCTTCCTCCTCCTACACTGCCTGCAATGACCCCGGCCAACGGCATTTGCCCCCGGTGCCATGTTCACGGCAGGCGCAACACGCGCCGTACCAGAGGAGATGAGAATGTTCCGCAAGATCGCACTCACTTTGGTTGCAGCGGCCTCATTGGGCGCCGCGGCGCTGGCTCCGACCTCGGCTTCTGCCTGGGGCGGCCACGGCGGATGGCACGGCGGTGGCTGGCATGGCGGCGGCTGGCATCGCGGCTGGGGCGGACCACGCTTCGTCGGCGGGCCGGTTTACGGCTATGGCGGCGGCGGATGTCTCGTCCGCCGGGTCGTTCCGACCCCGTGGGGACCGCGTTGGCGACTGGTCAATCGCTGCTACTGACGCTCCACGAGCAGAGAAATACCGCCCGGCCGTTCCCTCGGCCGGGCTTTTTCTTGGCAGATCCATCGACGATTCATCGAATTTTGACTCAAACAGCCTCAAATCCATAAATCTTGAAACAATTTCGGCCCGCACGACTTGCCTTAGTGTCATTCAACTGCCACGAGCGCCGGGAAGACAATGCAGAACCAGTTCATCAATGATGGCGAAGAACACATTGACCGCACCACCAGCGCGGCGATCTGTAATGCCATCGGCGAACGGCTGCGCCGGGATGTCGGCCCGGACAACGCCCTGCCCTCCCATCTGCAGATGCTGATCGACCAGATGCGGCAGCAGGATGAGAACACCGGTAGCCGCTGACGGCATAATTGACCTTCCGCGCACCAGCAGCGAGCAAATCGGGGTTGCCTTTGTGCGTCGCAGCGGTGACAACCCCGCATGCTTTCCATCACAGACATTTCGATCCGGATCGCCGGACGCCTGCTCATTGACGAGAGCACGGTACAGATTGCGCCGGGAGCTCGCGTGGGTTTCGTGGGCCGCAACGGCGTCGGTAAATCGACACTTTTTCACGCCATTCGCGGCGATCTGGCCACCGAAACCGGAAGTATTTCGATTCCGCCCCGCTGGCGTATCGGCAGCCTCGCCCAGGAGGCGCCGGACGGCCCCGAAAGCCTGATCTCCGTCGTCTTGAAAGCCGATCTTGAGCGCGACGCACTGCTGAAGGAAGCCGAGACCGCCTCCGATCCGGAGCGCATTTCCGACATCCAGACCCGCCTTGTGGATATCGATGCGCATTCCGCGCCCGCTCGCGCCGCAGCGATCCTGAGCGGCCTTGGCTTTTCGGCGGAAGCCCAGTTGCGCTCCTGTTCTGAATTCTCCGGTGGCTGGCGCATGCGCGTGGCACTTGCAGCGACGCTGTTCTCGGCGCCGGATCTGTTGTTGCTGGACGAACCGACCAACTATCTCGATCTCGAAGGCACGCTGTGGCTCGAGGACCATCTCGCTAATTATCCGCGCACGGTCATCGTCATCAGCCATGACCGCGACCTGCTCGATACGTCGGTGAATGAGATCCTGCATCTCGACCGTGGCAAGCTCGTGCATTATCGCGGGACTTACTCAAATTACGAAGAGTTCCGCGCCAACAAAGAGGCGCTCGACGCCAAGAACGTCAAGCGTCAGGAAGCCGAGCGCAAGCGGCTGCAGGACTTCGTCGATCGCTTCAAGGCCAAGGCCTCCAAGGCACGTCAGGCACAATCGCGCGTAAAGATGCTTGAGCGCATGAAGCCAATCTCGGCGCTGGTAACGCAAGACGTGCGCGAGATCGTCTTCCCTGCGCCCGAAAAGATCCTGTCGCCGCCGATTCTCGCGGTCGACAATGTGTCGGTCGGCTATGAGCCCGGCAAGCCGGTACTCAATCAGGTGACACTCCGCATCGATACCGAGGATCGCATTGCCCTGCTCGGCTCCAACGGCAACGGTAAGTCGACGCTGGTCAAGCTGCTGGCAAACAAGCTGAAGCCATTTTCAGGATCGATCACGCGCGCCGACAAACTGTCGATTGCTTACTTCGCCCAGCATCAGCTCGACGAGCTGGTGATGGACAACTCCGTCTATGATCACGTGCGCAAGCTGATGCCCGACATGCCGGAATCGAAAATCCGCGCGCGTGCCGGCAATATCGGCTTTTCCGGCAAGGCCGCGGATACGATCGTAAAAAGCCTGTCCGGCGGCGAAAAGGCGCGGCTACTGCTGGGGCTCGCGACTTTCTACGGTCCGAACATGATCATTCTGGACGAACCGACCAACCATCTCGATATCGACAGCCGCGCAGCGCTGGCCGAGGCGATCAACGAATTCCCCGGCGCCGTGATCATGGTCTCCCATGATCGCTATCTGATCGAGGCCTGCGCAGACCAGCTCTGGGTCGTGGCTGACCGCACCGTCACCAATTTCGACGGCGATCTCGACGACTATCGCAAAGTCGTCATGCAAGCCCGCGGCATACGCACGCCGACACGCGACCGCGCAAACACGGACCGCGAAAAACTGGCGAAGCCTAAAGAAAAGAAGGTCCCGCTCAAGCAGCAGGTCGCCGAAGCAGAATCCGAGATGGAGCGGATCACCGCCATCATCGCCAAGATCGATACTGCGCTCGCATTGCCTGACCTGTTCAAGAAAGATCCGAAGCAGGCCACGCAACTCACCAAAGCGCGCGCCGCTGCGGCGGACGCATTGCAACGCGCTGAAGAGCAATGGCTTAGCGCGAGTTCTCTGCATGAAGAAGCGAACGGCTGATCACGCAGCCGTCGCTTACTTCTAAATATTCACGAAAAGATCAGGTCGCGGCGCGCTTCTTCGCCTTCGGACGCGCGGTCTTCGGCTGCTCAACTTCCGGACCGCGTTCGACCACGGTCAAACGACCGGCGGTAAACGTATAGATGCCAGCGCGCGGACCGCGCAGATAGGTCAGCACGGCAACGCGATCGCCGCGCGGGCTGGTCGATAGACTGACATTGTCGGGTGCGCCTGCACCACGCGCCACGTCGCATTCGGTATGGCCGAGCGCCACGACGCCAGTTTGAACCGGCGCACCTGCGGTACCATCGGCAAGCGCGTTGGCATCACGCGGCGCCATGCCCGGGCACGCACCGTCCGCGCTGATGAGATCCTGCGGACTGACGGCCTGCTCAGGCGACAGCGGCGGCGTCTCAATCGAAACATTCTTGATGAACACGCGACCTGGCTTGGAGAACCAGTCGGCATCCTTGGACAGCAGGTCCGTGGAGAATGCGTCACCGCCCACGCCGGCGCAGCCGGCAAGCAATGGCGCAGCAAGCAGCAGCACGAGCAGACCGTTTCGATGAAGCTTTTCTTGTCGCACGATTACGCAACCCCAAGACAGGCGATAAGCGCCTGTAACATCATTCATTTGCGGCACCACCATGACACAGCGGCAGATACCGGTGAGGAAATCTACAATTATCATTAATTGCAGCAGATCGCCAATCGGCAGCTAATTCTTGCGCTGCCACCGGCCACGTTCATCGGTCTGCCAGTAAGTGGCCGTAAAGCCCCTCGCCTTACAATCAGTCCAGGCTGCTCGCGCTGCAGCGAGCGCATCGGAATCGTCACCGTTAAATACCAGCACCATGCGCTCATAGCCGTCGGCATCCGCCGGCACTGCTGCGCTGTCCACAAGGAACCGGACCTGGGCACGATTGGGATTCCCCTCTTCGATCGCGAGAATGATCGGCTGATCCGCAGCGTCCGCCACACGCCAGGTGGCGTGCGGCAGAAATGAATCGTCACGATAGGTCCACAAATGCGCATCGAGCGCATCGGCGCGTTCTTCTGACGTGGATTGCACGACGACACGCCAGCCGCGCTCGAGTGACTTCTCGAGCAGCGGCGGCAGCACGCTCTCCAGCGTCATGTTCTGCAGGTGATAGAACAGGACCTCGGTCATCGTGTCGGACTACTTCTTCGCCTCGTAATAGTCGGCCACAAGCCGATCCAGCAGCCGCACGCCGTAACCCGAGCCCCAGCTCTGATTGATCTCTGTCTTCGGCGCGCCCATGGCGGTGCCGGCGATATCGAGATGCGCCCACGGCGTATCGTCGACGAAACGCTGCAGGAACTGCGCCGCAGTGATCGAGCCGCCATTGCGGGTACCGGTGTTCTTCATGTCGGCGAATTGCGAGTCGATCTGCTTGTCGTATTCCGGACCGAGCGGCATCCGCCAGACACGTTCGCCGGTGGTCTGTCCCACGGTGGACAGACGCTCTGCGAGTTCATCATTGTTGGAGAACATGCCAGCATATTCGGTACCGAGTGCGACCATGATCGCACCGGTAAGCGTCGCCAGATCGACCATGAATTTTGGCTTGAACTTCTTCGCCACATACCAGAGCACATCGGCCAGTACGAGGCGGCCTTCAGCGTCGGTGTTGATGATTTCGATGGTTTGACCGGACATCGACGTCACGATGTCGCCCGGACGCTGCGCGTTGCCATCCGGCATGTTTTCGACGATGCCGATGGCGCCGACCACATTGACCTTGGCCTTGCGGCCCGCGAGCGCATGCATCAGGCCAACGACGCAGGCTGCGCCGCCCATATCGCCCTTCATATCTTCCATGCTGCCGGCCGGCTTGATGGAGATGCCGCCGGTATCGAAGGTCACGCCCTTGCCGATGAAGGCCACGGGCTGCTCGCCCTTTTTGCCACCGTTCCAGCGCATCACCACCATACGGCCGGGACGCACAGATCCCTGGGACACGCCGAGCAGCGCGCCCATGCCAAGCTTGGTCATCGCCTTGACGTCGAGGACTTCGACCGTGACGCCGAGCTTCTTTAACTCACCTGCGCGGCGCGCGAATTCGGCGGGAAACAGCACGTTCGGCGGCTCATTCACGAGTTCGCGGGCCAGCACGACGCCGTTGACGATATGATTGCCCGGCGCAAAGGCCTTCTTCGCTGCAGCGACGTCGCTCACGGCCAGCGAAACCGCGACGCTGCCGGGCGTCTCGTCGGCATCCTTCTTCTTAGTTTTGTAACGATCGAATTTGTAAGCGCGCAGCAACGCGCCCGAGGCGACCGATGCCGCCTGCTCCGGCGTCATGGCCCCCGAAGCGAGTTCGGCGATCACGGTCACTGCATCACTGCCGCCGCCGACCTTGCCGGCGAGCACGCCGCCAAATTTCAGCAGATCGGTCTCCTTCAGATCGGCCGGCTTGCCGGTGCCGATCACGATGAGACGCGACGCCTTGATGCCGTCCGGGGCCAGGATGTCGAGCGTCGATGCACTCTTGCCCTTGAACTTGCTGGTTGTAGCCGCGCGCTTCACAGTTGCTGCGGCGTCCCCGAGAGCCTTGGTCGCGGCAGGACCGAATTTCAGCGTTTCGTCGCAGAACACCACGAGAGCACCGCGCACAGCAGTGGCAAACGGGACGAAGCCGACCTTGACGGCGTCGGACATGGCAAATTCCTCCAGAAGATCAGGGCTGTCGCAGGGGTCGGCGCGGAATCCGGTCAGTGCGGCGGGGTTCAAGTGTTTTGTTGTCGTCGCAGCGTGAACCGTCAAGACAGGTTCTGACCGAAACCGCCAAGGATCGATAGTTTCTTGTGTTTCCCCCGAGGGAAACCAAACCGCCCGTAACCCACGATTCGGGCATTGCCTGTGTCCGAATGTGTCGACTCTGACCTTAGGTGACGGTCTTGCCAACGAATGGGCCCCCACCGACGGATCCGACGCCTCGTCGCCACGTGAGTTGCGGAGCATTTCAGTGGCCCGAGGGCCACATCGGGCACATAATTAACCATATCTTGAGCGAGCCATCCCCCGGCCATTTTGTTGACCAATCAAAGGGATGCTAAGTGAGATGATGGGCTTGTGAAGATCGCGGCATGTCCTCGGGGGTCCCCTTGCGGGATTGGGCATGCGGGCGGCTTTAACGGCCGGAATGGGGATTGATCGGACCGATGGGGTCTATCGACAAGTATATTTTCCGCACGACGCTGGCGTCGTTTGCGGTGGTTCTGGTCAGCCTGACGGGCGTGATCTGGATCACGCAAGCGTTGCGCGGAATCGACCTGATGACGAGCCAGGGTCAGACCATTCTGACCTTCCTCGGCGTCACCAGCCTGGCGATTCCCGTTCTCGTTCTGATTATTGCTCCAATCGCCCTGATGATCGCGGTGTCCCACACCCTGACCAAGCTCGCGACCGACTCCGAAATCATCGTGATGAATGCCGCCGGCCTGTCGCCGCGACGGCTGTTTCGTCCCTTCCTGTTCGCGACAATGGTCGTATCGTTGCTCGTGGCTTTCATTGGCTCATATCTGGCACCGGATGGTATGCGCCGGCTGAAGCGCTGGGACGCCGAGATCACGGCCGACGTTCTGGCGAATATCCTGCAGCCTGGCCGCTTCGCTCAGCTCGATCAGAACCTGACTATCCGCGTCCGGGAGCGTCAGCCCGGCGGATTACTGGTTGGGATTTTTGTTGATGATCGTCGCGATCCCAAAGAGCGCGTCACCATCATTGCCGACCACGGCACGGTGCTGAAGAACAAGGATGGTTCGTTCCTGATTCTGGAAGATGGCAATCTGCAGCGTTTCGAGACGGGCAAGACTGACCCCGCCATGGTGGCGTTCGGCCGCTACGCTTTCGATATGTCGAAGTTCTCCAATCGCAGCCAGGACGTCACCTACGGAATTCGTGAACGATATCTCTGGGAATTGATGGTGCCGCCAGTGGATGACCCGCTTTACAAGCAGGTGCCGCGGCAGTTCAGCGCCGAGATGCACGACCGCTTGATGGCGCCGATCTATCCGCTTGCCTTTGCCGCCTTGACCTTTGCATTCCTGGGCTCGCCACGGACGACGCGGCAGAGCCGCAACTTCTCGATGGGCAGCGCAATTGCCGCGGTGTTCGGCCTACGCATGGCGGGCTTTGCCTGCTCGGTCGTGGCAGCGAAATCGGACTTCGCCGCACCGCTTCAATATGCCCTGCTGGCGACAGCGATCGGCGTCAGCTTCTGGATCATCTCAGCCGGGATTGTGGTGGAGCCGCCGGCCAAGCTGGTGGAAGCAATCAACAGATCCAACGAGCGGTTGTTGCGCCTCTTCCGACGGCCGGCCGCCGCATGAGCATGATCACCAACACCATTGGCAGGTATTTCGCCGGTCGCTTCCTGGTGGCGGCCTTGGGCGTGTTCATCAGTATCTTCATGCTGCTGGTGCTGGTCGACTACATTGAGATGGTCAGGCGCACCTCCGGGCTGGCCTCGGCCTCCGCTCTGATGGTGGCGCAGACGTCGCTGTACCGGGTGCCCCAGTTGCTCGAGAAGATGATGCCGTTTTGCATCCTGATCGGCGCCATGACCTGTTATCTCGCGCTATCGCGGCGGCTCGAACTGGTGGTCGCCCGCGCCGCCGGCGTTTCGGCCTGGCAGTTTATTTCCCCTGCGCTGGCCAGCGCTCTCGTCCTGGGCGTGCTGGCGACCGTGGGCTACAATCCCCTGTCGGCCAACCTGCGCGAGGAATCGAAGCGAATGGAGGCCCAGATGTTCGGCGATGCGCCCGGCGGCGGCGTCCAGGACGCCTCCGGCTTCTGGATCAACCAGGTCAACCGCGAGGGCCAATCGATCATCAATGCCGCCCGCAGCGAGCAGCAGGGCGTCCGCCTGACCGGCCTGACCGTGTTCCGGTTCGACACCGAATCCCAGTTCAAGGAACGGATCGAAGCTCGCGAGGCATCGCTGGAGCCCGGCCGCTGGTTGTTCAAAGGGGTGCGACGCTACACCCTCGATTCGCCCGTGGTTGAGCAGGACAGCATGTACCTGGCCACGACCCTGACCCCGCTGCAGGTCAGAAACAGTTTTTCGACCCCCGAAACAGTGTCATTTTGGCAACTTCCTTCGTATATCAAATCCTCAGAGAGTTCGGGTTTCGCGACGGCGGGGTATCGCTTGCAGTATCATAAGCTTATCGCACAGCCGTTTTTGCTGGTTGCGATGGTGATGCTGGCTGCTTCCGTGAGCCTGAGGTTCTTTCGGATGGGCGGTGTCCAGAAGATGGTTTTGAGTGGCGTGGGCGCAGGCTTTCTGCTCTACGTCCTGTCGAAAGTTACGGAAGATTTGAGCAAGGCTGAGTTGATGCATCCGATTGCTGCGGCGTGGCTGCCTGTGTGTGTGGGCGGCCTCACCGGCTTTTTGGCCTTGTTGTACCAGGAGGACGGATAGTGGCTGCGTTTGCCGCCCTCCGTGAGCAGGCATTTGATTGGAAGCTGCGCATGACCGTGCGCGGTGACCGTTTTTGCACGTCTGGCGTACTGGCCCCGGTGCTCGCAACCGTTTTGGGTCTGGCGGCTGCATTTGGCGTCGCGGCGACGACCCCGGCGGCTGCCCAGAGTTTCACTTACAATCGCCCCGCCACCCGGCCGAAGCCGCCGCCTGCCGCCCAGACCGGGCAGATGCTGGTCCAGGCGACCGAGGTCAATTACGACTATAACAACTCGCGCGTCGCCGCAGTCGGCAGCGTGCAGATGTATTACAACGGTACGTCCGTCGAAGCCGACAAGGTCATCTACGACCAGAAGACCAAGCGCCTGCACGCCGAAGGCAATGTCCGCATGACGGACGCCGACGGCAAGATCACCTATGCTAACCTGCTCGATCTCAGCGACGACTACCGCGACGGTTTCGTGGATTCGCTGCGCGTCGATACGGCCGATGCGACGCGCATGGCCGCGACACGCGCCGAGCGCACCGCCGGCAACTACACCGTGTTCCAGAACGGTGTCTACACGGCCTGCGCCGCCTGTAAGGAAGATCCGAAGAAGCCGCCGCTGTGGCAGGTCAAGGGTGCCCGTGTCATCCACGACCAGACCGAAAAGATGATGTATTTCGAAGACGCCCGGATCGAGTTCTTCGGCGTGCCCCTCGCCTATATCCCGTATTTTTCGACGCCCGATCCGACGGTGAAGCGCAAGACCGGCTTCCTGATGCCGGGCTTCACGCAGAACACCAATACAGGCTTCGGCGTTGAAACCCCGTTCTATTGGGCAATCGCGCCTGATTACGATGCAACCATCTCGCCACGCTACACCAGCAAGCAGGGCCTGTTGATGCAAGGCGAGTTCCGGCAGCGCCTGATGGATGGCGCCTACCAGATCCGTGCCTATGGCATCAATCAGCAGGATCGCAGCGCCTTCGCCAACACGGTCGGCGACAAAGACTGGCGCGGCGGAGTCGAGTCCAAAGGCCAGTTCGCGCTGAACGACAAATGGGTCTGGGGCTGGGACGCGGTCGCACTCAGCGATTACAACTTCCTGCAGGACTACCGGCTGTCGATGTACCGGGATCCCTATGCCTCGTTTTTGAATCTGCAGACGGAAGCCGTTTCGCAACTCTATCTGACGGGCGTCGGCAAGCGTAGCTTCTTCGATGCACGCACGATCTACTACCTGAGCTTCTCCGGTAATCAGAGCCAGGTCCCGGTCATTCACCCGGTGATCGATTACAACAATGTGCTCAACCAGAACATTCTGGGCGGCGAGTTCAGTTACAAGTTCAACATGACCAGCCTGAGCCGTGATCAGGCCTCATTCACGCCGATCACGTCTCTCGCCAATACTAACGGATTGTGCAATCTGACTTCCGCAGATCCGCTCGCGAGAACGCCAACCAATTGCCTGATGAACGGCATTCCTGGCACCTATACCCGCGTGACTGGTGAAGCTCAGTGGCGCCGCTCCTATACGGACTCGTTCGGCCAGATCTTCACGCCGTTCGCGATCCTGCGCGTCGATGCGATCGATGCCTCGATCTCGAACCAGCCCGGCGTGTCCAACTTCCTGCCGACCGGCGACACGACCGCGCTGCGGGTGATGCCGACCGTAGGCCTCGAATATCGCTATCCGTTCATCAACGTTCAACCGTGGGGCACCACGACACTCGAACCCATCGCTCAGGTGATCATTCGTCCGAACGAAACCTACGCCGGTAAGTTGCCGAACGAAGACGCGCAGAGCATGAGCTTCGACGCGAGCAATCTCTTCAGCGTCAACAAGTTCTCGGGTTACGACCGTGTCGAAGGCGGCGGCCGCGCCAACGTAGGCGTGCAGGCCACCACGCAGTTCGATCGTGGCGGTTCCGTCAAAGTCCTGTTCGGTCAGTCCTATCAACTTTTCGGCCTGAACTCGTTCGCAGTCGCCGATACGACCAACACCGGCGTCAACTCAGGATTGGCCACCTCGCGGTCAGACTACGTCGCCAGCCTCGCCTATTCGCCGAACCGCACTTATACGGTCAGTACTCGTGCTCGTATCGACGAAGCGACCGGCAACATCTCGCGCTTTGAAGCGGAGGGTCGCGCGAGCTTCGACCGCTGGTCGGTCAGCCTGATGTATGGCAACTACGCACCGCAGGCAGAATTGGGCTACCTCACCCGCCGCGAAGGCCTCCTTGGCACCGGTTCGATCAAACTGGCATCGAACTGGGTGGTGACCGGTGGCGCGCGCTGGGATCTCGAGGCCAACAAGATCAACCAGTACACGGTCGGTGCCGGCTATGTGGACGATTGTTTCGTGCTCGGCGTCAATTATGTCACGTCCTACAACTACGTGAGTAATCTGAGCACGCCGCCCGTTCTGAGCCATACATTCATGTTCCAGCTTGGCTTGCGGACAATTGGCAATACCACGTCTGCGAGCGGAACCGGCGGCACTTACTAGTATCGGTCGTTTGTGCCGTGAAATCTCCGTTTTCCGTCGCGATGTATGCGAATTCTGCTTTCAAGAGAGCTTTGACACCGCGGTTTTGACAATGATGGGTACGATGATTTCCGGACGCGTTCTGCAAGCCACTTTGGCGACGGCAGTTACCCTTCTCATTTGTGCGGGATCACCGGCTCGGGCGCAGTCCGTCGCTGTCATGGTGAACGGCGAGCCCATCACCAATTTCGATATCGAACAGCGCACCAAGTTGAATGCACTGTCCGGCGCGAAGACGAACAGCCGCCAGGACGTGATCGAGGAGTTGATCAGCGAAAAGGTGAAGATCAAGGAAGGCAAGAAATACAGCGTCGATCCCGGTGCTTCGGAAGTCGATGGTGCATTTCAGAACATGAGCTCGCGCATGCGCCTCACGCCGGATCAGCTGGTGCAGTCACTGGCGTCCAAAGGCATCCGCCCCGACACGCTGAAAAGCCGTTTGAAGGCCGACATGGTCTGGAACGCGATCGTCCGCGGGCGCTTCAAGCAGAGCCTGCAGGTCGGCGAAAAGGAAGTCGATGCAGCCGTCCAGAGCGCTGGCGGCGATGCCATGACCGAAGCATTCGAATATCAGATGCGACCTGTCGTGCTGGTCGTCCCCCGCGGTGCGGCGTCCGGCATGATGGAAGCGCGGCACAAGGAAGCCGAAGGGCTGCGCGAGCGTATCCAGAGCTGTGAAGACGCCAACCGTACCTTCAAGTCGATGCAGAATGCGACCATCCGCGATACGGTCGTCAAGACCTCTGCCGATCTGCCTCCGTCGCTGCGAGAACTGCTCGACAAGACCCCGATCGGCCGTCTCACGCCGCCGGAAGTGACCCGCCAGGGTGTCGAAATGGTCGCTCTATGCGCGCGCAAGCCGACCAAGGTCGATACGCCGAAGAAGCGAGAAGTCCGCGACAAGATGTTTGCCGACAAATTCGAAGCGAAGTCGAAATCCTACCTACAGGAAGTGCGCAAAGCGGCGATGATCGAATATCGGTAATTTCCGATCCGGCTTAGGCCGCGACTGGCTTAGGGCGGCACCATGACCAAACCTCTTGCGCTGACATTGGGCGAACCGGCCGGCATCGGTCCGGACATTGCGATAGCTGCCTGGCTGCGTCGACACGAACTCGACCTGCCCCCGTTCTATCTGCTTGGTGACCGTGACTTCATGGCGGAACGTGCCAAGACGCTTGGCCTCGACGTCAGGCTGGCCGATGCAACGCCCGCCGGTGCTGCTGAGACGTTTGCTGACGCGTTACCAGTGGTGTCGATCGGGCAGACGGTCACCGCGCCTCCCCGTCGTCCTGATGCTTCCAGCGCGCCTGCAGCCATCGCCTCGATCCGTCAGGCGGTCGCGGACGTGGAAGCCGGCCATGCCGGCGCCGTCGTGACCAACCCGATCGCCAAGAGTGTGCTCTATCGCGCAGGTTTCACCCACCCCGGTCACACCGAATTTCTCGCCGAGCTTGCCGCCCGCGACGGAAAGGTCCCGCTGCCGGTGATGCTGTTGTGGTCGCCCGAACTGGCCGTGGTGCCCGTCACGATCCATGTCTCGCTGCGCGATGCTATTGCCCAACTGAGCGGCCCGCTGATCACTGCCACCGCACGCATCGTGGTCAACGACATGAAGACCCGTTTCGGCATCAAGCGGCCGCGACTGGCCATTGCTGGCCTCAATCCGCATGCCGGCGAAGATGGTTCGATGGGCGACGAGGAGCAGGCCTTCATCATGCACGCGGTCACCGTGTTGCAGAACGAAGGCATCGACGCACGCGGGCCTTTGCCCTCCGACACCATGTTCCATCCCGCGGCCCGCGCGACCTATGACTGTGCGATCTGCATGTATCACGATCAGGCGCTGATCCCGATCAAGACCATCGCCTTCGATGAGGGCGTCAACGTCACGCTCGGCCTACCCTTCATCCGCACCTCACCCGATCATGGCACCGCCTTCGACATCGCCGGCACCGGCAAGGCCAATCCATCGAGCCTGATTGCGGCGCTGAAACTCGCGGCCCGCATGGCTGCGACACAATCCACATGAGCGGGATCGACGATCTGCCGCCGCTGCGTGACGTCATCAAACGTTTCGATCTGCAGGCGCGCAAATCGCTCGGCCAGAATTTTCTGCTCGACCTCAATCTCACCGCACGCATCGCCCGTTCCGCCGGCCCGCTGGAAGATTGCACGGTCATCGAAATCGGCCCCGGCCCCGGCGGCCTCACCCGTGCATTACTGGCGACGGGCGCCAGGCGCGTCATCGCCGTCGAGCGTGACGAGCGCGCGCTCGGCCCGCTCAAGGAAATCGCCGCGCACTATCCTGGTCGGCTCGAGATCGTCATCGGCGACGCCCAGACCTTCGATCCGCGCCCGATGCTATCAGGCGAGCGTGCCAAGATCGTCGCCAACCTGCCCTATAATATCGGCACCCAGCTTCTGATCGACTGGCTGTGCACCGAGCCTTGGCCACCCTGGTACGACATGATGGTGCTGATGTTCCAGCGCGAGGTCGCCGAACGCATCGTCGCCGTCGAAGATGACGAGGCCTATGGCCGGCTCGGCGTGCTGTCGAACTGGCGCGCCGACACCAAAATCCTGTTCGACATCTCGCCGGCCGCCTTCACGCCGCCCCCGAAGGTGACGTCATCGGTTGTGCGCCTCGTTCCCCGCGCGGAGCCAGAGGCCTGCGAACGACGCCTGCTGGAACAGGTGGCGGCTGCGGCATTCAATCAGCGCCGCAAGATGCTGCGGCAGAGCCTGAAATCCCTCGGCGTCGATCCGGAGCGGCTCGCCGCAGCTGCCGATGTCGACGTTACCCGGCGTGCCGAGACGGTTCCGGTGTCAGGTTTTGTCGCAATGGCACGCGAATTATCCGAGATCCGAAAAACCAAGAGCGTTACGCCGACGCCTTGATCTCCTGCGCTGGGCTCCTGATCGCGGCCCACATGAAACATGTGCAGGCGAGTGCCACGAACATCGGCAGCCCATGCGTCAGTCCCTGCATCGCAGCGCCGGCGAAGACCGGGCCGATCAGCGCGCCTGCGCCCCACATCAGTCCCATTGCAGCATAGATGCCGACCAGCTGGCTGCCGCGAAAGCGGCTGCCGACAATGGTCAGCATGATCGTATAGATGCCGACGAACACACCGCCCCACACGAACAGCAAGGGATAGGTGGTCCACGGCGACAACAGCGCCCATGGCCACACGAGCGCACCGATCACCGCCAGCCCCGCCAAAGCGATGATCATGCGACGTCGGTCGAGCTTGTCGCCAAGCCAGCCAATCGGGAGCTGCAGCACAATGGCGCCTATCATCATGCACGACATCAATTGCGTCGCTTCTGTCTCGAGCCAGCCGAGCTTCACGGCATAAAGCGCGAGGAACGACAGCCCAGCGCTTTCCACCGTTGCATGCAGCACCGTTGCCGCCATCGCGATCGGCGCCAGCATGATGAAGCGCAGCGGATTGGCATCCACGGGTTCATCGAACACCGGCTGCGCAATCCCGGGCATCGCCAGACACATCAAGGCAAGGATGGAGAAGCCCGCACCGATCCAATAAGCGGTCCCGCCCTGCGTCCCCACAAGGGACAGCGTAAACGGACCGAGCGCGAAGCCTACCGAGAGCGCGGCAGTATAGGCCGCCATGGCGCGGGCCCGTGTCGCGTCGGTGCTCAGGCTGTTCAGCCAGGTTTCCGACATCACGAACAGCGTTTCGGACGCGGCGCCAAGCACGATGCGCAGCGGAAACCACAGCCAGATCGACGGCACCGCCGGAAACAGCACAAGTACCGCGGCAGCAACGGCCAGCGCGCCGATCACCATGCGCCGCATGCCGGCGCGGGCGGCGAACCTTGGCAGCAAAAATGCCATGGCCAGCACGCCAACCGCATGCATGGCGGCATTTACGCCGATGAACGTGTCTGATGAACCGCGTTCGGCCAGATCGAGCGCGATCAATGCGGCGCTGAGGCTGTAGGTCAGGCCGAAGATCATCGCCGCTCCGATGACCGCTGCGCGTGACCAGAGCGTGGAACCGGGTATGGAACCGGCTGAAGACTGCATGCGTGACCCCACGATGAACGCAGAGCTCCTCGCATAAAAACATTAATCATCCGCTGGCTATATCTGGCCCTGGAAACTGGGATCATGGGCAACCGATGATACGACTGCTGCTCCTCCTGCTGGGCGCGGAAGTGGTGCAACGGCGCTGGCGGTTGCTGTTTGCGATCGGCGTGCTGTGGGCCGCCTTGGGCCTCGCTATCGTGATCGACGCGTTCGATGGCAGCACGATCGTGCGACCGCACTATTTCGGCTACCTGCTGCTGCTAGAAGGCATTGTCAGCCTGTTGGCTGCCCTGCTTGCCGTCACGCGCCGGCCCTATCAATTCGCCAAGGCCGTTATCCTGATCGTACCGGCCGTTATTATCATCGCGCAGCCGCGTCATTCCAACCTGTTGATCGCGATGCTGCTGGGCGGCGTGCTGCTGCTCGACGGCAGCGCGCGCATCGTCAGTGCCTGGGTGGTGCGCTTCGAGAGCTGGCGGATGGCAATCGGTGCTGGCGTGATCGAACTGATGCTGGCCGCCACCACGCTGGAACCATGGCCGACCTGGTACGAGGGCACGATCGGCTTCAACATCGGCGCGTTGCTGATCGTATCGGGACTGAGCACGATGTTGCTGGCTAATCGCTTGCGGCGATTGCCACCGGATGCCCCCATCTCGATGCTGGTGGGCGGCGCGTTTCCGACCGCATTGTGGGTGCCCGCCACGCCGGATGATGCCGGCAAGGACGATCTCGTCGTGCATGTCTGGACACCCACAGGGCCCGGCCGCAGGGCGCGGCGCCGACCGCTGGTGGACCGCTATATTGCGGCTGTCGACGCCAATGGTATCGTCTCCACCGGACATGCAGCACTTGAGCTCACGCCCAATGTCTATGTCAGCCATTATCCCGCCGTCGAAATCGATCG
Organism: Tardiphaga sp. 172_B4_N1_3; assembly: GCF_052076035.1. Classification (NCBI taxonomy): domain Bacteria; kingdom Pseudomonadati; phylum Pseudomonadota; class Alphaproteobacteria; order Hyphomicrobiales; family Nitrobacteraceae; genus Tardiphaga; species Tardiphaga sp. 172_B4_N1_3. The sequence goes on from NZ_CP197238.1 coordinate 2,105,917, forward strand.
CGCACCGGATGAGTTCGGCCGCGTGCTGCGCGCGGGCGTCGAGAACGACCTGCCCGGCCGTTTCCAGCCGAGCTATGCCGAGGAAGCACAAGGATGGTGCAAGGCCACTGAACATGTCCGTTTCACGCGCATCGACCGCGTCCGCGTCCGCCACTTCTGGCGCACCTACCGCGTTGATACGACCTACAACCTCACCAGCCGCAACTGCTCGACCGCCGTGGCACACGCGCTCGACGCAGGCCTCGAGGGTGTGCTTGGACGCACCGATCGGCCTTGGCGTGCATTTTTCCAGGCCGTGGCCACGCCCGAATTGTGGGTTGCAAGCGTGTTGCGACGCCGCGCCGAAGCAATGGCATGGACGCCCGGCCTGATCCTCGACTATGCGCGGCTGCTGCAGGCGGTGGTCGAGCCCGTGCCAGAACAAATCTCCCCCGCATGGTCGCGCCTTAGAAGGCTCAGCATTCGCCGCGCAGCACGGGCCCGCATACGCGCGACATGATCCTCTCAAGACGACCGCGACGTCGGCAAGAAGGTGCAGACTTGGCGCTCTTTCGCACCCTTGAACTCGCCCCCATCCTGTGATTGCTAGGATGCAACGAAGTCTAGGGAAAACAAAAATGGCTCTTATGAAACGCCAGTCTCTGGTGAAATTCGACGCTCCGCTCTGCGAAACCATCGTCGACACGCCGAAGCCGCAGGGCAAGGAAGTGCTGGTCCGCATCGAGTGCTGCGGACTCTGTCATTCGGATTTACACATCCAGGATGGCTACGCGGATCTCGGCGGCGGCAAGAAGCTCGACACCACGCGCGGCATGACGCTTCCCTTCACCCTCGGCCACGAGATCGCCGGCATCGTCGATGAGGTCGGTCCCGATGGCGATCAATCGCTGATCGGCAAAAAGAAAGCCGTCTTCCCGTGGATCGGCTGCGGCAAATGCCGCGACTGCCTGGCAGGCGATGAGAACCTCTGCGCCAAGAACCGCTTCCTCGGCGTGTCGCTCGACGGCGGTTTCGCAACGCATGTCCTCGTACCGGACGAGAAGTATCTGCTCGATTACGATCCGCTACCGATCAACATGGCGGCGACTCTGATGTGCTCGGGCATCACCGCTTACGGCGCGCTCAAGCGTCTCGTCGATCGCCCGCGGCAGCGCAACCTACTGCTGGTCGGTCTCGGCGGCGTCGGCATGGCGGGTCTCGCGCTGGCACAGGCGATGTTCAAGCAGCCGGTTTCGGTCGCCGACCTCAACCCCGCCGCACGCGAAGCCGCGCTGAAGAACGGCGCCGCCTTCGCCTATGACCCTTCCGAGCCCGATGTCGCCAGGCGCATGGTCAAGGAGAACGATGGCGGCTTCGATGGCGTGGTCGACTTTGCTGGTAATGACAAGTCCATGAACTTTGCGGTGGCCACGGTGGCGCGGGGTGGCAAGATCGTGGTGTCCGGCCTGATGGGCGGCGAGTTCAGCCTACCCATGGTGCAATGGATCTACAAGCGCATGACCATCGAGGGCTTCATGGTCGGCACCCTCGAGGAAGCCAAAGAGCTGATGGCTCTGGCCCGCGCCGGCAAGCTCAAGCCGACGCCGATGAAGGCGGAGCCGATGGACGATGCCCAGAAGTGGATCGATGAACTGCGCGCCGGGAAGGTCGTCGGCCGGATCATGCTGACCAACTGAATTAGACTGCACTCAGGCTCTGGCCCGGATTGCGCTTCATGCGATCCGGGCTAGGATATGTCCCATTGCAGGATGGGATTCATGGACCATTTCGTCCAACCGGTCAGGTCGCTTGCGCGAATTGCCGCGCTGATAGCCCTGACTTTGCTGCTCTCGGTCAGCGCTGCATTGGCCGAGAAGCGCATTGCGCTTGTGGTCGGCAACTCCGGCTACCAGAACATCACCCGCCTCGATAACCCGAAGAACGACGCGAAGCTGATGGCGGAGACGCTGAGCGGTCTCGGCTTCACGTTGATCGGCGGCACTGCGCAATTGGACCTGGACAAAAGCGCACTTGATCTCGCCGTGCAGAATTTCGGCCGGCAGGTTCAGGGCGCTGACGTCGCCCTGTTCTATTACGCGGGCCACGGCGTGCAGGTCAGCGGCTCCAATTACCTCGTGCCGGTGAACGCCAATCCCACCCGCGAGGCGGATGTTGATTTCCAGATGGTCGATATCAATCTGGTGCTGCGGCAGATGCAGGGCTCCGGCACGCGCCTCAACATGGTCATTCTCGATGCCTGTCGGAACAATCCGTTCGGCGCGCGCGGCTTGCGGGCTTCCGATGGCGGCCTCGCCCAGATGCGCGCACCGGAAGGCACCCTGATCTCCTATGCGACCCAGCCCGGCAGCGTGGCGCAGGACGGCAGCGATGGTAACAGCCCCTATACCAAGGCATTGGCGAGTACCGTGCGTCAGGCTGGGCTTGATATTTTCCAGACCTTCAATCAGGTCGGCCTTGCCGTGAAGCGCGCCACCGGCGGCTCGCAACAGCCTTGGGTGTCGTCATCGCCGATCGATGGCACATTCTACTTCGTGGCACCAACCGCCACCGTGCCGCTCGTCGTGCCGCAGAAGCCCGTGCAGGAAGCCCGCCTGCCCGATGCGCCGCGGATCGATTTCGACAAATTGCCGATCACCGATCCAATCAAGCTTACAGAAATCAGCGACCGGCTTTATGAGCTGAATTTCGATCCCGAACCGCTGAACAGCAAGAATGGCATCGCGGTTGCGATCCGCGATTTCCAGGTCAAAGGCGGCATGCCGCCAACGGGAGAGGCGACCGAGGGCCTGCTGCAGCGTTTGCGCAGCGCGAGCGACCAGAAACAATGGGGCTCGATCGTCTATGACATCAAGAACAAGAAATGGGGCATGTCGTGGGATCAACCGTCCCGCAAGTCAGCCGTGACCAAGGCACGCGCCCAATGCGGCACGGCTCCCTGCCCGCTCGAACTGTCGTTTTACGGAGCGAATTGCGGCGCCTTCGCAGCTCTCGGCGGCAACTGGTCGCTTGTCGCGCGGCCCACGCTTGCACAGGCGCGCGATGCGGCCATCGATCAATGCACCAAAACAGGAAAATCATGTCCGATTGTCGGCGCCATCTGCGCCAACGCCACGATGGGGCCTGACGCGAAATTGTAAGTTCGATCTTTTTTTGAAAGTTATTGAACATGATTTTTCGATCTGGACTTCTGATTGGTTTGGCCATTCTGATATTTTCGGGAGACACAGCTCTGGCACAGGGCGCAACCGGTGGCAGCCTTGGCAATGACAGCAAGACGCTGTCGGGCTCCTCCCCCGAATCCCGATCAGCGGCGCCTGCCCAACGCGAAAGCTCCGAACGCCGCGCGCCGCGCCGTCAGACCGCGCCGCGCAACCGTGGCGAGGGCGCGGGAGGCGGCGGAAATTTCGACGGCGCCTGGTCGATATCGAGCGTAGGCACCTCCGGCTGTTCCGACACATTCACGGAAAGCTTCGTCGTGGCCAACGGAAGGATGATCGGCAAAGACGGCAGCGCCCCGGTCAGCGCCAACGGGACAGTGCGCGGAAGCGGAAACTACAGCGGCATCCGCGTCACCAGCCAGGGTCGCCTCTCCGGCCGTACCGGTTCGGGAGTTTTCCAGCGATCCGATGGATGCTCGGGCCGCTGGGTCGCAAGCAAGCAGTAACCGCCCATGACAATCCCGCAGATCATCATGAAATCCGTCATCCTCCCCTGTCTGCTCATCATCGCACTCGGCGGCAGCGACGCATGGAGTCAGGGCGCAACCGGCGGCAGCCTCGGCAATGACAACAAGACGCTGTCCGGCTCGTCTTCCGAGCCGCCTGCCGCCAAGCCAGCCCGCCGCGAGCGATCCGAGCAGCGTGCAGCTCCAGCCCGCCGCGGCGCTGGTGAGGGCGGCAGCGCCACCAGATTCGACGGCATGTGGCAGATCACTTTCACCGGTCAGTCGGCGGTGTGCGCGGGCAAAACCGCCAGCAGCACATTGACGATCTCCGGTGGGAGCGTCGGCGGGGGCGGTAACATCAGTCCAAGCGGCGTATTGCAAGGGGTCGGCAGCAGCGGCAGTGTGAGCGCGGTCATGACCGGCCGCCTGTCCGGCCGCAGTGGTGGCGGCTCGATGCAAATGTCGAATGGCTGCACCGGTCGCTGGATGGCCAGCAAGCAATGAGCTTCCGGCTGTCTCGCTACGACTTGCGCTGCGGCCGCATCGCCTCGCCGATCGCCACGACGACGGCGCAGATCGCGACCAGAACGATGGATGCAGCCGACGCGGCCGGCAGATCGGTGCCCGTCTCCGAGATCTTGCTGTAGAGCACCAGCGGCAGAATGTTCACCTGCGTGCCGGCCAGCGCCAGCGCCGTACCATAAGCGCCGACGGCAACTGCGGCCGTCAGGCAATAGGCCGCGATCAGGCTCGGCAGTATCTGCGGCAGCATCACTTCAGTCAGCGTGCGGAAGCTCCCTGCACCGAGCGAACGCGAGGCCAGCATCTGGTTGCGATCGAAGTTACTGATCGCCGGGAGCACGATCAACACGACGCGCGGCACCAAGTAATAGGAATAAGCCAGACCCAGTCCCACCGGTGAAAAGATGAAGCCACCGATGACAGCGGGATCGAAGCCCAGTTTGGCGAGCAGCAGCGTCACGAAGCCGGCGCGGCCAAGCAGCAGGATAAAACCGTAGGCGACGATCAGCCCCGAAAATGTCAGCGGCAGCGAGATGGCAATCAGCGCTGCGGTGCGCAGGCCCGGCGCGAACCGCGCCAGTGCAAGCGCCACGCAGAAGCCGACGACGAGCGAGAACAACGGCGCGACAGTCCCCAGCACCATTGTGCCGCGCAGGCCGTTCCAGAACACCGGATCACCAGCCAGGCGGCCGAAGGCGCTGCCGCCATCCGCGAAGGCGCCGACCAGCACCGCACAAACCGGGATCAGGAAGAACAGTCCCAGCACCACGCTGCCGGGAACGGCGAAGGCAGCGAGCATGGATGTCGGAACGCGCGCGCTCATCGTGATCTTTATTCCGTAATGACGAAACGCGATCCCCGCGCTATCGCGGAGATCGCTTTGGTGAGTTCGGCTTACTGGCCGAGAACGGCCTTGGCCCAACCGGCATCGATCTCGGCCTTCTTCGCGGTGGCCTTGGCGATATCCATCGCCTGCACCTGCGGCGCGGCCGGCATCTTGTCAGCAACGCTCGGCGGCAGGGCGACACCGGGCACGGCCGGACGCACATAACCTTCGGCGAAGATCTTCTGACCTTCATCGCTCATGATGAAGTTGAGCCAGAGCTTGCCGGCGCTCGGGTTCGGGCCGTTCTTCACCAGCGAGATCGCGTATGGCGCGGCGGCTGAAGCTTCCTTCGGAATGACGACGGACACGCCATCGCCGAGACCGTCGGTGAACTTGGCCTTCAAACCATCGTTCTCGTAGCCGATCCAGATCGGAATCTCACCCTTCAGGAACTGGGCGTAAGGCGTGGTGCCAACTGTGCGCAGGACGTTGCCGGCCTTGGTGAGCTTGCCGAGATAATCGATACCCGGCGCCACATTGTCCATGCTGCCGCCATTGCCGAAGGCTGCGGCGAAGGCCACCACCTGGCCCTGCCCCGTCGAGCGCGGGTCTTGATACACAATGGCGTTCTTGTATTCCGGCTTCAGGAGATCGGCCCAGCTCTGCGGCACGGTCTTGACCAATTTGGTGTTGACGAGAAACGCCACGCTCAGCGTGTGGATGGTGAACCAGCGGCCTTCGGCCTCGCGCAACGGATCGGCGAGCTTGTCGAAATTCACCGGCTTGAAGCCATCGACGACGCCAGCCTTTGCTGCGTCCAGAGCGGACGCTGCAAAGTAATAGGCCGTATCGGCCTGCGGACGATTGCGCGCCTTGTCGAGGGCAACGACGGTCGCCGCAGAACCGAGGTCGTTATAGACCATCTCGACGCCGGGATAGCGCTTCTGGAAGGCCTTGAACTGGTTGGCCCAGTTGGCCCAGGTCGGTCCGGTATCGAACGACACGACGAGGCCTTCCTTGCGCGCTGCTTCGTACAGCGTCTTCTCGCCGGCGTAGAGTTCGGCACCTTCAAAGGCCCCTGCGGCCGGGCTGATGGCAATGGCGAGGGAAGCTGCGGCAACGCCGCTCAGAAACTTGCGTCGGTTCATGTCGATCTCCTCTATGAGGTCGGGGGAAGAAGGCGGATGGCATCGTGCGGGATAGTCACGCCGGTGATTGGCCCGCGCAGATGGGTTTCGAGACGGATGGCGCCGCCGGCGACGGCCATATCGATGCGCCTGACAGGGCCGAGGTAACGGTCGGCGGACATGGAGCCGGCGAAGCAACATGGATTGCTCGCATCGACGGGTCCTGTGATCGGCTCGACCCGTTCAGGACGCACGAACACAGTGACCTTCGCACCGAGGCTTTTGCCCTGCGTATCGCAGGCCAGCGCGCCAATCGGCGTTGTCACCATGCCATCGCCGGAGACGCTGCCGGACCACAGATTGGATTGACCGACAAATGCCGCGACACTGGCATCGGCCGGCGTCTCGTACAGTTCGCGCGGCGTGCCGATCTGCACGATGCGACCATCGCGCATCATCACGACCTTGTCGGCAATCGACAGCGCCTCTTCCTGATCATGCGTCACCAGTAGCGTCGCAATGCCGGCCTGACGCTGCACGCGCAGAATTTCGTCGCGCATTTCCAGTCGCAACCCCGCATCGAGCGCCGACAGCGGCTCGTCGAGCAGCAGTCCCTGCGGCTCGAACACCAGCGCACGGGCCAGCGCAACGCGCTGCTGCTGGCCGCCCGACAATTCCGCTGGATAGTCCTCTGCCCGCTTACCCATGCCGACACGTCCCAGCATCTCGATGGCACGCGCGCGCCGATCCTGTTTGGCGATACCGCGCACCTTCAGCGGATAGGCGATGTTTTCCCAAAGCCGCATATGCGGGAACAACGCATAGTTCTGAAACACGACACCCAGACGACGCGCCTCGGGCAGTGACGTGCCGACGTCATTTCCATCGATCAGGATGCGCCCCGTGTCAGGCTTGAGGAAGCCCGCCAGCAATTTCAGAATCGTCGACTTGCCCGACCCCGACGCGCCGATGATCGCCAGCAATTCGCCGCGGCCGATCTCCAGGGCAATGTCGAACACACCAGTGCTCGTGCCCGGATAGCTGTAGCTCACTTGATCGTATCGCAGCGTCACGCGCCTGCCCCCACTTTACGCCGGCCGGTGACCCGCGCCGTCAGCCCGCTGGTCAGCGATGCGATCATCGCCAGCCCAAGCAATACGACGGTGGCCGCGCAGGCAAAGCCCGTCGCGCCATAGAACGCCTGCAACAGCACCACAGGATAGGTGCGCGACAGAAAGCCAGAGACCAGATTGGATAATTGAAATTCACCGATCGAAAGCGCTGCCACTGTCAGCATGCAGGACAGCAGGCTCGTATGCAGCTGCGGCAGTGTGACGTCCCACATACGTGCCGGAAAAGATGCGCCGAGCGTTGCGGCTGCGTGCTCATATTCGGCGAGCCCGAGCTGATCCATATCGGCAACAAGAGCCGTCACCGTATAGGGCAGCGTCAATACGAGGTGCCCCGCCGCCAGTAGCCAAAAACTGCCAAGCCACGGCAATGCATCCGACGAGAAGACGAGGATGAAGCCGAAAGCGAGAACCAGTTCGGGCACGGCAATCGGCATCAGCGTGACGATCCGCGCCGCGAGCCGCACACCACCCCGCGCGCCGGCATGAATGGCGTAAGCGAGCGGAAGTCCAATCAGGATGTTGAGAATGCAGGTGGTCGCGACGATCTTCAGGCTGGTGATGAAAGCGCGGCGAAAGCTGGGATCGCCGGCGACTTCCTGATACCAGCGCCAGGTGAAGCCTGACGGCAGAAGCGTCCCGCTCCAGACTTCTCCAAAAGAGCCGACGAACAACAACAGGACTGGCGCCGCGAGAAAAATCAGATAGGCGATCGCGACGAACGGCACGAGCCATGTCCCCTGTCAAATGTGATGCTGAAGTCTGCGCCTCAGTATAACGGCGGCATATCAGTTTTATGACAGAGCGGCAAAGTTATGCATTTGCGAGAAGGCGTGCTGCGATGCGAGCGATGACGCCGTCGACATCAGCGACGCGCTCGACCGTATTCACCTCAGGCGCATCGGCCATCGCCAACACCAGGCGATTGAATTGTAGTCCCAGCGCCATCTCCGAGAGTGTCCCGACACCTCCGCCAATCGCGACCAGCACGAGACATGCGCGCGCGATAATGGCATTCCGTGCGGGGCCGATGCCCGTTGCGATGGGGATCGCAACATAGGGATTGGCTGCGTGCCATTCCTCATCGGGCAGCAGACCAACAGGCATGCCGCCTTCCTGCGCGTGGCCCTTGCACGCAGCTTCCATCACGCCGTTCTTGCCGCCGCACAACAGTTGCAGGCCATGGCGCGCCAATGCTGCGCCCATCTGTTCGGCGAGATCGCGTTGCGCTTGTGTCGCGTCTCGCGGCCCGATGATGCCGATCGGCACGCGGCGCAGCTTGCGCGTTACTGCGAGCCGCAGCAACGCCTCGGAAGCCGTCACAGCTTCTCCACCCTGCTCCACGGCATCATCACGCCACGTCAGCGCCAGCGGATCGAATAGCCGTGCGCCATCGCTGAGCTGCTGCGTGCGCTCATTCCAGAACAATGCCTGCATGGTATTAGCCTTCGAGTTCTTGCTGCAATCCGCGCACGAAAGATGTCAGCCCGGTACGGCGTTCGCGCTTCAGACGTTCGGCCTTGAGGATCGACTGCACCTCGCTATAGGCCTCCTCCACATTGTGGTTGATCACAATGTAGTCGTATTCGGCCCAGTGGCTCATCTCGTGGCTGGCGCGGCTCATGCGCCCGCGGATCACTTCGTCCGAATCCTGCGCGCGGGTATGAAGTCGCTTTTCGAGATCGGCCGCCGAGGGCGGCAGGATGAAGACGCTGACGACGTCGGCCCGGGCTTTCTCGCGCAATTGCTGCGTACCCTGCCAGTCGATATCGAACAGCACGTCATTGCCGGCTGAGAGCGCGGCTTCCACTGGCGCACGCGGCGTGCCGTAGCGGTTATCGAACACCGTGGCCCATTCGAGCAGTTCATTGCCCTTGGCCATCTTCTCGAAGCGCGGCTTGTCGACGAAGATGTAGTCCTTGCCGTCAACCTCGCCGGGCCGCATCGGGCGCGTCGTGGCCGAGACCGACAGTTGCAGCCCCGGCATCCGGTCGATCAGCAGCCGCGTCAGCGTCGTCTTGCCGGCACCGGATGGCGATGACAGCACGAACATCAGCCCGCGCCGTTCGACTCCGTCAAAGCCAGCTTCTTGAGAATTTCGGCTGCCCCCGGACATGGTCACTCCAGATTTTGTACCTGTTCACGGAATTGCTCGACCACGTTCTTCATCTCAAGGCCGGTGCTGGTCAATTCCAGATCGTTGGATTTCGAGCAGCAGGTGTTGACCTCGCGATTGAACTCCTGCGACAGGAAATCCAGCCGCCGCCCCACCGGACCGCCCTTCTTGATCATTTCGCGCGACTGCGAAATGTGCGACGCGATGCGGTCGAGTTCTTCGCGGATGTCGGCCTTGGTCGCCATCATCAACGCTTCCTGATTCAGCCGATCACTATCGAAACGATCCGACGCCTCGAGCAACGTCGCGATCTGTTCGGCAAGCCGTGCACGAATGGCTTCCGGCTTGCGGCCGGGCGCGGCCTCGGCCTTCTGCGACAGCGCCTCGATTTCATTCAGACGCTGGGACAGGATGTCACCAAGCGTCATGCCCTCACGCTTGCGCATGGCGACCAGCGCGGTGAGAGCCTCTTCGAATGCTGCGGTCACGGCAGCCTTCGCCGCCTTGTCCTCGGCCTCGTCAGCCTCGGGCTCGACCACTTCGATGACGCCCTTGATATTCATCAGGCCATCGACGCTCGGCGCGACGGCGTCGATCTTGCTGGCCAATTCGGCGGCAATACGCAGCACCGAATTCAGCACCTCTTCGTTGATCCGCACGGTCGAAGCCGCATTGCTGCGCTTAACGGTGAGGTTCGCGTAAACCGTGCCGCGTGACAGCACTTCAGTGGCGCGCTTGCGGGCGACCGCCTCGACTTCGTCGAAACCCGGGGGCATCCGGAAGCGCAGGTCGAAGCCCTTGGCGTTGACGGATTTCAGCTCCCACTCGAAGCTGTAAGGCCCGCTGGTGCCGTGGCTTCGCGCAAAGCCGGTCATGCTCGACAACGCCATCGCGGAACGTCTCCAAAGAATACGAGTAAGATTCGCAAGGCGCGAACCGGCTCAGGTTAGGGCCTTTTCAGGCCAAGGGGAATTCGAAGCAGAAGCCAGCGCAGGCTTGGTGGTACGGCCTATTGCTGGACAACCGGCGGTGTACCCGTCGACTGCGCAGCGCCCTGACGGGCCGGCGCGGCTGGCGCAGGAGCCGTACGGGCACGCTGTTTGGCCGGTGCGGGTCTGGCCGGACTTGTACCCGTCGCGGCGGCAGGATCCGTCGCCGCTCCGGTAGGCGCAGCAGTAGCCTCTTCCGGCGGCTCGACAGCGTCGTTCTGGACGGCCTTCTCGAGCGCGCGCAGCTTGCTGACATTCTTCTGGTGCGCATCGTAGGTTTCGGTAAAGGCGTGACCGCCGGTGCCATCGGCAACGAAGAACAGGTCGCGGGTGCGTGCCGGATTGGCAGTCGCCTCAAGCGACGCACGGCCCGGATTGGCGATCGGGCCCGGCGGCAGGCCTTCCACCACATAGGTATTGTAGGGCGACGGCTGCTGGATCTCGCTGCGCTTGATCGGACGGCCCAATGTGCCCTTGCCGCCGACGATGCCATAGATGATCGTCGGATCCGACTGCAGCTTCATCTTCTGGCGCAAGCGGTTGGCGAACACGGCGGCCACCCGGCTGCGCTCATCGGCGCGGCCGGTTTCCTTCTCGACGATCGAGGCGAGCGTCACCAGCTGTTCAGGCGTCTTCGCCGGAATGTCGGCGTTACGGCGTTCCCAGACTTCGGCCAGCACGCGCTTCTGCAATTGCTGCATGCGCTGGATCACCTGGTCGCGCGGCGTGCCACGGGGGAATTTGTAGGTCTCGGGCAACAACGTGCCTTCACGCGGCATTTCACGGATCGAGCCGGTGAAGATGTCGTTATCGGTCAAACGCGCGACGATCTGCTCTGAGGTCAGGCCCTCGGGAATCGTGATGGAGTGTTGCACGACCTTGCCTTCGACGATGGTGCCGATGACATCGCGCAGATTGGCGTTCTTCTGGAACAGATATTCGCCGGGCTTCAGTTCCGAGCTGGCCTTCAACGCAAACACGGCGCCGATGAAAACCCAGCGATTGGCTGAGATCACGCCTTCGCGCAGCAACGCTTCGGCGATGTCGCCTTTGCCCGCACGCGCGGGGATATTGACGACCTTTTCTTCCTGCAGCGGTCCCGGCGCTTCCAGCGCCTGGCGACCATAGACATACGCGCCACCTGCACCGAGCATGGCGACGATAATGATGGTGATGATGGCATTACCGGCAACCACGAGCGGATTACGCGCATGATCAGAACGCTTCGGCGGCGGCGGAACCTGCTCCGGCTCCAGCGCGGCACGCGGACTCCTCGGCGAAATGGGCGGCCTCTCACTCATCGATAGTACCTGATCCTGTCGGTTCAATCGTGACGGGGACAAACACGATCCCCGCCAATAACATACGCCCAGTGTAGGAATTAGCGCGGAATACGGCGAAACGGTGGAGGTTCTCTAACCAGCCACGCGCTGTAGGATCACGGACGCATTAGTACCGCCGAAACCGAATGAATTCGACAAGGCAATGTTGATCTCGCGCTTGCGCGGGGTCAATGCGACGAGATCGATCGCAGTTTCCACCGACGGATTGTCGAGATTGATCGTCGGCGGCGCGATGTTATCCCGAATCGCAAGCACACAGAAGATGGCCTCGACCGCACCAGCCGCACCGAGCAGGTGGCCGATCGACGACTTCGTCGATGACATCGACACTTTTGACGCGGCATTGCCGAGCAGGCGCTGAACCGCGCCGAGTTCGATCTCGTCGCCGAGTGGCGTCGAGGTGCCGTGCGCATTGATGTAGTCGATGTCGGCCGCGGCAATGCCGGCGCGCTTCATCGCAGCGTTCATGCTGCGGAACGCACCATCGCCATCCGGCGTCGGCGAGGTGATGTGGTAGGCATCGCCCGACATGCCGTAGCCGATAATCTCGGCATAGATGCGTGCGCCGCGCGCTTTGGCGTGCTCGTACTCTTCGAGCACGACGACGCCGGCACCCTCGCCCATGACGAAACCATCGCGGTCCTTGTCGTAGGGCCGCGACGCTTTCTCCGGCGCTTCGTTGAAATTGGTCGACAGCGCGCGTGCTGCCGCGAAGCCGGCCATCGCCAAACGGCTGATTGGCGACTCGGTACCGCCGGCGACCATGACATCGGCGTCGCCGAGCGCGATCAGACGGCCGGCATCGCCGATCGCGTGCGCGCCGGTCGAACATGCGGTGACGACGGAGTGATTGGGGCCTTTAAGACCGTGCTCGATCGAGACATATCCCGAAGCGAGATTGATTAGGCGGCCGGGAATGAAGAACGGCGACACTTTGCGCGGGCCGCGCTCTTTCAGAAGCAATGCGGTATCGGCAATGCCGGACAGACCGCCGATGCCGGAGCCGATCATCACGCCGGTGGCGCAGCGATCGTCTTCATTGTCGGGGTGCCAGTTGGCATCGTCGAGCGCCTGCTTGGCGGCGCACATCGCATAGATGATGAAGTCGTCGACCTTGCGCTGGTCTTTCGGCTCCATCCACTGGTCGGGATTGAAGGTACCGCCCGTGCCGTCGCCGCGTGGAATCACACAGGCGATCTGGCTGGTGAGATCGGATACATCGAATGTATCGATCCGCTTTGCGCCGCTCTCACCGTTGAGGATGCGCTTCCAGGTCGGCTCGACGCCGCAGCCAAGTGGCGACACCATGCCAAGGCCTGTGACGACCACCCGCCTCATTGTCGTACCTCCATGGCCCATCCTTGAGCCAATGCCTTTGAGCAATGCCTACGCGTCACAGCAAGAAGCCGGTGGATCGCACAAACGCGATCCGGCCGGCTTCAAAATGTGTCGCGCGAAGGTGTCAGCTCTTTGCGTTCTTCTCGAGAAACTTGGTTGCGTCGCCGACGGTCAGAATCGTCTCGGCGGCATCGTCCGGAATTTCGCAGCCGAACTCTTCTTCGAACGCCATCACGAGCTCGACCGTGTCGAGGCTGTCAGCGCCGAGATCATCGATGAAGCTCGCGGCATCGACCACCTTCTCGGGTTCAACACCAAGGTGTTCAACCACGATCTTCTTCACTCGCTCGCCAATCTCGCTCATATCAACCTCGTGCTTGTTACATTGGGCCCGTCCGCAGACGATACGAGCCATCGTGGAGCGTTTAACTCGTTAAACCTTGCGCAGTTGCGCGTCTCTGGATTGACCCCGTCGTCCCGGACGGAGCCTCGCGAAAACGGCAGGCTCGTCCCCGCCAATATACAGGGTTTCAAATTCCTGCAATGGCCTTCTTTGCCCCACCGTTGGAGGTTCGGTTACCATACTTCATTTGGCTTGGCCACATAGCCCGGCGACTGTCCAAACCTCAATTAAATCACGACGTTGGGTTCCCCCGACGCTTAGATCATCGCCATGCCGCCATTGACATGAATCGTCTGTCCGGTGACGTAAGCCGCCTCATTTGAGCTCAGATAGACCGCAGCTGCCGCAATATCTTCCGGCGAGCCGAGACGCCCTGCCGGCACCTTGGTCAGAATCGTTTCGCGCTGCTTGTCGTTCAGCACATCGGTCATCGGCGTTGCGATGAAACCAGGTGCAATGCAATTGGCCGTTACATTGCGCTTGGCGTATTCCGCGCCCAGTGTTTTCATCATGCCGATCAGGCCGGCTTTCGCCGCGGTGTAATTCCCCTGCCCGGGATTTCCAGTGACGCCGACCACCGAAGTGATGGCGATGATGCGGCCGAAGCGCTTGCGCATCATCAGCTTGGTCGCGGCGCGTGCGAGGCGGAAGGTCGCGGTCAGATTGACGTTGATCACGTCATCCCAGTCTTCGTCCTTCAACTGGACGAACAGATTATCGCGGGTGATCCCGGCATTGCTGACGAGGATGTCGAGTTGGCCCATGGCTTTCTCGGCTGATGGCACCAACTCTTCGACCTCAGCGGCGTTGGAAAGATTGCACGGCAGCACATGCGTGCGATCGCCGAGCTTCGCGGCCAGCGTTTCGAGAACCGCCTTGCGCGTTCCGGACAGTGCCACCGTCGCGCCCTGCGCATGCAAAGCCGTGGCGATGGCTTCGCCGATGCCACCAGTCGCGCCGGTCACGAGCGCCGTCTTGCCTGTCAAATCGAACATCTTGTCTTCTCCTCTGGCCGCTTACGCCGAACGCGCTGCTGCGAGCGCATCCTTGGCGGCGGCAATGTCATTGGGTCCGCCGACGGCGACGCCGACGGCACCTTCGGCAATGCGTTTGACAAGTCCGCTCAGCACCTTGCCGGAGCCGACCTCAAGGAAGCGCGTCACGCCCTGGCCTGCCATATAGGATACGCATTCGCGCCAGCGCACGGTGCCGGTGACCTGCTCGACCAGGCGGCGGCGGATTTCATCCGGATCCGAGATCGGCGCGGCCAGCACGTTGGACACCAGCGGCACCACCGGCTTGTTGATCGTGACCTTGGCCAGCGCGTCCGCCATCACGTCGGCGGCGGGCTGCATCAGGCTGCAATGGAACGGCGCCGACACCGGCAGCAACATCGCACGCTTGGCGCCCTTGGTCTTGGCGATCTCCAGCGCGCGTTCGACCGCAGCCTTGTTGCCGGACACCACCACCTGACCGCCGCCATTGTCGTTGGCGGCGTGGCACACTTCGCCCTGTGCAGCTTCTTCAGCCACGGCCACGGCGGTCTCGTAATCGAGGCCGAGCAACGCCGCCATGGCGCCGACACCCACCGGCACGGCCTTCTGCATGGCCAGACCGCGGGTCCGCAGCAGGCGGGCCGCATCCGTGACCGAGAGACTTCCCGCCGCTGCCAGCGCCGAATATTCGCCGAGCGAATGACCGGCCACGAACGCGGCGTCTTTGGCCAGCGAGATGCCAGCCTCGGCCTCAAGCACCCGCATGGTCGCCAGCGACACCGCCATCAGCGCCGGCTGGGCGTTTTCGGTCAATTGCAGCGTCTCGGCCGGGCCATCCCAGATGATTCCCGTGAGCTTCTCGTTGAGGGCCGAATCGACCTCGTCGAACACGGCCTTAGCGGCGGGAAATGCATCCGCGAGCGCCTTGCCCATGCCGACCGCCTGGGAACCCTGCCCCGGAAAGGTAAATGCTGCGGTCATTGACGCCCCGTCATGTTTTTTGGCTTAAACTCGTTCAAACGTGCGCCGTAAGACACTGGCACGACGGGGAATGTCAAGCCGCAGCGCCCAGGATGCACCACGATCCGGGTTCCCGCCCGCTTCCGGAATCCGCTCATTTGGCCCCCGTTTCGCTTGCCATTACTGGGAAAATCCGTATAAGGCCCCGATCCGCAGATCCCGGCCGGGAGCTGAACGGACGGTCACAGCAAAATCACACACAGGTTTGTTGCGATAGGGCCAGTTGGTCCGTCGTCCCGTGCTCCCGCCTTCTGAGCAATATCGAGTCCTTTCCATAAGGGTTCGAAGGGCTTGCCGCCGGGAAACGCGCTAACCTTGGAAAGGACAGCCATGCCTCTTTATGAGCATGTATTTCTCGCACGTCAGGATGCGAGCGCACAGCAGGTCGAAGACCTCACCACCCAGATGACCGGCATCGTCGAAGGTCTCGGCGGCAAGGTCGTGAAGATGGAAAACTGGGGCGTGCGCTCCCTGACCTATCGCATGAACAAGAATCGCAAGGCGCACTTCGTGCTGATGAACCTCGATGCCCCGTCCGCGGCGGTCACCGAGATTGAGCGCCAGGAGCGTATCAGCGAAGACGTCATCCGTTATCTGACCGTCCGCGTCGAAGAGCACGAGGAAGGCCCGAGCGCCATGATGCGCAAGGCTGATCGTGATCGTGAACGCGACGACCGTGGCGGTGGCTTCCGTGGCGACCGCGAAGGCGGCGGTTTCCGTGGCGACCGTGAAGGCGGTGGCTTCCGTGGTGATCGTGGTCCGCGTCGTCCGCGCGACGACGAAGCAGCATCGGTTGAGGAGTAAGAATAATGGCTGAAGCTGGTGCACGTCGTCCGTTTTTCCGCCGTCGCAAGACCTGCCCGTTCACGGGTCCGAACGCGCCGAAGATCGACTACAAGGATTCCAAGCTGCTGATGCGTTACGTTTCCGAGCGCGGCAAGATCGTGCCGAGCCGCATCACGGCCGTCTCCGCCAAGAAGCAGCGTGAACTCGCCCGCGCCATCAAGCGCTCGCGTTTCCTCGGCCTGCTGCCCTACGTTATCCGCTAAGGCGGTTTTCGGCCGGCGGCCTCGCGCCGCCGGTCGCTTCTATTTCTCATAAGGTTTCCGGGTCGTCCGGTCGCCGATGGTTGGGGCAAGTGCCTCTAACCGCTCAAAGGGGGCGGGACAGCTGATGATCGCAAGTCTTCTCATCGCGTTTGCCGCCGGCGCTGCCTCAGCGCTAATGTTCGCCTCGATCATTTCGGGCGCGTTGATTTCCCTTTTGCTGTTCTATCTCGCGCCGCTGCCCTTGATGGTCGCCGCTCTCGGCTGGGGTCCGGTGACTGCTGCCATCGGCGGCATCGCAGCCGGCACCTCGCTCGGCCTGCTGTTCGGCATGCCCTATCTTGCCGCCTTCGTCTTCACCGTGGCACTGCCCGCCTGGTGGCTTGGCCATCTCGCATTGCTCGGCCGTCCAGTGACTGCAGAAGTGCCGGGCGTGAATGGCGCGGCCGCGACACCCCCCGTGGTCGAATGGTATCCGGTGGGCCGTATGCTGCTGTGGACAGCGGGTTTCGCCGCATTCACGACCATGGGCGCGCTGCTGACGCTCGGCACCGATGGCGACACTATCGTCTCGGCGCTGCGCCGCGCTCTGACCCGCATCCTGGGATCGCGCGGCGGCGCTGGCGACTCCGAACAGGTCATCAATGCCCTGGTGACGATCGCGCCGGCTGCCGCCGCCATCGTCGCGATCATGACGCTGACGCTCAATCTCTGGCTCGCCGGCCGCATCATCGTGACATCGGGCCGGCTGAATCGGCCGTGGCCCGAGCTGAAATCCGCAGCACTGCCGCCGATGACGATGGTCGCGCTGTGTCTGGCTGTCGCGCTGTCCTTCATGGGCGGCATCGTCGGCATCTTTTCACAGATCGTCACGTCGGCGCTGATGATGGCCTATGCCCTCACCGGCTTCGCCGCGCTGCATACGCTGACCATGGGCATGAAAAGCCGCGTGATGGTGCTCGGTCTGACCTACGCCATGGTGCTCGTCCTCGGCTGGCCCATCCTCACCATGGTTGGCCTCGGCCTCGCCGATGCCTTCTTCGGATTTCGCCAACGTTTTCTCGCACGCAAGCCACCTTCTTCGACGGTGGCCTGACCAACTCAACTCAACACCTGCTCAACACTTAAAGGAGAACGATCATGGAAGTCATTTTGCTCGAACGCGTCGCCAAACTCGGCCAGATGGGCGAAGTCGTCCGCGTCAAGGACGGCTACGGCCGCAACTTTCTGCTGAAGCGTGGCAAGGCGCTGCGCGCCACCGCCGACAACCGCGCCAAGTACGACGGCATGAAGGCTGACCTCGAAGCCAACAACATCAAGGCCAAGGCGGAAGCCACCACAGTTGCCGAGAAGATCGACGGCCGCAACGTCGTCATCATCCGTCAGGCGTCGGAAACCGGTCAGCTGTTCGGTTCGGTGTCGGTGCGCGACATCATCGCCACCTTCGAAGCTGACGGCGTCACCTTCGCCCGCAGCCAGGTTCTGCTCGACGCGCCGATCAAGACCATCGGCCAGCACAAGATCTCGATCGCCGTGCATCCGGAAGTCGAAGTCAGCGTCAGCGTCACCGTTGCCCGTTCGGCCGACGAAGCGGAGCGCATCAACCGCGGCGAAGACATCTCGAGCCGTCAGGAAGATCAGGACGCAGCCGCCGAAGCACTCGCCGCCGCCGGCGAGTTCTTCGATCCGGACGCACAGGGCAACGCCGAAGAAGACAACGGCTAAGCCCACACGAAGCTTCTGCTCAAACGAGAAAGCCCGGCCAGATTGGCCGGGCTTTTTTATTCCGTTGTTGAGAGACGGTTGACCTTCTACTGCGAGATCGGCGGCACCGGCGAGCCTGACGAGGCCGGAGGCGCCGGTGGTGCAGCCGACGCGGGAGGCGGTGGTGGCGGCGCGGCCGGTGCCGGCGAAGGCGCGGCTGGAGCCACAGGAGTCGGCGCGGACGCTGGCGGAGTTGCGGGAGGCACGACCGCTGGCGGCGGAGCTACGGCTGGCGGAGGCGTTGGAGCCGGGGCCGGCGTTGCTGCGGGCGGAGACGCAGGGGCTGCCGGCGCAGGAGGCGCCGGCTCGGCAGGCGCCGGACGGCTTTCCCCTTCAGGCGCCTTCGGAGCCGGCGTGACCGACGGAACGGGATCTGGACGAAGTGCCGGCGTCTCAGGCTTGGCTTCGGGCTTCGCCTCAGGCTTGCTTTCTTCAGCGGGCTTCGCAGGCTCGGTCTTGGCCGGCTCAGGCCGTGGCTCAGACTTGGGTTCAGCCTTCGGCTCAGTCTTGGGTTCGACCTTGGGCTCGTCCTTCACAGGTTCGGCCTTCGGCGGCTCTTCCTGATGACGGCGCCCCTTCTTACCGAGCTTTTGCTTCTGCGCGGGACGCTCTGCTTCGGCGGCAGCCGGCGACTGTGCGTCTACGGGCTTGGCCGCATCGGGCTTCGCTTCGGGATTGTCTGTCGCCGGGCGCGCCTGTCGCCGGGCATTGCGGCCCTGGCGCGTGCCGGGCTCGGCCTGAGCTGGTGCAACATCGGCATCGGGCTTGGCGGCCTCCTGCGGACGTAGCCGGCGTCCCGGCGGCGGAGCCTCGGACGGCGGCGCAGCACCGGGCTTGGCATCGGCCGGGGCCGGCTTCTGCCCGGTCGTGAGTTCACGGCCCTGACGCGTCAGGTTATCCCCGGCAGGACGGCGGTCGGCCGCGCCGTTGGACACGACATAAGCGGCCATGGACGCCGCCATATCTGTACTTGTGGTGTAGTGCTGGCGCAGGAAGGCCGGCAACTGACCGGGCGCCACCGTCTTCAGCAGCCCGCGCGGACTTTTATGGCAGACGGCACAGCCGCCCGCGAAAATCTGGGAGGGTGACTTTCCGGCTTCGAGGTTTTGGGCCTGTGCCGGGACTGCCGCGAAGCCAATCAGGAGCATCACCGTCGCTAAACTGAGCGCTCGGCTCAACATTTCAATCTCCTGATGTGGCTAGCTTAATCACGCGGATCACCTTGTATCCGATTGTGACGTGAATGGAAGCATCGACATATCGCAACGATGTGATCGGAACAATCGGGATAGCGGCATTGCAGCGTGCGCATTGGCACAGGCGGTGCACCACTACTATCTTCTACTCAAGAGCTAGGGAGACAGTTGATCTCGTGCACGGCGGGAAGTTACGCTGTTGCTTCAGTTTGCGCGTGATCGGATCATTGGGGTGATTTCGATGGACCGTCTGTTGCGATTCTTCCTGAGTCAGTACATTCGCCGAGGGGCAATAACCTTCACTACGGCCTCCGGCCAACAATTCACCTTCGGTGATGGCTCCGGACTTCCCGTCTCTGCCCGCTTCGTCACCAAAGCCGCCCAACGCCGACTACTTCTCGATCCCGAACTGGCACTCGGCGAGATATTCATGGACGGGCTCCTCGTTATGGAGCGTGGCACCATTGCCGACCTGCTCGCCATCGCCCTGAACCAGCCCGACATGGCGCCCCGCTGGGCCAAGCTGCAATGGTGGCTCCGCTACGTCCTGCGCCACGCCCAGCAGTTCAATCCCCGCAAGCGCTCCCGCAACAACGTTGCCCATCACTACGATCTGGACGGCCGGCTCTACTCATTGTTTCTGGATGCCGACAAGCAATATAGCTGCGCCTATTTCGAAGGACCGGACGCGACCCTGGACGACGCCCAGCTCGCCAAGAAGCGCCACCTCGCGGCCAAGATGCTCATCGAAAAAGGCCAACGCGTACTCGACATCGGCTCCGGCTGGGGCGGGCTTGGGCTCTATCTGGCAGAGATGACCGGTGCCAATGTCACCGGCGTTACGCTGTCCACCGAACAGCTGCAGGTCGCCAATGCCCGGGCCGGCGAGAAAAACGTCAAAGACCGCGCAAAATTCCTGCTCGAGGACTATCGCGACATCCCCGGTCCATTCCACCGCATCGTCTCCGTCGGCATGTTCGAACATGTCGGCGTCGACCATTACGACACCTACTTCAAGCGATGCGCTGAACTCCTGACAGAGGACGGCGTCATGGTGCTGCACTCCATCGGCCGCCCTGAGGGACCCGGTATCACCAATCCATGGGTCGCCAAGTACATTTTCCCCGGCGGCTACATCCCCGCTTTGTCGGAAGTTCTCCCGGCCATTGAACGGGCCGGGTTACTGGTCTCGGACATCGAAATCCTGCGGCTGCATTATGCCGAGACGCTCAAGGCATGGCGCGAGCGCTTCATGGCACGACGCGAGGAAGCCGTGCGGCTCTATGACGAGCGCTTTGCGCGAATGTGGGAGTTCTATCTGGCGGCGTCCGAAATGTCGTTTCGCATGCAGAACGTGATGAACTTCCAGATCCAGCTCACCAAACGTCAGGACGTGGTGCCGTTCACGCGGGATTATATCGGGCGGGAGGAAGATCGGCTTCGAGCCAGGGAACGGACCCAGCAACCGCGTCTGCAAATTGCCGGCGAATAGGCTGGTTTAGTGCTGGAATAGGAGCGTCGCCTGCCGGCGGCGCAAGATAGGCCGTGGCCGCAAAATGGCGGGGCGCTGGAGGCGCGCTTTGGCGGCGGAGAGCGCTTTCGTATCGCATGGGACATTTTCAAGCTGCGCGGTGCGCTCGAACGTGTCGATCAGCGTGGACAACCACGCAGAACCGTCGGTTCCGGCAGCCTGAGTTCCGGCATCGGGATGCTGGTGACGCTGGCCCATGGATCTATCCTTCGCCTCTTATTCGTTTTGAAGCCAACGCCCGGCTCCCCGTGGGGTTCCGGCACTGCCATGCCTGTCAGTGGCTGGCTCTCTTATAAGTGCGAGAGATCGCCATCCGGTTCAGGCGCGGGGCGCAATTTTTCCGGGTTCCTTAAGCAATGATTCAGACCCCTCCCCTTGCTGCGGTGGAAGCGTCAAGCGCAATGCGCGCGACCGGCCGGAATTCCCCCGCCTTGATGTGTGAATCGTGCATAAGGCCGCTTCGTCCTTCCACTCGGAGACCGTCAGGCGCTTAGTCGCCGACGCCCGCGTGACCACGCCGTTCATCCGCCCAATTCGGAAGACCCAATAGAGACCATGGCCGCATTCGATTCGAACGTTCTCAAGCTCACCCCCGAGGCGGGCACCCCGGCCTATCGGTCGGCGCCGCACAATATCGAGGCGGAACAGGGCGTGCTGGGCGCGATCCTGGTCAATAACGACGCCTTCTACCGGGTCTCGGACTTCCTCAAGGCCGAGCATTTCTTCGAGCCGATCCACCAGACGATCTTCGAAACGGCCGCTGCCATCGTGCGCGCCGGCAAGATCGCCACACCCGTGACGCTGAAGACCTTCCTGCCGACCGACACGGATCTCGGCGGCATGACCGTGGGCCAATATCTCGCCCGCCTCGCCGCCGAAGCCACCACCATCATCAATGCGCAGGATTACGGCCGCACGATCTACGAACTGGCAATCCGCCGCCAGCTGATCAATGTCGGCGAGGACATGGTCAACGTCGCTTATGACGCGCCGGTGGATTTCGCCCCCCGCGCCCAGATCGAGGACGCCGAGCGCCGGCTGTATGAGCTGGCCGAAGCCGGCCGCTATGACGGCGGCTTCCAGCGCTTCTCCCAGGCAATGACCACCGCGCTCGATATGGCGGCCAACGCCTATCAGCGCGACGGCAAGCTGTCGGGCATCTCAAGCGGTTTGCGCGATCTCGACGCCCGTATGGGCGGGTTGCAGCGCTCCGACTTGATCGTACTCGCCGGACGTCCCGGCATGGGCAAAACCTCGCTCGCCACCAACATCGCCTACAACATCGCCGCCGCCTATCAGTCCGAAGTGCAGCCCGACGGCAGCATGAAGACCATCAATGGCGGCGTCGTCGGCTTCTTCTCCTGCGAAATGTCCGCCGAACAGCTCGCCACGCGTATTCTCGCCGAGCAGACCGAGATTTCCTCCAGCGCGATCCGCCGCGGCGGCATCACCCAAGCCGAATTCGACAAGATCCGCGACTACACCATCAAGCTGCAGAACCTGCCGCTTTACGTCGACGAAACCGGCGGCCTGTCGATCTCGCAGCTCACCGCCCGCGCCCGCCGCCTGAAGCGGCAAAAGGGCCTCGACGTCATCATGGTGGACTACATCCAGCTGCTGCAGGGCTCCGGCAAGCGCTCCGACAACCGCGTGCAGGAAGTCACCGAGATCACCACCAGCCTCAAGGCGCTGGCGAAGGAATTGAACTGCCCGGTAGTGGCGCTGTCGCAGCTCTCGCGTCAGGTCGAAAATCGTGAAGACAAGCATCCGCAGCTGTCCGACTTGCGTGAATCCGGATCGATCGAGCAGGACGCCGACGTGGTGGTCTTCGTGTATCGCGAGGAATACTATCTGCAGGCTAAGGAGCCGCGACTCGGCACGCCCGAACACGAGAAATGGCAGCTCGAGATGGATCTTGCGCACGGCAAGGCCGAAGTCATCATCGCCAAGCAGCGTCACGGCCCCACAGGCACCGTCGACCTGCAGTTCGAAGGCCAGTTCACCCGCTTCAGCGATCTCGCCGGTGGCGCCCAGTTCCGCGCCCCGCAGGAGTGACGCGGGTGCGGTTGAACCGTCTCTGACGCGCGCATATTGTGCGGCGCAGAATTCGATCGTGTGATCCCATCACACGATCCCTGTGTCAGGACATTTCGATGAACAGCGTCTCCGCCCCCAAACCAACAACTCCCGCGGATATGGAGTTGCCCGCAGACGCCAGCGGCATGCTGACCATCGACCTCGACGCCATCGTCGCCAATTGGCGCAAGCTCGAAAAACACGGCGTGCCTGCCGAATGCGGCGCGGCGGTGAAGGCAGACGCCTATGGCTGCGGCATCACCCCCGTAGTGCGCGCGCTGGCGAAGGCGAACTGCAAGACCTTTTTTGTCGCGACCTTCGACGAAGCTCGCGCCGCCCGCGCGGCCGCGCCCGAAGCCGCGATCTATCTCCTGAACGGTTTTCCGCCGAATTCTGGCGATGCGCTGGCCGCCATCAATGTGCAGCCGGTGATCGGCGATCTCAACGAACTCGCCGAATGGGACATGTTCTGCCGCCGCACCGGCTGGAAGGGCGGCGCGGCGGTGCATATCGACACCGGTATGAACCGGCTGGGCCTCGGCCTGGTTGACGTCCAGGGCCTGATCCCGCGCCTCGGCTCGGGCGATCACGGCTTCACGCTGGTGATGAGCCACCTCGCCTGTGCTGAACAACTACACAATCCGATGAACGCCCGGCAATATTCCAGTTTCCGCGAGGCGTCCTCGCTGTTCTCCGGCGTGCCGGCATCCCTCGCGAATTCGTCGGGCATCTATCTCGGCGCGGCCTATCAGTTCGATCTGATGCGTCCGGGTGCCGCGCTCTACGGCGTTAATCCGACGCCGGAAGCCGACAATCCGATGGCGCCTGTGGTCGATCTCAAAGTGCGCATCCTGCAGACCCGCAGTGTCGAGCGCGGCGACAGCGTCGGCTACGGTGCCACCTGGGTGGCGCGGCGTCCGACCAGACTTGCGATCATCGCGGCCGGTTATGCCGATGGCTATTTCCGCGCTGCCGGCAGCAGCGACGGCACCCGCGGCGCCGAGGTGATTATCGCCGGCCAGCGCTGCCCAATCGCCGGCCGCATCTCCATGGATCTGCTCGCGGTGGACATCACCGACCTGCCCCATAACGCCGCCCGCCGCGGCCATCTGGCGACGCTGATCGGCGACGGCATCACCGTCGACGAACTGGCGCATCACTACGGCACCATCGCCTATGAGGTGCTGACCAGCCTCGGCCGACGCTACCTGCGGGTCTACAAGGGCGACGACGGCACCGCCGCCGCAGAGCCCGCCGCCGCGTCCTAGACGTCGACCTTGAAGCTGAGTTCGATCTCGGAGGCCGGCAGGCCGCCGCGCACGCCCCAGTTCTCCAAAGGCTGTTCGTTCAGGACGATCTTGATCTCGAGTTCCGGAACGCCGAGCGCCGCAAGGTTCTGCACGATCGTCTTATAGAGGCTTCGCTTGGCCTCGATGGAGCGGCCGGCAAACATCGTGATCTCGACCCGCGTAAAACGCTGCGAGCGCCCGGTCGGCACGATGCGCTGCGTTTCGCTATAGGTGTCCACCGTCACGTCGCGGTCTCCCAGTCGGGAATTTTGAGCGCCGCCAGCATCGCCGACTGCACGGCCTCGATGACCTCGATCTCACGGCCCCGCGCCCATTCTCCGGTGACTATTCTTGTGACTGGCATCGTCGTCTCCCATCGGATCGGTTGCACCCACACGACTGGAGCGCTCTTGTAACGTCCCGCGCTTGGAGAGTCGCGCCTTGAACTTCATCTTCGTCTGCACGGTCGGCCTTATCGCCGGCACCATTTCCGGGATCGTCGGCACCGGCTCGTCGATCATGCTGATGCCGGTGCTGGTCTGGCAATTCGGGCCGAAGGAAGCCGTGCCGATCATGGCGGTCGCCGCCGTGATGGCCAACCTGTCGCGCATCCTCGCCTGGTGGCGCGAGGTCGACTGGCGCGCCACCGCCGCCTATTCGCTCACCGGCATTCCAGCTGCAGCCCTGGGCGCACGCACGCTGCTGGTGCTGCCGTCGCACGTGGTCGATCTCACCATCGGACTGTTCTTCATTGCCATGGTGCCACTGCGCCACTGGCTGGCGCGGCGCTCCTTCACCATCAGCCTGTGGCAACTCGCGCTGGGCGGCGCGATCATTGGCTATCTGACCGGCATCGTCGTCTCCAGCGGCCCACTCAGCGTGCCGCTGTTTCTGTTTTACGGCCTCGCCAAGGGCGCCTTCCTCGCCACCGAAGCCGCGAGTTCGCTCGGCCTGTATCTCAGCAAGTCTGTCACCTTCCAGCGGTTTGGCGCGCTCGATCTCGACGTGCTTGTGAAAGGCCTGATCGCCGGCGCCTCGCTGATGGCCGGCGCATTCATCGCCAAGCGCTACGTACTGAAGCTGAGCGTCGAGACGTTCCGCCTGGTCATGGACGGGATCATGCTTCTGGCTGGCGCAAGCATGGTGCTGTCAGGCATGGCGCTGATCTAGGGCGTGGACTCACAAATCGCGGTAAGTATGTCCGCTACCCCGCGAGTTGCAGGCTCAAACAGGACATCGACTCGGGTCCGAAAAGCGCCAACAGGAGATTTCCAAACGGCGGGCCGCTGGAAACTGGCGCTGTTTAAAGTTGTATCGATTACTTACAAGTACGTACGACTGATGTTCATAGATGGCGATCAACCAGCAACAGGTATTAGTATCTCGCGAATCCGCATTTCCAACGTGCGCAGTGCAACATAATCCTTTGCCTCGCCGCGTACAGTAAAGCCAATATTTCCAACCTATTATTAAGGTTCGTCATCCACGCTGAAATCCGGAATTTCATTTGTTTCATTTGTAACGACTACTGGACGCTTCATGCGCGCGTTCTATGGAAGACTGGCCCGGCTGCCAGGATTTTCATTGGTGGTGCTCGGCGTCTTCTTTGCGACGTCGATCATCGTTGTGTTTTTGGTGGATCTGCAGGCGCGCCATCATGCGGCGCTTTCTGAGGCAAGAAAGGCAGCACTGAACATCGCCGAGATTCTCGCCGAACACACGGCGCTGACCTTTGAGGGGATCGATCGAACACTGCTCGAAGCCGAGAGAATTCGCGAAGATAACCTTTCGGGAAAGTATGCAACGCCCGAAGCCACAAATACCGCCTTGCGTCTTCTCAAGAAGGCCTCATCGATCGTCGTTGCCGTCGGCTGGACAGATGCAGCCGGTAACCTTCTGGCGCATTCCTACGATCGCACGCCGCCGCGAAGCAATATCTCCGACATGTTGCACTTCACCGCTCAACGCGATCAGACCGATGGCCGGCTGTTTATTGCGCCCCCCTATCCCTCGGCTGTCACCGACAAATGGTTGACGGCGGCGTCGCGCCGGTTAAGCAACGCCGACGGCAGCTTTGCAGGGGTCGTAACTGCGCCGCTCGACCCGACACATTTCACGCAGGTCTATCGCGCGATCGATGTCGGCAAGGGCGGATCCGTGCTGTTGCTGCATCGCGCGGGCACGGGGCGGGTTCTTGCGCGAGAGCCCGCGAGAAAAGGAGCCATCGGAAAATCTTTCGCGGATAGCCCGCTCGTCTCCGAATATCTGCCAAAATCGGAAGCGGGCACCTACGAGACGATAGGCGTTATCGACGGCATCGCGCGCCTCGCGGGGTACAAGGCTGTGCCCGGACTGCCCCTGGTCTTGGTCATCACATACGCCCGCAGTGAGGTGCTGGGACCATGGCGCCAGCACCTTTACATGGTGGGCCCGCTCGTCGCCATGATCGTTGCCGTCATCTTGTTCGGCACGTTTAGGATTTTGCGCCAGACGAATAGTCTTGCCGTGAAAACTAGGATTCTGGAACGAACGAACATGCAGTTCGATGCTGCCTTGAGCAACATGTCGCTAGGGCTCTGCCTGTTTGACGCGAACAAGAATCTGGTGGTTTCGAATGGCCGCTTCCGCGAGATGTACGGTTTCCCGGAAGAACTCGTCAGGCCCGGAACACCTTTGTCTCTCATGCTGCAGGCCCTCAAAGATCGCGGAAAGCACGATTTGTCCATCGAGGGGGATGTTCAGGAGATTCCGACGAAGCAAAGACAGATTTTTATGACTGCCGACGGTCGCGTGATTTTAATTCAACGCAGGTCGATTGCGGATGGCGGATGGGTCGCAACCCATGAAGACATCACCGAGCAGAAACGCGCACAGCGCTTGTTGACTGATAAAGCTGCTGAACTCGAGCGGATCAACATGCGCTTCGACGCCGCGATGAACAACATGTCGCAGGGTCTTTCGCTGTTTGATGGGGAGCAGAGGATCATTCTTTCAAATGCGCGCTATGCGGAAATCTATCACCTCAGCGAGGAACAGGTGAAGCCAGGGACTACGCTGCGGCAAATCATTGAATATCGCCGGGCGAAGAGAACAAATTGCGAAATGGCTGCGGATGTCCTTGTCGACGCCAAACTGAAACTGGAGAAAGAGGTCCAGGAGCTTGTCGACGGGCGCCTCATTTCGATGACGCGCCATCTGATGCCGACCGAAGGGTGGCTGGCGACTCATGAAGATGTCACGGCGCAAAAACACAGGGAGCAGTTGCTGGCCACGAAAGCCGTGGAGCTGGAGCAGACCAACGAACGCTTCGACATTGCGCTGAGCAACATGTCGCAGGGTCTCTGCATGTTCGACGGAGCGAAACGGCTCGTTGTCTGGAATGATCGTTATGCGGAACTATACCAGTTGCCTGCGGCTTTGTTGAAAGTCGGGACGCCTCATGAGGCTATCATCGCCGATCGCGTCTCCCGTGGCATTCTCAAGGGCGGGACGAGCGAACCAGCCATCAGGAAAAAGATAGCTGAATTGGGCCAGCATTCGACAGATTCAAGCTCGGCCAGGGTCGATGAACTTGTGGATGGGCGATTGATACTCGTCACCCGACAGCCGATGAAGGACGGCGGTTGGGTTGCAACGCATGAAGATATCACTGAACGGCGGCGCGCAGAGGCCGAGATCGTTCACCTGGCGCGTCACGATGCGCTCACGGGACTTGCCAACCGAACACTGTTTACCGAGAAACTTGAGGAGGCGAGCCAGCGTCTTAGCCGCCATGACGATGGCTTTGCCGTGGTCATGCTCGACCTCGATAGATTCAAGACCGTTAACGACACGCTGGGACATCCCGCTGGGGATCGTTTGCTTGTTGAGTTCGCTCAACGGCTGAAATCATCGACTCGCGAAACCGATGTGCTGGCCCGCCTTGGGGGTGACGAGTTTGCGATCATCCAGGACGGAGGACCCAATCCGCAGGAGGGGGCAATCGTGCTTGCCCTCAGGATCATCGATGCCATTGCTCAGCCATTTGATCTCAACGGCCACCAGGCCAGCATCGGGATCAGCATTGGAATTGCCCTGGCTCCGGAACAGGGCGTCGATCCCGAGGACCTGTTGAGAAAAGCAGATCTCGCGCTCTACGACGCCAAGACCGGCGGGCGAAACGATTTTCGCCTGTTCCAGTCCGAAATGATCGAGGCTGCCCACTCGCAGAAGATATTGGCAAACGAACTGCGGGACGCGATCGCGCGAAATGAATTCGAGGTGCACTATCAGCCGGTGGTTGACGCCAAGACGCGGCAGATCCGCGGCGCTGAGGCGCTGGTCCGCTGGCGGCATCCGTCGAAAGGACTCATCGCTCCCGATCAATTTATTCCGCTCGCGGAAACGACGGGGCTGATCCTTCCTCTTGGCGAGTGGATCCTGCACCAGGCTTGCACGGATGCAGCGTCGTGGCCGGCTCACCTCAAGATCATGGTCAACATCTCAGCGGTTCAAGTCAGCAAGGGAAAGCTGCTCGACGTCATGCTGGATACTCTGATGGAGACGGGTCTTTCGCCTGAACGGCTGGAGTTGGAAATCACGGAGACCGCTCTTCTTGAGAACGCGACGGCGCATCTGGGGACGATACGGCAGCTGAAGAATCTCGGCATCTCCATAGCGCTCGATGATTTTGGCACTGGTTATTCAACGGCGAGTTATTTGACCAATTTCCCGTTCGACAGGATCAAGATCGACAAATCCTTCGCACAAGGCGCTCCCAATCGCCGCGATTGCGCAGCGGTAGTGTCCTCGGTGCTTGCGCTGGCCCATGGTCTTGGCATCGCAACGACGGCGGAGGGTGTCGAGACCGAAGAGCAATTTGAATATCTGCAGGCTGCAGGCGTGGACCTCGTCCAGGGGTTTCTGTTCGGTCGGCCCGTCCCGCTCTCCGAATTCGACCTCGATGCCGCAGTTTCATTTGGAAATGGTGCTGCTGACGGCGAGTTGTGCGCAGAGGTCATCACCGCAGGGAGATGACCTCTGCGTTTCAAACGGCGATCAGGTGGGCTACGCCGCTGCTGCAACGAAGCGCGACATCGGCTACAGCTCCGGAAGCGAAAATTCCGATTTGATTACGCGCTTAAGAGTCCAAGCCCTGGTTCGTCGGGACGCAGCGTCAGCACCGACACGCCGGACGCTGTCACGGCAACGGTGTGCTCGAATTGCGCGGACAGCGACCCGTCTCTCGTCACAACAGTCCAACCGTCACCCATGGTTCTCACACTCCGCCGGCCGCGATTGAGCATCGGCTCGATCGTGAAAACCATCCCCTCACGCAGGGCGAGGCCCGTCCCCGGCTTTCCGAAGTGCCGAACCTGTGGTTCCTCATGCATCTCCCGGCCGATGCCGTGACCGCAATATTCACGCACCACGGAATAGCCATTGCGCCTGGCTTGTCGTTCGATCGCCCAGCCGATGTCTCCGAGCCGTGCGCCCGGGCGAACCGCCCGGATGCCCATCCACATCGCCTCATAGGTGGTCTCGACTAGCCTTCTGGCGGCCGGATTCACCTTGCCAACGAGATAGGTCTTGCTGGAATCTGCGATGTAATCGTTCTTCTCGAGCGTGATGTCGAAATTGACGATGTCGCCGTCGCGAAGCACATGCGATTGCGATGGAATGCCATGGCAGACCACATCGTTCACTGACGCATTCAACACGAAACCATAGCCATATTGGCCCTTGCTTGCGGGCCGGGCCTGGAGATCGTCGACAATGAACCGCTCGACCATTTCATTCACTTGAAGCGTCGAGAGGCCGGCGAGCGAGGTACGATCCAGCAGCCCGAAGACGGACGCCAGGAGCCGCCCGGATTCGGCCAGCAAGGCCAGTTCCTCAGGCCGCTTCGTCATGCTGCACTGACAGCCAGCGGCTGAGCCGAAACGCCTGCGGAGCTGAGTTCACGCGCCATGATCTCGTTGAAACTGAGCGTCGGATTGGTCTCGCACAGCATGCCGATCTTGATCCAATAGGCAGCCTGCGCATTGATTGAACGCAACGATACTGTGCACGCTTTGCGCACCTGATCGTGCAGATCGTCATCGATATTCACGATACCCATGGGGATCCTCATATATGATTCGTATATGAATCATATATTCCACGCATGCGAGAAAGCCAAGAGCGGCTTGTCCTGACTGCCTGCACCGCCCTCCCCAAACGCAAATCGGCCGCCCTGAGGCGGCCGATCGCAGTCCTGAAAATCTGAGCTACCCGCGGCTTAGTAGCCGTATCCGTAGCTTGAGCCGACGCTGAAGCCGCGATTGCAGGTCGAGCAGCCCTGCTGCACCGGTGCGTAATAGACATGCGCCGGAGCGACCATCTGCACACGCTGCTGCGTGGCGTATTGCGCCGGAATGCGCTCGTAATCGACGCGCGCAGGCGCAACCATCACGGTCTTCGGCACCATCACCGTCTCGTACTGCGCCGGCGTGCGGCGCGCGACGGTGCGGCCGGGAGCCACCATCACCGTCTCTTCGACCGTGCGATACTGCGGCGGCACCACCTGCTGCTGATAGCAGGTCTGGCACGGCGGCGGTGTGTAGCAGTTATAGCAACCCGCCGAGGCAACACCGGGCATCGCCATTCCGGCGACAACAGTGGCGAACATCGCAGCAGCAATCAATTTTGTCATGATGAGACCCCGTGGCGAGCTTGTTTGAAATGAGTTCGTATCGCTCTGATGCGCGACACTCAGCCAAGCACCACCACCGGTCAACGCGGTCCTGATATTTACCTTGATGAACGTGCTTAAGATTTGATGACGGCAACATATGAGGATGCCAAGGCAGACACAGCTGCACTGCGCCTGGATTCACCGCAGAGCCCGACGTGAGATCAATCGGCCTCAGCAGCCAACCTAATAACCGTCGCGGGGCAGCCCGAAGAGTTGCTCGAACACACTCGGTTGGCGAACCACCCATTGGCCCGGTTCGCCCGTTCTCAGATCCCGCACATAACGCGGCGGCGCTTCCACATAGTAAAGCGGCGGCGGCGCGCGAATGCCGGTATCCATCGTGATGGGATAGCGCGCGGTGCCGGCGCGATAGCGCGCATCACGATAGTCAGAGGCAAGTACCGGCGTCGCCAGCGTCGCTGCACCCAGCACGATTATCAAAATACGCACGGCACACCTCACGCTGACGTCACTGCGGTGAGGCTATCGGGCGGAGGTTAATGAAGGATTCGTCGCATGGCAGTTCCACGCGAGCTCCTGCGCGGAACAAATTGGACTCGCGAAGCGCTGGACTGCGGCTCAGCTCGTTGGTCGAGCAGCCTCGATTGCTCACCACTGCTGCTCGCGGCGCGTCTACCGAGCGTAAGCAATCGCCAAGTTGAACAGGACCACTGCAGAGGCTGCACCTCCGGCATCGCCGCGGCAAAGGCGATCCAGGCCGACATTGCCGACCAGTTCTCGCGCGTCGGAATTTTGGCAACCAAATAGACCTTGCCCATGTGCCGGTCGATGCGTCCCACCCGGCGAGGCTGGCGAACCCTTCGAGAAGAAACTTGCAAATGCCCCGCTCAACCGCGTAGACCAAGAGAACAAACCAAAAACACCCACAGTCGCGATTCCTTCCGCCAATGGCCAAAAACCTCCTCTCCTTCGTCTGCCAGAATTGTGGTGCCGCCTATAACAAGTGGCAGGGCAAGTGCGACGCCTGCGGCGAGTGGAATTCGCTGGCCGAAGAGGACACCACCGGCGTCACCACGATTCCGGTCAGCGCGCGCTCCAAGCGCAAGGGGCGCACCTTCAATCTCGAAAGCCTGACCGGCCAGAGCAACGATGCGCCGCGCATTGCCTCGGGGATGGGCGAGCTCGACCGCGTCACCGGCGGCGGTTTCGTGCGCGGCTCGGTGCTCTTGATCGGCGGCGATCCCGGCATCGGCAAGTCGACACTGCTGACCCAGGCCACCAGCCTGATGGCGCGGGCCGGCCATCGCGTCGTCTACATCTCCGGCGAAGAAGCCGTGGCACAGGTGCGGCTGCGCGCGTCGCGTTTGGGCCTTGCAGACGCCTCGGTGCAGCTCGCGTCCGAGACCTCGGTCGAGGATATCATCGCCACGCTGTCCGAAGGCACGGTGCCGCGGCTGATCGTGATCGACTCGATCCAGACCATGTGGACCGACACCGTGGAATCCGCGCCGGGCACAGTGACTCAGGTCCGTGCCTCGGCGCAGGCGCTCATTCGCTTTGCCAAGAAATCCGGCGCCACCATCATCCTGGTCGGCCATGTCACCAAGGACGGCCAGATCGCCGGGCCCCGTGTGGTCGAGCATATGGTCGATGCCGTAATGTCCTTCGAGGGCGAAGGCTCGCAGCAGTTCCGCATCCTGCGCGCGGTGAAGAACCGCTTCGGCCCCACCGACGAGATCGGCGTGTTCGAGATGACCGGTCTCGGCCTGCGTGAGGTCTCCAACCCGTCGGAGCTGTTCCTGTCCGATCGCGATCTCGGCTCGCCGGGCACCGCCGTTTTTGCCGGCATGGAGGGCACGCGCCCGGTGCTGGTGGAACTGCAGGCTCTGGTTGCGCCGACCACACTGGGCACCCCCCGCCGCGCCGTGGTGGGCTGGGATTCATCCCGGCTGTCGATGGTGCTGGCAGTGCTGGAGGCCCACTGCGGGGTCAAGCTGTCGGGCTACGACGTCTATTTCAACGTCGCCGGCGGATTGCGCATCAACGAGCCCGCCGCCGACATGGCCGCGGCCGCAGCACTTGTGTCGTCGCTCTGCAATGCCCCGCTACCCACCGACGCGGTCTATTTCGGCGAAATCTCGCTGTCCGGCGCCGTGCGCCCGGTGGCGCAGACCTCGGCGCGGCTGAAAGAGGCGGCAAAACTCGGCTTCGGCCGCGCAGTGCTGCCGGAATCGGCGCGCGGCGACCCCGGCGGCGATGCCGGACTGTCGCTGAATACCATCGGCGGCCTGACCTCGCTGGTCGCCGATATCGCTGCGCGCGGCGTCAAACCCACGCGCGACAACAGCAAAAGCACAGATGCCGAGAAAAATACCGTACCCGCGCGATTCAAGCGCCAGGACGGCTGACAGCGACGTGACCTGCGCTCCCGCGGCCGCTATAGAATGCGCGCGCGACAGACTGCGCAGATGTGCAACACGCTCCGTTAAGGCACTCTGCCGAAAGCGGAACAATGGTGTGATCTGGTGTGCTCTTGCGGCCGATAGCGGTTTTCCGGCCTTGCGAGACGTGCCATATCACCGTCACCTGAAGCGGCCGCCTGTGCCGATTCGCGGTTTCTGATTCACGAGCGGACCTGACCAGCCGATGCCGATCACGATTCTCGACCTTGT
The DNA here is from genome assembly GCF_052076035.1 of Tardiphaga sp. 172_B4_N1_3. NCBI lineage: Bacteria > Pseudomonadati > Pseudomonadota > Alphaproteobacteria > Hyphomicrobiales > Nitrobacteraceae > Tardiphaga > Tardiphaga sp. 172_B4_N1_3. Next base: position 2,139,640 of record NZ_CP197238.1, read on the forward strand.
CCTGCTCGGCGTCATGCTGATCTCCGGCCTGCTGGCCATGGTCCGCGGCTTCATGCGCGAGATCCTGTCGATCGCGGCCTGGGGCGCGGCGGCGCTGGTCACCCTATTTGCTTTCCAGAAGCTGCTCCCGACCGCTAAAACTTATTTCAACAACGATACCGTCGCCAGCATCGTGGTGGTGGCCGGCGTGTTCATCGGCACGCTGATCGTGGTCTCGATCATCACCGTCCGCATCTCCGACATGATCCTGGATTCGCGCATCGGCGCGCTGGACCGCACGCTCGGCTTCCTGTTCGGCCTCGCCCGCGGCCTCCTGATCGTGGTCGTCGCCTTCCTGTTCTTCTCATGGCTGGTCCCGGACAAGCAGCGTCCGGACTGGGTCACGGGTGCCAAATCGCGCGTCGTGCTGCAGGGAACCGGCGATTGGCTGATGGCACTCTTGCCGGATGACCCTGAAAACACCATCTTGAAGAGGTTCAAGAAAAACAAACCCGATGAGGATACGACCGACGCCGAGCCCGCAGCGCCCGGCGCCGCGGATGGCTATTCCAAACCTGCCCGCGACAGCCTGAAAAAGCTGATCGATGGCAAACCGGCGGGACGCTAGGCGTTCTTAGTTTCTCGCGACACCTGAAAGGCGCGATGGATCCGATGCAGAGCCCTTCCGACGACGCGAGCACCACCATGCGAAATCCCGATCTCGACGGCGACATGCTCCGCGAAAAATGCGGTGTATTTGGTATCTACGGCCATCCCGATGCGGCGGCGATCACCGCGCTCGGTCTCCACGCCCTCCAGCATCGCGGACAGGAAGCCGCCGGCATCGTCGCCTTCGATGGCAAGCGCTTCCATTCCGAACGTCGCCTCGGCCTCGTCGGCGACACCTTCTCCCGCCGCGAAGTGATCGAGCGCCTGCCCGGCACCGCCGCCGTCGGCCACACCCGCTACTCCACCACGGGCGAAACCATTCTCCGCAACGTCCAGCCGCTATTCGCCGAACTCAATGCCGGCGGTTTTGCAGTGGCCCATAACGGCAACCTCACCAACGGTCTGACCCTGCGCCGCGAGCTCGTGAAGAACGGCGCGATGATGCAGTCGACCACCGACACCGAGGTCATCCTGCACCTCGTCGCGCATTCCAAGCGCAACCGTTTCATCGACCGCTATATTGAAGCACTCCGCGCCATCGAAGGCGCCTATGCGCTGGTGTCGCTGACCAACAAGAAGCTGGTCGGCGCCCGTGATCCGCTCGGCATCCGCCCGCTGGTGCTGGGTGAACTTGACGGCTCGCCGATCCTCGCATCCGAGACCTGCGCGCTCGATATCATCGGCGCCAAGTACATCCGCGACATCGAGCCTGGCGAAGTCATCGTGTTCGACGAGAACGGCGCGCAGAGCCACAAGCCGTTCGCGCCGCAAGCGCCACGCCCCTGCATCTTCGAATATATCTACTTCGCACGCCCCGACTCGATCGTCGGCGGCCGCTCGGTCTACGACACCCGCAAGGCGATGGGCGAACAGCTCGCCCGCGAGACCCATGTGGAAGCCGACGTGATCGTGCCGGTGCCGGACTCCGGCGTGCCTGCCGCGATCGGCTATTCCCGCGCTTCGGGCGTGCCGTTCGAACTCGGCATCATCCGCAATCACTATGTCGGCCGCACCTTCATCCAGCCGACCCAGAGCGTGCGCGAACTCGGCGTGCGCATGAAACATTCGGCCAACCGCGCCGCCATCGAAGGCAAGCGCATTGTGCTGATCGACGACAGTCTGGTGCGCGGCACCACGTCGAAGAAGATCGTCAAGATGATGCGCGACGCCGGCGCCAAGGAAGTCCACTTCCGCATCGCCTCGCCGCCGATCACCCATCCCGACTATTACGGCATCGACACGCCGGACCGCGCGGGTCTTTTGGCCGCCACGCACACGCTGGAAGAAATGCGCGACCTGATCGGCGCGGACTCGCTGGCCTTCGTCTCGGTCGATGGCATCTACCGCGCCATGGGCGAACCCGGCCGCGATCCCGCCCATCCGAAATTCGCCGATCACTGTTTCACCGGCGACTATCCGACCCCGCTCACCGACATGAGCGAGATCGACGCCCCGCGGCAGCTCTCGCTGCTGGCTGAGGCGAGCTGATCGCAGTCTTATCGGGTGTCATTCCCGCGAAAGCGGGGATCCATAGCCACGATCTAATTTGTTTGGCTCTGGATTAGACACAACCACCTTTCCGCATCATAACCCTCCCGTATATGGATCCCCGCCTTCGCGGGGATGACGCCTGAGATTTATGAGCCGCGCCATGACCCTTCCCCTCGCCTCCCGTATCGCCCTCGTCACCGGCGCCTCGCGCGGCATCGGCTATGCCACCGCGCTCGCACTGGCCAAGGCCGGCGCGCACATCGTCGCCGTGGCGCGCACCCAGGGCGGCCTCGAAGAACTCGACGACGCGATCCGCGCCGAAGGCGGCAGTGCCACGCTGGTGCCGCTGAACGTCACCGATCTCGACGGCCTGTCGCGCCTCGGCGCCGCTCTGCATGAGCGTCACGGCAAGCTCGATATTCTGGTCGGCAATGCCGGCGTCGCAGGCCCCTCGTCGCCGCTCGGCCATATCGAGATGAAGGCCTGGAACGACACCATGGCCACCAACCTCACGGCCAACTTCCAGCTGATCCGCTGCATGGAGCCGCTGCTGCAGCAGTCCGATGCGGGCCGCGCGGTGTTCCTCACATCCGGCACCGCCAGCAAGGCCTCTGCCTATCGCGGCCCCTATGCCGTCTCCAAGGCTGCGCTGGAAACGCTGGTCCGGGTCTGGGCCAACGAGACCGCGACCACGAATATCCGCGTCAACCTGTTCAATCCCGGCCCCGTGCGCACGCATATGCGCGCCATTGTGATGCCCGGCGAGGATCCCGAGACGCTCGACACGCCGGCGCAAGTTGCCGAGACCATCGTGCCGCTCTGCCTGCCGTCATGGACGGAGACGGGCAAGTTCGTTGATTACAAGACCGGCAAGGTGATGGGCTTTCATCCGCCGGCGTGACGATTTCGTAGAACGACCCTCACTCCGTCATGGCCGGGCTTGTCCCGGCCATCCACGTCTAACGTTGCGGCCAAGGAGTGGATGCCCGGAACAAGTCCGGGCATGACGACCGAGAGCGCACAGGATTGACTCTTCCCAATCTCAAGCCTTCACTCCCTCCCAAGCGGGACAACCCGCACCGACAATCAGGGAGGTCGTCATGGCGTTGCCAACTCATCGCGCGCGGTCACTGCGTGCACTTGCAACAGCAGCCCTCGCTTTCGCCGCGCTGTCCCTCGCACCTCCCTCCTCTCGCGCCGCCGATATCCCCCGCTTCGAGGTCGACGCATCCTGGCCGAAGCCGCTGCCGAACAATTGGATCCTCGGTCAGGTCGGCGGCATCACGACCGACAAGGACGGCCACGTCTGGGTGATCCATCGCCCGCGCTCGCTGACCGATGACGAGAAAGGCGCGGCACTCAATCCGCCGCGTTCGAAGTGCTGCGTCTCCGCACCGCCGGTGCTGGAGTTCGACGCCGCCGGCAATCTCTTGCGCTCATGGGGCGGACCCGGCGAAGGCTATGAATGGGTCGGCCGCGAACATGGCATCGAAGTCGACGAGAAAGGCTTCGTCTGGGTCGGTGGCAATCTCGACAACGACAATGCAATCCTGAAATTCACCACTGACGGCAAGTTCGTGATGCAGATCGGCAAGATCGCGCCGAGCAAGGGCAGCAACGACACCACGCAGCTCGGCAAGCCCGCCGAGACCGCCATCGACAAGGATGCCAACGAGATCTATGTCGCTGACGGTTACGGCAATCGCCGCGTCATCGTGTTCGATGCGACCACCGGCGCCTACAAGCGGCACTGGGGCGCCTATGGCAACAAGCCTAATGACGACAAGCAGGCGGCCTATGATCCAAACGCGCCGGTGGCACAACAATTCGGCAATCCCGTGCATTGCGTGAAGCTCGCCAATGACGGCCTCGTCTATGTCTGCGACCGCATCAACAACCGCGTGCAGGTGTTCAAGAAGGACGGCAGCTTCGTGAAGGAGTGGTTCTACGAGAAGGCCACGCTCGGCAACGGCGCGGTGTGGGATCTCGCGGTGTGGCCCGACCCGAAACAGACCTGGCTGCTGACGGCGGATGGCGAGAACAACGAGATCCGCGTCATCAATCGCGACGATGGCAAGGTCGTCGGCACCTTCGGCCGCAACGGCCGCCAGGCCGGCCAGTTCCACTGGATTCACGCCATGGCTGTCGATGCCAAGGGCAATGTCTATACGGCCGAAGTCGACACCGGAAAGCGCATCCAGAAATTCAGGCTGGTCTCGGATGCGCTGAAGTAGTCTTCGCGGCAATCAGACCGACTGTTTCTGGTCCTGATGATACACGCCCCATCCTGATGCACACGGACAATGGAGCTGTCCATCATCTGGACAGCCGCATCGTTCGAGCTCCCGGTTGGAGAATTTGAATCACTGACGTTCGGCCAGACGCAATGGCCTTGGCTCGGCTCTCGCCCTTCGGGACGACGCCGACAATACATGCTAGTCTCGCGCGCCATCAAACGGATGACGGGTGATAGCAATGCTGGAAACCGACAAGTTGTTCGCTGGCTCGATTCCGGAAAACTACGATCGCTATATGGTGCCGTTGATTTTCGAGCCCTACGCCGCAGATCTCGCACAACGCGCAGCGTCTTTCGCGCCAGGCGCCGTTCTGGAAATTGCCGCGGGCACCGGGGTTGTCACCCGCGCGTTGACGCCAAAATTATCCCCACGCGCAAGCTATATTGTCACCGACCTCAACCAGCCGATGCTCGACTACGCCGCGTCGCGACAAGCTCCGGACAATCGCATCACATGGCGACAAGCGGATGCTCTGGCGCTCCCGTTTGAAAATGCGGCCTTCGATCTCGTGTGTTGTCAGTTCGGTGCGATGTTCTTTCCTAATCGCCCATCTGCCTACCGCGAAGCGAAGCGAGTTCTGAAGCCCGGAGGACATCTTTTATTCAATGTATGGGATCGCATCGAGGACAATGTATTTGCTGACGATGTGACGAATGCTCTCGCAAAGATTTTCCCGGACGATCCGCCGCGCTTTCTGGCGCGCACGCCGCACGGCTACCACGATACGGCACTGATCCGTCGCGAGCTGGAGGACGCAGGTTTCTCCCACGTGATGATCGAGACGAGAGCCGAACAAAGCCGCGCATCCTCGCCGCGCCTTCCGGCCGTTGCTTATTGTCAGGGAACTGTTCTTCGCACCGAAATCGAAGCCAGAGACGCCGGAAAACTGGAAACTGCAACCGACTACGCCGCATCTGAAATTGCGCGCAGACATGGCAACGGCGAGGTTGCTGCTAAAATTCAGGCGCACGTGATTGTGGCTGTGGCCTGAGTGTCGGAATATCCCGTGCCGGCACTTCGCGGGGCCAGGCTTCCGTGAATTTCGAACCGTTCTATATCACGTCCTCATCAATAACTTGAGCTGGACGGTGGTACCGTCTATCTCTGCCGGAAGATCAGGAGCATCCTGACCGCAGGAACCGGTGATGAGCGAGATTTCCGATAGCGACATTGGCGCCGTCGGTGACATGGTCGACGATCTCGTCATACAGACAACCTATCGTCTGTATGGGTCAGCTATCGTCCCGTTCTCAATGATCACCGCAACGCATCGAATCCCGTCTTGTTCGAACGCGTGACATCATGACCCTCTGGAAGAGCACGATCGCGAGGCTCTTTACGTCACATCGCGCTCATCTCGAAACGCTCGTGCGTCGCCGGGTCCGCGATCGTGAAGTGGCTTCGGAGATCGTCCAGGACGTCTTCGCCCGGGTACTTGCCGCCGGGACTAACGGCTCGGATGAAGACAACAAGCGCGTCCTCTACGCTGCAGCCCGGAACGCCGCGATCGACCATAACCTGACGGCATCGCGGCGGCATCATATGCTCGCCGACGTACTGCCTGAACAGCTCAGCCCCGGGCAGCCATCGGAAGATGCAGCATTACAGGCGCGCGAAGCCGTCGCTGCACTGGATCGCGCGCTCGCGCAGCTTCCCGCCCGAACCCGCGAGATCTTCGTTCGCCGACGTGTCAACGGCGAATCCAACGCCGAGATCGGACAGCGGTTCGGCATTTCCGTGAGTGCCGTCGAAAAACATCTGCTACGCGCCATGCAACATTGCCGCGCCGCCGTGGACGATCATCTCAACCTCGCCAGCAAAGATTTCCGCTAAAATGGATGTGGGTTCTTTCTCGTCGCTCGTTGTAAAGGTAGGAGTAGCTGGAACGCTTCTAACGGCAGGAGCATTCCCGCGTCGCCTTTTCGATCGATCGAAGGAATTGCTGATGAAACCTGGCGACCGGCCAACGAAAGCACAATGCGCCGCCGCTGATCTCTGGCTCATCCGACGCGACGGGACGACAACCGAGGCCGACGAAGCGTCCTTTCGGCAATGGCTCGATGAGGATCATCGTCATCAACTGGCCTATCGCGAAGCAGCGACGATCTGGCAGCAGCTTGAGGAGCCTGCCATTCGGCTGGCTGCACGCGACCATCGTCTCGGCAACATCGCTGCCCGGCGCCAGATGAGATGGTGGCCAGCATTGCCCGCAGCGATCGCTGCGGCCTGCGTCATCTGGGTCATCAATCCATCGATGCTCGAGAACTGGCAGGCAGATATTGTCACGGCGCGTGGTCAGGTGGTCGCCCGCGACCTGCCGGACGGCTCCCGCTTGAACATCGGTGCTGACACTGCACTGGACATCGACTTCAAGGATGGTCGACGCCGCGTCGTTCTGCGCCGTGGCCAGGCCTTTTTCGATGTTAAGCCCGATCAGACCGCCTTTACGGTCGATAGTGGCGCCGGCGAAATCCGCGTACTCGGTACCGCCTTCAATATCGACCGCACGGCTGATGGTGTCGAGGTGACGGTTCAACGCGGACTGGTGTCGGTCGCCGGTCAGGACCGCGATGCGACCGTCAAGCTATCGGCAAACCAGCATGTGCGCGTGTCCGGCGGAAAACTCGGCACCGTGGAAACCGGAGATATTGATGCCAGGCTGGCGTGGATATCCGGTCGCCTGGTCTTCGACCGCGTTCCGCTATATCGGGTCGTCGAAGCGCTGCAGCGTCAGACATCGAGCCGCATCGTCATCCGTGGTCGCTTCAGCGATCTGCTCGTCTCCGGCACGTTTCCGACCACGAATGTCGATGAAAGCCTCACAGCCATTGCTGGCATGATCGAGGGCAACGTCGCCCAGATCACCCCCTGGGTGACTGTGATCTACTGAATTCCTCCGCTGTTTACCGGAATTCTAAACCGCAACACGCACCGACCTGATGTGGGTTTGATTTCGTGACTCGTTGAACTGGATGAAGAGCAAAAGCTCTTCGCGGCGCTGGGCGGCGCACAGCAAACAATGAGACAACGGAGTTCGTGCGTAATGCGGTTCGGGGGTAGACGGGGCGTCGCTCGCCATGTGGCGAGCGGGCTGATCGGCATATTGCCGTTGATCACGACAGTACCGGCCTTTGGCCAAAACAATGTCGAAGCAACAGCGACCGCCTCTACGACCTACCCGCTCAACATTCCCGCCAAGCCTCTTGCAGCGGCAATTGCCGATCTCGGCGCCAGCAGCGGATGGCGCATCCTCTACACGATCCAGCTCGCGCCAGACATGCGCAGCCAACCGTTGAACGGCAATTACACGGTAGCGCAAGCGCTGGGACAACTGCTGGCCGGCACAGGAATTACGTATCGCATCACCGGCCCGAAAGCCGCGCTGCTGATCGATCCGTCGCAGAGCCGCGCGGGCCCCGTCCCTTCCGGCGACGGCGTCCAGCTCGATACGATCGTCGTCGATGCGGCCAGGAGCGATAATACGACGGGCTCCGGCTATCAGGGAACGCCGGACTGGGTCTACCAGCGACCCGCAGCCGTCAGCGTGATCTCACGCGAAGCGATCGAGAGCAGCCCGACACGCAACGCACGCGATCTGCTCGACAATGTCGCCGGCGTCTATGCCAACCGCTCGGCGGCACAGAACCCTGGCATCAGCGTCAATATCCGCGGCCTGCAGGATCAGGATCGCATTGCCACCATGATCGATGGCGCGCGGCAGAATTTCCAGCGCAGCGGCCACGGTGCGACGCAACGGACCTATGTCGACACCGCCTTCCTGCGCCAGATCGACGTGGAGAAAAGTACGACGTCGGGCGTTGGAAGCGCCGGCGCACTCGGCGGCCTTGTCAATTTCCGCACCTTCATCGCCGACGACCTGATCAAGCCCGGCAATCAATATGGCGGCGTGGTGAATGCCACTACGGGTACCAATGCGTACAATTTCGATGGCTCGACGGCAGCAGCCGTCCGCGTGTCGGAGCGCTTCTCGGTGCTCGGCGGCGTCAGCTACAAGAACATCGGCGCCTATGACGTCGGCAAGAACGGCACCATCCCGACCGCGAATACCTATACCGGTACCGGCGACGTTCTGTTGTTTTCCGGCCAGGAGGTCTTTTCCACCATCCTGAAGGCAGAGGCGCTGACGACCGAGGACGTGAAGATCACGATCGGCTGGCTGCATAACGATTCCCGGTACAATACCGGAAACTACGATAACACGATCGCACGCGGCGGCATCCTGAAGTCCAGCGAGCAGGTCGCCAACGACACGTTCACCTCAGCGCTCGACTGGAATCCCGGCAATGACATCGTCGATCTGAAGGCCAAGCTCTATTACAACCACCTCAAGAACGACACGGTCTCCGATGGCGCCTTTGCACTAACCGGGCCATCGAATTTCGTGTTCTCGACACTGGGCGGCAGCGCCGAGAACACCAGTCGCTTCGAGACGGGCATCGGCGCGCTGGCGCTCAATTATGGCCTCGAAGTATTCAGCGACACCGGCAAGACGACACTGCAGCGCGGCTTTGTCTCGCCAACCACCGGCATCGACTATTCCAGCACCCTGACCGGCGGTACGCCGAGCGGAGATCGCGACGTCGCCAGTGGCTTCGGCACCGCCACTCTCAAACCGGCGGAATGGGTGACCCTGATCGGCGGCGTGCGCTACGACTGGTATCATATCGCGGGCAACGCGACGATCTACGGCGAAAGCCGAGAGATCGTCGAGCGACGGATGACCAATCCCGGAAGACCCGCCATCTGCAATGCACGCGGCTGCGGAGCAGCCGTCCCACCGACATATGTCGACATCTATGGCACCGTTTATAGGCCGTACAATCTCGATGTCGATAAATCGGGCGGCGCCTGGCTGCCGAATTTCACGGTCGCGTTTCAGCCAGTCGATTGGCTGCAGCCCTTCGCAAAATATTCCAAGAGCTATCGGCCGCCAACGGTCATGGAATCATTCCTGAACGGCGGCCACGATGCAAATGAGATCAGTGGCTATGCGCCAAATCCACTGCTGCGTCCGGAACGCGGCGACACCTACGAAGCCGGTTTCAATGTTCTGGCCAACGGCATTCTGACCGAGCGTGACGCTGTCCGCTTCAAAGCTGTAGGCTTCTATCGCGAAATTATCGACTATATCAGTTTCGGAAAAATCCGGAACGCGCAGGCCAACCAGCAATACGACAGCTATCTCAATCTGAACGGCGTCACGCGCATGAAGGGCGTCGAGATCGAGGCCAATTACGACGCGCGTTTCCTCTATATCGGCGGCACCGTCACGCGCATCGACACGGATTTCGCCGACAGTTTCACCAGCCCGACAGGACGGGACACTCCGATCAACAGTGGCCTCGGCGCCGCCGTCATCTTCGAGCAGCCAAAACTGCGCGTGACACTCGATGCGGGCATCCGGCTGCTCGATGAGAAGCTCACACTCGGAACACGTATCGTCGATGTATCGAAGACCGAGCCCGCCTTGGGTTCACTCCGGAGTGGATACGATATGCCGGCCTATCGCGTCTACGACATCTATGGGTCCTACGCCTTCGACGAAGCGACCAAACTACGTTTCGCGGTGAACAATCTCACCGACGTCGCCTATGCCCCGGCCGTCGGCGCCAATTTCTACGCCGCGCCGGGCCGTACCGCGACGGTGTCGCTGAACTACAAGTTCTAGGAATTCCCCGCCCCATTGGCGTGGATGGTGGCCCGCCACAAGCGGGCAAAGCAAGCAGAGAAGGGTTTCGAGAATGGCACTCAATCTTCAGCTTACGGCAGCAAGCAGCGACCTCGCAACATATCTGGCGTCGTACGACGCCAACTTCACCTACAACGGAAACGGCTGGTTCTCCACCTCGTTCACCGGCCAGGACCAGTGGTCGGCCGGTGTTGACACCGAAGGAACTGACAATAATCTGCCTTCCGTCATCATGAACATCCATGACTACAGCTATTCGCCCGGTGCATTCAACGGCGACGTGGAATCGCTCACACTCGGCCATAATCTTGAATATGTGCCGGCCACGGATCTGTGGGTGCAAGATCAGGAACTGATCATCACCAATAGCAGTGGCTACATGCCCGTCACCACCACCTTCAATCAGGCGATCTACTCGCTATCGCATGGTGGGCAGGTCGATGGCGGGACGTTCTTCGGTCAGTCATTCGCGGGTCTGACCGACTACTTTGCCGAGCAGGGGACGAACCAGACCGGCACCGCAGGCGACGATGTTCTCGTCAGCTTTGCTGGCGACGATGTTCTGACCGGCAATGGAGCCGTGCTGGTCGATACGTTCCTCTGGAGTGCGAATTACTACGATACTGCCGCAGGTACAGCAGCACAGGGCTGGGGCGACGACGTCGTCACAGACTTCTTCGACGGCGCTGACCAGATCCAGCTCTCCGGCTTCGGCTGGGCCAATGCCACGGCATTCCAGAGCGCCGGCGGCAGCCTGTCCGGCAATGTCATCACCTATGCCGACGCGACCAACGGGCTGACCAGCACCATCACGGTGAACTTCACTGGATCGGGCACGCTGGACTGGAGCGATATCGCCTTCGTCTAACAGGCTTCGCTGCGAGCTGGCGGCCACGCAACCTGCTGACGCGACGCTGATGTCGCGTCAGCTCCTTGCATCGGAATCGCCCGCGGGCTGATCACGACGCGCCGCCGGATCACGACATCCCGACAACCCAAATCCCGAGGAACGACAATGGCACTGACTATCACCTACAGCGAAGCAAGCAGCAACCTGCCCGCTTACCTGGACAACTGGATCGACAATTTCGAATATCGCGGCACCGGAAATTTCAACGCCGTGAAGAACACCACCGACCAGTGGTATGCCGGCACACGCATCGTCGGCGGCATCGACAACGACAAATCGTCAATCATCGTGAGCGGTGATGATTTCTCCTATGCGCCGGGCGTCGTCGATGGCACGGTCACCAACCTGACACTCGGTAGTAATCTGGCTTATGTCTCATCGACCGACCTGTGGGTCCAGGATCCCGGTCTGTCGATCGGATTCAGCGGCGCAACGCTGACGCCGGCCTTCGATGCCGCGATCACTGACCTGTCGCAGAACGGCAGCCTGAACGGCCTCTACGGCTACTTTGCCGAACAGGGCACCATCCAGACCGGCACGGCCGGCGACGATGTTATGCTGAGCTTCGGTGGCAATGACAGCTTCACTGGCGGTCTTGGCAACGATACGCTCGTTTTCGCCGACGGGTGGGCCAATGACGTCGTGCTGGATTTTCACGCGGCCGCGGGCGATTTCGACGTCCTCGACCTGCAGGACGTGACCAACATCTCGAACTATGTCGACCTGTTCTTCAACCACAGCAACTGGTGGGACAATAGCAACGTGCTCACCATCACCGATGGCGCCAACTCGATCCAGCTCGATGGCTATGTCGGGACAGACATGTTTGGTCTGATCCTGGACGGCCACTTCACCGTCTGAGCAGAACTGTCGTGGTGAAAGCTCCGCAGCGAAGTCCGTCGCAGCCATTGGCTGCGGCGGTTGTCTCGCCCCTTAAGTCCGCCGTCGGGGGGATCGCCGTGATCAGCGGCATCGTGAACGTGCTCGCGCTGACCGCGCCGCTGTTCATGCTGCAGGTCTATGACCGCGTGCTGGCCAGCCGCAGCATTTCGACGCTGATCGGCCTCGGTGTGCTGGCGGCCACGCTCTACGCTTTTCAGTCCCTTTTCGACATCATTCGATCGCGCATTCTGCTGCGCATCGGCGAGCGCTTTGATCATCAGTTGTCCGGCCGCGTGCATGATGCCGTTGTCGGTCTGCCGCTTGAGATGCCTTTGCCGGGCGATGGCCTGCAGCCCTTGCGCGATCTCGACAATGTGCGCGGCTTCCTGTCCGGCCCCGGTCCGACCGCCTTTTTCGACCTGCCGTGGATGCCGTTCTACCTCGCCATCTGTTTCGTGTTTCATTTCTGGATCGGCATCACGGCCCTCGCGGGTGCGGTCATCCTCGTATCCCTCACCCTTCTCACCAATGCCCGCTCGAGAGGGCCTGCCCGCGAAACCGTGCAACACGGCATGTTTCGCAACGCCCTGATGGAGGCCAGCCGTCGCAACGCCGAAGTGGTGCGCGCGATGGGCCTCGGCGGCCGGATGGCCGTGCGCTGGCATCGCACCAACTCGGATTATCTGGCGGCCAATCGACGAGCTGGCGATGTGGCAGGAGGCCTCGGTGGCGTAGCCCGCGCGCTGCGTGCGCTGCTGCAGTCGACCATGCTCGGTGTCGGCGCCTATCTCGTGATCAGGCAGGAAGCCAGCGCCGGCGTGATGGTGGCGAGTTCGATCATGATGGGCCGGGCGCTTGCGCCCGTGGATCTGGCCATCTCGACATGGAAGCCGTTCCTGATGGCACGGCAGAGCTGGGCACGGCTCGATGAATTGCTGACGCGCATGCCGGAAGCCACCAAGGCGATGGCGCTGCCGCGCGCCCACATCGATCTGCGCGTCGAGGCGATGACCATCGCGCCGCCCGGAGAGAAACGGCCGACGGTCACGGGGCTGAGCTTTACCGTCTCCGCCGGAAGCGCTCTTGGCATCATCGGCCATAGTGGCAGCGGCAAGTCCACACTGGCACGTGCACTGGTGGGCGCCTGGCGACCCGCCAGCGGCAAGGTGCGCATCGACGGTGCCAGCTTCGACCAGTGGGATCGCGAGATGCTCGGTCGCGATATCGGCTATCTGCCGCAGGGCGTCGAACTGTTCGATGGTACCATTGCCGAGAATATCTCCCGCTTCGAAGATGACCCGGACTCTGAGGCCATCGTCGCTGCCGCCAAGGCTGCCGGCGTGCACGATCTCATCCTGCGGCTGGAACATGGCTACCAGACGCGGATCGGCGAAGCCGGCTCCGCCCTGTCCGCCGGCCAGCGTCAGCGCATCGGGCTGGCACGCGCACTCTATGGCGATCCGTTCCTGATCGTGCTCGACGAGCCCAACGCCAATCTGGACGTGGAAGGCGAAGCGGCGGTCATCCGCGCCATTGCCGCTATCCGCGAGCGCAAGGGCATTGCCATTGTCATCGCTCATCGTCCGAGCGCAATCGACGCCGTTGACCTCGTCCTGGTGATGGAAGGGGGTCGTGCCAAGGCATTCGGTCCGCGCGCGGACGTCCTCAGCAAAGCACTGAAGGCTCCCGCCCCCGCAGCACACGGCAGCGGCACGACGACCGGCCATGCGGCCACCGCGCGGTCTCTGGCGCCGCTGCGGGTGATCGCCAATCCCGCCGACAAGTCGGGAATGAGCACACATCCTCACGACGATATGGAAGATCGCGATGCGCGATAGCAATGTCTCGGCGGTCTCCCACTCGATCCTGCGCCACCTCGGCATCGCCACGCTGGCGGTTGTTGTGCTGGTGGGTGGCATCGGCGGATGGGCCGCGGCGACCAATCTGGCCGGCGCAGTCGTCGCCGCAGGACACTTCGTCGTGGATACCAACGTCAAGAAGGTCCAGCACCCGACCGGCGGCGTGGTCGGCGAAATTCTGGTCCGCGAAGGACAACGCGTCACCGCAGGCGACATGGTGATGCGCCTCGACGCGACGCAAACGCGCGCCAATCTCGCCATCGTCACCAAGCGGCTCGACGAATTCGCGGTGCGACGGGCGCGGCTCCGCGCCGAGCGCGACGAGGCCGGCGTCATCGCCTTCCCCGACGAAATCAGATCACGCGCCGCTGATCCGGAGATCGCACAGCTCATGGCAGGCGAGAACAAGCTGTTCGAACTGCGCCGCGACGCCCGCCTCGGCCAGAAGGCGCAGCTTCGCGAACGCGCCCTTCAATACGGCAAGGAAGTGCGCGGCCTCGTGGCTCAGGAGGAAGCGAAAATTCGCGGCATCGGCCTGATCCAACGCGAACTGACAGGCGTGCGCGAACTCTGGGAGAAGGGGCTGGTGCCCATTCAGCGGATGATGGCGCTGGAACGCGAAGCGGCAAACCTCGACGGCGAACGCGGCCGGCTCGTTGAAGCCCAGGCGCAATCCGGCGGCAAGATTTCCGAAACACAGTTGCAGATGATTCAGGTCGACCAGGACCTCCGCAGCGAAGTCGCCAGCAGCCTGCGCGACATCGAGGGCCAGACGGCGGAATATGTCGAACGGAAGGTGACTGCAGAAGATCAGCTCAAGCGGATCGATATTATCGCGCCGCAAAGCGGACTGGTCCACGAGCTCGCGGTGCACACCGTTGGCGGCGTGATTTCGCCAGCCGACACCGTCATGCTGATCGTGCCGGACAGCGACAGGCTGGCGCTCGAAGTACAAATCAACCCGCAGGACATCGACCAGATACGGCTCGGACAGCCGGCCGTGCTGCGCATGTCGGCCTTCAACCAGCGCACCACTCCCGAACTGAACGGCAGCGTCAGCCGCATCGCCGCCGACCTGACGCTGGATCAGAAGTCCGGGCTTTCCCATTACATCGTGCGGATCACCATCCCGCCGCAGCAACTGGCGCGCCTCGGCAAACTCGCCCTCGTTCCCGGAATGCCTGCGGAAGCCTTCATTCAGACCAGCGAGCGCACAGTCCTGTCTTTTCTGATCAAGCCGATCGGTGACCAAATCGCACGATCATTTCGCGAGGAATAGCCGGTTCAAGTCGAGGTCAGCCTCTGCGCATGGGGCTCGGATACGGCTTCGCCGACTTCGCGCCGTCACGCCAGCGACCCGGTGCTATTCCGGTCACGCGCTTGAAGGCGCGATTGAAGGCCGCCTCGGAATCGTAGCCCACATCGCTGGCGATGACGGCAAGGCTGTCGGCGCCCGTTCGCATGCGCTCCGCTGCCAACTGCATCCGCCAGCTGGTGACATATTCGATCGGAGCCTGGCCCAACACCTCGTTGAAGCGCTCGGCGAGCACCGTGCGCGACGTGCCACATTCGCGGGCCAGATCGTCAACCGTCCAGCGATGGCCCGGGTTGCCATGGACATGCCTCATCGCACGCCCGAGCACGGGATCGTTCAGTGCTGCGAACCAGCCATGCGCGCTGGGCGGCAATCCCGCAGCGTAGCGACGCAGCACCTCGACGAATAGCAGCTCCATCAGCCGGCCGAGCATGATTTCACTGCCGGGCGTAGCGTCTTCGGTCAGTGAGAGAATTTCGCGCACCGTCGTGGCGAGAATCGCGCTCACCTTGTCGTCGCCGGCGCGATCGATGAGCATCGGCGGCAGGGTCCGAAAGACCGGAGAATGCAGCAACTCCGACGATTCGATGAAGCCGCAGACCATGCGGGTCTCCCGCCCTCCGCCGCCATGCTCGATCGTCCACATGCCGGATAGTGGACCGGCCCGCACCAGTTCCATCGCGGAACACAACTCCGCGCCGTCGCCGCTGTAGAACCTGTGCGTGTCGGCGAACGGCATCAGCAGAACGTCGCCCGCAGCAATGGTGCCTCGCTCGCCACTGGCGAGTTCGACGGTGCATTCGCCCGCCGCGATCAAATGAAAAATGCTGACATGGCGCAAATGCGCCATCGGAGTGCGTTCGTCGAAATGTTTCGGACTAATGAGGCCGAAGGGCTCGGTCAGGCTGGCGTTCAGAAATACCGATCCGCTGAGCCGGATCGACCGCAGCATATCTGCGAGCAAATCCCCACCGCGATCAATATCCGGCGTCGCTGCAAATGATGGCGGTGTCTCGATCATGTGAGGTCCTGAACCTCCGATCATCGTCCGCAGCCCCAACCGTGCGCGGCATGTGGCGCATTGTATCCGATGGAGACGATGATGATCAAGAAACGGCTGTCCAAAGCCGCCGATCGTAGCTTCCGCTTGATTGCAGCACTGTTGATGCGGCGCGCCATTGCGCGGCTGATCTGCATCGACAACAACTCGCTATCCAAGGCAGGATTATCGCGCGCCGCGGTGGCCGAGTTCCTCCAGAGTCCGCTTCGAACCGACCCGCACCGCTTCTTCAGTAGCAAGCATGCGCAGCGCGATGCGCAAGACGTCGATACCGCTCTTGTGTCGGGTCAAGTGTCGCTGCCCCAACCGGACCCGCCTCAACATCTCGCAGATGAATCGATCGCTTTCGACAGCCATCGCGCGCAGATCGATACGCTGCACCGGGGAACCATCATGCGTGCGATCCGACAAATGGTGAGCTTCCGCATTCGGATACTTACGGCTGGCGTGCTCGTCGCCGTCGGCGCCCTGAGTGCTTGCTCCGGCAGCCTGCCCGATCACAATGCGGCACAAATCCGCCGTGATTACCCCGCGCGTTGTCGGCTGCAGCCCGACGCCATTCCGTTAGCGCCGATCATGCGGCCGATCGTGCGCGTGGCCGAGGCATCCCTTCTCCCCGGGAAGCCGCGCGCCAGGCAACCCGAAGCGCGCGCGGGTCCTCCCGGACGGGCCAGCTGAGACAACGCTTACGCTTGGTTAAAATCGACAAGACAACCAGCAAAGGATAGTTCCATGACCCGCTTCATCGCACTCCTCTACGGGCTCGCGTCCTACGCGATCTTCTTCATCACGATTCTTTACGCCATCGGTTTCGTCGACGGAATGATGGTACCAAAAGACATCGACGCGGGAACGCAGGTTCCGTGGCTGGAAGCTGTGCTCGTCAATCTCGCTCTGATGTCGCTGTTTGCAATCCAGCACAGCGTCATGGCGCGGAAGTCGTTCAAGCAGTGGTGGACGCAATATGTCCCGGCTTCGGTCGAGCGCAGCACCTATGTGCTGTTCGCGAGCTTGAGCTTGTTGCTACTATTCTGGCAGTGGCGCCCGATGTCGGCGATCGTCTGGCAGATCAGTAATCCACAACTGGCCATGACCATGACAGGGCTTTCCCTGTTCGGATGGGTCCTCGTCTTCACCAGCACGTTCCTGATCAACCATTTCGAGTTGTTCGGCGTGCAGCAGGTGGTGCAGAATCTGTCTGACCAAAAGCCATCTGCGCCGGTGTTTCGCACGCCGCTCTACTACAAGTTCGTGCGTCATCCGATCTATCTCGGCTTCATCATCGCCTTCTGGGCGACGCCGCTCATGACGTTCGGACATCTGTTGTTTGCGGCCGTCACCACCGCCTACATCTTCGTCGGGATCTTTCTGGAAGAGCGCGATCTGGTCGAGCTGTTCGGCGATGACTATCGTCACTACCGCGATCGGGTGTCGATGATCCTGCCGTGGCGCAAATCAGAGCGTCCGCCTACGCAGAGGCACGCCAATCCGTTCGGGCTCAGCGGCGAGCGATAGGACACAAAACGGAAACGCCGGATCGCGTGCACCGCGATCCGGCGTTTTTTTTTGCTGGCTGATCAGTTCGGCCGCTTGCGCTTATGCGCGAACGGGTTCGCCTTTTCGCGTAGCGTGATGCGGATTGGCGTGCCCGGCAGGTCGAAGGCTTCGCGCAGCGTGTTGGTGAGGTAGCGCAGGTAGCTCGTCGGCACCGCATCGGCGCGCGAGCAGAACACCACGAAGCTTGGCGGCCGTGCCTTGTTCTGGGTGACGTAGTTTAGTTTCAGCCGGCGACCCGATACCGACGGCGGCGGATTCTTGTCGATCGCATCCTCGAACCAGCGATTGAGGCCGGCGGTGGGAATGCGGCGATTCCAGACCGCGTAGGAATCCTGTATCGCCTTCATCAGCCGTTCCACGCCCTCGCCCATCAGGCCGGAGATCGCAACGACCGGCACCCCCCTGATCTGCGGCAACAAGTGATCGGCATCGGTGCGCAGCGCGCCAATCTGGCCGCCCTGCTTCTCGACCAGATCCCATTTGTTGACCGCAAGCACCAGCGCGCGTCCCTCACGCTCGACCAGATCGGCGATGCGCAGATCCTGTTCCTCGAATTTGTTCTGCGAGTCCATCATCAGCACGACGACTTCGGCGAAGCGCACCGCGCGCAGCGTATCGGCAACGGAGAGCTTCTCCAGCTTCTCCTCGATGCGCGAACGGCGGCGTAGACCCGCGGTATCGAAGATGCGGAAGTCGCGGCCCTTGTAGTTGAGCTCGACCGAAATGCTGTCGCGTGTGGTGCCGGCTTCCGGCGAGGTCAGCAGGCGCTCTTCGCCGAGCAGATAGTTGATGGTGGTCGATTTGCCGGCATTGGGGCGCCCGACGATGGCGACGCGTATCGGCCGCGTCTCGATCTCTTCTTCGGGAATGATGACGTCGTCGTCGTCGAATTCTTCCGGCTCTTCGACCGGCTCCGGCATCAGCACGCGCAGCGCGTCATAGAGCTCGCCGAGGCCTTCGCCGTGTTCGGCGGAGACCTGGATGGGATCACCGAGGCCCAGCGCATAGGATTCCATCGCGCCGACTTCGCCGTGCTTACCCTCGCTCTTGTTGGCGAGCAGCAGCACCGGCTTGTTGGCGCGGCGCGCGAAATCCGCGAAGGCGCGGTCGTTCGGCGTCAGGCCCATGCGCGCATCGATGACGAAGAACAGCGCGTCGGCCAGCGCAATCGCCGTCTCGGTCTGCTCCTGCATGCGTGCGGTCAGCGAGCCCTTCGGGCCTTCATCGAGACCGGCCGTGTCGACCAGCGTGAATTCGAGATCGCCAAGCTTGCCCTCGCCCTCGCGGCGGTCGCGGGTGACGCCCGGGGTGTCATCGACCAGCGCAAGCTTCTGCCCGACCAGACGGTTGAACAGCGTGGACTTGCCGACATTGGGTCGGCCGATGATGGCAATGGTATAAGACATAGGTGATCCGTGCGCCCTTTACGGACAGCCTGTCAATGAGAGGGCGCGCGAACTCAGCGCGAGAAACTGCCCGACGGCACTGGTGCCGGGAATGGTGTGGTGGCCTGCTGGGCCGGCGCGGCTGCTGCCGGCTCATCCGGCGGCGGCGCGGTGGTGCTGCGGCGGCGGGCGACCTTCTTGCCTTGCGGCGGAGGCGGTGCGGCAGCCGTGCTGCCTTCCTCGGCCGGTGCGGCATCGGGATCGGCGGGCGCTGCGCCGTCCTGACGGACGGTGCCGACCTGAACAGAGCCACGGCTCTTCGCCTTGCGGCCCTTCGGCTCTGGCGCGCCCGGCGGCGGCTGCAGTGGGGCGGCTGCGACGGGCGCAGCCTCCTGCGCGCGCTGGCGCTCGACATTCTCCTTATAGAGATCGCGCGGCACGCCCTGCTCAAGACCGGGGACGCCGTCGGGGAACACCGGCTTGCGGTCGCCGGGCAGCTTCTTCTTGGTGTCCAGGAAGTCGAGCATGTCGGACGGGTCCCAGCCGGTCATGCTGCCGCAGCCCGTGAGCGCGCTGGACAGCGCGATCAGGACGGCGGCGGAAACGAGGCGTTGCATCGGGCGCATGGACGACTTCTCACTCAACTCGTGATCTGAACGATCGGCTTCAGGTCAGCTTTAATTCGGCTCTTGTCTTGCTCAGCTTTTCGCCGCGGGCGGCAGCAGCGCCTGCAGTGCTTCGGCACGGGTGCGCAGGCTCGCCGGCGTCTCCGCATCGTTGGACATCATGTCCAGCCACTGCCGCGTCGCCACGGCGTTGTTGGCCTTCCATGCCGACAGCGCCAGCAGCTCGCGCGCCGAATGGCGATAGGTGCTGGTATTGGTCGTCGCCGGCTCCAGACGGGTCTGCATCGCCTCATAGGGCGAGGTCTCCAGCAACAGGCTGCCGGCGCGGATACGCGCGAGATCCTGCTCGGGTGCTGGAACGGTGCGATCGGCGATGATGTCGTCATAGAGCTTCACGGCAGCCTGCGGATCGCGCGAAGCAGCCTCGGCAGCGGCGCGCAGACGCGCCAGCGTACGGTAGCCGGACGGCGCCTCGGCAGCGAGCTTGGTGAAGGCGGCTTCCGCCTCGGCATGCTTGTTCTGCTCGGCCAGCTCGACCGCGCGGTCGAACGCCGCACCGGCCACGGCGGCCTTCTTGGCCTCGAGATAACTGTAGCCACGCCAGCCGCCGACGCCGACCACGATCAGAATCGCGACTGCGATGATCAGGAGCGAATACTTCTCCCAGATCTTCTTGAGCTGCTCGCGACGCAGGTCTTCGTCGACTTCATTAAATAATTCAGACACTTAAAGGTATCCTGTCCCCGATGGGCCGCGCTCACCCCGAGCGGCGCCGGGCATATACGCTCCGGCATGGCGGCGGCGATACCCTAGCGTTATGGCGCTGGCAAGGCAAAGCCAGCGCGATCAAAGCGTTATCCCGAAATGCTTAATTTCGAACTGATGCCTTTTAGGCCCGTCAGTTCATGCCGCCGGCGCCGCCGCTGGTGCGGCCATTGGCATTGGACCCGGCGCTGTTATCGCCGAAGGCCGAATTGGCGTTGTTGCCGCCCAGCGCCGCATTGCCGCGGGTGTCGTTGAGCGGGTTTGCGACCGGACGCGGCTCCTCGACGCGATAATGGGGCTTCCGCTCCTTTTTGGCTGGCTCCGCGTGCGAAACCGCGGGAAGCAACGCCAAAACGGCGACAAAGCTCAGGAACTTCAAAACCTTCATCATCAACATCCTTCGCATTGCCCCTGCATTTCAACCCCGACCGGGCCGCAAAATTCCTGCGAAAATCTTGCGTCCGTCTTGCGTCAAACCTGCGTCAGCCCTTCGGCTTGCCGCCATAGACATGTTCCGGTCCTGGAAACGCGCGCGAGCGCACATCGGTTGCGTAACCCTCGATGGCGGCCTCGATCATCGGTCCAAGATTACCATAGCGTTTGACGAATTTCGGCACCCGCGCCGACAGGCCGAGCATGTCTTCGAGCACCAATACCTGACCGTCACAAGCCGGGCTCGCGCCGATACCGATGGTCGGGATCGGAATCGTCTCGGTGATCTTTCGCGCGAGTGGTTCGGCGACTGCTTCGATGACGACGGAGAACGCACCGGCCTGCGCGACAGCAATCGCATCGTTCTGGATCGGACCCGGCACGTTCTCACCGCGCGCAATCGCTTCGGCCTCTTCCTTGCCCTGTGAGCGGAACGAACCGAGCGCCGCGATCGACTGCGGTGTCAGACCGATATGCGCCATCACCGGAATGCTGCGCTCGGTGAGGAACGCGATGGTCTCGGCCATGCGCGCGCCGCCTTCCAGCTTCACGGCGCCGCAATGGGTCTCTTTCAGGATGCGCGCGGCAGAATGAAACGCCTGCTCTTTCGACGCTTCATAGGAGCCGAACGGCATGTCGACGACGACCAGCGACTGTTTGGAGCCGCGCATCACCGCATGGCCCTGCAGGATCATCATCTCCAGCGTCACCGGAATTGTCGTCTCGAAACCGTGCATCACATTGCCGAGCGAGTCACCGACGAGGATCACGTCGCAATAGCGATCGACCAACGAGGCCGTATGCGCATGATACGAGGTGAGCATCACGATCGGCTCGCCGTTCTTGCGCGCGAGAATATCCGGTGCGGTCTTGCGCCTGATGGCCGACTGAACTGACATGAACTTAAGCTCCGAACACGGGAACGCCGATCACCACCGGATGGAAAGCGAAACCCAAAGCGATATAGGCGACGATGCCGACTGCAACCGCAATCGCGTCATTCATCGGACCGCCCACCGGGATCGGCGGACCGCCGGCATCAGCGCGATGTTTCATCGAGATGCGATCGATCACCGCCCAGGCCAGGAATGATCCGAACAGGATGATCGAGCCGAGATCGCCATTGGCGAGCAGATGCGCGGCGGCCCACAGCTTGATGCCGGCGAGCATCGGATGTTTCAGCGTGGTGTAGATGCGGCCGCGGATATAGGACGCAGTGACCATGATCACCGCCGGCAGCATCAGCGCGACGGTGATGTGCTTCATCGCCAGCGGCGGCGTCCAGACATTGATCCAGCCGGTCGCGCGATATTGCGCGAAGCCCCAGATGATCAGCGCGAGGCCGATAGCGGAGATCAGCGCAAAGCCGAGCTTGTAGACGCTCTCGCCCAGACGCGCGATCAACTGCGCGCGCGCCTCGCGCCTGATGATGAACAGGTGAATGCCGAGAAACAGCACGAGGCCGAGGATCATCACGATCAGTCCCATGATGTCCAGTCCTCTCGCCCGGGCGGTTGCGTGCCGGATGGGTTGCCCGCCCTGAAATTCCCACTATGGTCCCGCCCGGCCTGCGGATTTTAGCCGCCTTTGGCGCCGGTCAGACGGCTTCCGGGTATCACTTTTCAGGGGACGCACGCAATGCTGCGAAACGACACGACACCTACCCGCCTTCACCTTGCGCTCGCAGCGCTGTTGTTCGCGACGCTGCCCTTCGCAGCGCACGCGCAGGCGCCCGTCTGGCCGCCCAAGCTTGTTCGCATCATCGTGCCGTTCGGCGCCGGCGCAAGCCCGGACATCGTCGGCCGCGTGCTCGCCGACAGTCTGCAGACGCGGCATCCCGGCACCAATTTCGTCGTGGAGAATAAGCCCGGCGCCTCCGGCAATATCGGCACCGACGCCATCGCCAAATCCACGCCGGATGGTTCGACCATCGGCATCTCGCTCGGCGGCCCGCTCGCCATCAACACGCTGCTGTTTGCCAAGCTGCCCTACAATCCCGACACCGACATCGCACCGATCACTTTGCTGACGCAGCTCCCCAGCGTGCTCGCAGTGCCGACCAGCCTCGGCGTCAATACGGTCGCGGAATTCCTGGCCAAGGCCAAAGCCGATCCGAAGGGCCTCGGCTACGGCTCGATCGGCGTCGGCACGCTGTCGCAGCTCTGCATGGAAGCGATCGCGCAGAAGGCCGGCGCCAATATGGTGCACATCCCCTATCCGTCCTCGCCCGCGGCGACCACCGCGCTGATCCGCGGCGATGTGCAGGTCGCATGCCTCCCCGCCATCGGCGTCACGCCGCAGCTCGCCACCGGCGCTGTAAAGATCCTCGCCGTCACCACTGCGAAGCGCTCGCCGTTCCTGCCGGATGTGCCGACACTCACCGAGAGCGGCATCGACGTGCAGTCCGACGCCTGGAACGCGCTGGTCGGCCCGGGCGGGCTGTCAAAGGAAGTGGTGGCGACGATCAATGCCGAAGTGACGCAGACGCTGGCCGAACCTGCCGTGATCGAGAAGCTGAAGCTGCAGCTTATCACGCCGTCACCGACCACGCCGGATCAGCTCCGCAAGCGCATGGCCGATGAGAAGGCGCTGTGGGCCGAGGTGATCAAGGCCGCGAAGATCAGGATCGATTGAGGTCTAACCTCTCCCCGTTCTTTACGGGGAGAGGTCGCCGCGTCTTCGCGGCGGGTGAGGGCATGGCACGATACCAGCCACATATATATGCTGCCCCCGGATCTCGCGTGACCAACCCGAGAATCCGCGTTTGCCTCACCACCAGACAAGGCCCCTCACCCGCCCGGCTTCGCCGGTCGACCTCTCCCCGCAAACGCGAGGCGAGGTAAGAAAGACCGTCACACGAACCGGCAGTTTCGCGCGGTTTGGGCCATGCCGGACGACGACGAGGTCGGAATGCTGTACCTCGCCTCGCTCGGCGTTTGGCCGCGTGCGGGGATGATCACCGTGCCGTGGTCCTTCACCGAGCCCTTGGCGCTGGTTACCGTGACGTCGATGCCGCAGGCGATCTTGCGGGCGCAATTGTTCTCGAAGTCCATCTTGAACGAATACTTGCCGTTGTCCTGCCAGAAGCCGACATACTTGTCGCCGACGCAGGCCTTGGCTTCCTCGGTCCAGCTGTCGGGCTCGGGCCAGAACAACAAGGCGCTGCCGCCGGTGAGCGCGCCGACAGCGCAAACAATTGTCGCAATCAACACGAACCTGCGTCCAAACATCGCCGCCTCCGGAGTGGTTTCCCCTTCGTCGCGGCGGGTGGCGCAGCGGTTCACTCTCTTAACCTCTCCCCGCTCTGCGCGGGGAGAGGTCGAAACGCGTGCGCAGCGCGTGTTTCGGGTGAGGGGCATGGCACAAAGCCAGCCACGAAGAAGCACCCTCGGATCTCGATACTGCAGACCCGAGATTCCGCGTCCTCCCCCCGCCATTCAAGGCCCCTCACCCGGAGCCGTCGCTACGCGCCGACTCCGACCTCTCCCCGCAAATGCGGGGCGAGGTTAGGAAGCAGCTTACTTCCCGGACTGCTTCTCCAACTCCCGGTTATCGACATAGCGGATCATGATCGGCCGCCCGGCGACCGCGCCACCGAGACTCTTGGTGAGTTTCAGCGGCAAGCAGCTATGGAGCGAGGCGTTGATGGCCTTGAGATAGGTGTCGCGTGTGTCCTGCGGCGCGTCCTTGCTGGCAAAGGTCACGCGCGGCGGGGCGATCGGCGTGCCGGCCGTATTGAACGAAAACATCACGGACATCTGCATGCCCGCACGCGCACTCTCCGGTGCGGGCGGCGACCAGCACGACCGCAAGGTGGCGAGCAGATCACCGAGCGTATCGAGATCGTGATCCGGCTTGCGATAGCGGTCCTGCTGATCGCCCGGCGGCACGCTCAGCACCGTGACCTGCAGGTTCTGGCCGATCGGATAATCGATCTCGGGAATGCACGGCCCGTGATCGAACACGCTGCAGGTGGACGGCGTGCACGGCTCGCCGTCCAGCACGCTGCACGGCCTATGCGAAAAAGGCACTGCATCGCCGGCGCGCAGCCGCCGCGCCTCCGCCTGCCCGGCGAATGCCGCCACTACGCCGGCGATCAACAGCAACGTGAGGTTCCGTGTCATTCGGACACCTTTGCAAATGCGCCCTCACCTGAAATGATACAGGCGTGTGGCATCATCAAGATCGGGATGGGTCACAACCGCACGAGCAGACCAACAAACGGAACGCCGGCCAAACGCCCGATTGCAGACATTGTTGCGCCTGTGCGCAGCCCGGCACGTCGTCGTCATCACACCCCGACCTCAGGAGACCTGACATGAGCAGTCCCCAGGTGCATCGTGATACTTCCGTCACCATGAAGCTCGAAATCGTCGTCATTCCCGTGTCGAATGTCGACGCGGCCAAGAGTTTTTACGCAGGCCTCGGCTGGAGGCTCGACGCCGACTTCGTGGTCGGCGACGACTATCGCGTGATCCAGTTCACGCCGCCGGCTTCGGATTGCTCGGTCATCTTCGGCAAGAACGTCACTGCCGCAACGCCCGGCTCGGCACAGGGCCTGTATCTGATCGTCTCCGACATCGAGGCCGCCCGTGCAGACCTGCTCGGCCGCGGCATCAAGGTGAGCGACGCCTTCCACGCCGGAGATGTCAATGTCGGGCCGGACGAACCCTATTTGTTCGGGCGACTTCGGGTGAACGGCCTCGATCCCGCGCGGGCCAGCTATCGCTCCTTCGCATCATTCAGCGACCCGGACGGCAATGGCTGGCTGTTTCAGGAGATCACCGCGCGACTGCCCGGGCGTGTCGATGCCAGTGCCACGACGTTCAGCTCTTCCGCGGATCTCGCAGCCGCCTTGCGGCGGGCGGCCGTCGCCCATGGCGAGCACGAGAAGCGCAGCGGCGGCCAGCATGACGAGAACTGGCCGGACTGGTATGCCGATTACCTGGTGCGTGAGCAGACCGGCGAGCCGTTACCGACATAGTGACGCCATCGCGCTGCACATGGAATACATCACAACTGAATCGTCTGACGCAAAGCTGGATGACTCGCGCACCCATCTTTGCGAAACCGAATTCGACGTCAGAACCGGGCGCTATCCTGGCTCTGCAGCTGCGGAAGCGCGTATCCGGATCCAGCGACTGGCGCGTCGGCAGAGGCGCTTAGCATGCGGGAAATTGTGCGATTGCGGCCGGTCCGCTTCGCTTCGTAAAGTCGCCCATCGACCCGCTTGTACAGGCTCGGCCAGCTATCTCCCGGCTGCAACGTCCCCACGCCGAAGCTCGCAGTGACCTGCCTCGCTCCACCCGGGACGGCAAAGCTGTTCTGCTCGATCGCGATCCTCAACCGTTCGGCATAATCAACCGCTTCCTGTTCGTCCGTATCCGGAAGGAACACCGCAAATTCCTCGCCGCCCAGCCGCCCGACGATGTCGCGTTTGCGCGACGCGTTGCGCAGCATGCGCCCCACCTCTCCGAGGACATCGTCCCCGACGTCATGGCCGAGGGTGTCATTGATGCTCTTGAAGTTGTCGATGTCGCACAAGGCGAGCGCAGCACGGCTCGGTCCGTGTTTGCGCAGATGGGCGGATACCCGTTCTTGAAAGCCGCGCCGGTTCAGGATGCCGGTCAACAGATCGACATCGCGTTCGCGACGAAGATCGTCGATCATGTCGGACACCGCCGCGGCGAGGATGGCCAGCGCCAGGCCGGCGCCGAGCACGGCGAGCGAAAGCTGGAGTGCTTGCCAAAACATCGAATTGCTGAACGCGGTTCTGTCGACCGGCGCGGAAAATCCGACCGTGAGCAGGGTTCGCGGAAAAAAATGCAAACCAAACAGCAACAGCACCCAGAACAGGACCCGATCGACATACGGACCACGCGTCAAGGCAGTGAGCCGCGATGCTGCGATGAGCATCAGGAGGCCGTAGCCGAAATTCTGGATGTAGACCCGGGCGATGAGACTGCGATCGATATAAAAGAAATAGGCGAGCAGAAGAACGAAGCCGGCAAGGATCGCCATATCGATGACCGGACCGAGCCCCTTCCCCGAACGCACCAGGATGCCCTCCACGGCGGCGATAACCGCCGACGTGTAGAGCGCGCCCGAGACGATGGCATTGGGCCCCGCGCCGGGCGGCCAACTCAAAATCTGCGACATCGCACCGAGGGCAAACAGGACGCACGCGCCGGCCAGTAAGAGCAGGTAGTTGCGCTTCTTCTCGACGAGCCACGCGCAGACGAAGGCAGCCCCGAAGACGAACAATATTCCGGGCGTGATCAGTTGGAGCGTAGTTCTGACGATGACCCCATTCATCTCGCTCAAACTTTCCAAAAGGCCCAGGTCGTCGTGACGCACGGCTTGGGCACCGGTACCTCGTAGCCAGAGAACACTATCAAATTTGACCGGAAATGCCTCAAATGCGAGTCGATGACGGGAACCGGGTTCGTCACGCCCGACGTCAAAGGCCGCGAATACATCGTCAGCCGCCCGGTTCACAAGGGAAGATGGATGGCCGGTCATCTCGCGAAGCCGCGCTTCGCGCGTTGCACAGCCAAGACGTGGGAAGAGTCTACCGCCCAACTCATACGTCATACACGGGCTTGACCCACGTACCCATCTTCCCCGACAAACCTCCACACAATACGCAACGCCGTTGCGCACTCATCAAGAACACGACCGTTCACAACTGCGCGAACAGACCGCGGAGGAACCGCCAGCCATGACCACACCCAAGACACCGACGCATCCGTTCGAGCGCAGCCACTCCATCGTGATCGCGGCTGCGCCCGAAGCCGTGTTCGACTACGTCACCAATCCGAAAACATGGCCGCAATGGCTGCCCTCCTCGCACGACATCGACTGCCAGGATCGTCCGATGCGGTTCGGCGACACGTTTCACGAACACTGGTCGACGCGGTCGGGCCCGGTCGCGCTGGACTGGCTGGTGATCGCCTGCGAACGTCCGCGGCTCTGGATCGGCCTGACACATATGAGCATCACCGGCCCGATTGTAGTGCAATATGTCTGCGCCGAGGTCGATGGCGGGACGAAGTTCACGCGTACTGTGCGCAACCCCGCGCGGCCAAAGGAAGCGACGACGGAGATGATTGCGCGGATCGATGCGGAGGCGGAGTTGGGGCTGGCGAATATCAAGAGGATCGTGGAATCTCGTGCCTAAGGCTGTGGCCTGGAGGTCGCACAAACTTCATATCCATTCCACTACTTAACTATGTAGGAGCAGCGGCCGATTCTCTGTTGCCTTGACTGACGATAGTTGCGGACACGCTTCGCGGTCAGGAATCTTTCTTTAAGAATTCAGCGATACGGTCTTCTCAAGCGGTTCATGTATTGCGTACCGCTAGCAGGTTGAGATCCGCCGGAGCGACCCGGCGGATCGTCCTCGCTTTTCGTGAGAACGCTGCCTCACCGTATAGACCGACGTCGAACGCGCAGTCTCTCACCCCTGCTTCTTCACGTCCTTGATATCCGAGAACACGATCCCTTCCGCGCGTTCCTTGGTGTAGTTCAGATAGAAATCGTTCTTCGCCAGGAACACCGGGTCGCCGTCGACATCATCGGCGACGCCGGAATTGTTGTTGGACATGAAGGTCTCGAGCTTCTTTTTGTCTTCGGATGAGATCCAGCGCGCCAGCGAGAATTCCGAGACTTCGAAGCTGACAGGCAACTGATACTCCGCATCGAGCCGTGCCTTCAGCACGTCGAGCTGCAGCGGGCCGACGACGCCGACCAAAGCCGGCGCGCCGTCGCGTGGGCGAAACACCTGCACGACGCCCTCTTCCGACATCTGCTGCAGGGCTTCCTTGAGCTTCTTCGCCTTCATCGCGTCGCCGAGGCGCACACGACGCACGATTTCCGGCGCGAAGCTGGGCACGCCGATGAAGGTGATGTCCTCGCCATCGGTCAGCGTGTCGCCGATCCGCAGCGTGCCGTGATTGGGAATGCCGACCACGTCGCCGGCATAGGCCTCGTCCGCAATAGCGCGGTCCTGCGCGAAGAAGAACTGCGGCGACGACAGCGACATGTTCTTGCCGGTGCGCACCAGCTTGGCCTTCATGCCCCTTGTCAGCTTGCCCGAGCACAGCCGCGCAAAGGCGATGCGGTCGCGGTGGTTGGGGTCCATGTTGGCCTGGATCTTGAACACGAAGGCCGACATCCGGGGCTCGTCAGCCTCTACCTTGCGCAGGTTGCTCTCCTGCGCGCGCGGCGACGGCGCGAAACGGCCGAGGCCTTCCAAGAGATCGCCGACGCCGAAATTGCGCAGCGCACTGCCGAAATAGACCGGCGTCATATGGCCTTCGCGGAACGACTGCAGATCGAACGGTTTCGAGGCTTCCTTCACCAGTTCGAGTTCGTCGGCGACCTCGCTGGCATCGAGATTGGGGTTGCGGCCGGCCAGATCGGCAATCTTGATCTTCTCGGCTGCGCCGGTCTTGGCGCCGCCGCCCTCGAGCAGGCGGATGCCACCGGTTTCGATGTCATAGGTGCCCATGAAATCGCGGCCGCGGCCGACCGGCCAGTTGATCGGCGTGGTGTCGAGCGCCAGCGTCTTCTCGATCTCGTCCAGCAGATCGAACACGTCGCGGCTTTCGCGGTCCATCTTGTTGACGAAGGTGATGATCGGGATGTCGCGGAGGCGACAGACCTCAATCAGCTTCAGCGTGCGCGCCTCGATACCCTTGGCGGCGTCGATCACCATGACAGCCGAGTCGACCGCGGTGAGCGTGCGATAGGTGTCTTCCGAGAAGTCTTCATGGCCCGGCGTGTCGAGCAGGTTGAAGACGTGGCCCTGGAATTCGAAGGTCATCACCGAGGTGACGACGGAGATGCCGCGGTCGCGCTCGATCTTCATCCAGTCGGAGCGCGTGTTGCGGCGCTCGCCCTTGGCCTTGACCTGGCCCGCCAGATTGATGGCGCCGCCGAACAGCAGCAGCTTTTCGGTCAGCGTGGTCTTGCCGGCGTCAGGATGCGAGATGATCGCGAAAGTGCGGCGGCGGGCGACCTCATTGGCAAGCGGGGAACGCGCGGCTGAGTCGGCGGAAAGGGCGATATCGGACATAAACGTGCCTGTGGCAGGGAAAACGGGCGCAATCAAGGGATTTTGGGCGGGAAACTGGCCGAAGTGGCGACCATCGGCCGCGTTGCGATCCGGCTGCGTGGGTCCCATATAACCCCTGCGAGGACGACCTCCAAATCATCATCATCCGGCAAAGGGAGACCTTTGCTTGCAGGGACGGCCCTGTATTTTTACCAGGAGGCCGTTCCATGGCTTGGTTGTTGCTGTTCATCGCGGGTTTGCTCGAAGTCGGCTGGGCCGTTGGGCTCAAATATACCGAAGGCTTCACCCGCCTCGTCCCCTCCGTCCTTACCCTGATCAGCATGACTGCGTCCGTCGGCATGCTCGCCCTCGCCCTCAAGGAACTGCCGATGGGAACCGCCTATGCGGTGTGGACCGGCATCGGCGCGGTCGGCACCGCGGCGCTGGGCATGTACCTGTTCGGCGACCCGGCAACGGTGGCGCGGATCACCTGTATCGGGCTGATCGTGGCGGGCATTGCCGGGCTGAAGCTGGTGTCGTGACCTGCGTCAGATAAAGCTCAGATGCAGCAGCTTCACGATCCACCAGGTCGCGGCGGCGACGATCGCCGCGGCCGGGATCGTGATCACCCAGGCATAGACGATCGAACTCGCCACGTTCCAGCGCACCGCTGACACACGACGTGCCGCGCCGACACCGACGATCGCGCCGGTGATGGTGTGCGTGGTCGAGACGGGAACGCCGAGGAACGTCGCCGCAAATAGCGTCGCGGCGCCGCCGGTCTCGGCGCAGAAGCCCTGCATCGGCGTGAGTTTAGTGATGCGCAGGCCCATGGTGCGGACGATGCGCCAGCCGCCCATCAGCGTGCCCAGCGCCATCGCCGCCTGACATGACAGCACGACCCAGAACGGCACGGAAAACTCCGTGCCGAGATGGCCCTGCGAGTAGAGCAGCACTGCGATGATGCCCATGGTCTTCTGCGCATCATTGCCGCCATGGCCGAGCGAATACAGCGAAGCCGAGACGAATTGCAGGATGCGGAAGGCGCGGTCCACGGCGAAGGGCGTCGAGCGCACCGAGGCCCATGACACTATAGCCACCAGCACCAGCGCCAGCAGGAAGCCCACCAGCGGCGACAGCACGATGGCCAGCAGCGCCTTGGACAGTCCGGTCCACAAGGCCGCAGAGAGACCTGCCTTGGCGACGCCCGCCCCAAGCAAACCACCGATCAGCGCATGCGACGAGCTCGAGGGAATGCCGAGGCCCCAGGTGATCACGTTCCAGACGATGGCGCCCATCAGTGCTGCGAAGATCACCGCGGGATCGATGACGCTCGGCTCGATGATCCCGGTGCCGATGGTGTTGGCGACATGCAGACCGAATACCAGGAAGGCGATGAAGTTGAAGAACGCCGCCCACAGCACCGCATATTGCGGCCGCAGCACGCGCGTCGAGACGATCGTCGCGATCGAATTGGCAGCGTCATGCAGGCCGTTGAGAAAGTCGAACAACAGTGCGATGGCGATGAGGCCGATCAGCACCGGAAAGGCGAGCGTGGCGTCCACCTGATGGCCCTGCCTTATACTTGTTCGATGACGATGCTGTTGATCTCGTTCGCGACGTCGTCGAAGCGGTCGGCCACCTTTTCAAGGTGCTTGTAGATCTCGGCGCCGACCACGAAATCCATGGTGTTGGCGTCACGATGCTTGAGAAAGAGCTCCTTGAGCCCGATGTCGTGCAGATCGTCGACGCGGCCTTCGAGCTTGCCGACTTCCTCGGTGATCGCCGTGAGCAGGCCGACATTATCGCCGATGGCGCTCATCAGCGGCACGGCGCGACCGACAAGGTTGGCACACTCCACCAGCAGCGTGCCGATTTCGCGCATCGGCGGCTCGAACTGGCGTACCTCGAACAGCATCACCGCTTTCGCCGTCTGCTGCATCT
The DNA here is from genome assembly GCF_052076035.1 of Tardiphaga sp. 172_B4_N1_3. NCBI lineage: Bacteria > Pseudomonadati > Pseudomonadota > Alphaproteobacteria > Hyphomicrobiales > Nitrobacteraceae > Tardiphaga > Tardiphaga sp. 172_B4_N1_3. The sequence goes on from NZ_CP197238.1 coordinate 2,171,579, forward strand.
GGTCGATGGAATCATCCATCGCCGTGATGAGGTTCTTGATGTCGACGCGATCGAACGGCGTGATGAAAGTACGGCGAACGGCGGTCAGCACCTCGCGGGTGATGGCGTCGGCGTCGTTCTCGAACTGGTTGACGCGCTGGCAGTAGACCGGCGTCTCGTCGCCGCCTTCCAGCATCCCCGCAAGCGCCTTGGAGCCCTCGACCACGGTCACTGAATGGCGGGCGAACAGGTCGAAAAACCTTTCCTCCCGGGGCAGAAAGGACCGGAACCAACGCAGCATCATCTCATCCAACTGTCAGGAAAACGCAGCGACTGGACCGCCAGATGGCGGACATGGTCCCGCGGGGCCACCGCCGGCGGCCCTGTGTCACACGGATGTCATAAAGCATTTCCGGCCAAGACGGGCAATCGCGCACCTTTTAGGCCCGATCATCCACCGCTTTATGACAGCCTGCTTTTCCTGAGGCAGTGCCTGGATTTAGAGCGACCGCTTGAAGTAATGCGCGATTTCGCCATTCACGCTGCGGCGGAAAGTCGACCGCAGCCCCCTCCACAGCTACGCCCTGTAGGCGACCCAGCCCCGGAACGTGAACCCGGCATAGAAAAGGGCGATGTCGGTGAAGCCCGCGTCCCGCAGCAGGGCTTCGTCCTGCTCCGGCGACAGCAGCGGCAAGCGTTCGCCGATCGCCGAGATCGCATTCTCCGCATTGGCGGCCGGTACGCCGGATGCCGCCGCAAAAGCTGCGTAACGGGACAGCCATCTGGCCTTTTCTCCGTCGTGCTGGGGAAAGCTGTGGTGGGCGACGACGAAGGGAGCACCCGGCTTGAGCCGCCGGTGCACCTCGGCCAGCGTGCGTCGACGCTCCTCCTCCGGGATGAAATGCAGGGTCAGGATGCAGGTCGCCGCATCGAACGGCCCCTCGGGCGCGCCGTCGATATAGCCTTCATGGAGATCGACGCGCGATGCAAGCGGACCGAGCATGCGCTTGGCCAGTCCCAGCATCTCGGCCGATGGATCGACGCCGCAAAAACGCCATCCAGGCCGCGTCGCCGCGAATGCTTTCAGCTCCAGTCCGCCGCCCGCGCCAAGCACGAGCACATGGGCGTCGTCCGGCGCTCGTTCCGCAAGGAGAATACCCGCCATCTGCTGCAGCCCAAGGAAGCCCGGCACTTGCCGCACCGGGCCTTCTGCATAGCGTGCCACCGCCTCCGGATCGGAGAAGTAGGACAACGGCGAACTACAGCGACCGCTTGAAGTAATGCGCGATTTCGCCAATGACACCGCGGCGGAAAGTCAGCACGCAGACCACAAAGATCACGCCCTGGATCACCGTCACCCACTGGCCGAAGCCGGCGAGGTATTGCTGCATGGCGATGATCACGAAGGCGCCGACCACGGGACCGAACAGCGTACCGAGGCCGCCGACCAGCGTGATCAGCACGATTTCACCGGACATGCTCCAGTGCACGTCAGTGAGCGAGGCGTTCTGCGCCACAAACACCTTCAGCGCGCCGGCGAAGCCCGCCAGCGTGCCGGACAGGATATAGGCCAGCAGCTTGTATTGATCGGTCTTGTAGCCCAGCGACACCGCGCGCGGCTCGTTCTCGCGAATGGCCTTCAACACTTCGCCGAACGGCGAGTTGATGGCGCGGTAGATGATCAGGAAGCCCAGCGTGAAGCCGGCCAGGATCACGTAATACAGCGTGATCGGCTTCGAGAGATTGAACAGGCCGAACAGGATGCCCTGCGGAATGCCCTGGATACCGTCTTCACCATGGGTGAACGGCGTCTGCAGATAGACGAAGTACAGGAGCTGCGACAGCGCCAGCGTGATCATGGCGAAGTAGATGCCCTGACGACGAATCGCGATCAGGCCGGTGACGACGCTGAGCGCAGCGGCCGCGACGACACCGACGACGATGCCGAGTTCGGGCGTCAGGCCCCACACTTTCAGCGCATGCGCCGTGCAGTAGCCGGCGGTGCCCAGGAACATCGCGTGGCCGAAGGACAGCAGACCGCCATAACCGATCAAAAGGTTGAAGGCACAGGCGAGCAGCGCGAAGCAGAGCGCCTGCATCACGAAGAACGGATAGACGCCAGTGAGCGGCACGACCAGCAACAGTGCGGTCATGATCGCAAAGGCGACCATCTCGTCTTTGACAGTGCGGCGGGGTGACGGAATGGCGTTTTCAGTGATCGTTGTCATATCAGGCAGCCCGTCCCGTCAGTCCGGAAGGTTTCACAAGGAGCACCAGCACCATCAGCACGAAGACGACGGTGTTGGAGGCCTCGGGGTAAAAATACTTGGTCAGACCCTCGATGATGCCGAGGGCGAAACCGGTGATAATGGAGCCCATGATCGAGCCCATGCCGCCGATCACGACGACCGCGAACACGACAATGATCAGGTCCGCACCCATCAGCGGGCGAACCTGGTTGATCGGCGCCGACAGCACGCCGGCAAGTGCCGCCAGACCGACGCCGAGCCCGTAGGTCAGCGTGATCATCAGCGGCACGTTGATGCCAAAGGCGCGGACCAGCGTGGGGTTTTCCGTCGCGGCGCGCAGATAGGCGCCGAGCCGCGTACGCTCGATCAGGAACCAAGTCGCAATACAGACCACCAGCGAGAAGATAACGACCCAGCCGCGATAGATCGGCAGGAACATGAAGCCGAGATTCATACCGCCCTTCAGCGCATCCGGGATCGCGTAAGGCAGACCCGACGAGCCGAAGTAATTCTGGAACACACCCTGGATGATCAGCGCCAGACCGAAGGTCAGCAACAGGCCATAGAGATGGTCGAGATTGGCGATCCATTTCAGCATGGTGCGTTCCATCACCATGCCGAACAGGCCGACCGCCAGCGGCGCCAGGATCAGCGCCGGCCAGTAACCGATGCCGGCCAGATTGAGCAGGAAATATGCCGCGAAGGCGCCCATCATATAGACGGCGCCATGGGCGAAATTGATGATGTTCAACATGCCGAAGATCACGGCGAGACCGAGACTTAACAGCGCATAGAACGAGCCGTTGATGAGTCCGACCAGCAATTGCGCAGACAGGGCCTGTAGATTGATCGACATGTTGTTCTCAACTTTTATCGCAGGAAAGTCTTGGCCCGGCAGCGCGGCGCCGCCGGGCCAACGATCTTATTTCTTCAGCAGCGCACAGGTGCTCTTCTCGATCGGTGTAAAAGCCTGATCGGCTGGCACTGTACCGGCAAGCTTGTAGAAATCCCACGGCGCCTTCGATTCCGACGGCTTCTTCACCTCGAACAGATAGCCCGGGTGAATCTTGCGGCCATTGGCTTCGATCTTGCCCTGCCCGAACAGCGGATCGTCGGTCGGCAATTCCTTCATCTTGGCAACGATCTTCGCGCCATCATGCGGATTGCTGCCGAGCGCTTCCAGCGCCTTGAAGTAGTGGATCAGGCCCGCATACACGCCCGCCTGCACCATCGACGGCGGAGCGCCGTTCTTCATGCGCGCCGCGAATTTCTTGGAGAAGTCGCGGGTCTTGTCGTTCAGGTCCCAGTAGAAAGTCTCGGTGAAGCTGAGGCCCTGCGCGGTTTCGAGACCGATCGCCTTGACGTCGGTGATGAACAGCAGCAATGCCGCGAGCTTCTGACCACCTTTGGCGATGCCGAATTCAGCCGCCTGCTTGATCGAGTTGGTGGTGTCGCCGCCGGCATTGGCCAGACCGATGACCTTGGCCTTCGACGACTGCGCCTGCAGCAGGAAGGAGGAGAAGTCCGCGGTGTTGAGCGGATGCTTGACGCCGCCGACCACCTTGCCGCCCGAGGATTTGACGACTTCCGAGGTATCGCGCTCCAGTGCGGCACCGAAGGCGTAGTCGGCGGTGAGGAAGAACCAGCTGTCACCGCCGGCCTTGACCATCGCCTGCCCGGTCGAATGCGCGAGCATGTAGGTGTCGTAGGTCCAGTGCACGGTGTTCGGCGAACACTGCGCATTGGTGAGATCCGACGTCGCGGCGCCCGAATTGATGTAGACGCCGTTCTTCTCCTTGACGATGTTGTTCACCGCCAGCGCCACGCCAGAATTCGGTACGTCGACGATGGTGTCGACCTTGTCGACGTCGAACCACTGCCGCGCGATGTTGGAGCCGATATCCGGCTTGTTCTGGTGATCGCCGGAGATGATGTCGATCTTCCAGCCCTTGGCCATCAGACCGGAGTCCTCAGCCGCCATCTGCGCAGCCAGGGTCGAACCCGGGCCGCCGAGATCGGCATAGAGACCGGACTGATCGCTGAGTGCGCCGATCTTGACGGTCTTGTCCTGGGCCATGGCGATGCCCGCCATGGCCAGCGAAAGCGCCGTGCCAAGAAGTGCGGTTGAAATCTTGTTTTTCATGGCTTCCTCTCAATGATTTGGACGACGGGCTTCTAAATTAGGTCTTCTTCAAAAGCGGACAAGCACTCTTGTCGAGCGGCGTGAAGGCCTGATCGGCAGGAATCGTCGCCACCAGCTTGTAGTAATCCCAGGGCCCCTTTGACTCCTCGGGCTTCTTCACCTCGAACAGATAGGCCGGGTGCAGCTTGCGACCGTTCGGCTGGATCGTGCCCTTGCCGAAGATGATGTCGTCGGTCGGAGCCGCCTTCATCGCATTGATGATCTTCAGGCCGTCATGGGGGTTGCCGCCCATGGCGTCGAGCGTCTTGAAGTAATGGATCAGGGACGAATAAACGCCGGCCTGCACGGTGGTCGGCATGTTCTTGTTCTTCATGCGCGCCTGGAAGCGCTTGGAGAACCCGCGCGTGCCGTCGTTGAGATCCCAATAGAACGTCTCGGTAAAGCTCAGACCATTGGCGACCGGAAGTCCGAGCGCATGGATGTCGGTGATGAACATCAAGAGACCAGCCAATTTCTGCCCGCCCTTGATGATACCGAATTCCGACGCCTGCTTGATCGAGTTGATGGTGTCGCCGCCGGCATTGGCGAGGCCGATCACCTTGGCCTTGGACGCCTGCGCCTGCAGCAGGAACGACGAAAAGTCGGCCGTGTTGAGCGGCGGCCGGACGCTGCCGATGATCTTGCCGCCCTTCGCAGTGACAGCGTTGGTGGTATCGCGCTCCAACGCGGTGCCGAAAGCATAATCCGCCGTCAGGAAGAACCAGGTGTCACCACCGTTCTTGACCATGGCAGAGCCGGTGCCGTTGGCGAGCTGATAGGTGTCGTAAGCCCAGTGAATGGTGTTGGGCGAGCACTGTGCGTTGGAGAGATCGGAGGTGCCCGATCCCGAATTCAGATAAACGCCGTTCTTTTCCTTGACGATATTGTTGACCACAAGGCCGACCGACGACGTCGGCACGTCGACGATGGTGTCGACCTTGTCGACGTCGAACCATTGACGCGCGATGTTGGAGCCGACGTCGGGCTTGTTCTGGTGATCGCCGATCACGACGTCGATCTTCCAGCCCTTGGCCAGGAGCCCGGAGTCCTCGACGGCCATTTGGGCCGCGACCACCGAACCCGGACCGGTCACGTCGGCATAAAGGCCCGACTGGTCGTTCAGCACGCCGATCTTGGCGGTCTTGTCCTGGGCGAACGCAAGCGAGCTTGCGCTCATCATCAGCGCAAAACCCAGCAGCGACGTCGAAACGACTTTTTTCATTCTGTGCTCCCTACCCGTATTGATGGTTGTGTCTATCGTCGGACCGTTGGCTCGGTCCGTTATTCGATGTTAGACGCCGAGATACGAATGCAGCTTGTCCATATTCGCCGAGAGCTCGGAATTGGCGAAGCCATCGATGATCTTGCCGTGCTCGACGATGTAGTAGCGATCCGCCACCGTGGCAGCGAAACGGAAGTTCTGCTCGACCAGCAGGATGGTGAAGCCCTCCGACTTCAGCCGCGCAATGGTGTGGCCGATCTGCTGGATGATGACGGGCGCCAGCCCCTCGGTTGGCTCGTCCAGCATCAGGAAGCGCGCGCCGGTGCGCAGGATGCGCCCGATCGCCAGCATCTGCTGCTCACCGCCGGAGAGTTTTGTCCCTTGGCTGTTGAGACGCTCTTTCAGATTTGGAAACAGCTCGAAGATCTGATCCAGAGACAACCCGCCCGGCCGGATCGTCGGCGGCAGCATCAGATTCTCTTTCACGTCGAGGCTGGAGAAGATGCCGCGTTCTTCCGGACAGAATGCGATACCCTGCTTCGCGATCTTGTCCGACGAGGTCTTGATGATCTCGTTGCCTTCGAACTTTATCGAGCCGGTGCGCTTGCCGATGATGCCCATGATGGACTTCAGCGTCGTGGTCTTGCCGGCGCCGTTGCGACCGAGCAGCGTGACGACCTCGCCCGGCTTCACGTTGAAATTGATGCCGTGAAGAATGTGCGACTCGCCATACCAGGCTTCGAGATTCTCGATGCTGAGAATTGGATTGCCAGTTGCTGCAGTCGTTGCCGGTGCGGCCATTGTGATCTCAGCCATGCCCGGCTCCCAGATAAGCTTCCTTGACGCGCTCGTCCTTGGTCAGATCGGCGTAGCTGCCTTCCGCAAGAACCTTTCCGCGAGTCAGAACGGTAATGATGTCCGACAGATTGGACACGACGCTGAGGTTATGTTCGACCATCAGGATGGTATACTTTGCCGAGATGCGCTTGATCAGCGCTGCGATCTTGTCGATGTCCTCATGGCCCATGCCGGCCATCGGCTCGTCGAGCAGCATCATCTCGGGATCGAGCGCCAGCGTGGTGGCGATCTCCAATGCCCGCTTGCGGCCATAAGGCATTTCCACCGCGGGCGTATTTGCGAATTCGCTGAGGCCGACGTCGTCGAGCAGTTCAGCGGCGCGTTGATTGTACTGATCCAGCACGCTCTTGGACCGCCAGAAGTCAAACGACGATCCATGCTGGCGCTGCAGTGCAACACGGACATTTTCCAGCGCCGTCAGATGCGGAAACACCGCGGAAATCTGGAACGAACGTACGAGGCCAAGGCGCGCCACGTCGGCGGGCGCCGTAGCGGTGATATCCTTGCCCTTGTAGAAAATCTGGCCGGCGGACGGCTGCATGAACTTGGTCAGCAGATTGAAACACGTCGTCTTGCCGGCCCCGTTAGGGCCGATCAATGCGTGAATGGTGCCGCGGCGAACTTTGAGACTGACATCGCGGACTGCAAAAAAGCCCGCAAATTCCTTGGTCAATCCGTTGGTTTCGAGAATGAACTCATCGGTCAAGCAAATTTCCCCCATCGACCTTCCCGGCGTGTGTCTCCGCCAGTGGCCAACTTTTTGCGCAGCCGCATTTCGGGGAAAACTGAAAGTCATCCCCGCGCGGCCACATCGAGTGGCGCGAATATGCCGTCAACGCGACGGCGAACGCAAGGTGCAATGCGGCAGAATTGGGTGGACTGCCTGTCGCACCGACTTCGCCCTTAGTCGTAGGCAGTTAGCCCCCTGCACATGCAGAAAGCAGAGTCCGCCTGCGACCGGTCCACCGTGCAGAACGCGCCATCTGTTTGCGCCGCAAGGAGCTTTGAAAATCGCTCGTTAATTGTATTGCGAGGCGACTTCCCGCGTTCATTGATTATTTGCTTGCTGTACTCATACTACCCCCGATCGATATCAGGGGGATCATTGCCGTGGACTTCCAGAGCGCCGACGCGTCCGTGGTGAAGTCCATTCGGCAGCGCGATCTGCTGAACTGCTGGCTACGACTCTATGCGCCGCAACAGGCTCTGCCCGATATCGCCAACTATCGCCCGGATCGGATGGACGACGAACGTCCTGATCTCGTCGACTACATTGTTGATCACTGCACGGCACCGCCGCGGCTCATCATCGACAGCAACGGCACCCGCATGGCGAGCGCCTATGGTACCACCGGCAAGGGCCGCTATCTCGACGACTATCTCGGCCCGATCCTCGGTCCTGTCGTGCTGCCGGCCTATCATGAATGTATCGCACGCGAGTTGCCGACTTACACCGTCTCGATGATCGACGATGTCAACGGTCGTGTTGTCGCCTATGAGCGGATGCTGATGCCGTTCTCATCAGGCGATGGCGTCACCCATATCATCGCGTCGCTCAAGACCATCAGCGAGGACGGCGGATTCGAAATCAAAAATCTGATGCGCGGCCATCACAGCGTGCCGGTGCCGAAACTCCGCGCGGTGATCGATCGCAGCCTGTCCTATCGTGCGCCGCACCGGCTCGCAGCCGGCGACGTCGTCGAGATCGACTGATCGCTATTTTACGTCTTTTGCGTAAATCTCCGGCTTGAAGCCAACCACAAGCTTGCCGCCAAGATCGAGTACAGGCCGCTTGATCATCGAGGGCTGCTCGAGCATCAGCGCGATTGCCTTGCTCTCGTTCAGATCTTCCTTGGCAGCGTCATCGAGCTTGCGAAACGTGGTGCCGGCGCGATTGAGCAGCGTCTCCCAGCCGACCTCCTTGGCCCAGCGCTGCAGCCGCGCCTTGTCGATGCCTTCGGCCTTGTAGTCATGGAAGCTGTAGGCGACGCCATGGCTGTCGAGCCAGACGCGCGCTTTCTTCATCGTATCGCAATTCTTGATACCGTAGATGGTGATGGCCATGAGATGTCGCCGTGCCTGCCAGGAGTGATCGTCGTTCTCACCTGACTAGCAGATCAGGCAGCAGCGGCTGACAGCAAATCCGCGATCATCCACAGAGGCGGCCGATGATGCTGGGGCCGGCATCATCGGTTTGTCCTCAGATCTCAGGCCGTGCGCCTGCGGTTCGCGAAGATCAACCACAGCGCCGACACCAGGAAATAGAAGGCGCCGAAACCGGCATAGGGCGCGATATCCACGATCGTCGGCACTGTGGCGCCGCCCGCCTGCTTGACAAAGAACAGGCCGGCCGCGGTCGACTGCGCGCCGCTCAGGATCATCGCCCACTGCGCACCGAATGCGCGCCAGCGTCGAACGCCGGTGACCAGTTGCGCGAGGCCCGCCAATGCCGCCCAGACGCCGAACACCGCGAGTACGGCATTCATCCCCGTGCGCAAGGCGATGGCCACGGCCAGTGCGGCAATGAGGCTCACCCCCACATTCAGCGCCTGCGAGGGATTGGCCAGCAAGCCGCCGCTGTCCCTGGCATCGAACCAGTTCGCGAGGGCATCCCAGGCGGGGTAACTGACCAGCAGGATGGCGCCGGCCCCGGGCGACGAGACGCCAACGGTGAAGGCGGCTGCCACCCAGGCTGCCGCGACGATGCCGCGAACGAGGTAATAACGTGCGAGGTCTCCGCTCGCTACGGCCGGCAGGCTGGCGGTTCCCTGTGGGACGGTCATGCTGGTCTCCATCGAAGCTTGGACCGGGCGCTCTCCACCGGACTGGCGGAAGAACCTCGGTCAAATTACATATTGCGATAACTAATATCGCGATATGTTTATTGACTCGAGCAAGCTGCCTTGTCCATATTTATTTATCGCGATATACGTTATTGTGATATCGACGTGAGGAGAGTTGCCGTGGTGCCCGCCGACATTCCGCTGGATCACCAGCTCTGTTTTTCGCTCTACAGCGCCAGCATGGCCATTGGCCGCGCCTACAAGCCGCTGCTCGACGCGCTTGAGATCACTTACCCGCAATATCTCGTGCTGAGCACATTGTGGGAGGGCGGCGCGCAGAGCGTCGGCGGCATCGCCGATCGGTTGGCGCTGGAATCGAGCACGGTCACGCCGCTGGTGAAGCGGCTCGAGCAGGCCGGCTTCGTCGCGCGCAGGCGAAATCCGGAAGATGAGCGGCAGGTCGTCGTCAGCCTCACGGCCAAAGGCACGGCGCTGCGCGAGAAGGCACGCTGCCTCGGCGAGACGTTGTTCGCCGCGGCCGGCATGACGCCGGAACGGCTGATCGCCCTGAACAGCGAGGTCCATGCCTTTCGGGATGCCGTGGCCAACTACACCGGCAAAACAGGTGCGACCGTGGCGGAGAGTGCCGACTGACGTAGATGACACACGACAGGGCGCCAGCGAATCTGTCGTAAGATACCGGACACATTCAGCGCCGGAGCGACCATGGAATTCACCGCACTTTTCCTGGCGATCGCCATCACCGTGCTCGTCGCATGGTATGGCAGCCGCACGCTCGCGCTATCGCTGTTCGCCGTGGTGCTGATCGCCTGCGTGGCGACCTTTCTGCATCATGCCACCGACGCGCTGAAACTGTCGTTCTGAGGCCATCATGACCTCACAGCGCGCCATCGTCCTCAATGTCCTCGCCCTCTACGCCCTCGCAGCCCTGCTCACGGCCGCCTTTGCTGCGCAGTTCATTTTGGGCGAGCTGCCCTGCCCACTGTGCCTGTTGCAGCGGATCATGTTTGCACTGCTCGCCATCGGCCCGATCCTCAACATCCGCTTCGGCCCGCGTCCCAGCCATTACGCGTTGTCGCTGCTCGCCGCCGTGGTCGGCGCCATCGTCTCGACGCGGCAGGTGCTGCTGCACATCATGCCCGGCGATCCCGGCTTCGGCACCGCGCTGTTCGGCTATCACTATTACACTTGGGCACTGATCGGCTTCATCGCGGCCATCGTTCTGCTGTCGCTGGTGCTGCTGTTCGACCGGCAATTCGAGAAGGACCCCGCTGCTCACTCGGCGCCCAGTGTCATCGCGCATGTTGCCGTCTGGCTCGTGATCGGTCTGACGGCCGCGAACGTCGCCTCGACCTTGCTCGAATGCGGCTTCAAGGCCTGTGCGGATGATCCGGTGGTATATGAGCTGCTGAAGCGATAGCGGCGTCGTTCCCCGCGGGTGCGAGCGACCTTACACATGCGTTGAGCTGGCACGTCAGGACGACCAACCCGCATTGTCGTAAATCTCTCCGAACGTCTGAACCGCGATACAAGTGACTCCCATCGACTCCAAGAAAAAGAGCTTTCCAGCCTGTCTGTCGTCAGACATATCGTTTTTGTAAACATACCAAGCTGGATGAAAGCGCTCGCGAAACTTCTTGAAGTACTTGGCACGCTCAATCAGAAGCCAGCGCAGAAAGACTTCGTTTTCTTCAAGAGCCAAACCAAAGATGAGCAAGGGCTTATTGAATACAACATGAATCCAGCTATTCGCACCTGCCCAAATGCGACGATCCTTTGCTCCAAAGAGAGGGGCGGCGCCGCTGCGATGAAGCCAAGTCCGGGCTCGCTGAACCGACCCCATATAGTGGCTAAGTCCCAAGCGAATGCTTCGCTTGTATTTTACCATTCCGTTAATGTGCCAAACGCCAAAAGAAGCGCACGGATCAGTGATAGCTGTTTGGCTAAAGTGACACTCCCACGGGTAGTAGCTCGTAAATTTCGGATTTTGCGGACGCCAGAACTGTGCATTGACGGCATCGCTCAACACTTGATCGAAGTTCGTCGTGAGCACTGGAGTGCAGTGTCGTACTGCCCAGTTCATGATCTTCCGGTGATGTGGGAGTACATCCCAACCGTCCAGGAGCGCACAAAATTGCTCCTGCAGAGCACCGATCTTACTCCCGGACAAGAGCTCCAGCACATCATAAAATTCTGTAAGCGTCGTGCCAGGTGGTACCTCGACAAGCCCGGGCGAGCACTCTTGAGCAATCTCAACGAGCAGCTGATCCCAGGAATTTACACGTTTCGATTCTATGTATCGGTGGATGCCGTTTCCGATGATCAGAGCCAAATTATCGCTGCTCTGCTCAAGCAAGGCGCTAAGGCTGTTGACGGGGTTATTGGCCACAATTCCTCATGATGCTGCTTCGGCGATAAAACGGCATACACACTCAGCCTTGCCGCCTGAGTTCTACCCGTTCGCAATCCGAATCTAATGACATCAAAACACGCTTGGCAACGCCCGGCGGCCAATCTAACAACGACGCCATGACTGAGATCACCGGTATCACTGCCGCCTTCGCTCCGTTCGAAACGCTGGCGTCGTCGCTTCTACATCACGTCAAGACCGATGACGGGTCGCATGACGTCGCGCATCTGGCGCGTGTCTGGTCCAACGTCCGCACCATCCAGGACGTCGAGGGCGGAGATGCCGAAATCCTGGCGGCAGCGACGCTGCTGCACGACTGCGTCGCCGTCGAGAAGAGCTCACCGCTCCGCGCCAGTGCCTCGCGCCTCGCTGCCGAACACGCGGTGACGCTGCTCGCCCCGTTCGGCTGGACGACCGACCGGCTGGACCGCGTCGCCCATGCCATCGCGGCGCATAGTTTCTCGGCCAAGATCACGCCCGAGACGATCGAGGCGCAGATCCTGCAGGATGCGGATCGGCTGGACGCCATCGGCGCCATCGGCATCGCGCGCTGTTTCTACACCGCCGGGCGGATGCAATCCTTCCTATATGATGCCGAAGACCCTGCCGCCCGCCATCGCGCCCTCGACGACCGCAATTTTGCGATCGACCATCTGCCGGCGAAACTGCTGACGCTCGCGGACGGCTTCAACACCGCCACCGGCCGACGCATGGCACAAGAACGCCACGCGCGGACCGAGGCTTTCCTCACGGCGTTTCTGGCCGAGGTCGGCGTTTCGTGAAATGGGCGCTTACGGCGCCCACTTCGTGAACACGTAATCCCGCTCCTTCACGCGCGCTTCATGACACGCAAAGCACGTCTCATGCTGCGCCTGATCCACCGGCTTGCCGTTGATGAAGCGGCCGAAACCCCAGCCGCCTGACGCGACATACTTCTTCGAATCCTTCACCATGACCTGAACCGTGGTCGCGGCACCGGGGATCGAGGCGGATTCGAATTCAGGCGATTGGGTGTGCTTCCAGGCGAGTTTCACCAGCACCGTGCCATCGGGGAACGGCAGCTTGCCATCCCGATAGGCCTTGACCGCGATGTCGTTGCCGACCACCGCGCGCAGCTCATTCAGAGGCTCCGCCTCCTGCGCCGGTGCGATCAGCTCCCATTTGCGGTAGTCATCCGGAAGCGCGACGCCATATATCGGCGACAGGTTTTCCGGATTGGCGGTATTGGCGGCAAGGGCCGCCACCACCACGGATGACACCACACCTGCCGCGAGGCTCGCTGCAAGAATCCATCGCATCGCGGATCTCCCTCAGCGTGCCATCGCGTCGGCGTCGATGATGGCCTGGGCGAATTCACGCGGTGCTTCCTGCGGCAGGTTGTGACCGATGCCACCATTCACCGTGCGATGCTCGTACTTGCCGGTGAACTTCTTCGCATAGGCCTTGGGATCGGGATGCGGCGCGCCATTGGCGTCGCCTTCCATGGTGATGGTCGGCACCGAGATCACCGGCCCCTGCGCCAGCCGCTTCTCCAGCTCATCATATTTCGCCTCGCCCTGGGCGAGTTCGAGCCGCCAGCGATAGTTGTGGATGGTGATAGCGACGTGATCGGGATTCTCGAACGCCTTGGCCGAGCGGTCATAGGTGGCGTCGTCGAAATTCCACTTCGGCGAGGCCAGCTTCCAGATCAGCTTGGCGAAGTCGTGCCGGTACTTGTCGTAGCCCAGCCGACCGCGCTCCGTGGTGAAGTAGAACTGGTACCACCATTCCAGTTCAGCCTTCGGCGGCAGCGGCATGCGGTTGCCCTCCTGGCTGCCGATCAGATAGCCGCTGACGGCGACCAGCGCCTTGACGCGCTCCGGCCAGATCGCAGCGAGAATGTCGGCCGTGCGGCCACCCCAGTCGTAGCCGCCGACCACCGCCTTCTCGATCCTCAGTGCGTCCATGAATGCGACGATGTCTGTGGCCAGCGCTGCTGGCTGGCCATTGCGCACCGTCGTGTCGGAGAGGAAGCGCGTGCCGCCATAGCCGCGCAGATACGGGATGATGACGCGGTAGCCGGCCGAGGCCAGCAGCGGCGCGACATCCACATAGCTGTAGATGTCATAGGGCCAGCCGTGCAGCAGCAGCACAACGGGGCCGTTGGCCGGGCCGTCCTCGGCATAGGCGACGCTGAGGTCGCCGGCATTGATCTGCTTCAGCGGCTTGAACGACGTATGCGTGCCGCGCTTGATGGCCGGGAGCTGTTTGCCGACCTTGGCGGCCTGCGCCGCGGCGGAGCCGATGCCGCCGAACTGAGCCGCGGCGATGCCCATGAGCGCCGCGCCCAGCAGGCTGCGGCGGTTGAAGTGGCTGGTGTCGCGCTTGTCATTCGTCATGGTGCAGATCCTCCGGGCTATAACGGTTGAGGCCGTCGATGCGCGGACCATGCCGCGGTACCGGCATCCTCGCTTGAAGATTTCTCCGATTTTCTCTTGAGAAGGCCATGATTTATCGTTGAGACGGGGTGTGCTAGGGGACGCTCCTGCGCACAAGGCCTTGGCGCGACAACAGGTATTGGACCACCTATCTTGCTGTTCCGGTTCGACGAATTCGTCCTCGACACTGACCGGCGGGAGCTGCGGAGGGGCACGAATACGGTGGCGGTGGAGCCGCAGGTGTTCGATGTGCTGGAATTCCTGATCCGCGCGCGGGACAAGGTCGTCAGCCGTGACGATCTGCTGGCCGAAGTCTGGCATGGCCGCATCGTGTCCGAGGCGACGCTCAGCAGCCGGGTCAACGCGGCCCGCACGGCCATCGGCGACAATGGCGAGCAGCAGCGGCTGATCCGTACTTTACCGCGGAAGGGGTTTCGCTTCGTCGGCGAGGTCATCGAACGGACCGACAGCCCCTCTCGGCTCGTGACGACAGCGGCTGCAACGGAACTCCTGCCCGAAGCCGCCGACCCCGAAGGGCTATCGATCGCGGTGCTGCCCTTCAACAATATGAGCGCCGACCCCGAGCAGGATTATTTCGGCGACGGCATTGCCGAAGAGATCATCACGGCGCTGTCGCGCTGCAGCGGGCTGTTCGTGATCGCACGCAATTCGTCCTTCACCTACAAGAACAAGCCGGTTGATATCCGAGACGTCGGCCGCACCCTCGGCGTCAATTACGTGCTCGAAGGCAGCGTCCGCCGCGCCGGCGAGCGGCTTCGCATCATCGCGCAATTGATCGACGCCCGTTCCGGTGCGCATCTCTGGGCCGACAAGTTCGATGGCGACCGCAGCGACGTGTTCGACCTGCAGGACCGCATCACCGAACAAGCCGTCGCCGCCATCGAGCCCACGCTGCGCATCGCCGAAATCGAACGCCGCAAGCACAGCCGTCCGAACAAGCCCGATGCCTATGACCTGCTGCTGCGCGCCTCCGGCTACCAACACGATTTCACGCCCGAAAGCATGACCGCGGCGCTGGATTGCCTGCATCAGGCGCTGGCGCTCGATCCGACTTACGCGCCCGCGATGGCAGCAGCGGCCTATTGCCATGCGCAGCGACATTTCCAGGGCTGGATCAGCCCAGACGACGCCCATCGCAGCGAAGGCCTGGCGCTGGCGCATAGCGCCATCGAGCGGATGCCGAACGATCCGCAAATCCTCTGGATGGCCGCGTTTGCGATCTGGAATCTGGCAGAGACGCAGACCGCCAAGGACGCGGCCATTGAGCTGTTCAGCCGCTCCCTCGCGATCAATCCAAACTCCGCCACTGCACTCGCACTGGCCGGATGGATCGAGACCATGCGCGGACAGCAGCAGGCCGGCCGCGCTCTGCTCGACCGCGCACGACGTTTGAACCCGCTGGATCCGCACGGCTGGTTCGTCTCCGGTGCGCTGGCCATCGCCGCGATCATCGACGAGAACTATCCCGAAGCGATCAACTGGGCCGATAAGGCGCTGCTGCAGAACCGGCGTTTCGCCGTCGCACTCCGCGCGCTCGCCGTGGCGCTCGTGAAAACCGGTGCGCACGAACGCGCCGCGCAGGTGGTCGAGGAACTGCTGACCATCGAGCCGGAGCTGACGGTCTCCGCCTTCTTTGCGCGCATCCCGGTCCCCGTCGAATCCATGGCGAAGACCTATGCGGATGCGCTGAAGGCCGCGGGGCTGCCGGAATGAGTATCCGCCCTATCGTCCGCTATCCCGACCTGCGCCTCACGCAGCCGGCCGCTGATGTCACCGTGTTTGACGATGCGCTGCGCGCGCTCGCTGACGATCTGCGCGACACCATGCATGCCGCTCCCGGCATCGGCATCACCGCGCCGCATATCGGCGTGCTGCTGCGCGTGGTCGTGCTCGATCTCGATCCCGTCAATGGCGCCCACACCTACGTCAATCCGGAGATCGCATGGGCCTCGCCCGAACTGATCATGCATCAGGAAGGCAGTGTTTCGATGCCTGGCGTGACTGACGACATCCAGCGCCACGCCCGCGTACGGATCAGCTATCAGGATCTCGACGGCAATACGCAGACAGAAGAGTCCGACGGCCTGCGTGCGGTTTGCCACCAGCACGAGATCGACCAGCTCAACGGCATGTTCTGGATCCAGCGCCTGTCGCGCCTCAAGCGCGAGCGGCTGATCAAGCGGTTCGAGAAGTTGTCGCGCGCCTGAAGCGCGCGACAACCGTCACGTCCGCCACTGCGATTGGCGGTATCGGCCGGATATCAGCCTGAGCCAAGGCACGGTATGGAACAAACTCATCAGGGCATACATCACCGCCATTCCACTCCACGGCGATGCGCGCGACGTTGAACAGAGCAGGTCCGGCGAACTGCCATCGAGCACACCCGTCAGCAGCGCCATCAATGCGAAGGCCGGTGCGGCCGCAAGGCATAGCCAATCGGCGGCCGGCGCAAGGCTACGCATTTTCCAGCGATAGGCCTTCGCGCGATCGACGTCATCGATAGCGCTACTCATCGGTCTTCCGGAACGTGGCCTCTCCGGCGGCCGAGACCTCGACCCATTTCTTGTCGGGTGCAGCGCCGGCGACATAGTTGTCGTGCCAGTTCCACCATTTGTAGGTCGGAGTCTGCGGATAGCCTTCGGGCGAGTCCTCCCAGACCTCCTGGCGGCCGAGCGGCGTCGCGTCGAGATAGCTCCAGGTGGTCCCCATCGCCTCGTCGCCGCGGCTGTTGATGAAATAGGTGCGGAACACGCGGTCGCCGTCACGGAAGAACACGTTATGGCCGTGCCACTCGTCGACACCGAAGTCGGCGTCGAAACTGTCCGTGATGGTGACCCAGGGCATCTCCCAATCCATCCGCGCCTTCAGGCGTGCGATATCCGCCTGCGGTGCCCGCGAGGCATAGACGAGCGTGGTATCGCGGGCATTCAGATGCGCAAGGTGGGCGACCTGGTCGGCACCCAGTGAACAGCCGCGGCAGGCATGATCGGGCCAGCCGAACACGCCGGGCTCGAAGAAGGCGCGGTAGACGATCAACTGACGGCGGCCGGCGAACAGATCGCGCAGGCTGACCATTCCGCCAGGCCCCTCGAACGCATAGGCCTTATTCACTTCCATCCACGGCATCCGCCGGCGCTCAGCAGCGAGCGCGTCTCGCGCCCGCATCACAGCCTTCTCCTTCACGAGCATGTCCGTTCGCGCTGCCTCCCATGCCTGCGGTGACACAATCGGTGGTGTTTTCATCGGTGCCGTCATGGTCTTCTCTCCACTTTCGTCCATCGTCATGCGCTGCCGACACGACTTGCCGGTTGATCGTCGTGAGGTAGATTAGGATCCGGCAATGGACGGGTGGGAGTGACAAGTGTGGCGGGATTTGAATGGACTCCCTGATCACCGCCGCAGGTCACGCGCTCGCGGCGGGTGATCCGCTGGGTGCGTTGAAGCGTGTTGCATTGCGTGATGACGCGCCGGCGCTTGCGCTACGCGGCATCGCAATGGCGCAGCTCGGCGATTTCGCACGCGCGAAGGAGCTCGTGAAACGGGCCGCGCGCACCTTCGGTGCGAAGGAACCCGTGGCGCGTGCACGGTGCATCGTAGCCGAGGCCGAGATTGCGCTCGTCTCGCGCGATCTGAACTGGCCCAGCAAGGCGCTCGACGCCGCGCGGCTCACACTCGATGCCCACGGCGACCATGTGAATGCGGCCTATGGCGGCTATCTCGACGTCAGGCGCCTTCTGCTCATCGGGCGTCTCGACGAAGCCGAGCGCAAGCTCGGCGCGCTCGATCCCGCGCCTTTGCCGCCCGCCTTGCGTACCGCACACGCGCTGGTCGTCGCCGGCATCGCGATGCGCCGCCTGCAGGCGAAAAAATCACGCGCCGCCATTGCCGACGCGCAGCGTGCCGCCAGGCTCGCTGCAATCCCGGCACTCACTGCCGAGGTCGACAGCGCATCCCGGCTCCTCGACGCTCCCGCTGCGCGCCTGATCGCACGCAGCGGCGAACGTGTGCTACTGCTCGACGACGTCGAGGCGCTGCAGAATTCGAAAGCCATCGTCATCGATGCGTGCCGGCATGTCATCCGCTGTCAGAAGACGGAGCTGTCGCTCGCGACCCGGCCCGTCCTGTTCGCCCTCGCCCGCGCACTCGGCGAAGCATGGCCTGCGGATGTTTCGCGCGAAACGCTGCTGGCGCGCGCATTCCGCGCCAGACATGCCGATGACTCGCATCGCGCCCGGCTCCGCGTCGAGATGGGACGGCTGCGCAAACTGCTTGCGCCGCTGGCGGAGGTGCACGCGACCAAGCCCGGTTTTACGCTGGTACTGCGCCGGGCCCGCAACGTCGTCGTGCTGGCGCGGCCCGTCGAGGAAGAACACGCCGCCGTGCTCGCACTTCTTGCCGATGGAGAAGCCTGGTCGAGCTCTGCATTGGCGCTGGCGCTCGGCACCAGCCAGCGCAGCGTTCAGCGGGCACTCGACGAACTGGCGGTGGAGAATAAGGTGCAGCCGCTCGGTCGCGGACGGGCGCGCCGCTGGACGTCGCCATCCCTGCCGGGACTCGCGACGATGTTGTTACTCCCGCCACCGCTGCCGGATCATTAGGGTCGTCGCCATCGTCACGAGGGAAACACTCATGAAAACATCCGCAGCAGAAATCATCCGCGAATATGGCCCCTTCGAGGGCGTCGACGGCGTGCATGGCGTCACCTATGACGGCACGCAAGTCTGGTTCGCATCCGGAAACAAACTCCACGCACTCGATCCCGCAAGCGGCAAGACGGTGCGCGCCATCGACGTCGCGGCACATGCCGGCACGGCATTCGACGGCAAGCATCTGTTCCAGATCGCCGAGGACCGTATCCAGAAGATCGATCCGGCGACCGGCCGCGTGCTGAATACCATCCCTGCGCCCGGCGGCGGTGCCGACTCCGGCATGGCCTGGGCCGAAGGCACGCTGTGGGTGGGACAATATCGCGAGCGCAAGATTCACCAGATCGATCCCGACACTGGAAAGATCCTGCGCACCATCGAGAGCAACCGCTTCGTCACCGGCGTCACCTGGGTGGACGGTGAACTCTGGCACGGCACCTGGGAAAACGACGAGAGCGACATCAGGCGCATCGATCCGCAAACCGGCGAAGCGCTTGAGAAGCTCGCACTGCCGGCAGGCAGTGGCGTCTCCGGCCTCGAGTCAGATGGTGCCGATCAGTTCTTCGCCGGCGGCGGAACCAGCGGCAAGGTACGCGCGATCAGGCGGCCGAAGCGGAAGTGAAAAGCAACGAGTGACGCCACTTCACTTTCTGGTTTGCGGATAGATCGTCTCGCCCTTCTTCAGCATCTCGACGAAGGCCGCAATCCGCTTCTTGCGGCCGGCTTCGGTCTTCATATTGTGCACCCGAAATGCCAGCGAGAAGCGGTTCTGCGCACTGAGCTTGGCCAGCATCGCTTTGGCTTTCGGTTCGGCGTCGATCGCCGCCTGCAGATCGGCGGGGATCGTCATGTCCTTGCCGCTGCCATAGGCGCGATCCCAGCGGCCATCGGCCTTCGCCGCCTCGACATGGACGAGGCCGTGCTCGGTCATGCGCTCCTCTGCGACGAGGCGCGCAACATTGTCGACGTTGATCTTGCTCCACACGCTCTTCTTCCCGCGCGGTGAATAGCGTTGGAGAAAGCTCGTCTCGTCCAGCCCCTTGCGGATGCCGTCGATCCAGCCCCAGCACAGCACGACATCGATCGCCTCCTTCGGCGTGATCGATGCGAGACCAGATTTCAGTTTGTGAACCTTGATCCAGACCTCGTCGGCCTTGTCGTGGTTCTTGCCGAGCCATTTATAGAAGGCGTCAGCGTTCTTGAACTCACGCACATTCGCGGGATCGACCTTGACGGGTGCCATGCTCTGTCCTGACCGCTGCGCACCGCACTAGCGCGCGTCCAGCCCCATTTGCCAGAAATCGGCTTCCAGGCGCGACGCCTGACCGAACAGTTTTGCGAGCTCCGTAAAGCGCCGCTCGGTCATCGCACGCGCGGCGAGATCGTCGAGATGGTGGCGCGCTTTCACCGCGATATCCTGATATGCGTCGCCGGCATATTCGCCGATCCATTCGCGATACGGATGATTGCCGAGCGCGTCGGCACCACCCGGCGCGAGCTTCTTGCCGATCTCGGCATAACCGATCACGCAGGGCGCCAGCGCCACATGCAGATCGAGCAGATCCCCGGCAGCGCCGCAATCCAGTACGAAGCGCGTATAGGCCACCGTCGCCTGCAACTCGGGCGCGGCCTCGATGTCGGCGGGCGACAGTCCCCAGCGGCCGCACAGTTTTATATGAAGCTCCATCTCGCCGAGAATGGCCGCAAGTCCGCCTTGGGCCGCCTTCATGTCGTCAAGCGAGCGGCTCTTGTAGGTCGCCAGCGCATAGGCGCGCGCGAACTGGATCAAGAACAGATAGTCTTGCACCAGATAGGTGCGGAACGCGGGTTCTGGCAGCGTGCCGGCCCCGAGCTGTCGGACGAAACTATGATCGACATAGCTGGACCAGTCATCGGCCGAAGCTGATTTGAGACGATCAAAAATATCCATGCGCATTCCAATTCACGCGTTCATCCGTCCACTGCCCTGCGTTGCTCTACGCCACTTTGCGGTATAGGGCAGCATATAGAGACCGCTGAACATCAACAGAAACAGCGGTGGCAACGGCGAGAAGGTCACCCAGGCTGGAGGCTCGCCAAATCCGCGGACAGCGAAATTGGCGATGACCGTCCCGGTAAAGGCCAGCGACAGCCAGCGGTGTGCGTATCTGATCCATAGGCTCATGTTGAGCGACCCTCAGTGCATGCGGAAGTGGCGTGAAATTCTGTGTCGGCCGAATTCAGTCCAGTCGCGCCAGAAGCTGCTCCATCGACGCCAGGAATCGCGGCCATCCGAACTTGGCGCCCTGATAGGCTTGCTCCTGATCCGGTCGGAAGCCGATCTGCTCCATCCGCAGCAGCGTCCCGTTGCTCGAAGGTGTAAGGGTCCAGGTCACGACACTCTCGAGACCCAGGGCCTCCCACGTGTAAGCGAGCTTTTGGTTCGGCTCGACTTCCGTGACCCGGCAAGCGACCACGCCCCAGTTTGCGCTCAGATCAAAACGATGCCCGATGACGGGCTTGAAATCGTTTTTCATCAGCCACTCAGCGATCAGATGCGGCTGGGTCAGCGCGCGCCAGAGCTTTTCCGGCGCGTGGCCAAATTCCCGCTCGACGACGACAGAACGTGTTTCGGCTGCAGTATTGGTCAATTGTCCATCCTCTTCAGCAGTTGTTCGAGATCGCCGAACCGGCTCTCCCAGAACCCGGCCATCTGGCTGGTCCAGTCGAGTAGCGGCGCCAGGGCCGCCGGTTGCGATCGATAATGTGTCTGACGGCCGCTCTGGCGATCGAGCACCAGTCCCGCGTGCTTCAGCACGCCGAGATGCTTGGAGACCGCCGGCTGCGAGACGCCGGCTTGCGCGGTCAGTGCCGCGACGGTCTGCTCCCCGTCACGGCAGAGCCGTTCGAAGATCGCGCGCCGGGTCGGATCGGCGAGCGTCTTGAAGAGCACATCGAAGGTGTTTGGCATCGCCATCCATAACCCGTCAGTTATCGATCAGATCAATAACCAGTGAGTGATGGATTAGTCAAGCGTGAAAAGGGGAGTTTTCGAGATCGCGGAAGCACGATCGTCGTCTGAGGCAAGTTGACTCTATTTGCCGTCGTCGAGGCTCACGATCACCGCCGCATTGGCAATGAGAATACCGTCGCCGCCGCTCTCGGCCGGGATGTCGAGGCCGCCTTTGACCGCGGTCACGGTCACGGTGCCGTAGGGCAATTCCTTCGCGACCGCCGCCGTGTCGACGTCGTCCGGATTCGGCACCGCGACGGTCACATCGACAAACATGTCATGCGGCGTCTTGCCGACCATCCGGAAGAAGCCGACGCTGGAATGGCGGATCGCATCCGACACCGCGCGCTTGGCAGCCTTGGTGGCATCGCGACCGTGGACGTCGACGCCCATGCCCATCTCGGTGATACAGCGCACACGTGCCATTCATTGTCCTCTTCGCTCATCCAGAATTGTGTCGATGCCGAGTTAAGCAATCTCGCGCGACTTACACCAGCCGTCTGCTCGCCAGTTGCGATCAGCGACCAGCCAATGTGCAACCCGGCTGCGGCGGAATTCTGCCCAGCGCACGGACGGTGACCAATTCACGGCCCTGCGTCTTAGCGATGAACATGCTCATGGTCGCATAGTGGTTTGCATCGATGGAGACCGTTCCAGTCGGCGACGGAATGGTAAGCCCACCGAGCGCATCGACGAGGGCTTCCTTGTCGACACGGCCCACTTTCTCGATCGCAGCCTTGAGCGCGATCAGCGTGTTGTAGTGCGTCATGACATAGTTCGACACCAGCACGTCATTGCCGGCTGAGGCCCGCACCCTGGCGACGAACGCCTTCATCTCCGGCGCGTCGCTGGTCGCCAGCGACGGCACGACGGTGATCATGTTCTGGCCCTTGCCCTTGAAGATGCCGAGATCGATCTCGGACAATCCCAGGAATGCAACCGTGGTCTCCTTGAACAAGCCCTGATCATCGGCCTGCCGGATGAAATCGATGCCGTCACCCTTCAGCGCGAACAGCAGCACCTTTGGTTTGGCCGCCGCCACCTGCTTGATCAGCGGCGTGAAGTCCGTCTCGGTCCCCTGCGTGTATTGCGTGCCGACGATTTTGCCGCCGAGCTTCTCGATCAGCGGCCTGGCGATATCGAACATCTGGTGCGGCCAGACGCGATCGGCGCCGAGCAGGAAGTAGGTGTTGCCGACAGCCTCGTTCACATAGGGCAGCAACTGGCCGAGATCCTGGTTCGGCACCGTGCTGAACGAGAAGATGTAGCGGCTGCATGTGCCGCCTTCGAAATTGGTGGCGTAAAGCAGCGGCGTCTTCGTGCTCTCGGCAAGCGGCCTGATCGCATTGAAGTTGGCCGAGGTGACAGGGCCGATAACCGCCACGACGCCGCTGTCGATCACCGACCGCATCGCGCTTTCGGCGGAGGCCGGCCGGGTCTTGTCATCGACATAGATGATCTCGAGCGGCCTGCCGAGAATACCGCCCGCCGCGTTGATCTCCCTGGCAGCGAGATCGAGCCCGAGTTTTGCTTGCTCACCATAAAGTTCGACACCGCCGGAAAACGGCAGCACCGCGCCGACACGGATGGGATCCGCCGCCAGCGCTGCGGAGCCAAGCGCCAAAGGCCCTAGCAGGAATGCGAGCGTCATGACTCGTGCGACAAGTAATTTCATGCGCGCTTCCCTCTGCCATGAGCCGCGCTGTCGGCGCATCTGGACTCGCGGTCATGATTGCCCCGGAAAGATCGCAGCGCGCAAGAGGCGATCAAGACTCTGCCTGCTCAGGGCAACGCGGTCGACCTGGGCACGGGTACAGCAGGCGCGGGAGCGTCTGTGACTGGCGCGACAGGTAGCGGGGTTTCAGTTACGTCCGTTACGGGAGCGGCAGCCACGGGCGCGACACTATCAGGGACAATCGACACAGGTGCTCCAGCAACGGGAGCCGGCGTGATTGCCACTGGCGCACCTGCTGCAGGAGCGTCACGAGCAACAGGGACAGGAGCAACCACCGGAGGGACTGCGGCATCGATCATCGGCTTGCAGAGCATCACGGCCGCAGCCGCTGAGGTCAATGCCGCCAGACTCTGGAGCTCCGGCGCTTGTCGGGGGTCCCCTGCCACGGCGGCCGCTTCGTCGCGAAGCCTGGCGTTGCAGTCGCAGTTAGGAATGCCGCTCGCCGGTGTGCAGGCATCGTGATTCATGCAGGCGAGATCGAGGGCATCGATGGGCGGTTTGCCCGGCCGGTTACCGGCACCGCAGTAATTGCCATGAATCAGCGTCGCGCCGTCAGTGGCGACAGCCGGATTGCTGCGGGCGGCCCGGGCGCCAGACGCCCGCTCCTGCGCATGCAGAGGCGCCGTTGCGACGACGGTGCATGACATCAACAGCGCCGCACACCAGCAGCGCAGCCACGGAGCGATGGACAAAGGTTTTATCATTCTGGAGGGGTCCGCCTAGCGCCGACGGAAGATGTCGGCCGCCAAGCATACGCCCAACCTGTCCCAAGGTTCCCGACCGGGTTCCCTCGGGTTCCACGAACCCTGATGGTCAGCCCGCCATCAGTTCCTTCGCCAGCGCCATATAGGCCGGCAGCGTCACCGGATCGTTGGCGGCATTACCGGCGACCGGATGCGAGGCATAGCGCGCGATCACCATCTCGGCCTTCGGATCGATATAGAGCCCCTGCCCGTAGACGCCGCGTGCCATATAGGCGCCGTGTTCATTATGGGTCACCCACCACTGGTTGCGATAGGACGCGCCAGGCAGCGTGGTGTAGCCGGCCGGCTTGAACTTGGCGGGATCGGCGCCGCGTTCGATGTCCTCGACCACTGCGCTAGGCACGATCTGGCGGCCATTGAAGCGCCCGTGATTGCGCATCACCTCGCCGAAGCGCGCGAGATCGCGCAGCGTCGTCGACAGTCCGCCGCCACCGCTCTCAGTGCCGATGCGGTCGACGTGATAATGCGCGTCCTCCTCCGCCCCCATCGGCGCCCAGATGCGTTCCGACAGAAGATCGGACAGCGTCATGCCGCTGGCACGGCGGATGATCCAGGCCAGCACGTCGGTGTTGACGGTCTTGTAGGCGAAGGCCTTGCCATGCTCGCCCTGCTTCTGCTGCGTGCAGAGAAAGGCGAAGATGTCGCTCGCGCCTTCGTAATCCGGAGGGATCGGCGCCATGCCATTGGCGCGCCGCAGTCCCCACACGTCGGAATTCTTGTCCGTATAAACCTCGGTGTAGAGAAGCCCTGTGGTCATATCCATGACCTCATGCACATCAGCATCGCCAAAGGCCGTGGCCTTCAACTCCGGCACATAATCGGTGACCGGCGCCTGCGGATCGATCTTGCCTTCCGCGACCAGAATGCCGGCCAGCGTGCCGGTAAACGACTTGGTCACCGACATCGCAATATGCGGCTTGTGCGGCTTCAGCGCGCCGGCATAGCGCTCGTAAATCAGCTTGCCCTTGTGCAGCACCGCGATGCCATCGGCATAGCTCTCGTCGAACATGCGCGCGAAGGTCATCGGCCGGCCATCCATGGTGGTCGACGCGATGCCGCCGATATCGCGCTCCGCGCGCGGCAACACCGAAGCGCCGCCCGCGCCGCGCCAGACATTCACCGTCGGCACCAGCGAGCGGACATTGCTCCAGGCCCAGCGCAGCTCGGGAAAGTTGCGGAACGAGCCGTCGTGAAATTGGATGGTCTTGTCCTGCGCAGGCGGAAAGCCCTTCATCCAGCCGAGCGTCTCGGGATCGGTCTCGGCGGCGGTGGGGACGTGGTTCGGTGCAGGCGCGTCAGACATGAAGGGGCTCCGGTAAGGCGGCAAGTAAGTTGGTCGTAACATGCGAGGCGGCAGGACACATCAAACACAACAGCCGGGCTGCATTCGGCAACTGCATGTCGCAAGTTCGCTCAAGGCAGTCAGCCCAGATTGACGCATGTGCCCCGAACACTTCAGCCGAGCCACAAAACCCGATACTCGGGCTTCATGGGACCAACAGCAGCTTGCCGGTCGTTTTGCGATTCTCCATGTCAGCGTGAGCCTTCGCTGCGTCCGCTAAGCGGTACTCTCCGCCGATGTGGAGCTTGAGCTCTCCCGTCGCGATCCAGTTGAACAGCCGCTCCGAACGCGCGCGCAGCAGTTCGGGCGTGTGGATGTGATCGAAGAAGGTCGCATAGCCGATCTTGACGCTCTTCGGCAGGCTCATGATATCGAGCGGTCCCGGCCCACCAAGCACCGGGCCATACCAGCAGAACGTGCCCGACCGACGCAGCACATCAAGCGAGCCCTGGAAGGTCGTCGGCCCGGAGCCGTCATAGACGACGTGCACGCCTTGGCCATCGGTCAGGCGTAGCGTCTCCTCGGCGAACCGGCCTTCGGTATCGATGATCACATGGTCGACGCCAGCTTCCCTGGCTGCAGCGACCTTCTCCTGCGACGATACACGTCCGATGACATGGCCGCCCCGCAATTTGACGATTTGGGTCAGCAGCAGTCCCACGCCGCCCGCCGCCGCATGGACGAAGGCGATGTCGCCGCGCTGTACCGGATAGAAGTCCGTGGCGAAATGGCTGGCAGTGAGACCCTGCATCATCACCGACGCAGCGGTGCGATCATCTATCGCGTCAGGAACCGGCACCAGCGACGCGACAGGAATCGCGATCCGCTCCGCATAACTTCCGGGCGCGTAAACCCAGGCGACGCGCTGGCCGGGCTCGATGCCTTCGACACCATCCCCGACTGCCAGCACACGCCCCACCCCCTCGACGCCCAAAATCTTGGGATTCGGAACCTCGGTCCAAGCCATGCCCTGACGCACGCCGATGTCCATGAAGTTCACCCCCGCCAAGACGACCTCAACCAGCGCCTCGCCCGGTCCAGCCAGAGGGTCTGGACGTTCGACATACTCCAGCACCTCGCGACCGCCCGTTCCGGTCATCACAACAGCTCTCATCACTTGCTCCTTTATTGAACGATCGTTCCTTAATTTTCCAAAAAAAGGGACTATCGCAGTCCCCTCATGGCCATGTCGGCCAGACCGGTCAAAGCCGCCCGCGCGGCGCCGCCCCGTCCGGCGACGCGGATTCCGGCGATATTCGCGATCAGAAATTCCGAGGTCGCTTCGGGGTCGAGGCCGCCGGCGACATCGCCTTCACGCTGCGCATCGCGAACGCGCGCTGCGATGGCAGCTCGCAAGCTTTTCGCCAGCACTCCATTGATCTTCTGGAGGTCAGGTTCGGACACGCCGAATTCATAGATCGAGCCAACGCCAAGACATGGACGATCGGCTGTTTTCACGACACGGCGCAACATCGCGCCGATGCCATCGATCGCGCGCGGTCCACTTCGGAGCGCGTCGATATGTGCAGCACATTCGCCCATTCCATAGCGACGCACGGCGGCGCAATAAAGCTGCCACTTGTCGCCGAAGGCAGCGTAAAGGCTCTGTCGCCCGATCCCCATTGCATCGACGAGCATCTGGGCCGAACTGCCCTCATATCCATGCCCGCTAAAGACATTGATCGCGCCGTCGAGCGCGGCGTCCGTGTCGAATTCCCGTGGTCTGGCCATAAACGGCAAGATACCAATTCAGGAACGAATGTTCAAGAATTTTATAGCGCCGCGGGAAATGAATTCGATAAACCGGCCGGCGCCGCTGCAGCGGTCCTAGAAAGCCGCCCTGAGGGATTCCTATCAGCCGCCCGACGCAGCGGTGAAAACCGCCAATTGAGCGGCGAAAGCACGCTTGTAGGCAGGCCGGGCTTCGCCGCGGGCGACATAGGCGGAGAGGTTGGGATATTCATCCAGTAGGCCGGACGCCCCCAACCTGAGCAGCACCGACACCATCAGCAGGTCACCGGCACTGAACGCACCGTCGAGCCAGTCGGCATCGCCAAGGTGCTTGGAAAGTTCGCCCAGCCGCCCGCGGATGCGGTCCTTGACCATCGCCAGACGCTGCTCATACCAGGTCTTGTCGCGTTCCAGGAGCGTGACGATGAGGAGATCGACGATCGGCGGCTCGAGCGTATTGAGTGCGGCAAACATCCACGTGACTGCCCGCGCCCGGGCGTTCGCATCATCTGGCAGCAGGCCTGCATGGCCCTCTGCGATATGGAACACGATCGCTCCTGACTCGAACAGGACAAGATCGCCCTCCTCGTAGGTCGGAATCTGCCCGAAAGGATGACGCGCCCGATGCGGAAGTCCCTTCATCTCATCGAACGAAAGAAGTCGAACGTCGTAAGGCTGGCCCACTTCTTCGAACGCCCAGCGAACGCGCATGTCCCGGGCCAATCCCCTGCCGCGATCGGGCGACCGTTCAAAGGCGGTAATGGTGGGGTTCATAGGCAGACTCCCGGCAAATGCATGACGCTATCCAGTGTGACTTGGGCCACGACGATAGTCTTCCGCATCATCTCTCTCGGCTTTTCGTCTCCCGAGGACGCATGACGGGCGGACTTCCAGACACATGCAGGCATTTTTTCTCGCGGGTGGCAGCCGTCTTGGACGGTGAAGCTGGACTATTCTCGCTAGCGGACGCACACCGCCTTCAAACCATCCCTCTATTTCTCCAGCTCTGTTTCCCCGAGAGCCCTCCAAAGTACCCTATATCCCTCACTCCCCCTTGATCGTCCCCGGCGGCTTCGGCTGGAAGTTAGCAATTTCGCGACAATGCGCGCTTGAGGAAGTCATTCAGGCATTGGGCTGCGAGCGAAGTCGAGACAGAACTGCACAACACGCTCATTTCCAGCTCCCGGATGAAGGGAAGTCCCTCGCGCTCGCCGACGATCCGCAGTGACGGCGGTACGCTGCATCGCGGAAGCCCGGCGACGGCAAGACCTGCTTCCACGACCGTGATCAGTCCCGCCAGGCTCGCGCTCGAATAGGCCACGCGGTAAGCGCGATCTGCTCCGTTGAGGGCTTCCAGGACATGACTATGTGCGGGACCGCAGCCGGCTTCGAACAAGGCGATAGGGAGTGGATCGGTCTCCCAGACGACGTGACTTTGCGTAGCGACCCAAACCAGAGGCTCTCGCCGCTGTGCGTCGAAGGTCTGTTCGGGCAAGCGCGTGACAATCGCCAGATCGATCCGCCCGCTCTGGATGGCGGGTATGAGCTGGCGCGAAGACTCGCAAATGAGCTCAACGGTCACCAGCGGATGCTCGGCGGCGAAGCGCGCGAGAACCGGTGGCAGAAACTGCGCCACGTAATCCTCGGGCACACCGAGGCGCACGGATCCGACCTCTTCCGGTCGCATGACCGCTGCCTTGGCTTCGTCGCTGAGGCGGAGAAGCTTCCTGGCATAAGCCAACAGTTCCTCACCGGCGGCGTTCGGCCTGGCCGCCTGCGGTCCCCGCACCAGGAGTTCCCGGCCAACTGACTGTTCGAGCCGCTGCATCTGCATGCTCACAGCTGACTGGCTGCGACCGACCAGCGGTGCAGCGTTCGAAAAACTGCCGCTTTCGACGACGGTGACAAAAGTTCTGAGCAGATCGAGATCAAGCGGGAGCGGCATGTCATCATATGAATATCGAATAATGATCATCAGCACTATTCGTTTTTATGAACTCACCTCCCCTGTCACATTTGCTGCTCCACCCTCGTGAACGATGCCAAGGTCAATCGATGCCAGAACCGTTCCCTGTTTCGCTGTCTGAAGATGCTGACTCCGCGAAAGGATGGCAGGTCGTGGGCGGTGTCCATGCGCTGACCGCCGTGACCTTTGGATCAGCCTATGCATTTTCAGCGGTGTTCCCCGGCCTTTCGACGGAATTCGATGCGTCACGCGGTGAGATCGCGCTCGTATTCTCCATCTCGGCCTTCGTGTTCTATTCGCTGGGCGCGATCGCTGGCCCTCTCGCTGATCGATGGTCATCACGCGGACTGATCATGGTCGGGCTGATTGCGATGATCATCGGATATGCCGGAGCAAGCCGGGCACACTCGCTCGCCTCGCTCTACGCTTGGTATGGCGCGGGGGTGGGACTTGGGATCGGTCTGTCCTACGTCCCCGCGCTTGGAGCAGTGCAGTCCTGGTTCGTGCTCAAGCGCAGCCGGGCATCGGGCATTGCAACGGCAGGGCTTGGCCTCGGCACGCTCACGCTGCCGTTCGCGATCGGCAAGGCTGTCCCCTATTTTAGTTGGCGTGGTTGCTTCATCTTGTTGGCGTGCATCATTGCGGTCATCGGACTGCCGGCCTCCATGTTTGTTCGCAAGCGACCGGAGAGTACGAACGTACTCAAGGCAGATGAAACCACCTATCCAGGCCTCACCGCGGTCTGGAGCGATGGAAGGTTCCAACTTTTCTATGCCATGCTCATCCTGGCCTCGTTCTGCACCTTCATTCCCTATGTCCATATCGTTCCGGCGGCGCGCGACATGGGCTTTTCGCTCGAAAGCGGAACGATGCTGATTGGACTCATTGGGATGGGGAACATCTTTGGTCGCTTTGTGCTCGCCGGCCTCGGCGACCGCATCGGCCCCTTGCGGCTGCTCTCGATCCTGACATTTGCCGTCGCAGGCTCGTTCGTTCTGTGGTCCGTAGCCAACGGCATGGTTGCGCTGGCGCTGTTCGGCGTCCTGTTCGGTATGAGCTATGGCGGCTGCGTTGGTCTCTATCCGGCTGTCGCCGCAGATCTGTTCGGAACCCGCCATATCGGAACGATGCTCGGCTACCTCTATACGGCAGTCGGCGTGGCAGCCCTGCTGGGTCCAACGGTGACAGGATTCCTATTCGACAGGACGGGAAGCTATCTCGGTCCTATTCTGTTCAGCGTGGCCGCTGCCGTCGTAGCCGGCTTCCTGACGCTGCGGCTACGGCGCAAATAATGATGCGTCCGTAGCACGTGCGGACACCGATCAACGCTGCTTCTCGATCGTGGGCAATCGTCCTTCGCCAATGGTTCGCCTCGCATCGACACATCTCTGACCCGGCAAGCGAGATTCCATCGCGTGCACGATGCCGGGGCTCCGTCAGGCAAACTGCCGGAGCCAAACTCTACGCAGCGATCGTTGCTGAACGTCCTAGCGATAGGCTTGGATCACTCCCACTCGATCGTCCCAAGCGGCTTGCTGGTGATGTCATACACCACGCGATTGACGCCCTTCACCTCGTTGATGATCCGCGTTGCGGTCTCGCCGAGAAACTTCATGTCAAACGCATAGAAGTCCGCAGTCATGCCATCGGTGGAAGTCACGGCGCACAGGCCGACGACGTATTCATAGGTGCGACCGCCGCCCATGACGCCAACGGTCTTCCAGTTGGCGTCGTAAAGGCCCCGCGGCGCGGCAGGCATTCACCTGCCAACGCCGATCTCGAACGGCCCTCGTTACCCGCCCTTAGTAGAAGACGGACGCTCCCATCGCACCGACCTTCGGCGGAGCGAACTTCGTCAGGTCGATGCCTTCGACCGCGGCCTTGTATTCCTCGGCGCTCGGCGTGCGACCAAGGATCGCCGACAGCACCACGACCGGGGTCGAGGCCAGCAGCGATTCACCCTTCTTCTCGGTGGTGTCTTCCACGACGCGGCCCTGGAACAAGCGGGTCGACGTCGCCAGAACGGTGTCGCCCTTCTCCGCCTTTTCCTGGTTGCCCATGCACAGGTTGCAGCCCGGGCGCTCGAGATAAAGGATGTTCTCGTAGGCAGTGCGGTTCGACGTCTTCGGCTTCACATCGTCGAATTCGAAGCCCGAATACTTCTGCAGGATTTCCCAATCCCCTTCGGCCTTCAGCTCGTCGATGATGTTGTAGGTCGGCGCGGCGACCACCAGCGGCGCGTTGAACGCGACCTTGCCTTCGGCCTTCTCGATGTTCTTGAGCATCTGGGCGACGATCTTCATGTCGCCCTTGTGCACCATGCACGAGCCCACGAAGCCGAGGTCCACCTTCTTGGTGCCGCCGTAATACGAGATCGGACGGATCGTGTCGTGGGTGTAGCGCCTGGACACATCGGCGTTGTTCACGTCGGGATCGGCGATCATCGGCTCGTCGATGATATCAAGATCGACGACGACTTCGGCGAAGTATTTCGCATTGGCGTCCGGCGTCAGCGCGGGCTTCTCGCCCGAACGAATCTCGGCGATGCGCGCATCGGCCTTGGCGATCAGGCCCTTCAGCGTGCCCCCGGCATTGTCCATGCCCTTGTCGATCATGATCTGGATGCGCGACTTGGCGATTTCCAGCGACTCGATCAGCGTGTCGTCCTGCGAGATGCAGATCGACGCCTTGGCCTTCATCTCGGCCGTCCAGTCGGTGAAGGTGAAGGCCTGGTCGGCGAGCAGCGTGCCAAGATGGACCTCGATGATCCGGCCCTGGAAAACATTGTCGCCGCATTGCTTGAGCATCTGCGCCTGGGTCGCATGGACCACGTCGCGGAAGTCCATATGCGGCTGCATCGCGCCCTTGAAGGTCACCTTGACCGATTGCGGGATCGGCATCGTCGCCTCGCCGGTCGCCAGCGCCAGCGCCACGGTGCCGGAATCGGCACCGAAGGCCACGCCCTTGGACATGCGGGTGTGGCTGTCGCCGCCGATGATGATCGCCCAGTCATCCACGGTGATGTCGTTCAGCACCTTGTGGATGACATCGGTCATCGCATGATAGCTGCCCTTGGGATCGCGCGCGGTAATCACGCCGAAATTGTTCATGAAGCTCATCAGCTTCGGAATGTTGACCTGCGCCTTCTTGTCCCACACCGATGCCGTGTGGCAGCCCGACTGATAGGCGCCGTCGACGATCGGCGAGATGACGGTGGCCGCCATCGCTTCCAGCTCCTGCGCGGTCATCAGGCCGGTGGTGTCCTGCGAGCCGACGATGTTGACCTTGACGCGCACGTCCGAACCCGCATGCAGCACCTTGCCGCCGAGCACGCCCACGGCGTTGCGGTTGAAGATCTTCTCGACCGCGGTCAGGCCCTGGCCTTCGACCGAGATCTCCTTGTTCGGAGCGAAAACCGGGGTCGGCTCAACGCCGAGCGTTTCGGCGGCAAAGGTCTGCAGCTTCTTGCCGAACACGATGGCATAGGAGCTGCCGGCCTTCATGAACTCCATCTTCTGCGGCGTGAAGGCGGCAGCGACGTCGACCAGTTCCTTGCCGTTTTCGTCACGCAGCTTCTTGCCCTTGGCATCGAGCGTCAGGACGGTGCCGGTATCGACCGCAAATTTCTGCTCGAGGACCGGGTTTCCGTCGTTGTTGAGGATCGGCTTGCCGTCCGCGTCGAGTTTCTTGACCCAGTTCTTGAGATTGACGCCGATGCCGCCGGTGACGTCCACCGTCGTCGCGAAGATCGGCGAGATGCCGTTGGTGCCGGCGACGACCGGGGCGAAGTTGACGAAGGGCACATAGGGGCTGGCCGGCTTGCCGGTCCACAGCGCCACGTTGTTCACGCCCGACATGCGCGACGAACCCACGCCCATCGTGCCCTTTTCGGCGATCATCATTACGCGCTTGTCCGGGTGCTGCTTCTGCAGCGCCACGATTTCCTGCTGCGCCTGCGGCGTCATCATGCACTGGCCGTGCAGCTCACGGTCCGAACGCGAATGCGCCTGGTTGCCCGGCGACAGCAGGTCGGTCGAGATATCGCCTTCGGCGGCGACGTAGGTCACGACCTTGATCTCGTCCGCGACGTCCGGGAGCTTGGTGAAGAACTCGGCCTTGGCATAGCTCTCGAGCACGCCCTTGGCGACGGCATTGCCCGCCTTGAAGGCATCGCGCAGCCGGAACATGTCGGCGTCGTAGAGGAAGAACTGGGTCTTCAGAACTTCACCGGCCTGCTTCGCAAGCCCGGCATCACTGCCGAGCGTGACGTCGAGCAGCACGCCGATCGAGGGGCCGCCCTTCATATGCGACAGCAGTTCCAGCGCGAAGGTCGGCGTGATTTCCGGGACGATCGCCTCACCGAGGATAATCTCCTTCAGGAAGGCGGCCTTGACGCCTGCGGCGCTCGTGGTGCCCGGCAGGGTGTTGTAGATGAAGAATTTCAGGGCGTCGGCGCGGTATTCGCTGCCATTGTCCTTGATCAGGGCGATAATTTCGCCGGTGAGCGCGCCGTCGTCGATCGGTTTGGGAGCGAGGCCTTGAGCTTTTCTGCTTTCGATTTCAGCGAGGTAATCTGAATAGAGGCTCATCGTCATCCCAACGTCATGAGGTGGTTGACGCTGGAAACGCAGCGCCACCAACCGTTATTGTTAAAACCGGTCTAAAGGCGAATTCGGCTTCGAGTACGTCAATCGCGACCGACTGACAAGATACTGCATTGCAGTAAAAATAGCCCTTTAAATTCAGCGTTCAACGGTCAAAACATGACGGCAGGCATGCTTGCCGGGCTGAAATGCTGGTTCTCACCCGACCTGTCGCAAAGAAACGCTCCGAAGACACGTCCGAAAGGTCGGTCTGACCCGCCACCGTCAGCAAATTGGTGGTCGGCGACCCGCCGCGCGTCAGTCGCGCGATACGGACAGTCCCGCGAGCAGCGGCGCATACGCGGCGAGCCTTCCGGATACGAACTCGGTGAAGAGCCGCACGCGCTTCGTCTTGCGTGTTTCCCCCTGCGTGAGAAGCCAGAGCGTCCCATGCATGGGCAGGTCGGTGCCCGGCACCCTCACCAATAGAGCGTCAGCATCTCCGACGAAGCACGGCAGTTTTGTCATCCCGATCCCTTGCCGTACAGCAACGATCTGCGTCTCGGCGTCCGGGGTCCTGAACGGAACTCCCGTGGTGTGAACCTCTCCCTCGCGCGCCCAGGCCGGGAGTCCATGATTGTCTATGACGATCCACCGGATGGGATCAGGCGTGCCCGCACGCCACGCGGCTAGTCGATCGCGAGACATGTAGACACCGCTGAACAGCTCCGGTCCCTTCAGGCCGTGAAGATTGAGCGGCAGAGTCTTGCGGTTGGCGACAATGCGAATCGCCACGTCGGCCTCTCGGTTGGTCAGATTTGCCACCTCGCCGGTCGACATGATTTCCATCTCGATGTCCGGATGCATACGCGCGAAATCGGCGAGATCCGGCATGAGCAGGTGTGTCGCGAGGAACGGTGGAAGCGTCACCCGCAAAAGCCCGCGCGCGCTCTGGTCGCGACCGAAGATGCGCGTCTCCAGCAGATGCGACGAGGCTTCCATCTGATCCGCGAACTCGAGAACCTCCTCGCCCGCAGCCGTCAGGCGGTAGCCCGAAGGCAGCTTTTCGAACATTTGCACCCCGAGGCGTGCCTCGAGCTGGGCGATGCGTCGCAACACGGTCGCGTGGTTCACACCGAGGCGCTCGGCGGCAGCCCGCACCGAGCCTCCGCGCGCGACGGCAAGAAAATAGCGAACGTCATCCCAGTCGATCATGGTGCAATCCCGCACCGCACGGTGCGCCTTCCAAAGCCCGCATCTAACACATCGAACAGCGATACGGGCGGTTCTCATAGCCTGTTCCGGCAAGCGCGACCCAACTCCGAACGGCGGACACCGATGGTCGCGGCTGGGGTCGTTCGTCCAGCCGGATCAATTTCGCACCACCGATGTGCGCACCTCCGCACTCAAAGCCTGACGCCGGCAGACCCATCTCGAGGTTCTCGGGGGCATCCCCGAACGACCAAACACGGAGTCTGAAGGAAAAGTCATGGGAAAGCTTGAAGGCAAGGTTGCAGTCATCACGGGTGGATCGAGCGGCATGGCGCTGGCGAGCGCCAAGCGGTTCGTCGAAGAAGGCGCCTATGTGTTCATCACGGGCCGGAGGCAGGAGGCGCTCGACGAGGCCATCAAGCTGATTGGCCGGAATGTGACCGGCGTGCGCGGCGACGCGGCCAATCTCGACGACCTCGACCGCCTGTTCGATACGGTCAAGCGGGTCAAGGGTAACATCGATATCCTGTACGCGAGCGCCGGCACGGGCGAAGCCGTCCCACTGGGCGAAATTACCGAGCAGCATTTCGATGCGACCTTCGGCCTGAACGCGCGCGGCACGCTCTTTACGGTTCAGAAGGCGTTGCCGCTGTTCAACGATGGCGGATCAATCTTCATGACCGGGTCAGTTGCTTCGCTCAAAGGTTTTCCCGGTTACAGCGTGTATGCGGCGAGCAAGGCGACGCTACACGCATTCGCACGCGGATGGCTCAACGAACTCAAGAGCAGGAATATCCGGGTGAACGTGCTGCACCCGGGACCGATCGCCACACCGATGCAGGACCAGGTTCTCACCCCGGAGGCGAAGCAGATGTTCGAATCCCTGATCCCGCGGGGAACGATGGGTCGCCCTGAGGAAATTGCGGCGGTCGCACTGTTTCTTGCGTCAAACGATTCAAGCTTCGTGAATGGGCTGGAGTTGTCTGTCGACGGCGGCTTCTCGGCGATCTGAAATCGCACCTCGTTCACCACAGGACCTCTACGCGGGCGCCACCGCGGACCGAATAACCCGGCGCCCTCGAAGGCCGTGAATCAATATCAAAACAAATCGGAGAAGATGATGAGCTACGCAATTATAGGATTCGGCAAGATAGGCCAGGCCCTCGCCCACGCCTTCGCCCGCAAAAACATCGACGTGACCGTCGCGAGCCGTCGGCCCCCCGAGGCATTGGCGCAACAGGCCCGGGCGATCGGACCCACGGTCGTCGCCAGGTCGCTGCGGGATGCGCTCGAGGCCGATACCATCATCCTGGCGGTCCCTTTCGGCGAGCATCGCGAGGTTGCGAAGATCCTGCCGAGCTGGAACGGCAAGACGGTCATCGACGCGATGAACCTGTTTCCGGGCCCCGACGAGCCGGACGGTCTCCCGGGCTCCGCCGTCGTCGCGAAGGCATTCACCGGCGCCAGGTTCGTAAAAGGCTTCAATCACCTGGGTGCAGCCACTCTGGCGACCGATCCGATCGTCGCGGGCGGGCACCGCGTCGTCTTTCTGTCTGCTGACGACGAGGACGCGATCGCTCCCGTGGCGGCCCTGGCCAAGCAACTCGGCTTCGCACCCGTCAAGCTGGGAAAGCTCAACGAAGGTGGCGCGCTGGTGCACGCACACGGCCGCACCTGGGGCCAGCTGATCTTCCAGGATTTTTTCAAGAAGGAGCAGTAATCGATCGACGACCGTGAGAATCGGTCGACCGCTGTCGATGGCCGAGGATGCGCCCTAGTGTCCCCGGCTATCCGGTGGCTGCTCCATGATCAAAAGACTGATCGTCGACAGT
This sequence comes from Tardiphaga sp. 172_B4_N1_3, assembly GCF_052076035.1. Lineage (NCBI taxonomy): Bacteria > Pseudomonadati > Pseudomonadota > Alphaproteobacteria > Hyphomicrobiales > Nitrobacteraceae > Tardiphaga > Tardiphaga sp. 172_B4_N1_3. Next base: position 2,208,524 of record NZ_CP197238.1, read on the forward strand.
TTTGTGTCGCCTCTGACTGGCTCACACTTCCGGATGGCCGCAAAGTTCGTCGATCAACACACGCTTGTACTCCGTGCCGGCGATGCGCTGCATCTTGCGATCGCCGCCGAGCATGGCGCTACGGTGCAGACGCTGGATCAGCGATTGGCCGAGGCCGGGCCGGTGCTGGGAGTGATGACGAAATTGACGGTTTAAGTCGATGTCACAATAGAGCTGCGTCAATCCGCACTACTTGCTTCATCCTGGCCCACGGCTAACAAGCCAGTGAGCAAATTTCGTTAATGTCGTTCAGCTGCGTTATATTCGCGATTTTCTTCAAGAACTGATGTGTCTTTCGATCGGCATCGCGGATCAAAGATCCTTGGATCGTCGCAATCAGTGCTTCGCTGCTGCTTGGATACAGCTCTCTGATTACCTCGACAAACACATCAAGAATAACCAGACAAAGTCCCAAGGACATCGCTCGGTAGCGAACCGATGCGTTCACCACTGCAACTCCGTCATCAGCGATGCTGAGAAACTCGCCGTGAACTACATGTCCCCAATGGGAAAACTTCGAAAGGTAGCCATAGATATTGCCTGCCGTTTGATAGAAGCGCTTCACTTCTGACATGCATGACTGCGCTCTGAGCGCGACTATTTTTTCCTCATCTTGCAGACGAAATGCAACGCTGGCCCAAGCCATCATTTCGAGGCAAAGGCGAAGAATTGGTAGAACTTCGAGCAGCAGACCTCGATTTGCCAAAAGTCTCGCGGAATCCAGAGCGTGCGGCAGTCGGTACAACGTCAGCTCGGCGCCCAAAACTCCAAAAGTTGGATGTTCGGTGTGGAGTTTGTACAACTCTTGCATCAAAGCCGCCGTGCTATCCCGCAGATAGTCACTCGTAGCTTCTCCGACCGATATGTCTTCGCTCTCGTAGAGAGATGAGTCTACGTATTGCTTGAGGGTGTAGTCGATAGATTTGAGCCGAAGTTTGTAAGAGACCAAAGCGGCAAGTATCCGCCTCCGGAACTCAGGCGGACTTCTCCGAGACATTCCGACAGGAAGCCTGTCAGCCTGACCAAGTACAAAATCTAGATCGACCTCAGATTCGATTCTAAACTGATCTGCCCAAGCAGGACCGTTACGATGCATCTCGTTCCCAATCCCTGTGGAAGCAGAGTTCTCACTCCCACTCGATCGTCCCCGGCGGCTTGCTCGTGATGTCATACACCACACGATTCACGCCCTTCACCTCGTTGATGATGCGCGTCGCGGTCTCGCCGAGGAACTTCATGTCGAACGCATAGAAGTCGGCAGTCATGCCGTCGGTGGAGGTCACGGCGCGCAGGCCGACGACGTATTCGTAAGTACGGCCGTCGCCCATCACACCGACGGTCTTCACCGGCAAGAGTACAGCGAAGGCCTGCCAGATGGTGTCGTAGAGATCGGCCTTGCGGATCTGGTCGATATAGACGGCATCGGCCTCGCGCAGGATGTCGAGCTTTTCGCGGGTGATTTCGCCGGGGCAGCGGATCGCGAGGCCAGGGCCTGGGAATGGATGACGGCCCACAAAAATATCCGGCAGGCCGAGTTCGCGGCCGAGATCGCGCACCTCGTCCTTGAACAGTTCGCGCAAAGGCTCGACCAGCTTCATGTTCATGCGTGCGGGCAAGCCGCCGACATTGTGATGCGACTTGATGGTCACTGACGGACCGCCGGTGAAGGACACGCTCTCGATCACGTCGGGATACAGCGTGCCTTGTGCGAGGAAATCCGCGCCGCCGATCTTCTTGGCCTCGGCATCGAACACGTCGATGAACAGCCGGCCGATGGTCTTGCGCTTCACTTCGGGATCGGTGACGCCGTCGAGTTCACCCAGGAACGTCTTCGACGCATCCACATGCACCAGCGGGATATTGTAGTGGTGCCGGAACAGATCGACGACGGTCTTGGCCTCGTCCTTACGCAGCATGCCGTGATCGACAAATACGCACGTCAACTGGTCGCCGATCGCTTCATGGATCAGCACGGCTGCGACGGCGCTATCGACGCCGCCTGACAGACCGCAGATCACCTTGCCCTTGCCGACCTGGGCGCGGATCTTCTCGATCGCTTCCTCGCGGAAGGCGCGCATGGTCCAGTCGCCGGTGAAACCGGCGATGTTGCGCACGAAGTTGCGGATCAGTTTTGCACCGTCGGGCGTATGCGCCACTTCCGGATGAAACTGCATCGCATAGAACTTACGGACGTCGTCGGCGATGATCGAGATCGGCGAGCCCGGCGCTTTCGCCACCGCGCGAAAACCGTCGGGCATCTTGGTGACGCGGTCGCCATGGCTCATCCAGACGTCGTATTTGCCACCCACTTCCCACACACCGTCGAACAACGCGCAGGTGTCGGTGATCTCAATAGCGGCGCGGCCGAATTCGCGGTGATGGCCGGCCTCGACGGTACCGCCGAGCTGCTGCGCCATGGTCTGTTCGCCGTAGCAGATGCCGAGTACCGGAACGCCCGCGGTGAGGATCGACAGCGGCGCCGACGGCGCGTTGTCGTCGAGCACCGAGGCCGGACCGCCGGACAGGATCACGGCTTTCGGCTTCATCTCGGCAAAGGCGGCCTCGGCCTTGTTGAACGGCACGATTTCGGAATAGACGCCCTCCTCGCGGACACGCCGCGCAATCAGCTGCGTCACCTGAGAGCCGAAATCGACGATCAGAATCTTGTCATGCGCCGAAGCCACATGGGGTGACGGATCGGCGGGCGAAGATGAGGTTTTGCTGGGGGCTGTCATAGCGAGGAATTACGCGACTCATGGCGGGGTCGCAAGGCTGAAAAGGCTGTCATGGCAGCCCTGCACCGGCCTATCCCCGTCATTGCGAGGAGCCCTTGCGACGAAGCAATCCAGTCTTCGCTTGTGGCCTTCTGGATTGCTTCGCTGCGCTCGCAATGACGGCGGAGGGGTCTCAGCCTACCGGCTGGCGCTTCATCACCGACACGAAAAACCCGTCCGTTCCGGTCCGGCGCGGGGTCATCAGCAGGCCTTCCGGGCTCTGATAGGTCGCGGCGGCGAAATCCTCGGCTTTGTCCCACAGCACCGACATCACCTGCGCCGGCGGGACCACCGAAAACTCCGGCTGGCGGGCGGTAAAGGCGCGGATCTGGTCGCGGTTTTCCTGGGGAAGCACCGAACAGGTCACATAGGCGATCCGGCCACCCGGCTTCACCAGCGCCACCGCGCGGTCGAGGACCTCGGCCTGGTCCTTGATCCGGACCTCGAGGGCGCCCGGCCGCATCCGCCATTTGGCGTCGGGATTGCGGCGCCAGGTACCCGTGCCGGTGCAGGGCGCATCGATCAGCACGAGGTCCGCGGAGTTGTGGATGTCGCTAAGCGTATCATCCGGGCCCTTCGGGGTGCGGATATCGGCATTGTGGATGCCGGCACGCGACAGCCGCTCGTGGATCGGCGCCAGCTGGCGCTTGTCGGCGTCGGTTGCGATCAGCCGGCCCTTGCCCTGCATCATCGCCGCCAGCGCCAGCGTCTTGCCGCCGGCGCCCGCGCAGAGGTCGATCACCTGCTCACCCGGCTTGGCACCGGACAGCAGCGCCGCAAGCTGCGAGCCCTCGTCCTGAACTTCGATGCCGCCCTTGATGAAATCTTCCTCGGCATGGATGCCGGGATTGCGCGCATCGGCGCCGAGCTCGATGCGCAGCCCCAAAGGCGACCAGGGCGTTTCGGTGGCGCCGAGATGGCGCAGCGAGCCCAGCACCTTCTCGCGCTTGGCCTTCAGCGTGTTGACGCGCAGGTCCAGCGGCGCGCGGCTGGCCATGGCGGTGGCTTCCGCCACGCGATCGTCGCCAAATACATCGGCCAGCTGGCCATCGAGCCATTCCGGATAGTCGCCGGCGATATGCGCCGGTGCATCCGCCACTGTGCGCGACGCCAGCGCCGAGCGCTCCGCGTCAGACAGCGGCTCCGGCGCAAAACCGCTGCCGTCACAGAGCGCGGCAATCGTATCGACATCCATCCTGCGCTCGGCCTTGAGCATGCCGAGCAGCCGCGCCCGCGACGTGTCGTCGTCCATGATCCAGGCGCTGGAGGCGCGCCGCCGCAGCACGTCCCAGACCAGCCCGGAAATTCCGGCCCGGTCGCCGGAGCCGGCGAAGCGGTGCGCGGTGCCCCATTCCTTCAGCGCCTTGGCGGCGGGGACACGCTGGGTGTCGATGGCCTCGATCACTTCGATCGCGGCGGAGAGGCGGGCGGCGGGAGTCATGGCAATCTTTCAACGGAGAGAGGCGCGACGCCGCTCCCGATCAGATCAGGAGAAGCATCCGTAGCGCGAAGTAGAACCACATCGCCAACAACACAAGCGCGCTGGCGAGCCAGGCCTGCGATCCCCGGCTATTGGCAATGAATCCGGCGCTCACGAAGCGGGCGATGACGAAGAGCCAGGACAGGCAGACCAGCACCAGATCGATCTTACGTAGCGGCAGGCCGATGGCGATCAGCGCATAGAACAGCAGGTCAAGCTGCGGAGCGGTATTCGGCAGATCGCTGGTATCCTTGCGGCTCAGCAGGCCGCCGCGCCGGCCGGTCCAGAAGAACATGCCCAGCGTAATCGCCACCAGCACGAAGACCGGCAACAAAACCCATTGAATCGACATTGAAATTTCCTCAGCCCGGGGAATTCAGAGCCGCGCGGCACCCCGCTCGCGCTACAGACCCGCCCCTTAGAACATGACGATTAACCGGCCCAAGAGTTCCATATGAGTTCCATGCCGGTTCCATCACGGGTTCCATTGAACCGGCAGGGTGGCCCTCGACACCCATTTGCAGGCGCTGCCCGGCGGCGCGCCAGCCTCAAGAGTTCTGCCCGTGAGCCCTGCCATGGCCTATCTCGATGCCCTCTTTGCGATGCTGACGCCCGGCGACCCGGACAGCTGGGCCGGCCTCATGATGTCCACCCTGGCTGGCGCCGCCGCGGCGCTCGCGGTGGCCATCCTGCTGAATCTCTATTTCCGAGCCCGGTATCGCTCGGTCCATGACGTGGTCCACCACGGCGTCGCGGCGCTGGCCGTGCTGGGCCTGCTGGCCTTCGCCGCCACCGACATGCGCCACACGGCACTGGGCTATCTCGGCATCAATCCGACCAGGCCCGCTGTCGAATTCGAAATCCGCCTGCCCGACGCGGTCGCGGCGAAGATCATCGCGGAAGCCACGCAGATCGAATTGCATACCGACCGCAACCAGGCCCTCGCCGCCATCAGCGAAGGCCCGACTTTCACGAACAAGGGCGAGAGCATTCTCAGGGGTACGGTGCCGCTGAAATTTCGCACCGCGCAGCGTGTGATGATCGTGAATGTGCCCGGCGAAGCACCGCTGATCTTCAAACTGCGGCTGGCCGCAAGCCCGAGCCACTCGACTGAATTCAGCCCGTGGCATCTGGTCGATCAGGTGAGCGCCTCAGCCCGCGCGGGCAAGACGGCCCGCACCAACGACGGCTATGCGATCAGATATCGCGTGATCTAACCTTTCGGTCGCCCGAGCCATCTGACTGACATCCGAGATGGCTACACTCCCCGCCAGAGGAGTTCCCGCCATGTCCGAATTCCGCTTGATCCAGATCACCGATACGCATCTCAGCGCAGGCTTTCCGCAATTCGTCGCAAATTTCCAGCGCGTCTGCGCGTTCATCGACGCGGCAAAGCCAGACCTCGTCATCAATAGCGGCGACCTTGCCTTCGATGGCCCGGGCCATCCCGATGACCTCGCCTTCGCCAGGTCACAGCATGACGCCCTTCCCGTCGCCTGCCGCTATCTGCCGGGCAATCACGACATCGGCGACAACCCGACTCTGGTCGCCCCGCCGCCAAGCCAGCTGATTTCCGAGCAGAACCGGCAGGCATTCGTGTCGGTCTTTGGACACGATCACTGGCGCTTCAACGCGGCTGGCTGGTGTTTCATCGGTCTAAACTCGTTGATCATGAATAGCGGGCTCGCCTGCGAAGAGGAGCAGTTCGACTGGCTCGCCTCGCAACTGGCGGGCCTGAACGGACGACCGCTGGCGCTGTTCATCCACAAACCGCTATTTCTGAATGCCCCGGACGATCCGGAACTGGCCGCGACGTCGATCCGCTATGTCCCGATGCCGGCGCGCCGTCGTCTCATCGATCTGCTTGACCCTGTCGATCTGCGGCTCGTCGCCTGTGGTCATGTGCACCAGCGGCGCGACTACATATGGCGCGGCGTCAGGCATGTCTGGGCGCCATCGAGCAGTTTCATCATTCGTCCCGAGGACAAGCAGGAGACGATCGGCGTCAAGGAAGTCGGGCTCGTGGAATACAGTTTCCAGCCCGACGGCTTTGAAGTTCGCCACCGCCACGCGCCGGGGCAAGTCGACATCGATCTGTTCACCGTCATCAATGCGGACGGCACGGCGCGTACGTAAACCTGACGTCGTCCCCGCGCAGGCGGGGACGACGTCAGAAGCTAAATCTTGTCCGGCCCGACACGCACGAGCTGCTTGCCGAAATTCGCGCCCTTCAGCAGCCCCATGAACGCCGTTGGCGCGTTATCGAGACCTTCGGTGACGTGCTCCTTGTACTTCACCTTGCCCTCGCGCACCCATTGCGACATGTCACGCAGGAAGTCGCCATGCATCGATGCGAAGTCGCGCACGATGAAGCCGCGGAAGTTGAGGCGCTTGGTGAGCACGTTGCGCATCATCGCGCCGGCCCATTTCGGCGCCTCCGACGTCGTATCGTTGTATTGTGCGATCAATCCGCAAACCGGAATGCGCGCGAAGAAGTTCAGCAGCGGAAACACTGCCTCGAACACCGCGCCGCCGACATTCTCGAAATACACATCGATGCCGCCCGGGCACGCGGCTTTCAGCTTCGCCGGAAAATCCGGATCGCGATGATCGAGGCATTCATCGAAGCCGAGTTCTTCCTTCACATAGCGGCACTTGTCGGCGCCGCCCGCGATACCGATGGCACGTGCGCCCTTGATCTTCGCAATCTGGCCAACTGCAGAGCCCACGGCACCTGACGCCGCGGCAACGACCACAGTTTCGCCGGCCTGCGGATTTCCGATGGCAAGCAGGCCGGTATAGGCGGTCATGCCCGGCATGCCGAGAATGCCGACGGCGGTCGAGATCGGTGCCAGCTTCGGATCGAGCTTGCGCAGGCCCTTGCCGTCGGAGATCGCATGGGTCTGCCAGCCGGCATGGGCGAGCACAATATCGCCCTTGGCAAAACCCGGATTGTTCGAGGCGATCACCTCGCACACCGTGCCGCCTTCCATCACGCCATCCACCGGCACCGGCGCGGCATAGGACGGGCCGTCATTCATGCGCCCACGCATGTAGGGATCGAGCGACAGCCAGATCGTGCGCAGCAGCACTTCGCCTGCGCCCGGCATCGGCACCGCATAATCCTCGATACGGAAATTCGATGGGCCGGGCTCACCGTGCGGGCGCGATGCGAGAACGACGCGTTTGGCTGCTGACATGGGACTTCTCCGTTTCTCTTTCTTGATCGCAAAAAAATGCGGCGCGCGATGATCGCGCGCCGCATTCAAAACGTAAACCGGCAAATATCAGGCAGTGATCTTCGCCAGCACCTTGTCGAATGCTGCAGCTGCGCTGTCGAGATCCTTGAAAGACAGACCACCGTCGGCCGACTGCTTCTGCGCCGCCGTTGCCGTCGGACGGATTTCAGCCACCGGCTTGCCGCCGTCGAGCATCGTCAGCGGCGCGATGACCTGAAATTCATGCGCCTCGATCGGCTGGTCCTTGAGCAGGAACACGCTGAGCGACGCTATATCCGTGCCGCGGCGATAGGAGATGTAGCGATCCACTGCGACCGAGCCGTCGCGCTGCATGCCGCCGAGCTTGGCATGGCCATCGGAGCCGAGCAGCTTGTGCGCCTTGAAGCCCTTCACGCCTTCGGACTTCGCCTTGGCGGTCGCTTCGGAGAGATCGTATTTCTCGGCCATCGCCTTGCCGACGGTTGCGAGCTCCGCCGACATGTCATGCTCGAACTGCTTGGCCTCGCTGCGCGGCTGGCCGATCCTGCGCGGCTTGTCGGCGTTACGCTTGGCGAGCTCGGTGGTGCAAAGCTCAACCAGCGCCGTGACCTCGCGGCGTGTGGCGTTCTCACGCAGGTTTTTCAGTTGCGCGGTGTCGAGAGCCGCAATGCGTTCGTCCGTCCATTCAATGGCCATAGTATCCAACGTTCTTTTCTGCGGGTGTTACTTCGACGCGTGACGAGGTCATTGTCGAAAATGAGCATCACAACGCGACACGGAGCCAAGCTCCGCGGCCGGGTTCGTCCGGCCCTGGAAATCCATAACGGGACATCCATGGCCGACAGCGCACGTGACGCGCGAACAATAGCGCGTTTTCGCCGATCTGTGGGGCTCAATTTAGGCAGCGATGCCTATGCGGCACCGCAATAGTGCCCGGTATAGTTAAGCTCCGCCCGGATAGTTCGGGCTTTCGCGGGTAATCGTCACGTCATGCACGTGACTTTCGCGCAGTCCGGCGCTGGTGATGCGGACGAATTCCGCCTTGTCGTGGAATTCGGTCAGCGTCTTGGCACCGACATAGCCCATGGCGGCGCGCAGGCCACCGGCGAGCTGATGCATCACATTGGCCACCGGGCCCTTATAGGGCACCTGGCCCTCGATGCCTTCCGGCACGAGTTTGAGCGTGTCCTTGATGTCCTGCTGGAAGTAGCGATCCGCCGAGCCGCGGGCCATGGCGCCGACCGAACCCATGCCGCGATAGGCCTTGTAGGAACGGCCCTGCCACAGGAACACTTCGCCGGGGGTCTCGTCGGTGCCCGCAAGCAGCGAGCCGACCATGGCGATGTCAGCGCCGGCAGCGAGCGCCTTGGCGAGATCGCCCGAGAATTTAATGCCGCCGTCGGCAATGATCGGAATGTTGTGCTTCTTCGCGGCTTCCACCGCATCCATGATCGCGGTGAGCTGCGGCACGCCGACGCCGGCGACGATGCGCGTGGTGCAGATCGAGCCCGGGCCGATACCGACCTTGATCGCATCGGCGCCCGCATCGATCAGCGCCTGCGCGCCTTCGGTGGTGGCGATGTTGCCGGCGATCACCTGCACGGAGTTCGAAATCTTCTTGATGCGCGTCACGGCTTCCAGCACGCGCATCGAATGACCATGCGCGGTGTCAACGACGACCACATCGACGCCCGCATCGATCAGACGTTCGGTGCGCTCGAAACCGCCCTCGCCCACGGTGGTTGCGGCAGCTACACGCAGACGTCCCTGCGCGTCCTTGCTGGCAAGGGGATGCGCGACGGCCTTGTCCATGTCCTTCACGGTGATCAGGCCGACACAGCGATACTGATCGTCGACGACGAGCAGCTTCTCGATGCGATGCTTGTGCAGCATGCGCTTGGCTTCGTCCTGGCTGACGCCTTCGCGCACGGTCACGAGATTCTCGTGCGTCATCAGTTCGGAAATTTTCTGGTTCGGATTGCTGGCGAAGCGCACGTCGCGGTTGGTGAGAATGCCGACCAGCTTGCCGGGGACGTCCTTGCTCGCACCGGTGACGACGGGAATGCCGGAGAAGCCGTGCTCGCTCATCAGCGCCAGCGCTTCGGCCAGCTTGGCATCGGGGCCGATGGTGAGCGGATTTACCACCATGCCGGACTCGTACTTCTTGACCTGGCGCACCTGGGCAGCCTGGCCTTCCGGATCGAAGTTGCGGTGGATCACGCCGAGGCCGCCGGCCTGCGCCATGGCAATCGCCATGCGGGCCTCGGTGACGGTATCCATCGCCGAGGCGATGATCGGAATATTGAGCGGAATGGCACGGGTGGCGTGGGAGCGGATATCGGCGTCGGAAGGCAGGATGTCCGACAGGCCGGGCTTCAGCAGAACGTCATCGAACGTGTACGCTTCGCGGATCTTCTGAACGACTGCCATTGCCAACTCCATGCGGCGACCTCGGGATCGCGGTAGAAACCTCTGGATGCACCAATTCGACGGCGGCGCAGGACACCGTCGTCGAATCTGAACCCATAAGTAGGATTGGCGGTGGTCGATAGCATGCTGCTGCGCGAAATCAAAGCGTTTGGCTGCCATGCACAGGGATTTTAGGCGTTTTCGGCCTTCAGCCGGGCGGGCGCAGTCACGGATGATTTAGGAGGTATTCGGCCTCTCGCAATAGCCCACGCCCCGGCAGGATGTTAAAGCGCCCGCAGCTTGGGCACTCGTAAGAATCATCAATAATTTCATGAATAAAGAACGCCTGATCCCGCTCATCGTCGCCTCCGCCCTGTTCATGGAAAACATGGACTCCACGGTGATCGCGACCTCACTGCCAGCCATCGCCGCCGATATCGGCACCAGCCCGCTGACGCTGAAGCTGGCGATCACCTCCTACCTGCTCTCGCTCGCGGTGTTCATTCCGGCCTCCGGCTGGACCGCCGACCGGTTCGGCGCACGCGCGGTGTTCTCGATCGCCATCGGCGTGTTCATGATCGGCTCGATCGGCTGCGCGCTGTCGCAATCGGTCACGCATTTCGTCATCGCCCGCATCATCCAGGGCCTCGGCGGCGCCATGATGACGCCGGTGGGACGCCTCGTGCTGCTGCGCTCCATCGACAAAAGCGCGCTCGTCAGTGCCATGGCGTGGATGACGGTGCCGGCGCTGATCGGCCCGGTGATCGGACCGCCGCTGGGCGGTTTCATCACCACCTACTTCTCGTGGCACTGGATCTTCCTGATCAATATCCCGATCGGCTGCCTCGGCATCTATCTGGCGCTGCGCTTCATCGATCCCATCCGCTCGGAGGATCCGGAGCGCTTCGATCTGCTGGGTCTGGTGCTGGCCGGCGTCGGCCTTGCCGGCATTGCCTTCGGCCTCTCGGTCGCCGGCCTCAATCTGCTGCCATGGCCGATCGTCGCCGCACTGGTCGGCATCGGCACGGTGTCGATGACCCTCTACGTGATCCACGCCCGGCGCACCGCGTCCCCCGTGCTGGACTTCTCGCTGATGCGGCTGGTGACCTTGCGCGCCGCCATCATCGGCGGCTTCCTGTTCCGGCTCGGCATCGGCGCATTGCCGTTCCTGCTGCCGCTATTGATGCAGGTCGGCTTCGGCCTGTCGCCGTTCCAGTCGGGCATGGTGACCTTCGGCTCGGCGGTGGGCGCCATGGGCATGAAGACATTGGCGGCACGCATCATCCGCGCCTTCGGCTTCCGCAATGTCATGACCATCAACGCCGTGGTGAGTTCGGTATTCCTTGCTGCCTGTGCGCTGTTCACGGTGACCACGCCGCTGATGCTGATCCTGATCATCCTGGTGGTCGGCGGCTTCTTCCGCTCGCTCGAATTCACCGCGATCAACACGGTTGCCTATGCCGAGGTGGAGACGGCGCAGATGAGCCGCGCCACCACGCTGGTCAGCGTCAACCAGCAGCTGTCGATCTCCGCCGGCGTCGCGATCGGTGCATTCTCTGTGGAATCCACCATGCTGATGCGCGGCATGACCGAATTGTCGGCCGCCGATTTTGCACCGGCCTTCCTCGTGGTGTCCGTGATCTCGGCCGCCTCGGCCTGGTTCTTCTGGCAGATGCCGGACGACGCCGGCCACGAAATCTCCGGCCGCAAGGTGATCGATATCGCCAGCCGCAAGGGCGAGGCAAAAGCCGCCGTCAAGGCGGCCAGCGAAGGCACCGCAGATGCAAGGGATCAGAAGCTGGGGTGAGTTGTGACGCGCTCGCAATGGGCCATAGGTCTCGCCACGATCGTCCTCACGATCATCGCCGGCGTCATGTCGTTCGAATATGTGAACAGGCGATTTCCGCCGAAGCCCGCGCCCATTGAGCAGGTGACCGCGCAGGACGCCAACGAGCCGACCGATCCGGCTGCCGCTAAAACACCGCCGGCCTGCGTCGAGCGCGATGGATCCTGGCGAAACTGGTCATGGCCGAACGTGCCGATGCTGTCGCCGAAATGCGAGAGCGCGAAGCAGATCATCCGACCCTAAGATGACGAGAGCCGAAAGATCGCCCAAAGCGCGCCCTGTCATAAACTCCCCGCGCCCATCACCTTAAGCTGTCATTTGCAATTAACGACCAATCGGTCCATATATCACTAATGGAACATCATTCCCCTGTGCGGTTGCCGCGCGGCCGCCCCCGAGGTTTCGACACGGAAGCCGCCATCGAGCGCGCCATGAACGTGTTCTGGTCGCGCGGCTATCATGCCACGGCGCTTCCGGACCTTCTTCAGGCGACGAACCTCTCGCGTGGCAGTCTCTACGCCGCCTTCGGTGACAAGCGCGGACTCTTCCTGCGTGCGCTCGATCGCTACATTGCCGACGCCCTGCTACGGATGGACATCGAACTCGACCCGCGTGGCGCGCCAGTCGCTGGTCTACGGGCCTACCTTGCTGGTTACGTCGATCGGACGAGTGGCGCCAATGGTCGCCGCGGATGCCTGCTGGTCGCGACAGCCATGGAGTTGGGTGGCCGCGACCCGGAAGTCGATCGCCGCTTCGGCAGCTTTTTCAAAACTATGGAGGCCAAAGTAGCCAATGCGCTGTCGCGCGCGAAGGCCGCAGGCGAGTTGGCTCATGGTGTCGAGCCTGCAAGCGCGGCGCGACTGCTGGTCTGCTTCGTCGAGGGGCTGCGTGTCGTAGGTAAAACACGTCCCACACGAAGCACATCGCAAGCCACCGTTGACGCTCTTCTCGAACGCTTCATCAGGTAACGCGTCAAGGCGTCGCTGGTTGAACGCACCTATATCTGGACTGAACAGTCTTGAATGGAAAGTGTCATGTCGCTCATCCAGATTGTCTGCGCAGTGATGGTGCCCTTGCTTTGGGGTTATCAGTTCGTGGTCATCAAGGTGGGCATTGTGGAATTTCCACCGCTCTTCTTCCTTGGCCTGCGCTTTCTGGCTATGGCATTGCTGCTCGTTCCGTTCGTCAAAAAGCCCGCACGTCAGGAGCTCAGCCCTGTCGCCGCGATCTCGGTCTTTCTTGGTGGGCTGAACTTCGGCCTCTTCTATGTCGGCCTCGGGCTTGGCTCCGGAAGCATTTCGGCCGTCGCATATCAACTCGCCACGCCCTTCACCATCCTCTTGGCTTGGCCGCTGCTCGCGGAGAGACCGTCTCTCATAACCTCTAGTGGGGTGTTGCTGGCATTTCTCGGCGTGGTCGTGCTTGCAGCGGGGCCTGGTCTGTCTGCAAACGCTATCCCGATTCTGCTGGTGGTCGGGGCAGCACTCGCCTTCGCGGTCGCCAACGTCTTAACGAAGCGGCACGGACCCTTCGACCCCTTGATGTTAACGGGCTGGTCCTCTCTCTTCACGGTGCCGCAGGTGATGCTGATGTCGTTCGTCCTTGAAGATGGACAATTGACGTCCCTCGTCACGGCGGATGAACGTGGTTGGCTCGCGCTCGCCTACACTGTTTTCATCGGCGGAATTGTTGGATTTGGCCTTTGGTTCTGGCTCATCGCTCGCTGCACCATGGGCCGCGTGGCGCCATTCGGTTTGCTTCTTCCGGTCTTTGCCCTGATTTCAAGCGCGCTGTTCCTTGACGAGCATATCACTCCAACATTGATTGTCGGGGCGCTGCTCGCCATCTCCGGTGTTGCCATCACACAAGTGAGATCGAGCGCTCTACCAAATCGGACTTAGAGTCGCGTATGCGCTCACGACCTAGTTGTCGTGCTCACCGAGCCGGTGATCGCCTGCCACGCCGCGAAAACCCATCGCCAGCACGTAGCGCTCCGAGGAGTCCTTGCGGCTCGCCGCCGGCTTCACATGTTTCACCGTCGCGAAATCACGCTTCAGCTGGGTCATCAGCGTGGCGTCGGCACCGCTCTGGAACACCTTGGCGACGAAGGTGCCGCCGGGCTTGAGCACGTCGGCGGCGAAGGCTGCCGCGTCCTCGACGAGGCCGACGATGCGGAGCTGATCGGTCTTGCGATGGCCGGTGGTGTTGGCCGCCATGTCGGACATCACCACGTCGGCGAGGCCGCCCATCATCGCCTTCAATCTGTCGGGCGCATCATTGTCGAGAAAGTCCATCTGGGCGAAGGTCACGCCGACGATCTCCGGCATTTCCAGGAGATCGATGGCCACCACTTGCCCCTTGCCCTCGGCCGAGCCGACGCGCCGCGCCGCGATCTGGCTCCAGCCGCCAGGCGCAGCGCCGAGATCGACCACGGACAGGCCGGGCTTCAAGAAGCGGTACTTATCGTCGATTTCGATGATCTTGTAGGCCGCGCGCGACCGCAGGCCGTCCTTCTTGGCCTGCTGCACATAGGGGTCATTGAGCTGGCGGTCGAGCCAGAGCTTCGACGACAGTTTCATTCTGCCGGCGCTCTTGACCTGGATCCGCAGGCGTCCGGTGGTGTCTTTGGCCATGGTCTCGTGCTTGCTTTCAGCTATTCGCGTTTCCCTTAGCACGGCATGGCGGGAAACCCGAATATTCGCCCTGAATCGGGAAAATCAGGCTCAGGAGGCGCGGATCGCGCCATCCTCGCGCATCATTTCCACCAACATGCCCTCGCGCAGCCCCCGATCGGCCACGCGCAGCCGCGGCAGCGGGAACGCGTTGCGGATGGCGTCCAGAATGGCACAGCCACACAGCACCAGATCGGCACGGTCGGGGCCGATACACTGATTGGCCGCGCGTTCCGCGTAGGTCATGTCGAGCAACCTGGCGATGGTCTCGTCGAGCTCGGCATTGCTGAGCCAGATGCCGTCGATGCGGCGGCGATCGTAGCGCGCGAGGCCCTGATAGACGCCGGCCAGCGTGGTCACGGTACCCGAGGTGCCCAGCATATGCATGCCGTCAAGATCGCCGGCATGTTCGGCCGCGAACGGCGCCACGTGTCTGGCGACCTCCGCGATCATCTGCGTGTAGCTCTCACGGGTCACATGCTTGCCGCCGAACTTCTCGGCCAGCGTCACCACGCCGAGCGGGATCGACATCCACGCCTTGATCAGCGGTTTGCCCGAGGGATCCGTGGGATCACGCTCGATGCGCACCAGTTCCGACGAGCCGCCGCCGATATCGAACAGGATGGCACCGCGGCCCTGCGGATCGATCAACGGCGAGCAGCCAATCACAGCCAGCGCCGCTTCGGTCTCGCGATCGATGATCTCCAGCGTGATGCCGGTCTCGCGCGCCACCTGGTCGAGAAACGCGTCCGAATTCGAGGCCGCGCGGCAGGCTTCGGTTGCGATCAGCCGCAGCCGCTGTGCGTCCCGCGCGCGGATCTTGTCGCGGCAGATGCTGAGCGCCGAGATCGCGCGGGCAATCGCGGCGTCGCTGATCACGCCGGATGTCGAGACGCCCTCGCCCAGCCGGATGATCCGTGAAAACGAATCGACCACGCGAAAACTGTCGCCCGTAGGACAGGCGATCAGGAGACGGCAATTATTGGTTCCGAGATCGAGCGCGGCATAGGTGTTGGCGCATGCGGCTTCGCGCCCGCCGTCGGCCAATGCCGCAACCAATCCCTGCACACCCTCGCCCGGCCCATGGCCGCCGCGAAGCCGCGTGTCATCATCCATTCAATCTGTCTTTCCGCGACCGTTCCGGCCGGCGTGGAAACCTTCTTGGAAATATCTTTCACGGAAAGTTTAGCAGGGCACAGGATCAGCGCAACCTTGGCGCACCCCCATGCCCAATCGTCCGTTGTCGTACAGGTCACGCTGCCTTATCTCAGGGACTTACAGGGGCGCGCCCCCGCGCCAAATCCTGGAATCATCCACATTTGATGGATTCATCATGCAAGATTTTACCGGCTCGCCCGTCGACAACGCCATCGCCATGCAGAAATACGGGGTCGGCCAGCCTGTCCGCCGCAAGGAGGACGACACCCTCGTCCGCGGCAAGGGCAAATATACCGACGACGTCAACCTGCCCGGCCAGCTCTATGCCTGGATCGTCCGCAGTCCCCATGCCCATGGCGTGATCCGCGGCATCGATACCGAGGCTGCCAAGGCGATGCCGGGTGTCCGCGGCGTCTGGACCGGCCGGGATCTCGAAGCCGCCAATTATGGCCCCTTCACCTGCGGTCTGCCGCTGAAGAGCCAGGACGGCACCCCGCTGTTCCAGACCAATCGCCATGCTTTGATGACCGACAAGGTGCGCTATGTCGGCGACCCCGTCGCCTTCGTGGTGGCTGAAACAGTCGCGCAGGCCCGCGATGCCGCCGAAGCCGTCGTGCTCGACATCGACGCCCTGCCCGCCGTCACCGATTGCGAGGCCGCAACGAAGCCAGGCGCGCCTGTTCTCTACGACCACATCCCGAACAATGTCGCGCTCGACTATCATTATGGCGACACCGGCGCCATCGAGGCCGCCTTTGCGTCTGCCGCGCATGTCACCAAACTCGACATCGAGAACACCCGCGTCGCCGTGGTGTCCATGGAGCCGCGCTGCGCGCTCGCGACTTACGAAAAATCCGGCGGCCGCTACGTGATCCAGGTGCCGACCCAGGGCGTCGCCGGCAACCGCAATACGCTGGCCAAGCAGCTTAACGTCGCGCCCGACAAGGTCCGCATCCTCACCGGCAATGTCGGCGGATCGTTCGGCATGAAGAACATCAGCTACCCCGAATATATCTGCCTGCTGCATGCGGCGAAGGAACTGGGCAAGCCGGTGAAGTGGCTCGACGAGCGCTCCTCTAGCTTCCTGTCCGACAGCCAGGGCCGCGCCCAGGATATCCATGCCGAACTCGCCCTCGACAAGGACGGCAAGTTTCTCGCGGTGCGCCTGAAAGGCTACGGTAATCTCGGCGCCTATATCACCGGCGTGTCGCCAAGCCCGCTGTCGCTCAACACCGGCAAGAATCTCGCCAGCGTCTACAAGACGCCGCTGCTGTCGGTGGACATCAAATGCGTGCTCACCAACACCACGCTGATGGGCGCCTATCGCGGCGCCGGGCGCCCCGAGGCCAACTACTTCATGGAGCGGCTGATCGACCGCGCTGCCGACGAGATGGGCATCGATCGCTTCACGCTGCGCAAGCGCAACTTCATCAAGCCGTCGCAGCTGCCCTTCGCGGCCGCCTCCGGCGTCACCTATGACAGCGGCGATTTCCAGGGCGTATTTGAGAAGGCGCTGGCAATTTCCGATCACGCCGGCTTCGCCAGGCGCAAGAAGGACAGCCGCAAAAACGGCAAGCTGCGCGGCATTGCCGTCGGCTCCTATCTCGAAGTCACCGCGCCGCCGTCAGGCGAACTCGGCAAACTGACCTTCGGCGAAGACGGCACCGTGACGCTAACCACCGGCACACTGGATTATGGCCAGGGCCATGCCACGCCATTCGCGCAGGTGCTATCGGCGCAGCTCGGCGTGCCGTTCGACGCTATTCGCCTGGAGCAGAACGACAGCGACCTCGTGCGCATGGGCAATGGCACTGGCGGCTCGCGTTCGATTACCGCCTCGGGCCAGGCCATCGTCGAGGCGTCGGATCTCGTCATTGCCAAGGGCAAGGCTGCCGCCGCACATCTGATGGAAGCGTCCGAAGCCGATATCGAGTTCAAGGCCGGCCGCTTCACCATCGCCGGCACTGACCGCTCCATCGACATCATGGAACTGTCGCAGCGTGTGCGCGAGGGCAAGATGCCGGACGGCGTACCCTCCTCGCTCGACGTCGACCACACCTCATCGGACGTGCCCTCGACATTCCCGAACGGCTGTCACGTCGCCGAAGTCGAGATCGATCCCGACACCGGCGTGCTGACCATCGTCAATTACGCGGCGGTCAACGACTTCGGCACCATCGTCAATCCGATGATCGTCGCCGGCCAGTTGCATGGTGGCGTGGCCCAGGGCATCGGCCAGGCGCTGATGGAGAAAGTCAGCTATGACGCGTCGGGCCAGCCGATCACCGGCTCCTTCATGGACTATGCGATGCCCCGCGCCGGCGACATTCCGCTGATGCTGGTCGGCGATCATCCCTCGCCGGCGACGACCAACCCGCTGGGCACCAAAGGCTGCGGCGAAGCCGGCTGCGCCGGCTCACTCTGCACCATCGTCAATGCGGTGGTCGATGCACTCAGCGACTACGGCGTCACGCATATCGACATGCCGTTGACCTCCGAGCGCATCTGGCGCGCCATCCAGGACGGCAAGCAGAGCAAGGCGGCGTAAGCCCGACCAACTCAACAAAAAGCCCCGCGATCACATCGCGGGGCTTTTCTGTGTCGTCTACGCTAACGCGCCGTGGCCGACAGGACCCCTAGCTCTTCGTCCCGTATTTCCGCGCGAAATCCCGCCCGGAGCGCGCAATGCAGATCGCGGCCTGGCTCTGATACATCGAGCCCTCGTTCTTCTCTGCGATCTTGTCGCATTTCGCACGCGCCTTTTCATAGGCGGCCTTGGTCGCGGGGAGCGCCTTGGGGAGAAAGCGCGGTTCACATTTCGACAGCACGATGCTGGAAAATGCATTATCACCGGACGAACCAAGCTGGCAGAGTTCGAGAATCCGGTATGCGCCTTCGCAGCTGAACTCGGTCTTCATCGCGGCGATGATCGCCTGGTGGAGACCGCCGGCTTTGCTGATGGCGGCCTCGGAGATCGGGCATTGCTCGGCGGCCGAGGCCGGTGCGCTGCAAGCAACAAGCAGTGTGATGGCTGCAAAACAGTGACGAAAACGAACCCGACCATGGGGCAACGGCTGCATGTGGTCCTACCTGATCAAACGTAGAAAGAAAAATCCCGCGGCTTGCACCGCGGGATTTTCGCATTCGGCATCGCGGCCGTCTAGTGCGCCAGGATCGCCAGCAACAGCAACGCCACGATGTTGGTGATCTTGATCATCGGATTCACCGCTGGCCCCGCCGTGTCCTTGTAGGGATCGCCGACGGTGTCGCCGGTCACGGCTGCCTTATGCGCATCCGAGCCTTTGCCGCCGAAGTGGCCGTCCTCGATATACTTCTTGGCATTGTCCCAGGCGCCGCCGCCCGAGGTCATCGAGATCGCCACAAAGAGACCGGTGACGATGACGCCGAGCAGCATGGCGCCGACCGCGGAGAACGCCGCCGACTTGCCGACGGCGCCGCCCCCGGCAATGGCGTAGATGATGAAGTACACCACGATCGGCGACAGCACCGGCAGCAGCGACGGGATGATCATTTCCTTGATCGCGGCCTTGGTCAGCAGATCCACCGCGCGGCCGTAATCCGGCTTGTCGGTGCCCTGCATGATGCCCGGCTTCTCACGGAACTGACGCCGCACTTCCTCGACGATGGCGCTGGCCGCACGGCCCACCGCCGTCATGCCCATCGCACCGAACAGGTATGGCAGCAGACCGCCGAACAGCAGGCCGACCACCACATAGGGATTGTTCAGCGAGAAGTCCGGCAACACGCCCTGGAAGTACGGATACTTCGCGGCATTGGCGATGAAGAATTTGAGATCTTCATTGTAAGCCGCGAACAGCACCAGTGCGCCGAGACCTGCCGAGCCGATGGCATAGCCCTTGGTGACCGCCTTGGTGGTGTTGCCGACCGCGTCGAGCGCGTCGGTCGCCTTGCGGACTTCCTTCGGCAATCCGGCCATTTCGGCAATGCCGCCGGCATTGTCGGTGACTGGACCGAAGGCGTCGAGCGCCACGATCATGCCGGCCAGCGCCAGCATCGTCGTGGTGGCAATCGCGATACCGAACAGACCCGCGAGGCTGTAGGTGACGAGAATGCCGGCGATGATGACGATCGCCGGGCCCGCCGTCGACTCCATCGAGATCGCCAGACCCTGGATCACATTGGTGCCGTGACCGGTGACCGACGACTGCGCGATGGACTTCACCGGACGATAGTCGGTGCCGGTGTAGTATTCGGTGATCACGATGATCAACGCCGTGACAACTAGGCCGGCGACGCCGCATTCGAACAGCGCCAGACCCGTATATTTCACGCCTGCCAGCGGACCGAAACCGATCAGCCAGTAGATCACGGCGGCAACGCCGAACAGTGACAACACGCCGGTGGCAATCAGGCCCTTATACAGCGCGCCCATGATCGACTGGCTGGCACCGAGCTTGACGAAGAACGTGCCGGCAATCGAGGTCAGGATGCAGATGCCGCCGATAGCGAGCGGCAGTGTCATCATGTTCACGAGGAGTGGCGAACTCGCGAAGAAGATCGCGGCCAGAACCATGGTGGCGACCGCAGTCACCGCATAGGTCTCGAACAGGTCGGCGGCCATGCCGGCGCAGTCGCCGACATTGTCGCCCACATTGTCGGCGATCGTTGCCGGGTTGCGCGGATCGTCTTCGGGAATCCCGGCTTCGACCTTGCCGACGAGATCGCCGCCGACATCAGCGCCCTTGGTGAAGATGCCGCCGCCGAGACGCGCGAAGATCGAAATCAGCGACGCACCGAAGCCGAGCGCCACCAGCGCATCGATCACGGTGCGGCTGTTGGCAGCGAGGCCCAGGAAGTGCGTGAGATAGGCGAAGTAGATGGTGACGCCGAGCAGCGCCAGACCCGCCACCAGCATGCCGGTGATGGCACCGGCCTTGAAGGCGAGTTCGAGGCCGCCGGCCAGCGAGATGGTCGCCGCCTGCGCGGTGCGGACATTGGCCCGCACCGACACGTTCATGCCGATGAAGCCGGCTGCACCCGACAGCACGGCGCCGATCAGGAAGCCGAATGCAACGAGCATGCCGAGGAAGTAAGCCAGCAGCGCGAAGATCACGACGCCAACGATGCCGATGGTGAGATATTGTCGCTTCAGATAGGCCTGTGCGCCCTCCCGCACAGCCTCTGCAATTTCCTGCATCCGTGCGTTACCCGCATCGGCCTTCAACACAGAACTCGTCGCCCAGATCGCGTAAACG
Source organism: Tardiphaga sp. 172_B4_N1_3 (assembly GCF_052076035.1). Lineage (NCBI taxonomy): Bacteria > Pseudomonadati > Pseudomonadota > Alphaproteobacteria > Hyphomicrobiales > Nitrobacteraceae > Tardiphaga > Tardiphaga sp. 172_B4_N1_3. The sequence goes on from NZ_CP197238.1 coordinate 2,229,357, forward strand.
ATCGACAGTGCCCCGCAGAGCACGATCACCCACAATGCTGTCATGGAATCTGCCTCAGTCCTTCCTGCCCGGCGCCTTGTTAGTTGGCGCATAAAAAGGAGGCCTGCCCAGCACGTGAGGACGGCCTCTCGTTTGATGAGCATGGCAAAATCGGTATCGGCGTGCAACGCTGCCAATGGGCTAATGCAGGATTTTTGGAGGGGCTCTTAACCTCTCCCCGTATCTTGCGCGGGGAGAGGTCGATCCGGCGTAGCGCAGCGAAGCCGGGTCGGGTGAGGGGCATGGCAATGGCCCTCCCCTGGTCGGCAGCTTCAGATCGTTCCGAACCAGCAACAGCATTACTTGGTCAAACCGCGTGCCCCGCCCCTCACCCGCCGCGAAGACGCGGCGACCTCTCCCCGCGCAAGATGCGGGGAGAGGTTAGGTCCGCGCTTGCCGGAACAGTGAGGCTAGTCAGAAGTGGCTGTAGGACAGGCGCTTCAACACGATGTCCCTGCCCGCCTGGTCGACGAAGCGGGGCGATGACGCACCTGCAACAATCGTCCCGATGACCGCGACCCGCACGCCCGCCTGGTGCGCGGCTTGCACGAAACCGGTCGTGCGATTCTCAGGGATGGTGCAGAGGACTTCGTAATCGTCGCCGCCGGCAACGACCGTTTCGAGACCAATCACACCGCGATCCAGCAGTGCTGCCACCGGATCCGACAGCGGAATAGCCGATGCATCGATGACGGCAGAGACGCCCGACACCGTACAGAGCTTGGCGAGATCGCCGGCCAATCCGTCGGAGACATCCATCGACGCCGTCGCGAAATCGCGTACCGCCAATGCCAGCGCGTTGCGTGGCTGTGGCACGCGATAGCGTGCCACGAGCGCATCACGCGCGTTACTGTCACCAGCCAGCGCCGTCGCGACCGCGCCGCCTTTCAGCGCCGCAAGGCCAAGCGTAGCATCGCCGATCGTGCCACTCACGACCACGCGATCCCCCACCGCCGCGCCGTGGCGGCGGACCATCTTGCCCACCGGAACGCGTCCGAAGGCGGTGACTGAGATCATCAGCGGCCCCGGCGTCGAGACCGTATCGCCGCCGAGCAATACGCAGCCGAATGTTGCGATGTCTTCGCCGAGACCGCGCGCGAATTCCGCCAGCCACGCCTCATCATGTGTCCGCAGCGCCAGCGTCAGCACAAAGCCGACCGGCAGCGCGCCCTTCGCGGCGAGGTCCGAGAGGTTCACCCGCAGCGCCTTGCGCGCAATGGTGTCCGGGGGATCGTCGGCGAGAAAGTGCACGCCCTCGACGATGGCGTCGGTGTTGACAACGATATCCTCGCCGTCAGCCTTGAGCACCGCGGCGTCATCGGTGAGCCCGAACGCGCCGGGATCAGTCGCGAGCGGCTTGAAGTAGCGCGCGATCAGGGTGTCTTCGCCGGATGCGTTGGACCCGGCTGACATGATCAGTGTCCTGCGCGCGAAAACTCTTCCGCGCGAAACTGCCGGGCGATCTGGTCAAGCACCGCATTGACCATGCCGGTCTCGTCGCCTTCGACGAAGGCATGCGCGACGTCGACATATTCCGACACCACGACACGGCCGGGAATGTCCTTGCGATGTTCCAGCTCATAGGCGCCGGCGCGCATCACCGCGCGCAGGATCGCCTCGATCCGCTGCAGCGGCCAGCCCCTGGAGAGCGCGTCGTCGATCAACGGATCGAGCTTGTTCTGGTCGCGCACCACGCCGGACACGATGTCGCGGAAGAACGCCTCTTCGGCGGGGAGATACTGGTCGCCCTCGATCTCGCTGCCGAGCCAGAAGCTCTCGAACTCGGCGAAGACGTCGTTGATGCCCGCCCCGCCGATATCCATCTGATACAGCGCCTGCACCGCGGCGAGACGCGCAGCACCGCGGCGGTTGGCCTTGCGGTCGCCTTTCGGCACGGGCTTCTTGAAGTCGGCTTTCTTGTCAGCCATCACTCAAGCCTTCGCCAGACGGCGCTTGATGCGCAGCACGGACAGTGCCGCACGGGCCGCATCGCCGCCCTTGTTCAACTCGCCGGCGCGCGCGCGCGCCCAGGCCTGCTCGTCGGTATCCACCGTAATGATCCCGTTGCCGAGGGGCAGCCGCAGATCGACGGACAGATCCATCAGCCCGCGCGACGACTCCATCGAGACGATCTCGAAATGGAACGTCTCGCCACGTACCACGCAGCCGAGCGCGATTGCCGCTTCATAAGGCTTGCCGCTTTTCGCGGCAGCATCGACCGCAATCGCGATGGTCGAAGGAATTTCCAGCGCGCCGGGCACCGTCAACACGTCATGGGTGACGCCGGCTGCTTTCAGCTCAACGATCGCGCCTTCCAGCAGCGCATCCTGAATGTCGTCATAGAACCGCGCCTCGACGATCAGGACGCGCGCGCCCGTGATGTCGGTCTGGTCCTGCAAATGAGCGCGTCGCGCGTCTGCCATTTCTCAATCCGTTCAAAACGCTGACAACATCCGCTTACGGTGTATGTCAACAATCGCGCGGTTTTAGTCGTGTGCGGCTGCGAAGCCAAGGGCAATACTCGGCAATTTAGCGCCGTCATGCCCGGCGCATGCCGGGTATCCACGTCTTGGCCGAGCACGAAGACGTGGATGGCCGGGACAAGCCCGGCCATGACGGCCGAGAGGTCGGAGCCTTAAACCGGCATTTCGCTCAGCCGCGCCGCATAGCGGGCCATCAGGTCGACCTCGATATTGACCTCGGCGCCTGCTTCCCACGCCTTGCCCAGCGTGGTGACGCTCAGCGTGTGCGGAATGATAAACACGGCGAACTGCACGTCATCGACGGTATTCACCGTCAGCGACACGCCATCGAGCGTGATGGAGCCCTTGGTGGCGATGAACCGGGCGAGTTCGCGCGTGGTACGGAAGGTGATCCGCGCCATGTCCGGCAGGTTCTCGCGCGACACGATGGTTGCGATGCCGTCAGCATGGCCGGCGACGATATGGCCGCCGAGCTCATCACCGATCTTCAGCGCGCGTTCGAGATTGAGGCGGGTGCCCAGCTTCCAGTGCTTCGCCGTGGTTATGCCCAGCGTCTCGGCGGCAGCGTCAACGTCGAACCAGGTTTTGCCATTGGCCACGCCGGAGCCGACCACTGTGAGGCAGACGCCATTGCAGGCAATCGAGGCGCCATCGGCGATGGTGGTCTGATCGTAATCGCAGAGAATGCGCAGCCGGTGCAGCTGGCCCTGTGCGATTTGCTGAAGGCTCTCGATCTCGCCGATGTCAGTGACAATGCCGGTGAACATTAGCTTCTTTCGTAGATGGTCAGAGTATCTTTCTCGATCGTCTCGCTAGCACGCTGCACGAAGTCCGGCGACCCGGTGATCGCCGATAGCGGCAATGCATCCAGCGCGGCGATGCCACCCTCGCCGATCTCCTTCGGCCCGCGAAACAGCCAGACCTCGTCGACCAGTCCCGCCGTCACGAAAGACGCCGCGACTCTCGATCCGCCTTCCACCAGCAGCTTCGTAATGCCCTTCTCCGACAAGCTATGCAGCACGGCCTGCAAATCCAGCCCCGGCGGCGGCGAGGTCGTAGTCGGCACGCGCAGCACCTGCGTGCCGGCAGCGCCCAGCGCCATCGCGGCAGGCGCTTCCGACAGGCTGGAGGTCATCACCCAGAGCGGCGTCGTGCGCGCCGAATGCACGAGCTTGCTGTTACCGGACATGCGCAGCGCGCGGTCGAGCACCACGCGGACCGGTGAGCGCTTCGCCATGCCGGGCAAGCGGCATGTGAGTTCGGGATTATCAGCGATGACGGTGCCCATGCCGACCAGCACCGCATCGCATTGCGCACGGAGCAGATGCACGCGCGACCGCACCATCTCGCCGGTGACGGCGACAGGCTTGTGACCGGCTGCCGCGATTTTGTCGTCCGGCGACACCGCGAGTTTCAGCACGACATGCGGGCGCTTGTCGCGCACGCGGCGGAAATGTCCGGCGTGATCGCGCGCGGCTTGCTCTGCGCAGAGCCCGACATCGACCCTGATGCCCGCCGCCCGCAGCCGCGCATGACCCTGCCCCGCCACGTCCGGATTGGGATCTTCAATCGCCGCGACGACGCGCGCGATGCCCGCAGCGACGATCGCATCCGCGCAAGGCGGCGACTTGCCGAAATGCGAGCATGGCTCCAGCGTCACATAGAGCGTGGCACCGCGTGCGGCCTCGCCGGCCTGCGCAAGTGCGACAGGCTCGGCGTGGGGACGACCGCCGGGCTGCGTCCAGCCGCGGCCAATAATAACACCATCCTTCACGATGACCGCGCCGACCGCGGGATTGGGCCATGTCCGGCCCTGCCCGCGCCGGCCAAGCGTCAGCGCCAGCTGCATGAAGCGCAGGTCGGTTGCTTTCGCCTCTTGGGATTTTTGCGCGTATTGATCTTCCAGGATCCGGAAGATCATTTTCGGACGACCACCGGCCGGCCGTCGTCGTCGGCATGCAATTCGCCGAGCACCGCCTCGAAGTCCTTGGCCTCGCGAAAATTGCGATAGACCGAGGCGAAGCGCACATAGGCGACGTCATCGAGCCCGCGCAGATGCTCCATCACGATCTCGCCGATGGTCTCCGACGAAATCTCCGCCTCGCCGCCGCTTTCCAGCTCTCGCACGATGGCCGACACCATGGTCTCGACGCGCTCAGGATCGACCGGGCGCTTGCGCAGGCTGATCGACAGCGAGCGGACCAGCTTGTCGCGGTCGAACGGCACGCGGCGGCCGTTGCGCTTGATCACCGTGAGTTCGCGCAGTTGCACGCGCTCGAAGGTGGTGAAGCGGAAGTTGCAGGTGACGCAGACGCGCCGCCTGCGGATCACGGCGGAATCTTCCGCGGGACGCGAGTCCTTCACCTGCGTATCGAGGCTATTGCAGTTCGGACAGCGCATTCCAGAGAACCTTCCAGACACTCGTTCCTGCGCGACCTTCTGACCGCGCAGGTCTCCGCCTCGTAGCAGGCCTTACTGATAGATCGGGAAACGATCCGTCAGCGCCTTGACCTTCTCCTTCACGGCCGCTTCGACCAGCGGCGCACTGCCGTCGCCGGACTGCGCCACCGCGCTCAGCACTTCGGCAATCATCTCGCCGGTTGCCTTGAATTCGGCAATGCCGAAACCGCGCGTCGTCGCGGCGGGGGTGCCGAGACGGATGCCCGAGGTGATCCACGGCTTTTCGGGATCGAACGGTACGCCGTTCTTGTTACAGGTGATGCCGGCGCGAACGAGTGCCTTCTCCGAGACGTTGCCCTTCAGGCCCTTCGGCCTGAGGTCGACGAGCATCAGGTGGTTATCGGTGCCGCCCGAGACAATGTCGTAGCCCTGCGCACGAAGCGTTTCGGCCAGCGCCTTGGCATTCTCGACAACGTTCTTGGCATAGACCTTGAAGTCCGGCTGCAGCGCTTCCTTGAAGGCCACGGCTTTCGCCGCGATGACATGCATCAGCGGGCCGCCCTGCAGACCCGGGAAGATCGCCGAGTTCAGCTTCTTGTGCAGCGCCTCGTCATTGGTGAGGATCAGGCCGCCGCGCGGGCCGCGCAGCGACTTGTGCGTGGTCGTCGTGGTGACATGGGCATACGGCACCGGCGAGGCATGGACGCCACCGGCAACGAGGCCAGCAAAGTGGGCCATGTCGACCAGCAGATACGCGCCGACGCTGTCGGCGATCTCGCGGAAGCGCTTGAAGTCCCACGACCGCGAATAGGCCGAGCCGCCGGCGATGATCAGCTTCGGCTTCACCTCCTCGGCCTGCTTGGCGATCGCATCCATGTCGAGGATCTGGTCGTCCTTGCGCACCGTGTAGTGCACCGGCTTGAACCACTTGCCGGACATGTTGACGGGCGAGCCGTGGGTGAGATGGCCGCCGGCTGCGAGGTCGAGACCCATGAAGGTATCGCCCGGCTGCAGCAGCGCCAGGAACACCGCCTGGTTCATCTGGCTGCCGGAATTCGGCTGCACATTGGCGAACTGGGCGCCAAACAGCTTCTTGGCGCGTTCGATGGCGAGGTTCTCAGCGATATCGACGAATTCGCAGCCGCCATAATAGCGCGCGCCCGGATAGCCCTCGGCATATTTATTGGTCATCACCGAGCCCTGCGCTTCCATCACGGCGCGGCTGACGATGTTTTCCGACGCGATCAGCTCGATCTCGTGACGCTGGCGGCCGAGTTCACCCTTGATCGCCTCGGCAATCTCGGGATCGGCCTGGGCAAGCGTGGCGGAGAAGAACGAGTCGGGCGCGGAGCCGGTTTTGGCCGAAGTGGTCATAGGGCAATATCTCCACCGCCGCGGCCTTCTTTCGGCGTGCGGACGGTCACGAGTGGCGATCAGGAAACGGTGCCCCGAATACCATATCTGGCTGGCGGGGCCAAGGTTTTGCGCTTCAGGGCGCGATATTTAGGCAGCAGCGGCAAATGCGGCGATTGCACATGCCGATTGCCTACCGCCCGAAGTAAACGGCGATTCCGCCCCTATCGCTTGACGCCCGCCGCCTTGCGCAGGACCTCGTCGATCTTCGATTGCCAGCCCGGCCCCTTAGACTTGAAATGGGTCAGGACGTCCGGACTGAGCCGCAGCGACACGAGCGTTTTGGTGGGCGCCTTGTTGGGACCACGCCCCTTGCGGATCGATTTGGCCAGATCCGGCAAGGCTTCAGCAAAGGGCTTAGCCTTGGCAAAGTCGTCCTTCGTCAATTCCGGGGTGTCGCTGACCTCTCGCATATCTTTGGCGCTATAACCCCGCTTTTTAACGGTCATTGTAGAGCCTCCTCTCATTCTTACTGGCGGGACGCATGCCAATCACGCTCAAGGCCTCCTTTCCGAGAACCACGAACACCACCACAATGACGCCGCGGATATTCCGGCCGACGCCAATCCAACGCTTGGCTTTCACCTGTGACGGCAGAACCAGAGCGCTTTCGAAAAAGGCCTCATCGAGATCGGCGAAATCCAACCCGTGCTTGTCCAGGTTGGCGAGACGCTTCGGCTCGTCCCAGAGGATTTTCATGACTATAATGTAGCTACATTATAATCATCGGTCAACGTCCGAAGCGCTCCGTCCCTATTTCGCCAGCCGGTATACCCCGCCCTTCTCCACGCTGCGCTGGAACGCCGGGCGGGCATGCATCCGGCCGATCCAGGCGGCCAGATCGGGATAGGCCTTGAGCCGGTCGAAGCTGCCGGCAACCTCGGCGACGAAACTCATCTGGATATCCGCGCCGGTCAGGCTGTCGCCGACAAAGAACGCGCGGCCCTGCAGCGCCCGGTTGGCATGACCGAGATGCCGGGCCATCTCGCTGTCGATCCGCGGCCGCAACGGCGCACCGGCCTCCTTCAGGCGAGACACGTAGAGATTGAGCATCAGCGGCAACATCGCCGAGCCCTCGGCATAATGCAGCCATTCGAGATAGGCCTCATGCTCCGGAGTGCCCTCCGCCGGCCCCATCGCGCCCTTGCCGTAGCGGCGGATGACGTAATCGACGACGGCTGCGGATTCCGCGATGGTCACATCGCCGTCGACGATGACAGGCGACTTGCCGAGCGGATGCACCGCCTCGAGTTCCGGCGGCGCCAGCCGCGTCTGCGCATCGCGCTGATAGGTTGTCAGATCATAGGGCGCGCCGAGCTCTTCCAGCAGCCAGATGATCCGCTGCGAGCGGGAGTCGTTGAGATGATGAAGCGTGAGCATGGGCGTGTCCTTGTGTTGTCCTCGGCCCGATCTGTAGACCGTCGGCGTGAGAGAAGTCTTCGAGGATTATCGCGCGGAAACAGCGAACAAGAAAATCTTCGCGAGCTTTTCCATGCTAGTTTGCCGGTAAGGCGACTGTCTGTCGTTGTGGAGAGGTTCGGCTCTCCTTCCCCTCTGCACCAAGCCAAGCCGCCAACCTGAGGCCTATCGCAGGAGGTTGAGATGGACGATGTACGGGCCGCCCTGGAGCGTCATTGGACTGCATCGGACGCGAACGATTTCAATATCGAACATGACATCTACCATGAGGATGCGATGCTTTATTATCCTCAATCGGGGGAGCGCATCCGCGGTCGACACAACATTCAGATGAGCCGGCTTGTCCAGCCAAACGAGAAACGTTTTACGGTTCGGCGGATTATCGGCAGCGGCGAATTATGGGTCACCGAATTCATCCTGACCTATGACGGTATACCATCTTACGCGGTGAGCATCATGGAGTTCCGCGACGGACGGGTGGCCAACGAAACGCAGTATTTCGCCGATCGGTTTGAACCTGCAGTCTCGCGCGCGCATCTTGTCGAGCGATAGTTCGAGTAGCAGAACCGCGACGACAGTGCTTCGATGAGCACATATGCGATGAGCGCATCGCGTCCCGCTCTTCATTCCGAAGCGCGACTAGCGCTTGCCGGACGCCACACTCGTCATTCCGGGGCGCATGAAAGCGGCAAAGCCGCTGCAATGGGAACCCGGAATCTCGAAGTGTTTGGCTCTACGGTGTCTCCCATGTCGGGATTCCGGGTTCGGTCCCGTCGCCTGCGGCGCCGGTCCCGCCCCGGAATGACGAGCTTGGGCGGCAAGACAGCGTCCAAACATTTTTTCCTATATCTCATTGACAACATCCCTATAAGGTTTATATTCCCCTTTGTCCTGCCCCACCGAGAGGGGCGATCGCGATCGTCACGTTCGCGGGGCAGGATGCGGTGGACGCCGGAGATGCGGCGTCACGCGGTTCATGGGGGACGTCTGTCTTCGGGCAGGACGGATCTGCGCCAGCACTGCCACTGGCAGGAGACGGCCGGCCTTCGGATGGAAAGACTCTCTGGGCAGTGTGACGGACGACCAAATCGAAACGCGTTCGGCCAAGTGCTTTGCGGCTACCCTGTCCCTCCGCCCTGGGACATTAATTTTGGTGATGGGACCGTTCGCCATGGCAGATGTGCAAGCAACCGAAAAAACACCGCATGCGGAACGTCGGGCAATCGCTCGGCGCCTCCGAAAGTCCTGATGCACTCTCAATTGCGGAAGACCGCATCGCATCAGGCCCAAGGGTGCAACGGGCACCCGGCGTTCCGCACGCCCTCTCACAAGGGGGCGGGAATGCAAGCGACGACGGCGCCCCCGCGCCGCAAACAATGGGGGCGATGACGCATGTCTGAAGGGCCGTGGCTGTTTGAAATTTGAATCTGATGAAGCCCTGGACAGGGCGCCAGCGCTTAAACGCAGCGCTATTGCGCCCTACTCCCTCAAAGGCCGGTAAACCCGGCCTTCACCGGATCGTTGCTGCCATCAAGCTCACGCAGATAGGTCAAGCCGAACACCGTCAGCCGGTGCGGATCCTTCTCGCCGCCGTCGAAAAGCGACTGCACATAGTCGGTCACCTTGGTGCGGGCTTCGTCGGATGCCGCCTGGGTACGGCTCATCATCAGGTCATAGGTGTGCATAATGCGGTCGATGGCAATCTGCATGTCGTCATTTTCCTCGTTGGACATCAGAAAACCGGCTACGCGGCTTCAGCCCGTGCAGCCTGGAATTGCGCGATCGCTCTGTTCGCAAGGCGAAGCTTGTTGTCTTCGCCGCGATGAAACATCCGGACGATGATTTCGAGCAGCCGATCGTTGGTGAGATAAGTATCGGGGATCGCGCCGGACTTGCGCAGGTAGTTCGCAGCGATGGCATAGGCGTCGCCCACCGCCTCGACATTCATCACTTTCAGACCGCGTTCGACCAGCATGACTTGATCCCTTCCGACGAAGCGATAAGCCGCGAGAATGGAACCGGTTCCACGAGAGACGAAGGAAATTTCGCGAACGGGCAGAACGGAACGCTGCGCGCTCTCCGCCGACAACCCCGGGATGGAGTGAGCCAACAGGTCACGCGAAGCGCGCCCGATGATAAACTCCGCAAAACCCATCAAGGCCTGGCACGAGCGACGAATCGCTCACGCATTTACGATTTCCTCTGGCTTATTTGACAGCCACGAACACACGGCGGCTGGAATTGCGCCGATTAGACCGAGTGCCACGAGTTGCTTGCTGGAGCCGAGAAGCAAGGCCATCACCAACACCGATAGACCGTAGGCAAGAAGTGTCGTCGTCATGACCGCAGGCATGGATGTTCTGGCAATCAGCCAGTCCAGCAAGGCGACCAGGAGCCCCGGCACAATAAAGACGAGATACATGAACACCGGCCCTGTACCGCTATCCACCGCTGCGCCGGTCAGGACGTACGTCACTGCGTAGAACGCGACAGTCGCAACGGCAGGAAAGAGGAACAGAAAGATCAACAAGCGCTTCATGAAATCATCTCCAATATCTCTGTGTCTGTCTTGAAGGTGTTTTCGTTCAGCAAGGGTGGGATGGCGTAACGCCAAAGAAAAAGGCGCCCTGCGAGGGCGCCTTGATCAATTTCAGTGTCGCATGCGTCTTGCGCGCATTTCGATGTGCTTTCGGAGGGCAATCCGTCGGCAGTGGTTCGGCGACTTGGAGGTCGAAAGTCTCAGAGACGATACAGGATCTGGTCGGTCCAGAAACGCTCGAGGCGATGCAGCGACTTGTTGAGGGTCGCGAATTCCTCGTTGGAGATGCCGCCGACCTGCTCGACCGTCTTGACGTGCTTCTGATAGAGCGCGTCGACGATGTGGCGGATTTCCTGGCCCTGCGCCGTCAGACGAATGCGAACCGAGCGACGATCGACGCGCGAGCGCTGATGATCGAGGAAGCCGAGTTCGACGAGCTTCTTCAGGTTATAGGACACGTTGGAGCCGAGATAGTAACCACGAGTGCGCAGCTCGCCGGCGGTCAGTTCCTTGTCGCCGATATTGTAGAGCAGCAGTGCCTGGACCGAATTGATATCAGCGCGGCCGCGGCGATCGAATTCATCCTTGATGACGTCGAGCAGACGGCGATGCAGACGCTCCACCAACGTCAAGGCTTCCAGATAAAGCGGCTGAACCGGCGCCTGGCCCGGAACGAGATCGACGCTTTCCACCGTCGCAACGGTCTTCATCATGACACTACCCCTGTTGTCGTTTTTATCGACTTATTCGACGAAACTTGTGTCCCGTCTGATAGGGCCAACTTAAGGGGGAGCGTTTGAAGAACCGCTTAAATAAGACAATAAAGAGATCATGAATTTGAGACAGTGAATCTGAGATTAAGCCGGTGAAACAAGGGGTTTTCGCAAGGTTTGATTCACGCTGCAGAGCCCATGTTCCAGCTTTGTCCGCCCGATCTGTCGCATAGCGGAACAGCTTGCCTAAAATTCGAAACACTCGCGTAAGGTTCGTAACCGGGGCGTTAGGGTGACCGAAGTCTTACCGCCAACGCCCCGAAAATTAATTCGACAATTTTACGCAACTCCGCGCGTTCGCCCGTCCCAATAAGGCGCGCGCAAAGCCTTGCGATCGATCTTGCCGAGGCCTGTCACGGGGATCTCACTGACGAAATCGATGGTCTTCGGCGACCACGGCGCGCCGCGCTTGTCTTTCACATGCGCCTGAAGTTCCTCCACAGAATTATTCGCGCCGGCTTTCAGCACCACGAAGGCTTTCACCGCCTCGCCCCACTTCGCATCGGGAATTCCGATCACGGCGGCGGACGCCACCGCATGATGCGCCATCAAGGCATCCTCGACTTCACGCGGATAGATGTTGAAGCCGCCGGAGATGATCATTTCCTTGGTGCGGTCGACGATATAGAAGAAGCCGTCGCTGTCCTTCACGGCGACATCGCCGGTGTGCAGCCAGCCGCCGCGGAACGCGTCTTCGGTGGCATCCGGCCGTTTCCAGTAACCATCCATCACCAGCGAGCCGCGCACGCAGATCTCGCCGGGCTTCCCTGTCGCCACTTCGCGCATCTCGGCATCGAACAGTTTGACCTCGACCATCGGATTGGCGCGGCCGCAGGAACCGAGACGGCCCGGCTTTGAGTCGTCGTGATCGATCTTGCGCATGGTGGTGATGATCTGCGGCGCTTCGGTCTGGCCGTAGAGCTGCACGAACACATTGCCGAAGATGCCGACGCCCTCGCGCAGCCGGTCCGGCGACATCGGCGCCGCGCCATAAACGATCATCTGCAATGACGACATGTCGTATTTGGCGCGCAGCTCCGGCGCGTCGATCAGCGCATAGATCAGCGTCGGCACCAGGAAGGTCGCGGTAATCTTTTCCTCATGCACCACGCGGCAATAGGTTTCCGCATCGAAACCCTGCACCAGCCGCGCGAAGCCGCCGCGCAGCATCACCGGAAACAGCGTGATGCCGGCGGCGTGGCTGATCGGCGTCGCGGCGAGATAGCGGATATCGGCCGGCCAGTCCCAATCCGCATAGATCGCCAGCGACATCGCCACCAGCACGCGATGCGGCAGCATCACGCCCTTGGAGCGGCCCGTGGTGCCGCCGGTATAAGCCAGCCAGCAGATATCGCCGGTACTGCTCTCGTCGACCAGCGGCGCCGGCGTCGCATTGGGCAGTTCGGCCAGCAGATCGCGCGCGCCATCGAGCGCGCCGAAGGACAGCAGATGTTTCAGGCCCGGCACGCGGCTGCGCAGCGCGAGGCCGCGCGCGGCGAACTTGCCGGCCTCCACGATCAGCGCGGAAATCTCGGCATCCTCGAGAATGAAGGCGTGGTCGTCTTCGGCGGCCATCGGATGCAGCGGCGTGTAGCGCAGGCCCATCACGGCGGCGGCTGATATCGCGGCCCAGCTCTCGGCGCGGTTGCCGGAGAGAATGGACAGCGCATCGCCCTTCCTGAGGCCGAGACTGCGAAACAGGCTGATGAAACGCGCGACCACGTCGCCGAAGTCGCGGTAGCTCCAGCGGACATGGCCGTCCGCGAGCGCGGGCTGGTCGCCATAGCGGGCGATCGCGCTGACGATGAGGTTGCCGGCGGTGCCGCCGGAATAAAGCTGGTTCAACATGACCTCCCTGAATGCAGGGCCTTCTGCGAGGCCTCTGCTTGACGTCCTGAGCCTATGGCGGCCGTTCGCGCGCCGCCATCCATGCCAGCGCAAGGTAGCCTGCGAGAAACGCAGCCTGCACGCCAACGATCAGGAGATTGCCTCCATAGATGGTCGGAAACATCAGCTCGATAACCGCCATGGACACCACGGTCGTCAGCCAGACGACGGCGCCCCATGGCGTCGCGAGCCAGAGACCGACGGCGCTGACCAGCTCGATGACGGCGAAATAGACCGTGGCGGTCTGCCAGCCCATGGTTTGGACCTCGAAGGCGTCATCCTCGGTGCCGACAAAGCCGGTGACCTGCGCCCAGTGATAGAGGCCCTGCATCATCGAGACGACGGCCATCACGCGCAGGAACAGGACCAGGCGCCGGGTCCAGATGTTTTCGTCAGATTCGATGCGTCCGGACGAGATCGCCGCGACCGACATGGCATGGTCCCGCGACGTGGGGTCTCTCGACCCGAGGTCGCGCGGCATCTGCTCAGACATGCGAATGCGATCTCACGAGTGGGAACTGGACGTTTGGGCGATGGTTTGAGCGATTCATGGGGGCTTTTTGTGAGCCTTTGGGCCTGCAAAATCAATGACCCAGCCCGTCACGTCACGCGCGCATGACGTGCATGATCGCGGTGACGCCGGGACATCGAGGTGCTAGACTTAGAACAGGTCGAATTTAAGGGGCTTTCGACCTCACGAAGGCCCGCGGGAGAGACGGTATTATGGCAATCAAGTTCGGGCGCCCCATCGAATTGCGCGATCACGCCCCCCGCCCGGCCGCTTATGACGCCCCCTCCCTCGGCCTGACCACCCGCCCCCGCCGCAACCGCAAGTCCGAATGGGCTCGCCGGCTGGTGCGCGAGAACGTGCTGACCACCGACGACCTGATCTGGCCGCTTTTCGTGATCGACGGCGACAACCAGCGCGCCGCGATCGCCTCGATGCCCGGCGTGGAACGCCTCAGCGTCGATCAGGCGGTCCGCGATGCCGAGCGCGCCATGAAGCTGGACATCCCCTGCATCGCGCTGTTCCCCTATACCGACCCGTCGCTGCGCGACGAGATGGGCACCGAGGCCTGCAACGCCAACAATCTGGTTTGCCAGTCCGTGCGCGCGATCAAGAAGGAATTTCCCGATCTCGGCGTGCTCTGCGATGTGGCACTCGACCCGTTCACGAGCCACGGCCATGACGGGCTGATCCAGAACGGCAAGATCCTCAACGACGAAACCGTCGCCGTGCTGGTCCGGCAGGCGCTGGTCCAGGCCGAGGCCGGCTGCGATATCATTGCGCCATCGGACATGATGGACGGCCGTGTCGGCGCGATCCGCGAGGCGCTGGATGAAGCCGGATTCCTGGACGTGCAGATCATGGCCTATGCCGCGAAATATGCCTCGGCCTTCTACGGCCCGTTCCGCGACGCCATTGGCTCGGCCAAGACGCTGACGGGCGACAAGCGCACCTATCAGATGGATAGCGCCAATTCCGACGAGGCGCTGCGCGAGGTCGAACTCGATCTGGCCGAAGGCGCCGACATGGTTATGGTCAAGCCGGGCATGCCCTATCTGGATATTGTGCGCCGCGTGAAGGACACGTTCGCGGTTCCGACCTTCGCCTATCAGGTGTCCGGCGAATACGCGATGATCATGGCCGCCGCGAACAACGGCTGGATCGACGGCGACCGTGCCATCATGGAAAGTCTGCTCGGCTTCAAGCGCGCAGGCGCCGATGGCGTGCTGACCTATTTCGCGCCGCATGCCGCGGAACGCATCAAGGCTGCGCGCTGAGCGCATCCGCGCTCAAGCCTCGCCTGATTTACGTCATGGACAGTCTGTAACGATTCCGCGCACTTGTTGCGCGGTCTGGTGATATCCATGTGATGGATCGCGAGGATGCAAACGGAGGGATGCGTCATGTCTGATACCGGCCCGAATGCTGGCGGCCCTAACGGAAGCTGGCAAGGCGACACCTGGCGCAGTGCCGGTACCCCGCCCCGCGCCCATGCCTTCGATCCCTATGCGCAGCCGGATTTGTTCCGCGGCGTGCTGATGCGCCGCGTTGTTGCCTTCCTGATCGATCTCGTGGTGCTGTCGATTCCGATCGTGCTGGCTTGGGTTTTCATTCTCCTGTTTGGCGTCGTCACCCTCGGCCTCGGCTGGGCACTGTTCTGGCTGATCTCACCGGCGACGGTGATCTGGCCCGTCGTCTATTACGGCATGTCGCTGGGCGGCCCGCATTCGGCCACCGTCGGCATGCGGATGATGGATCTGCAGATGCGCACCTTCTCAGGCACGCCCGGCTACTTCGTACTCGGCGCCGCACACGCGGTCTTGTTCTGGGCCTCGGTGTCGCTGCTCACGCCGCTGGTGCTGGTGGTCGGCCTACTCAACGGCCGCCGCCAGTTGCTGCACGACCTCGTGCTGGGAACCGTGGTGGTGAATAATTCCGTCGTCCGTGCCGCTTACGCCCAGCCGCCCGGCCGTGCCTACTAACAGCCGCGAAGGACGCCAACTTGGCCGGGCAAAGCGATTGACCGTTTGCCCGGGTGGCGCGATGCTACACCCAACTGCTTCGGAGACCGACGGCAACCCGTGACCCAGCACTCCCGCGACACTCCGCAATTCTACCTCACGGCGCCGTCGCCCTGCCCCTACCTGCCGGGCCGGCACGAACGGAAAGTTTTCACCCATCTGGTCGGCGACAAGGCTGGCGATCTCAACGACCTGCTCACCCATGGCGGCTTCCGGCGCAGCCAGTCGATCGCCTATCGCCCGGCCTGCGACCAGTGCCGCGCCTGCGTCTCCGTCCGGGTCATCGCCAATGAGTTCAAGCCGTCCCGCAACTTCCGCAAGATCCAGGCACGCAATGCCGACGTGATCGGCGAGCAGCGCAGCGCGGTGCCGACCTCCGAACAGTATTCGGTGTTCCGCGCCTATCTCGACCAGCGCCATCGCCATGGCGGCATGGCCGATATGACCGTGCTCGATTACGCGATGATGGTCGAGGACTCGCATGTCGAGACCCGCATCATCGAATATCGCCGCCGCGGCCCCGATACAGGCATCACCGGACGCGGCGAGGACCTGCTAGCAGTCGCGCTGACCGACGTGCTGAGCGATGGGCTGTCGATGGTCTATTCGTTCTTCGAACCTGGTGAGGAAAGCCGTTCGCTCGGCACCTTCATGATCCTCGACCACATCGCCCGCGCCAGGCGGCTCGGCCTGCCTTACGTCTATCTCGGCTACTGGATCGAAGGCTCCAAGAAGATGGACTACAAGGGCCGCTATCTGCCGCAGCAGCGGCTGGCGCCATCAGGATGGCTGCGCGTGGACGCGACCGGCGAAACGATGCCCGAGCCGCAGGATTAGCTGGCCGGCTGACGATCCGTCCTCGGCATCATCCGCGACCGTCCTGGATTTCAGGTCTTCAGCCGAAAAAGGTGTCGTAAAGCAGCTTGCAGTTCAGGATCACGATGATGCCAGCGATGATCCATGCCACCGTGGCGACCGACCGCGAAATTACGAAGTCACCCATCTTTCGCCGATCCGAGACAAACCGCACCAGCGGGATGACTGCAAATGGCAATTGCATCGACAGGATGACCTGACTGAAGACGAGGAGCTGTCCGGTGCCGCGTTCGCCATAGAGCGCGGTGACGACCACGACCGGGACGATCGCGATGCCGCGAGTCAGGAGCCGGCGCGCCCAGTTCGGCAGACGCAGCCGGAGAAAGCCCTCCATCACGATCTGGCCGGCCAGCGTTGCCGTTACCGTCGAGTTGAGGCCGGATGCCAGCAGTGCGATCGCGAAAAGCGTCGATGCGATGCCAAGACCGAGCAACGGCGACAACAGCTCGTAAGCCTGACCGATCTCGGCCACATCGGCATGACCGCTGGTATGGAAGGACGCCGCGGCATCGAAGGAGTGCCGTCTGCAATCGTCGAAACTGGTCGATCCGATCGTCACGCGCCACATTGCTCTGGCGATGTCGCGTCATGGAAGCCTGACGCTGGCATGCCGGACTGTCATGGAGCTCGCGCGGGAGATCGCGAAATCCAGCGCGGCAGGACTACGCCGCGCGTAGTCGAGGCCCGATCAGTGGCATCGGTGATCCCGGTCGCGCATGCGCGCTGGCAGGGCCGCAGCCATGGCTTGCTCTTCCGGCGCCACAAGCCCATTGTTACCAAGGATCCAGGGCCTGTTCGACGAGGTCCAGGATTAGATCGTGCCATCGCGGCTTCCGCGAGGTCTTGATCCATGAACTGCTCGTGTTGCGGTTTCGAGGTTCAGAGCGGCTTTGCGTTCTGCCCAAAATGCGGCGCGAAGCAGCCGGACCCATGCCCCAGTTGCGGCTACGCGTGCGCACCGGATTTTGCGTATTGCCCGAAATGCGGCGCCCGCGTCGATCACGCCCCCAAGGCCGGCAACCAGCGGGAGCCGTCATCGCCAACAATTCCGGCGACGGTCACGACTGGCGCTCGTTCACCGGCGCTGATGCTTGTCGAGCCCGAGCGCGCACCCCGGCGGACGCTCCATAAGGTCGACAGCGAAGCCAACCGCCGCACCATCACCGTGCTGTTTGCGGACCTCAGCGGCTTCACCACGATGAGCGAACGGCTTGACCCGGAAGTCATGCAGGCGTTTCAGAACGAATTATTCGAGGAACTGACCGCAGCCGTGCAAAATTTCGGCGGCTTCGTGGACAAATTCATTGGCGATGCGCTACTCGCTCTGTTTGGTGCGCCGGCCGCGCACGAGGACGATCCTGAGCGGGCACTCCGCGCGGCCCTCGACATGATCAAGCGGACGGCGTGCTTGAGCGAACGTTCGAAGATATCCGCCGGATCGCCGCTCATGCTTCATATCGGAATCAACACCGGGCACGTGGTTGCGGGTGGATTGGGCGCAGGCGTTGCCAAGTCCTATTCAGTGACCGGCGACACGGTGAATACCGCTCAACGCTTGCAGTCGATGGCCCCCCCGGGCGACGTGCTGGTGGGACCGCTGACCTACCGCCTCACCCGGCATGCATTCTCGTATGAATCTCTCGGCGACGTTGCGCTGCGCGGCAAGGCAGGCAGCGTCCTGGTCCATCGTCTGAGGGGCCCGCTCGAGACACCGCGTGCGGCACGCGGACTCGAGATACTGGGCCTGAGCGCGCCGCTGATCGGGCGCGACGCGGAGATGGCCCGTATGATGGGGTGCCTTGACCTGGCGTGTGGCGGAGCTGCCCAGCTGATGCGGCTGGTTGGCGAAGCCGGCATCGGAAAATCGCGCCTGGTGGATGAATTCGTTACCCGCGCTCGCGATGAGGATCGCTTCGCAGGCGTGGCGATCCGGCGGGCCGCTTGCTCGCCGCTGGGCGAGCAATCCTACGGTACTCTTGCCGCAGTGCTGCGCAGCGCCTACGGCATCGCGCACAAGGCTTCGGCGACAGAGGCGCAAGCCAAGCTAGCCGAAGCGTTGTCGGGGCTTGGCATGGCGGCCGAAGAGGTCGAGCGGCTGATGCCCCTCTATTTTTATGTTCTTGGTCTCGGCGACCCCGACGACGCCCTGCAGCACGTTGAACCGGAACAGCTTCGACGGCAGATTTTTTTCGCGATCCGCACCGTCTTCGAACGGCGTCTGGCCCTATCGCCCCTCCTGATCATTGTCGAGGACCTGCACTGGGCCGACGCCGTATCGCTTGAGGCGCTGCGGTTCGTGATGGATCGGCTGGAGCGCGGGCGGCTGATGCTATTGTTCACACACCGGCCGACACTTGAAATGGACCAGCTCGACTCAAGTCGAATTAGCCATACAACACTGCGGCTGGCACCCCTTGGCATCGCCGACGGACAAAAGCTGCTCGCGGCGTTCTTCGGTGACGGTTGGAATGGATCATCCGGCAATCTGTTCAATCGAATTCTCGAACGCGCGAGCGGGAATCCACTGTTCGTGGAAGAAATCATACGCGGTCTCATCGAAGCTGGCATTTTGGAACGTGACGGCTCGCATTGGCAGATCAAGTCCGATGAAGCGGCTGCTGACATCCCGGCGAGTATTCAGGCGTTGCTGCTCGCGCGAGTGGACCGACTGCCACACGGCGTGCGCAGGTTGGCCCAGGAGGCAGCGGTCATCGGGCCGCGCTTTGATGCGGCCCTTCTCGGTGCCACAGCGACCGACCCGGCGAAAGTAGAGGCAGGGCTTGAACTGCTGTGCGACGCCGAGATCATCGAGGAGATCGCGGGCGCAAACTCGATTTCGCTGCAATCCTATCGTTTCACGCAAACCATGCTTCAGGATGTGATCTACCAAAACCTCCTTCTGCAACGGCGCATTGAGATGCATGGGCGGATCGGTGCTGCCCTGGAGCGGCTGTGCGGAAATGATCCGGAGCGGCTCGAAGACCTCTCTCTACTGGGACATCATTTCAGCCTCAGCGCGAGCAAGCCGAAGGGTGCACATTACCTGAGCGCGGCCGGCGATCGCGCACGCGCGATCTATGCCAACGACGACGCCATCCGCCTCTATCAGCAGGCCCTCGCCGTCTTGTTGACCGCTGGCGATCAAGGACCGGAACGGCTTGTGCTATACGAACGAATTGCCGACCTGTGTGGAGCGGCGGGCCGGCGTGACACGGCCGACGAACATTACCAGACGGTATTGGAGGCCCACCGCGCGGCCGGGGACCGCGCCGCCGGAGCGCGGATACTTCGCAAGCTTGGCCGTTTGATGTGGGACGCCGGCAAACGAAACGGGGCGGAGGCGCATTACGCCGAGGCGGCTGCGTTGCTCGAAGGAACGGACGCGCCGATCGAGTGGGCGCACCTGTTACAGGAGCGCGGCCACCTCGCGTTTCGCATCGGCGATCATGCTGCGGCCGCGAGATGGGCAGACGATGCGCTTGGCTACGCTCAGTCCGTGCCGCCGGAGGTAGACAAGCAAGCCGGACTAGAAGCGGCTCGCGCCACCGCGGAGGCGCTCAATACCAAGGGGGTTGCATTGGCGCGGCTGGGCCGAAGCCAGGAGGCCGTTCGCGAGGTGGAGCGAAGCGTCGCAGTTGCCGAAGCCGCTGGCCTTCTCAGCGCAGCCTGCCGCGGCTACACCAATCTTGGCGTGCTCTACACGATGGTCGATCCGGCGCAAGCCATGGAAGTATGCCGGCGCGGTCTTGATGTCGCCCGCCGGATCGGCGATCTCGGTTTTCAGGCGCGTCTCCTTGTCAATCTCGCTGTCGCCTGTTGCACCTTCACGGACAGGTGTGCCGACGAAGGCGTGCCGGCGGCCGAAAAGGCGATCGAACTCGACCGCTCGCTTGATCAGCGCGAACATCTCGCTGTGCCATTGATTGTGCTCGGGCAAATTCATCAATGCCATGGCCAGCCGGAACTCGCCGCCCGCTGCTACAATGAAGCAATTGAAGTGGCGCAGGAAACGGGCGAGCCCCAGCAGCTCTTTCCATGCTATGATGGTCTCGCGACGCTGAACCTCGATCGAGGCGACATGCCTGAGGCCGAGCGGTATTTTGCTCTGGCGCACGATCTCTGCGCCCGGCACGGGCTTAATCCCGAAGCGCTGGTCGTACTGCCATTTCTTGATTAGCAAGTAGAGGAGGTTGACCATGTCTGAACATCATGTCGATGGGTTACTCCACGCGGGCGACCGCGCACCGAACATTGTGCTGGATGCGATCACACGTGACGGCAAGATCGCGCTTGACGACTTTCGCGGCCACAGCCCAGTACTGGTCGGCTTGTTTCGAGGCCTGCACTGCCCGTTCTGCCGGCGCCATCTCGCGGCCCAGGCGCAACTTGACCCGGCCCTGCGCGAGAAAGGCGTCGAGAGTCTCGTGGTGGTCAACACGCCTATCGACCGTGCGCGGCTCTATTTCCGGTATCATCCCTTGCCCAATCTGCTCGCCGCGTCCGACCCCGAGCGCGTCTCGCACCGCGCGTTTGGCTTGCCCAATCTCGAGTTCACGGAGAGCGAAACCGAATGGCCGCGCAAGCTGGGTATGAACGCCGTCATGAGCATGCGGATGGACATGCCGGGCGAACTGCCTGAGCCGATGAACCCGATGGCGGCGGCCGATCTTCTCAACACGAAGGACGGCTACGAAATAACCGAAGCCGACGAGCACATGCTGACAACCGGCCAGGGTCAGCTCTTTGGCCAATTCCTGCTTGACCGGGAGGGCATCGTACGTTGGAGCTTTACCGAAGTTCCTGAGGGGGGCAATCGCATGTTCGGAGCTCCCACTCCGCGAGAGCTGATGTCGGCGGCTTCCGAGGTTGCAGGCTAAGGCATTTCGCTCAACGTCGCCTTGGAGGCCGATTCACTCAGCCTGCAAACGCATATTGTCGCCGAAGGAAGCATCTACGCTTTGCTGGGACCCTATGCAGTCGCCGCGGCATCGAAGGATGTGCCGTCTGCAATCGTCGAAACTGGTCGATTCTGTCGTCACGCGCCACATTGCTCAGGCGATGTCGCGTCACGGAAGCCTGACGCTGGCATGCCGGACTGTCATGGAGCTCACGCGGGAGATCGCGAAATCCAGCGCGGCAGGATTACGTCGCACATAGCCACAAAGGCCAGTCCCCTTCACCAAAGTCTGGTGGCAGCAGCTGCCTTAAATTTCAAGGCTTCAGCCGAGCAAGGTGTCGTAAAGCAATTTGCAGTTCAGGATCACGATGATGCCAGCGATGATCCATGCCACCGTGGCGACCGACCGCGAAATTACGAAGTCACCCATCTTTCGCCGATCCGAGACAAACCGCACCAGCGGGATGACTGCAAATGGCAATTGCATCGACAGGATGACCTGACTGAAGACGAGGAGTTGTCCGGTGCCGCGTTCGCCATAGAGCGCGGTGACGACCACGACCGGGACAATAGCGATGCCGCGAGTCAGGAGCCGGCGCGCCCAGTTCGGCAGACGCAGCCGGAGAAAGCCCTCCATCACGATCTGGCCGGCCAGCGTTGCCGTTACCGTCGAGTTGAGGCCGGATGCCAGCAGTGCGATCGCGAAAAGCGTCGATGCGATGCCAAGACCGAGCAACGGCGACAACAGCTCGTAAGCCTGACCGATCTCGGCCACATCAGCATGGCCTGACGTATGGAACGTCGCGGCGGCGACAATGAGGATCGCCGCGTTGATGAACAGCGCCAGCATCAGCGCGATGGTGCTGTCCGTCGTCGCCCACTTGATCGCGTCGCGGCGGCCCTCATCGGTGCGCGGATAGGCACGGGTCTGCACGATCGACGAATGCAGATAGAGGTTATGCGGCATCACGGTTGCGCCGATGATGCCGATCGCAATGTAGAGCATTTCGGGATTGGTCACGATCGCGGTGGACGGCAGGAAGCCGCTCAGCACTGCAGCCACGGGCGGCGCCGCAGCGACAATCTGAACCGTGAAACAGACCGCGATGACGATGAGCAGCGCGATCACGAAAGCTTCCAGAAAACGGAAACCCTTGTTCATCAGCAACAGCAGCAGAAAGGCATCCAGCGCAGTGATGAGCGCGCCCCCGATCAGCGGAATGCCGAACAGCAGCTGCAGCGCAATCGCGGTACCGATCACTTCCGCCAGATCGCAGGCGATGATCGCCGTCTCGCAGGCCAGCCACAGCATGATGTTGACCGGCCGGGAAAAGCTGTCGCGGCAGGCCTGCGCCAGGTCGCGGTCGGTGACGATGCCCAGACGCGCGGCCAGTGCCTGCAGCAGGATCGCCATCACGTTCGACAGCAGGATCACCGAGAGCAGCGTGTAGCCGAATTTCGAGCCACCTGCGAGATCGGTCGCCCAGTTGCCGGGGTCCATATAGCCGACCGAGACCATGTAACCCGGTCCGGCGAATGCCAGCAGCCGCCGAAACCAGTGGCCGCCGATCGGAACCGGGATCGACGAATTGACCTCCGAGAGGCTGCGGCGGAAATCCCCGCCAAGGCCGGAGCGCCAGCCCGCCGCGTCTGGAACGCTGCCGGGGATTGGAGACGTTGACGAATCGGGCGAGGTTTTCGGCGAAAGTGCATCCATCAGAGCTGCATAGAGCAAACTCTCCCTTGTTGCAACTCATTTGCAACTGCATCTAGCCGGTTGGTGGGCGCTGCCTGTCACGGCGTGCGCTCAGTAATCGGGTGGTTGCGTGCTCGTTCGGACCCCATGGTGGCTGTCACAGACAGGAATCGCCATGTCCCACTCCCCCATTGATCGACTGCCTGACACCTTCAACCGCCTCGCTTGGTCGAACCTCGCGGCGCAGTCGGCCGAGCAGATCGCGCTGGCGGCCGCGCCCATCGTCGCGGTGCTGTCGCTCGGCGTCGGTGAAGGCCAGACCGGATTGCTGCAGACCGCGCTGACCCTGCCCTTCGTGCTGTTCGCCATTCCCGCCGGTCTGCTCGCCGACCGGATGTCGCGCCGCACGCTGATGGCCGGAGCTGAGGCGCTGCGTGCGATCGCGCTGTTGCTGACGCTGGGGCTGATCTGGTTCGGCGCGATGACGATGACGCTGCTCGCTTTGCTCGGCTTCGTCGCGGTGTGCGGCACCGTGGTCTACAGCGTCGCCGCGCCGTCGCTCGTACCATCGCTGGTCGTGCCGCAATTGCTCGGCGCGGCGAATGCACGGATCGAACTCGCGCGCACCGTCGCCTTTGCGAGCGGTCCTGCCATCGGCGGCGCGCTTGTCGGCTTCACTGGCGCCGCGCCTGCCTTCGGCTTTGCCGCAGCGCTGTCGATCATCGCTGTCGCCTTGCTATCGGGCATCCACGAGCCTACGCGCACGACGGTACAGCGACGCAATCCGGTGCAGGACATCGCCGAAGGTCTGTCCTTCGTCTGTTATCACCAGTATTTGCGACCGGTCTTCATCACACAGTTCATCTTCAGCGCCGCATCCTTCATGGTGCTGGCAGTGTTCGTGCCTTACGCGGTTCGCCGTCTCGGCCTCTCCGCCTCCGGCGTCGGCGTGACACTCGCGATGTATGGCGTCGGCATGGTGATCGGCGCACTGCTGGCAACACGTGTGATGAGACGGTTGCCGTTCGGCACCGTGATCGCGCTTGGCCCCGTCACCGGCTTCGTTGCCTCCGTTGTGATGGCACTGACCACATGGATCCCCTCGCCGGCTTTGGCGGGCCTGAGCTTCTTCCTGCTCGGCGTCGGTCCGATCCTGTGGGTGATCTCCACCGCGACGTTGCGACAGTCGGTAACGCCGCCGAGCCTGCTCGGACGCGTCTCCGCGATCAACATCCTGAGTTACGGCGCCCGTCCGATCGGAACCGGGATCGCGGCCGTTGTCGGCGGGCTCTATCACGCGGAGGCGTGCCTCTACCTCGCCGTCGCGGGTTTCGCCTGGCAGGCCGTGGTGATCCTGACCTCTCCGGCGGTTACACTGGAACGGCAGCCGGACATGGTCGGCGATGTGACCGGATACGTTCCGACGAAAGTCTAACAGGCTTGGTGTAGTTCATCTGTAGTTCGCACTCGCTCATAATCTCCCCGCACCGCAGCACGGATAGTTAGTGTAGTTGCGCCGCGTCGAAGCGTCGCAGCAAAGCGAACTTTCTTGCCAAAGCTGCAAGCAAGCCTTTGTCTTGTCACCAATCAACAAGGTCAGTCCGCAAAAGGACGACCATTCGGGGAGAACACAATGGCTTCATCCAAGGACAGGACTCCGTCTCGGCGCCGTTTTCTGAAGGTCGCCACCGCCGGTGCCGCTGCAAGCGTCGTCGCACCGGCAATCGCCCAGGCGCAGGGCCCGATCAGCATGCGCTGGCAGAGCACCTGGCCGGCCAAGGATATCTTCCACGAATACGCGCTCGACTACGCCAAGAAGGTCAACGACATGACCGGTGGCGACCTGAAGATCGAGGTGCTTCCGGCTGGCGCCGTAGTCCCGGCCTTCGGCCTGCTCGATGCGGTCTCCAAAGGCACGCTCGACGGCGGCCACGGCGTGATGGTCTATCACTACGGCAAGCAGACCGCGCTGGCCCTGTGGGGCTCCGGCCCGGCCTATGCGATGGACGCCAACATGCTGCTGGCCTGGCACAAATTTGGCGGCGGCAAGGAGCTTCTGGCCAAGCTCTACGCGTCGATCGGTGCCAATGTCGTGTCACTTCCCTACGGGCCGATGCCGACCCAGCCACTCGGCTGGTTCAAAAAGCCGGTGACCAAGGCCGATGATCTCAAGGGTGTGAAATTCCGCACCGTCGGCATCTCCATCGACGTGTTTACCGGCCTTGGTGCAGCAGTGAACGCATTGCCCGGCGGCGAAATCGTCTCGGCGATGGATCGCGGCCTGCTCGATGCGGCCGAGTTCAACAACGCTTCGTCGGACCGCATCCTTGGATTCCCCGACGTATCCAAGACCTGCATGCTGCAAAGCTATCACCAGAACGCCGAGCAGTTCGAAATCCTGTTCAACAAGACCAAATATGACGCCCTGCCCGAGAAGCTGCGGGCGATCATCGCGGGCGCCGCCGATGCGGCCGGGCAGGAAATGTCCTGGAAGGCCATCGACCGCTATTCGCAGGATTATGCGGAGATGCAGAGCAAGGACAAGGTCAAGTTCTACAAGACGCCGGACTCGATTCTGCAGAAGCAGCTCGAAGTCTATGACGAGGTCGTCGCCAAGAAGTCGGCCGAAAATCCCCTCTTCAAAGAAATCTCCGAGTCCCAGCAGGCCTTCGCCAAGCGCGCCACACAGTGGGAGCAGGATACGGTCGTGAATCGCCGCATGGCCTATAACCATTACTTCGGCCCGAACGCGAAGAAGAAGACCTGACGTCTCGCGGCATACGTATCTCGCATCATCCGGGACGACCCTTTCCCGGATGATGCTTTGCTGTTGCCGCTTGCAATACATCCGCGCCGGACGAAATCTACATCGACGTTTCCTGCATCAGTGGCCTGAATGACATGACTGCCGAGCGTTTCCTGCAATCTATCGACGGTATTAGTACATTCGCCGGCAAGGCCGCGGCCTGGCTCATTTTGGGATTGATGGGCCTCGTCTGCGCCGAAGTGTTCAAGCGCTATATGCTGAACATGCCGACGGCATGGATCTTCGACGCGTCGAACATGCTCTATGGCACGCTATTCATGCTGTGCGGCGCCTATACGCTGGCGCAGAACGGTCATGTCCGTGGCGACTTTCTATACAGCTCGATGCGGCCGCGTACGCAGGCCTCGCTCGATCTCGTTCTCTACATCGTGTTCTTCCTGCCCGGCATTGCCGCGCTGGTCTATGCGGGCTGGGACTATGCGGGCGACAGCTGGCGCATCCGCGAGCATTCCAACGTCACCGCGGACGGACCGCCCGTCTATCATTTCAAGGCGATGATCCCGCTGGCCGGCGCATTGTTGCTGCTGCAAGGCATCGCCGAAATCACCCGCGCCGCGATTTGCCTGAAGACGGGCGTGTGGCCGGGCCGGCTCAAGGATGTGTCCGAGATCGATGTCGTCGAAGAACAGCTCGCACATAGCGAACACGTCGATGACGACGTGCGCAGGAATGCCATCGCCCAGGCGCAGGAGATCGAGGAGAGCGCACGACAGCGCGGCATGGGCGGGGAGACGCAAAAATGAGCGATCCTGCACTCGGCCTCCTGATGCTCGTCCTCATCGTCGTCGTAATCATGCTGGGCTTCCCCACGGCCTTCACGCTGATGGGCCTCGGCATGTTTTTCGGCTTCTTCGCCTATTACCGCGCAGGCGAATCCTGGGCCGACAACCACATCTTCGATCTGATGGTCCAGCGCACCTATGGCGCCATGACCAACGACGTCCTGATCTCCATCCCGCTCTTCGTGTTGATGGGCTATGTGATGGAACGCGGCGCGCTGGTCGACAAAATGTTCTATTCGATCCAGCTCGCCTTCCGCCGCGTCCCGGCCTCGCTGGCAGTCGCGACCCTGATTGTCTGTACCTTCTGGGGCATCGCGTCGGGTCTGGTCGGCGCCGTCGTGGTGCTAATGGGCGTGATCGCCTTCAACCCGATGCTGAAAGCCGGCTATGACGTCAAGCTGGCGTCCGGCGTGATCACGGCCGGCGGCACGTTGGGCATCCTGATCCCGCCATCGGTGATGATCATCGTCTATGCCGCCGTCGCCGGACAGTCTGTCGTGAAGCTCTATGCCGCTGCGATGTTTCCGGGCTTCTTTCTGGCCTTCCTCTATCTCGTCTACATCATCGGCTGGGCGCTCATTAACCCGAAGATCGCGCCGAATCTGCCCGAGAGCGAAACACGCGTGCCTGTCCGGCCGTGGATCGCCGATCTGCAGCAAGCATATTCGCACAAGATGCTGCCGGCTTTGCTGACGGCAGCCGTGGCACCGTCGCGCGCGATGGCGCTAACCATGGACGGCGCACGGATCACCTATGCGACGATCCTGAAGAATCTCGGTTTTGCATTGGTGCCACTGATCCTGGCGCTGACCACGCTATCGGCCGCGTGGTGGTATGTCGTCATCCATCCGCAGCCCGACGCCCCCGCACCCGCCGCGATCACCGAGCGGGTTCAGTCCGGCGACGCCAGCACCGCCACACCTGAAGAAGAAAAACTGGAGGAGCTCGGCGCCGCCCAGTCCGGCTCTGCAAAAGAGAGTGAACCGGAAGTACTCCAGCAGATGGGCAATGCCGATCTGCAAAACAGTCCGACGAATGCGCCGGTCGATGCCGGACCGCCGCCGGAATTCTATACCTACTTCGCCTTCACGGCGGCCATCATCGCACTGATGCTGTTCTATTATTACTGGACCATGGGCGCCGCCCAGTTCGAGGTGCTGCGGCTGCTGACATCGTCCGTGATGCCGCTCGGCATCCTGACTGCCATCGTGCTGGCCGTGATCCTGCTCGGCATCACGACGGCAACGGAGTCCGCCGCCGTCGGCGCCGCCGGCGCGTTCCTGCTCGCCTTCCAGGCGCGCACGCTGGACTGGAAGCGCACCAAGGAAGCCGTGTTCCTGACCGCCAAGACCACATCCATGGTGTGCTGGCTGTTCGTCGGATCGGCGCTGTTCTCCGCGGTGTTCGCCATTCTCGGCGGACAGGCGCTGCTGGAGAGCTGGGTACTGTCGCTGAACCTGACGCCGGTCCAGTTCATGATCCTGTCGCAGGCGATCATCTTCATTCTCGGCTGGCCGCTGGAATGGACCGAGATCATCGTGATCTTCGTGCCGATCTTCCTGCCGATGCTGAAGCATTTCGGCATCGACCCGATCCTGTGGGGCGTGCTCGTCTTCGTCAACCTGCAGGCCGCCTTCCTGTCGCCGCCGGTCGCGATGTCCGCCTTCTATCTGAAAGGCGTCGCGCCATCGCATGTGACGCTGAACCAGATCTTCTCCGGCATGATGCCCTATATGCTCATCGTCATCATCTGCATGGTGCTGATGTATATCTGGCCCGGCCTGACGCTGTGGCTGCCGAATTACCTGTACGGCAACTGATCCAGTAGCCCCAATCACCGCCGGGAACACGGCGGTGGCACCCGTCCTCCCGGAATACCGCATGACTGCCCTGCTCTTTGCAGCCCCCTTTATATGATGTACATCATTTATAAAATGAGGACCATCATATGACCGACCGCACGGCAGACGCCATGGCAGATACCCCGCCGCAGGAAGCATCCTCCACAGCATTGCAGATCGCGGTCCTCGCGGGGCTGGCCTCGATGGGCACCCTGGCGACCAACATTCTGCTGCCATCGCTGCCACAGATGGCGGTATCGTTGCAGGTGACGACGCCCGCAGTCACGGCATCGATCACGGTGTTTCTGCTGGTCTTCGCGCTTGGGCAATTGCTGGTCGGGCCGATCTCCGACCGTTACGGGCGCCGCATGCCGGTGCTGGCCGGTTTCGCTGTCTTCATTATCGGCAGCATCTGGTGTGGCGTCTCGACTGATCTTCCTTCGCTGCTGATCGGCCGCGCCATCCAGGCCGCGGGCGCCTGTTCGACCTCGGTTCTCTCGCGCGCCATCGCCCGCGACCTGTTCAGCGGCGCAGCGCTGGCACGCGCACTCACCTTGGTGATGATCGCGCAGGCAGCAGCCCCCGGCTTCTCCCCGCTGCTCGGTGGCGGACTCGATTATTTTTTCGGATGGCGTTCAGAATTTGTATTCGTCGGCGCCTTCGCTGTGTTGTCGGCTCTCAGCTATGTCCTGGTGCTCGGCGAAACCCACAACACGACGCGCATCCCGCTCAATCCGCTCGCCGTCAGTACAACCTATCTCAAGCTCTCGGTGAACCGCCATTTCCTGATCCCAGCCGCCACAGTGGGCCTGATCATGGGTGGACTGTTCTCGATCTTCTCCGCAGCACCTCGCGTTCTCATTGAGGGCTACGGCTTCACACCGATTGCGCTCGGGTTGTTCTTTGCGGGCACCGTGCTGGTCGTGTTCGGCTCCGGCATGCTGGCCGCCCGCCTCGCTCCCCGCTTGGGGCTGGATCGGGCTATTCGCTATGGATTGCTGATCGCGTTCATCGGCAGCATCGCGGTGCTCGCGACCGCCTATTTCCACGGCAACGTCGTCACCTTCATCGCCGCGACCTGCGTGTTCCTGCTGGGCATGGGCGTGGTCAATCCGCTCGGCACAGCTCAGGCGCTGTCGCCATTCGGCACCCATGCCGGCGCCGCCTCGGCACTGCTCGGATTCTGGCAGATGATGGGGGCTGCGATCGGCGTATCCCTGTCGGCCACAATCGTGCCGCAGGCCGCATTGGCACTCGGCATCGTCCTCGGCGCAGCCTGCCTGATCGCTATCGTGCTCTACACGATGCGCCAGCAAACCACAGCGGTCCGCTAACGCGCCAGATAGCGCTCATAGCCACCGCGCACGACCTCGTCGCTATCGATCTCGGGATCCAGCGCGTAGAGATCCTGCGCACGGCCGATGCCACGCAAGGCGTAGCGGCCCGTGGAGACCAGATATTTGCGGCCAGCTGCGTCGAGCCCGGCCTGGAACGCGGACGAGGTCAGCAGCGGCCGATCGACCGACGAGCACATGGAAGCGATGCGGCTCACCTCATTGACCGAGGGACCAACCACGGTGAAATCGAGCCGCTCGTCGCTGCCGATATTGCCGTAGAATACCTCACCCTCATGCAGACCGACATAGGCCGTCGTGACCGGCCGGTTCGCCGCTAGTCGTTTCGCATTCAGCTTGGCGATATTCTTGCGGAACTGATGTTCGGCGCGCAAGGCGTTGCGCTTCGCCTTCACCATGTCGTCGCCGGTGAACATCGCCAGAATGCCGTCGCCGATAAGTTTGAGCACGTCGCCGCCGACATCATGGATCGCAGCGATCGAGGCTTCGGCATAGTCATTGAGGAACGGGATGATCTCGTCCGGTCCAATCGCCTCGCTGATCCCCGTGGAGTTGCGCAAGTCGGAAAACCACAACACCGCATTGATACGCTCGGTGACGCCTCGCGCGATCTTGCCGCGCAGAACCTGTTCGGCGGCATCGCGGCCGAGATAGACGCGGCCAAGCGTGCGCGCGATCTCCATCTGGGCTCCCGACTTGATGGCGAGACCGAGCATCGGCACCAGTTCGCGCAACGCTGACATCTGGCGCTCGTCGAACCCGTCTTCATGGCGCGTGGCCCAGTACGAATAGAGGCAATCCATCTGCCCCATCGAGCCAGCCTCGCCGAACTTGTGCAGGAACACGGCGCCGTGGCGGTGACCGCCTTCCTGCAAGCTGCTGACCATGGAGAAGCGGTCGGCGATCCCGGGCGCATGCAGATCGAGCCGCAATTCGTCGTGCCCCTCTTCCAGCATGTGGAAGAACACCGATCGTCGCCAGTTCGCGGCGGCCTCGCCGATCTCGGTCGAGCCGTATTCGAACACGTCGCTCTCGTTGCTGGCCGTGTCGTTCCAGCGGAAGCCACGGCCCTCGAAGATCGGATGCAGCGTGTCAATGAAGACGAGGCCACGGGATACATCGATGCCGCCGGCACGGCAGCGCTCGCAGAAGCCGCGGATCAGGTCGTTTTCCGGAAGGCCGGTCAGACCCTCGCCGACCAGCCAACTCATCAGTTCAATGCGTGCGGCAGTTTCCATGAGACACTTGTAGGATGGGTTGAGCCTTTGCGAAACCCATCCTGCGGCGCTTTAACCATGCGCGCCTTGCTCCTTGGCGTGGATCTCGACAGAGCCGGGGAACAGGCGCCGGATCAGGATGTAGAAGACCGGCGTGAAAACAAGGCCGAAGATCGTGACGCCGATCATGCCGAAGAATACCGCGACACCAACAGCCTGCCGCATCTCCGAGCCTGAGCCCGACGAGATCACAAGTGGTAGCACGCCGAGAATGAAAGCAAAGGACGTCATCAGGATCGGGCGGATACGCAAACGGCAGGCTTCGATCACAGCTTCGAGCTGATCGCGGCCTTCCTGCTCGATGTCGCGGGCAAACTCGACGATCAGGATCGCATTTTTTGCGGCCAAGCCGACGAGTACGACGAAACCTATCTGGGTGAGGATGTTGATGTCCTGCCCCATGATGCGTACGCCGATGGTGGCCGCGAGCAGGCACATCGGCACGATCAGGATGATCGTGAACGGCAATGTCCAGCTGCCATATTGCGCGGCCAGCACCAGGAACACGAACAGCACGCAGATCGGGAAAATATAGAGACCCGCATTCGCGCCGGTGGACTGCTGATAGGACAGATCGGTCCATTCGAAGGCAAAGCCGCTCGGCAGCGTGTCGTCCGCGAGCTTCTTCATGGTCGCCAGTGCTGTGGCCGAGCTGGTGCCCGGCAGCGTGTCGCCCTGCAGTTCCGAGGAGGGATACAGATTGTAACGCGCGACGCGGTCCGGACCTGCCGTGTCGCTGAAATTCACGACACTGCCCAGCATCACCATATTGCCCGCGCTGTTGCGGGTCTGCAGCCGCGCCAGATCCGCCGTTTCCTTGCGGAACGGATAATCCGCCTGCGCGGTGACGTGATAGGTGCGGCCGAGAATGTTGAAATCGTTGACATAGGTTGAGCCGAAATAGGTCTCGATCGCCTCGGTCACGTTCTGCATGGGCACGCCCAGCATCTGCGCCTTCTGGCGGTCGATATCGACGAACACCTGCGGCGTGTTGGCGGAGAACGGCGAGAACACCGACGTCAGGCCCGGCGCCCGGCGCGCGGCATTGACGAGCTCATCGGTCGCTGCAGCCAGCAGTTGCGCCCCCCTGCCCTGACGATCCTCGATCCGCATGGCAAAACCACCGCCGGTGCCGATGCCTGGCACCGCGGGTGGCGGCAGCACGATGATGAAAGCGCCTTCGATCACCGAGAGGCGCTTGCGCAATTCAGCCGTAATGGCTCCCGCGCTCAGCCCCTTCTTGGCGCGCTCCTCGGGATTCTCGAACACGGGGAACATGGCGGCCGCATTGCCGGCCTGGGTGAAGGTCGCACCGGACAGGCCGGCCAGCGCCGGCATGCGCGCGACACCGGGCGTATCCAGCACGATGCCTTCGATCTGCTTGACGATCGCCGTCGTGCGCGCCAGCGACGAGGCACCGGGCAATTGCGCGACCACGATGACATAGCCACGGTCCTGCGCCGGAATGAAGCCCTGCGGCGTGGCATAAAGCAGCCAGCCGGCAGAGCCGATCAGGGCGACATACAGGATCAGCATCAGCGCCGAATGCTTAATGACAAAGCCCGCGAGGCCGCCATAGGCATGCGACAGGCGGTCAAAACCGCGATTGAACACGCCGGTGAACGCCGCCCATCCCCGTGCCAGAAAATTCCAGCTCGCCGGCGGCTTCTTCTCGTGATGCGGCTGCAGGATCAGCGACGCCAGCGCCGGCGACAGAGTCAGCGAACAGAAGCATGAGATCGCCGTTGCGACCGCGATCGTGATGGCGAATTGCTGGAAGAACTGTCCGGAGATGCCGCCGAGAAATGCCGTGGGCACGAACACCGCGCACAGCACCAGCGCGATCGAGATCAGCGCGCCGCCGACCTCGTCCATGGTCAGCAGCGCCGCGTCGCGCCGGCTCATGCCGTCGCCGAGATGGCGCTCGACATTCTCCACCACCACGATGGCGTCGTCGACGACAATGCCGACCGCGAGCACAAGCCCGAACAGAGTAAGGTTGTTGATCGAGAAGCCCAGCGCGGCCATCACGGCGAATGTGCCGACCAGCGACACCGGAATAGCGATGATGGGAATGATCGCCGGTCGCCAGCCCTGCAGGAACACCAGCACGACGATGACCACGAGCACCATGGCTTCATAAATGGTCTTGATCAGCTCCGAGACCGACTGGGCGATGAATTCGGTCGGGTTGTAGCCGATATTGTAGTCCAGCCCCTTCGGGAAATCGGCCTTGAGCTTCTTCATCTCCTCTTCGATGTTCTTCGCGGTCGCCAGCGCGTTGGAACCCGGACGCTGATAGACCAGCATGGCCACCGCTTCCTTGCGCAACAGGAAGCCGTTGGTGGTCGACGACAGCGCGCCTATCTCGACGCGCGCGACATCACGGAGACGCACCAGACGGCCATCGTCGCCGGCTTTCAGCACGATGTCCTCGAACTGCCTCGGCTCCTTCAGACGACCGGTGAAGGTCAGGTTGGGCTGAAACGCGCGATCTGCAATCGGCGGTTCGGCGACCTGGCCGCCCGCAATTTGCAAATTCTGCGCGCGGATGGCAGTCAGCACGTCGCCTGCGGTCATGCCCAGCGTGGCAATCTTGTCAGGATCCAGCCACAGCCGCATCGAATAATCGCGCGCGCCGAAGATGGTAATGTCGCCGATGCCATCGAGGCGCAGGAGCGGATCGCGGACCTGACGCAGCGCGTAATTCGAAATGTAGAGCTGGTCGTAAGTGTCGTTAGGCGACAGCATGAACACGACCATCATCAGGTCGGGACTGTTCTTGCGGGTGACGACGCCGTTGCGCTGGACCTCCTCCGGCAGCCGCGGCTGCGCGATGGCCACGCGGTTCTGCACCAGCACCTGGGCTTTATCCAGATCGGTGCCGAGCTTGAAAGTCACGGTGATGTTGAGCTGGCCGTTCGAGGTGGCCTGGCTGTAGATATACAGCATGTCCTCGACGCCGTTGATTTCCTGCTCGATCGGCGTCGCGACGGTATCCGACACAGTCTGTGCCGATGCGCCGGGATATTGCGTGGTCACGACCACGGTCGGCGGCGCCACCTGCGGATATTCCGCAACCGGCAAGGTCGTGTAAGCAAGCGCGCCGACGATCAGCAGCACGATGGAGAGCACCATCGCCAGGATGGGCCGGTTGACGGAGAGGCTGCCCAGATTCATGGCTTTGTGCCAGCTGCTGGTGCGGGCGTCGCGGCCGCCATCTTCGGCGCCACCTTGGCGCCCACACGGGCGCGCTGAATTCCGTCCACGATTACCCGATCGTCAGGTTTGAGCCCTTCCCTGATCACCCGCAATCCGCCATCCAGCGGACCAAGTGTCACAGGCCGCGCCTCCACCGTGTCATCGGCTTTCACCACCATCACGATCTTGCGTGACTGGTCGTTGGCGACCGCAGCATCAGGAATCAACAGCGCTTCATATTCGCCGCTGGCAATGACCCGGACCCGGGCGAACTGGCCGGGCAGGATGGAGAGGTCCTTGTTGTCGACAATGGCGCGGCCGCGCAGCGTGCCGGTGCCGACATCGAGCCGATTGTCGAGGAAATCCATCTTGCCTTCGTGCGACGGCTTGGTTTCGCCGACCAGCGTGATCTGCACGGGATTGGGCGTATCGCGCGAACTCGGCCGCTTGCCCTCAAACCACAGCTTGCTGTTGCGGACATAAGTGGCTTCGTCGGTGTCGAAATAGACATAGATCGGGCTCAGCGACACGATCGAGGTCAGCAGCGTCGCGCCACTCTCGCTGCCTTGCACCAGGTTGCCGACTGTCACCAGATGACGGCTGACGCGGCCGGCGATCGGAGCAACCACCTTGGTATATTCGACATTGAGTTGCGCTTGCTTCAGTGCACCTTCGGCCTGCAGCGTCGCTGCCTGCGCGGCGGCTATTGCCTGGCTGCGTTGATCGACGATATTTTCGGAGATCGCCTGGGTCTTGATCAGCGTGGTAGCGCGCTCCAGCTCCTTCTCCGCCAGCACGACCTTGGCCTTGGCATCGTCGAGCTGGCCCTGCGCCTGCTCTGCTGCAGCCTGATACTGGCGCGGATCGATTTCGTACAGCAGATCGCCGGCCTTGACGACGGCACCATCCGTGAAAGCAACCTTGGTAACGAAGCCGGTTACGCGGGCGCGTATCTGCACCTGTTCGATCGCATCGAAGCGGCCGGTGAATTCATCCCAATCGGTCGTGACCTTCTTGGTGGGATTGGCGACCGTGACCGGTGGCGGCGGAGGTGCAGCGGCCTCTTCCTTCTTGCCGCAGCCGGCGAGCAGGAGAAGAGCCACAACAGGCGTTACGACCGACAAACACGACGCAAAGGCATTGCCAGTGTCATATAATCGAGAAAGAACGCGAGAAAAACCGATTGAATTCTTCAAAACCAGACCCCCGCGGCGACATCCGATATCGCCGCATCATGCGCTATATCAATTCGACATCAAGCGAAATAATATCAAGGCGCGCCGCCGCAAGTGCGATGCGGAGGTATCTGCCCTATCCGACGGGATAGTTGACTTATCAAACGTCACGCGGCGGTCACATCGTCGCGATGATGACGCGTGTACGGTGACATCGCGTAGCGACATCACATATTGCGCAGAGTTGGCGTTCAGCAGTCGCTTGGCGCGGCATTGCCAGCAAAGCGTTCGCTCATCCAGTTAACGGCGTCATTGGCGGCATCGCGGCCGGCAAAGCCATGACCGACGTTTGGCATCAGCAACATGGTGACGCGGCTGCCGGCCTTGCACTGGCGCTGGAAGTAAGCTTTTGTCACCGCGGGCTGCACGAGATCGTCATTAGCACCCTGCGCCAGAAACAGCGGAATGGTCTTTGGCAGAACACCCGGCGTATTGCGCGCGGCCAACGTCTTCCACGGGTCGATCGTGGCGATGTTGGACACGGAGAGGAACGTCTGCTCAAGGGTCTTCTCGGCAGCGCCGCGTTCGATGATATCGAAGATCGACTCGATGCAATCGTTCGCTAGCCGGTCGACGGTGGGAATAGCGGCCGGAAGTACTACCTTGTCAATCGGCGCCCCGAAGACACGCGTCCAGGACCACAGAGTCATCGCGGTGAGGTTCTTGCCACCGGATGTCTTGAAGTCGTCGCCCATCAACGTGATCAGGTCGGTGGCGGGCGCCGCCGCCGCAACGCCGATCAGGTTGAGTTCCGGCGCATAGGTCTTTGCCAGCAGGCCCGTGTAGAGCGCGGCGTGGCCCCCCTGCGAATGGCTCCACACTGCAAAACTGCGGGCGCCGCCGGAGCCCGGCAACATCCGCGCCGCGCGCACGGAATCGAGCACCGCGCGGCCCTCGCTGGTCCCGACAAGGTAAGGGTGTGGTCCGGCAGTGCCGAGTCCCGGATAATCGGTCGCGACGACGACCGCGCCACGCTCGATCAGTGGTCGCAGGCCCATCATTTGCTGAAACACGAACAGCGCCAGCGACGGTGCACAATGCGGGACGACGCCTGTGGTCGGATGAGCCCATGCCACGATCGGCCGTCCATCGGCCGGCGGCTCGCCTGCGGGAATGACGGCGACACCAGAGACCGCAGTCGGCTGGCCTTCGAGACCGGTCGATCGATACAGGATGCGCCAGGCTTGCGCGCCCACCGGCGCGAAAGCCATCGGCTCGGAGCGGATCAACGTGCCGGGGGAACCGGTGAGTTCCTGCGCGGAGGCCTGATAGAATGGCGTTTGCGCCGAGGCGCTTTGTGCGAGGAATGAGAACCCTACAGTCGCCAATGCCGCGATTATTCGAAGTGCGGGTTGAAGCTGGATTGTCATCGGCGCCTCGTCAAATTTATAGCATTCTTGTTGTAAACGAACGCGCTTTCGCGGCATCAAAGCCCGTAAAGCAACTTCAGCCGGCCGTTGGCGCGCAGGTTAATCCGCAGTCCGTCAGATAGCAGCTGCAAGTTCGCGAGACCTGCCGACTGCAATTGTCCTTCGCTCCGAAAGCCGTCGGCGAGCGGCCGCGTCAGCTTCGCATTCGCCGATGCGATGAAACGATCGCGCTCGGCCTGATAGCCGACGCTGAGGCGTTGTCGCAGCTGTTGCAGAAAGGCCGAATTGCCGAGTATCGCGGCGATGTCCGATGATGCTGCCGCCGCATCCGCCTGAAATGCCAAATCCGGAAAAGCGACCATCTGCGTCGCATCGTCGACCTTTGGCGTCGCGGTGAGATAGATCCATTCGCCAGCAGCGTCTGTGGACGACGCACCGACGCGCAGGCCGACCACGAGTTTGCCCGCCGACGGATAAATGTCGAAGCCATTGATGTTCGGCCCACCGCCCGCGTTGGCGGCGATAGCGTCCTGCACTTTCTGCTTGATCGCTGCGTAGTCGATGGTGACTGGCACGATGATCTCGAAACGGCCGGGATCGCTGACCTCGCTGCCCAGAGCCGGCAACGGTGTCGGCGTATTGTCCGGTGGCGGCGTTCCGATCCCCGTAACGGTCGTGCCTGCGATCTCGAGCGAGCCTTCCAGCACCTTGCCTTCGGCGCGCACGCCCGAGAAAGCGACACTCTGTGGCGTCGTCTGCAGCCAGATCGCTGGCTGATCGACAATCGGCACCGTCGCAAACGCGTGCTGCCACGCGGATGTCGCCTTGGCTTTAATATTCAGCGCAGCAATGTTTTTCGCTACATCGCCCTGCACGCGCGACAGCTGCGCGCGGATCTTGGGCTCGACATACCTCGACAAGTTGATCCGGAAACCGAGGATTTGCAACGTCGGCGGCTCCTGCCAGCGGAAGCCTTCGCTCATGTCCAGCGACACCGACCAGTCCGGTCGAAGCCGCGGCCGCGCACTGGCATAGACCATCATCGCGCCCTCGCCCTCACCATGCAGCAGCCGCGCGAAGCGACCAATGCCCTGCCCTTCGACACTTCCGAACAGCGGCATCGATGCATTCAGCTTGCCAGCCTCCGTACGGAGCGAGATCGGACCGGTGCGATCGATCGTTCCCTCATAGCTGCAATCGATGTTCACATCGCGGCCAAGGATTCTCCTGTTCCAACAACTGCGCCCATCATCTTCGAACGTCGCCAGCCGGCGCGGGATCTTACGTTCCAGTGCACTATCGATAGCCACGAGACCGAACTCAATGATCGCCGAGATCTTGGAGGACGTCGATGTCGGAGCTAGGATATCGGGGCTAAGCGGCGACTTGTCGGCAGCCAAGGCAGACAGTGACATTAGTCCAGCCAGAACGATGCCGCTTATTACGCTCGAGCATATGTGCGAAATACAAGCGTGATTACGATCAAATTGTCGGAGCGGACCATTAAAGGACATCATCGGCACACCCGCCCCGCATCGATTGTCTATGCGTACAAATCCGCGACGGCTTCAGAATACCATCTCTGATTGTCACAGCAAGTGCATCAATGCGATGGTGCTGTCGCGCAGCCGAACTATCTCCGTTTCAAGGGGTGTGAGCCCATGTGTCGCGCCGCACGCTCGACCGTGGCGCAGGAGCAGCGGATCGACTACAATAAGGGCACATCACCCAAAAGGATAAAGCGTGTTATCTCTCGAACTCGGGATCGTTGCGATCCTGATCGTCGTCAACGGCCTGCTCGCAATGTCGGAGCTGGCGATCGTATCCTCCCGTCCTGCCCGCCTCGCCGCTCTGGTTGAAAAAGGTGTGACAGGCTCTCGCCGCGCTCTGGCGCTGGCCTCCGATCCCGGCAAGTTCCTCTCCACCGTGCAGATCGGCATCACGCTGATCGGCGTATTGTCAGGCGCCTTCTCCGGTGCGACGCTGGGCCAGCGTCTCACGATATTGTTGCTTGACCTTGGTCTATCGAAAGGCCTCGCCGATACGCTCGGCGTCGGCATCGTCGTATCGATCATTACTTACGCCTCGCTCATCATCGGCGAACTCGTGCCGAAGCAGATCGCGCTGCGCGATCCCGAAGCGGTGGCCGTGCGCGTTGCGCCGGCCATGGTGCTGCTCGCAAAAATCTCGCTTCCGCTGGTATGGCTGCTTGATCGTTCCGGCAAGGCGATCCTGTTTCTACTTGGGCAGCGCGGTGAAGCCGAAGAGAAGGTCAGCGAAGACGAAATCCGCACGCTCGTGACCGAAGCGGAAACCGCCGGCGTACTTGAGCCCGGCGAAAAGGAAATGATCGCAGGCGTGATGCGCCTCGGTGACCTGCCCGTCGGCGCCGTGATGACACCGCGCCATGAAGTGGCGATGATCGATCTTGCCGATCCCATCGAGACCATCCAGGCCGAACTTGCGGGCAGCTCGCATTCGCGCTTTGCGGTGTTCGATGGCGGCGGCGATTCCGCCATCGGCATCGTGCAGGCCAAGGATCTGCTCGATGTGTATTTGAGCGGCAAGACGCCGGACATCCGCGCGCTCGTGCGCGAGGCTCCGGTCATTCCCGACACGGTCGATGCGCGCGACGTGGTGGCGATCCTGCGTGACTCGCCATTCCATATCGGCCTCGTACATGACGAATACGGCGTGTTCCAGGGCGTGGTGACATCAGCGGATATTCTGGAGTCGATCGTCGGCGCCTTTCACACCGAGGAAGGCCCGGCCGAGGTCGCCTTCCACAAACGCGAGGACGGCTCCTACCTCATCTCCGGCTGGATGCCCGCGGTGGAATTCGCCGCGCTGCTCGGCATCGAATTGCCCGCGCAGTCGCGCCCCTATCAGACCTTTGCAGGATTTCTGTTGCAGGAGTTCGGCAAGATTCCCGAGGTCGGCGACGAGATCGTCTCGCATGCCTGGCGGTTCGAGGTCATGGACCTCGACGGCCGCCGCATCGACAAGGTGCTGGCGAGCCGCGTCAAGGAAGAAGCGCTGGGGTAAATTGATCCCAGCGCTTCGCGTATCGGGTATCAGGCCGTGAACAGTGGCCGCAGCGAGCGGATATCCTTGACCTTCTCCAGATTGTTGATCTGATCGATCAGCTTCTTCGCCTTTTCGGCCCCGAGAACCGGCGCGATCAAGTCACGGGTCTTCGCACTGACGGCGTCGGTGCTCAGCGGATTTTCCTTGGTGCCGGGCGGGAACTTGGTGAAGTGCTCGACCTTTTTCCCGTCCATCATCGTCACTTCGACGATGGCGCCGCGCGGCGCGGCAGGGTCCATCAGAGCCTTGTCGCCGACCACGGTTACCTTGGCGCGCTGCTCAAGGATCTTGGAATCCTTCATCAGCGCCTGGTCATGGCTGTCGACGAACGACACGGCACCCTTGACGAGCGCGACCGCCACCAGATGCGGGCAGTTGACGTCGGGCATCGCGCTGGTGCCGACGATCCCTGTCGCATCGGTCGGAATCTTGACAAGGATGCTCTTCACATTGCCCGGTGTCAGGCCATTCTGCTTGCGCAGAGTCAGGATGGCGTCGAGAGGCGACTGGATCGGATAGCCGACCGAGAATGTCTTGATCGCCGTTTCAGTGACGTAGAACCGGCTGCCGAGACCGGCGAGCATCTCTTCCGGCTTCGGATCCGTGGACAGCGCAATGAACAGGTTATGCGTGCCATCGAGGACGTCATGAACGCCGGTCAAACCGGCCTGAACCATGGTCACGGCGGTCAGGCCGTTGCGGGCGCCCATGCCCGCGAAGTCGAAAGCCTTCTCGACGTGATCCTCGTCCTTCACCCAGCTCCACAGACCAGCCACCTGCTGCGAGGAATAGGAGATCGCATAACGCATACCCTTCTCGTCCAGCCGAGCCAGCGACGCCGCTGCACCAAGAGAACCGAAGGTGGAGCTGGTCCCCTCCGCACTGCGGTGCGAACCACGGACGAGATCCGGTCCAAGCGCCATCAGCAGCCGGCAAGTGAGATCATATCCGAGCGTTACGGCCCGAATGAATTCGATGCCCGACCGGCCACCTTCCTTTTCCGCCATCGCCAGCGCGGACGGCACGACAGCGCTTCCCGGATGCGCCTTGGTGACCGGCTCGAAATCATCGGTCTCGTCCGCATGCGCGCACATGGCATTGGCCAGCGCGGCGTTGACGGCGGTAGTGCGGAAACTGGATCCGATCACCGACACCTGCTGTTCGCCGCCGAGCCCGCGAACATATTTCAGGGCCATCTTGCCCGGATGCATCCGCGCACCAGAGACCATCGCGCCGAACGTATCGAGGATGCGGTGTTTGCATTCCGTCATCACCACATCAGGAAGCGCCTTGTCGCGCGCCGAGACCATGTAGCGCGCAAGACGCCCGGTGACATCCGCATCCGCTGCTGCAGCCTTGCGAATGATGGACGGCGAAAGCGTTAATGCGGCGAGAGCACTGGCAGACTGGAGAAC
Organism: Tardiphaga sp. 172_B4_N1_3; assembly: GCF_052076035.1. Lineage (NCBI taxonomy): Bacteria > Pseudomonadati > Pseudomonadota > Alphaproteobacteria > Hyphomicrobiales > Nitrobacteraceae > Tardiphaga > Tardiphaga sp. 172_B4_N1_3. The sequence goes on from NZ_CP197238.1 coordinate 2,270,698, forward strand.
GCGACGGCGTGAAGGCGTACGACGCTGGGACATGGCATCCTTTAAGGAGTGTTGGCCGCAAGGCTCCCTGGAGGGATGCGGCGAGGTTTCTGCTCACAATACTGACGGCGTGACGATTGACGTACGTTCAGGCCACCTCGCGAAGGCCTCAATGCTTCATCGCGGGCAACGGCTGTCAGGCAGTGGATCGCGCGCCTGCCCTTGCAATATCTCCGGCGCTCGCCAAGCCCTCCACCTTCCAGCACAGCTCCATGACCTTTGCCGCCTGCTTGTGCGGCAAGATTCCTTCAGCGAGATCCTTGAACTTGCGTTCGAGATCGGTATCGCTCATGGGCTTCTCGAGGCTGCCGATGGCGTGCTCGATCCGCTTCTTGAGCACGCGCCCGTCATTCAACTCGACGGACATCTCGACCTGTTCCGGCTTGATCGATTGATCGACAGTCGGAACGACTTTGCCGCGCAATTCGATCGTCTTCGCGTCGCGCACCGCCCCATCGCTGAACTGCTTCTCGCCGCCGGCGCCTTCGATAAAGGCGATGGCAACCGCATGGTAGACGCTGAATTTTCCTTCGAGCCCCTCCCTGGGGGTCTTCTTGCCGGTAAGCTCGAGCACCAGCGGATGAACCTTCACGTCGACCTGCTTGATCATATCCGGCGTCAGCTTGTTCTCATTCCTGAGCTGGATCGCCGCGTCGATCAGCGGATGCAGGACGATGCCGCAGGCAAACGGCTTGTAGGTGTTGAGCGCTGACTCATAACGCTTGCCGAGCCCCTCGGTGATCTCGGCATAGTCCTGCTTGGTGCTGATGGCATTGGCCCAGCCGCGCTTGGCCTCGATCATGCCATCGGAGCTGGTGTAATTCTTTGACGCAAGGATAGCGGCAAAGATGCCGTTGCTGGCAGCACGGCCAGGATTGAAGCTCTTGTTCATCGAACCGAAGGACTCCCGCAGGCCGACAGGCTGCGAGGCCGCGAGCCCCAGCGCCCAGATCATCCGCTGTTCGTTAAGACCGAGCAGCTTGCCAGCCGCGGCGGCCGAGCCAAATACGCCGGCGGTGCCCGTGATGTGCCAGCCGACGTCATAGTGGTTCGGATAAACGGCATTGCCGATCCGGCATTCGGTCTCGATACCGAGCACCAGCGCATTGAGGAAATCCTTGCCGGACACCGACTTCATTTCCGCAATCGCCAGAATCGCAGATGCGACTGGACCAGCCGGATGAATGATCGTCTTCAGATGGGTGTCGTCATAATCGAAGATGTGACTCGAGACACCATTGATGAAAGCGGCGTTCATGATGTCGAAGCGTTCGTTGCGCCCGAACAGCGAGGCCTTCGCCGGACCGGAGAATGGCGCCAGCGCCGACGCCGCGATGTCCACCGTCTGATGATGCGAACCGCCAATGGCGACACCGACCCAGTTCAACAGCGTCCGCACGCCTTCCTTACGGACACTTGCCGGAAGGTCATCGTATTTGGCGTTGACAATGTAGTGCGCGAGAATCTGCGTCACATGCGGCGGAGCAACCGATGCGACTTTCTTCGGCGCCTCACTGGCAGCTGGCTCCGCAGCCAACGCACCACGCCCCGCTGCAGCCAGAGCTGGGAGCGCAGCAGCTGCCTGCAAGATGGTCCTGCGATTGGTGTACGCCATGGGATTTCCTCCGAACTATCATTCTTCGCGCGATCGACGCGCCGCTTCGTCGGGCTGCGGCGATACGCCTATTACAATTCGATAGCAAGCTGTTCGAATTCAGGCGACCTTACGGATTTGCAATATATGCATGAGATAGCGCTATTATCCCGAATTTCTCATTTGTTTCATAAATTTACCCCCACTAGTTTTGATGCGGTCTGTTTCCGTTGCACGTCATGCGCGCTCTGGATTCCAACAAATAACTTTAAGAGTGAAACGCTGCAGAGATTCATCATCCGGCCATGAGCGCTGCTCGCATTCCCGCAGAGACATATATCGTTTCGACAGCCAACAAATTTTCAGGTGCCGCTCTACGGCGACACATGCACCGATGATTCACGTCTGGTGCATGCCGCAGCGCATGCAGACGCAAGGAGATTAAATGCACCGACGTGACGTTCTGGCCGCTATGGCATCACTTGGCCTCACAAATCTGATTGGAAGCCGAATAGCGCGGGCTGCCGACGAACCCGCAATCCCCACCATTGCCGGCCCCGATCTCAATACAATTCCTCCAAAATTTCGCGCGCCCGCCGGAAGCGTCGATACACATACACACATCTTTGGCCCTGCCGCGGTGTATCCTTTCTCGCCCAAGCGCCCCTACTCGCCGCCTGATGCTCCGCTTGAGATGTTTCGCAAGCTGCATGAAGCGATCGGCGTCGAACGCGCCGTCATCGTCAATGCGACCGTCCATGGGTTTGACAACCGCGTGGTGATCGACGCGATCGCGCAGAGCGGCGGCAGGTACAGGGGCGTCGCCAATGTGAACAACAGCATGTCGGAAGCCGATCTCATGGCGCTCGACACAGGCGGCATCCGCGCCTGCCGCTTCGCCTTCCTCAAACGACTTGGCGGCGTCGGCGACATGAAGGTCTTCCGTACGCTGGTCGACCGCGTCGCCGCCATCGGCTGGCATGTGGACATTTATCTCGAAGCCGGCACAGTCCGTGAGTTCGTGCCGATCCTGAAAGCGCTCCCGGTGACTTACGTGATCGATCACGTGGGGACGATCAGCGCCGCCAAGGGCCTCGACGATCCCGAATTCAAGGCACTGCTCGATCTGCAGGCCAGCGACGATAAGTGCTGGATGAAAATTACAGGTCTCGAACGCGCCTCGGCTGGCGCAGCGCCATTCCATGACTCCGTGCCGTTCGCAAAGCAGTTGATCGACAATGCGCCGGACCGCGTGTTGTGGGGCACCGACTGGCCGCATCCGAATGTCAAGATCATGCCCAATGACGGCACGCTGGTGGATCTGATCCCGCTTTACGCGCCGGATCCTGCGGTTCAACGCAAACTGCTGGTGACCAACCCAGAGAAGCTGTTCAAGTTCGCGCCGGTGACGTAGTTGCCGCGGCCCATCTGGCGCCGAGATCTGCAGCCCTCATTGTGAGGAGCGCGCCTTTTGCACTCGTCTCGAACCATGGGCTCGTTGACACCAACCTTGCCGCCATCCTTCGAGACGCCGCACAAGAGCGCGGCTCCTCAGGATGAGGCCGTCGTTTGATCGGCGAGTTGGACCCCTAGAGCAGCTCCAGCACCACATCTGCCGGCCGGCACAATCGCGTGCTCTTCGGCGTCTCGACGATGGGTCGGTTCATCAGGATCGGATGCGCGATGATCGCGTCGATCAGTGCGTCATCGCCGAGCTAGGGATCAGCAAGCCCAAGCTCGCCATAGACACTTTCCTTCTCACGTAACAGCGCCCGAACGCCTCCGCCCATGGCGCCGATGAGCGCGACTAGCCGGGCGCGATCCGGCGGCATCTTGAGATAGTCGATCACCACCGGCTCAATCCCACTCTGTCGGATCATCGCGAGCGTATTGCGCGATGTCCCGCAGGAGGGATTGTGGAAGATGGTGACCGTCATAACGCGCGAGGTTACTCGATCACCCGGCCGAACCTGTTCGACTTCGGCAGACCGGTCGCGAGACGGCCCGCGTCCGCACGGTTACCGCGCCAGTCCGCCAGTTCCTTCCAGGTCAGACGATGCTCGCGATCGGACGAATCCTTCCAGGTCAGGCCTTCCTTGGCCACGAAAGTGGCAACATCCGACAGACCGGCGCTGGTGTATTTCTGCAGACGCACGCCGCGGCCACGCGCCATTTCGGGCACCTGATCGAGCGGGAAGATCACCATCTTGTGGTTGGTGCCGATGACCGCGACCTGATCGTTGCCTTCGCCGACCACCGTCAGCGCCCGAGCTTCATTCGGCATCTCGACATTCAGCACCTGCTTGCCCTTGCGGGTAGTGCCGACGCAGTCGTCCTCATTGACGAGGAAGCCCTGACCGTCATGGCTAGCAATCAGGAACTTGCGGCCGCCCTTATGCACGAACATCGAAACGATGGCGGCATCGCCTTCCATGTCGATGAACAGGCGGATCGGCTCGCCATGGCCGCGACCGCCCGGCAGCTTCGACACGTCGAGCGAATAGAACCGTCCATTGGTGGCCAGCAGCATCAGCTTCGACGTGGTCTCGGCGAAGAACGCCTTGTCGAGCTTGTCGTCGGTCTTGAAGGTCAGGTTGGAGAGATCTGCGACCTGGCCCTTCAGCGTGCGGACCCAGCCCTTCTCCGAAATCACCACCGTAACGGGCTCGCGCTCGACCAGCGACTCTTCGAGCGCTGCGAGATCGTGCTCCGGCGCATCGGCGAACACCGTGCGGCGTTTGCCGAGCGGCGTCTTTGGTCCGAAGATATCGCGCACCTTGCGGACCTGCTCGCCGACTTTTGCCCACTGCTCGGTCTCGGACTTCAGGATCGCGTTGATGCCCTTGAGCTCCGCGCGGAGCTCCTTGTCTTCTTTCCTGATCTCGAATTCTTCGAGCTTGCGCAAGCTGCGCAGCCGCATGTTCAGGATCGACTCGGCCTGCAATTCGGTGAGGCTGAACGCCTTCATCAAAGCCGGCTTCGGCTCATCCTCGGTGCGGATGATCCGAATGACTTCATCGATATTGAGATAGGCGATCAGGTAACCACCGAGCACTTCCAGCCGATGTTCGATCTGGTTCTTGCGGAAGTTGGAGCGGCGCAGCAGCACGTCGCGCAGATGGTCGAGCCATTCGCGCAGACACTCGGCAAGGCCGAGCACCTTGGGGATGCGCCCCTTCACCAGCACGTTGAGATTTAGCGGAATCTTGCTCTCAAGCTCGGTGAGCTTGAACAGCGACTCCATCACCAGGCCGGCATCGACATTGCGCGTCTTCGGCTCGATGACGACGCGGATGTCTTCGGCGGACTCGTCGCGGATGTCACCGATCAGCGGCAGCTTCTTGTCGTTCAAGAGCTCGGCGATCTTCTCGATCAGACGCGACTTCTGCACCAGCCATGGAATTTCGGTGACCACGACATTCCAGGCGCCGCGGGCGCCCTCTTCTACATGCCACTTGGCGCGGGTGCGGAACGAGCCGCGCCCGGTCATATAGGCCTCGGCAATGCTTTCCTTGGAATCGACGATGATGCCGCCGGTCGGGAAGTCCGGCCCCTTCACCCAGCGCATCAGCGATTTCGATTTGGCGTCGGGCTTGTCGATCAGATGCAGCGCGGCGTCGCAGAGCTCGGCGACGTTGTGCGGCGGGATCGAGGTGGCCATGCCGACCGCGATGCCCTGCGCGCCATTGGCCAACAGGTTCGGGAAACCGCCCGGCAGCACGGCCGGCTCCTTGGTCTGGCCGTCGTAATTCGGGCGCAGCTCGACCGCGTCTTCGTCGATGCCTTCGAGCAGCAGCCGCGCAACATCGGTCATGCGGGCTTCGGTATAACGATAGGCTGCCGCGCTATCGCCGTCGATATTGCCGAAATTGCCCTGGCCGTCGACCAGCGGGTAGCGCGACGAGAAATCCTGCGCGAGGCGCACCAGCGCGTCATAGATCGACTGGTCGCCATGCGGATGGAACGAGCCCATCACGTCGCCGACGATCTTGGCGGATTTCTTGAACGGCGTACCCGGATCGAGCCGCAGCAGGCGCATGCCATAGAGGATGCGGCGGTGCACCGGCTTGAGGCCGTCCCGCGCATCCGGCAGCGCCCGGTGCATGATCGTGGAGAGCGCGTAAGCGAGATAGCGCTCCTCGAGCGCGTCCCGCAGCTGCACTTCGTGAATTTCAGCCGGCTCCGGCGGAATCAGTCTTTTTCCCATGGCGAGGGGTTAGCGCCTCCCGGCGAATCGGGCAAGAAATGAATCACGCGCCACCGATCAAGTTCCATCGATATCGGGGCGCCCTTGCCCCGGGGAGAGGCCGCCCACGTCATTTCGTCAGCCATTAGGCGATGGGATAGATGGCGGTTCCAGGCTCAGCCTAGACGCCATCTTCCCGCGGCTATTTGGATTTCTGGATGGAGGTCACGACGATCTGACCATCGACGCGACCGGCATCGAACTTCACCTTGTCGCCCACCTTGACCGATTTCAGCATCGCCGGGTCTTTCACGCGAAAGACCATGGTCATGCCCTCGTCCATATCGAGGCTCTTGATCGGACCGTGCTTCAGCGTGATCTTGCCTGCCGCTTCATCGATCTTCTTCACTTCTCCGCGCACCGCAGCATCCTGCGCGTAACCCGCGACGCAGAACATTGAGAGCGCAACAAACGCGACAAGCGCGACAGATCCATTGGTCTTCATAGTGCAGTCCTTTGCGTGAACTTGAGCTGTTTGCATCGCGCTATTTCACGATGACCTTGCCGGTCATCCCCAATTCACGATGCGTCGGGATCAGGCATGAATATTCGAACGTCCCTGCCTTCGAGAACTTCCACAGGACTTCCCCGGACTTCTTGGCGGCAAGACGCAGGCCATTGGGCTCGTCATGCTCCATGTCGGGATTTTTCTTCATCGCTTCGCCATGCTTCAGATTTTCTGCCGTGGTCGCCAGCAGGAACTCATGTGCTTCTGTCCCCACGTTACGTATGACGAAGCGAATCTGCTCGCCGCGCTTCACCTCAACGACCGCAGGCGAATAATCCATCTCGTTCATGCTGACGACGATCTCCCGCGCCGGCTTCTTGGGATCGCCGGGTTCGCCGGCCGAATATCCTCCGTGCTTGTCGTGGGCCACAGCAGCGGCCGAGTAAGCCATCGCGGCCAGCATGACGCCGCGACCAATGTATTTTCGAGTCTCGTTCATTTCAGTTTTCCGTGTTGATTGTTGTCTGTGATGACGATGTGCAGTCCTGGCCCTACATTCCCTTCATTTTCATGCCCTTCTTCATGTCCATCGGCTTCGATCCCTGGCCTTTGATGGTTTTGTCCTTCACGCCCGTCTGTCGTGGAGCTTCGCTCTGCGGTGCTTCGATCTCATAGGCCACCGTGCCCTTCGGGAAATCGTAAGGACCCGGATCGCGGTAATCGTCGCGCGCGAGTCCGTCCCGCACCTTCATGATGCTGAACATGCCGCCCATCTCGATCGGACCGAACTGACCTGATCCCGTCATCATCGGCAGAGTGTTGTCAGGCATCGGCATCTCCATCTCGCCCATGGCACCGCCCGTGGATCCCATCACCATCGCATCCGGCGCGAGCTTGCCGACTGCCTTCGTCAGATCCTTTTTGGAGACGCCGATCAGGTTTCTGACGTCGTGCCCCATCGCATTCATGGTGTGATGCGACTTGTGGCAGTGGAACGCCCAATCGCCGGGATTGTCGGCGACAAAGTCGAATGCCCGGATCGCGCCTACCGGCACGTCAGTGGTGACTTCTGGCCATTGCGCGCTGTCAGGCGCCCATCCGCCATCGGTACAACTGACCGCGAACTTGTGGCCATGCAGATGGATCGGATGGTTGGTCATCGTGAGATTGCCGACGCGTATCCGCACGCGATCGCCGAGACGAACCGGCAACGGATCGATGCCGGGAAAGACGCGGCTGTTCCACGCCCACATATTGAAGTCGGTCATCTCGTTGACCTTCGGCAGATAGGTGCCGGGATCGATGAGATAGCTGCTCATGATGAAGACGAAATCGCGATCGACGGGCCGGAAGCTGTTGTCGCGAGGATGCACGACCATCATCCCCATCATGCCCATCGCCATCTGAACCATCTCGTCCGAATGCGGGTGATACATGAACGTACCACTGTGCTTCATCTCGAATTCGTAGACGAAGGTCTTGCCGGGCTTAATATGCGGCTGGCTCAGGCCGCCGACGCCGTCCATGCCACTCGGCAGGATCACGCCGTGCCAATGCACGGTCGTATGTTCCGGCAGCTTGTTGGTGACGAAGATGCGAACCTTGTCGCCTTCGACAGTTTCGATCGTCGGCCCCGGCGACTGGCCGTTGTAGCCCCACAGATAGGCTTTCATGCCGTCCGCAAATTCGCGCTCGACGGGCTCGGCGACCAGATGGAATTCCTTCCAGTCGCCATTCATACGCCACGGCAATGTCCAGCCGTTGAGCGTAACCACCGGATTGTAGTCGGACCCGCTCGGCGGATGCAGCGGTGGCTGCATCGTTACCTTGTCCATCATGGGCGCTTCGGGAATATTCGCGGCCTGCACGCGGCCGGTGACCGCAGCCGCACTGGCAAGCGCCGTGGTGGTGCCGAGAAAGTTTCGCCGGGACAACATGGTTTTCTCCATTTCAGTGCCCTCCTCCGCTGGACGCCTGCACGGCCGTCGCGGATCTCGTTTCGGATGATGGTTCGCCGCGGCCGCCGCCATTGATCGCGGTCTGCAGTTCAGACTGCGCGAGCCAGAAATTGCGCTTGGCCTCGATGGCGGCGCGCAAAGCTGCGATACGTTGACGGGCCTCGGTCAGCAGCGCGAATACATCGACCTGCATGCTGCTGAAGCGCAATTGCATCTCCTCCGAGATGATCTTGCGCAGCGGCAACACCTCGCGCTGGTAGTGACCGGCGACATCGTAGGTCGAGCGATAGACCCTGAAGGCATCGCGCGCCTCGGAGCGGATATTCACCGCCTTCTCGGTCAACAGGTTGAAGGCCTGATTGTAAGTCTCCGCCTCCTGTCGAACGCGCACTTCACCACCGTCAAAAATCGGAATCTGAAACTGCACGTCGAAGCCGCGCTCGCGGAACGGCGGCCCCTCCGGATCACGCGTCTTACGGTCGATGCCGGCGACGTCGAGCAACGTCACGAACCGGCTTGCTTCGGTCAGATTGAGCGACCGGGCGAGTGCGGCCAGTTCAATGCGCGCAATCTGCAGGTCAATACGATGTGCGATGGCATCGACTTCGATCCCTGGCAGCGACAGCGGCTGACGCGGCAGACCCGGCAGCTTCTGCGGCAGCCTGATGCCGATGTCGATGTCCCAGAGACCGAGCAGACGGATCAAGCGCTCGCGCGAACTCGTGGCCTCCTGGCGGAGCGTTGCGAGATCGGCGGTCGTCTCCGCGTAGAATACCTGCTCGCGGGCTTGATCGAGCTTGTTCAGCGACCCGGTCTCGCCCAGCTTCTGCGCGAGTTGCGCTGTGGCTTCCGCCGTCGACTTGGCGTCCGTTAGCAGGCCGACAAGTTCGTTGGCAGCGACGGCGCGGTAGTAGGTACGTCTGACGTCCGCGGCAAGCCGCAGCGTCTCTTCTGCGGCACGCAATTGCGCCTTCTGGAATCGCTGACGGGCGATCTCGGAGCGGAACGGCAGTGTCGCCAGCGCGAGAATATCGCCGACGACCTGTCGCTCGATCTCCAGCGCGCCATTCCCGGAAATGCGCGAGATCGAGAATGTCGGATTGGGCGGCAGGCTGTCGCCGACGAGATCCGTTTCCGCAAGCGCCAGTTCATTATACGCAGCCTGCAGGCCGCGATTGCCGAGCAACGCGATCTGGACTGCGCTGTCGACTGTCAGCGGTCGTCGCAGCAGGGCTTTGACGGTCGCATCGGCACGTTGTGCGTCATCCGGCGTCCGGATCGCCATCACGTCCTTGTTGATGGTCTCGCTCGCGACCCCGGCGATGACGCCCATACCGCGATCCGGCGAGAACGATGCACATCCCACCAGCAACAGCGTCGATAGCAGCGTAATGCCGGCTGCAGACCTTGAACCGAATTGGCGCGCATGCGTGCGTGACTTGTGATGCCTGTTGAACATGACGTGCCCCTACCGGCCAGATTTCGGCACAGGAGCGACACGGTCGTTCTGCTCGCGCCATGACGACGGGGCAACCGGCCGAAGGCTGCTGTAAGGAGCCACGGTGGAGCGATAGCCGACACCAGCGACCTTGGTGCCGGGATCTGCCGGGTCGGCGCCAGCCAACGGTGCGGTCACTGGCATGCAGCCACCGAGCGCCATACTGGCAGCGGTCATCACTGCGAGGATTCCAAATCTGATATCGAATCGCTTCCCGACCACCGAACAAACGGCGGCGAGCTTCGCCCCAAGCTGCGCAAGCATGTTATTTTCCTGAAATGACGATGGATCACAGGTGCGCGTGCCCTTAGCGGGCGCGGCACCGCGTCGATACGATCAGATCAGGAAATGGGAGGGCGGTAGAGCCGGGCGGGCGCACTGTCGGTGACCGCGCGATAGCCTTCGGTGACACGAAGGACCGTCGGCACCGAAGGGGTCACGATGTCAGTCAGCGGTGCCGGCAGCGCGGAGACACACATCAGGCCGCAGCATGGACCATTCGGTGAGTGCGGGACCTTGTGCGGACCCGAGGCATCGTCGATCGCCGTCAATGCGTGGTCGCCATCAGCATGTGCGGCTGCAGAGTGTGCGGCTGATGCGTGCGCGACAGAATGATCGTGCGCGTGACCATCCCCATGCATGTGCGCAGACGCGCTGCTATTAACATGAACCATGCCGGTCATATGACTTTCGCCAGTCAGGCACGGCGCGACCGGGTGCTGTCCCGGCAAGGCAAAGGAGATTGTCGGCGCCAGCACGCACAACAAATAGGCCAAGGCGACGAACCACCCTGCCCTTAGTCGCTGTACTCTGGTCAGACGAACCAGCATCTGGATGCGATATCTTCCTATCAACCCGTCAACGCACGGAACATAGACGCGAATCCGGCATTCGCCAATGTCGAACTTGCCTCAGGACGATGAGATTCGCGCGAGGTGCCGCGTCACCGCGTTGATGAACCCTTCGCGCGCGTCGGAATGGCCCTGCCCGCGCGGTTCCAGCACGTTGCGGAGCAGAAAGCGCCCGGTCAGGTCGAAGCCGTCCTGCAGGTCGCGGTCGGAGATGCTGTTTTGGCCGTCTTCACTCTCGCGCAGGAATGACGGCAGCCGCATCAGCCGGTCGCGATACGGTTCACCCGCGGTCCGGGACACTGCGTTGCCAGATTTGGGTGACACGTAAATCAGGTCAGAGGTCACGCCGGTGGCCGCGCAATTCTCCAGATCGAGGCCGAAGCCGAGTTCGGTCAACATCGCCAGCTCAAACCGGATCACATGGAGCGCGGCTTCGCCGACATCATCGAAGTCATCCAGGATGCGCTCCAGCGTCTCGTAGATGTCTTCATGCGGATCGCGCTCCGGCAGCAACCGCGCCAGCGAGGCGAGATGGGTGATGCCGTAGACCGCATGGGACGAACCCAGCAGCGCCGCGGCACGCATCAACGTGCCTTCCATCAGGTAATAGCCGAGCTGTTCGTCCAGCCGCGCCCGCCATATCGCCTGCACGCTATTGCCGGGTTGCAGCAGCGGTCGCATCTTTGACCCCGCACCACCGCGCACCAGGCCGAGATGACGACCATGGCTACGCGTCAGCAATTCGACGATGGCACTGGATTCGCCATGCCGCCGCACGCCAAGGATGATGCCCTCGTCCGTCCATTCCATGGGGGCAGTTTACAGGAATTCGGCAGCCGCCGCAGTAAATGCGATCAGGCCTTGAACCACGTTTTCGCGTCGCCGGTGAAGGCGCAATATAGTCCGAGCCCGGTCAGGATGCATGACACGATCTCGATCGCACTGTCGAACTGCAGTCCGTACAGGCCAAGCACCTGAAACAGCGACAATACCGAGAAGGCCAGCGACACCACCAGCACCCAGCGCGGCCAGCCCTTGCGGCGATAGGCGGCGAGCCACACGAGCCAGACGAAGAACAACAGCATGCAGGCGGCGACCAGATTCGCCGCCATGATGGTGCTCTCGGACATCGCAAGGTCAGGCGTGCGGTCCTGGAACGCGATCGACAGCGCGTCGAGGATCAGCGACATGTAGAGCAGGACTTCGAAATAGAAGACGTTCTTCGGAAGGTTGGCGGGAGCGGTCATCTTGTCGGCTGCACTTCCATCATCGCTCCTCGATCACTCGTGAGGAAATTCGAGGCCCATTTCGCGATAACGATTGGGATCGTCGCCCCAGTTTTCGCGCACCTTCACGAACAGGAACAGATGCACGGGCGCGCCCACGATCTCGGTCAGCTCCCTGCGCGAGTCCGCACCGATCTGCTTGATCGTCGCACCACCCTTGCCGAGCACGATCTTGCGCTGGCTTTCGCGCTCGACGAAAATCGTCTGCTCGATCCGCACCGACTTGTCCTTGCGCTCGGTCCAGCTATCGGTCTCCACCGTCGACTGGTACGGCAGTTCCTGATGCAACTGACGAAAGATCTTCTCGCGGGTGATTTCCGCCGCGAGATGCCGCATCGGCGCATCCGACATCTGGTCTTCGGGATAATGATACGGGCCGGCGGGAACGTCGGCTGCCAACCTGCGGCGCAGGTCATCGACACCGTCGCCGGTCATCGCCGAAATCATGAAGGTCTCTTCGAACTTCAGGCGCTCGTTGGCCATCTGCGCCAGCTTCAGCAGCTTTTCCTTCGAGACGATGTCGACCTTGTTGATCACGAGGATCTTCGGGTGATTGACACTCGCAAGCTGCGCGAAGATCGCCTCGGCTTCCTCGTTGATGCCCGCTTTGGCATCGAGCAGCACGCAGACAACGTCGGCATCATGCGCACCGCTCCATGCTGTCTTGACCATCGCTCGGTCGAGACGCCGCTTCGGCAGGAAGATGCCGGGCGTATCGACCAGGATGATCTGGGCGTGGTTCTCGATCACAATGCCGCGGATCAGTGCGCGCGTGGTCTGCACCTTGCGCGAGACGATGGTGACTTTGGAGCCGACCAGCGCATTGACCAGCGTCGACTTGCCAACATTGGGCGCACCGATCAGCGCGACAAAGCCGCAGCGGGTCTCGGTAGGTGTCCCTGCGGACTCATGGTCTGGTTCAGCATCGTTCACGACATCATCCTTCATTGCCGCCACTGCTGACGCCTTCACGCGCGATCATCGCCTGCGCCGCGGCCTTCTCGGCGGCGCGCTTGCTGCCGCCCTCGCCTTCGGCCGGCGCAAACCCCTTCACATCCACCTCGATCTTGAAATGCGGATCGTGGTGCGGACCGGAGCGTTCGACCTCGCGATAGGCCGGTGTCGGCAGACCGCGGCCCTGGGCCCATTCCTGCAGCACCGTCTTGGGATCGCGCAGCGGACGCACCGGCTTGCGCATGCGCTCGGTCCAATTGCGCTGCACGAAACTTTCCGCAGCCGGATAGCCGCCATCGAGGAAGATCGCGCCGATCACGGCTTCGCAGATATCGCCGAGCACGGACTTGCGTAACCGCTGACCGGCACCCGCGCCGACGGTGCCGAGCTTGATACCCTCGAGAAGACCCAACAGCCGCGCGACATCGGCGCATGCTTCCTTGCGGACGAGGTCGGCGAGCCGCTTCGACAACTCGCCTTCATCCGCATTCGGGAAAGCGCGAAACAGCATGTCGGAGACCACGAGGCCAAGTACGTGGTCGCCGAGAAATTCGAGACGCTGGTAGCTCTCGGTCCGGCTGCGCTGCGACTTCAGGGCCGACACATGGGTGAAGGCTGTCGCCAGCAGCAACGGATCCTTGAAGCTGTGGCCGATGCGCGTTTCGATCTCGGCTGCGGCGACCTTCGCCGCTGCGCGTGCCTTCTTCTTCCGGGCAGCAGCCGTCTCCGGCGTAGCCTCGGTCGTCGAGCTAACTTCGTCGGTCTTCGGCGCGGTCTCGATGGGATTGTTGGAGTCGTCGGTCATCGCACGATAGAGAAAATTCGATTCCAGCGTACGGCGGTCGGCCAGCGCCAGATCTGCCAAGCGTGTTCGCCTTCGGCGATCGAGAAGAAGATCATCTGCGCGCGACCGACGAGATTCTCGAACGGCACATAGCCGACGGCCGACAGCACGCGGCTGTCCGTCGAATTGTCGCGGTTGTCGCCCATCATGAAGAAATTGCCAGGCGGCACGGTGTAGACATTGGTGTTGTCGTAGAAGCCGTTGTCGACGCAATCGAGCGTCTCATAGGTGACGTTATTGGGCAGCGTTTCCTTCCAGCGCTTGACGCGCGCCGTGGCGTCGGAACCGCACGGATCTTCGCCGACGAAGTCGCTCATACGCTCGCGCTGCACGGGCTTCTCGTTGATGTAGAGCAGCCCCTCTTTCATCTGGACGCGGTCACCGGGCAGACCGATCACGCGCTTGATGTAGTCGGTGGAGTCGTCCTTCGGCAGACGGAACACCACGACGTCACCGCGCGACGGCTCGGAACCGAAGACGCGGCCGGAGAAGATATTCGGCGACAGCGGGATCGAATAGTGGCTGTAGCCGTAGGAATATTTCGAGACGAACAGGTAATCGCCGACCAGAAGTGTGGCCTTCATCGAGCCCGACGGGATATTGAAGGGCTGGAACAGGAAGGTCCGGATCACCAGCGCGATCAGCAGTGCGTTGATGACAACACGGATGGTCTCGCCGACGCCGCTTTCAGTCTTGGTCCCGGATGTCACACTCATCGCTTTCCCGATTCCCGCAGCGTCGCCGCGCGGCTGGTAGCGCATTTTGGGGCAAGGCGGCGTCGCGCCTCGCACGAAAAATGCATTAGATTCATATAATTACGGCAAAGTCCTGCAAATGCCATGAGCGGCGTCAGCGAGAATTGGCGTCGGTTCGGTGTCCTCGCAGGTTTAAACGGTTGTTGGTAACGGTGCAATGAACCGCCCCGAAAAGCCGCTATTTCCCGCCAGTTTGACGTACCGGTCGGCCGTCTCGCCGCTTCCGGCGCGCCTCTCGGCTCGCCATCAGGACTTGGCTCAAGACTTGGGCGAAGGGACGGCCGAAATTATGACGAAAGCCTGCGCCAGGGGCCAATCGTCCGTGATCGACAGATCGATCTGGGCCTCGTGGCCGGGCGGTATCAGGGCCTGCAGCCGGGCCAGCGCACCGCCGGTGAGCTTCATGGAGGGTTTGCCACCGGGCAGATTGACGACGCCCATATCCCGCCACCAGACTCCCTGACGGATGCCGGTGCCCAGCGCCTTGGACATGGCCTCCTTGGCAGCAAAACGCTTGGCATAGGTCGCGACCACCATTCTCTCGCTCTTGGCGCGGCGCTGTGCCCTCGCCCGCTCGGCCTCGGTGAAGATGCGATCGAGGAAGCGATCGCCATGGCGTTCGATCACCTTGGCGACGCGCGTAATGTCGATCAGATCGGAACCGATGCCGATGATCATGAGGCGCTCTTGGACCGCATCCGCCCGCGATCCATCGCCGCGCGCATCAGACGCACCGTATCGGACAGGCCGATGAACAGTGCCTCGCCGATCATATAGTAGCCGATGTTCAGCTCCATGATTTCGGGCAGCGCCGAGATCGTCTCGGCGGTCGCATAGTCGAGGCCATGGCCGGCATGCACTTCCAGGCCTGCGGATTTCGCCAGCCTGGCGCCGGCGGCAATGCGCTGCCACTCGTTGGCGGCCTTGGCCGTATCACCATCGGTGATCGCGTCGCACCAAGCGCCCGTGTGGAGTTCGATCACGGGGGCCTTTAGTTTAGCGGCCATTTCGATCTGCTTGGGATCAGCCGCAATGAACAGTGACACCCGCACGCCGGCTTCGGTGAAGCGCGCAATTGATGGCTCCAGCGATTCACGCTGGCCGACCACGTCGAGGCCGCCTTCGGTGGTCAGCTCCTCACGCCGCTCCGGCACCAGGCAGACGGCATGAGGCTTCACCGCCAGCGCGATCCGCACCATGTCCGGCGTCGCCGCCATTTCGAAATTCAGCGGCTTGGAGATCTCCGCCTTCAGTCGCTCCATGTCCGCGTCACGAATATGGCGACGATCCTCGCGCAAATGCGCAGTGATGCCGTCGGCCCCTGCCGAAATGGCTTCCAGCGCAGCGCGGACCGGATCCGGGTGCTTGCCGCCCCGCGCGTTGCGCAGGGTCGCGACGTGATCGATGTTGACGCCGAGGCGTAACGAGGATGAGGACATGACGGAATTCCAGAAAACCTTAAGGGAAGACGCTACCCATTGACCCGCTCGACCTTGGCGACAACAGCCTTGGCGCGCAACTGATTGATGATCGCGCTGAGATGCTTGAGGTCGTAGACCCCAAGATCGATGGTCTGTTCGGTGAAATCGGGCGAGCGTCGATGCATGCTGATATTGTCGATATTGCCGTCATGGTCGGCGATCACCTGGGCGATCTGCGCCAGACTGCCGGGCTCGTTGACATTCTGCAAAAAGAGTCTGGCCGGGAAACGCTGCGGCGAGGATTCATCGATATCCCAGCGCACGTCGACCCAGCGCTCCGGCTCTTCCTCAAAATCCTTCAGCGCCGGTGACTGGATCGGATAGATCGTGATGCCCTCGCCCGGCGTAACGATGCCGACGATGCGGTCGCCCGGCACCGCGCCACCGTTCGGAGCGAATTTAATTGGCAGATCGGAATCGACGCCACCGATCGAGATGATCGAGGTGAAGCGTGCCGCGCCATCCGGCGTTCTGACCTTGTCCGCCGTCGACTTCTTGTTGTTGGCCGAAAAGCGGCCGATGCGCTCTTCCTTGTAGTCGGGATACATCGCACGCGCGACGTCCGCGGCGCGCAATTCGCCGCGGCCGACCGAGGCCATCACATCGTCGATAGACGTGCGCGCCAGACGCGGCAGCGCCCCCTTCAACTGGTCGTCCGAATATTCCATCTTCGCACGCACGAACAGGCGCTCGACGATCCGGCGGCCAAGGCTGGCATATTGATCACGCACCGCTGTTCGCGTCGCACGGCGAATGGCAGCGCGCGCTTTGCCAGTGACCGCCAGGCCTTCCCATGCGGATGGCGGCGCCTGCTGTGCGGCCGAAGTCAGCACTTCGACTTCGTCGCCATTTTGCAGCTCGGACGACAGCGGCGCGAATTTGCCGTTGATCTTGCAACCCACCGCACTGTTGCCGACGTCGGTATGCACGGCATAAGCGAAGTCGACCACATTGGCATTGCGCGGCAGCGCGATCAGCTTGCCCTTCGGGGTGAAGCAGAACACCTGGTCGTGGAACAGTTCGAGCTTGGTATGCTCGAGGAATTCTTCCGGATTGGTGCTCTCCGAGAGAATGCCGATGGTATGGCGCAGCCACGAGAACGCGTTGGATTCGCGCTTGAGCATTTCGGTCGGCGAGCCGATGCCATCCTTGTAGAACGCATGCGCGGCGATGCCGTATTCGGCGATGCTGTTCATGTCCTCGGTGCGGATCTGCAGTTCGACGCGCTGGTTGCCGGGGCCGATCACCGTGGTGTGGATCGAGCGATAATCGTTCTGCTTCGGCGTCGAGATGTAATCCTTGAAGCGGCCCGGCACGACGGGCCAGGTGGTGTGCACGACCCCAAGTGCGCGGTAGCACGCCTCCATGTCCTGCAGCACAACGCGGAAGCCGTAAATGTCCGACAGCTGCTCGAACCCCACCGACTTGCGCTTCATCTTGGTCCAGATCGAAAACGGCTTCTTGCGTCGGCCGGTGACCCGCGCCGTGATGCCGTTCTTCTCCAGCTTCGTGGAGAGATGACTCTCGATCATGTCGATGAGGTTGCGATTGCGCTCGGTCAACGAGTCCAAGCGCTGCATCACCACCAGATAGGCGTCGGGATCGAGCACCTTGAACGACAGTTCCTCGAGCTCCTCGCGCATCGTCTGCATACCCATGCGGCCGGCGAGCGGCGCATAGATGTCGAGGGTCTCCTCGGCGATGCGGCGGCGCGAGGCCGGCGGCATGAACTCCATCGTCCGCATATTGTGCAGACGGTCGGCCAGCTTGATCAGCAGGACCCGGACGTCGTCGGCGATCGCCAGCAGCAGCTTGCGCAGGTTCTCGGCCTGTTTGGCTTCGCGCGACACCAATTCGAGCCGCTTCAGCTTGGTCAGGCCCTCGACCAGCGCGCCGATTTCGGCGCCGAACAGCTTGTCGATTTCGGTCCGGGTGGCCTCGGTGTCCTCGATCGTGTCGTGCAGCAGCGCTGCTACGATGGTGGCGTCGTCGAGCTTCAGGTCGGTGAGGATCGCCGCCACTTCCAGCGGATGGGAGAAATACGGATCGCCGGAGGCCCGTGTCTGCTCGCCATGGGCGACCATGGCATAGACATAGGCGCGGTTGAGCAGATCCTCATCGGTGTTCGGGTTATAGGCCCGGACGCGGTCCACCAGATCGTATTGCCGCATCATCCGGACACGGGAGGTCCGCGGCACCTTGGCCGGAATTGGCGTCTCTGCAGACAGCGCTTCAGGCGAAACTGGCGAGACCGCGGCGACCGTGTCGTTCGCAGCCTGCATCTGCCGTTTATTACGGCGCGAAGTCGCCATCCTAGCCTCGTTCGATCCGGTCAGCAGCGACCTGGATTCTTCACTTTAAGTTTGCCCCGAAACGGACTGCAAAAGCAAAGGCCCGGACGCATGTCCGGGCCTTTGTGATGACTGATAATCAAAACGGTTAAGCAAAAGACCGTGTGTATCGCTTTACTCGTCTTCTTCGGGCTGCTCTTCCGGCGGAGCGAGGCCTTCGAGACCCTTGAGGAGCTCTTCTTCGGTCATGCGCTCGACAGCCACTTCGGTATCGTCGGCATCGACGCTGGCGCCGGCGGAGCCGATCAGCGGAATCGTATCCGGCTCTGGCTCGTCCACTTCCACGAACTTCTGCAGCGAATGGACCAGTTCCTCACGGAGATCTTCCGGGGAAATGGTCTGATCAGCGATTTCGCGCAGCGAAACAACGGGATTCTTGTCGTTGTCGCGATCAATCGTAAGTTGTGAACCGGACGAGATCATTCGTGCCCGGTGTGCTGCCAGCAACACCAGGTCGAACCGGTTGTCGACCTTATCGATGCAATCTTCGACGGTTACGCGCGCCATAAAATGTCGCTCCGTTTGTTGTGGGACCGAATATGATGATTAAGTCCCGTAGGTATAGGGGCTTTGCGGCATTCGCAAGGACCAATTTGGAATTGCGTCCTTCTTGGCTTGGTTTTCTGCCGCACTATGGTACCCTCAAAAAGACCGCAGAAGCGGTGGCACCATCTGGCCAGAAGCGAATATCTCGACACCAAAAGGCTTCATTGCAAGGGAAGATGGATCGGCATATTCGGGCAGTTCCAGACCAGCTGATTGCGTGGCGTCAATAAAGCCGATCCGACGAAGAGCGGACGACAAATGTGATTCAAATGCGCAACGACGAAGTCGCGCCAAAAACGCTAACAACAACAAACCACATGAGAAAACTTGATGTCCCTCACATCTAACAAGATCGCACTCTTCATCGACGGCGCCAACCTGTACGCCACCGCCAAGACCCTCGGTTTCGATATCGACTACAAGCGCCTCCTCAAGGAATTTCAGAGCCGCGGGACCCTCGTCCGGGCCTTCTATTACACCGCCATCATCGAGGATCAGGAATACTCGTCGATTCGGCCGCTGATCGATTGGCTCGATTACAACGGCTATACGGTGGTAACCAAGGCCACCAAGGAATTCATCGATGCGTCCGGCCGACGCAAGGTGAAAGGGAATATGGACATCGAGCTCGCCGTCGATGCCATGGAACTGGCCGAACATGTCGACCAGATCGTGCTGTTCTCGGGCGATGGCGACTTCCGCTCCCTGGTCGAAGCCGTGCAGCGTCGCGGTGTCCGCGTCACCGTGGTGTCCACCATCTCAAGCCAGCCCCCCATGATCGCCGACGAGTTGCGCCGGCAGGCAGACGTGTTTACCGATCTCATGGAGCTGCAGAGCAAGCTCGGCCGCGATCCGGCAGAGCGCCCTGCTCCGCGCGAACCGCGTCACCAGACGCCGCAATTCCTGCAGCGCGCGACCACCATGGCGCCACGAGGCGATGAAGATTTCGAAGACTAAGACCCAACTCAGCAGACAACAGCCGGCGGTGGTCGCAACCGCGATTTCCGCTGGCACTTCCACCGATCCCGGGCGCGATTGTCCCCTGTGCCCCCGCCTCGTCGAGTACCGGCTGGAGGTGCGCGAGCGCGACCCCGACGGCTACAACGGACCCGTGCCGTCGTTCGGCATGTCCGATGCTGCCCTCCTGATCGTGGGCCTCGCCCCCGGCGTGCAGGGCGCCAATCGTACCGGGCGTCCCTTTACCGGCGACTATGCCGGCGATCTGCTCTACGAGACCTTGCTCGATTTCGGCTTTGCCTCCGGCACCTATGAAGCACGCCCTGATGACGGGTTAATGCTGCAGGATTGCCGGATCACCAATGCCGTGCGCTGCGTGCCACCCCAGAACAAGCCACTGCCCGTCGAGATCACCACCTGCCGGCCGTTTCTGATCGCCACGATGGACACCATGCCGCGATTGCGCGCTATCGTGCTGCTGGGCCGCGTCGCCCATGACACGGTGCTGAGGACGCTCGGCATTCGCGCCGTGACAGCGCCTTTTGCGCACGGCGCCGTTCACGATGTCGGCCGCTTCAAGCTCTACGACAGCTATCACTGCTCGCGCTACAACACGAACACGCGCGTACTGACGCCCGAGATGTTCCGTGCAGTGTTTGCGCGGGTGAAGGCGGATCTGGCGCAGTAAGTCAGCGAACCGTTCGCGACACAAAATCGATGAAGGCGCGCACCTTCGCCGGCGGATGATGCCGCGACGGATATAGCGCGTAGAGCGGAAACGTCTCGTCGGCCCAATCCGGAAACAGGTTGACCAGGCTGCCTTTCGCGAGTTGATCCTTCACGGCAACCAGCACCTGGCAAATCCCCGTCCCCGCCAGGCACTCCGTCAGCATGGTCCCCGCATCGCTCAATACCAGCCGGCTTGAGATCCTGACAGGAAGGACCTTGCCCTTGCGATGAAACTCCCAGTCGTAGGGGCGACCGGTCTGCGGATCGCGAAAATCGATGCATTGGTGCTTCAACAAATCCAGTGGCGCCTGCGGTCGGCCATGGCGTTTCAGATAGCGCGGTGACGCAACGGTCAGCACCTGAATGTCCGCAAGCTTGCGCGAGATAAGAGATGCGCCGAGTGGCTCTCCGAACCGCACAGCCACATCAACACCATCCGCCACCAGATCGCCGACGTGTTCGCGGGTGATCGTCTCCAGTGCCAATTCAGGATATGTCGCGAGAAAACCACCGAGATGACCGGCCAGCACCAGGCGTGAGAAGAATGGATCGATATTGACCCGGAGCCGACCTCGCACCCGAGCCGAAGCGCCGGAGGCATCGACTGCCGCCTCCTCGATCTCCTCCAGCGACGGCCGCACCCGCTCGTAAAACCGGCGCCCCTCATCGGTGAGCGCGATCGAACGCGTCGTGCGGTCTAGCAACCTTACGCCGAGCCGGGCCTCCAGCCGCGCGACCGCGTGACTGACGCCGGATGCCGACATACCCAGCGCCTCTGCCGCCCGCGAGAAACCTCCACCTGCGATCACAGCATCCAGCACGGTCACGCCGGTCAAAAGTCGTCCGTCCATCGCAACATCGTTCCTGATATTCAGTCAGCAATGATGTGACGTGTTCTCGTTTCAGTCAAATAGCGAAAAATGGGACAACACCGGCATTCCCACCCATTCGGAGAGCCACCATGTTCGCCATCACAGGAGCCACCGGCAAAGTCGGCGGCGCTGTCGCCCGCACACTGCTTGCCGCCGGTCAATCCATCCGCGTCGTCGTTCGAGATCTCAGCAAAAGCGGAACGTGGGCAGCACGCGGCGCGGATATCGCCATCGCCGACACCCGCGATGCCTCGGCGCTGACAAAAGCTCTCTCGAACGTCGACGGCGCGTTCGCGATGCTGCCGCCGACATTTGACCCGAGCCCCGGTTTAACCGAGGGCCGCGCGATGATCGAAGCACTCCACACCGCACTCCGCGTGGCGCAGCCGCCGAAACTGGTTGTGCTCTCAACTATTGGAGCGGATGCGCCGCAGCCGAACCTGCTCAACCAGCTCGGACTGCTGGAACACGCACTCGCCGACTTGCCGATGCCCGTGACCTTCCTGCGCGCGGCATGGTTCATGGAGAACGCGGCGTGGGATGTCACACCTGCACGCACGGATGGCGTCATTTCGAGCTATCTCCAGCCGCTGGATAAAACCTTCCCGATGGTCTCCGCGGAAGACGTCGGCCGCACAGCAGCAGAGCTCTTGCTCGAAAGCTGGGTGGGCCATCGCGTGATCGATCTCGAAGGCCCCCGCCGCGTGTCGCCGAACGATATCGCCAAGGCGTTCACGAACGCGCTCGGCGGTCCCGTCAAAACTCGCATCGTTGCGCGCGATGGCTGGGACAGACTATTTCGCGAGCAAGGCATGACGAATCCGACACCGCGAATGCAGATGCTCGATGGCTTCAACGAAGGCTGGATCGACTTCCCCAAACGCGAGGCGGAATCGCGCAAGGGCACGATCACAATCGATCAAGCGATCAAAGCGCTCGTTGTCGAGACACCCGTCAAAGCAGGCTCGTCCTAGCCTGGGCTAGACCGGGTTCGCCTTCAGCCATTCCAGAACATCGCCTGCGTTCCGGTCCGGCGGAAACACCGGATAGAACACATGGGTAATCTTGCCGTCATCGATGATCATGGCCATGCGCTTGATCATCGTGAGATCGGCGACCTCCATGGTCGGCAGGCTGAGTGCGTCGCTCAGCTCAAGTTGCTCGTCGGACAACACCGGAAACGGCAGATGCAGCCGCCCGGCCATTTCGGTCTGATATGCGTTGCTCTGCGTCGACAGGCCAAACACATGCTTGGCACCAGCGGCCTTCAACTCCGCGAACAGATCGCGGAAGGAACAGGTCTGCGGCGTGCAGCCACGCGCGCCCGGAATCATGTCCCAGTCATCGACCAGCCCAATCTTGCCGGGCTCGCCGGTGCGCGGATAGCCGAACACCACAGTGCGACCAGTGAGCTCGGACAGCGTGACCGCCGTATCGTTGGTGGCGCGCAGGCTGACCGGCGGGATGGTCATGCCGGTCAGATGATTGGCGGCGCCGTCGTCTTCCGGCGCCGGAATCTTGCTCCAGTCGACTTCGAGCAGGTTGCCTTGCGTCATCTCATCCTCTTGTTTGAAAGAATGGGCGACGCCCAGCCTTATCCCCGCGCGCGTAACAGACGGCCCTTCTCGCGGCCCCAGTCACGGTCCTTCTCGCTCGCACGCTTGTCGTGGAGCTGCTTGCCCTTTGCCAGCGCGAGCTGCAGCTTAACCCGGCCGCGTTCGTTGAAGTACATCTTCAACGGCACAAGGGTCATGCCCTGGCGTTCTACCGCACCCATCAGCTTGTTGATCTGCTTGCGATGCAGCAGCAGCTTTCGCGGGCGCTTCGGCTCGTGGTTGAAGCGGTTGGCTTGCAGATATTCAGGGATGTTGCAGTTGATCAGCCAGATCTCGCCGTCCTTCGGATCGGCGTAGGATTCCGCAATAGTGCTCTTGCCGTTACGGATCGACTTCACCTCGGTCCCGGTCAAGGCGATGCCTGCCTCGACTGTATCCTCGACGGCATAGTTGAACCGCGCCTTGCGGTTCTCGGCGATCACCTTGATCGGGCGTTCGTTCTTTTCGGCCATCGTTCAATACTTTCAGCGTGCTGACCGAATATAGGTGCCCCGAATGCCCGACCCAAGCCTTGGGCTCAGGCCTTCTTGAGCAGGTCGCGGATCTCGGTCAGCAGTTCTTCTTCACGGGTCGGCTTCGGCGGTTCAACCGGCTTGGCGGCATCGTTGCGCTTAAGCTGGTTCATGAAGCGGATCACCAAGAACAGGACAAAGGCGACAATGATGAAGTTCAGCGTCAGGGTCAGGAAGCTGCCCCAGGCCAGCACGGCGCCCTGCTTCTTGGCGTCGGCCAGATTGGTTGCCGTAACGGATTTCGAGAGACCCGTGAAGTAATTCGAGAAATCGAGACCGCCGGTGATCGCGCCGATGATCGGCATGATGACGTCGGCCACCATCGACGAGACGATGGCACCGAAGGCCGCGCCAATGATCACGCCGACCGCGAGATCGACCACATTGCCCTTCATCGCGAAATCGCGAAATTCCTTCAGCATCTGCAATTCCTTTTTGTTTTCAACGAACGACAAGTACGCGCTTACAAATAGGGAGAGATGACGCAGCCAAAATCACTCAACATCCGGTTGATGCAGATGCCTAGTTGATGAGGCCGGCGAAGACCATGGCGTCGCGGATCACCTTGCCGGTCGGCGGCGTCACCGTCATCAGCGGCAGACGTACCTCTTCCTTGATGCGGCCCAGCAAAGCGAGGCCGTGCTTGGCGCCGGCAAGGCCCGGCTCCTTGAAGATCGTGTCATGCAGCGGCGTCAGGCGATCCTGGACCCTGAGCGCCCCGGCATAGTCGCCCTTGAGCACCAGCGACATCAGTTCGGCACACAGCTTCGGCGCAACATTCGCCGTCACCGAAATGCAGCCATGACCACCCGCCGCCATATAGGCCAGCGCGGTCATGTCTTCGCCGGACATCTGGATGAAATCCGGTCCCATCGCGTGACGCTGCTTGGACACACGCGCGAGATCGGCAGTGGCATCCTTCACGCCGGCGATGTTCTTCAGCTCATAAAGGCGCGCCATGGTGTCCACGGACATATCGACCACCGAACGGGGCGGAATATTGTAGATGATGATCGGAATGCCGATCGCGTCGTTCACCGCCTTGAAGTGCTGATACATGCCCTCTTGCGTGGGCTTGTTGTAATACGGCGTCACCACCAGCACCGCATCCGCACCGGCCTTCTCAGCGTGCTTCGCCAAAGCTACCGCTTCCTTGGTGGAGTTGGACCCGGCGCCAGCGATCACCGGCACGCGGCCCTTGGCTTCGTCGATGCACCATTCGACGACCTTGTAATGCTCTTCGTGGCTCAACGTCGGGCTCTCGCCCGTGGTGCCGACCGGAACGAGACCGTTGCTGCCCTCGGCCATCTGCCAGCTGACGAGCGAACGGAAGGCCGCCTCATCCAGCGCGCCATCTTTGAACGGCGTGACCAGCGCGGTGTAAGACCCCCGGAAATTCGTCTTGGTGGCTGCCATGGTCTGCTCCGAACGCGATGCGGCTTTAGCCGTCTGCTTGAACCGATTGATTGAACAGCAAGTCTTACC
This sequence comes from Tardiphaga sp. 172_B4_N1_3, assembly GCF_052076035.1. NCBI lineage: Bacteria > Pseudomonadati > Pseudomonadota > Alphaproteobacteria > Hyphomicrobiales > Nitrobacteraceae > Tardiphaga > Tardiphaga sp. 172_B4_N1_3. Next base: position 2,295,720 of record NZ_CP197238.1, read on the forward strand.
GAGTCTGCGGCTGCGGCGAAAGACCGCCCGAAGCGGTTTCAGCGCGGTTTACCGGCTGTTTGGCCGTGATTTCGCCGCCGTGGCCGGGCAGAGAGGAGCAAGCGGTTACAGAAATTGACGATTTGGTCACCGTTTCAATCAAATACATCATGGGAATGCGTGCGATTGTCTGATTCGCCGCGAGGGAACGCCGTGAAGCACCTGCTCCTCACCACGACTGCGCGGCGGACAGCCTTGAGCTCCGGTCTGGCGCTGGCGGTCGGAGTATCGGTGCTGGCCGTCGAGGCCTGGGCGGCCACCAAGGTTCCATTGCCGAAGGCGCGCCCCATTGCGCGTAGCGCTGCACAGACCCCCACGGCCGTGGCTGCGCCTGCAAAGCCGCTCGCACCGGATGCCGCGAGCCCGGCTCCCGCAATCCAGCCCGCCACCCGCCAGCACGCGGCGATTCCTCCTGCTGCCAAGAAGCCGATCGCCCGCGCCGCGGTGGCGGCAACAACATCCACCCCACAGGCGGATGCCGAAACGCTTGAAAACGTCATCGAGCTGATCCGCAAGCGCAAGGGGTCGGAAGCCGCGCAGGTCGTGCAAACGATTGGCGATCCAGTCGCGCGCAAGCTCGGCGAATGGATCTATCTGCGCAGCGATGACAATGGCGCTTCGGTCGAGCGCTACCGCGCTTTCGTCGCCGCCAATCCGAGCTGGCCATCGCAGACCTTCCTGCGACGCCGCATCGAAGCGGCGCTGTGGGACGACAAGCGCGACGACTCCGCGATCCAGTCCTATTTCGAGAGCGAGAAGCCGATTTCCGCCAAGGGCAAATTCGCTCTGGCCAAGTCGCTCCTCGCGCGCGGCGACCGCGCCGGCGCGGAGCGGCTGATCCGTGATGCATGGCGCAGCGATCCGTTATCGGGCGATACCGAGAACATGGCCATCGACATGTTCGGTCCGCTGATCACACCCGGCGATCACAAGGCGCGCATGGACATGCTGCTCTATGGCAGCGATTCAGATGCCGCGCTGCGCTCTGCCAAGCGCCTCGGCGGCGCGCAGATGGCGCTCGCGCGGGCGCGCATCGGCGTCACCAAGAAGGCATCGAACGCCAACGCGCTGCTCGCTGCAGTGCCGTCCGAGCTGCATAGCGACCCCGGCTACATCTTCAGCCACATTCAGCAGCTGCGCCGCGAGGAGAAATTCGGCGAAGCAGCGCGGCTGATGATTGCAGCGCCGCGCGAACCGCAGCGCCTGCACAATCTCGACGAATGGTGGATCGAGCGACGTCTCACGGCGCGCAAGTTACTCGACGTCGGCGAACATCGCTCGGCCTATCTCGTGGCACGCGATGCTGCCCTGCCGGCGCGCGACATCTACAAGACCGAGCAGGAGTTCACTGCCGGCTGGATCGCGCTGCGCTTCCTGAAAGATCCCGCAACTGCCGCTCAGCACTTCGCACGTATCGGCGTCGGCAGCGTCAATCCGACAGCCCTCGCCCGCGCCGGTTACTGGCAGGGCCGTGCTGCGGAAGCCGCAGGCCGCAGCCAGGAAGCCCGGGCCGCCTACACGCGCGCAGCAGAGCAATCCACCAGCTATTACGGCCAGCTCGCGCGCGCCAAGCTTGGCCTGCAGCAGCTTGATATCAGCGGCGCGTTGACCGCCCGCGCGCGCGGGCTCGATCGACTGGAAATCGTCCGCGCGGTGCAACTGCTCTATGCCATGGACGAGCGCGAAGTCGCCATTCCCATTTTTGGCGATGTCGGCGAGAACGGCGATCCGGAAGCTGTGCTCGGCCTTGCCGAGCTCGCGCAACAGAACAAGGATGCCCGCGGCACATTGCTGGTCGGCAAGGCGGCACTCAATCGCGGCCTGCCCTTCGATCACTATGCCTATCCGACAACGGGCATTCCGAGCTACCGCCCGATCGGTCCCGAAGTCGAGTCTGCCGTGGTCTATGCGATCGCACGGCAGGAAAGCGCCTTCAACCCGGCCGTCGTGTCACCGGCCCAAGCCTATGGTCTGATGCAGGTGACGCCGAGCGCGGCGCAATACGTCACCAAGCGGCACGGCGGCACCTATGACCTTGCGCGCCTCAAGGGCGATTCGGTCTACAACGCCACGCTGGGCGCCGCCGAACTCGGTGGCCTCCTTGAGGACTATCGCGGCTCCTACATCATGACCTTCGCCGGTTACAACGCCGGCCGCGGCAGCGTGCGCAAATGGATCGAACGCTACGGCGATCCGCGAGATCCCAAGGTCGATCCGGTCGATTGGGTCGAGTCGATTCCGTTCTCGGAAACGCGCAACTACGTCCAGCGCATCATGGAGAACCTGCAGGTCTATCGCGCCCGCTTCGGCGGTGGCTCACGGCTGCAGATCGAGGCCGACCTGCATCGCGGTGCCAGCAGCAGCGTCGAATAGCGTCAATCAGGACAGTGCGAATAAGTCGGATGGGTAGACCGCAGACGCGTAAGCGTCGAGCGAAACCCATCCTACGCCTTGGCACAGCGATCGATCACGCAAGCAAAAACCCCCGGCAGTTTCCTGCCGGGGGTCATTGTTTCAGATAGCAATTGCCGTGAGGCAGTCGATATTAGAACGAGCGCAGGATCTGAACCGAACCGTTGTAGAGGTTCTGGTTGCTCGTGTTCAGGACCGTACCAGCCGGCTTGCCGGACATGCTCGTCACGGTGTAGGTGCCGTTGAGGTTCTGCTCGAGGCGGCTGTAGGTGAATTCAGCCGACAGGGTCAGGTTCTTGACAGGGGTCCAGGCGGTACGGGTACCGATCTGGGCCACGGCGAAGTCGAAGTTGCCGGTGCCGGCGAAGGTGCCAGCGCGAGATGCTGCAGCCGACGAGCTGCTGGTGCCCGGGCCACCCGTGGTGAGGCCCTGGAATGCGGCGAGCATCAGAGCATTGCCGTCACCGTACGAGATGCTGCTGTAGCTGCCGAACAGCGACGTGCGCCATGCCGGGTTCCAGTAGTGCTCGTAGAAGCCGGCGACCGACCAGGCTTCGCTCTGGATGATCTGGCCATTGGTGGTGTAGACGCCATCGAGAACGTAGCCGAAGCCGATGGTGTTGCCGTCGACCTTCGCGAAACGACCGCCGCCCGAAGTATCGGTGGTGCCGCCAGCGATCGCGTACTTCGCTGCGCCCTTTGCGTAGGTTGCTTCGAGCTTCAGAGTGTCACCAGCGCCGGTGGGCAGGTTCTTGAATTCAACCGCACCGTTGACTGCGAAACCGTACTTGTCGTCAGCGTGACCGGTAGCTTCGTTCGCGCCGTAGAAGCCCGGGGTAGCAGTGTGCATCGCAGCGCCGAAGTGCAGCGTGCCCCAAGCCTGGTCGAGGCGGATGTTGCCGACGACGTCAGGAATGTGGTTGCCGCCGTAGGCATTGCCGAGGAACGTGTTCGAGGTCGTGCCGTAGAACGCACCCGTGAACGTGCTCGCGCCCGGTCCGGTGATGAAAGAATTGGTATTCCAGAGGCCGGCGTTGCGGTAGGCCGAAGCGTTTTCGAGCGAGATCGTCGCCGACACGCCGTTACCGAACGAAGCGGTGTAGGCGATCTGCGGGATACCGGTCGTGTTGTTCGAACCAGCCATGAAGCCCGACGAGATGTACGGCTTGTTGAGGGCCCACTGCGGATCGAACTGCGAGACGGCCTTACCGAAGGTGAAGCCGGCGAACTGGATGAAGGCGTAGTCGACTTCGGTGAAGCCGCCAGCGATCGATTCACGGTTCTGCGAGAAGTCGAACTGCATGTTCGCGTAGGTACGAAGGACACCGTATTCGGTGGCAGTGCGGGTATCGGTGGTCAGGTTGATACGTTCGCGGGTGATGAAATAATCCTTGGTCCAAAGATTATTGCCACCAGCGCCACCCTGCCAGAACGGGGTGTCGTAAGCTGCGGCGTTGAACGAGGTGTCCAAACGGATCGCGCCGCCGATCTTGATGCAGGTGTCGGTGCCCGGGATGTAGTAGAAACCCGCGCCGTAGAGGGAGCAGATCTTCACGTATTCGACCGCTTTGGCCTTGACGGGAAGATCGGCTGCCTGAGCTCCGCCAACGGCGAGCAGAGCTGCCGTCGAGCCGAGAATAAGGCCCTTAATCGTCTTCATGTAAACCTCCAAGTTGCTTTAGGGAAGGTTCTGCAACGGGGTGGAGGCCACCCTGAAGACAAGTCCCCTTAATCCCTGACAACCCGCAAACGCTCCGAATCTCAAAACCCGTCGCACAAAGCGTGCCGACGAGGTTCAGGACGAACCACCTTACGGGACGACCTCGGGATGCCCCCCTCCGTCGCACCGAGACCATCTCCTAAGGTTTCTCGCTCCGCAACAATGGAACGCCTCAAAGCGGCCTCCATTCGGCCGTTTCCCGGGCTGTGTTGCTTAAATCACACGGACTCGTGAATGGGCATTCTTCGCAAGCAATTGTTTTAACATCAGAATTTCCAGCGCCGCATTTCAAGGCACCGACCCATCTCGTAACGAGCAGAAACACATTCACACTCGCATTCGATGTATCTGGCTGGCTTTCCTGCTCCCTCGGCCGAATCGTCTCGCATCTGCCGGAGTGATAAATTCCGGCAAGCGCGGAACGGCGGATGGCAATCGATAAACAGCCTCGAGACCCATTTCCCGGCAGCAAATACACCACAGGCGGACGCGGCATCTGGAGATTATAAAGGCACACCCACATCGGATGCGTCCGATTTTTGGGAACATGCGCTGCAGACTGCGATCTGGCGCTTGCGGCTCGCGACGGTGTCGGGCATATGCAGCAATGATGGAGCTGTGGCCGAGTGGCTGAAGGCACCGCTTTGCTAAAGCGGCATACCTCTCAAGGGTATCGAGGGTTCGAATCCCTCCGGCTCCGCCATCCTTTTTCCTACAATATTGTTTTCATTGGCGTTTCAACTTCTACCCACATGTCGACCCACAACCCGCCGCCCTTGTTCGGAGCTGAGGATCGCATGAACTTTTTTGAGCTCGGACATTTCGGGCTTCAAAGATTTCAGCCGCTGCTGAGGACGCTCTGAGACCCTCGATCACTCCATCAGTCGCGCCGAACAATTTGCCGCTTCCCCAAAGTCGCCCCGAGTGGCCTGCCTGGCTGGCGTCCGGGATGCCGACTTCGTGGTGCTTGTGTTGAACGAGCGTCACGGCGATGCCTCCCCCTGAGGCGCGGCGCCACAACAAACCGCTATTCGTCTTCGTGCAAACCAATGTAACTCCCGACAAAAAAGCAACCCGCACTGATCAAAGAAGCGCAAGGTTGGACGTCGGGAAGATGCACTGGAGGCTGCGCGACGCCAGACGAACTTCGCAAAGCAATCACCCGCGCGGTCAACCGCTGGCAACTCTCGGAAACATCCGGCATCGTTAATGTGCCCGAGATGGTGAAACGAGCGACCGGTCAGATTCCGACGACCGGGCACAGCGGCTATAGCAGAGAAGTTCCTACTCTGTGGATATCGGTCGCTGGTGGACCGGCTTGGCAAATGCTTCATCCGAGCAAAATCGAGAAGCCGGAGTTAGTCGAAACGCTCGATAGTCTATGCGGGAGATGAGCGCTTGAGAATTCGCTCCGGACTGACGCTCGCTGTGACCTTGGAGTTGGAGAGTGTGGTCAGGAAGCCAGTCAAATATGTGAACGCGACCGCGCTCGATTGGCGGTCGTCAGATTGGCTAACCCGTCAAAGAAATTCGCAGCGACGTCCGCTGTCGTTGATGTCCGCTTTGCGCCATGAGCGGACATAGACCTTGCAAGCGAATACGTGACATCCCTTTGTCTCGCAAGCTGACGGATCGGCGGATGTCACCATACATATTGCGGCGAAAACAATGCGTGCCGCCCTATCTTCTCGATGACACGCCAGGCCGCGTTATCGTGGGTGGCGCAGCGCGCAGATCCGCCGCGTCCTGCAGGCGATCAGCGCCCGCAGCAGTCAATGGAAGTGGGTCGCCCCGTTAATATCGAAAATCGCACCGGAGGCGTAACCACTGCCAGCGCCACACAGAAACACCGCGGTCGCGGCGATCTCTTCCGCCTTCGCCATGCGCTTCAACGGATAGAGCGACGTGTCATAGCCTTTGCCCTCGGTCATCGCCGTCTCTACCGGCCCCGGCGCAATGCCGTTCACGAGGACGTTGCGCGGTGCGGCCTTGCTCGCCAGCCAGCGCACGAAGGAATGGATGCCGCCTTTGGCAAAGGCATAATGCGGCCCGGTGCGCAGGCCGCCCATCCAGCCGGCGACCGATCCGCACAGCACGATGCGGCCTTCGCCCGCCTCCATCATGCCGGGCAGGAAGGCGCGGGTCAGATTGATCGGCCCCTTCACATTGGCGCGAATGACGCGATCAAGCGACTCTTCCCAGTCCTCGGCCATCCAGTCGTCATGCGGTGCGATCGCCGCCGTATCGATCAGTCCATAGACCGGTCCAGTCTGCCTCGCGAGCGCCGTCACGTCGGCCCGCGAGCCGGTGTCGAGGCCGTAAATTTCAGAGCGGTCCGCAACCTCGGCACCGACGCGTTCGCGGATACGATCCTTGCCTGCGATATCGACCAGCACAAGCGTCGCGCCTTGCTGTGCGCATAGCTTCGCCGTAGCGCTGCCGATGCCGCCGGCCGCGCCCGCGATCACAATGCGCTGTCCGGTGAGATCGAATGGGGATTTTTCAGAAGACGTCATGACGATAATTCCCGCTTGTGTTGCCACACCCCTGCAAACCCACGCAGGGTACGGTGTTCAATTCGGTTGACGTGACGACGGTCAGCGCGCCGGCGGCACGCCGCCATAGGTCGTCAGATGCGAACTCGCGAGCCACCCAGCATCAATCGGAAGATTGATCCCGGTAACCGCCGACGCGTCGTCGGACAGCAGAAACGCGACGCCGCGTCCGATTTCTTCCGGATCGACCATGCGTCCCAGCGCGGAGCCTTCGATCAGCAGTTTCGGATCTCGCGTCCCACGTTCGATGTTGGCGAGCACCGGTGGGGTTCCCACATAGCCCGGCGACACCGCATTGACCCGCACACCCGAACGGCCCCAATCGGCCGCGAGGCACGCCGCCATATGAACCGCCGCAGCCTTCGAGGGCGCATAGGCATGCAGTGGTGCAGTGCGCGACGCGGTGACCGAACCGGTGATCACGATACCACCGCGGCCGCGCGTGACCATCCGCTTGCCGGCCGCGAGGCAGGACACGTAGACGCCGCGCAGATTTGCGGCGATCACTTTGTCGAATTCGGCGAGCGGCAGGTTCTCCGCGCGGCCGCCCGACTGGATCACGCCGGCATTGGCGAACAGCGCCTCGACCGGCCCCAGCCGCACCTCGATATCCGTGAAAGCCGCTTCGGTCGCGTGTTCATCAGTCACGTCGAACGGCACTGAATCGGCGCCGATCTTCGCTGCAGATTCCTGATTGGCCTTCGCATTGATATCTGAAATGACGACGCGCCATCCGCGCTCGATCAAGATACCGGCTGTGGCCAGACCGATTCCGCTTGCTCCGCCCGTCACCACGGCGATGCGGCCGCGCCCTTCATCTCGTTTCATCGTTGCACTCCCGTTGTCTGTTTCTTGTTGCACGCAGCAAAGCTGCGCGTTTGATGATGGCGACGGTGCTAGACCGCAAGATAGCGTTGCTTGATGTCCTCGTTGTGCCGGAGTTCGTCGATGGTCGCGCGATACACGATCTGGCCCTTGTCGATCACCGTGGCATGGGTCGCGATACCCAGGCAGAAATGCATGTTCTGCTCGGCCAGCAGAATAGTGACGCCCATGCCGCGCAACGTCTTGATGAGTTCGCCGATGGCCTGGACGATGATCGGGGCAAGGCCCTCACTTGGCTCGTCGAGCAGCAGCACATCGGGATTGCCCATCAGCGTACGGGCGATGGTCAGCATCTGCTGCTCGCCACCCGATAGCCGGCCGGCCAGGCGGTCCTTCATCGAGGCGAGGATCGGAAACACTTCATAGATGCGCTCGCGATTCCAGTGATGGTCGCCGCGCGGCCCCTTCTTGGCGGCGACGATGAGATTGTCATCGACCGTATGATCGGGGAACACCTGCCGGTTCTCCGGAACGTAGCCGATCCCCGCGCGCGCGATCCTGTAGGACGGCCGACCAGCCAGCCCCTGCCCTGCGAGCGCAACCTTGCCGCGGCGTGGCGGCGCGAGGCCGGCGATCATTTTGAACGTGGTCGACTTGCCGGCGCCGTTACGGCCGAGCAGCGCCATGGTTTGCCCCTGCTCGACCGCGAGATCGACGCCGAACAGGATCTGGCTGGCACCATAATAGACGTCGGCCGCTTCGACATGAAGGAACGGGTCGGCCATCATGCTTCTCCCACCGCTGCGGAGAGATGATGATCGGCGCCAAGATAGGCGTCGATGACATCCTGATTGCGCCGGATCTCGTCGGCCGTGCCCTGCGCGAGCACGGCGCCGTATTTCAGGACGTGGATCTTCTGGGCGATCTTGAACACGATATCCATGTCATGCTCGATGAAGAGCACCGTCATCTTCTTGACCTGCCACAGATGTTGCACCTTGCCGATCATGCGCCAGCGCTCATCCGGACCCATGCCCGCCGTCGGCTCGTCGAGCAGCAGCACCTTGGGCTCCATGGCAAGCGCAAGACCGATATCGAGCAGCTTTTGGTCGCCATGCGAAAGATTGCGCGAGAGCGTTCCGGCCTTGTCTGCGAGCCCGAGCAGTTCGATGATCTCGTCGGTCCGTGCCCTGGCTTCCGCGACGGGAAACCGCCGCAGGAAGGTCCATGACTTGCGCAAGTGAGAGATAACCGTCGCCATGATCGCCTCGGTGACAGTCAGGCTGGGAAAGATCTCGGCGACCTGAAAAGCCCGCGTCATGCCAAGACGTACGACCTCAAGGCTCGATTTGCCGACGATATCCTGCCCGTCGAAAATGATCTTGCCGGAGTTCGGCCGGAACGCCCCCGAGATCAGGTTGAAGAACGTGGTCTTGCCCGCGCCGTTCGGTCCGATGATCGCTGTGAGCGAGCCGTTGGGAAAATCGATCGAGACGTTGCGCGTGGCGTGAACACCGCCGAAGCGCTTGTCGAGGTTCTGCACCGAGAGCATCAGGCGATCCTCTCCTTGACGAAGGCCGCCTCTTTGGCGGGAGCCGCCCTGGCCTCTTTGCGTCGCTGCAGAAATTCGACGACGTAATCGGCGATGCCCTGCCGCAGACCCAGCACGATGGCCAGAATAACGATGCCCAGCACCAGGCCGTGATATTCGGTGTAGATGGATACGAAATGCTCGAGCAGGCGCAGCAGGATGGCGCCGATGATCGGCCCGACGAACAACTGCGAGCCGCCGAGCATGATCATGAAGATGGCCTCGCCCGACGTCGTCCAAAAACCGAATTCCGGATAGGCGCCGGAGACAAACAGCGACAGCAGGATGCCGGCCACGCTGGCCATCGCACCGGCGAGGATGAACACGCCGAGCTTCATGCGAACGATATCGACGCCGAGGTAATTGGCCCGGTTCGGATTGTCACGGATCAGGCGCAGCGTATAGCCGAACGGCGACTGCCATACCTGACGCATGATCAGGATACAGACGACGAAGATGCAAGCCGAGAAGATATAAAGCGACACACCGCTGCTGAGATCGATGCCGAAGAACGGGGGCCGCGGAATGCCGCCGCGCAACCCCTGATCGCCGCCGGTCAGGCTGACCCAGGTCAGGATGATTGAGTGGATGAACATCTGGAACGCCAGCGTGATGAAGGAGAAATAGATTTCCTTCAGGCGCACGCAGATCGCGCCGATCACCAGGGCAAGTACCGACGTACCGAGCACCGTGATGAGAATCGCGATTGGTATCGACACGCGGCCGGACTGCATCAGCAGACCGAACATATAGGCGCCGGATACGAAGAAGGCGGCGTGTCCGAACGAGACCAGCCCCGTGAGCCCTACAAGGAGGTTCAGCGACATCGCCAGCAAGCCATAGGCCATCACATAGATGAGAAAGTCGCGCAGGGATGGCTTGGCGAAGATGAACGGTGCGACAATCAAAACGATCAGCACGGCAGCCGCAAAGAGCAGATCGCGCAGGAACCCCGCTTTCATCATCGCGCGATCTCCCGGCCGAGCAGACCGCTGGGCTTGACGATCAGAACGACGGCCATCATGCCGAACATGATCCCGTCAACGAAGAGCGGGAAGCCGATCGCTCCGAAGGCCCGCGTGAAGCCGATGAGCAACGCTGCGATCAGCGCGCCGACGATCGATCCCATCCCGCCGATCACGGTGACGATAAAGCTTTCGATCAGGATCGATAGACCCATACCCGGCGTCAATGTGCGTGTCGGCGCCGCGAGGGAGCCGGCGATACCCGCCAGCATGCTGCCCACGCCAAACACGGCCGCGTAGAGCAGCGTCGTGTTGATCCCGAGTGCGCCGACCATCTGCGGATTGATGGCGAGGGCGCGGATGATCTTGCCGATCCGGGTCTTCTCGATTGCGAGCCAGAGCATCGCGCCGATCGACAGGCTCGCGACGATCATGAAGACGTAATAGGCCGGAACGAAGCCGCCGGCGAATTCAAGCGGCGGAAGCGCGAACACGTCGGGCATGCCCATCATCTTGTATTCCGGGCCGGCGATGATCTTCACCAGATCGTCGAAGATCAGGATGATGGCGTAGCAAACCAGCAACTGCATCAGGATGTCCTTGCCATACACCTTGCTAATGATGAACCGCTCAAAGATGACCCCGATCAGGCCTGCCCCGAGCGCGCCGGCCAGGAATGCCAGTAAAAAGCTCGATGTCGCCTGATAGGTGAAGAAGGCGATATAGGCACCAGCCATATAGAACGCGCCATGGGCGAAATTGATGACGCCGAGCACGCCGAAGATCAGCGACAGGCCGGACGCCACCATGAACAGCAGCATGCCGATGATGAGCGCCGTCGATATCTGCGTCACGGCGCAGGCTGACGATGACAGGCAGGAGGCAAGGGCTTCGAGGTTCACAGCGCAGTCCTTTGATGGTCTGACCTTCGATGGTCTGAACGAGCCTGTTCCGGCCGACGCGAACGGCAGGCCGGATGTGCGACGGAGCGGCCGAGCCCGTCACCATGCGACGGGCCACGTCATCTAGCGACGATGCCCGCAGACAGCTCAGGCGTAACCCTTTTCCTTCTTCCACTCCTTCTCGAGCTCGACGATCTTCGACCATTCCGTATCGACGTAATCGACCACCCAGGGTGACTTGCTGACCGTCTTGCCCCATGCGACGGGGTAATTGATGATCGTATGATCGCTGTCACGCATGGTGATGCCGGCACCGCCAAACGGCTTCTTCACCGTCATGCCGGAGATTTCCTTCGCCAGCGCAGAACTGTCGGTATTGCCGTTCGTGCGACGCAGCGCCTCGATAATGAATTGCGACGCCGCGTAGTTCTGCCACGCCCAGTTGGTCGGCTCGTGCGGCGCCACCTTGACATAGGCATCGCAGAAGGCGGTGTTCTCGGGTGAGCTCGGAAATCCGTTGTTATACCGATAGGCCGTGTTGAGTCCCTGCGGCAGGTTCTTGATGGCCGTCAGGATCGGCGGATCGCCAAGACCACCGGAGAAATAGGCGGTGTTCTGGAACAGGCGATACAGGTTCGACTGCTCGATAAACGCGACGAGATCGCCGCCCCACAGCGCCGAATAGACCGCCTGCGGCTTCACCTGCATCAGCTTGGTGATGCTCTCGGTGTAATCGGGCGCAAACAGTTTCGGCCAGAGCTGATCGACCACTTCGATCGACGGCTCGAACACCTTGGCGTATTGCAGAAATTCCGCGGTGTTGTCGCGGCCATAGGCGTAATCGGGCGAACAGGTCGCCCACTTCTTGAGCCCCTTCTCCTTGGCAATCTTCGCTGCGTAGCTACCACCTGCGACGGCATCATGGATGCCCTGTCGGGCGCATCTGAACACATTCTTGCTGAACTGCTTGGGGTCTGCCGTCAGCGACGAGGTTTCGCTGCAGGTATGGAGGCAAAGGATGCCGAGATCGCGCACGACCTCATGCACCGCGAAGCTGCCTGACGACGCCTCGCCATCGACGATGATATCGCAACCGTCATTATTGATGAGATCGCGCGTGACCTTGGCGGCTTCGTCGGGACGCCCCTTGGAGTCGCGGTCGACCACTTCGAATTTGCGGCCATTGATGCCGCCGGCTTCGTTGATCTGATTGAAAGCGAGCTGGACTGCAAACCGACTAGACGTGCCGAGGATTGCAACGCGTCCCGACAGGATCGTCGGCAGGCCGATCTTGATGACTTTCGCCTGTGCACCGGCGATATGCGGCGCGCCGAATGCGGCAAGGCCTGCCATGGCGCCAGCGCCCTTGAGGACGCGTCGGCGTGAAATGCCCTTGGTCGTCTTGGTCATTGAACCCTCCCTGATTTTGATGTCCGGCTTTGCCGGTACAGATTTTATTATTTCCAGATCAGCGTCGTCTTGGTGGCTTACTCTCCTCACTCGGTCCTTTGGTCGATCAGCGCAATACAAAGATCGTGCAGCAGGAACGGCGCGCTGTCCAACGGACTTTCCGAATGCCTCGCGTAAATTCGCCGCAGCGAGGTCGGGGACCAATGCTGCGGCGCCGACTCCTCTTGCCCGCGGCTTTCGCTCCGTCGGCCTCGGCATGGGCAGCTAGCTCAGCGCGAAGCCGCGATAACCGCTTTGCGCAACGTCGTCACAGATCGAGGTGTAGCGCGCCAATCCACCGGCATAGGGCATGAAGACACGCGGCTTGCCCGGTACATTGGCGCCAAGATACCAGGACGAGCTTGCCATGGGCAGCAGCGTCGCATCCGCGGCTTCGTTGACATGCGCGACCCACTTTTCGGTCGAGTCGGTATTGGCCTCGATCCGCTTTTGGCCGTTCGCGCGCATGTCTCGGATGCAATTGGTGATCCAGTCTACATGCTGCTCGATGGCAATCGGCATATTGCACAACACCGACGGGCTGCCAGGACCGGTGATGGTGAACAGATTCGGGAATTTCGGCGACTGCAGGCCAAGGTAAGTGCGCGGGCCGGCCGCCCAGGCATCCTTCAGCTTGATACCCTGGCTGCCGCTGATGTTCAGATTGACGAGTGGTCCCGTCAGTGCGTCGAAGCCTGTCGCGAACACGATGATGTCGAGCGCGTAGTCCTGCTTCGTCGTGCGGATGCCGTTCGCCCTCACCTCGACGATCGGTTCTGCCTTGAGATCGACCAGCAGCACATTGTCCCGGTTGAATGTTTCGAAATAGCCGCTGTCGATCGGCGGACGCTTGGTCGCAAAGCCATGATCGCGTGGCGTCAGCATCTCTGCGACCGCCGGATTCTTGACGACGGTCTTGATCTTGTCGCGGAGGAAGTCCGAAGCCGTGAGGTTTGCCTCGACGTTCTGCAGGACATCGGAAAACGATGCACGGAAGCGCAATCCGCCGCGCTCCCACGCCTTTTCATAGATCTCCTGCCGCTCCGCATCGGACACCGACAGCGCGGAACGCGTCGAGATCGTGAACGGATGTCCGTTGGTACCGGCGCGTGCCAGCCGCCAGATCTCGTCGTAATTGTCCCTTGTATGCTTGATGTCGTCCGCCGTCACCGGGCCGTTGCGCGCCGGAATGCTGTAATTTGCCGTACGCTGGAAAACCGTGAGATGTTTTGCCTGCTCGGCAATGACAGGTGCGGTCTGAATCCCGGTCGATCCGGTTCCGATCTGGCCCACACGCTTGCCGCTCAAATCGACGCCCTCATGCGGCCACAGGCCGGTATGGTACCATTGGCCCTTGAAGCTCGCGAGGCCCTTGATATCAGGCACATTGGCGGTCGAGAGACAGCCCACTGCCGTGATCAGGAATGGAGCGGCAAAGGATTGTCCGTTCTTCGTCTGTACCGTCCACAGATTGGCATCGTCATCGAACGCGGCCGAGGTGACTTCAGTGTTCAGTCGGATATCGGGCTTGAGATCGAGCTTGTCGGCGACGAAATTCAGATACTTTCGGATCTCCGGATGTTCGGGATAACGCTCGCTCCAGCTCCATTCCTGCTCGATCTCCTTGTTGAAGGAGTAGCAGTAGTAATAGCTCTCGGAATCGCAGCGGGCGCCCGGATAGCGGTTCCAGAACCAGGTACCGCCGATGCCATCGCCTTTTTCGAGTACGACAACGTCGAGGCCGAGTTCGTCCCGTAATTTGTGCAACTGGTAGAGGCCTGAAAATCCGGCGCCGATAATGATCGCGTCACAGGCATGGCTCGATTGTTCGTTCACTGCAAAAGCAGCGCGCTCGTTGCTCGCCAACGGCCGTCTCCCCGTTCGTTCATGAGCGGCTTCGCATGGCCGCGCTATTGCCTCGAAGGCTAGAGATTTGCCGGATGGCTTTCCATACTCTATCGTTCAAACCTGATGTGAATTTCCGTCACAAGAGAAAAACGTGAACCGCTACACAGAGATGCAGGTTTTCGTCAGGGCCGCGGAAGACGGCAGCTTCTCTGCAGCGGCCCGAAACCTTGCCATCACGCCGTCCGCAGTCAGCAAGCTGATTACGCGGATGGAAGAACGGTTGGGCGCGCTGTTATTCCGCCGTGCGCACCGCAACATCGTCATGACTCCGGAGGGAGAGGTCTTCTATCGGGCGGCGCTTGCAGCCATCGAAGCCGTCGAGGCCGCTGACGCGACGATCTTCAGCGGCAAGCTCGGTCGCGAAACCCTGCGCATTCGCTCAATGCCGATCTTCGGGCAGGTCATCCTCGCCAAGAAGCTCCCGGAGTTCTGCCGGCAGCATCCCAACCTTCAGGTCGAACTTCAGCTGCGGATCGATCCCGGGCCGCTACTCGACGAGGGAACGGACGTTGCGATTCATGTTGGCCACCTCCATGACTCCTCGCTCGTGGCCACGCGATTTACGAGCACGCGATGGATCATTTGTGCGTCGCCGAGCTATCTGGCCGAGCATGGCACGCCTTCACATCCCGACGAGTTGACGGACCACGCCTGTCTCAATTTTCATTCGTCCATTGCCGCCAGCACATGGACCGTTCGCGGTGCCGATGGCTTGTCCACACCGCTCGCCGTCAAGAGCCGTGTACGCTCGAACCAGGCTTCGATCCTTATCGAGTTCGCGCGCGCTGGCCTCGGCATCGTGCGATTGGTCGAAGTCCAAATCGCCGACGATCTCGCCCAAGGCCGCTTGGTCGAGCTCTTTCCGGAACATCAGTGCCCGGAGGAACATCCCATCTATGCGGTGTATCAGAGCCGCCGACTGGTAAGTAACCGTGTCAGGGTCTTCTTGGACTTCCTCAAAACGAAACTACCCGATCCGCCGCCTTGGCGGTATTGGCGGGACCAATAGACGTCCGCTCTGCGCCACAAGCAGCCTGTCCAACTCAAAATAACTTAATGCCTAAGCGTGACGTTAAGTTGCTCACGGGCGAGCATCTGGGCTCAACAGCGCCAATCAGATCCCGCCCATGCAAAGACACTTAACCTCGAGATAGTCATCGATCCCGCCTAGCCGCGCTGCGATCTCGCGAGAGATAAAGTCATCTCGCGCGTGTCAGGGTTCGAGCTTTGCTTCCTTCACGATGATCGACCAGCGGTCGACCTCCGAATTGATGAGTTGCTGCAGGGCCGTGCGGCCTTGCGCAGATGGCGCCTGCGCCGCCAGTTCGGCGAAGCGCGCCTTGACGTCTTCATTCTCGAGCGACTTGGCGAGCGCCGCTTCCAATCTGGCGATCACTTCGGGCGGCGTGCCGGCAGGGGCCGCCAGCGCATTCCACACTTGCAGATCGAATTTCGGCAGATTGCTTTCGACGAAGGTCGGCACGTCGGGCGCCTGCACCAGTCGCTGCGGCCCGGTGACGCCGATGGCCCGCACCAACCCGTTCTGATGCGCCGGAATCATAGTGACAGTTTGGTCGATCACCGCATCGATATTGCCAGCGATCAAATCCTGGATGGCAGGCCCCGAACCACGATAGGGCACTAGCATCGCGTTGGTCTGCGTCAGATAGAGTAACATCGCTGCGGCGAGCTGCGCGGTTGAGCCCGCCCCGGATTGCCCGAAGGTGATGCGGTTGTTCGGCACCTTGAGGCGCTCGACCAGTTGGCTCAGATTCTCGATGCCGCTCTTTTTGCTAACCGAAAGCATCATCGGGACATTCGCGAACACGCCAATGCCGGTCAGGTCCTTGCGCGGATCGAAGCCCAAATTCGGGTACAGTGGCACGATCGCCGCCATCGAGCCCATATTGCCGAAATTGAGCGTGTAGCCGTCGGGTTTAGCCCGAACCACACGCTGGGTGCCGATCGTGCCGCCGGCGCCACCGACATTCTCGACGATCACCGTCTGTTTGAGTTCGGCGCCGAGCGCCTTGGCGAGAATGCGAGCCAGCACGTCCGTGGTGCCACCGGCCGCATAGGGCACGACTAGCGTGATTGGGCGGTCCGGATAGCTGTCCGCCCGTGCAGACGTAAGCGAAGCTGCGATCCAGAGCAGT
Source organism: Tardiphaga sp. 172_B4_N1_3 (assembly GCF_052076035.1). Taxonomy (NCBI): domain Bacteria; kingdom Pseudomonadati; phylum Pseudomonadota; class Alphaproteobacteria; order Hyphomicrobiales; family Nitrobacteraceae; genus Tardiphaga; species Tardiphaga sp. 172_B4_N1_3. The sequence goes on from NZ_CP197238.1 coordinate 2,312,242, forward strand.
GCAATAAACAGACGGCGCACGTGGAGCCTCCCCTTGATATTTGTCGATGGGCGCTTGGCGCGCCTTTGTCGTCCTTCTGGCATACTCGCCGGGGCTCCGTCCCATAGGCTGTTGCTCTGAGGGGTATAAGATCAGGCACCGGCCGCATCGCCATCGCTGGCAATGGCCAGCGAAGTTCGGTTCGGTGTAAGGAAACGAGCTTGCCCGCATCTTCACTGGATCGATGCCTTGGAACTGAGACAGCTTCGCTACTTCGTCAACGTGGTCGACATGGGCAGCCTGTCGAAGGCCGCGGTGCTGCTCGCGGTGTCGCAGCCCTCGCTGAGCCAGCAGATCGCCGCGATGGAGCACGACCTGGGCGTGCCGCTTCTGCTGCGTAGCGCGACGGGCGTGAAGCCAACCGATGCGGGCGCCAAACTGTATCGTCACGCCCGCATCGTATTGCGGCAGATGCAGGAGCTCACGGCCGACATTGCTGACGAGGGCAGCGGCGCCGTCGGACCCGTGGCCGTCGGCCTTCCCACCAGCATCGCTTCAGTGCTCGCCGTGCCGCTGGTGGAGCGCCTGCGGCACGACCATCCCGGCGTGAAGCTCCAGCTCTTCGAGAGCTTCAGCGGCTATCTCAACGAGTTGCTGGCCAATGGCCGCCTTGACATGGCCATCCTGTTTCGCGGCTCCGACGCGCCGGGCATGACCGTCAGGCCGCTGTTTACCGAGCAACTGTCTGTGTTCGGCGCCCCCGGTATAGGCGATCCCGAAGCGACAACCTGCGATCTCGCATCCCTGGCCGATGTCCCGATGGTCCTTCCGGACAGAACCAACGGGCTGCGCCTGCTGGTCGAGCAAGCTTTCTCGGAAGCCGGCGTGCCGCTGAATGTGATGTCCGACATCGACTCCCTGCCGGTTATGATGAAACTCGTGCGCAACGGCACCGCCGCGACGATCAACTCCTCCGGGGTCGCCCGGGTCGCAGAAACACCCATCCTGTCGAGACGGCTGGTGAACCCCGCCATCAATCGCACCGTGGGCCTCTGCCTGCCCACCGGCATTCCGCAGACCGCGGCCGCACTGGCCGCGGAGGAGACCATCCGCACGCTGGCGCGCGAACATGCGGCGATCTGGGACAAGGGCAATGACTGACGCGCTATTGGTTCAGCCTATACCTGCGATGGCAAACCAGTATGCCCCCTGCGTGCACCGACGCGGCTAAAGAGTGCGCGGAGCAAAACTGTCGGGACAGCAGATGGACCAAGAAAAGCGCGCTTTGCCACTGTCGGGCGTCACCGTGGTATCGCTCGAACAGGCGATTGCTGCGCCCTTGGCCAGCCGACATCTCGCGGATTGGGGCGCCCGCGTTATCAAGATCGAGCGGCCGGGACGCGGCGATTTCTGCAGGGATTACGACTTCGTCCTGAACGGCATGTCGAGCCAGTTCGTCTGGACCAACCGGTCGAAGGAAAGCCTGGCGCTCGACATTAAGCAGCCGCAGGACCGCGACGCGCTGGAAAGCCTGCTCGCCGGCGCCGACGTCTTTCTGCAGAACCTGGCGCCGGGAGCGGCGCAGCGGCTCGGGCTGGATGCGAAGGCTCTGGTTGAGCGCTTTCCCCGCCTGATCGCCTGCGACATCTCCGGCTACGGATCGGGCGGGCCGTATAGCCACAAAAAGGCCTATGACCTGCTGGTGCAATGTGAGACCGGCCTGCTCTCGATCAACGGTTCGGAAGACCATCCCGCCAAGGGCGCCATCGCCATCGCAGATATCGCCACCGGCATGTATGTGCTGAACGGCGTTCTGATGGCGCTCTATGCGCGCGAACGCACCGGGCGCGGCACCGCCTTCGAGGTGTCGCTGTTCGATGCGATGACCGAATGGATGAGCTATCCCTCGCTCTATACAGCGGGCGCCGGAAAGCCGCTGAAACGGACCGGCATGCGCCACGCCACGATCGCGCCCTACGGTCCGTTTCGCGCCGGCGACGGCAAGACGGTGTTTTTCGGAATCCAGAACGAACGCGAATGGCTTTCGCTCTGCACGAACGTCCTGGATGACGCCGATCTCGCCATCGATCCGCGATTCGTGACTAATCCGGATCGTATGACCAACCGCGACGAGCTCGAACGTCTGATCGAAAGCCGCATTGCCGGCACCACCAGCGACCAATTGCTGGCCCAGTTAGAGCTGGCCTCGATCGCCAATGCGCGCCTCAACAGCGTCGAGGAATTTCTCGATCACCCGCAACTGCACAGCCGCCATCGCGTCGTCGATGTTGAAACGCCGAACGGTGCTGTCACCAGCTATCTCCCGGCCATCACGATCCCCGGCCTGACGCCGCAGATGGGTCCGGTCCCCGCGGTCGGGCAGCACACCGACGCGATCCTCTCTGAACTCCGAGAACGAGCCCGCTTATGAGCGCCCCTCGACTGACGCGGACCTATCTTGCCGTACCGGCGCATCGCGAACGCATGGTCGAGCGCGCCGCGGGATCTGCGGCGGACGCCGTGTTTCTCGATCTCGAAGACGCTGTCCCCGTCGGCGAAAAGAACGTCGCCTTGCGGACGGCGATCGATGCCATCACGCGGCTGGACTGGGGGCAGAAGACCGTCACGGTTCGCATCAATGCGATCGACAGCCCGTCCATCGCGGAGGAAGTCGAAAAACTGTCCGGCCTCGCAAGGCTGGACGCCGTCTTGCTGCCGAAAGCGGAACGCGTGGCCGATGTGATCGGCATCGGCCAGCGGCTGTCGCAGCATCGCGGCGACCGAAACCATCCGCTGGAGCTTGAGCTCCTGATCGAAACCGCGCTCGGCGTGGTCAATGTCGATGCCCTCGCCGCTGCGCATGCGACGGTCGCCGCGCTGCATTTCGGTGTCGGCGATTTCAGCGCCTCGATCGGCGCGCGCAGCGACGAGATCGGATTGTCCCCCCGCGACTACAGGCACGTCGCCTCCGCAGCGGAGGAGCACCGGGAAACAGCGCTCGATCTGTTCGCCTATCCGATGATGCGGATCCTGATCGCGGCGCGCGCCTTCCAGCTGAGGGCGATCGACGGGCCCTTTGGCACATTCCGGGACAACCAAGGCACGCTCGGCTCCGCGGTTAAGGCGGCAAGCATGGGCTATGACGGCAAGCAGGTGATCCATCCCGACCAGATCGAGCCGACGCGGTCCGCATTCGTCCCGTCAGCCAGCGACATCACTTCGGCGAAACGTGTCATCGAAGCGATGCGTGCCGCCGAACGGGACGGGCATGGCGCCGTGACACTGGACGGCCGGATGCTCGATCTCGCCAATGTGAGAATGGCCGAGCGCATCCTTCGCTTTGCGTCATAAAGGACTGCGCCCGGTTCGCTCGCGCTTGCTTCTCGCAAACACACGTTGCTGCATCGTCGGATGGCTTGCAACAGCCGCTGAGAACGAGAATTTACAGCGGTGCTGTCACGTGCACGCCCTCCCGGGACGACGCTCCCGGTCGCCGCCGAGTCGTCACACTTGGATAACGGATCTACCAAGTCTGGTTCCGCGAATTGTCTCCAACGCCATAGCCGTAGCCGGGATAGGACTGCGATACCCCGCCTGCCCCGCCAACATAGCTGCCAAAGGCATCACGCGGAGATGTGCGCCTCACCTGCCGGTTCTTGCGTGCCGCACTGATATCGGTGGATGTGACAGCAGCGGGCGCGCTGATCGATTGCGGATATGCGGGCGCCGATGCAGCAACTGCAGGCTGGGCTGCGCCAACGGCAATAACCACCAGACTCGCAAGGCCGCTGGCGCGGATGATCGATGGGAGCGTGAGTTTCTTCGTCGACATGGCATTGTCCTTTTTGTTGCGCGGCCTCTCGGCCTCGTTGCAAGCGACGAGACAGACATTGGGGCGCACATGCCGGTTACAATCGCGACGCTCGTAACAAGGCCGTGACGTGGCTACGGTACATTTGAACGTATGCGAGGGAGTGCGCGATATGAAATGGGCTGCCGTGATGGCCGTCGCGATGGCGATCTCATCTGCCGCATCGGGGCAAACCCTCAAGCTGATGGATCTCAAGGAGGTCGATCCGGCGATGCTCAAGGATATTTACGGAGCCTGGGAGCTCCAGGACGTCAAGGGCAGGAAACGCTGCCGCGTCATTTTGAAGAGCGAAAGCACCATCGGCGGTTCACAGATCGACGTGGCCAAGGACTGCGCCAGGACTTTCCCCGTCATGGACGAGATCGCGGCGTGGCGGCTTTATGAGGGATGGACGATCGGCTTTGCCGACGCGACCCGCAAACTGCGCATCCGGTTCTCGACGCCGAACAACCGCTATGTGGCGGAGCCGGAGACCGACGGCATCTTCACCATCGTCAAGAGGTAGCGGCTCATCACACTGCCCCGGCGAGCATCGCGCCTGCCGAACCACCGCGAAAACACGTAGTCGGATCAGTGAACCGTCGACAGCCAGGCGCGGGCATCGCGCTGCGCGGCGGCGATCTCGACATCCGACATCATCTCGGCGACTTCGCGGCGCATCGGGATGGCATCGACCCGGCCCTTGAGGGCAGCGAGGTTGAACCACTTGTGCGCGGCGACGAGATCAACGATCCCCGAACGGCCCGACGCCCAATACAGACCGCGCTCGAACAGCACGTCCTGGATGGCGGTCTCTGCGATCGGCATCGCAGCTTCAAAATCGATCTGCCCCTGAAACATCGGTCATTCCTTTTTTTAGTTTTGCCGCCCCCAACCGAGCGCGGCCCCTGTCCGTTATTTGATGCAATCCCAACCGCCGTTTGCCGGCTTGTTGGGATCAATATGACCGATCAAATTTGAAGAGCAGTTTAAGTATCGGGATGAACGAAATCTGAAGAGCCGAAGCCGAAACCGGCTCATACGCCGCCAAAAACCCAGCATTTATGCGGGTTTTCTGCATTTTCGCGGAATTCGGTTTACCCTGCTGTTTGGGGATGCCGTAACCATCTCGGCAGCGTCGGCGACCAGGGATATTAAAAGGGCCTGCTCCACGCATGCGACGACGCCAATGCGAGATACGTCACAGCGAGCAGATCAAAAGCTATTCGGGATCGGGACATTCAAAGCGCCGGGGATGAACCGCACCGGCAAAAACGAGGGCGTCGGCAACACGTCAGGATCATATCTCATGTGGCCGGAGCCACCGATGAAACTGCGGACCAATGATCCGCACCGAATAAAGAACGCCAATCACGGAATGACCGGCTTCTTTGCCGGACCGGCTCGCGGCGAGAGCAAGCTCTGCCTCGAAGTGACGGTCCAGCCGTTTGACCTGATGTCTCGCCGACACCCTCTTTCGTCGACCAGAGCTGCGATCAATATCCGCTTCGAGAAGCAAATTGTCGTCGTGGCCCTCGTGACGTCGCCGGCGTTGCCACCGGCGTCGATCGTGGCAGAAGAAGTTACTTCTTCTTGGCGACCTTCTTGGTCTTCTTCGCGGTCTTCTTCACAGCGCTCTTCGCTGCCTTCTTGACGGTCTTCTTGACTGCCTTCTTCGTAGCTTTCTTGGCCATGTTGCCCTCCATAAAGAGATGACTTGATCGCTGCGTGCACTCGGGAATCGAAATGCACTTCATCCCGAATACACCAACGATTTCAAAAGAACAGTCTCTCGCTTAAGGAAGTGTTGATGAGCGCAACGCGCCACTTCCCCCACGGGCTCAGTCACAACTTGAAATCCGGCATGCGGGGCGGTGCGAGAAACGCCCGGAAACGCTGCGTCCATAAATGTCAAGATTGCAGAAAGTGCTTATTTTTTCCGAGCGCCCGCGATTCGTACTACCAAACAACTACACAAACTTTTGCCGCTCCCAGACGTGAGTCGGGGCACTGAAAACAGGTGCTGCGGACTCTGAGTCGGTATTTTTGGCAATGAAAATATTTTTCGGGAAAACGCGTTCGCGACTTATCGGTGCTGGCCACAACCGCACTTTCTGTCGACTGACGGCATGCCGATTCGCGATCTAATTCCGCGCGCGCGACCGTTCATCGCCTACGTTACGACGCGCCAACGCGGTCCGCTGAAACGAAAACGGCGCCGCTCAAGGCGGCGCCGCGGTCATCGAAAGGGTAATTGTCAGATCCCGAGTTTGCTCTTGAGGAGGTCGTTGACGACCTGCGGATTGGCTTTGCCGCCAGATGATTTCATCACCTGGCCGACGAACCAGCCCATCAGCGCCGGCTTGGCCTGCGCCTGTGCGACCTTGTCGGGATTGGCGGCGATGATGTCATCGACCACCTTCTCGATCGCGCCGGTGTCCGTCACCTGCTTCATGCCGCGTTCCTCGACGAGCGCGCGCGGGTCACCACCCTCCGTCCAGACGATCTCGAACAGGTCCTTGGCGATCTTGCCGGAGATCACGCCTGAGCCGATCAGGTCGACGATGGCGGCCATCTGCACCGCCGATACCGGCGACGACGCGATGTCCTGGCCTTCCTTGTTGAGGCGCCCGAACAGTTCATTGATCACCCAGTTGGCGGCGAGCTTGCCGTCGCGTGCTTTGTCGGCGAGCCCGGCGAGCGTCGTCTCGAAGAACTCAGCACTCTCGCGCTCGGCCACCAGCACGGCGGCGTCATAGGCCGACAGGCCGAACGCGCTGATGAACCGCGCCTTCTTCTCGTCCGGCAGTTCCGGCAGCTCGGCTCTCAGCGCAGCGACATAGTCCTCGCTGAATTCCAGCGGCAGCAGGTCGGGATCCGGGAAATAGCGGTAGTCATGCGCCTCCTCCTTGGAGCGCATCGACCGGGTCTCGCCCTTGTTGGGGTCGTAGAGCCGCGTCTCCTGATCGATCACTCCACCATCCTCGAGGATACCGATCTGGCGCCGGGCCTCGAAATCGATGGCCTGGCCGATGAAGCGGATCGAGTTGACGTTCTTGATCTCGCAGCGGGTTCCCAGGGGATCGCCCGGCTTGCGGACCGAGACGTTGCAATCGGCGCGCAGGTTGCCCTTCTCCATGTCGCCGTCGCAGGTGCCGAGATAGCGCAGGATGGTGCGGAGCTTCGACACATAGGCCTGCGCCTGTTCGCTTGAGCGCATGTCAGGCTTGGAGACGATCTCCATCAGCGCGACGCCGGAGCGATTGAGATCGACGAAGGTGTTGGTCGGGCTCTGGTCGTGCACCAGCTTGCCGGCGTCCTGTTCGAGATGCAGGCGCTCGATGCCCACGATCGCGGTCTCGCCGTCCGCAAGCTCGATCGTGACCTCGCCCTCGCCGACGATCGGCGACTTGTACTGGCTGATCTGATAGCCCTGCGGCAGGTCCGGATAGAAGTAATTCTTGCGGTCGAAGGTCGAACGCCGGTTGATCTGCGCTTTCAGGCCCAGCCCGGTGCGGACCGCCTGCTTCACGCATTCCTCGTTGATGACCGGCAGCATGCCCGGCATCGCCGCATCGACCAGCGAGACATGGCTGTTCGGCGCACCTCCGAACTCCGTGGACGAGCCGGAGAACAGCTTGGCGTGAGAATTGACCTGGGCGTGGATCTCCAGGCCGATGACCATTTCCCAGTCGCCGGTGGCGCCCTTGATGAGCTTGGAAGGTTTGACAGGTGCGTTCATGGAGCGGTTTCTACCGCGACACGAGGCGCGGGAAAACCCCTCCTCGCGCGTTCCCGCAGCATTGCTGCGGCCCGGACCGGTCTTGCAAGCGTCAGCGGCCCACGGCGATGACGTGATCCTTGATCGCCGCAGGCTTCGGCAGCAGCTTGCTGCCCACCAGCCAGTCATTCAGGCCCTCCAGTGTCACCAGTTCCTTCTCGCCGACCGGAACGGGTTCGTCGTTCCGGTAATTTGCCACCCGGGTGGCGACCACGGGGCTGAGCTTCAGCTCCTGCACCCACAGGCGTGCGGCTTCCTCGCGATTCTGCTGAGCCCACCGCGCCGACTCCCTGAGATCCTCCAGGACATCCTTCAGAATATCCGGATGCTCCGCGGCAAACGGCGTCCGCACGACATAGACAACGGCATTCTGCGAACCGAAATCGCTCGCCTGCGCAATCACGCGGGCATCCCCGTCGACCAGCGCGGTGGGGAAGAAGATGCTCCAGGCTGACCATGCGTCCACATGGCCGTTGGCAAAGGCGGCAGCGGAATCCACCGGACTGAGGAAAGCGCGCTTGACCCCCGAGGACGGCACACCTGCCTTTTCCAAGGCCTTGGTCAGTTGATAGTCGCCGGTGCCGCCGCGATTGACCGCCACCGAGCGGCCGGCGAGATCCGCGACGGTCTTGATGTCCGACCCGTTCCTGACCACGATGCCCGAGGAATCCCCGGCATCCCACTGATAGGCAAAGAGCGAAATCGGTGCGGTGCCGACCAGCGACGAGATTGCCGCGCTTGAACTTCCGATCGTGATGTCGATCGCATTGGCATTCAAGGCTTCCGCCGCCGGCGCATAGGCGATGAACGGCCCGACCCAGGCAACCTTGACGTTCCTGGCCGCCAGACGCTTCTCCAGCGTGCCGCGCAGGCGGCTGATCGACAGCGGTTCAGGTCCGCGCAGGAAGCCGAGCCGGACTGTCACCGGAGTCGCCGGAGTTGCGGCCACGCTCGCTGACGTGGAGGCAAGCCCGATCAGAAACGCGGCGACAGCCGCCCGCAGGAAAGTAGAGCGCAACATCGTCAACCTCGTGCAGCGTTGAAGAAAGGACCGATCGGATGTGCCGTTTGTCGCCGGTCACCACGATCGAACGGAAGCAGTGGCAGCAGCAGGTCCGCCACGCGGTAGGTTTCCTCGAGCAGAGGCTGGCCAGAGACGATGAAGGTGTCGAAACCGACATCGCGATATTCCAGGATGCGCGCCGCGACCGTTTCCGGATCTCCGACGATGGCGGTGCCCGGCCCGTTCCGCACCAGTCCGAATCCGGCCCAGATATCCGGATAGATCTCCAGCTCCTGCGCGTGTTTGGGCTTCTGCGTGCTGACAATCTCTCGCATCCGGCGCTGGCCGACGGAGTCGGAGGCGGCATTGCGCGCCTGGGCGCCCTGCACCGCAGTGTCGTCCATGCGATCGAGCAGCCACTGCGCGGCATCCCACGCTTCCTGCTTCGTCTCACGGACGATCAGATTGATCCTGATGCCGAATTTTACGTTGCGACCGAGCGCCCTGGCACGATCGCGCACCACCTTGATCTTCTCCGCAGCCTGGGGCGGCGGCTCGCCCCATGTCAGGTAGGTGTCGGCATGGCGCGCCGCGACGGACAGCGCGGGCTCCGACGAACCGCCGAAGAACAGTGGCGGATACGGCTTCTGCACCGCAGGCAATTTGAGTTGGGCGTTGCGCAGGTTAAGGTACTTGCCCTGGAAATCGACCACCTCGCCCGTCATCAGCCGGCGATACAGGCCCCAGTATTCGTCGGTGAGCGCGTAGCGTTCGTCATGAGCGAGCTCGATGCCGTAAGGCGGCATCTGGTGCTGCTCGCCGGTGACCATGTTGAGGATCAGTCGGCCGTCCGAAAACTGGTCGAAGGTCGCCGCCTTCTGCGCCAGCATCAGCGGCGCGACGATGCCCGGATGCACGGCAATGATGAACTTCATGCGCTTGGTGAGCGGGATCAGCGACGCGCCCAGAACCCAGGCATCATGCTCGCCGCCACCGGTCGCCAGCAGCGCGCCCGTATAGCCGAGCTGATCGACCGCGCGTGCGATCTGCGCGAGATAGTCATGATCGACCGGGCGCCGGCCCTTGGCGTTCCAGGGATACGGGCCATCTTGCGGGATCAGGTACCAATAGATCTCCATCGTAACCTCCCAGCCTTACTTGAGCAGCTCATGCGCGAGCGCGAGCGGCTCCGGGTTGATCCAGCCGGCCACGTCGAAATCCCTGACGATGAAGCCGTGGCGCAGCAGGAAATCCTTCTGGCTTGCCAAGCCCCGTTTCCTCACATCCGAGAGATCGAGCCCGAAACTTCGCGGCGCGGCCGATCCATAGGCCGCGCGCGCCTCGTCGGCCGAGCGCCCGACCTCCTTGCCGATGATGTCGAACACCTCGGCCGGATGCCCCTGTGCCCAGTGCGACGCCCGCAACAGCACTGCGAGATAGCGTGCCACCAGATCCGGGCGCTCGAGCGCAGTGCGCCGATCGACCGTCACCGGCCGCGGATTGCCGTTGTTGACGCGCAGCAACGGATCGTCCTGCTCCGCCAGGTTGATCAGCGACCGCAGTCCATGCGTCCCCACGGTTCCGAGCCCCGGCGCGCCCTTCACATAAATGGCATCGACCTCACCGCGCGCGAGCGCCGCGGCTTCGAGCTCGTGAAAGCGGCCATTGGCGACGCCAGCCGCCACGGCGAATGTCGGCTGATCGCTGGTGATATCGACGAGTTCGCTGTCCGGGAGGTGCAGCCCGGCAATCCCGAGACCGGTCTCGATGCCGCGTAGCGACATGGCGCGCGCGAAATCGACGCGTTGGCCGTCTTGCCGCGGCAGACCGATCCTTCTGCCGCGAAGGTCGGCCAGAGAATGAATGTCCGAATCCGCGCGAACGACGATGGCCTGGTATTCATCTATCCACGTCAGCGCCACGGTTACCGTGTCGCGTCCTTCGGACCGCGCCCAGATCGCGGGAATGTTGCCGCCTTCGCGAAACAGGCCGGGCAGCGAATGATCGAAATGCGAAATGTTGACGCGCGGATCTTCGGAATCGCGGATCGATCGAAGTACGATTCCGGACGTCGCGAATTCATCGCGCAGCAGCCCTAGATCAAGCGCTATGCCGGACGCCGTCGGCACAGGACAACGCGTGTACCAGAGCTCATTGACGGAGGATGATTTTTCAAACTCACGCGTTGCCAGACGTTCCGTCGTTACAGTCATCGGCATCTCCTGTAAGTAAATCGAGCGCGTTGCGAAACTTCGATAGACCATCATCGATGGATGAACGACCGAAAAAGAGCGTCGAAGTGTAGTTTGAAATGAACACGCTGCTATCAGGAGAGATGTAATGACATTTGTTCTTCGCATTGGCGTCCACGCCAACAATCCGTCTCTTCTTGTGCTCAGCCAGAACGGGTCGCTCGAAAAACGGATCTCGGCGCGCGGTGGAAGCGTTGAATGGGTGAAGATCGCGGCAGGCGCACGCACTGTCGAATATGTCGGCGCCAATCTGATCCAGATCGGCGGCACCGGCCTGACACCGCCTATCGCCGCGCAGGCCAAAGGCGTGCCGATCGTTACTTTCGCCGCATCAGAAGCGCGCGCAGTCGGCGGCATCTATGTTCGCAAGGACAGTCCGTTGAAAACGGTTGCCGATCTCGCCGGCAAGACGATCTCGCTCGGTGTCGGCTCGTGGCTGCAGGCCCTGCTAGCAACAGCGCTCGACCGTGCCGGCCTGACCTGGAACGATATTGTGCCGCTCGATCTTACCGAGCCGGAGTCACGTCAGGCATTGTTGGCTGGCGACATCGATGCGTGGGTTTCAGGCGGAGGACTTCGTGGCGGCGCGGATGAGATCCGGGCCATCGCCAACACCGGCGATCTCGTCACCAACCCGTCGGTGTTTTTCGCACGCCGCGATTTCGCCGATGATAATCCGAACATTATTGCGGACACAGCGAGCGCCTTGCACGAAACGGATCGCTGGATTGCGCAGCATCCGGCAGACGCTGCAGCGATCCTCGCACGCGTCGCCGGGGGGCCGCTCGACGCCGCCGAATGGGAAAAGCACATCGCACAGCGCCCATGGGGCATCCATCAGGTCGACGACAGGTTCATCACCGAGCAGCAGAAGGCAGCCGATCTTTTCTTCAGGTTTGGTCTGCTGCCACGCAAAGTCGATATTCGCGATGCAATCTATCGCCACCCGCTTAATCTCGATCGCGCTGCGTAACATCCAATCCCGGAACGCATGAACGGGTAAGAACCGCTTGTCGCATTCCGTTAGGAGGCCGGCTATATCCCCGAAGCGAAAGCCCTGAACACGGAGCTGGCACGCAACGTCTCGCGACCGGCCAGGATCAAGTCATCGACCTGTCCCTGCGGCAGCTGGAAACGCGTCGGAACGGCTTCGAGCACTGCGGCACGCGCCGGATCTAGCTGATCGAACCCAAGCCGGCCGACGAAGAGCTGCAGATCGGTACAGCGCCAGCCGGGCCGCGCGCCATAGCGGGCTCGCTCTGCCGCCGACAAGCCGCAGCGCCACTTGATCAGCGAGGACTGCCAGTCCTTCATGGTCCGGTCGAAGGCGGTGTAGCTGGAGCCGATGCTCGCATCCATAGTAGTGTCCACCGCAGCCTTGATCAGATCGACGCCTTCAGGCCCTTCCACCGTATTGATCCAGTTGCCGGAGAGACCGACTTTGGAATCCACCACCATGAAGATCCCGCGGCGCAGCCGGACCGCCTGCTGCGGCGTCATCGGGCCATAGGGCGTCTCGGAGGATTCGCGCACGATGGTCAGCGCAGAGACGCCGTAATTGTCGACCAGCCCGCCATCCATCAGCTTGATGTAGGGCACCGCGCCGTCGCGGTAACGCATCACTGCCTTGGAATAGGCACTCAACATCGGCGACGCATTGCGGTTCGCGGCTGCGCGCGCGACCCAAGGCGGCAGCGGCTCGTTGCATGTGCCGGGGAAGGCCTGCACCACGGCCGGCGCAAAGGCGAGCGGCACCGCGGCCGACGCAGCCACGGCGCCCGACAGCGGATACTTGCTGAGATCGCTGCAGATCGCGGCGAAGGCCGTGTTGTCGAACACGAACGGCACGCGGTTATAGATATCCGAGGCGTTGATCCAGACCCGTGGCGAACCGCTATTTCGCAGGCTGCCGAAGGTCGCATTGTGGAACAGGTTGGCGTCGAGCCAACTCGTGAAGCCCTTGGAGTCATTGATGCCGCCGCCCAAGGCACGGCCGATAGTACCTAGCGACAGCTGCGTCGTCAGTCCGGCCTCGGCATTCTGCAGCAGGAAACGTTCACGGAAGTCCGACAGCGCGGCGCGCTTCTTGAGGCCGAAATAGGCGGCGGTCACCGATCCGCCGGAGACGCCGGACAGAAAATCGATGCGTTCCAGCATGGTGTCGGATGCACCGCGCATGCGGATGCTGCCCAGTTCTTCCAGGACACCGAACGAAAACGCCGCAGCGCGCGTGCCACCGCCTGAGAACGAAAAACCGATCAGCAGGTCGTCCTGCTCGGCAGCATCCTTGAAAACGGCGTCGAGATTGGGATCGAGGGAGGCGCCGGCCAGCGGCACGTTGGCGGGAAGGTTGTAGACCGACGTACAGCCCAGCAGCAGCGCACAGGTCGTGACCACGACACCGATCGAACGCAACGCACTCATCACTTCTCTACCGATCCCACAAGACGGCCGCACCAAACGGCACGGACCGTGTCCGGACGGTCCCCAATCCGGAATCTCAATCAGATATTACCGTAAAGCGTTGCAATTCGATGCAAACTGACGATCCGGCACCAATCGCGCCAGCAACGTGGCTAATGAATGGTGAAATAAGGTGCGCGCCAAAATGGCGCGGCGCCAATCCTCAATTCAGCTGCGTGCCAGGCGCGGCATCAAATACCAGCGTGAACCAGCTGCCCTGCCCGCGAATGCTCTCGGCGTTGAACTTCACGTTCGGCGCATTCTCTTTGAGCGTCTGCAGGATCAGCGCGCCGAGCTTGCGCGGCGACGGCCACTCCTGGCCTTCGCCAAGGCCGATGCCGTCATCGGCGACAACCACCGTGACGTGGCCGCCTTCCAGCTTGCAGATCAGTTTGATCTGACCGCCGGCACGGCCGATGAAGGCGTATTTCAGCGCGTTGGTGAGCATCTCGTTGACCAGCAGTCCCGCCGGCATCGCGATATTGATCGACATCGGGCAATAGCCGACCTGCAGATCGAGCGTGATATCCGCCGTCGCGCTGGCAGCCATCACCGCATTGGCGATGTCCGATAGATACTGTCCGAGATCGATCTCGGGCGTCGCATTCTCGTCGGACAGCGTCCGGTACAGCACCGTCAGCGCATCGATCCGGCTCGCCAGCCGGCCGAGCGCAACAGCCTCGCCTTCCACAGCCGAGCGGGCTTCGAGCCGCACCAGCGCGGTGATGAGCTGCAGATTATTCTTCACCCGATGCTGCAGCTCGCGCATCAGCATGTCGCGGTCGCGTATCTGGTTCTCGAATTGCTCGATCTGCGCACGCTCGCGGCCGCCGACATCGACCAGCGCGGCGATCCGGAAATTCTCGACGCCGTCATCACTCTCGATCACCGAGGCATAGGCCTGCACGATCACCAACCGCTCGACCGGCACCGACGGCCGGAAAACACCGATGAAGTCCTCGCCATCGCGGATCGCTTCGCCCAGCGTCTGGCTCTGGTTGTCTTCGTTGAGAAAGCCGTCGAGGCAGGTCCAGCTCTGGCCTTCGACATCGGCCGGCGCCATTGTCATCAGTTGCTCGAAGGCCTTGTTGATATAGACAACCTGCTGATCGCTGCCCAATCCGCGCGAGATGGCGAGCGCAACGGGAACATGATCCAGCAGATGCTTGTAGCGATCATTCTCGATCGCCTGCGCAAGCTTCGGGGAACCCAGAATCTGATCGACCTGTTGGGAAGGCGGAAGCCCGTCGTCGGTGCTCATGCACGGTCCATGTTCATAGGCAAACCATGGCCAAGTGCACCGCGAAACGCAATGTCAAACGCGCAACACTTCACGCGGATGATGATGTCAGGCCCACCACTTGGGCGGCGTGAAACGCCCCGATGCCTGCTCGATGGTTTCGCCGAGCGAGAACAGCGTCTCCTCGTCGAACGGACGACCGATCAATTGCAGCCCAAGCGGCAATCCCTGCACATCCTTGCCGGCGGGAACCGCGATACCCGGCAGGCCCGCCATGTTCACCGTCACCGTGAAGATGTCGTTGAGATACATCTCGATCGGATCGGCGCCGCCCTTCTCACCAATGCCGAAGGCGGCCGACGGTGTCGCCGGCGTCAGGATCGCATGGATGCCCTTGGCGAAGCACTCCTCGAAGTCGCGCTTGATCAGCGTGCGGACTTTTTGCGCGCGGAGATAGTAAGCGTCGTAATAGCCGGCCGAGAGGACATAGGTCCCGATCATCACGCGGCGGCGCACTTCCGCGCCAAAGCCTTCAGCGCGGGTATTCTCATACATGTCACTGATGCTGCGGCCGGGCACGCGCAGGCCGTAGCGCACACCGTCATAGCGCGCGAGGTTCGACGAGGCTTCGGCGGGCGCCACGATGTAATAGGCCGGCAGCGCGTATTTAGTGTGCGGCAACGACACGTCGACGAGTTCGGCACCGGCGGCCTTGAGCTGCGCAGCGCCTTCCGACCAAAGCTTTTCGATCTCGGCCGGCATGCCGTCGATGCGATATTCCTTGGGAATGCCGATCTTCATACCCTTCACGGACTTGCCGATCGCCGCCTCGTAGTCCGGCACGTCGCGATCCACGGACGTCGAGTCCTTCGGATCGTAGCCGGCCATCGAGCGCATCAGGATCGCGGTATCGCGCACGGTGCGCGCGATCGGCCCGGCCTGGTCGAGCGAGGACGCGAAAGCGACCGTGCCCCAGCGCGAGCAGCGGCCATAGGTCGGCTTCATACCGACGATGCCGGCGAACGCCGCAGGCTGGCGGATCGAACCGCCGGTGTCGGTTGCAGTGGCGCCAAGGCAGAGACCTGCGGCGACGGCCGATGCCGAACCGCCGGACGAGCCGCCGGGCACCAGATTGACGTCGGAGCCGTCGCGCCGCCACGGATTGATCACCGGACCGAAGAACGACGTCTCGTTCGCCGAGCCCATGGCGAATTCATCATTGTTCAGCTTGCCGAGCATCACGGCCCCGTCACGCCACAGCTGTGCGGTCACGGTCGACTCGTAAGGCGGCACGAAATTCCCGAGGATCTTCGAACATGCGGTTGTGCGCACGCCCTTGGTCGCGAACAGATCCTTGATGCCGAGCGGGACGCCACCAAGCCAGCCGCCCTCGCCTTTGGCGAGTCTCGCGTCGGCCGCCTGCGCCATGGCGCGCGCCTGATCCGGCGTCTCCAGCACATAGGCGTTCAGCACGCGTGCGGCTTCCATCGCCTTGAGATGCGCATCGGTCAGTTCGACTGACGTGAAGGATTTGGTCGCAAGGCCGTCACGCGCCTCGGCGAGTGTCAGCGACGTCAGATCTGTCATCTATTTATTGACCGGGCTGCAAAAGAAGGGAGAGAGCGTCTTGTCGTTTTCAGGTGCATCTTTTTTGAAAGAGCTGCGGCGGAGCTTGTCGTCAGCCTCCTGTGCGGCCTGAACCTTGTCGAGGATGGCATCCATGGCCGCGTCGACGTCCTTGACCTTCCCCTGACGCTCCATCTCGTCGAGGTAGTCCATATAGAGCTGATAGGACTTTTCATCGTCGCAAAGCAGGCACATGGCGGTTTCCGTTCGAACGGTTCTTGCTCGATTACTCGACGACTTTCGGCACCAGGAAGAAATGATCCTCGGACTCCGGCGCATTCGCCGTCACCGCATCGACGATCTCGCCGTCAGTGACGACATCGGCGCGCTTCTTCATTTCCATCGGCATCACCGAGGTCATCGGCTCAACGCCGTCGACATTCACTTCCTGCAACTGCTCGACAAAGGCCAGCATCGCGTTCAGCTCGCCCTGCAGATGGGGAACTTCAGCGTCTGTGACCGCGATCCGCGCGAGATGCGCGATACGGCGAACGGTGGCAGCATCGACGGACATTATATAGGCCTCAGGGCAACATCTGTCCGCCGTATAGCAGACGGAGGTTTCGCGCCGCAACCGGCGGACGCCTCCGCCTTGTTTGACGCCCTAGCCCCGCAATTCAGCCATCCGCGCCAATGCGGCGGCCGCCAGTGACCGTGTCAGCTCCGCCGCAGGCCGTTCGCTGCCCATTCCAACCGACTGCCCGGCCCAGAGATTGGTAAAATCGGTCCGTCCGAGCTTCTCGGCGGCGGCTTTCAGCGGCCCCAGCGCGGTCGCCGAATGCGGGAACGCCGGCGCATCGGGCGATACCGGCCCGACCTCGCGCATCACACGGTTGATGACGCCGCGGGCCGGACGGCCGGTCATGACATTGGTGATGACGGTGGAAGCATCCGACGCCCCGGCCAGGGCTGCACGGCCCGGTCCGCTCACCTTGGATTCCGGTGTACGCAGATAGGCGGTGCCGATCTGCACACCGGCCGCGCCGAGCGCAAAGGCTGCCGCGATGCCACGCCCATCGGCGATACCGCCCGCCGCGATCACCGGCACCTTCACCGCATCCACCACCTGAGGCAGCAGCGCGAACAGGCCGGGCTGCGTAGCGATATCCTCGGTCAGGAACATGCCGCGATGACCGCCGGCCTCCGCGCCCTGCGCGATGACTGCATCCACGCCGCGCTCTTCGAGCCAGACGGCTTCCTTGACGATGGTTGCAGAGGCAATGACCCGACAGCCGGCTGCCTTGATGCGCTTCAAGAGCGCCGGGTCCGGCAGGCCGAAGTGAAAGCTGACCACTTCGGGCTTCAGCTCTTCCACCAGCGCGCACATCGCCTCATCGAACGGCGCGCGGTTGGCCGCATTGATGTCTGCATTCGGATCGAGCCCGAGTTCGGCGTAATAGGACGACAGCCGCTTGCGCCAGTTGGCCTCGCGTGCCGGATCGGCGTCCACCGCCGTATGGCAGAAGTAATTCATGTTGACCGGCGCGGAGACGCGCTGGCGCACGATATTGATCTGCTCACGGGCTTTCTCCGGCGAGATCATTGCGCACGGCAACGAGGCCAGCGCGCCGCCCTCCGCTGCGCCGATCATGATGTCGGCATCCTGCACACCGGCCATCGGCGCCTGCACGATGGGAAATTCGGTGCCGAAAAGGTCGATCAGTCGGCGGTCGGGCCACATGGGGGATCTCCGGATTCTTGCGACAATCTTGCGGCAATGCCTCTGAATCCAGCGGCAAAGCAGTGACGATCTTGAGACAAACGTGAGGAAATGGCACGCGCGTCATTGCCGAGCCACGCTGAGGCTAACACGGCCGCACCCGCGCGAGCTATGCGGTTGCGCGGGGGATGAGCATCCACTTGCGCAGCGCAACGCCAGCCCAGATCGCCTCCACCAGCCCGAACGGCCAGGCGCCCTGCAGGAAGCCGTAGAGCGATCCGAGCCCGCAGGCGCCGGCAAAGGCCAGCGTGAACCACGGACTGCGTGCTTCCAGCGCGTAGCAGACCAGCATGGCGCTGACCGCGAACAATCCAAACAGGCTGAGGGCGTCCATAGATCGGGCTCGTGACGTAAGACGCAGAAACGCGGGAACGATGCTACCTTGCCGCAAATCACCACCGATGTGAAACGCGACCGATGACCGCTGCCATTCCCGAACTCACCACGCCCAGGCTGATCCTGCGCCCACTCGTGCTGGCTGACTCCGATGCCGTGCAAAAGCTTTTCCCGCGAATAGAGGTGGTGCGTTTCCTGGCCAGCCGCGTGCCATGGCCCTACCCGGCTGACGGTGCCTTCACTTTCCTGCGCGATGTCGTGCTGCCAGGCATGGAGGCTGGTACCGAATGGCACTGGTCGATCCGCCTGAAGACCGCACCGGATCAGCTGATCGGCATGATCAATGTCAGGGATAGCAGTGACGATAACCGCGGCTTCTGGCTCGATCCCGCCTGGCACGGGCAAGGGCTGATGACCGAGGCCAGCGACGCCGTCACCGATTACTGGTTCGACACCCTGCAGCGGCCCGTCCTGCGCGTCATCAAGGCCATCGCCAACACGGCTTCACGCCGGATTTCGGAAACCTCCGGCATGCGCGTGATCGCCACCGAGGATCGCGACTACGTCTCCGGCCGTTGGCCCTCGGAAATCTGGGAAATGACCGCCGAGGAATGGCGCAGCCGCCGTCCGCCCCGATAATTGCGGCGCAGCGTTTGACCTGATGGCCGCGCGTGTTATGCGGGGCGATGCCCGCTGTCATCCTTCCTCTCGTTGAAGCCGCCGCCCATCTGCCCGCCCGCGGCGCGCTGATCGGCCTCGATCTCGGCACCAAGACCATCGGTGTCGCGGTGTCCGATCCCGATCGTCGTCTCGCCACCGGCATCGAGACCGTGGAGCGCACCGCGTTCAAGGCCGATGCCGCGCGCCTGCTCAAGCTCGCCGGCGAGCGCAATATCTGCGGCTTCGTGCTGGGCCTGCCCATCAACATGGACGGCAGCGAGGGGCCGCGCGCGCAATCGACCCGCGCCTTCGCCCGCAACTTCTCGAAACTGACTGAACTGCCGATCGCCTTCTGGGACGAGCGGCTCTCCACATCTGCGGTCGAGCGCGAACTGATTGCCAATGATGTCAGCCGCGCCAAACGCGCCAAGGTCATCGACGAACATGCCGCGATCTTCATTCTTCAGGGCGCGCTAGATCGCCTCGCCGCCTTGCTGCGCACGCCGGATATTCGCTGACCCCATGCTGACGGTATTTGCCGCTCTCGTCCCGGTCTTCCTGCTCATCGTGCTCGGCTACGCGCTGCGGCGCCTGCTGCTGAAACAGAACATCGAATGGGTCGGGCTGGAACAGCTCGTCTATTATGTCCTGTTCCCCGCCCTGCTCATCGACACACTGGCGCGCGCCAATCTGGCGTCGGTGCCCATCGCAGGTGTCGGCGGTGCCTTGTTGCTCTCCGTCATCCTGATGTCTGCGCTATGTCTGGCGCTGCGTCCGTTGCTGGCGCGGGCCATCGGCCTCGATGGGCCGGCATTTACGTCGCTGTTTCAGGGCGCCACGCGTTGGCAGACCTTCGTGGCACTATCGGTCGCCGGCAATCTGTGGGGCGATCTCGGCATCACGCTGGCCTCCGTCGCCATGGTGGCGATGATCCCGCTACTGAATATTCTGGCGGTCTGGGTGCTGGCGCATTACGCCTCACCGCAACGGATGGCCTGGCCGGCGCTGCTGCTGACCATCGCCAAGAACCCGCTAATCTGGGCCTGTGTGATCGGCCTCGCGATCAATCTGGTCGGTCTGCCGGTCCCCAAGCCCGCCCACGAGTTCCTCGATGCGCTCGGGCGCTGTTCGCTGGCGATGGGCCTGCTCATTGTCGGCGCCGGTCTTCAACTCGAAGGCCTGCACAGACCCGGCATGGCTGCAGCACTGACGGTCGTCTTGAAACTGGCCGTGATGCCGCTGATCGCCATGGGCCTCGGCATCGCCTTCGGCCTGTCCGGCCCCAATCTCGCGGTGGTCGTCTGCTGCGCGTCGGTGCCGTCGGCGTCGAACGGCTATATTCTGGCGCGGCAGATGGGCGGCGACGCGCCCCTCCTGGCGCAGATCCTGACCATTCAAACCACGCTGGCGGTCCTGACCATGCCTGTATTCATCGCGCTGGCGGAATAGGTTTTTCTTTTTTTGAGCATGATCTTGCCCGAAAACCGGTTCCCACTTTTCGGGATCATGCTCTAGGGCGATATCACACCGTTCGCGATGAGCAGCGTCTGAACAGTCGCCGCCAGATTGTTGAGGCCATGCAGAAAGATCGTCAGCCATGTCGAGTGGCTGCGATAGCGCATATAGCCGAACAGCAGGCCGATGGTGAAAATCTCGACGAAGAAGAACCAATCGTATTGCAGATGCATCGCCGTCCAGACCAGCGATGACGCCACGATGGCGCCAAACGGCCGCAAAAACGATTCCGACCAGCCGCGATAGAGGAAGCCACGCGCGAAGAACTCTTCGGTCATCGGCGCCCCGACGCAGAACGCGATCACGAGCAGCCACAGCGCGCCGTCGGCGCGGGCCGACTTCAGCACTTCCAGCATGAAAGTCGGCGCGGAGTCGCGCCCCATGCCTTTTGCGACCAGCTCCCAGGCGCCGACCAGCACGATCAGCGCCACCGTGCCAATGACATAGTTTTTCCAGGACGTGCCGCGCAGGCCGAGGTAGTCGGCAAAGGATTGCCGCGCCATGCGTGTCGCCAGCCACAGTGCCAGACACACGGCCGGAAGCCCCATGAGAACGGACGCGGCGATGGTCGTACCGCTGCTCATGGCCTTGATCAGCAGCGTCGCATCGAGTGACGCATCCTTGATCAGCAGGTAATAGGCGACGACGGTCAACTGACCGACGAACATCGCTGCAAATGCGAATAGCCCCCAGAGGCACGTGCCCCAGAATTTCCAGACCCGCGGCGGCTTTGTCGCGGGTGGCAGATCCGAGGGTACAACGGGAGCGATCGGCGTCTCCAGTGCACTCACTGCGGCAACGCCCGCTCGAGCAGTCCCCGACCCTGAGCTTCGGTCAATTCAGCGGTGCCGTAGATCGCGTTGCGCGCACCATCGAGGCGTGTCCGCGCAAACAGTTCAGCATGGGGCGGATGCACCATGTTCAGCGCGGCACAGGCTGCCAGCAACGCCAGCGATTCCACTGCTTGCCGCGCTACACGCTCGCTATCGGGCCGCAGCAAGGTGCGAATGATAAAGGCCGCAGTGTCGGCCGCGCCGGGCAGTCCGCGCGTCTCCAGCATCAGATCCTGCAGCACCGCGGTCGATGCGTCGCCTTCGCGCGACAGCGCCCGCAGCACATCGAGGCACATCACATTGCCGGAGCCTTCCCAGATCGCATTGACCGGCGCCTCACGATAGTGCCGCGCCAGAATGCCCTCCTCGACATAGCCGTTGCCGCCCATGCATTCCATGGCCTCGTAAAGGAAGCCCGGCGCCGATTTGCAGACCCAGTACTTCACCACCGGCGTGAGGAAACGCATATACGCCGCCTCGGACGTATCCTCCGCCGCCAGGTCGAAGGAGCGACACAGCCGCATCACCAGCGCCGTCGATGCCTCCACATGCAGCGCCATATCGGCGAGCACGCTTTGCATCATCGGCTGATCGGCAAGATGTTTCTGGAACACGCTGCGATGCCTGGCGTGATGCAGCGCATGAGCCAGACCCGAGCGCATCAATCCGGCCGATGCTGTGGCGCAATCCTGCCGCGTCAGCTGCACCATCTGGATGATGGTGCGGATGCCCTTGCCCTCGTCGCCGACGCGCAGTGCATAGGCGTCGTTGAATTCGACTTCCGACGAGGCGTTGGAGCGATTGCCGAGCTTGTCCTTCAGACGCTGGAAATTCAGCGCATTGAGCGAACCATCCGGCCGGAACCGCGGCATGAAGAAACAGCTCAATCCGTCCTCGGCCTGCGCCAGCACCAGGAATGCATCGCACATCGGTGCCGACATGAACCATTTGTGGCCACTGATGCGATATGCATCGCCGTCGCGCATCGCGCGCGTCATGTTGCTGCGCACATCCGTGCCGCCCTGCCGCTCGGTCATGCCCATGCCCAGCGTCATGCCACGCTTGGCCGACCATGGCGCAAAGCTCGGATCGTAATCGCGGCTGGCAATGACCGGCATCACCTGCGCCAGCACATCCGGCTGCATCGCCAGCGCGCCGACGGCAGCGCGTGTCATGGTGATCGGGCATAGATGCCCGGTCTCGACCTGCGCCGCCATGTAGAATTTTGCGGCGCGCGCCACTTCGGACGCGCCGCGTGCGGACTTGCCGTCACGCGTCCATGTCGAATTGTGAATTCCCGCTGCAATGCTCTGTGCCATCAGCTCGTGATAGGCTGGATGAAACTCGACCTCGTCGCGCCGGTTACCGCGTGCATCGAAAGTCCGCAGCTTCGGCGTATTCTCGTTGGCCAGCCGCGCGCGCTGCGCCATCTCGGCCGATCCCCAGAGCTGACCGAATTCGGCGTGGTCGACATAGGCGAACGAGCCCTCATTCATCGCAACCGCTTCCACGAGCGGCCGGTCCAGCTCGAACAGATTGACGTCCTCGAATGGTGGCGACTGGTTGAGCACCGCATGAATGGCAGAGGTGGCGTCGGTCATGAATCAGTTCCGGCTGGAGGCGGTATTGCGAATCATTTTACGCCGGATCGGCCGCGATTTCACGGGGCTATCTTGCCTGCCGCGCAATCGGGAAATCGTAGGCGCGTGCGCCAACGCCCGGCAGCGAGAAGTGCCACCATTCCTTGGAATAATTCACGAAGCCCTGCCTGCCCATCGCCAACGTCAGGAGATCCCGCCAGCGCCGCTGCGCGGGTGAGATCGCGCGCGATCCGGTATGCGCCTTGGCATCGGAGCAATCGTAACCCGTGCCCATGTCAACGCTGCCCTCGGGCGCGCGCTGTGCTTCCGGCGCGATGCAGCTGGCATAGGCCTTGTTCGGATCGAATGCCGGCGACGCAGGCGCATGCAGATCGACCAGCGTCAGATCGAGCGCCGCGCCGGTGGAGTGGCCCGAGCGCTCGGCGATATAGCCGAGCCTGAACAGATCGGCTTTACTGAAGGCTGGATTATAGCGCTTCTGCGCCGGCGTCGCGTTGCCATCGCGCGCCCACGCCACCATGTCGCGCGACGCCCGCGCCGGCCGATAGCAATCCAGCATTTTCAGCGACAGGTTTTGCGCCATCAACTCGCGCTGCACCTTCTGCAGAGCGAGGCCGACCGGGCGCTTCACCACGCATTCCGCGCTATCATAGCCGCTGAGCTTGCGGCCGACGAAATTGTTGACGCCGGCATAGCGGATGTCCTGCCGGATCGAGGGATCGATATCGCGCAGGAACACGAAATCATCGGGCAGGTTTTGCGCATGCGCGGGCACGGCGCCGAAGGCCAGGAACAGCCCCGCCGACACCGTCGCGACCACCTGGTTTAGAGCATGTCTCATGACGGGTTCCGGAGCTCCAACCAAGGCGATTCCGCGGGAATTTGGCCTCACCATCTTTACCCTGCCGCTGGACTGACCGGGGGATAACCCGAAACCGGCCGAATCGCGCTTGCTCCGCTTTTCAACTCTGCCTATAGCTTTCGTTTTAATGACCCAAGCCACGAAATCCTCTTTCGTCCTCGGACACCGGCATTTGCTGGGCATCGAGGGCCTTTCCGCCGCGGATATCACCGGCCTCCTCGACCTGTCCGAGGAATATGTCGAGCTGAACCGCCAGGTCGACAAGAAGCGCTCCTCGCTGCGCGGTCGTACCCAGATCAATCTGTTTTTCGAGAATTCGACGCGCACCCAGTCGTCGTTCGAACTGGCCGGCAAGCGGCTCGGCGCCGACGTCATGAACATGTCGGTGTCATCGTCCTCGATCAAAAAGGGCGAGACGCTGATCGACACCGCGATGACGCTGAACGCGATGCATCCCGACATTCTCGTGATGCGCCATCATGCCTCCGGCGCGGTCGAACTGCTGGCGCGCAAGGTCGACGGCTCCGTCATCAATGCCGGCGACGGCGCCCATGAACATCCGACGCAGGCCCTGCTCGATGCGCTGACCATCCGTCGCAACAAGGGCCGCCTCGAAGGTCTGGTGATCGCGATCTGCGGCGACGTGCTGCATTCGCGGGTCGCCCGTTCCAATATTCTCTTGCTCAACACCATGGGCGCGCGCGTCCGTGTGGTCGCGCCCTCCACGCTGCTGCCGCCGGGCATCGAGCGCATGGGCGTCGAGGTCGCGCGCGATATGCGCGAGGGCCTCAACGGCGCCGACATCGTCATGATGCTGCGGCTTCAGCGCGAGCGCATGAACGGTTCGTTCGTGCCATCGTCCGCCGAATACTTCCAGTATTTCGGCCTCGACCAGAAGAAGCTCGCTTACGCCAAGCCCGATGCGCTGGTGATGCATCCCGGCCCGATGAACCGCGGTGTCGAGATCGACTCCCTCGTCGCGGACGGCGCGCAGTCGCTGATCCGCGAACAGGTCGAGATGGGCGTAGCGGTCCGCATGGCCGTGCTCGAAGCGCTCGCGCGCAACCTGCCGAACGCGTGATGCCCATGCTGACAGATCGCCGCCCTATCCTCCTCGCCAATGCGCACCTGATCGATCCATCCAGCGATCTCGACGGCGTCGGTGACGTCCTGATCGCCGACGGCGTTATCCGCGATGCCCGCCGTGGCATCGGCGCGGCCGGCGTGCCCGAAGGCACCGACATCATCAATTGCGCCGGCAAGGTTGTGGCCCCCGGCCTCGTCGACATGCGCGCCTTCGTCGGCGAGCCCGGCGCCAGCCACCGCGAGACTTTCGCCTCTGCCAGCCGTGCAGCCGCAGCCGGCGGCATCACCACCATCATCTGCCAGCCGGACACCTCGCCGACCATCGACAATTCCGCCACGGTCGATTTCGTGCTGCGGCGCGCCCGCGACACCGCCATCGTCAACATCCATCCGATGGCCGCCCTGACCAAGGGCCTCGAAGGCCATGAGATGACCGAGATCGGGCTGCTGAAAGCGGCCGGCGCCGTCGCTTTCACAGATGCCGACAAGAGCATCACCAACGCGCAGATCATGCGCCGTGCGCTGACCTATGCGCGCGATTTCGACGCGCTGATCGTGCATTACACCGAGGATCCCGACCTCGTCGGCGAAGGCGTGATGAATGAAGGCGAGCGCGCGTCACGGCTCGGCCTGATGGGCATTCCCAATGCCGCCGAAGCCATCATGCTGGAGCGCGACATGCGTCTCGTCGCCCTCACCGGCGGGCGCTACCATGCGGCATCGCTGACCTGCATCGAATCCATCGAGATCCTGAAGCGTGCCCGCGACGCCGGCTTGCGTGTCAGCGCCTCCGCGTCGATCAATCACCTGACGCTGAACGAAAACGACATCGGGCCCTATCGCTCCTATCTCAAATTGTCACCGCCGCTCCGCACCGAAGAGAACCGCCGTGCGCTGGTCGAGGCCGTCGCGTCAGGATTGATCGACGTCATCATGTCCGACCACAATCCGCAGGATGTCGAAACCAAGCGGCTGCCATTCGCCGAAGCCGCGCCGGGTGCCATCGGCCTCGAAACAATGCTGTCGGCGGGATTGCGGCTGATCCACAATGGCGAGCTCACCTTCACCCAGTTGATCCGTGCGATGTCGACACGCCCGGCCGAACTGCTCGGCCTGCCGGGCGGCACACTGCGCCCCGGCGCTGTCGCCGACATCATCGTCATTGACGCCGATGTACCGTGGGTGCTGGATCCCGCGGATCTGAAATCGCAATGCAAGAATACACCATTCGACGAAGCCCGCTTCACGGGGCGCGTCGCACGCACTATTGTCGGCGGACGCACCGTTTACGAGCACGTCTGACGCGATAAGCGCGTCTGCGAACACGAAAGTGCGAAGCGCGTCTTAGAATAGAGGTCCGATGATCGTTCTCTACATATTCGCTGCCGCGCTCGGTTATTTCCTCGGCTCGGTTCCTTTCGGACTGGTGCTGACCAAGCTCGCCGGCACGCAGGACATCCGCACCATCGGCTCGGGCAATATCGGCGCCACCAACGTGCTGCGCACCGGCCGCAAGGGCCTCGCAGCGGCGACGCTGCTGCTTGACGCCCTCAAGGGCACCGTCGCCGTGATCATCGCCGGCAGCGTCGGTGGCCCAATCCCGGCCATGATCGCCGGTCTCTTCGCCTTCCTCGGTCACCTCTTCCCGGTCTGGCTCGGCTTCAAGGGCGGCAAGGGCGTCGCCGTCTATATCGGCATCATGTTCGGCCTGTACTGGCCGGCCGCCATCGTGTTCTGCCTCGCCTGGCTCGCCTGCGCTTTCACCTCGCGCTACTCGTCATTCTCGGCCCTGACCGCCAGTGCCATCACGCCGATCTTCCTGTGGTGGGCCAAGGCGCCACAGCTCGCCGTGCTGGCCACCGTGCTGACGCTCCTGCTGTGGTTCATGCACCGCGAGAACATCAAGCGATTGCTGAATGGCACCGAAGGCAAGATCGGCGCGAAGTAGTAGTTGCGGCATTAAAACATCAGAATCCACGGCCAAGATCTCCCGGCGCGGCGACACTTCCCACCAAACAAGTCTGCAAAGGCTCCACGCGTGCTTTATCTGCACAGGTCAAGCGGGCCGAACCTACCTGCCGTCATATTCCTGCACGCAATCGGAACCAGCGGCTGGATGTGGCAGGAGCAGATCGAGCAGTTGACGGACTTCGATTGTCTCATCCCCGATCTGCCGGGCCATGGGCACAGCCATGACGTCAGGTGGCGCTCGTTCGAGCAGACCGCCGATCTCGTCGCGGAGATCATCCGCAAAAATGTACCGTCGGGGCGCGCGCATGTCGTCGGTCTGTCGCTCGGTGCCTATGTCGGGTTGACGCTTCTGGCGCGACATCCCAGTGTCGTCGAGCGGGCCCTGTTGAGCGGGATCAACGTCTTGCCGCTCCCCAACAGATGGCTGGTCGACGCCGCCGCCTATGCGATTGCGCCGCTGATCAAAACCCAGCTGTTTGCGCGCCTCAACGCGCGGACACTGAACATTCCAGCGGATCGGTTCGAGGCCTATCGCCAATCGCTTCAGCCATTGTCTATCCGAGACTTCATCGGAGCAAGCCACGACGCCAGCGCGTTTTCACTTCCCGCGAACGCGGCAGAAATTCAAACGCCGACGCTGCTCGTCGCGGGCGAACACGAACACCCCTTGATCCTCGCTTCAATGGCGCGGCTGCGTCAGGTGCTGCCGAATTCGCAGGCGCGGCTGGCCAAGGGCGTCGGCCATGCCTGGAATGGCGAACGACCTGACTTGTTCGCCGCCACCGTCAAGGCATGGTGCGCGCAGCGCGAACTTCCCGACGAACTAATGAATTTGACGATGCAGTAGCCGAAGAAATAAGCGGCATTCTGATCGAGCCGCACGGGGACATTAAAACACCCGAGCGCCCTGCTTCGCGTCGAGATCGAACTCCCAGATCTCGACGCCGCGGCTGATCAGGTGACCGTTGTTTTGATATAGTGCGAGATCAGACTCACCTTCGAATGCGGGTGAAGATGTTTGAGCACGAACAGAATCTTCCGATAGTCGCGCGGCGCCGCACCGAACAGCAGCATGGCTTCGTTCATGCCGCGGATCTTGGCGCTCGGCCGATTGCCGGACACTGTCCAGGTGTAGGACTTGCACTCCACCAGGATGCGCGGGCTGGCGCTGCCGAGATCGAAGCGCTTGTTCTTCTGTAGCCGGTGGCCGACGGGTACGACGAAATTGCGCGCAAGCTGCACGCCCTCGGAATGAAAGAAGATCTGCGCCGCTTCCTCGAACTCACGCCCAACGACGGCGTTGCTCGATGCGCCGATCCGCTGGAAGTTGTTCACGTCCCAAAGCATTGCCATCACTGAACACAAGCCATCAGGGCTCACCCCTACTCTCGCACCTTAAGTGCGAATGTCAATTGAATGCATCCTTAAGTTGATAGACACTCCCCACCGGGGGAGCATGGCTTGGACAGCATCTCACAGGGCAGCACACAGCTCACGGACGCCCAGCGGCTCGACTGGTTGCGGCTGATCCGCAGCGACAATGTGGGGCCGCGTACTTTTCGATCGCTGATCAACCATTTCGGCAGCGCACGCGCCGCGCTGGAGCGACTGCCCGATCTGGCGCGCCGCGGCGGCGCTGCCCGCGCCGGCCGGATCTGCAGCGCCGACGACGCACAGCGTGAACTCGACCTCGGACGCAAGATGGATGTCGCGCTTGTCGCGCCTGGTGAGCCCGGCTACCCGCCGCGATTGGCGGGGATCGACGATGCACCGCCGCTGCTCGGCATCCGCGGCAAAGTGGACGCACTGACGCGGCCGATGATCGCCATCGTCGGCTCGCGCAATGCGTCCGGCGCGGGACTGAAATTCGCGGAGAGACTGGCGCGCGATCTCGGCGATGCCGGTTTCGTGATCGTGTCGGGCCTCGCACGCGGCGTTGATCAGGCCGCGCATCGCGCCAGTCTGAATGGCGGCACCGTGGCTGTGCTGGCTGGCGGTCATGACAAGATCTATCCGCCCGAACACGAGGACCTGCTGTTCGCCCTGCTGGACAACGGCGGCGCGATTTCCGAGATGCCGCTCGGCCATGTCCCACGTGCTCGCGATTTCCCGCGTCGCAATCGCCTGATCTCGGGTGCCGCGCTCGGCGTCGTCGTGATCGAAGCGGCGCATCGCTCGGGCTCGCTGATCACCGCGCGGATGGCCGCCGAACAGGGCCGCGAAGTGTTTGCCGTGCCGGGCTCGCCGCTCGATCCCCGCGCCGCCGGCACCAACGACCTCATCAAGCAAGGCGCGGCGCTGGTCACCGAAGCATCCGACGTCATCAATGCGGTCGCGCCGATCATGGAGCGGCCGATCGAATTGCCGAGCCGTGAACCTGATGACGTCACGTCATTCGATGAACCAGACAGCAGCGACCGCGCACGCGTGATCGCATTGCTCGGTCCAAGCCCGGTCGGCATCGACGATCTTATTCGCCTTGCCGGTACATCGGCTGCCACTGTACGCATCGTGCTGCTGGAGCTCGAGCTTGCCGGACGGCTGGAGCGTCATGGCGGAGGGTTGGTGTCGATGATCTGAGGACTCAGTCCTGCGAATTGCGCCCGTCGAAGTTTTTTCGTGCGGTGTCGATATCGGGCAGATGTTGCTGCGCCCATTCGCCGAGCTTTATGACCGGATCGCTCAGGCCTCGGCCGAGATCCGTGAGTTCATAGTCCACACGCGGGGGCACGGTCGGAAACACGGTACGCGTCACCAGACCGTCGCGTTCAAGCCCGCGCAAGGTCAGGGTCAGCATCCGCTGCGAGATGCCGCCGACCATCCGTTTCAACTCGTTGAAGCGCCGTGGACCGTCGCCGAGCAGCATGATCACCAGCACGCTCCACTTGTCGCCGACCCGCGCCAGCACCGAGGCGACGCCGCGACAGTCGCTCTCCTGATGCGGAATCGCCGGCAAAGCAGGCACCTTTTTGTGCTCGGGTTTCAAAATTGTGCCTTCTTGTGCGGTTTCGGCCAGTCACTCATGTAGCGTCAGTTACAAACCTATACCATGAGGTGACCACATGAAACTGCTCCATATCGATTCCAGCGTTCTCGGCCCCCACTCCGTCAGCCGGCAGGTTTCCGCCGCCATTACCGACCGGCTGGCCAAGGCCAATCCTGGCCTTGAGACCACCTATCGCGATCTCACCGCCACGCCGCTGGCGCATCTGTCCGGCTCCCATCTCGCCGTCGCGCAGGGCGCAGCGCCCGATGCGGCGCTTCAGCCCGATCTCGCCGCCGGTAGTGCCGTGCTGGAGGAGTTTCTTGCTGCCGATATCGTGGTGATCGGCGCACCAATGTACAACTTCACCATTCCGAGCCAGCTCAAGGCGTGGATTGATCGCATCCTCGTCGCCGGCAAGACATTCAAATACGGCGACAAGGGTGCCGAAGGCCTCGCGGGCAGCAAGCGCGTCATCGTCGCCATTTCACGCGGCGGCTTCTACGGCGCGGACATGCCGACGGCTGCCGGCGAACATCTCGAAACCTATCTGCGCTGGGTGTTCGGCTTCATCGGCGTCACCAATCTCGAATTCATCGCCGCCGACGGCATCATGATGGGACCGGAGCTACGCGAGAAAGCCGTTGCCGGTGCCTTGCAGGCAGCGACAGATCTCCACGCGGCTTAACTAACGCGTCGTTCCGGGGCGCGTTTTCAGCGCAGCTGAATGCGCGAACCTCAGCCACTCCAATTGGAGTGGCGAGGAACCTCGAAATGAGATTCACATATCGAGATCCCGGGTTCATGCCGTCCGCTGCGCGTTCGGCCTGCCCCGGGATGACGATGCGCGTTGCGATCATTCAGCTACGATAGGCCGGTGCACCTGCCGGGGCCGATGTCACGCCGCCATCGACGAAAATCTCGGCGCCCTGAATGTTCGATGCATCATCCGACGCGAGAAACAGCACGGTCTTCGCAACTTCTTCCGGCTTGCCGAAACGCCCGAGCGGAATGGTCTGCGACAGGCGCTTCTCGAATGCGTTGAAAGCTTCCGGCGTCGGCGCAACACGGTCCCAGATCGGCGTCGCGGTCGCGCCCGGCGAGACCACGTTTACGCGGATGTTGCGCGGCGACAGTTCGGACGCCATCACGCGGGCCATCGCGCGCACGCCGGCCTTGCTCGCGGCATAGGCAGCATAGCCGGGATTTCCGAGCACGGAGATCACCGAACCGTTGAGAATGATGGACGCGCCATCGTTGAGATGCGCGGCTGCCGCCTGCACGGTGAAGAACACGGCGGTGATGTTGGTCTTCAAGACGGACTCGAACACATCGAGCGCGGTGCCACCCACTGGCGTATGCGCGCTGATGCCTGCATTGGCGAATACGATGTCGAGCTTGCCGAATTTCTCGACAGCTTTGGCCACGGCATTCTCGGTGGCAGCAATGTCAGTCGCATCAGCCACGATGCCGATCGCATTCGGGCCGAGTTCGGCCACCGCCGCGTCGAGCCTCGCCTTGTCGCGACCAGTGATGGCCACCTTGGCGCCCTCAGCGACGAAGAGCTTCGCCGTGGTCAGTCCAATACCGCTATTGCCGCCCGTGATGAGCGCCGTCTTGTTCGCCAAACGCATGGTGATCTCCTGATGATCAAGTGGTTGCTTTTTAAAACCACATGGACATTTAGGGCGGATGGTTTCATAATGCAACCACATGTCCGCTAATCACTGCATTTCTTTTTCCCGCCGCTGGAAAGTCGCATGGCCAAACGCACCAGTCTCAAGGACTCCACCTGCCCCGTCGCCCGCTCCATGGAGGTGATCGGCGACTGCTGGACGATGATGATCATCCGCGACGCCATGCTAGGCGCGCGGCGCTTCGGCGAATTCCAGAAGAGTCTCGGACTGGCGAAGAACATTCTCGCCGTCAGGCTGAAAGCCCTCGTGGAGGACGGCATCCTGAAACTGGAGCCGGCAGCCGACGGCAGCGCCTATCAGGACTATGTCCTGACCCCGAAAGGCCAGGCGGTTCATCCAATCATGGTGGCGCTGCGCCAGTGGGGCGAGGATTATGCGTTCAAGCCCGGCGAACCGACGACCATCATGGTCGATCGCAAGAGTGGCAAGCAGATCAAGAAGCTGGAACTGCATGCGGCCGACGGCAGGCTGCTCGGCTATGGCGACACCACGATTGTGCCCTCAACCGCCTGAGAGCTTGCGCAGTCCCTGCAGCCGAAGGATTTCCTCGGTTTCGAGATGCGCCATATCGAGCAGGTAAGCGAGCATGTCGTGGCGATGGCGGCGCGCCATCCGCGACAGATCGCGGACCGCACTCTTTATATAAAGAGCCGCCTCCTCGGGCCCGCCATCGCCCTGCGCCTGATCGTCCGGAATGGGCGGTGTCATAGGCATTCCCTACCCGGGCAGTCCGGGCGAAATCGGCACCAACGAAGCATCAACTAATACCCTTAATGGTTGTATTTTACAACCCTTGGTAAATGATTGGGAACCAACAGGCGGGGCCATCAACAACTCACGATTTGACACGGGACCCCTTCGCACCCATGTTCGCCGCGAAACGGCTGGCGCGACTCTCGCAGACCCAAGCCGGATTCCCCCTGTAAGTTATTGGAATCACATGAATCTCGTCATTGTCGAGTCGCCTTCAAAGGCCAAGACGATCAACAAGTATCTGGGCAAGGACTATGAGGTCCTGGCGTCGTTCGGCCATGTCCGCGACCTTCCCGCCAAGAACGGATCGGTCGATCCCGACGCCAATTTCCAGATGATCTGGGAGATCGACCCCAAGGCCGCCAGCCGGCTGAACGACATCGCCAAGGCCGTCAAAGGCGCCGACAAGCTCATTCTCGCGACCGACCCTGATCGCGAAGGCGAAGCGATCTCGTGGCACGTGCTCGAAGTCCTCAAGCAGAAGCGCGCGCTGAAAGACCAGAAAATCGAACGCGTGGTGTTCAACGCGATCACCAAGCAGGCCGTTACCGACGCGATGAAGAATCCGCGCGAGATCGATGGCGCACTGGTCGATGCCTATATGGCGCGCCGTGCACTCGATTATCTGGTGGGCTTTACGCTTTCTCCTGTGCTGTGGCGCAAGCTGCCCGGCGCCCGCTCCGCCGGCCGCGTGCAATCGGTCGCGCTGCGCCTGGTCTGCGACCGCGAGCAGGAAATCGAGAAGTTCATCCCGCGCGAATACTGGTCGCTGGTGACCACGCTGGCGACGCCGCGCGGCGAGAGTTTCGAAGCCCGCCTGGTCGGCGCTGACGGCAAGAAGATCCAGCGTCTCGATATCGGCACCGGCGCCGAAGCCGAGGACTTCAAGAAGGCCATCGAAGCCGCCAACTTCACGGTCTCCACGGTCGACGCAAAACCCGCGCGCCGCAATCCGCAAGCGCCGTTCACGACCTCGACGCTGCAGCAGGAAGCCAGCCGCAAGCTCGGCTTCGCGCCGGCGCACACCATGCGCATTGCGCAGCGTCTCTATGAAGGCATCGACATCGGCGGCGAAACCACCGGTCTCATCACCTATATGCGAACCGACGGCGTGCAGATCGACCCCTCCGCCATCACGCAGGCCCGCTCTGTCATCGGCGAAGACTACGGCAAGCAATATGTGCCGGACGCCGCGCGGCAATATACGAGCAAGGCCAAGAACGCGCAGGAAGCGCACGAAGCGATCCGTCCGACCGATATGTCGCGTCGCCCGGCGAGCCTGCGCGGCCGTCTCGATAGCGATCAGTCGCGGCTCTATGAATTGATCTGGATGCGCACCATCGCCAGCCAGATGGAATCCGCCGAGATGGAGCGCACCACCGTCGATATCGCTGCCAAGGCAGGTTCGCGCCTGCTCGAATTGCGCGCCACCGGTCAGGTCGTGAAGTTCGATGGTTTCCTTGCGGTCTATCAGGAAGGCAAGGACGACGACGCCGAGGATGAAGATTCACGCCGCCTGCCCGCCATGAGCGAAGGTGAAGCGCTGAAGAAAGAGAACCTCGCGGTTACCCAGCATTTCACCGAACCGCCACCGCGCTTCTCGGAAGCCTCGCTGGTCAAGCGCATGGAAGAGCTCGGCATCGGCCGTCCCTCGACCTATGCATCGATCCTGCAGGTGCTGAAGGATCGCGGCTACGTTCGTCTCGAAAAGAAGCGCCTGTACGGCGAGGACAAGGGCCGCGTCGTCGTCGCCTTCCTCGAAAACTTCTTCGCCAAATATGTGGAATACGATTTCACCGCAGCGCTGGAAGAGAACCTCGACAGGATCTCCAACAACGAGATTTCCTGGCAGCAGGTGCTCAAGGATTTCTGGACCGACTTCATCGGCGCCGTGAACGAGATCAAGGATCTGCGCGTGGCGCAGGTGCTGGATGCGCTCGACGAGATGCTCGGCCCGCACATCTACGCCCCGCGCGAAGACGGCGGCGATCCGCGCCAGTGCCCGACCTGCGGCACCGGTCGTCTCAATCTGAAGGCCGGCAAGTTCGGCGCCTTCGTCGGCTGCACGAATTATCCGGAATGCCGCTACACGCGTCCGCTCGCCGCCGATAGCGGCGCCAATGCCGATCGCGTGCTCGGCCCCGATCCGGTGTCAGGTCTCGAAGTGGCGGTGAAGGCCGGACGTTTCGGGCCCTATATCCAGCTTGGCGACGCCAAGGATTACGAAGAAGGCGAGAAGCCGAAGCGCGCCGGCATCCCGAAGAACACGTCGCCCAGCGATGTCGAACTCGATCTGGCACTCAAGCTCCTGTCGCTGCCGCGCGAGATCGGCAAACATCCGGAGACCGGCGAGCCGATCACCGCGGGCCTCGGTCGTTTCGGGCCGTTCGTGAAACACGAGAAGACCTATGCCAGCCTGGAAGCCGGCGATGAGGTGTTCGACATCGGCCTCAACCGCGCGGTCACGCTGATCGCCGAGAAGATCGCCAAGGGCCCGAGCGGTCGCCGCTTCGGCGCCGATCCCGGCAAGCCGCTCGGCGACCATCCGACCCTCGGCGGCGTCGCCGTGAAGGGCGGGCGTTACGGCGCCTATGTCACCGCGGGCGGCGTCAATGCGACGATCCCGAGCGACAAGACCCAGGAAACGATCACGCTCGAAGAGGCGATCGCGCTGATCGACGAGCGCGTGGCCAAGGGCGGCATCAAGCCGAAGCGCGGCGCCAAGAAAGCACCGGCGAAGAAGGCTGTCGCCAAGAAGGCCGACGCGGCCGAGAAGAAGCCGGCGGCCAAGAAGGCCGTTGCGAAGAAAGCCACAGCTAAACCCAAGGCTGAAACGGCTGCCGCCAGCAAGGCGCGCGCGCCGGTGAAGGCGAAGACATCGCCTGCCAAGAAGAAGGCCGCGAAAACGGTCGCGAAGAAAAGCGCTGGCTAGAACGGATAATTGTGAACAAGAAACGTGACAGCAGCTTTCCAACCAGGGATGCCATCGTCGCGTTCGTTCGCGCGTATCCCGGCAAGATCGGCACCCGCGAGATCGCGCGTGAATTCGGACTGAAGAACGCCGCCCGTGTCGAGCTCAAGCGCATGCTGCGCGAACTCGCCGACGAAGGCGCCATCGCCAAGAAAGGCCGCAGCGTGCGCGAGCCCGCAGCGCTGCCACCGACAGTGCTGGTCGACATCACCTCGCGTGATGCCGATGGCGAGTTGATCGCCACGCCCGTCGAATGGGACGAGGCAGACGGCGTCGTACCAAAAATTCGCATTCACACGCCGCGCCGTCCCCTGCCCGGCACCGCGGCAGGTGTTGGTGACCGCGCATTATTGCGCATCGAGAAGATCGAGAACGATGGCGAGTTAGCCAGCTATCAGGGCCGCGTCGTGCGGGTGCTCGAAGGTGCCCGCACACGCCTGCTCGGCATCTATCGCGCGCTGCCGAATGGCGGCGGACGATTGATCCCGGTCGACAAGAAGCAGGCCGGGCGCGAACTCAACATCGCCGCGTCAGACGCCAACGGCGCCGAGGACGGCGATCTCGTCAGTGTCGATCTCATTCGTACGCGTGGCTATGGCCTCGGCTCCGGCAAGGTCAAGGAACGGCTCGGTTCGCTCTCCTCCGAGAAAGCGGTCAGCCTGATCGCGATCCATTCCCACGATATCCCGCAAGCGTTCTCCCGCGATGCGCTGAAGGAAGCGGAAGCCGCGCAGCCTGCGACATTGCAGGGGCGTGAAGACTGGCGTGATGTGCCGCTGGTCACCATCGATCCGCCAGACGCCAAGGATCATGACGACGCCGTCTATGCCGAACTCGATCCCGATCCGCACAATGCAGGTGGATACATTGTCAGCGTCGCCATCGCCGATGTCGCTTTCTATGTGCGTCCCGGCTCAGCCCTCGACCGCGATGCGCTGATCCGAGGCAACTCGGTCTACTTCCCCGACCGCGTCGTACCGATGTTGCCGGAGCGCATCTCCAACGACCTGTGTTCGCTGGTGCCGGGCGAACCGCGCGGCGCCCTCGCCGTACGCATGGTGATCGGTGTCGATGGCCGCAAGAAGTCGCACACGTTCCATCGCATCCTGATGCGCTCGGCGGCCAAGCTGAATTACGCACAGGCGCAGGCCGCCATCGATGGCCATCCCGACGATACCACCGGCCCGCTGCTCGAACCGATCCTGAAGCCGCTCTATGCGGCCTATGCGCAGGTCAAGCTCGCGCGCGACGAACGCGATCCGCTCGATCTCGACATCCCAGAGCGAAAAATCCTGCTGAAGAAGGACGGTACCGTCGATCGCGTCATCGTACCGGAGCGGCTCGACGCGCATAAGCTCATCGAAGAGTTCATGATCCTGGCCAACGTCGCCGCAGCCGAAACGCTTGAAAAGAAGGCTCTGCCGCTTATCTATCGGGTACATGATGAGCCTTCGGTGGAGAAGGTTCACAACCTGCAGGAATTCCTCAAGACCCTGGACATGCCGTTCGCCAAAGCGGGCGCATTGCGGCCATCGGTATTCAACCGGGTGCTGTCACAGGTCAAAGGTCAGGATTCCGAACCGCTGGTGAATGAAGTGGTTTTGCGCTCGCAAGCCCAGGCGGAATATGCCGCCGAGAATTACGGACATTTCGGTCTGAACCTGCGCCGCTACGCGCATTTTACCTCACCTATCAGGCGATACGCAGATCTGATCGTGCATCGCGCACTGATCCGTGCGCTCGGGCTTGGCGAAGGCGCGCTACCCGAGACCGAAACCGTGGAAACGCTGAGCGAAATCTCGGCGCAGATTTCGGCCACCGAACGCCGAGCCATGAAGGCCGAGCGCGAGACGTCCGACCGGCTGATTGCGCATTTTCTGGCCGACAAGATCGGCGCCACCTTCCGGGGCCGGATCTCCGGCGTCACCAGGGCTGGACTCTTTGTCCGATTGACCGAGACCGGCGCCGATGGCCTGATCCTGATCCGCACGTTGGGCACCGAATACTTCAACTATGACGAAGCTCGCCACGCCCTCGTCGGTACACGCAGTGGTGCCATGCATCGGTTGGGTGACGTCGTCGATGTCCGTCTGGTCGAGGCAGCCCCCGTTGCAGGTGCCTTGCGGTTCGAAATGCTTTCCGAGGGCAATACCGCCCCACGGAACCGCCGACGCGAACATGCCCGCAGCAATGACGCTGCAGACCGGCCGCGTCATCCGGGTGCCAAGCCTTCTGGTGCGACGAAGTTCAAATCGTCGAAGAAGCTCAAGGCGCCCAAGAAAGCCAAACCCGGTCGTAATGCCCGGCAGGCTGCCAAAGCTGACAAGGCTCGCGCCGGTGGTAACCCCGGCAAGCCGAAAAAGGGGTAAAGTCATGATGACATTGACCACACCGAAGATCTGGAGCGCGACGCTGGATTCCTCCGCCAAACGCAATGTGTGGACCGCAATGAAGCGCGGCTTCGCCTGCCGCTGCCCGAACTGCGGCGAAGGCAAGATGTTTCGCGCCTTCCTGAAAACCGCAGATCACTGCGACAAGTGCGGACAGGATTTCTCTGCACACCGCGCCGATGATCTTCCCGCCTATCTCGTGATCGTCATCGTCGGTCACATCGTCGTGCCGATCGCATTGTGGATCGAGACTAACTACTCGCCATCGGTCGCGCTGCAACTTGCGATCTACCTGCCGATCACACTGATCGCGTCGCTGTTGTTGTTGCAGCCGGTCAAGGGCGCCGTGGTGGGATTGCAGTGGGCATTCCGCATGCACGGATTTGGCGACGGCCCGGCTGACTGATACGTTCTCCGTCCCCTTGAACAGCACGTAATAAGAAGAATTTCAGGAGACGGAATGAGCGACGCAGTCGAGATCGGCAAGGAAGCCGACCACCATCCCTATAAGCGTCCGCGCGACGCTGCGACCCTGATGCTGGTCGATCGCTCCGGCCCGATTCCGAAAGTGCTTGTCGGCAAGCGTCACGACAAGGTCGTGTTCATGCCCGGCAAGTTCGTCTTCCCCGGCGGCAGTGTCGACACGACCGACAACAAGATCCCGGTGGCTGCACCTTTGCCGCCGGAGCTTGAAGCCAACCTGATGAAAGGCAGCCCGAAGACGCCGCCGTCGCGCGCGCGTTCGCTCGCTGTCGCTGCGATCCGCGAAGCCTGCGAAGAAACGGGCCTCTGCCTCGGCCGCAAGGTTGATGGCGCGACCAGGAAGCTCCCCGGTGTATGGGAAGCTTTTAGCGATGCAGGTCTCCTGCCCGATCCCTCGGGCCTGTTCCTGATTGCGCGCGCCATCACACCACCCGGCCGTATCAAGCGTTTCGATACGCGTTTCTTCACGGCGGACGCATCGTCGATCGCGCATCGCGTCGAGGGCGTCGTGCATGCCGATGCCGAACTGGTGGAACTGGTCTGGGTCGAACTCGGCTCCGCGCATCTCGCCGACGCGCACGCAATGACGAAGAACGTGCTCAATCAATTGCAGCAGCGTCTCGCCACCGGCCCGCTCCGTCACGACGCGCCACTGCCCTTCTTCCATTGGTACAGCGGCAAGATGCAACTCGACATGCTGCCCGGCGAAAGCTGAGTTAATCAAGTAAGAGGTCTCGCTTTTCGACCTATTCTAATTCTAACTGTTTCCTTAGTGGGATAACTGGTGTGGCGCGGTAACCTACCGTTGTCTTGCTCACAGGAATTCCCAGTTATGGGACAGATGAATTGGACGCCGCAGGTCGAGTCTTCGACATTTACGCGCGCGTCACTGGAATATCGTCGCAAGGCGTCGGCACTCAGCCAGCGCGCCAGCGTGGAAGCTGACCCACGCAAAGTTCGTGCATTGCTACAACTCGCCATCTCGTGGATTCAGGTTGCTGAAAACGAAGAGCTGATGGCGAGCGAGTATCGCGCCAGCGCGCACATGCACAGTTTCTGACACGAGAAGACGCCGCATCCGCGGCGCCTTCCTGCTCTGCCAAGCCCATCGTCAGATCTGAGCGAGACCACCGTCGACGAACAATTCTGCGCCGGCGACGAAGCTGGAATCGTCCGATGCCAGGAACAGAACCGCCTTCGCGACTTCGTCCGCGGTACCGAGACGGCCGAGCGGCACGATGGTCTTGAGGTAGCCCTTCACATCGTCATTGGCGAAGACGTCGAGGCCGGGGGTCTGGATCGGTCCGGGGCTGACGACATTCACGCGAATTTTGCGCGCCCTGAGGTCTGAGGTCCAGCTGCGCGCGAACGAGCGGATCGCTGCCTTGGTGGCGTTGTAGACGCTGAAGGACTCCATGCCCTTCGATCCCGACACCGAGCCGGTGAGAACCACCGAGGCGCCGTCGGACAGCAGCGGCAATGCCTGCTGCACCGTGAACAAAACGCCCTTCACATTGATGTCGAACATCTTGTCATAGACGTCTTCGGTGATCTGGCCGAACGCGCTCAATTCATAGCCGCCGGCATTGGCGAACAGCACGTCGATCTTGCCCTTGGCAGCCTTCACCGTATCGAACAAATGCGCGAGATCGGCGAGCTTGGCAGCGTCCGCCTGTACGCCGACGGCCTTCGGTCCGAGCTGCTTCACGGCGGCATCGAGCTCGGCCTGGCGGCGGCCGGTGATGAACACGGTGGCGCCTTCGTCGATAAAACGCTGCGCGGCGGCCAGACCGATGCCGGCGCTGCCACCGGTGACGACTGCGATTTTGCCTTCGAGTTTACGGGTCATGATGCTCTCCATTTGATCTGGGGCGGCGCCATCGCCGTCCGACATGGAGAACATCGTCCATTCGCCCGTTGGCGGTTATGGGCTTGTTCGGATATTATTTATCCGTATTTTGGATGAATGACCGATACAGTCGCCCTTTTCCAGGCTTTCATCCGCGTCGTCGAAGCGGGCTCATTCACCCGTGTGGCTGAGGAGCAGAATTCCAGCCAGCCGACCGTCAGCCGCCAGGTGGCAACGCTGGAAGACCATCTCGGCACCCGATTGTTCACCCGCACCACGCGCAAGCTGACGCTCACCGATGACGGCCGCAGCTTCTATGAGCGCGCCAAACTGGCGCTGGAAGCCGTTGCCGAGGCCGAGGGCGCCGTGGGACGCCGCCGGGCCAGACCATCAGGCACGTTGCAACTGGCCCTCCCGGTGGTGTTCGGACGGCTGCGGGTGATCCCGCATCTCAAGGGCTTTCTGGCGCGTTACCCCGACGTCAGTGTCGACCTCGTGATGAGTGACGGCTTCAGCGATCTGGTCGAGGACGGCATCGATCTCGCGATCCGCTCCGGCGTCGTGACCGACCCAAACCTGATCGCCAGGAAAATCGGCGTGACACGCCGTATCCTGGTGGCCTCGCCGTCCTATCTGCGCGGCAAGACGCAGCCTGCGCATCCGAACGATCTCATCGGGCATGATTGCATCCCCTATACGCGCTTCACCGGCGGCGTGACCTGGCGCTTCGAAAGTCCGGACGGCCCGATCGCTATCGAAGCCACGGGACCGGTGCGCACCCAGAGTTCGGAAGGCATTCGCGAAGCCGTGATGTCCGGCCTCGGTATCGGCTTCGTGCCGATCTGGCATTTCAGGGATGAGATCGAGACCGGTCGTCTCATTGTGTTGCTCGAAGCCTTCGAACCGAAACCGGTGCCGATCAGCGCGGTCTATCCCTCGCGCCGCTTCGTGCCGCAGAAGACCCGCGCCATGATCGACTACCTGGAAACGCAATTCGCGATGGACCCAACGCTGAATCCGAAGCGGGTGTGAGCTCCGTCCTCATGGTGAGGAGGCGCTACTTCAGCGCCGTCTCGAACCATGAGCGCCGGCCTCCATCCTTCGAGACGCGGCGAAGACGCCGCTCCTCAGGATGAGGTTCTGCAGATAATCCACAAATCGCAATAATCTTCTCGTGAGCAGCATCTACCTGCGCGCGTCGGCGTCCCTATCTGTTCCCGACCAGCATCACGGGGAATTCCAGATGGCGAAGCGTCAGTTGAAGCTCGGGGCCTTCATGCGCCCGATCAGCATCCATACCGGCGCATGGCGCTATCCCGGCGCTCAGCCTGACGCCAACTTCAACTTTCCCTTCCTCAAACAGATGATCCGCAAGCTCGAGGCCGGCAAGTTCGACGCCTTCTTCATGGCCGATCATCTCGCCGTGCTGAACATGCCGGTCGAGGCGCTGAAGCGCAGCCACACGGTGACATCGTTCGAGCCGTTCACGCTGCTGTCAGCGCTGGCCGCCGTCACCGAGAATATCGGCCTCGTCGCCACCGGCTCCACCACCTTTGACGCGCCCTATCACGTCGCCCGCCGCTTCGCGTCGCTGGATCACATTTCGGGCGGCCGCGCCGGCTGGAATATCGTGACAACGTCGAACCCCGATGCCGCGCTCAACTTCGGCCTCGACGATCATATGGAGCATGCCGAGCGCTACAAGCGCGCGCGCGAGTTCTACGACGTCGTCACCGGCCTGTGGGATTCCTTCGCTGATGACGCCTTCATCCGCGACGTCGAGAGCGGCATCTTCATGGACCCCGACAAGATGCATGTGCTCGATCACAAGGGCCCGTATCTCTCGGTACGCGGCCCGCTGAATATCGCCCGGCCCGTCCAGGGCTGGCCGGTGATCGTGCAGGCGGGCGCATCGGAAGACGGCAAGCAGCTTGCCGCCGAAACCGCAGAAGCCGTGTTCACCGGCGGCGGCGCCATCGGCGATGCGCAGAAGCTCTATGCGGACATCAAGGGCCGCATGGAGAAGCTCGGCCGCAATCGCGATCATCTCAAGATACTACCCGGCGCCTTCGTGGTGGTGGGCGACAGTGTCGAGGAAGCCAAGGAAAAACGCGCACTGCTCGACAGCAAGGTGCATTACGCCAATGCCATCGCCTCGCTCTCGATCAATCTCGGCACCGACGCCTCCGTCTTCGATCCCGACGGCCCGCTGCCCGAGATTCCCGAAACCAATGCCAGCAAGAGCGGCCGCGAGCGCGTCATCGCCCTCGCCCGGCGCGAGAACCTGACCGTGCGCCAGCTTGCCCAGCGCCTCGGCGGCTATGGCGGCTCGGCCTTCGTGGGCACGCCCCAGACCATCGCCGACCAGATGCAGGAGTGGCTGGAAACCGAAGCCTCGGACGGCTTCAACATCATGTTCCCCTACCTGCCGGAGGGGCTGAACGACTTCGTCGACAGCGTGATCCCGGAACTCCAAAAGCGCGGGATTTTCCGCACGGAGTATGAAGGCCGGACGCTCCGTGAGAATTTGGGGCTACCGCGGCCCAAAAACCGCTTCTTTCCGGGTTAAGACCCGCAAATCCTCGGATTTACCGCCCCGGAAAACCTTGACTTTGGAGCGTTCGGGGCTAGGTTGCGCCCCAACACGGCCAGTTCTCTGGCTGTCACCCGATTCCCGACATTCAGAGGTTCTGCCATGGCCAAAGCGGTCACCATCAAGGTCAAGCTCGTTTCCACCGCGGACACCGGCTTCTACTACACCGCCAAGAAGAATTCGCGCACCATGACCGACAAGATGGTCAAGAAGAAGTACGACCCGGTCGCGCGCAAGCACGTTGAATTCAAGGAAGCCAAGATCAAGTAAGCGCTGAATACAGCTGCTGACGGATTTTGAACGGGGCCCTTTCGGGCCCCGTTTTCTTTTAACCTCTCCCCGCAAAGCGCGGGGCGAGGTTAAGTAGGAAGCCCGGGCCAGCCGCTCCAATTTTAGCGATGCGCGCAGTACCGCGTTTACCCTGCCACAACTATGGCGGGCATGAAGCCTGCGATTGAAACGGTATTCACGTCATTTCGTGCGACAAGTCGGTATCATTCGACGCAATTGATTTGCATCGGGAGCACCCCTTGTCTTTCCGCGATTCAGACGCGACGGCTGGCCAGTTCACGTCTGCGGTGTCTCTGGCAGGCGTCTTCGTCCGCTACGCATTCTATTTTTTCGGAATGATTGTGTTCGGGCTCATCGCCTTCGGGGTGATCTGGCTCTGGGGCAATCGCGTCCAGGTGGTCCAGGACAAGCCAGCTTTCAGGATCACTGACGGCAGCTTCACACGATTACCCGTCAGCTCCGATATCATCACCAGCGGACTGCTTGGCCGTGTTGAGGTCAT
Organism: Tardiphaga sp. 172_B4_N1_3; assembly: GCF_052076035.1. NCBI lineage: Bacteria > Pseudomonadati > Pseudomonadota > Alphaproteobacteria > Hyphomicrobiales > Nitrobacteraceae > Tardiphaga > Tardiphaga sp. 172_B4_N1_3. The sequence goes on from NZ_CP197238.1 coordinate 2,355,532, forward strand.
GCAATACGGGGCACTGGATCATCGCGGGATCGATCTCACCGTGGCGATCGCATTCCCGCCCCCTGGCGGCCTCCAGACGCGGCCGACTTTCGAACCGCGCGAAACAAAGCTTTTGCGCAACATGCGCTTCCAGACGCTCTCCACGCACTTCGATCTGGAAACGCGCTACGGCCCTGTCCATGCCGTCGAAACGCGCGTCGAGACCGATGGCCGCTGGAAACAGTGCCTCGCCTTCAGCTCGCGCTTCGATACCAGAGCTGTATTCCTGAGCGGCTGGACCTGCGACGCCACCGGCACCAAGCCGGGCGCAGACGCCCTCGCCTGCGCACTCGACAAACTTGTGATCGACAAGGAATTGCCGACGAAAGAAGCCGACGCCTATCTGCGCGCACGCATGACGCGCCCCGCTTACTGCGCGGCCCGGCAGGTCACGCAGACTTTCGATACAGGATCGCGCCCGATCTCGCCGCCATCGCGATGGTCGCAACCATCGGCACGAACGCGGCTGTGATAGTAGCCTAAGCAGCTATAGTATCTGCAGTACAGGCCACTTCACCCTCCCGACAACCCACGATAAGATATGACTTGTCATGGTGGAGAAGATGGCGAATTTCCTGAAGTACTTCGTTGTCGGGCTCTACAAGAGGATCCTGGCGCTATCTCTGACAATCCTCTTACTGTTGGTTTGCTTTGACGCGTGGGTCTGGTTCACCTTACCGCCCGTCGTTCAGGGCATCCCGGCTGGCATCTTTTTTCCTGCAGCTTCCGAACCCGAAACGAAATTCAGAGATCGAATCCGTTTGCAGTTCCCTATCGGCTCAGAGCAAGCAGAGATGGTCGCGCGCCTCACAGCGCAAGGTTTCGGAGATCCAGTGCCCTTGGCCGAAAAACAAGTGATCGCATTCCGGGACAGTTCATTTCCATGCTTGCGATCATGGAGCGTGATCTGGCAGGCAAGCAGCATCGGCACCCTCGAGAATATCGACGGGCATATTCACTATAGCTGCCTTTGAAGCTCGCGGCGGTTACGCGGCCGCAGCAACCACGCGGTTGCGGCCGTCGTGCTTGGCGCGGTACAGCGCCACGTCGGCACGCTTGAGCACGTCGGCGACGGGCTCGCCCTTCTTCTCCAGCGTCGACAACCCGATCGAAATCGTGACCTCGATGCGCTTGTTGCCCTTGTCGATGGAGAACGGCTCGCCGGCGATCGAACGACGCAGACGCTCGGCCACCATGCTGGCGACGTGCATGTCGGTCTCGGGCATGACGATGACGAATTCCTCGCCGCCGTAGCGACAGGCCAGATCGATGCCACGGATCGACTTGCGAATGCGAACGGCGAATTCGCGCAGCACGTCGTCACCGCAATCATGGCCATGATTGTCATTGATCGACTTGAAGAAGTCGATGTCGAGCATCATCAGCGCCAGCGGCTTGCCGCGGGTGGCCGCCTGCTCTGCCAGCGTTTCCAGATGGCTTTCCATGTAGCGACGGTTGTGCAGTCCGGTGAGCCCGTCGGTGATCGCAGCTTCGATGGAGTGCTGAACGTTGTCGCGCAGATGATCGGTGTAACGGCGACGGCGGACCTGCGTGCGGGCGCGGGCCAGCAGCTCGTTCTTGTCCACCGGGCGCATCAGGTAGTCGTTGACGCCGATCTCGAGACCACGCAACAGCCGCGGATTGTTATCGGCATCAGCAATCGCGAGAATCGGAATCTGCCGCGTGCGCTCCAGCGAACGCGCCTGGCTGCACAGCCGCAATCCGTCGTAATTCTCGAGGCTCAGCGAGACAATGAGCAGATCGTAATTGCCCTCGGCGGCATGAAACAGCGCCTCGGTCGGATTGGGTTCGACATCGACGGTGTGTTCGGCCGACAGGACAGGCGCCAGCCGCTCATAGGATGACGGACGATCGTCGACCAGCAGGATGCGTCCACCCACACCCAGATCAGACACGGCGCTGCGCTCGGGCGCCTGCACGCCGATTTCCAGCGAGGTGATGGCGCGCATGCGCAGTTCGTCGGTCATCATCTTCAGACGCGTCAGCGAGCGCACGCGGGCCACCAGCACGGCATCGGCGACGGGCTTGGTGAGGAAGTCATCGGCGCCGGCTTCGAGGCCGCGCACGCGATCCGACGGCGAATCCAGCGCGGTGACCATCACCACCGGAATGAAATGCGTCTTCGGATTGGCTTTCAGGCGACGGCAGACCTCGAAGCCGTCCATGTCGGGCATCATGACGTCGAGCAGGATCAGGTCGCATTCGGAACGCGCGCAGACGTCCAGCGCCTGTGCGCCGTTGGACGCGGTGATGACGTCGAAATACTCCGCCGAGAGACGGGCTTCCAGAAGTTTCACGTTGGCGGGGATGTCATCGACGACAAGAATACGCGCTGACATAGGGAACTCCCTAACCGATGAACCGACGCACGGTTTCGATAAATTTTCCGACCGAAATGGGCTTTGATAAATAGGCTTCGCAGCCGCCTTCGCGGATACGTTCTTCGTCGCCCTTCATGGCGAAGGCTGTGACGGCGACGACGGGGATCATGCTGATCGCAGGATCCTTCTTGATCCAGCCGGTCACTTCGAGACCGGAGACCTGCGGTAGCTGAATATCCATGAGGATGAGATCGGGGCGGAGCGAGCGGACAAGATCGAGCGCTTCATAGCCATTGCTCGTGCCGACTGTCTGATAGCCATGGGCTTCCAGCAGGTCACGGAAGAGCTTCATGTTGAGCTCGTTGTCCTCCACGATCAGGACGGTTTTTGCCATCCCGCCCTCCAATCCAGAACCCGAGCGTTCTTGTTTCGCGGAGCATGATTGCCCTGCGTCACCGGCCAATGTGATGTTCGAAGCGAACTTCCAAATTCACTTCGGCCACCCGCCGAAGTGCCCGTGTACCGCGCGTATCCCTGCAACTGGAATCGCCCCGGTGACTCGGGCATGATGACTTAAAATAGAGACGATAAGTTACGGAAAGGCAAACACGCGTGATGAAAAAACCCCAGCGCCACCCCAGCGAAGTTGCTGAAATCGTTGCGATTCAGGCGCTGTCCTTCGTTGCCGGGGAACCTGAGCGGCTGGGCCTGTTCCTGTCCGAGAGTGGAATCGGTCCGGAGACTCTCCGCTCGGCTGCCAAGGATCCACAGTTCCTCGTCAGCGTGCTCGATTTCGTGCTGCGCGACGACGAGACCGTGAAGGCGTTTTCGGCGTCGTCGCAACTGGATCCCACCACCATCGCCGCCGCGCGGCAGGCGCTCGATCCCCGCGGGCAGGACTTTACGTGAGCCCCTCTCCGGCAGAGCTGAGCGGACCGCGCTGCTTCTGCCGGGATTGCCTTGTCGATCTGGATGCACGCGTCAAGCGCTGCACGTCATGCGGGTCGCCGCGCCTGGTGCGACACCACGCGCTGCCGTCGCTGACGCTGGCGCATATCGACTGCGATGCGTTCTACGCCACCGTCGAGAAGCGCGACAATCCCGACATCGTCGATCGGCCTGTTATCATCGGCGGCGGCAAGCGCGGCGTGGTGTCCGCGGCCTGCTACATCGCGCGCACCTATGGCGTGCGCTCGGCGATGCCCATGTTCAAGGCGCTCGATCTCTGCCCCGACGCCGTCGTGGTGCGGCCCGACATGGCGAAATATGTCCGCGTCGGCCGTGAGGTCCGCCATGCCATGCAGGCGCTGACGCCGCTGGTCGAACCATTGTCGATCGACGAAGCCTTTCTCGATCTCTCAGGCACGCAGCGCGTCCACGGCATGATCCCCGCCAAGGTGCTGGCGAAATTCGCCGCCGACATCGAGCGCACTGTTGGCATCACGGTTTCGGTCGGCCTGTCGGTGAACAAGTTTCTCGCCAAGATCGCCAGCGATCTCGACAAGCCCCGCGGCTTCGCCACGCTTGATCAGGAAGACGCTGTGGCCATGCTCGCGGATCGGCCCGTCAGCTTCATCTTCGGCGTCGGCCCGGCGACCGCGGAGAAACTCTCGCAGCGCGGCTTTCGCAAGATCAGCGATCTACAGCGCGCCGATGAGACCGACCTGATGAAACAGTTCGGCGGCGAAGGCCGCAGGCTGTGGCGCCTCGCCCGCGGCATCGACGATCGCCTCGTCGTCGCCGATCGCGGCGCCAAAACGATTTCCAACGAGACGACGTTCAACGAGGACATCCGCGACTACGCCACGCTGGAAAAGATTCTGTGGCGCCTGTCAGAAAAGGTCTCGTCACGGCTGAAGAGCAGCGAATTATCCGGCACCACGGTCACGCTGAAACTCAAAACCGCGGATTTCCGCCAGCGCACCCGCTCGCAATCGATCCAGTCGCCCACGCAGATGGCGGCGCGCATCTTCGATATCAGCCGCGAGATGCTGGCAAAGGAAATCGACGGCACCGCCTTCCGCCTGATCGGCACCGGTGTCAGCGCGCTGAAGCCCGGCAACGAGGCCGGCGACGACAACATGCTCGACCGCCGCTCGTCGCATGCCGAGCGGGCGATGGACGATCTCAGGAAGAAGTTCGGCAGTGCCGCTGTGATCCGCGGCATCGCCTATGACGGGCCGGAGAAGCCAAGGACATAATCCCCATAGGGATTGCGAACTTGTGATGTATCCGGGCTTCCCACGCTGTGGTGGCCGTGAGATGGTCTAATATGGATCTTCGTCGACTCCTGAAACTCTTTCTAGCGATCTTTGTGACCATCGGCCTCTCGGTGGCGCCGGTGGTGACTCCGGCGGCTGCCAACGGGCCGTCGGCCACGATGACCGACATGTCGGCGATGTCTGGAGACATGCCCTGCTGCCCATCCGAACAGAAGAGTAAGGATTGCCAGGACTGTCCACTTCTCGCGATTTGCGTGTTGAAGACCGCCCAGGCGGGGCCCTCCTTGGCGCCAGCCATGACGGTTCGTCACGCCGTCCGAACGTACCACTCGGTGCTGAATGACGCGCTGACCGATGGCGTCAACCGTCCCCCTCCAGACCACCCTCCTCGCACTTCGATCTGAGCGGCGCTGAGCCGCCGTCGCTGCCGCGTGCCTCCTGGCGCGCGGATGACGCATGCCGTTCGCGGCACATCAGATTCAATCGAGGATACCAAACCATGAAAACGTCTAACTCCCCGCGCGCCTTACGGGCTGCGCTGTTCGCTGTCGCTTTGGGCGGCGCAAGCACGGCTGCACTGGCTGACATCAAGGACTACACGTTCGAGCTCGTCGATCAGTCCGTTCAGGCCGGCCCCGACAAGATCATCACCGTCCGCCTGATGAACACCAAGACCGGCAAGCCCGTGCCGGATGCCGTTATTTTTGCAACCCGTCTCGACATGGCTCCTGACGGCATGCAGGAGATGGCCACCAAGGTCACGCCAGTATCGGGGGCCGAGCCCGGCACCTACAAGTTCAAGGCCACTTTCGGAATGGCCGGTCGCTGGCAGCTTTCTCTGGGCGCCAAGGTGCAGGGAGAAACCGGCTCCGTCGAGAACAAGCTCGTCATCACGGCGCAGAAATGAACCGCGCCGTTTTAGCTGGCACCGCCGCCGCGTTCATCGCGGCGGCCGGAGGCGGATTCATCATCGCGCAGCGACCGTTGACGCACGCCCTCGCCGTAGTCACCCCCGCCGATGCGCAGGAAGCCCGAGCGCCTGTCTACTATCAGGATCCGGACGGGAAGCCCGCATACTCGTCAACGCCGAAGAAAACGCCGGACGGCCGCAACTACCGCGCCGTTCCGGCCAACGCTGACATCAACTTCGAGGATATCGTAGCCGAGCCGATGCCGGGTCCGAACTCGGTGGGTACGGAGCGTAAAATCAAGTATTACCGCAATCCGATGGGACTTCCTGATACGTCGCTGACGCCGAAGAAGGACTCCATGGGGATGGATTACATCCCGGTGTTCGACGGCGACGATTCCGACGATGGATCAGTCAAGCTCTCTCCGGGCAAGATACAGCGCACGGGCGTGAAGTCCGAGCCAGCCACCAGGCGCGTGATCCGGACGCAGATCCGCGCACCCGGCACGATCCAGCTCGACGAGCGGCGCATCTCCGTGATCTCGATGCGCGCGGAAAGCTGGGTGCAGAAGGTTGCCGATGTCACCACCGGCACGAAGGTCCGCAGCGGGCAGCCCTTGATGGATATCTACAGCCCGGCGATCTCGTCCGCTGCGGCGGAATACGTCGCCACCATTACGTCGAAGACGACGAGCGGCGATGGGCTGTATGGGCGCGGGTCGCGTCAACGGATCATGAATCTCGACGTTCCAGACACGGTGATTGCCGAAATCGAGAAGAGCCGCATCGTCCCGATCTCCATCGCCTGGGCCGCCCCGCGGGACGGCATTGTTCTTGAGCGCAACGCCATCGAAGGGATGCGGGCGCAACCCGGCGACATCCTCTTTCGTATCGCCGACACGTCGCTCGTCTGGGCAATGGTCGATGTCGCGGAGCGCGATCTTGGAGCCATCGCCGTCGGACAGCCGGTGAACGTCCGGACGCGCAGCCTCTCCGGCAGGCCGTTTGCCGGCAAGATCAACGTGATCTATCCGCAGGTCAATCGCGAGACCCGGACGACACGCGTCCGTATCGAACTCACAAACGCCGATCTCGCTCTGCTGCCGGACATGTATATCGACGCTTCGATCGAGACCGGAGGTGCGGATCCGGTCGTGTCCGTCCCCGAGAGCGCTGTGATCGACACCGGCACCCGGCAATCGGTGTTCATCGACAAAGGACAGGGCCGCTTCGAACCGCGCCGCGTCGAACTCGGCCGTCGCGGTAGCGGCTACGTCGAAATCCGCGAGGGAGTCGCAGACGGCGAACCGGTCGTCATTTCGGCCAATTTCCTGATCGATGCAGAAAGCAATCTGAAGGCCGCGTTGAAGGGCTTTTCCGACGCGAGGAGCCCACAATGATCGCCCGCATCATCGCATGGTCGGCGCGCAATCTGCTGCTGGTGTTGTTCGGCACGGGGTTCGCTGCAGCCGCTGGCATCTACGCGCTGGCCCATCTGCCGCTCGACGCCATCCCGGATCTCTCCGACACGCAGGTTATCGTCTATACCGAGTACCCCGGCCAGGCGCCGCAGGTGATCGAGGATCAGGTCACCTACCCGTTGACGACGGCAATGCTCACGGTGCCGAAGTCGAAAGTGGTGCGCGGGTTCTCGTTCTTCGGCGTGTCGTTCGTCTATGTCATCTTCGAAGACGGGACCGACATCTACTGGGCCCGGTCGCGCGTTCTCGAATTCCTGAACGGAGCCACGTCCCGCCTGCCCGCCGGCGTCACGCCAACGATGGGCCCCGATGCCACCGGCGTCGGCTGGGTCTACCAATACGCGGTGATGTCCAAGGAATTGAACCTTGCCGACACACGGGCGATCCAAGACTGGAATCTGAAGTTTGCGCTCGCCAAAGCCGAAGGCGTAGCCGAAGTCGCCAGCGTCGGTGGCTTCGTCAAGCAATACAACGTCGTGCTCGATCCACTTCGGATGCGCGACCTCGGCATCACCATGCAGAAGATGCGCGACGCTATCCGCGCCAGCAACGCCGATGTCGGCGGTCGCACGGTGGAGCTGTCCGAATTCGAATATGTCATCCGCGGCAAGGGCTATCTGAAGTCGATCAACGACCTCGGTAATGTCGTGCTCAAGACCAACAACGGCACGCCGGTCCTGCTGCGCGATGTCGCGCGCGTCGAACTGGGCCCCGACGAGCGGCGCGGCATCACCGAACTCAACGGTGAAGGCGAAGTCGCCAGCGGTATCGTGCTGCAACGCTTCGGCGTCAATGCGCTCGACGTCATCGAGAACGTCAAGAAGCGCTTCAAGGAGATCGCCAGCAGTCTGCCGAACTCCGTCGAGATCGTTCCGGTTTACGACCGCTCCAACCTGATCAACGCCGCCATCGCCACGCTCAAGCACACGTTGCTGGAGGAAAGCGTGGTCGTCGCACTCGTCTGCATCTTATTCTTGCTGCATGTCCGCAGTGCCCTGGTTGCGATCCTGATGCTGCCGGTCGGCGTGCTGATGGCGTTCGGCGCCATGAAACTGCTCGGTCTTGGCTCCAACATCATGAGTCTCGGCGGCATCGCGATCGCCATCGGCGCCATGGTCGATGCCGCCATCGTCATGATCGAGAACGCCCACAAACATCTCGAACGCGCGGATCCCGGCAAGTCGCGCGTCGAGGTCCTGATCGAGGCAGCCTCCGAAGTCGGCCCGGCGCTATTCTTCAGCCTGTTGATCATCACCGTGTCGTTCATGCCGATCTTCACGCTGGAATCCCAGGAAGGACGTCTGTTCAGCCCTCTGGCGTTCACCAAGACGTTTGCGATGGCGGCCGCGGCTATCCTGTCAGTGACACTGGTCCCGGCCCTGATGATCATCTTCGTCCGCGGCCGGATCGTTCCGGAACACAAGAACCCGATCAACCGCTTTCTGATCTGGGTCTACCGGCCGGTCATCAATGTTGTGATGCGCGCGAAGACGCTGGTCGTACTGCTCGCACTCGCCATTCTCGCGGCGAGTGTCTGGCCGGCACGTCAGCTCGGCACCGAGTTCATGCCCAGCCTCAACGAGGGCACGCTCATGTATATGCCGACGACGCTGCCGGGCATCTCCGTTACCAAGGCCGGAGAACTGCTGCAGATGCAGGACAAAATCATTCGGTCGTTTCCGGAGGTGGCTTCGGTCTATGGCAAGGCAGGGCGCGCTGCCACAGCGACTGATCCGGCCCCCTCCGAAATGTTCGAGACAATCATCAACCTCAAACCGAAGGAAGAGTGGCGATCCGGTCTCACGGTTGATGGACTGATTGCCGAGATGGACAAGGCGCTGCAGTTTCCGGGCGTGTCGAATGCCTGGACCATGCCGATCAAGGCCCGCATCGACATGCTGTCGACCGGCATCCGCACACCCATCGGTGTGAAGGTGATCGGCATCGACCTCGTCGAGATCGACCGGCTTGCCAGGCAGATCGAGCAGGTACTCAAGGCGGTGCCGGGCACGTCGTCGGCCTATGCCGAGCGCGGCATCGGCGGCTACTACCTCGATGTGACCCCGGATCGTGAGGCATTGGCGCGCTACGGCATCATGATCCAGGACGTCCAGGACGTGATCGGAACCGCGCTCGGCGGCCAGACGGTGACAACGACCGTGGAAGGCCGGCAACGCTTCACCGTCAACATGCGGTACCCCCGCGACCTCAGAGACAGCCCGCAGGCTATCGCCAGCGACGTGTTGGTGCCGATGCCCGGAGGTGGCGCGGTCCCGCTCGGCGAAGTGGCCAAGATTGCGCTGGCGAGAGGGCCGACGTCGATCCGGACGGAGAACGGACAGTTGGCCACCTACATCTATGTCGATATCCGCGACCGCGATCTCGGTGGCTACGTGGCCGACGCGCAGCGCGCGGTCCAGGCGAGCATTCAATTTCCGCCCGGCTACTACGTCATGTGGAGCGGCCAGTACGAATATCTCGAACGTGCGACGGCGCGCCTGAAGATCGTCGTGCCGGTGACGCTGTTGATCATCTTCCTGCTGCTGTACCTGAACTTCCGGTCGATCACCGAAACGATGATCGTCATGCTGTCGCTGCCGTTCGCGCTGGTCGGCGGCCTTTGGCTGATGTGGTGGCTCGGATTCAACCTGTCGGTTGCAGTCGTCGTCGGTTTCATTGCGCTGGCCGGCGTTGCCGCCGAGACCGGCGTCGTAATGCTGATCTATTTGAATCAAGCATTGACTGCGATCCAGGCCCAACGGGATATTGAAGGACGGCCGCTGACACGCAACGACCTGTACGACGCCATCATGGAAGGAGCCGTCGAACGCGTCCGTCCCAAGATGATGACGGTGGTCGCCATCATGGCGGGCCTGCTGCCGATCATGTGGAGCACCGGCACGGGCTCGGAGATCATGCAGCGCATCGCGGTGCCGATGATCGGCGGCATGATCTCGTCAACGCTGCTCACACTGATTGTGATCCCGGCGATCTATGCAATTGTTAAGGGCTATCGGCTGCCTCAGGCCGGCTTGATCTCGGCAGAAGAGATCGTGCCCGTGACCAGATAGCCCGGAGCTTAGAGCGGCGTATTCGGACTCAGCCGAACACGTCCTGCAATTCGCCATCCTTGATCACGTCCACACCATCGAGCGTGATGGTCGTCTTGAAGATCGGCAGATCGAAATGCCCCGCGGTGTAGCGCCCGGCGAATTCATTGGCGCCGGTGGAGAACAGGAAGTTGCCGGCCACTGCGCGGATTTCCGTACCGTTGGTATCGCGCTGGTCATACATCTGCAGCGCCTCGTAGCGTGCATTGGGATTCATGCCCCAGCCCACATGCGACACGGCATAGGCCTCACGATCGCCCCAGGCGGCGAGATAGCGCTTCATCATCTCGGCATCGGCGCCCTCGCCCGTCAGCTCGGTGAGATAGTCGTCCTTGAACAGCATCCGCACCGGCGACGTCAGATAGCGTTTGAAGGTCAGATTGATATCGCCCGCATCCATCACCACCGTGCCATTGATGGTCTTGCTCTTCGGGAAGCTCACGACGATGCCGCCCGGCCAATGTGCCAGCGTGCCCGGCTTGTCGGTCCAGCCCCAGACGCCGACGGTGGCTGCGCCTTCCATGTTGACGTCCAGATCGGTGCCCGCCTTCGAGGTCACCTTCATGTGCTTCGTGCCGCGCAGCATCTTCGCCGCCGCGCGCACGCGCTTTTCGAGCGCCGAGTCCGGCACCATGCGCTCAAGCGCTTCCGGATGCTCGTTGGAAATCACGAGAATGCGCGCGCCGGCCTTCAGGATCTCCGGTGTTTCCTTGGCATGCATCAGGCCTTCGATGGTGCAGTCGACGACGAAGCCGGCCTGCTGCAGCGCTGATACAACCGGCCCGAGTTGCTGGATCGCTTCGGACGCGCCGGTGGAGCGGATCGGCACGACCTGCTTGTTGCGCGGCGTCGGCACCACGACATGAAACGGCCGCGCGCCCATGCGGAGCAATGCCAATTCGGCAATGTGCACATTCAGTGCGCGCGATTGCGTCTCGGAGAGGATGGCGGCAGTGTCGCCGGGCTTGACCGCGCAGCGCTCGAAGATCTCGCAGAATGCGTCGATCCATTTCGCCTCGATGCGATCCGCCAGCATGCCGTTTCTCCGTGTTTTAAAGCGATTATGGTTGGATGATAGGCGCGGTCATGTTATATGAAAAGGAATATTTTTAATCTTGAAGGACAATCCGGCGCTGTATTTTGGGCAGTCGCTGATGTCGCGGAGCGGCGAATTCCATGGCGTTTGACAAGACGGCGCAGGACAAGGTCGCGGACGACAAGCTCGTGGACAAGGCGCAGGCGGTCAACCCCGCCACCTTTCGTCAGGCGCTGGGCCAGTTTCCGACCGGCGTCACCGTGGTCACCGCAACGACAGGCGATCATCCTGTCGGCATGACCGCCAATTCGTTCTCGTCGGTGTCGCTCGATCCGCCGCTGGTGCTGTGGAGCGTCGCGAAATCTTCGCCCAGCCACGATCCCTTCGTCGAAGCCGACGCTTTCGCCATTCACTTTCTCGGCGCCGATCATGGCGAGCTCGCGATGCGTTTCGGCCGTCGCGGCTCCGACAAGTTTGCTGATATCGCCCATGCGCCGGGCATCAGCGGTGCACCGCTGATCGAGGGCCTCGCGCCGATCTTCGAATGCAAGACCTGGGCGCGCTATCCCGGCGGCGACCATACGATCCTGGTCGGTGAAGTCGTGCACTTCGTCGAGCGCAATCACGACCCCCTCGTCTTCCACTCCGGACAACTCCGCCGCATCGACAAGGCACAGCCACGTGCGCCGGCCCTGGCCAGCAACAGTTTTGCACGCAGCTACCTGTCCTATCTGCTGGCGCGCGCCAGCTTCAATGTATCCAGCTCGTTTCATGCGCGGTTGAAGGAATGGGACCTCACCGTGCCGGAATGGCGCGTGCTAGCCTGCCTCGCCGATGTCGAAGGCCTGTCGGTCGGCGAACTCGCCGCGATGGCTTTGATGAAGCAGCCGGGCCTGACGAAAGTGCTCGACCGCATGGAGCGCGACGATCTGCTCAAGCGCAAGAGCACCTCAAACGATCGCCGCCGCGTCACGCTCTACCTGACCGCGAAAGGCCGCGCGCGCGTCAAGCCCGTGCAGAAGGCCGCGCTCGAACATGAGGCGGAACTGCTGAAGCGCTTCAGCGACGACGAACGCGCGACCATCAAATATGCCCTCGATCTCCTGATCGACAGCGGCATGTCGGACGCGGCGAGCGAATAGCAACAATCACTGCTTGTCTCCTCCGTCATTGCGAGGAGCCCTTGCGACGAAGCAATCCAGTCCCTCTTCAAATAAAGAACTGGATTGCCGCGTCGCTTCGCTCCTCGCAATGACGGCGGAAAGGCTCGAGCAAACGAAAATGCCCGGCACAAGGCCGGGCATGACGGAGAGAGTGTCATTGTTTGTAGGTGAGCGACGCCGTTACTTGATCGGCGCGACGACCTTGCCCTTCAGCTCGGAGACGTCGAGCTTCTTCGGCAGCATTCCGGATTCGACATAGGTGTCGAGCATCTTCTGGATCGCATCGAAATTCGGCGCGGCGCCGGGGTCGCGTGCGAAGTCGTTATCCTTCAACAGGTAGGTTTCCAGCACCGGGATCGGCGCCTTCATCACTTCATTGACGACCTTCAGCGTTTCATCGCGGTTGGCCAACGCCTTCTGCATGCCAAGCGTCAGATCGCGCACATACATCCTGGCCAGTTCCGGATTCTTCTCGATGAAGTCGGCACGGCAGGCTTCGAGAATGTGCACGATGCCGTCCTGCTGCTGCGACAGCGAGAACAGCTTGCGGGTGCCGCCCTTGGCTTCCATGCGCGCGGCGAAAGGCTGGTTCATCACGGCGGAATCGACGCGGCCCGAACGCAGCGCTTCTTCCGAGAGCGCGAAGCCGACTTCAACCAGCTTGACGTCCTTGGCCGGATCGAGACCGGCCTGTTTCAACAGGATCGCCATCGGGCCATAGATGCCGGAGCCCAGCGTATTGATCGACATCGTCTTCCCCTTGAGGTCGGCGATGGTCTTGATCGGCGAGTCGTCTTTTACCGCCCAATAGACAGAAAAGCTGCCCGGCTTTTCGAACACGTGCTGCGCAACGATCGAAGCCTTGAGGTTGCCGCTCTGCACGCCCTGCGCCAGTGCCAGCACCGATTGCGTCGCGCAGTCCAGCGCGCCGGCCGCGAGTGCCTGCGTCATCGGCGCGGTGCCCTGAAACTGCACCCACTCGATATTGTATTTCTTGCCGAGATCCGCGAATTCCTGCGGACGCTTCATCATCCAGTATTTGGATTCTTCGGCCGGGATGGTCCAGCCAACCTTGATGGTTTGTTGGGCAAATGCCGAGCCACTGCTCAGCAACGCTCCTAGTGCCAGAGCCGCCACAACGCCACGCTTCGATGCGATCCGCTTCATCCTGAATTCCTCTGTTTTCAGCGATCCGGCCGCAGTCAGAAACGAATGCAATTCTCTTGCCGAAGCGCTCCCCACTCACAATTGTTTCATGCTTCAAATGATCGCGCAATATGCCTCGCTATGGGCTATATTGAAGCGGACTGGTTGGACTGCCAGCCCGGGAATTGATTCACCATGAGCAATGACTCCTTTTTCTCCGATCTCCTCGCATCCATCTCGGAACGCGGACGCACTCTGCTGCGGCTCGGTCCCGCATCTGTCGATCCCAAACAGAACGCATCGGATTTGATCGAACTCTGCACGGAGCTGTTGTCGGGACGCGGCGAAGCGTCCGGCACGGTCCTCGCGCGCGGCGTGCTCGATCGCTACAAGAGTCTCGACGAGGCCGGTCGTCTCACCTTCTTCGAAAACCTCGCACAGAATTACGGTCCCGATCGTGACAAGCTTGAAAAGGCCATCGAAGCATGGCGTGCCAAGCCGACCGGTGACGTCTCCGGCGAGTTGCATTTCGCATCCGAGCCGCAGCGGCAGGAACTGTTTCGCCGGCTGAACCGCGCGCCGAACGCGACCAGCGAACTCGTGAAGATGCGTGAAGATCTTCTCGACCTGAAGAATGGTAACAAAGACCTCAACGCCGTCGATCGCGACGTCGTTCATCTCTTGGCATCCTGGTTCAACAGGGGATTTCTGGTGCTGCGCAAGATCGACTGGTCCACGCCCGCCAATGTACTCGAAAAAGTCATCAAATATGAAGCGGTGCATGAGATCCACGACTGGGACGATCTGCGCCGCCGCATCGATCCCGTCGATCGCCGCTGCTACGCGTTCTTCCACCCTGCTTTGGTCGATGAACCGCTGATCTTCGTCGAGGTTGCGCTCACCGAAACCATTCCGGGCGCCATCGCCCCGCTGCTCGCGGTCGATCGTCAGCCGGTGCCGATCGAGCGCGCGCGCACCGCGGTGTTCTATTCGATCTCCAACTGCCAGCGCGGGCTTGGCGGTATTTCGTTCGGCAACTTCCTGATCAAGCAGGTGGTCGAGGAACTGCGCCGCGAATTGCCGAAGCTCGACACGTTCGTGACACTGTCGCCAGTACCGGGCTTCATGAAGTGGCTCAAGAAGGCCGACGACCTCAACCTGTCCAATGAGGACCAGGCGCTGGTCGACATGCTCGCCGATCCGCTATGGGTCAACGACACAGCGCTGACGGCGCAGCTCAAGCCCGTGATGGAACAGCTCGCCGCGCATTACTTCCTGAGAGCCAAGAGCCCCCGCGGCGGCCCGATCGATTCCGTCGCCCGCTTCCATCTCGGCAACGGCGCACGGCTCGAGCGCATCGACTGGCTCGGCGATACGTCGGCGAAGGGCCTGCGTGAGTCCGCCAGCCTGATGGTGAACTATCTGTATCGTCTCGACGATATCGAGAAGAACCACGAAGCCTATGCCGATCATTACGAGATCGCGGCATCGAGCGCGGTGAAGAAGCTGCTGAAGAGTGAAAGCGGCGGCGGGCTGCGTTTGCTGGACAGCATGCGGCTGTCGAGAGCGGAGTGACGAACTTCACCTCTCCCCGCTTGCGGGGAGAGGTCGACTGAAACGCGCGAAGCGCGTGGAAGTCGGGTGAGGGGGACTCTCCACCTGCTCAGCTCTCGGAGAGTCCCCCTCACCCGTCGCGGACTTCGTCCGCGCCACCCTCTCCCCGCAAGCGGGGCGAGGGGCATCCCTCACTTACAAGGCTTGCTGTCCTTCACATTGAACTTGCTCATGGCGCCGCCGATGACGAAGTCATTGTAGTCCAGCATCAGCGACCGCGAGACGCCGTTCTCATAGAGTTCAAATGACATCGCATAGACCGGCGTCTGCTCACCACCGTCGGAGGATTTGGCCGACTTGTCGTAATAGCTGACGGTGACCGGCCAGCGCGTCAGCTTCTTCATCCCGTCATCACCCGTCGAAGGATCGGGTTCGCTGACCTTGCGATCCCCGGGGATCGCCTGCCCGATCACCGTGAGCGTGCTGTAGACTTTCTCGCCTGTATCCGACCCGTCATAGACATTCAGTTCCAGCACCGACTTGCCTTCGCGTGCGGCGGCGATGATGCGGTGGATTTGCTCGGTCGGAAACACGGTGGAACCCTCCAGCGTGAAGGTCTTCGCCACCGGCTGCTTCAGCTTGACGGTGACGTGATCGCCCTCGCGCTCCGCCATGCCGTCGACGGCGCTGGCATCACCGTCATTCATCCGGGTGTCGATCTTGAAGCGATAGCTCTTGCCGTCACCGGCTTCCCAGCTGGTGGAGCGCAGATCGCTCAGCGTGGTCTTGTCCTCGCCGCTGTTGAGCTCCGAAACCTGACGGAAATCCGACGTGTAGCCTTCGCAGGCACTGCCGGTAAAATTATAGAGGATGCGGCCGCTGGCGCTGTTCACGCTGGCATTGCCGCGCGACTTCAACAGCTTCAGTTCATACAGCGCCTGGTGCGCGACGAACGGCGTGCCCGCAGCAGGCGGAGCCGCGAATGCCGACACCGGCGCTACGAAGGTCGCAATGGTCAGTGCCAGCGAAGCGGCCTGGAGGCGCGAAACGGAGGAAATGCGGCGCATGGGGTTTCCCTGGATTCTGGAACTACAACAATAGAGAGCGTCCTATTGCGTCGCAACTACGGCCGCGCCGGATTCGCACTGCGGAAATGCCATATTCTGCAGCGAATCTTGCCAAATCCGCACAGTTGCGGCGGCGACCCGATGTCGCCCGATCGTCACTTGCGCGGCGACGCGGTATGGGTGAAACAGACGGTGCCTGAACCCTTTGGGGACTTTTGTTCGGGCACATCATCAATTGTTTGGGGAATCACGATGGCAGGAACGGTCGAGCAGAAACTTGCGGATCTGGGGGTCAAGCTTCACGAGCCGGTGAGCCCGGTAGCGAACTATGTCGGCTTCGTCCGCACGGGCAATCTGCTGTTCGTCTCTGGTCAGATCTGCATGGGCGCCGACGGCCAGCTGATCGCCAAGGGCAAGCTCGGCGCCGGCGTAACCCTCGAACAGGGCGTCAATGCCGCACGCGGCTGCGCCATCAACATCCTGGCGCAGGTCAAGGCTGCGCTCGGCGATCTCGACAAGGTGGCCCGCGTCGTCCGTCTCGGCGGCTTCGTCAATTCGACGCCGGATTTCATCGACGCGCCGAAGATCATCAATGGCGCATCGGACCTGATGGTCGCCGCCTTCGGCGACAAGGGCCGCCATTCCCGCGCCGCTGTCGGCGTCGCCTCGCTGCCCGCCGATTGTGCGGTCGAGGTCGACGCGGTGTTCGAAGTCATCTAGCTTTTCGTTTTGACGCGTTTTCTTCACGCGAACCGGTATCCACTTCGCTTGAAAACGCTCTGATGCAGGACAATCCCGATGCGCGCACCTGACTGGCTCATCGCCCGGCCGGTCGCGCATCGTGGCCTGCATGATCGCACCCGCGGCATCATCGAGAACATGCCCGGCGCCATGCACGCCGCCATATCAGGCAATTTCAGCATCGAGACCGATGTCCAGCTCACCGCCGACGGCGAGGCGATGGTGCATCATGACGATGAGTTGGGACGCCTGACCGAAGGCTCCGGTCCCCTGCTCGCGAAGACCTCCACCGAACTCAAGCAAATAACCTTCAAGGACACGCCTGAGCGCATGATGTCGCTCGGCGATCTTCTTGCACTGATCGACGGCCGTGTCGGACTCGTGATCGAGATCAAGAGCCATTTCGATGGCGACCGCAAACTGGTCACCCGCGTCGCCGAGATTCTGAAAACCTATCGCGGGCCGGTTGCCTGGATGTCGTTCGATCCCGATCAGGTTCTCGCGATGCGCGAGATCGCCCCCGGGATCCCGCGCGGCATTACCGCCCAGCGCACCTATGACGACGGCGAGTGGTTGACGCTTACGCAGGCCCAGCGCGACGGCATGCGCCATCTCCGCCACGCCTTCCGCACCCGCCCCCATTTCGTCTCCTACTGGGTCAAGGAACTGCCGGCCCCGGCGCCCTGGATCGCCCGCAACCTGTTCGGCTGCGCGCTCCTGACCTGGACCGTCCGCACGCCGGAACAGCGTGCCGTCACCGCCCGCTACGCCGACCAGATGACGTTCGAAGGCTTTGTGCCGTAACCTGAAGGCGTTGCGGCCGGGACTTGAAGTGTCCGGCGCGATGCACAATCTTAGGAGCGGTCACCGCGACGGTTGATCGCATATGACCGGTTCAAGTGATTGATGACGTCATCGGAAATTACCCTCGAAGCAGTGGCGTCCATCAGCCAGATTCCGGCCACGGACTGGGACGCCTGTGCCACCGGTCATGCCAATCTCGGTGGCATTGAGAGCCTCGATACGCTGGCCCCGGCGGCCAATGGTTGCGCCTCGAAAGCCAATTACAACCCGTTTGTGTCCCATGCCTTTTTCACGGCCGTCGAGAAGTCGAATTCGGCCTGCGCCCGCACCGGCTGGGGACCGCGGCATCTGATCGCCAAGAGTGATGGCCGCATCGTCGGTGTCGTGCCCTGTTATCTGAAATCGCACTCGCAGGGCGAATACGTGTTCGACCGCGGCTGGGCCGATGCCTATGAGCGCGCCGGCGGGCAATATTACCCGAAGCTGCAGGCCTCGGTTCCGTTCACGCCCGCCACCGGCCCGCGCCTGCTGATCCGCGACGGCGTCGATGTGGAACGCGTCGGCGCGGCGCTGGCCGGCGGCCTCGTCGGTCTCTGCGAGGCCACCGATGCATCGTCTGTCCATGTCACCTTCGCGCGCGAAAGCGAATGGCAATTTCTCGCCGCGCGCGGCTTCCTGCAGCGGACCGACCAGCAGTTTCATTTCCGCAATGACGGCTACGCCACCTTCGACGATTTCCTGGCGACGCTGAATTCACGCCATCGCAAGGCGATCAAGCGCGAGCGCCGTGATGCGCTGGCCAATGGCATCACCGTCCATCCCCTCACGGGCAGCGAGATCACCGAGGATGCGTGGGACGCGTTCTTCGCCTTCTACATGGAGACCGGCTCGCGCAAATGGGGCCGGCCGTATCTCACGCGCGAGTTCTATGCGCTGATCGCCGAGAGCATGAGCAATGACGTCGCGCTGATCATGGCCAGGCGCGACGGCAAGTGGATCGCCGGCGCCATCAATTTCATTGGTTCGGACACGCTGTTCGGCCGCCACTGGGGCGCCGTCGAGCATCACCCGTTCCTGCATTTCGAGGTCTGCTACTATCAGGCCATCGACTTCGCGATCCGCCGCGGATTGAAGACCGTCGAGGCCGGCGCGCAAGGCGAACACAAGATCGCACGGGGCTATCTGCCGCAGACCACCTATTCGGCGCATTACATCGCCGATCGCGGACTGCGTCAGGCCGTCGGCGAATATCTTCAGCGCGAGCGCGAATATGTCGCGGAGGCCGTCCGCGAATTGACCGAAGCCGGCCCGTTCAGGAAGGGCGACGAGCAGGATTAAGCCGTCTTGACCGGCTCCCCTCTGGCGGCGACAGTCGCCCAAATTTGCGCCGAAATTCTCCGGAGGATTCCATGACCGCGTATGACCCCAACAACATCTTCGCCAAGATCCTGCGCGGCGAATTCCCCTGCTACAAGGTCTATGAGAACGACCACGTGCTGGCGTTCCTCGACATCATGCCGCGCTCCCCCGGCCACACGCTGGTGATCCCCAAGGCGCCCGCGCGCAACATCTTCGACATCACGCCTGATGACTATGCCCATGTGATCCGCGCCGCCCACAAGATCGCCGCTGCCTGCAAACAGGCCTTCAAGGCCGACGGTATGACCGTCGCGCAATATTCGGAAGCCGCCGGCGGCCAGGTGGTGTTTCACCTGCACATGCATGTGATGCCGCGCCACGACAATGTCGGCCTGCTGCCGCCGGCATCGCGCAAGGAAGACCCGAAAGTGCTGGAAGACAACGCGACGAAACTGATCGCGGCATTGGCAGCGCTGTAGGCTACGCACCGGCCGTGCGCTCCCTCTCCCCGCTCTGCTGTTCAGTCCGGACAGATCGCTGACAGGTGTTCGGAGACATAGTTGACACATTCAGATTGGCTGGAGTCCTCCTTTTCAGGAGGTTTCCATGCCATGGCGCGAGGTGTCGGCAATGGATCAGCGGCGGGAGTTTGCCCTTTTGGCAATGCAGGAGGGCGTCAATCGGCGAGAACTGTGTCGGCGGTTCGGGATCAGCCCGCAGACCGGCTACAAATGGCTGGCGCGGGTCGAGGCCGGCGATGCGGAACTGGCCGATCGGTCGCGGCGACCGCTTGTCAGCCCACGACGCAGCAATACGGCAATCGAGACGCTGGTGCTTGCGGTGCGCGATGCCCATCCGGCCTGGGGCGCGCGCAAGATTGCGTACTGCCTGCAGCGTGACGGGATGACACCGCCGGCGATCTCCACCGTGCATGAGATCCTGCACCGCAACGGCCGCATTATCCTGCCGCCGGGCGGCGCAACACAGCCGCTGCAGCGCTTCGAGAAGGAGGCGCCCAACCAGCTATGGCAGATGGATTTCAAAGGGCGCATGCCGCTGGCCAACAACGCAGCATGCCATCCGCTCACCGTAATCGACGACCACTCGCGCTATGCACTTTGCATCCAGGCCTGCGCAAACGAACAGAGTGCAACCGTGCAGCAGCGGCTGATACAGACTTTCCGGCGCTATGGTCTGCCGGACGCGTTCTTCGTCGACAACGGCTCGCCTTGGGGCGACAGCGGCGGCTCGCGCTGGACTGCCCTGCGGGTCTGGTTGCTCAAGCTTGGCGTCGACACGATCTATGCAAGGCCGTTCCACCCGCAAAGCCGCGGCAAGAACGAACGCTTCCACCGTTCCCTCAAGGCCGAAGTATTCGCGGCACGCCGGTTCCGCGACTTTGCCGAACTACAGCGCGCTTTCGATACATGGCGCACCGTCTACAATCTGCAACGCCCCCACGAAGCACTCGGCATGGACGTTCCCGCTACCCGTTACAAACCCAGCACGCGGCCGATGCCCGACAAAATCGTCGAGGTCGAATATGCCAGCAATGACATCGTGCGCCGCGTCTCAGTCAATCCGCGCATCGACTTCAAGGGCCGGCGATGGCGCGTACCAAAAGCCTTTCGCGGCGAACGGCTGGCAATCCGCCCCTTGGACAGCGATGGCCACTACGGGATTTTCTTCGGCAGCCGGAAAGTCGCAGAAATCGACTTGACTGGCACAAAAAGTGTCAGTGATGTCTCCGAACAGGTGTCAACCATGTCTCCCGACTGAACAGCAGAGCGGGGAGAGGGGGGGGGGGTGAGGGGCAAGGCACACAGCCAATCGCAATAGTGATCTATCGGATCGCTGCCTGCGGCTTCAAATTACCGACCCGAGAGCGTTTACTCGCGTCAACGTCGTGCACAGCCCCTCACCCGCCGCGAAGACGCGGCGACCTCTCCCCGCAAAGAGCGGGGAGAGGTTAAGTCCCCTACTCCGTCTGAAAGTCGCCCGGCTGCGGCGGCGCCAGCGGCGTGAATTCGCAGCGGTCGGGTTTCACATCCAGCAACGGCGTCTCGTCCAGACAATCGAGCCCGCGCACCAGCACGGTCGCTCCCTCGATCCCCACCAGCTTCACCATGGATGTGCCCAGCGGGTTTGGCCGCACCGGCGTGCGCAGTGAGAAGATGCCGCGCGCATTGCCGTCATTCTTGGGGCTCTGCAGCACCAGGTCGCGGCGCGACAGGTGCAACCAGTAGATCACTTCGAGATGCTTGTAGAGATCGAGGTCCTTCAGCCCCGGCACCCATGGCTCGAAGATCTCGAGCCGGCACACCGGCCCGTCATGCCTGCCCTGCCGCGGCGTTTCCAGCCGCGACGTCCAGGGCGTGCGGATGCGCCCGATATAGACGAGGCCCGCATGGTTCGGCTTCGGTGCATCGACGGCGAGTTCGCCGGCGCGGATTTCACTTTCACGAACCATTGCCCACCATTCTGATCAATCCAGCGAGATGTTCTGCGCCTTGATCACTTTCGACCACCGCGCCCGGTCCTCGTCAACGAATTCGTTGATCTCCTTGACCGTCTTCGGTCGCAGCACCGGGAAGCCGATCTTTTCCAGCGATGCGCGGAAGGTGTTGTCGTTCAAGGCGCGGTCCATGCTGGCCATGACCGTCTTCACGACATCATCCGGCAGTTTCGATGATCCCGCCAGGCCGAACCAGACGCCAACCTGATAGTCCGGATAGCCGCTCTCGATGACGGTGGGCACGTCAGGCAGATCGGGACTGCGTTCTTTCGAACTGACGCCGAGCGGCCGCAGCAACCCGGCCTTCACGGGCGGCAGCGCCGTGGAGAGCGTATCGAACATCACCTGGATATTGCCGGAGAGGAGATCGGTCAGCGCCGGCCCAGCGCCCTTGTAAGGCACATGGGTCATCTCGACGCCGGCGATCTGCTTGAACATCTCACCCGCCAGATGAATGGTACCGCCGGTGCCGGCCGATCCGAAATTCAGCTTGCCGGGATTGGCCTTCGTGTAAGCTACGAACTCCTTCACCGTCTTGGCCGGCACGGACGGATGCACTTCCATCACCACGGGCAAGTCAGTGACCACCGTCAGCATTCGCAGATCCTTCTGCGGATCGTAGGACAGCTTTTTGTAGAGCAGCGGGTTGAGCACCATGATCGATGCGGCCGTGACGAACAGCGTGTAGCCATCCGGTTCTGCACGCGCGACCGCTTCGGCGGCGATGGCGCCTTGTGCGCCCGGCTTGTTCTCGACGATCGTCGTCTGCTTGAGATCGCGGCCGAGATAATCCGCAACCAGACGCGCGAGCACATCGGTCGGCCCGCCGGCTGCATAGGGCACCACGAGCTTGATCACGCGCGTCGGATATTCCGCCGCACGGGCGAGCGGCGCGGCAAAACCCAGCGCAGCGATGACGATGCCGGTTATCAAGGCAGAACTTGCGCGCAATCTCATATCGTCTCCCAACCCCTATTTTTAAGTTGAGCGGAGACTATCGCGTTCACGCAGTCATACAAGGCCGATACAGCCTGACGCTGTCGTCTATCAACCGAGGATGTATTTGCCGGTGACCATTACAAGCTCGCCGCATGCGACGCCGAGAAAGATCGAGCGTCGGAAAGCGACAAAGACGACAAGCCCGACAGCGACCGCACCATAGCGCAGCGGCGGTGGAATACTCGCCAGCGCGCCGGGCGGCACGACAAGAATTTGCGCAATGACACCGGCGAGGATCGCGGTGGCCACCGCCCTCACCCAGATCAGGATCTCGGACTCTTCATCGACACCGCCGCCGAGCCACAGGCCAAGCATGCGCCAGACTTCATTGGGCAGGAAACCCGCCAGCAGCAGTACGAGCAACGCATGCCAGTCGCCGATGAAGTCGCTCACCGCCGCCTCCAGCGATGCACGCCATAGGCGATCGTCCCTGCGGAGACGCCCGATATCAGGATGTCGACGCCGGTGTTGAAGAGCGACACGACGGGAAACAGCGCGAGACCGAGCACGAGCGCCACGACATCGGCGAGCTGCTTGCAGTTGCGCGCCGTCGACAGCAGAAACGCCAGCGGTGTCAGCAACAGGATCGCCGCGCCGAACAGCGGCGGCAGATTCGCCGCGAGGTGATAGCCGATGAAAGTTGCGGTCAGCGACGACAACACAAGTCCGAGGCCGAGCCCGTTGACGAAAGCGATGCGCCGCTCGCGCGGGACCAGCGGCATCAACCGGAAGCACTCCACCCACAGCGTCACTGCGATGAAATGCGATGGCAGGATCAATTGCCGCTTTTTGGTATCCGGCATGCGCAGCATCGGTAGCACCGACACCACCATGGGAAACAGACGGATCGCGCTTACGGTCACCGCGAGCGCTGCCTGGATTACCGTGGCGCCGGAGCCGAGCGCGACGAGAAGAATAATCTGTGCGGGACCGGCCCAGACGAACAACGTACTCGCCAGCGCCCAGAACAGGCTGAAATGCGTGTCATGAGCCAGCGCGCCGATGCCGATATAGGTCGCGAACAGTACCAACGTCAGGATGGTCGTGGTGATCGACCGCATGCCGTAAAGGAAGGCCGCCGGACTGCCCTGCCATCTCGGTGAATCCAGTGCAGGAAGCGACACGTGAGTTTGTTTCTTCTTGGTTGATCCGACGTGCCATAGGCTGCCGAAAGCCGCCGGCGTCAAGAGGCGCCAATGCATGGGGTGCCAGCAGTCACGCTCTGCCGTTGCGCAGCACCAGACAGCCCTGCCCGGCCCGGCGGATCTTGCCGCAGAGATCGTTGGCCTCGTCACGCGTGTCGGTCCCGATCCTCACCTGGTAGAAGGTTCGCGTGCCGCGGCTTCGGAACAGCGAACTCAGCAGGTTGGGATCGCGTTCGCCGACCACCGTGCGCAAACGCAGCATCACGCGCGCATAGGACATCAGAGCACGATCACGATTGAAGCCTGCCGCCAGCTGCACACCCCATGGCCGTGCTTCGCCGAGCTTCACACGCGCTTCCAGTTGCGTGACGAAGGGATTGGGCGCGCGCTGCAGGAGTGCCATCAATTCACGGCAGCTCGACGTCGCGGCACGCGGCGGCGTCTTGCCGTTGCGGCCCGCAGCCTGCCAGTCCTCGACCGTCGCCCCGGTGATCGCGGAGACGTAGTTGCGGGTCTCGCCGGGCATGTATCCCTTGCCGTCGAGCCAGTCCTGCACACGGCGCGGTCCTGCATTATAGGCCGCAGCTGCAAGGCCGAGATTGCCGAACTGGTTGCGCAGCTCACTGAGAAACTCCGCCGATTTCGGCAGCGCCTGCACCGGATCGAACGGATCGAGCAGACGCCGCTCATTGGCCGTGCCCGGCATGAATTGCGCGATGCCCTGCGCGCGCTGGCCATTGCGCGTCACGGGCCCCACGGCATCGGGCTGAAACCGGCTCTCCTGCCAGATCACACGGGCAAAGAATTCCAGCGGCAGATCGTTGGCCCGCGCTGCGGACTCGATCATCAGACACATCGACTCGCGTGCGTCACTGTCACGTGTCAGATTTGGCTTCGACGGCGTCGCCATCGGCAACATCCGGTCCGCGCCGGGCTTCGCCAATTCGCTGACCGGGAGCTCTTCGGCGCGAGCGCCCGCGACCGGCGCAAGCAACAGCGCCGCGAGGCAAATTATCCGGCCGATGATGCTTCCGAACGCCATGCCTGATCCCGCGCGGATTCCCCGCGCCTTGACAGCGAGACCCCAGCAGCTAGCTATGAATGAAAGACGGCAAAAGCGGGAGTGCAAACAATGGCCGACGCGCGCGACGACACATCCGGCTTTGCCAGCGACGACGATGTTCCGATCCAGTATATGGCTCGCACCCGCGCCTATTATCAGGCGATCGGCTATGACGTTCCCTATCGCTGGGCCCATCACGTCGACGCGCCGTTCCAGCCGCTCAAGAAGCCGCTGGCGCAGTCGCGCGTCGCCATCGTCACCACCGCCGCGCCCTTCGATCCCGCCAAGGGCGACCAGGGTCCGGGCGCGCTCTATAACGGCGGCGCCAAATTCTATCAGGTCTATGACGGCGATACGTCGGTCGATCATGACCTGCGCATCTCGCACATCGCCTATGATCGCGTGCACACGAGGGCGGACGACAGCGGCATCTGGTTTCCCCTGCCGGCGCTGCGCGCACTCGCGGCATCGGGCCGCATCGGCAGCGTCGCGCCGCGCTTCTATGGCGCGCCGACCAATCGCAGCCACCGCGCAACCCTTGAGACCGACGCGCCGGAGATCGTCAAGCGCGCCAAAGCCGATGGTGTCGATGTCGCGGTGCTGGTGCCGAATTGCCCAGTCTGCCACCAGACCATCAGTCTCGTCGCCCGCGAACTGGAGGCCAACGGCATCTCCACTGTGGTAGCGGGCTGCGCCAAGGACATCGTCGAACACGCTGCCGTGCCCCGTTTCCTGTTCAGCGACTTCCCGCTCGGCAATTCCGCCGGCAAGCCGCATGACAAGGCCTCGCAGGCGCAAACCCTGGAATTGGCACTGCGCCTGCTGGAATCCGCCGTGGGTCCGCAGACCACCCTGCAGTCGCCGCAGCGCTGGGCCAGGGATGCCGTCTGGAAGCGCGACTACAACAATGTTGCCCTGCTCAGCGCCGAGGAACTGGCGCGCCGCCGGGCCGAATTCGACAAGCAGAAGGACATTGCCCGGGGATTGCGCGAGACGGCGGCCTGAGCCCGTCCTGAGGCCGATCACCCCGTCTTTCGGCGATCGCCCTTAACTTTGGTTTACGTTAAATCCGCTCAATCCGCGCGAGAGCCTTCCCCGCCGGATGGAACTGGGTACAGTCCCCGCCTGTAACCTCAGGGGGCCTCAGGACATGGACGAGCGGCGCAAGAACGTCAGGGACAAGGTGATCTACGGTGCCGTCGCGTCCAAGGACCAGAAGGCCAAGGAATGTGTCGTGCGCGACATTTCCGAAGACGGCGCCCGCATCGAATTTGGAAGCGGCGCGCGACTGCCAAAGGATGAGCTGACGCTCAACATCGCGCGAAAGGGCCGTTCGTTCCTCGCCAGGATCGTCTGGTGGCGCGACAACATCGTCGGCGTCGCCTTCACCGATCCGCCGGTGGAGAGCAAGGAAAGCTCCGACATCGAAGAGCGCCTGCGCAAGAGCGAGAAGAAAAAGCGCGAATTGCAAAAGCAGATTCAGAAACTGCTGGGGCAGTAAGGCGTTTGGCCAAATAACAAAACCGCAAACTCAGCCCTCATCCTGAGGAGCGCGCTTGCGCGCGTCTCGAAGGATGGGTGCATATGCATTCATGGTTCGAGACGGCGCCGAAGAGGCGCCTCCTCACCATGAGGACAGAGAGCGTATCCCCCAAAACAAAAACGGCCGGTGATCTCTCACCGGCCGTTTTCATTTGTTCAATCGCCCGATGGCTTACGCCTTCTCCAGCGGTCCCTTGGCCGAACCCGAGCCCTTACCCGACTTCGGCTTCTTCGCCGCGCCGCGCTTGGCCGGCAGCTTCTCCGGCTTCGGCGTCACGGGACCATCGACGAATTCGAAGCCGATGCTTTCCTGCTCGACACCGAGCACCGCCTCGTCCTTCTTCAGGATGACGCGGACATGACCGCCATTCTTGAGCTTGCCGAACAGCAGTTCGTCGGCCAGCGGCTTCTTGATGTGCTCCTGAATCACGCGGCCCATCGGGCGCGCACCCATCTGCTCGTCATAGCCGTGCTGGATCAGCCAGGCCTTGGCGGGATCGGACAGTTCGATGGTCACGTCGCGATCTGCTAGCTGGGCTTCCAGCTGCAGCACGAACTTCTCCACCACCATGCCGATCACATCCGAATTCAGATGTGCGAAGGACACCACCGCATCGAGGCGGTTGCGGAATTCCGGCGCGAACTGCCGGTTGATCGCCTCCTGATCCTCGCCTTCCCGCTTACCGCGGGTGAAGCCGAAGGCCGCGCGTGCCATGTCGGCCGCGCCGGCATTGGTCGTCATGATCAGGATCACGTTGCGGAACGAGACCTGCTTGCCGTTGTGGTCGGTCAGCCGGCCGTGATCCATCACCTGCAGCAGCACGTTGTACAGATCCGGATGCGCCTTCTCGATTTCGTCGAGCAGCACCACGCAATGCGGATGCTGGTCCACGCCATCGGTGAGCAAACCGCCCTGATCGAAGCCGACATAGCCGGGAGGCGCGCCGATCAGGCGCGACACGGTGTGCCGCTCCATATATTCGGACATGTCGAACCGAATAAGCTCGACACCCAGCGACGATGCCAGCTGCTTCGCCACTTCGGTCTTGCCGACGCCGGTGGGGCCCGAGAACAGATACGAGCCAATCGGCTTCTCCGGCTCGCGCAGGCCGGCACGCGCTAGCTTGATCGATGCCGCCAAGGCCTCGATCGCCTTGTCCTGTCCGAACACCACGCGCTTCAAAGTCGACTCAAGATGTCGCAGCACCTCGGCATCGTCCTTCGACACGCTCTTGGGCGGGATCCGCGCCATGGTCGCGATCGTGGTCTCGATTTCCTTGATGCCGATTGTCTTCTTGCGCTTGCTCTCGGCCACCAGCATCTGCGCCGCACCCGACTCATCGATCACGTCGATCGCCTTGTCCGGCAGCTTGCGGTCGTGGATGTAGCGCGACGAGAGCTGCACCGCGGCCTCGATGGCCTCATTGGTGTATTTGAGCTTGTGGTAATCCTCGAAATACGGCTTGAGGCCCTTCAGGATCGAGATCGCATCTTCAACGGTCGGTTCGTTGACGTCGATCTTCTGGAACCGGCGCACCAATGCGCGGTCCTTCTCGAAGTGCTGGCGATATTCCTTGTAGGTGGTCGAGCCCATGCAACGGATCGCTCCCGAAGCCAGCGCGGGCTTGAGCAGATTCGAGGCATCCATCGCGCCGCCCGAAGTGGCGCCGGCGCCGATCACAGTGTGGATTTCGTCGATGAACAGGATCGCATTCGGATGCGCTTCGAGCTCCTTGAGCACCTGCTTCAGGCGTTCCTCGAAGTCACCGCGATAACGCGTGCCGGCCAGCAGCGTGCCCATGTCCAGCGAGAACACAGTGGCGGCCGACAGCACTTCCGGCACGTCGCTGTCCACGATGCGCTTGGCCAGACCTTCGGCGATCGCCGTCTTGCCGACGCCGGCTTCGCCGACGAACAGCGGATTGTTCTTCTGACGGCGGCACAGGACCTGGATCGCACGGTTGATCTCGGCCGTACGCCCGATCACCGGATCGATCTTGCCGTCACGCGCCTTCTTGTTGAGATTGACGCAATAGGTATCGAGCGCCTCACCCTTCTTCTTGGCGTCGTCGCCGTTTTTGGTCTCGGTCTCTTCGTCAACGCCGCGCACCGGCCGCGCCTCGGAAACGCCCGGCCGCTTGGCAATGCCGTGGCTGATGTAATTCACTGCGTCATAGCGCGTCATGTCCTGCTCCTGCAGGAAATACGCGGCATGGCTTTCGCGCTCGGCGAAGATCGCGATCAACACATTGGCGCCGGTCACTTCTTCGCGACCCGACGACTGCACGTGAATGACGGCGCGCTGGATCACGCGCTGGAAACCTGCGGTCGGCTTGGCGTCATCTGCGCCATCCGTCACCAGGTTTTCGAATTCGGTTTCGAGATAATTGACCAGGCTGCCGCGCAGCTTGTCGAGATCGACGCTGCATGCCCGCATCACTGCCGCTGCGTCGCTGTCATCCACCAGCGACAGCAGCAGATGCTCCAGCGTCGCATATTGGTGGTGCCGCTCGTTCGCAATCGAGAGCGCCCGATGCAGCGATTGTTCAAGGCTTTGAGAAAAAGTTGGCATTCCGCGTCCTCGTTGGCCCCCACCATCATGATCGTCGTTGCCGGGTCAGGCAACAAGAACCTTTCTCACATATAGTGATGTCTGATCGTGGTGAAAGGCTGGTTCCCGCTGCTTGTTGTGACGCGTCCGCAAAGCACGTCTGTTCATTCCAGCGCATTGTCACATGCGCTGTTGACGCAGCCGAACGACCGCGTTCGACTCACATCAGTTCAATGCAAGACCCGTTCCCAGTTTCCGGGAATTCACGCGAGGCTACTTCTTTTCCATCACGCATTGCAAAGGGTGCTGGTGCTTGCGCGCAAAATCCATCACCTGCGTCACTTTGGTTTCGGCGATCTCATAGGTGAAAACGCCGCATTCCCCGATCCCGTGATGATGAACGTGGAGCATGATCTGCGTCGCCGCCTCGGCGTCCTTCTGGAAGAACTTTTCCAGCACATGGACGACGAATTCCATCGGCGTGTAATCGTCGTTGAGGATCAGCACGCGATACAGGTTGGGACGCTTGGTCTTCGGTTTGACCTTGGTGATGACCGAGGTGGCCGGCCCACCGGGCGCATTGGACCGGTTGTCGTCCTCTGCCATGCCACGCGGCCGCCGGCGGCGATCGTCGAGGGCGCCGGCCACAGGCATCAGGATGCCGTCAGGCATGAATTTCGAAGGTTTCTGGAACATAGCGCCTGTATAAAAGTCCCTAGCCGATATTGGCCAGCCCCGAATTGACAGCGTCCCCAGCCACGACGTGCTGCCGGACGCCTCGGGCACAGAGGCGCCCCGGGTCGCCGCATGGGTGCGACGCTGTCCGTTACAGGACCGATGGAGCCAATATGGGTTCCTGTGGGCGTTCTCGCAAGCACACTGCAAGCACCTGGAATGGCTCGCCACGCCCCCGCCTGATGGCCCCCGGTCCGGTCAGGGTTAACCGATCGTGCTCGATTTGACCGGATAAGCAAACGAGCCATTTAACCGTCGTTCACGATAATACCGGGCGCTGACGCAGCGGCACGCCAATAGTTGGCCTTTTACCGATTTTCTGAGGACGCCTTTACCACCTGTTCAGCCGCCGCCCCCGAAATGACCGCCAGAAACCCACCATTGGCGGTCACGATGTTTATTCAATCGATTTTGAGCCAGACGAAGAGCATCGCATCCCGATTTGCACGCCACGACGGCGGCAATATCGCGATGACCTTCGCTGTCGCTCTGGTGCCCCTGCTCGGCTTCGTGGGTGCCGCTGTCGACTACTCCCGTGTCAACGCGGCCCGCTCGGCGATGCAGATGGCGCTCGATTCAGCGGCGTTGATGGTGTCGAAGGACATCGGCCCTTCCGATCTCTCGGCGAGCCAGATTACAGAGCGGGCCAACACCTATTTCGCCGCGCTCTATAAGAATAAGGACGGCGTTGTTACAGGCACGGCGGACGTTCCCGCTGTCACCGCAGTCTATACGCCAAGCACCGGCAAAGGCTCGACCGTTAAGCTCGATGTCACCGCAACCGTGGCTACCGATTTTATGAAAATAGTCGGAACCCCGTCGATGAAAATTAACAGCGTGTCGGTGACCAATTGGGGCAGCGTTCGCCTGCGCGTAGCGCTGGTGCTCGACACTACCGGATCGATGGGCTTAGGCACCGGCAAGATCGAAGCGCTTAAAGTCGCCACGACGAAATTGCTGGCGCAACTGAAGGCGAGCGCCAGCAAACCAGAAGACGTCTACGTTTCGATTGTCCCCTTCAGCAGATACGTCAACACCAATCCTACCAATTACAATGCCAACTGGATCGACTGGACCGGCTGGCTGGCCGAACCTCCGAATGGCACTTCGCCGAGGAACTCGGTAAATTGGAAGGACGTCGGACCGGGTTCAAATTGTCCTTATACGAACTCTAGCAGCGGCAATAGCAGCCACGGATTTGGCTGCACGGATCGACCCGCGACCGACAAGAACGCTCAGCCAGTCTCGAAGATTCCGGCGAACGGCAATATCTGTCCGAGCGACGACGACGGGTCCAAGAGCCGCCTCAGATACGGGCGGCTTTACAATGGCTGCTACAACACTACCGGCAGCAGCGGTTCGTACAAACATGTCTGGCGGCCGGCCGACTCGGTCAGCTCGCCAACGCCCGCGGATATCGCTGCCACACCGGCGAAATCGACATGGAACGGCTGCGTGACCGAGCGCGGTCTATCAACGGGGCCTAGCAACGACTATGATCGCAATGTCACGGCGCCCGCGGTCGGAACGACGGCCAGCCTGTTTCCTGCCGAGCAAAATACGGCTTGCTCGCCGGTGATGCTGCCACTCGGCAACAACTGGGACGCCATGAACACCGTCGTCACCAACCTGTACCCACTGGGCGGCACAAATCAGCCGATCGGTCTGGTGTGGGGTTGGCAATCGCTGGTGGGTGGAGGACCGTTCCCGACCCCGCCAGCCAAAGATGCAAACTATGAGTATCGGGATATTATCGTGCTGATGTCCGATGGTCTGAACACTCAGAATCGCTGGGATGGCGACGGCTATACTCCGGAACCGAACGTCGATACCCGGATGTACCAATCCTCGAAAATCGGCACATGCCCCAACATCTGGGCTGAAAAAATCACCATCTTCACTGTTCACGTCAATACCGACAACGGCACCGAATCCGCGTTGCTAAAGAACTGCGCAAGCACCAACAAGGACACCAACCTAAAGGAATTCCAGATGGTGACCACCGCCAGCGGCATCGGTGCGGCCTTCGATAAGATCGGGACGCAGTTGACCAAGCTCCGTATCGCGCAATAGCGACAGCGGCCTGACCACAAAAAACGCCCGGCCATCAGGCCGGGCGTTTTGATTTGAAAACCGTATCGCTTAGCGCGCCGGGGTCATTTTGGCGACGAAGCCTTCGAACGGCTTGTAGGCCTGCTTGGCGAGATCGACATAGAGTTCGCTGATCTTGTGCGATTCAGCGACGAAGGATTCATAGGCCGACTTGGCGTATTCGGTCTGCACTTCGAGCACCTTGTCGAGCGACTGCACGCCGGACAGTTTGGTCACGAAGGCATTGCCGTCCTCGAACGACTTCTTGGTGTAGTCGCCAACCGCGACAGCGATAGCCTGTGCACCGTTCTGAAGCGTGGCCGCCGATGCGACTGCACTCTCGAACTGCTCCTTGCCGTACTGCTGGATGTCTTCGACCTTGATCACTGCAAATCCTTTCCCGGATTGAACGGGTCAGCCGCGGCCGGGTGGACCCCGGTCTGATCTGACCCGCCCATCTATCGTGCGGCGCACAATGACGTCAAGAATCCTGTGCGATGCACAATTTTTACCATTGGCAATAAATGCACGGGTAACTGGCAAGGGTTGCTTAACCTTTTGGAAACTCGCCGGACCTACCCTGATTTCTTGCATTGGTGCGTTGGGGCCAAAAAGCCCAAAAACTGCATGAGTACATACTCTTAGCCAGAATGGCCGCGTATGCTTCTGCCATCCCGCCGAGAGAACCGCTCAGGCTGACGCTTAAAACTGAGACACATCCCCGGTTGTTGGGCATAATTTAGCCTCACGATCCGGGGAATGAGACTGATCTGACGGGGAAGTCCATGCTTCGCACAACGTTTGCTTCGTCGCGCACCTTGCGGGTGTGCGCTCTTGGGCTGGCAACTCTCAGCATCGCGGTCATCTTTACGGCTGACAGTGCGGATGCCCGCCGGCGACATAAATCGCGAAGCCACGTCGCGCGCGTCTCGAGCTACAATCC
Source organism: Tardiphaga sp. 172_B4_N1_3 (assembly GCF_052076035.1). Classification (NCBI taxonomy): domain Bacteria; kingdom Pseudomonadati; phylum Pseudomonadota; class Alphaproteobacteria; order Hyphomicrobiales; family Nitrobacteraceae; genus Tardiphaga; species Tardiphaga sp. 172_B4_N1_3. The sequence goes on from NZ_CP197238.1 coordinate 2,388,090, forward strand.
CGCTTTCTCGTCGATCATCGTCGATGGCAATTCCGGTGCGGTTCTCTCGTCCAACAATCCCGACGGTTCGCGCCATCCCGCGTCGCTGACCAAGATCATGACGCTGTACATGCTGTTCGAGAAGCTGGAATCCGGCAAGCTCACGCTGGACAGCGAAATGGACGTCTCGCAGCACGCCTCCGTGCAGGCTCCGACCAAACTGGGCCTGCGCCCTGGTCAGACGCTGCGTGTCGAGGACGCGATCAAGGCCCTGGTGACCCGCTCCGCCAACGACGCCGCCGTTGTCATCGCCGAAGCCATTGCCGGCGACGAAGACGATTTCGCCAAGCTGATGACCAAGAAGGCCCGCGCGCTCGGCATGAGCCGCACGGTGTATCGCAATGCCTCCGGCCTCCCTGACGATGCACAGGTGACCACCGCGCGCGACCAGTCGGTGCTTGGCCGCGCCATCCAGGATCGCTTCCCGCGTTACTACCGCTACTTTGCCACCGCCTCCTTCAATTATCGCGGCCGCAACATCCGCAACCACAACCGCCTGATCGGCAGTGTCGAAGGCGTCGACGGCATCAAGACCGGTTACACCCGCGCCTCCGGCTTCAACCTCGTCTCGTCGATGAAGCGCGGCAACCGCCATCTGGTCGGCGTCGTGCTTGGCGGCCGCAGCGGCGGCGCCCGTGACGCAGCGATGCGTAACCTGCTCGCCGAGAACCTCGACAAGGGCGCCACCCGCCGCACCGTGGCCGCGATCACCGAGCGCAATCCGTCCGAAGCCGCGACCGAGGTCGCCGAGGCTGAGGCCCAGGCGCGTCCGACCGAAACCAAACAGGTCAACGGCGCCATTCAGGTGGCTGCTGCAACGCCGGTCGCCGCTGAACCGGTCTCCTCCGAGCCCCCGGCTCGTCCCGCCGCGCCAGCGGCACGCCCGTCGGTCTTCGCCGCCGCCACCGCAGCACTGCCCCCGGCAGCGCCGATGCCGCAGGCCCGCAAGCCCGAGCCCGGCCCGCTGAATTCAGGCGTCATCCAGTCCGAGCCCATCTCGACCATTCCGGGCTCGTCAGAGCCGATGAAGCCGGTTCGTGTCCGCACCGTTCAGGTCAAGTCCGGCCAGTACAAGCTGGCCTCCGCCGGCGGCGAGCAACCCGCCCCTCCGGCCGCCACCAATGCCATCACGGCGCGCTCTGAGCCCACCGCCCGCTCGCCCGAGACCACCAATTCGCTCTATGCCCGCTCGGAGATGCCGCGTCAGCCGGCGGGCTTCGGGACCGGCAATGGGCTTCTCGGTGTTCTTCCAGCCTCTGGCGCCGCTCAGAGCGGCACCCAGATGGCCTATGCCGACCCTGCCCCGCGTAACGTGCCAGCTCCTCAGGCTCCCGCTCCGCAGACGGTACAACAGGGCGGCGCTATCAAACCCGCCGCGATCCACACCGGCTGGATCATTCAGGTCGGTGCCCTCGAGAGCGAGAGCGAAGCACGGATCCGCCTCGACGCCGCGCGTGAACAGGCCCGCGGCCTGCTCGGCAAGGCCGACCCGTTCACTGAAGCCGTCGTCGGCAAGGGCGACAGGAAACTCTACCGCGCCCGCTTCGCCGGCCTCGACCGCGAAAAAGCCGAAGCCGTCTGCAAGACGCTGAAGCGTTCCGAGATCTCCTGCATCACCATCAAGAACTGATCGATTGATACCGTCGGATACGCAAATGGCCGGGACATTGTCCCGGCCATTTTGCTTTTGGTCACCATAAATCCCCGTGGTGACAACTTCTCGTCAAGACTTAGCCGGTACAAAATACAGACGGGGATTGATCGACCATGCCGGACAACGGCGGGCGATGGGGCGTTCTCAGAGAAACGGAAGCTGCTCGCAGTTGTAGCGTAAAAGCGTGCTGGAGTTAGCTGCGATGCGTGCGAAGCAGAGTGTCCTTGGCCTCGTTGACCCGGGCCGCCAGGTACGTCGAGCCCCCCTGGTCGGGATGCAGTTTCTTCATGAGGGATCGGTGCGCGCGGCTGATCTCGTCGCGGGTCGCACCCGGCTTCACGCCAAGGATCTGATAAGCCTCCTCTTCCGTCATTTTACTGCCAGACGCCGCGCGGTCGTGCCGCCCTGCCGTATCGCCCTGCGCGTTCTGACGCCAAGCGGGAAACCGGCGGTCAAGATAACTTTCAAGTAGCGCCACGCTCTCCGCATCGAAGCCGGCCATCATCGCCGCCAGTTGCGGCAGGTCGAATGCATCGAGCGACTGACCGGCATAGGGGCCGGCGACGATCCGTCCGTTGAGCTGGCCACTGTCATGATCGAGGGTCATGTCGAGAAACGCCGAGCGGACCTGCGAGGTCTGGCCGGACGATTTGGTCCCGCCCCCGAACATGCCGCCGATATTGCTGAAGCCCGCGGTGCCGAACGGCGCCCAGCCCAAGAGACCCGCCCCGAAGATTCCAAGCGGGATCGCCACCGCCAGCTCGCCCTTGATCCCCGTGAACGCCGCCGCCGCCAGCGCCAGCACACCGCCGGCCAGCTTGATGCCGCGCGCCAGCAGCGCCGGGTTGGCCGAGCGGAACATCTGCAGCAGCATGTAAAGCACGAAGACGGCGAGCGCGCCGGCGATCAAAGTAGGCATGAGGGATAGATAGTCGGTTGCCGCGATCCGCGAAACGGTTTTGCAGACCGTTTATCGCATCTGGCCGAGCAGCTTTGCCGCACCCGGTGCCGACGCCGCCAGCCGTGTCAGCGCCTCACGTCCGCCCGCGGCATAGGCGGCTACCGCGCGTAGCAATTCGCGGAGCTGCGCAGCAGCTCCCGGATCGAACCGGCACCAAGCGCCACCGGTCAGCCGGGCAATCTCGCGAAACGCCTGTTCGGCCGCGGGGTCTTGCCCTTCCTGGAACATGAAGACCGGTACTTTCAGCAGGCCGAGCTCGCCCGCTCGTGCACAGAGCTCGTCAACGGACTCCTCCATGGCGTCGCCCACGAACACCAACGCACGCACGCCGGAGGCCACCGCCTCGCGCCGCGTCTCCGATAACACTTTACCGATCTGGGTCTGACCGCCCTGGCAAGCGATCTTGCCCATCAGCCGCGCCAGTTGTGCGGTGTCCGAAATCCAGCCGGTCGCGCGGCACTCGCTGAGACCACGGAAATAGACAAGACGGATATCGAGACTGCCGATCGATGCGGCCTCGCGAAACATGTCGGCCTGCAGCGTGCAGGCCATATCCCAGGTCGGCTGCCGGCTCATGGTGGCATCGAGTGCAAACACCAGCCGCCCGCGCCCGCCCGCTGCATGCGGCGCCATGGCTTTCGCCTTCGCTACAAATGCTGCGATGTCGGCCGATGCCGACGGTTGGGTCAGCGTATCGGTCTTGGACGTGGGAATCGTGGGGTCTCGGGACATTGCAGCTCGCGGTCTATGCGAGCTTCATGTGGCGAGCGGGCGCGATCTGGTCAATGGTGTTCCGGCAAGCTCAATTGCTGTTTAGTCTTGGGCCTCGCTGCGCCCCTGAGACGTGTGAAACACCGCAGCAACGACAAGTTCATTCATATCGTCATAGATTTTGTAGACCACGATGTACGGCAGTCCGGGAACAACAAGTTCGCGCGTCCCCTGCTCCAGACCGTTTCGTCCCCTTGCGGGAAACAGGGCAAGACTCCGGACGCCGCTGAACAACCGCTCAAGTACTTTGGTCGCCATCGGTGGGTTTTCACGTGCGATCCACTGACGGATATTTTCGAGATCGGAGATCGCCTTCGCATCGAAGACAATCTTCATCCTGTGCTCAGCTAAACCGGAAGGCCGAGGCGTTTACGCGCGTCTTCGTAGGAAACGAGCACGCGGTCAGGATCCGCAAAGCGGCGTCGAACTTCGGCGAGCTGTGCGTCTGTCAGCTGCACGTCTTGGCGATGCTCGAGGTAGTCGATCAACGCGAATGCCGCCGCATCCTGTTCGGAAGCAGACAGCGTCCTCACCTTCGCAATGGTCTCTTCAAGAAGCTTGGACATTGTCGAATTATAGCAAATCCCGTCGCATCATGCGACCGGATTCAGATCAATTCACGCTCGGCGTATACTGCGCGATCTTGTTCGGGTCAGCCGCATTGCTCTGCTGCGCAGGCTGCTCGATGATCTTCGGCTTGCCGGTGACCGGCGACAACTTGCTGTCGTCGTCGAGGAACTTGTCGAGCAGCCCCTGAATCTTGGTCTTCAGGGTTTCCGGACCGCGATCGCTCATGTCGGTGTGCTGCGCGCCGGTGTTGACGACCGTGATACCGGCCTTCTCGCAGATCTCGTCATCCGGCACGACACCGGGATCCGGCTTGAACACCGTATCGTGCGAACGGAACGACAGGATCTTGAATTTGCCATCGGTCATGAACGGCACGCGCAGGTTATCCAGCGTCACGACCTTCTTGACGTCATCAGGGAATTCCTTGGCGTAGAACATCGAGATGTCGCCGCCGTTGGAATGGCCGACCAGCGTGAGATGATCGTAGTCGGAGTTCGGCTGAATCTTCTTCAGCTCTTTCACCGCGTATTTGATGTTCTGAACGCCGCGCTCATAGACTGGCAGACGGCCGACATAGAGCTCGCCGACCTTGGTCACGAGCGGAGCGTCGGTATCGAGATCGTGCTGGATGCTGACGGCCATATAGCCACGCGCCGCAAACACGTTTGCCAGGAACGAGTATTCGGTGAACTTGACGGTGTTACCGTGATTGAGAACCGCAACAGGCAGAGTGATCATGCCGGCATTGGCCTGCATTTCCTTGTCGCGGCGAACGGCGATGTCGACCTGCACAGGACGATTACGCGACGCGTCGAAGAACGTCAGCGTCTCATGCCGAATAGCCCACTTCGACGCGGTGAAGTACGCGGCGGTGGTCAGCACGCAAACCGAAAGCAGAATGAGAAGTCCGCGTTTCATGTTCGTCCCTGATCGGCCAGCTAGAGATAGGTCTCAGCCGGCTACAGCACTTATGGGCCGGAATGGCCTCAAGCGGCTGCTTCAACAGCATATATGTCACAGCCCGGTGACAGAAAGGCTAAATATTGTGAATTCCGAGCCATGTTATTGTGCGTCGCACCCGTTTCTTGTGCAGTTGCTAAAGAAAGCGATGGTCGAATTGAGCGATTTTGAACAAGTTTCGCAAGGGATCGGAATTTCAAAAACGCCCTGATTTCAACGACAAATCAACTGTCGAACGGGTGACTCGTTCCCCGGTAAAAGAAAATGATACCTGTGGTATCAGCGTGAAGTTGAGTGCGGGATCGTTCATAGCCTGCCGAACGGGCAGCACTGGCTTTGCACAGTGAGCGCGACTCAGTTGCCAAGGATGTCGTGAACGTCCAGCGGCTTGTCGACCTGGGCAAACCACTCAGCGCGGTTGGCGGCGCGGCGGCGGCCACGCTCATCGAGCGGCAGCTTCAACTTGCGCAGCAGTTCGATGACTTCCTCGCGCGCCGTGACATGGCCCATGCTCGGGCGACGCCCGAGCGTGGCTTCGTTGAGATCGTCGAGCGCCGTCAGGCCACGCGGGAAGAACTCACGATACATCACGCGCTCGGCGAGACCGTCGATGGCGCGGAAACCGAGCTGCAGCGAGAGTTGATCGAGGACACCGGCGACCAGCATCTTGTTGCGCGAGCCGAGCACCGAGAGCCGGTTGCGCACCACGATCCAGTCGGTGGTCGAGCCATCGTGCTGGCGGCGCTTGCGCCGGGCTTCGCGTGCCATCTTCGAATAGTGGCTCTCGCCGGTCACCTTGTAGCTTGTAGCATCGACGGCGCCGAGCACGTCGAAATCGAGGAAGCTGTCATTGATCGGCGTCACCAGCGTATCGGCCATCGAATGCGCCAGACGCATCAGATAGGTATCGCTGCCAGGCGTGTCGATGACGATGAAATGGTGGGTACGCTCCACCGCGCTCACCGCGGTCATGAACTGATCGAGTTCGAAGGCTTCGTTGTCGGCGATCTGCATCGTCTCGCCGAGCTTGACGCAGCTGTGGGTCGGCACTTCCAGCGCAAGCCCCGCGCTCTGCGCCCAGACTGCGCGGTTGGCGATATAGCGCGTGAAGCTCTGCTGACGGCTGTCGAGATCGATGGTGGCGACGCGCTGACCGGCCTTCAGCAGCGCCACGGCAATATGAAGCGCAGTGGTCGATTTGCCCGACCCGCCCTTCTCATTGCCGAGCACGATCACATGCGCCGTGCCGGACTGGCCCTGGGTGGTTTGCATCAACATCGCGCGATCCTTCGATCATCTTCAAATCGCGAGGCGTGGCAAGGGTCAAGCTAAATACAGGGGCATCCTGCTCTGCAGGCGATCAGCCGCCCTTAATCATGAATCCCGGCGGCCGGTTGCGGCATCAGGACACCCGGCAGCCTGGTATCGTGAGGCTTGGGTGATCCCGCGAGCTTTGATAAGCAGGGCGCGCACGCCCTCACCCGCCGCAGCCAACAACAAGAACGAGCCGCAATGCCCCGCACCCCGATCGTCGCCCGCACCCTGCCCGCCCTCCGCAAGGCGCTCGACGGCCTGCGCGCGCGCAAGGCGACCATCGGCCTGGTGCCGACCATGGGAGCGCTGCATGACGGCCACGTCTCCCTGGTGCGCCTCGCCCAGCGCCGCACCAGCAAGGTCGTGGTGTCGATTTTCGTCAATCCAACGCAATTCGCGCCGACCGAGGACTTTGGCTCCTATCCGCGCACCTGGAAAAGCGACGTCGCCAAACTCACCGAAGCCGGCGTCGACCTGATCTGGAATCCCGACGCCAAGGTGATGTATCCGGAAGGCTTCGCAACGAAGATCACGACCGGAGGCCCGGCCACCGCCGACCTCGAAGATCGCTTCCGCCCGCATTTCTTCGGCGGCGTCGCCACTGTCGTCGGCAAGCTGTTCACGCAGGTGCGACCGGACATGGCGTTCTTCGGCGAGAAGGACTACCAGCAGCTCAAGGTCGTGACGCGCATGGCGCGGGATCTCGATCTCGGCGTCAAGGTGACCGGCGCAACCACGGTGCGCGAGCGCGACGGTCTCGCGATGTCGTCGCGCAACGTCTATCTCTCGCCGGAAGACCGCGCCACGGCGCCGGTGCTGTACCGCGCGATGAAAGAAACCGCCAAGCGCCTGAAGGCGGGCGATGACCTTGAAGCCGCCATGGCCGGTGGCGCCGCGATGATCACCGCGGCAGGCTTCGCACTCGACTACTTCGAGGCGCGCCACGCGGAGTCACTGGCGCCGGTCAGTTCGATGAAGGACGGCCCGGTGCGACTGCTGGTGGCCGCGAGGATCGGCAAGACGCGGCTGATCGACAATATCGGGGTGTGAGGCTTTCGTCCTGACTCGTCATTCCGGGGCGCACGAAAGCGGCGAAGCCGCTGAAGTGCGAACCCGGAATCCCAGAGTGTTTTGCACTGACTAGAGACTCCCATGCCGAGATTCCGGGTTCGCGTCCGGCAAGTGCCGGCCGCGCCCCGGAATGACGAGTGTGGGTGGGATGGACTCGGGCTGAACGCACCCCAAACATTTTTTCCTATCTCCCGTTGACAATATCCCTGCATGGACTATATTCCCCTTCGTCCTGCCCCACCGAGAGGGGCGATCGCGATCGTCACGTTCGCGGGGTGGGATGCGGTGGACGCCGGAGATGCGGCGTCACGCGGTTCATGGGGGAACGTCTGTCTTCGGGCAGGACGGATCTGCGCCAGCACTGCCACTGGCAAGGAGACGTTTGGCCTTGGGATGGAAAGACTCCGGGACAGTGTGACGGACGACCAAATCGAAACGCGTTCGGCCAAGTGCTTTGCGGCTACCCTGTCCCTCCGCCCTGGGACATTAATTTTGGTGACGGGACCGTTCGCCATGGCAGATGTGCAAGCAACCGAAAAAACACCGCATGCGGAACGCCGGGCAATCGCTCGGCGCCTCCGAAAGTCCTGATGCACACTAACCTGCGGAAGACCGCATTCGCATCAGGCCCAAGGGTGCAACGGGCACCCGGCGTTCCGCACGCCCTCTCACAGGGGGGCGGGAATGCAAGAGACGACGGCGCCCCCGCGCCGCAAACAATGGGGGCGATGACGCATGTCTCAAATGGAGTGGCTGTTTGACATTCGAAGAAGCTGAGACGCGCAGGCGGTCGCGATATCCCTCCCTCAAGCGGCGAAGCCGCGCAGTGGGGTCTGGCGGACGAATTCGTCCGCCAGGGTCGGCCAAGCGAAGCGGAGGCCGGGGGTGGGGTCTCTCCACGAACTCCGAGCTTGGGGAGACACCCCCACCCGACCGGCCAAGAGGCCGGCCTCCCTCCCCACGCAAGCGCGGGGGAGGGAAAAGCAAGAGCCCTACTCCGCCGCGATCTGGCGCGGCGCCGGCGGCGGATTGGCGAGGTCCTTGGCGAGTTCGGCGTAACGTACCTTCGCCGCCACGACCGAGGCCTCCTTCACCGGGCCGTAACCGCGAATGCTGTCGGGCAGCGAGAGGAGCTGCACGGCCGTATCCACCGTGAGCGGCGACAGCAGGTTCAACACTGTCGCGACGTCCTTCTCGTAGCCCGCAATCAGATCGCGCTCCAGTCTGCGGTCGGCGCTGTAGCCGAACACATCCAGCGGCGTGCCGCGCAAGGTGCGCAGCTTCGCCAGAATGCGAAACAGCGGCAGCATCCAGGCGCCGAAGGCGCGCTTCTTCGGGCGCCCCGACGCATCGGTGCCGGGCAGCATCGGCGGCGCGAGATTGAAGCTGATCTTGATGTCATCCTCGAACTGATCGCGCAGCTGCTTCTCAAACTTGCCGTCGGTATAGAGCCGCGCGACCTCGTATTCGTCCTTGTAGGCGAGCAGCTTGGCATAATTGATCGCCACCGCGCGCGGCAGTTCATCGTCATAGCCACCACGCATGGCGGCCTCACGGACCAGATCGACCATCGCCTGGTAGCGCTCGGCGAGCTTGCTGTTCTGATAGTCCGTCAGCAATCCGCTGCGATGAGCGACGATCTCGTCGAGGCTCATCTCATCCAGCGTCTTTGGCGCGATGGTCTCATCGGCACCCTTGAGCATATCGGCGAGCCGTGCCGGATCGGCGGCGGCAAGACGGCCAAGCTGGAACGCCAGCATGTTCATCTTGATCGAGACGCCATTGAGTTCGATGGCCTGTTCGATGGACGCCGCCTGCAACGGCAGCAGCCCCTGCTGATAGGCAAAGCCCATCATCATCATGTTGGTGGCGATGGAATCGCCAAGCAGCGCTTCGGCCGCCTTGGTGAAGTCGAGGAATGTCGATTCCTTGCGCAGCGACATTTCCAGCACGTTGTTGACCTTGCGGGACTGGAAATTGAAATCGCGGTTGCGCACGAAATCCGCGATCGGAATGAGATGGGTGTTGACGATGCCATAGGTGCGCGAGCTCTCGCAGAGCGAGATCGTGTCCTTGGCGATGGCCACCACTTCATCGGCCGCGATCAGGACATCCGCTGTGCCGGTGACGATGCGCGAGCAGGTGACGTCGCCGGTGTCGTTGGCGAGACGCACATGGCTGAGCACCGCGCCGCCCTTCTGCGCGAGGCCGGACATGTCGAGGATCATCGAGGCCTTGCCTTCGATATGCGCGGCCATGCCGAGCAGCGCACCGATGGTCAGCACGCCGGTGCCACCGACGCCGCCGACGGCGACATTATAGGGCTTGTCGAGCGTTGGCCGCGTGGCCGGCTCCGGCAATATACCGATGGCGCCGAGTTCGACCGGCGCCTTGCGCTTCAGCTTGCCGCCATCGACCGTGACGAAGGACGGGCAAAAGCCCTTGAGGCACGAGTAGTCCTTGTTGCAGGACGACTGATTGATGGTGCGCTTGCGACCTAGTGCGGTCTCCAGCGGCTCCACCGAAATGCAGTTCGACTGCACCGAGCAATCGCCGCAGCCTTCGCAGACTGCCGGGTTGATGAGCACGCGGCGCTGCGGGTCTTCCAGAATGCCCTTCTTGCGGCGGCGACGCTTCTCGGCCGCGCAGGTCTGCACGAACACGATGGCCGAGCAGCCCGGTACGTCACGTAGTGTCTTCATCACATTGTCGAGTTCGTCGCGATGCGCCAGCTTCACGCCCGGCGCAATGGTGTTGGCGGGATAGGCATCGGGATTCTCCGACACGAGATAGATCTCGCGGATGCCCTCGCTGTGGAGCTGGAACGTGATCTTCTGCGGCGACAGGTCACCGTCATGGTGCTGACCACCGGTCATCGCCACCGCATCGTTGTAGAGGATCTTGTAGGTGATGTTGGCCTTGGAGGCGATCGACTGACGGATCGCCAGAGAGCCAGAATGGAAGTATGTGCCATCGCCGAGATTGGCGAAGATATGCTTCTCCTTGGTGAAGGGCGCAATGCCGGTCCATGGCACGCCCTCACCGCCCATATGGGTGAAGGTCTCGGTGGAGCGATCCATCCACAGCGACATGAAGTGGCAGCCAATGCCGGCCAGCGCGCGCGAGCCCTCCGGGACCTTGGTCGAAGTATTGTGCGGGCAGCCCGAGCAGAAATACGGTGTGCGCGTGATCGGCACGACGTTCTGGACTTGCGAGGCCTCGCGGCCGTGAAACCAGTCGGCCTTGGCGCGCAGCAGTGCCGCGATCTCCGGATCGATCTCCATCGCCAGCAGGCGATCCACCAGCGAGGTCGCAACCTTGGCGACGCTCAGTTCTTCGGCGAATGGCAGGAAGCGATGATCGTGGGAATCCATCTTGCCGACGATGCGTGGCCGGACATCGTCGCGCCAGTTGAACAGCTCCTGCTTGACCTGGTTCTCGACGATCTCGCGACGCTCCTCGACGATGAAGATCTCATCGAGACCCACCGCGAACTTGCGCACGCCTTCCGGCTCCAGCGGCCACGGCATGCCGATCTTGTACAAACGAAGACCAATCTTGGCGGCGACCTCTTCGGTAATACCCAGCTCACGCAATGCCTGGCGCACGTCCTCATAGCTCTTGCCGGACGCCATGATGCCGAAGCGCGCATTCGGCGAGTCCATGGTGACACGGTTGATGTTGTTGGCGCGGGCAAAGGCAATCGCCGCGAAGCCCTTGTAGTCCTGCAAGCGGCGATCCTGCACATAGCGGTCGTCCGGCCAGCGCAGGTTCAGACCATCCGGCGGCAGTTCGAAATCGGTGGGAATATTGAACGGCGTCATCTCGTCATTGAGGTTGATCTCCGCCGTGGTCTCCACGGTCTCGGTGATCACCTTCATGCCAACCCAGCAGCCGGAATAGCGCGACATCGCGATACCGAGCAGACCCATCTCGATCATCTCGTGGATGCTCGAAGGATAAAGATAGGGCATCAGCGCCGAGATGAAGGCATGGTCGGACTGATGCGGAACGGTCGAGGACTTGGCGCCGTGATCGTCGCCGGCGAGACAGAGCACGCCACCGAATTTCGCGGAGCCGGCAGCATTGCCATGACGGAAGACGTCGCCGCAGCGATCGACGCCGGGGCCCTTGCCGTACCAGATGCCGACCACGCCATCATATTCGGCGCCGGGCGAGAGATTGAGCTGCTGGGTGCCCCAGATCGCGGTGGCTGCGAGATCTTCGTTGACGCCGGGCTGGAATTTGACGCCGTACTGATCGAGATGTTTGCGCGCCGCCACGAGCTGCTGGTCGTAGCCGCCGAGTGGCGAGCCGCGATAGCCGGTAACGAAGGCTGCCGTGTTCAGACCCGCCGCGCGGTCCCTGCGGACCTGCGCCATCGGCAGCCGCACCAGCGCCTGAATGCCGGTCAGGAAGATGTGGCCGGAGCCCTGGGTGTATTTCTGATCGAGACTGATCGCGCCTTGATTAATTCCCATTCCCACCCTCGTCACTGCGGCCTCTGAGCTGTCGCCCGGGGCTATCGCCCCGGACTGCGTCGTCCGGCCTGCTCGCGCCTATTATCTGGGGTCGTTCGACTCCCTTAGAAACAGTCTATGTTGGATTTTGAACGGGACGCACCACAATTCTGGGCAATGGAGCCCCGCGTCCAAAGAACGCAATTTCGTGATGAATGCGGCCGGTAGACTTGTCACGTTGTGTCGCCGCAAAGGCCTTTGGCGCAAGGACGTAACGGCTTCACGCTGCAGTGCGATGCAGCACGATCTGCCAAGGAGGCTCAGGCCTCGCCCGGGAATATCTCACCGATGATCTTCATCAGATCGGCCTCGCGAAACGGCTTGCGCAGATAGGCGCGAAAACGCCCTGCCCGGTCGCGCACGACATGTTCCAGCAACGAGGTCATGACGACCACCGGAATTCCGCTCAGCCGCTCGTCCTGCCCCATCGCTGCGATCAGGCCGGCGCCGTCGAGGAACGGCATCATGAAATCGGTTAGCACGAGATCGGGCGTGTCCCGATGCAGAATGTCGAGCGCCTCACGGCCATTGCCGGCCACGAGGACATTGAAGGCATATTCGCTCAACAGGACTTCGAGCCAGTCGGCGATCGCCCATTCGTCCTCGACAATCAGGACAGTTCGCACCGCTATTCTCCAGTCAACTTAAGATCCGTCGATGGAGTTGGTGCAGGTCCCTGACTAGAAATGTCCCTGAGGATGCGCTCCGCGCTTTGGAAATCGGCATCAAGAACGATGCCGCCGTCGAGAATTTCAAAGCGGCGCATGCGCATATCGGTCCGGCGGTCACGCGATTTCAGAATGGTCATCAGACGATGGTTTTCCGAGCGCAAGGCTGCGAGATGCAGCGCGATGATGTTCTCGGCAACCGCGGAGAGACCCGTCTGGTTGACGCCCTTGAGCGGCTGCCCGGGTGTCATGCCAGCGTGATCAGTTTCTGCCGTCGCCAGCGTGGTAACACCGAGTGCGCGCAACTCGTTGCACAGCGCCGATAAAAAAGAGCCGATGCGCTCCTTTTCGTCGGTGAGCTTCGAGAAGCCTTCGATGCCATCGATCACCAGACGGCGCACGCCGTTCTGCCTGATGGTCGAGAGCAGCTCGGTTGCGACCTCGTCGAGCACCGCTTCTGTCTGCGGGCGCCACATCAGCGTGACCTTGTCGGCCCGCGATTTCAGCGGCAGCTTGAGGCTGTCGGCCTTGATACGCAGCGCCATTGGATTCTCGTGAAACCCGAACAGCATCGCCGGTTCATTGGCGGGACCGCCGGTCAGGAACTGAAGACCGGCCGTGGTTTTGCCCGACCCGGAAGGCCCGAGCACCACTGTCACCGAATGCGTATCGACGCCGCCGCCGAGCATCTTGTCCACGCCGCCAATGCCGACGGACACCATGGGACCGTCGGCGCTGTCCCAGACGCTGGGTGTCTCCAGCAGCGCCTCGATACGCGGATAGATGGCGTGTCCATTCTCGGTGATGCGATAGGAGTGCTTGCCGCCCATGAACCAAGTGCCACGCAGCTTGTGGACCTGAAGTGACCGCTCGGCGCGGCGGCCATGCAGTGCCGACTGCAGCTCGATGAGACCGTCCACCATCGTATGCTCAGGCGGATGCGCATCGGCGTCGAAGGCACTGGTCAGAAGGAACATGGTGCAGTTGCTGAAGGCGGCCTGGGTCTGCAATTCGTGGATGAACTTCTTCAGCTCAAGCTCGGAGCGCGCCTTTTCGTGCACGGTGATGAGACCATCGAGCACGAGGATGCTGGCCTTGCGTGTGCGAACCTCGCGGCGGACCACGTCCAGCAGTCCGCGCAGCCCGTCGTCTTCCAGCGTCTTGAAGGCGCCGACATAGGACATGCGGTCGGGAATTGCTGCTTCATCGAAGAAGGTCATCCGCCGCATGTGTCCGATCATGCGGGCGTGGCTTTCGGCAAGCAGCGTGATGTAAAGCGCGTTCCGCCCCTGCGCGGCCTGCGCGAAACAGATCTGGTTGCCCAGAATCGTCTTTCCGGCGCCTGGGGCGCCCTGAATGATGTAGATGCCGCCGTCGAAAACGCCCCCGCCCAGGATCGCATCGAGACCCGGTACGCCGGTTGCAAACCGGCCGTTATCGCCACTCATTCCGAAACTGCCCCTAACGTGTCACCTATACCGGTGAGATGTTGAAACGTGTCGGGGAGCGATGGGTTCCAAAGCTTTTTCAGAAATATTTCGAAACGCTGCCTCTCAGCAAGGCAGCATCCCGCTAATAGCGCACCCGAAACGGAACATCGGCCTTTACGGGCCATTGCTGTCCGGTCACCCTGACAACATCAGGCATGGAGGACGGAAATGGATCAGAAGCTGAATACCTGGACGTCGCAGCCTGAACTCGCCGGCAGCGATATGGCGTCGACGAATGACGGTTCTTATCATCCGGATTGCGGCGAAGAGCATGATCACAAGCCGACCAAGGCCATCATCGGCGTGGGACTACTCGTGGTGCTGAGTTTCCTGCTCTATGAATTCAACGGCAAGGTGTCCAAGACGCACACGTCAGCGACCCCGCCCGCGCAGCACCAGAGCTTCGCGGCTAACCGCTAGGCTTCGACAGCTTCGTCCGCAATAGCGCTTTCAGTCTCGGGCACGACGACCCGAAACTGGAAGCCATGCAGACCGATGGTCGGCACGATGCCGAAATGGTCGGTGCCGAAGACTTTGACCCGATGCTGCAGTTCGTCTTTCTCGATGCTTACCGGGATATCGCAGATCTGCTCATAGGCCTTACGCGTGTGACGCGTGGTGCCCCAGCGCAGCGCCCGCTCGATCAGCGGCTCCGGCTGTGTGGCCAGGACGCGTGCCATCCGCCAGAAAGTCTGCACCAGCTTCGTATAGGCAATCTCTTCCAGACCCGCGACACTGATGTCCGCCGGAATTGGGAACGCCTCGACATCCACGATCGGTCCGGCATCGACACGTGCAATCATGCGATGGACCGTGCAGCCGAAGTCGGTCGCATGATCGTAGAGCGCAAAATGTGCCGGGGCCCAGCCGGGATATTGCGGCGGGCCGGGATGGAAATTGTAGGCGCCAAAGCCAAGCTGATCGAGCACCGCGCCGGGGACTATCACGCCAGTGGTGAACGAAATCATCCGCGCCCGGCGCAGCCAATCGGGCTCGATCGCCGCCAGATCTTCAGCTGTGAAAACAGGAAGGACCGTCAGGGCCGGATTGTGACCACGGAGCAAAGTTGTAAAGACCGAGTGCTCAGCAGGACCCGTCAGGAGGATAATCGTATCGAACATTCGGGCTGCCACGCGCTTCTGCGAATCAATAATCGCCTCAGCGTCGCAGCCAGGCCTTAACATCTGATGAGCAGACCCGATCACGCTGCATTGCCGCATAGGACGCGGCTCTGCAATGGCACAATCTCTGGAACATGCACCCCATGGCCTGAACAATACATCGATGAATCCGGGCGACGCGACGAAGACCGCATCCCAATCCGCGCCGGCGACGCAAGACAATACGCCAAAGGCGCCGGCGCCAACCAACAACATCGCGGATTCCTATTCGAAGCCGCCAGTGGCACCCGGCGTGCGCGACGTGACGCCCACCAACAATCAGCCCGGCGTCACCACCGGTGCGGCACCTGCGAGACCGCAGACCCCGCAATCGGCTCCGACCGGCACCGAGATCGACAGCTCGAAGGGCGGCGCGCCGAAGTAACGGCGCGACGGGCAGACAAAGCTGCGGATAGCAATGTCCGGGGCTTTGTCGCGCGTGGACTATGCGGTCACCTGGCGCAGAAATGTGCGCTCTTCCGCCAGGATGAACTGGTGCTCCTCGGCCGACGCGAAATTCGCGACGCCGTCCGCGTCGGTGCGCAGTCTGGCGCGGTAGGCTTCATAGGCCGCGAGACTCGGGAACGAGATCAGGCCGAATGCGACGTTGTTCGTTCCTTCATGGGGCATCCAATACCCCTGCAGATCGCCACCGCATTTGGGAATAATCGTCAGCCAGCGCTTGGCGTAGGCTTCAAACAATTCGCGTTTGAACGGATCGATCTGATAGCGAATGAAGACAGTGATCGTCATGACGGCTCCCTCTGCAGATGCCTGGATATAGCCGCTTGATCGACTGTAATACTTCGATTAGCGTCGAAGTATGAAAGCAGGTCCGGACATCGCCATGGTCGCCGCACTTGTTGGCGACCCTGCACGCGCCAATATGCTGACGGCGCTGATGACGGGCCGTGCGCTGACCGCGAGCGAACTCGCCCAGGAAGCCGGGATTACGGCACCGACCGCGAGTTCACACCTTTCCAAACTCGAAGCAGGCGGCTTGATCGAGCCGGAAAAACAAGGGCGCCATCGCTATTATCGCCTCACCGGTCCCGATGTCGCCGGAGTGCTGGAAGGTCTGGCCGGCCTGGCAGCCCGCGCCGGCCATCTTCGCGTTCGCACCGGGCCGAAAGAACCCGCATTGCGCCGCGCACGGATTTGCTACGATCATCTCGCCGGCGATCTCGGCGTGCAGATGCTCGACAGTATGCGGGCACAGAAGCTGATCCGGCAGACCGAGCGGGTCATCGAACTTACGACCCAGGGCAGCAGGTTCGTTGCTGAAGAATTGAGGATCGATCCGGCGACGCTGGCGCATCCGCGCCGGCCGGTCTGCAAGGCCTGCCTCGACTGGAGCGAGCGCCGCCACCATCTGGCCGGGACACTTGGCGCCGCCATCATGATCTCATTTACTGCCATGAAATGGGCGGCCAGAGACCCCTCGCCCGGCAGCCGCGTGGTGCATTTCACCCGCAGCGGCGAGAAGCGCTTCGAGGCATTGTTCGGCACCACCGGCGACGCCATCCGGAAAACGTGAAGACGCCGGCTTACCTTCGCCGCAATGCAGCTTGAAACCGCGCCGGACCTTCCTTCTCCCGGAGCCCCCCGATGAACCGCCTGCTGCTCGCTGCGCTGATTGCAACCCTGCCGTTCACCTCATCGCGAGCGGCCGAGCCTCCTGCGGCGCGCGAGCCTTACGGCATAGGCCTCGAAGGCTTCCCCTATCCCTACCCCGTCAACATGCTGCCGCTGGTCAATGACGGCGAACAGCTGCGCATGGCCTATATGGACGTGCCATCGACCAAACCGAACGGCCGAACCGTGGTGCTACTGCACGGCCGCAATTTTCCATCGAGCTACTGGGCGCCGGTGATCGGCACATTGAACGATGCAGGTTACCGCGTCGTGGTCCCCGATCAGATCGGCTTCGGCAAATCATCGAAGCCGTCAGGCGAGCTGCATTTCGACACCCTCGCCCGTAACACCGTCGCGCTGATGGATCACCTCGGGATCGCGAAATTCGACATCGTGGCGCATTCCCTGGGCGGCATGTTGAGCGTGCGCATTGCCCGCGCTTATCCCGATCGCATCGATCACCTGCTGCTCGCCGCGCCGATCGGACTTGAGGACTATCGGCTCTATGTGCCACCGACACCAACCGAAAAGATTCTGGAGAACGAAGACAAGCTGACGGCGGAAGGTTACCGCAAACAGCTCGAGGTGAACTATTCGCTGAAGATGCAGCCCGACCAGGTAACGCCCTTCATCGACGCGCGTTTCAACATCAAGGGGTCACCGGAATATCCGCGCTGGCTGCGCGCCTTCGTCAGCTCGGCGCAGCTCATTTATCGCGAGCCCGTGGTCCACGAAATTCCGCTGATCGCATTGCCGACCCTGTTCATCATGGGCGCCGACGATCATAACGCACCGGGCAAGCCGAATGCGCCGGAAGCATTGCGGCCGAGGATGGGGCAGAACGCCGATCTCGCCAAGGCGCTGGCGGCGAAGATGCCGAACGCGAAGGCCGAGGTGCTGCCGGACGCGGGCCATATCGTGTTTCTCGATGCACCGGCCAAATTCAACGAATTGATGCTGGGATTTCTCGCGGCGAAGTAGCAACTGCCGCGCCCTACTACGCGGATATCCCGAAACATTCATGCTGTATTCAGATCGAATCGGCTTAATCGTGCTGTGCAGCGTTGATCCCCAGCAATTTTCTTGCCCGTAAGAGTCCTGCAGCGGGTGATGCGATGCCATCATTATTCTCTGCGCCGCATCGCGGCACCATCGAGGGAGAACACGAATGAAGACGATCTTTGCGGCAGCCTTGTTTGCCGTTAGCGTCGGGGGCATCGGTGCCGCCTGCGCAATGCCTCTGGCTCCGCTGAGCGCTGCAGACACGGCAGGCGTGATCCAGGTCGCTCAGGGCTGCGGCCCCGGCTATGCCCGCGGTCCCTATGGCGGTTGCCGCCCGATGTTCCGTGGTCCGCCGCCGCGCGGCCCGGGTTACTGCCCCCCCGGCTTCTTCCGCAATCCCTACGGCCGCTGCATCCGCCGCTGGTGATCGCTGCATAATCCTGACGACGACCCCGCCACTGGCGGGGTTTTTTGTTGCCCACGCGCCGGTTACAGCCGTCACATAGAGATGACAGAATGGAGTCTGATTGCACTGGAGATTGTCATGCCGAGCGCTTTGCGTCATCTCATTCTGGCCGCGCTGTTTGGCCTCGCACAGCCCGCTCTCGCACAGGCCGACACCATCGCACTGCCCGAGCCGCAGCTCGGCCCGCGGCCATTCTATCTCGTCGACAAGATGAAAGACGGTCCGCTAAAGACGAAGCTGAGCACCTGCACCGGACCATTTCGCAAGAGCGATTTCTCCATCGCCCATCGGGGCGCGCCGCTGCAATTCCCCGAGCATACCCGCGAGTCCTATCTCGCTGCGGCGCGCATGGGCGCCGGCGTGATCGAATGCGACGTGACATTTACGAAGGACCGCCAGTTGGTCTGCCGGCATTCGCAATGCGACCTGCACACGACAACGAACATCCTGTCGGTGCCGGCGCTGGCGAACAAGTGCACGCAACCTTTCAGCCCTGCCGATCCCGCCACCGGCAAGAAGGCATCGGCGAAATGCTGCACCAGCGACATCACGCTGGCGGAGTTCAGAACGCTCACGGCGAAGATGGATGCCGCCAACACGTCAGCGACCACCGTTGCGGATTATCAGAACGGCACACTGCGCTGGCGCACCGACCTTTATGCCAGCTCGGGCACGCTGATGACCCACGCGGAGAGCATCGCGCTGATCAAGAGCCTCGGCGCCAAATTCACGCCGGAGCTGAAGGCGCCGGAAGTGCCGATGCCGTTCGACGGCGATTATAGTCAGGAGAAATACGCGACCCAGATGCTCGACGAATATCGCGCCGCCGGCATTCCGCCTGGCGACGTATTTGCCCAGAGCTTCGATCTCAACGACATCAAGTTCTGGATCCGCACCGCACCGGACTTCAGCGCGCAGGCAGTTTATCTCGACGGCCGCTATGAAACACCGGGTTTCGATCACATGCGACCGGACACGTGGAAACCGTCGATGGCCGAACTCAAGGCTGCCGGCGTCAAGATTCTCGCGCCGCCGATCTACATGCTGCTGACGCTTGATGGCAGCGGTCAGATCGTGCCCTCCCCTTATGCTAAGGCAGCGCGCGACGCCGGGCTCGACCTGATCACCTGGTCGCTCGAGCGCGACGGACCGCTGGCCAATGGCGGCGGTTTCTTCCATCGCTCGGTCAAACCCGCCATCGACCGCGATGGCGACACGCTGACGGTGCTGGACGTACTGGCGAAGGACGTCGGCGTCCGCGGCGTGTTTTCCGACTGGCCGGCGACCACGACATTCTACGCCAGCTGCATGGGACTGCGCTGACGCAGCACGTTATTTGGCGTCGCTGTCATAGATGAATTTCGGCATTTCCAGCTTCAGCCGGATCGCCAGCAAGCGGAACGCCAGTCCGGTCACGGCGGCGACGAGCGTCACCAGATCGGGACTGAATCCGTATTTGATGCCGCCGATATAGAGAAGCCCCGTCACGATTGAGACGCTGGCATAGAGTTCGGCGCGAAACAGCAGCGGCACGTCGTTGCACAGCACATCGCGAATCACGCCGCCGACGCAGCCGGTGATCATCCCGGCCACGACCACAATCAGCAGTGGCTGATCCATGGCGAGGGCGATGTTGCAGCCCATGATGGTGAAGACCACGAGACCGATGGCATCGAGCACCAGAAACAGCGCGTGGAAGCGATGCACCACGCGCGCAAGCCCGATGGTCACCAGCGCAGCGCCGCCGGTGAGCAGCAGCAGATACGGGCTCTTCACCCACCACAGCGGATAATGCCCGAGCAGCATGTCGCGCACCGAACCACCGCCGAGCGCAGTGATGCAGCCGAGCATGGCAACGCCAAGCCAGTCCATCTTGCGCCGCCCGGCCGCCAGCGCAGCCGTCATCGCCTCGGCAATGAGCGCGATCATGGCGAGCGGAAACAGCAGGGCTTCGGTATGGGGCATGGGACTCGTCGGTAGCGGATGACGGCGACCTGTAACACAAATCCGTGCATGCGGTGACCGGCGGCGGACAAATCCCCGCCATCTTCCTGAGCCTCCATCACAACCTCACAGCAGGAGGTGTCATGACCCGTCTGTTTCTCACCCTCCCCATTCTACTCATGGCTGGCGCGGCCATGGCGGAGGACGCGCGGCTGTCGATGCCCTATTATGGCAGCGCCACCATGAATGCCGATGACAGCCTGGTGCTGCATTTCACCCGCACGGTGGACGGCAAGCCGGCTGACGGCTCGCAGACCTTTGCCCCCGGCGATCGCAGCTATGACAACGTGCGTCGCCACCTGAGCGGCATTGAACCCGGCCAGACCAAACCGCTGACGCCCTGGAGAGACTGAGCGTCAGCACAAACGGGCTTTACCTACCAGTAGCGGCGGCGGCGCCAGTAGCGACGACGGACCCGATAACGGCGACGCCAGCCCCAATGCCGGCGGCGATAACCCCAGAAACGACGCCGAGGCCAGCCGCGGCGACGCCACTGGACTTGCTCAGGCTGGAGACGATCGACGTCGTCCTGCGACGCCACTGCGGCTTGAGGTTCTGTGTCCGGTTTGTGGTTATCGAGTGGATTGGTCGGCAGCAGCGGCGCGGCCTGAGCCTGCGTGATGGCCTGAGCGGCCAAGCCGACGCCCGCGGCAAAGCCGAAGGCGATCTTCAGAAAATGACGGCGTTCCATCGCGATCCCTCCTGATATCCGTGAGGAGATCAGGATCGGACCCGCGGCATGAATGGAAACTGAATGTGCGTGGGAACTCACACATTCGGCATCTCGCCGTTATCGAAAGCCGACGGCCAATCCGACGACCTGACCGTCGAGGCCGCTGAAGCCGTGATATCCCCGCGCCTCGCACGGATCACCGTCATTGCGTCCGCCGCTCAGCCACGCCACGCGAGCGCGCCCGACCGACCATTTCACGAACGGATCGACGCCGGCCGGCGCGGTAAACTTGCAGCCGTCATTGCGATGATGGATGACCAGCGTGCGCGGCAATGCCGAGGGCGAGCCGATAATCGACATCACATTGCTGCCACTACCCGATTCCGCACTGAGAAAGCCCGAGGTCAGCACCAGCGCATCCGGCCGCGCGCCCCGCGCGATCCCCTCGGCGGCACGCTGGGTGCCGCGGCTGGTCGCCACCACCGTCACCGGACGCTTGATCGCGGCCATGTATTGCACCGCGCTCGACAGATCGGTCCCAGCATCCACCACCAGCACCGCCAGCCCCCGCGCCGCATAGGCGCCGCGGGTCCGCACCAGCTGATTGCCCTTCAGCCCGTTGATCTCACCATGCTCGCCTGGGCTGATAGCGCCGCTGCCGCCGGGCATCAGGATTACGCTGGCGCGGGGCGATGCGGGCTTGATGAGCACGGCGCGTGAGCCGCCGATGATGACGGTTTCGTCAGCCAGAGTGGATGTATTGGCGAACGCCGTAAGAATTAGCGCTGCGAAAAAATTGGCTATACGCACTGGACGAGTAATCATGTACTGCGACCGCTTTCAGTATTTGGAGACGAAAGCTATTGTCAACGAGTAAGAGATGAGCGAAGCCGTAACCTAACAGCGCGGAATTAGACTACGCCAACCCGCCTGGCCACGTAGGACGCATCCATTGTGCCCGCCTTTTCAAGCGTGCATTTTTTCCATTATAGCTTGGCCACACACCCACGTCCTCATAACATCACAATCAGACAACTAGGTCAGGCCGACGAATGGGACCACTTTTCTCTGCGGCCGGTGCGTTAATAATCGTCACGTCAGCAATCGCGCTAACTTTCCTTCCCGCCAGAATTTTTCTTCCCACCCGAACGTCGTTGGCGTTGGCCGTCTTGCTGGTTCTTTCAGGGGCCGCCGGGTTCATGTTGGGCGTAGCAATCCAATATCCATTTCGGGACGACACACTTCGAACATCAAGCGAATTATTGACCTACTTCGGTATCGCGATAGCTACAGGTTGCCTATCAGCGGGGTTATCCGGCTGGATGTTTCTATCAGTGTGGAAACGCAGACGAAAATAGGAAATGACACATAAATTTCCTTAAACTGCGTCTCCGCGCCTCGATACGCCCGTTTCTTTCGAGTTACTCCTGAGCCTAAAACTCTACAAAATCACAACGGCATATTGTCGTGCTTCTTCATCGGCACTTCGAGATGCTTGTCCTTCAGCATCGCCAGCGCGCGCGCGATGCGCTTGCGGGTGGAGTGCGGCATGATCACGTCGTCGATATAGCCGCGCTCGGCAGCGACGAAGGGTGACAGGAAGCGGTCTTCATATTCCTTGGTGCGCGCGGCGATCTTGTCGGCGTCGCCGATATCCTGACGGAAGATGATTTCCACGGCGCCCTTGGCACCCATCACGGCGATCTGCGCCGTCGGCCAGGCGTAGTTCATGTCGGCGCCGATTTCCTTCGAGGCCATCACGTCGAACGCGCCGCCATAGGCCTTGCGGGTGATCACGGTCACCAATGGCACGGTGCACTGGCTGTAGGCGAACAGCAGCTTGGCGCCGTGCTTGATGAGGCCGCCATATTCCTGCGCGGTGCCCGGTAGGAAGCCCGGCACGTCGACGAAAGTGACGATCGGAATGTTGAAGGCGTCGCAGAAACGCACAAAGCGCGCGGCCTTGCGCGAGGCGTCACTGTCGAGCACGCCGGCCAGCACCATCGGCTGGTTGGCGACGAAGCCCACGGTCTTGCCGGCGATGCGGCCAAAACCTGTGACGATGTTCTTGGCGAAGGTCTCGGCGATCTCGAAGAAATCGCCCTCGTCCACGACCTTGAGGATCAGCTCCTTCATGTCGTAGGGCTTGTTCGGATTGTCGGGGATCAGCGTGTCGAGCGACAGGTCCTGGCGCTCGATGTCGTCGAAGCTCGGCCATTCCGGCACGCCTTCGGTGTTGTTGGCCGGCAGGAAGTCGATCAGCCGGCGCATCTGCAGCAGCGTCTCGACGTCGTTCTCGAAGGCGCCGTCGGCGATCGAAGATTTCGTGGCGTGCACGCTGGCGCCGCCAAGTTCTTCGGCGGTGACGACCTCGTTGGTGACGGTCTTCACCACGTCGGGACCGGTGACGAACATATAGCTGGTGTTCTTCACCATGAAGATGAAGTCGGTCATGGCCGGCGAATAGACGTCGCCGCCGGCGCAGGGTCCCATGATCACCGAGATCTGCGGGATCACGCCGGAGGCCTGGACGTTGCGGCGGAACACGTAGGAGTAACCTGCAAGGGCTGCGACGCCTTCCTGGATGCGCGCGCCGCCGGCGTCGTACAGGCCGATGATCGGCGCCCGCGCCTTCATCGCCATGTCCTGCAGCTTGGTGATCTTGAGCGCGTGGGTCTCGGACAGCGAACCACCGAACACGGTGAAATCCTTGGCGAAGACGAAGGTCTTGCGACCGTTGACGGTGCCCCAGCCGGTGACGACGCCGTCACCGGGAATCTTGGACTTTTCCATGCCAAATTCCACGGAGCGGTGTTCGACGAACATGTCGAATTCCTCGAACGACCCCTTGTCGAGCAAAAGCTCGATGCGCTCGCGGGCGGTCAGCTTGCCCTTGCTGTGCTGCGACTCGATGCGCGTCTCGCCGCCGCCCAGTTTGGCGCCTGCACGACGCGCTTCGAGGGTGTCCAGGATGTCTTTCATGTGCTCCAGCCCGTCAATGTCACGTGTTATCGCCCGCGGCGGCCGCGGGGTTTGGGCGAGGTTCTAGCATGGGGTTTTGAGCGGTGGAAACGCCCATCAGGAAGGGTTGAATCCCCCAAAATCGCATGGCGCCGGCGGCGATCCTGCCTATATCCGGATCAGACAAGGGAGAGCGCCGGATGACCAATATCGTGATCAATGAAAACAGTGGCGCAGCCACGGGTGGCGTGCGTGACCTGCTGCGCTGGGAAGGCGCGGCGCTGTTTGTCGGAATGACGCTGTTCTACTGGATCTCGGGCGCGCCCTGGCAGATCTATGCCCTGTTTTTCTTCGTCCCGGACCTCAGCATGCTGGCCTATCTGGCCGGCCCGCGGATCGGCGCAGGGGTCTATAATCTGGTGCACGCGACCATCGCGCCGCTGCTGCTCGCTCTCGCCGGTATCGCCACCGCCGAGCCGATCGCCGGTTCGATCGCACTGGTCTGGTTCGCCCATATCGGCTTCGACC
Organism: Tardiphaga sp. 172_B4_N1_3; assembly: GCF_052076035.1. NCBI lineage: Bacteria > Pseudomonadati > Pseudomonadota > Alphaproteobacteria > Hyphomicrobiales > Nitrobacteraceae > Tardiphaga > Tardiphaga sp. 172_B4_N1_3. The sequence goes on from NZ_CP197238.1 coordinate 2,412,537, forward strand.
GCGCGCTTGGCTACGGCCTCAAATACGACGCCGGTTTCCGCTTCACCCATCTCGGCCGCATCGGCAAGGATGCGACCGCACCGGCCACGGCGGAAAACCCGACCACCGGCAACCCGATCAAGGCTGCCTGACGGCGTCGGCCTCACGGCTCGCCCGGCTTGAACGGCGCTTCCTTGCCGGGCGGCGTGCTCTCCTCCGCCATCGCCAGCAACATCGCTACCATCACGTAATTGCCGGCCACGGCCGTGAGATCGACGATCTGCTGATCGTTGAAGATCTTCTTGGCACGCGCATAGGTCGCGTCGGAGACCTTGTGCGTGCCCGTCAGCTCGGTGACGAAGTCGTACACCGTCGCCTCGTCTTCAGCCATGTTCGCCGGCCGCTTGTTGGCCTTGAGATCGGCGATGATATCGGGCGACAACCCCGCCTTCTGCGCGAGCGGCGCATGCGCGAACCATTCGACCTGCGAGCGCCATTGCCGGCCGATGATGATGATCGCAAATTCGTTGAGCTTGACGGGAACGGACGTATCCCAGCGCAGATAGGCGAACAGATCGAACAACTTTTGCCCGAGCACCGGGCTGCGCATCATCGGATTATAGGGACCGGCGAGCCCCACGCTTGAGACCTTCATCACCTGTTCGCCGAGCGGCTTCTGCCTGGCGTCGAGCTGATCCATGGTGAGCTGCGGAAAACGCGGCTCCTTGCTGGTGGCAGGCTGGGCAAACATGGTGGCGGCAAACCAGCCGCTAGCCGCTGCAACTGCAAGCGACGACAGTCTGATGGACGACATCCAGAGCGTCGATTTCATGATTTCCTCCGTGAGCTTTTTCTTGTTCACGAAGGCTAGTTCAACGGGCATGACAGCGCCAGTTCCGGAGCGTCCCAGAACGATCGCCTCGCCCCGCAGACCGCGCGGAGCTCAGTGCCCGCTCATCACCAGCGTCTTGACAGGAAGCAACAACGCCTGGATCCGCAGCAACATCGCGTGGACGACCCCAACGGCATCGACGGCATGAAGCGCCAGCCACTTGAAAGAACCGATCCCCTTCGCGGCGATGGCATCATGATTGCTGGTATAGGCATTGACGATACAACTGCTGCCGGGCGTCACGCCGTCGAGACCGCCCTGATAGATTGGCTCCAGGAATGTGAGGATGGTGCCCGGCGCGCGGACTTGCTGCGCTTCCACCAACTGCTCGCCGCCGCGAAACTGACCGGCCGCGATATAGTTCTGGACGCCGGTCACCACCATCGGGATGACGGTCCACGGCTTCGAAATACAGGTCGCCTCGGCAACCATGCCCACCTTCATCACCTGCGCCTCGATTTGCCCGAATCCTGCAGAGAGCACGCGGCCCGCATTCTCCGGAATGAGAATGCCCGCTGATCGCATGACGGGATTGACGACATCGCCAACACGGAGTGTGAACTGCTCGACGCGCCCGTCCACGCCTGCGCGAATGAACGTCTTGTCGAGATCGACTTGCGCCTCCGCGAGTGCCGCCTGCGCGCTGGCCTTCTCCGCCGGCAGCAGCGCGGAGATACGCGTCATCGCGGATTGTCGCGCGGCCATGGCCGCATCAAGCGCCCCCTGGCGGCCGGTCAGCAGCACCTCGAGTTTTTCGATGTCGCGTTGCGGCACCATGCCGGGATTGCGCTTCTGCAACTCACGTTTGGTATCGAGTTCGTCCGACGCTTGCTGAAAAGACCCTTTGGCCTCCTGCGCCTGTCCTTCAGCCTTCAGAATATCGGCCTGCGCCGCCAGCATGGCTGCATCGACCTCGGCAATCTTGCGCCGCGCGGTCTCCATCGACGCTTCCTGCTTGGCGTTATCGAGCCGGAAGATCACATCGCCCTTCCTGACCGGGGCACTGAACTGGACGTGCACCTCCGCCACCCGGCCATTGACCTCGGGAAGGATCGGCACGGTCCGATAGAACAAGGTCGCGCTTGTCGTGGATGGATGAAAATAGAAGATCACCGTGATCAGAGCGACCGTCAGCATCACGCAGGCTGTGATCCCCCATCTGAGTTCGAACCACACCGAATAGAACGTGATCTCCCGCCCCAGGCGCTTGCCTTGGCCGTAGCGGCGATAGAGATAATCCGGAAAAACCGTTAGCAGCGAGCAGAGGAGAAGCTCAAGCATGACCGTGCCCTCCGGCTTCGCCGGGGCGACTCGATGTTTCCGCCGTGATGGGGAGTGACGGCGCTTCACCGGTGGGCTCGACGGTGTCGCTGGTAGCATCGCCGTTGGCAATCTTTTGCACCGATCCTGCGATACTGCGCAGTGGCGTGCTGAAATCCGGCAAATCGATCATCGCCAGTAACAGCCCGATCACCCAGAACAGATGGTTGTGGGTGAACAATGCAATCAAACCCAACACGGCGACGATTTCAAACTGCAGCTTCTGCGACTTGTGCGCCATGCGCTCCGGCATGCTGTGCAGACGCAGATACAGATTGCCGACCATCATGACGGAGCCGATCAGAACGATTCCGACCACAACCATGAGCGTGTCAGTCTCGCCGGGAGCAGTGATGAAGCCAGGCAGATGATGCGGAGCGTTCGGATGCAGCGTCTCACTCACGTGATCCCTCATTCCAACAGCGTCAGGCGAGCATGCGCCTGTTCCAGTTTCCATAGTTGCACAAAGCTGGAACTTGGCAAGCATCAGCTTGTGGGCGATAGAAAATGCGCTGCAACAAATCTACATTCATAACGGGCGGACTGCGGGTTGATAGCTCGCGGATGCGAGATCACCAGCCTCGAAAGACCGGCGCAGAACAGCTCAACGATCTGATATGTTTCGCGGTCGAATGATGCTGCTAGTGCGCGCGGCCCGACAGCCTGAGCACGAAGACCAGCACTTCCGCGACAGCCTTGTAGAGCTCGGCTGGAATCTCATCACCGATTTCGACATTCGAGAGTGCGCCGGCGAGTACCTCATTTTCCTCGATGGGAATGTCGTGGGCCTTGGCGACCTCGATGATTTTCTCACCGATCGCGCCCTTGCCTTTCGCGGTGACAACAGGCGCGCCGGTCTTGTCGTAATGCAGCGCGACAGCCAGCGATCTTTTGGGCTGCACGATCATAGCGCGCGATCCAGGAAGTGCCCGGCCGATGCCGGCGCGGGCTGCACCGGTGCGCCCTCGCGGACCACGATATCGCCGGGCTGCAGATTGGCGCGGATCAGCGCCTGATTGAGCTGCGCCGCACCGGCCTGCAACTGCAGCGCCGTTGCCGGCCGCTCCGCCCACATCCGCACCGACGTCTTGTCGCCGGTCAGCGAGACCAGCGCATGGACCGGGCCGGCGGGCTCGACATCGAGTGAAAAGCGCGCACGCCAGACCTGCTTGGCCGCTTCAGCCTCGCTGCCATTGCCGCCATCACGCGAAATCTCGAACTGCACCATGGCGGTGCCGTTCGGTACAGCAAACGGAATTTCAAAACTCCAGCGCGGCGATGCCTGATCAAGCCGCGGCGCTGCAAGACCGTCCGCGCGATCCGGCAAGGATGCCACCTGCAGCAGGGTCTGGCGCGCCAGCGCCGCATCGGTATCTGCGAGCAGATGATGGACGGTGGTCCCCAGCGGCGCGTTTGCCGGGAGTGTCGGCAGTGCCATCGCCTGCGCCGTCGGCAGCCCACCGCGCAATGGCGGCGGCGGCAGGGTGTTGCGTGCGATGTTCGTTTCGGCACCCGGCTGGCCCGCTGGCGCCTTCGCGGCGGGCAGCAGATCCATCATCATGCTGTCGTCGAACACCAGCGATGCCGCACTACCCATGCCCTTGGGAGCCATCTGCAGCGCTTCCCGAAGCAGGTTGAGCGCTGCGCCATTGTTAGCCAAGCGTGCAGCCGCTTCGGGGGCTTTTGCCACGGCCGGCGCGCTTTGAGCCACAACATCGAGTCCGGGCTCATCTGCAGCGAGAAGTCCAGCCTGCTGCAGCGGATCGTTCTTGATGCTGGCCTTGGGCAACATGGCTGCTGTCGCCGCAGCGGCTTGCGCCTGCTGTACGGTGACCTGCGCCACGACACTGGGAAGCGCGTTTGCCAATGCCGATGCTGGCTGCTCCGGCGTAGCCACCGGTGTCGCTGCATTCGCCGGTGCTGGCGTCGTGCTCTGGGTTGGACTCGCGGTGGCGAGCGTCGTCGCCAACGCCTGGCGCAACACGATCAATGCCGCCTTCAGATCGGGCAGCCCGCCTTGCGGCAGCGATCCCTTGGCCAGCGATGACTCCAGAAACAGGCCGGAATTCTGGAACGCCGATTTGACTTCCTCGCCGGTGAGCTGGGCGTCGAGCGGCGGGCGTTGCGCCAGTACCTGCGCGACCGCCTGCTGCAACTGCTGCGGCAACCCCTTCAGCGAGGTTGCAGCACCGAGATTGGCAAACAGCGTGGCCAGGCTCGCCTGCTGCGTCACGGCACTTTGCGTGGCGGTGGAGACCGCCTGTGCTTCCAGCGATGTCAGCTGGATCTTGGAGGTCGCGATGGCATTGGCGAGATTGATCGGCAGGTCTGGCGCGAGGGTCACGTCGCCGGAGGACGCGCCACCCGCCTGCCCTGCACCTGTGTTCTGCGGGGTGACGACGGCAAGCTGGACGTTGCCGTTGTCCGTCTTCGACACTGCGAATTGCAGCACCTGCCCGGCCTGCAACGGCACCTGCGATTGCGCGTCGATCGTGCTGTGCCCGATGGCGATACGAACCTGATTGTCTGGCGAGACCGAGAGCACGCGGCCCGCAATCACGCTGCCGGGCTGAAACGCGACTTCGCTCGCCACGCCCTGCGCGGAGACAACCGGTAAGATCGAGTTGACGGGAGTCGGCATGGTGAGCGGCACCGGACAATGGTGCAGCTACGCTAGTTAACGGTCGTTAACTTCCAATTAACCCGCTGACGGTGCGACCGCCTTCAGTACCAGCACAGCAGCCTTGAAATCCACCTGCCGCGCCGCGCGCCGCGCAGCGACTTCCTCATCGAGGCCCCACTTCTCGATATTCCAGTCCTCGTCGACAAAAGCAGCGGTCCAGACCTGATCGGCATTCAGATGGCCATGGAGCAGCGCCAGCGCGAGCAGCGCCGAGCCGGTGATCGTCGTCACCAGATGCAGCGCGGCGATCGCCCATGGATCGCTCGGCAGCGCCGCACGGGCAGATGCGACGGCCTGTTCGGGCTGGCTGACATGCACGATGCCCTCAGCCAGGATGAAATGCGCGCCGAGATCATCGGCAGCCCAGAACAAGACAGGGTCCCATGCCGCAGCCTCGCGCGCGATAAGCGCCTCGGGATAGCCGGCGCGATAGAACAGCAGATCGGTGCTGAAGTATTTTGCGATATCGTCAGCCACTGCCTGGGTCTGCGCCTCATCGCGGATCGCATCGATTACGCTGTTGGCGAGGCGCGTCACCGGCATGCTCGTGGGATCGATAACATCCTGCTGCGCATCCCATTCCGCAACCATGACCTCGGCAATGGCTGATGTAGGAACGACCAGCGGATGGCGCGACGGCGTGCGCACGGTCTTGTCGTCGAGCATGATGGCAAAGCCATCCGGTGTCTCGCTCATCCCAACGGTCTTGTAGAAGCGCTTGCGCTGCGGACCTCGCGTCGACCGTCGCACCGCCTCTTGCGGATCGAGCTGCGACTGGCCGTACACTTCGTCAAACAATTCACGCATCGATGGTCTCAATTCCTGTTCGCCAGCCGTCAATTTACGCGACAGACGGGCGCCGCGCGAGACCAAATCGCTCGTATTAGCGATTGGCGCAGGCTCGCGAATAGGTCGCACGATCATTCAGGCCGAGACCCGCAGCGGCGCCATCCTGCAAACAGTCGGTGATACGATCGCTGAAGGACCTCCGCGCCTGCGGCACATTCTGCTGCCGCGGCAGATCGCCGAGCTGAGGCACGACAGGTACTTCTATCCGCGGCGGTGGCGGTGCGGGCGGCAGTGGCGTGATCAAAGCCGGGTTGCCGGGCACTCCGATAACCTGCGCGACCGCAGGCGCAGCAGAGAGCGCCGCCGCAACGGCGACCAACAGAGCGAATGGGATAGAGCGATGTCTCATTGGTCTCATGTTGTCACGATCCCGCATCACATCAAGTGTCAGCGCCGGACAATGTGATCCGCTGCCGAATGACGGCGTTCCCATCCGGCGCGCTCGAGTTCCGGCCGATCGTCGTCGATCTCCGGATATCCGATGCAGAAATAACCGATCAGCCGCCATGCGCTGGGGATATCGAGTGTCGCTGCGATGGCTGCAGGGTCGAGGATCGAGACCCAGCCCATGCCGATGCCTTCGGCGCGCGCGGCGAGCCACATGGTCGCAATCGCCGTCACCACCGAATAGTCGGCCATCTCCGGCATGGTGCGACGACCGAGACCATGGCCGACCTCGGTATCATGATCGGCAAAGACAGCGAGATGACATGGCGCTTCGCGCAGGCCGGCAAGTTTGAGCGTCGCATAATTCTGCGCGAGTTCGCCGGTATAGGCGCTCAATGCCTCGGCATTGCAGGCGGTGAAATTCTCCAGCACGGCCTCACGGCGTGACGCATCGTCGACGATGACAAAGCGCCATGGCTGGCTCAGGCCCACCGAAGGCGCGAGGCACGCGGTATCGAGCAGGCGATCGAGAAAGCCCGCAGGCAGTGGATCGGACTTGAAGCGCCTGATATCGCGGCGCCACACAAACAGATCATGCAGACGCGCGCGAAACGCGGCGTCGAAATCGGGCACGTCGGCGGTTGCCGACGTCGCGCACGGGATGTTGTCGGAGCTCGACAACGCCCTACTCTTCCGGTGCGTTCTCGATCGGATCGAACCGGTCGTGTTCGAGACCGAGCAAGTTCCACGATTGCAGCATATGCGGCGGCAGCGGCGCCGTCGCGTCGATCACGCCGCCGCGCGGATGCGGGATCACGATGCGGCGCGCCAGCAGATGCAAACGCTTCTGAATGCCGCCCGGCAACTGCCAGTTCTCGATGTTGAAATATTTCGGGTCGCCGACGATGGCGTGGCCGATATGCGCCATATGCGCGCGCAACTGATGCGTACGCCCCGTCACCGGCTTCAGCGACACCCAGGCGAGTTTCTGCGCCGAGGTCTCCACCACGGCGTAATAGGTCACCGCATGGCTTGCGCCCTCGTCGCCATGTTTGGCGACGCGCATGATGGTGTCTTCTTCGTTTTCTTCCTTCGCCAGGTAGGTCGAGATGCGGCCCTGCTTCGGCTTCGGTACGCCGGCAACCAGCGCCCAATAGATCTTTCGTGCGGAGCGTTCGCGGAACGCACCGGTGAGCTTGGTCGCCGCAAAACGCGTCTTGGCGATCAGCAGGCAGCCCGACGTTTCCCGGTCGAGACGATGCACCAGGCGCGGCTTCTGTCCCTTGGCGTCGCGCATCACCTCCAGCATCATGTCGACGTGACGCGTCATGCCCGAGCCGCCCTGCACCGCGAGACCGGCCGGCTTGTTCAGCACCATGACGTCGGCGTCCTCGTAGATCGTCATCTCCTTGAGCGCCTGCAGAGTTTTGTTGGCAGCCTCCGAGAGTTCACCGACGACCTTCGGCGCATCGAGCTTCAGCGGCGGAATGCGGACGGTCTGTCCCTCTTCCAACCGATCCTTGCTGTCAGCACGCTTGCCGTTCACGCGCAGCTCGCCTTTGCGGACGATGCGCTGGATATGGGAGAATGACAGGCCGGGGAAATGCGCTTCGAGAAAGCGATCGACGCGCATGCCGTTCTCGTCAGGCGTGACGATGACGTTCTGCACGGCGGTAGGCAGCGGCGCTGGCGCGACTTCCGGCTTCGCCGGTTCTTCATCGAGATAAGGCGCGGGCATCCGCGGCTCACGCAGCGGCGCGTTGCCATAACGCGGCGCGGCCTTACCGCCCGGACGCGAACCGGAAGGACGCGCGCTTGGCGGACGCTTGCCGGCCGGACGCTCGGACCGCTGCGGCGCATCGAAGCGCTCGGCTCGTTCGGCACGCTGAGGGCGTTCGGATCGCTCGGCACGTTCCGGCCGCTCGGCCCACTCGGAGCGTTCACTGGCACGCGCACGCGGCGGACGCGCACTCATCGGGCGATCGCTGCTCACGCGGCCAGCCTTGCCGAATGACGGCCGCTCGCCCTTCGACGGGGCGGCTTTGGAGGTAGCACCCTTCGGCGCGGCGCCCTTGCCACGCGGCGCCTTGCTACGCTCACCACCGGGACCACGCTTGGCGAGAGGCTTCTTGTCGCGACGGCTCATGATTGTCTCTCGTTCCTCAGTCTGGTCCAGTAATCCAGCCGCTTGCGAATCTCGCGTTCGAACCCGCGCTCCGGCGGATCATAGAAGGTCTGCCGCCCCAAGGCTTCCGGGAAATAGTCTTGCCCGGAGAAACCTTCTGGCGTGTCGTGGTCATATTGATACCCGTCACCATAGCCTTCGGACTTCATCAGCTTGGTCGGCGAGTTCAGGATGTGCTTCGGTGGCAGCAGCGAGCCGCCCTCTTTCGCAGCCCGCATCGCGGCCTTGTAGGCCATATAGGCGGCATTCGATTTCGGCGCAGTGGCGATGTAGATCACCGCCTGCGCGATGGCGAGTTCGCCTTCGGGATGGCCAAGAAAATCATAGGCGTCCTTGGCGGCATTGCAGACCACCAGCGCCTGCGGATCGGCGAGACCGATGTCCTCCACCGCCATCCGCACCACGCGGCGCGCCAGGAACAGCGGATCCTCGCCAGCATCGAGCATGCGGCACAGGTAATACAGCGCTGCGTCGGGATCGCTGCCGCGCACCGACTTATGCAGCGCCGAGATCAGATTGTAATGGCCATCGGCCGACTTGTCGTAGATCGGCGCACGGCGTTGCAGGATGTCCTGCAGTTGCGCGGCATTGAAGATCTCATTGGTCCGCGCGGCGCGCCAGACTTCTTCCACCAAAGTCAGTGCAGCACGGCCATCGCCATCGGCCATGCGCACCAGTACGGCGCGCGCCTCCGCATCGAGCGGCAATGTGCGGCCGACGACGCTCTCCGCATGCGCGAACAGTTTTTCGATGGCGGCCGCATCTAGCGACTGGAACACCAGCACGCGCGCGCGCGACAGCAAAGCGGCGTTGAGTTCGAATGACGGGTTCTCGGTGGTGGCGCCGACCAGCACCACAGTGCCGTCTTCCATCACCGGCAAGAAAGAATCCTGCTGCGCCTTGTTGAAGCGATGCACCTCGTCGACGAACAGCAGCGTGCCCTTGCCCATCTCGCGGCGGGCGCGCGCGGCTTCGAACACTTTCTTCAGATCGGCAACACCGGAGAACACCGCTGAAATCTGCTCGAACTGCAACTCAGTGGCATCGGCCAGCAGGCGCGCGACGGTGGTCTTGCCGGTGCCGGGCGGCCCCCAGAACACCAGCGAGCCCAATGTCCGCGTTTCCAGCATGCGCGTCAGCGCACCATCGGGCCCGAGGATGTGATCCTGCCCGACCACATCGGACAGCACGCGCGGCCGCAACCGCTCCGGGAGCGGACGCGGCGCGTCCTGCTCCAGCCCGGCTGCGGCAAACAGGTTTGCAGAAGGCGTGGGTTGTTTCGGGCTCATCCGCCGAGTGTAACGTTGATCTGCTGACCGCCGCGCACCACTACGATGCGCCACAGCCGCGCGCCCTCGCGCGTCACCTTGTCGAGATCGCTGGTCTTGCCGATCTTGGTGCCGTTGACCGCGATGATCAGGTCGCCCTTCTGGAAACCGACGCCAGCCGCTGTGGCCGTATCGGTCAGCTCTGTAATGACAACGCCTTCGGTGCTGGAATCCAGCCGCAACTCGTCGGCAACGGCCGGCGAGATATTGGCGACCTTGGCGCCCTGGAATGGCGAACGTGCCGTCAGCGTGATCTCGTCACGACCCGTATCGGGCGCAGCCTCGAGCGCAACGGTCAACTTCACCGGCTTGCCACTACGTTGTGCATCGAGCTGCGCAGTGCCGCCGAGCGGCCGCGTCGCGAAGCGATATTCGAACGCATTTGGATCCTCGATGGCCTGGCCATCGATGGCAGTCACGAGATCGGAGACCTTGAGGCCGGCCTTCGCAGCCGGGCTGTTCGCGGTGACGTTGACGACCAGCGCGCCGGATGGCGTCTTGAGCCCGAGCGTCTCGGCGATCTCAGGCGTGATGTTCTGCAGCCGCGCGCCGAGCCACGGACGCTTCACGGCCTTGCCACCTGATTTGGCGGAGGCAACGACGACGCGCACCATATTCGCTGGGATCGCAAAGCCGATACCCTGCGAACCGCCGGAGCGCGAGAAGATCGCGGTGTTCACACCAACCAGCTTGCCGGTCATGTCGACCAGCGCGCCACCAGAATTGCCGGGATTGATCGCAGCGTCGGTCTGGATGAAGAACTGATAGTCGGTGATGCCGACCTGCGTGCGCGCAAGTGCCGACACGATGCCGTGGGTCACGGTCTGGCCGACGCCGAACGGATTGCCGATGGCGAGAACGACATCACCAACCAGCAGATCGTCGGAGTTGGAGAAATCCAGCGTCGGGAATTTCTCTTTCGTATCCTTGATGCGCAGCACTGCCAGATCGGTGCGGCTGTCCTTCAGCACGATCTCGGCCTCGAACTCACGCTTGTCCGCCAGTGACACCTTCACCTGGTCGGCGCCTTCGATGACGTGGTTGTTCGTAACGACGAGGCCCGATGCGTCGACCATCACACCCGAACCGAGCGAACGCTGCATCTGCTCCGGCTGCATGCCCTGGCCGCCGAAGAAGCGGCGGAACACCGGATCGTCCAGCAACGGATTGCGATTCTGCACCGTCTTGGCCGCATAGACATTCACCACGGCCGGCTGCACCCGCTGCACGATCGGCGCGTAGGACAGCTTCATTTCCGTGGGCGAAGTCGGGACCCGGCGATCTTGTGCAACAGCCGGCGCGAGTGCGGACGACAGGACAATGGCGCACAGAGCGGAAGCGGTCGCGGCGTTGCGGAAAAATGGGATCATCGGGGCCTCTTTGAGGAAATCGCGGCGAATATAGGCTGCTGAGCGGGGCAATAGAAGGGCGGGAACTAGCTTGCGTCCGCCGGCACATCCTTGTTCTCCGCCGGCGCTTTTTTGCGCGGCTGGGGCGATGCGGCAGCGACCGACTTCTGGCGCATCTTGTGCGCATCCCCCCACGCCTTGAGGGCGTCGATGACCGGGCGCAATCCGAGCCCGGTTTCCGACAGTGCATATTCGACCCGCGGCGGGACCTCGGCATAGACCGTCCGGACGATCAGCCCATCCTCCTCGAGCGCGCGCAGCTGCTTGGTCAGCATGCGCTGGGTGATCCGCGGCATCAGCTTGCGCAGCTCGCCGAAACGCAGCCGCCCCTGCTGCAAATGATACAGGATCACGCCCTTCCATTTGCCGTCGATCAGATCGAGCGTCACCTCGACCGGACAGCCCGGCCCATTGCCGAAATCACGCCGTTTCATCGCAAATACCCAATAGTATCCATTCGGTGACTATATCCCTGAAATGACAGTACTTGCAATTATTGTCGCCTCGGGACACCTCTTCGGGACATTCCCGCCAGGAGCATGGAGCGCACCCAATGAAGGCAGTCGGCTACACCAAATCCCTCCCGATCGACGCCGCTGACGCGCTGGTCGATTTCGAGGCTCCGAAGCCCGAACCGACCGGTCGCGATATCCGCATATCGGTAAAGGCGATCTCGGCCAATCCCGTCGATTTCAAGGTGCGCAAGCGCGCGGCGCCGCCGGCCGGCGAAACCAAGATCCTCGGCTATGACGCCGCCGGCGTCGTCGATGCTGTCGGCCCCGACGTCACGATGTTCAAGCCGGGCGACGAGGTGTTCTATGCCGGCTCGATCCAGCGCCAGGGCACCAATGCCGAGTTCCATCTGGTCGATGAGCGCATTGTCGGCCGCAAGCCCTCCTCGCTTTCCTTCGCACAGTCTGCGGCGCTGCCGCTCACCGCGATCACGGCGTGGGAATTGCTGTTTGACCGACTCGGCGTCGCGCCTGGCAAGAGCCACGATCCACGCACGCTGCTCATCATGGGTGGCGCCGGCGGTGTCGGTTCCATTCTCATCCAGCTTGCACGCCGCCTCACCGGCCTCACGGTCGTGGCAACGGCCTCGCGGCCTGAGACGATCAAGTGGTGCCTGGATCTCGGCGCACACGCGGTGATCAATCACAGCAAGCCGCTGAAGGAGCAGATCGACGCGTTGAAACTGCCGCCGGTCTCACTCGTCGCCAGCCTCACGGGGACGGAGCAACACTACAAAGCGCTTGCCGATCTGATCGCACCGCAGGGCAAGCTCGGACTGATCGACGATCCCGTTGAATTCAACATGTCCGCGTTCAAGGGCAAGGCCGTATCGGTGCACTGGGAATCCATGTTCACGCGATCGTCATTCCAGACGCCTGACATGATCGCGCAGCATTACCTCCTCAACGACGTCGCGGATCTCATCGACAAGGGCGTGCTGCGCACGACGCTCGACAAGACCTTCGGCACCATCAACGCCGCGAATCTCAAGCGCGCGCATGCGCTGCTCGAATCCGGCAAGTCGCACGGCAAGATCGTGCTCGAAGGCTGGTGATCACGAAGCTGCTACCTACGAAATTCCCGCCTGAAGACACCTACGACAACAGAGCGCATCCATGGATGCGTTCTTCTCGTACAATAGCTAATTAAGATAGCTAATTATCTAAATCGCTTGTGATCAAAAAGCGACACAGCGGTGTCGTTCACCACAATGCGATGCGGGTTTTACAGAACTGTCGCAAAGCTTACCTAGTTTGCCCGCGAGCTCAACGGTAGCTCGCTTGTAAAATGAGAACGCCCCCTGGCGAGAGCCTCCGGACGTTCTCTTTCGCAAGATCACAAACACAGATCCATACGCGTCCATCACCCGTGGAGCAATTCGCGGGGCGTGTCGGATTTTGTCTTCTACAGGGGTACTCCATGTCTTTCACGACACACAAAATCCTGGGCACGCTCGGCGTGATCGGCGCGCTGGCCGCAGGCCCGGCACATGCGCAGTCATCGAATGACGAGATCGCCGTATTGAAAGCGCAGCTCCGCGCGCTGGAAAAGAAGCTCGATAACGTTCAGAAGCAGGCGAATACCACGCAAAAGCAGACGGAATCGGTCAAGCAGAACTTCGCGAATGCCAACGCTGCCATACACAAGAAGGCTGTGCCCTTCATCAACGCGAACCTGACGATGCCCGGCAACCGTCCGACCTTCTGCACCGACGACGGTCTGAACTGCATCGCCATCACCGGCCGTCTGCACCTCGACACCGCCGCCTATTCGTTCTCGCCGAAGTCCGCCGGCACCAGTCCCCAGAGCGTGAATGACGGCATCAACGCCCGTCGTGCCCGCCTCGGCCTGATCGGAACCTTCAACAAGGATTGGGAATACGGCGTGATTGTCGATGCCGGCGGTACCACCGATGGCGATGTCACGCTCAACAACGCCTATGTCGCCTATAAGGGCGTCAAGGGCCTGTTGATCCAGGGCGGTTACATCGACGTCCCTTATACGCTGGACGAAGCGACCAGCTCGAACAACATCATGTTCATGGAACGCGCAGCTTCGCAGGTTCTCGCGACCAGCCTCGCGGCAGGCGACAACCGCGCCGCGTTCGGTGGTCAGGTATTCGGCGATCAATACTGGGTCGGCGCTTACGTGACCGGTCCGACGACCGGCCTCAACGTCAATCACAGCCAGCCGCAGCCGCTCGGCGCCACCTTCCGCGCCGTCGGTCTGCCGATCAACAACGAAGTCGGCACAGTCCTCGTCGGTTTCGACGCGCTGTATCTCGCCCAGACCGGTGGTGTGACCAACAACACGCTCGGCATGTCCGATCGCATCGAAGTTCGCGTCGATCCGGCAACTAACGCATTGCTCAACACCGGCACCATGAACTTCGTGAACAATGCCCGTGTGCTGAGCGGTGAAGCCGCCGTCAAGTTCGGCAGCTTCATGGCATCGGGCGAATACTTCGACTACAACATCCAGCGCAGCAACGGTCTGTCCGACCTGAGCTTCAATGGCGGTTACGGCCAGGCCAGCTACGTCATCACCGGCGAACAGCACAAGTACAACACATCGGCCGGTGCCTTCGGCGGCATCAACCCGGCCCGTCCGGTCAACTTCGCAACCGGCGATCTCGGTGCGTGGGAACTGGCGGTGCGCTACAGCTATGCCAGCCTGAATGACGGCGTCATTCGCGGCGGTGAGCTGAAGAACACCACGGTTGGCGTAAATTGGTATGTGAACCAGAACATGCGCTTCATGTTTAACTGGATCCACGGCACCGTCGACAAGTTCGCCGTCAACAGCAACGTGAACACCGGTGCCGACTATGACGCGTTCGCGATGCGCACTCAGGTGGCCTTCTAAGCGCACGCATCGTCTCCGCGGTCTCGCGGCATGACGTCCTCAACGAATAAAGGCGGCGCTTCGGCGCCGCCTTTTATCTTTGCGGGGCGCAGGCTTATGCGATGGTCTGGACGATCCCGCCTTCCGCGCGCAACGCTGCGCCGTTGGTGACCGATGCCTCCTTCGACGAGACATAGACGACCATGTTCGCGATCTCCTCGACGGTGGCGAAGCGCTGGATCAGCGACGTCGAGCGGTGCTGCTTGACGAAGTTGGAAGCCGCCTCTTCGACCGATTGCCCGTTCTGTTTGGCGAGATCCTTGACGAAGGTCTCCACGCCTTCCGACATGGTCGGTCCGGGCAGCACGGAATTGACCGTCACGGCCGTGCCCTTGGTGAGCTCCGCGAGGCCACGCGAGATCGCGAGCTGTGCTGTCTTCGTCATCCCGTAGTGGATCATCTCGCCGGGAATGTTCAGTCCGGACTCCGATGAGATGAAAACGATGCGGCCCCAGTTGCGCTTCAGCATGCCCTGCATGTAGGCGCGCGACAGACGGATGCCCGACATCACATTGACCTCGAAGAAGCGCGTCCAGTCCTCATCGGGAATATCGAAGAAACCCTTGGGCTCGAAGATGCCCGCATTGTTGATGAGGATATCGACCTCGGGAAGTGCCGACGCAAGCGCGTTGCAGCCCTCCGCTGTCGACACGTCGGCAGCGACGCCTGTCACCCTGGCCCCGGGCACGGCCTTGGTGATTGCGGCGATTGCCGCGTCCACCTTGCCCTGACTGCGGCCGTTCACAACAACCTGAGCGCCAGTGGCGGCCAGGCCCTTGGCAATGGCGTGACCAATGCCCGAGGTTGAGCCCGTCACGAGTGCTGTCTTGCCCGTCAGATCGATCTTCATATGCGTACTCCCGTTTGAATGACGGAGCTGATATCGGAACGCGGATTGAAAGATGCAACTGCATTCAAAAGACGAAAGCACAACAAAAAAGCGGCGCACAAGGCGCCGCTTTTCCGAAAATCTGATGTGACGTGGCTTACGCCGCTTCGGACGTGCCCTGTACCGGGCCCGAATCCTTGCCCTTGGCGTCTTCGTCGCGATCGACGAATTCGATCAGAGCCATCGGGGCGTTGTCGCCGTAGCGGAAGCCGGCCTTGATGATGCGGGTGTAGCCACCCTGACGATCAGCGTAGCGCTTGGCCAGCACGTCGAACAGCTTGCGAACCTGATCCTGGTCCTTCATCTCGCTGATAGCCTGGCGACGCATGTGGAGGCCGCCCTTCTTGCCGAGGGTGACGAGCTTCTCCACGATCGGGCGGAGCTCCTTGGCCTTCGGAAGCGTGGTGATGATCTGCTCGTGCTTGATCAGCGACGCGCACATGTTGGCGAACATCGCCTTGCGATGTTCTGCGGTGCGGTTGAGCTTGCGATGAACCTTGCCGTGACGCATTGGAATATTCCTTATATTTCAGTTTGCCGCGACGGTTCGTCGGACATCATGTTGCAGGTGGGCTGCCTGCGTTCGCCCATAACGCCATGGCCGGGTTAGACCCCGGCCACGCCGCTCGTGATGCTCAGTAGTGATCTTCGAAGCGCTTGGCCAACTCGTCGATATTTTCCGGCGGCCAACCGGGCACTTCCATGCCGAGGTGCAGACCCATCTGGGCGAGCACTTCCTTGATTTCGTTCAGCGACTTGCGGCCGAAGTTCGGAGTGCGGAGCATTTCTGCTTCCGACTTCTGAACGAGGTCGCCGATGTAAACGATGTTGTCGTTCTTCAGGCAGTTTGCCGAACGCACCGAGAGCTCGAGTTCGTCGACCTTCTTGAGGAAAGCCGGGTTGAAAGCGAGATCCGGAATGACTTCCTGAGCAACTTCCTTGCGGGGCTCTTCGAAGTTCACGAACACGTTGAGCTGGTCCTGCAGGATGCGCGCGGCATAAGCGACCGCGTCATCCGGCGTCAACGCGCCGTTGGTCTCGATGGTCATCGTCAGCTTGTCGTAATCGAGGATCTGGCCCTCGCGGGTGTTCTCGACCTTGTACGACACCTTGCGAACCGGCGAGTACAGGCTGTCGATCGGGATCAGGCCGATCGGCGCGTCTTCCGGACGGTTATGTTCGGCAGCGACGTAGCCCTTGCCGCCGGCAACGGTGAATTCCATGCGGATCTCGGCGCCCTCGTCGAGGGTGCAGATCTGCAGGTCGGGATTGAGAACGGTCACATCGCCGACAGTCTGAATGTCGCCGGCGGTCACGACGCCCGGGCCCTGCTTCTTCACGACCATGCGCTTCGGGCCTTCGCCCAGCATCTTGATCGAGATGTCCTTCACGTTCAGCACGATGTCGGTGACGTCTTCACGCACGCCGGCAATCGAGGAGAATTCATGCAGCACGCCGTCGATGTGCACCGACTGCACGGCAGCGCCCTGCAGCGAGGACAGCAGGATGCGGCGGAGTGCGTTACCGAGGGTCTGGCCGAAACCGCGCTCGAGCGGTTCGGCAACCAGGGTCGCAAAACGGGTAGGATCGCTGCCAGGGGTTACCTGCAGCTTGTTCGGCCGGATAAGTTCTTGCCAATTTTTCTGGATCGTCACTGTGTCACCCATGCCATCAAACTCACTGGCGTTGGAGATCGCGGATCAGTCCGCGTAAGTCGCATCGCAAAAGCGATCGCGGGCAGCCGAGCCACCCGCGATCAAAAAGTATTAAACGCGCCGACGCTTGCGCGGGCGGCAACCGTTGTGCGGGATCGAGGTCACGTCGCGGATCGAGGTGACCGTGAAGCCCGCGGCCTGCAGAGCGCGGAGAGCCGATTCACGACCCGAACCCGGACCGCCGACTTCGACTTCCAGCGTGCGCATGCCGTGTTCCTGCGCCTTCTTCGACACGTCTTCAGCAGCAACCTGCGCTGCATACGGGGTCGACTTACGCGAGCCCTTGAAGCCCATCGTGCCAGCCGACGACCAGGCAATCGTGTTGCCCTGCGCGTCGGTGATGGTGATGGTCGTGTTGTTGAACGACGAATTCACGTGCGCGATGCCCGATGCAATGTTCTTGCGCTCGCGGCGACGAATACGTCCGGCTTCCTTTGCCATCTCTAACCTTTCTGAGGATCTCAACGCCGCCGTAATGCCAGCGGCTACACCAAAAAATAATTGCAGAAGCGGATGATCATCCGCTTCCGCAAACTCGTATTCGAAAGCTTACTTCTTCTTGCCGGCGATCGACTTGGCCGGGCCCTTGCGGGTGCGCGCATTGGTATGCGTGCGCTGGCCACGAACCGGCAGACCGCGACGATGACGCAGGCCACGATAGCAGCCGAGGTCCATCAGACGCTTGATATTCATGCCCGTCTCGCGACGAAGATCGCCCTCGACCAGATAGTCGCGGTCGATGACTTCACGGATCTGCAGAACTTCCGCGTCGCTGAGCTGATTGACGCGGCGCTCCGGAGTGATCTTCACCTTCTCGATGATATCGGCGGCGTTCTTCTGGCCGATGCCATGAATGTACTGCAGCGCGATCAGCACGCGCTTGTTGGTCGGGATGTTTACACCGGCGATACGGGCCACAACTTCTCTCCTGTCACCAGTCCATCACGAACCGGCATTATCATCATTTGTCGGGCGGGTATTCACAAACGCGAACACGACGCCCGTCCCCTGGATTTCAGTGGGGCCCGGCATCGTTGGAATCTTCCGACTGGATGAGGGCCTTATTAAAGTATTCGACTTCGTTTCGTCAACCTGCTCTAGCGTTTGACGCGCTTTTTGCCGGCTTTCTTGGCCACTTTACCGGCCTTCTTGGCTGGCTTTTTGACCGACTTGCTGGTTTTGGCCTTCGAAGCCGATTTTACAGCCTTTTTGGCTGCTTTTACCGCCTTTTTGACCGTTTTCTTGACAGTCTTCTTTACGGCTTTCTTGGCCGCCTTTGCCTTCTTGGCGACCTTAACCGGCGCCTTCTTGGCCTTCTTGACGGCCTTCACAGCTTTTTTGGCCGATTTAGCCGCTTTCGTGGCCGGAGCAGATCCACGCTTGGCGGCAGCAGCCTTCTTGGCGGGCTTGCGGGCCGGCTTCTTCGCCGACTCATCGGCGGCGAGAATCGCTGCCAGCACGCGGTTGATCTCAGCGGTTACCTCTTCGATGGTCATCATGCCATCGATGGTCACCAGCTTCCGCTTCTCCGAATAATAATGCACCAGCGGCTCGGTCGAGGTGCGGTAGCTCGCCAAACGCTTCGACAGCACTTCCGGCGTATCGTCGATGCGCACGGTCTCGCCGCGCTCCATCATCTGCGCGACACGGGCTTCGACACGCTGCAACAGCGCGCTCTCATTGACGCGGAGCTCAACGGCAGCATCGAGATGAAGCCCCTTGGACTTCAGCAGTGCGTCCAGCGCTTCAGCCTGCGGCACGGTACGCGGGAAGCCGTCGAGGATAAAGCCGTTGGCGGCATCCGGCAGCTCGATGCGATCCGAGATGATCCCGATCACAATATCATCGGGCACCAGGCCGCCAGCGGCCATGATATCCTTGGCCTTGAGGCCAACTTCGGTCTCGGCAGCCACGGCAGCACGCAGCATGTCACCGGTGGACAGCTGAACGATGTTGTGACGCTCGACAAGACGATGTGCCTGAGTTCCCTTGCCCGCCCCCGGCGGCCCGAGAAGAATCAACCTCATTTGCGCCGGCCCCTCAGCTTCGACTTGCGGATCAAACCTTCATACTGGTGCGCCAGCAGATAGCCCTGCACCTGCGCCACAGTGTCCATGGTGACGCTGACCACGATCAGCAGCGACGTGCCGCCGAAGTAGAACGGCACCGACGCATAGGAGATCAGGATCTCGGGGATCAAGCAGACCACGGCGAGATAGGCAGCGCCAAGTACAGTGATGCGCGAGAGCACATAGTCGATGTATTCTGCGGTCCGCTCACCAGGACGAATACCTGGGATGAAGCCGCCGTGCTTCTTCAGATTGTCGGCAGTCTCGGTCGGGTTGAACACGATCGCCGTATAGAAGAACGCGAAGAACACGATCAGCGACACATACATGATCAGGAACAGCGGACGGCCATGGCTGAGCTGCGTGGTCAGCCACTGGAACCACTCCGGCCCCTTCCCTGCATTGAAGCTTGCGATGGTCGCCGGCAGCAACAGCAGCGATGACGCGAAGATCGGCGGGATCACGCCCGAGGTGTTGAGCTTCAGCGGCAGATGCGAGGACTGGCCCTCGAACATCTTGTTGCCGACCTGACGCTTCGGATACTGGATCAGCAGGCGGCGCTGGGCGCGCTCCATGAACACGATGAAGGCGATCACGACCACGGCCATCACGATAACGACCAGGATCAGACCGGTCGACAGTGCGCCCTGACGACCCAGTTCGAGCATATTGGCGATCGCCGACGGGAGCTCCGCCACGATGCCGGCCAGAATGATCAGCGAGATGCCGTTGCCGATGCCGCGCGAGGTGATCTGCTCACCCAGCCACATCAAGAACATCGTGCCGCCGGTCAGCGTGACCGAGGTCGAGATCAGGAAGAACATGCCGGGTTCGCTGACGACATTGCCTGCGCCCTGCAGACCCGCCGCAATGGCATAGGACTGGAATGCAGCGAGGATGACAGTCAGGTAACGGGTATACTGGTTCAGCGTCTTGCGGCCCGCCTCACCCTCTTTCTTGAGAGCTTCGAGCTGGGGCGACACGGTGGTCAGCAGCTGAATGATAATCGATGCCGAAATATACGGCATGATGTTCAGCGCAAAAATCGCCATGCGGTTGATGCCGCCGCCCGCGAACATGTTGAACATGCCGAGGATGCCGCCGGCCTGCTGCTTGAACACCTGCTCCCACGCGGCCGGATCGATGCCGGGCAGCGGAATATAGGTGCCGAGCCGATAAACAAGCAGCGCACCCAGTGTGAACCAGATGCGCTTCTTCAGTTCATCGGCCTTGCCGAGGGCCGAAAAGTTGAGGTTTGCTGCTAATTGCTCTGCTGCAGAGACCATGTTTGGCTTTCTCCCGCGCCCCTTTCGCCATCATGCCCCGAAAGAGCGGGGCATGCAGCGGAGGCCGGACATTATTTGGTGCTCGGCATTGATAAAATCTACTGCCACATCACGCAAGGCCGCCCACAGACGCAGGCGATGCCGCAGATGTTACGCAGCTTCGCCGTCGGCCTTCTTCGGCGCGATGATCTTCACCGAACCGCCAGCCTTCTCGATGGCTTCGATCGCCGTCTTGGTGGCGCCGTGCACTTCGATGTTGATCTTGGCCTTGATCTCGCCACGGCCGAGAACACGCACACCAGCCTTCGAGCGGCGCAGAACGCCAGCCTTCACCAGCGATTCAGCGTTGATCACGGCCTTGATGTCGATGGTCTTCGCATCGATCGCGTCCTGGAGGCGGTCCAGGTTGATCTCGGCGTAATCGAGACGGAAGATGTTGTTGAAGCCGCGCTTCGGCAGACGACGATGCAACGGCATCTGGCCGCCCTCGAAGCCCTTGATGCGGACGCCCGAACGTGCGGTCTGGCCCTTGCCGCCGCGGCCCGCGGTCTTGCCCTTGCCGGAGCCGATGCCACGGCCGACACGCATACGCTTCTTACGGGAGCCGGCGTTATCGGCGATATCGCTGAGCTTCATCGTTCTTTTCCCTGTTTCGCCCTGTCTTCCCGAGGCTTACCGGCAGATCCGGACCTCGAAGGTCAACAGTGTCATCCCTGCGGCAACCTGGCGGCCGCAGTGAGACGACGTGAACTTACTTATCCTCGACCACGCGGACGAGGTGCTGCACTTTGGTGATCATGCCGCGAACTTCAGGAGTGTCCTGCAATTCGCTGACGCGACCGATCTTGTTGAGCTTGAGGCCGATCAGCGTAGAACGCTGCGAGTGGTGCCGGCGAATTGCGCTGGCGACCTGCTCGACCTTGATCATCTTTGCGGCCTTGGCCATCGTGATAACTCCAAAAAGTCTTTTTAGAGGGCATGATCCTTATCAGAAAAGTGGAGATCCAATTTTCCGAATCATGCCTGTTATTCGGCAACCAGCTCGGCGTCACCGCCAACGCGGCGCGACTGCAGGGTGGACACCTTGATGTTGCGGCGAGCAGCAACCGAACGCGGCGAATCCTGATGCTTCAGCGCGTCGAAAGTGGCGCGAACCATGTTGTAGGGATTCGACGAACCGATCGACTTGGCCACCACGTCCTGGATACCCAGCGTTTCGAACACAGCGCGCATCGGACCGCCGGCGATGATGCCGGTACCAGCTGGAGCGGCACGCAGATACACGCGACCCGCGCCATGACGGCCAGCGATGTCGTGATGCAGCGTGCGACCTTCGCGCAGAGCGACGCGCGTCAGGTTGCGCTTGGCCGACTCGGTTGCCTTGCGGATTGCTTCCGGAACTTCACGGGCCTTACCGTGACCGAACCCGACCCTGCCCTTCTGATCGCCAATGACGACCAGAGCTGCAAAGCCGAAGCGCTTACCGCCCTTGACGACCTTCGCCACACGATTGATGTGGACGAGCTTGTCGACGAACTCACTATCACGCTCTTCCCGGGGGCCCCGGTCGCGTCCGCCGCGTTCGCGTTCACCTGCCATGGTGTTTTCCAATCCTTGCGAAGCTTTCGCTTCTAACCCTGTGTCCGTTCAAATCTGCAACTTGCAAATCAACGAAAGTGAAATCGCTTAGAAGCTGAGCCCGCCTTCGCGAGCCGCATCTGCCAGCGCCTTGACGCGGCCGTGGTACAGATACTGACCACGGTCGAACACCACTTCCTTGACGCCATTCTTGACCGCGCGCTCTGCCAGCAGCTTGCCGACAGCCTGCGCCGCATCGACGTCCGCACCGGTCTTGCCGGTTTCGCGCATCGCCTTCTCCAGCGACGACGCGGAAGCGAGCGTCTCGCCCTTCAGGTCGTCGATGACCTGCGCGTAGATGTGCTTCGACGAGCGGAAGATCGACAGGCGCGGACGGCCATTGGCAGTCCGGCGGAGCGAGAGCCGCACGCGTTGCTTGCGCCGGGCATTCGTAATCTTGAGTTTCGACATGACCGGCTCCGTTACTTCTTCTTGCCTTCCTTGCGGAAGATAAACTCGTCGGAATAACGTACGCCCTTGCCCTTATAGGGCTCCGGCGGACGATAGCTGCGGATCTCCGCTGCTACCTGACCGACGCGCTGCGAGTCGTTGCCGGCGACGTTGATCTCGGTCGGCTTCGGCACCGTGATGGTGATGCCTTCCGGGATCGCGTAGACGACATCGTGGCTGTAACCGAGCGCCAGCTGCAGGTTCTTACCCTGCAGGGCCGCACGATAACCGACGCCGGTGATCTCGAGCTTCTTCTCGAAACCCTTGGTAACGCCTTCGAGCAGATTCGCGATCTGCGCGCGAGCGGTACCGTACAGTGCGCGAGCGCGGTTGGTTTCGACGCGAGGAGCAACCTTGATTGCGCCCTCTTCCATCTTCACCACCACGTCGTCGTGCACGACGAACTGAAGAGCGCCCTTGGGGCCCTTCATCTTGACGGTCTGGCCTTCGACGGACGCGGTAACTCCCGCGGTCACCGCCACTGGCTTCTTGCCAACTCGTGACATGACTGATCCTTCCTCAGAACACCGTGAAGAGAACTTCACCGCCCACATTCGCGTCGCGCGCGTCGTGGTCGGCCATAATTCCCTTGGGCGTCGACAAAACGGAGATACCGAGGCCGTTCTTCACGCGCGGCAGGTTCTTCACCGAGACGTAAACGCGACGTCCTGGCTTCGAAACACGCTCGATTTCGCGGATGACCGGTTCGCCATCGAAATACTTGAGTTCGATCTCGAGTTCCGAACGGCCCGACGAATGCTCGACGCTGGCGAAGCCACGGATGTAGCCTTCGTTCTTCAGCACTTCGAGCACGTTGGCGCGCATCTTGGAGCCCGGGGTCGAAACCTTGGACTTGGTACGCATCTGCGCATTGCGGATACGAGTGATGAGATCGCTGATTGGATCGTGGGTCGACATGTTCCGCCCCCCTTACCAGCTGGACTTCACGAGCCCGGGAACCAGGCCCTTCGAGCCCAATTCACGCAGCGCGATACGGCTGAGCTTGTTGATACGATAGACCGAATGCGGACGACCGGTGATTTCGCAACGGTTCATGATCCGAACGGGCGACGAATTGCGCGGAAGCTCGGCGAGCTTCAGCGTTGCGGCGAACCGCTCTTCCATCGGCTTGGTCTTGTCGGCGATGATGGCCTTGAGACGCGCGCGCTTCGGCGCAGCGTTCGCGGACATCTTCTTCCGACGGTTGTTCTTCTCGATCGAACTCTTCTTTGCCATGCTTGGCTCCTGGGTTACCGCGTTTGAGAAGCTTTTCAGCTACTCACTGCCGGAACGGGAAATTGAAAGCGGTCAACAAAGCGCGGGCCTCGTCGTCGGTGCGCGCAGTGGTGCACACCGTGATGTCCATGCCCAGCGGCGTATCCCCGGCCTTGTCGAAATCGATTTCCGGGAAAATGATGTGCTCTTTGAGACCGAGCGAGTAGTTGCCACGGCCGTCGAAGCTCTTGGCGTTCAGGCCACGGAAATCTCGCACGCGCGGCAGAGCGACGTTCACCAGACGATCGATGAACTCGTACATCTTCGTCTTGCGGAGAGTCACCTTGGCGCCGATCGGCTGGTTTTCACGCAGCTTGAAGGTCGCGATAGCAACGCGCGAATAGGTCACGATGGCCTTCTGACCGGCGATCAGCGACAGGTCGCTGGCAGCGGTTTCGGCCTTCTTGCGGTCGTTCACAGCTTCGCCAACGCCCATGTTCAGGACGATCTTGTCGAGGCGCGGAACCTGCATGACGTTTTCGTAGCCGAACTGTTCAGTCAGCTTGGCACGAATGGACTTGTCGTATTCGACGCGCAGGCGCGGAATGTAGACGGTCTCAGACATCGATCTCTGCTCCCGAACGCTTGGCGATACGCACCTTGGTGCCATCAGCCTGGATCTTGAAACCAACGCGAGTCGGCTTGCCGTCCTTGCCGACGATCGCGATGTTGGACAGTTGGATCGGCGCCTCTTTCGAGATGATGCCGCCTTCCTGTGCCTGGGTCTGCTTCTGGTGACGCTTGACCAGGTTGACGCCGCGAACCAGCGCCTTGCCCTCGGTCGGGCGCACTTCAAACACTTCGCCGGTACGGCCCTTGTCGCGACCGTTCAGCACGATGACCTTGTCACCCTTGCGAATTTTGGCAGCCATTACAGCACCTCCGGCGCAAGCGAAATGATCTTCATGTGGTTCTTGGCGCGCAGCTCACGCGGCACGGGCCCGAAGATACGGGTACCGATCGGCTCGGACTGATTGTTGATCAGCACGGCAGCGTTGCGATCGAAGCGGATGACAGAGCCATCCGGGCGGCGAATGTCCTTGCGGACGCGCACGACGACCGCCTTCATGACGTCGCCCTTCTTCACCTTCCCACGTGGGATGGCTTCCTTGATCGATACGACAATTACGTCGCCAACGGATGCATAACGGCGCTTGGATCCACCAATCACCTTAATGCACATGACACGGCGTGCGCCTGAATTATCGGCCACGTCGAGGTTGGTCTGCATCTGAATCATTGATGCACCTCGTCCTCTGTTTATGCGCTAATGCGCGATTTTTAGGCAGTCTTCTTCTGTTCGCCCCGGACAACCGTCCAGTGCTTCAGCTTCGACATCGGCTTGCTCTCTTCGATCCACACCATGTCGCCCGGCTTGAACTCGTTGTTCTCGTCGTGGGCATGGTAATTTTTCGAACGGCGAATGGTCTTCTTGTAGATCGGGTGCGTAAAGCGACGGTCAACGCGAACAACAACCGTCTTGGCTTGCTTGTCGCTGACGACCACGCCCTGCAGAGTACGTTTCGGCATGTTCGGCCCCTTACTTCGACTTACCGTCGCGCTTCTGCGCGGCGATGGTCTTGATTCGTGCAATATCACGACGCGCCTCACGAAGGCGAGAGGTGTTTTCCAGCTGCCCGGTGGCGCGCTGGAAGCGCAGGTTGAAACGCTCCTTCTTCAGATTGAGGACGGCGTCGTCCATCTGATCGGGGCTCATTGCGCGGATATCGCTGGTTTTCATTTCGGCCATGGCTCTACTCCGCAATGCGCGTAACGAAACGCGTCTTGATCGGCAGCTTGGCGGCAGCGAGGGTCATCGCTTCCTTGGCAATCTGCGTGGTGACACCGTCGATCTCGAAGATCACTCGGCCTGGCTTGACGCGCGCAACCCACAGTTCCGGAGTACCCTTGCCGGAACCCATTCGGACTTCAGCGGGCTTCTTCGAAACCGGAAGATCCGGGAACACCCGGATCCAGACGCGGCCGGCACGCTTCATGTGACGGGTCAGCGCGCGACGGGCAGCTTCGATCTGACGCGCGGTCAGACGTTCCGGCGCCATTGCCTTCAGGCCGAACTGACCGAAAGCCAGCGTGGCGCCCGAAGTCGCAACGCCGTGGATCCGGCCCTTATGCGCCTTCCGGAACTTGGTCTTCTTTGGTTGCATCATGGCTTACGCCCTCAAACCTTCTAATTAAACGCTCAAGCAGCGTCGCGACGCGGCCGGGAATTGTCACCCTCGGCCATGCGCTTGTCCTGAGCCATCGGATCGTGCTCGAGGATTTCGCCCTTGAAGATCCAGACCTTGACGCCGCAGGTGCCGAACGTCGTGAACGCGGTGGCTACGCCGTAATCGATATCCGCACGCAGCGTGTGCAGCGGCACGCGACCTTCGCGATACCATTCCATACGCGCGATTTCCGCACCGCCCAGACGACCCGAGCAGTTGATACGAATGCCTTCGGCGCCCAGACGCATGGCCGACTGCACTGCCCGCTTCATCGCACGGCGGAACGCAACGCGGCGCTCGAGCTGCTGTGCAATCGACTCGGCGACCAGGGTCGCATCGAGCTCCGGCTTGCGGATTTCGACGATGTTGATGACCACGTCCGACGAGGTAATGTCGGCAACCTTCTTGCGAAGCTTGTCGATGTCGGCGCCCTTCTTGCCGATCACGACACCCGGACGAGCCGACTGGATCGTGACGCGGCACTTCTTGTGCGGGCGCTCGATGATGATCTTGGCGACAGCAGCCTGCTTGAGCTCCTTATGCAGGATCTCGCGGATCTTGACGTCTTCGTGCAACAACTTGCCGTATTCGTTCTTGCCGGCATACCAACGTGAATCCCACGTACGGTTGATGCCAAGACGCAGACCGATTGGATTGATCTTCTGACCCATCTTATTCTCCTGCGCCTGCTTACGCTGCTGCTTCTGCTTCGACCTGACGAACGACAATCGTCAGCTGCGCAAACGGTTTAAAGATACGGCCCGAACGGCCACGGCCGCGCGGACTGAAACGCTTCATCACGATGCCCTTGCCGACATGCGCCTCGGAGACGATCAATGCGTCAACGTCGAGGTCATGGTTGTTCTCGGCGTTGGCAATAGCCGATTCAAGGCACTTCTTCACGTCGACCGCGATCCGCTTGCGCGAGAACTGCAGGTCGGCGAGTGCAGCCGAAGCCTTGCGGCCGCGGATCATCTGCGCAACCAGGTTCAGCTTCTGCGGGCTCACGCGCAACATGCGGGCGATCGCCTTGGCCTCGTTATCCGGGAGGCTCCGTTCGCGCTTTGGCTTGCTCATGACTTAGTCCTCAGCCCTTCTTGGCTTTCTTGTCGCCGGCGTGGCCATGGAAGGTACGGGTCGGCGAGAATTCGCCGAACTTGTGACCAACCATTTCCTCGTTCACAGCGACAGGTACATGCTTCTGGCCGTTGTAAACGCCGAAGGTGAGACCCACGAACTGCGGCAGGATCGTGGAGCGACGGCTCCAGATCTTGATCACATCATGACGACCAGACGAACGAGCGGCATCTGCCTTCTTGAGCAGCGAACCCTCGACGAACGGGCCTTTCCAGACTGAACGAACCATGTCCGGCGATCCTTACTTCTTCCGCTTGTGGCGGCTGATGAGAATGAACTTGTTGGTCGACTTGTTCGACCGGGTCTTCTTGCCCTTGGTCGGCTTGCCCCAGGGCGTAACCGGGTGACGACCACCCGAGGTACGACCTTCACCACCACCGTGCGGATGGTCGATCGGGTTCATGACGACGCCGCGGTTATGCGGACGCCAGCCGAGCCAGCGGGTACGACCGGCCTTGCCGATCGAGATGTTCATGTGATCCGGGTTCGACACAGCGCCGATGGTGGCGGTGCAACGACCGTGAACCAGGCGCTGTTCGCCCGAGTTCAGACGGATGATCACGTAATCATGGTCACGACCGACGAGCTGGGCATAGGTGCCGGCGGAACGAGCGATCTGGCCGCCCTTCCCGATCTTCATCTCGACGTTGTGGATGATCGTACCGATCGGCATGTTGCCGAGCGGCATGACATTGCCCGGCTTCACGTCGACATAGCTGCCGGCGATGACGGTATCGCCAACGGCCAGACGCTGCGGCGCCAGGATATAAGCCTGCTCGCCATCGGTGTACTTGATCAGCGCGATAAACGCGGTGCGGTTCGGATCGTATTCCAGACGCTCGACCACGGCCGGAACGTCGACCTTGGAACGCTTGAAGTCGACGATACGATAGGACTTCTTGTGGCCACCGCCACGGAAGCGCACCGTGATGCGACCGGTGTTGTTACGACCGCCAGCCGAGTGCTTGCCTTCGGTCAGAGCCTTGACAGGCTTGCCCTTGTACAGCGCGGAACGATCCACCATGACCAGCTGACGCTGGCCGGGTGTCGTTGGGTTGAATGTCTTAAGTGCCATCGTTGATCGCCCTTACAGTCCGGTCGTAACGTCGATGCGGTGGCCCTCTTCGAGGGTCACGATCGCACGCTTGACGTTCGACTGTGAACCGAGGTTGCCACGGAAGATCTTCGTCTTGCCCTTGCGAACCAGCGTGTTCACGCTCTTTACCTTGACGTCGAACAGCTTTTCGACGGCTTCCTTGATCTGCGGCTTGGTGGCCTTGCCGTCGACCTTGAAAACAACCTTGTTGAATTCAGAAGCGACAGTGGCCTTTTCCGTCACCACAGGGGCGACGATCACGTCGTAATGGCGCGGGTCGATATTCTTCATTTGAAGCGCGCCTCCAACGCATCAAGCGCCGCCTTGGTCAGAACCAGCTTCTGACGACGCAGAATGTCATAGACGTTGATGCCCTGGATCGGCAGCACGTCGATGTTCGGAATGTTACGGGCCGCCTGAGCGAAACCGACATGAACCTCGGCGCCATCGATGATCAGCGCGTTGGTCAGGCCGAGACCCGTGAAGTGACCGAGCAGAGCCTTGGTCTTGGCGGCTTCCAGGTTGGCGTTCTCGATCACGATCAAGCCGCCGTCCTTGGCCTTCGCCGACAGAGCATGCTTCAGCGCGAGTGCACGGACCTTCTTCGGCAGATCGAACGCATGGGAGCGAACGACCGGACCGAAGGCACGACCACCGCCGCGGAACTGCGGAACGCGAGCCGAACCGTGACGAGCACCGCCGGTGCCCTTCTGCTTGTACATCTTCTTGCCGGTGCGCCAGATTTCGGCGCGGCCCTTGGCCTTGTGGTTGCCCGACTGGCGCTTTGCGAGCTGCCAGTTGACGCAACGCTGGATGATATCGGCGCGCGGATCGAGACCGAAGATGGCATCCGACAGCTCGATCGAGCCGGCGTCCTTGCCCTCAAGCGTGGTGACGTTCAGTTTCATCTCACGCTCCTTCCTGCTCGGCCGCAGGTGCTTCAACGGTCGCACCCTCTCCTGCCAGCTTGAACTTGCCGGGCTTCGGCGCGTCCTTCGGCAGAGCCTTCTTCACCGCATCGCGAACCGAAATCCAACCGCCCTTGGAGCCGGGAACGGCACCTTCGACGAGGATCAGGCCGCGCTCGACATCAAGCTGCACGACGCGCAGGTTGAGCGTGGTGATACGATCGACACCCATGTGACCGGGCATCTTCTTGTTCTTGAAGGTCTTGCCGGGATCCTGACGACCACCGGTCGAACCGATCGAACGATGCGAAACCGACACACCGTGCGTGGCGCGAAGACCGCCGAAATTCCAGCGCTTCATACCACCGGCGAAGCCCTTACCGACCGAGGTGCCGGTGACATCGACGAACTGGCCAACCACGAAGTGGTCTGCCTGGATCTCGGCGCCGACCGGGATCAGCGCGTCTTCCGACACGCGGAATTCCGCGACCTTCCGCTTGGGTTCAACCTTGGCGACCGCGAACTGGCCGCGTTCAGCCTTGGGCAAATAAACGGTCTTGCGCGAGCCCGATCCGAGCTGCAGCGCGACGTAACCGTTCTTCTCGCTGGTGAGGTGGCCAACCACCTGGCAGTTACCCAGCTTGAGCACGGTCACAGGGATATGTTCACCGGCGTCTGTGAAGACCCGGGTCATCCCGACCTTTTGTGCGATCACTCCGGAGCGCATCGGCGTGCTTCCTGTTCTTTCTGTCCGTTTGACCGGACGGGACCTAAATACTTAGAGCTTGATCTCGACGTCGACACCGGCGGCCAGGTCGAGCTTCATCAAAGCATCGACTGTCTGCGGGGTCGGATCGACGATATCGAGAAGACGCTTATGGGTGCGCATCTCGAACTGCTCGCGGCTCTTCTTGTCGACGTGCGGCGAACGGTTGACCGTGAACTTCTCGATGCGCGTCGGCAGCGGGATGGGTCCACGGACCTGTGCACCCGTGCGCTTCGCGGTGCTCACGATCTCACGGGTCGATGCATCGAGGATACGATGATCGAACGCCTTGAGACGAATGCGGATATTCTGGCCGTTCATTGCCGTGTCTTTCTTTGAAAGCGAATGGTTGTTGCGAGTAGCGAGTAGCGAGACCCGCTACTCACGACTTCCTGTTCGCGTCCTTACTCGATGATGCTAGCGACGACGCCTGCACCGACGGTGCGGCCGCCTTCACGGATGGCGAAGCGCAGCTTCTCTTCCATCGCGATCGGCACGATCAGGTGCACTTCCATGGCGATGTTGTCGCCCGGCATCACCATTTCGGTGCCTTCCGGCAGATGCACCACACCGGTCACGTCGGTGGTGCGGAAGTAGAACTGCGGACGGTAGTTGGTGAAGAACGGCGTGTGACGGCCACCCTCTTCCTTGGTGAGGATGTAGGCCTCGGCCTTGAACTTGGTGTGCGGCTTCACCGAACCCGGCTTGCACAGCACCTGGCCGCGCTCGACGTCTTCACGCTTGGTGCCGCGCAGCAGCGCGCCGATGTTGTCGCCGGCCTGGCCCTGATCGAGCAGCTTGCGGAACATTTCAACGCCGGTGCAGATCGTCTTCTGCGTGGCGCGGATGCCGACGATTTCGATTTCCTCGCCGACCTTGACGATGCCGCGCTCGACGCGGCCGGTCACGACCGTGCCACGGCCCGAGATCGAGAACACGTCTTCCACCGGCATCAGGAACGGCTGGTCAACCGGACGCTCCGGCTGCGGGATGTAGCTGTCGACATTCTTCATCAGTTCGAGAATGGCGTCGTGACCGAGCTTCTGGTCCGAGTTTTCGAGAGCGGCCAGCGCCGAACCCTTGATGATCGGAATGTCATCGCCCGGGAAGTCGTACTTCGACAGCAGTTCGCGAACTTCCATTTCCACGAGCTCGAGCAGCTCCGGATCGTCGACCATGTCGCACTTGTTCAGGAACACGACCAGCGCGGGAACGCCGACCTGGCGGGCGAGCAGGATGTGCTCGCGGGTCTGCGGCATCGGGCCGTCAGCGGCCGACACGACCAGGATGCCACCGTCCATCTGCGCGGCGCCGGTGATCATGTTCTTCACATAGTCGGCGTGGCCGGGGCAGTCGACGTGGGCGTAGTGGCGGTTGGCGGTCTCGTATTCGACATGCGCGGTCGAAATGGTGATGCCGCGGGCCTTTTCCTCGGGCGCCTTGTCGATCTGGTCGTAAGCGGTGAACGTGGCACCGCCCGTCTCTGCCAGCACCTTTGTGATCGCCGCCGTCAGCGACGTCTTGCCGTGGTCAACGTGACCGATCGTACCAATATTGCAGTGCGGCTTGTTACGTTCAAATTTTGCTTTGGCCATGACTCTCTCCGTTTAGTCGTCAACTGTCGCTAACGACAATCAGGCAAACTTCTTCTGGACTTCTGCCGACACATTGGCCGGCGCTTCCGCGTAGTGATCGAATGACATCGAGAACGTTGCACGACCCTGGCTCATCGAGCGCAGCGTGTTCACGTAACCGAACATGTTCATGAGCGGCACCATCGCGTTGATGACGTTGGCGTTGCCGCGCATGTCCTGACCCTGGATCTGACCGCGCCGCGAGTTCAAGTCGCCGATGACCGAACCGGTGTAGTCTTCCGGGGTCACGCATTCGACCTTCATGATCGGCTCGAGCAGAACGGACTTGCCCTTCTGCAGCGCGTCGCGGAGTGCCGCGCGCGAAGCAATTTCGAAGGCCAGTGCCGACGAGTCGACGTCGTGATAGGCGCCGTCAACCAGCTGGACATGAACGTCGACCACGGGGAAGCCCGCGACCACGCCCGAGGTCATGACGCTGTTGAGACCCTTTTCGACGCCGGGGATGTATTCCTTCGGAACCGAACCACCGACGACCTTGGATTCGAACACGAAGCCCGAACCCGGCTCGCCCGGCTCGACCACGAACTTGACGCGGGCGAACTGGCCGGTACCACCGGTCTGCTTCTTGTGGGTATAGTCGACTTCAGCGCGCTTCGTGATCTTCTCACGGAACGCCACCTGCGGTGCGCCGATATTCGCGTCGACCTTGTAGGTACGGCGCAGAATGTCGACCTTGATGTCGAGATGGAGTTCGCCCATGCCCTTCAGGATGGTCTGGCCGGACTCGTGGTCGGTCGACACGCGGAACGACGGATCTTCTGCAGCGAGCTTCGCCAGAGCGACGCCCAGCTTTTCCTGGTCGGCCTTGGACTTCGGCTCGATCGCGATTTCGATCACCGGCTCCGGGAATTCCATGCGCTCGAGAATGACCTGCTTGTCCGGATCGCAAAGCGTGTCACCGGTGCGGGCTTCCTTGAGGCCAGCCAGAGCGACGATGTCGCCGGCAAAGGCTTCCTTGATGTCTTCGCGGTTGTTCGCATGCATCAACAGCATGCGGCCGATACGTTCTTTCTTCTCACGGGTCGAGTTCACGACACCGGTGCCGCTCTGCAGAACACCCGAATAGATGCGGCAGAACGTGATGGTGCCAACGAACGGATCGTCCATGATCTTGAATGCGAGCAGAGCCAGCGGCTCCTTGTCGTCCGCCTTGCGGAGGATCTCGTTGCCGTCTTCGTCCGTGCCCTTGATGGCAGGAACGTCAACCGGCGACGGCAGATAATCGACAACCGCGTCGAGCAAAGGCTGCACGCCCTTGTTCTTGAAAGCCGAGCCGCAGAGAACCGGGTAGAACGCGCCAGTCAGCACTGCCTTACGGATCAGACGCTTGAGGGTCGCCTCGTCCGGCTCGGTGCCGTCGAGATAAGCAGTCATCGCCTCATCGTCGAGTTCGACGGCGGCTTCGAGCAGCTTCTCGCGATATTCCTTGGCCTTCTCGACTAGGTCAGCCGGAATGTCGACGGTCTCGTACTTCGCGCCGAGGGCCTCGTTGTTCCAGATATAGGCCTTCATGATCACGAGATCGACCATGCCGACGAAGTCGTTCTCCGCGCCGATCGGCAGCTGGATTGCAACGGGCTTCGCGCCGAGACGGTCGATGATGTCCTGCAGGCACTTGTAGAAGTCAGCGCCGGTCTTATCCATCTTGTTCGCGAAAACGATCCGCGGAACCTTGTACTTGTCGCCCTGACGCCAGACGGTTTCGGTCTGCGGCTCGACGCCCTGGTTGGAGTCGAGAACGCACACGGCGCCGTCGAGCACGCGCAGCGAACGCTCGACTTCAATCGTGAAGTCGACGTGGCCGGGGGTGTCGATGATATTCAGGCGATGGCCATTCCAGAATGCAGTGGTGGCAGCGGATGTGATGGTGATGCCACGCTCCTGCTCCTGCTCCATCCAATCCATCGTCGCGGCACCTTCGTGCACTTCGCCGATTTTGTGGCTCTTGCCGGTGTAATAGAGGATCCGCTCGGTCGTTGTCGTCTTACCGGCATCGATATGCGCCATGATACCGAAGTTACGGTAGTCCTCAATGGCATGTACGCGAGGCATGGGATGTTCCTTAAATTCCGGAGTTTCGCCGTTACCAGCGATAATGCGAGAATGCACGGTTGGCTTCCGCCATCTTGTGCACGTCTTCCCGCTTCTTCACGGCGTTACCACGGTTGTTTGACGCATCGAGCAGCTCAGCCGAAAGACGCTCGGTCATGGTCTTCTCGTTGCGAGCGCGCGCAGCGGTGATCAGCCAGCGAATGCCCAGCGCCTGGCGCCGAATGCTGCGGACTTCAACCGGCACCTGATAGGTGGCGCCACCGACGCGACGCGAACGAACTTCGATCGTCGGCATCACATTTTCCAAAGCCTGCTCGAACACGCCGAGCGGACCCTGCTTGGTCTTCGCTTCGATCATTTCGAAAGCACCGTAAACGATGGTTTCGGCGGCAGACTTCTTGCCGTCATACATGATCGAATTCATGAACTTGGTGACGATGACGTTCCCGAACTTCGGATCCGGGTTAACTTCACGCTTTTCAGCTGAATGGCGACGAGACATCGATCAGACCCCGGCTTACTTCGGACGCTTCGCGCCGTACTTCGAACGACGCTGCTTACGGTTCTTGACGCCCTGGGTATCCAGCACGCCGCGGAGGATGTGGTAACGCACGCCGGGCAAATCCTTGACGCGACCGCCGCGGATCATAACCACGGAGTGCTCCTGAAGGTTATGACCTTCACCCGGAATGTAACCGATGACTTCGAAGCCATTGGTCAGACGCACCTTGGCAACCTTACGAAGCGCCGAGTTCGGCTTCTTCGGAGTCGTCGTGTAGACGCGCGTGCAAACGCCGCGCTTCTGCGGCGACTGCTGCAGCGCAGGAACCTTCTTGCGCGACTTCTGAATTGCGCGCGGAGTAGCGATCAGCTGGTTGATCGTCGGCATGTCAGCCTTCACCCTTTAGTTCGCTCGAAGCCGTAACGGCTTCCTCAAAATCACATCGGAGCAACCTGCCCCACGATTCGCATCACGTGAAAAGCTTCACGCAAAACGAAATCACGCCAACCATTCATTGCTGAACGGAAAGCGCTTAACGCCACAGAGGACCGCGATCATGACCGTGAGACTTGCGTCTTTAGGTCTGCACCGAGGTCATGCATTCGAATTTAATCTCAAGAGAGAAGCCTCTCGGGAGACAAACGTCGTTTTGGCATTGCCTTGATATAGCGACAGCGTTTGAGCTTCTTGGTCGAGGTTGGTGCCCAATTAGCTCCGAAAAGCCGACCGGGTGATCCGTTCCGACACTGGCGAAGCTCACCGCCTGTCGTTGAATGGCCGGGTTGTATCCGCAGGGGATACCCAAGTCAACAACAAAGCGCGATGAAAGAAACGCTTCTCGCACTGCATCTTCTAGCATGTGGAT
The DNA here is from genome assembly GCF_052076035.1 of Tardiphaga sp. 172_B4_N1_3. Taxonomy (NCBI): domain Bacteria; kingdom Pseudomonadati; phylum Pseudomonadota; class Alphaproteobacteria; order Hyphomicrobiales; family Nitrobacteraceae; genus Tardiphaga; species Tardiphaga sp. 172_B4_N1_3. The sequence continues at coordinate 2,447,517 of NZ_CP197238.1, forward strand.
CATGACAGAACATACGCGATTTCGACGCCCGCCATGTCATCCACGAAAGAATCTGCGCCTCGGATTCGTTGCAGTTTGATGAAAGAGAATCGCCTGGGTTGCGGAATTTTTGCGCCCTGCCCCGCCGACTCGCATCCGACGCAAGCCGTATCGCGTCCCGAATCGGCACACCGGGCAGCGCCGATCAGGAGCAAATGTTACCGGAGCGTCGAGTGGAGCGGTACGCCGCCGCTCATTCGACGCCCACGGTCAGCCAATCAGGCGGATGCAGGGAGGCGTGCGATGACCTTGATCTCGAAATCGAAGCCCGCGAGCCAGTTGACCCCGACCGCGGTCCAGTTCGGGTAAGGCGGTTCACCGATCACGGCCAATCGGACGGCATTGACCGCCGCGAACTGAGTGGCCGGGTCGGTGTGGAAGGTGGTGACGTCGACCACGTCGTCGAATGTGCAACCTGCAGCCTTCAGCACGGCCGCGAGGTTATCGAATGCCAGCTGGACCTGCTTTTCGAAGACCGGCTCCGGCGACCCGTCTTCCCGGCTGCCAACCTGGCCGGAGACAAACAAGAGGTCGCCCGATCGTATCGCCGCCGAATACCGGTTGATCTCGTAAAGCGCCTGCCGGCCGGCCGGGAAAATCGCGTCGCGTTTGATCATGGTGTCAGTCCTGTTCAACGATTATATACGCCCCGTATGTCAGAATATTCAGGCATACGCCTCGTATGTCAATACGCATACAGCGCGTATGTTACTTTGCGGAGATGACAGTGGTCGCGAGACGACGAGCGGAAATGGTGGAGGAAACCCGGGCCAGGCTCATCCGGGCGGCCCGAACGGCTTTCGCCGCCAAAGGCTATGCGGCCGCGTCGATGGACGATCTAACCGCGGAAGCCGGCCTGACGCGCGGCGCGCTCTATCACAACTTCGGCGACAAAAAGGGTTTGCTGCAGGCCGTCATCGATCAGATCGACGCGGAAATGTTGGCGCGCATGCGCGCTGCCCGCGGTCAGGCGGACACCGCATGGGACGGGTTTCTCAACGAAGGCGTCGCCTATATCGAAATGTCCCTCGAGCCGGAGATCCAGCGCATCATGCTGCTGGACGGCCCCGCCGTACTCGGCGATCCCTCGCAATGGCCGAACCAGACGGCGTGTCTGCGCACGACAACACAGGCGATTCAACGGCTGATCGACGATGGAACGGTCAAGCCTGTCGATGCCGAAGCGGCGGCCCGTCTGATCAATGGCGCGGCGCTCAACGCCGCCCTCTGGATCGCTGCCGCCGACGATCCCCACGCGGTCCTTACGAAAGCTGTCGAGGCTTTCCGCCAGCTCGCGGCGGGATTACTGCGAACGGCGGGATGACCGCCTCACACATCTTCAGATGCGCTCACTCGTCGTCGTCATCCTCGTCATCATCATCGTCGTTGGCAGATGACCTGTGCCGCTGGTCGTCCCAGAGCTGGCGATAGGTACCGTTCAGCGCCAGCAGCTCCTTGTGCGAGCCGCGCTCGATCGCCTTGCCGCCATTGATGACGATGATTTCGTCCATATCCACCACGGCGGCCAGCCGGTGCGTCGACGAAATCAGGGTGCGGCCCTTGGCGAGTTTGAACAGCGTCTTGTTGAGCGCCGCCTCGGTTGTCTGGTCGAGGGCGGATGTCGCCTCATCCAGCAGGAGTACCGACGGATTGCGGACGACGGCCCGCGCGATCGCAATCCGCTGGCGTTGGCCGCCGGAGAGCGTATCGCCGCGCTCGCCGACCTGGGTGTCGTATTTGTCCGGAAGGCTCATGATGTAGCGATGGATCTCGGCCTTGCGCGCCGCCTGCTCGACTTCCTCGTCGGTGGCGCCTTCCTTGCCGAGCCGGATGTTCTCGCGGATCGACATGTTGAACAGCATGTTCTCCTGGAACACCACCGCCATGTGGCCGCGCAGGGACTCGCGCGTGATCTTGCGGATATCGACGCCGTCAATGGTCACCCTGCCCTCGTCCGGCATATAGAGCCGCAGGATCAGGTTCAGCAACGTGCTCTTGCCGGAACCGGACGGGCCGACAATAGCGACGGTCTTGCCGACATTGATCTTGAGGCTGAGATTGTCGAGCACCGGCTGCTGGCTGTTCTCATACTTGAACGAGACGCGATCGAACGTGATGTCGTTGACGATGCGCGGCAGCTCCGGTGAGCCGGGCTTGTCGGCGCCGCGTGTCGGCTCGTCGAGCATTTCCTCCATGTGCCGCACCGCGGCCGCTGCCTGGATCGACACCGGGATGAAATGCATGACATGGGCGATGTTGTAGGACACCTCCCAGAACGCGCTTTCGAAGGTGACGAAGGTACCGACCGTGATCTGCCCCTTGGTGGCGAGATAGGCGCCGATCGCCAGCACCACCAAATGCAGCAGCAATACCGAGACGGTGACCGAGCGCTCGACCATGGTCGACAGGAAGGTCGCCGCCGCAATCCTGTCGCGCGTTTCGTTATTGCGTAGCCGGAACCAGCCCATGGTACGCCGCTGCAGGCTGAAGGCCTTGATCACCGCCTGTGCCGCGATGTTCTCCTGCACCATGCCGAGCACTGAAGCTTCGCTGAGCTTCTGGTCGTAATTGGCCTGCACGGCCTTCGGCGTCAGGATGCGCGGGCCGATCAGCGTGATCGGGAAAATCAATAGCGCCACGGCGGCAAGCTGCCAGTTCAGATACAGCATCAGCCCGATGCCGGCGATCAGTTCGAGGAACGGCAGCAATGCGCTGTTGGCGAAACTCTTGATGGCCGTCTCGAAAGACGACAGATCGATCGAGAAGCGCGACAGAATCTCGCCGCGCTTGGTGCGGGCGAAATAGGCCGACGGCAGATCCTGCACGTGATCGAACAGGCGCGAGCGGACGTCCGTGATGATCGAGGCTGCCAGTTTGGCGTCCCAGCGCTCGTACCAGATCGCAACGATCGACGTGACAATGCCGGCGACGGCCAGCACCGACAGGATCTTGAACAGCGCGTCGAAGTCTTCCTCGCCGAGCGCGTCGTCGATCAGATATTTGAGGCTGAGCGGCATGATGACGTTGAACAGCGTCTCGACCAGAACGCCGAAGCCAACGAAGCCAAGCAGCTTGCGGTACTTGCCGAGCAACGGCCGCGTGAAACGATAGACCGTCCCGAAGGCGCCGGCGGCCTCGCGCGCGGTGAAGACGACCAGTTCCTCGTCATCATCGTCATCGAGCTCGTCGTCTTCATCCTCGTCGTCATCATCGACGGCAGGCTTGGCTTTTGCCGTCTTCTCGACAGCCGGCGGTTTCGTGCTGGGAACCGAAGCGGCGGCAGCGCCAACCGGGAGCGCAAACTTGTCATCGAGCGGCGTGGCCGGCTCGGCCGCGTTCTTGTCGTCAGATGGAGGCTTTGGAGGTGGCTTCGACGCCATGGAACGAACCGTTGCTGCACGGTCCTTCGACCGCAAGAATCAATGAAGCGGCCCGGACAGCCACGGCAATGATCCTATGCGATCAGAATGTCCTCGGCAAAGCAACCGAAGGCGGATGCCAAAGATCAATCCTCGGCATCAACCTTGTCGAAGAACGAGTAGCGCAGGCTGTCCGCGTCGGCATACCAATGGCCCGGCCCCTTGCCGGCGGCCAGTGTGGCTTCCCACACCGCCTCGGTGCAGTCGCGGCGATGCATCGACAGGTCGAAGCCATTGCCGAAGAACAGTTCCGACCACTCCCACCAGGTGCCGAGCTTCTTGACGCCGCGCAGCAGGTCATAGCGATCGATCACCGCCGGCGCCATATCGGACGTGACCGAGCCGAACACGAGGCCGGTCTTCACGACGCGGTTGAGCTCCTGCACGGCCGTCACCACCTGCTTGTCGCTCACGTGACACAAGCTGGTCTCGAACACGAAATCGAACTGCCCAGCCTTGAACGGCAGATCGGTGATCGATCCGAGTTTGTTGAACTTCTGCAGCGCCTTTGGCGTCCTGGCGTGGATCGCCTTGTTGTTCTCGACACCCCAGGCGTCGATCCCCCTGGCACGCAGCGCGCCGACCAGTTCGCCACTCGCCGAGCCCGCAACCAGCAGCTTATAGCCCTTGGCGCGGCCCCAGACGATCTTGATGAGATTTGTCAGATAGGCAGGGTCGGTGAACTGGTTCCAGACCTCGCTGTAAGGACCGACACCGCGATAGTTCTGGAAATAGTCGCGATCGATCTTGTCGGAGATCGTCGTGCCATTCTGACCCTGCGCACGGCGCAGGCGCATCATCTCGGTGAGGATGATGTCGGTGGCGGCATCCGAGGAGTCGAGCAGACCGTTCAGCGTCGAGTCGAACAGATAATCGCCGACCACGACGAGGCCCGGATGATCCTTCGGCTCCGGCCGGTGATTGGTCATGACGTCGCGCACCGGCATGCCGCCGGGGATCGCATTGACCGATGACAGCCAGCGATGGATCTTGCCTTCCAGCAGATGCTCGCGCGCATCGCCAAACGAGACCGGCAACGACTTCAGCGCGGCATCGATCAACTCATCGTCTGTGAGGTTGGCAAAGGCCAGCGCGTCGGAGCCTGGCACCAGCCAGTTCAGCACGCCGTGCTTGCCTACATCGTGGCGCGCGCCCTCGTTATAGACACAGCAGCCGCCGAAGGCTTCCGACATGAACCAGGCGCCGGGAATCTGATCGCCCCAGAACGGGGTGTCGAACAGCAGCGAGATCCGCAGATAATGCGCCGGGCGGTCGAAGTAAGCGACATGCTTGACCATCGACTTGCGCAGCTGCTCGCCGTCCCAGCGCATGGTCGCCAGCCATGAATGCGGCAGGCACATCACCACGAGATCGAAATCGCGGGTGTCCGGCCCCTTGCCGTTCATCATGTCGAGCTGATAGCGGCCCTGCTCGGTCTTGCCGACCTTGAGCACACGGTGATTCAGCCGGATGTCGGCATCGACTTCCGACTGCAGGCAGGAGATCAGCTGCTCGTTGCCGTTCTGGATCGAATAGAGGCCGATATAGCCATCGACATCCATCACGAAGTTCTTCAGCGCATTGAGGCCGTTGGTGTTGTGCGTCTCGGTCGCGATGTCGGAGCGCGCCATCACCTTCAGGAAGCGCTTGGCAATGGGATCGCTGACTTCCTTATCAAGCAGCTCCTCGGCATTTATCCATGCCCAGGGGTGTTCGTTGTCGTGCGAACCGACGCCTTCGTAATATTCGATCGGCGACACCATGCTCGCACACTTCTTACGGAAGGCTTCAATGGCGGCTGCGGTCTTGGCGCCGTATTTCTTGCGCATGCCCGGCACGTCGTTGAGCAGCTCGCCGTCCAGCTGCACCTGCTCGGCATCCATCGGAATGGTCTGCAGGCCGAAATGCTGGATCAGCTCGCGCAGCGGATCCGGCCCTGTCATCGAGTAATCGTAGATTTCCGCAACGCCAGCTTCGTACATGGCTGGCGCGGTATCGAATTTGCGCGTGAGAATCTTGCCGCCGACGCGGTCGGACGCCTCGTAGATGGTGACACGACAGAGATCGCCGAGCTTCTTCTTGAGATACCAGGCGCTCATCAGGCCGCCTGGACCACCACCAACAATTGCAAGATCAAGCATAGGTTTCTTTCACGCGTCGTGTTTGCCGGCGGCAATATCCGGCAACGGTCGATGTAACGTATTCCCAGCCAAAGCGGAATCCGCTGACGCTGCAAGGCTGGCCCGTCGACCCCGTCGACTCGCGCTAACCCCCTCCAAGTGAAAACATTTTTCAGCTGAAGGAAAGATGAACAAAAGCATGTAGTGCGCCGCAACACACGCCAGACGCGAAAAAGGCTGGCTTTCGCCGGCCTTTTCCATGGCATTGATGTGATCTGCAGTGGCAGGTCAGTTGGTCGGCGACAAGACACGCTCCATGACGATGGTCCGCTCCTCACCGTGATAGGCCTCGCGAACGGCCGTGAAGCCCAGTCTCGCGTAAAAAGCCTCTGCGGTGACCGTCGCCGGAACCGTCAAAATCGCAAGCTGGCGTTCGCGGGCGACCCTCTCGATCCGCTGCACCAGCAAACGGCCGATGCCGCGCCCTTGCATGTCCGGCAACACGAACATGGTCCGCAGGGCCTGCCCATCCAGGCTCGCCGTGCCGACAACACGATTGTCCATCTCGGCAACGAACACGTCGCGCTGGTCGATCAATCGTTCGACAGCCGCCGAGCTGAAACTGAGTTCAACCCGCGCGATGATATCGGGCGTGTAATCCTTCGCATTGGTTTCACGCAGTGCGCGGATGATGACGCGGCTGATATCTGCCGCATCACCGGCTTGAGCCGGCCGAATATCGCATGTCATCTGACCGCTCTCCGTTCCCAACGAATGAACAGATCAAAACGAGAAAGGGCCAGCTTGCGCCGGCCCTTTCGTTTCTTAAGTCTGCCCGGCCCGATTACTCGGCCGACGGCAGCATCAGCGGTTCTTCTGCCGGAGCCGACGGCACGATCGCCGCCTGCTTCTCGCGCTCGTCGAGGATCATCTTGTCGCGCTTCATTGCGACTTCGCGGATCTTCGCCATCGAGGCGCCAGTACCGGCCGGGATCAGGCGGCCGACAATGACGTTTTCCTTGAGGCCTTCGAGCGGGTCCACCTTGCCGTTGACGGCAGCTTCGGTGAGCACGCGCGTGGTCTCCTGGAACGACGCTGCCGAGAAGAACGAACGGGTCTGCAAGCTGGCCTTGGTGATGCCCAGCAGCACAGGGTTTCCGGTCGCGATCTTCTTGCCTTCTTCCTTCGCCTTCAGGTTCAGCGCGTCGAACTCGATCTTGTCGATCTGCTCGCCCGAGATCATGTCGGTCTCGCCCTGATCGGTAATCTCGACCTTCTGCAGCATCTGACGGACAATCACTTCGATGTGCTTGTCGTTGATGAGCACGCCCTGCAACCGGTAAACTTCCTGGATTTCGTTGACCAGATAGGCAGCGAGTTCCTCGATGCCCTTGATCGCCAGAATGTCGTGCGGCGCCGGATTGCCTTCGACGATGTAATCGCCCTTTTCGACGATGTCGCCGTCCTGCAGATGGATCTGCTTACCCTTCGGAATGAGGTACTCGCGGGTCTCCTCGTTCTTGTCGAGCGGCTCGATCGAGATGCGACGCTTGTTCTTGTAGTCGCGCCCAAAGCGGATGGTGCCGCCGATTTCCGCGATGATCGCCGCGTCCTTCGGCTTGCGCGCCTCGAACAGTTCGGCCACCCGCGGCAGACCGCCGGTGATGTCACGCGTCTTCGCGCTTTCCATCGAGACACGGGCGAGAATGTCACCCGAGGTCACCTTGGCATCGACGTCGACCGACAGAATGGCGTCGGGCGACAGCATGTAACGGGCGTCGCCGCCACGTGCGAGCTTGAGGACCTTTCCGTCCTTGCCCTTGATGACGATAGCCGGACGCAAGTCCGCACCGCCACGCGACGAACGCCAGTCGGTAACGACGCGCTTGGCGATACCGGTGGACTCGTCGAGCGTTTCCGTAATCGACTGGCCGTCGATCAGGTCCTCGAACCCGATCGTGCCGTCGACTTCGGTCAGCAGCGGACGGGAATACGGATCCCATTCCGCGATACGCTGGCCACGCTTGATCATGTCGCCGTTGGCGACGTGAACGCGAGCACCGTACTGGATACGATACGTCGCACGCTCGGTACCATCGGCGTCAGAGATGGCGATGACCATGTTGCGCACCATTGCAACCATGTGGCCTTCGCCGTTCTTGGCGATGTTCTCGTTCTTGATCGTGATCTTGCCGTCGAAATTCGACTCGATCACCGACTGCTCGTTGAGCTGCGCCGCGCCGCCGATGTGGAAGGTACGCATCGTCAGCTGCGTGCCGGGCTCGCCGATCGACTGCGCCGCGATGACGCCGACGGCCTCACCGTGGTTGACGGGCGTGCCGCGGGCCAGATCGCGGCCGTAGCAGGTGCCGCAGATGCCGTTGACCAGTTCGCAAGTGAGAGCCGAACGGATCTTCACTTCCTGGATGCCGGCCTGCTGGAGCAGATCGACGTCCTTCTCTTCCATCAGCGTGTTGCGCTTGATCAGCACCTTGTTGGTCGCGGGATCGCGAATGTCTTCGCAGGCCGAACGACCGAGGATACGCGACGCCAGCGATGCGACCACCGAACCGGAGTCGATGATGGCGCGCATCTTGATGCCGAGATTGGTGCCGCAATCGGTCTGCGTGATGATGCAGTCCTGCGCCACGTCGACGAGACGGCGGGTCAGATAGCCCGAGTTCGCGGTCTTCAACGCGGTGTCCGCGAGGCCCTTACGAGCGCCGTGGGTCGAGTTGAAGTATTCGAGAACCGACAGACCTTCCTTGAAGTTCGAGATGATCGGCGTTTCGATGATCTCGCCCGACGGCTTGGCCATCAGGCCGCGCATACCACCTAGCTGACGCATCTGGGCCGGCGAACCACGGGCACCGGAATGCGCCATCATGTAGATCGAGTTGATCTGGGCTTCTTCACCCGCCGCATTCCTCTTCACCGAGGAGATTTCTTTCATCATCTCCTTGGCGACTTCTTCACCCGCCTTCGACCAGGCGTCGACGACCTTGTTGTACTTCTCACCGTGGGTGATCAGACCGTCATTGTACTGCTGTTCGAAGTCCTTCGCGAACGCACGGGTGGCGTCGACGATCTTCCACTTCGAACCCGGCACGACCATGTCGTCCTTGCCGAACGAGATGCCGGCCTTGAACGCGTTGTAGAAGCCGAGCGCCATGATGCGATCGCAGAAGATCACGGTCTCTTTCTGACCGCAGTGACGATAGACCTGATCGATGACGCCCGAGATTTCCTTCTTGGTCATCAGCTTGTTGATGACGTCGAAGGGCATCTTCGGCGACTTCGGCAGAACCTGACCGAGCATCGCACGACCGGCAGTGGTTTCCACCATGCGCGTGACCGGCTTGCCGTCCGCGTCGAGACCGGACCAGCTGTATTTGATCTTGGTGTGGAGGTGGATGACCTTCGCATGCAGCGCATGCTCGATCTCCGCCATCTCACGATACAGCTTGTTTTCGCCCGGGAGACCCGCACGCATGGTCGACAGGTAGTACAGACCCAGCACGATGTCCTGCGACGGCACGATGATCGGCTGACCGTTCGCAGGATGCAGGATGTTGTTGGTCGACATCATCAGGACGCGCGCTTCCAGCTGCGCTTCGAGCGACAGCGGAACGTGTACGGCCATCTGGTCGCCGTCGAAGTCGGCGTTGAAGGCCGAGCAGACCAACGGATGCAGCTGGATCGCCTTGCCTTCGATCAGCACCGGCTCGAACGCCTGAATACCCAGACGATGCAGCGTCGGCGCGCGGTTCAGCAGAACGGGATGCTCGCGAATGACCTCGTCGAGGATGTCCCAGACCTCGGGACGTTCTTTTTCAACGAGCTTCTTCGCCTGCTTCACCGTGGTGGACAGACCCTTGGCGTCGAGACGCGAATAGATGAACGGCTTGAACAGTTCGAGCGCCATCTTCTTCGGCAGGCCGCACTGATGCAGACGCAGTTCCGGACCGACGACGATGACCGAACGGCCCGAATAGTCGACGCGCTTGCCGAGCAGGTTCTGACGGAAACGACCCTGCTTGCCCTTCAGCATGTCGGCCAGCGACTTCAGCGGACGCTTGTTGGCGCCGGTGATGACACGGCCACGGCGGCCGTTGTCGAACAGTGCGTCGACGGCCTCCTGCAGCATGCGCTTTTCGTTGCGGATGATGATGTCCGGCGCGCGGAGCTCCATCAGACGCTTCAAGCGGTTGTTACGGTTGATGACGCGGCGATACAGATCGTTCAGATCCGACGTCGCGAAGCGGCCGCCATCGAGCGGCACCAGCGGACGCAGATCCGGCGGGATCACCGGCACCACCGTGAGGATCATCCATTCCGGCTTGTTGCCGGAATAGCGGAAAGCCTCGACGATCTTCAGGCGCTTGGCGAGCTTCTTGTGCTTGATGTCGGATTCGGTCTCCTTCATCTCGACGCGCAGCTGCTCGTCGAGCTTCTCGAGCTCCAGACCCTTCAACAGTTCACGGATCGCCTCGGCACCGATCATCGCGGTGAACGAGTCCTGGCCGTATTCGTCCTGCGCCTTCAGATATTCTTCTTCAGACAGCAGCTGACGGTCCTTGAGCGCGGTGAGACCCGGCTCGAGAACGACGTAGTATTCGAAATACAGGATGCGCTCGAGATCCTTGAGCGTCATGTCCAGCAACTGGCCGATGCGCGACGGCAGCGACTTCAGGAACCAGATGTGCGCAACCGGAGCGGCCAGTTCGATGTGGCCCATGCGCTCGCGTCTGACGCGCGACAGGGTCACTTCGACCGAGCACTTCTCGCAGATGATGCCCTTGTACTTCATGCGCTTGTACTTGCCGCACAAGCACTCGTAATCCTTGATGGGCCCGAAGATGCGGGCGCAGAACAGGCCGTCGCGCTCGGGCTTGAAGGTACGGTAATTGATGGTTTCCGGCTTCTTGATCTCGCCGTAGGACCACGACAGAATCTTCTCCGGGGACGCAATCGAGATCCGGATCTGGTCGAAGACCTGAGCCGGAGTCGTCGGATTGAAGAGATTCATAATTTCTTGGTTCATCGTCTTCTCCTCGCGTGCCGATCGCCATCAGCAGCAAATTCGAAATTCTTTAGAGCCACACACCCTGCCCCACGTCCCGGCTGGGTGCGGACGCCCGGCCATCAGGCCGGGCGTAACGCTTGTTCTTACTCGGCAGCTTCGGAGGTCGGCCCCGGCAGCTTGGAATTGTGCAGGTCGACGTTGAGGCCGAGCGAGCGCATTTCCTTGACCAGCACGTTGAACGATTCCGGAATACCGGCCTCGAACGTGTCGTCGCCGCGCACGATCGCCTCGTAGACCTTGGTACGGCCTGCGACGTCGTCCGACTTCACCGTCAGCATTTCCTGGAGCGTGTACGCCGCGCCGTAAGCCTCGAGCGCCCACACTTCCATTTCACCGAAGCGCTGACCGCCGAACTGCGCCTTACCACCCAGCGGCTGCTGCGTGACGAGCGAGTACGGACCGATCGAACGCGCGTGGATCTTGTCGTCCACGAGATGGTGAAGCTTGAGCATGTAGATGTAGCCCACGGTCACCTTGCGATCGAACTGATCGCCGGTCCGGCCGTCATAGACGGTGGACTGACCGGACGCGTCGAAGCCAGCCATCTTCAACATCTCTTCGATGTCGGCTTCCTTCGCACCGTCGAACACCGGCGTCGCAATCGGCACGCCGGGCTTCAGGTTACGCGCCAGTTCAAGCAGCTCGGTGTCGTTCAGCGACTTGATGACTTCGTCTTCGCCGTAAACCTTCTTCAGGGTGTCGCGCAGCGGCTTCAGATCCTGCTTCTGGTAATAGGCGTCGATAGTCTGACCGATCTTCTTGCCCATGCCTGCGCAGGCCCAGCCAAGATGCGTCTCCAAGATCTGACCGACGTTCATGCGCGACGGCACGCCGAGCGGGTTCAGCACGATGTCCGCATGCGTACCGTCTTCAAGGAACGGCATGTCTTCGATCGGAACGATCTTCGACACCACGCCCTTGTTGCCGTGACGTCCGGCCATCTTGTCGCCGGGCTGAATCTTGCGCTTCACCGCGACGAAGACCTTGACCATCTTCATCACACCGGGCGGCAGTTCGTCGCCACGCTGCAGCTTCTCGACCTTGTCGAGGAAGCGCTGTTCAAGGCCCTTCTTCGACTCGTCGTACTGCTTCCGCATCGCTTCGATTTCGGTCATCAGCTTGTCGTTCGCGGTGGCGAACATCCACCACTGCGACCGCGGATTTTCGTCGAGCACGGCGCGCGTGATCTTGCCGTCCTTCTTGAAGCCCTTCGGACCGGCGATGCCGACCTTGTTCTCCAGAAGATCAGCCAGACGGCCGTAGACGTTACGATCCAGGATGGCCTGTTCGTCGTCACGGTCCTTGGCAAGACGTTCGATTTCTTCCCGCTCGATCGCCAGAGCACGTTCGTCCTTGTCGACGCCATGCCGGTTGAACACGCGGACTTCGACGATCGTGCCCTGCACGCCCGGAGGCACGCGGAGCGAGGTATCGCGAACGTCCGACGCCTTTTCACCGAAGATGGCGCGCAGAAGCTTTTCTTCCGGCGTCATCGGGCTTTCGCCCTTCGGCGTGATCTTGCCGACCAGGATATCGCCGGCGCGGACTTCAGCGCCGATATAGACGATGCCGGCTTCGTCGAGGTTCTTCAGCGCTTCTTCCGACACGTTCGGAATGTCGCGGGTGATTTCCTCAGGGCCGAGCTTGGTGTCGCGGGCCATCACTTCGAATTCCTCGATGTGGATCGAGGTGAAGACGTCTTCCTTCACGATCCGCTCCGAGAGGAGGATCGAGTCTTCGAAGTTGTAGCCATTCCACGGCATGAACGCGACGAGCACGTTACGGCCGAGCGCGAGTTCACCGAGATCGGTCGACGGACCGTCGGCAATGATGTCGCCCTTGCGAATGATGTCGCCAACCTTCACCAGCGGACGCTGGTTGATACAGGTCGACTGGTTCGAACGCTGGTACTTCATCAGGCGATAGATATCGACGCCCGACTTGGTCGGATCGAGATCTTCGGTCGCGCGGATAACCACGCGGGTTGCGTCGATCTGGTCGATGACACCCGAACGGCGGGCAGCGATCGCAGCACCGGAGTCGCGGGCCACGACGGCTTCCATGCCGGTACCGACGAACGGCGCTTCAGCGCGCACCAGAGGCACGGCCTGACGCTGCATGTTCGAGCCCATCAGCGCGCGGTTGGCGTCGTCGTTCTCGAGGAACGGGATCAGCGCCGCAGCGACCGAAACGAGCTGCTTCGGCGACACGTCCATGTAATCGACCTTGTCGGCCGGCAGCGGCAACACGTCGCCTGCATGACGGCAGATGATCATGTCTTCGGTGAACTTGCCCTTGGCGTCGAGCGACACGTTCGCCTGCGCGACCGAGTAACGGCCCTCTTCCATCGCGCTGAGGTACACGACTTCATCGGTGACGCGACCGTCCTTGACCTTGCGGTAAGGGGTCTCGACGAAGCCGTACTTGTTGACGCGCGCGAAGGTGGCGAGCGAGTTGATCAGACCGATGTTCGGGCCTTCCGGCGTCTCAATCGGGCAGATACGGCCGTAATGGGTCGGATGCACGTCGCGGACTTCGAAGCCGGCGCGCTCGCGGGTCAGACCACCGGGGCCAAGCGCCGAAAGACGACGCTTGTGGGTGATTTCCGAGAGCGGGTTGGTCTGGTCCATGAACTGCGACAGCTGCGACGAACCGAAGAACTCGCGCACCGCGGCAGCCGCGGGCTTCGCGTTGATCAGGTCCTGCGGCATCACGGTGTCGATGTCGACGGACGACATACGTTCCTTGATGGCGCGCTCCATGCGCAGCAGGCCGACGCGATACTGATTTTCCATCAGCTCGCCGACCGAACGCACACGGCGATTGCCGAGATGGTCGATGTCGTCGATTTCGCCCTTACCGTCGCGCAGATCCACCAGCGTCTTGATGACGGCGAGGATGTCTTCCTTGCGCAGCGTGCGATGAGTGTCCGGCGCGTCGAGTTCGAGGCGCATGTTCATCTTCACGCGGCCCACGGCCGAGAGATCGTAACGCTCGCTGTCGAAGAACAGCGACTGGAACATGTTCTGCGCGGATTCGAGCGTCGGCGGCTCGCCCGGACGCATCACGCGATAGATGTCGAACAGCGCGTCTTCACGCGTCAGGTTCTTGTCTGCCGAGAGCGTGTTGCGGATATAGGCACCGATATTGACGTGGTCGATGTCGAGCAGCGGGAGTTCCTTGTAGCCCTCCTCGTTCAGCGCCTTCAGCGACTTCTCGGTGATTTCCTCGCCGGCTTCGGCGTAGATTTCACCGGTCTTCACGTTGACGAGGTCCTCGGCGAGATAGTTGCCGACCAACTCTTCATCGGTCAGACGCAGCGCCTTGAGACCCTTCTCGGCAAGCTGGCGGGCAGCACGCACGGTGAGCTTCTTGCCGGCTTCGAGCACGACCTTGCCGGTGTCGGCATCGATCAGATCGTTGACGGTGGAGTAGCCACGGAAACGGGTGGCGTCGAACGGAACGCGCCAGCCTTCCTTGATCTTCTTGAACTGGATCTTCTTGTAGAACGTCGAGAGGATTTCCTCGCCGTCCAGACCCAGCGCAAACATCAGCGACGTCACCGGAATCTTGCGGCGACGGTCGATACGCGCGAACACGATGTCCTTGGCATCGAACTCGATGTCGAGCCAGGAGCCGCGATACGGAATCACGCGGGCAGCGAACAGCAGCTTGCCCGACGAATGGGTCTTGCCCTTGTCGTGGTCGAAGAACACGCCCGGCGAACGATGCATCTGCGAGACGATGACGCGCTCGGTGCCGTTGACGACGAAGGTGCCGTTCATGGTCATGAGCGGGATGTCGCCCATGTAGACGTCCTGCTCCTTGATGTCCTTGACGGACTTGGCGCCGGTTTCTTCGTCGATATCGAACACGATCAGGCGCAGCGTCACCTTCAGCGGCGCAGCATAGGTCATGCCGCGCTGGCGGCACTCATCAACGTCATATTTCGGCGGCTCGAATTCGTAGCGCACGAATTCCAGCATCGAGGTGCCCGAGAAATCCGAGATCGGAAACACCGAACGGAAAACAGCCTGCAGACCTTCGTCGAGGCGACCGCCGGTCGGCTCATCGACCATCAGGAACTGGTCGTAGGACGCCTTCTGAACCTCGATGAGGTTCGGCATCTCTGCGACTTCTTTAATATGACCGAAGAACTTGCGAACGCGCTTGCGACCTGTGAACGTCTGCTGACCCATCGTGGCCTCTCATTGCGTCGCCCGAAAGGGGCGAACCTTCCAGAGCGCGACTGCCATCGCCTCCGGGTTGAATTTCCAAGAACGTTCCGAATTCGACGCCCAATGTGAGGAACAAAATCCCTCTCCCGAGCATTTGAATCGCAGAACGCAAAACGACGTGCGCGATGCCCGACTGCATCCCGCCCGTCCAAACCGTCTAGCTACGGACCGAAAAGCCCGAAAATTGCCCATCTCCCAACGGCTTAACCGGAAACGTCGCCGTTTCCGCTGTCAGACCGTGTTTTTCGTGCTGCCGTCCCGATATGGGATGGCAATCATGGAGATTCGAGGGTGGTTCCCAGCGCATCCCCACACATTCCTGTGTAGTCCATCGGGTTCCGGCCCAGAGGGCGACCAAATGGCCGCCCTCCAGATGGAACCCATAAAGGGTCTTACTTGAGTTCGACCTTCGCGCCAGCCTTCTCGAGCTGACCCTTGATCTTCTCGGCTTCGTCCTTGGCAACGCCTTCCTTGACGGGCTTCGGAGCGCCTTCGACCAGGTCCTTGGCTTCCTTGAGGCCAAGACCCGTGATCGCACGGACTTCCTTGATGACTTCGATCTTCTTGTCGCCGGCCGAAGCCAGGACGACAGTGAACTCGGTCTTTTCTTCAGCAGCAGCAGCACCGCCGCCGCCAGCAGCCGGACCAGCAACTGCAACAGCAGCAGCAGCCGAAACGCCCCACTTTTCTTCGAGCATCTTGGCGAGGTCGGCAGCTTCGAGCACGGTCAGGCTCGAGAGATCGTCAACGATTTTCTGTAGGTCAGCCATTGTCTATTTCCTTAAGCGTATTTGGTTCGAACCAGGGTTTGAATGCGAAGGGCGTCAGGCCGCTTCGCTCTTTGAGGCATAGGCCTGAACAACACGCGCGAGCTTCGCCGCGGGAGCTGTCGAGAGCTGAGCGATCTTGGTCGCCGGCGCCACAAGGAGGCCGAGGATCTTCGCGCGCAGTTCGTCGAGCGAGGGCAGCGCGGCCAAGGCCTTGACGCTGTCGACGTTCAGGACGGTTTTACCCATCGAGCCGCCAAGGATGACGAACTTCTCGTTCGCCTTGGCAAATTCGACGGCAACCTTCGGTGCAGCTACCGGATCGTCCGAAGTGGCGATCACAGTCGGCCCCTTCAACAGGGAACCGATGGCAGCAACATCCGTGCCTTCAAGAGCAATTTTGGCGAGACGGTTCTTCGAGACCTTCACCGAGGCGCCAGCCAGCTTCATCTGCGAACGCAGATTCTGCATCTGGGCAACGGTGAGGCCGGAATAATGGGCGACGACCGCAACGCTGGTGGTCTTGAAGACCCCGTTCAGCGCGTCGACCGCGTCCTTTTTAGCCGCTCTTTCCACAGCAAGCTCTCTCCGGTTGGCGGCCTCTATCGAGATAGGACCGCCGGGTTACACCCACCGTCCCACCTGAACCTGACCTCAAGACCCATGCTCGTTAAAACACATGGCCTAAAGACACGTCGGGCGAGACGATATGATAGCCTGCCCTCCCGAACCGTCCTGGCGAACCAGCATTGGTGCGGGGTGTCGAGGTTCGAACCAAATACGCGTCATGTCGCACAAAACGACATTGGCGAAATCCAGTCTTCACCCGTCTATGCTGGCTGCATCAAGTTTTACGATTAAGCCGTTGATGAAACTTGCGTTTATCTAAGGCGCCAGCAGTCTCGGACAGGATTCAGGATCATCGATAAGCCATCATCCGGCCTATTGGTGACCCCTGCCCGCCTTCCTCAAATCCGCGTCGCGCGTCCCATCCCCGTCGAGCGATCCGTATGGATAGCCTGAAAGGAAAAGTCTCCTGCGATGTGGGTTGTCGGAGTGCGAACACAGACGCGCCAGCTACCAGCCAGCACGCCCGGAAACGGTTGTTTAACGAGTCTTTTTCGTGTTGCCAAGCGCGAAATGCCGATGTGGCATCTTTTCTGCAGGGGAGCCGTCAGGGCGCTCAGAGCGCAAAAGTGGAACCGGCTGAACCGGCTCCACTTTTGATTGCATCACCCCTTCGGGCAGGCCGCTCCCGCATCGGCCCAGGCCTTGATCAGCTCACCGAACTGCTTCTGGGTACCCGGCGCCGGGGTCCGGTTGCCACCGGGATGCCAGCCCCAGCCGACTAGTTCGTCTTCGGCCATGTGCTTCACAAGTGCGGCCATGTCCTTGCCGCCATTGCGCTCCTTGTCCTTGATCTGGGTGCAGATCTGGCCAAGCGTCTTGCCCTGCCAGGCCATCTCGATGGGCGCCAGCGCCCACTTCGGATTGCCGGGGACGTTGGCGGCATCGAAGTTGTTCTCGTGGTGGCAGGTGGCGCAAGCGAGACCACCGGCCGCGCCGACACCGCCCTCGCCGCGCACGACCAGCGGGATATGCGGCCGCATGCGGTCGGTCTGGGTCGGACGCTCTGTTGCCGGATGGCAGTTCATGCAGCGCGGCGACTGGATGACCTTGCCGGCTTCCGTGAACAGCGCCACGGCACGTTCGTTCTTGTTCTTGATCTTGGCGAAGGCCGAGACCGACTGCAGCTTGGTCGGATTGCTGACCGCTGCATCGGCCTCCTGGAAGCTCGGCTCCGCGAATGCGAGGAGACCCGCCGCGAGGCCGCCGGCAACCAGCGCCAGCATCGAATGTTTGAACAAGCTCATGCTGAGGCTCCAGGTACGATCGGCAACTGCCGCGGTCTTCCCACTCCGAGTTTCGCCAGCGCGTTAGCAACGGCAGGCCCGAGCGGAGGCACGCCGGGTTCGCCGACGCCCGATGGCTTCTCGGTCGATTTCACGATGACCACTTCGATCTCCGGCATCTCGTTGATGCGCAGCGAACGATAGGTGTCGAAATTGCCGGACACCGGCGCGCCGGCATCCAGCGTCTGTTCCGCATAGAGGATGTGACCGAGGCCGAAGCCGATGCCACCTTCCATCTGCGCGCGGATGATGTCGGGGTTCACGGCGACGCCGCAATCCACCGCGCACCACACCTTGTGCACCTTCGGACCGTCGTCGGTCATGGACAGTTCGACTACCTGCGCGACGAAGGTGTTGAAGCTCTCGACCACCGCAACGCCGCGCGCGCGGCCTGCGGGCACCTTGTAGTTCTTCCAGTCGGCGAGTTCGGCGACGGCCTTCAGCGCGCCCGCATGGCGCGGTTTCTTGCTCAGGAGTTCAAGCCGACCTTCGATCGGATCCTTGCCGGCGGCCTCGAGCAGTTCATCGACAAAGGCTTCGACGACATAACCGGTGTGGGTGTGGCCCACCGAGCGCCACCACAACACGGGCACACCGACATCGACCTGATGCATGTCGCAGCGGAAGTTCTCGACGTCGTACGGGATTTCGTTCGAGCCTTCATAGGACGTCGGATCGAGGCCGTCCTTGAACATCATGGACTCGAAGAAGGAGCCCTTCATGATCGACTGGCTGACGATGGTGTCGCTCCAGGCTTCGATCTTGCCGTCGCGCACCGCACCGCGCATGCGGTGGATGCAATACGGCCGATAGTAGCCACCGCGCATATCGTCCTCGCGCGTCCACACCAGCTTGACCGGCTTGCCCGGTCCGATCGCTTTCGCGACTTCGGCGAGCTCGATGGCCTGATGCGTGCTCTGCTGGGCGCGGCGGCCGAAGCTGCCGCCGGCAAGAAGAACGTCGATCTTGACCTTCTCGATCGGCAGCCCGAGCACCTTGGAGATCGCCATATGGTCAGGCGTCGGAAACTGGCAGCCATAGCGCGCATAGGCGGTGTCGCCGTCCCATTTCAGATAGGCGTTGAGCGGCTCCATCGCGGCATGGGCCAGATACGGGAAGACGTATTCAACCTCGATCACGCGGCCACCTTTGGCCATCGACTCTTCGAACTTGCCCTCGGCCTTGACGAGTTTGCCGGCCGTCTTCGACAGCCCGCGGAATTGCTGCAGCAGTTCGGCACTGCCACGCTTCTCCGCCTTGCTGTCGTCCCAGGTGATCTTCAGCGCGTCGCGGCCCATCTTCGCGGGCCAGAAGCCCTTGGCATAGACAGCGACGCCGTTCGACACCTGCTTGACGTCGACGACACCCGCCACGGCTTTCGCGGCCGTCGCATCGAAGGACGCGACCTTGCCGCCGAATTTCGGCGAACGCGCCACGACCACCGTGAGCATGTCCGGTTCGTTGATATCGAGCGTGTAGAAGGCCTTGCCATTGGTCTTGTCGGCGCTGTCGAGGCGTTTCACGACGCCTTCCTTGCCGATCAACCTGAACTGCGACGGGTCCTTCAGCTTCGGATCAGCCGGCACCGGCATGGCCATCGCTTTGTCGGCGAATTCGCCGAAGCGACCTTCATGGCCAGACGCATGCTTGATCACACCATTATCGACAGTGATCTCGCCTGCCGGCACCTGCCACGCATCGGCAGCAGCCGCGACCAGCATCTGGCGCGCGGCGGCGCCGACCTGGCGCATCTGGATGTAGGAATTGGCGATGGCGGTCGAGCCACCGGTGCCCTGCATGCCGAACGCCAGATTCTTGTAGAGCTGCGGATTTGACGGCGCGTGATCGGCGCGCATCTGCGCCCAGTCCGCATCGAGTTCTTCGGCGACCAAAGTCGCCATGCCGGTGAACGGCCCCTGCCCGAATTCGATGCCTTTGCACAGCACCGTCACGGTGTTGTCGGGCTTGATGATCAGGAAGGTGTTCGGCGCGATATTGACTGACGGCTTTGCCGCCGCCTGCGCAAACAACTTGTCGGCGCGCGCAACATAGGCGCCGAGTACGAGGCCGGCACCGCCCTTGAGCATCGTGCGGCGGGAGAGCTTGGTGTCATGAACGGTCATGGCTCAACCCTCCAGAGATTTGGCGGCGCCATGAATGGCGGCGCGGATGCGAACATAGGTGGCGCAGCGGCAGATGTTGCCGTTCATCGCCAGATCGATATCGTTGTCGGTGGGGGTCGGATTGACGCTGAGCAGCGCGGTGGCGCTCATCACCTGGCCGGATTGACAGTAGCCACATTGCGGCACGTCCAGCGCGACCCAGGCAGCCTGCACCGCCTTGGCTTCCTTGGAGGCGAGCCCTTCAATGGTGGTGATTTCGCTGGTGCCGATGGCCGAGACGGGCATTGAACACGAGCGGACGGTCTGGCCGTCCACATAGACCGTGCAGGCGCCGCATTGCGCGACCCCGCAGCCATATTTGGTGCCGGTGAGACCGGCCCCATCTCGAATTGCCCAGAGCAGAGGTGTGTTGGGATCGACGTCGACCTGACGGGCCTGACCGTTGATCTTGAGAGTGAACGCAGCCATCGCTGATGTCCTATGTCGTCGAATGTACGCCTACATTCGAGTTGTTCTAAACAGCCGACATCTACATCCGCATTGCGGAATAACCCATTCAATTATTTTTGTACCGCGCGGGAACGAAATTGGTTCTTGCGAAACGGCCCTGCAGACCAGTCGCCAGCTTGTCAGAGGCGCCGCGACGCTTCGATGCCGCTCAGGATGAGATCGATTCCGGCGAGAAAGTCCCTGCGGTCGTCGTGCTCCCGCAAATGTGCAGCCATGCTGCGGGTGAATGCATACGCGTCCGGATCGAGCTGAGACCAGGTGGTTGCGACCGCGTCCAGAAAGTCAGACCTGTCGATCCCTCGCGTCCGGCCGAGCTGCCCATTGGCCGCGTTCTGCGCACCGACGCCGAGGATGTAGTTCAGCAACGCACCCACCGTCGCCCACTGCTCCTCGTCAGGTACGCCAAGGGCGCTCACCTGCTGCCCGATGCGTTCGAGTATTCGCACCATGGGCAACTGCCCGGGGGCACGTGTGAGCGCCGACCCAACCCACGGATGCGCGTCGATTGCATCGAACAGGCCCAACGCGAGGGCGCGAATGATGGCCTGAGGCGTTGCGCCAACCAGAGGCGCATCCATCGTGCGGGCGATGATGGCGTCGCAGGCGGCGGTCAGCAGCTCGCCCTTGTTGGGCACGTGCCAATAAATAGCCCCGGGACCAGTGGCGAGCCGCTCTGACAGGGCGCGGAATGTCAGACCATCTTCCCCGCTGCCGTCCAGGATCGCGACCGACGCTTCGATGATGCGATCCCGGGAGAGCGAGTCTTCGCGTCGTGGGCTACTGCGAGTTTTCTTGGCCATGTCCCAACCTTGACATAAATGGAACGACGTTCCAATAGAATGGAATGACGTTCCATTCCGGGTCTTGGGGAATGTCCCGGGACAGCCTGCGACTGCGAAGGTGGCGAGATGAATACTCATGTTGCGATTGTCGGCGCGGGGCTCGGCGGGCTGACGCTTGCCCGCGTGCTCCATATTCACGGTATCGCTGCGACGATCTATGAAGCTGAAGCCGCGGCCGACTCCCGGGCACAAGGAGGCCTGCTCGATATTCACGAATATAACGGGCAGCTCGCCCTCAAGGCGGCGGGATTGTTCGAAGCTTTCCGCGACATCATCATCGTCGGTGCCGATGCCAAGCGGATACGCGACAAGGACGGCAAGCTGCTGTTTGACAGGCCCGACATGGGCAATGGCGGTCGACCTGAGGTGGATCGAGGAGAGCTTCGCCAGATTCTGCTCGATTCCCTTCCTGCCGACACGATCCGCTGGGGACACAAACTTGCAGCGGCGTCTCCACTCGGCGGCGGGCGGCACGCACTGACTTTCTCCCATGGCTCAACAGTCACGACCGATCTCCTCATAGGCGCCGATGGCGCGTGGTCACGCGTTCGTCCGCTTCTTTCAACAGCGAAACCGGCCTATGTCGGCACGTCATTCATCGAGACGTTTCTTTTCGACGCCGACACCCGTCACAAGGCCAGCGCGGAAGCGGTTGGCGGGGGCACACTGATGGCGATTGCACCCGGCCAGGGAATCTTTGCGCACCGACACGCCGATGGAACACTGCAAGGCTACGTGGCCCTGAACAAGCCGGAGGACTGGATTGCCCGCATCGACTTCTCGGACCGGAAGAATGCCCTCGGCCCCATCGCCGCGGAATTCGAGGACTGGGCTCCGGAGCTGACAGCGCTCATCACCAACAGTGAGGTCGCCCCTGTGCTTCGCCCGATCTATGCGCTGCCGATCGAACACCGATGGGATCGCGTAGCCGGCGTGACGCTGCTCGGCGATGCCGCGCACCTGATGTCACCATTCGCCGGCGAAGGCGCCAATCTCGCAATGTATGACGGCGCCGAACTCGGACGGGCACTTGCCGCCAATCCGGAAAATGTTGAAGCCGCGCTCATCGCGTATGAAACCGACCTCTTTCCCCGCAGCGCGTCTGTTGCCGCGGAGACCGACCGGAATCTGAAGCTGTTCTTCAACGACAACGCGCCTCAGAGCGTGGTTGACCTGTTCACCAGTTTCCAGATCACCGAATAGCTGCCCTAGACCGCCACCGCGTAGGGCAGCCCCTTGCCCGCGTAAAACGCGTCGAGATTGGCAATGACGCAGTCCTGCATCGCCGTGTGCGAGTCGAGTGTGTGACCACCGATATGCGGCGTCAGCACAACATTCGGCAAAGCCGTGAGTGCGTCAGGCGCGTGGGGCTCCTTCTCGAACACGTCGAGGCCAGCGCCGGCGATGATCTTGTCCGTCAGCGCCGCTGTCAGCGCAGCCTGATCGATCACCGAGCCGCGCGAGATGTTCACGACCACGCCATTGGCGCCGAGCTTCTTCAGCATCGCGGCATCGATGATGTGGTTGGTATCGGCCCCTGCCCGCACGGCGATCATCAGCACGTCGCACCATTCGACCAGCGCTTCGAGGCTTGGCTCATAGCGATACGGCACATCATGCTTGCTGCGGCTGTGATAGGCGACATCGCATTCGAAGGCCGCGACGCGCGATGCGATCTTGCGGCCGATCTCGCCCATGCCATAGACGCCCACTCTGCGGCCGGGATTGCCGGGCTGCGGCGACATCAGCGGCGACGGCTTTGCCGACGACCAACCACCCTCGCGCAAATACTGATCCGCAGGCAGCAAGCGCCGCGTCACCGCGAGCATCAGCGTGAGTGCCAGATCGGCGACCGAGGCCGCATTCGCGCCCGGGCTGTTGCCGACCACGATCTTGCGCTCGGCCGCAGCCTTGAAGTCGACGCCGTCATAGCCGGTGCCGTAGCAGATGATGGCGCCGAGCGCCGGCATCATGTCCATCACGTCTGCCTTGAGCACCTGACCGCCCGCGGTGATCAGCGCACGCACGTCTTTCAGTTGGTCAGCGGAAAAGGTCTGCAGCGGTGGCTTGCCTGCAGCGTCTAGAAGATCGAAGTGCTCGCCGATGCGCACCATTTGGGACTTCGGGAAACGCGAATAGATCAGAACCTTCTCGGCCATCGTGACATTCCTGCTGGGTCAAAGAGCGGAAGACAAAAGAAAGGGCGGAACCGGTTGCCCGATTCCGCCCTGGTTTCTTGCAAGCCTTGTTCCGGCTTAGCCGAGCACGGTGCCCGTCTCAACCTTGACGCCGGGGCCCATGGTCGAAGACACGGCAACGCGCTGCAGATAGGTGCCCTTCGCGCCAGCCGGCTTCGCCTTGGAGACGGCATCGACCAGAGCCTTGATGTTTTCGACGAGCTTCTCTTCCGAGAAAGATGCCTTGCCGATACCAGCCTGCACGATGCCGG
This sequence comes from Tardiphaga sp. 172_B4_N1_3, assembly GCF_052076035.1. Lineage (NCBI taxonomy): Bacteria > Pseudomonadati > Pseudomonadota > Alphaproteobacteria > Hyphomicrobiales > Nitrobacteraceae > Tardiphaga > Tardiphaga sp. 172_B4_N1_3. The sequence continues at coordinate 2,471,023 of NZ_CP197238.1, forward strand.
CCTTCTCGACGCGGAACTCGACCGAACCGCCCTTGGCACCCTTGACTGCGCCGGTGACGTCCATGGTCACGGTGCCGATCTTCGGGTTGGGCATCATGCCGCGCGGACCGAGCACCTTACCAAGGCGACCGACCAGCGGCATCATGTCAGGGGTTGCGATACAGCGATCGAAATCGATCTGACCGGCCTGGACCTTCTCGAACAGGTCTTCTGCACCGACGACGTCTGCACCGGCAGCCTTGGCTTCTTCAGCCTTCGGGCCACGGGCGAACACGCCGACGCGCAGGGTGCGGCCGGTGCCGTTCGGCAGGGTGACGACGCCACGGACCATCTGGTCGGCGTGACGCGGATCGACGCCGAGATTCAGCGAAATTTCGATGGTCTCATCGAACTTCGACTTGGCGCGTTCCTTGACCATCTTGATGGCCTCGGCGACCGGATAGAGCTTCTCGCGGTCGATGCCCTCACGGGCCTTCTTCAAACGTTTTCCAATTGCCATGACCGTTTACCCCGCGACCTCGACACCCATCGAACGGGCAGAGCCCTCAACCATCTTCATGGCCGATTCAATGGTGTCGCAATTCAGATCCTTCATCTTCGCTTCGGCGATCTCGCGCACCTGCGCTTTGGTCACCGCGCCGGCCTTGTCACGACCCGGCAGCTTGGAGCCGGAGGTGAGCTTGGCGGCCTTCTTGATGAAGAAGGACATCGGGGGGGTCTTGAGGGCGAAGGTGAACGAACGATCGGCATAGATCGTGATCACCACCGGGATTGGGGTGTTCTTTTCTTCCTTCTGCGTCTGCGCGTTGAACGCTTTGCAGAATTCCATGATGTTCAAACCGCGCTGACCAAGCGCGGGACCGATCGGGGGCGAAGGGTTCGCCGCACCGGCCGGCACCTGAAGCTTCAGGTATCCGGTCACTTTCTTTGCCATGTGTCACTCCTGTTGTGCCGGTCATCGACCGGCTGTTTCAGGTTTCGTGGTTCGGTCGATAAGCGGTTGGCAACCGCCCTCTTCCTCCCACGGCCTTAGAAACGCGAGGCGAACCTCGCGCTATTGCGATCAGACCTTTTCGACCTGACCGAATTCCAGTTCGACCGGCGTGGCGCGGCCGAAGATCGACACTGCGACCTTCACGCGCGAGCGTGCTTCGTCGATTTCCTCGACGACGCCGGAGAACGACGCGAACGGACCATCGGCCACCTTCACGTTCTCGCCGATCTCGAACGACACCGACGCCTTCGGGCGCTCCACGCCTTCCTGCACCTGGTGCAGAATGCGCATGGCTTCAGCTTCCGAAATCGGCATCGGCTTGTTTTCCGCGCCGAGGAAGCCCGTGACCTTCGGGGTGTTCTTGATCAGATGAAACGCTTCGTCGGTGAGCTGCATCTTCACCAGCACGTAGCCCGGGAAGAACTTGCGCTCGGCGTCCATCTTGCGACCGCGACGTATTTCGGTGACCTTCTCGACCGGAACCAGAATCTGTTCGAACAGGTCTTCCAGGCCACGCTGCTTGGCCTGTTCCTTGATCGACTCCATCACCTTCTTTTCGAAATTCGAATAGGCGTGAACGATGTACCAGCGCATGCTCATAATTCTGTTCCGTCAGTGCATCGTGAGCAAAAAGGCGACGAGGTAGCGGATGACCTGATCCGCCGCAAAAAAGAAGATCGACGACAGCGCCACCATGACGAAAACCATGATGGTCGTGATGGTCGTCTCGCGTCGCGAGGGCCACGTGACCTTGTTGGTCTCGGTGCGCACTTCCTGCAGGAATTTGAACGGGCTGAACGCCATCGTTATGTGATCCGCATCCGTCGTGAGACGATTGAATTGGTTTCAGAATCCGAACAGCCCTCTTGCGCCCAACCCTTTATTCAAGGATGAGCCGCCAAGCGGGCTCGTTCGTTCGGGGATTTGCCGCGTCGGATATCCGGTCACCGGGCCGACAGCGAGTGCAGCTTCCTACTTCGGACCGGACCAAAGGTCAAGGTATCCGGGCCGGACCGGCGGGAACCCGTCCCGCCACCGGATACCACCTGGATCAACGTCCGCCCACCCCCGGCGACGGTTTGCCGACCGCCGCACGGACGTGCCGGACGACATGATCGGCGACGATGGCGTGGCCCTCTGCGGTCGGGTGCACCGCGCCGCTATACATGGCCGCATAGACCGGCTGCAGGATGTCGAACTGGGTAAAGCCCGGCGAATGGACGTTTGCGGTCAGAAACGCGTCATTCGGGGTCCGGAACAGGCGCCAGCGAGACGCATAGGGCAGATAGGCCGCCGGGGAATACGGCGTGAAGTCCTCCTTGCCGATCCAGCGCCGCGGCATCGCCATCGCCTCACCGTCCGCCTGCGGCCGCTTCGGATCGCGCGCACAGAGCCCGCGTTTGGCGAATTCGCTCTGGTGATCGGTGATAAGCTGGAAGCCGGTTCCAGCGCCGGTGGCCAGCGCCGGGCAGCCCCCGCCCCGCCCGTTGGTGATGCAGGCGGTCCGGGCGAAGAAATCGTTCAGAAAGTTGACCGTCTCGGCCAGCCGTTCGCGCGACAGCACCAGCTTCTTGTGGACGTCGAGGCCGAGCGTCGGCTGCGCGCCGCACAAGGCTCCTGTCTCGTCGAACTGGATCGGCTCGTAAGCCGTCTGCAACACTTTCGCGGGCGCCACGCCAAAGCCGTCGCGCAAGGCATCGCGGAGCGCCACCATGCGCTCGTCGAGCTGCTCCATATAAGCGCGCGAAACCTGCGGCGAGAACCGGATCTGCTTGCCGAGCAGGTTCGCGATCGGCGCGAGATCGCCGGCGGATTCGGTCATCGCATAGACCATCAGCGGCGAGAAGCCGACATCGTTGCCGCCAATCGACAGCAGCAGTGTGTCGATCGGCCGCTTGCGCTCATTCGGCGCACACCAGGATTTTGTCACCGGCATATTGGCGACCTGCACGCTGCCGCTGGCATAGGTCGGCAGATTGTAGGTCGCACGCTGCGTGCGGCCCGCGGGGCTTTTGCAGATCAGATCGGCGAGTTGATCGAGCTGCGAACGCACCATCGCGTTGCCCGCGCCCTCACGCGCCTTCTTCTCGAGGAACAGACCTTCGGTCACCTCGGAGCCGGTACAGGCCAGGCTGACCAGCGTGATCGACCGGTGCGGATTTTCCAAACTGAGTTGGAGCCCGACGCGAAACGGATAGCCGTATTGCGAGCGGTGGCAATCGGGGCTGAGCCAGCGCGGATTGGCGGCATTGAACGCCTTGTCGAACTGCGCCGATGCGAGCGGGAAATAAAGCTCCTGCTCCTCGTCGGCGAGCTTGCGCCGCGGCAGGTTTTTGTAGTCGAAACTTCCCACCCGTGCAGCGGGGGTCAGTTTCTGCAGCGACTTGGCGGTGCTGCGTGTCGCCATCTCCTCGCGCATCAGGGTTGGATCGTAGACCATCTCGCGGACGGCGCTGAATGTCACCGGAACGTCCGGATTGCTTTCGCCTGAGGCAAAGGAATCGCCGAGCGCCACGATGAAGAGATCCTCGACCACGACCTGCGGGTCGTTCAACGTACGACCGTCGGGCAATCTGACCTGGACCGATGCACCGGACAGGCTGCGATCGACGGCATAAGGCAGGCGCGTGATCTTGAGCGGCGTCGCGCAGGACTGCGTTGTGGTCTCGGTCCTGCTGCCCCGCCGCCGCGGCGTCCAGCTCCAGACGCAATCATACGCGCCGGCTTCGGCAATGCGCTCGGGCGACAGCCGGATCAGCACCGTATGCGCATCCGGCAGCACGTAATCTTCCTTGGCCGTGCCCCACGAATAACGCCGGTCGCAACTCGCGAGATAGCGGCCCTGCCGGCTGTCGTAGCAGACGGCGTCGACGGTCTGCGACGCCCAGCCGAGACGCGAGCGATCGTAGCGCGCCCGCGCGGTGTCGGCGCAACTGGTCGGGCTGGTCATGTCGCGGCAATCGGGATCGTTCAGCCGCCGCTCGGTGCGCCACACCACATCGGCGGGCGGCAGCACCATCTCGTTGCGCGCAGCGGGATAGCCGCGCTCATACATCGCGAAGGACGCGGCATTCTTGAAGAAGCGAAATGGACTTTCCACCTGCCAGAGCAGATCGGCGGCATGAGCGCCATGACTCAATGACAAATGTCCAAAGGACGACACCAGTAACGTCGTGGCCCCCACGACGAACGTCACAAGTAATTTCATTCTCGACTTCCGGCTGAATTCCCAACGGTGTGTCGCGCGCGCGGCAAGCCAGGTTCATCGCCGCGACCGCACGCCGCAGGGACGCAGCGCAACGGAAACGCGGGGAGCAGCACAATCGCGCATGATTTGCAAAGCCGATGTCGGACATGGCCATCAGCCTATTGCGCAAATTGCCCCGCAGATCGTCAGATTCCATTAACCCCGCGGCCAGACTAAAACGCGAGAAGCTACCCAGGTACTCCAGTAAGTGGATGTATTAGCAGACCTAAATGTTTTGATCGGCAGATTGCTTGTTTGATCGGCAATGCGACGGGCATCAGCGAATGACCAGCATCACCACCCTGTCCGAGGGAACCGACGCCTCCACGAGGGACCTCCGCAAGGATTCGGCATTGCGGATCGCACGGCGGCGAACCGCCTATATCGCGCAGGCGTCGAGCTATCTGATCGATGCTGCGATCCTGCTGCTCTACGCCGTGATCGGCGTGACCACCGTGGCGACGGGGGTCGTGTATCTGGCCATCAGGCTCGCTGTGGTCGGCATTGCTGCCTATCTCTCGGAGATCCAGGTCAACGACCGTTTCAAGGACCCGTACCTCACGGTCCCTCTCTCCATCGTCAGCATCATCGTCCAGATCGGCGCGATCTATCTCGTGCCGCAGATCGGCTTCTACTTCATCTCCATCATTTTCGTCGTGCTCGGCTTCGCCGCACTCCGCATGAGCGCGCGCCAGACCGGCATCGTCTGGTCGACTGCAACGCTGGGCCTCGCACTACTTTTCCTGATGACCGACAAGCCGATCGGCATTCCCATGGCCACCGCGACCGAGCGCGCTCTGGCGCTGGCCTGTTTCGTCAGCGCGCTTGGCCGCTGTGCCAGCGCCGGCCTCTACGGCAGCTCGATGCGCGAACTGCTGTATCGCCGCAGCAATGACCTCGCGGCCGCCAATGCGCGGATCGAGGAACTGGCGCAACTTGACGAACTCACCGGCGCATTGAACCGGCGCTACATCATGAAGTGCCTGAACGACGAGATCGCCAAGGCCCAGCGCAACGCCACAACCTGCTGCATCGCGATCATCGACCTCGATCACTTCAAGAAGATCAATGATCACTTCGGACATCCGGTGGGCGATGAAGTGCTGCGCGCCTTCGCCATCTCGGTCTTCGCCAATATCCGCACCATCGACAGGTTCGGCCGTCAGGGCGGCGAAGAGTTTCTGCTGATCCTGCCGGACACCGACATTGATCTTGCGATCCAGACGCTCGATCGATTGCGCGGCCTGATCACGGAACTGAACTGGTCAGCGATTGCGCAGGATTTGACTCTGACGATATCCGCCGGGATCAGCGCCATCAGGCCCAACGATACGCCGGAAGACATTTTGGCGCGCGCCGACCTTGCGCTCTACAGAGCCAAGGATACCGGCCGCGACCGCGTGGTGGCAGCGCCGCAAAAGCGGCAGTTCAGCTGAGCGGCAGTCGGAGACCCGCCTGAAAAGCGCGCTTAGGCTAAAATATATCGATATTTCAAAGGCTTAAAATGGCAGGGGCGGTAGGGCTCGAACCTACGACAACCGGTTTTGGAGACCGGTACTCTACCAACTGAGCTACACCCCTACAGGAAAACGGCGCACCGTCATTTCCGCGCTGTTTGAAGCATAGGCGACGCCTGATTTGCAAGAGGCGAAACCAAGGCCGGGAATCAAAACGGCGGGCAAGGGACAAATCCCCTGCCCGCCGTTTTTGTCGATTACTCGATGATGCTAGCGACGACGCCTGCACCGACGGTGCGGCCGCCTTCACGGATGGCGAAGCGCAGCTTCTCTTCCATCGCGATCGGCACGATCAGGTGCACTTCCATGGCGATGTTGTCGCCCGGCATCACCATTTCGGTGCCTTCCGGCAGATGCACCACACCGGTCACGTCGGTGGTGCGGAAGTAGAACTGCGGACGGTAGTTGGTGAAGAACGGCGTGTGACGGCCACCCTCTTCCTTGGTGAGGATGTAAGCCTCGGCCTTGAACTTGGTGTGCGGCTTCACCGAACCCGGCTTGCACAGCACCTGGCCGCGCTCGACGTCTTCACGCTTGGTGCCGCGCAGCAGCGCGCCGATGTTGTCGCCGGCCTGGCCCTGATCGAGCAGCTTGCGGAACATTTCGACGCCGGTGCAGATCGTCTTCTGCGTGGCGCGGATGCCGACGATTTCGATTTCCTCGCCGACCTTGACGATGCCGCGCTCGACGCGGCCGGTCACGACCGTACCGCGGCCCGAGATCGAGAACACGTCTTCCACCGGCATCAGGAACGGCTGGTCAACCGGACGCTCCGGCTGCGGGATGTAGCTGTCGACGTTCTTCATCAGTTCGAGAATGGCGTCGTGGCCGAGCTTCTGGTCCGAGTTTTCGAGAGCGGCCAGCGCCGAACCCTTGATGATCGGAATGTCGTCGCCCGGGAAGTCGTACTTCGAGAGCAATTCACGGACTTCCATTTCCACGAGCTCGAGCAGCTCCGGATCGTCGACCATGTCGCACTTGTTCAGGAACACGACCAGCGCGGGAACGCCGACCTGGCGGGCGAGCAGGATGTGCTCGCGGGTCTGCGGCATCGGGCCGTCAGCGGCCGACACGACCAGGATGCCACCGTCCATCTGCGCGGCGCCGGTGATCATGTTCTTCACATAGTCGGCGTGGCCGGGGCAGTCGACGTGGGCGTAGTGGCGGTTGGCGGTCTCGTATTCGACGTGCGCCGTCGAAATGGTAATGCCACGGGCCTTCTCTTCCGGCGCCTTGTCGATCTGGTCGTAAGCGGTGAACGTGGCACCGCCCGTCTCTGCCAGCACCTTCGTGATCGCCGCCGTCAGCGACGTCTTGCCGTGGTCAACGTGACCGATCGTACCAATATTGCAGTGCGGCTTGTTACGTTCAAATTTTGCTTTGGCCATAGATCCACCTGTTAAGCCACGCCCGTGCGCAGCACCAAACCGGCGGCTGGTTACAAGGGAAAACGGCCCTGTTCAAGCCCGAACTTCTGGGCCAAGCTCGTCCAACCATGCCGGCGAGCCCCCTATGTAAGCCGGCAAATGACAAGATCAATCAAAGCACTATCGGGAGCCCCCATGAACGCCCAAACTGCCGCAAAACACGCCATTTCCCTCGAGACCCCCGAGCTGCCGCAGGCCCGGCCGGAAACGCTGGGATTGTCATCAAACCGTCTTCAAATCATGTCGGACGCGTTCAAGCGCGAGATCGACAAGGGCACCACGCCGGGCGTCACCATGCTGGTCTCCCGCCGCGGCCAGATCGGCTATTTCGAGGCCTTCGGCAAGCAGACCCCGGATGGCTCCGCGGCCATGACGCGCGACAGCCTGTTTCGCATATTCTCGATGACCAAGCCGATCGTGTCGCTGGGCATCATGCAGCTGGTCGAGAACGGCCATATCCTGCTGAACGACCCGCTGGCGAAATACATCCCCGCATTCGCCGAGACCAAGGTCGGCGTCGAGCGCAACGGCGCGCTCGAACTGGCGCTGCCGCTGCGCCCGATCACGATCCAGGACCTGCTGCGGCACACGTCGGGCATCTCCTATGAGATCACCGGCAACGGCATGGTGCAGCGGATGTACCAGAAGTCGAACCTGCGCAATCGCAATATCACCAATGAGGAGCACGCCAAGATCGTCGCCGGCCTGCCGCTGATCTGCCAGCCCGGCAGTGAATGGAATTACAGCCGCTCCACGGACATTCTCGGCCGCGTCATCGAAGTCGTGTCCGGGAAGTCGCTGGGCAACTATCTCACCGAGAATATTCTTGCACCGCTGCAGATGGCGGAGACCGGCTTCCACACAGCAAGCACGAACAAGGACCGTATCGCGCAGCCCTTCCCCACCGATCCCTGGACCGGCGAGAAAGTCGCGCTGTTCGATCCGCTCGAAATTCCGAAGATGGAATCCGGCGGCGGCGGACTGGTATCAAAGACCATGGACTATGCGCGCTTCTGCCAGATGCTGCTGAACGGCGGCACGCTGGACGGCAACCGCGTGATCGGCAGCCGCACACTGCACCTGATGGCGTCCAATCACCTCAACCCCAACGTGAAGCTAGAGACACATCTCGTGCCGCCCGGCCACAGCTTCGGCCTCGGCTTCGCCGTGCGCACGGACGATGGTCACGCGCCCTATGCGGGATCGAAGGGCCAGTTCTTCTGGAGCGGCGTCGCCGGCACGTTCTTCTGGATCGATCCGCAGGAAGAACTCTTCGCGGTGTTCATGTCGCAGGGGCCGGGGCAGCGGGAGTATTTCCGCACGCTGATCCGGAGTCTCGTCTACGCGGCGGTGGAGTAAGCAAGAAAAACTCGTCATTCCGGGGCGCGGCCGGCGCAAGCCGGACGCGAACCCGGAATCTCGAAATGGCCTGACACCGACGGAGACTCCCACGTCGAGGCTCCGGGTTCGCGGCCGCCGCCTTCGGCGACGTCCTCGCCCCGGAACGACGAGTTTGAAATCAACTAACCGTCGCGCCGCGGTCGATCACCATGGTCTGGCCGGTCATGACATTCCCGGCTGCAGATCCCGGAAACACAGCCACCCCCGCGCACGCTCTTGTTACCGATAACCTTCTCATCCGAACCAGATGCCGACGATGCGACCGTCTGCGGGCGCGCGTTCGATGTTGAAGCGGTTTGGCTGCCAGTCCATCGTTAACATATCGCCGGTTTTGTAGACACGCAGCGCCCTCCCGATCAGCAGCGCTTTCACGTCGTCGGGGATCTTCGGCGCTTCAAGCGTCAGCGCGCCCGGATCGCCCAGCAGAGCCTTCACACCGCCGCTGATCGGCGCCAGTGATTCCTTGATCACATGCGGCGGCTCGACAGAATACTCGATGGTGTTTTTCTGGGCATGGACGCGTACGCCCTTGAGCGGATTACCCTCGCCCCAGTAATTCGCCAGATCGCGATGGATCGTGAGTTCCGCAACAATCGGCAGCACGACATCGCCAACAATGCCTTTCGGCTCCTGGGCGATAAAATCAAAATCCTGGATGCCGTCATCCGGCACACGAATATAGAACCACGGAGACAATTCCGGTCCCGTCCACCCGGTGGTCGAAACATGGCCGTGGGCAACGACAAGGATGGCGGGAGGAAGCGACTTCAAAACGACGACGTCGATCGATGCGACGTCTATCACGCGCTGCATGTTCAATACTCCGATTGGTGATCAACAATGATCAGAGTATTACCCAGCGCCTACGCAAAATCTACCTTAGATTGTATCTATATTTTCATCACCTAAACGCCACAACGCAACTAATCGTGAGACCCATTCGACTGGGCGCCGCTAACGCGCCCAGTCGGTCCTGCGTCGAGGTCGTGAAGCGTCGTTCGTCAACTAATCGTAGCCCCGCCGTCGATCACCATGGTCTGGCCGGTCATGAAATTCCCGGCTGCTGATCCGAGGAACACCGCGGCGCCCGCGATTTCATCGGGGATGCCGATGCGCAGCAGCGGCGAGCGTGCGGTGGAGGCCTTGAGGTTCTCCGGATTGTCCCACAGCGCCTTGGCAAAGTCGGTCTTGATGAGGCCGGGCGCGATGCAGTTCACGCGGACATTGAACTTGCCGTATTCGCAGGCGAGATTGCGCGCGAGCTGCATGTCAGCCGCTTTCGAGATCGCATAGGCACCCAGGATCGTCGAGCCTTTCAACCCGCCGATCGACGACACGATGATCACCGAGCCATCCTTGCGTTCGATCATGTCCGGCACGACCATGCTGGTCAGCCAGTTGTTGGCGACGATGTTGTTGTCGAGAATCTTGCGGAACTGATCGTCGGAAATGCCGGCCAGCGGCCCGTAATACGGATTCGACGCAGCGTTACACACCAGCACGTCGATCTTGCCGAACGCCTTCTTGCTCTCGTCGGCGAGGTTCTGCAGGTTCTCCTTGCTGGAGATGTTCGCGGCGATGGCCACCGCCGTCCCCGCGCCGAACTGCGCGTTGATCTCCTTCGCCACCTCGTCGCAGACATCCTGCTTGCGCGACGAGATCACCACCTTGGCGCCGTGCTCGGCCATGCGCTCGGCAATGGCGCGGCCGATGCCACGCGTCGAGCCGGTAATGACGGCAACTTTTCCGGTCATGTCGAACAGGTTCATGTGTGTTTCACCCTATTTTTTCTGTTTGAGTTTTCCTCCGTCATTGCGAGGAGCGAAGCGACGAAGCAATCCAGTCCTTCTTGTTGACGAAAAGAACTGGATTGCTTCGTCGCCAAGAGGCTCCTCGCAATGACGGCTATGACTAAGCCAGTTTCGTCGGCGTTACTTCCGGCCCCGCCGGCTGATGCATCGCCGCATGCGACGGATCGGCGATCCAGGGCTGCTGGTTGACCATCGGAATGCGCCAGCCACTGTGGCCGTGGCTGGCGAGATGATCGAGCCGCGTGACCGAGCAGTTGTCGATGGTGAAAGCAAGACCGCGATCCGGCTGATCGTTGAGCGCAAGACCGATGGCCGCCTTGATCGTGCCGCCATGCGCCACTGCAATAATATCCTTGCCGGCGTGCTCGACATTGATGCGCTCGATGCCGCGGCGGACGCGGTTGTAGAGATCCATGAAGCTTTCGCCATTCGGCGATGGCTCGTCGATCGGCGCGAACCAGTAGCTGCCGACATTGATGGGACGGCTGGCGAAGAACGCGGCGCGGTTCATGCCCTGCCAGTCGCCGAGATGCTGTTCGGCGAAATCCGCTTCATGCGGCATCGCGTCGGGCTTCGGAAATCCCGCGGCCCAGATCGCACTCGCCGTCTGATGTGTGCGCTTGAGATTGCTGGCGACCCAGACGGCATTGCGCGGCAGGATCTTGCCGACCGCATCGAACACCACGCGGTCGCTGCAGTCGCAGTCCATGTCCTTCTGGCCATAGATGTTGCCGCCGTCACTCCGCACCGGGGCGTGTCGCACCCACCACCACCGCGTCGCCGTCACGCCTTGAGGGACTGTATGCTGCGCCACGAACGGTTTCTCGGCGTTGGACATCGTGACCACCCTTCAATACTGTTTCATCCGTCCTACGTCAGAGCGCGAAGCGCCTCAAGCATCTTCGCAGCTTGGCACGCATCATTGAATTCCATATGGCGGCACGCCGCACAAAAAACATACAGGGAGAGAGTTATGGGCCGCCTCGCAGGCAAATCCGTCATCATCACCGGCGCAGGCAGCGGCATCGGCCGCGCCGCAGCGCAATTGTTCTCGCTGGAAGGCGCGAAGCTCGTCATCGTCGACCGCAGCGAGAGCGTACATGAGACAGCCAAACTTGTGAGCGATGCCGGCGGCACCATTGAAGCGATCACCGCCGACGCGGGTTCCGAGAGCGATGTGAAAGCCTATGTCGAAAAGGCACTGTCCAAATATGGCAAGCTCGACGCGATCTGGGCCAATGCCGGCGTGTCGGGCGGCCTCGTGCCGCTGCTCGAACAGACCGTCGAGCAATGGCAGGAGATCCTGCGCATCAATCTGATCGGACCGTTTCTCGCAATCAAACATTCCATGCCGCATATGGTGAAACAGGGCCACGGCTCCATCGTCCTCACCGCTTCGGTCGCCGGCCTGAAGTCCGGCGCCTCCGGCCATCCCTATGCGTCCAGTAAAGCCGGCGTCATCAGCCTGGTGCAGACGACGGCCTATTCGCTGTCGGGCACTGGCGTGCGCATCAATGCCGTATGCCCCGGCCTGATCGAGACCGGCATGACCAAGCCGATCTTCGACAATGCCAAGGAGCGCGGCACACAGGGCAAGATCGGCCAGCTCAATCCGCTGAAGCGCGCCGGCCAGCCGCACGAGCTCGCGGCGATGGGATTGTTTCTGGCGAGCGACGAAGCGTCCTATGTGAATGGCCAGGCGATCCCGGTGGACGGCGGCCTCACGGCGTCGATGCCTTACGCGGGCAAACCAATCTAAGACGGAACGCGGGATGGGTTTGGCTTCGCTCAACTCATCCTGCGATCCAGAACAACTGCTGCATGGCCTCCTCGCGGTGCGGCCAATACGGCAAGCGCCGAGGCCACCTGAATGGCGACGCCGATGAAAATCGGTGTCGCGTAGCCGCCCGTAAGGTCTCGCAGAAGCCCCATGGTTGCCGGCCCACAGGCATTGATCACGCCGGCAATCCCGATGGACAGCCCGAGCACCACGCTGAACGCGTTCGACGGGAATTCGCGCTGAACGATCAGCGCCGGCAGCGTGATCAGATTGCCCATGGAAAAGCTGAACACCGCGCAGGCAAGGAATAGCCCGGTCGTGCTGGTCGATAACCCCAATACGCTCAGTGCCGCAGCCTGGCTGAGGATCGATACCGCGGCAACGCGGCGTGGGTCGACGCGGTCGGCAACGAGACCAAGCGTAATGCGCCCGACCAGCGACATGGCGGTTGTGAGCGAGACCGCGCCGCCCGCCGACTGAAATCCGATTACCGGCGTCAGGATCGATATCTGATGCACGATGAACGCAACCTGCACCAGGATTGCGAATGCGAATGGTGCGGTCAAGCTCCAGAAGCCGGGATCGCGCAGGAGGTCTGCACGTGACAATGGCGGAGCCGCATGTACAGCTTCGGCAATCCGCCGTTCCCCTGCGCGCGGGAATCGAACCATGATTGCCACGACCGGCACGAACACAATGGCCAACATGGCGGCGGCGATATCCAGCGCGTGACGAAATCCAGTGGCTTCGACCAGCAGGACCAGGCCGGGCATCAACAAGATGCCACTGAACGTCGCCCCGGTGAATGTGAGACTGATCGCCAGGCCGCGCTTGCGGTCGAACCACGCACCGACGATCGCCGCAGCGGTGATCGTCCCGAGGCCGACCCAGGCCAGCGCGAGCACGACAAAGCCCGCATAGAGATGCAGCAGGGAGTCCGCCGAAGCCAGTAATACAAGACCTGTCGCAAGCGCGGCGACGCCCGCAAGGACCAGGCTGCGCGGCCCGATCCAGCGCAACAGATCGCTGACGAACATCGATAGCAGGGAGCCCAGTACGAGACAGAGCGTACTTCCCGTTGCGATTAGCCCGGTCGGCCAATCGTTGAGGCGGCGAAGTTCGGCGACATAGATGCCCTGCCCGTACAGGCCGAAACCGAAGATCGAGATCTGGACCAGAAACAGGGCGGCAACAATCCGCCAGCCCATATAGCGCAACGACGTCTCGTCAGCCGGATCGGTCTCGGCCATCGCATGCGTTTGCATTTCCCCACCGCCGCGCTCAATGCGTCCCCATAGAACGCTACCTATGATTGCGGCGCCATGCCATCGCTGCGTATCGGATGGCAGTCAAGAAATAACGCAGACCGTTACAATCCGTCAGGCGGAGCGTTCGATGAATTCGTCGCCAGCAAACGGTCGCGCACGCGCTCGCGGTGGAATGTGTAGATGCCGGACAACACGATCACGCTTGCGCCGAGCACCATCATGGCGTCGGGCACATCACCGAAGACCAGATAGCCCAGCAGCATCGCGTAGAGCATCTGCGAATAACGCATCGGCGCGACCGACGAGACATCGCCGACGCGCAGCGCGAGGATGACGCACTGGAATCCGATCAGCGTCATCACCGCCGCCAGCGCCAGCAAAGCGAGCGAATGAAACGATAGCGCAGTCCAGTCCCCGTGCAGCAGAGTGAACACTGCCCCTGCCAGCGTCACCGCAACGGCGGTGAGAAAGGTGACGAACAACGTGGGAATTTCGGCCGGGATGCGTTTGGTGACGAGATCGCGCGTGGCGTAGAACAACACCGATAGCAGTGCCACCAAAGTGAACTGGCTGAACCCCTCGGCGCCCGGCCGCACAATGATCAGCACGCCAATGAAGCCCGCAGCAATCGCCAGCCATCGGCGCCACCCCACCGGCTCGCCCAGGATCAGCACGGCGCCGCAGGTCATCACCAGCGGCAGCGATTGAACGATGGCGGTCACATTGGCGAGCGGCAGCGCGCTGACCGCGACCAGGAACAGCGCCGAGCCGCCGATCTCCCCGGAGATACGCAGCGCCACTGACGGCACGAACAGCAGCTGCAGCGGCCGTAGCGCGCCCTGATGCACCGCCAGCGCACCGATCATGACGCTGGCGAACAGCCCGCGCAGCATCATCACCTGGCTGAAATGCATCTGCACGGTCAGAAATTTGGCAATGGCGTCGTTGACGCTGAAGGTTGCCATGGAGACAGCCATCAGCAGGCTGCCGCGCAGATTGGGAGAGAGAGGCAAGATAATCCTGGGTGAGTTACGGTCGGAGCAGACAGGCTCCGAACAGAGCAAGACTCAGGCCAAATGATTGCGCTTCATGTGCACGAAGACGGACGCGCGAGCCAGATGGTTCACGCGTCCCTGCCATTCACTGCGCGCCGGACTGATGGCCCGGCGCCAAGCCTACAACCCATCCGGCGGCATGCTCGGCGCGCTGGCCGCCGGCAACCGGTTGCGAACACGCTCGCGATGGAACGCATAAAGACCGGACAGCACGATCACCGACGCGCCGAGAACCATCGGGCCGTCCGGCACATCGCCGAACACGAGGTAGCCAAGCAACATGGCCCACAGCAGTTGCGAGTACCGGAACGGCGCAACAGCGGAGATATCGCCGGCGCGCAGCGCCAGGATCACACACTGATATCCAATCAGCACCAGCACAGCGGCGAGCAATAACAGCGCCAACGCGCCGTTCGATGGCGGTGTCCAGCCGCCGAGCGGCACCATGATCGCACCGCCGACGATGGCAACGACGCAGGTGGTCAGCAGCGTCACGAACAGCGACGGGATCTCTTTCGGAATCCGGCTGGTGGCGAGGTCGCGGATCGTGCAGAAGCCCACCGAGATCAGCGCCAGCAGCGCGAACTGGTTGAAGCCCTCCACACCAGGCCGCACCACGATCAGCACGCCGATGAAGCCGGCGAGGATCGCGAGCCAGCGCCGCCATCCCACCGGCTCGCCGAAAATCAATGCCGCGCCGAGCGTGATCGCCAGCGGCAGCGACTGGAAGATGGCCGACGTATTGGCGAGCGGCAGATAAGTGATGGATGCAAGGAACGTGACCGTGCCGCCGATCTCACCGAACACCCGCAGCGCCACCGGCAGCCTGAACAGGATGCTCACGGGCCGGAGCGCCCGCTGATAATAGGCAAGCCCGAACACCAAAACGCCGGCGATGATGCCGCGCACCAGCATCACCTGGCCGAAATTCATCTGCGCGGTGAGAAATTTCGTGACGGCGTCATTCAGGCTGAAGCCGGCCATGGCTACAGCCATCAGCACGCTGCCGCGAAGATTGGGAGATAGGGCCATGTGTTGCGCCTTCGCCATCACAACCGGTCCACCGGCACGCTGGACGCCTTGGCGGCCAGCAGCAGTTCGCGATTGTGGATGCGCTCGCGCTGGAAGGCGTACAGGCCGGACGCCACGATGACCGACGCGCCGAAGATCATGGCGCCGTCGGGCCTGTCGCCGAACATCAGATAGCCGAGCAGCATGGCCCAGAGCAGTTGCGTGTAGCGAAACGGCGCCACCGCCGAGATGTCGCCGACGCGCAGCGCCATGATCACGCATTGATAGCCGATCAGCACCAGCACCGCGGCCACTGCCAGCAGCAGGAGCGCTGAAGCCGACGGCTCAACCCAGCCGCCAAGCGGGACCATCAGCCCGCCTCCGACCAGCGTCATCACGACGGTCGTCAGCAGCGTCACGAAGAGCGCAGGAATGTCCGCCGGAATTTTCTTGGTCGCGAGATCGCGTAGCGCATAGAACGCGACTGCACCGAGCGCCAGCAAGGTGAACTGGTTGAAGCCCGCCGCACCGGGCCGCACGATGATCAGCACGCCGGCAAAGCCCACGGTGATCGCCAGCCAGCGACGCCAGCCGACCCGCTCGCCGAGGATCAGCACCGCTCCGAGCGTGATCGCGAGCGGCTGCGACAGAATGATCGCCGCCACATTGGCCAGCGGCAGATGCGTGATGGCTTGCAGAAACAGAACAGTGCCGCCGACCTCGCCTATGATGCGCAACGCCACGGGCGCCGCGAACAGCACACGCAGCGACCGTAGCGCTCCGCGACGCGCGGCCAGTGCGGCAATCAGCAGGCTTGCAACGATGCCGCGTAGCAGCACCAGTTGCCCGAAATTCATCTGCGCCAGCAGGAATTTGGACATCGCGTCGGTGACGCTGAAGCTGGCCATGGCGGCGGCCATCAACAGGCTGCCGTGAAGATTGGGAGAGAGCGCCACGTGCGTTTCCAGGTCGATCGTCGCGGCAGCAATTCCCAGCGGCCGGCCCTTCTTGGCGGGGCGTCTTGAAAGCGATCACAAAGCTGAAGCGATCATGAAAGAGGCGCGATCCCCAGTCGGTCGCGCCTCTTCAATCGTTTATTTCGCGCCCGCGAGCTGTGCGTATTTCCACGACGCCTGCGCCAGCGGCACGGTGCGCTTGGCAGACTCCATCGCCTTGGCTGATGACGCGGTGCCGTCGCGCACGCGGCCGGCAATACCCTGCAGAATGCCGGTGAGCCGGAACAGGTTGTAGCAATAGTACCAGTTGAGATCGGGCACGCTCTTGCGGCCGGCCTTGTCGCAATAGATCTTGGCGGCTTCATCCATGGTCGGGATGTTGAGTGCCTTGAAGTCGAGCCCGTCGAGGCCCGGCATGATCCACTGCATCAAAAGATAGGTGAAGTCGGCCATCGGATCGCCCAATGTCGACAGCTCCCAGTCGAGCACCGCCTGCACCTTCGGCTGCGTCGTATGGAACACCATGTTGTCGATGCGATAGTCGCCATGCACCACCGACACCCGCTCCTGCTCCGGAACGGAGGTCGGCAGCCATTCGATCAGCCGCTCCATTTCCGGAATCAGCTGCGTCTCGGAGGCGCGATACTGCTTGGTCCAGCGATCGACCTGGCGGGAAAAGTAATTGCCGGGACGGCCGAAATCGCCCAGCCCTATTTTCTCGGGATCGTAACTGTGCAGTTGCGCCAGCGTCTCGATCTTCGCCGTGAAGATCGCGCGGCGATCTTCCTTCGGCACCGTCGGCAGCGCCGGATCCCAGAAGATCCGGCCGTCTTCCATCGACATGATGTAGAACGCCGAACCGATGACATTGTCATCGGTGCAGAGCGCATAGGCCTTGGCGACCGGGAAGCCCTGCTTGCCCAATGCCGCGATCACCTTGTATTCGCGATCGACGGCGTGCGCCGATGGCAGAAGCTTGCCGAACGGCTTGCGCCGCATCACGTAGGATTGCTTCGGCGTATTCAGCCGATAGGTCGGGTTG
Source organism: Tardiphaga sp. 172_B4_N1_3 (assembly GCF_052076035.1). Lineage (NCBI taxonomy): Bacteria > Pseudomonadati > Pseudomonadota > Alphaproteobacteria > Hyphomicrobiales > Nitrobacteraceae > Tardiphaga > Tardiphaga sp. 172_B4_N1_3. The sequence goes on from NZ_CP197238.1 coordinate 2,488,532, forward strand.
GACTGGCCGCCCTTGAACTGCAGGACGGTCAGCGGCCCTTCATAGCCTTCCACATGCTCGCGCATCCAGGCTTCGAGGCTCATCTCGTCGAAGCGATGCCGCTCCTCCACTGGCCTCGTGCCGTTATACTCGTCGTCGCGCTTCACACCATCGGTCACGTCAGTCTCCGCTTAGCGTTTCTTAGTGCTTTGCCTCATTGGCATACTTGCGCAGTTCGAGCCGCGCAATGGCACGGTTGTGCACCTCGTCCGGACCGTCGGCGAGACGCATGGTGCGCATCGACGCATAGTCACGGGCGAGACCCGCATCGTCGGACACGCCGGCGGCGCCGTAGGCCTGGATCGCGTTGTCGATGATCTTCAGCGCCATGTTCGGGCCGGAGACCTTGATCATCGCGATTTCGAGCTGGGCGGTCTTGTTGCCGACCTTGTCCATCATGTCGGCGGCCTTGAGGCAGAGCAGACGGTTCATCTCGATATCGGTACGGGCTTCAGCGATGCGCTGCTCCCAGATCGAATATTCGATGATCTTCTTGCCGAAGGCGGTGCGCGACGACAGCCGGCGCACCATCTTCTCCAGCGCTTCCTCGGCCTTGCCGATGGTGCGCATGCAATGATGGATGCGGCCCGGACCGAGACGGCCCTGCGCGATCTCGAAGCCGCGGCCTTCGCCGAGCAGGATGTTGCTGGCGGGAACGCGGACATTGTCCAGCTTCACCCGCGCATGGCCATGCGGTGCATCGTCGAAGCCGAACACCGGCAGCATCTTCTCGATCGTCACACCCTTGGCATCGCGCGGCACCAGGATCTGCGACTGCTGCTGGTGCTTCGCCGCGCTCGGATCGGTCTTGCCCATCACGATCATGACGGCGCAGCGCGGATCGCCCATGCCCGACGACCACCACTTGGTGCCGTTGATGACGTATTCGTCGCCGTCACGCTTGATCGAGGTCTCGATATTGGTCGCGTCCGACGATGCGACATCCGGCTCGGTCATCAGGAAGGCGGAGCGTATCTCGCCGTTCATCAGCGGCTTCAGCCACTTCTGCTTATGCTCTTTCGAGCCGTAGCGCATGAACACTTCCATATTGCCGGTGTCAGGCGCCGAGCAGTTGAACACTTCCGAGGCCCAGCCGATATGGCCCATCTGTTCGGCGAGCAGCGCATATTCCAGATTGCTCAGTCCCGCGCCGTGGAATTCGTCGTCTTCATGCGACGACGGCGGCATGAACATGTTCCACAGGCCTTCGGCCTTCGCCTTCTTCTTCAATTCCTCGACGATCGGGATCACCTTCCAGCGCTCGCCCGCTTCGTCCTGCTGACGATAGATCGGCACGGCGGGGCGGACATGCTTGGTCATGAAGGAGGACACGCGCTCGAGCCATTCGCGCTGGCGGTCCGACATATTGAAATCCATGGGGCGATCCTCGCGTTTTTTAGAATTGTTGGCGGCACTGTTGTCCCGTCGCTGGATCACCGCAAGAGCAAAATTGTCTCTGCTGATGCGGCACAGATCCGCGCGGGGGCGATGGCGTTGAGCAGATGCAATATGCCATCAGGCGCACATTGACATTTCCCGACGCTCAAACGATAGTTTCATACACGCGTTTGAAATGCAATGACCCCGATCCGCGCCACTTGCATGGGGCCATGTTGCAAAAGGACCGTTTTGATCAGGACGATCGCATGGCAGCAGACCACACACGGACGGCGATCATCACCGCAGCCGAACGGCTCTATGCCGAACGCGGCTTTGCGGATGTGACCATGCGCGACATCGTGGCGGCGGCGGACGTCAATCTCGCGGCGGTGAATTATCATTTCGGCAGCAAGGACGAGTTGATCGCCGAACTGTTCGTGACGCGCAGCCTCGCCACCAATCGCGAGCGCCTGCGCGAATTGAAGGCGGCGGAGGAAGCCGGCGACGGCCGCGCCGACATCCATGCGATCTTCGCCGCCCTGGTCGGCCCGACGCTGCGCGGTTGCCTCGGCCCCGAGAAACAGCGCTCGGACGCCGCGCGTTTCATGATCCGCGCCTCGATCGAATCCGTGCCGCCGATCCGCAAGATCAAGAACCGCGAGGTCGATCACCTCAAGCGCTTCGCCGCCGCGATGCGCCGGTCCCTGCCCGATCAGGATCCCGCGGATATCTTCTGGGCGCTGCATTTCGCGCTCGCCATGGCGCACCAGACCATCCGCGACAGCGAACGCCTGACGCGTATGTCCGACGGGCTGTGCGACCTCAACGATGTGCAGGCGATCACCGACCGCGTGGTTGCAGTCGCGGTCATGGCGCTGACGGGGAAACCGGCCAAGGCCGCGCAGAAGGAACCGGCCAAAGCGAAAGCGCGCGCCTGAACGGTAAAGCCCGGTTCCCGCTTCAGATTGCGCGTGACGCCCCCGCGATTCGCAGCGTATTCCGGGAGCGGATCGGGACCCCAGCATGAGCGCACAGGACGCCATCGACTTCGTGTCGGACAATATCGCGGAAGTGGGCACGCTGATGCGCTCGCTGTCCGGCCGCTATGAAGGCATCTTCGGCAATCTGCGCGCGGCCTATGGCGTCGCCTTCGAACAGGCGGACAGCATCGCCGACGCCGCCCGCGATGCGACCGCCATTGCGGATGCCGCCACCGCAGCCATTCGCGACAACATCCCGAACCAGCCCGGCAATGCCTGCACCAGCGGCTGCGCGGCCTGTTGTCATCTTTACGTCCAGGTGCCGCCCGGCACCGCGACGGTGATGGCGCAGCATATCGCGGCGCATTTCACGCCCGCCGAACAGGCGGCACTGCGCACCCGCCTCGAAGTCGCCGCGGCTGCCGCACGCGATGCCGCCGACGTCATGAAACTTCGCCTGCGCTGCGCGCTGCTCGGATCCGACAACCGCTGCACGGTCTATGAGGTCCGCCCACTGACCTGCCGCGCCTTCACATCACGTTCAGTGGCGCGCTGCCACGACGTGGTGTTCGGCGATGTACCCGAGGGCACCGGCGTCGAGCAGAACGCCGCGCATTTCCGCATTCACATGGAAGCGACCTTTGCGCTTGAGCAGGCCGCGCGCAATCGCGGACTTCCTGATGCGCAGAAGGGTCTGGCGCAGGCTTTGCTGGACGAGATAGGGACCATCGCTGGGCCTGCACCGGAAGCTAAGCGCCATGCCGGTTCGTGATGGCGCATGCGCGACCCCGCTCACGACCAACAGCCGACATGATCGATGAGTATTTCCGTCCCTTCGTCGCGCGACTCTACGTTCATATCCAGGGGCTGACGCCCTCCCCGCCACCGGCTATCGGCGCCGCGATTTGCGTGAGTGCTGGACTGGCGCAGGCGCAGCCGGCTGCGACACGAGTGAGCCCGATTGGTTTGTGACGTAGCCGCGCGATTCCTGCAGCCGGCGCTGATAGCCCGGCGAGTTCATGAAGCTGCTGCCACCGCCTCGGGCAGATGCCGCGTCAGCGAGCGCGAGTTCAGCAACGGCAGCCAGGATGAGCAGCGCAGCTTTCTTTGACATGATGGTCATAGTTCGAACCTCTCCGACCTGAGCAAGCAGCGCAAGGCAAAATCGTTCCGATAATCACATGGCACATGGAACGAGGCTGCGAGAGCGCACCAGTGTTCCCGATCACCGCACCGTGATCCTCGCCCACGTAATCATCGCGATCCCCGAACGTAACGCTATCGGCACCAAGCCAGAGCGTTACGTGAAAGGACGAAATATGAGAGCGTTTTCTGCTGTAATCACCGGGCTGGGCATTGCCCTTCTGAGTGCAGCCAGCATTTCCGCCGCAAGCGCAGCCGAGACGGTGCGCGTGCGCGGCACGGTCGAGAGTGTCGACGGCGCGAAGCTGACGGTCAAAACCCGCGAGGGCAATTCGACGGCGATCAAGCTGAACGACAACTGGAAAGTCACCGGCGTCGCCAAGGCCTCGCTCAACGACATCAAGCCCGGCGACTTCGTCGGCATCGCCTCGCTGCCCAAATCGCGCGGCGGCGACGGCGCTCTCGAGGTCCTGATCTTCCCGGCGGGCATGAAGGGCACCGGCGAAGGCAGCTATCCCTGGGATCTGAAGCCGAACAGCACCATGACCAACGCCACCGTCACCAACGCCGTCAAGGACGTCGACGGCCGCAACATCACTGTGACCTTTCACGGCAAGGAAAAGACCATCTCGGTCGCGGATGACACGACAGTCGTGACCTTTGCGGCTGCCGCGCAAGGTGAGCTGAAGCCCGGCATGACCGTGTTCGTGCCGTCGCAGAAGGCGGATGACGGAACGCTCTCCACCGGCAACGTGGTCGCCGGCACCAACGGCGTCGTTCCGCCGATGTAGCCCGCGAAGCGCACATTGCGCCGGGGGATCAGTCGAGCGGTTTGTCGTCATCGGTCGGAGGCTCTGCCTCCGGCGAGCAGATGTCGCCGCCGCCGAACTGATCCTCCGGAGCGGGGTGATCTCCGGGAATCGTGAGCGGGTCCGGCTTTTCGCCCGGACCTTCCGGGCCCCGCTCCGCTGGCTTACGAACATTCATGCTGGTGCCTCCCTGTGCAAGCCAACGCGGCCCCGTGCAATCCGTTGCATGGGAGGCGACGTCTGCGTTCTGAATGGGAGCGTCCTAGATCCGCGCCGCGATCAGTTGCCGGATGCGCGGAAGGGACTGGCGCAGGCGTTGCTGGACAAGATGACGGGTTGATACGGGCCCTGCTCGATGCCGGCGTAACGACTGGCCGGAGAGCTATTTACCGCGCATTAAGCATAAACGGCCATCTTCCCATCGAAGCTGCCGACATAGGTGCCTCAGATGATTTCGGAAGCACAAATTTTACGTTTGATTGCCCTGCCACTGGCAGGTTGCGCCTTCCTGATCGCCGTTTATCTCACGACCGGAATCGGCTTGAGATAAAGCAACGCGGAAGCCGAGCAGCGGCTCATCCGGAAGCGGAAGAATGCGCTATCCCGCAACGCCCTGCCTGCGTTGCCTCCCTTGCGCGGCACCGCCAAGGTGGAAGCTTGAAAGCTCAATGTCCGAACGAAAACGCCCTAGATGCGCGCCGCGATCAACTGCCGGATGAACTCCGGCGCCTTCGCGCTGGGCAGCCACCGCGTCACCGCGATCATCTCCGCGTCGCGATCGATCCAGATCATGTTGCCGCCGGCACCAAGCGCATAGACCGCCGTGTCCGGCGCATTCTTGTTGGCATGCGGCCCGCGGTTCAGCCACCACAGGAAGCCGTAATTCGGCTGCTGTGACGACTGCGTCCACATCGCGTCGACCCAGGCCTGCGACAGCAGCCGCTTTCCATTCCAGTCGCCGCCGCGCGCCATCAACAGGCCGAAGCGCGCATGGTCCTCCGCGCCGATGAACATGCCGCCGCCCCAATGGCCGCCGCCCGGCACCGACTGCATCCGCTGGCCATCGATCTCGACGAAGGAATTGTCATAGCCGACCCACTCCCAGTCCTTCGACGCGCCGATCGGATCCATGATGCGCGCACGCAGCACCTCCGGCAGCGGCCGCTTGAACAGACTCAGCAGGCAGAGCGACAGCAGGTTCACGCGCACATCGTTATATTCGTAGAAGCTGCCCGGCGTTTGCCACTCGCGCAGCTCGCCCTTGCGGCTGTTGTCGGCATTCGGCGCGACCAGACGGTTGTGATCGATCTGGTCCGGCTTGCCGAACAACTCGCCGCGCCATTCGCTGGTCTGCTCCAGCAGATGCCGCCAGGTGACCTTGGCGTTGTGCGCATCCGCAAATAGCGGCCCGGGCACGCGCTTGGCTACCGGCTCGTCGATATCCCCGATCAGCCCGTCATCGACCGCGAGGCCCGCCAGCACGGCGAGATAGCTCTTGGCGATGGAGAAGGTCATGTCCGCCCGCGCGATCTCGCCCCACGCCGCCAGCACGCGGCCATTCTGCAGCACCATGCCCGCGGAGCCGCCGCGCTCGCGCACCGGCCCCAGCACCGCGCTCCATGGCCCGGTCTCATTCCAGTCCACATTCGGCGCATAACGACCGTTGTCGTAATAAAAGCCGCGCGGCCACGGCGTTTCATTCGCCTGCGCAAATGCCACGGCTGCAGCGAGCTTGTCCGGCGCGTAGCCGGCCTGCTGCGGATCGATCTTGTCCCAGGCGGCGGCCGCCGGGAAATAACGGGGATCTGTCATGGGGATATCAGGCTCGTTTTGGATGACGCGCCACGGTTATTGACCGGATGGGAGGCGGCGGCAACCGACAGCGGCGCGAGTGAATCTAGCGGAGCGCCGTTGGAGCGGATAGGCGGAATCGCCCCTGGTACTCAGCTTCCGAGCAGCATCACAGATAAACGACCGACGTGTTTATAGACGTCGAGCTGACTGCGTTGTCTTGTCGTCGCGCGATGGGACCGAGGTTACCATTGCATCTCAACGAGTCGTTCGCTCCGTCATTTTCGAATCATCCCTCTTTTCCACAGCCGGATTGCAAGGCCCGGATCGTCGTTCGAACAGATATTTTTCTTCCAATCGCTTCAGGCTGATAGCTGGATTGCGAACGCCACCGGCACGTAGAATTCCACATGATTCGAACCGTTCATCCACAGGTGGAAGAACACTATGCACTCGGATTTGGAAGTGTCGTTGGCTGCGCAGCAACTGCGCAGAATGTGGGAGCATAAGGCTTGGAGCGACCAGCCATTGAGCGCTGGCTGGGATGCCGCGTTCGAGGACTGGATTACAAAATTTGGCTACAGCCGTGTCGCAGACGCAGTGCAAATGGCTGCGGCTCCTCGCTTTTCCGATGATGGCGAGCGGCTGTCTCCAAACATTCGCGACATTCCAAGATTTGCGGCTGTGGAGCACGAAGAAGACCGCGAGCCAGGCATGAAGGACTGCTACTTGGTTCGCGGTCGTATGCGCCAGAAGTTTTATTGCGAAGAACATAACTACGAAGTTCTCACGCTACTAAGGCGAGCGATGCGCGCAGGCGTACCAGCGTCGGCGATGCATCATGCGGTCGATGAGAACACTACGCTCGAGGACTGCTTCCTTTCTATGGGTATAGATCGCACGGAGTTTCGCGTTGCGATGGGACATCCGATCTCCGATCTGCGTTTGAAACCCAGCCAAGTGTTCATTCGCATCGATGATCCGGAATGGCACCTTTGGGATAAATACTTGCGTAAGACGACAGGCAAAGGGGCACCGATCAGCAAGGATGGCGGATGGTACTTCCCCAGCAGAATCCCCCCGACCGATCCGCTACCGAAGAAGGCTAGAAGAAAGAAAGATGACAAAGACTCCCGCAGCTAAAGTAAATAGCCACATTGAGGATTATTTCGAAGAAAGAGCGCGTGCCGGAGACGGTGCATTTGCGATCGCCTACGCGCTGATCGAACTCAAGAATGCGCAAATGCAAACCGCTCGCGCGCTTAACAAGCTCGGCGTGGCTGATGCCTCTACTCCATTTGGTGCTATCGAGCATCTTGCGAAGGAAGTGAAGGACGCAGGTCAAGCCATCGCAGAAATGGGCTCAGTAATCGCGGACGCGATCTCCCAAAGCTCGGAGGACTGACGGTCTCAGCCCGCTCTGCCGCTCATATTGAGCACGTACATTTCTGCTAGCGCGCAGCGCCGTCATGGCAAGCCAAAAAGATCGCTAAGCGTTTGATGAATTGAAGGCTACACATGACGATAATTCAGTGGCTAATTGCGGCTGGCACGAGCGCGTTTGTAGCGCTGATTGGCTATTACCAGTACCGAACTGCAAAACTGAAGTTTGCACTCGATCTATTTGAGCGCCGTCACGCCATCTATGTTGCTACTAGGGCCGTGGTGAGCAAAATTTCATCCGCGGGAAAGTTAGATCGGAAAGAGGATATTGAATTTGGGGAGACTGTCGAGGCTGCATACTTCTTTTTTGGTGACGATGTGGTCACATACCTCAAAAACTTTCAGCAGAACGTAATCGATATAGACGTCTTCTCGGCGGAGATGACCGCCATGACAAATCCGGCCGAAAGAGCGGAAGCCATCAAGAAGGTCAGGATGGCGAAAGAACGGATTTCCAAGTTTTACAAGGAAGGACAGCCTTTGTTCGCCAGTTACATCCGGTTTGACGAGCGCTTGCCTTCCAGATTTCTTGACCGTTTGAAAAACAAGCGCGTGAAGCCAAAAGCCGTAGCGTTGAACTAGGCGCGACTAGGGAGAGTTGGAGCGGGTAGAGGGAATCGAACCCTCGTATTCAGCTTGGAAGGCTGCTGCTCTACCATTGAGCTATACCCGCGTGCCGCGTCAGGTAACACGTTGCGCGGCGGGTCTCAACCTCATGTGAGGTCGCATCCCCTGCCCGCTGCGACACGCGGATTGCGGTTTGATTTCAAGGGGATGGCGTGTGGAAATGGGATGTCCAGCTGTAGGCCGGCCGCAGATGCCGGGCCACCCTCTTTGTCATTCCGGGGCGCACGAAGCGGCGCAGCCGCGTAGCGCGAACCCGGAATCTCGAAATGTTTGGCGCTGACTAGAGCCTCCCATGCTGGGATTCCGGGTTCGCGTGCGCGAAGGCGCCCCCGCGCCCCGGAATGACGAGTGTAGGGCGGCAAGACAGCACCCAAACATTTTTTCCTATCTTCTGTTGACAACATCCCCATCAGGTTTATATTCCCCTCCGTCCAGCCTCGATGAGAGGGGCGAGCGCGATCGTCACGTTCGCGGGGCTGGATGCGGTGGACGCCGGAGATGCGGCGTTACGCGGTTCATGGGGAACGTCTGTCTTCGGGCAGGACGGATCTGCGCCAGCACTGCCACTGGCAAGGAGACGGCCGACCTTCGGATGGACAGACCCCTGGACAGTGTGACGGACGACCAAATCGAAACGCGTCCGGCTTAAGTGCTTGAGGCTACCCTGTCCCTCCGCCCTGGGACACTAATTTTGGTGATGGGGCCGTTCGCCAAGGCAGATGTGCAGGCAACCGAAAAAACACCGCAGGCGGAACGCCGGGCACTTCGCCCAGCGCGTCCGAAAGTCCTGATGCACTCTATAGATTGCGGAAGACCGCATCGCATCAGGCCCAAGGGTGCAACGGGCACCCGGCGTTCCGCACGCCCTCTCGATTGAGGGTGGGAAGGAATGCGCAAAACTCGGACGCCATTGGCGCCGCGAGAATGCGAGCGCGTGGCTCTTTGAAATTTTGGAGATGCGATGGCGCGACGGCGCCAGAAATATCCCTCCCCCCGCGCGAAGCGAAGCTTCGCTAGGCGGGGAGGGTCGGCCGAGCGAAGCGGAGGCCGGGGTGGGGGTTGCCCCACGTGAGGGCGCCGCTTGTGGCACCCCCACCCGACCGGCCAAGCGGCCGGCCCCCCTCCCCGCAAGGGGGAGGGAAAAGAAGGACCTTACCAGGTCGCGAGCACCGAGCCCTTGAACTTCTCGTCGATGAACGCCTTCACCTCGGGCGACTGATAGCTTTCCACCAGCGTCTTCACCCAGGGCTTGTCCTTGTCGGCGGCGCGCACGGCGATGATGTTCGCATAAGGGCCCTTCGGATCCTCGCGCAGGATCGCGTCCTTCACCGGATCGAGACCGGCCTGCGTGGCGTAATTGGTGTTGATCCCTGCGACATCGACGTCAGGCAGCGTGCGCGGCAGCTGCGCGGCGTCGACTTCGGTGATCTTCAGCTTCTTCGGATTCTCGGTGATGTCGAGCAAGGTCGGCTTGAAGCCGACGCCATCCTTCAACTTGATGATGCCCTTGTCGCGCAGCAGGATCAGCACGCGGCCGCCATTGGTCGGATCGTTGGGGATCGCCAGCGTGGCGCCTGACTTGACCTCGTCCCAGGTCTTCACCTTCTTCGAATAGATGCCCATCGGGAAGTTGATGGTGTTGCCCACAGCGACGATCTTGTATTTGCGATCGGCCACCTGGTTGTCGAGATAGGGCTGATGCTGGAACGAATTGGCCTGCAGGTCGCCGGCTTCCAGCGCCGCATTCGGCACCACGTAATCGGAGAATTCGACGATCTGGATGTCGAGGCCCTTCTTGGCGGCGACGGCCTTGGCAGCTTCCAGCACCTGCGCATGCGGACCGGGCGTCACGCCGACCTTGATGGTCTCGGCGGACGCAGCGCCGGTGAGCGCGGCGAAAGCGAGGATGGAGAGGAGATAGTGACGAAGAGACATTGTGTTTTCCATTGTGAGTAAACGAGTGCGAGCGGGCCCGCTGACGCGAGCGAGATCGCTCAAGAGTGTCGCGTGCGCTTGTCGAGGCGGCGCGAGATGAAGTCGCCAAGGCTCTGCACGCCCTGCACGAGACAGATCAGCACGGCGACCACCGTCGCCATGACTTCCGGCATGAAGCGCTGATAGCCGTAGCGGATGCCGAGATCGCCAAGCCCGCCGCCGCCGACGGCGCCGACCATGGCGGAATAACCGATCAGGCTGACGGTCGCGAGCGTGAGCGCCAGCGTCACCGCCGGCATCGCTTCCGGCAACAGCACCTTCCAGACGATCTGCAGCGGGCTCGCACCGAAGGCGCGCGCGGCTTCGACGAGGCCCTGATCGACCTCGCGGATCGCGCCTTCGATGACGCGCGCAATGAACGGCGTCGCCGCGATGGTCAGCGGGACGACAGCGGCGCTGGTGCCGATCGAGGTGCCGGCGATCAGCCGCGTCAGCGGCACGATGGCCACGACGAGAATGATGAAGGGCGTCGAGCGCGTGGCATTGACGACGAGGCCAAGCAGCCGATTGACGTTCGGCGCCGGGAACAGCTCACCGGCACGGCTCGTTGCCAGGAAGATGCCGAGCGGCAGTCCGGCCAGCGTGCCGAAAATGCCAGCCAGCGCCACCATGGTGAGCGTGTCCAGCGTCGACCACAGGATCATGTTGATCAGTTCAGGCGACATAGCCGAGATGCTCCACGGTGTTGCGGGTCGCGGTGAGGTCGGCGATCAGCTTCGCCTGCAGCTCCGGGTCTGCGGCGACGGATGCGATCAGCGTGCCGAACGGATGGTCGGCGACATATTCGATCTGCCCATGCATGATGTTGAAGTCGACGCCGTAAGCGCGGGTGAGCCGCGACAACACGGGCTCATCGGCGTCGGCGCCGGTGAAGGCGATGCGGATCACGGCCTGACGGCCGGGCGCATAGTCCGCCAGCAACTTGCTTTGCAGCCATTCCGGCACATTGCCGCCGGTGACTTCGCCGACAAAGCGCTTGGTCGTGGCGTGGGTCGGCTTCGAGAAGATCTCGTAGGTGGTGCCCTGCTCGATGATCTGGCCGCCTTCCATCACGGCGACGCGCTGCGCCAGCTTCTTCACCACGGACATTTCATGGGTGATGAAGAGGATGGTGAGATTGAGATCGGCATTGATCTGCTTGAGCAGCGCGATGATCTGCGCCGTGGTCTCCGGATCGAGCGCCGAGGTCGCCTCGTCCGACAGTAGCACTTTCGGTTTGGTGGCCAGCGCACGAGCGATGCCGACGCGCTGCTTCTGTCCGCCGGAGAGTTCGGCCGGATAACGGTCGCGCTTGTCGGCAAGGCCGACCATGTCGAGCAGCGGCTCGACGATTCCCGGGATGTCTTTGCGCGGCGTGCCGGCGATCTCCAGCGGCAGCGCGATATTGTCGAACGCAGTACGCGACGACAGCAGGTTGAAATGCTGGAAGATCATGCCGATGGAGCGGCGCGCCTGGCGCAGCGCCTTCTCATCCAGCGATCCGATGTCGAGGCCGTCGACGGTGACTTTGCCATGGGTCGGCTGCTCCAGCCCGTTGATGAGGCGGATCAGCGTCGACTTGCCGGCGCCGCTCTTGCCGATCACGCCGACAATGGCGCCTTCGGGCACCACGAGGTCGATATTGTCGACCGCCTTCACCTCGGCGGAATCCTTCCGCGACGGGAAGATCTTGCTGACGCCATCGAAGGAGATGATGGCACGCCCTTGTTGGCCAGGATCTTGCGGATCGAGAACTGGCACGGGCGCTCCGGTCGGCTTGGACAGGGGAGCGTTCATTGAATGACGTTTCTGCGCAGTTGTGAAGCACGGGGCCGGCCTGCGTGTCGCGGGCGCCGTGGCGGCAACCTACTGATTTCGGGCATTATTTCAACCGCACTGCACAAATGAGGAAAATCCAGCGGTTTCAATGGCCTGCGGGAGTAAAAGAGTGCCGGGAGACGGCTGGTGACAGCGCTAATCGTCTCCCGGCGAGTTTTCGGGAGCTCAGGAGCCCGGGGTCCAGGTCCAGACGATGTCCTTCACATTGATCGCCTTGGGGATCAGGCCGAGCTTGTGGAAGCGATCCGCCGTCTCCTGCTGGGTGGCAATGATCCGGTCGTTGATCGGGACCACCGTATAATTCGACCGCTCGACGGCCCGCGTGGTCGCCGCCTTGTCGACGCCGGTCGCCTCCTGGAGCTTCGTTGCGACCTCCGGCCGATTGGCCTCGGCCCATTTCCCTTCATCGGCAAAGGTCTTGTTGAACAGCGCGACGATGTCCGGATGCCTGGTGGTGAAATCCTTGTTGGCGAGGAAGAACGAAATGGAATCCTGCACGTCCTTGGAGAAGGCAATCACCCGCGCCTGTTTGCCCTCGGCGAGCGCCAGATACGGATCCCAGATCGACCACGCGTCGATATTGCCACCGGCGAATGCTGCCACCGCGTCGGCGGGGCCGAGATAGACCGGCGTGATATCCGCATAGGTCAGTCCGGCCTTCTCCAGCGCGGCGATGATGGTGTTATGCGCGCTCGATCCCTTGCCGAAGCCGACCTTCTTGCCCTTGAGATCGGCGAGCGTCTTGATCGGCGAATTCTCGGGAACCACGATGCCCTGATTGTAGCCCCGCGACGGGATGGCGGCGATATAGACGAGATTGGCACGCGCGGCCTGCGCGAAGATCGGCGGCGCGTCGCCGGCATAACCGAAGTCGACGTTGCCGGTATTGATGGCTTCAAGGATCGGCGGCCCGAACTGGAACTCAACCCAGCGCACGCTGATGCCCTTTTCCTTGAACACCTTCTCCAGCGTCGCGCGCTGCTTCACTGCCGGGAAGATACCGGCCTTCTGAAAGCCGATGCGGATTTCCTTCAGCTCCTGCGCCGCGGCTGGCGATGCGATCAGTCCGGCTGACAGCAACAGTGCTGCAGAGAGACCTGCGACCACAGATCGTCGGGAATAGGACATGCGCTGTTGCTCCATTTGCGCCCGGGCGATGCAAGGGCGTGATGCTGAAACGCTACGCGCGATTGCGAAGATTGTGCTTTCAAAGGTCGCGGGCAGTCTGCAAGTTTTGCAATCCGAAGGTCAGCTCCGGGAGCAGCTTCATCTCCGCCGCAGGGAAATAACCTGCTCTTCCGGAGCCAGCCAGAAGGCATGCGGAGAACGTTTCCGCTGCACAACAAGGCCATCGCAGCATGCCTGCATCGCCGCGCCCGGAACTACAGTTGGCCATTTCATTGACGGAAACGAGCCGCGCTCGCACCTTTGCTGCTCACGAAACATCATCAGCAAAGCAGTCCCAACATGCTTCCGATTCACATCGCCCGCTTCATCGAACGCTTCGTGTTCCGGCGCACCCGGGCGCTGCAACTGGCCGCCGTGGCCTCCATGCTGTCGGTCTCCTTCGCCTGCGCACAGACACCGGACACGGTGCGCATCGGCTATCAGAAGTCGTCGACGCTTATCGCCGTGCTGAAGACCAATGGCGAATTGGAGAAGGCGCTCGCGCCGCTCGGCGTGAAGATCAGCTGGCATGAATTCACCAGCGGCCTGCCTCTGCTCGAAGCCATCAACACCAACAATGTCGACTTCGGCGCCGACGTCGCCGACACCGTGCCGCTGTTCGCGCAGGCGGCCGGCGCCAAGCTCGCTTACATCGCCGAGGAAGCCGCCTCGCCAGCCGCGCAGGCGATTGTGGTGCCGGCGGAATCGCTGCTCAAGACGGTCGCCGATCTCAAGGGCAAGAAGGTCGCGGTGACCAAGGGTGCCGGCAGCCACTTCCTGCTGCTCGCCGCGCTGAGCAAAGCCGGCCTCACCTTCAAGGACATCCAGCCGGCCTATCTGCCGCCGGCCGATGGTCGCATCGCCTTTGTCGGCGGCAATGTCGATGCCTGGGTGGCATGGGACCCGTTCCTCACCAGCGCGCAGCGTCAGAGCAATGCGCGCGTGCTTGCGGACGGCAGCAACGGGCTTGCCAGTTACAAGCGCTACTACCTGTCGTCGGCCGCCTATGCGGACAAGCGCGGCGACGTCCTGAACGTCATTTTCAGGAAGCTCGATGAGACCGGCAAATGGGCCAAGGCCGAGCCGAAGGAAGCCGCCAAGCTCCTCTCAAGCCTGTGGGGCATCGACGCCGCTACCGTCGAGGAAGCCAACAGCCACCGCTCCTATAAGGTCGGCGCCGTCACCAAAGCCGGCCTGTCCGAGCAGCAGATCATCGCCGACGCCTTCTTCAACGAAAAGTTGATCCCCGTGAAGGTCGATGCCAGCGACGTGAAGATCTGGGCGCCGAAGTAATCCCATTCTGACATTCCCTGAAAGACAACGACAATGAAGACCGCCCTCTCCGTCATCGCCGCCGCGATGCTCGCACTCGTCTCCTTTGGTGATCGTGCCGACGCGCAGTCCGCCACCAAGCCTGAACTGAAGGTCGGTTTCGTACCCGGCCCCTATATCGACGGCTTCAAGAAGGGCGTCGAGCCCGAGCTGAAAAAGAAGGGCTATACTGTCAAATATTACGAGTTCTCGACGGGCCTGGAAGCCAACACCGCGGTGTTCAAGAACGACATCGACGCCAATGTGATGCAGCATACGGTGTTCCTCGACAGCTATAACCAGCGCCAGAAGACCGACCTGACCGGCATTATCACGGTGCCGACGCCGCCGATGGGTCTCTATTCGACCAAGCACAAGACATCCGATGCCGTGAAGACCGGCGCTACCGTGGTGGTGCCCAATGATCCCGTAAACCTGCAGCGCGCGCTGTGGATCCTGCGCGATCTCGGCTGGATCGAGATCAAGGACAACAACCCCGTCGATGTCACCGAGCTCGACGTGGTCAAGAATCCGAAGGGCATCAAGATCGTCCCGCTGGAAAATGCGCAGGCGCCGCGCGCCCTCGGCGATGCCGACTTCGCCGCCGTGCAGGGCAATTTCGCGATCTATAGCGGGCTGAAGCTGACCGAGGCCTTCGCGCTGGAAAAGATGACCAAGCCCTACACCAATGTCGTGGCCGTCCGCCGGGGCAATGCCGAGGCGCCGTGGGCGAAGGACATCGTTGCCGCCTATCAATCGGACACGTTCAAGACTGCGATCCGCAACGACAAGTTCTATGCCGGCTTCACCCTGCCCGAATACTTCAACTGAGCACAACCTACGCGCGCAGGCTGCCCTAGCGCGACGACCATACTGAGCCGCGGATTTGACTCCCAGCGCGGCTCGGTTACGCTTTCCTGAGGCGTTATGAGACGCCTTCGGAAACGAGGACATGAGAGATCGGATCGTCGGGGTATTGCTGGCTTTGTGCGCGATCGCCACACCGGCGACCGCCCAGACGCTGTCAAACTTCGAGACCGCCGCCCGCTCCCGCGGCACCCCCGACATTCCCGGCCTCAACATGGTCTGGCTGCGACCATGGACCGATCTCCGCCACGCCCGTGAATGGCGCAACATCGTCGTCCATCAGTCGGAAGGCGCGGTCGGCTCCGCCTGGCGTAACGCGGTCGCGCAGATGCAGAAACCCGATCGTCGCGGCGTCGCCATCTGGATCGAGACCGACGGCACGGTTTACTGGTCGACGCCCGAATGGGCGGTGCCGAACCATCTCAACCGCGGCAACCGCAACGACAACAAGTATATCGACAACAGCGGGACCTATCAGCAGATCGACAATGACTCATCGATCGGGGTCGAGTTCGTCGGCAACTACCCCAATGTCCGCAAGCCGCCGACTGACGCGCAGATCGCAGCCTGGCGCGTACTCGTCCGCGTGCTGCAGGCCCGCTACGACATCCCGAATGACCGCGTGTTCGCGCATAACTGGATCGACTATAAGGATCACCGCTACTGCGAAGGCTGCGAGCTTGCCAGGATCGCCCGGACCCAGGGAATCGAGACTGCGCAGCAGATAGCCCCTGCGCATCCAGCCGAGAGCAGCAAGTAGGCCTTACGTTCCGACGCGCAGCGCCGCGCGCTGCTTGCGCAGATAGGCGATCACCGACAGCGCGGTGATGCGGCCGGTCTTCGGGTTCTCCGACGGGATGTTTTCGATCTGCATCGAGAACCGTGCGGAATCCGAATCCACCTCGACGCGGTGAACGTTGCGCGTCAACGCCGGATCGGCCCAGATTTCCAGCGTTGTGGCATCAGGGCCCGCGCCCGCAAGCGACAGCGCGACGGCGACATTGAGATTGGCGGGAAAGCCCTTGGCGGCCTCGCGCGCCGTGCCCTCGAAAATCTTCAGGGGTTCGGTGATGCTCTCGATGTCGATCTTGTTCTCGACGATATAGGGCGCGCCGGCGAGACCCTTCACCGGTTTGCGCGTCACCATCTTCACCGACGAGATCTTGCCCTCGGCGGCGGCGGTCACGGCATCGAGCCCGATCAACGCGCCGGTCGGCACCACGATCTGACCACCATTGGCCTTGGCCAGCGCGATGAGATCGTCATTGAACAACAGCGCTCCAGCGCTCAGCACGATCGCGGTCTTGCCCTTGCTGACGAATGGCTTGACGATTTCGGGCAGCAACGCTGCGGGCGCACATTCGATCACGATATCGGCGACATCCACGAGATCCGCGATCGGCAGCACCGGCGGCGCCTTGCCGAGACCGGACAGGAACGCCTGATGCTTCTCCGGATTCTGCACGGCGACCGCCGCCAGAACCAGGCCGTCGATGCCGCGATCCAGGGCTTCGGCCACCTTGCGGCCGATCGGGCCGAGGCCAACAATGGCCACGCGCGTGGCAGACTTTGCTTCAGTGCTCATCAGGTCTATCTCGTCCAACGATTTCGGGGGCACGCCGCCATATCCGGAAACGGTTCTCCCCCGGAAAGGCCGCAATGTCCATGCGGTGACGTCAGCCAGTTTAGAAGGCTTCCGGCCTCACGCCATCGTGCAGCACGTGCGACAATCCCGGGCTTGCACGTAAAAGGACGTTTCGCTACCTCTGCCGTGATTGCTGTCTCGGCGAGGCCGCACGTAAGCGTTAACGTGAACCAACGCGCCGATCGAACCTGATCCAGGCTCGACCTGCGCGACATCGTGTCAAACAGGCCGATCTGGATTCTCCGGGAATCCATATGACCGACACATCTTCAGACACCATTTCCAACGATCGTCATCGCATCACGCGCGTTCGCCACGAGTTGAAACGCCGCCTGCTGACCGTCAAGCGCGTGACGTCGGTGACGCCGCATATGAAGCGCATCACCCTCACGGGCGACGACCTCGATGGCTTCGTCAGCGCGTCCTATGACAACCACGTTAAGGTGTTCTTCCCGCGCCCCGGCGAAGCCGAGCCCCTGATGCCCGCCTTCAGCGAAGGCCGCGTGCTGGTCGATGAGAGCGCGCGGCCAATCGCGCGGGACTACACGCCGCGGCGCTATGACGAAGCCGCGAAAGAGCTCGACATCGATTTCGCCATTCATGATGCGGGGCCTGCCACGACCTGGGCCACCCAAGCCAAGCCAGGCGATAAAGTCGGTATCGGCGGCCCGCGCGGCTCGTTCGTGGTGCCGGACGACTTCGACTGGTACCTGCTGATCGGCGACGAAACTGCCCTGCCCGCCATCGGCCGCCGACTTGAAGAACTGCGTCCTGCCACACGGGCCATCGTGATCGCGGAAGTCGCCGATGCTGCCGAGGAGCAGACCTTCGCAGCGAAGGCCTCCGTCACCATCAACTGGCTGCATCGTGGCCAGCAAAGCGCCGGTTCGACCACCCTGATGGAGGATGCTCTCCGCAGCCTCAAACTTCCCGTTGGCGACGGCTACGCCTTCATCGCCGCGGAATCCGAAGTCGCCAAGCGCCTCCGCAAGATTCTTGTCGACGAGCGCCAGCATCCCAAGGCGTGGGTCAAGGCGTCAGGCTATTGGAAAGGCGGCGCAGAGAACTATCATGAACCGCATGACGATTGATCGTCACATTTGCAGATAGCAGGGAGTACCGGTGTCCCATCGTTTCACGCGCCGCGATTTTGCCGGAGCGGCCGGCGCGCTCGCCGCCGGCCTCGCCGTCCCGACTGCGCAGGCTGAGGCACAAACAGTCTCGGCCACACCGGCGGCGCTTCCCAACGACCGGCGTTTTCCGGCGGATTTCGTCTGGGGCACCGCAACGTCGGCCTATCAGATCGAGGGCGCCGTCTCGGCCGAAGGCCGCGGCCCTTCAATCTGGGATAGCTATTCGCACACGCCGAACAAGATCCGTGGCGGCGGCAACGGCGACCACGCGGTGGATCATTTCCGTCGCTACAAGGAAGACATCCAGCTAATGAAGGCGTTGGGCGCCAAGGCCTATCGCTTCTCCATGTCATGGTCGCGCGTATTTCCGACCGGCGTGGGCACGCCCAATCCGCAAGGGCTGGATTTCTACAACCGCCTCATCGACGAGCTATTGGCCAATGGCATCGAGCCATACGCCACGCTGTATCACTGGGATCTGCCGCAGGCGCTGCAGGATCGCGTTGGTGGCTGGGCGTCGCCAGATACATCGAAGGCGTTTGGTGATTATGCCGCCCATGTCGCACAGCGCATCACCGACCGCGTCAAAAACATCTTCACCATCAATGAATGCGGCACCTTCGTGGATTTCGGCTACGGCCACGGCCCGGTGGAGCTCGCGCCCGGCCTCAAGCTGCCACAGTCGCAGCTCAACCAGGTTCGCCATCACGTCGCACTGGGCCACGGCATGGCCGTGCAGGCGATCCGCGCCAATGGGCGTACGGACACCAGGGTTGGCCTCGCCGAGAATGTCGCATCCTGCGTCCCGGCCATTGAGACGCCTGCCAATATCCGCGCAGCCGAAATCGCAACGCGCGAGATGAATGGCGGCTACATGACCGTCATTCTCGAAGGCAGATATACCGATGCGTTTCTCGCCTATGCCGGCAAGAATGCGCCGAGCTTCACCGCCGAAGAACTGATGATCATTTCTTCCCCCGTCGATTTCGTCGGTCTCAACGTCTACATGCCGCAATATTATGTGGTGGCGAGTGGGGATCAAAACGGCTTCGCACTGGTGCCGTTCCCGACCTCGTTCCCGCGCATGGATTCAGACTGGCTGCGGATCGGGCCGGAAGCGCTGTATTGGGCGCCGCGCAATGTCGCCAAGGTCTGGAACGTCAAGCAGATCTACATCAGCGAGAACGGTACATCGGCTGCCGACCGGCCGGCCGGCGACGGCAAGATCCACGATCTCGACCGCGTCATGTATCTCAGGAATTATCTCACGCATCTGCAGCGCGCGACGTCGGAAGGCATCTCCGTAAAAGGGTACTTCCACTGGAGCCTGATGGATAATTTCGAATGGTCGGATGGTTATGAAAAGCGCTTCGGGCTGTATCACGTCGACTTCGCGACGCAGAAACGAACGCCGAAGCTCAGTGCGGAGTTTTACCGGAGTTTGATTGCGGCGAATGCTGTGGTGTAGCCACATCCGTCATTCCGGGGCGCGCGCACCTTGGCGCGCGAACCCGGAATCTCAAGATAATTGAAACGCCGGTTAAATCACATATCGGGATTCCGGGTTCACGCCGGCTCGCTCCGCGATCCGACGCGCCCCGGAATGACAGCGCCTCAGAGCAACTTCCCGTCCGCTCCGAAGAACGGATGCGGGCCGTCGAAGTCGCCGATCGGCACTTGATGCGTGACCAGATGGCCGCCCTCCTCGCCGTCCGGAAACCAGACATGCAGGTGGAAAGCCGGCGGCTCGACGCGGAAGGACGGCGGACGCAATTCGGCGATGTCGAGATCGACCGCATGGTTCGGCGCCGGGCAAATGGTCGCAACCGTCCCGGCGAATGTCGTCAGCGTCGCACGATGCACGTGGCCGGCAGCGACGATCCGCACACGCGGATGTTTGCGGACGATGGCAGCGAGCTCATCCGCGTTGAACAGGTCCTGCACGTCCATGTGCTGGATGCCCGTGCGGAACGGCGGATGATGCAGGAACAACAATGCCGGCCGCTCGCGCGATGATGCCAGCGTGGCATCCAGCCACGCCAGCGTTGCCGCTTCCAGCGTGCCGTGCGGCTTTCCCGGAACATGCGAGTCCAGCAGGATGATATCGAGCGGGCCAACCGTCCGCGCCTGATCGAGCGGGCCCGACGACTTCGCATAAGCCCAATCAGGGAATGCCGCACGCATCATGTCGCGGGCGTCGTGATTGCCGGGAACACCGATGAACGGGATCTTGAGCGGCGCCAGCAGTCGCCACAGATACTCGTATTCGCCGGGCGTCGGCGTATCCACGAGATCGCCGGAGATGACGACGAGATCGGGCCGCGGATCGAGTGCGTTCAGCTCGGCCACACAGCGCTCCAGCGCCTTGGCCGTGTCGACCTTGCCATAGGCCAGCTCGCCCGGCGCCTTGATATGCAGATCGGAGATCTGCGCGATGATGGTGGGCTTCGACATCAATCTTCTTTCGGCAACACGCGAACCGCTTGAGGCGCGACCGACAGGCCGACGCGCTCCCCTGCACGCACATTGATGGTGTTCGGCGCGTCCACCGTCAACGGCTTGTTCGCCGCACCCGTCACCACGAGACGCTGGCGATCACCTATAAAGGCGACGCTTTCGACCATGCCGCGCAGGAAGGCGTCCGCCTCGGCGACAATTCCGATGGTCTCGGGCCGGATCATCGCCGCTGCCGCAGCGTTGTCGGCGGCATCATTGAGCGCCAGCCAGCCACCGGGCAGCGTCAGCCGCCCCCCGCTCACCGGCCCCTCGACGATATTGGCCGCACCGACGAATTCGGCGACGAAACGGTTCTGGGGAGCAAAGTAGATCTCCCGCGGCGTGCCGATCTGCGCGATGGCGCCCTTGCGCATGACCACGATACGGTCGCCGAGCTCCATCGCTTCGGCCTGATCGTGAGTCACATAGATCGCGGTGATCCCGAGCGAGCGCAGCAGGCTGTTGAGTTCACTGCGCAGCCGGTCGCGCAGCGACGCATCAAGCGCGGTCAACGGCTCATCCAGCAGCAGCACCCGTGGGCGCACGGCCACCGCGCGCGCCAGCGCGACGCGCTGACGCTGGCCGCCCGACAATTGATCGATCCGGCGGTTTTCGAGCCCGCCGATATTGGTCAGCGCCACCATCTCGGCGACACGCGCTGCGCGCGCCGCCTTGTCGACGCCGCGAATCTTCAGCCCGTAGCTGATGTTCTCGGCCACGGTCATGTTGGGAAACAGCGCATAGGACTGGAACACCATGCCGACATGACGCTGTTCGATCGGCACCGCGGTCATGTCGGTTGTGTCGAACAACACACGGCCGCCTGCATCGGGCGTCTCCAGCCCGGCGATGATCCGCAGCATGGTGGTCTTGCCGCAGCCGGAGGGACCGAGCAGCACCAGCGTCTCACCACTGACGATATCCAGCGAAGCCGGCGCCAGAGCCTGCGTACCGTCCGGAAAGGTCTTGCCGCAATTCTCGATATGAACGGCCGCACCGTGGCCCGCAATCCCGCTCATTTCTTTTCGCCCTTCTCGGCAAACATCTGCATCGCCACCAGAAGAGGCACAATCATGATGAAAAAAATCAGTGTGTAGGCCGATGCTACTTCGAGCCGCATCGACGCGTAGCTGTCGGCAAGACCGACCGGCAGCGTCTTGGTGAGCGGCGTGTGCAGCATCCAGGTCAGGTTGAATTCGCCGAGCGACAGCGTCACCACCATCAGCGATCCGGCGAGAATGCCGGGCATGGCGTTCGGCACGATGACATTGCAAAACCGCGTCCATGGCGAGGCGCCGAGCGAGGCAGCGCCCTCGTCCAGCGTCTTGATGTCCACCGAAGCGAACACCGCCATCACCGAGCGCACCATGAAGGGCATGGTGAAGATCACGTGGCCAGTGAGGATGAAGACCCACGACTGCCTGAAGCCACCGAAGCCGCCATAGGTGAGCAGCAGCGCCAGCGCGATGGCCAGGCCAGGGATTGCCAGCGGCAGCGTGATGATCTCCTCGATCACGCGCGACAACCTACCGCCCTTCACGTGTAACCCATAAGCCGCGGGCACGCCGACCACCAACGTCACCGCCAGTGTCGCGAAGGCGATCAGAAACGACAGCCCGATTTCACCGGCATAGAGGTTCCAGACCTGCACCACCCATTGCAGCGTGACGCCCGACTGGATGCCACGGAAGTAGTTGACGGTGACGCCGGCGGAAATCGACAACACAACGGGCACGACGAGGAACGCCGCGACGAGCAGTGTGAAGCCGAGCTGGCCAGCGAAGATCAGGCGATCGCGCATCGGCTCACCCCGCCGCCGCGACAGCGCCGCCGCTCATCGAGCGGGCCAGCGCGAGGATTGCCCAGGCGATCACGCCGAGTCCGATCGACAGCGCCGCCGAGATCGCGAAATTCGCCGCCAATGTGAACTCGGTATAGATCAGCATCGGCAGCACATCGATGTTGGTCGCAAGCGTGAAGGCCGTGCCGAACGCGCCCATCGCCGTCGCAAACGCAATCGCGCCCGAGGCGACGAAAGCCGGCCCGAGCGCCGGCAGCACCACATCGCGCTGGACCGCCCACGGGCTTGCACCGAGCGAACGCGCCGCCTCCTCCAGCCCGATATCGAGCTTCTGCACCGCGGCCATCACCGTGAGGATCACGCGCGGAATCGAGAAATAGAGATAGCCGAGAAACAGACCGAAGATCGAATAGGCGAACACGACTTTCTCGCCCGTCACCGCGGCGGTGATGGCGCCGATCAGGCCCTGACGTCCGGCAAGGAGAATGATCAGAAAGCCGACCACAACCCCGGGAAATGCCAGCGGGAATGTCAGCATCGCGATCAGCACGGCGCGGCCAGGGAAGCGATGCCGCTGCAGAAAGAGGCCGGCGATGGTGGCAATCACCAGCGTTGCGACGGTCGTCGCCGCAGCGAGTACGACCGTATTGATCAGCGTGGCGCGATAGCGCGGCTCGGTGATGATCGCGAGATAGGCGGACACGCCGCGCGATCCACCGGCACCGACGGCGAGCAATTGCGCCATCGGCAAGAGGAAGAAAGCTGCTGTCACCACCACGAGCGGCAGCAGGCAGATCCAGATGAAATTACGATGCGACATGAAACTATGGTGCCGCTGCCCCCGCCGGGGCACCATTGTGCATCAACGGACTTCGGCGAGATAGCGGTCGCTGAAGCCTTTCTGCGCCAGCTCCATCTTGCCCCAGTCCACGCTCTTGGCGCGGGCATATTCGCTGTCCGGCAGGAACTTGGCCTTCACGGCTTCCGGCAGGTCGATCTTGCGGGCCGGACGGAGGTAGGCGTTGGTCCAGATCGCCTGGCCCTTGTCGGACAGGAGATAATCCATGACCTTCTTGGCCTTGTCCTTGTGCGGCGCGTTCTTCACGAGACCGACCACATAGGGGAACACGACCGAGCCTTCGCAGGGAATGACGAATTCGAAACTGCCCTTCTCGGAATACTTGGCGCGATAGGCATTGAAATCATAATCCAACAGGATCGGCATCTCGCCGGAGACGACGCGGGCATAGGACGTCTGCTTCGGCACGATCGCGTCGTTCTTCTTCAGCTCCTTGAAGAAGGCGATGGCCGGATCGAAATTCTGGTCGGTGCCGCCGAGCGCGAGATTGACCGCAACAGCACCGACATAGCCGACGGCGGCCGACGTCGGGTCGAGATAGCCGACCATGCCCTTGTAGTCGGGCTTGGCGAGATCCTTCCAGCACTTCGGCACCGGCTTGCCAGCGAGGGCATCCTTGTTGACGAAGAAACCGAGCGTGCCGGAATGGATCGTGGTCCAGTAGCCTTCGGAGTCCTTCAGGCCGGCATCGACCTGATCCCAGCCAGCGGGCTTATAGGGTTCGAGTGCATCCTGCGCCTTGGCCTTCATACCGAAGGTGACGCCAAAATAGCCGATGTCGCCGACCGGATTGGCCTTCTCGGCGAGGATCTGAGCCAGCGCCTGACCGGAATTCTTGTTGTCATGCGGCATCTCGATCGAGAGGTCGGTCTTCACCGCCTTGATCATAGAGGCCCAGTCGGCCCATTCCGGCGGACAGTTGTAGCAGATGACGTCCGCAGCACGGGCGGGCTGCGATACGGCGGCGAGCGCCAGTGCGGACAGAGCAAATACCAAGCGGAACGGTTTCACGGCGATCGTCTCCATCCTGACGCAGGCTTTAAGGCCGGCGCATAGAAGTCTGAGGGGAATGCGTGACGCCCCACTATAGGCCGCGGATGAAACTTTTGCGACAAAGCCAACCCGCAGCGCATTTGTGCACCGCAATGGCCGTGAAGCCCATCGACAACACCCCGCGGAGGATGTGAAATCGCCCGTCGCCGCTGATATTGGACCGTTGATGTGAAAGAGACGCCCGAACGCGATCGAGGCCTGCTCGGTCTGGTCGAACGACTCATGAGGAGGCCAGGCGATCCCGAACCGATCAGGCCTGAGCCAGACGCGGACACCAGAGACGGTTTCGATCCGGTCGTCGCAGAGGAGAATCCAGCGGCATCGCTGGAGCCGCAACTTGCGGTCGAGAGCACCCGCACGCTTGACCGGTCGGAAATCGCGGATGTGATCCTGCGCGCGCTAAAGGGTATCGATGGCTGTCCGACAGCCGGCTTCGAGGTGGTCGTCTATGGTACGCGCCCATGGAACGCCATGTTGCGCATCACGCCGGCCGCCGGCGCGGTGCCTGACGCGCGTGCCTGGCGCCAGCGGGTCCAGGACATGGTTCAGCTGTTGCGACATCAATACGAGTTGCGCGAATAGACCGGAGGCTAGCCTTCCATGCGCACCAGCACGACCTCAAACGGCACGCCGGGGCGTTGCTTGACGACACCTCTGCAGGCCGCCGTCGTGGTTTTGGATGTCCCGACCAGATCAATCTCGACCTCGTCGATGCCGAAGATCGTTGGCTGGCCGTCCGCATGCCGGCGGGTCGCAATCGTCGCCGTGAAAGCATCGCCGTTCTGGATATAGGAACCGCTATAGGCGATCACCGTATCGCCGCCCGACAATCGACCATCAGCGAGCGTGATAATCCCCATGCCTTCCTTCTCGGGAATACGAAACCACGCCGAATAACGGCCATCCGGGAGCATGACAAACCTGAACTGTAAGTTGCGGTATAGCCAATTACCACCAACCCATCAGAAAGACGTTAACCAGATCGATCGCATTGAAACGATCGATCTCGCCTTCCCCAATGTAATGCCGCGCTACTTGCCGCCCCCGATATTGCCGCCCTTGATATGGCCGAGCGAGTTGCTGCCATAGGCAGAATTGCCGTGATTGCCGCTCATCGCCGCATTGCCACGAAAGATCGCGGGACCTCGCATCTGGCCATAGGCCCCGTAATACCCGTGGTGCGCCTTGTAGCCACGATGGACTTTCTTCGCAGACGCCGCCGTCGCCGAGAAACTCGCGATCATCAGTGCAGCCGCCGCCGTCGCCAGAATCTTTTTCATGTTCAACCCTCTGTAACGCCCTTTAGGAAAACGCCGGTCGCTGCGTCTCGTTCCGGCATAAATCGTTGCAAAAAACGGTCTTACGACGATCTCCGGACACCCCCTTCCATCGGTCTGGTAACGCTTTGCTCACCATACAAAATGGGTGGCCCCGACCGCGATCGGTGGTAAGTGGGTGCTGCTTATTGCGCATCAAATAAATTACACCGCGTTCGGACATCATGTTGCTAGATCAGTCCTCCATCTTCGCAGCGATCGGACTCTCGAGCGCGGCGCTCGCGCTCACATTGCTCGCCACCTGGCTCGTCGCGCGATCCGAGACCTATCTGCTGACTTGGTCGATCGGTCTCGCGACCACGGTCGTTGCCGTCATCATCTATGCAGGCTTCGAACAATATGATTCGAGGCTACAGCTCGCTGCATTCATATTGCTGCTTGTCGGCTTCGGGGTGATCTATGCGGGCACCACGCAATTCTGCTCGAACCAGGCCCATTGGATCCGCGCCGCCCTCGTCACTACTGCAGGGCTCGTTCCGATGATCATCGGCTTTGCGCTTGGTTACACCGGCACCGGCACGATGGCCGCGAATTTTGGCACGGGCCTTCTCGTTGCGCTCTCGGCTGCGCAATATTGGCACGCGCGTGCCGAAGCACCGCTGCTGATGGTCGCAAATGCGCTACTCTATCTCGTCACGGCCGCATCGTTCGTGGCTTGCGGTGCCGAACTCTTGCGTACCGGGCAATTCGTGCTGACCGATCGACCGATGAATTGGGCAGAGCAGTTCAATTCACTGATGGTGATTGTCGGTCTGACCGGGATCGGTGCGCTGTCACTGACGATCAACCAGATCCGGACGTCGAACCGGCATAAATCCGATGCCATGACCGATCCTCTGACCGGCCTGCTCAATCGGCGCGCGCTGTTTGGCGAAAAGGTAACGGAGACAGCATCCAACACTGCAATTCTGGTGATGGATCTCGATCACTTCAAGACGATCAACGATCGGTTCGGCCACGCCGCCGGCGACCGCGTGCTGCGGGCCTTTGCCGAAGTGATCTTCTCGAACATTCGCGCCGAAGACGTTGCCGCGCGTCTGGGCGGCGAGGAATTCTGCATCGTCCTGTCCGCGTCGAGCCCAAAAGCGGCAGCAGCTGTCGCCGAGCGCATCCGATCGACGCTGGAGACAAAGACGTTCCCGACTTCCGCCGGTGTTATCCACGCCACGGTCAGCGTGGGAATCGCGATCCGGTCAGCCGAGCCTGAAACACTGCAGGCCTTGCTTAGCCGGGCTGATGCGGCGCTCTACCAAGCCAAGGCGGCGGGCCGAAATCGCGTGCAGATTTCTGATTTTCATCTGGCCGCCTGAGCCGCGCGACGCCCGGTTCCACGAAAAATTAAGCACTGGATGGCAGCGTAAGGTTTTTCGGCAGAATGCCCCGATGCCCGGTCAGAAAACCATTGCCATAGAGACGCTCAATCTGCTGCGCGCCTCAGAACCACGTCCCAACGACAGCCACCTCAAGGCGGCGTCGATCGTCGCTTTTCCGCTCGGCCCCATTGAGGTCGAGCAAATCACGCCGCGGTTCTTCGCCTCCTTCGCCATCGAGAGCCTGCTGCGCTCGATCTGCTATCGCGAAGAACAGTGGCTGATCGACGCGCGGCACAGCCATGCGATGCGGATGACACTGAACTGGGTCGAAGCAGAAAGCTGACGACAGAATTATCCCTCGGCCGGAAACGTATCTCGCAGCGACGCCCGCTCCGACACGGTTGCGAACCAGTCGGTCAGCGCCGGCCGCGAGCTGCGCCAGTCGAATGATGCAAAACGAAAATCCAGATAGCCGAGCGCGCAGGCGATGGTGAGGCTGCCGATGGTGATGCGGGTGCCAAACACTGCGACGTCGTTTTCCATCTGGTCTAGGGCCGCAGCGATCTTGGTCATCTGACCATCGATCCACTCCGCCGATCTGATCTCGTCGCTCCGGCACGTGTTCTCATAACGTGTCAGCAGCGCAGCATCGAGCAAGCCGTCACCGAGCGCCTGCTCGGTGAGCACCTGCCAGCGCTCGGCGCCGCGCGGAAACAGCGAACCATGTCCGAGATCGTCGAGATATTCGCAAATCACCCGGCTGTCGAATAGCAGCGTGCCATCCGCCAGCTTCGCCGCCGGCACCTTGGCGAGCGGGTTGAAACTTGCGATCCGCGCGTCGCGCTTGAGCGGATGCGCGGCGCTGGGCAGCTTCACGATACGATCGGCGATCCCGAGCTCGATCGCACAGGCCATCACCTTGCGCACATAGGGCGATGTCGGCGCGTAGAACAGTTCGATGCTGTCGCTCATGGCTTCTGATCCTCCGCGTCGATGGCCGCCAGCGCGGCGCGCGCGACTTCGACGTCCTGCGCGCCGGTGCCCGACCCGACGCCGACCGCCCCGATACATTGGCCGGCAATCACGATCGGCAATCCGCCTTCGAGATTGGTCAGGCGGCCACCGCCGGCGATAGCCAGCTTGATCTCGTCGGCGGGATTGAGTCGTGATGTCGGCTGCCGATGCGACGCGGCCGTGATGGCCTTGGACATCGATGTTTCCCGCGACAGCAATTTGGCGCCGTCCATCCGGACGAAAGCCAGCAGATTGCCGCCGTCGTCGACGATCGTGACGTTCTGCGCCACGCCCAACTCTTCTGCCTTGGCGACGGCACCCGCCAGCGCTTTGAGCGCGCCTTCATGTGTCAGCTTGAGAGAGGGTTTAGTCATCGCCATGGGACTGCTCCTGTATCGATATGCGGCCTTGGTGCTCGACATAGCCGCTCATGCGGCGGCGCCGGCCGGCAGCAGCAGCACTTTGCCGATGTTTTCATTGGCTTCCAGAATGCGGTGAGCTTGCGCTGCATCTCCGAGAGGCAACTGGCGCCAGATCAGCGGCCTCACTACGCCGGATCCGACCAGCGGCAGCACCTCGGCACGGAGTGCGGCAGCGATTGCGGTCTTCTCCTCGTCGGACTTCGGCCGCAGCGTCGACGACGTCAGATACAATCCCTTCCGCATCACCAGACCGAGATCGATCGGCACCACGCCGCCTTCCATGAAGGACAGGCTGACATGGCGCCCGCCCGGCGCCAGCGCATCGAGATTGCGCGTCACATAGGAACCGCCGACGATGTCGAGCACGACATCGACGCCCCGCCCGCTTGTGGCGTCGCGCGCTGCGACAACGAAGTCGTCGGTACGATAGTTGATTGCGATGGCGCCGAGCGTTTCCACCGCCTTCTTCTTGGCATCGCTGCCCACGGTCGCGATCGCCGTCGCGCCGCGGGCGATGGCCATGCGGATCGCGATGGTACCGATACCACTGGCACCACCATGCACCAGCACGGTCTCGCCCTTTGACAACCGGCCGCGCTCGAACAGATTGTGCCAGACGGTGAAGAGCGCTTCGGGCAATGCCGCCGCCTGCTCCATCGTCAGCCCCTCGGGCACCGCAAGACAATGTGACGCCTTGGCGATGCAATAGCGCGCATACCCCCCGCCCTTCACGAGGGCCATGACAGCCTGGCCGCGCAAGGCGGCCTCGCCATCAACAACCCAGCCGGCAACCTCGAGCCCGAACACATCGGTCACGCCGGCCGGCAGCGACACGGCGCCGCTCCGCTGCATCAGGTCCGGGCGATTGACGCCTGCGGCGGCGACTTCGATCAGCACTTCGCCAGGACCGGGCACCGGCACCGGTCGTTCGACTTGGGTCAGAACGTCAGGACCGCCTGCCTGCGTTGCGATGATCGCCTGCATGGTCGACATGATCGTCGACACTTCGTTCTTCATGATACGCGTATCCACTCTTCACTCGGCCGGCGCAGCAAATCCGCCAACCTGTCCATCATCGCGTTTGCGGCTGCGAGTTCGTCGAAGCCGATCCACTCGTCGGCTTTGTGCCCGCGCGCCATATCGCCGGGTCCACAGACCAGCGTCGGGATGCCGGCCTGCGCATAGAGGCCGGCCTCGGTGCCGAAGGCGACCGTGGTTGCGGATTGCGTATCGCCTGCCATTCCTGCGACCAGACGCGTCATGGAGGCATCGGCGGCAGTATCGAGCCCGGGATAGGCCGACAGTTCCTCGGAGACGATGTCAGCCTCCGGCGCATTGGCGCGCAGCCGATCGCGCTCGCGCGCAACCACCTCATCGACCCGCGCAAGAATCTCGCCCGCATCACGGCCTGGCATGGTGCGGATCTCGTATTCCAGCACAGCCAATTCCGGCACCAGATTGACCATGCTGCCGCCATGCAGCGAGCCGACGTGAATGGTCGTGTATGGCGGATCAAACGCCGCATCACCGCCGCGCGCGACTTCCTCATCAGCGAAGCCACGTAGCGCATGCGCGAGCGCAACGCCCGCATCAACCGCATTGGCCGCACGATGCGGCATCGCCGAATGACCGGTGCGACCTGTTACTGTCAGGCGCCGCGCGACCTTGCCCTTGTGCGCGCGAACGACGCGCATCGTGGTTGGCTCACCGACGATGGCGAGCGCTGGTGATGCAATAGATTGCATCAGCGCGCGCACCAGATCGGGCGCGCCGCGGCATCCGACTTCCTCGTCATAGGAAAACGCCAGATGCACGGGCGCGGCCGTTGCCGCCTCCTTCAACCGCGGCACGGCCGCGAGAACGACGGCCAGAAAGCCCTTCATGTCGGTCGCGCCGCGACCATAGATGCGCTCGTCACGGATGACGCCAGCGAATGGCGGCACGGTCCACGCCTGCCCCTCCACCGGCACCACATCCGTATGCGCCGACAGGACCACGCCAGGACGATCCACGGGACCGATAGTCGCGAGCAACGACGCCTTGCAGCCATCGGGCGACGGCACGCGGCGCGAAGACACGCCCGACGACGCAAGTATCCGCTCGATATACGCGATGATATCGAGATTCGAATTCGCACTTATACTTTCGATACTGATTAGTTCGCAAAGTATTTGAGCTATTTTCTCGATCATCTATACTACCAATACTTTTACGATTGCAGGAGCATCACGATGACCTATTCCATCTCGGCACGCTGTCCGGAGACCGGCGCGTTCGGCATTGCCATTACGTCGTCGAGCATTGCCGTGCCGGCGCGCTGCGCCTGGGTGGGACCGCTCGGCCTCGTGGTGTCGCAGAATGTCACTGATCCGTCGCTCGGCCCGACCGGCCTTGCACTGCTGCGTCAGGGCCTCGGCGCGGGTGCCGTCCTCAACAATCTCACGCTCGGCACGCCGCAGCCCGCATGGCGGCAGGTCGGTGTGATCGATCGCTACGGCCAGGTGGCGTGGCATTCCGGCGCGCAGGCGCTGCCGATCGTTGGCATTGCGCAGGGCAATGGTTGTCTCGCGATGGGCAATCTGCTGGTCGATGAAAAAGTCCCGAGCGTGATGATCGCAAAGTTCGAAGCTACGGCCGGACAGCCGCTGGCGGAGCGATTGCTGTCGGCGCTGGAAGCCGGCCTCGATGCCGGCGGCGAGACCGACGACGAACATGCGGCGGGCCTGCATGTCGCCCACATGTTTGACTGGCCGGTGGTCGACCTGCGTGTCGACTGGCACGACGCTCCGATCGGTGAACTCCGCGCGCTGTGGGAGCGCTACCGGCCGCAGCAGAAGGACTATGTCGCGCGCGCGATGAATCCGGGCGCTGCGCCGTCGTTCTAGACGCGACCGCCTCACGCCGCCTCACCCGGCGGAAACGCCACGATATCGTCGGAGCCGATGGTCAATCCGATCTCGGCTCCGACCGGACAGGACGACAGCGCCGCAATGCCCGGCGAACGCAGCAGGATGCGCTCGCGCGCACTGCCGGGCGCGTCGATATAGAGATCGACATGACCGCCTTGAAACACCTGCGTCGTCACGGTGCCGGGCAGCGATCCCGAAGCGCCGCGCGACGTGACGGCGAGATGCTCCGGCCGCACGAAGACATCCACGGCATCGCCGATCGAAAGCGCGGCAATCGGCGCCGCAGGAACGTCGGCGCTGATGTCGCCGACCGAGACCACCGCAACATCGCCGCGCTTCTCGACAAGACGCCCGTTGAGGATATTGGCGTCACCGACAAAGGACGCGACGAAGCGATCGGCGGGACGGCGATAGATATCGTCGGGTGCCGCGATCTGGCGGATGCGCCCGGCCGACATCACGGCGATGCGGTCCGACATCGACAACGCCTCACCCTGATCATGCGTCACAAAGATCGTGGTGACGCCGAGCTCGCGCTGGATCTGCTTGAGCTCGACCTGCATCGAGCCGCGGAGATTCTTGTCGAGCGCCGAGAACGGCTCGTCGAGCAGCAGCACCTTCGGTTTGATCACCAGCGCCCGCGCAAGCGCGACGCGCTGCTGCTGGCCGCCGGACAACTGCTTGGGCTTGCGATCGGCAAAGCCCGACAGCTTGACCAGCGCCAGCGCTTCGTCGACGCGGCGCGCGATCTCCCTCTTCTCGACGCCGCGCGTCTTCAATCCGTAAGCGACGTTCTTGGCGACGCTCATATGCGGGAACAGCGCATAGTTCTGGAACACGATGCCGATCTCACGCATATGCGCGGGCGTCTCGGTCACCAGATCGCCGTCGATGAAGATCTCGCCATTGTCGGCTTCGAGGAAGCCGGCAACCAGATTGAGCAGCGTCGTCTTTCCGCAGCCGGATGGGCCCAGCAGAGTCATGAACTCGCTCGGCCGGATCTTCAGCCAGGCCTCATGCAGCGCCATGGAATCGCCGAAGCGCTTGGTCACGCCGTCGAGCTGCACCGCCGGACGGATCTTGTCGCTCGCCGCGGCTGGCGTGGGTGCCGTCATTGGATCAGTGCGCATCAACATTCAGGATTTTCCCGAGGCCCAGGAAGGAATTTGCGATCGTGAGCAAAGTCGCCGTCACAACGATGTAGATGACCGACAGCGCGGCCAATGTGGGATCCGCGAATTCGCGGACGTAGTTATACATGGCGACCGGTAGCGTCTGCGTGGCCTGGCTGCTGACGAACAGCGTCGCCGTGAATTCGTTGAAGGACAGGATCGCGGCAAACAGCCAGCCGCTGAGCAAGCCCGGAATCAGCAGCGGGATCGTCACCGTGAACAGGATCCGCAGCGGCGTGGCACCGAGACTGGACGCGGCCAGCTCCAGGCGCGTGTCGAGATTTTCCAGCGAGATGTAAGTGCTGCGCATCACGAAAGGCAGCACCATCACCACATGGGCGAAGATCACGAGCGGAAAGCCGCGTCCGATCCCCGTCTGCGAGGCGAGGATGAGAATGCCAAGACCGACGGTGTAATGCGGGATGATCAGCGGAGACAGCAGAATGCCCTCGAGAAAATCCCTGAGCGCGAATTTGTAGCGATGAATGGCAAAGGCAAAGGCCGATCCCACGACCACCGCGATACTCGATGCCCAGATGGTGACTGTCAGGCCGTTCCAGAAACCCTTCGCGAAATCGGCATAAGAGAAGGCGCGATAGAACCAGCGCAGCGACCAGGACTGTGGCGGAAACTGCAGAATCGCACGGTCGTTGAAGGCCGAGATTGCCACGACAACGCCGGGCAGCAGCACGAATAGGAGAATGATGGCAACGAGCACGCGGCCCGACCAGCGCAGCGCAAGAGTTGCAGGTGAGCGCTTCATGTCGTGCCCGCCATGCGTTCGAGCGGGCTCGCGGCTTTCTTCAGCAGCGCGATCACGGCCAGCGACAGCGCGAGGCCGATAATGGAGAGGCTGGCGGCGAAGGGGAAATTGAACGACGAGAAACCGAGCTGATAGATCAGCGTTGATACCGTGGCAACGCGGCCGCCGCCGATCAGTTGCGGCGTCGCAAAGGCACTGAAGGTCCAGGCAAAGGCCGTCGAGAAGCCGGCAACGATGCCGGGCATCGACAGCGGCAGCGTGATGGTCATGAAGATGCGGATTGGGCCAGCGCCGAGACTTTCGGCGGCTTTCTCGTAATTGCGGTCGATATGCGACAGCGCCGCGGCCAGCATGATGACCATGATCGGCATGGTCACATGCACCAGTGCCGCGATCACGCCTCCCGACGTGAACATCATGCGCAACGGGCGATCCACGAGACCAAGCTTGAGCAGCAGCGTGTTCAGGAAGCCGTTATTGCCAAGCACGATCATCCAGGAATAGGTCCGCACCACCTCGCCGAGAAACAGCGGCGTCACCGACACGATCAGGATGAAGGAGCGCAGCGCGGAACTGTTGGTTCGTGTCAGCGCATAGGCCAGCGGATAGGCCAGAAGCAGCGTGAACACCGCCGTTTCAAAACAGATCAGCACCGTATTCCAGAATGCCAGCGCGTAGAGCGGCCGCAGCATGGCTTCGAAATTGGCCCAGGTGAACCCGCCGACTTCGAGCGTACCGGGAATATAGGCCCGCACGCTGTACTGAAAGACAGCCAGCATCGCCGCGATCAGGCCCACAGCAACGAGGCCGGCCGGCGAGACAAACCATCCGAGAAATGGACGTGTGTTCATGGACAAACTCGAAGTGGGCGAACGTGACGTCGTGGACCGCGATCCGGCGGAATCAGCCGGATCGCGACCGGGACTCGTTTACGGAGCCATGATGTTTTCGGTGAACCACTTGCGCCAGGTGCCGGTCTTCTCGGCACGCAGCTTGGCGTCGATCACCAGCGTCTGCTTCGCCCACTGATCCGCGGTCGTGAACACGCCCGGCAGTGCTGCGATCTCGGGCTTGACCTTGGCGTTGTCCACCACCGGGCTGCCCTTCTTCAGTTCGGCGATCTTCGCCTGCACTTCTGGATCGAGCGCGGTGTTGATGAACTTGTAGGCCAGCTCCGCCTTGGTCGAGCCCTTGGTGATGCCCATGGTGTCGACACCGAGCACGGCGCCTTCCTTCGGAATCGCCAGTTTGATCGGCACGCCCTGGGCCTGCATGTAGTAGGCGTTCATCGACAGCACGACCTGCACCGGCGTCTCACCAGTCGCAAAGAGCTGCTGGCTGTTGGCATCATTGGTGTAGAACGCCTTGTAGTTCGGCTTCAGCGCCTTCATCTTGGCTTCGCCGACTTCCCAATTCGATGCGTCGCCGCCAGACAGCTTGGCTGCGACCACCATCACATGACTCGGATCGAAATCGGGCGATGAGACCATGCCCTTGAGCGCGGGATTCCACAGGCCTTCCCAGCTTTCGAAGCTCACGCCCTTCGGCAACTGATCGGGCAGATAGCCGATCGTGTAGACATAGGCCCAGGCGCCGATGTGATACGGGCTGATCTTGGCCTGCTCGACCAGATGGCTGGCATTCGGGATCTTCGCCATGTCGAGCTTCTCGAACAGATTGTCGTTGGCATAGAGCCAGCCGACATGGGCCGTCGTGAAGGTGACGTCGCTCTCGGGCTTGGCAGCAGCGAGCTTGGCCTGATTGAGACGGTCGATCGTGCCGCCGGTGATGTATTCGACCTTCACGCCGGTCTCGGCAGTGAACTTCTTGGCGATCGCTTCATCGATCAGATCGCGGAAACTTCCACCCCAGGTGCTGACTACCAGCTTCTCCTGGGCGGATGCCTGCCCGCCAATCGCGAGCGTCGACAGCAACATCAATGCAGTAAACTTCAAGGCGCGCTTCATCTCGAAACCTCACAAGGATTATGACGTAGAAAGAAAAGCAAACATCGTGCCAGACGATTGATAAATCTCAGGAATTTCCGCCGAACAGCCGCGTGCAACCGCACTCATCGATCATGCGAAAGATGAAGCCGCAAACGTCCGATTGATCTCTGTAGTGCCGGCGAAAAACGCGTCGTTACGCCGGAATTTCCGCGATGATGTCGATTTCCATCAAGTATTCAGGCTTGGCGAGGCCCTGAACGATAATCCCCGTCGAAACCGGATAGACGCCCTTCAGCCATTTGCCGACGACGCGATAGACCGGCTCGCGATAGGCGCGATCGGTGATGTAGATGACGATCTTCACCACGTCCTCAAGCTTGGAGCCTGCCTCTTCAAGCAGCACCTTGGCGCATGTCATGGCATTCTCGGTCTGCGCAGCGGCATCGCCGATACCGACGATCTTGCCGTCGAGATCCATAGCCGTCTGGCCGCGCACATAAACGGTGTTGTTGGCGCGAACGACCATGCAGACATCGTTGTCGAGCGACTGCTCGGGATAGGCTTCCTTGGTGTTGAACTTGCGAAAACGCTGATGGGTGGTCATGGAGCAAATCCTCAGGCGGCGAGACGACGGAATGTGCGATCGGAAAAGATCAAGGGCAGCGCAGCTTGGTTGCGAACGGTCAGCACCTCGCCCGCGACGATGCGATGCGAGCCGAAATCGAACACGCTGGCGACGCGGCAATCGAAATTGCACAACGCGCCATCGAGCGCCGGCGCGCCGGTCAGCAACTCCGACCAGTCACCGGCAAGAAAACGGTTGTCGCGCAGTTCAGGGATCAACCCGGCGAAGCTGTTGGCAACACGCTCCTGCGTATCAGACAGAATGTTGGCGACGAACACGCCATTGGCGAGCAACTTTTCAAGATGGCGATTGTCGCGGTGAACGCTGAACACCACTGACGGCGGCTCCATCGACAGTGAGCACAGCGACGACACCGTGACGCCCGCGCGGCCCGCCTCGCCATCCGTTGTCACCACTGCCACGCCCGAGGCCGTCATCCGCATGGCGTCGCGGAAGATATCGACCTCGACCAGGGGATGCGCCGCAGCGCTCATGACTTCACCCCGTCGATGCGGTCCGACAACCCGGCCGACTTCTTGACGAAATCCAGCGGCCCCGCGAAGTCGAAGCTGTTATAGACCGCCGCCAGATGATTGAAGTGCGGCGCTTGCGCGAACTGCACGAAAGTCAGGCGATGGCCGGCATAATCGGAATTCAACAGATCGCGTGCGAAAGCGAGCAGTTTGCGGCGATCGTCGGCCTGCCACTGGTCGTTCAGCGAATAGAACTTGTTGAGCCACTTGCCTGATCCCTCGGCCTCGAATGCATCGGCGTTCGGGGTAATGCAGATCTGGCCGCCGCACAGCTCGCGCGCGATATGCATCATCGCCGGGAGCTGCGAACAGGCGAATACGCGACCGGCATAGAGCATCGACTGCTGCGGCATCAGAAGGCCGCCCGGGCTCTTCTCCGCCATGGCGATCGAGGCCGTGAGATGCGCGTTGATGCCTTCGCGGTAGCAGACGAGATCGGCGAGCTTCTCGCGCACCGACTGCAGCTTGTCGAGACCGGTCTGCTTGGCGTTCCACATGGCCGCACCGATCATCATGTCGGCGGTGTAAAGGAGACGCAGCACGTAGGGGAATGCCGAGTAGCGATGCAGCGTCGAACGCACGAACTGCGCCGCGCGGGTATGACGATAGAAGAATACGTCTTCCCACGGGATCAGCACGTCGTCGAACACCACCAGCGCCTCGACCTCATCGAAGCGATTGGCAAGCGGATAGTCCTTGGCATTGGCGCTGCTGCGATTGGCGAAGCCGCCGCGGCAGATATGTTTTACGCCCGGCGCACCCATCTTGACGATGCAACCCACCGCATAGTCTGAGAGTTTTTCATTGGCCCAGGCGCCGACGGTCGGCTTCAGATAGGCCTGATCGGCATAGGCCGCAGCGGTCTCGTATTTCGCGCCGCGAATGATGATACCGGCATCGGTCTCGCGGGTGACGTGCACCATCAGGTCGGGATCCTGCTGCTGCGGCGGCAGAGAGCGGTCACCCTTCGGATCGGTATTGGCCGAGACGTGGAAGATGTCCTTCTCGATCACGGCACGGATGTGATGATCGATATTGGCGGCGAAGCGCGGATCGATCTCGGCCAGCACATCGCGCCCGTCGGTCAGCGACCACATTTCGCCGATGGTCTCGTCGCCGACGCGGGTGACCACGCCGCCGATGTCCTTCATCACGTGATCGACGGCCTTGATCTTGTCGTGCCAGTCCTTCTGCTCCGTCGGCGGCTTGTAGAAGACCGAATGTGTCTCGTTGTCTTCAACGTAAGTGAGGTCGGCGGCGTAACGCTCTTCACGCGCCATGTCATACATCCGGGCCTTGACGTCGATGATCGGCTTCAGCGCCGGGTGCGTGGTCACGTCCTTGACGCGCTCGCCATCGATCCAGACCTCGCGGCCATCGCGAATGCCCTGTTTGTATTCTTCACCCGTGCGGATCATTGATCGGCTCCTGTTCGACTGGACGACAGGGTGCCGAAGGGCCTATCATAAGGAAAATATTTTTATGTTTGGAGATGCATAGGAAAACACGATGAGGTTCTCGCTCCGGGCCCTGCGTTATGTGGTTGAGACGGCCGATGCGGGCAGCGTGACAGAAGCCGCCAAGCGCCTGAACGTGTCGCAGCCCTCGATTTCGGCCGCACTCAGCCAGCTGGAGGCCGAACTCGGCGTCCAGATCTTCATTCGCCATCTCGCCAAGGGCGTGACCCTCTCCCCCGCTGGCCAGCGGCTGGTAAACGACGCGAGACTGCTGCTCGCGCATGCGCGCGATTTTGCCCAGAGCGCCCAATCGCTTGGCAGCACCCTGCACGGCGAGATCGTGGTCGGCAGCTTCTCGACCCTCGCCACGCGCTTCATGCCGGGGCTGCTGTCCGGCTTTCGCGAACGGCAGCCGGGCATCTCGGTAAAACTTGAGGAAGGCGACCAGCAGGAAATCATCGACGGTTTGGTCTCCGGACGGACCGAGCTCGCGCTGTCCTACTCCTTCGCTGTTCCTGACGAGATCGTCGGTGAGAAATTCTGCGAGCTGCCGCCCTATATCGTGCTGTCGGCGGATCACCCTCTGGCAAACCGGTCGTCGATCAGCCTGACCGAAATGCGCGACGAGCCGTTCATCCTGCTCGACCTGCCGCATTCGCGCGACTATTTCGCCAGCCTGTTTACGGCATCCGGTATCGAGCCACGCATTTCCTTCCGGACCCGATCATTCGAGCTGATCCGCGGACTGATCGGAAATGGCCAGGGCTATTCGATCCACAATGCCGTGCCGCGCACCACCATCGGCTATGATGGCAGCCGCGTCGCCGTGGTGCCCATCACCGAAAAACTGCCGGCCACGCATGTGATGGCGCTGCGTCTGAAGCGCCACGCGCTGCGACCGGCGGTACAGACATTCGCCGACTACGCGCGCGACGCCTTTGCCGTTGGCGGCCAGTTTGCGCCGGGCTCAATAGCCCCGGCGCGGGTCGACGCGGCTTAGCAGCTCCTGCCCGGAGCGCAGCCGGCGTACATTCTCGCCGATCTGCTGTGCCGCGGAACCCGGCAGCGCCACCGATGCCAGATGCGGCGTGATCAGAACATTGTCCATCGCCCAGAGCGGACTTTCGGGCGACAGTGGCTCGGAGGCAAACACATCCAGCGTGGCCTCCGCGATATGGCCCGAACGCAGCGCCTCGATCAGCGCCGGCTCATCGACGATGCTGCCGCGTGAGACATTCATGAAGACCGCGCCACGCTTCATCTGCGCCAGGCGCTCGATGTTCAGCAGCCCGCGCGTCTGTGGCGTCTGCGGCAGCATGCAGACGAGAATGTCACTATCGCCCAGGATATCCGGCAAAGCGGTCAGACCAGCCGACGTCTCGATGCCCTCCACCGACTTCAAGGTGTTGGACCAGCCGCGCACGCGATAGCCTTGCCGGGCGCATTCGAGCGCCGCTGTCAGTCCGAGTTCGCCGAGGCCGAGTACGCCGACGGTGATGGTCTCTGGATCGCGTGGATGAATATAATGCCAGCGGTGCTCACGCTGCGCCCGCTCGAACGCGGGGATGTCCCGTGCGTGCCGCATCACCGCGAACAACACGTAGCCAGCCATCATCCGCGCCATCTTCGGATCGGACAGGCGCGTGATCGGAACCTCCGGCAGGTCGTCACGCCCGACCAACGCGTCGACACCGGCGCCCAGATTGACGACGAGCCCGAGATTGGGAAAGCGCGCAAAGAAGCCATGCGGCGGCTTCCAGACAAGTGCCTGCCGCACGCTGGCGGGGTCAGTGATATCGTCAGCCTGACGCAGATCAATCCCCTCCGCGGCCAGCGCCGCACGCCATGTTTTGAAGTCATCGAGGACGCTGTAGAATGCCATCACCTCCGATGTCATTACGCGGCCTTTTCGGCGATCAGGCGCGATACCGCCGTCAATGCCAGTTCATAGCCCAGCGCGCCGAGCCCTGCGATCACGCCGGTCGCCGCACGCGACACATAGGAGTGATGGCGAAACGGCTCTCGCTTCCAGATATTGCTCATATGCGCCTCGATGATCGGACCGTCGAAAGCGAGCAATGCATCGAGAATGGGTACCGACGAGTAAGTGAGACCGGCGGCATTGATGACGATCCCCTCGGCCCTCTCCCTCGCCTCCTGAATCCAGTCAACCAGAACGCCTTCGTGGTTGGATTGGCGGAAGTCGACCGTCAAGCCGAGCGAAACTGCATGGTCTTCGCAGCGCTTCTTGATCGAGACGAAACTTTCGCGGCCATAGGTGCCGCTTTTGTCCAGCCCATAAAGATTGGCATTGGGACCATTGAGGAAATAGACGGTGGGAGAACTCATGGCCGTGCTTTCATGTGTCTGGAGGGCAATCGGGTATTCTTGAGAGGCAAGACCGAACCGGGAGAAAATACCAACGAACGAGCGACGTCGGGTGATCCCAGATGCTCAACCCTTCGCCAACAGGGCGCTTGCAGCTACGCATCGATGCAGCGCACCCGCAAATTGAACCTTAGAGAGACCTGCCTCATTGCAGAAATCAAAAGAACCTATGCGGTTCGACGGATTTCAATATGGTTCAGAGGTTGCTCTTGCCGTAGGTGAAAAGCCCGGAAGCGGCGCCGTTCGTCGCCCGGTAAAAATATGCAAGCCGATCAATTGAAGAAAACCGGCCGAAAAAATCGGTTCGGATGACATGCGGTGCCCGGTCGGCACCCGGCTAGAGCGTTTTCGAGCGAACTCGGTTCTGCTTCGATCAGAACCGAAAAGGCTCTAGTGCATTGGCGCGTGTTTCAAGGAACCCCTGATTTCGCGCCAGATGTTCACACACCAATTTCTCGCTCTTTGGGTCAACACGTTTCTCAAGATTCACTCTCGCTATCGCCCTATCTCCTTATTTACGATCAGCAAGAGTCGTGCCAACAATTGAAATCCTGGATCATCCACTCATTGGATACCCGGCGCAGCGGTACTTCGACCAACCCTGCGACTATTATTTCGATAGATTGAGCGAAAACCGCAGATTGATCGGCTGCAGCATTTCGGGCGGCGGCGCTTCACCGATATTTCCGCGGGTCAGCACAGTGCGCAGATCGGTGTTGGCGCGATCGTCCTTGAAATTCGCGAACGACACGCGCTCGACCGTACCGTCGGGATTAAGCCAGGCCTTGACGACCAGTGACGACGGTGGTCCGTCCTGCGTGCCATTGGCCTCTTTCAACCAAGCACGGAAACGATTGGCGATCGCCTCGTCAGCGGAAACCCATTCCTCAAAGCGATACTTCACCAGCTTGGCAAATTGCCCCCAGGCAGGCGGCGCCGCTTCGGGGCTACGATAGTCCAGCCCCTGGGCACGCGCCGGCGGCACTGGTGCGGAGATCAGACCGATCGACGCCAGCAGCGCAGAGAGCCTGGCAAAGCGCCATCGCGACGGAGATGGGGACGGCCGGCGAAATAGCATCATGACAATAGCTCCTCTAATTCAGACAGATGATACGTGCTGAAATGCTGGCGGCGCGATGCGCACGAGATCCCGAACCCGCAATTTGCGGCCGGTCATCTTCCTGAAATCGGATGTTGCTGGCCGCAAGGAACGACTTGGCTCCGGCGGAGCCGACGGCGAGCACCCGATTGACGGATGTCTTCCTGCTGACGACACCTTCGATCAGGCCGCGTGAATCCATAACCGGCGCGCCACTGCTGCCGAATGTTACGGTGGAATTCAGCGCTATATGCCCTGCTTCACCGCTACCGGACGTCATGCCCACCGACGCATTGGCAAGCACGCCCCCGCGTGCGAGCATCATCGGCAGGTTCGCATAGTCGGCCGCAAACATCATATCGTTGGGAGACGACGTCACGTTGCGGGGAAAGACAGCTGCAAGACCGCGGGTCTTTGCTGTGCGCAACAGAGCCAGGTCATAAGGCGTCGACAGAGCGATAACGCGAGCCGACGTTGTGCGACCTTCCTTCTGGATCACAATGCGACTGCAGTCCTGAACCACATGGCGCGCCGTCAGCATATGCCCGGAATCGTCGACAAAGAATCCGGTCCCTGCCCGCTCACCGCGCTCAACCGGCGGCAGCTCCGTTCGCGACAAAGGCTTGGGCGGCACGATCTGCGGCGCTTCGCTGCGCGTCGGAATCAGCATTTGGGCGCGCACGTGCACAGGAGCCGCGCAGGAAAGCACGACGGCGACCAGTGCAGCACCGGTGATGGAAATCGTCGATGGCACGTGGTGAACCTAGCGCCGGCTGACTGGTGACGAATAGATCGGCGGCGGCAGCCGATACGGAATCACGGATCGCCCGTAGTTCTGGCCGTATTGCTGCTGCACCCCCGGCAAATTCACGACGCCGATTTTGGTGTCGCCCGACCTCGCATCGACCGGCGGCAAATTCAGGGTTGGATTGACCTTCTCGACGTCGCGCTTCAGCGTCTGGTTGAGACACCCGAAGCTGCGCGCGCCGCCGATCTCGACCTCGACGCAGCGCTCGCGCACGGTCGGCGGAGGCGACTGGCCGCCGATGATGACCTCAGGCTTTGGCTGCTCCGGCGGCTGTTGTGCCAGCGCTGGCATCGCAAGCGCGAGTAGCGCCGAGATCGTCAAGATTCTCGTTGTCATCGCTCTCTCACCTCGTCATCGGCTTCGGGCCATTTGCCTGCATCACAACCTGCGTCAGCCGGTTGTTCAGCGCCGCGAAATCGACCCGGCCGGAATTGCGTGACATCAGGCATCGGCTGCCGCGACATCCGGCAACGAGGCTGGAGCCAACGCCAACGGGCGATCCGAAAGAGGCGACCGGCACCGTGCCCGTTACGGGATAGCCGACCGCCATCAGCCTGGCTCGCGCACGCAAACAGTAGGTCACGGACAGATGGGAGAAACGCGTCTCGCCATGCCCGGCGCGATACTTCATCAGCGCTGTGCAGAGGTCGCCGCCGGCCTTATTCCAGGCCTGTGCGAGATACATGATGCCATAGCGGATATTGACCTCGGGCGCCGCGAACTCTGCCATAGAGCCGCTGAAACCCAGCATGCGCGCAGTGGGCGGCATCACCTGCATCAGGCCGATCTCGCCATCGGCACCGATACGGCTCGGATCGTAGCCACTCTCCACGCCCATCACGGCTTCTGCCACATCGGCCGGCAGATTTGTGTTGCGCACCTCCCGCTCGATCAACGAACGATAGAGCGCCCTGGAATTGGAAGCACCGGACAGCTTTGGGGGAGCTGCCAAGTTTGGTGAGGCTCCCAAGGCTACCGTTTTATTGCCAACGGCAGCCTTGGGGGGATTCGGCACGGTCGGCGGCGACTCGGCGACTTCCTCGACGGCCTGCTCGGACTCGGCTTCCGCAAGTACGGGTGTCGATATCAGGACAGCGCAGGACAACATCCCAGCCAAGGCCACCGCCAGGACGCCTCTTGCGAAGGCGCCACTGGCCAGCCGGCCATACAAGCTGATCGGTCGTCCTGACACGCTAGATTTCCAGACTCGTCAGGCGACGCGAGCTTCGGCAGCAGCCCTGGGCTCCACCGGCGCCTGCGCCTCAGATTCCACGACAGGTGCATCGACAGTCTTCACCGTATCGAGTTTCTGCAGTTCTTCGCGCAGATAAGGCACCAGTGCCTGAACGAGATGGTCCCAGATCTCGACCTGCGCACGAACATGGTTCGGCATGACGCCGCCGATGAAGGAGACATCCATCGTCATGGCCAGATAACCAGGGACGACCTGCAGCCGACCAAAGCGGCGCAGCGCGTTCCAGCGATTGACGACATCGAGCGGCAATTCGCCCTCGATATTGAGCCACGCACTAAAGGTGAAATCGACATAGCCACCATCTTCATTGGCCAGACGGTTGCCCGGGCGAATGTCGAACGCAAAGCCGGCGGTCGACGAGCGCAGCAGC
Source organism: Tardiphaga sp. 172_B4_N1_3 (assembly GCF_052076035.1). Classification (NCBI taxonomy): domain Bacteria; kingdom Pseudomonadati; phylum Pseudomonadota; class Alphaproteobacteria; order Hyphomicrobiales; family Nitrobacteraceae; genus Tardiphaga; species Tardiphaga sp. 172_B4_N1_3. The sequence continues at coordinate 2,532,303 of NZ_CP197238.1, forward strand.
GGCATATCGGCATTCGTCACCATCTCGACGCGATAGCCAACGGTCTGTAGCAGGTCACGCAGCGATTCGAGGGTGAAGCTGTTCAATACGGTATCGGACATGGGACGCGTTCCTTAGTTACGGGATTTGCCGTCGAGCAGCTTGGCAAGAGCAAGTTCGTTGATGATCGGCGGCTGCTGCTTGAGCAGTTCGGCGAGATAGGCGCGGCGCAATGCAGCAGCGCGTTCGGTGCGTATCTGCCGGACGAGTTGATCACGTACTTCGGGCAGCGTGCGCGTATAGGCAGCCTTGGTGTCGACCAGACGGATGATATGGTAGCCGTCGTCCAGCGTGATGGGTTCGGACACAGCGCCCTTGGCCAGGCCGACGACCTGACTGCGGATTTCCGGCCGGATCTGGTCTTCCGGCAGCAACCCGAGATCGCCGCCGCGCTCGGCGCTGTCGCCAGCGCCGCTGTCGCTACGGGCGATCGCCGCGAAGTCAGCCCCGGCAACCTTCAGCTTCTTCTGCACCTCGTCGAGCTTCTTCTTCGCAGCATCGACGGTTGCCTTATCCGCATCCTTCGCCATCGGAATGAAGATCTGCGCGAGCTGATACTGCCGCGGCACAAGGAGTGCAGCGCGGTTGGCATCATAGACCTTCTGCAAATCCTCATCGCTGGGGAAATTCGCGGGCGGGTTGGAAACCGACTGCAAGTACAGTTCCACCATCGCGTTCTCGCGCACCTTTTCCAGCTGCGCTGCGACGGCTGGCTGCTGGTCCCATTTCTTCGCGGCCAGTTCCTGCATCACTAGACGGTTGGAGAGCAGCATGCGCACGGCCTGGCTCAGCAGTGCCGGATCCTGCGCCAGCGCAGCCTGCTCTCGCGGCCCAAGGGCCGCGATGTAGGAGCGCATATCATCGGCGCTGATGTCGCTATTGCCGACGCGGGCGACCACTTCACCCGATGACTTCGCCGACGCCACAGTGCTCGGCGCGGCAGCGCTTGATGCAGCAGGTGCCACGGGAGCAGCGGCCGCAGGTGCCGCAGCGGCCGGCTTCGGCCGCGCCGGCGCCGGCATCTGGGCCTGCGCGTTGCGAGGCTGGACCGGCTGCGCCGGCGTCTGAGCAATGGCAGACGACAGAATCAGGCCGGTGAATGTCGCGACACCGGCCGCTTTCAGGAAGATTGCGGGGGAACGGGAACGCGTCATGGGGTCACCTTTTGCTCGAGCAGCTTGTCGTCGTAATCTTGCAGTAGATTCTGGATCTGCACGCGTCGCGCGCCGATCAGCGGCTCGTTGATGACCACCATGTCGCCAAACGATATGCCTTCATAGCGGTGCAGCAACTCGCGCCCGACCTTCGTCAGCAGCGCATTCTTTGCCACGCAGCTCTTGGTGCTCGCCTTGTAGGCTGTCGCTTCGCCTTCGAATTTGGCGCGCTCGGCGTCCTTGGTGCGGGCGACGGTTGCCGCCTCCTCATAGGCGCTCTTCCATTTCTCCAGCGTCTGGTTGCGATCTTCCAGACGCTGGTTGAATTCGTCGACCGCTTCGCGGTGGGTCTTCTCGACCTCCTTGACCTGCGCCTTGGCCGCCGCGATCTGCGACGTCATCGCCGCCTTCTCGCGCTCGGCATCGGCTACCTTGGCCTGCAAGGCGGTCCGCTGGTCCTCAAGGGCGCGGGTCTGAGCCGTCGCACTGCGCAAAGCATCACGCAGCTTGTCCGACTCGGCGTCGGCCCGGGCCTCCGGGCTGGCCAGCATGGCCAGCATCGCCACTGAACTCAGAATACGATATCGCATGATCAGAACCTTGCATTCAGATCGAACTGGACGACGTCGACGCTATATGGCGAGCCGGCGATGTTGTTGGCGCTCATCCAGCGCAGCGACGCCCAGACATTGTCCGAAATGCCGAGATTGCCGCCAATGAAGTAACCCTTGAGGTTGGTACCGCCGAGGCCGAAATCGGAGTCGACGAAGGCATCCACAGTCGCGTCGGATTCAAGATACTTGTATCCAGCGTGAACATTCCAATCCCACAGTCGTTTGACTTCCTTATGACCAACCGTCACACGGCCCATCCAGCCCTGATTGCCGCCGTCATATACACCCGCAGGGCCACCGGCGACGGTGGGGCCGATGTTGTTCTGAACGTTCATGGCCAGGATCGCGCCGCGATTGAAGGCCGTGTTGTAGACGTATTCAGCATCGAGAACGACATGCACCGGATGGAAGTCACCGAGATCAAGCTGTCCGCTGGCAACGACCGGACGGAACTGGCTTGCCAGACCGAAATACTGGTACTCGGGAGCGTTAATACTCGACGGATCCACGAAAATATTGCGCAACATCCTGTAAGTGTTGCCCTTCTGAGCGAACGATGGTCGGGTCATATCCGTATCGCAAACGTCGCTACTGCTCACGACGAGGCAAAGTGAAGACGTCCGGCCCTGGGTGTTGGTGAAATCATAATAGGCAGCGCTCAGCCGCAAGGCCGAGTACGGCGCAAACTTTGCTCCCACGCCAATCTGGGCACCAAACAGCCATTTGTCGTTGCTCGGGACCTTCTCATACAGCCCGCTATTCGCATTTGTGAGATTGATACCCGCGTTCAAATCGCTGTTGTAGGTCGGGAATGCACCGGCAACAATGAACGGCGTGATGCCTTCGGCAACCTCGTGCTTCGCCTGCACAGCAAAACCGTCGAAGCCAAGATCTTTGTGCCAGACGAGATCCGTCGGCGACCAGAACGGGTTGTCAAAGCGACCGATCGAGAACGTCAACTCATTCCAGGGCTCATAGCGTGCATAGGCACGATCGATCCAGAGCGCATATTTGGAAAAATTGCCGCCCGTTGTGCCAAGCGACTGGTTTGTCGAAACCGGCGAATTGCTGTCACCACTCGCCAGGCGAATTCCGGCCGTGAACTGATCGTTGATATCGATATCGGCACCAAGCCGCATACGGAGACGCGCTCGATCCCGATTTTGCGACGCGTTATACGTCGGCGCGTTGTAGACGTTGCCCTCTGACCTATCGTAGGGCGAACCGGTATTGATCGCATTAAAATTGTAAGCGCCTCCTTGGTCGTTGCCGGCCGGAAAGTACTGGCCCTCGTAACGTGCCCGCAGATCGCCGTAGAAACGGATGCGCTGGGCCCATTCAGGATACTTCCCAGGCGATGCCCAGTTCTCCGTCTGCGCCTTCGCCATCACGTCGCGCTTTATCTCTTCGCGTAGCTGACGCTTCACGACCTCCGGCACATAGGTGACGTGCTTGGTGCCGGGCGGAGATGCCGCCGCTGCGGCGGCGCCGGCAGTCTTTGCCGCTTCCTCGGCGCGCATCGTGGCGCCCTTGGCCGCTTCGCGAGCGACATAGGCTTCGTCGTCGGCTTGCTTGATCAGTGCCTCGGCCTGCTCTTCCTTCAGCACACCCTGCTTGACCAGCATATTGACGAGATTGATCGTCGCGTTCGGCGACGTCGCCTTCGCACGCGAGACCGTAGGACGCTTGGCATCGGCGCGGCCGCCGGCATCCTGCGCCAGCGCAGGCACGCTACAGACAAGCGCGCACATCGATACGGCGAGCGGCGTCAGGCGCCAGGCGGTATCGGATTTCTGGTGAAACATCGGTCTCAAGTCCCCTACTGATCAATATTCGTCGTGTCTCATTGGCCCGTTAAGCGCGGGCCTAACTCGGTCGTCGCATGGTGACGCGTGTCACCATCGGCATCGGCATGTCATTGGGTGGTGGCTCGCGCAGCGTCAGCCGCCCGAGCACGTCGTTACGGATCGTGGCGTCGAGTTCAGCACTCCCGGTCGACGATGCCAGTTCGACCCGGTTGATGCGGCCGGTTCCGTCGGCCCAGATTCGCAGCTGCACCTGCGTCGCGGCATTCCTGGTCTTCTCGTTGGCGCGCAGCGCGGCCTCGATCTGCGTCTGCACCATGGACGCGTACCAACCCCAACGACTGCCACCGCCGCCACGACCGCCATATGGGCTGCCGCCAACCTTGCTGCCCAGATTGAAGAGATCTCCAGGACCGGTCGCCTTGGCGTCGAGCGCCAGTGGGCCCGGAGGCTCCTCATTCTTGGCGTCCTTGACCGGCTCGTCCGTCGGCTTCTCGACCGGCTTGTCTTCGAGCATCTCCTGCTCGACCATCTTCGGCTGATCGATCACCTTCGGCTGCTCGATCATCGGAGGTGGCGGTGGCGGCGGAGGTGGTGGCACAATGTTGACGACGGTCATTTCGCGCACCTGGCGCGGTGGCGGCGTATCGCTGCCGCCGGACAACATGAACCAGGCGCCTCCGAACAGTGCAGCGATGACCACGAATGCGCCGCCGTAACGCAGCAGCGACTTGCGCTCGCTACCACGCCCCGATGGCTTGCCGTTTTCGGACTCCATCGTCATGACGCGACCTCGAGAGGCGCGCTGTCGGAGAGCCGCTCGATCACATACTGCAGCACGAAGGTGACGAGGGAATCGAAGTCCGTGGTCTGAATGATCATTCGCGTGCCACTCGGCGCTTCAATAACCAGATCGTATTCCGCCGTATGCGCATCGAACTCGATATAGGCATCGTCATCGAGTGACAGGCGCAAATAGGGAGTGTGCGACAATAGCAACGTCAAGCTGTCCGATGGTGAATCGAGCTCCGCGATCCGGCGGCGCAGCAATTCTGCGAGTTTCACCAGCAGCGCCTCTCCGCGGATCGGGAATGGCAAGACGATACCGGGCTCACGCGAACCTGTATCGATCGCCGTCACGCCATCGATAGCTGGGCCCCTCGCGGGTGCCGCTGCCCCTGCGCCCTCACCTGTCCGGCGCAGCCATGACCACAAGGTCTTGAACGCCTTCTTGGTATCGTCCTGAATTTGCCCGGGTGTGTGCATCGGCCCGTTACTTCACGAGAGGTTTGGTCGCGAGACCGACTTGTGTGACACCGATCCGCCCCAGTAGATCGAGCACATCCATCACGCTCTGGTACTGCGTCTGCGCATCACCGCGCAGAACCACCGGAAACTCCGGCGTCAGCGCCTTCTGCTGCACCAACCGCTGCTCAAGTTCCGGCAGCGTGACGGGTATGGTGTCGAGGAAGATCTTGCCATCATTGGCGACGGTGATCGCCTTGGTGGTCTGCGTCGCCAGACTTGGCGCCGCAGACGCTTTCGGCAGATTGACCTTCTGTCCCTGCACCGTCGCTGTGGTCATCACGATGAAGATGATGAGCAGCACGTAAGCCAGGTCCAACATCGGCGTGATGTTGATATCGTCATAGGGCTTGGATTTGCTCTGAACCTGCATCGTGCTTACTCCGCAGCCTGGCGGTGTTCAGCCGGCAGATCGGACGAATAGAACTCAGCCATCTTGGTGACGAATTCGTCGATGAAGACCTGCATGTCGCTGGTCAATTCGCCGATACGCGTCACCAGATAGTTGTAGGCAAACAGCGCCGGGATAGCGACGACCAGACCAGCCACGGTGGCGACCAAGGCTGCCGCAATACCCGGTGCGATTGCGTTGACGTTGACGTCGCCGCTTTCAGCGATAGCCGCGAAGGTGATCATGACGCCGACCACCGTGCCGAGCAGGCCGAGGAAGGGGCCGCCGGAGATCGCGATGGTCAGGACGACCATCAAGCGGTTGAGACGCTGGGTTTCCTTGACATAGGCGCTGTCAAGCGCTGCACGGATCGCCGCGATGGCGGCGCCGCTCAGGCGGATCACATCGCCGTTGCCGAAACGGTGGCTGATCTGTTCGGCACCCACATGATAGATGCGGTACAGCGACGAGGCGCGAACCATCTGGGCTTCGTCATCGTTCAGCTTGCTGCCGAGGACCGCGGAGGCATCGTCTGCTTCGCCACGATCGAGCGCCGTCAAATTCGCCGCCAGCTTGCGGAAGCTCTTCATAAAGCGATCGTTGGCTTTGGCCTGCTTGTTCAGGTAGCTGACGCGATCGACGGTCACCATCCAGCTCGCAATCGCCATGATGATCAGCAACCCGATGACGACCCAGCCGTCGATCGTGACCGACTTCAGAATGATGGCGAAGTAGCCCGAGAGCCAGCTTGCGGTCTCCTCGTCGGCACTGAACGAGATCAGCTTCGTGGGCTGTCCACCCTGCGTAACGGCAGCATATTTGATGAAGCCGGCCGGGCGAGCGACCTTCGAGATCTGCAATTCGTCGATATCGCCGACATAGCCAGCCATCGCGGCCACGGCGACCGGTGCAGGTGCTGCCTCGACAGGAGCTGCGGTCCCGTCGGCTGCAGGAGCCGCAGGGTCAGCGGCCGGAGCGACACCCGCCGGCGCGGCGGCAACGACATCACCACCGAGGCGGGCAACGCTGTTCAGCGCGGGAAGCGTCGCATTCAGAACTGCGTACGAACCACCGTCCAGATACACGGTCACGGTGCCGGCATTGGCGACCACGGCCAGGTGGTGCCAGGAATTGGCTGCGACCGGCGCGCCAGCGCCACTGCGCTGGGTGCCAGCCGCATTGCTCACCTCGACGAACGGGGCACCGTTGTCGAGACCGATAATGACTGCATTCGCGGCGTCGCGGCGGCTGTACAGCGCAGCGTTTGGCTGCAGGGCGGCCGGCTTGATCCAGACGGACCAGGTGAACGGCGCACTGTCGGCCATCGCAAGCGATGACGATGCGGGCAACGTGACCGGCAGGCGGCCATCGAGGCGCAAGCCGGTCCCGATCAACGAACCATCCGCGGGCTGCCCGACGCTCTGCGCATTGCCGGCCCAGACCGTCGAGTCGATCGCCGGCGTACCGCGTTCATTGAAGTGATAGACCAGCGCCGTATCCGGGTCGTAGGTCCCCTTGGCGTCGTTGGTGGCGACGGCCTTCTTGTTACCGTAATACAGCCAGAACTCGGACTTCGCGCCAGGCGCGACGTTTGGAAGCGCAACCCACACCAGAGCTTCACCAAGCAGCGAATCCCACTTCTCGATGTGATGCTTCAACGGAGTCTTGTCGTCCGAAGCGACGAAGCGCAGATCGCTGCCGTCATCTTTCGCAAGACTGAAGCGGAAGTTGCCGACGTGCAAACGAACCAGGGTCGGCGCGGTACCGATTGGATCAGTGATATTCGCTCCCGCCGCGCTGGAATCGATATTGATCTTCTTGCGCAGCTGCCACTCGTCATTCCACCAGGCTTGCGCCGACGATGGGAACAGTGTCACCGCTGCAGCAAAACCCAGCAGAAGTCCTGCGACCGCATTCTTAGCGCGTCGTCGCAATGTCGAATGGCGTTCGCCGTTCATGTGCCCACACCCCATAGCCATCAGAATTCACCCCAAAGTCGGAAATTGACGCGGCCAGCCCCGGCCTGCGAGTAAGTTTGGCTGATCATCGGCACCGAATAGGCGACCATGCCGTTGACGCCATCGAACACCTTGAAACGCGTTCCCGCGCCGTAGCTCCAGACGTCGAACTTGGACTGCTGTTCGGGCAGCGGACGCTGGATGCTCACATGACCTGCGTCGGCGAAGCCGAAGAAACGCCATTCGTTGAATGTGACGAAGCGCGGCGTCCCCTGCCCGGTCTCGTCTTTCATCTCCTTCTGCAGCATCGGACCGAGATCCGGCGTACGCAGTTCGAGATTGCCGACGATGCCGTCGTCGCCGAGGACTTCGGATTCGAGATAGCCGCGTACGGTGTCGAGACCGCCGATGCTGAACTGCTCGCTTGAGACCAGCGGTCCGTCAGCAACCTGCCCCTGCATCTTGCCGTAGAGCTGGAAGCCCTCGGGCAGTTCCTGGGTATGCGCGATATCAAGATTCAGATGGGCAAAGCTCGCCGATGCGTAGGCGCGCTTGTTATCGAATGCGACCCAGTCGCTGCTGGGCGTCCGCATGTTGTAGGTCACCGAAGCGTTGAGCTGGGTGGTCGATTTCTCCAACTGGAATGTCGCGCCGTAACTGGCAACGAACGGATAGTAGGTGACCGGTGACGAGAACCCGGTCGCCGCGCTCTGTACCGTCTGATCGAAGTGCTTGTAATCGAGACCAGCCGAGATGGTGTGGAACAGATTTTCGCGGGCTGGCAGCGTGATCACGGCGCGGCCGCCGAGAATCTCACCGGGGCCGACGACGTTCATACCGCCGATGCTGGCGACATTGCTGCTCGACTTCACGGCATAGAACAGCACGGTCAGCCAGTCGACATCCGGCACACGCGCCATGTACGATCCCGAGAACACCTGTGCATGATCGGGATTTTCCGGAGCGACCTGATAGCTGAAGCTGAACGAATGACCGAGCTGCCACAGGTTGTCGTAGCGCACCGTACTCAGCAAACGCGTCGCCGTAGTGTTTGGAGACTGCCGGTTATTGACCTCAATGCTGGCATGCAGAGGCGCCTTGTCCTCGACATTCAGATCGACATCGACCGTGCCAGGCGTAATGCCGGCTCGCAGCGCCGGGGTCACGCGACGATCGGGCCACTGGTTGAGACTAACGATATCCTTCGTCACGTCATTGAAGTTAGGAACAGTGCCCTGCTTCAGCGAAGGCGCCCGCCCCGTGATATTGTTGAGATCGAAGTAGCGCGAATTTTTCACACGCAACTGACCGACCTTCAGCTCCGAGACCTTCAGGACAACCCTGCCCGTCAAGGCATTCTGCTGCGGAACCGAAACGCTGACGGTCTGGAAGCCCTTGTCGTGATAGGCCTTCTCGAGCGCGGCACGCGCCTTCTCGACGTCGTCGGCAGATTTGTTTGGTCCGAGAAACGGATAGATGGCTTCTTCGACCTCGATTTGCGGCAGCGTATCGGCCCCCTGCACGGCAAAATCGTCGATGTCGAAACGCTGAAGCGGCGCACTCGGCGCTGGCTTCGCTTCGGCTGCAGGCTTCGCGGCAGCCGACTGGCCAGCATCGGAAGACTTGCCATCCGCCTGCTTCTGCGCGCCCTGCTGGGCCGCCTTGGCCTGCGCTGAACTTGTTGCGCCACAGAAGCTACCAATTGCCAGCATGAGCGCTGCTGGAGCTACACAACGAAGCACATTCAATCGGATACGAGCTGTGCCGACATCATCGCGATAACCAAGAAGCATGTTTCAAGCCCATAAGAGGGCACACCGAACGCAGGCCGCTTGCCTCCGATCAGGTCCCTATGTCTTGAAGACGTTTGGAAGCGGTCCAACCCGCAAAAGAAAATTAAGGGATCGGTGCAAGCCGAATCACCGGCAGTTTGTTCCGCAACAAAGATTGGGCAAACAGAGTGTCCTGCAAGCACGTCCGAAATCATTGCCGGCGTTCAAGGCGAAACGCCAGGCTCTCTGAGTAAGCTCTCTGAGACGTGTGATCAGCTCAGCAGAACGATGCCGCCAGGCAATGAGCGCACATCGGCGCTGAACAATTGGCGGACCTGGGCAACAAAATCATCAAGCTTGTCAGTATGGAAGGTGCCATTGACCAGTCGCTGGCCGAGATCGGAATTGGTCACAACGATCTTGCCGGGTCGATAGCGGTTGACCTCACTCACCACGCTCGCGAGCGGCTGATCACGGAAAATCAGCAATTTTTCCCGCCACGCAGTTGCACGCTCCGCATCAGTGACAAGCGTCGGCACACCGATCGCTTCTGTAGATGAATAGGCAACCTGCTGGCCGCGCAAAAGCTGAACGCTGCGGCCATTTTGCGAGACGGTCATGGCCCCATCCATGCAGATCGCAAGAACCGCACCGTCGATACAACGAACATTAAATTCGGCATAGGCCGATGAAATCTGCCCGTTGGCGGCGGTGAGGATCATGGGATCCGATGCCTGCCGTCTCGCGGTGATCGCGGCCTCGCCGGTGATCAACTCGACACGCGGAGTGTTTCCCTCCGACCGCACCGACAGGCTGGTCTGGGTATTCAGCTTGGCGGACACATTCTCGGCCAGCAGGACATCGCGCTGCTCGCCTTTGGCGGTGCGATAGTCGGCCGACAATTCCACCAGCGACGGCCACATACCCAAAGGTGGGTTGACCAGCATATAGCCGGCTGCGGATGCCGCGATGGCGCCTCCGATGAAGCCGCGCCGGCTGACCATCTGGCGCGCACCGCTGGAGATGTGCGCAGCGACTGGCCGCACGTTGCGGCCCTCCAGTTGCGCGCCCATGGCACCAAGATCGCGGAACATTCTTGCGGCTTGAACAAAAGCCTGCTCGTGCAAGTCGCTCTGGTGACGCCATCGCTGCAGTGCCTCGACATCATCCGTCGTAGCCTGGCCAGACCTCAATAAGAGGATCCAATCCATGGCGCGATCGTGCAAGGCAGGATCAACTAGTCCGGGATCATTGATCGGCTCGGTCACGCCACAGGCACCCGTCTCGCAGACGCGACAAGGCTACCGGTTGCGCCAATAAAAGCCTGGATATGTCGCAAGAGATAAATCATGTGCGGGACAGATCTACAATTCTGATGAATGCAAGCTAATGCAACACCTTCTAGATATCTAGACGGTTGAGGCAAGGCTATCCCGCAATTCATTCTGAGAAAAATGCAACAAAGGGGAGTCTTTAGCCGACGGCCATCGATAGAAACACGCTCGAAATACTCGAATGGCCAAATCGGCTCACGATTTTGGCCGCGGTCCCCCGGCACGCCGGATCAGGGTGCGGCCCAAACGTTCGGCGCAATGTTTCAAAGCATTTTTGAGATCGATCTCGACCGTACGCACGCTCACCCCAAGAAGCGTGGCGATCTCGTGATCCGGCATCTTCTTGACGACAGCGGCCATAAAAACCTGCCGCGATCGGGACGGAAGCTCCGCCAGCGCCCGATCCAGCGCTTCAATCTCCTGACGGCCCTCGACAATGGTCGATGCATCCGGCGTGTCGTCCGGAATATTGAGCAGGGCATCGACGGCATCCAGACTCAAATGGCGGCGTTCGACCCGCCTGCGGTCCGTTGCGACGTTGAGCGCGATACGAAACAGGAAGTCATTGGGACTGTGTACCAGAGTCGCATCGGAGACGCGTTCGACGCGCAAGAATGTCTCCTGCAACGCTTCGCCGGCAAGCTCGGCGGACCCCAGACGGCGGGTCAGACGCTTGAAAAGGCCGCCGTAATCAGCAGCGAGAACAGAGCGCAACGTTGTGCGATTAGACCCGGTCAACACTTACAGCCCTTGTACGCACAGTGGCGAACTCAACAACCCGTGATGCTAGTTACCGGTAGCCCGTGACAGATTAATTACAGACATCGTGACGACGAAGCCGAACTCTCCCGGACCGTAGTTCGGCCGTGCATCAGAAATCGACCGGGAATAGAACCGTGAGCAACTCCGGCATGTCCGCCGGGATTCGCGGCAAAGGCTGGGCTCGGCGGATCAATTCAACGGCTTCCTGATCGAGAACGGGCCGCCCTGAACTTGCCTTGACGCCAACATGGACCACACTGCCGTCACGCCGCATCGAAAACGCGACGAGCACTCGCTCCCGCTGTCCATCGCGATTGGCCGCTTTGGGAAAGCGCTGATAGCGCTCGATATGCGCATTCAGCATTTTCTGGAAACGAAATGTTGCTCCGGCTGGAACGGGCTGCGCCTGGCCGGAGCTTGCCGGCTTCTGTTGCGGCGAAGACGCTGGACGCGGTGGAAGCACAGGCTCAATCGGCTGAGCCTCTTCCTTATATGACGGCTGGGATGGCGCTGCGATACTGGGCACAGTCTGGAAATCCGCGATTGGCGGACTGGTCTGAACTGATGCCTGCTTGAACTCCGCAGTTGGCCCCGGCGTCTGAATGAGTTCGACATGGATTGTCGCTTCACCGCTATGAAGTGCCGAGCCGCTAGGCTGCTGATGCAGCCAATAGACACCAGCGGCAAGCAATATGGGCACCAGCACAATGGTGCCAGCGAACCAGCGCCACTGCCCGGAGAATCCGGCAACCGCTTCGCCCTGAGGATCTGCCTGGGCGGCCGCCTTGATCTGATCCATCCCCTTCCAAATGATCGGTAATCCCATCACATCGACCGAACATTGATGATAATCGTCACAGGCTGCGGTGTGTTGGCCGGAGGCGCCTGACTGATCTGAAGTCCATCGAGCAGCCGCGAAATGGCATCGTCTCTTTCTTGGTCGCCTGACGAACGGAACAACTCGGTCTTCTGCACAGTGCGCGGTCCATCGATCCACAATTTGATGCCGGCGCTATAGCTGCCGCTTCGCGTTTTGGCGTCCTTACGGAGCGCCTGCTGGATATCCGCCCTGATGATCCCGTTATAGGCCTGCAATTGCGAGCCGTCATTGCGATCCGTGGGACGGCGGATCCGCAGGGGTTCAAGAATGAGATCCGCCTTGTTGAACAGAGCTGCGGGCGGGTCGTCAGGATTGCTCAAAGCCGGCGCCAGCGTAACCGAATTGACGCGCGTGTAATGAATGGTCAGGTCGGTCTCGGACAGCAGAATCCGCAAAGCCGCATCGCGCGTCATGTCGCCCTCGACGCCGGTCGAATAGCGGCCGTTTGCGACGCCGCTCTCGTAGAGCAGTTGGACTCCCGTAGCTGTACTATAGGCCTGCAACGCCGACGCCAGCGGCTGGCTTGGAATGCTGAATCGCAGCGGCGCGAGATACTGCGGCTCGTCGTTCGCCGCCATGGCAGAGACCATCGCGCCAAGCGCCGCAACGATAGCAGCGACGATCATCAGTCGGCGTGGAAATCCGCAGCGATACGTCCTCAGCCATGACGCCCTAGCGCCAAGGCGCTGTTCCGGCCCCAGTTCGCTCCATTGCTGGCTGATACGCATCATACAGACCTTGATTGGCTCTGATCGTTACGAACTCGTGTCACGAGGCGCGTGCATCGACCCCGTCGGCATGTCTTATCCGGGAGCCATGTCGATCAGCAAGCCCGCTTGGAAATCAGACGACCGCCGCCATCGATTTCCCGATACGTGTTACCCGCACGCCGCTTTATGAAAGTTTTGCGACAAACGTCTTGCGGCCCGATGGGGATCGTGACGGGGCCGACAACTGACTGTTGCGTCGTTCGCAGCAAATAGCGCATCGACCGCGCGCCGACGATCGATGCGTGCTTTCGCCCTTCAATCAGGGTTCAACGTCCGAGCTTTCTCTTCTCGCAGATCCGTGCCTCGATCCGAACATCGGACAACCGACCGGTCCTGAACTCCAGTGGCCAGCGAACGACGCCCTGCCCGAATTCGCCGTGACAGAACGAGCATTCCTCCTGAAACCGCTCGCCGCGGCTAGCGACCAGCAAGTTTCAGTTTTTCCTCTTCAGTGAGCGCCTGTTTCTGCGTGTCGTTCAGCGCGCCATTGCCGACAAGCTGAATGACACTGTTCATATTGTAGCTGCGCTGTTCATTGGGCTTACGACGGTTTTCATCGTCTCTTTGCCGGTCTTCATTGGAGCCGCCGCCATAGCCCAGAACTTCGACGATGATGACCGAAGGTCGATCGCCGGGGCCAGTCTGCGTCGCGTCCTTGACGGCGTCGGCAGCGGATTTGTCCTTGGTTTCCACCGTCAGATTGACCGGCGGGGCGGAGACCTTCGGTACGCCTTTGGATTCGCCGCCAACCTTGATGTTGTCGGCGTTCAGCACGAACATCGCCGCCACCGTGAAGTTGCCGCTGACCCGGATGCCTGCATCGCCGGCGTCGACGGTGCCGACTGGCGCGATCAGCGAGACGTCACCGGGCTCAACGCCGGTGAAACCGATGATGGTGCCGATGCCGCTGCCGGAGATATCGGCGATTTCCAAAATTCTTGTCACGGCGTTGACGTCGGTGACGATCTCGGGCGCCGCCGGCACCCGGGTGGTTTTGGCGCCGCGGCCGGCGTCGATATCGCCGAGTGTCGACCAGATCACCTCGTCGCCGCCGGCGAAGGTGAGGATGCGCGAGCGGTTTACCGTGACGTTGTCGCGAGCGAAGATGTTGATGTCGCCGTTGCCGAGCGTGATCAGGCCCGCGCCCGGCTGCACCACCGTGCCGAGCGCGGCGATCTGGAGGCCGCCGCCGGGCGTCAGCACATCGATGGCTCCGCCGGCCATGGTGCGGAAGGTGGCATTGCCGATCTTAACGTTGCCACTCCAGTCCTGCCCCGGAAACAGCGTCGCGATCGCTGCATAGCCACGGCCATAGCCGCCGTTAATCGGCCGGCCATTGGCACCTAAAGTAAGCTGGTCATCGCCGGCCGCCTTAAGCTCCTGGATGTAGACCTGCCGAAGGAAGCGCTGCTGGGTCAGAGTAGGCAATGCTTGGAAGCGAGCCCAGGCATCGAGTGGCGATAGCTTCTCGCCGGTGATCTCCTGCACGAACGAACTCATGCCCGAGCGAATCTTGTGTGAGTTGCCGCCGCGATCCTCAAATGCGTCGGTCAGATAGATCGGCAGCACCACACCATCGACCGAAGTCTTCAGATAATCCGGCATCGCAGCGACATTGGCCGGATCGAGATAAGCAGCCATCAACGCAGCATAGGAAACCTGCTTGCCCTTGAGGCCGGCCAGCACCGAGATCGCCGCGCCGTCGCGTGGCAGGCCGAAAATCTCCGACGTATCCACCGGGCGGTTGCTGCCGTTGTAGTCGCGATTGCCGCGGCTCTCGATATTGAAGCTCGCGCCATAGACGTCGCGTCCTGCCGCGAGCGCGATCGCGCCCGGTCCCTGGATCACGATATTGCCGCCGATGATATCGTTTCCGGCCTCGAGCAGCGACACATCGGAGCGATGCAGGTTACGCAGCCGGTAACCGATGTTGCGGATGTCGGTGCCGGCGCGGAACCAGGTCTGCTCATTGGTGGTGACGATACCACGCGAGAGGTTGTTCTGGGGGACGACAGGCGAGCCGGTGATGGAACCGTTCAGTGCATAGAACCGGCTCGGTTCGTAGTCGTCGGCGTTGTCCAGACGCACCGGGCTTCGCACGCTCCTGAGATAGCCCATGTAGGAGCCGAAATAGGATTCGGCACTGATGTCGTTCAACAACAGCTGGTGAAAGCCCTGCTCCTGGAACAGCGTGGTCGAAAATACATCATACTGCATGTTCAGGCTGATCGCCGCACCGCCGCTGCCGACCGGTTGCAGCGCCGACGGCAGCATGGCGAGCGTGGCGCGCGACGTCAGGATCGTGCCGGCGTTGATATTGGCCGACGCCAGCAGACGGAGTTCCGGATTGTGGCTCGGCATGGTGAAGAACCGGTCCAGATTTTTGATCGAGCCATTCAGCGCGGTGACGCGGGTGATCGACGGATAGAGATTGACCGCCAATTGTCCCATCAGGGCGAATGGCAGGTCGGCGGCATGGCCGGAGTCTGTGACGTCGAGGTTCCTGGAGATATATTGCCCCTGATTGACCAGGGTGACGTTGCCGCCGATCGAGGTGAGATCGAGCGCGGTGCGGTCGGTATAGCCGCTCATATAGACTTCATAATTGGGATTGCCGCTGAGCAGGAGCGGATCGAGCACGGTCTGTAGCCGCAAGTCGCCGGCGGTCCGCACGCTCATGGTGGCATCGCCGAGTGCGATCACGGGCGCGATGGAATAGACTTCAGTGCGGACGGTCGTTCCAAGATCCGGAGACGTCAGGATCGTGACATCGCGTCCGACGGCGAATTCGCCGGCGGTGATGCTGCCGGCGCCGCGGCCGACATAGTAATAGCCGGCCTTGACGGCGCCGCCGGCATTGACCTCCATCAGGCCGCCATTGCGGGTCTCCAGGATTTTCGCTTCGCCCGATGTCAGTCCGCCGGTGACGCGGCCATTGCTCGGCAGCGCCACCAGCATGTTGACCAGATCGCCGCCGGTCGAGACCGAGACGTTGCCGCCGCCCAGCGCGCCGACGCCCTGCTGGAAGGCGTTGTAATCGATCCACCAGGACGTCTGCTGGTCCGGCAGATAGACGAAATTAAAGTCTGTCTGACCCTGTCGCTTCAGCCACTCCACGAACAGCTGACTGTCGTGCAGGTCGGCAGGCAGCGTCGAGCTGGCATTGCCCTGCGCGGCGATGCTGAGATTGCCGCCGAGTACGCCATAGGTGGCGCCCGCCGCCGCCGTGAAGCCGGCGAGTGGACCGTCGGCGCGGCCGGCGGTGAAGATCGCTGACGAGCTGTTGGCGAGCAGCAGGTCGCGGCCAGCCGCGACGTCGATGTCGCCGGTGCCGGTGCGGAGCTGATAGCCGTTGGCGCTGTCGCCGACTGTGAGCGTGCCGCTGCCCGCGGCCAACCCGGCCAGCGGCGTCAGCGCCAGTGCACTCGCCGAACTCAGATCGGCGCCGGACACCAGCCGCAGGTTCCAAGATGCCGCATCCTGCAATACACCGTTGCGGTCTGCGGTCGAGAAACCGTCGCTGATATTGCCGAGGATGGTGAGATTACCCGCCGCG
Source organism: Tardiphaga sp. 172_B4_N1_3 (assembly GCF_052076035.1). Taxonomy (NCBI): domain Bacteria; kingdom Pseudomonadati; phylum Pseudomonadota; class Alphaproteobacteria; order Hyphomicrobiales; family Nitrobacteraceae; genus Tardiphaga; species Tardiphaga sp. 172_B4_N1_3. The sequence continues at coordinate 2,548,643 of NZ_CP197238.1, forward strand.
CGCAGTGTCAGCGTACCCTCGCGGGCATTGACGCCGAAATCGGCAAACAGATTCCAGTCGGTCTCGGCGACCAGATCACCGCTGCTGCGAATCTCGATGCCGGGCATCACCGCGATGCTACCGGTCGCATTGAGCCTCCCGGATATCGCTGCGGCATGGCCGGCGAATGTACTGGCGTCGGCGATCGCATCGCCACGAACCGCATCGACCGAGTTGCTATTGTAGACACTGACGCCTTCGAGCACGGCCGAGCGCGCGCCGACGATGTTGGCCTGCAGGTTACTCACGGCGACGTCGTCATGGCCTGCATTCTGCCGCGCCCTGAAGCGCACCCTGCCGAGATCGCCGCCGGCCACGTCGATAGTGCCGCCTCGCACATCGAGCTGCCCGCCGCTGGCCTCCAGCGTCACCCGGCCGCTGCCGAGCGCACCGGTGGCGCCGGCCTGCAGCAACGCCGAGCCCAGCATGGTCAGGCCATTGCCGGCAGTGATCGCGATATTGCCGCCATATTCCGAGCGCGCATCGATGGTGCCCGCGAGCGTCACCGCGCCCTGGTCGGCGACCAGCGAGAAGTCGGCGACCGTGGTGGTGCCGTCGATCACGACATCGCCCGAGCGAATTCGGAACTGACGCGCCGCCGTGAAGCCTGCTGCATTCAGCGTCTGGCTCATCGCTGCGAAGGCCGGAAGTGCCGCGATGTCGAGCGCGAACGAACCGCCCTTGCCGCCGAAGCCCGCTTGCGCTGCGATCACACCATCCAGCACCACCGTGCCGCCGCCCGAAGCCGTCAGCGCCAACTTGCCGGCACTGCCACCTCCAGCATCGGCCGACAGGTTGAGGACGGAACTGCCCCCCAGCAGCACCGAACCGCCGACCGCGGTCAGCGTGATGCTGCCGGCATCGGCATATTGCGCGACATCGAAGAACTGTTTCTTGAAGCCGCCGACATCGATCATCGCGCCATTGCCAATGAACACGTCACCGGCCGTCGCAGTCAGGTTCACTGCGCCGCCGAGCGCCACAACCTGGCCGGTGAAATTGACGCTGGCACCGGTTAGCGCGAACCGGGTGCCCAGACTATCCGCGGGCATTGCCAGTGCGCCGCCGCCCCCGAGCACGCCGAGCGCGCCGGTGGTGACGATCGATTGCGCCGCGCCGCCGCGCCCGGTCAGTACCGGCGCCGTCAACGTCACGGCCGCACTGCCGGCGTCGATGGCGCCGTTGCCCTGCCCGACGATCTGCCGCGCCGCCGTTAGAGCCACGCTATCAAAGCCGCGCAGCGCCTTGCTGCCGGCGCCGAGCACGAGCTCGTCGGCGCTCAGCACCAGTTGCGCGTGCCCGGTGCCGATCGGCTCGACAAAACTGCCGCCGCTATTGTCCAGCGTGAGGCTGCCGCCGGTCACCGCGATGGTGCCGCCGCCATAGCCGACCAGGCCAGCCGCATCCAGCGTGACGTTCTTCAGGCCGGCGCCACCGAGATTCACGGAGGTATAGAAGTCCAGCGTGCTGTAGCTGCGCAGCGTCAATTGCTTGGTATTGGCGAGCTGCGCCAGCGAGACAGCGTCGAGCACCAACCCGGTAGCGCCGCCACCGAAGCCGATCCGTCCGCTCGACAGCGACAGCGCCGCCCCGGACAGTTTAGCGCTGGCCGCGACAATCGTATTCTGCGTGGCGTCGATCAGCAGCGCCTTGCCGCCCGCCAGAGTGGCATTCGCGCCGATGCTAACAACGCCGCCGATCGTCGTGTCGACGTTTTCGCGTAACACCTTGACCGCATCGCCGGTCGACACCCGGATCAGCGCGCCGTAGTCCTTTGATGGAGTCAAGAGCACGTCGTTGCTCGGGTCGGTATCGGCGGTGCCGCGATCGCCATAGACCGCCTTGACCCGCGGTGCCATCACCAGATTGCCACTGCTGGAGGCCTCGCCACTGGCAACGATCACGCTACCGTCGCCGACGGTAATCGTCCCGCTCGCCGCGAGCACGATTTCCGGCCCGGTCAGCGCCGTGGCCGCGCCGTTGCGCACCACGACGTCGCTGGCGCTGACATCGACCAGCAGGCCCAGCGCGTTGCCGCTGCGGCTGCCGCCGATCAACAGGCTGCCGGCGCCGAAGTTGCTGAGCGACGTCGCGTCGATCACCAGATAGCCGGTGAGATCGCTGCGGTCCTGGCCGGCGCCGACGATCGCGATCTTGCTGCCGGCGATATCGACCAAGCCACCGCGACCGCCCTCCGCCGGCTGCGACAGCAACGAGCCGTCCAGCACCAGATCCGTACTCGCCTTGAACACGATCGAGCCACCGTCGTTCGGCAGCCGCGGCGTAACGACATTGACGCCGGTCAGGCGATACTGGCTGAGCTTGAAGGCGTCCGAGGTGAAGAAGCTGTTGGCATAGGCCTCGTTGTATTCGCTGTATCGGCGCAGCGTCGTCCCCGACATGATCCGCCAGGATGAACTTTGCTGCTGGTAGCCGCCGCCATAGGCATCGGCGCGGTAGCCGCCCATCAGGATCGAGCCATCTGCCAGCGCCATTGAACCGGCGATGGCGTTGCCCTGCGAGCCCTTGACCACGGAGATCGCATAGGCGCCCGGCAACAGCGCGTAGCGCGCCGGCAGCAACACATACCAGCCCGCGGCAAGACCATTGCCACCGGCGAGCCAGATCCGATCCTGCGACGCCGTCGCGAACTTCGTCGCAGGCATGATCGCATACATGCCGGCCTGCGCCAGCACATCATGCGAGCCACCCGGACCCGGCACGCTTTCCCACGCATAGAGGTCGCCGCCGCCGCGAATGTCGACCACCGAGCCGGTCGCCAGCTTCACATTCGGCGCGCTCAGCGTGATCTTCTTCTCGGGCAGCTGACTCAGCGTCGGCGTCAGGTTGGTCGTTGTCGGCTTGGTGACCGGATCCGCCCAGGACTCGTTATTGATCAAGGTGCCGTAGGGCAGCACGAGGCCATCGCCTGACACCGAGGTGACGCTGCCGGCGCCGAGCGTGATACTATCGGTGGCGACAAAGCTGATGCTACCGAACGGGGCGCGAACCACGCCGTTCTGTCTAATCACCGGCGCTTGCAAGGTCAGCGAGCCAGCCGCCGACAGCGGCAGCGCCGAACCGCTGCCGTTGGGCTCGATCAGCAATTCGGTACCCGCCTGAATCGAGGCCAGAATGCCGGTGGCCGGATAGACCTGCCCGACTGTGAGTTCGAGCCGCCCGTCTGCGGTCAGCGTCGAGGTCCGGTTCACGGTGAGGTCGGTCAACATCGTGCCCATGCGCAATTCGCCAGCGATCAGTTGGGTCTCCGCAAATCCGCTGAATGCCATCTGTCTGATGTCGATCAGGTCGGCTGTTACGACAAACTTGCCGGTACCGGCAGCACCGGTCGATCCAGAGCCGGTCAGCAGCGCGACATAGGGCGCGGTCAAGCCGGCCGTGCCTGCACCGCTGCTGCTGATGGCGCCGGCAACCGTGATCGATTTACCGAATGTCAGATTGATTCCAGGTCCAACCAGGAGGCCCGTGGAATCGACGTTGAGATTGGCGAAGCCGCCATTGTTGATGGTTCCGGCGGAGACCTTGGTGACCTTGATGCTTGCCGTCGGCAACACAAGCCGCTGAGTGGCGCCCGGATCGGTGTAGAAATTTTTTTCAAGCAATGCGAGCTGCGCCGCATTTGTCGGCATGATGGACGACAATGGTTGATTGAGGCCAGTCGGCGTCGTTCCGGAATTCAGATCGACGATCGCCAACCCGCCGCCACGGATCAACCCGCTGGTTGCCGTCAAGATCGCCGAGCGAACCGTACTGTATCGGAACGCCGCATCGGTCCCGGAGCTATACTCGTGATAGACGTCAAGATTCGCGCGCGTGTTGAGCGAGACGATAGCGCCGCTATTTCGGTCAATGTACCAGATGGTCCCTGGAAGCTGCACTCCCGTGGTTGCCTCCGGCATCGACGATACTGCGATATTGATCGTGCCGCCGATCGCACCGGCACCGCCGGAGCGGCCGAGGAAGGTACCGTCGATCAGATCATTGGCGGCACCGCTCAGGCCGAGGTTAATAGTGCCGCCGTTGCTGGCGAGCGTTGTCGAGGTGACGTTGCGGCCGACGACGACGTCGATCTCGCCACTGGTGCCGGAGACGTCGATCAGCGACCCGTTCTCGATCGTGATCAGCGAGGCACTCCCGAAACCGACCGAACCGCCGTCCAGCACCTTCCCCGACCGCAGCCCGCGATAATCGGTCTCGATCGCCGCGACGCCGCGCGCCAGCAATTGGGCGCCCGACGCCAGCGTGATCAGGCCATTGGTCGACAGGCTGATGCTGCCCGCGGGCGCCTCGATCGTGCCGCGCACAAGGATGTCACCGGGAATGTTACCATTGGTGCTCGGATCGACATGGCCGGCGGACGCCATGCTGATGCCGCCGCCGACATCGGTCTGCAGCAGCGCGCCGGTTCCGACGGTGACATTGTTGCCGGTGAGTGCCAGGGAGGTCGGACTATGTGCCAGGCGATCCAGCAATGGCAGCACGGCGAGGCGCCCCATGGTGGTGATCTTGGTTCCCGAAGCATAGGCCGCAAGATTGATGCCGGAGAGATCGACGCTGAGCGGAATCTGACTCACGGTGGCGCCGTCGACTACGGTGACATCGCCGGTGGTCGTGAGCGCCAGTGAACGAAAGCCGCGATCGCCGTAGAACGACGTCGACAGCATCAGCACCGACGGATCGGCCGATGCCGCGCCACCGATCTGGACGTTCGCATTGGTACCGATGACGAGCGAGCCGCCCGAGCCTGCCGCATAACCGCGCAGATCGAGGCCCGCCAACTGCCCGGCGTCCGAGACGCTGAGTGAGATGCTGCCGGCATCGCCAAACTTCAGCTTCGATTTGGAGCCGCTGCTGTCGTACCAGCCGCCGCCGGAGACATCGAGAATCACACCCTCGGCGAATGTGCCGGCGAGCTGGATGCTGCCGCCCTTGATCACCGGAGCCACGCCGGTGGCATCGTTGACCCACGACCCGCTGACGTCGATCACGGCGCCGGCGCCAAAGTTCGTCATGGCGCCCAGAACAACGGCGCCGCCGGCGATGCGAATGCTGCCATCGACGGCGAAGCTCGCGGGATAACGACCGCTGGAATTAGCGAGGATCGACAGGTTTGTGCCGGGCGCCAGTTCCAGTTTTTCACCCTGGCCCAGCGTGAAGCCGCTACCGACGTGGATCTTCAATTCGGAAAAATCCGCCGCCGCCAGCACCTCGGAATCGAGATAGGTGAACTTCCGAGAAGGCGTCAAACTGTTCGAGTCGTTGGGATCGAGAAGGACTCCCGGTGTGTACCAAAGCGGATCGAGCGTCGAGGTCGCGGTGAAATTCTCCGGCAGCAAAACCGGTTTGCTGGCGATGACCAGATTGCCGATCAGCCAGGAACGGTATTCGTCACCGAGGCCACCGAACGTGAAGCTGCCGCCTTTGGCCAGCGTGCCCGACGCAGCCTGACGTTCGCCGATGACGACACCGCCCCAATAGCCGCCTTCGAGCACGACTGCCTCGGCCACATTGAAGCGAATGGAACCGGCGTTCCTGCCTTCGGTATATCCCTTCTCGAACCGGGTGGTATGATTGCGATCGAGCGGGGTGTGCCAGGTTTCGGTGAGGCGCTCATCGATAATGCCTTGCACTTGATGCACGCGCGAGAAACTGCCCGCGAGTCCGACATAAAGCCGATCGGGCGTCGCAGCGCCGATGTCGTAGATGCGCCCGTCGGCACCACGCAGTTTTGTGGTGGTGATCCAGCCATCGGCATAGCGTACCGAACCGCCGGACACATCGAGCAACGAGCCCGCACGGGTGATCAACGAACCGCTCGATTTGATCAAGATCATGCCTGCCGCGGTGGAAAGCTCACCCAGATTGGTCTTGCCGACGCCAATCCAGCCGGAGAAGTCGCCAAGCGGTGTACCGACCCATTTGCCTGGAGAGCCGTCGATCCAGGTGACGCCAGCCATCGGACCGTCGCCGAACAACCCGCTGACGCGCTTGTCGACGCTAACCGTCATTCCGCGCAGCCAGGAGTCACGATACAAGGGCGAGTCGCGCAGTTCGTTGATGCGGAATTCGCCGGTGACGGTGTTGCTCTCCATCGTCAGCGGCACGTCCTGCAAGCCGGCGACGCTCAGATAGGCATTCTCGCCGATATAGACGCGGCTGCCGTCGCGCGCCTTCTCGCCCGCGATCGGCGTATCACCGGCCGTTGCCAGTGTGCTGGCGATGATGCTGATGGTGCCGGCAGGCACGATGACACTGGCCTGCGCCTCGATGTCGATGTCCTTGCCGCGCAGTTCGACGCGGCCGGCACTGTAGCGGGTGCCCAACGACGACAGTTCGATGGTGCCGGTGTCGGTGAGATCCGGCATTGCCGTCGTGACGCTGCCGGAGCCGAGCACTAGGCTGCCGGTCGACCAGTATTGCAGCGACGGTCCACCCGGCACCGAGTCGCCACAGGACATCATGCCCTGGCCCCAGGCCTGCAGCCGGATCGAACCGTCGCGGTTGTTCAGCGCGGTGGAGGCCTCGAGCGCGCCGCTCTGGACGATGCTGCGCGACATCAGGGTGATGTTGCCGTGATTGGCCTGCACCAGACCGTCATTGACGACACCGTAGCCCACCGACGCGGCGCGTGCCGCCATTTCGGGAAGCACGATATTCTTCAGATCATCGGTGAAGGGGCCGGTATCGCCATAGCCCAGGCCGGCCGCCTGCGCCATGCGAATGTAATTGAACATCCAGCGCATCGGTGACGACACCGCGACGTCGAGGCCACGGACGGTGGTGGAGGTTCTCAGATAGACCTGCTCGCCCGCCGCCAGGATGACCTGGCCGTCAGGCGCGTTGATGCTGCCGGCATTGCTGACACGCGGCGCAAACAGCATCGCCTTGCCGCCGCTGGCCGCGGTGATCTGCGCACCGGCCTCGACTCGCACGTCGCCGGGCGGCGCACCGATCACCACGCCGGGGACCTGGCTAGGATCGTTGACCGACACGAACATGTCAGGTTGCTGCTGGCCGAGATAACCGAATTGCGGCTTGGCGATGTTGTAGTTGGCAGCATTGGGGTCGATCTGCAGCTGTTCGTTGATGCCGGCACGGAACTGCTCGTCCGACAGGCTCAGCGACGACGCAACGAACGTGTTGACGTTGACCTGGCTGGCGCCGCCGAAGATGATGCCGTTCTTGTTGATGACATAGACCTGTCCATCGGCCTTGATGGTGCCGAGAATGCGGCTCGGCGCCAGTGACGGGTCGGTGATGCGATTGAGCGCGATCCAGTTGGAGGCGTCGGCGCCGCCCGCCTTTTGATTGAAGTAGAGGTCAGTCTCGCGGCCGACATTGAAGCTCGACCAGTTGAGGATGGCTTTCTGTTCCGTCTGCTTGATTTCAACCTGGGTCCGGCCGTCGTTCTTGTTTTCGGTCGGCAGATTGGCGCCGGTCCAGACACCCGGCGCCGTGCCAGCCCCCGGTGCGACGACCAACCCGCCGGATGTCAGACCATTGGGAACAAGGTTGTTCTGGGTCGCGAGTGCCGAGCCGCGGGCTGCGCCTTGTAACGATCGCATACCCTCAAGCGCCTGCGCGGCCCGCGACATCGACTCCAGCGCCTGTCTTGCGGTTGCCGACGACTGCTGCGCACTCAACGCCGCGGCAGTCGCTGCGATCGTCGCCGGGTTCGTCGTTGTCGCAGCATTCCCAAGACTCTTTGCCTCTGCCACCGCGAAGGAGCCGAGCAATGCCATGACACTCACGCCGACAAGGAGTTTGCTGCGATCAAGAGACTTGCGGGAATACGACAGGCACGAAGCGACGGAACGAACGACCATGAGGGCTCTCTACATCCAGGGCACGCACGACGATGTCAGGCCATGCCTGACGATCGCGAGCTCACTGCTGAGACACCCGGGTACTGCCCTGCCCTCAATGGATTTTTATGAATGTTTCGTGTCAGCTTGTGCGGTGACGCGATTACAACCGCGCCGTCCCGTCAGCTGAGCAGGATCAATCCGCCCGGCAAGGTTCGTCGGCGCACGCCAAAGCCCAGCTCGATCTGCGCCAATGCGTCATCAGGGCGGTCGATCTTGAACTGCCCATTGACCGGGCTTTGCGCTAGGCTCGCATTCATCAGAACGATCCGGCCGGAACGATAACGGTTCAGCTCGTCGATGACTTCAGCGAGCGGGGTCATGTTGAAGATCATCAATCCGCGTTGCCACGCCGAAACCACTGCGGGGTCGATCGTCACCACATCTTCGATCGCATTGGGGCGATAGTTCACCTGCTGTCGTGGCCCGAGCATGATGGTGCGGTCGGGATGTTCGACCTGAACCTCATTTGCCAGACAGGTCACGCTGATCATCGCGCCCGTATGGCGAACATCGAAATGAGCATTGACCGCTGAGGTTCTGCCTGTCCCCGCCACGACGCTGAATCGCTTTGAGCTGTCGTCGGGCATGGCGAATGATGCTTCACCGGCAATCAATTCGATCGCATCGGCGGCGATGGAAATGCTGGTTCGGGCATTCATGTCGATCGACAATCCGTCGGTGACGGAAATCTGGCGCCGTTCGCCGGCACCGGTCCGAAAATCGGCCTGCAGTTCGGAATAAGACGGCCATAGCCCCAGCGGAGGACGGGCGATCAGCACCCCGGCTGCAGAGGCAGCCAGCGCGCCACCAATGAATGCGCGGCGTCCCACAAGCCCGGGGCGCCCGAACCTTGGCCGCGCGAGTGCGGCCCGTTCATCCGCAACCAGACTCTCACCGACAGGACCCAAGGCTTGCCAGAACTGGCTCGCCGCTGAAAACGCTGCCGCATGTGCGGGGCTTCGGCCGCACCACTGCCGAAGCGCCGTTGCATCCGTCGCTGTGGCCTCCCCCGACGTCAGTCGCCTGACCCAGGCGTGAGCCTCACGATCCAGCGGCGACAGTTCGCCCGCGTCCTGTTCGGTCTCGACCATCATCTCAAGCCTTCTTCCGGCCAAAGCGCGTCGCGCAATATTCCTGTGCCTGTCTCAATTCCTTCTCGACCATGCTGGTCGAAATTCCAAAACGCTCCGCGATTTGCTGTCGGGACAAACCTTCCAGGCGCACCGCCAGGAGGATGGCGCGCTGGCGCGGCGGTAGTGTCGCGATGACACCCTTGAGCCGCAGCATGTCGGCCCTGCCCTCGAATATCTGCAAAGCGTTCGGCGCATCGTCTGCGATGTGAAGCAGATCCTCGACGTCAGATGCCGAAAGGCGGCGATTTTCAGCGCGCAAGCGATTGACGGCAATATTGAATGCCGTGCGAAACAGATAGGCCGTCGGATTGCGGATCGTGCCGACAATCTCGGCGGCGCCGAGCCGCAGATAAGTGTCCTGCAGCGCCTCCTCCGCCCACTCTTGCGAGCCGAGACGACGCGCGAGGCGCATTTTCAGATCGCCATAACGGTCGATCAGAAGCGTCTGCAACCCCGCCAACGCAGACACGTTCTGCCTGGAGGGAAGCTCGTCATCACCAAGCGGATCCGGCCTCTCACCCATGGCGTTGACCGGCTTCGACCGAACGACATTCCACCGTTCCTCCTGCCGACCGTGGCAGAATGATCATCGTGAACGGCTGCGCCATCGGCGCTGGCGGCGCTTCGCCGACAACCATTCCTTGCAAGGCGCCCACGATGGCACGGTCGCGCCGGTCGGTACCGGAAGATCCAAGCAGCCTCAACTGCTGGATATTTCCTTCCGTGCCGATCCGGAAGCTGAACGCAATGCGATAGTCACCGGGCCGGGTTTCCGTTTGTGCGCACAATGAATCATTGACCTTTGCCTGCAATAGCCCGGAATAGCGCTGCTGCAGGGAGTCCTGCTGTGATAGCGCAGCATAGGCGATGGATGACGCTGCTTTAGTCACCGGAGCTTCATCTCGCGCTGGAACAATCACAAAGGCATTGGGCGCTGCATACTCAACAATGAGATTGCTGTCTTGCAACATTAACAAGAGAGCGGCGGCAGGTGTAAACTGGCCTGCGACCGTCTTCGACATGCGCCCTATAGCAAGATTTCCGCGGTAAAGACCAACGATACCTGTCGCCGCGCTGTATTTTTCCAGCGCAGACACGAGCGGCTGTGACGGAATATCGAACCATAATTCGGTGTCCCGCGCAGGCGTATCCGACAACGCCGTACTGGGGAGAATGATCGCAGCCAGGATATTGAACCAGAGAGCGAGCATCCGGAACTGCCGTAAGGGTTTCGGGCAGACATTTCGCGTTGTCGCCTTGCGCGAACACACCTCGCAACACCCCAAAACGCGCAACTTCGTTCAACCCCACGATTGGCGCCCCGATTATCCAGCACCTTACTATTGTTTTTGTGATGGATTGGTGACGCCAGATGCAAGGCATCATTTCGGATCTGGCACGACGAAGCGTGACGTCGGGCATTTCCACGACCGGCTCTGCTACGCAGGAGGTGCTGGGCTCGGCGACAAAACTCGCGTCGCAATCGGAAGTGCTGCGCAACGAAGTCGACCGCTTCCTGGCGAGCATCAGAGCCGCTTAAGAAGCGGCAGCGCTTTAGCCGCCCTTTTTCCCGTCCGCCGCGAACTGCTTCAGGAACGCGGTGAGATCCTTGATCTCCTGCTCGTTCTTGATGCCGGCAAAGCTCATCTTGGTGCCGGGGATCTTGCCCTTCGGGTCCTTGATATAGTCGGTGAACACCTGATCATCCCAGGTCAGGCCGGAATTCTTGTTGGCGTCGGAATAATTATAGCCCGCGACAGTGCCGGATTTGCGCCCGAACAGACCGTTCAGGATCGGCCCCACGGTGTTCTTCGCGGTCTCGCCGACCTGATGACAGGAGCGGCACTTGTGGAAGGACTTCTCCCCGGCTGCAACATCCTGCGCCATGGCATCGGTTGTCATCAGTGCGAGCGACAGAGCGAGCAGCGAAAAGCGGAACGTCATCCTGATCAAACCTCGATTATCGTGATTGTCGTGGCGTGTCTGCGAGGGCGGCAAGTCAAGAATGCCGTCGCACTATTCGACCTTGGGGCCGGACTTGCCATCGGGCGTGACGTCGATGGCCATCGCCCGCCCGGTCACCTTCGGTGCCGGCCGGCAATCCTTCATGCATGGGTTCTTGTTCCAGAAATGCTTCTCGGACGTCTCGCGATCATCCTCGAAGAACGCCGCTGCATTCGGCATCTTGATCGACGTAAAATTCTTCTCATTGAGTTCGAATGTCTCGTCCTTGACGATATCGTTCATGCTGAGGATGTAAGCCGTCAGCGCATAGACCTCGTCATTGGTCAGCGACTGCGCATTGCCGTAAGGCATCGCGCGCTTGATATAGTCGAACACGGTGGAAAGATCGGGCCAGAACGAACCGACGGTCTTGTCTGGCCGATCCGCCTTCAATGTCCCGGCGCCGCCGGCAAGCACCGGCCATCGACCGACGCCCTGTCCGAATTCGCCGTGACAGGACGCACACTTCTCCTGAAACAGATCGTCGCCCTGCTTCACGGTGCCCTTGCCGACCGGAAGACCTCGCCCGTCCGGCCGCACATCAGTATCCCACGCGGCGATTTCCTCAGGCGTGGCCGCACGGCCAAGCCCGAGCTTGGCGGCGGGTTTTGCTGCGTCACGGCTTGCCATTTGCTGCGCCGAGCTGGGCACATTCATGCCGCAGAGCAGAAGCATCGTCAGCATTAGTGTCAGGGCGTTAGCCGATTTCGACATTTTCAGTCTCCCCGCCCGAACGCACCAGCCAGGTCTGAATGCCGTTATTGTGGTAGATCGAATTGACGCCGCGCACCTTGCGCAGATCGTCCTTCGACGGCTGCACATAGCCGGTGGAGTCGATGGCGCGGGACTGGATCATCAGCTCCTGTCCGTTCCAGTCGAAATCCACATAGAAGCGCACCACGGATTTGTCGAAGACCGGGCCATCGATGCGCGCGGTCTGCCAGTTGCGCCCGCCATCCATCGAAACATCGACGCGCTTCACGGTGCCGCGCCCGGACCACGCGAGCCCGCTCAGCACGTTGCGGCCCTTGTGCTTCAATGGCGCCTGCGGCGACGGATTGGTCACCACCGACTTTGCGTCCATCACGAATGTATGCTTGCGGGAATTTCCATCGGCCAGCAGATCCGTATATTTCGACGTCTCCTCGCGAGTCTGCCACGGCTGGTCGCCGGCCTCGATACGACGCAACCACTTGACCCACAGATTGCCTTCCCAGCCGGGAATGACCGCGCGTAGCGGATAGCCCTGTTCCGGACGCAGCGCCTCGCCGTTCATGGCGAAAGCGATCATGACATCGCTCAGCGCCTTCTCGATCGGCAGCGAGCGGTTCATGCCGGCGGAATCGGCGCCCTCCAGCATCAGCCATTTTGCATTCGACTTCAGTCCGGCTTCATCGAGCAGCACCTTTAGCGGCACGCCGGTATACATCACGTTGTGGATCATGCCGTGCGTGAACTGGCAGCCATTGAGCTGGCTGCCGCGCCATTCCATGCCGGAATTGGCGGCACATTCGAGGAAGTACACCTTGTTGACACGCGGCATGCGCCTGATGTCGTCCATGGTGAACACCAGCGGCTTGTCCACCAGCCCGTTGATCATCAGCCGGTGATCCGCCGGATTGATCTCGGCGACCCCGCCGTGATGCCGTTCGAAACACAGACCGGATGGCGTGATGATGCCGTCGAGGTCGTGCAGCGGCGTGAAGTTGACCGAGGACTCCGCGGACGCGGTCAGCCACGGGACGTCGCGGCGGATCACGTTCTTCTCGAATTTCGAGGGAGTGCCGTAGGGATGCTTGTCGACGCCGTCGCCGAGATAGCGCTGCCAGTCCTGCACGTCCGTAATAAGCGCTTCGGATTTTGCCGTCTCACCCGCGAGCGCCGGAATCGCCGAAAGTGCTGCACCGGCACCGGCCAGACCGGCCGCGCCCAGAAAGCGACGGCGATTGAGCGTTTCGGTTGAGGTTCGATCAGTCATGCGACCAGCTTTCGTATCTCTGCAATACGACGCCTGAATCAGGCGCCGGTCACCTTGACCGCGGTGTTAGGTTCGATCCTGACGGTTGAGACCTTCGCTACATGCGCCGCGACCACGTCCCAGATCGGCGGTCCCTGCGTGCTCTCGTTGACGCTGGCCCAGCCCGAGACCGTGTAGGTCTTGCTGGCCTCGATCGGCTTGCCGGACTTCAGATGGGTCATCGCGGAAATGCGCGATCCCATCGGTTTGGACACATCGATCGCGTAGCCCATGCCGCCCATACGGACCATGTCGCCGCCACCCTGAAAATACGGATCGGGATGGAAGATGTTATCGGCCACGTCCTCCAGCACTTCCTTGATCTGGGTGCCGGTCATCTGGTTGCGATAGCAGTTCGGATAGGTGATCGCGGTGGCGTTGGTGATCTGCTCCCAGGTGATCGCATCACCGGGGATCAGCGTGCCGCCCCAACGGAAGCCGGGCGACAGCACGATCTCCGCATCGCGCTCGGACATCATGGCGTTGCAGATCAGATCGTCGAAGGTGCCGTTGAAATTGCCGCGGCGATACAGCAGCGAATCCGTCTTGCCGATCTCGCGCGCCAGATCCCCCGCGAATGGCGCCCTTACCTTCTCCACCAGCGCAGTCATCGCCGCATCAGGTTTGATGGCATCGGCGAAGACCGGCATCAGCTTGAAGCGGACATCCGAGACCTTCTTGTCCTTCACCTCGATATCGAGGCGCGACACGAACTTGCCGTGCGAGCCTGTCGCCACCAGCACCGTATTGCCGACCTTGACCAGGCCGGGCATCGCGTCATGGGTGTGCGCCGTCAGGATGACGTCGAGCCCCTTCACGCGACCAGCCAGCTTGCGATCGACATCGAAGCCGTTATGCGACAGCAGCACGACGATGGACGCACCGGCGGCGCGGGCCTCATCCACCTGCTTCTGGATATCCTCCTCGCGAATGCCGAATTCCCAGTTCGGAAACATCCAGCGCGGATTAGCGACAGCCGTGCGCGGAAGCGCCTGACCGATCACGGCGATGGTAGCACCGCCGCGCTCGAACATCTTGCGCGCCTCGAACACCGGCTCCTGCCATTCATTGTCGCGAATGTTCTGTGCGAGGAAGGCGAAGGGCGCGCTATCGGCGATCTGCTTGACGCGCTCGGCGCCGTAGGTGAATTCCCAATGGCCGACCATGGCGTCGAGCTTCAGCGCCGACATGACGTCGACCATATCCTGCGCCTTGGTCTGCAGTGACGTCCAGCTACCCTGCCAGCTATCGCCACCATCCAGCAGCAGCACCTTGTCATCGCCGCGCTCGGCGCGCACGGCGCCGATCAGCGTGGCGATGCGGTCCATGCCACCCATGCGGCCATAGTTCTTCGCAAGAGCGACGAAGTCATCCGCCGTCAGCGCGAAGGCATCGGCGGTGCCGGCTGCGATCTTGAAGTAGTTGCGAAACTCGGCATCCGTGAGATGCGGCGGCATGCCCTTCACTTCGCCGACGCCGAGATTCACCGACGGTTCGCGGAAGTGCAGCGGCATCAGTTGCGCATGCGTGTCGGCGACATAGAGGATCGTCACTGTGCCCAGCGGATCGAACCGCAGGATATCGGCCTGTGTCAGGCGCTGCTGTGCCGCAGCCCGCCCCAGCGGACCAAGGCCGCTTCCGATCGTCAGCGCAGACGCAGCCGCCGTCGCTTGCAGGAAATCCCGCCTCGATATCATGATCCACCTATGATCCCTTCCGCTATGGAAGGGTGAATGTTCAGAAGAACGTCAGATCCAGGATCTTCAATTCAGGATCTGCAATTCAAAGTCTGCAATCCGTCAGGCCACGGTCAGCTTGTTGGTTGCGACATAATCGGAGCCGTCGTCATCCTTCCAGGTGAAGGTGAATTCTCCGGACTCGGCAGCCTTGTAGAAAAACGACTGATAGGGATTGGCCGAGATGGCGGGATTCCAGTCGGCCTCGAACACCGTCTTGCCGTTGAAGGCTGCGGTGAACTTGTTGATGATCTTGCGCGGCACGACCTTGCCGGCCGCATCCTTGCGCTGGCCCGATTCCATTTCGTGAGAGATCAGCGTCTTGATCTCGATCAGTTCGCCCGGCTTGGCCTGGGTCGGAACGCGAACGCGCGGGGTTGGTTTGGTTGCCATGGGAAAGTCCTCGCCTGATAAATCTGTTCTGTGAACGAAGCTGCGCGACTAGCCGCCGCAGCCGCCGATCGTGACCTTCACATTGGCCTTGGCCATGTGCAGCTTGCCGTTGGACATTTCGGCGATGCAGACGATGTTCTGGGTTTCCGCAAGGCGCATGCGCGTCGATGCCGAAGCCTTGCCGCAAGCAGGCGTAAACCGGTAGCTAACGACGGCCGGCAACGGATTGCCTTCGGCGAACACATGCACCGACTTGACGTAGTCGGCATCGGTCATCGGGCTTTCGATATCGACATTGACCGGGACCACGAGGCCGTTTTCGGCGATCTCGGGCACGTCGAGCTTGATCTTGCCGCTTTCGAATTTCTTGTCGCCATACAGCTTCTTGATTTCGGCGGCGACGGCCTGCTCATCGGCCAGCGATAGTCTGGGAGCAAGGATTGCTGCGAGACCAGCGATCGCGGCCATGGCCAGCGTTTCGCGACGGGTCTTCTCGACCGACTTCAAAATCATGAGTGCTTCCTCCTGCGGGATTTGAGCAATCCCTTTACAATAGTATCGCTTGACGATTCCAAGTCTGATCTATCTTATCTGGGACATATCATTATATTCTTTTTCTTGAATGTAAAGATCTGAAATGCACAAGTGCCGCAGAGACGGCGATGTGGGAGGGGACAGATGAGGAAGACCGTCATTCGGTCAGCGGCAGCGGCCATTCTGGTACTCTGCGCGGGGAGCTTCGGCAGTCATGCGCAGGACGCCAGCGAGAAAGAGATCGAACGCTATCGCGAGATGATCTCGGACCCGATGTCCAATCCCGGTTATCTCGCCGTCGATCGCGGCGAAGCGCTGTGGAGCGAAGCCCGCGGCACCAAGAACGTCTCGCTGGAAACCTGCAATCTCGGTCTCGGCGCCGGCAAGCTCGAAGGCGCCTTCGCGCAACTGCCGCGCTACTTCGCCGATGCCGACAAGGTCATGGACCTCGAACAGCGTCTGTTGTGGTGCATGCAGAACATTCAGGGTCTCGACACCAAGGATGTCGTCGCGCGGCGCTTTTCCGGCCCCGGCCGCGCGTCGGACATGGAAGATCTCGTCGCTTACATCGCCAACAAATCGAACGGCATGAAGATCGACATTCCGCTGAGCCATCCCAAGGAGCAGGAGATGGTGGCGGTCGGTGAAGACCTCTTCTATCGCCGCGGCGGCGTCAACGATTTCTCCTGCGCCACCTGCCATGCCGACGACGGCAAGCGCATCCGGCTGCAGGGACTGCCGAACTTCTCCAAGCCCGGCAAGCCGGCGCAGGAAACCATGGGCGGCTGGCCGACCTACCGCGTCTCGCAGGGCGCGTTGCGCACCATGCAGCACCGCCTGTGGGATTGCTTCCGCCAGCAGCGCTGGCCCGTGCCGGAATACGGCTCGGACGTACTGACCGCCCTCACCTCTTTCCTGCAGAAACAAGCGGTGGCCGGCGAACTCAACGTTCCGTCGATCAAGCGATAAGGAGCCCGGGATGAAACGCGTTTTGACACTCGCCGCGCTCGTTCTCGCAGCAGGCTCGCTCACCACGACCACATACGCGCAGACCGCCGCCACGGCGCCGGATCCAGCGCTCGTCGATGCCTATATGAAATCCACCTTCGGCAAGGCGCCGCCGGAATGGCAGGCCCGCATCGAGCCGGACGAAACGCTCAAGACCTGCAATGCCTTTCACAACGAGGTGCCCAGCGCGGAAGCCGACAAGATCACCGCGCGCGAACTGGCGCGGGTGGTGTATCCCGCCGACGGCAAATTTCTCGGCAACTGGAAGGAAGGCGCCAAGATCGCCAATAACGGTCGCGGCGGCCAGTTCTCGGATCCGCCTGACACCGTTGCCGGCGGCAACTGCTACGCCTGCCATCAGATGGAGCAGAAGGAAGTCAGCTACGGCACGCTCGGGCCGAGCCTGACCAATTACGGCAAGGATCGCAAATACGATCCGCAGGAAATCAAGAACGCCTTCACCAAGGTTTACGACTCGCAAGCCGTGTTCGCCTGCTCGAACATGCCGCGCTTCGGCGTCAACAAGGTGCTGAGCGAACAGCAGATCAAGGATATCGTGGCTTTCCTGTTCGATCCGGAATCACCGATCAACAAGTAACCGAAGCTGAGAGTGGATTGCCATGACGATGCGAAACGCGTGGATTGCCATCGTCCTGTCGATGCTCACATCATCTGCAGTAAGGGCCGAGGAAGCCGTCGTCAGTTACAAGTCCCTCGGACTTGAGCTTGCGCTGGACGCCGCGCGTGCGGCGCTGAGCGACTGCCAGAAGCGCGGCTATCAGGTGGCGGTTGCCGTGGTTGATCGCTTTGGCACGCCGCAAGTCCTGCTGCGCGATCGCTTTGCCGGGCCGCACACGCCGCCGACCGCGACCGGCAAGGCGTGGACCTCCGCGACGTTCCGCAACAGCACCACCGAACTCAATGCGATCAGCCAGCCCGGCATGATGCAGGCCGGGCTACGCAACCTGCCGAATGTCGTGATCATCGGCGGCGGCATGATGATCGAAGGCGCCGGTGCAATGCTGGGCGCCATCGGCGTCTCGGGCGCCCCGGGCGGCGATGCCGATGAGGCCTGCGCCAAGGCGGGCATTGCCGCGATCCAGGACAAGCTTGATTTCTGAGCGGCCGGCTACGCCTGCTTCTTCAGCCACTCCGGAAATGGCGCCGTCTCGTACCCCTGCTCACGCACGTAATGAAACATCGCGAGAAACTCCACGGGCTCCAGCAGCCCGGGCATACGCGCGACTTCCCGCGCCTGCCCGCTTTTCGCAGCCAGTCCCGCGACGGTCTCCGGAAAGAACTGGATCGTTGGCGTGAAGCGAATGCCATAGGCCTCGCCAAAGGCCTTCTCGCCGCGCTTGCGGCCATCGAAATCCGTCACCTCCCGCGCGCCGATGTGATTGAGATGCAGGATCTCGAAATTGTCGCGGATATAGGTCTCGATCTTCGGATCGGTCATGTAGCTCTCATGCATGCGCTTGCAGGCGGGACAGCCCTTGAGCCCCCACATGATGGCGAAGCGCTTGCCCTTGGCACTCGCGCCCGCCAGATCCTCGGAGAGATCGAGAAAGCTCTCCAGATACCAGTCCATCTGGTAGAGCCCATCATCGCCGAGCGTCGCTTTCGCGGATGCCGGCGCCGTTCGCAATCCGAGCATGCCGACACCGAGCGCGGCAAGCGCATGCCGTCTGGTGATCACACCAGTTACCTCAGACATTCGATCCTCCCGATCCCGCATCACCCGATGGTCCCGAATCCTGGAAAGGTCTCCAGCAACCAGCCTGAAATGCGCGGCATGGCGCCAGTCAAAAACAGAACGCCAGTCAGGACAAGGCCGGCACCAATCACCTTCTCGATAGCCAGCATATGGCGACGCAGCCGCGCCATCAGCCGCATGAAAGGCCCCGAAAACAGCGACGCCAGCATGAAGGGAATGCCGATCCCCATCGCATAGGCCGCAAGCAACAGCGCTCCCTGCGCCGGCGCACCTTCAGCGCCTGCGACCATCAGAATGGCAGCCAGCACCGGCCCGACGCAGGGCGTCCATCCGAAAGCGAAGGCAAACCCGACCAGATAGGCGCCAAGAAAGCCCGCCGGTCTGCGCACCGCCTGAAAGCGCGCTTCGCGAAACAACAGCCCGATCCGGAAGACGCCGAGAAAGTGAAGTCCGAGAATGACGATCAGCAGACCGGCGATGACGGCCAGCGTATCGAAATAGGCCGTGATCGCCTTGCCGATCAGCGATGCCGATGCGCCCAGCGCGACGAAGACTGTCGCAAACCCCAATACGAACGCAAAGGACAGTGCCACCACGCGTCCGTTCGGGCGCCAGCCGGCCTGACCACCGCGATCATCGAGTTCGTCCAGGCTGACGCCCGCGAGAAAGCAGAGATACGGCGGCACCAGCGGCAGAACGCATGGCGACAGGAACGACAACAGCCCTGCGCCCAGCACACCAAGGAACGAGATTGAGGACACGACGGCGGATCCGGTTCTGGCATAAATATTCGAATTCGTGTATGTGTAACACATGACGTGGAAATTGCCTCTGAAAACCTCGTTGATCGCAACATTGTTGGTGATGACTGCGGCGCTGTCGCCGCGCATCGCTGATGCGTCCGAACTACTGATGTTCGAGCGCGATGGCTGCGTCTGGTGCGCGCGCTGGAATCGCGAGATTGCGCCGGTCTATGACAGGACCGACGAAGCCAAGCTTCTTCCGCTGCGCCGCATCGATATGGATCGCGACAAATCGCCTGGCGTCGCACTGGCGTCGCCGGTGCGTTTCACACCGACTTTTCTGATCGTCGACAACGGCCGCGAGATTGGCCGCATCACCGGTTACATGAACGACGAATCTTTCTGGAGCCTGCTCGGGAAGTATGCTGCCAGACTGAGCAACTCACAGCCCAACGCCAATCGTTCCTGATCCTCTTCAAACATTCGCGGGACACGCACGCTGCCATGGCTTCTATCATCCCATCCGAACTCGAAGACGAACTGCGCGACGGTGCGGAATATTCGCCCGAACTCGACCAGTTGATGCGCAAGGCCCGCAAGGCCAGCAATTTCCTCAAAGCGATCTCGCACGAAAACCGTCTGCTCCTGCTGTGCCTTTTGGCTGAGCGCGAACGGTCGGTGTCCGAACTGGAGAACATCCTGTCGCTGCGCCAGTCAGCCGTGTCTCAACAGCTCGCGCGTCTGCGCTACGACGGCATGGTGGAGACCCGACGCGACGGCAAGACGATCTATTACAGCCTGGCCAATGACGATGTCCGAAGCGTCATCTCGGTCATCTACGATATTTTCTGCGCCACACCGGCGCCGACCAAGAAAAAATAACGCCGCCGATCCGGCAGGCGGAGAAGCGCGGCCCGTAAGGCCAGCGCTCCTCACATCGGGAGGAAACCCATGCAGAACATGTCTGCCTGGTTATCGGCGCTGGCTGGCTTTGCCATCGGTGCTGCTGCGGGATTTGCTGTGCGACGCGCGCGCCTTTGCACGTTTGGCGCGATTGAAGATGCGTTGATGGGCGGTGACAACCGTCGCCTCAAGATTTTCGGTCTGGCGCTGGGTATCGCCGTGCTCGGCACTCAGGCCTTGGTGCTCTCCGGCTTTCTCGCACCCGAACACACCACTTACGTTCCCATTGCATTGCCCCTCATTGCGATCGTCATCGGCAGCATCATGTTCGGCACCGGCATGGCGATGGTCGGCACTTGCGGCTTCGGCTCGCTGGTCCGGCTCGGCACCGGCGATCTCAGGAGCCTGATCGTGATCCTCGTGCTGGGTGCAACAGCCTACGCGACCTTGCGCGGACTGTTCGCCGATCTTCGTATTGGCGTGCTGGAGCAATTGTCGATCCGGATGCCGGACGGCATACGCTCCGACTTTGCATCGCTGCTGACGCAAGCGACCGGCCGCGATCTGCGCGCGCCGCTCGCCATCATTGTCGGCAGCGGCCTTTGTTGGCTGGCACTCAGCGACAAACGCCTGCGCCGCGCGCCGCGCCTGCTCACCGCCGGTGTCGCACTCGGATTGCTCACGATTGCCGGCTGGATTGTCACGGTGGGATTGAACGACGATTTCGCGGGTCCGCCGCGCCCGCAAAGCCTGACATTCGTATCGACCATCGGAAAAGCACTATATGTCGGGGTTCTGAATGTCGCGAACTTCGCCGATTTCGGCGTCGGCAGCGTGTTCGGCGTCATTGCCGGTGCATGGGCCGCAGCGTGGTTCGCCGCAGAACTGCGCTGGGAAGCCTTCGACGACGATCACGAAATGCGCCGCCATCTTGTCGGCGCCTGCCTGATGGGCGTCGGCGGCATTCTGGCGGGCGGCTGCACCATCGGTCAGGGCATCACCGCGGGATCGATGCTGGCGCTGTCCTGGCCGATTGCCGTCGGCGGCATGATACTTGGCGCGCGCATCGGCATTGCGATCCTGGTCGATGGCTCGCCGCGCGACCTCATCCAGCGCAACTGGATGCTGCTGGCGCGGAAAGCGCCGCCGTCGAAGTGATCAAACTCAAGGCTTGAGATAGCTCCAGCCGGCTTCCTGCAATTCGATCAGCCGAACCGCGCCCGATGGCACCACCGTCGCCTCGGATACGACACTGATAGCCTTGCCCTCGCGCTTCTCCATGCCCTCTTTGGTATTTCCGCAGGCGATGAATTTGACGCTGGACGGAAAGCTGGCATCGACGATCTGCTTGATGCGGTCCTTCACCGGCGAGGTGTCGTCGCGCAGCATGTGCAGACCTGGCCCATAAGTGACGATCTCGATCTGAACGTCCTCGCCCTTCGCCTTGTAGAATTCCATGACATTGGTTGCGTTGTTCAAAGCCAGATTCATCAGCGCGGGATCGTTCTGATTGACCTGAATGGCGACGCGATGCTCCTTCGCGCCTGCTGCATAAGCGGACAACGTGATCAGCGACAACAGGACGGCTCCGGCAATCGATCTCAACAATGATCGCATCTCAAAACTCCTTTTCAGGGACATACAATTTCAGGGACGCACGATCGTAAAACCGCGCTCTGTCAAATCCAGCAGATGGCCGACGCCGACCTGCACTTCCACCGCATGTGGATTGATCGCCGGCCGCTTGCCGGTGTCCCGCTCGATCGTATCCAGCGTGTTGCCACAGACGCTGAAGCGCACGCCTTGGGTGACCAGACTATCGACCAGCGCGCGGTGTTCGTTGGTGTCGCGCAACAGATCGATGCCGGGACCGAAGGTGACGACTTCAACCGCCACCTTGTCCGGTCCATAGGCTTTCAGGAGATTGCTGGCGACGCTGAGAACGAGGCGTTCTTTCTTCGGATCGGAATCGGACAGCTGCAAGGCGATGAAATGCTCGGCGAAGGGCTTGTCCGGCGCGGCATCCTGCTTGGCGGGCCGTGTCTGCGCAGTGACCGCGCCCGTTGCAAATGACATCAGCGCAAGGACCGACAAACAGAAAAACAGTCCTCGCTTTTTCATTGCGCACAAAACCTCTGACGATCAGGGGATTGATTAGCAATCGCCCTGCGCCGGCGCAATCAAACTAACGAAGCGGACTAGAGAGGATTTATTGCGTCGCAAACACAGGACGCAGTGCCAGGCCGCGGATCGCAACTGCAGCGCCCGCAAAGATACCAGCGGCCGCGACGAAGGATGGCAGCGCGAGCGTGGACACACCTGTCAGCCCCTGCCCGATCGAGCAGCCATAAGCCATCGCGCCGCCGATCCCCATCAGCGCGGCACCTGCCATCGAACGGCCCGTATGGCGCGCCGACGTATAGCCCTCAAGCTCAAAGCGTCCGGTCAGCAAGGCCGTGAGAAGACTGCCGACGAACACACCCGCTACCAGCGCGATGCCGAAATTCAGCGTCATGCCGGTCGACAGCATGATGAATTGCAGCGTATCGGCAGCCGGCGACACGAATGTCAGCGACGCCACCGGAATCGGATCGAACTCATCGGCACCAAGCCAACCGGTCGTCAGCCAGCCGGCGATCACCAGCAGGCCCATCACCAGTCCCGCCACGAGTTGCCCCGGCGAACGTCGGAACGCACGATGCGACAGTGCGAAGACCAACAGCGCACCGCCGACGATCAGTGTTGCTGCCACGCGCGCCGTTGCGTCAGGCAGACCGAGCGTACCGAACAGCGACGGAAGAGAATTCACCCCGGGCGTCGTCTGCGTCCATTGCAGAATCGACAGACGCGTCGGCGCGAGCAGGCCCTTCAAGGTCATCTGCGCCGTGACGCCAATAATCGCGATCACGACCAGCGACCGCAGATTCCCCTTGCCGAGCAACACCAGTGCACGCGATGCACAGCCATTCGACAGCACCATGCCCAAGCCGAACAGCAGGCCGCCGACGAAGATCAACGGCGCCGAGAATGACGGCTGCAGGTAGAGCGACTTGGCGATCTCGACGATCCCAGCGCCGGCAATGAATTGTGTGCCGACAATCGCAACGGCAACCGCCAGCGCGTAACTGCGGATCTTTCGCCCGTCGTCATGCGCCCACCAGTCGCGCAGGCTGCTCATGAGGCAGAACCCGCTCAGCAGACCGACCACGCCGAAAACGGCGCCAATCGCAAAACCCGCGATAACCGGGAGCGCAAACATCGAATGATCCGAACGTGATTTTGAGGTGATGACGCCGGATTACTACTGGCAGTTTCAGAAGCGGTCCAGTTGACGCATGATTTAAGGAGGAAGTTCTACGGACGCTGAAAAACGGGAAACATAATTCCATAAGATCCGGAAACACGATGCAGAATGACTATCGCTCTGGGAGCGGCAGAGATCGCCACACGCGTGTTTCGCACCCAATTTTCGAAACGGCATTTTCGATCTTGCCCGGCTCAACACGGGGCATAGCGCTCAGTTCTTTGGAGGACGCGGCAAGCGGATCTGAAGCTTCATCGATCAAAGCAACACCAAGGGCTGGCTCCCGCGCTCCCGAATAAGGATGGCGGGGCTCGGCGGTGCACGCCACCGGTCGCACGGCCGTGCAACGCTGAGTTCATGCGACTGAGAAAGTTGAACGAAAACTTCTCCAAGTCAGACGAAGAGATCTTGGAGATGATTTTATGAAGCGACTGCTCGTTTTCACGACGCTGTTTCCGCCACTCGTGCTGTTCGTCTACATCGCAGCCGATCAGTTGTTGCGCGATGGTTTTCCCGACATCGGGTTCCTGGCGTGGCTGGTGGGAATTGCGTATGTGCTCGCCGTCATTCCTGCTTGGTTGACGGCAGGAGTGGACTGGGCACTTTCCGGCCAGCCGCTTTACGTGCGGCTCATCGCGACGATGCCGGTGGCTGCTGTCCTGGCCGAGCTTGTCGCACGCTACATGGGCCAGCCATATTTCGATGTGTCCGTTGCGATAGCGGGAGCAGTTCCGGCCGCGGTGTGTTCGTGGCTGTCAGATAAGCCAATGAGAAGCGTGCATGCGTGAGCGAGCTTAGCACCACCGCGGTCATGACCCATCTGCGCAAGTCTTCGGCCACACGTGTTGATGCAGCCGTCCACCGCCAAGTTGTCTATTTTTATAGACAACAAGCCAATGACTGCGGTAGCGTTTGCAAACCTTTCGCAGCAATCACGGGGTGTGCTTCAGTCGTGGCCTACAGTATCTACGGGACCCCTCACGGGCAGCCGGAGAAGGTCTGCTACGGAACCGTACAGACCCTCGATCAGACGGCGAGCGAGCTACGGAAGCTGCGTGAAGCTGGCGTCTTGGACGTCTACGCTATTGGCTTCGATCCCGAGACCGCCAACCTGCGGAAGCCGCCGTCGGACCCCAAATCGAATTAGGCAGGCGCGTTCGGAACCAGGCAAATACGCGCTGCCTGAAGCGAACAAATACCTAAAATACAATTGCTTACAGGATTGCTGACAAGCCGCCGCCCCGCAGGGCCAATTCGTCAACGATGTGAAAATGGTGGGGGAAGAAGGACTCGAACCTTCGAAGTCATAAGACGGCTGATTTACAGTCTCGTCCGACCTATTGAAATCGTTGAGCTTTGTAACGAATTTTCCTCATTCCCGCTTCTTCTTGAACGGCACCACATGCCCTGGACCCGGTCGCTGCGGCAGCACCGGCTGTCTAGGCTTCGGCGGGTCGTCAGGAAAGAACCGTTTCCAGCGGTAGGCAGCGTATCCGTAGAAGTAGTCCCACCAAGTTTCAGTAACGCTGGCGTCACCCCACGGCATAGGATCTGGCTCCCCGCCGTCGTCATCCTCAGGGATCGGAATCGGTATTGCTGGGCTCGCCCACATGATGCCTCCAGGGCCCATGCGCGTATACTCGCATTCGTCGGGCTCGGTGCATTCGTCAACGATGTCGATGAGCTGAACGATATTATCGGCGGAGAAAACCCCGACGAGATCGCGGGTTTCGATTATACGAACGAGATAGGTTGGCATGCCATCTTACCGGCCCCGGTAAGGTCTCCCCTGGGGGCAATGTAGCGGTAGCGGCTGCCTGCGTCACGCGAGAGATTACATCGCGCCGCGGGAGACTTATCCTCCCACCATGTGAACAATCACGCAACCAGCGATAGCAATCGAGTGTTGCACATCCGTCACTGACTCCCCGTTCACTCAAAGATAAGATCACGAAAGAGTCACATGGGGAGCAAACGAAAATGAAAAAACTTCTGATAGCTGCATTCGCGGTTGCGGCAGTCGCTACGGGATCGCCGGCGTCAGCAGCCGACTTGGCCGCCCGGCCCTATACAAAAGCTCCGGCGCTCGCGCCGGTTTACAATTGGACTGGCTTCTATATCGGCGGCAATGCGGGTTACAGCTGGGGTAAATCCCGCACCGACACAACCTTCGTGAACACGGCAACAGGCGCTGTCATCGTTCCACCAGCCGGATCGATCACCAGCGGCAATTTCAGCATGGACGGCGCGATCGCTGGCGGGCAGATCGGCTATAATTGGCAGACCCCAGGCAGCAACTGGGTCTGGGGCCTCGAAGCGGACGCTCAGTGGTCCGACGAACGTGGAGGTTCAGCGTATCGCTGCGCCAACACTCTAATCGGCGGCGCTTGTCTTCCGGGTCTCACATTCCTTCCGCCAGGCGCGACAGGTACGAACATCGCGGTCGACCAGAGCCTTGAATGGTTCGGCACGGTGCGTGGCCGGGTTGGCGTTCTCGCATCACCGACGGTCCTGCTTTACGGCACCGGCGGCCTTGCTTATGGCTCGATCAAGAGCAGCGCGGCAATTACCGGTTTCACACCAGCTGGCGTTGCCGTTGTATCCGCGGGATCTGCGAGTGACGTGCGCATCGGCTGGACCGTGGGCGCCGGTGTCGAAGCGGTGATCTCAGGGCCTTGGACCGCGAAGCTCGAATATCTGTACATGGATCTCGGCAGCTACAGCAGCAGCTATTCCCTTGCTCCTGCCAGCACAGTACGCGCAGATGTCAACTCAAGCTTTACCGATCACATTCTGCGGGCGGGCATTAACTACCGCTTCTGAAGTCCGATCGATCTGTTTCCAGAAGGTTATCTCAAAGCCCCGGCATCGTCCGGGGCTTTTTTTTTGCGCGGTCCCTACTGCGTGACGCTCTCCCCGCCGTCGGTTAAAATTGGATCCAGTCCTCTTTCCGAGCTCAGTGGCCTACTTTGAATCCGCGAGTGGCGATGACGAACCCTCGAATAGCCATAGCGTGTTTGATTTGTGTAGTCTGGATGGCGGCCTTCTTTGTGGCAGATGCGTACAATGACTGCCGACAGCAGCATGGGCCGAACTATAAGTGCTTCCCCGGCGGCCGGCACCTTGTTCGATAACAAGCTGGATTAAATCGTGAACATGCTCGGCGTTCGTATACTACTTCTGACCACCGGATCCGTTATAGCCCTTTGCGCTCTTGGATCATTGGCTTACGTGACGATCCGCGCGGCTAACCCTATCCTCCTTTGGCTTTTCGTGATTACTGCTCCACCGCTCCTTATGCTTGGTCTTGGCTTCCTTAAAGCCGCCAGAGCGCTTTACCGAAAACGACCGAGTCAGTGAGAACAGAATGAAGGGACCACAGTGCTCCTGGAATAGGAGCGACAGACAATAGATTCCGGCGCAATGCCGTCGACAGTTCAAGATAAAGGAAACGACAGGTTTTGAGACGGCCTTTGCGACGCGCAAAATTGGGCCCAGATTGGGATTGTGGCCGAGCGCTTGCATGTGGATTCTCTAAATCGAAAGCGGGTGCGGAAAATGGGCAAAGCGAAGCGTCGAAGAGGTAATGATCCGAGTTATGGCAGACCAAAGCGGGGCCTTGTGATGAGCCCGCCGGTTGAAGTTGACGGAAGCCGAATATCTATAAGGTCACCTTGTCTCCACCCTCAGGAATTGCGAGTGGGAACGTTGCTATGGGACCGACTTGTGTGGCCGTCCTCGCGTGCGATTCACCTTCCCGGTGGACCTGAGGAAGACTTTTTGAAAAGCGTTGGCATCTTATCGCGCCCCGAATGTACGGTTGATGGCGACGTGGCTCGAGGTTTTGTCCAGCAGCAAATAACGGTCTTCAACGACCTCGACCGTCAGGAGCCGGGCTTATGGTCGTTAGCACAAGGAGTGGATTCGTTGTTGGTGCACGGCGGCCAACTTGTCGAAGGGGGGAATGCACAACTTCATCTTAATCGCGCGATCATAGTGCCAAACGAAGACGTTCCACTCGCCGAAGTTCTAGAATTCAAGAATAAGCGAGATGCAGAACTCCAAGCTATGCGTACCGAAATCGACACTCTTGTAGCAGCAGTTGAAAGGTCTGATTGTCCTGATGAAGAGCTAAGGACACATATGTCAGCAATCGACCGTGCATGTGCGGATGCAATTCGGGTCGGAAACGAATGGAGCTTCCCGGTCAGGCTCACTGACTTCAAAATCGATTACAAATTTCGACCGTTGGCAACCTTGGGCGGCGCTTTAACCGGAGTTCTAGGTGGACAGGTCGCGAATTTAACCGCCACGCAAGCAGTCCTCTCAAGTGTCGCTGGCGCAGCTTTAGCAACTTCATCAATACTTGAGCTTTCATGGAAAGGCTACGAGTGGCAAGGCTTAAAGCCGAGGCAAGGGCCGTATCGCTACGTCTACGAGTTTCACAACGAGCTATTTTGAGGATGCGCTTAGATTGTTCCTCATCACCAACGGTCGCTCCGCAGGTATGACAAATCTCCGGGACGCCCGCCCCGCCATCAGGTAAAATGGCGGGATGAAAGTAGACAGTCGGCTAGCAGTGTTTTGTCTCGTGTGTTTCGCTATTTTGATAGCGGGCATCATTGTGGAGAAATATTGGGATTGCCGCCTCAGGACCAAGCTATCCCAAAATGAGTGCTTGTTCACGCCAGCTCCGTACACCGTGCCATAGGTTGGCATGCCATCTCACCGGCCCCGGTAAGGTCTCCCGAGTGCTATCAATAGCGTGCGAGACCGCGTGGGCCACCTCAGCGTAGATGGAATAGGAACACTACTGTGCTCTTACTTCTCGCAATCTATTTCCTCCCTTCGGTAGCCGTCTCGTCAGCGGTCGCTGTGGTCATCGGGGTGTTCGGCAATGCTCGCTGGGTGAATGTCTATTACGCGCTCGTAGGACCAGGGCTCTTGGCAATCTGGGTCTACGATCGAGTGACTCGCGGGCCCGACAACAGCTCGCTAGGAGCGCTTGGGTATTTGATGTTTTATTCTTGGTGCCTCGGCTACGTGATTTCCTTCGGCATCTTCCGAATGACGCTTTCTTGGTAACGTGCGCGTGTGGCCGCCAGATCGGGCCATTCCCTAGTGTCCGAGCCCCGCACTTCCGAATAGCGATCAGTTAGGAGCGCGCTCGACAATTTCGACGATCGCGTGAGGAAGGACCTGAGGAGTGGCCTTTGTCCAACGGATGGCCTCAGCGGGGTTTGCTGTCATCAGATCGAAGTGCCAAACCAGTGGCTCCTTGCCCGCTGGCATTGGTGTAGTGACGCGAACCGTGGTCGTCTGCATTCCAGTCTCCGAATCTGTTGATACGCAGACTTTAGCGTTGCATTTGCGAATCAGGAATATGTCCATGACCCATGACGCCACGTTGACCAATCCCCGTGACGCCCTCCCCGCTATCGGGTAAAATAGCGGGATGCATCAAACTCGTATGAAGTGCCGCCGATGTTGAAGCAGAATGCGTTAGTCGCTCTCGGTACCTGCTGTACTGGCTTTATGCTGTGGTTTGGCCTGTCTCAACTGACAAGTTTGTTCTCAACGGGCCAGTTGTTCGGTCGATCTCACGGTACAGCGGGGCCGAGCCAATTCCGTATGATCACTTACGAAAGCGATCCACTTAATTTCTTGGCTGCTCTCGGCACGGCCGCGGTAATGACCGTGTTCGGACTGTACCTGGGCGTCAAGCTGCTGCTGCGAATCCGGCAATGGTAGGGACGCTAGTGGAGAGTCTTCCTCCTGACCAACGACCGGGCGGCCGGTCGACCCGACGGAACTGGCAAACCTGGACCGCGTTCTAATGTCCATGTTCGAAGAATGCGTGATTGACCACACTGCTGCCCCATCGGAAGGGGCGTCCTGGGATAAACACTTTTCCGATCCCATTTTGACCGACGATGGCGTCGTCTTAGAGACGCTTCGGGACGCGGGAGCCTATATCAGCCGGCTGCCTGATACTGTTTATCGCTCGGAACCCTGGCGGGCGGCCACGCACATGTTGATCGAAGCCGCTGAAGGCGCTGCGTCGATCGAACTCGCCCGCTTTGCTATAGGGCGCGCCTTGGCCCTAAAGGCGCCCGACTCGCAGGAAACAACCTAGAAGCGCGCGTCGCTCGAACTCCCGCGGCACGTCGCCGAGGCCGCCCAAGATCACGGGCTACTCTGCGGCTTCCGCGCCGGCAGCCGGTGCCGCAACTTCGGCCTAAGTAATAATTTGCCGACCTCAGCGATCGCAGATTCCGCTTCGGCCCGGGATGGGAATTTGAGGATCGGCGCTCCCAACGATAGAACCGCATACTCATTTCCGATCTGCTTCACCGAATACTCAGTCATACATAGCTTAATAGCGAAGCTAACTTCCGGTTGCCTCTCAAAACAGAGTCATTGCTGCGATGCGAAGCTGCTGTTAGCGGGACCTGAAAATGCTCCCCGGCATTTTATTCAAATCCTATTGTCACCCACACGATGCAATCCTACATCCCGGGAAGATGGAATCGGTCACCGGTGTTTCGCGGACCGGTTTCGCCGGGGTCTTTGGCTCTCACTGCTATTTAACGCCAACGCAACTTCGCTCGCCTGCTCGAGAGCCAGCTTCTGTTTAAGCATTATAGCCGCGGCGTCTAACCTTGCACGAGACGGCCCGACGTCATGTATGAGTGTGATGGCCTGTTGGATCGTGAGACCATGTTTGAAAGCGAAAAAGTCAGGCGTATAGCCGGCGTCAAAATCGCTACCGGACCGCGAACTCACTGCTATTCTCCGAATGCTTACCTCAAAAGTATGTCCAAGATAAGCGAAGGTCGCTACTCCGAAAATTTCTCGCCGGTATGCAAATTCTTGCGGTCTACGATCGAAGCGAAAATAACTAGCGGCTTCCCTGATCCTCGCCCTCGGGTAAAATGGCGGGATGCACGCGTCGCTGGCTCCTGCTTCAACGGCTTGAGCCTCAAGGTCGGACCGATGAGAAACTGGAAAGACGATATCGAACTCGCTTGGACACTCCGCGATATCTACGCGGGTCGACTGAAGCTCTCGCCGATCACGGAAGATCAGTTGCGCGAATTATTGGAAATGGGACTGGTCGAAGTCATGAACGATCAGGTCAAATTGACGGAAGCGGGATACCGCAAAATACACTGAGCGAAGCCATGGCAAGACGCCCGATTAGCAAGACCTGGACAACAGAAGACATTGCTCGACTAATTAGTCTTGCCGATAGCGGTGCAACAGTTCTGCGAGCGGCCGCGGCCCTCGGACGGCCGGCGACGGCGGTACAGAACAAGGCCCGCGAACTAGGCAAGCCGTTGGTGGGCATTCGAGCGTCCAAGGCTGCAGTACGAGCCCCTATAGAAGCCCAATAACATGCAGGACATTAAACAGAGATTGGAAAAACTGCGCGTGGATGCTGAGGAGTGCCAGCTCATCAGCAGGCTTGCTACCGACCCCGTTAAACGGAATGCATTCGCGCAGCTTGCCGACGAATACCGGAAGATGGCCCGTGACCTTGAGGCGCTCATCGCTTCGGGAAATATTCCAGGGGACTTGGGGATATGACCGAGGCGCAATGACCACGTTCATCTTCACGCTTACGCCTGACGCGTCTTCGGCCGCTGTTGAACGCGTCATTGCAGAGTTGGATGCAGCCTTTCCTGAACACGAATTTCTTGCTGGAGACCCTGACGTCGGCGGCTTCGAGAACACCATGCTGGCTTTGCATAGTAGCGCCGGCAGCGGTGACCTACCCGGCGAGATCATATTGCCAGACCTGGCTCAAGTTTCTGAAGTCAAAATCGCCTTCCGGCAAATCATCGAAGACCTGAAGGGCTGGAAGCCGTCATAGAGCGATAGGGGCCGCGTTTTCGCGGCCCCTGATATGATTTACCAGCGGCGCCCGCCACGCCAGCCCCGGTCCCACCCGCCATAGCGTGGACCATATCCATATCGTGGCCCGTATCCGTATCGGGGCGCATAGCCAGGGGTGCGGAAGCAACGTCCGAAGCGATCGCAAACTAGCCTCACCTGCTCAATGTTATGTCCGACGCCTGCGCCGGATGCCAGACCGAGCGGCATTGCCGATGCCGCACCTGATACTGCCGTGCCTGCTAGAGCGAGCAACCCGAAAACAGCCAACTTTAACTTCATCTGGTATTTCCTGTATTCAAAAGCCCCAGTCATCACTTACCTGTTCCTTTCTGAACTGGAGCTGAGCGCGCCGATCTCCCGTTATTTTGTATGGTTTCAGCACTCTGGCGAGAACACCACGCCTCTCGCGGTGACGCCCTCCGCGCCATCGGGCAAAATGGCGGCATACCGGGGCAATCGACTCATCCCCCTGCCAATGGCTTTACGTAGAGTTGTGACCCTATTATTACTCGCGTTGGGCGTGGAAGGCTTGGGGGTCTACGGGGTGCATCTGCCTTATCGGGAAGACATTGACGGGCTTCGCGCTGTAGCGGTCATTCTTGTTGTTATCTTCCACGCATTTCCCGCCGCCTTGACCGGCGGGTACGTGGGCGTTGACGTGTTCTTCGTCATCAGTGGGTACGTGATCACCCGAAAATACTTCCCTCAAATGACGGAAGGCACCTTCAGTTTCTGGAAGTTTTACCAGGCGAGAGCTAGGAGGCTTTTGCCAGCGCTCTCAATCGTAATCGGAGCAACGGTTATGTTTGGCGGCTTCATCCTGCTGCCAATCAGATATGAGAATCTGGGCCTCCACGGCATCGCCGGATCGTTGTTCTTCCCTAATTTCCTGGCATGGACGGAAGTCGGGTACTTCGATGCCGCGGCCGAAACAAAACCCCTTCTCCACCTGTGGTCGTTAGGGATTGAAGAGCAATTCTACCTTATCTGGCCGCTCCTACTGATCCTCTTTGCGAGAACCCAAAAGAGGGCGATCGCGTTTCTAATTGCGATCGTAGTTGCGTCGTTCATCTATTGCATCATTGACACACATCTCAACCAAGCGACGGCATACTACAATCCGCTCGCTCGCCTTTGGGAACTCGGAACCGGCGGACTTATCGCGATCGCAATCCGGACTCCTAAGCGTGGGACCGTCGTTTCATTTTTTGGCCTCGTACTCATCTTATGCAGCGCGGCCCTTTTCAAACAATCAAGCGAATTCCCCGGCTGGCGTGCTGCAGCCCCTGTTGTCGGATCCGCCCTGATACTCGCCTACGGCGCGAGTTTCTTGGAGCGCCGGTTACTCATACAGGTCGGAAAGATCAGCTACCCCGCTTACCTGTGGCATTGGCCCCTGATCACCTTCACCACGATTTCAGGTCTTACATCTGCGTGGATCATGGGATCCATCGTCATCGCCAGTTTCATTCTAGCTTGGCTAACTACTGCACTGGTAGAAACTCCAATTCGCTTCGGACGTCTCAGCCAGCGGGCGCCTGCTATTGCATCCTCGATGGCCGCTCTCGTCCTTTTGATGAGCGCCGCAGTATGGTTCAGCAGCGGCCTCCCACAGCGCTACCCCGCGGAGATTCGATCGGTAATCGACACAATGCGATATGACCCAGTCGCAGGCGCTCGCGCACAGACGTGCTGGATCGCAAACACTGCGACAAGCGAGTTCGGCAAAGAGTGTAGTGCTGGGCAAACATTGATCTGGGGCGATTCGCACGCTGGTCGCCTTTACACCGGCTTTTCCGAAGATCGCGACGGACAGGTCGCTCAATTCACGCGAGACGCATGCCTACCCTCATTCGGCACAAACTCGACGGTATGCGAAAGGAGCAACAATGATATTGTTAATAGGATCGCGGAGCTAAAGCCGGATAAGCTGATCATATTCGCCTTCTGGACCTATTTGGTAAATAGCGAAGAATTGGGACGCTCGCAGATGAGCAGTCTCGCGCGCGCTGTGGTCGAACTGCGAAAATCAGTGAAGCAAATCGTGATCCTCGGCCCCGCGCCGTATTGGTCACCCGACTTGCCCACACGGGTTTATGAGAACTGGAAATCCTCGGGCACAATTCTGGATCGCATCCGACCGAGCGACGTGGGCTATAAGCAATTGGACAGCGATCTCGCCGCCGTAGCAAGGACCTCCGGTGCTCAGTTCATTTCAATATACAACGCCATGTGCAACGAGGCGGGATGCATCACACATGGAAGCTCGCCGAAAGGCGAATTGATCTCATGGGATTATGGCCACCTGACAAAAGCTGGAGCCAATTTTGTGGCCGACCTAGTCCGAACCGAAGCGCACACTTCACTTGAACGATCGGACCTGAAGTGAAGCACTGTGCCGAGCGAGATTGATCAAACACGCAGCGGGCAGCGATGCCGGTCTCCCTTCCTCGCCCGACAAAATTGGCCCGAGGCCGGAACCTCCATTCGCGCCCACGGTTTGCTCCGGATGCAGATCAAACAGCCGCTTGTCATCGCAACTCTTGTTGTCGCCGGTTACGGCGCTGCCTTCGCCCAAGCGCCGCCGACGCCTACCACACCTCCCGCACAGACCGCGCCACCGGCAGCCGAGCGTACAAATGCCAATTGTGCGGCGACACAAACGACCCCCGAGGGGACGATTGCTCCCAGCGGGACGACAACGGGACAGAGCCCGGAACCGTTGGGCGATAAACTTGCGAAATCCGATGGCGTTCTGTGCCCGCCGAGCAATGTCGATCCCGCGATGCGGGCACCCACGCCGAATTCAGATAGCAGCAATACGCCGGTGATTCAGCCGCCCGGCAGTCCCGGCGGCGATCAAAGCGTTCGGCCGAAGTAAGCCATAACGAGTTCGTCAGGCGCGCGGCACGGACAAAGGCCGCGACCTCCGCAACTCTCTGGTCATCCCGAAAAGTATTGGGGCAAATATCAAGAACGCACGCCCTCCTCGGAGCGGGCTTTTCGCTGCCTATCCGCATTCGGGTCAGTTGCCGATCGGTACTTCGCAATAAAGTGCTCTAGGACGAAAAGACGTATAGTCGAGGTAAGGTTGCCTCGAACCCGGTCCCGATCAATTTGCCTGGTGAGGTCTGTCGGAGAGATACGTTTTTCGTTCGCGATCTCTTTCAACGCCTCCCAAAAGGCTTCCTCAAGGCTGATACTCGTCGACGTCCCGTCGGGTCTGGTAAACGACTGCTTTCGTGGTTTTGTGGGCTTTCTCACGTCGGGCATGGCGATTTAAGTTCCCCAGTCTGCGGAAAGTTTCTTCTCCCAAGCTCAGCGAAAAAGCCGCCCGGGCATTACACCGGACGGCTCTTCGGTGCGGCTGCCGGTCCCCAAAGTCGTCCGGTGCCACCGCACTCTCACAGGCTGATCCAGCATGATTAACGAGAGGTTAGCGTTGGCGGATCCGAGCCCGCTAAAGGCAACATGGAACGGACTGAAAGCATGCGCATTTCCCCTGCCGGAGAATGCGCATGCCCAAGTATTATTTCCCCATTGTCGACGGTACGAAGCTTGTAGATCCCGTAGGATTGGAGCTCCAAAATGAAGAGCAGGCAAAGCGGCAGGCCGAGCTAATAGCCAAGTACGTGGCGCTGACCGGCGCTAAGCCCCGCCACATCGTTGTGGAAGACGACGAAGGGACAGAAATTCACAAAGAGCCGGTGAAGCCGGACAGCCCCATTCGATGACGCCGGTTGCATCTCCGGATCCCTTCGCTGTGGTCTAGGTTAAAAACAGCGTCTGTGGTCACGGCAAGGTGCTGAGAGTGGTAGCCTCCCGCGTAAACGGACCTGCGTTTTCTATGACCTCCGCCCATGCAGAATTCTAATTCCCGCTCAAGGATCGCACCCATCGCTGTGCTGGCCGCTTGGATCGTCGCCGTCGCGGCTGCTGGTATTTTTCTGGTGCGCTTATAGTCTTACGCTTCCTCCGCTACCCCGAGCCGCCCCGTCGGCGCCGCCGCTCCACCAGGATACAACCTCCGCGGACTCGACTTTTGTTCTTCTTATGTTCTAATCGAGGCATGAGCGACAGACCCGCAAGCTGGCGAATGCCGACGCCGAAACAGATGGAGAAGCTGGCCTCCAAACCGAGCCGCCCAACCGCAGAGCCTATTCCAGCGCCTGGCCCTGCAGACGATCTGCCGGAGGCGTATTGGGATTCCATTGTCCGGGATCCGCGCGGTCAGATCCGTACCGGCGTTCCGGTCCAACAGCGCCGCCTCTCGGAAATTCCCCGGCACGTCCTGCGAGTGTCCTGCCGTCGCTGTGATCGGATCGTCGAAATCCAAACCATCGATGCCGCGCGTCTCTACGGAGTCCATGCCATCTGGAAAGATGTCGGGATGAAGCTGCTCGACAACGGCTGCCAGGAACGCACATGACGCCTTGAGGAGGATGGCTGCTGGCCGTCATTTGAGACCACCTAGCGCTTTTGATTTTTCATTTTTTGACCGTCACGCTTGGACGCCCATATGGCTCCGAAATATCACCCCACGCCCCTATCTGGTGGCGACCGCAAGGCTCTCAATAAAGAGCTGACGAAGGCTCGCAGGGTGACGCTGATGCTCGCCCGACAGGCGGATGAGCTGCGGGCTAAAGGCGAGTCGCTGATCCGGGAAGCCGATAGGCTGTCCTGCGAAAGCTGGAACGAACGCATGTGGGCGGACGGTGAGCCGATCGACCCCTCACCGACCGTCGACCAGGCGCTGAACGGCGGCTTTGCCTGGCTCGAGATCGAATGCTCGAGATGTCGGATTAAGCGCGACGTTAGCCTTGCCGAACTCCCGCATGTCGACACGACCTGCATCCACGACCTTGCCACCCGTCTGCGCTGCGAACGATGTGCGAAAGCACGAAAACGCCCCCTGGCGACATTGCTGCAGTTGGCGCCTAACCGACGGCACGCCAGGGAGGCGCCGTGATGCCGGAGCTGACACGGCGGCGCACCGATGATCGTTTTGAGGCCTGGGAGATCTGGTACGGCGACGTGCAGGTCGGCACCATCGCTCAGCAAGACTGGGATCCGAACCCGGAGAGGTCGGGTATCTGGAAATGGTCTTGCGGCTTCTACCCGCTCCATCGCAATGAATGTTTCAGAGGCGAAGCACGGGAGTTTGACACAGCCCGCGTCTGCTTCGATGCCGCATGGAAGGTGTTCCTGCCGAGGCGCACCGATGCGGAGTTCGAAGCGAGCCGCCGGCAGAAACAGTGGACCGCCAACAAATATGCGCTATGGGATGCTGGATATCGGAACAAGCTCGGGAGAGGTCCAATCCGGTGCGCATGTGGCGCGATGTTCAATCCGGGCATACACGAAGAAACCATGGCACATATCGAACACATCACCGGAAGGCCTGCGGGAACGTAACGGCCAGGAGCGCCGCATGTGCAATCTCTATTCGATGACGAAGAACCAAGACGCCATACGCCGGCTATTTAATTTCGACGTCGACAGCACGGGCAACCTGCCCGCTATGCCGGGCATCTTCCCGGACTATCCGGCGCCCATCGTGCGCAACAATGCCAGCGGCACCGAACTGGCGCTGGCGCGCTGGGGCATGCCTTCGTCTCAGTTCGCGCAGATGCAGGCGGCGAAAAAGCGTGCCGCCAAGCTCCAGGACAAGGGCATGCAGATCGACTTCAAGGAACTGCTGCGGATGGAGCCGGACAGCGGAACGACGAACATACGTAATCTCGACAGCAAGCACTGGAAGCGATGGCTCGGTGTTGAAGCCCGATGCCTGGTGCCCTTCACGTCCTTCAGCGAGTTCAACAAAGCTGAGGGTGGCGACATATGGTTTGCGTTCGACGAGACCCGGCCTCTGGCATTCTTCGCGGGAATCTGGACGAACTGGACGTCGGTTCGGAAGGTCAAAGAGGGCGAGACGTCCAACGACATCTTCGCCTTTCTCACCACCGAACCGAACGTCGAAGTCGGCGCAATCCATCCGAAAGCAATGCCCGTTATCCTGACGAAGCCCGAAGAACTGCAAGCCTGGATGAATGCGCCGACGGAAGAGGCGACGAAGCTACAGCGCCCTCTCCCCGACGGCGCACTTAAAATTATCGCTCGCGGAAAAAAGAAAGACGAAGCGCCTACCATATGAATAA
This sequence comes from Tardiphaga sp. 172_B4_N1_3, assembly GCF_052076035.1. NCBI lineage: Bacteria > Pseudomonadati > Pseudomonadota > Alphaproteobacteria > Hyphomicrobiales > Nitrobacteraceae > Tardiphaga > Tardiphaga sp. 172_B4_N1_3. Next base: position 2,586,120 of record NZ_CP197238.1, read on the forward strand.
GCAGTTCGAGCAATTCGTCAAAGACCGCCCCTACGCCAGGCCAGAAGCAGCCGCAGCACGTCTATGGGAGATTGCAAAGGCCATCGGAGCAGACCGGAGAGGCATGATCCCGGTCGGTGCATGGAACGCGACCTTTCTCAATCGGGACAAGGCTAATGCGGCCGAATACGCTCTTGGCCGGGATCATCTAATCGCAGCCGGCCTCATCGAGATGCACGGCAGCGGCGGCTACATCCTGTGGGGACCGAACTGCGACCCGGCAGACCGCACCGAGATGGGCGAAGAATTTAAGCTGCCGGCCGCCTCGCTAGGGCTTCAGCGATGAGGGCGCGCCAGCCCGACGGCATTATCAAAATGTACGAGTGCGGCGGATCAACCGCAGGCCTAGTTTACTCTCGCTGTGCTTTGAAGGCTTGGTCGGGAGGCGCGCGGGTGCCAGAATCGCGCAAGATCAGCGCGCCTCCGAGCACTAGAAGAAGAAATACGGCGGCGATTACATATGGTCTTTGCCGCATGGGACACCCTGACAGCGGTTAATTTGGCTTTGCGGGCAATTTACCAAGGTCTTTTTCAGTCATAGGCGCATCGGCCGGTTTAACTTGTCCCGACTCCTGCTCCTTTGCCGTCTGCGCGTGTTGCATATTCATGCCAACAAACGTCACGACGATTATCATCGCGACAATCACCGCAGCGATAGCGGCGAACTTCCCTGCTCCGCGCGGTGGCGGCGTTGGCTGACCTGTCGGCATCGAACTCTTCCGTTTCAGATTAAGTCGAACACCTCCGCTCGCACGATGTTCCGCCCATTTGTGCTGCGTTACGCCGCAGGGCTGATCGCTGGTTGCGGAACGACACCGGCCGCCGATCATTGAGGCCCTTGAAAAGGAGGCTCACATGGCAAACGACATGCATACCGACGGCCGGGACCTGCGCAGCGGCACCTACGACCCGATCTCTCCTGCAGGGAAGCAGCAGCCTCATCAAGTGAAGGAAGCCCCGACGGCCCATGAGGCCGCACAGCATGGCGCAGATGTCAGAAGCCAGCCACTGCCGGGCTTTGACGATCCCCTCCCGGAAGGGCTGCTTCGCGAGCGCAAGGGGCCGCTCAATTCACACACTGGCCGCCGGCCTGCAGATTGATGAGGGACTGATGAAGTTTTTCAAACCGAATGACGACGGGAATGAGCCTGCGCCCCTGATACTGATCGGGATTGCTTTAATCCCGCTACTCGGTGTGCTGGGATGGGTCTTTGGGTTGTTTGGCTGAGCCGTCGGTCTAAGCCAAACAACCGTAGCTCTGCTCATCGCCTTTGCGTCTGCTTATAATGGTTTAGTGCAAAAATTCGCAGAGCCGATGACAGGTTTGCTCTATCGCGGCCTTCAGCGATGACATTGATAAGCTCGGTCAGTCGCTGTTCACGTTCAGCAGCGATCTCCTTGATCGACTCCCAGAACTGATCCTCCAGACTTACGCTGGTCTTGTGTCCATCAATCATGACCGACCGCTTACGGATTGTACCCGCCGAGCCGTGGCGACTTCCCACTTACTTTTTCTCCCGCCTAACGCCCTTAAACTTCTTCGCCACTGTTGTCTTCTTAGCGGTCTTCTTTTCTGCAGCCGCGGCTTTCTTCGGGGCGGCCTTCTTCGCTTTCTTGATCGCCATGAATTCGCCGGTCGTCTTGTCCCGCTTCGTCCAGGTGGTAGCTCCGCCCATCGTCGTCTTCGTCTGGCTGCGCTTTTTCACGGCGCCTTTGCGGGCATTGTCGCCCGTCGGTTTGTTAGTGGCCATCCGTCCGTCTCCCAAGCACCGCAATACCGCGGCTCGACGAAAACGAGAATTAGACCAACAAGTTCCAAGCCACTTCGGAACGAATCACTTAGGGCCAGCTTGAATCCGCCAGCAGTTGCGTTGGAGTTCTAGTATGCGTCAGTCCCGTTGGACGCCCACGATCGTGCCAAACGTCGGCGTTGTTTATCTCGTTCTGGACTGCTTTGAGCGATCGGGGTGTGCTTGGCGCGAAGCTGACGCCGCCGACACCGATCTCGAGACTGTCATCCGTGACTTAATGGCTGGACAGTACAACGATCCTCAGCGGGTCATAGCTTTCAACACCTCCGAACACTGGGCGGACGACGTCTCCGAAGACGTCGCTCGGGAGATTAGGCGCCGCGCCGATCTCCGCCACGAAGACCTCAGCTCTTCGATCGAAGACTTCGTAGTCCGCCACGCTGGCCGTGAGCGCCAGCTAAACCTGAGGCTGGCATGATGTCTTGGTCGACCCCGTTCCCCGACCCGATAGTACTGCCAGATGGCACCGAGATCGTCACGCTTCGAGACGCTGGAGCATACATCACCAACCTTCCCAAATCTCAGCACGACAGTGCGCCATGGCAGAATGCAATGCATGTTCTGATCCAGGCAGCGGATCATGGCGGCCCGATCGAATTCGCGCGTCTTGGTATGATGCAGGCGCTCTATCCCAAAGGCACGCCCGTCTATCACTCAGTCGACAAAGACCCGAAGTGGCGCAACCGCCCCAAGCTTGCGAGGGATCGGTGAGAGATGAAATCGGACCGTTTGGGGTTTGGAGAATTTTGCTCGCGCTTGCTGTGACGGCGGGAGTGATCGGCGCGGCTTATTTGACCATCGCTTTCATGATCGGATTCATGAAATGAGAGACATCGACATCATCAACAAGGCCGTGGAAGACGCTCAGGCAGTGCTGCGTGACTATATATCCAACCTGGACCGCGCGACTTGGTGGACACCCTCGCGCGCGTGCTCGAGATTCTGGACCATGAAGAAGTCGCCGCACAGGAGCGCTTGCGGAAGGGCTATGGGCGCCTGAGAGTTGTACAATAACCCAGACGTAAAGGGAGAATGCGTGGCTAAGAAAGCAAAGAAGTCCGCACAAAAGGTGTCAGCCGCCGGGCCTCGTTGGGATTGGACAGAAGCCGAGCTGAAAAACATGAAGACGCTGGTGAAGCAGAACACCCCCACCCGGCTCATCGCAATGAAATTGAAGCGGGCGGTTATCTCGATCTACGGCAAGGCGGCCCGTGAAGGCGTATCGCTGCCGCCGACAAACCGAAGCCCAAGGGATTAAACGGAGACAAACAAGCCGCCCGGCGGGGACCGGACGGCTATTGGCGAGAGGTGCACAAAACGAAGTTCGAGTACGCTGGGCCGCTGAGAACAGCCGACTAGCTCCTCATTTAAGCGACCCGTTGATTTCGGTGAACTTGCCGTTGAGGTTAGTGCCGAGGCCGTTGACGACGGCAATGATGGCCAGCGAGATGCCCGCAGCAATCAGTCCATATTCGATGGCAGTGGCACCGGATTCATTTGCCCAGAACTTCTGAATTAAACGCTTCATGTAGAGTACCCCCATGCAAAAATTAGCGGCGATCCGCGCGATGAAAATGCAAAGTAACTCTTAAGGTTGTGGAAATCCCGCCGGTAAAATACGGCACTATCCCCCAAAACACTTGCCGAGCCCCCAAAAAAAAGCCGCCCGGGCATGGCGCCGGACGGCTTCCAATATGGTGGTGCTGCATCAAGGAGATGACGAATGCGGCGTCAGTAGGCGGAACGCGCCGACCTCTTGCTTGACGAGCCCTCCAGGGACGGCGCGGATAGCCGGCTAATACCTACCGTGGGACAGGGCGTCGCCCAATTTCTCTCCACCCCGTCCGGATCTAAGCGCCTCAGAGATAAATGCATCTCGTGCGCCCTGATCATGACTGCTGCTCGCGAGCGTCCAATCCTTTTAGCTATGTTTTCGGGCGGCAACGTCCCGGCCAGCATCCGGAGCATGGCCAATTCATCGTCAGTCCAGCGGCGGTGGATCATCGCCATCTTTAACTCCCTGGTACGCAAAGCTACGGTCCTCCTCATGCAATTGTCAGACCGCGCGAAGATCAGAACGGCTAGATGGGAACGAAGCTCGTGAAGTAATCGGCTGCGGGTGTCCTCACAGCATCTGCCCCGCAAGACCTAATTCTCACCTGATGAGAATGTGTTTTTAATAACTATTCAGCTCACATTCATTAGACCCATTCTAAACCGCCTGTTAGACGCGTAGGTCTGGCAAGTAGGTGAGGAAATATGTCCTTTGCCCGATGGCCGCAGTAGTTGATTGGCTCGATGCTTATCGCTCCGGCGACCTTGAGAGTATTGTCGGCCTTTATGCCGACAGCGCTACCATCGAATGCGGTTGCAGCGGCGCGACGACGATAAATGGTCGCGAGGCTTTGGGGGCATATTGGGAGCAGCGCTTAATGGATTCCCCAGCTGCGGAATTGGAGAACCTTCAGCCGGCTCGTGAGGGCCATAGCCATACCTACGTTTGCCAAGGCTCCAACGTCCGCGCTGACTTTGAATTTGATGCAACTGGGCAGATCATCTTTCAAAAATGCGGCCCGTTGAATTAGGGCCACCTGACGAATGATCATCAGCTGATAAATAAAGAGCCGAGACCACTGCGGCACTCCCGCTTCTTAAAATCCTCGTTTGACTTTCCGAGTACGTCCGGCCGGGCTTGCGATAGTTTGTCTCAGGAACAACACTCAACTTCATGCCGATAGTCCAATTCGACTACTATCTTAGATAGTAGGCGCGAGTTGAAGAAGGACGTCGATGGCACTGACGAAGTCCCAACAAGAAGCGATCGCAACGGCTGCACGACTGAGATTGATATCTCGAAGGTGCAAAGAGTTTGCGAAATTCGGCGGGTATCGATCAGTGTCCGATCAGCTAAATGCTCTGGCAGTGAAGTACCAGGAATTAGCTCGGATGATCGAGGAACGCGCGGGACTGCGCTCACATGGAGGTGATCCCGACGACCGGCTTTCGTTCAGCTTGCGGGGAAGGCATCGCGGTTCTCATAAATGACTACTGCCGCGGCTGGCCTTCAGCGATCGGCCACCGACTGGTCAGCAGATCTCTCAACTCGTCCTGGATCTCTTCCCTTCCGTCACGGTAGCCTAGGTAGTGACCCGCATATCCCCCGATCGCAAAACAAGCGAAGCAAGCGGTCAATGTGATCCACATCGCAGGGCCTCCCTTCTTCAGGAAGCATAGTGCATAACCTTCAACGTCGAGAGGTATTCTCGCAACGTGCAGGCCGCTTGGCACCGGCCGCGACAAATCAGCGATTTCCGCTTCTACTCGTTCAGTTCTCAGCAACTGAGAATTGCTACCTTCGTTGCTTTCAAAACAAAAACGCCGCGCGACCGCTGAACGGTAGCGCGGCAAGTTTGGTCTGTGTCCATGCGATGGACGCCGATTAATGGCTCCCATCGGGAGTTGTTCCGTCTCGACAGCCAAGGTGTCATTGGACTGTGACGCGCGTCGTGTCGCCCATGCCGATGGCATTGGCTGCTGCTCGAAACAGATCGATGCAGCGCCACCGCGCCGAACATGTCCTTATCCCCGGAGATGAGAAGTTACTGAACGTCGTCAGGACACCACCCGTGCCCCGGATGCTTAGAACTACTCTCGGGCATTTTTTTTGCTGTCATAGCCGTTAGTTTGCAGGAGCCTCACAAATTCACTCATGAGCTGCTCATTGTCTTCGTCGGCTTCCGGTTGGGCGCGGCCGAACGCCTCGCGCAGGATTGCAAAGAAATCCATACAAGCCTCCCTCGACGGAGAATTGCGCATTAGGCACATTATTGTCGACCAAGTTTAAGTTGGGAGCAAATCAATTGCGTGATGGTATTCGTTGCGGGCGCAACGATCGGCTGAGCACGTAGCTGCCATTGGCCTTGTTCGTGACCGTGACGTAGCTGCTGAAGCGCCTGGTCTTGTGCGCGGCCGTCAGGGCGTAGGTATTGAAACCGCTGGCCGAAGGCCGTCCTGCGACCATGGTATCCGTCACCCACCCCGTACTGGCTGGCGATGCAGGTCCCCTCCTTCGCATGGTGACATCGATTGAGCGAATCCGGGTAAATATGTCCTGGACCGGAGCAGGCGTTGTGGATAGCGCGCACAGCAAAGCTGCCGCGAAGATGCGGGTCATTGAGTGTCCTTTGGTTGTGATGCTAGAGGTCGAATGCCGGCGTGACCCCAGAAGCCACGCCAGGGCTTGGCCCGGCGCTCATGGATTCGGTTGAGCGTCGGGCCGTTTCATCTGCAGGCATAGCTGGAACGAATTTTGTTATTGTCTCTTTCCCCGCCGGTCAGCATCTTTTGCAGAGGCTGTTGGCCTGGCTCGGCGGTCTCCCTGTCCCCAACTCAACGCCGCCGAGCCTCCTGAATTTCTATCGCCGGCCTCGGATCATTCCGCACGAGTTCGGCGTGGCGGTCCGGGTTTTCTGTTCGCCGCCAGGCCGTTTCGTTAGGCGTGAGCGCCCGGGGGAATCCGGCTTTCAAGCAGCCGATCTAACTGATGTCGCCGCGGTCAAAGCACGGGGCTATCTATGCCAATTGGAACGTGTCCGGTTTGCGGAAACGCCTGTAATTTTCTCGTTCCAAGAGGCGAGTCCTACAAGGTCGTTTGTCCAATTGATGGAGAGTTTGAGGTATCGGGCACGGCCCTCGAGACGTCGCAGTGGCAGAGCGCAACGTCAGAAAAGCGGAAGGCGTTTCTGGAAGCCGCGATCAAGCGAACTGGGGATGGGGAAGCGGTGGTCATTCGCCCCCCGCTCGGTGGCTAGTCCCCCAAGTCCACGGCTCCTCCCACTGCAAAGGGGGGCGATGGTCATGTGTTTTCCGATGTCAGAGCCGCTAAGATGAATCGGCGGGATCGACGGCTGCAGTGCGAAAATCGCGACATCTATTTGGAGATTTTTCGCACTTAGTCTCCCCAGCGGCGAGCTTCACGGAAATTTCTATCCGGCTTCCAAATCTGCGAGACGCGGAACAGGGCGCACGGGTCGTCGTTCTCTCGTTATGTCCGACGAAGACGAGCCCGTCACCGAGATCGCCGCACCGCCCGTCGTGGTTCCAGAAACCAACCGACTGTGGAAGCTTACTCCGGCGCTTAATCAACTCGAAAAGAGCAGACAGATCGCAATCGTCTCGGCCGAAACGGAGGACGACGCTCGCGCCATCGCCACCTTAGGCGATCCTATGGGCCGGAACTGGCGAGATACCAATCTATTCGCTGCCGACAGCATGGACACGTCCGAGCGGCACGTCATTGGCGATGTGGTATTCCGATCAACGCCCCGGCGCCTGCTCCGAAATCAAAGCGAGCTAAGAAGGTGTGACCATGGCTAAAATGAAAACAGAAAGCAGCCTCGAAATGTGGGCCGCCGACCTACTGATGGAAGCGCATGCAATCGAACCGTGCCAGGAGCATGGATATAAGCGCTTACGGCATAGCCATCATGCCGTCGACTATGCGCTATCCCTTGCGGAACACCGCAAATTCTCAGGCAAGAACAGGAAGGAGCGGATCGCAGCTGTCGAGAGTGTGCTCGACGGATTGAGCGATAAGTGTCCAGCGTGCTGACCATCAGCGCCTTGCTGATCCCCATAACCTCTGCAAATGCGGTGCAGAAACCAGAGTAAGCTCAAAGAATTGCAGAAAGCACTGCAATCACACCTTCCCTGCACGACAAACCACTCAACATGCCCGCCAAGAATGACCTCGAGGCGCTTCTGGCCCTTGATGTCGGCGTGATGTCGATCCACCACTCCCCCGCTCCTTGGAACTTTGACCTTGGTAACACGAGACGGGCACTACGACTTCCTGATCAACGAAGAGATCGCCAATGGCATGATCCAGGAAGCACGAGCTTTTCTTCGAGGCGACAGCCCATCGCTTATAAACGAATAGTCCACCTGACTTTGGTCTCGGGCAGTTGGCGCGGAGGCGCGGGCCAGATCGGTCCGGCACATACTCCTTCCAATCAGCTTCGTAATAAAGCTATTATGGCGTGTGATTCTTCTCTTTAGATCTGATCGATGAGTAACGCCTCCAGCCTCACCAAAGCGAACTACGCCCTAGCTGTTCTGAAGGTAGCAAGGACATCGGATCGAAGGACGGCCGCCCAATTGGTCGAAGGCCTTGCGGCCGACTTTCCTGAGCTCGACGACAGCCCTGACGTCGCCGCAGCTCATCGACAAGCGATTGAAATCTTGGGTCGTCTGACTGACAGCATCCGGGGGACCGGCGGCATGCATAGCACCCTTTGGGAACCTGCAGCCGCCGCAGTTGAACATTGGAGAAGCAAACTGCTTTGAGCGTCAATATAGTGAACGCGTGCCGACGTTTCCGCATTTCGTTCCACCGACGAGTTCCATGGCGTGGGGGTACCTCTTTCGCCCTCATCAAGCGCGGTCCAGCCGTACAGACAATGTTTCGATGCGATTCTATCCTTCCTAAAAACGAAGGGAGGCTGCCAATGAAGAAGACTCTGCTTACGAAAGCCGCATTGGAACACGCGGCACTCGTTGAGCTCAGAGCACTCCATGGATGCGAATGCGTCACTGAACTTACGATCCACCACGACCCGGACCCTTTCGGCGTTGCGAATTGGACGATAGCGACCGTTTCCAGGGCAAGCGTCGACCCCGCTACCGACGAGCGAACCCATCGCAACGTCGCCCGAGGTGTGGCGGCCACTCAAAAGAAACTGCGTGAGATCTACAATCTCCGCCTGGATTGAATTCACGCGCGCCTCCAGACGCGGGACCACAGAAGGAGTCCCAAAATGGCGCAAAGCCGCCAAGGGCGGTGATTCCAAATTTTTAATCAATTCGTCCGCACCATCGCTTGGGGCCGAACCGACAGTTGTGTCATGAGTACAGATCGAGATCGAGACGACGTTCCTGAGCGATACCTTGCCGTCACCGCGGCCGGGTTCTTCCTGCTCTTTGTAAGCTTGCTCGCAACGGCGTTCGGGTAATCTGCGCCTAATACACGGCAGCTGTTCGGCTGCTTCGAGCTGCAAAAGCCATGCGCGTTTCGAGCTCGGAGATGACGGGCTATTAATCTGTGAGCCGCCAGTGCGGATTGCCATGTTTGGCTACGGCTGCACGCAAGCAGGAAATCTAAGGCCGACGTAGCATCCAGGTATCGCAACTTGACTCGGCTATTAACCCCGACAGCCTCGTCAACTAGCATCCGATCCGGTACGCGCTTGAAGCCCATTGCCCAGTTCGGAAACAGCCGGTCCCGCTGAAGCACGCTGATGTCACGGTGCCGCGGATCGACGCCGATGCGGTCGTATACGCCGATGACATTTTCTGGTTCTCCCTCAAGTACCTGAAGAAAGTCGCCGTCCGAATGGACGAGCATACCTGTCACTTGCGCCGCATCATTCCGCGCCCTCGCCTTCTGCAGTAGCTCGGAAAGATCTCCGGTGAAAATGGTTGATTGGCAGTACTGAGATACAAAATCCGAAACATGAAGGGCCTCCGACGTCCATTAACGCCGGATCTCAAAGAGAGTTCACTGATCCCGTAAGCGACAATGCCCGCCGCGGACATCCCCGGAGCGGACGCATTTATTCACTCAAGGTGATTCTGTCAGTGAATGTATGCTTCGCGGGTGCGGACAATGGAGCGGATTAAATACCCCCGGTTTGCACCTTGCGAAACATTCTGAAACACTCGGGGCATGTCCGCCCCTTCACAGCGAAACGAACAGCTCGACGGCCTGCGAGGGTATGCAGCCCTCACGGTCCTCTTCTTCCACGCCATCCTAGGCGCTGATCCGGATCTCGTCGGCCGAGTGCTCTACCGGAACTTTAGTGAGATCAACGGAGCCGGCGACTGGCTGTCGAAGATTGGACTGACGCTCCTGAATGGGCAGACGGCGGTCGTCTTGTTTTTCATTATGAGCGGTGCAGTCCTCTTTGAAAGTCTCATGAGAGACAGATCGCCCACTCCGTTGCTCATTCGCAATTTCTTCATCCGTCGCTTCTTCAGAATATATCCGGTACTTTTTGTCTGCCTCATAGCATGTTGGCTGGTCTTCAACGCGTCCGGCACGTCTCGCACAGTAGACAACCTTCTTCTCAATCTGGGTTTGCTGGAATATCCCGTGAACGGCGCTACATGGACCCTTGGTGTCGAAGCGTGGGGAGCGGTCCTGCTTGCGCTGGGCTTCCTAGCCTTCAAACGCTTTAAAGAGGCCGGACTGATCGTTGTTGCGCTGATATTCGCGTTCCTGTACTTGCCGCCGCTGAAGGGCCACCTCGTCCAGTTCCGCATGTTCATCTACTGCTTCGCCTTGGGCGCACTGATTCCAACATCTCTTGGCAAAGCCGTGCTCTGCAAGATCCCGACGTGGTCTTGGCCCATCCTCCTCATCGGAACTATTTTCGCGCGGCACACCATCCAAGAAACGATCGCAGTGTTTCTGGTCGGGCTCATTTACTATCGTAAAGCTGGCGCCTTCGGCGACTTCCTGGCCAGACCGACATCAGTATTTCTCGGCACTATCAGTTACAGCTTATACCTGTGGAACGTGTTGTTTCTGGAAATAATCAATCACCAGCTTCAACAGATACCAGGCCTGCCGCATCCGCTCGTAACCGGCCTGATCTCTGGCCTGGCAATCACAGCGCTCACGGTGCCTGTGGCCTACCTGTCGGTGAAATACGTCGAGCTTCCGTTTATCGGTGTCGGCCGCCTGCTTACATCCCGAAAGAAGGCGCCCCAGTCGACATTCGCTCCGCAGCAAAGCGGCGCATAGGCTTTGCAAAGGGCGGAAATCTCATCTCGGAGTCGCCAAGCGCATCGAGCACGATGATTGCGGGTTTGATGACAGACTTCAGGGCTGAGTGATATTTGGACGCCGTCGGAACTCTCGGCCGCCGAACCTCTTCAGTCATGACACCTCCGCGAGTCGGCTTGTAGCTGTCACCTTCGCTGTTAGGGTCGAAGCGAGATGGAGAAGACTGAATGAAACCGCTTTTGATGGCTGCCTGCATTGCGCTGCTTAGCATTGGTCTTGCCGGTTGTGGCAGGGAGCTGCCGAAGGACGGCAAGGACGGTCGCGACGGCGCCCCTGGCAAGGACGGCAAAGACGGATCCCCCGGCAAAGACGGGACATTCTTCAGGGTTGTTGAGAAAACTGGATCCGCTAACTGCGAAGCAGACGAGACCGTAGCCAGCGCGCTTTGCGTTCCGATCGGGAGCAAAGGGCCATCCACTCTGCCTATCTTCCAGCCTCCGGCGACAGGAAGCGGCGCGATCGTTATTAGTTGTCCAAGAATGACCACAAGGCTTGTCTGCATAAGATAGAGGAGGCAACTGAATCGCCTCGGCCAAATTCACCTTTGAAACCCTCGGACATACATGCCCAAGAAAGTTACTACACCGACGAGCTGATCTGGCACTTCCACGAGAAGCTCGTCGGAACAAGTCTGAGCAATGCCCGAATAGCAATCGTCCCTAGAGGCGGTCGTGGGGACTGGAGCGCACTGACGAATGCCAGTCAGCGTCGGCAATTTCCGAAGCTTGCGAATACGGTAACGCGCATAGAAACGCAGTTGCGGGATCACTACAGCTTGAAACACGACTGACTTCACGTCGAGCGCCGCGAATACCGCCGGCCGCAGCAAATTGCTGCTAGTGTTACTGCCAGAAGGCAGGCGCCGATGGCAAAGAAGCCAATTTCCAAAGCCGAACTGGCGCAGCTTTTTCGCGAGCGCATGAACGAGCACCCGGAATGTCCGCCGGCAGTATCCGTCGAGATTCGAAAGGTAAGGACCTCCGAAGGTCCCGGCTGGAGCGCGGTGACGAGTCAAGCTGATAGCCTGGCCCACTTTACTTGCGCTCGTTTCGTGGGAGCTCTCACCCTTGAGCTTCGGCGGAAGTATGAGCTGTCCGACGACTGACATAGGTAATGAATGGCTTCATTTGAATGAACGACCGCGAGAGCCTGGTAAAGGCCCATTACTGCAAGTCGATTTTGAAGGTCGCCTCGATTTTTCCGCGTCGTTTAACGAGGCGTCCGCGTGCCAGTCTGCCCCGTGTAGGGATTGGTGTTGCCCCGCGCGCCGTAGTTATCAGACTGAGTACTATTGGGATTCGTGGCGTGCGACGGCGGGACGTAAGTGCCATTGCTGCGGGTATAGCCCGAGACTGCGTGATTGCTGGAATTCGAGCCAGTGCCGTAGCCAAAGCCTTGTGCGGACGCTGGAGAAGACACGAAAATTAGAGCCGCCGTTAAAAGCAATTGCTTCATTAAAACCTCCCTGGATGATGTGAGAAAGAAAGCATGCTTAATCATCGCAAGGGAAGCATTCCTTAGTATATACTATTCTGGGTTGCGGTGCGGCATAAGCCCGAAATGGGATGATTTGCCGATTTTGGAGTTGGCGGGGGCAATGTCTTTTCGTGTTGGGGTTGGGGCGCTGCTGAGCGCGATCACGGTCGCCGCCTTCGTCGCGCTGGCATCAGTGGCAATGCTTTGGAATGAATTTCACGCAATCAGCAGCGATGCCGGCTTACACTATGGGCTCGTTCGCGATCTAATGTTTCGTGCAGAAGGGCAAACCGACTTACCAGCTCTGCCGGTCATGTCGACTTACCCTCCGTTTGCGCACTGGATGTCAGCCCAAATCGGGCGCGTCGCGGGCTCTGGATTGCTCGGCATGTCCGCAGTGTCTACAGCGTCCGTCGCGCTGTTCTATCTGACCATGTTCGCGATCACATCGCGTATCGCTAGGCGCGCAGCGATATTGGCGCTCACGATCACCGTAGCATACGCAGTCCTCCGCGGCCCTGTTTTTGGACGCATGGTCGTGAATAACTACTTTCTTGGGCAAGTCGTGAGCTCAGCGCTCATTCCTATCGCTCTTATGGTCGCGACGTTCTTAAATTGCCGGCAGCGCAGGCTTGGCGCCGATGTTCTGGTCGTGGTGTGTGTACAGATTATGGTGTGCACTCATCTGCTGCCAGCCTTACAGCTCGCGGCAGTCTATTGCTGCATTCTCCTGTTCGACTTCTGGAGCGGGCGTAATTGGCAGACACTCTGGAGGCTGCTCGCGTTTTCTTTGATCACCGTTGCTCTGACCCTGCAGAATCCCTTCATTGGGACAATGTATGACGCGTCGCAAAGTGAGGCCGGCGCTCACATCAATTTGTTCGGAAACCGAATCGCTCAAATAGTGCTAGTTGCGGCTGGATTTTTCTTTTCCGCCAAGTTGCTCTTCGCGTCGCGAGAAAATCGATATGCCGTCGTGCTTGCGTGCATGGGTTTCGGCACGAGCTTGGTCACAATCTTGCATATGGCTCTCCATGCCGCCGGCATGACCTCAAATTATTCGATTGCAAAGACGGTTTTCATGACTGTGAGCGTCGTCATCTTCGTCGGCGCGGCGTTGCTGGCGCAGAGAGGCAAACATTCTGAGGAACCGGAACACGTCCTTCCTCTGAAAGGAGGCAGCCTAATCCTCTGTGGAGTGATGGCACTGTTAGCAACCCGAGCAGATCTTTATCCGTCGGTCGTTAGTCTCCGTCCAGTGGCGTCGTTCCAAGAGGATTTAAGGGCAGCCCTTGGTAACTCACTCGATCAGCAAAACTCGACAGTTTTAACCGGCCTATGGCCCAAAAATATTGCCTTTGCGATTGTCTACGGAGACTTGCGCATTCCGCTCGGCCCGGCGACGCATGCGCTGACCGGTCAGGATTTCCCTCCCGGTCAAATTAAGACGGCTTTTGCGCCAGCGTCCGATCCATTAATCCAGAGCCACTGCATCGATCCCGCTCTATCGCGCGGCCAGGCCATCGCGATGCGCTATGACTGCCTGCTAGGAATAACGCCTGGCGACGGACAACCGCAGGCGATGGAGCAAGTTGCAGCGCCTTTGGCAAACTGAAATCGAAAGTTGATCGCAGCATCGAGCGATGCACGGACTTCCAAACGGGATGAAGAATTTTTGGCGAATGGCGCGCTAACGCGCGGTCCGACACGTCGTTCAGACTGATTGACTCAGCGACCACAGGCCTTTCTTAATATCGAACTTGATCGAGCCTTCGTCTCGCATTTTCAACAGGAGCGATTGACAAACCTCCTGATTGCTAATGTTAGCGCGTTTCATGACGTCGAATATCTTCATCGGCTTCTCGCCTAAAGCACTCAGAACTTTTTCTCGGTCGTTCAGCATATAGGCACCTTCACCAACAGATCTCGCGGGACAATAGCAGCGCAGCTCGCTGGTGTCTCATATTGACCAGATGCCCCTCCCCCCGGCGGCTAAGCTCGCCCGAACGGAGATTCGCCGGATGTGTGCGTGGCAACGCCTGATAATCGCCCTGGGAATCACCGGTTCGATCGCACTTGTCGCGGCAGGGGTCTCAACGGCGATCGCGATCTACGGCTAAGACCGCACGACCACGACGCGTTCAGAAACAAACTTGCCCTCGCAAGGTCCAGCCGCTGCCGGATTTTCGTCGAACGGCCATGAGCATCTTAGCTCCTGAAAGATGCGCCCAAACAAATTGGGTAGCGCAGAGAGCTGTCATGATCGAAGTATTTGGACTCGGGATTGTCGTCGCCACTGGGATGAGTCTGATTGCCTGGGCGTTCGGATGGCCAGGCCTGTCAGGTTAGCATTGAAGCCGCCCGGCAACAGATCTACACACTGATCGCTGATCAGAACGCGCTTTAGCGCTTCTTTTGCTTCGACGCTTGCTCGCGTCGGGCCAGCTCGGCTTCAATGGCCTCACGGATGAAGCGGGCCATCCCCTTTTCACCAACCAACTGACGAATCCGTTCTTTGACCTCGTCAGAGATCCGGACGTTCGTCGGTTTGTTTCCCAGCGGTGGACGGCCCATACGCCCCGCACTATCCGGTGCCGTAAACTGAGTCAAATCCACCTCCATAAACGGTGCCGCTTATTGACTTTCATAAACGGTACCGCTTATAATTGCAACCTCTACAGGACAAAACCTGGCGCAAGCCGGCCAGTGCAGAGGCGCTCCCCCATGATTGATACGCTTGCACTCGCAATCATTGTCGCGACGGGTCTCAGCTTCGCAGCGTGGGCGCTCGGATGGCTCCGAATGCCCAGCAAACGCAATATCTGAAGCCATCAGGCATCGGTTGTTACTGGCTGCAGTATTCTGTGATGATCACGATGCCCGGGGCACCAGCCCCGCCGGCCTTGGCGCCAATGGCGTTGAAGTCATGGCCGCCAGCACCGCCTGCACCGTAGCCGGTCGCGGCACTGCCAGCGCCGTTGAAGTTGCCGACTCCGCCTGCGCCATAGATGGTCGACGGGCCGCTATAACCGTTCATCGATCCGGGCTGCTGATATAGGCTCGTCTGACCAGTTGGTCCCGGTGCCGTCACGTCGCCTGTGCCAGCTACACCACCAGATGCCACGGCGCGCGCGGTTTCAGCGGGCCCACCTGCACCTCCTTTGCCGATGCAAAGTGTGCCCACACTGGTATCACCGCCAGCACCACCAGCGTTACTACCAGCGGTCCCGGCCGCTCCTGCAGCGCCGATAGTCACGGTCTGCGATGCCCCTACCGCCGCGGCATCCGTGTACTTGATCGACCGGCCGCCACCGCCGCCGCTGCTCCCTTGGCTTACCGAGTTAGCCGTAGACGCGGCCGTGCCACCGCCGCCTCCACCCGCGCCGAGGCAATCGATGGTGGCGTATAGGAGGTGCGGGTCCGGCGTATAGCTCCCGCTTGAAGTGAACTTTCGAACTCTGACTGCTTTAACAGATCCAATGATACGCGCGTCGTCGCCGGCAGCGACTGTGCTTGCACCGGTACCGACGTTTTTTGTTGCGGAATCGCCGAGGTCGCCCCGGAACTTGAACGACTGATAGTTCGTACCATCCGACCAAATTAACGCGCCCTGGTTCTGCTGCAGCACCAGGGTTGCGGCGCCGTCGATCATGCTGGTTGCCGACGTGATAGTGACGGCACCCCCGCCCTTGTTCTTGACGAACACGACCCAGCCATCGAGGAACAGGTTCGACGACGACGCCTGTGCCAGAGCCACGGCAATCGCGCTGGCGTTGCTATAGGTGACCACGTAGCCCTGATCGGAATTGTTGAGGGTGTCCGACGTTCCGGTCACCGTCCGGGTGCCGCGCACGCCGTCCATGTCCTCGGCAGATTCGAGCAGCCGGACCTGCGCCGTACCGGTGAGCGAGATGCGCGAGGTGCCGAGCGTGCCGCTGATGCGCGAGGCGAGAATGGTGGTGCGAGCCAGCGTGGTGCCGGTGGCGGTGTAGACGCCGCGGCCGATTTCCCAGTTATTGCCGTCCACGATGTTGTACGTGTAGACGCGCCCGTCCATCGCGCCCGCCTCTGCCGGCGTCATGAACAGGTCGGAATAGCGGGCGCCAAGCGTGATGGGCGTCGAGTTGCCAGTCGCCGCCGTGAGCACGCGGACGAGATTGACTTTATGGGACATTTTGCTTGCTCCTATTCGCCGATGCTGCCGAAGCCACAGCCCGGCAGGTTCATGGCGTCATCATCTGAAAGGGGGCGCGCTTCTGGCGCAGGCTCGACGGGCTTCTGCTCCGGAGCGTCTGGCGCATCGTCGTTGGGCTTCTGCTTCATAGTTCTCTCCTTGATCCGCGCCAGTACATCCGTGGTCGCGAGAATTCGGTGTTTCATTGCTCCGCTTGCCTTTCGCATTGCCTGGCTCTAGACAGTCGCGTCCCCCACTTCGCGAGCACACTGCGGCGTCCTTAACGGCCTCGCGGCCTCCTAAAACTTGTCTTACGGAACGACCTCACCTGCTTATCGTTAGCTCCTCCAGCACCCTGACGCGCTCACTCAACACACCGACCGATTGCTGGACAGCACGCTCCACGAACTCGTTGATGACGGGTGCAAGCGCTTCACAAAGGCGCGACACCGCGGGCGGAATTTCGGCTTTCTTTCTCATCTCACCCCACAGAGCCTCATCTTCGCTTGGAAACCCGGCCATTCGATTTCGAACCATTGCCGCTCCTATCTCAACGCTCCATCATTCTGCGGTAGCACAGCGCCTGGGTGAGAGGTGTCACGCGTGACGCTTAGCACTTCGAGTCGCTCCAGCGCCTGAGCGAGCGCGTCGGCTATGGCGACTGCGTCTTCTGCTGACCATTCCGCGAGAAACCCTGCGTCCACTAATTTATCCGCGATGTCCCCGAGATTGATGGTCAGAGGGAGGATGCACTTTCCCAGCGCCTTCCTAGCGCGCCGGCTGCGCTGCCGTTCCGCGGCTGACCTAGCCATTGGCTTGACTGTCACTGGAGAGGGACCGCGCTCCGGCGAGGATATCGATCACAGACTCGGGGCTGAAACGCGCGCTATCAACACGGCGCCTCTCCGATGCGGTCATCAGACCGAACCGATCCAAATAGGACGCCTGCGACTCAAATGTTGGGGGATTCTCTGGATTAATTGGCTCAATTTCGGGACTTATCGGCGCTTCCTCGTGGTCCTGCCAGCATTTTGGAACGCCAAGATAAGTGACAGGCACATATGCCAGAACATCTTGAAGCGCCGTTCCCACACCTCCGATGCGCAGACGCGGCTCCGGCAACATTCCATCCCAAAAGCATTCTTCGTATGTGCCTCGCGGAAGTCGCGGCGCGTCATACCGCCACCATAGCGAAGGACGCGAGCCAGGCCGGTCAAGTATCCAACGCTTCAACACGACGTCTCGGAATTGAGACCAGAGCTCGGCCGGCGGCGGCCCTTTCAGAAACAAAGGTTGATCCGCCTCCAATCCCCACCGCTCCCAACTGGCACCGATGTCGTCTGTGAGCGCATCATTCAGGAAAGCCCATGCGGCTTCTGAGACAGCCCCTGCGCCGGCGCGCGGCCGTTTTCTTGTGGGGCTATTCATTATTCTAGATCCAGGTTTAGCGACTTCATGCCCGCGAAAAACGCCGAGCGGGCATCGCGCTCGGCAGCAAGTAAGGGGTGTGGCTTCAGTTGTCCGAAGCGATCTGTCACTGCCTCCCCATCCTTATCTATGGCCTCACGGCAGTGCCTTCCACGTTGATGCGCTTCAAGCGTTGTGCGAAGCAAAGCTAGCGACGCCTCATCTTCGAACCGATGCGCCGCAGTCCAGTCTCGCCACATTCGACGTTCAGGCGTTTCGAGGTGCTTTGGGGTACTCGGCGCCTTTGCGCCGGGCTTCGGGGGCAAACCGCCATTAGTCCTACTCACCTTGGCCACCAGAATTTTTCAAAGGAAAAGTGGTTTCGCTGTGTGTGGAGGGATAGCGCCGGTCTGCGGGCGAGCGCTTCCAGACTTCTAGATGCCCCCCCGGGGGGCTTACGCTCGTGCTCATACGTCGCCCTGCGATGTCGACCCGGTGTCAGGCAGGGGCTTTGCCTGAAACTGGAGCCCGTGATTGTCGTAGTGAGCTTTGAGTTGTTCTGGCGTCGGCGCCGGCTTCGGCGGAGTGTCATGCACACGGGCAAGTTCACGCGAGCGAGCCAACAATCCATCGCGGATCGATTGCCGCACCTCAGGATTGGCAGGCAACAGCACTGCCGCGTGCAGCACTTGCTTGATCTCATGCGCCTCGAGGTGAACCCTGGCGACGTAGCTGTTCACGACCAGCCTCAGGCGCGGCGACGTCGGCGGGAAGTCGGGGTTGAGTCCTGGCACCGATCCCCGCGAGATATCCCGGCATGCGTCCTTCACGGCCCACAGGGGCACGCCGAGCAGATCCTCGGCATATTTGCGCACCTGCAGTTGCACCTCGATCACAGGCACCCCGCGTGTCGACGGGAAACCCAACATCAGCTTTGCAATCTCCTCCTCGATCGCCTCGACGGCAGCAGGCCTCGAGCATGATCGAAGCAGGTCCAGTCGCTTGGTCAGGCGCTCGCGCACCGGCTCAGGCAACGGCGCCGACAGATGGCCATCCTCCCACCCGAGACGGATCGCCGCGAGTTCACTCGCCAGCGGCAGATCGGTCCCAGGCGAACCCTGACTAGTCCTGGTGGTCGTAGGCATCGGCATTCGGCTCACTGCTTCGCTCCATGTGTCTGTTGAACAAGATCTGCGCATAGCCGCTCATGCCGGCGGGCGACGCGTGACCGAGCGGGCTTGCGGGCTCGTCGGCCCAGCATCCGGCGTTCAGCCACGTCGATGGGTGTTTGGTGTAGCGAGGGTCCTGCCCTGCCCGCTCGATGGCGTATCGGCGCATCGCCGCGGTGATCTCTGCAGGCGTCGCACCGGTAGCGACTGCCTTGGGCCATGCCTTAAGCGCCGCGGCTCGGGATTTCTTCAGCGGACAAGCCGACCAGAACTCGTCGAAACCGTCAGAGGTCGCGATCTGCGTCCGCGGCTTGGCTGCCTTGGTTTTCGATTTCGATTTTCTATTTTCAGTCTCCGCGTCATCCGAAGGATGCGCGAGAGAGTCTGTCTTGAAGTTGTTATTGATATTGAAGTTGAAGTTGTTATTGGCTTCGGAGGGGCTTGGAAGGGTCTTCGATGCCCCTTCATCCTGCGCCTCACTCTTCGGAGAAACAGGCGGGGCCGTCAGATGATACGACGAGCCATACTTCTCGAAAAAACACTGCTGTATCAACTTGTTCTCGATCTGATCGAAGATGCGCTGGATGTGCTTTTGCCGCTTGTCCTGCGGCTTCAACTCAGCGCCGATCTGGTATCGCGCCATCTCACGGACCCAGATTGTCTCCGTTGCTTCATCGAAGGTGCAAAACCCGATCTCGCAGAGCCTTCGAAGCCCCTTCAATGCCCCTTCAATGGGGCACCCCGTTTCCAGGGTGATGTACTGGAGAGGGCAACGATAGATGCCCAGACTGTTCCCGTGCGGCGACGTCATCAGATACAACGCGACGAGCTGCGCATTGGCATCGCCACGGAGCTGCCGGCCCGTGGAGCCGGTCCAGAAGGACGGCCAGACGATGCCGTAGTTCATGCTCATGCCACACCGCCGATCGGTGCTGCGAGCAGCAGATGCGTTCTGAACTCGTCCACCTCATACCGCGAGAAAGCCCCGCATAACCGTAAGGGGCATCTGGCGATGGCCCCGACGACTGCCGCCGGAAACAGGAAGTCGAGATCGTCGGAGATAAACGGCGCTAGATCGGGACGCCCATAGAGCATGGCGACAAATGCACCAAGCCGGGTGTTCACCGCCGCCCTGTAGTCCGGCGAAGTGCCCATCAGCGTCTCTACGACCAGGCGATCGATGCCGGTGGGATCCAGCACACGATGTCGCTGGCCCATGCGGCCTACGATGCAGGCGACGTCGGACGCTGCCACGGCCATTCCCATTGCTTCACTCATCGGCTCTCTCCCGTTGGATCGAAGGTGGCGTCACGCATATTCTTCTCCGCCTCTGCCTCAAGTGTCGGATCGATCCACAGTGCCAGGCTCTCCAGCCATGTCGCTGAGTTGCTGCCGAGCCGCAGCAATCGACGGGCTGTGGAACGCCGGATCCGTTGCTTCCAGCAGCCGCTCGATGCGGGAGACCCGGTCCCGAAGCGCGTCCAGTTCATTCGCTTCTGCTTTCTGTTCCTGACGCCGTTTCACCAGCGTGCGTAAATACTCGACCTCGCTGGCACGAATGCTCACGCGGCGGTCGCGGTACCAGACGTCCTTGATGCGAGATGCCGTCCAATCCTGGACCTCGCGACCCACGCGTCGCAGCACGGCCTTCTTGGATTCATCGGCGCGGCGTGCGCCGGCGACTGTTCGTAAAAGGCTCGACGCTTCGCTTAAGAGCATCTCACTCATGGCTTCCGACCGAATTTCGGATTTTTCCGACATCCCCTGTGTCCCTATGGTTGGGACGCGAGGCGTTACGCAACGCGACACGAACTAAACAACGATCAGGCAGTGCGCCGGCAAAGTTTGGCGACGAAGGCGGCGACTGCTGAACAAGAAGAAGATTCGGATGAGACCCACCGCGGCGCATGTGCGCCGTCGGTCGGAAGAAGTTGCCTGCAGGGTTCGCCCCGGCCCTACCAGGCACATAAGGGCGGGCAGACGCGGAACACCCCGACGCGTCTGTCCGCCGCTGGGGCGCAACGGAGATGCCTATGACTCTGCGATCGACAGCCATCACGCCTCCCTCTCGAGAGAGGACGCGGGCGAGTGAGAGGCATACGCGGATTGCCGTGGCGCGGTATCAGGACTGGGATCGGGAGATGATCCGGCTTCATGGGCCGCTGTACTATCGGGAGATGGGTTGGACGCTGCACTGATATTGCAGCGCCCATGTGTATTACCGGGACGCTCGCCGGATGAGCCTTGCGACTCATCCAGCGCGCCCCCCTCGTTGGTGGCGCGAACCGAACCAACGGAGACTGGACTATGGCCAACAGCATCGAGAATTCTGTCGCCAAGCAGACAATTGCCATCCCCTGCCCGAAGTGCGGCACGGAGACGAAGCAAACCGTCGCCTGGCTCAAAAACAACAAGGAGTTCGTCTGCAGCGGGTGCGGCGTTACGATTGCCCCGGATGCGACAGAGCTGTTCCGGCAACTCGCCAGCGCAGACAAGACGCTCAAGGACACCATCAGGCGCTTCGGAAAGTAGCGCACAGCAATCATTCACAACGAGGAGGAGCGCCGATACGTCTGCGCGGAGCTTCAACGGGGCGCCGGTCATGCCCCGCCCTCTGAAACTGGAACGACGAGAGCGGGCTCATGGCGCGCTCTACTATCGGGCCCTGAGATGATCCGTGCGCTGTTCGTTGGTGGCCAGGGTAAATCCGGACGGAACTGTCGTGCCGTGACGTCCCCCCGGGATGCCACTTCAATCGCCATCGCGAGCTCAGCTGACACTCTGCCGGTATGTTTCGCCGTCCAGACGGCATTCTGTGAGTATCCCGCAGCTTTCGCGAGCTTGGTTTCGGACCCACCAAACCTTACGGCTGCCTTAAAAAGCAACCTACGGACAGTCTCTAGGGATGCGTGCTCAGGTTTAGCCATACCGCATCGATAACACCACATTAGTGTTAAATCAACACCTTTTGGTGTTGATTGCGTGTTAGATAGCGCAGTGCGGGCGTGTTAGATGGAAGCCATGAAGAAAGCTGCTCTAAACGAGACAATTGGCGAGAAACTTCGGCGGGAACGGGAGGCGTTAGGATGGTCGCAAGCCAAGCTCGCCACCGCCGCAGGGACAACTCAGCAAACTGTTGATCGCATTGAGAGGGGGCTGACCGCGCACTCCCGAGCGATACCTAACATCGAATCGGCGCTGGCGTCGGGCCGCCCCTCTACAACAGAGCAGATGCAGAAGATGCGCACGCTGATTGCGGAGCGCCGCGGACAGCATAGTCCTCTGCCGAATCGAGAGCACAACTTTCCAATCCTGGTTCTGAACCGAGATGGCAGCACAGAGCTGCTTTATTTCAGTCAAATGCCGACTGCATGGACGAATACGGCGGCCTCTTATGCTCTTGTTATCGACAGCGACTTTCTGATGCCGATGTTTGCTGAAGGCGAGATTTTGTACGTCGATTACGAACAGCCGCCGGCCGCATCGGGCTTTGTGGTGGCGTTCGAGGTCGCGCTCACGCAAGCTCAAAAAGTTGCTGGCGAGATGCCGCCAGTTCAAGTCTTTCGACTGACGCAGGAGACAGCCAGTCACTATCGCTGCGAAACTGCGGCCGGTGAGCGCTTTGACCTGGAAAAGGACCGTTGGCACGCCGACCCAATTGTGAGTCGCTACACTCCTAGGATAGGGCCAGTACACCAACCTTTTTAAGTGTTGACTTAACACATATTGGTGTTAAAAAGCTTCCGCCAACACGGGAGCCACCACCTTGTCGCTTCGCCTGCCAGCCACCGCCGCACGGCCCGGCCCCTTGATCACGGGCGGCACTCCGACAATGTCGAGCCGGGAAATCGCCGACCTCGTCGAAAGCCGGCACGATGACGTCAAAAGGTCGATTGATCGCCTCGTCGAGCGCGGCGTCATCGCCCAACCGCCAATGGCGGATGAACCCGGCAGCGACGCGGTAGGCCGCGCGCGGCCTACGAAGATCTACCGGCTCGGGAAGCGCGACAGCTATGTCGTCGTCGCCCAACTCTCTCCCGAATTTACAGCACGGCTCGTCGATCGCTGGCAGAAGCTCGAGGCGCAGCCTACGCCCGCCCTCCCCGATCTCAGCAATCCCACCACGCTGAAGGCGCTGCTTCTGCAGAGCCTGGACAGCACCATCGAGCTGCAAGGCCGTGTCGCAGCGCTGGCGCCGAAGGCCGATGCTCTCGATCGCCTCGCCGACACCGACGGCATGATCCTGATCAGCGACGCGGCGAAGCAGCTTCAAATGCAGATCAAGGAACTGTTCGCGTGGCTGCGGGCAAATCACTGGATCTTCCGCCGCGGCCACTCCAAGCGCGATATCGGCCACGCCGACAAGATCGCTGCCGGCTACCTCGCCCACAAATATCGCTCGATCCTTCAAGGCGGCGAGACCGTGCTCAAGGAGCAGGTCTATCTGACGCCGAAGGGACTGACGCGCCTAGCCGTGATTCTCGGTCGGGAGCTGCAGTGATGACCACTTCCTTTCCATCAGACCACGAAGCCCGTCGCATAGCAGCATGCCGTGCTTTCTGGTCCGATCACCGCATCAACATCGAATTCCGAACGGCGCGCGGCGACCGCCCGTTCACGCTCAAGGAATTCGTCGCCTTCGTTGTGTCGATGCCTATCCATCAATTCGAGAAACTGAGGGGAACAGAATGACTACGAACACAGCAACCGGCCCTAACCAGTCAAGTCGCAAGCAGACCGTGCCTCCACCTTGTACGTCAGCTTCGAAAGGCATGGTCGCCGATACGAATCCACCCGTTATTGTGGCGGATCCGGCGCCCGCCGAGCCTCATCCGGTCTACGGGCGAATTCCGATGGGACGCGACGGCTTCGTGCTTGAGGGCCAGCTCGTCCAGATGCTTGATCACTGGCACCAGAAGGCCACCAATTACATAGATGCATTAGCGCCGGATTCCGACGACGCATGGTTGCCGACCGTCAGGGTCGTTCAAGGCCAACTCTTCGCAGCGGCCCTCGACTACAAGCCGCGCCGAGGCGGTGATGCTGCGCACCAATTCGCTATCATTGCCCGCGAAATGAAGGCCGAGGGCACAATCCAGATTCTGGACGTCGAGGCATTTCATAAACTGGTCGACGGCCTACGCTCGGCCACAGCACCTCTGCGGCCCGCAAAGATGCCGGGCCCGTCAACTCGCGGACGGAAGCTCACGCGATCGGGGCTTCTCCAGCGATACCAGTCTTTCCTGATCCAGGAGCTGGAAACCATCAGTTGGCACCTCTACGGGGCGCGCGATTTCGCAAAATTCTACAAACAAAAGGACCATGCTGTGACCATCCGCTGCTCGAGTCACTTCGTCGACGGGAAATTCAAGGCCAAGCGAAAATCCTACCCGTTTTTCGACGAAAGCAAGCTGTCGACGCGCGCACGATCGGTATTGAAAAGCCTAAAGATCGAAACCGTCATCCACGACGATCGCCCGCGGCTGCCGAAATCTCGGCGCATCTCATATGATGATGCCTGCAAAAAAGTGGGGGCACGCTAATGCTGCAGCTTCCTCAAACCCAGAGCTTTCGCACGCCGCTCCCGGTCATCTCGGCGCGGGTGAGCCGCACAAGTGCAAAGACGTCTATTCTTGATCGTGCAATCGCGGAGCACAAAGCGCTAGCACGTCTTGCCGGCAACCGGGATCGCGATGTTCAGAAGCTCTACAAAAAGCATCCGCACCTAAGTCTACCAGACAGATTGACGCTTTCTGACCTTCAGGCCCGGGATGAATACCGACGAGAAGTAAGGACCAGCGGGATTCGACGAGCCGAAATGCTGGCTTACAGGGCCCATATGTTAGCGCGTGGCGCATTGCACAGATTCGTCGATGCTAAGCCCCAATCCCGCACCGAAATCGCTCGGTATTCGCGTTATCTCATCCGAGCCATCACGAACAAGGTTGGCGGCGGCTTCAATCCAAATGTCGGAGCAAACGAGATCGAAAAAATGGGCGGCATGGAGGTTTACGAAATGCGGCAAATGGAGGCGATGGGACTTCTGAACCGCGCTGTCCGATCTCTCGCGAGAGGTTAACTACATGGCGCGTGAGCAGGCCCCTATCCCCATGTATCCCGATGAAGATCGGATCGCCCTGGAGGTGATGGGGCCGGCACGCGCCAAGGAGTGGCCCAGCAAGGCCAGATACCTCGAAGACAAGCACGGCCTGCCCCCGGTCGATGAACTGATGGGCGGCCGTTTCTGGCCCGCCGTCGTCGAGTATTTCAAGACGAGGCATGGAATTGCATTGCCACCCGCCGTTGACGGGGTTTCAAATTCAAAGAGTAGCGCCCGCGTCCGGGTGGTGCCGTTCAAGCCGGACGGCAAGGAAAGCTTCGATGGCCCGGAAACACAAAGCCCTGCTGGTCGGCGGCATCGAAGTCGAGATCACCGGTCAGGGCTTTAGGATCATCACGCGTCCGTCTGGCACGCGTGAGGCCTACTGGTACGCCGCGAAGCGTGCCACCGATGCCGGCTTCCAACCGCCGACGGTCCGTTTGCATGGCGACCTGAACTCGTTGACCGCCGTCAACACGATGTTCAATCGCTGCAACGACCTGTGGTCGGAGATGCTGGATTGGATCAGCGCCGGCAAGGTCGATACTCGTCCGGTTTATGACGGCACCGTCGGTTCGCTGATCAAATGCTATCAGACCGACAAGCAATCCCCATTTCACGACACCCGCCACAACACCCAGCGCGGCTATGTCACCTGGCTCACGGCGCTCGACAAGGTCGCCGGCCGGCGTCGCATCTCCGCCCTCACCGGCGCCGATCTGCGGACGTGGTTTCGTGAGGTGCGCAAGCCTACCAAGCCGGGCGGCCTGCCTCGCGAGCGTCTGGCGAAGGCAATCATCCAGATCTTCCGGATCATCCTCGCATATGGCTGCGAGCTCGGCCTCCAGGACTGCCTGAAGCTGGCCGAGATGATCGACGGCATGGAGTTCAGGAAAGAGAATGACGAGAAAAAACTCGGCAAGGTGAAGAAGGCGCCCAAGGTCGTGATGACCTATGCCCATGCCGAGGCGATCGTGCTCAAGGGCATTGAGATCGGGACGCGCCGCAGCCGGTCGGTCGCCCTCGCCGTCTCCGCACAGTTCGAGTTCACCATCAGCCAAATCGACGCCATCGGTTACTGGATGCCGGCGCGGGCCGTTGAAGTCACCGACGACATGATCATCCGCGGCGGCAAGGTCTGGCGTCCCGGGCTCCGCTTCGAGGATTTCGAGACGGGCATCCTGGATCTGTCGCGGCTCAAGACAGGTCACTCGGCTCAGTTTGACGTGATGGAGTATCCCCTATTCCAGATGGCGCTGGCCGCGGTGCCAGAGGATCAGCGCACCGGTCCCTACGTCACCGACGAGAACGGTGATCCTGTTCGCTACCGCGTGTTCTACGACATGTACCGCGCGGTCGCCGACGCAGCCGGCGTGCCCAAGGAAGTCTGGAACGCCCGGGCCCGTCATGGCGGCGGTACTGAAGCCCGCGCGTCAGGCGCCTCTATCGAGGACACCACCGATCACATGCAGAAGTCGGACATGGAAGGCACCAGGCGCGACTACATCGCCGGAAATGTCGAGACTACGCGGCGGGTGGCGCGAAGTCGGGTGGCGGTTAGGAAAAAGACTGACGGCGCGTAGAGATTGAAGAACGACGGTTTTCGGATGAAGGCCTTTTAGCCCTTAATCCCTTCTGCTCGGAGCAGATCGTTAAAACTCATATGCACGATACCCTCTTTGTCACAGATGTCGGGGATTTTTTGTCGTTTCTCGCTCTCTTGAAGCGTGTTCAGTTTTTTCTCGGAGCTGATCACTGGAAGCCCGAGTGTCTTAGCGAGCGCCACGATCGTCAGGTCGTTTAGACCAACTGTGTTCTTTCGATTACCATTGTATTCGGAAATGACAGAGGCGTATTTCGTCTTCAGGCTCTCGAAATGAACCAAGTAAGCTTCCCAGTCCCAAGACTCCTCCTCAAGCTCCAACTGAAGGTTTGCTTCGTTCGCTTTGATGCAATCGCCGATAGCGCCTGGGAGATGACCAAGCTCTTCATAGATCTCCGCGGTGACGGCGAACTTTCCGGCTTTGACCAAGTCCGCAACGCTGGCCCAAATAGATTGATGGATGTCCTCCGGCATAAATTCCAGAGGATTGCTTAAGCCGGACATATCGAGGCAGTAAGCTTTCATCTAGTCCCTAAAATGGTGGCGAATGTCCTCGAGATGGGCCAAGTTCTTGATGCCCATGAACTCGCCAGCATTGTGATTGGTAATAGCGCCGTTGGACCAAGCTTCGAGAACTAGGCCGGTATAAAGATCGCCCCGTGAGGACCTAAACCGAGAGCCATAATACTTGGGCCGACCGCCACCTTTGTACGCGGCTTCCTGCGCTAGGTAGCGAGGGCGCATGACTTGCCAGTAAAAATCTTCTTTGACGTACTGAAGCTCAACTAGCCGCACGAGAGCAGCGTGGCGACTCACGCAAAAAGCGTTCGCTATACGTGAGATCCGCCCATCATCGATGGAGCTCTCTCTTTTCGGCGGCTTCGGAAGGATTGTCTCCACTTCATTCGCAGGCATCAAAAACGCCCCAGCGAATGCGTCGCACCAGTCTTCAATCTGTTTTGCGCGCGTTTTACCGGGCGCTGTGCCAATAGGCCCACTTATCGCGCTTTCTTTCAGCACAATGTGAGCGAGCTCGTGAGCAAGTGTAAAAACCTGGGCCGTCGGCGCTTCATTGCTGAAAATGATGACAGGAAGAGGAGTCGCGAAAAGACACATACCTCTAGCACCGAGATTAACGAGACTCGAATTTTTCATGACAATGATGCCACTGCGCTCCAGATGATTTCTGAGCACCGTTACAAATTTGTCCCTGTCGTTTCCTTTTCTCGAGAACTGCTCTGATATCGGGAGGCCAATTGTCTCGCGGACCCGTGACGCTACGATTTCCGACGACTGCTTTACGTCTGCGTAAAAGCTATCGGGCAGAACCGGCGGCGTCTCTCCGAGCATTGCGAATAGATCAATGGCGTTGAGCCGGACCTCCTCTGCTTCCGACTGAAGAAGCACGAGTTCATACTGCTCGGTGGGGGCCTCCGCCTCGCGATACATCCGGAAATCAGGAACGAGCTCGAGGCTTTTTACCTTCGGGGTCTCTTTCGAGAGAAATTCCATGAATGGCAGGTCGTAAACTCCTGCGAGTTTGCGGGCCTGCTTGATCGTGGGAATCCCCGACCCGTCTTCCCATTTTTGAATATGGTCAGCCGTAACACCCGCACTCTTCGCAGCGGCATCGTAGGACAGGCGAACGCGCTTGCGAGCCCACTGCAGGACATCGCGATTGAAGGGCGCTCTCTCTTTCCGGGCTGCATTGGCCATGACACCGCTATCCTATCGGAGATTGTAAAAAATTTCGCCACTGCCACACAATCGGAGGCATTTGCCGCAGCCACGAGCCCGCGCAAGGAACAAACACCGAAAATAGAATTGCTTACAGGATTGCTTACGAATTGCTTACAAGATCGACCCCGTCAGGGGAAATTCGCTAGCGATTTGAAAATGGTGGGGGAAGAAGGACTCGAACCTTCGAAGTCATAAGACGGCTGATTTACAGTCAGCTCCCTTTGCCACTCGGGACACTCCCCCGCCTGACGCCATCGGACCCAAGCCCAACAAGACCTTGGCCCAACACGGCAGTCCCACCGAATAAGTGGCTGGACGGCCATGGATGACGTTAAAACGCGCGCCCGTAAACGGGCTCCCGGTTGGCGCGTTTATGACGGAAGCCATGGGGCAAAGTCAACCGACCCAGGCAGGAATATCCGCCCTTCCCGACCTCTTTCCGGGGCCCCAAATTGCCATTATTCGGCATGCGTGAGACAAGCCAGCCATGAGCGATCGAGAACGAAAACAGCGATTCCAGCGTGGACCTGACAAGGGACGCGACGGCCAAAGCGGTCAAAACCGGGACAAACCGCGCGATCACGGACGGCGCCCGCCCCGCCGGGGCCGGGAATCCGGCGGCGACGGCCCGGCCATCCTCTATGGCTGGCATACGGTCACCATGGCGCTGGCCAATCCGCAGCGGGTCATTCGCAAGCTGATTCTGACCGAAAACGCCGCCCGGCGCCTCGCCGAGGAGAAGATCGACACCCGCGTGACGCCGATCCTGGTCCGCCCGGACGAGATCGACCGCCGGCTGGGGCCTGATGCCGTCCATCAGGGCCTGCTGGCCGAGGTCGAGCCGCTGGAATCGCCGGATCTGGACACCCTGCCCCAGAACGGCATCGTACTGGTGCTCGACCAGATCACCGATCCGCACAATGTCGGCGCCATCCTGCGTTCCGCCGCGGCCTTTGCGGTCAAGGCGATCATCACCACGGCGCGGCACAGCCCGGAGGCCACCGGCGTGCTGGCGAAATCCGCGTCCGGCGCACTGGAACTGGTGCCGATGATCACGGTGCCCAATCTGGCGCGGGCGCTGAACGAATTGAACGACCTCGGCTTCATGACCGTCGGTCTCGACAGCGAAGGCACCGAGAACATCAGCGCGATCCCGCTGCAGCAACCGCTGGCGCTGGTGCTCGGTGCCGAAGGCAGCGGATTGCGACGGCTGACGCGCGAGACCTGCAGCGTCGTCGCGCGGCTCGACATGCCCGGTGAGATCAAGAGCCTCAACGTGTCGAACGCCGCCGTGCTCGCGCTCTATGTCGGCGCCAGCAAGCTCGGCCTGATGGGCTAGAGCGTTTTCGAGCGAAGTGGGTCCCGGTTCGCGTCAAGAAAACGCGTCAAAACAAGAATCCCTCTATCCAAACGAAAACGCCCGCCCGCATTGCTGCGAGCGGGCGTTCTTCGTTCGATCAGATCAGTACGCGCGGCGATGCTGCTGCGACTGGTGATAACCACGCTGCTGTCCTGCGGCGCGCGGCGCATACATCACCTTCGGCGCGCCATAGCGATGCGCCTGATGATAACCGGTGCGCGACACGTAGCTGCGCTGCGTAGTGCCGTAACGCGTGCGCGGCTGCATGCTGTAGCCGTAACGATAGCTCGGGCGCGCACGATACTGGCTGCGCGACGGATAGCTGTAGATCGCGGGCGAACGATACGCCGGACCATAGGAGTAGTTCACCGGATTGGCATAGGGGCCACCATAATAGCCGCGACGATAGCCGTAACCGTAACCTTGACCGTAACCCTGGCCATAGCCGCGCCAGCCGATCGCAGTCTCCTGATAGGTCGGAACCGGCGCGAACATGCCCGGGCCGCTGAAGGTCGGGCCCTGATTGGCGTAATAATACTGACGCGTCACCGGCGTCGGATCGGGCAGCCGCTCATAACCGGCGCCATAGCCGCAGGGGCTGACATAGGCCTGGCCGCAAGGCGAGCAGCCGTTTGAGGTGAACAGGCCGCCGCCGCAGGCCATTGCAGGCGCTGCGCCGGCAGTGGCGGTGACAACGGCAAATGCCGCAACCCATTTTGAAATCGCGTTACGCATGAATACTCTCTCCTGTCGGGTGTCTTTTTTTGGTGTTGGTGATTGATCGGTCAGCGTCGGAATTCCGGCGGTGCGACGATGACCTCAGGTGGATTGAACGGCACTTCATTATGCCGCTCCATCGGCGCGGATTTCGCCGACCAGTGCTCGTGGAAGCTCTCGGCCGGCTGCGGCAATTTGCGATTGGCCGGCGGCTCGATCTCCAGACGCCCGTAGCCGGGCTTGTGGCCGAGGCTCGGATAGTAGTGGCCGACATTCGGAACCGGATCGACGTAACGACCGCCATAGACTGTCGGTTGAATATGAATGCCGCGCTGCAAGCCCCAATCGCCTTCGATCACGCGATAGGACGCATCGACGCCGTTGATGATGATCGGCACGCCGGGACGACCGGGCACGACGATGTTGAAACCATCGGCGGCTGCAGCCTGAAGCGTGGTCGCAATCACAAAAAGCAGTGCTGAGAGGGTTCGCATGGCCATGTCCTGCATCTCGGCGGTACGATATTCGAACGCCTGGCAGGATGGGTTAAGGGCGCGGTCTAAACTGCCGGTAAGCCTAACGCGCAAGCATCAGGCGAAGTTCAAATGCGCGGGATCGCAGCGTGGATTCGTTAACGCAACGCGCTCGCACGGCGATCTGATCCCGGTCGAAAGGCGTTAAGCCCGCGCCGCGCACATCTTGCGCGTTGCCTTGGCAACGTGGTCTGATCCCTTCAGCCGTTGTCGCAGACATCTGCAGTCGTCATGTCCGGAGAGCCCCGATGAAGTTTCTCAGTGCAGCCATCATCCTGTCGACGCTGGTCGCGACCCCTGCTTTCGCGCGACACTGGAAACATCATCACAGCGCCGAAACCTTCGTCTTTGCCGCACCCGGCCAGCCCTACCGGATCCAGTTCGGGCACAATTACGGTCCGGGTCTGCAGCCGGGCACCTTCGCCTATTACGACGGTCCCCTCGCCGCCCGCTGCAAGCAATCGGCCGCGGCCTATCGCGGCCAGGACGGCCGGGCGTATCCCTGCTTCTGATTGAGGTTCCACAGGCCGGTTGACGGGTGGGCAGATTGGCCACTGCGATCGAACTTACTCAACCTCTGCCGCGTTGCCGCGCCGGAGGTGGCACATGCCCTACGCGCTATTCGAAGACGACCAGAAGCTCAGCCAGGAATTCCCGACCGAGGAGGACGTCTGGCAACATGCCGACGAAGCCGGACTCGTTGATGTTGTGGACGGCAAGACGGTGCTGGAGGACGGCTACACTATTCAGCCGTGCAGCACCGAAGAGGACACGGGCAAGCCGATCGCGGTACCGCCGGCAGTGACCTAGGAACGACTCTCACAATCCTTGGTTGGAAGACTGAGCGTCCTGAGCGCAGGATGGACGTTCCGAAAGTCCTGCCACCTCTCTAGGGGTGGTGGGGCTTTTGCTGTCGTAGCCATTGGTATGCAGTAGCCGCACGAACTCATCCATGGACGCGTTCAGTCGCCTGGCGCGCTCTTCAGATTCGGGCGTTGAGGTGCTGCCGAAAAGCCGGGTGATGGATTCGCGAAAAGTCATGCGATTCCCCTTACTCATTGAGACGCGCTTTGGTCGCGCGAACGGCAAATTGGTTCAACTCGCCGCGGGGCTTATTTAACAGTTTAACACACACGCCGCTTGACGGCGAATCACATGAAGGATTCTCTATCCCCGTTCAGGGAGGCGGAGATGGAAGACCACTTCACTCACCAGTATTTCAGCCGGCAGTGCTTCGAGCGACATCACGCACGCGAGGTTTGGGAGCGCGCCCTCTGCGCAGGCGCCCTACTCTTCGGCCTGACGGCCTCGTTCGCAGCCTGTCTGTTTATTTGACGCCCGTTCGCCTTCGGCGAACCTCCCACAGCCAGCCGCCCAAAGGCGTCAGCAGGCCGCCTGGAGACGCATTGGCGCTGACACGACAACGGAGCCGGATTTTGCACTGCCCCCGTTAGGCTTAACCCGCTGACGCGCTTGCACTAACGTCGCTCAATCTAAATGATGACGCCATGAGTTGGGTCGAAGAGCGCGATCGTTTAATCGCGGAGACATTGGCATTTGTAAAAGAGGTCTCGGGCAACCAGCCCGAGCTGGCCGCGAAGTTGACCGTTGCAGTAGACGCCGAGATGAAAGCTGCTGAAAATCCGAAGCAGATCGTCCCGGAACCTGCGCAGCCGATGAAGCTGACCGATCTCCGGGAAGACATCCGGAATCGCGTGGCATCATTCAAGGCACGGCAGCAGGACATGCAGGACAAGCGGGAGGCCGATTATCAGGAGGTCATCGCAAAAGTCCGGGCTACCTTGGAACAACGTTCATAGGTTGAACCCGCCGATGGCGAGCCAGTGCGAAAAGACCGTTTTGGCCCAGTTATTGAAATGGTGGTGCCGGTTGAGAGGATTGAACTCCCGACCTTCGGTTTACAAAACCGCTGCTCTACCGCTGAGCTAAACCGGCAACAATATCAATGGGTTAATTGATTCCCCGAGATCGAAATGGGACGTCCGGACCAGTCGCCTGCCCGCGTCGCGCAGTCAGATATCAGAGTTGCCCGGCAAGGGCTACTCCCGCGCGCGCCAAACCGGCGCATGCGCTTACAGCCACGCGTAAAGCAGCAGCAGATTGACCGCACAGGCGGCCATCAGGGCGACCGTGAGTGCCACCTGCACCCCGTCGCTGCGGATATTGTCGATCATTCTCATCGCCCGACAACCATCAAGCGATTCTGGCAAGGGAGTCTCGAACCTTATTTTTCCCGGGATTCAGGACTCGTTTACTTTCGATTCCTGGTGCGGGGGCAGCGGAGAGCTCGACTGTCTACTGCCCCGCGCTCGTCATTCCGGGGCGCGCGTCGCCGGCGAAGCCGGCAGAGCGCGAACCCGGAATCCCGCTGTGTTTGGCGCGATCGTAGTCTCCCACGCTGAGATTCCGGGTTCGCGTCCGGCAAGTGCCGGCCGCGCCCCGGAATGACAATTTGTGGCCAGGGACTCGCTAAACATTTTTTCCTATCTAGTGTTGACAATATCCCGACATGGATTATATTCCCCTTCGTCCTGCCCCGATGAGAGGGGCGAGCGCGATCGTCACGTTCGCGGGGCTGGATGCGGTGGACGCCGGAGATGCGGCGTCACGCGGTTTGGGGGTGACGTCTGTCTTCGGGCAGGACGGATCTGCGCCAGCACTGCCACTGGCAAGGAGACGGCCGACCCTGGGATGGACAAACCCCTGGACAGTGTGACGGACGACCAACTCGAAACGCGTTCGGCCAAGTGCTTTGCGGCTACCCTGTCCCTCCGCCCTGGGACATTAATTTTGGTGATGGGACCGTTCGCCATGGCAGATGTGCAGGCAACCGAAAAAACACCGCAGGCGGAACGTCGGGCACTTGCTCGGCGCCTCCGAAAGTCCTGATGCACTCTAGATTGCGGAAGACCGCATTCGCATCAGGCCCAAGGGTGCAACGGGCACCCGGCGTTCCGCACGCCCTCTCACAAGGGGGCAGGAATGCAAGCGACGACGGCGCCCCCCGCGCCGCAAACAATGGGGGCGATGAGGCATGTCTGAAGAGCACGTGTTGTCTAGAGCAGTGGCTGTTTGACAGTTGAATCTACGATGGCGCGATGAAGGCGCCGCACCACAGGTGTCATCCCCGGGCTTGACCCGGGGATCCAGCTTGGCCCGCACACCGTCGCACAAGACAAGGTGGATGGCCGGGTCAAGCCCGGCCATGACGTGGAGAGGATGACGATCGCATTGAAGCGATGATCAGCGATGCGCAGCGGCACAATGACGAATCCCCACACAGAAAAAGGCCGGCGTGATGCCGGCCTTTCCGTCGAAGATCGAATCGATGTCGTACTTGCTCAGTACTTGGCAACCACCGGGCCACCCCAGCCGAAGCGATAGTTCAGACCGGCCTTGATGGTGTGCTCGTCGTTGTTGAAGCTGGTCGAGCCGCCGGGAATGGCCGTCGAGGTGATCGTGGTGTTGCCGAAGTTGTAGTACTGATATTCGACCTTGCCCGACCAGTTCGGCGAGAACATGTATTCGAGACCGCCACCGACCGTGTAGCCGTCCTTCTTATTGCCATCGATGACAGCAACCGCGGGAGCCACGGCGGCGATGGTCAGGTTGTTGTTATCCTTCCAGGCGTAACCGCCCTTGGCGTAGAGCAGTGCCGGACCCCAGGTGTAACCGAGACGACCGGTGACCGAGCCGAGCTGATCGTTACCGCCGCCCGTGATGGTCGTGCCATTCGGGAAGACGAGGCTGGTATTGCTGCTCGCCAGCCAGCTGTACTGGGCTTCGACACCGACCACCCAGTTGGTGGCGAACTGATAGTCGAAGCCGCCCTGCACACCGCCCATGAACCGGCCGCTATCGCCGACGAGGCTGTTGCCGTCACCGAAGGCGCCGCCGAGATGGCCGCCGATGTAGAAACCGGTCCAGTTGTAGACCAAAGCCGGCGCCGTATAGGCCGGGGCCTTGGTATAGGTCCGCGCCGGAAGGTCGGCAGCGAAGGCTGAAGACGAGATCGCGGCCACGGCAACGATGGCCGACGCGCTGAGCAAAAGCTTCTTCATGGTTGTTCCCCTGTGTTGCGTAATGACCATCGAAAAACAACGTGGCGGCAGTTTGGTTGCTTCACGGCAGGCGTTGCCACATCGATGTTTGCCGACTGCGACAAAGCAGCAACACTTTTGGATTTATTCATTTTCAGACGGTGCGAAATGGCTTTTGGTTCAGCGCTCACGCGAACTTGATCGCGTTTTTCAGTGTCCGGATACCCACGTCGGGCTGCGGCAATCTCGTGGCGACGTTGCGGTCGGTTGAGGGCACCAATGCCGGCATTGATTGTGCTCGCATCGAGCACCGACAGCAGAGCTAAAGATCTGCCAACAACGCGCTACCGCGTCATCTTTTCCATTTCGGGGAACGGCGCGTAGGTGGCGCCGGCACAGGCCTCAGTGACATTCTCGACAATGCGATCGAGGCGCTTGTCGACATAGGATACCGCCCGCTCCTGCGGCGCCGTGTATCGGCCATCGAAATCCTTCGCCGTATAGCGCACGCAACTGACATAGCGCAGCCGTCCGCCGACGGTGCGTTGCACCGGCTCCGCCATCATGGCGTCACGAACGCCGACCGGATTGTTCAGATAGGTCTTGAAGAACGCCAGCAGATCGACGCGATAATTGGTCGGAAATGGCTGCGCGGCAACGCCCTGGTCATCCGTGAAGCTGATGCCACCGGCGCCGCCTCCTCCGCATGCTGCAAGCCAAAGCGGCAGCAGTACCGCTACTGCCTGTTTCGCCGATATCCCCAAATGCCGTCTCATCCGTCGTGCCGTCTCAATTACGCAGGCGTGTCCCCGTCATGCCTGTCCTAGACGGTTCGCCCGGGAATTGGAATTCGCATCTCGGTGACGGACCCGCGCAAACGAACCGGCCTGCTGCACCTCAGGGATGTTATGCATCCCAGGGGATAGGCGCAGCAGGCCGGCCGTTGAAACTCCGCGATCGCGGCTGGGCAATATGAGGCCGCAACCGCGGAGCCCCCTCAGCCGCGTTTGTGCACGACTGTGGTCTGGATAGCGGTGTGCTTGTGCGTGTGGCTCACGCCCAGCTTCTTGTGGAAGTGGAAATGCGGCCGCACATGGCGCTGGTGATGCCGATAGTCGTGATGACGATGAATCATCTTCGCATTGGCATTCAGCGCACCCGGCTGCACATGGCGCTCGGTCGTCACCACCTTGTGCGTTGTCACGGTGCGGCCCGGCCCGGCGGCCATCGCTGGCGCCGCGAGGATCGAAGCGGCAATCACAGCTGCGGAAAACATCTTCAACATGGTCGTCTCCTGTCGGTCTCGATCACGAAGTTGACCGGTCGGTTGGCCGGGCTTGTCGATCAATGCAGTGAGACTAGCGACGCGGCGCTGAACCCACTCTGACGGCGCCGGACAGACTTCGTTCATCTCGGTGACATCCTCGTCATGATCGGCTGGGTCAGGCGTCCTGCCCCAAGTCTGCTGCCCCAAGTCTGCTGCCCCAAGTCTGCTCCCCATGTCGGCACAAGCGGGAATGAACACCCACGTCCGGTGTTCACAACCTGAGACTTCCGTGTCAGATTATTGCTGTTGCAAACAGGAGCGCTGCATGACCCACCTCGCGATCAGGCTGACGACACTGGCAATGTTTTCCGTGGCCGTTGCCGCCGCGCCCTTCATGACCTCGGCCTATGCCGCGGGCGGCGATACGCCTTCCGCACCGCCGGCGTCCGACACCAAGGGCACCAAGGACAAGAAGAAGAAAACCGAGACCAGGAATCCGAACACCGAGAATACCGCGTTCCTCGCCAACTATCGCGCCGCCTATGCCACGGTCTATGACAAGCAGGACTACGCGGCCGCCATCGCGCAGCTCAAGGCGCTCGGCCAGGACGACCGCGCCGATGTCGCCAACCTGATCGGCTACTCCTATCGCAAGCTCGGCGACTACAAGGTCTCGCAGATCTGGTACGAGCGCGCGCTGAAGGCCGACCCCGACCATGTCCGCACCTGGCAGTATTACGGATTGTGGCAGGTCGAACAGGGCAACCGCGATCAGGCGCAATATCATCTCAACAAGATTGCTTCGCTGAGCGGCAAGGACTCCGCCGAATATAAATCGCTCGCTGCTGCGCTTGAAAAGGCGCCCGGCTCCGGTCCCACCTACTGATCCCATTCGCGGATCAGTCAGCCGGTGCAATCCTTCGGATTGTGCCGGCTTTGTTATAGCTGAGAGACCTGTTCATATTCGCGGCTGCGACGCTCTCCTCACATTGAGACCTCTGATGGATCCCTGGCTGAAGCCCGCGCTCGACTACATCCACGACTGGCTCTCATTCCAGATGGCAACGACGCAGCAACCCGGCTGCCTCGTGGCCATCGCGCATCGCGGCAAGATCGTCGCTGAATATGCCTTCGGTCACGCCGACCTCGCGACCGGCGAGAAGCTGACGCCGCGGCATCGCTTCCGGATCGCCTCGCATTCGAAAAGCTTCACATCTGCCGGACTGATGAAGCTCCGCGAGCAACGCAAATTGCGCCTCGACGATCCCGTTGGCGACCATGTGAAAGGCCTGCATCCGCAGGTCGCTGCAACGACTATCGGACAATTACTGTCGCATAGCGCCGGCCTCACGCGCGACGGCGTCGATGCCGGGCAGTTCATCGACAGCCGTCCCTATCTCGACAAGAAGGAGCTATTGTCCGAGCTGCAGCAACCGCCCGCGATTGCGCCCGGCACGCGGCTGAAATATTCCAACCATGGCTTTGGCCTGCTCGGCCTCGTCATCGAAGCTGTCACCGGCGAGCCCTATCGCGACTGGATCAGGCGCGAGATCATTGATGCGGTCGGCCTGCGCGAGACCCAGCCCGACATGCCGCTGACAAAGGGTGCGCCCCTCGCGCAAGGTCATACGCCGCGGCTTCCGCTCGACCGCCGTCTGGTCATTCCCGGCGACACGCCGTGCCACGCCATCACGCCTGCTGCGGGCTTCGTCAGCACCGCAGCCGACATCGCGCGCTTCTTCGCGCAGCTTGCACCCAATGCAAAGCAGAGCGTGCTGTCTGCGGCGGGCCGGCGTGAGATGACGCGGCGGCACTGGCGCAATCCGCACGCAACTATCGAGAGCTATTACGGCCTCGGCACCATGAACGGCACCACCGCCGGCTGGGACTGGTTCGGCCACAATGGCGGATTTCACGGCTATATCTCGCGCACCGCCGTAATCCCGGCCTGCGAGCTGACGATCTCGGTTTTCACCAATGCCACCGACGGCTGGGCGCCCATCTGGGTTGATGGCGCCATGCATATCCTGCGTGCATTCGCCCAGCGCGGCGCGCCGCAGAAGCGCGTCCGCGACTGGACGGGACGCATGTGGACCTCAGGGAGCGCGTTTGATCTGGTGCCCATCGGAGACCGGGTGCTGGTCGCCACGCCTCAGGCGATCAATCCCTTCATGGACGTCGCCGAGATCGAGGTGACCGGCAAGGACGAGGGCACGATCGCCGCGGCCGCGGGTTATTCCAGTTATGGGGAAGCAGTCCGGAGGGTCCGTAGCAAGACCGGGAAAGTGACCGAGGTTTGGCTCGCCGGCAGCAAATTAAGGCCCGAAAAGGCGGTCGCGGAGGAGCTGACCCGCAAATATGGAGCAACCGGGCGCCGCTCGCCCCGTTAACGATGCGGCGCTCCCTGCAGCCCGGCCGTCTCAAAGACCTGCTATCCTTTCGCTCGACAAGCCCCAGCGAGGTCGGCTAGACGACCCCGCGCAATCACGCAGCATGAGCCGGCGATCCCCTGATGAACCCGTCCAAGCGCTATGACCGGATCGCCTTCGTGGCCAGTACCAGCGGTGAAGCGCAGGCAGCGCTCGACCAGCTGACGCAGCTCTATGGCAATGCCGATCCGGAGACCGCCGACATCATCGTCGCGCTGGGTGGCGACGGATTGATGCTGAAGACGCTGCACGACTTCATGCGCACTGGCAAACCGATCTACGGCATGCATCGCGGCACCGTCGGTTTCCTGATGAACGAGTTCTCGACGCTTGATCTGCATGCGCGCCTCGCTGCGGCGCGCGAGACGTTGATCAACCCGCTGCTGATGCGCGCCACTGACGTCCATGGCGGCGTGCACATCCATCACGCCATCAACGAGGTCTCGCTGTTTCGCCAGACGCATCAACTGGCGCGCCTGCGCATCCTCATCGATGAACGCGAACGGATGGCCGAACTTGCCGCCGATGGCATCCTCGTGGCTACGCCGGCCGGCTCGACCGCCTATAACCTGTCGGCGCAGGGTCCGATCCTGCCGATCAATGCCGCGCTGCTGGCCCTGACGCCGATCAGCGCGTTCCGCCCGCGGCGCTGGCGCGGTGCGCTGCTTCCCAATACGGCGATCGTCGCAATCGAGGTGCTGGAAGGCGAAAAGCGCCCGGTGGCCGCCGTCGCCGACAACGAGGAAGCCCGCGACGTCCGGCGGGTCGAAATCATCTCCGACAAGTCGATCTCGATGCGCATGATGTTCGACCCCGGCCACAGCCTGGAAGAACGCATCCTGAGCGAACAGTTCGGATACTAGAATTCATCCAACTGATACCGCCGAGGGACTTATGCCGTTCGATTTCGTCCTTGTGGCAGGCCCCTTGGTCCGAGGATCAAGCTGGGAGTCGACGGCCGAACATCTGCGGGGGGCAGGATGCCATGTCCAAGTACCGGACATATTGGCTTACCATGCCTCGCCACCTGCATGGAGCGCATGGACCCAAAGTCTTCTCGATCATATCATGCCGAGCAACCAACTGATTGTGGTGGGACATAGTTCTGCAAGTCATCTTGCTGTCGATCTGGCGACCAGGCTGCCCATGCGTGGCGTCATCATTGTCGATGGCGATGTGCCCCCATCGCATGGCGCAGCCTCACCCATCAGACCCGCCTTGCACGACCACGTGAAAAGCCTCGCCGGTGCCGACGGGACGCTTCCGATTTGGTCACAATGGTTTTTTGGGGATGCCCGTCGCGCATCTCTGGTTGGCATTGATATCTTGGCCAGAGATCCCGTAGCCTTCGCGCAATTCGAAAGTGAACTTCCCAAAATGCACGTCGATTGGTTCGATGACACGATCGAACTCCCGCGCTGGGATCATGTGCCTGCCGGCTTCATCCAGACTTCAACAATTTACGATCATGCAGCCGCAGAAGCTCAGCGACGCGCCTGGCCAGTTACGAGGCTAAATGGCACGCATTTGCATCCCATGCTCCGCCCCGCAGAGACCGCGGACGCGATTCTTGGAATATCGCGTCGACTTGGGACGTCCCCATAGCGGACTGGGCTCCTGCAGTGCCTCAACCATTCGTTAAGACGCAACGCGGTATGGTTAACGTCGGGTAACGGTCCCAGCCCGGTTCGAGCCGCATCATGTTCCGTATCGACTTCAACAAGCTGCGTTTTCTGGTCTGCGACGACAATCCGCACATGC
Organism: Tardiphaga sp. 172_B4_N1_3; assembly: GCF_052076035.1. Lineage (NCBI taxonomy): Bacteria > Pseudomonadati > Pseudomonadota > Alphaproteobacteria > Hyphomicrobiales > Nitrobacteraceae > Tardiphaga > Tardiphaga sp. 172_B4_N1_3. The sequence continues at coordinate 2,626,612 of NZ_CP197238.1, forward strand.
GGCGCATCCTGCGCACGCTGCTGCATTCGTTCGGCGCCCGCGAAGTCTATGAAGCCGAGGACGGCGCCACGGCGCTGGAAATGTACAGCCATTACGTCCCCGACATCGTGATCGCCGACTGGGCGATGCCGATTTTCGACGGGCTGGAACTGGCACAGATGATCCGGCAGCCGGATTCCAAGGGCAATCCCTACGCGCCGATCATCATGCTGACCGGCCACTCCGAGAAGCGTCGCATCACCATGGCGCGCGATGCCGGCGTCACCGAATTTCTGGCCAAGCCGATTTCGGCCAAGGGCCTCTATCTGCGCATCATGAGCGTGGTCGCGCATCCCCGCCCCTTCATCAAGACGAAGAACTATTTCGGGCCGGATCGCCGCCGCAACACCACCGTCGCCTATATCGGACCGGAACGCCGCAACGGCGGCGAAGCCGAGGTTCTGCAGCAGCCGTCGCTGCTGGATAAAGCCCGTGTCACTGGCTAGCGCAATGTTCGGAGAAACGACCATGGCCAAGAACAAAGCGCCGGCGCCGCCGAAGGTGCAGGCTTTCGCCGATCACCAGGTCATCACGCCGCCGAACACGCTGAAGCACGCGATCCGCCGTGTCATCGATCGCGAGCTCGACGATCCCGTGGCGCGCGCCGAACAGGCGCTGGCCAATCTCTCCGGCGAGTTCAAGACCTGGATGCGCAGCGAATGCGACCGCCTTGCCGCAGCACATGCCGCGATCCTGAAGAAGGGCTTCGATACGCACACCCGCGGTGAGCTGTTTCGCGCCGCTCACGACATCAAGGGCGACGCCTCGACCTTCGGCTTTCCTGCCGCTGGCGTCGCCGCCGAAAGCCTGTGCCGGATTCTCGAACACGCCCCCGATCTCGATGCGGTGCCGCCGGATCTGATCCAGCACCATATCGATGCGATCCAGGCCATCGTGCGCGAGCACAACACCATCGAGAAGGCCGGCGTGGCCAACGAACTCAGCGCCCGCCTGCGTGCCGTCGCGGATGACTATCTGACGGTCGTCAATCGGGATCGGCCGGACCATCTTGAGATGATCTCGGCGCCGAGCATCGTTCCGAAAGAATAGCGTCGCTCCACAATTTCGTTTGATGCGATCGAAACACTCTCCACGTCATGGCCGGGCTTGACCCGGCCATCCGTCTATTGAAATGCGCTGACGTCAAACGATGAATGCCCGGCTCAAGGCCGGGCATGACGACTGAGATATTCGACGCCTACGCCGCGATCAGCTGATACTCGTCGCGCGCATTCGCCTGTTCGGCCAGTTCATCGCAGAATACCCGCGCTTCCTCGCGGGCCGATTCCGTCGCGAAGCGCCGCAGCAGGATCAGCAGCGGCTCGGACGCCGCTTCATCGGTCTCGCACACCGTCAGCACGCGCTCGACCATGCGACGACGCAGCCGTACGGCGCCACCGACGGAGCCGATGAAACCAATTTCATTGCGCGCAGCTAGCGCCGCGCGGAAGGCAGGGAATGTCGACTCCGGCAGACCTGCGCGGGCGAGCAATGCGTTCAGCCCGGCACCGACGCCGTCATAGACCAGCGCGGCCACGCGGCTCTGCGGCAGGCCGGACAGCTCCACCAGCGCCTGGTCGAACAGGTCGAGATTGCCCGACAGCAGGGCGCGGAGGATCAGGCCGACGGTCAATTGCCCGGCTTCGCGCAGGTGATGCACGAGATCGCGCATCTCGTCGCCGCGCGAACGCGACGCAATATTGACCGTGGAGCGCGCCATCGCCTCGTCGGCAATGCGCTCGGCACGATCCGGCGACAGCCAGTTGCGCGCAACCACGAAGCGGGTCAGCGTTTCGGAAAGCTTGGCCACCAGCGCGAGGCGCGTCCTGGCTGGCAGGTCGCCAAGGGCCAGCATCGCTTCGCGGATGGCGGCGAGATGACCGTGACGCTCGACGATACGGTCCCAGGAGAATTGCGCCAGTTCGGCATATGGATTTTCAATCAGCTCGAGCGCTGCCGCGGCAGAGCCGACTTCGGCAATGGCGGCGCAGATCGAAATCGGCAGATTGATGCGGCGCGCGACCGCGCATTGCAGTTCGCTGTTCCCCGTCGCGACGATGTCGACCAGATCGGCATCGATCAGCAGCGGCGAATGTTCGAGCACTGGAAGCGACACACAGGGCTGATCCACCGACAGCGCCTGCACGATGGCTGGGGGCGCCGATGGCGCGCGGGCGAAAACCTGCGCCATGGCCTGGCGCACCAGCGGGGACGCATCATCAAGCAGCATCAGTAGCGCGCCTTCGGCGGCGGCACGGTCGTCGTCTGAAAGATCAGAAAAAATCCAGGCCCGCGCCAAAGAGCGCGTTGCCTCTGCCCGCTCGCTGGCTGGAGCGGTCCGTACCCAACTGATGAACTGCCGAACAATCATGGTTCTGCCAGCCTACGCAACAAGATCAACACCGAAACGCGATGCCACTGTCAGAGAAAATAAACCATCCCACTTAACAAACGGTTCACCATAAGCTTATGGGTTTGTTGAGGTTTTATTAAGGGATCGGACACGCGGGGAAATCTGTGGCTCCCGGTGAATATCACACACTCCGCCCTCATCCCGAGGAGCGCGCCCTTGCGCGCGTCTCGAAGGATGGCCGCTAGCGGCGATGCCTGCCAACAGCCCATGGTTCGAGACGGCGCTGCGCGCCTCCTCACCATGAGGGGACGGAGCTAACTACTAAAAGTCCCGGCGCGATCGCTGAACAGATCGAGCGGCTTGGGCACGCCGACTTCAGGTGCTTTCGGCAGCGACGTGGACGTCAGTGACGTGCGGTTGCCCCACAATTCCTGCACGGCCGGCGACACAGGTTGCGCACGATCACCGCCCTGGAACAGCGACCGAAAAATCGGCTGTTCCTGCACGGCCGTCGATGACTGATCGGACGCAAAGCTTGCGACCTGCGCCGTGCTCAGATCCGGGAAGCGCGACAGGAACGTCGCATTGCTGGCAGGCGTCAGTGGCGAGACTGCCTGCGCCGTCACCACACCCGCGGATGCCATCGCCGTCCGCGTCGCCGTGGAATTCGCAGCACTGTCATAGCGCGCCGACAGCACCGAATAGACCTGAGACACGCTGCGCGCGCTGCCGCTCTGATCGTAGAAGATTGGCCGGTTCGCTGCGGCGGCATTCGGGAACAGTGCAGCGCCCGATGCGCTCGGATTGTTCGCCGCATTGTTGATCAGCTTCGAGGCGCCGCTGACGCCCATGAAATGCGCCATATAGAGTTCGGCATCGCTGGGACGACGACCGATCTCGCCAGTGAGTTTGAAACTGTTGGACTGCGTCAGCACGCCGGCCATCGCTGAACTCACGACGGGATCGTCACGCAGTTTCAGGATCTCAGCCTTCGCAGCGGGATCGCTCACCGAATAACTGCCCGACGGCGACTTGGTGATGGCGTCGGCATATTTGCCGTAGCCGAGCTGGGTGCCGGCTTCCTTCACGGTGCCGAGCCAGGTCTGCTCGATGAACTGGAACAGGCCCTTGGCCGAGGATGTCGAAGCCGTGGCCGAGGGATTGAAATTGGATTCCATCTTGGCGGTGGCGAGCAGATATTCGAAGCTCGTGCCCGTGGTGCCGGCAGCATTCTTGATCGCGCCGGTCACCTGACTGCGCGTTGACGAGAGTGCTGATGCGAGGTTGGTCGCGTCGACCGCCATAGTGAGGTGCCCCGCTGCCGCGACATGACCACCGGGACGTGCCCTGTCAGCCCTGCGGAAGCCGCGGACACAGTGGGACATTCATGGTTAACGCAATGCTAAGATGGCGCGATGCGCCCCATGCCTCCATCCGTGGTTGAATATTTTACAGAGCATTAACGCGAGGGTGTTTCCGTATGTGTCTGACGGAGATTCGCTCCCGTCGGCAGCGGAAATGGAGCTCACGATGGTTGCGGTCGCAAACGCGAATTCGACGTCGACCCAACCGCGGGACAAAGCGGCCCCCGCCGCCGTTGCGCCCGCCAAGCCATCCGTCTCATCCGACAAGCCTGCATCTGCGCCGACAGCCCCTGCCGCCTTCGTATCGCTGTCAGACCGCGCCAAGGCGATTATCGAAAAGGCCAAGGCCGATCAGGTCGCGACCGAGGGACTCACCGATACATTCGACGAAATGCTGACGAAGCGGACCGACGCCCTGGCCGACCGCCTTTCCAAAGCGTTCGAGAAAATGAACATCCCGCCGGAGTATGCGACGCATATGAAGGTCGACAAATTCGGCAACGTGACTGCCGAAGGCCCCTGGAAGGCCAAGATAGAGAAGATGTTCAGCGACGATCCGGCGCTCGCCAAGGAGATGAAGGAAGTCTCGGGCCTGAATGCCCTGAAGGCGGCGCAAGCTTCGCTCGATCTCTATAACGAGCAGAAAAAATCGACCAATAGTGAAGCGAAACAGGCGGAAGCCTGGAAGAACTACAATATCCGTTCGATGAACATCCAGACCCTGTCTGGCGTCATGACCATGAAGGACGGCAAGCTCCGGTCGGCGGCCGTCGATTACATGAACATGATCGCCGATCCGACCGGCATCAGCGCCGCCGAATCCCGGCAGGATTTCGCCAGCCGGCTGGCGTGACCTGAGATCAGAGCCAGTTCAGCTTCCGTAGACCGACGCCGGATCGAACACCTTGTCCGCATCGATGAACGAGACCTTCGCCGCCCCACCCTCGCCCTTGGTGATCGCGCGGTAGAAACATGAGCGACGGCCGGTGTGGCAGGCGGCTCCGCCGATCTGCTCGACCTTGATCCAGATCGCATCCTGGTCGCAATCCATCCGCATCTCCACCACGCGCTGGGTCTTGCCCGAGCTCTCGCCCTTGCGCCATAGCGCCTTGCGCGAACGGCTGTAATACCAGGCATCGCCGGTTTCGATAGTGTTGCGCAGCGCCTCTTCATTCATATGCGCCACCATCAACACGTCGCCATTCGCCACGTCGGTCGTCACGACGGTGACGAGACCGGCAGCGTCGAATTTCGGCGTGAGCACGAGGCCTTCTTCGAGATCATGGCTGTGCGCGTGCGATGTATTGGACACGGGAAAATCTCTCGCTGTGGTCGTCAAACGAAAATCGGGCGCCTGATGCGCCCGATACTCTAGCAGCAAATCACGATCGTCGCGCGATCAGCGCGACGTGGGTTTAGCGCGACATGGACTGGATCATCGACATGAACCGCGCCTGCTCGGCAGGATTGTCGCGGAAATTGCCGGTGAAACGCGTGGTGAAAGTGCGCGAGCCTTCCTTGCGGATACCGCGGGCCGACATGCAGGTGTGCTCGGCCTCGACCATCACCGCAACACCGCGCGGCTTCAGCACTTCATCGACCGCGGCAGCAAGCTGCGCGGTCAGATGCTCCTGGGTCTGCAGCCGATGGCCGAAGATATCCACGAGACGCGCCAGCTTGGAGAGACCGACAACACGCTCCACCGGTGTATAGGCAATATGCGCCTTGCCGTAGAACGGCATCATGTGATGCTCGCAATGGGAGACGAAGGCCATGTCGCGGATCAGCACGAAATCATCATAGCCCGCGGTCTCGCCGAAGGTCCGATTCAGAACCTCGGCCGGGCACTGATGATAGCCCTGGAACAGCTCGTCATAGGCCTCGACCACGCGTCGCGGGGTGTCCATGAGGCCTTCGCGCTGCGGATTCTCGCCGATATAGGCGAGCAACGTCTGCACGGCCCGCTCTGCCTCGGCGCGCGAGGGCCGCAGCTGGTCGGGATTTACCGCCGCGGCCAGAAATTCGGCGGGATCGAGCTCCGCCGGCCGGAATTCCTGCACTTTGCTCTCGGCAGATCTGACTTCAGAAGATTTGCCATCCGGGGATTTGCCGCGAAGCGGCTTGATCACAGCGTCCATCTTTACTCCGTTCGACCGGCCCCACGGGAGGCCGGAGTGTCACCGGGCAGACGGGGCGGCAAGGCCGCCGGACGCCTGAGTCCGTCAATAAAACATCGTCTTGCGACAATAACACCGAGGCCGCCGAACTGAATTCTCAAATTCCGGCGATCTGGAGAACGCCCGGCGCTCTGTTCGCCGGGCTCCGCCCTATATAGTGGACCATTACGACTGTTGCCAGCCATCAGGCTACCCACTCATCACATTTAAATCGTTGGTCTTTTTCCTATTATTCCCAGCACGCCATTCAAGGGCAATGCGGGCAGTTCCCATGTGAGCCTAGGGTGATGACCCGATACTTCAGAACGGCACGGAGGAACAATCTTGGCAGCGCGCATCGCCTCAAACAGCTCCCCGGGCGACTCTTATGGAGGACGCAGGTTCGGAGGGAGGTGCCAGAAACAGCGCGAACGATCCGTAACCCAGGCATTGGTTGGAGGAAAAGGCGATGGCGGCATCCTGCAAGTATGAAATCAGCATTCTGAAACACGACGAGCAAGAAATCGTTCTTGCTACTCATCATCCCGCCATCGGCGAATTAACGCGCGACAAGCTGGAGATCCTTCGTTCGAGGCTACGGGATTTTCATGGCAAGGAGCACACCCTAGCGCGGCATCGACAGCGCGAAGCAAGAGGAAAAGCCGAACCGAGGGGCAGCAGCTTTTCGGGAACAGCCGAGCATGCCACTCAGCGCAAGCAAGTCTTCGTTGCTGCTATAAAACGCGTTAGCAAGGAGCTGAAGCGCCTGCAGAACTTCGAAGCAAAAAAGGAACTCGGAGAGACCGCCAGGCGCGCATTGGCCCTGCGACGGGCACAGCAATTCTCTCGACCGCAGAATGATCTTCGCCCTGGTGAAGGAATGCGCTCCATCCCGAGCCGGCGCCGGAATATCAAGATTCCTCCTTCACGGATTGGGAGGGTGTCGCAGGCGAACAAGCGCGCGCAGGCTCGGCGCGACGTCAACCGCGGAAGCGAATAAGCGGCGCGGAGGGATTCGAAATTCTCTCTATCTGTCTCAAGGATGAGCGCCGGCTGATCGGAGGTATCGAACCTTTGGATCTGTTGCCCTCACGGATCGCATGTGACCCGATCGGCGCGCCTTCCTTCTGAAGATGTTGGGCGGTCGCTAAAGTGTCCCTACATGAGGGGGACGGCTGCGACGTGCAAAATCCGTGCATCACCAAAAACATAACTGCTCACAGACCATTGAAACTGCTGATCTTTTATTTCATGGAATGGACGCTATATAGAGTCCAGTTCCTCGCGCGCCAAGGACGTGATCCCGGTGACCGATGGCACAGTTAAGGTCCGAACCAGATGCTGAACGACATCTATAACAAGCGCATCATCGAGCTCGCCGGTAACATTCCCCGGCTGGGCCGCCTCCCTGCCCCCGATGCGTCAGCCACTGCCCATTCCAAGCTCTGCGGATCGACCGTCAAGATCGATCTCATGATGGATGCCGATGTGGTCACCGACTTCGCCCACGACGTGAAGGCTTGCGCGCTTGGCCAAGCCTCGTCGTCGATCATGGCGCGTCATGTGGTGGGCTCGACTGCCGAAGAATTGCGTGCGCTGCGCGAGACCGTTCGCAAGATGCTGAAGGAAAACGGCGCACCGCCATCGGACGGAAAGTGGGCAGATATCGCCCTGCTCGAACCGGTGCGCGACTACAAGGCGCGCCACGCCTCGACGCTTCTCACATTCGATGCGGTCGTGGACGCCATCGGGCAGATTGAAGCCAAGTCAAACGCCGGAGCCAGTCAGCCGACGCCGGCGTAACGCCAGTGCGGCTATTTCCCTGACGGTGCCGATGCGACGCCGCCAGTCGGCACCGAGGCCTCGGCCGTCTTGGTCGACTTCGTCGAAGACACGACCGGCGCCGAAGCGACCGGGGTGTTTTCATTCTCCGGCCCGCTCACGAAACGATCCTGTACCGACTTCGGCACCAGTGATGCGACCGGCGCCTCCTGCTCGCGAGGCTCGGGCAACACATCACCGACACTATGGCTGGTGACCAGATTGGTCAGCTTCAATTCGGCTTCCGTAAGCCGATGTAGATCGTCCCACGGCGGCACGCTGAGCGACAATGACAAGAGATCGCCCGTGCCTCCCATGTCGAAGGTGTATTTGGCAAGACGGCCGATATCCCGTTCGACGATCATCAAATCATTTGCCGTATAGCTCGCAGCCTTCGGGTCGTCGGCGCGGTCGCCCATCCAGATTTGATGGACGCGCACAAGGGATTCTTCGGCCACATAGCGGGTCTTGCCCGCCAGCAGCAGGAACACGCACATAGATTCGCAATAAGCCTGCGGCACGACCGCCGGCTTCATGACGCCCGAGGACGATTGCAGGTCGACCGTGATACCGACTGTGGTGCGCAGACCAAGCTTGCGCCAGCGCCGGCCCATGGTGATGGCGTCATTGACCGAGCCGCCGCTGGAATCCAGCACCACTGTCGCGTCAGTCAGATCGCGGCCTTTGGAAAATTCGTCGAAATCCCTGACGGTGTCGCCGGTGACAATCCCCACCGCGCCGATCCAGCCACGGCAATTCGGCTCGCAGGCGACCCAGGTGAAGCGCATCGGGAGTTTGCGTTCTTCGAGAACGGCTGCAGCTTGGGCAGAGGACACGGCCGAAGCCAGCAGGCCCGCCGCGAGTCCGGGAAGAACGATGCAAAAGGCCGCGGCGCGAAACAGCGCCGAACTACCTGATCGAAGCGACCTCATACGTCCCAAGTCGGTTCCTTCCCCGCACTCTCATGAGCAATGGCAACGGCCCCAAACAACGCTCATGATTCTGTCACACGGGCGTTACGTGAAAACCTAACGAGCTTCGCCGCAGCGTCCAGTTACTTTTGCTGCACTGCATGCAATAAATTGGCAGGTGTGTCTCCAATGCATAAGTAGATGGGTTCCATGCAAAGGAACCGGGCAAAACCCGGCTGATCTGATAGCAATCCGACCATGAAACATTCATCCATGTGCCCGAACTGCGTCGGTACTATTCAACGGCTGCCGCGCAATGCCGGTCGCGGCATGATCTGGATATACCGCCACACGCTGTCGCCGCTGGTCGGATACAATTGCCGTCACCTCCCGACCTGCTCGGTCTATGGCGACGAAGCGATCGAGCGCTACGGATTGTGGGCCGGCGGCTGGATGACACTGGCCCGGCTGCTCCGCTGCCAGCCATGGGGCACTTCGGGTATCGATAACGTGCCGGCCAAGCTGTCGCCCGATGCCCGTTGGTATACACCGTGGCGCTACGCGCGCTGGCGCGGTGTCAATGACAGCGCAAACTAGAAACTTACGCAGACATTGCCGACCTTCGTGAGCACGGACTGCTGACTGAACTGCCGCTTATAGCTGTCCGCGATAGCAACGAGATCGGCACGTTTCTGAGCGTCGTCGGCGAAAGTGATCAAAACGACCTTTGCCCTTTCGCGGACATCAACATTACGCACGCCGTCGCGCCACTGCCCGTCTCCATCAATGACGGTGAGACCATCGGGAAAGCGGGGTGTGATTTCCCTTGCTACGAAATTTGCAAATGCAGATTCGCTGATACCAGGCCGATCGCCAATGTTGCGGCCAAAGATCATCTCCGCAGACACCATGATGCGCGACGGCGGCAGACAGGCTTGCGGCGGCAGCCATGCACAGCCGCTCATCAGCACACTGACTGTTAATGTAGCAATGCGTGCGGAGAACAGTTGGCGGATATGTCGCGGCACGCCGAACCTCAAATTATCAAAGCTATTTTTACAAAATGCCTACTGGTGGGATTGTTGAATAACATTTGATACCATAGGGTGCCGCCACTTCATCTCGCCAAATTCATCTTCACTTAACATCACTGCCCGGGGCACTCAGGTGGAAGACGGCCTATACGAAGTACATTTTCATACTATTCATGGCACCGGGACCGGCGTCGTCTATGCAATCGGCGGAAAGCTGCGCGGCGGCAACTCCGCTTTCGCCTTCATGGGCAACTATCAAAACAGAGGCGAGACTATCTCTGTCAAGGTGTCATCGAAACGCTACAACCCGGATCAGAGCTTCAAGTCGGTGTTCGGCTTTGAAGGTGTCACACTGGCATTGACCGGTCGCGTCAATGGCGACCTGCTCGATTTCGAAGGCAGTGCGCTGCAATTGCCCGGCGTGCCGTTCAAGGCGCAACTGACCCGCATCTGCGACTAAGCGACACGTCCCGACATTTTACGGCTGAACGCGATGGCCACCAGTGCCGTCGTCAGGAACCCCATCGCGACAAACCCCGACGCGTGGAAGTATCCGCCGGCGAACAGCGCGCCACCGATGCCCGATCCAATCGCCTGGCCGACATAGAGCATCGATGTATTGAGCGAGACCGACGCCGCTCCGGCCGACGGTGCCGCCATGATCAAGCGGACCTGCTGCATCGACGTGATGGCGCCGAAGCCGAGCCCCCAGATCGCGACGCCGAGCGCCATCACCGGCAGCAGGCCTGTGCCGAGCGTCCAGACCGTCATGCCAGCCAACACCAGCGATGTCGATAGAATGGAGGTTCTCAGCGGCCCCCAGCTATCGACGATCCGCGTCGCCGTCATGATGCCGAGAAAACCGCAGACGCCGTAGATCGCGAAGACGGATGCCGCTGCATCGTGCCCTGCGCCCGCGAGACGTTCGAGCAGCGGCGCCATGAAGGTGAAGATCGAGAACTGCCCGGCGATCTGAAGCATAGTGATCGACAGCAACAACAGCACGAGCCGGTTGCGCGCCAGCGACGACCAAGTACTGAGATCCACAGGCGCGCCGAACAGCCCGCGCGGAATCCGCCACACCAGCAACACGAGACTGATGCAACTCATTACGCCGACGCAGCCATAGACCTCGCGCCAGCCGAAGCGGCTGGCGATGAACGTCACCAGCGGCAGACCGACCGCAGCAGCAAGGGTCCAGCCGAGAAAGACGTAAGCGACGCTGCTGCCCCGCTTCTCCGGCGGCACCAGCATGCCGACCACGCCTGCCGCCTGCGGAGTATACGGTGCCGCAGCGATGCACATCACCAGGCGGATAGCGAGCAGCACCGCATAGTTGGGCGCAAGGGCCGAAGCGAGATTGCACACGGCCACGACCGCGATGACGCCGATCAACATGTGCCGTCGCTCGATCCGGCTGGTCAGCCACGACATCAGCGGTGAGCAGATGCACAGCATCACTGCGCCGAAGGTGATGAGCAGTCCCGCTTCGCGGATCGTGACGCCGAGGCCTGCCGACAACTCACCGAGCATCGCCGTCGGCCCCAGCAGACCGATGCCGGTGACGAAATTGCCGATCATGAGTGCGGTGGGAGCGTAAGGGCGGGAAACTGTCAAGATATCGCATCTTATGGATGCAACTGCATGCAAGTCAAACCTGCAAGCCAAGCGTGCAAATCAGATCAGCCAGACTGGTGTTGCAACGCCCGAATCGGCTGCTATACCGCTCGTCCGCTTACCTGCGCCCGTGTGCAGGAGTGAGCCACAGGAGAGAAGACATGACAGAGAATGAAGGCTCGGGATTCAAGTTCGGCCTCGCCAACCTCACCCCCGCCGAAACCAACAATATCACCGTTACATTCCCTGACGGCGCCAAGCGCGAATTCGCCAGGGGCACGACCGGTTTCGAGATCGCCAAGGGCATCTCGCCGTCGCTGGCCAAGCGCACCGTCGCCATGGCGCTGGATGGTACCGTCTCGGATCTCTCCGATCCGATCGACGCCGACGCCAAGATCGATTTCATCAACCGCGACGACCCCCGCGCGCTGGAGCTCATCCGGCATGACGCGGCGCATGTGCTCGCCGAAGCCGTGCAGACGCTGTGGCCGGGCACCCAGGTGACCATCGGTCCGGTGATCGAGAACGGTTTCTATTACGACTTCTTCCGCAACGAGCCATTCACGCCCGAGGACTTCGGAGCGATCGAGAAGAAAATGCGCGAGATCATCGCGCGCGACAAACCGTTCACCAAGGACGTCTGGGATCGCGAGAAGACCAAGCAGGTATTCCGCGACAAGGGCGAAGCCTTCAAGGTCGAGCTGGTCGACGCCATTCCCGGCAACGAGCCGATCAAGATCTACTACCAGGGCGACTGGTTCGACCTCTGCCGCGGCCCGCATATGACGTCGGTCGGCAAGGTCGGCAACGCCTTCAAACTGATGAAGGTGGCCGGCGCCTATTGGCGCGGCGACAGCAACAATCCGATGCTGACGCGAATCTACGGCACGGCCTTCGCCAAACAGGAAGACCTCGACGCGTATCTGAAACAGATCGAGGAAGCCGAGAAGCGCGACCACCGTAAACTGGGTCGCGAACTCGACCTCTTCCACTTCCAGGAAGAAGGCCCGGGCGTCGTGTTCTGGCACCCCAAGGGCTGGACCATCTTCCAAGCGCTGATCGCGTATATGCGTCGTCGCCTGAACGGCGACTACAGCGAAGTCAATGCACCGCAGATCCTCGACAAGGTGCTGTGGGAGACCTCGGGCCACTGGGAATGGTACCGCGAGAACATGTTCGCCGCGCAGTCCGCCGGCGACGAAGCCGAGGACAAGCGCTGGTTTGCGCTCAAGCCGATGAACTGCCCCGGCCACGTGCAGATCTTCAAGCATGGCCTCAAGAGCTATCGCGACCTGCCGCTGCGCCTTGCCGAGTTCGGCGTCGTGCATCGTTACGAGCCGTCGGGCGCCATGCACGGCTTGATGCGCGTGCGCGGCTTCACCCAGGACGATGCCCACGTGTTCTGCACCGAGCAGCAGCTCGCCGAGGAATGCCTTAAGATCAACGACCTGATCCTGTCGACCTATTCCGACTTCGGCTTCGGCGACATCGTGGTCAAGCTGTCGACGCGGCCGGAGAAGCGCGTCGGCACTGACGAGATGTGGGATCACGCCGAGCGCGTGATGGCCACCGTGCTGTCGGTGATCGAGAGCCAGTCCGGCGGTCGCATCAAGACCGAGATCAGCCCCGGCGAAGGCGCGTTCTACGGACCGAAGTTCGAATATGTGCTGCGCGACGCCATCGGCCGCGACTGGCAGTGTGGCACCACGCAGGTCGACTTCAACCTGCCGGAGCGTTTCGGTGCGTTCTATATCGACGCCGACGGATCGAAGAAGGCGCCGGTGATGGTGCATCGCGCGATCTGCGGTTCGATGGAGCGCTTCATCGGTATCCTGATCGAGCACTTCGCCGGCAACTTCCCGCTCTGGCTGTCGCCGGTACAGGTGGTGGTCACCACGATCACCTCGGAAGGCGATGAATACGCCAAGGTCGTCGCCGCGGCCGCACGCAAGGCTGGCCTCCGCGTCGAGATCGATCTGCGCAACGAAAAGATCAACTACAAGGTCCGCGAACACTCGCTGGCCAAGATCCCTGCCCTGCTCGTGGTCGGCAAGAAGGAAGCCGAAACCGGCCAGGTCTCGGTGCGCCGCCTCGGCAGCGACGGCCAGAAGGTGAGTTCGCTCGAGGAAGCCCTCGCCGCACTGGTCGATGAGGCGACACCGCCCGACGTGAAGCGCGCACTGGCGGAGGGCTGAGCCGATGAGCGACGATGAAGAGATCGAGATCGAAGCCTATCCGCTTCGGTCCTATCAGCTGATCGCCGATCCCAACCGGCCGGACGTGGTCGCGCTGGCATTCGAGACAGAGCGAGGCCATAGCCTCTATCTGGCCTCGCGGGCCGTGCTGGAGGATCTGGGCCGTGATCTGCTGGACCGTGCCTCCAAGATGCCGGAGCACAAAACGGTCAGCTGAGCGGATGCGCGCGATCACAATCCGTCTAAATAAACAGGGCCCGCCTCGTGGCGGGCCTTTTCGCGTGGTAAGCGGTCATTCAATTCCTGCAAATTCTGCGCATCCTCATCTGTGAGAACTGCCTGTGCCCGACATCATCGACTTCCTGAAGACCCGCCGCTCCGTCAAGCCGCGCGAAATGACCGGCTCCGGCCCCTCATCCGCCGAACTCGAAACCATCCTGACTATTGGGGCACGCGTGCCGGACCACGGCAAGCTGACGCCATGGCGCTTCATCGTTTTCGAGGGCGACGCCCGCAAACGCGCCGGCAACGTCATCGCCACCGTGTTCGCACGGAAGAATCCCGATGCACCGGTCGAAGATATCGAGGCGCAGAAACACAAGCTGACGGAAGCGCCGCTGGTGATCGGCGTGGTGAGCATCATCAAGCCGCATCCGAAGATTCCGTCATGGGAGCAGGAACTGTCCGCAGGTGCGAGCTGCATGAATATTGTGTCGGCCGCTACAGCCATGGGTTATGGCGCCAACTGGCTGACCGGCTGGATGGCCTATGACCGCGATGTGCTCGAAGGTCTCGGCCTCGCCGCCAATGAAAAACTGGCGGGCTTCATCCATATTGGCGGCAAGCCTGACAAGGTGATCGAGGACCGGCCGCGGCCAGAACTCAAGGACGTCGTGACCCGGTTCTGAACCGGGTTTACGCGGCCTGGGACGCCTGGCTGCCAAACCGGCGCAGCAGGTTCTCGATTTCCGAAGCCGGCTTGGCAGGGCTGAACAGAAAACCCTGCACCTCGTTGCAGCCTTCTGCACGCAGCCAGTCCAGTTGATCGATCGTTTCGACCCCCTCGGCCGTCGTGGTGATGTTCATGCTGCGGCCGAGTCCTGAGATCGCGCGTACGATGGCAACGCAATCCGGCCGCTCGATCAGATCTTTCACGAAAGACCGGTCGATCTTGATCTTGTCGAACGGAAAACTCCGCAGATAGCTCAGGCTGGAATAGCCGGTGCCGAAATCATCCATCGAGATGCGGACGCCCAGCGCGCGCAACTGATGCAGGATCGCGAGATTGGCCTCGGTTTCCGCGAGAAAAACCGACTCGGTGATTTCCAGCTCAAGACGATGCGGCGACAGGCCGGAATAGGCCAGCGCAGCGACCACGACCTGCACCAGGTTGCGGCTGCGGAACTGCACCGGCGAGAGATTGACCGCGACCTTGATATCGTCCGGCCACTTGGCAGCTTCGGCGCAAGCCTTGCGCAGCACCCACTCGCCGAGCGTGACGATGAGGCCGATATCCTCGGCGACGGGGATGAAATCCGCCGGCGAGATCATGCCCTTGTCGGGATGTTTCCAGCGCAGCAGCGCCTCGAATCCGGTGATGCGATCGGCGGCCAGATCGACCAGCGGCTGGTAATGCAGTTCGAAGTCGCCATCGGCGAAAGCGCTGCGCAGATCGAGCTCCATATCGCGGCGCTTCTGCGCCTGACGATCCATCTCGCGCTCGAAGAAGCGATGCACACCGCCGCCTTCGGACTTGGCCCGGTACAATGCCATGTCGGCATTGCGCATCAGCTCTTCGCTGGTATCGCCATCGCCAGGTGACATGGCGATACCGATGCTGGCGCCGATCACGACCTCGACGCCGTTCATGTCATAGGGCGCGCTGATGATCTCGATCAGCCGCGCGGCAAAATCGTTGGCTTCGTTCGGCGTGATATCGGCTGCCAGCACCACGGCAAATTCGTCGCCGCCGAGCCGGGCTGCGAGATTGTTGCCACGGACCTCGGCGCGCATTCGCGCGGCGACCATCTTCAGCAGCCGATCGCCCATCGGATGACCGAATGAGTCATTCACGTTCTTGAACAGATCGAGATCAATGCAGAGAACCGCGACATGTTTGGTCGGATTGTCGTGATCCAGCGCCTGGGCCAGACGCTCCTGATAAAAAACACGATTCGGCAAATCCGTCAGCGCATCGTGATGCGCCATATGCGCCACACGCGCCTCGGCCTTGCGACGCTCGGTAATGTCGACGACAGCCACGAGGAAGCCGTCGCGGCCTTCGAACATCACGCGGCGGCCATAGGTCAGCACCTCGATCTCGCTTCCGTCGGCCTTCAGGTGGCGCCAGTTGCGATCCGACTGATAGATATCTCCGAGCTGCATCAGCGCACGCGTGTGGAGCTCCCATTCATCGCGCGGCCAGATTTCCTTGAGTTGCATGCGCAGGAAAGTGGCGCGATCGTATCCGTAATGCGCGACAGCCGCGTCATTGACGCTGAGAAAATCCATCGTCTCGGCATCGAACACCCACATCGGCATCGGATTGCTGTCGAACAGCAGCCGGAACGAGGCCTCGCGGCGCTTAATGTCGGTGACGTCAGACACAGTCAGCGACACCAGGTCGCCAAAAGCGGTGGCGCTGAGCCGAAGGTTGCGATCATCGCTGTCGATTTCAAGCTGACCGCTCTGGCCATTGGCGATCATGGACAGCAGCCATTTCGTCACGCTCGGCAGCGACAATGCGTGGCCGCCTGCACTCAGCTTGCGCCACTGAAGGTCGGTAGGTGATACTTTCAGCAGGCGCGAAGCGCCCTGATTATGATGCACGATCTGGAAGTCAAAAGCCTGGCTTGCGGAATCCCGGATTGCCGCAAGCGACACGATGCCTTCGTCCGTCGACGAGAAGATCGCATCGACCAGATTGTAACGGGTGCCCTGCTCGTTGACATAGACGCCGACCAACCGGCCACCCCAGCGTGACGCTGTCGGCAGCGCCAGAATGTCATAGGTGTGGACGAGACCGTCACGCACGCAATGCGCCACCATCAGATGCGGCCTGTTGGCCTGCAACGCGCAGTTTGCGGCTTCCGTTAGCGCACGCACGCAATCAGGTGCCAGCACGTCGAGCGGAATGCCCCAGCGATCGTCACCCAACCACTGTTGCACATAGCGGCCGCTGCGTGACACTTCGAGCGTCTCACCTTCGACTTTCAGCAGGACGATGTGATCGGCCATCCGCCCAAGACTGCCGAGCATCACTTCTTCATAGCCGGGCAGAATCTGGCCGGGACGAACGGCCGCCCGCCATTTGCGTTGCAAGGCGGGAATGTCGTCGAACAACTTGACGTCCGGGCTTCCGGATAACTGTCTGGCCGCGGTCACGACATCCCCTTCGGAACACTTGTAGCGATACGTGCTATTCGGGCTATGGGGATTAACGTCATGTAAACTTTCCGCGGCTGCGGACGGCAACGACGTGTTGTAACGCGATAAACTGGCACGATGGTTAGTTGGCGATTCAGGACCATGACACGCGCATGACAATTCATTCGCGTTTGAAGCGTGTTGTCTGCAACGAGATCTTTGTTCTGGAAGATTGTTGAGTAGCTTGCGAGCAGCAGTTAGCGCGCGACGACTTCGATCTCGCCGTCGACGCCGTTCACGACGTTGAAGGGGCGCTCGAACACCTTGCCTTCGTTCTTGGCGATGGCGCGGTACTCGCCTTCCGCCAGTGTGACGCGCGGGAAGGCGCCGATCGATTCCTTGATGACGTCGCCGGCCGGCGTGATCACCGACCATGCGGTGTTGGCCAGGGCCTCGCCGCCCTTGTCGCTCACCAGCTTCATGGTGATGACTGCCGCACGATGCGTGATGGTCACGTCGGTGAGCTTGCTCGCCTGCACGCGGATGTCGGAGCGCACCACCGAATTGGCGTCGCCGTAATTCGAGATGATGTAGTAGGTGCCTTCCTGCAGCAGCACGACATCGCCGGCGGGAACGCTCGGCAGCAGCGGCGTGCGCTCGCCGCCTTCGAACTGGCTGCCTTTGTAGATCGAGAACGAGATCTGGTTCTGCGGAATCTTCGTGGTGCCGACGCGGCCCTCGATCCGCAATCCGCCTGCGGGCAGCACGAACGCTTCACGATCGGTCTCGGACTTGATGGTCACCGGACGAACGGCGCTCACAAGGCCCAGCGCCACATGCACCACATAACTGCCCGGCGGCAGCACGATATTCGGCGTGGCACCGCGATCCTCGCGGATCAGCTTGAAGGCACCGGTCTCGTCCGGCCGATCCGAATAGACCCGCCAGACCAGCCCGCTATTGATGACCGGCATATCCTTGCCATAGCGCGCCGTCAGTGCCAGCACGCCCTGTGCGGGCCCCGTTGGAGCAGCCTGGACCGGCGACGGCACAGGCGGGGCGACATTGGCAACCGGCGGCTGCGTCAGTGGCGCCGGCAACAGAGGGGTGGAAGCAGGACCGGACGGCGGCGCGAGGCTGATGGCCGGACCCGATGGGACATCCGGGATCGAGCCCGGCGGAACCGGTGCCGGGCGGTCCGAAAAGAACTGTGCGGACGCTATCCGGGGCAAGGCAACAGCCTGCAGCAGAGCGAGGGCCAGCACCATGGCCAGCCGCCCGCTCCGGCCGGATGTTCGCAAATCATGGCCCCGTGCAGTCATGGTCATGCTTTTCACCCAAAACGCGACAAATTCAAGCCTTGACGCGGATGTCTCGCCGCCAGACCCACAATCGCGTGAGGCCCCCAGGAACCGGTGCACCGTGCCGTAACGGGTCGCTCTGCAGTCACATTTGGTGCCTAAACCTCGCAAACGCGACATAAATCATGAATTAGCTACCGTCTGGAATGATGGCGCAGCTGCATTTAATATCGGCGGCGTCGAGGAGCTTAGTGTGCTGGAGATTTTGATGGGGCGCGGCCAGAATGGCGCGAACGGTCGCGACAAGCCTGGTTTGGGAAGCGTTCGACGTCCGATCATCGGTCTGGCGCTGGGCGGCGGTGCGGCGCGCGGTTTCGCCCATATCGGGATTCTCCGCACTTTGCTCGCCCATGGCATCGTCCCGAACGTCGTGGTGGGCACCTCGATCGGTGCCGTAGTTGGCGGATCCTACGCCGCCGGCCACCTCGATACGCTCGAGGAATGGGCGCGCAGTCTGCAGCCCCGCAATATTCTCAGCTATCTCGACATTCGCCTGAACGGCTCAGGCCTGATCGGCGGCAACAAGCTGGCCGCACAGCTCGAAGCGTCGCTGGGCCATACGTTGATCGAAGACCTCCCGCTGAAATTCGCCAGCGTCGCCACTGAAGTTCGCACCGGTCATGAAATCTGGCTGACTCATGGTCGCCTGGTCGATGCAATGCGCGCGTCCTATGCGCTGCCGGGCATTTTCTCGCCGGTACTGGTCGGCGATCGCTGGCTGGTCGATGGCGCGCTGGTCAATCCGGTGCCGGTATCGGCGGCGCGCGCGCTGGGCGCTGAGATTGTCATCGCAGCCAATCTCAGCAATGACGTGTTTGGCCATTCGACCACGATTTTCGACCATGGCACGGGACCTGAAATGGCCGAGCCCATCATCGAAGTCGAAGAGC
Organism: Tardiphaga sp. 172_B4_N1_3; assembly: GCF_052076035.1. Taxonomy (NCBI): domain Bacteria; kingdom Pseudomonadati; phylum Pseudomonadota; class Alphaproteobacteria; order Hyphomicrobiales; family Nitrobacteraceae; genus Tardiphaga; species Tardiphaga sp. 172_B4_N1_3. Next base: position 2,645,719 of record NZ_CP197238.1, read on the forward strand.
CCAAGCGCGGTTTCAGCAAGTTCTTCTCGGCCGAGCGCACCATGAAACGCGAATTCTTCGGTGGTGGCGGACGACCGGGCATCTCTACCGTAATGGTCGATGCCTTCAACATCATGCAGGATCGCATCACCCGCGCGCGCCTTGCCGGCGATCCGCCGGATCTCCTGATCGCACCGCGCGTTGGCCGCATCGGCTGGTTCGATTTCCACCGCGCCGAAGAAATGATCACGCTCGGCGCGCGTGCTGCAGAACGCGCCGTCGAGTCCATTCAAGAGGCGATCGAAATCCTCGCCCCCGAAGTGGCAAACTCACCTGCGCCCGTCGTTGCGCAGAAGCCGACCACTTCGCAGAGCTGAGCACGGCGGGCTCAGGCCGTCGCGATATATTCGCGTAACGCTTCCTGTTCGCGTTCGAATTCGCGCAAGCGAAATTTAACAACGTCACCGATCGAGATCAGGCCAACGACCTTCTCGTCCTCGATAACGGGCAGATGCCTGAATTTTCCGGTCGTCATCTTTTCCATGATTGCACCGACCGTATCGGCCGGTTTGCAGCCAATGACCTTGCGCGTCATCACGGCGCTCACGTCTTCATCCAGCGCCGAGGCGCCGCGCTCTCCGATCACCCGCACGATATCACGCTCAGACAGGATACCATCGATGTGGTGATGGCTCATCACCAGGACGGCACCTATTCTTCGCTGTGACAGCATCTGCACCACCGACGAGACCTTATCGTTCGGCGAGACGCTGATGATCTGGTGGCCTTTGGAATCGAGAATTGCACGTACCGTCATTGTCGCCTCCTAAGTCGACCATGCCCTTTGTCGGGCGCGGTCTTTCATTCTAGGGTCGTCAGACAGATGCAGTGTAACAGCGCAGTTCAACAGTCGTTCAGATGTGGTGATCGCACTGACACACCGTTCGCGCCGGGAACGGGATCGACCTCAAGGGCCGAACCTGCCAACGTGAGTCACCTGTCGAATACATAAGATGGATCAAATGCGTCGGCCTCGCAAGAAGCCGGTACGCGCTTAATGCAGGTCGGAGATGTCCGGAGACGACGTTTGCGAACCCGTGCGTTGCAACCTCGGAATAGGATCGAACAGCGAGAACAGCAGCAGCCCAGCGAAGAAGCCGCCGATATGCGCCTGCCACGCAACGCTCGCCCCTTCCGCGCCGATCGCAATCGAGCCGACGCCAAAGATGATGTTGACGCCAAACCAGACCGCCAGAAATCCGATCACGCGCGGATCGCGCAATGAACGCAGTAGCGGAAGCGCCGGCACCCGTGCCGCCTCATCGGCATCGCCGCGGTTAAACGACAGGAAGCTGCCGCGCACGAAGGCAAACCGGATGGCAGCCGCCATCGCGCCGGAGACCGAAGCCGAGGCGCCGATCATCGGGGCGAGTGCGTGTTCATGGGTAATCAGATGCGCGGCGGCGCCAGCCACAGCCGTCACCGCCATGAAGATGAAGAAGCGGACCGCGCCAAAGCGCCGCGCCAGCGCGCTGCCGAACGGCAGCAGCCACAACACGTTGAAGCCGATATGGCTGAGATTGGCGTGCAGCAGCGAATAGGTGACGAAACTCCAGACCTTGGCGCCATTGCCGCCGGGAAACGGCATCGACAGCAGCGTCTGGTCGTAGCGCTTCGGAATGAAACCGAAGACCTCAATGGTCCAGTATTCCAGATCCACCGGCAGCAACATGCGGATAATGTGGATCACGGCAAGCAACCCGACATAGGCCGTCAGCGCCCCCGGCAGGGTCAGGATCGGTTCGCGCGGGGGAGCGGGGGAATCCAAGGTGTCCAAGGGGATAACGGCCTGTCAGCGGCTCTGGCGAGCGATGCCCCAGATAGTCGGCTTTGCCGGTACCGCGCAAGCTCAGGATCGCCGCAGGACAGCAAACCCGCTTGAAAAGAAAAAGGGAGAGCCTCTGAGAAAGGCTCTCCCGGGTCCGTCTTGATCTTTTCCCGCGGATGGATGTCCCGGTGTGCCGGACGAGCCGACATCCCCACCCCTCCCCGCGTGACGACCAATTCTGTTTTCAGCCACCTGTTTATCGAAGCGCGTCACGAACTGCTGGAGACAGTCCGCTCCGCTCTGGAGTGAGCAGGAGACTACCGGCAATCCCCGCGTTGCCAAGCGCATGCTTAACTTAGAGTTAACGGCGAACCGGTCCATCCGCTCCGAAACCGGACGGTTAATGAGATCGTAACAATCATAGTAAACTTAACCTTAACGGCGGATACCCGCCCGAACGCGGTGGAAAACGCGCCTTCGGCATGGACGCTGCAATGACTGATCTGCACAACATGTAGCGGCGAGCGATGGATGGATTCGGGACAGAAATGTCCCCGATCCACTGCAAGCCGGGTCAGGATCAGGCGAATGAAACATCCATCCAGCCGCGCGTTCTTCGCCTATTGGGACGACAAACGCGGTTTTGCGCGCGCCCCCGATCGGAGTGAGCTGGAACCCGGCCCCGTCCGGGAGCTGCTCGGCGACATCTTCGTGCTGTCCTATGACCAGCCCGTCGAATTCCCGTTCCGCGTGGCCGGCACAAGAGTTTGTGCCCTGCTCGGCCGCGACCTGAAGAACCAGCCGTTTCCGTTGCTGTTCGCGCCCGAGTGTCGCGACGAGATCCGGGACATGATCACCGTCGTATCCGAGGAGCAGCTCGTCGCCGTCGCTGGCGTCACCGCCATGACCGAATTCGGTCAGAAGGCGCATCTGGAACTGCTGTTGCTGCCATTCGCGACGCGCGCGCATTCCCCTATCAGCCTAACCGGCCTGCTGGCGCCTATGTATGAAGTCCGCGGCCGGCTCGGCGCATTCCAGCTGACGTCGTTTCGCTATCTCGCCCACCAGCCGCAGCGCTTTGCGCCGCGCGCCCTGCGCAAACTGCAGGTTGCCCGCGGCCTTATGGTCTATGAAGGGCTGCGCTGAGCAGCCTTCTACATACGCTGCTCATTATAAGTATCGCGCAGAACAATCACGCCAACTGGTTGCGCCAGTTCGGTATTTGCTAACGCGGCGTTAACCCTACGGGCCGTAGGGTCGGTCGAAACTCGACCAGCATGACCGGCACGACACTGATGGCGTTCGCGCAAACAAATTCGATTCTTCCGTCTGCAGAAGAACGCCGTCGCTTTCAGCGGGTGAAAGTGCACCTGCTTGGCCGCTATATGCTGCCGGATCGCCGCGAATTTCCGTGCCAGGTCATCAATATGTCGCCCGGCGGCCTCGCGCTGCTCGGTCCCGGCATCGGCAATGTGGGCGACCGCGTCATCGCCTATCTCGACCATATCGGCCGTGTCGAAGGTAAAATCACCCGGATCATCGACAACGGCTTCGCCATGACCGTGGGTGCGACACCGCGCAAACGCGACAAGCTGGCAGCCCAGCTGACCTGGCTGGCCAACCGCGACATTCTCAATCTGCCGGAAGACCGCCGCCACGACCGCATCGTGCCGCGCAACCCGATGGTGCTCCTCACCCTCGAGGATGGCGTCCAGATGAACGGCCGCATTATCGACCTGTCGCTGTCCGGCGCCGCCATCGCGGCAGAGAAACGTCCGCCACTGAACTCGATTGTCATGCTCGGCCGAATCCAATCCCGTGTGGTCCGCCATCTCGAAGAAGGCTTCGCGCTGGAGTTCTTCCACGAGCAGTTGGCAGAGACGCTCGAAGACAGCGTCAACGCCCGGTAAACGGCCGAACGCCCCCGATCCTCGTTTTTCAATGTCCTGAAGGCGCTATCCGCGTCAGCGGATACCGTTGCGCGTCATCTGCACGCGGTCGCGAGGGGTTAATTTCACGCCGCTTTGCGCACGCAAGTTCCTGAATTGCAGCATTCAAGCCATTAACGCGTAAAATTTGAATCAAATACAATTAGCTAAAATTTGAATCATATTCGATTCAAGTATAGTTCGAATTCGCCGCGCCTTTTACTTGTAATCGCTTCAATTGTACTTGAGCGATTTAGCGGCGACGAAAATCCTTTGTGCGAAACATGGTCCCAACAAGAAAACGGGGGCCACAATGTTTGGTAACAAGGGGCGATACTTCGGACTGGCCGTTTTAGCAGTCCTTCTTGGAGTGACTTCGTCGGCACGTGCCGGCAACGAAAAACTCTACGCAAGCCTGGGCGACAGCACGCGCGCACCGATCGGCTGGGTCGAATTCTGTTCAGACAATCCGACCGACTGCCGCGGCGGTGCGACGCAAGCACGTGACATCGTCATCACGCAGACTGCGTGGAAGGATCTGGTGCGGGTCAATCGCTGGGTCAACGAGACCATCAAGCCAATGACCGACATGGATCATTGGGGCGTGATCGAAAAGTGGTCGCTGCCATCAGACGGTTACGGTGACTGCGAAGACTATGTGCTCCTTAAGCGCAAGATGCTGATCGAAGCAGGCTGGCCACGCGAGGCGCTGCTGATCACCGTGGTGCGTGACAAGAAGGGCGAAGGCCACGCCGTGCTCACGGTGAAGACGGACAAGGGCGAATACGTTCTGGACAACCAGAATGAGAACGTCCTCGCCTGGACCGAGACCGGCTACCGCTTCGTCAAACGCCAGTCACAGAGCGATCCGAATGTGTGGGTCTCGCTCGGCGACAACCGTCCTGCAGTGGCTACGGCCAGCGCGCGGGATCGCTAAACAACAACACGAATTGGAGACACGCGACCCGGTCACATCCCCACCCCTCCCCGTCCCAGACCGGATCGCGCGCGCCCGAACCTCCCCCAAGGTTCGGGCGCAACTTTTTGAGGTGGTGGCCACGCAGCTTCCGACAGGAAGCGGCCGACAATGGGTGGAACAGACGCAGGTTTGGCTGACGAAGTACAAAGTGCTGGGCTGATCTCAGACTGCCGTCTGAGAAACCCGAACCGACGAAGAAATCGCCGCGCTAGTCGCGGCGATTTGCGTTTCGGTCGATGGTGCCGTCGGGCCGATAGCCGAAGCGGACGAGTGCAGTCGCCGTCAACCGCTTCCCGAACCGGCGCTCGAACTCACAGAACATCCAGACGAAAGCCATCACCAGCGCAAAGACGGTGGTGACAAACAGCAGTGTGAGATTGGCAATGTCGAGGGTCATGGTCATTGTTTCGATTTTGCAAAACGCGTACCAGACAATCTGACCAGCCATGATGTAGCTCCAGCACAGCTATGCTGGAGCCGACGAGGTAATCAGGTGGCGTCGCTCAAGGCCAATCAGTCACAAACCTCGACCCGACGCACCCGATATCCAGCCGGTGTCCGTACGCGCTTACGCGTTATGTAACATCCGCCTTCGTCATCATAACCGCCATAAGCGTAGGGGTACCCACCGTAATACGCATAGGGGCCGTAGCCGTAGTAACCGCCATAAAGGCCGGCGCCGGCGAGGCCAAATCCCAATCCTATTCCAGCACCGCGAAATCCACGGCCGAAGCCGCCGCCATGCCAGCCACCGCCACCATGGAATCCACCGCCGTGGAATCCGCCGCCACCGCGTGCCGATGCGGCTGTCGGCGCGACCAGCGCGACTGCGGCAAGGGTCAACAGACCAAACACCAATTTGCGTAACATCAACTACACTCCGTCACGGGTCACTTACAGCGCCGCCCTGTCAGATAGGTAGCTCTTTCGTTCGCGAACCGCCACGGTGCGACGATCAATAGCCGTCACTTGTTCGCGACTGTCGGTTACAGTGTGTTGCTGAACGCCTGTCGCGCAACGTCGCGCTAGCACCCCTTGCAGATGCTCTTCACCTTGCGATCGACAGCACGATCCTGCGCATCGGCCGCTGCATCGCCCGTCGCCGGCTTGCCATCCGGCGACGCCTGTCCGGTCCCGCTCGCGCCTGTCGTGATCCCGGTCGCGGCGCGTCCACCGCTCGCATTCGCCGTGCCTGCACTATTGGTGCCCGCAGCGCCGCCCGTCGCGCCGCCACTTGCACTGCCGGATTGGGCGAACGCCGCGACTGACGACAACAGGACGGTAGCCGTTGCAGTCGCGATGAGTTTCGAGGAATGCGCCATTGGAAATCTCCTTTGGCGTTCAACGAGACCGGCGGAAACGGGTTCCGTTGCGGGAACGAATTTGGCGCCGGCGGCTTGAATCCCTGACATTGCCGAGGAGAAGCCTGCGTGTCCTGGGACAAGCCGTTTCGCGAACCGATCGAATTGCCCGACGGCAACACGCTGGTGTCGCTGCGCGACGCCGGCGCTTACATCACACAGCTGTCACCATCTGAACACGATGCAAAGGAGTGGCAAACCGCGATGCATTGCCTGATCGAGGCGGCTGACTACGGTGGCCCTGTCAGTTTCGCGCGGCTCGGCGTTGCACAGGCACTGCATCGCCGTCAGGAGAAAGTATTCGACCCGACGCGCAAGCGATCGCGCTGGCGCGAGCCGGGCCTCAGTTAGCAGATGTCATGCGCAAGCTGATCGACTTCGATGACGAGACCCTCGACAAGCTGACCCAGCTCGGTCGCGATCGGATGGCAACGACGCAAGAACTTGCCGATGAAGCTTTCGCCGACCTCCTGAAGAAGCACGGCGTTCCGATCGATCTCAAGGATGCGCTCCGCAAGAGCGTGAAAGCCACCGGTCCATCATCCGCATCAAGCCGCAACACTGCGATGCGCCCCGCCTCGTCACGTCCAGCAAGGAAGAAGGCCCATGCCAAACGATCCGCAAAAAGATCCATTTGAGGAAGGCGAACGCGCCGCCAGCGAGGGCATTCCTGCCGAGGCCAATCCCTATCAGGACGGCACCGAGGAGCATTCGCTATGGAGCGCCGGCCACGAGCGCGTGGCCGGCGAAACAGAAGCCAATGAGTCCGAAGGGACGTGATCGCGCTCAGCACGATCACAACCAGAGCCTTTTCGGATCTGATAAAATCAGAACCGAGGCTCTGGCTTTTTGTTGAGACGCGTTTTCTTGATGCGACCCGGTGCCCGCTTCGCTCGAAAACGCTCTAGCCGATCTTCTTGAGACCTTTCTGGAAGCGCGGGCCGTTCGCCGCATAGAATCGCGCGGCGCTGCCCATCGCCGTCACCTGCTCCGGCGACAGCGTGCGAATGACGCGCGCCGGCGATCCGATGATCAGCGAATTCTCCGGAAATTCCTTGCCCTCGGTGATCACCGAGCCGGCGCCCACGATGCTGTTCTTGCCGATCTTCGCGCCGTTCATCACGATCGAGCCCATGCCGATCAGCGCACCGTCTTCAATCGTGCAGCCGTGCAGGATGACGTTGTGACCGACGGTGCAGTTCTTGCCGATGGTCAGGGGAAAGCCCTTGTCGGTATGGCACGTGCAGTTGTCCTGCACATTGGAGCCTTCACCGATCTCGATCCATTCGTTGTCGCCGCGCAGCACCGCGCCGAACCAGACACTCGCCTGCTCCAGCAAACGAATCTTGCCGATCACATCGGCCGTGTCGGCGATAAAGTAATTTCCGCTAGCCGGAAGATCCGGTCCCTGCCCGTCGAGTTCGTAGATTGCCATGATTGAGTGGTCTCCCTTTGCGAGAGACACTGCCATGGATTCTTGTGCCTAGGCCAGTATGCCCAGCGCTTCCAGGGTCATCACAATGAAGGTGCCCGACATCAGGCTCCAGATGCCCGACAGCACCGTCGCGATCATCACGAACTGAATGCGATGCTGCTCGGCCGCGCCGTTGCGCAGGGTGTTGCGCATGATGATGAAGGGCGCCGTGAAGACCAGCAGCGGCACGGCTGCGAAGGCTTCAGGGGACGGCCCCTGCTGGAGCAGGCTGAAGCTCGGGGGACGTTTGGCAAAAGCCTGATAGGCGCTTGCAATGGCGCCTGCGAGCGCGAAGCCAATGCATAGCTGGAAGAATGAATTCAACGCATCGGGGGACATCGAAGCTCTTTCACGGCACATACAAACACCGCCCTGCATCGCAAAATGCGAAGCTCCCCGCCAGCATAACGTTAATAAAGGGTTAACGGCACGGTCGGGAACCGCGCGCGGTGCATGGCTCCCGGATACCGCCTGCGGCGAGGTGCGCGAGGCCGTTAACCATCGGCTGGCATATTCGCGGTTGATTCGCCCACCCGGTACACCGTCCCAGTTCCAATTTAGCGTGCGCATGTCTCTGCTGTTTCCGACCCACCCGACGACGCGGCCGCGGCGCCGCCATCGCCGCAACCACGTCGTACCGATGCTGGTCGGTGCAGCACTTGCAGCCCCCGCTATCGCAGTGGTGGCATATCTGTTGTGGCCGACCTGGCAGAGCCAGAAGCCCGGCGATCCCGACCGCATTCCGGTGAGCGTGGGCGCCACGCTGTTCAATGTCCCGACCCATGCGTTTCGCCGCAAGGTGCAGAAACATTCAGGGCCGCAGGAACGCGTCGATCTGAGCTATGTCTATCCATCGCTGGAAGCGAGCAACCTGCCGAGGCATGTCAGCGTCGAGAATTTCGATGAGAACGCGCAGCCGATCGATCGCATCTTCGTCTCGATCTCGGCGCATCACGATGCGACCTCGCCGGACACCCGCCTGCGCACGATCTATCCGCGCTATATCGACCGTGCGACATCAAGCGAAGACGGGCTGACCACGCAGCCATTCCGCGACAACTCGCCCTACAGCAATGAAGATCTGTTTCTCGGCACGACGCCAGCGCTGGTGGCGCGCTGCACGCGCGACGGTGCCACGGAAGGCATGTGCATGAGCGAACGCCGCATCGGCGGCGCCGATCTCATCTTCCGCTTTCCGCGTAGCTGGCTCGCGCAATGGCGCGATGTCGGCAATGCGATGGATCGACTGACGACGCAGCTCAGCGGGCTGCGGTAAACGCCCTCGTCGTGATTGCGTTGATCGTAGGCTGGGGTGAGCGTCAGCGCGATGCGCCTGCGCTCACTCCATCCCACGATCTTGCTTAACCCTCTCCGTCGTCATCGGCCGGATAGCGCGAAGCGAGCTTCGCAATAATCCCAGGCCTCTCCCCACGTCATGGCCGGGCTTGACCCGGCCATCCACCTTGTCTTGTGCGACGGTGTGCAGGCCAGGCTGGATCCCCGGGTCAAGCCCGGGGATGACACCTGTGGGGGCGGCGCCTTCATCGCGCCATCACAGATTCAACTGTCAAACAGCCACTGCTCTTCAGACATGCGTCATCACCCCCATTGTTTGCGGCGCGGGGGCGCCGTCGTCGCTTGCATTCCTGCCCCCTTGTGAGAGGGCGTGCGGAACGCCGGGTGCCCGTTGCACCCGTGGGCCTGATGCGAATGCGGTCTTCCGCAGGTTAGTGTGCATCAGGACTTTCGGAGGCGCCGAGCAAGTGCCCGACGTTCCGCATGCGGTGTTTTTTCGGTTGCCTGCACATCTGCCATGGCGAACGGTCCCATCACCAAAATTAATGTCCCAGGGCGGAGGGACAGGGTAGCCGCAAAGCACTTGGCCGAACGCGTTTCGATTTGGTCGTCCGTCACACTGTCCAGGGGTCTGTCCATCCCAAGGTCGGCCGTCTCCTTGCCAGTGGCAGTGCTGGCGCAGATCCGTCCTGCCCGAAGACAGACGTCCCCCGTGAACCGCGTAACGCCGCATCTCCGGCGTCCACCGCATCCCACCCCGCGAACGTGACGATCGCGATCGCCCCTCTCGGTGGGGCAGGACGGAGGGGAATATAAACCTGATAGGGATACTGTCAACGGAGGATAGGAAAAAATGTTTGATGGCTGCATCACCGCCCCAAACTGTCATTCCCCGCCACCCCAAGCGGAGCTAACGTTCGCACCGGCCATCGCCGCTACGGCACATCTTTGGCAGGCAGGACGGGCACGGGCAGCGGGGCGAATGTGATGGACTGGGAGTCGCCGCGCATGAAAGCGGGGTCCAGCAGACCACCGCCGGACGGATCGCCGCCCGGCTCCCCGCTGGCGAACAGCGCACCTGGCGGGCCACCAGGTGGCAACTCGCCCTCGCCGGATCCGAATTGCGCGGCACGCCCGCCTTGCGGATGACCCGCGGCGATCTCAGTGCGCGCACGCTCGGCCTTGCGCGCCAGCGCAGTGGAGTAAGGCCGCCGATAGGCCCGCGGCGCCCCGCTCGGCAGATTGTCGTCGTCGAGGGCCTCGACCCACATGTGGATGGCACCGGGCTCGCCCTGGGCGATGTTGGGCTCGACGCTGCGCACCCACAACAACTGGAAGTTCGGCGGCAGCGGATCGTCCGCCGACCAGCCGAGCAGGCCCTGGGTGCGGAAGAACACCAGCACGTAAAACGCCGAAGTCACCGCCACCGCGGCGGCCTTCACCGGCCACGGCAGCCGCGTCCGCACCACCGCCAGCAACAGCAACAGGCCGAGCAGCACGTAGCCGAGCGACAGACCGATAATGCTGGTTTGCAGGCTCATCGCTTCATCCGGCCTTGCGCTCCCTGTACCGCTTGTTCAGCATCTGCACGAGCGATGTCTGGTCGTGATTGACCTCGGTAACGTTGCCGGTCTTGTCCATGATGAAGCGCACCGCGGTGGTCTCGGCGCCGCCATGATCGACATTGACGGTGTCGTAGTGCACCACCTGTACTTTCGGATTCAGCTTCTCGACCTTGACCGTCACTGGCACTGGCTGTCCGGTCAGCGCGGCGAAATGGTAGATGTTGACGATGTACTCGCCGGCCACGATGCCGCGCAGGCTGACGATCTCCTGGCGGATCGGCGAGAGCACCTTCTGGCCGTTGACCATGATGAAATCGTTGAGGCCGCCGCGGTCATCGCGGTCGAGCACCATGAAGCCGGTCTCGCGCCGCCGGTACCATACAATGTTGCCGAGCGGATCCTGCACGAACATGTCGATGTCGTCCGGGTGTTTGTCGGGCCAGCTCACCGTGATCATGAATTCCAGCTTGGGATCGACCTTGCCTTCGTCGTCTTTGGTCTTGATCGCCAGCAGCGCGATGAAGAACAGGAAGGCGATCACCTGCAGCGCCTTGAACAGCATGACGCCGAGCGGATCGAACGGTGCTTCCTTGCCAGAGAATTCAAACTCGTCGATCACTTCGCATGCTCCGCTTCACGTTCGAGCAGCGACACGGCGTGGACGTCGATGACGCCGACGGCAAAGGCGAACAGTTTGGCGGTCGCATCCTCCAGCATGTAATACTGGATGCGGATCAGGATCGAACCGATCAGCCCCGCCAGCGTGGTATACATCGCCACCGCCATGCCCTCGCTCATCAGGTTCATGGAGGCCTTGATGGCGCCCTGATTGCCGGTGTCGAGGCCAGCGATCGGCGCCAGCATCATGATGAAGCCAACTATCGTGCCGATCAGGCCGAGTTTCATCAGCGTGTCACCGGCAAAGCCGCCGAAGCCGTTCGAGCCGCGCAAATTTCCGGCGAGACGACGCAGCAGCAGCGTCTGGTCGAGCTGCCGACCGCTTTGCAGTGCGGACTTCACGGCGAGGTCGCGGATATGCGACGCCATCAAGCCTTTTGGTAACGCACCGACGCCGTCGATCGCGACACCGTCGCCGGCCACGACGATGCGTTGGCCGCCCTCCGCGAATAGCTCCGCTGCCCCCCGCGCCGCGTCGGCTTCGCGCGACACTGCTATCAGGCGCCACAGGCAATGCAGCGACGCACCGAAATAGAGCAGTACGATCACCGACGAGATATAGGTGCGATCGACGGCAAGCATCTGCCGCACCAGGCCATAGTGCCAGAGCAGAACCGCGGCGAACAGGCAGAGCCCGGTAAAGATCAACCAGTGCAGCAGCGGCGCGCGATCCGCCGGATCGAGATGATGCCGGCTCACCACATGTCCCTCCTGCTGGTTGTTTCACCGATCACGATCGGCGGTTGGCTTCAATCTGCCGCCTGTATGACTGAGCCTCCAAGGGCATCGCACCCGCGACATACCGGGCAAATTGCCCAAACGATGCAGAACCGCTTGCCAGACCGCGGTGCGTGCCGCTTTAATATCAGTGTCTCACCGCGGGGAATGCGATCATGCGCCTGCTGATACATCTCGTTCTTCGTCTCGTCGCCGTGGTGCTGCTCTGTCTGGCCTGTACGATCGGATGGATTCTGGTCGATGCGCACCGCACCATCGAGGCCGACACCGCCGCCTCCGCCGACCGCGTCGCGACAACCCTGCAGAACCTGTACTGGCGCGAATTGCTGTGGCGCGATGGCACTTACCGCGATGCATTGCTGCCGCTGCCGGACTGGAAATCCATTGCCACCATGAAGGTGATCGCGCCAGGCGTGTGCATTGACTTCCGGCTCGGCAGCGCGCCGCCGTTCGACCTGTGCAGCCAGACCGAAGACATCGGCAGCCCGGCGCCGTCATGGTTCGTCCGTCTCTACGGCGCGCTGTTCGGGCCACATGCCACGGAGACGCGGCCGCTTACCGTGCGGCAGCGCGATGCCGGCACCGTGCAAGCCCGTGTCGACCCCGCCACCGCCGTGCGTCAGGCATGGCGGCAGGTGACCGTGATGGTCAGCATCGCCGCGGCGATGGCGCTGGGCATCAGTCTGCTCGCGATCCTCCTGATCGGCCATGCGCTGATGCCGGCCCGGAGCATCGTACGCGGCCTTCGCCGCCTCGAACATGGTGACCACCGCCATCGCCTGCCCGCTTTCGGCGCCACCGAATTCAGCCATATCGCCCGCGCCGTCAACGATCTCGCCGGGCGTCTCGCGGCCACCACCGCAGAACGCGTCGCGCTGACCAAGCGACTGTTTCAGGTACAGGAAGAAGAACGCCGCGCACTGGCGCGCGATCTGCACGACGAGTTCGGCCAGTGCCTCACCGCCACCGCGGCGCTCGCCGCGGCCATCGAGACCGGCGCCACGCCGTCCCGTCCCGATCTGGCCGACGATGCCCGCGCCGTCGCCCGCATCACCGGCCAGATGATGACGACGCTGCGCAGCGCGCTGGCGCGGCTGCGCTCACAGGACCTCGAGGAACTGGGATTGCAGGCCAGCCTTGTGCAACTGGTGGCGCAGTGGAATGCCAGCACGACGCGGCGCGCGGTGTTTCATCTCGACGTAACCGGCGATCTCACTGCCGTCCCCGCAGAAGCCGCCGTCAACATCTACCGCATCGCGCAGGAGTGCCTCACCAACGCCGCACGTCACGGCCGGCCGCAGCACGTTCATCTCCGCGTCAGCCATGGGGAAGAGGTCCGCGACGCCGTCGCCCTCAGCGTCGAGGATGACGGCGGCGGCGACGTCACGAAGGCTCACACCACCTCCGGCCACGGCATTCTCGGCATCCGCGAACGCATCGCAGCGCTTGGCGGCAGCCTGTCGATCGCCCCCGCGGCACGCGGTATCCGCGTGGCCGCGGTGATTCCGCTGCTGCCACGACAAGCGGCGGCATGACCGCCGTCAGCATCCTGCTCGTCGACGACCATCCGGTGGTGCGCGAAGGCTATCGCCGGCTACTGGAGCGGCAGGTCGGTTTTCGCGTGAGCGCCGAGGCCGAGGATGCCGCTGCGGCCTATCGCGCCTATCAGGCAGAGCGCCCGGACGTGGTGGTCATGGATCTGTCGCTGCCCGGCCCCGGCGGGCTGGAAGCGATCCGGCATATCCGGCAATGGGATCGCACCGCGCGCCTGCTGGTATTCACCATGCATGCGAGCGCTGCATTCGCTCTGAAAGCGTTCGAGGCTGGCGCCTGCGGCTACATCACAAAGAGCAGCGCGCCGCACGAACTGGTGCGCGCCATCGCCACCGTCGCCCGCGGCGGACGCGCATTGAGCGAAGACATCGCGCGCGAAATCGCCAGCGAGCGGCTCGGCAACGAACGGTCGCTGGTGGAAGATCTCGGGCCGCGCGAAACGGAAATCCTGCGGCTGGTGGCGTCAGGCTGGACCACGGAGCAGATCGCGACGTCGCTCAATCTGAGCACCAAGACCGTGCAGAATTATCACTACCAGATCAAATCGAAGATCGGCGCGCGCACCGACGCACACCTAGTCTGGCTTGCCACCGCCGCCGGCCTGGTCGCGCCGGACAACGCGGCCTAGCGTGTGGTGCACAAAGCGCGACGACCCACGCAGTGCTTGCGCTGATCTCGCCGCCGGCAAGCGGGGCAAGGTGCCTCCTCAGCCGTTATCGACGAGGTCTTCTTCCAGGATCGCCATCTGGAACTGGAACGAGCGATCATCGTCTTCGTCATCGACGAACAGCACGCCGATAAATTCTTCGCCGATATAGACTTCGGCGGAGTCGTCCTTCTTCGGGCGCGGCACCACGCGGAGCTTCTGGTTGCCGAACACGCGCTTGAGATAGGCGTCGAGCTTTCTGACTTCCTGAACGTCCACAGGTGTCTCCAATGCAGTTGATGTCTGTTGAGCTGATGGAGAGAAGCTTTAATGCGAGATGGCGTCCACGGCTAGGCCGTTTCTCGAAAAATCACGCCATCCCACAAGTGAACGAAAACGCGTGCAATATCAGCGCTTGCAAATCGCAAGCCCAGAAGTCTCAGCCCCTGAAAATCAGAGCCCGATCGCGTTCAGCATCTGGTTCATGGTGCGCGACGGCTCCGAACAGCCGGCTTCGCCAACGATCTTCGCCGGCACGCCCGCCACAGTGACGTTGTGCGGCACAGGCTTGACGACAACGGAACCCGCGGCAATGCGCGCGCAATGGCCGACCTCGATATTGCCGAGAATCTTGGCGCCGGCGCCGATCAGCACGCCGTGGCGAATCTTCGGATGGCGGTCCTCGTTTTCCTTGCCGGTGCCGCCCAGCGTCACGCCGTGCAGGATCGAGACATCGTCCTCGATGACCGCGGTTTCGCCGACAACGAAGCCCGTCGCGTGATCGAGAAAGATTCCGCGGCCGATCTTGGCGGCGGGATTGATGTCGGTCTGGAAAGCGGCCGACGAGCGGCTCTGCAGATACCACGCAAAGTCCTTGCGGCCCTTTTTGTGGAGCCAATGCGCAAGACGATGCGCCTGGATGGCGTGGAAGCCCTTGAAGTACAGCAGCGGATCGATGAAGCGCGTGGTGGCGGGATCGCGGTCGAACACGGCGACAAGGTCGGCGCGGAACGCATTGCCAAGATCCGGCTCGTCGCGCAGCGCTTCGTCGAAGGTCTGGCGGATCAGGTCGCCGGACAGCGCTGCGTGATCGAGACGTTCCGCAACGCGGTGCACCACCGAATCTTCCAGACGGTTGTGATGCAGCACGGTCGAATAGATGAAGGATGCGAGTTCAGGCTCGCGATGGACGATGTCTTCCGCCTCGGAACGGATGCGATCCCAGATTGGATCCAGCGTTGCGAGTTTTGAGTTCTGCGGATTGATGCTCTGCACGGCCATGGCGGACTCGCAATTTCCTGAATACGGCGTCGATTATAGCACAAGGCGCATCGCTGTCGCGACACGGCTCCTGCCATCGTGAACGGTGGCTTACCCGGCAATCACCTGCCAACACGTTGAAAGCGCAGGCATTTCCGGTGGAAGCCCCGTCCGCCCACAAACCGGGCGTGCATCAGAAGTGGGCGCTCGTGTGATCAAAACAAGGTGCGCCCCTCGCCAATTGTCATCACGGGCGGCGGGACAGGAAATCCAGCACGCCTTCCTTGTAAACGCGATCGCCGACCGCCCGCATGTGATCGCGGTTCGGAATATCCAGCACTTCAGAGCCGGCGATGACCTTCTGCAACTCCTGCGCGGAGCCGCTGATCTCGTCCGTCGTTCCCACCGCGATCAGCAGCGGCACCTTGATGGCGGCGGCTTCCTCATTCGTCATCAGCCGGCGCGAACCGCGCAGACAGGCTGCGAGCGCGCGGCGATCCGAACGGGTCTGATCGGCGAAAGCGCGGAACGTGCGGCCCACGGGATCGGTGACGTCGTCGAGCGAGTCCGCCTCGAGCGCGAGGGCGACATTCTCGCCGGGACCACCGCCCTTGATGAGGCCGATGCCGAGACCGCCGAAGATCGCGCTGCGGATCAATTCGGGATGGCTGTAGGCGATATAGGCAGTGATGCGCGCGCCCATCGAATAACCCATCATGTCGGTGCGCCCGATGCCAAGATGCGCGAGCAGCGCGCGCACGTCAGCGGCCATCGCACCAATGCTGTATTGTTCGGAATCGTAGAGCTTGCTGGAATCGCCATGGCCGCGATTGTCGAGCGCGATGACGCGGCGATTGTGCTTCTTCAATTCCGACACCCAGGTCGGATAGACCCAGTTGACGTTCTTGCTCGATGCAAAGCCGTGCACGAGAACGATCGGATCGCCCTCGCCTTCATCGAGATAAGCAATTTCGACAGCGCCGTTGTGAAAGCTCGGCATCCAGAATTCCGTTACGATTGAGAGATGGGTGATTGAGAGAATGAATGGTGGTGGTGGGAAGCGCGCAGTTTACCCGTGGACGAGCACCGGCGCCAGTGAGTGAGCCGGCGCGGGATGGCGGAGAGCCATGTCCCTGAGTAATGCGTCCTTGCGTGAGATCTCCTGCAGCAGCGCATCCTGACGCACCGCCAGTTCCCGGCGCGCGCGCTTCGCCTTGGAGCGCTGCAGCCACGACCACGTGATGCGCTCGGTGGTTGCCTTGATCGACACGACAAATCCAAGCAGCGCGAACAATGCCCAGAACACCCACATCGAAAGATTGAACGCGCCAGCCGCCAGCAGCAGCGCGCCCCGGCCGAACATCTTCATGATCGCGCGGGTCTGGCCGCCCTTGACCGTGGCCAGACGCGCTGCGCGCGTAACATCCTTGGGGCTCTGGGCGATACGCAACGTATCGAGCGCGCCGCGCGTGCCGGCCTTCTCGCCGACGCGGCCAACATCCCCGGCAAGACGCACGATCCCGCCGGCCTTCTCGGTGCGGAACGCAGCCTTCACCGCGGTGATGGTCTGGCCCGGCCGCAGCACGGAGGCATCGGCCACGGCGGCGCGCAGCATCGGCCCGTCCACCACGCCGCGCGCCGAGCGCGCCGCCCAGGTGGTGAGCCCCTCGCCGATCCGCCCGACCTTGCGCGCATCCTTCACCAGCGTGAGGCCCGCGCGCACCGGCGCGACGCCGCCAACGCTGACATAGGTCGCTGCGGTCACGGCAAGACCGGCCACGGCAAGGCCGAGGATCAGGTGATCGGTATCCTCACCCAACGCCATGTGCTTGCCTTCGCGCACCACGTCGCGGATATCGCCGAACACGAAGAGATCGCCGGCGACGGTGCCCGACAGGCTGCCGACATCATCGGCAGTGCCGGTGACAAAGCCAGCGGCAAAGCGGCTGGCGAAATGGGAGGCGGAATTCTCGTCCGCAACCGCCTCGGTCACGCGCCTGGCGAGGTCGTCCGGCAGTTGAACATTTCTGGCAGCTGCAACATCAGCAAAGCTTTTGGCGAGGTCGGCATCCCTGGCCGCGAGCGCCTCCTCGATATTACGGGCGAGCACTGCGGGATCCTTCCGTAATGCAGAGCTGAGTTGCGCATCGGCCAGAGCAACGGGGTCATCCTGGGCGGTCAGCACGGCGCCGGCATCGCGCGCATGCGGCAGCAACAGCAGTCCAGCGGTCGCGCAGACCGCTACCCCCGTCAAAGCTGTATCGAGCCGGAACCACATGGCGGAAAACCCTATCCTTGCACCTCTTTAGAAATGGTGCGTCACATCGTGGACACAACTGCCCCGACGAAAGAAGGGCTATTCGGAGACACCCGAATTGTGTCGAATTTGTACGGATGAATGACCCCTGCGTGGTCTAGGAATCATGGTTCCGGACCAGTATGGTGCGCCGCACTGAATGGCGCGCCGGCTCATACGCCCGCGGCTGTTGCGAGCAAAGGTAGAGAAGATGTCCGACCACGTGGTTCCGCACTTTCACAATGACGCCGGCGTTCCGATCATCGAGATCGGCTCGCAGGAATTCATGTGCGTGGGTGCCAATCCGCCGTTCGATCATCCGCATGTCTTCCTCGATCTCGGCAATGACAACGAGATCATCTGCCCGTATTGCTCGACCCTGTATCGCTTTGCCGCCGATCTCGGCGCCGGCCAGTCACGTCCGCCGGAATGCGTGGTGAAAGACAAGGTTGCCTGATTTCCGGCCGTGACGGCGCCGCGCACCATCGTCATCGCTGGTGCGGGCATCGGCGGACTGACGGCCGCACTCGCGCTAGCCGCCCGGGGCTTTCGCGTCATCATCTGTGAGAAGACCGGACGGCTTGAAGAGGCCGGCGCAGGACTGCAGCTCTCGCCCAATGCGACCCGCATACTGATCGGCCTCGGCCTGCAACCGCGCCTTGCGCCCCATGTCACGACGCCCGCCAGTGTGAGCATCATGACCGCGCGCAGCGGCGGCGAGGTGATCCGCCTGCCGCTCGGCAGCGCAAGCGATGACGCGCCCTACTGGCTGGTGCACCGGGCCGATCTGCAATCGGCCTTGCTCGGCGCGGTCACCGCGCATCCCGACATCGAACTGCGCCTCGGCTGTCCCGTGGACAACCTCCGCGCCGCGCCCGCCGGTATCATCGTCAACGACGAGTCGGCGCTGGCCTTGATCGGCGCCGACGGCGCATGGTCGACCGTGAGGCGACAGGTGTTTCCCGAAACGCGACCGCAATTCTCCGGCCTGATCGCCTGGCGCGGGACACTGGAAACGAGCCGGCTGAAAAGCGACCTGGTCCCCCATGGCGTCCAGCTCTGGATGGGGCCGAAGGCCCATCTCGTTGTCTATCCGGTGTCATCGGGCGAGCGGATCAACACGGTCGCGATCATGCCCGGCGCGGTGATGCAGCCCGGCAGCAGCGATACCGGCGACGCCAGCGAGATCAGGCGACATTTTGCAGCGTCGCGCTGGCCGGCCAATGCACGCGCGATGATCGAGAGCGTCGAGAACTGGCGGCGCTGGCCGCTGTTCACACTGCCGGACGGCGGCATGTGGCACGAGGGATCCGTGGCGTTACTGGGTGATGCCGCCCATGCGATGCTGCCTTTCGCCGCGCAGGGCGCAGGCATGGCCATCGAGGATGCGGCGGTGCTGGCGGAGTGCCTTGCCGCCGCTGGCCACGATGCCGCAGCGATCGCGCCCGCATTGGCGCGCTACGCCGCGCTACGCCAGCCACGCGTCGGCCTGATACAGCGCGCCGCCCGACAATCCGGCCAGATTTATCATCTGCGTGGCCCCATGGCGCTGGCGCGCGACCTCGCCATGCGCGCGCTCGGTGCAGAGCGTCTACAGGCGCGGCAGGATTGGATCTATGACTGGAAACTCTGATCCTGACAGGCTCAGGAGCGGGCGCCAGCCCGCTTGCGCGGCGTAATGGGTTCTGATGCCGCCGGCGCTTTCGGCGCACTCGCCACACACTTGCTCTTCTGCCAGTTCTCTTCTGCCAGCTTGGCCTGCGCACGCGTCGAGATGTAATCGTTGCGATAGGCGAGTTCGCTGACCACCGCTCCACCCGTGCCGGTCTGCGCCTTATCGATCAGCCCCTGCAATTCGGCCGTCCGCGTCGCAAGTGTCTTGCGCTCGGCCTCAAGCTGCGGACAATCATAGAGATCATATTTCGCAGGATCGACAAAGGCGCCCGACACCATGCCATCGCCCATGCTCGCACAACCGCCAAGATAGCCGGCTAGGACAAACAGCGACGCTATCGCAGCAGCACGCGTGGGCAGGCGGGAACGGGAAGGACAAACGATCATCGGGACTTTCTAGCCGGGCAGTATTGAGGTTGCGTAAAGCAGCCGCCGGTGGCCGGATTGAGGCCGAAGTTCCCCTGAAGGCTGGTGCGGACGGCGGGAATCGAACCCGCACGACGTTGCCATCGAGGGATTTTAAGTCCCTTGCGTCTACCAGTTCCGCCACGTCCGCGCTGGCACCTACTTAGCCGGTTTTCGCCGCAAGTCGATCCCATATCCGCCTGGCGCCAGAACACGCATAAAGCCCCGCTACGCCCCCGCCACGACGATATGCGCCCCTGCATGCTCCATCAGCTTGCGCTGCTCCGCCGAGGCGCCAGCGCCCGTCACCAGCGTCCAGCGCGGCGGCAGCGGCGCCCAGGCGTCCTGTTCGGCGCGGCCAAGCTTGCCGGCGTCGGCGAGCACGATGACCTCCTTGGCCTGCTGCATCATCAGCGATTTCAAGGCGACCTGATCGAGGTCGGCCTCGCACAGGCCACGGCCGCTGACCACGCCGTCGGCGCTCATGATGGCGCGGTCGGCCGTGAGCCGGCGCAGTCCTTCAGTGGCCAATGGACCCATAGTGCTCATGCTGGTCGAGCGCAGCGCGCCGCCAAGCACTACGAGTTCGATGCTTGGTGCCTTGGCGAGAAACGGCAGCAGCGCGATATTGTTGGTGATGATGCGCAGGCGGCGCTGCAGCAGCAGCTTGCCGAAAGCGGCGACCGTCGAGCCGGCATCGAGGATCAGCGTGTCGCCGTCCTCGATCAGGTCTATCGCGGCCCGCGCGATGGCCTGCTTCTCCTTGCCCTGGACCGCGAAACGCTGGTCGAGCGTGGTCTCTGCGACATGGCCGGTGAGAATCGCGCCGCCGTAAGTACGGCGCACCGCGTTGTTCTTCGAGAGATGCTGCAGGTCGCGCCGCACGGTGGACCCGGACACACCGAAGCGCCGCGCGAGATCGTCGACATCGATCTCGCCGGCATTCAGCGCGTCCAGCAGGCGTGAGCGACGTTCCTTGTTGCGCATCGACATCGAACCTCAGCCAATCAAGCTGGTATTTACCAGCGTTTCGTCATGGCCGGGCAGCGCGAAGCGAGCTTCGCTTGACGTCCCGGCCGTCCACGTCTTCGAAGTAACAAGACGTGGATGCCCGGCACAAGGCCGGGCATGACGGAGATTGTCAGGCCGCCTTGGATCCCGGTGCGAGATCCACCGCCTGCCGCAAGGCCTCGAGAAGGCTGCGCTCATCGGCAATGCCCTTGCCGGCGATGTCGAAGGCGGTGCCGTGATCGACCGAGGTGCGGATGACGGGAAGTCCGACCGTGATGTTCACGCCGGATTCCAGACCCAGCACCTTGATCGGGCCATGGCCCTGATCGTGATACATCGCCACCACCATGTCGTAGTCGCCGCGGCCGGCGAGGAAGAACAGCGTGTCGGCGGGCAGCGGACCGCGGACGTCCCAGCCCTTCTTCTGACAGGCTTCGACCGCGGGCGTGATCTTCTCGGCTTCTTCGCCATAGCCGAACAGGCCGTTCTCGCCGGCATGCGGATTGATGGCGCAAACGCCGATCTTTGGATTCTTGATGCCGGCCTTGACCAGCACTTCATGGCCGCGGGTGATGACGCGCTCGACCAGGCCCGGCTCGATCTTCTTGATGGCATCGATCAGGCCGATATGCGTCGTCACGTGAATGACGCGCAGCTTCGGCGACACCAGCATCATCGACACTTCAGGCGTGCCGGTCAGATGTGCGAGCAGTTCGGTATGCCCGGGATATTTGTGACCGGCTGCATGCAGCGCTTCCTTGGAGAGCGGTGCGGTGCAGATACCCTGGGCGATGCCGGCCTGAACGATCTCGACGGCCTTCTCGATGAAGCGGTAAGCCGCCTCGCCTGCGATCGGGGAGTTCTGCCCGAACGGCAAATCGTCGGGAACGATCTTCAAGTCAACGCATTGGACGTTCTTCGACGCAAAATTCGCAGCCTTTGCATCGCTGAGCGAGTCAACGCCGATCCTGGCGCCGACGATCTCGCCGGCCTTGCGCAGGCGATTGGCATCGCCAATCACCAGCGGATTGCACATCGCGAGCATTTCCGGATGCGCGAAGGCCTTCATAATCACTTCGGGGCCGATGCCTGCGGGATCGCCCATGGTGATCGCAATGGTCGGACGGGTCATGTGAAGCTTCCTTGGGTTCGGACAGTGTGAAGACGTTCGCGAATTTTGATCAGGCTGTTCTCGTCGCCAAAGGCGCCGGCCTTGGTGGCGATCGGAACTGATAGTGCGCCAAGCGTAAGACCCAGCGAGACGCCGGGCTCGATCTCGTCGGCCAGACGGATTCCGTTGACACCGAAGCGCGACAGCAGTGCTGCGGCAGTCTCGCCGCCAGTTGCTGCAAAGGCGCCGATGCTGGACGCCACCGGCATCAGCGCATCGGCGAGATTCTGCGCGAGCTGCGGGCCAAGCGACATTTTCGGATTGTCGTCCATCACGATCTCGACCAGGACATCGCCGCCTGCGATCAAGCCTTCGGTCACCCGAGCGGCCAACGCCGCCTGCCCTGCCTTGTCGCCAAGCAGGACTTCAGGTGTGACAGGCAGATGAGTGACGGTGCCACTGGTGACAAGCTTGCGCGCTGCGGAGCGCGACGCGCCGGCGAGCGAGCCGACCACGATCAGCGTGCCATATGTGCTAGTGGGAATTTCCAGCTTCTCGGTGGCACTGGTGTCATCGAGCGCAGCCAGCGCATGTGCAAGCCCGGCGCTGCCGATGAACACTGTCGCCGGTGAAATCTTCAGACTGGCTTCCGCGATCAGATGCAGATCGTACTCGGCCTCCGCATCGCAGATCGCAACGACGCTGTCCTCGGACGCGATGCGCGCCAGGTGAGCCTTGAGATCGCCGCCGCGGATCGTCGCGAGCAGCACCTTCTCGCTGCGAACGCCTGCCGATGCCAATACGTCAGCGATGTCGGCATTGTCGTAGGTGTGATCGCGCTTCCAGACCTCGGCTTCCTCAAGCGGACGGCCGCCAACGACGACGCGGCCATTGATCGTGGTGCGGTTGGTCGCCGGAAAGGCCGGCGCGAAGATGCCGAAGGCCGAACCGGACTGTGCCTTGAGATGCGCGAGCGCAGCCGCCGTCTCGGAGGCCGGCTGTCCGCGCAGCGTCGAGTCGATCTTCTTGAACAGGAGCCGATCCGGTTCCATCAACTGTTGCAACACGTCGGCGTGGCGACGCGCGGCGGCCTCGGCCGTCAGGCCGCGGCTCGCTGCATCATAGGAGATAACCGGATGCTGGCGATCCCCGGCGCTTGCGACGTCGCCCCAGGTCACGGCAGCCGCAAGGCCCCGGCGACCGAAGGCGATGGCGCAGTCCGCTGCACCGGTGAGATCATCAGCGAGGATCAGCCAGCGTCCCGCCATCTTAGTGCCCAGCCACTGGTGCGGCTGATGCGACGCTTGGCGCCGCAGGCGTCGTCGCCTCCGCTTCCGGCTCGACATCACGGCCGACGATGCCGGCAACCCACGAGGTCAGGATCGGCGTCAGGATCGCCGTCACGACCACGCAGGCCGCGATGAGGATGGTCGCCGGGCCGGCAGCAGCCGCATAGGCCGGATTGGCCGCAGCGACGATCGCAGGCACAGCCGCCGCATTGCCGGCGGTCGACGCCGCAGCAACACCCGCAACGCCGTTGCCGCCGGTGAGACGGTCAACGAAGAACAGCGGGATGCCGGTCACGATCACGACGGCAACGCCCATGCCGACGCCGAGCAGACCTGCCTGCCAGACCTGCGTCAGGTTCAGGCCGGTGCCGAGCGCGAAGGCGAAGAACGGGATCATCACAGGCACGGCCTTGCTGAGGAAGTCGCGCAGTTCGCGGTCGAGATTACCAAGGATCATGCCGGCCACCAGCGGCAGGATTGCGCCGACGAGCGCGGGCCACTGGAACGACGACAGACCGGCAACGCCGAGCGTCACCATGGTGAGGAACGGACCGCTTTCCAGCGTCATGATGCTGTAGGCACCCACGTCGCGCGGACGGCCATACTGGCCCATCAGCGCCATGTAGAGACCGCCATTGGTGTCGTTCATGGCGGCGACGATCGCCAGCGTCGAGACGCCTGCGAAGATGCCGGCGGTGACCGGCGCTTCACCAAGGAAGCGGCCGAAGATCAGGCCCAAGATAATTGCGGTACCGACCTTCACGATCATCAGGGCGCCGCCCTTCTTCACGATGTAAGGCGTCGCCTTGAAGTCGATGCTCGCACCCATGCACACGTAGAACACGGCGAGAATGCTGAGAGCGCCGCCGGAGAACAGCGCGCCGGTGAAGGAGCCGAAGAATTTCGGGGTGTTGGGGGCAAAGGTCGCGAACAGCGCGCCGATCAGCAGCGGCACGGTCATCATGCCACCCGGCACCTTCTCAATCGCCCGCTTAATTGGAATCTGCATGGTTATTTCCTTCCCGCGCCGTGCGCATCACTGATTATTCTGCGCAATTTCCCTCAGGAGCCCCTGCGCACACCGCCCGATATGCGCAAATTACGCAGACATCAAACACTTTTTTGCGCACTTTGCGCAATTTCTAAAAATTAGTTAAGCCATCAAGGTATGTTTGTAAGCCATCCAAAGCGGGCGTTTCGCTGACCGGAACGTCACGCCCCTCGATTGAACGCAAACAGGCGGCAACGGATGACCGTTGCCGCCTGTTTGACCTTCAAATCACAACGTCAGAGATCGAGAACCAGACGATCCCCAGCGGAACCCGCCACGCAGACCAGCAGGCTGCGTTCGCGTTCCGCCGGCGACAGCACACGGTCGCGATGCACCGGCTGCCCTTCCAGCCAGTCCACCTTGCAGGAGCCGCAGATGCCGCCGCAGCAGGATGCCGGCACGTCGATGCCGATATCTGTCAGCGCCGACAGCATGGTCCGTCCTGCGGCTACGGTGATTTCCCGCTTCGATTTTGCGAGCGCGAGCACATAGGGCTTGGCGTCAGGATCGACCGGCAGCGGCGGCGGCACGAAGCGCTCGATATGAACGCGATCGGCGGGCCAGTCGCGTGACGCCTGTTCGAAGTCGTCGATCATGCCGTCGGGACCGCAGCAGGCAAGCGCGACATCCGACAGTGGCCGGCCGACCAGTGCCGCGATATCTGGACGCCCGCCCGCAGACGTGTCGTGAATCACCACATGACCGGACTTGCGCAGCGGCGCGAGCAGATCGGCCAATGGCGGCTCGCCCCGCGCAATCATGTGGAGCGTGAATTTCGAACGGCCCATGCGCTTGAGCCAGGCCGCCGCCGACAGGAACGGCGTCACGCCGATGCCGCCACCGACAAAGGTGAAACGCGTCACATCCGCAGACAGATCGAGCCCGCCGCGCGGCAGAGTCACGCCGATGGTGTCGCCGACCTTGACCGCGTCATGCAGTACGATCGAACCGCCCCGCCCTTCGGCCTCGCGCTTCACTGCCACGACATAGCGCCTGTCGTCGGCCGGATCGTTGCAGAGCGAATAAGTCCGCACCAATCCACCGGGCAGATGCAGATCGATATGTGCGCCCGGCCGGAACGGCGGCAGCTCCCAGTGATCGGGATCGACCAGCGAGAACAGTTTGATACCTTTGCCGCCGTCCTCGATCTTGTCGACGACGGTCCTAACCCTGGTGATCGGCACCGCGCTCATTGCACGTTCTGCACGGCGTCGCCGACACGCACGGTGCCACCCTGCAGAATCCTGCAGTTGAGGCCGGAGCGATTGATCAGCGGATCGAAGATCGCCTTGCCGGTGATCTCCTCGATATGCCGGCACGGGATCGACAACCGCGTCGATTCCAGCAGCGTCTCGCCGAGCCAGAACTGACGGCCAACAAGATGCGTCAGCGGCACGCCGGATACGGTGACATTGCGGCGATGCTCCTCGGGACCGAGATCGATATTGTGATCGCGCTTCAGGGCTACCAGCGTCTCGTATTCGAACAACGTCACCTGACGCCCCTCTTCGGGCTTGTGCGAATAGAACCCCTCCTCGCGGCCGATCATGTAGCGATCGCCCTCGATGCCCTTGCCGGCAATCAGTGTGAGTTCTGGCATTTCACGCATCGGCAGGAACGCGCGCGGCGTGATGTGAAGATAGCGCACCACGCCGGTCCATGACGGGACCAGAGCAGTGGATGCGGAAGTAATGGTATCGAGCATTGCTTTCGTCCTTGTAGAGGCTTGGGCGACACATCACTCCGTCATGGCCGGGCAAAGCGCGAAGCGCGGCTTCGCTGGATGTCCCGGCCATCCACGTCTTCATGCGGTCAAAGACGTGGATGCCCGGCATGCGCCGGGCATGACGAAGACTGCGTTCAGGTCAGTTCCTTGTTCGCCATTTCCGGCGCAAAGGATGTCGCGATTGCGGTGATGCAGGCGCAGAAGATCAGGAACACGGAGACCGGCCAGGTCGCACCGACCCAGGTCATCAGCGACGCTGCGATGAGCGGGCTGAGACCGCCAGAGATAGCCGCTCCGACCTGGAAGCCGAGCGATGCACCGCTATAGCGCAGCTTCGCGGTGAACAGTTCCGAATACCAGGGCGCACCGATGCCGAACATCACCATCTGGCCGAAGGAGATTGCGACAACGATGGTGAGGATCACGATGGTCGGATCGCGGGTATCGAGCAGCCAGAACATCGGGAATGCGAAAGCCGCGCAAAAGAGGCAGCTCGCATAGAACATCGCCTTGCGCCCGACCTTGTCCGACAGCCAGCCAAAGAACGGGATCGAGAACAGCGCGACAAAGGATGCGATGAAGGCGCCGTTCAGCACCAGCCCGCGCGACAGGCCGAGCTTCGACGTCGCATAGGACATGATGAACACGCCGGCGATGCTGGCATAGGCGATCTCCGAGATCTTCAGACCGACAGCCGTGAAGAACGGACGACGGTGATACTTGAAGATGTCGACGATCGGCATCTTGGCGACTTCGTTCTTCGCCTTCAGCGCGCGGAACGCCGGGGTCTCTTCCATGCTCATGCGGATCCAGAGGCCGACGCCGACCAGCAGGATCGATATCAGGAACGGAATACGCCAGCCATAGCTCATGAAGTCTTCTTCAGGCAGTTGCGACACCAGCGCGAACATGCCGATGGCCGCAAGATTGCCGACGGGATTGCCGACCTGCACCATGCTGCCGAGGAAGCCGCGTTTATGCGTGGGGCAATTCTCGACCACCATCAGCACCGCGCCGCCCCACTCGCCGCCAAGGCCGATGCCCTGCAGGAAGCGCAGAGCGATGAGCAGGATCGGCGCTGCGATGCCGATCTGTGCGTAGGTCGGCAGCAGGCCGATGGCGAATGTGCCGAGGCCCATCACCATGATCGTGATGGCCAGCATCGCCTTGCGGCCGACACGGTCGCCATAGTGACCGAAGATCGCCGCGCCGAGCGGACGCGCGAGGAAGCCGACAGCATAGGTGCCGAAGGCTGCAATGGTCGCGAGCGCCGGATCGCCGGCCGCGAAGAACACCTTGTTGAACACCAGCGCGGTCGCTGCGCCGTAGATCAGGAAGTCATACCACTCGACGGCGGTGCCGATCACGCTCGACCAGACGATCTTGCGCATGGCCGCATCGTCGGGATTCTCCGCCGTGGCGGTGACTGTATTGAATTCTTCTGCGACGGTCATGTTCACTCCTTCAAAAGACATGTTCAGTTTCAGGCGCGTGGGCTCGTTCCGTGCCACGACATCTCGCGGCGCAGTCCGGGTCTTCTCGTGAACTTTCGCTGTTGCTTCAGTCGCCTCAGCGCAGGCGTCGGCGATGCTTAAGGAATGGCAGCGATGGCTGCGATCTCGACTCTGATCGAGGGATTGGCGAGCCGCGCTTCGACACAGGCGCGTGCAGGCGATGCGCCTGCCGGCACCCACTCATCCCAGACCGTATTGAAAGCCGCGAAATCCGCGATGTTGGGCAGCCACACCGTGGCGCTCAGGATCGATGACTTGTCGGTGCCGGCTTCGCCGAGCAGTGCATCGATCTTGGCGAGCACTTCGGCGGCCTGCGCTTCGACGCCGACAGACAGATCGTCCGGCACTTGTCCTGCGAGATAAACGAGACCACCATGAACAGTGGCCATACTGAGCCGCTTACCGGGCTTCAAACGCTTGATCATATATCTGCCTTCGTGCCGTTTTCTGAGGACATATTCCCGTCATCAAAATCCAACAGGTTTACTGACAGAAATCAACGTCACGAAAATCGGCATCTGATGCCTAAATCGGCAAAAGGCAGCCGATGCACATAACGCAGGCTGAAAATCGGCGTTCTCCGGCACTTTTGCCTAAATTATCCTTGCCCGTGCCGGAAATATCTGCAGCAATGTTTTCCTGCAGAAACACTCCAGCATCGCTCTGGAGCTCTTTCAAAGAGATCAACGAGACGACTCTTCCACCATCGCCGCGCGCCCTCTAAAAGAACGAGCACCTCATGAGGAGATCGACGTTGCTCGACGTCAGCAAGAATGCGGTTGGCTTCAACCTGCGCCAGCTACGCACCACCAAGGGACTGACACTGGATCAGCTCGCCACCCAGAGCGAGCTGACGCGCGGCTATATCTCCCTCGTCGAGCGCGGCCTGAAGACGCCGTCGGTGAATGCGCTGCTGCGCCTCGCCGCGGCGCTCGATGTCAACGTCACCTATCTGTTCGACCCCAACCCAACGCCGGCCCCGCGCTACACGCTGTTCCGGCAGGACGAACAGCAAACGCCCATGCAGGACGACGGCGTCGATCTGCTGGCGCTGGCGGCGGGACGAACACGCAAGATGATGGAGCCGTTCCTGATCCGGCCGCCGCTGAAATTCGCGCCGCGCGCATCGCATGCGGGCGAGGAATTCCTGTTCGTCATATCAGGCAAGATGGCGATCAAGATCGAGGACGAAGAGATCGTCCTGAAGAAAGGCGATTGCCTGTACTTTTCCGGCGAGACGCCGCACTGGGTGCGCAGCATCGGCAAGCCCAAGGCCGACGTGCTGCTTGTGGTGTCGGCGGCATCGCCCGAGCGCTGAGTTTCCTAGACGCGTTCAATTCTTCCGCTGAAAAGCGCGCGCGGCGCGACCTTCTTGCGCAAGGCCTGTGCCTGCATTTTGCAGACGCACATCGGCTCGCCCCTGCGCGTGGTGCATTTGCAGGGATAACCATAAGCAAATTCAATCAACGCATCGACGTCATGGGCCATGATCGCCTGCTCAACGCGCTCGTCATACGTCATGTGGCCATCTCTTCTTGCTAGCGGCTGCTGGCTGGGCTTTGCGCTTCGTTCCCATAGGCATGTCGAACAGATCGGGCGTGGGCGAGAGCAACTTTAAATCTGTTTATAGCAACACCGCAGGACGGGCAAAGCCTGCCTCAAAACAAAGACGCCGGCCTGATCACTCAGGCCGGCGCTCTCTTATTCAAACCTGCCCGCCACAGCGGCGCCGGTTACTCCTTCTTGTCGATGTTCCAGAACACCGGAGTGGCGGCGCCCGGCAGCACGCCGGTCAGCGACTTCCGCCATATGCTGGGGATCCGGTATTCGCCAAGCGGCAGATACGCGACCTGCTCGAGCGCACGGGCCTGGACTTCCGCAGCGGCAGCCTTCTGTTCCGCAGGCGTCGCTGCGCGCGCATACTTGTCGCGCAGTTCTTCGATCTTGGCGTCCTCGAACCATCCGAACCAGCCGCCATTCTTGCCGCGGCCCGACGTCGAGACGTTGGAAACCGGGTTAAGAATATCAGCAGCGACCCAATTGGTGAAGAACATGTTCCAACCGCCCTCCTTGACGGGCTTCTGGCTGGCGCGGCGCGTCACCACGGTCTGCCAGTCGGTGGCCTGCACTTCGACCTTGAAGCCGGCATCGCGCAGAAGCTGCGCTGCAACGATCGGCTGCGCCTTCAGCGACGACACATCGGTGGGCGCCATGATGACCACGGGCGTGCCATCATAACCGGATTCGGCCAGCGCCTTCTTGGCTTCCGCCATGCCGCTGCCCTTGACCATGGTTTCCGAACCGACGTCGGTGTCATTCGGCGTGCCGCAGCCGAACATGGCACCGCAGATCTTCATGTAGTCGGGATTACCGACCAGCGCATCGAGCACCGGCTTCTGGTTCATCGCGAGGAATGCCGCGCGGCGCACCTTGACGTTGTCGAAGGGAGGCAACAGGAAGTTCATACGCCCCAACGTCTGGTAACCGAGCTCGTTCAGAACCTCGATCTTGAGGTCCTTGTCCTTGACGAGAATCGGCAGCAGATCGTAGGGACCGTTCTCCATGAAATCGATGTCGCCGGACTGCAGCGCGTTCACCGCGGTCTGCGCATCGGGCATCGTGACCCATTCGACGCGGTCGACCTTGACGACCTTGCCACCGGCCGCCCAGCTCGCAGGCTCGGAGCGCGGCACGTAGTCCTTGTTCTTCTCATAGACCGCCTTCACGCCCGGCTGGAATTCAGCCTGCACGAACTTGAACGGACCCGAACCGATCTGCTCCGGAATGGCCTTGCCGGCGGGCGTCTCGGCGAGACGCTTCGGCATCATGAACGGCACCAGCGACGATGGCTTGGCGATCGAGTCGAGCACGAGGCCATAGGGCTCCTTGAGCGTCAGCACGATGGTCTTGGCGTCGGGGGCTTCGATGCTCTTGGTGAAGTCCATGAGCTTCTGGCCCATGCCGTCATTGCGGCCCCAGCGCTGCAACGAAGCGGCGCAATCTTCCGCAGTGACAGGCTTGCCGTCGTGCCACTTCAGGCCGTCGCGCAGCGTGAAAGTATAGACCATCTTGTCATCGGAGACTTTGTACTCCGCCATCTGCGGCTGGACTTTGAAGTTTGCGTCCATCGCCAGCAACGTGTCGTAAACCATGTAACCGTGATCGCGCACGATATAGGCCGTGGTAATACCCGGATCGAGCACGCGCAGATCCGAGTGCATCACTGCGGTGATGGTCTTGCCGGCAGCATGCGCGGGCGACGACAGCACCGGCAGCGCCAGCGCAACGGCTACCGCCAGACCTGGTAGCGTCAATTTCGTGAAGGCCGCAGAACGCTGCCAACGTGACATGTAGGACATTCGATCTCTCCTGACTTGAAACTGACCATCGGTCGATGATTGCTTGTGCAACGCGATAGAAATTTAGGCGCCACCACGCGTTGGCTTTATCTTTTAGACATCAAAGACTTGCATCAAGCGTGATGCGCGTCAATCGCGTTTTCCACGCGCTACATCCACATGCTGCAGAATGCATTCCAATGCACATCGTCAATTTGCAAAGGAGATTGCCTGCTGCTGCCAAGTCACGCACGCAGTCAACGGCATGCTCGACCCCGCTGCACGCGACATGGCAATCATGGGTGCGACCATCGAACGCATCGCTCGTGGAGAGGTCATTCGCAAAAACAAGAACGCCGGCCTGATCACTCAGGCCGGCGTTCTGTTACTTCACACGAACCGCGACAGCGGCGCCGGTTAGTCCTTCTTGTCGATGTTCCAGAACATCGGAATGGCAGCGCCCTGGGTGACGCCGGTCAGCGAGGTGCGCCAGATGCTCGGCACCTTGTATTCGCCGAGCGGGATGTAGATGACCTTGTCATAGATCTCCTTCTGGATCTCGGCGGCGAGCTTCTTCTGCTCTTCCGGCGTGGTCGCACGCGCATATTTGTCGCGCAGCATTTCCAGCTCGGCATCTTCGCTCCAGCCGAACCAGCCGCCATTGCTCTTGCTGCGGCCGGAGGTCGCGACATTGCTGATGGGATTGAGAATGTCGGCACCGACCCAGTTCGAGAAGAACATGTTCCAGCCGCCTTCCTTGATGGGCTTCTGGCTCGGACGACGGCTGAGCACCGTCTGCCAATCGGTGGCCTGCACTTCGACCTTGAAGCCGGCATTGCGGAGCAGTTGCGCCGCAACGATCGGCTGCGCCTTCAACGTGGTCACGTCGGTCGGCGCCATGATCACCACCGGCGTGCCGTCATAACCGGCCTCGGCGAGCAGCTTCTTGGCTTCCTCGACGCCATTGCCCTTCACAAGGCTTTCCGAACCGACATCCGTCGCATTCGGCGTGTCGCAACCGAACACCGCACCGCAGACCTTGTAGTATTTGGAATCGCCGACCAGCGCATCCAGCACCGGCTTCTGGCTCATTGCCAAAAACGCGGCACGGCGAATCTTCGGATTGTCGAAGGGCGGGTTAAGGAAGTTCATGCGGCCGAAGGTCTGGAAGCCCAGAGGGTTGAGCACTTCGATCTTAAGCTCCGGATCCTTCGCCAGGACCGGCAGCAGGTCGTAGGGACCATTTTCCATGAAGTCGATGTCACCCGACTGCAGCGCATTCACCGCGGTCTGTGCATCGGGCATGGTGATCCATTCGACGCGATCGACCTTCACCACCTTGCCGCCGGCCTGCCAGTCGGTCGGCTCGGAGCGCGGCTTGTAGTCCTTGAATTTCTCGTAGACCGCCTTCACGCCGGGCTGGAATTCAGCCAGCACGAACTTGAAAGGACCCGAACCGACCTGCTCGGCAATCGCCTTGCCGGCTGGCGTCTCAGCCAGACGCTTCGGCATCATGAACGGCACCAGCGACGATGGCTTGGCGATCGAATCCAGAACGAGGCCGTAGGGCTCCTTCAGTGTCAGCACGATGGTCTTGGCGTCGGGCGCCTCGATGCTCTTGGTGAAATCCATGAGCTTCTGGCCCATGCCGTCATTGCGGCCCCAGCGCTGCAGCGACGCGGCGCAGTCTTCGGCGGTGACCGGCTTGCCATCATGCCACAGCAGGCCGTCGCGCAGGGTAAATGTATAGACAAGCTTGTCGTCGGAGACCTTCCAGTCGGCCATCTGCGGCTTGATCTCGTATTTCGAGTTCATGCCGAGCAGCGTGTCGTAAACCATGTAGCCGTGGTCGCGGACGATATAACCGGTGGTGATACCGGGATCGATCACACGCAGATCGGAATGCATCACTGCGGTGATGGTCTTACCTGCAGCATGCGCGGGCGACGACAGCACCGGCAGCGCGAGGGCAACGGCGACCGCCAGGCCCGGCAGCGCAAATTTCGTGAAGGCCGCAGAATGCTGCCAACGTGACATGTAGGACACTCAATCTCTCCTGACTGGAATCTGACCATCGATCGATGATCGATTATGCAACGCGATAGAATTTTAGGCGCCTTCGCGTATTGCCTTTATCATTTAGGCTTCAATGACTTGGCATCAAGCGTGATGCGCGTCAATCGTGTTGTCCACGCGATACATCCACACGGTGTAGAATGCATTGCAATGCACATCGTCGATTTGCAAAGGCGATTGCGCTGCTGCTAAGTCATGCGCGAACTCTCGCCGACAAATTCTCGCAATGTGCGCAGGCACGGAGCGCCTTGATCATCCGTGACGAAATTCTCATCCAAGAGGAATGACTTGATGAACCCCGCCGAACTCCGGTTTGATCTCGAGAATATGCTGCAGGGCCTGCGCGTCTGGGTCGAATGCGAGAGCCCCACATGGGACGCGAATGCGGTCAACGGCATGCTCGACCTCGCTGCACGCGACATGGCAATCATGGGTGCGACCATCGAGCGCATCGCGGGACGTCAGGGATTCGGCGGCTGCATCCGCGCCCGTTTTCCACATCCGAAATTCGGCGAACCCGGTATCCTGATCGCGGGCCACATGGATACCGTTCATCCGGTTGGCACCATCGAAAAACTGAAGTGGCGCCGCGATGGCGAGCGCTGCTACGGCCCGGCGATCTGCGACATGAAGGGCGGTAATTATCTATCGCTGGAAGCCATCCGCCAGCTCGCACGTATCTCCTATACGACGCCGCTACCCATCACCGTACTGTTCACGCCCGATGAGGAAGTCGGCACGCCATCGACCCGCGACATCATCGAAGCTGAAGCCGCGCGGAACAAATACGTGCTGGTGCCGGAGCCCGGTAGTGCGGGCAACGGTGTCACCACTGGCCGCTATGCGATCGCCCGCTTCAATCTCGAAACCATCGGCCGGCCCAGCCATTCGGGCGCGACGCTGTCGAACGGCCGCTCCGCGATTCGCGAAATGGCGAAGAAGATCGTGCAGATCGACGAGATGACCGGACCGGACTGCACGTTCAGCGTCGGCATCGTGCATGGCGGACAATGGGTCAACTGCGTTGCCTCGTCATGCACCGGCGAAGCGCTGAGCATGGCCAAGCGTCAGGAAGATCTCGATGCCGGCGTCCAGCGCATGCTCGCTCTCTCAGGTACCGAGAATGACGTGACCTTCAACGTCACCCGCGGCGTCACCCGCCCGGTGTGGGAACCGAACGCGGCGACCATGGCGCTGTTCGAGAAAGCCAAGGCCATCAATGGTCGCCTCGGCCTGCCCGAACTGACCCACGGCAGCAAGGGTGGCGGTTCGGATGGTAATTTTACCGGCGCAATGGGCATCCCGACCCTCGACGGGCTCGGCGTTCATGGCGCCGATATGCACACGCTCAACGAATATATCGTCGCGCAGAGCCTTGTTGATCGTGGCCGCCTGATGGCGGGATTGCTGGCAACCCTCGATTGATGCAACGTCGCCCGGTTTGCACATGCATCGCATGGCGCAAATCGGGCGGTGGCACAGGACTTGCTACCTTTACGTTTAAGTTTAGCGAACTTCGGGTTGAGGCAAGTTGCGACAGTGAATCATTGTTTCTCGAAAATCTGTGTTTCTCGCGGACCATGACGACCAAGAGCAGCGAGCCCGTGACGTTTCCGGTTGACCGACGCGGTCCAGTTACGTTCGATCAACACCACCACTAGGAAAGCGCCATGCTCGGATACCTCATTCGCCGGATTCTTGCGGCCATACCCGTTATGGGTGTGGTGGCCCTGTTTGTCTTCCTGCTGCTTCGGCTGACGCCCGGCGATCCTGCCGCGATCATCGCCGGCGATAACGCGACGGCCGAGCAGCTCGACCGCATCAGGACGCAGCTCGGTCTCAACGAACCGCTCTACACGCAGTTTTTCAGCTGGGTCTGGCGGCTGCTGCACGGTGACTTCGGCACCTCGCTGATCTCCAACGTGCCTGTGCTGCAGATGGTCAACCAGCGCATCGAGCCCTCTTTGAGCATTGCATTGAGCGTGATGCTGGTTTCGATCCTTGTTGCGATCCCGCTCGGCGTCATCGCCGCATGGAAACACGGCACATGGATCGACCGTTTCGTGATGGCGCTGTCAGTGATCGGCTTCTCCGTGCCGGTGTTCGTGATCGGTTACGTGCTGGTCCAGGTGTTCGCGATCGAACTGCGCTGGTTTCCGGTGCAGGGTTTCCGCAGCATCTCGCGTGGATTCGGGCCGTTCTTTGAGCGCATCACGCTGCCGACCGTCGCGCTGTCCTTTGTCTATGTCGCGCTAATCGCGCGCATGACCCGCGCGGCGATGCTCGGAGTGCTCGGCGAAGACTATGTCCGCACCGCGCGCGCCAAGGGCATCAACGAGAGCGGGGTGCTGTTCCGCCACGCGCTGCGTAACGCCGCCGTGCCGGTCATCACGGTGATCGGTACCGGCTTCGCACTGCTGATCTCCGGCGTCGTCGTCACCGAAAGCGTGTTCAACCTGCCCGGCATCGGTCGCTTGACGGTCGATGCCGTGCTGGCGCGGGATTTTCCCGTGATCCAGGCCATGATCCTTTTGACCTCGGGCGTTTATGTCGGGGTCAATTTGCTTATCGACCTTGCCTACGCACTGCTCGATCCCAGAATTCGTTACTAGGAATCTGTATCTGATGGCGATCGAATCCCTTCCCAACCCGGCCCTCCCCTCCCGCAGCGGTCCGTCGCTCGGCTTTCTCACCGCGACGCCGATTATCGCCTTGGCGACGATTTGCCTGACGCTGGTGATCCTGTCGGCGATCTTCGCACCGTGGCTGACGTCGCACGATCCGCAATTGCTGGCACCCGCCTTGCGGCTGAAGCCGGCCAGTTCGGAATATCTGCTCGGCACCGACGCTTACGGCCGCGACGTGCTGGCGCGCATCCTCTATGGCGGTCGCATCTCGCTGCTGATCGGCCTCGGCGCCGCCGTCACCAGTATTGTCATCGGCCTGTTCATCGGCCTGTTCTCGGGCTTTTTCAAATTGGCCGACGCTGTGATGATGCGTGTCATGGACGGCCTGATGGCAATGCCCGGCGTGCTGCTGGCCATCGCCGTCGTGTCGCTGTCAGGCGCCACTCTGACGACGGTGCTGATTGCGATCACTATTCCGGAAATCCCCCGTGTCGCGCGACTGGTGCGTTCCGTGGTGCTGTCGGCGCGTGAGGAGCCCTATGTGGAGGCGGCGATCTCGCTCGGCTCCAGCATGCCGAAGATCATGTTGAAGCATCTGATGCCCAACACGGTGGCGCCGCTGATCGTCCAGGGCACCTTCATCGCCGCATCCGCCATTCTCACCGAGGCGATCCTGTCGTTCCTCGGCGCCGGCATCAGCCCGGAAACCCCGACCTGGGGGAATATCATGGCCGAGGGTCGCGCCTTCTTCCAGGTCAAGCCATCGCTGATCTTCTGGCCGGGATTACTGCTCTCGATTGCCATCCTCTCCGTCAATCTGATCGGCGACGCTGCCCGCGATGCGCTCGATCCCCGCATGAAACAGCGTGAGGCCGGCAAGTGAGTGAACTAGTGAACCCCACCGTGAATACCCGCCCCATCGCACTGGAAATTGAAAACCTCGTCGTCGGCGTCGGCAAGAGCGGCACCGGCAAGAAGATCATCGACGGCATTTCTCTCCAGGTGCGCCAGGGCGAAACGCTCTGCGTGGTCGGCGAAAGTGGTTCCGGCAAGTCGGTGACCTCGCTCTCCACCATGGGCCTGCTGCCGCGAGATTCACTCAAAGCCATCGGCGGCAGCATTAAATTGGTCGGCGAAGATGTGCTGCAGGCCAGCGACCGGCGGCTGCGCGAGCTCCGCGCCACCACCATGGCGATGATCTTCCAGGAGCCGATGACGGCGCTCAATCCGGTCGTCCCCGTTGGCAAGCAGATCGACGAAGTACTACGCACCCACACCAGTCTCGGCGCCAGCGCCCGCCGTGCGCGCATTCTCGACATGATGGAGCAAGTGCGGCTTCCCGATGTGAAGCGCATCTTCGCGTCCTATCCGCACCGCCTGTCGGGCGGCCAGCGCCAGCGCATCATGATCGCCATGGCGCTCGTGCTGGAGCCAAAACTGCTGATCGCCGATGAGCCAACGACAGCGCTCGACGTCACCACCCAGGCGCAGAT
Source organism: Tardiphaga sp. 172_B4_N1_3 (assembly GCF_052076035.1). Taxonomy (NCBI): domain Bacteria; kingdom Pseudomonadati; phylum Pseudomonadota; class Alphaproteobacteria; order Hyphomicrobiales; family Nitrobacteraceae; genus Tardiphaga; species Tardiphaga sp. 172_B4_N1_3. The sequence goes on from NZ_CP197238.1 coordinate 2,682,616, forward strand.
TCTCAAGCTGATGCGCGACCTTCAGAAGGATCACGGCACCGCCGTGCTGTTCATCACTCACGACATGGGCGTGGTGGCCGACATCGCCGACCGCGTCGCCGTGATGCGTCATGGACGGCTGGTGGAAACCGGAGCATTGAAGGATATTCTGAGCGCGCCCACGCAGGACTATACCCGTAACCTGCTGTCGTCGGTGCCGAGCCTCATTCCCCGCGCGGCCCGCGAGGAAGTGGGCTTCAATCCGGTCGTGCTCGAAGCGAATGAGCTCGGCAAGGTCTATCGCGAGCGTTCCATGTTCGGGAAACCACGCGAGGTCCACGCAGCCCAGGACGTCACGCTGACACTGCGCAAGGGCCGCACGCTCGGCATCGTCGGCGAAAGCGGCTCCGGCAAATCGACCGTGGCGCGCTGTATCGTCCGACTGATCGATCCAACCTCGGGCGGCATCCGTCTCGCCGGACGCGAAATCTCCGACCTGTCGCGTCACGCGTTGCAGCCGCACCGCAAGAAGATACAGATCGTCTTCCAGGACCCCTATCGTTCGCTCAATCCGCGCATCACCATCGGCGAGTCCATTTGCGAAGGTCCGATCAATTTCGGCACCAAACATTCGGTGGCAATGGCCAGGGCGCGTGAACTGCTCGAACTGGTCGGTCTTCCACCTGACGCAGTGTCGCGCTATCCGCACCAGTTCTCCGGCGGCCAGCGCCAGCGCATCGCCATTGCGCGCGCGCTTGCCCTCGATCCGGAAGTTCTGGTGGCCGACGAAGCCGTCTCGGCCCTCGACGTCTCAGTGCAGGCCCAGGTGCTGCGGCTGCTCGATGACATCCAGACCCGGCTCGGCATCGCCATCCTGTTCATCACCCACGATCTGCGCGTCGCCGCCCAGATTTGCGATGATGTTGCCGTGATGCAGCATGGCCGGGTGGTGGAACAGGGCCCGGCAGCGGAAGTCCTCGCAAATCCGCAACAGCCCTATACGCGCCAGCTGCTTGACGCGGCGCCCGGACGAGGATGGGATTTCGCCAACTTCCGCGCGGTCGATGGCAGCACCACCGTGCCGGCGGCCTGAGCCCATACCGAAACTGACCCTGGATTCTGAATGACCCGTATCGCTGTCGGCGGCTTTCTGCACGAGACGAACACGTTTGCGCCGACCAAGGCGACCTATGAGGCCTTTGTGCACGGCGGCGGCTGGCCGTCGATGACGCATGGCGCCGACGTCCTCAAGGTGATGCGTGGCATCAATGTCGGCCTCGCCGGCTTTATCGAGGAAGCCGAGACACGCGGCTGGGAACTGATCCCGACCATCGCCTGCGGCGCGAGCCCTTCGGCGCATGTCACCAGGGACGCGTTCGAGCGCATCGTTGGCGAGATGATCGACGGCATCAAAGCGGCGCTACCGCTGGACGCCGTCTATCTCGATTTGCACGGCGCCATGGTCACCGAACATCTCGACGACGGCGAAGGCGAAATCGCGCGGCGCGTACGCGAGGTGATCGGGCCGGATATTCCGTTCGTGGTCAGCCTCGATCTGCACGGCAATATCTCGCCGGAAACGGTCGAATATACCGACGCGCTGATCGCCTATCGCACCTATCCCCATGTGGACATGGCCGACACCGGCCGCGCCTGCGCACGCCACATGGACTTGCTGCTGGCCGGCAATCGCTTCGCCAAGGCATTCCGCCAGTTGCCGTTCCTGATTCCGATCAGCTGGCAATGCACCAATGACGAGCCGACGAAGAGCATCTATCTGAAGCTGGCCGCGCTCGAACATGACCAGATCCCCACGCTGTCGTTCTGCCCGGGCTTTCCTGCCGCCGATTTCCCGCATTGCTGCCCGAGCGTGTTCGCCTATGGCGTGACGCAGGCTGATGCCGACGCTGCAGCGGACACCATCGTCAAGCTGGTGATGGGCCACGAGGATGATTTCGACGGCAAGATCTACAGGCCGGACGAAGGCGTGCTGCATGCCATGGAGCTGGCGAAGACCCTCACCAAGCCGGTCGTTATCGCCGACACCCAGGACAATCCCGGCGCCGGCGGCGACAGCGACACCACCGGCATGCTGCGCGCGCTGGTGGAGAACAAGGCGATCAAGGCCGCCCATGGCGTGATCTACGATCCCGCTGCAGCGAAGGCTGCCCATCAGGCCGGCGAAGGCGCTACGGTCAAACTCTCCATCGGCGGCAAGTCGGGCATCCCCGGCGATGCGCCTTACGAGAACACGTTCGTGGTCGAGAAACTGTCGGACGGCAAGTTCGTCGCCAACGGCCCCTATTATGGCGGTCGCGACATGGATATGGGCCTCTCGGCCTGTCTGCGTATCGACGACGTCCGCGTCGTCATCTCCTCGCACAAGGCCCAGCTCGCCGACCAGTCGATGTATCGCTATGTCGGTATCGAGCCGACTGAGCAGAACATTCTCGTCAACAAGAGCTCGGTGCATTTCCGCGCCGACTTCGAGCCGATCGCCGGCAAGCTGCTGATCTGCGCCGCGCCCGGCGCGATGCCGGCGGATACGTCCGTGCTGCCCTGGAAGCATTTGCGCCCGGGCATCCGGCTGAAGCCGAATGGCGAACCATTTACGCCCCAGACCTCATCACCTGCCCTCGTGCCGTGAACGGATAGACCCATGCCCACACTCGAACGTATCGACGCCTTCGCCGACGAACTCACCGCCATCCGCCGCGACCTGCACGCGCATCCGGAAATCGGCTTCGAGGAAGTCCGCACCTCCGGCATCGTCGCCGACAAGCTGACCTCCTGGGGTGTCGAAGTGCATCGCGGCTTAGGGGGTACCGGCGTCGTCGGCGTGCTGAAGGGCAAAGGCTCGGGCACCAAGCGCATCGGCCTGCGCGCCGACATGGACGCGCTGCCGATGGAAGAAAACACCAATCTCGCCTGGCGCTCCACCATTCCGGGCCGTTTTCACGGCTGCGGTCATGATGGCCACACCACCATGCTGCTCGGCACCGCTCGCTATCTCGCCGAGACCCGCAATTTCGACGGCACCGTGCATTTCATCTTCCAGCCCGCCGAAGAAGGCCTCGGCGGTGCGCGCGCGATGATCAAGGACGGTCTGTTCAAGCAGTTTCCCTGCGATGAAATCTATGGTCTGCACAATGCACCGGACATGAATCACGGCGAAGTCGGCATCTTCCCGGGCCCTGCAATGGCCGCCGCTGATTTCTTCGACATCACCATCCGGGGCTACGGCGCGCATGGCGCGATGCCGGAGCGCTCCAAGGATCCTGTCGTGATCGCGATGTCGCTCGGTCAGGCGATGCAGTCGATCGTCAGCCGCAACGTCAATCCGTTCGAATCCGCGGTGCTGTCGATCACCCAGATCCATTCCGGCTCGGCCTATAACGTCATCCCGGATGATGCGAAGCTCTGCGGCACCGTGCGCTGTTTCTCCGAGAAGGTCCGGATGCAGATCCGCGAGCGGATGCATGCGCTCGCTGCCGGCATGGCGACGGCATTCGATTGCGAGATCAAGGTCGATATCCGCGACGGCTTCAGCGTGCTGGTCAATCAGGAAGAGCATTCCAAGGCCGTCGAGGACGTTGCACGCACGATCGTCGGCGACGCCAATGTGATCACCCGCGCGAAGCCGAAAATGGGCTCCGAAGATTTCGCCGACATGCTGCATGCCGTGCCCGGCGCCTATTTCTGGGTCGGCCAAGAAGGCTCGGTGCCGGTGCACAATCCCGGCTACTATCTCGACGACAAGATCCTGCCCATCGGCGCCAGCATGTTCGCCCGCATCGTCGAAACCCGGCTGCCGGCGTAAGAAGCGGCAGCCAACGCTGTCGGCATAATTCCGCAGGATGGGTTGAGAGCAGCGAAACCCGTCACGCTTGTGTGCGAAGGATGGGTTTCGCAAGGGCCCTACCCATCCTACAATCCTGCACCTAGCACGTCATTCCGGGGCGCGCGCGTCTTCGCGCGCGAACCCGGAATCCAGTAGTAATGAAAACACGTCGGGATTCCGGGTTCGCGCCAAGTAGCGCACCCCGGAATGACCAGTGAACCAAAATAAAAACAGGGAAGAAACCATCATGGCCTATGAGACCATCCTCTACAGCGTCGACGAGCAGATTCTCACCATCACGCTGAACCGCCCTGAAAAGCTCAACGCCTATAACGCCACCATGCAGGCCGAGCTGATCGACGCCTTCGACAAAGCCGATGCGGACGACAATGTGCGCGCGATCATCGTGACCGGTGCCGGACGTGGCTTCTGCGCGGGTGCGGATCTCTCCTCGGGCGCCGACACCTTCGATCGCGACGCGCGGCGCGGCCCGGTGAGGCGTCTCGCCAGCGGCGATGTCGATTACAGCGATCCTATGGTGCGCGACGGCGGCGGTCAGGTGACACTGCGCATCTTCAAATGCCTCAAGCCGGTCATCGCCGCGGTGAACGGCCCGGCCGTTGGCATCGGTGCCACCATGCAGCTCGCGATGGACATCCGCATCGCGTCTGAAGCCGCACGCTTCGGCTTCGTGTTCTCCCAACGCGGCATCGTGCCGGAAGCCGCGTCGAGCTGGTTCCTGCCGCGCCTCGTCGGCATCTCGCAGGCGCTGGAATGGTGCTACTCCGGTCGCGTGTTCCCGGCACAGGAGGCCCTCGCCGGCCGCCTCGTCAGCAAGGTCGTGCCGCCCGACGATCTGCTGCCAACCGCACGCGCGCTGGCCAGGACCTTCATCGACAAGACGGCGCCGGTCTCCGTCGCGCTGATCCGCCAGATGATGTGGCGCATGATGGGCGCGGACGATCCGATGGAAGCGCACAAGATCGACAGCCGCGGCATCTATGCGCGCGGTCGCTCCGAGGACGTCAAGGAAGGCGTCGTGGCCTTTCTCGAAAAGCGCCCGGCCGAGTTCAAGAACAAGGTCAGCACGGATATGCCGAGCTATTTCCCGTGGTGGGACGAGCGCGGCTACAAGTAGGATCACGAATGAATTCGACGCCCTCCTGTCGTCCACGCGAGGGCGTCATTTTCCTGCACGGCATCAGCCGGTCGTTCCGATCTTTCATCAAGATGCAGCAGGCGGTCGAAGCTGCAGGATTCGCCACGCGGAACATTGGCTATCCCAGCCGGCGCAAGACGCTGTCTGCACTGGCCGATGACATCCATCCCGCCATCGCGCCGTTTGCCGAAGCCAACGAAGGCTGCACGCATTTCGTCTGCCATTCGATGGGGGGCCTGCTGGCGCGTGTCTATCTGGCGCGCCACCGTCCATCACGTCTGGGCCGCGTGGTGATGCTGGGTACGCCGAATGGCGGCAGCGAAATCGCCGATCTGTTCAAGAACTGGCTGCCGTATCGCCAGTATTTCGGCCCGGCGGGGCAGCAACTCGTTACGATGCGGGATGACGTAACTGAGGCGATGCTTCCTCCAGTTGACTATCCGGTCGGCATCATCGCCGGCGATCGCACGCTCGATCCGATCGCTTCGCGCTTGATGTTGCGTGGCCCGAATGATGGTCGTGTCACCGTCGCGCGCACAAAACTTGAAGGCATGACCGACCACCTCGTCATCCACGCGTCACATGCGATGATGATCCGGAACAGGGAAGCAATCATGCAGACTACCGCCTTCCTGAAGGACGGCCAGTTTCGGCGCTGAGCGCTCAGCCCATGGTCAGCGCCACACGCCCGATCGCCCTGCGCTCCGTTAGCAGCCGCATCGCAGCCGCGACATCCGCCAGCGGCAGGCGATGCGAAACATTTGGCCTGATCTTTCCTGCCTCCGCCCATGCGAGGAGCTGCGCGATGCGGGCTTCGCCGATCTTCGGATCGCGCCGCGCCGCCTCGCCGGCGCGGACGCCGAGCACGCTGGCGCCTTTGATGAGCACGAGATTGGTTTTCGCCACGCCGATACCGCCGGTGAAGCCGATCACCAGCAGGCGGGCGCCCCAATTGATGCAGCGCAGGCTCTGCTCGAATATCTCGCCGCCGACCGGATCGAACACGACATCGACGCCCTTGCCGTCCGTGAGACGTTTGACGACATCCCTGAACGGTCCGGCGCCATACAGCACGCCGTGATCCGCGCCGCGCTCACGCGCCACTACGAGCTTCTCTTCTGACGACGCGGCAGCGATCACGGTGGCGCCCAGCAGCTTGCCAATCTCCACCGCTGCCAACCCCACGCCGCCGCCGGCACCATGCACCAGCAGCACTTCGCCCGGCTTGATCTGGCCGCGATCGACCAGCGCGTGATGCGCGGTGCCGTGGGCGGCAAGAAACGTCGCCCCTTCCGCGTAGTCGAATGTCGACGGCAGTGGAGTGAGTTGTGCCGGCGTTACCACGACTTCGTCCGCATAGCCGCCATGACGCAGCTTGACGATGACGCGATCCCCGACCGCGATGCCGGGCAAATCGCTGGCGATTTCGCTGACGTCGCCCGCCGCTTCCATACCCGGCGTGAACGGCAGCTCCGGTTTGAGCTGATATTCGCCGGCCGCCATCAGGATATCCGGAAAATTGATTCCGGCAGCGCGCACGCCAACGCGGACCTGCCCCGGCTTTAGCGCCTTTGACTCGAATTGTTCGAGGCGCAGGCCTTCCGGCGCTCCGAGCTCACGGCAGACAATCGCTTTCGGCATCAGGCTGCGCTCTCGGCGCTTCCAGCGCCAACGTGGCGACGCTGCAGCGCCTCGCGGATCAGCGGCAGGCGGTCATTGCCGAAATACATGTCGGTCTTGTCGAGATAGATGGTCGGCGAGCCGAAGCCGCCCCGTGCGATCACATCATCAGTGTTGACCTTGAGCTGGTCCTTGATCGCCTGATCGCCGATGCCCGCGAAGAATTTCGCGGGATCGATGCCGGTGCGCGTGCAGATCTCGGTCAGGACGTCATCCCTGGAGATATCCTTGTCGTCGCCCCAATAGGCTTCGAACACCGCGCGCGCGAACGGCACCATCGCATCGTTTCCAAGCCAGATGCAGCCGCGCATCGCCTTGACGCTGTTCACTGGAAACACCGTCGGCGGCATCTTGATCGCCAAGCCCGCCGAGCGCGCCCAGTCGCCAAGGTCCTTCTTCATGTAGCGCGCCTTGGCCGGCACCGGCGTCTTGCGCGATTCATAGACGCTGGGATTGATCGAATTGAAGATGCCTCCGACCAGAATGGGCCGCCACGAGATTTCCTCGCCGAATTCCTTCGCCAGTGGCTGGATGTTGTGGAAGGCGAGATAGGTCCAGGGGCTGGAACAGTCGAAGAAGAATTCGATCATGGGTGTTTCCTCGTTTTGTTATTATTTTCTTCGTCATGCGCGCGCCCCGGAATGACGAGCTCTATTGCTGCGCCTGCGCATGCGCCGGCGCATCGACACCGAACATGATCTTCCTCGCCTGCTCATCCATCGGCTTCTTTTCCTGCTTACCGACGGCAAGCCCCGCCTGTACCTGCGGCCGCGCGCGGACCAGCGCAAACCAGCGCTTCACGTTCGGGAAATCATCCAGCGTCAGGCCCTGCGCCTTATGGGTCATGATCCACGGAAAGCACGCCATATCGGCGATGGAGTAGTCGCCGGCGATGTAATCGTGGTCTTCCCCGAGATGCGCATCGAGTACGCCGTACAGGCGCTTGGCTTCGCGGGTATAGCGATCCATCGCATAGGGAATCTTCTCGGGCGCATAGAGCAGGAAATGTCCGTTCTGGCCGAGCATGGGGCCGAGCCCACCCATCTGCCACATCAGCCATTGCATGACGTCGAAACGCTTGCGTATCTCGGTCGGCATGAACCGGCCGGATTTCTCGGCGAGATAGATCAGGATTGCGCCGCTCTCGAAGATCGACACCGGCGCGCCGCCATCGGGAGGTGCATGATCGACGATGGCCGGCATGCGACCGTTGGGGCTGAGTTTCAAAAATTCCGGCTGGTGCTGGTCGCCGCGACCGAGTTGCATCGGAACCACCGTATAGGGCAGCCCGCATTCCTCCAGCATGATCGAGATTTTCCAGCCGTTCGGCGTCGGTGCGTAATGCAGGTCGATCATGTAATTTTCCCGGCGTCCTCGATACGTTTTGGGCGATCCTAGCCCTCCCTTATGGATGCGCCAATCCCATATACGGAGGGTCAGGAACGTGGCAGATAGGCCTCCGCAAAACACAATTTCCGGGGAGCGAACAAATGCTGTTTCCAACCACCATCGCCGGCTCGCTGCCGAAGCCCGAATGGCTCGCCGAGCCGAACAAGCTGTGGCCAACCTGGCGCTCCTCCGGCGACGAACTGCTGCGCGCCAAGCGCGACGCGACGCTGCTGGCGGTGAAAGTGCAGGAAGATGCCGGCGTCGACATCGTCACCGAAGGCGAGCAGGCGCGGCAGCATTTCGTCCATGGCTTTCTGGAAAAGATCGACGGCATCGACTTCGCCCACAAGGTCGAGATGGGCATCCGCAAGGACCGCTACAAAGCGATGGTGCCGCAGGTGATCGCGCCGCTGCAGCTCAAGGGCCGCGTGCACGCCTTCGAGGCGCAGGCTGCCCGCGCGCATACGACGAACAAGTTCAAGTTCACGCTGCCCGGCCCAATGACCATTATCGATACCCTGTCGGACAGCTATTACGGCGACCGCGTCAAGATGGCCTTTGCCTTCGCCGAACTGCTGAACCAGGAAGCGCTCGCGCTGCAAGCCGACGGCGTCGACATGATCCAGTTCGACGAGCCGGCCTTCAACGTCTTCATGGACGAAGCCGCCGACTGGGGCGTCAAGGCGCTCGAGCGCGCCGCGCAGGGCCTTACTTGCGCGACAGCCGTTCACATCTGCTACGGCTACGGCATCAAGGCCAATACCGACTGGAAGGAAACCCTCGGCAGCGAGTGGCGACAGTATGAAGAGATATTCCCGGCCATCGATGCCAGCCCGATCCAGCAGGTCGCGATCGAATGCCGCAATTCGCGCGTGCCGCTGGAATTACTGGGACTGCTCAAGAACAAGATCGTGCAGGCCGGTGTGATCGATGTCGCCAGCGATGAGGTCGAGACGCCGGAAGACGTCGTCGCCACCATCGAGGCCGTGATGAAGCACGTGCCGAAGGACAAGATCGTGCCGACGACCAATTGCGGCATGGCTCCGATGCAGCGCGATATCGCGGAAGCGAAGCTGCGCGCACTGGGTGCGGGTGCGAAGCTCGCAAGGCAAAAGCTGGGGTAAGCCGTTCCCCGCAACAAACGCCGTCATGCCCGGCCTTGTGCCGGGCATCCACGTCTTAGCGCCAAACAAGGAAAGACGTGGATGGCCGGGACAAGCCCGGCCATGACGAATTCTAGTTTCCCGCGGCAGCACTCACATGCAGCACCGGACGATAGCCGGCGCGAAATGCATTCAGCGTCGATGGTGGCGTCAGCAAATGCGCGTCGACGAGCTCGACATCTGCCGCGCGATAGCCCGCAAACGACCATCGCAGCGCACGCCCCTGCGCGATCAGATAGCTCTCACCACCCGCCTGCACCATCGCCCCATCCGGCAATGCCTCGACGGGTCCATCCAGCGGATGCACTCGCTTCTTCCTGTTATCCAGCCGCTCACGATGCAGCACTCCATCGATCTCCGTCGCCCGCACACGCGTGACGCCGTTGCCCTCCTCCCACGCCGCGCGAAAGCGGTTGGCATCGTCGCGGCGGCAATAGAAGCATGGGCGGTGACCGGCGGCGAAGGATGTGGCCTCGTCGAGGAAGAACAGCTCGGTCCAGCTGCGTGTCGCCATGACATCGCGGCGACGCCCGCGAAACTCGCAGACGCAAGTGATCCAGGCCGGATTCGACCAGCGCCTGTTCAGGAGCGTTTTGGTCGAAGGATCATGGATGATGCCACGATTGCCGGTGAACGTTCCGCGTTCCGGTGTCGCGACAATATCGCCTGCCGGCGTGACACGATTTTGCAGCGGCATATCCCTGTCCTCTCCACGTCATTGCGAGCGCAGCGAAGCAATCCAGAAGCAACAAGCCAAGACTGGATTGCTTCGTCGCAAGTGCTCCTCGCAATGACGGCTGAAGAGCTCGTGCCCTAGCCTGCGCCTTCGCGCATCGGCGGCTGGAACGACAGGCCGAGATCCCATGGAAAGAATATCCATGTGTCCTGCGACACTTCGGTGATGTACGTATCCACCAGCGGCCGGCCCATGGGCTTGGCATAGACAGTCGCAAAGTGCGCTTTCGGCAGCATGTCGCGGACGATGCGTGCCGTCTTGCCGGTATCGACGAGGTCGTCGATGATCAAGAGGCCCTTGCCGTCGCCGCCGCCGAGTTTCAACGCATCGGCCGAGAGCCCCTTCAGTACCTGCAACTCACCGCGCTTGTTGTGCTCATAGCTCGCGATGCACACCGTATCGATGACGCGGACGCCGAGCTCGCGCGCCACGATCGCTGCCGGCACAAGCCCGCCGCGGGTGATGGCGATGATCGCGTGAAATGGACCGGCGCTGTTCAGCCGCCAGGTCAGCGCGCGGCAATCGCGATGGAATTGATCCCAGGACACCGGGAATGCCTTGCCGGCGCGCTCCTCAGCACTCAATTCCGGATGATCGGCCATGTTCGTCTCCTCACATCGGTCGCCCTCAGGCGGCCGGACTTATGTTGATCCACTCGTTAGTTCACTCTTAATTTCACTTGGGCGCGTTGATTGTCGCCAACATCGCCTTGACGGCCTCCATTGCCGCATTGAGCTTATCCTGATCGCGCGAACGCACCACCAGATTGGTGTTCGGCTTGCCCTGTTCGTCCATGAACGGATAGCTGCCGATGATCGTATCCGGATGCGCCTTCGCGATATCGCGCAGCGGACCACCGACGTCGCCCTCCCGCGCATTGGCCTTCACCGTATCGGATAGCATCCGCAAACCAGATTTCAGTTTCGGCGACACGATGTCCATCATCGCCTGCATGATCGTCGGCACGCCGGCCATCACGATCACATTGTCGATCTTGAAGCCGGGCGCCAGGATGGTCGCGCTCTGGATCAGGTCAGCGCCATCAGGGATGCGTGCCATCCGCAGCCGAGCTTCGTTCAGGTCGGCGCCGAAACGCTCCTGGAAGCGCGCGACCACTTCGGGATGATGATCGATCTTGACGCCGAACGCCTTGGCTACCGCATCCGCTGTAATGTCATCGTGGGTGGGGCCGATGCCGCCAGTGGTAAAAACGTAGGTGTAACGTTTGCGCAGCGCATCGAGTGCCGCGATGATGTCCGGCTCATCATCGGAGACGACGCGGACTTCCTTGAGATCGATACCGATATTGGTGAGATACTCGGCAATGAATCCGATGTTCTTGTCCTTGGTCCGACCTGACAGAATCTCGTCGCCGATCACCAGGATGCCCGCGGTCACAATCTCGGTCATTTGTCGTTCCTCACCATTCCCGGGACCATGCGCAGGCAAAGTCCTGATGTCACGGGGTTTTGCTGCCGAAACGAGCAGCGTCCAGCCGTTTTTTCAGGCAGCTTTACACGCATCTCATACGAATTGCTCTTGTTGAATGCATATCGTGCTGGCCCGCCCCTTGCTACCATCCCTTTCAGTCGTGCAATCTCCGTACGGCCTCGAAACAACAGTCAGGGTACATGGCAGTCGCGTTCGACGAAATGAACGGGCCCCAAGGCGAACTCCGCCCGGCCTATGAAGAACTCTCCCGCTGGCTCAAGGAGACGCCTCCGGACGCTTTGGAGCATCGCCGCCAGGAAGCGGAGCTGCTGTTCCGCCGGATCGGCATCACCTTCGCGGTTTACGGCGACTCCGAATCCACCGAACGGCTGATCCCCTTTGACGTCATTCCGCGGATCATTTCCGGCAAGGAATGGACCCTGCTGGAAAAGGGCCTGAAGCAGCGCACCCGCGCCATCAACATGTTCCTCAAGGACATCTATCATGGCCGCGAAATTCTCCGCGCCGGCCTGATCCCCGATGACCTGATCTTCCAGAACCCGGTGTTCCGTCCGGAGATGAACGGCCAGGACGTCCCGCACGACGTCTATGTCCACATCGCCGGGATCGATATTGTCCGCACCAATCCGGATGAATTCTTCGTTCTCGAGGACAATGCCCGCACGCCTTCCGGTGTCTCCTACATGCTGGAGAACCGCGAGATCATGATGCGGCTGTTCCCCGACCTGTTCGCGCGGCATCGCGTCGCGCCGGTCGAGAAGTATCCGGACGAATTGCTATCCTGCCTGCGCTCCGTCGCACCGCGCTCGGCCTCGACGGAGCCAACCGTCGCGCTCATGACGCCCGGCGTCTACAACTCGGCCTACTACGAACATTCGTTCCTGGCCGACAAGCTCGGCGTCGAACTGGTCGAGGGCCGCGACCTCATCGTCAAGAACGATGAAGTCTTTATGCGCACCACCGAAGGCCTCAAACGCGTCGACGTGATCTACCGCCGCGTCGATGACGATTTCCTCGATCCCCTCACCTTCCGCCCGGATTCAGCGCTCGGCGTCCCCGGCCTGATGTCGGCCTATATGGCCGGCAACGTCACGCTGGCCAACGCAGTCGGCACCGGCATCGCCGATGACAAGGCGATCTACAGCTACATGCCGGAAGTGGTGAAGTTCTATCTCGGCGAAGAGCCGATCCTGAAGAATGTGCCGACCTGGCGCTGCCGCGAAGCGGGCGATCTTGCTTATGTGCTCGATCACTTAAGCGAACTCGTCGTCAAGGAAGTCCACGGCTCCGGCGGTTACGGCATGCTGATCGGGCCTGCCGCGACCAAGGCCACCATCGAAGCGTTCCGCGACAAGCTGAAGCGCGAGCCGGAAGGCTTCATCGCCCAGCCGACGCTGGCGCTGTCGACCTGCCCGACCTGCACCGAGTCAGGCCTCGCGCCGCGTCACGTCGATCTTCGCCCCTTCGTGCTCACCGGCAGCAAGAACGTCTCCATCGTCGCAGGCGGCCTGACCCGCGTGGCGCTGAAGGAAGGCTCGCTGGTGGTGAATTCCAGCCAGGGCGGCGGCACCAAGGATACATGGATACTGGACGAATAACTCTCGATATAGGCAACCGGACTTCGACCGACGACCCAATTTTCAAAGAGTAACATCCCCGCATGCTGTCGCGCACCGCCGAGAACCTTTACTGGCTAGCCCGCTATGTCGAACGCGCCGAATATCTCGCGCGCACGATCGAGGCGACACTGCGCGTCACCGCGCTGCCGAATACCTATATCGGCCAGACCAACGAATGGGATTCGGCGCTACTAACCGCAGGCGTCAGCGCGGCCTTTTACGAGATCTACGAGGAAGCCAACGAGACCAATGTCGTTGAATATCTCTCGTTCTCGACAGCCAATCCCTCCTCGATCCGCAACTGCATCGAGGCGGCGCGGCTGAATTCGCGCTCGGTCCGCACCGCGCTGACTGGCGAGATGTGGGACACGATCAACAGCGCTTGGCTGGAATTGCAATCCGCCTGGAGCGGCGGTGCCAAGACACGCGAGCAGCTGGCGAATTTCTTGCGCTTTGTGCAGGAGACATCGCTGCGCTTCGACGGCTCAGCCTACCGCACCATGCTGCGCAACGACGCCTACTGGTTCTCGCGGCTCGGGCTGCATCTGGAGCGCGCCGACAACACTGCGCGCATTCTGGATGTGAAATATCATCTGCTGCTGCCCGAGGATGAACATGTCGGCGGCCCGCTCGATTACTATCAGTGGACTTCGATCCTGCGCTCGGTCTCGGCGCTGACGGCCTATCACTGGGTCTATCGCGAGACGCTGAAGCCGTGGCTGATCGCGGATCTGCTGATCCTCAACGACACGCTGCCGCGCTCGCTGGCGAGCTGCTACGGCAATCTCGTCCGCAATCTCGACCAGATCGGCGTGTCCTATGGCCGTCAGGGCGCAGCGCAGCGCCACGCCCGCGGCGTCCGAAACCGCCTCGAACACAGCAACATGCAGGATATTTTCCAGCATGGGTTGCATGAATTCATCCAGGAATTCATTGCAGATAACAGCCGTCTGGGCGACATCATTGCCAAACAATACCTGATTTGAGCTAGCGTCCCGGCTCATCTGCAGATTCGGACACGTTGCCATGCGCCTGCGTATCGCCCATTCGACCACCTATCGCTACGAGCCGCCGGCTTCGGGCGTGATCCAGATTCTGCGGATGACCCCGGGCAGCCATGACGGCCAGTATGTCGCCGAGTGGCAGATCGACGTTTCCACGGATTCGCGCCTCGATCTGCATGAGGATGCATTCGGCAATGTCACCCATGTGCTGACCCACGGGCCCATCGCGGACCTCACGGTCACCGTCGAAGGCCTGATCGACACCCAGGACACCGGGGGCGTGCTGAAGGGCACCGATGAGCGGTTTCCGCCGAGCTTCTTCCTGCGCCAGACCGACCTGACCGACGCCAGCGCGGCGATGCAGTCCTTCGCCAAGGACCTTGCGCCAAGCGCGGAAACTGACGTGCTCGGCTTCCTGCACGCGTTGATGATGGCCATCAACGAGCACATGACCTTCGACGTCGATCCAACCAGCACCGGCACTTCGGCCAGCGAGGCCTTCATCGGCAAGCGGGGCGTCTGCCAGGATTACGCGCATATCTTCATCGCCTGTGCCCGGTCGGCCGGCGTTCCTGCCCGCTTCGTCTCCGGCCATTTCTGGCGCGCCGACGGCGAGACCAACCAGCAGGCCGGCCATGCCTGGGCCGAGGCCTATGTGCCGGATCTCGGCTGGGTCGGCTTCGACCCCGCCAATGCCATCTGCACCACCGACGCCCATGCCCGCGTCGCCATCGGCCTGGATTACCTCGGCGCAGCCCCCGTCCGCGGCACCCGCTATGGCGGCGGCACGGAAACCCTGACCGTCGCCGTCAAGGTCGATCAGGCCAATGGCCGCGGCCAGTCGCAGAGCCAGTCCTGAACAACCTCAAACTGGTTTTCCGAGGTTGCCCGGTCGATACCCACCGCGTAAGACGCTTCCCTGACCAAGGGACCGACGATGACCTATTGCTGCGGAATTCTCGTCAAGGACGGCCTGGTGATGATCGCGGACACGCGCACCAATGCCGGGCTCGACAACATCTCGACCTTCCGCAAGCTGCACATCTTCAACCAGCCCGGCGACCGCATCATGGCGGTGGCCTCCGCGGGCAATCTGGCCATCAGCCAGTCGGTGCTCTCCACCCTGAGCGAGGGGCTGGAGAACCCGACCACCGGCGAGCTGGAGACCCTGCTGAACGCGCCCACGATGTTTCAGGCTGCGCAGCGCATCGGCCGCGCCATCCGGCACGTCAACGCCACCGAGGGCAAGGCGCTGGAGGCCGAGGACATCAATTTCGACGTCTCGTTCCTGTTCGGCGGCCAGATCAAGGGCGCCAAGATGCGGCTGTTCATGATCTACCCGGCCGGCAACTTCATCGAATGCACGGTGGACACGCCCTATCTGCAGATCGGAGAGCACAAATACGGCAAGCCGGTGCTCGACCGCGCAATGCATTACGACGTCGAACTCTATGAGGCGCTCAAGACCGGCCTGATCTCGATGGACTCGACCATGCGCTCGAATATCGGCGTCGGCCTGCCGATCGATGTGCTGGTGGTGCGCACCGATGTCTGCGACGCCGATCTCAATCACCGTATCGAAGCCGGCGAGCCCTATTTCCACGACCTGCGCTCGCGCTGGTCGGCAGCACTGCGCGCGGCCCATCAAAACATTCCGCGCCCGCCCTACAAGAAAGACAATTGAGCGCGGCCGCAATGACCGCAGTTCCGATGAAATGGCGCATCATGACGGAGGCAGACCTGCCGTCCGTCCTCGCCATCGCCGATGCCGTTCATCCCGATTTTCCCGAAGATGAGGTCGTGTTCGCGAACCGCCTGGCGCTCGATCCAAACGGTTGCGCCGTGCTCGAGGCCCAGGACGGGATCAAGGGTTATCTCGTCAGCCATCCCTGGCAATTCAGGGAGCCGCCGTCGCTGAACAGCCTGCTGACAATGCCCGCAGCGCCCTCGACCTTCTACATTCACGATCTCGCATTGCTGCCCGAAACCCGCAGATCCGGCGCGGCGACCGTGGCCGTCGATATGATGGCGGCACGCGCCAGGCTGATGCAACTGCCCAACATGACGCTTGTTGCCGTCAACAATTCAGTTCATTTTTGGCAACGGCACGATTTCACCATCATGCGCGATTCCGAATTGGATCAGAAACTGCAAAGCTACGGCGACAACGCACGTTTCATGGTCCGGGACCTCACTCAAAAAGACCTCTCGTAAAAAGAAAACAGGGACGAAACAGATGACCAACAAAATCGCACTCGTGACCGGGGCTGGCACCGGCGTCGGCCGTGCCGCGTCGCTCGCGCTGATGAATGCCGGTTTCACCGTCGTGCTCGCCGGTCGCCGGCTCGAACTGCTGCAAGAGACCCAGAAGCTTGGCGCGGCCAATGGCGGCAAGAGCCTCCCCGTGAGCGCCGACATGGCCGACCCCGCCTCCATCGCCACGCTGTTCGCCAGGATCATGCAGGAATTCGGCCGGCTCGACGTGCTGTTCAACAATGCCGGCATGGGCGCGCCCGCGATTCCGTTCGAAGACCTTGGCCTCGAACAGTGGCAGGCTGTGGTGAACACCAATCTCACCGCGCCGTTCCTGTGCACGCAGCACGCCTTCCGCATCATGAAGGATCAAACGCCCCGCGGCGGCCGCATCATCAATAACGGCTCGATCTCGGCGCATGCGCCGCGCCCGTTCTCCGCGGCCTACACGTCGACCAAACACGCCATCACCGGCTTGACCAAGGCCAGCAATCTCGACGGCCGCGCCTATGACATCGCCGTCGGCCAAGTCGATATCGGCAATGCCGCCACCCCCATGACCGACCGCATGGTCAACGGCCCCGGCGTGCTGCAACCCGACGGCACCTCGAAGCAGGAGCCGCGTATGGACGCCAAAGCCGTCGGCGACGCTGTCGCCTATATGGCCGGCCTGCCGCTCGACGCCAATGTGCTGACCATGACGGTCATGGCGACGAAGATGCCGTTCGTCGGACGCGGCTAAAACGTAACCCGCCTCAGCGGCATTGCGATTGCATGACATGGGGAGCCGCGGCATCATCGCGCCGCGGCTTCGGGGGATTTATGCTTCAGCTACAATCGGCGTTCGGCGTCATCGCACTTTTGGGGATCGCCTGGGCGCTCGGTGAAAACCGCAGCAAGGTGTCGCTGAGACAGGCCGCGATCGGTCTCGCATTGACGATCGTCGCTGCCGTGATCCTGCTGAAGCTTCCCGTCGTGACGCGCGCCTTCAGCAGCATCAACGATGCTGTCAGCACCATCGCCGCAGCGTCGCGCGCCGGCACCTCCTTCGTGTTCGGTTATCTCGGCGGCGGCGCACTACCGTTCGATCTCAAGAATCCCGGCGCGGATTTCGTGCTCGCGCTGCAGGCACTCCCTGTGGTGCTGGTCATCAGCGTGCTGACCAGCCTGTTATTCTACTGGCGTATCCTGCCGCCGATCGTGCGCGGCATGGCGTGGCTGCTCGAACGCACACTCGGCATCGGCGGCGCGGTCGGGCTGTCAACGGCCGCGAACATCTTTCTGGGCATGGTCGAGGCCCCGTTGTTTATTCGCCCTTACCTCGCGCAGCTCACGCGCAGCGAACTGTTTCTGGTGATGACGGGCGGCATGGCGGGGATCGCCGGTACCGTGCTGGTGCTCTACGCCACTTTCATGGCGCCGCTGATCCCTGATGCGTCGGCGCATTTCGTGATTGCTTCCGTGCTCTCGGCGCCAGCTGCGATCCTTGTCAGCCTGATCATGGTGCCTGAGACGGAGGATCGTCGTACAGGTGGATTGCTCGCCAATCCGGACGCATCGGCCACGAGCACGATAGATGCGATCGTCAAGGGCACGAGTGCAGGCATCGAACTACTCGTCAACATCATCGCCCTGCTGCTGGTCTTCGTGGCGCTGATGTATCTCATGAACGCGATCCTCATGACGATGCCCACCGTGGGAGGCAACACGCTGTCCGTGCAGCGCATGCTGGGTTACGTGATGGCACCGGTGTGCTGGCTGATGGGCCTGCCGTGGGACCAGGCGCTGACCGCGGGCTCGCTCATGGGCGTCAAGACGATCCTCAACGAGTTGATCGCCTATGTTCAACTGGCGAAGCTCGGTCCCGATGCGCTGGATGCACGCTCGCGCCTCATCATGCTTTATGCGCTGTGCGGATTTGCAAATTTTGCCAGCCTCGGAATTATGATCGGAGGCCTGGGCACCATGGCGCCGGAACGTCGTAACGAAATCAACGCGCTCGGTGTGAAGTCGATCGTCTCGGGGACGCTGACGACCTGCCTGATGGGCGCGATCGTCGGCATGCTCACCTGAGACACGCCGCCAGCGCCGGTCAGCCGATCGTCCGCTGCAGCAGATCGAGCCAGTTGCCCGCGCCGAGCTTGCCGAGCAGCGTCTCGGAATAGCCCTTGTCGCGCAAGGCCACGAACAGCGCCTGCAGGCCCGCGGCGGAGTCGATGGCCTCGGGCACCACCGCGCCGTCGAAATCCGATCCCAGCCCGACGTGATCCTCGCCCAGCTTCTCCAGCAGATAGTCGATCTGCTGCACCATCAGCTCGATGCCGGTGTCGGGCCGCATGCTGCCGTCGGGGCGCAGGAAGCAGGTCGCGAAATTAAGGCCGACCATGCCGCCGGTGTCGCGGATCGCGGCGAGCTGCTTGTCGGTGAGATTGCGCGGCGACGGGCACAGCGCATGGGCATTGGAATGGGTTGCCACCAGCGGCGCCTTCGACAGCCGCGCCACATCCCAAAAACCCTTCTCGGTGATGTGCGACAGGTCGACCAAAATCTTCAGGTCATTGCAGGCGCCGATCAACCGCTCGCCGGCCGCGGTGAGACCGTCGCCGAGATCGGGCCCGGACGGGAAGTGAAACGGCACGCCATGGCCGAAGATGTTGGTCCGGCTCCACACCGGCCCGATCGACCGCAACCCCGCCGCATAGAGAACGTCGAGGAATCTGAGCTCGGCGTCGATGGCCTCCGCGCCTTCCAGATGGACCACCACGGCCAGCGCCTTGCGCTCAATGGCGGACCGGATTTCGGCGGTGGTGGTGCAGATCGCCACCGCGCCTGCGGAAGCGCGTTCGAGCTGCAGCAGGATGGCCAGTTCGGCGACGACGGAATTGCGCGCCTCGTCCATCGTCAGCGGCTCGGGAAGCGGCACGGCGTAGCGTCCGCCCGTCATCTGCGCCATGAATCCCGATGACGCCTGAGCCGCCGGCGAATACAGCGCGAACAGCCCGCCGACGAACGCGCCGGCCTTCGCCTTCGGCAGGTCGATGTGACCGGCGGCTTCCCCGGTCAGGAAGTCGGATACCGGATCGTGCGATTGCGATTTGTACAGCCGCAGCAGCACATCGTTGTGACCGTCGAAAACCGGAACGGATGCAGTCATGAGATACTCGTTGAGGGCCAGGGCAGCGACGGGCTCAGCATAGCTGATACAACGCCACTGCGACGCGCGAACAAGGCACGCGTCGCATTTCCGCACGCGAACTACCGGACTTCCACCGTCTTGAATTCCGCCGGCAGGATCACTTCCAGCAATTCGCAATTGTCGGAGTAATCGCGGATCAGATGCCTGATGCGTGGCGGCTGGGTCCAGCATGACCCCTGACGCATGGTCATCTCGCCCTCGCCTTCCATATAAGCCTTCACCCAGCCGTTCAGCACATAGACCAGCTGAAACTCGGCATCGTGATAGTGAAGCTTGGAGACCTCTTTCGGATCGCAAGGTCCGATCAGCCGGATGACATGCGCGTGCGCCAAGCCGCCGGTCGCAGCGGCGACGCCGAGATCGCGATACTTCGCATAAGCGCGCAGGCCGTCGCCGAGAAATGCTTCTTCCTGATAGTGACTGATCGCGACGCGCTGCTTGCGGCGCGGGCCGGGTTTCGCCGCGGCCTTGGCGACAGCTTTTGTACTCGCCTTGGCCGGCTTGCCAACCGCGAACTTCTTTGCCGCTTTCGCTACCGCCCGTGTCGCAGGCTTCTTCGTCGCAGCCGCTTTCGCTGCGCTCTTTGACGTTCGCTTCAGCTTCGCCATGTCGTGTTTCCCACCCGGCGCAATGCCGAACAAACGGCCAGCGCGTCCGGGAACCTAGCTGTAGTTCAGCACAGCGGCAATTCATCCGGCGCGTTGAGAGGCGCGGACTAGTGCAACCGGAAGACGCCATCCACGGCACGAAGCTCGGCCGGCTTGATCAGTTTCGAATGCGCGACGGTGACCGCAAAGAGCGGGCCATCGAGCTTCTCCTGCCAGAAATCCAGGAAATCCTTCAGCGCGGGAAACTTCGGAAACAGATCGTAGTTCTGCCAGACATAGGTCTGCAGCAGCGAGGGGTGATCGGGCATGCGGTAGAGGATCTGCGCCGTCGTCAGTCCGTAGCCAAGCACCTGCTTCCTGAAATCGTCAGAAACTGCATTTCTCGAGACCATGTTCAACCTCCATGGACAGAGCGCATTCGGCTAAGTGGATTCCGGTTTGACGTCGAACTTCGCTCTGCTCTCCTGTGACCGTGCTGACTGCAGCGAACCGGCTTCCACTTCGCCCATGACAACACGATGCATGAAATGTGACGCAAGCAACGTCCTCATCACAAGCTTAAAAGTTTAATAATGGGTTGAAAGCCGAATGTTAGCAGCCACTTACCGTGGATGCTAACGGATTCGAGAACCGGTATCGGAGGGTCTTAACCAATTCTGGCACCCGTCATATTTGAGTGCCAAAATATTTGGTAAAGACCCTTGCCGGTGGGGAACGTTCGGCCTATGTCCGGACCAGCTGCGCTGGCACTTGTTGGCTCAGACTGCCAATTTAAATTTCTCAAGCATCTACAGAAACTTAGGAGGACTGCATGAAATTCCGTCCGCTTCACGATCGCGTTGTGGTCAAGCGTATCGACGCCGAAGAGAAGTCCGCTGGCGGCATCATCATTCCGGATAGCGCCAAAGAGAAGCCCTCCCAGGGCGAGATCGTCTCCGTCGGCCCGGGCGGCCGCGACGAAGCCGGCAAGCTGATCCCGATCGATCTGAAGGTCGGCGAGCGCGTGCTGTTCGGCAAGTGGTCGGGCACCGAGGTCAAGATCGATGGTCAGGACCTGCTGATCATGAAGGAAAGCGACATCATGGGCGTCCTCGAAGGTGCCGCTCCCGCCAAGAAGAAGGCCGCTTAAGCGCCTTTTCCCCACCCATCCTGATTTTCAAGGAAGCAAAACATGTCAGCTAAAGAAGTGAAATTCGGCGTTGATGCCCGCGACAAGATGCTGCGCGGCGTCGACATTCTCGCCAACGCCGTGAAGGTGACGCTCGGTCCGAAGGGCCGCAACGTCGTCATCGACAAGTCGTTCGGCGCGCCCCGCATCACCAAGGACGGCGTCACCGTCGCCAAGGAAATCGAGCTCGACGACAAGTTCGAGAACATGGGCGCCCAGATGGTGCGCGAAGTGGCCTCGAAGTCGGCCGACGCAGCCGGCGACGGCACCACCACTGCTACCGTGCTCGCCCAGGCGATCGTCCGTGAAGGCGCCAAGTCGGTTGCTGCCGGCATGAACCCGATGGATCTGAAGCGCGGCATCGACCTGGCTGTGGAAGCCGTGGTTGCTGACCTCGTCAAGAACTCCAAGAAGGTCACCTCGAACGACGAAATCGCCCAGGTCGGCACGATCTCGGCCAACGGCGACGCGGAAATCGGCAAGTTCCTCGCAGATGCGATGAAGAAGGTCGGCAACGAGGGCGTCATCACGGTTGAAGAAGCCAAGTCGCTCGAAACCGAACTCGACGTCGTCGAAGGCATGCAGTTCGACCGCGGCTACATCTCGCCCTACTTCGTCACCAACGCCGACAAGATGCGCGTTGAATTCGACGACGCCTACATCCTGATCAACGAGAAGAAGCTCTCCTCGCTGAACGAGATGCTGCCGCTGCTCGAAGCCGTCGTGCAGACCGGCAAGCCGCTCGTCATCGTCGCAGAAGACGTCGAAGGCGAAGCTCTCGCCACCCTCGTCGTCAACCGCCTGCGTGGCGGCCTCAAGGTCGCTGCCGTCAAGGCACCGGGCTTCGGCGATCGCCGCAAGGCCATGCTGCAGGACATCGCGATCCTGACCGGCGGCCAGGCGATCTCGGAAGATCTCGGCATCAAGCTCGAGAACGTCACGCTCGCCATGCTCGGCCGCGCCAAGAAGGTGATGATCGACAAGGAAAACTCCACCATCGTGAACGGCGCCGGCAAGAAGGCCGACATCGAAGCACGCGTGGCGCAGATCAAGGCGCAGATCGAAGAAACCACTTCGGACTACGACCGTGAGAAGCTGCAGGAGCGTCTCGCCAAGCTGGCTGGCGGCGTTGCCGTCATCCGCGTCGGCGGCGCGACCGAAGTCGAAGTGAAGGAGCGCAAGGACCGCGTTGATGACGCGATGCATGCGACCCGCGCTGCGGTTGAAGAAGGCATCGTCCCCGGCGGCGGCGTCGCTCTGCTCCGCGCTTCGGAACAGCTGAAGAAGATCAAGACCGCGAACGACGACCAGAAGACCGGCGTCGAGATCGTCCGCAAGGCCCTGTCGGCTCCGGCTCGCCAGATCGCCATCAACGCAGGCGAAGACGGTTCGGTCATCGTCGGCAAGGTCCTCGAGACCGCGACCTACAGCTACGGCTTCGACTCGCAGACCGGCACCTACGGCGACATGCTCAAGAAGGGCATTATCGATCCGACCAAGGTTGTCCGTGCAGCGATCCAGAACGCAGCTTCGGTTGCCGGCCTGCTGATCACCACGGAAGCCATGGTTGCCGAACTGCCCAAGAAGGGTGGCGCAGGCGGCGGCGGCATGCCTCCGGGCGGCGGCATGGGCGGCATGGACTTCTAAGTCCAACGCTTCAAGCAACTATCAGAATGCAGAACCCCGGCAGCGATGCCGGGGTTTTTGTTTGCATCGAGTCGCTCGGAGATTCCGCATCACTTATTGCTGCGACCGATACAATTACTAATTGCATAAAGTCCGTTCCCGAATAGGATACCGCCGAATTATTCGAGCCGCTCCTGCCGGGAAATTGGGAATGCACCGCGCTGTTATCGTCGCCATGAGCCTTCTTCTGTCCTGCGCCGGGGCTCAGGCGCAAGCCTCAAGGGTCGCATTGAGTGGTGCGACGATCGAGCTTAGTCAGATTGCGATGGTCAATCCGGACTGCAGCAATGCGGGACGCCCCCTCATTCGGGTGACTCAGCAGCCCGAATACGGACGCCTGATCATCAGCAATGCGTCGATCTTTCCGTATTTCCGCCCCATCAATCCGCGGAGCGACTGCAATTGGCGGCGCGTCCCCGGCGTCATCATCAAATACGTTTCGCAGCGCGGCTACACCGGATCGGACAGCGTCAGGCTCGAGGCATTCTATCCCAATGGTCAAATGCGCAACGGCGCTTTCAATATCACGGTGAGATAGGCCCGTAGGGCGGATTAGCGAAGCCTGATCCGCCGAGCACGCGGAGCTGCGCAATACGCTGCGCTATTGCGCCCTACGACTTCGAACTCTGTTGCGCCCCTATCGTCGCGACAGCGAAAAGCCCGGCATCGCTGCCGGGCTTCCTGTCGTTTGGGTGCGACCCCGGCCTCGCGCCTCATTTCAGCTTCGCGCCCGCGTGCGTCACCACCTTTCGCCAGCATGTCGCTTCGCTCATGCGGGCTACTCGTTGACATAGGTTGTGCTTTTAGCGCCAACCTTACGCCCCCGCCTCCGCCACCGACGACTGCAAGATCGCCATCAACAGCCCGGGAAACCGCGCTTCGATATCGGCCGCGCGCACAGCGTTTTGATGCTCGACGCCCTTCTTGCTGGTCTGGATCAGGCCGGCCTCGCGCAACACGCGAAAATGGTTCGACAAAGTGGACTTGGCAATGGTCGGACATGGCGACGCCGCCGTGCAGGACAGGCAGCCGCTTTCCTGCAGCAAGCCCCGGACGATCTGCAGCCGAATGGGATCAGCCAGCGCCGAGAGCACGCCGGCCAGCGTGATGTCCTTGGTCGCGGGGTGAACGAACTGAGCCATAAAAAAGATATAGGCGCCCCCTTGCGTTGGTTCAATAGTTCCATACTTCCGAACTATTGAAGCATCCAAGAGGGACCACGACCATGACCAAGACATTCGAAGGCAAAGTTGCGCTGGTGACCGGCGGCTCCAAGGGCATCGGCGCTGAAATCGCCATTCAGCTCGCTGCCGGGGGCGCTGCCGTCGCCGTCAATTACGCATCCAGCAAGAAGGGCGCCGACGAGGTCGTCGCGAAGATCACAGCCAAGGGCGGCAGGGCCATCGCGGTGCACGGCAATCTCGCCGAGCCGGACGGCGCCAAATCCGTGGTGGCCGAGACCGTCAAGGCGTTCGGGCCGATCGACGTTCTCGTCAACAATGCGGGCGTCTACGAATTCGCCCCTCTCGACAGCATTACGCCGGAGCACTTCCACAGGCATTTCGATCTGAACGTGCTTGGGCTGCTGCTCGCCTCGCAGGAAGCGGCCAGACACTTCAACGCCAATGGCGGCAGCATCGTCAACATCTCATCGGGCGTCTCGACGATCACCCCACCGGGCTCGGCGGTCTACACCGCGACCAAGGCCTCGGTCGATGCGATCACATCGGTACTGGCAAAGGAGCTTGCGCCGCGCAAGATCCGCGTCAACGCCGTCAATCCCGGCATGATCGCGACCGAGGGCGTGGTATCAGCCGGATTCCATGAAGGCGACATGCGCAAGTGGATCGAATCCGTCACGCCGATGGGCCGCATCGGCAAGGTCGAGGAAATCGCCTCCGTTGTGGCATTCCTGGCTTCGGATGCTGCATCCTATGTGACCGGCGAAACGCTGCACGTCACCGGCGGATTCAGGTAACCCACGCGCTCTGCTCAACAGTCTATCCGACATAGGCCAAAGGCGGTGCAATCAGCACCGCCTTTGCTTGTTATGCGAGGCCTGATCTCGCCTTGCCTCAATCATCATCACCAGCGGCCGGCGGCATCGACGGTGTCTGCATGCGATCCGCCGATGATGGCTTCATGCGTTCGCGTGACGGAGCTTGCCCACGCATCATCTGAGCCTGATCGTGCTCGATCTGCGGAAAGAACACATCATAGCAAGCGCGGCTCAATCGCGGTCCTGCGCTGCGCAAGCAATTTTCTACCCGCCCCTCATCCGGCATTGCTGATGTACAGAGGCGAAACGCATCGGGCGTGCAGGCTTCGCGCTGTGCCTCCGTGCCGCTGCCCAAAGCCGCGGCGCTGGAACCCGCAATCAATGCCACGGCGGTCGTCAGGCTTGTCAGAGTGTTTGCCATCGGTCCTGTCCTGATGAAGTCATGACAGGTGAAATTCTCAGCGGCGCCCGCGGTTCCTTCCTGACCGCTCACATGTTGCTGAAAATGCGGGCTTAAGCGAGTGTAACGACAGAGCCGACAAAGCGAGTCAGTTGGCAGTCCGGGCGTCTTCTTCGATCTCGTCGGTCCACACCTTGAAACTCACCAGCGTGTTCGGCCCAAAAGTTTGCGTGATCGGCACATCCGCGGCATCGCGGCCCTGCGCGATCAACACGCGGCCGATGCGCGGGATGTTGTTGCGGGCGTCAAACGTATACCAGCGGCCGCCGATATAGGCTTCGAACCAGCCGGCGAAATCGCCGTCGGCCCATGGCTTCGGCATACCGATGTCACCGAGATAGCCGGTGCAGTAGCGCGCTGGAATATTCATGCAGCGGCAGAAGGTGATGGCCAGATGCGCATAGTCGCGGCAGACGCCCTTCCCCTCGTTATAAGCGTCCCAAGCGGTCTTGGTCGCGCGCGCGTGCTCGTAACCGAACTGGATATGGTTATGCACGAAATCGCAGATTGCCTGCACGCGCGCCCACCCCGGCACAGTCTTCTCGAACAACTGCCAGGCGACGTCCGACAGCCGATCCGTCTCGCAGTAACGGCTACCGAGCAGATAGACGATCGTCTCGGCCGGCAGATCCTCCACTGCGTGCTGCACAGCGGACGGCACGATGATATCCGGCTTGCCACTATCGTTGACGATCCCGTCGGCTTTGAACGTGATGCGGCCCGTCGGCGCAACAATGCGGCTGCACCAGTTGCCAAAGCCATCGCGATACGGCGTGATCGGAACTGAGGGATTTATCGTGAGATAGTCCGGCACCACCACGTCGGAGGCACGCGTGAAGTGCATGCCCATCACGATCATGACAGGCGTCGGCTGCGGGAAATCATAGATCATCTCGTAGCCAACGCGGATCTTCATGCAAAACACCTCATCCCGGCAAATCGTTGATTTCAAAAGCGAGACATCGCAAGCGTTGCACATTGCGCCACGATCTTGCGAGAAAAACCCAGCGCGAGCGTCGGCCAGAATGTCATCGATGCCAGATACATCCTCGAAATGGCGACAAAACGCCCAATAACAAGACAATCATAGCGAAATTCGACGAAACACCGGATCGCTCAAAGAAATCGGTGGCTAATGTCTGTGAATAGGCGCACGCTGAACGGATGCCGGATCTCAGCAGCGATATGCGCGCGTGACCACGAGATCGCGCCGTGAGACCGTTACTTTCAAGCATCCTTTCCAGTTGAAGGGCCTTGGTCGTTTGATCCCGGCAGGGTCGTATGACGTCATCACCGATGAGGAGGTGATCGAGGGACTGTCCTTCGCCAGCTATCGGCGCACGGCGACCATGATGATCGTGCCCGGCGCACCACCCCATACAAGTTCCATGGAGATGATCTCCATTGGGTCGCTTGAGCTGGCAGATGTGCAGCGCATCGATGCGAGCGCACCATGACCGACACTCCCGTCGAGCTGGATAGCCGCCGCGGCATGGCGGCACAGAAAGCCACCGATATCCGGCGCAGTCTCGCCGAAGTCGAATCCAATGCCGCAGCACTGCGTGAGCGGCAGCTGGCACTCGAAGAGCAGTTACTGACCACGCCGGCCACCACATGGCCTGAGGCTGCAGCAAAGGCGCGCTACGTCCTCAATCTCTACGGCGCATCGCTCAGCGCACAGGATACCCAGCACCGCGATCTGATCGCGATCGTGCTGGACGACTTCACGCGGCTTGCCGCCAACGACTGATCCCATCATTACGCAGGTCGCAGCGATCCCGCAGCAGCCAGCGCTCAACCGAAAGCATCCTCATGCAGAACCTCTTGCACCGTCACGTTCAAGTCGCAGAATCTCTCCGCCTCGGCGTGGAGTCCGGCTGGTACAGCACCAAGATCAGCGGAACCTTTGTCACGGGCCCACATCCCACCGAGGCCGAATGCTTGCGCAAGATCGCTGAACTCAACCCTGTCGTGCCGAAGCGCAAGGCCTAACGCGGGAAGACGACGATGGCGCTTACACACGGTGTTTTCCAAAGCTTCGAATATAATCGCATGGTTGTCCTGTTCTCGATGATGAATGACGCGACCGAAGTCACCTGCGCGATCAGCACCAGTGCGATGGACGAGCTTGAAAAGGCGAAACGCACCAAGCCCGAACAACGCGAGGAGCAGTTCGTCCGGCTGCGTGATCGCATCGAGGCCTGCGCGGCACGCAAATTCGCTAATTCCGAATTTGAGGGAAGGCCACCGGGCATCGTGCTCCGCAGCATCGATTTCCGGTAGCCTGTTCCACCATTGAACCCTTCCTCCTCGCGGTGTGACCAACGCCTGTCACACGCGAGAGGTCGAGCCATGCGCCACTTTCCAAGCCTGAACCGTTGCGCCATCCGCGTCCTGTTCGCTGCCGTGCTGGCGAGCGCAGCAATGCCGATCGCGCAAGCTGCCGCCGACGATGCAGAGCAATGTACCGATGCCTCCGGCGTCCTGGCGATCGCGGCCTGCGACCGCGCCATCGCGTCGGGCAATTACCGCGGCCGCCAGCTTGCTGAGCTGCATTTCAACCGTGCCTTCGAATATAATGAACGGCACGAGAGCGGCCCTGCCATGGCTGCCTTCGACGAAGCCATCCGCCTGAACCCGGATTATGCCCGCGCCTATTTCATGCGCGGAAATCTCTGGCTCGCCCGCGGCGATAATGACCGCGCCATCAGCGACTTCAGCGTGGCGCTCGGTCTCGATCCCAACAATACCGATGCCTATGTCAATCGCGGTGTCGCCTGGTACGCCAAGGACGATAACGACCGCGCTATTGCCGACTACGACATGGCGATCCGTCTCAATCCGCAGGAAGGCGGCGCCTATAGCAATCGCGGCGGCGCCTGGCTCGTGAAGGGCGATCATGCACGCGCCATCGCCGATTTCGGCGAAGCGATCCGAATCAATCCGAACGACCCCTGCCCGGTGTTCAACCGCGGCTTCGCCTTCAGCCTGAAGGGAGACAACGATCGCGCCATCGCCGACTACAACGAGGCGATCCGCATCGCACCGACCTATGTGGCGGCGCTGACCAATCGTGGCAGCGTGTGGTCCGACAAGGGCGACAACGACCGCGCCATGGCCGATTTCAATGCGGCGCTGCGCATCAATCCGAAATACGCCAAGGCGCTCTATCTGCGCGGCATGACACGGCTTGAAATGGGCGACATTACGGGCGGCGCAGCAGATGTCGCCAGCGCACGGAAGATCGATCCGAAGGTCGGCTCATAATGACTGAACACGCATCGCCGTCACGGGCGGCACGTCAGTCATATCGATCAGTCGAGTTTGGCAACCACAATGAGGCGCTTCACTTCACCGTTGCGATAGGCCTGCAGGAACTTGTTGTAGTCCCGGAACGAGACGCAGCCGTTGGAATCGCCATTGGGGCCGAGCATGTAGGTATGCGCGAGCAGACCCGTGCGGCCATGGATCGCGCCCTCGCCGCCCACCGGCGTCAGGCGCAGCGCGGCCACGCCGTGGAACAGAGCCTCGCGCGGCTTCAGATCATAGATGTGCGGCGGCGTCACGCCGCGCATCTTCTCATGGGCATAAGCGGGATTGTCGAGACGGCTGCCGAGGCCGGAATGCGCTTCCAGCTTGGTGCCGTCGGGCATGTACACTTTACGCGCGGAGATGTCGTAGACCGCGGTGGTGCGATCGCTCAGGGTGGGCTCATTGCTGGCCGCCGCATCGGTGCCATTGCTCAGCACGCCGCCGTCGGAGCCGGCATAAGCGAGCACGGGGCCGGACTGCGGAGCGTTGCCGCCGAACAGTTTCTCGAAGACGTTGAAATTGCCGGACTTGGGCTGCGCAGCCAGCGCCAGCCGCGCCTTCTGAACCAGTGAGTCGTGGCCATAGGCACCGCCCCTGGCGGCGCTGGCCTGTGCGACCGGCTGCGACGGCGCTTGTGTTGCCTGCTGCGGCGCGGACGGTGTACGGGCATCGGAGGGCCGTGCGGCCGGCATCGGAATGCTGTCGACGAGCTGGCGCACCGTCGGTGCCGGCTGCATCAGTGCGACTTCCTGCGGCTTCGCGGCTGGTGCAGGGATCACAGCTTCAGAAGCCGCGTTGCGCTTGACGAAGCGCTCGGGCGCGGCGCCCATCGAATAGGTCGGGTCGAACCAGGCGACCTGACGCTTGGGCTCGGTCTGCGCGGCAGCGAGCGGCGCATTAACGGCCGGCTCGAAACGCTCTGAGAAGGAAGTACGGTGTTCGGTGCGCGAGAAACGGCTGTCGAAGCGCTCAGCGAAGGACGACTGGCCAACGCCTGCATCATTGCCGAGATTGGCGGAGACCATCGCAGGCTGCACGCCGTTCTGGAAAAGCTTACCGGCGAGCGTCCATCCACCGGTCAATGCGACGGCGGCAAGAGCAGCGCCGGTCACGAACATGCGTGAACTGGATTTCGACACTTGATGCTGGCCTCGGCGTGAGGGTGCAGAATGGTTCAACGCACGTTTACTGCTGCTCATACGCCTGACGTCCAACACACGTTTACTAAGCTCCCTGCCCGTTGTGCCTGACGAGACACACAGGTCTCGAAAAGCACCGCGCAGGGATGCGAAACGCCATTAAGGCGAGTTTTAGTTAAATGCGAATTAATTGGAGGTCCCCCACCGATTGCCTACCTAAAGGCCTGCCAATCATGGCCTTTTTGAGTAACCGACAGGACGAATTCGGGGAACCTGCGAGAGCTTTGTGGGCTCTCGCAGGCCGGTCTCAGGCGCGCTGGGGTTTTGGGTCACGCCCGGCCCGAACTATTGGCGTGCTGTGATTAGGTCATTGGCCTAGTGTGGGGCTGTTGCGCGGGGAACCACATTTCCTTTTACGGTATTTAGGTAATCAAAAAGATCAACTTGTGCCGGCTAAGGCGTCAAATGATCACGACCTCAGTAGTTCAGCTTCGGATACCAGTCGGTGCCCCGCCCTTCCGGCGTAACGTCCAGAATCGTCCAGAGCGGCATCAGATCCGGCGCCCCGCGCGGGTCCTGGCCGGGATCGGCCGTGGATCCATCCATCTCGCCGCTCCAGAAATGGCGAATCTTGCCACTGCGGCGGGTGAAGACGTTGAAGGCAGCATCGTCGCCGCCGTCCTTGGTCAGCCCGTGATAGTCACGGCTGAACGCGCCGGAGGTGTCCGCGAACAGCGGCAGGTAATGCCAGCCACGCTGCTTCTTGAAAGCGACCAGCCGCTCGATCGGCGAGCGCGCCACGACGGCCAGCGCCACGCGCTGAGTAATGTCAGGTACCTCGCCGTCCCAGGCCGACAGCAGCGATGTGCACATCGGGCACGGCTTCTCGCGCTGCGGCCCATACATGTAGGAGTAAACGACGAGCGTCTGCTTGTCGCCGAACAGGCCCGCGAAATTCACGGGGCCCTTCTCTCCGATGAAGTCGTAGTCCTTGGTCACCTCGCCGCCATCTGGCAGCGCACGACGCAGCTCCGCGACACGTTCGATCTGACGCCGCAGTTCGATCTCCTCGACAAGCAACGCATTACGCGCATCGCGGTATTCACGGCTCTCATTGGGATAGCGAAAACTGGCCTTCTTCACGAGTTCGGCCGCAGGCGTCAGGCTGGAACCGGTCATGACATGATCCTCCCTTGGTGAATTTCAACGTGTTCCGTCTGAAAGACGTTCCGGGAGCGGCCAATCCGACATGACGATCCACAAATTCATCATGCGCAGCTTCGTGAACGGCCAGAACACGCATGAGGGTCATTGACGCGCTGAGCACGGACGCACATGAGTGCGCCATGCGCCTGTTTCATTTTAGCGAAGAGAACAACATCGAAGTCTTCATGCCGGGGCCGGCGGAGATTGCGACACCTCGCGCCCAGGGACAGGAGTGGCTCAATGGCCCCTTGGTCTGGGCCATCGATGACTGGCATGCGCCGATGTATCTGTTCCCGCGCGACTGCCCGCGCATTTTTGTCTGGCCGACAGCGAGCACGACGCCGGAATACCTCACGGCCTACAAGAAGATGACCACCTGCCGCATGGTTGCGCATATCGAACTCAGCTGGCTGGACCGACTCTCCCACACCACCATCTATCGCTACGAGCTTTCGCCAGACGGGTTTGAATCGCTGGACGATGCGGGTATGTGGATTTCGCGCACGCCGTCCATGCCGCTGAACATGGAGCGGATCGACAACATCGAAAAGGCACTGGAAGCCGCCGGCGTCGAATTGCGCGTCCTGCCGTCCCTGAAGACGCTCGCGCCCTTGTGGGAGACATCGCTGCATGTCAGCGGCATTCGCCTCCGCAATGCATAGGACGGACCGATCGCGCTGCCTTAAACCGACAAAGCATGCCTGGACGTTCAGGAGCCGTAGGATCGTAGCATCCTCGCGACATTCATCGCTCGTTGTCACGATGTATGAGGGGTATCGCTTCGGCGCGATGCGCCTACGTTCTACCCATCCTGTAATGACCCACGAGCTCAGGCCGCTGTATCGGCCTTTGCACGGCGATGACTGACCACGACGCGGTTGCGGCCCTCTCGCTTGGCCTCGTAAAGCGCGGCGTCGGCGGCCGCGAGCAGATCATCGCCCTCGGCGACGTGCACCGGCATCACCGCCAGACCGATCGACAGTGTGACGCCATCGAGCGTGGCCGATGGCAGCGTCACCTGCATGCGATACACGGCATCGAGCACCTGCTGCGCCCGCTGCGCCGCAACCTCGACCGTGACGCCCGGCATCAACATCAGGAACTCCTCCCCGCCGAACCGGCCGATGATATCCGAGGCGCGCGTCGTCTCACGCAATATCCTGCCGAGGCCGCGCAGCACGGCATCACCGGCCTCATGGCCGTGGCTGTCATTGATACCCTTGAAGTGATCGATGTCGAGCATCGCCAGCGCGAGCGGCTTGCCGTCCTGCTGGCTGCGCGTGGTCTCGCGCACCAGGGCATCTTCTAGGTAGCGGCGGTTGTGAAGATCCGTCAGCGGATCGCGCACCGCCTGCTGACGCAGCAGCTCGCGGAGTTCGAGATTGGCCATCGCCAGCGACACCTGTTCGGCCAGCATCGTCGCCAATTGATCCGCCCCCTCACCGAACACAGAAGTATGCTCGCGATACAGCAGACCAAGCAGGTTGTTCTGCGCGATCAGCGGCTGACAAACGAACCCCGTACCGGTGACACCGCACGGACCGGCATGATTGCAGACCAGTCCCTGACTCGCCTCTGAAATCGGGAATGTCGTGCCACGACGCAGCGCCCAGCAGTCATCGACCGGAAACGACACCGCATCGGCCTGTAGTGCGCCCCAATGGGCGCCGCGCTGAACTGCGTTGCGTGCGTTATTCAGATAGTACAGCGCTCCTGCCTCTTCCGTGAACAGGTAGCCCGCATAGGTCTGAACCGCCGCGAAAATCTCTTCGCGCGACTGACACGACTGCAGCACGCCCGAGAGTTCAGTGAGCAGAACGATTTCCTTGGCGCGAATTTCCGACAGTTGCAGCGAGGTGGTCAGCCGTTCGTTGGCCTCCTCCATAGCGTGCGCATGCGCGCGCCGCTCCGCCTCGACTGCGAGCGCGTCGGTCTTGTCCTGGATCACCCAGAGGATATCGCCGGTAGCCAGCGGCTTGCCATAAGCATCGACCAGCAGCGTGGAGCCGTCGCTGCGGCGCAGATGCAATTCGACTTCCGTCGCCATGGCGCTGTCACGAATGCGATCCAGCGCGGCATCGAACGCCTCCCCGTCCACCTTCGTCGCAATTAGCTCGTCGATCGTGTTGCCGGGAAGCGTAGCGGAGCTGCGACCGCAAAGCTCGGCGATCCGGCGATTGCCGCGCAGGATGCGATGGCCGGCCGTAAACAGGATGCCTGCCAACGGATTGTCGACCAGCGCGCGCTGCTCGGCATCGAGCGTGCTGAGATTGCCGGACAACCGGCGCGACCGCATCGTGATCACGGCGAGCAGCATCATCAGGAGGCTGATGGCGCTGCCGCTAGCGAGGACGACGTTCGGCACTGTATGGCTAACCTCGTAGATCGAACCGGGATTGGCGGTGAACAGGACGCGCCAGACGCGCTCGCCGACAACCAGCGAACGATCCGCCGAGATCCCCGCCGACATCACCATCTGCGTGACGAGACCGAGATTGGGCTCCAGACTGTCATACATGAGGGTCGGAGTGACGGTCGTATCTTCCGGCTCGCCAATCATGACGCCTTCCTGCGTCGGCTTGGCATAACCGCGATCAACCACCTGGATATGCATCTGCTGCAGCGTCCGCGGGTCGAGGATGCCGCGCATCAGGTCATTGGTGCGATAGACCGATGCAACGAAACCGTGGAGCGCTGCGTTTCGCTGCGAGACGGTCTGCGTGGGCTCGCCGGCCCGGTAGATCGGCGCGCGGATGATGAAACCGAGGCCACCCGAGGTGTCCTGCACCAGTTTGACCGGTGGCGTCGCGACAATCCGGCCGGTCTCCGCGGAACGCCGCAGCGAGTCCAGTTGCGCAGGATTGGCACCGGCATCGAAGCCCAGCGCATTTTCGTTGCCACGCATCGGCTCGACGAATTCGACGACGTTGTAGATTGATCGCGGCCCCGGCGGACGCACGGCGAAATCCGGCTGTCCGGAATGCTCGATGCTCTTGTCGGCACGAACTTCCGCAACGAAGGCATCGAGATGATCCGGCGTCACATGACGCAGCGACTGCAAGGCCTGGAAGCCGGGATAGCGGCGGCCGAGATCGAGCACATCGATGTAGCGACGGAACTGGGCGCGATCGACGCGGCCGATCGAGGCGTACAATCCCTGCATGCTGACCAGTACTTCGGCGTGGGTGCGCAGCCGTTCGCTGATCGCATTGGAAATATCGACGGCGTCGGCAGCGAAGCGACGCTGCATATCGGCCGCTATCAGGCGTTCCGAGAACTCGCGAATGGCAAATGTCGCGGCAAGGCCGGCTCCGAGAATGGCGGCCGCAACGAAAGTCGTCCGCCGCGCCTGCGGCGCCAGCAAGTCACGCAATGCCATGTCGAGTTCCCTGAACTGACCCGGCCCCCGGCTTCGGATCACAGTACCTAGGTCGGGTGATACCGGCATCGGGATTTAGATTCTGTTGCGCTGCCCACCTGCGAACCACCTCAGGACCGGACACTTGACGACATCCTTAATCGCGGATAATAATTATCCACGATAGAGGTGAAATAGAGCCATGAAGATGAGCGACGGGGTTGAGCAGGCGATCCACAGCGTGGCGATGCTCGCAGGCCTGCAATCGAACGGCGTGTTGTCCGCCGGCGCCCTCGCCGAATTTCATGGCGTGTCCACCAGCTATCTCCTGAAACACCTGCAGGCGCTTTCGGGCGCCGGCTTGCTCATCGCACAGCCTGGCCCGACTGGCGGCTATCGCCTTGCCCGGACGCCAGACCAGATCACCCTGCTCGATGTCGTCCTTGCCGTTGAGGGCGATGCGCCCGCCTTCCGCTGCAGCGAAATCCGCCAGCGCGGCCCCAATCCCCTGCCCGGCAAACCCACGGCGCCCTGCGGCATCAATGCCGCGATGTTGCGTGCCGAGCGCGTCTATCGCGATGAGCTGGCCAAGGTGAGCATTGCCGATGTGCTCGGCGATCTCCGCGCCAAGGACACCGACGGCGCCATCGCCGCCCGCGGCTGCGCCTTTTTGGAACTCAACGAACGACGCCGTAACGCCAACTGAAACCTGAAACCTGAAACCGCACACCAAGGAGAAAGACCATGCAAGCCCGCCTCAACATCGCCAAGGCCGCCCCCGACGCCTACAAGGCCGTCGCCGCGCTCGATCAATATGTCGTCAAGGAAAGTGGCCTCGAGCCTGCGATCGTCCACCTCATCAAGCTCCGCTCGTCGATCATCAATGGCTGCGCCTTCTGCGTCGACATGCATGTGAAGGAATCCCGCCACGACGGTCTCAGCGAGCAGTGGATCAACATGATGTCGGTCTGGCACGAATCGACGGTCTATACGCCACGCGAGCGCGCTCTCCTCGGCTGGGTCGATGCAGTCACGCTGATCGCGCAGACCCGTGCACCCGATGCCGATTATGAAGCGTTGCGCGCGCATTTCTCGGAAGAGGAATGCCTCAAGATCACGGTGGCGATCGGCGCCATCAATGTCTGGAACCGTCTTGCCGTCGGCTTCCGCGTTCCGCATCCGATCGAGAAGCCGAAGGCTGCTGCCTGAACACAGGCTTCAGCAGATAATCGATAAGCGAAAGGCCGGGTTGAAAATTCAACCCGGCCTTTCTTGGTTTCAGCTTGGCCCGACCGATGTGTCAGGCAATATGGCTAGTAGTCAGAAAAGCTTCGCGCCAGACGCATCGACGACGCGTCCCCAACGGGCGTAATCGTCCTTGATCGTCTTGGCGAAGGCCTGAGGCGTCGAGGTCGTGATGCTGAGGCCCTGTTTTTCGAGACGCTCGCGAACATCCGGCAGCGCGCCGATGCGCACCACTTCGGCGTTCAGGCGATCAACAATGGCATCAGGCGTCCCTGCCGGCACGACGAGGCCGAACCAGGAGTCGACGACAAAGTCAGCCACGCCTGCTTCCGCCGGCGTCGGCACATCGGGAAGCTGCGACGATCGCTCGCGGCTGGTGATCACGAGACCCTTGACCTTGCCGTCGCGGATCTGCGGCGCCAGCACCGTCAGCGTGTCGAAAGACAGGTTCACCTGGTTTCCGAGCAGTGCATTGACGGCCGGCGCGCTGCCCTTGAAAGGCACGTGGAGCAGATCCGTCTCGGTCAGGCTCTTGAACAGCTCGCCGCTCAGGTGGCAGAGCGTGCCGGGCCCGCACGACGAGTAGGTGAATTTCCCTGGCTCGCGTTTCGCCGCAGCGACGAGCTCCTTCACTGATGACACGGGCGTATCTGGGCTGGCCGCGAGCACGTATGGCACCGACGTGAGCATCGCCACCGGCGTGAAGCTCTTGAAGGGGTCGTAAGAGATGGTCTTGTTGATATGCGGCAGGATCGTGAGCTGCCCTGCGGGCGCCAGCGACAGCGTGTAGCCATCCGGATCGGCCTTGGCGACCGCGTCGGCAGCAATAGCCGTACCGGCACCAGCCTTGTTCTCGACCACGACTGTCTGCTTCAGCGCCTCGCCGAGCTTGTCGGCATAGACCCGCGCCGTGATGTCAGCAGCGCCGCCCGGCGGGAATGGAACGATCAGCTTGATCGTCCGGCTCGGCCAGCTGTCAGCGAAAGCCCCTGTGGCGCCGGAAACCAGCAACACTGCCGCGAAAGCACCTGAGAGGAAGCGAGAAGACATGCCGGACCGCACGGTCGTATTCCTTATGATCGATGATGAGAGCGTTTTGCCCGTGGTTCCGCGAGGTTTCGCGGAGATTTCGCAATCATTTCAGCGATGTGGGACCACGTTTGTTACCACTGAAAATGTCATCGAGACGGGTCTGCGACAAGGAAACGCCTTTGCAAATAAGATCTGGACGATGGTGGATTGCTATCGTCGGACGGGCGGATGCGAGAAGTTGCTTCTTTTGACGGAACTATTCGGCAGCGGAACCTTATGTTCTGACCAGACCGTCGGAGTCGGAGAGCGTCATGACCGAGCTGAACCAGTCGACCGAGAAGAGCCGCTACCTCAGCGCCCCGAAACGCCCTGACTTCACGCTGGACCAGGACTGGGGCTCCTACTCCGCCGCCGAGCACGATCGCTGGGACCGCCTGTTCGCCCGCGCACAGACCGTCCTTAAAGGCCGGGCTTGCAACGAATTCCTCGCTGCGCTGAACACGCTGCAGCTGTCCGAATCCGGCATTCCCGATCTGGAGAAACTGAGTGCCCGTCTAACGCCGCTGACCGGTTGGCAGGTCGTGCCGGTCGCGGAACTGGTGCCCGACGAGATCTTCTTCGATCATCTTGCCAATCGCCGCTTCCCGGCCGGCGCCTTCATCCGCCCCGAACACGAAATGGATTACCTGCAGGAGCCTGACATCTTCCATGACGTTTTCGGGCACGTTCCGCTATTGGCGAACCCGGTCTATGCCGACTTCATGGAGGCCTATGGAAAAGGCGGCCAGCGCGCGATGGCGCTCGGCCAGTTGAAGAACCTGGCGCGTCTGTACTGGTACACGGTGGAGTTCGGCCTGATGAAGAGCGCGGACGGATTGCGCATCTTCGGCGCCGGCATTCTGTCGTCAGCAACAGAGTCGGTCTTCGCCCTGGAAGACTCCTCGCCGAACCGGATCACGTTCGACCTCGAACGCGTGATGCGGACGAACTACATCATCGACGATTTCCAGCAGAGCTATTTCGTCATTGAGAGCTTTGAGAAACTGCTGCAGGACAGCTATCAGGATTTTGGCGCACTCTATACCCGCCTGGCCAAAGCAGACGACATCGCGGCCGACGAGGTGACCCCTGAGGATCACGTCATCAGCCGCGGGACGCTGGACTATTTCAAGCGCAAGCGCGCGTCAGCCATTCATTGACTGGATGCGGAATTTAGCCGGCGACGCGCCGAAGCGACGACGGAAGCTGCGATGGAAATAGGATAGTTCGTTGAAGCCGCAGGCGGCCGCGACTTCGCTGATCTTCAGGCTGCACTGCCGATCGCCGGTCAGCATGCTGCGGGCCTTTTCAAGCCTCAGCTCCATGATGCGATCGGTGATGCTGAGGCCGGAACCCTGCAGCAAATCCTGAACGTAGCGGACGGACAGGCCTAGCTTCTCGGCGACCACCCGGGTCGAGAACTGCTGGTCGGCAAAGCTCTCATTGATCTGGTTGATCACGCTGGCGATCCGCGCTCCGCGCAGGCCGCCGACCTCGGTGAGGTTCACGGGGTCCGGCTTTTCGATGCTGTGCACCTTGGCACGGTCGGATCCAAAGTCGGAGTGGCTGCTGAATGCGAGATTTGTGTTTTCCATGTTCCCAATCACCGCCCATTTCAATGTGTGCGGAGATAGGTCGTCCGGACCCCTGACTTTGGTTCAACGCCGACGACGATAATTTATCGTCTTTCGAAACCATAGCGGCGCACTGCGCCCCGATGGTGACCCATAAGTCGTTGGCCGGTGGTCGTCGTGTGGTCCCAAGATCGCGTTCCCCAGTAGTACTTCCAGGTGAGACCGAGCGGCGACAGCCGCTCACAATGCGACGCCAAGAGCGCGATCCAGCACAAGTCACGCGCTTACGACCACGACGAGAGCGGTATTTTTATACATGGTCGCTGCCGAAATGACGCGCGAAGCAGCTCCGATTCCTCAAGGGCCGCCAGCGCACCTGCAAGGAAACGACATGAAACAGCTTCTCCTCGGCACTATCGGCATCCTCAGCCTTGGCAATGCCGCCATCGCCGCAGACGTGCCGGCCCGCGCCTATACCAAGGCCTCCGCCATCGATCCCGCCTATAACTGGACCGGCTTTTATGCCGGCGTTCATGCCGGTTACGGTCTCGGCGGGACCGAATGGCAAATCCTGAATATCCGGACCGACGGCGCGCTGGGCGGCATTCAGGCCGGCTACAATCAACAGATCGGCAATCTGCTGCTCGGCATCGAGGCCGACATCAGCTTTAGCGGCATCAAGGGCAATCGCACGGTGAGCATTCTGAACCAGGCCACCCTGTCCCAGACGTCGCAAATCAACTGGCTGTCGACCGTGACCGGACGCGTTGGCTTCGCCAATGGCCGCTGGCTCACTTACGCCAAGGGCGGCTTCGCCTGGGCCAATGAAGATCACGGCTACGACGTTCAGGTTTCGGTGCCGGGGCCGGACCGGCTTACACTGTCCGGCAGCGAGACACGGCGGGGTTGGATCGTCGGCGCCGGCATGGAATATGCGCTTGCCAACAACTGGTCGCTGCGCGGCGAGTATAACTTCGTCAACTTCCCCGACCACGAGTTCGATTTCAGCGGCACGCGGGCCTCCACCGGGCCGATCGCCTCCACGGCTTCGACCAAGCAGACGCTGCATCTCATCAAGCTCGGCGCGAATTACCAGTTCGGCGCTCCCGATGCCGCCAAACCGATCCCGCCGCTGCAATACGCACAGTCAGGATTCAATTGGACCGGGCTCTATCTCGGTGCGCAGGCAGGCTACGGATCGGGACACGGCGACTGGCGCGACTACACGCCCGATGGGAAGTTCTCGATGACCGGAGGCTTTGGCGGCGGCCAGATCGGCGCCAATGTGCAGCTCGGGGTGATCGTCATGGGTGTTGAAGGTGAACTGGTCGGCGGCAATATCGGCGGCGGTACTCGCACCAATTTTGATAACAATCTCGATATGCGCTCGCGCACCGAATGGCTCGCAATGGCCACCGCACGTATCGGCATGGTGACCAACGAGCGCTGGCTGACCTATCTCAAGGGCGGTGTCGCCGTCGCCGGGGATCATCACGCCATATCGCTGTCGTCGGGCCCGCAATACGCAAATCTCGACGGATCCCGCCTTCACACCGGTTACGTGGTCGGTGCCGGCGTGGAATACGCCTTCGCACCAAACTGGTCCGTCAAGGCCGAGTACAACTACATCGGCTTTGGCCATGACAAAGCGAGCCTCGAAGGCGTGATCAATGCCCCTCCGATGGTCGGCCCTTATTATCTGAATGCCGATATTGCCCAGACCATGCAGCTCGGCAAGATCGGCGTGAACTATCACTTTGCGCCATAAACGCGACAGCCGACCACCATCGCGCTATCAAGCGCATGGTGGTCGCGCCTCCTAGCGCGGTAACATCTCGGGTGGCGGCGAACGGTCCAGTACATCGCCTTTCGCGCCTTCCAGCAGATTCAGCTCGACATTCTCCACGACCAGCGGGCCACGTTTGCGTTTGAGGTCAGCCACTTTCTCGATATTCGCAAAAGCCGCCCGCCATTCCGGATTGGCCGCAGCATTTTGCTCACCCACCAGCAACAGCTTGCCGGACAGCTGCTCGGCACTCGGCTCCGGCATGTTCACCCAGCGAATGCGCTGGGTGCGCTGGAAGACACAGGTCCCCTTCGGCAGATAGAAGGTCAGCCATCCCGTGGTGCCGTAATCGGGCGCCACCACGCATGTGGCCCCGACACGGGCGCGAACCGCCTCGACATCGGCCGCCAGTTCGACGAACCCCACGCCGATGCTGCGTACTGTCGCGTCACGCTTGTAGCCGGATAGCAGACCCGTATTGGCCTGCACCACCAGTGCTGTGAACATGACGACGCCAGTCGGCCCCGCCCAGCGCAGGCAGAAATCCACCGTGCGCTGCTCGCGCGGCTTCCATTGCACGATGGTTGCCGCCACGGCAGCAATGATGGCCAGCGTCGGATAGACTGGCGCGAACCAGTTGGCTTCGACGCGGCTGTGCAGCGCATGCCAGCCGAAATACAGCACGATGACCCAGAACATCGCATTCAGCAGCACCCGCGCCGGCCACGCTCCGGGCCTGCGGACGGCCAGGGCATAGAGGCCCATCACGCCGAGAATGAATACCAGCGGTGTCGCGAAGGCGAATTGGGTCGGAATCAGTTCAGCGATGAAGGCCGGATTGAAGTGATCAATCCGGGCGCGTCCGAGTTGCTTGATGAAGGACACCCAGCCATGTTCGGCATTCCAGAACAGCACCGGCGAGAACACCGCCAGTGCGACGAGGCCGCCGAGATAGGGCCATGGCGAGATCAGCCAACGCCGCATCTTCGGTACGGCAATGAGCCAGATCAGGATCGCCGGCCCGAAAAACAGCGCGGTATATTTCGACAGTAGCGCTACGCCGACGGCCACGCCCACCGCGA
This sequence comes from Tardiphaga sp. 172_B4_N1_3, assembly GCF_052076035.1. Lineage (NCBI taxonomy): Bacteria > Pseudomonadati > Pseudomonadota > Alphaproteobacteria > Hyphomicrobiales > Nitrobacteraceae > Tardiphaga > Tardiphaga sp. 172_B4_N1_3. Next base: position 2,723,781 of record NZ_CP197238.1, read on the forward strand.
GCCACCACGCGCCCTGCCCGGTGGCCAGCACCTGGGCCAGCGCCAACAACACGAAACTCGAGGCGACCAGCACCGGCGCGTCCGGCGTGACGATCATCAACCCGACCGACGTGATCATCGTCGCATTGAGCAGGATCACCGCCGTCGTCGCGATCCGCTGACCGCCGAACAGCAGTTCGGCCGTGCGATACACCGCCCAGCTCATCGGCAGCGCCAGCAGCACCGAGACAAGCCTTACACCTAAGGCGGTATCGCCCGCGATCATCGTGCCGAGCCGGATCACGACTGCGACCATCGGCGGGTGGTCGTAATAGCCACCAGCCAGATGTTTCGACCACATCCAGTAATAGGCTTCATCGAAGGTCAGCGGCGTCCATGCGGCCGCCGCCAGCCGCAGCAGCACCAGACCGACGACCACGGCCGCGGTGCCGCGAACCAGCCGCAGTTCCTGCGCGGTCATCCAGCGATCACCGTTTCCGCCACACGAAGAGGCCCGACATCGCGTAGTTCCAGACCACGCCCATCAGCGCGCCGGAAGCACCCGCCAGCCACCAGATCGGCTCCTGGTCGAAGACCGACCAAGCCACGCCGACATTGGCGAGCAGACCCACGCTGCAGACCACGTAGAAGATCGCCAGACCACGCAGGATGCCGAAACCTTTCAAACGCTGGTCGCGATAGGTCAGGAAATTGTTGAGCAGGAAGTTGCCGGTCATCGCGCAAAACGCCGCAATGGCCTGCGCCTCCGCGAATGGCGGATCGAAAACTTCCAGCGTGACGAACAACACGGCGAAATGCACGAACAGGCCGATCGAGCCGACCAGCGCGAACAGCAGGAAGCGCAGCGACACGGTATCGTTGGTCAGCTTCGCCAGCACCAGGCCCAGGAAGTCGAGCGCCACCATGGAATCGAGCTTGCTTTCACCATGCAGCCGCGAGCCGAATGTGTAGGGCACCTCGATAACGCGCAGATCGCCTTCTGCCGTCGCGACGACATCGAGCAGGATCTTGAAGCCCTGCGTTGAGAGTTTCGGCGCCAGTTGTTCAAAACGATCGCGGCGGATCATGAAGAAGCCGCTCATCGGATCCGCGATCTTCACGCGCAATACGCGTTGCGCGACAGCAGTGGCGAATCTACTGGCGCCGAGGCGCTGCTGGTTGAAACTGTCGGCACTGCCGCCCTCGATATAGCGGCTGCCGATCACCAGTTCGGCAGCGCCACTTTCGATCAGACCGAGCATCTTGCCGAGCTGGGTCTCATCGTGTTGCAAGTCGCCGTCGATCACCGCCGCGCAGGGCGCGCTGGACGCCAGCATGCCCTCGATACAGGCGCCTGACAGGCCGCGCCGGCCGATGCGGCGGATGCAGCGGACACGCGAGTCACCCCGCGCCAGCTCACGTACCGCGTCGGCCGTGCCGTCCGGCGAATTGTCGTCGACGAAAATGACTTCCCAGGAAATGCCGACCAGCGCCGCGTCCAACCGCTGCACCAGGGTGGCGACATTGCCGCGCTCGTTGAAAGTGGGGACGACAACGGACAGCTGCAGCGGAGCGCCCGCCTGCAATATCTGTCCGGGCCCCGGTCTGATGGCTTCGTTCATGGCGCCAGCATATATCTGCCGCGCCGGACCATGCCAAGGCGGACAGGGAACGGCGGGGCTTAACAGGTGCCGGAACAAGCCATCAGAGGGGAAACGGCCAAAAGTGGCTCAAAAATGCTAACGACCCCGAACAACAGGCGCACGTACATCCGGCGCACCGAGCTATTCAAGGTCGTTCCAGCGCCGGAGCTATGAAGCATCATCGTCGCCGTTGGAAACAAAATAGGGACGCTGGAGACATTCCGCAAGGGGTGTCCCAGGACTGCGTTCAACGCCACATTCCGGCCGCAAACACCGCACCCTGGCACCATTCTGTTGCTGGCGAGCTATAGCCAGTCTTGCCCGTGCCCGCTACCTTGCCCCGGTCAACAGCGGCGCGTTCGCGCGGTTTTCTGAGGCGGAAGCCCCGCCTGAACCGCGACCACAATCGTCTCCGCGCATGATAATCGGAGGCGCCATGCGACGCTCGCTCGGACCATGCCTATTCGCTGCATCGCTGACGCTGGCATCCTTCGGCGCCAGCCATGTCACCGCGCAGACAATTGATACCGTCACGACGACGCTGCTGTCCGATTCGCGCGTCACGGCTGCGCTCGATGCCATCAAGGCCGACGATGCCCACACCCTGAAAGAGCAGATCCGGATCACCGAAATTCCCGCGCCTCCGTTCAAGGAGAACCTGCGCGGCAACTACATTCTGTCACGGTTTCAGGAACTGGGCTTCAAAGACGCCGTGATCGACGCCGAGGGCAATGTGATCGCCCGGCGCAAGGGCACCGCCGGAACGCCGAAGCTGGTCATCTCCGCACATCAGGACACTGTCTTTCCCGAGGGGACCGACGTCACGGTGAAGGAAAAGGACGGCGTCTATCTGGCGCCGGGGATCGGTGATGATGCCCGTGGGCTCGCGGCCCTGCTGTCTTTGATGCAGACCCTCAACACGCAGCAGATTGCGACGGTCGGGGACGTCATGTTCGTCGCCAGCGTCGGCGAAGAAGAGCTGGGCAATCTGCGCGGCGTCAAAGCCCTGTTTCGCGACAACAAGGATATCGACGGTTTCATCTCGATCGACGGACTCGGCGTCACGCGCATCGTCAACCAGGGAACGGGAAGCCACCGCTACGAGATGATCTTCAAGGGTCCGGGCGGTCACAGTTTTCAGGAATTCGGCCTGCCGAGCGCGACCCATGCGCTGGGTCGCGCAATCGCGAAAATCTCGGAGCTGCAGACTCCCGCAGATCCGAAAACCACCTTCACGGTCGGAACGGTAAGTGGCGGCACATCCGTCAACGCCATCGCAGCGGAAGCACGCATGACGATCGACATGCGATCGAATTCGACCGAAGAACTGTTGAAACTCGAAGCGAGGCTTCTCGATCAGGTGAAGGACGCAGTGGGTGAAGAAAACAAACGCTGGGGATCGGACAAGATCACTGTCGAGATCAAACTGATTGGCGACCGCCCGGCGGGCGTTGTCGCAGAAGACTCTCCCCTCGTGCAGGCGACCGCGCGTGCCGTGACCGCGCTGACCCGCGCGCCCCATGTCACCTTTGCCGGCTCTAGCACGGACTCCAATCTCGCGATGTCGCTCGGCATCCCTGCGGTGACCATCGGCGGCGGCGGCCAGGGCGGCAACTGGCATTCGCGCAATGAATGGTACAAGCCCGTCGACGCTTATATCGGGCCGCAAAATGCACTGCTGACGATGCTGGTGCTGACCGGCGTGGAGGGCGTAACCAAGCCGGTGCTGCCGGCGCGGCACTGAGTAACACGGCGAATACTGAAAGGATCGGCCTCACAATGGTTGCGAAATCCGGACAAATCCGTATCGGCATCGGCGGTTGGACTTTCGCGCCGTGGCGCGGGGTGTTCTATCCGGAGAAGCTCACGCAAGCGAAGGAGCTCAGCTATGCCGCGTCCAAGCTGACCTCGATCGAGATCAACGGGACCTTCTACGGCTCGCAGAAGCCGGAGAGCTTTCGCAAATGGGCGCGCGAGGTGCCGGAAGATTTCGTATTCTCGCTCAAGGGCCCCCGCTTCGCAACCAATCGCCGGGTGCTCGCCGAAGCCGGCGAGAGCGTGAGCCGGTTCTACGATTCCGGCGTGCTTGAACTCGGCGGCAAGCTCGGCCCCGTTCTGTGGCAATTCGCGCCGACCAAGAAATTCGACGAAGCCGATTTCGGGAAGTTTCTCGAATTGTTGCCGACAGAGCTCGGTGGGCGCAAGCTGCGCCATGTGGTCGAGGTCCGCCACGACAGTTTCTGCGTGCCGGCCTTCATTGCGCTGCTACGACAGTTCAAGATCCCCGTGGTATTCTCCGAACACGCCACCTACCCGGCCATTGCCGATGTCACCGGCGACTTCGTCTATCTGCGTTTGCAGAAGGGTGAGGACAGCATCAAGACTGCCTATACACCGAAGGCGCTGGATGCCTGGGCCAAACGTTTCGAGACCTGGGCCGGCGGCGGCGAGCCAACCGACCTGCCGCGCGTCGACGACGCCAAGATCAAGAAACAGCCACGCGACGTGTTCGCCTATGTCATCCACGAGGCCAAGGTACGCGCACCACACGGTGCCATGGCGTTGATCGAGCGGGTGACGTAGCACCCACGCGCGTTGCTCAATCGAGCTTGATGCCAGCCTCGCGGATCAGTTTTGTCCAAGTCGCGTGTTCTGATGCGATGAAGCCGTCGAGCTTGTCGTCGGGCATATCCCAGGGCTCACCGCCGCTCTTCTCGAACCGCTCCTTCAGATCGGGCAACACCGCCCGAATGTCCTGACGGAGCTTTGCGATCACTGCAGGCGGCGTTTTGGCCGGCACGAAAATGCCCAGCCATGAATCCACATCGAGGCCGGGCACGCCCGCTTCCGCCATGGTCGGAACATCGGGCGCCAGCGGACTCCGCTTCGACGACAGGACCGCGATGCCCCGCACCTGCCCCGTCTGCACATAAGGCAGCCCGGCAGCAATCGAATCGAAGAACAGATCGATACGGCCCGCCAGCAGATCGGCAAAAGCAGGCGGAGATCCCCTGTAAGGCACCTCCTGCAGCTTGACGCCGGCAGACTTCATGAAGGCCGCGGCCACCAATTGCTGGCCGGTCCCGACGCCGGCCGTCGCCACAGTGATCGACCCCGGCTTGTCCAATGCGGCCGCGACGATCTCCTTCGGCGTCTGCTGCGGCAGATCCTTGCGGCCGACCATGATGTAGCCAAACTTGTAGACCAGCGCGACCGGCACGAAATCCTTCAACGGGTCATAGGCGAGCTTGGCGTAAAGTGCGGAGTTGAAGGCCATGTTGGAAAGGCCGCCGACCATCAGCGTATAGCCGTCGGCCTCGCTCTGGGCCGCAGCCTGCGTGCCCACGACGGTGCCCGCTCCTGGCTTGTTCTCGACAAAGAACGCCTGCCCCGTTCGCTTCGCCAGCGCATCGGCGAGATGCCGCCCGACCAGATCGTAGCTGCCGCCGGGCGCGATCGGCACGATAATTCTGACCGGACGATCCGGATATGCGCCTTGCGCCAGAGATGTGGACTGAAACGACACAAGCGCGAGCGCGATTACGCCTAACGCACCAACCATGCGAGCCATCATTCCCCCGGTAATATCGGCCATTGAACTGGCGGAGTTTGTTGAGTTGACTATGTGCCATGTTGCAAATGGGAGCAACGCCTCGCGGCTGGCCGCGACATTGTGCCAATCATCTGTCGATCACGGGGGGCTCACATGGCCCGCAAGATACCTCGCCTCTTCACCGTCGGTTACGAGCAGACGCCAGCGAAAGCCGTGCTCGATGAACTGCAAAATGCCGGCGTCAAGCTGCTGGTCGATGTGCGTGCCGTCGCCGCATCGCGGCGACCGGGCTTCTCCAAGAATCAGCTCGCTGCCGGCCTCGACGAGCGCGGCATCGGCTACATCCATCTGCGCGGACTGGGCACGCCCAAGGACGGCCGCGAAGCCGCACGTAGCGGCAAGCTCGCAGCGCTCGAGAAGATCTATATGGCTCATCTCAAGACACCGCAGGCACGCGAGGCGATGGATGAGCTGGCGGCGCTGGTGACGAAGTCCGGACCGGTCTGCATCCTCTGCTACGAGCGCGACCACGAGCACTGTCATCGGCGCTGGATCGCCGAGATCATCGAGGAGCGCGAAGGTGCCAAGGTCCAGAACCTGCTGCCGTCGCAGCTTTGAAGCCGCGCGACGATCTCACAGCAGTTTTTTTCAGATTATTACTTATCCACACTGGACGTAGGCTTATCCCCAAGATAATCTACCTTAAGTTGTATTATTGTGTTGTGTTTCTGTTGCGTTGGGTGGGGGCTCGATGCGTTGGGGACTGGCGTTACGCGCTTTATGCGTTGCGGCGGCCGCATATTCCTGCGGCATGGCCTCGGCTCAGGATATCGGTGAGATCGACGCCACGATCGAACCGGTATCCGGCTCATCGAGCTTCTGGTCATCCCTGTTCGACACGCGTATCAAAAAACGGCGCGCCTTCGATTTTCTCTCCGGGGGCATGCCGGACCGCCTGATGTATTTCGGCGGTGTCGATGCGTCGCATTGGAGCCTCGGCGCCTATGGCGGCCTGCAATGGGCCCCTGCCGGCCTGAACAAGGACGGTTTCATTCTGCGTTTCTTTCTGTCGGAAAACCTCGAACGCTACACGACAGGCACGCGCTCCGACTACACCCAGATCAGCCGCGCGGCGATCCTGCCGGGCTACCTCATCCGAAGCGGCAATCTGGAAGTTCAGCTATTGGCTGGCCTCGATATGGAAGCCGACTATTTTTACCACGATCAGCGCCGCTCCCGGCTTCGCGCGATGCTCGGCGCGCGGGGCACGATGGATGTCTGGTGGGAGCCGACACGCGAGCTGATGCTGCAATATGCCATCTCGGGCACGACCATCGATACTGGCTATACCACGCGCATTGCAGCCGGCTGGCGCCTGTTCGATTTGTTCTGGATCGGCCCGGAGGCCGCACTGTCGAACGACTATTTCAGCCAGCAGACCCGGATCGGCGGCCATCTGACTGGCTTGCGCACCGGCCCCTACGAATGGTCATTCGCCGCGGGACATGTGCGAGACAATTTCGAGCGCCAGGGAGTCTATGCGCGCTTCGGCATGGTCATGCGACCGCCCCGCGCGCCATTCTTCGAGAACTGACGCAGCACTCAGCCCAAGCGCCAGATAGCCTGCGGCAGATCATAGCCGCGGATCGGCACATCGCCGAGCAGCTCCGCATCGCTGCAAGTGTCGCCCAAGGCATCGCGTATGGAAGCAGAGATCAGCAGTTGCGAGCCGAACTGTTTGTTGAGCGCCTCAAGCCGGGCCGCGAAGTTCACGGTATCGCCGATGACGGTGTATTCCTTGCGGCGCGGGGAGCCAACGTTGCCGGCAATCACGGCCCCAATATGAAGCCCTATGCCGATGCGCAGGGGCCATTCGCTGTTCTGATTGCTTTTCTCGACAGCTATGAGCATCTCGCGTGCCGCCTGCACGGCGCCATGCGCCGCATTCGGATCCTCAATGGGCGCTCCGAACAGCGCGAGAAATCCGTCACCGAGAAACTTGTTCACGATCCCGGAATGTCGATCCAGCACGTCGACCAATAGAGCAAAGGTCTCGTCGAGCCGATCCACCACCTCGCGGGGCGAATGCACACGGGTCGCTGCGGTAAAGTTACGGATATCGACGAACATCACCGCGACCTGACGCATCTCGGTCGTAGAGCTCGTTCCCGACGCCAGCAACTGCTCCACAACCTGCGGCGAGACATGCTGACCGAACAGATTGGTGACACGATCGCGCGCCGAAGTTGCCGCGATGCTCGCCTCGAACTGGCGACGGAGTTGCAAGCCGACCGCGCCTGCAAGAATACCGCAGAGCAGGACCATGGCGCTGCGGATAAGCTGAAACGCAAAATCCGGTGCCGGCTCCGAGGCGAATTGCACCGGATGATACAGCATGGCCAGCGCGAGCATCTGGGCGGCCGCGACAAAGCCGGTAAACGTCGACAGCCAGAAATCGAGCCGAAGCGTGGATAGAATGATGAAGATGAAATAGGACAAAGGCGCCGCAAATGCCAACGCCGCCGCCGGCCCCATCCAGCCCATATGGAGATGCAGTGCAGCCGTTGGAATGCTGGTCTCGATGAGTGCGCTCAGATAGCGCCGCCCCTGCGCAATATCCTGCCCTGCGGCGATGCGCTGATTGATCTTGTAAAGAACGAAGAATTCGAACAGCAGCAGCGGGCCCGTGATCATAAAAGACGATTTAAGATCGAACTGGCCATTGGATATGCGCGCGAAGCTCGACGGCGCCAGCAGATAGGCGATGGACAGCGACAGCGTCACGATCACCACGGTGCCAATGACCGTCTTGACCCGCAACCGTTCGGTCAACAGCATCTCGCGGCTCAGCGCCTTGCGAAATTCGCGAACGGACGGATCGGCGTCGGCGGCAGACTTCAGAAGTGTCCGGAAAAATTGAATCATTGCAGCAGTCTAGCTGCCGCAGGCGCATTGAACGAGATATTTGTCGGGGAGCTCTAGCCCTTGGCGTCGCAGGCCCAGGCGCGGATGACACATTCCTTACCGCCGTAGTCATAGCATTTCTTGGTCGCCTGGTTCAGCGAACTCGAAATACGGGGCGCCACGGCATAGCCGTGTGCGCCGCAGGGATTCTTCATATCCACGGCGAAGGCTGCACAGGCACGGTTCATCGTTACGGTCGTGCATTCGCCCTTGCACTGCTTTTTAGCGGCCGCCAGCGCCGCCCCCTGTGCCGGGTAGTCGAATGCCTGACCATAGGCACCGCACTTGCCCACGGCGAGGGCACCAGCGGCCGAAGCCACGTCCATGGCACCGACGCTCATCAACAAGGCAACGGCGAGAATCGCGCGACGACGCGCGGCAACAAACAGTGACAATTTCCCCTCCCCCGAGGTCGATCGAGGCAGACGCTAAAGGAAGGGCGTTTCAACTTGGTGAACGAAAGTGCAATGCGGTGGCCCGCCGCATGCGCCATGTGTTAGCCGCTCCGCGCGTCTTCCAGCGCCTGCGGTGTATCGATATCGAGGAAGGCGCCGTGACCTTCGACCGCCACGTCGGCCACGGCTTCGGCGTGCTTCATGATCAGGTGCCGCGCGCCGATATCGCCGTCCAGCGTCATCAACTCGTTGAAGAAGCGCCGAGACCACAACACGGGATTACCGCGCCGGCCATCGCTTACAGGGACGACGATGAGGTTGCCGCGATCCGGCGCGAAGGCTTCGATCAACCGGTCGATCAAGCGGGCATCGATCAGCGGCATGTCGCCGAGACAGACCACGGCTCCATTGGCATCGGCCGGGACTGCCGCGATGCCGGCTTTCACCGAACTGGCCAAGCCATCGGCAAAATCAGGGTTGTAGACGAACGTGACTTTGAGCCCGGCCAGCGCCTTCTCGACCTCTGGCGCCTGATGACCTGTCACCACCGTTACGCTGGACGCTTTCGATGCGATCGCCTGTTCGGCGACGATCCGGACCAATGCCTTGCCGTTGAGTTCGGCGAGCAACTTGTTCGGCCCCCCCATCCGGGTCGAACGGCCGGCGGCCAGAATAACGGCGGCGACGTTGCTGTTGCCATCGCTGCCGACGGGCACGCGCGGCTGTGGTCGGGTGACGATTTCCATCAGCAAACCGCCGACGCCCATGCCTGTGAGATCCGAACGCGTGACCTTGAGGCCGGCCAGCAGCCGCATCAACACCCAATCGAAGCCGTTCTCGACTGGGGAGCGCGCACAGCCCGGCGCGCCGAGCACCGGCACGTTGCCGGCCCTGCCGATCAGCAGCAGATTGCCGGGATCGACCGGCATGCCGAAATGCTCGATGGCGCCGCCGATTTGCTCGATCGCCGACGGAATGACGTCACGGCGGTCGGCAATGGCCGAGGCGCCGAACACGATCACTAGCTCGGCGCCGAGCCCGAGCAATTCCTTGATTGTTTTCGCCAGCACTTTCTCGTCGTGCGGCACGCGGCGCTCGGCGATGATCTTCGCACCAGCAGGCGCAAGGCGCTCTTCGGTCACACGCAGTGTCTTGTCGATCACCTTCGGCGACAGCCCCGGCAACAGCGTCGAGACGATGCCGACTTTCTTGACCGTGTAAGCCGCGATTCTCATTGCGCCGCCCGAGGCAGCCTGGACGGCCGCGTCGCGCAGCGTACCGGCGACGCCGAACGGGATCAGCTTGACGGTCGCGATCATCTCGCCTTCGACCACCGGCTTGTAGGCCGCCAGCGTTGCAAAGGTGATCGCTTCATCGACCGCATTGATGCGATCGACGATGGCGCGATCGACGACCAGCACGCCCGGCGCCCCCGCAAACAGATTGGCGCGGCCCGTGAAGGCGCGCTCAACATTGACGCCCTCGCCCGCCACTGCCTGCGCGATGCTGGCGGCTGCGACGTCCTCGGACACGTCGCCCTCTTCGAGACGTACGACGACCACGTCCTTGACGCCGGCGCCGGTCAGCGCGGCGACTTCATCGGGACCGATAGTGGTGCCCTTCTTGAGAACGAGCGAACCCTGACGCAGCGTATGGACGGTCACGCCGCCAAGTGCATCCGCCGGACTGGCGGGACCGAACTTCATGGGTTGCTCACTTTGGACAATTCGGCGGGTATCGTCTTGGGCATGCGCAATTCGGCGGTGATCTCGGCCATGATCGAGACCGCGATCTCCGATGGCGAAACAGCACCGATATTGAGACCGATCGGCGCCTTGATCCGCGCGAAGTCAGCCTCGCTGACACCCTGTGCCTTCAGCCGGTCGCCGCGCTTCGCGTGGGTTTTCCGCGAGCCGAGCGCGCCGATATAGAAGCAGTTCTTCTCGAACGCGTGCAGCAGCGCGGGATCGTCGATCTTCGGATCGTGGGTCACGGCGACGAAGGCTGTGTAGTGATCGATGTTGAGGCCCGGCAGCGCCTCTTCGGGCCATTCAGCGATCAGCTTCACGTCCGGAAAACGCTCGGGACTGGCAAAAGCCGTGCGCGGATCGACCACCGTCACATCGTAATCCAGCGACCGCGCCAGCGGCGCCAAAGCCTGGCTGATATGGACAGCGCCGATGATCACGAGCCGCGCGGTCGGCGCATAGACGTTGAGAAACTGCTTCTTGCCGTCCACCTCGACCATCGCGCTCTTGCCCATGCGGAGCTGCTTCTCCAGCTCCGCATGCAGGGGATCAGCGCCGAAATCGGCGGCCTTCACCAGGCGTTGTGTTCCATCGGATATATCGGTGATCAAAATGACAGGACGCCGGGCGGCGCGCTCGGCGTTCAGAGTGGCAAGTGTCTCGGCTTTCACGACTGGCCCACCTTCTCGACGAACACGCGGATGGTGCCGCCGCAGGACAGGCCGACATTCCACGCGGTCTCGTCAGCCACGCCGAATTCGAGCAATTTGGGCTCGCCACTCGCAATCACATCGAGCGCCTCGGTGACCACGGCGCCTTCGACGCAACCGCCGGAGACCGAGCCCAAGAAGGTGCCGTCGTCATTGATGACGAGATTCGAGCCTGCGGGACGCGGCGCCGAACCCCAGGTCTCAACCACGGTGGCCAGCGCCACGCCGTGTCCGGCCTTCTGCCACGCTTCCGCGGCCTGCAGGATGTCTTCATCGCGATTGAGCATGGAAGCCTCTCTTAAGCTGCGGGCCGGATCAGGCTGCGGTGATGGACCGGGGGCGCCGATGACAGCGCCTTAATCAGTCCGTCGATCGAACTCAAATTATGCACCGGGCGGAATTCGTCAACGTGCGGGAGCATCATTTTGATGCCCTGCGCTTTCGGCTCGAAGCCGTCGAAGCGCAATAGCGGGTTGAGCCAGATCAGCCGCCGGCAGGAGCGATGCAGCCGGTCCATCTCGAAGGCCAGTTGGGAATCCGCCTCCCGCTCCAAACCGTCGGAAATTAGCAGCACGATGGCGCCCTGGCCGAGTACGCGGCGTCCCCAGAGCTTGTTGAAGTTGTGCAGCGACGCGGAAATGCGCGTGCCGCCGGCCCAGTCTTCTACCGAGGCCGAGCACGAGGCCAGCGCCTCGTCGGGATCACGCGACCGCAGCGCCCGCGTCACATTGGTCAGCCTTGTGCCAAACAGAAAAACCGAGACGCGCTTGCGGGCGTCCGTAATGGCATGAAGGAAGTGCAGGAACAGCCGGGTATATTCACTCATCGAGCCGGAGATATCGAGCAATGCGACAATCGGCGCCGGCTTATCGATCAGGCCTAGTCTGCGGATATCGATAATGTCGCCGCCCGTACGCAAGCTGCCGCGCAGCGTGCGCCGCAGATCGAGCCGCGCGCCGTGCTTGTCCGGCTGGGTGCGGCGCGTGCGCAGTTCAGCTTGCGGCAGCCGCATATTGGCGATAGCGCGCGTGACCTCGGCGATCTCCGCTGCGCTCATCTGCGCAAAATCCTTCTTCTGCAGCACTTCGCGGTCGGAGACCGAGAGCCTGATCTCCTGCTCCTGCGGCGCCTCTCGCTCTGTGCCCTGCGCCGGCTGCGCCATCGCCTCCTGCACGCGGCGCGAGGCCGGCGGCGGCTTGCGCTTGGCATCGTCGGGCAGCGGCACCGAATCCAGCATCTGCTTCCATTCGTCGGCCGCACGGAAGAACAGATCGAAGGCCTGGGCAAACACCAACGCGTGCTCGTGGCGTTTGACGAAGATTGCTTCCAACGTCGTAAACACGTCAGCGCGCTTGCCGATCTCGATCATCTGCAAGGCATTGAGCGCATCGATCACCGCACCCGGCCCGACCGGCAGCCCGGCGGCGCGCAGCGCACGCGCGAAGCCGATGACATTGTCTGCCATCTGGCCGGTCGGTGGATTGAGATGGTCGATGGGCAAACCTAACTCCGTCGTTCCGGGGCGGGCGCGCCACTTGCGCGACCGAACCTCAGCCACTCCAATTGGAGTGGTGGGGAACCTCGATGTGTTCAACTACTTCGGGATTCCGGGTTCGCGTTCGGCTATCGCCGCCCGCGCTCCGGAATGACGAGTGTTAATCGCTCGTCGCTTCCTTGATCACCTTCGCCAGCGCATCGCCCTGCATGCGCTGGATGTCGTCCTGATACTTCAACAGCGCGCCCAGCGTATCGCCCACCACCTGCGGCGTCAGCGAGCGGGCGTCGAGTTCGGTCAGCGCGGTCGCCCAGTCCAGAGTCTCGGCGACGCCCGGCGATTTGTAGAAATCCTGGTCGCGCAGTGCCTGCACGAACCTCACCACCTGCTGCGAGAGCTTTGCGGAGATGCCCGGCACCCGCGACTTGACGATTGCGAGTTCGCGCTCGGCGTTGGGATAGTCGACCCAGTGATACAGACAGCGCCGCTTCAGCGCGTCGTGAATCTCGCGGGTGCGGTTCGAAGTGACGATGACGATGGGCGGCGATGGCGCCTTGACCGTGCCGAGCTCGGGGATCGTCACCTGGAAGTCGCTAAGGATTTCGAGAAGATAGGCTTCAAACGCCTCGTCCGCGCGATCGAGCTCGTCGATCAGGAGCACCGGCGCGCCGTTGACGTCCGGCTCCAGCGCCTGCAGCAGCGGACGCTTGATCAGGTAGCGCTCGGCGAAGATGTCGCTGGCCAGCTGATCGCGGTCGGTATCGCCGGCAGCTTCCGCCAGACGGATCGCAATCATTTGCGATGCGCTGTTCCACTCATAGACAGCGGAAGACACGTCGAGGCCTTCGTAGCACTGCAGCCGGATGAGCTTGCGACCAAGCGCGGCCGACAGCACCTTGGCGATCTCGGTCTTGCCGACGCCGGCCTCGCCTTCGAGAAACAGCGGCCGGCCCATTTTCAGCGAGAGATAGGTGACTGTCGCCAGCGAACGCTCGGCGAGATAGCCGCGCGATGTCAGCAATTCCAGCATGCCATCGACGGAAGTGGGGAGCGCCGATGGCTTAGTCATGAGAGAACCAATCCGGAAAAGTGCGGACCTGACAAATATCAGGCCCGGTTGTTGGCAGCTTCGACCGCACGCTTGGCCAGCACGCCGATCAGATGCGCCCGATATTCAGCGCTGCCATGGAGATCGCTGTTGAGGCCTTCGGCCGGCACCGTAAGCCCGTCGAGCGCCTTTGGCGAGAACCGCTTCTGCAACGCAGCCTCGAACTCCTCGACGCGGAACACGCCATCCGAGCCTGCACCGGTGACCGTGACCCGCACGCCCGAGGGCAGACGCGCCACGAACACCCCCACCAGCGCGTAGCGCGAGGCCTGGTTGCGGAACTTGATATAGGCGGCCTTCTTCGGCACGGGGAAGGAGACCTTGGTAATGATCTCGTCGGCCTCCAGCGCGGTCGTGAACAAGCCCTGGAAGAACTCTTCCGGCTTCAGCTTGCGCTTGTTGGTGGTGATGGTGGCGCCAAGCGCCATCACAGCCGCTGGATAGTCGGCGGTGGGATCGTTGTTGGCGAGCGAACCACCTATGGTGCCCTTGTGGCGCACAGCGGGATCGCCGATCAGGCCGGCGAGTTCGGCCAGCGCCGGGATGGCTTCACCAACGATCGGCGATGCCGCGACGGCGGCATGCTTGGCGAGCGCGCCGATCACCAGCGAGCGGCCCTTCATCTCGATGCCGTCGACACCCTCGATATGCGAGAGATCGATGATATGCGGCGGCGCCGCCAAACGCTGCTTCATGACCGGCACCAGCGTATGACCGCCGGCAATCAGCTTGGCGTCTTCGTTCTTGATGAGGAGATTGGCGGCCTGCCGCACGGTCGACGGACGATGATATTTGAATTCGTACATGGGTGGGGATCCCTAATTCGCGGTGCGCGATTATCGTTGTGCGTCGTTATGCGAGATCGGACTTCGCCATCGCCTTGGCGCCGGCTGCGATCGACGCCACGATGTTCTGATAACCGGTGCAGCGACAGAGATTGCCTTCGAGTTCTTCGCGGATCAGGTGATCGCTGAGATCATGCCCCTTGCGATGCACGAGGTCGACCGCGGTCATGATCATGCCCGGGGTGCAAAAGCCGCACTGCAGACCGTGATGCTCGCGAAACGCTTCCTGCATCGGATGCAGCGGCGCACCGTCGGCGGCGAGGCCTTCGATGGTCTTCACCTCGTGACCGTCGGCCATGACAGCGAGCGTGGTGCAGGACTTCACGGCCTTGCCGTCGAGATGCACAACGCAGGCGCCGCATTGCGACGTGTCGCAACCCACATGGGTGCCGGTGAGCCGCAGATTTTCACGCAGAAACTGCACCAGCAATGTGCGCGGATCGATATTGCCGGTGACGGGATTGCCGTTCACGATCATCGAGATTTTGGCCATATGCACTCTCTTGGTCCGCGTCCCATTGCGTGGCGACACGGTCATTAAAATCATTCCAAATGCATAATATGGCCCATCCCGGCAATGAGCAACCTCAAGTCGGGACGGTCTCTGGTGTGTTTTTCTGCGGTATCAAGCACACTTGATCGCCGCTATCAGACGCTCCGAACCTTAGCCTTGAACGGCTTTGGCGAAGTTCGCGAAGAACTCGTCGGCGATCTTCTTGGCTGAACCGTTGATCAGGCGCTGACCGAGCTGGGCCAGCTTGCCGCCGATCTGGGCTTCCACATTGTAGGTCAGGAGTGTGCCGCCGTCCTTGTCGGTCAGGCCGACGACAGCGCCGCCCTTGGCAAAGCCGGCAACGCCGCCCTCGCCTTCACCGGTGATCTTGTAGCCGTTGGGCGGATCGAGATCGCTCAGCGTGACCTTGCCCTTGAAGCGCGCGGAGACCGGGCCGACCTTGATCTTCGCCGTGGCGCGGAAGCCGCCCTCCTCTGTGGTCTCGAGCTCTTCGCAGCCCGGGATGCAGGCCTTCAGCACTGCGGGGTCGTTGAGCTTTCCCCATACCACTTCGCGGGGCGCGGCAAGCTGGACTTCACCGCTCATCGTCATGGCCATGGGTCTGTCTCCTGAATTTGTCGCCGTCCGGAATTGAGGCTGTCATCCCCAAGGGATTGAACCCTCAATCCCAAGTAATGCACGGACGGCGCAAAGGAAAGACCGCCTGGCGAGATGGGGCGATGCCTATTCGCAGTGCAACAGGCGACGGCGGCAAGAAGATTGCGGGGGATTGGCAGACTCTGCCCGGAATGGTTAGGGTCCCGCACAGATGAGCACATCCCTGTCCCCTTTGCTGGCACCCTTGTTGTCGAGCCCCGCGATGCGTGCGGTTTGCGATGATACCGCCCATTTGCAGCATATGCTGGACTTCGAAGCCGCACTGGCGCGGGCCGAGGCCGCAGTCGGGGTGATTCCCGCCAGCGCGGTGGCGGCCATCGAGGCCGCCTGCAAAGCAGACCAGTTCGATCTCGCTGCACTCGCCGATGCAGCCACGCGTTCCGGCAATCTCGCCATCCCGCTGGTCAAGACGCTCACCGCCAAAGTGGTGAAAGCCGATGCCGAGGCCGCGCGCTACGTGCATTGGGGCGCCACCAGTCAGGACGTCATCGACAGCGCAACCATGCTCGGCCTGCGCGCCGCCATCGACGCTCTGCTCGCGGATTGCGACCGCGCCATCGCCGGCTTTGCAGCCCTTGCGGTCAAGCACCGCAACACCGCTGTCGTCGCCCGGACCTGGTTGCAGCACGCGCTGCCGATGCCATTCGGGCTGAAGCTCGCCGAATATGCCTCGGCACTGCACCGCTCGCGCCTGCGGCTGAAACGATTGCGCGCCGAAGGCCTCGCACTGCAATTCGGCGGCGCTGCCGGCACGCTGGCTGCGCTCGGCGACAAGGGCCTCGTCGTTGCAGAGCAGCTCGCCAAGGAATTGCAGTTGCCGCTGCCCGATGCGCCATGGCACACCCATCGCGACCGTATCGCCGAAGCGGCTTCAGTGATGGCGATCCTGTCCGGCAGTTGCGGCAAGATCGCCCGTGACGTCTCGCTGATGATGCAGACGGATGTCGGCGAAGCGTTTGAACCGTCGGGTGAAGGCCGCGGCGGCTCCTCCACCATGCCGCACAAGCGCAACCCGGTGGCATCGGCCTCCGCGCTTGGCGCCGCGACCATGGCTCCGAATCTGGCTGCAACGATCTTTGCCGCGCAGATCCAGGATCACGAGCGCAGTGCCGGACCGTGGCACGCCGAATGGCCGACGCTGCCGACGCTGCTGCTGGTGACATCGGGCGCCCTTGCCGCCATCGTCGATATGGCCGAAGGGCTCGAGGTCGATGCCGAGCGGATGCGCAGCAACCTCGACACCACCCACGGCCTCATTATGGCGGAAGCCGTGACCTTCGCGCTCGCCGAAAAGCTCGGCAAGAGCGACGCCCATCATCTGGTCGAAGCCGCCACCAAGCGCGCCGTTGCCGAGAAGAAACATCTGCGCGATGTGCTCACGGCTGATCCCAAGGTCAGCGCGCAGCTCAACGCCGCCGCCATCGCCAAATTGTTCGAGCCGATGGACTATCAGGGTGTCTCGCAGGCCCTGATCGACCGCATGCTCGCCTCACTCAAGTAATAAAGAAACGCGGGAGACACACCATGCCCATGATCGACGCCGACGGCTGCCTGCTGAATGTCTCCGTGGAGGGCCGCGACAGCGGGCCGACGCTGATGATGTCGAACTCGCTTGGCTGCACCATGGCGATGTGGGAGCCGCAGATGCCGGCGCTGACAAAGCTGTTTCGCGTGATCCGCTACGATCGCCGCGGCCACGGCAAGTCCGGCATGAACGGCCCGACCTCGATGGAACGCTACGGCAAGGATGTGCTGGCGATCCTCGACGACCTCAACATCGATAAGGTGCACTGGTGCGGGTTATCGATGGGCGGCATGGTCGGCCAGTGGTTAGGCGCCAACGCGCCTGAGCGTTTCAACAAGATCATCCTGGCCAATACCAGCTGCTACTATCCGGATCCGACCAACTGGCATAACCGCATCAAGGCGGTGCGCGAGGGTGGCCTCAAAGCGGTGGCCGATGCCGTCATCGGCGGCTGGCTCACCGCCGACTTCCGCGAGCGCGAGCCAGAGACCACCGCGAAGATGAAGGCGATGCTGATCGCCTCGCCGGTCGAAGGTTATCTCGCCGCCTGCGAGGCACTGAGCACGCTCGATCAGCGCGCGCTGCTGCCCAAGATCAAAAGCCCAACGCTGGTGATCGCCGGCCGTCAGGACAACGCAACACCGGTTGCGGCTGGTGAACTGATCCGCAGCAACATCCCCGGCGCCAGCATGACGCTCCTGGATGCCGCACACATCTCGAACGTCGAACAGCCCTACGCTTTCACTGACGCCGTCGTTGGCTTCCTGACGCAGCGCTGAACGGAGACCTAAGATGGACGAGCAACAGCGCGCCGCTGAAGGCACTGCAAAACGCCGTAAGGTTCTCGGCAATGCCTGGGTCGACAAATCGGCCGCCGGCAAGAACGCATTCAATGCGGATTTTCTCGATCTGATCAGCCGCTACGCCTGGGGCGAGATCTGGACGCGGCCGCATTTCGATGATCGCACGCGCCGCGTCTTGGTGATCGGCACCATGCTGGCGCTCGGCCAGTGGGACGAATTTCGCATGCATGTGCGCGCCGCCCTCACCGAAGGCGGCTTCACACCTGACGACATCAAGGAAATCCTGTTGCAGCAGGCGATCTATTGCGGCGTCCCGGCGGCCAATCACGCGACCAAGGAAGCCGGCGCGATCATTAAAGAACTCGGACTCGCCATTTAGGCGACCTTCTAGTTAGGCGACTTTTTGCAGAAGCTGTGCGTCGTTGGCTGCCTTGCCCGGCTGCCCGGGATCAAGCTCCTGCGCCGCCGCGCGGCGTAGCGGCGGCTCGATCGCCATCAGCACCGCGGTGCCCAGCAGCAGCAGCAATTCTGTGATGTGCAGGCGCATTGCGGCGATCTCGCCGACTTTCGATGCCATGATCATACTGGCGAACGAGATCACGCCGCCGATACCGAGCGCCATCATCAACGCCTCATCGCAGCCGCCCGTCTTGCGGATTTTCGGCCGTGTGATGAACACCAGGAATACCATGAAGAAAGCAACCACCGTCAGCTTGCCGACGGCGAGCAGCCACGCATAGCGCACCGTGCCCATGCTGGAAAATTGCATGTAGTCGCTGAGAAACAGCGCCAGCGAAATATTGGGCCGCTCATAGAAGCCCTGGATCGGCGAGACCATGATGCGGAACGCGAAGATGGTCCAGGTCGGGATGAAATAGCAGGCGATCAGCGCGCCCGTGAACGTGCTGATCCGCCAAGTCTGAAACGTACCGGTCTGAAACGTGCCAGCAGCCTGGAGAGTTCCACCCTGATGGGCTCCGGTCTGGTCTGCGCTGCTCTGATCCATCACGTCGTCCATCGCTCTGCCGGCGACTCGCAGGAGTCGCACGCCTGCGCCGACGTAACGCCCGTTCAATCAGACGGACAATGTAAACCAATTGGTAACCTTAATTCGAAAATTGCCGGGATAAACGGCGGGAGAATACGATCAGGACTTGCCAAACGAAAAGCCCCACCTTTCGGCGGGGCCTTCCACATGGGTCGCTGAGAACGCCCCAAATCTCGATTGATGGCTGCCTGACGGCCTATCTCTGGCCCTGCCGGCCCGGGTCCTGCTCATGGTCGGGCTTCATTCCACCGCCCTGCTGCTGACCGGGCTTCTGGCCCTGCTGCCCGGGGTTCTGGCTCTGCTGGCCTGGCTTCTGCTGACCGGGCTTTTGCTGGTTCTGATTGGACATTCTTCAATCTCCTGTGTTGAACCATTCAACGCCCGACAACGTGCAGCCCCGATCTTCGTTTCGGTTCCCGCGTGATGATTGCAAGGCCGTTGCGCGGCGCAACTGTGACACCGGAACAGCCGCAAATAAGGCGCGGATTTGTGTGCGCTGCGGCGCAAGCGAACGGACGCCAATCGCCGCGAAAAACAGCATGTACAGGCTACTTTAGCCGCACCAGCCCCTGTTGCCGCCTCCAATGGCCGCTGTTAGAAAACGATACAACGACGCAATGATCCGGCTGCCGGATCATGGTGGCGCCTCACTCGAATTCGGCAGCGCATGGATTATTTCGCCCAGCAACTGATCAACGGTCTCGTGCTCGGCTCCATCTATGGCCTGATCGCGATCGGCTACACGATGGTCTACGGCATCGTCGGCATGATCAATTTCGCCCATGGCGATATCTTCATGATCGGCGGCTTCATCGCGCTGATCACTTTTCTCATCCTGGTGTCGATCGGCCTTACCGCGGTGCCGGTGATCCTGCTGCTGGTGCTCCTGGTCTCGATGGCGATCACCTCGCTCTATGGCTGGACCATCGAGCGCATCGCCTACCGTCCCCTGCGCCATTCCTTCCGCCTAGCGCCGATGCTGTCAGCGATCGGCATGTCTTTTGTGCTGACCAATTTCTCGCAGGTCGCACAGGGCGCCCGCGTCAAGCCGGTGCCACCGATCATCACCGGCGGCTACACACTGCATGAAGGCGCCGACGGTTTCGCCGTACGCTTGTCCAACATCCAGATCATCGTCGTCATCACCACCATCGTGCTGCTGGCGCTGTTCACCTGGCTGGTCGCGCGCACGCGCCTCGGCCGCGACATGCGCGCCTGCGAGCAGGACCAGACCATGGCCTCGCTGCTCGGCGTCGATGTGGACCGCACCATCTCCATGACCTTCGTGATCGGCGCAGCCTTGGCTGCGGTCGCGGGCATGATGTACCTGCTCTATTACGGCCTCGTGGATTTCTTCATGGGCTTCGTCGCCGGCATCAAGGCCTTCACGGCCGCCGTGCTCGGCGGCATCGGCTCGCTACCTGGCGCGATGCTCGGCGGCTTGCTGATCGGCCTGATCGAGACATTGTGGGCCGCCTACTTCTCCACCGAATACAAAGATGTCGCCGCCTTTTCGATTCTGATCGTGGTGCTGATCTTCCTGCCGACCGGCCTGCTCGGCCGTCCCGAAGTCGAAAAAGTCTGACGGGATCCAAGTGGCAGCAAACGCATCACAAGCTAAGACTGCCCGCGGGCCGGACGCCGCATTCATCCTGAAGAAGGCCGTGATCTCCGCACTGGTCGCGCTGGTGCTGTTCTCGCTGATGATCGGCATCCGCACCGAGGCCGGCTCCGACGGACAACTGACCTGGTGGACCCGCTTCGGCGATCTCGCTGCCATGGTCGCCGTGGTGTTCGGCGGCAGTATCGTGATGGAGTTGCTGCGACACTGGTGGGGACCGGTGGACACCGTGCGTGTCGTGCCGCCATCGGCGGCCAAGGCATTCTCCTTCGCCGGCCGTGCACTGGTGCCGGCGCTGTTGATCTTCACCTTCCTCGTCCCGGTGATCTTCTACGACGAGCGCTACATCCTCGATCTCGGCATTCTCGTGCTGACTTACGTGATGCTCGGCTGGGGCCTCAATGTGGTTGTCGGCCTCGCCGGTCTTCTCGATCTCGGCTATGTCGCCTTCTATGCCGTCGGCGCCTATTCCTACGCGCTGCTGGCCACCAATTTCGGCCTGTCGTTCTGGATCTGCCTGCCACTCGCCGGTATCCTCGCGGCGTTCTTCGGTGTGCTGCTCGGCTTTCCAGTCCTGCGGCTGCGCGGCGACTACCTCGCCATCGTTACACTGGCCTTTGGCGAGATCATCCGCCTCGTCATCATCAACTGGCAGACTCTCACCGGTGGTCCCAACGGCATCTCCGGCATTCCGCGTCCAACCATGTTCGGCATTCCGCTGACGCCGGGCGATGGCGGCCTCGCTGACCGCCTTGGCATCGAGTTCTCGCCGACCCACCGCATCGTCTTCCTGTTCTATCTGATCCTCGCGCTCGCACTGCTCACCAACTGGGTCACCATCCGCCTGCGCCGCCTACCCATTGGCCGGGCCTGGGAGGCGCTGCGCGAAGACGAAGTCGCCTGCCGCGCGCTCGGCATCAATACGACGACGACGAAGCTCACCGCCTTCGCCACCGGCGCCATGTTCGGCGGCTTCGCCGGCGCGTTCTTTGCGACCCGTCAGGGTTTCATCAGCCCGGAATCCTTCACCTTCCACGAATCCGCACTGGTGCTGGCCATCGTCGTGCTCGGCGGCATGGGCTCACAACTCGGCGTGGCCCTCGCAGCGCTCGCGATGATCGGCGGCTTCGAACTGTTCAGAGGCCTTGAGCAATTCCGCATGCTGGTGTTCGGCGGCGCCATGGTGCTGCTAATGATCTGGCGCCCGCGCGGCCTGATCGGCCACCGCGCGCCAACCGTCTTTCTCGAACGCAACACGGTGATCTCGTCCGACCTCGTCAAAGAGGGGCACGGATGAACATCAACGACATTCTCAGCGTTGAAAATCTGACGATGCGCTTCGGTGGCATCGTCGCCGTCAACGATCTCTCCTTCACCGCCGAGCGTGGCAAGATCACAGCGCTGATCGGCCCCAACGGTGCCGGCAAGACCACCGTCTTCAATTGCATCACCGGCTTCTACAAGCCGACATCCGGCACCATCAAGCTGCGCCACAGCGACGGTGAATGGCGGCTGGAGCGGCTGAACGACTTCCGCATCTCGAAGATCGCCAAGGTCGCGCGCACCTTCCAGAATATCCGGCTGTTTCCCGGCATGACCGCGCTGGAAAACCTGATGGTGGCGCAGCACAACACGCTAATGCGCGCTTCTGGCTTCACTCTTCTCGGCCTGTTCGGCGTGCCCAGCTATCGCGCCGCCGAGAAGGCTGCG
Organism: Tardiphaga sp. 172_B4_N1_3; assembly: GCF_052076035.1. Classification (NCBI taxonomy): domain Bacteria; kingdom Pseudomonadati; phylum Pseudomonadota; class Alphaproteobacteria; order Hyphomicrobiales; family Nitrobacteraceae; genus Tardiphaga; species Tardiphaga sp. 172_B4_N1_3. Next base: position 2,746,099 of record NZ_CP197238.1, read on the forward strand.
ATCGACCTAGCGCGCTACTGGCTCGATCAGATCGGCCTGCTGGAGCGCGCTGACGATGCCGCCGGCAACCTGCCTTATGGGGATCAGCGCCGCCTTGAAATCGCGCGTGCGATGTGTACCGAACCTGCACTGCTCTGCCTCGACGAACCCGCCGCCGGCCTCAATGCCCGCGAAAGCGCCGCGCTCAACGAGTTGCTGCTGAAGATCCGCGCCGAGCACGGCACCTCGATCCTGCTCATCGAGCATGACATGTCCGTCGTGATGCAAATCTCCGACCATATCAACGTGCTCGATTACGGTGTGAAGATCGCCGACGGAACGCCGCAGCAGATCCGCGACAATCCCAAAGTCATCGCCGCCTATCTCGGTGCCGACGAGGAAGAAGCTATCGCAGTGATGGAGGGCGAGACGTGAGCGCCGCGCCCATGCTCGCCGTCACTGGCCTGCACGCATCCTATGGCAAGATCGAAGCGCTGAAAGGCGTCGATCTCGACATCAAGCGCGGCGAGATCGTCGCACTGATCGGTGCCAATGGCGCCGGCAAGTCGACACTGATGATGACGATCTTCGGCAAGCCGCGGGCGCGCGCTGGCGCAATCATCTATGACGGCATTGATATCACCGATCTACCGACCCACGAGATCGCGCGCATGCGCATCGCGCAATCACCCGAAGGCCGCCGGATTTTCCCGCGTATGAGCGTGGCGGAAAATCTGCAGATGGGCGCCGACGTCAATGAGAGCACGCCGGCCGAACGCGCTGAAAGCCTCGACAAGGTGTTGGCGCTATTTCCGCGCCTCAAGGAGCGCATGACCCAGCGCGGCGGCACGCTGTCCGGCGGCGAACAGCAGATGCTGGCCATCGGCCGCGCGCTGATGAGCCGTCCGCGCCTGCTGCTGCTCGACGAACCCTCGCTGGGTCTGGCACCGCTGATCGCCAAGCAGATTTTCGATGCAATCCGCGTGCTCAACAAGCAGGACGGATTGACGGTGCTGATTGTCGAGCAAAACGCCAATCACGCGCTGCGTCTGGCCCATCGCGGCTATGTCATGGTCAATGGATTGATCACCCTCTCGGGCACCGGCGCCGAATTGCTGAAGGCCCCGGAGATCCGTTCCGCCTATCTCGAAGGCGGCCGGCACGGCTGACGGATCGATATCCTTCATCAAATGACGCGCAGCGCGATGCAAACAATCGACACTATTCTGAAGGTAGAATGATGCGCCAATCGCGATTCCGTCACGGCGTCGCGTTTGTCTGCATTCGAACGGAACACGGGGACTTCCTATGAAATTCATCAAACTCATCGGCCTGACGGCGGGTGCTTCGATTGCGCTGGCGTCCGTTGCACTGGCGCAGGATATTCCTGTCGCCGTCGCATCATCGATGACCGGCAGCGAATCCGCCTTCGGCCGCCAGTTCAAGAATGGCGCCGAACTCGCCGTCGCCGATATCAACGCCGCTGGCGGTCTGCTGAACAAGAAGCTGGCGCTACAGGTCGGCGATGATGCCTGCGATCCCAAGCAGGCCCGCTCGATTGCCGAGAAATTCGCCAGCGCGCGCATTCCGTTCGTCGCCGGTCACTATTGTTCGTCGTCGTCGATCCCGGCATCGGAGGCCTATGCCGACGGCAATGTGCTGCAGATCTCGCCGGGCTCGACCAATCCGCTGTTCACCGAACGCAAGCTCGCCAATGTGCTGCGCGTCTGCGGCCGCGACGATCAGCAGGGTTTTGTCGCCGGCGAGTACATTGCCAAGACCTACAAGGGCAAGAATATCGCGATCCTGAACGACAAGACGACCTATGGAAAAGGCCTCGCCGACGAGACCAGGAAGGCGCTGAACAAGGCCGGCGTCACCGAGAAGATGTTCGAGAGCTACAACAAGGGCGACAAGGATTTTAATGCTATCGTCTCGCGCCTGAAGCGCGACAATATCGATCTGGTTTACGTGGGCGGCTATCACCAGGAAGCCGGCCTCATCGTGCGCCAGATGCGCGACCAGGGCCTCAAGACGGTGCTGATGGCGGGCGACGCCATCAACGACAAGGAGTTCGCCTCGATCACCGGCCCGGCTGCGGAAGGCACGCTGTTCACCTTCGGCCCCGACCCGCGCAACAAGCCGACCGCCAAGGCGATCGTCGACCGCTTCAAGGCCAAGAACATCGATCCCGAGGGCTACACGCTCTACACCTATGCGGCATTCCAGGTCTGGTCGCAGGCCGTCGCCAAGGCCGGCACCACTGACACCAAGAAGGTGATGGACACGATCAAGGCCGGCGAATGGGACACCGTGCTCGGCAAGCTGGCCTTCGACGCCAAGGGCGACATCAAGGCCATCGACTACGTCGTCTACAAGTGGGATGCCAAGGGCGACTACGCCGAACTGAAGCAGTAACCCTTGTAGAGCCGCACTTCTCCGCGCGTAGGAGAGGTGCGGCTCGCCTCACGTCATGATGTCGATGCCTGAGCCAATGTGACGCGACTGCCACACCAGGGCGGCTTCGGCATCTTTTTTGATCCGCCGGAGCGGGCTCGCACCGCGAAAGCTATTGCGACGACCTGCCGCAGCCGGACTCACAGGCTGGCTGTTTGCGGCCGAAAATTGCCGATGACTCGGCATCAAAATAAGTTGAGAATGATCCTATCGTTCGGGCGGCCGGATTGCGCTTGTGGCCGAAAACTCTTTGCGAGGATCATCCCCATGAAACCATTGAATGTGATCGGTCTGGCCTTTGCCGCGTCGCTGCTCTCAACCGCAGCTTTTGCACAGGACATCAACGTCGCGGTCGCCGGCCCGATGACAGGCGGCGAATCGGCCTTCGGCCGCCAGATGAAGAACGGCGCCGACCAGGCTGTGGCCGATCTCAACGCCGCTGGCGGCGTGCTCGGCAAGAAGCTGGCGCTGCAGGTCGGTGACGATTCCTGCGATCCCAAACAGGCCCGCTCGATCGCCGAGAAGTTCGCAAGCTCCAAGGTGCCGTTCGTCGCCGGCCACTTCTGCTCGTCATCGTCGATCCCGGCCTCCGAAGCCTATGCCGATGGCAATGTGCTACAGATCACGCCGGCTTCGACCAACCCACTGTTCACCGAACGCAAGCTCGCCAATGTGCTGCGCGTCTGCGGCCGTGACGACCAGCAGGGCCTGGTCGCCGCCGACTACATTGCCAAGAACTTCAAGGGCAAGAACGTCGCGATCCTCAACGACAAGACCACTTACGGCAAGGGTCTCGCCGACGAGACCAAGAAGGCGCTCAACAAGGCCGGCTTCACCGAAAAGATGTTCGAGAGCTACAACAAGGGCGACAAGGACTTCAACTCGATCGTCTCGCGCCTGAAGCGCGACAACATCGACCTGGTCTATGTCGGCGGCTATCATCAGGAAGCCGGTCTGATCCTGCGCCAGATGCGCGACCAGGGCCTTAAGACCATATTGATGGCCGGCGACGCCATGAACGACAAGGAATTCGCCTCCATCACCGGCCCGGCTGCGGAAGGCACGCTGTTCACCTTCGGTCCCGACCCGCGCAACAAGCCGACCGCGAAGGCGATCGTCGAGAAGTTCAAGGCCAAGAACATCGATCCCGAAGGCTACACACTCTACACCTATGCGGCGTTCCAGGTCTGGTCGCAGGCCGTCGCCAAGGCCGGCTCCACTGATACCAAGAAGGTGATGGATGTGATCAAGGCCGGCGAATGGGACACCGTACTCGGCAAGATGGCGTTCGACGCCAAGGGCGATATCAAGGCGATCGACTATGTCGTCTACAAGTGGGACGCCAAGGGCAACTACACCCAGATCGACGCGAAGGGAACCTGAGGCGCTTTTCTAACCTCTCCCCGCCCCGGCGAAGTGAAGCTTGCCAGGCGGGGCGAGGTAAAGACAGCCTCACCCAAAATTCTGCAACACTGGAAATGTCTCCAGCAGCCAGATGCCGGCATTGGACACCATGCTGGCCGGAGTCCGGACTGATCTAGCTGTGCCGCGCAGGACGATCGCGACATCCATCCAGAAACAGCCTGACGGCGGCGGTGACACGCTCGCGCAGCTCCTTCTCCGATTTGACGATCTTGCCGCTGAGGACCATGGCTCGCACAGGGCCATCGGCCACCGCGTAGACGAACTGCTCGGCGATGAAACTGGCATCCCCTGATCTTATCTGTCCGTCGCGCATGGCGTTGGTGAAAATGCCGGCGATCTGCTCTCGCACGTGAAGGCCAGTCCCGTGATAGGCAGACGCCAGCTCCGGGAATTGATGTGCTTCGGCCATCACCAGCCGTTCCAGCGCGATGGCCGCTGGCGCGAGTGCACGCTTTGAAAGCTCCAGTCCGAGTTTGACCAAGGTCGCTTCGATCGGACCGTCGCGATTGGAGTCGGTGACGGCCGGCTTGAGAAGATCATTCGTTCCCTTCCGGATCACCGCCGCATACAGCGCCTCCTTGGAGGCAAAGCGGGCATAGAAGGTCTGCTTCGAGATCCGCGCTGTCGCCGCGATCAGATCGACGCTGATCGCCTCGAAACTCGACTCCAGGAAGAGCCCTCTCGCCACCTCAACGATGTGGTCGGTAATGCGCCCAGCCTGTTCCTTCGTCGGCCGCCCGCTGCTTCGCGGCGCGGCTTTGCTCGGCTTGGCCTTGGCAACAGTCATCTTGGCTTTCTCTCCGGGCATTCTCTGCACGCTTCCCGACTGCTTTTACCACCCGGCCCGCGCAATCGATCATTCGATTTCACCGCATATAGGCTTGCGACGGCGCACGGTAGAGTATAAATAGTACGGTATCGTTTGATTAATCTTGTAGAGGTAACGAAAGAGCGGCAGCCCTCGCGGAAATACGGGCTCCAGCGCTTTTCGTGATCCGAGGACCAGATATGGGACAGATGACATTGGTTTCCCGAATAGTCGTGCGTACCGCTCTCGCCATATGCCAGATGGCTCTCGTCAGCCCCGTCGCAGCAGCACCAGCCGATCCGAGCGGCACATGGCTCACAGAAGATGGTCGCGCGCGCATACGCATTGAACGCTGTGGATCGAAGCTGGAGCAGATTTGCGGCTATATCGTCTGGGCCAAAGAGCCCAACGACGCGAATGGGCAACCACTCAAAGACCTGAACAATCCGGACAAGACGAAGCAATCCCGACCCGTTCTCGGTCACCAATTGATCATGGGCCTGAAGCTCAACCCGGCGGGGCGCTTTGAAGGCCAGATCTACAATGCAGAGAACGGCAAATCCTACGAGATTTCGCTGTGGCGTGAGGCGATCGACCTGAAGGTCAAGGGCTGCATGATGTCGATTTTCTGCGCCACGCAGACCTGGACTCAAACCACAAATGCCGTGCCCGGACAGTTGGTGGGCATGACAGGCGATCCGAACGGCCCCAAGGCCGATAAAGAGTGGATGCAGACGGCCCAGGCGAAGCCGCCAACCACGACACGACCCAGCAAATAGCGGCTGCGGAGCTTCCGATACCACGTCGTATCGGTGCGACCGCCTTCATCACATTGACCCAAAACATCTAAACTGGAGTTTGAGATGTACACACTCTCGCGGGTGGACCGTCTGGCGGTCCTCGCGTTCTGCGCTGCCTTGGCGGGATGCGCGAGCATAGCGCCAGTGCCCTATTCGGATGTCGCTTCGTCATCCCAACTGGCACCGAATCCGTCCGATACGTCCGGCCGTATTCCGTATCGTTACTCCACCACCGTGGACTGGCGCTCCTACAACAAGGTGATCATCGAACCGATCGTGATCTACCGGGGTCCGGACCAGCAATTCGGTGACATGACCGAAGAGGACAAGGCATCCCTCGCACGCACCATGCAGGCGCGGTTCGCGGAGAAGCTGGGCAGCCGCTTCGCGCTCGCAAATCAGCGGGGGCCAAATACACTACGTGTGAGGCTGACGCTGACCGGCGCCGTCAAGACCACGCCGGTGCTCGGCACCCTGTCGCGGATCGACGTTGGGGGCCTCGTCTACAACGGCGTACAGGCGGCCCGCGATGGCGAGGGATCGATGACGGGCTCTGTCATCTATGCCGTCGAGATCTTCGATGCCGCGACGTCCCGCCTGCTCAGCGCATTCGTCACCAAGCAATATCCGAAGCCGACCAACATCAAGGCAACCGTCGGACCGCTGACTGCGGCAGAAACCGGGATCGACCAGGGAGCAGATGCGCTGATTACACAAATGAGATGATGCCACGTCGTATCGGGCTTCGTCCCTGTCGCGCGATCAGGAAAGCGCTGCACGAGCAAGTTTTCATCTGCTACCAACAGATCGTCGGGCTCGATAACGACGACATGCCAATGACCAAGAGCCAGCCTCGCAGCCAGGCTCTTGGTCAGATCACGGCTCGATGCAGATTGACAGCGATCAGCCATGGATCAGCTTGAACAAGTCAGAAATGATAGTTCACGCCGACGGTGATCGTTTGGAATTTCTGGGTGCGATCCGGCAAGTTATCCTTTTTGAGATCCCTGTAGAGATCGGTGTAGAGATATTCGACCTTGGCCGACCAGTTCTGCCGAAAAGCCCATTCAACGCCGCCGCCCGCGGTCCAGCCGATGCGCATCTTGTTGATCCCGGAGTCCTTCACCTCTCCGAAAGCCATGCCGCCGGTGCCGTAGACGAGCAGATGTGAATCCATGAACGTGACGCCCGCACGACCGCGGCCCGTCCCGTAGAATGGCAAACTCACTTCGTTGATGCCAGTGCGGCCCGTCTTGAGGCCCGAAGCCATGAAGTCGTTTTCGATGCCGACCACAAACCGCGACGAGACCTGATAATTGTAGCCGACCTGAAGGCCGCCAACGACGCCATCGGCCTTGCTGCCGTTCGTTCCCAGATAGCTGTTGAAAGCGTCAGTACCGCTGAAACCGCCGCCTACGCTGGCACCGGCGTAGAAGCCGGTCCACGAAAAGGCCGCCGGCACCGCCGGCGCATAGACCGGATCGGCCTTGCGATACGGCAGATCCGCCGCATGCGCGGCGCCCGCGGCAAGGACGACCGCCAGGACCAAAGCAGAAGTCGTCTTCCAGTTATTCATCGAATTTTCGAGGGTCATGGACCCGGTCTCCCCACATTGCTGATCACCCAAGTCCGAAAATGACCGCCGGCCATTAATCAGACTATATCGTACTATTAATCTCGACCGTCTGAGACTGCAAGCCGAAATGCAGGGCATCGGATGATCGAAACGCAATTCGGTCGAAGGTCGCGTCGTCAGCCCTGCCGGGCGCCGAAGCCGTCCGATGCATCACGATGGATTACATTCCGAAGCGGACGAGACGTCGCTTCCCGATCACCGCGCACCCATGCGCGACGCAGAAGGCTGACGCCGACGGCCCGGCCATGAACACGCCGGAGCTCGGCACGCTGTCTGGGTTCGATCGGGGATCTGGTCTAGTACGGTGCGCAGGACGCCGTGATGGCGACGGACCGACGACAGGCTCGGCGATTGATGTGCCTAGCCGAAATTCTGCAGCGCGGGAAACGTCTCAAGCAGCCAGATGCTGGCATTCGACACGGCGCCGGTGAGAAACGCGATGCCGGTGATCACCATCAACACGCCCATGGCGCGCTCGACATGGACGAGATGCTTCTTCATGCGCGCGAACATGCTAGAGAATTGCTCCACCATGAAGGCCGCGATCAGGAACGGAATGCCGAGGCCGAGGGAATAAACCGCGAGCAATCCCGCGCCCTTGGTCACCGTTGCTTCTGCCGCCGCCACCGACAGGATCGCCGCGAGGATCGGACCGATGCACGGCGTCCAGCCAAACGCAAAAGCCAGACCCATCACATAGGCGCCCCACAGCCCCACGGGCCTGGGCATGCTCAGGCGTCCCTCGCGCATCAGCAGCCCGATGCGCGTGAGGCCGAGGAAATGCAGGCCCATCAGGATGATCAGGATGCCGGCAACGATTGACAGCTCCGCCGCATAGGAGCGGACCACGCTGCCGACCAGGCTGGCGCTGGCGCCGAGCGCCACGAACACCGTGGAGAAGCCCAGCACGAACACGGCCGCCGAGATCATCACCGCGCGCCTGGAGGCCGCTTCCTGCTCGTCATTGGCGACGTGCTCGATGGTCGCGCCCGTGAGATAGATGAGATAGGGCGGCACCAGCGGCAGCACGCAGGGCGACAGAAACGAGACAATGCCGGCAATCAATGCGGCGGGGATCGTGACATCGGAGATCATGCGGCTAGATGCACCGCTGACATGACGGGATGCAAGCGGGATGGATCAAATGCCCGCCACTTCCGGCTGTTGTGATCACGCGTGATCGGTTGACCGGGCAGCCTTGCTGCGGTCTGGTCGAGCCAAGAGGGAACCGCCATGAAGAACCTGCTTACCGATATCGCCGGCGTTCGCGTCGGTCACGCGGACGACGCCCAACTGGCCTCCGGCGTCACCGCCATCCTGTTCGACAGGCCAGCCGTGGCCTCCGTGGACATACGCGGCGGCGGGCCGGGCACGCGCGAAAGCGCCCTGCTCGATCCCGTGAACACCGTAGACGCCATCCACGGCCTCGCGCTGGCGGGCGGCTCCGCCTTCGGCCTCGAAGCCGGCGGCGGCGTACAGGCCTGGCTCGCCGAACAGGACCGCGGCTATCAGATCGGCAATGCCGTCATCCCCATCGTGCCGGGCGCGATCCTGTTCGACCTGCTCAATGGCGGCGACAAGGCCTGGGGCCGCTTTCCGCCCTATCGCGATCTCGGCTATGCCGCCGCGGCAGCAGCCAGCGATGACTTCAAGCTCGGCAGCGTCGGCGCAGGGCTCGGCGCCACGACAGTCAACTACAAGGGCGGCCTCGGCTCGGCCTCCGCCGTCACGCCATCGGGCGTACGCGTCGCCGCACTCGCGGCAGTCAATGCGGTCGGCAGCGTCACCATCGGCGATGGCCCACACTTCTGGGCGGCGCCATTCGAAGTCGGCAATGAGTTCGGCGGACACGGCATGCCGAACAAGTTGAAGCCCGAGGTGCTGGCGATGCGTATCAAGGGCGGACCGGCGGCAACCTCGATCGAGAACACGACCCTCGCCCTCGTCGTCACCGATGCGATCCTGACCAAGGCGCAGGCCCGGCGTCTCGCCATGATGGCACAGACCGGATTTGCGCGCGCGATCTATCCGGTGCATGCGCCGCTCGATGGCGACATCGTGTTTGCGGCCGCGACGGGCGAGAAGCCGATCGATCCGCTGGTGGGCTTGACCGAGCTCGGCATGATCGCGGGCAATGTGATCGCCCGCGCCATCGCGCGCGGCGTGTATGAAGCGACGGCGCTGCCGTTTCCGGGCGTGCTTCCGGCGTTTCGCGACCAGAACTAGGTCATCGTTCCGCAACCAATCGCTCCGGTAATCGTTTCTACCCAAGAGACATTCGGAGGATTGCGATGCCGTCGACTGCGATTCGACATGTCACTTATGATCCGGTGAGCCGCGAACTACGCATCACCTTCACCAGCGGCCGCCGGTATGCTTATGCGCAGGTGCCGCCGGAAGTTCACGCGGCCTTCAGCAGCGCGGCGTCACGCGGCGCGTTCTTCAATCATCGTATTCGTGATCGGTTCGCCTATCGCGAACTGGCGCGTTCGGAATCGGAACGCAGATCAGGCGCTGATCGCCAGCGTCGACTTCGCGTTTGAGATCTGCTGCGCCTGACGCGCGATCATCTTTTCGATCGCGTTATAGGACGAGCTTGCGGTTGATGACGTGGACGACGCCGGGACGGCCGTGGTCGAACTCACCGTCGATCCGTCCGCATATGCGATAGACGTCGTGGTGCTGCCATCAGCATTTACCGTGGTCGTTGTGGTCGAACCAGCAGTGTCAGAGCCACCACCAGATCCACCGCCCATACCGCCGCCGGCGTGATGTGCCTTGCCGCCATTCAGCGCCGGGCTCAGTTCATCGATATTGACCGAGCCGTCACCGTTCTTGTCGAGCTCGGCGAATACCTTGTCGGCATTGGCGGTGTTGGTGCCGCCGGCGCCGAGCTTCTTCTCGAACTCCGCCTTGCTGATGCCGCCGCTGCCGTCGCTGTCGAGCATCCCCATCAGTCTTTTCAGCGAGTCGGCTCGTTTCGCCGAAGAGGCTGCCGTTGCGGGCTGGCTCTGGGCATCGAGCAGCGTGCTCATGGTGCCCGGGGCCAGCTTGTAGGAACTGTTCGTGCTGCTGGTGGCGGAGGTTGCCGTCGACGACGTGGCGCTCGCCGCCGTCGACGTGCTGGCGACATCGAACGGGCTGGCGGTCTTCTGGGTGACACCGGTCGTGGTGGTCGCGGCCTTCGACTTCGACTTGGTGAGTGCCTGCAGCGCATCGATCGCGGTAGTGGCAGCAGCAAGGGCTGGCAGCATCGTCAAATTCCCGATCATGCCGCAGCGTGCGGCGTGAATTCCCTGGGGAGTACGGAGCAAGCCCCATGCCAGCGAAAAAAGTTCGATAAAACAACGGCCTTGGTCGCACGGGCCGCGCGCGTTTCCCGGCAAATCGTGCCCTTGCGGCAGAATGTGCCGGGACTATCCTGCTGCAGCGCGTCGATGGCGCGGCCGTGGCTGGCGCGTTGCCCGTCCCTCGGCCCCATGTTACGCGAGGCGGTCCATTCGCCGCCGCCCAAAAACGTTCAGGAAACCCCGATGTCCCAGAGCTTCACGCCCCGCCCGCTGGTGATCGCCCCGTCCATCCTGGCGGCTGATTTCGCGAGGCTTGGCGAAGAGGTCCGCGCCGTGGATACCGCCGGCGCCGACTGGATGCATCTCGACGTCATGGACGGCCATTTCGTGCCGAACATTTCCTACGGCCCCGACGTCATCAAGGCGATGCGCCCGCACACAAAGAAGATCTTCGACGCGCATCTGATGATCGCACCATGCGATCCCTATCTCGAAGCCTTCGCCAAGGCCGGCTGCGATCACATCACCGTTCATGCCGAGGCGGGCCCGCATCTGCATCGCACGCTGCAGGCGATCCGCAATCTCGGCAAGAAGGCCGGCGTCTCGCTCAATCCCGGCACGCCCATCTCCGCCATCGAATATGTGATCGATCTCGTCGATCTCGTGCTGGTGATGTCGGTCAATCCCGGCTTCGGCGGCCAGGCGTTCATTCCGTCCGCGCTCGGCAAGATCTCGGACCTGCGCGCGATGACCGCGGGCCGTCCGATCGACATCGAAGTCGATGGCGGCGTGTCCGCTGCAGTCGCCGGGCAACTCGCCGCAGCAGGTGCCAATGCCTTCGTCGCCGGCTCGGCCGTGTTCAAGGGCGGCACGGTGGAAAGCTACAAGGCGAATATCGACGGCATTCGCGCGGCGGCAGCGAATGCGCGCGGCGAGATGGTGTAGTCGCTTCTCCCGATTCAAATATCAAACAGCCACGCTCTCGCATTCTCGCGGCGCTTGCGCGTCCGAGGTGTGAGCAGTCCCCCTCAAACGATGAGGGGTGGCAGCGCGCCGTGAGGCGCAAGGGGTGGTTTCTGTCGCGATCCGCTCCGCCGGAACGCCGGCAAGCTGCAACCGCGCAACGCCTCACGGCGCGCCACCGCGGCGATTTCTGTCCCCGGGACCGTTCTTCCGGGCAAAGGCGCAGAGCTCCGCACTCCGCTGATCCCGACGGTTTCCCGCCGTTCACCAATGCCACGTCCAGCCAGCATGAGTGGCAGACCCCCGTAGTGGGGCCGGACGGTGACCCAAGGCCTCCCGAGTGCGTGAGGGAACGTCTCCCTCCCGCCCGCAGGCGCCGCATCCCTGTTCCACCTCAAGACGCCTCTAGAAGCGCCCCTCGCGAACCGGACAATTCGGATAATAGTCCTCAAAGGAATGTTGTCAACTCCTGCGAAGGGCAATAGGCGCATGAACTTTGCTCCGCGTAGCGCGACCAACCGGGATGACACAGCATTCAATCGCCGGCTTTCGCCGCTTCCTGCTCGCTCCCCTGCTCTCGCTCGCCTTGCTCGGCACGGCGCAGGCGGGCGACGCTGCTGCGCGCAAAGTGATCGGCTTTTCCCCGGACGGCGCGCATTTCGCCTTCGAGCACTATACGCAGCTCTATGATGCGACCGAGATCGTCGCCGAGATCCAGGTGATCGACACCCGCACCGACGACTTTGCGAAGGGCACGCCCTTCTCCATCCGTACTAAGGACGATGACGAGCGCGAAGTGGATGCCGTGCGCGCCGAGCTGATGGCCAAGGCCAAGCCGCTGCTGGGCAAGCTTGGTATCACCGAGCCCGGCACGCGCTTCGCCGGCAAACCGTCGATGGATCTCGACGAGATCGGCATCTATCAGATGGACCCGAAGCCGCTCGCCACCACGCAGGCCATCACTTTGCCGGACGGCCGCAAGCTGGTGCTGACGATCTCCGATCAGGCGCTCGGCAAGGCGTCATGCTACGGCGCCGGCGGCCGCGGCACCACTGGCAGTGTCATTGCCACCGGCATGACACTGCAACTGAGCATCGATGGCACCGCGCCCATCACGCTGCAGCAGGACAAGCAACTGCCGAAACGCCGGCGCTGCGTGACCGCCTACGGAATTGCCGATGTCTATCATCACCACGCCAAAGACGGCACGCAGACGCTGGCGGTGCTGGTGGAGACCGTGGACGCCCATCAATTCCATGCGGGGCCTAACCGACGGTTCATGGCGGTGACAACGAGGTTGGCGCCGCGATAGCGGAAATGCCGTCGGCCGTCGGCATTATCAGAGACCTCTTCGCTGTAACCGCGGCCAGACCAATGGACATCGAAGTCTATGGCGGTGCGTCGGCAACCGTGGCCAGACAGCTTGTGGCGCCGGCGCGAATGCGTTCGTCGCGGGCTCCGCCGTATTCAAAGGCGGTACGATGGAGAGCTAAAAGGCGAATATTGATGCGATACGAAGCGAAGCGCTGAAGGCGCGTGGGGAGATCGTGTGAGAACCACGTCCGCTTAAATTTCAGTGTGATATCCAAGTTCGCCGCGAGAGTATGAATTTTGCAGCGCCCTCCAAGTGAGCGTCTGTCCACTTACATTCGACGCGCTCACAATCTGAGAAGAGCTCACGATCAATAACGCTCGTGTCCGAACGGGGGGTCTTTCGTTGAGCTTCGACGTAAGCCCTTCGAACGTGCCAAGCCAATAGGTCCGCCGCCTGCAATGGCAACACGTCCTCATCTTTGCGAAAAATAGGAGCTCCGCCGAGATAAGGCCTGAAATGCGGTGGCGCCGTTCTTACAAAATCAGCGTACGTCGACTGAATCTCTGCAATCGGCTCGGCGTCTTCGGAATCAAATACGAAATCAATCTTGGTATTCATGCCTTTGAAATGGGCATACTTGACCAAGGTGGCCATCAAATTATGAACAGCGAAGTAGTAAGGGCGATCATGATAGCCCCTATCTAACTTGCCTTTGAAATGCTTACGCCAAGACTCTACCGGCACGACAATATTTATTGATCCCAGAACATGTCGATTGATGACAGTCGCCAACACCTTCAATTTTTGATCACGTTCGTCGGCGCTCCAACCCTTGAAAGCCTTGTCACAGGCCATCAGATGCGACGCCTTGATCACCTGAGCAGACCGCGGAGTTTCTAAGGCAACCCGCCAATCTCGCGAAAATGTCTCCCACGAATTAACAGGCGCGAAATAGCCAGCCATGACATAAACTGGCTGCTGCCCCATATTCCCGCTCGCATCAATATGGGCCAGCATTCAACCGATCTCCTTACTTAAAAACGCTGGAACGCGGGACGTTCGGAGGCTGAGACCGTTTTCTTCAACAGCCGGTAGATTGCGTTCGGCTCAATAACTAGCAGGTATTTCAGGCGTTATCCGAGTACTTGTGCTCCTTCCCGGTTTCCTCTCCCGGTCCCATCTGCTAAACCGCGGCCGAAATCCCTCATACGTCCGAGTTGCCCATGATCCCTCGCTATACCCGTCCGGAAATGGCCTCCATCTGGGAGCCGCAGACCCGCTTCAAGATCTGGTTCGAGATCGAGGCGCATGCCGCCGACGCGCTGGCGGAACTGGGCACCATTCCGAAGGACGCGGCGAAGACGATCTGGGCCAAGGCCAAGGACGCCACCTTCAATGTGGAGCGCATCGATGAGATCGAGCGCGAGACCAAGCATGACGTCATCGCATTCCTGACCCACCTTGCCGAAATCGTCGGCCCGGAAGCGCGCTTCGTGCATCAGGGCATGACTTCGTCGGATGTGCTCGACACCTGCCTCAATGTGCAGCTCACGCGTTGCGCCGATATCCTGATCGCCGATATCGACCGCCTGCTCGCCGCGCTGAAGACCCGCGCCTTCGAGCACAAGATGACGCCGACCATCGGCCGCTCGCATGGCATCCATGCCGAGCCGGTCACCTTCGGTCTCAAGCTCGCTTATGCCTATGCCGAATTCACCCGCAACCGCGAGCGCCTCGTCGCCGCGCGCAAGGAAGTCGCGACCTGCGCGATCTCCGGCGCCGTCGGCACCTTCGCGCAGATCGATCCGCGCGTCGAAGAACATGTCGCGAAAGCAATGGGCCTCGTGCCCGAGCCGATCTCGACCCAGGTGATCCCGCGCGACCGCCACGCGATGTTCTTCGCGACGCTCGGCGTCATCGCCTCGTCGATGGAGCGCTTGGCTGTAGAAATCCGCCACATGCAGCGCACCGAGGTGCTGGAAGCCGAGGAGTTCTTCTCAGAGGGCCAGAAGGGCTCGTCGGCCATGCCGCACAAGCGCAACCCGGTGCTGACCGAGAACATCACCGGTCTCGCCCGTATGGTGCGCGCCTATGTGACGCCGGCGCTGGAAAACGTGGTGCTGTGGCACGAGCGCGATATCTCGCACTCCTCCGCCGAGCGCATGTTTGGCCCCGACGCCACGGTGACGCTCGACTTCGCGCTCAACCGCATGGCCGGCGTGATCGAGAAGCTCTTGGTCTATCCCGCCAACATGCAGAAGAATCTCGACCGCCTCGGCGGCCTCGTGCATTCGCAGCGCGTGCTGATCGCGCTGACGCAGAAGGGCGCGTCGCGCGAGGACAGCTACAAGCTCGTGCAGCGCAACGCCATGCCGGTGTGGCGCGGCGAAGGCGACTTCCAGACACTGCTGAAGAACGACCCCGAGGTGAAGAAATATCTCACCGACGACGAGATCTCCGAGAAGTTCGACCTCGGCTATCATCTCAAGCATGTGGACACGATCTTCACACGCGTGTTCGGTACCTCATCCTGAGGAGCGACCTCTTCGTCGCGTCTCGAAGGATGAGCGCCACACGCCATGGTTCGAGACGGCGCCGAAGCGGCGCCTCCTCACCATGAGGACGGAGTCCACTGGCTACATCGTCGCCGTATGTCTGCGGCGCGGTCATCACTTCAGCAAGACGCCAAGCCTGAGCATTCGCCTGCTCGCGGGTCTCGGCGTCGAAGGCGACGGGCATATGGGCGCATTGGTGCAGCATCGCTACGACCGCCGCCGCGATCCCGCCAGGCCGAACCTGCGCCAGGTGCATCTGATCCCGTGCGAGCTGTTCGACGAATTGCGCGCTGAGGGATTCACGATCCAGCCCGGCGATCTCGGCGAGAATGTCACCACATCGGGGATCGAGTTCGCCGCACTGCCGACCGGCACGCGGCTGCATCTCGGCGAGTCCGCCGTGATCGAACTTACCGGATTGCGCGAACCCTGTGTGCTGATGGACCGCTTTCAGCAGGGATTGAAGGCAGCGACGGAGGACCGCGATGCTGATGGCAATGTCGTCTGCAAGGCCGGCGTGATGGCGATCGTGATCGCAGATGGTGAGGTTGCGCCGGGTGACACGATCAAGGTTGAGCTACCGGCCGGAGCGCGGCAGCCGCTAGCGCCGGTGTAACAAGTCGAGATGCGTGAGAGCGCTCCCTCTCCCCGCATCTTGCGCGGGGAGAGGGGTGGGGTGAGGGGCATGGCATTGGCCTGTCCTATGCGTCTCGTTTTCGGATCGAAGATTCCGATCCGAAAGAGCGCAACAAGCGGTGAGCGCGTGCCATGCCCCTCACCCGCCCGGCTTCGCTGCGCTAAGCCGGGCGACCTCTCCCCGCGCAGAGCGGGGAGAGGTTAAGAGCCGCCGCCCTTCCCGAAAAAGCCCGAATGCCCCTGTCTTGATTGCCAGACCCGCAGCAACTCCGCAGTAACCATCCTCCCCTAGGCTCTCATGATGCCCACGCGTCCCACCATCCTTGTGTTCGACTCCGGTCTCGGCGGCCTCACCGTCCAGCGCGAGATCGCCAAGGCGCGTCCGGATGCCCGCTATGTCTATGTGGCCGATGACGCGTTCTTTCCCTACGGCCAGCACACCGAGGAGGCGCTGATCGGCCGCGTGGTGCCGCTGATGGGCGAGCTGATCGACGCGCACCGGCCGGATCTCGTGGTGATCGCCTGCAACACCGCCTCGACGCTGGTGCTCAGCCATCTGCGCGCCGCCTATGCCGTGCCCTTTGTCGGCACCGTGCCGGCGATCAAGCCGGCCTGCGCGCGCTCGGTCAGCAAGCGCGTCTCCGTGCTCGGCACGTCAGGCACCGTGAAGCGCGAATATACCCAGACGCTGATCCGCGAATTCGGCGGCGGCTGCATCGTCACGCTGGTCGGCTCCGCCGAACTCGCCGCACTGGCGGAAGGCGCACTCGGCGGCCAGGGCATCGACGACGCCGATCTGTTTCGCGAGATCGCGCCCTGCTTCGTGCAGGACGCCGCCGGCGCCCGCACCGATACGATCGTGCTCGCTTGTACGCATTACCCGCTGTTGCTCGACCACCTCAATCGCATCGCGCCATGGCCGGTGGCATGGATCGATCCGGCCCCGGCAATCGCCCGCCGCGTGGTCGGCCTGATCGGCGATCATCAGCCCGGCGTGCCACCCGGCGATGCCGTGCTGCTCTACACCTCCGGCAAGCGCCACGCCTGGCCGGAGGCACTGGCGCCGTTCTTTGGCGGACAGGTCGCGGCCTAGCGACGACATCTCGACTTTCCCTTGCGCGCTGCTAGCTTTGCGGCGCGCCGTTTCGAAAAGAGAACGGCAAAGGGAGACCAGCATGCTCGATACGAATTTTCTGAAGAATGGCCTTCTCAAGACACTGCTTGTTGGCGCGGCGATCACGGCCTGCGCCGGCGCTGCCAGTGCACAAGGCATCAAGCGCACGCCGCTGCAGGACGTCAAATATCCTGCCGGCCATCGCATCGTGACGGTCGTGGCTGAACTCGGCCCGAACCAGCTCGCCGGCCGCCATACCCATCCAGGTGTCGATACCGGTTACGTTCTCGATGGCGACGCGACGCTGATCGTCGAGGGCCAGCCGGACCAGGTGCTCAAGGCCGGCGATTCCTATGCCGTCCCGGCCGGGATTCCGCATGACGTGAAGACCGGCGACAAGGGCCTGAAGATCATGGCAGTCTATGTGGTGGAAGACGGCAAGCCGGTGGCGACACCCGCGCCGAAATAACAGGATCCCATGTGACGATGACGACCCCCGCGCCATTTCACGACCTCAAGCAGAAATGGCGCGAGGGCCGCCCCACTTTCGGAGCCATCGCGACCATCCCGTCGATCCAGACCGTACGCATCATGGCGCAGTCGCTGGACTGGATCATCGTCGATCTCGAACACGGCCCGATCGATCTCAACACGGCGCATGGCATGATCATGGCCACCGCGGGCACGCCCTGCACGCCATTGGTGCGGATCGCCGCCAACGAGCCATGGCTGGCGAAAGCACCGATGGATTTCGGCGCGATGGGCATCAACTTCCCGATGATCAACAGCGCCGACGATGCCTACAAGGCCGCGCGCAGCCTGCGCTATCCGACTCAGGGCGAGCGGCTATGGGGACCGTTCCATGCGCCGTTCCGCTGGAACGTGGGCATGCCCGACTATATGGCGCGCGCCGACGACAGCATGATCTGCATGATCACCATCGAGCATATCGATGCGGTGAACCGGATCGGCGAGATCATGGCCACGCCGGGCATCGACATCGCGGTGATCGGCGTCGGCGACCTCGCGACATCCATCGGCAAACGCGGCCAGCCGGGCGATCCCGAGGTGCAGGCGCTGGTCGCCAAGGCGGAAGCCGGCATCCTAAAAAGCGGCGTACCGCTGGGCGGCGCGGCGCTGAACGCGGAGATGGGCAACGCCATGATCCAGCGGGGCTATGTGGCGCTGGCGCTGGGATTCGACTGGTCACTGTTCCAGCGCGGAATCGCCGCTGCATTCGAGGGCATTAGGCGGTAAAAGTGGGCTTTCAGACCTGATTTTGCGTCGAAATCGGCCGGATTGGCGCTATAAGCCCGCCAAACGGCAAAAAGCCTGTCTTTCAATTGACATAACCGGGCCTTCCCCCTAGAAACCGCCTTGCTCGCGGGCCGTTTTCGGCCCGCGAAGCGTTTCGCACCCGTGGTTCTCCACCCAGCTTTGGGAATGAACCTGTCGGTGCCGAGATTTTCCAGACTCTGGACTGATCACGGTACACAGGAGGGCGCGTCTCCTCACATCCACCAAAAGAGCCATCGCTTCGCGATGGCTGACAAAACCGAGGACGCGATGACAAAGCGTAGTGAAGCTAAATATAAAATCGACCGCCGTATGGGCCAGAACATTTGGGGTCGTCCCAAGTCTCCGGTCAACAAGCGTGAATACGGCCCCGGCCAGCACGGCCAGCGCCGCAAGGGCAAGCTCTCCGACTTCGGCACGCAGCTGCGCGCCAAGCAGAAGCTGAAGGGCTATTACGCCAACATCTCCGAGCGCCAGTTCCACTCCATCTATGTGGAAGCCGGCCGTCTCAAGGGCGACACCGGTGAAAACCTGATCGGCCTGCTCGAGCGCCGCCTCGACACCGTCGTGTATCGCGCCAAGTTCGTCGCCACCATGTTTGCGGCCCGTCAGTTCATCAACCACGGCCACATCAAGGTGAACGGCAAGCGCGTCAACATCGCGAGCTATCTCGTGAAGGTCGGCGACGTCATCGAGATCAAGGAATCCTCCAAGCAGCTCGCTTTCGTTCTGGAAGCCAGCCAGCTCGGCGAACGCGACCCCCCGGATTACGTCGAAACCGACCACAGCAAGATGACCGCCAAGTTCATCCGCATTCCGCAGCTGTCGGACGTTCCCTTCGCCGTGCAGATGGAACCGCATCTGATCGTCGAATTCTATTCGCGCTAATTTCTGACAGCGCAGACGAGATCAAGGCCCCGGATTTTCCGGGGCCTTTTTTGTTTGGCCTCTGTCCCATCAGCCGTCATTGCGAGGTCAAGGAAAGTTGCATGCAACTTTCCCCTTAGCGTAGCGACGAAGCAATCCAGCCTTCGCTCGTTCACTCTGGATTGCTTCGCTCAGCAAAATCGCAAGACGATTTTGCGGGCTCGCAATGACGGGGTAGCTTGTGGTGTGTAACAACGTGGAATTCCCAATGCCCTTCACCCCTGCTCGCCCCGATCCATCACAGCCGCCGGTTCGCATCAATCTGCTGTCGGACACACAGACGAAGCCCACGCCCGCGATGCGCGCGGCGATGGCTGCGGCAGATGTCGGCGATGAGCAGGTCGGCGACGATCCCACCGTCAACGCGCTCTGCGACCGCGTCGCCGAACTGCTCGGCAAGGAAGCCGCCGTGTTCATGCCATCGGGTACCATGTGCAATGTCGCCGGCCTGCTGGCGCATTGCCGGCCCGGCGACGAAATCCTCGCGCATCGCACCGCGCATATCCTCTCGCGCGAGGGCGGCACCCATGCCGCGCTTGGCGGCTTCCAGATTACCGGGCTCGACGGCGCCGACGGCAAATTCACACCCGACGCACTGCGCGCCGCATTGCATCCGCGCACGCGCTACGAGGCAGCGCAGACCGTGGTCAGCGTCGAACAGACTGCCAATATCGGCGGCGGCACCATCTGGTCGAAATCCGATCTCGAAGCGATCGTCACCATCGCGCGTGACCGCGGCCTTGCCACGCATATGGATGGCGCGCGACTGATGAATGCCTGCGTCGCCACCGGTATCGGTGCGAGCAGGATGTCCGACGGCTGGGACTCGGTGTGGATCGATTTCAGTAAGGGGCTCGGCGCGCCGATCGGAGCCGTGCTCGCCGGCACACACGACTACATTGATGCAGTGTGGCGCTGGAAGCAGGGATTGGGCGGCTCGATGCGCCAGGCCGGCATCGTTGCCGCCGCCTGCATCCACGCGCTGGATCATCACGTCGAGCGCCTCGCCGACGATCACGCCAATGCGCGCGCACTCGCCAGCGGACTGGCGCAAATCAACGGCATCAACGTGCAGCAGCCGGAGACTAATCTCGTGTTCTTCGATCCCGCGGGCGCAGGCATCAGCGGTGCTGCTATGGTGAAAGCCTTGCGCGCGAAGGGCGTGCTGCTCGCCACCATGGACGGCCGCATCCGCGCCTGCACGCATCTGGATGTCAGTGCGGACATGATCGAGGAGACGCTGGGATTGATCAGGGACGTGGTGCGAGCGGTTTAGCCTTATCCCGACGGCCCTCATGGTGAGGAGGCGCCGCTTGGCGCCGTCTCGAACCATGAGATGTTTGGCCCATCCTTCGAGACGCGCGCAAGAGCGCGCTCCTCAGGATGAGGACTGAGTATGTGGAACAGGCACCACGATGACCTGCCCTGCCCTGCCCTGCCCTGCCGCTTACTTCAACGCCTCAGCGATGATCTTCCGCACGTCCACCTCCATCCGCACCCGCTGCGACGGCGATTGCGCCATCACCAGCACGAACATGTCGTTCTTCGGATCGACCCAGAAGAACGTGCCGCCAACACCGTCCCAGCGATATTCGCCGACCGGGCCGGGCTCGCTGGTCAGCTCCTTCGTGCGCACGGCGAATCCAAGGCCGAAGCCGCTGCCGGCGCCCGGGAAATAATAGTAGTCGCGCTTCACGCCGCTCTGCGGACCGACGTGATCGCGCGTCATCTCCGCCACTGTTTCCGGTTTGAGATAGCGCTTGCCGTCAAGCGTGCCGCCATTGAGCAGCATCTGCAAGAAGTGCGCATAGTCCGAAATCGTACCGACCAGACCGGAGCCCCCCGCCTCCCATTGCATGACCTCCGCGGGATCGTGCATGCCGATCACCGGCCCGACCATGCGATCTCCCGGGAACGGCTCGGCCACACGCGAGCGCCGTTCGCCATCGGTGATGTAGAACGAGGTGTCCCGCATCCCCAATGGACCGAAAAGCCGTTCCTCCAGGAAATGATAGAGCGACTGGCCGGACACCACTTCGATGACGCGGCCGAGAATGTCGGTGGAATGGCCGTAGTCCCACAGCGTGCCGGGCTGCTCGGCGAGCGGAAGCTGCGCGATGCGGTCGGCCCAGGAGGCATTGTCCCAGTCGCGGCCGAAGATATCGAGCTGCGCATAACGTTTCCGCGCGGGATCGTCGCCATAGAAACCGTAAGTGATGCCCGATGTGTGCTTGAGCAAATCGGCGATGGTGATCGGCCGCTGCAACGGCACGAGGCCGAATGTGGCGTGTTCGTCGCCGCCTTTAACGTCAACGCCCACCTTCGCCTTCGCGAAAGCCGGGATGTATTTCGCAACGGGATCGTCGAGGCGCAGCTTGCCATCCTCGACCAGCATCATTGCGGCCACCGAGGTGATCGGTTTCGACATCGAATATAGCCGGAAGATCGCATCCCTGGTCATCGGATGGCCGCTGTCGAGATTGCCGAACGTATCGAAATAGACGGGCTTGCCGTGCTGTTGCACCAACACCACCGCGCCGGGAATCTTCCGCTCCGCGACCATGTCGAGAAAGTAGCGATCGAGCGCCAGCAGCTTTTCGGCAGAGAATTCGCGCGCAATGGATTGCGGTTTTTCGGCCCGGACCGGCGGCGAAGGCACGATAACGGTGCCGACGCAGCACAGCGTCAGCAGCAGGAGTACGGCGCGCCTATTTCTCCAGCGCTTCATAGACCAACAGCTTCAAAGACCTTTGAATGCGCTGTCGCTCCGACGGCGTCTGCTCAAGCAGGATGAAGAAAAAATCCTGTTTGGGATCGATGATGAAGTAGCAACCGCTGGCGCCGTCCCATTTCAGTTCGCCGAGCGATCCCGGCGGCGACGGCTTGGCATTGCCGGCATCGGTGCGCACCGCAAAGCCATAGCCGAAGCCGAAACCGTCACCGGGGAAATACAGATAGTCACGGCCGACCCCGGAGTCCTTGCCGATATGATCCGTGGTCATGTCCTTGAACGTCGCCGCGCTCATGAAGCGCTTGCCATCATATTCGCCGCCGTTCAGCAGCATCTGCGCGAATTTGGTGTAATCCGCCAGCGTCGAGACCATGCCGCCGCTGCCGGATTCCCATTTCTGATAGGTATCGGGTCGGCCCTGTCGTCCGGTGCGGAAATCGCGGTCCCAGGCCATCGGCTTGGCGAGCATGACCTCCTTCGACTTCTCCTTCACGAAGAAGCCGGTGTCCTTCATCCCCAGCGGCCCGAGGAACGCCTGCTCCTCGTAACCGAGCAGCGACTTGCCCGTGACGACTTCGATCACACGGCCGAGAATGTCGGTGGAGTGGCCGTAGTCCCACATGGTGCCGGGCTGGTGCTCGAGCGGCAGTTGCGCGATGCGGTCGGCGAATTCCTTGTTGTCGAAATCACCGCTGTAGATATCGGCATTGCCATAGGCGCGGCGGACCAGGCTTTCGCCATAGAAGCCGTAGGTGATGCCGGACGTGTGCAGCAGCAGGTCGCGGATCGTCACCGGGCGGTTGGGCGCGACGATATCCAGCGCCTTTTCGCCGTTCTCCAGCTTCTTCTCGACACCGACCTTGGCTTTGGCGAAAGACGGAATGTATTGCGAGACGGGATCGTCGAGCTTCAACTTGCCCTGATCGATCAGCATCATCGCAGCGAAGGACGTGATCGGCTTCGACATGGAATGCAGCCGGAAGATCGTATCATCCGTCATCGGCTGCTTCGTGTCGGGATCGCGGACGCCGAAGAATTCCTTGTAGACCGGTTTGCCGTGCTGCTGGATCAGCACGATGGCGCCGGGGATCTTGCCGTCGGCGATCTGCTTGCGGAAGAACTCGCCAATCTTCGCCAGTTTCTCCTGCGAGAATTTGGCGCCGGCGGGAATGTCGAAGGTGCCTTCGGCAGCAAAGCGATCCTGGGCGAGGACGGGCGATCCGGCGAGCAACAGCGCTCCGCAGAGCAGCGCGCGTAGTCTGTGCCGCAAATTCATCGCCGCTCCTTTTGCCTGATCAAAGGAGTGTAACGGCGGGGCGTTCTCAGACAAGGGGAAGTGCGCGTGCGAGCGCGAGGCGATGCAGATCCGCCGATGGCTCGGAAAAGCAGCAGAAGGTGACGGCCGTGACCACCGGTGCGTCTTTCAGCGTCTGAATGACCGAGCCGACGGCGATGGGAGCCGCACGCGCCGCGGGAAAACCATAGACACCGGTGGAGATGGCCGGAAACGCAACGGAGGCCAGGCCATGTGCCTGACACAACATCAGCGCCCGCCGGTAGCAGGACGCCAGCGCCTCATCCTCGCCGCTCCGGCCACCATGCCAGACCGGACCGACCGCATGGATGACATACGCTGCCGGTAGCTTGTAACCTTTGGTGATTTTGGCGTCGCCGGTCTCGCAACCCTTGAGGGTGCGGCATTCAGCGAGCAAGTCGGGGCCGGCCGCCCGATGGATGGCGCCGTCCACACCGCCGCCTCCGAGAAGCGACGCATTGGCCGCGTTGACGATGGAGTCAACGCGGAGGGTCGTAATGTCGGCCACGACGACGTCGAGCGTCGCCGTGCCGATTTGTCGACTTGAAATCAGGCCGAAGCCGGGGCGGCGATCACGCCCTTTTCGGCCAGCAGGCTCTGCAACTCGCCAGCCTGGAACATCTCACGGATGATGTCGCAGCCACCGACGAATTCGCCCTTCACATAGAGCTGCGGAATGGTCGGCCAGTTCGAATAGGTCTTGATGCCGTCGCGCAGATCGGCGGATTCGAGAACGTTGAGGCCCTTGTAGCCGACACCCACGTGATCGAGGATCTGGACCACCTGGCCCGAGAAACCGCACTGCGGAAATTGCGGCGTGCCCTTCATGAACAGCACCACGTCGTTGGTCTTCACTTCGTTCTCGATGAATTGCTCAATGCTCATGTCACGTCCCTGTTCAAGGTCCAGATTCAAGGTCTGGAGTTGGCGGCCCAGCCATCGGGCGCTCGCCCGGTCAGACTTGTCATATATGTAGCCGAATCCGTTCCGCACCCCAAGTCTTATGGACGTGATCAAGAGCCTGAAATCACAGGCATTGGGGCTTATTGCCGGCCCGCCACGGTCACTTTTCCGCAGTTTTTGCCAAGTCCGGTCCGGCCAAAGATCATATGACGACAGGCCTTTTATAACCAATCGGATGACCTATTTAGGACAGGCTGCTCGGGAACCCATCACCAAGAGCAACGTTCTCTCCAAAATCGGAGACTTTCGTGACGAATCCAGCTTTCGCCAAGAGTTCAGGCATGAGTTCAGGCACCGCGTCCCCCGCCTCCGAATCCGCCCCCGCAGGCGCACTGGCCCAAAGACTGGGTGACGCCTTCCTGACGGTCCGCAACGAAACCGAACGCCGCGCTGCCCCGCTCTCCCCGGAAGACCAGTTGGTGCAGTCGATGCCCGACACCAGCCCGGCGAAGTGGCACCGCGCCCATGTGACCTGGTTCTGGGAGCAATTCCTGCTCGGCGATCACGCCCCCGGCTACAAGGTCTACCACCCCGATTACGCCTATCTGTTCAATTCCTATTATGTCTCCGCCGGCCCGCGCCATGCCCGCGCGCAGCGCGGGCACCTCACCCGGCCCGGCGCCGACGAAGTCACCGCCTATCGCAAGCATGTCGATGCGGCCGTCATCAAATTCTTCAACGAGACCTCAGACGACAAGCTGGCCTCGCTGATCCCGTTGCTCGAAGTCGGCTTCAATCACGAGCAGCAGCATCAGGAACTGATGCTCACCGACATCCTGCATGCCTTCGCGCAGAACCCGATCCCGCCGGCCTATGACTCTGATTGGCGCTTCCCGGCCTCGACCACATCGGGCGATGCGTGGACCACGCTCACCGAAGGCATCCACACCATCGGCCATCAGAGCGAGAGCTTCCATTTCGACAACGAGAAGCCCGCACATCGCGCGCTTGTCGGTCCCGTCAAGCTCGCAAGGAATCTCGTCACCAACCGCGAATGGCTCGCCTTCATGGAGGCCGGCGGTTACGACGAAGCGACGCTGTGGCTGATGGATGGCTTTGCCGCCGCGGCCCGCGAGGAATGGCAGGCACCTGGCCACTGGCGCAAGGTCAATGGCGAATGGCAGATCATGACCCTCGCCGGCCTCAAGCCGATAGATCTCGACGCGCCGGTGTGCCACGTCAGCTATTACGAATGTGACGCCTTTGCGCGCTGGAGCGGCAAGCATCTGCCCACCGAAATGGAATGGGAAGTCGCAGCGCGGGCCGGTCAGCTCAACGACGCCTTCGGCATCGTCTGGCAATGGACGCGCTCCGCTTACGCCGCCTATCCGGGCTACCGCGCCATCGAAGGCGCACTCGGCGAGTACAACGGCAAGTTCATGATCAATCAGCTGGTGCTGCGCGGCTCGTCGCTGGCAACACCGGACGATCACAGCCGCGTCACCTACCGCAATTTCTTCTATCCCCATCATCGCTGGCAATTCACGGGCCTGCGGCTGGCCGATTACGGCAACTGACTTCCTGACATCACGGCGCTTCGAAAGCGTTGAGGAGACTGACATGAACGTTCATGCCCCGTTGGCACTGTCGCTGCTGAATGCCTCGGCCTCCGCATTTGCCGCGGATGTCGCCGAAGCGCTGTCGCAGCATCCGAAAAAGCTGTCGCCGAAATACTTCTATGACGAAGCCGGCTCGGAGCTGTTCGAACAGATCACCAAATTGCCGGAATATTACCCGACCCGTACCGAGCTCGGCATTCTCCGCTCGCGTGGCAAGGACATCAACGCGATCATTCCGAAGAATGCCGCCTTGATCGAATTCGGCGCCGGCGCCACCACCAAGGTGCGGCTGCTGTTGGATGAATGCGACGTCGGCGCCTATGCGCCGGTCGATATCTCAGGCGACTTCCTGCAGGCGCAGGCAGCCGAGCTGCGCAAGGATTTCCCGGGCCTGAAGGTGCTGCCGGTGAATGCCGACTTCACCGCACCGTTCGACCTTCCCGCCGATATCCGGATGATGCCGAAAGTCGGCTTCTTCCCGGGCTCGACGCTCGGTAATTTTGAGCCGCACGAGGCCTGCGCCTTTCTGCGCTCGGCCCGCGCCATTCTCGGCAAGGACGCCCTGATGCTGATCGGCATCGATCTGGAGAAAGACGAGAAGCTGCTGCACGCCGCCTATAACGACGCGGCAGGGGTCACCGGCAAGTTCAACATGAATGTGCTGGTGCGTATCAACCGCGAACTCGGCGGCGATTTCGATCTCTCGGCCTTCACGCACCGCGCGATCTACAACAAGGAACGCCACCGCATCGAGATGCACCTGATCGCCAGGAAGCCGCAGACCGTGCATGTGCTCGGTCGCAGCTTCGCATTCCGTGCCGGCGAGAGCATCCACACCGAGAGCAGCTACAAATACAGCATCGAGCGTTTTGCAACGCTGGCCCGCGGTTCGGGCTGGGAGCCGAAGGCGTCATGGACGGATGCTGACAAGCATTTCTCGGTGCATGCGCTGATGGCGGTGGAGTAGCCTTCTTAACCTCTCCCCGTCCTTTACGGGGAGAGGTCGGATCGCCCTTGCGATCCGGGTGAGGGGCCGGGCAGACAATTCCAACGAAGGCATGTTCTCGGGTCGGGTCGGCTCTAATCCGCTGTTTGGCCATCTGCACGTAACGCCTGGTCGAGCAGCATCAGCACGCCGTCGATATTGGACAAGACGTCGTTATTCCAGAACGCACCACGCCATAGCCTTCCGCCCGCAGATACGTGTCGCGAATTTCATCTCGTTTGGATTCTAGGTGTTGGCCGCCGTCGACCTCGATCACGAGGCGCTGTTCCCGACAAACGAAGTCGCAGATATAGGGGCCTATCGCTTCCTGCCGGGCAAATTTAAAACCGCCGACTTGCCGGTTGCGTATGCGATGCCAGAGCTTGGTCTCGGCATCGGTCTGGTTAGCGCGAAGTTTTCGCGAGATCTGAGTGCTACGAACACGACCTCGCATCGCCCCTCACCCGTCTTCGCTGCGCGAAGCCACCCTCTCCCCGCAAGAGCGGGGCGAGGGAAAACTACGCCTCCGGCACGCCCGTCTGCAGCGCCAGCGCGTGCAGGACGCCGCCCATCTGGCCTTTCAGCGACTGATAGACGATCTGGTGCTGGGCGACGCGGGATTTGCCGCGGAAGGATTCCGAAATCACGGTTGCCGCGTAATGGTCGCCGTCACCGGCCAGATCACGGATCGTCACCTGCGCGTCGGGAATCGCGGCCTTGATCATGGTCTCGATATCGCGGGCGTCCATCGGCATTAATCGGGTCTCCAGAAAGGTTCGAATCGCGGCCAGTCGGTGCCGCCTCGGATTGCGAGCCTATCGCGGCTGCCGCATGACGTCACGGCTTTCTAACGATAATCCCTCGCATGCCCCTTTTAAAGGCCAGGGGGATCGCACATCTGAAGAAGTGCAATATGACCGTCACAAGGGTTTAACCATGAAGCTTCCCGGCCCGGACCACCCGATCACCATTGCGCCCGCCGGCAAACACATCCGTGTTTCTGCCGGGGGCGTCGTGATCGCCGACACGACCAATGCCCTGAGCCTCAAGGAGGCCAGCTACCCCGCAGTGCTGTATATCCCCCGCGCGGACGCCAATATGGACGCGGTAGCGCGCACCGACCGTGTGACGCATTGCCCGTACAAGGGCGACGCGAATTATTACAGCATCAAGACCAGCGAGAAGGTTCTCGACAACGCGATCTGGACCTATGAGACGCCGTTTCCGGCGATGGCCGAGATCAAGGATTATCTCGCATTTTATCCAGACAAGGTGAAAATCGAGGAAGTGCCTGCGTGATCCTCGGCTGATTGCCGAAGCGGCTTTCGACATTTATCATGACGGCGCGCATCACTGATGCGCCCGGCGACGCCTGTTGCGCGCGGAAGCGAGGGGGCTCGCCGTTCACATGTCAGACCGTAATGCTGCGCTCGATCGCGCCCGCACCTTTGTCACGCTGCTCGTGCTGGCGAACCACGCGGCGGTCGCTTACACCGCCTTCGGGCGCTATTACCCGAACCACTATCTGTGGTCGACCGCGCCGATCGTCGACAGCCAGCGCTGGATCGGCTTCAACATCCTGACGCTGTTCAACGACACCTTCTTCATGTGTCTGATGTTCATGCTGTCGGGCCTGTTCGTGTGGCCGAGCCTGAAGCGCAAGGGCATCGCCGACTTCCTGCGCGACCGCGCGCTGCGCCTCGGCCTGCCCTTCCTGGCGATGATCTTCGTGCTGATGCCGATCGCCTATTACGCGTCGTTCAGCCTGTCGACGCACAAGACCGGCTTTGTCGAATTCTACGTCAACAATTTCAAACAGGGCCAATGGTTCGCCGGCCCCGGCTGGTTCATCTGGTATCTATTGTTTCTTGATCTCGTCGCGATCCCGGTCTTCCTGCTCGCGCCGCGACTGGTGGACGGCATCAACCGGCTGTCGATCCGTGCCTTCGAACGACCGTGGTTGTTCGCCGCGGTGCTCGCCGTCGTCGCCGTGATCTCCTATGTGCCGTTCCTGTTTACGGTCGGCGCTGTCCGCTGGTTCAGCTGGGGTCCGCTGCAGGTGCAGTTCAGCCGCATGGCGATCTATGGCGTGTTCTTCTTCGCCGGCATGGGCATCGGCGCTGCCAATATCGATCAGGGCCTGCTGGCCCGCACCGGCGCGCTGGCGCGGCAATGGCTGTGGTGGACCATCGCCGCCGCGGCCTCCTTTGGCTCGCTCGCTTTTCTCGTCAATTTTCGCCGCATGAAGCTCGCCAATCTCACCGGCGCGCCGCCGTTCTGGTGGCAGTCGAGCTATGGCGTGATCTACGCGGTCGCCTGCACGCTGATCTGCCTCGCGGTGCTGGCGCTGTTCCTGCGCTTCGGCCAACGCGAGAAGAGCATCTTCGATCCCTTGCGCGGCGATGCCTATGGCATCTTCGTGCTGCACTACATCCCGATGCTGTGGCTGCAATATGCGCTGCTGAATGCGCCGCTCAATGCCGGTTCGAAAGCACTGATCGCCTTCGCGGGCACGCTGGCGGCAAGCTGGGCAGCGACAGGGGCGCTGCGGGCGATCCCAGGCGTGAAACGGATTTTGTAATCCGTTCACGCCGCCCTTTTCCGACAACCAACATTGACAGTGATCTGCAGGAGACCAGCATGCGCGCGCGCAACGGCGACAAGGCGATCAATCTTCTTTTCAACGTCACGCCGGCGCTGTTCGAGGACTATCGCGAACCCATTCTGGATGCGCTTTGGCGCCGGAGCATCGACGCGCGAGCCAGTCTCCTGGGTGACATTGCGCATCATGACGTGGACTACATCATCCACGCGACCGGCGGTCCCATCACCGATTTCGCCCCTTTCAGCAATGTGCGCGCCGTATTGAGCCTTTGGGCCGGTGTCGAGAAGATCGTCGGCAACGCGACGCTGACGCAGCCGCTGTGCCGCATGGTCGATGACGGCCTCCGGCAGGGCATGGTCGAATGGGTCGTCGGTCACACCCTGCGCGCGCATCTCGGGATGGACCGCTATGTCTGCCAGAAGCCGCTGACATGGGAGCAGCATGTCCCGCCCCTTGCCACGGACCGATCGGTGACAGTGCTGGGTCTCGGCGAATTGGGATCGGCTGCGGCGAGCGCACTTGTGCAACTCGGCTTTCGCGTCACCGGCTGGAGTCGGAGCCTGCGCGAGGTGCCGGGTGTCCGCTGCCTCGCAGGGATGGAGAACCTGCCGCAAGCGCTGGCCGCGGCGGAAATCCTCATCGGCCTCCTGCCTCAAACGCCGGAGACTATTGATCTCCTGAATGCGGAGAGACTGGCGCTGCTGCCGAAGGGCAGCTTCATCATCAATGCCGGACGCGGCACGCTGATCGACGACGATGCGCTGATCGCGGCACTCGACAGCGGACGCGTGGCACAGGCGACGCTCGATGTCTTCCGCACCGAGCCAGTGCCATCAGGCCATCCGTTTTGGTCGCATCCGGGCGTCACGGTCTCGCCCCACGTCGCAGCAGCCACGCGTGTTGCATCGGCCGCCGAAAACATCGCCGACAATATCGCACGCGCGGAAAGCGGCACGCTGCTGATGAATTTGGTCGATCGGACGCTGAGCTATTGAGACGGTTGCACGAACGCTCATGGCCTCCCCTCCCCCAAGCGAAGCGCAGTGGGGAGGGTCGGCCGATAGGCCGGGGTGGGGTGTCTCCGCAAACGCCGTCGCTTGTGGCACCCCCACCCGTCCGGCCTTCGGCCGGCCACCCTCCCCGCACGGGGGAGGGAAAAGATCAGCGCCTGTTACGACGCCTTGCCGCTCATATAGTTCGGCAGCCAGCTTTCATGCGCATGCACGAGCGCCTTGATATCCACTGCACGCTCACCGGCAATCGCGACCGCATGGCCGCCGGTCTTGCCGATCTGCACGCAGGGCACGCCAACATTCTTCAGTTTCGACAGCACGGTCAGCAACTGATCTTCCGCGACAGTCACGATGTAGCGCGCCTGATCCTCGCCGAACCACCAGGCATGCGGCACCGTGGATGACGGCGCGGCGTCGAGCTTGACGCCGATGCCGGAGGCCATCGCCATTTCGGTGAGTGCCACCAGCAAGCCGCCATCGGCGATGTCATGCACGGCGGTCGCGGTGCCGGCATGGATCATGCCGCGGACCACGTCGCCATTGCGCTTCTCGGTGGCGAGGTCGACCGGCGGCGGAGCGCCCTCTTCCTTGCCGCAGATGTCGCGCAGATAGACCGACTGGCCGAGCCAGCCCTTGGTTTCGCCGATCAGCAGGATCGCTTCGCCCGGCGCCTTGAAGGCCAACGTCGCCGACTTGGTGAAATCATCCAGCACGCCGACGCCGCCGATAGATGGAGTCGGCAAGATGCCGCGGCCGTTGGTCTCGTTGTAGAGCGAGACGTTGCCGGACACGATCGGGAAGTCGAGCGTGATGCAGGCTTCCGCGATGCCCTTCAGGCAGCCGACGAGCTGGCCCATGATCTCCGGCCGCTCCGGATTGCCGAAGTTGAGATTGTCGGTGACTGCCAGCGGCTTGCCGCCGACAGCGGTGATGTTGCGCCAGGCTTCGGCGACGGCCTGCTTGCCGCCCTCGACCGGATCGGCCTCGCAATAGCGCGGCGTGACATCGACGGACATCGCGAGACCCTTGGGGCCGTCCTCGATGCGCACCACCGCGGCATCGCCGCCGGGGCGCTGCACGGTGTTGCCGAGAATGACGTGGTCATACTGCTCCCACACCCAGCGCTTCGAACACAGTTCGGGCGTGCCGATCAGCTTCTCCAGTGCATCCGGGATCGACGACGGCGCGGCGATGTCGCGCGCATGGATCACCGGTAGTACCGGCGACGGCACATGCGGACGATCATAGAGCGGCGCTTCGTCGCCAAGTTCCTTGATCGGCAGATCGGCCATCACCTTGCCGCCATGCTTCACGACGAAGCGCAGCGTTGGCGTGGTGTAGCCGACAATGGCGAAGTCGAGTCCCCACTTCCGGAAAATATCCTCGGCCTGCTTTTCCTTCTCGGGCTTCAGCACCATGAGCATGCGCTCCTGGCTCTCCGAGAGCATCATCTCGTAGGCGGTCATGCCCTCTTCACGGGTCGGCACCGCATCGAGATTGAGTTCGACGCCGAGGTCGCCCTTGGCGCCCATCTCGACCGCCGAACAGGTCAAACCTGCCGCGCCCATATCCTGGATCGCGATGACGCAATCGGCGGCCATGATTTCGAGACAGGCTTCCAGCAGCAGTTTTTCGGCGAAGGGATCGCCGACCTGCACGGTCGGGCGCTTCTCCTCGGAATCCTCATCAAACTCGGCCGAGGCCATCGACGCGCCGTGGATGCCGTCGCGGCCCGTTTTCGAGCCGAGATAGACGATCGGCATGTTCACGCCGGACGCCGCGGCGAGAAAGATCTTGTCGGCATCGGCGAGACCGACGGCCATCGCGTTGACGAGGTTATTGCCGTCATAGCGGGTGTGGAAACGCGTCTGGCCGCCCACGGTGGGCACACCGAAGGAATTGCCATAGCCACCGACGCCGGCGACGACGCCCGATACGAGGTGGCGGGTCTTCGGATGCTCCGGCGCGCCGAACGACAGCGCGTTCAAACAGGCGATCGGGCGCGCGCCCATGGTGAAGACGTCGCGCAGGATGCCGCCGACACCCGTGGTCGCACCCTGATAGGGCTCGATATAGCTCGGGTGGTTGTGGCTCTCCATCTTGAACACGATGGCCTGATTGTCGCCGATATCGATGACGCCGGCATTCTCGCCCGGGCCCTGCAGCACCCAAGGCGCCTTGGTCGGCAGCCCCTTCAGATGGATACGCGAGGATTTGTACGAGCAATGCTCGTTCCACATGGCCGAAAAGATGCCGAGCTCGGTGAAAGTCGGCTCGCGCCCGATCAGCTTGAGAATGCGCTCATACTCGTCGGGCTTGAGGCCGTGGCTGGCGACGAGTTCGGGAGTGATCTTTGGCTCGGTCATGGGGTCTCTTGGCTCTGTAAGGCTTCTTCATAGGGAGATCGGAGCATGCGGAAAAGGCCTATTCCGGCCCGTTCCCCGCATGTCCCAAGCTTTGCCCGGGCAACGCCCGAACTGCTCGAAAAACAGCCTGCATAAGGCCCTGCGCCGGCGCCGGATTGCGCCCGCCGGATGGATCGGATTTAACACTTTTCGCAGCCAATCCAAGGAGTTCAGACCGTGAATGTGCCCGCCGATGCCACCATCCCGTTCCATGCCGACGCCTATACCGCGACGGAGGGGGAATTTGCGGGCTGGACCACCTGGAAGCGGGATTCTTTCGAATCGGTCTCCGGCCCGTTCTGGCACAAGGTCGAGGCCGACGGCTCCGTCCGCTGCGCCTTCCGGGTCGAGAAAAAGCACCTCAACGGCATGAAAAACGTCCATGGCGGCTGCTTCATGACCTTCGCCGATTATTGCCTGTTCGCGCTGGCCTCCCGCGAGCTGCAGGGCCCCGGCATCACCGTCTCGTTCGGCTGCGAATTCCTTGATGCCGCCCGCGAAGGCGAGCTGGTCGAATGCCACGGCGAAATGACCCGGATCGGCGGCTCATTGATCTTCCTGCGGGGAATCCTGAAAGCCGGCGAACGTTCGCTGCTGACCTTCTCGGGCACCATCAAGCGCGTGAAGAAGCGCCCGAAGCCCGCGGCCATCGCGGCGGAGTAACCGGGCGTCGATTGGCGGGTATGGGCGCCCCCTGCTAGGTTCGTCGACAACACATGTGGGCCCGAACATGCTGAGTTCATTCGAACGGCTGCGTCATCCGGCAAACGCAGATCTCCTGATCGCCGCGGACGACGAGCACGCGGCTGTCGCCGGTCGCGGCGATTACGCCATGCCGTGGCACTGGCATGACTGCCTGATGTTCATCCTGCCGAGCCGCGGGACGATCGAGCTGAAGCACGAAGCTGGACGTGAAGGCAGCTGGCTGTCGCAGGACCGGTTCGCGATCGTTCCGCCGAACCAGGCGCATGAGACGCGCGCGGGTATCGGTGCACACAGCCATGTCGCGATCTACGCAACCGGCTCGGTCCTGAAGCGCCTCGAAAGAGAGAACGGCTCGCTGAGCGAATTCCGCCGCAGGACATCAACGACCCGGCTGTTTCGCCGGTCAGACAGACTGCGCGCCCTGCAGGCGCTGCTGGTCGGGGATGGCAGGCATGCCTATGGCAATGCCCATGTCCGACACGAACTGTCCTCCGCCCTGCTCGTTCAGTGCATCGCCGAGGCTTTGACCGGCGATGCCGTATCCAGTGCCTCACATCGCGAACACGGCATGACATTGGTCGCGGAGCTGAGGGACTATCTCACCCTTCATGCCGACCGGGATGTTCCGCTCGACGCCCTGGAAGAACGGTTCGGCGTTTCGCGGCGTCACATCACCCGACTGTTCCGCGCGGGGACCGGCGCGTCGATCGGCGAATTCCAGCAACGTGTCCGCCTCGACAATGCAAGCGAGCTGCTGAAAGCAACCGATCTCCCGATCGGCGAGATCGCGCTCCGCGTCGGCTTCGACAGCGGTGCGGCGCTGGCCCACGCGATGCGCCGGGCCGATGGCCAGTCGCCGACCCAGATGCGCAAGCGCATGGCCCGGCCGATCAAAATCTAGGGCCCGCCGGAACGCGCGCCGCAGCAACATCCTCCGTAGCTTGATGCCGGTGAATTCCGTGCAGCGTTGGCTGAGGCGTCTTGCGAACGCGCGAGGCTGCTAGAGGGTGCAAACATGATGACGACATCTCCCGAACCGCAGGTTCGATTTGTCAGTGTCTTTGC
The DNA here is from genome assembly GCF_052076035.1 of Tardiphaga sp. 172_B4_N1_3. Classification (NCBI taxonomy): domain Bacteria; kingdom Pseudomonadati; phylum Pseudomonadota; class Alphaproteobacteria; order Hyphomicrobiales; family Nitrobacteraceae; genus Tardiphaga; species Tardiphaga sp. 172_B4_N1_3. Next base: position 2,780,646 of record NZ_CP197238.1, read on the forward strand.
GGCAGGTCCGCAGGGCGGCAATCCCGCCCCGATTGTGATCGACGCAGCCGGCATGAGTGATGCGGAGATGCAGCAGGTCGCGCGTACCTACGGTCACGAGAGCGGATTTGTATTACCGCCTCCTCCGGACTCGGACTGCGATTTCGAATTTCGCTTCTGGGTGCCCAATCATGAGATGTCCATGTGCGGACACGCCACCGTCGGCGCGACATGGCTGCTTCAACGGATCGGCCGGCTGCAGCGCGATCGGATCACGATCCTGACGAAGAGCGGCCGCGTCCATGCGCGGATCAGCCAATCAGACGAACAGGATATCTCGGTCGAGGTCTCGCAGCCTGCGGGTGTTATCGAGCCGCTTCCCGATACGCCCCGAAGCGTCGATGACATTCTTGACGTCCTCGGGATCGGCTCCGACGGTCTCGCGCCGTTCCCGATCCAGAATGCACGCACCAGCCGGGTCAAGACCCTCATTCCGTTGAAGAGCGTGTCCATCCTTGATGGTCTCAAGCCTGACTTCTCGAGGATGGAGCGCCTGTGCAATGGCATCGACTCCACCGGTCTCTATCCCTACGCGGTTTCCGACCAGCAGGCGCAGGTCATCGATGCGCGGCAGTTTCCGAGCTCGTCGGGCTATCCGGAAGATGCGGCAACAGGCATTGCGGCCTCCGCTTTGTCCTTCGGTCTCCTCGCGAACCGGATCGTGGATGCGTCGGAGCGCCAGATCACCATTCGCCAGGGACGCGCCATGAATCGCCCCTCCGCGATCAAGGTGCGCTTCAGCTTCGACGACGGCGATCTCAACGGCTGCTGGCTCGGCGGCGCCGTTCAGCCCACCGAATGCGAGAAGATTGCGTCATGACGAGCAAGGGACAGCCATCGGCCTTCGAAGCCGACTATGGCTTTGCGCGAAGCGACGTTCGTCTCGATAACTGGCGTCAGCCCCCCTGGAATGTCTGGGCATTCCGTCACGTGTCCGAGCTCATTCCGACGGCGCACATCCCTGCGGTGCCGGGACTGATCGAGGATCCGTCCGTAGACGCCGGAGACCTCATCAAGCAGGCTTTTTCCACCGATGGAGAAACCGCGACGATCGAAGACGTTCTGCGCAGGACCTCAACCGACGCCCTCGTCGTGATGAAATCCGGCCGTGTCGTTGCAGATTACCATGCGCCGAATTTTACTGCGCCATCGCGGCACATTCTGTTCTCCGCGAGCAAGTCGGTGACATCGATCGTCGCGGGAATTTTATACAGCGACGGGCTGATCGATTTCGACGAGACGATCTCGCATTACGTGCCCGAGCTGAAATCCTCCGCTTTTGCGGATGCACGCATCCGCGATGTTCTTGACATGCGGGTGAGCCTGGATTTCGAGGAAACCTATCAGGATCCCCGCGGTGATTTCGCCAGATATCGTCGCGCCGGCCTGCTCGAACCCTCCAAGCCCGGAGATACTCCGGACTCACTGATCGCTTTCCTCGCTACGCTGCAAAAGGGCCCCGGCGATCACGGGGGCCCCTTCCACTACTGCTCGCCGAATTCCGACGTGCTGGGTCTGGTGATCGAGCGCGCCTCGGGCCAGCGTTTCGCCGACTTTGCCGCCGCGCGTTTGTGGCAGCCGCTCGGCGCGCGGCAGGATGCCTATATTACGGTCGATGCGACCGGCAGCGCCCGGACCGGCGGTGGTTTCTGCATGACACCGCGCGATCTCGCCCGCATCGGCGAGATGATGCGACTGGGCGGCATGGCAAACGGCTGCCGGATCGTTGCACAGGATTGGGTGTCGGATACGATCACGAACGGCTCCGCCGAGGCCTGGCGCGCGGGCAAATTCGTCGAATGGCTGCCTGAAGGCCGCTATCGCAACAAATGGTACCAGACGGGCGATGCGAGCGGCGCATTCTTCGCGCTCGGCATTCACGGGCAATATCTCTATGTGAATCCGCGCGCCGAAATGGTCGTCGCAAAATTCTCATCCCAGCCGGAGCCGGTGGACAACGACTTGAAACGGCTCAACCTCGCACTGTTCGATACGCTTGCGAGATTGTGCTGATGAAGCCGTGTGAGCCGTCCATCGCCGCAATGTTGGGATTTGTCGCTGGCGGAGACCGGCTTCGCGCTTAGCTGTCGTCCGAGCGAACGGACGACGGATGCCGGCACAAGGGTGTCACGCTGACGCGCATGAAGGGGAAGAGCGGCAATGTCGACAGAATGTCGTGCAGCGCCTCATTGCTCGCCACATCGAAAATACTGACATTGGCGTAACGTCCGGCGACCCGCCAGAGATGGCGCCACTCGCCCGTCTTTTGCAGCTCCTGCGCGCGTTCACGCTCGGTCTTTTTCAGTTGCTCGACCACCTCGGGGGCGAGACCCGGCGGGATCTGCACGTCCATTTCCACCTGAAAAAGCATCTATCAAACTCCTGTGGTTGTGCCGGCCGGTTGAATGCGCGGCGCGTAACCATCGCGGCGGAAGAATGCGACGCGGTCCATGTCCAGTTCGACCCCGATGCCGGGCGCCGTCGGCACCTGCAACACGAAGTCGCCGTAACGCAGGGGCGTCGCGAGAATCTCCTCGGTCAGAAGCAGTGGGCCGAACAGTTCGGTGCCCCACGCCAGTTTTGGCAGCACGGAGAACACCTGGGCCGATGCCGCGGTGCCGACACCGCCTTCCAGCATGGTGCCGCCATACAGGCCGATGCCTGCAGCATCCCCGATCGCAGCCATCTTCACCGCATCGTACAGACCACCGGCCTGATTGATCTTCAGGGCGAACACGTCCGCGGCGCCGCGCGCCGCGATGTCGAAGGCATCCGTCGTGCCGTGCAGCGCCTCATCGGCCATGATGGGCACGGCGAAGCGACCGCTGAGCCGGGCCTGTGCCCCGCGATTGTCACGCGACAGAGGCTGCTCGATGAGGTCCACGCCGGCCGCCTCCAAGGCGGGAATGCCACGCCGTGCCTCGGGCTCACTCCAGGCCTGGTTCACGTCGACCCGCACGCTGGCGCGATCTCCGAGGGCACGCTTGATGGCCGCCACATGCGCCACGTCATCGTCCACGGACCGCAGGCCGATCTTGAGCTTGAAGATATTGTGGCGGCGCGCATCGAGCATCCGCTCGGCTTCCTCGATGTCGCGTGTGGTGTCGCCGCTGGCCAATGTCCAGGCGACCGGCAAGGTGTCGTGCTGACGCCCGCCAAGCAGCTCCGACACCGGCAGGTCCAGGCGCTTGCCAAGCGCGTCCAGCAGCGCCGTCTCCACCGCGCATTTGGCGAAGCGGTTGCCCTTCACCCGTCGCTTCACGTCGGCCATGAGCGCAGCGACGCGTGACGCATCCATGCCGATGATGGCCGGAGCGATATAGGTATCCACGGTCAGCTTGATGCCCTCGGGACTCTCCTCGCCGTAGCTGAGGCCGCCGATGGTCGTGCCCTCGCCGATGCCGACCGTTCCGTCGGAGCAGCGGATGATGACCAGAACCAGGGTCTGGCTGTTCATCGTATGCATCGACAATCGATGGGGGCGGATTGTCGGCACATCGACCAGGATGGTCTCGACCCCGTCGACGCGGACTGCCACGCTGGTGCTCATGAGGGGCATCTTCCTGTTGTCCATGGATGGGGCCTTGAACGGATCGCCGCTACCTTCCCGGCGACCCGTCGCTTTGCCATCTGCCGCTGCGCTACTTCTTGATGAGCGGGCAGCGTGACGCCGACAGCGGCTGGAACGCGTCGTCGCCGGAGACAGTCGCCAGCAGCTTGTAGTCGTCCCAGCGTGCCTTCGATTCCGACGGCTTCTTCACTTCGAACAGGTACATGTCGTGCACCATGCGGCCGTCCTCGCGGATCCGGCCATTCTTCGCGAACATGTCGTTGATCGGCGTGTCCTTCATGACCTTCATCACGGCCGCTGAATCGGTGGTACCTGCCTTCTTCACCGCGTTCAGGTAGGTCGTGACGGAGGAATAGACACCCGCCTGCGCCGACGTCGGCGCGCGCTTGGTCCGCTCCATGAAACGCTTCGCGAATGCGCGCGTTTCGTCGTTGAGATCCCAATAGAACGCCTCGGCCAGCAACAGGCCCTGCGCGGTCTCAAGCCCGACGCTGTCGATGTCGGAAATGAAGGCCAGCAAGGGCGACAGCTTCTGCCCGGACTGGGTCAGGCCGAACTCGGCGGCCTGTTTGATCGCATTGATGGTATCGCCGCCCGCATTGGCGAGACCGATCACGCTGGCCTTGGTGCTCTGCGCCTGGAGCAAGAACGACGAAAAATCCGAGGTGTTGATCGGGTGCTTCACGCTGCCGACAACCTTGCCGCCTGCCTTGGTGACGACGTTCGAGGTGTCGCGCTCCAGTTCCTGGCCGAACGCGTAGTCGGCCGTGAGGAAGAACCAGCTATTGAGGCCGCGCTTCACCGTGGCGAGACCGGTGACGCTGGCCAGTGCGTAGGTGTCATAGGTGTAGTGGACGATGTAGGGACCGCACGCCTCGTTGGTCAGCCTGACCGCGCCCGGACCATTGAACATGATGATCTTGCCGCGCGTCCTGGCCATTTCCGCCGCAGCCAGCGCCGTGGCGGAGCCAGCCACATCGACGATGGCCTCGACACCCTGGTTGTCGAACATCTCACGGGTGAAGTTCGCAGCCAGGTCGGGCTTGTTGAGATGGTCGGCGACCACGATCTGGACCTTGCGCCCGAGAACCTCGCCGCCGAAATCCTCAACGGCCATCTTGGCTGCAGTCTCGCTGCCGGGCCCGGTAATGTCGGCAAACAGGCCGGACATATCGAGGACGGCCCCCAGCTTCAGCGGCCCGGTGTTCTGCGCCATGGCAACCGAGGTGGCGACGAGCATGACGGATGCCGTCAGGCCTGAAAGTAGCTTCTTCACATCATTCTCCATCAGCGCTCTCATCCTGAGCGCGCGTCTCTTGCTTGATATTCGTCAGTGATTGATCGCCGTATGTGTCAGGCGTCTGTCGTCACTGGCTGCCGCGAATGCCTGCCGTCTCGACAATCTGCTTCCACTTGGCGCTTTCCTGCGCCAGATGCGCAGCAAGTTCCTGGGGCGACGACGCGATGACGCGCCCGCTGACATCGGCGAAACGCTTCTGCACATCCGGATCCGCCAGAACCTTGCGGATATCGCCGCTGATGCGCTCCGCCAGCGCCGGCGGCATCTGGCCCGGACCAAAAATGGCCCACCAGTTGGCGAGCTCGAAGCCCGGCAGCCCGGATTCGCTGATCGTCGGCACGTCAGGCAGTGCGGCGATGCGCTCCCTCGTGGTGACGGCAATGGCGCGGAGGCTGCCGCCCTGCACCTGCGGAAGCGCCGTCGAGGCGTTGTCGAACATCAGGTCGATCCGGCCGGCCATCAGATCTGTCAGGGCCGGCGACGAGCCACGATAGGGAACGTGGGTCATCTCGACCTTGGCCTGCTGCCGGAACACTTCCGCCGCCAGATGCAGAGAGGAACCGACGCCGGCAGAGCCATAGGTGGCGCCGCCCGATGCCGCTTTTTCTTTCGCGAAGGCGATCAGATCCTTGACGTTCTTGATCGGCGACGACGGCGGCACAAGCACCACATTCGGCGTCTCGAGCGCCAGCGTCAGCGGTGTCAGATCCTTCATAGGATCGTACGGCATCGACTTGAAAAGCCACGGATTGACGGCCACGGCGATCGACGCGAGCACCAGCGTATAGCCATCGGGGGCACTCTTGGCGGCAGCATTGATTCCGATATTCGATCCGGCCCCGCCCCTGTTTTCGACGACGACTTGCTGGCCCCAGGTCTGGCTCAGCTTTTCCGCAATCGTGCGGCCGATGATGTCGGCGGCACCGCCGGCGGCGAAGGGAACGATCAACTGGACCGGCTTGGTCGGATAGTCCTGCGCCGTCGCACGGTTTGCGCCCAGGGCGATACAGCAAGCCGCCACCGCGGCGTGGGTCGCCCGGGCAAGTAAGGTGCGTCGTGACAGCATGAAAGAGCCTCCCAGTCGGTTCTTATGTTTCGAAGGCCGCACAAAAGCGTGCCGGCCAGGTCCGATATTGACAAACACTGGCACGGGACGCGTGATAGGCCAACACAGTCAAAACTATAGATGCGATAGAAGATTGTAATCGGCTATGGATCCCAGACGTCTCGGCTATTTTCTGGCAATCGCGACCCACAAGCGCATGGCGAAGGCTGCGGAAGCCCTCGGCGTCGCCCAGCCAACGCTGTCGCAGCAGATACGGGCCCTCGAGCAGGACCTCGGCACCGTTCTGTTCAACCGGACGCCCCAGGGCATGCAACTGACCGAGACAGGACATGCACTGCGCGAGCATGCACAACGTCTGATGGTTCAGACCGAAGCGGCGCGCACGGCAATCGCCGAGCTGGAGGGCGGCATGGCCGGCACGCTGCGTGTCGGCGTCATCTACACCTACAGCACGACATTCCTGCCGAAGATCATCGGCAGCTTCGGCGAGAAATATCCTGAGGTTCGGCTCAGCGTGGAGGTCGGCTCCGCAAACGATGTCGAGCAACGCATCCTGTCCGGAGATCTCGATCTCGCGATTGCTTTCGCGCCGCCCCAGCACGCGGAGTTGGGCGTCGACCTGTTGTTCGAGGAGCGGCTCGTCCTGGTGCTTGCGAAGTCGCAAAATCAATCACGACAACAGTCGATCACGCTGCAGGCGCTCGCCCAACGTCCGTTGGCACTTTTGACCCCCGCCTTTGCGACCCGCCGCATTCTCGACCAGTCACTAGCGCCCGATATACAGCTCGATGTTCGCGTGGAGATGAACTCGGTCGAGGCCCTGATCGAACTCGCCAAATCGGGAGGTCTGCCGACGGTTCTTGCCGACCGAAGCTTGAACGCCCGTAAGGACCTCGCGATCATTCCGATCGGGCCTCCGTGGATACGCCGCTCCGGAGCCTTGCTGTGGGATGCCCATCGCTACCAGACAGCGGCCGCGCGCGCTTTCATGGCGATTGCCCGCAAGACGACCAAAAGCGCACAGACCACGCGCGCGTCATAGCGCACAATCGTGGACATCGGTATTACCAGAGGAGCACTGGCTGACGGCACCGCGCGCGTCGATGCGATCAGGCTGCTCAGCGTCCCAGGCGAGCAATGGCCTGGCGCGACCTACCACCAGCCGGTTTGCGGCTGGCGCTGATACGGCGCGACCCTGCGGCGAGCCTGCACGGGCGCGGGGTCCGCATTCCAGCGCTGGAAGAACGAGCCAAAGCCATCGCCATCCGCATCGTCGCTGCTCGCCATGAGATCGGCAGGTGGCGTCGGCTTGCGCGTAATGAAACCACCCTGGGGCTGATTACTCAGCACTGCGACGAATTCGGTGCGATAGTTGGTCTCGGTGCTGAGCGGCTCGTCGGAGATCACGATCGACGAGCGTGGCAATGCGGTCGCTCCGATCCGGTCGAGCACTTCCTGCGGAATGGTGATGCGGTCGAGGGCGGCCTTCGCGCTATCGCCTTCGTCGATCGTGACGGCGCTCCAGCGCAGGCCTGCGTCGTTCCGCGCCATTGCCGTAAACACATGCGTGCCGATCGGCTTGCCGGGGTCGCGGATGGTGATGGGAACTTCGATGCTTGAATCGAACACCTCGCCGCCGCCGTCCGGTGCCGGCTTGTGCGTATTGCGCCGAACGTAAAGCATCTGCGTCTCGCGGCTGATATAGATCGAGACCGGCTCAAGCGCGAGTTTCGCATCGCTCGCTGCCTTGGCGGTGGCGACCTTTTTGGTCTCCGCGGCCTTGGCGGCGTCCTTTGCGGCGGCCGCGGCATCGAGCTTCGACGCCGTATCGGCCTTTGCGGTTTCGAATTGCGCGCCGAGTTCCGCGGCTCTGGCAGCAGCCTTCTGCTTCAATTCCTCGGCCCGTGCCTTGGCCTCATCGGTCTTTGCCGCAGCTACTACCTTGTCGGCGGATGCAAGCTCGACATCGGCCCGCGCCTTCAGCGATTGCAGCTTGCGCAGGGCTGCCGGCAGCGGCTTCGTCTCGCGCGCCGAAGTCGCTGCGACTTTCTTCGTCGCGTCAGCGGTCGCGGCCGCCTCAGCAGCCTCGCGGGCGAGCACCTCGACGCGGCCCGGAGCAGCGGCGATGGCTTCCGCCTTCGGCGTCAGAAGCGCGGGATGGGAAAACTCGACGGGCGCCGCGTCATTCGGCGAGATGATCACCCGCATCCCGATCCGCGTCTTGTCGAACAATCTGTCCGCGAAGCCGTAGGGCATCCGCACGCAGCCATGCGATGCGGCATAGCCGGGCAGCGGCCCGCCATGCAATGCAACGCCGTTCCATGTGATCCGCTGCATGTTCGGCATGGCAGCATCGTCATACATGTTGGAGCGATGGTCCTTGTTCTTCTCGAGAACGGCAAAGACGCCTGCCGGCGTCTCGCGGCCGGACACCCCGGTCGAGACCGGTGCGCGCGTGATCCATCCATCGGCGTCGTAGAATGTGACCTGCTGGCTCTTGATCGACACGATCGCCATCATTGGCTCGCCTGCTTCGCGCGGGGCGGTCGCCTCGACGACGCGGGCGGGACGCGCCTGCTTTGCGGCGGCTCCGGCCGCCGGACCGGCTACCGCAATCATTGCTGCCAACACCACGACGGGAGATATCCAGTGCCGCATCCCGACGTTGGGTTGCGCCGTCGCCAATCGATTTGCCATTCAGTGCCTCGGTCAAATGCCTTCCGATCGCGAATCGTACAGGCGTTTGATTGCGATTGTATCAATTCGCCGCCGCTTCGCTTGCCCGATGTCTCGTTGACGCGGCGAGCACGGCGAAAGTTCATTCGTAGCCGAGAAACGGCGCCGGACAAAGGTGGCTCACTGCCACACCCGGCACGTGGTCGACTGCGAAATCTGGACAAAACGGCGGTTGGGGCCGGAGTTCAAAATGAGCCCAGTGCGGAGCCCATGGCAATCACGGCGGCAAGAGCGACAACCGAGCTCACGATGCCGACCATCACAATGTCGAGATAACTTTGGCGATGCGTCAGGCCGCAGATCGCGAGCAGGCTGACGACCGCACCATTGTGAGGGAGAATGTCCAGGGTGCCGGAGCCGATCACAGCTACGCGGTGCAGCAACCCGGGATCGATCCCCTCCCGCGTGGCAACGTCCATATAGGTCTGACCGAGTGCATCCAGCGCGATTGTGAGTCCGCCGGATGCCGAACCTGTCAACGCGGCGAGCAGGTTCGTGGAAACGGCCAACGACACCAGCGGCCCACCCTTAATGCCCAGCGCCCAGTCCCGCACCATGTCAAATGCAGGCAGCGCTGCGATGACAGCGCCAAAGCCAACGAGGCTCGCGACAGTCAGCGCTGGCAGTACGGACGCGTTGGCCCCGGCATCCATCGTCTGTCGCAGTGCAGGCAATCGCGTCCAGTTGCAGATGACGACTGTCGCGGTCGCGCCTGCGAGCGCGACGACAACGGACCACACGCCGGCAACGGCAGGTAGAGACGTGCTGCCCCAGCGCTGCTCGGCCAGGAAGGAGACATCAAGCCGGGGCAGGACAACGAGCGACATCACGAGATTGACGACGACAACGACAACCAGGGGAAGAACGGCATTGACGACAGGCACTTCCGCTTCGCTGCGATGCCCATGGGATATTTCGGCCGGGTCGAATTCGCGCGCCGTCGTGGCACGCCCGCGCAAGCGCTCGTCATCGGCAGCGGCGCTGGTCGCGATCGACAATTCTTCGCCATACCCCTCATTCGCTTGTCGTGCCGCCTTCTCGGCGCGAAGCAACCACCACAGTCCAATACCCAGCATGATCAATGACGCGATCATGCCGAGGCCCGGCGCCGCGAAGGGCGTGGTGCCAAAGAAGGGCATGGGTATCGCATTCTGAATCGATGGTGTGCCCGGCAAGGCTGACATGGTGAAAGTGGACGTTCCAAGAATGACCGTCGCGGGCACGAGGCGGCGCGGAATCCCCGCCGCGCGAAACAGCGACTGGGCCATCGGAACGATCACAAAAAATGCGACAAAAAGGCTGACGCCACCATAGGTGACCAATGCCCCCGAGAGCACCACGGCGAGGATGACCCGGCGCTCGCCAAGGCGGCGGGTGATGAAGTTCGCGACCGCAGTGACCGCGCCGCTGTCGTCCATCAGTTTCCCGAATACGGCGCCGAGCAGAAAGATGGGAAAGAACTGAGCGAGAAACTGGGCTGCGCTGCCCATGAAGATCTGCGTCCAATTGGCAAGCAATGGCTCTCTGCCAAAAGCCGACGCAACCAGTGCGGAGAGCGGAGCAAGCAGCAGAACACTCCACCCCCGGAAAGCCAGCCAGATGAGAAGACCAAGCCCGACGAGAATGCCGAGAAGCCCCATGACGTCAGCACTCCGCCAACAGGATGTCGAGATCGGCCGTCGAACGCTCGCCAAGATCGGCGCCATGCGCGTCGAGAAAGTCACCGGCCGCTTGCCGCCCCTCGTCGCGCAGCTTGGATAGGAAGGCCCATTCGGCGTTGAGCTTGGATGACGCAGCGAAAGTCGCGAGCAGATCGCTCTTGATCCGGTGCGTCTTCATTTGAGCCCAGCGGGCGCCCTCCCCGGTGCCGGGATCCGCCACCTGACGAAGCAGCGCAATCATCCGCAGCTCCTTTGCCAGCGGCGAGTTGAATGAAATTTCATTGAGACGATTGAGAATGTCCGCAGCCGTGCGCGGCTCCTCCAGTCGCTCGGTCGGATTGATCTGCACGACGATAGTGTCCTGCGCATCTGTCTCGCGAACAAGCGGCGTGATCGTGGGGTTGCCCGCGTAGCCCCCGTCCCAATAGGCTTCGCCTTCAATCTCGATCGCGCGGAACATCGTTGGCAGGCACGCCGACGCAAGCAGGACATCCGCGGTGATCTCGGCGTTACGGAAAATTCGCCCGCGACCTGTCCGTACCCGCGTGGCTGTTATGAAGAGTTTGATCGGCGCACCGGCGAGACGCTCGAAATCAATGCTCTCGGCCAGTATCTCGCGCAACGGATTGTAACCGAGTGGATTGAGATCATAAGGCGACAGGACTCGCGACATCAGATCGGCGAAGAGATAGGCCGGAGAAGTGTCGAGCGACCAGCGTCCCATGAGGCGGTCGAGGGGGGAGCGTTGAAACGGACTGAAGGCCGCCGCCCGCGAAACGCGTCGCCAGTATTTGTCCAGAGCCTCGCGTGCTCCGTCGGCACCGCCGGCAGTCCAACCGTCCGCCAGAACGGCAGCATTCATCGCTCCTGCCGACGTTCCGGATATGCCGGCAATTTGCAACCACGGCTCCTCAAGCAGCCGATCGAGGACACCCCACGTGAATGCGCCATGGGAGCCTCCGCCCTGGAGCGCCAAATCCACGAGTACCTGCCTTCGGTTCATCATGCAGCTTCTCCAACTGCCGAGAGACACGCTGGTAGCCAACCGTCGAGCACTTCAGAACCACGCGCCGAATAGGCGTGGCCATCATAGACTTGGAAAGTCTGCTTCAGGTCGCTTACGACCGAGCCCTGCGACCTCTGCGTGCTATTTGATGCCCACCTCGCGCCAAAAGCAACCTACCGGGGCCTGGCCAGAAACATCGTGCTGGACCCGACAATCGCACACGGCGACCTGCAGAAGGACCTCGGCAGAGGCAAATACCAGGCCGACGCTCCGTGAATGAGGCAATGGGCGGCGCTGAAAATTTGAGCCGTACCGAGATGGCACAGCTTCGAGCAAAGGATGATTACGGCGTCAGGAGCTTGTTGTACTTCGCCACATCGCGCGTCACCAGCTGCTGCAGCACCTCCGGTGCATGCTCATTGGCGTCGGGCGCCACGGTCGACAGATCCTGGAAACGCTTTTTCACCAGATCGCTTTCAACCGACGCACGTGCTGCGGCATTCAGCTTGGCGATGATCTCAGGCGGAGTGCCCTTCGGCGCGAACAGGCCATTCCAGCCCTGCGCCTCGAAGTCGGGCAGCCCTGCTTCTGCCGAGGTCGGCAAATCAGGCAGCGTCGCCAGCCGCACGGTGGAGCCGACCACGATGCCCTTCACGAGCTTGTCGTCGATGGCCTGCGAGACAGAGGCTGCGGAATCGCAAACGCCGTCGATCTGCCCGCCGATTGCATCCGTCAATGCGGGGGCCGCGCCGCGATAGCCGACCAGTGTGACGTCAATGCCGGCGGCCTGCACGAAGCTCTTGCAGATCAGGTAATTCGACGAGCCGATCCCGGCATGGCCGAGATTGACCTTGCCCGGATTGGCTTTGGCATAGGCGATGAAGCCCTTGAGATCGTCAGCCGGGAAATCCTTGCGCAGCGCCACGACGCCGAAGGTCTTGGCCACCATGCCGATGGAGGCAAAGGAGTCCGGCGTGAAGGACAGTTTTGGGTAGATCGTGTAGGTCGCCGCACTGGTGCCGGCATTGCCGATGGCGATGGTGTAGCCATCGGGCGCAGACCGCGCGGCACGGGCCAGCGCCGTGGAGCCGCCGGCGCCGACGACGTTCTCGATGATGATGGTCTGGCCCAGCGTCGCCGCCATCTGCTCGGCCACCGCACGCGCGATGACGTCCGACGTACCGCCGGCCGCGAAAGGCACGATCATGGTGATGGGGCGTTTGGGATAATCATCGGCAGATGCCGAGACGCTCGTAGCCAGCACGAGCGCAAGGGTTGCGGCGAGCTTCGACAGCCGCGCCACAGCAGCGATCACGCAGCGCGCTCCAGATGCTCGACAAGACCAGCAAACAGACCGCGGCCGTCGGTGCAGCCCATGATGTCTTCGACGTGATTTTCCGGATGCGGCATCATGCCGAGCACGTTGCCCTTCTCGCTGACGATGCCGGCAATCGATGCGGCGGCGCCATTGATATTGTGCAGATCGCCAACCTCGCCCGTCGGCGAGCAATAGCGATAGAGCACGCGGCCATCGCCTTCGAGGCGCTTCAGCGTTTCGGCATCGGCTGTGTAGTTGCCCTCGCCGTGGGCGATCGGCACGCGGATCACCTGACCGGCATTGTAGCCACGGGTAAACGCCGTGTCGGACCGTTCGACGCGCAGATGCACGTCGTGGCACAGGAATTTCAGTTTGGCATTGCGCATCAGGATGCCCGGCAGCAGGCCGGACTCGCACAGGATCTGGAAGCCGTTGCAGACGCCCATCACGAGGCCGCCGTCAGCCGCGAACGCCCGCACCGCATCCATCACCGGCGAGCGCGCCGCAATAGCGCCGCAGCGCAGATAGTCACCATAGGAGAAGCCGCCGGGGACGACGACGAGATCGGTGCCCTTGGGCAGCGCGGTCTCGGCGTGCCAGACCATCGTGGACTCCTGCCCCGATGCCAGCTTGAGCGCCCGCGCCATGTCGCGTTCGCGGTTGATTCCGGGGAAGACGAGAACGGCGGATTTCATAGCGATAACCTGGCTCAGAGCACTTCGACGCGATAGTTTTCGATCACCGTATTCGCCAGCAGCTTGTCGGCTGCGGCTTTCAGCGCTTCCTCGGCTTTCGCCTTGTCGGCGCCATTCAGTTCGATGTCGAACACCTTGCCCTGCCGCACAGAGGCAATGCCATCGACGCCGAGCGATTTCAGCGCGCCTTCGATGGCCTTGCCCTGCGGGTCAAGGATGCCGTTCTTCAGGGTAACAGTTACGCGGGCTTTCACGTCTTGATCCTCAGCTCTTGACCAGTACCGGGCCGGTGCCCATCGGGCGTTCGTTTTCGGAGAGAATGCCGAGACGCTTGGCGACCTCGGTATAGGCCTCCAGCACGCCGCCGAGATCCCTGCGGAAACGATCCTTGTCCAGCTTCTCGTTCGACTTGATATCCCACAGCCGGCATGAGTCGGGCGAGATCTCGTCGGCGACGATGATGCGCATCATGTCGTTTTCGAACAGGCGACCGCATTCCATCTTGAAATCGACGAGGCGGATGCCGATGCCCAGGAAGAGACCCGTGAGGAAGTCGTTGACGCGGATGGCAAGCGCCATGATGTCATCGATTTCCTGCGGGGTGGCCCAGCCGAAGGCCGTGATGTGCTCTTCCGAGACCATCGGGTCGTTGAGCTGGTCGTTCTTGTAATAAAACTCGATGATCGAGCGCGGCAGCTGGGTGCCTTCCTCGATGCCGAGGCGCTGCGACAGCGAGCCCGCCGCCACGTTACGCACCACCACTTCCAGCGGCACGATCTCGACTTCGCGAATCAGCTGCTCGCGCATGTTGAGTCGGCGGATGAAATGGGTCGGCACGCCGATGTCGTTCAGATGCTGGAACAGGTATTCCGAAATCCGGTTGTTGAGGACGCCCTTGCCCTCGATCACCTGGTGTTTCTTGGCATTGAACGCGGTCGCGTCGTCCTTGAAGTGCTGAATCAGGGTACCGGGCTCCGGGCCTTCATACAGGACCTTGCCCTTGCCTTCATAAATGCGACGTCGACGGCTCATGGGGATGTACCGGGTGTTGTTGAAATCCATGGATGTGGTGTGCTCCGAATAACGGGATCGACCCACGACGGAGCTGCCGTGAAGGCCAGGAACGGGAAGAAACAGAACGAGAACCGGGCCTAGCGGCAACCTACCCGATCGGCCCTGCCAGTACAATCGACCCGGCTCGCCCAGTGGGGGTTTACCCCAACCTCGCGCAAGCCTGGTCCGATAAGCCTCGCCCGATACCGTCTTGCCTGCGACCTTGCGGCCGATTGTTCCAACGGTATCTCGACCTTATTTAAGCTCCGAACCGGCGTTTACAACGTCGTCCTGACCGCCCAACAACCCCGACGGGAACTTTAACCATGTCATCATTCGACAAGCGCGGCGAAGCCTTCGAGAACAAGTATGCGCTCGACGAAAGCCAGAAGTTCAAGGCCGAGGCCCGCCGCAACAAGCTGCTGGGCCTGTGGGTCGCCGAACAGCTCGGCAAGTCCGGCGACGAGGCCGCCGCCTATGCCAAGGAAGTCGTCGCAGCCGATTTCGAGGAAGCCGGCGACGGCGACGTGGTGCGCAAGGTGCTCGCCGATCTGACCGCCAAGGGCATCGCGATCACCGAGCCGCAGCTCCGCGTGAAGATGGATCAGCTGACCGCTGAGGCCGTCGCGCAGGTGAAGGCGGGAACCTAATCTCCACAGCTTCGAGTTGCAACGAAACGTCTCGCCGCAACTCGCGACGCTTCATAGAGAGCCGCGCATCGTATGATGGCGCGGCTCTTGTCTTTTGAAACGTTCCAGGCTCGCAGAGCCTGACTCAAGATTCCGAATTGCGATGTGCAAATTCTGAAACGGAGTCACAGCGTGCCGATGGCGGCTCACACGCGCGTGCTACAAATTGCTCAAAATGCACGTCGATTGTTCAATCATGTCGCGGCTCACCTTGCGACTGCATCACCGAAGACACACAGGCTCGCCAATCTCGTCGCTTTAGAGCGATTCAACCTCCCATTCGAAGTTTTCATTCAAAGCTACTGCTAGATCGCCTGCGCATGTTTCTCAAACGCGAAGGCGACACAACGTGACGACGGACAACCATTGCAATCTCAACAGCAACGCACGCAGCATCTTCAAGTTGCGCCGCGCGTATTGGTTGATCGGCGCGACGTTCCTGTTGGGTGATCTCTCCACCGATATGTCGGTCGCCAACGCACAATCGAGCACGGCACTGCCGCCGGTCACCGTCGAATCGCCGACACAGGCGCGCCGGCCCGCACGTGCTGCGAGCGCCACGCCGAGCCGGGCGCGAACTGTCGCCGCACGCCGCAATGCCACGCCCCCGCCCGCCCCGCCGACACCGACCGAGCGCGCGATCGCCGCAGCCGCCGCAAAATACGAACAGATCCTCGGCTATCGCGCGATGCCGAATGCGACGACGCTGCGCGGCGCCACGTCGGCACTCAATACATCGCAGACTGTCAACGTCGTGCCGGAGCAGGTGATCAAGGATCAGAGGCCGCGCAATCTGGACGACGCGCTGGTCAATATATCAGGCATTACCCAGACCAATACGCTCGCCGGCACCCAGGATGCCGTGATGCGCCGCGGCTTCGGCGACAACCGCGACGGCTCGATCATGCGCAACGGCATGCCGCTGGTGCAGGGCCGCGCACTCACCGCCGCCGTCGAAAGCGTCGAGGTCCTGAAGGGACCGGCCTCGCTGCTCTACGGCATCATCGATCCAGGCGGCATCGTCAACACCATCAGCAAGCGGCCTGAACTCTACCAGCACGGCGAAGTGACGCTGGAAGGCGCGACCTACGGCTCGCGCAGCGGCGGCAATGCAACGATCGATATCACCGGCCCGATTGGCAAGGACGGCCTCGCCTATCGCTTCATCGGCTATGGCATCAACGAGGATTACTGGCGCAATTTTGGCACCCGCAAGGAGACGCTCTACGCACCGTCGCTTGCCTGGTATGGTGAGAACACCACGGTGCAGTTCAATTACGAGCACCGCGATTTTTACTCGCCATTCGACCGCGGCACGGCGCTCGATACCCGCACAATGAAGCCGCTGGCGATCCCGGCGACTCGCCGCATCGATGAGCCCTTCAATAGCATGTGGGGAACCTCCGACCTCACCCAGATTTCGGTCGATCACAAGATCAACGAAAACTGGAAGATCTATGCGGGCTACAGCTACAACGTCGAGACCTACAACGCCGCGCAGCTCCGCAACACGGCCGTCAATCCGGTCACCGGCGTCGCGACGCGCAGCAATGATGGCACCTACGGCGCACTGACGAACGCCAGCTATGGAACAGCCTACGTCTCCGGTAGCTTCTGGCTCGGCGGCCTGAAGAACGATGTACTGTTCGGCGGCGATGCGCAGCATCGCGTGATCTACCGTAAGGATCTGGAGAGGCAAGCAGTCGGGACGTTCAACGTCTACAATCCAGTTTATGGCACGATGCTGCCCGGTACGACCATCGTGGCCGCGGATAGCGATCAGACTGACAAGCTCGATACCCAGGGCCTATTCTTCCAGGATACGCTGCACCTGACCAACCAGTTCTCGATTGTCGGCGGCGTGCGCTACATCGACTACGCGCAGATCGCTGGCAAAGGCCGGCCGTTCGATACCAACACCAACCTCAGCGGCAACAAGGTGCTGCCGCTCGGCGGCGTGATCTACAAGATCACCGACGAACTCTCGACCTATGTCAGCTATACCCAGTCGCTGAAGCCGACCTCGACCATCGCCAACTTCTCTTCCACGAATCCGGACTACGTCATTACGGGGGGCGTGCAGCCCGAAGAAGGCACGCAGTGGGAAACTGGCCTGAAATATGATAATAAGCGCATCTCCGGCACGCTCGCTTTCTACGATATCGAAAAGAAGAACGTCCTCGTCGCGCAGCTCAACAGCACCACCAATGTCACCGAAGCAACGGCGGCGGGCAAGGTCCGCTCGCGCGGTATCGAGCTCGATGTCACCGGTCGGCTGTCCGACAACTGGAGCATGATCGGCAGCTATGGCTACACCGATGCACGCGTTACCGAAGACCCGGTCTATTTCGGTAAGCAGTTGCAGAATGTCGCGATGAACACCGCGTCGCTGTACTTGGTCTACGACTTCGGAACGCTGCTGCCCGGCCGCCTGCGGGTCGGCGCCGGCGCGCATTATGCCGGCGACCGCCCGGGCGATGCGCTCAACACCTTCGTGCTGCCGTCCTACACCGTCGCCGATACGTTCGCGACCTACGAAACAAAGTATCAGAATCTGCCGGTGATCTATCAGTTCAACGTCAAGAACCTGTTCAACCAGGTCTACTATCCCTCGGCAGTAAGCGCTCCCAACATTGCGGTCGGCGATGCACGCCGATTCTCGCTGGCAGCGACGGTGAAGTTCTAAGGCAACAGAATGCGACCATCGCGACGACGCAACGTTCGAGCACTGCCGCTGGCTCTGACGCTTGCGTCGTCGCTCCTCCTTTT
Source organism: Tardiphaga sp. 172_B4_N1_3 (assembly GCF_052076035.1). Taxonomy (NCBI): domain Bacteria; kingdom Pseudomonadati; phylum Pseudomonadota; class Alphaproteobacteria; order Hyphomicrobiales; family Nitrobacteraceae; genus Tardiphaga; species Tardiphaga sp. 172_B4_N1_3. The sequence continues at coordinate 2,798,549 of NZ_CP197238.1, forward strand.
CGGCATGGCCACAAGCCACGCCGAAGAGATCAATCTCTATTCGACGCGCGAACCGCAGCTGATCGAGCCGGTCATCGCATCCTTCACGGCGGCGACCGGGATCACGGTCAGGCTCACTTACATCGAGGACAATCTCGTCACGCGCATGAAGGCCGAGGGCGCCGCCTCCCCTGCCGACGTGCTGATGACCATCGGCCTCGACAAGACCTCGCAATTCGCGGCGAATGATCTGTCGCAACCGACCACCTCTCCCCTGCTCGACAGAGCGATCCCGCCGCAGCTGCGCGGCAGGGAATGGATCAGCCTGTCGGTGCGTCCGCGCGTGGTCGTCGTACGCAATGACTCACCACAGGGCGCGATCCGCTATGAGGATCTCGCCGATCCCCGCTTTCGCGGCCAGCTCTGCATCCGTTCGCCCTTGCATCAGAACAATGTCGCACTGATATCGGCCTATCTCGTGCATCACGGCGCGGACGCCACCGAGGCCTGGCTGCGCGGCATCAAGGCCAATCTCGCGCATGCGCCGGAAGGCAAGGACAACGACGTCATTCGTCAGCTTGCGGAAGGTCGCTGCAGTATCGGCATCGCCAATACCGTGGCGCTGGCACAATTGCGCGACGGCCGCGAAGGCGCGGACTGGACCGCCTGGGCGAATAAAGTGAAGACGGTGCCGACGACATTCGCGACATCAGGCACGCATGTGAACGTCACCGGCGCAGCGCTGGCGAAACACGCGCCGCATCGCGCGGCCGCGGTGAAGTTCCTGGAATTTCTGGTGACACCGGCCGCGCAGAAACTCTATGCCGCGGCCGAGCTGGAATATCCGGTCACGGCAGGTGCCGAGAGCGCGCCGCTGGTGGCGGCGATGAGGACGTTTCCGAGCGATACGCTTGATATCGATGCGATCGCTGCCAGCCAGAAGGCGGCGATTGCGCTGATCAGGAAGGTTGGGTTTGAGAAGTAGGCGCGCCAGGCGCCCTCTTTTACCCTCCCCCTTGCGGGGAGGGTGGCCGGCCCAATTCTTTTTTATTGGGCCGGTCGGGTGGGGGTGCCACAAACTCCGCCCTAGTGTGGGGCTCCCCCCACCCCGGCTCACTTCGTTCGCCGACCCTCCCCGCCTAGCGAAGCTTCGCTTCGCGCGGGGGGAGGGTAAGAAAGATCACCGCCAGCCCATGCCCGGCGCGACGTGTTTCAGGATCGCCTCGATCACATGAGCGTTGTAGTCGACGCCCAGCTGGTTCGGCACCGTCAGCAACAACGTGTCGGCCTCGGCAATCGCCTCGTCGCCCTTCAGCTGCTTGATCAGTGCGTCCGGCTCCGCTGCAAAGCTGCGGCCGAAGATGGCGCGCTCGGTGCCGTGCAGGTAGCCGACCTTGTCCTCGCCCTCGTTGCCCCGGCCGAAATAGGCGCGGTCGCGGTCGTCCACCAGCGCGAAGATGCTGCGACTGACCGAGACGCGCGGGTCACGCGTGTGCCCTGCCGCCTTCCAGGCATCACGATAGAGCCGGATCTGCTGGGCCTGCTGCACATGAAACGGCTTGCCGCTTTCGTCGATCTTCAGCGTCGATGACTGCAGGTTCATGCCCTGCTTGGCCGCCCATTCCGCCGTCGCATTGGTGGAGGCGCCCCACCAGATGCGCTCGCGCAATCCTTCGCTATGCGGCTCGAGCCGCAGCAGGCCCGGCGGGTTCGGAAACATCGGATTGGGATTGGGCTGCGCAAAGCCCTTGCCTTGAAGGACGTCGAGAAACACCTCGGTATGCCGCCGCGCCATGTCGGCGTCGGTTTGGCCGTCCGGGGGCGCGTAGCCGAAATAGCGATAGCCGTCGATCACCTGCTCCGGCGAACCGCGGGATATGCCGAGCTGCAGCCGCCCGCTTGCGATGAGATCGGCGCTGCCGGCGTCCTCCGCCATATAGAGCGGGTTCTCGTAGCGCATGTCGATCACGGCCGTGCCGATCTCGATCTTCTTGGTGCGCGCGCCGACCGCGGCCAGCAGCGGAAAAGGCGCGGCGAGCTGGCGCGCGAAATGATGCACCCGGAAATAGGCGCCATCGGCGCCGAGTTCCTCGGCAGCAACGGCGAGATCGATGGATTGCAACAGCGCATCGCCCGCCGAGCGGGTCTGCGACGAGGCCGACGGGGTCCAGTGGCCGAAGGAGAGAAAGCCGATGTTCTTCATGGGACGGATACTCGGGGTGGGTTTGCTGACCACCTATTTAGGCCTGAATGGGAGCAAGAAAAGGGAAACGATGGAAACGCATCGTTTCCGATGAGGCGACCATGTTGGACTGCAGATCCGTGTCCACTTTCGCGCACCCCGGCACCACGTCACACAGCCCCCTCGCCCGCACCCCTTAAGCGTGCATCTTGTCACAAATCTTCTATAGGTTGACCAAAATACGGCGTTGGGCGAGCATCAGCGTCACATCGAAAAACGGGGGGACAGGGCCATGCGCGTCACGACGTCTGCCGGAGCTTTCGAAGCGAGCGCGATCGCGGGCACGCGCGCCATCATGATCGCCCTCAATTGCGACGAGGCAGCGTGCAAGGGGCTGCTGGGATTTGCATTCCAGCGCGCCAGGGGCGCCGGCAGACCGGAATTCCTGCGATCGCTGAAAGTGTTCGAAGAGGTCGAGCCAGAGCCCGACACCGAGCACGGAGAGTATTTCACCGACAAGTTTCCGATCCAGAGTTTCCTCTGGAGTGACTACACCGCGGAACCCGGCACGACCTATCACTTCGAGGTCATCCCCGTATTTGGCGACCCGACCGCGCCTGAACTGCGCGACGCCGAGAAGCTCGCCTTCACCGTCACGACGGAGAAGGAGGACGACGGTCAACACGGCATCTGGTTCAACCGCGGCGCCATCGCCAGCCAGGCCTATGCGCGCAAGTTCAAGAACCACAAACCGACCGAAGCGGAGATGGACAATCCGAAGGACGAGCACACGGTCTGGCTCTCGCGCGGCCTGCTGGAGGCCTGCCTGGACTATATCGACACGACGAAGAAGAGCGAGGCGCTGCGCGCCTGCATCTACGAATTCACCTACGCGCCCATCATCGAGGCGTTGAAGGCAAAGATCGACGACGGCTTCGACGTCCGGCTGATCGTGCATGACGACAAGAAGGGCAAGAACCGCAAGGCGATGAAGGCCGCCGGCCTCGACGTCAAGGCGAAGCATAACGGCGAGCCGGTCGTGATCTGGCGCACGCGGCCGCCGATCCCGCACAACAAGTTCATCATCAAGCTCGACGGCGACGCGCCGCAAGAGGTGTGGACCGGCTCGACCAACATCACGCCGTCCGGTTTCCTCGGCCAGTCGAATGTCGGCCACCTCGTCCATGACAGCGACGTCGCCGAACAATACCTGAAATACTGGACGATCCTGAGCGACAACCCGACCGGCAAGCCGGCGAAGGAAGGCGTCGCGGAGATTTCGCCCTACCCGCCCGCCCTCGTGAAGGAGGGATCGCAGACCTGCATCTTCTCGCCGCGCCAGACGGCGTCGATGCTGAACTGGTATGCCGACCGGATGAGCGACGCCACCTCGTCGATCATGTTCACGGCCGCCTTCAACGTCGCCGCCGATTTCATCGAGCCGCTGGCGCGCGACCGCGACTTCCTGCGCTTCGTGCTCAAGGAAAAGCCGCCCACCGCCGACGAGCGCAAGGCACTCAAGGGCGACCGCGACCTGCAGATTTCCTTTGGCGCCGTGCTGGGCGCCGAGTTCAAGGTGGTCGACGGCAAGCTGGTCGCCAAGCGCAAGGTGAAGGAATTTCCGCTCGACCGCTGGTTTCTGAAGGAAGAGCTCACCCGTGACGAAGGCAATATCTTCTTCGTTCACACGAAATATCTGCTCATCGATCCCCTGAGCGACGATCCCCTGATCTGCACCGGCTCGGCGAATTTCTCGGAGGGATCGCTGACCACCAACGACGAAAACATGATCCTGATCCGCGGCTCGACCCGCGTGGCCGACATCTACATGACCGAGTTCGACCGGCTGTTTCGGCATTTCTATTTCCGCGATGTCGCCAATGACGTGGCCAGCAAGCGCAAGAAAGGCGAGAAGCCGGAAAAAGTGTTCCTCGATCCGGACGACAGCTGGACCGCGAGCTACTTCAAGCCCGATGGTTTCAAGTCGCGGCGGCGCGAGATGTTCTTCACGATCCCGGCGTCCAACTGGACCGTCAATGCCGCAACCCATAGCGATGACGAACCGGTGCGTCCGCCGAAGAAGAAAAAGGCAGCGAAGGCTGTAGCGAAGAAGGCCAAGACGAAGACAGCCAAGAAGAAAACAACGAAGAAGACGGCAAAGGCAGCGTCAGCCAAGAAGGCAAAGACCGTCAAATCCAAGAAGGTCGCGAAGGCAAAGGTCAAAAAAGCAAAGACCAAGACGGCCAAGGCGAAGAAAGCCAAGACCAGCAAAGCCAAGACCAAAAAGTCAAAGGCCAAGTCGAAACGCTGAGCGGGGCAACACGCCGGGGCCCCGCGCCCGGCGCTAGCTCAGCACGCCTGTGCCGTCGCGCGGCGCGCCGCCGCGGGTGGCGGCGGCCTTGATGCCCCAGTCCGCCATGAATTTCGGCCGCGGTCTGTCCTGCAGCATCAGCGCGCCGCCGACCAGTGCGCGTGTCGGGATCGCGTCGCGGTCGATGGCGCCTTCGAGGGTCATGGCGAGGTCGCGCGCGAAGACGCGGTTGCCGATGTGCCAGGAATGGGTGAAGTCGCCGAAGAACGTGCTCTTCTTCGGATCGAGCGTGGCGAAATAGTCCCCGCAATTGACATTGGTGGCTTTCGAATGCGCATCCGCCGGCAGGCCGACGCGGCCCGCGCGCGGCGCGACGCCGAGCCGCTTGGCATTGGAGGCCGCCAGCACGCTGTCATAGGGGTTTGAATAGTTGGTCAGCCGCAGGATGCGCTTGAACATCGGCCCCGACCAGGAATCGTTCACCGAGAGGCTCGACGACGCCACGTCGCCGGCGATGAAGGCGACCTGGCTGACGCGCCAGTTGCTCTTGAACAGCGCGCCGTCCTTCTCCGCCTGCACGAAGGCTTCCATGGCCACATAGGCGCCGGTGGAATGGCCGAGCAGATGGACATTGGTGACGCAGTCCTTCTCCTGTCCCTGCGCCAGCACGGTGATGCAATCGCTCACCAGCTTCACCGCCACTTCGGCGCCCTTGGAGCGATCCTGCCAATAGGCCAGCGTCTCGTTGTCGCTCGGCCAGTCGAAGCCGATGACGAGGCCCTTCCAGCCCTCGGCCTTGAGATCCTTCGCGAGCTGACGCTGGCGCTTCATGATGATGTCGAGATCGTTGTTGTAGCCGTGGATGAAGACCAGGATGTCGCCGGCCACGCTGATCGAATTCTGGTTGGGATCGCCGTCGGCGATGTCGCGCACCTCCTTCACCCATTTGGCGAGATCGGTCTTGCTCGATGTCGCCATCGCCGGCGTCGGGATCGCCACATTGGTCGGCACCCGCAGATAGCGGATGGTGCCGACATTCTCGTTGAAGGCAGCGCCCGAGATGCCGCGCGCGGTGATCAGATAATCGACACCTGCCATGAAATCCCCCTGCCGTTCCCGCCGGGTTTCCTCCGCATCGCGCCGACCCCTCTTTGTGAGCCAGGCACGATCGACGTGTGCCAGCCTATCGCGCAATCACAGGTGCAGCCAAGTGACCGGATGCGCGCCTCCCACGATATCGGCCGCGACGGATGGCGATGCATCGGACGCCGCACGCCCGGCTTGCGCAATCCTGTTTATAGGTATATATTCTTTAACATGACCCATCCCTTCTTCGGCCCCATCATCCGCCTTCGCGTGACGCCCGATGAGCCCGAGGCGCCGGATGCCTTTGTGGGCGGCCCACGGGTGCGCGGCTCAAAGCGCCCGCATGGGGATGCCAAATGCGCGCAGGTGCGCCGCCTGATCGAGACGACGGTGCTGACCTATGGCGAGATCGCGAAGCAAACCGGCGTCGGCCGCGCCTCGATCTGCCGCTGGACGCGCGACGGCGGCTGGCAGCGCCCGCTGTTCGCGCCGCGCGCCACCGACACGGTGCCCTCCGCCCGCGCCTCGCAGAAGCTCAAGCTGCGCAAACTTGCCGAGCGGCTCCACGCGCTGGCGGAGCGCGCCGTGCGCGCGCTGGAAGCGCAGCCCGATGTCGACATCGACCGCCTGATGCAGGCGCTGCAGGTGCTGAAGATGGCGCGGCTGGAGGCCATGGGCCGCCGGCGCCCGCGTCGCCACATCGACATGCCCGCGCGCACCGGCCGCGAGATGATGGAGCGCGACGCTGCGATCCGCACCGCGCTGAAGGAGATGCGCCGCGGCGGCGTCGATGTGACACAGATCCCGGACGACGCGATGGCGCTGCTGGAAGCGGCGCATACGCCGCCGGAGCGGGATCACCCGGCGCTGCGGCCAAGGGGAAGCAGGCGATATTAGCGCGCCATCATGCGCGTGGCTCCGTCATGCCACCACTCTCTCCACGTCATCCCCGGGCTTGACCCGGGGATCCATCTTTGCGCCGAGCGCAGAAAGCAACGTGGATGGCCGGGTCATCTAGCGAAGCTCGCTTCGCGCCGCCCGGCCATGACGCGGAGAGGACGGAGCCCCTCACACCTCCACCGGCAAATAGAAATCGATCACCGCCCCCTTCTTCGTCGGCGCAAACTCGCTGTCATAGCGCTCGAAATCCGGCCGGTCGGCGACCGTGAGCCTTGATGCCGGCACCAGCTCGCCCCAGATGGTCGCCATCGCGCGCTTGATCTGCGGATGCACCGCCCCGCCGTTCAGCACGATGCGAAACACCGCATAACGCGAAGCCGCGATGCGCTTCGCCGCAAAGCCCAAAGGCAGCGCCGCGTCATCATTGACGCCGACGCCGGCCATGTAATCGAAACTGCCTTCGGCGCGGTCGACATTCCAGACCACGCCATAGGTGGTCCAGCTCGGCGCCTGCCCCTTGAACGGCAAAGCGCCCATCAGCTTCGACCACAGTTGCGGAATCTCGGCCTTGTTCGCCTCATCGAACCGCGCCGAAGGACCTGCGACGATGAAGGCGTCCAGCGCCACCAGATCGGGCAAGCGGGTGACAGCGACGGCGACGTCATCGGGCATGGTCATCGGATATTGTCCTTCGATGGGAGTGACACTGAAGCCGCGCCGAAACCGCCCGGGCGCGACGCCGAACATGCGGGCAAAGGCGCGGGTAAACGCCTCCTGCGAGTCGAAGCCGCACTCGAATGCGAGATCGACCAGGCGCAGATCGGGATCGGCCACCAGCCGCTGCGCCGCGCGGACCAGCCTGCGCCCGCGCACATGCGCCATCACGCCCCGCCCCATCCACGCCGAGAACAGCCGCGAGAAATGATAGGGCGACAGCTTGGCGTGCGCGGCGATCGTCTCGACGCTCAAGGGATCGTCGAGATGCTGCTCGATCCAGGCAAGGATAGCGACGAGATCAGGGGTGCGATGCGGGACAGGCTGGTTCATGCGGCGGGTATCGCATGGGCGAATGGGGGTGTCTTGATCGGTCTTGCTGTGAGAGCTGTGGATCGGACAAGAGAAAGTTTGGCCCCGACCGATGCGGAACGTCTCACAACTGTTATCTACGCGCGCCGGGCGCACGAGTAGAAGATTTAAGAATTACTTCCGATAGAAAGTGCCCACGGACCCAATCGAATATATACTCCCGAAAGTGTCGATTATTTAGTTGACGATCCCCGAAAGATACAAACTCAATAAGAGTTCGAACCAGCTCTTCATGCGACCGATTCTTGATTACCTCAGAAAGGAGCTGCCCGACGATCGCAAGCCGCGCGGTATAGGGAAGACGCTCATCTACCCACATTGCTGCAATAACGCCCAGAGCAACGCTAACGTGAGACGGCAAATCAGCGGAAGCCCCGCCCAAGCGAGAGGCCAAACTCAGAAAATCCCTTGGCAGACTGATATCAATATGGCCGCTAACCGCTCCTACTAAGAGTGCCGCATCCACTGATACAAAGGTAAAGCGCGCATCAATCATAGCAACAATGGCCTTGCGATACTCGCTTTCACTAAGAGCACCGTTGTTCTTTGCCTTCATTAGGACCGGCTGCAGCCAAGTAGATGGCACGGCAAACTCTGCCTGGCCTAGTGCTCGTAGCCCTAAGTCTTCCGAGACGAGCAACAAGCCTCTCCCCTGAGCTGCGCGGAGTTCGTCACTGAACCCACTGCCAAATCGTTGCATAAGCTGCCTAAACTCCGCACTTGGATCGCGAGTACCGTCTGCCGGAACAATAACGGCGTTGTCTCGGATCCAATCAGCATCTGCCTTCAGAGCGGTTAATGCCTCGCGTTTTTGTTCGACTGAAGTCTCCGTTCTATAAATCTTTCCATCGTTCCACGAGAGAGAAAGATCGCTTTCTGCGATCCTATCGTTAAGTTCAAAGATCTTGCGCTGATACCGGCGAACCGTACGATCTACGAGACCGATCGGCCCGCAAACGGATCGCACCGCTTCCAATAGACCTAACCGGCGCGCAATATGAAAGCTAACCGGGTCGAGAACGCAGCCTTTCGCTGCATTGATATTAATTGCCGCCATCGCGGCACCGCGTTCGGAATGCAATCCTTGGCAAACGCGAATATTATTGCCGGTAGAACTAAGACCTAACATCAATTCGACAGCATCCGTTCCGACGGAACGAGCGGCCAACGCAAGCGGAAGAACATCACGCTCATACAGATCTACTACCGTCTGCACAGCCTCGTGTCTGGCTTGCAAGCGCGCCGAAATTTCACTCATGCCACTTTCGGCCGACGGATCAACAGAGACTCTTTCAAGACCTTCCGCCTCGGGGAAGGTGTTCTGAAAACTCTCTAGCACCTCGTGAAGAGAGTGCAGCTCCTTTGGCTTGATCCATTTGATCTTCGTAGAGGCGCCATCGGGGAGTAACACTTCGTCGTCAACGCTCTTTCCGATGACAGCAGAAACAAGCTTGTGGCTAAGCGGAATGTACTGATTGGTCGGGCGAAGATCCGGGTCGGTTTCAAGCACAAAGACATGCAGTTTGCGATCTTCCCCCTCTAGCGCAACTGCCAGATTATCCGCCACAACCTTTGGCGATATGTCCAACTCAGCCGCATGACCGGGGCGAAGGAAGACCGCCACGTATCCCATGCTTACATGTGGGTCACTCGGGTGCTTTACTAGAATTGCATATGCTAGTGAGTAGGCTTCGCGCCAATCGCCAAATTGCTCCTTGAATTGGGCGAGCTTCATGAAATCGGACGGACTACCGTCGAACTCGGTGGCAGGTTTAGCTACCTCAGTCCGCAACGCTTCTAGCTTTTCCTGCCTGAACAAGGTTTGCATGAGTTGCAGCTGCATCTTTAGATTTCGAGGACGGTCGCGGAGATAGCCTCGGATTTCTCGCTCCGCGGCTACAATGTCCCCCGTCTGGAATGCAAGAGCGATACGTGCGCTTCTATAAAATGGAACAACGCGCAACTCCGCAGGGAGGTTTGCCAAAATATCACGAAGGGTACTGCGGCGATCGCTGTTCGCTGCAGCCGCAACAAACGACCGCAAGCTCATAGAGTCGTAAGCGGTCGATATTTTTCCAGCGAGAACGCCAACGACGTCATCGAACCGGCCCGCGTCCTCCAGCGCTTCGCATATGAGGAACCGAGTTGGAAAGTCTGCGTCATCCCCGAGCTTCGTCAAAGCTCGATCAAGTTCGCGCTCGGCGTTCGGCTCGCCCGCAGCCCGCTTGATCCGGTAAGCGATTAGCGGACCGTACGGATCGAGGGGGAGCACGGCCTGAATACGCTCGGCCTCCGCCAATGCTTCGTCGAACTTTCGTTCGCGAACCAGACTTTCCGCAAATACCTGCGCTGCAGGGATTGCATCGCGCCCCGCATAGCTCTCTCGATCCGAGAGCAATTCGCGGCTCCTCGCCGGTTCTTTTTCAACATAGAGTTCGGCGCGAATGATCCTTGATTGTGGGGAATCAGAGAGCCGTTCTGCAAATTTCAGAGCCGCCGTAGTCTCCTTTGGACGCGCAAATAACGACAAGCGGAGCTTAACTGCCTCCTCGGCGCACAATCCTGCCTCGAAACCCGAATCTAGCATCGCACGAGCTTTCTCGCCCTCGCGCAGCAGCTTCCATAACAGGGCACCGTTGTGAGCGATGGACACTTCGGGCGGTGACTCTAGCTTGAGCGATTTCTCCCAAATTTCAGAAAGCGCATTAGCTGCGCCAAGCAATTCGACCTGACTTGGGATTTCGGCATGCGCTGCTCCAAGCAAGCTACGATCCGATATCAACGCACGTTCAAGAACAGAATCAGCCACCAACGCTCCGAAGCGATCGTCGTTCGGATGCTCCACCGACGCTTTGGCAGCCATGTTTCGCCATTCCGGATTACCCGCATCGCGCATCGCCACAATGCGGAACGCCAAGACATTTGGATCATCGCGGACTGACGCGTGCAACGTCGGCCAGACTTGCTCCACCGTTTCATCAGAAGCTCTAGCTTGCAGCCGCTGCAAGCTCAGATCGGCATTCGTTGGCGCTGCCTCCAATGCGCTTACTGCTAGATCGTGCGCCTCTCCAGCGTGACCTTGAATAAGCAAGGCAGCAATTTTGTTCGCGGCGGCAGCAGGCTCCTCGGGGGCGTAGCTGTAAGCCTCAATAAAATAGTTCGCTGCGGTTTCATATTTTTCTAGTCGATGAAGTGCAGCACCAATATTGCCAAGAATCCTGAACTTTATTTTCTGAGAGGCGCCGTTGAAAGCTGCCTCCTTCAGCTTTTCCAATAACTCCAGCGCAGTGTTAGGTCGGCCATTCCGAAGATAGTCGCGATAGATATTAATCTGCTCATGAAGATGCTTATCAAGCGCATCACCCCCGACGTACGTGTCAGCTGCAATTTTAGTATTCGATGTTGCGGGCAGAGGAGATTGCCCCTGCTCCGCAGATCTTATCATTTCTGGAACGTGACGCCGAAGCTCCTTCAGAATCGCTTTTTGGCCGTCAATGATTTCCGCTTGGCCTCTCAATAGCTCGTCGGTGAAAGGCGTAGCATCCGGATGGAAGGTGCGAAGCGCGTCCGGATAGCGCCCAATTTCATTTTCTAGCTGTTGCCATCCCCAAACCGCTATGGACAGGTCGCGGCCCGAAGAACGCACCGTTTGTTCCAGATTGCGCGCGACTTCTTGGATTTTTGCATCTGTTTGCGCGGTCGTTACAAGGATGAACTCCTTTAGCTGGGGCCTGAAACCTTGGGTCTTTCGAACTTCTTCCTCAAGCTCCGCTTTCGTAACTTCTCCGCCAAAATTCGAATCTTTACCTTTGCACTGCACTCCGACGGCGGGCCCGCCCCCGCCACCGCGGTTGCCGTAGACATCCACGCCATGCTGGGGTTGGCCGATACGACCGTTGTTTTGGGTATTTGGGTCACTTAGGATAGCTTGAAAGAGCACGCGGATTCCGCGTTCGAAGGCCTGCCAATCCTTAGGGATTGGAATTGAGGTCGAAGTAAAATCGGACATCTATTCGCCGGTAACGTGGAATGATGAGAGCCGTCAGCTAGCATCATGCCTTGTCGTTTCAACGAACAGAGAGGCGGCCAGCGATTCCCACGCTGAGGTTAGTTAGGTTAAGTGGATTTACGAGTACAATCTTGCGCTGTCCCACGTAACCTACACCGGCCCACCTGCAATCAACGTCAGATGGCACAATTTACGGCCCGGCTAGCCGCCCCAAAATCTTATTAATACGCTGTATTTAAACAATTATTCCTTCCACTCAAAAGTCGTTGGCGAAACGTTACCATCTTTTTTTACACCGCAGCTTGATTGCCGAATATCAAACTGACGAATCACACATACTCCTCAGATGTCGGTCCGATTAAGGAGCAATCCAATGAATTGGCTTCGAGACACGTCGGAAGACCGAAAGTGGATTCATGAAGAGCTTGAGGCCGTTAAATGGCACCGCAAGTTCGGAACTCGGTTCTTTATGAACGGCGAAGACAATACGGATAGTTGGATTGCAGCGCAGCTAAATCGAATTCGCAACCTCCTGCTGATCACTCGTGCGAGAGAGCGCGATTGAAGTGCGCACCGCGTTTGAGGCGCGGCGCGCAGAATGTGATCTCACCCCTCCTTGAACCCATATTCCGGCACATTGCCCGTCGCGCCGTAATACTTGTAGGGCAGGAACTTGCCGGACATCGTGATCTGCACGCGGTCGCCCTTGGGATTGGCGATGCGCTGCATCACCATGTCGAAATCGATCGCCGACATGATGCCGTCGCCGAATTCCTCCTCGATCAGCGCCTTCCAGGCCGGGCCGTTCACCATCACCATCTCGTAGAAGCGATAGATCAGCGGATCCTGCGGCGGCATCTGCACGTTTTCGGCGCGCATCGGGATCTCGTTGAGCATCGCGGTCTCGCTCTTCGAGAGGCCGAACAGCTCGCCGGCATTGGCCGCCTGCGGCTTGGTCAGCTTCATGTTGCCGAGAATGGCGCCGACGATCAGCACTTCGGAATAGCCGCCGATCTGCTCGCAGATATATTTCCAGGTCCATTCCTTCTCGCGCTTGATGTCGAGCAGCTTTTCGGTGAGGTCGGATCGCAGCATGATGGTTCTCCTTCGGTCGTGAGGCTTCGGTTGACGCGGCTAGCGCGTCGCGCTGTGAAGAGACGGCATCGTTGGCGCCTCGGGGAATGCGGGCCGCACCACCGGCACATGGCGTGGGTCGTGGTGCGGCGTGGTGGCGGTGAAGGTCTTGCTGCGCGTCACCAGGAAATCGATGATGTGGTTGCGCAGCGCGTAATAATGCGGGTGCTTGTGCAGATCGATGCGCGAGCGATCGCGCGGCAGCGGATTCTCGACGATCTCCGCCAGCACGGCGCCGGGGCCGTTGGTCATCAGGAAAATCTTGTCGGCGAGATACATCGCCTCGTCGACGTCATGGGTGATCATGAAGGTGGTCTGGCCGGTCTCCAGCGTGACGCGCCGCACCTCGTCCTGCAGCGTGCCGCGCGTGAGCGCGTCGAGCGCCGAGAACGGCTCGTCCATCAGCATGATCTTCGGCGTGATCGACAGCGCGCGCGCAATGCCGACGCGCTGCTTCATGCCGCCGGATAGTTCCGACGGCCGCTTGTGCTCGCTGCCCGTGAGGCCGACCTTGTCGATATAGGTCTGCGCATGGGCGCGGACTTTTGTTTTGTCCCACTTGCGCCATTTCGACGACACCGCATAGGCGATGTTGCCCATGACCGTCAGCCACGGCAGCAGCGCGTGGCTCTGGAAGATCACCGCGCGGTCGAGGCTGGTGCCGGAGATCGCCTGGCCGTCGACGATCACGGTCCCTTCGGAGGGCTCATCGAGCCCGGCGAGGATGTTCAGCACCGTGGTCTTGCCGCAGCCGGAATGGCCGATGATGCAGCCGAATTCGCCAGATGGCATCGACAGCCAGAGATCCTCGAAGATCGTGGTGCTGCCGTTGCCTGATGACGCCGGATAGCGCTTGGCGATGCCCTCGATGGAGATGAATTTGGTGGTCATCGCATTCACTCCGGAAACGTGACCATGCGGGTGAAGCGTGCCAATATCTGATCCAGCAACATGCCGACGATCCCGATCAGCAGGATCGCAATAATCACATTTGTGATCGATAAATTATTCCATTCGTTCCAGACGAAGTAACCGATGCCCGTTCCGCCGACCAACATCTCGGCGGCGACGATGACCAGCCACGCGATGCCGATGGAAATACGCATGCCGGTGAGGATGGTCGGTGCGGCCGCAGGAAGAATGACGGTGAAGGCGCGGCGGAAGGTGCCGACTTCCAGCGTGCGCGCGACATTGATCCACTCCTTGCGCACGGCGGCGACGCCGAAGGCGGTGTTGAGCAGCATCGGCCAGACCGAGCAAATGAAGATCACGAAGATCGCCGACAGGCTGGAATCCTTGATGGTGTAGAGCGCCAGCGGCATCCAGGCGAGCGGCGAGATCGGCTTCAGCACCTGGATGAACGGATCGAGCGCCTTGTTCATCAGCGGCGACATGCCGATCAGGAAGCCGAGCGGAATGGCGACGATGACCGCGATGAGATAGCCGAGCCCGACGCGGCCGATCGAATAAGCGAGCTGGATGCCGAGACCCTTGTCGTTCGGCCCGTTGTCATAGAACGGCCGCTTCAGGTGCTCCCAAAGTTTGGCGCCGACATCGAGCGGACCGGGCATCGCGGATTTGCCTGAGGTCGCCGTGAGCCCCATCAGCTTGGCGTATTCCGGCGACATGGTGCCGACCGTTGCTGTCTGCCGCGTGGCGAGGTGCCACACGCCGATGAAGGCGAGGAAGATCGCGATGGAGACGACGGCAGCGCGGAAGCGAAGGGAGAAGGTCATGTGTGGTCTCCACCCTCCCCTAGAGGGGGAGGGTCGGCTGCGAAGCAGCCGGGGTGGGGTGACAGCGGCGCGGCCCTCACCCCCTCCCGACGATACTTCGTATCGTCGACCTCCCCCCTCAAGGGGGAGGTGAAGAATCCAGCGCGCGCCATTGTTTACGTCGCCTTCCTGATCTTAAAACTCGCCAGATACTCCTTCGGCTTCTCCGGATCGAAGGTCTTGCCCATCACCGCGAACGACTTGTAGCTCGTCGCTGGCGGGGTCAGGCCCATCTCCTTCATCACCTTGGCGGTGTCGGTGGCGAGGTAGATCTGTTCGGCGACGCCCTTGTAGTCGACATCGCCCTTGATCTGACCCCAGCGCTGCATCTGGGTCATCATCCACACCGCGAAGGACTGCCACGGGAACGGATCGAAATCGACGCGCTTCGCATCTGTCTTGATGCCGCCGAGGCCGTCGGCATAGGTGCCGGTCAGCACCTGCTCCAACACCACCGGCGGCGCGTTGAGATAGGCCGCGGGCGCGATCGCCTCGGCGATCGACTTGCGATTCTCCGCCTTCGACGCATAGGCGGTGGCGTCGACGATGGCACGGGTCAGCGCGGCGAATGAGTTCGGCGACGTGGTGATGAACTCCTTCGAGGCCGCAAAGCTGCAGCACGGGTGCCCATCCCAGATTTCCTTGGACAGGATATGCATGAAGCCGACGCCGTCATAGATCGCGCGCTGGCAGATATTGTCGGGCGCCAGGAAGCCATCGATATTGTCGGCGCGCAGGTTCGCGACCATTTCAGGCGGCGGCACCGAGCGCAGCTGCACGTCGGTATCGGGATCGATGCCGTGTTCGGCGAGATAGTAGCGCAAGAGATAATTGTGCATCGAATAGTCGAACGGGATGGCGAGCTTGAAGCCTTTCCAGTCCTTCGGGTCGCGCTTGTCCTTGTGTTTCATGGCCAGCGTGATGCCCTGGCCGTTGATGTTCTCGATCGCCGGCACGGTGTAGGGGATCGGCTGCGAGCCGAGGCCCAGCGAGATCGCGATCGGCATCGGCGCCAGCATATGGGCGGCGTCGTATTCCTTGTTGATGGTCTTGTCGCGAATGACGGCCCAGCCGGCGGTCTTCACCACTTCCACATTGAGCCCCTGCTTCTTATAGAAGCCGAGCGGATCGGCCATGATGATCGGCGTCGCGCAGGTGATCGGGATGAAGCCGACCTTGAGATCGGTCTTTTCCAGTTTGCCGGCGCCCTGCGCGAACACCTCGGTCGCCGTCTTGATCGGAAAGAACTGCGACAGCGCCGCCAGTGCACTGGACGCACCGACCGACTTCAGGAATGCGCGGCGTGCGACGTCTTTCGGGAACACCGCGCGCATCACCGCCGAGGCGACGACGCCCTCGTAGCGTTTGTCCTCGGTCTCGGGAATGTCGCAGCGAAGCTGCAGCGTGGCTTCATGCTCGGACTGGCTGGCGTGCTGGCCGCAGCTGCAGGCGCCGGCGCGCAAACGGCGGGCGGGATCGAACGGATTGTCGAATGTGGACATGTGACCTCCTCGGTGACGCTCCGGTCATTTACGCAAGGAGTGTGCCAGCCCGGCGCGCGCCGGAATGTCCAATCGCCGCAGGCATTTCGGCCCATTCTTGGCGACTACGAAAATTCGTGCTACACGAAAATTCGTAGTCTGATTACGATTTTTCGGAGTTTCGCCGATGGATTTGGCAACCGCCCAGCCACCCGATTTGCGGACCATCGCCTTCGATTATTCGGTCGAGCCGACGCTGCTGCTCGATCCCCATGCCGACCAGATCATCGACGCCAATCCGGCGGCCTGCACCCTGCTCGGCTATGACCGCGCGCTGCTGCGCCAGATCAAGATCAGCGCGCTGCATGCGGGCCAGTTGCCGGCGCTGATCGTGTTCACGCAGGCGGTGCTGGCCAAGGGCTCCTACTGGACCAACACGCTGACGCCGCGCCACGCCACCGGCGAAGCGTTGCAGCTCGAATATGCGGGATCGCTGGTGCCGCAGGGCGAGCGCACCTTGCTGCTGCTCACCATGAGCGATCTCGAGCAGCGCCGCCGCCGTCATGTCGACGCCGCTGCCGAGGATCACATGCGCGGCGGCATTGCCGCGTGGCAGCGGGTCGAGCGCGTGTTTCAGGACATCGAGCGCGAGAACCAGCTGATCCTGCGCGCCGCGGGCGAAGGCATTTACGGCGTCAATGCCGATGGCAAGACCACCTTCGTCAATCCCGCTGCCGAGCGCATGCTGGGCTGGACCGCCGATGAACTCGTCGGCCGTGAAATCCACCCGATCGTGCATCACAGCCATCACGACGGCAGCCACTATCCGGATCACGACTGCCCGATCTATGCCGCGTTTCGCGACGGCGCCGTGCACAATGTCGACAATGAGGTGTTCTGGCGCAAGGACGGCTCGCCGGTCTGGGTCGAATATACATCCACGCCGATCCGCGACCGCCACATGGTGGTTGGCGCGGTGATCGTGTTTCGCGATGTCAGCCAGCGCCGCGAGGCCGATGAAAAACTCCATGCCGCGCTGGCCGAAGTCGATCGGCTGCGCGAACGCCTCGAACTCGAAAACGCCTATCTGCAGGAGGAAATCCGCATCGAGACCAATCCGCGCGGCATCATCGGCCAGAGCGAGGCGATCCAGAAGACGCTGCGGCAGGTCAAGCTGGTCGCGCCGACCACCGCCGCGGTGATGATCACCGGCGAGTCCGGCACCGGCAAGGAACTGATCGCGCGCGCGATCCACGAAGCCTCCGGCCGCCGCGACCGTCCGCTGATCCGCGTCAATTGCGCGGCAATCCCGCGCGAATTGTTCGAGAGCGAATTCTTCGGCCATGTCCGCGGCGCCTTCACCGGCGCGGTGCGTGATCGCATCGGACGGTTCGAGCTCGCCGATGGCGGCACGCTGTTTCTCGACGAGGTCGGCGAGATCCCGCTGGAGCTGCAGGGCAAGCTGCTGCGCGTATTGCAGGAAGGCAATTTCGAACGCGTCGGCGAGGAGCGCACCCGCTCCGTCGATGTCCGCGTCATCGCCGCCACCAACCGCAATTTGAAACAGGAAGTGGCGCGCGGACGGTTTCGCGAGGACCTGTATTTCCGGCTCAACGTGTTTCCCGTGGAGTCGGTGCCGCTGCGCGACCGCCGCGAGGACATTCCCCTGCTGGCGCAGCACTTCCTGCTCAGCGAGAAACTGAAATCCGATCTGCGCCTGTCCGAGGGCGATGCGCGGCGGCTGTCGCGCTACGACTGGCCCGGCAATGTCCGCGAATTGCAGAACGTCATCGAGCGCGCAGTGATCCTGGCGCAGAACGGCCGCTTGCGGATCGACCTGCCCGACGCGCCCGGCCCGCACCATGCCGCAGGCGCCCATCGCGTGAAGTCCGACGCCCGGCCGGCGGTGATGACCTCAGCCGAACTGCGCGATCACGAACGCAGCAACATCCTCGCAGCGCTTGCCGCGACATCAGGAAAAGTGTTCGGCCCCGGCGGCGCGGCCGAGCTGCTCGACATCAAGCCGACCACGCTGGCCTCGCGGATGAAGGTGCTGGGGATCGAAGGTGCGCGCGGGCGGGCTGGTTAGTAGAGCTCTGCGTTTCCACAAACTGTCATTCCGGGGCGGCACCGACGCCGCAGGCGGCGGGACCGAACCCGGAATCTCGACATGGGAGTCTCCGTAGAGCCAAACACACCGGAATTCCCCGCCACTCCAATTGGAGTGGCTGAGGTTCGCGCGCAAAAGACGCCCCCACGCCCCGGAATGACGACATTCCCGCAAATAACCTACTCAACTCTCCACGCTCCGCCGCACAGCCAGTTGAGTGCCGCAGCAAGTCAGGTAGTATACTACTTTTCGTTTTCGCTGGGGCATACCGTGAATTTCAGCCAACAGAACGACATCAGCCCGAACAGGTCGAACAATCATCTACTGCATTCCCGGGTATGGCGGGCGTGGGTGCTCTTCGTGCAAATCATGATCGCAAGCGCGTCCATGCAGCCTGCCCGCGCAGCCGATGCACAGCCGACCCTTGTTGTGTCAGCCTGCCATGGCATGCCGTCTCCGACGCCTTTTGACCAGGATTCGAAACTCGGTGCCGAAGCGGAAAAAAGAAGGGAATTCACCAGAACGATCGCTAGCCATATGTACGGCGAGAATTATGCGCGTGCATTGGAGCTGCTGGACAATGCTATCAAGCTCAATCCGAACGACGCTGCCTTATACCTCACGCGAGGCACTGCTCACTATGCGCACAATGAGCTCACTCGAGCCCTGGAAGACTTCCAGCATGCGACTGCGCTGCATCCTGATTCCTGGATTGCCTATACAGCTCGGGGAGAGATGCACGCCCGACTGTCGGAATATCCCAGTGCGATCGCCGATCTCGATAAAGCTATTCAGCTCCTGCCTCGCAACGCTCGTGCGCTCACGTACCGGGGCGTAGCCTATCTCGGCAAGCAGCAATATCACCGCGCCCTTGAGGATTTCAACGAGGCGGAAAAACTCGATCCACGGTGCTTTGCCGTATTATTCAATCGGGCTGCGGCCTATGAAGCCTTGGGCCACCAAGACCGCGCGGTGGCAGACTATGATCGGGTGATCGAACTCAATCCAAAACCGGCAGGTGCCTTCAGTTTTGCTGTGCGCGCAACCGCCTATGGCAAAAAAGGCCAGTACGAACGCGCCCTGCAGGACCTCAGTCAGGCGCGTAAGCTTAATCCGAAAAATGCCATTTGGTCGAATAACATTTGCTTCTACCAAGCCGTCGTCGGCGATCTCGATAACGCCCTGAAAAACTGCAACGAGTCACTGCGTCTCGGGCCGGGCAATCCGCGTATGCTCGACAGCCGCGGTTTCACCTATCTGAAAATGGGGTCGCTCGACGCAGCAATCTCCGACTATGATGCCGCGCTGCGCAAGGAGCCAAAATTGGCACCGTCCCTATACGGCCGCGGCGTCGCTAAACGACGTAAGGGCGACGTTACGGGCAGCGAGGCCGATCTGGCGTCAGCGCTGGCCATCAAGCCAAGTGTAGCTGACGAAATGGCGAAAAATGGCGTGAAATGATCCGCGTGCCGATCAGTCGTCCGCAGCCCGAGCGGAGCTTTTGCGTCCCGGAATGACACCAAAGCCCAGCCGCACCCGTCCGGCACCCAGCCACGCCTCGCTTGCGCTCTTCTGCAATGGGTATATATTCCACTCTCGATTGGCCGCGGTCTAAAGGGAGTCAGCATGCGCTATCCTGCCTATCCTCTGTTTCCCTCCAACATCCGCGTCATCGACTCCTCCGCGGATACGGTGGCGCGCGTTCGGGTCGATGCCGATCCCGGACCGCCGCCGGTTCCGGGCGGCCGCCCGAAGGGATGCAAGAAGCTGCACACCAATGCCACCGTTGCCGCGGCGCGCCGCCTGATCGAGGAGACGACGCTGACCTACAAGCAGATCGCGGCGAGGACCGGCGCGACCCACAGCACCGTCGGGCGCTGGGCCCGCGAGGGCGGCTGGCAGCGTCACCCGTTTGCGCCTGTGGCCAGCGATACGTTGCGGGGCGCCCGCGCCGGCCGCCGGCTGAAGCTGCGCGTGCTGCGAGAGAAGCTGCAGGCGCTGGCCGAGCGCTGTGTCACCGAGCTGTGGAACAGCCCCACGGTCGATCTCGACCGGCTGATCCAGGCCATGCAGGTGGTGAAGATGGCGCGGCTGGAAGCCATGGGCAACCGCCGCCCGCGCCGCCGCCCCGATGCGCCGGCGCGCACCGGCCAGGACTGGATCGACCGCGACACCGCGATCCGCAAAGCGCTGAAGGAAATGCGCCGCGGCGGCGTCAATATCGACCGCATCCCCGATGAAGCGATGGCCTTGCTGGAGGACGCGCATACGCCGCTGGAGCGGGACCATGCGGCGCTGCGGTCGAGGGGGCCGAGAAGGAGGCGGTAGGCACCGGAGAGCGGTAAACGACTCCGGCGAGTTGATATGCGTCAAAGGATAGATACTTGCGACACACAATTACCGCGAGTATCCACTCTTTATTGCATTACAGCGATGGCTCAAAATATATGATCGACGCATCCCACTCCCAATCTTCCCTCAATCGCACATTCCGCGACTTATCCGACGAAGAGGTCGCTGATATCGAAAAGGCCAGCGTGCTCTCCCGAATTGGCTGGAGAGGCGCTTTCGGCTGGGATGAAGTTCTTAAGTCAGAGCGCATTCTCATTGTCTCCGAGGCAGGCGTAGGGAAAACCTACGAGTGCCAAGAGCAGCAAAAGCGACTCTGGGCCAATGGAGAACCTGCCTTTTTTCTTGATCTCGCTACCCTTGCTTTGAGCACCGTCCGCGAAATGTTGGGGAGCGAAGAAGAGCAACGTTTCGACGCATGGCTGCGATCTCAGTCCGAGGTTGCGACCTTCTTTTTGGACTCCTTCGATGAACTGAAGCTCACTCTTGGAAAGTTTGATCAAGCCCTAAAGCGTCTCAATAAGGCACTCGCAGGCCAGCTCGGCAGGGCGAAAATCATAATCACAACTCGCCCAGTCCCAATTGATCGAGAGCTAATAGTCCGAAATCTACCAATCCCTCCCAAGGAAGAAGCGGCACCCACGGCCGAAGCTTTTGCTGACATTCTGATGGACCGCAAGAGCAAGACTACAGGCAATGCTGGGCCTACGGCGTGGCGCAACGTTGGATTAATGCCGTTGTCACGCGAGCAGATGCACGCATTCGCGATGCTCCAAGGCGTTCTAGATCCCGAAGCTCTTCTCGCCGATATTCGGCAACGCGACGCTGAAGAGTTCGCTGAACGACCACAAGATTTGCTCGAATTGTGCTCCGATTGGCGCGAACATCACCGCATCCGATCGCATCGCGAGCAGGTCGAGACCAATATCGCGATGAAACTGAAGCCAAGTACAGAACGAAAAGAAAGAACTGAACTTTCGCAAGAAGCTGCAACTGAAGGAGCCAGCCGACTAGCGCTAGCAGCTATGTTGACCCGCAAACTTACACTGCGACACAGCGCTGACGTCGACAGTGTTCTGGCGAGTGAGGCCGCGCTTGATGTATCAAAAGTCTTGCAGGATTGGAGCGCGGAAACACAGACTACGTTGCTAGAACGCCCGTTATTCGGCTTTGCTAGTTACGGGCGGGTTCGCTTTCACCATCGATCCGTAGTCGAAGTTCTCGCAGCGAAACGATTAGATACGCTGCTCGGGCGAGGTGTCTCGGTCAAATCGATTAAGCGATTGTTATTTGCTGAGACTGCCCAGGGTGCCCCAGTCGTGAGACCGTCAATGCGCCCGATCGCCGCGTGGCTCGCGCTTTCACAGGACACTATCTTTGACGACATTGTTACAATCGATCCCGCCGTCGTCCTGGATCATGGGGATCCGCAGTCGCTGCGCCCAGCACAACGGGTCAGGGCTTTGAACGCGTATGTCAGTCGTTACGGCGGCGGCGGGTGGCGTGGCTTGCGGACGCCACGCATCCAGGTACATCGTTTTGCATCCCAAGAGCTTGCAGACAGCATTAAGCACCTCTGGGATCGAGGGATCGAAAATCCCGAAGTCCGCGACCTTTTGCTGCAGATTATCGCAGCGGGAAAACTCATTGAATGTTCTGATATTGCTTACGCAGCCGCAATGGATAGCAACCGCCCCCACCGCGAGCGTGGCCTCGCGATCGAGGCCCTGTTGCAACTGATGGACCCGCGCCTCGACCAACTCGCGAGCACGATCGAAAAAGATCCTGTTCTATGGCCGGACACCTTGGCACGCCAAGCAATAACAAGCCTCTTTCCCACACATATGCCCGTCGAGCGACTGTCGCAAATACTTCGACGAGTGAAAGAAAAATCACGTGGTGTCGGGGACTTAACTTATAGACTACCGAGCGAGATTGAACTCACAGAGCTTCTACCGGAATATCTTGATCAATTGCGTCAAGGAATTACAGACTTAATTCTTGAAGGTATTGCGTGGAAACCCGATAAGTTTCCGCACCTGCGAACGAACCGCCCCGACCTGATTCCTGCGCTCGTTGCCGCCTGCCAGCGGCAGGCAGCAGCTGGTATCAAGACCGAGGCATGGACGACGTCAAGCATGCTAGCGGTCCGTCTCTCAGATGACCACTACAGCGAGAGAAAATCCTTGGCAGGACTGCGACAAGCATTAGCAGACCTTCCCGCTGATGCCCGCGAGTCTGCTTTCTGGGGAGAAGACGCATTTCTCGCACAGTTGCATCAATCCAGTGACTCGTGGAACCGAGTCTACAATCTTTCACGCCACGGCGGCATTCAGTTGAGCGACGAAAAGGACTCGACTTGGGTTCAAAAGCGGCTAGCCAAACAGGACGAGCCGCTTGAACATCGCGAGATGATGCTGTGGAGTGAAATGCTCCTACTCAACAACGCCACGACAGATCCCCGAGCACTTCTTGAATCTCTAAAACCGCTTGTCTCAGATGCACCGTCCCTTACCAAGATCATCAACGACCGCTTGAAGCCGCAGGAGGGTAGCGCTGAGCTTCGCAGAATGCAGGCGGCTAACGATAAGCGCACAAAGCAAATTGAACGACGCACGGCGAAAGCCCATGCCAGTTGGGTGATCTTCTGGCGGGAAATTGCTAGAGACCCCGATGCGGTATTTGCTGCAAACCGAGCGGAGCACACAGCTTGGAACCTATGGAACGCCGTCGAGCGATCCGGCGATGAAAGCCGTGCCGCAGGATGGAACCGACGTTTCATCGAGGAGCAATTTGGAAAGGGAGTTGCGGACCGGCTTCGTGAAACGATGATGGCTGCGTGGCGCAAGGATGCGCCCACGCTGCGCAGCGAACGCCCTGAAGGCGAGCAAGACACTTTTCTAGTCAAATGGCAGTTTGGCCTCGCGGGGATCGCAGCGGAGGCCGAGGATCCTAACTGGGCTAAACGAATAACCGACCAAGAAGCAGAGCTAGCATGTCGCTACGCTCCAATGGAGCTAAACGGCTTTCCATCATGGCTTGAAAGCCTCGCCATCGAACATCCGGCTGCAATTGATCGAGTACTTGGGAAAGAACTGAGCCTTTCGCTGCACGAGCTCACGAGCGCCAACGCCTATTCGATGTTCTTGCAGAACGTGAGCCATGCTTCCGCAATCGTATCAACGCTGTTCATTCCTCGAATTCGGAGCTGGCTACTAGAAATTGCGCAGACTGATACGGAACAGAGCCGATCCCGCCCAGAACACAATCTCCGTCAGGCAATCGAAATTCTCATCAAAAATGGAAACGATGACGATCGCTTGTTTATCGAGAGAACGGCACAGCATTACTTGACCAATGGCGTCGCGTCTCCTTTCGCAAACGTGTGGTTACCAGCTCTGCTCTATCTTAATCCATCCGCCGGTGTTGAGGCTCTTGATAATGGCCTCAAAGAAAGCACTGCATCAAAAGATGGGTTGGGCGTCAAATTGTTCGCGAAGCTATTCGACAGTGACTATGGCGGCGTCGCCGTCGATCTGCGAGCGCCCGGCTTTACGCCACCGCTCTTACTTCAGCTGCTTCGGCTCTCCTATCAGCACGTTCGAGTCGGCGACGACGCCCATCACGAGGGCTCCTATTCACCAGACACACGAGATAATGCAGAGAAAGCTCGCAACGCGATCCTCAGCACCTTGTTGGCCACAACGGGTCCAGATGGATGGTCAGCGAAGATCGAAATGGCTCACGACCCCCTCTTCGAGCACATCAAGGGCCGAACGATAGCTCTGGCCGAAGAAGCAGCCGCTGAAGAGGCAGACAACGTGGTTATCTCTGAAGCTGAGTTTGTTACTTTAGATGGGACCGGCGAGACACCTCCAAAGACGCGCGACGCGATGTTCATGCTTATGAAAGATCGCCTCAGTGATATAGACGACCTCCTGCTTCAAGATATTTCGCCGCGCGAGCTATGGGCCAGCATCAGCGATGAACACGTCATGCGGCGAGAGATAGCGCGCGCTTTACGAGACACCGCTAGCCACAGCTATACAATCGACCAAGAGGCGGTAACCGCGGACGAGAAGGAAACGGACATCAGATTCAGATCGACCGGTTCTAATCAGCAAGGAACGATTGAATTGAAGCTTGGAGATCAACGGTCAGGAAATGACCTATTCAATACCCTTCACGATCAACTGCTGACAAAATATATGGCAGCAGATGACTGCCGTGCGGGCTGCCTTCTCATAACGATTGCAAGAGAACGAGAATGGCAGCACCCGAAGACTGGAAAGATGATCGACTTTGAGGAGCTAATAGCCGTTATTGACGAGGAGGCTCAACGTCTCTCCTTAGAGCTTGGCGGCACGGTTAAGCTCATGGCTAAAGGACTTAACCTTCGGCCTCGCCTCAAGAAAGAGAACGCTTGACGCCTGGTCCAACAACACAAACGTTTCGCTGGAGGCATTGTGCTGGCGCACTACGCGCCGCCTCTCACTCCTCGTTATACCCATATTTCGGCGCGCACGCCCGAAATGACGAGAGTTTTGCTCAGCTACCAAACATCTTATTCAACTCCCCGCCCTTCGCGCCCTGCGCAAAGGCCGTGAACGTCCCCTGCCCGGCGATCTCCTGCGCCGCGCCCATGAATCCCGCCCAGGCCACGCGCGCCAGCGCGCCGCCGACGCTGATGCGGCGGACGCCGAGGCTGGCGAGATGCGCCACGGTCATGGTCGGCTGCACGGTCAGGACATTGAGCGGCTTGCCGCCGATCGCCTTCACCAGCGTGGTGATCTCCTCGTCTGTGGCGACGCCCGGCGCGTAGAGGCAATCGGCGCCGGCCTCCGCAAAGGCTATGAGCCGCGCCGTGGTCTTCTTGAGGTCGCGCTCGCCATGCAGAAAACCTTCGCAGCGCGCGACCAGCATCACCGCGGGATCGACGCTGTCGATGGCGGCGCGGGCGGCCTTGATGCGCTCGACGGCGAGCGCGTCGTCATAGAGCGGCTTGTCGGACTTTCCGGTGGAGTTCTCGATGGAGAGGCCAGCGATTCCACTTTTGACCGCGCGGGCGACATTGGCGGCGACGCCTGCGGGGTCATCGGCGAAGCCGGCCTCGAAATCGGCATTCACGGGGAGATCGGTGGCGGCGGAGAGCAGCGCGAGATGTTCGATGACGTCGTCTGCGGTGACTTTGTTGTCGGGACGGCCGGTGGACCAGGCATAGCCGGCTGACGTCGAGGCCAGCGCCTTGAAGCCGAGATGCGCGAGATAGCGGGCGCTGCCGACATCCCAGGGATTGGGCAGCACGAAGCAGCCGGACTCGTGCAGCTTGCGGAAGTTGGCGCGCTTCTCGGCGGTGGAGATGGTCATGGGGCCTCCCGGTCTTAGTGCCGCGTTGATCGCGGCTGGTCACTGCCATCGTAGCCCAGGACCGGCGCTTCATCACGCTGTCATTCCGGGGCGGCACCGACGCCGCAGGCGGCGGGACCGAACCCGGAATCTCGACATGGGCGTCTCAGACTGAGCCAGGCGACATCGAGATTCCGGGTTCGCGTGCGAAGGGGCACGCGCCCCGGAATGACAGTCTGTCACCCCTGCCCCGGCATGCCGCTCGCCAGCAACGCCTCAAGCCGGTCCAGCTCGGCCGCGATGTCACGCGTGACATCGTCCGCCCGCATCGCGATCACGCGATAGCCGCGCTCCTGCAGCCAGGTCTGCCGGGACGCGCGGTCGCTGACAATCACTTCGGTCTCGCCGGGATTGACCAGCTCGATGGCGATCCGCTCCGGGAAGGAGACGAAATCCGGGATGTGGCGGCCCACCGGGGTCTGGCGCTTGAACTGGCCGGCGAAGCGGCGGTCGGCGCGGAGCTGATCCCACAACAGCCGCTCGGCATCGGTCGGATTGCGGCGGAGCATGCGCGCCAAGCCGCGGACCGTGCCGCTCTCATGCGCCTGCGCGCCCTGCCCGTGTTCGGCCAAAAGCGCCCGCAGCCGGGTCGCCTGTTCGCCGTCGAGCACGCCGCCCTTGGCGGGGCCCTTGCGGCCCTCGGCGATGGCCATCACCACGCCGTGCAGCGTGTGCATGTCCTGCTTGGTCGGCTCCATCCGGGTGAAGATGTTGCGCAGGTTGACCAGCATGGTGTCGCGCTTTTCCGGCGGGCGCAGGAATTCGACCTTGTCGAGCTCGCCGACGAGGTTGTCGAAGAAGGCGCTCATCTGGTGTTGGGAGGCCGGCTCCGACCGCTCGGGCATGGCGTAGGGCAGCGCGTTGGAGGTCGCCTGCTTGAACCATTCATAGCCGCACAGCAGAACCGCCTGGGCGAGGTTGAGCGAGGCGAAGGCCGGGTTGACCGGGAAGGTGATGATCCGGTTGGCGAGCGCGACCTCCTCGTTCTGGAGCCCGTAGCGCTCGCGGCCGAACAGGATGCCGGCGGTCGCGCCGGTGGCCACATGGGCGATGGTCTCGGCGGCGGCGGCCTCGGGGGCGACCACCGGCTTGGCCTGGTCATGCGCCCGGGCGGTGGTGGCGAACAGCAAAGTGCAGTCGGCGACCGCCTGCTCGACGGTG
The DNA here is from genome assembly GCF_052076035.1 of Tardiphaga sp. 172_B4_N1_3. NCBI lineage: Bacteria > Pseudomonadati > Pseudomonadota > Alphaproteobacteria > Hyphomicrobiales > Nitrobacteraceae > Tardiphaga > Tardiphaga sp. 172_B4_N1_3. The sequence goes on from NZ_CP197238.1 coordinate 2,825,518, forward strand.
TCGAACAGCTCGACCTTGTCGAGGATGTGGTCGGCGCCGGAGGCTGCCCGGCGGGCATGGACGTTCGGCCAGCCATCACGCGGGTTGACGATACGCAGCCGGGTCAGGCCGAAATTGCCCATGGCCCGCGCGCACATGCCGATGTTCTCGCCGAGCTGCGGTTCGACGAGGATGACAACGGGGCCGACCAGGTCGGTATGCGCCTTGGTAGAGTCGGTGCCTGAACCGGACATACACTTCACTTTCTGATTCAATCTCTGAAGGTCTTGAATCAACCCGTGAAGGTTTTGATTCAACACCTCATCCGGGGCCCCTCGGAGATCGCCAATTGGCGAGCGATACAAGGGGCTTAGCCGGGCATCTGGATGCGAATAACCCGCCCTCCGGAGCTATCTGCGATGCAGCCCTACGACGAATTGCCGGCGGATGCCAGACGCGGCCTGACAATCCGGATGAAGGCGGGTTCCCGGCCAAGCGTTCGTGAATTGCGGGTCGTAACAGGGGGCGGGTAATGTGCGACCCCCGGGAACGACCTTGCAGCCTTCATGCCTCAGCTTATCCTCAGCGTTCACTCCGGCGTCCATGACGCCGCCGTCGCCATTTTCGAAGATTACGATCTGAAGGCTGCCATCGCGCTGGAGCGACTGACCCGGCGCAAGAGCGATGGCAGCGTTCATCCTGATGCGGCCATCGACGAAGTGCTGTCGATCGCCGGCGCCACCCGGCGCGATGTCGACGTCGTCGCCTCCAGCCGCGCGATGTTTCCCAAGGCCTACTTCCCGCGCCTCGGTGGCCTCCGCTGGCTGCACGAGCAGTATCGCAGCCGGGTCGGCAAGGACCGCCTGCTGCTCGGAGCCGAGCAGCATCGCTACCGCGCGCCGCGGGCAGAGGACGTCTTCGATGCCGCGGCGTGGCGGCGCGACGGCGGTTTCCGCGACGACGCCGCGATCCATTTTTACAACCACCACGAAGCGCATGCGCTGCCCACTTTGTTCTACAGCCCGTGGCCAGATGCCCTGCTGGTGACGGCCGATGGCGGCGGCGACAATGTCAATTACAGCTACCGGCACTTCGCCGACCACCGCCTGACGACGCTCTATGGCGACGACGCCTGTCTGTTCCTGCCAAATCCCGTCGACAGCCTGGGCCGCGCCTATAGCGCGGCGACCAAGTCGCTCGGATTTCGGCCCAACCGGCACGAGGGCAAGCTGACCGGGCTCGCGGCCATGGGGAAACCGACAGCCGCCGATACGATCGCCGGGTATTTTTCGGTCGCCCCGGACGGACGTATCCAGTCCAGCTTTCGCAGCTATCACCAGATGAACGCCTTGATGCGCCGGCTGGCCAAACAGGCCGGCCGGGAGGATTTTGCGGCGTCGATCCAGAAGGTGCTGGAAGACACCATGCTGCTGTCGCTGCAGCGCCTGTTGCAGCGGCATCCGGCGCGACATCTCGGCCTGTCCGGCGGCGTGTTCGCCAACGTCAAGCTCAACCGCCTGCTCGCCGAGCAGTTGCCGATCGATGAACTGTTCATTTTCCCGGCGATGGGCGACGACGGCCTGCCGATCGGCGGTGCGCTGTCCTACCTGATGCAGCGCGACGGCCTCGTGCCATGGCTGGGCCGCCGCCGCGATCTCGGGGATGTCTATCTCGGCCGCGATTTTCAGGCCGGGCTGGACGACGGCATCGCAGCCACGCCGGGGATTTACCGCGTCAATGAGGTGCCGGTCGATGGCGCGGTGACGCGGCTGGTGGCGGGCGAGATCGGCGCGATCTACAATGGCCGGATGGAATATGGCCCCCGCGCGCTCGGCGCCCGGACCATCCTCGCCAATCCGGCCCGGCGCGGCACCCACGACCTCTTGAACGAACGGCTGAGCCGTTCCGAATTCATGCCGTTCGCCCCCGTGATCACCACTGAGCGTGCCGCGGACGTGTTCGACGTCAATCCCGTCAATGCGCGCGCCTGCCGCTACATGACCATCGCCTGCGATGTGAAGCCGGAATGGCGGGACCGCATCCCCGCCGTGGTCCATGTCGATGGGTCGGCGCGGCCGCAGGTGATCGCGCGTCCGGACAACCCGCTCTATTATGACATTGTCGAGGGGTTTGCCCGGGCCAGCGGATTGCCGGTGCTGGTCAATACCAGCTTCAATGTGCACGAGGAGCCCATCGTCAACAGCCCGGACGAAGCGCTGCGGGCGCTGCTCGACCGGCGGATCGACTTCCTGGTGACCACCGGCGGCCTGTACCGGCGCGACGCGGCGTAACGGCACGGCACGGCAGCCTGCCGGTGAGCTGGTACGCCGCGGCGGGCACCGCGGCGCAGGCTGCATTTTGAGCAAAAACAGCCTGCGTTTTGGGCTGAAAATTGCGCCGAAACTGCATGACGCCCCGGCTTTCGCCGGGTCCTGCGCGGTGCTATAGCCCCCCTACAAATCATCCCTCCCGCAACGCGCTAAAGGCCCGAACCACCATGGCAAAAATCAAGGTAGCCAACCCCGTCGTCGAACTCGACGGCGATGAGATGACCCGGATCATCTGGCAGTACATCAAGGACAAGCTGATCAACCCCTTCCTTGACGTCAACCTGATGTATTTCGACCTCGGGATGGAATACCGCGACAAGACCGACGATCAGGTCACCATCGACGCCGCCCACGCGATCAAGAAATACGGCGTCGGCGTGAAATGCGCCACCATCACCCCTGATGAAGCGCGCGTGAAGGAATTCGGCCTCAAGCAGATGTGGAAGTCGCCGAACGGCACCATCCGCAACATCCTCGGCGGCGTGATCTTCCGCGAGCCGATCATCTGCAACAACGTGCCGCGTCTCGTTCCTGGCTGGACCAAGCCGATCATCATCGGCCGCCACGCCTTCGGCGACCAGTATCGCGCCACCGACATCAAGTTCCCGGGCAAGGGCACGCTGACGATGAAGTTCGTCGGTGAAGACGGCACCGTGATCGAGCGCGAAGTGTTCCAGGCTCCGGGCGCCGGCGTCGCCATGAGCATGTACAACCTCGACGACTCGATCCGCGACTTCGCACGCGCATCGCTGAACTACGGCCTGTCGCGCGGCGTTCCGGTCTATCTGTCGACCAAGAACACCATCCTCAAGGTCTATGACGGTCGCTTCAAGGACATCTTCCAGGAAATCTTCGACGCCGAATTCAAGACCAAGTTCGAAGCCGCGAAGATCACCTACGAGCATCGCCTGATCGACGACATGGTGGCTGCCGCCATGAAGTGGTCCGGTGGCTATGTCTGGGCCTGTAAGAACTACGATGGCGACGTGCAGTCCGACACCGTGGCCCAGGGCTACGGCTCGCTCGGCCTGATGACCTCGGTGCTGCTGACGCCGGACGGTTCGGTGGTGGAAGCCGAAGCTGCCCACGGCACCGTGACCCGTCACTACCGCGAGCACCAGAAGGGCAAGGAAACCTCGACCAACTCGATCGCGTCGATCTTCGCCTGGACCCAGGGTCTCGCCCACCGCGCCAAGCTCGACAACAATGCCGAGCTGGCGAAGTTCGCCAAGACCCTCGAAAAGGTCTGCGTCGACACCGTCGAAGCCGGCTACATGACCAAGGATCTGGCGCTGCTGGTCGGCGCCGATCAGCGCTGGCTCTCGACCACGGGCTTCCTCGACAAGGTCGCGGAAAACCTGACCAAGGAACTGGCGGCCTGATTTCCGCCCTCTCCTGACTGCACCATCCGAAAGTCCGGGTTGCCTCAGGCACCCCGGACTTTCTTTTTGAGACGTTCCGTTTTCGAGGTGACCCATGACTGCGCCAAATCCCGCCGACGGCAGCAATGATCCATATGTCTGGCTCGAAGAAATCGAGGGCGAGAAAGCCGTGGCATGGGTCGAGGCACAGAATGCGCGGACCGACGGCTTCCTCTGCCACGATAGCTACAAGCGCGACTTCGACGCAGTCATGAAAATCCTCGACGCCGACGATCGCATTCCCTTCGTCGGAAAGTCTGGCGACTATCTCTATAATTTCTGGAAAGACGCCGCTCACCCGCGCGGGCTTTGGCGCCGCACGACGCTGGAGAGCTACAAGACCGATACGCCTGAATGGGACGTGCTGCTCGACATCGATGCACTGAACCAAGCGGAAGGCATCTCCTGGGCCTTCGCAGGTGCTGCGCGCTCGCCGGACAAGACCCGCGCGTTGATCAGCCTGTCGTTCAACGGCACCGACGCCATCGAAGTGCGTGAGTTCGATATTCCCAGCAAGAGCTTCGTTGCCGACGGCTTCATCATCCCGAAAGCCAAGACGCAGGTGAGCTGGGTCGATCAGGACACGCTGCTGCTCGGCAGCGCGCAGACGCCCGAGGACAGCACCGAGGCCGGCTATACCCGCACCGTACGCAAATGGACGCGCGGCACACCGTTGGCTGCGGCTGAAACCGTCTTCGAGGTCGAGAAGCAGGACGTGGCCGCCTGGTTCGGCGTCAACCGCCGACCGAGCCATGAAGGCGTGATGTACTGGCGCGCGCTGGATTTCACGCGCTCGCATATATCAGTCGAGCGCAAGCATGGCCCGCATGCCGGAAAGCGCCTGCGCCTCGAACTGCCGGAAGAAGTCTCGGTCTCGGCAGAAGCGGACGATCTCCTGATCAGCCCGAAACAGGACTGGACCGTCGGCGACCAGACGATCCCGACCGGCGCACTCGCCGTCATCGACCTCGATCGCTTCCTGTCTGGCGCACGCGATTTCGAGATCGTCTTCATGCCGACACCGACCCGCGCGCTGCAGTCATGGTCGGAGACCCGGCACGGCATCGTGCTCGAAATCCTCGATAACGTCCGCGGCCGTCTCGCATTGCTGCAGCGAAGCGAGGCCGGGTGGCGCGAGACGGCACTTCCGGGATTGCCCGATAACGCCACGATCTCGGCGCAGAATTTCGGCGGCGAGGACGATCCCGATCTCGGCACCGACATGCTCTTCACCGTCACGGGCTTCGACCGGCCGACAACGACGGCACTGTGGACCGGCCACGGCGCACCCGAGCCGCTGAAGAACTCGCCGCCCAATTTCGATCCCGAGGGCATCGAGGTGCAGCAGCGCCATGCGGTGGCGGCGGACGGCACCAGGATCCCCTACTTCCTGATCGGCAAGAATCTCTCGGCCGGCGCCCCGCCCCGGCCGACGATTCTCTATGGCTATGGCGGCTTCGAGATATCGCTGACGCCCGCCTATATGGGCATCGCCGGCAAGCTATGGCTCGAACAAGGTCATCTCTACGCCATCGCCAATATCCGCGGTGGTGGTGAGTTCGGCCCGGCGTGGCATCTGGCTTCGCGCAAGATCACCAAGCATGTGGCGCATGACGACTTCGCTGCGGTGGCGCGCGATCTCGCAGCGTCTGGCATCACGACGGCGCAAAAGCTTGCGTGCCACGGCGGCAGCAATGGTGGCCTGCTGGTCGGCAACATGCTGACGCGCTATCCGGAACTGTTCGGCGCCATCTGGTGCAGCGTGCCGCTGCTCGATATGGCGCGCTATACCAAGCTGCTCGCCGGCGCGAGCTGGATCGCCGAATATGGTGATCCGGAAATTCCCGATGAGTGGGCCTATCTGCAGAAATACTCGCCCTATCATCTCGCCGCGGCAGGCCAGAATTATCCGCCGATCTTCATCACTACCAACCGCACCGACGACCGCGTCCATCCCGGCCACGCCCGCAAGATGGCCGCGAAGCTCGAAGAGCTCGGCTATCCCGTCTGGTTCAACGAGACGGTGGCGGGCGGACACTCCGGCGCCGTCGACAATACCAAGCAGGCACAGAGCCAGGCTCTGGGATTTGCGTTTCTACGGCGGACGATTGGAGCTGCGTAAAACGAACGACAGAGCAACTACCAACCCGAGCAAGAGAGGGTTCACATGACCTGCAATACGCCACATGTTTTCAAACGCCCGACCCTGACCACGATTGTCACGCTCTCGCTCAGTGTCGCGGGCGCATTCTCTGCTTTGGCGCAGGTGCCGGATGCGATTGCAGCCCCCGGCGAGACGCAGATCGCCAAGCTGCATGCTGAAGGCGCGCAGGTCTATGAGTGCAAGGTCGACGCTTCAGGAAAGTTGACATGGACGTTCCGCGAGCCGATCGCCACGCTGATGGCCGATGGCAAGACCGTGGGGCGGCACTATGTCGGACCGAACTGGGAATACAGCGATGGCAGCGCGGTGGTCGGTAAGGTGACCGGCAACGCACCAGGCACCACTGCCAAGGACATTCCGTGGCTTCGCCTCGAAGCCGCCTCGCATCGCGGCAGCGGCATGTTGAGCGGCGTGACCACGGTACAGCGCATCAACACCGTTGGCGGCACGCTCGGCGGCACCTGCAGCGGCGCCGGCACTTTACAGAGCGAGCCCTATTCGGCCGACTACGTGTTCCTGCGCAAAGGCTAAGGACATTTCGCCGGTGGACACTCCGGCGCCGTGGACAATACCAAGCAGGCACAGAGCCAGGCTCCGGGATTTGCGTTTTTACGCCGAACGATTTGCCGCTAGAGCAAGACGACCAGAAAAACAGTCAGGGAGACCGCCTCATGTCATCTAACAAAGTCGCCGTCATCACCGCGGGTGGAAGCGGCATGGGCGCCGCATCCGCGCGCCGCCTTGCCGCCGACGGCTTCAAGGTCGCGATCCTGTCTTCATCGGGGAAAGGTGAAGCGTTGGCGCAAGAGCTCGGCGGCATTGGCGTCACCGGCTCCAACCAGTCGAGCGACGATCTGAAGCGGCTGGTGGATGGCACGCTGGAGAAATGGGGCCGGATCGACGCACTGGTAAACAGCGCCGGTCATGGCCCGCGTGCGCCGCTGCTCGATATCACCGACGAGCAGTGGCACACCGGCATGGATGTCTACCTGATGAACGTGATCCGGCCAACGCGACTGGTGACGCCGATCATGCAGAAGCAGAAATCCGGTGCGATCATCAATATCTCCACCGCATGGGCATTCGAGCCCTCAGCGATGTTTCCGACTTCCGCCGTGTTCCGCGCCGGTCTCGCCTCTTACACAAAATTGTTCGCGGATAGTTTTGCCGCCGACAATGTACGGATGAACAATGTGCTGCCCGGCTGGATCGACAGCCTGCCCGCCACCGAAGAGCGGCGCCAGAGCGTCCCGATGCAACGCTATGGCAAGAGCGACGAGATCGCAGCCACGGTCGCATTCCTCGCATCGGATGGCGCTGGCTATATCACCGGCCAGAACATTCGCGTCGATGGCGGCATGACGCGGTCGGTGTGATGACCTGATCGCAACGGCGCGACTAAACGGCCGCCGTCGCGCCGATCTGCAGCAGCATCGCCTTGGCGATTTCCTGCTCGCCCATGATCACGACATTGGCGCCGTGATGCTTGAGATGCGCGATCTCTTCTTCGGAATGGGCGCGGGCGATGATTGGAAGCGTAGGGTTGAGCGCACGGGCCTTGGCGACGATCTGACCGCCTTCGAAGGCGTCCGGGATGGCGACGAGCAATCCCCTGGCGCCCATCACATTTGCAGCCTGCAACATGTCCGGCGCCGCGGCATTGCCGGTGACGACCTCAACACCTTCCTTCTGCAGACGCTCGACAACGCCCGGCGTGTCCTCGATCACCAGCAGCGGCGTGTTGTTCAAGCGCAGCGCCCTGCTGACTACGCTGCCGACACGACCATGGCCGACTAGCACGACGTGATCCTTGAGTTGCGTCTCCGGCAACGGGACGCGCGTGACCGCCTTCTCCTTGCTGTCCGCAGCGGCCGCTTCACTCGCTGCCGCCGCTTTCGCGTCCTTGTCGGCCAGTAGGCGATCGAGCAATGCGAAGAACAGCGGGTTGAGCATGATCGAGATAATCGCGCCGGCGAGCACGAGATCGCGGCCGCGATCGGGCAGCAGGCCGAGGCCCACGCCAAGGCTGACGAGAATGAAGGAGAATTCGCCGATCTGCGCCAGCGAGGCGGAGATCGTCAGCGCCGTCGAGGTCGGATAGCCGAACAGCCGGACGATGCCGAAGGCAGCCGCCGACTTGCCGAACAGGATGATGAACACGGTGGCGAGCAGCGGCAGCGGCTCGCGCAGGATGATCGCCGGATCGACCAGCATGCCGACCGAGACGAAGAACAGCACCGCAAACGCGTCGCGCAGCGGCAGCGTCTCGTTGGCAGCGCGCTGGCTGAGTTCGGATTCGCTGAGGATCATGCCCGCAAAGAACGCACCGAGCGCGAATGACACGTCGAATATGAGGGCTGCGCCGAAGGCGACCCCAAGCGAGATCGCGAACACCGCGAGACGAAACAGTTCGCGCGAGCCGGTATGCGCCACATAGTGCAGCAGCATCGGAATGACGCGGCGACCGACCACCAGCATGAAAATGACGAATCCCGCGACCTTGCCGAGCGTGATCAGCACCGGCATCGCCAACGCTGACATGCTGGCACCATTGCCCTCGCCCTTGAGCAGCCCTGCGATCGCTGGCAGCAGCACCAGCGTCAGCACCATTACGAGATCCTCGACGATCAGCCAACCGATGGCGATACGGCCTCGTTCGCTGTCCACCAGGCGTCGTTCCTGCAGCGCGCGAAGCAGCACCACCGTCGAAGCCACCGACAGCGCGAGGCCGAACACAAGGCCGCCACCGAACGACCAGCCGAGCGCCTCGCCGAGACCGATGCCGAGCAGGGTAGCCACGGCGATCTGCACGATGGCCCCGGGGATCGCGATATTCTTGACCGACAGCAAATCCTTCAGCGAGAAATGCAGGCCTACGCCAAACATCAGCAGGATGATGCCGATTTCCGCGAGTTCATTGGCGATATTCTGGTCCGCCACATAGCCGGGCGTAAATGGGCCCATGAAGACGCCGGCGAGCAGATAGCCGACCAACGGCGAAACGCGAATACGCTGTGCGATCAGGCCGAGGATGAATGCCAGTACGAGGCCAACGACGACGGTGGAAATCAGCGGGGTGTTATGCTCCATGCCGCTTTTTGCCGCATGGGCGCGTGGGATGCCACCCTTAACGAGGGCTACTCATGGTCGCAGGCGCGAGCGGTCACGTCATCGCGAGATGGGGTTGTGTGACCCACACTGCCATTCCGGAGCGCGATCTCAGCGAAGCTGAGAGCGTGAACCTCAGCCATTCCAGTTGGAATGGCGGGGAATTTCGACATAGTAAAACACTACGGGATTCCGGGTTCGCGCCCGCCTGGCGGCGTTCGCGAGACCGGAATGACGGGATTAGTTGCCGATCGCCGCTTCGATCGCCGCCAGCGCCGCATCGGCCTTGGCGCCGTCCGGACCGCCGGCTTGCGCCATATCTGGACGGCCACCGCCGCCCTTACCGCCCAAGGCTTCAGAGGCGAGCTTCACCAGATCGACGGCGCTGAAGCGCTTGGTCAGATCCTCGGTCACACCGACCACGACGCCGGCCTTGCCGTCTTCACCGACATTGATGATCGCGACCACGCCGGAGCCGAGCTGCTTCTTGCCGGCATCGGCGAGGCTCTTGAGATCCTTCATCTCGATGCCCGAGACGCTCTTGGCCATCAGCTTGACGTCGCCGACGGTCTTGACGTCCGCGCCTGCGCCGGCCGCAGCCGATGCGCCAGCCGCAGTACCGCCGCCCATGGCGATGGTCTTCTTCGCCTCGGAGAGCTCACGCTCCAGCTTCTTGCGCTCGTCCATCAGCGCAGCGATGCGCGCCGGCATGTCGTCGAGCGTCGTGCGGAGCTCGTTCGCAGCGGTCTTGGCGAGCTGCATCGTCTCGTTGGCGTGATGACGCGCATGATTGCCGGTCAGCGCCTCGATACGGCGCACGCCGGACGACACCGCACTTTCTGCGGTGACCGAGATCATGCCGATATCGCCAGTCCGCTTCACATGAGTGCCGCCGCAGAGTTCGACCGACCAGCCGAGCGCGTTACCGTCACCCTGCCCCATTATGACGACCCGAACTTCATCGCCATATTTTTCTCCGAACAGTGCACGGGCACCAGCCTCACGGGCATCATCCACCGCCATGAGGCGCGTGGTGACTTCGTCGTTTTCGAGCACGACTTTATTAGCAATGTCTTCGACACGGCGGAGCTCTTCCGCCGTGATCGGCTTCTGATGCACAAAGTCGAAACGTAGACGATCAGGCGCCACCAGCGAGCCGCGCTGAGCGATGTGATCGCCGAGCACTTGACGCAACGCTTCATGCAGAAGATGGGTCGCAGAATGATTGCGGCGGATTTCACCCCGTCTGGTTGAATTCACAACCAGACGAACTGCGTCGCCGACCTTCAGGCCATAGTTTTCTATATGGACGTGATGAACGAAGAGATCGCCGGCCTTCTTTTGAGTCTCACGAACTTCACCAATGATGGCACCGTCTGATGCGCGCATGAGTAACCCGGTATCACCGACTTGGCCGCCGGACTCCGCATAGAACGGCGTCTGGTTGAAGATCACTTGGCCGCCCTTACCGGGCTTTATCTCGGTCACCTCGGGGCCGCCCTGCACTATCGTCTGTACGACGCCTTCCGCAGACTCGGTCTCGTAGCCGAGAAATTCCGTCGCACCGAGTTTTTCACGCAACTCGAACCAGATCGCTTCGGTCGCGGTCTCGCCGGAGGAAAAGCGCGACGCGCGGGCCTTCTGTTTCTGCTTCTCCATCGCATCGGTGAAGGACGCGATATCGACCGAGATGCCGCGGTTGCGCAGTGCGTCCTGGGTCAGATCGAGCGGGAAGCCATAGGTGTCGTACAGCGTGAAGGCGGTCTCGCCGTCGAACATGTCGCCCTTCTTCAGCGACGCGCTCTTGTCATCGAGAATGCCGAGACCACGATCCAGCGTTTTGCGGAAGCGCGTCTCTTCGAGGCGCAGCGTTTCCTCGATCAGGCTCTCGGCGCGCACCAGCTCCGGATAGGCCTGGCCCATCTCGCGCACCAGCGCCCAAACCAGGCGCCACATCAGCGGCTCCTTGGCGCCGAGCAACTGGCCGTGACGCATGGCGCGGCGCATGATCCGGCGCAGCACATAGCCGCGGCCTTCATTCGACGGCAGCACGCCATCGGCGATCAGGAACGAGGATGCGCGCAGATGGTCGGCGATAACGCGGAGCGAGGCCTTCATCGGGCCCTGCGGATCGGCCCCCGTCAAATCGGCGATGGCACGGATCAGCGCGACGAACAGGTCGATGTCGTAATTGTCGTGCTTGCCCTGCAGCACCGCAGCGATGCGCTCGAGGCCCATGCCGGTGTCGATGGACGGCTTCGGCAGCGAGATGCGGTTGCCCGGCGCAAGCTGGTCGAACTGCATGAACACCAGATTCCAGATCTCGATGAAACGGTCGCCGTCTTCATCGGGCGAGCCGGGAGGGCCGCCGGGAATCTTGTCGCCATGGTCGAAGAAGATTTCCGAGCACGGACCGCAGGGGCCCGTATCGCCCATCTGCCAGAAATTGTCCGAGGTCGGGATGCGGATGATCTTGGAGTCCGGCAGGCCGATCTTCTTCCACAGCGCGAAGGCTTCATCGTCCTCGGAATAGACGGTGACCAGCAGGCGGTCCTTGGCGAAGCCGTACTCCTTGGTGATCAGGTTCCAGGCGAGCTCGATCGCACGTTCCTTGAAATAGTCGCCAAACGAGAAGTTGCCGAGCATCTCAAAGAAGGTGTGATGGCGCGCGGTATAGCCGACATTGTCGAGGTCGTTATGCTTGCCGCCTGCGCGGACGCATTTCTGCGAGGTCGTGGCGCGCTGGTAAGGCCGCTTCTCCACGCCGGTAAAAACGTTCTTGAACTGCACCATGCCGGCATTGGTGAACATCAGCGTGGGGTCGTTGCGCGGCACCAGCGGCGACGACGACACGATGTCGTGACCATTCGTCGCGAAGTAATTCAGAAATGCCGACCTGATCTCGTTAACGCCGCTCATATCAGTCCCATTGCGCCCAAGACTTGTTACGTTCAAGACTTGGCGCCTAAAAATCGCCCACGGCCAAATTGTTTGAAGATTTGCCGCCGGCCAATGCCACAACCGGTTGCTTTTAGACCGGCGGCACTAGGCCTGTCCAGAAACTGTGCAAGGGGATGACAAGGGATCATTCAAGCGGATCAGGGGCTTGCCGCAGCAGCACAGGGCCGTTGATAGGTGCCGGAACCGCGTTGACAGATTCAGGGAACGCATGCTCTTGTGCCGGCGTTGAAAGACGTCACGTCGGGAGAGACCGGCCCCGTTTGGGCCGGCGCCGAAGGAGCAACCGCCCCGGAAACTCTCAGGCAAAAGGACCGCGTGACAGGTTAGCATCTGGAAAGAGATGCCTTTGAGCCCGAATGGGCCGATGGCGTCCGCCGACGGGATAATACTCTCAGGCACAGCGACAGATGGGGCTCGTACAGGCACTCCGGGAATGGTCCCGGGGAACCGCGAGGACCCGTCACATGTCTGCTGTCGATATGCTAGCGACCGATAAACCCTCAATTTTGAAACAAACGCCGCTGCACGCCCTCCACGTCGCCCGTGGCGGCAAGATGGTGCCCTTCGCCGGCTATGACATGCCAGTGCAATACGCCACCGGCGTGCTGAAGGAACATCTCCACACCCGCGCGGCGGCCGGCGTATTCGACGTCTCCCATATGGGCCAGCTCACCTTGCGGGCAAAGTCCGGCAAACTCGAAGACGCCGCTTTGGCGCTCGAAAAGCTTGTGCCTATGGACATTCTGGCGCTGGCACCTGGCCGCCAGCGCTACGCCCAATTCACCAATGACGCCGGTGGCATTCTCGACGACCTGATGGTGGCGAATTTCGGCGATCATTTGTTTCTCGTCGTCAACGCTGCCTGCAAGGACGAGGACGAGGCGCATCTGCGCGCGCATCTGTCGGACGCCTGCATCATCGAGACCCTGCCCGACCGTGCGCTGATCGCGCTGCAGGGACCGAAGGCGGCGGACGTGCTGGCAAAGTTCTGCCCTGAGGCACCGGCGATGAAGTTTATGGATGCGGGCCCGCATCAGGTGAACGGCATTGCCTGCTTCGTCTCACGCTCCGGTTATACGGGCGAAGACGGCTACGAGATCTCGATCCCGAACGATCGGGCCGAAGCCCTTACCTCCGCCTTGCTCGATCATCCCGACGTGCTGCCGATCGGCCTCGGCGCCCGCGACAGCCTGCGTCTTGAAGCTGGGCTGTGCCTCTACGGCCATGACATCGACACGACGACCACGCCCATCGAAGGCGGGCTGAACTGGTCGATCCAGAAGAGCCGCCGCACCGGCGGCGCCCGCGCCGGCGGTTTTCTCGGCAGCGACCAGGTCCTGGCGCAGTTCGATGGCGGCGCGCCGCGCAAGCGCATCGGTCTGCTGCCGGAAGGCCGCGCGCCGGTGCGCGAAGGTGTGCTGCTGTTTGCAGACACGACCTCCACCGAATCGATCGGCAGCGTCACCTCGGGCGGTTTCGGCCCCAGTCTCGGCGCGCCAATTGCAATGGGCTATCTGCCCAGCGCGCAGGCAGCCGACGGCACCACCGTCTATGCCGAGCTTCGCGGCCAGCGCATGCCGATGAAAGTGTCACCCATGCCCTTCGTCCCCCACAGCTACAAGCGTTGAGGAACTGACCCATGACTACCCTGTACACCGAAGACCACGAATGGCTGCAGATTGACGGCGACGTCGTCACCGTCGGCATCACCGACTACGCGCAGTCACAGCTCGGCGACGTCGTGTTCGTCGAACTGCCCAAAGTGGGCCGCGCGCTGAAGAAGGCCGAAGCCGCCGCCGTGGTCGAATCGGTCAAGGCCGCCTCCGACGTCTATGCGCCGATCACCGGCGAGGTTGTCGCGATCAACGACGCGCTCGCCGCCGAGCCCGCGCTGGTGAATTCCGATGCCGACAGCAAGGCGTGGTTCTTCAAGCTCAAACTCGCCGACAAGAGCGAGCTCGAAGGCCTGATGGATGCCGACGCCTACAAAGCCCACACCGCCTAGTCGTCATGCCCGGCGAATGCCGGGCATGACGACTTCTGAAATTCGTTCGAGGAACAACAGATGACCCTGAACAAATCTTCCGGCGACGTCGCCACCGATTTCGTCCGCCGCCATATCGGCCCTTCGCAAGCCGATATTCGTGTGATGCTTGAAACGGTCGGCGCGAAAAGCCTGTCCGCACTGATGGGCGAAACGCTCCCTGCCTCGATTCGCCAGAAGACGCCGCTCGATCTCGGCCGCGCGCTCAGCGAAACCGAAGCGCTGGCGCATATGACCGAGATGGCGGCCAAGAACGCGGTATTCAGGTCGCTGATCGGCCAGGGCTATTCCGGCACGGTTCTGCCGACGGTGATCCAGCGCAACATTCTGGAGAACCCGGCCTGGTACACGGCCTATACGCCGTATCAGCCGGAGATCAGTCAGGGCCGACTCGAGGCGCTGTTCAATTTCCAGACCATGATCTGCGATCTCACCGGCCTCGACGTCGCCAATGCGTCGCTACTCGATGAAGCGACCGCCGCTGCGGAAGCCATGGCACTGGCCGAGCGCGCCTCAAACGTTCAGACCAAAACCTTCTTCGTCGATCATGAAGTTCATCCGCAGACCCTCGCGGTGCTGCGCACCCGCGCCGAGCCGCTCGGCTGGAAGCTTCAGATCGGCAATCCGCTCACTGACCTCGACAAAGCCGATGTGTTCGGCGCGATCCTGCAATATCCCGGCACGACCGGCACCGTGCGCGACTTCAAGCCGGCTATCGCCGCGCTCAAAGCGAAGGGCGCGCTCGCGGTCGTCGCCGCCGACCTACTGGCGCTGACGCTTTTGGCCTCGCCAGGCGAACTCGGCGCGGACATCGCGATCGGCTCGGCGCAGCGCTTCGGCGTGCCGATGGGCTATGGCGGTCCGCATGCCGGCTACATGTCGGTGCGCGACGCGATCAAGCGCTCGATCCCGGGCCGCCTCGTCGGCCTCTCCATCGATTCTCGCGGCGAGCCCGCCTATCGTCTGGCGCTGCAGACCCGCGAACAACATATCCGCCGCGAGAAGGCGACGTCGAATATCTGCACCGCGCAGGTGCTGCTCGCCGTCATCGCGTCGATGTATGCGGTCTATCACGGCCCCGAAGGCCTCAAACACATCGCCCGCACGGTCCATCGTCGCACACTGGTGCTGGCCGCCGGCCTCAAGAAGCTTGGCTTCGCGCCTGAGAGCGAAGCCTTCTTCGACACGCTGACCGTGACCGTCGGCGACAAGCGCGACGGCATCATTGCCGCTGCCCAGGACGAGAAGATCAACCTGCGCATCGGTGACGGCACCATCGGCATCGCGCTCGACGAGACCACGACGCCGGAGACTGTGGAAGCCATCTGGCGCGCCTTCGGTGGCAAACTTGGCTATTCAGACGTCGAGCATGGCGTAAGCGACGCTCTGCCCGCCTCGCTGAAGCGCAGCTCGGCCTTCCTCACGCATCCCGTCTTCCACAGCCATCGCTCCGAGACCGAACTCCTCCGTTACATGCGGAAGCTCTCGGACCGCGATCTCGCGCTCGACCGCGCGATGATCCCGCTCGGCTCCTGCACCATGAAGCTGAACGCCACCACCGAGATGATGCCGTTGACCTGGCCCGCCTGGGGCTCACTGCATCCATTCGTGCCCCGTGAACAGGCCGCCGGCTATCACCAGCTTTTCGCGACACTGGAAAAGTGGCTATGCGACATCACCGGCTACGACGCTGTATCGCTGCAGCCCAATTCCGGCGCGCAGGGCGAATATGCCGGCCTGCTCGCGATCCGCGCCTATCACGCGGCGCGCGGCGACAACCATCGCAATATCTGCCTGATCCCGTCATCGGCACACGGCACCAATCCAGCCTCGGCCAGTATGGTCAATATGGATGTGGTTGTCGTCGCCTGCGACAAGCGCGGTGACGTGGACGTCAACGACCTGCGCATCAAGGCCGAGAAACATGCGGCCAATCTCGCGGCAATTATGATCACCTATCCGTCGACCCATGGCGTGTTCGAGGAGCATATCCGCGAGATCTGCGAGATCGTCCACGCCAATGGCGGTCAGGTCTATCTCGACGGCGCCAACATGAATGCGCAGGTCGGCCTGTCGCGTCCGGGTGATTACGGCGCGGACGTCAGTCATCTCAACCTGCACAAGACGTTCTGCATCCCGCATGGCGGCGGCGGCCCCGGCATGGGCCCGATCGGCGTCAAGGCGCATCTGGCGCCCTATTTGCCCGGTCATCCCTCGGCCAACGGCGATGTGCCGGTGGGTCCGGTGTCGGCCGCACCCTATGGCTCGGCATCGATCCTGACGATCTCCTATATCTACATCCTGATGATGGGCGGCGCGGGCCTCACCTCGGCCACCGAACTCGCGATCCTCAACGCGAACTACATCGCCACGCGACTGCATCCGCATTTCCCGGTGTTGTATCGCAACGAAAAAGGACGCGTGGCGCATGAATGCATCATCGATCCGCGCGCATTCAAGACGTCCGCCGGTGTCACCGTCGACGACATCGCCAAGCGCCTGATCGACTACGGTTTCCACGCGCCGACCATGAGCTTTCCCGTCGTGGGGACGCTGATGATCGAGCCGACGGAATCGGAATCGAAACTCGAACTCGATCGGTTCTGTGAGGCGATGATCGCGATCCGCAAGGAGATCACGGATATCGAGAGCGGCCGCTGGACTGTCGAAGCCTCGCCGCTGCGTCATGCGCCGCATACGGTGCACGATATCGCGGATGACGACTGGAAGCGCGCTTACACCCGCGCGGAAGGCTGTTTCCCGGCCGGCACCTCGCGCACCGACAAATACTGGTGCCCGGTCGGCCGCGTCGACAACGTCTATGGCGACCGCAATCTGGTGTGCTCGTGTCCGCCGATGGAAGACTACGCACAGGCCGCAGAGTAAAGTTCAACGCCAAGCGACGGCCTCGAGCACCCTCGCCCCGCTCTTGCGGGGAGAGGGCTGGGGTGAGGGGCTCTTGCGATCCGCAAATTGTGTAGTCGAGGTGAGCACCTTGCCATGCCCCTCACCCGCCGCGAAGACGCGGCGACCTCTCCCCGCGCAGAGCGGGGAGAGGTTAAGCAAGCGCCACCGATGCAAATTAGTCTACGCCGCCGCAGCCAGATTGACCGCTGATTTCGCCAGCACCGACAGTGACTCATCGGTCTTCTTTTCCTGATTGAGCGTCTCGTCGAGCAGCCGCACTGCGTCCTTCATGCCGAGTTCCGTGGCCCAGGCCTTCAAGGTGCCATAGCGCGAGATCTCATAGTGTTCGACAGCCTGCGCCGCAGCAAGCAGGCCGGCATCGAGCGAACTTGTCCCCTTGTACTCGTCCATGATCTCCTTGCCTTCGTCGAGGATACCCAGGATGGCGTCGCAGGTCTTGCCGCGGGCGGGTTTGTCGAGCAGCTCGAATATCTGTTCCAGGCGCTCGACCTGGCCTTCGGTTTCGTCGTGATGCTTTTCGAAAGCGGCGCGCAATTTGTCCGAGGTTGCGGCCTTGGCCATCTTCGGCAGGGCCTTCAGGATCTGCTTTTCCGCGAAATAGATATCCTTGAGCGTATCGAGAAAGAGGTCGTTGAGGTCTTTGTCCTTAGTCGCCATGACGCGCACTCCGTTAAGCCAGGGGTTGTTTCCCGCGGCTCAACGTCACCTGTTGTGTCTTGTTCCTGAGGTTGTGACGCAACTATTAAAAATCATTGCGTGGACGCCCGCTGTCAGGCCGCCAGCGTGGTCTCCACCAGCTTCACCCAATAGGACGTGCCGTAGACGATGGCGTCGTCGTTGAAATTATAGGCGGGGTGGTGCAGCCCGGCGCTGTCGCCGTTTCCGCAGAAGATGAAGGCGCCGGGGCGCGCTTCCAGCATATAGGCGAAGTCTTCGGCGCCCATCACTGGCGGCATGTCGATATTGACCTTCTCAGCCCCGGAGATTTCGCTGGCGACCCGCACCGCCATGTCGGTCTCTGCGCGATGGTTGACCACCACGGGATAGCCGCGATCATAGTCGAGCACGATCTTCGCGCCGGTCTGCAGCGCGACGCCGTTGACCACCTCGTTCATGCGCTTCTCCATGAGATCACGCACCTCGGCGTTCAACGTTCGCACGGTGCCGCGCAGTTCGGCGGTCGCCGGGATGACGTTGCTGGCATGCCCGGCATGGAATTCGCAGATCGACAGCACCGCGGATTCCAGGGGATTGACGGTACGGGAAACGATCGTCTGCAGCGCCATCACGAGCTGCGAGCCGACCAGCACGGAATCGACGGTCTTGTGTGGATAGGCGGCATGGCCGCCCTTGCCCTCGATCTGGATTGAGATGCGGTCCATCGCCGCCATGATCGGACCCGGACGCAGCGCGAAGGAGCCGACCGGCATGCCGGGATTGTTGTGCATGCCATAGACCTGATCGATCTTGAAACGGTCCATCAGGCCGTCCTTGATCATCGCCGCCGCGCCCGCACCGCCCTCTTCGGCCGGCTGGAAGATGACGACGGCATCGCCCGCGAAATTGCGTGTTTCGGCAAGATATTGCGCCGCTCCCAGGAGCATGGACGTGTGGCCATCGTGACCGCAGGCATGCATCTTGCCGGGGGTCTTCGAGGCGTAAGGCAGATTGGTCTCTTCCTCGATCGGCAGCGCGTCCATGTCGGCGCGCAGCCCGATGACCTTGTGCTCGCCCGAGGCCGGCTTGCGGCCCCTGATGACGCCGACGACACCGGTCCGTCCCAAGCCCGTCACAACTTCGTCGCAACCGAACTCCTTCAACCGCTCCGCCACGAAACCCGCGGTCCGGTGCACGTCATACATCAGCTCGGGATGGGCATGCAGGTCACGGCGCCAAGCCATGATTTCCGGTTGCAGATCGGCGACACGATTGATGATGGGCATGGGTCAGGGTCTCGATGCAGTGGAACGGCGATATCCTTGTCTAGCATGTCGCGTGCCAACGGCCCACCCCACCGGTCCCATCACACGCTGTACAGACGCCTGCGGCCTCGTTAATCCCTTTCGGCACGGCAGGTGAGACCGTGAAACGGATGCGGCAGGGAAACGATGACGACACGGCTCGAGGGTGATTTCGATTATATCGTGGTTGGTGCGGGTACCGCCGGTTGCATCGTCGCCAATCGCCTTTCGGCAGATCCCGGCAAGCGCGTCCTCGTCCTGGAGGCCGGCGGCAACGACAACTGGATCTGGTTTCACATCCCGGTCGGCTACCTTTTCGCCATCGGCAACCCCCGCTCCGACTGGATGTTCCGCACCGAGCCCGAGCCCGGCCTCAATGGCCGCGCACTGGCCTATCCGCGCGGCAAGGTGATCGGCGGCTCCTCCGCGATCAATGCCATGATCTCGATGCGTGGTCAGGCCGCCGACTACGACCACTGGCGACAGCTCGGCCTCAATGGCTGGGGCTATGACGATGTGCTCCCGGCGTTCAAGAAATTGGAAGATCATTTCCTCGGCGCTAGTGAACATCACGGCGCGGGTGGCGGTTGGCGTATCGAAGAGCCGCGGCTGTCCTGGAAAGTACTCGACGCCGTCGGCGATGCAGCGGCCGAAATGGGCATCCGCAAGACCGCCGATTTCAACACCGGCGACAATGAAGGCATCGGCTATTTTCACGTCAACCAGAAGCGCGGCCGCCGCTGGTCGTCGGCCCGTGGCTTTCTCAAACCGGCATTGAGCCGCCCGAACCTGCGGCTTGAAACCAAAGTGATGGTCGATCGCCTGATCGTCGAAAACGGCCGCGCCGTCGGCGTACGCTTCACCCAGAACGGCCAAGAGATCGAGGCACGCGCCAGGGGTGAAGTCGTCCTGTGTGCTGGCGCGGTTGGCTCACCGCATCTGTTGCAGCGCTCCGGCATCGGGCCCGCGGAGTGGCTGTCCGCCGCCGGTGTCGACATCACACTCGATCGTCAGGGCGTCGGTCGTAACCTGCAGGACCACCTGCAGCAGCGCGCGATTTACAAGGTCTCCGGCGTGCGCACGCTGAACGAGACCTACTACAATCTGTTCCGCCGTGGCTGGATGGGCGTCGATTACGCGCTACGCCGGCGCGGGCCGCTCACCATGGCGCCATCGCAGCTTGGCATCTTCACGCGCTCCGATGCCCATCGCGAACGCGCCAACATCCAGTTTCACGTGCAGCCGCTCTCGCTCGACAAATTCGGCGATCCGCTGCATCGCTTTCCGGCGATCACCATTGCTGCCTGCAATCTGCAGCCCACATCGCGCGGCGAAATCAAACTGCGCTCGGCGAAGCCCGATGACGCCCCGGCAATTGCTCCCCACTACCTCTCGACAGACGACGACCGTCAGGTTGCTGCCGATGCGATCCGCGTGACACGCAGGTTGATGAAGCAGCAGGCGCTCGCCGCCTATCATCCCGAAGAATATCTGCCGGGGCCATCGGTTGGCGACGATGCGGCGTCCCTGGCCAAGGCCGCCGGCGATATCGGCACCACCATCTTCCATCCTGTCGGGACCGCGAAGATGGGCACAGCCTCGGACCCGATGGCCGTGGTGGACGAGCGGCTGCGCTTTTACGGGATCTCCGGATTGCGCGTCGTGGACGCCTCGGTGATGCCGACGATTACATCGGGCAATACCAACACGCCAACCGCAATGATCGCGGAAAAAGGCGCGTCGATGATCATCACGGATTCGCGATAACCTCATTTCGCGGGAATAAACATCCGCCATCTCCGATCCAGTCCCCATAGCCCAATCCAGGGCGATGGAGATTGGCGATGAGTGCATTCGATCACGATCATTCCCAGGACGACCCGAGACTGAGCCGTCGAAAGGTATTGGAATGCATGACGTGGGCCGGCACCGGTGTGCTCTGGAGCATCGCCGGCGGCGTTCCGCACGCCCTCGGGCTGATTGATTCGGCACAAGCGGCAGAGCCCACCGGCCTGACGTTCCTGCAGATCAGTGACAGCCATATCGGCTTCGACAAGCCCGCCAATCCCAATGCCATCGGCACGCTCGAGGAAGCCATCGGCCGGATCAAAGCCATGCCGGTGAAGCCGTCGTTCATGATCCATACCGGCGATATCAGCCACCTCTCCAAGGCCTCCGAATTCGACGATGCCGACCGCATCATCTCGCAGGCGCGGCTCGATGTGCATTACGTCCCCGGCGAGCATGATTTCATCGACGAAGAGGTCAAGCTCTACCGCGAGCGCTACGGACGCGGGACCAAGGGCTCCGGCTGGTATTCCTTCGATGCGAGCGGCGTGCACTTCATCGGGCTCGTGAACGTCGTCGATCTCAAAGCCGGCGGACTTGGAAACCTCGGCGCCCAACAACTCGCGTGGCTGGAAGACGATCTTCGCGGCCGATCTAAATCGACACCTATCGTGGTGTTTGCGCACATTCCGCTCTGGACGGTCTATCCGACCTGGGGATGGGGCACCGAAGACGGCGCGCGCGCGCTGGACTACCTCAAGGGCTTCGGCTCGGTCACGGTGCTGAACGGCCATATCCATCAGGTGATGCAGAAAGTGGAAGGCAACGTCACGTTCCACACCGCACGCTCTACTGCGTTTCCACAACCGGCACCGGGGACAGCGCCCTCACCCGGCCCCATGAGGGTGGCCGACGACAAATTACGCGGCCTGCTGGGCATCGCCAGCATCATCTTCAAACCGGGCGATGAACGCCTCGCCATCATCGATACCCCGTTGCAAGGCTGAGGGCATCGCAACATGATATCCGTCGCCTTACGCAACATCTGCATGCGTGTCGCCGTTCTTGCCGTCATGACCGCTTGCATGACAGCGGCGCGCTGCGAAGACCTCGCGGTGATGATCGACAACTTCACCTTCGAGCCGGCGCAGCTCACCATCAAAATCGGCACGACCGTCACCTGGAAGAACCGAGACGACATCCCGCACGCCGTGGTCTCAGCCGGCAAATTCAGGTCGAAAACACTCGACACTGACGACAGCTATTCCTTCACGTTCACGTCACCAGGTGACTACGCGTATTTTTGCTCACTGCATCCGCATATGACGGGGATGATCAAGGTTGAGTAACCGCCAAAACCAAGGCATCACAACGATGCCCGGCCTCTGGAAACCCGGCAGCCGGGCATCGGCCGGCAAGGACAAGTCGATGCCAGCGCACAGAGCTGACGACGATGGCGAAAGGACGCGCCGTTTTCGCGACGCCGCGCTGCCATGCCTCGACGACGTCTATACGCTGGCCCGCTATCTGCTGCGCGATGCTGACGCCGCCGAAGACGCCGTCCAGGAATGCTATCTGCGCGCACTGAAACATTTCAACAGCTATCGTGGCCCTGCAATCAAACCATGGCTGTTCGCCATCCTGCGCAATATCTGCCATGCGGAGTTCGCCCGTCGCATGACCTCACCAACCGCGATCGCCGAGGCAGAGTCGCAGGAAGCCGCGCCGCTCTGGCATGAGGCACAAGCTTCACCGGAGGCGGAATTGCTCCGACATCGCGATGCCACGACGATCCAGCGTCTCGTAAGCGCGCTTGCCGAACCATTCAGGGAAATCCTCGTGCTGCGAGAAATGCAAAACCTATCTTACCGGGAGATTTCCGACATCGTCGGCGCGCCCATCGGCACCGTGATGTCACGCCTCGCCCGCGCACGCGCGATGCTCCGGATCGCATGGATGGCTGAAGAGGAGCCACACAAATGACCTGCGACGAGGCCGAGATTCTTCTTCACGCATTGCTCGATGACGAGCTCGACGCCGGGCATGTCCGTGAGGTCGAGGCGCACATTGCCACGTGCCAACGCTGCGCTGCTCAACTGAACACCTATCGCGACATGCGATCCGCAATGGCCGCCAGCGATCTGCATTTTACGGCGCCTCCACAGCTACGCCAGCGCATCGAGGCGGCGCTCCCCAAGGCTCACACGCCAAATCGTCGCGCCGTGCTGAAAGGCTTCGCGATGGGATCGGTGTTGTCCGCTGTAGCTGCGACCGGCCTCGTCGTCGTCGTACTTCGCCATGAAGACGAGCAGCGCATTCTTTCGGAGGTGGTGTCGGCGCATCTGCGCGCGCTGCAGGCCGGGCACCTCACCGATGTGCTCTCCACCGATCAGCACACGGTGAAGCCCTGGTTCAACGGTCGGCTTGACGTGGCGCCGCCGGTTGTCGATCTCACCGCGCAAGGTTTCACGCTCATCGGCGGGCGGCTTGATTATGTCAATGGACGAACGATCGGTGCCATCGTCTACCGGCGGCGCACCCATGTGATCAATCTGTTCGTTGCACAGACGACAAATGCGGAATCACGCGTAGCCAGGATCGAAACCGTTCAGGGCTTCAACATTCGCCACTGGAGCGAGCGCGGCCTGACCTACTGGGCAGTCAGCGATTTGAACGCCGATGAACTTGCTGATTTCGGCAGCAAGGTCGAACTTGCAACGGGAGCGAGCTGAAACCTAGGCTGACTTCCGCACGGCGTTGTCGACCAGCGTCTTGCCGAGCGACCAGATCGCACCAGGAACCTTATGGCTGTCGGCGATCACCGTACGGAACGAGTTCTCGATCCACTTTCCGTCGTCCTCGGTGACCACCAGCGGCGGCAGTAGCTTGATCGTGTGACTGCCGTGGCCGGAGACCTGGGTCAGGATCTTCTGCTCCTTGAACAGCGGCACGGTGATCAACTGGCAGAACAGGCCTTTGCTGGCCGACTCCAGGATGTTCCACGATGCCTTGAGGCGCAGCGACTTCGGCGGGCCGAATTCGACACCGATCATCAGGCCCTTACCGCGTACTTCTTTCAGAAGCTCGAATTCGGGAATCATATTCTGCAGAGCGAGCCGCAATTCGGCACCGCGCTTGGCCGCGTTCTCGACCAGCTTCTCGTGCTTCATGATCTCCAGCGTGGCAATGCCGGCGGCCATCGCCAGATCGTTCTTGCCGAAGGTCGAACCATGGACCAGCGAGCGATCCATCCGGTTGAATATCTTGTCGAAGATGCTTTTTCGCGTCAGCAGCGCGCCAACAGGAACATGACCTCCCGACAAGGCCTTTGCGAGAAGGATCATGTCGGGTTCGACATTCCAGTGCTCGATCGCCAGAAATTTTCCGGTGCGTCCGAGGCCGGTCTGGATTTCATCGGCGATGAATAGCGTGCCGTATTTGCGGCACAGCGCAGCGGCGCCCGACAGGAATTCGTCGGTGGGCAGGTTGACGCCTTTGCCCTGGATCGGTTCGACGATGAAGCCGGCAACCTGCTTGGACGACAGCGCCTTCTCCAGCGCTTCGAGGTCGTTGAATGGCACCGTGGTGCAGCCCGAGAGCAGCGGGCCGAAGCCGGTGCGGAAATTGGTGTCGTCGGTCAGCGACAGCGCGCCATAGGTCAGTCCGTGATAGGCGTGATCGCAATATACGATCCCATCGCGGCCGGTCGCATTGCGAGCAAATTTGATCGCCGCCTCGACGGTTTCCGCGCCCGAGTTCGCGAAAAACACCTTGTCCATATAGGGGACGTTTTCTAGCAGCTTCTCTGAGAGGATACCTGCGAGTGTGGAAACATCCATTTGCACCAAATTGGGCATGTCGGCGTCGAGCACGCTTTTGAGCGCATTCCGCATCACCGGATGGTTCCGGCCAATCGCAAAAACGCCAAATCCGCTCAGTAGATCGAGATAACGGGCGCCGTCCCGGTCGAACAAATACTGGCCGATGCCTCGCTGAAAGCCAACGTCATATCCGATGGTCTTGAGGACTCGAACGAGCTGTTCATTAAGATGGCGCGTATGCATCGAGCTACGCTGCGCCTCCCGTTCAACAAACATCTCGGAAACGTCTAGATTCGGATATACCATGAGTTACATACGTCGGTTGATGGTCGCTTCGTCAACTGAAAACCGTAAATGCGGCGATTTGACTTCGCCGAGAACCGCTACTTAAGCATAGGTCTAAACATGTTGCAGCGCCCACGCATTACTACGCGTACTCTTACATATTGCGGAATCCTTTTTTCGGCAGGCTTGTTTTCGGCAGGGCTGGCTCCCGCATTTGCAGCTGATCCGACCGGCGATTGGAAGGTCGAGGACGGCGTCGCGCATATTCGTGTTGCTGAATGCGGTGGCAGCATGTGGGGGGCCGTAGCCTGGGAAAAGACCCCCGGCGGGATCGACAAGAACAATCCCGATGCCACCAAGAAGGCGCGCCCCACTCTGGGCATCGTGACATTGCTGGACATGAAAAAGAATGCCGCAAACGACAAATGGGCGGGTCAGGTCTACAATGCCAAGGACGGAAAATTCTATAAATCGACGATCAAGCTTGGTGATACTGCTGACGAACTTGAAATCGAAGGATGCGTCCTTGGTTTCCTGTGCGGCGGTCAGACCTGGACGCGCGTAGGCCCGTCGATTCCATCGAGCCCCTCGAATCTCACCGCCAAGGGCGCCCTGCCCAAGGCAGGCGCCGCCACCGGCGGCAAGATGGCCCCAGCGGCTACTCCGACAGCTGCTGCTGCACCCAAGGCTGCACCGGCTCCCGCTGCCGGCGCTCCCAAGGCCGCTGCTCCTGCAGGTCAGAAAACCGCTGCAGCGCCGGTGCCGGGACAGCCGGCCGATATCGGCGATATCTGCCTGCTGCCCGAAATCAACAAGGTCACTCACTAGTCTCGCGCGGCTTACCCATAAGAGCCGGCTGGAAGAGCAGCACGGCCGCCAGCGTCACGACAAAGGACATCGCGAGCAGTTTACCCATGCTCGCGGTGCCCGGATGGTTCGACAGCCACAGGCTGCCGAACGCCGTGGCAGTCGTCAGCGCGCTGAAGAAAATCGCGCGTGTCAGCGATGACTGCAGCAAGTTCCTGTAGCCTGCCCGCCAGGCCGTCACATAGTAGATCTTGAACGCCACGCCGACGCCGAGCAGCAGCGGCAGCGCGATGATGTTGGCGAAGTTCAGCGGCAAGCCGATCAACACACAGATCTCCAGCGTGACCGTTCCCGCCACTAGCAAGGGAACGATAGTCAGCAGCACGTCGCTGATGCGCCGCAAAGCCAGCCACAGCAACAACGAGATCGAAAGCAGCGCCCAGATGCCCGCATGAATGAAGGCGGTCACAATGGTGTCGCCCGACTTCAGGATCGAGATTGGACCACCGACGGCAAGCGGCTCGGACTTCAGCACGGCGTCGGCGAACTTGCGCAACGTGTCGTTATCATTCGGATCGCCGTTGGGCTGCGCCTCGACGCGGATCTGGCCATCCTTGGTCTTCCACGAATTCACCAGTTCGGGCGGCAAGGTCTGCAAACTGATCGGGCTCGCCTGCATCAGATTACGCAATTGCCCCAGCGCGAGCTTGAGCGGCACCACAAAGGTCGCCTGCACCTGATCGCGCACAGGCTGGCTGGCATCAGCGGTCTTGGCCAATGCATCCGCCAGACGCTTGGCGGCGACGGCGCCGGGACTGGTCTGCGTTCCCGCAAGTTTGCGCAGGCTCGCCGCCGAATCCTTCAGAGACGTGACGTTTTCCGCATCGGTCGGCGCCTTGTCGATCGACTCGGGATTCAAAGCCGGCTCGAGTATCTTCGCGCCCTCCTGGATCGCCTTCAGCTTGGCGGGCTGATCCTCCGGCACGAAGCTATCCAGCGAAATCGTACGAGCGACTTCCGGGACCTTCGAGAGACGTTCTTCGACCTGCTTCGCAGCGGCCTCGTTCGGCGCCATGATATTGACGGCATTGGCGCCGGTGTTCGGATCCTTGCGCAGATCGAGGAAGGTCGCGATCGACTCGACGTTCGGATTGCGCAGGTTGATCGGATTGAAGTCGAACTTCAGGAAGTAGAGCAACGGCAGACCGGCGATCGTGAGCGCCAGTGTGATGCCTATAATCCAGAAACGCTTCTCTTCCAGGAAACGGTCGACAGGCGCCAGGAACGCATAACCGACGGGCTCCTTTTCGCCCGCGGGATTCAAGAGGTCGAGCAATGCCGGCAGAACGGTGATGCTGGTCAGGAACGCGATCATCATGCCGGCGCCGGCGATCTTGCCGAGTTCGGACACGCCTTTGTAATCGGTCGGAAGGAACGACAGAAAACCGGCAGCCGTTGCGAAAGCGGCGAGCGACAGGGGCACGGCGCAATATTCGGCGGCCTTCGTCAAAGCCAGCGGCAGGTTGTCATTCTTGTAGCGCTCGGAGCGGTAACGCACGCTGAACTGAATGCCGAAGTCGACGCCGAGGCCGACGAACAACACGGCAAATGCAATCGACAGCAGATTCAGCGAGCCAACCATCATAAGACCGACGGCGGTCGTTGTGACGAGGCCGACGAACAGAGTTGCGAACACGGAAACGAT
This sequence comes from Tardiphaga sp. 172_B4_N1_3, assembly GCF_052076035.1. Lineage (NCBI taxonomy): Bacteria > Pseudomonadati > Pseudomonadota > Alphaproteobacteria > Hyphomicrobiales > Nitrobacteraceae > Tardiphaga > Tardiphaga sp. 172_B4_N1_3. Next base: position 2,852,820 of record NZ_CP197238.1, read on the forward strand.
GATCTTGGCCGAGTGCAGCGCCATCCAGAGGATGACCAGCACGATCAAAACCGTACCGATCCCGTTGACGATGGCTCCATCCTGCACAGTGGAGAATTCCTCGTTTGCGATGGGGACCGGGCCGGTCAACCGCACGCGTGCGCCGTATTCGCCAGCGATGTTCAGGTCGATGGCAGCCTGCCGGATCGCATCTGTCGCGGTCTTGCCGGGCTCAAGCGCGTTGAAGTCGAGGATAGGCTTGATTTCGATGAAACCGCGCTTGTCGCCATCCGTCAGAGGCTTGTCGCTGACCAGCCCGCGCCATGAGAAGGTGCCCTTGCCGTTTTTCAGCACGTCTTCGATTGTCTGCGAGACGGCGTTGAAGGTCGGCGCTGCGGCGTCGAGCTGAAGCTGCCCCCGACGAATGCCGGTGAGGCCGGTCTCCAGCGCGCCGGTGAGACCGCGCAGGCTTGGATCGCCGGCCATGATTTCGATCAGCGGAGCAGCTTGCTGGAACTGGCCCGTCAGTTGCGCAACTTCCTTGGTCGGCAGGAACAGCAAGCCGTTTTTCTCGAAGAACGCTCCGCCATCCAATCGGCGAACCGAGTCGAAATCCGTCTTGTTGGTGACCAGCTTCGCTTCCATCGCATTAGCTGCGGCATTGGCGAATTCAGGCGTGGGCGCCTCAACCACCGCGATGATCAGGCGCTCCTGGTCGAAGGCCTTGTCGAAGGCGATGTCGCGCTGACGCCAATCGAGATTGGGCGAGATCAGCTTGTTGATGTCTGTATTGATCGAGAAATTCTTCGCCGTGTAATAGCTCGCGCCAATCGAAAGAAGCACACAAACGAGCACCACCGGCAGGGCAAACCGGGTGCAGAAGTTCACGATCGAGACGACAACTCTTGTCAGCACGCTTTTTCTTTCTATTTGGGCGAGGCTCGCAAAGAATGCGGTTCACGAGGGAGGGTTCCGCAAACCATTACTTTCGCATTGGATGCGCTTTGCTTTCAGCAATGTGATGGGATGGCATAAAACGTGCTGATCACCGTAGCAACGGCCGTGTTAGCGACGCCTCGTCGCGCCGTAAAGTGACGAACAAGTGAGAGTTTTCAGGTTCTTGTGGCGCAACCGCAAGATATTACCGCAACCCGACCAGTCGTCGCAAACCACGTTTTCGGTTCGTGATTGCATACTGAGTGATTTTTGTCACACAGAACGGCTCAAATATCCAGCTGGGCTGGATATGTGCCTGATTGTGGTACAGAATTAAGGATTATACCGGAATCGATTATGGACTTTGTACCACGTGCTTGATCGTCGTCCCCTTGAAATCTTTCTGGCTCAGCCGCGCGGCTTCTGCGCGGGCGTCGTGCGTGCCATCGAGATCGTAGAGCGTGCTCTCGAGCGCTACGGGGCGCCGGTCTATGTCCGCCATGAGATCGTCCATAACAAATACGTGGTCGAGAGTCTGAAGGCCAAGGGCGCCATTTTCGTGGAAGAACTCTCCGAAGTGCCTCCGAATGCCATGACCGTCTTCAGCGCCCATGGCGTCGCCCGGAGCGTCGAGGAAGAAGCGGCTACCCGTGGCCTGCCTGTTTTGGATGCAACTTGCCCGCTTGTCACTAAGGTCCACAACCAGGGCAAGCGGTACATGTCCAAGGGCCGTAAGGTCATCCTGATCGGCCACGCAGGCCATCCGGAGGTCGACGGTACCATGGGACAGGTACCCGGCCCGGTTTACCTTGTTCAGAGCGTTGAGGACGTCAAGGCACTGACACTGCCACCGCAGGAACCGGTCGCCTATATCACCCAGACGACCCTCAGCGTGGATGACACCAAGGACATCATTTTGGCCCTGGAACAGCGTTTCAGTGACATTGAGGGCCCCGATACCCGCGATATCTGCTATGCAACACAAAATCGCCAATCTGCGGTAAGAGACCTCAGTAAACTTGTAGACGTCATCCTGGTCGTCGGGGCGACCAACAGTTCCAACTCGAACCGGTTGCGCGAAATCGGCACTGAAGTCGGTGTCGCAAGTTACCTCATTGCCGATGGCAGCGAACTCAACCCCGCCTGGTTGAAGGATGCGCGTGCCGTAGGCATCACGGCTGGCGCATCCGCGCCAGAAGTGCTTGTAGATGACGTGATCGAGACCTTACGGCGGATCGGACCGGTTGCGGTGTCGGTGTTGCCCGGACGTGAAGAGAATATCGAATTCAAGCTACCCGCCGAACTGACCGCGGTTCGATCCACCTTCGTCACGATGTGATGCGCAGAGAGAAAATTCGAAATGGCCATTCCGTTTTTTAAAGAAATGAAGATCGGCTCCTATCTGTTGAAGAAGAAGCTGACTGGCCAGAAGCGCTATCCGCTGGTGCTGATGCTGGAGCCACTTTTCCGCTGCAACCTGGCCTGTGTCGGCTGTGGCAAGATCGACTATCCGAACGCTATCCTCAATCGCCGCATGTCGGCGCAGGAATGCTGGGACGCTGCGGACGAGTGCGGCGCGCCGATGGTTGCGATCCCGGGCGGCGAGCCGCTGATCCACAAGGAAATCGGTGAGATCGTGCGTGGCCTGGTCGAGCGCAAGAAGTTCGTCTCGCTCTGCACCAACGCGCTGCTGCTTGAGAAGAAGCTCGACCTGTTCACGCCGTCGCCCTACCTGTTCTTCTCGGTGCATCTCGACGGCCTCAAGGATCATCACGACAAGGCCGTGTCGCAGGAAGGCGTGTTCGACCGCGCCGTGTCCGCGATCAAGGCTGCCAAGGCGCGCGGCTTCGCCGTCAACGTCAACGCGACCATCTTCGACGGCCATGCGGCCGAGGACATTGCCAAGTTCCTCGACTTCACCGTGGAGCTCGGCGTCGGCGTCTCGATGTCGCCCGGCTATGCCTATGAGCGTGCACCGGATCAGGAGCACTTCCTGAACCGCACCAAGACCAAGAAGCTGTTCCGCGACGTCTTTGCGCTCGGCAAGGGCAAGAAGTGGAACATCATGCATTCTGGCCTGTTCCTGGACTTCCTCGCCGGCAACCAGGAATACGAGTGCAAGCCGTGGGGCATGCCCGCGCGCAACATCTTCGGCTGGCAGAAGCCCTGCTACCTGCTCGGTGAAGGCTACACCAAGACCTTCAAGGAACTGATGGACACCACCGATTGGGACACCTACGGCACCGGCAAGTACGAAAAGTGCGCCGACTGTATGGCCCATTGCGGCTACGAGCCGACTGCCGCGGATGCAGCGATCAGCAACCCATTCAAGGCCATGTGGGTGGCGATGCGCGGCGTGAAAACGTCGGGCCCGATGGCGCCGGAAATCGACCTTACCAAGCAGCGTCCGGCACAGTACGTGTTCTCGTCGGAAGTGCAGAAGCGCCTGTCGGACATTCGCAAGGAAGAAGCTGTCGCCGCTGCCGCAAAGGCCGAGGAAAAGGCCCAGAAGGCTTCGACCGCCGCCTGAGCGATTCCAAGCTGAATATAAAAAAGGGCGCGATGCAGATCGCGCCCTTTTTCTTTGAAAGATTGAATTCGCGAGACGCCCAGCAAACACCGCCAGAGCAGCGCTCAGACGTCCGCGGAAACGAGGTTCGTGTGCCCGAGCAAATAGCTGCGGCAGTCGCGCAGGCTGCGTAGCGCGCGATTGAAGTCGCGCCCGGTCGAAACCAGCGCCCGAATCACCAGCGGATTGCGGGCGATGCCGCGCAGCACCTTGCGCAGATCGACATCACCATTGGGTTTGATCGCAGTGGTGGCGATTTCCGGCAGGGCGCGATGGGCGGGATCGCTGACGACGCGCAGTGCGGCGAACGGCAGTCCGGCCATGGCGGCAAATTCCGCGGCGATGTGGCTTTCCATATCGACGGCAGCGGCGCCGAATTCCGAGCGCAGCGCGGCCTTGCCGGCCTGCCCCGTCACGACCTTCTCGACACCAACCAGACCACCACGAAACACCTTCTGGCGGCCGACGCCGGCACCGGCGATCAGTTCGTCGCTAAGGACTTCAGACGCTGACCAACGGCTGTTGCCGGCCACCACTTCCGTGGCCACAACGACAGCGCCTGATTTGAGATCGGGATCGAGACCGCCGGCGACGCCGAAGCTGATGACGCCGCGGATGGTGGCGGGGTCGAAGTCAGCCAGCAGGCTGCGGAGCTGGACAGGGTCACTTGAACTGCAAATCACGGTCATTCCCGGCCCGGCAGCGATCTTCGCTTCCTGGACCAGCCCCGTGACGATCAATACCGGCCGCGGGTCGGTTGTATCGCCCGCGGTCGAAATGCCCCCATCGCCCAAAATCACATCCCAACCCCTACCGTCTTGCTGTTGGTGCTCTTCAAATTCCGGAACCGCGCCAACGCCCAGAGCGGGAAGAATTTCGAGTAGCCATGATAACGCAGATAAAACACGCGGGGGAAGCCGGTAGCCGTGTAACGGGCCTCGTCCCAGAGTCCTTTTTCCGTCTGTGTGTCCATCAGGTACCGCGTTCCACGGGCGACAGCCGGATGATCGACCTCGCCTGCCGCCATCAGGGCAAGCAAAGCCCATGCCGTTTGCGACGACGTACTCGGGGCCGCCTCGAATCCCTTGTAGTCGAGTCGGTAGCTGACCGCATCTTCGCCCCAGCCGCCGTCCTCGTTCTGGATCGAGAGCAGCCAGCCCACCGCCTTGCGGAACGCCGGATCCTGGTGGTCGATGCCAACAGCATTGAGAGCGCACAGCACCGACCAGGTGCCGTAGATGTAGTTCAGGCCCCAGCGGCCATACCAGGAGCCCTCCGCGAGCTGGGTACGGCGCAGATATTCCACACCGTCTGCCAGCGGCTTTGAGGTTTCGACGGTGTCACCAAGCTGCGCCAGCATCGAGACGCAGCGCGCGGTGACGTCCTCCGTCGGCGGATCGAGCAGTGCGCCATGGTCCGAAAACGGGATGTTGTTGAGGTAATATTCGAGATTGTCGACCTCGAACGCCGCGAAGCCGCCGTCGCTGCTCTGCATGCCCAGGATCCACTCCCGGCCGCGATCGAGCGCAACGTCGTATTCCTTGCCACCGGTCTGACGGCGTGCGCGGTCCATCGCCATCATCACCACAGCTGTGTCGTCGAGATCCGGGTAATAGGCGTTGTTGTACTGGAACGCCCAGCCGCCCGGACGCAGGTCCGGCCGCTTCACCGCCCAGTCGCCCTTCACGTCGAGCACCTGCTTCGTCGCCAGCCAGTCGAGCCCTTCTTTCGCCGGACCGAACGCTTCATCGCCGCCGGTCTCCAGCATCGCATGCGCGGTCAGCGCGGTGTCCCACACTGGCGATACGCAAGGCTGGCAATAGGCTTCGACCTCACCGACAATCAGAAGCTTGTCGATACCGCGCCGCTGGATGGCGCGGGGCGGATAGTCGGCGGGGAAGCCGAGCACTTCATACATCATGACCATATTGGCCATCGGCGGATAGATCGCGCCGAGACCGTCTTCGCCGTTCAGGCGCTCCTCGCAGAACTCGACGGCTTTCGCGATCGAATGGGCGCGGAGTTTCTTTGGGAAATACGGTTCGGCGGCGCGGAGCAGAATATCGATACCGGTGAAGAAGGCGAACATCGCGCGGCTCTGATGCGGCGCGCGTTTAATGCCACCGATCCTGGATGGATCTTCCAGGAACAGCTCGTCGATACCGACGCCCTTCTTGTTCTGCGCGCGCGGCTTCAGCGCTGCGAGCACCATGAGCGGCACGATCGTGGTGCGCGCCCAGTAGGACATCTTGTTGAGGTGGAACGGAAACCACATCGGCAGCAGCATGATCTCAACCGGCAGCACCGGAGTGGCGCGCCACGAGAGGATGCCGAACATCGCCAGCAGGAAGCGTGTGAAGACGTTGACGTTGACGGCGCCGCCGCGCGAGCGGATCGCTTCGCGGGCGCGGACCATATGCGGCGCGTCGATCGAATCGCCGATCATCTTCAGCGCGAAATACACTTTCACGCTGGCGCTCATGTCGAAGTCGCCGTCCTGCACCAGCGCCCAGCCGCCATGCTTGCCCTGGGTGCGGCGCAGATAGTTGGCGATCTTGCCTTCAAGCTCGGCATCGACGGGCTCGCCGAGGTAGTGCCGCAACAACACGTATTCTGACGGGATCGTGCCGTCGGCTTCGAGCTCAAATACCCAATGGCCGTCAGGCTGCCGGAACTTCAGCAGGCCCTGCTTCGCCGAAGCGATGCTCGTCTCGAGCGCCGCGTTCTGAATTGTGATCTCTGGACTGACCGAATGCATCTCGCTCGCCATATCTCCGTACTCGTCGTAAATGATCGTCTGGCTGCGCAACGGTCAGCGCATCGCCAGAACGAGATCGGCCGCGCGGTCACCCGACCGCACCGATCCCTCAATAGTCGCCGGCAGACCGGTATCGGTCCAATCGCCTGCAAGAAACAGGTTCTTGAAATCGGTGCGCGTGCCCGGACGCAGGGCATCTTGGGCAGGCGTAGCCGCAAAAGTAGCACGGCGCTCGCGCACGATCTGCCACGCCGGCAGCGGCGCCTGGATATTCGAAATCTTGCAGATCTCGTCCCAGATCTGTTGCGCAAACTGTTCGCGCGGTGTGTTCACGAAACGATCGCCATTGCTGATCGTGATCGACAGGCGATTGTGGAAAGCAAACAGCCATTCCACCACACCGCCGACAACGCCAATCAGCGGCGCGTGGCCTGCTGGCGGAACATAATTGAAATGCGCATTCACGATCGCGCGGAATTCGGTCGGCGTCTTCACACCTGGCAATAGCGACTTCGCGGCCCATGGCGGAACAGCCATCACCACGACGTCGTCCGCGCTAAGCCTGATGACGTCTTCAGCGCCAAACTTCAGCTCGGTGACGCGATCACCACTCATGGTGTAACCGCGCAGCTCATGGCCAAAATGAACGCCGGCGCCCTTGGCACGCAGCAATTCGATCGCAGGCTCGACCAGAACATCGCTAAGACCAGCGCGCGCGATCAGCGGGCGGCACGCCTGGCCGCCTGCCAGCAGCGTTTCGCGCACGATGGCGCCGGCCAGACCAGCCGAACCTTCCGGCGGATCGACATTGAGCGCGGCCAGCAACAGTGGCTGTACCAGACGATCGTAGAGGACGCCTTCACAGCGAATGGCATCGCCGACCAGGCGACTATTCGATGACCAGATCAGCGGCGACAGCGCGAGATAATCGGCGACTGATGTGTCCGGGACGCGGCGCGTCTTGTCGAACAACCATGTCGGGATCTTGCCGTCGCCGAGATCGAGCTGCCAGCGCTTGCCAGTCTTGGCATCGGCAAATGCAAATTGCGCCCGCTGCGGACCAACCAGCCCTGCTTCAGTGCCGATCGACTTTGCATAAGCGACGACATGGCTATTGCCCGACAGAACCAGATGGTTGCCGTTGTCGATCTGGAGCTGTGTCTGCGCGTCGAAATACGACCGGCAGCGGCCGCCGGCCTGCTGCGTCGCCTCATGGACGTGGACCTTGAAGCCGGCATTGACGAGACGCACGGCGGCCGACAGGCCGGAAACGCCGGCACCAATGATATGAGCGGTCTTTTGCATCAGATGATCGCGTATCGCAGCAGGATCGCTATCTTGGAGGCCTTGCCGAGACGAACGGGGTCGCGCGGCAAAGCAAAGCCGCGCGCCACCAGCAATTCCAGGATGGCGTGATAATATTTCGACATGATCCGCGGCGCGCGCACCACGCGGCGCTTGTTACGCGCCATGATCTCGTCGGATTTTTCGAAATGCGCCTGCGCCCGCTTCACCAGCGGCACACAGACCTTCGGCAATGCCGGGCTGGCGCGCACCACGTCGGGATCGCTCGACGTGATGCCGGCGTGATAGAGCAGCTCACGCGGCAGATAGAGACGACCGATACCGGCGTCTTCGTCGATATCGCGCAGGATATTGGTGATCTGCAGCGCACGGCCGAGATGATGCGCAAGCAGAATGCCATCTTCGTCCGGCATGCCGAACACCTTCACCGACAGGCGGCCGACGGCACTGGCAACACGATCGCAATACAGATCGAGCGTTGCGTCATCGGGCGCGCGAATATCTGCGGGGATATCCATCTCCATGCCGTCGATGACGGCGATGAAATCCTCCTTGCGCATGCCGAATTGCTTGATTGGCCCGGCATAGTCGCGCACACGCGCTGGCGGATTGCCTGCATAGAGCGCATCGATATCTGCGCGCCACTGCTGCATGTCAGCGAGCCTGACGTCGCGCGGACCATCGGAATCCGCGATATCGTCGACCTGACGGCAGAAGCTGTAGATCTGGAACATCGCATCGCGCTGGGCACGCGGCAGAATGCGCATCGCGGCATAGAACGAGCTACCGGCAGCAACGCCCTGAACCTCGCTCTGAGATTCGCTATTATTCACCTGGCTTGTCATCTGGTTCATGCGCCCGGCGTCGTCGAACGAGGCATCGGCGCGCTGGTGGTCGCGCGGCGCCACAGCCCGCCGGCAATGCCGGCCAGCGCGTAGCCAGCCATGCTGGCCTTGGAGAGGTGAACCTTCTCGCTGAGCGGATCGCGCGTCTTCAGCATCTTCAGGATCTGCCAGGCAAAAGTCTCGATGATGGCCACATCACAACCCAGCCGGACGTCGGCGATATGGACCGTCAGTGTCTCGCTCTCATGCATCAGGGTCTCGGTCTTGGCGACCAGCTCGCGAATACAGGCCAGCAGCGCCGGCGACGCCTTCGCCTGCTTGAGATCTTCCACCGAGGCCCCGTGCCGGTCCAGCGTGTCCTGCGGAATGTAGACCCGATCGAGATCGCGATAGTCGTTGCCGCAATCCTGCAGGTGATTGTTGATCTGCAAGGCCGCGCACAGCGCATCCGACGCCGGCCAGGTGGCTTTGCTTTCGCCGTGCACGTCGAGCATGAAACGTCCAACCGGCATCGCCGAGAACGAACAATAATGAATGAGCTCATCCCAGTCGGCGTAGCGCAGCTTGGTCACGTCCATCCGAAAAGCTGTCAGGACGTCGAGCGCATGACGCGGGGGCATCTCGCGCATCTGGAGCGCCTCGCGCAGAACGACGGCTTCGGCCTGGCCGTCACCCTGACAGAGCAGGTCGGCCTCCAGCTCGTCGAGCAGGGCCAGTTTCGCCGGCGCATCGAGCAGGGCGTGATCGGCAATGTCGTCTGCGGTCCGGACGAAATTATAGAAGGCAAGAATCAGCGCCCGGTGGCGCGGATGGATAATCCACGACGCGACAGGAAAATTCTCGTCACGATCGGTCTTGCCGGATCGCAGTTCGCTCGCAGGGGTCATCCAGAACTGGCTACGTTGGATTTGAACAGGGTGGCTCGGGGGCCGCCAAGGTCCGGTAATACCGGCAGGCGGGGTCGGCCGCGAGCCCCCATATAGGGCAAATTGGCCCGTGAGACCAATGCCAATATGCCACTTTCGGCCGCAGCCAGTGCCGGGCCGGATCACGTCTTGGCGGGCTCGCGGCGAGACCAAAACGGCGCCACGAGCCCGGAATCTCGCATTAGGGCGGGGTTATTGGCCGTGGCTGACCAGCACGTCGTTGCAGGCCTTGCTGATCTTGGGGCGGTTTTCCTTCAGGCAGGACAGAACAACGAGGTCGCCCTGATCCATGACGGCGCGGCAGAGCTTCTGCACGTCGCGGGTACAGGCCTTCTGCTCCGCGTCGGTGCCGCTGCGGGGCTGGTTTTGCTGGGCCAATGCACCGGTCGAGGCAGATGCGGAAAGCACGGACAGTACCAGGAGAAATTTACGCATTGTCTTCCTTCAGTATGGTGGCGAGATTCACAGCCCGTGTGGTGCATAGCATAAACTGAAACATTCGCATCGCCGGGAAGGCTTTATCTTCAGGCACATCGGCGAATTCGCGGCGATGGATGCAATCAGGACACAGAACATTCCCGCCCCACAGACACGAATAAATGCGGCGAAAACTTGCGCACATGGCCGCACTGGCTGCAGGGCCGGCCGATGCCCCCCAGGACAAGATAAGGTTTTAGGACAATTGTTCAGACGCGCATGACCTCCACCCGTTCCGCTCCGGGAACCTTCGCGCTTGTGGGCGGTGACATGTTACTTTTACAATCGTCCAATTATGATCGCTCTATTGAACCTAAAGATGTGCAGCGACACTTAAGCTTCGATGAGGCGCGGCATAACTCGGTTACACAGCGCTATTTTGGGAAAACTTACATGACATTCCATTCTGCAACGCGGTTCGGGCACGCCCTCAAGGCCGCTGGCGCTGGCGCGATCCTGCTGCTGTCGGTATCCGCAGGCCATGCCCAGTCCGGACCGTTCGCCGGCTTCGACGGGGCCTGGAGCGGTACCGGAACGGTCTCCATGTCGGACGGCTCCTCGGAGCGGATTCGCTGCCGGGCGACGTACAAGGTGGATGGCGGCGGCAGCGCCCTGGCGCAGACGCTGCGCTGCGCCAGCGACAGCTACAAGTTCGACCTCTCCAGCAATGTCACCAGCCAGGGCAGCAACGTCTCGGGCAGCTGGAGCGAAGCCAGCCGCAACGTCTACGGCAATCTGGTCGGCAAGGCCGGCGGCGGCCAGATCGACGTCTTCGTCGAGGCTGCGGGTTTTGCCGCCAACATCACGCTGACGACCCGCGGCAACAAGCAGTCGGTATCGATCAGCTCCAAGGGCGAAATTCGCGGCGTTTCGATCAATATGGTCAAGAGCTGAGACGTGACCCGTGCATCAGGTGCGAAGCCACAGGCTTCGCGCCGCAGAAATTCATTCGACCTCGTCGCATAGATAGCGATTGATCTGGTAGGGACGCGCTGCCAGTCCCGGACAGAACGATGCCACCACAGGCTCCAGGCGCTCGAACAGACCACGCCATTCCGCATTGAGTATCTCGAGCCGATCTCGCGCGGCCTCCGCTTCCCGTGCCAGTCTGGCCATGTCCAGCGTCAGCAAGCGGCCGTCGCGAACCACAAAGCTGCCGCCGATCATCACGTGGCGCACCGAGGTCGCATCTTCGGTATGAACCAGTTGGTTGACGCTCCAGTTGTGCGGGATCCAGTTGATCGCCCCGAGATCCAGGAACACGATGTCGGCCTTGTAGCCCGGCGCCAATACGCCGGTATGCGACAGCCCGAGCGCCCGCGCCGAGCCGGCCGTGGCAGCATAATAAATCTCCTCGACCGCAGCCCATTTGCGTGGGTCGGGCCCTTGTACCTTGGAGGCCATCGATGCGTAGCGCATCGCCTCATACATGTTTTGATTGTCGGAGCAGTTCGCACCGTCTGTCCCGATGCCGACATTGACGCCGAGGTCGAGCGCACGGCGCATCCTGAACAGGCCGTTGCCCAGCCGCATGTTGCTGCCAGCGTTATGCGCCAGCGAGGCGCCACGGTCGGCCATCAGCCGAAAATCATCATCATCGAGCCAGACCGCATGAGCCGCGGAGAATTGTTCGTTGATCAGGCCTAGTTCGTCGAGATGCGCAATCAGCGTCTTACCGTAACGTTCCTTGCCGACCACCGCCTGCACCTTGCTCTCGCCGACATGGCTCTGCAGGGGAATGCCATGGTCGCGTGCCAGCTTGGCGCAGCCGCACATGAAACTGTCGCTGCAATGGATCGGAATGGTCGGCGCCACCGCAGGTCGGATGTCATGTGAAGACCATTTCCAGCGTTCGAGAATCGATCCGATGGCCGAAATAGTCCGATCGCCCGGCCCCAGCCGTAGCCGATCGACCTGGTGCTGAAGATCTTCCGGAAGCGCATCGCGCAGTCCGGGAATGGCTTCGTAGAAACTGTGATCCGCGACCATCGGCGCGATGACGGCACGCATGCCGACTTCCGCATAGGCCTCAGCGACGGCATCCATGCCGTCGATGCTCGGTGCCGGATATTCGTAGTACAGATCATAGGCCGCGGTGCAGCCTTTCAGCACCATTTCGGCAGCGCAGATCTGGGTCGTGAGCTTCTTGTCCTGCAGCGAGCGGCTACCGCTAATCCACGGGGCGGCAGCCAGCAGTACCTCCAGCGTCCAGCGATCGCCCTGCCCGCGGCCGAGGCCACCATGGCCATGGGTATGGGCGTTGACGAGGCCGGCATGAACCAGCATGCCGGAGGCATCCACGATGTTCGCGCCGTCTGGCGCGGCAAGATCAAGCCCCATTTCCGCAATGATCCCGTCTTTGATCAGAATATCGCCCTTCACGCCGCGGCGGGACCCCGCGTCGGAGATCAAAGCGTCACGGATCAGTACATATCCCGGATAGTTCTTTGCCATTGCACCTGACCTAGTTGTTGTCGTTGGAGTTGCTGTCCAGATTGCTCGACCACGGCACGAGCAGGCGCTCGATGACCTCGACCAGTTGGAACAGCGCGATGCCCATGATGGCGAGAATCACCACCGCGCCGAACGCGACCGGTGTGCGGAAGAACGCCATCGAGGTCTGGATCAGATAGCCGAGGCCGGAATCCGCGCCGACGAATTCGGCCACCACGGCACCCACTACGCAAAGGGCAGCCGCGACGCGCAATCCGCCGAACACGAAAGGCAAAGCGTATGGCAGACGGATGCGCAGCAATTCCTGGACACGGGTAGCGCGGCACGAACGTCCGAGTTCGATCAGTTCGGGCGGCGCGGCCAAGAGTCCCGCGACAGAACTCACCACGAGCGGGAAGAACGCGACGAGGAAGGCAATGATCACCCTTGAAAACTCGTTGGCCCCGAGTGCCACCAGAAGAATCGGCGCCAGTGCCACCTTGGGCACCGACTGGGTGAGCACCAGCAGTGGATAGATTGCCGCCGACATCGTGCGCGAGCTCGCAATCAGCATGGCAAGCGGCAGGCTGATCGCAATGGAAGCCGCGAGCCCGAGCAGAACGGTCCGCAGCGTAGTCACCGTATGCATGGCGATGTTGGGCCAGACCGGTACTATCGCTGTCCAGATCGCGCTCGGCGACGGCAACAGGAACGGCCTGATGCCAAACCCTCGGCAGAGCAGTTCCCAGCCGAGCAGGAATGTCAGGGTCGACACGATGACCGGCAGGTTGCGGCGGCCCCAGTCTGCAGCATTAGTGAGCATGGGCCGCTCCGCCATAGATCCGGTCGCGGATCAGTTTCGAGCAGCGGTGGAATTCCGCGCTGGCTTCCTGGTCGAACGATCGCGGGCGAGGCAGATTGACCTCCACGATCTCCGCGACACGGCCCGGCCGCGGCGACATCACCACGACCCGATCCGCAAGCAGCACGGCTTCGGAAATCGAATGAGTCACGAACAGCACCGCCATCGGATTTGCCTGCCACAACGCGAGCAGGGACAGACTCATCTCCTCGCGCGTCAGAGCATCGAGTGCGCCGAATGGTTCATCCATGAGCAGGATGCGCGGCTGTTGCACAAGGCCGCGGCAGATCGCGACGCGTTGCTGCATACCGCCAGAGAGTTCTCGCGGCATCCGATGCTCGAAGCCCGCGAGACCCGCCGAATGCAGCAGCACGCGAGCGCGCTCGCGCGCTTCGGGCCCATCACCGCCAGACAGACTCAATGGAAATGCAACGTTGCGCTCCACATTCATCCACGGCAGCAGGGTCGGCGATTGGAACACCATCGCCGTGCCTTTCGTCGCCCCTGTGACCAGTTTGCCGTCGAGCGTGAGATGCCCGATATCGGGCAGCACCAATCCGGCCACCATGCGCAGCAACGTCGACTTGCCGCAGCCGGAGGCACCGACGATGGCAACGAACTCCCCCGGCCCTATGGAGATCGTGACGTCGTCCAGCGCCTGCACATGGCCGCCGCGGCGGGTCTTGAAGGTCTTGCCGACCCGGGCAAGCGAGATCACGGGACGAAACTGTCGTCGATGGCCTGGGCCGGATTCCACGACGCATCGAGTTTGAGGCTCTCGGCCACGGCCTTCCACGTATCTGCCAGGCGATCTTTTGCGAAGTGCCCCTGCCCTGTTGCACGCTGGTGATCGTTGAAGATGAAGCCCATGGTGGCCTTCTGCGACGCTTCGCATTCGTCTTGCAGGACTTCCGGATTTTTCTGCACATGGAGCTTGCAGGTCTCGACCGGATTGTCGCGCGCCCACGCGTAACTCTTCACAGCGGCACCGACGAAACGCCTCACGAGATCCGGATTGGTCTTGATCGTCTCATCGGTGGCGATCAACGATGACGCATAGATCGCAAAGCCCGCGGAGACGAAGGGCAGCGCTACGATTTCCTCGCCGGCCTGCGTGGCTGCCTTGTTCTGATAGTATTGATGGATGGAGTAGAATGGTGCCGCATCGACGCGCTTGGCAATCAACATCGCCGCCATTGCCGATGCGTCCGTCGTGACCCAGGTTACGCTCTCCGGGTCGATTCCGACCCGGCGTGCGACTTCCGGAAAATAGATCCGGTGACTGTTGCCCGGGCTCACGGCGATTTTCTTGCCGGCAAGATCCTTGAAGCCCTTGATTGCTGACGATTTCAGAATGAACAGCGAGTGCGGCGAATAGGTATAGACCGCCACAATCGATTTGACCGGTACTGACTGTTGCGCGCGTCCCGCGAGCACCGCGCCGACGTCGGCAACGCCGAACTTGGCCGCGCCTGCCGCCACCTTGTTCACCGTGTCGCCCGATCCATAACCCCTGACGATGGTGAGATCGATACCAGCGTCCTTGAAAAATCCGCGCTGCTGGCCCGCAAAATACGCCGCGTGCTCCCCTGTCGGGATCCAGTCGAGCTGCAATATGGCCTTGTCCTCGGCGTATGCGCCTTGCGACAGGCCTGCGGCCAATACAACCGCCAGCAGTAAACGCTTCATGCTCATGAACAACCTCGTGAATGTTGCAGTCCGGCTGCCGCCGTTCTCCTCCATTCCCAAGCAACACTGATGCCGAGATACCGGCTGGCATTGTCCAAAAATGAAAGTATGATTTTCAATTATAGACAGTGGCGGGGCAGCAAAGATGGCCGCGTTTACATCGGACGACCTGCGCGTGGTGCTGGCCATCGAGTCCAGCGGCACGGCGCTTGGCGCTGCCAAGCAGCTGGATGTCAGCCACAGCACGGTCCTGCGCCGGCTGGCAACGCTCGAGCTCGCGCTGGACACCAAACTGTTCCGGCGCAGTGAGGGCCGCCTGATTGTGAGCCCGCCCGCGGCCGCGCTGATCGCGAAGGCACGATCAATTGCGGAAGCCCTCGACGCGCTTCCGCAACTGATCGATGGCCCTCATTCAGAGCTGGAAGGGGTCGTTCGCGTTGCCGCGCCCCACGCATTGATCTGTCACGCGCTGACCGATGCCTTCGCCGATTTCCGCAACACGCACCCTTCGATCCGGATCGCACTATGCGCCGACATGCAGTTCGACGAATTCCGGCGCGGCCACGCCGACGTCGCACTGCGGATCAGTCTTGCGGTTCCCAACGAACTCGGAATCCGCCGGCTCTGCGACTACCGCTTCGCCCTTTACGCCCGTGATGATCTGGCGCTCCGCCTGCGTGAGGGTGCCACGTTGGCGGAGATGCCTTTTATCCTTCTCTCCAACGCAAGCCGCGAGATGCCGGAGCGGAAGTGGATGGTCAGTCTCGCCAAGGGGCGTGCACCGGCGGTGGAAGCCAGCTCGACCGTTTCGCTGCGCGCGGCGGTGGCCTCTGGCCTGGGCGTCGGAGTGCTTCCCTGCTACGTGGGCGATGCCCTGCCTGGCGTCACGCGTATCGAGATGGGTCCTGCGGCGCCCCGCGAGGGCATCTACCTGATCACCCATCCGACCCAGAGCAAGCTGGCCAGGTCGCGTGCGGTTGCCGACTTCCTGGTCAAGTTCATAGCGCGCAATCGCGACATGTTTTCCGCCGTCAGACGTAGCTGAGCGGCGGATGCAGCGCCGGCTGACTACTTCTCTTGCTTCGCCAGAACCGAACTGCCCGTAAGGCGCTGCTGCAGATTGATCAGCCACATCGCGGTCGGGCGCAGGATGAACAGATCGGCCACCAGTGCCGCGACCATCGAGAAGGCACTGAGCCAGCCGAACAGCCGCAGCGACGGCAGATCTGAGAATACCGTCACCACGAGGCCGCAGGCCAGCACCACCGTCGTCAGGATCAGCGCGGGACCAACGAGCACAGTCGCACGCTCGACGGCGATCGCGGGATCGGTGCCCGGCGTGTCTTCCAGACGCAAGCGGTTGAGGAAGTGAATCGTCGCGCTGAGGCCGAGGCCGAATGACACCGTGAGTGCCACCACACTGGCGAATTGCAGCCCCTCCCCGAGCAGCCACAACACAAAACCGGCCAGCACCACAGGGAAGATGCCCGGCAGGATACAGGCCAGCATCACCACCCACGAGCGGAACGCGAGGCCGATGAAGACGGCGACCAATCCGAACTCAATGGTCAGGCCGTGATTGAGCTTCTCGATCATCCCGGCGCTGTTGCGCGCCGCGATGGCCGAGAGACCAGTCACCGCGATCTCATAGCCGGGATGCTTGGTGCGAACGGCGTTCAGCGCATTGTCGAGCTTGTCGACCACCGGCAGGATCTTGCTCGAATCGCTGTCGGGCACACGGCCGGACACCACCACCGCCGTCTGATCCGCCGAGATGAAGCGGCGCACCAGATGTTCGGGTATCACGCTGACATATTCCTTCAGCGTCGCGACATCCGACGAACCGGCCTTTTCCGCCAGCCAGCGCCGCAGCGTTTCCAACGACCAGACATTGCCGACACCCGCCTGCTTCTCGACCATGGCGTGGACTTCGGCGATGGTTGCCAACGTGTCCGGCGAATAAAGATCCGCGCCCTTCGGAAATTCGATCAGCACGTCGATCGGATTGGCGCCGGTCAGCTTGGCGTCGAGCCGTCCACTGGCCGCAACCGCCTGCTCCTTGTCCGGCACCTGATCGGCCAGCCGATAGCGCGGCTCGAGATTGGCGTAAACGATCCCGAGACCAACGACGACGACGAGCGAGATCAGGCTGAACAGGCCAGGACGGCCGACCATGCGCACCGCAATCCAGTAGCAGAAGGCGCGCAGCGCCTGCACGCCGGCATCGGCGGTCTGGAACTTGGCAGCAAAAATCTTCTCGTTACGCACCAGCAGCACGCCGAACACCGGCACCAGCGACAGCACCGCGACCAGCGCGATGATGGTCGCGGTGAGACCGGCCTCGCCGAAGGCGCGGATCAGGTCCGAGTCGGAGAACTGCAACGCCAGGAACGAAATGCCGGCGGTGCCATGGGTGAGGACGCAGGCCGGACCCACGACACGAACGGCATTCGTAAATGCTGAATACTTGTCCTCGCCTGCAATCAACCGGTCACGCGCCGCGAAAGTGAGCTGCATCGAGTCGGCAAAACTGATCACCATGATCAGCGGCGTCATCACATTGAGGAACATGTTAAGGCTGAAGCCGGCCCAGCCGAGCGCGCCGAGCGACAACAGGATCGCCAGCAGCGGCGGAAACGCCGCGATGATCATGAACGAGATCTTGCGGAAGAAGATGATCGCAATGACGCAGCCGGCGAGAATACCGGCGATGTTATAGATCAGGCCGTCGCGCTCGACCGCATTGCGGATTTCGAGCTGCATCACCGGCACGCCCGACAATTCCTTGGTCAGACCGCTATTGGCCAGGTCCTCATTCATGGTCTTGCGGATATCGGCAACCACGGTGCTGAGCTTGCTGTTGCTGACCACGGCCGGGTCGAGCGACAGCACCACCAGCGCCAGAGTTCCATCGTCGGACAAAAGCTTGCCGCGGATCAGCTCGTTCTGCTTCACCGTCTCGATGAACTTGTCGTAGTCGGCGCCTTCAGGAAGATCGTTGGGAAACAGCGCTGCCGGCAACTTGCCGGGGGCCGGCGTCTGGCGCGCCGAGAAGATCGAGATCAGCCCCCGCACGCCATCGACCAATTGCAGGTCGGTGACGAGGTCGCGCATCTTTCCAAGATTGTCGCGCGCAAGCAGCGTCTTGCCTTCGAGCACCACGAGCACGTCGAACTCGGTGGACGGGAAGCGCTTCGTCACTTCCTCGTATTGCTTGTATTCCTTGCTGTCAGAACGAAATAGCTGGCTCAGCGAATCGTCGATCTTGATGCGCTGGATGCCAAAGATCGCACCGATCACCAGCGCGAGCAGGATCACGCAAGACAGCACCGGTGCCTTCACCGCGATCAGACCGATGCGCTCGAGCCCGAAGGCGATGCTGATCGGCCCCTTGCGCAATTTATTCATATCCGCGTCGTGGGGGGGAACCGTATCGTGCATACCCTATCCAGTCCTGTCGTCAGCGGCGTCTGCCTAGCAAGCGTCGCGGGCAGTAGTAAGGCTGGAATCGGCGAGACCGAACAGCGCTAGCCCTTGAAAACATGCGGTAAATTTGCCGCGGGCAGATGTAGCAGGTCTGTATGACATATCGCAAGGCGGCGCGCGCGCCGAGGTTGCGTTTCAGGTCACAAAATGGAGCGCAGAGGCTGTTGTTTCATGCTGGTGCAACGAGCGGTGCTACCAGTTGCAGACCGCTTTCGTCTTTCAGAGCCACACCGGTGATGTTGCGATTCAGCCCTTCGCGCGCCAGCCAGGCAATCTTGCTCGCTGCCTCCTCGAAGGACAGACCGGCCACCTGGATGTTCGACACGCAGTTGCGCGCAGCGTCCGTCAGACCCGGCTGCGGTGCGAAGGTCAGGTAGGCACCGAGACTCTGCGGCGCCGAGAGACCCGGACGTTCGCCGATCAGCATGATCGTCATCCGGGCCCTCAATAACGCACCGATCTCGTCGCCGAGCGCGACTCTGGCCCCGCCGGCAACCACAACAGCGCCGATCCCGACCCCCGCCAATTTGGGCATTAACGCGCCCAGTAGGCCAAGCGCATGCGCATTGACCGCAGCCGGAGACAGGCCGTCCGCAATCACGATCACCAGATCGCACGCGGCGCTGTCGCGACCTTCAAGCATCTCCTGTGACTCGCGAGACAGTCGGCGGCCGAGATCGGGGCGCTTGAGATAGTCGGCCCGATCCGCGACCTGGCTCATCACGACCAACGCGTTCGTCCCCTGCCCGGCCAATACGGCCGCGATGGCTTCAGCCTCGAAGGGCGCATGGACCGCGTCACGGGCGCGGGCATGATCGAGCGTGAAATCAAGCAGGGCCTGCGTGGTCAGACTGGCTCCGGTCCGGCCGAGCCCGACACGCGCCGGGGTCAGCGCCCGCAGCTCTGCGAGAGAGCGCTCCGGCACCGGCGGCGTCACATCATTCCGATCTGTCATGACGCCAGCCTATCGCTCATTCGGCCGGAACGGCAGCGTCCTGCAGCTTCAACGAATAATAGGACGCGTTGGTCTGACCACCGGACGCATCGCGGGCAAAGTTGATCAGGTGGTGCGCCACCATGATCCCGCTGATGAGATACTCGATCTCGCCGCGCGCCAGTCGCCGGAATGCGAATTTCCAGAACGCCCGCTTGTAATCGCCGAGCACACCGACCTTCCAGAAGATGTTGCGCAGCATCACCAGCCCGAGCCGGATGCTTTTCCAGGTGAGCATGGCGCCGATCGGCGGCTTGATCCGGTTGGGATAGGTATGGCGGATCTGGTACTCGAAGCGCTCGAGCAGCTTCTCCGGCACATAGGCACTGCCCATGGCGCGCCGCCAGCTTTTCACCACGTCCTCATACGGCAACAGGAAGTCGACGTTGGAATCGCGGCCCTCGTCCTCGTTCAGGCGGCCTTCCTTCTTCAACCTGTCCCATAGCGGCGTCTGCGGCAGTGCCTGAAGCAGGTTGATGGTCAGAAGCGGAATCTGTGACGTTTCCACGAACTCGAGCAAATGCTGGCCGGTCTCGGGCTTGTCGGTATCGAGGCCGAGGATGATGCCGGACACGACTTCCATGCCAAAACTGTTCAGCGTCTCGATCGCCTCCATGATGGGGACCATCATGTTGTGATCCTTCTTCATCGCCTTAAGGGCGACGGGATCGGGCGTCTCGATGCCGCAGAAGATCGTGCCGAACCAGGCTTCGCGCATCAGCGAAAGGATTTCCGGCCGCTTGGCGATGTTCAGCGTCGCTTCGCAGGACAGGCGCAAGACAAAACCGGTCCTCTTCTGCCACTCGACGAGATGCGGCAGCAGATCGAGTGCGGCCTTGCGGTTGCCGATGAAGTTGTCATCGACGAAATACACTGAGCCCATGATGCCGCATTCGAGCAGCTTGTCGAGTTCGGCGGTGATCTGCTCAGGCGACTTCAGGCGCGGATTGCGACCATAGAGGCCGGGGATATCGCAGAATTCGCACTGATACGGGCAGCCCGAGGAATACTGGATGCTGCCCAGGAAGTAGCGCGGAATATCGGCCAGTTCATAGGCCGGAATCGGAAACCTGGTCATGTCCAGACGGTCGGTGGTCTTCAGCACGACCTGCTGGTCCGGGCGCGACGTATCCTTTTCCAGGATATCGATCAGTTGATCGGTGGCATCACCGAGTTCGCCTATATGGAGATAGTCGAAAGCCGGGTAGTAATCGGGGCATGACGAGACCGACGGCCCTCCGATCGCCACCGGAAGATCGTAGGAATGCGCGCGATAGCAGATGTCGTTCATCTGCGTGCGCTGGATGTGCATGCCTGACACCAGCACAACTTCGGCCCACAGGAAATCATTGGGCGTGGCGGCGCGGATGTTCTCGTCGATGAAACGGACTTCCCAGTTCTCGGGCATATATGCGGCAATCAGCAGCAAGCCCTGGGGAGGCATGAAGGCCTGAACGCCGTCGGTCAGAGGATATGAATATTCAAACGTACCAAATGAAGACGTGTATCGCGGAAAGACGCACAGGATGCGCCGGACCGTCTGCCTGCCCTCAGCTCTCATCAAAATTCCTCTGTGAATGCATCAGCGGTCCCCATAAGCGCTGAACCTTCAATAACGTCGCCGAGCTAAAACCGTTCCACTCCTGCCGAATACTTTGAGCGATCTAATCACGACGTCCGAATCTGGGCCAGAATTTCTTCAAGATTGTGGCAGGCGGTGACAAGGTCGTGACCAGCTCCGCGCAAGTGCGCACAAAGCGCCAAGCCTTATGACGGTTTATTGACGTCAGGCGATCAGACGTGCGGCCAGATCGGGCAGCAGGCCTTCGCGGTCGCGAATGCGAAGGTCCGCTCCGGAGAGCCCGACCCGTTGCAGCCAGTCGTCGAATTCCGGTGCGCGTTTGAGCCCAAAGAGGTCGCGGATATAGAGCGCGTCGTGAAATGACGTCGACTGGTAGTTCAGCATCACATCGTCGGCGCCGGGGACGCCCATCACGAAAGTCACACCGGCCGCGGCCA
This sequence comes from Tardiphaga sp. 172_B4_N1_3, assembly GCF_052076035.1. Classification (NCBI taxonomy): domain Bacteria; kingdom Pseudomonadati; phylum Pseudomonadota; class Alphaproteobacteria; order Hyphomicrobiales; family Nitrobacteraceae; genus Tardiphaga; species Tardiphaga sp. 172_B4_N1_3. The sequence continues at coordinate 2,874,098 of NZ_CP197238.1, forward strand.
GCAGCGTCAGCAGATTGTCCATGTCGTCCTGATCGGCTTCGGCATGGTTGGTGTAACAGACGTCGACACCCAGCGGCAGGCCAAGCAGCTTGCCACAGAAATGATCCTCCAGCCCGGCACGGATGATCTCCTTGCCGTCATAGAGATATTCGGGGCCGATGAAGCCGACGACGCTGTTCACCAGGAGAGGATCGAACGCCCGCGCAACTGCATAGGCCCGCGCTTCCAAAGTCTGCTGATCGACGCCGTGATGGGCGTTGGCCGACAGAGCCGAGCCCTGCCCGGTCTCAAAATACATAACGTTCTGGCCAAGCGTGCCACGTTTCAGCGAAAGCCCGGCGGCATGAGCTTCCTTCAGGATCGCCAGATCGATGCCGAAGCTCTTATTGGCGGCTTCGGTCCCGGCGATCGACTGAAACACCAGATCGACCGGGGCGCCCTGGTTGATGAGATCAAGACTGGTCGTGACATGGGTGAGCACGCAGCTCTGGGTCGGAATATCCAGCTTGGTGATGACATCGTCGAGCAGCCGCACCAGCCCGCCCAGCACTGCAGGATCGTCGCTTGCCGGATTGATGCCGATACAGGCATCGCCCGAGCCCAGCATCAGCCCGTCGAGAATGGATGCCGTGATGCCCCTGACATCGTCGAACGGATGGTTCGGCTGCAAACGCACGCTCATGCACCCGCGCAACCCGATCGTATTGCGAAAGCGCGTGATCACCTCGCACTTCCTGGCCACCAGGATCAGATCCTGATTGCGCATCAGCTTCGAGACCGCGGCGGCCATTTCCGGGGTGATGCCACGGGCGACGGTCTGAAGGACTTGCGGCGTGGCCGCGTCTGACAGCAACCAGTCACGAAAGCCGCCGACGGTCAGCGACGAGATCGTGGAGAATGCGGCGGCATCATGCGTATCGACGATCAGACGCGTGACCTCATCGTCCTCGTAGGGCACGATCATTTCCTGCAGGAATTGCCTGAGCGGCACGTCGGCGAGCGCCATCCGCGCCGCGATCATCTGCTCGGCGGTCTCGGCTGCAATCCCGGCCAACCGATCACCGGATCGCGGCGGCGTTGCCTTGGCCATGAGGTCGCGCAGATCCGCGAAGACATGCGTATGGTCACCGATGGCGTGGCGATAGATCATGGCCGGATTGTTGGATATTCGCCGGAGGCTGTCTAGACGTGCCGCCCCGCGGCAACGCCGGAAGACCACGCCCACTGGAAGTTGAAGCCGCCGAGATGGCCGGTGACATCGATGACTTCGCCGATGAAATATAGCCCCGGCACTGATGTCGCTTCGAACGTTTTTGATGACAGTTCTGTGGTGTCCACACCGCCAAGCGTCACCTCGGCCGTGCGATAGCCCTCGGTACCGTTCGGACGCACGCGCCATTCCTTCACTGCCGCGGCCACGGAGGCCAGCAGCTTGTCCGAAAAATCCGCCAGCCGCGGTGGGCCGGCGATCTTGTCGGCGATCATCTGGGCCAGTCGCTTGGGCAGGAGGTCGCCAAGCACGGTCGCCAGTTCCTGCCGCGGACGTTCGCGGCGTGCCTCCTTCAAGGCGGCGAGCATATCGCGCGTCGGCGCCATGTCGATGACGACATCGAGCCCGTCGCGCCAATAGGACGAAATCTGCAAGATCGCCGGCCCGCTGAGACCGCGATGGGTGAACAGCAGCGCCTCGTCGAATTTGGTCTTGCCGACGCTGACGACGGCATCAACGGCAACGCCTGCGAGATCCTTGAATTGCGCGAGCGCTGCGACATCGAAGGTCAGCGGCACCAATGCGGCGCGCGGCGCGATCATCTTCAGCCCGAACTGCTGCGCCAGCTTGTAGCCGAAGGCACTGGCGCCCATTTTCGGGATCGAGGGCCCGCCGGTCGCGACGACCAGCGACTGACTGCGATACTCGCCCTGATCGGTGGCGACGACAAAGCCGCTGTCGTTCTTCGTCACGCTGAGAATGCCCACGCCGAGCCGCATCTGCACATCGCCGCGGCGGTTTTCGTCCAGCAGCATGTCGATGATCTGCTGGGACGAACCATCGCAGAACAATTGTCCGCGCGTCTTCTCGTGATAGGCGATGCGATATTTTTCGACCAGCGCGATGAAGTCCTGCTGGGTAAAGCCCTTCAGTGCGGATTTGCAGAATTGTGGATTCTGCGACAGGAAATTCGCCGGCGTCGTATGCAGGTTGGTGAAATTACAGCGCCCGCCGCCGGAGATGCGGATCTTCTCGCCCGGCGACCTCGCCTGCTCCAGCACCATCACCGAGCGACCGCGTTGCCCCGCAATGCCGGCGCACATCAGGCCGGCCGCACCGGCGCCGAGGACGATGACGTCACTGGTGTTGTGCGCGCGACGAACGATGGTCATTCCAGCAGCAGCACATCGACAGCAACGGCAAGCTTCTGCTTGCGGGCGCCGACGATCACGCCGTCGACCGGCGACACGTCGGAGAAGTCGCGGCCGATCGCCAGCACGATATGATCGTTCTCGACCAAAATGTCGTTGGTCGGATCGAAGCCAATCCAGCCGAGTTCCTCACCGCACCAGACCGACACCCAGGCATGAGTTGCGTCGGCGCCCTGCAGGCGTGCCTTGCCCGGCGGTGGAATGGTGCGCAGATATCCGCTGACATAAGCCGCCGGGAGGCCGAGGCCGCGCATGCCCGCAATCATGATATGCGCAAAATCCTGACAGACACCGTGGCGCTTATCCAGCACCTCCTGCAACGGCGTCGAAATCACCGTGGCCTTCGGATCGTATTTGAACTCGGTGCGGATGCGGTGCATCAGGTCGACGGCGCCGGCGAGAATCCCGCCCCCCTCGGTAAAGCTCACCGCCGCATAGTCCGTGACGGCATCGATGATCGGCACCAGCGGACTGGCGAAGACATAACCAATCGGCGAGGCACCGCTCAGGTCGCTGGAATCAAACGCCGCCTCGCGGACGCTCTCCCAGGAAGGGCTATCGTCGCCGCGCCCCGGCGCAAAACGTTCGACATAGACGCGCGACCGGCTGTCGATCCGCAGCACCCGATGCGGGGTTTCGATCAACACGCTTTCCGTCGGCGTGCCGAAGAAATCCGTCCGCATGGCGCGGGCCGCCGGCAGCGGCTTGATATCGACGCTGTGCGAGACCAGTTGCTGCCCGGCGCTGCTATTGGGCTGCAGCCGCAGCGAGCAGCGCGCATAGCTCACAGGGCTTTCATAACTATAGGTCGTGACATGGCGGATTTCGTAGATCACGCCAGCCCCGTCAGCTTTTCAGGACGCGATGCGCTGGCGCCGTGCGGGAAGTAATGCAGGCCGATCGAATCCGCGAGCGTCAGCAGATCCTGCTCCAGCGCAAACAGTGACTTGGTGTGGATTTCGGATGCCTCGCCGGTGACCAGCGACGAACGCAGCGCCACCGCCAGCCGCTGCGGCCGTTCCATCAGGCCGTTCTCCTTCAGCGTCGGCAGGCTGGCGATGTGATCATTTAGTGCCGAGACCTGGAACGCCACCGAGCGCGGGTTATAGGGATCGAGCACCACGAGATCACGCACCGGTGCCAATAGCGGACCGACCAGATAGCGCGAGCGATAGGTGATCTGGCAATCCACCAGCGTCAGCAGGATGTCGAGATCGTCGCTCGTCGCCTCGTCGGATGCGAATTGCCGCGCGAAGCGCGTGGTGTTGATGGCGCGTTCGGCACGGCGGCCCATTTCGAGGAATCGCCAGCCGGCGGCACGGTTCATGTTTTCCTGCGCGAGACCGGCGAAGCTCGCCAGTTCCTGCAAGGTCAGCTCGGCCGCACTGACGACGTCATCGTCATCTTCGACTTCATGCGCAAGCCGCTCGGCCATTTCGGTGATGACCTGCCAGGCGTCGGGGGACAGCCGTTCGCGCAGCGAGGTTGCGGTCCGCAATGCCGAGCGCACCAGCGATAGCGCTGAGCCAAACTGCTCCTCGCTCTGCAAGGCTTGCGCGGCGACCTTCGCCGGCTGCGAACGTGATGTCAGCGATGTCGCGCCCCAGGTCATCAGCATACGCTGGATGCGCTCGATCGATTGCTGCCCGGTGGCGCCGCCCTTGCCGGGATCGCGCTGCGGCACGCTGAGTGCACGGATCAGACGCAGCGTGGACTCCGCGCGCTCGAGATAGCGCCCGAGCCAGAACAGATTGTCGGCGGCGCGACTCGGCACCCAGCCGGCGATGCGGCGGATACGCACATTGTCGACGGCCGGCAGCAGCGTCGATGCAGCAACGGCCTTGTCGGCCACCACCCAGACGTCGGCTGCGCGCGCGCCGGCACCCATGGAGACTGCGCGGGCATCCGGTTGATCCGCAATACGGCAGAAGCCGCCGGGCATGACGGTCCAGCCCTCAGGCGTCGCCGCCGCGAAGACGCGCAGCACGAACGGACGCGGCGCGAGCCGGCCATTGTCCCAGACCGGCGTGGTCGAAAGCTGCACCAGCTCCTGCCCGACATAATCGACACCGCGATTGGCAATCGCCGCCTTCAGACGCTCGCGCTCGCTTGGCGAGAGCTGCGACGGCAGCACCGGCGAGTAGCCAGGGAAACCGGGCACCGCTCCGCCATAGGCGCCTTCGATCGCAAAGTCGTCGAGCCGCGCCAGCACTTCCTCGCGCGCCGATTTCTGGCCGCACCACCAGGTCGCGATATGCGGCATCTTGAGTGGTTCACCGAGCAGCTTCCGGCTCAAGCTTGGCAGAAAACCCAAAAGCGCGCGCGCTTCCATCACGCCGGAGCCCGGCATGTTGGCGACGACGACGCCATTCTTTCTGACAACGTCGATCAGCCCGGGCACGCCGAGTTGCGACGAGGCATCGAGCTCCAGCGGGTCGAGCGAATTGGCATCCACCCGGCGCAAAAGCACATCAAGGCGCTTCAAGCCGGCCACAGTGCGGATGTGCACGCGGTCGCCTGAGACTGCGAGGTCATCGCCTTCCACCAGCAGGAAACCGAGATAGCGCGCCAATGTCGCGTGTTCGAAATAGGTTTCGCTGAACGGCCCCGGTGACAACAGGCCGACCCGCGGTTCGTCACGATCGGCCGACGCGCGCAGACTGTCGCGGAAGGCTTCGAAGAACGGCGCGACGCGCTCGACATTCATCGATTTGTAGAGGTCGGTGAAGGCGCGCGACAACACCAGCCGGTTTTCCAGCGCATAGCCCATGCCGGACGGCGCTTGTGTGCGATCGCCGAGCACCCACCAGCGGCCATCGGGACCGCGGCCGAGATCGGCCGCATAGACGTTGAGATAGCGGCCGCCCGGCGGCTTCACGCCGCGCATTGCCCGCAGATATTCGGAGCTGCCGGCAATCGCCGCCGCCGGGATCGCGCCGGACGCGACGAGGCTGGCATCGCCATAGAGATCGCCGAGAATCTTCTCCAGCAACTCGGCGCGCTGGGTCATGGCCGCCGAGATCTGCAGCCATTCGGATTCGTCGATCAGGAGCGGCACATGGCTGAGCGGCCAGATCCGGTCGGCGATTTCGCCGGGCGCGCGGTAGGTGACGCCGGCTTCCCGGAGATGACGGTCGGCGGAACCGAAGCGGCGTTCGATCTCGACGGGCGCCATGGCGCCGAAGGCCTCGAAGAACCGCGTCCAGACCTCCCGCGGCGTGCCGTCCTGGGCGATGAATTCGTCGGGAATCCCGGGCAGCCGCTCGTAGTCGCGGGTCCATTGCGCGACTTTACGATGTCCCGGACGGGGCTTTTTCCCCTGACCGGCCTGTCCCGTCATTCCGACTCTCCAGCCCAAACTGCCTGCATTCTCAATGCAGGAGAGGCGTTCGCAAGTCGAGGGTCAATGGGAATTCAAGTGTGCGTTCTGCCCTTGGCGGAGCGATTTCGCCGGGCGTGTGGCCGATCTCCTCGAAACGGGCCAGCCGGCGAGCTTCCGCCTCGTAGGCATTGACCGGTTTTGTCTCGTAATTGCGGCCGCCGGGATGCGCCACATGATAGACGCAGCCGCCGAGCGACCGCCGATTCCAGCTGTCATAAATGTCGAAAACCAGCGGCGCATGGACCGGGATCGTCGGATGCAGGCCGGATGCCGGCTGCCAGGCCTTGAAACGGACGCCGGCGACCACCTCGCCGGCCCGGCCGGTCTCGGTCATCGGCAGCGCCCGGCCGTTGCAGGTAATGATGTGCCGCCCCGGCGTAAAGCCGTTGGCCTTCAATTGCAGCCGCTCCACCGAGGAATCAACATAGCGCACGGTGCCGCCGGCCGAGCCCTCCTCGCCCAGCACATGCCAGGGCTCCAGCGCCTGGCGGACTTCCAGCGTGACGCCGCCATAGGTCACGTGGCCGAACACGGGAAAGCGGAATTCGAGCTGCGCCTCGAACCACTCCTTGGAGAATTCGTAACCGGACCGGCCGAGTTCACTCAGCACGTCCTGGAAATCCTCCCACAGGAAATGCGGCAGCATGAAGCGATCATGCAGCGCCGTGCCCCAGCGGACGAATTTGCCGTCCTGCGGCTCGCGCCACATCCGGGCGATCAGCGCGCGGATCAGGAGCTGCTGCGCCAGCGACATGCGCGGATCGGGCGGCATTTCGAGCGCACGGAATTCGACGAGGCCGAGACGACCTGTCGTGCCATCGGGCGAATAGAGTTTATCGATGCAGATCTCTGCACGATGGGTATTGCCGGTGATATCGACGAGGATATGCCGGAACAGCCTGTCGACCAGCCACAACGGCGCCTTTCCACCGGGTGGCGGCACCTGCGCCAGTGCGATCTCCAATTCATAGAGACCATCATGCCGCGCTTCATCGATGCGCGGCGCCTGACTGGTCGGACCGATGAACATGCCGGAGAACAGATAGGACAGCGACGGGTGGCGCTGCCAGTACAGCACGAGACTCTTCAGAAGATCCGGCCGACGCAGGAACGGCGAGTCCGCCGGTGAGCTGCCGCCGACCACCACGTGATTGCCACCACCGGTGCCGGTGTGGCGGCCATCAAGCAGAAACTTGTTGGCGCCGAGCCGCGTCTTCGCGGCCTCCTCATAGAGAAACGTCGTGGTATCGACGGCCTCGCGCCAGCTCGAGGCGGGATGGATGTTGATCTCCAGCACGCCGGGATCGGGCGTCACCTTGATGACCTCGACGCGCGGATCGAACGGCGGCGGATAGCCTTCGACATGCACCTGCATCTGCAGTTCTTCGGCCGTCGCCTCCAGCGCCGTCACCAGTTCGAGATAATCTTCAAACTTCTCGACCGGCGGCATGAAGGCACAGAGAATGCCGTCGCGAATTTCAATCGACATCGCCGTGCGTACACCGCCGGAACGAATCTGCTGCTCCTGGACGTATTGCGCGGCAGGCTGGTTTTCCGCCGACGCGATTTCGTCGAACACCGGCATGTCGCTGCGCGGCTCCAGCGGATCCTGCTCGACGACGAACGGATATTCCTCTTCGGTGAGGTGCGGCAGCGACGACAACGGCAGGCGCAGGCCCATCGGTGAATCGCCGGGTGTCAGAAACAGGTTGCCGCGGCGGAGCTTCCACCGCTCGGACCGCCAGCGTCTGTCGGCGGCCGTCTCCGCATTCCAGCGCTGGATCGGCAGCACGAACCCCTTCGGCCTGTCGAGTCCATGTTCGAAGACCCGCGCCATGCGCGCGCGTTCCTCCGGATCGGGCAATTTGGAGTCGCCGGGCACGACATTGTTCGGCAGGTTCGATTCCTTCTGCTCCCAATAGACGGGATCCTCGAAGGCCGGGATGACATAGTCCTTCGGTAGGCCAAGCCGCCGCGCCGTGCCTTCGGCGAAGCGCTCGGCGCCGCCGATATCGGCACTGCGCGGGCCTTCGATCCTGGAGATCAGCGCATCGTTCTTCCAGATCGGCACGCCGTCCTTGCGCCAATACAGGCCGAACGCCCAGCGCGGCAGGCTTTCGCCGGGATACCATTTGCCCTGCCCGTAATGCATCAGGCCGCCCGGCGCGAAACGTGTGCGCAGGCGACGGATCAGATCGTCGCCGAGGCCGCGCTTGGTGGGACCGACGGCAGCCGTATTCCACTCCGGCGATTCCATATCGTCGACCGACACGAATGTCGGCTCGCCGCCCATGGTGAGACGCACGTCATGGGCTTTAAGATCGGCATCGACCTTCTCGCCGAGCGCATCGAGCCTGGCCCAAGATTCATCCGAGAACGGCTTTGTGATCCGCGGCGCCTCGCGAATACGTTTGACGCCCATCGCGAACGCGAACTCGACTTCGGCAAAGCCCGCCATGCCCGAGATCGGCGCGGCTGAGCGGAAATGCGGCGTCGCCGCCACGGGGACGTGCCCCTCGCCTGTCAGCATGCCCGACGTCGCATCGAAGCCGACCCAGCCGGCGCCGGGGATATAGACTTCGGCCCAGGCGTGCAGGTCCGTGAAATCAGCCTCGACTTCGGGCGGCCCTTCGATCGGATCGATGTCCGGCCGCAACTGGATGAGATAGCCGGAGACGAAACGTGCAGCGAGACCGAGATGGCGCAGTGTCTCGATCAGGAGCCACGCAGAGTCGCGGCATGAGCCCGCGCCGGACAGCAGCGTCTCTTCCGGCGTCTGCACGCCGGGCTCCATGCGGATGATGTAGTTGACCTTCTCGCGCAGGCGCGCATTGAGATCGACGAGAAAGTTCACCGTGTTCGGTGCTTCCCTGGCGATCTCTGCCATATAGGCCGTGAAGCACGGCCCTGGCTCCGTCGTCGCCATATAGGGTGCGAGTTCGCTCTTCAGGTCGTCGGTATAGGCGAACGGAAATGTCTCGGCATAGGGCTCGACGAAGAAGTCGAACGGATTGATCACCGTCATCTCGGCGGTGAAATCGACCTCGATCTTCAGCTCATTCGCCGGTTCCGGGAAAACGAAGCGCGCCAGCCAGTTGCCCTGCGGATCCTGCTGCCAGTTCACGAAGTGGTTGGTCGGCGTGACCTTCAGCGAATAGCTGAGAATCGGCGTGCGGGCATGCGGCGCCGGTCGCAGCCGGATGGTCTGCGGCCCCAGCGTGATCGGCCGATCATATTTGTAGTGGGTGACGTGGTTCAGTGCGACGAAGATCGACACAGTGGCGCAACTCCAGCAGCTTTTTTAAGCAGAACACCGGAGGTGCCAGGGATCAAGCTCTAACAACGGGCACGATGTGCCTCGATTGGGGGCGCTTCACCTAACTCAGCCCTCATGGTGAGGAGCGCGCCGCTTGGCGCGCGTCTCGAACCATGAATCGGAGTGCTGGGCCATCCTTCGAGACGCGGCGCAAGTGCGCCACTCCTCAGGATGAGGACGGAGCAGCGGTCCCCCTCACATCGTCGCGCCCAAGACCCAGGGCGCGAATTCCGCGCCGCCGAAATCGAAGCTTTCGCTCTTGGTCGGCGCGCCGGACGCAGTCTTGAGCATCAGCTCGAAGATGCGCTGGCCGCATTCCTGCACCGTCTCGTCGCCATCGAGGATGGTTCCGCAATTGATGTCCATGTCCTCTTCCATCCGCTTGAACATCGGCGTGTTGGTAGCGAGCTTGATGGACGGCGCCGGCTTGCAGCCGAACACGCTGCCGCGGCCAGTGGTGAAGCAGACGAGATTGGCGCCGCCGGCGACCTGCCCCGTCGCAGCAACGGGATCGTAGCCGGGCGTGTCCATGAACACAAAACCCTTCTTGGTGATCGTCTCGGCATAGTTCAGCACATCGACGAGATTGGTCGAGCCGGCCTTGGCCATCGCGCCGAGCGACTTTTCCAGAATCGTGGTGAGGCCACCGGCCTTGTTGCCGGGGCTCGGATTGGCGTTCATCTCGGCGCCCTCGCGTTCGCAATAGGCGTCCCACCAGCGCATCAGCCCGACCAGTTTCTCGCCGACCTCGCGCGACACCGCGCGGCGCGTCAGCAGATGTTCGGCGCCATAGGTCTCCGGCGTTTCCGACAGCACGACGGTGCCACCGTGACGCACGAGGAGATCGCTCGCCGCGCCGAGCGCCGGATTGGCGGAGATACCGGAATAGCCATCGGAGCCGCCGCATTGCAGAGCGACGGTCAATTCGCTGGCGGAGACTTCCTCGCGCGTGACGTTGTTGGCATCGGCCAGCACTTCATTGACGAAGGCAACGCCGGCTTCCGTGGTCTTGCGCGTGCCGCCGATTTCCTGGATCTGCATTTCGCGCAAACGCCCGGCGAGCTTCTGCTCCTGCATCAAGCCCCCGATCTGGTTGATCTCGCAGCCGAGGCCAAGCACCACGACGTGCGAGAAGTTCACGTGCCGCGCATAGCCGCCGAGCGTCCGTCGCAGCAGCGTCAGCGGCTCGTCCTGCGTCATGCCGCAGCCGGTCTTGTGGGTGAGCGCGACGACGCCATCGACATTGGGATAGTCGGCGAGCGGATTGTGCCCGGTGAAGGGATTCTTCTTGAACACGTCGGCAACCATGCTGGCGACATGGGCGCTGCAATTCACCGAGGTGAGGATACCGATATAGTTGCGCGTGGCGACGCGGCCATCGCTGCGCTTGAGACCCATGAAGGTGGCGGGCAGATCGAAATTCGGCGTCGGCTTGACGTCGACACCGTAAGCATAGTCGCGGTCGAAATCGCCCATGCCCATGTTCTGCGTATGGACATGCTGGCCGGGCGCGATCGGCTGCGTGGCAAAGCCGATGATCTGCCCGTAGCGGCGGATTTCCTCGCCGGTGGCGATGGGCCGGATCGCGACCTTATGGCCCGCGGGGATGCGCTCCGACGTCACGACGCCTGTCGTCACCTCGATACCGGGCAGCAGCGTGATGCGCGCGATCAATACGGCGTCGTTGTCATGCAGACGAATGACGGGAGACGGAACCATCGGGATTTCCTCGCGCGTGGTGTTCTGTTGTTTGGAACGAGTCTAGCGACAAGAAGCCGCGAGGGGTAGTCGTCATTCCGGGGCGGGACCGTCGCCGCAGGCGGGGGGACCGAACCCGGAATCCCGACCTGTTCATCACCTCTCTCGTGCGGGCGGATAGAGATGGCCTCCATGGCGAGATTCCGGGTTCGCATCCGGCAAGAGCCGTCTGCGCCCCGGAATGACGTGCGTGGGATCTCCAGACATGCGTCATCGCCCCCATTGTTTGCGGCGCGGGGGCGCCGTCGTCTTTTGCATTCCCGCCCCCTTGTGAGAGGGCGTGCGGAACGCCGGGTGCCCGTTGCACCCTTGGGCCTGATGCGAATGCGGTCTTCCGCAATTGAGAGTGCATCAGGACTTTCGGAGGCGCCGAGCGAGTGCCCGGCGTTCCGCCTGCGGTGTTTTTTCGGTTGCTTGCACATCTGCCATGGCGAACGGTCCCATCACCAAAATTAATGTCCCAGGGCGGAGGGACAGGGTAGCCGCAAAGCACTTGGCCGAACGCGTTTCGATTTGGTCGTCCGTCACACTGTCCAGGGGTCTTTCCATCCCAAGGTCGGCCGTGTCCTTGCCAGTGGCAGTGCTGGCGCAGATCCGTCCTGCCCGAAGACAGACGTTCCCCATGAACCGCGTGACGCCGCATCTCCGGCGTCCACCGCATCCCACCCCGCGAACGTGACGATCGCGATCGCCCCTCTCAGTGGGGCAGGACAACGGGGAATATAAACCTGATGGAGATCTTGTCAACGGGATGTAGGAATAAATGTTTAGGGGTGAGCTTACCGCCCCCACTCGTCATTCCGGGGCGTGGCCGGCCCTTGCCGGACGCGAACCCGGAATCCCAGCATGAGAGTCTCCGACAGCGCAAAACACTTCGAGATTCCGGGCTCAGTCCGACCCGCTTTGCGGTCCGTCCTGCCCCGGAATGACGAGTGTGTGGCGGGCCGGACTGCCAGAGTGCCTCCAGACCCAACTACTGCGGCTGCGGTCCCAGACTTGCGGCAAGCTCGGCCCAGACCGGCGCCTCTTCCTTGTAGAGCGCCTGGCTCGCCTCCAGCGTCATCGGGCCCTCGTCGATACCCTGGCTCTTGAGCAGCTCGCGAACGCGATCGCTCTTGCCGGCGCCAACGAACAGCGCGGACAGTTTTGCGACCACCTCCGGCGGCGTCTTCGCCGGAGCAACGCAGCCCTGAAAGGTCAGTAAGCTGTGCGCGCGTGAGGTTGCGCCCTGTTCGAGGAATGTGCCGACGTCGGGAAGATCCTTGATGCGGCGGCGCGACACCGCAACGGCGCGCGCTTTCCCGGTTTGCAGCACCGGCAATGCCGCGGCATAGCTGCCGATGCCGGCATCGATCGACCCACCGGCGAGATCCTGCCACATCGGCGCCTCGCCGCGATAATGCACCGCCTCCATCTTCAGCCCATACTGCTTGTTGAGCTCGACGATGACCATATGCGCGAAGGAGCCGGACGCATATGTGCCGACATTCACCTTCTCGGCCTTGCGCGCATAGTCGATGAAGTCCTTCAGCGTCTTTGCGCCGACCTTCTCGCTCACCATCAGCGGCAGGCTGCCGCCCGGCATCACCGCGACCCAGGCGAAGTCCTGCGGGACACTGTATTTGATGTCCTTGATGAGAACGGGATTGAGCATATAGGCGGTGGTGTTGCAGATCATCAGCGTGTGGCCGTCGGGATCGGAGCGTTTCAGCTCCATCGCTGCGACAGCGCCGCCGGCACCGGCCTTGTTCTCGACCACAACGGTCTGCCCGAGTTCACGCGACAGATACTCGCCGTAAACGCGCGAGAATTGATCGGTCTGGCCGCCGGCCGCGGAGCCCGCGAGAATCTTGATCGGCTTGGTCGGCCAGCTATTGGCGCGGACGAGTGACGGCGCACTCAACAATGCAGCAGCGCCTGCGCCCGCGGTGACGAATTGGCGTCGATTGAGCAGACGCAAGTTGTTTCGCACGATCATCCTCCCGATTTGATCTTATCTCTGCGGATAAGTGTATCGAGTATGACCGGCTTCGCCTGCGAAGGCAAAGCAGAGTGACACGCACAGATGTTCTAAGAACACATGCAGTAACGCCGCCTCCGGCCTGCATGCCATCAGCCGGAATATTGCCCGGCAGTTGGCGGCGCGTCACGGCTTCGGTGGAAAATGCGTTCGCCAATGCTGCGCGACATCGATGCCGCGGCAGAACCATACGCCATCATGCGCGCTCATATGTTCAAGCATCTTGATGAGCCCGCCAACACGGCCAGGACGGCCGATCAAGCGGTCATGCAAACCGATGGACAGCAGTTTCGGCGCGCCGGCGACGCCTTCCGCGTAGAGAACATCGAACGCATCGCGCATGTAAGTGAAGAACTGCTCGCCGGTCGAAAAACCTGAATTCTCGTTGAAGCGATTGTCGTTGGATTCATAAGAGTACGGCACGACGAGAAACGGGCCGTGCTCGGTCTTCACCCAGTAGGGCAGCTCATCCGCGAGCGAGTCGCGGTCATAGAGAAAGCCGCCCTCCTCCGCGAGCAGCCGCCGCGTGTTGGGACCGGGACGTCCGGTCATCCAGCCGAGCGGGCGGCTACCGGTCAGCTCGGTGAGTATCTCGATCGCCTTGCGGATATGCGCACGCTCGGTCGCTTCATCCACATGGCAATAGTCGATCCAGCGATAGCCATGACTCACCATCTCGTGGCCGCGCGCGACGCAGGCTCTCGCCAGTTCCGGATTTTGCTCCATCGCCCGCGCGACGCCGAGAATGCTGACCGGTGCCTTGAAGCGATCGAGAATATCGAGAATGCGCCAGGCGCCGCGACGGCTGCCATATTCGAACACGGACTCCACCAGCGGAACGCGAACGCCCTCTTTCGTCGGCACGCCGATGTCATTCAGCATGCCTTCGGAGACTGCATCGCCATTCGCCAGCGTAGCCTCGCCGCCACCTTCGATATTCAGGCTGATGCTGACCGCAATCTTCGCGCCGTTCGGCCAGCGCGGATCGGGTGACGTGGCGCCGTAACCGACGAGATCGCGCGCCTGCATCGGTTCAGGACGGATGTCGCCGGGCTTCATCGCTGCAAATTCGGACATAGGGCCTCCGGAATGGCTCGGTCGAGTGGCACGGTGCAGGCATCATAACCGAAGAACCAGTCGGTCTCGGTCGGGCCATGCATCCATGAATTGGCGATGGAGATCTGCTGGATGTCGGCGACCCGCGGGATTCGGATCATCGTGTAATGCGCGAAAGCCGTGGCGGAATCGCCGAACTCGGCGATGCAGCGGCTGAGGATCGCGGCGTCCTCGATGGCCGCCGAGCCGCCGGCCGCCATGAATGGACGCACCGCATGGCAGGCATCGCCCATCAGCACCACGCGGCCCTTGTGCCAGGTGTCGTTGCGCGGTCGGTCGAAGATCGGCCACACGGTGACATCTTCCGCCGCTTCCGCCGCGCGCCTGAGATCGGGATGCGCACTGTCGAAGGCGGCAATGAATTCGTCGCGGTCGCCCTTCACCGGTGAACCGTCGCCGTCCCAGCGCGCCATCGGCAGCGCCGCCATGACATAGACCTCGTTGCGGTCGGGCGTCATATAGTAAGCGAGCGTATGCCGGTCGGGCGCCCACCACTTGGTACAGTCGTCGATAGGGTCACCCTTGATGCGGCTCGCCGGAAACACCGCGCGCGGTGCAGAACGCCCGATGAAGCGTGGCTCTTCCGCGCCAAGGATGAGTTCGCGGGTGATGGAGCGAATGCCATCAGCGCCGATGGCGATATCGGCTTCCGCGCTTGTGCCGTTCTCGAAACTCAAAATGAGCGCGTCGCCGCGCTCCTCGATGCCGGTGAGCTTGTGGCCGAAACGGATGGTGCCGGGCGCGAGCGGTCGCTGCAGCAACTGATGCAGATCGGCACGGTGGATGTTGACAAAAGGGCCGCCAAAACGCGCTTCGCATGCCGCGTCGAAATCGAGCCTGTAGAGCTGCTCGCCCGTGTCCCATGCGCGGCTGAGAAACGCATCGGGGCGAATACCGGTGGCGGCGAAGGCGTCTTCGAGGTCGAGCCGGCGCAGCACCTTCGAAACATTGGCGCCGAGAATGATGCCGGCGCCGATGCGCGAAAAACTCGGCGACTGCTCATAGACCGCGACCGGGAAGCCGGCGCGCTGCAGCAGCCCCGCCACCGTCAATCCGGCGAGACCCGCGCCGAGAACGGCGATCCGTGTTCCGCGATCCATCTCTCACCTCGTTCCAGCGGCGCCACAGCGTCCGGGTAGCACATCATTCTATAGCGAATGATTTCGCATAGAACGGGCCGATCGCGACTGTCAAGCGACGGCCTGAGCCGCCTCAGAAACGAGCGATATGCGTTTATTTTTCGCTATTTTTTGTTGTTCGCGGTGAGTTTTTGGGCAGCGCCGCCGTTGATCTTCATCAAGGCCGCCCTTAGGATTTATTCGATTGCGAATGAATTTGAACGCGCCGCTTGCGCACCGAAAGCCGGCCTCCTCCTCACCCGCCACTGAAGGTCAGACCATGAAATTCCGCGCTCGCCTCACCGCCGCCCTGCTCGCGACCCTGGCTACGGCCGGCGTCTCCACCGCGCAGGCTGCCGAGATCAATTTCATCACCGATTTCGGCTTCAACGGCCGCCACGCTTATTTCTACGTCGCCCGCGAGAAGGGCTACTACAAGGCCGAGGGCTTCGACGTGACCTTCGTGCGCGGCCAGGGCTCGGCCGACGCCATCAAGAAGGTTGCTGCCGGCGTCGCGACCTTCGGCTTCGCCGATGCCGGTTCGCTGGTGCTGGCGCGCGGCAATGACGGCGTGCCGGTGAAGCTGGTCTCCGTGGTCTATGCGAAGCCGCCGCAGGCGATCTTCGCCATCAAGGGCAGCGGCATCAATTCGCCGAAGGATCTCGAAGGCAAGACCGTCGCCGACACCGCATCAAGCTCGGTGCGCCTGCTGTTCCCGGCTTTCGCCAAGGCCGCCGGCATCGACGCCAGCAAGGTGAAGTGGGTGGTCGCCGAAGGCTCGGCGCTGCCGTCGCTGCTCGCCAATGGCCGCGCGGATGCGATCTGCCAGTTCTCGGTCGGCGAGCCGCTGATTGCAGCAGCCGTGGCGCCGAAGGAAGTCACCCGCATCAATTACGCCGACTCCAATCTCGATTATTACGGCAACGGCCTGATCGCCTCCGAGGAGATGATCGCGAAGAGCCCGGATCAGGTGAAGGCCTTCGTCCGCGCCACCATCAAGGGCATGAAGGACGCCTTCGCCAATCCGGCGGAAGCCGCCTCCATCATGGCGAAGTATCAGAAGGAGCTCGCACCTGCCGTGATCGAAGGCGAGACCAGGCTGGTGAAGGAACTCGCGGAGGTGAAGGGATCGCTCGGCCATATCGAGCCGAAGAGCATCGCCAGCACCGTCGATGTGATGTCGGCCAACTTCACGCTGAAGAATCCCGTGAAACCGGAAGACCTGTTCGCGCCGGGCTTCATCGACTGATGACGGCGATCCCCGCACACAATGATGCGCCGTCGCGGACTGCCGCGGCGGTGGTTCCTGCGATCGACCTCAAGGGCGTCATCAAGACCTATCCCGGGCGCGACGGCAAAGCCACGCATGCACTCGGCCCGGTTGATCTGCGCATCGATCCCGGCAGTTTCGTCTCGGTGGTCGGCCCATCAGGCTGCGGCAAGTCCACGCTGCTGCGCCTCGTTGCAGGGCTGGAAATGCCGGACACCGGCACCATGCAGCGCTATGGCACGCCGCTCGACGGCCCGTCGCATGAAGTCGGCATCGTGTTTCAGGAGCACGTGCTGTTTCCATGGACCAGCGTGCTCGACAACGTATTGCTTCCCGCCGACGTGCTGGCGCTGCCGAAAGCCGCCGCGCGCGAGCGTGCGCTGAAGCTGCTCGAACTCACCGGCCTGAAGGATTTCGCCCATCAGCGCCCGCAGGCACTGTCCGGCGGCATGAAGCAGCGCGCCGCCTTCTGCCGCGCCATGATCTCCGATCCGCGCCTGCTACTCCTCGACGAACCCTTTGGCGCGCTCGACGCGCTCACTCGCGAGGAATTGTCGCTCGAACTCTCGCGCCTCTGGCAGGAACTGGGCCGTGCCGCGCTGCTCATCACCCACGATATCGAGGAGGCGATCCTGCTCGGTGACCGGGTGTTGATCATGTCGGAACGCCCCGGCACCATCCGTGCCGACATCACCATCGATCTGCCGCGTCCGCGCGATGCCGACACCGTGAAGCTGCCGCGCTTCCAGGAGATCAAGAACCAGATCCGCGACGTCATCTTCAACCGGACGGGTGGCTGATCATGTCCTTCTCGCGCTTCATCGACCGCGCCGCCACGCCGCTGATCTATCTGGCGCTATTGATCGGCTGGGAACTCATCTGCGACGCCCTGAAGATTCCGACCTGGATCCTGCCGGCGCCTTTGGAGATCTATCATTCAGCCGTGAAGTGGGCGCCGGAGCTTGCCTCCAATACGCTAGTAACGCTCCGTGAAACGGTGCTCGGCTTCGTGCTGGCGATCGCGCTGTCGCTGCCGCTGGCGATCCTGATCAGCCTCAATCCACTGGCGCGCCGGATCATCTATCCGATCCTGCTCGGCCTGCAGTCGGTGCCGAAGGTCGCCGTGGCGCCGCTGATCATCCTGTGGTTCGGCCTCTCGGAATGGCCGAAGATCCTGGTCGTGGTGCTGGTCTGCTTCTTCCCGATCCTCGTCAACATGGTCGCCGGTTTCGAGGCTGCGCCAAAGACCATGCTCGACCTGATGCGCTCGCTCGGCGCCTCGCCGCATATGGTGTTCCGCCGGCTGCGCGTTCCCGTGGCGCTGCCGCACTTCTTCACCGGCTGCAAGGTGGCGGTGACCTTCGCCGTGATCGGCGCTGTGATCAGCGAATTCGTCGCCGCGCAGGACGGGCTCGGCTATCTGATCCTGACCTCCACCGCGCAGTCGCAGACGCCGCTCGCTTTCGCCGCCATCGCGCTGCTCACCGTGCTAAGTATTGCGCTGTTTCACGGCATCGAGTTTATCGAACGACGTGTGATCGACTGGACGCCGTGACGCCATGACTGACGAGACATCTGGATCGAAACCACCCTCGCGTCGTCCGACGCGCGCGCGCGCGGCAATGCGCGAACAGGTCGATGCCATTTTCTCGCAGTGGCAGACGGAGCGGCCGGATATCGACCCCAGCCCGGTGCACATCTACGGTCTGATCGGCCGGATTCAGATGCAATGTACGGCCCTCATCGACGAGGCGCTCGCGCCCTTCGAACTGACGCGCGGCACCTATGACGTGCTGACGGCGCTGCGCCGCGCTGGCGCGCCCTACAGCCTGTCGCCGAAGCAGATCGCCCAATCACTGCTGCTCAGTGGCGCAGGCCTGACCAGCCGGCTCAACAAGCTGGAAGCGCAGAACTACCTGGCGCGGCTACCGGAGCCGAATGACCGCCGCACGCTGCGTGTTCAGCTCACCTCCGCGGGCGAGACCGTCATCAACGAAGCGATTCCGCGGGTGTTCGACGTGCAGCGGGAGTTGTTGGCACCGCTCGGACTCGAAGGGCAGCAGTTGCTGATGCAGGAGCTGATGCGTTTTGCGGATGTGATCGACGGCCGGCAGAGCGAGATCAAAACAGACACGGCGCCGGTGGTGGAGTGATCCTTCCTTCTCCCCTTGTGGGAGAAGGTGGCACGGCCGAAGGCCGTGACGGATGAGGGGTCCGGCCGGGCTCGGAGCTTGTGGCTACCCCTCACCCGTCTCGCCGCTTCGCGGCGATCCACCCTCTCCCACAAGGGGAGAGGGAAGAGAGCCTTCCGCTTTACGCCTTGCCGCCCGAGCCCTTGCGGGTGTCATTGACCCAGCTCTTCGCGCCGGTGGCGAGAATGCCGCTGTCGTTGAGCAGTGTCACCAGCTTGAAGCCCATGCCGATGTTCTTGGCGGCGCCGACCGGGCCCGAGCAATGGATGCCGGGATTGAGGCCGCGCTTGTCGCATTCCTTGATGAGCTTGTCGTAGATCTTGAGGATCTCCGGCTCCTCGCGATCGAGCTTCGGCACGAGGCCATAGGAGAAGCCGAGGTCGGACGGCCCGACATAGACACCATCGATGCCTTCGACATCGAGAATGGCTTCCATGTTGTCGACCGCGGTCTTGGTTTCCAGCATCGGCAGGCAGATGATGTCGGCATTCGCCGTCTTCTGGTAGTCGCCAGCACCGCCATACATGCCGGAACGGATCGGGCCGTTGCTGCGGGTGCCGCGCGGCGGATACTTGCAATACTGCACGAAGTTTTCGGCTTCTTCCTTGGTGTTGACCATCGGGCAGATCACGCCATAGGCGCCGCCATCGAGCACCTTGCCGATGATGCCGGGCTCGTTCCATGGCACGCGGACCATCGGCGTCACCGGATGCGCACCCATCGCCTGGAAGCACTCCACCATCGACATGTAGTCCTGCACGCCGTGCTGAATATCCACGGTGACGCTGTCGAAACCGCACTGCGCCATCACTTCGGCAGAGAAGCCCGACGGAATCGCGAGCCAGCCGTTGACGGCGACCTTGCCCGCCTTCCAGATTTCCTTGACTTTGTTTGCCATCGTCGATGGTCCTTCTTTTGGTTGGTAGTGATGACTTGAGTGCAGCAGAGTTGAGTTCGAGAAATTACGACGTCGCCTTCTTCACGGCTTCTTCGCTCACGCCGACGTCGCGGGCGGTCTGCACGATGGCAGCCCAGGTCTCATCCGGCAATGGCACGCCATTGGCGGTGCGCTCGGCGCGAGTCTTCGCTTCGTTGTCGCCGGGGATCAGAACCGCATCGACGCCAGCGGCCGGCTTGGCGCTCTTGAAGAAGTCGACATAGCGCGCGACTTCGCCATCGAAGAAGTTCGCGGGGTCGATCACCTTCGGATCGATATAGATCGAGAACATGCCATTGGCGAATGGCCGATCATACTTGGTGGCACCGTTGCCGGTGAGCGCTCCCCCGAGCAATTCGCAGATCAGCGCGAGGCCCGAGCCCTTGTGATCGCCGAAGGCGCGGATCGCGCCGGTGCCCTTGGAGTGATCGCGCGGACCTTGCATCTCATGCGGGCCGTAAAGCAGCGCCGGATCTTCGCTCAGCGTGCCGTCGGGCGCAATCAGCGCGCCCTTCGGCAGCTTCTTGCCGCCGCGCGAGGCGACCAGCACCTTGCCTTCGGCAACAACCGAGGTCGCGAAATCCAGCACCACCGGCATCTGTCCGGGACGCGGAATGCCGACGCAATAGGGAGCGGTGGAGAGGCGACGCTCGACACCGCCATAGGGCGCGACCAGCACGGAGCCTGCCGCGGTGACAAAATGGATCGAGACCAGGCCCTCGGCCGCGGCCATCTCGGCCCAGTCGCCGATGCGGCCGATGTGACCGGAATTCTTGGTGGCGATGGCGGAGAGACCGGCCGCCTTGCACTTCTCGATGCCGAGCCTGACCGCCTGCGGGCCGACCGTCTGGCCATAGCCGAAGCGGCCATCGACGACGGCGAGCGACGGCGTATCGACGGGGATCTCGATGGTCTGGTTCGGGGTGATCATCCCGTTATTGCGCCAGCGGATATAGACCGGCACGCGGATGACGCCGTGGCTGTCATGGCCGGTGAGGTTCGCTGTCGTGAGATAGGTCGCGATGCGCCGGGCTTCTTCCGGAGAAGAGTCGGCATGGGTGAACACGTCGGCGACGAAATCGATGAGCTTGTTGACTTGAACTGTAACCATGGCGGGACATTCGTCCTTGTTGATGGGCAGCGAGGCCGTCGGTGCAAGCCCTCAATGGGCCGCAAGACCCGCTGCAGGTTTGCCATGACCGCCGAGATAGGCGGCCGCGATGGCCTCGTTGGCCCAGAGATCCTCCGGCTTGCCGCCGAGCACGATACGGCCGGTTTCCAGCACGTAGCCCTGATCGGCGACGGATAGTCCCATGCGCGCATTTTGCTCCACAAGCAAGACCGTGGTGGAGAGGCGGATTTCCGTGATGATGCGGAACACCGCTTGCACGATGACCGGCGCGAGGCCGAGCGACGGCTCGTCCAGGAGTAGCAACCGCGGCTTGGCCATCAACCCGCGCGCGACGGCGACCATCTGTAACTGACCACCGGACAGCGTCCAGCCGAGCGCACCAGAGAATTTCCGTATGTCGGGAAACAGGTCGAACATCGCGTCGGCTTCACCAGACAATTCGGACTTGCTCGCTTTGCGGTTGGAGCCCCCGAGCATGATGTTCTCTTTCACCGTCAGGCCGGGAAACACCCGCCTGCCCTCCGGCACATGGGAGATGCCCATCCGCACGATGGCTTCCGGGCCCAAACCTGCAATGGACTTGCCGTCGAACAGGATGTCGCCGGATGCTGGCTTGGCGAGACCGGAGATCGCACGCAGCGTGGTCGACTTGCCGGCACCGTTGGCACCGAGCAGCGTCACCACCTGCCCTTCCTCGACATTGAACGACACACCGCGGAGCGCGACGATTTCGCCGTAACGGACATTGAGATCGTTGATTTCAAGCAGCGGCATCAGTCTGTTCCGAGATAGGCCGAGACGACGTCGGGATGGCGGAGCACCGCCATCGACTCGCCATCGGCAATACGCCGTCCGAAATTCAGCACGGTGATATGCTGGGCTGCTTCCGACACCAGCGTCATGTCGTGATCGATGATCAGGATGGTCAGCCCCTGCGCGGCGATGCGCTTGAGCAGTTCATGCAGTTCGAGCTTCTCGGTCGAATTGAGGCCGGCAGCGGGCTCGTCCAGCAACAGCAGCGTCGGGTTCGCCGCCAGTGCGCGCGCGATCTCGATCAGGCGCTGATGGCCGTAGGAGAAGCTGGAGATCAGCTCCATGGCGCGCGGGCCGAGGCCAACGAAGGTCAGTGCTGCTAGCGCCCGCTCGGTCAGCGCGGCTTCATCGCCCTTGCCGGTGAGCGTATTGCCCGGACGCTCGGCGCCGATGATGACGTTTTCCAGTGCGGTCATCGAGCGGAACAGGCGGATGTTCTGGAAGGTGCGGCCGAGCCCCGCTGCTGCGCGCAGATGCGGCGGCATCGTGGTGACGTCGGTGCCGTCCAGCACCACCTTGCCTGAGGTCGCGTTGTAGAGACCCGACAGCACGTTGAGCGTCGTGGTCTTGCCGGAGCCGTTGGGGCCGATCAGCGCATGCACGCCGCCGCGGCGCACGGATATGTCGACCTGATCGACGGCTTTCAACCCGCCGAAATGTTTCGACAGGCCGGTGACTTCGAGCACCATGTCGCCGCCGGTCGCCGCCGGCTTGAGCTGCAGCGGCGCGCTGGTCACAGCCACCTTCTTGCTGCTGCGCATGCGATCATAGGCCGCGGTGACAAAGCCCCAGATGCCGTCGGGCATGAAGCGAATGATCAGGATCACCGACAGGCCGTAGATAGCCAGATAGAGGCCGGGCACACTCTTGAGGAAGCGCAGCCATTCCGGAATGAGGATCAGAAGGCCCGTGCCGATGGCCGAGCCGATCGGCGACGCCACACCGCCGAGCAGCGACATGGTCAGGAACACGATGGACTCAGCAAAGGAGAACTGATCCGGACTGATATAGGCGAAGCCGCCGGCGAACAGGCCGCCACCGAGACCGCCGAGCACAGCCGATATGGCGAAGGCATAGACCTTGGTGCGGAACACATCGATGCCGTTGACGCCGGCTGCGAGTTCGTTGTCGCGCACCGCGCGCATGGCGCGGCCGAGCCGCGTCTCCGGAAGATGCCAGACGATATAACCGACCAGAGCAAGCATCGCGACGCAGAAAGCGAGATAGGACTGCGACGACAGGAACAGCGACGGACGTCCGATCTTCGACACGCCGTCAGGCCCCTTGGTGAGCCAGATCGCATTGATCATCACCAGCGTGACGATCTGCTGGAACGAGATCGTCACCATCGCGAGATAGTGGCCACCGAGTCGCAGCGTCGACAGGCCGAGCACCGCGCCGGCGACCAGCGCCATCACGCAGCCCGCCACCAGACACAGCCAGTAGCTGAGCTGATAGTCCGTGGTGCCGATACCGACCGCATAGGCGCCGAAGCCGAAGAACGCCGCCTGCGCCAGATTGATCTGGCCGCACAGGCCGAGCACCACCGACAGGCCGAACACGGCGATGGCGAAAGTGGTGGCCTGCATCAGGATGTTGAGGATGTAGCCGTCGAACTGCATCGACGCGGCGAGGAAGACCACGATAGCCGCGCCGATGAAATACGGCGCGTGACGCAGCAGCAGCGGTTTCGGACGCGTGATGACCACTGCCGGGATGTTGTCGCTGGAGGTGCTCATGCTTTCTCCGCGACACGTTCGCCGAAGATGCCCTGCGGACGGAACACCAGGAACAGCACCAGCACGAGGAAGGCGAAGCCGTCCTTGTAGGGCACGGAGATATAGGCGGCGCCAAATGTCTCGATGATCCCGAGCGCGAGACCGCCGATGATGGCGCCGGTGACATCGCCGAAGCCGCCGATGATGGTAGCTGCAAACGCCTTCAGCGCGATGGTGGAGCCCATCTGGATCGACACGAACAGGATCGGCGCGACCAGAAGCCCGGCGAGACCGCCGAGCACGGCCGAATAGATGAAAGTGACCATGATCATGGTCGAGACGGAAATACCGAGCAGCGACGCCATCTCCTTGTCCTGCGAGGTCGCCTGCAGCTTCTTGCCGATCATCGTGTGTTCGAAGAACCAGTAATTGAAGATCACCAGCGCGATGGTGACCACGATGATCAGCAGATACTGGCTGTCGAGATAGACCGGACCGAGCTGGATGCCGGGCGTATCGAACCAGCCCGGCAGCACCTGCGGCTGCGGGCCGTACAGCGCCAGCACGCCATTGGCCATCAGGATCGAGGCGCCGATGGTGGCGATGATCACAGGCAGATAGGTGCGGTGACGCAGCGGATAATAGACGCCGAGATTGAAGATGACGCCGATGATCGCCATGCCGGCGAGCGCAATGATGAAGGACAGCCAGTAAGGCAGTTCCAGATCGACGGCGCAGACCACCATGAGATAGGCGGCGACCATCGAGAACTCGCCCTGCGCGAAATTGACGACGTTGGTGGCGCGGAAGATCAGCACGAAGCCCAGCGCGACCAGCGCATAGACGGCTCCGATGCCGACTCCCGTAAACAGTAACTGCAGTACCAGATCCATCAGGCGCGCTCGGTGGGAGGTGATTTTGCCAAGAACTCGTCATTCCGGGATGCGCCCGCTTCGGCGCAGACCCGGAATCTCGACATGGTGAGCGCGGCAACAGGCGCTGAACATTTCGGGATTCCGGGGCGCGACCGCCTGACGGCGCTCGCGCCCCGGAATGACAACGGTGTGGCGGGTTCACGCGCGGAAGACGCGCGTGCCCCGGGATGACGATTTAGGCCATCGGTCGACGGCCCTCACCGTCAGTTATCGAATTCGATGTGCTTGTCGAAAACGATGTTGCCCTTCTCGTTCTTCACGATGTTGTAGCCGTGCAGACCGTCGCCGTTCTTGTCGAAGTTGTATTCGCCTTCGGCGCCCGGATATTTCTTGATGGCGACGATGGCCTCGCGGATCTTCTGCGGATCGGTCGAACCGGCATTCTTGATGGCCATGGCCAGAACGTTGATCGCATCATACGGCCACGAGCTCTGGTTATCCGGCGCGACCTTGTAGGCATCGCGGTAAGCCTTGCCGAAGGCCTTCGACGCCTCGGAGGAATCTTCCGCGTAATCGGCGACGCCATAGGTGCCGTACAGCGCGGGACCGGCGAGCTTCAATGCGGTGACGTTGACGATCGAGGGTGAGCCGACCCACGGAATGTTGACGCCGAGCTGACGCAGCTGACGGGCAAAAATGCCGAGATCGTTTTCGAAGGTGAAGTATGAGCCGAGAATGTCGGCGCCGGACTGCTTGATCGCGAGCACGACCGGCGTGAAATCCTGGCTCTGATTGGCATAGCCCTGATCGAGCGCGACGGTTGCACCCAGCGGCCCGAGCGCTTCGGTCAGCGCTTTGCCTCCCGCGGTGCCGAAGGCATCGGTCGAATGCAGCACAGCCCACTTCTTCTTGTCGAGATTCTTGACGCCATATTCGGCGATGACGCGGCCGGAATAGCTGTCATTCGGACGAAAACGGAACAGCCAGGGATTGCCGAGCTTGGTGAGGTTCGGATCGGTACCGCCGAACATTACAGGCTTGCCGAGCTTGAGCACGTCAGGCGCCATCGCATGCACCTGAGTCGAGCGGATCGAACCGAGGAAACCGACGATGTCGGGATTGGCAGCAAGCTTGGAGAAGGCCAGCACGATGCCGGGATTGGTGGTCTGGTCGTCCTCGATGATCAGTTCGATCTGTTTGCCGAGGATGCCGCCCGCCTTGTTGATGGCCTCGACTGCGAGTTTGGCGCCGCCGGTCGCATATTTGCCCGCTTCCGCCGCCGGTCCCGTAATCGGCGCGCACATGCCGATCTTGATCGTTCCGCCGCCCTGGGCGCGCGCGCTGCCAATGATGTAGGGGGCGGTCAGACCAGCGGCCAATCCTGCCGTGAATCCACGTCTCGTGAGCGTCATCGTTCTCTCCCTAAGAGGCCGGACTTGAGCGCCAGCCTTCTTTTGATGGCGGGAGTTGAGCGAAAAATTCTTCTCCTGTCTACAGCCCAGCGAAATTCGTACGACGAATTAACGCTCGCGTGACGTGCGACGGCCTTGCCGCAAAAATATGCAGATCAGTTATTCACCCGTGTCATCGCCATCCGCGCCGTCGGCTGCAGGCATGGCCAGCAGCGCGGCTTCCAGCTCATGCAACAAGGCCTGCAGATCCGACAATTTGCGCGCACCGAAGCGCTTCGTCATCTCGGCATAGATTGCCTCCGATGTGGGCGCGACAGCTTCGATCAATTTCAATCCCTTTGACGTGATCGAGACAATGCTGCGGCGCAAATCGGCCTTCAGCAAGCGCCGCTCGATCAGCTTGCGCCCTTCGAGATCGCGCAGGATGCGCGACAGGCTCGGCCCCAGCAGGAAGGCGACGCGCGCGAGTTCCGTCACCTCGATCTCGCCCGACGCCGCCAGCGCGCGCAGGATGCGCCATTGCTGTTCGGTGAGATCATGCGCCCGCAGCGATGGGCGAAAATGTCGCATCACCGATTCCCGCGTTCGCAGCAGCGACATCGGCAGCGACTGTGAGAAGTCGCGCATCGGGATTTTCGCAGCGACCTTGGCGGCGGTCCGTGGCTTTGATGCTGTTGTCATGATCGCCTCTATAGGATGATTCTGGCGCACCGCAGTGTGCAACGCACAATCGAATTGTCACGGCCGGGGTTTGATCGCAACAACTTAACATGTTAATCACTTTGTCGCGCGGCTTTTCTGCGCGGGATGACGACCCGATGGCACTCACCTCTTCAGACATATCAAGCGCGGCAGAGCGCCTGCATCACGCCGAGAAGACGCGGACGCAGATCCGGCAACTGTCGCTGGATCATCCCGGCATCACCATCGACGATTCCTATGCGATCCAGAAAGCCTGGATTGCAATCAAGACCGGTGAAGGCCGCGTCGTGCGCGGCCACAAGATCGGCCTCACCTCCAAGGCGATGCAGAGCGCGCTGAATATCGACGAACCGGATTCCGGTGTGCTGCTCGATGACATGTTCTTCGCCGATGGCGGCATCGTTCCCACCGATCGCTTCATCGCAACCCGGGTCGAGGCCGAGCTGGCTTTCGTGATGAAGACGCGGCTCACAGGCCCGGATTGCACGATGTTCGACGTGCTCAATGCCACCGACTTCGTGGTCCCAGCGCTGGAAATTCTCGATACCCGCGTCGAGCGCGTCGATGCGGCGACGAAAGCCACGCGAAAGATTTTCGACACCATCGCCGACAATGCGGCGAATGCCGGGATCGTGCTGGGCGGCCGACCGATGCGTCCGCTGGAGACCGATCTGCGCTGGGTCGGCGCCATGTGCCATCGCAACGGCCAGCTCGAAGAAACCGGCCTGGCCGCTGGTGTGCTGAATCATCCCGCCACCAGCGTCGCCTGGCTGGCCAACAAGATCGCGCCGCATGGGCTAGCGCTGGAACCCGGTCAGGTCGTTCTCGCCGGCTCGTTCATTCGCCCCATCGAGACCCGCAAAGGCGACACGATCCAGGCGGACTATGGCCCATGGGGCACCGTGAGCTGCTACTTCGGCTGAACAGGGATCACGCACAATGCCGCATTTCACCATCGAATATTCGGCCAATCTCGACGGCGCGATCGATATCAGCGCGCTCTGCGAGGTCATCCGCAATGCTGCGGTGCAGACCGGCATCTTCCCGCTCGGCGGCATCCGCGTCCGCGCGATCCGCTGCGAGCATTATGCCATCGCCGACGGCCGCGCCGGCCTCAGCTTTCTCGATATCCTGCTGCGGATCGGCGAAGGCCGCTCGCTCGAGGCTCGCCAGACGGCAGGTGCGCATATCTTCGATGTGGTCTCGACCCATCTCGACAATGTTTTCGCCGGCGGCCGATTTGCGCTGTCCTTCGACATGCAGATCAACGACAGCGCGACCAGCTGGAAGCGCAATCCCATTCACGACCTGCTGAAAGCCGAGGCCAACAATGGCTAAGACTCCTACCGATCCCGCCGCTGTCCTTCAGGCCAACACCGAGCGCGCCGCGCCGCTGCTGAAGACACTCAAGGCCGACGGCATCGGCAATATTATCGATGGCCGGATCGTGCCGTCATCGTCGGGGGAGGTGTTCGAGACGACATCGCCGATCGATGGCACCGTGCTGGCACAGGTCGCGCGCGGCACGGCAGCGGATATCGACAGTGCCGCCAAGGCCGCCCATCGCGCCTTCAGAGAATGGCGCGACATGGCGCCGACCACGCGCAAGAAGCTGCTGCACCGCGTCGCCGATGCCATCGAGGACAATGCCGACGACATCGCTGTGCTGGAATGTATCGACACCGGCCAGGCGCATCGCTTCATGGCCAAGGCCGCGATCCGCGGCGCCGAGAATTTCCGCTTCTATGCCGACAAATGCCTGGAGGCGCGCGACGGCCAGAACATGCCGGCGGATGAGCACTGGAATGTCTCGACTCGCGTGCCGATCGGCCCGGTCGGTGTCATCACGCCGTGGAACACGCCGTTCATGCTATCGACCTGGAAGATCGCGCCGGCGCTGGCCGCCGGTTGCACGGTGGTGCACAAGCCGGCCGAATGGTCGCCGGTCACGGCGGATCTCCTCGCAAAGCTCGCCAAGCAGGCCGGACTTCCCGACGGCGTGCTGAACACCGTGCACGGCTTCGGCGAAGAGTCCGGCAAGGCGCTGACCGAACACCCGGCCATCAAGGCCATCGCATTCGTCGGCGAGAGCGCCACCGGCTCCGCGATCATGGCGCAGGGCGCGCCGACGCTGAAGCGCGTGCATTTCGAACTCGGCGGCAAGAATCCCGTGATCGTGTTCGACGATGCGGACCTCGACCGCGCGCTTGATGCCGTGGTGTTCATGATCTATTCGCTGAATGGCGAGCGGTGTACATCGTCCAGCCGGTTGCTGGTGCAGGCGAGCATTGCCGATACATTCATCGAGAAGCTCACGGCCCGCGTGCAGGCGCTAAAGGTCGGGCATCCGCTCGATCCCCGGACCGAAGTCGGTCCGCTGATCCATGAGCGGCATCACGCCAAGGTGTGCAGCTATTTCGACATCGCACGGCAGGACGGCGCGACCATCGCCGTCGGCGGCAAGCCGCATGACGGCCCCGGCGGCGGTCATTACGTGCAGCCGACGCTGGTGACTGGCGCGCACAAGGACATGCGCGTGGCACAGGAGGAAGTGTTCGGCCCGTTCCTCACGGTGATCCCGTTCAGCAACGAAGCTGAAGCCATTGAGATCGCCAACGCCGTGCAATACGGCCTCACCGGCTATGTCTGGACCAATGACGTGGGCCGCGCGCTGCGCGTGGCCGACGCGCTGGAGGCCGGCATGATCTGGCTCAATTCAGAAAATGTCCGCCACCTGCCGACGCCATTCGGCGGCATGAAAGCCTCCGGCATCGGCCGCGACGGCGGCGACTATTCGTTCGAGTTCTACATGGAAACCAAACACGTCTCGCTCGCGCGCGGGACGCATAAGATACAGCGCCTCGGTATCTAGACTGTCATTCCGGGGCACGTGCGCCCTTACGCACGTGAACCCGGAATCTCGTGCGGTTCATCCCCCTCTGAACCGCCCGGCATCGAGAAGTGATGAACATATCGGGATTCCGGGTTCACGTGCGCTAGTGCGCACGCGCCCCGGAATGACGAGATAAAAACGCAGGAAACGCCCATGCCCGTGCCGACCCACGTGTTCGATCCGCCCTTCAACATCCTGCGCTCCAGCCACGTCGTGCTGGATGTCACTGATCTCAAGGCCAGCCGCGCATTCTATGAGAACGCGGTCGGTCTGCATGTCGAGGACGCCGACAGCGAGACGGTGTATCTGCGCGCCGTCGAGGAGCACCAGCATCACTCGCTGGTGCTGCGCAAGGCGGCTACGGCCGCCTGTCACCGGCTCGGCTTCCGCGTCGCCAGCGAGAACGATCTCGACAAGGCCGCCGCCTGGTTCGCCGCCAACGGCGTCACCTATTCCTTCGTCGAGCGCCCGTTTCAGGGCCGCACGATGCATGTCACCGATCCGTTCGGCTTCCAGATCGAACTCTATGCGACCATGGAGAAGCGCCCGCATCTGCTCCGCCGCTTCGATCTTTACAAGGGTTGCCATCCGCAGCGGCTCGATCATTTCAACGTCTTCGCCGCCGAGGTGCAGGACACCGTCGACTTCTATGCGCGGCTCGGCTTCCGGCTGACCGAATATGGCGAGGAGGACGGCGAAGGCGGCCGCATCGCCGCTGCCTGGATGCATCGCAAGGGCAATGTGCACGACTTCGCCATCACCAATGGCAAGGGGCCGCGGCTGCACCACTTCGCCTATTGGGTGCCGACCGCGATGAACATCCTGCATCTCTGCGACGTGATGGCGTCATCGGGCTATCTGAAGAACCTCGAACGTGGCCCCGGCCGCCACGGCATCTCCAATGCGTTCTTCCTCTATGTGCGCGATCCCGACGGCCATCGCCTCGAGCTCTACACGTCAGACTACCAGACCATGGACACCGACCACGAGCCGCTGCGCTGGTCGCTGAAGGACCCACGCCGGCAGACTCTTTGGGGCGCGCCTGCCCCGCGCTCGTGGTTTGAACAAGGCTCGCCGTTCAATGGGCAGGCCGTGCGTGAGCCGGCTTTCGTGGCGGATGTGACGATTGCGGATTGATGACAATAGAGTGTGAGGAACACGCGCGATGACCCACTCCCGCCTCGCCACCTTCACCGTCAACGGAGCCCTGAAATACGGCGCCGTCGCCGACGATGGGATCGTCGATCTGTCCGCGCGCTACGGCGGGGATTATCCGACGCTGCGCGAGGCCATCACCCATGGGGCCTTGCACCGGCTCGCAGATGCCGCTGCCAACCAGCCTGCCGATTTTGCATTGGAGAGCATCACCTGGCAGCCGCCGATCCCCGCCCCGGAAAAGATCATCTGCATCGGCGTCAACTATCCGGACCGCAACGCCGAATACAAGGACGGTCAGGACGCGCCGAAATATCCCTCGATGTTCATGCGCACGCCAAGCTCCTTCGTCGGGCATGAGGCGCCACTGGTGCGGCCGCGCGTATCCAGGCAGCTAGACTATGAAGGCGAAGTGGTGCTGGTGATCGGCAAGGCCGGGCGCCACATCGCCGAGGGCGATGCGCTGGACCACATCGCTGCGCTGACGCTCTGCAACGAAGGCACCATCCGCGACTGGGTGCGGCACGCCAAGTTCAACGTCACCCAAGGCAAGAATTTCGACTCCACCGGCAGTCTCGGGCCATGGATCGTGCCCTATACCGACGAAAGCCAGATCGCTGACATCCGCCTCACCACGCATGTCAACGGCGAGCTGCGGCAGGATGATCGCACCTCGCGGCTGATGTTCGGCTTCCGCTATCTCCTAAGCTATATCTCGACCTTCACGACACTCGTGCCCGGCGACGTGATCGTCACCGGCACGCCGACCGGCGCCGGTGCGCGCTTCGATCCGCCACGCTATCTTGTCCCTGGCGATGTGATCGAGATCAAAGCGGATGGCATCGGGACGCTGCGCAATGGCGTCGTCGACGAACACTAACGGATTGGAATACGCATGACTGTTCTCACCGGTGGCGAAGCCATCGTCAGCGGGCTCAAGGCGCACGGCATCGACACGATCTTCGGCCTGCCGGGCGCGCAGGTCTATGGCCTGTTCGACGCCTTTCATCAGGCGAAGCTGAACGTCATCGGCGCACGCCACGAACAGGCCTGCGGCTACATGGCGTTCGGCTATGCCCGCGCCTCCGGCAAGCCCGGCGTGTTCAGCGTGGTGCCCGGCCCGGGCATTCTCAATGCCAGCGCGGCGATGCTGACCGCCTTCGGCTGCAATGAGCCGGTGATGTGCCTCACCGGTCAGGTGCCAACGGATTATCTCGGCAAGGGCCGCGGTCATCTGCATGAGATGCCCGACCAGCTCGCGACGCTCAGAAGCTTCGTCAAGTGGGCAGAGCGCATCGACTATCCTGCGGACGCGCCGACAAAAGTGGCGCGCGGATTTCAGGAGATGATGTCCGGCCGCCGCGGTCCCGTGGCGCTGGAAATGCCATGGGATGTGTTCACGCAGCGCGCGGAAACCGCTGCAGCGACGACGTTTGAACCGTTCGCCGCGCCGCAGCCCGATCCTGATCGCATCAAGGCCGCAGCCGCTCTGATCAAGGGGAGCAAATCGCCGATGATCTTCGTCGGCGCGGGCGCGATGGACGCAGGCGACGACATCCTCGCACTCGCCGAGATGATCGACGCGCCCGTGGTCGCGTTCCGCTCCGGCCGCGGCATTGTCAGCAATGCCCATGAGCTCGGCCTCACCATGGCCGCCGCCTATAATCTGTGGCCGCAGACCGATCTGATGATCGGCATCGGCTCGCGGATGGAATTGCCGACCACGTTCCGCTGGCCGTTCCGGCCGGAGGGGCTGAAGTCTATTCGTATCGATATCGATCCCGTCGAATTCAGACGGCTCACGGTCGATGCGCCGATCGTTGCCGATGCGACAGAAGGAACGCGCGCGCTGGTCGCCGCCGTAAGCAAGGCCGGATACACGAAGACCTCAGGCCGCCGCGAGATCATCCGCGCAGCCTCGGCGAAAGCGCAGAAAGATATCAAGGCGATCCAGCCGCAGATGGCCTATCTCGACATCCTGCGCGATGTGCTGCCGGACAACGCCATCGTCACCGACGAGCTGTCGCAGGTCGGCTTCACCTCATGGTTCGGCTTTCCGGTCTACCAGCCGCGCACCTTCATCACCTCGGGCTATCAGGGCACGCTCGGCTCGGGTTTTCCCACAGCGCTCGGCGCCAAGGTCGCGCATCCCGACCGGCCGGTGGTGGCGATCACCGGCGACGGCGGCTTCATGTTCGCGGTGCAGGAACTGGCGACGGCTGTGCAATTCAAGATCGGCGTGGTGACGCTGGTGTTCAACAACAATGCCTATGGCAATGTGCGGCGCGACCAGTTGCAGGTGTTCGACGGCCGCGTCGTCGCCGCCGATCTGGTCAATCCGGATTTCGTCAAGCTCGCGGAATCCTTCGGCATCGGTGCTATCAGGGTGACGTCACCGGCGGAGTTCAAGCCGGCGCTGGAAAAGGCACTGGCCGATGGCGGGCCGTATCTGATCGCGATCGACGTCCCGCGCGATTCGGAAGTCAGTCCGTGGGCGTTCATTCATCCGAAGAAGCCTTCTTAACCTCTCCCCGCTCTGCGCGGGGAGAGGTCGACCGGCGTAGCGTAGCGAAGACGGTCGGGTGAGGGGCGAGGCAAGAAAGAGGACACATGCTCAACCTGTCGGGTCGAAGATGTGCGATCCGAGAGGAATAGTTCGCAGCGACTGCAGTGGATGCCCCTCACCCGCCGCGCCCCTCGATGCTGCGCATCGAAAGGCGCGTCGACCTCTCCCCGCAAATGCGGGGAGAGGTTAGCGCGTTACTGCTTCACCGGCGGATCCAGCAGCATGCAGCCGCCATCCGCGATCGGCCGCATGATGTCTTCGGCCTTCACCTTGCCCTTGATGGTGAGCAGGTCCCACTCGCCTTTGACCTCCGACGGCTTCTTCACTTCCGCCAGCAGCATGTCGTTCATCAGCCGGCCGTCCTCGCGTACGCGGGCGCCGGGCGCGAAGAAATCATCCACCGGCATCGCCTTCATCTGACGCATCACCTTCAGACCGTCATTCTCGTTGGCGGCTTCCGCAGCGCGCAGATAATGCTTCACCGCGCTATAGACGCCAGCCTGCGCATGGGTCGGCATCTTGCCGTGCTTGGCCATGAAGCGCTTGCCGAATTCGCGGCTCTTGTCGTCATTGTCCCAGTAATAGCCTTCGAGATACTGCACGCCTTGCGTGGCCTCCGAGCCTAGCGCCTTCACCGAGGTGAGATAGAAGATCAGCACGGCGAGCTTCTGCTTGCCCTCGCCGATCTGGAATTCGCGCGCCTGCTTGATATTGGTGACGGTGTCGCCGGACGCATTGGCGAGCGCGATCACCTTGGCGCCAGAGGATTGCGCCTGCAGCAGGAACGACGAGAAATCCATCGTGCCGACCGGATGCTTCACCGCACCGAGGACCTTGCCGCCGGCAGCTTCCACCACTTTCGAGACTTCCGCCTGCATGGCGATGCCGAATGCATAATCCGCCGTGATGAAATACCAGGTATCGCCGCCCTGCTTGACCACGGCCTTGGCGATGCCCTGCGCCAGCGAATAGGTGTCGTAGAGCCACATCGCGGCGGTCGGCGCGCATTGCTTGCCGAACACGTCGGCCGTGGCCGAACCAACATGCACCAGCACCTTGCCGCGCTCGCGCGCCATGTTCTGCACCGCCAGCGAGATCGCGGAATTGCCGATATCGAAGATCGCATCGACGCCCTGCTGATCGTAGAGATCGCGCGCCAGCGATACGCCGATATCGGTCTTGTTCTGATGATCGGGGCCGAGCAGTTTCACCGGCAGGCCACGCACCTTGCCGCCGACATCGTCGATCGCAAGCTGCGCCGCAACCACGCTGCCGGTGCCGCCGGCATCGGAGAATACCGAACTCTTATCGTTCAGCACGGCGATGGTGAGAGGTTTGGTGATGGGTTCGGCAAGCGCCGAACCGTTCAGGCAAGCAACAGCAATGGCAGCCAATATGCCCATTCGGGTCATTGTCGTTTCCTCGTTCTGGTTTTTATTGAGGAAAGCGTAATGGCGGCTGAATGCCTTGGCCAGCGAAATTTAATCGATCGATTAAATCGTCTCCTCACACTGTCATTCCGGGGCGCGCACTTGCGCGAACCTCAGCCACTCCAACTGGAGTGGCGGGGAATCCCGATGTGTTCATCGCTCCTCAATTCCGGGCCGCGGAAGGTGATGAACATAATGGGATTCCGGGTTCGGTCCCGTCGCCTACGGCGTCGGTCCCGCCCCGGAATGACGAGTGTGTGGCACGCGCTGCCACCGAACCGCAGCGAGCGCCAGTAGTCCAGCACCGGCGACCGCCCAGCATGCGACGGGCGCCCAGTGCAGGAACGGCGCGTAGTCCGGCAGCTTCTGCAATCCGCCGGCGACCGCGGCCATGCGTGCGAAGGTTGCGAGCGCGAGCGCCGAGAAGACGAGACCGATGACCTTGCCTTCCGCGCCGGTCTCGCCGATCGCCATCGCCGCCGACACCGCGCTCATCATCATGCAGCCCCATGCCGCGCCGGCGATGAATTGCTCCGCGATCAGCATGTTCAGATTAAGCGCGAACTCGGCACCGATCACCGCAAGCGCGCCGAGCAATCCGGCTACCCCGATGACGAGGATTCCGCCCTGACGCTTGACCACCGCGCTGGCCGGAAACATCGCAATGTTGAAGCCGATCCAGAATATCGGCATCAGCCATTCCAGATCGGCCGGCTTGGCGAAGCGCAGGAACATCGGCGCGCTGTTGATGCTGAAATGCAATTGGAAACCAAGCGCGAGAATGACCATGGCAGCGATGAACAGCATGGGCATGCGGCCGAGCGCCTTGCCTTGCGCCGGCGAAGCCTTTGCCTCACGGGCGCTGACCTGCACGAGGCCACGCTCGACGCGCGACAGCGCCAGCGTCACGATCAGCAAAACCACGCCGGCAACAACGAAAGGCAGCCGCGGATCGACGCCGCGCAATGTCGCGCCGAGATAGGGCGCGAGCGCACCCGCGACGCCATAGCCGAGCATGGCCAATGCCGCGAGAAACGGCCGCGACGGGCGTGCCGCATATTTGCCGAGCAATGTCAGCGGCGGCGCGCGCAAGGCGGAGGATGTCGCCGACCAGATCACGATCAATGCGATCAGCGCGACTTGCGCCTTCGGCCCTTGCCCGGCAACGAAAGGCAGCGCGACGAAGGCTGCGCAGGACACTGCGGTCAGGATGCCCACAATGAGACCGAGCCGCCCGACCACGCGCGCGATCCTGTCAGCGACCAGGCCCATCGCCGTATCGGTGACGGTGAAGATCGCCTGATCGAGCATCAAGATGAAGATCACGACGGTCGGCGCAATGCCTACATCGGCGGCGAGCTTCGGCAGATAGATCACATAGGTGACCCAGCCGAGCGTGAAGACCAGTTGCAGCACGGCGAGATAGACGCCCGCAGCATTGCTGGTGGCGGCCTGTGTGCCGGTTCGTTCCTGCTCGCTCATGGTCCCCTCGCGCCGCCCGACCATAGAATGGTCGCGGCAGCCAAGGAAAGCGTTCAACGCTTCTCTTCCTTCCCTTCTCCCCTTGCGGGAGAAAGTGGCGCGGCCGAAGGCCGTGCCGGATGAGGGGTAATGCTGGAGCTCCGCTGCTACCCCTCTCCCGTCTTCGCTGCGCGAAGCCACCCTCTCCCACCCTGCACAGCTTCGCTGTGCGTGGGGGAGAGGGGAAAATCAGCGCGTCACTGCGTCTTGCGGAAGGTCAGATTGATCCGCTGGCCGCCCATCACCGGATGCTCGCCGTCCGGCAGCGGCGCGACGCCGTGATAGGCCAGCCGCGCCGGGCCGCCCCAGACCACGACGTCGCCATGGGTCAGACGATAGCGCTTCTGCGGCGCGCTCCGTGTGAGACCGCCGAACAGGAAGGTCGCCGGCAGGCCGAGCGAGACCGAAACGATGGGGGCGTCGAGATCGAGCTCGTCCTTGTCCTGGTGCAGCGAAAGTTTGGCACCGGGCTTGTAGCGGTTGATCAGGCAGGCATCGGGCACGAAGGCCTCGAAGCCGGCACGAACCGCCGCGCGTGCGGCGAGATCGTGAAACGGCGCCGGCATTTCGGGCCATGGCTTGCCGCTATCGGGATCGACGGTGTCGTAGCGATAACCGCGTGCGTCAGACACCCATCCGACACGGCCGCAATTGGTCATGGCGACCGACATAGTGTGACCGCCCGGCGTGACCAGATGGCGGAACGGCGCCGCCTTCACCATAAGGCGCAGCGCCGCGATCACATCCGGCTGTTCGGTGGCGAAAAAATTGCGCAGCAGCACCGCGCCCTCGGCGAGCTCTTCACACGCGGGCTGGTCATCCCTAATATCAGCGAACAGATCGGTCATCGCGGTTGTTCAGTCGTCCCGTCACTTCGCATCGTGAAAGATCACCCCGAGCGTATGGCGCCGGCCGGACTTCACCCGGCTGACGCCATGGCGCAGATTGACGCGATAGCTGCCGCGCGTGCCGGCAACCGGGCGATGATGCACGGCGAACACCACCGCATCGCCCTGCCGCAAGTCTACCACTTCGGCGCGCGACTGCATGCGCGGCCGCTGCTCCGTCAACACGAATTCTCCGCCGGTGAAATCCTCCGATGGTTCCGACAGCAGGATCGCGACCTGCAGCGGAAACACGTGCTCGCCATAGAGATCCTGATGCAGGCAATTGTAGTCGCCGGCCTCATACTGCAGCAACAGTGGCGTCGGCCGTGTCTGGCCCGCCTCATGGCAGCGCTTGAGGAACGCAGCGTGATCGGTGGGAAAGCGCACGTCGATCCCCATCGCCTCGTTCCAGCGATTGGCAATCGCGCTCAATGGTCCGTAGAGCGCGGGGCGCAGACCGGCGATCGGATCTGGCAGCGGATAATTGAAATACTTGTATTCGCCACGGCCGAAGCCGTGACGGCCCATGACGATGCGGCTGCGGAAACGGGCGTCGTCGGAATAGAGCGAAGCGAGGTGACGGCACTCATCGGCGGTGAGCAGTTTCTCGAACACGGCGCAGCCCTGCGCGTCGAGATCGGCAGAGATGCGCTGCCAGTCGATGGCGTCGATGCGCGCCTGCGGCGCGGCGTCACTGTTTTCTGGGCGCTTCTTCGCCAGTGAAACCATGTCATCGCCTCCGTCATCCGGCCGCGATCAGGGTGTCATGGCCTGTTGGCCATTTTGGGGAGATGGGCGGGTGAAGCCACCCGATTTCCGGCCCCTAACCTCTCCCCGCTCTTTTGTTCAGTCGGGAGACATGGTTGACACCTGTTCGGAGACATCACTGACACTTTTTGTGCCAGTCAAGTCGATTTCTGCGACTTTCCGGCTGCCGAAGAAAATCCCGTAGTGGCCATCGCTGTCCAAGGGGCGGATTGCCAGCCGTTCGCCGCGAAAGGCTTTTGGTACGCGCCATCGCCGGCCCTTGAAGTCGATGCGCGGATTGACTGAGACGCGGCGCACGATGTCATTGCTGGCATATTCGACCTCGACGATTTTGTCGGGCATCGGCCGCGTGCTGGGTTTGTAACGGGTAGCGGGAACGTCCATGCCGAGTGCTTCGTGGGGGCGTTGCAGATTGTAGACGGTGCGCCATGTATCGAAAGCGCGCTGTAGTTCGGCAAAGTCGCGGAACCGGCGTGCCGCGAATACTTCGGCCTTGAGGGAACGGTGGAAGCGTTCGTTCTTGCCGCGGCTTTGCGGGTGGAACGGCCTTGCATAGATCGTGTCGACGCCAAGCTTGAGCAACCAGACCCGCAGGGCAGTCCAGCGCGAGCCGCCGCTGTCGCCCCAAG
Source organism: Tardiphaga sp. 172_B4_N1_3 (assembly GCF_052076035.1). Taxonomy (NCBI): domain Bacteria; kingdom Pseudomonadati; phylum Pseudomonadota; class Alphaproteobacteria; order Hyphomicrobiales; family Nitrobacteraceae; genus Tardiphaga; species Tardiphaga sp. 172_B4_N1_3. The sequence continues at coordinate 2,912,129 of NZ_CP197238.1, forward strand.
GCGAGCCGTTGTCGACGAAGAACGCGTCCGGCAGACCATAGCGCCGGAAAGTCTGTATCAGCCGCTGCTGCACGGTTGCACTCTGTTCGTTTGCGCAGGCCTGGATGCAAAGTGCATAGCGCGAGTGGTCGTCGATTACGGTGAGCGGATGGCATGCTGCGTTGTTGGCCAGCGGCATGCGCCCTTTGAAATCCATCTGCCATAGCTGGTTGGGCGCCTCCTTCTCGAAGCGCTGCAGCGGCTGTGTTGCGCCGCCCGGCGGCAGGATAATGCGGCCGTTGCGGTGCAGGATCTCATGCACGGTGGAGATCGCCGGCGGTGTCATCCCGTCACGCTGCAGGCAGTACGCAATCTTGCGCGCGCCCCAGGCCGGATGGGCATCGCGCACCGCAAGCACCAGCGTCTCGATTGCCGTATTGCTGCGTCGTGGGCTGACAAGCGGTCGCCGCGACCGATCGGCCAGTTCCGCATCGCCGGCCTCGACCCGCGCCAGCCATTTGTAGCCGGTCTGCGGGCTGATCCCGAACCGCCGACACAGTTCTCGCCGATTGACGCCCTCCTGCATTGCCAAAAGGGCAAACTCCCGCCGCTGATCCATTGCCGACACCTCGCGCCATGGCATGGAAACCTCCTGAAAAGGAGGACTCCAGCCAATCTGAATGTGTCAACTATGTCTCCGAACACCTGTCAGCGATCTGTCCGGACTGAACATCTTTGCGGGGAGAGGTCGGACGGCGAAGCCGGCCGGGTGAGGGGCGAGGCAGGAGAGAAAAGACAGGCGCAGAACCATCGGATCGAAGGACGGGAGACCCGAGAGCGCGCGCGCGTGGTGACAACGGTGACCGCCCCTCACCCGCTCCGGCTGCGCTGCGCTTCGCCGGATCGACCTCTCCCCGCAATGCGGGGAGAGGTTAAGAACCTCAGCCCACCACCGGCAATGTCTTCACATCATACCCATGGCTGATCTTGCGCTTCAGCACGGGGTCCTCAATCTCGTAGTCGAAACGATCGGCCGGACGGATGCCGCCCTTGGCGGCGAAGGTGCCGCCGAACATGGCGGTGCCGTCTGGCAGCTTGTCGCTGTCGAAACCTTTCTTGATCAGTTCGGCCACCGGCAGCATGCCGCTCAGCAGGCCCTCCTGATACAGCACCTTCTCGCCCTTGATGGTGGCCCAGGAGCGCAGAATGATCTGGTCCCAGTGCGGAAGCAGTTCGGAGAGCTCCCACACGACAGGTGCGATCGGCTTGTCGCACATCTGCTTCGACACGGTGATGTTGTAGGTCTCGACCTTGCGGTCGGTATGGTCGGAGCCGACGCCGACATAGGTCTTGCCGCCTGACGCGATCAGGCAGAATTCGACTTCGCCCGACGAATTCTCGTCGGTGCATTCGATCATGCCGTCGGTGGTGAAGCGGCGCGCCGAGCAGCGGTAATAGATCGGCGTCGAGGCCGGAGGCGCGATACCGAGCGCTTCGAGTTCCTTGATGTGATGATCGCGCGCGACGGGATCGCGGCCGGTCCAGCCGGCGATGACGCCCTGGGTGATCTTGAGCGTCAGCGGCGACTTGGTGCCTTTTGCGTCCAGCGTGAACGCGATCTCGGTGGTCATATGGTTCTTCCTTGCTTGCAATTGAAAGTGAGCTCCGGCGTCGCGCTCCCTCTCCCCGCCTGCGGGGAGAGGTTAGAAAACATCAGCCACGAACGAGCGTCTCCATCCCCGCGGCGAGTTCGAAGATGCGACGGTCGGAGCCGCCGGCGGCTGCCAGCATCAGGCCGACAGGCGCTTCGTCCGGGGCCGAGATCGGCAGCGAGATGGCGCAGCCGTCGATCATGTTGATCAGCGTGCAGTTGCGCAGCGCCATCAGGTTCTGCTTCGAGAACACCTTGTCGTCGGCCATGTCGGCAATCGACGGCGGCGTGATCGCGCAGGTCGGCAGCACCAGCGCATCGTAAGGAGCGATGCGCTTTTCGGTGCGCGCGATCAAAGAACGGCGCATCGGCAGGAGATCGAGATAGTCGGCGGCGTTCTGGGTCTCGCCGCGCTGGATGCGCAGCGCGACTCTGGGATCATAGACGTCACCCTTGCTGGCCAGGAGATAGCGATGCCAGGCGTAGCTCTCAGCCGCCGTAAAGCCGCCCTTGGTGCTCATCGGCGCGATGTCGTTGAACTCAGGCACTTCGATGCGCTCGATGATCGCGCCCTTCTCGGCGAGCTTCTTCAGCGCACGCTCGAACGCTGCTGCGACAACAGGATCGAGATCGTCCATCGCCATGGTGGTCGGTACAGCAAGGCGCATGCCCTTGATCGGGCGCGGCGTGAGCTCAAATTCCGGTTCGCCGGCCAGCACAGCATCCATCACCGCGCAGCAGGCGACCGAGCGTGCGAGCGGGCCGATGCTGTCGAGCGTAAAGGACAGCGGCACGGCGCCATCGAGCGGCACGCGGCGCTGCGTCGGCTTGTAGCCAACGATGCCGTTGAAGGCTGCCGGAATACGGCAGGAACCGCCGGTGTCGGTACCCAACGCCGCATGCGCCATGGCATCGAGCACGGAAACGGCGGCGCCGGAGGACGAGCCACCCGGCACATGGCCGACCTCGCGCTTCCACGCGCCTTTGGGCGTGCCGTAATGCGGATTGGTGCCGATGCCCGAATAGGCGAATTCGACCATGTTGGTGCGGCCGATCACCACGAAGCCGGCGCGGCGCAGACGCGCGACGGTGGGCGCGTCGGCATCGGCCGGCGCGGAATCGTCCAGCGCGCGCGAACCGGCGCGGGTCGCCTGACCCTTGATGTCGAACAGGTCCTTGATGGAGACCGGAATGCCGGCGAAGCGCGACGGCGCGGCATTGGCCTTGCGCAGCGCGTCCATGGCATCGGCGGCGGCCAGAGCCGCATCCTTGTCGACATGGATGAAGGTGCGCTCACCCTCGCCGTTCGGATCGGCGATTTTGGCCAGACAGGCTTCGACCAGTTTGCGCGAGGTGGTGCGGCCGGCGGCGAGGTCGTCGGCCAGGCTGGCGAGGGTCGGTGCGGTCTGGTGGAAGTCGTTGCTCATGGTCGCGGCATCCTGTGTGTCTTGCCGGACCCGCAGGTGGTCACGGCGCCCGGTCGGTATCGCCGAAAGTGTCCTCGATTTCCAGATCGAGCAGCGCGGAGCTGAGCGATTTGCCATGCGCATCGAGCGCGAGCGATCGCGTCACCCCGCCGCCAAGCGCCTGATCCATCACGAAGTTCAACGCTGCGAGATTGGGCAGCTCGTAGCGGACCACCTCGCCCGCGACGATGCCCGCAAACAGGGCCTTCACGCGCGCGGCGGTCACCTGGGATACTATCAACGGATATAGCTTTGCGTCAAAGGCAATTACCGAGATGTTGGAAATGTTGCCTTTGTCACCTGTGCGGGAATGGGCGATCTCGCGCAGCTTCACGTCATACTCCCTGAACCATCCGTACCAACCTACCCTGCCTGGTTGCAGCGGGACAAGCCTCGCACGTATTTCAACCGGAATTCCACGTCGTCCCGCAGTGAGCAGATACGGCCATGCAGCACGCGCGCTGGACCGCCCCCGGTGGAATGTGGAATGTCCATCCAGAGGACAACGAACGGGGCCAAATCCCCGTCCAAGGGAGAGAACACGACACATGGCTGAACCAGCCCGCGCGCGGCCGAAACCGACACCGGAAACCCAGCATTATTGGGACGGCGCCAAAGCCGGCGAACTCCGCCTGCAGCGCTGCGACGATTGCAGCAATGTGTATTTTCCGCCGCGACCGTTCTGCCCCGGCTGCGCCTCGCGCAAGGTGTCGGTGTTCAAGGCCTCGGGCAAGGGTTTCCTCTACAGCTACGTCATCAATCATCGCCCCGCTGCGCCGGGCTTCACGCCGCCTTACGCGATTGCCGTGGTCGAGCTTGAGGAAGGTCCGCGGCTGATGAGCAACATCATCGATTGCCCGCAGACGCCCGAAGCGCTCGAACTCGACATGAAGCTCGAGGTCGCCTTCGAGAAGCTCGACGACGCCATCACCCTCCCCGTATTCCGTCCGGCGAAGGGCTGAGATCATGCGCAGAAACGCAGTCGCCGTTGTCGGCGCAGCCGAGACCACCGAGCTCGGCGTCATCCCGAACATGTCGCAGCTCCAGCTTCACGCGGATGCGGCGCTCAACGCCATCAAGGATGCCGGGCTGAAACTGTCCGACATCGACGGCATCGCCACAGCCGTCGAGACACCGCAGCAGATCGCGCATTATCTCGGCATCACGCCGACCTGGGTCGACGGTACATCCGTGGGCGGTTGCTCCTTCATGCTGCATGTTCGCCATGCGGCCGCCGCGATCGAAGCCGGCCTGTGCAAGACCGTGCTGATCACACATGCCGAGTCCGGCAAGTCGATGATCGGCAAATTGCCGCGCTCGATTCCGGCCGACAGCCTGCAGGGCCAGTTCGAGGCGCCTTATGGCGTCTACGGTCCGCCAAGCATGTTCCCGATCCCCGTGCTGCGCTACATGAAGACGCACGGCATCACCCACGAGCAGATTGCCTCGGTCGCGGTGTTCCAGCGCGAATGGGCCGCGAAGAATCCGCGTGCGATGATGAAGGCGCCGATCACGGTCGAGGACGTGCTGAACTCGAAGATGATCGCCTATCCGTTCCGCATCCTGCAATGCTGCCTCGTCACCGATGGCGGCGGTGCGCTGATCCTGACCTCGGCCGATCGCGCCAAGGATTTCCCGAACAAGCCGGTCTATATTCTCGGCACCGGCGAGAGCGTGGAAACGCCCATGGTCAGCCAGATGAAGACGTTCGATTCATCGCGCGCCTTTACCGTGGCCGGACCAACCGCGTTCCGTGAGGCGGGGATCGCGCACAAGGACGTCGATCATCTGATGATCTACGATGCCTTCGCGCATCTGCCGCTGTATGGTCTCGGCGATCTCGGCTTCATGCCGCATGAGGAAACCGGCAAGTTCATCGCCGACGGCAACACCCGCCCCGGCGGCAAGCTGCCGATGAACACCAATGGCGGCGGCCTCAGCTATATGCATTCCGGCATGTACGGCATGTATGCGCTGCAGGAGAGCGTGCGACAAATGCGCGGCATCGCACCGGCGCAGGTGCCGGGCGCGAAGATTTCAGTCTGTCACGGCGTCGGCGGCATGTTCGCCGCGTCGGGCACGGTGATTTTTACGAACGAGAAGTAAACGCGGTGCCTTCTCCCCACTTGCGGGGAGAAGGTGGCTCGAATGCGCGAAGCGCGTTCGAGACGGATGAGGGGGACTATCCGCAAGCACGGAGCAAGCGGATAGTCCCCCTCACCCGCCCCGGCTTCGCCGGGACGACCTCTCCCCGCAAGCGGGGAGAGGTTAGAAAACATCAATCACACCACCAAAGGAAAACCCACATGGCATCTACCAAATCACTCGACGGCAAGGTCATCGTCGTCACCGGCGCGGGTCGCGGCATTGGCCGGGGCATCGCGCTGCTCTGCGCCGCTGAAGGCGCCAAGGTCGTCGTCAACGATCCCGGCGTCGGCACCGACGGTTCGGGCGGCGACGGCGCGGCACCGGCCGAACAGGTCGTCGAGGAAATCAAAGCAGCCGGTGGCACCGCCGTTGCCAACTTCGAGTCGGTCGCCGAAGCGATCCCGGCCAGCAAGATCATCAAGCAGGCCGTGGACACCTACGGCAAGATCGACGGCGTGGTGAACAATGCCGGCATTCTGCGCGACGCGATCTTCCACAAGATGTCCATCGATGCCTTCGAGATGGTGATCAAGGTCCATCTGATGGGCTCGTTCTACACCTCGCACGCCGCCGCACGTTACTTCCGCGAGCAGAACTCCGGCTCGTTCGTGCACTTCACCTCGACCTCCGGCCTGATCGGCAATTTCGGCCAGGCCAACTACTCGGCCGCCAAGCTGGGCATCGTCGGCCTGTCGAAGTCCATCGCGCTCGACATGGGACGCTTCGGCGTCAATTCGAACTGCGTCTCGCCCTTCGCCTGGAGCCGCATGATCGGCAGCATCCCCACCGAGACCGAAGCCGAGAAGGCCCGCGTCGAGCGCATGCAGCGCATGGGTCCGGAAAAGATTGCACCGCTGGTGGCGCATCTGCTCTCCGACGACGCCAAGGAAATCTCCGGACAGATCTTTGCCGCCCGCATGAACGAGATCTTCCTGATGGGCCAGTCGCGCCCGCTACGCTCCATCCACCGCGCCGAAGGCTGGACCCCGCAGACCCTTGCCGAGCACGGCATGCCGGCGCTGAAGTCGTCGTTCTACAAGCTCGACCGTTCGGCTGACATTTTCAGCTGGGATCCGGTCTAAGCGTCTAATCGGCTCGCGGGAGCATCAGTCCCGCGAGCCGATTTCTACAACCCAGAATTTAAAACGAAACAATATTACTCAAATAGCTATGCATAGCGGTCTTATCTGACCCGAGATCGCGCTAATTTCGTCATAAAGAATTCAAACGCCGGCCAAGACCGGCTATGTCACCAGCAATCAACGGGTTTGACGTCACGCATGTGCGGACGAAACCGCATTTGCTGGACGAACATCATGACAGATCACGCGGGCGCGATGCCCTCCGCGGCCATGCCGCATTCCAAGCCGCTGAATTCCCCCGCCCGCGTTCTGCTGGCGAGCCTGATCGGCACCACGATCGAATTCTTCGACTTCTACGTCTATGCCACCGCCGCGGTGCTGGTGTTTCCAAAACTGTTCTTCCCGGCCGGCAACGACACCGCCGCGCTGCTCGCGTCCTTCGCGGTGTTCTCGATCGCGTTCTTTGCGCGTCCGTTCGGCGCCGTCGTGTTCGGCCATTTCGGCGATCGCGTCGGCCGCAAGACCACGCTGGTCGCAGCCTTGCTGACCATGGGCATTTCGACCGTGCTGATCGGCCTGCTGCCGACTCACGCGCAGATCGGCCTCGCAGCACCGCTTCTGCTGGTGCTGTGCCGTTTCGGCCAGGGCTTTGGTCTCGGCGGTGAATGGGGCGGCGCGGTGCTGCTCGCCACCGAGAACGCGCCGGAGGGCAAGCGCAACTGGTACGCCATGTTCCCGCAACTCGGTGCGCCGCTCGGGCTGTTCCTGTCGTCGGGCACGTTCTTCATCCTGCTGCATTTCGTCTCGCCGGAAACGTTCCTGAGCTGGGCGTGGCGCGTGCCGTTCCTCGCCTCCATCGTGCTGATCGCCATCGGATTGTGGGTGCGCCTGTCGATCACCGAGACGCCGGAATTCCAGAAGGCCATCGAGAAGGCCGAGCGCGTTGCCGTCCCCAGCATGGAGCTGCTGCGCAAGCACAAGCGCAGCCTCGTGCTCGGCACGCTGGTCGGTCTGATGACCTTCGTGTTCTTCTATGTCTGCACGGCCTATCTGCTGTCCTACAACGTCGGGATCGCGAAGATGTCGCTGCTCGATGCGCTCAAGGTGCAGATCGCCGGCGCCGTCGCCTTCGGCACCACCAACATCCTGGCCGGCCTGCTCGCCGACAAGATCGGTCGCCGCACGCTGCTGATCGCCAATTGCCTGATGGTGATCGTGTTCTCGTTCTTCCTGGCGCCGCTGCTGTCAGGCGGCGTGGCGGGCATCTATGCCTTCGCGCTGATCGGTCTGGCGATCTTCGGCATCAATTACGGCCTGATCGGCGCCGCACTCGCGGCACCGTTCCCGACCACCGTGCGCTATACCGGCGCGTCGATGACGTTCAATCTGGCGAGCATCTTCGGTGCCTCGCTGGCGCCTTATATCGCCACCTGGCTGCAGGCGAATTACGGGCTCGCTTACATCGGCTATTACGTGCTTGCCGCCGCGGTGATCACACTCATCGCGATCTTCGTGTCAGACAAGCACGAGGTTTGAGCGCGCTCGCATGACGATCTCAAAGGGGCAGCGCTGGCGCTGCCCCTTTTGTTTGTCAGTTCGACGCCTGCTGCCGCTTGAGTTCGTTGCGGGCGGCGTCGCGCTCGAATTCGCCGTCGCCCCGGCACACCTCGGCGGCCTGTTTCAGATAGGGCAGCGCCTCCTGCGGCTTGCGCTTCACCATCAGATACTGACCGAGATAGAACGACACGCCGCAAGGGCCGAAGTCGTCGTCGAGCGGCATGTTCTTCATTTTGGCGAGCATCTCGTCGCGGGTCATCTGGCCGAGATAGAGCGCCACCATCGGCCACGGCCAGCCCTTCCGATCGAGCGTGTCGGTGTTGCGCTTCAGCTCGCCAATATCGTAATCGCCGCTACGCGCCCGCGCGATGTAGCGCAGCAGCTTGCCCAGTTCGTATTGCGGCGTCTTCTCGACCACATCGCCGAAGTCGGCGGCAGCCTCGGCGAAATGTCCCTCGATGAAGTTCATATGCGATCGCCGGTTACGGGTGTCGGGATCGTCCGGCCTCAGCTTTAGCGCCGCGTCCAGGTCCGGGATCGCGCCGGCAAAATCGCCCTTGCGCGCAAAGGCGATGCCGCGGTCAACATGGGCGCCGACGTCGTTCGGATCGCCGGCCAGAACGACGTCGAAATCCGCGATCGCGCCGTCATTGTCGCCCCGTCGAATCCTGACGTCAGCGCGACCACGGTGGGCATAGGTGTCGCCGGGCTTGATCTGCAGCGCAGCGTCGTAATCGGCCAGCGCCTTGCTAAAGTCTTTCTTGGCGGCACGGCTGTTACCGCGCAATGCGAACGCCGCATAGTCTTTCGGATCGACGCGGATGGCTTCCGAGAAATCTGCGATCGCGCCATCGATGTCGGCCAATCTCTTGCGCAACATTCCGCGTCCACGATGGTAGGACGAATTGCCCGGCTGCAGGCGAATCGCCTTGTCATAATCGGCGCGCGCCCGCACGAAATCGCCCTTGGATTCATAGGCGCTCGCCCGCGAGCCGAAGCCCGAGGCGTAAGTGGAATCGAGGGCGATCGCCTTGTTAGCATCCGCGATAGCCAGATCGAATTCGTCGAGGCGGTTGTGGACCATAGCGCGCGCGCCATAGCCTTTCGCAAAATCAGGATTGAGTGCGATGAACGCAGTAAAATCCGCGCGCGCCGCCTCCATATGGCCGAGTTCGAAGTTCCCGATGGCGCGAAGGCGAAGCGCTTCGGAGCGCTCGGCATCCGTTGCGCCGGGACGATCGATGATATCGCTACAGCCTGCGATCATCCGCTGATCCATCGGCGGGCGACATCCATTATCCGCGTGCGCTGACAATGATGTGGCGAACAGCAATGCTGCAGAAGCGACTGCAACACATATGTGACAGCGAAACGATGACATGGAACCGCGCATCAAATGAGGGCTTTGGTCTTGGTCGCGCGGAACTATCAAAACGTTCACTGCGCTGCGATGCGCGCTTGTGCACCGCCATGACCGCGCGGCAGCATCGAATTGTGTAGCATCCCCGTCGCAACGGTATTTAAACTCCCGGCAACGGCTGGAGAAAACCAGAAAAGCCGGGAGGACGACGATGCCAACTCAGCTCACGCAAGACTCTGCTCACCCCGCCGCAATATCCAACTCACTCAGTCGCAGAAATATCCTAGGCAGCGCCGCTGCATTGGCAGCGACGACGCTGATCGCACCCGATGCGCTGGCGCGAAATTTCAACCGCGGCGCGGAACCGCAGCGCTATCCCGATCCCGATATCGTCGTCATCGACGCCAATCGCTTCAAGGCGAGAGTCGGCAACACCGTCATCAAGCGGCTCTATACGGGCTGCCTGTGGGCGGAGGGACCGGCGTGGAATGCACAGGGTCAGTATCTGATCTGGAGCGATATCCCTGCCAATCGCCAGTTGCGTTATCTCGACGATGACGGCCACATCTCCGAGCGCTTCCGCTATCCATCCGAGGAGAGTAACGGCAATTCGTTCGACACCGAGGGCCGCCAGCTTTCCGCGCAGCGCACGCGCCTCGTCCGCTTCGAGCACAATGGCAGCGTCACGACGCTCGCCGAACAGGCCAACGGCAAGCCGCTGAACGGGCCGAACGACATGGTGGTCAATCCCGTCGACAAGGCGATCTGGTTCACCGATCCCGGCTACGGCGCCATCAATCTCTATGAGGGGCAACGCGCAGCGGCGGGCGTCACGCAGCCGCACCAGAAGGAAGCGGTGTACCGCATCGATCCCACGAGCGGCCAGGTGAACAAGGTCGCCGACGATCCGTTCAAGCCGAACGGCCTCGCGTTCAGTCCGGACTACAAGAAGCTCTATGTCTGCGACACCGGCATCACGCATTATCCCAATGCCAAGAATGCGGTGTGGCAATACGACGTGGACGGCGGCAAGCTCTCGAATGGCAAGCCGCTGATCGACATGACGCTGGATGGCAAGTCCGGCTTCCCTGACGGGCTGCGCGTCGATACCGAGGGCAATATCTGGGTCGGCGCCGGCTGGGTTGGCGAGGGCTATGACGGCGTGCAGATCTTCGCGCCGGACGGCCAGCGCATCGGCCAAATCAAGCTGCCGGAGACCTGCGCGAACGTGTGTTTCGGCGGCAAGAAGCGCAACCGGCTGTTCATGACGGCGAGCCAGTCACTCTATGCGGTCTATGTGGAAACGCAGGGCGCGCATTTCTGTTGAGGGACCCACGTCGCAGCCAGCGGCTTCGCGCGACTCTCTCCACGTCATGCCCGGGCTTGACCCGGGCATCCAGCTTTGCTGGCAAGCAACGGAGAAGATGGATGGCCGGGTCAAGCCCGGCCATGACGTAGGGATAGGACGTAGCGTCTCGACGACTACCCGCTATTCCGCAGCCCCGCCGAGATGCCATTGATCGTCAGCTGAATCCCGCGCAGCACCTGCTCGTCCGGATTATTCGCACGGTGCTCTTTCAGCAGCTCGACCTGCACATGGTTGAGCGGATCGAGATACGGGAAACGGTTGCGGATCGAGCGATCGAGCAGCGGGTTGTTTTGCAGCAAGCGCTCCTGCTCCATAATATCCAGCAGCGTCTCGATGCACAGATGCCATTCGCCGCGGATGCGGCCAAAGATGGTCTCGCGCAGCTTTTGGTCGGCGACAAGCTCAGCATAGCGCGAGGCGATGGCGATGGAGCTCTTGGCCAGCACCATGTCCATGTTGGACAACAGCGTGCGGAAGAACGGCCATTCGCGGTGCATCTCCTGCAGGAACGCCATGCCCTTGTCGGGATGATTGGCGAGCCAGGCATCGATGGCGCTGCCGAAACCGTACCAGCCCGGCAGCATCAACCGGCATTGCGCCCAGGAGAACACCCAGGGGATGGCGCGGAGATCCTCGATGGCGCGGGTCTTCTTGCGCGAGGCCGGACGGCTGCCGATGTTCAGCGTCGAGATCTCGTTGATGACGGTGGATTCCCAGAAGTAATCGACAAAGCCTTCGGTCTCATAGACCAGCCCGCGATAGGCCTTGAAGGCCAGTTCGGAAATCTCCTCCATGGCTTCGAGATATTCGCGGCGCGGCGCGCTGTGCTTTGGCGCCAGCAGGCTTGCTTCCAGCGTTGCAGCGGCGAGGATTTCCAGATTGTTGCGGCCGACCTCGGCGTTGGAATATTTGCTGGAGATGATTTCCCCCTGTTCAGTGATGCGGATCTGCCCATCCACCGCGCCGCCGGGCTGCGCCAGGATCGCATCGTGGCTCGGGCCGCCGCCGCGGCCCACAGAGCCGCCGCGGCCGTGGAACAGCCGCAGCCGGATGTGATGCCGCTCGAACACTTCGATGAGCTCGATCTCGGCCTTGTACAGTTCCCAGCCGGAGGTGACGAAGCCGCCATCCTTGTTGCTGTCGGAATAGCCGAGCATGACTTCCTGCACCGCGCCGCGGCTGTCGACCAGCTTGCGATAGTCGTGCAGCGAGAACATGCGGTCCATGATGGCTGCAGAGGCCTGCAGATCCTCGATGGTTTCGAACAACGGCACGATGTTGATGCCGCTGCGGCCGGAGCAATCGACGAGCCCGACCTCCTTCAGCAGCACTGCGACTTCGAGCATGTCGGAGACGCCCTTGCACATGGAGATGATGCATTGGGGGATTGCCGCCGCGCCGAATTTCGCATGAACCTGCGCCGCCATGCGGAATAGCGCCAGTTCGCCCAGCGTTTCCTCGCTGTATTTGACGAACAGCGAGCCGAGCGGCCGCGCGTTCTTCAATTCGTTCGTCAGCAGCGCAATGCGCGCTTCCTCGCCGAGCGCGAGATAGGACGTGCCGGGCATCGCGGCATCGATCAGTTCGGCGACGGTGCGCTCATGCACAGCGGAATTCTGCCGGATGTCGAGACTGGCAAGATAGAAACCGAAGCAATCCACCGCGCGGCGCAATTGGCGCAACCGGCCGCGGGCGATGACAGCGGAATTATCAGCGATCAGCGAACGATCGAGCACGTCGAGATCGGCCTTGAACTCCTGCGCCGATGCGTAAGCCGGGGCATCGCCCACGGCCGCGCGGCGGTTCGGCAATTCGAGCGCATGGGCCGTTGCCGCCATGCGGGCATAGACGCCGGAGATCGCCAGACGATAGGGCTCGCCGGCGCGGTGCGGCGATGGATCAGGGGAGCGTTCGGCCAATGCGCGCAGCTCATCGGAGACATCGGCGAGATGCGCCGCCATCGACAGCTCCGCGCCCAGCGCGTGAAGTTCGTCGAGATAGAAGCTGAAGGCGCGCCTGCTCTGCAGCATCATGGTGCCGCGCATCACATCTGCCGTGACGAACGGATTGCCATCGCGGTCGCCCCCGATCCAGCTGCCCATGCGCAGGAACGAGCCGAGTTCGGCAGCGCCGCCCTGCGCGCGCAGGCTGTCTTCCAGCACACAATGCAGCCGCGGCACTTCACGCAAAAACGTATAATCGTAGAACGACAATCCGTTGGCGACCTCATCGAGCACCGTCAGCTTGCTCCGGCGCAACAGATTGGTCTGCCACAGCGTCACGACGGCGCGGCGCAGCTGTTCCTCGGACGCCTCGATCTCATCGGCGGTGAGCTGCATGCGCTCGCGCCGGTCCAGCAATGCCGCGATTTCCATTTCGCGGTCGATGGTGCTCTTGCGGCGCACTTCGGTGGGATGCGCGGTCAGCACCGGACTGATCAGCGCCTGTCCGAAGAACTTGCTGAGCAGCGCCGCATCGATGCCGGCCTCGCGCGCGCGCTTCACCGCATGGGCCAGCGTACCCGATGCATTGGCCGCATTCGCGCGCTGCGCCCGCATCCGGCGGATGTTGTTCTGGTCCTCGGCGATATTGGCGAGATGGGAGAAATAGCTGTAGGCGCGAACGATGCGCACGGTCTCGGCGATCGACATGCCGTCGAGAATGGCTTCGAGTTCACGCCGCGCCAGCTTGTCCTCGTCGCGGTGAAAACGGACCGAGGTCTGCCGGATATTCTCGACCAGGGCGAATACCGCCTCGCCTTCCTGATCCCGCACGGTGTCGCCGAGGATACGGCCGAGCAGCCGGATGTCCTCGCGCAGCCGGGCATCGGCCTCCTGGTGAGCAGGATCGTCACCGCGCTGGGATGCGGGTTCTTCGGTGGACAGGGTCAGGGACACAAGGACGCTCCAGGAAGTTGCCGGCGCCCCATTTGGTCGCAAGTCATGCTGCGACGCAAGACGAAGTTGCAGCGCCCAGCAGTGTCCCGGAACTCAGCTTCGTGGCTTTACCTTACCTAAGATCCGATCCGCCTCGGTGCGCCAGTCCGCGCTGCGCGCGAAACCCGCCTCGCCCTTGGTGCCGAACAGCCCGTCATCGGCGAGATCCGCGACCCAGCCCTGCCGCTCGGCCGTCCCCTCCGCCGACCATGGCGTGAGGCCGATCTCACGCACGGTCTCGGCGACCTCACGGACTTCCTCGCTGCGGCGGCGGCCATGTTCGATGACGCGCTGAAAGAAATAGGCGCCCTGCTTCTCCCAGTCGATGCTCGGAAACGTCTCGACCAGCGAGGCGATCACCGCGTCCTCGACGCCATAGGCGCGCGCGGTCGTAAAGCTCTCGATCACCATGGCCTCGAGGCCCTTGATCATGATGCTGCGGCACATTTTGGTGGCCGAGGCGACGCCAAGCTTGTCGCTGGCGACTTGCGCATCGAAGCCGATGGCGTTGAGCAGCGGCGCGAGATCGCGCGCGCCGGTGCCGCCGAGCAGCAGCGGCACCCTGATGCGGTATGGCGGGATGGAGGTCATGACCGCGCCCTCGACATAGCGGCCACCTGCGCCGTCGATCAGTGCAGCCGCACGCTGCTTGGCGCCGGGCGATGCCGAGTTGAAATCGAGAAACCACGCCTGCGGCTTCAGACCGCGCACGCAGGCCTGCGCCGCCGGCACCGTCTGGCTCGCGGTGACAGCGCAGACGATGAAGTCCGCGCGCGAGGCGAGATCGGCATGCGAGGATGCGAGCGTGACGCCATGGGTCTCCGCATGGTCCCTCAACGGCCCGGCATCTGCGCCGTCGAGTTTGAGATCATAGGCGCTGACTGACATCTCCTGCTTGCGCAGGTCTTCGGCGAGAATGCGCCCGACTTCGCCATAGCCGATCAGGCCGACGTGCCACTGGTTCGAACGTTCAGTCATATTGCTTACTGGACCTTGATGTTTGCCGCCTTCAGCACCGGCCCCCATTTGTCCGCTTCGGCATGCATGAACTTGTCGAAGTCGGCGGGCGAGGAACCGACCGGCGTGGCATCGATCTTCTTCAACGCCGCTAGCACCACCGGATCCTTCAACGCCGTCACCAGATCCGCATGGATCTTCGCCACGACATCGGCCGGCATGCCGGCAGGTCCGAGGAATCCCCACCACACCGCCGTATCATAACCGGCGACGCCGGATTCGGCGACCGTCGGCACATTGGGCAGCGCCGCCGAGCGCGTCGCCGTCGTCACGGCCATGGCACGCACCGCGCCGCCTTCGAGCTGGCCGACGATCTCGGGCAGCGGATTGATGCTCATGGGAATGTCGCCGGCAATCACCGCGGTGAGCGCTGGCGCACCGCCCTTATAGGGGATCGAGACGATCTTGGTGCCGGCCATATGGTTCAGCAATTCACCGGCGAGATGCGCCGAGGTGCCATTGCCGGACATGCCGTAGGACAGCGAGTCCGGCTTGGCTTTCGCCTGCGCCAGCAACTCCTGCAAATTCTTGGCTGGATTGTCCTTCGACACCACGATGGCCAGCGGCGAATAGGCGACTTCGCTGATCGCGGTGAAATCCTTGAACGTGTCGTAGGGCAGCTTCGGATAGAAGAACTGATTGAGCGGATGGCCCGATGCGACGAGGATCAGCGTATAGCCATCGGGCGGCGACTTCGCGAGGGCCTGCGAGGCGATGATGCCACCGGCGCCCGGACGGTTGTCCACCACCGGCTGCTGCCCCCAGGTCTTCGACAGCGACTGCGCAAAGGTCCGCGCCAGCACGTCGACCGCGCCGCCTGCTGCATAGGGCACCAGGATTGTCACCTGCTTGCTGGGAAACGTCTGGGCGTGCAGCGACGGGCTGGTGAAAGACAGCAGCGCAGCCGCCGCGGCGATGGCCAGTTTCATGGGCGCAGGCAAAGACACGGGCATGGGTTGTCGTCCCTCTTGTAATATCGCGCAACAATCTCGTGTCGTTGCTACTTGATAGTGCTACTTGGCTGTGGTCGCAGCGCGCAGTCCGGATCGTGCGATGGCCGCATCGACCAGTCCCTGCGCCTTCACATCCTCGGTGAATTTGCGGACAAATGCCATCCCCTCATCGCGCCCCTTGGGGATCGCGATGGCATGCCGCTCGACGCCCCAGCGTCCCTCCAGCACCTTCGCCCCCGGCGCCTGTTCGGCGAGTTCAAACAGCGTCGCCTTGTTGGTGGCGAACACATCGATGCTGCCGGCCATCAGCAGGCCGGGCGCAAGCCTGATGGCCGGCACGCGAACGACCTCGGCATTCTTCAAATCGCGCGACAGAACCGCATCGGATGAACTGCCCGCGGTGATGCCGACATGAACGCCTTTGACATCGACATCATCAGCCCCCGCAACCCTGGACTCTTTCGCGACGAGATAGCCAAGATCACTTTCCAGATAAGACGGGCCGAAATCCATGTCGTTCGCACGCGCGGCCGACGCATTGGTGAAGGCGGCATCGACGGCGCCTGTCTTCACCGCTTCGAGAACCTCGGCATTCCTGGAGAACACCACCGGCTCATAGGGCACGCCCAATTGCCGCGCGAGCTCCTTGCCGAGATCGTAACCGACACCACGCGGGCCTTCGGTTTGCGATACGAGAATAGACGTCGGTGTTCCCGGATAGAGCCCGACACGCAGCTTGCCTGATGGTGCGAGGATCTGCTTCGGCTCGAGATCGACGGCGACTGCAGGACCGACAAACGCTGCCACCAGGAGAGCGATCGCCGCGATCTGCGCGGCAAGTTTGTTTCCAATCATTGCCACGCGCATCATCACCCTCCTAGATCGTCCGCCCAGCCTTGGCCCAATAGGGATCCCGCAGCCTCCGCTTGAAGATCTTGCCGGAGTCTTCTCGCGGCAAGTTCGACTGGATCTCCATCTGCTTCGGCACCTTGTAGTCGGCCAGCGCTTTCTTGAGGTCCGCGCGCACAGTCGCCAGGTCGAGCACCACGCCGGGCTGCGGCTCGATCACCGCCATCAGCGACTCGCCGAACTCCTCGTCGGGAATGCCGAACACGGCACAGTCATGGACGCCGGGCAGCGCATGCAGCGCGGATTCGATTTCCGCGGGATAGATATTGACGCCGCCGGAGATCACCATGTCGCGCTTGCGATCGCAGATGAAGACATAGCCGTCGGCATCGAGATAGCCGACATCGCCGGAGGTGATGAAGCCGTCGCGGTCGATCTCGGCGCGCTTTTCCGGTTTGTTGTGATAGGTGAAATCCGGATTGCCTGATATGCGCGAATAGATTTCGCCGATCTCGCCTTGCGGCAGGATCTGGCCGTCGTCGCCGAGGAAGCGCAATTCCGCGCCGGGCGCGATCTTGCCGACAGTACCCGGCTTCTTCAACGCGTCTTCGGAATTCGCGAAGGTCACCGCGCCGGATTCGGTGGAGCCGTAGAATTCGTAGATCACCGGGCCCCACCAGTCGATCATCGCGGTCTTGACGTCGGCCGGGCACGGCGCGGCGGCATGGATGATGTGGCGCAGCGACGACATGTCGTATTTCTTGCGGACGTCTTCCGGCAGCTTCATCAGCCGGATGAACATGGTCGGCACCATGAAGATGGTGTCGATCTTCTCGTCCTGCACCACGCGCAGGAATTCTTCGGGATCGAAGCGCGGCATCATCACCAGCGCGCCACCGAGGCGCCCGGCGCGCAGCGCGAAGGCATTGGGGGCCGAGTGATAGAGCGGTCCGGGCAGCAATGCGCGCGCGCCAGGCTTGAGGCCATAGACGCGTGCACGCATCTGGTCGGCGGAAGCCGCCTGCTCCGGTGTCGGCGCGAAACGGCGCACGCCCTTGGGATGACCCGTGGTGCCCGATGTGTAGATCATGTTGTGCGGCTGCGGCAGCGCGGGGCCGTCATAGGGCGCCTGCTCCTTGAGCCAGGATTCCAGATCGATGGCGCCGTCCGGGGTGCCGAGTCGTGCGGGATCGACCTTGTAATTGGCAATGATCTCCGGCGGCGTCGGCACGCTCAGCGACACGATGCCCTGCGGAATTGCCTCGCGCAGCTGATGCAGCATATCGGCATGAGCGATCAGGATATTGCTGCCGGAATCCTTGATCACATAAGTGATCTCTTCCGGCTTGAAGTGCCAGTTCACCGGTACGCCGTACGCGCCGAGCTGCGCCACCGCGTAGGCCGCTTCAAGAAACGCGATGTCGTTGCGCATCAGGATGCTGACGCTGTCACCCTGCTTGACGCCAAGCCGCGACAACCCGCCGGCAATGCGGCTCGCACGTTCGGTCAGTTCGGCAAAGCCGCGGCGGCGATCACCTGAGATGACGCCTTGGAAGAGGGAGTTTGTCGACATGGATACGTTTCCGGATTTTTGTTTTTGATTTTTGATGAACTCTTCGCCGTCATTGCGAGGAGCCCTTGCGACGAAGCAATCCAGTCTTCGTTTGTGACTTTCTGGATTGCTTCGCCCAAAGAAAGTTGGAAGTCCAACTTTCTCAGGGCTCGCAATGACGGCTGAGAACGTCGCGGGCTAATCCACAAATTTCGGCGCACGCTTCTCGATATTCGCACGCACGGCTTCGGTTTGGTTCGGTCCACCCATCAGCTTCATCTGCTCAACGGATTCGGCGAGCAGCGCCGGGCCGGGATCGACCGCGAGATTGTTAAGCATGCGCTTGGCGGCGCGGATCGCATCCGGACTCTTGCCGGCGATCTCGCGCGCCGTCTCAAGTGCCGCGGCACGCGGATCGTCGCAGATGCGCGTGGCGAGGCCGTAACTCAGGGCTTCCTGTGCCGAGAAGATGCGGCCGGTGTAAGTGAGGTCGCGCAGGATGTCGTCGCGCACGAGGCTGGCGAGGATCGGCGTGCCCGCCATGTCGGGCACGAGACCCCATTTGATTTCCATGACTGACATTCGCGTGTCCGGCGCGAGAAACCGCATATCGGCGCCGAGTGCGACCTGGAATCCGCCGCCAAAGGCGACGCCATGAACCGCCGCGATCACCGGCACCGGCAATTGACGCCAGCCCCACACGGCCTGCTGGGAATGATTGCAAAGACCGTGTGTGCGCAGTGACAGGTCGCGCTTCTGCGCGCCGCCAATACCGTCGCCGCCGCCCTCATTCATCGCGGCGAATCGTCCCATGTCGAGGCCGGCGCAGAACGCCCGGCCCTCGCCGGACAGCACCACCGCGCGCAGGCCCTTCTCGTGGCTCAGGCGCTCGGCGGTATCGACCAATGCCGCAAACATCGCCGCATCCAGCGCATTCATCTTGTCCGCGCGGACCAGCCGAACATCGGCAACGCCATCCGTCATGGACACAGAGATGCGGTCTTCCATGGGTGGTTTCCTTCCTAGACTTGTTTTTCTTCCCGCTTTACACGCAAGCGGTATCGGGTTTAGTCAATCAACTAATTAACCCGTCCGCATCCTCTTAAAGCAGGACCCTCCCATGTTCAATCAGCAGCTCCTCGCAGGCCGAAAAATCCTCGTCACCGGCGGTGGCACCGGTCTCGGCAAATCGATGGCGGCGAAATTCCTCGAACTCGGCGCCGAAGTGCATATCTGCGGTCGCCGCAAGGCTGTATGCGACGAGACCGCAACCGAGCTGATGGCGGAATTTGGCGGCAAGGTCTCCAGCCACGGCGTCGACATCCGCGACGCCGCGGCGGTCGATGCGATGATCGAAGGCATCTGGGCCGATGGTCCCCTCACCGACCTGATCAACAACGCCGCCGGAAATTTCATCTCGCGGACGCAGGACCTGTCGGCGCGCGGCTTCGACGCGGTCGCCAATACCGTGATGCACGGCACGTTCTACATGACCCATGCAGTCGGCCGGCGCTGGATCGCCGACAAGGTGCCGGGCAACGTGGTCTCGATCACCGTGACCTGGGTACGCAACGGCAGCCCCTACGTGGTGCCCTCCGCCATGAGCAAATCGGCGATCCATGCCATGACCATGTCGCTGGCCACCGAATGGGGCCGCTACGGCATCCGCCTCAACACCATCGCGCCCGGCGAAATCCCCACCGAAGGCATGAGCAAGCGCATCAAGCCCGGCGACGAGGCCGGCGCGCGCACCCGCGCGCAAAACCCGATGGGCCGCGTCGGCAAGATGGAAGAGCTGCAGAACCTCGCGGTGTTCCTGATCTCCGGCGGCTGCGACTGGATATCAGGCGAGACCATCGCCATGGACGGCGCGCAGGCTCTCGCCATGGGCGGCAACTTCTATCAGCTGCGCGACTGGTCCGATGCCGAATGGATCCAGGCACGCGACAGCATCAAAGCGCAGAACGAAAAGGACAAGGCGCAGCGGGGGTAAGGGCCGCAAAGTAATTCGACCGGCAGCGAGGCTCTCCCATGCGGGAGGCCTCGCTTTGTTTTTTGATCAACGCGCAACCTGCAACCGCTCGCGCGCAACCCTCATGGCCTCGTCTTCGGATGCGACCACCGCGGAACTGATGCCGAACGCCTTCGTCGCAAGTGCCGACTGGGCCTCCACGAGAACGCGTGTGACGGCATTCGGCTCGACGGCAATAATGGCACGGCAAAGCAGCGCGAGCGTCGCTTTGTTGCGCTTGAGCCAAAGCCCCCTCGCCTTGCGATCTTCATGCGCCTCATCGTGATGATGACTGACCATGATCATGACGAAAGGCTGCTTGCGGCCGATGAGATCGTCCATCTCGACCTCCCACTGCGCCGCACTTCCCGGCTGAAGCTCATCATGCCGGACCCACACGATCGGGAACGCCGCAACATCGTGAATGAGAAAGGCACCGTTATCGAGGCTCATCGTCGTCTCCTGACTGTTCGTTGATCTGCATGCGGAGATAGACCCGGTCGCTCAAACCCGTTAACGACATTCGGACGCAAAATAATGAGAACCGGCCATGCTGGAGCGGTTCTGAAAAGGCATGGTGTCATGACCTCGCTCACCGAGCGCCTCGACGGACCATCCGCAATCGCTATCTGGGGCAGCGATGAGCCCGGTGATGCATTTCGGCTCGGCACCCGCGAACTCGACTGGCATCATCACCGCCGCGGCCAGTTGTTCTGTATCGAAAGCGGATTGATCCGCCTGCACACGAAACAGGGCTCGTGGCTACTGCCGCCGCAGCGCATCGGCTGGCTGCCGCCCGGGCTCCATCACAAGGTGACCCTGAGCGGTGTACTGAGCGGATGGGGCGTGCTCCTGACGCCGGCCGCGAGCCGGACATTGCCGTCGCAGCCCTGCGTCATGGGTGTCAGCGATCTGCTGCGCGCGCTCGTCAGGCGCGCTGCGGGTTGGACGAATGCGGATCGGCTCACGCCGGCGCAGACGCGCGTCGTGGCCGTGCTGCTCGACGAAATCCGCGGTGCGCCGCAGGAGCCGCTGCATCTGCCGATGCCGACGGATATCCGCGCTTTGCGTATCGCCAATGCGCTGATCCGGCGGCCGCATGACGCGCGCACGCTGCATGAGCTTGGCGAATGGGCTGGCCTGTCGGAACGAACGGCACGTCGCATCTTCATGACGGAGACCGGCATGGGCTTCACGCAGTGGCGGCAGCAGGCGCGTCTCACGCTGGCGTTGGAACGGCTGGCCACCAATGAACCCGTCGCGGATGTCGCCGAAGCGCTCGGCTATGCCACGTCCAGCAACTTCATCGCGATGTTTCGACGGGCGTTTGGCGAGCCGCCCGCGCGCTATTTTGCAAAACAGCGCAGGACGCGCGACGCCGGGTGAGTGAAGTCCGCGCATATCTCACCGCACCGCAGCACCTTTCTCATCTTGTCAGCCCTCCCGGACACCCTCACACTCTCCGCAACTAAAAATAATCGGAGGGAGGGAGACACATGTCCGTTGCGGAAGCGGCCACGCTGGCCGATGTCATTCGCGTGCAAGCACAAACGCGCGGCGATTCAATTGCGCTGGTGTTCGAGGGCCGCGAGACCAGCTACAGATCACTCGACCGCAATGCCAACCGCGTCGCCAACGGGCTGATCGCGCTCGGCGTCAAGCCGAACGAGAGCATCGCCTATCTCGGCAAGAACAGCGACCTCTTCATCGAGCTTCTTGCCGGCACCGTGAAGGCCAAGGTGGTGACGGCGCCGGTGAACTGGCGGCTCGCCGGACCGGAGATCGCCTTCATTGTCGACGACGCCAAGGCAAGCGTCCTGTTCGTCGGTCCCGAATTCGTCGATCTCGTGCGCAGCCTCAAGCCACAAATGCCGGGCGTGCGTATCGTCATGACCATGGAAGGCGGCGCAACCGAGTGGCAGGACTTTACGGCCTGGCGCGACGCGCAGAGCGAGCGCGATCCTAACCTCACAATGGCCAAGGACGATGTCGCGATCCAGCTCTACACGTCGGGCACCACAGGAAAACCAAAAGGCGCGATGCTGTCGCATCAGAATTTCCTCTCACTGCTGCGCATCGGCGGCACCGACGAGAACCCCGACTGGAACGTCTGGACCGCCGACGACGTCTCGCTGGTGGCGATGCCGGTATTTCATATCGGCGGCGTCGGCTGGGCGGTGTTCGGCCTCTATCACGGCGCCAAGAGCGTGATCGCCAGGGAGTTCGATCCCAACAAGGTGCTCGATTTCTTCCGGGACTACGGCATCAGCAAACTGTTCCTGGTGCCGGCAGCGATGCAGTTCATCGTGCGGCAGCCGCGTGCGCGGGAGATGGATTTCAGCAAGTTGCGCTACATCATGTATGGCGCATCGCCGATCCCCGCCGCCCTGCTCAAGGAATGCATCAGCGTATTCGGCTGCGGCTTCGTGCAGATGTACGGGATGACCGAGACCACCGGTACCATCGTGGTGCTGGCCCCGGAAGATCACGTCGAGGGCCGCGACTGCATGCGTTCCGCCGGCAAGGCGCTACCGGGGATCGAGATCGCCATTCTCGATGTGAACGGCAAGCCGCTTGATGTGGGCGAGGTCGGCGAGATCGCGACGCGCTCGGCGTCCAATATGGTGGGCTACTGGAATCTGCCGGACGCCACCGCGCGCACGCTCGGCCGCGACAACTGGCTGCGCACCGGCGACGCCGGCTATCTCGACAAAGACGGCTTCCTCTACATCCACGACCGCATCAAGGACATGATCATCTCCGGCGGCGAGAACATCTATCCCGCCGAAGTGGAGAGCGCGATCTGCGATCATCCGGATGTGGCGGAGGTCGCCGTCATCGGTATTCCCGACGATACATGGGGCGAAGCGGTGAAGGCCGTGGTGGTGCTGAAGCCCGGCAAGGAGCTCGGCGCAACCGACCTGATGAAGTTCACGCGCGAGCGCATCGCGGGATTCAAGGCGCCGAAGACCATCGACTTCATTGCAGCGCTGCCGCGGAATGCGTCGGGCAAGATCCTGCGACGACAGTTGCGCGATCCTTATTGGGTCGGGAAAGAGCGGCAGGTGAACTGAGAACTTGTATAGCTGCCGCCTTATTCTATCGGCGCCGGGTATATCGATACAGCGAATGTGAGGAACTTCGTCATCTCGCTACCGCGCGGCACCTCCGGGATCATCCGATAGCGCTTTCAGCTAATTGTCTGACGGAGACGTTGAGCGTAGCGTCATGACGGTCGGCCGAACGGCTAGTGAACCTCGTGTGTCCGTTGTAGAGGCGCGAAGTCATGCGCGGCGAGATTCGTGACATCAGTTCAGGCAGGGGTAAGGACCCCGCCACCCCGCGCGTCGGAACGCCGCGTCGCCTTGCGGCGATCGTTGTGGGGGACATCTGCGGATATAGCCGCCTCATGGAACTCGACGAGGAAGAAACGCATGCGCGCGTCAAGCGCATCGAGCGTGACCTCATCGAGCCGAGCATTACCGAGCACGACGGCAAGCTCGTCAAAAGGACTGGCGATGGGTTCATTGCGATATTCGATAGTCCGGTCGAAGCCGTTCGGTGCGGCATCGTCATCCAGCAAAGCATGATCGGGCGCAACGCTGCGCTGCCAAAGAGTTCCTGGATCGAATATCGCATTGGCGTCAATCTGGGAGACGTGATCATCGAGCCCAATGATGTCTTCGGCGATGGCGTCAATATCGCCGCGCGCCTCGAGGGGATCGCCGACCCCGGCCAAGTGTACATCTCGGGTGGCATCTACGAGCAGATCAAGCACAAGCTCGTCTGCGGCTACGAGTCGCTTGGAGACCGCAAGATCAAGAACATTACCGATCCTGTGCGCGTTTACCGGGTGCTTCCTGATCCCGCGGCATTCAACAAGGCGCGGAAGCGGCGTGAACATGTTCTGATCATTTCGTTTTGCGCCATCCTGCTGGCTCTCGCAGGCGCCGGCGTCTGGTACATGAGGGCTTACCCGCGCGGTGAAATCGGCAATCAGGCGTCAGCTCCCGCGGCGCCTCCGCAAGAGACAGGAAATGCAAGCACCCGATCAGCGCCCGCGCCCGTCGCCAAACAAGCCCGGCCTGAACCTGCGCCGGCGGTAACGCCTGCCCCGCCCCCGCCGCCAGCACCACCAAAGCCGGTCATAGAGCCCGTCATGGTCCCGCTCCCTGGCGGGACCTTCGCCATGGGCAGCAATGACGACATATCGGAAAAGCCGGTCCACCAGGTCACGATCAAGCCTTTCGCGATCAGCAAGTATCCGGTCTCGGTTCGGGAATGGAACGCGTGCGCTGCTGCGAATGCATGCGCGTTTCTAGTGACAGGGCGGGACGACATTCCGGTCACGGATGTGAGCTGGACCGATGCCAAGCAGTTTGTCGCATGGCTCGCGAAGGAAACGCAAAAAGCCTTCCGGCTCCCGAGCGAGGCTGAATGGGAGTATGCCGCGCGTGGCGGCACGCAAATGAAATACTGGTGGGGCGATCAGCTCCAGCCCGGCATGGCCAATTGCAAGAACTGCACGGACGCCGCCGCCGAACAGCCGCTCAAGCTCGGCAGCCTGAAGCCAAATCCATTCGGGCTCTACGATATGGGTGGCGGCGTCAATCAATGGACAGAGGATTGCTGGCATAAGAACTATCAGGGTGCCCCGCAGAATGGCGCGCCATGGGTCGAGAACGACTGCGTCTCACACGTCATTCGATCGGGCTCCTGGAAAAACGATGCGCGTTACGTCCGACCCGCAAGCCGCGATGGCTACGACACCAATGTGCGATATCCGACCCACGGCTTCCGGATTGCCATTTCGTCCTGAGACCGCCCCCGAAGGAAAGGCTGCGTCATGAGGATCACCGGGCTCATCGTGTTGTCCGCCATGCTGTCAACGGCGCCCCTTGCAGTCCATGCGCAAGGAAAGTCCGCACCGAAGGATGCGGTCCTCTATTTCGTGTGGCCACAGGACAAAGCGGTGATCAAGGGTGGGTTCTGGTGTCGTTTCGGTTTGCGCAACATGGGCGTCACTCATGCAGGCGATAATTTCCAGAACAGCGGCCATCATCATTTGCTGATCGATGTGAATGACCCGCTCGATCCGAAGGAGCCGATCCCGCAGGACAAGTCGCATCTCCATTTCGGAGCCGGCCAGACCGAAGCACGCATCGAATTGCCCCCCGGCAAACATACGCTCCAGCTCGTGCTGGGAGACGGCGCTCACTATCCCTTCAACCCGCCCATCGTCTCGAACAAGATCACCGTGACAATCAAGTGAGCGTGCTTCCGACGCCGGGACGTGCGGCCTGCTCTGCCAGAACAAAAAAGGCCCGCTTGCGCGGGCCTTTCGAATTCATGTCGCTTGATCGCGTGTGGATCAGGCGGTCTTGGCGAACGACGTCGCCTTCGAGAAGTTGTCCTGCGCGCTCTTGGCGCCTTCCGACACGAGCTTGCCGAGATATTCGGTCGACGCCTTGGCGCGCGAGCTCAAAACTTCGCCATGGGCACGCACGAGATCGGTCTGCACCTGGAAGGCTTCGGTCAGCGATTTCGCCGAAGCGAGCTTGTCGATACCAGCGAAGAACGACTGGACGTCGGCATAGAACGCGTCCTGAACGTTGCGGCTGATCTTGGTCGCCTCAGAGACCGAGTTCGACACAGCGGTTTCGATGGCCGAGGTCACCTTCTCGGAATTGGCCTGGAAGTCGGCGGCCTTGTCCTTGGCAGTGCCGGCAGCGCGCTTGACGAAGTCACGGGTCGCTTCGGGCACTTCCATGTTCTGCAGCTTGGTGAACGCCTCGGTGACGGGCGCGAAAGCCTGCTTGACGTTGTTCAGCACGGAATTGGTTTCGGTTTCGATCGTCATGTTCGTCTCCATCCTCGGGTTGGGCCGCCTCTGCAAAGCTCATGCTTGCACTCAGGCTCGGCTCACCCCGTCCCGCCGTTGTGGGCCCGGGGTGCAACTTCTATGACATAGTAAATAATGCACTGCAACATCGATGGTGCATCGCAACATCACAAACCCGTGATATGCCCGGTAATCAGGCGGCGCCTGATGCATTAACGGGCTACCGCCAGAGATCTGAAACAGGAGAGTAACCGACGTGTTGATTTAGCTTTATAATTTAGCATTTCGAGCCGCGGATTCTTCGGATATCCAACTGGGCAAGGCAAATGGCACCTGCCCTTTAAGTCGGCAAACCGACCTCCCAACGCCTCGACGACCCCAGCCTTAAGTCGTGGGCCTGGCCGGTCTCCGGCCTCGCCTTTGCCATTGCATATTCGCCCCGCGCGCAGGCACACTCATCGGTAGAGCGCCGCAAAGGCGTCGGTGACCATGCGAGGGAGGGACGTATCATGGCGGAAGCCAGCAGGAAGCTGTCCTCAATGGACGCGTCGTTTCTGTATCTGGAAACGCCGGAGATGCCGATGCATGTCGGCAGCATGGCGATCTTTCGCCTGCCCGAGGATTACAAGGGCGACTTCTTCGAGGACTTCAAGGCGATGATCGCCTCGCGCCTCCATGTAGCGCCGATCCTCAAGGCCCGGCTGGAAAAGGCCCCGCTGGATATCGATCACCCCTCCTGGGTCGAGGACGACCAGTTCGACATCGACCGTCATATTTTTCGCGGCAGCCTGCCCGCGCCCCATGACCGTCCCACGCTGGAGCGCATCGTCGGCTGGATGCATGCCAAGCTGCTGAACCGCGCCCGGCCGCTGTGGGAGTTCTATGTTTTCGAGGGCATGAAGGACAACGAGATCGGCCTGTATTCGAAGATGCACCATGCCTGCATCGACGGCGGCGCCGGCGCGGCCCTCACCAGCATGATCTATGACGTGACACCGATCCCGCGCGAAATCGAAAAGCCGGAAGTGCGCGCCAAGCAGCGTCAGGAGCCGCGCGATATCGCAGCGAGCTTCATTGACTCCTACCAGCAGCTCTGGCGTCAGCCGCTGGAGAATTCCGGAAAAGGCATCGAACTGCCCCGCTCCGGAAAGAGCGATATCGGCTCGATCCTGTTCGACAACGCCATGTTCCAGATCGAGAGTGCGGTGAAATTCGCCGGCTCGATCCCGACCATGGTGAAGAGCGCGTCCGACGTGATGGCCAAAATCGCCGATCCGAAATCGCGCGACAGTCTCAACAGCATGCTGTCGCCGCCGACGCTGCTCAACAAAACCATCTCCTCGGAGCGCAGCTTTGCCGGCGTGTCGGTGCCGCTATCGGCGGCCAAGGCCGTGGCGAAGCAGGCTGGCGGCAAGCTCAACGACGTTGTGCTGGCGCTCTCATCAGGCGTGGTCCGGCGCTACCTCAAGGAAAAAGGCGCCCTACCCGCCAAGTCGCTGACTGCCGCAGTGCCGATCTCGCTGCGTGAGGAAGGCAACACCGATTCCAACAATCAGGTGTTTGGCATGATCTGCTCGATCGCCAGCAATATCGAGGATCCGAAGGAGCGGCTGGAAGCGATCATCGCGCAATCGACGAAGTCCAAGGAGATGTCGCATCCGCTGCGCGCATTGATGCCGCAGGTCTCCAACATCTCCATGCTGGGCGCACCGATCATGGTGCAGATCCTGGCGCTGCTTTACAGCCGGACCAACCTCTCCGACGTGTTGCCGCCGGCGGCCAACATCACGGTCTCCAATGTGCCCGGGCCGCGGCAAACGCTCTACGCGGCCGGCGCCGAGCTGTTGCACATCTTCCCGGTATCCATCGCCACCCATGGGCTGGCGCTGAATATCACCGTGCAGAGTTATCGCGACCAGCTCGATTTCGGCTTCATCGCCGGCGCCAACATCATCCCGCATGTGCAGGTGCTCGCCGACATGATGCCGGACGAATTCGCGCTGCTGCAGGCGGCGTTTGCGCCGCCCGACGTTCTCAAGACCGCCAGCTAGGGAATAACCATGATTGAAATGCCCCCGTTGCAGTTCGCCAAGCTGAACGGCATTCGCATGGGATATTACGACGCCGGCCCCATGAGCGACACACCGCCTGTGGTGCTGTGCCATGGCTGGCCGGAAATGGCATTCTCCTGGCGGCACCAGATCAAGGCACTGGCCGCCGCCGGCATCCGCGTCATCGCACCGGATCAGCGCGGCTACGGCGCGACGTCGCGGCCTGATGCGGTCGAGGACTACAGTATCGAACATCTCACCGGCGATCTCGTCGCATTGCTCGATCATCTCAAGATCGACAAGGCGATCTTCGTCGGCCACGACTGGGGCGGCTTCATCGTCTGGCAGATGCCGCTGCGGCATCGCGATCGCGTCGCCGGCGTGGTCGGCGTGAATACGCCGCACACCGATCGCGCACCGGTCGATCCCCTGCAGATCTACAAGAAGCGCTTCGGCGAGACGATGTATATCGTCCAGTTCCAGGATCCCGCGCGCGAGCCGGATCGCGTCTTCGGCGAGAATGTCGACAAGGCGTTCGACTTCTTCATGCGCAAGCCGATGCCACGCAAGCACGCCAACGTTGGCGAAGCGCCGGTCGGCGGCATCGGCGCGTCGTCGAAGACCAATCTGGCATTTCCGCAGATGGTCGCTGCTTACGATCCCGGGAAGGACCCGCGCCAGAAGATTCTCTCCGACGAGGAAAAGAAGATCTTCGTCGATGCCTTCAAGGAATCCGGCTTCACCGGCGGCATCAACTGGTATCGCAATATGAGCGCCAACTGGGCGCGCGCCGAAGGGCTCGATCACACCGTGCGCGTGCCCTCGCTGATGATCATGGCGGAGAACGACGCGGTGCTGCCGCCCTCCTCCGCGGATGGCATGGAAAACATCATTCCAGATCTGGAGAAATATCTGGTGAAAGACAGCGGTCACTGGACCCAGCAGGAAAAGCCCGACGAGGTCAGCCAGGTGCTGATCGACTGGCGGCGAAGACGGTTTGGATGATCCGTAGGATGGGTAGAGCTCTTGCGAAACCCATCACGGCCGGGTGCAGGATTTTGATGGGTTTCGCGAAGACGCTCTACCCATCCTACGCAACAGGAAACGCTTGAGAATGTCCTCCACCAACAAACTCGCCCCGATCCCGCATCCGCCCAAGAAGCCGGTGGTGGGCAACATGCTGTCGCTGGACGCCAATGCGCCGGTGCAGGATCTGGCGCGGCTAGCCAAGGAGCTCGGGCCGATCTTCTGGCTGGACATGATGGGATCGCCCATCGTGATCGTCGGCGGCCACGATCTCGTGGACGAGCTCAGCGACGAGAAGCGCTTCGACAAGGCGGTGCGCGGCGCGCTGCGCCGGGTCCGCGCGGTCGGCGGCGACGGACTGTTTACGGCGGATACCAAGGAGCCGAACTGGACCAAGGCCCACAACATCCTGCTGCAGCCGTTCGGCAACCGCGCGATGCAATCCTATCACCCGAGCATGGTGGATATCGCCGAGCAGCTGGTGAAGAAATGGGAACGTCTCAACACCGACGAGGAAATCGACGTCGTCCATGACATGACGGCGCTGACGCTGGATACCATCGGCCTGTGCGGTTTCGACTATCGCTTCAACTCGTTCTACCGCAGCGACTATCACCCGTTCGTGGAATCGCTGGTGCGCTCGCTCGAGACCATCATGATGACCCGCGGCCTGCCGCTGGAAAGTCTGTGGATGCAGAAGCGCCGCCGCGATCTCGCCGGCGACGTCGCTTTCATGAACTCCATGGTCGACGAGATCATCGCCGAGCGCCGCAAGAATGCCGAGGCGACCGAGGCCAAGCAGGACATGCTCGGCGCCATGATGACCGGCGTCGACCGCGCGACTGGCGAACAGCTCGACGATGTCAACATTCGCTACCAGATCAACACCTTCCTGATCGCCGGCCACGAGACCACGTCGGGTCTGCTGTCATGCGCGATCTACGCGATGCTGAAACATCCGGAGGTGCTGAAGAAGGCCTATGAGGAAGTCGACCGTGTCTTCGGCCCCGATGTGAATGCCAAGCCGACCTATCAGCAGGTCACGCAGCTGCATTACGTCACGCAGATCCTGAAGGAGTCGCTGCGGCTGTGGCCGCCGGCGCCGGCCTATGGCATCGCGCCGGTGCAGGACGAAACCATCGGCGGCGGCAAGTACAAGCTGCGCAAGGGCACTTTCGTTACCATCCTGGTGCTGGCGCTGCATCGCGATCCCTCGGTCTGGGGACCCAATCCCGACGCCTTCGATCCCGAAAATTTCTCGAAGGAAGCCGAGGCCGCACGGCCGATCAACGCCTGGAAGCCGTTCGGCAATGGCCAGCGCGCCTGTATCGGCCGCGGCTTCGCCATGCATGAAGCGGCGCTAGCGCTCGGCATGATCCTGCAGCGCTTCAAGATGACCGACCACAAACGCTACCAGATGGTGCTGAAGGAAACGCTGACCATCAAGCCCGACGGTTTCAAGATCAAAGTGCGCCCGCGCCACGATCACGAGCGCGGCGCCTATGCGGGCCGCACAAGCGCGGCCACCTCGGCTGCTGCACCGCTCGCGCCCGTGGCCACGGGCCGTGCGCGGCCCAGCCACAACACACCGCTGCTGGTGCTCTATGGCTCCAATCTCGGCACCGCCGAGGAACTGGCGACACGCGTCGCCGATCTCGCCGAAGTCAACGGCTTCACCACCAAGCTGGCGCCGCTCGACGATTTCGTCGGCAAGCTGCCGACCGATGGCGGCGTGCTGATCTTCTGCGCGTCCTACAACGGCGCGGCACCGGACAATGCGACGCAATTCGTCAACTGGCTCGGCACCGACCTGCCCAAGGGCGCCTTTGCCAAGGTGCGCTATGCCGTGTTCGGCTGCGGCAACAGTGACTGGCTCGCGACCTATCAATCAATCCCTAGATATATCGACGACAAGCTGCGCGAACATGGCGCGACCAACGCCTATGTGCGCGGTGAAGGCGATGCGCGCGACGATCTCGACGGCCAGTTCGAGGACTGGTTCGCGAAACTGCGTCCGCTCGCGGTGAAGGAATTCGGCCTCGACACCGGCTTCGAGCGCAGCGCCGACGATGCGCCGCTCTATCAGATCGAACCTGTCGCGCCGAGCGCGGTGAACACCGTCGTCGCCCTCGGCGGCGTGGTCCCGATGAAGGTGCTGGGCAACAGGGAATTGCAGAACGGCGCGTCGGATCGCTCGACACGTCATATCGAGATCGAATTACCCGCGGGGACCTGCTACCGGGTCGGCGATCATCTCAGCGTGGTGCCGCGCAACGATCCCGCGTTGGTCGACGCCGTCGCGCGCCGCTTCGGCTTCCTGCCGGATGACCAGATCCGGCTGCAGGTCGCGGAAGGCCGCCGCGCGCAACTGCCGGTCGGCGACGTGGTCTCGGTTGGCCGACTGCTGACGGAGTTCGTCGAGCTGCAACAGGTCGCCACCCGCAAGCAGATCCAGATCATGGCAGAGAACACCCGATGCCCGATGACCAAGCCGAAACTGCTCGGTTATGTCGGCGACGATCCCGCGGCAAGCGAGCGCTATCGCAGTGACATCCTCGCCAAACGCAAATCGGTGTTCGACCTCCTCGAAGAACATCCGGCCTGCGAATTGCCGTTCCACACCTATCTGGAAATGCTGTCACTGTTGGCGCCACGCTATTACTCGATCTCGTCGTCACCGCAAGGCGAGACGTCACGCTGCAGCGTCACCACAGCCGTCGTTCAAGGCCCCGCGCATTCCGGCCGCGGCATCTATAAGGGCGTCTGCTCCAACTATCTCAGCGGCCGCCGCGCCGGCGATACCGTGCATGCCATCGTGCGCGAGACCAAGGCCGGTTTCCGCCTGCCCGCCGATCCCCTTGTGCCGCTGATCATGATCGGACCGGGAACAGGTCTCGCGCCGTTCCGCGGCTTCCTGCAGGAACGCGCCGCACGCAAGGCGCAAGGCGCCGTGCTCGGTCCCGCGCTGCTGTTCTTCGGCTGCCGCCATCCCGATCAGGACTTTCTCTATGCCGAGGAGCTGAAGGGTTTCGCCGCCGATGGTATCTGTGAACTACACACCGCCTTCTCGCGCGGTGATGTACCGAAGACCTATGTGCAGCACCTCATCACCCAGCAGAAGAACCGCGTCTGGGATCTGATTAAGCAAGGCGCCATTACTTATGTCTGCGGCGACGGCGGCAAGATGGAGCCGGACGTGAAAGCGGCGCTGATGGCAATCCAGCGCGAACGCAGCGGCGGCGATGACGCTGCGGCGCTGACCTGGATCGACGATCTCGGCACACGCAATCGCTACGTGCTCGACGTCTGGGCCGGGAGTTAGCGAGAGGCTGATACCAGTTCCATTGTCACAATCGGTGTCACAAAAGCCCGCGCGCGCTGTCATAATTGCCATACGCGCAATCTCTCATTAATCGCTGCGACGATTTGTTTGGCGCATGACGCGGTTGTCACTTTTTCGCAGGGACTTTCCGTGTCATATGTTTGACATGAGCCCACGTTCCGCCCGATCCCCCGAACCGACTGATGTCCCGTACGAGCCGCCACAGCTGGCGCGCGCGAACGGGATCGATATCTGTTACGACATCTTCGGCTATTCGGACGCGGAACCGATGGTGATGATCATGGGCCTCGGCGCCCAGATGATTCACTGGGACGACGACTTCTGCCGCGAATTGGCCAGCAATGGCTTTCGGGTGATCCGCTTCGACAACCGCGACATCGGCCTGTCCTCCAAGATGGCCGGCGGCAAGCCGTTCACTCTGTACGAACTGGCCAAGCTGCGTTTTCTCGGTACGCCCGTCTCCGCCCCCTACAAGCTGAGCGACATGGCGACCGACGTCGTGGCCCTGCTCGACGTGCTGCGCATCCGCTCCGCGCATGTGGTCGGCGCATCGATGGGCGGCATGATCGCGCAGGAGATGGCGATCACTTATCCGGAGCGCCTGCGCTCGCTGACCTCGATCATGTCGACCACCGGCAATCCGCGCCTGCCGCAGCCGAGCCGCGCGGTGTCACTGTTGCTGCTGAAGCCACAGCCGACCGGCTATGATGCGTTCCTCGAACGCTTCAAGCAGACCTGGCTGTTCCTGCGCGTTGGCAGCTTCCCCGACGACGAAGCCAGGGATCTCGACCGCGCCGAGCGGACCTATGCCCGCGGCCTGAGCCCGGCCGGCGTCGGCCGGCAACTCCGCGCCATCCTCGCGTCGGGCAGCCGTAAAGAGAGGCTCGCAACGGTCACCGCGCCGACGCTGGTGATCCACGGCAAGATCGATCCCCTGGTGCATCCGGCCGCCGGCCGCGACACGGCGGCGTCGATTCCCGGCGCAAAGCTGATGATGGTCGACCGGATGGGCCACGCTCTGCCGATCTCGATGTGGTCCCTGGTGATCGACGCCATCTCGCGGCATGCGCATGGCGCGAAGCTGCAGCAGCCGCTGCAGGTCAACGCGCGCCGCGCGGGCTGAGCCCGCGTCTACTTCTTGTCCTTCGGCTTCACACCGAGGCCGGCCATGTTGGCGAACATCTCCTGGAAGCGCTCGCCCATCTTCGGATCGAACGAGAACCAGCTCTGCATGATCGACTCCGGCGAGAACTTGTCGATGTTGTCCATCATCTTCTTCTGCATCTGATCCATCATCGCCGACTGCATCGGCTGCACATCAGGCAGCCCCAGGAATTCGCGCGCCTCGAGCGGCGTGCAGTCCACGGTGACGATCACTTTCATTATCAGCTCCTGAGGCAAACCGGCCGCTCACGCGAACATGGCGGTGCAGCGGCAGTATCGCCGCTGACGCCTGCCCGATGCAAGCGATGTGACATTTACATTGCAGTTGCGAGATGTCAGCCGAAGCGTTCGGCCGCGAAGGCCTTGGGATCGGTGAAGGGCGTGACGCCCGTCACCATGTCCGCAATCAGACGGCCGGTCACCGGCCCGAGCGTGAAGCCATGATGCTGGTGGCCGAAATCGAACCACAGGCCCTTGTGGCGTGGCGCCTTGCCGATCACCGGCAGCATGTCCGGCAGGCATGGCCGCGCGCCCATCCAGGGCTTCGCCTCGACGGGATTGCCGAGCGGGAAGGTCTGCCGTGCGATCGGCAGCGCCCGTTCGATCTGCGCCGGCGTCGGCGGCGCATCGCGGAGCGCGAATTCGGCGCCGGTGGTCAGCCGGATGCCGCGATTCATCGGCGCCAGCAGATAGCCGCGATCGGCATCGAGAACCGGATGGCGCAGCACCGCATTGCCGGATGGCGCCAGATGGATGTGATAGCCGCGCTTGCTCTTGAGCGGGATGTTGTAGCCGAGCGGCCGAAACACCTGATCCGACCATGGCCCGAGCGCGACCACGACATCGCGCGCGACCAGAGCGCCGTTCGGCCCGGCCACGCGCCATTTGCCGTCGCTCTGCTCCAGCGTCCGGGCGTCGGCGGCGATGAAGCGACCTCCCTTGCGGATGAACAGCGCGGCATAGGCTTTTGCGAGGCCGCCCGGATCGGGCACGAAGCCCGGCGACGTCCAATGTATGGCACCGGCAAAATCGGTGGACAGGTTCGGCTCCTGCTCCGCAATGGCGGCGGCGTCCAGAACGTCGCCCGGCACGCCATAGGCGCGATGGCGTTCGAGATCTGCGATGCCTTTCGCCAGCGTAGCCTCGGAGCGAAACGCGTTGATCCATCCCATCCGGCGCAGAAGCTCCGGCACGCCGGCCTCCGCGATCAGGGCCTCGTGCTCGGTCAGGCTACGCTGGATCAGCGGCAGCGCCGCCATCGCACTGCGGAGCGCTCCCTCAGGCGACGAGTTCAGGAAATATCTGACGATCCATGGCAGCATGCCGGGCAGCGCGTTGAGATGATAGTGCACCTCGGGCGCGCGGTTCAGCGCATATTTAAAGAGCTTGGTGAGATCGCGCGGCAGCATATAAGGGAAAACCGAACAGCACTGGATCAGCCCGGCATTGCCATAGCTGGTTTCCTCGCCGGCCTTCTCATGCCGGTCGACCAGCACCACATTGCGGCCGCGCGCCTGCAGATGCAGCGCCGCCGACACACCGACCATACCTGCGCCAAGCACAAGCACATCAGCCTTGAGTTCCGCCATTCCTGCTCCGAAATCTTGCCGTTCTGGCGGTCCTATTAGCGCTGTGTCGTGACCGAATGATGCACGCACGCAATGCGTGGAATTGCTTATGCCCGATCCTAGCAAGGATTGCGCCAGCCGCCTCATTGTGCAGCGCATAGCTGACAAATGCTGCTTGCGCGGCGTGCAATCTCCGCCAACAATGTGACACTCGCTCAACTGTCGGGCGGCCGCGCGGTGATGCAATCGCGGCAATGCAATGGAGAAGCTCAGTATGTCGATCCGTCAGACGTTCATTGCCGCCGCTGCATCGCTGATCGCCTTTGCCACAGTTTCTGCCTCCGTACTGTCCGCCTCCGCACAAACGCTGCGCTATGCCAATCAGGGCGACCTGAAATCGCTCGATCCCTATACGCTGCGCGAGACCACGACGATCGCCCATCACGGCCAGGTCTATGAAGGCCTTGTCGGGCGCGGCAAGGATCTGCAGATCATCCCGGCGCTTGCCGAGAGCTGGGAAACACCGGAGCCGACGCGCTGGCGCTTCCATCTGCGCAAGGGTGTCAAATTCCACAATGGCGATCCCTTCACGGCCGATGATGTCGTGTTCTCCGCCGACCGCGTGCGCGCCAAGGGCTCCGACTTCACGACGGTCATTCCGGCCGACGCCAAGGTGCTCAAGATCGACGACTACACCGTCGATTTCGTGCTGACCAAGCCCAATCCTATCCTGACGTCGCAATGGGACGTCTGGTACATCATGGACAAGAAATGGGCGGAGGCGAACAATGCCAACGCGCCGACGCCTGCCGCGGCGACGTCGCCAAGCTTCGCGTCGTTGAATGCGAACGGCACGGGCCCTTTCACCATCGAGAGCCATCAGCCGGGCGTGAAGACCGTCTTCAAGGTCAACCCGAACTGGTGGGGCAAGCCCGAGCATAATCTCAAGGAGATCATCTTTACGCCGATCGCCTCCGACGCCACCCGCGTCGCGGCGCTGCTGTCCGGCGAAGTCGACATCATCGAGCCGGTGCCGGTGCAGGACATCGCCCGCGTCAATGGCTCAGCCAACGCCGCCGTGATGGCCGGGCCGGAGCTGCGCACCATCTTCCTCGGCATGGACCAGATCCGCGACGAGCTGCTGTTCTCGAACATCAAGGGCAAGAACCCGTTCAAGGACATTCGCGTCCGCGAGGCCTTCTACAAGGCCATCGACATCGAGCTGATCAAGAGCCGCGTCATGCGCGGACTGTCGACACCATCCGCCTTGATGATCGCGCCGCCGCTGTTCAAGCTCTCCGGCGACTTCACGCGGCCGAAATACGACGCCGACGGCGCCAAGAAGTTGCTGGCCGATGCCGGTTATCCCGACGGATTCGAAGTCGGCATGGATTGCCCGAATGATCGCTATGTCAACGACGCCGCGATCTGCCAGGCCGTGGTCGGCATGCTCGCACGCATCGGGGTGAAGGTGATCCTGAACGCGCAGCCCAAGGCGCTGTATTTCGCCAAAGTGTTCAAGACCGGCGGCTTCAACACCTCATTCTATCTGCTCGGCTGGACACCGGGCACGCAG
This sequence comes from Tardiphaga sp. 172_B4_N1_3, assembly GCF_052076035.1. Taxonomy (NCBI): domain Bacteria; kingdom Pseudomonadati; phylum Pseudomonadota; class Alphaproteobacteria; order Hyphomicrobiales; family Nitrobacteraceae; genus Tardiphaga; species Tardiphaga sp. 172_B4_N1_3. Next base: position 2,948,629 of record NZ_CP197238.1, read on the forward strand.
GATTCGCACAATGTGATGCATGACATCATGGGCTGCCGCGACGATCCCGCGAGCCCGCGCGGCGCCACCAATCTCGGCGGCTATTGCAACAAGCAGTTCGACGCCCTCACGGATCAGGTGCTGCAGGAGACCGACACCGCCAAGCGCGACCAGCTCATCAAACAGGCCTATGAGATCGCCGCCAAGGACTGGGCCTATATCCCGCTGCATCAGCAGGCACTGGCCTGGGGCGTCTCCAAGAAGGTGAAGATCGTGCAGCGCCCGGACAATCAGGTGCTGCCATACTGGGCGGTGAAGCAGGACTAGGTTTGGCATCCGCGTGGAAGGCCAGGTCGCCCCGATCTCAGTCCTCATCCTGAGGAGCGGCGCCTTCGCCGCGTCTCGAAGGATGGTGGCCTGCATTATCTCATGGTTCGAGACGGCGCTGAAGAAGCGCCTCCTCACCATGAGGTCCCAGATGTTTCAATAACAGAAAGCGAAATAGCCCATGCTCGCTTTCATCCTGCGCCGCGCATTGCAGTCCATTGGTGTGATGATCGCCGTCGGCATCATCGCCTTCACCATGTTCCGCTTTGCCGGCGATCCGGTGAACCAGATGGTGGCCATCGACACCACGCCAGCGCAGCGCGCCGAGGTGCGCGCGTCGCTTGGCCTCGACGACCCCGTCCCGGTGCAATTCGCGCGCTACTTCATCAATGCCGTGCAGTTCAAGTTCGGCGTCTCCTACCAGTTTCGTCAGCCGGTCTCGGCGCTACTGAAGGAGCGCATGCCGGCGACGCTGGAGCTCGCCACCTGCGCCACCGTGATCGCCATGGTGTTCGGCATCCTGATGGGCATCTATTCGGCGCTGCGGAAGGATTCGTTCTTCGCCAAGGTGCTGCAGGCGGTGTCGCTGATCGGCATCTCGCTGCCGACCTTCCTGATCGGCATTCTCCTGATCTATCTGTTCGCGGTGACACTCGGCTGGCTGCCCTCCTTCGGGCGCGGCGATGTCGTGAAATTCGGCTGGTGGACCACCGGCCTGCTGACACTCTCCGGCCTGAAGGCGCTGATCATGCCGTCGGTGACGCTCGGCCTGTTCCAGATGACGCTGATCATGCGCCTTGTCCGGGCCGAGATGCTGGAGGTGCTGCGCACCGACTATATCCGCTTCGCGCGGGCCCGCGGGCTGACGACGCGCGCGATCCATTTCGGCCATGCGCTGAAGAATACGCTGGTGCCGGTCATCACCGTGGCCGGGTTGCAATTCGGCTCGGTCATCGCCTTTGCGATCATCACCGAGACGGTGTTCCAGTGGCCGGGCATGGGGCTTCTGTTCGTACAGGCCGTGCAGAATGTCGATATCCCGATCATGGCCGCCTATCTCCTCGTGGTGTCGCTGATCTTCGTCACCATCAACCTGATTGTGGACATCCTCTACACCATCGTCGATCCGCGCCTGCGCGCGACGATCAACCGGCCGGCATGAGGGTGTGACATGACCGACTTGCCCATCCCCCGCACACCATCCCTCCTCGCCCGCGCCATCGACAGCGACATCTTCTATTCGTTCCGCCGCTCCAGGCTCACAATGGTCGCGGCTGCGGTCGTGTTCGTGCTGCTGATGATGGCGCTGTTTGCGCCTGTTCTGGTGGTGCAGAATCCGTTCGATCCGGCGCAGCTCGAACTGATCAACTCCCGCATCGCGCCGCTCTGGACGGCGGAGGGCCAGAGGCCGTTCCTGCTCGGCACCGACGAACAGGGTCGCGATATCTATTCGGCAATCCTCTACGGCATGCGGATCTCGCTGGTGGTCGGCGTGCTCGGCGTCAGTTTTGCGGCGGTGCTCGGCATCGGGCTCGGCCTGATCGCTGGCTATGTCGGCGGCGCCGTGGACAGCCTGATCATGCGCATCGCCGATGTGCAGCTCACCTTTCCAGCCATCCTGATCGCGCTCTTGATCGACGGCGTGGTGAAGTCGGCGCTCGGCAATCATCTCGATGCCTCGACCACGCTGATCGTGCTGGTGGTGGCCATCGGGCTCAGTTTCTGGGTGCAATATGCCCGCACCGTGCGCGGCTCGGTGATGGTGGAGAAGAACAAGGACTATGTCGCCGCAGCGCAGCTGATCGGCCTGCCCGCGCGGGTGATCATGGTCCGCCATGTGCTGCCCAACACGATGGGGCCGATCCTGGTGATCGCCACCATCAATCTCGCGCTCGCCATCATTACCGAGGCGACGCTGTCGTTTCTCGGCTCCGGCATGCCCGACACGATGCCGTCGCTGGGCACGCTGATCCGCATCGGCAACAACTATCTGTTCTCCGGCGAATGGTGGGTCATCGCCTTTCCCGGCCTCGCGCTGGCCTCGCTGATCCTGTCGATCAACCTGCTCGGCGACTGGCTGCGCGATGCGCTGAACCCGAAGCTGCAATGATGCCTCACCTCACACAGTGCCCGACATGAGCGTGCCCGTCCTCTCCGTGCGCAACCTGCGCGTCGAATTCGCCAGTAGGCGCGGCGCGCTGCGCGCGATCGACGGCGTGTCCTTCGATATCGCCAAAGGCGAGGTGCTGGGCGTGGTCGGCGAATCCGGCGCCGGCAAATCGGTGACGGGACTTGCGGCCATCGGCCTGATCGATCCGCCCGGGCGCATCGCCGGCGGCGAGATCCTGCTGTCCGGCCTGCGCATCGACAACCTGCCGGCGGAGGCGATGCGCCGGATTCGCGGCAAGCGCATCGCCATGATCTTTCAGGATCCGCTGACCAGTCTCAATCCGCTGTATCGGATCGGCGACCAGCTGGTGGAGACAATCCGCACCCATCTGAACATGAACGAGACGCAGGCGCGCAAGCGCGCAGTGGATCTGCTCGCCGAGGTAGGCATTCCCGCCCCTGACAAGCGCGTCGATGCCTATCCGCATGAATTCTCCGGCGGTATGCGGCAGCGCGTGGTGATTGCGCTGGCGATCGCGGCCGAACCCGAACTGATCATCGCCGACGAGCCGACCACCGCGCTCGATGTCTCCGTGCAGGCGCAGATCATCGCGCTGATCAAGCGGCTCGGCCGCGACCATGGCACGGCGGTGATGCTGGTCACCCACGACATGGGTGTGATCGCCGAGACCTCCGACCGGGTGGCCGTGATGTATTCCGGACGCATCGCCGAGATCGGACCTGTGCGCGACGTGGTGCAAAACCCGCTGCATCCCTATGCCAAGGGATTGATGGGCGCGATCCCGACACTGACCGGCGATGCCTCGCAGCGGCTGGTGCAGATTCCAGGCTCGATGCCGCGGCTGTCGGCCATTCCGCAGGGCTGTGCGTTTAATCCGCGCTGCAGTTTTGCGTTCGACCGCTGTCGTATCGAGCGGCCGGAGCCGATCGCTGTCGGCGCCCAGCAGGTCGCCTGTCATCTCTATGATCATGCCCATGCGGAGAGCGCGGCATGACGGTGCTGGTGCAGGCCCGCAATCTCAAACGCGCCTTCGATGTCTCGAAGCCCTGGCTCAACCGCGTCATCGAGCGCAGCCCGATGGAGTTTTTGAAAGCGGTCGACGGCGTGTCGTTCGAGATCAGGCGCGGCGAAACCTTTGCGCTGGTCGGCGAATCCGGCTCGGGCAAGAGCACGGTGGCGCGGATGGTGGTCGGGCTGCTGCCGCCAACATCCGGAGACGTCATCATCGACGGCGTCTCGATGAGCGATCCCGGCCAGGCGGGCGCGCGAAGACTGCTGCGCAAGCGGATCCAGATGATCTTCCAGGATCCCTATGCGAGCCTCAATCCGCGGCTGCGGGTCGATGCGATCATCGCCGAGCCGATCCGCGCCTTCGATCTCATTCAGGGCGAGCGCGACATTCGCGCCCGCGTTGGCGAATTGCTGACGCTGGTGGGCCTGCATCCCGACGACGGGCAGAAATATCCGCATCAGTTCTCCGGCGGCCAGCGCCAGCGTATCGCGATTGCCCGCGCACTCGCCTCGGAGGCCGAGTTCATCGTCTGCGACGAGCCGACCTCGGCGCTGGATGTCTCGGTGCAGGCGCAGATTCTCAACCTGATGCGCGAGCTGCAGGACAAATTCGGCCTGACCTATCTGTTCATCAGCCACAACCTTGCTGTGGTCAGGCACATGGCTGACCGGATCGGCGTGATGTATCTCGGCCGCATCGTGGAGATTGCGGAAGGGCGCGAACTCTTCCGCGCGCCGCGCATGCCCTATACGCGCATGCTGCTGGGCGCCGTGCCGGATCTGGCCATGTCAGGCCGCGCACGCATCGCAGTCTCCGGCGAGATTCCCAATCCGATCGATCCGCCCTCCGGCTGCACGTTTCATCCGCGCTGCCCGGAAGTGTTCGATCTCTGTCGCAAGGTGGTGCCGGATCTGGTCGACGGCGTCGCCTGTCATGCGGTCAACAAACTGATCGCGCCGCCAAGCGAGGCTGTCCCCGCCGCGCGGCGATAATTGCGATCAGCGTGCACTCAGATCAGGGTGTCCTGAAACGACAACGCGGCAGGCACCGCAGGGTATCGGCAACAGACCCCCACAGCACCCACCGCGAAATCATTCAGCCGACACTGTCGGCTGCAAGATCGGTCCGGCAAGATCACTGCGCATGAACGTCAGTGCGTCTCCGGACCCGATCCGATCAATCTTCTGCCGGCTCCTCGCCGTCACCGCCATCTTCGTCGCGCTCGATGGGACCGGCGAGAATCTGCTCGGCGATCAGGCCGGAATTCTGCCGGATCGAGGCTTCGATCTTGGCGGTCATGTCCGGATTGGCTTTCAGGAAGGCCTTGGAATTCTCGCGCCCCTGGCCGAGGCGCTGGCTGTCATAGGAGAACCAGGCGCCGGACTTCTCGACGATTCCCGCTTTTACGCCGAGATCGAGGATCTCGCCCATCTTGGAGACGCCTTCGCCATACATGATGTCGAATTCGACCTGCTTGAAGGGCGGTGCCAGCTTGTTCTTCACGACCTTGACGCGGGTCGAGTTACCAACGACCTCGTCGCGCTCCTTGATCGCGCCGATGCGGCGGATGTCGAGACGGACCGAGGCGTAGAATTTCAGCGCATTACCGCCGGTGGTGGTTTCCGGCGAGCCATACATCACACCGATCTTCATGCGGATCTGGTTGATGAAGATCACCATCGTATTGGATTTGTTGATCGAGGCGGTCAGCTTGCGCAGCGCCTGGCTCATCAGACGAGCCTGCAGGCCGGGCAGCGCGTCGCCCATTTCGCCTTCGAGTTCGGCGCGCGGCACCAGCGCAGCCACGGAGTCGATGATCAGGACGTCCACCGCGCCGGAGCGCACCAGCGTGTCGGCGATTTCCAGCGCCTGTTCGCCGTGATCCGGCTGCGAGATCAGGAGCTCATCGACATTGACGCCCAGCTTGCGGGCATAGACCGGGTCGAGCGCGTGTTCGGCGTCGATGAAGGCGCAGATGCCGCCCTTCTTCTGGGCTTCCGCGGCGCAATGCAGCGCCAAAGTCGTCTTGCCCGAGGATTCCGGTCCGTAAATCTCGATCACGCGGCCCTTCGGCAGGCCGCCGACGCCGAGCGCGATATCGAGGCCGAGCGAGCCCGACGAAATCACCTCGATATCCATCGACCGGTCGTTCTTGCCGAGCTTCATCACCGAGCCCTTGCCGAACTGGCGCTCGATCTGGGAGAGCGCGGCCGACAGGGCCTTGGTCTTGTCCATGGAGGATCCTTCAACGATACGCAGGGCAGTCGGAGTGGTAGCCATTGATCTAGCTCCTTATGAAGGGATTCGCGACAGGACAAACGGCAAGCGCCAAAGGATGGCGGCGCTGTTCGGGTTGAAAACAATGTACCCTATCTGTTCTATGTTCGCAATATGTTCTTTTGGGAATTTGGGTACTGGCCTGTTTCCGACCTCAGTGGCCTAGTTTGAAATCAACAGTGGCCTGATTTGATTCTTGGAGTGTTCGATGTCCGATATTGTGCGCGATCTATTCGACCGTTGGGAGAAGGTTTGGCATGAAGCCCAATACGACATAATTCCAAGCTGCGTGGGATCGCACTACATCCGGCATGACGAGAAAGGCGACCGGACCGTTACTCGGGACGCCTATGCAGCCGAATTGAAGACGGTGCACAAAGATCGGCCCGGGACCCGCGTAGTGGTCTACGATCACTCCTTTACGGATGACCGCGCATGGTTTCGATTCGCATTTGTATGGCCTGACCCTGCCACTGGTGAACAACGTAGCCGCGCCGGCATGCAGAGCTACCGGATTGAGGACGGCAAGCTTGCTGAAACCTGGATCACGCTGCTGGCCTTGGGCACCACATGGGCCGATGAGCCCCAAGAGCGTTGGACAGTGCGTAGAGCATAAGAAAAGGCCGCCTCAGTGGGCGGCCTCTTTCATTTTGTACCTTCGTTTCCAGTCCACGGCATATTTTGGCCCGACGCATAGCCGGGAGGCGGCGGAATTTGAGGCGTGGCGTCCTTATAGATCATCTTGAAGATGCTGGCGGCAGTATCGAGCCATAACTTGCGCTGCGGTTCTGGCCAAGCAGTTCCTGATGCGGGGAGTTCTTTTAGAAGCCCCTGAATGAATGGGTGCAGATCAGGCGGATCGCCATCGCCATTACCTTTGCCTCCCTTGTCGCCCTCATCAGAGGGTGGTGGTGGCGGCGGCGGGTCATCAGCTTTGGAGGCAAAAGCAGGCATCACCAAACGCGTTTTGCCATGCTCGAAGTACCCAGCCTGTTCGGCCGACCGTTCAAAAACTTGTCGGGCGCGACCCGTTTGTTTTTCGGCGACACCCAACCCGATCATGTCGCGCTCAAGCGCTGCAGCAGGCGGGAGAACGCCATTCTTATAGTTTTCGAAGATGGCCTTGTAGAGCGGGACATTCTGAAAGGCTCGCGCCCGCGCCTCTCGCTCGCGCTGGGGATCGACCATCATGCGCCCGAGGGGCGAAAGCTTGTGATGTCCGGACGTCGTTTCGATCACTCCAAACATGCGCGCGGCTGAGAGCTGCATGCGAAAGCCGCTGCTCTTGGGGCTCACGTTCATCCACGCGGACAATTGCGAGTCGTCGCAGTCGCTCGTCCCCGCATGCGAATGGATAGCCTGCGCAACCTCAAGAGCGTCACCTAGATTGTTGTACGGAAAACCGATGGTGGAACGCTGGCGCGCGTCGGCGTCGTCCTGCGCCGCATCCACTACACTGGTTACGTTGTCTCCTGACATGTGGCTTCTCCCTATCCGGTCGCGAGAACTCCGCTGAAACACACCATAAGGGTTCCTATCCACAACGTCAACTCTTTATCCAAAATTGGCAGACGGACCTTGACGCTATCCAATTTGTCTGCCAGAAATGGATTAACGCTGAGGTGACGTCATGACAACAGTTTGAGCCCCCGCCGCGCTGGCCGAGCGTCGGAGGGCACGGAAAAAGGAAAGGCCGCCCTCCCGGGGTTCAATCAGGGAAAGGCGGCCTTGCAATCGGCTTCAAGTTCTCAGGGATCGTCTAATGGTAGGACACCCGCCCCTACAAGTGTGGAGATGTCGGTCCGAGTCCGGCTCCCTGAACCATCAATCGAGTGGGACCGACCGCGTTGGCGCGCTGCCGATCCCGAGTTACCAACCCCGGGATTGCGCCCCGAAGCGATAACCAACCTGAATATACGCTTTGGCGAGCGTATTTTCTAGAGTCGCTGACGGGCAATCCCTTCACATAATGAAGGATTGCGCCCTCATGAACGTTCTCTCCCGCGAAAAGCAGATTGAAGTCATTGCCGCCCTTTGCGAAGGCGTCGGCATCCGTACCGCCTCCCGTCTGACCGGCGTCAATCGTGGCACCGTTGGCAACTTGGCGCTGCGCGTCGGCCTTGGCTGCATGGAACTGCACGACCGCCTGATGGTCGGCATCCGCACCGAGCGCCTGGAATTGGACGAAGCATGGTCCTTCGTTGGCAAGAAACAGAAGAACGTCAAAAAGAACGAAATCCACGCCAAGGGCGACCAGTACGTTTTCATCGGCATGGCCGGCAACCAGAAGGCCATCGTTAGCTGGGGCGTCGGCAAGCGTAACACTGACAGCACCATGGACTTCCTGCACGATCTGCGCGGCCGTGTGATTGGCCAGCCCGAGATCAGCACCGATGGCTTTCACCCCTATCGTGCGGCGATCCGCGATGCGTTCGGCGATGGCGCATCGCATGGCGTGATCGTAAAGACCTATAGCGTAACGCATCTAGCCAAGGACGCCGTCACCCGGTACTCGCCCGCTGCCGTAGTAGCTGTAAGCCGTGAGGTAATGTCGGGCGACCCCGAGCAGTACGTGTCGACCAGCTACGTTGAGCGTCAGAACCTCTCGCTCCGCATGGGGTCGCGCCGCTTCACCCGCCTGACCAATGGCTTCTCAAAGAAGCTGGACAACCACATTGCGGCGGTCGCGCTGTATGTCGCGCACTACAACCTCTGCCGCACTCATGAGGCGCTGCGCACGACGCCAGCGAAGGCCATAGGCGTTGCGGATCGGGCTTGGAGCATTGCGCAGTTGGTGGATGCTGCCTTGAACGTGGCGCCTGCACTGCCGACCGAGACGCCGCCGGATCGGCGCCGGAAGCTTACGGTAATTCGGGGCGGCTTGGACTGATCGTAACAACTTTGGCCGCTGGCTATGGTCGAGCATCCCAGCCATTCCGCGCCGGGGTGCAGAGCCAATTGTGGGTTGGTTGCATCTTATAGGTATGTGCCTGATAGATTGAACCTCCGATTCGAGTAATTGGGGCGGAAATGTGTTGCGCATAAGCACCACGTTGTTCTCAAATGATTGACCACGAACCAATCGGTGGCTAATTGGTTGCCGGAATTTAAGTTATATATAGAAATTCGCTGGAATATTGATGTCAGGTGCTTCGCCAACAGCTAAGGATCTCGAAATCGTCTGGACGGGTTCCAGTGCTGACATTCGCATGACAGGTAAGGAAGCTACAGATTTCCGACAAGCCATTGAAGGGGATGATGATTTACCGTCAAAGCGCCGCGCCCAATTGAGCCGATATTTCACGGAATTTTGTGAAAGTACCGAACCCGGGCGCCGTGTGAACGACCAACAATTTAAGAATGAAGGAAAATTTAAAGATGGGAAGGGTGGTAAGGCAACGATTTGGACGTTTAAAGCTTTCCAGTGGAGACTATATGGGGCGATCCTGACGGTTGCCGGAAGGAGATGTTTCGTAGGCGTGAAAATAGACCCAGTGAAAAAGCAGAACCGGGCCGACCAAGAGATGCTAAAGGCCTCCGCGAAAATAATCGGAGCCCTAGCTGAATATGGTTCGAAATAAGCGATGGAGTTGACAATGAGCAAAGTTTTCAATGCGAACGTGGTCGAGGCGGAAGAAAATCTTCTGATTGATTACCAGTTTCTGATTCAGGAATTGATGACCGCGAAGGGAGTGACCCGCGCTCAGCTCGCCGAGAAAACTGGACTGTCGGTCGCCCGCCTTTCGCAAATCATGAGCCCTTACGCCAACCCGACCGCCAAAACTTTGGCTAGAGTCGTGCATGCGCTGGGCGAAAAAATCGAAGTGTCCGTTGCGCGCCCGCGGGCAGTCATTGGCGCCCGGCACGAGAGAAATACGCAGTGGCAGTGCTTTGAAGAACTGGGGCAGCCGGACGAGCGCCACGATACCAAAATGGTGGCAGTAGTTAAGCGCTCCCTGAATGATAATTTTCACAGGAACGTCTGGGTCATCAAGGACGAGTCTAGCGTGAAAGCTGCCTAAATATGCCTGAGAATCACCAAGGCGCTAATGCAAGCCCCCCTGAGCAAGCCGCTCAGGGGACTGCTGCGGCTGGCCTTAATCATCAAGAAATCTTCGAGGCAAGGCGCGACGAATATAATAAGCTTGTCGCAAGTGCTCACCTGATCGCCCTCATTCTTGAGAAAGTTGACTTCAAAATTCTTCCGGAGGCGCTGAGCGCAGACAAAACCACCCTGAAGCGGCACTTGGCACCGAAGACAAAGATCATGTCGACAGGCTTGGACGATGGCACTTGTATGGCAAGCGTCACATGGGACGTTGGGTTCAAGCTGAAGAATAAAACTGTCGTAAAATGTAGTGCGTCCTACATTATCAGCTATGACGGGGTGAAGGATTGCACTGCCGACGGCGTAACGATTTTTCTGGAGAATGTGGGACGCGTTGCTACTTATGCATACTTTCGCGCCTTGTATGCGCAGCTCGACTGGTCCGCGAATTTGGGTTCTGAACCATTGCCGGTCATTCAATTTCTCCCGAGCTTCAGAAAAGGCTCAGAGGTCGGTAAGTCACCACCGCCAAAAGGTAACGCCGTTGAGATGACCCCGCCCTAACCGGCGGGTTTTTCTTTGATTGTTTCTACTCGAATAGAAATCGAATACGGGGTGATTATTAAAGTGATAAGCGCCCCGTATTGAGTGGCGTACTTTAAGTCTGCGAGTGGCGATGACGAATCCCCGAATAGCCATAGCGTGTTTAATTCTCGTGGTTCTGATGGCAGCCTTCTTCGTGGCCGATATGCACACCTCATGCAAACAAGAGCATGGGCCGGACTACAAGTGCTATCCGGGCGGTCGACGGCTGGTGCGGTAGTCGCTGCCAAGTGGCCTGATTTCAATTTTAGAGTGGCCTAATTCGGCCAGTACCGGAATTTGGGGTAGTGTCTCAGTTTGAATACTGAACTTTTTGCTTAGGCCTTGAATCAACAAAGGCCCCGGCGATTAGCCGGAGCCCCTGATGACTAGTCCTTTCGGACCATGCCTTTCGGCCAAATCGCCCTAACAAGAGCAGCAATGGCAGCTATTAGCACCGCTATATCGCGGATCACCGAAGGATCGAGCGCATTCATGCGCGCCTCCATCGGAGTGGAATTCTATTATGAAGCGGCTGGCGAATTCCGCTGCGAGGAGCCTCCCAAAACTCTCCGACCTATCGCCTTCGATGGACGCTGCAGCAACCATCAGGAGCAGATGAGTTTACGGTAGTTGGCCTGATCCAACATCCCTTCACCTCACCAGAACTGCAAAGTTCCATATAATTACGGCGGGACTAAGCCCTCTTCGCCTTGCGTTCATCACGGGCGTCGATCAGCGCAACTATGTCTTCCATGTTCCACAGCTTGTCGGTGACGCCAGCGGCCATGGCCGGGGAAACTTTCAGCGTCTTATGGATGCGAGCGAAGTTGTAGAACATGAAGTAAAGCGCCAGCGCGTGGCAGTGGTTTTCCAGCTTCTTTGAGAACGCATTGGTCAGGCGGGTGAAGCGGCGCATTCCCATACGCATGTTGAGGTTCTGGCGTTCCACGTAGCTGGTGGAAACGTGCTTCACGTCCGGGTTGCCATCGACGGCAATCTTCTTGGTGCCAACGCATTCAGCCGGACTATAGCGGCGCTCGCTGCCCTTACCTTCCGGCGCACCGAAAATCTTGATGAGCTGGGCGAAGTCCGCGCCGTCGTCACCGAATGCTTCCTGCACTGCGTCCAGATACAGCCGCAGGCCGTCCGTGGTGATCTGCATGCGGGTCTTAACCCGGCTCTGCAGGTCTTCCATGATGTTGCGGGCGCTCTCTGCGTCGCGTCCGCCAACCGCCCATGTGCAGATCAGCTTGGTGTCAGCATCCAGCGCGGTCCAAGTCACTACCGAATTTGGGTACTGGCCTGTTTCCGGCCTCAGTGGCCTAGTTTGAAAACGGCAGTGGCCTACTTTGATTGCGGCGCAAGTTCAGGGTGCGCTCGATAAAACTCTTGCCGCACTTTAGAGGGCGGATTGATCCACAAGCCGAACACAATAACCAAGACGCTAAACACCAAACTAGCGAGGATGGTCTTCCATCCGAACATCCACGGGTATTTCAGACGCAGCCAATCGTAGAAACGGTCTTGAGGTAGTCGCACGATCGGCATCCTCTCTTCGCGAAGGTCGCCTCAGTGGGCGGCCTCTTTCGTTTTGACATCTCGCAGTGGAAAGCCAACCTGAATGCACGCATCGGGGTGCATTATGGCTTCCTCATACTGATGCTCTGAGCAACAATAAGCTACCTCGCGCTCCACCCGCACCAAAATGAGCGGATGGTATTGCCCGTCCGCGCCCAAAACAGAAACTTTTTGACCCGATTGCCGCGGCGACAGGGCGGGCACGACCCGGCGTCAAGCCGGATTATTTTCAAACCGAGACACTGCCGAGAATTGGTACTGGCCTGTTTCCGACTTCAGTGCCCTAGTTCAAAAACGACAGCCACCCGATTTGGACTAATCGAGCCACTTTTGAACCTTCCTGCACGTTTCCCGCACAACAGGATGTCCGCATCGCTCATGCGTTCAATCCGACATGGGAAGGTCACACGCCGTGAAGACGATCGCACTGCTCTCCGCCGCTGCCCTGTTGCTCGTCGAACTCAGCGGCGCGATGCCCAGGTCGAGCGTGGGCGGCCCGCTGACCATCATGCTGATCATGTTTCTCGCCATGCTGGCGGTGGGAATTCACGACGCCTGGACAAAGAAGCGCGGCACGCTTGGATGGATCGCGAGCATTGTCGCTTCGGTCATCGGCGGCTTCGTGGCGGCGAGCCTGGTCGGTATGGTCATGGACATGATCCGCCCGCACCTGCACCTCAACGGGTCGCTCGCGTCCTCACAACATCCTCTGCTCTATATCTCGCTCGCAGGCATGGCGATCCTCACGGTGCTCGGATCATGGATCACGCTGCAGATCCCAGGCTGGTTCTTGAAGCGCAGCGAAGCACCCCGTAGCGGTGCATGAGGCGGATCACCCTTCATTGAACCTTCTTGCAGCTTTCCTGCACAACAGGGGTGAAGTCAGCGAGAGATATCCGATGAACAGAAATCAGCGCATGGTCGTGGCAACAGCACTCTGCGTGATCGCAACCGTGCTGGCATTTACATTTCTCGTGTGGTCACACGGGCACATATCCAACGCCGCAAAATTTGTCGTCTTCTATACGAACACCGACCCCAGTTACCCCGGCCTCGTCAACTATTGGGGCATCTACATTCGGCACGGTCTTGCCGGATACCTGCTCGGTCTGATTGCGCCCATCTGCCTTCTGGCGGTCGCAGCATTCGTTGCCCTGGGCAGGCCTTCATCGGGCGACCTGGGAACGTTGCCAAGGTAAGGCCGCCTCGGGGCGCGGCCTCTTTTGGTCAGTGCGGCGGTTTGAACGGTCCGGCCGCCGGGGTCACCCAAGACAGGCAAGTCGGGTCACACAAACTGCGAGCCCGGCACACTCTGGACAGTTCCCTGCGACCACTTTAGAACGCTTCTAGCCAGGGAGCGTGGATGCCCAAGCCAAAGAAAACCGCCGCCGAACTTCAGAAGATCATTCGAGAAGCCGCCGCAATCGCCGGGCCATGGCCCAAGAACATGAGCGTGATCATCTATTCGCTGGATGACAGCTGGCGCGTCATCGTCAGCTACTCGGATCCGGCCCAGACCCCTTTTCGCGACCGGTTGATGGAGATCTGCCGGGGCCTCGCCCATTTCTACGATCTGGACGAGCCAGCCTAGAGTCGCCCGGCGTCCGCGCACCGGGCCCATGTGACCTGTGCCTTATCCCGCGAGATGCGTTTCGCGCGTGGCGATCAGGTCGCGGATCGGTTGCGCGATCGGCACCGGGCGATGGGTCTTCTGATCGGTATTGACCCAGACGATCTCGCCGGTGGCAAACAGATCGTCGGCTGCGCGCGCGAAGATGCCGAGTTCGAACACCAGACTGGAATTGCCGATTCGCGCCACGCGCGCGGCAACATCGAGCTCCTGATCGAACAGGATCGGCGCCTTGTATTCGATCACCGATTTGACGACGTGAAAGTCGACGCCGCTCGCCTTGGCATCGGCAAACTGGTCATAGCCGAGCGCACGAAAATATTCGGTGATGGTCGTGTCGAAGTAAGTGAGATAGTGCGCGTTGAACACGACGCCCTGGCCGTCGACCTCGGAATAGCGCACCCGAAACGGGTGAAAGAACCAGAACCGATCGCGTGACACATGCCCCTCGCCTATGACGGCGGCTTCGTTCTCCGCCCCGACGCTCCCTAGCCCGTCTCGAACGACAAGGCCAGCCGCCGCAGCGAGACGTCGTGCCGCAACTCAGGTCCGCCTCATTGCTTTCAGCACAATGAAAATGTGCGACGCTGCGATGATCACCGACGCCAGCATGAGTCCGAGATTGGCGCCATGAACCTTCTCCGGTGCGAAGGTTGTCGCCGTCCAGATGATCAGGCGCACCGTCAGCATAAAAACGACCATGCCCCACAGTGCAATCCGCTTCGGCGCATCCCATGTCGGCTTGCCGTCGAAGCCCCACTGCATGGCAACGCGCTCACCTGCGATCCGCGGCTCGCCATAGAGGTTGCACCCGATCATCACGACCAGAGCACATGCAAAGACGATATCGGCCGACGACATGATGGCCCCATATCTGAAACCGCGGCCGGATGGCGCCTGCATCTCACCTAATCATACCGCAACGATCTATGGCGCCCGATACCACGGCCGCGTTCAATGGCAACCCAGAGATGCACCACGGTTCCGAAAGCAGATCCCTGCACGAGAACTGCCTGCCAAAAAAAACCGTTTATTTGCCGCAAATTTTGCACATTTCTATCGACGCACGGAACAAGTTAGTTTAGCGGTATCATTGTCTTACAGCAACCTCAGGTGCTGCAAGCCATTTACACGCGCGCCAGCTGTGGTCGTTTCCCGTGCCTCGATATTTCTTTCATATTATCGCCGAAAACACGTTCCTCGACGAAGAAGGGACGAGCTTCAAGGACGATCAGGAAGCGATGCTGCACGCACGTCAGCTCGCATCGGAGATGGTGCGCAGCCTCGGCGTCGTGAGGGGCGCGATCGTCGTCGAGAATGAAGACAGCGGCGGATTGTTCGAAGTGCCGCTGTCCTGGAGCAACTGACACAGGCGCATATGTCAGTGGCCGCGCGCAGGCTTCAGTCAATTTGCGCGCCCGGCGGCACGAGCCGCCGATGCCACGTCATCGCCTGATCAATTCGCAGCGCTGCCGGTCTTGGTGCGTGGCTGTTTAGCGGGTGCAGCCGCCTTCGGCGCATCGCTGCGCACATTGCCCCATGGATCGGCCGCGGCCTTGGTGTCGGGAATCTTGCGCAGCGACTCGCGATACGCCTTCTCGGTGATCGCGTCCTGCTCCTTCTCCTCCGCCGACTTGGACTTCACCTCCGGCATCAGGTTCATCATCTGCGCGGCGGCCGGTCCGGTCAGAAGCGCGAGCGCTGCGACGACGCTGAATAGTTTGCTGGATCGTTTCATGGCACCAAAGCTCCGTGAATTTCGGAGGGGTTATACCACTGGCCATTCGGGCACGCCAAGCACCTGGCGCAGGGCACCCCGTCGTGCCTCACGCAGGTTGAAACCTTCGGAAACCGAGAAACCCGGGCGCTGGCTCGGGATTGGAGCCTAGTCGCCTAGCACTTTCTCCGCGGCCGTCACGATGCTGATGGTCGGGTGCGCCGCGCAATAGGTGCCGAACTTCTTGGCGTTCTCGACGAACACCTCGGTGTCGATGATCGCATCGTCCGAGTCGCCCTTGTACCAGCCGTCCATCCAGGTCAGCACCATCTTGATCTCGTCGGGACCGGATTCGACGAATTGCTTGCAGGACATGGTGGACAGATCGAGCACGACAGCCTGGGCCGGCGCGGCAGACATGGCAGCGGCAGTCAGAAACGCGCAGGCGAATTTCATCATGATCCCCTTCCCCCAAAAAATGACGCCGGCCGATGGCTGGCCCGAGCGTTCTCAGCCCGACGGTATCATGGAGCCCACTTCCTTGATTTGATATTTTTATGAAATATTCTGATCCTCCAGAACTTCACGAAGGATGAACAGGCGGGTCCGGATTTCTGCGATCGGCTTTATCGGCCGGCAAGATCGCGGTGCTAGACGTGGCGCATGCAGACGATGCGGACGACAACCATGATCGAGAAACGAACGGCTCCACGACACCGGGTTCTGAAGCGCGGCACGCTGGCCTTTGGCGGCGGCGGTATCGATTGCACCGTCCGCAACCTCTCGGCCTCTGGCGCGCGTGTCGATATCGCGAGCCCGCTCGGCTTGCCCTCGAATTTCATGCTGGTGATCGAGGCGGATCACTTCATCCGCCGCTGCCGTCCGGTCTGGAATAACGACCACCAGCTTGGCGTGGCGTTCGAGTAGGCGCCCGTCAGTAGCGCCCGCGGCCGCCATAGTTGCCGCCGCCGTAACCGCCATAGCCTCCACCGCCGTAATAGACGCGCGGTACCGGCTCGTAATAGACCGGCGGCGCACGGCGGATGATGACCTCTTCCTCGACGATCTCACGGCTGCGCCGCGGCGGTGGCGATGGCTTGTCGGCGCGCTTCTTCGTGGGCTCGGTGGTTTTCTCCGCTTTCTTCGATGCAGGCGCTGCTGCGGGCGGCGTGCCGCACGGGCATGTCGGGCCCGGTCCGGCCAATGCGACATTGGTCGGCGCGTTCGCTGCCGCATCCGGCACCGGCCTGTTGCGCGTGCGCTCCTCAAGCTTCTGCGCGGTCGATGTCAGATCGCTGTCGGGATATTTCGCCAGGAAGTCGCGATAGGACGGCGCGGTGTTGGTGATGACGGCGTTGTTCCACGCCACCATCTTGTAGTGACGGTTGAGCCATTCTTTCGCCTGCGGGCCGAGCGGCGGCTCGGCATAGAGGCCGACAAAGGCCTCATAGGCTTCCACCGACCCATCCGAGACGATCAGATTGTTGGCGTCCTGCACCGGCTTGCCCTGCAGCTCCTTGCGCCATTGATCGACGGTCTTCTTGGTCACGGCGGGCTTGGCGCCGGCATCAGTGCCAAAGAAGCGAAAGTCATTGACCAGCGATGAGCTCTCCCACGGCGTCTGACGACCTTCGGTGGCCTGATTGACCGACAGTCGCACGCGCTTGAACGCATCCTCGATCGGCAGGCCCGGCTCGCGCCCCGCCTTCAGCAGCGCCGTCGTATAGGGGCTGTTGCCGTCCTTGCCGTCTTCGGCTTCGGCGCCGGGCGACGTCGAGAAGGACAGCAACGTGCCGGGCGTGCCGAATTTCACGTCGACCTGGGCGAGCCCGCGGCCGGTGGTCTTGCTGATAGCCGGAAACGGATTGTTGCGGCAGGCATCGAGCAGGATGATGCGGCTCTTGCTCGGCACGGATGTCAGCGTGTTCAGGATGTCATTGAGGCGCACCGCCTGCAGTGGAATATCGGCTTCGCGCTTCGGATCGATATCGACCGGCACCAGATAGTTCTCGCCGTCGATCTGCAAACCGTGGCCGGCATAGAACACCAGCGCCACCGTGTCAGGCCCCTTGGCGGACACATTGGCGGCGAAGCCGGCGATCCTGGCGCGCAGATCGGTCTGCGACAGGTCCGTGGCCGACTGCACCTCGAAGCCGGCATCGCCGAGCATCTGCGCCATGGCCTTGGCGTCATTGACCGGATTGGGGAGCGGCGCGATGGACCGATAGGAGGACTGCCCGATCACCAGCGCCAGACGACTCTCCGCCCATGCGGCTTGCGAGCCGAGCATTACCGTGGCTGCAACGATCGCGCTGCGAATGACAGGACGAACCATCGAACAGTCTCCCCGGCCTGGGCCAGCTCGCGCGACGGATAATTCCCCGCCTGATTCAACTGAAATCAGGATGGCCGCACGCCAACAATGCGACGGCCTGCCGCTGCCCAATTTGGTCGCTGTCAACGCAAGCGCGGTTCACGGGAACCGCGTGCGACATATGCAGTCGAAGATTACTTTTTCTTCGCTGCCGTTGTAGGCGCGGGAGCAGGAGCGACGCCGC
This sequence comes from Tardiphaga sp. 172_B4_N1_3, assembly GCF_052076035.1. Classification (NCBI taxonomy): domain Bacteria; kingdom Pseudomonadati; phylum Pseudomonadota; class Alphaproteobacteria; order Hyphomicrobiales; family Nitrobacteraceae; genus Tardiphaga; species Tardiphaga sp. 172_B4_N1_3. The sequence goes on from NZ_CP197238.1 coordinate 2,966,471, forward strand.
CCCATGGATCGTATTTTTCCTTGGGAGTCGGAACGCGCTCCAAGGCGGCCTTGTACGCCTTCTCGTCGATCTTCGGCTTTTCGGGCCCAGGCGCATGATCGGCGCCGCCGCGCTTGCCGCCCATCTGCGCTGTCGCCGGCGCAGCCAGAAGCGCCACTGCCGCGATCGCCAATACCAATGCTCTCATCATGCGTCCCTCCGGCGCCTTGATAGCCTGACGTGCAGGCCATTTTCCAGCCCCAACATGGCGAGGCCGCGACCATCGACCGCAGGTCCGCCCGTCCTTGGAAACGAGCGAATACTCCGGCACCCGCCACCCCGGCCGACCCATATCCGCTGAAAACACAGGCTTTTCAGCGACCGTTTGGTGAACGATCGGTTGCACATTCCCGTCAAATTTCGTGTCCGGAAAAACTGGATCTTGGAATGTTTCGCCTAGTCTCCGCAGACAGCAATGGAGAAGCGGCCTGCGCCGCCTTCCTTGCGACGGGGATCGGGGACGTGGTCGACATTGCAAACCCAGCCGGCATGCATGGCAGCAGAGCAACGGGCGCCGGGATGACCGCGGCGAACCGCCCAGCGTCTGCGCCCGATGCGCTTGCGCCGCTCGCAGCAATCGCGCCCGAGCCATGGCGCGCGCTCGCGCAGCAGGCCGTCGAGCCGAACGGCTATTACCTCGCTGACTGGGAACTGGCCGTCAATGCATCCGCGCGCGGCCGCACCGATGTCGCCGCGCTCAGCGCCTGGGCGAGCGACACCGGAACGCCCCGCTTGATCGGGCTGCTGCCGGTGATCACCGCGCGGCGCGCCTATCGCATTCCGCTCCCGGCACTGGTGAGTGCCGATCCCTATGGCACCCTCTCGACGCCGCTACTCGATCGCGACATGGCGCCGGACGCCGTCACGCGCCTGCTGGAACAGGCCCGCAAGGCTGGCGCGCATGCGCTGATCCTCGAGAACGTCTCGCTCGACGGCGCCGCAATGCAGACGATCCGCAAGTCGCTCGCCATGCAGGACCTGGCGCCGCGTATCCTGCAATCGCACGCCCGCGCCTGCCTCGATGCCACGCGCGATGCCGATGACCTACTGCGCGATGCGCTCGGCGCGAAGAAGCTGAAAGAACTGCGCCGCCAGCGCAATCGTCTCGCCGAGCATGGCGCGGTGACGTTCCACATTGCGCGCACGCCGGCGGAGATCGCTGCGACCATCGACACATTCCTGACGCTGGAAGCGAGCGGCTGGAAAGGCAAGCGCGGCACCGCCCTGATGCAGGATGCCGGCGACAATGCCTTCATCCGCAGCGCCACCAAGGCGCTCGCCGAACACGGCCAATGCGAGATCGTCACGCTGCGCGCCGGCGACACACCGGTCGCTTCCGGCGTGCTGCTCAGGCATCTCGATCGTGCCTTCTACTTCAAGCTCGGCGTCGACGAGCGCTTCGCCAAACTGTCCCCTGGTGTGCAGCTCACGCTCGACGTGACGCGGCATCTCTGCGCCGATCCCGTGATTGCAAGTGCCGACTCCACGGCCAATGCCGGTCACCCGATGATCGACCCGATCTGGCGCGGCCGCCTTGCCATCGGCGACGTGCTGATTCCGCTGCGCAAGCACGATCCGCTGGTATCGCTGATCCACGGCGCATTGACCTTGCGTCGCTCCATCCGCGAGCCACTGCGACGCGTGGCCCGCTCCCTCCGCAACCGCCTCCGCTAGATATCAGGGGTTCAACCATGAACGCAGCTACTGACGTCGCGCCGGTGATCTCGGCCGCCAATCAATCGCTCAAGAACGATTTTCCGCTGAAGCCGTTCGCCATCAAGCACAAGCTCGCCGGACATCCGCTGCTGACGCTGCAGCGTATCGCACAGCTCGCATCCGAACTGCCGCGCGATCTCATCGAATACAATTCGGGAAAGGTCGCGATCAGCCAGGATCCCGACGCGATCCCGTCGGTGGATCTCGATCCCGTTGAGGTGGTCAATCGTATCGAAACTGCCGGTGCCTGGATGGTGCTGAAGCGGATCGAGAACTCGCCGGAGTATCGCCAACTGCTCGAAGACACGTTGCTGTCGGTGGCGCGCGCCCGCGGCTTCAACAGCCTGCTCGATGCCGGTTTCGAACAGCTCGAAGGCTTCCTGTTCGTGTCGTCGCCGAATTCGACCACGCCGTTCCATCTCGACAGCGAGGATAATTTCTTCGTCCAGATCCATGGCGAAAAGTTTTTCACGATCTATGACAACAGCGACCGCGCCATCGTTTCCGACGACGAGATCGAACGCTCGATGACCAAGCATCGCAATCTCAAATTCGACGACAGTTTCGCACCGCGCGCCGTCGAGTTTCACATGTTCGATGGCGATGGCTGCTACGTGCCCTATCAGTGGCCACACTGGGTGCGCACCGCCGGCTCGTTCTCGATCTCGATGGCGATCACCTGGAAGACCAAGGAAGTGCGCCGCGTCAACGACCTGCACTTCTTCAACTCGATGCTGCGCGGCCTTGGCTTCCCGCAGAAGCCGCCGGGACAGCAGCCGATGCTGGACACGTTGAAGCTCGCCTTCTACCGGACGGTGACCACGGCGATCAAACCGCTGCGTAGCTCACTGGCCATGCGCAAACTGCTGCGCCGCATCGCGCTCGGCAAGAAGGCGAATTATTATTTGAAGGGCGCGTAAGGCGCGCCCTACTCCGCCGCCTCGGCGTTCACTTCCGCCGAGACCTGACGGATCGCACGCGCAAGTTTTTCGGCATCCTGCGCACCGGACACCGCATATTTTCCGGCGAACACGAAAGTCGGCACGCCGGAGATGCCTTTGTCCGCGGCTTCCTTGGCGTTGCCGGAAATCAGTTCGACATCCTCGTCGGTGGCAAGGCGCTTGCGGATATCGTCCGCATCGAGTCCGACATCGGCCGCCGCCTGGACCAGCGTCTCGCTTTGGGTGAGGTCGCCGCCGTCGCGGAAATACAATTCCATCAGACGCTGCTTGACCTCGGCCGACTTGCCGGAGGCTTCGGCCCAATGGATCAGCCGGTGGCAATCGATGGTGTTCGGCTGGCGCTTCACGCTGTCCGGCCGGTAGGTCAGGCCCTCCTGCTCGGCCGCATCGACGACACGGCCGGCAATGCCTTTGTAGGCTTCGACCGAACCGAATTTGGTCTCCAGATAGGTCGAGCGATCGATGCCCTCGCGCGGGATCCACGGATTAAGGAAGAACGGCCGCCAATTGACATGCACCGGCACGTCGGGGACCAACGCCAGCGCATTCTCGATGCGGCGCTTGCCGATATAGCACCACGGGCACACGACGTCGGAGACGATATCGATCTGAAGCGGCTTGATGGTGCTCATGGGCGGGCTCCCTGTATTTGTTCCGCCCACAAATAGGCGTCGTGGACATCGCGGACAAGGCCGTTAGTTCCCGTTTGAAGCGATCTCCCGGAGCCTGTTCGCCGTGACGTCATCCGCCGGAAAGAACGTCTCGATGGCGATTTCCGACAGGGTGATATCCAGCGGCGTACCGAAGGTCATGGTCGTCGACATGAAGCTCAGCACATCGTCGCCGAGCTTCATGCGGAATGGCACCACGACGCTGTCAGCCACGATCGGCGCCGACCGCGCCGGCACCGGATAGGTCTTTAATTCCTGATACAATTTGATCAGTTCCGGATCGGCGGTCGCCTCGCATTGTCGATGCAGACGTTCCAGCAGATGCGCGCACCATTCGCCGAGATTGACAGTGCGCGAGGCCAACGCCTCCGGATGAAAGCTCAGCCGCAGCACGTTGAAGGGCTGCCCGAGCAAGCGCGGCGCGATGCCTTCCAGCAGCGGCATCACCATTCGGTTGGCCGCGACCAGATTCCAGTGCCGATCGACCGCCAGCGCCGGATTGGGCTCATGGGCCTTCAGCACGAGGTCAATGGCCTGTCGCGCTGAATTCAGCGCGGGATCGTCCAGCGCCCGCTGCGGAAAGGCCGGTGCGAAGCCAGCAGCCACCAGCAAGACATTGCGCTCGCGCAGCGGCACGTCGAGCCGCTCGGCCAGCCGCAACACCATCTCGCGCGAGGGCGAGGCGCGGCCGGTCTCCAGGAAACTCAGATGACGCGTGGAAATCTCGGCATCGCCGGCCAGATCCAGCTGGCTCAGGCGGCGGCGCTGCCGCCATTCGCGCAAATGATGGCCGATCCCGGCGGGCCGGGATGTTGCGGAGGACGCTGCAAGCTGTGTGTTCATGGCAAAAAGCTAACACGCGAATTTCGCAGCTTCCATGACCTCACAGGTAATCGATTTGGCTCCGCCGCGCCGTCATGGTCGGGACATCCACAACGACCAACCGAAGGACAACGACCATGATCAATCCCTCTCTCCTGCTCCGCCGCGCCATCCAGATCGACGCCATCGTTAGCGGCGCCACGGCGCTGCTGCTGACCTTTGCCACGGGCCTGCTGGCGCCCCTACTGCATCTGCCTGAAGCACTGCTGCTGGAATCCGGCCTGTTTCTGATCGCCTATGCGGCGCTGGTCGGCTGGCTCGGCACCCGCGCGACCATGCCGAAGCTGCTGGTGCTGGTGATCATCATCGGCAATGCGCTGTGGACTCTGGGCAGCATCGGCCTGCTGTTTTCGGGCGCGGTGACGCCGAACCTGCTCGGCCAGATCTTCGTGGCCGCGCAGGCGATCGCAGTCGGTGTGTTTGCGGAGCTGCAATATATCGGGCTGCGCCGGAGCGCAGCGGTACAGGCAGCTTAAGCCGCCTTGCTCCTGACCTTGCCGGCCTTTGCCTTGCTAGCCTTGGCCGACCTGGATTTAGCCGACTTGGCCTTAACAGACTTGGCCTTGGTCGCTGCGGAGGTCTTCTCCGCGGCGGCCTTGGTCGTTTCGGCTTTGCCCGAAGCCGCTTTGCCCGAAGACTTGGCCTTCTTGGCCTTATCTTTGGCCCTCTTGGCCTTCGCCTTTTCTTCCTTCTTCAGCGCCTTGCGCTCGGCCTTCTCCTTGGCCTTGAGCTTCTCGGCACGTGCCTCGGCGCGCTTCTTCTTGCGCTTCTTCTCGCAGGAATCGCACTTGCAGCCGATCGGCTTCAGGTATTCCTTGAAATACTCCGTGCCGTAATCGTAGTTGATCTCTTCGCCCGGCTCGATCTTCTTGATCGAGCGGATGATGATCTTCTTCTTCGCCGCATTGACGTCGGACTCAGCGTTCGGCTTGCAGGCGTGGTTGATATAGCGCGCGATGTTCTTGCGGATCGAACCATCGACGGTCCAGCGCTTGCTGATCTGGAACAGATACTTGTTCTCGATCGCGTCGTGCTTCTCGTTCTTCGAATCCAGCAGGGGCCCGAAGTATTGGACGATCTTGACGCCCTTCTTGATCGGCTGGGTGGCGAAAAGACCGAGACCGGTTTTGGAACGGCCGATGCGATATGGCTTAGCGGAAGTCGAGGCGGGCATGGGATGAGGAACTGACGCTGCTGGAGACAAAATGAAGGCTGACCAAGCTGTCTAGCGCGATTCAACCAGCCCTGTCAGCTGCTTCGGTTGAACCTTCCCCAGCTTGTGAACGTCAAAGCAGCACCTTTCCCGTGCTGGATGCCCTGAAATGCCCCGCCTGCCCGCCCTCGCTGTCGCCACACTGACGATCCTGCTCGGCGCGCCCTCGCTCGCCGCGGCCAACACTATCGGCAGCGTCTACACGTCGACGACCGACAACGACTGCCGCAAAGCGTCCAACCTCAAAATCGATGGCGATGACTACGCCGCGGAACGGACTTGCCGCGGCCCAGCTGGTCTCGTCGTGGTGAAGAACGAGGACGACCTGCGCGAGACCATCACGGTCGGACGCAGCGCCAGCGCCGCTGACAAGGAGCCGGCGGCATCGCAAGGCTTCGGTCCGTTCAACTCCACCACCAACACGATCGAATGGCGCGTCATTGGCGGCAAACCATTCGCGATGATCCAGCGCTGGCACATCGCCGACAACGACGATCCCGAGAAAAATGGCCGGCCAAAATCCAAACAGATGCTGGTGGTCACGCGGTTGCCGCCGGGCGCCGTGTGCCATGTCGCCTATATCGACGTGACGGCCAATCCGGAGGCCAACGAGCTGGCCCGCAAAGCCGCTGACGAACTCGCCCGCGGCTTCGATTGCAAGACGGACAAGGTCAGCGTGATCGGCACCGACGGCCGCGCCACGGCACTGGCGATGACATCGCGCTAGGCGGTCTTGTTGATTTTGCGATAGCGCTACCGCATCGGCTGGCCGTGGGCGAAGAGTTTCGCTACTTCGGCGTCTCCATCGCCCTGGCGACGGTGATCTTCAGCATCTCGACGAACAGCTTCTCTGCGTCGGTGCCATCAGGCAAGCGGCGCAGGATATCAGTGAGCCGGCCATCGAGGGTCAGCATGGTGAAACCATGCACCAGCGACCATGTCCGTGCGATCTGCGCGGCTTGCTCGATGGTCAGCGCATCGGTGGCGACGTTGCCCGGATGATGTGCGCCGACCACGCTGGCAAGACCGGCGAAGGATGCATTGGCTGCCTCGCGCAGATTCGGCCGGGTCATGTCGAGCCGCTCGGTGCGGAACATCAGTTGATACATGCCGGGCTGCGCACGTGCATAAGCGAGATAAGCCTTGGCACGGGCGAGCGCGCTTTCGAGCGGCGTCGTGCCGCTCGCACCGGCCGCAGTCATTGCGGCGTTGAAGTTGCGAAAGCCGATAGCAGCGAGTTCGCTGACGAGGCCAGTGAGATCGCCGAAGTGATGCGTCGGAGCCGCATGCGATACGCCGGCTTCGCGGGCGACGGCGCGCAGCGTCAGGCCAGATAGTCCATCGCGCTCCAGCACGATCTCCGCGGCTTTCAGCAGCGCGCCGTGCAAGTCCCCGTGATGATAGGGAGATTCGGCGCCGGCGGTTTTTTTGGGCGCGCCCTTGGCTTGCGAAATTCCTGCGACCTTCTTGCGGCGGTCTTGCGGAACGGCGCGCGGTTTCGCGATCTTGGTCTGCTTCGTCATGGTCATGTTATAGGTCGTCATTTTTACACTGTAAAGATTTTGCTTGACGGGCTGACCGCTCACATCTAGCAATCTAGACAACGTAAAGATAACAGCATGGGAGACGACGATGGCGCTGCTGGACCCGATCGAGGCTGCTCATGACAATCTTGCGCCGATCCCGATGGAGTGCGACGCGCCATTCCTGACAGTCGTCGGCGAACTGCCACGTGAGCTCAATGGCACGCTCTACCGTAATGGCCCCAATCCTCAATTCGAAACCAAGGGCTCGCACTGGTTTGTCGGTGACGGCATGCTGCATGCCTTTCACATCGAGAACGGCCGCGCGAGCTATCGCAATCGCTGGATCCACACGCCGAAATTTCTCGCTGAGCACGATGCCGGCCGCGCGCTCTATCGCGGCTTCGGCCAGAAAATGCCGGATGCCCCCGCTTCACTTGGCAATGACTCAGGCGCGGCCAATACCAACATCGTCTTTCATGCCGGCCGCCTGCTCGCGCTGGAGGAAGGCCATGCGCCAACCGAGATCGAACCGGGCACGCTGAAGACGCTCGGCTATCAGAACTATAGCGGGCGCATTGGCGGGCCGTTCACCGCGCATCCGAAGATCGATCCCGTTACCGGAGAGATGACCTTCTTCGGCTACAATGCCCGGGGAATCTTTAGTCCGACGATCTCGTTCGGCGCAATCGATTCATCGGGCATCGTCACGCGCTTCGAACGTTTCGATGCGCCCTATGCCAGCATGGTGCATGACTTCATCGTCACCGAGAACCACCTGCTGTTTCCGATCCTGCCCATCACCGGCAGCATGGATCGCGCCCGGTCTGGTCGTCCGCCCTATGCGTGGGAGCCGGACAAGGGCTCTTATGTCGGCGTGATGAAGCGCGGCGGCAGTGCGGATGATATCAAGTGGTTTCGCGCCGAAGCCTGCTACGTCTTCCATGTGATGAATGCGTGGGAGGAAGGCGACCGCATCATCGCCGACGTCATGCAGTCCGAGGAAGCGCCGCTGTTCACGCATCCCGACGGCTGGCCGACAGATCCTGCGAAATCCAATGCCCGGCTGTGTCGCTGGACCTTCGATCTGGCAGCCAATACTGATCGCTTCACCCGCACCTATCTCGACGACGTCACCGGCGAATTCCCGCGCATCGACGAACGGCGTTCGGGCCTTGTGAGTACGCAAGGCTGGTACGCCTGCGATAATCCGGCGCCGGGAGCCAGCAGCGCATTTTCAGGCCTCGTGCATGTTGGACGCGGAGGCGCGCGGCTGGCGCAATACATGCTGCCGCTCGGCGACAGCATTTCGGAGCCGGTCTTCGTCGCGCGCGGCAAGGATGCAGCCGAAGGCGATGGTTGGCTGCTTGCGGTGGTGTGGCGCGCCCGGCAGAACCGCAGCGATCTGGCAGTGTTCAATGCCACCGATGTCGCCGCGGGGCCGATCGCTCTCGTCCAGCTCGGTCACCGGGTACCAGCAGGCTTTCACGGCAACTGGGTTAATTCCTTCTAAACCATTGATCCAATGACAGTTAAAGATCTCGCCTCACATAATTTTGACAGTGTAAAGATTTTTGTTGACGAGCCCGCGGGCAAGGCCTAGAAGAAATCTTGACAACGTAAAGATGGAGCGACAGGAAAACAGCGTGGCGTCCTTTCTCATGATCGGCGCGGCTGCCATCGCCTCCTGAAGCACAACGACAAAGTACTCATTCGACAACAAGCGCGCGGAACCACGCCATGATCAACGTCCTCGCCAAGCTGGCCATCGGCTTCCTTTCCACCATCGCCTTTTTCACGACCTTTGCGGTCGCAGGAGACGTGCTGATCGCGACTGCCGTCGCCATCGCAAGCGCTGCTACGCAGTTCGTTCTCGCACGAACCGCATATCGCAGGCCGGACATGATGACCCGGACAGCAAGCTGGGGCAGCCTGGCCCTCGTGCTGGTTGTGACCGGGACCACGCTCGTCGGTATCGAACCATCCGGCGCGGCCGCCTCGGCCTCTCATGACGTTTTCACGCCGGTCGGCAATGTCTGCCCGCTCTCACAACAAGACATATGATCGCAGGATAATGAGCAGCTACACGACGACCTCGTAGGCGAGCCTGCAACTCATCTTCACAACGTCAAGATAGCCCGAACTGGAAACGCCATGGCTTCCTTTCTCATCATCGCCCCGTTCGGTGCTTTCGCCATCCTGATGATGGTGTCATCGGTCGCGATCAGCCTCTTCGCCGCAGCCGCGCTGTCGCTCGGCATCGTGGTCTGGGACGTGATCCGCGGCGGCTCGCTGAAGATGCTTGCAGCAGGCTCGGTGCTGATTTTCAGCGCGCTCGGCTGCTACATCACGCTGGTCGACGGCAATTGGAGCGCGGTGGCCGTCCGCCTCGCCGTCGATGTCGGCCTGCTCTCAATCGTGCTGCTGTCGCTGGCGATCCGGCTGCCCTTCACGCTGCAATATGCTCGCGAGATGGTCGACGCCGAAACCTCGAAGCTGCCCGGCTTCATGAAGGCGAACTACATCCTCACCTGGGCCTGGGCCGGCGCATTTGTGCTGATGCTGGTGGCGGATATGTTGATCATTTACATGCCCTCGCTGCCGCTATGGATCGGCTTTGCGGTGGCTTTTGCCGCTCGCAACTCTGCCGTTGCCTTCACCAAATGGTACCCACAGTATCGTCGCGCGAAATATGGTGCAGTGAAACCGGCTGAACCGCTGAAGCCCTGATCCACTTCGCCTGCAAATCGACGCCTGACCATCTCGACTGCATTGGGAGCACTGCGATGAAGGACGTATTCGCCAAACTTGGCCAGGATTTCTTCTCCACCATCGTCTTCCTGGTGCTCTACCTCGTCACCGGTGACGTCCTGCTGGCAACCTGCGTGGCGATTGCGGGTGCCGTCGCACAGTTCGTCTATGCCCGCGTCAAGGGCTCGAGGCTCGACGTAATGACCTATGCCAGTCTCGCGCTGGTTGTCGTCCTCGGCGGCGCGACGCTGCTGACCAAGGATCCGCGCTTCGTGCTGGCCAAGCCCAGCATTGGACATTTCGCCATCGGCGCGATCATGCTGCGCAAGGGCTGGATGCTGCGCTACCTGCCACCCATCGTCAGCGAGACGATCCCTGAATATGTGACCGTTGCGGGCTATGCCTGGGCTGCGCTGATGTTCGCGCTTGGCGCCGGTGTCGTCGCTGTGGCCATGACCGGCGATATGAAACTGTGGGCGTTCTATGTGTCGGTCGTGGCCATTGGCGCCAAGGTGCTGGCCTTCGCGATCCAGTATGTCGTGTTCCGGGTGATCGTCGGCCGCAAGCTTCGCGCAGCTGCAGCGACGGCGCCGCAGATGGGCGCCTAGTCGCTCGTACGCAACAGCGAGCTTCGCAAACGGGCTACTCCGACATCCACCGTCAGCGGCGGCGATGCCGCGGGCGCATGAACCGTGTCGCCCTCATATTCAGCCGTGATCCAGCGCGTGCCATCCGCCAGCGCCGAGGTGGTGAACGACGCCGTGCCGGCGCGATCGAGGCCGACATGGGTCGCAAGAACCTGCTCGCCATCGCGAAAGGTGACGGCACCTTTCGGAATGCCAACACCGCCGGCAATCGCGGCCGTCAACGTGACCACCGCTCCAGACGGACAAGGATTCTCGGACGACGACAGCGCCACCGCCGGCGTGACGCGTATGGTTTCCTCCACCACCGCGGATTGGCTCGGCTGCACCACGACAGGCAGATAGTTGGACGTCCCCATATAATCCGCACGGAAGCGATGCGGACCCGGCGGCAGTCGCTGGACCACCAGCGACGGATGAGCCACATCGACCCAGCCAAGCACCATGAGCGTCGTCTCATCGACAAAGCGGACGATGCCGCCCGGGACGCCCCCACCGCGTTCACTGGTCACGGACGCCGTCAGTGTCGTGCGACCGGCCACATCGATGGATGCCACCAAAGTGGTCCGGGTCAGTTCGGAGTGAATGATGGATTGGGCGCGGGCCGCGGCCGAACTTGCGAGCATAACTGCAGTGACGACGACCAGATGAAAATTGTTCACCTGTTACACTCCGGTTTGCCACCCCTGGGATGAGGCGCGTGGCCGGCGAAAAGGTTCAAACACAAAAAACCGGATGCGGAGAGGCCGCATGCCGATGTGAACAATTCGTCACAGATACTGATAAAACATGATTCCGTTGACCGCGCTGGCCGCGGCCAACAACGTCACCACCGTCGCATTCAGCTTCAGAGCATCCAACATGGCGCGGCCTCAAATTCGTCTGCAGTCTGATCGCTATTGGAACAGCGCCGCCTGAGTCGTCACCGCTTTTCTTTTTCCTCCGCATCCTTGCGAGTCACCGGAGAATCGAGTCCCGCGCGCAGACCGAAATTCAGCGGGGTCGCTGCAAGCCTGAGTCGCGTTTTGTCGAACCAAATCGCTGGCGCCGCGACACAAAACCATGACCCGAATCGCCATCCTGATCGCCGGCCTCATCACCTCCGGCACCGCCTTTGCGCAACCCGTGACGCCGCCGCCGGAGCTGCTATCGCAGGAGACACCGGAGTGGTTTGCGAGCGCCCGTGCCTTCGTGCCGCCGGACCGCGTGGCCGGTCAGGCGTTTCATGTCGACATGTCCGATCCGCAAGCGCCGGTCGGATATGTCGCGACCTATCCAGCCGGTGCTAACGATCCCAAGACAGCGGCAAGCGCATTCGATGCCGGTGAGATGCTGATCGCAAAACTCGCGCGCAGCGACGGCAAGCTGACCGCCCTGTCAGCCGAGCTGCGCCCGCGTGACGTCACGCTGAACAGCAACATCCCGCGTGTACTGAGCGCCGCACGTGACGATGGCGAATATCGCGAACTCCACACTGAATTGCTGAAGACGCGCGGCACGCTGCCGGATGGCGCCGTTCCCTGCGATGTCCATGGCTGGTCGACCGACCGCGATCCCAACGGATTGAACGTGCGCGCCGGGCCATCGACGAAGGCCAAGGTGCTTGGCACGCTGCCGCCGCCCTACAAATTCAAGAGCAAAGGCGAGAATGTCCCCGATGGTGGGTGGCTGACGGAATTTTCGATCATCGGCTTCAAGGATGGCTGGTTCCTGATCGAAGGCGCAACGCCGCCCGGCAAGGGATATGAGGACGAGAGCAGCTATCCGCGCAATCATCCAAAGCCCTATGGCGGCCGCGGCTGGGTCGCGGCCAGCAAGGTCGGCGCGCAATATGCGAATGGCGACACGCGGATGGGCGGACTGTTCCAGGCGCCGCATGTGGACGCGCAATGGACAGCGGCCAAAGGCGAAGGTGGCAGCGAGATCAGTGCCGATGGCGGCCCCAAGCGCGTTCTCGCCTGCAGCGGCTTCTGGGCGCTGGTGGAAAGCCACGACGGCGTCCGCGGCTGGTGGCGACGGCTATGCTCGAGCCAGGTGACGAATTGCAGTTGAGCTAGAACCAGATTTGCTGTGGCACGCCCAGCGCATCGCGCGGTGCATTGCCTTCCGGCAGACAGCCCACGCAATCGCGCGCGGCCAGCGCCACCGCGCACGCATCGAGCACATCATCCCGCTTTGCGCCGGTGCGCGTGCGCCTGGCAGTGAGCCAGTCGTCAAGGTCGCTGAAGCCATTCGCCAGCAACAGATGACGGCGGAGCGCCAGCCCCTCCTCAGTGTGTTTGGACGGCAGCGGTTGATTGTCGTTCAGGCGGAGAAAGACAAGTTCGGGATGGGCTTCGCGGATATCGAGATCGCGCTGTTCCCGCACGAAGCCGTCGACCTCCATGATCTTCGGTCCGAGATGCCAGAGCTGGCGCGAGACTTTCTTCTGCCCGCGCCTCTCGGCCTGCGCGTTGGCGAGGTCGGGATCGGTGAAGTCCTGCCACAGCCAGCGACGTCCGCCGGAGAATACGCGCGAACCGTGGGGGCTGAGCTTCTTGCGGGCGAGCTGATCGCAGCTCCGCACGCCGTCATCGCCAAGGCCGATGGGAATATCGATCGCCGCACGGGCAAAGCGCTGCGTCGCAAGCCAGGAGATATCGCTGATAAAATAGATGGAGCGCCGGTCGCCGTCGAGTGTGACGGCGACCCAGCCCTGATTGAAACCATCGAGGCCAATGAAGGTCACGACATCCTCTCAGCCGTCATTGCGAGGAGCATCTTGCGACGAAGCAATCCAGTCTTCGCTTGTAGCTTTCTGGATTGCTTCGCTGCGCTCGCAATGACGCCAAGAGGTCGCAGCATCAACCGAGGTTCAATTCCTTGAAGAAGTCGTTGCCCTTGTCATCGATAATGATGAAGGCCGGGAAATCCACGACGTCGATGCGCCAGATCGCTTCCATGCCAAGTTCGGGATATTCGACCACCTCGACCTTCTTGATGCAGTGTTCGGCGAGGTTGGCCGCCGAGCCGCCGATCGAGCCGAGATAGAAGCCGCCATGCTTCTTGCAGGCTTCGCGCACGGCGACGGCGCGGTTGCCCTTGGCAACCATCACCATGGAGCCGCCGGCGGCCTGGAACTGATCGACGAAGGAATCCATGCGGCCGGCCGTGGTCGGGCCGAAGGCGCCGGAGGCATAGCCTTCGGGCGTCTTGGCGGGGCCGGCGTAATAGACCGGGTGGTTCTTGAAGTAATCCGGCAGCGGCTCGCCCTTCTCCAGGCGATCGCGCAGCTTGGCATGCGCCGAGTCGCGCGCGACGATCATGGTGCCGGTCAGCGACAGGCGCGTCTTGGTTGGGTAGTTCGACAGCGTCGCCAGAATGTCCTTCATCGGCTGATTGAGATCGATCTTCACAACCTCGCCGCCGAGCGCCTGCTCCACCTGCGGCAGATACTGCGCCGGGTTATGTTCGAGCTCTTCGAGATAGACGCCGTCTTTGGTGATCTTGCCGAGCACCTGGCGATCCGCCGAGCACGACACGCCGAGCCCGATGGGCAGCGACGCGCCGTGGCGCGGCAGGCGGATGACGCGAACGTCGTGGCAGAAATACTTGCCGCCGAACTGCGCGCCGACGCCGGACGACTGCGTCATCTTGAGGATTTCCTGCTCCATCTCCAGATCGCGGAAGGCGTTGCCGTCCGGCGAGCCTTGGGTCGGCAGCGCGTCGAGGTAACGCGCGGAAGCGAGCTTCACGGTCTTCATGCAGAGCTCAGCGGAGGTGCCGCCGATGACGATGGCGAGGTGATATGGCGGGCACGCGGCGGTGCCCAGCGTCATGATCTTCTCTTTGAGGAAAGCGAGCAGACGATCCTTGGTCAGCACCGACGGTGTGGCCTGGAACAGAAAACTCTTGTTGGCGGAGCCGCCGCCCTTGGCCATGAACATGAACTTGTAGGCGTCGTCGCCCTCGGCATAGATCTCGCACTGTGCCGGCATGTTGTTGGCGGTGTTCTTCTCTTCATACATGGTCAGCGGGGCGACCTGCGAGTAGCGCAAGTTGCGGCGCAGATAGGCATCGCGGGCGCCTTCGCTGAGTGCCGCCTCATCGTCGCCATCGGTGATGACGTTGCAGCCCTTCTTGCCCATGATGATTGCGGTGCCGGTGTCCTGGCACATCGGCAGCACGCCGCCGGCGGCGATGTTCGCATTCTTGAGGAAGTCGAAGGCCACGAATTTGTCATTCGGGCTGGCTTCGCTGTCGTCCAGGATGTTGCGCAGCTGCTGCAGATGGCCGGGGCGCAGATAGTGGTTGATGTCGCCGAACGCGGCCTCCGAGAGCGCCTTCAGCGCATCCCGCGATACCACCAGCATGTCCCTGCCCAGCACTTTCTCGACCCGCACGCCCTCGGTGGTGACCTTCTTGTAGGGGGTGGTGTCCGCGCCCAGCGGAAACAGCGGGGTGTGCTTGTAGGGCGGCACGGGCTTCGGATCAGGGAAAGCGGCGGGAGCGTTCATGGCGGGGCCTCAAAAAGGGAGGGGATTTGAGGCCCTTGTAGGCGGTTTCCGGACAGTTTTGAAGGGTTCAAAACAGGGGGACAGGCCCGCAATCGCGGGGATAATCCCCCTGTTCCAGCAGTAACCGGCTGCGCCCGCCGCGCCTTGCATAAAGTGGCGTCCCGCGTTTCAGTGCGACCGGGGATTGAGGAGAATCTGGAATGTCCATCCACCGCCTGCGCGGCATTTTTTCGGCTGTGGTACTGCTCGCCACCATAACCCTTGCCGCTTCGCCTGCCCGCGCCGACCGCTGCGATGATCTCGCGCGGCAGCTCAAGAGCCAGATCGACGGGCTCAGCGTCGGGCGCACCGCAGCCAATGTGATCTACCTGTCGCATCCGGCGGCAAAGCAATTGCGGCTTGGCTGCGCTAGTCGCAATTTCAGCAACGAGCTCTATGCGGCCTCCGCGACCCGCAAGCCAGCGCCGGCGTTCACGGACCTCGTCGCCAGTGCGGCAGCCGTCATCTTCACGATCCCCAAACCGGATACGGTGAAGGGCACCACGCGATGTCTCGGCCGCATGGGGATTTTCCGCGGCGACGACGTCAAGCTGCGCTATCGCCGGCTCGACCTGCGCTGCACCCGCAACAAAACATCGGCGAACATCACGATCTCCCGCGGCAAGGACGAGTGAGTATTTCGTTTCAATTGTAGTGAAGTCCTGGACGGCACGTTTACCACCGTTTCCGATCCACACCGATTGCCGCAAATTGCAGCGCCTGATTTACCAAGTCCTTGTTGGCGCATGCGCCATGGTTCGACTGCAAGTGTTGGAAACAGGGAATTTGAAATGAGCGTTTCAAGCGTCAGCAGCGCACCGCCGGTCACGCAGGTGACACCAGTCGAAGCGAAGCCGCCAGAGCCGAAGAAGAACGACGACAACGACAGCCGCACCGCGCCGCCCCCGCCGCGCGCAGCGCTGCCGCCCGGCCAGGGCACCCGGATCGATCAGCTCGCTTAACTCGGCACCGTCGGACAGAGACCAGCCGCCGGTCGCGTTGACGCGAGGCCTGCCCCATCACTGCCGCGAATCTGGTATCGGATGCGGGCCGAAGGAGGCCCGACATGATCGCTCGCCTCGTGATACGTACGCTGGTCTGGTTCGGCGTGATCGGCGCCGTTTTGTTCACCGCCGCCGGGACCTGGCAATGGCCGGCGGCGTGGTCATTTCTGCTCTTCATGATCCTGCTCGGCCTTGGCGGCGGCCTGTGGCTGATCCAGATCGATCCCGCGCTGTTTGAAGAACGCATGCGCCCCGTCGTACAGCAGGGGCAGCCCACAGCGGACCGCGTCTTCATGGTGGCGTTCTTTACCGTGGCACTGGTCTGGCTGATCGTTGCGGGGCTGGATCAGCGCTTCGGTCTTTCGCAAATGACCGTTGGCGTCCAGGTCGCGGGTACGGCACTCGCAATCACGGGAATGGCAATCTCATTCTGGGTCCTGCGCGAAAACAGTTTCGCCGCACCGGTCATCAAGCTTCAACGCGACCGCGGCCAGCACGTCATCGATACCGGTCCGTATCATCTCGTGCGTCATCCCATGTATAGCGGCGCCATCCTGTTTTTCCTCGGCACATCCCTCTGGCTTGGCTCGTGGTGGAGTGCCGCACTGACGCTGATCATGGCCGTGCTGTTCGCATGGCGCACGACGGCCGAAGAGCGTACCTTACGGGACGGTCTCCCCGGTTACACCGACTATGCGACGCGAGTCCGCTATCGTCTGTGTCCGGGACTCTGGTAACCCCGTCGCGCGAGCCGCACGGCGCTATTTGTCCAGCGCCTTGTAGTGCCGGAAGATGCCGTCCTTGTTGAAGGCAATGCGGCGGTCGCTGTCGAGATAGGCCTTGATGTTCGGTCGAACCGCCACGCGGTTATGCAAATCGATCAGGCCTGGAATCTCCCGCTCGAATTTTTTCATGCGTTTCGGAAATGCGTAGCGCAATCCTTCAACAATCTGGAACAGGGACAGATCGACATAGGTCGCCTTGCGGCCGGTGACATAGGCGCCTTCGCTGGCTTTTAATATCCGCTCGAAATAGCCGAGATATTTCGGCACGCGCTCTTTCAGGAATTCAGCGCTGCGCTTTTTGGCCGGGCCTTTCTGGTCCTCGTAATAGAGCGACACGCCGATCGGGTGATGGGTGTCGTGCACTTCGGCGATGAAATCGGTAATCGTAAGCTGCAGTTCATGCAGTTGCAGGCGCGCCGCTTCCAACTTCGGCGCCAGACCGTGACGTGGGCCGAGGTAGAACAAGATGTTGGCAGTCTGGCCGATCACCATAGTGCCCGCCTTGAGGAACGGCGGCGCGAATGGCGGAATGCCTTTCTTGCTGTCGAGCATCCTCGTCATTGCGGCCATGCCGCCCTTGCCGCGCGCCATATCTCGGTAGTCCCCGCCGGCATCTTCGAGCGCCAGGCGCACGAATTCGCCGCGGCCCTGGATCGTCGGCCAGTAATACAGCTCATATCGCATGCGGAACCTCGCCAAATGTCGCGTCAGGGGTGCCAGGGTAACTGCTCACCGCGGAATTCGTTCGCCGCGCCGGTCCGGCGAGAACTCCGCGCCGTCGTCCAGCTATCGCCGCAAAACGCGCCATGGCCGGGACAGGCCCGGCCATGGCGGAGTGTATTACAGCTCGTCTGCCGCAACAGAACTCAATTCGAGGCGAAGCAGTACAGCAGACCGTCGCCGCCGGTGCTCTTCAGGTCGTTCTGCGAGCAGCCGCCATCGGGGCCGCGCGACGGATGCGAGGTGTTCCATGACTTGGACGGCGGTTCTTCGTTCAGCCCCGTACGATCGATATGACCGACCATGGCGGCCCCCTGGGTGCTGCTCGTCCAGTTCTTGCAGGTGCGATCCTCGCCGGCGGCGAAGGCGGTGCCATCGACTTGTGAGCCGGTCAGCACGTCATGGCGATTCGGCGTATCGCCGCGGCCATTGATCACCTCGCCCTTTTCGCTGAGTGAGGTCTGCTTGGAGAGGTTGTTGCTGGCGCCATGCAGATCAGCGACATCCTTGGCGACGACGACGCCCTTGGCATTCTTCCATGGGCCGTTGCCGATCCGGTCCTTGGCATTGATTGCGGGCTTGCCGTCGGCGGCCTGCGTCGAGAGATAAGCGCGCCAGGTCTTGGCGCCCGCGCCTGCAGCCTGCGCCAGCGTCTGGCAATGATTGTCAGCACCGGCGAGGCCACCGAGATTGCCGCCATTGCCGATGCCATTGCTGGTGACGAAGAAGCTGGTGTCCGCGCCCTGCGCGAACGATGGCGACGTTGCTGCAAGCGAGACGGCGACAGCACCGGCGCATAGGCCGAGACGGGTCATGGTCGAGAGAAGAGTGGGCATCGATTCCTCCAATTTGTTTTTGTAGCCACGCAACGCCAGTCGCGATGGGACGCAACTGACCAACACGTCATCCGGCGGATTATTCCCGCTCTCTTATTGAGATCATCGCCTGGTAATGCACACGCATGAGGCCAACAAAAAGCGCCGCGGAATGATCCGCGGCGCTTGTCCGATTTCGATGACGCAAGGCTTACGCCTGCTGGATCGCCGACAGTTCCCACTGGGCGCCGCGCGGGCGCACGAACGTCCAGATCTCGGTCGCTTCGATCGGCGTTTCGCTACCAGCCACCAAGCGATTGGTGCCACGCTCCAGCGTCTTGTCGACCAGCGAGAAGCGCATCGCGACGCTCGCATAGTCGGTGTCGCCTTCGCGCCAGGCTTCCGCGAGGTCGCCCTGCAGCAACTTCACATCCGACACCTTGTTGATGTCGTTGCGAGCCTTGTTCTCGGCGAGGTCCTTGGCGAAGTACGACACCATTTCCGGCGTCGACAGCTTGCCGAGCTTCTCGACATCTTCGTTCGACCAGGCAGCCTGCACATCGCTGAGCAGCTTCTCGAAAGCTTCATAATCCTGCGGTGCGATCTCGATCGGCTTGTCATTGTTCGAGCCGCCGAAACCGAAGCCACCGAGACCACTGCGCTGGGTCGGCTGTGCGCCATAACCCTGCTGCGCCTGGTTCATGTGTGCCTGGTTCTGGTCGGGACCATTGGCCGGGCCGGTATAGGCCGAGTTGGCCGGACCGGCATAGGCCGACGCCGTCTGGTTGCGACGCTGCCACCAGGACATCGCGAGGCGGACGACGATGATGATCAGGCCGACCTGCAGCAGCAGGCCGATGATCGAGGAGATGCCGCCGAGGCCGCTGAACAGACCGCCGCCGAACAGCATGCCGAGCAGGCCTGCACCGAGGAAGCCGGCAGCGAGGCCGCCGAGCATGCCCATGCCCGGACGGTTGAAGAAACCGCCCTTGCTGGCTGCGCCAGTGGTCGCGCTGTTCATGCCGGGCGAACCTGGCTGTTGCATGGTGCGGTTGAACGGCTGAGCCGCGTTGGGCGCCGTCGACGTGCTCGGCGGGGCCGAGAACGTGCGGTTGCCGCGCGAGCCCGAGCTGCTGCCACCGCCAACGCGGGCGTCGGCAGAGGAGATTGCAATTGTGAGCGGCATCGCCAGCGAAAGGACGACGGCCATCGTCTTGACGACGCCGCGCATGCTGAACGTGAAAGTCATGGTCATTCCCTCAATCCCCGGCAGGGGGAAAACACCCTTAACATGGCTACCCCAGCCTAAAAGGGAAGCACCGTTCGAGGGTAAACGCTGCGGCCCTCGGTCGCGGCTCGTCATTGAACCTTTGGCGCAAGAGTCATCTTGCTTTCAAACACTTATGCTGCATTGCGGGGTGAATGCGCATTAGAAGGCAGGATGGTATTGCCAGCGGCGCTCCGTTAATTCGGCGCCATGGTTTCCTTGACTTTGGCGATCAGCGCGCTCAGGGCGAACGGCTTGGCCAGGAAGGCGAATTGCTGGTTTTCCGGCAGGCTCTTTTCGAAGGCTTCCTCGGCGTAACCTGACACGAAGATGATGCGAATATCCGCATTGCGGGCGCGCATCTCCTTCAGCAGCGTCGGTCCATCCATCTCCGGCATCACCACGTCGGAGACCACGAGATCGATGGCGCCGTTCTGCTCGTCGAACAGCTCCATCGCTTCGACGCCGTTGCCGGCTTCGACCACCGTGTAACCGCGCGAGCGCAGACCGCGGGCATTCAGCGCGCGCAGGCCCTCTTCGTCCTCGACCAGCAGGATGGTGCCCTGCCCGGTCAGATCCGCACGTGGCTTGGCGTCGGCAGCGGCTTCCTTGGCGGCGACGGCGGCCGCAATCGCCGGATCGGGAGCGACTTCCTTTTCCTGATGATGGCGCGGCAGGAAGATGCGGAACGTGGTGCCTTTGCCCGGCTCGGAGTCGACATAAACGAAACCGCCGGTCTGCTTGACGATGCCGTAGACCGTGGAGAGGCCGAGGCCGGTGCCCTTGCCGACATCCTTGGTGGAGAAGAACGGCTCGAAGATCTTCTCCACGATATCGGCGGGAATACCAGTGCCGGTATCGCTGACATCGATGCGCACATAATCCGACGGCGGCATGCCCTTGTAGGACAAACGCCCAGCTTCCTCGGCCGAGACATTGACGGTGCGCACAGTCAGCGCGCCGCCATCCGGCATCGCATCGCGCGCATTGACCGCGAGATTCACGATCACCTGCTCAAATTGCGAGATGTCGACCTTCACCGGCCACAGATCGCGGCCGTGCACGACTTCGAGTTTGACCTTCTCGCCGATCAGGCGCTTCAGCAGCAGATCGATATCGGACAGCGCATCGCCAAGATTGAGCACCGTCGGGCGCAGCGTCTGGCGGCGCGAGAATGCGAGCAGCTGGCGCACCAGCGTCGCCGCGCGCGTCGCGTTCTGCTTGATCTGCATGATGTCCTGGAACGACGGATCGGTCGGCTTGTGCGCGTTCAGCAGGAAGTCGTTGGCCATCATGATGGCGGAAAGCACGTTGTTGAAATCGTGCGCGATGCCGCCGGCCAGCTGGCCGATGGTGTCCATCTTCTGCGCCTGGTTGACCTGGTTCTCGAGCGTGCGGCGCTCGGTGGTCTCCAGCATGTAGACGATGGCCGCTTCGGTCTCGCGCTCGTTCTCCTCCACAGCGGTGACGAAGAACTGTCCCCAGCGCTCCTTGGCACCTTCCAGCAGCGCTTCCACCGGCGGGATATCGCCCTGCCCCTGCGCGGCGTGGCCGATGGCCGCGACGAGCTGGTTGCGGTCGCGGTCGCTGACGGCGGCCAGGATCGACTTGTTGACGGCGCCGGACGTGTTCAGGCTTTGCGCCAGCTTGGCGAAGCGGGCATTGCCGCGCACCACGGTGCCGTCGCGGTCCACCGTCGCAATCGCCATCGGCGTATGGTCGAAGAAGCGCATGAAGCGCACTTCGGCGGCGCGTTGCGGATCCGAGCGCTCGTCGCGCGCGCGCGAGATCACGAGGGTGCGCGATGCACCCGGCACCCCATCGGCGCCGAAAGCGAGCTTATGATAGAGCCGCACCGGCATGGTCTTGCCGTTGCGCATGCGCAGGTCGATGTCGAAGACTTCGGTTTTGACCTCGCCGGGCATCGGCACGATCGACGTCAGCAACGAGGCGCCGTCGCCAGAGACGATGTCCGTGAGCTTCAGACCGCCGGAGCCGATCTCGGCAAGATCGTGATCGAGCCAGTTCGCCAGTGTGGCGTTGACATAGACCAGCTCGCCCTTTGGATTGACCGAGAAGAAGCCGCACGGCGCGTGATCGAGATATTCGATGGCGTGCTGCAATTCCTGGAACACGTCTTCCTGACGCTGGCGATCGCGGGAGATATCGGCCACCGACCACACCGTGGATTTGGCTTCGCGCTTGCCTTCACCCAGTGGACGCACGCGCATCCGCAGCCAGCGGCCATGGCTGCCGTCGGGCGCTGCGACACGGACTTCCTCCTGCTGGCGCTTGCCCTCGCGGGCAGCCTTGAGCAGGCGGAAGACGGCTTCGGAGACGTCGGGATTGCCGATGAAAACGCGCTCGACCGGCCGCGCATCCTGCGCGGAGGCCGCGCCGGTCAATGTGAGATAGGCAGCATTGGCATAGACCACATGGCCCCGCGCATCGGTGACCGCGATACCGTCAAAGGCGTGATCGGCCACGGTGCGCATGATCGGATCGTCGGATGTGCGATCAGCAAAGCGGACAATACCGGCGGCAAAGGCGAACAACACGAACAGGCCGACCATCGCCAGCAGCGCCAGCAGGCCCAGAATATAAGGCTGCGCCTGGGCGCGGCCGAGAGTCATGAATGCCACGGCGCAGGCGATGATCGCGGCGGCAATCAGCAGCACCAGCACGATGCTGCCGCTGCGCCGGGCCGGCTCGTGCAGAACCGGATTCTGCGCCGTCATCGATTGGCGATCGTGGTCGGTCTCGGCAGTCATCGGACGGTTCGTCGCCTGTTGGCAGTTGCGGCAGCGCGGGTTTGCGCGCCTCCTGAGTGCATCAATCGGCTGGCCTTACGCAAGCGCCGCGTCGGCCTATTCGCTTCCAATCCGCCGATTCGCAACACGTTCCCGGCCCCTTGCCCGGCCCTTCCCCGAATCATGACGGGCGCCCGGACAGGCCGCGCTTCAGGCCCATGACGTAGCCAATGACTTCGGCCACCGCATGGTAGTGTTCGCCCGGAATTTCCTCGTCGATCTCGACGGTGGCGTAAAGCGCGCGCGCCAGCGGCACGTTCTCGACGATCGGAATATCGTGCTTGCCGGCAACTTCCCTAATCTTCAGCGCGATGTTGTCGACGCCTTTGGCAACGCAGATCGGCGCGGTCATGCCGCGCTCATAAGACAGCGCCACGGCGTAGTGCGTCGGGTTGGTAATGATCACCGACGCCTTCGGCACCGCTGCCATCATGCGCTTCTTCATGTTCTGCTGACGCAGCTGCTTGATCTTGCCCTTGATGTGGGGGTCGCCCTCGGACTGCTTGTATTCTTCCTTCACTTCCTGCAACGACATCTTCAACTTCTCGTACCAGGTGCGGTACTGGAAGAAGAAGTCGGCAATGGCGACGAAGGCAAGCATCGCAACCACCGAACCCATCAGCTGCAGTGTCAGTGATGTGGTGATGCCGAGGATCGCCGACGGATCGATATGGATCAGCGCATCCAGACGAAACCGCTCGGGCCACAGCACCGCGCACATCACGGCGCCGAGCAGGACGAGCTTGAACAGCCCCTTCAGGAAATTGGCCAGCGCCTGCTTGCCGAAGACGCGCTTGGCACCTTCCATCGGCGACAGCTTGCTGAACTTGGGCACCAGACCTTCGGTGGAGAACACCAGCCGGTGCTGGATCAGATTGCCCGCGAGCGCGGCGATCACGAGAAACAGGATCGGCATGCCCATGGTGGACAAGATGGACACGCAGAGGCTCTTGGCCAGCAGCAGTAGTCCAGGCCCGTCGGTCCGTATCATCCAGGAATTTTGCAGAAGGTTTTTAAGCGGCGTTTGCAGCCCGCCGCCGACCGAGCCGTTGAAGGTCGACAAGACCAGCGTCGCGCCCGCCAGCAGGAACCAGGTATTGACCTCCTGGCTTTTGGCTACGTCACCGCGTTCGTGAGCATCGTCGAGCTTTTTTTGCGTGGGGTCATGTGTCTTCTCGGAATCGTCGTCGGCCATCCGCGCGCCCCTATATCCGCGGCATCATTTGTTGCATGACGCCGGTGACGTATTCGAGGTAGGTCCCCATCATGGTCGCGAGCACGACGGCGAAGATCAGGAAGCCGATCATGATCGAAAGCGGTACACCGACGAAATAGACCTGCATCTGCGGCATCAGCCGTGCCAGCACGCCAAGCCCCATGTTGAAGACGAGGCCGAACACCAGGAAAGGCGCAGAAAGCTGCGTCCCGATCTTGAACGCCGCCGCGAAGGCATTGGTCGCGAGCTTCGCTACATCGCCCGTCGACATGATCTCGCCGGGCGCGAAAATCTTGTAGCTGTCATTAATGGCGGCGATCACAAGGTGATGCGTATCGGTGGCGAACAGCATCGTGATGCCGAGCATCGTGAGAAAATTGCCGATCAGCACGCCCTGCTGACCCTGGGTCGGATCCACCGAGGTGACGAAGCCGAGACCGAGTTGCTGCGCGATGATTGATCCGGCGACCTGCAGCGCCGACAGCGTAACGCGCGCGGTGGCGCCCAGCACGACACCGATGATGATCTCATGCACCAGCATCACCAGCATCGGCACGATCGATCCCATATCGACGTTATAGGCGCCGCGATGTGCCGGCAGCATGAGAAGGGTCAGTCCCAATGCGATCGACAGCTTGGCCCGTGCGGGAATGTTGGTTTCGCCAAAGCCCGGCATCAACATCACCATCGTACCGATGCGGGCGAAGGCCAGCATGAAGGCAGCGGCGAGAGCGGGCAGAAGCGAGACATCGATGCGCATACGGGATTGTGCATCACCCCCCGATGATTCGCGACGATATCCGCAACATGTAGCTCGACAATGCGTCCCCCATGAACGGGAGCGTCAGCATCATGGTGGCAAAGACCGCGAGAATCTTCGGCACGAAGACCAGCGACTGTTCCTGGATCTGGGTCAGCGCCTGCACCAGCGACACCACGACGCCGACCAGGAGGCCCACGACCATCAGCGGACCGGACACGATCACAATGGTCCAGATCGCATCGCGGGCAACGTCGAGAGTTTCGGGGCCGGTCATTGCAGTAATCCTTGTGTTACGCGGTGTTCGTGATGAGGAGGATCAGATCGGCATCTTCATGATGTCTTCGTAGGACTGGATGACGCGATCGCGCACCGAGACCAGCGTCGAAACGGCGACGTCGGTTTCCGCAACTGCCGTGACCACGTCCATCACATTGGCCTTGCCGTTTGCCATTGCGATGGTCTGCGCATCCGACTTGCGACCGGAATCGAGCACGCTGCCCAGCGCGTCCTTGAGGACCGCACCGAACGACTGACCACCACCGGCGTCCGCCGCCTTGTTGAGACCGCCACCGACGCCGCCGCCGGCGTCCATGATGCGCGAGAGGGCCGAGTAAGCATTGGCGGCGACAGAGGGAGTTGCCATAGTTCAGCTGTCCTGTTCAGGCCTTGAGGATGTCGAGCGTGCGTTGGATCATCCGGCGCGTGGCGCTGATGATATTGAGATTGGCTTCGTAGGAGCGCTGCGCTTCCTTCATGTCCGTCATTTCCACCAGCGAGTTCACGTTGGGGTACTTGACGTTACCGGCGGCATCCGCCGCGGGATTGCCGGGCTCATAGCGCGTGGGAAACGCAGACTGGTCGGGCCTGATGCGGCCGAGACCGACGATGCGGGCATCCAGCGAGCGGTCCAGCTCGGATTTGAAGGTCGGCACCTTGCGGCGATAGGGGTCACCGCCCGAAGTCTGCGCTGTGGACTGCGCATTCGCGATGTTTTCCGAAATCACCCGCATGCGGCCCGCCTGGGCGCGCAGACCGGAGGTCGCGATGCCCATGGAACGCGAGAAATCGCTGATATCGTCTGCCATGATGAGCTCCCTTTATGCGCGCGGCGGCGTCAGCGCTTGCCGATAGCGGTCTTCAACAGACCGAGGCTGCGGGTGTAGAGCGAGGTTGCGGCGGCATAGTCCATCTGGTTGGCCGAGACCTTGAGCATCTCGTCTTCCAGATTGACGGCATTGCCGGCGGGGCGGGTCTCGTAGCCGACCCGGCTGTTCTGGTTGAAAGAGGCCGAGCCTCCGGTCGGCAGGATGTTGGTGCCGGCGGCGCGCATCATCGGCAGCGAGCCCATGCCGCCGGCGGTGACGGACGTGTTCCCGGCCTTGTCGAATTTCGGTTCCACGAGATCGCGGGGGCGGAAGTTCGGAGTGTCCGAATTGGAGATATTTTCGGCCAGCACACGCTGGCGCTCCTGATGCCACTGCATCTTGGTGCGCAGCGCCGACAACATCGGCATGTCGCTGATCGCCATCGGCCTTCTCCGCCCGCCCGGACGGAACGTCCTGAGCTAGGCAGAATTTGCCGCCTGCATGGTTAATACGAAGTTAATTTCCGGCGGTACTTGTTACCGAACCGTAAATGAATGCTGCAAAATTGACGTTTTTCGCAACTGCCAACGCTTTTTTGCCTGAATTGGCCGATTAACCATCCCCATCGGCCATACGACGGGGCGGCAGAAGTCGTTTTGGCTGCAGCGATTCATAGTTTATTATTAACCAACGGCAGGTTCTGCCGTGGGGCGTTAACAGATGGGGCGTGATTCACGCTGCGTGCGGGGCGTGCGGGGGTATGACACCTCCAGCTCTGGACGTGGACGTTGCAGCCACCCTGTCTGGCTGGGGACTTTATGATGCAATCATCGGTGCAATTTATCTTGGCCTTCGTTGTCGTGCTGGCGCTGATCGGGCTTACCGCCTGGCTGGTGCGCCGATTCGCTGGCAACCGGCTGGGCAACAACACCAGCCGCGGGCGCTTGCCGCGGCTCGCGGTGATCGACGCCGCCGCCGTGGACGGCCGCCGCCGCCTGGTGCTGGTCCGCCGCGACAATGTCGAACATTTGCTGATGATCGGTGGGCCGTCGGACATCGTCGTCGAGCCCAATATCGTCCGCGCCATACCCGGCCGTGAGCAGGCCCCCCAGCGCGGCGGCCTCGCCGCCGATGCGGCAAGCCGTGGCCCGTCGCTGCCTGAAGCCCCGAGCTGGGCAGAGAGCGACGACTCCGGCTTCGATTCCGAACCGCATGTGCCGGAGCCAGCGCCGCGTCCCGCGCGCCCCTCCTTTATCGAAGAGCCACGCCGCCCGGCCGCGCCTTTGCCGGAGCGTCGGCCCGATCCGGTCGCCAGCCTCGCGCCGGAACCTGCGCCGCGCCCTGAACCGGCGCCACGCAATGACCTTTTTCCGCAGCGGCCGATTCCGCGAAGTGAAATGCCACGTGCCGAGATGCCACGTAGCGAGCCGATGATGCCGCGCCCGATGCGTGCCGATCCGCCGATCCGCACCACGCCGCAGCCCCGCACGCCGGACCGTCCCGTCGCAGCAGCGCCGACCCCGCCTGCTCCGGTTGTTGCTGCCCCGGCGCCCGCCCCGATCGTCGCGCCACCCGCACCGACGCCAGCCCCTGCGCCCGCTCCGGCAGCCCCCGTGTCGTCTGCCGATCAGAACCTCGCCGATATGGCGCAGCGCCTCGAAGCAGCCTTGCGCCGTCCTGCCGGCGAAATCCGCCAGGATGCGCCTGAGCCCAGGGTCGGCGCTCCGTCGGTGGCGCCTGAGGCACCATCGATCCGTCCGGCTTCGCGGTCGCCGGAAGTCTCGATCGCCAGCCCTGCCCGTGCGGAGGCGCCGCCCGTCGTCCCGCCGGTCAAATCGGGTTTTGAAAATCTCGAAGACGAGATGGCCTCCCTGCTGGGACGGCCAAAGTCCAGTTCGTGAGTTCGGCGAACCTCCCGCGTAGAGTATTTTTCCTTTCTGTTCTGATCGCCGCCGGGACCTTCGCAGGTCCCGCGATGGCGCAGGACATCAGCATCAATCTCGGCGGCGGTGGCGGCGGCGTCACCGAACGTGCGGTGCAGATGATTGCGTTGTTGACGGTGCTGTCGATCGCACCGTCGATCCTGATCATGATGACGTCATTCACACGCATCGTGGTCGTGCTGTCGCTGCTGCGCACCGCATTGGGTACAGCGACGGCTCCGCCGAACTCGGTGATCATCGCGCTGGCGATGTTCCTTACGGCTTTCGTGATGGGACCGGTGCTACAACGTTCCTATGACGACGGTATCAAGCCGCTGATCTCCAACGACATCACCGTCGAACAAGCCCTGGTGCGCGCATCCATTCCGCTGCGCGGCTTCATGCAGAAGAACGTGCGCGAGAAGGATCTCAAGCTGTTCATGGACTTGTCGGGCGAGCCAATTCCAGCGACGCCTGACGACCTGTCGCTCCGCATCCTTGTGCCGGCCTTCATGATCTCCGAGCTGAAGCGCGCTTTCGAGATCGGCTTCCTGCTGTTCCTGCCCTTCCTGATCATCGATCTCGTGGTCGCCTCGGTCTTGATGGCGATGGGCATGATGATGCTGCCACCGGCGGTGGTGTCACTGCCGTTCAAGCTGATCTTCTTCGTGCTGGTGGATGGCTGGTCGCTGGTGGCCGGCAGTCTGGTGCAGAGTTACGGGCAGTAGCGAAGCTCGCCCCTACCGCGTCATCTCGATCTTGCGGACATTGACCACCGGCTGCGGATTCAGCGAGCCGGTCGGCATCGGATCGGCACTGGCGCCGGGCAGGATCACCTTGGCGCTGCTTTCGGGGAAACGCGTCTTCATCTCGCGCAGGAAGCCGTCGAGCGTATCGACGGACGCGGCCATCTTGGCAATGGCGGCGAATTCCGAAGAGTTGGTCGAGGTCGGCTTGCTCGCGGTGTCGAAGGCGATCTTGTCGGCACCGACATTCATCAGCGGCGCATACTTTTCGCGGAAGCGCGCGAGACCGAGGGCGTCTTCCGCCAGCGCATAACCCACGACAGCACGGATGATGTCGCTCTTTTCGCTTGGCGTCAGCGGCGAGAAATCCCGCCAGCGGTCGCCATAATAGAGTTCGATCTGCTCGGAGGCCTCGCGCCAGCGCCGCGACGACCAGTAGATATCCGAGCGGAGCCGGATCGCTTCGCGCCCGGTGACATGAGAGATGATGTCGAGAGCCAGCTCACGGCGGCCGATGTCACTCTGCGCCCGCGCCTCGAGCAGCAGCCGCTGTTGACGCAGCTCGCCATTGAGATCGGCGATCCGCGTAGTGCGCAGCGCGGCGATGGCGCGGTCGGGCTTGCGGCTCATCAGATAGACCATCGCCAGACGCGCAGCGACCTGCGAGCGTGCAGCGCCCTCGAGACGGTGATCGACCTGATACTGCAGAAGCTCCGCGGCCTGATCGAGCAGATCGACGGCCACGAGACGATCTGCAAGACGGCGGATCATTTCGTCGCCGCGGCGGCCGATCGGCGTCAGCTCGCGAAACTCGTAAAACATCGCCAGCGCATCGACCGGCGGCAGGCTGTCGCCCTTTGGCGATAGATAGATCTGCGAGAACAACGCCTGGGCTTCGTCCTGCACCTGGCGCGCGGCTTCGCTGTTGGCCTGGCGCTCGGTGGCCGTGCGGGCGGCCAGCAGCGAGTCATTGTAGCGCCCGAGTTCGGCATACATGCGCGACAGGATCTGCAGCACCTGCACTTCCGTGCCATCGCCGCGCCATGTCACCGCCAGCACTTCGAGATCATGCAGCGCGTCCTCGCTGCTGATCTCGTTGCGCTTCTGGCGCAAATTGATTTCGCGCAACTTGGCTTCCGCTGCGGATTGACGATCCACCGACCCGGTGACGTCCTGATACTTCGACAGCGCATCCTTCTCGCGGCCGAGCGCCTCATCGAGCCAGCCGCTGAGCAGCATGGCCGCGGGCTTGATCTCCGGCGAGATGCCGACCGTTTCGAGCTCACTGCCGCGCGACGACGCGCCGGCATAGTCCTTGACCTCGAGCGAGGCCCGCAGCGCGAGCATCAGGGCCGCACGCTGCAGATCGGCCGGCAGCGCGGCGAGCGTGAACTCGGCATTCTTGAAACGCTCGCGCGCCTCGACCCATTTTTCCTGCTTGGCGTAGGCGAGCGCCTTCCACAATTCACCATCGTAACCCGGCCCGAGCACCGGATTGGCGATATCCTTCAGGGTCTGTTCGGGACGCCCCATCATTGCGCTGGCCACCGCATGAACGATCAGCGCGACAGGGCTTTCCTCGCCGACCTTGGTGTCCGCGATCGCGAGATCGGCGACGCCCTTGGCCTCGTGATACATGCCGCGCGCCATGTAGAATTTGGCCAGATCCATCCGCGCCTGCGGCAGCGAACTAGCTTCAGCCGATGACATCGCGTCGATCAACTCGTCGAAGCGCGCGTTGAACGGGCCTTCCTGATCCTTGCGCCACTGGCCGACATCGAAGATCGGCCGGGCGACCGTCGAGGCGCGCTGCGGCGCCGCATCGGCGGCAGACAGCGTCAGGCCGCCGGGCTTGGTGAGCATCACCTTGTCGATACTGGCTTCAACGGACACGTCGTCGGAGTTCACCTGAACCACCACGCCGTGAATCGATTCCAGCAACGAGAATTCAACGAAGTCCTGGCGACGGATGAAGCCGCGCGATGGTGGCAGCGCGGTGATGATATTGAGCGTATCGCCGGCATCCGGATCGACCAGGCGATGCTTGAGACCGGGCTTGGCCAATGGCACCTGCACGCTGGCGCGCGAGGGATCGGCAATATTGCGCACGGCCGACAGCGGCTGCGACGGTGTCTGCCGGGTGTCGGCGAGCATCAGCGACCAGGCCTGTCCTGCGCCGGCGGGATCGTCGGTCGTGAGAGAAGCCAATTGCGGGCGGTTAAGGCGGATGCGGATCGCCTGCCCCTTCTCCAGCGGGATCGTGCTCACATCGGCAATAATCGATCCGCTATCGCGGCGGATCGGCGCGGTGTCGATGGGCCGCGTCGAATCTGCCACCAGCCACAGGATATCGCCGCGGCGAAACAAAGCGACCGGCGTTTGCGATGGAAAGGCAAAGGCTATGCGCACGCCGTCGCTGCTGCGCTTGACCTCAACCGGCATGCCCGCCGGTTCGGTCGACGCAGCAGCAACGGGTGCAGCAGCAGGGGCCGCCGCAATGACAGGCGCAGGCGGCGGTGTTTCTTTCGCAGGAACGACGACAACAGGCTCAGCTGCCGGCGCAGGCTTGGGTGACTCAGCGACCTTAGCCGCCTCTGGCTTCGGCTCTTCCGGCTTCGCTGCCGCGACGGGCGCTGCCGGGGCAGCCGTCGCAACCTCGACTTTCTTCTCCGGAACGATCTCTTTCGCGATCACTTCGGAGGTCGGCGGTACGATCTCGCCGGAGCGCTGTGCCGGGACGCTGGCGGGCTTTTCGACCTCAGGAGGCTTCACCGCGACTGGCGGTTTCTCGTCCGCAGGAGCGGCCACCGGCAGCTTGGCCAGCGGCGACGGCTTTTCATTCTGCTGGAAGCCGATGTCGACGACGTAACTCTTGTCCTCGCGGAACGACTTCACATCGACGTCGCCGATCAAGCCGATCTCGACGGCGGTCCGGTTGCCGTCCATCGCCTGACCGATCGATGCGACATTGGCGGGTGCAGACAGTTTGGCATCGGCGAGATCGAACACCAGACCGGCGTTGAAGGTCAGCGTCAGCGTCTTCTCGTTCAGCACCGACGACACACCGACGCCACCGGTCTCGAACACGAAGCGCACGAAGGTCGGCTGCACGGATGCGCGCACGCGGATCGGCGGCTTCTTCTGGCTTTCCGCGGCAGCGCGTTGCTGGCGCAAGGCGCGCTCTGCCGCGCGTGCACGCTCCGACAATTCCTTGACCACATCCTGCGGCAAACCGGGCGGCATGCCCTTCCAGGTGTCGGGCAATAGATCGATGAAGATGCGCTCGCCCGCCGTCATCGAATTGACGGTCACCCTGCGTGACAAAGCGAGACGGATCGCCGTGCCATCGGGATCACGGCGCGCGGAGCCGATATAGTCGGGGGCGGCGTCGCCGAGAATCTCGACAGGAATATCGACCGGCCGCTTGAAGCGAATGACGAGAATGGTGCCGGCTTGCGTCACCTCGGACTCCACGTCCTCGGCAAGCTTCAGCACGATGCGGCCATAGCCGCCCGACGTGCCCATGCTGGCGATGCCCCTCACCGCTTGCGCAGATGCGGCATCCTGGAACGACAGGGCAAGACAGACAATGCCCGCGAGGACCGCACAACGTCGAACGGCCCGCGTCCATGCGCGAGCTTGCGTCCAACATGCAACGGCAGCCGTCCGTGCCATTCAGAAGTGTCTCTCAGCCCGATGCTCGAAGGACGACCACTCGCCCGCCCTGTGTCGAATCTAGATTCCGCGCTCTAAGGATTTGTTAATTAATTTCTTTAATTCCGGCCCTGCTGGATCGGCCTGCCTTCGATCTTGGGCAGTTCCACCGCCGCGGCTGATCGTTCGCCGCCCGAGGCGCGACGCGCCAGTTCCACGGTGAGGCGTTCAGCGGCCTCCGGCTGCATCAGACCGAGAATGTCGGACATCTTCCGAGGCGCGATCTGCGAGGCGATCTCGAACAGCACCGGCATTTCCAGCCGGTCGAAGATCTTCGCGGCGTCCTTCGGCTTCATGCTTTCATACATGGTGACGATACCCTTGAAGCGGGCGGCATCGACTTCGCTCTTCTGGTCGTTCGCCGTCTTGATACCGGCTTCGACGCCCTTCAATTCATCGACGCGGGTTTCGATGCGCTTCTCGGCGGCTTTCAGCAGGCTCTCGCGAATGTCGATCTCGCGTGCACGCGCTTCCAGCTCCTGACGGCGCGCTTGCAGCCGTTCGAGGATCGCCCGTTCGGCCGGCGAGATTTGAGGAGACAGTTCGACAGGCGGGTTGCTGGTCGGTTCGATCGCTGCAGGCGCCGCTACCGCGGGCTTCGGCTCTTCCTTCTTGGCTGACACCGAGCCGGTAATATCGCCGTCCACTGGCTTGCCGCCCGGGAAGTTGAACATCTCCTGCGCCCACGATCCTTTCGTAGGCTGCGGCTGCGGATCGTAGTTGAACACGTAGCCGCCATCGATCACCAGGCCGGCGATCTTGAGAATCGCCAGCCCGAAAACCGCCACCAAGACGACAGGAAGAATACGAACGTCCCGAAAAGCTTTCATGCAGCGATGCCGTCAGGCCTCCTCCGTTCGGCAAACGCCTGCGCTGCCGCGGCATTGGCCCGCGCTGCGGATACCCGCGGCGCATCAGGGTCGGTTTCGGTGAGCGGTCGTGCCGCCACCGCGATCTTCGACAGCCGGCGCACGACGGCATCGCTCTCGGCGAGCTGGGCTTTCAGTTGATCGGCCAGCGCCGTTGCCGCCGAAATCTGGCTGCCGAGATTCTCGTTGACGTCGCGCACGGTAAGCTTGAGTCCGCCGATCGCACGCTCGGCGATCTCGGTCACGGTGATGAGCTCGCCGATCGTGGCCTTCAACGATTGCTCGTCCGCCTTGAGGCGCTTCAGGCGCTTATTGAGCAACATGCAATAGGCGATGGTCAGGATCAGAAGCACCGCAACCAGGCTCTCGATCACAATTCCTAATGAATGACTCATTGTGCCTCCATCAATTTAGTTTGCTCATCAGCCTTCTCAAACATGGCGAAGGTTGTGTTAGGCTTGCGTAATTGTTTCGTGACTCGAATGGCAACGCGGTCGCCGACACGGCCCATGCGACCTTCAGTCAAGGTCACGGCTCCGCAACGCACGGCAACAAGGGCATCCGCCCGCATTTCCAGCGGCAGCGTATCGCCCACTTTGAGAAGCATCAGCTGCTTCAACGGGATCTCCGCCTCATACAGCACGGCGTCGACGGCGATCTCGGCCTGAGCAATTTCAGTGGCGAGATGGCTTTCCCAGATCGGATCACGGCCGAATTTTTCGCCCATGAACATCTGCATGAGCACGGCGCGGATCGGCTCGATCGTCGCATAGGGCAGCAGCAATTCGATATTGCCGCCGCGGTCTTCCATGTCGATGTGCAGGCGCACCAGGATGGCGGCATTGGCTGGACGGCTGATGGCGGCGAAGCGCGGATTGGTTTCAAGCCGGTCGATGGTGAAGGCCACCGGCGACAGTGGCCGGAACGCCTGCTCGGCATCGGCCAACACGACTTCGATCAGGCGCTTCACCAGATTGGTTTCGATGGTGGTATAGGGACGGCCCTCGATGCGCAGCGAGGCCTGACCACGACGTCCACCGAGCAGCACGTCGATCATCGAATAGATCAGGCTGGAATCGACGGTGGCGAGGCCAAAATTCTCCCATTCCTCTGCCTTGAACACGCACAGTACGGCAGGCAGCGGAATCGAATTCATATAGTCGCCGAAACGCACCGAAGTGATGCGATCGAGCGAGACTTCGACGTTGTCGGAGGTGAAATTGCGCAGGCTCGTGGTCATCAACCGCACCAGACGGTCGAACACGATTTCGAGCATCGGCAGACGCTCATACGACACCATCGAGGAATCGATGATGGCGCGAATGCCGGAATTTTCGTCGAGATGGACCTCGTTGACACTGAAGCCGAGGAGGTTGTCGATCTCCTCCTGCGAGAGAACGCGCTCGCCGCCGTTCTTGCCGCCGCCGATATCGCGACCGCCATCCTCGACCATGGCGGCCCATTGCTCCGCCATGGTGCCGGTGAGTTCGTTTTCGGCAGCAGCTTTCGCCGCCTCAACGGGATCCTCTGAATCCAGAGAAGCTTCCCATTCGGCGGCAATTGCGTCCTGATCGACCTGTTCGGTAGACATCAGCCTAAATCCAATTCCTCACTGAATGAGGATTTCCTTGAACAGCACAGCGTTCACGTGATGAGGAGAGATCGCGGCATTGACGCGCCGCGTCAGCTCTTCCTTCAGCCGGAACATGCCAACGGAGCCGTTCAGATCGGTGGTGCGCAGTTCGCGCAGGTAAACCTGGAACATGTCGGTGATGCGCGGCATCGACGGCGTGATCTGCGCCACCAACGGCGCTTCCTTCACCTCGAGCACAATCTTGGCCTTGAGATATTGCACGCGCTCGCCGGGCTGGCCGGCAAGGTTCACCAGGATTTCCGGCACATCGATGAAGGCGAGCGGCTTCGCAGCCGGCGCGGCCTCTTTCTTCTCTTCCTTGGGATGTCCCTTCAGGAAGAACCAGCCGCCACCGCCCGCTGCAAGCACCAGCACGCCCACGACGATTGCGATCAGCTTGAATTTGCTCTTGGGAGCTGCCGCCTCGTCCCCGGTCGGGGTGCTTTCTGAAGTTTCCGTATCCGCCATCGCCTGCCCGTCCGGGGTTGGGATGAGCTCGATGCTGCAAAGCAGGCAATAAAGACGCGATACAAAATGCTGCCAGCGCCCAAGGCCCTGTGTGATCGTGACGCTAGGTCGCAATGGTTAACGGAATCTTTCTTTTGACGCTCAACTAGGAAAATTCTGCCGGCAAATATGGTCAACAAGACCTTTCTGCCGCCTGCTTTCGCGCCCTGAAAACCACCAACAAATTGAAAAATATCAGCTTTTTGACTTGGCACGGCTTTCGCTAAGTAGTCTGCGAACCGCGGCTTGGGAGAGCTGTGCGGTTTACGGGATCCGCGGCGAGCTTGGGAGAGCGACCCGCGCGAACTTAGGGGAGAACCACCGATGGAGAATATGCTTCTCGTCGGACTGTCGCGGCAGATGACGCTTCGGCGTCAGATGGACGTCGTGGCGAACAACATTGCGAATATCAACACGAGCGGCTTCAAGGCCGAGCGGACGATTTTCGAGGAATATCTGAGCCCGGCCGCCCGCGAAGACAACTTCGTCGGCCGCGACCGCCGCGTGTCCTTCGTGCAGGACCGCGCCACGATGCATGATTTCACCGGCGGCGCGACCGAGCAAACCAAGAATCCGCTGGATGTCGCCATCGACGGCAACGCCTTCCTCGCGGTGCAGACCCCGAACGGTGAGCGCTATACCCGCGACGGCGGCATGCAGATCAATTCGCAGGGCCAGCTCGTGACAGCGTCGGGCGCACCGGTGCTCGGCGCCAACGGCCCGATCGTGTTCCAGCAGACCGACCACGACATCAACATCTCGCAGGACGGCACGGTCACGGTGCTCGAAGGCATCAACCGCATCGACTCCGTGCGCGGCAAGATTCGCATGGTCAACTTCGCGCAGCCCCAGCGGCTGGTGAAGGAAGGCTCCAACCTGTTCTCGGCCGGTCCCGGCGCCAATCCGCAGCCGTCCACCACGTCGAAGCTCAACCAGGGCTTCATCGAAAAGTCGAACGTCAGCTCGGTCGTCGAAATGACCCGGATGATCGACGTCACCCGCGCCTATACCGAGCTGTCCAACATGCTGCAGTCGCAAGGCGACGCGCGGCGCTCCGCCATCGAAAAACTTGCCGACGTTCCGGCTTAAGGAATCTGACCCATGCGCGCTCTTTACACTGCCGCGACCGGGATGGCGGCCCAGGAACTCAACGTCCAGGTCATCTCGAACAATATCGCCAATATGCGCACGACCGGCTTCAAGAAGCAGCGTGCCGCATTCCAGGACCTCATCTACGATCACGTCCGCCGCGTCGGTGCGCAAGCATCGGATCAGGGCACGGTCATTCCTGTCGGCGTCGACATCGGCGGCGGTGTGAAGACCGTCGGCACTCCGCGCATGATGACCCAGGGCACGCTGTCGGCAACCGGCGGCGATCTCGATATCGCCGTCCGCGGCGAAGGCTTCTTCAAGATCCAGCTCACCGATGGCACCTTCGCCTATACCCGCGATGGTACGTTTTCCACTGACCAGCAGGGCCGCATCGTCAACCCGCAGGGCAACCTGCTGCAGCCAACGATCTCGATTCCCCAGGCATCGTCGCAACTCTCGATCAATGCCCAGGGCCAGGTCTCGGTCATCGTACCGGGCTCGACGACCCCGACCGTCCTCGGCCAGATCAGCCTCACCCGCTTCATCAACAAGGCCGGTCTCAATTCGATCGGTGACAACCTGTTCACCGAAACACCTGCCTCCGGCCCACCGCAGGACGGTGTCGCCAATGCCGACGGCTTCGGCGACATGCAGCAGCGCAACCTCGAAATGGCCAATGTCGAAGTGGTCACCGAAATCTCGGACCTGATCGCCGCGCAGCGCGCCTATGAGATGAACGCCAAGGTCATCAGCGCTGCCGACCAGATGCTGCAATCCACCGCCGGCATGTTCCGCTGAGGAGAATGATCATGACATCAGCCATGCGTTCGCTTCTCCTCGCCACCGCCCTGCTCGCTGCAGCGGCCACCGCTGCGCTCGGCCAGGCGCAGCGGGACGAGGTCATCGCATCGCCAACGCTGCGCGCCAACGTCACCGTGTCCAGCGACGTGGTGCGGATTGGCGATGTCATCGACAATGCCGGCCCCACCGCGCAGATCGCAATCTATCGGGCGCCCGATCTCGGCACCGTCGGCACGCTATCGACCGCGCAGGTCATCGCGGCGTTGCGGCAGCACCAGGTGATTGGCGTCGATACGCGTGAGCTCAAGTCCATTACCGTGACACGGCTGTCGCGCAGCATCGAGAGCAAGGATATAGAGAACCAGGTCGCGCAGTCGCTGGAGAACCGCCACGGCCTTGGTGCCGCCGCCAATCTGAGCCTGACCTTCGATCGCGAAGTCCAGGGCCTGCAGCTTGACGCCAGCAATACCGGCGCGTTGCAGCCTGTCGCGGTCCGCTTCGACGCACGTAGCGGCCGTTTCGACGTCACCTTTGCGATCGGCAACGACGCCAACGTGTCTGCCACCAAGCTGCGCTTCACCGGCAGTGCCGTTGAGACCGTGGAAGCGGCGGTGCTGGTCCGCGGCGTCGAACGCAACGAGGTGCTGAAGTCCTCTGACGTCGTCGTCGAGCGTCGCCCGAAAGCCGAAGTCGGCAACGATGGCGTAACGCGCGACCGCGCCGTGGGGATGCAGAGCCGCCGCCAATTGCGCGCCGGTCAGGCAATCCGCAATGCCGACCTCGCCAAGCCAGACCTGGTCACTCGCGATCAGGCAGTGACGCTGATCTACGAAACCGCAGGGCTTTATCTCAC
The DNA here is from genome assembly GCF_052076035.1 of Tardiphaga sp. 172_B4_N1_3. Classification (NCBI taxonomy): domain Bacteria; kingdom Pseudomonadati; phylum Pseudomonadota; class Alphaproteobacteria; order Hyphomicrobiales; family Nitrobacteraceae; genus Tardiphaga; species Tardiphaga sp. 172_B4_N1_3. The sequence continues at coordinate 3,004,009 of NZ_CP197238.1, forward strand.
GCTCCGCGGCAAGGCCATCGAAGGTGGCACTGAAGGCGACGTGGTCAACGTCATCAATCTGCAGTCCAAGCGCACAGTCTCCGGCGTCGTGGTCGGTCGCGGCCAGGTCGCCGTTTCCGCTCCGTCGCCGCGTCTCCCCGCGCAAGTCGAAGCTCCCGCGCCAACGCCTGCCCCAACCCGCGAGTCTCTCCCGTCCGAAAAAATCTCCCAGGCCAGACCTCCCCTGGCCGCCTCTCCCGCTGCCGCCTCTCCCGTCGCACTTGCTGCCAACGACCACGTGCCTGTTTCTCGAAAAGCTGAGTAAAGTTGATGTTCCAGTTCCATCGTCCCTTCGCCACCGGCGCTGCGCTTCTGACGGTCGGCCTTGCTGCCAGCGGCTGTTCATCGATCGACCGTCTCGCGTCCATCGGCGAGAAACCGGCGCTCACGGCGATCGAAAACCCGACGACACAGCCTGGCTACAAGCCGGTGCAGATGCCGATGCCGAAGCCGGAGGTCGCATCCTACAACGCCAACTCCCTGTGGCGCAGCGGATCGCGCGCGTTCTTCAAGGATCAGCGCGCGCGCCAGATCGGCGACATCCTGACGGTCACCGTGAACTTCACCGACAAGGCCAATATCGCCAACGAGACCCAGCGCAGCCGCACCAATACCGAAAACTCGGGCATCACCGACTTTGCGGGCAGCAAGCTGCTGACAGGTTCGGCCGCCTCGGTCCTGCCCGGCCGTCTGCTGACGGCTGATGGATCGTCGTCGAGCGACGGCAAAGGATCGGTGGCGCGGCAGGAAGCGTTGCAAACCAGCGTCGCCGCTGTGGTCACGCAATTGCTGCCGAACGGCAACCTCGTAGTCGAGGGCAAGCAGGAAATCCGCGTCAACTACGAGATCCGCGAACTGATCGTCGCCGGCATCGTGCGTCCGGAAGACATTCAGAGCGACAACACCATCGACAGCGCCAAGATCGCGCAGGCCCGCATCGCTTATGGCGGTCGCGGTCAGATTTCGGATGTCCAGCAGCCGCGCTACGGCCAGCAAGTGATGGACGTGCTGCTGCCCTTCTAACGTTACGAACTCCCACATCTCATCGTGCTCCCACGCGATGAGATGTTCACGCGCGGCCTTCCGTCAGCTCCCCTGGCGGAAGGCCGTCGTCGTTCTGGCAGACTCCAAATGCGGCCAGGCGAAGCGCTGAACGTCAGCTCTTGAAATCCACCTCGACGCTGCCCAGTCCGAGCAATTCCATTCGGACGTGATCTCCGGCATTGAGCCACGCCGTCTGCACGAGGCTGCCAGTGAGGACGAATTCTCCGGCGCGCAATATCTTGTCTCGGGCCGCGAGATGGTTGGCGAGCCAGGCCAGTGCATGATGTGGATGACCAAGAACATCGGCGCCGTTGCCGCGCCCCACTTCCATGCCGTTAACGACGGCACGTCCAATCACCGACAGAAGATCAGGCGCCTTGCCACGAGCAACAGGCGCACCCAGAACACATCCCGCCGCAAAGAAATCATCTGCGATCAGTGTCGGCGCATCCATACTGCGCCAGTCCGCATAACGATCATCGACGATCTCGATGGCTGGATGGTAGGCATCGATCGCTGTTGCTACATCATCAGCCGTGAACGGCTCGCCCGACGGCATCAGATCGCTCGCGAGCTGGACCGCAATTTCACACTCCACGCCGACATGTACATAATCGTTGTAGCGCAGCGACGTTCCGGCGGCATGAACACCACTCATATAGAGTCCGCCGGCGCAAGGGTGCGAAATACCGAGATATTGCTGCATCACCGCGCTTGTGCAGCCGATCTTGTAACCGACCTGCAAGCCGAAATCGGGCGACAGCAAATTGTGAAGCGCGTCCTGCACGCGATAGCCATCAGCTTCGTCATGCGGGACCACGTCTGGCGGCAACACGGCGAGCGGCGTGCGGTTATGGCGGACGTAAGCCAGGATTTCGGCGATCGCGAGATACTTTTCCATCGGCGGTCCCTTCGCTCGTCACACGGCTCATGCCGAAATATGACTAACGGGTAGCGACCACCATCCTGCTTGGCAACGGTGCGCAGCAGTGGCGCGAACCGACGCTCGCGCCACTGCAACTCCTGGATCCTGGAATTCAGCCGAAGACCCTGGTCAGGTCTTCATGAAGCCGACGCATCCCCGCAGGCCCGGTGAAGATCTCCTTCACCTCGGCCAGAGCCTCCGTAGTCAGGACATCTTCAGAACGCCGGCCCTGCGCAGCAGTCGCAAGGATGCGCGAGGCGATCGCGGCCTGATTGCAGGAGGTGCGGTGCTGCTCCGGCACCCTTGCGACTACCTTTTGAAGAACATTCCGCATCAGCGCGATCGTATCGGGATCATAAGAGGCAGGCGCAGCCATTGTTCATCCTCCCGTTTTTTTGTGGATCCAGCCTACGTCCTATCGGCGAATGATGACGTTCATATTCCCGTGTTTAAGAATGTCGCCGTGCTGCAGTGCAGTCATCGCAGATCACTGCATCGCACAGCATGCGTGATTGCCTTCCGGAACTCCGAAACGAAAAACGGCCGCCCGATGGGGCGGCCGTTTGGTATCGGAAAGACTATTCGTCGCGATAAACCTTTTCGCGCTTCTCGTGGCGCTCCTGAGCTTCCACGGAGAGTGTTGCGATCGGGCGGGCTTCTAGCCGCTTGAGCGAAATCGGCTCGCCGGTCTCCTCGCAATAGCCGTAGGTATTATCCTCGATGCGCAGCAGCGCGGCGTCGATCTTGGAGATCAGCTTGCGCTGCCGGTCGCGCGCGCGCAGTTCGATCGCGCGGTCGGTTTCCGACGATGCCCGGTCGGCGAGGTCGGGGTGATTGACGTTCTCCTCCTGCAAAGCCTGCAGGGTGAGTTTCGATTCACGGAGGATTTCTTCCTTCCAGGCCAGCAATTTTGCGCGGAAATAGTCGCGCTGCCGGTCGTTCATGAAAGGCTCTTTTTCGGAGGGGCGATAGCTTTTCAACTTGTCCAAGGCCAATCCATCTATGCGTGCAAGGCGCCGGAAATGACCGGCCGCGCCGCAGCTTATATAGCTAGGTCATGTGACAGACAATAACGTCAGGATACCTCCAGAACGGCCATCCACCGCCGGGTTTCAGGGCCGGAACCGTGCTGCTGCAGCGCACCGCAGCCCCGGCGCGGTCCATTGGTCCAAGAGCCATTCGAGCAGCCATAAACACGGCTTATGCGGGTTTCAGCCGCGCTTGGGGCCGGCTTCGCCGACTTAGACCTGGCCGGCCTTGGCCAGCTCAACTTCGACCCGGAGCTCGATCTCGGAGAGCACGGCGTCCAGACCGGGTTCGCCGGATGATTCCTTGAGGTTGGCTGCCGCACTGCGCAACCGCGCCACCATGGCCGGATTGATCGAGCCCGTGAGCAGGCCGATCTTGAGTTCATCGAGGACATCGAGCGCGCCACGGCCGCGCTTCACCGAGCGCTTGCGACGCTCCATGGGATCTTCGACGCTCTGCATGGCCAGAAGCGCATCGATGCTGTTGGCCGCCCGAGGCGCTACGGTCGGTTTGGTCTCGGAGGTCGGTGTCGCATCAGGCAACGAAAACCCGGTCGAACTGGTTTTCTTCGCTCCTGACGACGGGGCTCCGAATGTAGTGCCGTTCGGTCCGTAAATGCGCATCGGCGTGTCCAGCAAGGGTAATGGCCGATCCCGGCCCACGGCGGCTTGCCGTTCGCTCAGTACCATCGCGAGCGTAAACGGACCTCCATCCGGAAAGGTCGTCTTTTATGGTTAATCAATCGTAAACGGCCCGGCAAAATCTGCCGCAGGCGGCACTTTCGCCGGAGCGCAAGCCGCTTGTCCAGCCCCAGAGCCTTTATCATTCACATTATAAATCAACGTCTTATACCGATTTAGAACGCTGGCACGGCACTCGCATAGTGAAGGCTGGATCGTCGTCATGGGAGTGGCGAGCGGTCCAGTGAAGACCTCAGCGGGGAGCAGAGGATGCCGAGCCTACCTTCGATCCGATTCTGTCAGACGGCCTGTGCGGTGCTGCTCGTGCTGCTCGTGCAGGCGGTGTCGGCACATGCGACGTCGCGGATCAAGGATCTCGCCAATATCGAAGGCGTCCGGCAGAACCAGCTGATCGGCTACGGCCTCGTGGTCGGCCTCAACGGCACCGGCGACACCCTCAACAACATCCCGTTCACCCGCCAGTCGCTGCAGGCGATGCTGGAGCGCATGGGCGTGAACATCCGCGGCCAGACGCTGCGTACCGGCAATGTCGCCGCCGTCATGGTCACCGGCAACCTGCCCGCCTTCGGCACCCAGGGCACCCGCATGGACGTTACCGTCTCGGCGCTCGGCGATGCCAAGAATCTGACCGGCGGTACCCTGCTGGTCACCCCCCTGCTCGGCGCTGACGGCAATGTCTACGCCGTCGCCCAGGGTTCCCTCGCCATCAACGGCTTTGCCGCCGAAGGCGCTGCCGCCAGCATCACCCGCGGCGTACCCACCGTCGGCCGCATCGCCAATGGCGCCATCATCGAGCGCGAGATCGAATTCGCGCTGAACCGCCTGCCCAATGTACGCCTCGCTTTGCGCAACCCCGACTTCACCACAGCCAAGCGCATTGCCGCCGCCGTCAACGATTTCCTGGGATCCAAGACCGCCGAGCCGATCGATCCCTCCACCGTGCAGTTGTCGATCCCGCCGGAGTTCAAGGGCAACGTTGTTGCCCTGCTCACGGAGATCGAGCAGTTGCAGGTCGAACCGGATCTGGCCGCCAAGATCATCATCGACGAACGCTCCGGGATCATCGTGATGGGCCGCGACGTCCGCGTCGCCACTGTCGCCGTGGCGCAAGGCAATCTCACCGTGACGATTTCGGAGAGCGCCAATGTCAGCCAGCCCAATGCATTCTCCAACGGCCGCACTGTCGTCACGCCAAGCACGCGTGTCGGCGTCACCGAGGACGGCAAGAAATTCGCTCTGGTGAAGGACGGCGTTTCGTTGCAGCAGCTCGTCGACGGTCTCAATGGCCTCGGCATCGGCCCGCGCGACCTGATCGGCATCCTGCAGGCCATCAAGGCCGCAGGCGCCATCCAGGCCGACATCGAGGTGATGTGATGAACGTCAACACCGCCGTCGCCGCCTATCAGGCCAAGCACCCGACCATCAACGGCCGCCCCGATCAGAACCTGATCGATGCGCTGCAGAAAGTATCGCCGCAAGCTCAGGCCAAGACGCGCAAGCAGTCCGAAGATTTCGAGGCGATGTTCATCAACACGATGTTTTCTCAGATGACATCAGGCATCAAGGGCGAAGGCCCGTTCGGCGACACCACCGGTACCGGTGCATGGCGCTCGATGCTGACCGACGAATATTCGAAGTCCTTCGCCAAGGCCGGCGGCGTCGGCATCTCCAACGAAGTCTTTCGTTCACTCATCATCCAGCAAGCCAATCGCGCCAGCTGATCGCAGAGGACACCGCCATGAACAATGCGCAACGCCAGCAAGCCGCCCCGATCGCCGCACCGCGTTCGGTCGCGACACTGATGGAAGCCCGTCAGCTCGCCGACGAACTCATGAAGGTGATGAACGAGTTGCTCGCCGTCATCGAACAGGAGACCGCGCTGGTCCGCAACGGCCATATCCGCGAGGCCATCAAGCTCGAAGCTCCGAAGGCGGATATTTCGCGTCGCTACATTGCGATGATCTCGCTGCTCAAGATCAGCCAGACATATCTCGCGCAGACGACGCCCGACCTGCTCTCGGCCTTGCGCAAGCACCATGACGTGTTCCGTGCGATGCTGCAGGTCAATCTGACCGTGCTCGCCACCGCGCATGCGGTTTCGGAAGGCATCGTCCGCGGCGTTAATGCAGAGGTTCAGAAGCGTAATATCCCGCAGACCTATACGGCGGCCGGTCGGCAGGCTCAGCCGGGCCGGGTCAACATGACGCCCATTGTCGTCAGTCGGTCACTTTGATCGTATAACCGATCATACGGCCGCGGGCGCGTGTGATGCGCCGCGGCATTGCTATCTTTTGACTTAAATTGCAGCGCGCAAGTAAGCACCGGATTCAGCCGTTCGGTGCATAATGTCGTTTGGGAACGGGTCGGGATTTATCGAATGGAGCCAGGAGGGCTGCCATGGGTGCCGACTTCAATATCAAACCGGTGGGGGCACCGGTTGCCACGCCAGTGATACGACCCGCACCAGAAGCGGTGCGCGAAGCCGTGCCTACGCAACTCCCCCCGGACAAGACCGTGTCAGCAGCGCCCCGCGTACTGCAGCCGAACATTTCTGCGGCGAACTACCAGCAGATGGACAGCGAACGCATCTCCAAGGAAGTCATCATCGACAAGGGCGCAGGCGAGATCGTCTTCGTATCTGTGGACAAGAAGTCCAACCAGGTGATCGATCAGTATCCCGAGGAATCGCGACTGCGCTCCCGCGCCTATCTGCGCGCCATGGACACGCTCAACCAGGACGCAAAGCTGCAGAATCGACGTATGGAGACGGATCGCAGGATCTAATGCGCTGATCAGACGTTGCGCGTTGCAAAGGCTGTATCGAGATAGGTGCTGCCGGTGGCGGCATCGGTCACGACGTTCTTGATCGTCGCCTTATTGTTGGCCGTCATTTGGAACTTGGTGTCGCCCACGCGAAACGAGTTATCCTTGATCAGGACCTGCTGATACTTCACGGTCCCCTCGCTCTGATACTTCACCTGCGCGCGGAAGCCTTCGACCTGCGAAATCGCGACCTCGAACTTCTTTCCATTAGCGTAGGTGCCCTGCCAACTGCCTTTGTAGGCGTCGGCATCCACCGCCACATACTTGCCTGCCGTGACCGGCGTGGTGGTCTTGTAAGCCGTTGCAAGAATGCTGAGTGCGTCTGCCATCGTGCCTCGTCGCACGCGGCTTCGAATCGCCGCGCCTGTCAGGGACCATTAGGCCGCGCCAACCATTAAGCTAAAGTTACAGTGTCGACAGGCTCACGGGCGACCGGACAGTCCCGCCGCAATATTGCGGTTGATGTCGATGAGCGCTTGCAGATGTTCCACCTGGCGGACCTGCTGAAGCGCGGTGCACTGCGTCAGAACAAAAATGCCGATATTGGCGATATTCTGCCGGATCTCGATCGATTCCGGATTCTGATCATTGATGGCATCGCCGACGAAGATGGACCAGAGCTTGCGATTGAACAGAAGAGCGTCGTCGAGACCAGCATCGGTATGGTCCCAATTTTCCACGACGTCCTGCAGCTTGCGCGCTGCTTTCAGAAGGGCCTGGGCTTCGATGTCTCTCGGTGTCGCCGTGGTCTGCGCAGTACGCGCGTAAGCTTGAGCACCGATCGACATTCGCTACCTCAAAAACTCTTCTTCCCGCTTGATTAGCGGACGCAATTCCTTGAGTGCTTTGTAAAGCGCGCCGCTTAAAATAAGCTTACTGACGTCCTCGATCGTTTCACGAAAACTCGGAACCGCTTCAATCAATTCCTTGATGAAACCGAGATATAGCTCCTGATAGGCTGGGATATCGTTTTCCAGATACATCATCTGTACGCAGAGATAGACGCGTTTGACCGGCGTCGTTGCAGTCTCCGCCGTGAGGATGTCCTTTTCACGCATGATCGGTGCATCGCCATCAATCAGGAACGCCGTGCGCGTATCGGAATTGGTGATCACGCTCTGACCGATGATGATTCGCTCACCCGGCTTCAGTTCGACTCGCAAAGGCATTCAGCTCTCCTTCCCCGCAGCGGCCGTGAGGCCACATGCAAAGCCAATGGTATCTGGTGCCACGTTTCGGGCGGGCATGACTATCCAGGAACCCTGAAAATACGCCTGCGATTCGAATAATACCAGCGTTCAGCGACCGGCGTCTTCAGTCTGGGGAAAGCCAGGATGCCGGGCGGCGCGCCGCTGACTACCCCGACCAACGAAAAACGGCGGGATTTCTCCCGCCGTTCGATAATCTTGGTGCGACCGCCAGACTTACTGGAGCAGCTTGAGTACGCTCTGCTGCGACTGGTTGGCCAGCGCCAGCGCGGACACCGCGATCGACTGCCGGGTCGACAGTGCCTGGCTGTTCGCAGCTTCCTCGTTGGTGTCGGCCAGCGTCAGGTTGGACGAACCGGTCTGCAGCACGTTGATCAGGTTCTTGGCGAATTCCTGACGGATCTGCACGATCGAAAGGTTGGAGCCGAGCGCCGAGGCCTGCGCGCGGAGAACCGAGCTGGAGATGTTGAGCGCTGCCAGCGTGTTGTTCGCCGAGGTATTGTCGAGGAAGTCCGCGCCCTTGGCGAGCTTGCTGAGACCCAAACCTGCCGGCGTCAGGGTCGTGCCGGCGATATTGAGCGTCGACTTGCCGGTCTCGTTGAACACCAGCTTAAGCTGATCGCCACCGAGCAGGTTGATGCCGTTGAACGAGGCATCCTGCGACGTGGTCGTGATCTGATCGATGATGTTGTTGTACTGCGCAACGAGATTGGCGCGCGAGGTCTGCGACGCGAAGTCCTGAACCGGAGTGCTCGGCACCAGGCCATTGAACAGCTTGCCCACGGCCGCGGCTGTGCCGCCAATAGCGCCGATGGTCGACGAGGCCGCATCGTTGGACGTCTGGATGGTCATGAAGCCGGCGGGATCGATGACGGCTTGCAGGTTGTTCGGCGCCAGCGCGGCGTTGAGCTGCGCCAGGGTAGAGACCTGGCCGCTCGCGGTACCGAAGGTGATGTTCGTCGCGGTGCTCGACGGGTTGGTTGCGGCGATCGTCAGCGTCAGCGCCGGCGGGCCGCCCAGGGCGGTCGGACCTGAGGTCCGCGCCTGGGTCACCGACGTACCCAGGCCGAGCCCGGCGAGCGCGGCGGTGTTCGAGCTCGTGATCGACAGATCGGAAGCCGCACCCGTGTGCAGCGTGATCGCCCCGATGGGCGCTGCCACGTTGACTGCAGAGCCGGCACCACCCGACAGCGCATCGATCTTGCCCAGCAGCGTAGCGACGGTGTCCGTGATGTTGATTTCGTTGGCGCCCGACGCGCCCGACGCCCTGAAAGTCAGGCTCTGACCATTGACGGTGATCGTGTCGTTCGCCGCGAAGCTGGTAGCAATCGAGTCGGTGGCGGCAGCACCCGACAGCAGCGTGGCGCCGGTGATGGCAGCCGCATTCTTGTTATTCGCGACAGTGCCGACATAGGTGTTGTCGGTCTTCGTGGATGTGCCCAACAGGTTGTCGGCGGTCGCACCCGGATTGATCGGCGTCGTGAACGACGACTTGGCGTTATAGCCGACCGGAATCTGCAGCGCCTGGTTGGCGATCGACTTCGCGGTATCGACGAGCTTCTGCAAGGAGGTGATGCCGGTATTGGCCGCCTGCAGCACCTGCACGCCGTTGCCGATGCCGTCGAGCAGGCTGTTGATGTCACCGGCGCGGCTGTCGAGCCCTGCTGCCGTGAAGAAATTCGTGGGGTTGTCGAGGGCAGTGTTGACCTTCTTGCCCGTCGCAAGACGGTTCTGCGTCGTGGACAAGAGGTCCGCGGTCGACTGCAACGACAGCAGGTTCTGGCGAACCGAAGCCGATAGAACGATGCCTGACATATGGAAACCTTCCTGTTCCCCGCGCAGTCGACCTTCAGGTCGCGCAAGCGCATGGTGCATCTGACGAGACCCGTCTCGCCGCGATGCTGTCGGTTGAATTTGACGCCCTTCTGGAAGAGGAATCTCGGTCCGCCTTGCGGCAATGCCCGGATTAACGCGGCCGATTCTCGGCCTACCTTCTTCCTACTCAGGCCGAATATGACCGACGACCATTTAAGATATGGTTAACAGCGGATTAAGGCTTTCGTAAAACTGTCCCAAAACGGCAAAGGCCCGGAAAGCTTGAGCTTTCCGGGCCTTTGCGACGATCGGACAACGAAAAACGGCGGGGCTTTCTGCCCCGCCGCCTTCTGTTTCAACTAGTCCGCTGAGTTTAGCGGAGCAGCTGGAGAACGCCCTGCTGCGACTGGTTGGCCAGCGACAGCGCGGAGACGGCGATCGACTGACGGGTCGACAGCGCCTGGCTGTTGGCGGCTTCCTCGTTGGTGTCGGCGAGCGTGAGGCTCGACGCACCGGTCTGCAGCACGTTGATCATCTGCTTCGAGAAGTCCTGACGCATCTGCACGACCGACAGGTTCGAACCGAAGGCCGAAGCCTGCGAACGCAGCGTCGAGCTGGCGTTGTTCAAACCGGTCAGCAGCTTGTTGGTGGCAGCATTGTCAAGGAAGTCGTCGCCCTTGGTCAGCGACTCGAGGCCGAGGCCAGCCGGATCGAAGGTGACGCCCGTGATGCTCAGCTTCGACTTGCCCGTTTCGTTGAAGGTCAGGGCCAGCGTGTCGCCGTTGAGCAGGTTGACGCCGTTGAAGGATGCGTCAGCCGCAGTTGTCTTGATCTGGTCGATCACCGTGTTGTACTGGGCAACCAGGCCTGCACGGGTGTTCTGGGCGTTGACGTCAGCCACCGGACCAGAGGTGTTCAGCACGCCGAGCAGCTTGCCTGCGCCGGTCGCCGTGCCACCGAAGATCGAACCCTTCGTCAGGTCGAAAGATGCTTCGTCGTTGGTGGTCTGAACGGTCAGCTTACCGTCCTTGTCGATCGAGGCCTGCAGGTTGCTGGTGGCTAGCTTCTTGTTCAGGTCGTCGAGCGTGTTGACCTGACCAGCCGACTTGCCGAAGCTGATCGTCTGTGCCGGGCTGCCGTCGATCGCACCGATGGTCAGCGTCTGGCCAGCCATCGTGCTGGTGGCTTCGGTGGTGCTAGCGGTCAGACCAAGCTTCGACACTGCAGAACCGCCGAGCACGATGCTCGACATGTCGCCGGTCGCTGCGGTGAGCGTGACCTGGTTGGAGGCAATCGCGAACGACGAACCCGTGCCGAGGATACCTTCGACGGCCGCCTGCAGCGTTGCTTCCGTAGTCGCAGTGCCGGCACCCGCGCCGGAAAGCAGGTTGATGGTGACATTGCCGGTGTTTGCATCGGTGACCGAAGCAGCGGTACCGCCGCCAGCGCCCGTTGCAAAGGTGATCGTCTTGCCATTGACGCTGAGTGTATCGCCGGCAACGAAGCTGCCGCCAGCTGCTGCGTTCAAGGCACCGCCAGCGACGAGACCCGTGACAGCCGTACCGGTCAGCGTTGCTTCAGTGTCCGGCGTGCCGAGCAGGTTGGTAGCCGTGGCGCCAGCGATCGTCGAGGAGAACTGCGACTTGGTCGAATAGCCCGAAGTGGCCTGCAGCGCCTGGTTGGCAATCGACTTGGCGGAGTCAACGAGCTTCTGCAGCGAGGTGATGCCGGTATTGGCAGCCTGCAGGATCTGCACGCCGTTGCCGATACCATCGAGCAGGTTGTTGATGTCGCCAGCGCGGTTGTTCAGGCCCTGCGCGGTGAAGAAGTTGGTGGGATTGTCGAGCGCCGAGTTGACCTTGTTGCCGGTCGCGAGGCGGTTCTGGGTGGTGGAGAGGAGGTCCGCAGTGGACTGCAGCGAGAGCAGGTTCTGACGAACGGAAGCCGAGAGTGTAATGCCGGACATGTTTGGTTACCTTCCTGGTAGACACAACGAACGACCTTCTTGGTCGGTATCGGGAAGATGACGCCGAGGTTCTAAAATTGCGTAAAGGGAACTGCGCGGATTCGACGCTCCTTATGCGTGTATTTAATTACCTGCACCCGTCCTGAAAATGACAAAGCCCAACTCGTGAAAGTCGGGCTTTGTCATTTGTTATCAGTGCTTTTTGTGTAGCTGGGAGGTTGGCTTCCCGGACTTTGGCGAGGTGGCCAAAACCCGGTGAAGTTGTAAACAGGAAGCTACCCGTTAAAGAAACTTAACCAAGCTCATCTGATAAAGATTTGACGTTGTCTGATACGAGGCCTGCAAAGCGGTCTGCAGCGCCAGAATTTTGGTCGCGACCTCGTCGTCATTGATGCCCTCGATGGAGTCGAGCATCGTCTGGGCCATCGCCTTGGTCTGGACCTGACGATCCGTGGTCGACTTGATCGATGCCTGCGCGCCGGCGAAGTCGGCCTGGATGTCCTGAATCGTCTGCTGGCCGGGGACATTCGCCAGGTTCTGCGCCACGCGCTGGTTCAGCGCCGCGATCTGCGCATTGGCGCTCTTTGCATAGGTCGCATTGCTGAGTTGTGCCGGATCGACGGCCACGGCCGCGAACACGGCGACTGTCTGCAGTTGCGCGCGCAAGGCCTGCTCGTCGGCGCGCGCGCCATATTGCACCTTGATCGATGTATCGACCTGGGAGACTGCCGATCCGCGGGCCGAGCCGTTGGCGGCCGTGTTCTGCTCGCCCTGATACCAGATCACGGTATTGTCGGCCGTGCCGGCAACGAGCGTGGTCGCTGAGCCGAGCGGCGTCGAGCCGACGCGCAGCGGCGGCTGGTCGAAGAAGTTGTCGCCGGCCTCGATCGCGGATGCCGCCACCATCGGCCCGTTGGCGAGATCCTTCATCGCGCTGCCCAGCGCGGTGTTGAGATTTGCCGCCGTCGCGGTGCTGTCGGCGCCAATCGCAAAACTGCCCGCCGGCAACGGCGTCTGGTCCGACGCCGTCAGGACGATGTCTTCCGTGGTCCCGTCAGGCATCGTGAAAGTGAACTTCACCTGATCGCCGACATTCGGGTTGGTCGCCCCGAGATCGACCGACATCGATTTCGCCACGGGCGTCGCCGGCAGCGCAGGCGGGATGGTCGCTGGCAGATCGACCGGCTGGGTGACGGTGGCACCGGCGATCGTGGTAGACACGCCAGTGACCTTCATACCGAAGGGCTGAGCTTCCAGCGGCGGGGCCGGCGTCGCGTCCTCCTCGGAGATCACCACCGAGGTCACCGGGGTTCCGATCGCGCTGCCGACGCGTCCGTTTGCGTTGACACCGAGATCGGCCGTCTTGCGCTCGGCGATCACCTGCTTGAGGCCGGCGACGAGCGCACCATTGCCATTCATGATCTGGTCGGCCGGCGCGACCGGCGCCGTATCGGTGGCGCGGCCGGAGAACAGGTAGCGGTCGCCCGACCGCGCATTCAGCATATCGACGGAATCGAAGAAGCCGAGCGAAGCCGTCTTCTGCCCTGGCGTCTGACCGGTATTGTCGAAATTGCCGCCAGCGCTGACCGCGGCGCCTTTCACATCGGATCCGATCGCCACCAGCCGCTGCAACGACAGATTTGCCACGCCGATGCGCGTGTTCAGATTGACGGCAGTATCGGCATAGGCCGCAACATTGCTGATCTGCGCGCGCAGCGCGATCGCGAGACTGCGACCGCTGCCCTGCCCTGCATAGGTATTGGAGATCTTGCCGCTTGACAGCTGCTGCGTCAACGCGTCGAGCTGATCGCGCAGATTGGTAATTCCGGATCCGATATAGGATGTGCGTGAGCCGACACCGCTGATCGTCATGATTACCTCAGAATGCCTGCATCAGGGTTTTGTACAATTCGTTGACCGTCGACATCACGCGCGCATTGGCCGAATAGGCGTTCTGCAACGACAGCAAATGCGCCATCTCGTCATCCATATTCACGCCGGACGCGTCTGCCATCTTCTTGTCGAGTGTGTTGAGAACGACGTTCTGGCCATCCGCGAGTTGCTTGGCGGAATCCGCCGCAGCGCCCTGTTGCCCGACGAACTGGCGCATATAGCTCGACAGCGTCCCCTTGAACGGTGCCGTATCACTGCCCGTTCCCGTCGCCGGCGAATAAGTGAAACTGGCATTGTTCAACTGGTTGAGCAGGAGGGCCGACCGCGTCGTGTCGCCCGCTGCCGTCGACCCGCTATAAACCACCAGCTTGGAGGGGTCGGCGACGATCGCATTGTTGATCGTCAGCCGGCCGGCGAGACCGGTCATCTGCGAACCGTTCTTGCTGATGCCACCGCTATAGGCGGCGCCGTTGTCAGTGAACAACGCCAGCTCCGGGCTGCCGTTGCTTAGATCAGTGGGACCTTGCGTAACCGTCACCGACGCCGCGTTGATGTTGGCGAACGCGGGATTGTTGACGACGGTGAGCGCGCCAGCCGTGCCGGAGAACGTAGCCTGGCCGCCAAGCGCCGCGTTCAACTGATTCAGAACCGAGCCGAAGCCCGAAGAAAAATCGAGGCCGATGACGGTATCATTCGGATTGGTTGTTGCCGTGTTCGGCAGCGGCAGCACGCTGGGGTCATCGACCCGCATGAACGAAATTTCGCGCTGCGTGTTGGTCGCCGTATCCGTATACGTGAAGTGAATGACATTGCCCGGCTTCATTTGCGATACGTCGAGCGTGAAGCCGGTCGGCGTTCCCGGCGGCAGCGTCGTCGGCGGCACCGTCAGTGCCGGGAACACGCTTCCCGCCGTCGTCTTGTCCGAGAGCGCGCTCGAGATCGATGCTGCGAACTGATCGAGCTGATTCTGCGCCTCGACAAGCGTCTTGTCGCGAAGTTCAGTATATGCGGCGATCGTGCCCGACTTGATAGCGCCGGCAGCAGTCAGGTCGATCGATCCGCCGTTCGGAAATTCGATCACCACCGAGCCGAGGTTGCTCTTGCTGGGATCCGCGCTCCACGTCGTGTCGGCCGATACTGTGCCTTGGGCATTAAACGCAAGTGTCGCCGCTTCATTACCCACCAGCTGCACACCGGAACCGGTGAAGATGGTGACCTGATTGGCGCCATTGGTGGTGACGCGGATATCCATCAGCTGCGATAGCTGCGTGACATATTGATCGCGCTGATCGAGCAGCGCGGCGGTGTTGGAATCCGTCGATGTTCCGCCTTGCGGATTGGCCGTCAACTGATTGTTGATCTTGGCAATCTGCTTCATCAGAGTGTTGGCGGTCGTCACCGAATCCTTGATGCCACTTTCCGCCGCGCTGCGCAGGCTCTGAATGCCCTGCGTCATCGAATTCAATTGTTGCGCGAGTGTTTGCGCGGCGTTGAGCACGCCGATCCGTGCCGACTGACTGTCCGCGCTCGTGGACAGCGCCTGCACTGCTGTCGTCAGGGCATTGAAGGAATATTCGAGCGAGCCGACTGAACCAGGATCGCCATAGAGACTCTGCATCTGCTGCAGGAAGCTCGAACGGAGCGAGGCATAGCCCGCGCCCG
Source organism: Tardiphaga sp. 172_B4_N1_3 (assembly GCF_052076035.1). Classification (NCBI taxonomy): domain Bacteria; kingdom Pseudomonadati; phylum Pseudomonadota; class Alphaproteobacteria; order Hyphomicrobiales; family Nitrobacteraceae; genus Tardiphaga; species Tardiphaga sp. 172_B4_N1_3. Next base: position 3,019,114 of record NZ_CP197238.1, read on the forward strand.
ACGTTTCGGTGCGGAGCTGCGCCTGGATATACTGATCGAGTTCGCGATTGACGCCAACGGTGCGGACGCTACTGCCGTTACCGGAATTGACTGCGACCTGATCCGTCGACTTGCGAATGTAGCCAGGCGTTTCCGCATTGGCCACATTCGAGGAAACCAGCGACATCGCGGCCTGATTGGCGCGCAGGCCGGACATGGCGATGGAGAGTGCGTCGTTCAGACTCATAACTAACTGTCGCTCTCAAGGTTCACGCGGGAAGAAGGCCGCGGATGCGGCCTTGCGATTAACGCATCACGTTCAGCAGATCCTGAACCATAGTGTTGGCGGTCGTGATCACCTTGGTATTTGCCGAATAGGCCTGCTGGGTGACGATGAGCTTGGTGAATTCGTCGGCGATGTCGGTGTTCGACGACTCCAGCGACGAGCCGGAAATGCTGCCACCCTTGCCGTACAGCGCCTCGCCGGATTCGTTGGTGGTCTCGAACGCACCGCCGTCGATGCGCTTGAGGAAGTTGGCGCCGTTGAAGGTGGCGATACTGACTTCAGCAAGATCGATGTTGCGGCCGTTGGAGTAGCTGCCGACCACGCGTCCTTCGTTGCTGACCGATACGCTCTGCAGCTGACCCGCAGCATAGCCGTCCTGTTCGAGCTGATTGACCTGAACGTTGCCGTTGGTGTCGGCGAACTGGGTCAGGCCACCGGTGCCGAACGCCATGGTCACGTTGCCGAGTGCCTTGCCCGAGACGGTCAGGCCGGTCAGCGTGATCTGACCGACGACCGGCTGCATCTGGCCGTTCGGTCCGAACTTGAAGTCGGTGCCGACATTCTGCCAGGCAGCGGTCGCGCCCGTGGCCGCGGGGTCGGTCTGGTAGAACAGGTTCCAGGTATCCGTTCCGCCCTGCGTGGCGGACTCGACCTTCGCCCACCTGAATTGCAGGCTGACCGGTGCACCGTTGCCGTCATAGACGGTTTTGGCGCCACCGCTGATCGATTCATCGAGAAAGGTCTGAGCGTCACTGCCGATCACGATGCCGGTGCCTGCCGTGCCGCCGCCCGAACGAAGGCCGGTGACAGTGCCGGTGAAGCCCAGGGCCTGGAATGCGGCAACCGCCGTGGTCGTCGAACCTGCGGCCAGCGTAAAATCGTTTGCCGTACCGGAGTTCAACGTGATCACGCCGGTGGCGGACACGCTCGATAGCGGCGAGGTGTTGCCGGTCGCGGCATCGATGGCGGTGAGCACGTCGCCGACATCGGCCGTATCGATAGGGATGAAGGTCGTGCCCGGCACGGCCGCGGGAGCAACGGCGCCCGTGTAGAACGAAAGCGTCTTGGTCGTGGTGACACCGGCACTGGTGGTCTTCAGCACGAGCGTATCGCCGTTTGCGAAGCCGACCGGCAGCGTATCGCTGCCGGATACGGGCGCAAGTTTGGTATTCGCCGAGATCGGCGCCGGCGTCGTCGCGAAATTATTGCGCGCGTTTCCGGGAACAGCAGTATTCCCGAAGGGCGTTGCCGCAGTGCCCAACACGCGCGGGTTTGACACGAAGTCGGCCGATCGCAGCAATTCGGAACCGGGCACCGATGTCTGATGCTTGGTGGTCAGCGGATAGCTGGCGAGGTTGGCGCGGTAGTCAATCTTGGTGGTGGCCTGCGACGGCAGGAAGTCATTCTGGAAGCGCAGCACTTCCGGCGAGCTGCCGGCCGGGTTGCCGGTCGTGGGATCAATCTTGACGCCCTGAAGATAGTAGCCGGCGCCGTTGACGAGATAGCCGTTCTTGTCGAGCGAGAAGTCGCCGCGACGGGTGTATTTGTTGACGCCGTCAAACACCGGCGTGCTGTCGGAGACGTTGCCCGGCTTCTGTACCGCAAAGAAACCGTCGCCGTTGATGGCCATGTAAGTCGCCACCGAAGACGACTGCACCGAACCCGCGATGGTGTTGGTGCTGCGCGATTGCGCCGTCACGCTGCCGGCCACCTGGGCGGATGTGCCGGCATCGGGAATGAGGTCGAGGAAGCTGGTGTCGATCCGCTTGAAGGCGGTGGTTTGCGAGTTCGCGATGTTGCCGGAAATGTTTTCCAGCGCATAGGAGTTCGCCCGCAGGCCCGCAACGGACGTGGTGAGAGCGCCGAAGATACCCATTACATCGTCTCCAACTTCGATCCGGGCGGCCCGCCGGACGGTGCCAAATTCACAGCCGCTGTCGGAGGAGATGTCGCAAGCCCCGTGCCAAGGGGATAAATTCAACGAATTCAACGCACTAAACAAAGAACCCCGGTCCATGGACCGGGGCACAATTGCCTAGCGGGGAAATAATTGCCGGATCGGCGCCTGATTTCGCCGGGTTCTGCGTAGCTGCTCAGGTCGCCGACGGCGCGGCCGGTTTGAAGATCATCGCGAAGCCGTCCATGCAGTAGCGCAGGCCGGTCGGCTTCGGGCCGTCATCGAAGACGTGACCGAGATGGCCACCGCAGCGACGGCAATGGATCTCGGTGCGAACCATGCCGAGCGTCGAATCCTTGCGCTCGCCCACGGCATTCTGCAGTGGCTGCCAGAAGCTCGGCCAGCCGGTGCCGCTCTCGAACTTGGTCTCCGACGAGAACAGCGGATTGTCGCAGCCGGCGCAGGCGAAGGTGCCCTTGCGCTTTTCCTTGTTCAGCGGGCTCGAATACGGCCGCTCGGTGCCTTCCTTGCGCAGGATCTCGTATTGCTGCGGCGTCAGTTGCTTGCGCCATTCCTCATCGGTCTTCATGACTTCGAACTTCTCGTCCGAGGCAGCCCGCGCCGGCGAAGCCGTCAGCCATTTCAGCGACAGCAATCCTCCCAGGCCAGCAGCGGTCGTCAACAGAAAGCGGCGGTCGATCATGGTTGGTCTCCCTGACAATCGAGACAATCATCTCGTTCGCTTGAAATACGGGCGGACGAGCCGGAAGTTACACGCCGGTTCCGAAATATTACTCACGTTTTGTTGCGCGCCCCAACCGGGTGGATCGGCCTAGCCCGGCCGCGGGCCCCGCGTTCCCGCGCGCAGATTGGCCTCGGCCAGCCGGGCCTCACGGATCCGCTCCCGCGCCCGGGCCCGTTCGCGATACCGCGCCAGCGTGCCGGCCAGCGCCGAGCCCTGCCGCTCCCATAGCCCGACCGCGTAGCCGACGGCCCGCCCGGTCGTGCCACCAGCCCAGACCAGTTCGAACGGCGCGAACAGCTTGAAGCGGTCGTCATAGGCATACATGCCACGGGCGATCAGTTGTCCGGCCATGGCCGTCGTGTTCAGGCCCCGATGGCTGAAGCCGCTGGCGACCCACAATCCCTGACGGAGTTGCCCGATCTGCGGCATGCCGTGCACGGTCTGGCCGAGCGCGCCGCCGAAGGTCTCGGCCATGGCAACCTTGCCCAGCGCCGGAAACACGGTGCGGATGCGACGCGCGATGGCGCCGGCATAGCGCTCCGGCTGCCCGGCCCATGTTGTTTCCGGGCTCGACCACATCAGCCGATCACCATCGACAATACGAAAATGGTCGACGCCGTCGCTATCACTCACCGAGCCCTGAAATGTCACCGCCTCGGCGAGACGCTCACCGAGCGGTTCGGTGATGCCGGCATAGCGCCACACCGGCAACAGCGTGTCCGACAGCTTTTGCGCAGGCGCACCGAGATGGATGTTGCCGGCCAGCACGATGTGCGTGGCCCGCATCCGCGCCGACGGCGTCACGATGCGTTTGCGGATGCCGCCGGCATCGATGCTGACCACCGGCGTGTCCTCGAAGATCCGCACACCAGCCTGTTTTGCCAGCGCTGCGAGACCCAGCAGATATTTGCGGCCATCGATCTGGAACGCCTTCGGATAGTGCACGCCGTGAAAGTAGCGTTTGGTTTTCAGCACATCGCGGACGCGGTCGATCTGCCAGCCGTCCACTTCAGTATCGAAATCTTCGCCGAGCATCTGCAGGCGGGCGATCAGGCGATCGCCGACATCGACATTGGAGACTTCCAGCGCCCCCTCGGACAGGCCGAGACCGGGGATCAGGTCGTCTGATGCCTGGGTCCGGACATACTCTGCGCCCTGCTTCGACAGCGCCCACAACTCACGAGCGTCCTCCAGGCCAACACGCGCAATCAGATCGGCGAGCGGCAGGCCAAAGCCCGGCATCACGGTTCCCAGCTGGTTGCCGGACGCGTTCCAGCCGACATGGCGCCCTTCGAGCACCGCGACGCTCGCACCCAGACGCGCCGCTTCCAGCGCAATGCTGAGCCCGGCGAGCCCGGCCCCGACCACGCAGACATCGACATCGAGGCTGAAGGTCAGCCGCGCGCGGTCGGCGTCGGCGACCTCAGGTCCAAATGTCACGCTTGCGGAAGGGGCGGTCATAACGTTTTCTTACGGACAGGTGGGGCGCTTGTCACCTTGTCCTCACGGTTCATGTCCATTAATCCGCAGACCTGACGTCTGGCGCGACCGCGCCGCCCGCCTCGCTACTACCTCTTGCCGAATCGAGATCGCGCCATGCGCCGTTTACTGCTGCTGCGTCACGCCAAGACTGAAACGGACGCGCCGAGCGGCAAGGATTTCGATCGCAGGCTGGATGACCGCGGCCGGCTGGATGCGGCTCTCATGGGCGCCTGGCTCAGCAGAAATCCGCCCCTGCCCGATCTGGTCTGCGTCTCCACGGCGGTACGCGCGCAGCAGACCTGGAGCCTCGTGGCCGCGGCAATGCCAGCGGCGAAACCGACAGTCGCCAGCCTGGATGAACTCTATGGCGCCGGCCTCTCCGAATTGCTGGCGGTGATCCGCGGCGCAGCCGTGGAAGATCCAGAGCAGCTGATGCTGGTCGGCCACAATCCCGGCCTGCATGAAATGGCGCTCAGCCTGATTGGCGGCGGCGATGCCGCAGGCAGGAAAGCCGTCGCCGACAATCTGCCAACCGGCAGCATCGTGGTGATCGACTTTCCCATCGAGGACTGGAACGACGTTGCCTTCCGCGATGGAAAACTCGTGCAATTCGTCAGTCCGAAACTGCTGAAGGGCGCCGCGGGCGAATAAGCTGCGCCCATCGGAACCGGTTTGTGCTATCCTTCTCCGGACGACGATGGAGGTGCACATGTACAAATCCATTCTGGTCCCGATCGATCTGGCCGAAACCGATGTGGCCAAACCCGCGATTGCCCAGGCCGCGACGCTGTCGCAAACCTTCGGTGCCACCGTCCGGCTGCTCAACATAATGCCGATGACGCCGGTGATGCTGGCCGAATATGTCCCGGCGGATTTCGATACTCAGCAACTGGAATCGTCGCAGACCGCTCTTGCGGCGGTGGCACGCGATTGCGGCATCGACAGTAGCCGCGTCTCCAGCGTGGTGCGACAGGGCGGCATCTATCACGAGATTCTCGAAGAAGCCTCGGCGATCAAGGCCGATCTCATTGTGATGACCTCGCACCGCCCGGCGATGCGCACTTACTTCCTCGGCTCCAATGCCGGCCATGTGGTGCGCTATGCGAAATGTTCGGTACTGGTGGTACGGCCTTAGGACAACCCTCTCTTTCACCACTTTTGGTCGTGCCGTCAAAAGCAAACTCAGTTGCTCGACATGTCACCGTCTTGGCAATAGCGTTTCCAATTGAAGACGCTGCAACGTCGAGTCTAGTCTCTGTCGGGTGTCGAGCGAAACACCGCCGCGGTAAGTGATTGCTGGTGGTGAACCGGAACGTCCTTGACGTACTTTCGGCACATAGTCCGAAGCGGGTGCACTTACTCCACCGCGAGGAAAATTTGTCACCTCGACTAGCATAGGCCTCTTGGGAGTTGCATCGGAAAAAGCAATATCGAGTATATGGGTCGTCTCGCTTGAAGCCCCCATATTGAAGCCTGCACCTGGAATGCGCGTCAGTATCCACGATGGGGAAATGCCGCCTCCAGCCTTTATGGAAAAATCAATTCTATATCCGAGGTCATCCGGCTCCACCCCGATAACATCGTCCGATCCTCGTTCCCGCAACGAATCACCAAGCGATTCAATTAGTCCGAGTCGGCCTGTCATAATCGAGCCGAACGCTTCCTTCTTGCAAACGTACCGCGGCAGATCTCTTAACAGCAGCGTTCGCTTTGTTGTGAGTGTTTTGATTCCATCAATGACAAATTCGCCGGAAGCACCAATTCCGAAGACATCAGGGTTGAGATAATCAACCTTCGGACCGAAACTGCCTCGATCTTCTCTCTTCAACGTAATGGTGAAGCTTGCAGCCCAATGATGGAGCCAAGGATAATCTGCCTTGTACTTAGATAAGGCTTCCTGCAACTCGCATTCCACATTGTCGACGACTTGCTCCATAGAGAAATGAGGAGCAATTCTTCCGCGGAAATCTGTGCACCCCAGCATGGCTCCGATTGATATAAAGCACACGAAAAGTCCCATTTTTTGAACTATCATTTTGCCCCCCCGGCCAGTTCAAAACAACGATCAACAAGAAAATACAACCTAAAGTATAATCATAAATGCGCTACAGCCAGATTAAATGCAACAAGAATTTCGATGCATACTCCCGCGGAAAAGCGCGCGCGATGCGCGCTTCTTGCAGAGGAACCATTTCTACGACAACAGCTCGGCGGGTACACTGCTGAATGTGTAGTTGCGCGGTTTGTTGCGGCGGATGAAGCCGCTGATCTGCCAGCCGAAGAATACTGAGAAGCCAATGATGAAGACCACGCCGGCAAACTCGCCGGTGAGCAGCGCACGCAGGAGCAGCGCTGTCATTGCGAGACCGACAAAAGCCAGTGCCGCGACAATCATTGTGTAGATGCCTGGTCGCAGGCCGGAGCTCAGCCTGGCTAGACTACCTGCCGCAGCGAGGCGTCGATGTAGCTCCAGGATAAACGCGCTGTAGCCCGACTGCGGCTCCATCAGCGCGACGGTTTGTTTCGACGTCGAGAAGATCGTGATGTGACGACCGTCGGCATGATCGATATCGGCGCGAAAGCGGCGGTGCTGCATCCCCATCGGCCGATAGGACAACCGGATCGCCGCGACATCCGCATAGGCCCAGACACCAGAGCGACGACCTGTGCGCCATAACAAACCTTCATCGGTCAATTCATAACGATGCGCGGCGCCAATCAGGGAGGCCTTGTAAGCATAGGTGTGCCCCGACCCTGCCGCTTCTGCGGCAGACGATGCGTCCCTGCGCCTGAAGAGGGTCTTGAGCAAACAGAAGTCCCCTGCACTGTTCGATCTCGCTTGCTTGCGCGATCGCCTGCATGTCCCTTACAAGCTTGCCATGGCCGAGACGACCACTTTTCCGCGCCGCCTGATTCTGGCCGGCGCGATGATTTCAGGATTGCTGCTGGCGCTGGCCGTACACATGCTCGGCCAGCGATTCGGCCTCGACCTCGGTGGCCTCTGGCGCAACGATCCCGACAATTTCATGCCGATCGGATCGGCCTTCGCCTGGTGGCTGATAGCGGCGATGGCCTTTGTCGGCGGCTATGTGACCGCTAACCTGCTGCACAGCGCAGCATCCGGTCGCATCCCGCAGCGCATGCGGCAATTTTTGATCACCATCGGCGTGCTATTTCTGGCCGGCGCCGGTCAGGCGGCCTCGGCGCCCAACGCTATACCGACGGCATCGGGTGTTCTGGCCAGTCTTGCCGCCCTCGGCCTCGGCGGCGTCATGGCGTTCTGCGGCGCCCATTTTGCGCTGCGAAAGGCATAGGCGAAGCCCAAAAAAAATCGCGCAGGCTTTCGCCCGCGCGATTGTTCTGTGCCGTGTGATCGCTGGTACCGCGATCAGCTTGCGGCGCGCATATTGACCTTGCCTTCGGCCAATGACGTCAGCTTCTTGTCGGTGGTCTTTTCCTCATCGAGCGTCTTCTGCAGCACGGCCGCGCAATCGTTGCGGCCAAGCTGGCGCGCCCACGCGATCAGGCTGCCGTAACGCGCGATCTCGTAGTGCTCGGCGGCCTGAGCCGCATTGATCAGCGCGGCGTCGAGTACCTTCTTGTCCTCGACTTCCCCGGCGGTCTCGTCGGCTTCCTTGATGATACCGTCGATTGCCGGGCAGGTAACCGCCTTCACCTCGGCGCCGTGCATGGCGAAGACCTGCTCAAGCCGCTGCACATGCACTTCGGTTTCTTGCAAATGCGTCTTGAAAGCCTGCTTCAACAGTGGTTCTGCAGCCTTGTCAGCCATTTTCGGCAGCGCCTTCAGAAGCTGCTTCTCCGCGTAATAAATGTCCTGCAGCTGGTGCACAAACAGGTCATCCATCGTCTTGATGTCCTTGGTGAACAGTCCCATCGTTTCAATCCCGGTGTTCTGGAACGGGGTGGCCGCTGCGGCGCATTGTCCCGCTCGGTTGCGATAGGCCGGTAACCATCGATATTGGGACGTGTTCCGGGACCGTCTTGATTTGCCGCATGGAACATTCGACTTGCCCGCCTATATGAAATGCGGGACGAATGGCTCGGAATTGTCTGTGCGATTGTCGTGCAGGGTCAGGGCTTTGCAGCCGGCGCGGGTATGTGGCGACCTTGCGGCGCGGTATTAACGCTGGCGCTGTCAAGGACTGCACAACGAAACGTTTTTGCCGTAAGGGTTTGGGCTTGATGAGTGAACTTCGCGTATGAGTGAATTGGTCGCCGCTTGCCGCCTGTTACCCCGATCGGCTTTCCACCTGTTCGCGCTCCGCCGGGAGGACGAATGCAACGATTGCTGACCGCGCTCGGGCGCGGCTTCAAGCAACACGTCGGCTGGAAACGGCTGGGTGTTGTCGCAAGCCTGATCGTCATCGCCCTCGCCATCTCCCATCTGGTGCATACGCTGAAGGGCCTCGATACCGCCAAGATCCTGGCGGCGATGGCCGCAAAATCGACGATGCAAATCGCCATGGCGACGCTGTGCGTGATCGGCGCCTTCTGCACTCTCACCTTCTACGATTACTTCGCGCTCAGAACGATCGGCAAGAAGCATGTGCCGTATCGGATCGCGGCACTCTCGGGCTTCACCAGCTACACCATCGGCCACAATATCGGGGCCACCGTGTTCACTGGCGGCGCCATCCGCTTCCGCATCTATTCGGACTACGGATTGAATGCCATTGACGTCGCCAAGATCTGCTTCATCTCCGGACTGACCTTCTGGCTCGGCAATCTGTTCGTGCTAGGCATCGGCATGGTCTGGCATCCGCAGGCCGCTTCGGCCATCGATCTCCTGCCCAATGCCATCAATCGGCTGATCGGGTTCGGCTGTCTGGCCGGCATCATCGGCTATCTGGTCTGGCTGTCGGTCGGCAAGCAACGCCGCGAGCTCGGTCAGAACGGCTGGAAGGTCGTCCTGCCTTCCGCCCAGTTGACGCTGCTGCAGATCGCCATCGGCGTTGTCGATCTCGGCTTCTGCGCGCTGGCCATGTATCTGCTGATGCCCGATCAGCCCTATATCGATTTCGTCTCGCTGGCTGTGGTGTTCATCCTCGCCACCCTGCTGGGCTTCGCCAGCCATGCCCCGGGCAGCCTTGGCGTATTCGACGCCGCTTTGCTGGTGGCGCTGCCGCAGTTCCGCCAGGAGGAGCTGGTCGCCACCGTGGTCATGTTCCGGATCCTGTATTTCATGATCCCGTTCGCCATCTCGATCTGCATCATGGGCACCCGCGAAATCTGGCTCAGTGTCATCCAGCCATGGCACAGGCGCCGCCTGGATGACCGCAATGAACGTCGCGAGATCGAGCCCGCCCCGGTCGTGGTGCATGAGCAGCCATTGAAGCGTCAGTCACAGGGTTGAATCAGTCCCGGGCGTGCCACATCACGCGTCCGGCCAATCGATTTCTTACTTCCGCCCCATACGTGACGTTCAACACCGCCATGGCCCCCATCTATTTCAGACGTTCATTGATCAACCTCGCCGTGCTGCTCGGCATGCTGGGCGCGCTGCCGGTTGAACTGGCCGCCGCGCAGGGCGTGGCCAACAGTTCGATCCAGATTTCCTGGGAAGTGCGCAACCGCTTCCGGCTGTTCCGCGAAGAACGTGACTTCCAGCTCCATGTCGACGCCATGCGCAACCGCAGCGTGCTGGCCGCCGAACAGGCTTTGGGCGTGCAGAGCGATGGCCGCGGTTGGGCGCGCAACACCGTCAACCGGCTGTGCATCGATCTGGCCGGAAAGGTCAGCGAGCCCTGCACCCGCGACACCGTCAAGGAAAGCTACCTGACGCCGACCGAACATCCGATCACCGTCCGCCTTACCGGCGAAGTGCCGGTCGGTGCGATCTGCGCCTGGACCTTCGAGGACGGCGAAGGCCCGCGTCAATCCACCCTCGACTGCGCCGAGTCGATCAATTTCCGCGCCATCTATGGTCGCCGCACGGTCGCGACTGTGGAGGTTACCAGCGGCGCCGAGGCTCCTGTGCGGGTCAGCGCCGACATCGCCGTGCGCGACATCCTGATTGCGGGCCTCGGCGATTCCATTGCGTCGGGTGAAGGCAATCCGGATCGTCCGGTTGCGCTGTCCGATGACGGTTTCTGCTTCCGCTCTTATCTCGGCGGCCCCAGCGGGCAGTTCTATCGGCCGAGCCGTGCCGGCTTCAAAGGTGGCCGTTCCTGCGACTCCTATGAGTCGCTGCAGGCCTGGCAGCGCGCGGGCGCGCAGTGGTTCAACGCCGCGTGCCACCGTTCGCTCTATAGCTACCAGACCCGCGCCGCGCTGGCGCTTGCCGTGCAGTATCCGCACGTCGCCGTCACCTATCTGCCGCTGGCCTGTTCGGGCGCGACCATCGCCGACGGATTGCTGGGTGGACAGCGCGCGCGTGAGTGCCTCACCACGAAGAATGCGAGCACCTGTGCGGGCAGCGTCAACGCGCAGATCGCCGAACTGCGCGAAGCCATCACTGCCGCCAAGCGCCGTCAGCCGGCACGCCGGCTCGATCTCGTGCTGCTGTCGATCGGCGCCAACGACATCAACTTCTCCGGGCTCGTTGCCGACGTCATCGTCGAGAACGCCACCGAACGTGCGCTGTTCAAGCGCGGCGGCATTCTTGGCTCGGTCGAGGACTCCCGCAGCGCGCTGGTCCGCGAACTGCCCTCCAGCTTCGGCAAGGTGCGGGAAGCCCTGAAGCCGCTGCTCGGCGGAGACATGTCGCGCGTGGTGTTTGCCGCTTACGCCAACCCGACTTTCGCCAATGGCGCACCCTGCCCCGGCGGCCCGGCCGGCTTCGACGTGCATCCGTCATTCTCAGCCGATCCGCAGCGGCTGGCCAATGTCGCGAATTTCGTCGAGTCCGAATTCCTGCCGCAACTGAAGTCCATCGCGCTGTGCCAGGGCGGCGTACTGTGCCGCAATCCCGAAGCCGACCGCATGACCTTCGTCGATCAACATCAGGCGAGTTTCGCCAATCACGGCTTCTGCGCACGCTCCGCATCCGATCCCGAATTCGATCGCGCCTGCTTCTCGCCCAAGGGCGACAGCTTCGAGAGCAGTCTCGTCGAAGCGGCGGCGCAGCCGATGGTGTGCGGTCGCGGCGCCAGCGAATTCCGCCCCTATTTGCCGCGTGGCCGCTGGATCCGCGACGCCAATGACAGCTACTTCGCGGCGATGACCTATCCGCAGGGCTATTCGGCGGCGATCCAGCCGGCCGATATCCACGATGCGACCTGGGGCATTCTCTCGGCCGTTTATGGCGGCGCGATCCATCCCACCGGCGAAGGTCATGCAGCAATGGCCGATGCCGTCGTGCCGGCAGCGGCGAGCGTATTGCGGCTGGGCGCGGAAGCTGATGTCACGCAGGAGCCGCTGGCACCGATGGTGCTGCAGCCAGCCGCCCGATAGGACGATCAGCTCAGCTATCCATCGCGGTCCCGGCAGAAGCGAAGCGGTCCGGACTACGCCCGACCGTCGCCTTCGACACAGCTTTGACCATGTGGCGCGCGTCTCGGCAGTCCATGGCCGAAGACAACAAAGCTGATGCCCGCGAGAATCCACACGCTCATTCCGCCATAGAGCATGACCCAGCCGAACCCTTGGGTCAGGGCGTCTTGAATGACGGCTCCGCCGGGATTGTATTCGGACGCGAGCGCCGTGCCGGCGGCGACGCTCTCTGCCAGCGAGCGTAAGAGCTCGACACTGGTACCGCTTGGTAGCGCGGCCTTCAAAGACGCACGAACTCCCTCGACGAGAATGAGGCCCATGAGCGCGATGTTGATGGCAAGCGCAATCATGCGGGCGCTCATATCGATGCCTGACGCCATGCCCGCGCGTTCCTGCGGCACTGATCCGGTCGTCGTGTTGGTCACGGGCGTATTGGTCAGCCCCAATCCGATGCCGGCAAGGACGCATCCCGGCAGCATCGTCAGCCAGCTCGCATGCGCGACCGAGCTGCCGATCTTCATGGCGAAGAACCCCGCTCCGATCGTGAACAGGCCGAGCGGGATGACCAGACCCGGATGGAAACGTAGCACGAGCCGTTCGGCCACCGGCGGCACGACCAGCGTCGGCAACGTATAGGCCAGAAGCGACAGTCCGGCGCCGACGCTGCTATAACCTAACCCTGCCTGGAAATAGATCGGCAGATAGATCATGAACGGCCAGAAGCTGAAGTTCATGGCCATCGAGCCGACCAGCGCGCCGGAAAAATTACGGATCCGAAAGACGGTGAAGTCGAACATCGGCCTCGGGCTGAAACGCTCGGCGAAGACAAAGCCGATCAGGCTTGCAGCGAACACGCCGACGACCGCAAACGCCGTCCTGCTGTCGAAGCCGATATCCGGGCCTTGCGTAATGAAGAATGCGAGGCAGAAGACTGCAAGCGAGAGCGTGATGATCCCTGCAAGATCAAGGCTGCTGGCCTCCGGATCGCGCGACTCGCGAACTCCGCTCCCGGCGAGGATCAGGGCGATCACGGCAAGCGGGACATGGATGAGGAAGGCCCATTCCCAGCTCGACAAAGCCACGATCGCACCACCGATGATCGGGCCGAAGCCCAGACCGATGCCAAAGATGATCCCCCACCAGCCGAATGCAACGGCGCGTTGCCGCCCTTCCGGAAATTGATGGGATAGCACCGCGACCTGGCAGATCAGCATCGCCCCGCCGCTCATGCCCTGGAGAAATCTGGCAACGATCAGCACCAATATATTTTCGGTCAGGCCGCAAAGCAGCGATGCAGCGGCAAACGCGACGATCGCAATCAGATAGACGCACTTGCGCCCATAGCGATCCGCGAGCGTGCCGGTTGCCATCAGCACCGTCGTCACCGCGATCGTATATGCATTCATGACCCATTGGAGCTGTTTGAAATCGGCATGAAGCACCCGCTCCAGTGTTGGCAGGACCGCGGGAATGCTGGAAATCTCCAGACCGAACATCAGGGAGGTGAGACAGGCAGCCGCCAAAGCCAATGTGCTTTGTCGTGTCGATTCGGAGAGCATGGGAGCCTTTCGGGATAATAACGCGCCACAGTGAAGCCCGACGACAGAGGACGAGGTCCACCCGGTCCGCGTTGTGATGAACGCAACATAGGCAGAGGTTGACCATTTCAGAATTGGATGATTGATTATTTCAGAGACAACAAATCTGGATAATTCAAATGAGCGCCCTGGACGTGGATGCCGTGCAGGCATTCGTGACCATCGCCAATCTTCAGAGCTTCACCCGCGCGGCGGAAGCGCTCGGCACGACGCAAGGCGCGATCAGCGTGAAGCTGAAGCGGCTGGAAGACCGCCTCGGCCATAAATTGATCGAACGAACCCCGCGAATGGTGCGCCTCTCGGCGCAAGGCGCGCTATTCGTCGATTCAGCCCGCGACTTCCTGGCCGCGCATGATCGCGCTGTCGCAGCGTTGTCTGCGACCCGTCGCCGTTTCGCACTCGGCATTGCGGCCCATGTGGCCGGGCCGGAGGTTCCGACGCTGCTGGCTCGCCTGAATGCCCATGACCCCACGCTCACGATCGAGGTTCGCCTCGATAATTCACGCAATTTGCTGGACGCATTCGACCGCGGCGAAATCGATGCGGCCATCGTCCGGCGTGAGGATGACCGACGCGACGGCGAAGTGCTTGCACCCGAGCATTTCGGCTGGTTCGCAGCACCAGGCTTTGTGCACCGGCCGGGCGAGGCATTGCGACTGGCGGCGCTAACGCCAGTATGTGGCGTGCACGACGTTGCCATTCATGCGCTGGACGCGGCCGGCATCGCATGGACGGAGGTGTTTCTCGGTGGCGGCTCTTCAGTCGTGTCGGACGCTGTCTCGGCCGGCCTCGCCACGGCGGTTTTCTCCTGCCGGCTTGCACCGGCCGGCACCATCGAAGTCAGCCAGAAGTTTGGCCTGCCACCGCTGGCGTCGTCGGAAATCGTACTTCTCTCGACACTGTCGGATATGCAGTCTCGCCAAGCGCTGCGAACCCTCGCGGCTGCGTTCCGCGAACACCGCGCGCATACGAGCTAGGTAGCGTATGGAAGGCGATCCAGCAGCGGCTGCGCCAGATGCAGGATCTGGTAGCAAGCGCCAGTATCGGTGCATTCATTCTCCGAGAGCAGGACGCGGGTGAAGACCCACTTCTCGGCATCCAATCCGATCACGGCTGCAACAATTCCGGCGCGAACCGAGAGATCCGCGTTGCGCTCGATCTCCCCTCTTATCGTTGTTTCAAGATCGGCGTCGGGCGGTATGGCGATATCTTGCCGATAGGCGAAGCGAGCTTTCCGGCTACGCCCCTTGCGGGCATCGAGGGCAACGCGTGTTTCGATCCGCGCCCGACCGAACATATCGACGACGAGCTTGTAACCGCCGCTCACGAGAAAATCGCGAAACGCCTCGTCGTGCCCCCACAGATAAAGCGAGGAATAGCTAGACGTCGTTGCACCGAAGCGCCCGCTCTCTCGCAAGAGAAATCCCTTGAAATAAAGCTCCGGCTTTGCATCCCAGAGCGGCCCACGCTCCTGTGCGCGTGAGCGGATCAAGCCGAGATCATAGTCGGCGGGCAAGCGATGCTCGTAATGCGCAACGATCATCGTGATGGGCTCCTTCAGCAGCCATTGTCATTGAATCGATGCACGATATCGATCGACGGGCCGCGAAGAACAGACGTGGAATCATATTTCTATGATCCGGTATTCAAATGAACGACGTCCGGAGAGAGCCGATAAGCAACGTTGGAAGCTGGCGCGCCACGATTGAATTGGCAGCGAAATGGCCGACGCGCCATGGCGTCGGCTTCCAGAATGCGGGGTGTTGGACAGTCTTCGCTTGTGGGGGAGCCACAAGCAAGTTGGCGGCGATCAGCGCGCGACGTTGCTACCCGGGGTCACGTTGCTGGCCTTCTTCATCGGCGCGACGGGGGCCTTCGCGGCGGCATTACCGACGGTTGGCGGCTTCACGGCTGCTGCCGCGAGGGTCGGCACATATTTCGCGATCACGGTTGGATCGAGCGAAGCCATTTCGGTATCGGGCAGACGGTACCAAGTCTCGTCCTTGCCGAGCAGCGCAATGCCCCAATAGCCACGCACGGTGAGCGCCCGACCATCGGCACTGACGCTCATCTTGGCCTTGTAGACCTTGCCGTCGCGCGGATCGAGAATGTTGCCGTTCTCGTATTTCAGTCCCTGCTGCTGCATGTTGCGGATGAAGGAGATGCCCAGCACTGGCTGGCCCTTCCGGTCATCGACGCACTTGCCGCAGAAGTCGTCGCCCGGCTTGTCATCGGGGCTCGGAAACGTCTTGGCGATCGCGCCTTCGAATACGCCGCCGCCATGGTCAACCACCAGAACCCAGACGACAGGCTTGTTATTCTCAACCTTCTGCCAAAGCCCGGCAGCAGTCGGCTCAGCGGCGTGTAGAGGGCCGGCAAACATCGCGCATGCGGCCAGACCTGAAGCGACTGTGAGCGCCAGACGTCGGGATCGAAGTTGTGCCATCGCCTTCCCCAGTGCAATTCGTCGTCCAGGCATCCGCCGAGTATCCGCACTCGATCCGATTGCATAGACTATCAATCTTCCGCGACGAGAGAGTGACTGCGGTTGATGGCTTTTGCAAGATTGCCGATCGCGCGCCGGATGTCCGATTGTGTCAGCGGCCACAGCTTTGCCACAAGCTGCCCCACCGAACCCGACGCGGTTACCGGCGATCCGAACCGCCTTTGCATCTTCGTCATACAAGATGATTCCAAAAACTACCCGAAGTTAGTTAACGCCGAGCTTCTTCTGCAGGCTGGAGGAGGACGTCGTGTATTGAAACACCAGCCGCTTGTCCGGATAGACGTAGTGATACGCCTTCTGCGCCATCAGCGCGCCCTCGTGGAAGCCGGACAGGATGAGCTTCAGCTTGCCGGGATACGTATTGATATCTCCAATGGCGAAGATGCCGGGCACATTGGTCTCGAACGACGCCGTCTCCACCGGGATCAGGTTGTTCTCCAGCGTGACGCCCCAATTGGCGACCGGACCGAGCTTCATGGTCAGGCCGAAGAACGGCAGGATCGTATTGCAGTCGATCCGGACACTTTCGTTGTCATTGCCCTTGATGACAGCCCCAGTGAGATGGCCTCCCTCGCCTTCGAGCGCTGTGACCTGACCGATCTGCAGGTCCATCTGACCGGCTGCCACGAGCTTGCGCATCTGCTCGACACTGTGAGGCGCAGCACGAAAATCATCGCGCCGATGCAAGAGCGTGACGCGCCGCGCGACCGAATGCAGGTTGAGCGTCCAGTCCAGTGCACTATCGCCGCCGCCGACAATCAGCAGATCCTTGTCGCGGAATTGCTCCATCTTGCGCACCGCGTAGAACACCGACGTGCCTTCATAGGCCTCGATGCCCGGCACCGGCGGACGCTTGGGCTGGAACGAGCCCCCACCGGCGGAGATCACCACCACCTTGGTTTCGAACACCTGGCCGGCATCCGTCGTGACACGAAACAAGGGATCGCCGATCTTCTCGATGGTCTCGATCATTTCATTCAGATGAAAGGTCGGATGGAACGGCTTGATCTGCTCCAGCAGTGCTTCGGTCAGCCCCTGACCGGTGACCAGCGGAATCGCAGGAATGTCGTAGATCGGTTTTTCTGGATAGAGCTCGGCGCATTGGCCACCGATCTTGTCCAAGATATCGACGAGGTGGACCTTCATATCGAGCAGACCAAGTTCAAAAACGGCGAACAGTCCGCAGGGGCCGGCGCCGATGATCAGCACGTCCGTCTTGATCGTTTCGCCCATAGTGTTTTTTCTCGGTTGAACCAGCCCTGCGAGATCGCAGAGCCCGGCGCCATCCGGCAATTGCGTCCAGCCTAGCGGCGCCACACGGGGAAAGCCACAGCGGCTCGGCCTGAAATCAGCATGTGTCCCGCCCTTGCCTGGGCTGTGCAACTGCGCTGTAACAGGCGCAAAGCTGCCAAGCATTGCTGGAGATCAATTTCGTGAACGTTCCTGCCCGCGCCCCGGCGCCCGTCCTCGACGACTATCCCTATCGCCTGTCGGACAATGTGCGCTTTGCGGATCTCGATCCGAACAACCACGTCAACAACGCGGTGTATTCGAGCTATTTCGAAACCAGCCGCGTGTTGCTGATGCGGGACCCGGCATGCGGGCTGATCGCGCCGGGGCAAAGCTGGGTGCTAGCGCGGCTCGATATTCACTTTCGCGCCGAATTGCACTGGCCCGGCAAGATCGAACTCGGGCTCGGCGTCACCAAGATCGGCCGGACCTCGGTGACCTATTCGCAGGTGGTGTTTTCGGAAGGCAAGTGCATGGCCTCGGCGATTGCAACGACCGTGATGGTCGGCCTCACCAACCGCCAGCCGACGCCGATCCCGCCCGAGGTCATCGAACGGTTTCAGCCATGGATGCTGCACGGCTTGAACGCGCAGTAAATAACAAGTCTTGGGAAGCTCAGGCCTGGCGTTCCGGCGTGATCACGACAAGCCCATCGAGTGCATCGGTGATCTTGATCTGGCACGACAGCCGGGAGTTCGGCTTGATGTCGTAACCGAAGTCCAGCATGTCCTCTTCCATCGGCGTCGGCGCACCGACGCGCTCCTGCCAGGCTTCGTCGACATAGACGTGGCAGGTGGCGCAGGCGCAGGCGCCGCCACATTCGGCTTCGATACCCGGGATGGCATTGCGAATGGCCGCCTCCATCACCGTGGAGCCGATCTCGGCGTCAATGCTGCGGGTCTCACCGGAGTGATCGACAAAGTTTATCTTGGCCATGATGCTCGCGCTGCCGAAAGGAAGATACCGGCTGTCCTATAACGGGTCGATCCGGATCGCGCCAGCGCTCCGCAGCAAAACCGTCATCTAGAAAAGCAGGGCCAAGCATGACCCCTTTGGGGGATTAAAAACGGTCCCTTTGGGATCAAAGCTGATCCCTTGGGGATCAGGACCGTTTCAGAAGGACGTCGATCTCCGCCCGCGCCTCGAGAACGGCGTCGGTGAGCGTCATCAGGGCCTCCGCGGTATCGCTGCTGTCGCGCAGCGTCGTTTCCAGCCATTCGGCGGCTTCCGTGATGCGGAACGCGCCGACCGCCTGCGCGGAGCCCTTCAGCTTGTGCGTGAGTTCAGCCGCATCCGCCGGCATTTTGACGATCTTCTCGATCAACTCGCTCGACTGGGCCGCGAACATCGCCAGAACTTCACGTTCCAGGCTGCTATCGCCCATCGTCATACGTTGAAGGTGGGGGAAATCGATCGGTCCGTCATCGGGAACCAGCGGCGGTGACGGCATCCATTGAACCCGTTCGAGGTGAAGCGGCATTGATGATGGCCCAAATTCCCGCCAACCGAACGATCCGGCTGCGATTTTTTGCAGCCAAACACGGAATTGGTTAACGGAACGTTCTAGGTACAATCCGCCGGGTTGACGCAGTTTTGACGCAAACTCGCCACGATTGAGGGGCCATTCCGTTTATTTGAGGCGCTACAAGAAGTTACCGGGGGAAGCCGTTAACTATCATTAAGAATGTCTTAACCAGAACCATTTCATTCGCGCGACCAAGCCAATAGGATGTTTGCGGAAGTAGCGGACAAGCCGAGCGACCGGCAGTCCGAAATTCGTCCCGCGGGGTGCACATGGCCAGTCGCCATGCTGCAGGCGGGAACGAATCGTGGGGACTTCTGTCAGTTGCGTAATCAGGGGGCGTGGAACGAGCATGGCAAACAACACCAAAAAGGCCAAGGATCCGACCGAAGTCGCGCTCTCTGCCATCCAGGAAGCACTCAACATCAGTGACCCCGCGCATGTCGATCGCGATCAACCCGCGATCCGTGCCGACAACGCTCCCACCAATCCATCTTCCCCCGTCGACCTCGACGACAACGCCTTCGACGCACGCATCGCCAATGATCGCCCGAGCTTCGAGCCGCAGGACGATCAGCGCTTTGCGCGCCGTCCCGCGAACGATGACCGCGAAACCATCGGCCAGATCCTGCAGGCGCTGCAGAAGAACCGCCCCGCCCGCAACGTCTATACGCTCGCCACCCTGTTCGCCGGCTTGTGGATCGTCGGCGCAGGCCTGTTGACTGTTGCGTTCCTGCCGTCGCTGCAGGCCCTGATCGGTCAGGGCTCCGGCGGCACGCTGGCGCTGGCTGGCCTTGCTGCGCTGCTGTTCGCCCCGATTTTGCTGTTTTACTTCCTCGCCAGTCTTGCCTGGCGCGGCCAGGAAATGCGCCTGATCGCCCAGTCGATGGCACAGGTTGCGATCCGCTTCTCCGAGCCCGAAAGCACCGCCAGCGACTCGATGGTCACGGTCGGCCAGGCGATCCGCCGCGAAGTCGCCGCGATGGGCGACGGCGTCGAGCGCGCGATTGCGCGTGCCGGCGAACTCGAAACCCTCGTCGCCAACGAAGTTTCCGCGCTCGAGCGCGCTTACTCTGACAACGAAGTCCGCATCCGCGCACTGCTGCAGGACATCGCGCATCAGCGCGACAACCTGGTCGGTCAGGCCGAGCAGGTTCGCTCCGCCATTTCAGGCGTGCAGATCGATCTCCGCCACGACATCGCGCTGATTTCGGACGCCATCGCATCGCGCGTCGACGAAGTCGCCAAGAGCATCACCGGCGCCCTCGAAGAGCGCGGTGAACACATCACTCGTGCGCTCGGCAATGCGGGCGACAACATGATCCTCGCGCTCGGCGAGCGTGGCGGCGACCTGCTCGACCGCCTCGAAGAGGCCAGTGCCGAGACCACCCGCGCGGTGCTCGACGCCAGCGAGCGTCTGACGACGAGCCTCAACTTCAAGACCGGCCACGTGCACGACGAATTCGTCGATCTCGCCGACCGCGTCCACGAAATGCTCAACGAGCGTATCGACCGCATCACCAGCGAATTCGAACAGCGTTCGTCCACGATTGTCGACCGCGTGTCGGACCGCACCGAGCAGGTCCACGACTCGCTGAAGAATTCCAGCGATAGTCTGCTGCTCGAGCTTGAGCTGCGTAGCGGCGACCTCGTCAGCAAGATCGACGATGCCGGCAACCGCTTGGCCAACCAGATCCTCACGTCAGGCGACAAGGCGGGCGAGTCCCTCGACGCCACCGTCAACGCACTGGTCGCCAAGGTCGCGAGCCAGACCGAAACCGCGCACGACACCCTCAGCCTGCAGATGAACGCCTTCGACGAACTGGTGAAGGAACAGGGCAGCGAGCTGGCCGAGCGCTTCTCGCGCGACAGCGGCACGCTGGGCGCACTGATCACCAAGCACATCTCGGAATTCGACCGCACCGTGAAGACCTTCGGCGGCGAAGTCGTCGATCGCCTGGGTCAGCGCACGCAGGACATCTCGGAAACGCTGAAGACCTATGTCGATAATTTCGACACCCGCGTCGCGTCCAATGTCGGCGGCATCACGTCGTCGCTCGACACCCGCCTCGCAGAATTCGAGACCAAATTCGAAGGCCGCGTCGTCAATCTCGATGCGTCGCTCGACAGCAGGATCAAGTCGTTCGACGAGACCGTCGATGGACGTCTCAAGAGCCTTGAAGAAACGTTTGACGCTCGGGCGCAGTCGGTCACCGCGACCATCGATACGCGTCTTGAAAACCTCGCATCGACGCTCTCGGAAGGTGCCAACCAAGCCGTCCAGTCGGTCGATTCGCGCCTGACGCATCTGACCACCGCCCTGACCGAAGGCGCGAACCTCGCAGTCAGCTCGGTCGACGACCGCCTGACCCACCTGACCACCGCGCTCACGGAAGGCGCCGTGCAGGCGATCCACTCGATCGACGACCGCCTTTCCTACTTCACGAGCTCGCTCACCGAAGGCACGACGCAGGCGATCACGGCCATCGACAGCCGCATCAACAACGTCACCGATGCCATCGACAGCCGCAGCACGCTGTTCGCGGATACTATCACTGCGCGCTTCCAGACGATCCACGAAGGCATGGAAGGTCGTATCGGCATTGTTGCCGGCGGGATCGAATCCCGCGTCGAACAGTTCGAGGAACTGCTCGGCTCGCGCATCGAAGCCGTTGCCGGTCGTATCGAAACCTCCGGCCGCACGGCCAGCGACTCGCTCATGGCCCGCGCCGAAGAACTCTCGATCGGCATCAAGACCAATGTCGAGGACGCCGAGCGTTCGCTCACGCATCTCATGGTCAATACCAGCGAGACCATTCAGGCCGGCGCCCGCGCCGCACAGGAATCCCTCGTGTCGGTCTCGACCGATGTCGGCGCGCAGCTGAAGCTGACGGCGTCCGATATCGAGAGCTCGCTGACCGCTGTCGGCACCACTGCCGCCACGGCCATCGTCAACAGTGCCCGCGATGCGCAGGCCACGCTGGTCAATGCGTCTTCGGAAGCCTCGCTGCAGGTGAAGTCACTGTCGGCCGATGTCGAACGCACCCTCACCGCCGCCGGCTCCGCCACGGCGGCCTCGATGCTCTCAGGTGCCCGCGACGCCCAGTCGACCCTGGTCGCCACCTCTTCGGAAGTCGCCAGCCAGATCCAGTCGCTCTCGGCCGATATCGAACGCACGCTCACTGCCGCCGGCACGGCGACGGCCGACTCGGTCCTGTCCGGCGCCCGCGCCGCGCAGAGCACGCTGGTCGCCGCATCGACCGACGCCTCGCAGCAGGTCCGCACCCTTGCGGCCGATGTGGAGCGCACACTGATCGCCGCCGGCACCGCCAGCGCGGACTCGATCCTGGCCAGCACGCGCAACGTCCAGTCCTCGCTGATCGACGCCTCGACCGAAGCATCGAACCATGTCCGCAACCTCGCGGCCGACATGGAGCGCAGCCTGACCACCGCCGGCACCGCAACTGCTGAGTCGATCGTCGCCGGCGCCCGCGAAGCCCAGAGCACGCTGGTCACAGCGTCTTCCGAGGCATCAAGCCACGTGAAGTCGCTCTCCATCGACGTGCAGCGCACACTCACCGCGGTCGGCGCCGACACGGCGGCTGCGATTCTCTCGAGTGCTCGCGAAGTGCAGACCTCGCTGGCAACCTCCTCGGCGGATGCCGCGAACCAGATCAAGGTGATCTCCGCCGACATCGAGCGTTCGCTCTCGAACGTCACTGCCAACACCACCGACAACATCCAGACCAGTGCGCAGAATGCGCACAACTCGCTGGTCGCCGCCTCGAACGAGATCACCACCAAGATCAAGATCACCTCGTCGGAGATCGAGCGGTCGGTGTTCGCCGCTTCGGGCAGCTTCGGCACCACGATGACCGGCAAGACCGACGAAATCGTCACCTATGTGCAGCAGCAGACCGACCGTCTGTCGCAGATGGTCGATGCCAAGCGCGGTTCGCTGGTCGATGCCCTGGGCGCCAAGGCCAATCAGCTCACGGTCGATATCGATCGCGTCACCGCCGACGCGCTCAAGGCGATCGAGAGCCGCGGCCAGACCTTCTCGCAGACCATGGTCACCAACAGCACGGACGTGGCTCGCGCCATCACCACGGCTGGCGAACTCGCCACCGGTGCGGTCAACAAGTCGCTGAAGGATCTCGAGCAGAGCTCGCGCACCGCCATCGAGCAGTCGCGTCAGGTCTCGATCACTGCGGTCACGGAGATGCAGGAAACCAGCAAGATCCTGCGCACCGATACCGTGGCGCTGTTCGAACGCCTGCGTGAAGGCAACATCCTGCTGCAGGAAGTCCTCACCGGCGCCCACGACAATCTCAACTCGCTGGAGCGCGCTCTGGTCACCCGCGTGGCGGACTTCGTGTCCACCATGAACGACGTGACGTCGCGCAACGGCCTGGCTACCCAGACGCTGGAAGAACAGCTCACCGTGTTCACCTCCAAGACCTCCAAGGCCCTGGAAGATCTCGGCTCACTCTCGGGCCAGTTCGAAACCCATGGCCATGCCCTCGTGGATGCCGCGGCTCTGGTCGAACAGAGCAACCGCACCACGATGTCGTCGGTCGGCGAACGCAAGGCGGCGCTGGAATCGCTGGTCACCACCATCGATCTGCGCACCACCGATCTCGATCAGCGCCTCACCCGCTTCACCGGCCTGCTCGATGAATCGCTGGCAGCCGCTGAAGAGCGTGCCCGCGACATCGCCCGCGTCGTCGCAGAGACCGCCGGTCAGGGCTCGGCTGCGATCAGCCGGCAGTTCGAAGCCGTCCGCACCGCCGCGGAAGAAGAACGCCGCGCGACAACGCAAGCCATGAGCGAGATCTACCAGCAGGGCACGCAGGAAGCCGATGCCATGTTCAAGCAGTCGGCCGACAAGTTCTCGTCGATGGTCGCCAGCATGAAGCAGATGGCTGCCGAAATGCACAATGAGCTCGAGAGCACCCGCACCGAACTGCGCCGTGGCGTTCTCGACATGCCGCAGGAAGCCGCCGAGAGTACTGCGCAGATGCGCAAGGTGATCGTCGACCAGATCGAGGCGCTCGCCGAGCTGAACCGCATCGTTGCCCGCCACGGCCGCGGCCTCGACGTGGTCTCGACCAGCCGCACCACCAGCGTGCAGCGTGACGAGGAGCCGGCGATGGCGATCGCCAGCAGCCGTAGCGAAGCGCGCCACGAGGCTCCGCGTCCGGCCCCACGCCGCGAGGAGCCGCCTGCCCGTAGCGCAACGAACTTGCCGATGCCCGATATCGGTGGCCCTGCGCCGCGTCGCACCGAAGCGCCGTCGGTCGCTCCGGCCAACTCCGACCAGGGTCGTGACGGCTGGCTGTCGGATCTGCTCGGCCGCGCCGATCACGTCGAGGAAGATCGCACGCCGCCGCGCCGCGCGCCGACTCCGCAGCAGCCTGCAGCCTCGGCCAATCCGCTGGAGTCACTGTCGCTCGATATCGGCCGCCTGATGGATCGGACACTGGCTGCCGAAATGTGGGATCGCTATCAGCGCGGCGAGAGCAAGGCCTTCAGCAAGCGGCTCTATACGCCGGCCGGCCAGAAGGCTTTCGATGAGGTCGCCCGCAAGTATCGGTCGGACCGCAACTTCAAGGGTACGGTGGATCGCTACATCACCGAGTTCGAACGCCTCCTCGACGAAGTCGCCCGCGATGAACGCGGCCCGGCAGCGCTGCGCAGCCATCTGACCTCGGAAACGGGTCTGGTCTACACCCTGCTCGCGCATGCAGCGGGTCGGCTGGGCTAAGCAAGATTAAATACGAATGCGAAAAGCGGAGGCAGCGATGCCTCCGCTTTTTTGTTGAGCCTGCTGTTGTGCCGGAGCGCTATACGCGGGGCCAGGCCGGTGCCGTCATCACGCGGGATCCTTGTCGTGAATGTTGACGCCGAACGGCAAGGACACCCAGGCATGCCGCCGGCAATGATAGACGGAGATCTCCGGAGGCGGAAAATCCGGATCAGCAAAGCAGCCGACCGCCACAGCTACGGAACGCGCTTCATATCCTTCTTCGGTGTGGAAGAGATTGGTGCCGCAGACCGGGCAGAACCGGAATCGGAAGCGCGCTCCCTGATCTCCTGTGCGGACATATTCAGTCGCGATGCCGCTCACATTGTAACTTGGCCCGAACCCCGCGAGCGCTGCAAAGACGCTGCCGGTCCGGCGCTGGCAGGCGAAACAGTGGCATATACCGACGCCCCTCGGCTCGCCTTCGAGCACGATGGACAGCTGACCGCACGAACAGGACGCAGTTCTCGACATGACGGACCTCCTCGATGCAGCGGTCTGCTGGATCACGGGCCGCGACAGTTACCTCATGCGAACCCGATGCGTTGGGTGAAGCTGCGCGTCTCGCCCACCGCGATATGCATTACGCCCGGCTTGTCGGCGAACTCGCCGTCAAAATCCACCGGGCTGGCATAGCCGTACCACGGTTCGATGCAGAGGAATGCAGCCCCGGATGGTTTCGACCAGATGCCAAGTTCGCGAAAGCCTTCCCAGGCGAAGGTGATCGTCGGTCCGCCAGGCGCGCTATAACTCAGCGACCTGCTGGCGAGATGATCGAAGATCATCGCATCCTTAACGAACAGCGATTCCGACAACGCCAGTGCGCCGCCCTGTACCGGCGACGGTTCCGGCTCCCTCAGCAACAGTCCACCCTCGAGCCGTCTGATCGGCGCCGGTTCAGCATCGGAGAAGATGATCGTATGCGCGCGCTTGTCGGCGCCATCCGTCAGCGGCCAGTGAAATGCCGGATGCGCACCGATCGAGGCCGGCAGCATCTCGTCGCCAGTATTGGTGACGGCATAACCGATCACCAGTTCATCGCCCTCGATCACATAGGTGACGTCAAGCCGGAACGCGAACGGATATTTCGCCCGGCTGGCGTCATTGTCTGCCAGCGACAGCGCGCAGGACGCAGGTCCCTGCCCGGTCCAGCTGAAGCGCTGGTCGCGCGCAAAACCGTGTTGGGTCATTGCATAGACCTGGCCACGATGGCGCAGCACATCGTCCTTTAGCTTGCCGACGATCGGAAACAGCAGCGGCGCGTGGCGAGGCCATTCCTCACCGGCCTGCCAGAGCACTTCATGCCCATGCGCATCCTTCAATGAGCAGAGTTCGGCACCAGCGGCCTTGATCGTCGCCGTGACGCGGCCATTGCTGATGGTGAAGCTATCTTGGGTCTCCATCAGCGCTCTCCATGTATATCGGGACTGGTGTCTATTGAGCCTGCTGGCGACGACGCGGCGGAGCGACAGATGCCGGAGGCGCCGCCGGTGCAGGCGCAGCCGCGGGTGTGCCGCTGCTGGCGCCAAACAACAGGCGCGTTGGGTTGCGGTCAAGATTGTTCACCGCGCGGCTGATATCAGCGAGGGTACGGCGACCATCGAGCATCAATGCGCCGGAACGCTTGTCGAGGTTCTCGGTCAGCTCATGGAACGACTTCACGGCCGCAGTCAGCTCACCGCCGTCCTTGCCCCCCGCGAGCGCATCAAGGCCGAGCAGGATATTGTCGGTTCGCGCAACAACGCTGTCGGCCTTGCCCATGACACCATCGGCTTTGCCCATCACGCTGTCGATCTTCAGCATGATGCCGTCGATTACTTCCGAATTTTTCGCCAGCGTCGCCGTGAAGGTTTCGACATTCTTCATGGCGCCCTTGAGAGTATCCTGATTGTCGGCGACCAGACGATTGACGTTGTTCAGCGTTGCCCGGATCGATTCAGAGATATCCCGCAACAGCTCCGGATCGGCCGTCAGGACCGGCACGCCGTCGGTGTCCAGCGGGACCGCGGGCGCAGCTTCATCGCCGCCCTTCAGCGCGACCGCCGCTACACCCGTGAGCCCCTGAAATTCCAGACCGACCTGCGTGTCCTTGCGAATGGGCGCGATGTTCTCGACCATCGCCAGCGCAACGACGCGCTTGGGATTGTCGAGCTTCACAGAGACGACCTCGCCGACCCTGATACCATTGAAGTTGACATTGCCGCCGTTGCGCAGGCCCGACGCCGCGCCTTCGAAAATGATGCGCAGCGGCGTGCGCTGCGTGGTCGAATGCAGATTCTGGAACCACAACACGAAGCCGAACGCTGCGGCGATCACCGCCAGCGTGAAAATTCCGATCAGGACGAAGTTCGCCCGCGTTTCCATCAAACCAACTCCAGTACAACTAGCCGATAACAGCGCGTGCGCGCTTGCCGTGGAAATATTCCCGAAGCCAGGGATGCTGCGAGGCCAGCATGTCGGCCATCGTTCCCTGCGCGATGATCTTGCCATTACCGAGAACGGCGATCCGGTCGCAGGCTGTATGCAGGCTGTCGAGATCATGAGTTACCATGAAAACGGTCAGCCCCAAAGTTCGCTGCAGTGTGCGCACCAATTCGTCGAAATCGCCAGCGCCGATCGGATCGAGACCCGATGTTGGCTCGTCCAGGAACACGATCTCCGGATCGAGCGCGAGCGCCCGCGCCAGCGCCACGCGCTTGATCATGCCGCCCGAGAGTTCCGACGGATAGCGATCGGCGACCTCCGGCTTGAGACCGACCATGGTAAGCTTGGCCATGGTGATCTCGTCGAGCAGACGTTCCGAGACCTTGAGATATTCGCGCACCGGAAACTGGATGTTCTGCCGCACGTTGAGCGACGAGAACAGCGCCCCGTGCTGAAACAGGATACCCCAGCGCCGCTCGACATCGCGACGTTCCTTGTCACCTTTGTCGAGATCGGTGCCGAACACTTCGATCGTGCCGGAAACTTTCGGCACGAGGCCAATGATCGTGCGCATCAGCACGGACTTGCCGGCGCCGGACGCGCCGACGAAACCGAGGATTTCGCCGCGCGCCACGTTCAGGTTGAGGCCGTCGAGCACCCGACGGCTGCCGAATGCCACGGTAAGATCGCGCACGCTGATGATCGCATCGGCAGAGGTGGAGGCGGCAGCCGTCGGCGTCTCAGTAATGGGCGTCGCAGTCGTCGAGGTCATGGCCGTCAGATCCCGATCGTTGCGAAGAAGATCGCGAACACGCCATCCATCACGATCACAAAGAAGATCCCCTTCACCACGGACGATGTTGTGTGCTGCCCCAGCGACTCCGCGCTGCCCTGCACGGCAAGGCCTTCGACGCAGGCCACGATGCCGATCACCATGGCCATCACAGGCGCTTTCACCATGCCGACGATGAAGTGGTTGATCGAAATCGCCTCGCGCAGCCGCGACAGGAATGACGATGGATCGACGCCCCCATAGAGCCAGGCGACCAGACCGCCGCCATAGAGCGCAGCCATCGCACCGAGAAATGCGAGAATAGGCAGCGCCAGCACCAGCGCCACCATGCGCGGCAAGATCAGAACTTCGATGGCATCGAAGCCCATGGTGCGAAGCGCATCGATCTCCTCGCGCATCTTCATGGAACCAAGCTCGGCGGTATAGGCGCTGCCGGAGCGCCCGGCGACCATGATCGCCACCAAGAGCACGCCGAGCTCGCGCAGCACCAGCACGCCGAGCATGTCGACCACGAAGACGTCGGCGCCAAAGCGGCGGAAATGGAACAGGCCCTGCTGGGCAACGATGCAGCCGATCAGGAAGGTAATCAGGACCACGATCGGTACTGCGTTCCAGCACACCTGCTCCAGGTGATGCACCACCGAGGTGAGCCGGAATTTCGACGGATGCCGCCAGACGCGGAACCAGGCCGCGATCACGGCGCCAATCATATCGACCAGCGCGACGAGGGTTTCCCCGATGCCATAGATATTGCGGCCGATGCCATCGAGCACGGCAGTCAGAGTGCTACCGCTTGCCGGTAACGGGACCGCAGGCTTCACGCGGCGGACTTCGTCGACCAGGGTCGCGTAATTCGCCGAAAGGCCCGCGATCTGCGCCTCGTGGCCGCCATTGGTCAGCGCCCGACGCAACCTCTCGATCAGCCACGCGCCGAATGTATCCAGCTTGGAGACCTGCGACACGTCGATGAAGATGTTGGGGCGGCTACCGGTCAGCTTTTCGGCCTCGCCGACGAGTTTTTCAAGCGCGGGGGCAAAACGCGCCGTCCACGACCCAGCCGCGCACAGCGCCAAGCCGTCGCCTTTCGCGATCTGTTCCAAGGTCGGGCCGCTCAAAACAGGCTCCCGCGGGCGTTCAGTCTGTGCATGAACAAAGTATTAACACGCCCAAATACGTTTCTGAGAAGCCAAGTGAAGCCAACACGTTGCTATGGTTAATATAGCCTTAATCCGCCCTGTCAGACACCGGCATTGCGTCGCAAACAAGTTCACGGCGATCACGTAAACTTATAGACACGTCATTACCCGCCGTTGCCGGCACAGCCCGAAAGACGCCGCATTGTCCGCATCCGACGCTGCCCCCGCCCTAATGACCGCCCGGATCGAGCAATGGCCGATCGCTGGCGCCTTCACCATCAGCCGCGGCGCCAAGACCGAGGCCGTCGTCGTGGTCGCCGAGATCAGCCGCGGCGGCGTAACTGGCCGCGGCGAATGCGTGCCCTATGCGCGCTATGGCGAGACCCCGGAGGCTACGCTGGCCGCCATTCTGGCGATGCAGGACCGATTTGCCGCAGGCCTCGGCCGTGACGCCTTGCAATCGGCCATGCCCGCCGGTGCCGCCCGCAACGCGGTGGATTGCGCTCTGCTAGACCTCGAAGCCAAGAGCCAGGGCCAGCGCGTCTGGGACATGCTGCAGCGGCCGGCACCGCGCGCCTGCACCACCGCCTATACGATCTCGCTTGGTACACCCGAGGCGATGGCCTCCGCCACCGCAAAGGCCGCCTACCGGCCGCTGCTGAAGATCAAGCTCGGCAGTGACGACGACATCAGCCGCATCAAGGCCGTGCGCCAGGCCGCACCGGAATCCGAGTTGATCGTCGATGCCAATGAGGCGTGGACGCCGGACAACCTGAAAGCCAATCTCGATGCCTGCCATAACGCCGGCGTCACGCTAATTGAGCAGCCGCTGCCGGCAGGCAAGGATGATGCGCTGATGCATGTGCATCGGCCGATCATGGTCTGCGCCGACGAGAGCGTGCATGGCCTCGCTTCGCTCGAGGCGCTGCGCGGGCGCTATGATGCGATCAATATTAAGCTCGACAAGGCCGGTGGCCTGACCGAAGCGCTGGCGATGGCCGATGCCGCGCGCGCCATGAATCTCGACATCATGGTCGGCTGCATGGTGGCGACGTCGCTGGCGATGGCGCCCGCGATGCTGATTGCGCAATATGCACGCTTCGTCGATCTTGATGGCCCGCTATTGCTCGCCGGAGATCGCGACGGCGGTCTGCGCTATGACGAAAGCACGGTCTATCCGCCCGACGCGGCGCTCTGGGGCTGATCGCCCGCAACGTCCGGCGGCTGCCCGGCGCGATGCCGGCCGAACCATATGACGGTCGCGCCGGCAAGGCCAAGCACGGCCATCACGTAGTAAACGCCCTCGCCGTAACGTGCATAGATCGCGCCTGACAGAACCGCCATGCTGCTCATCACAAGGCCTGTGCAGGCGGTGACATAACCCTGCGCCCGCGCCATGACGTGCGGCGGCACGTGATGCAGCAACAGGCCCATTGTGCCGAGTTGCGTCAGACCGTAGGTCGCGCCGTGCAGCAATTGCACAACCACGAGAATCGGGAGCGGAAGCGTTTGCGCGGTCAGCGTCCAGCGCAACAATGCACCGAGGCCACCGAGGATGACCATGGTCGCAGGTGCCAATGTCAGGCGTGGCGACACCGCGAACAGGATGATTTCGGCGAGCACGCCGAGCGTCCATAGACCAGCGATGGTGAGGCCGTCGAGCCCAGCCGCCTGCCAGGTGATCGACGCAAAGGTGTAGTAGCCGGCATGGCTGCCCTGGATCAGTGCTGCGGAGATCGCGATCGCGAGGAAGCCGGGATCGCGCAGCAATGCGCTTGCCTTCGAGAGCACCGTGCCGTCGCCTGTCGGCGCGCCCAATGGCTGCAGACCAAGGCTGACGACAGCCGACAGCACCATCGCTGCAACAATCACCCAGATCAGATGCTCACCGTCGAGCCAGTTGACCACCAGACCGCAGGCAAGCGCACCAACCACGAAGGCGGCCGAGCCCCACAGCCGTAGCGGACCGTAACTGAAGCCGAAGCGCACCACACCTTTTAGCGCATAACCATCGGTCAGCGCCGTGAGCGGCGTCCAGACCACTGCCGTCAGCGCGAACACCAGGAGCACAGCGAGCGGTTCGCGTAGCGTGCCTACTGTCGCAAAGCCGATCATGGTGAGAAAGGCACAGACAATCATCGTCTCGCGCAGGGCATGACGGCGCTCTGCGAAAGCGGTGATGAACGGCAGCGTAGTGAAGCGCGTCATGGACGGCACAGCAAGGATGGCGCCGATCCAGGTCGGATCGATACCGATCGCCTTCAGCCAGACCGGGAAGAACGGCAGATAGAAGCCGCTGGAGCCGAACACCGTGCCGTAGAACATCGCCAGCCGCTGCGCGAATTTGCGGCGGATTTGCGGGGCGCTATGGGTGGCAGATTCGGCTATCATGAGGTGAACTGCGATTCGCCACGGGATCGTGGAGATGGTTACATACCGCGCATCCCTGTGCGCGCCACGAGTTATCATGATGGCCGAAGAAGCATTTGCCCTGTCGCCGATCTCTGCCCGCCCCACCCTGCCGGGCGAGGCAGACTATGACGCGATCCGCGAAGCCTTCATGGAGACCGCGCGCGGCCGCTGGTTTCTCGCCGAATATGCCAAGCGCAACCGCACGGCCGATACCAGCCTGGTGCTCGAAGCCGTCACGCGGCTGGAAGCCAATCTCGCCGCCCAAAAGCAGGCGCCGGCGCTCAGCCTGATCGCCGCGCTCGGCGCGATCCGTTCTGCCGTCCGTCAGGCCAAGGCCAGCGCCATAGAGGCGATGCCGCGCGTCGACGCCGACGAGGTTTTGACCGGCGCCCGTAACGGCACCCGCATCATTCGCGAGATCGCCTGGACGCTGCGTGAATGCGGCGCCGACACGCGGATCTGCGATCTGCTCGACACGCAGGTCAAGGCTATCGAGGCCGGGCAGCAGGCTCTCAATGGCAACGGCCGTGAGGATGTGCTGGCGAGCTACGACTTGCTGATGCAGCGGGTCGAGCAGATGGTCGATGGCAGCGCGGCGACGGTTGCGCAGGCCGAACCGACTCCGGCTGCCGAAAAGGTCGAGCCCGTTGCCGCCGAAGCGCGCGAAGCATCCGTGACGCCGTTGTTCAAGTCGCAGGCGAGCGAAGTGCTGGCTGAGACGGTCACGATCTCAAGCGTCGAACCGCCGCGCGCCTCCGTACAGCCGCCCGTTGCAGAGACGGTGGTCGTAGAGACCGTCGCTGAAACGGCCGCGCCTGTCGCAGAAGCCACCGCGGAGCTTGCCGCCACGATGGCCGAGGCCTCCGCGGCTATCGCTGCGGACGATGTCCCGGAGGCGCCTGAAACGGCAGGGATTGCTGAGGACGAACATGACCTCGCCGTCCTCGATATGGTCGCCGCAGAGATGGGCGCGCTCGATCTGAGCGAGCCGGAGGTTATTGAGCCTCAGCTTGCCGAGCCTCAATACGTTGAGCCTGAGGTGATGCAGGTTGAAGCTGTCGCTGTTCAGCCAGCAGAGCCCGAAGCCCTCAATCCCGATCTGATGACGCTGGCGCAGATTGCAGAGGTTGCGCTGGCACCCGAGCCGCCGCAGCCGGATCTGGTGCCTAAGGTGGAAGCTGCCGCGCCGTCCCTTGGCGCAGCGCTGATCGCTGGCGGCGTGATCGCGGATCCGAACGCGCCGGCATCGGACCCGCTGGCGCCGATCCGCAAGATGACGCAGGCTGAGAAGATCGCGTTCTTCTCGTAAGCGCCTCTCGCCAGATCAGGCGTTGATGATCCTGGCGTAGAGATCCGCATCGACATTGCCGCCGGACAAAACGATCACCACCGTCTTGCCGCGCGCGTCGAAACGCCCGTGCATCAGCGCAGCCAGCGCCACGGCCCCGCCGGGCTCGACCACCAGCTTCAATTCGCGGAACGCAAAAGCCATCGCCTTGCCGACTTCCTCGTCAGTGGCGGTGACGGCCTCCGACAGCAGATGCTGGTTGACCGCAAAGGTGATTTCGCCGGGCGTCAGGGCCATCAGCGCGTCGCAGATCGTGCGGCCCGCATTGCTATGGGCGACACGTTTGCCGGCGCGCAATGAGAGGCCGTGATCGTCAAAGCCCGCGGGCTCTGCGACGATGATCGAGGTCTCGGGGAATCGCGCCTTCACGGCGGTCGCGATGCCGCCGATCAGGCCGCCACCGGATGCCTGCGCAGACACGATGTCCGGCACGATGCCCAAGGCGGCCATGTCTTCGGCGATCTCGCGGCCGACAGTGCCCTGCCCGGCCATCACGAACGGATCGTCATAGGGCGGCACGACCGTCGCGCCGCTCTTGCCGGCGATGTCGCGGGCGATGGCTTCGCGGTCTTCCTTGTCGCGATCATAGAGCACGACTTCGGCGCCATAACCCCTGGTGCGCTCGACTTTCGACACCGGCGCATCAGACGGCATCACGATGGTCGCCTTCATGCCGAGGATCTGCGCTGCGGCGGCTACGCCCTGCGCATGATTGCCGGAGGAGAATGCGACGACGCCCCTGCCGCGCTCACCCTCGGGGATCGAGGAAATCTTGTTGAAGGCGCCGCGAAACTTGAACGAGCCGGTTCGCTGCAGCACTTCCGGCTTCAGGAACACTTTCGCGCCGGTCAGCGCATCGAGCGCAGGCGACCGGAGCAACGGCGTACGCGTTGCATAAGGGGCGATGACGCGCGCGGCGGCATCAATATCGGCGCATGTGATCGGCAATGGGGTGTTTGTCATGCGCGCATTTTATCGCGCGGCACAACCGGCGGGCAAGCTATGCAAAGAGCATGTCAGGCAGCGAAACGCGGATGCTTCGCTGCGGACGGTGCACGGGCGGCGATTTCGGCCCGCACATGGCTGATATTGTTGACGAAAGCGCGTGCCGACGCCTCCCAGGTGTGGCCTGCGGCAAAGCTGAGACAATCTCGCGGCGAGATTTCGAGCGCCTTGAGACAGGCCTGCCGCAAGTCATCCGACAAGACGCCGACCGGCGACGCGCCGATCACGTCCTTCGGACCCGTTACCGGGAAGGCAGCCACCGGCACGCCGCTCGCCAACGCCTCGAGCAGGACGAGGCCATAGGTGTCAGTCTTACTCGGAAACACGAAGACATCGGCTGAGGCATAGGCAACGGCCAGAGCCTCACCCTGCAACGCGCCCGTGAACAGCGCCTCGGGATATTTCGCTTCGAGCGCGGTACGCGCCGGACCATCGCCGACCACAACCTTGGTACCCGGCAGATCGAGATCGAGGAAGGCTTCGAGATTTTTCTCGACGGCGACGCGGCCGACCGAGAGGAAAATGGGCTTCGGCTTGCCGAGATCGACCTGGCGCGGATGAAACAGATTGGCGTCGACGCCGCGCGGCCACAGCACGACATTGCGGAAGCCGCGGTCACGTAACTCGGTCGCCAGCGCCGGCGTAGCCGCCATCACCGCGGAGCTCGCGCCATGAAAACGGCGCAGGCCGGCCCAGACCCAGGATTCCGGAATCGGAAAACGTGCCGAGATGTATTCGGGAAAGCGCGTGTGGAAACTGGTGGTGAAGGGAATGCTCCGGCGGCGGCAATAGGCACGCACCGAAAATCCGATCGGGCCTTCGGTCGCGATGTGGATGTTGTCGGGCTTCGCCTCGTCGATCAGTTGCGCAATCTTGCGGCGGCTCGGGATCGCAACGCGCAAATCAGCGTAGCTCGGCAGCCCGACCGTACGAAACGATTCCGGCGTGAGAAAACTCACATCGACACCAAAGCCCTTGGCCGCCTCCGCCATCATTGTCAGCGTGCGCACGACACCGTTGACTTGGGGATGCCAGGCGTCGGTAGCGACGAGAATGCGCATCAGGCCGCCATCCTTCACGCCGCCTTGGCCGGTGCGAGCGCCTGCACCGGCATGCCGCGGCGGACCGGATCGGTCCAGGTAATGATCTCGAAGCGGCCATCCTCGTGTTCGACCAGCGCCGTACAGCTTTCGACCCAGTCGCCGCAATTCATGTAGCGGATGCCGTGCTCGTCACGGATCGTCGCGTAGTGGATATGACCGCAGATCACACCGTCAGCGCCGTGGCGTCGCGCTTCACCGGCCAGCGTCTCTTCGAACGCGCCGATATAGTTGACGGCGTTCTTCACCTTCATCTTGGCCCATTTCGACAGCGACCAGTAAGGGAAGCCGAACAATTTGCGCAGCGCATTGACCAGACGATTCATCTGGATCGCGAAGTCATAGGCCTTGTCGCCGAGATGGGCGAGCCAGCGCGCGTTCTGCACCACAAGGTCGAAAATGTCGCCATGGATGACGAGATATTTTTTGCCGTCAGCGCCTTCATGCGTCGCAGTCTCGACGACCTCGATACCGCCGAAATGCGTGCCGTAATAACTGCGCAGAAACTCGTCGTGATTGCCGGGAATATAAACGACCTTGGCGCCCTTGCGCACCTTGCGCAGCATCTTCTGGACGAAGTCGTTATGGGACTGCGGCCAGTGCCAGCCGGATTTCAGCGCCCAGCCATCGACGATGTCGCCGACGAGATAGATGGTATCGGCATCATGGGTACGGAGGAAGTCCAGCAGCCGGTCAGCCTGCGATCCGCGGGCGCCAAGGTGGACGTCGGAGATAAACAAGGTGCGAAAGCGCTTTTCGTTGCCTTCACTCATCACGTCTCTTTCCATGTCGAGCAGCTAACTGATTTGCATGACACGGCGATGACGATTTACGCCGCCAGCGCCGCCGCGGTTCGCTCAAAAGTAACCAATGTGTAGATGCCGAACGGCGCCACCTTGCGGCGTTCGACGAGGATCGATTCAGCATTCGCCTGCGACCACGCCTGCAGCCGCGCGAACGGGAATTCCGGGCGCAGACCGAGGGAACGGGTCTTCACGGCGGCCCAGCGCTCGACGGCGGCTGCCAGACCAGTCTCCGAATACAGATGATTGACGAGAATGATGCGGCCGCCCGGCTTCACCACGCGGTGGCACTCGGACAATACCTGCTCGGGATTCTCGACCAGCGTAATCACGAACTGTGCGACGACACAGTCGAAGGTCGCGTCAGAAAATGTCATGGCATGGGCGTCCATCTCCCTGATGTCCTTGACCCATGGATAGCGGCCGGTTGCCATCTTGGCGCGCGCCTTGGCGAGCATGGGCGCGCTCAGATCGATACCGGTGATCTCGGTTGTCGCATCATAGTCATCGAATGACAGGCCGGTG
This sequence comes from Tardiphaga sp. 172_B4_N1_3, assembly GCF_052076035.1. Classification (NCBI taxonomy): domain Bacteria; kingdom Pseudomonadati; phylum Pseudomonadota; class Alphaproteobacteria; order Hyphomicrobiales; family Nitrobacteraceae; genus Tardiphaga; species Tardiphaga sp. 172_B4_N1_3. Next base: position 3,055,223 of record NZ_CP197238.1, read on the forward strand.
CCGACGCCGACTTCAAGCACCTTGCCGCCCACAGCGCGCGCTGCTTCCGCAGCCGCACGGCGCCCCTTCAGCATCACCGGACCGCACACCGCATCATAGATCGGAGCCCAGCGCGCATAGGCCGTTTCAACAATGGATTTTTCGAGATCCAGCGTCGTCATCAGAGGTTCCGTCCAGCGTGTCCGAAAGAATCGGACAACCAACTTGCTGTTCGGCTGATATCAAGCCGGGATGACAGATCGACGACAGAGTGTCGCAGGAGAAGTACCGCCGTAACTGATATATACCCACAGAGCGGCTGCAGCGCGTGGATCGCGAATCCGGTGCTGACGCGCAGAATGTTCAAGACGAAGCCCTTCCTGACCGCGTTCGACACGCCTGGCCGCCTTTTCGCGGCGCCTTAAGCGAAAATAACGCTGCTCTGACGCCTGACTGACGTCGGCGACGACGTCGACAGGCTTCAATCGTTGTCACGCAGCGATATGCCGGGATATCCGGTCGCAAAAATCGGAGCACCACCATGCGCGCTTACGCACAGTTTGTATCAGGCGACGATCATCTGCGTCTCGGTGCGATCTTCAGCCTGCCTGCCACGTGGCGGCAGCGAGCCCGTTTCAGGGCAGAGTTGCGCGCGGATATCAGAGACAGGCCCGATTTTCTCCACGATATCGGCATCGGCCTGTACGAAGCGCATGCCGAAGCGTCACGGTTTTTCTGGGAGCCTTGGCTACTGAAGCGCCGCTAGTCCAAAATCATACGTTGCTGCGGCGGACCTGCGCTCGGCCAAGAGCATAACATTCGTCTTTTCCAACAACGTTTGATCGGACGATGTAACGCTCATACTGCGCCGATCTCTCAACAACGCTTCTGTAGCGCCCAACTAACGCCGGCGATGACGTCGACAGGCTTCAATGGGTGTCACGCGAGTCCTGCGGCCGCACATTCGGATCGCAAGGGTCTTTACCAGATAGCTACCGATTTCGGACCGATGCAATTCCAATAATTGCGATCGCGATTGCTTCGCATTCCGCGGAGCACTTGAGAGGCCCGCCAGGGCAAATACGTAACCAGGCAAGGGGTGCGCATGCAGATGGTTGGCAGGCTATTGTCCGCACTTGGCGGACAAGGACCAGCGCTTTTGGTGATCTCGCTTTGTGCAGGGCTGTTGATCCAACCTCTCGCTCATTTCGGCTACGATCTTTTGCCGTTCTCGGCATTGCTCCTGACACTAGGCTCGTTTCTCACAGCCGGTCTCGCGCCATCCGAAGCCAGGATTCGTCTGCCTCTGATGGCCCTGGCGGTTGCCTGGGTCGGCCTGGCGCTTCCTCTTGCCGCTGCCGCTCTACTGTCCTTCTTTCCGCTTGATCCTGCGATGCGGGCCGGTGTTCTGCTTTCTCTCCTGGCGCCGCCGGTCGGAAGCGCGGCCGCGATCGCTGGGATGCTTGGTCTGCGAACACGTCTCGCTTTACTCGTATCCATCGCACTCACCCTCCTCACGCCGATTTCAATTCCGTGTTTTGCCACAGTGCTCGGACTTGGAATTGAATTCGACATGGGCGCGCTGGCTATCCGATTGTTCAGCATCATCGGCGCTGCAGGCTTGGTTGCCTTTCTGGCAATACGGTTTCGCCGGAATCTGATGCCCGTTCTGCCCGACCAACACGCTGCCACCGGGGTCGCCGTTATCGGACTCATCATCGTCGGACTGGCAACCTCACAGGGCATACGGACCCACTGGATCAGCAATCCGCTACGTTTCGATGTCATGCTCGCCGCGGCGGTCGTCTCCAACTTTGGACTGTGCGTGCTCGCAACTTTGACATTCGCGAGAATGGGGTTACAGACCGCTGGAACGATAGGCCTCGTGAGCGGAAACCGTAATGTCACTCTCGTGTGGGCAGCGGCCAGCTTTGGTCTGCCATCTCTCGCGGAGGGTTATGTCGCTGCGTGCGTCATCCCTGTCCTCGCGCTCCCTCTCATCGTCAAGCTTTGCCTCAAACTACCTTCCTTCAGTCGTCTCCTCCCGCAAAACTGATGACCAAGAGGCGACAGCCCCCGATCAGCACTCGTACGGGGGGCCAAATCCCGCGTAAACAGACACAGACATTGTATTTCGCTGGGAAACGCGCTGGGCCATAGATACGATCTATGGCCTATGGGGGACGGCACATTGGACAAACTCACTCTGAACGATCCGCTATTCGCTACCTACGTCATTGCTGCGAGTCTGACGATCCTCAAGGCTGTGGCGATGTCGTGGCTGACTGTAGTCCGTATGGTCGACGTCAAAGGCGGCTACCGTTCGCCCGAGGATATCAAGAAGACGCCGATGAACCCCGCGCCCGACCCGGCGCAACTCTTGCCCAACGAGCGCGTCGAGCGGATTCGCCGTATCCAAATGAACGACCTCGAGAGCCTGCCCTACTTCCTGGTCGCGGGTTTGCTCTACATTCTCACGCAACCGTCCCTGCTGCTCGCCCAATGGCTGCTATACGGTTACGTCGCCTCACGTCTGCTTCACTTCATCGCCTATCTCACCGGACAGATTCATGAGATACGCGCGACCTTCTGGACTGTGGGCTCGCTCATCCTGATCTTCATGACCGTCCGGACGTTGATATCTGCAGTCGGCGCGTGAAGTTCAAGCCGTAACGCCGGCTTCGCGCTGAGCCGATAGGTAACGTTCAAGATCGTCGTCCTGCTTGAAAAAGCGCATGGCACGAAGCTCTGTTATAGTTGTCTTTTGCACGGCATCGCGCTGGCGCGTCACGTCGCGGGCCTCTTCCAATCGCCTGGCGGCTACAAGATTGGCTACCAGCATGCGATGGCCCGTACCGTTGGCCGGATTTTGCTGGATCGAGTTGCGCGCCCACAAGACACCATCCTCAGGGCGCCCGAGCGCAAAGCATGATGCAGCCAGGCCCGTCATCCAAAAATGGAGCATATTGTCGTAGGGGCTGAGGGCGATCGACCGGTGAAGGCATGTGACAGCATGCTCATAGTCGCCCCCCATGCTGTCGATCATTCCAAGAATGCCCCAGGCGAAGGCGGAGCTTGGATTGAGGCGCACAGCTTCCTTGCAGTGGATGCGCCCCTGATCGTTGTTGCCGACCGGACCAAACAATGTGAAGCCATAGACCGCATGGGCGAAAGCATCTGCGCCATCTTGCTCGACGGCGCGGCGCGCCAAGACGAGGGCTTCGACCAACGTTTCCGGCAACGCCGCCGCCCCCAGAGGCGACGCCATGACAAGTGCCCAAGCAAGGGACGCCAGCGTGGCTGGGCGCAGCTGATCGCGGTTGAGAGACTGTCGCAACAATACGATCGCCCTCGTGATCCCGTCACGGGTTCCGTTCCATAGATGGGGAAGCGCTCGCAGGTAGATGTCGTAAGCCGAAAGATCAGAGAGCGGCTTGCGCCTTGCGCGCTCGACCTCGGCGCTCCGCACGGCCGGATCAATCACTGCAGCGACGCTCGCGCTGATGTCATCCTGCAGATCGAAAACATCGACGATGGCGCGATCGTAGCGATCCGACCAGACCTGAACCTCATCGCGGGCATGGGTCAGTTCGGCCGATACACGAATGCGGTTGCCCGCTTTGCGGATGTTGCCGCTCAGGACGTATTGAACACCGAGTTGTTGCGCGATTTGCCGGCTGGTCAGCCTTCTATCCTTGAAGGCGAAGCTCGATCCGCGTGCGATGACCACGAATTCGCGAAAGCGCGACAAAGCGGTGATGATGTCCTCGGTGACGCCATCAGCGAAGTATTCCTGCTCCGGGTCGTCGCTCATGTTCCGAAACGGCAGAACCACGATGGATGGTTGATCCATGACCATCATCAGAGCAGGCGCAAGTGGAGTCGATATCTCGATCTCGCTGACAGCCACCGATTCGATCAGTGTCTGGGCTCTGCGTAGTTCAGCAACGAGCGCTCTGGTTGCTTCGTCCGGCTCTGTATTGAGCTCTCGCTTCAGAAGCCCAACGACCTCTTGATAGTATTTGAGCGCTTCAGCTTTACGCCCGGTTGCAGACAGAGCTTGCATGATCAGCCGGTGCGCATCCTCACGCATGTTGTTCAATGCGCTGGCACGGTGCCCGGCCTTCAATGCGTAATCGGCACGACCGGCGACCAGTTCTTTTTCGCCGAGCCCGACCATCGCAGTCAAAGCCAGCTCCTGAAATCGCTGGCGTTCACCAGCCAACCAATCGCTCCAGCCTTCTTCGGTAACACCGATGTCATCGACGAAGCGCCCTCGATAGAGATCCGCTGCCTCACCCAGCGCATCGCGGCCGCCCTCCCGCACCAAGGCCTCGAACCGGCTGACATCACACAGGATCACCGTCGTATTCAGCGATACGAACTCGCCATCGCTCTTGAGAGCATCTCGCCCCAGAATTTGACGTAGCTTGAACAGTGACTGACGGAGGTTCTGCCTTGCTTGCGCGTCGAAATAAGACCCCCAGAACAGGGTCGACAGTTTTTCGCGCGGCTGAGGCTCCGGTGCCGTGCAAGCCAGATAAGCAAGCAATCCCGAGAGCTTCTTGTTTGGCAAGCCGACCGCGCCGTTCGGCCCGGTGAGCACGACGCGTCCCAAAAGCGAAAGATTAAATTTTGGGCACACTGTCGGCTACTTCCAAGTTTTGAACAAATGCGTCCTCTGAATATACATTTAACTCAGATTGGCAACTTTGCGAGCAGTATTAACGCAGCGATGACGGCTGACTAACGCCGGTGAGACGGCAGCGGGTTCAAGTCAAAATGCGACGAGATGCGAATGGCATTCGGCGCAGAGCAACTTCACCCGGAAGCCGTCATGCGCACGCGTCACATCATTGCAGTCGTCGCTACCCTGACCGTGATCCTCGCCGGAGTTGATGTGGCGCTGACTTCCCTGGCTGCTCCGAAAGCCAAGGCGGCTTCGCACGCCACGCCTCCCGTCTCACCCCTCCTTTTCGGAGGCGACTGATCTCAGTTCGATTTCGAAGTAGCCATCAAGCAGGAGGTCGCATTGACCAATACCGCGCAACTACGAGCGCGATCGTATGCCTTTCTCTCAACCGAAGACGAACGACGAGTCGTCGCGAGATGGAGAACTGGAGTGATCGCGTTCTACGGATCGATTTTGTTGACTGCATTGGCTGCAACGGGCCAAAGGCCCCAAGCCGATCAGCCTGACCTCGCTTCCGATGATTTCGTCACATACCACATGTCGAGCTTGCCGCTACCGTAGGCGAACAAAGCCAACGCCGCGGTAGCATCGCTGCCAATGCCAGCAAGCGCAACGAAGGTTCAATGCAATTTCAAGGGTGTCAGGCGGGCCGAGCGGTCAGCAAGCTCACCTGTATCATCCCGTGAAGTATCAGGAAAAGAGTGATGAAGACCGACTTTCCGGCGCCATCTCCAGCACCTGTGGGGGCTTCGATGATTGTCAGCGCACTTCATGAATCCCGTCGCCGGCAGGCAATCAACGTCATTCATCGCTACCAGCATCTTATCTCCGACCGCATCGAAGCCAATCCTGGCAAGCCCATTCCATCGCCAGACGCGAAAATGCGCGGTCGTCAGATTCAGAACAGTGAAGGGAAAAGAAACGTGAGGCGACTGAGCGAAACACACCTGATCATCCTGATCCTTATCGGCTTCGGCATTGTGCATGTGATTGGCGGCGTCCTGCTGGCACGGGCGGCGCCCGAGCACAGTCGCCCCGTGAATATAGCGGCCTGGGGCGACTGACTGCGGCTGGCACGGCATCAACCATCAATGGGCGGCAACAATCATGAGGCTGACATGACTGCAATCGCGAGCGCGATGTCCCGCGCTCTTCGTTCGATCACCGGAGCCGATGTGCTCAAGCATTTTCTGTTTTTCTGCGGAGCCGGAATTCTGGTGTTCGTACTCTCGCTCACTTACGGCCTGGATTTGAGCTCGGGCCTTTTCTGATCCTCGCCACGAATACGCAACTGAAGCGTCCAATTCCCCGCAGGCCATATCCGCATGAGGTCGCTACGTGAACGCTCTGATCGCCACCTATATCGCATGGATCATCGCCCAAACGGGCTTCGCCCCTCCGGCTCACCCGCCAATCCATTTCGCGACGTCAGCAGAAATGGCTGTGCTAAGTGGTACGCCGGAAAATAGCGGGCTCGAATTTCAAGCGCTCTACAGCCGCGAACAGGGCGCGATCTACCTGCCCCACGAATGGCAACCGGTCAATTTGCGGCAGAAGAGCGCGCTGCTGCACGAACTCGTGCATCACGTGCAACGGGCCAACAACGTCGAAGCTCCGTGTGTGGCGGCCCACGAACGCCAAGCCTATGACCTTCAGATGACATGGCTACGCGAACAGGGGGTCGAGGATCCCTACAGCCTCATCGGCACGAATGAGCTCACAATCTACATGGTGAGCGTCTGCCGCGACGGCTCGTAAGCGGCACACGACATTCCTTCGTCATAGGCCATAAGATGCAACGGGCTCGTGCGCGCACCGACGCTCAGGCGATTGGAACGCGCCGAGGTTGGTTTGAGCCGATCTTGATACGCCTAATAGAACGCGTGGAAGTGGTGCACCGGGCCGTGGCCGTGCCCGACCGTAAACCGATCAGCGGCGCCGATCGCCGCTGTGACATAGGCTTTCGCTGAACGCACCGCGGCTTCCAGCGTCTCGCCTTTGGCAAGCCCTGCGGCGATCGCTGACGATAGCGTGCAGCCTGTACCGTGCGTGTTCTTCGTCGCCACGCGCGGCGCAGGCAATGCGATGGCGCGGTCTGCGGTGATAAAATAGTCGGTGCTCTCCGGGCCGGTCCCATGGCCGCCCTTGATCAGCACAGCCTTGCAGCCGAGCTTGAGCAGACGCTTGCCCTGCGCCTCGATAGCCGCATCGCCCTCTGCCATCGGCTCGTCGAGCAGCGCGGCGGCCTCTGGCAGGTTCGGCGTGATAATCTGGGCCAACGGGATCAACGTGCTACGCAGCGCTTCGATGGCCTCCGGCGCCAGCAGGCGATCGCCTGAGGTCGCCACCATCACGGGATCGAGCACCACATGTTTCGGCTGCCATGTCGCGAGGCCCGCAGCGATGGCCTCGATCACATCACGCTGAGCGACCATGCCGATCTTCACCGCGCCGACCGCGAGATCGACGAACACGGCATTGATCTGCTCGCTCACGAACTCTGCAGGCACCTGATGGATGCCGGTGACGCCCTTGGTGTTCTGCGCGGTCAGCGCGGCGATCACCGAGGCGCCGTAGACGCCCAGCGCCGCGAAGGTCTTGAGGTCGGCCTGGATGCCGGCGCCGCCCGAGGAATCCGAACCGGCAATGGTCAGCGCAACGGGTGTGGGCATCGGAAAAACTCGCACGAGATCAAGGGATAAGCAGCCATACCAGTCCTACCCCGCCAGCCATGAACCAGCAACCCGGCGACATGCTGGCGGCTTGCGCCGCCCCCTGTTTTGGGCTTGATGATCTCTAAAATCGCCCGTTTCCGGAGAATCCCGATGGTCCCCTTCTTTGTCCAGTTCAAGTGCAAGCTTGGCCAGTCCTACGCCGTCGCCAACGCCCTGGCCGAAGCCGAAATCGCCTCGGAGATCTATTCCACCGCTGGGCATTACGACCTGCTGGTGAAGTTCTATGTCGATAACGCCACCGACATCGGCCATTTCGTGAACGAGAAGGTGCAGACCATCCCGGGCATCCAGGACACGCATACGATCATCACGTTCAAGGCGTTTTGAGGCGGAGCGCCGTAGACGCGCTCCCTCTCCCCGCTCTGCGCGGGGAGAGGGTTGGGGTGAGGGGCGAGGCACACGGTCACGTCCATTTGCCACCTCACAAGTCGCACCGAATCCGATCCGAAAATAATGCGTATGTGGTGAGTGCGTGCCATGCCCCTCACCCGCCGCGAAGACGCGGCGACCTCTCCCCGCAAGCGGGGAGAGGTTAAGAGACCTACACCGCCATCTTCCGATGCAGCACGGGCACGCCGCTCAGCTCCTCCGCCGCGTCGACGATCGCATTCGCGTCGATGCCGTGGTGGCGATAGAGATCGCCGATGGTGCCGGTCTGGCCGAATTGTTCGACGCCCAGCGCTTCCATGCGATGACCGCACACGCTGCCGATCCAGCCCAAAGTAGCCGGATGGCCATCGAGCACGGTGACGATGCCGCAGTCGCGCGGCAGCGGCTGCAGCAGCTTCTCGATATGGCTGAGATGCTGCGGGTTGCGCCTGTCGCGGCGGATCTTTCGCGCCGATGTCCAGCCGGCATGGAGACGGTCGGCTGACGTGATCGCCAGCAGGCCGATGTCGCGATGGCTGTCGCCGAGCAATCCCGTTGCCTCGATCGCCTCCGGCGCCAGCGTGCCGGTATAGGCGATTACCAGATCGCAATTGGCGCCGGGCTTGCGCAGCCAATAGGCGCCATCAGTGATGCCCTGCTGCAGCTCCGGCGTCATCATGCGCTGCGGCTGCTCGATGGTGCGCGTGGAGAGCCGCAGATAGACCGAGCCGCCGGCACGCTGGCCGCTGTCATCAGTGCCCGCGTCGCGCTGCATGTGCTGGAAGCCCCAACCCATGATGACGGCGAGCTCATCGACGAAAGCCGGCTCGAACGATGCAAGACCGTCCTGCGCCATGCCGATCAGCGGCGTCGCGATCGACTGATGAGCACCGCCTTCCGGCGCCAGCGTGATGCCCGACGGCGTCGCCGCCACCATGAAGCGGGCATCCTGATAGCAGGCATAGTTGAGCTGATCGAGACCACGCTCGATGAAGGGATCGTACAGCGTCGCGACCGGCAGCAGGCGGACGCCGTTGATGCTGCTCGACAGGCCCAAGGCTGACATCAGGATGAACAGGTTCGCCTCGGCGATGCCGAGTTCGAGATGCTGGCCCTTCGGCGAAAAGTCCCAGTTGAAGGTGGAGGGGATCTTCTCGCTGCGGAAGTGATCGGCCTTCTCGGCGCGTGCGAACAGCCCACGCCGATTGACCCATGCTCCGAGGTTCGTCGACACGGTGACATCGGGCGACGCGGTCACGATGCGCGACGCCAGTTCGGTATCGCCGCGTGCCAGCTCATGCAGGACGAGGCCGAAACCCTGCTGCGTCGACATTTCCGGCGACGGCTTGAACGACAGATGCGCGGGAACATCGATCACGTCGGCGCTGAGGCGCCGCGTGCCCTGCTGCACGAAGGGCACGTCCTTGAGGAACGCATCGAGCATCAAAGCGTCCTGCGTCAGGCCCTCATATCTGTCCCATTCATGGCCGGGCCGGATGTTCTGCGCCGCGCGCCAGGTCTCCATCTGCGTCAGCGTCATCAGGCCGGCGTGGTTGTCCTTGTGACCCTGGAACGGGAGGCCGACGCCCTTGATGGTGTAGGCGATGAAGCAGACCGGACGATCGTGATCGATCGCCTCGAAAGCCTCGACCATGCTGGCCATATCGTGGCCGCCGAGATTGGACATCAGCGCCAGCAGTTCCTCGTCGCTGCGCGCTTCGATCAAGCGCGACACCGGACCCTGATCGCCGATCTCGTCGTTGAGCCGCTTGCGGAACGCTGCGCCGCCCTGGAAACACAAAGCCGAATAGATCTGGTTCGGACAGTTGTCGATCCAGGTCTTCAATGCAGCTCCGCCGGGCTCGGCGAAAGCCGTCTGCATTAGCCGGCCATACTTCACGATCACCACGTCCCAGCCAAAGTTGCGGAACATGGATTCGAACTTCTCCCACAGACCCTCGCGCACAACGGCGTCGAGGCTCTGGCGGTTGTAGTCGACGATCCACCAGGTGTTGCGCAGCCCGTGCTTCCAGCCTTCAAGCAAAGCTTCGAAGATATTGCCCTCGTCCATCTCGGCATCGCCGACCAGCGCGATCATGCGGCCTTCGCGGCGGTCCTTCATCCAGCCGTGAGCCGAGACGTAGTCCTGCACCAGCGACGAGAACAGCGTCTGCGCGACGCCGAGGCCGACCGAGCCGGTGGAGAAATCGACATCGTCGATATCCTTGGTGCGCGACGGATAGCTTTGCGCCCCCTTGAAGCCGCGGAAGTTCTCGAGCTTCTCGCGCGTCTGGTTGCCTAACAGATACTGGATGGCGTGGAACACCGGACTCGCATGCGGCTTCACCGCGACGCGGTCTTCCGGCTTCAGCACGGCGAAATACAGCGCCGACATGATCGTCGCCAGCGAGGCGGATGACGCCTGATGGCCGCCAACCTTGAGGCCGTCGGTATTGGGGCGGATGTGGTTGGCGTTATGGATGGTCCATGACGAGAGCCAGAGCACCTTGCGCGCCAATGCGGTCAGGGTCTGCAGGCGATGATGATCGATCGGCATGGTGGGCTCCCGCGTCGGCCAGCTGCGCTGGTTCGTGATGAGGTCGCCATTCTAGCAGGCGCTCGAAAGTGATTTTCTCAATTCATCGCGACAACCACGGTCATATTGGTATAAATGAATGGTTCCAGCTCCCATTTCATGGAATTTTCCCAATGTCAGCCCTCGACGCAATCGACCGCAAGATTCTCGCCGCACTGCAGATCGACAGTCGCATCACCATGCAGGAGCTCGCCGAGAAGGTCGGGCTATCGATCTCGCCGTGCCATCGCAGGGTGAAATTGCTGGAAGAACGCGGCGTCATCACCCGCTACATGGCGCTGGTCGATCAGAAATCGATCGGGCTGCCAGTCAGCGTCTTCATCTCCATCAAGCTTGTCAGGCAGAAAGAGGAAGACCTCAACCGTTTCGCGAAAGCGATCTCGAAATGGGAGGAGGTGCTGGAATGCTATCTGATGACCGGCAACCGCGACTATCTCTTGCGCGTCGTCGCGGCGGATCTGTCATCCTATGAGGCATTCCTGAAGAACAAGCTGACGCGGCTCGACGGCATCGCCTCGATCGAATCCAGCTTCGCCCTCAGCCAGGTGAAGTATTCGATCGCACTGCCGGTGTGAGGGCCCAGAGCTAGCTGGCTCGCTTCACCGCGGCGGCGGTACCACCCGGGGCGCTGACGACGCTTTGATAATGCGCAATCGGCTGCGGGCGGCCGATCAGGAAGCCTTGGATCTCCGCACAGCCTTCGCTCGCAAGAAACGACATTTGGGCGACGGTCTCGACGCCCTCGGCGATCACCGGGAGCTTCAACGAGCGGCCGAGCCCGATGATGGCGTGAACAATAGCCGCGGACTGCGGATTGTCCTCGAGATTGGCCACGAAGGTCTGGTCGATCTTGATCTTGTCGAAGGGGAAAGCCTGCAAATAGCTCAGGCTCGAATAACCCGTGCCGAAATCGTCCATAGCGACGCGAACGCCCAGTTCCTTGACGGCGTGCAGGATCGCGATGGCACCAGCAAAATCGTCAATCAGCACGCCTTCGGTGATCTCGATCTCGACACGCTTTGGGCAGAGACCGGTTTCCGCCAGAACGGCGGCGAGCATCCCGGGCACATCGCCGCGCTGAAAATTGACCGGCGACAGGTTAATGGCGATCGACAGCGGATTGACCCAGGTTGCCGCCTCGCGACAGGCCTCGCGCGCCACCCACTCGTCGATGGCGCCTATCAGACCGCTCTCCTCCGCCAGCGGAATGAACACCGTCGGCGAGATGATGCCGCGCTCGGGATGCCGCCAGCGCAGCAGAACCTCGAAGGCGACGACAGCGCCCTCGGTGGTCGCCTGCGGCTGAAAATAGAGTTGGAATTGCTTGTTCTCGACCGCCACCACGAGATCACGCTGCAGCAGTCGCTTCTCGCGGATGTGCTGATCCATCGCAGCCTCGAAGAAGCGGATGGTGCCGCGTTCCTCGGCCTTGGCGCGGTCGAGCGCCAGATCCGCATGCGCAATGAGAGCTTCGATATCCTGGCCGTCCTGCGGATAGACGGAGATGCCGATGCTACAGCGAACATTGACGTGCTGGCCGTCGATCTGAAACGTATTATCGAGAATGCTCGACAACCGCGCACAGAGATCTTCCGCTGTTTGCGGCTCCGCGCCGAGATGAGACACGATCGAGAAGATATCGCCACTCGGCCGTGCCAGAAATGCGCCGTTGCAGGCTTGCGCCAGCCGCTTCGCCAGTTCGGCCAGTACGGCGTCTCCGGTGGCCTGGCCGTATACATCATTTGTCTCTCTGAAGCGGTCGATATCGATCCGCGCGATCGCAAACGAGCCGTGTCCCGCCGAGGCCTCTTTGAAGACGCGGGCCAGATGTTCGTTGAAGGCAACACGATTGGGCAGATCGGTGATCGGATCGTGCCGCGCGAGATGCACGATCCGCGCTTCGCTGAGTTTGCGGTCGGTGATGTCGGCGTGGGTCGCGACCCAGCCGCCATTCTTCATCGGCCGGTAGCGCACATTGATGGCGCGTCCATCCGGCAGCTCGGCGGTCTGGCTGCTCGGCACGCGATCCGCGAGCGCCGTCCGCATCTTCATCTCATAACTATCCATATCGACGAACAGCGTGCCAGCCGCCGCGCGAATTGCCAGCACCTGATCCTCGGTCGCGCCGGCGAACATTTTCGCCGGCGGGATATTGTACATGCGCATGTAGCTTTCGTTCCACAATTCGAGCAGGCCATCGGCGCTATACATACATAGGCCCTGCTCCATATTGTTGAGCGCCGCATCGAGCTGGAGATTGCGCTTGCTCATGCTGCGGCGGGTGCGCTGATCTGTTACGGCAACGACGAGGCCCGCGATCACCACGGCGGCGGTAAAGGCCGCAATGGCCAGCGACAGTTCGATCGGGGACAGCAGACTTTGGTTCTCAGCGGCTGCGGCATTGTAGGTCAGATCGATCGCGCCCATGGCGACGAAGTGATGTACACAGATCGCGAGCGTCAGAAGCAGTGCCGCAACGAGCAGCTTGCCGGACCGGTCGGCGGTCTGGGCGACGAGAATCGCCAAGGCGGCAATCACCATGCCGCCGACGACCGACACCGTCACGAGGTCCGGCATCCACTGGATGATGGCGGGGATGCGCAGCGACGCCATGCCCATATAGTGCATGCAGGCGATGCCGAGGCCGATCACCGCGCCGCCGGCCAGCGCGTTCCGTTTGGTTCGATTAAACAGCGCGATGGCGAATCCGGCCGTGGTCATCACTGCAGAGGCGACGAGCGAACAGGCGGTGATGAGGAGGTCGTAGTGGAGTTCGAAACCAGGCGTGTATGCGAGCATCGCGATGAAATGCGTCGCCCACGTGCCGAAGCCGGTGACCGCGCCTGCGGTAATCAACCACGCAAGGCGCGTGTCGGGCAATGCGGTGCGCGCACGCGTGAACAGGTTGACGGCAGCAAGGCTGGAGAGAAAACACACCGCTGCCGCCAGCAGGATCTGCCGCCAGTCATGCTGCAACTCGATGCAATTCCAGACTCGTAGCATAAAGATACCAACATATGACGAGATACCGAAGCATAGCGCGTGCAACGTTCGGAATGTTTAAAACTCACGGAAAAATTGCACAGAAGAGCTGTTATTCTTAAGCCGCGATAAAGCCCGAAATATGCCGGGTATCATCGTCCATGTTTGCGGAAAAATATGCAACACATTCGGATGTACCCACCGCAAGCGCCATGGCTCAGGGGAAATCGAGCTATGGGGACGACCTGTCTCGATCAACAGCTCATCATTAGGCGCTCGGATAAGGTTCCGCCGGTGCGGTGACCTGCGCGCGGCGCACGCGTTCGCGATGTGCGGTGTAGACACCGCTGGCGATGATGATTGCAGCACCGGCGAAAGTGACAGCATCGGGCACTTCGCCAAACAGGAAGAAGCCGATCAGCGTCACCCACACCAGCTGCACATAGGAGAACGGCGCCAGTACCGATGCATCCGCATAGCGGAAGGCCAATACGACAATCCAGTGGCCGACAGTAGCGGCGACGCCAATACCAACACCGAGCGCGATCTGCGTCCAGCTCGGTACGATCCAGTAGAACGGCACGATGACACTGAGCACGAGAAAGCCGGTGATCGCCGAGAACGCCATCGTGGTGATGGCGCGATCTGCACCGCTTATTTTGCGCGTCAACACCAATGCGGTCGCCCAGCCCAACGCCGAAATGATCGGAAAGATCGTACCGGGCTGAAACGCCGCGGTGCCCGGCCGCACGATGATCAATACGCCCAGAAGCCCTGCGATGGTGGCGGTCCAGCGGCGCAGACCGACCTTTTCACCAAGGAAGAGAACCGATAGCCCGGTGACGAATAGCGGCGAGATGAAGCCAGTCGCAGTCGCTTCCGCGATCGGCAGATAACCGAGCGCCATGATGAAGAAGATCGACGAACACAACAGGCCCAGCCCGCGAAATACCTGCAGCAGCGGCCGCGTCGAGCGCATCGGATTGCCCGAGGCCGGCGCCAACACGATCGGCAGCAGGATCACGACGAACACCAGAAAGCGGATCCAGGCGATCTCCACCGATGGCATGCCCGTGCGCGACAGATATTTCGCCATCGCGTCCGATGACGCCAGAAACGCCGTCGAACAAATGATCATCAGAATGCCGCGCAGCGGCCGGTCGGTATGGCGATGCGCCGATACAGGGGCAGCAGTCTTCGGCGGCGGAACATGGCTTGTCACGAGCGGGGACCAATATGCGCGGGCTCGTCGGTGCATGCGAGCCGAATCGAATAGGGCTCACAAAACGACGATCACGAGGCCGGGACAACTGCCGATATCAGGACACGGATATGCAGCAGGCAAAAAAGCCTATGCCGGCCGATGCATCAGCGGCCAGCGTGCAGCGCAGCACCGATTTTACCGTATCCCCTACAGCATCGGCAGACTGGAAGGCTCCCGGCCGAGCGGGAACGCCTTTCCAATATCAGCCAGTTCGGCCGCCCTGAGCGTCAATGCACTCGCCGCCGCGTTGTCCGCCGCATGGGCGGCCGAAGACGCTTTCGGAATTGCGAAGACCGTTGGCTGACGGATCAGGAAAGCGAGCGCCACCTGCCGCGGCGTGGCCAGATGGGCATCGGCGATCTGCTGCAGGATTTTGCCGCCCGGCGAGCGCGTCGACGGGAAATCATTATGCCCGAACGGCGAATAGGCCACGACGGCGACGCCATGGCTCTCGCACCACGGGATCACGCGGTGTTCGATGGCGCGCTCCTGTAAATGATAGAGCACCTGATTGCAGGCGATGGCGCCCTTGCCTGCGAGTTTCGACAGCTCGTTGAGATCGTCGACATCGAAGTTGCTGACGCCCCAGGAGGCAATCTTGCCGGCCGCCTTCAACTCTCCGAAGGCGGCGACAGTCTCGGCAAGCGGAACCTGACCGCGCCAGTGCAGCAGGTAGCAATCGAGCCGATCGGTCCCCAGCCGCTTCAGCGAGCGCTCGCAGGCGGCAATGGTGCCCTTCCGCGACGCGTTGCTCGGCAGCACCTTGGAGACCAGGAACACCTCGTCGCGACGGCGGGCGATGGCCTCTGCAATCACGAGCTCGGCATCGCCATACATTTCGGCCGTGTCGATATGGCTCATGCCGGCATCGAGGCCGGCCTGCAGCGCCCTGACCGCCGCAGCGCGGTCACTGTGGTCGATATACCAGGTGCCCTGCCCGATGACTGAGACGTCGCGCTTGGTT
Source organism: Tardiphaga sp. 172_B4_N1_3 (assembly GCF_052076035.1). Taxonomy (NCBI): domain Bacteria; kingdom Pseudomonadati; phylum Pseudomonadota; class Alphaproteobacteria; order Hyphomicrobiales; family Nitrobacteraceae; genus Tardiphaga; species Tardiphaga sp. 172_B4_N1_3. Next base: position 3,070,805 of record NZ_CP197238.1, read on the forward strand.
TGGCCGAATGGATTGTGTCGCATGGTGCGCCTCCGCCTCCCGCGGCAATGAGGCACACGGGAGTGGACTTTAGCGCATCAATTCAGAGGAGTCAGTGGCTGATCATCCACGGCCGCGCTGTCGGGAAGCTCTTGGCGCCCGAGCGGGTCTGCTTCACCAGCCGCGACGGCTTCTTGCCGGAACAGCAGCCGCAACCGGCCCCATGCGACGCCTTGTACTCCGCCGATGTCTTCGGCGCATTGCGGCTGCGCTCGTTGGTGGCGTGGGCCTTGCGCTTGTCGGAGGGCATGCAGAAGAACGCCGGTGCGGTCAGGATTACGCGTGGCGCCTGCGTCGCGCAATGCGGGCAATCCTGCGGATCATCGCATTCGGCCATCGGCCGCATGTCGGTGAAGGGACCGCAATCGTCGCACAGATATTCATAGACCGGCATGGCGGATATCCGTCGTTGAACCGCTGGCCTCTCCACGTCATTGCGAGGAGCGAAGCGACGCGGCAATCCAGAAAACCACAAACGAAGGAAGAACTGGATTGCTTCGCTCCGCTCGCAATGACGAAAGAAAAAGGGCCGCGGGGTCGTGACTAGAGCCCCGCAGCCAAGTTGACCGCGTTACTTGTCCGGCGAGAGCGGCATCTGGATGTCGCCCTTGATGTGCTTGATCGGGCCCGCCGACGACGGATTGATATCGAAGTCGAAAATCTGCGTCGGCAGCCACAGCGTGGCGCAGGCGTTGGGCACGTCGACGACGCCGGAGATGTGGCCCTGCACCGGCGCGGTGCCGAGGATCGAATAGGCCTGCGCGCCGGAATAGCCGAACTTCTTCAGATATTCGATAGCGTTCAGACAGGCCTGACGATAGGCGATATGCACGTCGAGATAATGCTGCTTGCCCTGCTCGTCGACAGAGATGCCTTCGAAGATCAGGAAGTCGTTGTAGTTCGGCGTCATCGGCGACGGCTTGAACACCGGGTTCTTGATGCCGTATTTCGACACGCCGTCCTTGATGACATCGACCTTGATGTGCAGCCAGCCGGCCATCTCGATGGCGCCGCAGAAGGTGATTTCGCCGTCGCCCTGCGAGAAGTGCAGGTCGCCCATGGAGAGACCGCCACCGGGGACATAGACCGGGAAATAGACCTTCGAGCCGCGCGACAGATCCTTGATGTCGCAATTGCCGCCATGTTCGCGCGGCGGCACGGTGCGCGCGCCTTCGGCCGCAGCCTTCTCCTTCGCCTCACCCTTCAGCCGACCCATATGGGCAGTCGGGCCGAACGGCGGATTGGCAAGGCCGGGCACGCGGGTCGGGTTCGTCGCGATCAGTGCGGTCTCGCGCTCGTTCCAGGTGGCAAGCAGTTTCGGATCGGGCAGACAGCCGATCAGGCCGGGATGGATCAGGCCGGCGAAATTCACGCCCGGGATGTGACGCGACGAGGTGTACATGCCCTTGAAGTCCCAGATCGACTTCTGCGCTTCCGGGAAGTGATCAGTGAGAAAGCCGCCGCCATTCTGCTTGGAGAAGAAGCCGTTGAAGCCCCACAGCGAATCTTTCATCGGGCCGACATCGAGCAGATCGACAACCAGAAGATCGCCGGGCTCCGCGCCCTTGACGCCGATCGGGCCGGACAGGAAGTGCACGATCGACAGGTCGATGTCGCGCACGTCGTCGGCGCTGTCGTTGTTCTTGATGAAGCCGCCGGTCCAGTCATAGGTCTCGACGATAAAGTCATCGCCGGGATTGACCCATGCGACCATGGGAATGTCCGAATGCCAGCGGTTGTGAATCATGTCGTTGTCGTAGGCCGATTGCGTAAGGTCGACCTTGATCAGTGTATCTGGCATTCAATGCTCCCCTTCGGTTACTGGTCTTGGTGGTTGGACGCGTGGTGAATTAGACGGACAGGTACTTGGCGATCTGCGCGGCATCGATGCCTTCGCGCGCTTCGTCGCGAACGATCTCACCATTCTCGATGACGAGGACACGGTCGGCGACATCGAGCGCGAAGCTCAGCACCTGTTCGGAGACGATGATCGACAGGCCCTTGGTGTCGCGGATGTGCTTCAGCGTGCGGGCCATGTCCTTGATGATCGATGGCTGGATACCTTCGGTCGGCTCATCGAGCAGCAGCACCTTCGGCTTGGTGGCGAGTGCGCGGGCGATGGCGAGCTGCTGCTGCTGGCCGCCGGAGAGGTTGCCGCCGCGGCGGCCTTTCATTTCGAGCAGCACCGGGAACAGCTCATAGAGATCGCCAGGCACTTCCTTCTCGCCGGAGGCGACAAGGCCGGTCTCGATATTCTCCTTCACCGTCATATGCGAGAAGATCATCCGGCCCTGCGGCACGTAAGCGAGGCCGCGCGCGACGCGCTCATAGCTCTTCAGCGCACCGAGCTCCTTGCCTTCCATGGTCACCGAGCCTGACTTGGTCGGCACGATACCCATCAGGGATTTCATCAGCGTGGTCTTGCCCATGCCGTTGCGGCCCATGATGGCCACGATTTCGTTGGGCTGCACCGACACATTGAGGCCATGCAGAACTTCGCTCTGGCCGTAAGCGACGTGGAGATCGTTGATCGCGAGCATGATGATCTCCTCAATGACCCAGATAGACTTCGATGACCTTGGGATCGTTCTGGACCTTCTCCATGGTGCCTTCGGACAGGATCTGTCCCTGATGCAGCACGGTCACCTTGTGGGCGATGTCCTCGACGAATTTCATGTCGTGCTCGATCACCAGCACCGAGCGGTTCTTGATGATCGTATTGAGCAGCTCCGCCGTCTTGACGCGCTCGCTCACGCTCATGCCGGCGACGGGCTCGTCGAGCATCAGCAGGTCTGGATCCTGGATCAGCAGCATGCCGATCTCGAGCCACTGCTTCTGGCCATGCGAGAGCACATCGGCATACATGTTGAGACGATCCTTGAGGAAGATCATCTCGGCAACTTCCTCGACGCGCTCGCGCACTGCGGCGTCGCGCTTGAACATCAGCGAGCCGAACACGGAACGACCGCGCGGATAGGAGATCTCCAGATTCTCGAAAACAGTGAGATCGTCATAAACAGACGGCGTCTGGAATTTGCGGCCGACGCCGGCCTGCACGATCTGGTTTTCCTTCAGCTTGGTCAGTTCCGTTCCGCGAAACTGCACCGACCCCGAGGTGGCTTTGGTCTTGCCGCAGATCAGATCGAGGACGGTGGTCTTGCCGGCGCCGTTGGGGCCGATAATGACGCGGATCTCGTTCTCCTCGACGTAGAAGGAGAGATCGTTGACCGCCTTGAAGCCGTCGAAGGAAACGGTGAGCCCTTCGACCGCGAGCAAAAATTCCTTGGGCTGATGTCCGATGAGCATGATGTCCCCTTACTCGGCCGGCGCGCCGTCGGCGGCGGATTTGATGGCCCAAGCCTTCTTGGATTTAGACGAGCGCATGGCGATCAGGCGATCGATGTGGCGCGCCACGTGATCGCGCCAGATGCCGGACAGGCCATTGGGGAAGAACAGCACCACGGCGATGAACAAGCCGCCGAGGCCGAACAGCCAGAGCTCGGGGAAGGATTCCGACAGCATCGTCTTGGCGTAGTTTACCAGCAGCGTGCCGTAGACCGCGCCGAAGATGGACATGCGGCCACCCACGGCCGTGTAGATCACCATTTCGATCGACGGCACGATGCCGACGAAGGACGGCGACATGAAGCCGATCTGCAGCGTGAACATGGCGCCACCGATCGCGGCGAACATTGCCGCGGCACAGAAGGCGAATATCTTGAAGTTGGCGACGCTGTAACCGGAGAAGCGGACGCGGTCCTCCTGTTCGCGCATCGCCACTAGGATGCGGCCGAGCTTGGTCAGCCGGACGAACTGTGCGGCGATAATACAGGCGAACAGCACGAAGACTTCGAAGAAGTAGAGAATGACCTTGGCGTGGTCGGTGCGGATGTCCCAGCCGTTCAGCGTCCGCAGGTCGGTCATGCCGTTGATACCGCCAGTATAGCCCTGCTGGCCGATGATCAGGATCGTCGCAATCGCCGCGATGGCCTGGGTGATAATGGCGAAATAGACGCCGCCGACACGGCGCTTGAACATCGCCGCGCCGATGATGAAGGCCAGCAGCGTCGGCACCACGAGGATGGCGATGATGGTCAGCGTCAGCGAGTGAAACGGCTTCCAGAACATCGGCAGCGCCGTGATCTGGTTCCAATCCATGAAATCCGGAATGCCGGGGGTCGACTGGATCTTAGTGTTGGCGACGCTGGAGGCTTCCAGCTTCAGGAACATCGCCATGCAGTAGCCGCCAAGGCCGAAGAACACGCCCTGCCCGAGGCTGAGGATGCCGCCATAGCCCCAGCACATCACAAGGCCCAAGGCGACGAAGGCATAGGTCAGATATTTGGCGACAAGGTTGAGACGAAACACATCCAGAAACAGCGGCAGAATGACTGCGAGCAGCAGCAGCAGCGACAGGAAACCAAGAAGCTCCGAGCGGTTGAAGAAGCGTGAATTGATCATGTGATGATTGCCCTGCTCTGTCTGTACTGCACGCGCTTACTTGCGGACCTTGAGGGCGAACAGGCCCTGCGGCCGGATCATCAGGATCGCGACGATGGTGAGCAGCGTCAGCACCTTGGCCATAGAACCGGACATGAAGAACTCCATGGTCGACTGCGCCTGAGAGATGGTGAAGGCCGAGGCGATGGTGCCGAACAGACTGGCCGCACCGCCGAACACCACGACGAGGAACGTGTCGACGATGTAGAGCTGGCCGGAGGTCGGGCCGGTCGAACCGATCATGGTGAAGGCGGAGCCAGCGATCCCGGCGATGCCGCAGCCGAGGCCGAAGGTGTAGCGGTCAACCTTCTCGGTATTGATGCCGACGGCGCCCGCCATCACGCGGTTCTGCACCACGGCGCGAACCTGACGACCCCAACGCGACTTGTACATGATGTAGGCGACCACCATGGTGATCCCCAGCGTCAACACCATCACGAAGATGCCGTTGATCGGCACTTCGATCGTATCGGTGACCTGCTTGGAGCCCATCATCCATTGCGGCAGTTCGACACCGACTTCGCGCGCACCGAACACCGAGCGATAGGCCTGCTGCAAGATCAGGCTGAGGCCCCAGGTCGCCAGCAGCGTATCGAGTGGGCGCTTGTAGAGATGCCGTATCAGCCCCCATTCGACCAACATCCCCAGCGCACCGGAGGCGATGAAAGCGAGGATCATGGCGACGAAGAAGTAACCGGAAAACAGTGACGGCAGGTGCGACTGGAAGAAGCTCGACGTCAGCCAGGTAACGTACGCGCCGAGGATCATGAATTCGCCATGCGCCATGTTGATGACGCCCATCTGCCCGAAGATGATTGCGAGGCCGAGTGCCATCAGCACATAGACCGAGAACAGGATCAGGCCGGCAAAGCCCTGCATTGCAAAGATGGCGCCAAGGTCGCCAATCGAATAGTCGCCGAACATCGATCCGTCCTCCGTCAGGGAAAGGGTCCCGCGCCGCGCGATGAGACGCGACGCGGGGTTGTCGTGCGCGGATAGGTCGTCCGCGCCAGGGAGAAGGAGCGCGGAGCTACGCTCCGCACTTGACGAGCAAGACTTATTGGTAGCCCTTCGGGAACGGATCCGGCTCGATCAGTTCGGGCGTCTCGTAGACCACCTTGAACTGGCCATCGAGCTGCGCCTGGCCGACGCGAGCCTTGGACCACAGATGATGGTTCGGATGGATCTTGACGTAGCCTTCCGGTGCTTTGGTGAATTCAATGCCGGCAGACGCGGGTGCGATCTTGTCGATATCGAAGGAGCCGGCTTTCTCGACCGTCATTTTCCACAGCCACGGCCCGAGATAGGCCGCCTGCGTCACGTCGCCGATCACGGTCTTTTCGCCCCACATCTTCTTGAAGGCGGCGACGAATTCCTTGTTGTTCGGATTATCGAGCGACTGGAAGTACTTCATACAGGCATAGGCGCCCGCGATGTTCTCGCCGCCGATACCGTCGATCTCGTCCTCGGTGACCGAGATGGTCAGCAGGGTCTGCTTCGACAGGTCGATACCGGCCGCCTTGAGCTGCTTGTAGAAGGCGACGTTGGAGCCGCCGACCACCGCGGCATAGATCACGTCCGGCTTGGTCAGCTTGATCTTGTTGATCACCGAGTTGAACTGGGTGTGGCCGAGCGGGAAGTATTCTTCGCCCGACACCTTGCCGCCAAGCTTGCCCTCGATGTGCTTGCGGGCGATCTTCATCGACGTGCGCGGCCAGATATAGTCCGAGCCGATCAGATAGAAGCTCTTGCCGTTCTTGGTCTTGGAGACCCAGTCGAGGCCGGCGAGGATCTGCTGGGTAGCTTCCTGACCGGTATAGATCACGTTCTTCGACTGCTCGAGACCTTCATAGAAGGTCGGGTAGTAGAGCATGCCGTTATATTGTTCCATGACCGGCAGCACCGCCTTGCGGGAGGCCGAGGTCCAGCAGCCCATGATGGCGGCGACCTTGTCGTTGACGAGCAGTTTCTTGGCCTTTTCGGCGAAGGTCGGCCAGTCCGAGGCGCCGTCTTCCTGGATGAACTTGATCTTGCGGCCGAGCACGCCGCCCATGGCGTTGATCTGGTCGATGGCAAGCTTTTCAGCCTGCACCGAGCCGGTTTCCGAGATCGCCATGGTGCCGGTGACCGAATGCAGGATGCCGACTGTGACTTCCGTATCGGTAACCGCAAGGCCCGTGGTGTTGATGGCCGAGGTGGCCGGCGCCTGCGCAAAAGATGTGCGCGGAAGCAGCGACATTGCCGGCAAAGCCGCCATGCCCATCAGCAGTTTACGCCGCAATGGCGAGTGCAAGCCCGGTTTCTTCTCGTCTGACATTTCAACCCCACTGGTTCGAGTACGCCTATTGGTGAGGCAAGCATTGCTGAACTTGTGCGGTGCACGGATACGCGAGATCGCGTATACTGCACCGCAAAATGCCGACGTAGGTTTTTGCATCACGCAAACATGCGTAGTTTGACAGGGTCAGGAGCGAAGTAGTGGCAGGGCGGCAGCGTATCGACCGCGTGAGACGCCAGTACAATCAATGGGTCGCCAACCAGACCCTGGAGGATTACGCACTCCGCTTTACGGCGAAGAGCGCCAGGCGCTGGTCCGCCGCGCGGGTCGCCAACACGGCATTAGGCGCCATTTCGTTTCTCGCCCTCGAGGCCATCGGCGGCACCATCACCATCAATTACGGCATGACCAACGCCACGGCAGCGATCCTGGTGGTCAGCGTCATCATCTTCTGCTGCGGATTGCCGATCGCGTATTATGCCGCAAAATGCGGCATTGATATCGATCTCCTCACCCGCGGTGCCGGTTTCGGCTATATCGGCTCGACTGTTACCTCGCTGATTTATGCGTCTTTCACCTTCATCTTCTTCGCCATCGAGGCGGTCATTCTCGCCTCGGCACTGGAGATGTGTTTCGATATTCCGCGCCCCATTGGCTACCTGATATCGGCCGTGGTCATCATCCCCTTGGTGACCCATGGCATCACGCTAATCAGCCGTTTTCAGCTCTGGACCCAGCCGATCTGGCTGGTGCTCAACCTGCTGCCTTTCGCGGCCATCGCCTATGCCAGCCGCGACTCCTTCGTGGCCTGGACCAAATTTCCGGGCGACCACGGCAGCGCCGCCGGTCATCTCGATCTCCTGCTGTTTGGCACGGCCGCTTCGGTCGTATTCTCGCTGGTCGCGCAGATCGGCGAACAGGTCGACTTCCTGCGCTTCCTGCCGCGCGACCGCCGCAGCTCGCGTGCGAGCTGGTGGGTGGCGCTACTGTGCGCGGGCCCAGGCTGGATCATTGTCGGCGCAATCAAGCTGCTGGCCGGTTCGTTCCTCGCCTATTTCGCACTGACCCACGGCGTTTCGGCCGAGCACGCCGCCGAGCCCGCGCATATGTATCTCGAAGCGTTTCGCTATGTGCTGTCGCAGCCTGATCTGGCGCTGGCACTGACCGGCACCTTCGTGATCCTGTCGCAGCTCAAGATCAACGTCACCAACGCCTATGCCGGCTCGATCGCCTGGTCGAACTTCTTCTCTCGCCTCACCCACAGCCATCCCGGCCGCGTCGTCTGGCTGGTGTTCAATGTGCTGGTCGCGCTGCTGCTGATGGAAATCGGCGTCTACAAGGCGCTGGAGCAGACGCTGGCGCTGTACTCGAACGTTGCGATTGCATGGGTCGGCGCGCTGGTCGCCGATCTCGTCATCAACAAGCCGCTCGGGCTGCGTCCGCAGCAGATGGAATTCAAGCGCGCACATCTCTACGACATCAACCCGGTCGGCGTCGGCGCCATGCTGGCCGCCACCGTGATGTCGGTCAGCGCCTTCTACGGCCTGTTCGGCCCCACAGCCAAGGCACTGTCGCCGTTCGTAGCCTTGCTTACCGCGCTTGTGACCGCCCCCATCATCGCCTTCGCGACTGGCGGAAAATATTACATCGCCCGCAAGCCGAAGCGCGCCTGGCAGAACATGGCAGCGATCCAGTGCTGTATCTGCGAACATTCGTTCGAGCCCGAGGACATGGCCCACTGCCCGGCCTATGCCGGCCCGATCTGCTCACTGTGCTGCTCGCTCGATGCGCGTTGCCACGATCTCTGCAAGCCTCATGCGCGGATCGACGCACAGATGTCGGCGACGTTCGGCAAATTGCTGCCGGAGCCGATCCTGGCCCGGCTCAATTCGCAGCTCGGCCATTACCTTGGCGTGTTCATGATCGCTGCCGGCCTTGTCGGCCTGACGCTGGGACTGATCTATCTGCAGACCTCCGCCGCATCGCCGGGAGACAGTGCGCAGGTCTCGGAAGTGCTGTGGAAAGTGTTCTTCGCGCTGGCGATCATCATCGGCGTGGTGGCATGGCTATTCGTGCTGGCCAAGCAAAGCCGTCGCGCCGCCGAAGCCGAGACCAAGCGGCAGACCACCCTGTTGATGCAGGAAATCGACGCCCACAAGCGCACCGATGCCGAGCTGCAGCGCGCCAAGGAGGTCGCAGAATCCGCCAACCTCGCCAAGAGTCGTTACGTCGTCGGCCTCAGCCATGAGCTTCGCTCGCCGCTCAATGCGATCAGCGGCTACGCACAATTGCTGGAGCAGGATGAGAGCCTGCAGACCCGCCCGCGCGATCAGGTGCGCGTCGTCAAGCGCAGTGCCGATCATCTCTCCGGATTGATCGACGGCATTCTGGATATTTCCAAGATCGAGGCGGGGCGCCTTTATCTTTCGCGTGACGAAGTCCGCCTCACCGACTTCCTCGATCAGCTCGTCGGCATGTTCCGCCTGCAGGCCGCCGCCAAGGGCATCGACTTCGTGTTCCGGCGGCCGAACATCCTGCCGACCGTGGTTTATGCCGATGAGAAGCGGTTGCGGCAGATCCTGATCAACCTGCTCTCCAACGCCATCAAGTTCACGCAGGCCGGCAGCGTCCAGTTCGTGATCCATTATCGCAGCCCGGTCGCCGAATTCGAGATCATCGATACCGGACCCGGCATTCGTCCCGACGATCTCGAACGCATCTTCGCGCCCTTCGAACGCGGCGCGCTTGGCGCTGCGCAGCCCCATACGGGCACAGGTTTGGGTCTCACGATTTCCAAACTGCTCGCCGGCGTGATGGGCGGCGACATCCGCGTTAGCAGCGAGGTTGGCACCGGCAGCACCTTCCGCGTCAAGATGCTGCTCTCCGAAGTAACGAACCCCACGCGCATCGCGCCGGTGGACGCGCCGATCTACGGCTATCACGGTATCAGAAAGACCATTCTCGTGACCGACGACGATCCCACCCAGCGCGACCTCTTGCGTCAGGTGCTGACACCACTGGGCTTCATCTTGCTCAGCGCGCCGGATGGCCAGGCCTGTCTCAGCCTCGCCCAGCATTGCCGCCCGGACCTGTTCCTGCTGGATATTTCCATGGCCGGTATGGACGGTTGGACGGTGGCGGAGAAGCTACGGTCGTCGGGCCACCATCAAGCGCGTATCCTGATGGTCTCGGCCAGCGCGCTGGAAGCCCATGGCGCGCCGCTCGCCCAGCCATTCCATGACGGCTATCTGATGAAGCCCATCGAACTGCCGCGCCTGCTCGAACAGATCGGACAACTCCTGAAGATCGAATGGCAATACGAACGCGACGAAGTGGCACCGCTACCGCAATGGACGCCCAATAGCGGCACACGGCCGCCCGTGCATCATGTAGAGGAACTCATTAGCCTCGGGCAGATGGGGCACATTCGCGCCATCCAGTTGAAGCTCGACGAGATCGGCAATGAGCACCCCGAACATGCCGACTTCGTCGCCCAAATGCGTTCGCTGATCGACCGCTTCGACCTCGATCAATACATGGCCACCTTGAAGACGCTGTACACCTATGACCACTGAATCGAAAAAACGCGACGTCGCGCTGGTGGTCGACGACTCACCGGAAACATTGCGGCTATTGACCGACGCGCTCGATGGCGCCGGCATGACCGTGATGGTGGCCATGGACGGCGCTGCGGCCATGCGGATCGTCGAACAGATCACGCCGGACATCATCCTGCTGGATGCCGTCATGCCGGGAATCGACGGCTTCGAAACCTGTCGCCGGCTGAAGCGCGACGCGGGCCTCGGCGACGTGCCCGTGATTTTCATGACCGGGCTGTCCGAGACCGAACACATCGTGCGCGGCCTCGAGGCCGGCGGCGTCGATTACGTCACCAAGCCGATCATCATCGAGGAAATGCTGGCGCGGATCCGCGTGCATCTCGCCAATGCGCGGCTGACGCAGAGTGCGCGCACCGCGCTCGATGTCTCCGGACGCTTCCTCCTTGCCGTGAGCAACAAGGGCAATATCCTCTGGGCCACGCCGCAGGCGCAGAAATTGCTCAGCGATCACCTGAGCGCCGCCCCCAATGATGAATTGCTGCTGCCACCAGTCATGATGCAGTGGCTCGAACAGATGCAGCGGTCGGGCGCCAAGCCGGCACCGTCATCGGGCTTTCCGAGCAACGAGCTGCTGCGTCTGCAATATATGGGGAAAGTCGGCTCCGACGAATTCTTGCTGCGTCTCGCCAAGGAGAACGCACCAACCGCTCCCGCCGAATTCAGCAAGGAGCTTGGCCTCACGGGCCGCGAGGGCGAAGTGCTATCCTGGCTCAGCAAGGGCAAGAGCAACCGCGATATCGCGCAGATCCTCGGCCTCTCACCGCGCACCGTCGACAAGCATCTTGAGCAGATCTACGCCAAACTTGGCGTCGAGAACCGTACTGCGGCTGCGGCAATTGCGGTGAATGCGAGCCACAGGCGGCAATAGCCACGACGTGACCGTCGCGTAGTTCGACCGCTGCTCCAATCAGTCTGATACCGCACCGCACGCACGGCATCGCGGCGCGTGCTCACACCTTTCCACGCGCGAATTCGCTATTGACAAACCTTTTCGCCAATATCTAATTTGTCGAAAAACAGAGAATGACTGGCCCGACACGAGGCCGCATTGGGGAGAGAAACAGATGACACGCCAGTTCCTGGTGTGCGCAGCCGCGCTCACGCTTTGGACATCCACCGCTTCCGCTCAGGTCTCCGACGACGTCGTTCGCATCGGCGTTCTGACCGATCTCTCAAGCTGGGGGCGCGACAACAGCGGCCCCGGCTCGGTCGAAGCCGCGAAGATGGCGCTCGAGGAATTCGGCCCGACAGTGCTCGGCAAACCGATCGAGATCATCAGCGCCGATCACCAGATGAAGTCGGACGTCGGCATTCAGATTGCTCGCAACTGGTTTGATGCCGGCAAGGTCGACGCCGTTGTCGATATTCCGAATTCTGCCATCGCCATCGCGGTTCATAATCTGGCGAAGGACCGCAACAAAATCGCACTCCTGTCCGGCCCCGGCGCAAGCACGCTCACGGATGAGCTGTGCAGCCCCAACACGGTCCACTTCACCTACGACACCTACGCGCTTGCGAAGGTGACGGCCTCTGCGGTGGTCGCCGGCGGTGGAAAGTCATGGTTCTTCATCACGGCCGACTACGCCTTCGGCAATCAGCTTGAACAGGACGCGACGCGCTTCATCAAGGCCAGTGGCGGCACCGTGCTGGGCGGCGTTCGCCATCCGACCAATACCGCCGATTTCTCGTCCTTCGCGCTGCAGGCGCAGAACTCGAAGGCTGAAGTCGTCGCCTTCGCCAATGCCGGCCAGGACACTGACAATTCGATCAAGCAATCCGGTGAATTCGGCCTCGTCAAGGGTGGCCAGAAACTGGTCGGCCTGTTGATGTTCGACACGGACGTGCATGCCATCGGGCTGGAAGCGGCTCAGGGCACATACCTGACAACCGCGTCCTACTGGAACATGGACGACAAGACGCGCGCCTGGTCGAAGAAATTTTTCGACCGCACCAAGGTGATGCCGACCATGATCCAGACCGGCGTCTATGGCTCGGTGCTACACTATCTCCAGGCCATCAAGGCTGCCGGCACCGACGATCCGGCCAAGGTGATGGCCAAGATGCGCGAACTGCCCATCGAGGACACTTTCGTGCATGGCGGCAAGCTGCGCGAGGACGGCCGCGTCATCCGCGACATGTATCTGGCCCGAGTCAAGAAGCCGTCAGAATCCAAGGAGCCCTGGGACTATCTCGACATCGTCAAGACGGTGAAGGGCGATGACGCGTTCCGGCCCGTCTCTGAATCGAAATGCCCATTGCTGAAGAAGTAAATCATCATGGCTGTTGATCCCAAAGCGAATATCGAGCTCTACGAATGCGACGTGCTGGTCGCCGGCTCCGGCTGCTCCGGCATGTCGGCGGCGATCACCGCCAAACATAGCGGGCTCGATGTCCTGATCGTCGAAAAGGAGCCGCGGTTCGGTGGCACGACCGCACGCTCCGGCGGCTGGCTGTGGATTCCCGGCACCTCGCTGGCGCGCGCCTGGGGCATCAATGAAGGCCCTGACGAGGCGCGCACCTATCTGCGCCACGAGGCCGGCAACAGTTACGACGCCGCACGCGTCGATGCGTTTCTCGCCGCAGGGCCCGAAGCGGTTGATTTCTTCACAAGCAAGACGGCGGTGCGCTTCGATATGCCGCTGACTTTTCCCGACTACGATGCGGAGGCGCCCGGCGGCAAGCAGGGCGGCCGTTCCATGGTGGCGCGGCCGTTCGACGGGCGTGAGCTCGGCGAACATATCAAAGATATCGGCGCGCCCCTGCCCGAACTGACGGTGTTTGGCATCATGCTTGGCTCCGGCAAGGACATCATCCATTTCATGCGCGCGACCAAGTCGCTGACCTCGGCGGTCTATGTGGCCAAGCGGCTGTCGAAGCACTTCATGAATGTGCTGCGCTATGGCCGCGGCATGACACTGACCAACGGCAACGCACTCGCCGGCCGGCTCGCCAAGTCGGCCTTCGACCTCAAGATCCCGCTCTGGCTATCGTCCCCGGTGCGTGAACTGATCATCGAGAACGGCGCGGTCCGCGGCGCCATCATCGAACGCAACGGCAAGCGCGTCCGCATCTTCGCACGCCGCGGCGTGGTGCTCGCATGCGGCGGCTTCCCGCATGACATCGAACGGCGCAAGGCAATGTTTCCGCATGCACCGACCGGCCGAGAGCACTATTCGCCCGGTCCAACCGGCAATACCGGCGACGGTCTTCGTCTGGCCGAATCCGTGGGCGGCCGTGTCGAAGATTCATTGCCGAATGCCGCTGCCTGGGTGCCGGTCTCGGTCACTCATCGCAAGGATGGCAGCAAGGGCGTGATGCCTCATTTCATTGACCGCGCCAAACCGGGTGTGATTGCCGTGATGCGCGACGGTGCCCGCTTCGCCAATGAAGGCAATTCCTACCACGCCTTCGTTCAGCAGATGATGAAGGCAGCGAAGCCCGGCGAGGAAATCGCGGCCTGGCTCGTCTGCGACCACCGCGCCTTGCGCCAATACGGACTCGGCGCCGTGCCGCCCTTCCCGATGCCGATCGGCCAATATCTGAATTCCGGCTATCTCATCAAAGGAGATACACTCGAAGAGCTCGCAGCCAAGGCTGGCATCGACGCTGGCGGCTTCGTCACCACTGTCGCGCAATTCAACAACACCGCCGCCGAAGGCCGCGATCCCGCCTATGGCAAGGGCTCCCGCGCCTATAATCGCTATCAGGGCGATGCCAACCATGGGCCGAACCCCTGCGTTGCACCCATCGAACAAGGGCCATTCTATGCCATCAAGATGGTGATCGGTGATCTCGGCACTTACGCCGGCATCAGGACCGATGCGCAGGCACGCGCGCTCGATGCCGGCGGCCAGGTCATCAACGGCCTCTACGCCGCCGGCAACGATATGGCGAGCATCATGGGCGGCAACTATCCCGGCGCCGGCATCACGCTCGGCCCCGCGCTCACCTTCGGCTATATCGCCGGCCGCCACCTCGCCGGCACACCGGTAAAGGCGGCGTGATGGCCAGCTTCGCACCCGATCTGCTGAAAGGCCAGTTGGCGCTTGTCACCGGCGCTGCCGCTGGCAACGGTCGTGCGATTGCGCTGGGTCTGGCTGCACATGGCGCCGACGTCGTTGTCACCGACATCGACCGCGACGGTGTTGCGCGCACCGCGAACGATATCGCGGCCACAGGGCGGCGATCGTGGCATCACCATCTCGACGTTACGGATGTGGATGCCTGCCGACAGCTCGCACAGACGGTCAAAGCGAGTGCCGGCGACATTTCGATCCTGATCAATAATGCCGGCATCATCATTCGCGAAGGCATCGATTCCGAACGCGCCGTGGAGAACTGGCGGCGCGTGCTCGACGTCAATCTCAACGGCGTGTTTAACGTCACCCATGCCTTCCTGCCGGCCTTGCGCGCCCGGCGTGGCAGCGTGATCAATCTTGCTTCCATCGCCTCTTTCGTCGGGGTCGCCGATACGCTCGGCTATTCGCCGTCCAAGGGCGGCGTGAAGCTTCTGACGCAGGCGCTGGCGCGCGAAGTCGCCAAGGACGGCGTGCGCGTCAACGCCATTGCGCCGGGCGTGATCGAGACGGCCATGACCGAAGCGACGCGCAGCGATCCGGCGCGGCTAGCGGGCTTCCTCGGCCGCACGCCAATGGGGCGCGTTGGCCAGCCTGATGAGCTGATCGGCCCCGTGGTCTTCCTTGCCTCCCCCATGGCGTCCTATGTCACGGGCGTGACCTTGCCAGTGGATGGAGGCTTCCTGGCCGTGTAGTGTCCGCGGCACTGGTTTGGGGCAAGCATGGCTAAAGAGAGTCGCGGTATTCAGTCGATCGAGGTCGGGGGTGAATTGCTGCAAGCGCTGGTGCGCAATGGGGAACCGATGATGCTGCGGGATCTGGCCCGCGAGGCCGGAATGTCGCCAGCCAAGGCCCATCCCTATCTTGCCAGTTTCTCCCGCATCGGCCTGATCGAGCAGGACCCGTCCACCGGTCGCTATGAATTTGGTGCACTCGCCCTTGAACTCGGCATCGTGACGCTGCGTCGCCTGTCGGCCGTCCGCGTCGCGACACCGGCCATCACGGCATTGGCCGGCACCATCGACCACGCCGTCTCGCTGGCGATCTGGGGTACCCATGGACCGACCGTGGTGCGTATGGAGGAGCCCAGTCATCCCGTGCACATCGCTATGCGTGTGGGCTCCACGGTATCATTGCTCGAAACTGCGACGGGACGCGTCTTCGCGGCATTCATGCCACCTGCGACCATCAATGCCGCGCTCACCGAGAATCTCGATCGGCTCTCGATCGGCTACGATCCGAACCGGAAGATAAAAGGCCCGGCCATCGACAAGATCCTCGCCGACATTCGCACGCGCGGGCTGGCCCGCGCCGTTGGCGAACCCCTGCGCGGCGTCAATGCCTTCTCCGCGCCGGTGTTCGATCATAGCGGCGCGGTGGTCCTCGCCGTGACCGCCATGGGCGCGGTGGGCACCTTCGACGTCAACTGGAACAGCCCAATCGCCAGCGCCCTGCTCGATTGCACCAATGCGATCTCGCGTCGGCTCGGCCGCGACGTCAAGGACTGAGCAGCGCAGCAGACGGCCTTGCAAAATATCTCAATTTGAGATATTTTGGAGCTGCATGCGGGTTATCTCAAACAGCGCATTGGTGAGCTTCTCCGCCACGCATTCCGCGGCATCGATACCGCTGCAGGCGTGGCGCAAGATCGTGGAATCGCGCTTATTCAAGAATTTCGCTGAGATGAAGGCGACTTTCAACGCCATCGATCGTGTCGGCCCGTATTACGTTTTCGATATCGGGGGCAATAAATTCCGTATCGTTGCCGCCATCCATTTCGATAAACCACGCCTGTATGTCAGGCACGTGTTCACACATAAGGAGTACGACGCATGGAAACCATGACGCTGACCCGTGCGGAGGTCGATGATCTCGCCGAGCATCTGAGCGCCATTTCAGCGCGCATTCCGCTTCAAACCATCAGATCAAAGCGTGCCTACAAGACAGCGACGGCTGCGATGAATGCACTCCTCGATGCAGGCGGTGCCGATGAGAGCAATCCGCTGTCGGCACTCGTTAGCCTCCTCGGCGAACTGATTGCCGATTATGAAGACGCGCATTCTTCGCCCAAAACAATATCGCCAGCCGACATGTTGCGTTTTCTGATGGATCAGCACGGCCTCAGCCAGGGCGACTTGCCCGAAGTTGGAAGCCAGGGCGTTGTGTCAGAAATCCTCAATGGGAAACGTGACCTGAATGTGCGTCAGATCAGGCTCCTATCCGAGCGTTTTGGCGTTGGACCGCAGGCATTCGTCTAACGACTGAGGTATCACGTCCGGCCTCGTCACCACCCTGCCTTGAGCCAGCGCGTCGGTGCCGACCGGGAACGCAGGTCAAGCCGGGGAGGACAACGGGTGCAAAGTTGTCTGACAACCCGACGCGTGGCCTTGTCGCCCCAGTCCATCGTGTTACGATCCCTTAGGCGCATCTCCGGTCCACGGGGAGCGACCATAAAATCACCGCCGGTCAAGGCGGCTCGAGGGAGGATGACACATGGCTCTTTACGGCCCGACACGTCGTGCCTTTGTGCAGGGGGCGCTCGCCACCAGTGCGCTTGGCCTTACCGGCATTCCAGCTTTCGCCGATCCCGCCTGGAAGAAGTACGCAGGCACCACGATTGAAGCCAATCTGATCAAGGGCCCGCGCGGCGAGCTGCTGCAGAAATACGCCTCCGAATTCACGGAATTGACCGGCATCAAGGTCGAATCCGAAGTGATCCCGGAGCAGCAGCAGCGCCAGAAGGCTGTGATCGAGCTCACCTCCGGCAAGCCCAGCTTCGACGTCGTGCATGTCAGCTACCACGTCCAGAAGCGCCAGTTCGAAAAGGCAGGCTGGCTCGCCGATCTCACCGGCTTCATGAAAGATCCGAACCTGACCGCACCGGATCTGAAAGTTGAAGACTTCTCCGCCGGCGGTCTGCAATTCGCGCAGAACGACAAGGGCCAGATGCATTCACTGCCGTGGTCGGTGGACTATTTCATCCTGTACTACAACAAGGAAATGTTCGCCAAGAAGGGCGTCGCAGTTCCAAAGACCATGGATGAGATGGCAGCCGCCGCCGAGAAGCTCAACGATCCCGCCAACGGCATCTACGGTTTCACCGGCCGCGGCCTCCGCAACGCCAACATGACGCTGTGGACCAATTTCTTCCTCAACTATGGCGGCGAATTCCTCGATGCCAAGGGCAATATCCTGACCGATGGGCCCGAGGCGATCGAAGCGACCAAGATGTATCAGCGCCTCCTCACCAAGACGGCACCTCCCGGCGTCGCCGGTTTCAACTGGATGGAGTCGATGGCGTCGCTGACGCAGGGCCGCGCGGCCATGTGGATCGACGGCGTCGGCTGGGCACCACCCATCGAGGATCCCAATGCGTCGCGCGTGGTCGGCAAGATCGGTTACACCGTCGTGCCCGCCGGACCGAAGGGGCAATTCTCCGCCGCCTATGGCGACGGCATCGGCATCGCCAAGACCTCGACCAAGAAGGAAGCCGCCTATCTCTATTGCCAGTGGGCGGTGTCGAAGACCATGGGCGCCCGGCTGTTGCAGAGCGGCGGCGGCGTGCCGTTCCGCAACTCGATCCTCAATGACGAGACGGTGCGCAAGGGCGTGAAGAACCAGGAATGGCTGGATTCGGTGATCGCCTCGGCCAAGATCAGCAAGCTCGGCCTGCCGGTCATCGTTCCTGTCGCTGAATTCCGCGACCTTGTCGGTGCCGCCGTCACCGCTACGCTGGCAGGCGCAGATCCGGCTACCGAGCTGAAGAAGGCCCACGAACAGTTCCGGCCGATTCTGGAGCGCAGCGAAAAATCGTGAGCGAACTGACAGCGGGAAAGGCAGTCGCCAAAACGACCGCGGCGGTCACGGCCGAAACAGCGACTGCGCAAAAGAACGAGTGGCGGCCAATTTCCTATTGGCCGTTCGTGATCCCAGCGATGATCGTCGTCATGGCGGTCATCATCTTCCCGTGGGTCTATACGATCTGGATGAGCCTGCACGAATGGAAGGTCGGCCAGGCGCCGACCTTCGTCGGCTTCGCCAATTATCTCAGATTGCCGAGCGATGCGCGTTTTGTGGAATCCGTGGGGCACACCCTGGTCTATACGGCGCTATCAGTCGCGCTGCCGCTGATCCTCGGCACATTGGCGGCGGTGATATTCAACAACAAGTTTCCGCTGCGCGGCTTCTTCCGCGGGCTCTTCATCCTGCCGATGATGGCGACGCCGGTCGCTATCGCCCTGGTGTGGACGATGATGTTCCACCCGCAGCTCGGCGTGCTGAACTATCTGCTATCGCTGTTCGGCCTGCCGCCATCGCTCTGGGTGTTCCATCCCGCCACCGCAATCCCGTCGCTGGTGCTGGTGGAAACGTGGCAATGGACGCCGCTGGTCATGCTGATCGTGCTCGGCGGCCTCAGCGCCATTCCGACCGAGCCCTATGAAAGCGCGCAGATCGACGGCGCGACCCCGTGGCAGACCTTCCGCTACATCTCGTTGCCGATGATCATGCCCTTCCTCTTCATTGCAGCGATGATCCGCATGATCGACGCCGTGAAGAGCTTCGACATCATCTTCGCCATCACGCAAGGCGGTCCCGGCAGCGCCTCGGAAACCATCAACCTGTATCTCTACAGCGTCGCCTTCGTCTATTACGACGTCGGCTACGCCTCCGCGATCGTGGTCGTATTCTTCGCGCTTATCGTCGCCCTCGCGGGCGCGCTCTTGCATCTGCGTCAGCGCACCCACTGGAACGAAGCCGGAGGCAGTGCCTGACCATGCGCGACTTTCTCAACAAACTCGGCCTGACCTTCGCCTTCATCGTCATCGTCTCGCCGGCGGTGCTGTTCTTCCTCTGGATGCTGTCGCTGTCGCTGAAATTCGAGATCGACAACGCCTCCTATCCGCCGGTCTTCATCCCCGACCGCATCAATTGGGGCAATTACGCCGCCGTCATCGAATCCAAGCGGTTCATGACCTACTTCTTCAACACGCTGATCGTCACCGGCTCGGCGACCTTGTTTGCTCTCATCATCGGCGTGCCTGCCGGTTACGGCATCGCGCGCATGCGCGCGCGCAAATCCGCCATCGTGATCCTGATCGCGCGCATCACGCCCGGCCTGTCCTATCTGATCCCGCTATTCCTGCTGTTCCAGTGGCTTGGCCTGCTCGGCACGCTGTGGCCGCAGATCATCATCCATCTCGTGGTGACGGTACCGATCGTGATCTGGATCATGATCGGCTATTTCGAGACGACACCGATGGAGCTCGAGGAATCCGCCATCATCGACGGCGCCACCCGCTGGCAGGTGTTCCGCCACGTCGCGCTGCCGATCGCGCGCTCAGGCATCGCCGTTGCCTTCATCCTCTCGGTGATCTTCTCCTGGAACAATTTCGTGTTCGGCATCGTGCTGGCGGGACGGGAAACGCGGACACTGCCGGTCGCGGTCTACAACATGATCTCGTTCGATCAGTTGAGCTGGGGGCCACTAGCGGCGGCGGCCCTGATCGTGACACTGCCGGTGCTGCTGCTGACGATGTTTGCACAAAGGCAGATTGTCGCGGGACTGACCGCGGGCGCGGTGAAGTGACGCAAGGGCCCCTCCACGTCATTCCGAGGAGCCCTTGCGACGAAGCAATCCAGTCTTCGCTTGCGGCCCTCTGGATTGCCGCGTCGCTTCGCTCCTCGCAATGACGGCTGAAAGGCCCACGCTCAATTCGCAGCCGCCACCTTGCGTTGCTGATCCGGCGCCGTTTCGCTCGCGGCAATCAGGCGCTTGAGCTCCGGAATGCACGAGCCGCAATTGGTGCCGGCCTTGAGCCTGGTGCCGATTTCCGCCGCGGTTCCAGCCCCTGCTACAATTGCGTCGCAGATGGTGTTGCGGCCGACGCCGAAACAGGCACAGACGATGGGCCCTGCACTCGCAGCACCATCGGCGGACTTTCCAGAGAGCAGCGTACGGCGCTGGTCGTCGCTGACGGTCTCGGCGGCGAACAATTCCTTCACGGCATCCCAGGAGAGCGCCCCCTCCGTCGGGCCGATGAACAGACAGGTCTCGATCCCGTCATCCTTGAACGACACCGCGCGATACACACCTTGGCCCGCGTCTTCGTATTCAGCGACATCATCGACCAGCAACGGCTTCAGCCAGTTCTGCCAGGTCTCGACATCGGTATTGTCCGAGAGCAGATAACCGACGCCGCCCGTGACCGCGACGCGCGCCCATTGCACGCCGAACGGCATCTCCAGCGGACTACGCGACAGCACGAAGCCACGCTGCGCAAACACCGCAGGTGCGATCGCCACCGGCGTGGCCTTGTTCTCGGGCTGACCGGAGAATGGGTCGGTGATCGGCGCCACAAGTCCGCCGACACGCGCGAAACCCGCGGTCTCGTCGTTCCAGTGGATTGGCGCGAACAGCATGCCGCGCTGCTGGCGTTCGCTGACAATGACTTTCAGCACGCATTCGCCATGGTCGGTGGTCAGCCGAGCATGGCCGCCATCGACGATGGCGAACTGCGCGGCATCATCCGGATGAATCTCGACGAAGGGCTCCGGAATATGCTGGCCGAGCCGCGGGCTGAGACCCGTGCGCGTCATCGTGTGCCACTGATCGCGAACGCGGCCAGTGTTCAAACGTAGCGGGCGCTCGATCGACACCTGCGTGCGCAGCTCCGGCGCCTCCGGCGCGATGAAACGCGCGCGCCGGTCGTTGGCGTAGAATTGGCCATCGGCGAAGAACCGCGCCTGCGGCTTCGTCGTGCCCTGACGCACCGGCCATTGCACCGGGGCCATGGTGTCGAAGACCTCGTCCGAGACCTTCATCAATCCGCCGATATCGAAATCGCGATGGCCGTTGTTCTCGAAGGCCGAAAGGGCCGCGTGCTCGCGAAAAATCTCGGCGGCCGACGTGTAGGCAAATGACGCGCCATAACCCAGGCGCTTGGCGACTTCGCTCAGCGCCCACCAGTCCGGTCGAGTCTCGCCAGGCGCCCGCAGGAACGAGCGCTGCCGCGACACGCGGCGTTCGGAATTGGTCACCGTGCCGGACTTCTCGCCCCAGGCCAGTGCTGGCAGCAGCACATGCGCACCGGCATTCACGGTGTCGTTGGACCGCACATTCTCCGACACCACGAACAGATCGAGCTTGCTCAGCGCCGCCCGCACGGCATCGGCATCGGGGAGCGACACCGCGGGATTGGTGCCCATCACCCACAACGCCTTGATCTCGCCGCGGCCGATGGCTTCGAACATCTGCACGGCCTTGAGGCCTTCATGGGTGGCGATATGCGGTGCCTTCCAGAACCGGCGCACACGGTCGATATCGACAGGCGTGAAGCCCATATGGGCTGCAAGCTGATTGGCGAGGCCGCCGACCTCGCGGCCGCCCATGGCATTCGGCTGACCGGTGAGCGAGAACGGCGACGCGCCGGGCTTACCGATGCGGCCGGTGGCCAGATGGCAGTTGAGGATCGCATTGACCTTGTCAGTTCCCTGCGCCGACTGGTTCACGCCCTGCGAATACAGCGTGACCACACGCGGCGTCGCCTTGAACATCTGGAAGAAGGTCGCGACATCGATCTCGTCGAGTCCGGTCGCCTTTGCTGTCGCCGCCACGCTGCCGGCGATGGCTCTGGCCCGCGCCAGCGCGTCGTCAAAGCCCGACGTATGCTCATCGATATAGCTGCGATCGAGCGCCCCGTTGTCGGCAAGATAGGCGAACAACCCGCTGAACAGCGCGGTGTCAGTGCCCGGCTTCAGCCCGAGAAACAGATCGTCATCGCCAACCGTGTCGGTGCGGCGTGGATCGATCACGACGATCCGCGCGCCCCGCGTCTGCTTGTTGGCCAGCATGCGCTGATACAGCACCGGATGGCACCAGGCGGCATTGGAGCCGACCAGCACCAGCAGATCGGCCTGGTCGAGATCCTCGTAGCACCCCGGCACCGTATCGGCGCCAAACGCGCGCTTGTGGCCAGCGACTGATGACGCCATGCAGAGCCGCGAATTGGTATCGACATTGGCGCTGCCGAGAAAGCCCTTCATCAGCTTGTTGGCGACGTAGTAATCCTCGGTCAGCAGCTGGCCGGAGAGATAAAAGGCTACGGCACCGGGGCCATGTTCAGCGGCGACCTTCTGAAATCCTTCGGCGACATGATCCAGCGCATCGCTCCAGGCGACCTGCACCATCTCGCCGTCGTCGCCCCGCATCATCGGATGCAGCAGACGCTCGTCGAGGCTCAGCGTTTCGCCGAGCGCCGATCCCTTCGAGCAGAGCCGACCGAGATTGGCGGGATGCGCGGGATCGCCTGCAATCGCTGCGCCGCCATTGCCGTCCGGCGTCGCCAGCACACCGCAACCGACACCGCAGTAAGGGCATGTGGTGCGCGTGGCGTGCAAATGCGGATCGACCGCGTTCATCACGCCGCCTCCGCGCGGACGGCGAGTGCGCGGCCGAACATCATCTCGGCGCGGATATCGGAAATATCAGCGCCACTGCGGATCAGTTCGAGATACCACAACGCATCCTGCGTATCGCCGACCAGCACGGCGCCCGTGAGCGCGCCATCTGCGATCACCAGCTTCTTATAGGTGCCACGGCGGACATCGTTGAGCAGCAGTGTCTCGCTGCCTTCGCCCGCCATGAAATCTCCAGCGGAGAACACGCTGACGCCGGAGACCTTGAGATTGGTAGAGAGCACACTGCCCGTATAAGCAGCGGCCTTGCCCGCGAGATGGCGCGCCAAAACCCTGGCCTGTTCGTAAGCGGGTTCGACGAGGCCATAGCAGGTGCCGCGATGCTCGGCGCATTCACCGAGTGCGAAGACGTTGTCGGTGCCGGTTGCCATCTGGTCGTTGACGACAATGCCGCGGTTGACCGGGATTTCCGCTTCCCTGGCAAGCGATGTATTGGGCCGAATGCCGGCCGCAAAGATCACCGCATCAGCATCAAGCGTGCGGCCATCGGCCAGTTCGACGCTCTCGACACAATCGCTGCCATGAATACGCGCCGTATTGGCATTGAGCAAAATCCTGACGCCCTTGCGCTCGACCAGCGTCTTCAGGAGGTTCGCTGCAGGTGCATCCAGCTGACGTTCCATCAGCCGGTCCATCAGATGGATCAGTGTGACGTCAGCGCCCGCCTTGGCGAGACCATAGGCAGCTTCGAGACCAAGCAGGCCGCCACCGACCACGACGACACGCTTCTTCTGCGCGGCGAGTTCGAGCAGCAGGTCCACGTCGCGGCTGTCGCGGAACACATGCACGCCCTTGAGATCACCACCGGGCACCGGCAGCCGCAGTGCAGATGAACCGGTGGCGATGACCAGCTTTGAGAACGGCACACGCTTGCCGGTCGATGTTGTAACCTCGCGCGCGGCCATATCGATGGCAGTCGCCGTTGCGCCGTATTTCAGCGTGACGCCGCGGTCGCGCCACCAGGCAGCGGGCTTCAGCTCAATCTCTTGCGATGTCGCCTCACCGGCCAATACCGACGACAGCAAGACGCGATTGTAGGCGAGCCGCGGTTCGTCTCCGATGACGGCTATGGCGTATCGACCGAGCGCACATTTCGCCAGCTCGTCCACGAGCCGAGCCGCTGCCATTCCGTTACCAATGATGACCAGCGGCTCGCTCACGTCATATCCTTACTCGGCCGCCTGTGCTGTGCCGTAGGCTTCAGAAATCATGTAGCCGGACAGCGTGCCATAAGCCGCGGTCCACGCTGCCGCGAGTTCGGGCGTCCAGGCGTCGCCGAGGCCCTTCTCCAGGGTCCACAGCAGCGCACCGCCGACGATCGGATAATGTTCGGCCTTCACGCCATAGGCCACGTGCTGCTTGGCGAGCGCGCTCGCTGCAGGCAGTACAGTTTCGAGCCGCGTCAGGCCCGTGACGACGACACCAAGCGTCGCCATCAATTTGCGACCCTGCTCCTTCATGTCACCGCGAAACATCGGCTTCACTTGCGGGGCGACCTCGAAGAGACGACCGTAGAACAATTCCGCAGCCACATCGGAAATCGGCGCGACTTTCTTGAAACTATCCTGAACCAGAGCGACGTCGGACGCATTCATGCTAACTCTCCTTGCAGTGGAAGGTGAGCTTGTGTGTCGCGCCGCGTGAGCAAATGTTCAGCGCCCGATAAAATGCGATGTGGTTCTAGTGATAGGCCGCAGAAATCATGCGCGCCGCCAGGAAATTGTAGACCTTGTGCCACGAGGCTTCGACCTCGGGCGTCCAGCGCTCGCCAAGCCCCTGCCCCAGACTCCAGAACAGTGCCTCGCCGACAGACTCGTAGTGCGCGGCCTCCACGCCATAATGCACATGGTCTTTCGCGAGCTTGCCGATCACCGACAACAGACCCGTGATATTGTCGAGACTGCCGACGATCACTGCAAGCGTTGCGATGAACTTGTGCTTGAGCTGCGCCATGTCGCCGCGAAACAGCGGGCGCGTTTCCGGCAATGTCTCGAACAGCCGCGCATAAAACAGATCCACCATGACCGAGGAGTTCGGCCACATCTGATCGAATGACGATTGCACGCGCATGATTTCTTCGCGCGTCAGGCCTATCGAACGACTCATGATTTGCAGCTATCCGGAAAGTCTGAGCCGCATTCATTCGGTTTATCCTCGGAAGTCAAGAGGTAACAAGATGCTTACGCGGCTTCGACGAACTTGTGGCGCTCATACAGGAATTCGAGCACGCGCTTGCGGCAGTCGAGATAGACCGGGTTACTCGCCAGTTCGAGACGCTGACGCGGTCGCGCGAGCGGCACATCGAGCACTTCGCCGATAGTCGCCGATGGTCCGTTGGTCATCATCACGATGCGGTCCGACAGCAGCACGGCTTCGTCCACGTCATGCGTGATCATGACGATGGTGTTGCCGAGCTTCTGATGCAGCGCCATTACCGAGTCCTGCAAATGAGCGCGGGTCAGCGCGTCCAATGCACCGAACGGCTCGTCGAGCAGCAGCACCTTGGGCTCCATTGCGAGCGCACGGGCAATGCCGACGCGCTGCTTCATGCCGCCGGAGATTTCCGAGGGGCGCTTGTCCTTGGCATGCGTCATCTGCACGAGATTGAGATTGTGCATTGTCCATTCGTCGCGCTCAGCGCGGGACTTGGTCTTGGCAAACACCTTGTCCACGCCAAGACGGACGTTCTGATAAACCGTCAGCCACGGCAGCAGGCTGTGGTTCTGGAACACCACGGCGCGATCGGGGCCGGGCGAATTGACTTCGCGATCCTCAAGGATCACGCCGCCCATCGTTGCACGTGTCAGGCCGGCGATGATGTTGAGCATCGTCGACTTGCCGCAACCGGAATGGCCGATGATCGAGATATACTCACCCTTGCCGAGGCTAAGGTTGATGTCCTTCAATACTTCGGACGAGACCTTGCCGCGGGTGAACACCTTGTCGACGTGGTCGAGCTTCAGATATGCCTTCATGATATCTCCCCTTAGCTGACCCAAATGTTAGCTGACTGAAGTGCCGTGGGTGACGAGCTTGCCGAGGGCGGCGATCAGGCGATCGAGCACGAAGCCGACGATGCCGACATAGAACAGCGCCAGGATGATCTCGCTCATATGCGAGGAATTCCAGGCATCCCAGATGAAGAAGCCGATGCCGACGCCGCCAATCAGCATTTCAGCCGCGATGATGGCGAGCCATGACAGGCCGATACCGATGCGCAGACCGGTGAAAATATAGGGCGCAGCCGCCGGCAGCATGACCTTCCAGAAAAATTCCACCGGATTGAGCTGCACCACGGCGGCGACGTTGCGATAGTCCTGCGGAATATTCCGGATACCGACAGCCGTGTTGATAATGATCGGCCAGATCGAGGTGATGAAGATCACGAAGATCGCCGACGGCTGACCGTCCCGGAAGGCCGCGAGCGCCAGCGGCAGCCAGGCCAGCGGCGGAATGGTACGCAACACCTGGAAGATCGGATCGAGGCCACGCATCGCCCAGACCGACTGGCCAACCAGTGTGCCGAGGCCGATGCCGACCACGGCAGCGAGCGAGTAGCCGTAAGCCACGCGCAGGAGACTCGCCGAGATATGCCAGAACAGCCCCTTGTCCAGACCGCCATTGTCGAAGAACGGATCGAAGATCAGTTCCTTGGTGTCCTTGTAGACCTTGGAGGGCGGCGGGAGCGTTGAGCCGGTGCGCCGGCACAAGAGCTCCCACATCACGCCAAGCAGGAGAACGACGATCAGCGGCGGGATGACCCGCGCCGCTGTTTCCTTCGCCATCTTGGCGTATCTGTCGAAACTTACGGGCTGCTTGGGAGACAGTGCGACGCTCGCCACCGGCGGCTTCGCCAGTGCCGTTGCCGGCTCCGTCTTGATAGCTTGCATGTTCATCGCACCGTCTCCGTCATTTCAGCTAGTCCGCATCGGTCCCAAACGTGTGTCTCAGGCTTCGACGCGCTTGATGGCGAGCGACTTGAGGTAGGCTGCCGGATTTTCGGGATCGAAGACCTTGCCGTCGAAGAAGGTCTCCTTGCCGCGCGAGGTCGAAGTCGGGATTTCGGCGGCAGCGACGCCCATGGTCTTCGCTGCGTCACGCCAGATATCCTCGCGGTTGACCTTGGCGATCAGCGCCTTCGAGTCGAAGCCGGGCTCGTATTTGCCCCAGCGGATGTCCTCGGTCATGAACCAGAGGTCGTGGCTCTGGAACGGATAGGACGCGAAGTCCTTCCAGTACTTCATGATATGCGGCGAATTCTCGACCACCTTGCCGGTGCCGTAGTCGAACTTGCCACGGGCGCGATCGAGGATGTCCTCGACCGGGCAGTTGATCCACTGCCGCTTGCCCATGATGGTGGCGAGCTCTTCCTTGTTCTCCATCTTGTCGGCCCACTGCTGAGCTTCCATGATGGCCATGGTGATGGCCTTCGCCGCCTTCGGGTTCTTGTCGACCCAGGCCGCGCGCATGCCGAGCGACTTCTCCGGATGCTTGTTCCAGATCTCGCCGGTGTTCACCGCGGTGTAGCCGATCTTCTGGTGCACGAGCTGGCCGGGCCACGGCTCACCGACGCAGAACGCGTCCATGGTACCGACCTTCATATTCGCCACCATCTGCGGCGGCGGCACAGTAATGGTCTCGACATCCTTGTCGGGATCGATGCCGCCGGCGGCGAGCCAGTAGCGGATCCAGAGGTCATGGGTGCCGCCCGGGAAGGTCATCGCGACCTTCACCGACTTGCCTGCAGCCTTCTTCTTCTCGAACGCCGCTTTCAGCGGCGCGACATCGAGGCCAACCTTCAGATCGGCATATTCATTGCCGACCGAGATGCACTGCGCATCGAGATTGAGACGCGCGAGGATGTACATCGGTGTCGGCTGGTTGTTCTGCGTCACCTTGCCGGATGAGATCAGATAGGGCATCGGCGTCAGGATATGCGCGCCATCGATGCCGTTGCCTTCGGAGCCGAGCACCATGTTGTCGCGCAGCGTGCCCCAGGAGGCCTGCTTCGACACTTCCACATCGGGCATGCCGTATTTGGCGAACAGGCCCTTGTCCTTGGCAACGAACAGCGGACCGGCATCGCTTAGTGCGATGAAGCCGAGCTTGGCGCCTTTCACTTCGGGCCCGGCATCCTGCGCGAAAGCGCCGCCGGGGAAGTTCAGTCGGGCGGCCGCGAGCAAGGCAGCGGTTCCCGCGCCGGCTTTCAGAAGCTGACGGCGGCTGATCTTGCGGCCCGGCTTGTTGGTCTCTGACTTCGTCATGTGCTGCTGTCGTCCTTTCGCGCCTCGGATCGCCTGCACCGTCATTGGCCCCTCGTCACAGCGCACCTTGGGTCGAAGGCGTACGGACATAGCGGCGCGTCTGGGGGAAGCCCCATGATGGCAATGCTGGCTGGTGATTGATTGTGACGGCTACAATGGCGTCGCTAAGAACTATTCAAAGTTCGTGCCAACCGCTGCCTGATGGAAATTTCGATAAATTGCAGTCACTTACCTAAAGGCAACAAGACCAGCGCAGAGAACCACGCGCATCGAAAATTTGCGGGACGCTCATTTATTGTGCGACGCACGCGGAATAGGCAGCGAATTGTGAGGTACTATTTTGCCGACTTCATCGGCATGCCGACCCGTGGATCGGTGCTATCAACCGGGTCCAATTTCTAGCGAACGGATCGCTTCATGCCGACCATTCCGGTGATCACCGAACCTGCCCTCTCGTCGCTTCGAAAGGTAATCAGCACCCTGAAGGCAGCGACCGTCGTGTCTGCGGCCGCGATCCTGTCTCAGGGCAAAAGCGATCTCGAAGCGAACGCGGCGGCAGCATTCGGTCATTACGAGGATGTCTCGCGGCAACTTCATATGTTCCGAAAGAACGTCCTTGAAGACGCGCTGATACCCACCAAAGATAACACTGACACTGTGGATGTCGATATCGATGCTCTCGATCGCGCCGTCGACGATGTCGATCTACTGATCGCACAAACCAAAGGCGCACTCCACGCAGTCGTCGAGAGTTCTGATCGCAGCGGGCTCGAGGCCTTTGCCGAGCGCATCGGCGAACTCGGCCGCGCGCTGTTAGGCATGGTCACCCTCATCGCGCCATCGGCCGCACACGGCGACGCACCGTTTCTGTTCGATCAGTTCTTCCTTGAGTCGCTGCAGGAACTCTCGCAACGCGACTGGAGCGCGACCTGACCGCAGATCGCAAGACTGCTGGGATCGCTTACGCCTCGGCCTTTTCCGGCATCATCGGCTGCGGCACCGTGCCCTCGCCCGGCTTCATCCGGAAATTATAGGTCATCAGATGCCACGGCCCCGTGGCAGGCTGACCATCAGGCATAAAGGCATCGCTACGGTTCTCGACGGTGGCGATCAGATCGTCCTTCACGCCGAACACGACATCGGAGTCGAGATATTCGTCACCCTCGATGAAGACGTGGGTAATCAGCGGCTCATAACCGGGCGCGGCGACCAGGAAATGCACATGCGCCGGACGCATCGGATGGCGTCCAGTTTTTAGCACAAGATCTCCGGCCGGACCGTCGGTCGGGATCGGATAGCTGCAGGGCAGAATGGTTCGGAAAAACAGCCGGCCATCGCTGTCGGTGATGAAGCGCGCGCGCGACGACGGGCCCTGCGTGGCATAGCTGGCTTTCTGCGAGTCGTAGAAACCGTCATCATCGGCATGCCAGATATCAACCGGCACGCCCGTCAGCGGCTTGCCGTCGAGATCGGTGACGCGGCTCTGCACGAACATGCGCTCACCCGTGAGGCCCGGAGAGATATCAGCGCCATGCGCCATGACGGGATGCTCGCCGACATAGAACGGTCCGAGCACCGTCGTCTGTGTGGCCCCCTCACGCTCCCTGTGGTTGACGGCATCGACCAGCATCGAGACGCCCAGCACGTCAGAGAGCAAGATGAACTCCTGCCGGATCGGCGTGCATTTCTGGCCCGTGCGGGTCAGGAAGTCGATCGCCACTTCCCATTCACCGAAGGTGAGATCGGTCCTGCGAACATAGTCGTGCAATGACGTCACGAGTTCTTGCAGCAGGAATTTCGTGCGCGGATCGGACGTCTTGTCGAAACTCTGGATGACGGCCGCAGTGAGTTCAGTGTCATTGAATTGGGTCATAATTCCATCCTGAGCAACACGACGCGATTGCATCTTTAACGATACACCAAACAGAGCTTCACGTAAGCTCGCCGCGCTACAAACCCATATGGACAACCGCTGATTTTCATCCATAGAAACGAGCCGCGTCCACACATCGGAGTGATGTTGCAATGCCGTCGTCCCAAAGCCTGAGCCCTTCGTCTGCGTCACCCGAACAGGTCGGCATGTCGACCATGGCGCTGGCCCGCGTCGAAGCGCATCTCAAACAGCGCTATGTCGATGCCGGCCGCTTGCCCGGCACACGGCTGCTGGTCTATCGCCGCGGCGAAATCGTGCACAGCACGGCGCAGGGCTTTGCCGATGTGGAGCGCAAAGCCCCCGTCAAGGACGATACGATCTTCCGCATCTATTCGATGACCAAGCCGATCACGACAGTCGCCTTCATGATGCTTGTGGAGGAAGGACGTGTCGCGCTCGATGAACCCGTTCATAAATATATTCCCGAATGGGCAAATCTCGGCGTATTTCAGGCTGGCGTGACGGCGCCATTCCTGACGAAGCCACCGGCCCGTCCGATGCAGATCATCGACCTGCTACGGCACACATCCGGACTCACATACGGATTCCAGCAACGTACCAATGTCGATGCCGCCTATCGTGCGCTCAAGATCGGCGAGGTCGAGAAATCCGGTACGCTGGCGTCAATGATTTCAGATCTCGCCAAAATCCCTCTGGAGTTCTCGCCAGGCGACGCGTGGAATTATTCGGTCTCGACCGATGTGGTCGGCTATCTCATAGAGAAGATCAGCGGGAAACCGTTCGAACAATTTCTGCAGGAGCGCATCTTCAATCCGCTCTGCATGACTGATACCAGCTTCTTTGTGCCTTCCGACAAGGGGCATCGCTTCGCCGCCTGCTACGCAGCCGATGGCAAGGGCGGCCTCACTTTGCAGGACGATCCCGCGACGAGTTCATTCTTGTCCCCGCCGTCGATGATCTCCGGCGGAGGCGGCCTGTGTTCGACGACCGCTGACTATCTCACCTTCTGCCGCGCACTGCTCAATGGCGGCGCGCTTGGCGACGTGCGCTTGCTGTCCCCAAAGACCATCGCATTGATGACCAGCAACCACCTGCCCGGCGGCCGCGATCTCACCGAAATGTCGAAGTCGATGTTTAGCGAAGCGAGCTATGCCGGCATTGGCTTCGGACTCGGATTTTCGGTGACGATGAATCCGGCCAAGACCATGATCCCCGGCAGCGCCGGTGAGTATGCATGGGGCGGCGCGGCGAGCACGGCATTCTGGATAGATCCGGCCGAACAGCTGATCGCAATCTTTATGACGCAGCTGTTGCCATCGAGCGCCTATCCGATCCGGCGCGAGCTGCGTACCATGATCTACTCCGCGATTACCGACAGCAATGTTTAGTAACGAACGGTATGATCAATATTGCTCAGTCGGTGCGCGCCACCGGGCACTGGTCGCGTGTAACGCGTTCAGCACGAATCAAATGAAATTCTCTCTCAGTGAGAATTTGGAATGAAACTTCCGGTGCGCGTGGGACGTAGCAACAACCACCCACGGAATTGTGATATTACGTCGGTGCTACACAGGAGATCGTAAAGTGCGAAATTACAGCTGGAAATCGCATGGAATGCTGCATGCCAGAGATTTGCAGCTTACGAATGCGACCGACTCTCAGTTATCCTGCGTGCGTCAGGCAAGTCACATGTGTATAGCATGATGACCGACTTGTACTTTCGCTTCCGCTGCAAGGCCCGTATCGATAGAAATTGAGTTCCGGTATTCGTTGGAAGTTTTGCAAGCAATGCGAAGTAGCAACAGAATACCGCAAGGTTTTTTGTACGATTGGATGACCCTCGCGATTACGTGTCGATCAATTCGAGTATCGCGACGATTTCAGCCATCCCAATCGTCATGACGATGTGTATAACAGAGATGCCTTTGAAAGTTAGCTTTAAGGGCTCTCGGGCTAAGAAGCTCTAACCAAGAAAATATAACCAAACTCCCTTATTCAAACAAACTGAATGGTGACGAATGAAGCAACGTAGCGCCGGCAAACCCGACATTGAGATGGGCAAGAGGATCCGTCTGCGTCGTGTTGAGCAGAAAATTTCGCAGGCGGATTTAGGCGAAAAGCTGGGCGTCAGCTTCCAGCAGGTTCAGAAGTACGAAAAGGGTGTCAATCGCGTTGGCGCTGCGCGTCTTCAGCAGATTGCGACGGCGCTCGATGTGCCGGTCACCTTCTTCTACGATGGCGATGGCAAGAGCCGCGAAGTGGAAAGCTTGCTGTTCCTCGATAGCGCTTTCAGCCTCCGCTTGCTTCGTGCTTACAGCCGCATCAAGAGCCAGACGGTCCAGCGCCAGATGGTCGTCCTGATGGAAGCGATTGCCGACGAAGAGAAGTAATCGTCGCATGGCCGCCGGAGCGACCCGGCCGCCGATCGGCTCGATTTCAATCCCCCCTCGACACGAAAAGAACTCGCCGTAACCGCGGCGAGATTTTTGCAGGTCTGCACCTAGCGGTGGCACAGTTGTTGCTGGAATATTCGTGAACCTCAGGGGGAGCGAACCATGTCTACAGCTACGATTACCGCCGTCGAACCCATCCGCAAGCCTCTCTATCAGTCGCTCTTCGTGCAGGTGCTTGTCGCCCTGCTGCTCGGCATCGTCCTTGGCATCGCCGTGCCGGATTTCGCCGTCGGCCTGAAGGTCTTCAGCGACGCGTTCCTCAAACTCATCTCCATGATTGTGGCCCCCATCGTGTTCTGTGTGGTGGTCCATGGGATCGCGGGTGCCGGCGACCTCAAGAAGGTCGGCAGGGTTGGCGTCAAGGCGCTGATCTATTTCGAGGCCATGACCACGCTGGCGCTCGTTGTCGGCCTGGTGCTGGCCTATTTGTTCGGCCCGGGCCATGGCATGAACATCAATCCGGCCTCGCTCGACGGCAAGGCACTCACGACGGTCGCAGACAACGCTCACAAGCTGCAGGGCGGCGGCATCGGCAGTTTCCTGCTCAACATCATTCCAACCACCTCGTTCGACGCTCTGGCGCGCAACGACGTGCTGCAAGTGCTGTTCTTCGCCATCCTCTTCGGCACCAGCCTGGCGCTGGTCGGCGGCGAGAAGGGCGAGCGGATTTCGAGCTTCATCGAAGCCGTATCGACCGTTCTGTTCCGCGCCATGGGATTGATCGTTCGCCTCGCCCCGATCGGCGTGCTCGGCGCTGTCGCCTATACGGTCGGACGCTACGGTGTCGGATCGCTGAAGCAACTCGTCTCGCTGGTGGTGCTGTTCTATGTCTCGGTCGCGATCTTCGTCTTCGGCGTGCTTGGCGGCGTGATGGCACTGGCCGGGCTGAACATCATCAAATTCCTGAACTACCTGCGCGAGGAACTCACCATCGTGCTCGCCACCGCGTCATCGGATGCCGTGCTGCCCCAGGTCATGCGCAAACTCGAACGGCTCGGCGTCAAGGACAACGTGGTCGGCCTCGTGATCCCGACCGGATACTCGTTCAACCTCGATGCATTCTCGATCTATCTGACGCTGGCCGTCGTGTTCATCGCGCAGGCCACGAATACACCGCTGTCCTTCGGCGACCTCATGCTGGTGCTGGGCGTCTCGCTGGTGACGTCGAAGGGCGCCCACGGCGTACCGGGCTCAGCAATCGTGATCCTTGCCGCGACGCTGAATGCCGTGCCGAGCATTCCCGCCATCGGTCTCGTGCTGGTGCTGTCGGTAGACTGGTTCATCGGCATGGCCCGCGCGCTCGGAAACCTGATCGGCAACTGCGTTGCCACCGTCGTGGTCGGCGCATGGGAAGGCGATCTCGACCATGCCAAGGCGAAGCGTGTGTTGGATGGTGAAGAGCTCGTGGATGTAACGGCCGGCTAATTGCCTTCGAGGCAAAAAAGAAGCGGCCCGAAGGCCGCTTCTCGATATCAGAACGAATGCTTCAAGCTTACGCCGGCGTGAGGATCGCGCGGCCGACCAGCTTGCCGTCTTTCAGGTCGTTCAGAGCAGCATTGGCTTTTGCGAGCGGCATCGGGCTCGTCGGGATCGGCTGCACCTTCTTGGTGCGCACCAGCTCCAGCAGCTCCTTGGTCTCGCGGAGATTGCCGACATAGCTGCCCTGGATGGTCAACGCCTTCATGGCGATCAGCGGCAGCGCCCAGGTGGCGCCGCCACCGAACAGGCCGACCATGATCAGCTTGCCGCCCTTGGAGAGCACGTCGAAGCCGAGCTGCGTCGTTGACGGAGTGCCGACCAGATCGATCACCGACAGAATCGGCTGACCGGCGGCCTTGGCAAGCTGCTCAAGCGCGTCGGGCGCATTGCCGTCCACGGCCGCCAGAGCGCCGGCCTTGATCGCCGCCTCGCGCTTTCGCGCATCGATATCGACAACGATGGCGCCCTTGCCGCCCATCGCCTTCAACAGTTCAAGCGCCATCAGGCCGAGGCCACCAGCGCCGAAGATCACGATCGGATTGCCGAGATCGCTCTCGATCTTCTTCAGCGCGCTATAGGTGGTGACGCCCGAGCAGGCGTAAGGCGCGGCGATGACCGGATCCATGCCCTTGAGGTCGATCAGGTAGCGCGGATGCGGCACTAGAAGGTGATCGGAGTAACCACCGTCGCAATGTACGCCGAGGCAGCGCGGCGCGAGGCAGAGATTCTCATCACCGGCAAGACAGACCGCACATTTGCCGCAGCCGATCCATGGATAGGCCAATGCGATATCGCCAATCTTGACGCCGCCGGCTTCCTGCTGCGCATCCGGACCAAAGGCAATGACTTCGCCGACGGTCTCGTGGCCCATGGTGCGCGGCAGCGTGATGCCGCGATCCTTCAGCGATAGCTTCTTGCGGCCGTGGCCGAGTTCATAACCGCCTTCCCAGATGTGCAGGTCGCTATGGCAGACGCCGGCAGCCTTCACGCGGATCAGCACCTGCGTGCCGGTCGGCTGCGGTGTCTGCTCGTCGACCTCGCCGAGCGGCTCGTTGAATTCGAGAACCTTGAAGCTCTTCATTGTGTTTTCTCTCCCGGTTGAAGTTTCTTGTTATCCGCAGGATGGGTCGAGCGAAGCGAAACCCATCGCATAGAACCCGATCATGATGGGTTTCGCGACGACGCTCTACCCATCCTGCTGGGTCTCAGCCATGCGCTGCGCTTGCGCTCCTGATCGCTTCCCATACCTTGATGGGCGACAGCGGCGTATTGAGCTGCGTGATGCCCAGTGGTTGCAGAGCATCCAGCACGCCATTGACGATGCAGGGCGGACCACCGATCGCGCCGGATTCTCCGCAGCCCTTCGAGCCGATCGGGTTGGTGACGCAGGGTGCCGAACCATCCAATGTCACTGACAGAGGTGGCAGGTCACCCGCGCGCGGAATGCAGTAATCCTGATAGCTGGCGGTGATGAGCTGGCCATCCTCGTCGTAATGAACGTTCTCGAACAGCGCCTGGCCGATGCCCTGCGCCACGCCGCCGTGGATCTGGCCGGTCACCAGCATCGGATTCACCGCCACGCCGACATCGTCGACCGTGGTGTAGCGAACGACATTGGTGATGCCGGTCTCCGGATCGATCTCGACCTCGCAGATATGCGTTCCGTTCGGCCAGGTCGGGCCGTCCGCCACGCCGGTGGACTCGACGCTGAGCTGTTCGCCGTCTTCGGCCTTCGCGATTTCGAACAGGCCGACGCGCTTGTCGGTGCCGACGACGGTGAGGAAGCCCGCGGAATACTCGATGTCCTCCACGGAGGCTTCGAGCATGTTGGCCGCCTTCTCGCGCGCCTTGGCGATCATGTCGGCGGCCGACACCACCGCGGCAGTGCCGCCAACGAACAACGAGCGTGAACCGACACTGCCCATGCCGACGATCACATCGGTATCGCCCTGGATCACATCGATCTTGTCGATGCCGATGCCGAGCGCTTCAGAGACGAGCTGCGAATAGGCGGTCTGCAGGCCCTGCCCCATCGCCATGGTGCCGGAATGCAGGATGACGCGGCCATTGGCCGTGGCGCGCAGGCGAACCTTCTCCGTGGTGCCCGGACCGCCGGTCCATTCGATATAGCTGGTGAGCCCGCGGCCGTAGAGCAGACCCTTCTTCTTCGCCGCCTTCTTGCGCGCGGCGAAGCCGTCCCAATCCGACAATTCGGTGGCGCGGTCGAGCATGTGCGCGAAGGCGCCGCTATCATAGGTCTGACCGACGGCGTTCTTGTAAGGAAACTGCGTCGGCTTGATGTAATTCACCTTGCGGATGGCGCGCGGATCCATTCCCATCTGCCGTGCGGCGGCATCCATCAGACGCTCGATGATGAACACGGCTTCCGGACGCCCGGCACCGCGATAGGCGCCCACCGGCGCGGTGTTCGTGATGACCGCCTTGATATCGTAATGCACGTTCTGCAGATCGTAGACGCCGGTCTGCACGAACGGTCCCAACACCAACGGAATGATGACAGCGGTGGCCGACATATAGGCACCGGTGCCGCCGATCGAACGGACGCGATAGGCCAAGATCCGACCCTTGGCATCGAGCGCGAGTTCTGCCGTCGACGTCAGATCGCGACCATGAGTCCCGCCGACGAATTCGTCGGTGCGATCGCCGCGCCAGCGGATCGTCTTGTTCAGCTTCACGGCTACATAGGCGACGACGCCGTCTTCCGGATACAGGCTCGTCTTCTGGCCGAAACCGCCGCCGATATCGCCCACCACCACGCGGATCGATTCCTTCGGACGCTTGAGCACCGCGTCGGCAAGGATATCGCGGGTCGATGCCGGGGTCTGCGACTGCACGTACAGGGTCAGCTTGCCGGACTTCTTGTCGACTTCAGCGATGGTGCTGCGCGGCTCCATGGCCGATGGCACGAGACGCTGACTCACGATATCCAGCGACACCGTATGCTTGGCAGCGGCAAAAGCAGCCTCCACCTTGGCAGGATCGCCATAGCTGGTGGCCGCAACGATATTGTCCGGTGCATCCGGCCAGACCACCGCCGCACCGGGCTTCATCGCCTCGACGGGATCGACCACCGCAGGCAGGACGTCATAGCTGATGTCGATCGCCTCGGCCGCGAGCTGGGCAGCGGCGCGCGACGTGGCGACGATCGCCGCCACCGCTTCGCCAGCGAACCGCACGACTTCATGCGCGAGCAGCCGGCGCGGCGGAAAGGTCGCCGCCGAGCCGTCGGGACGCTTGAAGATCGGCAGCGTCGGCAGCGTGCCGACATCGTCGGCCACGAGATCCGCGCCGGTATAGATCGCCTCGACACCGGGCATCGCCTTCGCGGCGGTGACGTCGATGGCGGTGATCTTCGCATGGGCATGCGGCGAGCGCAGCAGATGCAGCCACAGCGCGCCGTCTTCCGGCTTGTCGTCGATGAATTTGCCCTGCCCGGTGAGAAGTCTTTGATCTTCAAGGCGCTTGGGAGAAAGACCGGCGCCGAAGCGCAGATTGCCGGGCAGAATGTTCATCAGACGTCCTTCAATGGCGAGCCTTACGGGCGGGCTGTATGGTTTCTAGCCCAGAAAGACCGCGTGAGCCAACAGGCCAGCCGCACAAGGCTGAGCGACAGAATGTGCATGAGCGCTGCTCGTTTGCGCGTCTGGCGGCAACGATATCGATCAGCCGACATCCCGCAAAACGGCTTCGATCACCTTGCGCTCGTCGGCGGTCAAAGCCGGCTGCGGCGCCACGGGGTCGCCGACCTCGTAGCCCTGGATCGCGAGGCCCGTCTTGATGCAGGCCGCCAGATTATAGCGCGCAAAGGCCTCGTTGAGCCGCCACATCCGCCGTTGCAGGACCATGGCCTCGTCCCAGCGATGCGCCTTGCAGAGATTGTAGAGTTCGACGCTCTGCTTCGGCACGACGCAGGCAGGGCCTGCCATCCAGCCGACGCCACCGATCAGCATGACAGCTGACGGAATATGCGCCGAGGCGGCAAACACTTTCAGTCTGTCGCCGCAGCGATTGATGATCGACAGCAACCGCCCGGTATTGGTGGAGGCATCCTTGATATACTGGATGCGCGGATGTTCGGCGAGCCGCGCCACAACGTCGAGCGTCAGATCCGAACGCTGGAATTGCGGATTGGTATAGATCACCACGGGAATATCGACGGCATCCGCGATGGCGCGGAAATAGGATTCGATCTGCGCATCCTTGAGCGGGAAATACGCTTCGAGAATGGCCAGGATGCCGTTAGCACCGAGCTTCTGATACGACTTAGCCTGCGCCACCGCATCCACCGTCGAGGTCGAGGCCACGCCCGCCACCACCGGCACGCGCCCGCCTGCCGCATCGATCGTGGCCTGCACCACCGTCCTGCGCTGTTCGCGATTGAGATAGGCGAATTCGCCGGTCGAGCCGAGCGGCGTCAGACCATGCACGCCCGCGCCGATGAGATCCCCGCACAGGCGGCCCAGCACATCGGTGCGGATACGCCCCTCGTCGTCAGCCGGCGAGACGAGATAGGGAAACACGCCGTGGAAATCTGCCATCGCATCAGGCCTTCGGCTTGAAATTCTCTATCACGCGCAACAACACGCGCGCACCGACCTCGACATCCGCATCATCCACATGCTCGGCAGGATTGTGGCTGATCCCGCCGCGGCAGCGCACGAACAGCATCGCCACATCGGCAAT
The DNA here is from genome assembly GCF_052076035.1 of Tardiphaga sp. 172_B4_N1_3. NCBI lineage: Bacteria > Pseudomonadati > Pseudomonadota > Alphaproteobacteria > Hyphomicrobiales > Nitrobacteraceae > Tardiphaga > Tardiphaga sp. 172_B4_N1_3. The sequence continues at coordinate 3,109,587 of NZ_CP197238.1, forward strand.
ATCGGTCATCGCCATGCCGTCATGGCCGGCCCCGCTCGGCAACTCGAACGCGCGATAACCCTCGGCAGTAATTGCATCGGCGAACTGCTTCTGCAGCCAGGGCGCACACGGCACCGTGCGATTCTCATGGGTGATATTGATCTGCAGATCGAGCTTGCGCGCTTTGGCGATCGACTCGATCTCGCGCACCATGTCGGTGATGGCGAGCTTGCGATAGGAATCCTTCGGCGATCGGATATCCATGGTGAACGATACCAGCCCGGGAATGACATTGGTCGCCCCCGGCATCGCATTGATATAACCCACGGTGCCGACAAGGCCGCCGCGGTCCGACTGGCAGAACTCCTCGATCGCAACGATACATTCGGCAGCGCCCACCAATGCATCGCGTCGCATCGCCATCGGCACCGTGCCGGCATGACCGGCAATGCCGTGCAATTCGACAGCGAGACGCGTCGCACCCGAAATGGCAGTCACGACACCCACCGGAAGCTTCTGTGCTTCGAGCACGGGCCCCTGCTCGATATGCAGTTCGAGATAGGCGAGCAATTCGCCGGGCGCGCGCGCTGCGGCGCCGACGTGATCGGGATCGAGGCCGAAGGTGATCATCGCCTCGCGCATCGAGATACCCGCTTTGTCGCGGCCGCCGAGCACACTCTCGACAAAAGTCCCGGCCACCGCACGGCTGCCGAGCAGCGTCGACGCAAAGCGCACACCCTCCTCGTCGGCAAAGGCGGCGATCTCGACGGCGAATGGCAGGCGCGCGCCACGGCGGTTGAGGTCGCCGACGCAGGAAATCGCCGTGATGATCCCGAGCGGTCCGTCCCAGCGGCCTGCATCGCGCACGGTGTCGTAATGGGAGCCCAGCATTAGGCACGGCAGACCGGGCCGGTCGCCTTCATAGCGTCCGCAGACATTGCCGATCGCATCGATACGCGCCCGCATGCCGGCTGCCTGCATCCAGCCGATGATCAGTTCGGCGGCAGCACGATGTTCCGGTGTAAGGAATATTCGCGTGATGTTGTCCGGCGCTTCCGAAATAGCAGCCAGCGCGTTGATGCGTTCGACGATCTCGCCGCCGAGCGATTGGCCGGAAGCTCCGACGACTTTCTCTTCCATCGCAATCATGCTTCTTTGTTCAGGCCGTAGGCCCGGCTGGGACTTGAATGATCCAGGTCGTAAATATTAGTGCGGCCAGCGGGCCAAAGCGAATCCGCGTTTGGCCTCGCGGGAAGCTAGCAGATTTTGACGCCCGGACGACAGGAGCCCCCTGATGCCAAAGCAAGACTCGTCGAGTAGGGATGAGGCCCTTCTCAGGCTTTCTTTCGACGCTGCACGCAAAGCCATGGAGCGCGGCAACCATCCGTTCGGCGCGATCCTGGTCGATGCACACGGCAAGGTCCTGATGGAAGCCGGTAACGCCTTCATGCCCTCTCATGACGGCACCGCCCATGCAGAGCGGCTGCTGTGCAGCGAAGCCTCGATTGCCTATGACGAGACCGAGCTGAAGACCTTCACGCTGTATTCCTCGGCAGAACCCTGCGCCATGTGCGCCGGCGCGATCTATTGGGTCGGCATTGGCCGACTGGTTTATGGGCTTGGCGAAGCAAGGCTCAAGGCGATCACCGGCGACCATCCGGAGAATCCCACGCTTGATCTGCCTTGCCGCAATGTCTTTGCTGCCGGGCATAAGAGCATCGAGGTCGTCGGACCGCTGCTCGAAGACGAGGCAGCCGCGCAGCACGAGAATTTCTGGGCGCAGCTGCGCTAGCGGCACGCGCGCAGGAGCTTGCAAAAAACTGAAGGCGCCGCGAGGACATCGCGACGCCATCAGCCTGGAGATTGGCCTTGGAGAATTAGCCCCGGAAGTGAGCTCAGATCAGAACTTGACGGTGACGCCGGAATAGAGCGAGTCCTCGCGGCACGATCCGGGCGCAAACGTGGTGCACGGCAGGCTGGCATTCTCATCCAAGCCGAACTTGTTCCGCCAGAGCCGATAGGCCACCCACACGTCGACATTGTGAGTGTATTTCGGTCCCCAGATCGCCTTGCTGGCGTCGAAGGTCAGACGGATCGGTTCGGCGTTGATCTCCATCTTGGTTGCCGTGCCGATGATCTGGCCGTTCTCCGAACCTTTCGGCCCGTAGAAGCCGGCCCGGCCGCTGATCGCGAAATAGTCCATGCTCGGGGGCAGGAAGCCGAGATCCATGTAGTAGTTGAGTTCGACGGCCCAGGTCGGGTTGAACTGGCGGTTGCCGTCGATGTTACAGGAGACGCCGGGAATCTGGCCGGGAGCGCCGGCATAGCCGCACTGCGTGAACGTGCTGCGATTGGCGAATTCGTAGTAGAACAACGGATTGACGTTGAAGAAGCCCTTGTAAGGCAGGTCGAAAGCGAATTGCAGACCGGTCACGACGTCGCGCTTGGATGCGGAGAAGAACCGATTTTCAGTGCTGCCATCCGCACCGATGACGAACGACACGTTGCGCAGCGGCCCCATCGAGAAGGCCTTGGTGTTGAAGACCTCGTTGAAGCCGATCGTGCTACGGATCAGGCCGTAGATTTCTGTTGCGCCTTCGCAGCCCGTGATCGGACGCAGCGGATCGGCGCACGGATTAGCCGGGCTGCTCTTGCCCGCCTTCTCGAGGCCGATGTTGAAGAAGTTGGTGCCGTAGGTCCAGACATCGAAGTGGGTGAAGGCGAAGACCTGCTTGGTGGTCTTGTTGGTCACGCCGGGATCGACCGCCCCCCACTGATAGGCATAGGTGAAGCGGTTATCGATCAACAGGAAGAACGGAAGATCTGGGATCGGCTTTGCCTTGACCGGCATGGCCGCCATGTCGGCGGCGCTTGCCGAGCCTGTCGGCACCATGGCTGTTAGCGACAGCAACGTCGCGGCTGCGATTGCGCGGAAACGATTGGCCATTGGAATTACCCCCACCTGTTGACAATGATTGCGTGCCTCTCGCGAGAGAGTTGTTGCAATCAGTCCGGGTGAGAAGCCTCAACTTTTTCCAATAGTTGCCACGGATTTCATCAGGGATGCCCAGTGAAATCAGTATTTTATGCTTGAAGCATCGTGTTTTCGGGATGGTGAAATGACACCATGCGAGCGCGTGTAAGACACGCGCTTAGAGACTGTAAAGATTGGTATTTTGCGACGTTCTGTCGCAGGTTTCCGAACGAAGCTCAGATGGTGAATTCACACTGTGATTCCGTGTTTGCACCGCAAGAAAATCACTGCCCAACTTCTCAACACACGAGAAAATCCGGATCTCGAATTCGTTGCACATGTACCAGAACTGCAACACTTCAGACCAAGTATACAATGCGAAAATCGAATAAACGTCATTCAATCAATGAAAAGACCGAGCCTCACGCCATTGCGTCGACAGGAATCGCCCAAGAAAGCGATCCAGTCCAAAAATAAGGCAGACGCTGGCGCTTATTCGAGATTTACGCTGCATTCCAATCCGGCACACACTTGCCGCAAACCTCCTTTTCACGCGTGAGTAGCGAATGTTGGATTCGGGATCGGGACACGCGCGTTCGGGGACGGTGCTTCTGCAGACCATCGGTCTGACCAAGCGCTATGGCAGTTTCCTCGCCAATGACGCCATCGACATCGCGATCCGTCCGCAGGAGATTCACGCGCTGCTCGGCGAGAACGGCGCCGGCAAATCCACGCTCGTCAAAACCATCTACGGCCTGATCCAGCCGAGCGAAGGCGAGATGCTCTGGCAGGGCGAGAAGATGGTCCTCGCCGGCCCGCATGATGCGCGCGCGCGCGGCATCGGCATGGTGTTCCAGCATTTCTCGCTGTTCGACAATCTCACTGTCGCCGAGAACGTTGCCCTTGGCCTCGACGGCAAGGAATCCTTCAAAGCGATGTCGGCGCGGCTCGAACAGGTGTCGCAGCAATATGGCCTGCCGCTCGATCCGAAGCGCGAGGTCTGGCAACTCTCGGTCGGCGAACGTCAGCGCATCGAGATCGTGCGCGTGCTGATGCAGAATCCGAAATTCCTGATCCTCGACGAGCCCACCGCCGTGCTGACGCCGCAGGAGGCCGATCAGCTCTTCGTCGTGCTGGAGCGCCTGAAGTCGGAAGGCCGCGCGATCCTTTACATCAGCCACAAGCTCGACGAGGTGAAGCGGCTCTGCGACACCGCCACGATCCTGCGCGGCGGCAAGAAGATCTCGACCTGCCTGCCGCGCGAAGAAACTGCGGCATCACTGGCGCGCATGATGGTCGGCACCGAGATCAAGCAGGTGAAAGCCGCCGCCAACAGGCAAACCACTGTGCCGCGGCTCGTGGTCAACGATCTCAGCCTCGCGCCCGACGAACCACATGGCGTGCATCTGAAGAACATCTCGCTGGAACTGAAGGGCGGCGAGATTCTGGGGATCGCCGGCGTCGCCGGCAACGGCCAGGACGAGTTCTTCGCGGCGCTCTCCGGCGAGCGTCTCGCCAAAGATCCCGGCACCATCGTCATAGACGGTCACGCCGCCGGACATCTGTCGATCACCGCACGCCGCAAGCTTGGCGCGGCCTTCGTTCCCGAAGAACGGCTCGGCCATGGCACCGCGCCGCGCATGAGATTGTCGGAAAACGCGCTGCTCACCGGCCATGCTGCTTCAGGCATGGTGCACAACGGTTTCATCAATACGGCGGCGACGCTCGCGACCGTCGATCGCGCCACCGAAAGTTTCGACGTCCGCAAGGCCAAGCGCGATCCGGAAGCTGCCAGCCTTTCCGGCGGCAACCTGCAGAAATTCATCGTCGGCCGCGAGATCCTGCGCAATCCCATCGTGCTCGTGGTCAGCCAGCCGACCTGGGGCGTCGATGCCGGCGCTGCCGCCGTCATCCGTCAGGCGCTGCTCGATCTCGCCGCTGCGGGCGCGGCCATCCTCGTCACCAGTCAGGACCTTGACGAACTCGCTGATATCGCCGACCGCATCGCTGTGATGTTCCACGGCCATCTGTCCGAGCCGTTAATGACGGCGGATGCCGACAGGGAAACGCTGGGCTTGTTGATGGGCGGCAGTGCACTCACGCCAAAGGACGTGCCCGATGCAGTTGGTGCTTGAGAAGCGCGCGGAGCGATCGACCATCATCGCGCTGGTATCGCCTGTTATCGCCATCGGGCTGACCATCGTGACCATGAGCATCCTGTTCATGATCATCGGCAAGAATCCGATCGCCGCGCTCAACGTCTATTTCATCACGCCGCTGACCGACGCCTATTCGCTGCAGGAGCTTGCGGTGAAGGCGGCGCCCCTAGTGATGATCGCCATCGGTCTGTCGCTTTGTTACCTCGCCAATGTCTGGAACATCGGCGCGGAGGGACAGTTCCTCGTCGGTGCCGTGGCGGGCAGTTGGCTTGCGGTGAAGACCAACGGCACCGATGCCGGCGTCTGGGTGTTGCCGGCGATGATGCTGCTCGGTGCCATCGCGGGCGCGCTCTATGCGTTGATCCCGGCCTTCTGCAAGGTGCGCTTCGGCGCCAGCGAAATTCTGGTCAGTCTGATGCTGGTCTATGTGGCCGACCTGCTGCTCGATTATCTCGTCCGCGGCCCGTGGCGCGATCCCAAAGGGTTCAACTTCCCGACCACGGCCGAATTCGATCCGGTCGCCACCGTGCCGCTGCTGTTCGAGGGTGGACGGCTGCATCTCGGCGCGGTCATCGCGTTGGTGATCGTTGTTGCCGCTGCCGTCCTGCTCGGCCGCACCATCAAGGGTTTTGAAATTCGTGTGGTTGGCGCAGCGCCCCGCGCGGCGCGCTTCGGCGGCTTCTCGTCGAACCAGCTGGTGCTGCTGACTTTCGCGATATCCGGCGCGCTGGCCGGCCTCGCGGGGATCATCGAGGTCGCCGGCCCCGTCGGTCATCTGCAGCCCGGCATCTCGCCCGGCTATGGCTTTACCGCGATCATCGTTGCATTTCTCGGACGGCTCAACCCGGTTGGAATACTAATTGCAGGGCTTTTCCTGGCGCTGACATTTATCGGCGGGGAGCAAGCGCAGATCGCCATGAAGATCCCACTCGATATCAGCAAGGTGTTTCAGGGCATCCTGCTGTTCTATGTGCTCGCCTGCGACAGCCTGATCCTGTACCGGATCAAGCTCATCATGCCGCAGCGAAAGGTCGCCGATGGAGCTGCTTGAAGCCATCATCCTTGCCGTACTCGCGGCGTCGACACCGCTACTGCTCGCCGCCTCCGGCGAGCTACTGGTGGAGCGCGCCGGCGTGCTCAATCTCGGCGTCGAAGGCATGATGATCGTCGGCGCGGCCTGCGGCTTTGCTGGCGCCTGGGCCACCGGCTCGACGTTCATCGGCGCGCTGTGCGGAATTCTCGCGGGCGTCGCGCTATCGCTGGTGTTTGCACTGATGACGCTCGGCCTCGCCGTCAATCAGGTCGCCACGGGTCTCGCGCTCACAATCCTGGGCATCGGCGTCTCCGGCCTGATCGGCGCCGGCTTCGTCGGTGAGCGTATCGCCACTGCGCCACGGCTGTACATTCCCGGCCTGACCACGCTCCCCTTTGTCGGCAAGATCCTGTTCGGCGAAGACGCCTTCGTCTATGTCTCGCTCGCGCTGATCATCGGCATGTCCTGGTTCCTCTATCGCACCCGGGCGGGGCTGGTCCTCCGCGCCATCGGCGACAATCACGTCTCCGCCCATGCGCTCGGTTATCCTGTGCTCAAGATCCGCATGTTCGCCGTGATGTTCGGCGGCGGCTGCGCAGGCCTCGCCGGCGCCTATCTGCCGCTGGCCTATACGCCCTTCTTCGTCCCCGGCATGACTGCCGGCCGTGGCTGGATCGCGCTGGCGCTGGTGGTATTCGCCTCTTGGCTGCCGGGGCGCCTCGTGATCGGCGCTTATCTGTTCGGCGCGGTCTCGATCTTGCAACTGCATGCGCAAGGCTGGGGCGTCGGCGTGCCCTCGCAGCTGATGTCCGCACTGCCCTATCTCGCAACCGTCGTCGTGCTGGTGCTGATCTCACGTACCCGCAGCGGCGGCTCCACGGCACCGGCCGCATTGGGCACCGTATTCGTGCCCGACCGCTAAAGACATTCTCGCAAGACTATCTCGCAAACAGGAGACGCGTATGAACAGGAAAGCACTTGCAGCCGCCGCCCTACTGCTGGCCACCGGCCTCGGATTGGGTGCAGCCGTCGCCGCCGACAAGCTGAAAGTCGGCTTCGTCTATATCGGCCCGGTCGGAGATTTCGGCTGGACCTATCAGCACGAAGTCGGCCGCCAGATGATCGTCAAGGAATTTGGCGACAAGATCGAGACCACCTATCTCGAAAACGTCAGCGAAGGCCCGGACTCCGAGCGCTCCATCGAACAGCTCGCGCGGGCCGGCAATCAGCTGATCTTCACCACGTCGTTCGGCTATATGGATCCGACGCTGAAAGTCGCCAAGCGCAATCCCAAGGTAATGTTCGAACACGCCACCGGCTTCAAGCGCGACAAGAACATGTCGAGCTATTCCGGCCGGTTCTTCGAAGGCCGCTACATCCAGGGCCTGATCGCCGCCAAGATGTCGAAGAAGGGCGTGCTGGGTTACATCGGCTCGTTCCCGATTCCGGAAGTGATCTCGGGCATCAATGCGACCATGCTGGCCGCGCAGAAGATCAATCCGGATATCAAGATCAAGATCATCTGGGTCAACACCTGGTTCGATCCCGGCAAGGAAGCCGACGCCGCCAAGGCGCTGCTCGATCAGGGCGCCGACGTGATCATGCAGCACACGGATTCGCCGGCCGCGATGCAGGTCGCCTCCGAGCGCGGCGCCCTCGCCTTCGGCCAGGACTCCGACATGATCAAGTTCGGCCCGAAGACGCAGCTCACCGCGGTCACCAACAACTGGGGTCCGTACTACGTGGAACGCGTCAAGGCGGCCCTCGATGGCACCTGGAAGTCGGAAGACACCTGGGCCGGCCTGAAAGAGAAGATGGTCGTGATGGCGCCCTATACCAACATGCCGGACGACGTGAAGAAGATGGCGATGGACACCGAAGCCGCCATCATCGCCGGCACGCTGAAGCCGTTCAAATGCCCGATCATGGGACAGGACGGCAAGGAAGTGGAATGCAAGGGCGGCGACGCGCTGGACCCCGGCCAGGTGCTCGGCATGAACTTCTATGTGAAGGGTATCGACGACAAGATTCCGGGGAAGTGAGGCACGCGCTATAGTCCCCTCTCCCCCGGCGAAGCGAAGCTTCGCTAGGTGGGAGAGGGTGCCTGAGCGAAGCGAAGGCGGGAGAGGGGAAGTAAGCAAGCCCCTATCCCGCCTGCATCGTCTTCGCCGCCGCGCTGTGCCGGCGGATCAGATCGGCGACATCGAGCCCCGGAATTGCGCCGTCGATCACGCGCCACGCGCCGCCCACCATCGCGCGGTCCGCACGATGCGCACCGCACAGCACCAGCGCCGCCAGGGGATCGCCTTGGCCGGAGAAGCGCAGCTCGTCGAGTTTGAACAACGCGAGATCCGCCATCTTGCCGACCGCGATCTCGCCGAGCTCAGGCCGGCCTACACAGGCCGCTGAACCTTTCGTCGCCCAGCGCAGCGCGTCCTTGTGGCTGACGCGGCCGACGCCGTAACGCGCCCGCTGCAGCAGAAACGCCGCGCGCACTTCCTGCATCAGATTCGATCCGTCATTCGACGCCGAACCATCGACGCCGAGGCCGATACCGACGCCCGCGTCTTCCATCTCGCAGACCGGACAGCAGCCGGAGGCAAGCAGCTGATTGCTGCAAGAGCAATGACTGATGGTGGTCCCGGCCCTGCCGAGCCGCAGCATTTCGCCCGCGTTGAAGTGAATGCCATGGGCCAGCCAGGTGCGCTTGTTCAGCCAGCCGGTCTGCTCCAGATAATCCAGCGGACGGCAGCCATAGATCTCCTCGCAATAGCGGTTCTCGTCCTCGGTCTCGCCGAGATGCGTATGCAGCCGGACGTCGAGCTTGTCGGCCAGTGCCGCGGTGCTTGCCATCAGCGACGTCGTTACCGAAAACGGCGAACACGGCGCCAATGCGATCTGCACCATGGCGTCTTCGCCGCGCTGATGGAATTTCGCCACGACACGTTCGCTATCGGCAAGGATCGTGTCCTCGTCCTGCACCACCGTGTCCGGCGGCAGACCGCCGTCGCGCTGCGAGCGGTTCATCGATCCCCGCGTCAGCAGCACGCGCATGCCGAGCCGCTGCGCCACCGCCACTTCGATATCAACGGACGCTTCGAGGCCGGCCGGAAACACATAGTGGTGATCGGTGGTCGTGGTGCAGCCCGACAGCAGCAATTCCGACATCGCCACGCTGACGCCGAGATGGAGATTCTCGGGCGTCAGCCGCGCCCAGACCGGATAGAGCGCCTGCAGCCAGGGAAACAGCTCGCGATCCAGCGCGGCCGGCAAGGCGCGCGTGAGCGTCTGATAGAAATGGTGATGCGTATTGATCAGCCCCGGCAGCACCACATGGGCGCTGGCATCATAGGTCGCGATATCCGCCGTGGCCGGCTGGCCGCCGGCCGGCACCAGTTCGACAATCCGACCGTTCTTGACGACAATGCCGCGCTCGGCACCCTCGGCGAAAATGCCGAGGGGGTCCTTGATCCAGGTGGCCTGCGTTTCTGTCATGGCTCATCTCCTTCGGTCCTGGACCCGACCTTGCAATTCAGGGACCAGCCACGAATACTTCGATTTGTTCTGCAATTGTCGGCGACTTGGCGTCGGTCTTGCAAGGTTCGCAATGATACTTCAAGGGGTCATTGCCGAGTGAAAGCATAACCGCCCTATGGATTTGAATACGGTCACGTCCGTTGCCCGCCCCACGACGCGGGAACAGCTACCGACATGGAGTGCCGGGGATGCATGGCTCGCCGGGGGCACCTGGCTTTTCTCCGAACCACAGAGCCACCTGACGCGGCTGATCGACCTCACCGATCTCAAATGGCCGGCCCTTACCGTCACCGATAGTGAATTGCAGATCGCCGCGACCTGCACAGTCGCACAGCTCGACGCGCTGCCCTGCCCTCCTGACTGGATCGCGTCGCCGCTTATCAATCAATGTTGCCGCGCCTTCCTCGCCTCCTTCAAGATCTGGAAGACCGCAACGGTCGGCGGCAATCTCTGCATGTCGCTGCCGGCGGGCCCGATGATCGCGCTCACCGCCGCGCTCGATGGGGTCTGCACGATCTGGAAGGCGGATGGCAGCGTAGACACGATCGACGTCGTGGACTTCGTCACCGGCGATCAAAGTAATGTGCTGCACTCAGGCGATCTCCTGCGCAGCATTGCCATTCCACTTGGCTCCTTCAAACGCCGCTCGGCATTCCGCCAGATCTCGCTGACGCCGGTCGGGCGATCTGCTGCGCTGCTGATAGGAAGCCTTGACGAGGATGGTTTGCGGCTGACGATCACGGCATCGACAAAGCGGCCTGTCCGTATCGCGCTCCCAACACTTCCCGATGCCGATACGCTCGAAGAAGCAATCCTCGACCGGATTCCGGACAACCTCTATCACGATGACGTTCACGGCAAACCGGCCTGGCGCAAGCAGATGACGCTGCGGCTCGCAGAAGAGATCCGCGCCGAGCTGCAGGGCTTCAGGCCATGAGTTTCGAGATCAACGGCCACAGCTTTTCGCAGAAGCCGCAAGCCGGCCAATGCCTGCGCACCTTCCTGCGCGAGCTCGGCCATTTCGGCGTCAAGAAAGGCTGCGATGCCGGCGACTGCGGTGCCTGCACCGTGCTGCTCGATGGCGAGCCGGTGCATAGCTGCATCATCCCGGCCTTTCGCGCCGAAGGTCATGCGGTCACCACCATCGAAGGTCTCGCGTCCGAAGACGGCATCCATCCAATGCAGCAGGCGTTCCTGGACGCACAGGGATTCCAGTGCGGCTTCTGCACATCCGGTATGATCGTGACCTGCGCGTCGCTCAATCAGGCACAGCGCGCCGATCTCGGAGCGTCGTTGAAGGGAAATCTGTGTCGCTGCACAGGCTATCGCACGATCGAGGACGCACTCGACGGCAAGTCCAATGTGGAAGACGCCGAGCCCGGCACCGCCTTCGGCCGCAGCCTGCCCGCGCCCGCTGGTCCCCAGGTGGTGACGGGCAAGGCGCGCTACACATTTGACGTCACCATGGACGACTTGCTGCATATCAAGATGCTGCGCTCGCCGCATCCCCATGCCCGCATCGTGTCGATCGATGCATCAGCGGCGCAGGCGATGCCGGGTGTGCATGCGGTACTGACACATGCCGATGCGCCGGCCACATTGTTCTCGACCGCGCGTCACGAGATCGATGCAATGGATCCCGAGGATACACGGATCCTCGACGACACCGTGCGTTTCATTGGCCAGAAAGTCGCGGCCGTGGTCGCAGACAGCGAAGCGATCGCGGAGGAAGCCTGCCGCCGCATCGACATTGTCTATGACATCCTGCCCGCGGTGTTCGATCCCGCTGCCGCCATCGCGCCGGGCGCGCCGGTCATTCATCCCGACAAGACGCCGATCCATCGCGTCAGCGATGCGGCACGCAACGTCATCGCCGAAACACACGGCGAATTCGGCGATGTCGCGGCAGCGCTGGCGTCGTCGGCCGTCACCTATGAGGGCACCTTCACCACGCAACGCGTGCAGCACGGCCATCTCGAGACCCATGGCGGCATGGCCTGGCTCGATGCAGACGGCGTCCTCAATATCCGCTCAAGCACGCAGACGCCGTTCCTGACGCGGCGTGCGCTCGCTCAACTCTATGACCTTCCCTCCGACAAGGTCCGCGTGTTCTGCGAACGCGTCGGCGGCGGGTTCGGCGGCAAGCAGGAAATGTTCGTCGAGGACATTCTCGCGCTGGCCGCACTCAAGACCGGCCGCCCGGTGAAATGGGAACTGACCCGCGAGGAGCAATTCATCGCCACATCGACGCGGCATCCGATGCGCGTCACGGTCAAGGCCGGCGCAGACAAACACGGCAAGCTCACCGCGCTGCAGCTCGACGTGCTCTCCAACACCGGCGCCTATGGCAATCATGCGGGCCCGGTGCTGTTTCACGCCTGCGGTGAATCGCTCGGCGTCTATAACTGCGCCAACAAGAAGGTCGATGCCGTCGTCGCCTATACCAACACGGTGCCTGCGGGCGCGTTTCGCGGCTACGGCCTGCCGCAAACCCTGTTCGCGGTGGAAGCCGCCGTCGACGATCTCGCCGCGCAGCTCGGCATCAGCCCGTATGATTTCCGCCGGAACAACGTCATCAAACCCGGCGATCCCATGCTGTCGCCCGCTGGCACGCATTATGACGATGTGACAATCGGCAGCTACGGCCTCGACCAGTGCCTCGACCTCGTCGAGCAGGCGATGCAGGCGGAGACGAAACACGACCTCGATGACGACTGGCTGATCGGCGACGGCATCGCGCTCACCATGATCGACACCGTACCGCCGCAAGGCCACATCGCCGAAGTCGTCATCGCCAAACGTGACGATGGCGACTACGATCTCACGGTCGGCACCGCCGAATTCGGCAATGGCACCGCGACGGTGCATCGGCAGATCGCGGCCACGACGCTCGGCTGCAGCGTCGAGCAGATTCATTTGCGCCAGTCCGATACGCGGAACGGCGGCCACGACACCGGCGCCTATGGCAGCGCCGGCACATTCGTCGCTGGCAAAGCCACCCATGACGCCGCGCAAAAACTGATGGAGGCGATGAAGGCGGACAGCAACGCACGAAGCGCCACTGGGACTTCGGGCGGCACCCCCCGTTCGGTCGCCTTCAACGTCCAGGGATTTCGCGTGGCGGTGAACACGGGGACCGGCGCGATCAAGGTTCTCAAGAGCGTGCAGGCTGCGGACGCTGGCGCCGTCGCCAATCCGATGCAGCTCCGCGGCCAGATCGAAGGCGGCGTTGCGCAGTCGCTGGGGGCCACGCTCTATGAGGAGATGGTGATCGACGACCGCGGCCGCGTCGTCAATCCGAAATTCCGCGACTATCATCTGCCATCCTTCGCCGATCTGCCGCGCACCGACGTGTATTTCGCCGACACCTATGATGCGATCGGGCCATTGGGTGCGAAATCGATGAGCGAAAGCCCCTACAATCCCGTCGCCGCGGCGATGGGCAACGCACTGTTTGATGCAACGGGCATCCGGTTTACACAGGTGCCGTTCAAGCCGGACCGGATTTTTCCGGAGCTGCAGAAGAAGTTTGGGAAGGCATGAGAGCAAAACGCCGATCTTAACCTCTCCCCGCGCATTTGTTCAGTCGGGAGACATGGTTGACACCTGTTCGGAGACATCACTGACACTTTTTGTGCCAGTCAAGTCGATTTCTGCGACTTTCCGGCTGCCGAAGAAAATCCCGTAGTGGCCATCGCTGTCCAAGGGGCGGATTGCCAGCCGTTCGCCGCGAAAGGCTTTTGGTACGCGCCATCGCCGGCCCTTGAAGTCGATGCGCGGATTGACTGAGACGCGGCGCACGATGTCATTGCTGGCATATTCGACCTCGACGATTTTGTCGGGCATCGGCCGCGTGCTGGGTTTGTAACGGGTAGCGGGAACGTCCATGCCGAGTGCTTCGTGGGGGCGTTGCAGATTGTAGACGGTGCGCCATGTATCGAAAGCGCGCTGTAGTTCGGCAAAGTCGCGGAACCGGCGTGCCGCGAATACTTCGGCCTTGAGGGAACGGTGGAAGCGTTCGTTCTTGCCGCGGCTTTGCGGGTGGAACGGCCTTGCATAGATCGTGTCGACGCCAAGCTTGAGCAACCAGACCCGCAGGGCAGTCCAGCGCGAGCCGCCGCTGTCGCCCCAAGGCGAGCCGTTGTCGACGAAGAACGCGTCCGGCAGACCATAGCGCCGGAAAGTCTGTATCAGCCGCTGCTGCACGGTTGCACTCTGTTCGTTTGCGCAGGCCTGGATGCAAAGTGCATAGCGCGAGTGGTCGTCGATTACGGTGAGCGGATGGCATGCTGCGTTGTTGGCCAGCGGCATGCGCCCTTTGAAATCCATCTGCCATAGCTGGTTGGGCGCCTCCTTCTCGAAGCGCTGCAGCGGCTGTGTTGCGCCGCCCGGCGGCAGGATAATGCGGCCGTTGCGGTGCAGGATCTCATGCACGGTGGAGATCGCCGGCGGTGTCATCCCGTCACGCTGCAGGCAGTACGCAATCTTGCGCGCGCCCCAGGCCGGATGGGCATCGCGCACCGCAAGCACCAGCGTCTCGATTGCCGTATTGCTGCGTCGTGGGCTGACAAGCGGTCGCCGCGACCGATCGGCCAGTTCCGCATCGCCGGCCTCGACCCGCGCCAGCCATTTGTAGCCGGTCTGCGGGCTGATCCCGAACCGCCGACACAGTTCTCGCCGATTGACGCCCTCCTGCATTGCCAAAAGGGCAAACTCCCGCCGCTGATCCATTGCCGACACCTCGCGCCATGGCATGGAAACCTCCTGAAAAGGAGGACTCCAGCCAATCTGAATGTGTCAACTATGTCTCCGAACACCTGTCAGCGATCTGTCCGGACTGAACATCTGCGCGGGGAGAGGTCGCCGCGTCTTCGCGGCGGGTGAGGGGCCGGGCATACGGCTAAACCTGCCGACAACCTCTGAGATCGATCGGCTGCATCGACCTCCAATAGCCGAATTGAATGTTATACCGATCCGCTAGCGTGAGTTTGCCGCAGCATCGCGCCTTGCCCCTCACCCGGATCGCAAGGGCGATCCGACCTCTCCCCGCCTAGCGAAGCTTCGCTTCGCGTGGGGGCGGGGAGAGGTTAAGAACGCTCGGCGCTCTTGTCTTCGCCGCGAACTACCCCCGCCCCACCGTGCATTCGATCTGCCCGTGCGGCTCGTCCGTTGGCAGGAACACGTCGTTGTTGTTGTCGAGACCGAACGCCGAGAGATTCATCAGGATGTAGTGGATGTTCGGACAGGCCATGCTGATCTCGGAAATTTCCGGCACGGCGGCCAGCACCTTCTCGCCCATGCGATACAGGCTGTTCTGCACGCTCGGACTATAGGTGGTCGCGAATTCCTTCAGCAGCGTGTCCAGAATTGTCTTGTTGGTCGCGGGATAGCTCGCCGGCTTGCCGGACCATGTCCATGACGCCAGCATCGATGTCGCGCAGATGCGGTCGTTGGTCGGCTGGATCGTCGAATATTTGTCGGTGTAGTAATTCTCCCAGCCGGATTGCGTCGACTTCATGAAGGTGAAACCGTCGAGGCCCGAGCTCATGACCGTGCCGTCGCGCGTGGCATGGATCTCGACGGTCGGCTTGCCGTTGCTATCGAGCAGGAATGCGTGCGGGTGTAGTTCGCCGTCGACAGCGAGGCGCGCCCACTTGGTCTCATGCGCAGTGATGCTGACGGAACTCGCCTGCGGATACAGGTCGAGATAGCGCTTCGCCAGCACCTGGCAGAACTCCTCCGTCGACAGCGCGGTATTCTCGCGCGCCACCACGTTGACGATGTTCTTGATGGTGTCGGTGGATGTCGAGGTGGAGTTGTCGGCGTCGGTATAGGCCCGGCCAAAATCGCCTTCCAGCATCGCCTTGATGCTGAGCTGGCTGACATCCTGCTTGTCGCCGTCGCGATGGATCCGCATGATGCGGACACGGCCTTTTCCATATCTGTTCTTGATGAGCGGCACGCACGACCTCCAGTCTGTAGTGGCAACCGCGGAACTTCGGTCGCCGGGCAATATATTGAGCAATGCTCACTTTCGAGCAACCTTCGTGCCACCGGTCACCGCACCACCGGGGCGAAACGGCCTTCAGCGGCATCTGGCACGAGGTTTGTATCTGACGATCATAATGCCACGATATTTCATCACCTAAGCAAGGGGCTAGATCAATGACAGTGAGCGTCCATCCCGTCGACGAGATGCTACCGACGCCGCGCCTGCTCGCGCTGGGCCTGCAGCACGTGCTGGTCATGTATGCCGGCGCGGTGGCCGTGCCGCTCATTATCGGCCGCGCCCTGAAACTGCCACCTCAGGACGTGGCCTTCCTGATCTCCGCAGACCTGTTCGCCTGCGGCCTGGCGACCCTGGTCCAGTGTATTGGCTTTCCCGGCGTCGGCATCCGCCTGCCGGTCATGATGGGCGTCACCTTCGCCTCGGTCGGCCCGATGCTGTCGATGGCCGCCGCTCCGGATATCGGCCTGCTCGGCATCTATGGTTCGGTCATCGCTGCCGGAATCTTCGGCATCATTGTCGCGCCTTTCATCAGCCGGCTGCTGCCGCTGTTTCCCCCCGTGGTCACCGGCACCATCATCATGGTGATCGGCATCTCCCTGATGCGCGTTGGTATCAACTGGGCTGGTGGCGGACTACCCATGTTCACAAAGATGATCGATGGCGTTCCGCACACGTTCCCCAATCCGGCTTACGGCCAGTTGCAGGGGCTCGGCATCGCGCTGTTCGTGCTGGTCGTGATCCTTGCTTTGATCAAATGGGGCACCGGCTTTCTGTCCAACGTCTCGGTGCTGCTCGGCATCATCGCGGGCGCGATCCTTGCCAGCGTGCTCGGCGTGATGCATTTCGACAAGGTCGGCACTGCCGGCTGGGTCGATATCGTGCTGCCGTTCCATTTCGGCATGCCGCAATTCCATCTCGTGCCGGTCGTCACCATGTGCATCGTGATGATCGTGGTGATGATCGAGTCCCTCGGCATGTTCCTGGCGCTCGGCGAGATGACCGACCGCAAGGTCGACCGCGATGCGCTGACCAAAGGCCTGCGCGCCGATGGCGTCGGCACGTTCCTCGGCGGCATCTTCAACACCTTCCCCTACACCTCGTTCTCGCAGAATGTCGGCCTTGTCGGCGTCACCGGCGTGCGCTCGCGCTGGGTCACCATTGCCGGCGGCGGCATCATGCTGGTGCTCGGTCTGCTGCCGAAGATGGCCGCGCTGGTAGAGTCCGTGCCGCAGGTCGTGCTCGGCGGCGCCGGCCTCGTGATGTTCGGCATGGTCGCGGCCACCGGCGCACGCATCCTCACCGCGGTGGACTTCAAGACCAACCAGCGCAACCTGTTCGTGGTCGCCATCTCCGTCGGTTTCGGCATGATCCCGCTGGTGTCGCCGAATTTCTTCAAGGCGCTGCCGCACAACCTGCATCCGCTGCTGGAGTCGGGCATCCTGCTCTGCGCGCTGGTGGCCGTGATCCTGAACGCGTTCTTCAACGGGGTCAGCAGCGCCGAGACCGCGAAGGCCGAAGCGGCGGGCGTGGCTGCGGCTGCGACGCATTAGTTTGCCTCTTAACCTCTCCCCGCTTGCGGGGAGAGGTCGACGTCCGCATGCGAAGCATGTGGGCGTCGGGTGAGGGGGACTCTCCGCGAACGCCACGGCTCGTGGAGAGTCCCCCTCATCCGTCGTCGCTTCGCGACGCCACCTTCTCCCCGCAAGCGGGGAGAAGGCAAACAGCCGCCTCACTTCACCTTCGGCTCAAGCCCGCTGGCCACGATCACCGGCGCTGCCTGCTTCGAGGACAGAAACGCGATCAGCGCCTTGCCGGCATCGGGCTGCGGCGCGTTGCTCGCGAGCCCCGCAGAGAACACGGTGATCTTCTGCAGCTCCGCCGGCAGCTGGCCGACGATCTCGATGCCCTTGACCGGCTTCAATTCGCTGATCTGCTGAAAGCCGATCTCGGCCTCGCCCCTCGCGACGATCTCGCCGACCGGCGTCGCCGGAATCTTGCGCGCCTTGTCCTTCATGGCGTCGGCAATGCCGAGCTTCTCGAACATCTCCTTGCTGACATACACGCCGCTGGCGCTGTCCGAATAGGCCACGGTTCTGGTCTTGAGCAGCGCCACCTTCAGCGTATCCGCCGAGGACAGGTCCGGCTTCGGCGCGCCCTCCTTCACGGCAACGCCGATCGGCGAATCCGCGAGATCGACGCGGCTGTCGGCGACCACCTTGCCCTTGCTGACGAGATCGCCCAGCGCATAGCCCACCATGATCAGCACATCGGCCGGCTCGCCGCGCGCCAACCGCATCGGGATCGCCTGCGGCGTCTCGCCCATCGACGGCCCATAGGCTGTGACGACCGTATTGCCTGTTGCCTTCTCGAATTGCGGCACCAGTTCCTTATAGGCTGCCGTGAAGCCGCCGGAGATCATCACATGGACTTCGGAGGCGAAGGCGCTGGCCGTGGCGATGGATGTGAATGCCGCGACCAGCAGCAGGCGATTAATGCCACGCATGACGTTCTCCCTGATTTTTGTTTTGTTATGAGACGACCGATTTGGGTCGAATGTAGGATGGATAACGCACTTACCTCTCCACCGTCATTGCGAGCGAAGCGAAGCAATCCAGTCTTACTCTGTGGCCTTCTGGATTGCTTCGTCGCTTCGCTCCTCGCAATGACGACGGAGAGTGAGGAGTCCCCCTCAGCTCCCGCGATACGTCCCATAGCTCCACGGCGTCACCAGCAGCGGCACGTGGAGATGACCTTCGGGCTCATAGACCGAAAAGCGCAACGGGATCTCGTCGAGGAACGGCGGATCGGACATCGGCACATTACGCTCCGCAAAATAGCTCCCAACCTTGAAAGTCAGTTCATAGCGTCCGATCGGCACCGGGCGGCCGCCGATCAGCGGCACATCGGTGCGGCCGTCGTGATTGGTCAGCGTGCGCGCAATCACGCGGCTGACGCCAAGCTTCGACAATTCGACAAGCTCGACCGAAATCCCCGCCGCAGGTCTGCCGCTATGGGTATCCAGCACATGGGTCGAGAGCCGGCCATGCACCTGTAGGCGATCCGGCCCGTCGACCAGCAGATCGGTGCGCAATGCTGCGATCTTGCAGATTTCGGCGACCGATGCGGTGACCTCGGCGGCCGGGTCGTTGGGCAACCGCTTCTCGAAATCCGCGAGGATGGAATCCTTGGTGTGACGACGGACACAGACGATGTAGGGGAAGCCGAACTTCGCTCGATAGGCATTGTTGACGCGATCGAAAGCCGCATATTCGGCCTCCGACAGCCGGTCGAGCCCGACGCTGTTCTGCTCGGCATTGGATTCCGCCGTCAGGAGATCGCCGCGTTGCGTTTTATCGGCGAGATCCGGATGCGCCTTGATCAGCGCCAGCCGCTGACCTGCAGCCGCCTCCTCCACCACCTTACGCATCGCGGCGAACAACTGCTTCACGCCCGCGAAGGGCCTGCTCTCCGCCGCCTTCTCCGCGATCCACGGCGAATATTCGAAGATATTCGCCAGCGCCGCGACGAAATCCGCTTTGCTGCAGGCGTTGAGTTCGTCGAGCGTCTTCTCTGTCATGACAGGGCTTATCCCAATCCTGGTCTATCCGATGGCACGGGCGTCGGCGGCGAGATGTTTCAGATTGGCGTGCCAGTGCTCGGCGATATCAAGACGCGTCGGCACCCAGACGCGCTCGTGGCTCGCGATGTAATCGAGGAACCGCATCAGCGACGCCGCACGTCCGGGCCGCCCGACGACGCGGCAATGCAGGCCCACGGTCATCATCTTCGGCGACGTCGCGCCTTCCGCATACAGTACATCGAACGAATCCTTCAGGTAGGTGAAGAACTCGTCGCCGCCACCAAAACCCTGCGGATTGACGAAACGCATGTCATTGGCATCGAGCGTATAGGGGATGATGAGCTGCGGTTCGCTGGGTCCCTTGATCCAGTACGGCAGATCGTCGGCATAGCTATCGCACAGATACTTGAAGCCGCCGGCTTCCATCAGCAGGCGAATGGTGTTGATCGAACTGCGGCCGGTGTACCAGCCGGTCGGGCGTGCGCCGGTCGCCTCGGTATGCACGCGGATCGCCTCGGCAATCTCGAAGCGCTCCTCGGGCTCCGACATATCCTTGTGCTCGATCCACTTCAGACTGTGGCTGGCGATATCCCATTTCGCCTCCTGCATGGCGGCGACGATTTCGGGATTGCGCTGTAGGGCGGTGGCGACGCCGAACACCGTTGTCGGCATGTTGCGCTCGGTGAACATTCGCCACAGCCGCCAGAAGCCGGCACGCGAGCCATATTCGAACATGGATTCGATATTGGCATGGCGCTGGCCCGGCCAGGGCTGCGCACCCAGTACGTCCGAGAGAAACGCCTCCGAGGCGCGATCGCCATGCAGGATGTTGTTCTCGCCGCCCTCTTCGAAATTGACCACGAACTGCACCGCCACGCGCGCGCCATCCGGCCATTTCGGATCGGGCGGATTGCGGCCGTAGCCGCGCAGATCGCGGGGATAGTCGCTCCCGGCCATCAGACCATCTCGAAACGGACGGGTTGCGCACCCTTCCAGAGCACGGTCTTACCCATCTCTTTCAGATTTTCGAGATTCGAGGTCAGCGTAATGAAATGATTGCCGGCCAGTTGGCCCATCTTGCTGGCAAAATGTACGCCGCTATAGGCCAGCAGGATCTCGGTCTCGCTGATGCCGCCCGGATACAGGATGATGTGGCCCGGCGCCGGGAACGACGTGTGGTTCTCATAGGGCACGCCGAAATCGAGATCGCCAAGCGGCATCCAGACGCCCTCGCCGCTCCAGCGCACATGGATCGCCTGGCTGACGAACGGCATCGCCTTCTTGAAGGCGGCGACGGTCTTGGGGGCGTCCTTCTCCTCGAATTTCGCGTCGAAGGTGAAGTCGCCGACATGGACTTTGAGCTGGCTCATCCGTGGAATCTCGTAATTGGAGTGACTGACAGTGATCCATCCAGATTGCAGCAGAGGGCGAAAGAAGCAAGCCGCAGTTTTTGGCGGTCCAACACCGTCATTCCGGGGCACGCCAATTGGCGTGTCGGAGGGCGAGGTTTCGGCGCAGCCGAGAGTGCGAACTTGGCCTCCCGACCCACTCTCGTCATTCCGGGGCGCGGCCGGCACTTGCCGGACGCGAACCCGGAATCTCAGAGAGTTTTGCGCTGAACAGGTCGAGATTCCCCGCCACTCGAATTGGAGTGGCTGAGGTTCGTCTGCGCGACGGCGCGCAGCCGCCCTCAGGCAAACCAATTGGTTTGCCGGGGAATGACAGTTTGGAGCGGCAAGACAGCGCCAAACATATTTTCCTATCTTGTATTGACAATATCCCGATATGGATTATATTCCCCAATGTCCGGCCCTGATGAGAGGGGCGAGCGCGATCGTCACGTTCGCGGGGCTGGATGCGGTGGACGCCGGAGATGCGGCGTCACGCGGTTTGGGGGTGACGTCTGTCTTCGGGCAGGACGGATCTGCGCCAGCACTGCCACTGGCAAGGAGACGGCCGGCCTTCGGATGGAAAGACGCTCTGGACAGTGTGACGGACGACCAAGTCAAAACGTGCCCGGCCTATTCGCTTGAGGCTCCCTTCCCATCGCCTTGGGACTTTAATTCGCGATCGGAGCGTTCGTCGAGGCAAAGTGCAAGCAACCGAAAAAACACCGCAGGCGGAACGCTGGGCAATCGCTCGTGCTTCCGAAAGTCCTGATGCATTACCCCTTGCGGAAGACCGCATTCGCATCAGGCCCAAGGGTGCATCGGGCACCCGGCGTTCCGCACGCCCTCTTGAAGGGGGCGAGGTAGGAATGCTCATAGCTCGGACGCGCAAGCGCCGCGAGAATGCGGGTGCATGTTTTGAGGACAGTGGCTGTTTGAAATTTGAATCCTGCAATGATGCGCTGCCGCTATCGTTCATCACTCAGCGGTGGCTTGAACGTCAGCGGTGATTCCATCGCACGCTGCCTCGCGCGATCGACGGCCTGTGCAAAATCCTGCGCATCGAACCATGGCTCATCGCGCATCAACGCATCCAGATCCTCGTTCCAGATCTGCGACACCTCGATATCGAACTTCATATTGTACTTCTGGCTGACAGCCTGAATTCCGTAACCGGTCACGGCCCATTGTTTGCCGAGCCAAAACACATCCCGATGCAGCACCACATCTACGCCCAATCTCGTCCGGTATCGTACAGAGACGAAAAGAACCCCAACCTGATGAGGGTGAGGCTCTACTGAACCGGTCTAGTCCATCAAATTTTAGCAACATCGTCCAGCGTTGAGAACAACGCCGATCTAGATGCGACCATTCTCGTTCGGCGGCTGTGGGTGCTGCGCCTTCTGCGCCCGTTCCACATCGGCCTTGTTGGCCTCGTGGCGTCCGATCACGCACCCCGCAACGACGCCGACCTTGCCATGTCCTGCATAGTGGCCGGCGATTCCGCCAATGATCGCGCCTTTGATACAGCCTTTCGCCTCGGCCGCAACCGATGAAAACGCGAGACCGGCAACCGCAGTGCACAGCAGCAATTTCTTCATGATAACTCTCCCGCGTGATCGACCTCGTACAAGTCGCCACCCCGCATTTCGTTCCATCAGTTGAAATATCGCCGACTCACACTCGCATCCGATTCGTGCCATAGATGGCGCAAATTGCGTCCAGGGATGAAATCACCATGCCAGCACCCAAACCGCCTGCTTTCGAAACGCTGAGTCTGCATGCCGGCCAGCATCCGGACGCGATCACCGGCGCGCGGGCCGTGCCGATTTATCAAACCACGTCCTATGTGTTTCAGGATTCGGATCACGCTGCTGCGCTGTTCAATCTCGAACGCGCCGGCCACATCTATACGCGCATTTCCAATCCGACGACGGCGGTGCTGGAAGAGCGCCTCGCCGCACTCGAAAACGGCGTCGGTGCGGTGTGCACGGCATCAGGGATGGCGGCACTGCACCTCGCCATCGCCACATTGCTCAATGCCGGCGATCACATCGTGGCGTCGTCCTCGCTCTATGGCGGCACCATCAACTTGCTGGCGCATACGCTGCCGCGCTTCGGCATCACCACGAGTTTCGTCAAGCCGCGCGATCTCGACGCCTTCAAGGCGGCGATCAAGCCGAACACGAAACTGGTCATCGGCGAGACCATCGGCAATCCCGGCCTCGAAGTGCTCGACATACCCGCCGTCGCCGACATCGCCCATGCCGCGAAGATTCCGCTGCTGATCGACAATACTTTCGCGACGCCATTCCTGTCGCGGCCGATCGAACTCGGCGCCGATATCGTGATGAACTCCGCCACCAAATGGATCGGCGGCCACGGCATCGCTATCGGCGGCGTCATCGTCGATGGCGGCCGCTTCGACTGGCACGCATCCGGCAAATTCCCGCAGCTGACCGAACCCTATGCCGGCTATCACGGCATCGTCTTCGACGAGCAGTTCGGCAATGCCGCCTTCATCATGCGCGCCCGCACCGAAGGCCTGCGCGATTTCGGCGCGTGTCTCTCGCCGACCAATGCATTCCAGCTGCTACAGGGTGTCGAGACGCTGGGCATTCGCATGGAGCGCCATATGGCCAATACGCATGCGGTGCTGGCGGCGCTCACGGCCAACAAGGCGGTCGACTGGGTGCTGCATCCGTCGCTAGAGAACCATCCGGATTACGAACTCGCGAAACGCCTGCTGCCGCGCGGCGCCGGCTCCATCGTCTCGTTTGGTATCAAGGGCGGCCGCAATGCCGGCCGCAAATTCATCGAAGCGCTGAAGCTGACCAGCCATCTCGCCAATGTCGGCGACGCCAAGACACTGGTCATTCATCCCGGCAGCACCACGCATCAGCAGATGGATGCGGAGCAGCTCAAGGCCGCCGGCATCGGCGAGGAGCTGATCCGTCTCTCCATCGGCATCGAAGCCGCCGATGACATCATCGATGACCTCGCGCAGGCGCTGCGCATCTCGCAAAAGGGCTGAGCGATGCAACTCACCGTCAACGGTCACGAGACCTATATCGCGAATGGCGGCCGCACCTTCGATCCATCGCTCCCGGTCGTCGCGATGATCCACGGCGCCGGCTTCGATCACTCGACCTGGGCGCTGCATACGCGCTGGTTCGCGCATCATGGCTTCGCCGTGCTGGCGCCGGATCTGCCCGGCCATGGTCGCTCAAAGGGTGAAGCGCTCACGACCATCGCCGATCTCGCAGACTGGACAGCAGCATTGATCGAGGCTGCGGGCGCAAAGACTGCACGGCTGATCGGCCATTCCATGGGCTCGCTGATTGCGCTGGAGACCGCAGCGCGGCATCCCGGTAAAGTCACACGCCTCGACCTGATGGGCACGGCAGGGACGATGACCGTCGGCCCGGATCTGTTGAAGGATGCCGAAGCCAATCAGCATTCCGCTATCGATATGGTGTCGATCTGGGGGCTCGGCTTTCGCGCCGAACTCGGCGGCAGCCTCGCGCCGGGGTTGTGGATGCATAGCGGTGCGCAGCGCGTGCTCGAGGCCACAAGGCCGGGCGTGCTGTTCGCCGATCTCAACGCCTGCAATACATACCAGAATGCGCTGACCGCTGCGGGCCAGCTTGAAATCCCGGTCACGCTCATCCTCGGCGAACGGGACATGATGACTCCTGCCAAGGCCGGCAAGACCCTGGCCGCCGCATTGAAAAACGCCCGCACGGTGATTCTGCCGGGTACGGGCCACATGATGATGGTCGAACGTCCCGACGACGTGCTCGCCGCGCTACAGCACGAGCAATAGAGTCCACAACGCGGTGATGGCTGTTGCACCGCGCTGCGCGCTGTGCTTCCTGTCTGTCGTTATCGGTGCCTCCGCGAGGAGGTGAAACGGGAATGCGGTGCGGGGAAATATCCCCTATGCCGCGGCTGCCCCCGCAACTGTAAGCGGCTATTCCAGGTCCACAAAGCCACTGAATTTGCATCGCAGATTCGGGAAGGCGGACCGGGAGACCACCGCGAGCCAGGAGACCGGCCGGTAACGAGTTTCACACTCGTTCGACGGTGGGTCGACGGAAGGGGTTAAATGACTATCCGGAATTTGGCCGCAGGCACTGCGGCCGTTGTTGTTCTGTCCTGCTCTCACAGTGCTGCGCATGCGCAGTCCAGTGCCGAGCAGCTCTCCGAAATCGTGGTGACGGCGGACAGAGCACCCGAACAACTCAATCGCACTGGCAGCTCGATCAGCGTCGTCTCAGGCGAAACCATTGCGACCAGCAATCCCGGCTCTCTGGTCGATGCGCTGCGCACCGTGCCCGGTCTCGACATCACCGAAACCGGCGGCCCTGGCGGCACCACCAATGTCCGCCTGCGCGGCGGCAACACTGGCCAGACGCTGGTGATGATCGACGGCATCCGCGTCAACGATCCCACGGCGGCGTCCGGCGATTTCGAATTCGCCATGTTCACGCCTTCGGCGATGGAGCGCATCGAAGTCCTGAAGGGCCCGCAGAGCGCACTCTATGGATCAGACGCCATGGGCGGCGTGATCAATATCATTACCAAGAAGGGCTCGGGCCCTGCGCAAGTCAACGTGCGCACCGAAGCCGGCAGCTATGGCACTGTCATGACGCAGGGATCGCTGACCGGCTCCAACGGTCCGTGGTCCTACGCTTTCACAGGTGGCGGTCAGCATTCGAACGGTTTCTCGCGCTTCGGCTATCGCATCCCTCAGTTTGAAGCGCTGTACCCCAATCTCGAACGCGACGGCTTTGATCGCGTCGGCGGATCGGCCAGGATCGGCTACGATGCCGGCGAAGGCATCCGGCTGGAATCCGGCTTCGTGTCATCCTTCACGCGAGCCGCCTATGACGGCACTTTCAGTCCGACGTCGAAAGCGGTGCAGCTTCCCGACACGCCTTCAAATGTCACGCGCCTGCTTCAAACCGTTTACGGCCGCGTCTCACTGGATTCATTCGGCGGCATTCTCACGCATAATGTCACCGTGTCGAACACGCATACCGAGCGTTCGAACTACGACGTAACCTATCGCACCAACATGCTGCCGCAGAACACCACGACCAATATTCTCGACTACAATGGTGACAGCCTCGGCGCAGAATATCAGGCAAACCTGAAGCTCGGCGCATTTGGCTCGCTGATCTACGGCGCCAAGACGCAGAGCGAGACAGCAAAGACCTACACGACCGCCATCCTGCCGATACCGGCCGCTATCACACCCGCGCTGGCGAAACGCCAAGATACCAATTCGGTCTTCGCGCTGTGGTCGGTCCCCGTAGGCGAACGTCTCAACATCACATTGGGCGGCCGCGTGGACGACGTCGTGGATGTCGGGCGCTTCGAGACATGGCGTGCCACGGCCGCCTATACGATTACAGAAACCAGCACCAAGTTCCACGCCAGCGCAGGTACCGGCGCCAAGGCACCGACACTGTTCCAGCTGTATTCAACGGCAAACGGCACGCCGACGCTCAGCCCGGAGCAAAGCTTCGGCTACGACGCCGGCGTCGATCAGAGCCTTTTCAACGGCCGCGTGGTGGTCTCGCTGACGGGCTTCTCGAACGACTACAGCAATCTGATCAACTTCGTGACGCCGACGGGAAGCCCCGGTTCGTGTCCCGTTGCCCAAACCACAGGCTGCTACATCAACGTCGCACGCGCCGAAACGAATGGTCTCGAAGTTGGCGCCAATGTGGACGTTATTCCGGGCCTGATGAAGTTCAACGCAGCCTACACCTACCTGCACGCGCAAGATCTCGGCAATGATACAGTGCTGGCACGGCGCCCGAAGAACTTCGCCCGCTTCGCGCTCACGATTACGCCGACCGACAAGTGGATGATCGAGCCGCGCGTCACGACCGTGTCGAAGCGCTTCAGCAGCGCCAATCAAGTCGGTCAGGTGGATGCCTATACCCGCGTCGATCTCTATACCGAGTACAAAATCGATGCGAACTGGAAGGTCTTCGCCCGCGGCGAGAACATCCTGAATGAGCATTATCAGGAAGTGCTGAACTTCGGCACCACGGGGCCTGCGGCTTACGCAGGCTTCAACGCCACATGGTGACCGCAGCGCCAGCAGTACGCCGCCGGACGATCGCGACCATCGCGCTCGTCGGTCTTGTGACGCTGCTGGCGCTGGGCTCGCTCGGCACGGGACCCGTCAAACTCTCGCCGCTGACGGTGCTCGATGCACTGTTCGGCGGCAGCAGCGATGTGCATCAGATCATCGTGCGCGAAATCCGCCTGCCGCGCGCGATTCTCGCACTTGCCATCGGCGCGATCCTCGGTCTGTCCGGTGCCGCGCTGCAGGGCCTGCTGCGCAATCCCCTTGCCTCGCCGTCGCTGTTCGGCGCGCCACAATCGGCGGCCTTCGGCGCGGTGCTGATGATTTCGCTCGGCTGGGCCGATGTCCGCTCATGGGCGCTGCCGGTTGCCGGCATCACGATGGCGTTCCTGTCAGTCTTCGTGCTGCTCGGCATCGCCGGCCGCAATGCGGGTCTGCTGCTGCTGATCCT
The DNA here is from genome assembly GCF_052076035.1 of Tardiphaga sp. 172_B4_N1_3. Lineage (NCBI taxonomy): Bacteria > Pseudomonadati > Pseudomonadota > Alphaproteobacteria > Hyphomicrobiales > Nitrobacteraceae > Tardiphaga > Tardiphaga sp. 172_B4_N1_3. The sequence continues at coordinate 3,136,804 of NZ_CP197238.1, forward strand.
CGCGGGGCTTGCGATCTCAAGTCTCGCAGGTGCTGCGACGGCGCTGGTGATGAACCTCTCGCCAAATCCTTTCGCCGCACTTGAGATCGCGTTCTGGCTGCTCGGCTCGCTGGAAGACCGCAGCTTCCGTCACGTCACGCTGGCATTGCCGTTCATCATCGCCGGTGCAATCATTTTGATGAGCCAGCGCTCGGCCTTTCGTGCATTGAGCCTCGGCGAAGAGACCGCACAGAGCCTCGGTGTCCATGTGAGCCGCCTGCGCCTGCTGGTGATCCTCGGCGTCGCGCTCGGCGTTGGCGGCGCTGTAGCCGTCACCGGCACGATCGGCTTCATCGGCCTCATCGCGCCGCATCTGATGCGCCCGATCATCGGCCATGATCCCGCGCGCCTGCTGATCCCGAGCGCATTGACCGGCTCGGCGCTGTTGCTGGCCGCGGATATCGCCGTGCGCATCATCCCGTCGACCACAGACATCAAAGTCGGCGTCCTGACCTCGATCATCGGCGTGCCATTCTTCCTCTATCTCATCATGCGCGAGCGGCGCGCTCTGGGCGGAGGCGTCGCATGACCGATCAGGCGCTGCTGACCGCGAGCAATCTGAGCGTCACGCTCTCAGCGCGCGAGGTGCTGCACGATGTCTCGCTCTCGCTGCACCGACAGCACCTCGTCGCCCTGGTTGGCCCGAACGGCGCCGGCAAGACGACGCTGCTGCGCGCGCTGGCAGGCTTGCAATCGTCCACCGGCGCGATCCATGTCGCCGGCGACACACTGGCGTCCTTGTCGCTCCGCGAGCGCGCCAAGCGCTTCGGCTATCTGCCGCAAGGCCATGTCGTGCATTGGCCGCTCGACGTGAAGGACGTCGTCGCCCTTGGCCGCTATCCGCATGGCGCGACCGATCCGGCGCGGCTGACATCGTCGGACAAGGCTGCGGTCGAACGCGCCATGCAGGCCACCGACGTCGTCGCCTTTGCCGATCGGCGTGTGACCGAACTCTCCGGCGGCGAGCGCAGCCGCGTCGCGCTCGCCCGCGTCCTTGCTGTCGAGGCCCCGATCGTACTGGCGGATGAGCCGACCGCATCGCTCGATCCGCGCTACCAGATCGACGTCATGACAAATCTGCGCGATGTCGCTAACAGCGGCGTACTGGTGATCGTGGTGACCCACGATCTCGGCCTCGCCGCGCGCTTCGCCGATACGGTGCTGGTGATGTCCGATGGGCGCCTCGCTGCGCAGGGCGCGCCGCGACAGGCGCTGTCCGATGACATCGTCGCCAATGTGTTCCGCATCAGCGCCTATCGCGCCGAACACCGGAACGAAACGATTATCCTGCCTTGGGCGGGAGTCTGAGCGATGTGGCGGCTATTTCGCCAGCGCAGCAGCAAGCCGGCTCAGAGCAGCCGCATCGGGCGGCAGGCCGAACCGCAGCAGCTCATGGCTCCAGTCGAAGTGGCGACACCAGATCTGCTGCCGGGCCAATGCGGCATGCCATTTCAAAGCGTCGGCATGTCGCGCCAACCTGTACAGCGGCGTGCCGCCGACAGTCTCGAAACCGGCATCGGCCAACACGTTGTCGAGCTTGATGCCTTGGGCGACCAGCGCGACGCGAGTCTGCGTGGCCCAGCGCTCGTCGCGCAAGGCGGCCGCACCGATAACCTGTGCGGGACCGGAACAAGCCCATGGACCAATAGCGGTCGCGATACGCTGCGCGATCAGCGGCGCCGCGAGCGCGAAGCCGAGACGTACGCCCGCGAGACCGTAGAATTTTCCGAAGGAGCGCAGAATAACAATCGGCAGTGTCGCGCACAGGCCGACGGCACTGATCGCGGGATCGACATCGGCGAAGGCTTCATCGATCACCAGCCAGCCGCCGCGCCGTTGCAAGATCGCCGCAACATCGGCGAGCTCATCGCGCTTGACGACACGCCCGTCGGGATTGTTGGGATTGACGATCACGACATGCCTGGCATGATCCGGCAGCGCGCTGAGGCTGCCGATCACGCCAACCTCATGTCCGCCGGCACGCCAGGCCGCGACATGTTCATTGTAGGTCGGCCCTACGATGGAAACAGCTCCCGGCACGGCGAGATGCGGCAGCCACTGGATCAGCGCTTGCGTACCGGCAGCGGCAACGACGTCCACGCCACTCGGCACGTGGTAAGCGCTGCGCGCAGCGGACAGCAGCGACTGTTCGTCGGCGCGGGTTGGCAGGCGCTCCCAAAGATGGCTCGGCAGGTTGGCAGGAATCGGCCACGACCATGGATTGATCCCGGTCGAGAGATCGAGCCATTGGTCCGGCGCGCCGCCGAATTCCGCCATCGCCTGCGTGAGATCGCCACCATGCTTCATGCCTGTGTCATGCCATCATATCGGGCGAAGCGCGAGAGGCTTTGGCCGCTCGCGGCTGCGACACTCGCGCTGCTCGCATGGGCGCCGCTGCAGGCCAGTGCGGCCGATCTGCCGCGCATCGCCTCGATCAATCTCTGCACCGATCAACTGCTCGTCACCCTCGCCGATCCCGAGCAGATTTTGGGCCTCAGCCCCTATGCGCGCGATCCGTTCCGTTCGTGGGACAAGGACAAGGCTAAGGCGTTCCGCCTGCTGTCCGGCGAGGCCGAGGACGTGCTGGCGCTGAAGCCGGATGTCGTCGTCGCAGGCCGCTTCACCAAGCGCGCGACCCGTGAACTCCTGAAGGACAAGGGACTGAAGGTCACCGAATTCGATCCCGCCCGCTCGCTCGACGACGTCAAGAAACAGCTCCGCCAGATGGGCGCGCTGGTCAAGCATCCGGAGCGTGCTGAAGCCGAAATAGCGAAACTGGATACTGCAATCGCGCAGGCCCATGCCGCCGTACAGCGCAAGCCGTTGCGCGTGCTGGCGGTGTCGCGGCGCGGCTGGGTGTCCGGCGGCGAAAATCTGACCACGTCGTTGCTATCAGCGGTCGGGCTGCGCAATGCCGGCGGCGAGCTCGGCCTCAAGGCTGGCGGCTTCGCCTCCTTGGAGGCGATCGTCACGCTGAGGCCAGATCTGCTGCTGGTCACCGACAATACCGATTTCGCCGAAGACGAAGGCCGCGCCTTCCTGCTGCATCCCGCACTGGAGAAATTCTATCCCGCATCGAAGCGACTGGTTCTGCCCGAACGCCTCACCGCCTGCGGCGGTCCGACCATGGTGGAAGCACTCGACCGATTGGCCGCCGAAATCAGCCGCGTGGCGCCCTGATGCTGGTGCATGGCGACGCGCTCCTGCTGGTGGTCGCCGCGCTGCTGCTCGATGCCGTGATCGGCGATCCCGACTGGCTGTGGCGCCGCGCACCGCATCCCGTGGTCTGGATCGGCAGCGGCATCGGCTGGCTGGAACGCCGGCTCAACCCTGAGAGCTGGTCGCGTCGGCAACGCAAGCTGGCCGGTATCGTCACCATCATCGCGCTGGTCAGTGTCGCAATACTTGTCGGCGGACTGCTTGCCGATCTCCTCAACGACAACTGGATCGGCTTTGCAATCGAAGCCCTGATTGCCTCGACACTGATTGCGCAACGCAGCCTGTATCAGCATGTGGCCCGCGTGCACCGCGCTTTCACCGAGGGCGGATTGCCCGCAGCACGCCAGGCCGTCGCCATGATCGTCGGCCGCGATCCCGAGCGGCTTGATGAAGGCGGCGTCGCGCGCGCGGCGATCGAATCCACCGCCGAAAATTTCTCCGATGGCATTGTCGCGCCGGTGTTCTGGCTGGCGCTGCTGGGATTGCCCGGTTTGATCGCCTACAAGGCCATCAACACGGCGGACTCCATGATCGGTCATCGCAGCGCACGATATCAAAATTTCGGCTGGGCCGCAGCGCGGCTCGACGATCTCGTCAATCTGATCCCGGCGCGCCTGTCGGGAATATTGGTCGCGCTCGCTGCGCCGGTTGCACGGGGATCAATCATCTCGTCATTGAAGATCATGATGCGCGACGCTTCCAAGCATCGTTCGCCCAATGCCGGCTGGCCGGAAAGCGCCATGGCTGGCGCGCTCGGAATCGCGATCGCTGGACCGCGTGTCTATGCCGAGGGCGCCGTCAACGATCCCTATCTCAATGCCGAAGGCCGAACCGCAGAACCTGACGACATCGGGCGGGCACTTCGCGTGTTCGTCGCGGCTTGCGTCTTGCAAGCCACAATCTATGCGGCGCTGGCGCTGCTGCTCTGACGGCTGCGGGCAATCTCGATCAGCCGATCGATATCGAGATGCTTTTCGCAATGATCGGCCAGCGCATCGAGCGCGGCTTCAATCTGCGCATCATAGGCCAGCGACGAAGCTATGCCGAGATTGGCCAGCCATGCCTTGCGGAACGCATCCCCGGTGAACAGGCCATGGACATAAGTTCCCTGCACCCGTCCATCGACTGACGCAGCACCATCAGGTCGTCCATCGATCATCACGAGCGGCCGCGCGCAGTCGTCACCCTCGCTGCGACCGAGATGGATTTCGTAGCCTTCAATCGCGGCGCCAGTCGCACAATGCGTACCGGTGACCAGCGTCGTGGATTTATCCGCGCTCATCAGCGTCGCGATATCGAGCAGGCCGAGCCCTTCCACAGTGCCTGGTGAACCATCGACGCCATCGGGATCGGCGATCGTACGGCCGAGCATCTGGTAGCCTCCGCACAGGCCGAGCACATGACCACCGCGGCGCACATGTGCCTTGATGTCGATGTCCCAGCCCTGCGCACGCAGGAAGGCGAGATCGCCGATGGTAGATTTACTGCCGGGAATGATGATCACGTCGGCATTGCCCGGAATGGCTTCGCCCGGCCTGATGAAGACAAGCTTCGCGCCGGGCTCCATGCCAAGCGGATCGAGATCGTCGAAATTGGCGATCCGCGCCAGCACCGGCACCGCGATGATACGGGTCGATGACGAGGCATGGGTGCGATCGAGATCGACGGCATCCTCGGCGGGCAGGAACGCCGCCTGCGGCAGCCATGGCAACACGCCGATGGATGGCCAGCCGGTCAGCCGCGTGATCGCGGTGAGGCCATTGTCGAACAGGCTGGGATCGCCACGAAACTTGTTGACGATGAAGCCGTGGATGCGCGCACGCTCCTCCGCCTCAAGCACCAGATGCGTGCCGGCCAGGCTCGCAATGACGCCGCCGCGATCGATATCACCGGCGAGCACCACCGGAATGTTGGCCGCGGCAGCAAAGCCCATATTGGCGATGTCGCCGGCGCGCAGATTGATCTCGGCCGGGCTGCCGGCGCCTTCAACCAGAACGATGTCCGCCTGATCGGCCAGCAGCGAAAAACTTTCAAGCACCGCCGGGAGGAGTGCAGCTTTCTTCTCCAGATAGTTCTTCGCCCGCAACGCGCCCCAGCGCTTGCCCTGCACAATCACCTGGGCGCCGGTATCCGTCTCCGGCTTCAGCAGCACCGGATTCATATGGACACTTGGCGGCAACCTGGCGGCCCGCGCCTGCACCGCCTGCGCACGACCGATCTCGCCGCCATCGACCGCGACAGCAGCATTGTTCGACATGTTCTGTGGCTTGAACGGTGCCACCTTCAAGCCACGCCGCACCAGTGCCCGCGCCAGCCCAGCGACGATCGTCGACTTCCCGGCATTGGAGCCGGTCGCCTGGATCATCAGCGCAGGCGTATTCAGGTTCATCAGAATTCGATGCCCTTCTGGCCTTTAATACCAGCGCGGAACGGATGCTTGATCAGCGTCATCTCGGTGACCAGATCGGCCATCTCGATCAGTTCGGGCTTGGCGTTCCGGCCGGTGATGACAACGTGCTTGTCGGCCGGCTTCTCGTCGCGCAGGAAGGTCAGGACTTCATTGAGGTCGAGATAGTCGTAGCGCAGCACGATGTTCAGTTCGTCGAGCAGCACCAGACGATGGCGGTCATCGCGGATCATCTCCTTGGCGCGCTCCCAGCCCGCGGTCGCGGCAGCAATGTCGCGTTCGCGGTCCTGCGTGATCCAGGTGAAGCCCTCTCCCATAATGTGCAGCGTGACGAGATCCGGGAAGGTCTTCAGCAACCGCGCTTCGCCGGTGTCCCATTCCGGCGACTTGGTGAATTGCACGATGCCGACCGGATAGCCGTGACCGATATGGCGGAACACCATGCCGAGCGCTGCAGAAGTCTTGCCCTTGCCGGTGCCGGTATGAACGATCAACAGGCCCTTCTCGCCGACCTTGGTCGCCATGATCTTGTCCTTGGCCGCCTTGTGCTTGGCGGCCTTCTCCTTGTGGCGCGCGTTCTCGGCGGCTTCGTCGTGGGCGGTCCCGGTCATGCGATTTCCTTTGCGATCTCTTTGTGTACCTGCGGCAGAAGTTCGGCAATCAGATCGGCAGCGCGATTGGAACGCGGTGTCCACAGATCCCGGCGAATGGCTTCGGCAAAGCGCGCCGCCGTCTCACGCAGTGCCGCGGGATTGGCAGATGCCATAAAGCCGCGAACTTCGTCATTTTCCAAATAGGAGGCGAACAACTGATCGAAATGGTGATTGGCGACCGCATTGGTGGAGGCCGCGAAACCGAACAGATAATCAACCGTGGCCGCGATCTCGAACGCACCTTTGTAGCCATGGCGCATCACGCCGGCGATCCATTTCGGATTGGCGCCGCGGCCGCGCACCACGCGCGAAATCTCATGCGCCAGCGGCCGGGCAATCGGCGCTTCGGGGCGCGACGTATCGATATGGGCGATGCGCGGCGCCGAGCCACGCAGCGTCTGCACCGTCGCCGCGAGGCCGCCGATGAACTGGTAATAGTCGTCGGAATCCAGAATGTCGTGCTCGCGATTGTCCTGCGCCTGCGCGACGAGATCGACGCCCCTCAGCCGTTCGGCGAATTCGCCTCGCGCGTCCTCGCCATCGGTTCCACCGCCATAGGCATAGCCGCCCCAATCGAGATAGACCTCGGAAATGTCGGCACGATTACTCCAGCCACCCTCATCCATCAGCGCCTGCAGGCCCGCACCATAAGCGCCGGGCTTGGAGCCGAACACACGGCGCGTCGCCTGTCGCCGTGCGATCTCGCAGGTCATGCCACCGGCTTCGAGCGTGCGGGCACGCGCGCGGACATTGGCGGCAATAGGATTGGCGTCGTCGGGTTCGTCAAGTTCGGCCACGGCACTCACGGCGGAGCCGATGATGTCCATCTGGGTCGGGAACGCATCGCGGAACAGGCCGGAGACACGGAAGGTCACATCCACGCGTGGGCGCTTCAGCTCAGACAGCGGCGTAATGGCAAAGCCGGTGACACGGCCGGAGGTTTCCTCCCACAGCGGGCGCGCGCCAATCAGCGCCAATGCCTGCGCGACATCGTCACCGCCGGTGCGCATATTGGCCGTGCCCCAGGCCGACAGCGCAATCGCGCGCGGCCATTCGCCGGCCTCCTGCCAATAGCTCTCGACCAGCCGTTCGGCCGCCAGTTGCCCGATGCGCCAGGCGGATGGCGTTGGCACGGCGCGAACGTCGACGGCGAAAAAATTGCGCCCGGTCGGCAGCACATCGGGGCGTCCACGCGTTGGCGCGCCAGATGGACCGGGCCGCACGAACTGCCCGTCGAGTCCTCCGAGGAATGCGGCCGTCTCCGCGCCACCGCAAGCATCGATGGCGGGTCGCAGTTTCACATTGATCCAGTGAAGTACATCGGTGGCGCGCGTCCAGGTGGGATCGCAGGGCAGCTGGCCGGAGACAAGTTGCAGCGCCAGCCTTTCGATTCGTTCGACGGTGTCACCTGCGGTGCGCCACACCGCATGGCTGACATCGGCAAGAACACCGGGGCGCGGGCCGAGATAGTCATCGGCCATATCACGGGTCAGAGGGTCGAACGCACCAAGCCCGAGATCGGCAGCCAATGCGCGATGCAGTGACGCATCCTGCGGCTTGATATCGGAGCGTGGCAGGCGCGCGATGGACACCAGGAGATCATTGCGCTGGGCGTCCTCGGGTACGCGGCCAAAGATGTGCAGTCCGTCGCGGATCTGCATTTCCTTGAGATCGCAGAGATGCGCATCGAGCGCGCGCAGCGCCTCGCCCGTCGGCGTGTCGCGGGTGACATTGACGTCGGCATCAATCTGCTGCGCGCGGGCGAGCGACAGGATGTCTTCGGCGATCACGGCAGCGCGCTTGGGATCGAGATCGGTCGCCATGGCATATTCGTCGACCAGATTCTCCAGCCGCGCCAGATCGTCGTGCAATTCGGCCCGCGTCATCGGTGGTGTCAGGTGATCGATGATCACGGCGGAGGTGCGGCGCTTGGCCTGAATACCCTCGCCGGGATCATTGACGATGAACGGATAAAGATGCGGCAGCGGACCGAGTACGGCATCGGGCAGACAATCGGCTGACAGACCGGCGCTTTTCCCCGGCAGCCATTCGAGATTGCCGTGCTTGCCGAGATGCACCACCGCATGGGTATCAAAGCCGCGGCGCAGCCAGAGATAAAAGGCGAGATAGTGATGCGGCGGTACCAGATCGGGATCGTGATAGGTGCTCTTGGGATCGATATTGTAACCGCGTGCCGGCTGCACACCGACAGTGATATTGCCGAAACGATGCAGGCCGAGACGGAATGCACCGTCGACCACATGCGGATCGTTCTCAGCTTTGCCCCAGCGTGACTCAATAGCCAGCCGCACATTGGTCGGCAGCGTCGCAAAGGCCGCGTGATACTCAGCCAGCGGCCACGTCACGCCACCGCTTCGCTCCGCGCGATCGGCAAGCGCATTCGTTGGACCCTGTTGCAATAGCTGCATCATGGCGGCCGTCGTGTCAGGCGCGTCACCAGTGCCGTAGCCGGCTTCGCGCATCGCGGCGATCACATCGATCAGGCTCTGCGGCGTATCGAGGCCGACGCCATTGGCAAGGCGTCCATCGCGATTGGGATAATTGGCCAGAATCAGCGCGACGCGTCGTTCGCACGCCCCAGCGCGGCGCAAGCGCACCCAGGCGCGCGCCAGATCAGCGGTCGCATCAATCCGATCCTGCACCGGCTGCAATGTTGTCGGCGCAAAGCCGCCGTCGCTGGCGCCACGTTCCTTGAAGGCGATGGCATTGGCGAAGATGCGGCCATCGACTTCCGGCAACACCACATGCATCGCCAGATCGCGCGGCGTCAGGCCGCGAGTAGAGGCTTCCCAGCTGGCGCGCGAGATGCCGGCCTGCGCGACCTGCAGAATCGGACAGCCTGACGCCGACAACACGCCGGCATCGTCATGCGCGGTCGCAGTGGCGAAGGCCGTCGCGTTAATGATGATATCGGGCGGATAGGCCGCAAGCGCGGCGCGCAGGAAAGCCGCGGAGCGCTCATCCTTCAGGCTCGTGACGTAGAGACAGGCCGCGTTGAGGCCGCGCGCGTCGAGCGACCGACGCAATGCATCGATTGCCGCAGTATCGCCGCCGGCCACCAGCGCGCGGTAGAAAATCACAATCGCATTCGGCCGGTTATCCCCCGCGGGTTCACCCGGCCAGAAGCCGGCCGAAGGCATCGGCCGCGCAACAGGCGGCTCCTCTCCGTGACCGATCAGATGCGCGGCATAGCGCAGTGCCAGCTGCGCGTTGTCGACGCCGCCCTCGCTGCAATAGCGCCACAACGCATGGGTTTCGTCGCTGCTGACCGTGCCGCGGGCGGCCAGTTCGGCATTCCAGTCCATCTCGCCGGGCAGGCAAGCAAACTTGGCGCCGCGGCTCAATGCGTCGCTGCGCAGGCTCTCGACGCCATGGGGCCAATAGCTGATACCGCCGAGCATGCGCAGCACCACGATCTTCGCCCTGGCCAGCGTTCGCTCGACATAGAGATCGACCGACGCGGGATGGCCGAGCGCCAGCATGTTGGTGAACCGCACGCTGGGGAAATCGCCCGGCAGTGTCGCATGCGCAGCATTGAACGCCGCCAGATCGCTGTCAGCCGCCGACAGCACGACGATATCGGCGGTGTCCTGCCCGAGATCGCGGGCGACGTCGCCATCGTCAATGCTGCCGGAGATATCGAGCTTCAGATGCATGCGGGTGAACCTGCGTTACCCGGCGAGTGCCTTTCGCACGGCGTCGCCGTCGAATCCCTTGAGGCCGATGACCACCAGATGCTCGGCCTGCATCACGTCCGGCCGGGCGAAGGCGAGTTCAACGCGGGCACCCACGGCCTGCACGACGATCGGAGCAGATTTATCGGCGATGCGGGCATGGCCCTTCACACGGAGGACGCCGTCGAGGCCAAGCGCGTCGCTGATGCGCGCACGCATCGCGTCGATGCTCGCAGCAGCGGTGGGTTTGACGACGATGCTGTCGAAGTCGTCATGGTCGTGTTCTTCTTCCTCGCCGTGATGGCCGACACGAGCGGCCATGTCATCTTCGGCTGCGGCATTGAGGCCGATCAGCACCGATGGCGCGAGATCGCCCTTGGAGCGCACGATGCTGACACCGGGGCGCAACACGGCTTTCAGCTTGGCTTCGATCTCGGCGAGCTTTTCTGGAGCGACGAGATCGCTTTTCGACAAAACCACCAGATCAGCGCAAGCGAGCTGGTCCTCGAACACTTCCTCGATGGGGTCGTCGTGTTCGACGCCTTCGTCCTTGGCGCGCTGTTCGGCAACAGCGTCTTCGTCCAGCGTGACACGGCCTTCAGAGAGCGCCAGTGCGTCGACGACAGTGACGACGCCATCGACAGTGGCGCGAGTCTTCACCGCTGGCCAGGCAAAGGCCTTCAACAGCGGCTGCGGCAGCGCGAGGCCGGAGGTCTCGATGACGATGGCATCGAGTGGACGCTCGCGCGACAGCAGCTTATCCATGGTCGGCACGAAGTCGTCGGCGACGGTGCAGCAGATGCAGCCATTGGTAAGCTCGACGATATCGCCGGGCGCACAGGCCCTTGCCGCGCATTCCTCGACCAGACCGCCATCGAAACCGGCATCGCCGAATTCGTTGACGATCACGGCGATGCGGCGGCCATCGGCCTGGGTCAGCAGCGAGCGCAGCAGCGTGGTCTTGCCGGCGCCGAGAAATCCGGTGAGGACGGTGACGGGAACGCGGGACATTCAATTCTCCTGGGAACGCTTGAGCCAGAGCGGAAGTCCGGCTGCGATGAAAGCAACATTCGGCACGGCGGCCGCGATGATCTGGTTGAGCCGCCCCTGCGCATCGCGAAAAGCGCGTCCAAGTGGCGTCTCCGGCACGAGACCGAGGCCGACCTCGTTGGACACGAACACGATTGGATAGCGCGAGACATCGAGGAAGCGCACCAGGCGCTTGGCTTCGATTTCCGGATCGCGCTCGGCAAACATCAGGTTCGACAGCCACAGTGTCAGGCAATCCACCAGCACAACGCGCCCGACCGTGGCCTCACGCGTCAGCGCATCGACCAGCGCCAGCGGCTCTTCCACGGTGATCCAGCCTTCGCCGCGCTGCTTGCGATGCTGCGCGATGCGGGCATGCATCTCGTCGTCACCGGCCGTCGCAGTGGCCAGATAGATTTTCGTCAGGCCGATGCCATCGACCAGCTTTTCGGCGAAGGACGACTTGCCCGAGCGCGCACCACCCAGCACCAACGTGGTAGAGGTCGCGGTCATTTCGGCGCACGCCCATCTTCAGGCGACCAACGCATCGGCGGCACGCGCGCGACCATGCCCTTGCGCAGCACCTCGGCGCGCTCGCGCCATGGCACCAGGCCGTAGTCGGCCTTCTGATAGGACTCCACGAAAGACACCAGCGCCGCGCTGCCGCTATCTGTCTGCAGGTCGCCGAACAGGAACGTGTAGCCATCAGGGCTCGTCACCGCGACGGTTGCTGGCCGCTTGCAGACGCTGAGACACTGCACAGGACGCACCATCACGGCGGCATCGCCATCGCCGAGCGCGGCCTTCACCGCATCGAACATGTCCGGCCCGACGATCGTGCCGGTTTCGGCGGCCTTGCAGCTGATGCACACACTCACGACAACGGGACCAGCCGGCACGGGGCGCGGCGGTTCGACCGAAATTTGTTCGCCAGAGATATCGGCGCTGTCGTGATCCATTACGTGCTCAGTTCATGCCCTCGCGGGCCTACGAGCTTTGTTGGATCGCGCCGACAGCATGGCCGTCGGTTCGCTCCCGTCCGGTGCACCCCGCCCCGACGACGCCTCCAAAGCACAGTTCGTGATGGCAGGTCTCCTGGCTTGCGAGTCACAGCCTGTTGCCGCCTTCCCAAGAATTCTGAAGAATTCCCAGTGGCACCGGCGCGGGCTCGTCGCTTACAGTTGCGGGGGCAGCGCCGGCCTCAAACCGGCTTCCCTATTCACCTTCCACGCGGAAGGACCATCGCAAAAGACGCTAGCTGCCGGGTGCGCCGGGGTCAACCGCGCCGACGGACTGTCGCCCGGACCTGTTGACCTTGCAGGTCGTCTTGCGTCAGTTAGGCCGCGAAAAGGAACCCTATGTCCGCCCATTCCCAGCCCTTGTGGCAACCGCCCGCCATTGCGCCTGTTGACCCGCAGATCGCGGCAGGCATCCGTGCCGTCATCGACGGCAAGGCCAAGCCGCCGGGGTCGCTGGGGAGAATCGAGGACCTGGCGCTGCAGCTCGGCATGATCCGGCATCCGGGCGAGCCCCGCGGCGACAATGCCGTGCTCCTGGTCTTCGCGGGGGATCACGGACTCGTAGCCGAAGGCGTGTCGCAATATCCGTCGGCGGTCACGGTCGCGATGGTGACGACCTATCTGGCCGGCCGCGCCACGGCCAATGCTTTCGCCGCGGCCAATGACATCGATGTGCGCGTGATCGACATCGGCGTCGCCGCCGAGCTGCCGGTGCACCCGAAGCTGATCGACGCCAAGGTTCGCATGGGTACGGCGAATGCCGCGCGCGAGCCAGCGATGACGGCAGAGCACGCGGCCGATGCGCTGACGCGCGGCTTCAGAATCGCTGTCGGTGAGATCAAGGCCGGCGCAGACATCATCGCGCTCGGCGAGATGGGAATTGGCAACACGGCCTCCTCGGCACTGGTGGTTCATCGACTCGCACCGGCACCCCTGGATGATTGTATCGGCGTTGGCGCCGGGCAGGATGATGCCGGCATGGCGCGCAAGCGCGCGGCGATCACGAAGGCGGCAGCGCGCAGCGACGCAACTGCGCCGCTGGATGTGCTTGCCGAATTCGGCGGACTGGAAATCGCGGGCATGGCCGGAGCGATCCTCGGCGCAGCTTCGCAACGGCGGCCGGTGATCATCGACGGCTTCATCTCCAGCGCCGCGGCACTGCTCGCCGTTCGCCTGTGCCCGGCTGCACGCGACTACTGCGTCTTCGCACACCGCTCGGCCGAACGCGGCCATGACATCGTGCTGAACGCGCTCGATGCCAAGCCGCTACTCGATCTCGGCTTGCGGCTCGGTGAAGGCACCGGCGCGCTGCTTGCGGTGCCGTTGGTCCGTGCTGCGGCGCGCATGCTGACCGACGTCGCCAGCCTCGACGACGTGCTGGCCGGAAAGATCTAGATGAGGCCGGATCCGCATCTTTTGAATGCGATCCGTTTCCTGACGGTGCTGCCGGTACCGGCAACTATCGACGCGCAAGGGCCTGACTGGCTTGCGCGTGCAATGAAGTATTTTCCGGTGGTCGGCGCCGGCATCGGCGCTGCATCCGCAATCGTGTTTCTCGTTGCCGGCGAATTCTGGTCACCGCTGATTTCCGCCCTGCTGGCGATCACGACAAGCATCGCTCTGACCAGCGCGCTGCATGAAGACGGCCTGGCCGACACAGCTGACAGCTTCGGCGGGGGCTGGACCGTCGAGAAGCGCCTTGCGATCATGAAGGACAGCCGCATCGGCACCTACGGGGCGCTCGCACTTTGCCTGGGCACGGCGCTGCGTATCGCGGCCCTCGCCATATTACCACTGTGGGCAGGTGCGGCAGCGCTGATCGCCGTCCACGCCGCAGCACGCGCCATGCCGGCCTTCGTGATGAACCGCCTGCCCTATAGCGGCGATACCAGCGCGATGAAGGTCACTTACGCCGAGGCGCCCGTGCGATTTGAGGAATCGTTGTTTGCACTTGTTGTGGTCGTGCTTGCGGCGATCCCGCTGATGCTCATCTCGGTCGTATCGCTTTTTGCGGGTCTTCTGCTCGGCGCAGCGCTCGCCGCACTGCTCGCACTCTGGTCGCGTCGTCTGATCGGTGGTTACACCGGCGACGTGCTCGGTGCTGTGGAGCAACTATTCGAGATCGGCTTTCTGCTTGGTGTCGCGGCCCTGATCAAATAGGCCAGTTCAACGGCAATCGATAAGGCTCACCTTCAAAAGCGTCCGCACCGCGGCCGATGCGTGCGATGGCTTCGACCATGCGGCCGTCGCGGCCAAGCTGTTCGTCGGCCAACTGCACCATCAATTTGTTTGGTGTCACGTAAGGAGAGCGTTTGCGGAGTTCATCTGCAATCGCCCCCTCGTAGCCGGGATTGCGATCGCAGGCGATGGCGTAAGCCGCAGCGCTGGAACGGCTGATACCTGCCCAGCAGTGAATGAGCATCGGGCGATCAGCGATGCTGCCGCGGCCGAATTGAAGAATGGCACCCATGACGTCGGCATCTGGCGCGATCAGGTCCGGCGTCACCTCGACGATATCGTGAAAAGTCAGTTCCACATGACGCTCACGCGCCAACCCGCTCCAGTCGCGCTCACTCGTTGTGGGCGACAGAAGGGTCAGCAGATCGAAGGCCGGCAGCGAGTCTGCCACAGCAGCAAGGCCTCCGAGCGAGCTCACATAGATCATTCGAACACCCTGCTCGCTGTCGTCAAATCCTTCCTCTCACCCACGGCGAATGGACCTTCTTCAACCTCATGCCGCTGCGATGTCGCTGATGCAAGGTCGGTTTCTTAATACCACCCCCGACCTTTTCGCACCTGCACCATCGCAAACAGAAGAAAATACACCAGTTAGAACAACCGGTTACTCGCTCGAACTTTAGACAACCGAGGCAGGCCAATCTTAAAGAAGTTGCGATAGGTATCTAACTTACCAGTGCAGAGTCCAGGACGGTACGATGCTGAACTACTTCGAAATGGCGGCATCGCAAATCGGAACGATCTTCCGCGTGCCGCGCGAAAACCCCGAACTGGTGGAAGCGAAACTCGCTGCCTTCACCCGTCAGGTGCCGATGATGTATGCGCTGGTGGTCGTCAACACGACGGCACTTGCAATCACCTTTTATGGTACTGCGCCACATCTGCTTACCGTCTATCTCCCTGCTGCATTCGATGCAATCTGTGTGATCCGGATACTGAGCTGGTTGAGAGCGCGGAACACCACACTGTCGCTCAACCAAGCCGTCGAGAAGCTCACCGGCTCGATCATCTTTGCCGGCATTCTCGGTGTCGCGTTCACTGCCTGGAGCCTCAGCCTGTTTCCCTATGGCGACGCCTATAGCAAAAGCCACGTTGCGTTCTTTATGGCCGTCACATCGATCGGCTGCGGTTTCTGCCTCATGCATCTGCGCGCGGCAGCGCTGATCGTGATGGCGCTGGTTGTCGTGCCTTTCGCGTTCTTTTTCGGCTCCAGCGACAATGTCGTCTTCGTCTCCATCGCCTTCAACTTCGTCGTGGTCATCGGGGCCGTTCTCTTTATGCTGCTCGGCAATTACTCCGATTTCGAGAAGCGGGTGAACTCGGAGAAGGCGCTGCGTATCAAGCAGGCTGAGCTGCAGGTGCTGAGCGACAAGAATTTCCGGAATTCGAATATCGACAGCCTCACCGGTCTCCCCAATCGCCGGAACTTCTTTGCCGAGCTTGAGCGCGGCATTGTCAACACTGAGCACAGTAGCGGCGGCCTGCTGCTCGGCATCCTGGATCTTGATGGCTTCAAGCCGATCAACGACATCCATGGGCACCACACGGGTGATCGCTTGCTGGTCGAAGTCGCAGACAGACTGCGCGCACACCTCGCTCCTCACGTGTTTCTGGGCAGACTGGGCGGCGACGAATTCGTCATGTTCAGCGACCAATTGCTCGACCCGGATGCAATTGTTGAGGCGGAAGAGAGCATCGAGAACCTGTTCGACATCCCGTTCGAGATTGATGACATTACAGTTAGCATCAGCTGCTCGATCGGATATGCGGAATTTCCGGACACAGCCAGGACCGCGCAGGATTTGTTCGAGCGCGCCGATTACGCGCTGTTCTTTGCCAAGCAGCACAAGCGTGGCAAGGCCGTTCGGTTTTCTGCAGAACACGAAGCCGATATCCGCGAAGCCTCCTCTGTGAGTCGGGCCCTGGCCAGTGCCGACCTCGAACGGGAATTGTGGATCGCCTACCAGCCGATCATCGACGCAGAAACACAACAGCCTGCGAGCTTCGAAGCCCTGGCGCGCTGGAAGAGCCCGGAGCTCGGCAATGTTCCACCGATGAGCTTCATTGTCGCCGCCGAGCGCTCAGGCATGATCGGCCAGTTGACACCGTTGCTGCTGCGCAAGGCCCTTGAAGGTGCAGCGACATGGCCGGAGCATGTCCGGATTTCGTTCAACCTCTCTGCGGTCGACGTCGCCTCCCCCCTGTCGATCCTCAAGATCATTGCTGTCGTCCAGCAAAGCAAGCTGAAGGCCAGCCGCATCGACTTCGAGATTACCGAGACGGCCGTGATGGGCAATCTCGCACAGGCGACCGAAGCGCTGAATGCCCTGAAGGCTCTCGGCGCCCGCATCTCGCTGGACGATTTCGGCACCGGCTATTCGAGCCTGAGCTGCATTCGCGAATTGCCGCTGGACAAGGTCAAGATCGATCGCAGCTTCATCAGCAAGATCGAGACGGATTCTGCCGCGCGCCTGATCCTGCGCACCATGCTTGGACTGTGCAACGGCCTCGGTCACGACTGCATCGTCGAAGGCGTCGAGAACAGCGAACAGGTCGACTTCCTGCGCAAGGAGCACTGCCGTTTCATGCAGGGCTACTTCTTCGCCAAGCCCATGGGCATCGAGCAGGTCGGCGATTATCTGACCTCTGTTCAACACGGCGCGCTGGCCGAACGCACCGCCAGCTAGTCGTTCTGTCCGTCGAGTAGCCGCACCGCCTCGAACAGTGTTGCCGCCCCGACGGCTAGTTGCTCGGGCTCCGACCATTCCTCCGGGCAATGGCTCTTGCCGTCCTTTGACGGAATGAACAGCATCGCGCTGCGGCCGATATGCGACATGAAAGCCGCGTCGTGACCGGCTCCCGACGCCAGCCGCGTCGTGGAATAACCGAGCTTGGCGGCGCTGCGCCCGAGAACATCAAGCAGATGATCGTCGCAAGGCGCGGGCGGATTCTGCGAGATCAACGCGAAGCGCGCGCGTTCGACCTTGGCTCGGCCTGCGATGGCGAGGCTCTCACGATCGAGCAGTGCCACGAATTCATCGACCAGCGCGGCCTTCTCGGCGCGGATATCGAGGATCATGCGTGCGCCGCCGGGCACGACATTGGCGGCATTCGGGCTGATCTCGAGGATCCCTGTGGTAGCGACGAAGTGGCCTTGCTTGCGCGCGGCAAATGCATTGGCCTGCTGAGCGACCAGCAGCACGAGTTCGGCGGCGGGAAGGCTCGCGTCTTTACGATATTCCATCAGCGTCGAGCCGGCGTGATCGGCGGCGCCCTTCAGCACGATCTCGACGCGGGTGATGCCGGCGATCCCGGTGACGAGACCGAGATCGAGCTTCTTGCTTTCCAGCACCACGCCTTGCTCGATGTGCAGTTCGAGATAGCCAACGAATTCCGGCTTCTGCATCGCGGCGATGGCGGCGGGATCACCGCCGACGCGCTTGATGGCATCGGCCAGCGTCTCACCCGCTGCATTGGTGTAAGTCAGCATCCTGGCATCGAGCTCGCCGACCATGGCGCGGCTGCCGACGCATGACAGGCCGTATTCGCTAGGCTCCTCGGCAAGGAAATCCACGATCTCGATCGGATGTCGCGATTTGTAGCCGGACGCCTGCAGCGCACGCACGACCTCCAGCGCCGTGAGGATGCCGGAAATGCCGTCGAAGCGCCCGCCGGACGGCACCGTATCGGAATGCGAGCCGAGCATGATCGGCGGCAGGCCCGGAACGCCGCCTTCCAGCCGTGCGATCACGTTGGCGGCGGCATCCATACGCACCGTCATGCCGGCTGCGATATATTGCTCATGCAGCCACGCACGGCCGTCGAGAAAACGCTGCGAGAACGATCGCCGCGTCCATGGCTTGTCGGGATCGGTGATGGCGGCCAGGGCCATATGGTCGTCCCAGAGGCGGTTCTGATCGATGGGCGATTTGGTGTCGGTCGGCATCGGCATGAGGCTCATGAGTTGGCGGCACTGGCGCCGGCGCGATTATTGTTGAACACTTTGGCCATCGTGAAGCAAGAAAACGATGGACATCGCGAAGCAAGAAACGATCAGGGAGAAAATCGTGAGCAGCAAGACCAGGATCGCATGGGTGACCGGCGGCGGCACCGGAATCGGCAAGGCGGGCGCGCAGGCGCTGCTGGCGGACGGCTGGACGGTGGTCATTTCCGGGCGCCGCGCCGATGTGCTGAAGGGCGTCGCCGATGAACTCGGCGCCGGTGGCAAGCCCGTGGAGGCAATGGCGCTGGATGTCAGCAATGCCGACGACGTCAACAAGGTGGCGCAGGCCATCCTCGCCAAACATGGGCGTATCGACCTTCTGGTCAACAGCGCCGGCGTCAACCTGCCGAAGCGGAGCTGGGAAGACGTCACCCAGGACGGCTGGGACCAGATCGTCGACATCAATCTGAATGGCGTGATGTATTGCATGCGCGCGGTGCTGCCCGCGATGCGCGCACAGAAGGACGGCTGCATCATCAATGTTGCCTCGTGGGCCGGGCGCATCGTGTCGAAAATGACGGGGCCGGCCTATACGGCCACCAAGCACGCCGTGCTGGCGCTGACCCATTCCTTCAACATGGACGAATGCGTCAACGGCTTGCGCGCCTGCTGTCTCTCACCCGGCGAGGTCGCCACTGACATCATGAAGAACCGTCCGGTGCCGCCGAGTGACGAGGTGATGGCGCGGATGCTGCAGCCGGACGATCTCGGCAAGACCATCGCCTTCATCGCCAGCATGCCACCGCATGTCTGTATCAATGAGGTGCTGATCAGCCCGACCTGGAATCGCTCGTTCCTGGCCATGTGAGAAGTTGTCTTTTCCCTCCCCCGCTCTTGCGTGGGGAGGGTGGCCGGCCACTTGGCCGGTCGGGTGGGGGCGCCCACGTGAGAGCGTCACTTGTGGCACCCCCACCCCGGCCTATCGGCCGACCCTCCCCGCAAGGGGGAGGGATATCGCGGACGCCAGCGCGCCATTGCGGTTAAGCCTCACTACCCTCCTCACCTCACGGCGTAATGGCGACCTTCAGCACGCCATCGCGCTGGTGCGAGAACAGATCGTAGGCTTTTTCGATATCGTCCAGCCGGTAATGATGCGTGACCAGCGACGTCAGGTCGACGCGGCCGGAGGCAACGACGTTCATCAGCCGTCGCATCCGCTCCTTCCCACCGGGGCACAGGCTGGTGACAATCGTGTTATCGCCGAGGCCCGCCGAAAAGGCGCTCAGGGGAATCTGCAGATCCGTCGAATAGACGCCAAGGCTGCTCAGCGTGCCGCCCGGCCGCAGCGCGCGCAACGCTGATTCGAAGGTGCCTTGCGTACCGAGCGCTTCGATAGCCACATCGACGCCGCGGCCGTCGGTGAGGTCCATGATCTGCTTGACCGGATCACCCTTCTTGAAGTCGACGACGATATCGGCGCCGAGCCGTTTGGCGACCTCGATGCGCGCGGGTACCGTATCGACACCGATGATCGTGGTCGCGCCCATCAGCTTGGCGCCGGCGAGGGCGCAGAGTCCGATCGGCCCTAGAGCGAACACCACCACCGTGTCCCCGATCCTGATGCCGCCGCGCTCGGCACCGGCAAATCCCGTCGACATGATGTCCGGACACATCAGCACCTGCTCATCCGTCAACGCGTCGGGCACCGGACTGAGATTGACCATGGCATCGGGTACCAACACATACTCGGCCTGCGCACCATCGATCGTATTGCCGAACCGCCAGCCACCGGCCGCCTTGAAGCCGTGCTTGGTTCCAGCGCCATCCTGCGATGAGCAGCCGCAGAGACATGCATAACTGTGACCGCTCGGCGTGATGGCGCCGGCAATGACGCGCTGGCCCTCGCGATAGCCGGTGACGGCGCTGCCGAGCTTCTCAATGATACCAACCGGCTCGTGTCCGATGGTCAGCCCTTTCGCGACCGGATATTCACCCTTGAGGATATGCACATCGGTGCCGCAGATCGTGGTGGTCGTGATGCGCATCAGCGCATCGAGCGGGCCGACGTCGGGGATCGGCTTGTCATCCAGAACGATACGCCCCGGTTCGACAAATATCGCAGCCTTCATTTTCGGCATGATCCTGCTCCTGCTTGCGACGGTGCGTCGATCGACGCGATGAGCCAATCATCTGCGCATTTTGCCGTGACAGGATTGAGGTGGATCAAGTGGCGATGCCTTTTGAATGTCTCTGAAGTGGCGGACACACAGCCGCGCTTCTGCGTTGCTCTTGATTCAATTTGTCAAACAGCCACGACCCTTCAGACATGCGTCATCACCCCTGTTGTTTGCGGCGCGGGGGCGCCGTCGTTGCTTGCATTCCCGCCCCCTGTGAGAGGGCGTGCGGAACGCCGGGTGCCCGTTGCACCCTTGGGCCTGATGCGATGCGGTCTTCCGCAATCTAGAGTGCATCAGGACTTTCGGAGGCGCCGAGCGATTGCCCGGCGTTCCGCATGCGGTGTTTTTTCGGTTGCTTGCACTTTGCCTCGACGAACGCTCCGATCGCGAATTAAAGTCCCAAGGCGATGGGAAGGGAGCCTCAAGCGAGTAAGCCGAACGCGTTTTGACTTGGTCGTCCGTCACACTGTCCAGGGAGTCTTTCCATCCCAGGGTCGGCCGTCTCCTTGCCAGTGGCAGTGCTGGCGCAGATCCGTCCTGCCCGAAGACAGACGTCACCCCCAAACCGCGTGACGCCGCATCTCCGGCGTCCACCGCATCCCACCCCGCGA
Organism: Tardiphaga sp. 172_B4_N1_3; assembly: GCF_052076035.1. Lineage (NCBI taxonomy): Bacteria > Pseudomonadati > Pseudomonadota > Alphaproteobacteria > Hyphomicrobiales > Nitrobacteraceae > Tardiphaga > Tardiphaga sp. 172_B4_N1_3. The sequence continues at coordinate 3,157,834 of NZ_CP197238.1, forward strand.
ACGTGACGATCGCGATCGCCCCTCTCGGTGGGGCAGGATGGATGGGAATATAAACCTGACGGAAACATTGTCAACGGGATATAGGAATAAATGTTTGGGCCTGTCTTCCCGCCCCACACTGTCATTCCGGGGCGCGGGCGCGTCTTCGCGCACGTGAACCCGGAATCTCGACATGTTCAGCGCAAAACACATCGGGATTCCGGATTCGCGCTCTGCCGGCTTCGCCGGCGACGCGCGCGCCGGAATGACAGTGGAAACTCGGCTCAGTCCGGCCCGCTCCGCAGTCCGTCCTGCCCCGGAATGACGAATGTAAGACGCAGCGCATCGATTAAATCGCCCGCCCCCTCACCCGTTCTTCGCGAACAACTCCCGCCCGATCAGCATCCGCCTGATCTCGCTGGTGCCGGCGCCGATCTCGTAGAGTTTGGCGTCGCGCAGCAGGCGGCCGGTGGGATAGTCGTTGATATAGCCATTGCCGCCGAGCAGCTGGATCGCGTCCAGCGCGCATTGCGTGGCGCGTTCCGACGCGTAGAGGATGGCGCCGGCAGCATCCTCGCGGGTGGTCTCGCCGCGATCACAGGCTTTCGCCACCGCATAGACATATGCGCGCGCCGAACTCAGCGCGACATACATGTCGGCGATCTTGCCCTGCACGAGCTGGAAGTTACCGATCGGCTCGCCGAACTGCTTGCGCTCATGCACATAAGGCTGCGCGACGTCGAGACAGGCCTGCATGATGCCGAGCGGGCCTGCCGCGAGCACCGCGCGCTCATAATCGAGGCCGGACATCAGGACATTGACGCCGCGACCGACCTCGGCGAGCACGTTCTCCTCGGGCACCTCGCAATCCTCGAAGACGAGTTCGCAGGTATCCGAGCCGCGCATGCCCAGCTTGTCGAGCTTCTGCGCCGTCGAAAAACCCTTCATCCCCTTTTCGATGATGAAGGCGGTGATACCGCGCGGGCCGGCAGCCGGATCGGTCTTGGCATAGACCACCAGCGTCTGCGCCACCGGGCCATTGGTGATCCACATCTTGTTGCCGTTGAGAACGTAGCGGTCGCCCTTCTTGTCGGCGCGGGTCTTCATCGACACCACGTCCGAGCCCGAACCCGGCTCGGACATCGCGAGGGATCCCACATGTTCGCCCGAGATCAGCTTCGGCAGATATTTGCGCTTCTGCGCTTCGTTGCCATTGCGACGCAACTGATTGACGCAGAGGTTCGAATGCGCGCCATAGGACAGGCCCACCGACGCCGAGGCGCGCGAAATCTCTTCTACCGCGATGACGTGTTCGAGATAGCCGAGCCCGGCGCCGCCGAACTCTTCCTCCACCGTGATACCGTGCAGGCCGAGCGCGCCAATCTTGGGCCAGAGATCGAGCGGAAACTGGTTGGTCTTGTCGATGGCTTCGGCGCGCGGCGCGATCTCGTTCTGGGAGAAGTCACGCACGGTCTCGCGAATCGCGTCCGCAGTCTCGCCGAGATCAAAATTGAACATCCGTTGAGCGTTCGCAATCACAGGGTCGCCTCCGGTCAGAACGGCGCGCAAGCGCACCGATTTTGTTGATTGAAATCACCATGTCACGGGCCGAACGGGCTGAGAAGAGGCATAAAGTGGTCCTTGCTCTTGGCCCCGCAACGGGTTGTAATTCATCCAAATAAGCCCTCCGGGACCAACCACGGAAGGCATGCCAGGGGAGAGAACCGATGCTCGATCGCGTCCAGGATTCCGACAGCAACGAATCCGCCCAAGCCGCCGCTCACGCCCAAGCTTACGGGATGCCGCTCGATGAGTTCGATCCCGGCAACCCCGAACTGTTCCGCACCGATACATTCTGGCCCTATTTCGAACGGCTGCGCCGCGAGGATCCCGTCCACTACTGCAAGGACAGCATGTTCGGACCGTATTGGTCGGTGACCAAATACAACGACATCATGCAGGTCGAGACTAATCACGCCACCTACTCCTCCGCCGCGGCATTCGGCGGCATCACCATCCGCGATGCCGGTGTGCAGTTTCGCCGGCCGATGTTCATTGCGACAGATCCGCCGCATCACAGCGCCCAGCGCAAGACCGTGGCGCCGATGTTTGCGCCTCACCACATGGACGAGCTCTCCAGCCTGATCCGCAGCCGCACTGCCGAGGTGCTGGACTCCCTGCCCCGCAACGAGACCTTCGACTGGGTCGATCGCGTGTCGATCGAATTGACCACACAGATGCTGGCAACCCTGTTCGACTTTCCCTGGGAGGAGCGCCGCAAGCTCACCCACTGGTCGGATGTCGCCACAATGTTGCCACCCACGCCCGAGGCCGAGCTGGAGCGGCAGAGAGAACTGCGCGAATGCGGCGAGTATTTCGGGCGGTTGTTTCAGGAGCGACTCAATGCGCCGCCGAAGAGCGACCTGATATCGATGATGGCGCATAGCGAGGCCACGCGGCATCTCGATCCGGAGAGTTTTCTCGGCAACATCATTCTGCTGATCGTCGGCGGCAACGACACCACGCGCAATTCGATGTCCGGCGGCGTCTACGCACTCAATCAATTCCCCGGCGAATATGACAAGCTGCGCGCCAACCCGGCGCTGATCGAGAGCATGGTGCCGGAGATCATCCGCTGGCAGACGCCGCTGGCACATATGCGGCGCACGGCGGTGCAGGACACCGAGCTCGGCGGCAAGCAGATCAGGAAGGGTGACAAGGTCGTAATGTGGTACGTCTCGGGTAATCGCGATGACGAGGTCATCGAAAACCCCAACGAATTCATCATCGACCGTGTGCGCCCAAACCGCCATCTGTCATTCGGCTTCGGCATCCACCGCTGCGTCGGCCTCAGACTTGCCGAACTTCAATTGAAGATTGTGTGGGAAGAGATCATCAAGCGCTTCGACAGGATCGAAGTCGTCGGCGAGCCGCGCCGCGTCTTTTCGAGCTTCGTGAAGGGCTACGAGACACTGCCTGTGCGGATCGCTGGCTGAACCAGCGACCGCAACAGCTCAGGATCGATTTTTTGGAGAGCAGACGCCATGAATATCCAAGCCAGGATCAATCCTGACAAAGCCGAGATCCAGCGCGTCGCGCGCGAGATCGCCTATTCGACACCGCTGAAGGACTTCCATCCCGGCGCGCCGAAATTGTTCGCGACCGATACGCTGTGGCCGTTCTTCGAACGGCTGCGCAAGGAAGAGCCGGTGCATTACTGCACCAATGCACCGATCGAGCCCTATTGGTCGGTGACCAAGTATCACGACATCATGCATGTCGACACAAATCACGGCATCTTCTCGTCCGACGTGAAGCATGGCGGCATCGCGATCCGCGACGTGCCGGAAGGCTATGACTGGCCGAGCTTCATCGCCATGGATGAGCCGAAACACAGCGCGCAGCGCAAGACCGTGACGCCGATGTTCACGCCAACACATCTCGACGAGATGGCGGTGCTGATCCGTGGGCGCGTGTGCAAGGTGCTCGACGGATTGCCGCGCGGCGAGACCTTCGACTGGGTCGAACGCGTCTCGGTCGAACTCACCACGCAGATGCTGGCGACCCTGTTCGACTTCCCGTGGGAAGAGCGTCGCAAGCTGACGCGCTGGTCGGACGTGTCCACCGCGCTACCCAAGAGCGGAATCGTCTCGTCCGAGGAAGAGCGCCGCCGCGAGATGGACGAATGCGCCGCCTATTTCCAGAAGCTCTGGAACGAGCGCGTGAATTCCGACCCGCGGAATGACCTGATTTCCATGATGGCGCATAGCGACGCCACGCGCTTCATGGATGCCGACACGTTGATGGGCAATATCATCCTGCTCATCGTCGGCGGCAACGATACCACCCGCAACACCATGACGGGCTCGGTGCTGGCGCTGAACGAGAACCCCGACCAGTATCAGAAGTTGCGCGACAATCCGTCGCTTATCGAGACCATGGTCCCGGAAGTGATCCGCTGGCAGACGCCGCTCGCGCATATGCGCCGTACCGCCATGCAGGATACTGAACTCGGCGGCAAGACCATCAAGAAGGGCGACCGGGTGGTGATGTGGTACGTCTCGGGCAACCGCGACGAGGAGGTGATCGAGCGGCCGAACGAGTTCATCATCGACCGCGCTAGGCCGAAGATTCACCTGTCATTCGGTTTTGGCATACACCGCTGCGTGGGCATGCGCCTGGCGGAGTTGCAATTGAGGATCGTTTGGGAGGAGATACTGAAACGGTTCGAGAACATCGAAGTTGTGGGGGAACCCAAGCGCGTGTATTCGAGCTTCGTTAAAGGCTACGAGACCCTCCCGGTTAAAATTACGTAAGACCGGAGGATTTCGTAATGCCGGTCAGGATTCATAATTTTCCCCTCAAGAAGAGAAGCTCAATTCCTTGACGAAACACCATCCCGCGGAACAGGACGAATTCCACGATATCCGCGATGCCGTTGCCAAACTGTGTGCACAGTTCCCCGGTGAATACTGGCGCAAGCTCGACCGCGAAATGGCCTATCCGAAGGCTTTCGTCGATGCACTGACGGAAGCCGGCTACCTGTCGGTTCTGATCCCCGAGGAATATGGCGGCTCCGGCCTCAAGCTCTCCGCAGCAGCGGCGATCCTGGAAGAGATCCAGCGCGCCGGTTGCAATGGCGGCGGCTGCCACGCGCAGATGTATACGATGGGCACGGTGCTGCGTCATGGCAATGACGAGCAGAAGGCCAAGTGGCTGCCGAAGATCGCCAGTGGCGAAGTTCGCCTGCAGGCCTTCGGCGTCACCGAGCCGACCTCGGGCACGGACACATCCTCGCTGAAGACGGTGGCGAAGAAGGACGACAACGGCGACTACATCGTCAACGGCCAGAAGATCTGGACCAGCCGCGCCGAATATTCCGACCTGATGGTGCTGCTCGCGCGCACCACGCCGAAGGAACAGGCGGCGAAGCGCACCGACGGCCTGTCGGTGTTTCTGGTGGACATGAAAGAGGCCAAAAAGAACGGCCTCGAGATCCGCCCGATCCGCACCATGATGAACCACGCCACCACCGAAGTGTTCTTCACCGACATGAAGGTGCCGGCGGAAAACCTGATCGGCGAAGAGGGCAAGGGCTTCCGCTACATCCTCTCCGGCATGAATGCCGAGCGTATCCTGATCGCCAGCGAATGCGTTGGCGATGCCAAGTGGTTCATCGCCAAGGCGTCGGCCTATGCCAAGGAGCGTCAGGTGTTCGGCCGCCCGATCGGCCAGAACCAGGGCATTCAGTTCCCCATCGCCAAGGCCTATGCGAATATGCGCGCGGCCGAGCTGATGGTGAAGGAAGCGCTGCGCAAATACGAAGCCGGCATGGAATGCGGCGCCGAGGCTAACATGGCCAAGATGCTCGCCGCCGATGCGTCCTTCGAAGCGGCCAATGCCTGTATCCAGACTCATGGCGGTTTTGGATTTGCCGAGGAATACGACGTCGAGCGCAAATTCCGCGAGACCCGTCTGTATCAGGTGGCGCCGATCTCGACCAACTTGATCCTGTCCTTCGTGGCCGAGCACGTGCTCGGCATGCCGCGCTCGTATTGAGATAGACATATGCTGCCGCTCAAGGGACTGACCGTCATCGCCGTTGAACAGGCGGTGGCCGCACCATTCTGCAGTTCGCGGCTCGCGGACGCCGGCGCGCATGTCATCAAGATCGAGCGCCCCGAAGGCGACTTTGCCCGTGGCTATGACGCCGCGGCGAAGGGCCAGAGCAGCTACTTCGTCTGGCTCAACCGCGGTAAGGATTCCGTCGTCGTTGATCTCGCCACGGCGGACGGCCGCAAGGCCATGGAAGAGCTGATCGCCACCGCCGACGTGCTGATCCAGAATCTCAAGCCCGGCTCGATGGACAAGCTCGGCTTCACCCGCGAACGGCTGCGCAAGGATTATCCGCGGCTGATCTGCTGCACCATCACCGGCTATGGCGACACCGGCCCCTATGCCCATCGCAAGGCCTATGACCTGCTGATCCAGGCGGAGAGCGGATTGGCGTCGATCACCGGCGGTCCCGAAGGGCCGTCGCGCGTCGGCGTGTCCATCGTCGACGTCGCCACCGGCGCGGCCGCTCATGCGGCGATCCTGGAAGCGCTGATCGGTCGCTTGGTGTCGGGCGAAGGCGCCGATATCCGCATCTCCATGTTCGACGTAATGGCCGACTGGCTCACCGTGCCGCTGCTCAATGCCGAGGCTGGCAACGAGCCGAAGCGCATGGGCCTCGCGCATCCCTCGATCGCGCCCTATGGCGTGTTTCGCTCCAAGGACGGCAAGGACATCCTGATCTCGATCCAGAGCGAGCGCGAATGGAAGATCCTCTGCGCCAAGGTGCTCGGCGATGCCGCGCTGGCGAGCGATTCACGCCTGGTCAACGGCGTCGAGCGCGTACGCAACCGCGCCTTTACCGACCAGACCGTCAGCGACATCTTCGGATCGCTCAGCCGCGACGAACTGCTGAAGCGGCTAACGGATGCCGACATCGCGTTTGCGGAAGTGAACACCATGGCGGATCTCATCAATCATCCGCATCTGCGCCGCATCACGGTGAACACACCGAATGGCGAAGTGTCCTATCCGGCGCCGGCCGCGATCTGGGTCGATGCACCGCGCAGCTATGGCGCCGTGCCCAGCATCGGCGAAGTGCAGAAATAATCTTCAAGATCAGACGGAGGTCATCATGACCGACAAGCTCGACATCGATCATCTCAAACAGTGGATCGGTCGCACCGACGATGCCTCCGACGTCGTGACTGCGCAGCTCGTGAAGGGCCTGCGCGCGACATTGTTTCTCGACATCGGCACGCCGAAGCCCGGCGACGCCGCGCCGTTCACCACACAGTGGTGCCTGGCGCAGCCGGTGGCGGCAATGGACAAGCTCGGCCCCGATGGTCACCCCGCGCGCGGCAGCTTCCTGCCGCCGGTGCCGCTGCCACGCCGCATGTGGGCGGGCGGCGAAGTGCAGTTCATCGAGCCATTGCTTGTGGGCGACGAGGTCACGCGCACGTCAAAAATCCTCGACGTCAATCTCAAGACCGGCTCCACCGGCGCGCTGTGCTTCGTCAATGTCGAGCACCTGATCACCACCAAGCGCGGCCTCGCCATCCGCGAGCGGCAGGACATCGTCTACAGGGACATGCCGACCAGCATGGCGCCGCCGGCGCCTGCCCCGAAGGACGTGCCCGCGGCCAAGCATCAGGAGACGCATTACGCCGATCCTGTGCTGCTGTTTCGCTATTCGGCGCTGACATTCAACGGTCACCGCATCCATTACGACCGCGACTATGTCACCAAGGTCGAGTTCTATCCCGGCCTCGTGTTTCATGGGCCGCTGCAGGCGGCGCTGCTGGTGGAATTCGCCGCCAAGCTCAAGGGCGGCAAGGCGCCGGCGAAATTCAGCTATCGCGGCGTGTCACCGCTGTTTGACGGCGCGGATTTTTCGGTGAATGCGAACGAGACGGCGGACGGTCTCGAGGTCTGGACGGCGAACCATCAGGGCGCGCCGACCATGAAGGCGACGGCGAGCTGGTAATCGCAGCGACACTCCGACCTAACCTCTCCCCGCATTGCGGGGAGAGGTCGCCGCGACTTCGCGGCGGGTGAGGGGCCGCACGCTATAGAGACCCAGTGGCCTCACCTATCGGATCTCGACTTTTCGATCCGCAATCTCCCCCGCCTTTCGCGGGCTATGTGCCCCGCCCCTCACCCCACCCCTCTCCCCACGCAAGAGCGGGGAGAGGGAGCGACAGCGCGCGCCGCTCGGTCGGCGCGGTTTCACCCTCCTCCCCGATTGACTCCCCGCCCCCTCCTGCTGTTGATGAGTCAACACCACACGGCAGACAACTGCCCGATCCCGTGAGGAAACGACCTTGGCCCGCGACAGCAACAAAACCGCCGCCCGTAGTCCCGTGACCGTCAAGGACGCCACGCTCAATCTGCTGCGCGGCTTCGGCATCACCAAAGTCTTCGGCAATCCCGGCTCCACCGAACTGCCGTTTCTGTCAGACTGGCCGGACGATATCGATTATGTGCTCGGCCTGCAGGAAGCTTCCGTGATCGGCATGGCCGATGGCTATGCGCAGGCGACGCGCAATGCCGCTTTCGTCAATCTGCATTCCGCCGCCGGTGTCGGCCATGCGCTGGGCAATATCTACACCGCGCATCGCAATCAGACACCGATGGTCATCACCGCGGGCCAGCAGGCGCGCAGTATTTTGCCGCTGCAGGCGTTTCTCTATGCCGAGCGCGCCTCGGAATTTCCGCGGCCCTATGTGAAATACAGCGTCGAGCCCGCACGTGCCGAGGACGTGCCCGCCGCGATCGCGCGCGCCTATTATGTGGCGATGCAGCCGCCTTGCGGACCGACTTTCGTGTCGGTGCCGATCGACGATTGGACGCATCAGGCCCAACCTCTTGAAGCACGTTATGTGAGCCGCGAGCTCGGGCCAGATCCCAAGGCGATGCAGGAACTCGTCGCCGCACTCGGCACAAGCAAGAACCCGGCGCTCATCGTCGGCCCCGGTATCGATCGCGCAAACGCCGTCGACCTCATGGTCAGCGTTGCTGAGAAAACGAAGGCCGCCGTCTGGGTCAGTCCGTTTTCGGCGCGCTGCAGTTTCCCGGAACGCCATCCGCAATTTTGCGGCTTCCTGCATGCCTCGCCGGCACAGCTCTCCGACGCGCTACGCGAACACGATCTGGTCGTCGTGATCGGCGCGCCGGTATTCACCTTCCACGTCGAAGGTCATGCCGCAATCTTCGATGGCGACACCACGATCTTCCAGATCACGGATGATGCGGACTCGGCGGCCGTGGCACCGATCGGCACCAGCATCATCGCGACCATGAAGCCGGCCCTCAAGCTGCTGCTCGATCTGCTACCAGATACACAACGAAACATCGCCAAGGGCCGCATCCTGCCGCCGCCGCCCGCGGGTGCTGACCCGATCCCGATAGATTTTCTGCTGCACACGCTGTCGCGGGCCATGCCTGCAGATGCGATGCTGGTGGAAGAGGCACCCTCGCATCGCCCGGCGATGCAGAAGTATCTTCCGATGCGCGGCGCCAATAGTTTCTACACCATGTCGTCGGGCGGCCTCGGCCACTCCCTCCCCGCCTCTGTCGGCATGGCACTAGGCTATCCGGATCGTCGCACGGTGTGCCTGATCGGCGATGGCTCGGCGATGTATTCGATCCAGGCGCTGTGGACCGCCGCGCAGCGCAAATTGCCTTTAACCATAGTGGTTATCAACAATTCCGGCTACGGCGCGATGCGTTCCTTCAGCCAGGTGATGCAGGTGCGCAATGTTCCCGGGCTGGATCTGCCCGGTCTGGATTTCGTCAAATTGGCGGAAGGCATGGGCGCGCATGCGGTGCGCATCAGCAAATCATCGGAACTTACGGGTGCATTTACTGCCAGTCTGCAACATCCGGGCGTCAGCCTTGTCGAAGTCATCGTCGACTCGGCCGTTCCCGTGCTTTATGGACAGAAGCATTGATATGACGGGATCATAACGGAAGGGCCGGCATGACCAAGCAGCCGAACGACAACGCCAAGAGATCGCACAGCTCCCACTGGGGTGCCTTTTCCGGACAGTGGGTCGACGGCAAGCTGGTCATCACGCCGCATCCGATCGATCCCGATCCGAATCCGATCATCCAGAATTTCCCCGAGGCGCTCCGCCACAAGGCGCGCATTGCCAAGCCGATGGTGCGTCGTGGCTGGCTCGAAAATGGCCCCGGCCCGGATGACCGTCGCGGCCGCGACGCATTCGTCGAGATGGAATGGGACGAGGTGCTCGACCTGCTCGCCGGTGAGCTGAAGCGCGTCAAGGACACCCACAGTGCCAAGGCGATCTATGGCGGCTCCTATGGCTGGTCGAGCGCCGGGCGCTTCCATCATGCGCAGAGTCAGATCCATCGTTTTCTGAATGTCGCGCTCGGCGGCTATGTGCGCTCGGTCAACAGCTACTCGGCCGGCGCATCGACGGTTCTCATTCCGCACATCCTCGGCAACTACGAAGACATGACCCGCCGCAATATCGGTTGGGATGAGATCGTCGAGCACACGGATATCATTCTCGCCTTCGGCGGCATGAACACCAAGAACTCGCGCGTCGCCGGCGGCGGCATTAGCAAGCACACCGAACATCGCGACATGATCGCGCTGAGCAAGCGCGGCGGCGAACTCGTGCTGATCTCGCCGCTGAAGAGCGATCTGCCGGATGAAGTGAACCAGGACTGGGTCGCCGCGCGTCCCGGCACCGATGTGGCACTGATGCTCGGCATCGCGCACACCGCCGTGATGGACGGCACGCATGATCGCGCGTTCCTCACCAGCCATACGCACGGCTGGGATACTTTCGAAGACTATCTGATGGGCCGCAGCGACGGCCAACCGAAGGATGCGGCATGGGCCGCTACGATCACTGGTCTCACCGCCGACGCCATCCTCACGCTGGCGCGGCGCCTGCCCGGCAAGCGCGCGCTGTTCGTGGTCGCGCATTCGCTGCAGCGCGCGAAGCATGGCGAACAACCGGTGTGGATGGCCTCGGTGCTGTCAGCGATGTTCGGACAATCGGGCCTGCCCGGCGGCGGCTTCGGCTATGCGCTCGGCGCCATCGCCAATTACGGACGCCGCCAGAATGCCGTGCCGATCGCCGGCCTGCCGCAGGGCAAGAACGGCGTCAGCGAATTCATTCCGGTGGCACGCGTCAGCGACATGCTGCTCAATCCCGGCGCACCGTTCGAATATAACGGCGCGCACATGACCTATCCGGATATCAAGCTGGTCTATTGGGCCGGCGGCAATCCGTTCCATCACCATCAGGATCTCAACCGCCTGCGCAAGGCCTTCGCGCGTGTCGACACGCTGGTGGTGCATGACCTTGCCTGGACCGCATCGGCGCGCCATGCGGACTTCGTGCTCCCCTGCACCATGAGCCTGGAGCGCGAGGACATCGGCAGCTCGCAGACCGATCCGATGATGGTGGCGATGCATCAGATGGCCGAGCCGTTTGGCGACGCGCGCGACGACTATGCGATCTTCACCGGCTTGTCCGAACGCCTCGGCGCTGCCGACGCCTTCACCGAAGGCCGCACGCCGCGTGAATGGCTGAAGCATCTGTATCAGCCGACTTACGACGGCCTCAAAGCTAAGGGCCTCGACGCACCGGACTTCGATGCCTTCTGGGCGGCCGGCGAAGTGATGCTGCCGCAACTGCCGCTGGACGGCGGCACGCTGCGCGCCTTCCGCGAGGATCCCGAGGGTACGCCGCTGCCGACCACCAGCGGCAAGATCGAGATCACTTCCGACACCATCGCGAGCTTCGGTTACGATGACTGCCCCGGCCATCCCGTCTGGCTCACGCCGGAGGACGTGGTCGATGCGACCAATCCGCTGCAGCTTGTCGCCAATCAGCCGGCGTCGCGGCTGCACAGCCAGCTCGATTTCGGTGGGCATAGTTCAGCCGAGAAGCGCCGCGGCCGCGAGGTCGCGCGCATGCATCCGGTCGACGCCGATGCGCGTGGCATCAAGGACGGCGACATCATCAAGCTGTTCAATCAGCGCGGCTCGTGTCTCGCCTCGGTGGTGGTCACCGAAGACGTCATGGCCGGCGTTGTGCAGCTTCCGACCGGCGCCTATTACGATCCCGAGGATCCGAACGAGGAAAAGCCGCTCTGCGTGCACGGCAATCCGAATGTGCTCACAAGGGACACCGGCACCTCGCGCCTCGCGCAGGGCTGCACGGGTCAGCTCACGGTGGTGAATGTCGAGAAGTTCACCGGCAACCTGCCGCCGATTCAGGCCTATGATCCGCCGGTCCCGGTGATCTGGCCGCGCCCGCCGAAGCTGGAAGCTGCGGAGTAGTTTCTTCAGTAACTGAACCTGTAATGCGCAGACGCCCGTGGTCTCCCTCCCCCTTGCGGGGAGGGTCGGCCGATAGGCCGGGGTGGGGGTGCCCCAGGCTCGGTCGGAGTTTGTGGACCCCCACCCGACCGCGCTTCGCGCGGCCACCCTCCCCGCAAGGGGGAGGGATAAGAGCCGGTGCTCGCTGGGGCTACTCCAACTACGCTTCCCCTACTTCCCAAACGTCTCCCGCATCTTCGCCTGGATCTTGGCCATGCCGCCGATCCAGCGGTCGTAGTTCTCAGTCTTCTTGCGCATGTAGTCGATGACCTGCTTGTGCGGCAGGATCAGGAACGTCTCCGCCTCGATGCCGGCGAGCGCATCCTGCGCGACCTGCTCCGGCGACAGGTTGCCGTCATTGGATTGCGGGCCCTTCGGGATGTTCTTCAGCATGTTGGTGTCGACACCCTGCGGACACAGGATCGAGACCTTGATGTTATCTGCCCGGTGCGAGATCGCGAGATTTTCGGCGAAGCCAACCGCGGCATGTTTGGTGGTCGAATAGGCCGGGCTGCCGACTTGCGAGAGGAGCCCCGCGGCCGAGATCGTATTGAGGAAGTAGCCGCCGCCGCGCGCCTTGTAGAGCGGGATCAGATGCCTGGCAGCATAGACATGCGCCATCACATGAATCGCCCAGCTCTTCGCCCATGGTTCATCCGACGTGCCACCGGCATTCGGACTCATGGGATCGAAACCGCCGCCGATGCCGGCATTGGAACAGAACAAAGCGATCGGCCCGTAATGCCGTTCAGTCAGTTCGATCACATGCTGAATGTCTTTTTCCTTGCCGACATCGCATCGGAATGCGGCGCCGCCGATGGACTCTGCAACGGCTGTCGCGCGCTCACCGTCGAGATCCACGACGACGACTTTCGCTGCACCCGCTTGATGAAATGTCTCGCATAGCGCCTGGCCAATGCCATTGGCGCCACCGGTCACGACGACGACCTTGCCGTCTACCCGCATGCCGCACTCCCTTTTTGTTTGTTTTTGTTTCTTATTAGAGCATGATCTGATCCGAAAACCGGTACCCACTTTTCGGGATCATGCTCTAGGTGCTCAGCACCATGTCGAGCACGGCCGTATAGTGGCATGCGGCGCCGAGCAGGACAAATGCGTGCCAGATCGCGTTCTGGAAACGCAGCCGCTGCCAGGCGTGGAATACGACGCCCAGCGTATACAGCGTGCCGCCGGCAGCGACGAACCACATGGTGAGCGGCGGCAGCGGTGTGAATACTGCGTCATAGGCCATCAGGCCGCTCCAGCCCATGGCGAGATAGAGCACGACCGCGAGGCGATCGAAACGGCCGGGATAAACCAGCTTGATGACGATGCCGGCGATGGCGACGCTCCACACGCCGGCGAGCAGCGAGATCGCGAGCCGCGTGTTGGCGATCTGCGCGAAGAACGGCGTGTAGGTGGCGGCAATCAGAAGATAGATCGCGGAATGATCGAAGCGGCGCAGGAACCATTTTCGCGGCGACACCGGCCACATATTATAGATGGCCGACAGCACCAACATGGCCAGCAGGCCCACGGAATAGACCGAGACGGTCACCACTTCATAGGCGGTGGCGAAAACGGCAGCGAGCACGATGAGGACAGTGGCGGCGATCAGGCCGGAGAACACGCCGAGACCGTGAACGATGCCGTCGGCGATCAGTTCGGCACGGTCGTAATTCCAGCGGATCGCGCCGGCCACCATGTGAGCGGAATTACTGGTCAGTTCTTTGAATCGGAAAACGGTCATGGTGGCGTCAACCCGGCCGGTGCGATGCGGTGAGCTTGCCCCGTAAGCCCGCCTGTGACTTCCCCTGAAATCAGCGATAGATCATAGGCTGGAGATCGTCAACGAAAGCCAAACGACGAAGTAACGACGCTTTCGTGACGAACTTGATTTCAGTCAGACAATCGCCATTTTTAGAGGCAGACCAACACCCGCGCACCATTCACCATGATGAGCTTTCCCGCACGATGCCCAGCCTGTCCGAACTCGTCGAAGAAGCACGGCTGTCCGCGCGCGCATTGCTCGATTATGGCGATGGCCTGTTCAATCCCACGGTGCGGCTTGGGGTCACAGGCCTGTCGCGCGCCGGCAAGACGGTCTTCATTACCGCGCTGGTGCATGGCCTGACGCGCGGCGGACGCTTTCCCGTCTTCGAGTCGCTCGCCACCGGACGCATCGCCAAGGCGCGTCTCGCGCCGCAGCCCGACGATGCCGTTCCCCGGTTCGCCTATGAAGAGCATCTGCGCACGCTGATCGACGACCGCCGCTGGCCGAACTCCACCACCGATATCAGCGAGCTGCGGCTGGTCATCGACTATCAGCGCACGAGCGGCGCTGACCGCAAGCTCACGCTCGACATCGTCGATTATCCCGGCGAATGGCTCCTCGACCTGCCGCTGCTGGGCAAGAGCTATGAGGAATGGTCCGCGGAGAGCCTCGCGCTGTCGCGGCAAGGACCGCGCAGGGCGCTGGCTGCGGCGTTTCACACGCATCTCGCCACGCTCGATCCCAATGCACCGGAAAACGAGCAGGCGACGCTGATCGCATCGAAACTCTTCACCGATTATCTGCGCGCCTGCCGCGACGAACGCTTTGCCATGAGCTTGTTGCCACCGGGCCGGTTCCTGATGCCCGGCAATCTCGCGGGCTCGCCGGCGCTCACCTTTGCGCCGCTCGACGTCGCCAGCGATGGCAGTGCACCGGATGGTTCGCTGTGGGCGATGATGAAGCGACGCTATGAGGCCTACAAGGACGTCGTCGTCCGCCCTTTCTTCCGCGATCACTTCTCCAGGCTGGATCGGCAAATCGTACTCGTCGATGCGCTCTCCGCCTTCAACGCGGGACCCGAAGCACTGCACGATCTCGAAGCCGCCCTCGCCGGCATTCTCGATTGTTTCCGTATCGGCCGTAGCACGATCCTCAGCACGCTGTTTCGGCCGCGCGTCGATCGTATATTGTTTGCGGCGACCAAGGCCGATCATCTGCATCACCTCAGCCACGACCGGCTGGAGGATGTGCTCCGGCGCACCGTGACCAAGGCGGTATCGCGCTCGGAGCTTGCCGGTGCATCGGTCGATGTCGTCGCCATCGCTGCGGTGCGCGCCACCAAGGAAGCGCTGGTACAACGAGGCCGCGACAAGCTGCCATCGATATTGGGAACGCCGATCGCCGGCGAGGTCGCCAATGGCGAGACCTTCGACGGCGAGACCGAAGTCGCGACCTTCCCCGGCGATCTGCCGACCGACCTCGATGGCTTGTTCGCCGGCGGTTCTTTCAAGGGCCTCTCGACAGATGCCGCCGACAAGGCCGACTATCGCTTCCTGCGCTTCCGCCCGCCGCTGCTCACGCGCGAGAACGGCGAGGAGCCGGCGCTGCCTCACATCCGCCTCGACCGCGCGCTCCAGTTCCTGATCGGAGACAGGCTGCAATGACCGACCGTACGCGCCGCCCGGCCACCTTCCGGCTCGACGATCCCCACGTCACCGTCATGGACGCCGACGAGGATGCCGGCCGCCTCGCCCGCGGCACCATCCGCATCACCCCCGAAGCCGATCCGATGGCGATGCCCGTCGTCATCGACGAGCCGCTACGACCCGTACTATCAGGCTTCCGCTGGGGCACGCTGTTCTGGACCGGGCTCGGCGGCCTCGTGCTGCTCGGCACGGGTCTCGGCGTCACGCAACTGGTCCGCGACCTGTTTGCGATCAATGACGGCCTCGGCTTTCTCGGCCTCGGCTTCGCCGCACTGGTCAGCGTCGCGCTGATCGCCATCATCACACGCGAGGCGCTGAGCCTGATGCGGCTCGCCACCATCGAGAAGCTGCATGCCCGCGCGCTGGCCGTGATCGCCAGCGACGACCATGCCGAGAGCCGCGCTGTGCTGGCCGACCTGCTGAAGCTCGCACATACCAATCCGCGCCTCGCCCGCGCGCGCACGGCCCTGCAGGGCCATGCCGACGATATCATCGACGGTGCCGATCTCATTCGCGTGGCCGAACGTGAATTGATGAGCCCGCTCGACATCGAAGCCCGCCGCCTCGTCTCGGTCGCCGCGCAGCGCGTCTCGGTGGTGACCGCCGTCAGCCCGCGCGCGGTGGTCGATGTGCTGTTCGTCGCCGCCGCGGCGATCCGGCTGGTCCGGCAGCTCGCAAAACTCTATGGCGGCCGCCCGGGGACTCTCGGGATGATCACGCTGATGCGCCATGCCATCAGCCATCTCGCCATCACCGGCGGTATGGCCGCCAGCGACAGCATGATCCAGCAGGTGCTCGGCCACGGCATCGCGGCAAAGCTCTCGCAGCGGCTCGGCGAAGGCGTGCTCAATGGCCTGCTCACCGCAAGGCTCGGGCTTGCTGCGATCGACGTGACACGTCCATTGCCATTCACGGCGCTCCCACGCCCGCAGCTTGGCGATCTCGCGAAGGATCTGCTGCGCAAGCGGGACGGCGAGGATTAGTTCATTTTGGCGCAGTGATCGTAGGATGGGTAGAGCGCAGCGAAACCCATCACGGTCTTGTTTGGGGTGATGGGTTTCGCGAAGACGCTCTACCCATCCTACGATCTTGCTAAACCGCTGCCACGCAGTCGACCTCGACGTCGAACGGGCCATGCCATCCCGCAACGATGAAAAAGCCGCGCGCCGGCGGATCCGCAGAGAAGTAACGCGCATAAACCCGATTGATGGTTTCGAACTGATCGGCCCCCGTGCAATAGACATTGCACTTGATCACCCTGCCGATCGATGAACCCGCAGCCGTAAGGCACAGCGCCATCTGATCGAGGACAATCTCGATCTGCCGCTCCAGCGGGAAGCGCCTGATCTCCCCGGTCTCGGGATCATAGGGCGGCAATTGCGAGACATAGACGAGATCGCCATAGCGCACGGCCGGCGCGACTGGAACCTTCCGTGCCTCGAAATAGGATGAGAACGGTTCGACGCGAATGAATTGTGCCTGCATGTTTCCCCTCCCGGCTGCCATTATTGATCGCATCATCGCACGGGGGACGGCTGGCGCCGGGCCAATTGGTTCGGCGCCGGCCGAACCGACGGGAGTGGCGAATTATCCGGCGAGCCGCTACGCTGGGATATGGTCGCCTCCGCAAACATGGTCGAAGTCGCAGCGCTGGTTGGTGACACTGCGCGCGCGACCATGCTTGCGGCACTCATGGGAGGTCAGGCGCTCACAGCAACCGAGCTGGCGTTTCAGGCGCGGATATCCCGCCCCACCGCGAGCGAACATTTGGTTCGGCTGCTCAACGCGCGATTGATATCGGTAACACCGAGCGGGCGGTTTCGTTACTATCGGATCACGTCACCGCTCGTGGCCCAGATGCTGGAAAGCATGATCGCCGTCGCAGCCCTGGAAATGCCACCGAGGCATCGACCGCGTTCTGCGCGCGATGAAGCGTTGTGCCTTGCGCGCAGTTGCTACGATCATATGGCCGGACGGTTGGGCGTTGAGGTCGCGGACGCGCTGATCGCACGAGACTACATGCATCTGAGCGTAGACGGCGGAGTGCTTACCGACGCAGGCCACCGCTTCCTCTGCGACTTCGGAGCCAGGCTTGAAACCGACCGCCGCAGCAAGCGCATCTTCTGCCGGGCCTGCCTGGACTGGAGCGAGCGGCGCTATCATGTGGGTGGATTGGTCGGCGCCGAGCTGCAACGGCGGTTTCTGGAACTCGGATGGGTTGCGCGAACGGGCGCGACACGCGCCTTTAAAGTAACGGATGCCGGCAAGGTTGAATTGAAAGATATATTTGGCATCGACCTGGACGTCGCATGCACCAATCGCGGCCTACTTCCGCCTCGTCAACCGGGAGAGAGTCCTCAGCGCGCTGCAAGCTGAATGCGTGACGGCACAGACATTTCGGCCAGCGCCGGCCAGCGATAGAACGGCGTATCAGGCTTAGGCGTCAGGTCAGGCGTCCAGCCGGTGAGCTTGTCGATCGCATAGTGCTTCATCGCCGTGCCGCGCCACATGGTATCGACTTCAGCAACAGGCGTGAGCACTGCACTCGTCGTCGCCAGCAGCGGGCGCTGGTTGTCCGCGGTCTGCGCGATGTAGAGTCCAGTGAGCCCCTTAATTCTGTCCATGCCGGGATCGCGAAA
This sequence comes from Tardiphaga sp. 172_B4_N1_3, assembly GCF_052076035.1. Taxonomy (NCBI): domain Bacteria; kingdom Pseudomonadati; phylum Pseudomonadota; class Alphaproteobacteria; order Hyphomicrobiales; family Nitrobacteraceae; genus Tardiphaga; species Tardiphaga sp. 172_B4_N1_3. The sequence continues at coordinate 3,175,849 of NZ_CP197238.1, forward strand.
ACCGATAAATCTGGCGCGCTCGTTGACCTGCACCACCGGCACCTTGTCTTTCAGATGCCAGCGCAGCATCGCATAGGTGCGGTAGTCGGTCGTCGCGATCCAGGTGGCGCCGGTGGTCTTCATCTCAGCCAGTGCGCGGTCGGCCAGCACCTGATAGCCGCCCTCGCCGCCGAGCGGATCGTTCTTGCCGATCAGGTTCCACGGCGCGGCCACGCTGTAGAGGAAGACCAGCACCACCAGCGGAATGCCGGTGGCGATGGCGGCGATGCTCCAGCCATAGGAGGCACGCACCATGCGCGGCGACCAGCCGTCGGCCGGCAGTTTCGTCAGGTTGATCGCCGCCGCGGCGATCCCGGCAGGCCACAGGAACATCGGCCAGGTATCGCCGACACGCAGGGTCAGCGACTTCCATGCAAAGAAAAAGAACGGCACCAATACACAGGTGGCGAGCAGGATCGCGACCGGTTCGCGGCGGCGATAGCCACGCCATGCCGTGACGACAACCGCGGAGAGAATGACCGGCATCAGGATGAAGCCGACCTGACCGAACTGCAGGCCGAGAAAATCGCCGAGCGTGCGCAGCGACACCTCGTTGTTCGTGGTGGCGCGGATGAACTGGAACCTGAACGACGCCCAGTCGTGGCCGGCATTCCAGATCAGGACCGGTGACGAGATCGCCAGTGCGATCAGCACGGCCAGCCATGGATACGGGCTGCGCAGCCAGCGCCCGCGCCATTCCGGCACCAGCATGAAAGCGAGAATGCCCGGTACGAACATCACCACGGTCAGCTTCGACAGCAGCGCGAGACCGCCGAAGACGCCGGCCGCGAGCCACCAGCGCCCGTCATGGCTTTCGGCAAGCCGCACCAGCGACCACAGCATCGCCATGGCGAACGGGATCAACGCGACATCCGGCGCGACCTTGGCCATCAACAATCCGTAATACAGCGCCGCTTCCGACATCAGCACCGCCAGCAGCACCGCGCGCAGATCCTGCGTGACGCGGCGAACGATGTCGGCGAGCAGCAATTGCGTCACCGCCATCGCCACGATGCCGGCGAAACGCGCGCCGAAATTCGTGTCGCCAAAGATCAGCGTGCCTGCACGGATGAACCATGAGATCATCGGCGGATGATCGAGGAACGACAGCACGTTTTCCTTCGACCAGGTCCAGTAATAGGCCTCGTCGGTGCGCAGATCGAACAGCCCGGCATAGACCAGCCGCATCGCTGTCAGCGCGACCAGCAATGCTCCGATCACCCAAAAGGCGCGGCGGGAGACATTCCGATCGAGGTAAGGGTCGGGGAAAGACGTCATCGCCGAGCTTTTCGGCGGACTTCGCCATGCTGTCAACTTGTTGACTTTACTGCTGGATAAGGTCTGTCCGGAGGCCGCTCCGGATGGCATCGGAGCGCGTCTCGCCGTAGGGTTTCGCCATGGACGCAACGTTCAAGACAGCCGGCAAGCCTCCCGGGGCCACCCCCGCCACCACATGGTGGCGCGGCATCGGGCTGCGCCAGGTCAGGCTGGTCTGCGGACTCGTGCTGTTCACCTATCTGCTCAGCCATTTTCTGAATCACGCGCTTGGCAATATCTCGCTCGACGCGTTGCAGACCGGCGTCGTCATCCATGCCGGCTTCTGGCAGTTCTTTCCAGTCGCCGTGACCTTCTATTCGGCGGTGACGATCCATGGCGTGCTCGGGATCTGGGCGCTGTTCGAACGCCGGCAGTTCCGCTGGCGAGCCGTCGAGCCGCTGCAACTGGTACTCGGGCTCAGCATTCCCGCACTCATCGTCGGCCATGTGGTCGCCGTCCGCCTGGGAGAAAACCTGTACGACATCAATCGCAGCTATCCTCAGGTGTTCTATGGCTGGATCACCTCGCCCGCGAAGACGTGGTCGATGTATCTCGTGGTGGTCGTCTCCTGGCTACACGGGTGTATCGGGCTGTATTTCTGGCTGCGGCTGAAAGCCCATTTCAAGAGCCTCGCGCCCTATCTTCTGTCGGCTGCCGTGCTGATCCCGACACTGGCGCTGCTTGGTATCTTCCAGGGCAAGCGTGAGGTCGAGGCCAAGCTGGCATCGCCGCAATGGCAGGCCGAGAATTTCGGCCCGGACCGGATGGGCACCGCTCCACAGCAGCAGACACTGGGCGACATCACCGGCGATCTCCTGATCGGCTATCTCGCGCTGCTCGGTATCGTGCTCGCAGCCCGCGCCATCCGCATGGTCGTCGAACGCCGCGCCGGGATGATCAATCTGTCCTATAGCGACGGTCGCAAGCTGCGCGTCCCTCTCGGCCTCAGCGTGCTGGAAGCGAGCCTGCGTCATCGCGTGCCGCATGCCAGCGTCTGCGGCGGACGCGCGCGCTGTTCGACCTGCCGCATTCGCGTCACCAGCGGTGTCGAGACATTGCCGGCACCTTCCGCGCGCGAAGCCTTCGTGCTGAGCAGGATCGGCGGCGCTGCAGATCCCGCGGTCCGGCTGGCCTGCCAGTTGCGGCCGACAACTGATGTGGCCTTCGTTCAACTGTTCGCACCGCAGGTGACCAGCGCGAATGCGCATGCGTCGCAGCCGGCGCGGATCGGCCAGGAGCGTTATCTCGTCTGCATGTTCGTCGACATGCGCGGCTCCACCATGCTCGCCGAGAAGCGGCTGCCTTACGACACGGTGTTCATCGTCAACCGCTTTCTCGACGCCGTCTCGCGAGCTGTGATCGCAAGCGGCGGCAAGCCCAACCAGTTCATCGGCGACGGCGAGCTGGCGCTGTTCGGCCTCGCCTGCGATCCGCAGACCGCATGTCGTCAGGCCCTGCAGGCTGCACAGCTCATTGCCGAGAATATCGAGGAACTCAATCGCGCCCTCGCCCATGACCTGCCGCAGCCGCTGCGTTTCGGCATCGGCATTCACGGCGGCGAAGTCATCGTCGGCGATATCGGCTATCGCGACCACATGGTGTTCACCGCACTCGGCGATGCGGTCAATGTCGCTGCACGCCTGCAGGACATGACCAAGAGCCTCGCTTGCGAAGTCATCATCTCCGAAGAAGTAAGCACCACTGCAGGCCTCGCGGGTGACGCGCTGCCACAACAGGACGTTGCGATCCGCGGCCGTGCCGCGCCGATGAATGTACGCACGATCGCAGATGCGAAGGTGCTTTCGTCTCTCGTTACCAGCGACATGGTTTCCGCGCTTTAACGCTGTTCCTGCAGGGCGCGCGCTTTGCCTGCCTGAACAAGCATTCAGAAAATTCCTACAGAATTTCTTCGAACCCGCTCCGAAATCGATGCGACGAATTTGCGATGGATCGAACAGACAGATCCCGCAACCAGCGCTTCGCGCATCACTGAAGGAGAATGACCATGTTTCGCAAACTCGCACTCGCATTCGTTGCTGCAGCTTCCCTCGGCGCGATGGCGCTGACGCCGTCCACCGCATCGGCCCATGGCTGGGGCTGGCATGGCCATCACCACCACTTCCATGGCGGCGGCTTCTACGGCCCCAATTTCGGCATTGGCTATGTCGGTGGCGGTGGTGGATGCTATGTGAGCCGCCGCGTGATGACGCCCTACGGCCTGCGCTGGCGCACGGTTAACGTCTGCTACTAATCCTCGCATGAGGGCTGCGAACCCCGGCCACCTCGGCCGGGGTTTTGCATTGCAGCGATATCACCAGCCTGCAGGCGACAACGCATGGTCGTATTGCGACCGAACCCGACACTCTACTTTTGCGACCTTCCGCCGCGTCGGAAACATCCTGAATAGCGACGAATCCCGGCAAATTGGACAGATAACGGTCGGTTTGGACGATTTCTGCACGCCGTTTGAGCTATCAAGCTTGGCAATCCGCGGGTAACGTGCGCATGTCGGATATGCCGGTTTGCGGGGACCGGCAGTTCGTTATCGATTTTGATCCCGCGGAGACGACGTGATGACTAAAGGCACTGTGAAGTGGTTCAACCCGACGAAGGGTTATGGATTCATCCAGCCGGCGAATGGCGGCAAGGACGTGTTCGTTCATATTTCGGCAGTTGAGAAGGCTGGCCTTTCGACACTGAACGAAGGACAGACCGTTGAATTCGAGGAAGTTGCCAACCGCGGCAAGACCTCGGCTGAGAACCTCAAGGTCTGATACATCTGGTTTGATACCAGTGTGATCCGGCTGCTTCCCCGAAGTTTTCCAGATCACGCCTCAACAATGTAGAGCGCATTCGGCACGAGCGGTTTCCTCCAAAGGGGCACCTCTCCTGCAACGCAATCAGTTTCACGCAGGATTGCGCTAATTCGATCCGCGGTGTGCGCTCTAGCCTAACTCCAAAAGTCCGAGCTGAGATCTTTCGAGGTCCGCTCCTTAGAGCCGCCAGTTGACGTGACGCACGCCTCAGCGACGCGACGGCCCTCCATTCCCTGCTTCAGTTTTCCTTGACCCACTGATCGGCCGGCTTGACGTCCGGGAGCTGCGCATAGCCGCGCGTCCACATGTCGACCACCCATTCGGTGCCCGTCGCGCGGTCCAGCAGCACGGCGGTATTGTGCGGCGTCTGCAGCACCAGCGCATTGCCGCGATAGCGCGGATTGCCCACCGTGTGATGCTTGAGCAAACCCCAGTCCTGGATGATCAACAGCAGGCTGGTGACGTTGCGCGTCGTGTCCCAGCAATCGAAATTGTGCTTGTCGTCGAAATAACGGAAATCCGCATTGGCGATCCGCTTGTCGGTGCCGAGCATCGGGCCGACGCGGCGGTCCCACCACACCACCGCCTTCTGCACCGCGGCGCGTTCCGCCACGGCCGACCCCTTGCCCGCGGCGAGAAGCTTGGTGAGCGCAGCCCTGTCGGCAGGCGTGAAATCGAAGGCGTGGCGACGCCGGCAGACGAAGCCATAGCAGATGGTCATGGAACCGGCGGATGGCGGGTAGATCGACACCGACGTGTAGAGATCGCTGACCTCGCGGGACATTTCGATCGCGCGCGCATGCGACATCGAGAACAGGCCGGTCAGCGCGATGACACCTGCCGCCATCAGAATACGAAAATCGGCGACACGAAGATTGAAGTAGCCTGCCCGCATGATTTGCTCCGAGAGAAACGCGCGGAAACCTAACGCAGCGTTCTCGGACTGCCAAGGCAACGGCGGCGTTATCCCGGCTCGCTATCCCACCGGCAGCGGTGCGTCGCGCTTCACTTCTTCCATGACCGCGTAAGTGCGGCTCTCGCGCACGCCGGGCAGCGCCAGCAGGCTTTCGCCGAGAAAACGACGATAAGCGCTCATGTCGGCCACGCGCGCCTTCACCAGATAATCGAAACCGCCCGCCACCATGTGGCACTCCAGCACTTCCGGCGCGAGCCGCACGGCGCGGGCGAAGCGTTCGAATACATCCGGCGTGGTCTTGTCGAGCAGCACCTCGACGAAGACCAGGAGGCCAAGACCGAGCATCTGCGGATTGAGCCGCGCGCCATAGCCTTCGATATAGCCGTCGCGTTGCAACCGCTTCAGCCGCTCGCCGATCGAGGTCGGGGACAGGCCGACCTTCTCGGCCAGCTCAACATTGGCGATTCGGCCGTCAGCCTGCAGGACGGCGAGGATTTTCCGGTCGATCTTGTCGATGTCACTCATATCAGGTGTATAGCACGGCTATTTCCGGATTATCTAAGGTAAAATCGCGATATCTCCTATCGAACTACGGTAAGACCGCGATTAGCCTTGCGGGATATCCGAGGAAACGCCCATGACGCCCGATTCCATGCCTCCCTTCACCGCTCCCTATGCACCGGATGATGGGGCCATCGCCGCCGGGCTTCTGGCCGACGCAGCCATGACGCCCGCCCAGGACGCGCGGATCGACGCAACGGCGACGCACCTGATCGACGCGATCCGCACCAAGGACGACCGCTTTGGCGGTGTCGAGGACATGCTGCGGGAATATGCGCTCTCCACCAAAGAGGGCCTTGCGCTGATGGTGCTGGCCGAGGCGCTCTTGCGGGTGCCGGACGCGCGGACCGCCGACGCCTTCATCGAGGACAAGCTCGGCCAGGGCGATTTCATCCATCACGAGACCAGGTCGAGCGCCTTCCTCGTCAACGCATCGGCGTGGGCCCTCGGCATCTCCCAGCGGGCGATCCAGCCGGGCGAGACGCCGACGGGCACGCTCGGCCGGCTGGCGAAGCGGATCGGCCTGCCCGCGGTGCGCACCGCGACGCGGCAGGCGATGCGGCTGATGGGCAGCCACTTTGTGCTCGGGGAAACCATCGATGCGGCACTGGCCCGCGCGCGTGCGCCGTCCGAGCGCCCGGCGCGCTATTCCTTCGACATGCTTGGCGAAGGCGCGCGCACCAAGGACGACGCGCAGCGCTATTTCGACTCCTATGCCTCGGCCATCTCGGCCATCGGCCACGCCGCGGGCAACAACCCGCTGCCCGACCGGCCGGGTATCTCGGTCAAACTCTCGGCGCTGCATCCGCGCTATGAGGCGGTGAGCCATCAGCGCGTGATGCATGAACTCGTACCGCGCCTGATCGCGCTGGCGCAGCAAGCGAAGAGCTATGACCTCAATTTCACCGTCGATGCCGAAGAAGCCGACCGACTCGAATTGTCGCTCGATGTCATCGATGCGGCCTTTGCCGATCCCTCGCTGGCGGGTTGGGACGGTTTCGGGCTCGCGATCCAGGCCTATCAGAAGCGCTGCGCGGATGTGATCGATCACATCGACGCGCTGGCGCGCCGTCACGATCGCAAGATGATGGTGCGGCTCGTCAAGGGCGCTTATTGGGACACCGAGATCAAGCGCGCGCAGGAACGCGGCCTCGCTGGCTATCCGGTGTTCACGCGCAAGGCGATGACCGATCTCAACTATATCACCTGCGCACAGAAGCTGCTGGCTTTACGGCCACGCATCTTTCCGCAATTCGCCACGCATAACGCGCTCACGGTTGCGACCATCCTCGAACTGGCCGGCACCAGCGGCGGCTACGAATTCCAGCGCCTGCACGGCATGGGCGACGCGCTTTACGATCAACTCGGCCAAGATAATCCCGCGATCCGCTGGCGTACCTATGCGCCGGTCGGCAGTCATCGCGATCTGCTGGCCTATCTGGTACGGCGCCTGCTGGAGAACGGCGCGAACTCATCTTTCGTGGCGATCGCCGCGCATGACGCTGTGCCGATCGCAAGCTTGCTGCAGCGACCGGCCGCGATCATCGGCGCTCCCGATCGCGCGCGACACGCGAAGATTCCGCTGCCAGCCGATCTCTATCGACCGGAGCGCACCAATTCACGCGGCATCGAATTTGGCGAACACGCTGCGTTGAACAAATTGCTGGCCGAGATTGCGACCAGCAAGCCTGACATGGACAAGGTGGTCGATGCCAATGCCGAGCAGGCAGGTGCTGCAGTGACGGCAGCACGCACTGGCTTTGCATTATGGAGCCACACCCCAGCACATGAACGCGCGGCGATCCTCGACAACGCCGCCGATCTGTTGGAACAGCGCCGCGCGTCCTTCATCGCATTGCTGCAACAGGAAGGCGGCAAGACGCTCGACGATGCGCTGTCGGAGGTCCGCGAAGCCATCGACTTCTGCCGCTATTACGCCGCGCAGGGCCGCAAGCAATTCGGCACTGGCCAGACAATGCCCGGGCCCACCGGCGAGAGCAACGTGTTGAGCCTGCGCGGCCGTGGCGTCTTCGTCGCCATCTCGCCGTGGAATTTTCCGCTGGCGATCTTTCTCGGCCAGGTCAGCGCCGCACTGATGGCGGGCAACACGGTTGTCGCCAAGCCGGCCGAACAAACGCCACGCATCGCGGCACGGGCCGTACGCCTGCTTCATGAAGCGGGTGTGCCCGCGTCAGCATTGCATCTGATCCAGGGCGACGGCCACACCGGGGCGGCGCTCGTCGCGCATCCCGCCATCGCCGGTGTGGTGTTCACCGGCTCGACCGAGGTGGCCCGATCCATCAACCGCACCCTCGCCGCCAAGGATGGCCCGATCGTGCCACTGATCGCCGAGACCGGCGGCATCAATGCGATGATCGTCGATGCCACCGCGCTGCCGGAACAGGTCGCCGACGATGTGGTGATGTCGGCGTTCCGGTCGGCCGGGCAGCGTTGCTCCGCGTTGCGGCTGCTATTGGTGCAGGACGATGTCGCCGACCGCATGATCGAGATGATCGTGGGCGCAGCCCGGGAACTCAAGCTGGGCGATCCCCGTGATACCGCCACCCATATCGGCCCGGTGATCGATGCCGAAGCGAAGCAGAAGCTGGATGCGCATATCGCGCGCATGACCATCGAGGCACGCGTACACTTTGCGGGCATGGCACCTGTAGGCAATTTCGTCGCGCCGCATATCTTCGAACTCGCGAACGCACGTGAGCTCACCGAGGAAGTGTTCGGTCCGATCCTGCATGTGGTGCGCTACCGCGCTGCCGACTTCAACAAGGTGTTGCAGGACATTGCCGACACCGGCTTCGGGCTCACGCTCGGCGTGCATTCGCGGATCGACGATATGGTTGAGCGCGTGATAGCCCGCCTGCCGGTCGGCAATGTCTATGTGAACCGCAACATGATCGGCGCCGTGGTCGGCGTGCAGCCCTTCGGCGGCTTCGGCCTGTCCGGCACCGGGCCGAAAGCCGGCGGCCCGCATTACCTCGCCCGCTTCGCCACTGAACAGACGGTCACGATCAACACGGCCGCGGCGGGTGGCAATGCAGCATTGATGACAGATCAACACTGATCCTTCTTACCCTCCCCTGGAGAGGGAGGGTCGGTGAGCAGCACGCAACGCGTGTTGCGAGACGGGGTGGGGTGAAGCCACAACGACGGAGCTTGCTGCTTCACCCCACTCCGCTGCGCGCTATGCACGCAGCGACCCTCCCCCTCCAGGGGAGGGTTAGCTGAGCCCGTTGCATCACCCATCGAAGATGGGTCAAATGCGCCACCGGATTCCGGATGGAATTAAATTCCGGCAGACGGCAAGAACAACACGCAGAACAAAAGCGACGGGAGTGACGCATGGAAGACGGTCTGTTCAAGGGGCTGAAGGTGCTGGACTGCGCGAGTTTCATCGCCGCGCCCGCCGCAGCCACAGTGCTGTCCGACTTCGGCGCCGACGTCATCAAGATCGAACCGCCGGGTGCCGGCGATCCCTATCGCAACCTGCCCAACCTGCCCGGTTATCCCAAGAGCGAACACAACTATGCGTGGATGATGGAGAGCCGGAACAAGAAGAGCCTCGCGCTCGATCTGGCCAAGCCGGAAGGCCAGGCGGTGCTCTACAAGCTCATCGCCGAAGCCGACGTCTTTATCACCAATTTCCCGCCGCCGGTGCGCAAGCGCCTGAAGATTGCCTATGAGGATATCGCGCCGCTGAACGAGCGGCTGATCTATGCCTGCTTCACCGGCTATGGCGACAAGGGCGCGGAAGCCGACAAGCCAGGTTTCGACTCGACGGCGTGGTGGGCGCGCTCCGGCATGATGGATCTGGTGCGGGCGGACGAGGACACGACACCCGCGCGTTCGATCGCCGGCATGGGCGACCATCCCTGCGCTATGGCGCTGTATGGCGCCATCGTCACCGCGATGTACAAGCGCGAGAAGACCGGCAAGGGCTGCCAGGTGAAATCGAACCTGATGGCCAATGGTGTGTGGTCATCGAGCGTGCTGGCGCAGGCCAAGCTGGTCGGCGCCAAATTCGAGAAACGCCGCTCGCGCGAGGAAGCGCTCAACGCCGTCACCAATCACTACAGGTGCCGCGACGGCCGCTGGATCATGCTGTCGCTGCTCGCCGAGGAGCGGCAGTGGCCGGCTTTCACCAAATGCCTCGGCCGCGAGGACCTGCGCGACGATCCGCGCTTCGCAACCAAACCTGATCGCCATGCGCGCTCGGTCGAGCTGATCAAGATCCTCGACGAGGTGTTCGCGACCCGCGAACTCGCCGACTGGCGCGAGCGGCTCGACGGCAATGGCCTCGTGTTCGGCTTTGTCGGCATTCTCGACGATATTCCGAACGATCAGCAGATGAAGGACAATGACGTGCTGATCCCGTTCGAAGGAACCGACATCCTCACCATCAACAGCCCGATCTGGGTCGGCGGCGAGACCAAGCGCAAGCCGCATCTGCCGCCGTCCATCGGCCAGCACAGCGACGAGATCCTGCGCGCTGCCGGCTTCGATGATGCCGATATCGCGCGGTTGCGCGCTTCCGGCACGGTAGCATAGTCACGCAAGCCGCGGGTTACGCAGCCCGCGCGAAAGAGTTTCAAATTGCGATGCGGCCTGTGATCACGAAGTGGTCACAGGCCGATCTGAAACCGCCTCTCCCAGCACGCGTAACTGATCTCGTTAGCGCAACAGGCACTCGCCATGTCGTGCGGCCACGAGATCACGACGTCTGCGGATTCCCCGCCGGCGACGCCACTATCAACCGGGAGACGACCATGTCCAAGAAGCGCATTGCACTGCTGTCATTTGCCGCCTTCAGCACGCTGATGATTTCGGCGAGCTTCCTTGAGCCTGCTGCTGCCAAGATGATGAAGGGCGAGAACACCGTCATGGTTGGCGGCGCCGCGATGTATCCGTCGAAGAACATCGTCGAGAACGCGGTGAATTCGAAGGATCACACCACGCTGGTCGCCGCCGTGAAAGCTGCCGGCCTCGTCGATACGTTGGCCAGCCCCGGCCCGTTTACCGTCTTCGCGCCGACCAATGCCGCATTCGGCAAACTGCCGAAGGGCACGGTCAATACGCTGGTGCAGCCCGAGAACAAGATGACCCTCACCAAGATCCTCACCTATCATGTGGTACCCGGACGGCTCTCGGCGGCCGACCTCACCGATGGCAAGAAGCTGACCACCGTCGAAGGCCAACAGCTCACCGTCAAGCGTTCGGGCGGCAAGGTCACGATCGTCGATGCCAAGGGTGGCACCTCCACGGTGACGATCCCGAACGTCAACCAGTCGAACGGCGTGATCCACGTCGTTAACACTGTGCTGATGCCGGGCTGATTGATCTTACCTCTCCCCGCTTGCGGGGAGAGGTCGAATTGCGAGCGGAGCGGAGCAATTCGGGTGAGGGGGAGCCAATATTTCACACGCTGGCTCCCCCTCACCCGTCTCGAACGCCCTTCGTGCGTTCGATCCACCCTCCCCCCCCCCGCCTAGCGAAGCTATGCTTCGCACAGCGGGGCGAGGGAAACACTACCGCGCCAGCAGCCATCCGAAGAAGCCGAGCCCGAGCAGAACCGCCACACCGATCGCCCAGACGCTGACGCGGATGCTGCTCGTTGTCTGTTGCTTGCTTTCGTTCTCGGCGATCGCGATATCCCGTTCCTTGATCTCTTTGTCGGTCTCGTTCATCGCGTCCTCATTTCATTTCACGAAACACATGCCGATTGCAGACGACGCATCCGCGCCAACCTGCTGACAGGCGAGACCTTCGGCACAGGTCCAGGACGCGAAGCTCTTGTCCGCGACGCCGTTCTGCTTCGGTCGATAACATGTCGCGCCCCAGCCATCGAGTACAGGCGATCCCACCAGTTCGTGGCTACCGCGCGTCTGTGGACGATCCGAAAAGCCGCGCGAAAAATCCGGCGCCTTTCCATCGCGCATCGCCATGACGATATCGCGACGGCGGGGCTGGTCACCAATGAAATGCGGCGATGCAGGAACCGCTCCTTGCGTGGCTTGATCTGCCAGCGTGTCGGCGCCCGGAAAATGGAAGCCGCCGATGCCGCGGATCTGGTGGCAACCACCGCAGGTGATGTCGTTCAGCCGCCGCGCGAAGCCAGCCGGCGAACGGATATTCTCCAAGGCGCCGCCCTGCGCCACTGCCCGCTCCAGCGCGGCGACGACGTCGCGCTCGCTGAACACGCCCTTCCCCTTGCTGTCTATCAGCCCGAACTCCGGCTGTAGCGCCGACGGTGCAAAGCCGGCTGGTGTCGACGACAGCGACGTGGTCGCAAGGAATTTCTCGGGGATCAAAACTGTACCGCGATCGAAAGCAAGGAGATTGGCGGGCGCAAGCAGCCAGTCGCGAAACGCGCGACCGAGCGCCGCATCAGCCAGCAACCGGTCACGGTCGATCTGGTTCTCCATGGGTGCCTCGCGAAACTGCTTCACGGTGGCATCGAAGCGAAACACCCTCTGCAAATAGTCGGTGCGGAATTCCTGCGTCTCGGACTTCGGTCGATGCGCAATCTGCAGATTGGTCTCGACGCGATCGATATGCGCGGCTGTGATTGTCGCAAGCGGACCATCCGGTTTCAGCAGGCGATCTGCGCGTGTTGCGCCAGTCTCGGTGAATGACGCAGAGTCGAGCCAGCGCCCGGCGAGATCCGCGCATGTCACCGACGCATCGTTCAGGTCCTTCGCACGAAGCACAAGATTGAGCGTCATCGGCAGACGCGGCGGCGTTGTGCCAGCGGCCGTGCGCGTGAGGCGATAGATCAGCCTGATCTCGCCGCAGGTCTCCGGCGCGACATAGGCCCGGTCCATACGATCGACGATCCCGGCGAGAACGAACCGCGCGTCCGGCGATGTCAGCATTGCCTGGTCGAACAGTTGCACATCGTGTCCAGGGCCGACGCCGATGCTCACGCCCGGCTGGTGTGTGCGGTGATCGGCGAGATAGCGCGCGAAGGCATTGTCCAGCGCGGCGCGGATTTGTGTCGTCGCAGGCAGAGCAAACAGCGCGTCGTTGGGGATCGGCGTTGTCCGCGCGGGATCGAGCAGCTGCGCGAGGCCGAGACCGCGGGTGTTGTGCGTTTCCAGTGCCCGCAACACACCGGGATCGGTGACGGCGAGACCATTGCCCTCATCCGCCCGCGCGACGGGAGCCACGAGGCAGAGCAGCACGGCAATGAAGCTCAAGCGAAGTCGCACGGCGCTATCCCAGACGTCACGTCGGGAGGCTAGCCCAAAAGAAAGGCCGCTGCACCAGCAGCGGCCTGAACGCATTCGTCGCTAGAAGGGTGGATCAGCGGGCGACGATCAGGCCCTTGGAGGTGACCACCGTCCAGCGGCCGTCCTGTTTGCGGATCGCGTCGATGCGGCCGAGTCCCGGAACTGGATCGCCGGCATAGACTTCGAAGATTCCGGCACGGCCCTCGATGGTGGCGCCGCCGCCGGCGATGTCGATGATACGCCAGCCTTCGACCATGGGCAGGCGCGCAACTTCGGGCTTCGGTGTCGGGGTCGGCACCGGGGCGTTGATCGAACCTGTCACTTCCTTGGCCGGTGCCGAGGCAACCGGTGCAGGGGCCGGCGCGGGCGCAGCAGCCGGCGGCGGCGTGGTGCGCAGCTTTTCGACGGTCTCGCTCAGCTTCGCGAGTTTCGCGGCCGGTTCGGCCTGGCCCTTCTCAAGCTTGTCGAGACGCTCGGCAGACTTCGCGCGCGCCGCAATGGACTGCTTGGCGTTGCGGTCGACCTCGGCCTTGAGCGCCGAGAGTTCGCCGTCGAGACGGGCAATGTGTTCTTCCAGTGCCTGGTTGGTCGACTTGGTGTCGTCGGCGGCAAACAGCTTGCCGAGGCCCGACATGGCCACCGAACCGCCGACTGCGCCGACGGTGATACCCAGCGCGATCATCGCGGCAATCGCCATCATCCGGCTGCGGCCAGCCTTCTCTGCCGACTCAATCTTCGGCTCGGAATTGACGAAGTCTTCCCAGGAGCGCTCGCGCGCCGCATGCTCACGGGACGCGCCCTCATGCGGGCCGCTGTCGCGGGAGGGAGCCATGATGGTGATCCGGCCGGGCGCTCCGAGCTTCGGCGCCTCCCTCTTTGGCATCTGGGCGGGCCGCTCCTCGCCCTGCTCCGGTGCGAGCTTCGGCGAATCCACGTGAATGTCAGCATCGTGGGAACCGGCCGCCGCCGCCGCGCCGGTGTCGACGTGATCGCCGCTGACGTCTGGGGTGGAATCGGCCTTGTGCTCGCTCACGATCAAATTCTCCGGAATAGATGAACACTTTGGTAACTTTCATTGCTTGCCAAATCCTTACCGGGTGCAGTGCTTACGAAAATTTCACCTCTTGTCCGGCGATGGGAACCGTTGCTTGACGCGCACGCGCCCCGCCCGCACAACACCAGCAAACAGAACAATCGGGGAAATGCCATGAAGCTCTACGATTCCATCGGACCGAATCCGCGCGTGGTGCGCATGTTCTTGGCCGAGAAGGGCATCAGCCTCCCCGTCCAGACCGTCGATCTTGCTGCTGGCGAGAACCGCGAACCCGCGCATCTGGCGCGCAATCCGCATGGGCAGATGCCGACGCTCGAACTCGACGACGGCGCCTATGTGTCCGAAACCGTCGCGATCTGTGAATATGTCGAGGAAACACATCCGATGCCGCCGCTGATCGGCACCACGCCCGAGCAGCGCGCCGAGGCACGGATGTGGCGGCAGCGCGTCGATCTCAACATCTGCCAGCACATCGCCAATGGCTATCGCTTCGCCGAGGGATTGAAGCGCTTCGAGACGCGCATCGTCTGCGTGCCCGAAGGCGCGCCCGGCCTGAAGACAATCGCCATCGACCGGCTGCACTGGCTCGACGGCCAGATGGGCGGCAAGACCTTCATCTGCGGTGAGCGGTTCACGATGGCAGATATCGTGCTGTTCTGCTGGCTCGATTTCGCCGACAAGGTGAAGCAGCCCTGGGATCGCGGGAACGCGAATATCGCCGCGTGGTTCGAGCGCGTGATCACGCGGGAGTCGGCGAAGGCGTAGCGACTACAACACCACCGGCGCGTCGGGCAGTTCGTTCGCCGACGCTGCATCGCGCGGGAAATGCGCCTGAAGATGTTGCGTCACCGCATCGATCCCCTTGATCACGCCGCGCTCGAAATGTCCGGCGCGGAATTCCGCTTCCATCATCTGGCAGATCGTTTCCCAGCCAGCCTTGCCGACACGGGCATCGATGCCGCGGTCGACCACGATCTCGACATCGCGATCGGCGAGCAGCAGATAGATCAGCACGCCGTTGTTATGCGCGGTGTCCCAGACGCGCAGTTGCGCGAACACATCGATGGCGCGTTCGCGCGCGGATTGATTGCGGAACAGCGGCGCGCCGTCGAGCGCGCCCTCGACCACGAAGCGGATCTGTCCGGCATGGCTGGCTTCGGAGGCCTTGATGGCCTGTTCGATCGCCGCCAGCGATTGCGGCGGGAACGCCTTGCGGACCCGCGAGCGATTGCCGAGCAGATGGTTGCCGATGCGTTTCAGGCTCATCACCAACTCCCCGAAGCGCCGCCGCCACCGAAACTGCCGCCGCCTCCGCTGAAGCCGCCGCTGCTCGATGAACTCCCTGATGACCAGGAACCACCGCCGCCTCCGATATAACCACCACCGCGGCGTCCACCGCCTCCGCCGCCCGACATGAGGGCCTCGCTGATCAGCGTAAAGAAAAACGCGACCGCGCCGAGAATGCCGCCGAACAGCAGGCTGCCGGCGACCAACCAGACCACCGTGGTGACGAGCCCGCCGGTCGCCAGCGAGCCGAACAGCCGGCCGAAAATGTTGCGCAGGATGCTGCCGAAGATCAGAACGCCGAACAGCAGGAACGGCGCATATTCCACGATCTGATCGAGGGCATTCGAATTGCCCTTCCATTCGTCCGGCGCCGGCAGCGGCTCGCCGTCGACCACCTTGATGATCTGGTTGACGCCGGCTGTGATGCCACCCGCGAAATCGCCGGTCTTGAAGCGCGGCGTGATGATCTCGTCCATGATCCGTTTCGTGGTCACGTCGGTCAGCGCGCCTTCGAGGCCGTAGCCAACTTCGATGCGGAGCTTGCGATCGTCCTTGGCGACCAGCAGGATCGCGCCGTCATCGACTTTCTTGCGGCCAATCTTCCAGGCTTCGGCAACACGGATGGAGTATTGCGCGATGGCTTCCGGCGCCGTGGTGGGCACGATCAGCACCACGATCTGGCTGCCCTTGCGCGACTCGAAATCACGCAGCGTGCTGTCGAGCGATGCCTGTTCGCCCTGGCTCAGCGTCGCGGTCTGATCGACCACGCGCCCCGTCAGCGCCGGCACAGCCACATCGGCCAGAGCGACGGCGCTCCAGCACAGCAGCAATGCCAGGAGACAGGCTTTGATCGCCTTCATCGGATCGGCCTGATCGGCACCGGCCTATTTCGCGGGCGCCGGCGTCGGGTTGAAGTCGACCTTCGGCGCGGCCGAGATTTCGCTCTCATTGGCGACGGAGAAATTCGCCTTCTCCTTGTAGCCGAACATCATGGCCGTCAGATTGTTCGGGAAGGTGCGCACGCCGACATTATAATCCTGCACCGACTTGATGTAGCGGTTGCGCGCCACAGTGATGCGGTTCTCGGTGCCTTCGAGCTGCGACATCAGATCCTTGAACAGCGCGTCCGACTTGAGCTGCGGATAGTTCTCGGTAACCACGAGCAAGCGCGACAGCGCGCTGGAGAGTTCGCCTTGCGCGGCCTGGAATTTCTGCAGCGCGGCAGGATCGTTGACCACATCAGGCGTCGCCTGCACCGAGCCGACCTTGGCGCGTGCATTTGTGACGCCCAGAAGAACGTCCTTCTCCTGCTGCGCGAAGCCCTTCACGGAATTCACGAGATTCGGCACGAGGTCCGCGCGACGCTGATACTGGTTGACCACCTCCGACCAGGCCGACTTGACCTGCTCGTCATTGGTCTGGATCGCGTTGTAACCGCAATTGGTCAGGCTGAGGGTCGCCAGTGCGGCCAGCACGGTTAAAAACTTGCGCATGAAATTCTCCTGTGACGCGGCTCAAATGGCTCGACCGCTTCTAGCACAGGCAAACGACGAAAGCCGCCACAAGTTCATCGCGAATGCTGCAATGCCCATACGGGTTTATGTTTGCATGCCCGGCATTCATTGTTAGCCTTGCCACAACCATCGGCCCACAGAAGCCGAGGACATTTGGGGAGGTTTCCATGACGGACGTGCTGAACACGTTTCCGACGGTCGGGGCGCAGACCTTGCGGGCGCTGGCGCGCTATCCGGATCGCATCGCTTTCAGCTGGCCCGGCGGCTCGATCACCTATCGCGGCACCACGGACCTGATCGGGCGGCTGCAGAATGTGTTCATGAACCTCGGCGCATCGCCCGGCACGAAAGTGGCGCTGCTCACGGCCAACCGCGCCGACACCTGGTGCGCCGGCGTCGCCGCGCAACTGACGCGTTTCGCAATCTCCTGGCTGCATCCGCTCGGCTCCCTGCAGGACCAGATCGACCAGATCGAGGACGCCGAAGCAACGATCCTGATCATTGACGCCGACAATTTCCTGCAACGCGGCGGCGAGCTCGCCTCGCGCGCACAGGGCCTGCAACACGTATTCACGCTGGGCCGTGCAGACTACGGCATCGATCTGCTGAAAGTCGTCGGCTCGGGCGGCAGCGCCACTGCGCGGGACTTTGCACAGGTCGATGATATCGCCGTGCTGAACTACACCGGCGGCACCACCGGAAAATCCAAGGGCGCGCTGCGCCGGCATCGCGAAGTGTCGGGCTTTGCCAGCGCCATTCTGTCCGACTTCGAGATCCCGGACACGCCGAGCTATCTCACGGTTGCGCCGATCAGCCATGTCGCCGGCACCAAGGTGCTGCCGACGCTGATGCGCGGCGGCACAGTGCACATGCTGAAAGGTTTTGATCCCGAGGCGGTGCTCAAGACCATCGAGCGCGAGCGGATCAATTTCACGCTGTTCGTGCCGACCATGATTTATGTGTTGCTCGACCATCCGACGTTGTCAAAGATCGATCTATCGTCGCTCGATCTCGTGCTTTACGGCGCATCGCCGATGTCACCGAGCCGACTGGTGGAAGGCATCGAGCGGATCGGCCCGGTGTTCTCGCAGCTCTACGGGCAGACCGAATGCTATCCAGTGTCGGTGCTGCGCAAGACGGATCATGATCCGAAGAAGCCCGAACTATTCCTGTCTTGCGGCTTCCCCATCGCAGTCTGCGATGTGCGCATTCTCGACGATGACGATCAGGAGGTCTCGCCCGGCGAAGCCGGCGAGATCTGCGTGCGCGCGCCGCATGTGATGAAGGAATACTGGAAGCGGCCGGAGCAGACCGCGGAGACGCTGAAGAACGGCTGGCTGCACACCGGCGACATCGCCCGCGCCGACGAGCGCGGCTACATGTTCATCCTCGACCGCAAGAAGGACATGATCGTCTCCGGCGGCTTCAACATCTTTCCGCGCGAGATCGAGGATGTGTTGACCACCCATGCAGATGTCGCCATGTGCGCCGTGGTCGGCGTGCCCGACGACAAATGGGGCGAGGCTGTCACCGCCATCGTGGTCGCGCGCGGCGGCGCGAAGCCGAATGCGGATGAGCTGATCAATCTGGTGAAGACCCGCAAGGGTTCGGCCCATGCGCCGAAGCACATCAAGTTCGTGACGGAGCTGCCGATGACCGGCGTCGGCAAGATCGACAAGAAGGCGCTGCGCGCGAGCTTCTGGGTCGGGCGCGAGCGGATGGTGGGGTAAGGGCTTAGCACTAACGCCGTCATTCCGGGGCGCGTGTGCATCTTGCGCACGCGAACCCGGAATCTCGACATGGCTGAACACTTCGGGATTCCGGGTTCGCCTGCCAGCGGCTTCGCCGCTGACCTGCGCCCCGGAATGACAGTGGAGGGTCACCACCAAGTCACTTGCATGATGATAGTTACTCCCCTATCTTCCCACCATGGAGCGCAAGAGTTTCGAAAAACTGGAATGCCCGGTTGCCCGCAGCCTTGAGCGCGTCGGCGAGTGGTGGAGCATTCTGATCATGCGCGACGCCATTTACGGCATGACGCGGTTCGACCAGTTCCAGAAGAACCTCAACATCGCGCCGAACATGCTGACCCGTCGGCTGGCAGTCCTGGTCGAGGCCGGGCTGCTGGAGAAGCGGCTATATTGCGAAAAGCCACCGCGCTACGAATATATCGTGACCCCGCGCGGCCGGGATTTCCGCTCCGTGCTGTGGTCGCTGCAAAGCTGGGGCAACCGGCACTTCGCGCCTGAGGGTGAAAGCGTTGTTCTGATCGACAAGGAGACCGGCGAGACCGCCGATCCCATCCTGGTCGACCGCCGTACCGGCAAACCAATCACCGAAGCCACCCACGCCAATGCGCCCGGCCCTGCCGCCAGCGCACGCGTGCAACGGCGGCTCAGCAAACCGCGCCCGCAGAAGGACGGATCACCATGAAACTGGAAACGCCGCAGGCCATCGTCGCCGCTACGGCCGCGCCCGTCCACGAGATGAACCCGCGGACGCGGATGCTGCTGCAGGCGCCGATCGCTTCCACGCTGGTCAAGCTCGCCTGGCCCAATCTGCTGGTGATGCTGGCGCAGGCCTCCACCGGCCTGATCGAGACCTGGTGGGTATCGCATCTCGGCTCCGACGCGCTGACCGGCATGGCGGTGGTGTTTCCCGGCTTTATGATGATGCAGATGCTGTCGGCCGGCGCCATGGGCGGCGGTATTTCCTCGGCGATTGCGCGTGCGCTCGGCGCGCGGCGCACCGACGATGCCGAAGCACTGGTGATGCACGCGACCCTTATCAATATCCTGCTCGGCCTGATCGGCTCGGCGATCTTCCTGATCTGGGGCCGTGCGATTTACACGGCGATGGGCGTCAGCGGCGGCGCGCTGGACGCGGCCATGCAATATTCCAACGTGGTGTTCGGCGGCAGCGTGCTGGTCTGGTTGATGAACGGCTTCGCCAGCATCATCCGTGGCACCGGCAACATGCTGGTGCCGTCGCTGTCGATCTGCATCGGCGTCGTGCTGCTGATCCCGCTGTCGCCGCTGCTGATCTTCGGCTGGGGACCGATTCCGGCGCTGGGCATTGCCGGCGGCGGCTGGGCTGTGGTGCTGTCCACCTTCACCGTCGGCGCGGTACTCGCCGGCTACATTCTCTCCGGCCGCTGCATCGTCCATTTCAAACTGGCGCGGCTGCGCTGGGATCTCTCAGCCGACATCTTGCGCGTCGGCGCCATCGCTGCGGTGATTTCGCTGCAGACGAGTTTCACGGTGCTGCTGACCACCGCGCTGGTCGGCGGCTTCGCCGGCGGCGACGCCGTGGCGGGCTTCGGCACCGGCGTCCGGCTGGAATATCTGATGGTGCCATTGGCGTTTGGGTTTGGCGGACCGCTGGTGGCGCTGGTGGGCACCAATATCGGTGCGGGACAGGAGCAGCGCGCGCTGCGGGCGGCGCTGATCGGCGGCGGCATGGTGTTCGTGATCACCGAAACCGTCGGCCTGGCGGCGGCGATCTGGCCGGCCGCGTGGCTCGGCCTGTTCGGGTCGGATCCGCAGATGATCGAGACCGGCAGCGCCTATCTGCGCATCGTCGGCCCGGCCTATGGCTTCTTTGGCCTCGGCCTGTCGCTGTATTTTGCCTCGCAGGGCGCCGGCAAGATGCTCTATCCGCTGCTGGCCGGCGTGCTGCGCCTCCTGATCTCGATCGGCGGCGGCTGGCTGGCGCTGCGGCTGACGGGATCGCTGACCTGGCTGTTTGCCTGCCTGACATTCGCCTTGGTGGTCTACGGCACCATCATCGTCACGGCGGTGGCGTCCGGCACCTGGTTCAAGACCAAGCCGGTCTGACGGCGATGTGATCGCCAGCGATGTAATCGCCTGACAGCGATGTGATCAGCCGAAAGCGGATTTTCCGCTGGGAATAAAGATGTGCATATGCCTCATGCAGTTGCACGCCTGTAGGGGCAAAGCGAACTATCCTAGATAGCGCGGATCGGCGGTCAGTTCGGCCGCACCCAGGAATCCCCAGCTATGGCAGACGGTATCGTGGCACAGGCTCCCCAGCCGACGGAAGGGCTGACGCCGAGCCAGCAGCGTTGGGCGCGGCTTGCCATCTTTACCGCCCTGGCCATGGCCTCGCTCGATACCGCCATTGCCAATATCGCGTTGCCCTCCATCGCCAGCGACCTGCATGCCACGCCAGCGGACGTGATCTGGGTCGTCAATGTCTACCAGATCGCCATGGTCGCCACGCTGCTGCCGTTCGGCGCGCTGGGCGAGATCGTCGGCCATCAGCGCATCTATCTCGGCGGACTGATCCTGTTCACGATCGCGTCGGTCGCCTGCGCATTCGCGTGGTCGCTGGACACTTTACTGTTCGCGCGGGTGCTGCAGGGCCTCGGCGCCGCCGGCGCCATGAGCGTCAATGCCGCGCTGGTCCGTGTGGTTTATCCCCCAAGCCATTTCGGCCGCGGGCTCGGTCATAACGCCCTCGTCGTCGCGACGGCCTTCACCCTCGGCCCCACTATCGCCTCGGGCATCCTGTCGGTTGCAACCTGGCCCTGGCTGTTCGCGATCAACCTGCCCTTCGGCCTCGCCGCCATTGTCATCAGCCTCAAGACACTGCCAAAGACCACGCGCGCCACCCATCGTTTCGATTTTCTCGGTGCCCTGCTGACCTCGCTCTGCCTCGGCCTGCTGATCCTCGGCATCGACAGCGCCGCCCATCACACGGCGCCATCCATCGTCGTCGCAGAACTGGTTGCCGGCCTGTTGTTCGGGTGGCTGCTGCTCCGCCGGCAGGCCGATCACCCTGCACCGATGCTGCCGATCGACCTGTTTCGCCGCCCATTGTTCGCGCTGTCGGCGGCCACGGCGGTTTGCTCCTTCTCCGTCCAGGGCCTCGCCTTTGTGTCGCTGCCGTTCTATTTCGAAGAAGTTCTGCATCGTTCGGCAGTCGAGACCGGCTTCTTCCTGACGCCCTGGCCGCTGGTCGTCGGCATCATGGCGCCGATCGCCGGCCGGTTGTCGGACCACTATCCCGCCGGGCTTCTTGGCGGTATCGGCATGGCCCTGCTCGGCATCGGCATGGTGCTGCTGGCCACCCTGCCGCCCGATCCGAGCGTCGCCAATATCGTCTGGCGGATGGTGATCTGCGGCGCCGGCTTCGGCTTCTTTCAGGCCCCGAACATGAAGGCGATCATGTCGAGCGCGCCGGCCGGCCGCAGCGGCGGCGCCAGCGGTATCGTGGCCACCGCCCGGCTCACCGGGCAGAGCATGGGCGCGGCACTCGCCGCCTTCTGCTTCGGCCTGTTCGGCCATGGCGGCGCGACCTGGGCGCTGGCGCTCGGCGCCGGCTTTGCCGCGCTCGGCTGCGTCATGAGCTTCCTGCGGCTGATCGTCCCGTCGTCACCCAGTCACTGATTTCAGAGATAATTTAGCGAACTCACATTTCTCTTTTGCAATGCCGTATTAAGTGATGTGATATACTGCAGTGCAGAGACAGATATTTTGCAGCGCAAGTAACAAAACTGAGTTCCATTGCCCTTCGGTTCCGTAAGTACCCAAAGACGCTGGACCAGTTTCGTATCCTTGTAGCCGCGGCGGGCACGAGGGCATTTCTTGAGGGTACTGTTCGTCACTCCAGAGATTGACGACTTCATCCGGGTGGGCGGCCTTGCAGCCGTGTCCGCCGCTCTCCCTAGAGCCCTGCGCATCTGGACCGACGTTCGCATCATCCTTCCCGGGTACCGCGACGTCGTCACGCAGTTCCCCGACATCGAGATCGTCGGCGAATGCCCGGCACTGGCGGAAATGCCGGCTTGCTCGGTCGGCCTCGCAGCGACCAAGGACGGTCTGCCGATCTATATCTTGCTGTGCCCGCAGCTCTACGATCGTCCGGGCAATCCCTATGGCGACGCCTGCGGCCGCGACTGGCCGGACAACGACATCCGCTTCGCGCGCTTCGCCTCCGCCGCTGCACTGCTCGCCTCCGGCAAGCTCGACAAGAACTGGTCGGCCGATCTGGTCCACGCCAATGACTGGCAGGCGGCCTTGGTGCCGGCCTATCTCGCCTGGAGCGGGGTGAAGATCCCGACCATCCTGACGATCCACAATCTCGCTTATCAGGGCCTGTTTCCGAAGTCTTCGCTGCGCCGGATCGGTGCACCGGCGGAGTCGTTCCATATCGACGGGCTGGAATTCTACGACAAACTCTCCTTCCTCAAGGGCGGGCTGATCTACTCATCGCACCTCACCACGGTGAGCGAGACTTACGCGCGCGAGATCACCACGCCGGAACTCGGTTGCGGGCTGGAAGGCCTGCTGACCAAGCGCTCCAACGAGTCGCGCCTCACCGGCATTCTGAACGGCATCGATGAAAGCTGGGACCCGCGCGTCTGCGCGGAGCTCATGAGACCGTTCGGCGCGGGCGACTGGGAAGCCAAACGCGCCAATGCCGATGGGGTACGTCAACAATTTGGGCTCGCACTCTCCCGCGGGCCCATTTTTGGTTTGGTCGCCCGCCTCGTGCATCAGAAGGGTGTCGACCTCGTACTGTCGGCCGCCGATGCCATCGTATCCGCCGGCGGCCAGATCGTCGTGACCGGCCGCGGCGAAACCGAACTCGAGAATGCGCTGATGGACGCGCATCGCCGCCGTCCGGATGCGATCGGCGTCGCCATCGGCTTCAACGACCGCGAGGCGCGTCGGATTTTCGCCGGCAGCGACTTCACGCTGATGCCGTCGCGCTTCGAACCCTGCGGCCTGAGCCAGATGTATGCGCAGCGCTTCGGCTCGCTGCCGATCGGCCACCAGACCGGCGGTCTCGCCGAAACCATCGTCGATGGCGAGACCGGCTTCCTGTTCACGCAGCCATCCACCGAGTCATTTTTGGGCGGGATCCTGCGGGCGTTTGCGACCTACGGATCGAAGGACCGCCTGAACTCGATGCGCCGCAGCGCCATGTCGAAATCGTTCAGCTGGAATATTTCTGCCGCCAGCTACAGCGCGCTGTATCGCAAGACGATCGTCGCCGGGGTGTGATACCTGCGAGAGTCTCGAGCTGCGCCGTTGTCTATCGATCCGTCATTGCGAGGAGCGAAGCGACGCGGCAATCCAGTCTTTACCTACTACCAAGGAAGACTGGATTGCTTCGTTACGCTCGCAATGACGAAGGATAGGCCTAGACCTTCGTCAGACTTCCACCACGCGCTCCACATGCACGCGGCGGCAATCCATCTCGTATTCGAGATCGACGACTGGCGGGCGGTTGAAGTGCCAGGTCAGGCCGTTGCGGAACACGCCGCGGCGACCGAGCTCGCTTTCGAGCAGCGCATAGACGTCCCGCACGGTGTAGAGCTGCGCGCCGGTGGTCTGATCCCAGGTGCCGGAGAATGCGCTCATGCGGCGCTCCATCTCGTCGAGCACGAACTTGGCTTTTTCCAGCATGCCCGACGGGCTGATGTCGCCAAGGCGCACCGTGTTGTCGCGATAGTCGCCCTTGCCCTCAGCCGCTTCGCCGCTGCCGGCGATGACGAAGGACGCCGGCGCATTCGGCGCAACGGTCGTGAACGAAAAGGCGTGGAAGCCGGGCTCCGACGGCGGATCGATCTTCGGACACACATTGCTGCGCGCGATCGGATTCACGCGATCCTTCATGACGCCCCAGTCTTCGAGGGTCTTGATGTAGATCTCGTTGAAGTCGATGAAGCCCTGCTCGGTGAAAGGTGCCGGCGAGCGCAGCTCGCAGGCCGCAAAAGCGGTCAGCGGCCGGCCGGCCGCCTTGATGATCTCGGCAACCCTGGCGAAGCCTTCCTTCAGCGGAACGACTTTGGAGAAGCGCACGCGCTCCAGCGCGAAGCCGGGCAGCGCGCCGACGCCGCAGGAATACTGGAACACGCCCGGCATGTAACGGTAGCCGCTATTGGGGGCTTCGACGGTCTCGATCATGTTTGCCTCTTGCGATGAAATCAAAGTCAGTCTTCGAGGACGCCGAGATAGGCGTCGCGAATGATGGGATCGGCCAGCAATTCGGCGCCCTGCCCGGTGCGCACGATGCGGCCCATATCCATGATGTAGGCGTGATGGCAGAGGTCGAGCGCCGTGGTGACGTCCTGCTCGACCAGCAAGATCGACATACCTTCGCTGTTGAGCTGCCGGAGCGCGGCGACCAGTTGCTCCACCAGCAGCGGCGACAGGCCGAGCGAGAGTTCGTCGATCATCAAGAGACGCGGCGAGCTCATCAACCCGCGGCCGATGGCGCACATCTGCTGTTCGCCGCCGGAGAGCGTAGCTGCTGCCTGATTGCGGCGCTCGCGCAGTTTCGGGAAGGTCGTATAAACGCGATCCAGATCGCGATTGAGCTCGGAGCGGCTGACACTGCGCGAATAGGCGCCCATCAGGAGATTGTCCTCGATGCTCATGGCGCCGAACAGCCGGCGTCCTTCCGGCACATGGACAATGCCATGAGCCAGCATCTGTGCAGCTGTCGCCTTCGACAGATCGACGCCTTCCGAGATATATTTACCTGATATCAGCGGGATCAGCCCGGACAGTGCGCGCATCAGCGTGGTCTTGCCGGCGCCATTGGAACCGATCAGCGCGGTGATCTCGCCGGAGCGCACCGCCATGTCGATGCCCCACAGCACCTGGATTTCCCCGTAGCCGGCGCAGACCTGATTGAGTTCGAGCATCGGATGATCAGCCACGGGCGGCGTTCCGTTGTGCATATTGCTGGCCCAGATAGGCATCGACGACGGCGGGATCCTTGATGATGTCGCGCGGTGCACCGTCAGCAATCAGCCGTCCGTTATGCAGCACCGCGATGCGGGTGCAGACATTGAGCACGACCTTCATCAGATGTTCGATCATCACGATGGTGATGCCGTCGGCGGCGAGCTGATGGATCAGCTTGGTAGCGCGTTCGACCTCGGCGCTGTTGAGGCCGGCATTGACCTCGTCGAGGAACAGCAGCTTCGGCTTCATCGCCAGCGCCTTGGCTAGCTCCAGCCGCTTGCGCATGGCCAGTGTCAGCGTCGCCGCGGACTGGTCGGCCTGCGCGTCGAGGCCAACGAATGCGAGATGCGCGCGAGCGGCCTCGCGCGCCGACTTCAGGCTCTCGCCCGGTTGCGAGAACAACGCGGCCGCAGCGACATTGTCGAGCGCCGAAAATTCCGCAAAGGGCTGCACGATCTGGAAGGTGCGCGACAGGCCGAGCCGCGCGGACTGATAGGTCTTGATCCGCGTGATGTCCTTGCCATCGAAAGTCACAACGCCCGAGCTAGCCGGCGTTACACCGCAAATGGTGTTGACCAGCGTGGTCTTGCCGGCGCCGTTAGGGCCGATCAGGCCGACCACCTCGCCCTTGTTAACCGACAGCGAGACATCGCTCAGCGCCTTCAGCCCGCTGAAGTTTCGCGAGACGTTGCTGAGATGCAGGATTTCGTGACGGATCTCAGACATGCTTTGCCTTTCGTCCAGTCAATCCGCGCCAGATCTTGCCGGCATGGAGGGATATCAGCCCATGCGGCAGGAACAACAACAGCAGGATGATGAGGACGCCCAGCACGCCCGAATGGATCTGGATGTAATTGCGCCAGACCACTTCCTCGAGGCCGAGATAGACGAAGGCGCCGCACACCACGCCGAGAGGCGAGCCGAGCCCGCCCATCAGCGCCATCACGATCGGCTTCACCGAATAGAGGATGTCGAACACATCGGACGGATCGATGTAATGCACCCAGGCCGCATAGAGCCCGCCGGCCGCACCGACGAAACAGGCGGACAGGCCGAAAGCCACGGCCTTGTAGAGCGTCGAGTTGAGACCGACCATGTTCGAGGCCGTCTCGTTCTGCCGGATGCAGTTGAGACCGAAACCGAGCTTCGACATCGACACCACGATGACGACGATCGCGGTGATCAGCAGCAATCCCCACATCGCGTAAAAGAAGAACGTCGCGTCGGAGAGGACACTGGAGCCAGACACCAGCGGGATATTCAGGCCCATGCCGCCGCCGGTGAGGTCGGTGGCGTTGTTGACGAGTTCGCGAAACACCTCGACCAGCGACAGGCTGGCGATGGCGAAGTAATGGCCACGCAGCCTGAGCAGCACGGCGCCGAGCGCCGCAGCCAGCACCAGACACAGCACAAGCGAACCAAGCAGCGACACGGTGAGC
The DNA here is from genome assembly GCF_052076035.1 of Tardiphaga sp. 172_B4_N1_3. NCBI lineage: Bacteria > Pseudomonadati > Pseudomonadota > Alphaproteobacteria > Hyphomicrobiales > Nitrobacteraceae > Tardiphaga > Tardiphaga sp. 172_B4_N1_3. The sequence goes on from NZ_CP197238.1 coordinate 3,202,759, forward strand.
GGCACGCCCTTGTTCATGAGAATGCCGGTGGTGTAGGCACCGAGCCCGAAGAAGGCCGCCGTCGCGAAGGACGGATAGCCGGCGAAGCCACCGACGATATTCCATGACAGCGCGAAGATCGCATACATGCAGGCCATGGTGCCCAAGCGCAGCGCATAGGCGTCGCCGAACAGCGGCAGCGCGGCAACGCAGGCAATGAGGATGAGAAGCGCGATATTGGTCCGGGTCATTCAAAACCCTTTCGGCCGAGCAGGCCCTGCGGCCTGACGACAAGGAAGATGATGAGCAGGACGAAAGACAGCGTCACCGCATGGGCCGGCCCGAGATAGACCGAGCCCACGCCCTCGACCAAAGCCAGCAAGATGCCACCTGCCAGTGCACCTGACACGCTGCCAAGACCGCCGAGGACACAGACCACGAAGGCCTTGCCCAGATAGGCCGATGAGGTCAGCGGCGAGATCGGGAAGATCAGCGCCATCAGCACACCGGCGCAACCGGCCAGCGCGGCACCGAGGCCGAAGGCGATGGCGTAGATCGATTTGACATCGACGCCCATCAGCACGGCAGCGTCGCGGTCGAGCCGGACCGCAACGATGGCGCGACCGACTTTCGAACGCCGCAGCAGCAGATAGAGCAGGAATGTCAGCGCCAACGCTGAGGCGGTTGCGATCAGACGGTCGACGGGGACGACGACGTCGAAGATCGAGATCGATCCCGTGGGCGGATTGAGGATCAGCTTCCGGTAGTCGGCCTTGAAGTAATAGATCATCGCATTGTTCAGGATCAGATCGAGCCCGAAGGTCAGCGTCAGCGTCACCAGCACCGGCGCGGTGATGACGCGGTTGAGCAGCAGCCGTTGCAGCAGATAGCCGAACACGAAAAAGGCCGGCGCGGCGATCAGCAGCGCATACCACGGCGACAGGCCGAGCGAATTATAGGCCCCCCAGGCCAGATAGGCGCCGAGCACAATGAAGGAGCCGTGGATCAGGTTGATGACGTTGAGCACGCCCCAGACCAGCGAGAAACCGATCGCGATACAGGCATAGAGACATCCAAGCACGAGTGCATTGATCAGGACCTGAATGGCCAGCATGTGGATTCCCCGCCGGTCTTAGCAGACTTGCTTGAGCATGACATTGTCCGAAAACCGGTATCCACTTTTCGGGATCATGCTCAGTTCACGCCGAGCTTGAAGTCGCCCTGCTTGATCGCATCGGGGAACAGCACCACGGGCTTGCCGGCCTGGATCTGGAAGACCGGAGGTTCGAGCGAGTTGATCTGGCCATTGGCGCCGAATTTCACCGGGCCCCAGAAGGTCACGACGTCCATCTTGGCGAGTTCGTCACGCACCTTGTCGCGATCCAGCGAGCCGGCCTTCTCGATGGCCATCTGGAACAACGCACCGCAGACGGCAGCCGAAGCATGAGCATAGTCGGGCTCAAGCTTGTACTTGTCCTTGAACAGCTTCACGAAGTTGGCGGTGGTGCCGAAAATGTCCTTGCCGTTGTACTGTTCGGCCGGATGCCACCACGACGCGCTGGAGATGTTCTCGGCGCTCTGCCCGGCGGATTCGATGAATTCCTGATAGGCCGGACCGGCGATCATGGTCACGACATTGGCCTTCATCTGCTGATCGACCATCTGCTTGCGGATCAGCAAGAGATCGTTGGTGTAGCCGGTGACGAACACCCATTGCGGATTCAGTGACTTGATCTGCGACAGGGTTGCCGAGTGGTCGAGCGTGTTGATGGCGTATTTCTCGAAATAGACGACTTCGAGACCGTTGGCCTTGGCGGACTTTTCCATTTCCTGTGCGATGGCCAGCGGAAACAGATCGTTACGTGCAAGAATCGCGACCTTCTTGACGTCGGCAGCCTTGGCCTTGACGAGCTGCGTCAGCGGCGTCGTCAGCGTGTCGTTCGGGGTGAAGGTGCCGAACAGGTATTTGTAGTTCTGGTCATAGACCTGGGACGACGACGCCGTCGCGGCCAGCATCGGCACCTTGTATTTCTCGGCGATCGTGCTGGCGGCCTTGGCGGCGCCCGAGCCGAACGGGCCGAACATGAAGTTCACCTTGTCCTGGGTGATCATCTGTTCGGTGGTCTGCACCGAGCGCGGCGTGTTGGACTGATAGTCCGAATAGACAATCTCGACCTTGTACTTCTTGCCGCCAACATCGATGCCGCCGGCCTTGTTGGCCTGCTCGGCCCAGAGGTCATAGCCCTGCTGCTGCTTCACGGCTTCCGGCGCCAGCGGCCCGGTGATCGGCAGCGGCGCGCCGAAGCGGATGACATCCTGCGCCGAAGCCATTGAGGAGGTCGCTCCCAAACCAGCCGCAGCCAGCAGGAGGGATGCGGAAAAAGCCGAGACAGCAAGCCGGGGATGAAACATCCAAATTCTCCATCGATGACGGGACCGTGACCTGATCAAAACTCTGTCAAATTTAGATTTCGAATAAAAGCATTGAATTTCGATGTGAGAGGTCTGAAAATCAGAACGCTAGTCAGGTCCTGCCATCGCGCTGGGCAGCCAGCAGCGAGGGACTGACCATGATCGAATCCACCGCCATTCGCTATTTTCGCGTGGTTACCGAGTCCGGATCGATCAAACAGGCCGCCGCAGCGCTCCGCATCGCCCCCTCCGCCATTAGCCGGCAGGTGCAGGGTCTGGAGGAGGAGCTTGCGGTCAAGCTGTTCGAGCGCGGCGCGCGCGGCATGAACCTGACCGATGCCGGCCACGTGCTCTATCGCTATGCAGTCGAGAACCGCAGCCAGCTCGACGGACTGCGCAGCCAGGTCGAGGAATTCGCATCGCTGCGCCGCGGCCAGGTGAAGATCGCCACCGTCGAAGGCATGCTGTCGAGCTTCCTGCCCAACTCTTTCGTCGACCTGTCGCAGCAATATCCGGGGATCGCGCTATCTGTCACCGCCGTGGGCGCTCGCGATGTGGTCGAGATGGTCAGCCAGAACGAGGTCGATCTCGGCCTGATCTTCGGTCGTGCGCCGCGACGCGATCTGATCGAACTCGGACGCATGCGGCAACCGGTCTGCCTGATCGTCGCGCCCACGCATCCGCTCGCCGGCCAGAACTCATACGCGATGAAGGATCTTGCAGGGTTGCGCGTGATCCTTCCGGACCCATCCTTCGGCATTCGTCAGGAACTCGACAAGTCCTGCGCACAGGCTAGTGTGCGGCTGGAAATGTGCAGCGAGACCAACTCGCTGGCCTTCACCCAGACCGTGGCTGCCCGCACCGATCTTGCGACATTCCTGCCGATGGTCTCGGCGACGGCGGCCATCAACGCCGGCACACTGGTCGCGATCCCGCCGCGCGACCGCAGGCTTGAGTCAACACAGGTGACGCTGGTGCAGTCGGCCGCGCGCATGGCATCGCCATCAACGCGACTGGTCGCCGAGATGCTGGTGGCGCAGATGAAGGACAGTGAAGAAGGGTAGACGCTTTAAGCAGCGAGCTTTCCAGCCAGCGCGCGGAACCGCTCAAGCTGATCCTGCTTCAGCGCGCGGGTCTCGTCGCGGCCCACGAAGACCTTGAACATCACGCCGCCATCGACATTGAGGAATGCAACGAAAGCCGACGACTTGCCCATGAAGGGCCGCTCGACGAAAGCGACGCCGCCGCAGCGCTCATGACGCAGATGGCCATGCAGGCCCTTGGGCTGCGTCAGATTGTAGTAGCCGTGGCCGATGGCGCCCGGCGACAGCGGTGCGGTGGTTTCGAAGATGCCGTCCTCGGTATGCACGATCAGCGTCACCTCGCCCCATTCGGCGATATCCGTCATCGCCGTGACGAACGCATCGCCGCCGCCGCCGATGGTCACCATCCCTTCGGGCAGCGCTTCCAGCACGACACGCGGCGTGACGCCCCGCTCACGCGCAACGGTCTCGATCACGGCACCGGGATTCTCCGCCATATAGGTCTTCAGCGCGGCGAGATCCGTGTTCAGCATGAGATGGCTCCGTGATCGATCATTGGTGTGAGACGCAGTGCCTGCGATCAGGCCGCAGCGCTCTTGCGGCGCTCGGACTGGATCACCTCGAAACCCTCGAACTTGGGGTGACCGAGATAGAGGCTGGCGCCTTCCGACTTGTTGTCCGCGCGGGCATGCGCCTTGCGGAACTGCTCGGACTTGGTCCAGCCCTCGAAGTCCGCCTTGCTGGCCCAGACCGTATGCGACGAATACAGCGTGTGATCCTCAGCTGCCGGCCCTTTCAGCAGGCTGAACTCGATGAAGCCCGGCAATTCTGAGAGATAGGATTCGCGGGTCGCCCAGATATTCTCGAAAGCGGCTTCGGATCCGGTTTTGACCTGAAAGCGGTTCATGGCGATGAACATGGATGTCTTTCCTTTCGTGACGTCGAGAACCTATCATAACCGAAATCGCGCCCGGACATGAGCGCGATTCCTTGGAGGCTGGTGGATGCAGATGGCGATTATGCGCCGCCGAAATGCACCTTGATGCCACCCTTGTAAACGATGCCCGGACCAGGGGCAGTCCAGAGAACGTCGTTCTGAGTGGTGCCATCGGCACCCGCGCCTGGAATGGCGTAGGGGCGATAGTACTGATTCAAGATGTTGTCGACGCCGAAGTTGAGGGTGATATCTGGCGTGGGCTGATAGGCCACGTACAGATTGACCAGATCATAGGCGGTCGATGGTACATAGCCGACCGGGATATCAGTGTTGGCACCGACTGAGGCCCACTGAGCCGAGATGACCAGCTTGCGATCCAGCAAGCGGACACCGCCGGTGGTCGTGACCTTGCGCGGCTGGATCGTCGCCAGACCAACATTGGTCTGGGTGTTCTTGCCGCGCTGAAGCGTGGCGCCGACACCCAGGAACCAGTCGCCTGCATCATACGATGTCTCGGCTTCGAAGCCCTCGATCTTTGCCGAGGCGATATTCTGGTACTGGTAGAACTGGCTGAACAGGCCCGGAATCGGGAAGCCCATGAAGGTCAGCGGCGAAGCGACCGGGGTCGAAGCGACCAGATCGATATAGTCGTCGACATCGTTGCGGAAGAAGTTGAACTTGGCACGGAAGCTATCGCCCGCCGTGAAGATGCCGTTGTACTTCAGATTGACGCCGACTTCCTTGTTCTTGCCGACTTCAGCGCGCAGGTTCGGGTTCGGCCGGAAGCAGAACAGACCTGAGGTGCCATCAGGACAGTTGAACAGCGTCGGACCGCCACCGGTGGCGTGACCACCCGCGATCAGTGTCTCTGTGATCGACGGCGCGCGATAGCCCTCGGCGTAGCTCACATAAGGCGTGAAACCAGCAACGGGCGTAACGCCGACGGTGATCTTCGGCGAAAGGCGATCGCCGCTCGACGAAGTTGTTCCGGCAACCCCTGTGCCCGACGAATTCAGTTCGTAGTGATCGTAACGCAACGCGCTAATGACTTCGAGCCAGGTCGAGTAGTTGTTCTTCAGCTGAATGAAGCCGCCGCCCACCGTCCGGTCGCCGCTCGGTGTGGTGATGTTGGAGTTGCCTCGGGAATCGAAGGTCGAGACCTTGTCGTTGAAGACATCGAAACCGTAGGTGACGGCATTGCGCCATCCGCCGAAATCGAAACGCGACGTGTTGTTGACGTCCACACCGATCGTATCGAGCAGATAACCACGGCGATCGCCGACGCAGCCCGAAATATTGTTGCCAGGATTAGCAAGCGTACACGTGCCCGAGCCCGCGGTGATACGGTTGTTGTAGGTCTTGACCTGATCGTTGTCGGTTCGGTTGCCGTACAGCGTGGCGCTCCAGTCGAACAACATGTCATCCGGCTTGGAGTACTTCCAGGTCACCGTACCGGTATAGGTCTTCGCCGTGGAGCCATAGACGGACGAGCCGGCGATGGCCGCAGCCGGCGCCGCCGTGGTAGTCCCGCCACGGTTCATCTGACCGATGCTGTACTGATAGTCCTGGAAGATACCGCCGAACTTGATCTCGTGACCATCAGCAGGACGGACCGTCAGCTTCATCAAGCCGGCGGCAATATCATTTCCGGTGTTGCCAATCTCGGTGCCGTCGCCGTCCTTGTAGTTGCCTTGTGTCCTGTAAACCGCGCCGCCAAACACGTCGACCGTCGGGTCGACACGCACGCCGCCGAATACCGAACCCATGCCACGGGCATTGTTGGAGCCGTAGGAGCCGCTCATATCCACGCCCCAGCGCTCGCCAGGCCGCAGGACGTCATTGATGTCCTTGGTACGGAACGAGGCGACGCCGCCGATGGCACCGGAGCCGTAGATATTGGCAGTCGGGCCGCGGGTGATATCGATGCCGCCGATCAGTTCGGGCTCAAGGAAGAACGAGCCATTCGCATTGTGACCGGAGCGCTGATAGTTCTGGCGCGCACCATCGACCACAACGGCGACACGACCGAAGTCCTGCAAACCGCGGATATTGATCGCCGTGGACGGATCATCGCCACGATCCTGCATCCAGACACCGGGGACATTGTAGAAAAGCTGGCTCAGCCGGCTCGGCTGCTGCAGCTGGATCTGCTCCTGCGTCACGACGCTGACGGGCGCCAGCGCATCGATGGCGCGCTCCTGGGTCTTCGAAGCCGTCACCGTGATTTCATCGAGTGACTGGCCGCTGCGGCTGGCCTGCGCATTGGCGTTAGCTACCTGCGCCGGCACGGCCGCCGGCTTGGCAGCAGCACGCTTTTTCTTGGCGGGTTTCGGCTTTTGCGGCTGCACGTCGCCTGCCTGCGCGGCGGCCTGTGCCAAGGCGGTCTCGGAGACCAACGCCCCCATTGATACGATCGACACACCCAACAACAAGGCGCGCGTAGTCATGCCCCCAAGAGCCATAGCCTAATCCCCAAACACAAATTTCAACGGATCGTGGCTGGCTGGCGCTGCACGAGGCAGTGAGCTTGCTGGCTCTCGAATGCGACTCGGGGACCCCTGCCACCAAGTTGCCATTTTCGATTACGGTTCATTAACGGGGGGGTCAAGCAATCCCCGCCCTGTTTATACTGATTATAGACTGCAGTGCTTGGCGATGAGGTGCGACAAAACCTATAACGATGACAGAGACTTTTACGGATGGGATAGATCGGCGCTATGGATACGGGTTCTCACGACGGCAGCGCTGCCGCTCACGCCAAATCCTCAGCCGGACGCAATGTGGTCATAAATGGCGACCGGATGGACAGCAAGGAGCTGTTCGCGGATCAGCGTGAGTTGCTGATTACGCATGGCGACGAGACTTATCGCCTGCGCCTGACGTTCCAGAACAAGCTGATCCTCACCAAATGACCGCCGGCCTCCCTGTTCGACGTCATCGCATCGCACATGCGCTGCAATGTGTAGTGCTTGCCGGCACGCTGGCGCTGTCAGCCGCGGCCGCGGCGGAAGACGCCGTTGTGCGCGACGCACGCGGACGCGACGTCACCATCGGCCACCCGACCCGCATCGTCTCAATCGGCGGCGCGGTGACCGAAATCCTTTATGCCCTCGGCGCTGACGACCGTATCGTCGCCGTCGATACGACCAGCCTGTATCCACCGAAGGCCATGGCCGACAAACCCAATGTCGGTTACATGCGGCAACTCTCTGCGGAAGGCGTACTGGGGCTGAATCCGCAACTGGTACTGGCGATTGCGGGCTCCGGCCCAAAGGAAACCATCGACGTCATCGACGCCGCCAAGATCCCACTCATCATGGTGCCGGATACGTTCACCGAAGCCGGCATGGTGGAGAAGATCCGGCTGATCGCCAAGGTCGCGGGTGTCGAGGCACGCGGCGAATGTCTTGCCAATGCCGTGGCCGGCGATCTTGCCGCGCTGCGTGAATTGCGCGCCAAGGTGAAGACCCCGCCACGGGTGATGTTCGTGATGTCCTTCCTCGATGGCCGCGCCATGGTCGCAGGCCAGAAGACGGCAGCCAACGAGATCATCAAACTGGCCGGCGGTGTGAATGTCGCGGACAGCTTCGACGGCTACAAGATCATGAGCGATGAAGCGATCGCCGCAGCCAAGCCGGATACCGTGCTCTCGATGGAGCGCGGCAAGGATACGCTGCAGGCCGACACCGTGTTTGCCAGCCCGGCATTCGCACTGACGCCGGCCGCGAAGACCAGGAGCCTGGTCGCCATGGATGGCCTCTATCTGCTCGGCTTCGGTCCGCGCACGGCCGCCGCCGCACGCGACCTCGCCGTCAAGCTCGACCCGGCGCTGTCGTCCGAGGCTGCAACGTTCAAGCCCGTCTCGCTCGCCGTCAACTGCCGCCAATAAGATGAGCGCTGCCGACGCCAAGCTGACTGCGTTTGTCAGAACGACCGGTCGGGTGCGTCGCCCTGCCACCGTTATCGTACTGTGCGGCCTGCTCGTGGCACTGCTGCTGACGGTGCTGCTTGCCGCCACCGTGGGTGCCGCCGGCATCCCACTGTCCCGCCTGCCCGCAGCACTTGGCCTCGCGGCCGCCGACCCCGGCAATCAATTTGCCGCGCGCGATCAACTGATCCTGTGGTCGATCCGGATTCCGCGCATTGCCATCGCCGCCATGATCGGCGGCATGCTGGGCGCCGCCGGCGCGATCATGCAGGGCCTGTTTCGCAATCCCCTCGCCGATCCGGCGCTGGTCGGCGTCTCCAGCGGCGGGGCGTTTGCTGCAGCGGGCGCCATCGTCATCAGCGACAGCCGCTTTGCGCATTATGTGAGTTTTCTGCAGCCCTTTCTATTGCCATTAGCCGCCTTCATCGGCTCGCTGCTCACCACCATCATTCTCTACCGAATTTCCAGCCGCAGCGGACGCACCTCCATCGCGCTGTTCCTGCTCGCCGGCATTGCCATCGCCGCGATTGCCAATGCGGGCATCGGGCTGCTGGTCTTCATCGCCGACGACCGGCAATTGCGCGACATCACCTTCTGGCTGCTCGGCTCGCTCAGCGGCGCCACCTGGAGCAAGGCGGCAACGATTGCGCCTATGCTGGCGCTGGGCCTGATCGGCATGCTGTTCACCAGCCGCGGCCTCGATGTGCTGATCCTCGGCGAGTCCGAGGCCTTTCATTCCGGCGTCGATGTGGAGCGCCTCAAGCGCATCTGCATCGTGCTGGTGTCGGTCATGACCGGCGCGGCAGTGTCTGTCTGCGGCGTGATCGGCTTTGTCGGCATCGTCGTGCCGCACCTACTGCGGCTGATGATCGGACCGGGTCATCGGCTGCTGCTGCCGGCATCCGTCGGTCTCGGCGCCAGCCTGCTGGTTGGAGCCGATACGCTGGCCCGCACCATCGTAGCGCCGGCCGAGATGCCCATCGGTATCCTGACCGCCGCCGTGGGCGCGCCGATCTTCCTGCTGATCCTGCTGCGCCAGCGCGGGCTGGTGGGGCTGTGACGTTAATGGCCAATACACCCGTCCTCACAGCATCCGGCATCTCGCTAACCATTGGCCAGGCCACGCTGCTCAATCACGTCGATCTCGCCATCACCAGCGGCGAGATGGTCGCCATCGTCGGCCCCAACGGCGCCGGCAAGTCGACACTGCTGCGCCTGCTCTCGGCCGATCTGCGTGCGTCGCGCGGCGCCATCACGCTGAAAGGCCGCGACCTCCACGCCTGGTCGCCCGCCGAACTGGCGATGCGGCGCGCGATGCTGTCGCAACATGTCAGTGTGAGCTTCCCATTCACGGTCGAGGAAGTCGTGCAGATGGGGCGGGGCAACCTGCCGCTGGCTTCAGCGCAAGCGCTGGTCGATGCCGCCATCGATGAAGTGGGCCTTGGCGACTTCCGTCATCGCGAATTGCCGACGCTGTCAGGCGGCGAGCAACAGCGCGCGCATTTCGCGCGCATCCTCGTACAGCTCGCCTGCGGTGAAGCTGTGCATGGTCCTGGCATCCTGTTGCTCGACGAGCCCACATCATCGCTCGATCTGCGCCATCAGATCGAACTCGTCGAAATTTCGCGGCAGCGTGCGCGCAACGGCACAGCCGTGATCGCAGTGCTGCACGATCTCAATCTCGCCGTTCGGTTTGCTGACCGCATCATCGTGATGCGTAGCGGCGCCGTTGCAGCCGAAGGAACGCCTGCGGAAACAATCACCAGCGATGTCATTCGCCGCGTGTTCGATATCGATGTCGTCGTTGCACGTACCGATGACGGCGCGCCCTATCTGCTGCCGCAGATGATGCAACAGATTGCGACTTCAACTTCCGTAGCGGGTTAGCTGCAGTTCTGCCGAGCGCATCAGCCTGCGCAGGCATGCATATGCATGAGTAACATTGTTGCTCACGGGAACTCACTTTTATCTGAACCCCTGGCGAACTCACGCATTGCCCTCCTGTCGCAACCAAACCACGGAGGCTCCCCCATGGGTTATGCACACAGGTCGACAGCGCTGGTGGTCGAGAACGACGAAGCACAACGCACACTGGTCAGCCTGCTGCTCGAAGAGAGCGAGATGAACGTCATCGAATGCGAAAGCGCGGAGGCGGCCGTACTGGTGCTGGAGGAATCCGGCGACAATGTTGCGATGGTCTTCACCGACGTGGAACTCGCGGGCATGATGGACGGCATCGAGCTCGCTTATCTGGCCAAGCAACGATTCCCCGATATGCATGTGATCGTGACTTCGGGTGCGCCTCGCGTGCGTCGGCTGCCCGACGGCACACTGTTCATGGCCAAGCCATGGAGCCCGATCGATCTGCTCCGCGCCGCACAACAATCGTTTCACTGATACAGGTCAAATCGTCCGCGCGGACCGGCGGATGCCGCCCGCGTGGGACCGTCTTGCATTGCTGCAGCGCAACGCCGATAATTCGGCGACCACACCTGCAGCAGCAAGGGTTTCATGCCGTTCGACCTCCTCATTCGCAACGCCACGCTTCCCGACGGCCGCACGGGCCAGGATATCGCCATTGAATCGGGCCGTATCGTCGCGGTGCAGCCCAATCTGGCGGGAGAGGCCGGACGTGTGATCGATGCCGCCGGTCATCTGGTCTCGCCGCCATTCGTCGACATCCACTTCCATATGGATGCAACGCTATCGCTGGGCCTGCCGCGCCTGAATGTGTCCGGCACCCTGCTCGAGGGCATTGCGCTGTGGGGCGAGTTGAAGCCACACCTCACCTATGAGGCACTGGTCGAGCGTGCGTTGCGCTATTGCGATCTCGCGGTGGCACAGGGCCTGCTCGCGGTGCGTACCCATGTGGATATCTGCGACGACCGGCTGCTCGCTGTTGATGCGCTGCTCGACGTCCAAAAGCAGGTCGCGCCCTATCTCGACCTCGAACTGGTCGCGTTCCCGCAGGACGGCTATTTCCGCTCGCCGACGGCTGCTCAAAATCTCGCCCGTGCCCTCGACAAGGGCGTCAGCATTGTCGGCGGCATTCCGCATTTCGAGCGGACCATGGCCGATGGCGCCGCGTCGGTGAAAGCACTCTGCGAGATCGCCGCCACGCGCGGACTGCGCGTCGACATGCATTGCGATGAAAGCGACGATCCGCTCTCGCGCCACATCGAAACGCTGGCTTACGAGACCCAGCGGCTGGGATTGCAGGGTCGCGTGGCCGGCTCGCATCTGACCTCGATGCATTCGATGGACAACTACTACGTCTCGAAGCTGCTGCCGCTGATCGCGGAGGCCGGCGTCGCTGCGATCGCCAACCCGCTGATCAACATCGTGCTGCAGGGTCGCCACGACAGCTACCCCAAGCGCCGCGGCCAGACCCGTGTGCCAGAGATGCGGCCCTACGGCATTAACGTGGCCTTCGGCCAGGACTGCTGCATGGACCCGTGGTATTCGCTGGGCTCGGCGGACATGCTCGAAGTCGCGCATATGGGCCTGCATGTCGGGCAGATGACCAGCCGCGACGCGATGCGTTTCTGCTTCGACACCGTCACCACCAATCCGGCAAAGATCATGGGCCTCGATGGCTACGGCCTCGATGTCGGCTGCAACGGCGACCTCGTGCTGCTACAGGCGCGCGATCCCATCGAGGCGATCCGGCTGAAGGCGACACGGCTCGCGGTCGTGCGCCGCGGCAAGGTGATCGCCGAAACACCAGCACGGATCGGCCGACTCGCGCTCGATGGCCGTCCAACATCGGTCGATCCGGCCGCCTACGCGCCGCCGACCTGATATCCCTCGATCTCCTTTCCTCGCATCGTCCGGCAGCATGACATCAGCCTCTCCCCATTCCCTACGCGTCGCCGTCATCGGCGGCGGCGTGGCCGGCGCGTTCACCGGCATCATCATGTCCAAGCTGCCGCAGATCGGGCCGATCACCGTGCTGGATCGCGATGGCGCCTTCGGGCGCGGACTCGCCTATTCCGCGAAAGCCAAGTGGCACCGCATCAACGTCCCAGCCTCAAAGATGGGCGGACTCGGCGCCGAAGATAACGGCTTCGTCGAATGGTTGACGGAGACGGGCCAGGCAAACTGGCCGGACTATTCAACCTCATTCGTGCCCCGCCGGGTCTATGGCGACTACATCTCGACGAAGTTCAACGAATTGACGGGCAGCGGACGCGTGACGCCGCGGCAGGATGTGGCTCTGAGTGTGACGCGGCAGGGCGATGGCTATCGCGTTGCGACAGCATCGGGCGCGACCATCGACGCCGATCTGGTGTTCCTCTGTCTTGGCAACCAGCCGCCGTCGCCATTTCCCGGCATCGAGGCATCGCCGCGCTCGATCACCAATGTCTGGGCGCCGGGCGCGCTCGATCCGATCGGCAAGGACGATCGCGTGCTGGTCATCGGCACCGGCGCCACTGCCGTCGATATGGTGATCGATCTCGTTCATCGCGGCATGCGCGCGCCCATCACGATGGTCTCGCGGCGCGGGTTGCTGCCGCTGATCGACGTGCCGGCGCAGACCGATCCCGATCCGATGAACTCATTCCCGGTGCCCACCGCGCGTGGGCTTCTGGCGGCATTGCTCAGGGACACCCGCCGCAAGGTTGCCGCGGGCATTCCATGGCAGACGATGGTCGATACGTTTCGATTGTCCATCGGTGAACTCTACAGGAATGCCTCCGAGACCGAACGTGCCCGCTTCGCGCGGCATCTGCGCGCGATCTGGATGGTGCATCGGCATCGGCTGGCGCCCGACGTCGCCGAACTGCTGGAGCAGTTGCAGCGAGACAAGCAGCTCGATGTGATCGCGGGTCGCATCACCAGTGCAGTTGCGACACCATCAGGACATGACGTCACTATCCGCAAGCGCGGACACGGCGAGACGGTCAACCTCGCCACCAACTGGATCCTGAACTGTACCGGCCCGGAAGAGCGTTATGATCGCCTGGGCGATCCGCTCATCAAGTCGCTGCTCGAAACCGGGCAAGTGCGGACCGGCTTCAACGGCCTCGGCCTCGATGTCGCCCCAACCTGCGAACTGCGCGACAGCGCCGGTCATGTTCAGCCCGGCTTCTATGCCATCGGCCCGGCGACGCGCGGCGCGTTCTGGGAAGTGACTGCGGCATCCAATATTCGGCGGCAGTTGCTGGCCGTGAGCGAGCAGTTGAAGACGCTCTAGCCCTTCCGCCACGGCACGATGGCGCGCTCCAGCGCGTCGAAGCCGGCATTCATCACGAAGCCGATAATCGCAATGACAAACAGGCCGACATACATGGTCTGGACATCGAACAACTCCCACGCATTCCAGATCATGTAACCCAGCCCCTGTTTGGCGCCGACCATTTCGGCGATGGCGATCAGGACGAGGCCCATGCCCGCGCCGAGCTTGATGCCGGTCATGATCAGCGGCAATGCGCCGGGCAGCGCCACGGTGCGAAACATGTTGAAGCGGCTGGCGCCGAAGTTGCGGCCAACATCGAGGAAGATCGGCGCGATCTGGCGCACGCCAGCGGCGGTATTGATCACCACCGGATAGAACACGCCGATCGCGACCATGGCGATCTTCGAGCTTTCACCGAGACCGAAGATCAGCAGGATCAGCGGCAGCAGGGAGCTCTTCGGAATTGGATAGGTCGCCGAGATCAGTGGATCGAAGGCTGCACGTATCGGTCGATACAGGCCGATCGCGAGCCCGATCACGATCGCTGGCACGCAGCCAACGACAAAACCGGCAGCGAGGCGATAGAGGCTGGCTCCCACATGACGCCACAGCGCGCCGGAGGAAGCGAGTTCAAACAGATGCCCAATGATGTTAGAGGGCGCCGGAAAGAACCTGACATCAACGATGCCGGTGCGCGCGCAGATTTCCCATAGGCCCAGTAGCACCAGCGGCGACAGGATGCTGATGGCGCGGTCGCTCCACAGTGAACGGGTGCGAACCGAACTCATGCCTTGCTCCCCGGCTCGCGGCTGCGCGCGCGATCAACCTCTTCGCGGAGCTGCGCCCAGATATCATAGACCAGTTCGCCGTAAGCCGGCGTGTGCCGGAGTTCGACGACATTGCGCGGCCGCGGCAAGTCGACCGGCACGATGGTCTTGATGCGCCCCGGCCCCGCTGTCATGACCATGATGCGATCGCCGAGCGTCACGGCTTCATCGACACTGTGGGTGATGAAGACGACGGTCTTGCGGGTCTCTTCCCAGATCCGCAGCAGCTCTTCATGCAGCAGCGTCTTGTTCTGCTCGTCGAGCGCCGAGAACGGTTCGTCCATCAGCAGGATATCGGGATCGTTGGCAAAGGCGCGCGCGATGGAGACGCGCTGGCGCATGCCGCCCGACAATTGATGCGGATAGAGCGTCCGCGCGCCATACATGCCGGTCTTGTTCAGATAGTGCCCGACCACGTCGTCGATGCGCGCCTTCGGGACATTGCGCATCGTCAGGCCATAGGCGGCGTTGTCCCAGACGGTCATCCAGGGAAACAACGAGTCCCCCTGGAACACCATGGCGTTCTGCGGATGGCCGGGCTGCGGATTGGCGATATCGATCCGGCCTTCCGATGGCGCATCCAGTCCGGCAAGCATGCGCAGCAACGTCGTCTTGCCGCAGCCGCTTGGACCGACCACCACGAAGAAGGTGCTGGCCGGGATATCGAGCGTGATCCGGTCCAGCGCCAGTTGCGTATCGTGCCGCTTGGTGACGTCGCGCAGGCTGATCTTCGGCACGGGCACCGGCCCGCTATTCCCGATTGCTGCTGTCGACATCTGCACCGTCATCGCCACACTTCTCTTCACCGTTTCACTTGGGCCGTGCGAACGGCCCCAGGACTGGCTTCAGTGCATCGACATAGGACATGTCGACGACCTTGGCTGCCTCGATGTCGCTGGTGACCAGCCCGCGCGACTTGAAATAAGCGAGATCGGTTTCGACGCTGGGAAGGTTGATCTGGCCGTCGGGATCGATGAACACCGGCACGATCTGATGCAGCAGCGCCGTGTCCTTGATGCCCGTCATCTCGGCAATGTCCTTGATCATGTCCTCGGCGCCGGGCCCCGCGATCTTGCCGTCCTTCAGCGTCGCAGCATAAGCGCGCACCCCGCGCAGATAGGCCTTGAGAAACGCCGTCACTGTTTTGCGGTCCTCGGCAAACTTGCCATTGATCAGCAGCATGGCTGTCTGCTGCACCGGATAGAAATCGTCGAGGCCGACAAAGCGCACAGCGACATTGTTGCGCACCATCGCCGTCACGCCCGGCTCCGCCGAGATCGCCGCGTCGATCGCCTTGTTGGCGAAGGCGGTGAGATGCTGCGGGAATGGCAGGAAGAGCTTCTCGATGTCCTCGTCCTTTAGCCCGGCCTTCTTCAGCGCCTGATTGATGACCGACTCATCGGCTGCGCCATTGGCGATGATCGCGACCTTCTTGCCCTTGAGATCCGCAAGCGACTTGAATGCACCTGACTCGATCAGATCCTTGCGCACCATCAGCGCCTTGTAGCTATAGCCCGCGATATTGGTGCCCTTGTCCGCCACCATCTTCAGCTTGAGACCGCGATTGACGGCATTATAGAGCCCGGCGGAGGCCGCGCCTGCCGATGCGTCGAGATCGCCTGCGCCGAGCGGGGCCACCATCTTGGCGCCGGAATCGAACGGGATCAGTTCAACCTTGACCCCCTCTTCCTTGAAGTAGCCGCGCTTCTCGGCGAGGAACAGACCTATATCCGATGACAGATTGGTCGTCCCGACCTTGACCGTCTTCATCTCTTGGGCGTTCGCAAGACCCAGCATCGACATCGCAACACCGGCGGCAACAAGCAGACGTTTCAGCATGATCGGTCCTCTTTATCTCGCATGAAGATGATACGGCAGAACACACCGCAGCTCAGGGCAAACGTGGAAACAGACGCCTCGGATTGGTTTCAGTAATCAGTTCTATATCGGCAGCGGAAAAGCCCGCAGCCTTGACGCTAGCGAGGGGATCGCGATCCGCCGGCGGGAAGGACTCGTCAGTACCGAGCGCCACACGTTCGATGCCCACGGTATCGGCGAGGAAACGCAACGCTTTCGGCGCATGCACGATGCTGTCATAGCCGATGCGCGATGCGTAGACCGACGGGTCGCATTGCGCGACATCGCCCTGTCCCGCGCGATCCATCCGCGCATGCATCACATCGAAGCGGCCCAGCAGATAAGGAAATGTGCCGCCGCCATGGCTGAGGACGATCGAGAGCGCCGGGAAGCGATCGAGCACACCCGAGAAGATGATCGAGCCGATGCCGAGCGTGGTGTCGAACGTGTATTGGGCGATCTGAGTCAGGGCGAACTTCGCGGCGCGCGGCGCAGCATCCACCAGCACGGGATGCAGGATGACTGGCAGTCCCAATGCTTCCGCCTTAGCCCAGAACGGATCGAGCGGCTTCTCTCCGATATTGACGCCCTCAACATTGGCCGGGACCATCACCGCGACCGCCCCGAGATCCACGGCGCGATCGAGTTCGGCCGCAGCATCTGCAGCGTCGACCAAGGGCACCGATGCGACGAACGAAAAGCGGTCATTGTTTGTATGGCACCACTCGCCCAGCGTGTCGTTGAGCATGCGGTGCCAATGCGCGCAGGCATCTTTCGCCAGACCGTAGCCATAGATGTCCGGCCATGTGGCAACCAGTTGCCGGTCGAGACCCTGGCGGTCGAGGCTGGCACGGCGTTGTTCAACCGGCTCGACCAGTTGAGGGAAGAACGGCCGAACCCTGAAACCATAATCGAAGCCGAGGGCCGGCGGCTTGCCATTCCCGGCTGGCAGCAGCCTCACGCCGCAATAGGCGCCGCGGCCCTCGATGGCGGACAGCAGCTGCGGCGGCACATAATGGGCATGGATATCGATCGGCACGATCAGTCCCTATGCAGCGGTGATTGCGCGCGCATGCGCATTCTTGATGAGGCGCCACAGACGCGGCGGCGTCAGCGGCAAGTGATGAATCTCGACATTGAGCGGCGCCAGCGCTGCCGCCACCGCATTGGCCGTCGCTGCAGCCACAGCAACGATACCGCCCTCGCCCGCCCCCTTGGCACCCAGCGGATTGCTCGGCGACGGCCGCAGCTCCAGCGTTACCGCGCGCAGCGCCGGAAAATCGCTCGCGGTCGGCACCAGATAATCGGCCAGAGAGGCGTTCAAGAGCTGTCCCTGATCGTCATAGATCAGATGATCGAGGAAAACGCCACCCAGTCCCTGCACGATCGCGCCGATCGCCTGTCCGTGCACGATGGCCGGATTGATAGCGCGACCGACATCTTCGACTGCGATATAATCGAGAACTTTCACCGCGCCCGTGCGTGGATCGACAGTGACATGCGCCGCATGGGTGCCGTAGCTATAGGTGCGCACATCGTTGGCGAATGTGCCGTCTGCCCGCAATTGGCGCCCGGCTGCGAGCGCCGCAAACGACACCGACGCGCCGTTATCGGCGATGACGTTCGCACTAATGATCTTCAACTCGCTGTTCGGCCTGCCCAGGTGATTGGACGCCTGCTGCAGGATCTTCTCGCGCAGCCGGGTCGCCGCGTCGAGCACGGCCGAACCGCCCATCACCACCGCGCGCGAATGATAGGTGCCAAAGCCCTCATCGAGCAGCGTGGTCGAGCCATGCAGCACACGGATGCGATCGAACGGGATCGACAGCGTATCCGACGCGATCTGGCCGAGCACCGTCTCCAATCCCTGCCCTAGCACCGATGAGCCAACGGCCACCGTCAGCGAGCCGTCCTTCTCAAGGGTGAGCGCTGCGTTTTCCTTCGGGCCGGCACCGCCGCTTTCGACGAAACAGCCGAGCCCGACGCCATGACGTACACCATCTATCAATTTGCCTTGCAGATGACGTTTCTCGTGCCAGCCGATCTCCTTCAAGGCACGCTCGAACACCTTGATATAGTCGCCGGTGTCGTAGGATGTCGGCCCCTCATAGGGCACGAGCCCATCGATCGGATAAGGCAATTCCTGTTCGGTGATCAGGTTCTTGCGCCGGAATTCGGCGACGTCGATGCCGAGATCGATCGCGGCCATGTCGATCAACCGCTCGCGAAAGAAATTCGCCTCGAAGCGGCCCGGCCCGCGATAGGTCCCGACCGGCGTTTTGCTGGTCATGAAGGCTTCGACCGACACACTGACATGGGGAATACGGTAAGGGCCGGGCAGAAACTGCGCCGCCTTGGCCGGCACCACGCCGCCATTGGTGCGGATATAGGCCCCCATATCGGCGAACACCCGGCCGCGCAGACCCAGCATCAATCCGTCACTGCGGCAGGCGAGCGACAATTCGCAGACGACATCGCGGGAGTGATTGATCGCCATCAGATGCTCGCGGCGATCCTCGATCCATTTGACCGGGGATGCCAGTTTGCGGGCAGCGAAGGGGATCAGGAAATCCTCGGGATAGAATTCGCCGCGTACACCGAAGCCGCCGCCGACATCGATCTCGATCAGATCGATATCATCCTCGCGAAGGCCCAACATCTGCGCCAACGCGCGGCGGTTATAGAACGTAACCTTTGTCGCGCCTGTGACGATGAGCCGACCGGCCGATGAATTCCATTCGGCGAGGAGGCCCCGCGTTTCCATGGGCAGCGCCGTGTGGCGCTGCACGCTGAAGCGCTCGGTGCGGACATAGTCCGCGGACGCGAAGGCCGCATCGGCATCGCCAAAACCGGCATCGTAGCGCAGCGCGACGTTATCTTCGGCGAAGTCGAAGAGCGGAGTTTCACTTGCGCCGCGCTCTGTGACTGCAGACAGCGCTTCAAATTCGATGCCGATCCTCTCCAGCGCGTCCTCGGCCAAAGCGCGGCTGTCGGCGACCACGACAGCGATGGGCTCACCGACATAGCGCACCTTGTCGCTTGCCATGACGGGCTGGCGGAATGGCTCGAATTCGGGCAGCGGCGCCAGGCGCAGCGGGATGATGGGGATGGTGTCGCCGATATCCTGCGCCGTGAGCACGGCGTGAATGCCCACCATGGCCAGCGCGGCCGATGCGTCGATCGCCACGATCCGCGCATGGGCGATCGGGCTGCGCAGGATCGCCGCATGCAGCATCCCCTCGACGGCAAGATCGTCTGCAAAATTGCCGGATCCTGACAGGAAACGCGCATCCTCCATACGCTCGACCGCGCTGCCGACCAGGAGTTTGGCGGCTTCGGTCATTGCGCGGCCTCGCATTGCACATCGCTATAGGCAATACGGGCTTCCATGATCGCCGCGATGATCGGCAGATAACCGGTGCAGCGACACAGGTTTCCGGAAATCACCTCGCGGATGCGGTCCTCGTCCGCATGCGGCTCTTCGGTCAGCAATGCATGGGCAGTCGTGAGGATGCCGGCGGTGCAGAAGCCGCACTGCAAAGCGTGATGTTTGCGGAACGCAAGCTGCAATGCACTGAGATGCGCGGCGCTGCCAAGACCCTCGACGGTGGTTATCTCTCGCCCTTCTGCCTGCGCCGCCAGCATCAGGCAGCCGCGGACGGCGGCACCATCGACGATGACCGTGCAGGCACCGCAGACACCGTGCTCGCAGCCCAGATGCGTGCCGGTCAGGCGGAGCTCGTTGCGCAGCGCATCCGCCAGCGTGGTGCGAGGTTCGACCGTGACGGTCACCGCGGCACCGTTGACGGTGAAATGGACGGGACGGGCCGACGTCATGCGGCCTCCGGCAGAGTGATATTGGCTGCGCGCGCCAGCGCCCGCTCCAGCAACACGCCGAGAAGATCGCGGCGATAGGCGGCTTCCGCGTGGATATCATCGGCGGGATCGAGCGCATCCCGTGCGACAGCCGCAGCCTGCAAAATCACGTCGGCATCGATCCGGCGGCCATCGATGATCGCCTCGACACCGGGCAGCCGCATCGGACGATCGGCAACGCCGATCACCCCGATATGCGCGTTATACGCCAGGCCCTGCGCGTCGATGTCGTAGAATGCGGCAACACCCGCCAGCGCAAAATCTCCGCGGCGGCGCGCAAATTCCTCGAAGGCCCAGCGCCGCGCCTTCTTCCAGAGCGGCAGGCGTATGCTGGTCAAGATTTCGTCGGCCCCCAGAACTGTGCTGAGGCCGCCGGTGATGAATTCATCTGCGCGCACGATGCGCGTCCCGGTCGGTCCGACGATCGTCAGCATCGCATCGCAGGTCACCGCAATGCCGGGCATTTCGGCCGCCGGATCGGCATGGGCCATGCTCCCCCCGACGGTGCCGCGGTTACGGACCTGGTAATGCGCGACATGGGCGATGGCAGCCGCCAGTAGCGGATGCGCCTGTGCGAGCCGCGCATCACGCTCGATATCCCGCCAGGTCACGAGGGCGCCAAAGTCGATGCCCTCAGCGGAAATACTGATACTTTTGAGATCTGGCAGCCGTCCGATATCGACCAGCACGCTTGGCGCCGCCAGCCGGAAAGCAAGCATCGGCATCAGGCTCTGCCCACCCGCGATCACCTTGGCATTGCCGCCATGAACCGCGAGCGCGGCAATCGCCTCGGTCAGCGTAGCAGGGCAAATATAGTCCAGCGGCGGAAGCTTCATGGGCTGATTTGCTACTTCTCAATTGCTGAGAACACTATCTTATCTTATAAGAAGGTACGCGCACGGCAATGTTTGTTGGTGCGCAAATGATATCCACATGCTGCCGTTTCCATTGGCAAGCATTACCGAATGGAGGTTCCGTTGGCCATCAAGAGAGCCGCAACTGCGTCGAAACGCGTCGACCAGACGGACCGTCCTGCTGCTGCAGATGGCAGTTCGCGAAAGATACTTCGCGCGTTGCTGGCCTTCTCCACCGATCGTCCGCGGCATTCCGCAGAAAGCCTGTCTGAACAGATCGGGGTGCCACTGTCGTCGACCTATCGGTACATTGGCATCTTGCGCGAAGCCGACCTCATCGACGAAGATGGCCGCGGCTCGTTCGTGCTCGCGCCACGCGTCATCGGCCTGGCTCAGGCGGCCCGCGCCGGCACCGACCTTGCCTCCATTGCGCGCCCCTTCATGAAGCGCGTCTCTCAGGAGGTCGGAGAAACCATCATCTTGCTGCGCCGCTCGGCCGATCGCGCCGTGTGCATCGAGCGCGCCGAGTCATCGTCACGCATTCGCCTGACCTTCGAGGTCGGAACGGCGTTGCCGCTGCACCGTGGCGCCGGACCGAAAATGCTGCTCGCGCACATGCCCGAAGCTGAATGCGAGACAATCCTCGACGACGCCGTTCGGCGCGATCCCGGCTTCGCACCACATCGCAGGCTGCTGGTGCGCGAGCTCGCCGTGATCCGCGAGCAGGGATGGTCGGAGTCGCGCGCGGAAATCACACCGCATGTTTATGCCGTCTCCGTTCCCGTCCGCGATTCCGGTGGCGTGATCGCCGCAATCTCTTTCGTGACGCCGGCATTCCGCACGCCGAAAGCCAGCCAGATCAGGTTGCGCGAGCATCTGCAGCACGCGGCCGCAGATATCAGCAAGGCCTACGCTGCCGTCAGCTTCTGACGGCCGCGTGTAACGGACACGATCAGATCGGATAGTGCTGCGGGCCGGTCTCGATGGTGATCCAGCGCAGTTCGGTGAATTCGGCAATGCCGGCCTTGCCGCCGAACCGACCGTAGCCCGACGCCTTCACCCCGCCGAACGGCATCTGCGCCTCGTCATCCACGGTCGCGCCGTTAATGTGGCAAATGCCGGACTCGATCCGCTTGGCGACTTCCAGCGCCCGGGCGATATCGCGGCCGAACACCGCCGCCGATAGTCCGTATTCGGTATCGTTGGCAACGCGCACGGCTTCGTCCACGCCATCGACGCGCACGACACTCACGATCGGCCCGAATGACTCCTCATTGTAGATCCGCATCGCCGAGGTGACGTGATCGAGCACTGTAGCCGACATCAGCGTGCCATCGACGCTACCACCCGCCACAACACGGGCACCCTTGCCCACGGCGTCCTTGATCAGCGCCTGCATGCGATCCGCAGCATCCTTGCCGATCAGTGAACCGAGCGGTGTATCGCCCTTGCGCGGATCGCCGGCGACTAGGCTACCCGCCTTGGCCGCGAGCTTAGCCACGAAGGTGTCGGCGATCTTCTGATCGACAACAAGCCGCTCGGTGGACATGCAGATCTGCCCCTGGTTCATGAATGCTCCAAAGGCCGCGGCCGCCACTGCTGCATCGAGATCAGCATCGTCGAGCACCACCAGCGGCGCCTTGCCGCCGAGTTCAAGCAGCACTGGCTTGAGATATTTGGCGGCGGTCTCTGCGATGATGCGGCCGACGCGGGTCGAACCGGTAAAGTTGATCCGGCGCACGGCGGGATGCGAGATCAGCGCATCGATCAGCGCGGGCGCATCTTCCGGCGCGTTAGTGATCACATTAAGTACGCCAGGCGGCAGACCGGCTTCGCGCAGGCACTCGCCGATCAACCGATGTGTGCCCGGACAGATTTCCGATGCCTTGAGAATGACCGTGTTGCCGCAGGCCAGCGGCAACGCCACAGCCCGCACGCCCAGAATGACCGGCGCATTCCACGGCGCGATGCTGAGCACGACGCCCGCGGGCTGGCGGATCGCCATCGATATGCAGCCAGGCTTATCGGAAGGGATCACCTCGCCAGAAATCTGCGTCGTCATCGACGCCGCTTCGCGCAGCATGTTGGAGGCGAGATGAACATTGAAGCCGGCCCAGCCGGCAGTCGCGCCGGTTTCCGTCGCCATCAGCGCGATAAAGTCAGGGGCCTTGCCGGCAAGAATGTCCGCGGCCTTCAGCAGTATGGCGCGGCGTGCACCGGGGCCTGTTGCGGACCACGCTGGGAAGGCGGCGGCTGCGGCATCAGCGGCGCGCTTGGCATCGGCGACCTGCGCGGCAGCGGCGCGCGAGGCGATATCGCCGGTCATCGGATTGAGACGATCGAATGTCGCGCCGTCGATGGCCTGCACATCCTGGTTCTCGAGCAGCAGATTGATCTGGTTCATGGCGACGTCCTCCGTTGACTGTTTTTGAAATGCTCAGGCAGCGCCGCTGGCGAGCCCACCAAGATAGGCGCGGCGCACGGCGTCGTCGGATTGAAGGGCTGCAGCGGTGCCGCTGCCGGTGATCTTGCCGTTCTCGATCAGATAGCCGCGATCCGCGATGGCGAGACTCTCGCGCGCGTTCTGCTCGACCAGCAACAGCCCGACACCCGTCTCACGCACTTTGCGCAAGGCGGCGAACAATTCGCGGACCAGCAGTGGCGAGAGGCCAAGGGACGGTTCGTCTAGCAGAAGGATGTCGGGATTGGACATCAGTGCGCGGCCGATTGCCACCATCTGCTGCTCGCCGCCGCTCATGGTGCGCACCGTCTGCGCCAGGCGTTCGCCGAGCCGAGGAAACAGCGTCATCACCTTGGCACGCTGCGTTGCCTCGACCGCCCGCGCACGCCTTGGATTGGCGCCGAGCAACAGATTTTCGGCCACGGTCAACTCTCCGAACACGCCGCGCCCTTCCGGTACCAGCGCGAGTCCGGCTTCCACGATCTCATGAGGCGGCAGACGGGACAGATCACGACCGGCGAGTTTGACGATCTTGGCTGGTGACGGCAGCAAACCGGCAATGGCCTTGAGCAACGACGACTTGCCGGCGCCATTGGCGCCGAGAATGACGATGATCTCGCCGCGCTCCACATGGAGCGCCGCATCGCTCAGCGCGTGATGCTGGCCATAGGTGACGCTGATGTTGGAGACCTCAAGCATCCGCCGGCACTCCCAGATAGGCTTCGATCACCGCGGGGTCGCTCAGCACAGCAGCTACAGGCCCTTCTGCAATCTTGCGGCCGCTGCTCATGACCACGCAGCGATCGCAGAGCGAACGGATCGCATCCATCACATGCTCGACCAGCAGGATCGACAGCCCCTCCTGTTTGAGCGATCTGATTAGCTCGATCCCGATCAGCAATTCGGACGGGTTCAGACCGGCGAGCCATTCGTCGAGTAGCAGCAGGCGCGGCTGCAGTGCCAGCGCGCGTGCCAGTTCGAGCCGCTTGCGGTCGATATAAGTAAGCTCCGATGCGCGCCGTCCGCCAAATCCGGCGAGACCGACCCGCGCGAGCAGGCCGGCCGCAGCTGCCGCCATCGCGTCGCGCGCAAGCGGCGCATGATGAAAGGCCAGGCCGGCCTCCACATTCTCCCCGCAGGTCATGCCGTCGAGCACGCGGACCAATTGGAAGGTGCGTGCCAGACCGAGACGCGCGATGCGATGGGTCGGCCAGCCCGCGATGTCGTGGCCGGCGAAGGCAATCACGCCAGCATTCGGCGACAGCACGCCGGAGATCAGGTTGAGCGCCGTGGTCTTGCCGGAGCCGTTGGGACCGAGCAGCCCGACGATCTCGCCGGCATGCACCGTCAGGTCGATTCCGTTGACGGCGACGAGACCGCCGAAGGCGCGGGTCAGACCTTCGATGCGGAGCACCGGCATCGCACTGGCGGTCATGCCTGTGCTCCCCGCACGTTCGAGGCTGAGGGTCGCCAGGCTTTGAGCTTCTCCCAGAGGCCGACGACACCCGACGGCAGCGCATAGACGATCAGCAGGAACACCACGCCCATGATCAGGGTCGATGTGCTGGGAAAGCGCGCGGACAGAAAGTCGAACAGCAGCGTCAGCGGAATGGCGCCGAGCGCCGGGCCCCATAGGCGATGCGCGCCGCCGAGCAGTGCCATGATCACCACTTCGAACGAAATGGTCGCGTTGAAGGCGATCGACGGCTCGATATAGGTGAAGCGCGGCGCCATGACCGCGCCGACCAGCGTCATGAAGGTGGCGGTGATGGTGAACAGCGCCACCTTGGCGATAGTGACGTTGATGCCGCAATGCCGCGCCACAGTCTCGTCTTCGCCGATGATCCGCAGCGCGAAGCCGAAGCGCGAGCGGGCGATCAGCCAGCCGGTACCGAACACAATGACGGCAAGCGCCAGCAGCTGCCAGTAAATGTCGTTCTGGGTGATATCGACAAAGACGTAACGCCCGAGCACACGGGTCTTGTTGACCTCGTACCAGACCACGATCTGGCGCACGAGTTCGGCGAGACCGAAGGTGAAGATGACGAAATGCACGCCGCTCAGCCGCAGCGTCGACAGGCCGACGATGACGGCCATGACCGCGCCGATCACGGCGGCGATCAGCAGCACCAGCGACCATGGCAATTGTTCGCCCAGAACGGCGACGGTGTATGCGCCGACACCAAAGAAGGCTGTGGTCGCCAGCGACACATAGCGCGTCGGGCCTGAAAACATGCCCCATGCCGTCGCCAACACCGTGAATTGCAAGAGACTGATCGCGAGCGCGAGGTGATAGGCATCGACAATCATCGGGACGAATGCGAGCGCAACCACGGCTGCGAGACAGATCGCACCGGTGGTCATTTGGGTACGGCTCATCGCTGCGCCCTCCCGAAAATGCCGGCCGGCTTCACCAGCAGCACGCCGAGGAACAGCGCGAAGTTAACAGCAAGCGTCAGTCCGGGATCGATAAAGGTCGCCACCAGCGCTTCGCTCAGTCCCAGCGCCAGCCCGGCGACGAGACAGCCCAGCAGATTGCCGACGCCGCCCATCACGACCACGATCAGCGCCTTCATGGTGAACACCACGCCAGAGGTGGCGCTGAAGGTCAGAAACATGCTGATCAGCACGCCGGCAGACGCTACCAGCGCGCCGCCGAGCGCAAAGGCCAGCGCCGATGTCCTGGTGACATCGATGGCAACAAGCTGTGCCGCGATGGGATCGACGGCCACGGCGCGGATCGACGTCCCGATCCGTGTGCGGGTCAGCGTCAGATAGAGCGCAAGGCCGACCACGACCGCAAGCCCGAATGCGATCAGGCGGTTCAGTGCCAGCACCTCGCCGACGATCGTCACCGGCACAGCGAGGAACGAGTAACTGAAGTAAGCGCCGCCAAACATGGTCAGCATGATGCCTTGCACGATGAACATCATGCCGAAGGTGGCGAGAATGCTGTCGACCTCAAGGGCGTCGCGGGTGCGCGCGCGGCGCACCAGCGGCGTAAGCAACACGCGATACAAGAGATAGCTGATGCCGAAACTGACCGGAATGACAAACGCCAGTCCTGCGAGCGGATTGAGCGCCCAGCCGGTGAACAGCCAGTAGGACGCAAAGGCCGCGCCGATCAGGAACTCGCCATAGGACAGGTTCATGATCCGCGCCACGCCATATTGCAGGGTGAGCCCCATGGCGATCAGCGCGTACATGCCACCCAGCACGAGGCCGGTGAGAACCGCGTTTGTCATTCTGTCAGACCGGATACAGGAGGGACGCGATCACTGCGCCTTCCATGCCGGCTTCGGCACGACCGGCGCCCGCGCGCCTTCGTTACCCGACGGGCCGACGCCGTAGAACTCGCCGTCCTGCCACTGCCCGACCCACCAGTACTTGGTCGGCATGTTGTTCTCGAGCTTCACCTTGCCGATCACGGTGTCGAAGGTGCCGCTCTGCAGGTCCTTGATGACCGCAGCGCGATCGACCTTGCCAACCCGCTCGATCGCCTGCTGCAGCATCTGCAGGCCGGCATAGGTGACTGCACTGGCCCAGCGATCCGGCTCCGCGCCATTCGCTGCCGACGCCTTGTGCCGCGCCAGATAGTCCTTGATGGCCGGGCTGTCACCGCTCCAGCCGCCGATACCCATCACGCCTTCCGCGTTGGCGCCGAATTTTTGCTTGAACAGCGGGAATGCCGTGCCGACGCCGGTGTAGAAGATCTTCGGATTGAAGCCGGAGATGCGCGACTGTTCGGTGATGGCGATCGTGTCCGGCGGATAGCTGAAGGCGATGAACACGTCGGGGTTCAGCGCCTTCACCTCGTTGATGATCGGGCTGAGATCCTGTGTGCCGACCGGATAGGTCTTGTCATAGGCGAGCTTGAACTTGGCAGCTGTAAGAGCTGGTCTGGCGGCACCAGAGAGATCGATGCCGAAGCCGTCGGCGATGCTGGCCATCGCCACCGTATCGCCAATCTTACCTTCGGTGCGCAGCTTCACCAGCAGCTCGACCAGGGTCTTCGCGGCGTCCGCGCTGGTGCCGAGCAGCCAGAAACTGTTGGGCCAGCGCTTCGCCAGTTCGGGCGCACGGTCGGTCACGGCCGTCGATGCAATGTGCGGATAGCCGGCCTTGTTCAGGATCGGGCCGACCGCGAGATTCAGGCCGGTGCCCCAGGGCGGCAGGATGAAATCGACCTTGTCCTGGGTGATCAGCCGCTCCAGCGCCTTGGCGGCTTCTTCTGCGCTCGACCGGTCGTCATACTGGACGACCTCAATTGGGACGCGCTTGTCGCCGAGCTTGAGCCCACCGGCGGCGTTCACTTCCTTCACCCACAGCTCGTAGTTGGGAATTGTCGTCACCGCAGCGCCGCCGGCAGCGGGGCCGGTGCGCGAGATGGCATAACCGATCTTGACCGACGTCTGGGCCTCCGCTGCACCGTCCCATCCGACGGCCGCCGCACCGGCAACCGCGAGTAGTCCCGCCGCAAGGCGCTTGACTGCTGACACCATGTTATCCTCCCCGAATTCCTTTCACCGACGCCTTGTGGCGTTCGATGGCCGGAGACTAGTCCAGCGTTTGGGGCTGGGAATTGGACGCATCCGGGGAAAGATTGTATTGATCCGTGTAGGCGAGCTATTTCACGCGACGGATTGTCCCAGTGCTTGAGACCGCGCACATCGTTTCGGGCCCCACCGGCTTTGCGGAGAAGCCGCTTCCGGCGCTGCATGCGGAAAGATTCGCACCCGGACTGGCGCCGCGCAGCTGGATCATCCGGCAGTCGGTTACCAGGCGCTCGCATCTGCTGGTGATCGAAACCCGACGCGGCACCGCCACGATGCGCGGCACCACGGTTGCCATTCAGTCTCCCGGCCTGTTGTGGCTTCCCGGCGATCACGAAGGCACGTTGGAAGTCGAAGCCGGCGCACAAGGCTATCTGATTTCAGTGTCGGACGATGTCCTCACCCGCACCGTCGCCGGCAGTGCCGAGGCGCTGCATCTGCGGCGAACCATCGACCGGCTGGTCCTGCGCGAAGGCGCGCAACTCGCGACGACTTTTGCGGCCATCACGGAATCCTGCAGCACGCTGGTGCGTGAATTGAATACGCCGGGCCGCGGCAGCGCGACGATGACATCGTCGCATGTGTTGTTGCTGTGCCTGCATCTCTGGCGCTCGGTGATTTCGGAGGAAGCCCCCGACGATGCAGCACAGCGCGGCGACGGCCCTCGCCTCGTCGGCAATTTCCTGCAGATGGTCGAACTGCATTATCGCGACGGCTGGCCCATCGCACGCTATGCGGCCGCACTCGGCGTCACTGACGACAAGCTGCACGCACATTGCAAGCGCGAGAAAGGTTACAGTCCGCGCGCCATCGTGCATCAGCGCCTGATCCACGAAGCCTGCATGCGGTTGCGGCAGCTCGATCTGCCAGTCGAGCAGATTGGCTATGGCCTCGGCTTCCGCGATCCCGGCTATTTCAATCGCTTCTTCCGCAAGTATCAGAATGCGTCGCCAGGCGCCTATCGGCGTCGCGCGCGGCTTGATCCAAGTCAGCACGGCCCGTCCTATGCGGCCTGGCCGTAACTGTCCCACGCTCGATCAGTGCTGTATCTCTTTGAAACCTGCGTGATCAATTTGGAACAGCGCGCGTTAAGCATGACTCGATATTGAATCGGGGTCAGAACATCCATTTCCGCGCTCTGTTTCAGATGTCACTTCAAGACGCCGTTCACCATTAGGCCCGAAGCGCTGGTGAAAGGTGCCTACGAGATCGTCGTCGACGTAGGATTGCACCCATAAGACGCATGCGACGGCGCCAATTACCGACTCCAGGTGGAGCGGAATACTACTTGGCGCGGCAGGGCTGCATTTGCTCGACTGTGTCCGAGTGTTTCCGCTGATATGCCTTATCGCGAAGGCAAAATCTTAGACGTTGTGCTGGTGATAAAAGCCTGCGAAAGCAGGATATTGATGAAATTGCGACTTATCAGCGCACCTACGGTATTGGCGTTCACCCGTTTTCATAGTGTCGGCCCATGACCATCGAGATCGTCCAGATCGTCCAGGAGTTGAGTTCGGTCGGCGGCGTTGAAAGCGTGGCCAGCGAACTCGCATGCGCCTTCAGCCGCGCCAAAATCGCCAACACAGTTCTCGCCAGCGCCGTCGGCGACAAGGCAACGCCAGGTACGCGCATCGAGCGCGTCGGCGCCTGGCTTTCGCACATCAAGACGCGCGGCATCCTGCGCTATCTTGGTCGCGCTTTTGTCGTTCCCACCTTCACATTACTGGCGACGCGCGCCGCCTATCATCACCCCAAGGCCGTCATCATCAGCCACGGCGACAGCCTGACGGGCGACGTACTGGTCGTGCACGCGGTCAACGCGCAGAGCCTCGCCGAAAAGCGCAACGCCGGCTCCTGGTCATGGATGCTGAATCCCATGCATCTGTGGGTGGCCCTGCGTGATCGCTGGATGATCGGCGGCCTGCGCTATCGCATGTATGTCGCGGTCTCGCCGCGCGTCGCAACTGAACTGCAAGAGATCTACAAGGTGCCAGCGTCGCGCATCCGCGTGATCCCCAACGGCATCGACCTCAATCGCTTCGCCCGCGACACCGCGGCCGGTCTCAGGATCCGTCAGGAATTCGGCATCCCGGTGGACGCAAAGCTGCTTCTGTTCGCCGGCCATGAATTCCGCCGCAAGGGTCTGGCACATGCCATCGGCGCGCTCGAACGCCTCGGCCCGGATGTCTGGATGCTTGTGGTGGGCTCGGATAATCCCGCGCCCTACCGCAAGCTGGCGACAACCTCCGCCGATCGGCTGGTCTTTGCGGGATCGCGTACCGATATGCCGGCCCTCTACGCTGCGGCCGACGCCTTTGTACTGCCGACTGCCTATGAAACTTTCTCGCTGGTCTGCATGGAAGCCATGGCCTGCTCGACGCCGGTTTTTGCAACGCCGGTTGGCGGCATCGAAGATTATCTCGTCGATGGCGTAAACGGCTATCAGATCAAGATGGACGGCGCAGATATCGCCGAGAAGATCGCGATGGCTTTCTCCGATCCGGCGACACTGGCCCGGCTGTGCGAAGGCGCGCATGCCACGGCACTGAATTACGGCTGGGACTATGTCGGTTCGCGCTACATCGAGCTGCTGGAGCAGGTGCAGGCGTCGAAGAACGAATTTGCGCCGGGCGCCATGGCGGTCGGCGCCTGATCGCAAGCGCCTGCTTCAAGGGCGCGGCCGATCAGCCCCCCGCTTTGCATCGTCGGCCTGCTGGCAGGCCGACACCAGCGCATTCGCCACCACCTCGTAAGTGAAGCGCGTCAGTACGTTGTCGCGCGCGGCCGCGCCGCGGTCCAGCAACTGCTGCGGGTCGGCAGCAAGCCGATCCAGCAGTGTCGCCAGCGCATCCGGATCGCGCTCGGGAATGGTCCAGCCGCCCTTGCCGACAACATCGGGAATAGCACCGCCCGTCGAACCTATCACCGGTACACCGCAAGCCTGCGCCTCGACGATCACCCGGCCGAACTGCTCACGCACGGCGCTGGTGGTGCGCGTCAGCAGGATCATTGCATCGAGACCGCTCAGGAATGACGCGACATCGGCCGGTTTGCCCCAGCCCCGGAATGTGACACGATCGGTCAGGCCCAGTTCGCTGACGCGCAGCTTCAGCGCAGGCTCATGCGGGCCTTCGCCCATGACCGCCAATGTCACATCCGCCGTGGCGCGCTTCATGGCGTCGAGTGCGTCGTCGAGCCCCTTCGCCTCGACAAGACGCCCGACGTAGCCAATGCGTAGTCCCCGCCCGGGCGCAATCGGCGCCTGGCGCTCGCCGGTCTGATTGAAGGTCGCAAGATCGACGCCATAGCCAATCGGCGACGTCGGCCCGGTATAACCGCGCGCGCGGACGACTGCTGTCGCCTCCGGACTGCGCGAGAGGATATGATCCGTGTTCCGCAACACGTCCTTGCGGATGAACTCGAATGGCGGTGGCAAGCGCTTCAGGATGTTCTGATCGACTTCCAGGACCATCGCGGCCCGGCCCTTGAGGATGCGCGCCTGCATCGCGACGACGCTCCACGGCTCTTCCCAGAGATGGATTACATCGGGATCGACCTCACAGATGAGACGCCGCAAGCCAGGATAAAAATGCAGATACCAGCTCATCGGGCCGGCGCGCGGCAGGCGGATCGGCATCACATGCACGGTCATGCCGGGATCGTCGGACGGATCTGCAATAATCGTACGGCCGAACTGATACCACCTAGCCGGGACGACGAGATGCATATCGACGTCATCGCGCCCGACGAGTGGATAGTATCGCAGACGCCCCGCATCGCGGCTGACAGCGGAATGGGCGATGGAAAGAACCTTGAGACGACGACTGCTAGACACGCCCCGTCATCCTCGCGGCCACACCCGTCAGGCCAGACAGATGGAGCTCCATAGTCGCGAGACTGCGATCCGAACCATTGATCGTGCAGCGTGGCAGGTTGTAGGCATCCTGGCCATTGCGCACGAGGCCCTTGCGGGTCGTCGCTGCACTCGCATAACCCGCATCGCGCGCGATCGCGAAATCGCGCGGACCGCAATCGCCCGAACGTCCATAAGGAAATGCGAAATGCCTGGCGGGAATGCCAAGGCGCTCGACCAACCGGTCACGGCTACCCTTGAGTTCGAAGCGTGCCCCATCCGGCGACAACGACGAAATACGGGCATGCGTCACGGTGTGGCCACCGATCTCCACCAACGGATCGTCGCGCAACTCCTCGAGCATCTCCCAGGTGATCGCGTGCTTCCAGTGCATCGCGTCGATGTCGACACCATTGAGCTCGCAAAACTTCTTGTAAGAGGCTGACGCCTGCGGACCATCCCAACGATCCGCAATCCGATGGAATGCGGCGCGCTTGTCGTCAGACGCCGGCACGTCGATCGCACCATCCTCGAGAATGACCCGGTCGTTGTTGAGCAATGTATCTTCCAGACCTGCGGCCCATAGCGGAAGGGCACCGTCAGGAATGCCCGTCGTGACAAACAGCGTCACCGGCACATTGTGCCGGCGAAACAGCGGCACGATCTCCTCATAGGTATCGCGATAGCAATCGTCGACGGAGAAGTTGACGAAGCGATCGTTGGACTTTCCAGCCTTCGAGCGCTGGATCGCCTCTTCCATCGTCACGACGTCCCAGCCGCGTTGCTTCAGATGCGACAGGAACTGATCGAGAAAATTCGTATCGAGATAGAAATCGCGGTTCGGCAGTTTTTCCCAGGCCCGAGCGGAGGCGCCGCGATGAAAGGTCATCAGGCAGCCACGCGTGCCCATGAACATATCGGCAGCCATGCTGATCGGGCGAACCAGCGCTTCGGAAGACGCCATGCGTCGGGCGGCGCTGGATAACAGGTGCTTCATCGAAAAGTCCTCAGACGATCAAGGCACTCTCTAATACAAAAACACATATCAAAATCACAAGCGCCCCCGGACGCGCGCAAATGCCGCAATGTAGACGCCCGGCATCAGCATCGCGACAGACAGCGCGAGGCAGACCAGATAGGCGAAGCCACCGGCGAAAAGCCGCTGCCACGGGCCCGTCAGAACCTCATGAATTTGCCAGCTGAAGAGTGCCATCAGCGCTGCCGGGAAACACGCGAGAAACATCAGGTAGAGCAGCTTGCGCCGGGACCCCAGGACGATCATGACGCCAGCCAGAAGAACGATACCACGGGCGGCTTCACCCAGTCCAAGCAACAAGGTGCCCCATTCATGCGCCGTGGGCAGGTATGAGGTGAGAAGGTTAACTACGATATTAACCAGATAGGCAGTGACGATGATGGCAGCGGCCGCAAAATTCCGGCCTGCGCCATTGAGAATGCGGATCAGGATCCAGCCAAGCGTCGCGGCCCACAGGCCAAGTGCAATGCCGCGCAAGGCCTGACTGGTCAGGAACAATGCGTGCTCGTTGAAGGCGCCACGCAAAAAAACCAGCCGCACGATCTCCGGCGCGAACATCGCAAGAAAGACCGACGCCGGCACCGCCAGTGCGAGAATAGGCCGCGCGATCCCTTCGATCTGCGCGCCGACGTCCTTCGGCGGGTGGCTGGACAACACCGCCAGCCCGACCGGCTGGCTGATCAGCAGCAACGCGCTTTCGGTCAGCGTGCGTGCATAGTCCAGCGAGGCCACTGCACCGGTCCCGACCCGCGATGCCAGCAGGCGTTCGATCCAGACATTGGCCTGTTCGGCGACCGGTAGCGCGAGCAGCGGTCGCAGTCGACGGAAGAATTCGCGGCTCGACGCCAACACCGATGACAGCGACAGGCCCTTGAAGCTGAGCACGCCCTCGCGCCACATCGTGTAGAGCCCCCAGGCGCCGAGCGCGTTGAAGGCAGCCGAGAACGACCAGGCCAGTGTATGAAAGTTGCCGGACACAGCAACGAGGGCAATGCCCATCAGCACGGCGACGTTCAGGATGCTGGCGCGGATATTCGTCAAGCGGGTCCGACCGAGCGCGATTTCGCCTGCAGCCAGCACGTTGATCATCGCCGAGGCCGGCATGCCCAGCGCCATGATGCGAATGAAGTCGAGAGTGAGGCTACGCCCCTCCGCCGAAAAGCCGCCGACCAGCGCATCCACAGCCCGCTCACCGAGCGCCTGCAGCCCGATCATCAGGATCATGGCAATGCCGGTGATCGCCACCGTCATGGCGCCGAGGCGCTGAGGTCCGTTGCCGTCCTTCAGCGCATCCCGGTGCATTGGGATCATTACGGCGGGGACGGTTTCGTTCTGCAGAAAGGCCAGCGGCAGCATTACCGCCGTGATCGCACCACGAAAACCGTCGGCGACCAGCGAAGCGCCAAGCACCTGCGCCATCAAGATCTCACGGCCGAAACCCAGCAGCTTGCTGGTCAGCGCACCGCTGATGAGAATCGCCGTAAACTTCCGCGTCGAGTGCCGGGCGCCGCTCATAAGCGCGCCGCTACGGCCCGATCAGGGGCCGTCCAGGAACTCAAATTGCAAACTGAGCGGCGATACGCGGTCACACGGGAGCTCCGGCAGCCGCTCGCCCGATCAAGTTTGAAACCGTCTGCAGCATCTGATCGACGCTGTAATGCGAGCGCGCCCGCGCTTCGGCATAGTGCAACTGGCTCGCCAGTTCAGGCGGGCGCGACATGACCTTGGTAATAGCGGCGGCCAGCGCATCGGCGTCCCCTGGCGGCACCAGCGTCCCGGCCTTGCCGGCTTCGAGAATATCAGACGCCGCACCGGCATCCGTCGCAATCACAGGCACATCGGCGAGCATGGCTTCGACGAGCGTGCGACCGAAGGGCTCGGGATCAATCGACGGATGGATCATCGCATCGACGGCGCGCATCAGCCTCGGCACGTCGCCGCGCTGGCCGAGGAAATGCACGCGATCGCCAAGACCGAGATCCGCCACCATCCGGTTGAGCTTCTCGGCATAAGGCTCTTCGCCAAACAGCGCAGCTCCTGCAATAATACAGCTAACGCCCGGCGTCTTTGCGAGAGCCTGCAACACGATATGCTGCCCCTTCCAGGCCGCGAGGCGGCTGAAGACGCCGACGAGCGGTCCTTCGGGCAATTTCAACTCGCGCCTGATCTCAAGCGGCGTGCTAGCGTCCGGCGGCACATCAAGACCGTTGGGCACGATCGCGACCAGCTGCTTGCGGCCGCCTTGGGCAATGAAGGCATCTGCAGCAGCTTGCGAAGGAACGATCACCTTTGCCGTACAATAATTCGCTAGCGCCACCTGCACGCGGCGCTGCGTGGCGCCGAAATGCTCACTGCTGATGATATCGTGCAGGTGCCAGATCAGCGGACGCCGCGCCAGCGTGGCGGCGACGGCCGATAACACAAAGGCTTTCTGCGAGTTCGCATAAATGACGTCATGGCGGCGCGCCTCGCGCGTCAATTCGGCAATGATGGCCCCGAGCCGACCAATCAGCGGAAAGGCTTTCAGGATTGAGCTGTCGCGCCTGACATCCGAGAGCCCCTCGCCCCAGCGCGACACACGCACCTTCAGGCCCTTAGCTGCAAGCGCCTGATGCAGCGGGCCATCCTCGAACAGGAAGGCCGCCTCGCCCGCCCATGGCTGAACGAGATCGATCAGCACGAGTTCAGCGCCGGAGATCGAGCCCGTATGGCAGACGAACAGAACGCTGGGAGCGGGCATCACGTCGCTCCGGCATAGGCATTATTCGAAACCCGGTCTGTGCCGCTCGGCGTATTGGCGTCCGGCATCATCGTGACGGCAATGCCGAAGACGCTGCCGCCCGCGACACGGATCGCGCTGGATGTCGCCACTGCCTGCCCGATCGACGAGCGGCCGGAACGCATGCAGAGCAGCACGCCATCGACCTGCCTGGCCAGCACGCCCAGATCGGTCTGGATGCCCGGCGACGGCGCGTCGATCAGGACAACGTCGTAGATCTGGCTCCAGAGCAGGAGATCGCCGAGCGGTTTACGCATCAGCAATTCGGCGGATGCCGAGAACGGCCCGGCAGGAATGACGTCGAGATTGGGAGTCGCGGTGCGGACCACCGCTTCGCGCGGCGTGATGTCGCCGCGCAGAATTCCCTGCAGCCCCATGCTGCTGCGCAAGCCCAAGGCTGTTTCGAACTTCGGCGCGCCGAAATCGCATTCGATCACCAGCACGCTGCGGCCAGCCGTTGCGAGATATTGCGCCAGGGTCAGGGTCAGAAACGTTTTGCCCTCGGCCGTCGTCGGCGACGCGACCAGAATCTTGCGGCGTGTCCTGGCGTCGTTCGACGTCAGCAGGCCCGTCGCCAGATCGCGGAGTGCATCCTGATAGTGCCTATCCTGCAGCGCGAGCGGCAGCGCACGCGACAGCGAGGCGCCGGACTGCGCCGTGAGGATCGCACCGATCGGCGATTCCGACGGATCGCGCTTGACGGTCGGCAATCGTGCCAGAATGGGTGCGCCGGTGACGACGGCCAGCTCCGATGACAATGCCGCCGCTGGCGGTGGTCCGGGACGCGGCGCCACTGGGGCAGTCGCCTGGACAGGTGTCGGCGGAGCGACTGGCGCAACAACGGCGACAGGCTCCGGCGTGGGCGCTGGCGCGGCTGCGCGCGTCGGGCGAATAGTTGCAGTCCGCAGCCGGGACAGACCCGCAAGATTGACGCGATCGCCGAAGAAGGCTGCGACGAATGCGAGCAGCAGGCCGAGCGTGCCGCCAGCGGCCAGGAACGGAATTTTCTTCGGGAAAAACGGCTTGGTCGGAAGTTCGGCAAGGCTGACCAGTCGTGTATTGCCAATGAGCACGCGCCGCTCGGTTTCGAGTTCGCTGGCGCGCTTGTAGAGATCGGCATATTGCTGGCGCTTGATCTCGGTGCTGCGCACCATGCTCTCGATCGAGGCTTCGTCCGATGTCGCCGAGCCGACTTCAGCCTTCACGGCATCCATCTGCTTTTTGAGTGCGTTCACGAGGGCATCATTGGCGTCGAACGCCTTCTGCGCGCTGGCTGCAATGCTCGCCACTTCCGTGGCCATGCGCTCCTTGATCGCGGACTGCTCCTGCTCCAGCGCACGCAGCGACGGGTGCCGCGGCCCCAGTACATTGGCCTGGCTGGCGAGCTGCGCAGTGACAACCGTGAGCTGCTGCTTGAGATCGGCGATCGAACGGTTCGACAGCACTGACGGCGAGTCGGCAGCGCGCGCCTGATTGGTCTTGATTTCCTGCAGGCGGGCGAGCGCATCGGCACGCGCGGTCTCGGCGGTCGACAGCTGCTGGCTGATACTGCTCAGCCGCTCCGAGCTGATCGGCGCCAGCGATCCGCGCATCAGGCCCTTGTTGCGGCGAAATGCCTGGATCTTGGCATCGGCATCGCGCAACTCTGCATCCAGCTGCTTGGCTTCCTTCCAGAGATAGGACGCGGCAACCTCGCGGCTGCTCGCACCCGATGTCCGCTGCTCGTCGAGAAACGCATTGGTCAGCGCATTCGCCATCTTCTGCGCGACTTCGGGGATCGACGAAGTGTAGGAGATATTGATGACGCGCGAACGTCCGACAGCACCGATCGCGAAATTTCCCGACACATAGTCGATCAGCGCCGCCGTATCAGTCTTCATCTTTTCGCAGGTGGAGCTGCTGCTCCTGCTCTGACACTCTTCAATCGCGGCTTCCGTGACGCCCGGCTGCTGCATGGCGAGCCGCATCACCCGCGGCGAGCGCGCAATCAGCAGTTGGCTTTCGACGTCGGCGGGGTCGCCGATCTTCTGCGCCCATGCGGCCGATGCATTGCTATTGCTGGGCTCCTGCTCGGCGACGATCACCGAACCTGTGGCGAGATAGCGCACGGGCAGCACGACCAGCGCAATGACCGTCAGGATCATCACGCCGAGAAACACAGCGCCGAACAGGCTACGATTGCGCCAAACCCTGAGCAGCGGGCTCTCGCCCGCCGCGCCATCGGCGGCTTCCGTATTCGTAACGATGGCGCGTTTGGTGAACATGCGCGTCAGACTTTACTACGGGGCGCTGGCACCGCACATCCCTGCGCCGTAACGGTGCTCACCCAGCGCAACCACCCATGACCGACCGCGACACGCATACTGAACCCTTTGTCCCCCGAACCACAAATCCACTGCGGGGAGCAGGTCTACTATCCATTCATTAGGGATGTTTTGGTTAAGGGCAGGTTTAAAATGCTAACCAATGCCTTTGCGCTGCCTAATTAGTAGGCTGTTACCCCCCCCCCCGGGCCGGTGCCGCATTAGCGAGCTAGGTACGAATGGCAGCTTTGGTTGCGAGCCGGAACCAAATCTCGCAGCGGGGCGTTCCGGAACTGCCGTAACCGGAGTTCCCCGATGAGCCTTCTGAAATGGGCGCTGATCTTCTTTCTGATTTCCGTCGCCGCCGGCCTGTTCGGCTTCACCGGCATTTCCGCCGCCACGGCGGATGTCGCACGCGTACTTTTTTATATCTTCCTCGTGATCTGCATCGTGCTGCTGGTATTGGGGATCACGATCTTTCGGGCCTGACGCGCCGGGCGGCGCGCCAATCCGAAATTTAGTGAATGCCGACGCCGACCAGCCGATCGACCAGCGCGCGGTCGGCAGTCAGCACATCCGGCGTACCGCTCCAGCTGGTACGGCCCCGCTCCATCACCATGACGCTGCTCGCGAAATCCAGCGCACGCTCGATTTGCTGTTCGACCAGAATGATGGTGACTTCATTGGTGGCGGCCAGCTTCGTCAGCAATGCCATCAGCTCGTCGCAGATCACGGGCGCGAGGCCTTCCAGCGGCTCGTCCAGCAACAGGATCGAGGGCTTACCCAGCAGTGTCCGGGCCATCGACAGCATCTGCTGCTCACCGCCTGACAGCTGCTTGCCGTAATTGCCGCGGCGTTCGCGTAGCCGCGGAAACATCGCATAGGCTTCATCGAGCGCCGACGCCGGCCGCCCCTTCAGCCCGGTGCGCAGATTCTCCTCCACCGTCAGCGAGGCGAAAATGTCGCGGGTCTGCGGCACATAGCCGATCCCGAGATCCGCGCGCGCCGAGGTCCGCTTGGCCGTGACGTCCTGGTCGCCGATCCTGATCTCGCCGCCGTGACGAGTCGTCAGGCCCATCAGCGTCGCCAGCAGCGTGGTCTTGCCCATACCGTTGCGGCCGAGCACGGCGAGACGATCACCTGCTTTCACCGAGAACGAAATGCCCTCAATGATCCGCGTCGGGCCGTAGCCGGCACTCAGGTTCTGGATATCAAGTGGCGCGGCGGGCATCGGCATAGCTCCCCAAATACGCGCGGCGCACTTCGTGATCGGCGGTGACCTGATCAGGCGATCCCTCGAAGATCAACCGCCCGGCCGCCAGCACCAGCACGCGCCTGGCGAACTTGAACACCAGATCCATGTCGTGCTCGATCATTAACACGGCGATATCAGGTGGCAGCCGATTGATCGCCTCAAGGATTTTGGGCGCCTCGTCATGCGGCACGCCGGCGGCGGGCTCGTCGAGCAGGAGTACCTTCGGATGCAGCGCAAGGCCGATGGCAAGCTCGATCAGGCGCTGCTGTCCGTAAGCGAGCTCGACCACCCTGCGATAGGCCAGCCTGTCGAGACCTAGATGGCTAAGAATCTCGCTCCACTCCCCACGCACCTCCGGCAGCTCAGTCGATGACGAGAAAAACCGGCGCGTGATCCGCTTGCGCTGCATGATCGCCAACGCGACATTGTCGGCGACGGTGAGATTGGCAAACAGCCGCGTGGTCTGGAACGTGCGCACCAGACCGCGACGCACGCGATCCGGAATGCTGAGACCGGTGATCTCGTCACCGGCCATGAAGAACTGACCTTCGCTCGGCGCGATGTCGCCGGTGATCAGATTGACGAGCGTGGTCTTGCCAGCGCCGTTCGGGCCGATCAGCGCGACGCGGTCACCGGCAGTCAATTTGAAATTGACGTCGCGCGTCACATGCAGACCGCCGAACGAGCACGACACGCCGCGGGCTTCGAGGAGATTGGTCATGCCGCCTCTCCCTTGCGCTTGAAGCGGGAGGCCAGCGACAGCACTGGTTCGATCAGCCCGCGCGGCGCGAAGACCACAATCAGGATCAGCAGCAGGCCGACCAGCGTCATCCAGTGGAACGGATTGGCGGCGGCCACGATGTGCTCGAAGATCATGAAGATGATCGTCCCCGCCAGCGCGCCCCACAGATGCCCGGCACCGCCAAGCACCAGCATCACCAGAACTTCAGCGGATCGTTCGAAGCTGACGCTATCGAGACCGACGACGCCGGTGCTGATCGCCGTCAGCGCTCCACCGATCCCGGCAACAGCACCAGCGACGCCATACATCACGACAAGGCGCGGATAGATCGAGACGCCGATCATCTTGGCGCGCAGATCGTCATCCTTGATGCCGCGGCACATCAGACCGAACGGCGAGCGTACGAAACGCTGCAGCAGCACGAAGACAATGACCAGCACGCCCAGCGAGAACAAAAATGCCGTGCGGCTATACATGTCGAAATTGAAGATGCCGAACACCTTGCCCGGTGTGATGCCTGACAGGCCGTCGCTGCCGCCGGTCAGCCACGACAGCTTGTTGGCAAGTGCGGCGACCAATTGCCCCACGGCAATCGACAGCACCAGTTGTGGGAGCCCGCGAAACCGCGTGATCAGCGCACCGGAGATCAGCCCCATGACCGTTCCCGCAAACACGCCAATCGCCAGCAAAGCGACGGGATCGGTAATGCCACGCACGCAAGCAATGCCGGCGGCATAGGTGCCGACGCCGAATTGCGCGGCATGGCCGAGGGTGGCGACGCCGCAATAACCGGTGACCAGATCGAGCGACAGCACCAGGAATGCGATGCCGATCAGCCGCGTCAGGAACGCCAGATCGTCCGGATACAGAAAGTAGCCGATGGCACCGAGCACGATGATACTCAGCGCACCTGCCGCCTCCTGACCGAAGGGAATGCTGCGTTTGTGCGGAACATGGGTCGCGACGATCTCGCTCATGCGTGCGACCTGCCAAATAGGCCATGCGGAAACAGGAACACGACGAAGATCACCGACAGATAGAAGAAGAAGTCGCCGAACTCCGGCGCGAGATACTTGCCTGTGGTGTCGGCGAGGCCGAGCAGGAGCGACGCCGACAGAGCACCAAGGATCGAGCCTGCGCCGCCGACAGAGACCACGACGAGGAACGTCACCATATAACGCAGTGCATAGAATGGTTCGATCGGCAGGATCTCCGCGCCGACCACGCCACCGAATGCGCCGAGCCCGATCGCCAGCGCGAAGGTCACTGCATAGATGATTTCGGTGCGGATGCCCAAGGCGTCCGCCATACCACTATGATCGACCGAGGCGCGTAGCTTGATTCCGAACTCCGTCTTCTCGATCAGAAGCCACAGCGCCAGCGCCGTAACCACGCCGCAGGCGATGACAAAGATGCGATGGGTCGGCAGCATGCGGAAACCGATATCGAGCGGACCACTGAGGGTCTGTGGCAGCGGAATCGATTTCAGCGACGGGCCGAAGATGAAATTGACGATGCCGATGATGAAGAACGTGATGCCAATGGTCATCAGCACCTGAATCAGCGGATCGGACTTCCGGTAGATCCGGCGATACAGCAAAATCTCGAACGGGATCGACACGATGATGGTGCCGACTACCGCCATCAGGATCGCGACGCTGTAATGCACATGCAGGTCGCGGATCGCATAAGAGGCCAGATAGCCGCCAATCATGGCGAAAGCGCCATGGGCGAGGTTCACGACGCGCATCAGCCCCATCATGATGGACAGGCCGATGGAAATGATGAACAGCACCATCCCGTAGGCGACGGCGTCGGTCATGATGCTGAAGACGGTACGCATGATTGATCCTATGCCGAAGCAGCGCCCGAGCGCCATTCCGGAAACTGCGGCATCGCGTCATGGACGACAGCTCCGCGCACCATGGTGAGTAACACCTTCGTCTCTTTCAGAGGGAGGCAGTCGGCGGCGAAGGGATCGCGATCAAGGGCGATCAGATCGGCCGCCATGCCCGGCATCAGCGTGCCGCGCCAGTCTTCCTGCTTCATCGCGATGGCGCCACCGACCGTATAGCTGTGAATGGCTTCGCGGACGCTGATGGCTTCACCCTGCCCGATCGGCGCACCGCTGTCCGAGGCGCGGCTCACCGCATCGGCGATGCCATCCCACGGAGACCACGACCCGGTCGGCGCATCGGAGCTGGCGATGTAAGTTACCCCCGCGTCGATCACCGAACGGCCCGGATAGCAACGATCGGCGCGCGGGCCAAAGGCGCCGGTAATCGAGCGCCGCATCCGGGTAAGAAAACTTGGCTGGGTGACGACGAGCGCGCCCAATGCCTTCATCCGCGCCAGCCCACCGGCGGGCGGCACGAAGTAATGTTCGATGCGATGCCGTGCATCCGCACGGGGACGCCCGGCCTGCGCCTTCTCATAGGCTTCGATGATGCAGTCGATTCCGCGATCGCCGGTACAATGAACGGCAACCTGCCAGCCGTCCGCATGGGCCTCCGCGATCACGCGCTGCAGTTCGGTTTCATCGCGCATGAACATGCCGCGAGATGGCGTATCGAAGAAATCCTCGCTCACCGCCGACGTTCGTGCGCCGACGATGCCATCGGCGAAATATTTCAGCGTCATCGACTGCCAGTCGGCGTCTTGCGTCGGCGCCAGCCCACGCGCCGCCGCTTCAGCCGGGTCGAGCTGGTTCATGAAGCCGAGCCGCATTGGCAGCACATCGCCATTTGCGCGGATCTCGTTCCAGATAGCGAATTCATCATCGAAGCCGACGGTGAATCCGACCGCGGCTTCTACGACAGCAACAAGACCTAACCTGGCGCTATCGGCAATCGTCGCGCGCAGAGCTGCGGTGAGCTCATTGCGATCCATCGGCGGCGCAGCACGGAATATCAGTTCGGCTGCGCTTTCTTTGGCGCTGCCGTCCAGTCGGCCATCCTCGGAGCGCCCGAACGTCCCGCCTTCCGGGTCGGCAGTGGCATCGTCGATGCCCAGCAGTCGCAGCGCGGCACTGTTGACGACGGCGACATGACCGCAGAAGCGGCGGATCAGCACCGGATGATCGGGAATGACGACGTCGATCTCGGCCCGTGTCGGCAGCCGATGCTCGGCCAGTCCGTTCTCATCGAGGCCCGCGCCGTAGACCCATTTATCACTTGGAATGGCGCGCGCACGCGCACCCAGCAAATCAAGCACATCGGATATCGTGGGCGCATCGCGCGGCGTCACCGGCACCTGCAGTCGCGCATGGGCGATGGCGAACAGATGAATATGCGCGTCGGTGAGGCCCGGAATGACGGTGGCGCCCGCGAGATCGATCGTCTCGTCGGCAGCTGGCGCAACATCTGCTGCACCAATCCAGACCACCTTGCCATCGCAGACAACGATGCTGTCCGCTGGGGTTTCATCCCAGGCAGAACGATAGATGCGGGCGTTGGTCAATCGAAGCGAGCGCGCGCGGCTGGTCATGTCGAAGGAAATCTCATCTCGCGCGACGATGTCGCAGAAAGAGGGGGATTCCGCAACGAGGCGGAATCCCCGGCATTGCCTACTTCGTGCTCAGCGCCCAGTCCGGCTGATCGGCGAAGGTCTGGCTCTCCTTGTTGATCAGCTTGCCGTCCACCTTCTCCACACTGCGCAGATAGACGTTCTGGCGAATGTGACGCGTGGTGGGATCGATCGACACCGGACCACGCGGCGAGACCCACTTCATGTCCTTGACGGCATCGACCGCCTTGGCGGCATCGCGCTTGCCGTCGGTGGCCTCGATCATCTTGTAGATCAAGCGCGCGCCGTCATAGGCCGCGACCGATGTCATGGTGACTTCGTCGAGGTTGCCGCCGCCCTTCTTTATGGTGGCAAGGAAGGCTGCATTTTCCTTGGAGTCGTGCGACACCGAATAGTGATAGGTCGAGAGGATACCGATGCCGGCATCGCCGATATTCGGCAGATCCGGCTCGGTGACGACGTCACCGGTCGACATCAGCTTGACACCGCCGGCTTTCAACCCGTTGTCGATATAGGCCTTGACGAACCCCAGCGTCGGCGGGCCGGATGGCAGGAAGGTGAAGATGGTATCCGCGCCGGAATCCTTGATGCGCTGCATGATCGGGCTGAAGTCGGTGGTGGCGAGCGGAATGCGAACCGCTTCGACTACCGCGCCGCCCTCACCTTCGAACGTCTTCTTGAATGCCGCTTCAGCATCGACACCCGGACCGTAATCGCTGACCGCGATGGCCACCTTCTTGGCGCCGTTCTTCAACGCAATTTTCGCGGCAGGCACGGTGTTCTGCCACATCGTGAACGAGGTACGGACGATATAGGGGCTCTTCTCGACGATCGACGAGGTCGCCGCATTCATCACGATCAGCGGCGTCTTGGATTCT
Source organism: Tardiphaga sp. 172_B4_N1_3 (assembly GCF_052076035.1). Classification (NCBI taxonomy): domain Bacteria; kingdom Pseudomonadati; phylum Pseudomonadota; class Alphaproteobacteria; order Hyphomicrobiales; family Nitrobacteraceae; genus Tardiphaga; species Tardiphaga sp. 172_B4_N1_3. The sequence goes on from NZ_CP197238.1 coordinate 3,247,036, forward strand.
TCCAGCAGCGGCGCGATGGCCATCGCGTTCGGCGTGAAATAGACGCCAGCGAGGTATTGCACCTTGTCCTTGACCAGCAGCTCCTGCGCCAGCGCCTTTGACTTGGCGGGATTCGGGCTCTCTTCATCGCGATAGATGAATTCGACATCATGCTTGCCTGCTTTGGTGCCATGCTCGGCGACCCAGGCGTCGATGCCCATCTTGAAGTTCTTGCCAAACAGCGCGTAAGGGCCCGACATGGTGCCGATCACGCCGACCTTGATGGTGTCGGCGGAGGCCGTGCCGGTCATCATGCCGAGAATGGCCAGTGCAAGAATGGATTGGCTGCGTCTGTTCATTGCGGTTGTCCCCGTTGGAAAGTTAAGAAAGCTATTCGGCAAACCTGTATTCAATAAACGTGCCGAGATGGCTCGTTTGATCCGGCATCAGCGCGCCGAAATGACGCGTCAGAACATCTCGAAGTATTCGCGCTGCTCCCAGTCGGAGACTTCCGCCTGGAAGCGATCGATCTCGGCATTCTTGATATGCGTATAATAGTCAACCATCGTCGCGCCCATCTTCTCGCGGAAGAAAGGATCTTCCTTGAGCGCGAAGGTCGCCTCGCGCAGCGACTTTGGCAGCAGATCGGCATTGGTCTCGTAAGGCGTGTCGGCTGATGGCCCCGGATCGAGCTTGCGATCGACGCCGTCGAGACCCGAGAGGATCTGTGACGACATATAGAGATAGGGATTAGCGGCGGGCTCGCCGACGCGATTTTCGATACGCGTCGCGGAATCGCCGGCACCGCCGAGGACGCGCAGCATCGCGCCGCGATTGTCGCGGCCCCAGATTGCACGATCCGGCGCCAGCGAATAGGAGCGATAGCGCTTGTAGCCGTTGATGGTCGGTGTCGTGAATACGGTCGCCGCGCGCGCATGCGTAAGAAGCCCCGCGAGATAGCCCTGCCCGAATGAGGACAGCGGCCGCGTGCCCTCGGTCGGCATGAACGCGTTTGCGCCGGTTGCACGCGATACGATCGACTGATGCAAATGCCAGCCAGACGACACGACGTTCGGAATCTTCGGCCGGCACATGAAGGTGGCGTGATAGCCGTGGCGATGCGCAATCTGCTTCACGGCGCTGCGGAACAGCACCATGCTGTCGGCCGGCGTCAGTCCCACCGTCGGCGCAAAGGTGAATTCGCACTGGCTCGGGCCGTATTCGACCTCCACCGAACGTAATGGGAGACCAAGCGCGATCACATCACGCCGGATGATTTCGAGCACCGGCTCCATCTGGTCGTAGCGCTGTTCGGTGAGATAGTTGTAGCCGTGCGAGAGAAGACTGACCTCCGGCGGATTGCCGGGCTGGCCGGCATCCTCCGGCTTCATGCGGTTGTTCTCGACGTTGAAGATATGAAATTCGACTTCAAGACCGGCGACGAAATCGTAACCACGGCTGCCGAGATCGCCGAGCACCTTCTTGTAGAGATTGCGCGTCGCGAACGGCACCGGGCGGCCATCGGCGAAATGCACGTCGCACAGCACCCAGCCGGTTTCCGGCGCCCATGGCAGGATCCGGAACGTGGTCGGATCCGGGATCATCAACACGTCGGCCGCGCCCTGCATTTCGGGAATGCCGAAGCCGCCGCCGGCGGTGAACACCGGAAACACCGTCTTGTGCGACGTGTCCTTGGCGAACATGGTCGTGGTGATCGAGCAGCCGCTTTCGAGACAGCGCAATGCCTCGCTGGCGATCAGCGTCTTGCCGCGCAGGATGCCGTGCTGATCCGGAAACGACAGCCGGATCACTTCGAGCTTGTGCTCTTCGACCATGCTGCGCAGCCGGACGGCTGCTTCCTTTTGCTCCGCGGACCACAAACCGTGACGTTCAACGAAACTCAACGCACTCTCCCGCGGCTGTTCTGATCGATCTTCACTCTGCCGCCGGCAGATGGATGACATTGGACCCCGGCTCGGTCTGGTCGGCCGGAGCGGCTGCCATCCATGGCGCACCGCGACGACGGGCGACGTCGACTTCCATCCAGTAGGTTTCCCAGCCCTTGGTCGGCCCGATGCCGTCCATGGTGCCCGGGCCCTGAATGCTGCGCGCGGTGTCCGCATCGAGAGACATCATCGGCCGCTGGCCGCCGGCAACCTTCTCGATCTCCGCACGCAGCAGCTTGCGATAGGCGATGATCGCCTTGTCGCTGGAGCCGAGATGCTCGCGGGTTCGGTCCTGGATCTTGCCCATCGATTCCACTGCCCACTGGTCGTGGACATTGATGTCGGCGCCCATGCCGGTATAGGTCTCGTGCTTCTGCTCGTGCGGATTGAAGCCGTAGTCGTTGGTCTTGTTCTTGCGCGAGGTGTAGTTCGGCAGCTCGTAAAGTTCGAGCCGCTGGTCGGTCATCTTCTTCTTGTCGACCGGCGTCGTGTAGCTGGTGAAGATCGCATACCAATAGCAGTTCTCGTCATCCACCGGCACGTGCCACTGGGTGATCGTCATCTCCGTGCTCATGGGGATGACAAAACCATGCGGGAATAGCTGGTTGGTGACGCGCACATGGGTACGCTCGTCGTCGAGCTCGCGCAGCGCAATCAGACGCAGACCGTATTCGGTGCTTTCGACATTGATGATCGGGCGATCATATTCGCGTAGGATCTTGGTCATCGGCAGTTCGGTGCCGGCGGATGCGCCGCGGAACTGCTTGCCGTAAGATGCCTTGACGTCCTCGTCCTCGAAGAAGCGGTGCAGGAACGAGGCGTGCGCAGGATCGATGCCGACTTCCAGCGCCTGCAGCCAGTTGCATTCGAACAGGCCCTTGAAAGCGAAAGTGTACTGACCGGGTGCCGCGAAACAGTCGATTTCCGGGAATGCCGGCGGCTCGCCCTCGCCCAGATAGGCCCAGAGAATGCCGCCCTTCTCGACCACGGGATATGCGCGCTGCTTGATGCCGGCGCAGAGCTTGGAGGTCTTCGGCTCGGCCGGTGTCTCCAGGCACTTGCCCTCGACGTCGAACAGCCAGCCATGAAACGCACAGCGCACGCCGCCGCCTTCGAGCCGGCCGAACGCCAGGTCGGCGCCGCGATGCGGGCAGTCGCGGTCGAGCAGGCCATAGCGGCCCTGCTCGTCGCGGAACAGGACGAAGTCTTCGCCGAGCAATTTGACCGGACGGATCGGACGATCCCCTTCGAGCTCATCGACCAGCGCCGCCGGCTGCCAGTACTGGCGCATCAGCTTGCCCGCCGGCGCCTTGGGCCCGATGCGAGTGATCAGATCGTTCTGCTCTTGGCTCATCATGGCAAAATGTCCTTTATAACTCTGGCGATGCGCCGCTTATCGCTGAAATACAATCTTGCCGCCGACCATCGTCATATCGGCGGTGATGTCCTTGATCTGCTCGTCCGGCACCGTCATGAAGTCGGCGGAGAGCACCACGAGGTCGGCCAGCTTGCCGGCCTCCAGCGTCCCCTTCCGCGTTTCCTCAAACATGTAGCGCGATGCCGCGCTAGTATAGAGGCGAAGCGCCTGTTCGCGCCCGATCGCTTCGGATGCGCCGTAGACCTGGCCGGCCGGGTCCTTCCGCGTCACCATGATATACATCGTGAGGAACGGGTTCAGCGGATTGACCGGGAAATCGGTGCCGGCGCCGAGATTCTCCAGTCCCATTTTCTCGATTAAAGTGCGCGTCGGGACCGCACGATCCGCGGTCGGCCTGCCGAGGAAACGCGCGACCGTCGCCGCCTTGTCCCACATGAAGGCGTTCTGGAAATCGATCCGCGCCCCGACGCGGCGTGCCCGCTCCATCTGTTCGGGGCGGATCAGGCTGGCATGGATCAAAACGAAGCGGCGATCCTTGATCGACTTTTCCTTGTCGGCGGCTTCGAACGCATCCAACACTTGATCGACGCCGAGGTCGCCAACGACGTGAACGCCGACCCGCCAGCCGCGAAGGTTGGCGATCGACACCAGCTGCTTCAGCCGCTCGGGCGTGACCTGCGCGATTCCATGATAATCGTCATGGGAGTCCGGATAGGCCTCGCGCATCATGGCCGTCTTCAGGGTCATGCCGCCGTCGTAGAAAATCTTGATGCCGCCGAGCTTCAGCCAATCGTCGCCGAAGCCCGAAGTGGCGCCGTTGCCGCTCATGATGGCGTCCCAACCGGCGGAGTCCGCGGGCGGCTCCGGTCGAAACATCGTTCCGACCCGCACTGTCGCATCGCCGGCCAGAGCGAGCTTCTGCAGAATCTGCGTGTCGCGCGCGCTTGTCGCCCCCTCGACGACGCTGGTGATACCGAGGCGGTTGAGCGCGGCCTCGGCGAGACGATATTGCCGCAACTCCTCGTCTTCGGTGTAGGGCGGCACGATGTTCTCGACCAGCGGGATCGCCGTCTCGACGAGCACGCCATTGATGTCGCCGCTCGCGTCCCGCTCGAACGCGCCGCCGGCTGGATCCGGCGTACTCTTGCCGATGCCCGCCTTCTGCAACGCCAGCGAATTGGCCATCGAAAAATGACCGACGGTCCGCAGATAGACCGGATTGTTGGGGGACACGCTGTCGAGTTCCTGGCGGGTCAGGTAGCGCTTTTCCGCCAGCTGCGACGGCGGATGCCAGCCGCCGGTCGTGATCCACGCGCCGGGCTGCTTCTTCGCAACGAACGCCCGAATGAGATCGAGGGCGCCGGCCACGTCCTTGGCGCCGCCGAGATTGACCACATAGTCGCCGAGCCCGGCCGCCTTGAAATGCGCGTGGGTGTCGATCAGGCCGGGGACAACCGACTTGCCGGCGAGATCGATGACCCGGGTCTGCGGACCGGCCAGCGGCTTGATTGCGGCGTCACTGCCGACCGCGAGGATCTTGCCGTCGCGGATGGCCAGCGCTTGCGCGATCGTCGATTGGCCGTCGAGGGTGAGGATCTTGCCGCCCGTCAGGACGACCTGGGGCGCGCTCGGGTCAGATTGCTGCGCCACCGCCGGCAAGACGGAGGCGCCAATTGCAATGGCTCCTGCAATCAGACATTTCGCACCCAGATGCATCTCGCCGCTCCATCAACAATGTTCAATAGACGAACGAATGTGCGAATATTATCGTTAGACTAATTCCAGGCAAGCAGAATTTTGCAGCAGGATTTGCCGCGTCACTGAGCAAATGCAGCAATTCGCGCCTAAAGCATCACCTTGCGCGGAGCGAACACTTGTTCAATATACGGACGTAATTCGGGAGTTGATGATGTCGAAGACTTTGAATTCGCGTACGGATCGGACCCAGGGAGCGCGCTCGTGAGCGGCCTCGTGATCATCGGCGCCTCTTACGCGGGCGTCCAGGCCGGCATCAGCGCGCGCGAGAAGGGCTATCAGGCGCCCATCCGCATCGTCGCCGATGAAATCCATCTGCCCTATCAGCGACCGCCGCTGTCCAAGGCATTTCTGTCCGGCGACGTCGCGCACAACAGTCTTTTCCTCCGCGGCGAGGACTATTTCAAGACCCAGGGCATCGAACTGGTGCTCGGCCATCGCGCCATCGGGCTCGATCGCGCGGCCGGCCGGATCGCACTGGACGGCGGCGACAGCCTGCCGTTCGATCAGCTCGTCATCGCCACCGGCTCACGGGCGCGACGGCTCAGCGTGCCCGGCCATGAGCGCGACGGCATCGTCTATCTGCGCACCCTCGATGACGCGCTGCATCTCAAGCCGCGGCTCGAAGCAGCCAACGATGTTGTCATCGTCGGCGGCGGCTTCATCGGCCTCGAAGTGGCATCGACTGCCGCCAAGGCCGGCAAGAAGGTGACGCTGATCGAGGCGCAGTCGCGCCTGCTGGAGCGCGCGGTATCGCCGCTGATCTCGCAATTCCTTCTGGATAGCCATCGCTCCCATGGCCTCGACATCCGCTTCAACGAATCCGTCATTGCCATCGAAGGCAACAGCGCCGTGCATGAGGTCGTCTGCTCCAGCGGCCTGCGGGTGCGCGCCGACCTGATCGTCGCCGGCATTGGCGGCATCGCCAATGACGAGCTGGCCGCTCAGGCGGATATCACCTGCACCAATGGCATCGATGTCGACGAACATGGCCTGACCAGCGCGCCGAACATCTATGCCGCCGGCGACGTCAGCAATCACCACAACGGCTTCGCCGGCCGCCGCGTCAGGCTGGAAGCCGTGCAGAACGCCACCGATCAGGGCAAGGCTGTGGGCGCGATGATCGCCGGCAGACCCGAAGCCTATGACGCAGTGCCGCGTTTCTGGTCGGATCAATATGACGCCAAACTGCAGATCGTCGGCCTCTCCGCGCCGACCGATAGCGCGGTGATCCGCGGGTCGATGGATGATGGCAAGTTCTCGGTGTTTTATTATCGCGACGGCAAGCTCACGGCCGTCGACAGTATCAACCGGCCCGGCGACCAGATGATCGCGCGTCGCCTGATCACCGCGTCACTGTCGCCGACACCAGAACAGGCCGCCGACCTGTCATTCGATCTGAAAAAATTCGAAGCAGGCAAATAGGGCGGACCCACGGCTTATGCCCAAGATCAAGCGCCCCGACGACGAACGCGGCAATACCGACTTCATCGAGAGCCTCGATCGCGGCTTGCGCGTGTTCGAACTGTTCGGCACACAATCCCGCCCGATGACACTGAGCGATGTCGCCAAGGCCGCCGAGCTGCCGCGTGCCACTGCGCGCCGCATCCTGTTTACGCTGGAACGCAAAGGCTATGTGACCAGCGACGGCAAGCTGTTCGCGCTGTCACCGCGCGTCCTGGCGCTGGCCGGCTCATACATGACGTCCAATCAGGTCGTCACCATCCTGCAGCCGGTGCTCGACAGCATTTCCAGCGACGCGCAGGAGATTTCTTCACTCGCCGTGCTCGAGGGCCACGAGGTGATCTTCGTCGCGCGCGCCAGCCCGGCGCGCGTGTTCTCTGCCGGCATCGATCTCGGCTATCGGCTGCCCGCCTTCTGCTCGTCGGTGGGCCGCGCCATGTTGGGCAAGTATTCCAACGACGACCTCACCGCGACGCTGGATGCCATGGACCTCGTGGCAATGACGCCGTTCACGGTCATCGACAAGGAACTGCTGAAGGCCACCATCATCACCGACCGCGAGAAAGGCTATTCGCTGGTCGACCGCGAGGCCGAACCGGGCTTCCGCTCAATCTCCGTGCCCGTGCGGCGCTACGATGGCGCCATCGTCGCCGCCATCAATATGGGCGCCCATGTGGACCGCGTCTCCACCGGGGAAATGATCGACCGCTTCCTGCCGCTGCTGCGCGATGCCGCGGATTCGGTGAAGCCGCTGCTTCTTTAACGCTGTCCCCTCATCCTGAGGAGCGGCCACTTGGCCGCGTCTCGAAGGATGAGGAGCCCTACACTCATGGTTCGAGACGGCGCCAAGTGGCGCCTCCTCACCATGAGGTCCGAGATTGAACACGCACCAGGAATTGTCGTCTCATGCCCCATATCGTCATCGAACATTCCACCGACGGCCATGGCGACGCGTTCGACATCGCCAGCCTGATGCAGGCGTTGCACAATGCCGGCGCCGCCACCGGGGTAATGAAGGCTGCCGACATCAAGGTGCGCGCGATCCCGTATGCGCATCACCTGATGGCCGGCCGGGCCGAAGGCTTCTGCCACCTGTCGGTCTCGATGCTGGAGGGCCGCACACCCGAGCAGAAAGTCGCCGTGAGCGAGGCGTTGCGCGCGGCAATGGTTTTGCTGCTGCCGCACACCAAAAGCCTCAGCGTCGATATCAGGGATATGGACGCGGTCGCCTACAAGAAGCGCGTGAACGATTAGAGCCGCGCTAACTGCCTTCTCCCCGCCTGCGGGGAGAAGGTGGCGTCGCGAAGCGACGACGGATGAGGGGGAGCCTCCGCAGGCGCGGAGCGAATGGAGAGCCCCCTCACCCGACTTCCACGCGCTTCGCGCGTTGCAGTCGACCTCTCCCCGCAAGCGGGGAGAGGTAAGGCACTCCCCCAAACGAAAACGGCGCGGCATCCCCAGGGAATGCCGCGCCGTCCTCAATTCTGGTCGGCTGCGGTCACCTCATGGGCGACCGCGCCGAGGGTCCGCTTAGACCGCGTCCTTCGCAGCCTTGACCGGGCGGGCGCGCACGATCTTGCGGGCCGGCTTGGCCTTGAAGGTCATGGCTTCGCCGGTGAAGGGGTTGGTGCCCTTGCGTGCCTTGGTGGCAGGCTTCTTGATGACGACGAACTTGGCGAAGCCGGGAACGAGGAACACGCCGCTCTTCTTCAGCTCTTTATAGCCGAGGGTCGCCATGGTCTCGATAACGCCCTTGACGTCCTTCTTCGAGAGCTCAGTGGTCTCAGCGATTTTCTCGATGAGCTGCGACTTCGTCATTTGGTCTGCCATTTTGCACCTTTTGGTTTGCCGTGATTCGGTGAGACAGACACTATGAGGAATTACGGGAAAAAACCCGTGCTCAATGAAATTTTCACAGATTTTGCCGGGAAAAATGATGTTTTTTGACCATCAAACCCCGATTCGACTTGTACGGCAGGGTTTCAGGACCCTCGCAAGCGCAAAATACTTAGATTAAGGGGCCTACGGAGTCGCGGCAGGCGACAGAAACGCACTGCAAAAATCACCCCCAGATTCGCCCCCTCACCACATGGTCTGGCGCGCCCTTTCCGGCCATTGCCGATCGTATTCCGGACCGCCGACCCGGCGCTCGCTCATCTCCGCCAGGATCTCGCCGGGCGTCGGCAGGGTCTTCGGATCGACGCGTTTATCAGGGTTCCAGAGATCGGACCGCACGATGGCGCGGGCGCATTGGAAATAGATCTCTCCGACCGTCATCACGATAACCGTGCGGGGAGCCTTCTCTGTCACCGCAAAGGATTCAAGCAATGCGGGATCCGCCGACAGATGCGCCTCTCCATTGATGCGCAGCGTCGTGCCCGAGCCCGGGATCAGGAACAGCAGCGCGATCCGCGGATCACGCACGATGTTGCGCAGGCTGTCGACGCGGTTGTTACCGCGGCGGTCGGGCATCATCAGGGTCTTCTCATCATGGATGCGAACGAAGCCCGGCAGGTCGCCGCGCGGCGAGCAATCCAGCCCCTCGGGGCCGGTGGTCGCCAGCGCCGCGAAGGGCGACACTTCGATCAGCCGGCGATATTGCGCCGTCACACAGTCCGCGACCTTGGCGGTGGAGGCTTCGCCAATGTCATCGAAACGACCGTAGATCTGTTCGAGCTGTTCGATCGTTCCTATGACTGACATGACCGCCCTCCCGTTCGCCTGACTATTGGCCTCTGATGATCCGGATCAGATCGCCGGCGTGCTCTTCCGCCGCACCGACATTATTGATCGTGACGTCCGCACCTGATGTCTCGACGCTGCGCTTGAGCCGATCGCCGATCGGCCCATCGCTTGAGCGTCCCCGCGCCGCAAGTCGCGCCGCAAGCACGTCCGGCGGCGCCGTGATCGACACGACGACGACATCTTCATAAGCGGCACGTAGCGCCGGGATCACCGTCCGTGAGATATTGGCAACGACATTGCGGCCGGCGCGAAGCGCATCATCGATCGAGCGCGGAAGTGCATAAGAAAGACCATGCGCTTCCCAGTGGACGGCGAAGGCGCCGCTGGCCTGTGCCTGACGGAACGCCTCCGGCGTGACCTGCGCATTATTCTCGAATTCCGACGCCTCGCGCGTCACCACGCGGCGCGTGAACACCACATTGTCGTCATCCGCGCAGGCGGCCTGCGCCAGACCGATCAGCGTATCCTTGCCGGCACCCGACGGGCCGACCACCAGCACCAACCGGCCGGGGCCGATCCGGCCTGCTTGCGCTTCGGATATCGCCGCGGTGTCGGTCATGCCACCCGATGTCCTTCGCGCCAGACATTGCGCACCACCGGTACCTCATGCGCCACATGGACGCGGATCACGTCGGCGCGCTTGCCGACCGCAATCTCGCCGCGGTCCATGAGCCCGACGGCTTCCGCGGGCCGCTTGGTCACGGTTCGGATCGCGCTCGCCAGATCTATCGAGGGTACCTTGCTCGAGAGCTGCAGGGCTCCCATCAGAAGGCTCGACGGCACATAGTCCGACGACAGAATATCCAGCATGCCTTCGCGGGCGAGATCGATCGCCGCGATATTGCCGGAATGCGAACCGTTGCGGACGACATTCGGCGCCCCCATCAGGATGCCGATGCCAGCCTTGTGCAGGCCTTGGGCCGCTTCCAGCGTCGTCGGGAATTCGGCCACCGAGACCTTGTCTCCAACGGCTTCGGTCACGTTGTCTTCCGTCGTGTCGTCATGGCTCGCCAGCGGAATATTGCGCCCGTGAGCCAGCGCCACGATCGCCCGCATATTGCCTGCCGCATATTGCTGCTGGCAAGCCAGGCGTTGCGCGAACATCACATCGAGCTCGGCATCGGACTTGCCGCCCTTGCCGCGATAGTATGTGCGCAGCTTTTCTTCGTCGCGGAACTGGCGCTGCCCGGGCGTATGATCCATCAGCGACATCAGCCGGACGTTCGGCTTCGCCAAGAGTGCCTTCGCTTCCTCGACCACGGTCGGCATCGGAATCTCGCAGCGCAGATGCAGGAAGTGATCGACCCGCAGGAGACTGGCTTCGCCGGCAGAGGCAATCGAATCCACCAGCAAGCCGGCGTAGCTGTCGATGCCCTGGCTTGAGTCCTCGCAGCCGACCCGCACCGAGTCGAGCACCGTGGTGATGCCGGACGTGGCAAGTTGACCGTCATAGGAGACGACGGCAGCGATGGGATCCCAGAACACCTTTGGCCGCGGCATGAAATGGGCTTCGAGATGATCGGTGTGCAATTCGATCAGGCCGGGCATAATCAGATCGCCGCGCGCATCGTCGCTACCGCGTGGCGCATCACCCTCGCCGAATTCGGCGATGCGTCCACCAGCGAAGGCGATCCAGCCCTTGTCGATGACGCGGTCGGCAAGAACGATCCTGGCGTTGCCGATGACGGTTTCGGTCGATGATGCGGTCATGGTTCTCTTTCTCAGGCAGCAGCAGCGGCGAAGGATGCGACGTCCACCAGCCGATCGGCGATCAAGTGCCGCACTTCGTCGTCATGCACAATGGCAACCATGGCGACGCCGGCACGTTTTTTCTCGGCGACCAGTTCAACGACCACGGCTCGGTTGGCGGCATCGAGCGACGCGGTCGGTTCGTCCAGCAACAGGATCGGCAGATCGGAGATAAAGCCACGCGCGATATTCACGCGTTGCTGCTCACCGCCGGAAAAGGTCGAGGGCGGCAGCTTCCACAGCCGCTCCGGAATGTTGAGGCGCTTAAGCAATGCACCGGCACGCGCACGCGCCTCCTCGCGCGTTATGCCAGCAGCGAGCAGCGGCTCGGCCACGACATCGATGGCGGCGACACGCGGCACCGCGCGCAGGAACTGGCTGACATAGCCGATGGTGTCACGGCGCACACCCAGGATCTCGCGCGGCTCGGCGGTGGCGATATCGATGACGTCACCGTTGTGGCGCACGCCGATGGTGCCGCCATCGCAGCGATAATTGCCGAAGATCATCTTCAGGATCGACGACTTGCCGGCCCCCGACGGACCGGACAACACGACGCATTCGCCGGGTGCCACATGGAACGAGACGTTGCGCACCACCGGCAGGCGAATGCCGTCCTGCAGATGCATCACGAAGGTCTTTTCGGCGTTGCGGATATCGATCATCGGAATCATGTTGACCTCACGCCGGCAGGATCGAGGAAACGAGCAGTTGCGTATAGGGCTCGCGGGGGTCGTCAAGCACCTGATCGGTGAGCCCCGTCTCGATCACGCGACCGCCCTGCATCACCATGACGCGATGTGACAGCAACCGCGCCACTGCGAGATCATGCGTTACAACGATCGCGCTAAGGCCAAGCTCGCTGACCAGCGTACGCATCATGTCCAGCAAACGGGCCTGCACCGATACGTCGAGACCGCCGGTCGGTTCGTCCATGAAGACGAGACGCGGTTCAGTGACGAGATTGCGCGCGATCTGCAACCGCTGCCGCATGCCGCCGGAATAGGTCCGCGGCGCATCGTCGATACGCTCGGGCGAAATCTCGACGCGCTTGAGCCACGAGGTCGCGGTATCACGAATCTTGCCGTAGTGGTTCTGACCGACGGCCATCAACCGCTCGCCGACATTGGCGCCGGCCGAGACGGCCATGCGCAAACCCATCGCCGGATCCTGATGCACGAAGCCCCAATCGGTGCGGAACAGAAAGCGGCGCTCGGCTTCGCCCATCGCCGCGAGATCGCGGGTCACGCCGTCGCGCATCCGGTAGGAGACGCTGCCGGTGGTCGGCGCTAACTGGGCGGAGAGGATCTGCAGCAGTGTCGATTTGCCGGACCCGGACTCGCCGACGATAGCCAGCACCTCGCCGGAATAGAGTTCGAAGGACACGTCGCGGCATGCCGCAAGACGGCCATAAGATTTTCCCAGGTTTGCCGCAACGAGCAACGGCTCGTCACTCGCAGCCGCGCGCGCCCCCGGTGCAGTTGAATTCACTGTCGCATCAAGCATTTGCGCTCTCCGCATAAGGCGCAGCGTTCTCGCTGCCGCGATGCCCTTGTGATTGCCGCGTTTCGCAATAGTCGGTGTCGGAGCAGACGAACATCCGGCTGCCCTTGTTATCGGTGACGATCTCGTCGAGATAGGAATCCTCGGCGTTGCACAGCGCGCAGCAGGCCTTATGCTTGTAGGGCTCGAATGGATGATCCTCGAAATCCAGCGACACCACCGATGTGTAAGGCGGGATCGCATAGATCCGCTTCTCGCGGCCGGCACCGAACAGCTGCAGCGCCGCGCAATTGTCCATCTTCGGATTGTCGAATTTCGGCGTCGGCGACGGGTCCATCACGTAACGCGCATTGACCTTGACCGGATAGGCATAGGACGTGGCGATATGGCCGAAGCGAGCGATGTCTTCATACAGCTTTACATGCATCAAGCCGTATTCGGCGAGCGCATGCATACGCCGCGTCTCTGTCTCGCGTGGCTCGAGGAAGCGCAGCGGCTCGGGGATCGGCACCTGATAGACCAGCACCTGATGCGCCTGCAGCGTCGCTTCGGGAATGCGATGCCGTGTCTGGATCACAGTCGCATGGCCCGTGCTCGTGGTCACGGCAACGCCGGCAGTTTTCTCGAAGAATTTACGGATCGAGATCGCGTTGGTGGTGTCGTCAGAGCCCTGGTCGATCACCTTGAGTTTGTCGACAGGGCCGAGAATCGCCGCCGTGACCTGCACGCCGCCGGTGCCCCAGCCATAGGGCATCGGCATTTCCCTGCTGGCGAACGGCACCTGATAGCCGGGGATCGCGATCGCCTTGAGAATGGCGCGGCGGATCATCCGCTTGGTCTGCTCGTCCAGATAGGCGAAGTTATATGTCGGCGCGTTCATTCCGCGGCCTCCTGAAGAGCAACGAGCGTCTCGTTGGCGTCGGCGAATTCCTTGCGCAGCTTGCGGAGCAAGCCAAGCTCAGACTGGAAGTCGACATAATGCGGCAGCTTCAGATGCTCGACGAAGCCGGTCGCCTGCACATTGTCGGAATGCGACATGACGAATTCCTCGTCCTGTGCCGGCGCCTTGATGTCCTCGCCGAGTTCGCGTGCACGCAGCGTGCGATCGACCAGCGCCATCGACATCACCTTGCGCTCAGACTGGCCGAAGGCGAGACCGTAACCGCGGGTAAAGCAAGGCGCCTCGGTATCCGAGCCCTTGAACTGATTGACCATCTGGCACTCGGTCAGCGTGATCGACCCCAGCGGCACCGCGAAGCCAACATCCTCGGCCATGAATTCAACCTCGACCTCGCCGAGGCGGATTTCACCGGCGAAAGGATGGTTGCGGCCATAGCCGCGCTGCGACGAGTAACCAAGCGACAGAAGAAACCCTTCATCGGCCCGCGCCAGATTCTGCAGCCGCAGATCGCGATCTGCCGGGAAGCTCAGCGCATCGCGAGTGAGATCGCCGACCGGCTTCTCGGGATCTTCCGCAGGCGACGTTTCGATCAGGCCATCGCGGCCGAGAATGTCCGTTACGCGCGGCATCACGCCCGGCTCTGCATCGGTCATGACGGGCTGCTCGGGCGAGGACTCGCCGGTCAATACCGGATCGAGCAGACGATGCGTATAGTCGAAGGTCGGGCCGAGCACCTGGCCGCCCGGCATGTCCTTGAAGGTCGAGGAGACGCGGCGGCGCACCTGCATCTGCGACGTATCGACGGGCTCACTCGAACCGAACCGCGGCAGCGTCGCGCGGAAGGCGCGCAGCAGGAAGATCGCCTCGATCATGTCGCCGCGTGCCTGCTTGATGGCCAGCGCCGCGAGCTCGCGATCATAGAGCGAGCCTTCGGTCATCACGCGATCGACGGCGAGGCCGAGCTGATTGGAGATCTGCGCCAGCGATATTTCCGGCACGTCGCGATCGCCGCGGCGTTCATGAGCCAGCAGACGATGTGCATTCTCGATGGCGCGTTCGCCACCCTTGACGGCGACATACATGCTCAGCCCTCCTTCGCGACAAGACGCGTGGTACGCGGCAGCGCGACGATGGATTCGCCGGAGACCAGCACGAGATCGATGCCGCGGGGAAACAGCGAGGCATTCAGCGCGAGACGATCCAGCAGATCCGGCACACCGATCGCAGCACGCAGGATGGTGGCACCATCGATACCCGGACCGCGCAATTCATAGGTCGGGCCTTCAGTCAGGCTCGCCACCTGCAGAACGATCGTGGTGGAGCGATCCGGATATTCGCCGGTGCCGAAGGCGAAGTGCTCGAAGGACGGCAGCGCGGCAGCATCAGCCACCACGGCGAAGGCACACACGGCGGGATCGGCGATGACCGGCGCGCTGGTGTGAAACTTGATCCACTTGGCAACATCCATCGTCGCCGCCAACTTGGCATCGAGCCACACCGGCGTATCCTGATCGAACAGCGTCAGCGCGATGGCCGCCGCGCCGCGCATCATCGGCGCAGGCACGCCCGAAACAGCCTGAATGCGCTGCACGGTACCCGGACGCGCCATCGCATCCATCACCGAACGGAAGGTCGATTGCGCTGCAAGCACCTTATCCGCGAAGCCGGCCGGCATTTCCGCAACTGTCGTCATGATCAGCCCTCCCCGCGCACAAGCGTGTAGAAATCGACTTTGGTCGCCGCGGTCTCCGCAGCCTTGCGCTTGCTATCGGCGACGACGCGCGCGCGCAGCGGCGTGAGCACCTTGGTCTCGACAGCATCTGAAAATTCACTGGTCTGGATGAGTGCATCGCAGAGTGCGATCAGGTGCGCCTTCGCGCCGTCACGACCCAGTGTGTAGCCGAAGCCGACCTCACCGCTGGCAAGCCGTACAGCGGCACGCGACACGGTCGCTTCGCCGAGATTGAATGGCGCGCCATCGCCGCCGATCCGGCCGCGCAGCATCACCAGGCCGTTCTCCGGCTGACGCAGATGTTCATGGGCGGGAACAGCCACTGCATCGAGATAACCGGCGATATCCGCCGTGGCGCAGTGCCCAAGCACCCCCATCGCCTCACGGCGCCGGGCCTGCTGGTGGTTCAGGGAGGATGAAGTCATGTCACCGTCGCTCGACAAGTTGTATGATTTACTAGACAACTTTATAGGCGGAGGCAATGACCGTTTCGTGACAGCGGCACGATTTTTCGCTAATGCGTGGTCGACATCATTCCGGGACCGATTTTGTGACCATTCAGGACAAGCCAACAGGCGTGGCACTTTGGCGGCATGTGGCCGACGGCATCGAGCGCGGCATTGCAGATGGCCGCTATGGTGCTGGCGAAAAGCTGCCCGGCGAGACTGAACTGGCTGACATCTACCGCGTCAATCGCCACACCGTGCGCCGCGCCCTCGCGACCCTGGCCGAACGCGGCCTGGTGCGCGCCGAGCGCGGCAGCGGCACCTATGTGGAATCGCCAAAGCTTGCATATCCCCTGCGATCACGCACGCGCTTCTCGGAAATTGCCGGTGCCGGCGGGCGCGAGCCGCAAGCGCAATTGATCGGAGCCTGGGACGATGTGGCAACACGCGATCTCGCAAGGCAGCTTGGCCTCAAAGCCGGCGCTCCGCTGATCCGCATTGAAGCCTTGCGGTTGGCGGACAAGACGCCGATCTGCGTCGGCACCAACTGGCTGTCGGCCGAACGCTTTCCCAATTTCGGCAAGGTCTATGAGCGCGTGCGCTCGATGACCAAGGCCCTGGCGCATTACGGCATCAAGGACTATCGCCGCGCCTCGACGAAGGTCACCGCGGGGATCATCGACGCGACCGATGCGACACGGCTTGGTGTCGCCCTCGGGCGTCCGATCTTGATTGTCGATTCCATCGATGTGGATGCCGACGGCACGCCGCTCAGCGCTACGCATTCGCGCTTCGTCGCCGAGCGCGTCGAATTCGTGGTCGATAGCGGTTCGCTTTAGTTAGAACGGGTCGGTGCCGAGACCCGGCACATCGGCCGGACGCGGCCCCGGCGCCGGCCACAGGAAACGGCGATCCTTCTCAGCAATGGCCACATCGTTGATGCTCGCCTCGCGGCGGCGCATCAGGCCGGCCTCGTCAAACTCCCATTGCTCATTGCCATAGGAGCGATGCCAGTTGCCGGCGTCATCGTGCCATTCATATTGAAAGCGCACGGCAATGTGATTGCCGTCGAACGCCCACAAATCCTTGATCAGCCGATATTCGTGCTCCTTCGCCCATTTACGGGTGAGGAATTCGACGATCGCCGGGCGCCCCTGAAAGAACTCGCCGCGATTGCGCCAGGTCGAGTCCTCGGTATAGGCGAGCGACACTTTCACCGGATCGCGTGAATTCCAGGCGTCCTCGGCCATGCGGGCCTTCTGGGCGGCGGTCTCTCGGGTGAAGGGCGGAAACGGTGGACGCGACATGGGACCCTCGGCTTTGCGATGTTGCAGGGATTGTAGCCCTGCCGCATGCGGAGTCGATGCCGTTTCACCTATGGGGCGATTGCTAAATCTGATCGGCCTTCATGGCAATCCGCAGCGCTTTCGGGATCGGCTTGGCGCGGCCGCCGGAGACAAAGGCCACCTTGACCTTGGCCTCAAGCAGCAACTCATCGCCGCGGCGCACTTCCTGACCCAGCATGATCGAGGCGCCCCTCACCTCTTGTGGAACCGTGACGACGTCAAGCAGATCGTCCAGGACTGCCGGTTTTAGAAAATCAATTTTCATCGAACGAACAACGAAGGCAAAGCCGGGCGTATCCTCTCGCGCTTCTTTCAGCAGCTCTTGTTGACTCGTTCCGAGCAAACGCAAGTAATTCGTTCTGCCGCGTTCCATGAAACGCAGAAAGTTTGCGTGATAAACAATCTGGCCGGCGTCAGTATCTTCGAAATAAACGCGGACCCGCATATGATGACGACCGTCGCGAATTTCGCCATCAAGAGAGGCTGTCACAGGGAGATTCCTCTTATCACACTCCGGGGAGTAATCGTCTTGCACGGAGGCACCTTCCTCAGCAAGCGACAATCGCTTTGGGCTTGAACCTTGCTTGGGATGCACCTGGAATCTTGGTTGCGGGAACGCGCACCTCTTTGTCGAATGACAATCAGCCGGCGTTGGTCAGTGTCCGGCCGATTCCCGGCTCATTTTCTCCAAAAGACCGCGCATCGCGTCGATCTGCGTGCCGAAGCCTGCCCAATCCCCAGACCTCAACAGCTTCATTGCCTCGTTATAGCGATCAAGCGCCTCCTGCGCCCTATTTTCCGCAGGGCTCGCACGTGGCATTTCCGTCGCAGCACCCAGCGATGTCGGCGACGCGTTAGTTTCGATGAAGAGCGCGGACAAGGCCTCGGCAAGCGTCTCTTTCATGACGACATGCTCGCCGTAGGCGGCGATCACGCGCTTGAGTTCCGGCAAGTGTCCGTGGACCGCGCGCAGGTACAGCGGCGACACGTACAGGATCGAATTCTCGATCGGGATCACCAGCAGGTTTCCGCGGATCACCCGTGAACCCATCTGGTTCCACAACGATATTTGCTGGGAGATCTCCGTGTTCTGATGAATGCGCGCCTCGATCTGGAACGGTCCGTAGACGAGCTTCTCCTTGGGAAATTCGTAGACGATCAATTTTCCATAGTCAGGAGCGTCGCAGCGCGCTGCCAGCCATGCGATCATATTGTCGCGTCGGCTTGGCACCATGGGGATCATGATAAAGAACTCGGCCTGGGTTTCTCCGGGCAGCCGCATCACAATGTAGTAAGGGACCATCGGCGCGACGCCATCGCTGGCCGGCTGGCGCGGAAACTGCCAAAGATCCTCCCGGTTATAGAAAACGTCGGCAGATGCCATGTGATAGGTCTGGTAAAGCTGCGCCTGAATCAGGAAGAGGTCCTCGGGATAGCGAATGTGCTTTTGCAGATCGGACGGCATTGCCGCAAACGACTTGAAAAGCCCCGGAAAGATTCGCTGGTAGGTGGCCGCGATCGGGTCCGCCTGGTCCATCAGATAAAAGTCGACACTGCCGTTATAGGCGTCGACGACGGCCTTCACGGAATTGCGGATGTAGTTCAGATTGCGGCCGGGCGCAGGCTGCGCAGAGGGGAAATAGTTACTGGTTGTATAGGCGTCCTGGATCCAGAACATCCGCCCCTCGCTGATGACCAGATAGGGATCGTGGTCGAGGCTGAGGAACGGGGCGATCGTGCGTAGCCGTTCCCCGATATTGCGCCGGATCATGATCCGGCTGTGGTCGGTGATGTAGCTGGAGAGCAGCAGGTTCATGTCGTTGAAGTGGTGAGCGAAGATGATTTTTCGCACCATACCCGTCAGCGGTACGCCACCGGCACCGTCGTAGACCGTGTATGCGTTTTCACTCCCCTTCGGATAGTCGAATTCCGGCGTGGTCGTCCTGACGACTACGTAGTTGCTCTCCTCTTGTCCATAATAAATGCGCGGTTCGCGGATTTCGGGGCCGCCGTCCGCAACGGGAGGAATATCCCGCAGGTAAAGCAGCGGGAGCCCTTCAGCGCTCTTGTGCATTACCGGGCTCATCACCGCTCCATTGCCATGGGTGAACAGCAGGTGGAGGTTGACCCACGTCTGGGCGTTCGGCGGCAGCAGTGAGGATCTGAGCTCGCGTGCCGAGAGCATCACGCTCTGGTAGGTGCCGCGAAGCCAGTAGCGGTCGACATCCAGGTCACTTAATTTGTAATAGGTGCGTATCTCCTGCAGCTGGGCGTAGGTATCCGCCAGCGGCTGCCCGTCCCACAATCTGATGTTCTCGATGGTCGCCTTGTTGGCCTCGAGTGTCGCGAAGGTAAGGTCCTGTTCGGCAGGAAAGGGCTTGGCGGCGATCTTGTCGAGATTATAGGCTTCCCTGGTCAGGCGGATGCTGCGTTCGATGTAGGGCCGCTCCAGTTCCAGTTCGTTTGGTTTCACGTACAACCGCTGAAACAGCATCGGGATCACGCCGGACAGCAGGAAAGCGCCCCCGAAGACGAGCAACGTCGCGGCAGTGGGGAGCCAGTAGGTACGCGCCCACAGGTTCGCCCACGCGGCGCATGCCGCAACGATCGACAGCCCGATCAGCAACCAGAGAACGGGTAGCTGAACGTGGACATCGGTGTAGCTCGCGCCAACCACTACGCCATTGTCTCCGTAGAGGAGCAAATAACGGTCGAGTCCGTAGGACCATGCCTTCACCACAAAGAGCAAGCCGAGCAGCGCCGAGCCGTGAGCAACCGCTGGCGGTGATATCGACCACCGCTGGACCTGGTATTCGATCTGACCATGCAGCCAATAGATCACTGCGGCGAGAAGTGCGCTCATGAACAGCGTTAGCAATGCCCAATTCTTGATGCCGATATAGGCGGGCAGAGAGAACAGATAGAATCCAATATCCTTGTCATACAGCGGATCATTCGCGCCATATGGCACCTGATAGAGGAACTGCAGAATGATGCTCCAGTTGCCGACCTCCTCCCATGCAACAAGCAGAGCGAGGAATCCGGCGCCGCCAGCGATGGCAAGGCGCCATGGCAACCGATCGCGCATGAATTCGAACGGATCGGGCGGCACCGCGGTGGCCGCGAGCTTCCAATCGAAGTCGACGGGAAGCCGGCCTCGCCGCCGTCGGACAAGAAAAAGTGCCAGCCGGGCATTCGCCCACGCAATGACGGCAGTTGCCGCAAAGACGACGGAAAAGACTGCGGCTTTCGCGCCGATCGATGTCCAGAAAACCTGCGAATAGCCGACCGCGGAGAACCACATCCAGTCGACCAGGAAGTCGCCGACAATCGCGAGAAGGATCAGGCAAATTCCGGAGAAGATGGCAGTCACAATCAC
Organism: Tardiphaga sp. 172_B4_N1_3; assembly: GCF_052076035.1. Classification (NCBI taxonomy): domain Bacteria; kingdom Pseudomonadati; phylum Pseudomonadota; class Alphaproteobacteria; order Hyphomicrobiales; family Nitrobacteraceae; genus Tardiphaga; species Tardiphaga sp. 172_B4_N1_3. The sequence goes on from NZ_CP197238.1 coordinate 3,267,359, forward strand.
CCCGACCACGGCGTTTCGCCCTGGCGTCTTCCGTTCGGGCCCGGTAATCCCGATCGTCATGAACGGATTATAGCAGAACGGGAGAGGTGGCGGTGCCTGTCGTGAGCCCTCGCACCTGTTTTTTCTGCGTCGGCCTTCCTACATCAGAACTGAGGCGCGCATCGCCTTAGGCGCGCCCAATCGGGAGAGCGCTTGTCATGACCGATTTCGCCGGTCTTGAAGCCCGTTTTGGTGCAGGAAACTATGCACCATTGCCGGTCACGATCGTCCGCGGGGCTGGAGTCTACGTGTGGGACGAGGCTGGCAGACGCTACATCGACATGATGGGAGCGTATTCGGCGGCAAGCTTCGGCCATTGCCATCCGCGCCTCGTCAAGGCGCTGACAGAACAGGCACAGCGCCTGGACACGATCTCACGCGCTTATTTCAGCGATCGGCTGGGGCCTTTCCTCGCCAAGGCCTGTGCACTTACCGGCATGGACGCCGCGTTGCCGATGAACAGCGGCGCGGAAGCCGTCGAGACGGCGCTCAAGGCGGCACGTAAATGGGCCTACAGGGTCAAGGGAGTGCCGACTGACCGGGCCGAAATCATTGTCGCAGAAGGAAATTTCCACGGCCGCACCATCTCGATCGTCGGCTTTTCTTCGCAAGCCCAATATCGCGACGGCTTCGGGCCGTTCCCGCCTGGCTTCACATGCGTGCCGTTCGGCGATGCGCCGGCGCTCGCCGCGGCCATTACCCCTGACACCGCGGCCTTTTTGGTCGAACCAATTCAAGGCGAAGGCGGGATCAATGTGCCGCCCCCTGGATATCTCGCTGAGGTCGCGCGCATTTGCAAGGCGAACAACGTGCTGCTGCTGTGCGACGAGATCCAGAGCGGTCTGGGACGCACCGGACGTCTGCTCGCGTGTCAGCATGAAGGAGTAACACCCGACGGTCTGATGCTCGGCAAGGCGCTCGGTGGCGGGATGTTGCCGGTTTCGCTTTTCCTCGCCCGTCGCGAGGTCATGCAGGTTTTCACTCCCGGTGACCACGGCAGCACGTTCGGAGGCAACCCGATTGCATCAGCGGTTGGATTAGCCGCCCTCGACACACTGATCGACGAGCGATTGATTGAACGTGCCGCGACTGTCGGCGCGCATCTCCTCGATCGGCTCTCTGCGATCAAAAATCCGATCATTCGCGAGGTACGCGGTCGCGGCTTGTTTGCGGGGGTCGAGTTACACCGCAACATGGCAAGTGCCGGTACGGTGATCAACCGCTTGCTTCAGGCAGGAGTGCTGACCAAAGATACTCACCGGAACACGATACGCTTTGCGCCCCCCTTGATTATCGACAAGTCACAGGTGGATTGGGCCGTAGACCGATTGACCGAAGTACTGGACGAGATCGCCGCATCGACGGTTCAGGCCTAGCGGCCGCCAATGTTGGGCAAGGCTGATCCGCGCGGCGACGATTGCGCCCGAGCTTGTGCTAAGGACGAGATCAAAGCGCTCGCGAAGCCGGCGTCCGAGCACGCCTTCGATCTCTTGGCTCTTAAAAGACCCCACAAAGGCCATGGCGCCGCACCTGCATGCGATGCAGGCCGTCGGCGATGGCGCCGTCGAGATGGAAGGTCGTAGAACCGGTCATAACGAAAGGCCGTGAGCTGCGAGTGGCAGCACGTGATCACGCGTCAATGGCGCCAGGACGATAGCCTCAGGCGCAGTTGGATTGATCCAAATCGCTTCGGCGATCTCGGCCTGGGGCGCGATCGCTCCATCCACCTTCACCGCATAAACACTGGCCTGCACCTGCCATCCCGGTTCATTCGCGGCAACGCTGTTGAACTGGCCGAGCGCCTGCGCCGAGCCCGGCACCATCCGGCAGCCGAGCTCCTCGCTGATCTCGCGCTCCAGCGCGGCCAGATCGTCCTCGCCTGCATCGCGCTTGCCACCCGGCTGCATGAAGGCCTCGGTGCCACGCTTTCGCACCACCAGCATGCGCCCTGCGTCATCGCGGATCAGCGCAGCGACGACGCCGATGATCTTGTCAGTCATTGCGAACTACTCCTCGTCGCCCGAACCGAACAATCCGATCTGGCTCTCATCCCGTTTCGGCTCACTCAGTCCGAGATGCTTGAACGCATGCGAGGTGAGCAGCCGGCCGCGCGGGGTGCGCTGCAGATAGCCGCACTGGATCAGATAGGGCTCGATGATGTCCTCGATGGCATCACGCGGCTCGGACAGCGCGGCCGCCATGGTCTCGACACCAACGGGGCCACCAGCATAGTTCATGGCGATGGTGGTGAGATAGCGGCGATCCATCGCATCGAGACCCGCACTGTCAACTTCCAATGCGGACAGCGCGTGGTCGGCGATTTTGCGATCGATCGCTGACGCATCCGCAGCGGAGGCAAAGTCACGCACACGGCGCAACAGACGCCCGGCGATGCGCGGCGTGCCGCGGGCGCGGCGCGCAATCTCGTTAGAGCCTTCAGGGGTCATGCCGATGTCCAGCACGCGGGCACCGCGGGTGACGATCTTTTCGAGCTCGTCGATCGTGTAGAAATTCAGCCGCAGCGGAATGCCGAAACGATCGCGCAGCGGATTGGTCAGCAGACCCGCACGGGTGGTCGCGCCGACCAGCGTGAATTTCGACAATTCGATTTTCACCGAGCGTGCCGCAGGGCCTTCGCCGATGATGAGATCGAGCTGGAAATCCTCCATCGCGGGATAGAGCACTTCCTCTACTGCAGGGCTGAGACGGTGGATCTCGTCGATGAACAGCACATCGCGCTCTTCGAGATTGGTCAGCAATGCCGCGAGATCGCCGGCCTTGGCGATGACGGGACCGGATGTCGCGCGAAATCCGACGCCGAGCTCGCGCGCCACGATCTGCGCCAGCGTGGTCTTGCCGAGGCCGGGCGGCCCCACAAACAATGTGTGATCCAGCGCCTCGCCGCGCTTGCGGGCGGCATCGATGAAGATCTGCAAATTCGCGCGCGCCTGTGCCTGGCCGACGAAATCGGCCAGCGACTGCGGGCGCAGCGTGGTGTCGCCGACATCGTCGGAGCGGCGCTCAGGTGTAACCATGCGATCGGGTGGCGTATTCATGATGCGACGTTACCACGGTGCAACGGCCGCGCGAACCACCAGCACAGGCTGGCTGGAATCACGGCAATGCCCGCGAGCAATGCGGACAGCGACAGCGCTTGCGTGAGCGATCGAACGCCGGGCAAAATCACTGCCGACGATTCCGAGGGCTGAACGAACATTCCAAAACCGATGAAGCCGGCAATGCCGACGGCCGCAGCGAGCCACGCCATCCAGATCGCGTTTTGCCCGGCATAGACGGCCGACAGCGCGAAGACGACGCCGGCACCGAGCGACGGCAGCAGCGCCGCCAATGCAGTAGCAAATGCCAGCAGCCAAAGTGCAATCGAGACAAGCGATCTGAAACCATCGAGATCGGCGACAGAGAAGATCAATTGCAGGATCGACGCACCCAGACCGACCACAAGCAACGACACAAGTGCAGCCACCGATAGCGAACGGACAACACCGAAGATCGCGATAATGCCGATCACGCGGGCGATTCTGGCAAGGCTCACTTCGCCAATTCCTTCAGCCCGAGCTTGATCAGTTGCGCCGTTTCCGCGCCCTCGCCTGCGCTGCGCGACGCGGCTGCGACCGCGGCCGCCGCCTGTGGCTGGCCATAGCCGAGATTGACCAGCGCGGAGATCGCATCCCTGACGGCGCCTGGTGCGCGGTTGTCGTCCATCGCGCCGGCGAGTTGCGCGACCACCGGATCCACGGACGCAAAGGCCGGCGCCTTGTCCTTCAATTCGCTGACGATGCGTTCGGCCACTTTAGGACCGACGCCCGGCGTGCGCGCCACGGCCGTCTTGTCGCGCAGCGCGATGGCATTGGCGAGGTCGGCCGGCGGCAGCGTGCTGAGCACGGCAAGCGCGACCTTGGCGCCGACGCCCTGCACGGTCTGCAGCAGGCGAAACCATTCGCGCTCCATATCGCTGCGGAATCCGAACAGCTTGATCTGGTCTTCGCGGACATAGGTTTCGATGGAGAGCACCGCAGCTTCGCCCGCCTGCGGCAGTGCCTGCAGCGTGCGAGCGGAACAATGCACCTGATAACCGACGCCCTGTACATCGAGGATCACATAGTCCTCGCCATAGCTGTCGATCAGGCCTTTGAGCTTGCCGATCACGCGCCGACGACCTTGAGGCGCAGTGCCGTGCTCTGACGGTGATGCGCATGGGTGATGGCGATGGCCAGCGCGTCGGCCGCATCGGCGGATTTCGGCTCAGCCTTCGGCAGCAGGATCTTCAGCATCATCTGGATCTGGTTCTTGTCGGCGTGGCCGGCGCCGACCACGGTCTTCTTCACCTGATTGGGCGCGTATTCGGCGACGGCAATGCCAAACATCGCCGGCGTCATCATGGCGATACCGCGCGCCTGGCCGAGCTTCAGCGTCGCGACGCCATCCTTGTTGACGAAGGTCTGTTCGACCGCAGCTTCGGCCGGTTGGAAGTCGCCGAGGATCTTGGCGAGACCTTCATGAATGCCGAGCAGCCGGCTCGCCAGCGGCAGATTGTCCGGCGGTTCCACCGAACCGCAGCCGATATAGGTCAGCCGGTTGCCGTCGATCTCGATCACGCCCCAACCGGTGCGACGCAGGCCCGGATCGATGCCGATGATACGGACAGGAGGGCGAATCGGAGGGTTTGTCATCCCACAGGGATAACGCCGGACGGCAGGGAACGAAATAGAAACGCGAAGCCGTCCCAAAGGAAAGAGAGGGAAGCTGAGCCCCTGCTCAGCCGCCCATCTTGGCCATCAGCGCGTCGGACACCTCGAAGTTGGCATAGACGTTCTGCACGTCGTCATGCTCGTTCAACAGGTCCATCAGCTTGATCAGCTTTTCGCCCGTCTCGTCATCGACCGAGAGCGTGTTCTGCGGCTTCCAGATCACTGCCGCCTTGCGAGCTTCGCCGAACTTGGCTTCCAGTCCCTTGGCAACCTCGCGGAACGTCTCCTGCGACGCGTAGACCTCGTGGCCGCCCTCGCCCGACACCACGTCATCCGCGCCGGCCTCGATGGCAGCTTCGAGCATGTCGTCGGCAGAGGCCTTGTCGGCGTCATATTCGATCACGCCGACATGGTCGAACATGAAGGAAACTGAGCCGGTTTCGCCGAGATTGCCGCCCGATTTGGTGAAGTAGGAACGGATGTCGGACGCGGCGCGATTGCGGTTGTCGGTCAGCGCCTCGACGATGACGGCGACGCCGCCGGGGCCGTAGCCCTCGTAGCGGATTTCATCGTAGTTCTCGCCATCGCTGCCGATCGCCTTCTTGATGGCACGCTCGATATTGTCACGCGGCATGTTCTCCTGCCGCGCGGCGATCACGGCGGAGCGCAGCCGGGCATTCATCGACGGGTCGGGCGTCCCCATCTTGGCAGCGACGGTGATTTCGCGCGCCAGCTTGCTGAACAGCTTGGACTTCTGGGCATCCTGCCGGCCCTTGCGGTGCATGATGTTCTTGAATTGGGAATGTCCGGCCATGCGGTCTCTCTTGAAGCGTCAGGGTAGTTAGGGCTGCGGCGCGGGGTTATAGGCCGCGAAATCGGCAAAATCAAAAATTTGCAGCCGAATCCAGCAGATCTTCGCAATACCGCGACCGACCTTAACCATCACTTCACGCCGAGGTGCAAGGTTACCCGCATAGATTGTATTCGTTGGGGTCACCGATGGCGTTTGGACTATTCCGCAAGCGGCAGCCGGAAGCGGCTGAAGTGGTGATGATTGCTGAAAACACAGCACCTTCTGTGGCACCGCAGCATCCTGAACCAGATACCGCTCGGGACATCCTTGAGTTGCTGGAACTCGAGCTGGGCGCGCTTATCCGCCAGCTCGAGCGAGCGGCAACTTCGGTGGCCGGCGGCGCCGAATCGACCGCCACCACCCTCTCCGCCATCCGCGCGCGCACCGATGTGCTGGCCGACCGCAGCAGCGCCGCGCAATCCACCGCCACCACCTTTGCGCAGGCCGCCGACAAATTCACCCACTCGGCCGAGGGTATCGGCGCCCAGGTGCGCGATGCCAGCCGGCTCGCGGACGAGGCCGGCGCCGCCGCCCATGAAGCCAGCGCCAATGTGGACCGGCTGCGCGACTCCTCCGCTGCAATCAGCAATGTGTTGGAGCTGATCGCGCAGATCGCCCGCCAGACAACGATGCTGGCACTGAACGCGACCATCGAGGCGGCACGCGCAGGCGCTGCAGGCCGCGGCTTCTCGGTCGTCGCCACCGAGGTCAAGGCGCTCGCGGTGCAAACACAGAACGCCACCGAAGAGATCAGGAAGAAGATCGACACCCTGCAGCGCGACGCTGCGAGTTCGGTCGACGCCGTGCATCGCATCTCCACCGCCATCGACGCGATCCGTCCGGTCTTTGCCAATGTCAACGGCGCGGTCGCCGAGCAGAACGCAACGACCAGCGAGATGTCGCATAACGCCGCCACCGCCTCGCAATTCATCGTCTCGGTTGGGAACAGTGCCGCGGAAATCGATAGCGCTGCGAAGGAAGCGGCTGCCCATGGCGAGCACGTCGCGCAGGCTGGCCAGGCTGTGACGATGTTTGCCTCACGGCTGAAGTCGCGTTGCGCGGTGCTGCTCAAACAGAGCGAGCGCGAAGACGAGCGACGGCGCGAAAAGCTGCCATGTCACCTCAATGTCGCTTTTCAGGCGCGCGGCGGCCAGATCAGCGCGCCGGTCTATGAAATCTCGATGGACGGCATTCTCATCGGCGGACCGGACGCGAACCGGCTTCCGTTGCACGACATCGTTGCTGCTGAACTCAGCGAGGTCGGCCCCTGCCGCCTGCGCATTGCCGAACATTCCCCCGCCGGCGCACAGGCACTGTTCGTCGCGCCCGACGGGGCTCTCATCAGCCGGATCGAAGACCGGCTTTGGGCGATCCATGACGAGAACACCGAATTCGTCACCCGCGCCATCGATGCCGGCGCCGTGCTCAACAAGATCTTTGCCGACGGTATTGCATCCGGCGCTATCAGCATCGACGACATGTTCGACGACAACTACGTCGAGATCCCCGGCTCCAATCCGGTACAGTACCGGACAAAGATTCTCGGCTGGGCCGACCGCGCACTCCCCGAATTCCAGGATGCATTTCTCGCCAAGGACAGCCGCATGGCGTTCTGCGCCATGATCGACCGCAACGGCTATCTACCGGTGCATAACAGCATCTATTCCAAGCCGCAGCGCCCGGGTGATGTCCCCTGGAACACGGCCAACTGCCGCAATCGCCGCATCTTCAACGATCCGGCTGGATTGGCCGCCGGTCGCAATACACGTTCCTACCTGATCCAAAGTTATGCCCGCGACATGGGCAACGGTCAGACCGTGATGATGCGCGAGATCGACGTGCCTGTGCGCATACAGGGACGCCATTGGGGCGGCTTCCGCACGGCGTACAAGTTATGATGAGTTTGCACACGGCGCTGCGCTGCCACCTGAGACCTGGCGCAGCGCCGCCTATTCCGTCTGAGAGTGGGCTAGCAGCCGAAACTGCCAAGGCGTCCTAGCCGCCGCTCGTTCGGCCTTCCGCATTGTCATCTCCGCCGTATGAACCGCCGCCATATCCATATGGCGCGCTGTATCCATATGAACCGGGGCCGGCACCAAATCCGCGATAGACCGTTACGGGGGCGCTTCCCTCATACCGCGCGTGAGAGGACATGATCCGTCGATGCTTGCTGGCAGCGCTATGCCCGTCCTTGGCCTGCGCGGTCCAGCTCGCAGTGCCGGCGATCATTAAAGCGGCGCCCAACAGAATGAATTTATTCATCACATTTTCCTTGGTCAACGAGCCCCGCGACCTCAGATGCGCACGCTTGGCTCTCAAGGTAGCGCCAATCACGCGTAGTTGAATTTCGGCTTGCGGTACCCCGTCTTGCATGGACAGCGGCGGCGAGACCCATTGGGGCCATTTGTCCATTCGCCCCGGGCCTGGGGGGCCGTGTCACACCGCTGACATTTGCATCGGTCCATAACCGTGAACCCATTCGATACAAGCGGAGCTGCCATGACCGAACATTCCCTCGACGACGCGCAAGCAATCCACGACCGCATTCGTGCGGAGATGCTGGACGGCTTCGACGAAGAACTCGAGCTCGAGATCGATGACGATCGTCTCGACGCCCTGACCAACGAAATGTCCGACCACAGCCCGGCGGAGACCATCGAGCGACGCCTCTATTTCAAGGAACTGTTCCGCCTGCAGGGCGAATTGGTGAAGTTGCAGAGCTGGGTGCAGCAGAACAAGCTCAAGGTCGTGGTGATCTTCGAGGGTCGCGATTCCGCTGGCAAGGGTGGCGTCATCAAGCGGATCACCCAGCGGCTCAATCCACGCGTCTGCCGCGTTGCCGCACTCCCCGCGCCGAATGAGCGCGAACGCACCCAATGGTACTTCCAGCGTTACGTCTCGCACCTCCCCGCCGGCGGCGAGATCGTGCTGTTCGATCGTAGCTGGTACAACCGCGCCGGCGTCGAGCGCGTGATGGGTTTCTGCACCGAAGATGACGTGGAGGAATTCTTCCGCTCGGTGCCGGAATTCGAACGCATGCTGGTGCGCTCGGGCATCATCCTGGTCAAATACTGGTTCTCGATCACCGATGAAGCGCAGCACCTGCGCTTCTCGATGCGCATCGCCGATCCGCTCAAACAGTGGAAGCTCAGCCCGATGGATGTCGAGGCGCGCACCCGCTGGGAGCAATACACCAAGGCAAAGGAAGCGATGCTCGAGCATACGCATATTCCGGAAGCCCCGTGGCATGTGGTGCAGGCCGTCGACAAGAAGAAGGCCCGCCTGAACTGCATCGCGCATCTGCTCGAACAGCTTCCCTATCAGGAGGTCGAGCATCCGCCTGTGGTCCTGCCTGCACGCATGCGCAATCCGGACTATCACCGCACGCCGGTGCCAGCCGAAATGTATGTGCCGGAGCGGTACTAGCCCCACAGTCGGCAGATCACGTGCCGTTTTTCGGGCAGGCCGAGCCTAACGCAACCGCAATATTCTTTTGAATAAAAGTCATCCGACGCCCACGAAGAGGGCGTCGGATGACGTCGCGCAGATTTTACCGCGATTTATCCGACAGACGCGCTCGCGCGACATACAAACCAATGTATAGTCCTGCTGCATCTTATTGCTGCTTTTGAAATGATGACCGTACGCCTATAGTACCGTCGTTGGTCGATGACGAACCATTCGCCATTGCATCATCGAGTCGAGCAAACGGGGGTCTCACTGTGGCAAATCTCAATATCAACGGCGAGCAGAAAACCTTCGACGCACCAGAGGACATGCCTCTGCTCTGGGTGCTGCGCGATATTCTCGGCATGACCGGCACGAAATTCGGCTGCGGCGTTGCGCTATGCGGAGCATGCACCGTGCATATCGACGGCAAGGCCGTGCGCTCCTGTCTGCTGCCGGTCAGTGCGGCGAGCGGACGCGCCATCACCACAATCGAAGGTGTCGGCACCACACCGGTCGGCGCCAAGGTGCAGAAAGCCTGGCTCGATCTCGAAGTCATTCAATGCGGCTACTGCCAATCTGGACAGATCATGTCAGCGGCGGCGCTCCTCGCTTCTACGCCGACCCCCGACGATTCTGACATCGATGCCGCCATGGCCGGAAATATCTGTCGCTGCGGCACCTATGTCCGGGTGCGTGAAGCCATCAAGCATGCTGCCTCCGAACGGCAAACCTAAGAGTCGGCCATGAAACTTGCAGACAACATGCTTGTTGCGGCCAGTCCTGCAAACAAGCCTTCTGGCCTGTCACGGCGCAATCTGCTCGCTGGCGCCTTTGCCGGCGGCTTTATGTTCGCCTTCCAGCTTCCGGTCCGCGCGGCCAATGAGCCGACGCAACCTCCCGATACGACGGAGGGCAAATTCGCCCCCAACGCCTTCATCCGCATCGACACTACCGGCAAGACGACACTGGTGATGCCGCAAGTCGAGATGGGGCAAGGCATCTATACCGCCATCGCCATGATCCTCGCCGAAGAGCTCGACGCCGACTATGCGCAGATCACGCTGGAACATGCGCCGCCCAGCGACAAGCTCTACGGCAATCCAATTTTCATCATCCAGGCGACCGGCGGATCGACTTCGGTGCGCGCATTCTGGAAACCACTGCGCAATGCCGGTGCAACCGCGCGTGCGATGCTGGTGCAAGCCGCAGCTGAACAGTGGCAGGTCGAACCTGCGAGCTGCACGGCATCAAACGGGCAAGTGATGCATGCGGCCAGCGGGCGCAAACTGTCCTATGGCGAGTTGTGCGACGCCGCCGGCAAACTCACGCCGCCGAAAGAGGTCGCGCTCAAGGACCCGAAAGACTTCTCGGTGATCGGCAAGCCGCTGAAGCGCTTCGACACGCCGGACAAGGTCAACGGCAAGACGATCTACGGCATCGACGCGATGGTGCCGGGCATGACATTCGCGACGCTTGCGCAATGCCCTGTGTTCGGCGGCAAAGTTGCCAAGGTCGATGACCGCGCGGCGAAGAAAATTCCGGGCGTGCGGCAGATCGTGGTGCTCGACGACCTCGTGGCCGTGGTCGGCGATCACATGTGGGCCGCCAGGTCCGGGCTCGAAGCGCTCGACATCACCTGGGACGAAGGGCCCAACGCCAAGATCAGTTCGAAGGACATCTGGGCGCATTTGCGCACGGCCAGCGAAACGGACGGCGTGATCGCCAAATCCGTTGGCGACATCGCCAAGGGTCTCGCCACCGGCGAACGGATCGACGCGTCCTACGAGATGCCGTTCCTCGCGCATGCGACCATGGAGCCCTTGAATTGCACGGTGCACTTCAAGGGAGATTCCTGCGAGGTCTGGACGGGCACGCAGATCATGTCGCGGGTGCAATCCGAAGCCGCCAAGGCCGCGGGCCTGCCGATCGACAAGGTCACAGTAAATCAGCACATGATTGGCGGCGGCTTCGGCCGCAGGCTTGAGCCCGACATGGTCGTGGCGGCGGTGCGCATCGCCAAACAGGTCAATGGACCGGTCAAGGTGGTGTGGACCCGCGAAGAGGACATCCAGCACGACATTTATCGCCCCGTCTATCGCGACAACATTTCAGCGACACTATCCAACGGCAAAGTGGTCGGCTTCAAGTACAAGATCGCAGGCTCGGCCGTGATCGCGCGCTGGCTGCCGCCTGCGTTCCAGAAGGGCATCGACATCGACGCCATCGATAGTGCTGCGGACCAGCCCTACGACTTCCCGCATTTCCAGTGTGAATATGTCCGTGTCGAACCGCCGGCGGTGCCGACGGGCTTCTGGCGCGGCGTCGGCCCGAACAACAACGTGTTCGCGATCGAGAGCTTCATGGATGAGCTCGCTCGCAAGGCTGGCAAGGATCCCGTCGCGTTCCGGCGTGAATTGCTCGGCAAGACGCCGCGGATGCTGGCGGCCCTCAATCTCGCGGCGGAGAAGGCCAACTGGGGTCAGCCGCTGCCAGCGCGCGTCGGACGCGGCGTGAGCATCCAGCCCACCTTCGATACTTCGATCGCGACTGTGGTCGAAGCGGAGGTGGATTCTCAGGGCGAGATCCGTCTGCGTCAGGTCAACGTGGCGGTCGACACCGGCATCGCTGTCAATCCCGACACCATCGTGGCGCAGATCGAAGGCGGCATCGTGTTCGGCCTCACCGCCGCGCTCTATGGCGACATCACCATCGAGAAGGGACGTGTGCAGCAGTCCAATTTCCACGACTATCGCATGCTTCGGATCGACCAGATGCCGAAAATCAATGTCCACCTCATCAAGAGCGGCGAAGCGCCCGGCGGCATAGGCGAGTGCGGCGTGATCGGTGGCCCGCCGGCACTGCGCAATGCGATCTATGCCGCGACTGGCGTTGCGTTGCGCAGGATGCCGATCGACCGTGATGCGATCGCCGAGAGGAAGAAGTCATGACGCCCGCCGCACGTCGCATTCTCGGCAGCGTCATTGTGATCGGTGTCGTGGCTGCAGCCGGCGCCGCGCTCTATGTGCGCGGTCCCGGACCGATGGCGTTCTCTGGTGGGCCGAAAGTGGCGCTGGCGGACTACAAGGGCCCCAATCCGACCGGCGTTCCCGCCAACATGGCCAATGCCAGCCTGATCGAGCGCGGCGAATATCTCGCGCGTGCGGCGGATTGCATGGTCTGCCACACTGCGCCCGGCGGCAAGGAATATGCCGGCGGCTTCGCATTCAAACTGCCGTTCGGCACGCTGTATTCGACCAACATCACGCCGGACAAGGAGACAGGCATCGGCAACTACACCGATCAGCAGTTTCTCGACGCCGTTCGAAGCGGCAAGCGCCACGACGGCGCCCGGCTCTATCCGGCGATGCCCTATACGTCCTACACTTACATGACCGATGCGGACACGCTCGCGGTCAAGGCCTATCTCTTCAGCCTCGCACCGGTGCGCGCAGCACCGCCTGAGAATACGCTTGCCTTTCCGTTCAATCAGCGCTGGGCAATGACGTTCTGGTCAGCATTGTTCAATCCCGATACGCGCTTCGAACCCGATACGTCGCAAAGCCCGGAATGGAACAGGGGCGCCTATCTCGTCGAGGCGCTGGCGCATTGCGGCGAATGCCACACGCCGCGCAATCTCGGCTTCGCGCTCGACAACCGTAAGAAATTCGCTGGCGCCCTGACCGCCGGATGGCGGGCCTTCAATATCACCTCGGACAAGACGACAGGCCTTGGCAGCTGGAGCGACGACGATGTCGTTTCCTATCTGTCGATCGGGCATGCCAAGGGTCACGGCACCGCTTCGGGGCCGATGGGCGAAGCGGTGGACCACAGTTTCAGCAAGATGGCGCCGACGGATATCAAGGCGATGGTCGCATTCCTGCGCACAGTGCCGGCGCTGCCCTCGCCTGATCTGCCCGCGAAACTCGCGCCACCCGCACCGCCCTTGCACAGGGACGGCATGACAGCGAACGCGCTTGGCAAGACGGTCTTCCAGGGCGCCTGCGTGAGCTGCCATGGCTGGACAGGCGAGAGCGCACTCTCGCCCATGGCCACGCTGACTGGCGCGTGGGCCGTTAACGATCCCGGCGCGACGAACGTCGCGCAGATCGTGATCTCCGGCACCAAGCGGCATACGCCGCAAGGCGCACTCTCGATGCCAGCTTTCGGCAAGAGCCATTCAGATACGGAGATCGCGGCTGTCGCGAATTACGTGACCGCGCGCTTCGGCAGCAAGGGATCGCAGATCACGGCAAGCGATGTCGCGGATTTGCGCAAACAGACGGAGCAGTAGGCCGAACTAGGTCAGCCAGAACTCGGGCACGGCCTGCGACAGCCGGCCACCGAGCCGCACCGGCGCGATGCGCGAGGCGAGGCCGGTCTTGTCATCGGTTTCGACCGCAACGCCCGACAAGGTCGCCGGGCCGAAGGCGGGCTCGAAACGGCCGGAGGGAATGCCGGTCGTGAAGCGCCTGACAGGCTCTTCCTTCTGCATGCCGATCACGGAATCATAGTCGCCGGTCATGCCGGCATCGGTCATGTAGGCGGTGCCGCCTGCGAGGATCTGATGATCAGCGGTCGGGACATGCGTATGCGTGCCGACGACGAGGCTCACGCGGCCATCGCAGAAGTAACCCATGCCCTGCTTTTCGCTCGAGGCTTCGCCATGGAAATCCACCACAATGGCGTCCGCGGCTTCCACCAGCGGACAGGCATCGATCTCCTTGCCGACAGCGCTGAACGGATCGTTGAGCGGCTCCATGAAGACGCGGCCCATGGCATTGATCACCAGCGCACGCGCACCGTTCTTGGTGTCGATCAGCGCAGCACCACGGCCCGGGGTGTGGCGCGGGAAGTTCAATGGACGGATCAGACGCGGCGCGCGTTCGATGAAGACCAGTGCCTCTTTCTGATTCCAGGCGTGATTGCCGAGGGTCACCGCATCGGCGCCGGCGTCGATAAGATCATTATAGATCGTCTCGGTGATACCGAAGCCGCCGGCGGCGTTCTCGCCATTGATGATGACAAGATCGAGTTTCCAGTCGCGGATCAGGCCCGGCAGTTTTTCGAGGATCACCACGCGGCCGGTTTTGCCGACCACGTCGCCGATGAAGAGAATACGCAAGTCAGATGCTCCGAAAATCGATCGTCCGGGTCTCGGTTAGCACATAATCTAGCGCCACGTCGTGCGGTTGCATGGGAATGGCCTCGATTTCCTGGGTGTCGAAGGCCACGCCCACGGCGATAAATGGCTTGATAGCGTGCAGTTGCGCGAAGGTGCGATCGTAATGCCCCGCGCCATAGCCAATGCGGTGGCCGGCACGGTCGAATGCCGCGAGTGGTACCAGCAGGATATCGGGGATCAGTGGCGGCGCTTCCAGTGCCGGTTCCGGAATGCCAAGCGAGCCGCGCACCAGCGCATCGCTCGGGCTCCAGAGCCGGAACATCAGGGGCTCATCACGGGCGATGATCACCGGCAGCGCCAGTCGCGCACCCTGGGCGGCGAGATGCTGCATCAGCGGGATCGGATCGATCTCACTGCGGATGGGAGAATAGCCGGCGACGATGCTACCGGCCCTGACCGGGAAAGGCAGACCCCGCGCTGCGATCGCCTGCGCTGCTGCCGACCGTTCGGCCTCGCTCAGCGCCGTGCGGCGTGCCAGCGCGGCGATGCGGAGCTCAATCTTTGTCGGAGTAGGCGGCGTGTCGGACATGCCGCACGATATGCTGTCCGCAGAGCCTGCGGAAGCGCAGGACCGGTCTTCGTGATCATCTTTGACGAGCGAGGCTAAGATTGCACGGCAAACGCCATGCAAGGGCCACAGCCATCAAAAAAGTAAAAGTGCGAAGCCACGATGGCCGTTGAAGCACTCGATCCCGGAGCACCTACGAAAGTAGGTGGGCACCATGTGACCAGGTCCACGGACCTAGTCAGGGACAGTTCCCTGAAGGATCGATAAGGCCCCGGGGATATATGGCTCCTGACGCGCGACGCAGCCTCGCCTGAGCAATGTAGGGGTTATGAGACGGATGCGCCAGTGCCCGCTTGGCATCAAAGCCTGCGTTATCCAATAGCAACGCCGCCGCCGATGGTGCGGTTGAGCACCTGGGTGGTCTTCTCGATCCGCTCTGCCGCAGCATTCAGGGCCGCGGCAACCGCCGTCTGCGTCGCCCGTGCGCGATCTGCGGCGACAACGCGCACATCGCGCAATGCGGCGAGTTCTTCCTGCAGGGCACGGATCTGCTGATTGGCATCGACCAGTTCGTCGGCAATGGTCAGCGCCGCCATCACCGTCAACCGCGCATCGCCGATCTCACCGAATTTGCCACGCAGGTTTTCGACGCGGGATTCAAGACTTTCCGCCAGCCGCAGCAGGCGGGTCTCCTGCCCCTCCTCGCAGGCCATGCGATATTGCCGGCCATTGATCGTAACGTTGACGTGGCTCATCTCGCTTTACTCATGCGCGTTGTCAGTCGCCAGCACCGCGCGAATGGTGCCGATGGCGGTATCGAGCTTGTCGGCGATCTCGCGATTGGCGCGCTCCAGCCGGCGCGATTTCACCAGCGTGCCATCAAGCTCATCCGCCAGCCGGGACCGGTCGGCGCCAAGCGCCTGAATGCGGGTGGCCAGCTCGTCCTCGTCGCGATCCGCCTCACGGCGGCGCTCGACCGCACTTTCCAGAGCATCCAGCGCTGCCATCAACCGCCGCGTGGCAGAGTCGATATCGGCCGCACCGCCATTGGCGGGATCGGAGGCTGTGAGATGGGCGGGTCGTTCGATCATACTGGGTTACGCGGGACCTTGGGTGTGATGCGACCGGAGCTCAAAAACCACGGCTCCGCAAGCCTTTAGGCCCTGAAACTTAGGTTGCAAGCGAGCCGGACGCAACAAAGCTTAAAAGCTATGCACCGCAAAGCCGACAAAAACCGCCGGTAGATATCCACAGACCAGAACTGTCCGGGAGACCTTGGACTCCCAGGAACCCAGATGCTATCCACCAGTTTCTCCTAAGCGATCCCAACATCTCGCTGCAGACCGCCCCTCTTGCGGACGCAGAATATTCCATTCCCTTCAATTTAGACGGAAACCGACATGGCGCAGGTTGATCACTCGAAAATGGCCAACGCGATTCGTGCCCTCGCCATGGACGGCGTGGAAAAGGCCAAATCCGGTCACCCTGGGCTGCCGATGGGCGCCGCCGACGTCGCCACCGTGCTGTTCACACAGTTCCTTAAATTTGACGCAGCCGATCCGAAGTGGCCGGATCGCGATCGCTTCATCCTCTCGGCCGGCCACGGCTCGATGCTCCTCTATGCCCTGCTCTATCTGACGGGCAACAAGGAGATGACGCTCGACCAGCTGAAGAACTTCCGTCAGCTGCATTCGAAGACTCCCGGCCATCCCGAGAATTTCCACACCTCAGGCGTCGAGACCACGACCGGCCCGCTCGGTCAGGGCATCGCCACCTCCGTTGGCTTCGCGCTTGCCGAGCGCATGCTGGCCGCCGAATACGGCGATATCGTCGATCACTACACTTACGTGCTGTGCTCCGATGGTGACCTGATGGAAGGTGTCAGCCACGAAGCTCTGGCCATGGCCGGTCATCTCAAGCTGTCGAAGCTGATCTTCCTTTATGACGACAACGGCATTTCCATCGACGGTCCGCTGTCGCTTGCCGACAGCGTCGATCAGGTCGCACGCTTCAAAGCCCATGGCTGGAATGCCGTGCATGTCGATGGCCACGACCAGGTCGCCATCGCCGCTGCGATCAAGCAAGCGCAGGCGTCCGACCGCCCATCGATGATCGCCTGCAAGACCAAGATTGGCTTTGGCGCACCAACCCGCGCCGGTACCTCGAAGGCCCACGGCGAACCGCTCGGCGCGGAAGAACTTGCAGGCGCCAAGAAGGCACTGGACTGGAATTACGGCCCGTTCGAGGTACCCGATGATATCCTGCAGGCCTGGCGCAATGTCGGCAAGCAGGGCGCATCGGCGCACGCGGACTGGCAGAAGCGTTTCGATGCCCTTCCGGACGACAAGCGCAGCGAATTCACCCGCCGCAACGATCACGTTCGACCGACAGCCGTGGCGGATGCGATCCTCACGCTGAAGAAGAAGCTGATCGCCGAGCCGCAGACCGTCGCGACCCGCAAGGCGAGCGAACTCGCGCTCGAAGCGCTGGTCCAGGTCGTGCCGGAAATGGTGATCGGCTCAGCCGACCTGACGCCGTCGAACAACACCCGCACCAAGGGCGCCATCGAAGTGAAGCCCGGCGAATTCAAGGGGCGCTACATTCACTACGGCATTCGCGAAATGGGCATGGCCGCAGCCATGAACGGCATCGCGCTGCATGGCGGCTTCATCCCGGCCGGCGCGACCTTCATGTGCTTCACCGACTATGCGCGACCGGCGATGCGCATCTCGGCGCTGGCGCAGATCCCGGTCATCTACATCATGACCCACGACTCGATCGGCCTCGGCGAAGACGGCCCGACCCATCAGCCGGTGGAGCATCTGGCCGCGATGCGCGCGATGCCGAACATGCGCGTGTTCCGCCCCGCGGACACGGTCGAGACTGCCGAATGCTGGCAGCTCGCCATGCAGAAGACCAACGGCCCAACCATGCTGGCCCTGTCGCGCCAGAACCTGACGCCGGTACGCACCACGCATCATGACGACAATCTCTGCGCCACCGGCGGCTATGAGTTGATCGCGGCCAAGGGCAAAGCCGCCGTGTCGATCTTCGCATCGGGTTCGGAAGTGGAGATCGCCGTCGCAGCGCAGAAGCAACTAGCCGACAAGGGCATCGCGACGCGGGTCGTATCGGTCCCCTCGCTCGAACTGCTGCTGGAGCAGCCTGAAGAGCGCCAGAAGGCGATCATTGGCGACGCGCCGATCAAGATCGCCGTTGAAGCCGCGGTCCGGTTCGGCTGGGATGCCGTGATCGGACACGACGGCACCTTCATCGGCATGAAGGGCTTCGGCTCGAGCGCGCCAGCCAAGGAGCTTTACAAGCTGTTCGGCATCACGGCCGAGGCCGTGGTCGAGGCTGCAACCAGCAAGCACAACGCGGCTTAACTCTATCGGAACGCTGGTAAATTTGACACATTGCACCAGCGTTCCATTCAGGGCATGAAACGCCCGTCACACGTCACTATATGAAGGCCCTCACGCGAGGTTTGAGCCTAATAAAAGGGAGAAGTTGAATGGCAGTCCGGGTTTCGATCAACGGTTTTGGCCGCATCGGCCGCAACGTCCTGCGGGCGATCTACGAGTCCAAACGCACCGACATCGAAGTCGTCGCCATCAACGATCTGGGGCCGGTTGAAACCAACGCCCACCTGTTGCGCTTCGACAGCGTGCATGGCCGCTTCCCCGGCGACGTCACCGTCGACGGCGACAGCATCCAGCTTGGCAACGGCAACAAGATCAAAGTCACTGCGGTGCGCGATCCGAACACGCTGCCGTGGAAGGATCTCGGCATCGATATCGCGCTCGAATGCACCGGCATCTTCAGCGCCAAGGCGAAGGCGACGTCGCATCTGACCGCAGGCGCCAAGCGCGTGCTGGTTTCGGCTCCGTCCGATGGTGCTGATGCCACGATCGTCTACGGCGTCAACCACAAGACCCTGACCAAGGAGCATCTGGTCGTTTCCAACGGTTCGTGCACCACCAACTGCCTGGCGCCTGTCGCCAAGGTGCTGAACGAGACCGTCGGTATCGAAACCGGCTTCATGACCACGATCCACGCTTACACCGGCGACCAGCCGACGCTGGACACGCTGCATAGCGATCTCTATCGCGGCCGCGCCGCTGCGATGTCGATGATTCCGACCTCGACCGGCGCCGCGAAGGCCATCGGCCTTGTGATGCCCGAACTGGCCGGCAAGCTCGACGGCGTTTCGATCCGCGTGCCGACCCCGAACGTCTCGGTGGTCGATCTCAAGATCATCGCCAAGAGGAGCACCACCAAGGAAGAGATCAACGAAGCGATCAAGAAGGCTGCGGCCGGCGAGCTGAAGGGCGTGCTCGGCACCACTTCGCACCCGAACGTGTCGATCGACTTCAATCACGATCCGCATTCGTCGACCTTCGCCTTCGACCAGACCAAGGTGCAGAACGGCACGCTGGTGCGGGTACTCTCCTGGTACGACAACGAGTGGGGCTTCTCCAACCGCATGGCCGATACCGCCGTCGCGATGGGCAAGCTGCTCTAAGACACGACCGTTATCCCGGGCGCAGCATAAGACGCCGCGTCCGGGAGCCAACGACTATAGCGGTCCCCGCTTCGCGGCGCGCCGCTCTGCGCTGACCTGCGTTTGGGACGCAACATCATGACCAATTCTTTCCGCACCCTCGACGGCGTCGATGTGAAGGGCAAACGCGTTCTCGTGCGCGTCGATCTCAACGTGCCCATGGATGGTGGCAAGGTTACCGACGCAACGCGGCTTGAACGCATCGCGCCGACCATCACCGAAATTTCCGACAAGGGCGGCAAGGTCATCCTGCTCGCACATTTCGGCCGCCCCAAGGGCCGCGACGACAAGAACTCACTGAAGCCCGTTGCTGCAGCACTTGCCGATGTAATCAAGAAGCCGGTCGCCTTTGCCGACGACTGCGTCGGCGACGTCGCAGCCAAGGCCGTTGGCGCCATGAAGGACGGCGACGTTCTCTGCCTTGAGAACACGCGCTTCCATTCCGCTGAGGAGAAGAACGATCCGGCTTTCGTCGCCGAACTCGCCAAGCTCGGCGACATCTGGGTCAATGACGCATTCTCGGCGGCGCATCGCGCCCACGCCTCCACCGAAGGTCTCGGCCACAAGCTGCCCGCCTATGCCGGCCGCACCATGCAGGCCGAGTTGGATGCGCTCGGCAATGCGCTGGACGCACCGACCAAGCCGGTGATCGCCATCGTCGGCGGCGCCAAGGTCTCGTCGAAGATCGATCTCCTCGAAAATCTCGTCACCAAGGTCGATGCGCTCGTGATCGGTGGCGGCATGGCCAACACCTTCCTGCATGCGCAGGGTGTCAAGGTCGGCAAGTCGCTGTGCGAGAAAGATCTCGCGACGACCGCTCTGCGCATCATCGACAAAGCTGAAGCGTCGGGCTGCGCCATCATCCTGCCGGTGGACGCCATCGTCGCATTCCACTTCGCCGCCAACACACCGTCTCACGCCTACGGCCTCGATGCGATCCCAGATGAGGGCATGATCCTCGATGTCGGTCCGCAGTCGATCGAACGCATCAACTCGGCCATCGACGATGCCGCCACGCTGGTCTGGAATGGCCCGGTCGGCGCATTTGAAATGACACCGTTCGACCGCGGCACGGTTGCCGGCGCCAAACACGCCGCGGCGCGCACCAAGGCGAAGAAGCTGATTTCAGTAGCCGGCGGCGGCGACACGGTGGCCGCGCTCAATCACGCCGGCGTCGCCGATGACTTCTCCTACATCTCGACCGCCGGCGGCGCTTTCCTCGAATGGATGGAAGGCAAGCCGCTGCCGGGCGTGGAAGTGCTGAAGAAGTAGCATCGGTACATTTTTGCCCGCAATAGTTGTGGGCGCCGCAATGTTTATGGTATGTTCTTTCTATGAGCGAGAATGTGCAAACAGCAATGTTCGAGATCCTCAAGAAAATTCAGGGTGATGTTGCTGCGTTTCGCGGGGCGGCCGATAAACGTTTCGAGCAAGTCGATAGCCGACTGGAGCGCGTCGAGACGTTAGTGCGCAAACAACGCCGTGATGGCGCTGCGATGCTGGTCATGATGCGTTCAGCAGCCGGTGATTTCGAGAGCGGCTTGCAGCCGTAGAGCAGCAGATCGCTTTGCTAGACGCCAGCGAGCACTGACATTCGGAAATACTAACGCGTTGGGAATTCCATTAGCTGGAACGCTGAGCCATCGTGGCGATTAACGTTGGCTGTATGCGCGACTGATGGCGTCTTGGATTCGCCGTCTCCTCGCGCTAAGAGCCATATATCCCTCGGCGCGGCGTTTGCGCCTGTCCCAATTTACAAGGAGCTTCCTGCATGGCCCGTATTACGTTGCGTCAACTGCTCGATCACGCGGCAGAACACGATTACGGAGTGCCGGCCTTCAATATCAACAATATGGAGCAGGCGCTGGCGATCATGGAAGCCGCATCGGGTGTCGATGCACCGGTCATCATCCAGGCCTCGCGCGGCGCCCGCTCCTACGCCAACGACATCATGCTCAAGCACATGATGGACGCGGTCACCGAAATCTATCCCCACATTCCCGTCTGCGTGCATCTCGATCACGGCAACGAAGCTGCAACCTGCATGACCGCAATCCAGGCCGGATTCACCTCGGTGATGATGGACGGTTCGCTGAAAGCAGACGGTAAGACGGCGGCGGACTGGGACTACAATGTCGGTGTAACCAAGACCGTCACTGATATGGCGCATCTCGGCGGCATCTCGGTGGAAGGCGAGCTCGGCGTGCTCGG
Organism: Tardiphaga sp. 172_B4_N1_3; assembly: GCF_052076035.1. Lineage (NCBI taxonomy): Bacteria > Pseudomonadati > Pseudomonadota > Alphaproteobacteria > Hyphomicrobiales > Nitrobacteraceae > Tardiphaga > Tardiphaga sp. 172_B4_N1_3. The sequence continues at coordinate 3,288,875 of NZ_CP197238.1, forward strand.
CTCGCTGGAGAGCGGCATGGGCGAAGCCGAAGACGGCCACGGCGCCGAAGGCCAGCTCAGCCATGACCAGTTGCTGACCAATCCCGACGAGGCCGTGAAGTTCGTCAAGGAAACCCAGGTCGACGCCCTGGCGATCGCCATGGGCACCTCGCATGGCGCCTACAAGTTCACCCGCAAGCCAGACGGCGACATTCTCGCCATGAACGTGATCGAGGAAATCCACCGCAAGCTGCCGAACACCCATCTGGTGATGCACGGCTCGTCCTCAGTGCCGCAGGATCTGCAGGACATCATCAACAAGTTCGGCGGCCGGATGAAGCCGACCTGGGGCGTCCCGGTGTCGGAAATCCAGCGCGGCATCAAGCACGGCGTCCGCAAGATCAACATCGACACCGACAACCGGATGGCCATGACCGGCCAGATCCGCAAGGTGCTGAGCGAGAACCCCAGCGAATTCGACCCGCGCAAATATCTGAAGCCGGCGATGGAAGCGATGGTGAAGCTCTGCAAGCAGCGCCTGCAGGAATTCAATACCGCCGGCCAGGCCAGCAAGATCAAAAAGGTGCTGACCACGGCCGAAATGGCCAAGCGTTACGCATCGGGCGAGCTGAACGCGAAGATCGCCTGAGCCCAAACTGCCAATTGACTGTGTTTCAGCCTGCCATACTGCCTATGGCAGGCTGAATTTTTGCCGGAATCGGATGCGGACGGGCTCATTGGCCGGCCAGATGCTCGGATTTTGCCCGAGAACGGTCTAGATTGACCTGCAGGACTAGCCCGCTCAGGACATGCCATGAATCTCGCCGAACTCAACAAAATCGCCCGCGCCATGACCGCGCCGGGCAAGGGCTTGCTTGCCGCAGATGAATCGTCAGGCACGATCAAGAAGCGCTTCGATGCGATCAGCGTCGAGTCGACCGAGGACAGCCGCCGCGATTATCGTGAAATGCTGTTTCGCTCGCGCGAGGCGATGAGCAGCTACATTTCCGGCGTGATCCTCTACGACGAGACCATCTGGCAAAACGCCAAGGATGGCACGCCGCTGGTGCGGCTTATCGAGGAAGCCGGCGCCATTCCCGGCATCAAGGTCGATGAGGGCACGCAGGCCTTGCCGAACTGTCCCGGTGAGCTCGTCACAGCGGGCCTCGACAAGCTCGCCGAGCGTCTTGCCAAATATTACGCGCGCGGCGCGCGCTTCGCAAAGTGGCGCGCGGTGATCGATATCGGTGCCGGGATTCCCTCGATGACCGCAATCTCCGTCAACGCGCACGCGCTCGCCCGCTATGCAGCGCTATGCCAGGCCGCACAGATCGTCCCGATCGTCGAGCCCGAAGTGCTGATGGACGGCGATCACGACATCGACCGCTGCGTCGAGGTGACGCAGCGCGTACTCAACAAGACGTTCCAGGAATTGCGGGTCCAACGGGTCGCGCTGGAAGGCATGATCCTTAAGCCGAACATGGCGGTCTCTGGCAAGAAGTCGAAGACGCAGGCTGGTGTGGCTGAAGTGGCCGAGAAGACCGTGCGCATGCTGAAGAACTGCGTGCCCGCATCGGTGCCCGGCATCGCATTCCTCTCCGGCGGCCAATCTGACGAAGATGCGACCGCGCATCTCGACGCCATGAACAGGATCGGCAGCCTGCCCTGGCCACTGACATTCTCCTATGGCCGCGCGCTTCAGGCAGCGCCGCAAAAGGCATGGTCCGGCAAAGCCAACAATGTGCCCGCCGGTCAGCAGGCCTTCACCCATCGTGCACACATGAATTCACTCGCCAGCAAGGGCGAGTGGACGACTGATCAAGAACAGAAGGCGCTATAATCTTGGCTTCCAAACCCGTCCCGCCACCGCCGATGCCGCGCCTCTATCTCGCGACTCCCGTCGTCGAGGATCCATCAGTGCTGGCCGCGAACCTGCCTGCTCTTCTTGAGAAAGCAGATGTCGCTGCCGTCCTGGTGCGACTGGCGACGACCGACCAGCGCACCATGATCACGCGCATCAAGGCGCTGGCGCCTGTCATCCAGACCAACGGCGCCGCGATGCTGGTCGAAGGCAATGTCGAGCTCGTCGCACGCGGCGGCGCCGATGGCGCGCATCTGCCCGGTCTCGCTCCCCTGCAGGATGCACTCCCCTCGCTGAAGCCTGATCGCATTGCAGGCTGCGGCGGATTGTCGACGCGCCACAATGCGATGGCAGCGGGCGAGGCCGGCGCCGATTACGTGTTGTTCGGCGAACCCGACCCGAACGGCCAGCGCCCATCGGCTGACGCCATTGTCGAGCGCCTTCAGTGGTGGGCCGAATTGTTCGAACCGCCTTGCGTAGGCTTTGCCACAACGCTCGATGAGGCCAGGGAATTCGCAGCTGCCGGCGCTGACTTCGTTCTGGTCGGCGACGTCATCTGGAACGACGCGCGCGGCGCTGCTGCAGCGTTGATGGACGCAGAGAAGGCAATCCAGCAGGGATACGCGACGCTCGTCTCGGGGCAGTCCAAGGTTGAACAGGAATAACGCCGGAATGAAAATTCTGCGTTCCCTCACTGTGATTGCCAGCTGCGTTGCTTGGGCGGCCTGCGCGTCCGCGCAGATTTCGCTGACGCCGCCGAGCGTGCAAACGCCGCCGCCGGCTGCAAGCAAGGCAGCGCCAAAAAAGGCGCCGGCACCGGCGAAAGCGCCGACAGTAGCGAAGAAAGCTCCTACGCCGCCTGCTGACAAGCCCGCGCAGCCTGCAGAAGCTGCACCAACCGACCCCAATGCTGACCTGGTCTATGGCTCCTATCAACGCGGTCAGTACAAGACCGCTTTCGAACTCGCCAGCAAACGCGCGCAGGAGAACAACGATCCGAAGGCGATGACCATGCTTGGTGAACTCTATGCCAATGCATTGGGCGTCAAACGCGACTATGCGAAAGCTGCAGAATGGTATCAGCGCGCGTCGGAGCGCGGCGACCGCGAGGCCATGTTCGCGCTGGCGATGCTGCGACTGTCGGATCGCGGCAATGTCGGCAAACGCGATGAGGCCGTGAAGCTGCTGGCGTCCTCCGCCAAACTCGGCAATCCGAAGGCCGCCTATAATCTGGCGCTGCTCTATCTCGATGGACAGACGCTGCCGCAGGACGTCAAGCGTTCGGCCGAATTGCTCCGCGTCGCCGCCGATGCCGGTAACCCCGAAGCGCAATACGCGCTGGCGACATTCTACAAGGAAGGCACCGGGGTCGAGAAAAGCATCGACAAGGCGGTCCGCCTGCTCCAGGCGGCATCCCTGGCCGACAATGTCGACGCCGAGGTCGAATATGCCATTGCGCTCTATAACGGCACGGGAACCCCCAAGAACGAGGCTGCGGCCATCGCCCTGCTTCGTAAGGCCTCCAAACAGAACAGCCCGATCGCCCAGAACCGCCTCGCCCGGGTGCTGGCGCTCCGCACCAATACAGACGACCGGCTGGAAGGTCTGAAATGGCACATCGTCGCCAAAACCGCCGGAAAGGGGGACCTGATGCTCGACGAGCTTCTGGCCCAGGCTACCCCCGAGGAAAAGACCAAGGCCCAGGAAGCCGCCAAGAAGTGGCTGGGCACGACCCAGAAATGACCCCTGTAGCGATCTTGCCTTGACGAGATGCCGCCCGCAGGGCACCCATCGCCTCAGCAACCCCCAATCAGACCTGCCGTCAGGTCGTCGTGAGACGAACGCATGATCAATTCAGCCCTTATGAACGTGATGGTGAAAGCCGCGCGCCGCGCCGGCCGTAGCCTGAAGCGCGACCTCGGCGAGATCGAGAACCTGCAGGTCTCCATGAAGGGCCCCGCAAATTTCGTCAGCCTCGCCGACAAGCGGGCCGAAGAGATGCTCTATACGGACCTCAACAAGGCCCGCCCGGGCTATGGCTTTCTCGGTGAGGAGGGTGGCAACCGTGACGGCACTGACAAGAGCCATACCTGGATTGTCGATCCGCTCGATGGCACCACCAACTTCCTGCACGGCATCCCGCAATTCGCGGTGTCGATCGGTCTGGCGCGCGAAGGTCAGGTGATTGCCGGCCTGATCTACAATCCGGCCAATGACGAACTCTATATGGCCGAGAAGGGCTCGGGCGCGTTCCTCAACGACACCCGCCTGCGTGTCGCCGGCCGCAAGCAGCTCAACGAATGCGTCATCGCCTGCGGCCTGCCGCATATCGGCCGCGGCGACTTCGAATTGTCACGCAACGAAATGGCCGCGTTGCAGCCGAAGGTCGCCGGCCTCCGCCGCTTCGGCGCGGCCTCGCTCGATCTGGCCTTCGTCGCAGCCGGTCGCCTCGATGGCTATTGGGAGCGCAACCTGCAGCCTTGGGACATCGCTGCCGGCCTGATCCTGATCAAGGAAGCCGGCGGTACTGTTGGCGATATCGATGGCGGCGATGTGCTGACGACCGGCAACGTCGTTGCCGGCAACGAGTTCGTCCACGGCGCTCTGACGAAGATCCTGCGGCCGCTGACGAAGTAAGATTGATCGCTCGAATAGAAAAAGCCCGGATGGCGCTGCGCCATCCGGGCTTTTTGTTTGATTGCCTTAGCTGTGCGACACGGACGGCGATGCGGTCGGCTGGTCCTGCTTCGCCTCTTCCGTCTTCGGCGCCTTGTCCGGCGAGAACAGCCGCTGCACCGACACGAAGAACACCGGCACCATCAGCAGCGCCAGGATCACCACCGCGATCATGCCGCCGGTGACCGACGTACCTAGCGCCTGCTGGCTAGCACCGCCGGCGCCCGATGCAACGACCATCGGCAACACACCGCAGATAAAGGCGAGACCGGTCATCACGATCGGACGGAAGCGCAGGAAGCAGGCTTCCATCGTGGCATCCACCAGTGACTTGCCCTGCGCGCGCAAGTCCTTGGCGAATTCGATAATCAGAATCGCATTCTTGGCCGCGAGACCGATGATCGTAATCAGACCGACCGTGAAATACACGTCATTCGGCAGGCCTCGCAAATTCGCCGCCAGCACGGCGCCAACGATGCCGAGCGGCACCGTCATCAGCACGGCCACCGGGATCGTCCAGCTCTCATAAAGCGCTGCGAGCACCAGGAACACCACCAGCGCCGACAGCGCGAGCAGGAACGGCGCCTGCGAGCCCGACAGCTTCTCCTGCAGCGACTGGCCGGTCCATTCGAAGCCGAAACCGCGCGGCAACAGGCCAGCCAGACGCTCCATCTCCTTGATCGCATCACCCGAGGTGAAACCGGGCCGCGCCTCGCCGGAGATTCGCACCGCCGGATAGAAATTGAAGCCGGCGATCTGGGTCGGACCCTTCGCCCATTCCACAGTGGCAAAGGACGAGAACGGCACCAGCTGTCCGCGACTGTTCTTGACATTGTAGTTCAGGATGTCGGCGGCGTTCATCCGGTTGGCGGCCTCGGACTGCACCACGACGCGCTGCATACGGCCGCGGTTCGGGAAGTCGTTGATGTAGTTCGAGCCGAGATTGGTCGAGATCGTGCTGTTGATATCCTCGAAGGTGACGCCGAAGGCGCCTGCCTTTTCGCGGTCGATCATCAGATTGACCAATGGCGCTGGTGGCAGACCTTCGACGAACACCTTCTGCAACACCGGGCTGGCATTGGCGTCAGCAATCAGCTTGTCGGATGCAGCATTAAGCGCGACGAACCCCTTCTGGCCGCGGTCCTGGAGGCGAAAGCTGAAGCCTGAAGAGTTGCCGAGGTTATCGATCGGCGGCGGCTGCAAAGCGGAGATCTTGGCGTCGCGGATCGACGACAATTCCCGATTGATATCGTTGACAAGCGCCGCGGCGGAATCGCCGGGCGGGCGTTCAGCCCAGTCCTTCAGGGTAATGAAGGCCTGCGCGGTGTTCATGCCTTGGCCGAGGAAGCTGAAGCCGGTGAGAAACACGACGCTCTCGATGCCGGAACGCTTCTTCAGATATGCCTCGACCTTCTCGATGGCGCCCTCGGTGCGAGCGAACGAGGAGTCCGACGGCGTCTGCACGTCAGTGGTGATGAAGCCCTGATCGTCGATCGGCAGAAAGCCGCCGGGCATCCGCATGAAGCCCCAGGTCAGTCCGACGAGCAGCGCGACATAGACGATCAGCAAGCGTCCGGTGCGCTGAATCGACCAGCCCACCGTCCTCGAATAGCCGTCGCGGGTAGCGTCGAGCTTGCGGTTGAACCAGCCGAACACGCCCTTCTTGGCATGGCCATGTCCTTCCTTGATCGGCTTCAGGAAGGTTGCGCAAAGCGCCGGCGTCAGCGACAGCGCCAGCAGCGCGGAGAACGCGATCGAGGCGACCATGGTGACCGAGAACTGGCGGTAGATGATGCCCACTGAGCCGGGGAAGAACGCCATCGGCACGAACACGCCGATCATCACCAGCGTGACACCGATGATGGCGCCGGAGATCTGGCCCATCGCCTTCTTGGTGGCTTCCTTCGGCGGAAGCCCCTCCTCGCTCATAATGCGCTCGACGTTCTCGACCACGACGATGGCATCGTCGACGAGGATGCCGACAGCCAGCACCATGCCGAACATGGTCAGCATGTTGATCGAATAGCCGGCCAACAACAGCATCGTACAGGTGCCGAGCAGCGCGATGGGCACGACGATGGTCGGGATCAGCGTGTAGCGGAAATTCTGCAGGAAGATGAACATCACGATGAAGACGAGGACAACCGCCTCGATCAGCGTCATCACCACCTTCATGATCGATGCTTTGACCACCGGTGTGACATTGTACGGAATGTCATAGGCGATGTTCGCTGGGAAGAAGTTCGACAGCTCCTTCATCTTGGCTTCGATCGCGGAGGCTGTCGCCAGCGCGTTGCCTTTCGGGGACATCAGCACCGACAGGCCGGCCGTCGGCTGGCCGTTCAGGCGCGTGGTGAATTGGTAGCTGAGGCCGCCGATCTCGATACGGGCGACGTCGCGGAGCCGCACGGTCGAACCATCGGAATTCGCGCGTAGCACGATGCCACCGAATTCTTCCGGCGTGGAGAGCTGGCCTTTGACGAGCACCAACGACGACGTCTTGGTGGTCGCTGTCGACGGCTCGGCACCGACGCTGCCGGAGGCAACCTGGGCGTTCTGCGCCGTGATGGCCTTGTTCACGTCGTCGGAGGTCAGATTGTAGCCAACGAGTTTGGCGGGATCGACCCAGACGCGCAGCGAGCGCTCGGTGGAATACAGCGAGGCACGGCCGACGCCCGGAATACGACGAATTTCACCGAGGATGTTACGGATCATGAAGTCGCCGAGGCCGACTTCATCGAGGCTGTTATCCGTGGAGCGCAGCGTGATGATGTTCAGCACCGCGGCAGAGGCTTCCTCAACCAGGATGCCCTGCTGGATCACGGCACGCGGCAGACGCGCTTCCACGCGCTTCAGGCGGTTCTGCACTTCGACCGACGCCTGGCTGGTATCGGTGCCGGGCTGGAAGTTTGCGATGATTTCGACGGCACCCAGCGAATCGCTCGTCGATTCGAAGTTCAGGATGCCCGCCGCGCCGTTGAGCTCCTCTTCAATCAGGCGCGTCACGCTGTTGTAGAGATTCTCTGGCGACGCGCCCGGATAGCTGGTCGAGATCGAAATCGATGGCGGCGCGATGATCGGATACTGCGCAATCGGCAGCTGCGGAATCGCGATGGCGCCGAAAAGACAAATGAAAAGCGCGACGACCCAGGCAAAAATCGGCCTGTCGATGAAAAAACTAGCCATGTCGATTTACTCAGGGACGCGCTTGAGTGGTTTTCTGCCCCTCAGGCGGAAGGCCCGCAGTGGCATTCGCATCAGTCCAGGCGGTCGCCTTGACCTTGTCGCCTGCAGCAAATTTCTGGAAGCCCTCGACGACAACACGCTCGCCGCCCTTCAGGCCTTCAGTCACGAACCACTGACCGTCCTGCACGGCACCCGTTCGTACCATCTGGACCGCAACATGACCGTCATCCTTGACGACGAACACTTCGGCACCGCCGCCACCATTGCGCTGGACTGCCTGCTGCGGAACGGCAATGGCGTCGGTGTCGATACCCTGCTCAATCTGCACGCGGACATACATGCCCGGTAACAGCTCACGCTTCGGGTTCGGAAATTCGCCGCGCAGCGTTACCTGACCCGTGAAGGTGTCGACCTTGGCTTCGGAGAACAGCAGCTTGCCCGGCAGCGAATAGAGCGTGCCGTCGTCAAGCATCAGTCTCACCTTGGCCGCGCCAGGCGCGATCCGCTCGAGATCGCCGGTCTCGAAAGAGCGGCGCAAGTTATTCAATTCGGACACCGACTGCGTGAAATCGGCATAGATCGGATCGAGCTGCTGAATGGTGGCGAGATTCGTATTGTCGTTCTGCGCGAGCAGCGCACCTTCGGTCACCAGAGCGGCTCCGACAATGCCGTCGATCGGCGCGCGGATGGTTGCATAGTCCAGATTGAGGCGCGCACGCGCGACGTCGGCTTTCTTGGATGCAATCTCGGCTTCAGCCTGACGCTGCGCACCGACTGCTTTCTCGGCTTCCGCTTCGGAGACTGCTTTCTGCAGTGCAAGACCCGACACGCGCTTGGCCTGCATCGACGCGAGATCATAGGCAGCTTCCGCCTTGTGAAGCGACGCCTTTGCGGACTGCAATTCCACCTCGAACGGCTTCGGATCGATGCGATACAGCGTGTCACCCGCTTTCACCTCGGTGCCCTGATGAAACGCGCGCTCGATGATAATGCCCGACACACGCGAGCGTACATCGGCAACGCGCGTCGGCGCAATACGTCCGGGCAATTCGCGAACCAGCGCACGTCGCTGTTGCGTGACGGAAATGATGCTGACTTCAGGCTCGCTCACCTGCGGCGGCGCTGACGCCACTGCGTCCTTGGGTTCGTTGCATCCTGCGAGCACGGGCGCTAGTCCCGCCAGCAGAAGCGCGAAGCCTGCAGAGCGTGCGTTCAACATCGTCATTTACTTTGATATCCCAAGTTGCGAATTCGAACATGCATCAACGGATACGCCGGACCTCTGTGGTCTTCATGCGCGTAGCCGGATTTATCGAACTTCTTTGATAGCCTAGAATAAAAACCGCGGTGCTGCGGCGCAATACATATCGAGGCGGCGCATTGCCACACGGCCTATCGTATTGAACTCACAAAGGCTTTCGAGGCTCACGCGAACGTGAATCGGATGGAACCGGCACATGTTTAGTTAACAGCGGCCATCGATAGTGGCTCACGCCCCCATTTGCTTCCATCCGCCTAGACAAACAAGCCTGCGGTCGCAGAAAGAACCAGAGCCAACGCCGCATCCCCTATGCGGTGTTGCGTCCATGGACCAGACCTAGGATGCGTTCGATCTCATGGCGATAGCGCTCGAAATTGTCGAGCCAGTCATTCGCCATGCGTGCGTAGCGCGTGCCGCTCCAGCGCTACTCCGTCTCCACAAACGGCTCAACAAAAAGGTCTTTTCTAAATACGCGGCAGATCGCGCCGGGGCTCAACTGGAAGTTCCCGGTGACATCGCTGATTCCGGCGGTATCCGATCTTTTTTTGTCGCGGGGCTGTGCCATATTGCGCGTCGAACCTTTCCTCGCATGCAGATGATCAGCACATGGCGCCTGGCTCCTCCTCCCGCTCCGCGATGGAAATCGAACTGACCAAGCTCTCATCGCCCCGGATCTTTCTGGTCCGAATGCTGGTGTTTCTGGTGCTCTGCGGTCTGATCATGACCGTGCTCTACAAGCAGATCGTTCTCGCTTTCTTTGCCAATCCCGGGCTCAACGCGCTGATCGGCGCGGTATTGGCGATCGGCATTATCCTGTCGTTCCGGCAGGTCATCCGGCTCTATCCGGAAGTCTCGTGGGTCAACAGCTTTCGGATTTCCGATCCTGGCCTAGCGCTGGACCGACGCCCGACCCTGCTGGCACCGATGGCTGCGATCCTCGGCGGCGAGCGTACCGGCCGTATGACCATCTCGCAGCAGACCATGCGGCATCTGCTCGATTCGATCGCGACGCGCCTCGACGAATCCCGCGACATCTCGCGCTATATGACCGGCCTCCTCGTATTTCTCGGGCTGCTCGGCACCTTCTGGGGCCTGATCGAGACCGTTGGCTCCGTCGGCAAGGTGATCGAAGGCCTCAAGGTCGGCGGCGATGCCGGCTCGCTGTTCGACACGCTGAAGGAAGGCCTCGCCGCGCCGCTCGCCGGCATGGGCATCTCGTTCTCGTCATCGCTGTTCGGCCTCGCCGGCTCGCTGATCCTCGGCTTCCTCGACCTGCAATCCAGCCAGGCCCAGAACCGGTTCTATACGGATCTGGAAGACTGGCTCGCCTCCACCGTGAAGGAATATTCCGGCGAGACTGCCCCCGTTACCTCATCCGGCACCCCGGCCGAGTTGCAGGATACCATCGAGCGCCTGCGTCGCTCCATCGAGGACGGCAACAACAACCGTGGCACCACGACCGCCATGGCCAATCTTGCCGATGCGATCCAGAGCCTTGTGGCGCATATGCGCAGCGAGCAGGAGATGATCCGCGAATGGGCCGATGGCCAGGGCGAGCAGAGCCGCGAGATCAAGAAGCTGCTGGAACACATCGCTCGCCAACCTGAGAAGAACTGATCCATGGCATTGGCACGCAATCGCCGCGGCTCTTCCGAATTCAATTACTGGCCGGGCTTCGTCGACGCGCTGTCGACGCTGGTACTCGCGATCGTCTTCCTGCTGTCGATCTTCCTCGTCGTGCAATTCTATCTGTCGCAGGAAGTCACCGGCAAGGACAAGGCGCTGGAGCAGCTCACCGCCAAGCTGGCTCAGCTGAACGACCTGCTATCGCTGGAGAAGCTCGGCAAGCTCAATCTCGACGAGCAGCTATCTCAGATGCGCGCCGGGCTGTCCGCCGCGGAAACGGAGCGCGACCGGATCAAAGGCCTGTATGACGGCCTCGCAGGCGCCGGCTCCGATGCCGCAGGCCGCAACACCGAGCTCAACAAGGCGTTGGATTCCGAGAAGCAGCTTTCGGCCCGCGCGCTGGCGCAGGTCGAGGTGCTGAACCAGCAGATCTCCGCGCTGCGCCGCCAGCTCGCGGCACTCGAAGAAGCGCTGGAGGCGTCCGAGAAACGCGACAAGGAATCGCAGGGCCGCATCGTCGATCTTGGCCAGCGCCTCAACGTCGCACTCGCGCAGCGCGTTCAGGAGCTGTCGCGCTATCGTTCCGAATTCTTCGGACGGCTGCGCGCCATTCTCGGCAACCGCCCCGACATTCGCGTTGTCGGCGATCGCTTCGTGTTCCAGTCCGAAGTATTCTTCGATGTCGGCCAAGCGGCTTTGCTTCCCGAAGGCCGCGCCGAACTGGACAAGGTCGCCAGTGCCCTGATCGAACTCGACAAGCAAATCCCGGCCGAAATCGCCTGGGTGATGCGCGTTGACGGCCATACCGACTCGCGGCCGATCCTCAACAGCCCCCTGTTCAAGTCGAACTGGGAACTGTCGTCGGCGCGTGCGATCTCGGTCGTGCAATATCTGATCTCGCTCGGCGTGCCCGCACAGCGTCTCGTCGCCGCCGGCTTCGCCGAAAACCAGCCGCTGGATACGGCGCAGACCGAGGAAGCCTACAAGCGCAACCGCCGCATCGAACTCAAGCTCACCGAGCGCTGAGGATATGCCCGAGGCATTCGAGTTGCGCCCCTATCGCGAGAGCGATGAAGATGCGTCCATCACCTTGTGGCTGGAGACATGGCGACAGGCCTATCCCTCGATCAATTTCGACGCCCGCGTCGACTGGTGGCGCGAGCGATGGCGCACCGAACTGGTACCCGTAGCGCAGATCGTGGTCGCCGAGCAAAACGGTGCGATGGTCGGCTTCGTCACCATCGACGGCACGGGTTATCTCGACCAGTTGGTGGTCAGCCCCGCTCAATGGGGATCCGATGTCAGCCGCGCGCTGGTTGATGAAACCAAACGACTATCACCCACCGGCGTGACGCTGAAGGTCAATGCCGATAATGCCCGTGCTATCAAATTTTATGTACGCAACGGCTTCGTCAAAACCGGCGACGAGGTGAACACATCAGGCCGTGCCGTCGACCTGATGGAATGGAAGCCGTAGCAAGCCTCCCATCGTCGACACTCACACCCCGAACTGCAGCCGCGCCAATCGTGCATAAAGCCCGTTCGCCGCGACCAGCGAGGCGTGCGTGCCCTGCTCGACGATGCGGCCATGATCCATGACGAGGATGCGATCGCAGGACAGCACGGTGGCGAGGCGATGGGCGATCACCAGCGTGGTGCGGTGCTTCATCAACTCTTCCAGAGCAGTCTGCACCAGCGTTTCGGATTCGGCATCCAACGCAGACGTTGCTTCATCGAGCAGCAGCAGCGGTGCATCGCGCAGGATGGCGCGTGCGATGGCGATGCGCTGACGCTGGCCGCCCGAGAGCGTGACGCCCCGTTCGCCGAGTTGCGCCTCGAATCCATCAGGCAGGCGGCGAATGAATTCCGTGGCATGCGCCAGCGATGCGGCATGCTCGACTTCAGCATCCGTCGCATCGGGACGACCGAAGCGGATGTTCTCGCGGGCGGTTGTAGCGAACACAACGGAGTCTTGCGGCACCAGTGCGATACGCTTGCGGAGCTCGCGCGGATCGGCGTCGCGGATCGGCACGCCATCGACCGAGATGGCGCCGCCCTTGGGATCGTAGAAGCGCAGCAGCAGATGAAACAGCGTGCTCTTGCCGGCGCCGGACGGGCCAACGATGGCGACCTTCTCGCCGGCTTTCACCGACAATGACACACCGGCCGCGGACAGGATCTCCGGACGCGTCGGATAGGCAAAGGAGACATTGTCGAACACGACGTCGCCGCGTGCGGGCTGCGGCAATGGCCGCGGCGATGCCGGGGCCACCACGGCGGACTTCACGTTGAGGATTTCGAACAGTCGTTCCGCCGCGCCCGACGCCGCCGAAATCTCGCCCCAGACTTCGCTGAGCTGGCCGAGGCTGGACGCGGCAAAGGCCGCATAGAGCACGAACTGGCCGAGCCGACCCGGCGTCAACGAGCCCGTCAGAACATCGTGCGAGCCGACCCACAGAATGCCCACAACGCTGGAGAAGACGATGAAGATGATGATCGCGGTCAGCACGGCGCGCGCGCGCGTAGAGCCACGTGCGGCGTCATAGGCCTGCTCGACCTCCTTGCCGAAGCGCGCATTCGCCAGCTGCTCGTTGGTATAGGCCTGCACCGTACGAATCGAACCGACGAGTTCGCCGGCATAGGCCGAGGCTTCCGCCAGCGTATCCTGCGCGTTGCGCGACAGACGCCGCACCCAGCGCCCGAAGGCCACCAGCGGGATCACGATCAGCGGGATCGCCGCGAGCACGAAGCCGGAGAGCTTCGGGCTAGAAACGACCATCATGGCTGCCGCGCCGAGAAACAGCACAAGGTTGCGCAACGCGATGGATACGGACGCGCCGACCGCTGACTTGATCTGCGTGGTATCGGCCGTGAGCCGCGACACCAGTTCGCCGGACCGTGACGTATCGAAGAAGGACGGCGACAGTGCGGTGAGATGCTGGAACACGTCGCGGCGCAGATCGGCGACGATGCGCTCGCCGATGGTCATGACGAGGTAGTAACGAGCCGCGCTGGCCAGCGCGAGCACGACCACCACAGCGATCATGACGCTGAAATAGTTGTTGATCATCGCGATGCCTTCGGGGCTGAAGCCGAAGTCAATCATCCGCCGTGCCGCCACAGGCACGACGAGCGTGGTCACAGCCGCAACGGTCAACGACACCAGCGCCAGCAGGGCCCGGCCGCGATACCGCGCCACATAGGGCGCCAACGCCAGGAGCGGCCGCAATTTGGCTCGGCTGGGTGGTACCTGGGGCTCCACAACGGTATCCGCCAGCGACGGCTCCGAAAGCACCGGATCGGGCTGCGGAAGCGTCGGCTTGGCCGCGCGGGGGATCTCAAGCCGTTCGACTGCACTCATGATTTATAACCGTTCTTGTCGTTGCCCTGAGATAGGCCGGAGCGGGCCCCGAGGCAAATGACCTAGGTCAATTGCATGAGCAATGATCCACGACGGGAGTCCTTGTCTCCCGCACGTTCCTGCGATATAGAGCGGCCAAATCCGCCATCGAAATCACAGAGATTCAGGCGCCGGCGCGCCGAAGGAACCGTCATGAAAGCCGAAATTCACCCGGATTATCATAACATTACGGTCGTTATGACCGATGGTACGGAGTATCAGACCCGTTCCACCTGGGGCAAGGAAGGCGACAAGCTGAACCTCGACATCGATCCGAGGTCGCACCCAGCCTGGACCGGTGGCACCACCCAGCTTCTCGACCGCGGTGGCCGCGTGTCGCGCTTCCAGAAGAAGTTCTCGGGCTTCCTCAAGAAGGAAGATTGATCTTCACAAGGAAGATCGGCCTTTCAGGCTTATCCGATTGCCTTTCAAAACGCCTCTGCAGCCAGCAGGGGCGTTTTTCGTTGCTGGCCGCGATTGGCCATGGCGGTACCTTAAAACCGCCTCCGTTGCCCTCCCTATAAGGTGCGCCACATCATCTTGCGCGGGGGCGCAACGAGACCATGCCGACCAATACCGGGCACCACCGCAAGAAGCCGCGTCAGGCGCGCTCCGTTGCGACCGTGGGCATCCTCCTGGACGCCGCTGCCCTCGTGCTGGTGGACGAAGGCTACGAACGCGCCACCACCAACAGGATCGCCGAACGCGCCGGCGTCAGCATTGGATCGCTCTATCAGTATTTTCCAAACCGGGACGCGCTGTTCGGGGCCCTCCATGGCCGGACGGAAGCCCAAATGTCAGAAAATATCTGGCAGACCATTTCAGGATTCGAAGGGCTGGATCTGCGTGGATTCGTCCGCTCCGGTCTGAACACCGCGATCAGCCAGCATGCCCGCGTGCTGCCGCTGCTGAAGGTCTTGATGGAGACCGCCTCCGGCCGCCCCCCTGTTCAGTGGCCATTCGACCGCTTTCCGCAGCGGCAAGGCCTCTTGCGTGGCATGTTTGACAGCCATGCCGACGAGCTACGCCCTGGCTTCAATCGCGAAGCCGGAAGTTTCTTCATTCCGAGAATGGTCGGCTCGGCACTCGATGCGGCGATCGCATTCCGTCCGGACGCATTCGCCAATGGCGAGCTGGAACAGGAGCTGGATACGATGTTGTCGTACTATCTGATCGGGGAGCGCTAGAAGCGCAAGCCAGCAAGCGCGGTGTTTGCCCACGCTACGCAGGCGCGCCGTGCTATCGCACGTCGTGCTAGCGCACGCCGACGTCGAACGAATAGGCCACGCCGACGCCGTAGGTCACCTGATTGGTGGATCCCCGGAATTTCACCAACGGACTGTCAGCGATGCTGCCAAGCAGCTTGTCGTATTCCACATAGCCGCGTACTTCCCATTGCGGATCGAGCTTGTAGCGCAGCTGCGCACCGGCACCGACCGAACTCGAACCGCCCTTGGCGTCGTAAACTGGCAAACCTGACGCAAGCGCCTCGATATTGTTGACGCTGAAGTAAGTCTCCGCATATTTCGCATCCGTCACCCGGTAGCGTGGGCCGGCAGCAAAAGTCATCCGCTCGTTGATCGGCACAATCACGTCAGCCGAGAAATCCGCGACGATACCTTCGTGGCCACCGAGACCGCGGCGCAGTTCGGAGCGTAGGCGCAGCCAGTCGAAGGCGTAGTATTCGGCGAAACCACCGAGTTCGACCGCGAAATCAACGTCCCTCAGGCCACGCAGCTCGCTGTGATCGGCGGCCTTGCGCGCTGCTTTATAGTTGCCGACGGGACCGGCGCGAAAGCCGCCCACGTCGATCAGGGCGAAGCTTGCATTGTCGCGCATGCTCTTGAAACGGGCCGGCGTGCCGGCACGGCGAATCGAGATGATCGGCTTTGGCGCAAGTTCAGAACTCCCGGCGCCTTCGTAAGATGGCTGCATCTCGCCGCCGATCCCGACGGTCACGGTCCAGCCACCGGAGGCCGAGGGCACGAAGGGCACCGATGGCAGCATCACCACCGGATCAGCCGCAACCGCAACCGCCGGACAAGCCAACACACCAATGAGACCGAACAGACGAGGAGACAAAGACATCAGATTCCTACTTGGATCGGCGCGGAATTTCGGTGTGGCCGCGCTTCAATGCCACATCGTTGCGATTGCTCCCGTGCGACATGGAGTCACCGCAACAATGCGAAGATAGCTGGCGCGACGCCTCCTCCAAACTCGCATTGGCTCGGCATCAGAAGTGTAGCTCTCTGGCGAGAAACCCTATTCAGGCAAGGCTTTGCGATAAATGACGCTATGCCTGCGGCGTCATCGCTCACATTTCCGGGCAGCGTGGCAGTAATATCTGAAAGAATGGATCGCCGCCGTCTGCGGCATCGCGCCGCACTACCGACTTGATAGCCCCGATGCCTACGCCTTCACCGGCGCGTCGCTTCTCCGCGGGATGAATCGCTGCGTGATCCAGTTGCGGCCGGGCATTTCGACGAAGCGATAGCTCACTTCCGCCAGCGCCCAGATGATGGCGAAACAGACCAGCGATGCAGCGATATAGACAACCTCAGTCTGGCCTAAATGCCGCCAGGTCCTGATAGCGAAACTGACGAACAGCGGATGGATCAGATAGATCGAGTACGAGATGATGCCGAGCCGGTAGACCAGCGCGTTGCCGAACAGCAGTTGCGCCATCCGGCCATCACGCGAGAGCACCGCGACCAGCGGGATGTACAGCAGATACATCAAGCGATCGCTCGCATCGGCCAAACCGACGGCGATGATGGCGAGCGGAAGCGCGACGACTAGACCATCCTGCACGGTTGCCGACAGGCGATCGACGAGGCCACCAAAGCGGAAGATCGCAAGGCCCAGCGTGAAACCCGCCACCGCGCGCAGCAGCGGATAAAGCGAATTGCCGTTGACCACATCGAGCGGTCCGCCCGACCCGCGGCCACTGACGCTCACCGCATAGATGCCGAGCAGCGCCGCGATCACCGCAAATCCCGCGATCCATTTGCTCCAACGCTGGGTAAAGGCCATCAGGATCGGCAGCAGCAGATAGGAGCCCATCTCGGCGCTCGCCGCCCAGGCCACGCCGATGATCGGAAAAATATAGAGCCCCCAGCCGGTCATCATCAGTAGGTTGCCGGTCCAGTCCCAGGCCGAATACATCTCCAGCTTCTCGCCGGACAGACCAGCCGCGATCTTGGCGACATAGAACAGGCCAATGATGAAATAGGCGGGGTATAGCCGCGCGACCCGCTTCAGCATGAAGGTTGCGAACGCCTTGCCAGTGAGATGCAGGAAAGCGTCGCGATAGGTCAGCGCCATCACATAGCCTGACAGCATGAAGAACAGGTCGACGAGCAAATAGCCGTAGGGAATGCGGAAGAATGAGCCGGTGCCACCGGTTGCGAGCTGCACGTCACCGAAATGATACACGACGATGACAGCGGCTGCGACGCCGCGCACCCCGGTCAATGCTCTGATATCGTCTGCCATCGCAAATGCCCCCGCTGCGCCTAGCTCATGTTTAGCGCATGAGCGGCGAGCGAGGAACAGCGTTCAGGAATGTGAGGGACGCGCGATCAGCGTTCGAACGCA
Source organism: Tardiphaga sp. 172_B4_N1_3 (assembly GCF_052076035.1). Taxonomy (NCBI): domain Bacteria; kingdom Pseudomonadati; phylum Pseudomonadota; class Alphaproteobacteria; order Hyphomicrobiales; family Nitrobacteraceae; genus Tardiphaga; species Tardiphaga sp. 172_B4_N1_3. Next base: position 3,306,464 of record NZ_CP197238.1, read on the forward strand.
GCCTTCAGGCGATTGAGCTGCGGCACCAGCGGATTGCCGATCGGCGCATGCGTGGTGGTCGCGGCATGGATCGAGATGTCGAGGCGACGAACCTTGGTCTGCAGCACCATCGAACGCGTGATCAGGATCTGCAGCTGCTCGGGCAGCTTGAGCAGCATTTCTTCCGGACTCGGATCGGCGGCGCTGAGCTTGACCTTGGTCTTTTCACGATTGGCCTGGGTCAACGTCATCTCGCCTTCCTTCACCGCACGGTGCAGCAGCAACCATGAGGCAAGCTGCATAAGGCGGGTGGTGAGGCGCATGCTTTCGGTGGCGTAAGTCAGGCTGACGGAGCGATCCAGTGCCTTGGCCTCGCTACGGCCGACGCCGTCGAGATAGGCCGCGGTCTCTTCGACCAGATCCATCCCCTCGCGAAACAAGGCGCCGAAGGCAGCAGAATTGGTCAGCCGCTCGCTAAACTGAACGAGAGCGGGTTCGCTGTGCAAACGATCCGACATAGTTAACGCCTCACGCAAATGGTTTCGCAGCCAGCTCTGAACGGCGGGCTTATGATGAACAAATCATTACGCGTGCGTGCGTGAGAGTCCAGCGGCGTAAATTAAAGAAGTATTTATGGTTTCCAACGCGATTTAACGATCGCGGACGCCCCAAAAGAAGACATGAGTACCAAAAAAAGAGCCGCCGTTTCCGGCGGCTTTAAAGTTGATAACAGGGAGGCGTCAAACAGAGTGGACAGGAGCCACTCGGTGTCCAAACAAGGACAATTTAAGTAATATGCGAGAAAGCTTAATTGCGCGTAAATACGCGGGCTTTCTTCACGATCCGTTTGCCATGCGCCGCCTCGCAAACTGTATCGGAATGAGACAATGTCGGGATCGCGATTGAGGAAGCGTCGGCGGTATTGCACAGGCCTCTCGTCCGTCATTGCGAGCAGAGCGAAGCAATCCAGTTTTCTTCGCGTATGGCTTCTGGATTGCCGCGTTGCTTCGCTAAGAGGAAAACTGCAGGACAGCTTTCCTTCACCTCGCAATGACGGCAGAGAGCCGGGAGAGCGCCATTCAATAGCCCGTCACGATTTGAAAAAGCGATCCGCCGCATCGCGCGTCGCGCGCTTCAAGGTCATGCTCGATTGCAGCCGCGCGATCTCGCCATTGAGCAGCGCGATCCGCTCGGCGAGTTCCTCGACCGATAGCAGCGAGAGGTCCTGCCCGACCTCATGGCTGACCTTCTTCTTCGGTTTGTCGTCGTCGTCGATCGCCATTTGGGGCCCTCCCCGTCTCAAATTCGAATATGCACCGGATGTTGCCAGCATTGATCCGGCTGTTTAATCAGATGGCCAACCGACATCCCGTACGCCGCAAGGACAAATCATGGAAAAGCTGCCCACGCAAATGACCGTCGTTGGTATCAGCAAACCGGGTGGCCCCGAGGTGCTGATTCCCGAGACGCGCCCCGTTCCGAAGCCCGGTCCCGGCGAAATCCTGGTCAAGGTCGCAGCTGCCGGCGTCAATCGTCCGGATGTTGCACAGCGGTCTGGCGCCTATCCGCCGCCGCCCGGCGCCAGCGATCTGCCCGGCCTCGAAATCTCAGGTGAAGTCGTCGCCCTCGGCGAAGGCGCCACCAAACACAAGCTCGGTGACAAGGTGATGTCGCTGGTCGCCGGCGGCGGCTACGCGCAATATTGCATCGCACAGGATGCGCAGGCGATGACGGTCCCCGAAGGCTTCTCGATGACCGAGGCCGGCGCCACCGCCGAAACCCTGATGACCGTCTGGCATAACGTGTTTGAGCGTGGCGGATTGCAGCCCGGCGAGACCGTGCTGATCCATGGCGGCTCTTCCGGCATCGGCACCATGGCGATCCAGCTCGCCAAGGCGCTGGGTTCCAAAGTGATCGTCACCGTCGGCTCGCAGGACAAGGTCGATGCCTGCCTCAAGCTGGGCGCCGATCACGCCATCAACTACAAGACCGAAGATTTCGTTGAACGCGTCAAGGAAATCTCCAAGACCGGCATCGAGCTGATCCTCGACATGGTGGGCGCGGACTATGTAGAGAAAAACTTCGATGCCGCCGCCGTCGATGGCCGCATCGTGCAGATTGCGGTGCTGAATGGCCCGAAAGCCACCATCAACGCCGCCAAGATCATGGTGAAGCGGCTGCACTATACCGGCTCGACTCTGCGGCCCCGCACCAATGCCGACAAGGCCGCCATGGTCAGGGCGATCGAGGCCAATGTCCTGCCGCTACTCAAGGCCGGCAAGGTTAAGCCCCTGATGGACAGCACTTTCCCGCTGGAAAAGGCTGCAGACGCGCACAAACGCATGGAAACCAGCGCACATATTGGCAAAATTGTGTTGGTCGTTTAGGGCTGGAGAACAGCCGGAAACCCTTTGATTTATCTCGCTTTCATGTCATTTATCGCGCGTCGGGAAATGGCCCTGCTTCTGCGTGACGCAGGGTCGATGTTTTGTTGATCGCGGAGAATGACATTGCGTTTGATCAGGTGGCTCGCGCCGCTCGCGCTCGGCCTGATGACTGTTGTTGCCACAGCACCGGCACAGGCTGTTGACGCTGTTAGCGTCCGCGGTGACGCGCCTGCGATCGATCTCACCGGCATCCTCGAATATCAGCATAGCGACACCGACCGCATCCAGGTCTCCACCGCGCCCGGCACCGACGGCATCGTTCGCCGCATCGAGGTGCGTGGCCGCGAAGCCGGTCAGAACTGGGTGGTGTTCGCGCTCGCCAACAACACCGACGATCAGCTCGATCGTCTGATCGTCGCGCCACATTATCGCATCGTGTCGTCCGGCCTCTTGTGGCCCGATCTTGGCCTCTCGCGCATTGCGACGATCACGCCGTCAACCGGGGATCGCCCGGAACGTCAGGATAGCGCCACCGCCGATATCTTCCGCGTCACCCTCGACCCCGGCGCTGTCATCACCTTCGTCGCCGAACTGCGCACCAACAAGCTACCGCAGCTCTATCTGTGGGAGCCGGAAGCCTACAAGGACAAGGTCAACTCCTTCACGCTGTACCAAGGCATCGTCATCGGCATCTCGGGCCTCTTGGCGCTGGTGCTGACGATCCTGTTCGTCGTGAAGGGCAGCATCATGTTCCCGGCCGCCGCGGCGCTGGCCTGGGCTGTGCTGGTCTATATCGGTGTCGACTTCGGCTTCTGGGGCAAGGTGCTCGACATGTCCCAAGGCGCCGAGCGCGTCTGGCGCGCCTCGGGGGAAGCGATCCTGGCGGCGACGCTGCTGGTGTTCCTGTTTGCTTATCTCAATCTCAGTCGATGGCATGTCCGCTACTCGCACATCACGCTAGGCTGGCTGGCTTTCCTTGGCTCTCTCGTAGGTCTGGCGCTGTTCGATCCTGCCGTCGCCTCAGGTATCGCGCGCATCTCGCTGGTGCTCATCGCCTTCGCCGGCTTTGCGCTGATCGTCTATCTCTCCACCCATGGCTTCGACCGCGCGGTGTTGCTGATCCCGACCTGGTTCCTGCTTGTGGTCTGGGTTGTTGCCGCGGGCATGACCGTTGCCGGTAGTGTCACCAATGACATCGTCGGCCCGGCGCTGCTCGGCGGGCTCGTGCTGATCGTGATGCTGATCGGCTTCACGGTTATGCAGCACGCCTTCGCGGGCGGCGGCGCCACCAATGGCATCGTGTCGGACGTCGAGCGCCGCGCGCTGGCGCTGACCGGCTCCGGCGACCTGATCTGGGACTGGGACGTCTCCGCCGACAAAGTGTTCACCTCGCCCGAGACCGAAGCACTGCTCGGCCTCAAACGCGGCACGCTGGAAGGCCCCGCGGCAAGCTGGCTCGAAGTGCTCCACCCGCTCGATCAGGATCGCTTCCGGGCGGCGCTGGACAGCGTGCTCGACCAGCGTCGCGGCCGCCTCGTGCAGGACTTTCGCCTGCGCACCCCCGACGGTCACTTCATGTGGTTTGCGCTGAAGGCGCGTCCGGTGGTCGGCTCCGACGGCGAAGTGTCACGCGTGGTCGGCACCCTCACCGACGTCACCGAGATGAAGAATGCCGAAGAACGCATGCTGCACGACTCGGTGCACGACAATCTCACCGGTCTGCCGAACCGCAAGCTGTTCATTGACCGCCTCAACGCCGTCGCGAATTTCTCCAAGACTGTGCCGACCATGCGGCCGACCATCATGGTGATCGATCTCGATCGCTTCAAACAGGTCAACGATTCCGTTGGCATCGCCGTCGGCGACTCGATCCTTCTGACGCTGGCCCGCCGCCTCACCCGCATCCTCAAGCCGCAGGACACGCTGGCCCGCCTCGCCGGCGATCAGTTCGGCCTGATCCTGATGTCCGAACAAGACGCGGCCAAGATCACCGCCTTCGCCGAGACCATCCGCAAGACCATCCGCGCCCCGATTGCCTTCAACGATCGCGAGATCTTCCTCACGGCCTCGATCGGCCTAGCGCTCTCTGATCCCGCGGTACCGTTGACCGACGAGCTCATCAAGGACGCCGAGCTCGCGATGTATCATTCGAAGCGGATCGGTGGCGACCGTATCGACGTCTACAAACCGGCAATGCGCGCCCGCAAAACGGATCGCCTGACGCTCGAATCCGAACTGCGCCGCGCCATCGAGCGCCAGGAAATCACCATCCTGTATCAGCCCATCGTGCGGCTGGAAGATCGCTCCATCGCCGGCTTCGAAGCGCTGGCCCGTTGGGATCATCCGAAGCTCGGCCGGATGTCGCCGTCGGAATTCATTGCCATCGCCGAGGAGATCGGCCTGATCATCGATCTCGGCATGTTCGTGATGGATCAGACTGCACGCCAGCTCGCGATCTGGCAGCGCGCGATGCGCTCGCGCGAACCGATCTTCGCCAGCGTCAACGTGTCCTCACGGCAGCTGCTGCGCCACGATCTCCTGCATGACATCCGCACGGTGCTGTCACGCTCGTCCGTCGCGCGCGGCACGCTGAAGCTCGAACTCACGGAATCGCTGGTGATGGAAAATCCGGAACATGCAGCGCAGATGCTGCACCGGATCCGCGAACTCGGTACGGGCCTTTCGCTCGACGATTTCGGCACTGGCCACTCGTCGCTATCCTATCTGCAGCGCTTCCCGTTCGACACGCTGAAGATCGACCAGTCCTTCGTTCGCACCACCTCGCGCGGCACCCGCCCGGTGATTCTCAAATCCATCATCGCCATGGCCCACGATCTCGGCATGGACGTCGTCGCTGAAGGCGTCGAGACAGATTCGGATGCGGTGGAGATGTATCAGCTCGGCTGCGAATACGCCCAGGGCTTTGCCTTCGGCGAGCCGATGGATGCGGATGCGGCGATGCGCATGCTGACGGAAGAGCGATTGGAAGCGGCGAGCTGAGTAGGGCCGTCGCTGATAGCTGGAAGTCTAGCGGACGCTCACGCGTGCCCGGCCTCGGCCGACAACATCCCCGGGGCGATCCCGATCTTCTGCAGCGCGCGAAGATACTTCTCCTCAACGTCACCGCCGAAGATGAGATCCTCATCAGCTGCGCAATGCAGCCAGCCGTTGCCCTGGATTTCGTCTTCCAGCTGGCCCGGCGCCCAGCCGGCATAGCCCAGCGCGAGAATCGCGTGCTTGGGTCCACCGCCATTGGCGATGGCGCGCAGGATATCCACGGTCGCGGTGAGGCAGACGCCATCGTCGATCGGCAATGTCGCGTCCTTGATGAAGAAATCGCTGGAATGCAGCACGAAACCTCGGCCGGTCTCGACCGGGCCGCCCTTCAGCACTTTCATGCTTTCGGCGCTTTCCGGGAGCTTGATGCTGTCGGACTTTTCAATGATGTCCAGTTGAACCAGCAATTCGGGAAAATCGATGCTCCCCGCAGGCCGATTGACGATGATGCCCATGGCACCTTCCGACGAATGCGCGCAGACGTAAATCACCGAACGGGCGAAGCGCTCGTCTTCCATCACAGGCATGGCGATCAGCAACTGCCCGTCGAGGTAGTTGCCAGTGTCGCCGGCGCCGGATTTCGCGCGGCTTTTCCGGGGGCGCTTGCGAGTGGGTTCCATCAGCAAACCGCTCTCATTTCGTTGCCTATCCTGATATTGGGTCTGGGTTCTGTCAATCAGCCTTCCGCAACGCATACGAAAACCGGATCACAAGCAGTTCAATAGCTTAAGACAGGTTTGGCTTTATGACAGGCCCACCCTGTAAGGACGCCCGATGACCGCATCTGTTCCGCACCACATTGTCGCTGTCTGCGCCGCGGGCCTGCTCCTCACCTGCAGCGCGCAGGCGGAGGACACCTCTCCTTGGCAGATAGACAGTCATTCGCAGATCAGGCTTGTGGCAGGCTCGCGTAGCGGTCCTGTGATGCTGGGGGGTATAGCGATCCAGCTGCAGCCCGGCTGGCACACCTACTGGCGGAACCCCGGTGATTCCGGGGTGCCGCCCCGCTTCGATTTCTCCAAATCGGAGAACCTGGATACCGTCACCATCCTGTGGCCGGCGCCGAAAAAATTCGAGGATGGAGCTGGTGGCCTGTCGCTCGGCTATGTGAAACAGGTGGTGCTACCGATGCGGGTGATCGCCAAAGACCCCGGCAAGCCGGTGATTCTCCGTGCGGCGATCAATTACGCGGTCTGCGACAAGCTCTGCATTCCGGTCGACGCCAATGCCGAACTCGCTTTTACCAGCGTGGCCAGCACTGAAGACGGCGCGCTGACCGCGGCGCTCGATACCGTGCCTAAGCCGGCAACCATGGGCGACACCAGTCCGCTGACGGTGCGCGACCTCAAGCGCGAGGGCAAGAATGTGTTCGTTGACGTCGTGGCGCCCGAAGGCAGCGAACCCAACCTGTTCGTCGAGGGCCCGACGCCGGAATGGGCGCTGCCAATCCCCAAACTCGAGGCCAAGAGCCCGCCGGGCGTAAAGCGCTTCAGCTTCGAACTCGACGGCGTGCCGCCCGGCGCCACGACCGATGGCGCGGCCCTGAAACTGACGCTGGTCGGCAGCGACCGCGCCTATGAATTCAACGTCAACCTGCCCTGATACCGCTGGCGCGTGACCTGTTGCGCGCAACCTGTATATCTCCGTCCAACCGGATGTTAACGACTGCTTGCTACGCCAGACCGCTGCCGCACGCCTGCGGCTGAGGACCTTGTCGTGGCCGTGATGGACGCAAACTCCGCACCCGCAACCGCGCCCACCGGCCTCAAGGCCAGGCTGCGCGCGCTGTTCACCGGCTCAGGCGAAGCCTCGCTGACGCGCCGCCTCGCCGGCACTATCTTCCTCATCCGCGTGATCTCGGCCGGCCTCGCTTACTTCTCCCAGATCCTGCTGGCGCGCTGGATGGGCACGTCGGATTACGGCATCTATGTCTATGTCTGGACATGGGTACTGCTGCTCGGCTCGATGATGGATTTCGGCATCGCCGCTTCAGCCCAGAAGATCATCCCGGAGTATCGCGCCAGCGGCGACCACGCGCGGCTCCGCGGCTTCCTCTCTGGCAGCCGCTGGATGACCGGTATCGTCTCGGTGATAATCTCGCTGCTGCTCGCTGGCCTCGTCAAGCTCATCTCGCCGTGGATCGACGCCGACACGGTGGTGCCGCTCTATCTCGGCTGCCTGACACTGCCGGCCTTCGTCGTTGCCAACACGCAGGATGGTATCGCGCGCTCCCATGACTGGATGCGCCTCGGCCTGATGCCGCAATTCATCATCCGCCAGGCGCTCATCATCGGCTTCACCGCCGGCGCCTTCGCACTGGGCTTTAAGCTTGGTGCGACCATCGCGATGCTGGCCAGCGTCGCGGCAGTGTGGGTTGCGATGATCGGCCAGATGATCGTACTCAATCGCCGGCTCGCGGCGCATATCGAGCCCGGCCCAAAGGCCTATGACTATCGCGGCTGGCTCGCAGTGTCGCTGCCGATCTTGCTGGTCGAGAGCTTCTATCTGCTGCTGTCCTACACCGACGTGCTGGTGCTGCAGCAGTTTGTCTCATCTGACGAAGTCGGTGTGTATTTCGCCGTGGTGAAGACCCTGGCGCTGGTGTCATTCATCCACTATGCGATGTCGGCGACAACGGCGCATCGCTTTACCGAATATCACGCGGCCGGCGACAAGGACCGCCTCGCCGCTTACGTCACCCACGCGATCAAATGGACATTTTGGCCGTCGCTCGCGGCGACGCTGATCCTGCTCGCTCTGGGCAAGCCGCTGCTATGGCTTTTCGGGCCGCAATTCACCAGCGGCTACGACATCATGTTCATCGCTGCCATCGGCCTCGTGGTCCGCGCTGCCATCGGCCCGGTGGAGCGGCTGCTCAACATGCTCGGTCACCAACATATTTGCGCCGTGGCCTACGCGTCGGCTTTCGTGATGAACCTGGTGCTGTGTCTCGTGTTGGTGCCGAAATTCGGCGGCCATGGCGCCGCCGCGGCAACGTCGATCGCGCTTACATTCGAGACGATCCTGCTGTTCTGGATCGTGCGACAGCGGCTTGGACTGCACGTGCTCGCCTTCGGAAAGCAAGGCGCCTAACAACCTCCCCCTGCAAAGCAGGAGGAGGTCAGGAAGCAAACTTATTCCGCCGTCCAACCGCCATCGATCGACAGATTGGTGCCGGTGATCTGCGCCGCATCGTCACCGCACAGGAACAGCGCCAATGCCGCAACCTGCTCGGACGTTACGAATTCCTTGGTCGGCTGCGCTTCCAGCAGGACGTCGTTGATGACCTGCTCTTTGGTCAGTCCGCGCGCCTTCATGGTGTCGGGGATCTGTTTCTCCACCAGCGGCGTCCAGACATAGCCAGGCGAAATGCAATTACAGGTGATCTTGTGGGTGGCCACTTCCAGCGCCACGGTCTTGGTCAGGCCGGCGATGCCGTGCTTGGCAGAGACATAAGCCGACTTGAATGGCGAGGCGACCAGCGAATGCGCTGAGGCGGTGTTGATGATGCGGCCCCAGCCGCGCTTTTTCATGCCGGGCACGGCGGCGCGGATGCCGTGGAAGGCCGAGGAGAGATTGATGGCGATGATCGCATCCCACTTCTCGATCGGGAATTCCTCGATCGGAGACACAAACTGGATGCCCGCATTGTTGACGAGAATATCCACCGATCCATAGGTCTTCTCGCCGAGCGCGATCATTTCGGCAATTTCGGCCGGCTTGGTCATGTCTGCCGGCGAATGGATCGCCTTGACCTTGAAGTCGCTCTCGATCGCCGCGCGTTCCTTCTCGATGTCAGCAGGCGCGCCCATGCCGTTGATGACGATATTGGCGCCAGCGCTTGCGAAAGCGCGCGCATAAGCGAGGCCGATGCCGCTGGTCGAACCGGTGACGACGGCGGTCTTGCCTGTGAGATTAGCCATTACTTGCTCCTGTTGGACGTCAAATGCTGCGGGAGGTCATTGTAATCGTCGGCGGTGAGCGCATGCGTCACCATCGATTCATCGGATTGCGGCCGCTCGAACCAGTCCTTGTGGCGCATCGAGAGGAACACATCGCGCTCACCGGCACCCCAGTGCTCCACCATCCCGATGCGCGAGAAATTGTAGTCCTTCGACGACGACTCGTAATTCTTGCTCGTATAGATCAGATGCACCACCGTGACGGTATTTTCCTTCGCGGCTTCCGACAACAGCGCCACTCCAGGATCCTGCTTCAGTTCTGCCGGCAATTTACCAATCAGATCACGCAGCGCCTTGCGGATGTTGTGGATCTTCTTGTTCTTGTCGGTATTCATGCGGGTGCGGCTGGAATAGCGAATGTCCTTTTCGCGTTCCTGCGCTTCCAGGATCGACTGCGGCAATGGCCCGCGCGCGCTGAACAGATCGACCTGAAAGATCAGCAGATCGCTGGTGACGTCATCCAGCACGAAATCCAGCGGCGTGTTCGAGGCGATGCCGCCATCCCAGAAATGCTCGCCATCGATCACGATCGAGGGAAACCCCGGCGGCAACGCACCGGAGGCCATGATGTGCTCGGGCTCGATCCTTTTGCGATCTTTCTTGAAGAGCGTGTTGTCGAAATAAGTGAAGTTGCCGGTGGTCACGCTCACGGCGCCAACGCTTAGCCGGGTCTTGCAATCGTTGAGACGATCAAAGTCGACCAGCCGTTCCAGCGTCGCCTTCAGCGGCGCGGTGTCGTAAAAGCTCTGCGACTGCGGACTGCCGGGCGGCCACAGTGGTGCTGGCGGAATCCGCGGCACGAAAAAGCCTGGCACGCCGAATGTAGCAATGACAGCGGCGCCTGCCTCGTAGAAATAAGAGCGCGCGCGATCATCCGTCAGCATCGGGCTCCAGGGGACCGGCGATGCCGCCATCTCCCAGAATTCCTTGAGCTTGCCGATCCGCTTGTCGCGCTCGTTGCCCGCGATGATCGCCGCATTGATGGCACCGATGGAGATGCCAGCCACCCATTCCGGCTCGAAATCATGATGACACAGCGCCTCATAGGCGCCGGCCTGATAGGAGCCAAGCGCGCCGCCCCCTTGCAGCACCAGGACGCGCTTGGCTTCGGCGGGTTTGCTGGCAGCTCTGGATTGAGGCTGATCGGACATATCCATGAGACCACTCGATCCTGTCGGCGACGGGAACCATACCGTGGCGCCCCCTTGCGGGGACGTCAATCAGGGATGGTGCAGAGCACCATCACGCTTCGGCTATCTGGGAAGGCTTATTTGGAATCCGTCGACGCCAGGATCATGGTCCAGAACACCTTGTATTTGGTGTTGGGAGCATAGATCGCCGCAATGCCCAGTTTTGTGACACCGGACTTCAGCATATTAGCCCGATGCGGTGGCGAGTCCCGCCAGCCCGAGAAGGCTTCCGCCATGGTATGGTAGCCCGCCGACACGTTCTCGACGGCCAAGCTCGCCGGATAACCGCCGGCATTCAGACGCTTGGCCAGCGGTGCCTTCACATCGTGATCGAGCTTGTTTCGTTTGGCCATGGCGGTGGACTGGTCTTCAGCCAACGCCATTAATGCGGGATCGACCACAACCGGGCCGAGGCCATTGTTCTGCCGGTACAGCGAGATCATCGAGGCCGCAGCCACAGGATCGAGCTTGGCGCCACCATTGGCCATGCTGAGATACATGGTGGGCTGGTCCGGCACGGTATCGACGGTCCCCGCGCACCCTGCCAGCAACAGAAATCCCAGACTGGCCAGAGCCACCCGCTTCATCGGCAATCCCCCAAATCAAGGGGCCGTTGTTGCACACCAACCGTGGCTGAAAGGTGAACGCAGGGGATTTTTAGAAAGCGCCAGTCACTCCTGCCCGGCAAAGATCCGGTAGCGCCGCGGCTGCAGGCTGATCGCATCGCCCGTGGTGAGCGGACGGTCGCGCGGGGCATCGATCTCCACCAGCGTATCATCGCCGGACAACGCGATGTCGGCGCGCTGGATCGGGCCGAAGGTGCGGACGCGGCGCACGGTGCCTTCGAGGGCTCCCTCGCCGAGCGGACCGATCTGCATGTCGTGACGACGAACAAACAATTTCGACGGTCCGCTTGCACTGCCCGCATCGATGTTGAGCGGGCGATGGCCGAGCTTCACCTGGCCGTCGCTTACATCGACCGGGAGCACGATCGATTCACCTATGAATGAGTGCACGAAAGCCGTCGCCGGGTTATCGTAAACGTCGCCAGGCGTGCCGATCTGTTCGATCTTGCCCTTGTCCATCACCACGACGCGATTGGCGACTTCGAGCGCCTCCTCCTGGTCATGCGTGACGAAGATCGAGGTGACGTGGATTTCCTCGTGCAACGTGCGCAGCCACTGCCGCAACTCCTTGCGGACCTTGGCATCGAGCGCACCGAACGGCTCGTCGAGCAGCAGAATGCGCGGCTCGATGGCGAGCGCACGCGCCAGCGCAATACGCTGCCGCTGGCCGCCGGAGAGCTGGCTGGGATAGCGATTGGCGAGCCAGTCGAGCTGCACGAGATCGAGAAGCTCCTTCACCCGCGCGCGGATCTGCGCTTCGCTCTTGCGCACGGCGCGCGGCTGCACGCGCAGGCCGAAGGCCACATTCTCGAACACGCTCATATGGCGGAACAACGCATAGTGCTGAAACACGAAACCGACGTGGCGCTCGCCAGCGCCGCGGGCCAGCGCGTTTTCACCATCGAATGAGACTTCTCCGGAATCCGGCCAATCGAGCCCTGCGATAATTCGCAGTAACGACGTCTTGCCGGAACCGGACGGTCCGAGCAGCGCGAGCAGCTCGCCATCAGCAACCCTGAGGTCGACATTATCCAGCGCCTTGAAGGCACCGTACTGCTTTACGATATTCCGAACTTCAATCGTCACGGGGCAGCTGTCCTTCTTCAATCTGGCCTTCGAGGATGGTCTTTGCGATCAGCGTCAAGAGCGCCAGCAGAGCCAGCAATGACGCGATCGCGAACGACGCCACCAGTTGATATTCATTATACAGGATTTCCACCAGCAGTGGCATGGTGTTGGTCTCGCCGCGAATGTGGCCCGACACCACCGAAACTGCGCCAAACTCACCCATCGCCCGTGCGTTACACAACAGTACGCCGTAGAGCAGGCCCCATTTGATGTTGGGGAGCGTCACCACAATGAAGGTACGCCAACCGCTCGCTCCGAGCGATATCGCAGCCTCTTCCTCCTGCGACCCCTGTTCCTGCATTAGCGGTATCAGCTCCCGGGCGACGAACGGGAAGGTGACGAAGGTGGTCGCCAACACGATCGCCGGCACGGCAAACAGAATGTTGATGCCATGCGACATCAGCCATGGCCCAAAGAAACCCTGCGCACCAAACAGCAGCACAAATACCAGACCGGAGATAACGGGGCTGACCGAGAACGGCAGATCGATCAGGGTGACCAGCAAGGTCTTGCCCCTGAATTCGAATTTGGCCACCGCCCAAGCGGCGGCAACGCCGAATACCAGATTGAGGCTGACCGAGATCACTGCAGTGATCAGCGTCAGCCAGATGGCCGAGAGCGCCTCGGAATCTGCCAAGGCCGACAGATAGAACCCAACGCCCTTGGACAATGCCTCCGAGAACACCAAAATCAGCGGCAGGACCACGAACACTGTCAGGAACATCACTGCGACACCGATAATGATGCCGCGCACGAGCCATGGCTCAGTATGCAGGTCCTGTCGTGCCACGGACTGGGCGCGCTCCACGGTGACTGGCGAATTGATAATTGTAATGGTCATGTCAGGTCAACTCACGGCCAGCGCGCGTGTCTGCGCCCAGCGCTGCAGCCGATTGAGCACGAAGATGATCAGGAATGAGAAGACCAGCATGACCACCGCGATCGCTGTCGCATCGGCGTAGCGGAATTCCGACAGCCGGATGACGATCAAGAGCGGCGCAATCTCCGACACATTTGGAAGGTTGCCGGCGATGAAGATCACGGAGCCATATTCGCCAACGGCGCGGGCGAACGCCAGCGCGAAGCCGGTGAGAATGGCCGGCGTGAGGCTGGGAATGATGACGCGGGTGATGGTTTGCCAGCGGGAGGCACCGAGACAGGCCGCGGCCTCTTCGATCTCGACATCGAGGTCGATCAGCACCGGCTGCACCGTCCGCACCACGAACGGAATGCCAATGAAGACCATCGCCAGGAAAATTCCGAGCGGCGTAAACGCCACCTTGATGCCGAGCGACGCCAGCGGCGCGCCGAGCCATCCGTTCTGCGCAAACAACGTCGTCAGCGCGATGCCTGCCACTGCAGTGGGCAGGGCGAACGGGATATCGACGATGGCATCAAACAGCCGGCGACCGGGAAACCGGTAACGCACCAGGGCCCAGACGATAATCAGGCCAGCGACCAGATTGACCAGCGCAGCCGCGAAGGCCAATCCGAACGAAATCCTGAGCGCGTGTAGGGTGCGGTTGCTGGTGACGGTATCGATGAACTGCGAGAGACTGAGATCGGCTGTCTTGACGAACAACCCGGCCAACGGGATCAGAATCAAAAGCGACAGCCATGTCAGGGTCAGGCCCATGCTCAGGCCGAACCCCGGCAACGAACTTCGTTTAGGTGCCGCGCTCACAATGTCCCCTTGCTTTGGTAAAAGCCCCAGACCGGCATACCGGTCTGGATGTTTCGCTGCGAACGATCAGTTCTTGTAGATCTTGTCGAACACGCCGCCGTCGGTAAAGTGCTCGCTCTGCGCCTTGGTCCAACCTCCGAACACGTCGTCGATCGTAAACAGATCAACCTTGGCGAAGGAAGCCTCGTACTTTTTGGCAATATCTGCATCACGCGGACGATAGAAATTGCGCGCGGCGATCTCCTGACCCTCCTTGGTGTACCAGTATTTCAGATAGGCCTCGGCAGCGGCTTTAGTACCCTTTTTATCAGTGACGGTATCAACGACGGCGACCGGCGGCTCGGCGAGAATTGAAAGCGACGGCGCGACGATCTCGAACTTGTCCTTGCCGAATTCCTGGATTGCCAGATACGCCTCGTTTTCCCAGGCCAGCAAGACATCGCCGACGCCGCGCTGGACGAAGGTGATGGTCGAGCCACGCGCGCCGGTATCGAGAACCGGAACGTTCTTGAAGATGTTACCGACGAATTCCTTTGCCTTGTCCTGCGATCCATATTTCTTCAGAGCATAGCCCCAGGCGCCGAGATAGTTCCAGCGCGCACCGCCAGAAGTCTTCGGATTCGGCGTGATGACGCTGACGCCGCTCTTGATCAGATCGTCCCAGTCCTTGATGGCCTTGGGGTTACCCTTGCGCACCAGGAACACGATGGTCGACGTATAGGGTGATGAATTCTGCGCCAGGCGCTTCTGCCAGTCCTTCGCCAGCAGGCCCTTATTGGCGATTGCGTCGATGTCGTAGGCGAGCGCGAGGGTGACCACATCGGCTTGCAGACCATCGATCACAGAGCGCGCCTGCGCCCCCGAGCCGCCATGCGACTGCTTGATCTCGACGCTCTTGCCGGTTTCCTTCTGATACGCAGCAGCGAACGATTTGTTGAAATCGACATACAGCTCGCGCGTCGGGTCATACGACACGTTGAGCAGCGAAATGTCTGCCGCGTGCGCCGATGTTGCAATTAAGAGACCCGCAATGACGGGAAGAATACGACGGACCATTTTGATCTCCATCCAACCTCACAACACGATCGTCATGAGGTGGGGGCAAAATCTTGAAGAAGCACCGCTAAGTCAACGAAACCAGATTCCAATGTTGGCGGCATGACGGCAGCAATGTGCTATGAATATGCCTTCGTATGGAGACCGTATCGCGCGCTGGTCATTTGTCATCAACCAACGCTGCGAAAGCCGTCGACATGCGGCGAATTAGCGCGCGTTCTCCGCGTGACGCAACTGCATGCGCTGATGCAGCGCCGTGATGCGACCATCGCCGGTCGGCTGATAGAACACCGTGTAGCGTTTCACCGTAGCCGCGAACGCTTCCGCATCGGCATCCTTCTTCACTTCGAATGAATCAAAACCGGCGCGCAGCATGATGACGAACTGATCGCGTAACACTTGGCCGGTTGCCCTTAATTCGCCCTTGTATTTGTAGCGTTCACGCAGCAGGCGCGCCTGGCTGTAGGCTCGGCCGTCGCGGAACGACGGGAAGACCAGCGCGACCACCGCGAGCCTGTCGAGATAAGGCACCAGCTCTTCCGGATCGCGGTTATTCGGCCAGATCACACCGGTCGGGCTGCTGCGCTTCAGCAGCGCCTCCGGATCGGCGAGAAAACGCGCAGCCGGAACCAACGCCGCTCCGTCGACCGGAATCTCCGCATCGTCGGCCACGTGAATATAGCCGTCGGCAACGATCTTGCCTTGCTTAACGAGTGGCATAAACGCGCTCCTTGAACGGCTCGACGCCGAGGCGTTCGACAGTCTGGACAAACAATTCGTCCGGCCGGGCACGCAGTGCCAAATAGGCTTCGACGATATCCTCGATGACGTCGGCTACCTCGGCAAAAGGCACCGCCGGTCCGATCAGGGTGCCGACCACGGCATGCTCGTCGGCACGGCCACCGATTGTGATCTGGAAGAATTCCTCGCCGTTCTTCTCGACGCCGAGAATACCGATATGGCCGACATGGTGATGGCCGCAGGCATTGATGCAGCCGGAGATGTTGATATGCAGCCGACCGATCAGCTCCGCAAGATCGTTATTGGCGAAACGCCGCGTTAGTTCCTGCGCGATCGGGATCGAACGCGTATTAGCCAGCGAGCAGTAGTCCAGGCCAGGGCATGCGATGATGTCGGTGACCAGATTGACGTTCGGCGTGGCGAGGCCGAGCTTGTCGAGCTGCCGCCACAGTGCGGGCAGATCACGCCTGGCCACGCTCGGCAGCGCTAGATTTTGCTCATGGCCCACGCGGATTTCGCCGAACGAGTATTTGTCGGCAAGATCGGCAACCGCATCCATCTGGTCGGCCGTGGCATCGCCGGGCGGGCCGCCCACCGGCTTCAACGACAATGTCACGATGGCGTAGCCGGTCCGCTGATGCAGCGCGACCGAGTTCTTGAGCCAGCGCGCAAAATGCGGATCGGCCGACGCGGCCGCCAACTCGTCCGGCGTGTCGGAGAGCTTCTGATAGTGCGGATAGCTGAAGCGCGAGCGGATATCCTCGACAACCTCGTTGTCCAGCGTCAGCGCACTCTCGCGCGTCGCCAGCCACTCATCCTCAACTTCGGCGGCGAATTTCTCGATGCCCAGCTCATGAACCAGAATCTTGATGCGCGCCTTGTAGATATTGTCGCGGCGGCCATACTGGTTGTAGACGCGCAGGATGGACTCGACGTAGCTCAGAATGTCGCGGCCGTGCACGAACGGCTTGATCACCTTGCCGATGAATGGCGTGCGACCGAGGCCACCGCCGACCAGCACTTCGAAGCCAGTTTCGCCGGCCTCGTTCTTGTGAATTCGCAGACCGATGTCATGCACCTTGATCGCCGCGCGATCATGGGCCGACGCAGTGATCGCAATCTTGAACTTGCGTGGCAGGAACGAGAATTCCGGATGCATGGTCGAATACTGCCGCAGCAATTCCGCCCAGATGCGTGGATCCTCGACCTCGCCCGGCGCGACACCTGCCCATTGATCGGTGGTGACATTGCGCGTGCAATTGCCCGATGTCTGCATCGCATGGATGCCGACCGAAGCGAGATCTTCCAGCGCATCCGGCAGATCGGCGAGCTTGATCCAATTGAACTGGATGTTCTGCCGTGTGGTGAAGTGGCCATAGCCGCGGTCATAGCGTCGCGCCACATGCGCCATCTTGCGCAGTTGCGGCGATGACAGCGTGCCATAGGGAATGGCGACGCGGAACATATAGGCGTGAAGCTGAAGATAAACGCCGTTCATCAACCGCAGCATCTTGAACTCGTCTTCGGTGAGTTCACCTGCGAGGCGGCGCTTCACCTGATCGCGGAATTCCGAGACACGCTCGTTGATCAGCGTGCGATCGATTTCATCATAAGCATACATAATTCAGGTGCCTTAAGCCGAAGCCGGAAGGTCAATGGTGACGCCCTTGCGGCGAATCTGTTCACGGAGGTTGCCCGGCTCGACGGTGCCGTTGTCGTTCACGGCGACCGGCGCGATATAGGGACCGATGGCGCCAACGTCATCGGCTGTGGATTCAGCAAGCAGCGCACGCGCATCATCGGCAGTGCGCACGATGGCAGCCTGCGCGAGGTCGGTGGTCCACCCTTTATGGGCATCGCGATAAATCACCACGCCGTCCCAGGTACGGTTGGCAGTCACCACCGACGGGCCGGTGATCTTGATTTTCTGTTGCAGCGGAGAGGTCATTCGGCAGCCACCAATAAATCTGAAACGAGCTTGTTGATCTGAGCGGCCCGCCACGGCGCGGAATGCGCCACGACATCGCCAATGATGAGAACCGCCGGACCGCCATCGATCTGGTCGACCAGCGCCGGGAGATCGTCGAGCACACCCACCGCCGCTTGCGCGTCCGGACGCGTCACGCGCGCAAACACGCCAACCGGCGTTTGTGGCGAGCGCCCGGCAGCGAGCAATCCAGCGCGGATCGTGGGGGCAGCGGTCATACCCATATAAACAACGACGGTCATCTTCTCGTCGGTGAGCGTCGACCAGTCGACCTTGTCGGCGTCCTTTTCCTTGTGCGCCGTCAGGAAGGTGATGCGCAGCGCTTCGCGGCGATAGGTCAGCGGCGCCTCGAACATAGCCGCAGCGCCAAGACCTGCGGTGATGCCGGGAATAACGGAGTAAGCAACACCCGCTTCGCGCAGCGCTTCGATCTCCTCGCCACCGCGCCCGAAAATGAAGGGATCACCGCCCTTCAAGCGCACGGCGCGTTGCCCAGCTTTCGCGGCTTCGATCAGCAATTTGTGGATCGCATCCTGACCGATACCGGGCTTGCCGACCCGGCGCCCCACGGGAATGCGCGATGCATCCCGGCGGATGCGGTCGAGCACTTCGGGGGACACCAGTTCGTCGTAAAATACAACGTCGGCGTCCTGCAGCGCGCGCAACGCCTTGATGGTCAGGAGATCCGGATCGCCCGGCCCTGCTCCCACCAGCGTGACGCGACCTTCGACAACGCCGGCCTGCGCTGCACCCGCATAGATCGAGAGATCGGCGATTTCCGTCAGCGCCTTCTCGGCCTCGGTACCGCGCCCCGCCAGCACCAGCGCGCCGATCGGACCATCGACGATGCGCTCCCAGAACCTGCGACGTAACGGAGCCTCCGCGATCTTGTCGTTGATCGGTTTGCGCCAGCGCCCGATGAAGCCGGCGAGATCGCCGATCCGCGCAGGCAGCATCGCCTCGATCTTTTCGCGCACACGCCGCGCCACCACCGGCGACGCACCGCCGGTTCCGACGGCGACGACCACATCGCCGCGATCGACGATGGCCGGAAAGATGAAAGTGGAGTGCGCGAGCTCATCCATCACATTGACGGGCACGCCGCTCGCTTTGGCGCGCGCAGCCACCGCATGGCCGAGTTCACCGGCGCCGGCGCAGAGCACCGCGGTGATCCCCGAAAAATCGGCGGTCACCGGATCGCCCTCGACATGTTCAATGCGCGCCACGCCATCGGTATCGAGCCCGGACGTGTCACGATTGCCGTCCGTTGCGTACCAGCGAATCCGCGCACCGGCCGCCAGCAGCAGCCTCAGCTTGGCGCGCACGAGTTCGCCCTGGCCGACAAGAATGATCGGCCCGGTCTGCAAATCGAGGAAGACAGGCAGAAATCGCATACATACTCCGCTGCCCCGAAATTCGGGGGTTGACTGGAATTATATTCTATATATCTCTCGATAACGAGGCGCAAAGAGAAGATTTTATCTTCTTCGAGGCGTTCTAACTATAGAATTTTTGTCCTCAAACACCAAGCGTCGTAGATGCTTCTTCTCAATAACGGTCGGCCGATGCAGGAGTTGCGCGAAATCGCACCCGTGCCCGCCCCCCGTTGCGCAGCAAATTCCGGACCGTTTGCCGGGCAAAACGCCGCAGCCGCCGCTCCCGGCCATCCGATCGCTCTCACTCACAGGGGACTACACGTGAACCGCTTCATTATCGCTCTCGCCGCCGGATTCGGCATTCTCGCGACTGCACCCGCCCAGGCGCAGACGCCGAACACGCTGCTCAATGTCTCCTACGACATCTCGCGCGAGCTCTATGCCGAGATCAACGTTGCTTTCGCCAAGCAGTGGAAGGCCAAAACCGGCCAGGACGTTACCATCAACCAGTCGCATAACGGCTCGTCGCGCCAGGCGCGCTCGATCCTCGAAGGCCTCGAGGCCGATGTGGTGACCTTCAACCAGGTCACCGACGTGCAGGTACTGTATGATCGCGGCAAGCTCATTCCGGCCGATTGGGCCAAGCGGCTGCCGAATAATTCCTCGCCTTATTACTCGCTGCCGGCCTTCCTCGTGCGCGCCGGAAATCCAAAGGGGATCAAGGATTGGGACGATCTGGTGAAGCCGGGCGTGCAGGTGATTTTCCCGAATCCGAAGACCTCAGGCAATGCGCGCTACACCTATCTGGCCGCCTATGCCTTCGCGAAGAACAAGTATGGTGCCGACAAGGCTGACGACTTCATCAAGAAGCTGTTCGCCAATGTCCCGGTGTTCGACACCGGCGGCCGCGCCGCCACCACGACCTTCGTCGAGCGCGGCACCGGCGATGTGCTGATCACCTTCGAGGCCGAGACCTCGTCGATCCGCGACCTTGCGGGCAAAGATGCCGGCGGCAAGGACAAGTATGAAGTGGTGGTACCACCGACCAGCGTGCTCGCCGAATTCCCGGTGACCGTCGTCGACAAATATGCCGACAAGCACGGCACGAAGGCACTGGCGACCGCCTATCTTGAATTCCTGTATTCGCCGGAAGGCCAGGACATCGAAGCGAAGGGCTATAACCGCGTCACCGACAAGAGCGTGATGGCAAAATACAAAGACAAATTCCCGGAAGTGAAGCTGTACCGCGTCGAGGACGAATTCGGCGGCTGGGACAAGCTGAATGCCGAACACCTCAATCCCGGCGCGAAGCTGGACACGCTGTTCGGCGGGAAGTGAACCACAAATTCCGTCATGCCCGGGCTTGACCCGGTCATCCACGTCTTGGCTGCAAATGGACTAAAGACGTGGATGGCCGGGAACATCTAGCGAAGCGGCGCTTCGCGCTTTGCCCGGCCATGATCATGGGAGAGGACGGGCGCCTGCATTAGACGACCTCGCCGCATTCCCTTTCCGCGCAAATCGTCTAAGAGAAGCCCCAACGGCTTCACACACGGACCTTCCCTTGCGACGTAGCGTCATTCCAGGTTTCGGGCTCTCGCTCGGCATTACGCTCTTTTATCTCGGAGCGATCGTGCTGTTGCCGCTCTGCGCGCTGATCCTGAAAGCCTCGGACGTCGGGCTTGCGCAATTGTGGGACATCCTGTCGTCACCGCGCACACTGTCGGCCATCCGCATCACCGTGACGATGGCGCTGGCGGCCACCGCATTCAACGCCATCTACGGCCTGCTGCTCGCCTGGGTGCTGGCGCGCTATCAATTTCCCGGCAAGCGCATTCTCGACGCGCTGGTCGACGTGCCCTTCGCGCTGCCGACCGCCGTGGCCGGCCTCGCGCTGACGGCGCTGTTTTCCAAGAAAGGCTGGTTCGGCGCACCGCTCGATGCACTTGGCATCCAGGTCGCCTACGCACCGCTCGGCATCGCCATCGCGATGGCCTTTACCAGCATTCCCTTTGTGGTGCGCACAGTGCAGCCGGTGATCGAGGATCTCGGCTCCGATGTCGAGGAAGCCGGCCGCTCGCTCGGCGCCAATGATCTGCAGATTCTCTGGCGCGTAATCTTTCCGGCGATCTTTCCGGCCTTCCTCGCCGGCTGCTCGCTGTCCTTCGCACGCAGCCTCGGCGAATTCGGCGCGGTGATTTTCATCGCCGGCAACCAGCCGATGAAGACCGAGATCGTTGCCCTGCTGACCTATATTCGGCTTGAGGAATACAACTACCAAGCTGCCGCCGCGATTGCCGTGGTAATGCTGGCGATGGCTTTCGCCATGCTGATTGTCACCAACGCGGTGCAGGCCTGGAACCTGCGTTATCTCGGCCGGGGAGATGTGTGATGTCGCATCCGACGAGTGAACGCGCCCATACCGAATGGATGGTGACGCCCGTCGGTGCCGGCCCGGTGACGCGCCGCGTGGTACTTGGCATCGTCGCGATCCTCACATTGCTGTTCCTGATCGCACCGCTGGCTTTGATCTTCAGTTCAGCGCTCTCGCAAGGCATCGGCACATTCTTCAACAGCCTCACCGAGCCCGGCACGCAGCATGCCATTCTGTTGACAGTCACCACCGCGCTGATCGCTGTGCCGATCAACATCGTGTTCGGCCTCGCTGCGGCGTGGACAGTGACCAAATTCGTCTTCCCAGGCCGCACGCTCCTCATTTCGCTGATCGAACTGCCCTATTCTATCTCGCCGATCGTCGCTGGCGTCGCCTATATCTTCGTCTATGGCTCGCAGGGCCTGTTCGGCCCGCTGATCGAGGCCATGGGCATCAAGGTGATGTTCGCACTGCCGGCGATCGTGCTCGCCAGCATGTTCGTGACCGCGCCCTTCGTGGCGCGTGAGTTGATCCCGCTCATGCAGGTGCAGGGCACGGATGAGGAAGAGGCCGCCGTCACACTCGGCGCTTCCGGCTTTGCGACCTTCATGCGGGTCACACTACCGAATGTGCGCTGGGCCGTGCTCTATGGCGCGATCCTGTGCAATGCCCGCGTGATGGGCGAATTTGGCGCCGTCTCCGTCGTCTCCGGCAACATCCGCGGCCAGACCACGACCTTGCCGTTGCAGATCGAACTTCTGTATCAGGACTACAATGTCGCCGGCGCCTTCGCAGCGGCAACGGTGCTGACGGCCGTGGCACTGCTCACCATCGTGATCAAGGTGGCGCTGGAGCGGATCTCGCCGGATCACGCGCAGGCCCCGGCCCGGCCGCCCGGCCACTGATCCCTTTAGGGGACTTCTCACCGGGTAGCGTTTGGCGTTAAAAGGTCCCATGGGCGCCGCGGTTTGGCGCCGTTTATGCTTATACTCCCTGAAATTAGAGCAGAATTGCCGCTTCTCGCGAGAAAGACACCATGAAACGCATCGACGCCCACGGATTGCAGATCGCCCCCGTCCTGTTCGACTTCATCGCCAAGGAAGCCGCCCCCGGGACCGGCATCCAGCCGGATGCGTTCTGGGCCGGCGTCGCCGCTCTCATCAAGGACCTGGGCCCGAAGAACCGCGAACTGCTCAAGGTGCGCGATACGCTGCAGGCCAAGATCGATGCCTGGCATATGGCCAACAAGGGCGCCTTCGACATGAACGCCTATACGGCGTTCCTCAAGGAAATCGGCTACCTCCTCCCGGAACCTGCGACCAAGCAGGTCGAGACTGCCAATGTCGATATCGAGATCGGCCAGATCTGCGGCCCGCAGCTCGTGGTGCCGCTCACCAATGCGCGCTATGCGCTGAATGCCGCAAATGCGCGCTGGGGCAGTCTCTACGATGCCTTCTACGGCACCGATGCAATCCCGCATGATCCGTCTGAAGGTGGCAAAGGCTACAACAAGGCACGCGGCGACAAAGTCATCGCCAAGGCAAAAGCCTTCCTCGATCAGGCCGCGCCGCTCGCCACCGGCAGCCACACCGATGTCACGGCCTACAGCATCATTGCGGGCCAGCTCTCGGCCAAGCTCAAGAGCGGCAACCTGACCGCACTGAAGAACGAATCCCAGCTCGCTGGCTATCTCGGCGAGCTCGCCACCCCGACCTCGATCCTGCTGGTCAATAACGGCCTGCATATCGAAGTGAAGATCGATCGAACCAACACCATTGGCAAGGACGACTCCGCTGGTGTTGCCGACATGATCATGGAGTCGGCCGTCTCGACCATTCTCGACATGGAAGACAGCGTCGCCACCGTCGACGCCGACGACAAGGTGCTGGTCTATCGCAACACGCTCGGCCTGATGAACGGCACGCTCTCGGCCGATTTCGAAAAGGGCGGCAAGACGCTGAAGCGTTCGCTCAATGAAGACCGTGTCTACAAGACGATCGACGGCAAGAACCTGACCCTGCATGGCCGCAGCCTGATGCTGATGCGCAATGTCGGCCATCACATGTTTACGGATGCGGTGCTCGACAGCGCCGGCGAGGAAATTCCGGAAGGCCTGCTCGATGCCGCCGTTGCCGGCCTGATCGCAATCCACGACCTCAAGAGCAAGGGTCCGATCCGCAACAGCCGCACCGGCTCGATCTATATCGTCAAGCCGAAGATGCACGGCCCGGATGAAGTGGCGCTGACCTGCGAAATCTTTGCGCACGTTGAGAAACTGCTGTCGCTGCCCGAGAACACCATGAAGGTCGGCATCATGGATGAGGAACGCCGCACCACGGTGAACCTCAAGGCCTGTATCCAGAATGCATCCAAGCGCATCATGTTCATCAACACAGGCTTCCTCGACCGCACCGGCGACGAGATCCACACGTCGATGGAAGCGGGTCCGATGATCCGCAAGAACGACATGAAGGCGACGCCGTGGATCAAGGCTTATGAAGAGTGGAACGTGGATGTCGGCCTGATCGATGGCCTGCCGGGCCATGCCCAGATCGGCAAGGGCATGTGGGCCGCGCCCGACAAGATGGCGGACATGCTCACGCAGAAGCTCGGCCATCCGCAGGCCGGCGCCACCACCGCATGGGTGCCCTCGCCCACCGCCGCGACGCTGCACGCGTTGCACTATCATCAGATCGATGTCGCCACGCGCCAGAAGGATCTCGCCAAGGGCGGGCCGCGCGGCAAGCTCACCGACATCCTCACCATTCCGGTGTCGCAGTCGAACTGGGCGCCGGATGATGTGAAGCAGGAGATCGACAACAACTGCCAGGGTATCCTCGGCTATGTCGTACGCTGGATCGACCAGGGCGTCGGCTGTTCCAAGGTGCCGGACATTCATGGCGTCGGCCTGATGGAAGATCGGGCCACGCTGCGCATCTCCGCCCAGCACCTTGCCAACTGGCTGCATCAGGGCGTCATTACCAGGGATCAGGTGATGGAATCGCTGAAGCGCATGGCTGTGGTGGTGGACGAGCAGAACAAGGGCGACGCGCTGTATCAGAACATGGCGCCCTCGTTCGACGGCGTCGCCTTCAAGGCCGCCTGCGACCTGATCTTCGAGGGACGCACACAGCCGAACGGCTATACTGAATACATCCTCACGGCGCGCCGCCGCGAGGCGAAGGCGCTGGCTTGATCGCAAGCGGAACTATCAATAGCAAAAAGCCCCGGCAAACCGCCGGGGCTTTTTCGTTAGTCCATCTCGCTAGAAAACCGCGATGTATTTCAGCAGCGAGATCACACCGAGAATGATCACGACGACGCGGCAAATCTGCTTCGCGCGGCCGTCGATCGGCAACAGATTGATCAAGTACAGAATGAGAATGACGACGAGAAAAGTGATCAAGACGCCGACGAGCATGTGCGTATCCCCCCAGACTCAATGGAAACGAATAGCAGCCCCGGCCATCGCAGCTGCTCAACAGTGATCCAACGTGGGCGAGAGCATTGGGTTCCCGGATCGGAACAAAAGAACCTCACCAAACTAGGCACGCAAGCTGGCCCTCAGGTCACCGACGGTCACGTAGAATCCGCGCCGCCAGTGGAGTGCCGAACCCGCGCGGAGAAGCAGAACCGATCAATCGCCGGGCATCGTCCTTCGCCCTGCCGCAAGAACGCTTACGCACCAACCACCTAAAGTAGCTGTATTCAAACCTACTCCACGATACGTGTGCAATCGGAAATATTTACCATTTGAAGCCTTACTAAATCAAATATTTGGGGGATTCATGATGTTCAATCGATTGACCGTTTCCGCGTTGCTTCAATCTGTCATCGTGGTCATGGCGCTCTGTGTGGTCGCCGTTCTGGCAACGACAGCCTGGGACTCCTACGGGCGGCTACGTTCAGCCAGCCGCATCTCGGTAATTGCGGACGCCTCCGCGAATGCCTTCAAGGCGATGCATAATCTGCGCACCGACCGTGCATCGACGAACCGGAACCTGAACAACGAGACAGTCATTCAGCCGGACGGAGAAAAATATCTCCGCTCCATTCGCGATTCCGAGATGCCGGCGATGCGAGCAGCGGCTGACCTCATTGCCACCATCGAATTCGCCGATCAAAAGACGCTGCACCCGACGCTGGTCCAGCTGGTCGACAAGCTGACCGCTCTGCAAACCGAATCCTGGGACGCGATGAGCAAGCCGAAGGCGTCGCGCCGTGCAGCCCTCGGCAAGGAGTATATGGAGACCACGCAAGCGCTGCTTGAAACGCTGGAAAAAGTGTCGGCCCAGCTCGCCGCCGCGGTGAACCACAACGATCCCATGATCGATCAATTGCTGTCGATCAAACAGGCGGCCTGGCTGTTGCGCAACACCGCCGGCGAAGGATCTCTCCTCGTCGCGAACGGCCTTGCTGTCGGGCGCGCCACACCAGAGAATAAGCTCGCTTACACCAAGTTTGTTGGCGGCATCGACGCTGCCTGGAATGCGCTGGAATTGTCCGCGTCTGGAATGCAGCTGCCGCCCAACCTGGCTGCAACCATGGCTGCTGCAAAGGTGGCTTATTTCGACCCGCAATATATGGCCCTTCGTGACCGTGTCATGAATGCACTGGTGAGCGGCGAAAAGCCCGAAATCACCGCGAGCGAATGGACTCCAATCACCGTTGATCGCATGGCCAGTGCGGTTACAGTCGCCGAACGAGCGCTGAATGAAGCAAAAAGCCATACCTTGACGCAGTGGACTGCCGCGCAGCACGCGTTGATCCTGCAACTGGCGCTGCTCGCAGCCGCGCTCGGCATAGCATTCGGCAGCATGGTTGCCGTCACCCGCCGCGTCATCACCCCGCTGCACACCATCCGCGATGCGATGCTGAAAGTCGCCGCAGGCGATCTCGTCGTCGATGCCGGCTATTCCGAACGGAAGGACGAAATCGGCGCGCTCGCCGGCGCTCTGGAGACCTTCAAGCAACAGGCCAAGGAGAAAGCACAGATCGAACAGCAGGAGCGCGATCGCAACGCCGACGCGACCCAGCGGCAGCAGGCCATCGAACAGCACATCGGGACCTTCGAGGTCCAGATGCGCGATGCGCTCAACGCACTCGGCAACGCGTCCGATCAGATGAACACCACATCGGATGGCATGGCGGTCGTATCCAGCCAGACCAATGCCCGCGTGCAGGTCGCAGCAAAAGCTTCGGGCGAAGCTTCCCTGAACGTGCAGAATGTCGCCTCGGCCGCCGAACAGCTGAGCTCGTCGATCAACGATATCAGCCGGCAGGCCGCGCACGCCGCGGGAATCGCCAGTCGCGCCGTCAATCAGGCGCAGGAAACCGACGGCACCGTCCAAGGCCTCGCCAAGACCGCCAACCGGATCGGCGAGGTGGTCGGGTTGATCAACGATATCGCCTCGCAGACCAACCTGTTAGCGCTCAACGCCACTATCGAAGCCGCGCGCGCTGGCGAGGCCGGACGCGGCTTTGCGGTCGTCGCGTCGGAAGTGAAGTCACTGGCCAGCCAGACCGCCAAGGCAACCGACGATATTTCCGAGCAGATCGCAGATATCCAGAAGGTCGCCAATGAGGCCATCGAGGCAATCAAGTCGATCGGCGGCATCATCGGCGAAGTCAATGAAGTAGCAACTGCCATCGCCGCGGCCGTCGAGGAACAGGGAGCCGCGACACAGGAGATCACCCGGAGCACGCAGCAGGCCGCCGATGGCACCCGCAATGTGTCGGACAACATCGCCGGCGTCAGCGCCGATGCGGATGCAGCTGGCGCCGCCGCGCAGGATGTGAAGGTAGCCTCGGAAACGCTGGCCACGCAGACGCGCCAGCTCGGCACTCAGGTAACGGACTTCCTCGGCAAGATCCGGGCTGCCTAGGCAGGGCCTCATCAGTCACGTCATTGAGCGCTGACAAGTATCAAAAGCCCCGGCATCGTCGGGGCTTTTTTCGTTGAAGCGTCGCCGGACACGACAATTTTCCACCTAAAGTAGCTTTACAAGAAACGTATTTATCAAGACGGGCATGAGCGTGAATATTTACCAATTGCAGCCTTAAATACCGAAATATTTTTTGGGGGATTCATTGTGCTTCATCGATTGACCGTTTCCGCATTGCTCAAGTCCGTGATCGCCATCATGGCGGTCTGTGTCGTCATATTCCTGGTTCTCAGCGCGTGGGAATCATATGGGCGCCTCAACGTCGCGGGGCGCATGTCGACGATCGCCGAGGCATCCGGCCATGTGTTCAAGGCGATGCACAATCTGCGCACTGACCGGTCCACGACGTTCCGCACGTTGAACGCCGATATCGTGATTCAGCCCGATACTGAGGCCTATCTGCGCCGTATCCGCGGCGCCGAAATGCCGGCAATGAAAACAGCAGGAGAATTGCTGGTCACCGCCGACTTCCCCGGCAAGGCGACGCTGGTGCCCGAATTTAACCGGCTGATGCAGGCATTGATCGCGTTGCAGACCGAATCCTGGGACCAGATGAGCAAGCCAAAGGCCTCGCGCCGCGCTGGCCTTGCCAAGGAATTCCAGGACAATGTCGATTCCGTTCTGGCCATGCTCGAAAAAGTCTCCTCCGCCCTCACGGCCGCCGTAACCCACAACGATCCGGTGATCGATCAGTTACTGTCGATCAAGCAGATGGCCTGGCTGATGCGCAACACATCGGGCGACGCCTCGGTCATCGTGTCGAACGCGCTCGCGGTCAACAAGATCTCGCCGGAGCTGCAGCGGAGCTATGTGAAGCTGACGGGCGGCATCGAGACCGGATGGAATGCCTTGGAAATCGCATCGTCGGGAACTGAACTGCCGCAGGGTCTCGTCTCGGCCCTCGCTGCAGCGAAAACATCCTATTTCGATCCGCAATATCTGGCACTGCGCGACCGTCTGATTCAGGCCGTCGCAACCGGCGAGAAACCCGAAATGCCGGCGACGGCCTGGACACCGCTGACCGTGGACAAGATGAGCACAGCCGTGGTCGTCGCCGAACGCGCGCTTGATGAAGCCAAGAACCACAGCCTCGTGCAGTGGTCTGCTGCGCAACGCTCACTGATCCTGCAACTGGTGCTACTGGGGGCCGCCATCATGCTGGTCGTTGGCGCCATGGTCACCATCACGCGCCGTGTCACCACGCCGCTGCTCACCATCCGCGACGCGATGCTGAAAGTGGCGGGCGGCGATCTCACCGTCGATGCCGGCTATACCGATCGCCAGGATGAAATCGGCGGACTGGCCGGTGCGCTGGAGACCTTCAAGAAGCAAGCGATGGAAAAGGCCGAGATCGAGACACAGGAACGCCATCGCAATGCCAATGCGAGCCAACGCCAGCAGGCCATCGAGCAATATATCGGCATGTTCGAAATCCAGATGCGCGACACGCTCGGCACGCTGGGCGACGCCTCCGATCAGATGAGCACGACATCCGATGGCATGGCCGCTGTGTCCAGCCAGACCAATGCCCGCGTGCAGGATGCTGCGCGCGCCTCCGGCGAAGCCTCAGTGAATGTGCAAAATGTCGCCGCCGCGGCCGAGGAGCTGAGTGCCTCGATCAACGACATCAGCCGCCAGGCATCGCATGCGGCCGGCATCGCCAGCCGTGCCGTCAGCCAGGCACAGCAGACCGACAATACCGTTCAGGGCCTCGCCCAGACTGCGAACCGGATTGGCGAAGTGGTCGGGCTGATCAACGACATCGCCTCGCAGACCAACCTGCTGGCACTCAATGCCACCATCGAAGCGGCGCGCGCCGGCGAAGCCGGCCGCGGCTTCGCTGTCGTCGCATCGGAAGTGAAGTCGCTGGCTAGCCAGACCGCGAAGGCGACCGAGGATATTTCCGAACAGATTGCGGATATCCAGAAAGTCGCCAATGAGGCCATCGAAGCCATCAAGTCGATCGGCGGCATTATCGGCGAAGTGAATGAAGTCGCCACCGCGATTGCGGCTGCGGTCGAAGAACAGGGCGCGGCGACGCAGGAAATTACCCGCAGCACCCAGCAGGCGGCCGATGGCACCCGCAACGTGTCGGACAATATTAGCGGAGTCAGTGCCGATGCCGACGCAGCTGGTGCAGCCGCTCAGGATGTGAAGGTGGCATCAGAGACGCTGGCGACGCAGACACGCCAGCTCGGCACTCAGGTGACGGACTTCCTCGGGAAGATCCGCGCGGCTTAAGCGCAATCGATCACGTGGCGCGGATTATTCCCGCGCCACCACCGGCATGCGCTCATACTTTGCCTGCAGCGACGGCGACACCGGCGACATGTTCAGCGATGCGCCGCGTTTGTCAGCGCCGCGGCCCGTGACCATCAATCCGTCGGCACCGGCGATGATGTCGCCTTTGCGCAAGGTCGGATCGTTCTCGAGCTTCACCGGTGCCAAACCGATCTGGTCTTGGCCATTGCAGGTGCAGCCGGCCACCAGTTCGGTGCGGTACTTGAATGCATTCGGCAGCTCGGAATAGGGCTTGCCACTCTCGGTCGTAGCCGTGTCGATACTGCTGCCGTAAACAACCTTGGTATCGCTCGCCGGACAGAAATTATTGCACGACGCCGCACGGCTCTGACTGTCGGTCGCTGATATCGGGAAGTAACGCCCATCGCACGTGCGCACGCAAAAAGCCTGACGCCCGCCGCTTGCTGCGCGAGGGCGCTGCTCCTGCACCGGCGGACCTTCATTGACGAAAGGCAGCGAGATATCCGGGCCACGACCACGCGCTATCCCGCCGAACAATGCCGAGAGGAAATCCTGTGCCTGCGCTGGGGCGGCACCGAGCATGACAATCGCCGCCACCGCGCCGAGGGCCATCCGTTGTCCTGGAAATCGGGTCATGGGGCCTCCAACACGGCATCAAAGCAGAATGATCGACTCTCAGTAAAGCGACGACGCGGAAAGGTTCATCGCCTGACGGCCCGGAGCCTGCTGCACGCCGGCAGGGCGAACCGATATCGATGTGACGCTGCGCGGCGCCGGAGCCGTGCGCGCCTCATAGTGTGGGGCAACCGACTTCGGCAGCACCACAACCCTGGTCCCAACGCTGACGCGACTGAAAAGGTCCTGCACATCTTCATTGGTCAGGCGGATACAACCCGACGACACGAACTTGCCGATGGTTGACGGATCATTGGTGCCATGGATGCGATAAGCGCTGGACCCGAGATACATCGCGCGGGCACCGAGCGGGTTGCCGGGGCCGCCAGCCATGAAGCGCGGCAGATAGGGCTGGCGCGCGATCATTTCCTGCGGCGGATGCCAATCCGGCCATTCCGCCTTGCGCGTGACAGTCTGCGTGCCGGACCAGGTGAATCCTTCGCGGCCAACACCGACGCCGTAGCGGATCGCGCGGTTGTTGCCGAGCACATAATAAAGCTGGGTATTGCCAGTATCGATGATCACTGTGCCCGGCGCTTCGCGGGTCATATAGTTGACTTCGGCGCGGCGCAGGCGCTCGGGGAGAGCGGCATCCATGTTCTCCCGCACCCGCGGCGCAGCCATCACATCCTCGTCCGGTGGAAACGCGCTTAACGCAGCTGGTCCATAGTTCATTACCTGCACCTGCGCCGATGCACTGGAGATGAACGGCGGAGCTACGATCAGAGCGGCTGCAACAACGAGCGCGTTTGTGAGACGCAGCGAAAGCTTGCGGTTTCCAGATGATGCCTGTGACATGTGATGCCCCGTTTGGCGACGCGTCATCGTCGTGATGACCGCAACCAACCGCGCCGGAGCCTCACAGTTCCCTCCCTGCGGGCGTTCACCGAATGATTTGTCAACCAAGGAACCATCACGAAATCGCGACGGAACTTTTGCGGTATGGTCGTGTTGTAGAGCCCGATCGCATGTCGGCGATCTGACGCGCGAACGCGGTTTGCGCGAACAAGTGGCGGCATGTCGGGACAGCCCATGAGTGAAGTACGCGCTCTCCCCGAAAAGCAGCCTGCAGGCACGCCGGTGCCCGAGAGCAAGATCGAGCAGCCGCCGGTGTTCCGCCGTGCCGAAGTGGTTGCTTTCACGCTGGTATCGCTGCTGGTGATCACCGTGATTACGGTGCTCTATGTCGCCAAGGCATTCTTCCTGCCAATCGTGACAGCCTTCATCATTGGCACCATGTTGTCGCCCGCAGCGAGCTTTCTCGAAAAGCGCCGCATTCCGCGATCCGTCTCGGCAGTCCTGATCGTTATCTTGGTCTGCGCCGGGCTCGCCTTCATCGTGGGGCTTATTTCATCCCCTCTGATGGAATGGACGACGCGGCTCCCCGAACTAGGTTCGCTGCTCAAGAACAAGCTGCATGTCTTTGACCGACCGCTGGCGCTCTGGCACCAGATACAGAGCATGTTCAGCAGCGCCGAAACGCTTGCGACAACAAAGTTCGAATTGCCCAAGATCGACTGGGTGCAGCCAACCGTCGAATTCCTGTCGCCAACCTTCACCGAATTCCTGCTGTTCTTCGCCACGCTGGTGCTGTTCATCGCAAGCTGGAAAGACCTGCGCCGCGCGCTGGTGATGAACTTCGCCGATCACGAATGGCGGCTGCGGACGCTGCGCATTCTCAATGCCATAGAGACCAGCCTTGGCGAATATCTGCTGATGGTCACCATGATCAATTTCGGAGTCGGCATTGCCACCGGCGTGATCTGCGCGGCCACCGGCATGCCCAACCCGGCCGGCCTCGGCGCGCTGGCAGCCACGCTCAACTTCTTCCCGATCATCGGCCCCGTCGCCATGTTCGTCATCCTGGTCGCGGTCGGCATCATTTCGTCGGAAACGATCGCCGCGGGCATGATCGCGCCGCTGCTGTTCGTCGGCCTCACCTTCATGGAAGGCCACTTCATCACGCCCACGATCATTGGACGCAAATTGCAACTCAACGCGCTGGCGGTGTTCATCGGGCTGGCGTTCTGGACCTGGCTTTGGGGCCCGATGGGCGGCTTCCTGGCGGCGCCGATCCTGATCGTCGGGCTGATCCTGAAAGAGCATTTGATGCCGATCAATTCGCCGCAGTTGCCGCCGGACTAATCCAGCTCTACTGATGGAACCTACGGTCTAACCGGGCGTTTCTGCATTGGATTTTGAGTATCAGGGGAGCTTCGCATGGCGGATATCGATGGCCTGGATGAACTCAAGAAGCTGACCGACAAAGCAACCTATAGCCGCCTTCAGAAGGATCTCACCGCCGTGAAAAACGATGTTGCAGCCCTGACCGAACAGATCACCGACGCGCTTAATGCCTTTACCGGCCAGGCTACTAAACAAGCCCGCCGCGGCGTCAAGCAAGCCCGTGCCGACGCCGAAGACATGATGTCCGACATGCGGGAGCGCGGCAGCGCGGCCTACGATGCTGCGCATGACGCAGCCTATTCACTGGAGGAAACGCTGGAAGACAGCATTACCCAGCGCCCATTGGCTGCAGTCGGCCTGGCGCTCGGCCTCGGCGTGCTGATCGGGATGGCCTGGCGCCGCTGAGTCATATGCGCAGGATTGGAATGTGATGAACTGGCGGTGCCCAATGGTGCCGTCAGTTTTCTTTGTATTTTAGAGTTCGGGTTCGGGGGCTTTCATGCTGAAGAGTATCATCGACGATCTGAAGAACAGCACAAGCAACAGCGTGCGCATGACTTCGCTCATAGCACTGGCTGGTGTTGCCGGCTTTGTGGCGCTGTGCTTCCTGTGTGTTGCGGCTTTCATCGCGGTGACGCAGCGCTACGGCGTCATTGAGGCCTGCCTCACCATCGCCGGCATCTTTTTGGTCATCGCGGCGATCTTCGCACAGATCTATGCGACCAAGCAGAAGCAGGCCCGCGAGCGCGCAGCAGCCGCGGCGCGCGCAGCGGCTAGAGCTGCTGCGAATGCGCCGCTGATCGATCCGATGCTGGTGGCGACCGGCATTCAGATCGCGCGCACGCTCGGCCTCAAGAAGGTTATTCCGCTACTAGCGCTGACCGGCGTCGCACTTGGCTATATGGCCAATCGCAGCAGTGCTGCGGCAGATGATGATACGAACGAAACCGGCGACCCCGATGAGGTCGCCGACGATTGATTTAAATTGTCAACGTGAAGATCAGGTCACACAGCGACCCGGCTGCAGCATCTTTGCCATCTCGCTGAGCACACTCACAGGCGGTTCGCAGCCCACCGCCGCACGTTGCGGTTTGGCATTCATGGGGAGGGGCCGGATATTGACGGCTTCATTCTTGGTTGGAGCCACCACG
The DNA here is from genome assembly GCF_052076035.1 of Tardiphaga sp. 172_B4_N1_3. NCBI lineage: Bacteria > Pseudomonadati > Pseudomonadota > Alphaproteobacteria > Hyphomicrobiales > Nitrobacteraceae > Tardiphaga > Tardiphaga sp. 172_B4_N1_3. Next base: position 3,340,231 of record NZ_CP197238.1, read on the forward strand.
GGCGCGACGCCCATCCGCAGAAGGACGGACGTATCCGACAGCCCCTGAACGCGGAACGAGAGAGTCTGGCTCTGCTCGTTCTGTGTGGTAATTAGTGATGCCCGGTCGCCCTTGGCAGCCCGGTTGACGCCGCTGGACGCAGCCTTGTCTGAATCGGTCAGCGTGCCCCGCAGATCATTGCCGGAAGCATACTGGATGGCGCCGAACATGGTCGCTCCGGCGACCATTCCCAAGACCAAGCTGGATACCTTTGACATGTGAGCCTCGCCTGCCCTGCGCCGCGTCGTTGCGTAGCGCTCATGATAGGAACGTGCGTCAAGGCTCTAGGTTCAAGAACGGCGATCACTTAACCGTGTGTTAAATAATTTGACGCCCGCGGGAACGCTTTTCACCCTCGCGCGTCTTCCCGGAAGCCGGTCGTCCCCTGCCCCAATTGACCGGCGACGCGGGGTGGAGCTGTGGTGATGCCAGCTGCACCCCGCATTCTTTTGAGGAATAGGTAAGGCTCTCTCACCCTTCGAAAGAATCGCGGGTAAAGGTATTTCCCTGCCCGCGACGCTCGGTTCATAGAGTTATCCGTTCGGCTTACTTCTTGCTCATCACCATTGGGCATGCACTCGCCGAGAGCGGCGAGAACGCGTCTTGGCCCTTCACCGTGGCGAGGATTCTGAACACGTCATAGCTATCGGTGACCTCGGAAGGCTTCTTGACCTCGGCGAGATACATGTCGTGGACCATCAGATTGTCCGGACGCAGCTTGCCGTTGCGCAGAAAGGCATCGTCAAAGGTACGCCCCTGCAGATCCTTGACCACAGCGGCAGGATCCTTGGTATTCGCGGCCTCCACCGACTTGATGTAGTTCAGCGTCGAGGAATAGACACCGGCCTGCATCATGCTCGGCGGCTTGCCCATCTTGGCAGCGTAGCGCTTGGAGAATGCACGCGTGCGGTCGTCCATGTTCCAGTAGAAGCCGGACGTCACCAGCAGGCCTTGCGCGCTCTTCAATCCGACGCTGCGGATGTCATTCACGTCGATCAAGAGCGCAATCATCTTCTGATCACCGCCCATCAAACCGAACTCTTCTGCCTGCTTGATGGCGTTCTGCGTGTCACTGCCGGCATTGGCGATGGCGATGACCTTGGCGCCCGACGACTTGGCCGTCAGAAGCTGCGAGGAGAAATCCGCCGTGTTGATCGGATGCGGCGCACGGCCAAGCGCCTTGCCGCCGCCCTTCACGGCAACTTCCGTCACGTCACGCTCGAGCGCCTGACCAAAGGCATAGTCCGCCACAACGAAGAACCATGTGTCCCCACCGCGCTGAAGCATCGCCTTGCCGGCGACATTGGCCAGCGCGTAAGTATTGTAGGTCCACTGAATGAAGTTCGGCGAACAGAACTTGCCACTGAGATCCGCCGAACCGCCCGCCGACGTGATAAACATCTTGTTGCGGTCCTTGGCGAAGGTCTGCACGGCGATGCAAACAGACGACACCGGCACGTCGAGAATGACGTCGACGCCTTCCTGATCATACCACTGGCGCGCAATATTGCCTCCGACATCGGGCTTGTTGAGATGGTCGGCCTGGATCAGCTCTATCGCCTTGCCAAGCACCTTGCCGCCGCATTCCTCGATCGCGAGCTGCGCTGCCGCTACCGAGCCCTGCCCGCCATTGTCAGCGAACAGACCCGTCATGTCGGACAGCACACCGAACTTCAGTGGTGTATCCGCAGCGGCACGAACGATCGCCGGAGAAAAAACTGCAGCGCTGACGCCAGTTGCACCGAGGCCAGCTAGGAATGTACGTCGCTTCATCAATAGTCCTCCCGTTTTTGGTTTTTTTGGTATGAAAGTATCGTCGTCCTATTGTGACGAAGATCATGGTGAGCCGGATGACTCTCCTTTGTCCGGCAGCTCGAATTCAAGCAGCGCAGAGCTGAATGATTTCCCGTGCGTATCCAGCGCGAGCGATCGCACAACACCGCCACCGAGCGCGCCCGTCAGCACGAAGTTCAGCGCGCCGAGCGCCGGCAATTCATAGCGCGTGACGGTGCCGGTGATGGTGTCGCCGAAATGGTCCGCGACGCGATCGGCGGTCACATGCTCGGCCAGAAACGCGAAGTCCCCCATATCGAAAGCGATGACAGAAATGTTGGACGTGTCACCCTTGTCGCCGCTGCGTGAATGCGCGATCTCACGGAGTTTCATGGTCAGGCCTCCATGAATGTGACTGATGACGTCACGACAGTTTCGGGCAGCAAAGCCGAAGCGACGCCGACGATTTCGCGTGCCGATTTCCAGGCCCCGCCGCCGCCGGCGGGTCCATTGGTGTAGAGCGTTTCGACCTCGTTGCCGATCTTCACGGCCTCTGCGAGCGAGTCGGTACGCCCGGCGACGCGGATGCGGACTTCATAGGGATCACGGCCTTCGGCCAGGGCGTCACCATGCAGCGCATTGACGCCGATCAGGTCGAACCGGCTCTCCGTCATCTTCACGCCGGTGATCGCAAGGCGTTCGCACACAATTTCAAGCGCCAGACGCCCGCGCGCGACAGCATTGGCACCGGCATAGGAGATCTCGCCCTCGCCGATATAGCTGTCGAGATAGCCGACGGATGTTTTCAGAAGGCCCGTCTTAGGCGCCCCGCTCCCGCCGGTGACATGGATGCGGTCCGGACCAACCTCCTCGACACGCACCTGCGAGAAATCGGCAACCACATCCGGCTGGTAATAGCGGGTCGGATCATGAATTTCGTAGAGCAGTTGTTCGGTCACCGTCGCGCGCGTGATCTGGCCGCCCGAGCCCGCGACCTTGGTGACGACGAGATCGCCGTCCTCACGCACCTCGCCGATGGGAAAGCCAAGCCGCCCGAGGCCCTGCACATCCTTCACGCCGGGATCGGCGAAATAGCCGCCGGTGATCTGGCCAGCACATTCCAGGAGATGGCCGACCATGGTGCCCTTGCCGAGCAAATCCCAGTCATCCATCGCCCAGCCGAATTCATGCACCAGCGGCCCGAGAAACAGCGCCGGATCGGCCGTACGCCCTGTGATGACGACATCCGCACCGCCGGCCAGCGCCTCGGCGATGGGGGCTGCGCCTGTGTAGGCATTAGCTGAGATCACGCGGTTACCGAGAGCTTTGACGGAACCGCCGTCGTCCAGCGCAACGTCGGAATTTCGCGCCTGGTCCAGCACATCGTCGCCAGTCACTGCCGCGACTTTCAATCCGGTCAGACCAAGCACCTTGGCGATGTCACGCGTTGCCTGCGCCGCCGCGACGGGATTCGCCGCCCCCATATTGGTGACGATCTTGACGCCGTTCTTTCGGCAGATGGACAGCACCGCCTTCATGCGGTCGGCAAGCAACGGGTCGAAACCGCCTTGCGGATCTTTCAGGCGGTCCTGCTGGGCAAGCGCAATAGTGCGTTCGGCAAGGCACTCGAAGACGAGATAATCGAGGTTGCCGCTTTCGGCGAGTTCGATCGCCGGTTCGATCCGGTCCCCCGAATAGCCGGCACCGGATCCGATCCTGATGATACGCACGAGTAGTTCTCCCTGGATCAGACTTGCCTGCAGTCACATCGCGAAAACCGCGATCGCTGCATGTCTATCTCCCGATCTCTTTCGACGGACATGTCACGGGCCTGAGCAGGCGATCATGCGCATGTCGCTTTCGGGGATTGAAGCCAGAAGCTTCCCTCTATTCAATTGAATTAATTCTATCCCATTGATAGAAATTCTCTATGAATGTGAATCTCCGGCAGATCCGGTCTTTCGTCGTCGTCGCCCAAACCGGCAGCTTCACCCGCGCCGCGGAGTTGCTGCATCTGGCGCAGCCGACGCTGACGGTTCAGATCAGGCGCCTCGAAGAAACCCTCGAGGTGAAACTGTTCGATCGCAACACCCGCTCCGTCGAACTGACGCGAGTCGGCCGCGAACTGCTGCCGGTGTTTCAGCGCATGATCCGCGATCTCGATGCCGTCGTCGTGGATACTCGCGATATCGCGGCCAAGCGCCGGGGCGTCGTCCGGATCGCGGCGCTTCCCTCGGTCGCCGCGGGTGCCCTGCCCGAGGCCATCAAGTCGTTTCGCGAGTTGCAGCCCGGCACATCTTTCGTCCTGAAGGACGTGATCGCCAACCGCGTCCTTGACCTCGTCCGCTCAGAAGAGGTCGATCTCGGCATCATGGGTGGCAGCGTCACCGGCCACGACGTGGAAGTGCTGCTCGAAGTGCGCGACCGCATGCATGTGGTGTTTCCGGCGAAGCACCCGATCGGCGGCATCCGCAAGGTCACCATCGACGATCTGATGAAATATCCGCTGGTGCTGATGGATCCCGCGACCAGCGTCCGCGCGGTCGTCGACAGCGCCTTCCTGACCGCGGGACACATCGCGCAGCCGACCTGCGAAGCGACCTATATGATGACGGCCATCGCCATGGTCCGCGCCGGCCTGGGCATCACCATCCTGCCGGGCTCCGCACGCGAGATCGGCGCCGAGCCGGACCTGCGCTCGCGGCAGATCGACGTCGCGGATTTCTCGCGGGCCATCACCATCATCAAGAAGGCCGGCCGCACGCTGCCGCCGATCAGTGAAGCCTTTGGCGATCACCTCGCCAAGTCAATCGGCGCGCAGCCGTTATTCGCGCGCCGCTGATACCCGCGATTACTTCATCGCGTCATAGACTGCGAAGCTGTAGGCACCTTCCGGCTTCTTGGTAATCACGGGATCCGAACCGCCAGACATCAGCGTCGCAACCGTGCGATCATAGTCCTTGACGTCGAGCTTGCCATTGGCATCGCCGAGCAACTTGCTGACCTCGGTCATCATGCGCTTCTGGTCTTTGGCAGTCTTGGCGCCCGTGGAGTCGCCAGCCAGAATGATCTTCACGGCTTCGTCGGGATTGGTCTTGGCATAGTCCCAGCCCTTCATCGACGCCTTCACGAACTTCGCCATCTTGGCAACGAAGGCTGAATCCTTGAGATTCTTGTCGAGCACCCAGAGACCGTCCTCCAGCGTCGCGACGCCCTCGTCCTCATATTTGAACACGGTAAGCTGGCTCGGCTTGTAGCCGCCATCGATCACCTGCCAGTATTCATTATAGGCCATCGTCGATACACAATCGGCCTGCTTCTGCAGCAGCGGATCGACATTGAAGCCCTGCTTGATGATCTTGACGCCGGCCGGCGAACCATCGGTCTTGTAGCCCAGCTTCGACATCCAGGAGAGGAACGGATATTCGTTGCCGCCATACCAGACGCCGGTGACCTTGCCCTTTAGATCGGTCGGCTTCTTGATGCCGGTCTCGGCGCGGCAGGTGAGTTCGAGCCCGGACTTCTTGAAGGTCTGCGAAATATTCACCAGCGGCACGCCCTTCTCGCGCGAGGCCAGCGCCGACGGCATCCAGTCCACCACCACATCGGCACCGCCGCCCGCGATCACTTGCGGTGGGGCGACATCGGGACCGCCCGGCTTGATCGTCACGTCGAGCCCGGCGTCCTTGTAGAAGCCCTTCTCCTTGGCGACGAAGTAGCCGGCGAACTGGGCCTGTGCGACCCATTTGAGCTGGATGGTGACCTTGTCCGCCGCTTGCGCGGAGCCGAGCGAGAGAGCCATCGCTGCGCCGAATGCCATGATCTTCTTCATGCTCAACTCCAGAATTGGCGAACCTGCCGAACTAGGTCCGCATCGATGGATGCCAAAACGTCGTCACGCGCTCGGCGAGCGCAACAAGTCCATAAAATGCCATTCCCGCGATCGCGGCCAGCGCGATCTCCGCCCACACCATATCGAGCGCCATCCGCCCGGCTTCGGTGGAAATTCGAAAGCCGATGCCTTGCGTCGGCGTGCCGAAGAATTCCGCGACGATGGCACCGATCAGGGCCAGTGTGGCATTGATCTTCAGTGCATTGAAGATGAAAGGTAGAGCAGCGGGAAGATACAACTTGATGAGAGTCTGGGCATAGCTCGCGCCGTAGGAGCGCATCAGGTCACGCTCGATATCGCCGGCAGCTTGCAGACCGGCCAACGCATTCACCAGCATCGGGAAGAATGTCACCAGCGCCACCACAGCAGCCTTCGATGGCCAGTCGAAGCCGAACCACATCACCATAATGGGTGCCACGCCGACCAGCGGCAGTGCCGAGAAGAAGTTACCCAAGGGTAGCAGCCCGCGGCCGAGAAATTCAAAGCGATGCGCGAGGATCGCCACCAGAAGCCCGGCGCCGCAGCCGATGGCATAGCCGATCAGCACACCACGGATGAAGGTCTGCACGAAATCCGCGCCCAATATCGGCAGCGACGCCATGAATTTCACAGCGGCAGCGCTCGGCGACGGCAGCAGCACCGGCGGCACGCCGGCCCCGCGCACCACAACTTCCCAGAGATAGAACACGGCCGCACCGAACAGCAGCGGGATGGCCAGATCGATAGCCTTGCGGAATACACTGCTGCGCGGCCTCAGCCCGGCCAGCGCAACGACGCAGATCCATGACGCCAGCCAGACGCCGATCACCACCATCCAGAAGCCTGACGCGGCATCGCCAGCAATCAAGGGATCGCGCAACAGCGTCAACGTCATGTCCGCCGTGATACCTGCCCCGACAAGGCCGATCACAATGGCAGGCAGGCCACGGAAGCCGGCAGCGAAAGCGAAGACCAGCACGATCACGCCGGTGAGCAGGAAGGTCAGCGGCCGCGCCATCAGTGCTGCGACGGGCGTGCCGGCCAGCGGCAGCGGCAGCATCAGCGTGATCAGGACGCAGACGGCCGACATGATGAAGCCGAGGCGGATCTGGCGACGATTCATGCCCGCGCCCCCATCCGCTGCGCGACCTTGCATTCGGCATAGCTCACAATCGCAATCAGGCCCGAGGCCAGCACGGCGGCGGCAACCAGCGCCGACCAGATCTGGATAGTCTGGCCATAATAAGAGCCGGCCAGCAAGCGCGCGCCGATGCCGGCCTCGGCACCGGTCGGCAATTCCGCGACGATGGCGCCGATCAGCGAAATAGTGATAGCGACCTTGAGGCTGGCAAAGAGATACGGCACCGCCGATGGCCAGCGCAGTTTCGACAGCACCTGTCTAGATGTCGCCGACCATGTACGCATCAGATCCATCTGCATCGGATCGGGCGAGGTAAAGCCCTTCACCATGCCTATCGTGATCGGGAAGAAACTCAAATAAGCCGAGATGATCGATTTCGGCAGCAGGCCCTGCAGGCCGACGGCACCGAGCACCACAATGAAGATCGGCGCCAGCGCCAATATGGGCACCATCTGCGAGCAGATGATCCACGGCATCAGGCTGCGCTCCAGCACGCGGCTGTGCACGATGGCGAGCGCCAGCACGATGCCGAGCAGCGCGCCGAGCGCGAAGCCGAGCAGCGTCGCCGACAGCGTCACCATGGAATGATAGACGAGGCTACGCGGCGCCGTCGGCGCATAGCCGAACACGCCGTCGATGAAAGCACCGACCACCTGATGCGGCGCCGGCAGCAATGGCCGCTCGGCACTCATGGTGCCTTCCAGCAATTCCATCGTCGTGTAAGGCGCTTCCTCGCGCTCGAAGCCGCCGCGCACAAGCGACAGGTTCATCAGCACGGCGCCGATGTACCAGACGACGATCAGCACCGCGACAATGGTCACCACCGGCGCGCTACGCTTGACCAGCGGATGCGTGCGCCATGCCGCACGCGCGACCGGCATCGTCTCCACGGTGCTACTCGTCATAGGAATGTCCGGCGCGCAACCCGGTGCGCACGCGCTGCGCGATCGCCATGAATTCCGGCGTCTCGCGAATTTCCAGCGTGCGGTCGCGCCGGAAATTGCAGTCGATGACATCAGTGATACGGCCCGGCCGCGGCGACATCACCACGATCTTGGTGGAAAGAAACACCGCCTCGGGAATCGAATGCGTCACGAACAACACGGTCTTGCGGGTCTTGGCCCAGAGTTGCAGGAGCTGTTCGTTGAGATGATCGCGCACGATCTCATCCAGTGCTCCGAACGGCTCGTCCATCAGCAGTAATTCGGGATCGAACGACAGCGCCCGTGCGATGGAAACCCGCTGCTGCATGCCGCCGGAGAGCTGCCAGGGAAACTTGCGTTCGAAGCCGGTGAGATTGACGAGGTCGAGGTAGCGCGCGGCGCGCTGCTTTTGTTCGGTCGGCGAAAAGCCCATCAGCTCCAGCGGCAGCTTGAGATTGGCCTCGATGCTGCGCCAGGGAAACAGCGCCGGCGCCTGAAATACATAACCGTAATTGCGCCCCAGCCGCGCCTGCTCCGCGCTCATGCCATTGACAGTGACGCTCCCAGAGCTTGGCTGCTGCAGATCCGCGATCACACGCAGCAGCGTGGTCTTGCCGCAGCCGGAGGGACCGATGAAGGAGACGAACTCCCCACCACTGATTTGCAGATCGACATTGGATAGCGCTTCGACCTTGCCGTCGGCCGTATCGAAAGTGAGCGACACCTTGCTGACATCGACCGCAACGGGGCGTGTCACTGTGGATTGATAGATATGAGGTTCAGCGTCGGCAGTTGAGTTCATGCGCACCGGTTCGACCAGAAGGGTCACGCAGCCCCGCCACCCCGTCAAAGCCTATGAGCCCTGCGGGACGTGGCAATTTGCCGCCTATCGAGGGATGATATCGGCATTGATCGCTGCATCAACACAATACTGTCAGCCCCCTCCTTCTGCCCGCTGATAGTTTGCGCAAGCGAAGAGGACTTATTGAGCAGGTATCATCCGGCGCGCTCTGGATGGCTTCTGGCCAAACGAAAGCGGCCGGGCACATGGCCTAGCCGCTTCGATGTCAATCAATACCAGCGAGATCAGGACGCCCGAAGTTAGGGCGCCTTGAAATCAGGATGCCTTGGCTGTCTTGTTCTTTGAGTTGCGCTGGAAGAACAGCGCCTGGCTGGCGACGGCCGAGACCATCGCGGGTTGGAACGGCTTCGAGATCAGGAAGGCCGGCTCCGGACGTTCGCCAGTCAGGAAACGCTCCGGATAGGCGGTGATGAAGACTACCGGCACTTCGAAGATGCGCAGCAACTCGTTCACCGCGTCGAGACCCGAGCTGCCATCGGCGAGCTGGATATCGGCGAGGATCAGGCCGGGCTTCTTGTTCTTTGCGAGCGCAACCGCATCTGCATGGGTGCGTGCAACGCCGATGACGTTATGACCGAGATTCTTCACGAGGCTTTCGAGATCCATCGCGATGAATGTCTCGTCCTCGATGATGAGAACGTCGGTGGCGATTTCGGCGGCCATTTCTCGGCCGGCCGTATCGGCCAGCGTACGCACTTCCGCCACATCAGCATCGAGTACGAAGGCGACTTCCTCTTCCGAGAAGCCTTCGAGCGACAGCAACAGGAAGGCCTGTCGTGGCAGCGGGGTGATGTTGGAAATGCGCTTCTCGGAGGCGGCCTGCAGCGGCGCGACGTCCGGATTGTCGTTCAAGGCGACAGAGTTCCAAATCTGGGTGAACAGGCGAAACAAGCCGGCACGGGCTCCGTGTTGCTCGTCGAGCAACGACTGGTCCTGCAGCAACGCTTCCAGCATGGCGCCTACATAGGCATCGCCTGAGGCCTGGTTACCTGTGAGGGCGCGGGCATAGCGCCGCAACAGCGGCAAGTGTTCAGCTACGAGCTGTGATCGGGACATCCCCACTCCATCCTGTCTGGTCAAAGACGACTCTACGTCAAAGTCGAAGGGGTATTCGGATACAATCCGGCTCCCTCGTTGTGCTTGTTTACGCCCCAGCCAGACAAAAGTTCCATCGGGTCGGAACTTTCGGCCACGCTCCGCATTAGATCGCCGACAGACGCCGCAAAGGCTTCAAAAATCAAGAAAATTTCTCAAATTCCAGGGACATGTCTTCTGGGGAATGTGGAACGGGTCATGAAAGATGTGAAGCCAAAGGGCGGATTAAACGCCGAAATCCAGTCACGGATCGGGCATCAGTTGCGCGCCATGTACGACGATGTCGTGCGACAGGGCGTGCCGGACCGATTTGCGGAGCTGATCCGCAAGCTGGACGGGGCTGAGGCTCAAGCCCAGATCGCTGGCGATCCTGGCAAAAATGAAGGAGGGGAATAATGCCTCTCACAGACTCACTCCGCGACGACATTCTGGCGTCGGTGCCTAGCCTGCGCGCCTTCGCGATCTCGCTCTCCGGCAACGGCGACCGGGCCGATGACCTCGTTCAGGAAACGCTGTTGCGCGCTCTCGCCAATATCGACTCCTTCCAGGTCGGCTCGAATCTCCCTGCGTGGTTGTTCACCATTCTGCGCAACCTGTTCCGGTCGGACTATCGCAAGCGGCGACGGGAAGTTGAGGATGCGGACGGTAGCTATGCCAAGACTCTGAAGACCCAGCCGGCACAAAACGCCCATCTGGAATTTGAGGAGTTTCGCGCGGCGCTTGAGAAGCTTCCGCAGGATCAGCGCGAAGCGCTTATTCTCGTCGGCGCATCGGGCTTCTCCTATGAGGACGCGGCCACGATCTGCGGCTGCGCCGTCGGCACCATCAAGAGCCGCGTCAACCGCGCGCGTTCGAAGCTCAGCGCGCTTCTCTATGTGGATGGCGCGGAAGACTTCGGCCCGGACGATACCGTTCGCGCAGTGATCGGCGGATCGGGCGGTTAGTTCGATCCGACAATTGAGGCAAGACAAGCGGTCACTTCGGTGGCCGCTTTTTTTGTGCGAGTTGGTATGAGTGTATCAGCAGCGCGCCGACTTCTTCCGCAATCGGGGCGAAGGAACCGCCACCATCTTTCCGCCACACAGAAAGTGCCCCTCGCGCTCACATCGCCGGGGATTTTTGTTGATGCACATGCCATTAACGCCTCGGGACTGCTGTACGAGGACCAACCCGGGATGCCTGCCTTTCGACCACGAACAATCTCGCTTGCCGCCGCACTGAGCATCGCCTGCGCCGGCCATGCCCTCGCGCAGAAGCGATACGATCCCGGCGCATCCGACACCGAGATCAAGATCGGGAACATCATGCCCTATAGCGGGCCGGCTTCGGCCTATGGCATCGCGGGCATCATCGAGGCCGCTTATTTCCGGATGATCAACGATCAGGGCGGCATCAACGGCCGCAAGATCAATTTCATCAGCTATGACGATGCCTACAATCCGGCCAAGGCCGTCGAGCAGGCCCGCAAGCTGGTGGAATCGGACGAGGTGCTCGTGGTGTTTAACCCACTAGGCACACCGTCCAATGCGGCGATCCAAAAATATCTCAACATCAAGAAAGTGCCGCAACTGTTCGTTGCCGCCGGCGCAACCTATTTCGGCAATCACAAGGCTTTCCCGTGGACCATAGCGTGGCAGCCGCCCTATGAGAGCGAGGGCCGCATCTATGCGAAATATCTGCTGAACGAAAAGCCCGACGCGAAGATCGCGGTGCTCTATCAGAACGACGACCTCGGCAAGGACGTGCTGAAGGGCCTGAAAGATGGTCTCGGCGACAAAGCTGGGGGCATGCTGATCGCCGCCGAGAGCTATGAGGTCACCGAGCCGACCATCGATAGCCACATCATCAATCTGAAAGCCTCCGGCGCCGATACCTTCATCAGCGTCACGACACCGAAGTCGGCGGTCCAGAGTATCCGCAAGGTCTCCGAACTCGGCTGGAAGCCGCTCTACATCCAGGGCTATGCCAGCGCATCGATCAGTTCGGTGCTGAAACCGGCGGGACAGGAGATCTCGCAGGGCATCCTGTCGGCCTATTATGCCAAGGACGGCTCGGATCCGCAGTGGGACAATGACCCCGGCATGCAGCGTTTCTACGCCTTCCTCGCCAAATACGCGCCGGACGCCCGCCGCAACGACATCTCCGTGGTCTATGGCTACGGCGCAGCTCAGACCATGGTTCAGGTACTGAAGCAGGCAGGCGACGATCTCACCCGTGCCAATGTGATGAAGCAAGCCGCCAGCCTGAAGGACTTCGCGCCGGACACGATGCTGCCGGGCATCAAGCTCAACACGTCCGCGACTGATTTCTACCCGATCGAACAGTTGCAGATGATGCGCTTCAAGGGCGACAAATGGGAGCTATTTGGCCCTGTGATCTCGGGCGAAATCAGCCGCTGAATTATGCCGGGGGACGGCATATCCATTGCCCAATAAAGCAGCCCTTCGCGGTGTCATCGCGAGGGGCTTTTTGTTGCCGCATACACGCGAACGGTGTTCAATCCGGCCGGAGCCGCAAAGGCCCGCAAAACAAGACGAATAAAAATCAGGGAGTTCTGAAATGCCTTCGATCCGATCGCGCGCACTGGCTTTATCGGTTGCCGCGGCCCTCAGCGCCGCAGCCAGCGGCAGCGCGCTGGCCCAGAAGAAATACGACACCGGCGCCACTGACACCGAAATCACGATCGGCAACATTATGCCGTATAGCGGCCCTGCCTCGTCCTACGGACTGATCGGCAAGACTGAAACCGCCTATTTCAAAATGGTCAACGACCAGGGCGGTATCAACGGCCGCAAGATCAATTTCATAACCTACGATGACGCCTATTCGCCGCCGAAGGCGGTCGAGCAGGCCCGCAAGCTGGTCGAAAGCGACGAGGCACTGTTCATCTTCAATTCGCTCGGCACGCCGTCGAATACCGCGTTCCAGAAATACATGAATGCCAAGAAGGTGCCGCAACTCTTCGTCGCTACCGGCGCCAGCAAGTGGAACGATCCGAAGCATTTCCCGTGGACGATGGGCTGGCAGCCGAGCTACGCGGTCGAAGCACAAATCTACGCAAAATATCTGATGAAGGAGAAGCCGGACGCCAAGATCGCGGTGATCTATCAGAACGACGATTTCGGCAAGGACTACCAGAAGGCGTTCAAGGAAGCGCTGGGTGCCAAGGCTGCCACGATGCTGGTCACGGAAGAGAGCTATGAGATTTCCGAGCCGACCATCGATTCCCACATCGTGAAAGTGAAGTCGCTCAATCCCGATGTCGTCGTCCATTTCGTGACGCCGAAATTCGCAGCCCAGGGCATCAAGAAGATCGGTGAACTCGGCTGGAAGCCGCTACAGCTCGTGACCAATGTCAGCGTTTCCGTCGGAGCAGTGATGCAGCCCGCCGGCTTCGACAATGCGCAGGGCGTGCTGTCGGCCGACTACCGCAAGGACGGCGCCGACTCCCAGTGGAAGGACGACCCGGGCATGAAGAAATGGTCGGCTTTCATCGACAAATACATGCCGGGCGCCGACCGCACCGACAACAGCCTCGTCTACGGTTATGGCGCCGCGCAGACGCTGGTGAAGGTGCTGGAGATGTGCGGCGACAACCTGTCCCGCGAGAATGTCATGAAGCAGGCCGCAAGCCTGAAGGACTTCGCGCCAGACACGCTGCTGCCGGGCATCACCATCTCCACCTCGGCCACCGACTATGCGCCGATCGCGCAGTTGCGGATGATGCGCTTCAAGGGCGACAAGTGGGAGCTGTTCGGCGAGGTGATCAATGCCGACACGACTGCGCCGGACTAGTACCGCAGCACTTTGCACTGCACCACTAAAACAACGGAGCCCCTGCGATTTGGTCGCAGGGGCTTATTCTTGTGACCGGCGCATCAGGGGTATTCAATGCGGACAGGAGTCGCAGAACTCCACCAAAGACCTGGGAAGAAATGATCACGGAGATCCATGATGCTCGCACGATCCATGCGCCTTGCAGCACTGCCTGCTGCTATGGCGCTTCTGGCCGCCAGTGTGTCCGGCGCGCTCGCGCAAAAGAAATACGACACCGGCGCCACCGATACTGAAATCAAGATCGGCAACATCATTCCTTACAGCGGCCCCGCATCTGCCTATGGAACGATCGGCAAAACCGAGACCGCCTATTTCAATATGATCAACGCACAGGGCGGCATCAACGGACGCAAGATCAATTTCATCAGTTACGACGACGCCTATTCGCCGCCGAAAGCCGTGGAGCAGGTGCGAAGGCTGGTCGAATCCGACGAGGTGCTGGTGGTGTTCAATCCACTGGGTACGCCCTCGAACACCGCGATCCAGAAATATCTGAACGGCAAGAAAGTGCCGCAGCTTTTCGTTGCCACCGGCGCCACCAAGTGGAACGATCCGAAGAACTTCCCGTGGACGATCGGCTGGCAGCCCTCCTATCAGAGCGAAGCGCAGATCTATGCGAAGTATCTTCTGAAGGAGAAGCCGAATGCGAAAATCGGCGTGCTTTACCAGAACGACGATTTCGGCAAGGACTATCTGAAGGGCTTCAAGGACGGCCTCGGCGACAAGGCAGCATCGATGATCGCCATCGAGGACAGCTACGAGATCGCCGAGCCGACCATTGACACTCATGTAGTGAAGCTGAAAGCTGCGAACCCCGACGTGCTAATGATCTTCACGACGCCAAAATTCGCGGCACAGACTATCAAGAAGACCGCCGAGCTTGGCTGGAAGCCGTTGCAGATCCTCGCCAATGTCAGCGTCTCCGTGGGAGCGGTGATGCAGCCCGCCGGCTTCGACAATGCGCAAGGCGTGCTGTCGGCCTCCTACACCAAGGACGGCACCGACTCCCAGTGGAGGGACGATCCGGGCATGAAGAAGTGGAACGCGTTCCTCGACAAATACATGCCGGACGCCAACAAGGCGGATTCGAGCACGGTCTATGGCTATGGTGCTGCGCAGACGCTGGTCAAGGTGCTGCAGATGTGCGGCGACGACCTGACTCGGGCGAATGTCATGAAACAAGCCGCCAGCCTGAAGAACTTTACCCCCGACACGCTGCTGCCGGGCATCACCATCAATACCTCGCCCACCGATTTCGCGCCTATCTCGCAATTGCAGATGCAGCGCTTCAAGGGCGACAAGTGGGAGCGCTTCGGCGAGATCTTCAGCGCCGACGTCGCGACGCAATAGCTCAGTTGCGGCAGCAGTTCTGCTGCATCAGCGAACACGAATTATACCGCCCCCGCGACATCGTCGCGGGGGCTTTTTCTTGCTGCGAAATGCAGGCGGGTGTTGAATGCTCTCAGGAGCCACAGAGCTCCTTGTCAAGAAACGTGACACATCACAATTGATCAGGGAGATCAGAAATGCCCGCAACTCGTCTGCGCCTAGCCGCGTTTTCAGCCGCCTATTTGGTTAGCTGGGCTTTGCTCGCCGCGTCCGCCACCGGGGCGCTCGCCCAGAAAAAATATGACACCGGCGCCTCAGATACCGAAATCAAGATCGGCAACATCATGCCCTATAGCGGACCCGCCTCCGCCTATGGCGTGATCGGCAAGACCGAGGAAGCCTACTTCAAGAAGATCAATGCTGCTGGCGGCATCAACGGCCGCAAGATCAACTTCATCAGTTATGACGATGCCTATTCGCCGCCAAAAACCGTCGAGCAGGCGCGCAAGCTGGTGGAATCGGACGAAGTTCTGCTGGTGTTCAACTCGCTCGGCACACCGCCGAACTCGGCGATCCAGAAATACATGAACAGCAAGAAGGTACCGCAACTGTTCGTGGCCACCGGCGCCACGAAGTGGAACGACCCGAAGGACTTCCCCTGGACCATGGGCTGGCAGCCCAACTACCAGAGCGAGACGCAGATCTATGCGAAATATCTTCTGAAGGAAAAGCCCGGCGCGAAGATTGCCGTCCTTTACCAGAACGATGACTATGGCAAGGACTATCTCAAAGGTCTGAAGGACGGCCTTGGCGCAAAGGCCGCCTCGATGATCGTAGTGGAGGAGAGCTACGAGACCTCCGAGCCGACCATCGACAATCACATCGTCAAGCTGAAGTCGTTAAACGCCGACGTATTCGTCAACATCACGACGCCGAAATTTGCGGCGCAGGCTATCAAGAAGGCCGCCGAGATCGGCTGGAAACCGATGCACTTCCTCAACAACGTGTCCAACTCGATCGGCAGCGTGATGAAGCCGGCCGGCTTCGAAAACTCGCAGGACATTATTTCCGCTGCGTATCTGAAGGACGTCGCGGATACCCAGTGGAACAACGACCCCGGCATGAAGGAATTTCTCGCCTTCCTCGACAAAGATTTTCCGGAAGGCAACAAGCTCGATGGATTGATCGTCACCGGTTACGGGGTCGCCCAGACGCTGGTTGAGGTTCTCAAGAAGTGCGGTGACAACCTGACCCGCGAAAACGTCATGAAGCAGGCGGCCAGCCTGAAGGACTTCCGAACCGAGGTGCTGCTGCCCGGCATCAAGATCAACACATCTGCGACCGACTTTGCGCCGATCAGCCAGCTTCAGCTGATGCGTTTCAAAGGCGATAAATGGGAGCTGTTCGGCGAGGTCATTAGCGCTGATGTAGGCGGCTGATCGCCTTCATTCCACATAGCGGAAAATACTAAGGCCCGCGTCAAAAACAGCGCGGGCCTTGTTGCGTTTTTGGTCGCTTTCCATTTGAGCCATTGTGCAATCGCGGTATGACTATCTCGCAGGCGCAAAAGAGCCTGCAGAACAAGAAAATCTCGCCTTGCAAGCAAGGGAAGGAACTCAAATGTCTGCCACGTCCGCGCGGCTGTTGTCGCTCTCGGCCGCGACCATGTTGCTCGCCATTTCCTCGACCCACGTCCTCGCCCAAAAGAAATACGACACCGGCGCCAGCGACACCGAAATCAAGCTCGGCAATATCGTGCCCTACAGCGGCCCCGCTTCGGCCTATGGCGCGGTGGGCAAGGCGCAGGCAGGCTATTTCAAGATGATCAACGATCAGGGCGGCATCAACGGCCGCAAGATCAACTACGTCAGCTATGACGATGCCTATTCGCCGCCGAAGGCTGTCGAGCAGACCCGCAAGCTCGTCGAGTCCGACGAAGTGCTCTTGATGTTCTCGGCGCTCGGCACGCCGTCCAATACGGCGATCCAGAAATATCTCAACGCCAAGAGGGTGCCGCAGCTGTTCCTCGCCACCGGCGCTACCAAATGGGCCGACCCGAAGAACTTCCCCTGGACCATGGGCTGGCTGCCCAGCTACCAGAGCGAAGGCCGCATCTACGCCAAGTACCTGCTGAAGGAAAAGGCCGGCGCCAAGATCGGCGTGCTCTATCAGAATGACGACTTCGGCAAGGACTATCTGAAGGGCGTCAGGGACGGCCTCGGCGACAAGGCCTCGTCCATCGTCATCGAGGAGAGCTATGAGCTCACCGAGCCGACCGTGGATTCCCACATCGTCAAGATGAAGTCGCTCAATCCCGATGTGGTCATCATCTTCGCCACGCCGAAATTCGCCGCGCAGACGATCAAGAAGATTGCTGAACTCGGCTGGAAGCCGACCATGATCGTTCCGGGCGTCAGCGTCTCGATCGGTCAGGTGCTGCGTCCGGCGGGTTTCGAGAACGCACAGGGCTTGCTCTCCGCGCATTACTCCAAGGACGCCACCGACCCGCAGTGGAAGGACGACCCGGGCATCAAGGCCTATCGCGAATTCCTCGCCAAATACGTGCCGGACGGCAACCCGTCGGATTCGTCGCTGATGTCCGGCTACAACATCGCCGAGACCATGGCGATCCTGCTCAAGCAGTGTGGCGACGATCTCACCCGCGCCAATGTGATGAAGCAGGCGGCGAACCTCAAGGATGTCCAGCAGTCGACGCTGCTGCCTGGCGTCAAGGTCAACACCTCGCCCACCGACTTCTCACCCATCGAGCAGATGCAGCTGATGCGTTTCGATGGCGAGAACTGGAAGCTATTCGGCGACGTGCTGACCGGTGAACTCGGTGAAAGTGGCAAGGGCGGTTAGCTCTTACTTCCCCTCCCCCCAGCGCAGCGAAGCTGCGCGCCGCGGGAGAGGGTGCCTGAGCGAAGCGAGGGCGGGAGAGGGCTCCTTGCTTCTTAAGCGAAGCCCCCCTCTCCCGCCTCGAACCGCTCCGCGGTTCGATCCACCCTCTTCCACCAGTCGCGGCTGCGCCGCGTCCGGGGGCGAGGGGAAGCGCTTGCCGCCTCCGCGAATGAGCGGCATAACCCCGAACATGACCGACAAACGCCCCCTGCTCCGCGCAATTTTCGATGCCGCAGTTGCTGCGGCCCATCCCGATGTCATCCTCAGCGCCCACCTGCCGGCGCCGCCGAAGGGCCGCATCATCTGCCTGGCCGCCGGCAAGGGCGCCGCCGCCATGGCTGCCGCCGCGGAAAAGCACTATCTCGACACGCTGAAGCTCGATCCCGCGCGCCTCACCGGCATCGCCACCACGCGCCATGGCCATGGCGTGCCGACACAGCGCATCCGTGTGGTCGAGGCCGGCCATCCCGTGCCCGATGAAGCGGGCCTCAAGGGTGCCGACGACAGCCTCAAGCTCGCAGCGGAAGCCACCGCGGACGACCTCCTGCTGGTCTTGATCTCCGGCGGCGGCTCGGCCAACTGGACCGCGCCGGTGGCGGGCATCACCTTCCAGCAGAAACAGCAACTCAACCGCGCGCTACTTCGCTCCGGTGCGGTAATCGGCGAGATCAACACCGTGCGCAAGCATCTCTCCCGCATCAAGGGCGGCCGCCTTGCCCGCGCTGGGCAGAAGGCCGAGATCGTGTCGCTGGCGATTTCCGACGTGCCGCATGACGATCCCGCCGTGATCGCATCGGGACCGACGGTGCCGGATACAACAACGCTGGCCGATGCCCGTGCCATCATCGCGAAATTCGATCTCGCCATCGATGACGCGGTACGGGCGGCGCTCAGCGATGAGGCCAATGAAAGCGTGAAGCCGAACGACCCGGCATTCGCGCGCGCACGGTTTAAGCTGATCGCGCGGCCGCGGGAGTCACTCGATGCTGCAATCAAGGTGGCCAGTGACGCCGGCTATGAGATCGTCGATCTCGGCGCCGATCTCGAAGGCGAAGCGCGCGAGGTTGCCGCCGAGCATGCGAAGCTGGCGCTCAAGGCCAAGGCCGACGGCAAGAAGCTCGCGATCCTCTCCGGCGGCGAACTCACGGTGACCGTCACGGGCAACGGCCGCGGCGGCCCGAACCAGGAATACGCGCTGGCGCTGGTCGATGCTTTCAAGGATACCACCGGCATCGTCGCGCTCGCCGGTGACACCGACGGCGCCGATGGCGGCGCCGGCAGCGCCAGCGATCCCGCCGGCGCGGTCATCGATGCACGTACGTTCGAGGCCATGCGCGCGCAGAAGCTCGATGCGAAGGCAACGCTGGCGAATAACGACGCGACGACGTTCTTCACCGCGACAGGCGATCTGCTGCAGACCGGGCCGACGCTGACCAATGTGAATGATGTCAGGGTAATTTTAGTGGACTAACCACACACTGTCATTCCGGGGCGCGGGCGCCACTTGGCGCTCGCGAACCTCAGCCACTCAACTTGGAGTAGCGGGGAATCCAGGAATGATGAACATGTCGAGATTCCGGGCTCGCACTCTCGGCTACGCCGAGATCGCACCCCGGAATGACAATTAGAACTCCCGTGCAATCTTCGCCATCATGCCCAGCAGCGCCTTGTGCTCGGCCGGCCCCAGCACCTCGATCAGCCGCGCTTCATGCCGCGTCGCCACCAGCTTCTTGGCACGGGCCAGCGTGGCACGCCCCTTGTCGGTGAGCATCAGCACGTGGGAGCGGCGATCGCTCGGCGAGCGCATCCGCGTCAGCAAGTCGCGGCTCTCCAGAGCGTCAAGCAGCGAAACGAAATTCGGACGGAGAATGCCGAGCGTATTGGCGATTTCGGTCTGGTTGCGGCCCGGGTTCTTATCTAGCAGCAGCAGCACCGAGAACTGCGCCGGCGTCAGCTGCAGCGGCGCCATGCAGCGCAAGAAGTCTTCAAACACCTTCAACTGCGCACGTTTCAGCGAATAGCCCAGCAGTTCGGACAGTTCGCCGAGCTGCAACGCACCGCCCTCCTCGTCGAACCCGACGGGCGCAACCTGCTTGGCTTGATCCTGAGACGTCATCTTTGAAACAGTCATCGCTCGCTTTCCGCGATACCCGGCGGCTTGAATGAAACACCGGTCGACGTGCGACAGGCCTTGAGATTATGTTCAATAATCGTTATGAAGTATATCAAATAGACGGCGGGTTTCAACCGCCGTTGTTGATCGTCCCGCGCCTGTGGTATCCGGCGCGCCAGACAGTGTGGGGGAGCGCGCGGCTTTGAATACGACGATTTTGCTGTTCCTTTTGCAGGACGGCATCACCAATGGCGCGATCTATGCGCTGCTCGGGCTGGCCCTGGTGCTGGTCTTTGCGGTTACACGCATCATCCTGATCCCCCAGGGCGAATTCATCACCTTCGGCGCGCTGACCTATGCCAGCCTCTCGGCCGGCCAGATGCCGGGCACCATCAAGCTCGCCGTCGCCATGGGCGTCGTGGCCTTTGCCTTCGATCTCTTCACCTTCCGCAAGGCGCTCCATGCCAAGCGCGTACTGCGCTCGATTGCGGTCAACATCGTGTTCCCGCTGGCGATCTGGGGCGTGATGTGGGCGCTGGGTGGACGGCCGGGGAATATCGCCCTCAACATCGCGCTGTCGCTGCTGATCGTCGCCGCCATCGGCCTTTATCTCTATCGCATCGCGTTCCAGCCGATCGCCCACACATCGGTTCTGGTGCTGCTGATCGCGTCGGTGGGCTGCCACCTGGCGCTGCAGGGCTTCGGCCTCGTCTTCTTCGGCGCCGAAGGCCAGCGCGGCCCAGCGATCTCCTCCGACGCTATCACCATCGGCGCACTGCGCTTCACCGGCCAGAGCATCGCCGTCTATGGCATCACCATCGCGCTGATCGTCGGGTTGTGGCTGTTCTTCGGCTACACGCTTTATGGCAAAGCGCTGCGCGCCACGGCGGTAAACCGCCTCGGTGCTCGCCTCGCCGGCATCCGCACCTCACTGTCGGGTCAGATCGCATTCCTGCTGGCCTCGGTCATCGGCGCCATCTCGGGCATCCTGATCGTCCCGATCACCACGCTCTATTACGACACCGGCTTCCTGATCGGCCTGAAGGGCTTCGTCGCCGCGATCATCGGCGGCCTCGTCAGCTATCCGCTCACCGCCGCGGCCGCGATCCTGGTCGGCTGCGTCGAGGCATTCTCGTCCTTCTATGCGAGCAACTACAAAGAGGTCATCGTCTTCACGCTGATCCTTCCGGTTCTGGTGCTGCGCTCGCTCGCCGCACCTGAAGTCGAAGAAGAGAAGGATTAAGCGCCATGCAACAGCGTCTCCTTCCCATTCTCGTTTTCGCGCTGGTGATGGCTGCGATCCCCTTCGTGCCGGGCGTGCCGCCATTCTGGATCGTGCTGCTCGACAATATCGGCCTCGCCGCGCTCGTCGCCATGGGCCTCGTGCTGCTCACCGGCGTCGGCGGCCTGACCTCATTCGGCCAGGCGGCGTTCTGCGGTTTCGGCGCCTATACGACGGCCTATCTCACCACCGCCTATGGCATGTCGCCGTGGCTGACGCTGCCGATGTCGCTGATCGTCTCGGGCCTCGCCGCGGTACTGCTCGGCATCATCACCATGCGTCTGTCGGGCCACTATCTTCCGCTCGGCACCATCGCCTGGGGCATCAGCCTGTTCTATCTGTTCAGCAAGCTGGAATTCCTCGGCCGTAACGACGGCATTTCGGGCATCCCGCCACTGTCGATCGGCACGTGGAAGATGCTGGATCCCGGCTCGATCTATTTCCCGATCTGGATCGCGGTCATCATCTGCGCGCTGCTGTCCATGAACCTTCTGGACTCGCGGACCGGCCGCGCCATCCGCGCGCTGCGTCGTGGCCATATCGCCGCCGAAGCCTTCGGCGTGCAGACGGCGCGCGCGAAGCTCCTGGTCTTCATCTACGCAGCAGTTCTCGCCGGCCTGTCCGGCTGGCTCTATGCGCATTTCCAGCGCGCTGCGAATCCGACGCCGTTCGGACCACATCTCGGTATCGAATATCTGTTCATCGCGGTGGTCGGCGGCGCCGGCTATGTCTGGGGCGGTGTGCTCGGTACGGCCGTGGTCGTGATCCTCAAGGAAGTCCTGCAGAGCTATCTGCCGCTGATCTTCGGCGGCGGCGGTGGCCAGCTCGAAACCGTCGTATTCGGCATCCTGCTCGTGGCGCTGCTGCAGCTCGCACCCACCGGCATGTGGCCGTGGCTGACCGCGTGGCTCCCGGCTGGCGACAGCCGCAAGCGCCCCACGCCAGCCGATGCACTGCCCGCCCGCAACGACCACCGTCCGGACACCGGCGTCTTGCTGCAGGTCGACAAGGCACGCAAGCAGTTCGGCGGCGTCGTCGCCGTCAACGACGTATCGTTCAACGTGCAGGCACGCGAGATCGTCGCTTTGATCGGCCCCAACGGCGCCGGCAAGAGTACGACCTTCAACCTCATCACCGGCGTACTGGCCGCGACCGCCGGCAAGGTCACGGTACTCGGCAAGAGTGTGTCCGGCGCGCCGCCGCAGGAGATCGTCAAACTCGGCATTGCCCGTACCTTCCAGCATGTGAAGCTGGTGCCCGACATGACTGTGCTGGAAAACGTCGCCCTCGGTGCGCATCTGCGCGGACGTTCGGGTGCCATCGCCAGCATGCTGCGGCTCGACCGCGCCGACGAAGCGAAGCTGCTCGCGGAAGCTGCCAAGCAGATCGAACGTGTCGGTCTCGGCGACCAGATGAACCAGCTCGCAGGATCCTTGTCGCTCGGCCAGCAGCGCATCGTCGAGATCGCCCGCGCACTCTGCGTCGATCCGATGCTGCTGCTGCTCGACGAGCCCGCCGCCGGCCTGCGCCACATGGAAAAGCAACAGCTCGCGACGCTGCTGCGCCAGCTCCGCGACGGCGGCATGTCGGTGCTGCTGGTCGAACACGACATGGGCTTCGTCATGAATCTCGCCAACCGCATCGTAGTGCTCGATTTCGGCACCAAGATCGCCGAGGGCACACCGGCTGACATCAAGACCAATCCCGACGTCATCAAGGCCTATCTGGGAGCGGTCGCATGAGCGCGTTGCTACAAGTCTCTGATGCGCATGTCGCCTATGGCAAGGTCGAGGCCGTGCGTGCGGTCAATCTCGAGGTTCGCGCCGACGAGATCGTCACGATCATTGGCGCCAATGGCGCCGGCAAAACCACGCTGCTCAATGCGGTGATGGGTATCCTGCCGTTGAAGGGTGGCGTGGCATTCGCCGGACAGGACGTCTCCAAGATCGACATCGAGGACCGCGTCGCTGCGGGCCTGAGCCTCGTCCCCGAACATCGCGAATTGTTCGCCACGATGAATGTGGAAGACAACCTGCTGCTCGGCGCCTTCCGTATCGACAAGGCGACTGCCGCGCGATCTTTCGAGCACGTCTACACCCTGTTCCCGCGCCTCAAGGAACGCCGCAAGCAGCTCGCCGGCACATTGTCGGGCGGCGAACAGCAGATGCTGGCCATGGGCCGCGCACTGATGGGCGCGCCGAAGCTGCTGATGCTCGACGAACCAAGCCTCGGCCTCGCCCCGATCATCGTCGCCGACATTTTCCGCATCGTCAGCGAGCTCAGGGCGGCCGGCGTCTCGGTGCTGCTGGTCGAGCAGAATGCGCAGGCGGCACTGAAGATCGCTGACCGCGCTTATGTGATGGAGCTCGGCGAGTTCATCCTGGATGGCGCCGCCAGCGACATCGCCAGCAACCAACGCGTGGTGGCGAGCTATCTTGGCTTTCAGCACGAAGGCGCGAGCGCAATCTGATCTCGATCATATGAAAAAGCCGGCTGCCTCGCGACAGCCGACCTTCGTTTGAGCGGTGTGCTGGCTTACTTCGCCGGAACGTACTTCCCGTCCTTCACCGTCAGCAGGATCCGCGAACGGTCGTCGACGCCGTTGCGGTCCTGTTCGGTGTAGTTGTAAACGCCCTGTGTCGCGGCGATTTCCTTCTCGCTCATCAGCGCCTGGCGGATGGCTTCGCGGAATTCCGGGGTGCCGGGCTTGGCGGTCTTCAACGCCACGGGCACGACGCGCTTCAGCACTTCGAATACGTCATAGGCATGACCGGCGAACTGGCTGCGGCTGTTGGCGCCGTATTTGGCCTCGTAGGCTGCGTTGAGTTCAAGGCCGGGCTTCTTGGTCAGCGCCGAGTCCGGCTGGCCTTCCGGGTACATCACGGGACCAGCAGCCATCAGCACACCTTCGGCGGACTTGCCGGCGATGCGGATGAAGTCTGATGAGGCGGCGCCGTGGGTCTGATAGATCAGGCCCTTGTAGCCGCGGTCGCGCAGTTCGGACTGCGGCATGCCGGCACCGGTGCCGGCGGCGCCGATCAGGATGGCATCGGGATTAGCTGCAATCAGCTTCAGCGCCTGGCCGGTGATCGACGTATCCGGACGCGCGAAGCGCTCATCATCGACGATGGACATACCCATCGCTGATGTCTGCGCCTTGAGGTCGTTGAACCACAGGTCGCCATAGCTGTCCGAATAGCCGACATAGCCGATGGTCTTCACGCCGTGGACCTTCATGTGGTCGTACATGACCTTGCCGACGATCTCGACTGGCTGCGGCATATCCACCGACCACTTCACACGCGCTGGCGTAAACGGCATCGGCGACAGGCTGAAATGCGGCACACCGGCTTCGTTGGCGACCGCCGACATGGCGACCGAGGACGGCACGATCGACGAGCCGACCATGATGTCGGCCTTGGATTCCGACACGAACCGGCGCGCGTTGGTGGTGGCGATGGACGGATCGCCGCCGTCGTCGAGCACAATCAGCTTCAACGGCACGCCGCCGATGTCCTTGGGCACGAATTCCAGCGCGTTGCGCTCGGGCACGCCCAGCGCGGCCGCGGGGCCCGTGGTGGAAATGCTGATGCCGACGGTGATGTCGGCAGTCTGGGTTTCGGCCGGGGTGGCAATCGCCAGCGAGACGGCAACAGCCGCGATCGCCAGATGAAGCTTAGACATGTCTTATCTTTCTCGTGTGGAAGCGGAGAGCGCCGAAAGCGGCAGCGATACCGGCAGACGTGGCGCTGGTTGTGGCCGCGCGAAGGCTCGCGCACAGCAAAAAGCCGACCCTCTGGCGAGGGCCGGCCTTGTTATCGAAAAATGCCGGCGAAGCAAAGGCGCTTCGCGCCCCTGCCCTCCGTCAGATCTGCATTACTGGGCGAGAACGTATTTGCCGTCTTTCACCGTCAGCAAGATGCGCGAACGCTCATCCAGACCATACCGATCCTTTTCCGTGAAGTTGTATACGCCCTGGGTGGCGGCAATCTCACGCTCGGTGAGCAGCGCCTGCCGGATCGCCTCGCGGAACTCGGGGGTGCCGGGCTTGGCGGTCTTCAGCGCCGTCGGAACCACCCGCTTCAGCACCTCGAAGGCGTCATAGGAGTGGCCGGCGAACTGGCTGCGGCTGTTGGGGCCATATTTGGCCTCATAGGCGGAATTGAGCGTCATGCCGGGCTTCTTGGTCAGCGCGGTGTCGGCTTGGCCTTCCGGATACATCACCGGGCCGGAGGCCATCAGCACGCCCTCGGCGGCCTTGCCGGCGATGCGGATGAAGTCCATCGAGGCGGCGCCGTGGGTCTGATAGATCAGGCCCTTGTAGCCCTTGTCACGCAGTTCGGTCTGCGGCAGCGCGGCCGCGGTGCCCGAGGCGCCGACCAGGATCGCGTCCGGATTGGCGGCGATCAGTTTCAGCACCTGACCAGTGACCGACGTATCCGGACGGGCAAAACGCTCTTCCGCCGCGATGTTGATACCCATCGGCACTGCCTGGGTCTTGAGATCGTTGAACCACAGATCGCCGTAGCTATCGGAATAGCCGATATAGCCGATGGTCTTGATGCCCTTGGACTTCATGTGGTCGTACATCACCTTGCCGACGATTGGCACGGGCTGGGGCATGGCCACTGACCACTTGGCGCGTTCCGGCGTGATCGGCAGCGGCGACAACGCGAAATGCGGGATGCCGGCTTCGTTGGCCACATTGGACACCGCAATGCTGGTTGGCGTCACCGCCGAGCCCATGATGAGGTCGGCCTTGGATTCGGTCATGAACCGGCGAGCATTGGTGGTCGCGGTGGTCGGATCGCCGCCATCGTCGAGCACGATGATCTTAAGCGGCACGCCGCCGATTTCCTTCGGCACGAATTCCAGCGCGTTGCGTTCGGGAATGCCCAGCGCGGCCGCGGGGCCCGTGGTTGACGTGGTGATGCCGATAGTGATGTCAGAGGTCTGGGCAACAGCCGGGCCGGCCAGTGCCAGCGAAGCGGCAACGGCCGCGATCGCCAAGTGATGCTTGGTCATGGGTCTCTCCCTCAAGGTCATTTTTTATATGGTCAGCTAAATCAAAGTTCGGCTGGCTTATCAGCCCCTTCTTTAGGTCAGTGCGCCCGTACCGGTAAAGGGCTGGCGCACTGATGCTTTGCCGCAGGCTTAACGTGGCGCCATGCGCAGCGAGGCGTCGAGCCGGACCACCTCGCCGTTCAGATACGGATTATCGATCATGTGCAGTGCGAGAGACGCGAATTCGTCGGCATGGCCGAGCCGGCGTGGGAACGGGATCGCTGCGGCGAGACTGTCCTGCGCCTCCTGCGGCAGGCCCGCCAAAAGCGGCGTCATGAACAGGCCCGGCGCGATGGTCAGCACGCGGATGCCGAACTGGGCCATCTCGCGGGCAATGGGCAGCGTCATGCCGACGATGCCGCCCTTGGACGCCGAATAGGCGGACTGGCCGATCTGGCCGTCATAGGCCGCCACCGAGGCTGTCGAGATCACCACGCCGCGCTCGCCGGTCTCCAGCGGCTCCAGCTTGGACATCGGGTCCGTTGCCAGGCGGATCATATTGAACGAGCCAATCAGGTTGACGCGAATGACCTTGTCGAAATCGCCGAGCGCCATCGGACCATCGCGGCCGATCACGCGCTTGGCGACGCCGATGCCAGCGCAGTTCACCAGCACACGCGCCGGGCCGTGCGCATTGGCGGCGGCGGCGACCGCGGCTTCAGCGGAGGCGGCGTCGGACACGTCGCAGGAAATGGCAACACCGCCGATTTCCTTGGCGACGGCTTCGGCGAGGGCGATGTTGAGATCGAGCAGCGTGACTTTCGCGCCCTGCGCGGCGAGCCTGCGGGCGGTCGCAGCGCCGAGACCGGAAGCGCCACCCGTGACGATAGCGGCCTGGTTCTTCAATTGCATGATGTCCTCCCCTGTTCGATTTCTCTGCCGTTCATTGGCGGCTTTCAACTAGATCGCGATCACTTTCGCGACTTCCGGATTCCCATAGATATCGTCGATCAACCTGGCGCGATGCTCCAGCACCGCGCGCTGATTGACCGAGCCCTTGTCCGTGACCTCGCCGCGATCGATGGACAGTGGTGTGTCGAGCAGCACCACCTTGGCAATCCGCGTGGAGGACCCCGTCGCGCCAGCCATGAAACGTGCGAGGCGCTCACGAAACGCGTTGCGGATGATCGGATCATTGGCCGCCGCAGCGAGGTCGCCCACAGGAAGATCGGGATTGATCACGCGGCAGCCATCGAGATCGAGAATAACGAGAGCTGCGAGTTCGTCGCGGTTGATGCCGGCGATGACGACATCGCGCACCAGCGGCGCGCAGGTGCCGACGAAGCGCGCGCGCAGCGGGCCAACACTGACCCAGGTGCCGCTGCCGAGCTTGAAATCCTCGGAGATGCGGCCGTCGAAATCAAACCCGGCGGAGAGATCATCGGGATCGACGGCCTTCAGCGCATCGCCGAAGATGTAATAGCCTTCCTCGTCGAACGCCTTCGCGGTCAGTTCCGGCTCGCGCCAATAGCCCGGCGTGATGTTCGGCCCTTTAGCGCGCACTTCCATCTTGCCGTTGTTCGGCACCAGCTTGGCATCGTTGCCCGGCACCGGAAGGCCGACATGGCCTGAGCGACTGGTCACCGGATTGACGCACATGAAGAAGGGCGAGGTCTCGGTCGCGCCGAGACCCGTCAGCATAGGCACGCGCACGCCCGTGGCTTGCACCGACAGTTCGTCAAGACTGTCCCAGACATAGGCGGACAGCGCTGCGCCGGAGAAGAACATTGCGTGCAGCCGCGCGAAGAATTTTTCACGCAGCGCGGCATCTTCGCGCAGATAGGGCAGCAGCGATTCATAGCCTTTGGGGACGTTGAAATAGACCGTCGGCGAGATCTCGCGGAGATTACGAATTGTCTGTTCGATACCCGCGGGCGTCGGCTTGCCGTCGTCGAGATACATCGAACCGCCATTGAACAGCGTCAGCCCGATATTATGATTACCGCCAAAGGTGTGATTCCATGGCAGCCAGTCGATGATCACCGGCGGCTCGTCCTTCAGGAAGGCCAGCGTATCGCGCAGCATGATCTGGTTGGCGCACATCATGCGCTGGGTGTTGATCACAGCCTTCGGATTGCCGGTGGAGCCGGAGGTCAGCAAAAACTTCGCGATGGAATCGGGACCGATGGCTGCGTTCGCTGCGTCGAGATTGGCGGCCTCCGGCGTCACGAGCAGATCGGAGAGTTTGGTCACGCGCCGGTCCGGCAGAGCGCCGGTGGAAACGACGACTTCGGTGTTGGCCGGTACATTGAAGTGAATGGCGTTCGTGAACGCATTGGCGTCATCGACGAAGACCAGCCCCGGCGTCAGCAGCTTCATGAGATAGCCGAGCTTGCCGTAATCCTTCGACACCAGCGAATAGGCCGGCGACACCGGCGCGTAGGGAATGCCAGCATAGAGCGCGCCGAAGGCGATCAGTGCATGATCGACCGAATTGCCGGAGAGAATGACGATGGGCTTGTCGGCGGACAGCTCGCGCGACAGCAGCGCCGAGGCGATGTGGCGCGCCGCATCCAGCATCTGCGCGTATGTGATTTCGCGCCAGCCGCCGCCTTCGGCGCGCTCGGCCATGAAGACGCGATCCGGCGCTTCCCTGGCCCAGTGATGCAGATAGTCGGTGACACGGTCCGGATAGTCGCCGATGGCATTGGTCGGACGCAGATAGATGGTGCCGTTATCGTGGCGTTCGATGGTGACTGCGGGATCGCCATAGGATATCGGCCGCAACGGATGCGCCGCCTCTGCCCGCTGGGTCTGATCGATCTTGTCGGCACTTGCAGACATTGTTTCCGCCCTGTGTATTCGTCCCGATTGTTGTTTTTATTTTTGTTCGTTGTCGTCTTGCCGGATTAGCCGGGTTTCACCTTGCCGGCCTTGCGCTCCAGAAAATCCCTGATGCGATTTTTTGCCTCCTGATCGCTCTGCGCCACCGAGGCCATTAGCGCTTCGAGCATCAGGCCTGTCTGCGGACTGGCTTCGGCGATCAGCGGCAAGGCTTGCAGCACGGCGAAATTTGTCAACGGCGCGTTCTGTGCGACACGCTCGGCAAGCTCGACGGCCTTGGGCAAGGCGCCGCCGGCTTCCGTCAGATACTGGGCGAAGCCGAGCGCAATGCCTTCCTCCGCCTTGTAAACACGGCCGGTGAGCATCATGTCGGCCATCCGGTGCACACCGATCAGGCGCGGCAGACGCATCGAGCCGCCACCACCGACGAAGATACCGCGACTGCCTTCCGGCAGCGCGTAATAGGCCGAGGGATCGGCAACGCGAATATGCGCGGAGCAAGCCAGTTCAAGGCCGCCACCGATGACCGCACCCTGCAGCGCTGCAATCACCGGCACGCGGCAATGCTGGATGATATCGAACACCCGGTGCCACATCCGCGAATGCATCAAGCCGGCTGTCGCGTCGCGCTCGGTGAGTTCGGACAGATCGAGACCCGCGGAAAAATGCCCGCCGATGCCGTGGACGACGACGGCACCGATTTCCTCGGGCAGCGACGCGAAGCAACGCTCGATGTCCAGGATCAGTCCATCGTTCAGCGCGTTGCGCTTGGCAGGACGGTTCAGGCCCACGATCAGCACGCGGCCTTGGGTTTCGATCTGGAGCATGGCAGCGGTAGCGGCGACGGCTTGGTTCATGAGCGCGATTAGGTCCTAGCTAGAATAATTATATCTTATAACGAATAGCGCATGAGTCAATCTTGCGGTGCAATAGGCTGATCTCGTCCCGCATAAAGTCAGGTATTCTGGTGCGACAGCGATCCGGTCTCGCCTGATAGACCGGATCGCCTCTATTACCGGGGCTAGCGGATCGCCACCGGGTTGATCATGCTCTGTACACCGCCCTTGAAGCGGGGCTGACCAAGCACAAACAGGAATTCGTAGCCTTTGTCCTTGGCCAGTTCGGACGTATCCATGTTTTCGAGGATGTAAGTCCCGTTCATCGCCAGAAGTATCTGGTGGATTTCAAATACATTGCCGGTTTCGAACGGCAGCACCTCGACGCCCCAGGTATCGGCGCCGACCGCGACGACACCCTTGCTGGTCAGATACTTAGCGCCCTCGGCGCCAAGGCCGGGCTCGCCGGCATTGTAGCGTTTATCGTCCTTGCCGAGCAGGCTGAGCCATCCCGTGTGGAACAGCACGACGTCGCCTTGCCTGATCTCAACGCCCTGCGCCTTGGCGACCTCCTCGATTTCCTTGACATTGAAAGCAGTGCCTTCCTTGACCACGTCGGTCTTGTAGTAGGCCGCCATGTCCAGCAGCACGCCACGGGTGACGAGCGGCGGCACCTTGTCGATGCCGAGCTTCTTAAGGCCAGTAGGATCACCAAAGTCTGCAATTTTGTTGCCGTTATAGTAGACGTGATTGACGCCGAGATGGCCGAGCCCGTCCATCTGGCTGCCGACGCCGACCCAGCCGTTGAGCATGTCGTCGTTGTAGGTCGCGTGATTGGGACCGAGCCCGGGGTTGCCGGCCTGACCGGGCTGCACCACGGTGATCTTGAAACCGCGGGGCGGATAGGCCGGCGTGTCCGCGCCCACCGGAATGCCGAGTGCATAGGTCTTGCCGGTCTTCACCAGCTGCGCGGCCGACTTCACCAGATCGGGCTTCATGTAGTTCGCGGCGCCGATCTCATCGTTCGGCCCCCATTTCGATTTGGTCCAGTCCTGCGCCAGCGCAGGCACAGCCATCAGTAGCGAAATCGCAGATCCAAGCACCCAAGCTCTCAGCATCGTCGCCTCCCTGTGTAACGCCGGCTTTTTGCCGGTCGATGGAGATTTAACACCAGAAATTGCGGAGAAAGTAAGCTGCCACCTCCGCCATTGCGAGCGAAGCGAAACAAATCCAGAAAGCCAAGAACTGGATTGCCGCGTCGCTTCGCTCCTCGCAATGACAGCGGAGAGGATGGAGCCCTACAGCACCTGATGCACCGCGAGTTCGACGCGATCGGGATGCCGTGCGCCGACGCCGATGAACAGGTTCTGCATCAGCCACCGATAGCTGGGATGCCCTGTCTCGAATTTCGGCACCGAGCGGAAGTAGATCAGCGCGGGATCGACCGCCTCGCCCCGAGCGATGCGGTCGAGTGCTTCTTTCGGCCCGAAGCGGACACCGATATTCTCAATATAGACCACGGCGCCGTCATCGAGTTCGAACGTATATTTCGCTTCCAGCTCGGTGAAGCCATCCGGACGGATAATCTGAAAATCGGCGCCGCCCGAATGGATCGTACCCTTGATGCCCTCGCCCTGCACAGTGCCGCCAAGGACCGGAATGACGCGACGGATGCCATATCCGAGATCACCGGCCACGATCGGCGTGCCAACCTTGATCGACAGGCTGAAGACATATTTCGTCGCAAGCTGCGGTGTGGTCACAACATCACCCGATCATCCGCATCGGCAGCCAAGTGGCAATCAGCGGGAACAGGATCAGCAGCACGAGACGGATCAGGTCGGTAACCACGAATGGCAGCACGCCTTTGAATATCGTCGACATGCTGACGTCCTTGATCACACTCTTGATGACGAACACGTTCATGCCGACCGGCGGATGAATCAGGCCGAGCTCGACGGTCATGACGATGACGATGCCGAACCAGATCGGATCGAAACCAAGCGCCATGATCACCGGAAACACGATCGGCACGGTGAGGATCACCATGGCCATGGCATCCATCAGGCAGCCCAGCACCAGATACATCAGGAGGATCAGCGCCAGCACGCCGTAGGGGCCGATGCCGAGGCCGGTGAGGAACTCGGTGACGTGCTGCGGGGTCTGGGTAATGGTGAGAAAATAGCCAAAGCACAGCGCACCGATGAGCACGGTGAACACGGCGGCCGCGGTCCGCGTCGCTTGCAGTAGTGACTGCAGGATGCCGTCCTTGTTCAGCTTGCCGCGCAGCACGCCGATGATGAAGGCGCCGACCGCGCCGACCGCACCGGCTTCGGTCGGGATGAAGAAGCCGCCATAAAGGCCGCCAATCACGAAGACGAACAGCAACAATGGCGACCAGACATCGCGGATCGCCGCGGCGCGCTCGCGCCACGAGGCTTTCGGGCCAGCCGGCAAGAAGCCCGGCTTGACCACGCCGATGATCGCAATGGTGATCATGTGCATGACGATAGCGAGCAGGCCCGGCACGATGCCGGCGATGAACAGCTTGCCGATGTCTTGCTGGGTAATAATGCCGTAAACCGCCAATACCGTGGACGGCGGCAGCATCGCGCCGAGCGTGCCACCCACGGCGATGACACCCGTGGCGAAGCTCTGCGGATAATTGAAACGCCGCATTTCCGGATAGGCAACGGCGGAGAATGTCGCGGCCGTCGCCACCGACGAACCGGAGATCGCGGCAAAGCCGCCGCAGGCGGCGATGGTCGCGATGCCCAATCCGCCCTTCCAGTGGCCGACAAAGGTGTTGGCCGCGCGAAACAGTTCACGGCTGATACCCGACACCGAAACGAAGGCGCCCATCAGGAGGAACATCGGGATCACGCCAAAGGAATAGTCCGTCACCGTCCGCATGGTAGTCTGGCCGACCAGTTTCAGCGCTGGCGCAAAACCAGTGAGATAGCCGAAGCCCGTGATGCCCACGAGCCCCATCGCCATGCCAACCGGCACGCGCAACAGCATCAACACGAACAGGCAGACAAAGCCGATGACGGCAACCGCTTCGTTACTGAGATCCATGCGATTTACTCTGCCGTCTTGATTTCGGGTTCATGCATCTCTTCCGGATGGAAGATCAGCCTGTAAGTGCGGATCGCGATCAACAGCACCGCCGAAACGTCGCCGATCCATGACAGCAGGAAGAACGGCCAGACCGGCAGTTGCAGATCCATGGTGACGATGTGGCTCGAATAAGTATCCACAACCTTGTCGAACAGCGTGTAGGTCTGCACGGTCACGACGAACAGCAGCACCAAGGTTGCGAACACGTCGATCCAGCGCTGATATTTCGGCGTGGCATTGGCCCAGACCAGATCGACGGTGATGTGCGAGCCGCGATAGGACGTCGCGGCGATGCCCCAGAAGATCAGCACGCCAAGCATGAACTGGCCGATATTGTAATAATCGGGGATCGTGACCGCAAAGAATTTTCGCATAAACACCGCGATGAAAGTGTTCAGCGCGACGATGCCGACAAAGAACGCGGCGATCCATTCGATGGAATCGATGAAGCGATCCATCACGTTCTTGCGGGGCGGATCCGGCGGAATGCCGAGGGCGCTGGATTGGGAGATTTCGGACGTGGCGGTCATCGTCGATGTCACAATGCTCAAGAGGAGAAGCCAGCCTCCGCCCTCTCGATCGTCATGCCCGGGCAGCGCGAAGCGAACTTCACTAGATGACCCGGGCATTCATCTTCTGGGTGGCGAAGGAAAGTGGATGGCCGGGTCAAGCCCGGCCATGACGTGGTGAGAGGTCCGTGCGATCAACGGACTCGGCGGAAAGCTACAGCCCCGCGTCGTGCTTCTTCAGCATCGCCTTGAGGTCGGCGTCGATGGCATCGGCGTCACCACCGGCCTTCTTCACGGCCGCAGCCCAGGCGGCGTTGAGCGGTTGAACGCCCTTCTTCCACTCGGCGAGCTGCTCGGGCGTCAGCTTGTAGACTTCGTGATCCGGAAGCGCCTTCATCTTGGTGCGGCCATTGGCTTCGAAGTCGACCCAGGGATCGGTGACCTTGGAGGCCCATTCCGGTGTGCAGTGATCATCGATGATCTTCTTCTGCGCTGCGGACATGGAATTATACTTGGCGAGGTTGATGTTGTAGGTGAACACCGTCGAATAGAGCGGCACGTCGATGTGATACTTCACCACCTTGTCGATGCCGAACAGGAAGATCGAGCCCCACGGGAACGCGATCTCGTCGGCAACTCCGCGTTCGATCGCATCGCGCGATTCCGGCGCCGAGGCCTGCACATTGGTGCCGCCGAACAGCTTGACCATTTCGCCGATGGTGCTCTGCGCCGGGCGGACCTTCACGCCGTTGAGGTCTGACGGCACGACGATCTTCTTCTTGCCGTGGATCGATCCGGGATCGTGGATAAAAGCGAAGCACAGCTTCGTGTCCTTCATCTCGGTCTTGGCATATTTCTGATACCACTCGTTGAGCGCGAGGGTGCCCTTCTTGCCGTCCGAGAACACGAAAGGCAGCTGGCCTGCGGCCACGATGGGGAAACGGCCGGGCTGATAGCCGGGATTCACATAAGTGATATCGGCGATACCATCGCGCGCCATGTCGTAATGGTCGAACGCCTTGCCGAGCTGTTCGGAGGGGAACACCGACATCTTGATGCTGCCGCCCGAGGCCTTCTCGATATCGGCCGCCCAGGCCTGTGTGGCCGGCACCAGCGGATGCGCCGGCGGCACCCACAGCGATACTTTCATATTGACGGTTTTGTCTTGCGCCTGCGCCGGGCTCATTGCCGTCGTCAGACAGCCAGCCGCCAGCAATGCAAAGATTGCCCTTTTCATCGACGTCTCTCCCTCTACGTCCGTTTGGACGTGTTCTCTCGAACCTGTTCACCGGACCTTGAATGGCCCTTTGCGAATATTGTTATATGTTATAATCATCGTTGCAAGCGGTGTGATCGCACGCGTTGCGGAGCCAGTGTCGCGACCCCGCTTGACTTGTCAACTCAGTCGGACGACAGAGCCTATATCAACCGCGGGAGCAAGCGTTGCGAACAAAAGTTGCCATCATTGGAGCTGGTCCGGCTGGAATGTTGCTAGGGCAACTATTGCATGCCTATGGGATCGATAACGTTATTCTGGAGCGCAAGGATCGGGACTATGTCCTCGCCCGCATCCGCGCCGGCGTGCTCGAACAGGGCACCGTTGGCCTCTTGGAAAAGCTGGGGATTACCGAGCGCCTGCATCACGAAGGCCTGATCCATGACGGGATCGAACTTCTGTTCGGCGGAATTCGCCACCGCCTCGACCTGAAGAAGGCATCCGGCGGTAAGGGCGTTACCGTCTACGGCCAGACGGAAGTCACCCGCGACCTGATGGATGCCCGCGACAAGGCAGGGCTGACCACGGTCTATGACGCCGACAATGTCTCGCTGCATGATTTCGACGGCACAAGCCCCCGCGTCCGCTACGTCAAGGACGGCGTAAGCCACGAGATCGCCTGCGATTTCATTGCCGGCTGTGATGGGTTCCACGGCGTCTCGCGCCAGAGCGTTCCGGCGTCCGCCATGCAGACTTTCGAGCGCGTCTATCCGTTCGGCTGGCTCGGCCTGCTCTCGGATACGCCGCCAGTGTCGCATGAGCTGATCTATACCAATCACCAACGCGGCTTCGCGCTGTGCTCGATGCGCTCGATGACGCGCAGCCGATATTACGTCCAGTGCTCCCTCGACGAGAAAGTCGAGAACTGGACCGACGACATGTTCTGGGACGAGTTGCGCCGTCGCCTCGACACGGAGGCCGCCGAAAGCCTCATCACCGGCCCATCGCTGGAAAAAAGCATCGCGCCGCTGCGTAGTTTTGTCGCGGAACCGATGCGCTTCGGCAGGCTGTTCCTCGCTGGCGACGCCGCCCACATCGTGCCGCCGACCGGCGCAAAGGGTCTCAACCTCGCGGCCTCTGACGTCCATTACCTGTCGATGGCGCTGCGCGAATTCTACGATGAGAAATCCTCGAGCGGTCTCGACTTCTATTCGGCCATCGCGCTGAAGCGCGTGTGGAAAGCGGTGCGTTTCTCGTGGTGGATGACCTCGATGATGCATCGCTTCCCCGACAATGACGGTTTCGGCACCAAGCTGCAGCAGGCCGAGCTGGATTATGTCGTACATTCGGATGTCGCGACGTCGTCGCTGGCGGAAAATTATGTGGGACTGCCGTATTAGGATCGTAGGCGCCGCGTTGTTTTAAACGGCCGGAAAAGGTTGTTTGAAACTTTGTTGGCCTGTCCTTTGCGTGTGCTTTCGTTTCTATGGCGCACACAATCCAGATGGATGCGCCATGACCGACACCGCTATCCCCCACGGCTTCGCGCCACACTATCGCAAGAGCCCCCTCGCCGCACCGTGGGAGCCGATCTATTCAAAGGTGACGGAGACCAATGTCATCCTCGGCCTCCGCATTGCTGAAGCGCATACCAATTCGCGCGGCATGGCGCATGGCGGGCTGATCACGGCGCTGGCCGACAATGCGATGGGCCTGAGTTGCGGCCATGTACTCGGCGGCGGCACACGGTTGGTGACTGTTAATCTGTCCGCCGATTTTCTCGGTTCCGCGCAGATCGGGCAATGGCTGCAGATCGACACCGAGGTCATCAAGACCGGCAAACGTCTCTGCTTTGCGCAGGCACTAATCACGGCAGACGGCGAGCCGTGCGCCCGGGCCAACGGCACGTTCAGCGTCGCGCCACCAAAAACGTAGCGATGGCTATCGCTTGCTGAAATCCCACTGGCAGGTTTCGGCGGCGAGGTCGATGAAGACGCGCACTTTAGCCGATAGCAACCGCGACGTCGGATAGACGATGTGGATCGGCACCACCGGCGGCTCGAACTTCGTCAGCACGCGCTTCAGCCGTCCCGCCGCCAGCCCCTCCGCAGCCTGATAGGCCAGCACGCGAGTCAGGCCGCCACCGTGCTCGGCGTGCCAGATGGCGGCATCGGCGACGTCGGTGATGAAGCGCGGCGTATGCGTGATGCGAACATCCCGGCCATCACGCACGAAGCGCCATTCCGGCGCGGACGCGATCGAACCGAACTGGATCGTGTCGTGCTTTGCGATATCCTCCGGTGCCGTCGGCTGGCCGCGCTGCGCCAGATAATCCGGCGACGCCACCACGATGCGCGACATGGTGCCGAGGTTGCGCGCCACGAGGCTGGAATCGGCGAGATCGCCGATCCGCACCGCGACATCGATGCCGTCCTCGACCAGGCCTACCATGCGATCGGTCAGCCGCAATTCACCCGAGACATCGGGATAGCGCTGCAGATAGGCCGAGATCAGCGGCGTCACATGCAGCCGCCCGAAGCCGACTGGCGCCGAGACGACCAGACGCCCGGTCGGCCTGGCGCGTTCGGCCTGCGCGGAGCCCTCGGCTTCCTCGATATCCGCGAGAATCTGGCGCGCTCGTTGCAGATAGCGCACGCCGACATCGGTCAGCATCACCGAGCGCGTGGTCCGCTGCAGCAGGCGGGCGCCAAGGCGCTCCTCCAGCGCCGCCACCATGCGGGTGACCGCCGACGCGGAGAGTCCGAGCTTGCGGGCCGCGGGCGCGAACCCCTGCAGGTCCGCCACGGCGACGAAGACGGTCATGGCTTCGATGCGATCCATCGAACCATTTCATATCCCGCAATAATGAAGTGTCAATTCCGATGATTGTTCTTATGCGAGGAAAGAGCCACTTTGGGGCTAGCGGAGACGTATCCCGTTCCGAGCTCCAATCAGGGAGTAAGTCATGTCAGACATCCACACCTATTCCAGCGACATTGCGTTCACGCCGACCGTCAAGGCGATCCAGACCCGCAAGGGGTCGCGTTCCGGCTATGCGCATGTCGAGGAAAACGGCGGCTGGCGCACCGAGATCGACGACAATCTCGCAGCGTTTCTCGCCGAGGCGAACAGCTTCTTTCTGGCTACCGCCAGCGCTGACGGCCAGCCTTATATGCAACATCGCGGCGGACCGAAGGGCTTCGTGAAGATCCTCGACAAGCAGACGCTGGCCTTTGCGGACTATAGCGGCAATCGGCAATACATCACCCAGGGCAATCTCGCCGAGAATCCAAAGGCCAACATCTTCATCATGGATTACGCGCATCGCCGCCGGGTCAAGCTCTGGGGCACCGCGCGGGTGGTCGAGGACGACCCGGCCTTGATGCGATCGCTGATGCCACAAGGTTATCGTGCGAAGCCCGAGCAGGTCATCCTGTTCACGATCGCTGCATGGGATACCAATTGTCCGCAGCATATCCCGCAGAAATTCGATGCCGCCGATGTCGCCGCAGTCTTGGCAGCGCGCGATGCGCGGATTGCGGAGCTGGAAGCCGAGCTAGCGACGCTGAAGGACTCAGCGTCGCCGCATTGAGGGCAGTAGAGCGTCACGCCGCGACGCTGCACTGCCAGACGTGTTCGGGATAATACTCTGCCATCATCCGATCCACGTAGGTGACGAGGTTGCCGTAGCGGTGCAACTGACGCTGCAGGGGTGACGGAAACAACGGCGA
Source organism: Tardiphaga sp. 172_B4_N1_3 (assembly GCF_052076035.1). Lineage (NCBI taxonomy): Bacteria > Pseudomonadati > Pseudomonadota > Alphaproteobacteria > Hyphomicrobiales > Nitrobacteraceae > Tardiphaga > Tardiphaga sp. 172_B4_N1_3. The sequence goes on from NZ_CP197238.1 coordinate 3,378,657, forward strand.
CATGATCCCGGCCAGAACGCCGAATGCGGTCGCATCGACACCCGCCGGGTGGTTGCTCATCAAGTGAGACTTCCCGGCCAGCAGCACCGACAGCGCCATCAGCGAACGATCCGCGAGTTGCAGCGCCTCATCGGCAGGATGCCGGCCGAGGCCATTCGCCAGATGGTTCTGAATGACGGATTTGCGCGCGGATGCACGAATCTCGTCGCGCTGCGCTTCGGGAATGCCGTCGAAGAAATGCGACGGTCCCTTGGCGAAATTATCGGCATCGACCCAGCGCACGCCGACCAGCGACCAGTAGAGGTGATGCTCGATCATCCGCTCGATCGCCCAGGCCTGAGCGCGCTGGGCGAGATCGAGACCCCTATCGAAATCGACGTCATATTTGCGTTCGATATAGGCGCGGATAAAGGTGGAGTCGGCAATGCACTCAGCGCCGTCATCGATATAGGGCATCTGCCCTTTCGGCGAATCCTGCGGCCGTGCCGGTTGCTTCCCATAGGGCAAGCCGGCCATCTTGAGCTGGACTTCCGTCTTGGTAACGAAAGGGCTGATTTCCGGCAGGCCAAAGCCTGCACCTGCGCCGTGAAGGACGATCATGTGGTTTCTCCAAGTGATAAGGACAAGAGATTAGGCAGTTGCTGCTGCCACCGTGGTGTCAGCAGCCGTCACGCCGGATGACGCCGGCGACCCAAGCGCGCGCCTGGACCGCCGCGGTGGAGACCATGCGCCAGCCGAGCCCGATCAGGGCCCAGCGGAGGTCTCCCGACAGGGCGAGAATGGCGCGTTCCAGCAGCCATGCCCGGATGCGCCAGAGCCGGTCATCATGCGAAAAGACGGCGAGGCTATCGAAAGCGGTCATTGCAGAATCCTTCGTTCGTTTGAACCTGGACCCTGTATGACTGCCCCCTGCTGCCAACATGCTGTCAGCATCGACAGCGGACCAACACGGACAGAGAGACGACGATGAGACGCGCAGACCGCCTGTTTCAGATCATTCAGGTACTCCGGCGCACGCGGAAGCCGCTGACGGCGGACGCCATTGCCGCCGAACTGGAAACGTCCAAGCGCACGATCTATCGCGACATCGCGACACTGATGGCGCAACGCGTCCCGATCCGCGGCGAAGCCGGCATGGGCTATATCCTCGAACGCGGCTTCGACATGCCGCCGCTGATGCTGACACCCGACGAGATCGAAGCCGCCGTGCTCGGCGCGCAATGGGTGATGGGGCACGCCGATCCGGCATTGGCCAAGGCCGCACAGGATCTCATTGCGAAGGTCGCGGACACCGTGCCCGAGCGCTTGCGCCCCTTCGTGCTGGAACCCGCGAGCCGCGCGCGGCCGCATTTCCGCGGCACCGCCGACAGCATGGATATGGTGCAGATGCGCGCGCATATTCATGCGGGTAAGAAGGTCCGGCTGCTTTACCGGGACGAAGCCGGTCGCGACAGCGAGCGCATCGTCTGGCCGATCGCGGTGGGCTATCTGGAAGCCGTGCGGCTGCTGGCGGCGTGGTGCGAGCTTCGCAAGGATTTCCGCAGTTTTCGAACCGACCGCGCGATCGAGGCGCATTTTCTCGATGAGAAGTATCCGGAGCGACGCGAAACGCTGCGCAGCAAATGGCGCAAGACGCTGAGCTGGGAGCGGCCACAGGATACCTGAAACAGCCGAGCCTGCATCTGCACGGCTGGCGAAACCGGTCCGATCGGGATAAACCGCGGCATGACAAGCGATGCCACCACGATCAGCGAAGCCAGCCCGTGCCAGGCCTGTGGTGCGTGCTGTTCGTATTCCAGCAACTGGCCGCGTTTCACCATCGAGGACGATGCCGATCTCGATCTGATCCCGGCCAAATATGTCAACGATCGGGAATCGGGAATGCGCTGCGACGGAGACCGCTGCAGCGCGCTGACCGGAAAGGTTGGAGAGGCAACAGCCTGCGGGATTTATGCTGTGAGGCCGGACGTGTGCCGGACCTGCATGCCCGGCGATCCCGAATGCGCCATGGCGCGACGCCGGCACGGGCTGCCAATTCTGGCAGCCGCAGAGTAGTTGATGTCAGCTCACGCCGTGACGGTGTAAGCGAGTTCCTTGTCATCCAGCTCGTCGTCGAGATCATCATCCATCGGCGCCAGCGTCGAGAGCGGCTTGGTCGACAGCGTGATGGCCTTGCGGTTGTGATAGGCCGACACCGAAGGACGCGCCACGGCCGTGTCGTGTGACAGCGCGTAGAGCGTGGAACCAACGCGGCCACCGAATTCGATCAGCTCACGCTCGCTGCAGCTCGATGCGATCGAGATCGCCAGAGCGTGCAGATGGCTGCGGCGATAGCAGAACAGAGCCAGCATCGCGCGGACATCGGATGAAACGCTGGCCACGAGATGGGGCAGGCCATTTTCATTTGCACGATACATTGCACCGAGCAGATCTTCCTCGACGGGGCAAAAATCGTTCTCAAAAGCTTGACGGCTGGACCGCATGGGGTTTCTCCTCGTTAATGAGGATGCGGTTGAATTTCCTAACGCAGGGTTAACCAACAGCCTTAATGGCCGCGTGCGACTCTTGAGTAACAGTTTGAAATGTGGCAGCCGTGCCCTGCTACCGCCACATTGGAACTCGATGCGTTCAAACGCGCATCAGCTGTTGGCGACGATGAAGATGGCCAGGAAGAAGTCGGTCAGGTGATGAAGCGCCTGATCGATGCCGATCAGCCACCAGAACCAGCGATGGCCCTGCGTCACACCGAAATGCGATACGCAGATGCCCTTGAGCCGATCGATGGTGATGTGGATCGCGAAGTCGACCAGTCCCAGGAACCAGAGCTTGGGTTGTACAACGGCAATGAACAGCGTCGTCAGCACGCCATGGATCGCGCAATGCGCCAGCAGCGGCAGCGCCCATCCGGTCCGTTGATCCTTGCCTATCGCCATCCAGGCGTTTTGCAGCAGGAAATCAGCGATCACGTGCTTGACGGTGAGGACGAGCATCCACCCGACGAGCCCGCCCAGAGCAATCGACGACGACATTGCAGGAAACAACAAGCTGACGTCCCTCTCACCGGTCACGACAGGCTGGCCCGCTTAGCCGGCCCGATCACTCGCCCTATTTATGACACTCCGAAACCGGGAATGCACGCCGCGGAACCGAAAACCCACCGCTTCCTGCAGAGCCAGCCTGGACGGGAAAACACTGCGCACGCTCCACTTTCTCGCTAGTTCAGAACGGCATGCGCCCGGAGCTCGCCGATCGCCTTGCGTAATTGGTCACCTTTCGGATCGCGCGGCACCGCACGAGCACGCGTGATCGCGTCCGCCAGGTCGGCAATCACCAGCGTCCCATCGAAAGCCGGCTTGGCTAGTCCGTCGATGATCTGATGCCAGGCGGCCATGCCCTGCCGATAGCCCGTGCCGTAACCTTCGATCATGGTTGCCGTCTGCACGATGGCCATTGCCGCGTCCGGCTGCTTGGTCAGTGCCCGATCAATCATGTGCAGCCAGCGTTCGACCCAGACGCGCTCGGTTTCATAACGCGTCGACAACAGGCGCCAACGTCGCAGCCAGGATTCGAACTCAAGGCGCTTGATGCCCCAGATGCTCGCCTTGCTGAAACGGATCGGCACCGTGCGATGCGCACAATAGATGCGCTCGAGCGCCCACATCAGGGGATCGCCGACGATCTCCGGCAATGCCGACACCAACTCGTCGAGGCGAAAACGCCGCCTGTCGACGACGGGCGGCCGGCCGGGCATCACGGGTTCCTGCAGCTTGAGCTGCGCGATGCGGATCGGATCGTGATAGCTCATGCGCATCGTGAGCAGCCGCGCAATCTCGCTAAACAGTTCGTCGCTGACGTTGCGCCGTCCGACAAAGCGACGCAGCCGGTCGCTGTAGAGCTGCGCGTAAACTGCGCTCTGATAGTTGATCAACAGGGCCACGCCATCTTCCGCCACAGGACGCACCGCAGCCGGCAGCCCCACCGGCAAAACCGGCGCTGCAGGTTCGCTCCTGTTCGCCAGCTCGGCGAGCGTGGAGCGGATGACGTTGATGAAACCTGCCACGGGACGTCCTGATGCTTATGCGTGCTGCGGCGCCATGGGCAATGCGGGCGCGTCCTGCTTCATCAGACGCGCTTCCAGCTTGTCGATATTCTCGAACAATCGCGCGCTGGCGAGACGCAGGAAGAAGAAACCGAATTCCGGATTCTGCACGTAGAGCTCTTCGACCTGGCTGTAGCTGACGCTGAGCACCATGCCGGGCTCGATACATTCCAGCGTCTGGGTGCGTTCGTTCAAGGGCGACAGCATGCCGAGTTCACCGACAATGGCGCCGACCGGCAATTCGATCCCGGATTCGACGAGACGATAACGGCCACTGACGATGTAGAACATGTCTTCGGCCTTCTCGTCCTTGTAAAACAACACCTCACCGGCCTTACAGGGACGCTTGGTCATGAACGGCTTCAGCCATTCCATCGACAGGTCCGAGTTCACCGACTTTTTCACATCCTGGACCAATTGCAGCATCTGGCGCAGGCGGTAGATGTTGAGCGGCAGCAGTACCGCATGCAATGCCATGGTCGGATAGTTGTGGGTCGGGATCGAGATCGCGATTAGCAGGACATTGGCCATGATGCCAAACACCCGCAGCGGAATCATCGTCCGCATCGTGGCGGTCGCGACCACGAAGATCGTGGCGGCGGCGCTGCCAAAGTGATGGAGATAGGACATATCCATGGGAGCAAACCGGGTTTCCAGGAACGGCCGCACCGTCCTCCGCGACTATGAAGCGCGAATGACCGGGCCTTTGCAGCCGCAATATAGCCCATCTGGTTAAAATAGCCCGTGTTGCGACCCGCAAAAATCACGGAGTCGTGCGCAGATTGACGCGATCCGCCGGTGCGGGCACCGTCGCTCGCATCCCAAAGGAGAACAACATGTCGGAAACGACGGAAACCGCATCTGACCAGTCCTCGCCCCCCATTCTGACCATCGACGGCCCCCGCGCCACCATCCGCCTGAACCGCCCCCAGAAGCTGAACCGGCTGTCCCAGCTCGACCTGGACACCCTGATGCAGCTGTTCGATCGCGTAGAGGCGAATCGCGCCGTCCGGGTGCTAGTGCTCACCGGCACCGGCCGCGCTTTCAGCGCCGGCTTCGATCTCAATGCGATCTCCGAACGGGCTGCCAGCGCGCCCAAGCCCGTGGCCGAAGGTTCGTCCGGATCGGCCTTTGAGTCCGTGGCAAACCGGCTGGAGGACCTGGCGCTCCCGACGATCTGCCGGCTCAATGGCGGCGTCTATGGCGGCTCCACCGACCTGGCACTGGCCTGCGACTTCCGCATCGGCGTCAACACCTGCGAGATGTTCATGCCGGCCGCCCGGCTCGGGCTGCATTATTACAAGGGCGGCATCAAACGCTATGTGAGCCGGCTCGGGGTCGACAACGCCAAGCGATTGTTTCTCACCGCGCAGAAGCTGGAAGCCAGCGAACTGCTGCGGATCGGCTACCTCACCGCCATGGTGCCGACCGAGGCGCTGGACGAGGAAGTCGACAAGCTCGCCATGATTCTGGCCGGCAACGCCCCGATCGCCATGCGCGGCATGAAGCAGGCGATCAACGAATTCGCCCGCGGTGAACTGGACGAGGCTGCCGCCGATCAGCGCGCGCGGGACAGCATGCGGGGCGATGAGATCAAGGAAGGCACGAAGGCGTTCGCGGAGAAACGGGCGCCGAGGTTTTAAACGTTAAGCCCGTGGCACTTTTCTTCCCCTCTCCCCTTGCGGGAGAGGGTACCTGAGCGAAGCGACGGCGGGAGAGGGGTAGCCAAGCTCGGAGCTCGTGGCAGCCCCTCTCCCGTCTCGACCGCTTCGCGTTCGATCCACCCTCTCCCACGGCGCGCAGCTTCGCTACGCTGGGGGAGAGGGAAGTGAGCAGAGTCACTCCACAAACGTCGCCACATCGCCTAACTGCGCGCGGTTCGTTCGGTAGCTGTTGACCTTGTGCTCGCGGTCCGGATAGCCGAACGAAATGCCGCAAACGACGCGGCGGTCGTCGCTCATGCCGAAATGCTGGCGCACCACGGCCGAGTGAAACGCCAGCGCAGCCTGCGGCACGGTCGCGAGGCCGAGCGCCTGCGCAGCCAGCATGAAATTGTTTACATAGCCGCCGCAGTCCACTGCGCCATAGACCCCGAGCGCTTCATCCGACGTGATGATCGCCACATGCGGCGCGCCGAAGAAGTTGAAGTTCTGCAACGCCTGCTCGGCATAGGCCGTCTTGTCGCCGCGCGCGATACCCAGTGTGTTGTAAAGCTGGAAGCCGCTTTCGCGACGGCGGTCCAGATAGACCCCGCGATATTCGCGCGGAAACGGGAAGTCGCCCGAATTCGGCGTGCCCGCGGCCGCGACAGGATAGAGCACGTCGCGAAACTTCTTGGTGGCTTCACCCGACGTGATCGTGACCTGCCACGGCTGGCTGTTGCACCACGACGCGGTCTTCTGCGCGGCATTGAGAATGCGGTCGATGATGGCGCGCGGCACCTGCTCGGTCTTGTAGGCGCGACAGGAGTAGCGGCCGGCGAGAAGGGTTTCGAGAGTGGAGATGGCGTCAGTCATGGAAACATCCTGGCTCGGTCCCTCATGGTGAGGAGGCGCCAATTGGCGCCGTCTCGAACCATGAGCTGGCTTGGCTCTTGAGTTTGTTGCCATCCTTCGAGACGCGTGCCAAGTGGCACGCTCCTCAGGATGAGGGCAGAGATATCACCGTCCCTTGGTCGGGACCTTGTTGAACGGCACGTCCTTGTCGACGCGGATGTCGCCCGGCAGACCGAGCACGCGCTCGGCGATGATGTTGCGCAGGATCTCGTCGGTGCCGCCGGCAATGCGCATCGAGGGCGAACCGAGGATCGTCGCCTGGAATTCGCCAGCAGCTTCCGCATCGGCGCCGACCAGGGCTCCGGAGGCGCCCTGCAGGTCGGCCGCGAACATCGCGATGTCCTGCATCATCATGCCGGAGACCAGCTTGCCGATGGAGTTCTCCGGACCCGGACGCTCGCCCTTCGACAGCGCCGAGATCGAGCGGTAGCTGGTGTATTTCAGGCCGGAATTCTTCACCGCCCAGCTTGCGAGCTTGGAGCGCACATTGGGATCGTCGATGGCGAGGCCGTCTTCCAGCATCAGGTTGCTGCAGAACTCGAACAGCTCCGGGAAACCCGTGGCGACGCGGGAGCCGATCGACATACGCTCATTCATCAGCGTGGTCAGCGACACGTTCCAGCCGTCACCGACGGCGCCGAGCCGCTGGCTATCCGGGATCCTTACATTGGTGAAGAACACCTCGTTGAATTCCTGCATGCCATTGGCCTGCTTGATTGGCTTTACCTCGACGCCCTCACTCTTCATGTCGAGGAAGAACATGGTCAGACCCTTGTGCTTGGGCACATTCGGGTCAGTGCGGGTAATCAGGATGCCATAATCAGAGTAATGCGCGCCGGAGGTCCAGATCTTCTGGCCGTTGACGATCCAGTCGTCACCATCCTTCTCCGCGCGGGTACGAAGGCCAGCGACGTCGGAACCACCGGCGGGCTCGGAGAACAGCTGACACCAGACTTTCTCGCCGGAGGCCAGCGGCGGCAGATATTTGCGCTTCTGGTCTTCGGAGGCATAGGCCATCACGGTCGGGCCGCACATGCCCTGCCCGATGGCGAAGGGCCGCGCGAGCTTGTCATAGACGCCCTCTTCCTGCTGCCAGATTACGCGCTCGATCGGCGTCGACCCACGGCCGCCATATTCCTTCGGCCAATGCAGACAGGCCCAGCCGGCATCGGCCTTCTTCTTCTGCCAGGCCTTGGCGACATCGAGCATCGCGTCACGCTTCTCAGAGGCGCGCTTGGCCGACGGCTTGGTCAGCTCAGCTTCCAGCTCCTTCGGTGCGTTCGCATCGATCCACTTGCGCGCGACAGCGCGGAATTCGGCTTCCTGCGGCGTGTCATCGAAATTCATGGCAGTCGTCCTCTACGAAAAAGAAAAACTGCGACCAGGGCAGCGAGCCACCCTGTCCGCCAGTTATCGTCCCTTGGTCGGAATCTTGTTGAATGGCACGTCCTTGTCGACGCGGATGTCGCCCGGCAGGCCGAGCACACGTTCCGCGATGATGTTGCGCAGAATCTCGTCGGTGCCGCCCTCGACGCGCGTCGCAGGCGAGCGCAGCAGCATCGCCTGGAACTTGCCGGCGACCTCCGCATCCTCCGGCCCGTTCAGCACGCCGGTCGCCCCCTGCAGATCGAGCGCATAGGTCGCGACATCTTGCAGCATCGCGCCGGCGACGAGTTTGCCGATGGAGTTTTCCGGGCCCGGCCGTTCGCCGCGCGACAGCGCCGAAATGGCGCGGAAGCTGGTGTAACGGAGGCCGCTGGCGCGCACCGCCCAGTGGGCGAGCCTGGAGCGCACCGCGGGATCGTCGATGGCCGGACCGGCGTCGAGCATCAGGCTGTTGCAGAACTCAAACAGTTCCGGGAAGCCGGTGGCGACATTGGCGCCGATCGCCATGCGTTCGTTCATCAGCGTGGTCAGCGACACGTTCCAGCCGTCGCCCACAGCGCCGAGGCGCTGCGCATCGGGAATCCGGACGTCGGTGAAATACACCTCGTTGAACTCGGCCTGACCGTTGGCCTGCTTGATCGGCTTTACCTCCACGCCCGGGCTCTTCATGTCCAGGAAGAACATGGTGAGACCCTTGTGCTTCGGCACAGTCGGGTCGGTGCGGGTGATCAGGATGCCGTAATCCGAGTAGTGCGCGCCGGAGGTCCAGATCTTCTGACCGTTGATGACCCAGTCGTCACCGTCCTTTTCCGCGCGGGTGCGGAGACCCGCGACGTCGGATCCGCCGGCGGGTTCAGAGAACAACTGGCACCAGATCTTCTCGCCGGACGCCAGCGGCGGCAGATACTGCCGCTTATGCTCCTCGGCGGCGTAGGCCATCATGGTCGGGCCGCACATGCCGTGACCGATAATGAAGAGCGCGCCGAGCTTGCCGAACACGCCCTCTTCCTGCTGCCAGATCACCCGCTCGATGGGCGATGCGCCGCGGCCCCCATAGTCCTTCGGCCAGTGCGGTACGGCCCAGCCGGCATCGGCCTTCTTCTTCTGCCAGGCTTTTGCGACTTCAAGGATATTTGCGCTCTTGATCTGGATGCGACCGAGCGCGGCCTTTTTCAGCTCGTCTTCATATTGCTTCGGCGCATGGGCCGCGATCCAGGCTTTCGCCTCGGCGCGGAACGCGGCCTCCTGCGGGGTGTCATCAAAATTCATCGCGATTGGTCCTTACGCCGCGTTCTTCTGGCGCATGCGCTCGATCAACTGGTCTTCCCAATAGGACAGCGAGCCGAGCCCAACCGCCACCGCGTTGGAGCGGCGGTAGTAGAGGTGGCAGTCGAACTCCCAGGTGAAGCCCATGCCGCCATGAACCTGGATGTTGTTCTTCGAGCAGTGCTGGAATGCCTGCGTCGCGCTGATGCGTGCTGCAGCGGCGGCTTCCGGCAGTTCGGACGCGTTGGTCGAGAGCGCCCAGGCGCCGTAATAGCAATTCGAGCGCGCCAGCGTCGCGGAGACATACATGTCCGCGAGCATGTGCTTCACAGCCTGGAAAGAGCCGATCTGGCGGCCGAAGGCAATGCGGTCGAGCGCGTAGTCGCGGCCCATTTCCAGCGCGCGGTCGGAACCGCCGACCTGTTCGAAGCCGATCAACACCGCGGCGCGGTCGAGCACCTGCGAGAGGATGCTCCAGCCTTCATTCGCAGCGCCGAGCAGCTCAGCCTTGACATTCTTGAACGAGATCTCGGCCTGATTGCGCGAGGGATCGATGGATGTCAGTGCCTTGGCCTCGACGCCCTCGCTGGTGAGATCGACAAGATACAGCGCGATGTCGGTATCGCGGCCAGTCGAACCGGTGCGCGCGGCGACGATGGCGAAATCGGCGATGGCACCATCGGCCACCGGCTTCTTGGTGCCGTTCAGTACGCCGTTGGCCGCGGTGAGCTTGATCGCTTTTGGCAACGGATTACCAGAGCCTTCGAACAGGGCCAGCGTACCGATGGCATTGCCCTGCGCAATCGCCGGCAGCCACTTCTGCTTCTGCGCATCGGAGCCGGCCAGAAGCAGCGCTTCGGCGGCAAGATACACGGTGGACGAGAACGGCACCGGCGCCAGCGCGCGGCCCATTTCCTCGGCGATCACGCAGAGTTCGAGATGACCGGCACCCGAGCCGCCAAAGGCTTCCGGGATGGCGACGCCGAGGAAGCCCATGTCAGCCAAGCCCTTCCAGAGCTCGCGATCATAGGGCGCCTTGCCGTCGATCACGGCGCGCACAGCCTTCGGCGGGCACTTCTCGGTGAGAAAACGCCGGGCCTCATCGCGGAGCTGCTTCTGGTCGTCGGAGAAATCGAAGTTCATGGCGGTGTACTCTGTTCTGAGCGATGAAAGTCTAGTTGAGGATGATGACGTCTTCGCCGGGGTGCTCGGCGTAAAGCTGGGCGACCAGTGCCGCGCGGCGTTCGAGGCCGGCGCGCTGGTTGATGTAGCCCTTGTCGGTGAGTTCGTTGCCGTCGATCGACGCCGGCTCGACCATGAACATCGCGCGCGCAATGCGCCGGCTGCTGGCGCCTTCGCACGACGCATTATGTGCCTGCAGCCCCTTCTTCAAACAGGCAAGAACCGCAGGATGTTTCACCACATCGGCAAATGTCGCCTCGGGCTCTCCGATCAGGATGCGGCAGGCCGGCAGGTTGGGCCAGGCGAGCACGCCGATATAGGGGCGATCCTGCCCCGTGATCAGCGCGTCCTGCACCACTGGCGTCGCCGCCGCGATCACATCGGTGCGCAGTGAGCCGACATGCACGAAGGTGCCGGTCGTCAGCTTGAAGTCCTCCACCACGCGGCCGGAGAAGATCAGGCCCTGCACGGGGTCATTGTCGTCGACGAAAATGCCGGCGTCGCCGATCTTGTAGAAGCCTTCCTCGTCGAAGGCCGCTTTGGTGAGGTCCGGCTGGCGATAGTAGCCCGGCATCACGTTGACGCCGCGCAAGCGCAATTCATATTTCGAATCCACCGGCACCATCTTGAGTTCGACGCCGGGGAACGGCAGGCCGATCAGGCCGACGCGCTCGGTGTCCCAATAAGTGCCGGTCGAGGTCGGCGACGTCTCGGTGCAGCCCCAACCGGTATAGAACACGATGCGCTCGCCGGTGGCGCGCACGGCCAGCGCCTGCATCCGGTCGTAGAGATCGTCAGGGAGACGCGCGCCGCCATAGGCCATCAGATTCAGGTTCTTGAAGAACGAGCGCGCCAGCGCATCGTCTTTCTCCATCGCGCTGGCGATGGCCGCATAGCCGGCGGGAACGTTGGCGTAGTAGGTCGGCGAGATCTCGCGCAGATTGCGCAGCGTCTCGTCGATCATCCCGGGCATCGGCCGGCCATCATCGATATAGAGCGTGCCGCCTTCGATCAGCAGCGGGTGGAACAGCGCATTGCCGCCCATTGTGTGGTTCCACGGCATCCAGTCGAGATAGACCGGCGGCTGCGCGTTCGGATCGCGCGGGCGCGTCTGCATCATCATCGCGGCATTCGCCGTCATCATCCGCTGCGTGTTGATCACGGCTTTCGGCATGCCCGTCGAGCCGGATGTAAACAGCAGCTTGCCGACGGTGTCGGGCGTGATCTGCGCGATCGACGCATCAACCGCAGGCGTCACCTTGGTGGCAGCCATGTCCGCATAAGCGATGCTCGCAATGCCTTCCGGCGCGCGCGTCACATGCACGATCTTGATATCAGTCAGATCCAGCGCATCGAGCGCCTTCTGGAAGCTGGGGCCATCCTGCACCATCACCACGGCGGGTTTGATCAGATCGAACAGATATTTGAGCTTGGCGTGGTCCTGGCTCATCAGCGAATAGGCCGGCGACACCGGCGCGGCCGGATGGCGCGCCTGCATCGCAGCCTGGGTCATCAGCGCGTGTTCGATGGAATTGCCCGAGAGAATTGCGATAGGGCGATCTGCCTCCAGCTCCATGTCGAGCAGCGCCTGGGTCAGCGAATCCACCGTGCGCTTGGCCTCGGCGTAGCTGAGATTGCGCCACTGACGGTCCGCACCGGCGCGCTGCGCCAGCCAGGTGTGATCAGGACGTTCCTTGGCCCACTTCGCCAGAGACGCCGGCAGATGCGTCTCATAGGGCATCAACGGTATCAGCGACTTCATGACGATGACGCCATCCGTGCGGCGCTCGACATCGATGTCGCGCTCCATCCAGTGGATCTTGCGGAAGGCGGGCTTTGTCAGCACCGCGGCAGCCTGCGGGTTCATGTGGTTTCTCCCAAAACCGTTCTTGTCGAACCATGGTCTCGTTTGTCGGACCCTGTGTTCGTTGCGTGAGATCACGCTTCAACGTGTGACGTAAACCGGCTTTCGTTTCTCGATGAATGCGCGAATGCCTTCCTCGAAGTCCTCCGAGCGGCTGCACAGCACCTGATTGCGATCTTCCATGGCGATCACGGCCTCGATGGAGCCGGCATCCACGGACATGTTGATACATTCCTTCGACAGCCGCAGCCCAACCGGCGACGCCGTCATCATCGCATTGACATAAGGCGCAGCGGCGGCTTCGAGTTGACCGTCGTCGACAACTTCCGACACCAACCCAACAGCCAGCGCGCGATCGGCATGGATGAAGCGGCCGGTGAGGATCAGTTCAGAGGCGACGGAGACACCGACGAGACGCGGCAGGAAATAGCTTGAGCCGATGTCGCAGCCGCCGAGGCCGAGCTTGATGAAGGCGCAGTTCATGCGCGCCGACTTCGATGCGATGCGGATGTCGGCGGCCAGCGCCAACGCAAATCCGCCGCCGGCTGCGGCGCCTTGTACGAGCGCGACGATCGGCTGCGGGCAACGCCGCATCAGCATCACGATATCCGCGATACGGCGCTGAGAATCGAGCGACTCGGTGACGGTGCGCGGCGCATTCTGCCCGGAGCGCGCGGCCATTGCGTGTTTGAGATCGAGCCCGGCGCAGAAATTGGCGCCGGCGCCCTTGAGGATGACCACGCGTGTCTTGCGATTGCGCTGCAGGCTTTCGAAATAGTCGTTCAGTGCGTCGATCAGCACGGGATCGAGCGCGTTGAGACTGTCCGGACGATTAAGCGTCACCCGGTCCACGCCATCGTCGTGTTCGATCAGCAGTGGATTAGACACACGCGCTCTCCCGTTTCACTCGTTGGCGCCTTGCCGACGCTCATTGCCGCGCCCTCTCCCCTTGCGGGAGAGGGCAGCGCAGGAGTTAGAAACAAACTCACTTGGGAGAGGGGCGCCACAACGAGCCCTCTCCCGCCTTCGCTTGCTCAGGCACCCTCTCCCGCGGCGCGCGGCTACGCCGCGCTGGGGGAGAAGGGAAGACAAGTACTACCGCGGCGCCATACGGATGGCGCCGTCGAGGCGGATGGTTTCGCCGTTCAGCATCGGATTCTCGACGATGTGGACGGCAAGGTTGCCGTATTCCGAGGCGTCGCCGAGGCGGGCCGGATGCGGCACCTGCGCGCCCAGGCTGGCGCGGGCTTCCTCGTTGAGACCCATCAGCAGCGGCGTCAGGAACAGGCCCGGCGCGATGGTGTTGACGCGGATCTTGCTGGAGGCGAGATCGCGGGCGGCCGGCAGGGTGAGGCCGACAACGCCCCCCTTCGAGGCGGAGTAGGCGATCTGGCCGATCTGGCCTTCATAGGCGGCGACGCTGGCGGTGTTGATGATGACGCCGCGCTCCTCGCCGATCGGTTCGGCGGTGGCAAGCTGCTCGGCGAACAGACGCAGGCAGTTGAAGGTTCCGATCAAGTTCACCATGATGACATTGGTGAACTTCTCGAGCGGATAAACGCCCTGCTTGCCGACGATGCGCTGCGAACCGCCGATACCGGCGCAGTTCATCAGCACGCGCGCGGTACCATGCGCAGCCGCTGCCTTGGCGAGCGCCGCCTTGACGTCATTCTCGCTGGTGACGTCGCCGACGGTGGCGATGCCCTTCACTTCGGCAGCGACCTTCTCGGCATTTTCCGCCGCACGATCGAACACGGCGACCTTGGCGCCCTTGGCAGCCATCGCGCGCGCGGTCGCGGCACCGAGGCCCGAACCACCGCCGGTGATGAATACGGCTACGTCTTTCAACTGCATCGATAATGCCTTTCCTTGGGCGTTTCTGATCGTTTCTTGAATTTTGGGTCGCGACGAAAAAGAAAAAGAAGAAGAAGTGGTCCTTGGGCGTTTTCTTGGTTGTTGTTCTTGAAACTGATCCTTGGGCGTTTCTTATTTTTGGTTCTTGAATTTGGTTCCTTGGGCGTTTCCCGACGTTTTTGAATTTTCTTGGCAGTTTTCCTTGGGCCGTTTCTTCTGAGCTCGTGATGTCAGGCCTTGGCGGCCTTCTTGTTTGTGAGGATTCCGCCGAGCAGCATCGCTTCCATATGGGCGACGTAGTCGCGGCAGACTTCATCGGTCACCGGGCCGACGCCAATGGCGCGCGACATGGCATGACGGCTGAAGAACAGGTTGTCGCAGGCGCCGATCAGGCTGGTGTAGAACAACACCGGATCGACCTTGCGAAATTCGCCGGATTCAAGTCCCTCGGCCAGCAGGCGGCGATGGAAGCCGAGTAGCGGCCCCACAAAGAACTTCGAGACTTCATCGGCCGCCTCGTTGCTGCTCTCATGCAGCAAGTAGTGGATCAGCCGGTTCATGTAGGGGAACTGATAATAGGCCTTGATGATGCCGGCGATGTGCAGCCGCAGTTTTGCAGTGGCCGAGATCGGCTGCGCCAGCAGATATTCCAGATTGGTCATCTCGGTGGCGGCATCGCGCGCGAGCAGCGCCAGCAGCAGGCCGTCCTTATTGCCGAAATGATATTTCACCAGCGCCGCATTGACCCCGGACTGCTGCGCAATCTCGCTCAGCGACACCTCAATGGAGTTGCTGGCAATCATCAGTTCGCTCGCTGCGAGCAACAGCTTGTCGGCCGTCGGATTACGGGCAGCGGCGGTTTTCACAGAGGTGCTGGGGTTCAAATTCGGTGCCATTCGGAGCGCAGATAATACGAACAATCGGCCGCACTCAAGAGTTAATTGACCGATTGACTAAACTCTCCGCGGACACTTAAATCCCGCGCACCAACAAGCCATCAAAATGAGCCAAATAAGGGAGAAACGCCATGGCCGAGGCCTATATCGTCGCCGCTGCACGCACCGCTGGTGGCCGCAAAGGCGGCCGTCTGGCTGGTTGGCATCCGGCCGATCTCGCAGCCTCGGTCCTGAACGCATTGGTGGAGCGCACCGGCGTCGATCCCGCCTCGGTTGAAGACGTCATCATGGGCTGCGTTGGTCAGGGCGGCGAGCAGGCGGTGAACGTCGCGCGCAATGCCGTGCTGGCCTCGAAGCTGCCGGAAAGCGTGCCCGGCACCTCGATCGACCGCCAGTGCGGATCGTCGCAGCAGGCGCTGCATTTTGCCGCTCAGGCCGTGATGGCCGGCTCCATGGACATTGTGATTGCCGCCGGCGTCGAGAGCATGACCCGCGTGCCGATGGGCTCACCGAGCATTCTCGCGTCCAAGGCCGGCATGGGCCACTACAAGAGCCCCGGCATGGAAGCGCGCTATCCTAATATCCAGTTCAATCAGTTCACCGGGGCCGAGATGGTCGCCGCGAAATACGGTCTGACTAAGGATGAACTCGACCTGTACGCCTATGAGAGCCACCAGCGCGCCATTGCCGCGACCGAAGCCGGCCGCTTCAAGGACGAGATCATCCCGCTGCAGATTACCCGCGCGGATGGCACGACGGATACGCATCACATCGACGAGGGCATCCGCTTCGACGCCACGCTCGACGGCATCAGGGGCGTCAAGCTAATCGCCGAGAACGGCAAGCTCACCGCAGCATCCGCCAGCCAGATCTGCGATGGCGCGTCGGGCGTGATGGTTGTCAACGAGAAGGGCCTCAAGCAACTCGGCATCAAACCACTGGCGCGCATCCACCATATGACCATGATGGGTGGCGATCCCGTGATCATGCTGGAAGCGCCCCTGCCCGCCACCAAGCGCGCGCTCGAAAAGGCCGGAATGAAGATCGACGACATCGACCTGTTCGAAGTCAACGAAGCCTTTGCCTCGATCCCCACTGCCTGGCTGAAGGCCACCGGCGCCGACCCGAAGCGCCTCAACGTCAATGGCGGCGCCATCGCGCTCGGCCATCCGCTCGGCGGCTCCGGCACCAAGCTGATGACCACGCTGGTGCACGCACTGCAGCAGAACAAGAAGCGCTATGGCCTGCAGACCATGTGCGAAGGCGGCGGCATGGCCAATGTGACGATCGTGGAGCGATTGTAATTTTCTTCCCCTCTCCCCTAGCGCTGCGTAGCAGCGCGACGTGGGAGAGGGTGGATCGAACACGCGAAGCGGGTTCGAGACGGGAGAGGGCCCGCGACTGGCCATAGAAAACTAAACCACACCACGAGCGGAAAAATCCGCCGGTCTTCGAGGAAACACCAAGGAATTCTCCATGACGCATCCGTCGATTCACGCGAAGACGAATCCCGACAAGATTGCCTACCGCATGGCCGGTTCAGGTCAGGCGCTCACCTATCGCGAACTCGACGAACGCTCCAACCGCGGCGCGCAGTTGTTTCGCTCGCTGGGACTCAAGGCCGGCGATCATGTTGCGCTACTGATGGAGAACCGGCTCGATTTCATGGAGATCTGCTGGGCCGCACAGCGCAGCGGGCTCTATTACACGGCCATCAGCCGCTACCTCACGCAGGACGAAATCGCCTATATCGTGAAAGACTGCGGCGCACGGGTCGTCATCACTTCCGAGAAATGCGCCGATGTGGTTGCGCCGCTGATTACCAACGCGGGGGAGCCAATGTTCTATATCGTCGACGGTTCGCGCCCCGGTTTCCGCGACTGGAATACCGCCCTCGCCACTCAGCCCGCCACGCCGATTGCCGACGAGGTTGCCGGCTACGACATGCTGTATTCGTCGGGCACGACGGGCCGCCCCAAGGGCATCAAGCGCGCCTCGGAGAACAATCCGATCGACGTGCCGAATCCGTTCCTGAAGCTGCTCTGCGCAAAGATGTGCGGCATGACATCGGACTCGATCTATCTGTCACCGGCGCCGCTGTATCACGCAGCTCCGCTGCGCTTCAACATGATGGCGATCACGCTCGGCGGCACGTCGGTGATCATGGAGCATTTCGACGCCGAGGAATTCCTCAAGCTTGTCGAAAAGCACAAGATCACCCAGTCGCAGCTGGTGCCAACCATGTTTGTCCGCATGCTGAAGCTGCCTGATGAAGTCCGTTTGAAATACGACGTATCTTCATTGAACGGCGCGATCCATGCCGCAGCCCCCTGCCCCGTCGACGTCAAGGCGCGGATGATCGACTGGTGGGGACCGATCCTGATCGAATATTACGCGGGCTCCGAAGGCAACGGCGTCACCGTCTCGAACTCGCAGCAGTGGCTGTCGCATCGCGGGACCGTTGGCAAGGCTGTGGTCGGCAGCGTCAAGATCGTCAACGAGGAGGATCAGGAAGCGCCGACCGGCGAAATCGGCACGGTGTATTTCGCCGATACGCCGCAGTTCAGCTATCACAACGATCCCGAGAAGACGAAGCGCGCCTATAACGCGCGCGGCTGGTCCACCCTCGGCGATGTCGGCTATCTCGATGACGAAGGCTTCCTATACCTCACCGACCGCAGGTCCTACATGATCATTTCCGGTGGCGTGAACATCTATCCGCAGGAGACCGAGGACGTTCTCATCACCCATCCGGACATCGCCGATGTTGCGGTGTTCGGCGTGCCGAACGAGGAGATGGGCGAAGAGGTCAAGGCCGTGGTGCAGCCGCACGACATGAACCGCGCCGGCAAGGCGCTGGAAGCCGAACTGATCTTGTACTGCCGCAAGCATCTGTCGCCGATCAAATGTCCCAAGAGCATCGACTTCGAGCCGGAATTGCCGCGTACGCCGACCGGCAAACTGGTGAAGCGCCATTTGCGGGACAAGTACTGGCCGAAGAAAGAAAGAGCGACAGTGTGAGGCGGCTTATACGCGATCGCGTATATAGCTTCTTTATACGCATTTGCGTATAAAATTGAAATATACGCGATCGCGTATATTGTACTTTTATACGCGACCGCGTATAAACTTCATGGGAGATTTTCCATGGACCAGATCGCACGCAACGAAAAACAGCTCGGCGCCATTTTGCGGCGGGCGAGAAAGCAAGCTTACCTTACACAAACGGAACTCGGCCAGAAGCTGCATCTGCGGCAGGGAACGGTTTCCCGTTTGGAAGCCGGCGAACCCGCCGTCCAACTCAATACGCTGATGGCGGCTCTCGCCGCGCTCAATCTCGAACTGGTTGTGCGATCTCGTACGACCACCGAGGCCGCCGACATCGAAAGCATTTTCTGATGGCGCGTTCGCCGAAGCACGTTCCACTGAACGTGTTCGTCAACGGCAGGCTCGTCGGCGCGCTCCGGCGCGAGGCAACTGGTGCCGTCAACTTCCGCTATGCGCGCGACTGGCTGGATTGGGATTCGACCTTTCCCATCTCGCTATCCCTTCCACTGCGCGAAGATCAGTACGTCGGCGCGGCGGTCCTCAATGTCTTCGACAATCTGCTGCCGGACGGCGACGCAATCCGCAAGCGCGTCGCCGAACGTGTCGGCGCCGAAGGCACCGACACCTACAGCATGCTCGCCGCCCTCGGCCACGACTGCGTCGGCGCGTTGCAATTTCTTCCGGACGAACACTCACCCGACCCGGCCGGCAAAGTGGACGGCCATCCTGTCGATGCTGGCGATATCGCAGACATCCTGAACAACCTCGTTTCTGCCCCGCTCGGGCTCGGCGAGGATAAGAACTTCCGTATTTCTATCGCCGGAGCCCAGGAGAAGACCGCGCTGCTGAAGCGAGACGGCCGATGGTACAAACCAATTGGCACGACGGCGACCACCCATATCCTGAAGCCGCAGATCGGCCGGCTCCCAAACGGCGTCGATCTCTCGGACAGTGTCGAGAACGAGTATTTCTGCCTGAGACTTCTGTCAGCGCTCGGCATCCCGTCAGCCCATACGGAAATCGCTGATTTCGGCGGGCGGCGAACGCTGGTGGTCGAACGCTTCGACCGGCTCTGGACGCGCGACAAGCGCCTGCTGCGCCTGCCTCAGGAGGACTGCCTGCAATCGCTGTCCATACCCTCGACGCGAAAATATCAGTCCGACGGCGGCCCCGGCACGACGGAGATCTTCGGCCTGCTCAAGGGCAGCGACACCGTCGAAGCAGACCTTTCGCATTTCCTCCGCGCCATCATCGTGTTCTGGCTGATCGGCGCCACCGACGGCCATGCCAAGAATTTCAGCATCTTCCTCAATCCAGGTGGACGCTTCCGCATGACCCCGCTCTACGATGTGCTGAGCGCACAGCCGAGCCTCGACAATGGGCAGGTCCAGAGGAAAAATTTCAAGCTGGCGATGTCGATCGGCAAGAACCGTCACTACGAGGTCGAGGAGGTCATGCCGCGGCACTTCGTCCAATCCGCTGCGATGGCGGGCATCGGTGCCAGTCTCGTGCGCTCCACTTTCGAGGATATCGTCGCAAACACGATGATGAAGGCAGAGCAGGCGATTGATGACTTGCCTCCAGATTTCCCCGAACAGTTGGTTGCATCGATCTCGGAAGCGATGACACATCGCATCACGATGATCGAGAAAAGCCTCAGCCAGGTTGCATCATGACCGCCGGCCTGCTGGTCTCCGCAGCGCGATCCGGCGCGGGCAAGACCACGGTCACGCTCGGCCTGCTCGCCGCACTGGCGCGGCGCGGCATGGTACTGCGCGCGGCCAAGGCCGGGCCCGATTATATCGACCCTGCCTTTCACGCGGTCGCCACCGGCGCGCCCTGCATCAATCTCGATAGCTGGACCATGCCGCCCTCGCTGCTGCAGGCGCTGATGGCTGGCGTCAGCGATGCCGCCGATCTGCTGGTGGTCGAAGGCGTCATGGGCCTGTTCGACGGCGTGCCCGGCGTCGCCGACCGAGACGGTAGCAGCGCCAGTATCGCCGCGCGCTTCAATCTACCGGTGCTGCTGGTGCTCGACGTGACCGCGCAATCGCAATCCGCCGCCGCTATGGTGCGCGGCTTTGCCAGTCATCGTCCCGACGTCCGCGTCGCCGGTGTGATCCTGAACCGCGTCGGCAGCGATCGCCACCGCCGCCTTATCACGGACGCCATCGCGCCGCTCGGCATCCCCGTCGTCGGCGCCATTCCGCGGGATGCTGCACTGGCGCTGCCAGAGCGTCATCTCGGCCTCATCCAGGCTGGCGAACACGGCGACCTTGCCACGCGGATGGACGTACTCGCCGACATGGCGGAGAAGCACCTCGATCTCGATGCCATCATCGCGCTGGCCGCCCCCATCGAGCGGGAGCCCACGCTCAATGCCACGCCAGCATTGCCACCGCCTGGTCAGCGCATTGCGCTTGCCGTCGATGCCGCATTCACTTTCATCTATCCGCACCTGATCGATGGCTGGCGCAACGCAGGCGCGGAGATCCTGCGCTTCTCCCCGCTAGCCAATGAAGCTCCCCCGGACGATTGCGATAGCTGCTGGCTGCCAGGCGGTTATCCCGAACTTCACGTGGCGACGCTTGCCTCGGCGCAAAAATTCCGCGACGGGCTGGTGCGCTTCGCACAGACACGTTCGGTCCATGGCGAGTGCGGCGGCTATATGGTGCTCGGTGAAGGCCTGGAGGATGCCGACGGCAACCGGCATGCGATGACGGGGCTGCTCAGCCACACGACGAGTTTCCACAAGCGGCGCTTGCATCTCGGCTATCGCGAGGCGCGATTGCTATCCGACGGTCCGATCGGACCAAAGGGATCGCTCATCCGCGGCCATGAATTTCACTATGCGTCACTGATTGATCCGGGCAGCGACGACCCGCTGGTCGATCTCCGCAACGCGCAGGCCGAACCCATGGCAGAGCGCGGCGGACGGCGCGGCCATGTCACCGGCACATTTTTCCACGCGATTGCGCGGGTCGATGGCTAACGGGAACTAACGCCCCCAGCGATCCTGCCAGATCTTCTCGCCGATCAGGCAGTTGACGCGGGGCTCCTTCGTCGTGTTGGCGACAGGAATCGCGCGCGGCTCGGGCATCAATCCTGCGACTTCCAACACCAGTTTGGTGCGGATCGCTTCCTTGAACTTGTCGCGCTCCTTGATCGGCACCACGAAGGAACCCGCGCCGCCGATCACGCAGTCCTCATAATAGAGATCGAGGTTTTCGATATCCATGGTCGAGTAGGACAGTTCCTTGGCCATGATCGGCAGGCCGTTGATGACGATACCTTTCGCGACTGCCTCATCGCGCGCGACCGTCACCGGTCCTCCATTGTTGTTCGGCCCATCGCCCGAAATATCGATGACCCGGCGCAGACCGTGCAGCGCATTTTCATCGAACAGCGGCATGGCGTAGTAGATCGCGCCCGAGATCGACGTCCTTGACGCCCGGCGGATCGGTGTCTTCATGATTTCGGATGCCACCGCGTCGGCGGATTCAGGACCATCGATGACACGCCAGGGAATGATCAGCTTCTGGTCTGACGATGCCG
The DNA here is from genome assembly GCF_052076035.1 of Tardiphaga sp. 172_B4_N1_3. NCBI lineage: Bacteria > Pseudomonadati > Pseudomonadota > Alphaproteobacteria > Hyphomicrobiales > Nitrobacteraceae > Tardiphaga > Tardiphaga sp. 172_B4_N1_3. The sequence goes on from NZ_CP197238.1 coordinate 3,400,362, forward strand.
CCCATTCGAAATAAGTGACCGCGATCTTGCCTGTCGGGCCGCTTTTGAGCGCGGTAAGAAATTCCTTGGAGACGATGGCCTGGGCATAGCCTTCACGCTGGATCGCCAGCTCGTCCATATCCATCGAGTAGGAGACGTCGACCGCCAGCACCAGTTCGACATCGACTACGGGGTCCTGCTTGCTCTGGGCAAACTGCGCTTTCGGGCCCGTCGCCGCCATGCTCGCGACGTCGCCGCCGGCCATCGCTCCCGCGACGAGTACCGCTCCAATCGAGACACACCAGCGCATAGCGGCCCTCCCGTTGAGAATCGAATGGTGACATGCAAATGACGAGCCGCAAAGCAGGAACCTGCAAGCATGTTCACAATCCGGTCATGGCGGCTCTGCTGCTGCGGCAGAGTTAACGGGCGCCTGCCCCCGGATTTGAACGGTTTGCACGTTCGCGCGACAAAGCTAGCGCAGGATGTCGCCAACGCCACATCCACCATTGCCGACCGGAATGGCCGACATGAGTGCCGCCTTGAATGCGCCGATGAACGGTGGCCGCCAGCCCGCAACGCGGCACCCAATCGTGTGGGCCGTACTGCTCGCTTGCATCGGCGCAGCGATCGCTTTGTTCGTTTCAGCACCTGCCGAACAGCGCAAGACAGGGGCCGCCGAACACGATGAACCTATTCAGCCGTTCGGCGCCAACGCAGCCAACGAATGCCGCCGTCTTTTGCGGAACGCCACCGAATACCTCCCCGAGCAACAAGAGAAGCTGCGTTACCGGATGCGCCAGGCCGCCTGCAGCGAAGCATTCGCTGCAGCTCCGGACGATGTCCGCAACAAGGTGGCCTTCGCTCAATCGCTGCCGCATGAACGGCGCGCCGAGGCGGTCGCACTGTTGCGCGAGGCCGCAGCCCGAAACGATAGCGAGGCAAATTACGCAATCTATGAGTCGCACAATTCATGGGACTATCATCTTGATCGCCCGCAACTGATTGCGCGCGACGAGGCACAGCACGCGCTGATCAAGGCAGCCGAACTGGACAACCCGTCAGCGGTAAACAGGCTCGCCATCCTCTATGGCCGTGGCGGCATCGTAAAGCGGGACCCCTCGGCCGAACGATACTGGACCGAGCGCGCGCTTCGGTTGCCGCTGCCGGAGAACGTCACCCGTGCGGACCAGCAGATCAGGCTTGCCCGGCTTCTCGCGCGATCCCCACAGCCGGACGAGCAGACCCTCGGCCGGGATTTACTCGCACGTCTCGCCCAAGGCGGCTCGTTTGGCGCCAAGGCGGCGCTGGCTGAAGCCACGCGTCCCAACGATCCCGTGCGCGCCCGCAAACTATTTGAAGAGGCTGCGCGCGATCATCTGGGAGGCGATACCGAGCTGGCGCAGATGCTGCTCGATGGCGAAGGCGGCCCGGCCGATCCGAAGCGCGCATTATCGATCTTGCAAAGCCAGCGCCATCAAGCGAGCGCGAGTGGCCTGCTCGGCGAGCTTTATCTCGATGGAAAGCTGGTGCCACGCGACGTGTCAAAGGGGATCGACTTGCTGATCACTGCCGGGGTTTGGGACTACGACTCCCGGCTAAAGGCCCTGCGGTTGCTGGCCGGCCATCCGCAGGTTCAGATCTCTTCCCTCAACATCGTTCTGTATGAGGCAATTCAGGCTGCGGAACTTGGCGAGCCTGACGCACTTGCCGCATTGGTCGATCTCAAACTATCGCAGAACCCGCGGTTTCGCGACGTCCCCGGAGCCTGTAAACTGAAACCAATGGCCGTGCAGCGCGGCGATCAGGATGCCGTGCAACGCCTCAAGGATTGCCCGGCCGACTGATCATCGTCGCGTCGCCGCCACAGAGCGCGATCGTCCGGATGAGTGTGCATGCCCGAGAGTGTCACCGCCCCGCAGACCAAGACTAAGACCAAGCCGAAGGTCGAGCGGCCGAAATTGTACAAGGTTATCCTCGTCAATGATGACTTCACGCCGCGGGAGTTCGTCGTGCGGGTGCTGAAGGCGGAATTTCGCATGTCCGAGGATCAAGCCGCCAAGGTAATGATGACGGCGCATCAACGCGGCGTCTGCGTCGTCGCCGTGTTCACCCGTGACGTCGCCGAGACCAAGGCGACCCGCGCGACAGATGCCGGCCGCGCCAAGGGCTATCCGCTTCTGTTCACGACCGAGCCAGAAGAATAGGACGTGGCGCTTCTGCTTTGGCCCTCAAGACGATAAAAATTTAACGATCGGCTCAATCCGAGGTTGGGCGGCATGTGGCAAGCTCGCCAGATGTCGATTGCACTCCGCAAGCAATATGTATCCCGGCCGGAATTGTCGTTCGGGCCTTTGCGCTTCATCGAATGCCTGCCTTGGCTCGTGCTGGCAGCGGGAATGCGCGTGATCGCGTTCAGCGGTGGCGTTATCGCCTTGCCGGCCATCTTCGTCGCCACGGTTGCCGTTCTTCTCGCGTTTCTGGTGACCGCACGGCGGTCGATCGAGCTTGCCGACGGCGAGACCCATCTCGGAGCGATGACGTTCGAGGATGAATTCCGACTATCGCTGCGCATTCTGGTGCGTATCGGCGCGCTGATGCTTGTAGCAAGCATGATCTCTGTATCGCTCGGGATCTCGCCGCTGGACCTGAACTTCATGGGCGGCATCGATGGCATGGCGTTCGATCAGCCGACAGCGGCCGGAAAGATCTGGAATGCCTCCATCGCCACGCTGATCTTGCTGATGATCGTCGGCGTCGAACGCCATGACAACAGGGTTCGTTTCTTCGCGGCTTGCCGTGAATTCGCCAGGCGACGCGCGTGGCTCGGCGTGGGCCTTCTGGTCCTGACCGCCGCCTATTTCGGCCTCGGTTTTGTCCAGGGTCTCGTTCGCAACGCGATTGCGATCTACGGGCAGGCGCCAACGACGAACACCTTCATCCGAAACCTGATCTTCTTCGTCTTTATCTTCAGCTTCGCGATGCTGCGGCTTTGGGTGACCCTGATGATCCTGACCGCGGCCCTCAAGCAATCCCATCTGCGCGGCGACTGACCTCAGCCGGCGACCGCGGTTTCATCGCCCAATCCATAGACCTGCTCGGCCTTGGCGAAGCCAGCGATGGGAAATTCACCGAGATCGGCCCAGTCGGCGTCTGTCGCACCAGCAAAAGCGGTCGACGCGACCACTGTACGATGCAGCCTGCCCGCGATCTTCTCCAGACGTGCGGCGAGGTTCACCGCCGGGCCGATACAGGTGAAGTCGAGCCGGTTGCCGCCGCCGATATTGCCGTAAAGTACCTTGCCGACATGCAGTGCCAGACCGAAGCGAAAGCGCTCTTCGGCACCTGCCGCATCCGACCAGCGCAGCGCTTCAACGGCAGCGCTGGCTTCACGCGCGGCCTCCAGCGCATGACCGCAAACCATCGAACGATCCGTATCATCCTCAGCAATGGGAAACACGGCCAGCAGGCCATCGCCCATGAATTTGAGCACTTCGCCGCCATGCTTGAGGATCGCAGGCACCTGACAATCGAAGTAAAGGTTGAGAATCTCGACGACGCTTTCCGGCGGCAATCGATCCGACAGCGCCGTAAAGCCGCGCAGATCCGACAACCAGATCGCTGCGCGCATGGTCTCGGTGTGGCCCCGTCGGATCTGACCACCGAGAATACGTCCGCCAGCGCGATTGCCCACATAGGTATCGAGCAGTGTCACCGTCACTCGTCGTATGCCGATGACCTCGATCAACCGCGCCAATGTCGGCAGCACCGTTTTCAAGGCAGCAAGCTGCTCGTCCGTAAAACCGCCAGGCTGCTTCGTGGTCCAGCTTGATGCGTGGAGCATGTTGTCGACGAAGGTGAGCGGGATCGCGATGTAGTCGGTAACGCCTTCGGCGCGCATATCGTCGAAAAAAGGAAAGGGTGTGGTTGATGGCTCATGAAGTCGGCTGCGAACCTCGACACCTTCACGGAAGACCAGCGCAAGCGGACTGCTGAGGAATTCAGGCGCCTCCTGAATGTCGAAATCAACCGAGCTGAGGACCACCCCGGTCTCCGGACGCCAGATGAAATTTCTGCCGAAGATTTCCGGGTGCAGGGTGCGGATGAAGATGCCGACGCGGTATAGCGGCAGCCCCGCAGCGACAAGCCGTTCGCAACATTCCGCCATCATGCGCGATGGCGTCGGCGCGGATCGCGCACCGTCACTGAGCCAGTCGATGATCTCTCTGAGCTTGTCGGGCAACACGGCTGGCACTTTCAAACTCGCGCGAACGCGGGCTTCGGTCAGTCACTTACTCTAGCCGACCTGTCCGCGATGCCGAATGAAATGATCGGCGAGCACACAAGCGGCCATGGCTTCCGCCACCGGCACGGCGCGGATGCCAACGCAGGGATCGTGGCGGCCCTTGGTCAGGATGTCCGTATCGGCGCCATCGCGATCGACGGTCTTGCGCGGCGACAGGATCGACGAAGTCGGCTTCACGGCAAAACGTGCCACGACCGGCTGGCCTGTGGAAATGCCGCCGAGGATGCCGCCAGCATGGTTTGAGAGAAATGACGGGCCGTGATTGGTCATGCGCATCTCGTCGGCATTGTCCTCGCCGGACAATTCCGCAGCACCGAAACCGTCGCCGATCTCGACACCCTTCACCGCATTGATGCTCATCAGCGCCGCTGCCAGATCGCCATCGAGCTTGGCGTAAATGGGCGCGCCCAAACCTGCGGGCACGCCGTCGGCGACCACCTCGATCACCGCGCCGATCGACGAGCCGGATTTCCGGATACCGTCGAGATAGCTTTCGAAGAAGGCAGCCTTGTCCTTGTCCGGACAGAAGAATGGATTGCGGGCGACCTCGTCCCAATCCCAATTGCCGCGGTCGATCTTGTGCGGTCCCATCTGCACCAGCGCCGCACGCACCGTCATTCCGGGCACGATCTTGCGCGCGATCGCGCCGGCCGCAACACGCGTCGCCGTCTCGCGGGCAGACGAACGGCCACCGCCGCGATAGTCGCGCAACCCGTATTTGGCCTCATAGGTGAAGTCGGCATGGCCCGGCCGAAACTTGTCCTTGATGTCAGAATAATCCTTCGAGCGCTGGTCGGTATTCTCGATCAAGAGCGCGATCGGCGTCCCCGTCGTGACCTGCACACCGGTTTCCGGATGCGCCATGACCCCGGACAGGATCTTGACCGCGTCGGCTTCCTGCCGCTGCGTGGTGAAGCGCGACTGGCCGGGACGACGGCGATCGAGATCGGCCTGGATCTCCGCCACATCCAGCGGGATCAGCGGCGGACAGCCATCGACCACGCAGCCGATCGCCACCCCGTGGCTCTCGCCAAAGGTCGTGACGCGGAACATGTGGCCGAAGGTGTTGTGGGACATGGGGCGCTCGCTGCTTGAGCAGATGTCGTAACGCGGGCCGTCCGAGGGGTCAAATCGCCCGGTCAGCCGAAATGCTTAACTAAACTTGTCCATCCCGTCGGCGTTGAACACGTAGACCGCGCCCTGCTGGATCGGCAGCTCACTGACGCCGTCCGGAGTCTCAAGGCCCAGTGCCACCATCAGAGCGCGTGCCGTGCCGCCATGCGCCACCGCGACAGTATCGCCCGTCAGGCCGTCAACCCATTCGCGCATCCGGAGTTGCACCTCAGCGTAGCTCTCGCCGCCCGGCGCCGGCAGGCTCCATTTGTCGCGCAAGCGCGCCGCAAAGATCTCGGGATGTGCGGCTTCCTGCTCCGCCAGCGTGAATCCTTCCCAGTGGCCGAAGCCGATCTCACGCAGACGATCGTCGAGGCCGTAGTCGTCATGCGGCAGATCCAGCTTGCCGCGCACCAGTTCCATGGTGTTGCGCGCGCGGCCGAGCGGACTGGAGACGAAGGCGACACCGCCGCTGGTGCGCCCGTCCCGTGCCAGCAGGTCTTTCAGCACGGTGCCGGCATGTGCTGCCTGCTCCCGACCAAGATCGTTGAGCGGAATGTCCTTCGAGCCCTGAAAGCGACCGGCGGCGTTCCATTCGGTCTGGCCGTGGCGAATATAATAGATCGTTGGTTTCGGCATGGACTAAGCGATCAGTCCTTGCCGCCCATCGAGATATCCGGCGCATCCGGCACCTTGGTGCCGAGCACGTGATAGCCAGCATCGACGTGATGCACTTCGCCGGTGACGCCAGAGGACAGGTCAGACAGGAAATACATCGAGCTCTGGCCGACTTCGTCGATCGAGACGTTCTTGCGCAGCGGCGCATTGACCTCGTTGTATTTCAGCAGATAGCGGGAGTCGGCAATCCCTGCGAAGGCCAGCGTCTTGATCGGGCCGGCGGAGATCGCATTGACGCGGATGCCCTTCTCGCCCAGGTCAGCCGCCAGATAGCGCACGCTGGCTTCGAGCGCGGCCTTGGCGACGCCCATCACGTTGTAGTTCGGCATCCACTTCTCGGCGCCGTAATAAGTCAGCGTGATGATCGAACCACCGTCGGTCATTAGTTTCTCGGCGCGCTGCGCAACCGCGGTCAGCGAATAGCAGGAGATGAGCATGCTCTTGCTGAAGTTCTCCGCCGTGGTGTCGACATAGCGGCCCTCGAGCTCGTTCTTGTCGGAAAACGCAATGGCATGGACGACGAAGTCGATCTTGCCCCACTTCGCCTTGAGCTCGTCGAACACCGCATCGATGGTCGCGGCATCCGTGACGTCGCAATGACCAAGCACGAGCGCGCCCAGTTCCGCCGCCAGCGGCTCCACGCGCTTCTTCAGCGCATCGCCCTGATAGGTCAGCGCGATCTCGGCGCCCTGCGCCTGGCACGCCTTGGCAATGCCCCAGGCGATGGAACGGTTATTGGCCACGCCGAGAATGACGCCGCGCTTGCCCTTCATCAGGCCTGAAACTTCACTCATATCACATCCTATTTGCTTGGCTGATAACTTGGCAGTCCATGCCGATCTGGCCTTGGGGGTACACCAGCACTTGCGTCCGGTACAGCCCAAAAGCCCGGTTATGTGGCTGTTTACCGTCCGGGCTTAACGCCGGAATAGACGGTCCGCCAAGGTGTTATGATAGATGCGGCGCAATTGCGGGCCGCCCAAGATACCGTCAGGATTACAACGGATGGCACGAGCCCCATGAGCGCCTTTCGCGAAAGCGTTGAGAGCATGATTCCGGCGCTGCGCCGCTATGCGCGGGCGCTGGCGCGTGACACCGACATTGCCGACGACCTTGTGCAGGACACGCTGGTGCGCGCGCTGCGCTCGGAGAAGTTGTTCATCGGCGGTGACCTCAGAAGCTGGCTCTATACGATCCTAACCAATCTGAACCGCAACCGCCGGCGGTCGCTGGCACGCAAACCAGTCTTCACCGAGCTGTTCGACAACAATCCGGATGCCAGCGGGACCGAAGCCGAAGGGCGTGACATCTCGCGCGCCCTCGCCGCCCTCGTCGAAGAGCAGCGCTCGGTGCTGCTGCTCGTGATGCTCGAGGGCCTGAGCTACCGCGAAGTCGCCGACATTCAGGGTGTGCCGATCGGCACCGTGATGTCGCGCCTCGCCCGCGCCCGCGCCCATGTCAAAGCCTATCTCGACGGCGAGCGCCCGGCGCTGCGCGCGGTCAAATGATTTAAAGGGAAGATGATAATGACCGGACCGAACATTCCCGTGACCGAAGACGAATTGCACGCCTTCGTCGACAATGAATTGCCGGCCGAGCGCCGCACCGATGTCGAGGCCTGGCTCGCGACACATCCTGACGATGCCGAGCGCGTCGCATCATGGCGCGCGATGGCCGAGTTGCTACATGCCCGCTACGATGCGATTGCCGACGAAGCCGTGCCGCAGCGGCTGGAAATCGAGCGACTGGTTCAGCAGCCGCGGCGCTGGATCTACGGCGCCGTCGCCGCAACGCTCGTCGCCTTCGTTGCAGGTGGCAGCGCGGGCTGGGTCGCACGCGGCGCAGCGACCACGCCGTCGATATTCCGGAGTTTCACGGTGGACGCGCTCGGTGCGCACCGGACCTATGTGGTCGAAGTCCGTCATCCGGTCGAAGTCGCAGCCAATGAACGTGCACACCTGCAGCAGTGGCTGTCGAAGCGCGTCGGCTACGAGATCAAGGCGCCCGAACTCGATGCGGCCGGATTGAAGCTGGTCGGCGGACGCTTGCTGCCCGGCCCCGAAGCGCCTGCGGCCTTCTTCATGTATGAGAGCCCGTCGGGCGAGCGCTACACGCTCTACACTTCGCGTGCGGCGAAAGCCGACGCCACCCAGATGCGCTATGCCGCGCAGGACAAGGACGGCGCCATGTTCTGGGCCGACAAGGGCGTCGGCTATGTCGTGTCAGGCCCGACCGACAAGGACCGGCTCAACCAGGTCGCACGCCAGATCTACGATCAGACGGAGAAGACGGGGGGATAATCCGTAGGATGGGTAGAACGCAGCGAAACCCATCGATCTCGCATCCGGAAGGTGATAGGTTTCGTTCTGCCGCTGTCCCGCCGGCACTCCACCGATCCTACGCGGTCTGTTTCACGCGGTCACCTATCCAATTGAACGACATCGCGCCAGCCGCCAGCAATGGAAGTTGCATCACGACTGCCAGCGCGCCGTAGAAAATCGAACGCCCCCACAAACGCCAGTCCGACATGTCGGCGACATCGCTTTCAAGACCGATATAGCCGACCGCGATCTTTGCAAGTACGGCAATCGCGAGCACAGGCAGAAGCGCACCCAGCACGATCTTGATCAATCGCCACAGGCGTCCTCTGCTATCTGCCCAGGCATCCCGCCAGGACAAGTTGTCTCGTCCAGCAGCGAGCGCCGGTAATAACAACGCCAGTCGAAGCACGACGTATATCAGTGCAGCCACGTAAGCGACCCCCGCACCCGCGACGACTAAACCCGCGTCGCCGAAATCAGCCTCCGTATCGAGAAACAGCGCCGGCGCCGTCAGCAATTCGAACGCCAGGCTCCAGACCAGAAACCGGCGGACGCGTATCGATGCGAAATCGAAGCGATAACCACCCGGCGGCTCGGCTAGCAGAAGCAGGCGATACAGAGCGAAATCAACGGGCACCAGGAGAATGCACCGAATGACGTCGGCCAGCGTGCGCAGCGCCGGGCTATACGCGGGAAGCGCGTTTCCGAATGCTTCTGCGCCAACAAAAACGAGCAGCGTGATTAGAACAAGATGCGGTGCGCGGCACACCGCGTCACGTGTCATATTCCATGTGTCGTGGACTATCTGTCTGAACGTCGGAGCAGTGGCCATGAGCGGCAATTAATACCATCGGCGCGACAGGCTCAAGACGACCGAACGGGGCGAACGTCCTCGCGGGATCGGCCACTTGCGCGTGGAAAGTTGGGCTTCGCTTCGCTCTACCCATCTACCCTCGCGCCCCGCGCTGACGACCGAAAGGTCGGTGTTACCCCAAATCACTCCGCGGATGATACGGATGCCCGTCTCGCCACTTTTCCATCAGGGCTTCCAGCTCGGCATCGTTGCCGTCGGGCAACATGATCCTTGTGGTGAAGTAGAGATCACCCGCGGCGCCGCCGGCCAGCGGCAGGCCCTTGCCCTTCAGGCGAAACACCCGTCCGCTCGACGTGTTCTTCGGAATTGAAAGCTCCACGGCACCGGTGAGTGTCGGCGCGCGCACCTTGGCCCCCAGCACGGCTTCGTACAGCGTGATCGGCAGATCGACGCGCAGGTCGTTGCCATCCACCTTGAAGTGAGCGTGGGGAGCGATGGTGACGGTGATCATCAGATCGCCGGGACGATGTCCTGGCGCGCTTTCACCCTGCCCGCGGAGCCGGATCTGCTGGCCCGACGTGACGCCGGCCGGTATCTTGACGTTCAATTCCTTGCCGGATGGCAGACGTACGCGCTTCTCGGCGCCCTTCACAGATTCTTCCAGCGTCACCGTCATGGCGACGTTCAGATCCAGATCGGGCATCCCGCCGGCATAGCCGCCGGTGTCGAACTCAAAGCCCTGCGCACCGGGACGCGCGCCGCGCGGGCTGGCGCCGCCGAACATGCTGTTGAGGATATCCTCGAAACCGCCACCGGCACCGCCGGGAAAACCCTGCTGCGCACCGGGACCGCCCCGAAAGGCGTGCTCGAAGCCGCGCTGCGACGCGCCGGCGCGGCCGCCGCCCGGAAATCCCTGGAAGCGTGCTTTACCCTCGGCATCGATCTCGCCACGGTCGAACTGCTTGCGCTTGTCCTCGTCGCCGATGATCTCGTTGGCCGCATTCAATTCCGAAAACCGGTCGGCGGCTTTCGGATCGTCCTTGTTGCTGTCGGGATGATGCTTCTTGGCGAGCTTGCGATAGGCACTCTTGATCGCCGCAGCGCTGGCGCCCCGCTGCACCCCCAAGACCTCATAGGGGTCGCGCATCCGTCGTCTCTCCTTCAGGTAACTAAAAGGCGGGCAATCGGCCCGCATGTTGGGTTTGCGGGCCAGGGCCCGCCTGCTTCTTCATCTGGTGACTTCGTGTCATTTTTGCAACTCGGCCGCAAGCGGCCCGCCGGTGAAAACTAGCTCCGTTTCCACGGCTTCAGCGTATGCACGTCCCAGCTGCCGCGGTCACCCTTACAGGCCGCACCTTGCATCCAGCTTTCGCTGGTGCCGTTGACATAGCTGGCCAGAAAATCCCTGCAGGTGCGACCTTCCGCGACATAGGCACTGGACAGAGGCGTCACCGATCCGCGCGCGCCGGTCGACGGGTTTTCCCAGGGCTGGCTGGAATCCTTGCTGCCCTTGGTGAGCACATCGGAGGCCGCCGTGCGCGTCAGGACAAGATCGGCTTCCGTGGGCTCGTAATTGGCGGCCTGGACCGATGCCGGCGAAATCGAGCCGGTGACATCGCCGCCCTCCATCCTGGCCAGCGCGGACTCGTTTCGGCCCATACTGCAACCACCGAGGGTGCTGCCGATAAGAATTGCTGTCAAAGCCGCACCGAGCGGGTAGATGGCCGATAGGCCAATGCGTTGCCGTATCCTATATAGGTCTTGCCTATGCAGGGGCAGCAGCGAGCTCTCTACAACAGGCCAACGCAAGCGGAACTCCGGACATGACCGACACGACCTCCCCCATCAAAGACTCAACTCCGTTAACGTCAGGTGATTTTACGGCCGCTGCGGAACCATTTGCGCTGTTTTCCGAGTGGTTTACCGAGGCGAAGGCGTCCGAGCCCAACGATCCGAACGCGATGGCGCTGGCCACCGTCGACGCCGACGGCCTGCCGGATGTCCGCATGGTGCTGATGAAGGGCTATGACACCGACGGCTTCGTGTTCTACAGCCACATCGCCAGCCAGAAGGGTCAGGAGCTCGCCGCCAATCCCAAGGCAGCGCTGCTGTTTCACTGGAAGTCGCTGCGCCGGCAGGTCCGCATTCGCGGTCCCGTCACCCGCGTGACCGATGCCGAGGCCGACGAGTATTTTGCGACCCGCCCCAAACAGGCGCAGATCGGCGCCTGGGCGAGCAAACAGTCACAGCCGCTGGAAAGCCGCTTTGCGTTCGAACAGGCCATCGCCAAGGAGGGCGCCAAGCACCTGATCGGCGCCGTTCCGCGCCCGCCAGGTTGGAGCGGATGGCGTATCACGCCTGTTCGTTTCGAGTTCTGGCACGACCGGCCGTTCCGCTTGCACGACCGCATTGAATTCCGCCGCGACAACTCGGCAGCAGATACGTCCTGGACCAAGGTGAGACTGTATCCGTGAGCGCCGACAACGAGACGAGAACCAGACCCGTGAGCCATCCAGGATCGAACGCGCCCAAGCGCACCATGCTGCTCACCGGCGCAAGCCGCGGCATCGGTCATGCCACCGTGATGCGCTTTTCAAGCGCCGGCTGGCGTGTGCTGACCTGTTCGCGGCATCCGTTTCCGGAAGTCTGCCCATGGGATGCCGGCCCCGAAGATCACATCCAGGTCGACCTCGCCGACCATGACGACACCGTCCGCGCCATCGACGACATCAAGGAACGGCTGAACGGCGGCGCGCTGCATGCGCTGGTGAACAATGCCGCCATCTCGCCGAAGGCCGAAGGTGGCGCGCGCATGGGCTCGATCGATACTGACGTCGCGACCTGGAGCCATGTCTTCAACGTCAACTTCTTCGCACCGATCATGATGGCCCGCGGGCTGATCGAGCAGTTGAAGGCTGCGAAGGGCTCAGTGGTGAATGTCACCTCGATCGCCGGCTCGCGCGTGCATCCGTTTGCCGGTGCGGCCTATGCCACATCGAAAGCGGCGCTAGCGTCGCTGACCCGCGAAATGGCGTCGGATTTCGGCCGCCTCGGCATCCGCGTCAACGCTATCGCGCCGGGCGAGATCGACACCTCGATCCTCTCGCCGGGCACGCAGACCATCGTCGATCAGCAGATCCCGCTGCATCGGCTCGGCACGCCCGACGAAGTCGCCAAGATCATCTATGTGCTGTGTACGGAAACGAGTTCATACGTGAACGGCGCCGAGATCCACATCAATGGCGGCCAGCACGTCTGATCAGCGGTAACGGGTGGGGAATAGTCATGCTGAGGACCGCGCCATTCTGGCGCTCCTCGAAAAGCGCGGGATTTTCTAGTCCGCGTAAAATTTCCGCGGCATCGGCGCGGCCGCGCTGATCCCCGCGCTGGAACAATCGTCTTCGGATTCGCCGTCCATCAACCCGGCACCACAATGCCGGCAGGTATGCGCAGACATCGCCTGCGCCCGACCGTTGGCCATGCGCGCCTGTTGATAGGACCTGAGATCGACGACGTTCCGTCCCGATGTTTCTGTTTTGTCAACCATTGCTGTCCTCATCGCTTCTGACAGCGTTATGACAGCAACCATTAGCGCAACCGTTCAGCGGAACGCTCGAATTTTACCGGATAAATTGTGGCGGGAATCGCGCGAAGCCTATAATCATTGGGCTTTTCGAACACGCATCATGAATGCGTTTTGATAGTTGGAAAAAGATTCAGACACCCGCGCCTTTATGATCCCGCGAGCGCATGCTCGGGGTTGTCTAAGCGGTGTCCCCTCCTGAAACATGAGGGGTGGCAGCGCGCCTGACGACGCGAAATGGTGGTAATTTTCGCGATCCGCTCCGCCGGAACGCCGGCAAGCTGCAACCGCGCAACGCCTCACGGCGCGCCACCGCGGCGATTTCTGTCCCCGGGACCGTTCTTCCGGGCAAAGGCGCAGAGCTCCGCACTCCGCTGATCCCGACGGTTTCCCGCCGTTCACCAATGCCACGTCCAGCCAGCATGAGTGGCAGACCCCCGTAGTGGGGCCGGACGGTGACCCAAGGCCTCCCGAGTGCGTGAGGGAACGTCTCCCTCCCGCCCGCAGGCGCCGCATCCTGTCCCACTTCAAGACGCCTCATGAAGCGCCCCTCGCGAACGGGATGCGCGGAGGATAATCCTTATAGGTATATTGTCAAGGGATGCAGGAAAAAATGTTTGGGCGCTGCTATCCCTCATTTGTCATTCCGGGGCGCGCCCTTGCGCGAACCCGGAATCCATAACCACGATCGAACTTATGGATTCCGGGCCTGCACCCCACCGGCTTCGCCGGCGTGACGCATTCCGGAATGACAAATGAGAGGTTAGTGCCGCCCTACGTGCCCTACAGCCATTTCTTCCACTTGAAGAACATATAAGGCAGCACCGCGGCGAACAGCATCATGATCAGCGCCATGGGGTAACCGACATCCCATTGCAGTTCCGGCATCGCCTTGAAATTCATGCCATAGACCGAGGCGATCAATGTCGGCGGCATCAGCACGACGGCCATGACCGAGAACAGCTTGATGATGTTGTTCTGTTCGAGATTGACGACACCGAGCATCGCATCGAGCGTGAAGGTGATCTTGTTCGACAGATAGGAGGCGTGATCGGTCAGGGACACCACGTCGCGCTGCATGGTCTTGAGCTGCGCGCGCATGTCCTTCGACCACTTCACGCCTTCGGCTTCCGCCGTGATGAAGGTGACGACGCGGCCGATCGAGACGAGGCTTTCACGTACTTTCGAGGTCAGGTCGCCCTTGCGACCGATGGTGATCAGAATTTCGGAATAACGCTTGGCATGGCCGGTCCGCAGCGACTCATCCGGCTCGAAGATGTCGTGGCTGACCTGATCGACGTCGGCGCCGACGCGTTCGAGAATGTCGGCGCACCGATCGATCACCGCGTCGAGCAGTTCGAGCAGAATGGTTTCACCATTGGCGCCGGGCGGCGCGTTGCGGCCAAGCTTCAGTTCGACGGACGCGAACGGACGCGGTGTGTCGTAGCGCACCGTCACCAGCCGTTGCCGGGTGAGGATGAAAGTTACCGCCGTGATCCGCGGCGACTCCGTGTCGGAGCCGCACATCAAGCTCGCGGTCATATAGCGGGCGCCGTTCTCGATATAGAGACGGCTGGAGATTTCGATCTCCTGCATGTCTTCGCGGGTCGGAATTTCCACCCCCGCCAGTTTCTCCACCGCCTTGTCTTCGGCTGGCGACGGCTTCACCATGTCGATCCACACCGCATTGTCCGGCAACGCTTCGAGATCGGTTGGCTCGGATTTTCTCAAGGCGTGGTCGGCAGGGGTGAAGACAGCGAGCATGGCAACTCCGGGACATTGAAAAGGCGGGACACTGCAATACGGACGATCCGGACAGAATCGGCAGGGGCGACCGACCATGACCGATGCGGATGCAGCCGTCATGACAGCCTTTGTGCGGCGCGCCAACCCCACCCGAACCCGGGGAATTTTTCCCGCAAGATCGCGCGTTCCATGGTCTCGATCTGACAAAATTGTCACGCGCGCATCACGGCTTCGCGAGGCGTTGCGGTTCTGCACAGGATTTGGCCGGAGGGTCGAAAATTCTGCGGCAAATATGACACAGGTTGTGCGCTGCATGATGCGCAGCGCATCTAACCGCTGGAATTGCAGCGGATTTCAGCGATAGTAGCTTTAACGGAATCGTGGCGTTCGCAGGCTATTTTGGGTGCGTTTCCTTGCACCAGCCTGTCTGAATTCGGACCTCACGCAATTGGAACAATGACATGTCGCCGCTCAAGATTAAGCTTGGATTGATTGTCGCCGCCGGCCTGATGCTGTCGGGCTGCATGCAGACCGCAACGCAATTCCAGGCCGCCCCGGAAGCCAGCCTCAAGCCGAATGACAAGGCACAGCTCGCCAAGGCACGTTACGCCAAGGTTGCCGTCGCCGAGCCGTTCCGCCGCGCCATCGTCGACTTCCACCGCAAGGAAGCGCCGGGCTCGATCGTGGTCGATTCCGACAACCACTATCTCTATTTCGTCCAGGACGGCGGCAAGGCGATCCGCTATGGCGTGACCGTCGGCGAAGAAGCGCTGGCCTTCTCGGGCGTCGCGCGCGTCGGCAACATGGCCGAATGGCCGAAGTGGACCCCGACCAAGGACATTCACGCCCGCATCGAAGGCCTGCCGGCCCAGGTGCCCGGCGGCGTCGATAATCCGCTCGGTGCCCGCGCCCTCTATCTCTATCAGGGCAACAAGGACACGCTGTTCCGCATTCACGGCACCAATCAGCCGGAATATATCGGCGCCTCGATCTCGTCGGGCTGCATCCGCATGACCAACGAAGACGTCATCGACCTCTATAGCCGCGTCAAGCCCGGCGCTGTGGTCGTCGTGCTCGAGCCGAAGGCCGGCGACTCGCCGTATAATTCCAAGTTGGCCCTGCAGGGCGGCGGCGGAACGCCGTACTGAGCTGACAAGGTTTCATCTGATTAGAAAAAGCGCCGGTTTTTCCGGCGCTTTTTTTTATTGGGTGGATATCGGGTTGCCCGGCGATTACCCCCCAGACACCGGTGTCATCCCCGCGAAGGCGGGGATCCATACACTCCCGAGAACTGACGAAGCACAGCAGATGCGGCACCGTGACCACCCCCACTACACCCGATAGCGGTTATGGATCCCCGCCTTCGCGGGGATGACAATCGATAGATTACTCAGCCTCACAAGTGGACTTCCTGTCCCCTCACCGCAAAAAGCTGAACGGCGATGGCGGCGCGCGGCGCTTCTTCGGCTTGGGTTTTGGCTTCGGCTTGGGCTGCTCCGGCGCGGGCTCGGCTTCAGCAGCTTCCGGCTCGGGCTCCGCAGCTGGCTGAGCAGCAGCAGGCTCTACAGGCTTCGCCTCCCCCGGTTTGCCTTCCGCCACTTCGCGCGGCGGTGCTTCGTCCGGACGCACGGCCGGCATCAGCGGTGCGATGCGCGGCCACTCGTCCCAGACGTCCCACTGGCAGATCCGGTAGTTGCCGCGCCGCTCGGCGATATCGAGATGGATATGATCCTCGTGGTAGCCGTCGGAGCCCGGCCCCAGCACGGTGGTGAACCGCGTACAGACTGAATGCAGCACGGCCTCGCGCTGCTCGCGCGGCGTGTTACGCTCGGTGAGCGCGATCGAGCGGCCATTGGCGAGTTTCAGCCCGCGCACATCCAGCGCATTGGCGCGGCCATGCTCTGACAGTTTCGCCCCGACGACACGGTTGCGACCACGGCAATCGAAAGAGTCGAAATTATCGAGCTCAAGAAGCTTCGTACCGAGGCTGGTCGCGAGCGGCGCCATGTCGGTACGGATCCATTCAGCCACGGCCGTGGCCATGGCGCAGCGCATCGTTCCCGCCGGCTTCAGCGGCACGCGCGTCTTGTCCGGCAGCACTACGGCCTCGAGCCGCACCATGTCGGGGCCACCGCAGGCGCCTGGCCCCTTGATGTCGGGAATGCTCGGCGCAACGGCGACGGCATCGGTGAGCGCGAGGCGGCAGGCTGAAGGCGGCGGCGGCTCCGGCGGACGCGCTTCGGCGGCGGGCTTCTCGGGCTCAGGGGACTGTTCGGATTTGGTGGGCTCCTCACCAGGCTTTTGCGCCGGCTCGATCGCCGGCGCTTCTGCCGGGCGAGGCTTTGGCAGCGGCACACGCGATGTCGTCAGATAGGCCTGCGCCGGCGCAGCAACCAGCAGCAACGCCAGAACCACCCCAATTGTCCTTTGGTCGCAGCCGGATAGGCCAAAAGTCCATTTCCGGGCCGCTTTCCCCGCGCTAAACTTCATGCCAAGACCTAAAGCAAGAACAGGGTCGAAGTTCCCCGGCAACGATCGGGGAGCCGGCACGCCAATCACAAGACGGAGGAACGATCAAATGCGTGGCTTGATGCAAGACTGGCCTTTGCTGTGTCATCGGATCATCGATCATGCGGCCCAAGTCCACGGCGAGCGCGAGGTCGTGACCAGATCAGTCGAAGGTCCCATCCACCGCACCAATTACGCCGAAATTCGTACCCGTGCCCTGAAGGTCGCGCAGCGTCTCGACCGCGAGGGCATCAAGATGGGCGACCGCGTCGCCACCATCGCGTGGAACACGTGGCGACACCTGGAAACGTGGTACGGCATCATGGGCATCGGCGCCATCTGCCACACCGTCAATCCACGTCTATTCCCGGATCAGATCGCGTGGATCATCAACCATGCGCAAGATCGCATCGTGATGACCGACCTCACCTTCGTCCCGATCCTCGAGAAACTCGCCGACCAGCTGCCATCAGTGGAGCGCTACATCATCTACACCGACAAGGCGCACATGCCGCAGACCACGCTGAAAAACGCCGTGGCCTATGAGGACTGGATCGCTGAGGTCGACGGCAACTTCAAATGGAAGGAGTTCGACGAGAACACCGCAGCGGCGATGTGCTACACATCGGGAACAACAGGCGATCCGAAGGGCGTGCTGTATTCTCACCGCTCCAACGTGATGCACGCGCTGATGGCCAATACCGGTGACTCGCTCGGCGCCAATGCCGCCGACACCATGCTGCCGGTGGTCCCGCTGTTCCATGCCAATAGCTGGGGCATCGCGTTCTCCGCGCCGTCGATGGGCACCAAGCTCGTGCTGCCGGGCGCCAAGATGGACGGCGCTTCGATCTACGAATTGCTCTCCACCGAGAGGGTGACGCATACCGCGGGCGTGCCGACGGTATGGCTGATGCTGCTCAACTACATGTCGCAGAACAATCTGAAACTGCCCGACCTGCGCATGGTGGTGTGCGGCGGCTCGGCGATGCCGCGCTCGATGATCAAGGCCTTCGTCGACATGGGCATCGGTGCACGTCATGCCTGGGGCATGACCGAAATGAGCCCGATCGGCACGCTGGCCGCGTTGAAGCCGCCGTTCGACCAGCTCGAAGGCGACGAGCGGCTGGATATCCTGCAGACCCAGGGCTATCCGCCGTTCGGCGTCCAGATGAAGATCACAGACGACGCCGGCAAGAACCTGCCATGGGACGGCAAGACCTTCGGCCGTCTCAAGGTGCGCGGCCCGTCGGTATCATCAGCCTATTTCCGTGTCGAGGACGAGATCCTCGACGAGGAGGGCTATTTCGACACCGGCGACGTCGCGACCATCGACGCGCATGGCTATATGCGGATCACCGACCGCTCCAAGGACGTCATCAAGTCCGGCGGCGAATGGATCTCGTCGATCGATCTGGAAAACCTTGCCGTCGGTCATCCGCAGGTGGCGGAAGCCGCCGTCATCGGCGTCTATCATCCGAAGTGGGACGAGCGCCCGCTGCTGATCGTGCAGCTCAAGCAGGACCAGACCGCCACGCGCGAAGACATCCTGAAATATATGGATGGCAAGATCGCCAAGTGGTGGATGCCGGATGACGTGGTGTTCGTCGATGCTATCCCGCACACGGCCACTGGCAAGATCCTGAAGACCGCGCTGCGCGATCAGTTCAAGACGTATAGCCTGCCGACGGCGGCGGCTTAGCTGACAAGAGCGACAGCGTTCCTAACCTCTCCCCGCCCTTCGCGGGGAGAGGTCGACCGGCGAAGCCGGTCGGGTGAGGGGCATGGCACATGCGTGGCCACATTCGCATCACCAACAGATCGCGCGAATTACGCGCCAACTCCACCGACGCCGAAACGAAACTGTGGAATCGTCTGCGCAACAGGCAGATTGCCGGCTGCAAATTCATTCGCCAAGAGCCGATCGGGCGATATATCTGCGACTTCGTTTGTCGGGAGAAGATGATCGTTATCGAGGTCGATGGCGGGCAGCATCTGGAGTCGCAACGGGACGCCATGCGCGATCGATATCTGCGCGAGCAAGGTTATTGCGTGCTTCGCTTCTGGAACAACGATGTGCTGTCAAATATCGAAGGCGTGCTGTCGCTCATCGATGAGGAATTGCGCAAGACCTCGGATTGATCCGAACCGATAGACTGCGTGCGTTGAAGCAGCGTGCTTGGCCCCTCACCCGCGCGCCAGGTGCGCGCGACCTCTCCCCGCGCATTTGTTCAGTCGGGAGACATGGTTGACACCTGTTCGGAGACATCACTGACACTTTTTGTGCCAGTCAAGTCGATTTCTGCGACTTTCCGGCTGCCGAAGAAAATCCCGTAGTGGCCATCGCTGTCCAAGGGGCGGATTGCCAGCCGTTCGCCGCGAAAGGCTTTTGGTACGCGCCATCGCCGGCCCTTGAAGTCGATGCGCGGATTGACTGAGACGCGGCGCACGATGTCATTGCTGGCATATTCGACCTCGACGATTTTGTCGGGCATCGGCCGCGTGCTGGGTTTGTAACGGGTAGCGGGAACGTCCATGCCGAGTGCTTCGTGGGGGCGTTGCAGATTGTAGACGGTGCGCCATGTATCGAAAGCGCGCTGTAGTTCGGCAAAGTCGCGGAACCGGCGTGCCGCGAATACTTCGGCCTTGAGGGAACGGTGGAAGCGTTCGTTCTTGCCGCGGCTTTGCGGGTGGAACGGCCTTGCATAGATCGTGTCGACGCCAAGCTTGAGCAACCAGACCCGCAGGGCAGTCCAGCGCGAGCCGCCGCTGTCGCCCCAAGGCGAGCCGTTGTCGACGAAGAACGCGTCCGGCAGACCATAGCGCCGGAAAGTCTGTATCAGCCGCTGCTGCACGGTTGCACTCTGTTCGTTTGCGCAGGCCTGGATGCAAAGTGCATAGCGCGAGTGGTCGTCGATTACGGTGAGCGGATGGCATGCTGCGTTGTTGGCCAGCGGCATGCGCCCTTTGAAATCCATCTGCCATAGCTGGTTGGGCGCCTCCTTCTCGAAGCGCTGCAGCGGCTGTGTTGCGCCGCCCGGCGGCAGGATAATGCGGCCGTTGCGGTGCAGGATCTCATGCACGGTGGAGATCGCCGGCGGTGTCATCCCGTCACGCTGCAGGCAGTACGCAATCTTGCGCGCGCCCCAGGCCGGATGGGCATCGCGCACCGCAAGCACCAGCGTCTCGATTGCCGTATTGCTGCGTCGTGGGCTGACAAGCGGTCGCCGCGACCGATCGGCCAGTTCCGCATCGCCGGCCTCGACCCGCGCCAGCCATTTGTAGCCGGTCTGCGGGCTGATCCCGAACCGCCGACACAGTTCTCGCCGATTGACGCCCTCCTGCATTGCCAAAAGGGCAAACTCCCGCCGCTGATCCATTGCCGACACCTCGCGCCATGGCATGGAAACCTCCTGAAAAGGAGGACTCCAGCCAATCTGAATGTGTCAACTATGTCTCCGAACACCTGTCAGCGATCTGTCCGGACTGAACAAAAGGGCGGGGAGAGGTTAAAGAGAGCCTCAGCCGTTGAGCGCAGCCTTGACCAGACCGCTGGCCTTGCCGAAGTCCATCTGGCCGGCATATTTCGCTTTCAGCGCGGCGATCACCTTGCCCATATCTTTCATGCCGGCCGCACCCGTCGCTGCGATCTCGGCTGCGATGGCGGACTTGGTCTCGTCCTCCGACATCTGCTGCGGCAGATAGGCGGAGATGATCGCGATTTCCTCGCGCTCCTGGGTCGCCAGTTCGGCGCGGCCGCCCTTGTCATAGAGCTCGACAGATTCCTGGCGCTGCTTGATCATCTTCTGCAGCAGGCTCAGCAGGTCGGCATCCGACAGCGGCGGCTTGCTCTGGCCGCGCGCTTCGATATCGGCATTCTTGATGGTCGAATTGACCATGCGCAGCGTCGAAAGCTTGCGCTCGTCCTTGGCCCGCATGGCGTCCTTGACGGCGTTGTTGATGTCATCGCGCAGCATCTGCGTCTCCTCTTGCGGCCGCCAATCGCAGCGCCGGAACTCGGTTGGCCCCGATCTAAGCGTTTTAAGGGGTATGCACAACTGCACCCGCCAATTCTCGGGGACGCCGCCCGGAGCTGTTGCTCGAACCTACTGCCCAAACCTATTGCCGATGGCTGGAGCTGAAATCCTCCACGCCTGCGGACAGCGGCCCGGGCGCGCCGGCTCCAGCGACGTACGGCAGAACCATCAACGCCGATATGGTGGCCGGAATACCGGCTTGGCCCCATAGCCGGGGCTGAACCTCGAAATCAAACCTGACGTGCCGCGGCTCGAGCATCGCGACCTTGCCCATCCACATCAGGCAATCGCTATCTGTCGCAAAGCACATCGAAGCCCACCCCTTCTGCAGCGTCGTCGCGCGCGGCATGCCCCAAGTGTACTGGAACTGGAACGGGCGGCTGTAGACGGGATGGTCAGGGCTGTAAAAGGCCGTCGCGAATGCCAGCCCGTCGTCGCCACTGATCCGCGGCATCGGCCGGCCTGTCATCTGGTGCCACCGGTCCGTCAGCTCTTGAGCGGCCAGCCGATAGTAAGTCCGCTCGTTAGGATTGATGCTATTGCGGTAAATCGCATGGATCGGAGCAGCCACAATGGTTGCGATGATGGCGATGCCGGCGACGAACACCACCATATTGACCACATACAGGCGTTCGAGCGTGAAGCGGGCGCCGCAAACGATCAAAACGGCAGGCAGGAACAAACCCTGGAGCGCCCATAGCGAAGGCATGTCGGTGCCAAGCGTGACGGTAGTCATAACGGGCAGCAGCACCGTGCCGATGAACACCCAGAACAGCAGCAACAACCCCGGACCCATGGCACGGAAATCGGCCGAAAAGTACTTCAGGCGCAGCTCGGCCGATAAAACCCAGACAATGGCCGGGAGCGCCAGCGTCGCCGCGAGACCGAGCAAAAACATGCTGGCTTCGATGAGTGACTGACCAAAGTCGATGCCGCCGTGAACCTGTATGGCATAGGCGAACGGCGCAGCACCGGTCGTCACGAGCCAATGGATGTGCGGCCCAAGGGCAATGAGCCCGGCAAGTGTCGAGACCCACGGTGCCCAGGACCTGAAATAGACCGCCCGCTGCGGATGCACGATCGCTGCCAGCGCGAAGCTGGCGATCAGGAAGATCGAATAATATTTGCCGAGCATCGCCAGCGCGGACAGGACGCCGGCGGCGGCAGCCCAGCCGATAGCGCGCGTTTCAAAGGAGCGCAGGAAGCAATAGGTCGCCAGCGGCCAGACCGCGAGCAGCACCGTGTTCGCGTTGAAGCGCTGGGCATGGAACTGGTAGGCCGGAAGCAGCATCAGCAGCAGCAGCACGACGGCTCGCGAATCGCCGCGCACGAAGCGGCGTGCAATCAGATCGACAGCCCAGAGCGCCACCGCGGCATTGGTCATCGACAGCAACTGGAACGACCAGTCGGTCAGCGGGAAAACCAGCGTCCACAGCCGCGCGACCCAGCCCATCAAGGGCGGATGTTTGGGATTCCCCCAAGCGAATTCGCGGCCAAGCGTCCAAGTTTCCAGCGCGTCCGCATGTAGATCGCCGCTCTGATAGGCGATCACCAGAAACAGCAGCCAGATTCCCGCGAAGCCGACGATCAGCACAGGAATCGTCCAGCCCGCCTCGATCCCATCGAGGAAGGTCAGAAAAGGCCTGCGCCATCGCGCTGGCGCGATGGCCGAGCGCGCGGCCATCTTGGCGAAATGGTCCAACTGCACTGAAATATCCGGAAATACGGGAAGTCGCAGCTTGCTACCGGCGAAAGTGAGTTCCGGCAAGCATCCGTAATTATAATTAGTTGATTTTACATCTCATTCTGCAAATTACGCGCTATCGGCGTGCAGGTTTCGCCGGACAACCGGAACACCACAATTCTGCCAGATAAGATGTTATTCCTTAATGAAGCTCTGTCCGGGCCCGTTGATCGGGCAAAGCGCCGATTGCTAACCCTGCCAGGCCATGGTTGACGTGTGAATCCGGCCTTTCCGGCTTTGACGGCGGCGGATGCGCGGACTATGTAGTCCCCTCATGACCCCCTCAGAAACATCTTCAGCCTGGCCGGACCACAAACCGACCGCGCTCCTCGTGCTCGCCGATGGCACCGTGCTGGAGGGCTTCGGCCTCGGCGCGGAAGGCCAGGCCGTGGGCGAAGTCTGCTTCAACACGGCGATGACCGGTTATGAGGAAATCCTCACCGATCCATCCTATGCCGGGCAGCTGATCACCTTCACCTTCCCGCATATCGGCAATGTCGGCACCAACGACGAGGATATCGAGACGGTGAACATGGCGGCGACGCCAGGCGCCCGCGGCGTGATCCTGCGCTCGGCGATCACCGACCCGTCGAATTACCGCTCTTCCCGGCATCTCGACGCCTGGCTGAAGGCGCGCGGCATCATCGGCATTTCCGGCATCGACACCCGCGCCCTGACCGCGCTGATCCGCAACAAGGGCATGCCCAATGCGGTGCTTGTGCATGCGAAGGACGGCCAATTCGACCTGCATGGCCTGAAGGAAGAAGCGCGCGAATGGCCGGGTCTCGAAGGCATGGACCTGGTGCCGATGGTGACGTCGGCCCAGCGCTTCACGTGGGACGAGACTCCCTGGGAATGGGAAAAGGGTTTCGGTCGCCAGACCAACCCTGAATTCAACGTCGTCGCTATCGATTACGGCATCAAGCGCAACATTCTGCGCCTGCTGGCCGGCGAAGGCTGCAAGGTCACAGTCGTTCCAGCCACGACTTCGGCCGAAGAGATCATGGCGCTGAAGCCGGACGGTGTGTTCCTGTCGAATGGCCCAGGCGATCCCGCCGAGACCGGCAAATATGCCGTGCCTGTCATCAAGCAGGTGATCGATTCCGGCGTGCCCACATTTGGCATCTGCCTCGGTCACCAGATGCTCGGCCTAGCGGTGGGCGCCAAGACCAAGAAGATGCATCAGGGCCATCACGGCGCCAATCATCCGGTCAAGGACGAGACCACCGGCAAGGTGGAAATCACCTCGATGAACCACGGCTTCGCGGTGGATGAAGCGACATTGCCGAAGGGCGCGACGCAGACCCATATCTCGCTGTTCGATGGATCCAATTGTGGCATTCAGCTCGACGGCAAGCCGGTGTTCTCGGTTCAGTACCACCCGGAGGCCTCCCCCGGTCCGCGCGACTCGCACTACTTGTTCAAGCGGTTCGCGGATCTGATGCGGGCGAAGAAGGCGTCGTAGCTTTCTTTCTTTATCGATAGAATTCAGACGTCATGGCCGGGCTTGTCCCGGCCATCTACGTTTTAGGGCTGCGAAGGCGTGGATGCCCGGGTCAAGCCCGGGCATGACGTGGAAGGGCTTGCGGCAAGCGCTAGCATCCGCACCTGCAGCTTTGTATGATGATCGTCATCAAAAATAAAGGAAGCGCCATGACCGACGCACCTACGCCCCGCTACGACGTCGTTCCCACCAGCCTGATGGCGTCGATGCCCGGGATCGATTTCGTGCGCAAGATCTTCTCCGGCGAGTTGCCGCAACCGCCGATCATGGAGAATGTCGAGCCGTTCGACTCGACCGCAAAACCTGGCGTTGTCGTGTTTCACAGCGTCCCCGGCTTCCGGCACTACAATCCGATCGGCTCGGTACATGGCGGCTACGCGGCGATCCTGCTGGATTCGGCGATGGGACTGGCTGTGCACTCGATGCTGCCCGTTGGCACCGGCTACACCACGCTGGAATTCAAGATCAGCTTCATCCGCGGCATGAGCAAGGATAGCGGCACTGTGCGCACCGAAGGCCGCACGCTGAATGTCGGCCGCCGCGCGGCGACGACGGAAGCGCGCATCACGGACTCCAAGGGGCGGCTCATCGCCCATGCCACCACGACGTGCTTGGTGTTCGAGATACCGAAGGAAACAACCTGAACTGGAGCCCGCGGGCACCCTTACAGACATTCGATACGTCACGGCCTGACAGCGGGAGTTTCGCTTGCCATGCCCCGCGCACGCGACATCAGGTAGAGTTCAAGCTCAACCATCTCAGGTGCGTCGGCACTGTAGGGTTGAGTGCGCACGCCGATCATGCAGTTGCGCAGCCGCCGCTTCAGAGAGCCAAGCCCCTGCCACTCCAGCCGATAGACAGGATAGCCCGTCGGATGGGCCTGCGTGATCGCGGAGCCGGCGAGACGTTTGTCCCAGTTGTCGTCGTGACAGTTCGTGCACGCCAGATTCAATTGCCCCTGCCGGCGCATGAAGGCGTCGCGGCCTTTGTCGATGAATGCCTGCAGACGTGAATCGGCGCCCGTCTCGATCGGCATCCCCTGTGACTGCCGGCCGATCAATGCGGTCAGCGCCAGCAGATCGCGGCTTTCATCGGCGAGCGGCGGCAATTGCTGATGATCGACGCGGCAGAGATTGACGCGCTGTTCGAGATCGACCGGGCGATTGAGCTTGTCGTCGAATGCCGGGTACCGCACAGCGACGCCGCGCATGCTGCTGGCATCACCGTGGCAATCCGCGCAAGCACGGCCGGCGGCGGGCTTTCGGGTCCATAGCGCCTCGCCATCCAGCACCCACAGCATGCCGGGATTGGCCGTGGCGTCGTTCTGCATGGCCTGGGTTTCGACGGACATGAAACTGGCACCGGAGAGTCGCTCGCCCGGCGCGATCTCCGCCGCCTCGATGAGCGACGTGAAAGCGACGGCTGCCAGCAACGACAGGCTGATATTGCGCAGTCGCCTCATGTGACCGTGATGCTGGCCGACGCGGTTTCCTGAAATCCGTTGTCGCCGATCCACTGGAATTCGAATTTTCCGCTCTCCGTGGCGATCGTAAAGAAGGAGATGAAGGGATTGGCCGAGAACGCGGGAAACAGATCGGCCCGGAACACTTCATCGCCATTATAGCGGCAGGTGAAATTGGTGATGATGTCGCGCGGGATAACCTCACCGGTCACGGTATGGCGAAAGCCCGTCTCCATGATGTGGGACATCAGCGTCTTGATCTCGATGATATCGCCACGCCTGGCCGTGGCGGGAACGTTGATCAGCGCGGATGCCATCAGGTTGCCTCCTCGGTACATGCCGCGAGCGTGACGACGACATCGGCGGTCGCCGACCAGAACGAACCATCGGAGAGTTTCGCGATGGCCGTGAGCGTCTGCGTATCGGCAAGCCGGATGCGCATCGCTATCTGCGCACGGCCTGCGCGCGGGGAGATATAGAAGTTGCCGACATTGGGCTGCGGGTTCTTCTCGTTGAAGATATGGATGCTGACCACGTGATCGGCATCACTCATCGGGCTCGTCACCGTGACGGTGAGTGGCACGGTGTTGCCGTTCTCGACCAGCGGCGGGACGTCGAGCTTCACTTTGCCGGGGCGCACTGTGGCACCCTTGACGATATCGCGGATGGCTGCCTTCATGGTGTCCGGCGTCGCATGGACCGGGCCGACATGCACGAGCGACACCGCGCCGAGCGCTGCGCCGCCGGCGGTCGCCAGGAACTGGCGACGCGTCGTTCGATCGGGCTCAGCCATGGATTGCTTTCGTCATGATGGGTTCTGCAGCGTTGTCAGGTAAGCGACGACGTCCTCGATTTGTTGCGCCGACAGGATCGGCTTGCCAAGCCATGCATCCCCGACACGCTGTAACCCATCTGCACGATAATAGGACGGCATGATGGTCGCGGCATTGAGGCGTGAGGCATCCACCAGCCGCAGCCGCAACTGGCCTTCCGACCAGCGGCTGCCGGTGCCGGCAAGGCTTGGCGCAAGATCGCCCTGGAATCTCTGTTCGGTAAATGGCCCGCTGTGGCAGAGCAGACACGTATATGTGCGGTTGACGACGATCGCCCTGCCCGCCGACGCATCGCCGACCGCGCCCGCCAGGGGCAGCGGAATCGCATCGCCAATCACCGCATAAGGGACAAGTTCACTCGCACGGACCGGAGCAGTCAGCAGCAGCGTCGCCACGCTCGCCGACAACAGCGTCGATGCGCGGCGACGACTAACCAAAGACCTCTGCTCCGATCGTCTCGAACCACGATCGCGCATAGATCGCTTCACGGGCCCGGACATCACGCGGCGCATCCAGCGGACTCGTACCGCCCGCGCCTTCGATATCCGCAAACAGGCCATTGCGGGGCTGGTAGACGCCCGCGATGGAAATGCCGTAGTCGGGCGCGACCAGACTGTAGCAAGTGTTGATCAGCTTCGGCGACGTCGGCGTCGCCCCCGCCAGCAACGCCACGATCGCCCCGGCACAGGTCTTCGCCTGCGCATTCGCCGAGAATGCGGATTTGGGCATGGCGCCGGCAATGCAGGCATCGCCGATCACATGGATGTTCGGCACTTGCGTGGACTCGAGGCTGACGGGATTGATCGGACACCAGCCGGATTTATCGGTAACGCCGGCAATCTCCGCGATGCGCCCTGCGCGCTGCGGCGGAATCACATTGGCGACCTGAACGTGATACGTCGCGAAATCTGTCACCAGCGTATTGGTCGCCGGATCGACCGACGTGACCTTGCCGCCCTGCGACAGCGCGACCCATTCGATCAATCCCGGATACAGCTCCTGCCACGCGGCCTGAAACAGCCGCTGCTTCGAGAACGCGTCTTTCGAGTCGAGAATGATCAGCTTCGACCGCGGCTTTCGGGTCTTGAGGTAGTGCGCGATCAGGCTCGCGCGCTCATAGGGGCCCGGAGGACACCTGAAGGGGTTGGCGGGAACGACGATCGCAACCACGCCGCCATCGTCCATCGCTTCCAACTGGCGTCGCAGCAGCAGCGTCTGTTCGCCCGCCTTCCAGGCATGTGGCATGCGCGACGCTGCAGCCTCGTCATAGCCCGCAAGAGCGTCGAAGCGCAGATCGATTCCGGGCGACAGAACCAGCCGGTCGTAGCGCAACGTCGATCCATCGGCGAGACCGATCGTGCGCGCCTGCGGGTCGATCGTCTGCGCCATTTGCGCGACGACTTTGATGCCGGCGGCAGCGGTTTTCTCGTAGGCGAATTGCTGGGCTTCAATGGCGCGGTCGCCGGCGATGACCTCATTACTGAATGGGCACGCGACATATTGGCGATCGGCCGTCACCAGCGTGACATCCAGCGACGGATCGAGCTGCCGAAGCGCGCGGGCGCAACTGGCGCCACCGAAGCCGCCGCCGATTACAACGACCCGCGCAGGCGATTGCGCCAGGCTTGGCGATGCCAGCGCAAGGGATGCCGTCGCGGCAGCGGCAGCGCGAAGAAATTCCCGTCGTGAGGTATGATTTTTGTGGGTCATGCTATTTCTGCGTTGCCAGCCAGGCCGCAATCGACCCGATTTCGTCTTCGGAGAAGCCCTTGGCGATCCGCGTCATCACTGTGGCCGGCATCGACCCATTGCGAAAGGCCAGCAATGTAGAGCGCGTCGCATCGGCATCGCGCCCATAGATGTTCGGGATGGCCTGCGATGTCGCCGCATGGCAGCCGGAGCACGAGGCCGCTCCAGGTGGCGGTGCCGATGCAGCCCGGACCGGCGCCGCGGAGGCGACGATCAGCCCGATCGCAAGTGAGGTACGCAACGTCTTCATGAGCGAAATCCAGTGATGGGCAGCAAGCATGGCGACGCGTCGGTTACGCAAAGATGATGTCGTGATTCTTCAGCGGCACGGAACGGATGCGCTTGCCGGTCGCAGCAAAATAGGCATTCAGCACGGCCGGCGCCGCAACGCAGATCGTCGGCTCACCGACGCCGCCCCAGAAGCCGCCCGATGGCATCAGGATCGACTCGACCTTCGGCATCTCCTTCATGGTCATCGACTGATAGGTGTCGAAGTTCTCCTGCTCGATGCGGCCACCCTTCACGGTGCATTCGCCATAGAACAGCGCCGAGAGGCCGTAGACGAACGAGCCGGCGATCTGGCGATCGATTTGCCAAGGGTTCACTGCATAGCCAGGATCCGTGGCGGCAACGATGCGATGGATCTTGATCTTGTTGCCGCCCGTCACCGAAATTTCCGTTGCAGCCGCCACATAACTGCCGAAGCCCATATGCTGGCAGATGCCGCGGAACACGCCTTGCGGCGCCGGCGTCGTCCAGCCGATCCTCTCTGCGACGGCATTGAGCACCGCGAGATGCTTCGGATGCTTGGTCATCAGCTTGCGACGGAATTCGAGCGGGTCCTGACCGACCGAATGCGCGAGTTCGTCCATGAAGCTTTCGAGATAGATCGCATTCTGGTTGACGTTGACGCCGCGCCAGAAGCCCGGCGGCACATGCGGATTGCGCATGGAATGGTCGATCAGCAAATTCGGAATGGTGTAGCCGATCGCTGCCTCACCGCTGGCATTCAGACCCTGGAAAGTGACGGGATCCATCCCGTTCTGCATACCCTCGGGACGCACACTGGCCAGGATCGACTGGCCTGAGATCCGCATGTGCAAACCGATCAGATTGTTATCGGCATCGAAGGCGCCGACCAGCTTGCTCTGCGTAATCGGATGATAGCGGCCGTGCAGCATATCTTCTTCGCGCGACCACATCAGCTTGATCGGCGTGCCGGGCATCTGCTTGGCGATGGCCACCGCCTGACGGACGTAATCGGTCATGCCGCGCCGACCGAAGCCGCCGCCCGGCATGATCTTGTAGACCTCGCATTTGTCGCTCGGCAGGCCTGACGCTTCGACTGCGGCCGCAAACACGGCTTCGCCGTTCTGCGTCCCGGTCCAGACCTCGCACTTCTCCGCCGTATAGAGCACCGTCGCGTTCATCGGCTCCATGGTGGCGTGGTTCTGATAGGGATAGGCGTAGACCGCTTCCACCGTCTTCGCAGCACCCGCCAACGCTGCTTTGACATCGCCAGCCTTGTTGCCGACAAAAGCGGGCTGCGCAGCGTCCAGGCCTTCCTGCAGCCACTTGCCGATGGACTCGCTGGACACGCTGGCGTTCTTGCCATCGTCCCAGACGACCGGCATCGCCTCCAGCGCCGACTTGGCGTGCCACCACGTATCGGCGACCACAGCCACGGCACTTTCGCCGACGCGCACGACCTTCTTGACGCCTTTCATGCCAAGGATCTTGCTGTCGTCGAAGCTCTTCAGCGTGCCGCCGAACACCGGGCAATCCTTGATCGCGGCATTGAGCATTCCCGGCAGCTTGATATCGGCGCCGTAGACCATCTTGCCGTTGGTTTTCTCGACCGTATCGAGCCGCTTCAGCGGTTTGCCGGCGATGGTCCAGTCCTTGGGATCCTTCAGCTTGACGTCGGTCGGCGGCTGCAGCTTAGCAGCCGCTTCCGCGACCTTGCCGTAAGTGATGGTGCGCCCCGACGGGACATGGGTGATGACGCCCTTGCTGGTGGCACATTCCGACACGGGCGCGGCCCACTCATCGGCTGCCGCCTGGATCAGCATCAGGCGCGCAGCCGCGCCGCCTTTGCGGACGTAATCATGCGAAGTGCGAACGCCGCGGCTGCCGCCGGTGGAAAAGTCCCCCCAGACGCGCTTGCGTGCGACACTTTGCCCGGGCGTAGGATATTCCGTCGTCACCTTGGACCAGTCGCATTCAAGTTCTTCTGCGACCAATTGCGCCAGACCCGTGAGCGTTCCCTGCCCCATCTCGGACCGCGCGATACGCACGACAACGGTCTCATCAGGCCGGATCACCACCCAGGCATTGACCTCAGGCGTACCATCGGCCGCATAGACTGCGGTCGGCCCGCCAAAGGGAATACCGAGCGCGAGGCCACTGCCGATAGCAGCAGTTCCCAGGACAAACGAACGGCGATTGAGTTGCGGAGCATGACCCATGACCATCTTCCTCAAGCGCTTGCAGCGGCGTGAATCGCTTCACGGACCTGCTGGAACGTGCCGCAACGGCAGATATTGGTGATGGCGAGGTCGATATCCTCATCGGTCGGCTGCGGCACTGTCTCCAGCAGCGCTGCAACTGCCATGATCATGCCGCTCTGGCAGTAACCACATTGCGGCACATCATGATCGATCCAGGCCTGCTGCACCTTGTGCACGGCCCCCTCGGACGCAAGGCCCTCGATCGTCGTGATCTGCTTTCCGATCGCCTCACTGAGCGCCATGCTGCAGGAACGGACCTGCTGGCCATCGACATGAACGGTGCAGGCGCCGCATTGGGCGACGCCACATCCGTATTTTGTCCCTGTCAGCCCGGCATTTTCGCGGATCGCCCATAGCAACGGCGTGTCCGGTTCTGCATCGATCTCGTAGGTCCGTCCATTGATCGTGAGGCTTGCCATCGCATTTCCCCGGGTCGTGGCGCATATCGCCGTTGCAGTGACCCTCCCCTGAAACTGGAAGAATTCCAAATCAAATGTTTGGTGACTGCGGCGCCCGAAGATTCCAGCGATGTCCCTGCCTTGCGGACGTCACAGTTACGTCACGCGGGATTTTCTGTTTGCTGACGCTCTATCACCGCGGGTCGAACACAATGCGATCATGCAAGGAAACCGCCTGAGATTGCCATTGGCAAAACCGGGCACCGCCGTGTGCAGAACATCGCCGATTCGCTGTCGCGATTTACTTGGTGAGAGTTGCGCGGAACACGGGATGATAGCCGTGCGCCGCTCGACGCGCTGTGGCCGGGTTGGTAAGCCCTCTCTACAAGGAGACCTGAGTCGAGACATGACCGTTGCGATCGAGATGGGGCATACGACGTCAGGCGCCCCGGCGGCTCTGGACCTTGAGGAACTGCTGGCGACGCGTCTGCTCGTACAGGGCAATTCGGGTTCCGGAAAATCGCATCTGCTGCGCCGGCTGCTCGAACAGAGCGCCCCTTGGGTGCAACAAACCATTATCGACCCTGAAGGCGATTTCGTCTCGCTGGCGGAGCGATTCGGTCATCTGGTGATCGATGCCGAGGCGCATACCGAACGCGGGTTGCAGGTCGCCGGCGAGCGCGCGCGCATGCACCGCGTCTCCACAGTGCTCAATCTCGAAGGGCTGGATGCCGAGAATCAAATGCGCCGCGCCGCCGCCTTTCTGGGCGGGCTGTTCGACGCGCCTCGCGACCATTGGTATCCGATGCTCGTGGTGGTGGACGAGGCACAGCTGTTCGCCCCGGCCGTTGCCGGCGAGGTGTCCGACGAAGCCCGCAAGCTATCGCTCGGCGCCATGACCAACCTGATGTGCCGCGGCCGCAAACGCGGCCTTGCCGGCGTCATCGCGACACAGCGACTGGCGAAGCTCGCCAAGAACGTCGCGGCCGAAGCGTCGAATTTCCTGATGGGTCGCACCTTCCTCGACATCGATATGGCACGCGCCGCCGATCTTCTCGGCATGGAGCGACGGCAGGCCGAATCCTTCCGCGACCTCGAGCGTGGCCAGTTCATGGCGCTGGGTCCCGCCCTCTCCCGTCGTCCGCTGGGCCTGCGCATCGGCGTCACCGAAACAAGTCCGCGCAATGCGACCCCACGCCTGATGCCGCTGCCGGAAGCGACACTCGACGACGTCCGCGCCACGATTCTCGCAGCGCCCCCGCCGGAGCCGGTCCGGCCGCAGCGCCGCGCACCGTCATCGCCGGATCTGCTTGGCCAGCTCATGGCGGCGAAGTCCGCAGCGCTGGAAATTCGGCCGGACGTGGCGGAGACGCCGATCAGCGCCGAGGAACTGGCGGAGCGGCGCATGCGCGTCGACCGCGTGTTGCAGGCCCTGATGGCGGAGCCCGATGCAGGCTTCCGGGTGGTCGGCGTGCTCTATCAGGAATTCGTGGTCCGCTGCCGCATCGAGGGCCTCGGTGCCGCCGTGCCGGACCTCGACGACTTCCGCCGCATGCTGACACGCGCCCGCGCCGGGCTCGGCTCCGACATGACCAACGATGACGGCTGGCAAGACGTCTCGGTCCGCGCCTCGATTCTGCCGGAGGATATGCAGGGCGTTTTCATGATGATCGCCCGCGCCGCCAAGGAAGGCTGGCCCTGCCCGAGCAATGCCGCGATCGCCCGCGCCTACGGCTCGCATTCGCTACGCCGCGCACAGCGCCTGCTCAACTATATCGAGGAGCAAGGCCTTATCGTCTGTCAGCTCGATGGCGCCGGTCGGCGCATCGTGACACTCGTCGAACTGGCCTGGGCGACGGCACCCGGCGATCCCAATGCCGAGGAAGCTGCGGCCGAGCAGGCCTGAGCCGTTTCAGTCCGCCGAGAATCCAAACGGAACGTTCAGCGTCCTGAAATCATCGGGCAACAACTCGCGCCCGATCGGAAGCGCCGAGCGCGCAGCACATCTTGGACGATGACAGACACGGCATGCGACGCCGATCGGCGTGGGCGCATCGGCGCGCGGCGCCGCCGCGTCGCGTGTGTAGATCAACTGACCCGCATATTCGGCCGCGCAACCGATCGCGATGGCGCGCTCGACACGTTGTGCACCGTAAGCACCACCGCCGGCGGTGACGGTACGGGCAATCGAGAAGAAGCGCTGTCCGTCCGGCAATTCCAGCCATTGCGTCACGATCTGGCGCGGCGTTTTGAAAACGTCATGCACTGACCACAGCGGGCACGCGCCGCCGTGCTTGGCAAATGGAAAGCCGGCGCCGTCGAGCAGCTTTGAGATGTTGCCAGCGGGGTCGACGCGGATCAGGAAGAACGGGACTTTCTCGGCGCCCGGCCGCTGCAAGGTCGTGATGCGATGCGCGGTCTGTTCGAAGCTGGCACCGAATTGGCGCGCCAGTGCTTCGAGATCGTAGCGACGGGTCTCGGCGGCGCGCGCGAAAGCCGCATAGGGCATGATCAGCGCCGCAGCGGCGTAACCCGCGAGCGCCCGGCGCGCCAGCAGTTCAGCGCTCTTGGTGGTGAACTGGCCGTCTTCGAGCGCGGTGCCGATCTCGTTTTCCATTTCGAGATAGGCGAGTTGCTGCGCCAACTGGAAATGGAGGCTTGCGGTATCGAGCGAATCCTCAAGTAGCAATTGCTTGCGATGCAGATCCAGTCGCCTGACCGAGCCGAGCATGACGTCTGGCGGTAGATAGCGCACTTGCAGCTTATGCCGGGTCTTGAGACGCTCGACGAAACCGCTCGGCCCCGACGTCGCCTGCACAAGACGTTCGGCCACGTCGTCGATCACAGCGAAATTGTTGCGGCGAGCTGCCAGAAACCGCCTGACCTCGGCCACGGGATCGTTGGCATCATAGCCCTCGCTATCCGAAGACGACGCGCCACCGGTGAGCGCCGGTGCGCGCCGATCCGCCAGCGCGAGCTGCTCCTCGCGATAGGCGGTGTAGAGGCGCAGGAACGCCTCGGCCATGCCGGGATAGCTCACCGCGAGATCGCTGATTTCGAGCGCGGGGATATCGATGTCCGAAAACATCGGCTCTTTCAGGATCGACTGCATCCGCGCCGTATTGTCGGCGCCGCCATCGCCGGCGAGATCGGCCAGATCGATGGTGTAGGTGCGCGCCAGGCGCAGCAGCATGTCCGCCGTCATCGGCCGCTGGTTGCGCTCCAGCAGCGCGACGTAAGGCGCGGAAATCTCGAGATCGGCCGCCATATCGGCCTGAGTCAGACCCAAATCGCGCCGAAGCCGCCGGATTCGCGGTCCCATGAACACCGATCGACCTGCCGAGGCGGCCATTGCGCACTCCAATATTTTGTAATTACCTTACAGACTTACACGCGATATTTGTAAAGTATGACAAGTTATCTGCGTTCCGTCTAGCGGCTGACAATCCCGCGCTTACAACCAAGGACAGGTTTTTCGTCAGCCAAAGGGATCAAGACCATGAACTTCCAGCCGCGCGGGATCAGCAACCAGACCATCCTCGGCACCGGCTCCTATCGGAGCGAAGTCGAGGCGGCGTCGGCGCTGCTCAAGACCAAGGACACCTGGAACGGCGTGACCGCCGAAGCGGTCGCACGCATGCGCCTGCAGAACCGCTTCAAGACTGGTCTCGACGTTG
Source organism: Tardiphaga sp. 172_B4_N1_3 (assembly GCF_052076035.1). NCBI lineage: Bacteria > Pseudomonadati > Pseudomonadota > Alphaproteobacteria > Hyphomicrobiales > Nitrobacteraceae > Tardiphaga > Tardiphaga sp. 172_B4_N1_3. The sequence goes on from NZ_CP197238.1 coordinate 3,435,321, forward strand.
CACGCTACACGGCATCGCTGATGCGTGCCGACATGGCCGCCTATGATGCAGACACCACCAAGTACACCCAGTCGCTCGGCTGCTGGCATGGCTTTATCGCGCAGCAGAAGCTGATCTCGGTCAAGAAGCATTTCGGCACCACCGACCGCACCTACCTGTACCTCTCGGGCTGGATGATCGCGGCGCTGCGCTCGGAATTCGGCCCGCTGCCGGATCAGTCGATGCACGAGAAGACTTCGGTCCCGGCTCTGATCGAGGAGCTCTACACCTTCCTGCGTCAGGCTGACTCGCGCGAGCTCAACGACATCTTCCGCAGCCTCGACGCCGCTCGCAAGGCTGGCGACAAGGCAAAGGAAGAAGAACTGATCAACAAGATCGACAACTTCCAGACCCACGTCGTTCCCGTCATCGCCGATATCGATGCCGGCTTCGGCAATGCGGAAGCAACCTATCTGCTCGCCAAGAAGATGATCGAGGCTGGTGCCTGCGCCCTGCAGATCGAGAATCAGGTTTCGGACGAGAAGCAGTGCGGCCATCAGGACGGCAAGGTCACCGTGCCGCATGAAGTCTTCCTCGCGAAGATCCGCGCCTGCCGTCACGCCTTCCTCGAAATGGGCGTCGAAGACGGCATCATCGTCACCCGCACCGACTCGCTCGGCGCTGGCCTGACGCAGCAGATCGCTGTCAGCCACAAGCCGGGTGACATCGGCGACCAGTACAACAGCTTCCTTGATTGCGAAGAAATCGATGCTTCAAAGATCGGCAACGGCGACGTCGTCATTACGCGTAATGGAAAGCTGATGCGCCCGAAGCGTCTGGCCAGCAACCTGTACCAGTTCCGCGAAGGCACGGGTCAGGACCGCTGCGTGCTCGACTGCATCACTTCGCTACAGAACGGCGCCGACCTTTTGTGGATCGAAACCGAGAAGCCGAACATCGAGCAGATCGCCAAGATGGTCGATCGCGTTCGTGAGGTGATCCCGAATGCGAAGCTGGCCTACAACAACTCGCCGTCGTTCAACTGGACGCTCAACTTCCGTTGGCAGGTCTATGACGCGATGAAGGAAGCCGGCAAGGATGTCAGCAAGTACAACCGTGCCGAACTGATGAAGGTGGAGTACGACAGCACGCCGCTGGCGGTCGAAGCCGACGAGCTCATCCGGACATTCCAGGCTGATTCAGCCAAGCGTGCCGGCATCTTCCATCACCTGATCACGCTGCCGACCTATCACACGGCTGCGCTGTCCACCGACAACCTCGCCAAGGAGTATTTTGGCGAACAGGGCATGCTGGGCTACGTCAAGAACGTCCAGCGCGCGGAAATCCGTCAAGGCATCGCCTGCGCGAAGCATCAGAACATGGCAGGTTCGGACATCGGCGACGAGCACAAGGAATACTTCGCCGGTGAGGCGGCCCTGAAGGCGGGCGGCGCGCACAACACGATGAACCAGTTCGGCTAATCGTTACGGTTCAGCTCATCATAAAATCAGCCTGGGATCTTGTCAGATCCCAGGCTGATTTCGTTGTCGGCGTTCAAACGCCGAACGACTGTCTCACCAACAGGCTATCCGGATGGCGGGCCGCCATAAAAGCCCCGGAAGGCGTTGCGCTTAACCCTGTCGGCGCAGGAAGCCAGTGATCGTGACCGCTTGCCAGATGCCGGCGGCAAAGAACGGATCGGCATGATGAAATTTCTCAACCGCCGCGCGGTCGGCGGCCTCGACGAGAAACAGACTGCCAATCATGGTCTGGCCGTCATCGGCTGTCAGCGGGCCGGACATGACGATCGTCACGTCATAGGCCGAGGTGTCGGACAAAAAGGCCTTGTGGGCCTCGTAGTGAGACAAACGCTTGTCGAGCGCGCCGGCATGATCGACGGCATGGATGGCAAACAGCATGCATAGCTCCTGAAAGGCAGAAGACGGCCGCCGACCTGCGGCGGACGTCCTGATGGCAATAGATGTTATTTGGTACCGAGCTTCGCAGCCTCGTCCCAGCTCGGACAGGTCCGCGATTCCAGTGGCACGTCGTAGGGCTGATAGTTCTCCTTGCCGATCACCGTTGGCTTGAGAACGATCTCAGTGATCACCGGCTCGTTGCGCAGCGAACGAATGGCGATCATCATGCCGAGGCATCCCTGCATGAAGCCATTGTAGTCGCCGCTCGCCAGCAATTTCCCGGACTTGATCGCGTCGATCGCCTCCTTGGTGCCATTGACGCCGATGACCTGGGCCTTGCGATTGGCACCGTCGAGCGCCTCGATCGCGCCGATCGCCATTGCGTCGTTGGCGGCCAATACGCCGTCGATCTGGGTATTCGACTGCATGAGATTCTCCATGACCTGGAGCGCCTGCAGCCGCTGATAATTGCCCGGCTGCGACGCAAGCAGCTTGGCCCCCGGGTTTTCCTTCAAGGCATCGTTGAAGCCGCGGACGCGGTCGATGCTCGTCAAGGATCCTTTGACGCCCTCAATGATCACAAAGTTGCCCTTGCCGCCCAGCGTCTTCAGCAGATAGCGCCCGGTCTCCAGACCCAGACTGTAGTCATCGGCGCCGACAAAGGCGACAAACTTGCCACCGGCGGAACGATCGGTCACGTTGACCACCGGGATCTTTGCGTCATTGATTTTCTCGACACCGGGGACCATCGCCTTGTAGTCGACCGGGATGAAGACGATCGCCGACGGCTTCTTCACCACCACGTCCTCAATCTGGCTGAGCTGCTCCGGAATGCTGTCCGGCTTGGTCGGGATGTAATGCAGCGTCTTTGCCTTCATCGCTTTGGCGGCTGCGTCGGACCCGACTCGAACGGTCTGGAAATACGGATTGGTCTGGTTTTTAGTAAACACCGCGATCGTCTCGCCGTCAGCGAACGCGTGGGACGAGAGTGATGTCGTCAGAAGCAGTGCAGTAAGCGCGCCATAGGCTTTCTTCATAGTCGTTCCCTCCGTTTTGTTTTTAAGATCGAACACTTACGCCGCACGGCGCCGTGTTTTCATATCTAGCCATACTGCCAGAATGACGATGACGCCGGTCACCAGCGGCTGCCAACTCGCGTTGACCGACAACAGGTTCATGCCATTGAGGACCAGGGTCAAAATGAGCGCGCCGACGAACGTGCCGAACACCGTTCCAAGGCCGCCGAACAGCGAGGTGCCCCCGATCAGAACCGCGGCAATCGCCGGGAGTGTCAGGCTTTCTCCGATGTCGGCTTCGGCAGAGTTCAGTCGCGCAAGAAAGATGATCGAGGCGAGCCCCGCCATTGCGCCCGACACTGTGTAGACCAGCAGGAGTCGGCGAGCGACGGGAATGCCCGACAATCGCGCGGCGACCGGGTTGGCGCCGATGGCATAGATTTCTTGTCCCCACGTGGTGCGCTGCGCGAAAATGGTTCCGATGGCGAGGAAAACCAGCAACAGATAGACCGGGATTGGAAGACCGAGAAAATAGCCGCTGCCGATCTGACGAAAGCCAGCCGGAAAGCCGTGCATGGTCTCTCCGCCCATGTACCAGTAAGTGATGCCGTGCAGCACCCACAGCATCCCGTAGGTCGCAATGAAGGATGGGATTCGAAGCGCGGTGACCATCACGCCGTTGAGCATCCCCACCGCGCCACCGACGCCGATGCCTGTCAGTACCCCCAAGGTCGGCGAGCCGGTCTGATGAATCACCGTCCCGGCAATACAGGCGGAAATAGCGACATTGGCACCAATCGAGAGATCGAGGCCGCCTGTCAGCACCACCAGCGTCAGGCCCGACGCGATGAAGAACAGCAGACTCGCCTGGCGCAGGACGTTGAGGATGTTGCCGAGACTGAAGAACGAGTTGGTCAGGATGGTCAGCGCTGCACAGATCAGAAACGCGGCAAGCAGGCGATAGAACACCTGGATCATCTCGTCGGAAAGCAACATTCTGCCGCCTGTGATCGGCTTTGAGATATCGGTCATGATCGGCTCCGCAATCCATCGACGAACAATGCTGCAATCACCAGCAAGCCGACGCTTGCTACCTGGATCGAAGACGGCAGCGCCAGCAGATTCAATCCGTTGCGCAACACGCCTACGGTGACCACGCCGAGCAAGGTGCCGAGCAGCCAACCATTGCCGCGCTCGAACGACGTGCCGCCGACGGCAACCGCTGCAATGGCATCGAACTCAAGACCGAGGCCAGCGGTCGGATGCCCGGAGTTCATGCGCGCGGTCATCAGGAGACCAGCCAGACCGACCATGGCGCCGCCGAGCGCGTAGACGAGGATCAGCAAGCGACGTGCCGAGATACCGGCGAATTTCAGCGCTTCACGGTTGCCGCCGAGCGCGAAAATGTAAGTCCCGAAACGCGTGTGGTAGAGCAATCCGTGGAAGGCAAGGTAGCTTCCCAGTCCCAGCACGATCGGAAGCGGGACGCCGCCGAGCGTCCCGGAATAGACGCCACGAACGGCGGCCGGCATGCCGACGACGCTCTGGCCATCGCTGACGATCAGCGAGAGCCCCTGCGCCATCCCGAGTGTGCCCAGCGTGGCGACAAAAGGGGGAATGCCGACAACGGCCACCAGCCAGCCGTTGATCGTCCCGAACACGATCCCGACGACCAGAGCCGCAAGCAGGCCGAGCAGCAACGAGCCTGTGGCCAAAGCGACGATGGCGACGATCAGCGAGGTCAGCGTCAAGACGGCGCCCATCGACAGGTCGAGACCTTCAGTCATGATGATCAGCGTCATCGGCAGCGCCAGCATCAGCAAGATCGTCGATTGGACGAGCACGTTAGAAATATTCGGCACCGTCAGGAAGCCGGGTGTCATCAGGCTGAAGATGACACATAGCAGCACCAGCATGACGGCAACGCCGGGAATCCGCTGAAGCGGATTGGTGTTCAATACCATCGCTTGTTCACGCATGATGCATCCCCAGCTTCACGATGTTTTCCTCACTCAGTTCGTGGCGAGCCAATTCACCCGCGATCCGCCCGTCGCACATGACATAGGCGCGATCGCAGACGTGGCAGATTTCCGCCTGCTCCGACGAGATCATCAGCGCAGCGGCACCATCCGCGACCAGCCGGTCGATGAGCGCGAAGATCTCGGCTTTGGCTCCGACATCGATGCCGCGTGTCGGCTCGTCGAAAATGAACAGCTTGGCGCCGGCCGCCAGCCATTTCCCGATGACGACCTTCTGCTGGTTGCCGCCGGACAGAAGACCCACGGCCTGCTTGTCCGATGGGGTCGCGATCCTCAACTGCCGGATCAGATCATTGGCAACCTGCCTGGATTTCCCCTGATCGAAGAAGCCACGCGGAAAGATCTTGCGTAGCGCGGAAACGATCAGGTTGTCTCCGACGGAGCGGATCAGAGCCAGGCCTTCGGCCTTGCGGCTTTCCGGAATCAGCGCGAGCCCCAGTCTGGCTGCTTCGTCCGGACCGCCGGATTTCTCCCGGCCGTCGAACAGGATCTGTCCCGCGGTCGCCCTGTCGGCTCCGAAAATGGCCCGCACCACTTCGGTGCGCCCCGAGCCGACCAGCCCGCACAGCCCGACGATCTCGCCTTGCCGCACCACCAGGTCGATGCCCGCAATGCCGGAGGCAGAGGAGAGACCCTTCACCTCGAGCATGACCTTGCCGGGGGCCTGGGCGAAGGTCCGTGGATAGCTCATATCGACGCTGCGACCGACCATCATCCGGACCAGATCGTCCGATGACACGGCCCCGGGTTGCACCTCATCGATACGGCGCCCATCGCGCAGCACCGTAATGCGGTCGCCGAGCGAGAACACCTCCGCCATGCGGTGCGAGATGTAGATGATGGCAACGCCATCCGCCTTGAGCCGCGCGATCAGTGCAAACAGCAATTCCGTCTCGCGATCGGACAGCGCCGCCGTCGGCTCATCCATCACGAGAATTCGCGCGTTCTGGCTGATGGCCTTCGCAATTTCCACCATCTGCTGCTGGGCGACGCCCAGCTTCTCGATCCGGATCGCCGGATCGATGTCGAATCCAATCGAATCCAGCACGCGCTTGGCATCGGCCAGAATTTTCTTGCGATCGATCGTGCCGGGAACACGTCCTGCCGGCTCGCGTCCAAGGAAGATGTTCTGCGCGATGTCGAGATAAGGGACCAGCGAAAATTCCTGGAAGATGACGGCGATGCCGAGCTTCTGCGCATCGGCTGGCGACGCGATCTCGACTGTCTCGCCGTTGTAGTGGAACGAGCCGTGATCGGCGCGATAGGCCCCGCACAGCACTTTCATCAGGCTCGATTTGCCTGCTCCGTTCTCGCCGAGCAGCATATGCACCTCGCCTGGCCAGACCGAGAACGACACATCGTCGAGTGCCTTCACTCCCGGGAATTCCTTGGAGATGCCGCGCAGTTCGAACAGCGGCGGCGCCGCTTGAACGATCGACACGGCAGCCTTGGACTGCGCAAGTTGCGTCATGCCAGCACCGGTGCATTGGGCAAGAAGATCTTGCCGGGGTTCATCATGCCTTTCGGATCGATCGACGCCTTGATGCCACGCATGATATCGACGGCGTCGCCGAGCTCGTCCTGGAGGAATCCAATCTTGCCGGTACCGATGCCGTGTTCGCCGGTGCAGGTGCCCTCCATCGCGATCGCCCTCGCCACCAACCGCGCATGCAGCGCCTTGGCGCGCGCGACTTCGTCGGCATTATCCTGGTCGATCAGGATCAGCAGATGGAAATTCCCGTCGCCGACATGGCCCACCACGGGCGCGATCAGTCCGTTGGCATCGATATCGCGGCGGGTTTCAGTCAGACATTCCGTCAGCCGTGAGATCGGCACGCAGACATCCGTGATCATGGCCTTGGCGCCCGGCTTCAGGCTGAGACCCGCATAGAGGGTGTTGTCGCGGGCATGCCACAGCTTCGTCCGGTCTTCGGCGGCCCGCGCCCATTGGAAGCCCTGGCCGTCATGTTCGGCAGCGATCGCCTCCGCCAGTTCGGCCTGCTCCGCGACGCTCGCCTCGGTGCCGTGGAATTCAAAGAACAGCGTCGGCGCCTCGCGATAGCCAAGTTTGGAATAACCATTTATGCCGCGCATCATGACTTCATCCAGCAGTTCCATCCGCGCGACCGGAATGCCCGACTGGATCACTTCAATCGCGGCATCGATCGCTTGATCGAGCCGCCCGAAACTGCAGACAGCGGACGAGATCGCCTGCGGCCATGGATGCAATTTCAGGGTAATTTCAGTGATGACGCCGAGGGTGCCTTCGGAGCCGACGAACAGCCGGGTGAGATCGTAACCGGCCGATGACTTGCGGGCTCGCTGGCTGGTGCGGATCACCCGCCCATCCGGCAGCACGACTTCGAGCGCCAGCACATTATCCTTCATGGTGCCGTAGCGGACGGCCATGGTTCCGGACGCGCGCGTCGAGGTCATGCCGCCGATCGACGCATCGGCGCCGGGATCGATCGGAAAGAACAATCCGGTGTCGCGCAGATGCGCGTTGAGCTGCTTGCGGGTGATGCCAGGCTGCACGACGACGTCGAGGTCCTTGTCATGCACCCGGAGCACGCGGTTCATCCGCGCAAAATCGATACAGACGCCGCCAGCCACCGATGCTGCATTGCCTTCGAGTGAAGTACCCGCGCCGAATGGAACGACCGGCATGCCTAGTTCGCCGCAGAGCTTCACGATCTCAGCGACTTCCTGCGTGGTCTCCGGAAACACCACGACATCCGGTGGACGACTGGCGTGATAGGCCTCGCTGCGGCCGTGATCATCGAGCACGCCGCGCGCGATCGTCGCGCGCGCCCCAATGATCTCGTTCAGACGGACCACGGCCGTCTCGGCGCTCACTGGCGCTCCCATAGCATCCTCCCCTTCCATATCAGCGCTCAGGCTCTGCGGCCCTTGATGCGCATTGTTAGCTAGACAGCATGCGCCTTGTTGGCGTCTGGCTTCAAACCGAAATCGTAATTCAAATGATAGTAAGGCGTGTCCTGCATGCGCCCGTCGGGAGCTTCGCCGGCATCTTTGCGGGCGAATTCGCGAATGAGCGTATCTTTGACGCCGAAGACGACGTCGGAGTCGAGATACTTGTCGCCCGCGACGAACACATGCGTCACCAGTTGCTCGAAGCCAGGCGCCGAGATCATGAAGTGAACATGGGCGGGCCGCCACGGATGACGCCCCTGAGCCGTGAGCATATCGCCGACCGGCCCGTCATGCGGGATCGGATAGGCCGCTGGCTTGATCGACCAGAACCGGAAACGGCCCTCGGCATCGGCATGAAACCGCGCACGCATCGCCAGATCGCCGATCTTGTCGAGCTGCTGAACATCGTAATACCCGTCGTCGTCGGAGTGCCAGACGTCGATTGTCGCATTTGCGATCGGCTTGCCATCCGGCGTCGAGACCGATCCCGTCACGATCATCGGATCGCCCTCCATGCCACCGGAGATGTCTTCGCCAAGCTTCTTCTCCGGGGCCGCCTGGACGAAGAACGGCCCGAGCACGGTCGTGTCCGTCACGCCATCCTCGGCACCATGATTGATAGCATCGACCAGCATCGACACCCCGAGCGTATCCGAAAGCAGAATGAACTCCTGGCGCTTATCGTCGCACATGTGACCGGTGCGCGTCAGGAATTCGATGCCCTGCTCCCATTCCCTCTGGGTTGGCCGCACCTCGCGGATGAAGGCGTGTAGATGGCGCACCAGCGCTTCGCTGATCTGCCTGATCCGCGGCTGGCCGGCATCGGTGATGCGATCCAGTACGGCGTCGGTAATAGTGTTCTCGTTGAAATTCCGCATGGCCTCTCCTCACCCAAGCTTCGGCTCGCCGAGACCCGACAGTCGCTCGACGTGGCGCACGGTGGCGATGAAGTCGGATTCGCCATCTCCCTGTGCAACAAGCGATCCGTAGATTTCCCGCACCTGCGCTGCAAGTTGCAGTGGTACGCCGACGCGATGGCCGGCCCCGATGATGAGGTCGAGATCCTTGGCCATCTGCCGGCACGAGAAAGTGGACTCGAAGTTGCGCGTGGCCAGTGGCGGCGTCTTGTACTTGACCATCGGCGAGGCGACCGCACTATCATCCAGGACCTTGAGGATATCCGGCCAGGAGATGCCGCCCTTGCGTGCCAGCGCGAGACTTTCGGCCATCATTCCGGCAGACACCGCGATCATCAGATTGACCGCGAGCTTGGCAAATCGCGCCTCTTCAGCCACGCCGAGATAGGTTTGCGCGCGGGTGAACGTCGCCAGCACCGGCTGAACCGCATCGAACGCATCGCGCGGCCCCGACACGAAGCAGGTCAGCGCGCCGGTATGCGCGATCGCTGCATTGCCGGACACCGGCGCGCGCAGATAGGCCACGCCGCTCGCCTCTGCCGCAACACCAACTTCAGCCGATACTTCGGCGCTGACCGTGCTCGTCTCGATCAGAACCGCACCACGTGTCAGCTTGTTCAGCAGGCCGTCTGGTCCGAGCACCACGGAACGCAGCGCCGCATCGTCGGGCAGCGATGTGAAGATGATGGCGTGGTTTGCAGCGGCGTCTGCGGCCGAGTTGGCCGTCTGAAGCCCAAGCTGCTGTGCCAACACCAAGCGCTGTTGGCCCGGGTCGTAACCGGTGACGCGGATACCGGCCTCCACCATACGGCCTGCGATCGGCAAGCCCATCTTGCCAACGCCGATCCAGGCCACGGCCTGAGCTTGATCTCTCGACGGGGTTGTCATGCCGCTTTCTCCTGACGTTCGATCTCGGAGACGATGCGCATGCCTGATCGCTCGAGTTCATTCTTTTTGTGGTCGATGTTCTCCGCCAGCAGGCGTCCGCCTCGCTTGCGCCAGATGCCATCGATCATGACCGCCTCGATATTGGTGATGCTGGACTGCATCAGGACCGTGGAAACCGGATCATGGACCGGCCAGAGATTCAGGTCCGTGGCATTAATGACGACCAGATCCGCCTTCTTGCCCGGCGTGAGCGAGCCGATGCTGTCTTCGCGCCCGAGCATGCGGGCGCCCTCGATGGTGATCCAGCGCAAGGCCTCGCGTGTCGTGATTGTCGTCACCGCTGGAATGGCACCCGTGGCCTGCCGGCTCTCGGCATTGTCCAGCGCGCGCTGCATCGACAGTGCGATGCGACCGACGTTGAACATGTCGCCCGGCAGCACGGATTCCAGATCGACCCCGAGCGATGGCCGCGATCCCAGCTTCAACAGCCGCCCGGTGATCGGGTAGCCGTGGCCCTGATTCATTTCATTTTCCGGCGTGACCGAGAACGACACGCCGAGATCGACAAGCTGACGCAGCAGATCGTCGGGAAGATCGTTGCCGTGCACGATGTTGATGCCGGGACCGACGAGGCCGGCTGCAATCAGTCTCGCCCAGCCACCCGGCGTCTTGGCCGGGCCTCCGCCCTGATGCATCGAGGCAATCAGATCGAACTCACGCGCCAATTCGAAATCATGGATGGCAACATCCATGGTCGAATAATGAGGACCAAGAATCGCAAGCCCGAGGGTGACGCGGTCGCTGCGGTTAGACAGCGCCCCTGCCAGGAAGCGCTCGACCTCACGGCGCGGATGCGGAACCTCGGAGAAGTGCGGCTGCCCCGGCGCCGCCTCCGGTTTCGGCGAGCCGTGGAAGAAGGCGGCACGGATGCCGCTCTCTTTCAGCGCTGCGACGGCGCTATCACTGTGCGCAGGCGTTGGATTGTTGTGACACCAGTCAACCAGCGTGGTGGTGCCGCAATTGATCTGGTTCAGCGCGCCCATCAGCGTGCCGATATGGATATCCTCGGGACGAAAGACCGTGGCCAGTCCCGCATGCATCCGGCGGAAATATTCGGGAAGCGTCCAGTTCGCGGAGAAGCCGCGCAAGGCGGTCTGCCACGTATGCATATGCGCGTTGACAAGGCCCGGAATGACGATGCGGCCACGACCATCGACGATCTCCGCGTCACCGGCATCGAGGCCCGGCCGGATGTCGACGATGCGATCGCCATCAACCAGCAGGTCGGCTTGCGCGAGATCGCCGATCGTGTCGTCCATTGTCAGAATGGTGGCGGATTTGATGAGCGTGCGCGTCGCCGTCATCGCAACGCCTCCGCTACGACCGGAGGTTCGCCCGCCCAGGCCCGCGCGATCAGATCGTGGATGGCATCGCGTTCCAAAGGCCGCGGGTTCCAGTAGGCATTGCTGACGGCAAGGTCGGCGGCGCGTTCTATGCCGTCCTTCGGCATTCCCAGATCGCGCAGCGCGACTTTGGCGCCAAGTCCCTGCGTAAGATCGAACAGTCCCTGCGCGGCCTGTCCGGCGCCAAGCGCGCGCGCGACGCGAGCCGCCGCAACCGGCACGGCGGGAGCATTATAGGCCATCGCATGCGGCAGGATCACCGTGTGGGTTTCGGCATGTGGCAAATTGAACGTACCGCCCAGCGTATGGCAGAGCTTGTGGTGCAGCCCCATGCCGACGGCGCCGAGACAGGCGCCGCACAACCAGGCAGCGCGCAGGGCATCATCGCGTGCCGCCGCGTTGTCCTCGCCAGCCGCGAGCTTCGGCAGCGCGCCGGCGAACAGGCGAATGCCCTCTTCCGCCATCAACGACACGACCGGATTGGCATCGCGCGCATAGAGCGCTTCGACAGCGTGAGCGATTGCATTGACGCCCGATGTCACGGCAAATGCAGGCGGCAATGTGCGTGTCAGGTCGACGTCGTAGATGACCGTTTCGGGGAGTATCTTCGGGCTCGATTGCGTGGTCTTCAGTCCCTCGCGGGTCTCACCCAGGATCGGCGTCATTTCGGACCCGGCATAGCTGGTCGGTACGACGATTTGCGGCAGGTCGGTCCGTAGCGCGATCGCCTTGCCTAGCCCGATGGTTGAACCACCGCCCACCGCGACGATGCCGTCGGCCTGCAGAGCCTTGACCTGCTGCATCGCAAGTTCGGTCACATCAACCGGCGTATGCATCACCGCACCGGCATAGACGCCCGCCGCTCTGTCACCGATCAGGGCGGCAATCTGCTCGCCGTGAGATTTCTGCTGGTCTGTCGTCAGAACGAGTGCGCGCTTAACGCCGAGTCGGTCGAGCTCGGCGGCCAGATCTGCCAGCCGTCCCGAGCCGAAGACGACCCGCATGGGCGCCGCCTGATAGACAAAGCTCTCCATCATTCCATCCCTGATCGTCGACGCCGTTAGGGCGCTTCTGCTGCATTGCACCAAGGCATGCAGCGGATTTTCGCTACCATCATTCCCGTGCACACGTTTGTCAAGAAACTCTGCACACGTTTGTCAATTTGTGCAAGATGAGGCATTCTCACGTGATCGTTAGCGGATACGACGACGCGCGCGAGCAGGCTGGATGGCGATGCCCAAAAAAACCAAGAACACCAAGAAGACGTCACCCGCGCTTCAGGAGCGGTCGTCGCGTAAGACAATCATTGATGTCGCGAAGTGTGCTGGCGTCCATTGGTCAACGGTGTCGCGCGGGCTCAATCCCGAGAAGCGCCACCTGATCTCCCCAGAAATGATCGAGCGCGTCGAGGCTTGCGCGAAGAAACTCGGTTATCGCGCGAACGCGATGGCGTCGGCGCTTCGCACGCAGCGCTCTCGTACCGTTGGCGTCATCGTTTCAAATCTGGGTGACCCCGTGCATCCGCCGATTGTCCGCGCGATCGAAGACAGTTTCGCCGAGATTGGATACGTCACCATTGTCGGCAACACCGACAACCATCCGCTCAGGCAGGCCGCGCTGATCGAACGGTTCATCCAGCAAGGCGTCGAGGGGCTGATCGTCGCGACCTTCGAGCGAAACGATCCCGGCATTGCAGCCTGCGTCGAGGCGAACATTCCAGTCGTCGCGGTGTTTCGCGATCCTGAAAGCGAATTCATTCCGAGCGTCCGGGTCGACGACGCGAAGGCAATGGAACTGGCGGTTCATCATCTCGCCGAGTGCGGGCACAGGCAAATTGCTCATGTCGGCGGCCCGCAAAATGTGTCGACGGGTTACCACCGCTATCGCGGCTTCCGGCGCGCTTGCAAAGCCCTGGCTCAAGACGGAGTTGCGCCCACTGCCGTCTTCGGTGAGGCCTTTACGGTCGAGGAAGGCGAGTTCGCTTGCGAGCGTTTGCTGACGGAGAACCCCAATATTACGGCGATTGTGGCTGGCAACGACATGCTGGCCGTAGGCTGCCTTCGGCACCTGAGAAACAAAGGCATTTCATGTCCCGGCAACATCTCGCTGGTCGGCATGAACGACATGCTGTTCATGGATGCGATAGCACCGGCGCTGACGACCATCAGTACACCGACTGCGGAACTGGGAACGCAGGCGTCTCACATTCTTATTGCGATGATCAAGGGAACGCCGGTTCAAAACGATCGGATCGTACTGAAGCCGGTTTTGCTTGCGCGGGATTCTGTCGCCGCGATCAAGCTGCCGACCAGGACACGTTCGTCAGATTTTTCTGACGCGGCCAAAAGAGAAGTCAGAATACGGCACCGACAAAGCTAAGCCAAACCTGACGCACGCTGCGGCGGTGACATGGAAAAGTGTCGGCGACTGATCCGAGTTTGCCGAGAACGGGGCGCTCAGACGCGATCCGTTACAGATCTGGCTTCTCGACCGAAATCAGAAGTTTCCGCAGCAGCCGCGTGAGCGTTTGACGTTCGTTGGCTGTCAGCACCTCGTCGACCGACCGGGACAGCTTGAAGTGCTGGGCAATCGCCTTGTCGACGGAATTGCGCCCCTTGGCCGTAAGCGTGATCCGCGCGCCGCGGCCATCTTCAGGATCCTGGCGCCTGACGATGAAGCCGTCCTGCTCGGCACGCCGCAGCCGCGCGGTGAGCCCGCCCGACGACAGCAGGCACTCCGCATAGAGGTCAGTCGGTCGAACACCGATACTGCTATCGGCCTCGCGGCGGTAGATCGTCAGGAGCAGGTCGAACAATTCCCAATTGAAGCCCTGCTCCTCGAGTGCGGGCTCGATGGCGCTGCGCATATGCACGGACAGCCGGACAATCCGGCCGACGACGTCGAGGTGGCCGGCGTCGAGGTCGGGCCGCCGCCGGCTCCAGCCGGCAATGATCTCATCAATCGAATCGGTAGTCATGCTGATCAGCATATAGGCACGGGGCACCGAATATATGCAAATTCATCTATCTTTGCGCCAAGATATTTTATCTTGACTCAAAGATAGTTTGACCTCACGCTTCGTGACGGGTTGACCGGATGCCACCTCGCGAGAAGGTCACGAGGTTTACCAACGCCCGCCATCGAGGAAATGATCATGACAGCCAAGCCGGCCTTTGCGACCTCGCCCACCAATCCGCACGTCAAGGAAATCCAGACGATGCCGGAGCGGAAGCCGGACATGCCTTATGCGCCAGCGATCCGTGTCGAAGTGCCCTGCGGGATGTTGTTCATTTCCGGAGCAACGCCCTCGCCGCTCTATCACAAGCATCCCCACGTTCTGGAGGAGCACGATCATCCGAATTCGATCGAGGACCAGACCCACCGCGCCATGCAGACGATCCAGTCGATCCTGGATCACGAAGGGCTGACCTGGACCGACATCGTCAAGGTGACGAAGTACCTGACCGACATCCGGGACCAGGACGGTATGGTGAAGGTGATGAAGGAATATTTCGGCGACTGGACGCCGGCCAGCACCACCATCTGCATCAACCAGCTCTCGACCCAGGGCGCCCGTGTCGAGCTGGACATGATCGCCGCCATTCCCGTGCAAAAATAGACCGGATGTGACCTCCCGCCGGCCCCGGGTCATCGGGCCGAACGAGGCCGACAATGATGCACGGCACTGAAAATCAAGATGAGCAAGGGGACCGCTCGCTGCACACCCCAAAGGGGTCTGAGTCGCGGGCGCCCGGAAGCGAGGCCGATGCACCGCTGCTGCGTCTGGTCGGCATCGACAAATCCTTTCCCGGTGTGCATGCGCTCAAGAACGTATCGCTCGACGTCTATGCCGGTGAGGTCCATGTCATCCTCGGCCAGAACGGCGCAGGAAAGTCGACGCTGATCAAGACGCTGTACGGCGCCTATGCGGCCGATCGCGGCTATATCGAGATCGAGGGCCGGCGGGTCGCCGTCGCCCGCCCGGCCGATGCCAGCGCGCTTGGTATCGCCGTCATATTCCAGGAATTCTCGCTGATCCCGTATCTGGACATCGCACAGAACATCTTTCTCGGTCGCGAAGCCGCATTCAGTCGCTTCGGCCTCGTCGATTCCGCGGCCATGCATGCAGCCGCACGCATCATCCTCGACGATCTCGGGCTCGACTACGACACCCACGCATACGCCGCCGATCTCGGCGTGGCTCAGCAGCAGATGGTGGAGATCGCCAAGGCGCTCTCACAGAACGCGCGGGTGCTCGTGATGGACGAGCCGACGGCGGCGATCTCCGAGCGTGAATCAGATCGCCTGTTTCAAACTATCGCGCGATTGACGGAGAAGCGCGTCGCCATCGTCTACATCTCCCATCGCATGAAAGAGGTGCAGATGCTCGGCGATCGCATCACCATCCTGCGCGACGGCGCCGTCGTGACCAGCGTGCTGCGCGATCAGAAAAGCCAGGCCGAGATGGTCGGCGCGATGATCGGGCGACCATCGGGATCGCAGCTCGCACGGACGCCGCGCCCGCCCGGCGAGCCTGTCCTGTTCGCCAGGGGTGTGAACACGGCCAAACTGTCGGACATCTCCATCGAAATTCTCGCCGGCGAGGTGGTGGGGCTTGCCGGCCTCGTTGGGTCCGGCCGGACCGAAGTGGTTCGCGCCTTGTTCGGCGCGGATCCAATCGCGAGCGGCGAGATCGCTCTGTTCGGATCGCGCACGCCGGCCACGCTGGACAGACGGGTGCGTGCGGGCATGGCCCTGCTCCCGGAAGATCGCAAACGGGAGGGATTGGCGCTGCCACTCGATGTCCGCGACAATGCGACGGTCGCCTCGTTGTGGCGCAGCTTCGCCTCCGGCTGGTTCTCACCGGCCAAAGCCGAGCGGGACACACGCGGGCTGATCGCACAGCTCGACATTGCCGCCCATGGCACGCGCCAGAGCGTCCACACCCTCAGCGGCGGTAATCAGCAGAAGGTCGTGCTGGCCAAATGGCTGGCCGCGGGAGCCAAACTGTTTCTGCTGGACGAACCGACGCGCGGTGTCGATGTCGGCGCCAAGGCCGAAATCTATCGCCTGATCGATCAACTGGTCGATGGCGGGGCCGGTGTCGTCGTCATCAGTTCGGAACTGCCGGAGCTCGTCCAGCTCTGCGACCGCGCCTATGTCATGCGCGACCATCGCATCGTTGGGCATCTCGCCGGTGACCAGCTAACCGAGCGGGCCATCCTCGAACTGGCGGTGCATCAATGAGCGTGACGATCCAGCTGCAGCGCAGGTCCGGCATGGGCCAGTTCCTCAGCGCAATCCCCGGCGCCGGCCTCCTGCTGATCCTGATGCTGGTGCTGTTCACGATCGTCAATCCGAGATTCGTGTCCCAGACCAACCTCATCAATGTTGGCTTGCAGACCTCGCTACTGCTGATGCTCGCCCTGCCGATGACGCTCATCATTATGACCGAGGGCCTCGACCTGTCGGCCGGAGCTCTGCTCGGGCTGAGCGGCGTCATCGTCGCCGAGGCGCTTCTTGCCGGATGGGGCGTGCTCGCCGCTTGTACGGCGACGCTGGCGGTGAGCATTGCCTTCGGGGCCCTCAACGGCATCCTGATCGCCTATCTGTCGCTCCCTGCCTTTGTCGTCACCCTCGGCACCATGGGGCTGATGCAGGGGATTGCGCTGGTGCTCACCAATGGAGATCCGGTCGGCGGTTTCACGCCTGCCATTGAAACCTTCTATCGCTCCCAGCTTTGGTTCATTCCGACGCCGATCGCGATCGCGGCCGCCCTTTATGCCGCGCTGTGGCTACTGCTCTATCGCACTCGGCTCGGCAACTACGTGATCGCCATCGGCGGCAACAAGGACGCGCTGCGTCTCGCCGGCATTCGCGCCAATCTCGTCCACCTCGCCGTCTATGTGCTCGGCAGCACGATCATCGGCCTTTCGGCGGTGTTGCTGATCGGACGCACCAATTCAGCGCATCCGACCGTCGGCATCGGCATGGAGTTCGAGGCGATCGCCGCAGTCGTGCTCGGCGGCACCTCCTTCGAAAAAGGACAGGGCTGGCTGTTCGGTGCCGTGCTCGGCGCGCTTGCCATCACCGTGCTGCGCAATGGACTCAACATTCTGTCCATCGACTCATCGCTGCAGGTCGTGTGCATCGGCATCCTGCTCATCCTCGCGTTGCTGATCGACCAGGCGCGCAAGCAATTCGTGAGGCGTACGGCATGACGATCCCGGCAACGCTCGATATCCGCCCATCGTCCCTGTCGCCCGACGCTGCGGCCCTGCTCGGCCGGTTCGTGCTGATCGTTCTGATCGCCGGCGCATTGACCGCGGTCGATCCGGGATTCGCGTCGGTGAGCAATCTGCTGAATATGCTGCGGCAGGCGAGCCTGCTGTTTCTCATCGCGTCCGGCCTCACACTCGTCATCATCGGCGGTGGGCTCGATCTGTCGGTGGGCGCCAATCTGACGCTGTCGGCCTGTCTCGCCGCTGCCGCGATCAAGACCACCGGCAATCCGTGGTACGGCGTTGCGGTCGCCATCGGCGCCGGCACGCTGATCGGTTACGCTAACGGGCTGATGATCAACCGCCTGCAGTTGCCGCCTTTCCTTGCGACTTTCGGCATGCTGTGGGTGGCGCAGGGCATCGCCTACTGGTTCATGGCCGGGCAGACGATCTACGGCATGCCGATGTCGTTTCGCTATTTCGGCACCGGCTTCTTCCTCGGCGTTCCGCTGCCGATCTGGATCACGCTTGTGGTCTGTCTCGCCTGCAGCATCCTCCTGCACCGCACGACCTTCGGCCGCGAGGCGTATTTCATGGGCGCCAACCAGACCGCCGCGCTGCTGTCCGGCGTCCCGGTCGAGCGTCGTCGGCTGCTGCTCTATGTGCTCAGCGGCTTGACGGCGGGCATCGCGTCTCTCGTCTATCTCGCACGCCTCAATGCCGCCGAGCCCGGAATCGGCGAGCCGTTGCTGCTTCCTGCTATCGCCGCAGTTCTGGTCGGCGGCACATCCTTGTTCGGTGGCAACGGCAACATCGTCGGCACCGTGCTTGGCGCCATCCTGCTCACCATCATCGTCAACGGCCTCAATCTGCTGAATGTTGCAGCGACCTGGCATCCCTTCGTCAACGGCGCCGTCGTCCTGGTCGCCATCATTGCGGATCTCGTCATCAGCCGACGCCGATCAGGGAGCGGATAGACCCGGCATCACCAGTTCACCACACGTCTCGTCATTCACAACCAGAGGGGCCATCATGCGAACCACCCGATCTATCCGATGCGTTCTTGCCGCCGTCATTTGCGGCACCCTGTTCAATTCGGCGGCGCGCGCCGATGGCGAAGTGATTGCAGCCTTCACGAAGAACCAGGTGGACCCGCATTTCGAGGGTGTGCGCGCCGGCGTCGCGCAGATGGCGGAGAAAATGCGCGCGACGGTCAAATATTACACGCCGACCAAGCCGAACAATATCACCGAAGGCATGTCGCAGCTCGAGGACGTCGGCGTGACCAAGCCCAATCTGATGCTGTTCATGCCGATCGATGCCAAGGCGCAATTGCCGACGATCAAGCGCCTGATCGAATCCGGCCTGCCGATCATCAACTACAATGACCGCGGCGGCGACGCTCCCTATCTCTCCTTTGTCGGCCAGGACGATTACAAGCTCGGCTATGACATTGCCAAGACGCTGTTCGACCACCTCGGCGGCAAGGGCAATGTGGTGATCCTCGAAGGCGTCAAGGGCTCGACCACGGGCGACGAGCGCAAGCGCGGCTTCGACGCTGCGGCCAAGGACTATCCGAATATCAAAGTACTGGCCTCGCAGCCCGCCAACTTCCAGCGCCTGCTCGGCATGCAGACGATGGAGAACCTGATCCAGCAGTTCAGCACCATCGACGGCGTGATCGCCGCTGCCGACGCGTCCGCCCTTGGCGCCATCGAGGCACTCAATGCAGCCGGCCGCAAGAACGTCGCGGTGGTCTCGATCAATGGCGTGCCGGAGGCTGTCGAAGCCGTGAAGGCCGGCAGCCTGCTGGCAATCGCGGAGTTCGACGGCTTCAAGATCGGCTGCGTCGCCACCGCGGTCGGCCTGAATGCCATTCGCGGCCAGAGTGCGCCGAAGCAGATCACGATCCCCGGTGCGATCATCACCAAGGCCAATTATGCGCCCTGGCTCGTCCCCTACAAGGACCGGACTTGCCCGACGCCGGACGCGTATATCGCGAAGTAGCGCTAACGGGCCTGCAGACGCGTCGCGTGCTGCAGGCCCGCCTTCTTACTTTGTCGCCCCGTCCGTCGACATCGCGATGAGCTTGCCATAACGCTCCGCATCGCCGCGCAATTCGGCCTCGAACGCTTCTGGCGTCGAGCTGGCGATGTCGGCGCCCTGCGCGGCGAACTGCTTGATCAGGGCCGGATCGCTGAGCGCCTCGGCGAGATCGCGCGCGATCTGGCTGACGATGGGTTTCGGCACCGCCGCGGCGGCGAGCATGCCGAACCAGCTATCGTAGGTGAATTCGGGGAGCCCTGCCTCGGCGAAGGTTGGTACATCAGGCAGTTGCGCCATGCGGCTCTTGCCGGTGACTGCCAATGCGCGCAACTTTCCCGACTGGATCAGGTCGCCACCGACGCCGAAGAAAGTGAAGGCAACCGAGGTGTCGCCGCGCATGATGCTGATCTGGGATTCCGGCAGTCCGCGATGCGGAATCAGCACCATCTTGGTCTGCGTGAGATGCCTGAACAGTTCGGCGGCGATACCGGTGGAACTACCGACGCCGGCAGAGCTGTAGCTCAGCGAATCCGGCTTGGCCTTTGCCGCAGCGATCAGTTCGGCCAGCGTCTTGAACGGCGCATCCGGCGGCACGATCAGGATGGACGGCGTCGATCCGACGCGGCTGATCGCAGCGAAATCCTTGATCGGATCGAAGTTGAGGTTCTTGTTGACCACGCCGATCACGCTGTGGCCGTTCGAGGTCAGCATGATCTGCGAGCCATCGGTCGGGCCTTTGGCGACGCTGCTGACACCGGCGATGCCGGGCCTGTTCTCGACGATGACTTGCTGCTTCCACTTCGCAGCAAGCTTCTCGGCCACCGAACGGGCAAGGATGTCGGTGAGGCTGCCACCCGAAAACGGCACGATAATACGCACGAGCTGGTTCGGATAAGTCTGTGCAATGGCTCCGCTGCCCATCAGCGCCGCAGTCGCGGCGAGGCCAGAGCCGATCATGAAGTGTCGGCGATCCATCATTTTCTCCCTTAAAGAACCAAGTGCCGGGCTTTCAGCCTCTCGCGGTGTTGGGCAGCGGCATTGCAAGCAACACCACCGCCGGTCGTTTCGTCTCGTTGCGCAGCGCGCGCGTCTCGTTGGGCGCGATCCGGCAGGAATCCCAGATGCCGAGGGTGGCGATGCCATCCGGCGTCTCGAAGGTTACTTCGCCTTCGAGGACGACATAGAACTTCTCCTCCGGCGAGGCCGAGGGCGTAATGCCGCCGCCCGGCAGAATCTGGCTCATGCCGAGCCACATCACATCGCCCGGCCCGGCGTCGCGGCCCTGCAGGCGGAACATCCGCATGTCATTGTGGCCAGGGGCTTCGTAGCGCGGGGCATCGTTCAGGCGGACAACATGCATGGCTTCACCCGTTAGGCTGAAAAACAAGACGATCGCGCGAGGAGCCGAGCACGGCGACATAGGCCTCTGCAGCGCGCTCCAACGGGTAGATCGCGTCCGGCTTAATCGGAAACGGCTTCAATGCGCCGCTGGCGAAACCCGGCACCAATTCACGCAGTATCTCGCCGGCTTCCGGCGATGACAGCGACAGCGAGTCGACACCGAAGAAGGTGTGCTTGCCGCGATAGAAGGCGAAGATATCGAACGGCACGGTGGCCTTGGTGGAGGCAATAAAGATCTGGCGGCCGAGATGCGCGAGCGATTTCGTGCCGGCGTCGTAATACGGTTCGCCGACTGTGTTGTAGACAATGTCCGCGCCCTTGCCACCGGTGAGTTCGCGCACGGTCGCGGCGACGTCATTGCGGCTGGAATCGACGACGGTCACCTCGCCATGGGCATGGCCAGCATATAGCTCGTCCTTGCGGACGACGCCGATCACGCGAGCGCCCTGCCATGACGCGATCTGCGTCGCCGCCTGACCGACCTTGCCGTTCAGACCGAGGATCAACACCGTCTCGCCGGGCTTCGGCATGCCGCTGCGGCGAAAACCTTCTTGCGCGGTGACAAATGGCACGCCGATGCCGGCCGCCTCCGCGAGGCTGATATTGATCGGCTTCTCGACCAGCGCAGACGCTTCCACCACCAGATGCGTGGCATGGGTGCCGTCGCGGCCGATCCCGAGTTGGCCGGACGAGCCGAATACTTCCTTGCCGATCAGGTCGGTCGGCCCATCGATCACGACTCCGGCGAAGTCACGGCCGGGCGTGCGGGGGAAGA
Source organism: Tardiphaga sp. 172_B4_N1_3 (assembly GCF_052076035.1). NCBI lineage: Bacteria > Pseudomonadati > Pseudomonadota > Alphaproteobacteria > Hyphomicrobiales > Nitrobacteraceae > Tardiphaga > Tardiphaga sp. 172_B4_N1_3. The sequence continues at coordinate 3,456,859 of NZ_CP197238.1, forward strand.
CCGCATGCGGCATCAGACCGAGCGTCGCCTTGGCGTCCGACGGATTGATCGCGGCGGCCCTTATCTCGACCAGCGCATCGCCTGACCTGGCGCAGGCGAGTGTGCGTTGCTCGATGCCGAGCGCCACATTCTCGATGCGATCAGCCTTGGCGGCGACCCGCAGGCATGTTGCGGTGACGCTGGAGGAAGTCTTGGCGGCTGCAGTCATTTCAGTCCTCGAATGCTGTGTTATGCGGCGCCCGGCAAATCGAACAGCGCGCGTGCTTCAGCAGGCGTCGCGATCTGCGCGCCGAGTTCTTCGATGATGCGGCGTGCCTTGTCCACCATCACGGCGTTCGACGACGCCAGTACGCCGCGGCCGAGCATCACCGCATCTTCCAGACCGGTGCGGGCATGACCGCCGGCGAGCACCGATTGCGCCACCATGGGAAATGTGGAGCGGCCGATGCCGATAGCCGTGAAATGCGCATCCCGCGGCAGCAGACCGCGCGCATACAGCACCGTTTCCGGCGACGGCTGGAAGCCGTATTTCACGCCCATCACGAAGGAGGTGAGCGCCGGGCCGCTGAGCGTACCGTCGGCGAGGAGATCGTGCAGCAGCGCGATATCGCCTGAATCGAACAGTTCGATCTCGGGTTTCACGCCCGCCTCGCGGATGACCTTGGCCATGCGGCGCACATTGCCGGGCGTGTTGATCACCACCTGTCCGCCGGAATTCATGGTATTGAGATCGAGCGTGCAGATGTCGGGCTTCAGCGCCGTGATATGGGCGACGCGTTCTTCCGGGTTCATCAGCGTGGTGCCAGCGGCGGCGACCTTGGGATCGTCCTGCGAAGGCACGAAGCGACCGCCGGGACCGGTGGTGATATTCAGGATCAGGTTGCGATTGCGCTCGCGAATGCGTCCGACGACGTCCTGATAATATTCGAGCTTCATCGACGGTGCACCGGTGCCGGGCTCGCGCACATGGATATGCGCGACTGCCGCGCCGGCTTCTGCGGCACCGAGGCAGGCGTCGGCGATTTCTTCCGGCGTGATTGGCAGATGCGGGGTCTGGTCCGGCCGCGTCAGATTGCCGGTGACGGCGCAAGTGATGACGATCTTGTCGAGCATCGGGCGCATCAATCTCTCCTTATAACGCTCGGCCGCCGTCAACGACGATCAGCGAGCCGGTGGAATAGGTCAGGTGGGTGGCGCAGGCCGCAATTGCGCGGCCGACATCCTCGGCCGTCGCAACACGCTTGAGCGGAATGGTTCCCGCGACCTTTTCAAGCGCGGCCGCATCGCGGCCCGGCACAAAGTCAGTGGCCACCACGCCCGGCGACACCGCCATCACGCGCACTGCCGGCGCCAACGCCCGCGCGAGCGACTTGGTCATGGTGTCGATGCCGGCCTTGATCGCCGCGTAAGCCAGATTGGAGCCGACGCCATTCAGCCCCGCGATCGACGACACGTTGACGATCAACCCGTCGCCGCTCGCCTTGAGGAGCGGCGCGAAGGCGCGGATGGCCGCGAACTGGCCGCGCCAGTTCACCTTGAACATGTCGTCGATGAAATCGTCGGTCAACGCGTCGAGATCGCCGATCGGGATCGGCTTGGTGTAGCCGGCGGTGTTGACGAGAATATCGCAGCGGCCGAACGCTCGCTCCACCTCGCCGGCAAGCGCCGTCAGCGTTGCGCTATCTTCAATTACCGCGCGTCTGGCGAGATGGCCTTCGCCCGGAAGGCCGGCCAGCAACGCGTTGGCGGCTGCTTCGCCAGAGCGCCAGGTCACGACGACACGGGCACCTTCGGCTGCCAAAGCTTGCGCGGCTGCGGCGCCGATGCCGCCCGAACCGCCGATCACCACGGCTACCTTGTTAGCGAGAATATCCGACATCGACAGCTCACTTGATGGGAGGATGCGGGAGGACGGCTTCGCCGGGCTCCATGACGAATGTGTAGTTGAGGCTGAACCATTCGCCAGCGACATCCGGCGCTGGCGACGCGCCTTCGCCCTTGCGGAAATCGCCAATCAGCGCACGCGTCACGCCGAATACGACGTCGCTCTCCAGATGCTCGTCGTCATCGACAAAGATCTGCGTGATCAGCGTCTTGAAGCCTGGCTTGAAGGCAAGCACATGCAGATGCGCCGGCCGGAACGGATGCCGGCGCTGCGCGGCCAGCATCTCCCCGGTCGGACCATGGGTCGGCACCGGATAGCCAGCAGGCTTGACCGAGCGGAACGCGAAGCGGCCATTCGCATCGGTCTCAAACACGCCGCGCAAATTCATGTCAGCCTGACCCGCGTCCTGGTTTTCGTACATTCCCGACGGCGAGGCCTGCCAGACATCAACGCTGACACCCGGGAGCGGCGCTCCCAGTGCGTCGGTGATGCGGCAATCGACGAACAGTGGCGCACCGGGCGTCGGCGAACGCAAGATCGAGGCACCATTCTCCACACGCGGAGCGTTCGCCCGCCAGAACGGCCCTAGCAACGCTGCGGCGGTCTCGCTCGCGCCGTCCTGGCCGTTGTTCAACAGGCAGACCAACGTCGAGAGCCCGACTGCATCGCTGAACAACACGCCCTCGTTATGGCTGTCGTTGGTGGTCTGGCCGATCCGGTTGAGGAAATCGATGGCGAATTCGAACTCCGCCTCGGTCAGCCGGACCTCGCGGGCAAATTCGTGCAGATGACGAACGAAAGCGGCCATGACCGTGCGCAACCGCTCGTTCGGCGCACCGCTCATCGCGGCAAGCACAACGTCGGTCACATCCTCCTGACGCGTGATGATCATCGACACTCCCTCACATTGCGATTTTTTGGCTGTCCACGCTGCGCAATCGATTGCACATTTAGTGCAATCGATTGCGCAAGTCAACCGCACCAGCTAGTTTGGAGATCGTGGCAGGGATGACGACAATCAAAGACGTGGCGCGCGAGGTGGGAGTGCACCCCTCCACCGTATCGCGCGCGCTCGACCCTGCCCGCCGCGGACGGATCGGCGAGCCGGTCGTGCGCCGGATTCTGGAAGCAGCGGAGCGGCTGGGTTACCGCCCGGACACGGTGGCCGCGAGTCTGCGCAGTGGCCGTTCGAACATGGTCGGCATCATCGTCCCGGACATCGCGAACCCCGTCTTCTCGCCGATCATCGGCGGCCTCGAAGACGTGCTATCGGCGCGCGGCTACGCGCTGATTGTCGCCGACCCGCAACCGCAACGGACGGGCACCGACGACATCGTTCAACGGCTCGTGGCGCGCCGCGTGGATGGCCTCGTGCTGGCGAATGTCGCGCTCAAGGATAATTCGATCGAGCGTTGTCTGAGTTGGAAAGTCCCAGTCGTGCTTGTCAATCGCGCGGAGGCTGAGGCGCGTGTGCCTTCGGTGGTCTCGGACGATGTGGCCGGCATGCGGCTCGCGGTTGCGCATCTTCTCGAACTTGGACATCGCCACATCCTCCACCTCGCCGGCCCGCAAATGCTATCGACCGGATCGCTTCGCCGCCGCGGTTTCTTGGAGGCAATGCACGAAGCCGGTTTCGCGCCGGCCGACAATGACATCGAAGAGGCTGAAGCATTCACGCGCGAGGCAGGACGCGCTGCCGCACTCAGACTGCTCGCACGACAGCCTGAGGCCACCGCCATCGTCGCAGCCAACGATCTCCTCGCGCTCGGCATCTATGAAGCGTTGCGCGAAACGGGCCGGCGATGTCCAGAAGATCTGTCAGTGATCGGTCACAACGACATGCCGCTGGTTGATCTGGTGGATCCGCCGCTGTCCACGATCCGCATCAGCCACCGCGAGATGGGTGAACAGACCGGCCAACTCCTGCTCGACCTGATCGAAGGCGTCCGCGGCGATGCGCCTTATGTCGTCACAGCGCCCCTGCTCGTCGTGCGCCGCTCGACACAGCCACCAAGGATCTCGCGATAAGCCAGCGTTGGATCTGATTAATTGAGCCAGCGTGATTCTGGTTTGCCCCTCGCTTTGAACCAACGGCAGACTCGCATACACCCCTCCGACTTTCCTTATCAATTCGGCCAATCCAGAAGCGGCTACGCCCAAAAGATAACAAGCGAGTGATCAGACCGGAGCGAGTTGCATGACAGATCTGACGTCATATGAGATGCATTGAACATTCATCTGCAGTAATGCGGCGCTATTCCACATTTCATATGAAGAAGCTGGGCGGTTCCCACGCTAGGGAACGTAAAATGCCCGATGTTTCTCGCCGCGCTCAACTTATCCTGTTGAAAAACGATCTGCACATCATGCGAGGCCGGGCCCAACGCCTGGATCTAAGCGATGTAGCCTTGTTGATCTCAGAAGCTGTTCAGTTGCTCTCCAATCAGCCGGAGATTTCTAAATCTGACCAGCCGCGCGCCTAACCGCATTGTTTGTCATTGGTGCGCTCAGTTGCCAGGACAAACATACCGACAGCCGCTGCGGTCACCAAAAACGGCATAATGATAAGGGCCATTGACGCCTCCTTGTCGAAGTTGATCTTCGAACATGACGCAGCATCTCTTATGCGGCTCGCTACTTCCCTAAAGCGGATGGTGAACAGAACCATACGGAGAGATTTGGTTGAGAAATGCCAAATTCATGAATGATAAAGTATGCGATCCGCGCAACGTCCAGCGCGCCAAATGTCCGCCTTGCGCCAGGAGCGGTAACGCATCACGTCGACTTTGTGTCAGAAGCGGGCATTCGCCAGCAGGGTTCCCCCAAAGCAGAGCAGGCGGACATCTCTTGCACTGTCCGCCTCCTCCAGGGATAGCTTAGACCTCCAGCTTGTCTCCACCCTTCAGATCAAGCATCTCGCGCGCTTCATCCGGGGTCGCGATCTCAAGACCCAAGCCTTCGACGATCTTGCGCGCGAGCGTGACCTGCTCGGCATTCGAGGAGGCCATGCGACCTGGCGCCGCCCACAGCGAATCTTCCAGACCGACGCGGATATTGCCACCCATGGCCGCGGCCATCGCCGCGATCGGCAGCTGATTGCGACCGGCGCCGAGCACCGACCAGACATACTTGTCGCCGAACAACCGATCCGCCGTGCGCTTCATGTGCAGCACATCTTCGGGATGTGCACCTGTACCGCCCTGCAAACCGAACACCGTCTGGATGAACAGCGGCGGCTTCACCAGCCCCTGTTCGAGGAAGTAGGCCAGATTATAGAGATGCGCAGTGTCGTAACATTCGAACTCGAAGCGCGTGCCCGTCTCCGCCAGCGTCTTCAGCACATACTCAATGTCCTGGAATGTATTGCGGAACACGATGTCCTTGTTCTGCAGGTGCTTCAATTCCCAATCATGTTCGAACTTCTTGAAGCGGTTCAGCATCCCGAAGAACCCGAAATTCATTGAGCCCATGTTGAGCGACGCCACTTCCGGCTTGTAGACCGCGGCAGGCCGTACGCGTTCATCCACCGTCATGGTGGGCGCACCGCCGGTGGTCAGATTGATCACCGCATTGGTGCGCTGCTTGATGATCTTCAGAAACGGCGCAAAGGCTTCGGGACTTTGATCGGGTTGCCCGGTCTTCGGGTTGCGCGCATGCAGATGCACGATGGCGGCGCCGGCTTCCGCCGCATCCACGGCAGCGTCGGCGATTTCCTGCGGCGTCACCGGCAATGCCTTGGACATTGAGGGCGTATGAATAGCGCCCGTCACGGCGCAGGTGATGATGACTTTGCGGCTCATGTCAGTCTCCGTCTTGCTGTTAAGAGATGGTGTAGTCAGGATTTTTCGCCCTGCGCGGCCTTATGGGCCGCGAGCGCAGCGAGGCGTTCGTTTCGTTGCTGTGTGAGCGCCGCAATTCGGTCGGGCGACGGCTGATGCGGCCAGGCCGCTATCACCCGGTCGACATTCGGGCTTTGATAAACCTCCGGCCCTGCCGATGCAGCGGCCAGCTCCTTGTAGAAACCGGTGTAGCGCGCGCAGTAATCGGGGATGCCGCCGGGCGCATTGAGCTCGATGGTCTCCAGCGGGCCCAGAAACGACCAGCGCAGACCGAGACCGTCCTTCACAGTGTGATCGAGATCCTCCGCGGAGACATAGCCTTCGCCGACCAGACGGAACGCTTCCGCCAGCAAGGCGCCCTGCAGCCGATTGAGGATAAAACCGTTGATCTCGCGGTTGACGGTCACGGGGACCTGCCCAATCTCGCGATAGATTTCACGCGCGCGGTCGATAGTCCCCTGCGAGGTCCAGGATGCGCCGCATAGTTCGACCAGCGGCACCAGATGCGGCGGGTTGACGGGATGACCGACGAGGCAGCGCGCGCGCCCCGGAAGCGCTTCCGTGAAGCGAGAGGCGACGATTGCCGAGGTGGATGATGCGAGCAGTGCATCCGGAGGCGCAAGACGATCCAGCTCGGAAAAGATGGCGATCTTCTGATCGACGTTCTCCGGGCCATTCTCCTGTACGAAGGAAACGTTCTTCACCGCATCGGCCAGACTTTCCGCTATCGAGATGAACGCGGCGGCGCCGTCGGGGTCATTGGCAAGTCCGTGGCGGGCGAGCGCATGCAGTTCATCGCGAATAAGCCCGGGCGCAGCATCCAGCGTCGGGCGATGCGGATCTGTCAGCCGCACGGTCCATCCAGCGCGCGCGAAAATCGCGGCCCAGGCGCGTCCGATCAAGCCAACGCCGACGATCGCTACATGTCGATTGTTTAGTGTCATTGATGTTCTCACAGCCACAGCACCTTGCGGCGCAGATCGAGATCGTCACGCAGGGCCTTCGACGGCCCCTGATGAATTACCTTGCCCCGTTCCAGCGCCACCGTCGAATCGGACAAAGCCAAAGCCAGATCGAGATTATGGTCGACGATGATGATGGCAATTTCCTTGCGAAGCCGGTCAAAGGTTTCAAACAACTGCTCCACGACCGCGGGCGCCAATCCTTCGAATGGCTCATCCAGCAACAAGACGCGGACGTCGCCCGACAACGCGCGCGCCACGGCCACCATCTGCTGCTCGCCGCCTGACAGATAGTCGGCGGGACTGTCGAGACGCTCACGAATGCGGGGGAAATAGTCGTAGATGCGCTCGCGGGTCCAATGCACACCATTGCCAGTCTGCCGCTTGAGACCACCAAGTTCGAGATTTTGCTCGACGGTCATGCCTGCGAACAAGGCGCGTCCCTGCGGTACGTAGCCGATGCCGAGCCGCGCGGCTTCCGCAGACGACAGGCCGATCAACTCGCTGCCTGCCAGTTGAATAGAGCCATTCGATGCCGGCGCGATCCCGATCAACGACTTGAGCAAGGTCGACTTACCCGCGCCATTGCGCCCGAGCAGTGCGATGATCTCGTTCTCGTGCAGGGTAAAATTGACGTCGTTGAGAATATGGCTCTTGCCATAGAACGTATCGACATTCTTCACCGTCAGCAGCGGCTTCGCCCCCGCCGCGGTCTCGCGGGGGCGCGCAGCCACAGCCGTCGTGCCCGACCCGATATAGACTTCCTGCACCTTCGGGCTGGACCGCGCCTCTTCGACGGAGCCATCCAGCAATACGCGTCCCTCATTCATGACGGTGACGTGGTCGGCCAGCTGGAACACCCGATCGATGTCATGCTCGACCAGCAGGACCGGTAAATCGGTCGAGATGCGCTTGATGATCGCACCGATACGTTCACGTTCGGCAGCAGCGAGGCCTGCAAGCGGTTCGTCAAGCAACAGGACGCGCGGCGCTGTAGCCAGCGCGACGCCCATATCGAGCAGGCGTTGGCCGCCGTAAGACAGCATGCCTGCCTCTGCCTTCTCGATTCCAGCGAGGCCGAGATAGCGGATCACCGCATCGGTCTCCGCGTTGATTGCGCTAATCGATAGCGCGTTGGTCACGGGATCGAAGCGCCGCGGATGCCGTGCTTGCACCGCGAGGCGGATATTTTCGCCAACACTGAGCGCGGGAAACAGGTTGGTAATCTGGAACGAACGCCCAATGCCGGCCCTTGCAATATCTTCCGGTGTATGGCCTGCGATCGGCATGCCCATCAGCGACACGCTTCCCTGATCCGGCTTGTACATACCCGACAGCAAATTGAACGCCGTGGTCTTGCCGGCACCGTTCGGGCCGATCAGCGCATGCAGCGTGCGATCGGCGATGGCGATATCGATGCCCTGCACGGCCTTGATGCCACCGAAACTTTTCACGATATGGCTGGCAGCGAGTACCGCTCCGTCGACTGACGACTTCGGTCGCAAAAACTCCGGCAGTGGTAGCACTTCGATGCGCCGCGCCGACATTGCCGCGTCTTCTTCCACTTTCTTGCGGAATGGCGCGATCAGCCGCTCGCCCATACCGATTAGGCCGGTAGGCGAGAAGATGATGAAGCCAACGAAAACGAGACCGAACCAGAACAACCAGTTCTCGGAATAGATGCCGAGAAACTCACGAAACAGAATGAAAAACAGCGCACCGAGCGCCGGCCCGAGGAAACTGCGCATGCCGCCGATCACGACCATGGCCAGAAGCTCGCCAGAGAACGCCACCGAAATGGGATCCGCCGACGTCATACGGTTCTTGTAGAGCAGCAGAATGCCGGCCAGCCCGGTGATGGTAGCCGACAGCACGAAGGCGGCGAGCTTGTAGCGATTGGTGGGATAGCCGAGGAAGCGCGCGCGCTGTTCGTTCTCGCGGATCGCCACCAGCACCGAACCGACCGTGGAATTGTGGAAGCGCCACAGCAGGATCAGCACGAGAAACGCGATCAGCGCCACGAACCAATAATAGGTCGCACCCGCATCGAGGTCGAAGCCAAGCAGTGCCGGCCGGGTGATGCCGCCAAGCCCGTTCTCGCCACCGGTGACGTCAGTCCAGCGGAAGGAGACGCTGTAGAGCATCGCCGCGAGCGCCAGCGTCAGCAGCGAGAAATACACGCCGCGGCGGCGCAGGATCAGGTAGCCAAAGGCAGCCGCCGTGATGGCCACCACGACAAGCGCAAGCAGCGTCGGCCCGACGAATGAATTCGGCATCCAGTTGCGCTGGATCAGCGCTGCCGCATAGGCCGCGAGGCCGAACCAGGCGCCATGACCGAACGAGACGAGACCGGTGTGCCCCACCAGGATATTCAGGGCCATGCAGGCCAGTGCGAAGACGACGATCTCCGTCGCCGACGTCACAGTCAATCCGAGCGCCAGCAAGATCGGCGGCAGGATGAGCAAGCCGACGCCCGCGATCAGCAATGGAACGGGAAGACGATTCAACATTGGCATCGCCTTACTCGAACCGCATGATGCGTTCGCCGAACAAGCCGCGCGGCCGGAACAGCAGCACCAGAAGCATCAACAAATAGATCGCCGCCGTGGACGCCGCCGAATAGCCGATGCCGACCATGACGCCCTTGACCAATCCGACCAGCAGCGCAGCGATTACCACGCCCCAGAACGAGCCGAGGCCACCGATCACGACCACCACGAAGGCGGGGGTGATGATCTCCTGCCCCATCGCCGGATGGATCGAATAGATCGGCGCCAGCAACACGCCCGCGAGTCCCGCAAGACCAATACCCAGCGCAGCCACCACCGACATGTAAGGTTGTAGCGAGATGCCGAGCGCTCCGACCATGTCAGGATTCTGAACGCCAGCCCGGACCACGCGGCCGAATGAGGTCTTCTGCAGCAGCACCCAGAGCCCGACCACACAGGCCACGGCAATGCCGAGCAGCACCACGCGATAGAACGAATAGATGAAGCTTCCGATCGCGACCTGACCGCGCAGCGCTGGCGGGATCGAATAAGACAAAGGCGGCGCGCCGAAGATCATGCGCAAGGCCTGCTCGGCGACCATCGCGAGCCCGAAAGTCAGCAGCAGCGAGAGAATGGGATCTGACCGATAGAAGCGCCGGAACAACGTCCGCTCGATGACAACACCGAGCAGCGCAACGACAACGGGCGCCACGACGAATGCACCGCCGAAGCCGAGATAGGGCGAAATGACAAGGGTAAGATAGGCGCCGATCGCATAGAACGCGCCATGCGCGAGATTCACGATGCCGCCGAGCGAAAAGATCAGCGACAGGCCAAGCGCAATCAGAAGATAATAGACACCATCAAGCAGTCCGTTGAGGATCTGCTGGGTGAGCAACATGGCGGACATGATATGGGCTCCGCAGTCGCGCGCTGACGCGCATCTGACAGGGGTCGGAAGGGCAAGACGAAAGCAACTTCGCGAGCAGAATGTCGGCGTCTCGCCCGAAGGCGAAACGCCGACATTGTTACTAGCTCGGGAATTTGCAGACGTTCTCTTCCGGGGTGGACGCAATCACCTCGAGCGGTTCATCCGGCCCCGGGACGGCCGGGCTCGATGAGAAGATGTCCCACTGGTTCTTGATCTTGTCTGCAGGCAGTGCCGTCACCGCATACATTTCGTGCATCAGCTGATGATCCGATGCGCGGAAGTAGCCGGGACGTGTCTTCAGCAGATCGAACTTCGCGCCCTTCTCGAAATGCTCGATGATCTTCGGCGACTCGGCCGATTTCAGCTCGTTGATGCTCTGCGCCACGATCTTCGTGGCGATGTAGTCGCCCCAGGCCTGATTCTCCGGCGGCTTGTTGTACTTCTTGGTGAAGGCAGCGACGAAGGCCTTGCTGCCGGGCGTGTCCAGCAGATGATGCCAGACCACAGGCCAGGTGCCGACGAAATTGCCCTTGCCTGCAGCCCAGGCCAGAGCCGTGTCGAAGCCGAAACCGCCGACCGGAAAAGTCAGACCGAATTCGGCATATTGCTTGAGAAAGTTGGTGATCTGGTTGCCGGCAAGATTGATCACCACGAGATCAGGCTTGGCCTCGCGGATCTTGAGGAGATAGGCAGAAAAGTCCGTGGCGTCGGTGGGCACCAGGTCGTCGCCAGCGAAATTACCGCCATTGGCCTGCATGAAGCGCTTCGATACGCTTAGAAGGTCATGGCCGAAGGCATAGTCGGCCGTGAGCGAGTACCACTTCTTGCCCTTCACGAGACCATCGCGCAGGAATGAGCGGCCGACCGTCTTTACATACATCGAGTTCTGCGACTCGACGTGGAACATATAGCGCTGGCAGTCCTTGCCGCGTAGCGCATCGGAATTTCCGCCGGTGTTGATGAACAGCGTCTTGTTGCGCGTGGCGACCTGCGCGATGGTCAGACACGATGCCGAAGAAATTTCGCCGATGATACAGGCGACCTTGTCGCGCTCGATCATGCGCTCCGCCTTGGTCGAGGCCGTCTGAGGATTGATCGAGTCCTCCTTGAGCAGTTCAACCTTGCGCCCCATCATGCCGCCAGCGGCATTGATCTCCTCAACAGCGAGATCGATGGCCATCACGCCATATTCGCCGAGCGGGCCGAGAAAGCCGGTACGCGGCGTGAGATGGCCGATGCGGATGACGTCGGAGGTCTGCGCGCTCAGGACCGATGGCGCAGAGAGGCCGGAAGCAAGTGCGAGACCACCCGCGGTCTTCAGCAGACTGCGGCGGGTGAATTGATTGGTGTTCGACATCAGATTCGTCTCCCTGATACGGCCGCGCGGCGCGGCTGTTTCCCCTCCGGCAGGCGCCGCACTCTTCTGTCGAGAGGGCTTTGTCCGCTTGCCGTGATCTGTGATCACAGTTAGAGTTGCAAAAGACACGGACTTTGTCGAGTCCCTCCCTGTAATTTCGCGACGATACCCGGAGACTGCGTTGAACCTGCCGACTGCGCTGACCCTTGTGGAGCCGCTCGACCGCCAGACGCTTGGCGAGCGCGCTTACGCGCAACTGGCGGATTTGCTCATCTCGGGCAGGCTCGCGCCTGGCGAAAAGCTGTCATTGCGTATGGCCGCCGAGGTGCTCGGCGTGTCGATCATGCCGGTGCGCGAGGCGGTATCACGACTCGTCGCCGACAAGGCATTGGAAGTCGCGGCAAACCGTGCCGTGCGCGTGCCCGTGATGTCGGCCACGCAGTTTCGCGATCTGACGAAGGTACGTATCGCTATCGAGGGTCATGCCGCAGCAGAAGCAGCGCGACTACGTGGCGACAGCAATCTCGCTTCCATCGCGATCGCAGAAGCGGCCATGCGCGCAGAAAGCGAAATGAAGGCACCCGACCTGCCGCGCGCCGTCGAACTCAACAAGACGTTTCACTTTGCCGTTTACGAGGCCGCGCAGTCGCCGATCCTGGTCGAGATCATCCGTGCGCTCTGGCTCAAGGCTGGCCCCGTCATCAATCTCGATCTGCGCGGCAATCCCGATCGTCTCGCCAAGGGTGAAGCCATCCGGTTTCATGCGGACGTTCGCAAGGCGATCGAGATCGGTGATGCCGAAGCTGCCAAAGTCGGGATCGCTGCCGATATCACCAGCGCTGCCAATTTCATCCTGTCGCGCGGCGGCCTCGCCGCCTAGTCCTCACAAAGTCCCCGGAGCCACCATGGATCTCAACATCAAGGGTTTGCGCGTCATCGTTACCGCGGGCGCCAACGGAATCGGCCTGGCCATCGCACGCGCCTTTGCCGGTGAAGGCGCACGCGTTCATGTCTGCGATGTGGACCAGGCTGCTCTTGCCACACTCACAGCGAGTGATCCCACAATCACCCAGACCCATTGCGACGTTGCTGATCGTGCGTCAGTTCAAAGGCTGTTCGATGAGGCAACAGCCAAACTCGGCGGCCTCGATGTCCTCGTCAACAATGCCGGCGTCGCAGGCCCGACCGCCAAGGTCGAAGAGATGCACCCCGATGACTGGGATCGCTGCCTGAACATCTGCCTGACCGGGCAATTCAACTGCACGCGCCTCGCCGTGCCGCTGCTACGCCAGAGCAGCAATGGCTCCATCGTCAACCTGTCCTCGGCGGCTGGCCGCGTGGGCTTCGCGATGCGCTCGCCCTATGCCGCAGCGAAATGGGGCGTCATCGGCTTCACGAAATCGCTCTCCATCGAGCTCGGCCCCGACAACATCCGCGTCAACGCGATCCTGCCTGGCCTCGTCGCCGGCGATCGCCAGCGACGCGTGCTGGAAGCCAAGGCGCAGCAGCGCGGCATTTCCTTTGCGGAGATGGAGAAAACGGCGTTCTCCTATACGTCGATCAAGGATTACGTCACGCCAGAGCAGATCGCCGACCAGATCCTGTTCCTGGCCAGCCCGCGCGGGCGCACGATCTCGGGCCAGGCTATTTCGATCTGCGGCGACACCCAAATGCTGGGCTAGCCGTCGACGCTCAAGACTCGAGCAAGCCAACTGACGAGACTGCAAAACTAAGTTCGCAGTGGGTCAGGTACGGACACCGCGAAGCCGATGCTTTATGTCGGCCGGAGCGCACTGCACGAAATAGGCAGAACGCGAGCTTTTCCGCTTCATTGGACGTACCGCCCGAAACAGCATCGTTGCGCACCCTTGTTAGGCAGTCGGGCAAGCGCAACGCACTGATAGGGTTTAACTTATTGAAGGGAAAGATATCTTCAATGAGATGGTGCCCAGGGGCGGCTCCGCATTGCAAAGCTATAATATTGACAAGACACATGATTTTTTAGGTTGATCCGAGACGCTACCAACGTCGATACCAACAATTTGCGAATGTTGACTGAGTTTTGCCGGGACAACGAATGCCCGGCCGCCCGCGGGCGGATATCGTCGACCAGCACCACCGGCAGGCAGACTACGGCACCATTCCCGATATGGGTAGGGCGTTGCTTTTCGATGAGACCGATCACCTGGGAGCGTGCTTCGCCAAAAACCGCTTCGATATGGATAGTAGCGAACAGTTAAAGGAGGCCGATCAGGTCACTTGGGACGGCTTCAGCAACAAGGTGGACCAGCACTTCGAAGGGGAGGCGTGGCGCCCCCGATCACCGCCGCGTCCAGTAGCGCTCGTGGCATACTCGAAGCGTTGGACAGGCTCAGACCCACCAACTGGCTTCGGTAGGATCGCACACTTCGCAGCTTCGGACACGACGGGCCTGTGAACATTGCCCGATATCTTGATCAACTAATACCCATCTGGCCGAGCACCCGCGACGCTGATTTAAAATAGGCGAGAATCGACCTCTACAAATTTGGCTCTGCCGCGCGAACGAAATCCGTAGCGCCTATACCCACGCCGTCGAACTCTGGCAGGAGCGTGTTCGGATGATGCGTTTTTGGGCCGACGCGCTTGACCTGTTGAGGGAGAACGGTCGCCTCCTCAGAGTGAGAGTGTGAAGGAAAACACGAACCGAAATGTAGCCGCGCCACTTAAGTAGCCTCATCACGCCGACATGTTCGCTTTAAGAAGCGACAGAAGTGATTGTACTGCCACAAGTCGCCGACGTCCGACCGTTGTGGTCGCGAGATGTCCCGCTCCTATCAGTTCGTAAAGCTTCGTGCGTCCCAAACCGGTCGCCTCACATGCTTCGTCGATCGTACAGGTGAACCGCTGGGAGAATGCAATCGTCTGCGGTTCAGCGGATTTTGGAAGGCATGGAGTAGCCTGTGACTGCTGTCCTCTGTTCTTCTCTCGACGTCTGTATCTCACGAAGCCTCCCAATCGCAAAGCGTTCGACGGCGAGAGTTGACCGCGCGACGAGCAACGTCAATGCGAGCAACCGAGAGCCCTCGCGTACAACAGCGTACTTCGACGGACTTTTCGAGCATATCCGGACATCAACGGCGGTGAGGAGAATTTTCACTGACCGCATCAGCCACAACAATGAGTCGCGACGGGCATGGCGGCTGTCATGCTTGCCTACCGAGATCTATGCTATCTCACAGCCTCCTGTGAAGTTGCGGAGGGCTAGTTGTGACCGATACGGTGCAGGGGGCAAACTAAACCTATCGTCGGCAACATCGTGCTTAGCCATAGTCGCAGAACCCGGCAGCTTTCGGTTGGCTCAATGTCCCTCAATTGTGCGATGTAATTTGGCGCCCCTGGAGCGACGACCGGTCCCGGAGCGCCTCGTCGTCCTCCCTGAGCTCTGTGTGAGGTCTGGATCCCTTCACGATGCAGTCTATGCTGAGACGCCATTGTCGAGCAGGCTTTTCTCACCCTTCGGCGTGAGCTGATAAAGGTCGCCGTCCTTCTGGACATAGCCGTCCAGCACCAACTCTTCAGCCTTCGCTGTATCGTCAAAAGCAAAGGCGTTATCGATTTCCCGCAGAACCATCAGTTGATCGTCTGTAAGCATGGGAACCTCCATTTCCCGAGCAACTACCGAACGCGCAGCTTGTTCCTATTTGCGATGTCATGCTGAAGACCTTGTGGCGTCCGCCTCTAACGCACGCTGTCGTTTGCGCGTCTCTCGCGTTGTGGGCAAAGAGATCCCCAATCGATTCGCCTGACGTCTGACGGCCTGCACATTACGTTTCATGGCCGCAGCAATTTTGATCGGCGATGCACCCGCTTCAGCCATGGCTTTAAGTTTTTCACTTTCTTCGGCCGACCAAGGCCGGATTAGCGGCATCATCACTCATACTCCACCAACCGAAGCGGCGTCTTTTCCCTATTGCGCTCGTAGGCTGCAATCGCCTGGTTCGACAGCAGCAGAGGACTGACGACTCCCTGCCCGATCTGGTACGCGACATGCTTTCCAATAAATTCAAACGCTTCTTGCAGGTCGCGCAAGCGGCCAACCCCCGCCAGGTAATCCAGCGCGATCTTTACAGATTGCTCGTGCAGGGATTCCGTTGACTGGCTCAGGCTGCCAACTCCTTGCGAACTGCGGCGGCTGAGTTGCCGACCTTGGCGACCGTCTTCTGCAGCTTGTCTTTATCCACGCCGAGCTCCTTGGTCCAATACTTGACCTCATGCGCCTCGTGCATGTTGATCTTGCTGCGATCCGGCTGCCCCTTGTTCTTCAGATCGTCCATGGCATCCTCCAGTGTTTGATGCCTAAAGGAACGCATTTCTGACTTTCTTGTTCCGGCGCGGCCAGTATGGCGGCCGCCGCGGTAGGTCGCCGCGCCTCTTCGCGGTACTGATGCCGGCCTTCTAAAGGGACGAGGTGTCTTTTTGCCGCCGCTTGATCTGCACGAATGAACTTTGGGTTGAGTGGCGGGTTGAGAAATATGCCCAAGCGCACACGGACATCGGCCCCTATGGGCCTTCAACCTTCCCAGTCGGAATCCTGCTCGCAGATGATGCCGACAATGCCGATGGCCGGAAATTCCAAGACCGGCCCATTTCGTCCGATCAAGAAATCGGCGAGCGACAAGGAACGTGCTCACTCTGCGAAAGCGACGCTCCGTAAATCATTGCAGAAGCAGCGAGCTATGCAGCGCGGCTAGCTGTTGCGCTGAAGATCGTTTTGCCGAAGGAACGAGAGGCCATGCACCGTAAGGCGGTGATGATCGGTCTCCCCCTCACTGTGCAGTTGGTCAAGATGCTGGGAAAGCTGGGCGCGGACGCCCGGTGCTTCCGAATGTCCTGAGAGAGCGCCATAAATATCGATGGCGCGGTCGACGGCCGGGATGTTCATGGCGAGCTTTCTGATGGCCACAGCCACCCGTTCACCGTCGCCACGTGCGACAGTTGTCGAAGTCAAGTCCCGCTACTTCCTATCGTTCCGAAATTTCTCAGTTTTCAGTCGGAGCTAGGTGATCTTACCGGATGATGGATCGAGTTGGCATTCAGCCAGTCCTCGTTGTCTGCAGCTGAGATCCAGTAGTGTGCCATCTGTAAAAGCCGGAGAGCTTCAGCCTGGTCCGTGGCTTCTTTTGCCTGTTTCGCTGCATCGGATGCCATCAACCGAAACGACGTACCTTGGCGCATTTTCGCTCTCCATTTCAGCGAAAACATAAGCCACTGTTGCGCTAAAGGTTTCTTCGACGGGTGGGAGGACTTACGTAGTCCGGCTCCAGTGACGGAGCCGGACATTTAGCCTTAGAGATCTTGCTCTGCTTCGACGTTGACGACAGATTTGGCCAGCGCGGTCAACGCAACGTCGGTGGCCTTCTCTTCCTTCAACGTGGCATCGAGAAGCGAGACAGCTTCAGGCATCCCCAGCTCCTTCGCCCAGGTCGCCAGCGTTCCGTAGCGGGAGATCTCATAGTGCTCCACCGCCTGTGCCGCAGCAGCAAGGCCGGCATCGAGAGCAGGCATGCCCTTGTATTCGGTCATGATCTCTGCGCCTTCCTTGGTAATACCCATGATGGCTTCACACTTCTTGGCGGTCGGCTTCTTGCCGAATATCTTGAACACGCCTTCGAGCCGCTTGATCTGACCAACGGTCTCCTTCTGATGCTTCAGAAAGGCGGCCTTGAGTTCTTTCGATTGTGCGGCTTTTGCCATCTTCGGCAGCGTGGCGAGAATCTTCTTCTCGGCGAAATAGACATCCTTGAGCGTGTCATGGAAAAGGTCGGCAAGAAGCTTCGGCTTTTTGGCCATGGGAAATTTCCTCCAGTAGCCCTGGTGAGCTGGGGCGGCTTATCACGCCAGCCCAACAGACCGCTGGAACTTAAGTTCCGATGAGGAGCTGCGCTCTTCTTTCCAAAACGCGATGGCCTTTGTTCAGTTACCCTTGATAGCGCCCAACGAAAAAGGCCCCCGGGAGGGAGCCTTTTGTTTTGAAGAGCAACGCGTTCAGCGATGGCCGTGGTGGATTCCACGATGCATGTGACCATGACCGCGCTTCACGATAACAACCTTGTTGGCACGATGACCGCGATGGTAGCCGCCGTGATGGCCGCCGCCATGCCGCACCACTACGGTCTGAGCATCAGCCTGTGAAGTAGCGGCAGGAACAGCGATGCCGATGGTAGCGAAGGCAGCGATAGCCAAAAGAACTTTGCGCATTATCTTCTCCTTTGATGAGCGGAGATTGAATGCGCGACTATAGGGGCCGTTCCGTCGTCTCAGGATAAATTTCCTGAATGATTGTTCAGGAAACGCCGTCAAACCTGCTCTTGCCTGCGCCGTAGCGTCTCCACCGCCGCCATCCCCGCGGACACCATGCCGCCGAACGTGCGCTCACCCGCATTCACGCGCTTCAGTATTTTCTTGGCGACGAAACAGCGGTTCTTGTGGTTGTCCAACTCGCGCGGCAAGACCTCGCACGCTTTGGTAAGGGCTATCTCCATCTCAAGAATTGTTCGCTTGTCGACCATCTGCGCGACCAATGGCGGTGCGCTGGCGACTGGCCGTCCGGCAATTCCATCTTCCATCAACATGACGACCTCCTTTGTTTTCTCCTATATCGTGCATTTGGTGTTTTAGTTCCTTCAATGGGAGCTGCGGTGCTTACGGCGGCTACCGAAATGGGCAACCCGCTGTGACGCGCCGCGCTGCAGCGCACCATCAATTCATTCTGGACCCTGCGATCTACCGTCGCTACGCTTTGCACAAGTTCGCTTCAAAATGCGAGCGTTGACGATAGAGATTACAGGGAGAGACCATTGAACGTTCTTCAGAAGACCAATCGGAATACCCCAGATGAAGCCACGATTATCGCGTGGGGGCTTTTTTGCTTCATCTTGGTATCGGCCATCACCATGATTGGTCTCTACGTTGGTTTTCGGAATTAGATAGTGAAAGGCCGCGCGGACGATCCGGCGAGCTTCTAATTTTTCAACCTCTGCCGGCGACGGTCCCACCAGATGAAATACTGGAGAGACGATTTCGAGCTCGACTGGACGCTCCGCGATATCGGTGGCGGCCGGCTGAAGCTGTCCCCGATCACGGAACACCAACTCAGCGAACTCCTGGAGATGGGCCTCGTCGAAATCGTGGACGACCAGGTCAAACTGACGGAGGCCGGAAATCGGAAGATCCAGTGAAGCCTTCCTACCGAAGGACGATCTTCTGGTGTTCTGATTTGGCTCACACAGAACAAGGGAGCTTGCGAGATGCTAAGAACCGTGATCGCGTTGTGCAGCCTCTCTACAAACTCGACAGCGGTCTTGAGATTGGCATAGGTGCCGCCATTGTGCTGTTCGTTGACATTCGCGATGTCAGAACGGCTCGCGTCGCAGATGCAAGTAGCGAGGATTGAACTCGCCGCAGTCCGCCAGACCCGCCCAATTTCTGATGGTGAGAGACCCGCTCTTGAGGTCGGCAAGATCGGTGTCTCGAAGGTTGGCCAAAGCGCGGTTTACGGTAGCTAGCGACAGCCCGAGAGCCTCTCCCAGCTGATTAAGACCTATCGGCAGAATACACGTATCGTCACGCGTTAAGCCGGAAGCCCGCGATCGGTAGAAGAGTTCGCAGAAGAGATGAGCCATGCGGGCAGGGGCGGACCGCGCGCTATTGTTCGTGATCGCTTCACGGAAGATGGCTGCGTCGATCAGGGTTTCACGCCAGATTGCAGCGCCAACCTTTGGTCTACTATCGAATAACTTCATCAAGTCCCGATGCGGGACCGAGGCGACGACGGCCTTGCCGATCGCGCAGACGGCATGATCCATCACCTCGATGAAAAGACACTGTGAATCCGGCATGTCGCCAGCGAGATGAAAGGACAAATACTGGCGTGCGCCGTTCGGCAGGAGATGATAGCGAGCCAGCATTCCTTCGACGACGATTGCGGACACCTTGGGTCGATCGCCTTGCCGAATGAAGTCCTCATGACTATCCAATTCGCGGACAGAGCACGGCAGCCGGCGGATCTCCAAAAGGTCCTCTTGGCTCAGGTGCGAGTGCTCTTTCAGTTTGTTTATAAGGACGACTAGAGGGTCGATTGTAGCCTCCTACGCGGCTGAACCTGTTCGGCTGCGCTCAGCATCCTAGTCATCTTGACGGTGGCTTCAACTCGCTCGAAAGCCAGCCCTTGCTGCGCTCCATCGGATCGACCTCGCACCTCGCGCATCTAAACTCCAAATCTCCCTTTTCAGATGACGTCATCTTGCGATTGCACTTTGGGCATTTCGGCGCTGAAGACCCAATAACTGTCATTGGGTTTGCTCGCGAGCGCTGATCTCTCGCCGAACTTCTCGAACACTTGCGAAATGCAGGCCAAGTTCACGAGCACGTTTTTTGACGGAAGCCATTGGTCGCTTCATAGCCGCACATGCTCGTAGTAGCGTAGCCCCCTCTGCATGTAACTGTTTGAGCTTCTCCAAGTCCGCATCTTGCCATGCGCGGGTTATCAGCTGACGCTCATTCATGTCGGTTCCTCCAACGGTTCCTCGGGATGGAACCACAAGCCAGGAGGTGACATCGTCTCATTTGAGACGAATTACCGAGAGCGGATCTCAATGTTTTTTTGCGGTGCACCTTCGCCGTTTTGCCACCCGGATCCTTGCCACCCACGGCGTCGTCTCCAACATGCTGGCGATGTAATCGCGTCTGGTGCCTTCCATGTCAGACTTCCGAAATGTCCTCGACCGAGGCTCAACGCGCAAGTTGAGGCAGCAGAAGCCTGCGATCGAAGATTAACGTCCTTGGGAGCTAGGCAAGTGCGCGTCGGGCCTGACCGGCTTGTCGATACTGGAGGGTGTTGTCTTGGTTGCTCGAACAGCAACGTTAGGGAACATTGTTGCTTAAAGGCCTGGCGGGTAGGTCGCTCTACCGCCGGGCCGACCGAAGCGAGGCTTCTGGGGTCAAGATTCGGTCGCTGTCATCCTGCGTTAACTCCGACCGCAAATCCATCAGCCGTTAGATTGAGGCAACTCGCTCAATCCTGTTCTCGAAAAGTGAACGTGGAACAACTTTGGAGCGAAGTACGTTCTGATTACCAACTCTGACGTCCATACCAGTCGTCGACTTCCTTCGTGGTCTGGTCCTTGGCGTAGCCATAACGCTCTTGAAGACGACCCTCGAGTTGCTCCCGTTTGCCGTTGATGACGTCGAGGTCATCGTCAGTGAGCTTGCCCCACCGCTCCTTGACCTTGCCCTTCATCTGTTTCCAATTTCCTTCGACCCTGTTCCAATCCATTTTTTCTCTCCCTTGTTAGTTTCCCGTGCGACACTAAGACAGCGCCCGCCAGTCTGAGAAGCGCCCCGAAAATTTTAGCGTCACCCCTTGACCGAAAGCAGCGAAAATCTACATCGATAATCGCCTTTAAACGAAAGGAGTTAGGAGGCCCAGCATGACAAGCGCTGCCATGTCGATGAATGAAATCCACGCAAATTCTCTACTCGCCAGCACCTTCTCGCACCCGCGGGAGGTTCTTGCCAATCCCTTCTTAGACACGCTGCAAAAGCGATGCATCCTAGCCGCTTGGGCATCGGATGCGTTTACTGTCGAAGGGAAGCCATGGCTACGCCAAATTCCAGGCTCCCATGAGACTGTTAGGATTGGTGATATTCTCGCAGCTCTCCGATCCCTTGATGAGGATGACGGTCCCCCACCGAAGACGTCGCGAATGCCGTTGCCGGAAGCACCCATACGTGTCCGAGCCGTGGGCCAGACCGTAGGAGAGGATCGACGCCGCCGTTTAGCGGACATCCATCCATAAGACGCGAAACCATTTTCGCAAAGAAGCCGCCCGAGCATATTGCTCGGACGGCTCAATCGTCGACCCATCGAAAAGATCGATGCACGTCCGCCGCAACGTCAATGAGTGTCGGTCCTTTTCCACTTTTCAAGGTCCGGCTTTTCCCGGTCCTGAGCAAACTGTTCCTTTTCCGGCACGCCTTTCCAGGGCTTGTCGGTCTGTTTCGTCGGAGCCCAATCTGACTCCGTGCGGGGATCATCTTTGGGATTTTCTTTGCTCATGGTCCCTCCGAAATGCTACTTGCCGGCGCCGATGTTGCCGCCCTTGATGTTGCCCAGCGAGTTGTCCCCTTGCCCCGAATTGCCGCTGTTGCCCTTCAGAGCGGTATTGCCGCCAGTATATGTGCGGCCGGTACCGGTGGTCATGCCTTGACCGGAGGTGACGCCCTGCTGAGTGTGGTGCCGGCGGGACTTTTCGGCGGACGCCGACGACATCGTGGCACCGACGAGGAGAAGCGCTGTAGCGCTGATCATTATAATCTTTTGCATTGAACCAAAGCCAATCTGTTCATGAAGCCCTTTTCAGTCGAACGTGGCGCTGCCTGACTCGTTCCGCGTCGGGCCCCCAATAACAGCCTCGTGGCAATCCCCGAACCGGCCCGCCAAGCTCTTCTCGTGGCGGTCAGATAAACTAACGAGAAGCGTGCAGGCAAGGTGAGCATAAGAAGCCGCGGCCGAAGAGCATCCTGGCCGTGTACAATCGCTTCTTTATCATTCTGGAGATGCAAAACCAGATCGTAGATGCGCCCCCTCGTCAAAGCGTCTACGCCCCTGGCAAAACCAAGATATCGGGCGATCTGATCTTCCAGTCCGATGCACTTGGTACACATATTGCGCTCCCATTTCAGGCTGGAGCTATGCTCTCATCACTGATTATTAGCCAAAATCCAAGCAGCGATGAAGGTTAAGTAATGCGACCGCTCTTGTTCCCTCCACTCCTACGCGATGAATAAAGGCCCATTGGGTATCCAGACTGGCCTCGACATCCGGAACCAGTCGCTGACATTCCTGGAGGCGCACTTCGGCAAAGCCGGGACCTATTACTACTGGATATCACGCGGCATCGACGAGCGTCCTGTCCGCGCCAACCGCATGCGGAAATCTATCGGCGCCGAGAACACTTTCTTCGACGACCTCACCGAGTTCGACCCCATGATTGCCGCGCTGCAGCCCCTCGTCGACAAAGTGTGGCAACACTGTGCGAACACAGGGAACCGCGGGCGAACCGTCACGCTGAAGGTGAGGTTCACTGACTTCGAGATCATGTCACGAAGCCAATCAATGCCGACAGCCGTATCAAACCTCGAACGGGTCGCGGCATCGCTTCTCGAACGCTCGATGCCACTGCCGAAAGCCGTGCGGCTTCTCGGTGTTTCGCTATCGACACTTCAGACGAAGGGGGACGACGCGCAATCCCAGTTCCAATTACCAATCTAGCAGCGCTAAGCCGATTCAGTCCGTCGATCAGTGATCGCCTTGCGCAGCGTGCGCGACAAAAGCTCAACCGAATACGGCTTCTGGATGAGTTCAAAGCCTGTATGGGCGTTTTCGGCTAGAACGTGGCTGTAGCCACTTGTCAGAACGACCGGCAATCCAGGGTATTGGTCGCGGATAATCGTGGCCATCTCCACCCCGTTCATGCCGGGCATGATGACGTCCGAAAACACGAGGTCGAATGCGAATTCATCCTTGGCTAGAACGTCCAGTGCCGCGGAAGCTGACGTCACCCAGTCGGTTGCGTATCCGAGATCCTGCAGAAGCTCTGTCGAGAATCCCCCGACATCCGTATTATCCTCGACAACAAGAACGCGGTGCCCCCGCCCGCTTGTCGCTGCGCTTGCTAATGGCGGCGCGCTGCTTTCGACTTCGGCGCCAGTTTCGGCCCGCGGCAGATAAATTGTGAACGTCGCGCCCGCTCCAAGCGTGCTGCTGACGCCGATCTCGCCGCCCGTCTGTTTGGCGAACCCGAAGGCCTGACTCAAGCCGAGGCCCGTTCCTTTTCCCACGTCCTTGGTCGTGAAAAATGGTTCGAAGATCGCATCCAGGTACTCGCTAGCTATGCCGACGCCAGAGTCAGTTACGGAAACCGCGATGAAGTCGCCCTCCCTCAAAGGATGAGAACGCATCCCCGGGATCGAACCCACTGCCGCGACACCAATGACGAGGCGCCCTTCGCCGTTCATGGCGTCGCGTGCATTAACAGCGAGATTGACCAACGCGGTTTCGAACTGCGTTATATCGGCCATGGCGAACTGGTCGGCAGTCTGAACTTCCAGATCAATCTGAATTCGGCCGCCGACCAGTGGTCGGATCAGATTCGCCACGCTCGCGACCTGCGTACAAACATTGAAGACGCGCGGAGCAAGCGGCTGTCGGCGAGCGAATGCAAGCAACTGTCCGGTCAGCTTGGCCGCACGGTCAACTGTATCGGAAATCGCGTCGATATACCGCCCTCGTCTCTCCTCGGGAAGATCGCGCCGACGAAGAAAATCTGTGGCTGACCTGATAATCGTCAGGAGATTATTGAAGTCGTGCGCCACGCCTCCGGTGAGTTGTCCGACCGCCTCCATCTTCTGAGCCTGGCGCAGAGCGTCCTCGTTCCGGCGACGCTCGGTCACATCGACGGCCTCTGCCAAGACGGCTGTAATCCTACCTCCACTTCCAAATACTGGGCGCATGGCGAGGTCGAGATGCCGCCCCGCGCCGGATAGGTTCAATTGAACTTCGGCGCGCCACGCATCGCCGCTCAGTGCGGTTTTAAACGCGCTGAGAACTCGTTCGGGCATACGGGGCGTCGCAGCAAACCAGGGCGTATCCCAGAACGGCATCCCGAGCACTGTCTTCGCTTCGACCGCGATGGCGGCAAGTGCGACCGCATTGGCGAAAACGAGCGTACCATCGAGCGCGAGCAATCCCTGATACTGGTTGGTCGTCTCCAAAATGGCTCGTAAATGAGCCTCGTGGGTATGAAGTTGCGCGGTTCGCTCTTCAACCCGCCGTTCAAGCACCTCATTCAACCCACGCAGTTCGATCTCTGCTTCTTTTGCAATCGTGATGTCGTGGGCAACCCCAATAAAGCCGATATGCTTACCCGCCGGGTCCCATCGGGGTTGCGATTCGGATCTGACCCAACGCCACACGCCATCCGCACGTCGATATCTGCTTTCCAGCACGAACGGCTTTAGGGATGCCTCACCTGCAATGCTCTCGCGCACGACGCGCGCCATATCGTCCGGGTGAAGGATGGTCCTCCAATCGAAAGCCAACGCTTCTTCATATTCAAGGCCAAGAAATTCCATGTAGGCTTTGTTTGCGAAGGACCGCGTCCGATCAAGACGTGTCACCCACATCGGGACTGGCGCACTGTCGGCGATCAATCGGAACCGCTCTTCACTCTCGCGTAGCGCCTCTCTGGCGATCGCACGTTCCGTGATATCGATATGAGCGCCGATCATCCGCAGCGGTCGGCCTTCTGGATCACGCTCGATACGCGCCTCTGCTACGATCCAGCGAATTTCCCCGTCGCTGGGCCGAATGATGCGATACTCCGAAGAATAACGTTCCGCATCGCTTTTCAGAAGGTCCAGAAATTGCCGCTCAGCGCGCTCCCGGTCGTCCGGATGAAGCCTGGCGACCCAGTCTTCATGTGTCTCGTTTGCAGCTTCAGGGGGTAACCCGTGTATGGCGAGATATTCAGGTGATCGTCGGTTCTGAAATCCATCGCGCAGGTCGACGATCACACCGCCGACTTTCGCGATCCGTTGGACCTCCGCGAGTTCGCTTTCCCGATCGCGCAGGGCCTGTTCGGACGCTGTCAGTTCTTTCGCCACGGCTTCCTCGCCATCATGCGGCGGTCGGCCGCTCTCACACTGTTTAGCAAGGCGCAGGGGGAAAGTCCGCTAAAACAGCGTGCCCTCGGAGATCGCAACTCAATAACATGACGCAGAGTTCCAACTTCTCGCGGTTTGGCATTTATGCTAAACATTATCTTATGAAGAAAACGACAGTAGCAAAGCAAAAATCAAAAGGCCGACCTGCGACCGGCCGAACGCCAATGCTCGGCTTTCGCGCCGCAGACGAACTACGCGGCAGGATTGTTCATTGGGCCGAGTTTCAGCCGGACGCTCCGAAACTCTCAGAAGCTGTGCGCCGCCTTGTCGAACTGGGCCTTACCGTTAAACCGTCTCGCAGAAAGAACGTCGCTCATAGAGCCCGTGCCAGTGAGATGGCCGCCGGCGCAATCGACAAGCTGACGGACAAGGGCGCCAGTGCGGACGATCAGGCCAGTCGGAAGCGGCGCCTGCTCAAAGGGCCCGAGGAATTCCGCGACGTCCGGGTCGATCGGAAAGCAAAAAAGTAAGGCGTAGCGCTACTTCAGCACTATCCACGCTGGAGCATGGTCGCTTGGATCCAGCTTGCCGCGCACCTTTCGGTCGACACCGGCCTGCGCAAGCCGCGGGCTCAGCGCAGGACTGAGAAGCAGATGGTCAATGCGAAGGCCAGCGTCACGCTCGTAGCGGTTCCGCCAATACGACCAGAACGTATACATCGGCTCATCCGGATGCTGTTCGCGCAGTGCATCGATCCACCCTTTCTTGAGGAGCTTGCCGAACGCCGCCCTACTTTCCGGCTGCACGAGCGCATCCTTGTCCCACGACTTGGTCGGGTAGATGTCGAAGGGCGTTGGCACGATGTTGAAGTCGCCGGCGATAACGGCAGGAGCACCGGACTTGAGCAGCTTGCCGGCGTGGACGTTCAGACGCTTCAGCCAGGTGAGCTTGTAATCGAACTTCGGTCCCGGCTGCGGATTGCCGTTGGGTGCGTAGACGCAGCCAACGAGAACGCCGTCGACGGCAGCCTCGATGTATCGGCTTTGCTCGTCGCTCTCGTCACCAGGCAACCGCCTGCGCGTTACCACGATCTTGGATTCTCTAGCGAGGATTGCGACGCCATTCCAAGTCTTCTGCCCAACCCACTCGGCAAAATAGCCCGCCTTACGCAACGCACTTTCCGGGAATTC
The DNA here is from genome assembly GCF_052076035.1 of Tardiphaga sp. 172_B4_N1_3. Lineage (NCBI taxonomy): Bacteria > Pseudomonadati > Pseudomonadota > Alphaproteobacteria > Hyphomicrobiales > Nitrobacteraceae > Tardiphaga > Tardiphaga sp. 172_B4_N1_3. Next base: position 3,483,219 of record NZ_CP197238.1, read on the forward strand.
GGAATTGGCGGCCTTCAACTCCTGAAGACAGGCCACATCCGGCTTGGACGATTTCAACCACGCCAGCAGATTGGGCAGTCGCTTGTTAATGTTGTTCACGTTGAAGGTCGCAATCTTCACGCGCTCTCCCGATCCGAGGCTTACGGACATTTAGCTCAGTCATGCAGCGGCCCGGGCTCCAAAGCCGTGGAGCTCCATCGGCGTATGCCACCGTTGGGTCTGTACGAGACGAACTCAGGACGGTCGTGGAGCATTCAAAATCTTGTCAATCGTGATGGGAAAATCACGCACCCGCGCACCAGTTGCGTGAAAGATCGCATTAGCGACGGCAGACGCGGTTCCCACGATGCCGATCTCGCCCAGGCCCTTGACGCCAAGAGGGCTGACCTTGTCGTCCTTTTCATCGACGAAGATTACTTCAATATCCTCGATGTCGGCATGGGCCGGAACGTGATATTCGCCGAGATTGGCATTCATAATCTTGCCGAGGCGATGATCCGTCATGGCTTCCTCGTGAAGCGCCATGCCGATTCCCATCACCACACCGCCTAGGATCTGGCTGCGGGCCGTCTTGGGATTAAGGATCTTGCCCGCCGCCGCCGCGCACACGACGCGCGTCACGCGAACGACCCCCAGATCTTCATCCACGCGCACTTCCGCGAACACGGCGGAATTCGTGTAGCTGATATATTTCAGCATCTGCCGCAGGTTCGGGCTGACTTTGCCCTGCTCGGTGATTTCCGTGAGTTCGGCGGCGTGCATGACTTCGAAAACGGAAAGCCCGCGCGCCGGATCATCCTTCCGGAAGATGCGTCGATCCCGAACCTCGACTTCTTCGAAACTTGCATCCGCAAGAGGCGAATTGGCCATCTTCCTGGCTTGCTTGAACAGAGAATGCTTGACCGCCTCACATGCGGCCTGAACTGCCGAGCCGTTCGACGCTGCGGTCCACGAACCTCCTTCGACCGGCGACATCGGCAGAGTCGAATCGCCGATCCTGGCCTGAACGTCTTCGAGTGGTAATCCGAACGCTTCGGCGCCGATCTGCGTCAGGATTGTCCAGGTCCCAGTGCCAATATCGGACGCCGCCGTTGCCACCTCCAGCGTCCCGTCCACCTTGAGAGTCGCAGTGGCCTGGGCCTTCTGCAGGAAGGCGTCCCACATTCCCGTTGAGACGCCCCATCCAATCAGCTCGCGACCCTCCTTCATGGCACGCGGCTTGGGGCTTCGCTTCTCCCATCCAAATGCCGCAGCGCCCTCGCTGTAGCATTCCAGAAGCGCCTTGGATGTGAACTGCTTGTTGGTGTTTTCGTCCTTCGAGGCGAAATTGATCCGCCGAATTTCGAGCGGACCGATACCGAGTTCGTATGAAAGTTCATCGAGCGCGCATTCGAGCGCTGTCACGCCGATGGCTGCGCCGGGTGCGCGCATGTCACACGGCGTGGCCGTATCGAGCTTGGCAAGCTGATAGGTCAGCTTGACGTTGTCGCAGTGATACATCATGCCCGACCAATTGACGACAGCCTCCTGATAATCCTCGTAACGGGAGGTCGAGGCAACGGCATCATGCATGATCGACTGCAGCCGCCCATCGCGATCGGCGGCGAGCGAGACGGTGTGGTAACTGTCCGGCCGGTAGCCGATATGAAACATCTGAGCACGCGTCAGCGACACCCGCACCGAGCGTTCGAGTGCGAGACTGGCCATGACGGCGAAGAACAATTGGTGCTGCGGCCGCAAGCCGGCGCCGAATGCCCCGCCCACATATTGATTGACCAGGCGGACATCCTTGCTGCGCAGGCCGAACACTGAGGTGACATAGCCCTGCGCATTCTGGGAACCCTGCGTCTTGTCATAGATCGTCAGCTTGCCGTCGCCCTCGAACACGCAGGTGGTGGCGAACATCTCCATCGGATTGTGGTGCTCGGCATTGATCCGGTAATCGCGGCTGATCTTGACGGGCGCATTTTGAAACGCCTGCTCGGCATCGCCGCGCGGGTCCGGTGGCGGCGGAATACCGCTACGCTTCTTCGGAGGCACATAGGCCTCTGCCCGCTTCGCCTCAAGCTCGGTACAATGCGCATCGACATCATAGGCAATGCGAACCAGGGAGGCCGCATCGCGCGCGGCCTCGAACGTTTCGGCGACAATCAACGCGACCGGCTGACCGTCAAACAGGATACGGTCCGAATTCAGCGGCCGGAACGGATGGCCAGGAGGCGCGACTTCGTCCCGCCAGCTACGATCAAGCCATGCCGCCTTGCTGCGATTTTCGTGCGTGAAGATTTCGACGACGCCTGGAAACTGCCTTGCTGCATCCAAGTCCATCGCCGCGATCCGTCCAGCGGCGATCGTACTACCAACGATGTAGCCATAGAGCAGATCGTCAGCAGGATACTCCGCCGCGTAGTGCGCTTGGCCGGTCACCTTCAGTTTACCGTCGACCCGGTTGGTCGGACGTCCGATATGCGTGATTTCACCAACTGACATGCGATGGTCCCGTTAACTTTCTAGTGAATCGATTTGTCGGCCTGATCCTGCGGTGTGCCCGCAGCCGCCTGCTCCAGCGCACGAACGATAGCGCGGCGAGCAAGCTCGATCTTGAAGTCGTTGTCGCCCTCCCCCTTCGCATCACGAAGAATGAAATCAGCGACCTGCTTAAAGCTCTGGGTCCCGACTCGCTCGCCTTTCAGCGATCTTTCTGCGTCAAAATCCCGCCACGGCTTATGCGCGACCCCGCCGAGCGCGATCCGGACGTCCTGGATGATGCCCTCCTCCACACGCAGCGCGGCGGCGACGGAGATCAGCGCGAAGGCATAGGAGAGCCGGTCCCGGATCTTGAGATAGGTGTGATGGGCACCGAAGTCGGGCTTGGGGATAATGATCGATGTAATGAGCTCGCCGCCCTTCAGCGTGTTGTCGCGTTCGGGCTCTCCGCCGGGGAGGCGGTGGAAACCAGACATCGGAATCGATCGCTTGCCGTCCGGCCCCTCGACTTCGACGGATGCATCGAGTGCAGCCATCGCGACGCACATGTCCGACGGATGGACTGCAATGCAGCTATCGCTGGCGCCGAGAATGGCGTGAATGCGATTGACGCCGCCAATGGCGGAGCAGCCACTTCCGGGCTGTCGCTTGTTGCAGGCTGTCGACGGATCATAAAAATAATAACAGCGGGTTCGCTGCATCAGGTTTCCCCCGGCTGTAGCTGCGTTTCGCAATTGCGGCGATGCGCCGGCAAGAATGGCGCTTGACAGTATCGGCCACTTTTCCCGAACGTCTCGATGCCACGCCAGATCGGTATTGGTGACCAGCGCGCCGATGCGCAGCGCTCCACTGGGAGTGATTTCGATCGATTTGAGCGGAAGCCGGTTGATGTCGACCAGCCGCGACGGCTGCGCCACATCATATTTCATGAGGTCGACGAGATTGGTGCCACCCGCCAGCGCGCGCGCTGCAGGTTCATTCAGCGCCGCGATGGCATCGGCCACTGTGGCCGGGCGGATATATTCGAACCGGTTCATTCGGCGGCCTCCTTCGCCGCGATGCGCGGCATCAGCACGTCCTCGACCGCGTCGGCGATATTGGTATAGGCGCCGCAGCGGCACAGATTGCCGCTCATATGCTCGCGTATCTCGGCCCGACTACGGGTGTGGCCTTCCGCCAGCAGACCCGCCGCTGAGCAAATTTGGCCAGGCGTACAGTAGCCGCATTGAAACGCGTCGCGCTCGATGAAGGCGACCTGCAGCGGATGCAGTTCGCCATTCTCGGCCAGCCCTTCGATAGTGGTGATCTCGGCGCCGTCGCGCGACACCGCGAGTGCCAGGCACGAATTGACGCGTTTGCCATCGACGAGCACGGTACAGGCGCCGCATTGTCCCTGATCGCATCCCTTCTTAGTCCCGGTGAGCGAGAGGCGCTCGCGCAACAGGTCCAGCAGCGTCACCCACGGCTCTACTTTGAGTTCGTGCAACGTTCCGTTGATCGTCAGGAAAATTGGGATCTGTGGATGATGTGAGATCTGGTTCACGGGGCGCCTCGCTATGCGTTCGCCATCAGAACCATTCTAATCGTAGGATGTTCCGTTTTCTTCCGCCCTCAGGTCGGCTTGCCCGCACCGATCGGCGAGGCCAACCTTCCCGCTTCTGGCGTCTCACGCGCGCCGTCGGAAGGCCGCCAGGATGCTGTCGGGGAACCGCCGCGGGCAAATGGGTGAAGGAGAAGCGAGTATTGTTCCACTGTTGCGCGATTCCCGCCAGGAACAACAAGCGAGCAAGTTAATTCATCCAGCTCGGGGCATGACAACGAACGAGGACGATATGAAGAAGACGTTGATAGCAGTTGCGGCAGCGGCACTGATGACTGCTCCTGCCGCATTCGCACAGAGCGGTGCAAATCCGAGCGCGCCTCAGGTCAATTCCGCAGGCAACGGCGTTACACAGCCAGGCACTACCAGTACGGGGACGGCAGTCGATCGCCCGACCTCGAGCACTCCACACGCGGCGCCGCACGCTGCAGGATCGCAGACTGGCAACAATGCCAGCTCCCTTAGTGGATCGAATGCAGCGACTGGAACTACCGGGTCTAACAGCTCTGCCGAAGGTCGCACTTCGGGCGGCGGTGGTGGTGGTGGTGGCGCAGGTGGTGGTGCCGGCGGCGGCAACTAGCGCGTGATGCCAACCAGAAGGAGACCCCGATGATCGGGGTCTCCTTTTTGTGGGTCTTGGTCGCCCGCGCCGGTGGCGCGCGCCAAACACTTCGCCCGCCCAGCCTAGCCCTGACTGCATTCAAGCCCGCGACCATCTTTCAAGGATCTCGGCACAATCTGCCAGTTCGATCTGTAGGTCGAAACGCCGGGCGTACAAGCCAAGTAAGGCATCGTGAGTTTCGTCAGCTGAGCTGCACATCGCATCTTGCGCAACGACGATGCGATAGCCCAGATCAACAGCACTCAAGATGGTTGAGAGAACGCAGACGTCAGTCTCCGCGCCGCTCACAATCAAGGTATTGACGTTACCGTCTTGCAGAATATCGTGAAGCCTTCCGTTCGAGAACGCAGAATACGCAGACTTGTCGAAGACAATCGCCGGTGGGACATGTCGCTGCAAAGGCGGCATAAGCTCGAGGAGGTGTGGGTCCAGACGTTCGCGCGTGACCAACCGCCATTTTCGGAAGTAGCTCTGCCACATCCCATTTGCATGCTCGGGCGACGCCGGGGGAATAAAGCGCGTAAAGACAGTCCGTGCCGGGTCACGTTGGACGAGGCTTTCCACCGCCGGCATGACACGTTCGAGCCAAGGTGTCGGCCAAGGCCCTTCGGGACCGAACAGCCTCTGCATGTCCAGACACAAGTGCACTGCCCGACTGGTGTCTATTCTTGATCGGAGCTCGCCCATCTCAGGTCCACGTCCTGCGAAGTCTCTTGTAAGTCCACCAGCAAGAACCTGCGGTCGCCGCCCATACCAGAGCTGCCAGCGCCAAGCTGCTCCAGGGAGCCGCGGCATTTACGAGGAAGACTGTGAGAGCGAACGCAACGAGGCCCATGCTTCCCAGAGCCGCTCCAGCGGCCTCGAGCGCAGCGGCGTCTTCACCACGTCTCTTGCCCTGCAGGCCAATTTCCCTTTTGCGGCGCCTTTCGTGCGCCTCGACCAGCGTGGCACTGGCGCAGAGCATGGCTGGAAATGCCAGGAACAGACCTCCGACGCCCGGACCCCAACGTGTGCCGATCAGGCCAGTTATTGCAGTCGATGCTCCGCCCAGCAGGAACCGGACGATGTATTCGTACCAGCGACCATCGCTCAACGACGAGAATGAGGCTCGAACAAGCATTCAGCCCACCATCCCATAGAGGCCAAACGCGACTACCAGCCACAGGGGAAACCCGAGCAGGGTAACAGATAGAACTGACAACCCCGTGCGTTTGAGTAAACGGCACGTCACGAAGCTGAGCACGAGAAGAGCGGTCGCGCCGGCCATCATCGAAGCAGCCAGCGTAGAGACGTAGTCCGGTCCGTGCCTGGAGATTGCGAGCGCGAGCGAAACCAGGGCCACCGATGGCGCGGCGCCGAAGAGTCCCGCGAAGGACTTAGGCCGTAACACGTCTCCGAGCAGCGCGAATATCGAGACGACTGCCCCTCCAACGAAAAATCGGACGGCGTAATCCGTCATGGCGTCGTCGTCCCATTGCCGTAGCCGGTCCAGCGTCTCAATAGCCGATCAATCAGATATCCGCTGGCGAAGCCCGCGACCACATCGCTCGTCCAGTGCGCGAGAACATAGATCCTCGTCAGCGAGATACCGACCGCAGCCGTCCAGGTCAGCTCGCGATACGGCCGATCGAATGAGGATGCTGCGCTCGCGAGAGCCCCCATATGCATCGCGTGCCCCGAGGGGAACGCATCATTCGGGCGGCCTGAGATCGGTACTCCGTGTAGATGGCCAAGAATCGTGAGCCTATCCGGTCGACGTTGATTGAAAACATGCTTCAGTGCATGCGGCACAACGGCCGTGGCCACCGAGGCCGCCAGAAAATGCGTACCGACAGTTCGCTTCCGGGGGGAGCCGCTACGCGACAGGAGCCAGAAGGCCGCTGCAGCAACAACGAGAACATGCTCGTCCGCGCCCCACGTCAGAGCTTCGGCCACTTGTTCGCTTGCGGCATGTGCGTGCCGAACGGCGGTTGCTGCGACCTCGCGATCAAGGAGAGTGGGTGGTACCATTATTGGCCGCATGGCATCTCCGTATGACACCTAGATAACAGGCACTCTAAACCCTGATCATGCAGCCAGGTTCCTCTCCCTATGCAGAGTCCTCCCCGCGAATGTCTCGTATTTTACAGCCGAGCACGGTCGCTGTTAAAGCGCAGCCGATGCTATTCGCCAGAACGATGATCCAGTCGCCCTTGAGCAGACCGTATGCGATCCAGAGACCGAGGCCCGATGTCAGCACCACAAGCATCTTGAGCGACAGATCGTTGGTCGAGCCCCGCGGTAATGCTTTCCGGACCTGTGGAAGGTACGACAGCGAAGTCAGAACAGCGGAGAGGCCTCCCACCCACGGCAAAATGCTGGACAACGATGAGACCCCACTGCTTGGTAGCGAAACGCCCGATCCGCTTAGATGAACGGTTTACCGCCTGTAACGGCGATCGTGGCCCCGGAAACGTAGCTTGAGAGTGGATCTGCGAGCATCACGTAGGCGGTTGCAAGCTCTGCGGGCTGTCCGGGACGTTGCATCGGCGTCTGCTTGCCGAAATTTCTAACGGCTTCGTCTGGCATAGTGGATGGAATGAGCGGCGTCCAAATCGGTCCCGGTGCCACCGCGTTTGCGCGGATGCCCTTATCGGCCAACATCTGCGCCAAGCCGCCGGTGAAATTCTGAATGGCCCCCTTCGTCGTTGCATAGGCCAGCAAGGTGGGGTTCGGCATATCCGAATTGACCGACGCGGTATTGATGATCGCACTTCCGGGCTTCATGTGAGGCACGGCGGCCCTTGTCAGGTAGAACATTGCATAGATATTTGTCCTAAACGTCAAATCCCACTCGTCATCGGAAATGTCGCCGATGTCCTTGAAGGTCGCTTGATGCGCGGCGTTGTTAACGAGGATGTCGATCCCGCCCAATTCCCTTACCGCCTTATCGATAATCACGTCGCAATGGCGCCGATGCTGGATGTCACCTGGGACCATTATGGCCTTGCGGCCTTCGCGCTCGATTAAAGCTTTAGCTTCGAGGGCATCCTCGGTCTCATCGAGATAAGAAATCAAGACGTCGGCACCTTCGCGTGCGTAGGCCAACGCGACAGCGCGGCCGATCCCGCTGTCGCCACCGGTAATTACCGCTCTCATGCCCTGCAATCGACCACCCCCCTTGTAGCTGCTCTCGCCATGATCGGGACGAGGCTGCATGGCCTCCGTTCGGCCGGGCATCGGTTGTTTCTGGGAAGCAAACGGAGGCGCGGGATAAGAATGGGGCATGAACCAGCTCCTAGATAAGTGCCAATCGAAAACGCTTGATTGGATGCAGCGTTCCGCCGGTGGCGACATCGCCCGCCCAATGACGAAGGGGCGCTTGGGCAGCGCTTTTTCCTACTCTGGCATCGGTTTCAGGTCTTCGTCGCCAGGCGCATCGCTTTCGAGCTCGCTTTTGGCCTGGTGCCAGAAGTCATCGGCCTTACCTTCCGGGCGACCTTCCCTTTCCCAAAGTTTGTGAGCGTACTCTCGGATCTGTTCTTCAGAGTATCGGGGCATCGGCCTCTCCTCAAAAACGGATAATTGCGGCGGCGAATCGCTTTGGTACAGTCATGCAGGCGAGCGCATCGATCGCTATAATTGCTTGTGCGCTTAAGACGCCACTATGCGACCAGTTCCCCGTCCAAGAATATTCCGTTAGGACTGTCGCTCCCGAATGAACCTTTCTCTCGTCCGCGCAGCAAAGCGCTGTCACGAAAAAAGGGGACTCGCATGGCTTTTCGCGAATCCATCAGCCGGCTTTTTGGCCGCACCCTCACACCGGAAGCTGCCGAGCGTACCAACAGTTAATGCCTCGATGGACGAGTTCATCCGGCTACTGCATACCAACGGCTATGACAGCAAAAGCTCCGCCACGTTTGGAGCGATGGCAGGGCCATCGGAACGGCCACCATGCGAACAGGACGCTCAACCTCAAAAGAGGAAGGAATGTAAGTCGTTTCTAAGTAACAGGCGGCAACCTGATCGGCGTCTCCAAGCGGGTACGTCGCCACCAGCTGACGGTCGGCTAGGTTTTGAAAAACAGGAAATATACAACGGCAAAAGCGGCCACAACTAAGCCAAGGCTCCAAATTAAAACGTTGCGAACCGACGGCCCTGGCTCGGCGCCGCGTGCTTTGCGCGCTGACTTTACTTCGGCGCCATCATCATCTCGTCCCAATTCATATCCTTTCACGCAGCTTGAGCCCCCGTCAATTTGTTGGACCGCCAAGCGCTGTCTTGTTTCCGGCTTCGCTGCTCGGGGCGCTGACATGGACTTCGTGTCCCTGGCGGATCGCAAGAGACGCTGCAGCCACGGCTGCTTCGAAAGCAGACTCTTTGGTCAGGAATTTCCCTTCCACGTCTCCATCGTGCAGAACGCCCCAGCCATCGTTAGATTCGATGACGGCATAAGTTGCTAAACCCATAGTGTCCTCCGGAATAACTGTCGGTCACGAGCCACTGCTAGATTCATGTTTCCCAAAAGCGTCACGCTCGACGATCTCAAAAGGCAACCGGCCTAATCATTGCCGCCGTGCCAGTGCCCGGCCAATGAGAAATGCTGCCAACAACATACCGAGCGGAGCTTCACGCGTAAGCTTGCTTAGTATGTCGAGCGGCTTTCCGGGCTTTTTGCCTTCCTCGATTGCTTCTCCTATTGTTGATGCGACGGCTTTGACACCATCCGCCACGGTGGCCTTCAGATCAGACCATTGGTCACTTACACATGGCGTCTCTTGATCGGTCATGGCGCGTCCTCATCGGGTCGTTGCACAAGCACTCACTATGAGTATTGTTCCGGGCAAGACGGTTCTTCCCGGTCCAAGATCATTCCCGTTGCGCCTTGAAAACCTGGTCGGGCGGTTCGCGCGAGCCGGCGTCACGCAGAATAAGCGCTCTGCCGGGTAGCAACGGCAGGGCTACAGCGCCGAGAATGTTGGGCCAAGGGAGCATCGCCTTACTTCTTCACGACTGGCGGGGACGCTTTAAGAAGATCGCAACCGACGCGTGGCATTTAAAAACCAAGTCAGCGATTATCGACGGCGAATCGTCCCGTTGGGGACGGCACAACAGATTTGTCCGTGCAGCAAAAGGCACTGCGAGCGGGCCGCCCTTCAGACCAACTAGCTGAACTGAGCGCCGTTCTCAGACCCAAGCCTGATCCTCACCGACAGAGCCCGCGCCCGCACAAGGTCGCGGCTTAGGCGATCCTCCGGCCGGCCGCCTTGCCCTCTTCTAGAAATTTGAATTTATCGCCGTAACGAGCGGCTAATCTGAGAAGGCAGAGATAATCCTTAAAGCAAACTTTGGTTCCAAATCTGACGGTAAAAGTGTTCTTGTGCCGCGTATGTGGGGGAGCCTACTCTGACCTGCGACTCCCGTGCCGCTAAACGATGGCAGTTATCGCCTCTACCAGAGGGATTGGTTCGCGGAAAGTGAATGATGCCAAAAACAAAAAACGACCGCGATCTTTTAGAAAGCGAACGCGCCTTCCGACTTCTCGTTCAAGGCGTCACAGATTATGCGATTTATCTGCTCGACCCCAACGGCGTCGTATCAAACTGGAATGCAGGCGCCGAGACGATCAAAGGGTATGGCGCCGACGAAATCGTGGGCCAGCACTTCTCGGTGTTCTATCCGCCGGAGGATCGCGAAGCCGGACTTCCCGCCACCGCATTGGAGGCCGCACGCCGGAATAAGCGCTTCGAAGCGGAAGGCTGGCGGATGCGGAAAGACGGTACGCGGTTTTTCGCCTCCGTGGTTATCGACGCCATCTATGAAAACGATGTCCTTGTCGGCTTTGCCAAGATCACGCGGGACATCACCGAACGGATGCAAGCCCGCTCCGCATTGAGCGAAAGCGAAAATCTTTTTCGCCTGTTGGTGAGCAATGTCACGGACTATGCGTTATACATGCTTGATCCGGAAGGTCATGTCACCAGCTGGAACCTCGGCGGTCAGCGGATCAAAGGCTATCTTCCTGACGAGATTATCGGTCAGCACTTTTCGCGCTTTTATACCCCCGGCGACCGGGACGCTGGAAAACCAGCGCGTGCTCTCAGCATTGCACGTGAAAAGGGCCGTTACGAAGAAGAAGGCTTACGCGTCCGCAAAGACGGCACGTTCTTTTGGGCGAGTGTGGTCATTGATCCCGTCCGCAATGACGCAGGCGAGCTGATCGGATTTGCCAAGATTACGCGCGACATCACAGAGCGACGTCAAGCAGCACAGCAGCTTGAACGTATGCAAAAGCAGCTGGCGGAAGCGCAGAAAATGGATGCGCTCGGTCAGCTGACGGGCGGAGTGGCTCATGACTTCAACAACCTCCTTATGGCAATCACGGGTAACGTTCGGCTGATCAAACGGCATGCCATTGTCCCCCGCGTGATCGAGGCAGCAGGAGCGATTGAGGCAAGCGTTCGTCGCGGCGCGGCACTTACTCGTCAGTTGCTGACGTTTGCGCGGCGTCAGCAAGTCGCTCCGACGCTGCTCAATCTTGAAGAGACCGTGCAAGCTGTACGCGAGGTCTTGGCTACCGTTCTGGGTAGCGCGATCAAGCTCGAAATCTCCGTACCGGCCGGAGTTTGGCCAATCTTCGCGGATCCAACCGAACTCGAAACTGCACTCATCAATCTCAGCATCAACTCTCGTGACGCCATGCCCGACGGGGGCACCTTGACGATTACGGCAGCAAATTACCGGGTCAGGGATGGAGAGGATAAAGGCGAGTACGTGCAGATCAAGGTGGCTGATACCGGCGCAGGTATTCCCGAGGACGTCATTGCGAAGGTGTTCGATCCGTTTTTCACGACCAAACCCGTCGGCAAAGGAACAGGATTGGGACTCTCACAGGTGCATGGCTTTGCCAACCAGGCCGGCGGTCGTGTCGAAATCCAAAGCAAGCTCGGCGCTGGTACGGAAATCACCATTCGGCTTCCGCGTGGCGAAGGCCATGCAGGTGCGCACGAAGCAGAGGTTCTGGCCAAAGGCGCCGGCAATGTCCTTCTTGTTGAAGACAATCCGGATGTTGCCACCGCCAGCGCCGTATTTCTGGAAGAGTTGGGATATCGCGTGAAATGCGTACCGGACGCGGAGTCCGCATTGCGCGAGATCGAGCACGACGGCATCGACCTCGTTTTCAGCGATGTCGTGATGCCTGGAAAAATGGATGGTCTCGGCCTGGCCCGCCATCTTAGGCAGAATTACCCGAACATCCCCGTCGTTCTCGCAACGGGCTACAGTGAGGCAGCGCGGAAACTGGGCTCTGAATTTTTGCTGTTGCGAAAACCTTACGAGCTTCATGAGCTGAGTAGTGCCTTACAGACAGCCCTTCACCAAAGATCGAAGGGCGCTCTATTAAATTGAACCACAAACAATGCACCGGATCTTACGCCCACCTGTCTTGACTAGCGTCAGCCTCATCGGCTTATGACACTTTGCCTGCCATGGCGAGAGCCGATGGAGCAAGGCGAAGGTCCCTCATGGGTTCGCGATGCGACGATGCCTTCGATTGCGTGGCCGTAATTTTATCTAAATGCGGAATGTTGAGAACGCAATTTAGATTGGAACGCATCTGCGAAATGAACGTAGTAAGGGCGCCATGTCCCTTCTGTCAGACTCCACGTTGCAGATCGTCTTGCTTGCCGCCTTGTTCGTTGTCCTTGAGGGCCGCGGCGCCGTTTCGCGCCAGCTTTGGAACGTGCTTTTGAAGATCAAACTGTTTTCGCGTTCATCAGCGTGGAAGTGTTTGCCATGGTCACAAGGGACGGAACCACAATCCCCGGGATAGACGCCGAGCAGGTGGCCAAGCTTGAAATTGCACGTCGGATTTTGGAGCAGGCACGGGCTATCCTAGCAAAGGCGGCGAAGGACTAGGCCTCGCTTCCTCCTTCACGGCCTGCCCGGTTGCGCTCATCTTGCGGCCGGCGGTCGGCAACGGGACGCCAGCGGGCCCAGCGGATCGCCTTAATGGGGCGGGACTTCGGATCTTGGTGACGTTGACGCTGTCGGCCTGATTGCCGCCGCGGCAGTAGTAATAATTTGCATGGCAGGCGGCTCTGCTCGGTGGATGGACCAATGTCAGCGGTACATCTTGGGAACAACGCTAACAATTTTCACTTGGTCATACAGTGAAGTCGCCGGACGCTTGAACTCGCTTTCGCAGTCTCAACGATCAAGGTCGCCTAGCTCTCCGCGCCTTGAGCCTTGGCTATCTAACGACCTTTTCCGGCGTGCTTGCGCCTGGGCGATGACTCGCTTGGATCTCTTTGGAGGCAGCGTCTTTGCCCACGATTCACCAGCAAAGGCCGTTAAGCGGCCGCGGAGCGTTTCATGAAGACTGCACTAGGAAGTGATCCGAGACTTAACGGCGATGGTCTCGTCGATCGTTTCAAAGATCAGTTGCTGATCGTCATGTTGAAGCGGCTTGGCGGCGGTCCATTACGGATTCCAATCGAGGAAATGGACCGGACTGGAACGGACCTAGCGTCGTTTCGCCTTGTCGGCGACGACTTCGTCGTGAGTTTATTCAAACCGCATTAGGATGGCCGCGGCCCGCTGGCGCCTACGGCCCTTCGCATGTGCGGTTGGTCCTTCGAACGATCGACTAGATAATGCTTAAAAAGAAAGGCCGCATCGCCCATGACGACGTGGCCTTTGTCCTATCTGCTTATTGTAGGACAGTGCCCTACCGGTTTCCGAAATACGCCTGAGCCTGCTTCAGAGCCTCGGACGGGTCGTCGAACTTGTCGCCGGCGAAACTCTTCATGGGGCTCCAGTGCGGTCCGTGAGCGGTGATATGGAACCACCCATCCTCCCCCCGTCGGACGCGTCCGACGATCTCCTGACGCTCGGCCCAGACGAGCAGCCACGTCTGGGAGTTCTCGTTGTGTGGCTGCAGCTCGATGGTCGCCATATAGTTCGTCCAAAAGGAGTGCCCGAGGACAACGCCAAGATTGGGAGTCGTTCCAGCAGATCGGAACTATCGGTGCGCTGCGGACTTCATCGCATGCTCGCCAACTGTCGTGAGGACACCGCCATTCTCGCCCCTTCCGAACGTCATAAGCTGCTGGAGAATGCGCAGGCCTTCGCCGCGAAGCTCTCAAGCCGCGCCTTTGATACGGACAGAACTGCTGACATCGCACCGGACGTCTGGACGGACTTCCGCTTCAGCGGATTGGCCATGAGCCCACTGCCTCATGAGCTCGGCGGCAGCAGTCTCTGGGACCCGCGCTTCGGCGCCGAACTCTGCACCATCCTGCGTCTACTCGGCGCAGCGGACCTCTCGCTTGCCCGTATATTTGAGGGCCACGTCAACGCGGTGGGGCTGGTCTGCCGTTACGGAACACAAGCGCAGATCGAAGGTCTCGCGGGAAGCGTGCGTGATGGTGCGCTGTCCGCAGTATGGGGCGCCGACGACGCGCAGGGCCTGAGGATCACCCCGGAGCGGGATGGCAACGTCCTCAAAGGCCGCAAGATCCTGGCGTCGGGCGCCGGGTTCGTGACGCGTCCCCTGGTTACCGCATCAGCACCGGAGGGGCAGCAGATGTGCCTGCTCGACCTCGAGATCGGATATGCGCACGACACGTCCAGCTGGCAGGCGCAAGGCATGCGCGCGACGGCGACCGGGACGGTCGACTTCACCGGGCGACGCATCACGGATCGTGAGCGGATCGGCGCTCCCGGCGACTTCATGCGACAGCCGCACTTCTCGGGCGGCGCATGGCGCTTCTGCGCCGTCCATACCGGCGCAACGGAACGGCTAGTCGACCTGTTCCGAGAGCACCTTAATTCCTCAGCAAGGGGCGAAGACGCGTATCAGCTCGAGCGCCTTGCGACTTGTGTCGCCGACGCGACGACGGCGCGCTTTTGGGTGGAGGACGCCGCGCGCCGTCTGGCGGTCGAAGATGATCCAGAAAGCATCGTGGCTTTCGCCAACCTCACCCGGATGGTTGTCGAACGATCCGCCCTGACTGTCATGGAGACCGTCCAGAGGGGCATCGGGCTTCGGGCGTTTGTGCGTCCTCACGACGTTGAGCGCATCTGCCGCGACCTGGCGACGTATCTGCGGCAACCGGTGCCGGACCGCGCCATGAGCGATGGGGCTCAGGTCTTTCTGAGTTCGTCGCGGTCGGCAGGAGACTTTTAGTGAAGGTTTCGGAATATCTCGAAGTGACGAAGGCGCTTCCTATCATCTCGCGCGAGGCGCTGACGGAGGGTGCGCCCTTCTTAATTCTCTCGCCCCACCCGGACGACGAGACGTTAGGTCTTGGCGGTCTGATCGCTCAGGCCTGCCAAGCAGGCCAGAAGGTTCACGTCGTGGTTTTGACCGATGGTGCGGGTTCGCACCCCCGGTCGGTCCAGTACCCTCCGGAACGACTGGTCGATCTCCGGAAGGCGGAAGTCAGGGCGGCAGGCGAAATTCTGGGCCTCCATCCGGCGTTCGTACGCCATCTCGACCTCCCCGACACGCAAGCCCCTCTGGAGGGACCCCAGTTCGACGCGGCGGTCCGCGCCGTGTCCGACCTTCTTCAGGAGACGGGCGCAAAGGCCTTGTTTGTGACGTGGGATCGGGATCCGCATTGCGATCATCAGGCGGCCGCTGCCATCGCCAAGGCGGCCGGAGTCGCCAACCCAGCTGTCAGGCTCTGGGCCTACCCCATCTGGGGGTGGCACCTCGATCAGGACGACGATGTCCCAGGCTTCCCGCGGGGCCACCGGCTGGATATCGCTGGAGAACGTGATCTCAAGCACCGTGCTATCGCGGCCCACGCTTCGCAGATGTCCACGCTTATCGAAGACGATCCAACGGGCTTCCGGTTCACCGAAGAGACGTTGGCGCCGTTCCTTGGCGAGCACGAGTACGTTTACGAGGTCTCCCGATGACGAGGCACATAGAGAGTTTGCCCGCTTCATACTTCGAGGAACGGTACCGGCAGGATATCGACCCCTGGGGATTCCGAACCAGCGCCTACGAGCGGGAGAAATATGACCGCACTCTGTCGGCTCTTACGCGCGCCCATTACGATCGTATCCTCGAAGTTGGCTGCTCGATCGGGGTCCTGACGGCAAGGCTCGCGCAGCGAGGCGGAGAACTGCTGGCGATCGACGCGTCCCGCACGGCGCTGGAAGCTGCGCGAAAGGACGCGCCGCCGAACGTCGCCTTCGAGGAATGTGTGCTGCCGACCGAATTCCCGGACGGCGCCTTCGACCTCATCGTGCTGTCTGAAGTGCTGTACTACTTCAGCCGGGCCGATCTCCTTTCGGTGGCCGAAAACTGCTGCAGGGTCCTCGCTCCCGACGGAGAGATCGTCCTCTGCCACTGGCTGGGCGAGACTGACTATCCGCTGAGGGGAACGGAGGCCAGCGACGCTTTCGCCTACGCCGTCGTCAAGCGAGTTCCGGCTCGCCGGATCCTTCGCGATGAAGTCTACCGCCTGGAGCGGCTGTCCGCGTGATTGCGGCGGCCCTCAGGCTTGCGACGATCATTCTGGCGATCGCGATCTGCCGAGGCAGCTCCGAGGGGCGTAGCGTCCGGTGAACCGTGAGAACAGGACTTCTGCCCGATACGGCTTCCCATGCCTCACGAAGCGTCGCCTCCTCGGCACGGAGGTGACGAACGAAGTCGGAGGGAATGCACAACCGGGCGGACATCGGACCGTCTTCGAGCGCACTCTGCCACGCCCGGCGGAAAAGCGATCGGTACATGGCGCGACGGGCGATCTGCAAGGCGGGCTCAAGATCGTCGTCGCAAGGAGCATTCAAATCGGCGAGCCGGCGTTGCATGGTGTCGGCCGCTCCGCCAGGCGCCCGCCCCAAGATCCGACAGGACGTCTGGACGACGACGTCGAGCGAGTGACGAACTTTGAATCCCGCCTCGTCCAACGCAGCCGTAAGGGCGACGTCTTCGCCGAGAGCGCGTGCAGGAAGTCCTCCGATGGCCCGATAGGCCGCCACGGTTACGGCCAGGCTCGCGCCCGAAGAGACACGATGGTTCGGCCAGGGATCATGGGCTCGCGGATCACAGCGCGCGATGATTTCCGCGGCAAGGCTGAGGTAAGTATCTTCGAGCCTACCGCGGGACAGGAAATCCCGTCCAAGCGAAACGATCTCGAGCGGTTCTGCATCGATGTAGCCTGCCACGCACTCCACACCGTTCGCCAACTCATGGAGGTTAGACGAAAGCCACGCGGGGCCGACGCAGCTATCGGCATCCGTGCTCATAATTACGCCGCCCGGGCCGAGCGCATCGAGGCGGTCGGCCGCAAGGTCCATTGCACGCTTCCGCGCCCAGCCGGCGTTGGCCATCTCCGACGGCAATTCCTCCTCTATGACCACCACCCTCTGCGGGACCGAGTCGGCGAAACGTCTGGCGACTCCCGAGGTACCGTCAGTGCAATTGTTGGCGAACACCAGGATCTCGAACGCGTCCGCGGCAAGGGGCGCGCCGAAACGGTCGCGCTGGACGGCCAGCGCAGCGATACACCGCTCGATCCGGTCGGCTTCGTTGCATGCCGGAATGGTGACGATCGCGAAAGGCTCGATGTTCGTATTCATAAGGCGGAGCGTCCTGGCGTAGGTGCGCCTGCTAATCGCCAGGTTCGATGCATGTTCCCTCAGCTGGGCCGCAGCGGCTACTCTATCAAGAGACTGGCGCGAAGGCCTGTCCATGTTCCAGGTCGTATCGCTCTCCAGGTTTTAGAGCGAAGCTTCTTCATCTGCCTTCCGCTGATGTCGGCGTACTTGCTGATGGCCGCAGGCTTGGTCCCGCGATCCGGGCGCAGGCACCCTCACGCCGGATGCGCATCCGTATCACTGTCGATGTCACTGCGCCGGAGCAGATAATCTAGACCGCCGACGCGGTACCAGCGATAGGCATATGCTTCCAGCATCAGGTGGTGCTTGCCCTGGGCATCGGCGCGGTTATGGTCTTCCGTCAGAAGATTGATCAGGTGGTCGCCCTGCTTGCCATCGAGGCCGAGTGCAAATGACACTTCGCGTGGCTGTTCGTCGAGATTATGCACGAACAGCACGGAGTTGTTGCGCCAGTCGTAGCGGATCGCCAGCACGGCAGGGTTGCGCGTGGCGATGATGGTGAAGTCGCCCCAGCCAATTTCGGGGACCTCCTTGCGCATCCGGATCATGCGCTCGGTCCAGTTCAGCATCGAATTGGGATCGCGGCGCTGCTTGGCGACATTGAC
Source organism: Tardiphaga sp. 172_B4_N1_3 (assembly GCF_052076035.1). Taxonomy (NCBI): domain Bacteria; kingdom Pseudomonadati; phylum Pseudomonadota; class Alphaproteobacteria; order Hyphomicrobiales; family Nitrobacteraceae; genus Tardiphaga; species Tardiphaga sp. 172_B4_N1_3. The sequence continues at coordinate 3,501,148 of NZ_CP197238.1, forward strand.
GTGATTGTAGCCGTAGGGGCCCTTGTCGATCACAGGATTCTTTGACTTCTCGCTCTTGGTGAAGCCGGCACGGGGTTCGTTCGACCATTGCATCGGCGTCCGCGCGCAGTTGCGTTCAGGCAGCGTGAGATCATCACCCATGGCGATCTCGTCGCCATAGCGCAGCACCGGCGTACCCGGCAGCGTGTACATCAGACTGTAAGCAAGCTCGAGCCTGCGTCGGTCGCCGCCGAGCATTGGCGCCAGCCGACGTCGGATGCCGCGATCGTAAAGCTGCATGTCCTTGTCCGGGCCGAATTTCGCGAACACCGTCTGGCGTTGCTCCTCGGTCAGCCGGCCGAGATCGAGTTCGTCATGATTGCGCAGGAACAGGCCCCATTGCGCCGTCGCCGGGCGTGGCTTGGTCACCTTCATCGCCGCAGCCAGTGGGCGCACGTCGCCGGAGGCCAGCGCATAGAACAGGTTCTGGTTGACGTGAAAGTTGAACATCATCTGCATGCGGTCGCCGTCGCTGCCGAAATATTCCATGTCGGTTTCCGGCAGCACATTGGCTTCGGCGAGAATGATGGCGTCGCCCTTGCGCCATTGCAGGAATTCGCGGAAGGCGCGCAGCATGTCGTATTGTTCGGTGGGCTTGTTGACCTTCGGTCCCTTGGTGGCAATCACGAAGGGCACCGCATCCATGCGGAAGCCGGAGACGCCAAGCTGCAGCCAGAACCCCATGATCTTCAGGATCTCGGCCTGCACATAGGGATTGGATGTGTTGAGGTCCGGCTGGAAGTCATAGAACCGGTGGAAGAACCAGGACTTCGAGGTCGTGTCATGCGTCCAGGTCGATTTCTGCACGCCGGGAAACACCATACCCTTGTTGGCATTGGGCGGCTTCTTGTCCGACCACACATACCAGTCGCGATAGCGCGAATCCCTGGCGCTGCGCGCGTCCTTGAACCAGGCGTGCTGGTCCGAGGTGTGATTGACCACGAGGTCGATGATGACGCGGATGCCGCGCTGGTGGCAGCCATGGGTGAATTCGACGAAGTCGCCTAGCGTGCCGTAGCGCGGATCGACGCCGTAGTAGTCGGAGATGTCGTAGCCGTCGTCCTTGCCGGGCGAGGGCTGGAAGGGCATCAGCCAGATCGCGGTGATGCCGAGGCCGTGAATGTAGTCGAGCCGGCGCGTCAGGCCCTTGAAGTCGCCGCAACCGTCGCCATCAGCATCCATGAAACTGCCTACGGAGAGGCAGTAGAAGACGGCGTTCTTGTACCAGAGGTCGTCGATCATGTGGCCCTTTGGTCCGTGGTTGTGTCGCGACCGGGTCGCGTCGATAGCCGGGAGTCACGCGGAATCGTTGGAGCTTGCCGATGGCGCACACGTCCAAAATCGCACCGCCGTTTTAAGTCCTGAACCATGAGAGCTCGACGCGAAGAAAAGATCCATCGCCTACATGAGCCGCAATTACGTTTGGCCGTGCGGTGAAGTCGATTAAACTACGGGTGCTATCAATGGTTCCCGTCAACACAGCGATCCTTATAAACAGCATGTGCGAATAAAGCGGAGTTTTCGTTTGGTGTCAGTGTCGACTATGACAGAATGCTAGCGACTGGACGGCGCGGAAGTCGACGAGTTTCCGACGGTCGGCATAATCGGCCCATTGTCAGCCCAGCGGGGATCCGGGACGTCGCGGCGCGCCGGCAAAGATTGCCGACCGGGCAAAAAAACCTGGGATGCACGCCGTGCCCTCGACCTTTTTGAGGAGTTCATCAGGCTACTCATCATCGCTCCCTTCACCCGGCAGGATGTCCCCTGCGAACAGCTCATCCTTGCTGAGCAGCCTGGCGTCCTTGAGCGCCTGCATGTCCGATAGGTCGCGCAGCGTATCGAATCCGAACTGCGCCAGGAACGTCTTCGTCATCAGATAGGTGTGCAGCGCGCCGGGCCGCGGCGCCCGCGGTCCGGAGCCGATCAGGCCGAGCCTCCGCAGTTGTCCGGTCACGTCGCGGCTGATCTCCTTGCCAAAGAACTGCCCAAGCTCGCCGCGGGTGATCGGCTGGTAATAGGCAATGCACAGCAGCACCTGCATCTCGCTCGCCGACAGCGCGCTATCCTGCTCGCTCGCACCGATCGCTGTGCGGATCGCATCGGCAAACTGTTTGCGAGTGCGGTGCTGCCAGCCGCCGGCGACCGGCACGAGCTCATGGGGGCGGCCGCGCAGCTCGGCCTGGATGTCGTCGATGATCAGATCGAGATTGCAGCCGCGGCCGACGACCCGCGCCAGCATGGCGCGGTTGACCGGCTCGCGCTAGGCAGAGACCACCGCTTCGACGCGGCCCATCCATTCGCGCCAGCGCAGCTTCGCCGCAGATCCCTCAGCGTCGTCCAGTTTGACTTTTGCTTTGGGCGTCCCATTCTATAGCGCCGCCCGGACAGCGGCACGCCACGAAGGCGCTGTGATGCCCGCCCGAACTCTCCCGCCATCGCCCTTCCGCCCTGCTCGAGACATGGACATCTGGTCCGGCGACGTAGACGTGGGCACCATCGCTCAGCAAGACTGGAATGCGAACCCGGAAAGGTCTGGCATCTGGAAATGGACCTGCGGCTTCTATGGGACTACACCCTGGGCTTCGCGACCCGCATGCCTGAAATACCTGACCGTGACGATGTAAATCGCCGCTCTGAGAATTTGCAGAGGGGCTATGGCCAGTTGAGGATCGTAAACGAAGCCCCGGTCGTTGAGGGAACGGCTTCGATCACGACGTGAAAAGCTTCGACTTAACAGTGGGGCCGTCCGCGAGACATTTACCCGGCCCGTCATGCCGCCAGACAACGAGCGCGCGCTTATTTCGCGGATTTCCAGCGGAGGCATACATGACGATGATTGAGCATTGCCGGCCGGTTGCTGATGACCGCATTGAATTCACAATGCGAACGTTGCCAATTGCCGACTAAGTTAGGCGGGAGACCCGTCCTTTATTTTGGCTTTGAAATGCTGCAAGACGAACAGACGGACGGCCGAGGTTAAGTTCACCTGAGGCCCATTGCGGTCAACCAGTCTGACAAGGGCTGCTGGGCTCGTCCCTCGTTCAATGGCAATTTCCTTTAAAGCGCTCCAAAACTCAGGCTCAAGGCTGACGCTCGACTTCGATCCGTCGGCTTTAACGAGTCCCTGCTTTCTCCTTTTCGGCTGAGGCACGCTATTTCACCGTTTTGGTTTGCTGATCGACAGGTGCCTTACCTTCGTTTCTGATGACCGAGACCGCGGCTCCAATGAGACCCAGCAACAAGATGAAGCCGAGCGCGTAGCCGTAAATCGGTCGGATGGATCGTCGCGGACTCTTCAACATAGAGGCTACTTTCAAGGGTCCCCCGGCGCTCGGGGCGCCGCGGCGAGGCAACCAGAAAATTGAACGCCTTACGAAGACACACTCATGCGAGGCATTCTGAGAAATGCGAGAACCAGAAATTGTTCCCATCTAAAAGTGAAGTCGTTCGGGAACAGGTTTTGTTAGTTTGCATTTCTCGGTTGGGGCGTCACGAGAGGAAACGACATGCGAAAACTTCTTATTGCAAGTGCAGCACTGACACTTATTGCAGCGCCGGCGCTCGCCCAGACGACGCCGAGCTCGCCCACTGCACCAACAACGTCGGACCGGACGACCGGCGCAGTTGGCTCGGAACGCGGCAACAACGCCAGCTCTCTCAGCGGTTCAAACGCAGCTGCAGGAAAAGCCGGTGGCGCCAACTCAATGAACAACGTTGACCAAGGCCGCACTAGCGGCGGCGGCGCGGGCGGTGCAGGCGGCGCAGGTGGTGGCGCAGGCGGCGGTGCCGGGGGTGGCGCGGGCGGCGGGAACTAACTGCCCAGTTGGACGGATGTACTCTACTGGACAGCTGGGGCCCCGGAGCAAGTGCCGGGGCCCTTCGCCTGAGCACGCCTATTGGCCATGCTTCAATAACACTTGCCGACATGCTTTCGAAATGCGCGGCCTATTCTGCTGAAGGCAGGAAAGCACCATCATATCCCCGCCCTGAATCGCTTGTGCGCAATAGCGCTTCACGCTGGCACGGCACGCAGCCTGCTCCTCCAGCGTTCCGCTGCTTTGCGCGAGGGCTGTGCCGGAGAATACGATTGCCGCAGCTATTAAAAGGATCGAACGTGTCATCAGTAACTCCTATCTGCCCTTGATAACAGCTCTTCGCCTTGCTCTGTTCCTCCACGGCTCACCAATTGGAAACATCATCTGGCTGGCCACTTGGTCGGATCGCACCGCACCATCGAGCGCGATGGGATTGGAACACCATTCGCACGTGCGAGTTGGACGGGCCCCCTGCTCGTGAAGAACATGAAACGTATTGCATCGATGAGCGTCTTCGCTCTCTACTTTCCAGGGAGCCCGCCTGGCAGAAAAGCGGCTGGACTGGCTACGATCCGGCGAGCAAACCTTCGATGCGGACGAGATGCGCAGAGAGCGCCAGCTGTATGGTTCTCTCTGATTGAGAAAAGGCCCGCTTCGGCGGGCTTTTTTTGTTAGCGTATACTTCGTCAGCAATCTGCCTCGCCTGTCGATCGGCCAGCCCGGAACGAATTATTCGGCCGGCTCTTAAAATCCCGGTCCGTGCGTGTGTCAGCGATGAATGCGGAGGCGAGAATGTTCCTGATGGGCCTTGGCGCGCTGCTAGTCCTAGGCGGCGTCTTGTACATGGCACGCGCCGCTATTTGGCGGGGATCGCTTAGCGGCCCAGATTCCTCCCGGCCAGTTCGCGACACTCTGGAGCCACCGCGGCGGGGCATGAGATTCTTGGGGCTCGGAACCAACTGGCCGGGCATTCTCCTAATGGTAATCGGCGCGGTTCTGTTGGTGTCGGGGGCCAGTTTCTAGACCGCAAATATTCGCTCGGCTTGGCTCGATGCAAACCTTTTCCGATGGATGAACCCTTCTATCACTAGGGCAAGAAGGAGCCGGCGTGGCGCGACCAAGCTGGCGAGGGACCAATGAGTGAGCGAGATGAGATCGATCATCTAATACGTTCTGTGACCGCGGCCAGAAATCTTTTGAAAGACTACATCGGGCCGGGCTCGCGAAGTGCCGTTGATCCAGTCGATCGGCTGATCGACGTGCTCGACGATCGGGACTTCGTTGCCACGCTGGATCGGCTCTATCGGCGCAAAGTGATCCGATTGATCGAATGACGAAAAAGCCGCCCGGGCATGACACCGGCCGGCATCCTGATGCGGCTGCCGGCTCCAAGTCCGGTGCCGCAGCATTCTTGGATAGGCTGATCGAGCTTGGTTAGCGCATCGTTAATGCGCTCGCTCGTGCTGTCGATCCGACCATCGGAGCAATCCCCAGATTTCAAAGTGCTAAGAGGACGGCGATCACCAAACACCACTAACATACTCGTATACCGTCCACGGTGGGTTTCAGGCCACTTCCCTGAATAAACCATTCAGGACGCATTCATTAGACTGCTTCTAAATCGCTTGTTAGACGCATACGTTTGGCAAGTAGGTGAGAAAATGTCCTTTGACCCGATGGCCGCGGTAGTTGATTGGCTAGATGCTTATCGCTCAGGCGACCTTGAAAGTATTCTCGGCCTTTATGCCGAAGCCGCTACGATCGAATGTGGTTGCGGCGGCGCCACGACGATAAATGGTCGCGAGGCTTTACGTGCATATTGGGAGCAGCGCCTAAGAGATTCTCCGGCCGCGGACTTGGACAATCTCGAACCGGCCCGTGATGGCGTTGCCATTACTTACGTTTGCCACGGCTCAAATATCCGGGCTGACTTTGAATTTGATGCTGCTGGCCAGATCACCTTCCAAAAATGCGGCCCGCCAAATTAGGGCCACTTGACCGCGCAAACGCGCTGAGGGTCATCAGGCTAGTCGAATAAAAAGCCCGGTCACCGGCGCCGAGCAAGAGCGGCTGCAGGCTAATCGCGGGTACCTACCCGACTTCATCATCTGGCGGTTTTTTTTTCGCTGCGCCAATCGGTGTTTGCCGTGTCGTCGTAGCCGCTTCTATTACTGTAGAACATCAAGGCCATCAGGCCGCATCCAATAACGAGTGAGAAAACCGTCCCGAGCGCCAAGGCGATCCAACCATGGATCGACATCTCAGCGTCCTCAGCTGACGTCCATGCCATCATCGACCAGACAATTGCGAAGAGCAGCATGGCGAACAGAACGATTAAAACGATGGCCTGACCAAAGTTAATCGTCCGGGATGGATTTTGCTCGCGCATTGCAACCTCCCTGTCGGCACCGTGCCTGTCCGGCTATTAGACACTCCATCGCGACGGATTACAAAAAGCCCGGCCTCCGTTCGACAGCCGGGCAAGTTCCGGAGGCAAACACGACCGGGTCACCCGCTCGTGGGGCTACCGGACGGTGACGCGCGCGATACCACCCACGCCGATTGCATTGGCTGCTGCTCGAGACAGATCGATGCAACGACCCTTGATAAACGGGCCGCGAGCCGTGATCCGAACTTTTACCGACCGATCATTGGCGTTATCATCGTGACGTGGCTGCCGAAGCGCGTGGTGCGGTGTGCGGCCGCCAGGGCGTAAGTCGAACCGTTCGCCCGAGGCCGTCCTGCGGCCGTGATAGCCATCTCCTACGCCGTATGGCTAGCGATGCAGTTTCCTCCTTGGTCATGGTGAGGTTGAGGGATACGACGCCTTCGAGGAAGTTCTGAGCAGCAGCAGGCCTGACGGAGAGCACGCACAGCCAGGCTGCCGCTAAAAGGCGGGTCATTGAGTTTCCATTTGTGTTGATGCTAGATTTTCCCGGCCGGAGCGATCCCAGGAAGCACACGCGACGGTCGGCCCGCTGCTCAAGGATTCGGCTGAGCATCGGGCCATTTTATTGGCTGCTATTTGATGGAACGAAATCTATTATTGCCGCTTTTTCCTGCGGTCGGCAGTTGTGTGGTGCTGTCGGCCGGGCTCGGCGGCTTCCCCACCCCCAAAACCCAACGCCGCCGAGCCTCCTATGATTGTACTCAGCTGATGTGCCCTGCGCCGCCGGTGACAGGCGATGGCGAAATCCGCTCCGCAAGCCGTGAGAAGCAGCTAACGAATTTCGCCGGTAAGGTTGAGTAGTTAGGTTAAGGAGCGGCTTGTGTTGTGAACATGAACGAAGGGCTTAGCGTCAAAAGTGTCGCGTGACGTTGCCGGACTTGTCGTTCGTACCGGCAACATTTCAATTGCGTGGCACGGGGTCGCTCAATTGCAATATGAGCGGCCCCACTAAGCTAGGCGGATGTTGACCGGAACGTTGTCGATCAGATCTGATTATTTGAGGAGCCGATGGTCGTTCTTCCAAGGTCATACACTCCGGTTTCCGTCGGCCCAGGAAGGATTCCAAGAAGTTTGTTCTTTCCGGCAGCTGGCGGATGATCCCTTAAGCTGTCGCCGGGCTCGGCGGCTCACCATGTCCCTCAACCTCAGGCGGCCGGGCCTTCCATTATGTTATTGGGGGCTTGATGAAGCGCCGCCGGAACGAAACCATTTGATCCAATTTTCACAAGCCGGCAGCCTTTGCAGAAGCTGTTGGCCGAGCTGAGCGGCATTCCGCACCGAGTTCAGTGAGGCGGCCGGCGGCGAAATCCCTCCGCCGCCGGGCCGATCCTTCCCGAGGAACGAATTAGTTTGTGCTGACTTTTCACGGAGCCGGAAGCTTTCCTCGGCCCGTCGTCGAACGGCATTCCTGTCTCATCTGGGCGATAGGATTCCGGATACTGCGGCACAAAAGCGTCGCCGCTCTCCATTTCGGTTGGGACGCTATGATCCCGAGGAGCGCCGAGACGCATTCGGTTCGGTTGAGCCAGCCCGAGCGTTGCGTGAGCTTGGCCTCGACGTTGAATGAGGGCCCATCCAACGAGCGTTGCGGCCAGAATGAGCGCAGACTTGGCCTGAGGACTTAGCCGGGGATCTCCCAGTTGGCGAAGGCCAAGTCGGCGTCAAACCTTCGGCGACGCGCGAAGGTAGGACCGGTAAAACTCCACGCTAGCCCGCTGAGCGCTTGACATCCCTTGGCGGGCCATTGGCCGCTCGGGATCGATATGCCGCGATAGCCCGATTGGACAACAGAAGGCGGCTCGTGATGCCCTCTCGCATCAGTCTGGCTACGTGAAATGTGAGGAACTGGTTAGCCTCACGAACATCTTCCAAGTCTCCCGAGCGCCGCAGAAAATCGAAAGCGATATCGACGGACTCATCAAGAAGCGCAGCGAGCGAGACAGTAGTCAGGGTCGCCTCCCGTTATGAAATTGCGAGCTCTTTACGCACGGTCGCGGCAGAGTTGCCAACTTTTTCGACAACGCTTTGCAACTCCTCCTTCGTAACCTTGAGGTGCTTGGTCCAGTATCGAACTCTTGCTGCGACCTTGCGGAGTTTTTTTTAAGATCGTCCATAACAGCCTCGATTCGCGTGTTAAACGGCGGACAGCGGCGTCAAGTTCCCGCCAAGACCGCTACAGACACATCTGGCGCCAGTCGCGCAGGTTAGCGCTCTGTAAAGCGTTACGATCACATAAAGGAGCCGCGCCAACCCAAAGGCCCGCGCGGCGAGTTCGTCTATGCAAGAGTTTGCGTGCATGCAAGGACGTGGGATCAAGAGCTCTAATTGAGCGTTGTTCCAAGCGACTGGTGGTGGGAAAGGTATGCAATTGCGACCCCGCTGCGGACCGGCTGAAGGTCGTCTAATTCCGAAGCCGGGTAGTCGTTGAGACGCCGTTCCCGGTAGGCCCGCAATGCGTCCCGCCTACAAATAATTTTGGTCCCGCTAAAACACCATACGGTTCCCGTCACGTTGCGAGCGTCGCGGGTGCGCCGCGAGCATGTGTCTGCCTTGACGTACTCCCCAATTACAATGGTTGCTTGATTGCCGGAGCAGTCCGGCGAATTTTGCGAGAATACAAGGAGGGAGCCGGTTAGCAGACTTGAACTCGCAGGGACGGCGTTGAGCAAAACGATGCCGCAGCTCGCATTAAGATCAGCAGGCACCGTGCAATTGCACCAGGCCCTCGCTCTCCGGCTCTGCCACGCGGCCATCAATGCCTACGCGACCGAGAAGAGACCCCTTGTCATTAGAATTTGCCACTTATTCCCGACTTCCATCGGAACTACCGTGTGTCTTCCTCGTTCACGATGACTACGAAAAATGGAGGAATTGATCATGAAGGCGCGTTTCTTATTTAGCACGGCGGTCGGCTTGGTGTTCGCCACCGCAGCAATTGCTCAGTCGCCAAGCGCGACAGCAACCTCCCCTAGCACACAACAAACGCAGTCCCCGAGCACCTCTTCGCCTACGACTCAGAAGGCACCCGATACGACCAACGATCGGTCCACGTCCACCTCACCAAGCACATCCACCAGCTCTTCGCAGGCGCAGACGACTGCTCCATCGTCGGCGGCCGGGTCTTCGACATCGCAGCCCCCGCAGGCGCAGACCAACACGCCGCCCGCAACGGCCGGCGGCCAGATGCAGGCTCCGACCAGCGGCGGTGCTAACGCTGCAGCGCAGCCAACGACAACGAGTAATACGGCGCAGTCTCCTTCTAACAACGCGGCGCAAGCTCCCTCGACGAACAACAATGCGCAGTCGCAATCGACCAGCGTCAATGCTTCCGTCAATATCAATGACCAGCAGCGCACGCGTGTTACCCAGTCGATTTCTCGGCTCAACGTGCAGCCTCTTAACAACGTTAATTTTTCCCTGACCGTGGGCACCTCTGTTCCCCGCGACACCCGTCTGCAGACGCTTCCCTCTGAGGTCGTCGAAGTCGTACCGCAATATCGAGGCTACAGCTTCTTTGTGGTGCGCGACGAAATCGTCATCGTCGAACCTTCGACCTTGCAAATCGTAACTGTGCTGCCGCGCTCCGGTGGATCAACGGCCGCCGCGCCTGCACCGGCCCGCTCCAAGGTCTCGTTTACCGACAAGGACCGGGACGTTGTGCGCAAGCACGTCAAGACAAGGACAACCGAGCGCCAAACGACCGGCAGTACGGCCAAGACGGTTATCCGCCGCGGCGAGCGTCTACCGGAAACGGTCGAGATTGAAGAATTTCCCGACGTCGTTTACCGAGAAGCTCCTTCACTGCGCGACTACCGCTACATCCACCGCGAAAATCGCACCTATCTGGTCGACCCCGGAGAGCGCGTGGTGATCGACGAAATTGACTGACACGACTTCACAAAGTGAATCGAGGCGGCCAATGGGCCGCCTCTTTCTCGCAATGTCATTACAAAGGCCGAAACCTCGGGTGCGATGGCTGTCATATGGGGGCTCGCGCACTTTTCCGTATTATATTTTGGCAGGTCTTACTCAGATTGACTTCGTGGCGTGTGCCTTGTCGGGCAGTGCAGCCAATTGCTGAAGCGCGATCCGACTGTTCAGCGCCGCAAAAGTCTCGCGCGTACTGAAGAAACTGACGGCCTCGTCAAAATCCTCAGCTTCTACAATTTTTGCTCGCGCGATCGCGAGGTCGGAATCGATCTGGCCACGGCTGCGTGGCTCATCAACCAGCGATCTCAAATGGGCCGCGCACAGATCCATGTCCTTACGCAATTCGTGCAGCGAGCTTGCGCCGTAGATCGGTGCCGCCAAGGCCAACTCTTTTGCGCGAGTCAGTACTTTCGGCGGTAGATTCTGTTCGGGAGTTGCGAATAAGCCGGCGTGCTGGCCTGGCTGCAGCGCGCGCGACGACACGATGGCCAGCGGCATCGACAGCCACAAACCTACGATTACCGGCGTCATCCACAGGAACAGCGGTATCGACACCGCATAAGCGCTAATCGCCATCAGTACACCGAACACGGTCGGTACCGCGTACTTTCTGACCACTTCGCGGATCGGGACAACGCCGTCGTCGCGGCGCTGAACCTGCCAGCCGGCATCCCGACCAAGCAGAATCTCGCCGACCGCCGACGATTGGAAGATCATCATCACTGGCGCGATCAGGCCGGACAGCAAAGTCTCGACGATGATGCCGGACAAAGCAAGAAAGCCGCCGCCGAACCGCGCTCGATTTTCGGCCTGGGTGAGCAGCAAAACGTAGGCAAGCAGTTTTGGTACGATCAGAAGACCCATCGTGCCGGCGAAGACCCAGGCCGCGCGAACCGGATCTTGGGCTGGCCACTGCGGAAACAGCGAAAACCCCTTTGCGAAATATTCCGGACGCACAAACTGGGCCTGCAGCGAGATGAGAATCCCGAGCACCAGAAACATAAGCCACAGCGGCGCAGTTAAATAAGAACCGATGCCGGTCAGGAGATGCAACCGCGAGACCCAATGAAGCCGTGGCGCTCCCAGCACAGCCAGGTGCTGCAGATTGCCCTGACACCATCGGCGGTCGCGCGCTGCAAAATCGAGGAGCGACGGCGGACATTCCTCGAAACTGCCGCCCAGTTTCGGTGCCATGTGGATCGCCCATCCGGCGCGCCGCATGAAAGCTGCTTCAATGAAGTCATGGCTGAGAATATGGCCGCCGAACGGCTTGCGCCCGGGAAGTTCGGGCAGGCTGGCATGTTCTGCAAAGGCGCGCACGCGGATGATGGCGTTGTGTCCCCAGTAATTGCCTTCCGAGCCGTGCCACCAAGCGATTCCGGAGGCGATTACCGGGCCGTAAAGCCTGCCAGCGAATTGCTGCATCCGTGCGAATAGCGACCGCGCATTGACAACGATAGGCAGCGTCTGGATCAGACCGACGCCGGGATGCTGCTCCATGCCGGCGACCAGGCGCACGATCGTGTCACCAGTCATGAGGCTGTCGGCGTCCAGGATGATCATGTGATCATACCCAGCGCCGAACCGCTTGACCCAATCCTCAATATTTCCCGATTTGCGCGCGGTGTTGCGCATCCTATGGCGATAAAAGATGCGATCGCTGGCAGTCTCGCGGCGCAGTTTCAAAATGGCTTTTTCCTCGGCCACCCAGATTGCAGGGTCAGTGCTGTCACTCAGCACGTACCAGTCGAACTGCGCGGCGTAACCGGTCTCCGATATAGATTCCCACATCGCCCGCAACCGCGCCGTGATCTGATGGGGATCTTCGTTATAGGTCGGTAACAGCATCGCGTTGCGGCTTGAGATCATCGCAAGTGGCGTAAGCGGTTCTATGGCGAGCGGATCCCGTGCGCGCATCAACAGTAGGACGAAGCCGGCCAGTGCCGACATGAACGAGAACGCGACCCAGGCGAACAGCAGTACGAAGAGCGCCAGTACCATGCCTTCGAGGATGGTCACGCCGCCGACCTTCAGCACCTCGAACATCTCGTAGCCGCCGGCCGCGGTCAGGGCCACGGTGCCGAGGAGGATGTAAGCGCGCCGCAGAACAGTCGGCATGGGCCTGAACTGCGCGCGTCGTTGGGAGGAAGCTGGCCCTGCGAGCCCATCCGATATCATCGTCAACGGCATCTCTGGCGGTAGAAACCTCTCGCCCGCGCCGGCCGGCAACGTAGCCGCAGGCACGGTAACCAACGGCATTTGTTTCTTCACATTCATGGTGTCCATCGATAGACCCAAACTTCGGAGATCGCCTGATCGTCCTGCATCAAAGAAGCGCGCAATTCGACCGGCGCCTTACTCTTGACCGGCATCTCGAAACTCAGGCGCCAGCCGCCGTTTTGCGGATTCCGCTGTGTTACGATATTGCGGATTTCAGCCTTTTCGGCCGTGACAACACCTTTGATCTTGGTGGGATCGATGGATTTGAGCTTGTCGCCAATCAGATCGAGCACAAATAGCTTGGTATCGTCCCCGCGCGCACCGATGCCGCTGCGTGAAAAGATCGCCAGCGCCGACGGCTTCGGTTGATCGGGCCCCCAATGCAGGCGGTAGGTAAACGCGAGTTCGCCCTTTGCTGGAAGCGGGTTTTTCGGACGCCAAAAGGTACCGATATTGTCGTGAATCTCTTCCTTGGTCGGAATTTCCAGCAGTTGCACCGATCCCTCGCCCCAATCGCCAATCGGCTCCACCCAGAGACTGGGGCGCCGTTCGAAACTTGATTCGAGATCCTGGTAGTCGGAGAAGTCCTTCTGCCGTTGCATCAGTCCAAAGCCGCGCGGATTTCGGTCTCCGAAAGAGCTGATCTGCAGATCGCGCGGGTTATGCAGGGGTCGCCAGAGCTGCTCGCCTCGCCCGTTGAAAATTGCCAGACCGTCGGAATCGTGCACGGCAGGGCGGAAATCGTCCACTTCCTTGCGGTCGTTCGGACCGAAGAAGAACATGCTCGTGATCGCCGCGAGGCCAGTGTTTTTTATTTCCACCCGCGGGTAAATGACCATTTCTACATCGAAGATGGTCGTATCGCCTGGCCGGATGGTGAACCGATAGGCGGCCGCGGCACTTTCACTGTCGAGCAACGCATGCACTACGATCGAGTTGGCGTTGGACGCCGGCTTCTCGATCCAGAAGGACTTGAACTGTGGGAATTCCTCGCCGGCCGCCTCGCCGGTGTTGATGGACAGGCCCCGTGCGGACAAGCCGTATACTTGGCCTTTGGCCACCGCGCGGAAATAGCTGGCGCCGAGAAAAACGCAGACCTCGTCATAGTAATCGGGCTTGTTGATCGGGGCATGCAGCCGGAAGCCGCCGAAGCCTAAGTCGGCGCCGGCCGGCGGGGGCGGCGTAGCGCCAAAGGAGAAATGCTCAGGTTGATAAGGGACTTGGGTCGCCTGGCCATTGGCCACTTCATAGATATCGACGCGATTGGTGTAGAACGAGCCACGATGAAAGAACTGCACCTCGAAGGGCAGCTTCTCGCCGCGCCACAAAGCCTTCTCCGGATTAAAGCGCAGCGCGCGGTATCGGTCGTAGTCCAGATCCTTGAGGGAGTCGGGCAGCTTGTTGTCTGGCGCCTTGAACGCCTTGGCGGCGGCTTCCCGCGCCATTTGCCGCACCACGGCGGCGTCGAACGGCACAGGCCCGGGAGCTGCGCGGGCGCTGCGCGGGATAATCGTCATCAATGGCAAAGCGGCCGAAGCGCCGAGAAGTTGTCTGCGGTTCAAGGTGTCTCCAAACGCCAGAGTGATATGCAATAACACGCGCTGCACCATCGAGTTCCGCGAGCTGGAACATTCAGCGCTCTGCGCTTGCCTTGATTGCCGGTGTTTCCCGACTCTACCTCACTAAACGCTGGCGTTTCCCAACCCGCGCTCGGCCGGTGTCAAATGCCAGTCGACGGCGCGCGAACTGACCATAGACGAGTAAAAATAGCGCTGTCCGGTTGTCGATAGACGTTGAATCACTCGGTCCACGCCGTGCGACGGCGCTAAGTCACCATTCAATGCGGTAGCCAAGACGCCCCCTGCCGGATGACTCACGAAAACCCTCAAGATCAGCTTTCAACGACGGACGCAGCGCTTCGACGATGCTGCATTGATCCGCATTAGTGCTGCCAATTTATCCCGCCGGTTGTTCATAATTCCCCGTCGCGTAGCCCGGTGTCTCGCATCGGCCGCCTGACACGCCACACCACTCCGCCCTGACTGCTGAGCTTGACCTCCGGTGAAAAAAATGGCCCGCCGAAGCGGGCCATCGTTGTTATCGGGAACGACCGTACAATTCGCGCTCCTTGCGCACCTGCCCCGCATCGTAGGGCGGGCTTGCCGGGTCATACCCGCTCCAGCCCGACTTCTCCCAGGCCACACGGCGATCATTGAGATTGACTGACGATGGGCTCATCAGCGCCTCGAGGCGCGCGCGATCGGCCTCGTTGACCTTTGCCGAGACCAACGTGCCGCCGCGGCGAACGCCTTCCGCGTAAAGCGGTGCATCTTCCTTGGAGACGCCAGCCTCGGTCAGAGCACCAACAATGCCGCCGGTTGCTGCTCCGGCGGCAGCGCCGACTGCCGTGGCGGCAAGCCATCCTGCCGCGACAACTGGTCCAAGGCCAGGAATTGCAAGCAGCCCTAGTCCGGCTAGAAGGCCCGCAGCGCCGCCGATCCCTGCACCGATTCCGGCACCGGTGCCGGCTGCTTCGGCGCGATCATCGACGCCATCACCGTCGCGGTCCTTCTTGCCGTCGAACCAGCCCTCGGAGTTGTTGGCCACGATACTGATGTCCCCATGAGGAACGCCGGCGGCCTCAAGGCTTCCGACAGCTTTCTGCGCTTCCGTATACGAGTCGTACAAACGTGAAATGGTCACGGTCATGAGATTACCTTCCGGTTACTTTGCTGCGTTGACGTTGCCCTGGAAATCGACGCTGATCGCACTGGTCGAGCCACCCTTGGTCGCTTTGCCGCGCCATACGCCGTTGTCGTCTTTTTTCAGTTCGGTGACGTTCGTGTAGCCAGCCTTTTCGATGGCACTCTTGGCCTGCCCCTCGGTGAAGGAGTTGCGTCCGGCGACCGGCGCATTGGAGTTCTTCTGCTCGCTGTTGACGGCATTGTTGCCCGGACGATCTTTTGCCGCCGGGCTCTGGGCATGGGCTACTCCCGAGATCAGGAGAGCGGCGACACAGATAGTCGAAACGCGTTTCATAGGTCCCTCATAGGTTGGTGTTTGGGATCCTCCAACAAGCTGTTAGCTGACGCGTTCCATTGATTGCCGAAAAAAGGCCTGGACCTACGATAGCGGCGCGACATCCCTTGCTTATGCCATTCTTTCCCGTAACGGCGGATCATATGGCCGGCTTGCGTGCCTGTGTTTGACTCACCGCCACACCATGATCGGGAACTTTCGGCAATTGCGCGGATTGATTGATTGCGTCTCGCAAATTTTGCAATTGGAGGATACGCCATGAAAACACTTTATCTCGCCGGAGCGCTAGCTGCTTTCGCTTGTACCTCGGCCTTCGCTCAAACGACGACGGTTTCCAGCGACTACTACGTGGTGCGCGATGCCACCACCAAGAAGTGCACAATCGTTGATAAGAAGCCAACGACCACGACAACGACGATTGTCGACAACGGAACGTTCAAGACCAGAACGGAAGCCGAAACCGGCATGAAGACCATGAAGGTCTGCACAGAGAACTGACGCGCGTCAGCACCCGTCACTTCGATCGGTGACGGGTGCTGTGCCGACCGGTCACGGTATCGCGGTTCCGATTAGCGAGAGTCGACGCGACTAATCGCAAGGATGCGCAATCGCTTGTCCAGCGCTCCACGACGTCTCGCGCTTGCAGCACATGTCGGCGCGGCTCGCGCCTTAGCGAATGGCAGTGCCCAGCCGCCTTCGCGCGTAGCGGAAAGCGGGACACGCATGAATCGATCACTCAATGGGTCCCGTTGCCGAAGTGCTAGCGAGTGGGCATCACGCCTCTGTTGCAATTTCAGGAGCACATCGATCGATTAAGGGAACCTTCGTCCGCGTGACACATCCCTCGCAGCGAGCGCCAACGCTAAGCGTCGTTCTAAGTTAAGCCTGCGATCTTCTATTGGCGGCTTGAAAATATTATCGCGAGCGACCACGCCTCGATGCTCGTCGGCTTGGATTGCATCGATGTTGCAATCTTCGAACGTGCAGTACGTGAAAGCGACGCTGGTGGTCCCCTCATCGAGCAGTATCTGGCATTTGACGAACTCACAGCAGTCGTATCTCAGGAAAACGGGACGCCCGCGGAAATCCAGTACCCTTCCCTGAAATCTCGTTTGGTAGATGACGTGTTCGTCCGCACCATCGTCTGTGTTCATTTCGCGCCTAGGATTTCTGTTTATAGTTCGGTTATGCATTAGTCGGCTATCGGTCCCACTATTTTCTAACGTCAGAAAATCTGACCTTCCACCAGCTCATAGCGGTCAATCCCGGCATGGAGCGTCAGCCGCCTCGGCGATGTCGACAAACAATTCCTCCGACGCCGGATACGCGTCCAAATCCCCGCTCTCTATATGCAGCCTTCCTCCTCGGCAGCAATCGAGATACCAGGATTTCCCGCTCGTCCATTTCTGCCAGTGCTCATAATAGTCAGCACCACGTTTTCTGAATCACATCCAATAGTTATGATAGGTCATATAAGTCAATGTATTGGTGAGTACCAACTTGGCGCGCGGTCCCCGATCATTCGGTTAGAAATCGTTTCCCCGCCTTCCACACGGTCGACGGAAAATGTCGGGATAAAGCGGCAATTCGACGGAACGACCTTAAGTGTTGGCAGTTTTCACTCCGCCAACACACCAGGAGGACGATCATGAAATTCATTTCCACGGCTGCCATTGCAATCGCTTCGCTGGCCTACTTCTCGCCTGCCCTCGCTCAGAATGGAGCGGCGGGCGGAGCCGTCGGCGGCGCAATCGTCGGTGGCGCCGTCGGCGGCCCTGTCGGTGCCGCCGTTGGCGCTGCCGCCGGCGCCACGGCAGGCGGCATTTCCGAGGCCAACCGTCCCCGCTTCCACAGCTACGTCACCGAGCGTCGTCACCCGTCATACCGGTATGACCGCGAGCTACGCGTCGGTGCCGTATTGCCCGACAGCGACGTCACCTATTATGAAGTTCCGCGAGAGTACGGTTCCACTGCCTATCGCTACACGGTGGTCAACGATCGGACCGTACTGGTCGACCCGGGCACCCATCGTATTGTCGAAGTGATCGACTAAGCGCGCTTTTCGAGGCGGGCCGAAAGGGCCGCCTCGACCAGTTCGATGCGTCTTTGTGGGAGGATCATCTTGCCCATATTTCAATATTTCGTGTGGGTCGGCGCCGTACTGCTGGGAGTTCTATTTGCCATCGGCGAAAGCGACAGCTCTCCGACAAAAAGCTCCTCCGCAAAGGGCTGGAGGCCCACCGATTCACTGCGCAGCATGGCGCATCATCGTCAGCCGGAAGACCCGCCACGTGCCCGGGACGCGGCGTTTCGCATCGTCAAATAATAGATCGGAGGCCCCAAGCCCTGTCTATTCAACGTGCCGTTCCTAGAGACTTAAGCAGGTCGTTGCTTTGTTCAGGAGTTGCTAGAGGTGGATGACTTCCAGCTAATGACGATCATAGCCGAGGCTATTAGCACTTGTGCTATCGAGAACCGCAACGGAGAAAAATTGCCGATAACGAGCGAACAAGCGACCTGCGTTGCAAAGGTAGTGATCACGGCTCTCTCGCTGGCCGGTTTTGAGATCACGCCGATGGCAAAGACGGCCGGTCCAACCTAATCCGGCGCTGCCAGCGGTAGGCTGCACCGGATTGTTGTCCATCCGTCGGCACGGATGTAGTCAAACTTTCCTTCTAAGGCGCGGAGGCGCTCCTGCATCCCCGTCAGGCCCCGGCCGAATTTCGGCTCTAGGGGCGCCCTCGCACCATTATCGGCAACCTCGACCAGAATAGCTTCGTTCGTCACCTCGGTCTTCACGCTCATCTTAGACGCACCGGCATGTTTCAGGACGTTGGTGATGCCTTCCTGCAGCAAACGGTATACGGTCTGAGCGACCACACTGTCCGCCGTGACGATCCGGGGATCGATCTCGAATGTCACGGCCATTTCAGGCACCTGCGTGTGTACGTCACGCAAAAGCTTTTGGATGCTAGCATCGAGACCCAGCTCTTCGATGAGCATTGGTCGCAGCCGCTCAAGAATGCGGCGGTTGGCGATTTGCAAAGCCTCCACCGCCTGCAGCACACGCTCCTCTCCCATGGACCGGTTGGTGCCGCTGCCGCAGTCGTCGATCATAGCAGTAACGTTAGCCCGGATAGCAAACAGAAGCGGACCAAGTTCATCGTGCAACTCACGCGAGATGTCACGTCGCTCCTCATCTTGGATGGAGATCATCCTTCGTAATAGACTTCGGTTCTCTGAACTGAGGCGACCGAGAGTCAAAGCAAGCTCGTTCACGGACAAGCAGCTTTCCCGAACTTCAGGGGGGCCGGAACAATCGACTTTCTTCGAGAAGTCACCAGTGCGGAGCCGTGCCAGCCCCTCAGCGAGATCGCGTAAGGGCTGCAGCGCTGCGCCAATCGTCACAAACGACAAGAGGCCGGCAAGCAATGCCATGCCGACGAGTGACCCGAGAAGCGAGAGAAAGCCGATCCATTTCTCGTAGATCTGCGCAGAGAGATCTGGTTCGAAAATAAGATCGCCGACCCGGCGACCTTGGACCAGGACGGGAATATGCTGCGCAAGGTCAGGCACGAACAGCGCTTTCACGAACCATTCCGGGACCCTGCCGGACGTCTTGCCCTGCTCCGGTGCATGCACCTCGCCATCACGGCGAAACCGGATCGCGTCCGCAGGTGTCGAACCGAGCTGATCGACGAACGCCGCAAGGATTGCGTCGGGTCTTGTGGAGGCCGCGAGAGCGGCGTTCAAACCCGCCGCGACGGTGATCGCCGACCGCGCCGATGGCTCGTTTTCCTCCAAAATTTGATCCGAGGAGAAAATCCATAGCAAAGCGAGGCCGGCAATCAGGGCGCTCAGAAACATGCCGCCCAGCAGCACGCAAATGCGTGCACGCAGCGACAAAGTCGTCCACATTGGAATCATTAAATTGGTCAACCCGGCACCATTCCTCTGGTCAAAGCGTTGAAATCCAATATGCATAGCATAATTGCGAGATTGTCCCGCCGATGGCACAGCCTGTGAAGCTCCTGATTGTCGATGACCACCCCGTCGTGGTGTCGGGCTGCCGTTCGCTGTTTGCGTCGGACCCTACAATATCCATCGACGAGGCGGTCGATGAGAAATCGGGGCACCGCGCCTATCTATCTAAACGGCCCGACGTGACGATCATCGACATCAATCTGCCGGATCTTTCCGGCTTCGAGTTGATGCGTCGTATCCGCAAGGATGATCCCGACGCGCGTATTATCATGTTCAGCATGAATGACGATCCAGCCTTTGTGGTCCGAGCCATCGAGCTCGGTGCCCAAGGCTATGTCTCTAAGGGCGACGATCCGCGCCTGCTCATCAAGGCAGTACGCAAAGTGGCTGCGGGTGAGAACTTCATTTCTCCGCATCTCGCAAAGACAGTAACGTTCTCAGGCGCTGCTATCCGGGCAAATCCGGCCACCAGCATGTCGGCCCGGGAACTGGAAATTCTTCGGCTCCTCGGCCGGGGCGACAAGATCGTTGAGGTCGCCGACGCGCTCGGCATCTCCTACAAGACGGTAGCAAATACCACGTCCCTACTGAAGCAGAAGCTGGGCGCACGGAACCACTCCGATCTTATCCGTATAGCCGTCGAGATGGGCTTAAATTAGAGTTCTTCACGATCAAGTCTTGGCCACTTCTTTCGGCACAGCTCCCATCAGCCGCAGGCTAAAGCCTAAGGACGTGGATCGACAAGTGGCTAGCGTTGCTATGACATGGGAGAAAGTGCCGCCACAGTCTTAGGGAGGCGCGACGCCTGTCGCCGGATCCGCGCGAAATTCACTGCGGAAACGCTGCTGCATTGCGTGCGTGGGCCAGGCGCGGAACGAGTGGCGGACGCTTAATCGCGTCCGCCGGACTTATCACCAATGATGACGATGACCGCGGCCGCGGCTCCAGCCGTAATGATGTCCGCGCCCGCGGGACCAGCCGTAATGATGTCCGCGTCCACCACGATGCATGTGGCCATGACCATGACCGTGGCCGCCCTTTATCTCGATCGCATCGCCCGAAGCTGTCATCGGCGCTAGCGGCATAGCGGCCACGGCCGCTCCACTTCCCGCCGTCAGCAAAAGGGCCGCGACCCCGGCGATCATCATCCGTTTCATATTGCTCTCCTTTGACCGCACCATGCGGCCGTTGACACAAGTTCCCGGGTTGCGATGAGTTCCTGAGCTCGGCGTTACGAAGACAACTACTGGCATCAGTGCGCCTTCTGGAATATGGCGCCACCCGTATTGCTTCTTTTACCCGGAATCGTCATCCAAGAACGGAACCAAGAAACTGCTTTCGCTGTTGTTGCGCAAGACCGAATGAGCGGTCTCGACAGTGGAGGTCATAAAATGAATAGGAGATTGATGGGATCGGCTGCGGCCATTGCCTTGATTGCCACGACTGCTTTCGCTCTGGCGCAGGGCGGCGGCGCGAGCGGATCAAAGGGCGGCGATGCACCTGCCGCATCAGCACCGCGGGCCGGCGAGGCTCCTTCGACCAACATGCCCGCTGCAAAGGGGACGGCAAGTGACGGCAAGTCGATGACCGATTCCAGGTCTGCACCTGATGCCAAGGCCGCCTCCGACCAGAAGGCCGCGCCTGCCAAACCAGCAACGACCGCCCAGGATAAGCCTGCCGTCGCTCCGTCGGATAAAGCCGGGACCTCTGCGCAAGAGCGCACCGACACCAAGGGCGCGAAGTCCGCGACGGACACCAAGTCGACAACTGATACCAAGGCTGCCACTGACGCGAAGACCGGCGACGGCAAGGCCGGCTCCGCTTCTACGACGGGCAATGCCGCGACGTCTGCAACCGTTGCCCTTCCTGCTGAAAAGCGCACGCAGATCACTAGTGCGATCCGGCAAGAAAAGGTCGAGGAAGTTCGCAATGTGAACTTCAACATCTCAGTAGGCGTGACGGTACCGTCTACAGTGCGCGTGCACCCGCTCCCAACGCGAGTGATCGAAATCTATCCAGAATGGCGCGGATACGACTTCATTCTGGTCAATGGTCGTTACGTTATCCTTCGACCGCAGACGCATGAAATCGTCTACATCATCGAAGGTTAGGCCCGGCGCCGCCTTGTGGCGCTAGACACTCGTTCCTCGTTCACTCTACTGCCCCGGGTCCACATCCGCGGGCAGTTTTTTTTGGCCTTGTGCGGATCACTGCAGCTACAGCGGAACGATTGCCACTTTATCCCGTTGGCGTCGCGGTTGAACAAGGGAGCTTGAAGATGAAGTTATCAACTTACGCATTTGCCGCTGCCGTCGTGGCGACCATAATTACCCCGACCTTTGCGAGTGCGCAGGACGTGCGCGTTCGCATCGGCGAGGATCACGGAATGTCCCGCGACTATGACCGCGGCTACCGCGGCCCTCGCGCGGAATATCGCCGCGATCATGGATGGCACCGCGGCTGGCGCAATCGCGACCGGGTGGTAGTGATTAAGCAGCGCCGTCATCGTTGGGATTGATCCTAGGAAGTGGCCCGCTTGGGCCACCTCCTCCCTTTCTGACAAGGTTATCCGCATGACTTTTCTAAAGACATTCGATCGACGTGCAGCTGGCTTAATCATCTTCGCTGGTTCCATCACGTTAGCATTTGCGACCCAGGGCTCCGCGGTGCCTAATGCCCCCGCAGGAGCTTCTGACGCGCTAATCGCATCAGGCAGAGCGCCTATGGACCAAGACGCCGCACGGGTTTCGCAAACTGCTGCCGATAGCGTGTGCGAAAAGCAAAACTGGCCATACTACTCCGAAGAATGCCTGCGCGGCGAAGGCGGCGGATCCGCTCCGCGTCAAGTTCACCTACAACCGGCTGCTGTCGAGCCGGCGAAGCCGACACCTATCCTCGCCTTTACAAACACCGCCGAGCGCAAGCCAACTGAGTTCCGCCAAGTCACAGAAACGCCCCGCCGGCGTAAGATGCGCCAGACGCCGCACTATGCAAGCCGGCGCATTTCAAGGCCACAAGTGATGCAACGTGAGGATTCCGAGCAACTACCCTTGACCTGGTGAGCTTGCTACAGCGTTTGCGCGTAATGATTGTTGGGCTATTGAGCGTCACGTCATCCATGGGTGCCAAGAAATGTCGCGCCTGGCGCGCCCAAGCGCTCGAGCAATAAACTACCATCGCCTTGAATTTGCACGGCATGTTGTGGAAGGTCGCACCGGCAAATGGATTCAATAGTGTCAAACAACGAACGTCGAAGCGGATTTTCCCGTTTTTTTGGAGACCTTGCTAACAAGACTTCTCAACTCGCGGGTCGAGCCACGACGTTCATCGTCGCAGCCGCCGTCGTGATCATCTGGGCCGTGACCGGTCCTCTGTTCGGTTACTCGGACACGTGGCAGCTTGTCATCAACACGGGGACGACGATCGTGACGTTCTTGATGGTCTTTCTCATCCAGAACTCTCAGAACCGAGACAGCGCCGCCATTCAGGTGAAGCTAGACGAACTCATCCGAACGAGTGCCGCTCATAACTCATTCGTCGGCATCGAGCATCTGACCGACGAGGAATTA
Source organism: Tardiphaga sp. 172_B4_N1_3 (assembly GCF_052076035.1). NCBI lineage: Bacteria > Pseudomonadati > Pseudomonadota > Alphaproteobacteria > Hyphomicrobiales > Nitrobacteraceae > Tardiphaga > Tardiphaga sp. 172_B4_N1_3. The sequence continues at coordinate 3,524,193 of NZ_CP197238.1, forward strand.
GAGGATATCCGGACCAAGTGCGAGGCACGCGCTGCTGCCGAGAAGGTCGGTGAAAGGACTGTGCAACGCATGGGCGAGAAAGCTCGCGAAGCCGCGGACGCCGCCGGGTCCTGATGGACGGATGATGCGGGTTCCGTCCTGGCTTCGCACCCCCTCATCGTAACTTTCGTCGTCGCCATGTCCATGCGCCGGCTCAGGACTAGACGACGCTCGGCATCCTGCCGACCCGTTCACGGGCCGGGGTGTCAAGCTCGCCGCAACCTACAACGAAGCAAGTTGGTCAATCCGCATCGGCTAGCCTCCGAACACGAACCGCAGGACTGTCACGATGGTCGCGGAAATGAGGAATGAAATCGCGAGCAGTGTCCAATTCGGCCTTGTGCTTCCTTGAGCCCATCCAGCGAGCATTTTCATGCCCGTCAACATTCGTCTTGGGGAAGCCGGCGCAGGTGCGCTATGCCGAAGCTGGCGAGTTCTTCGGTATCGCTTTCTCGCCTTTCACCCCTCCTGTGCAGATAGCGCTCCAGCAGGCAGCGGCGGCTGTCCTGTGTATCGACGTCGGGATGCGCCGCCCTGTACACCGTCCATGCTGTCTCTGCCGCCCTTCTCACCGCCACTTCGTCAACCATTCTCGCTCCGGCGATTGCTTACAGTCGGTGCCAACTCAGCACGACGGCGAAAGTTGCCAGTTCTTCCCGAAACGTCGGCCATAGCGGAGAAGCGCGCGGTGTGTCGCCGTAAATTGACGTTCAATAGATCAGTACATTTTTGTCCCGCAGCCCGGACTGGGCATCCATTTGAAAGATGGTAGCTCATCGTTTTGCTCCTCGACGGCCCGGAAGCGCCGCCGTGGCGCTGGAGGCTAAGGACCGCCGCGAACGATCAATCAAGGAGACAGCAGGCCGATTCGCCGTTTGGACGCGAGGTCGTTTTTACCGCCCGAAGGCCATCCCGATGGGCGCCTTCGGCCACAATCATCTTTTTCCCGGTTGGGGAATACGTTGGAGGCCGAGAAGACACAAGCGAGCGATGAGGATGCGCCGCAGCCCCTGGCGGCAGGTAGAGCCACCGTCACTTAAGGCCGCGAGCCTCAACGCGTCGGGAACAATAAGCAATATTCGAGAGTTTGAAAACGCAGGGCAAAAAAGTCGATTCATGCAGCAGACGGCCGAGCGATGCTTTTGAATACAGCGGTGAGGACTGCAGGCTCTGACGGTAACAAAACGAGGAGAAGAACGATGAATGGTTTGATTTATCTGGTGGGATTAATCGTCGTCATCTTGGCCGTGTTGTCATTTTTCGGGCTGCGCTGAGATGGTTAAATCGATTGAACCTGCCGAAGCTTCCATTGAAGTCCCCTCAAGGTATTTGAGCTGGACGCCCGTAATCCTCGGTGCCCTCATAGCGACCGCGCTTTCGTCAATTCTGCTGGCCTTTGGCGTAGCGCTCGGACTTGGCGTTTCATCCACGGCTCCGACTTGGCGGGACGCCTCCGCTGCGCTTTGGATATTGTCGGGACTTTATCTCATTCTCCAAGCCGCGCTGAGTTTCGGAGTGGGAGGCTATATTGCCGGGCGGACAAATGTCGGTCTCGCTGCTTTGGATACCGCCGAAATTGAACAGCGCGATGGTCTACATGGACTCGCTGCGTGGGCGCTTGCCGTTGTTCTTGGCGTGGCGCTTGCGGCCTTCATTGGAAGCGCGACACTAACGCGGCCGAACAGTAACGGATCGTCAGCACGCACCAGCGCTGCGGAGCCTTTGCTAAGCTACGAGATCGACCGCCTGTTCAGGCCCTTGCGTCGCGCCGCAAATGTAGACCTTCTGCAGGAACGTGCGGAGGCGGGAAGAATTCTCTTGACCTCGTCGAGCCACTTGGGAATGAGCAGCGAGGATCGATCTTATCTTGCTCAACTCGTTGCCGCGAACACCGGTCTCGCCGGCGCAGAGGCGGAAAAACGGGTCGATGCCGCGATTGCAACCTCTCAAGCGTCGATAGCCAAATCTCGACGGAGTTCAGTGATCCTGGCCTTCTCCGTCGCGGCGGCCATATTGCTGGGCGCTGTGATCGCGGTGGCCGCCGGCAGCGTCGGCGGCAGCCACCGCGACGGCGCAGCGATGCCGCATTGGATGGGTGCTCGCGGATCTGGAGCTGCCTATCGACGTGAGGTCGCGTGAGTTAGGTGGAACGTAGTAGATCGAATTGAATGCGCCGATCTTCTCGCTAACCTTGCCTCGCAAGTCTTGTACTGAACAGCGGCTAAGGCGGACGACGGGGACTTTAGATTTCGCTTGGATTTATTAGGCCAAGCCGTTCGATGACGCGTATGACGCCTGTGGGCGAAACCTGAAGCAAGCCGTCTACGCGAGCCACATGCGGGCTGGAGGTCACTCACAGCAAGGCACTCAACCTCACAATGGCCGTGCGCCAAGACCGGCCGTTTCGCCGGTCGGGTGTTATAAGACGACGAGTTGCCTTTCGTTGCCGCGCGGATTCGCCACTGCTGACGGGCGCGATCTGGTGAACCCTCTAGTCGAGTAATTCTTGCTTAGACGCGGCTCAACTCATTATTTCGTTGCCTGCGGGCGAGCTTCGCGGCGCTGAAGGTGAACTACATCAATGCCGGGGATTGGCTTGAGAAATTAATAAATTCCGCGCAGAACGCCTTGACTTAAAGCTGATGTCTGCTGTGTGGGCCCCTCCCCGCGGGCCACGATCTTTGGACCATTACAGATGTTGTGACGGCAAAGGCACCTCATTGTTTGTTAGTTGCTAGCGTAGTTCATATGGAAATCTTTCATTTTGCGGAGCTCTCCAAGAAGGATCACAAAGTTACTGCGGCACTGGCCGGAAGATCCACTCGCGCCACACGGTCAGTAGTGCTGCCATAATGACAGGCCCTAGGAATAAGCCGAACAGGCCAAATGCAGCAATACCTCCAAAGATACCAACAAATGCTAGAAGAAAGGGAAGTCGCGCCGAACCACCGACCAGAGTGGGCCATACGAAGTGATCGCCAGCAAGCATAACGATCGCACCCCATAGAAACACCCCAGCGGCCGCAAACCCACTGCCTTCGCCGGAGACCAAAACTAATGCCGCCGCGGTGAAAGCCAACCAGGCTCCGAACGGTAACATCGCGAATGCTATGGTTATTATAGTAAACATCACGGGGGTCGGTACGCCGGCGACCAAGAATCCGACACCAATAAGCAATCCTTCGCCCACAGCGACGAGAATTGTGCCGTTGACCGTGCCGCGCGTCGCTTCGACCATTTTCTCGACGAGTCCCTCTCCTGGATCGCCGATAAGGCGGTCGCACGTCTCGAGGAAACGGCTCGTGACAGCGCGACCATTACGGAGGAGGAAATACAAGGTCAGAAGTGAGAACAGCAACAGAAAAAGACGATGAAGCAGCTGTGAGCCGAATGTTTTAAACAACTCCGACGCATTATCCGCGTTAACAGTTTGAAGCCATGCCGCTGCAGCTTTTGGATCCGAGAGGTTGGCGCGCCACCAAGTTTGCAGAGTTTCCGCAACGAGCGGTAGACGCGCGACCCAATCCGGCACCTCAACACCGCTCTCGCGGGCTTGCTTTAGCCACCTCACAAGAACGTCGCCTTGCTGCGCGATTTGGTAGATGGCAAGTGACAGTGGGGTGAACAGCACCAAAGCCACGATTGCGGTGAAGATGAACGCTGCCAGACTTGAATGACCTGACGAAAAGCGCCCCGCAAACTTAAGGTACAGCGGCCACAGGGCAACTGCGAGAATGGTGGCCCATATCAGGGCCGGCAGAAAAGCTGAGGCGGTCCATGTCCCGAGGCCGAAAAGGACCAGGGCAAGCACGACCCGGGAGTTCCTACGCGCGTCAGCTCCTAAAGGTAGCGGCTTTCGCTCTGCTCTGGGTGACGCTTGTTCGATGTGCACCATCCGTCGCTTGCGCAACGCTTCCGTTCCGGCCTTTTCTACCATCCATCACGCCCCCGTTTATCGGGGAAGAACAAAAAAGACTGTCGTTCAGTTCCAATCGGGAAAATGTTGCAATGCCATGAACGAGCACCGGATTTCGATTCTGAGGGGCGGACGTTCGAATCGCTCCGAGGCCAACATGAATTGCCCAACAAAATTCTGCTACTTCGCTCGGTATCGGCTTCGTTCTTTTGCAGATTTACGTGCTGCATCTCGTTTTGCTAAACCCCTTCGATTTCGGGCTTTCCCTTTTAGTCACGATGAGTGCACGCAACACGGTATTAGCGAATCGCTCTATGCGCGGTAACGCCGTCGATGCGGCAAAATGCTGTGACGACACCTCCTGAAAACCAATCCATCCTGAGGTTCGCCGAACGGCCCGATGCCCCCCCAGGGCTAGGGTTCGAGCGCGTGGCGGGGCCGTCTTCGTGGTTGTCGACGGTCCCGCTGTTCGTGCGCGGCCGCTATCGTCTCGTCAGCAAAATAGAACTGAACCTCTGCGACAGCTCGCCGCACCTATGAAGGCCAGCAACACAGGAGGCCATCATGCCAGTCGCACTGAAGCAGCCGACGCCCTCGATCGTCACAGCACCCACAACGTCGCCTTGGATGCATCTTGTCCGGTTCGGGGCGGCCGGACTGTTCGTACGATCCTTGCAATGACCTACGGCTTGGATCTCAGCCCGGGTTTCTTCTGAGCAAAGGAGAACCGCTGGGGGACTGGGAAACCGGCGGATCGATATTTCAGTCAGTTCGCCGCAATCAGCCGACGCGCAGGTTTTCTGCCGACGTCTTTCCGCGGTTTTCCTGCTCTTCATAGCTGACTTTGGCACCCTCGTTGAGCGTGCTCAGCCCCGCCCGTTCCACGGCCGAAATATGCACAAACACGTCCTTGCCACCTGTGTCCGGCTGAATGAAGCCGAAGCCCTTGGTCGCGTTAAACCACTTTACGGTACCAGTCGCCACATCGCTCTCCCTACGGCTATCGGCACAACGTCGCATGAAGCCACCGAGAGTCAAGAAGAGCACGCACGAGAGACTAGGACGGCGAGTTATCGAATGTGGCCACGCCTGCCTCTATGACCTCGATTTCATTCTCGACAGCATCCAGCGGCACGCGAAAATCGAAACCGGTCCGGCTTCGCAGGTCCTTAGCGATGCGCTTTCGATGATCCAGCAGACCGACCAGCGCCGCCCGATCACCAACCTGGATGTATGCGCTGACGATAAGCTCGATTGCTGATGCCACTGCCGCCTCCAAAGAAAACCCGCCGGGTCGCTCCGGCGGCTCTGTCGTTTCGTCTACCAGCTAGCAGTAGGCATTACAGTGCCGCTTGAGATGAAGCTATCGGAGGAACCTTAAAGAAGGATCCCGACCGCAGTGCGGTGATGATGCGGTCGATGGTTTGGACCGCGCGTTTCGCGACACAGGCCGGCTGTGGTATTCGCCATCCGCTACCATGCAGTTGTCCTGATCGACGCCTTCTTGCATCGGCAAGAATTGCTGGAGTGACGCCCGGCCCAAGCAACGGAAGCCGAGAGGCTTCCGCGCTCCTGACCAAAAGGTGCTGAGTTCACGAATGCCTACTATCGTCGGAGCACTTGTTTTCTGGAACACGGCATTGCTCATAGGGCTTAATGCCGCTCGGAGAGCCGATCGTAGTTTTCTTTCACTATCGCTCTGAGGTCAGAGTAGACGTCTGATCGGGATGACCCAGCCGCAAGATCAAGGAACGCCTGACTGAAGGCTTTCGTCTTTTCACGGACCATCAGATCAGCCTCATTCCATGCGGCCGTCCCGCCCAGCATAAAAACTTGCATACGCAATGCGACGACCCGGCTTGCTTCGAAGCCGAGAAGGGAAGCTTCGGTCATTGCGACGAGAGTAGATGCAAACATGTTGGCTCCCAGCTTATGAGCTCCCGTTCAAACGGGACGGGACTACGTTGGAACATCTCCTATTCAGCATCGTTCCCTGCAGTTGCACCGGTGGTCGTGCGGCCGGCGCCGCGCGCCGCATTCAGCGCTGTGACGGCGATTTCTCGAAGTCGATCCCGGGGAAAGTTCAGCCGAAGCATAGCCTGGAAGCCGAGTTCGTAGTTGCCAAGGATCTCCCGCTCGAGCGCTAGCGCAATCGCTTCAATCTGAGCGGGGGAAGGCGGCGGATCTGGAACGTCATCGGCTGGCAACGTTTTGGTGGAACCACCCGCGGCGAGGAGCGCCTCAGCCATCAAGACACCTATCTGGACGCTCAGCGCGCCTAGTTTCAACAAACCGTCGACAATATTGCGAGCAGGATCGTAACTCATCTGTCTACCAATGGCGCCGCCGCGCCATTGCTGCTCCGAAAAGAAAAGCAACTAAGAGGGCCCCCAATGGCGCGTCCCGTGTGACCTTTGCCAGAATGTCTAACGGTCTGCCGGGCTTGCGACCCTCGTCGATCGCTGTGCTGACCCGGTCGGCGGCGTCTTTGACGCCGTCGATGACGACATCTTTCAAATCTTCGGCCGGCTCTGCAGGTGGTAGCGTTTTGTCAGTCATGTCGTGATCTCCTCGCTGCAGCAGCACAAGCTTGCGATCCGGCATATCGTTCCAAACAGTCTCGGAACTGTTCTCCAACATTCGCTTTGAACCGGCTCAACAGGGAGCTCGATCATGTCATCCACAGCCGTCGCGATATTAATCTCGGCAATTGTCGCAATTTCAGCGCCTGCTTTCGCCCAAGGTGGTGGAGGTGGCGGCGGGGGAGGATCTAGCGGCGGCTCGGCGGGTGGCAGCGCGTCTTCAGCTGGCGGCGCAGGATCGTCTGGCGCTGGTGCCGGCGGAGCTACGGGCGCTGCCAACTCCGGCAACATCGGGACCGGCAACATCAACAGCGTCACCGCGGCGCCATCGTCCTCAACCAGCTCGCAAACCTACGGACAGTCGCCGGCTGGCGCGGCTGCGACGAACTCGCTGAGCAGCACCAACACGGGCGTGATGGCCAATCCGAACGCTGGGCCGCCTTCTTTGAGAAATAGCGGCGCCAGCGTCGCTCCGGCCGGCCGGGTTGGGGACAAAACTCCGAGCCAAGATGCGAAGTGAGGCCGCGCACCAGCAGCCGCCTGTTTCCGAAGTTTCAGTTCAGACCATGCGCGGTAGCAGTCATACCCAGCGCTTAATCGACGTGGTGATTGCAGTCGGCCGCTAGCAGGCGAAATTCCCAGCGCCGACCAGGATTCACCAGCAAACATTCACGGGCACAATCCGCCAACCCCAACGGGTCCAAACCTGTCGATGACGAAGACACGGGTCACGCCAACCCGGACCCCAACCGCCAATGCCCCAGCCAGCGCTCGCCAGGCCCAGACCAAATCCCGCGCCGACGAACGCCGCCCCCCCCCCAGCCGCCGCGCCATCCACCGCCGCGCCACTCACCTCCATGCCATTCACCTCCGTGCCAGCCGCCGCCACCATGAAACCCACCGCCGCCGAAACCGCCGCGAGCCGAAGCATCGGTTAGTGGAAGCAGGCTCATGGCGGCAACAGCAACTGCAAGGATTACTGTTTTCCGTAACATCGCCTGTCCTTTCCCGGTCATGGTCGCTCCCGGGACAATGACGCAGTTCGGGCTGTTTTGTTTCAGGTGACGGCGGAAGCGATGGCCTGGTTTCCAAGGGCGGCGGTAGCAGAAAGAGCCGGTGAATGTGATCGCTTCTCCCCGGTCCTGCACCGGGCGCTCGGCTGTGTCGGTGACAATTGCGGACTGGTTCGGCGTCGGTGCCTATCCGGCGTCTTGCGGAAGATCGCTTTTGCGACGGATCAAAACTGCCCCAGCTGAGTTTTTTATGGCTAACAGCACAGGAGATGAATATGAGCGTGGAAGGTAAAATCAAAGAAGGTGCCGGCTTCGTCAAGGAAGAGCTGAACGAACACGGCAAGGACGCGGAGAGCAAGAAGAAGGCCCAGCAAGGTCGCGACCTCCGCAACGAAGGCCGTGTCGAAGATGGCAAGGCTCCGAAGACGACACCGCCCGGCTCCGGTCATCCGGAAAAATAATGTCGGCAATTATCGAGAAAGCCCGCCCTCTCCGGGGCGGGCTTTTTGCTGCCTATCCGCATCGGCGCCAGTTGCCGAGCGGTATTTAGCAATAAAACGCTCCACAACAGAAACTCGGATAGCTGACGTAAGGTTAGAGTGGACTCGGTCGCGATCTATCCGCCTAGTCAGTGTTAACCGAGAGATACCTTCTTCGCTCGCAATCTCTGTCAACGCGTCCCAAAAGGCATCCTCGAGGCTAACGCTCGTTGACGTCCCGTTAGTTCGGGTGAAAGTTTGCTTTCGTGGCTTTATAGGTTTCCCCAGGTTAGCCATAGCGATTGATCCCCTTAGTGCGCGCAAAGCGGAGCTACGCCCTTCAGCTCCAACATCTCTCCATCGATCGCACCGCACTCCGGCTTTCTGGCTGCCTATCGCCGACCTCAATTGCCATGAGACGGGAGGACGGCGACACGCCCGAGTAATGCAACCAGCTCCGCCTGCCGCCTTGTTTGAGTTTTGACGAACAGAGAGGCCAGGTGTGAGCGGATTGTCGTCCGGCTCAGACGCCGGGAGCGAGAAATATCAAGCAAATTATGACCACGCGCCAATTCGACTGCAAGCTGGCTTTCCGCGGCTGTAAGGCCGAACAAGCGCCGCAGCGCCTCAGGCGTCGGCTCTGGATGAGCGTCAAGATCGAGCAGAATGATGGTGCTGGTTTCATCGGTCCAAACATTGATCATCTGGCTTACAAGCCTGGTGACGCCTTCCCTGAAAGGAAGTCGCGAGCCATGATGTCGAGCCAACGGGAATTTGCGCTCCCGCGCGATTCACGAGTTGCTTGACGGCGCGATAGAGTGTTTCCCCGCTCGCGGCGCCACATTCGCGTTCCAATATCGCACGACCGATTGCGCTCACGTCAAGCAAACCGCCTCGTTTGAGTAGAACTTGCCCGCAGCCAATTCGCGCCAGGACCGCGTGTAGTACGTCACGTTGTCCAGCTAGGTCAGGCTTCTTGTCTGGATCAGCATCCGACCTGACGAGGGATGCGCGATTGGAAATGTTGAAGATTGATTCCCTGCATGGATGAAGGGATGCAATTGCGGCAGGCAATGCGGCACTCTGGGTCAAGTTCAACATTGCGGCTTTCCCTTTGCCCATTACGTCGTTTGAATGACAAGGCTTGATCGAGCCAAGAGCATTCCGACGTCAACGAGCCGTGTAAATGCTCCGCACGGAGTAATCCGACTGCACACCTCCCCGAAGCCTCGCAATCTAGTGCTCCGACTGACACAGAAAAATAGGAAGAGCGATGCAGAACCTTGCTCCCTTCTGCGCTAGGCGTCGGGCTAGAAGGCTCATGCACACTCGTACCCCATTGTGGCTACCCCCTGTGCCACGGGCGGTGCGACGTTTTCGCAAAGCGAACTAAATCTCAATAGAAGTATTGTACGCGGTTATTGGATGATGGGATGTGTTATGCGTATGCTCATTTTCGGTATCGCATTGTTGTTTGGCGTGGACGCGTCGGCTCAGCCCATCCTTGCCCGTGAGCCCCACACCCTGCCCCCCTTTGCTGTCGTCTATGTCCAGAACAAGAGCTGTAGTTACGGCAAGGTGCTGAGGGTCGTCGGCTCCCTCAAAGGCCTCCAGCGCAAACGTACTTGCGTTTCTGTGAGCTCCGCTCATGCAGAATTCTAATGCCCACCTCAAGGATCGCGCCAATCGCTGTGCTGGTTGCCTGGATCATCGCCGTCGCGGCTGCTGGCATTTTTCTAGTACGACTATGAGCATTACGCTTCTGCCGCGAACCGAGCGAAGTACTTAAGCGCATATGCCGGGAACGGGTTAGATGGCCGCGCGTACCAATGCGTTGCTGTCGTGACGAGAAACCGGCAAAACCGCCGCGTCCATCATCCCCGTTTTGGCCGGTTGTCACCCGGCGTATGCGTCAGACAATTCAGCCAAAGTAGAATAGTTTCTTGCTTTAAGATCAAAGAGCCACGACTTGCCGCGATCGAGGAGCTAGACCCAAGGAGTGCCGTAGTAATCATTGAGCGAGCGAGCCCGGTTGGTGTCCGACCAGTCCCAGTCGCTGTCATTGGCGTATTTCGGCGCGCCCTCGAGCTGAGCCTTCGTCACGTTGGTAACGTAACCCTCAAGATTGGTGTCGTACTTCAGCGTCTGCCAAGGGAGCGGATAATGCTCATCGCCCATCCCAAGGAAGCCGCCGAAGCTCAGCACGGCATAGGCAACTTTGCCGCTGACTTTGTCGATCATCACGCTTTCAATCGAGCCGACCTTTTCGCTGTCGGGACCATAGACGGCGGTGCCTTCAACCTTCTCGCTGCTGATCAGATTGCTCGTTTCGTTTGCCATAATGGCTCTCCCTCGTTTAAGTCTCGATAAAAACGGGAGAATCTGTCATTCGTTCCGGAGTGGCTCCAGTGTGATTTAGCGAAGCCCAGAGAGCCACGGTTATAGACCGACAAAGCCAGCCGCTCTGGGTATGCTGTAGCTCAAACCTGTTGGTGCCGCGCCGTAGCCCTTCAACCGCTGCTATCCCCGCAACTACCATGCCGACGAAGGTCCGCTCTCCCTCATTGACGCGGTGCAAAATCCGCTTGGCGATGACGCATCGGTTTTCGTGACTGTCAAGGCAACGAGGTAAGGTCTCGCACGCTTTGGCATGCCAGTGGAGCAAGTGATCGCGAAGGTGCTGCAGTCCGGTACTCGCTGATTTCCAAGCTCGAGGCCGACGATCGCCGATGGGAAGTTGAAGACATCAAGAACGGCAAGAGGACGAACTTTCAGCCGACCCGAAGAGTGACGTAATCATTGCCAGAAGCTGGCCGACTAATCTCCGCTGCTGTTCTTCGCTTTCCCTTTCTTTTTAGGTTTCAGCGCCTCAGCTTGAGCTCGGAACGCTTCGGCTAGATTGTGCATGCGTTCAGCGTGCTCGGTGTCTTCCGAGCGCAGAGCTACAGCCTCGGCTTTCTTAGCCTGCTTCCTGAGCAACTTCGTTGGTTTCATCCCACATTATATCGCGGCGCGCCCTTTAAGGAACGATGTTCCCTGACGTTGCTTGTTGGAGCAGCCGGACACCATCTCTCCAAGGTCGATAATCCGGTGAGGCCCGACGACATTGCCCCCGATGACGTCGGGCCGAATTATTGCGAGGTACCCCCGCTGCTCGATTGATCTCAAGCGCAATTCACTTTTCAGACTGACTATTTCTGATAATTTGTCACCGCTATGCCACAGACCCAAACGCCGATCTGTCCGAAATGCGGATCTGTCACTGCTTGGCTGCGGTCTACTCCGGCGGACAAGGGCATGGTCATCCATGCCTACGAATGTCCAAAGTGCAGCTTCATCCATGCCGCTGTTGGGCCAGATCCAGTGATCCAGGCCGAGGGCTGGTTGAACGGCGAGCTGCGACCGCTGGAGAAATAACCGTGACAAGGCGCCTGCTTGCGAAACCATGGGATACGGAAGACGTCGCCAAGCTGAAAGAGCTAGTCGACAGCGGAGCGTCTGCTCTACGTGCCGCAGCGGCGCTCGGCCGGCCCATTACGTCAGTCAAAAGGAAGGCGTGCGATCTGGGGATTTCGCTGCCAAGCGTCCGCAAGGTAAGGGCGGACCTGCGAGCCAAAGGCGCTATCGAAGACCTTCGACACCGATAGTCTGTGGGAGAAGCCTGAGCGCTTGACCGGAACTAATCCGCAACAGGACGTTTGAATCTGCCGTTCAGTTGCGGATTTGAGTTATGCCATGGTCGACGCGTTTTCCAGACCCCATTGCCCTCCCCGCTGGCGGTAAACTGGCCACCCTGCAGGATGCCGGCGAATACATCACCCGCCTGCCGAAGCAGATGCACGACGCCCCACCGTGGCAGAACGCAATGCACGTGTTGATACAGGCCGCCGAGTACGACGGGCCGATCGAGTTCGCACGCCTCGGCATGTTGCAAGCACTCTTTCCAGGAGGCACGCCGGTTTACCACTCCGTCGACAAGGATCCGAAGTGGCGCAACCGCTACAAGCTCGTGAGGGATCAATGATGCGCGACATCGACACCATCAACGACGCCATGGATGACGCTCGGGCCGTCTTACACAGCTCATGTGGCCGGGACCGCGGAGCCCGCAATTCGTCTTACAACGCATGCTCGAAATACTTGACCACGAAGACGTGAGCGCTGCACAGGAGCGGCTGCGCAAGGGCTACGGGCGCCTTCGGCTCGTGGAATAAAAATGGCCAGCTGTCCCTCAGGATAAGTCCGGCCATAGTAAACTAAAGTCTAGGTGAACGTTCCTGCGGCTGCTTATACCAATTTCGTGGAAGTCCTGCATTTGCAGGCCTACGCATTGAAATACCAAGCAGGTGAGCTTTGCACACAGTTGCCGCTCGCGTCGGTCCCAACTCTCTGGAAATATCGTCAGGAGATCGGCTGCCAGCCGGATCTCGTAACTTTGCAATATCATCATCGGTCCACACCCGATATTCGTGCGGCATTTCCATCCTCCATACCGACGCTACCTTCCCGGCAAAAAAAGATTATGCGCCGCAACATGGCGGTTCAATCATATTTTCGGTCTTGCTTGCTGAGGGCCAGACTCACGTCTGCCAAAGGTGGAGAGCGCATCGAATTGCGCAAAAGACCACTTTCGAGATTGTGGATCGATTAGTAGCGCTGTGCCGAGTGCGTCGATGGCTCTGACGACGCCCCAACGAGAAGCGATCGCAACGGCTGCACGACTGAGAGCGATATCTCGAAGGTGCGAAGAGTTTGCGAAATTCGGCGGGTATCGATCAGTGTCCGACCGGCTAAATGCTCTGGCGGTGAAATACCAGGAACGAGCGCGGAGAGTTGAGGAACGCGCCGGAGTGTACTTAAATGGGGGCACGCCTGACGACAGGCCGTCGTTCAGTTTGCGGAGAAGGCGCCGCCGTTGTCCTGAATGACTGCCGACTGACCTTCTGCGATCGGCCACCGTCTGTCCAACAACTCTCGCACCTCTTGCCGGACCACTTCCGTACCCGAGTAGTAACCAAGGCAGAGGCCCGCATATCCGCCGATCAGAAAACAAGCGAAGCAAGCCATTAATGTTATCCACATCGCAGGGCCTCCATGCTTCATGGACCTTAGCTCTTCGCCGCATGTACACGAGCTTCGACGTCGAAACGGTATTCTCCCCGCCCGCAGCCGGCGACGTCAATGATAACCGGATTTCTGTCTCAAGTCGCTTAGTTTCTCGCCGGCTGAGAATCGCTCCGTAAACAAGACCGGGTCATCCGGGTCGCCCTCTCGGGCCTCGTGGGCTACTGAACGGTTACGCGCGCGATCCCGCCCATGCCGATTGCGTTGGCTGCTGCTCGAGACGGGTCGATGCAGCCCCTCGATGAACGGGCCGGTCCGTGATGCGGACCCGCACCGATCTGCCGTTGTTCTTGTTCGTGACCGTGACGTGGCTACCGAAGCGCCGGCTCTTGTGCGCGGCCATCAGGGCGCAAGCATTGAACCGTTCGCCCGAAGCCGTCCTACGGCCGTGGTAGCCATCCCCAACGCCGTACTGGCTGGCGACGCACGTTTCTTCCTTGGTCAACTTGACGCCAATCGAGACAACGCCTTCGAAAAAATTCTGGGCAAACGCCGGTGAATTGAAAAATGCGCACAGCAGGACGCACGCGGAGAACAGGCGGATCATTGAGTTTCCTTGGGTTGCGATGCTAGAGGTCGATGGTCGGCGTGACCCTAGAAGCCACGCTTAGGCCAGGCCCGGCGCTCATGGATTCGGTTGAGCGTCGGGCCATTTCGCTGCCGGGCTTGGTTGGAACTAAATCCGTTTTTGCCAATTTTTTCCGCGGTCGGCAGTTTCTGTCGTGGGCTGCCTTCCGGGCTCGGCGGCGTACCCTTGCACCCAACTCGACCGCCGCCGGGCCTCTCTAAATTTCCATCACCGGGCTCGGGATCATTCCGCACCGAGTTCAGTGAGGCGGCCCGGCGGTCGATCCCATCCGCCGTCGGGCCGATCTTCCCCGAGGAACGAATTAGGTTTGCGTTGATTTTTTACGAAGCCGGCAGCTTTCCTCAGCGGCTGTTGGTTAGGCTCGGCGCCTGAGTCCAAACGGGCGCTGGGCCGCCTCTTTAAGCGTGCGCGCTCGGACGAATTCGGCTCTCCAAAAACCTGTCAAGGCGAACGTGATGCCAGTCCCAATAGCGGCGCACGATCTCGGGGCCTTCTCCTCGATGATGAAGGATTTGTTCTTCGAGGACGGCGCTTCCTTTGTGGCGGTGATGGCGCACAAGGCCTGATGTTAGATTTGCGCTCCGGTTCGACCCCGCGTTTGCCTTTTCCACGAAGAGACCCGACCGGGGCCCTAAACATCTGGACTTACAGCGCGCCGATTCCCTAAGCTATCTTATCCCAACTGGTTTGGAATCCGATGAAACAACATCCTTCGAGGATGGGGCTAGGCATTGCGTTAGGGGTGTGCCTTGGAGCTGTCCTCGGCATTGCCATCAGGAACGTGACCGCTGGCATCATTATCGGCATCGCCGTAGGGGCCGTGATTGCTGGTTACGCAGATCATCGATCCCGGTAGCAAGCGCACGCCCGGCTGCTCCCCATCTCTCCAAGGAACATGGCGCGCTGGTTGTCGTTTTCCCTTATGTCCGACGAAGACGAGCCCGTCACCGAGATCGCCGCTCCGCCCGTTTTGGTCCCCGAAACCAATCGATTGTGGCGGTTAACGCCTGCATTGAATCTGCTTGAGAAGAGCAGACAGATTGCCATCGTCCCCGCCGAGACCGAGGGGGTGGCTCGCGCCATTGCGACGAGAGCAGATCCCATGGGACGGGATTGGCGTGATCGCGTCTCGTTCGCAGCGGATAGCATCGAGACGACCGAGCGGCACGTCATCGGCGACGTAATATTTCGATCTATCCCGCAGCAGCCTCCTCCAAAGCCGAAACGAACCAAGAAGGCCTAACCATGCCCAAGAGAATGACTGAGCATGAACTCGAGATGTGGGCCGCAGATCTACTGATGGAAGCGCACGCGATCGCTCCATGCCCCACCACGGCTATATGCGTTTGCGACACAGCCATCACGCTGTGGACTACGCTCTGTCGCTGGCAGAACACCGAACATTCTCGGGCAAAAAGGAGCGGATCGCGGCGGTCGAGAGCGTGCTCGATGGGCTGAGTGATGAGTGTCCCGCATGCTGACACCCAGCTTGCCAGATCTCATCGACTTTCCAAATGTCGTACCGCGCTCGGGTAAGCTCAAAGCATGACAAAGAAACCAGCGGCTTCCCTGCATGACAAACCACTCAACATGCCCGCCGAGGATGACCTCGAAGCGCTGCTGGCCCTCGATGTGGGCGTGATGTCGATACACGATTCCCCGCTCCTTGGTACTCTGACGTTAGTCACCCGAGATGGGCACTACGATTTTCTGATCAACGAACAGATCGCCAACGAACTGGTCCAAGAAGCACGAGCTCTTCTCCGAGGCGATAGCCCGTCTCTGGTCGAACGTAACGAATAGTCAGATTGCCATTGGTCAGTAGAGCTTGTTGCCCACATTCCGAAGAAACGGACTTCGAGTGCATCCAGGTGCGGATCGCCGACACTCGCAACAACAGGACATGATCGCTGCAGCGCGAAAATCGAGGACGATAGACAGAAGAACGAGAGTACGGGTTAGAAAAATGCTCCGCAGCGACATCACTCGCCCATTGAATGCGAAACCCGCCTCGCTCCGGGTGCAGCGGGCGGACAGCTTCAATACCGAAGTCTGGATACCGGCGGTGTCCCGCCTCGATCCGTGCCCATGATCAGGCCTGTCACGCCGGCATGTTCCATCAAGGCTTGCTTGATCAGCTGGATGCTCAACGTCGCTCTTCCTGCGTATGGAACCAGACGGTAGCGGGTGCCGCACGCTTTGATTTGTTCCCGCCTGCCGCTCACAACTTCGGCGCGATCGTCCCCGTGTGTGCCTTTTGAGAGACGGTAGTGGGGCGTATTAGTTCATACGATCTCGCTACAGATTCAAAATGGAGCGACACATGAAAAAGTACTTACTCGCAACGGCCGCGCTACTTTTCGCTGCAACGTCGGCCTCGGCTGCCGACATGGCTGCACGTCCCTACACCAAGGCGCCCGCAATGGCGCCCGCGATAATCTACAATTGGACCGGCTTCTATATCGGCGGTCACGTCGGCGGCGCCTTCCGCGGCAATTCGAACAACGTTCTCGGCGGCGGTGACGACGGTCGCTTCATGGGCGGCGGTCAGATCGGTTGGGACACGCAGTTCGCGCCTAACTGGGTGTTTGGTCTGGAAGCGAACTACAGCTTCATCGACACCAGCAGCAGCTTTGCAAACCGCGGTCTCGGTTCGGTTACCGGCCGTCTCGGTTACACATGGGGCCCGTCCCTTCTTTACGTAAAGGGCGGTTACGCCTGGGCCGACTCGCGCTTCACCAACGGCTTCACCGGCGATGGTGGCCGGGATGGCTACACAGTTGGCGGCGGTCTCGAATATCTGTTCAGCCAGAATTGGTCGGGCAAGGTGGAATATCAGTACTACGATTTCGGGACGACCAGTTTCGTCACTCCGACGTTTGCTATCGGCGGCTTCCGAAACGACGAGCACACGATCAAAGCGGGCCTGAACTACCGCTTCAATCTGGGCAACTTCGGCACCGGCACCTTCTAAAGACTGACGTCAGTGAGAGGCCGGCAAATGAATGCCGGCCTTTTCTATTTGCCAGACGATTGGCAAGACAATCAGAACAATTACGGCCGCCGCGGACATCTCCGGGGCGGGCGCATTTCTTCACTCAAGGTGAGAGTTGTCAGTCAATATACCCTCAGCCAGCGCACATCGTTGATCACCCTATCCAGACCTGCCCCTGGTTCTGACACCTCATCTCGGAGTCGCCGAGCGCATCGAGCACGATGATTGCACGTTTGATGACCACCTTAAGGGCGGCGTGAAACGTGGCGACAGAGTGATCATTCATTGCTGAACCTTCGCGACCGGGAACGATCCGCCACAGCGGCTGTTTTCTGGAAAACTCGCCGGAGCCAATCGATGAAAGTGATACTTTCTAAAAAGGAGCTGGAGCGCGAAGCCCTCGCGGAGATGAGAAAACGCCCAGGTTGCGAGACGCTGAAGGCAGTCGACGTCCAATACAGTGACCTTCGAGCCGATACGAATTGGACTCTGTATGCCTTCACAGAAGGTCGAATTGATCCAGGTGCTTTGCATAGCGCGCTGGAAATGACCGTAAACAAACTGCGCCATCAATATGAATTGCGCGCCCCGGAGTGATCCCTTACAGGAAGACTCCCACCTCGTCCTGAAGTCTGACCTCCATGCTTAAAAAGAAAGCGACCGCCAACGAGCTGATCTGGCTCTTTCACGAGAAGCTTGCAGGCTCCAACTTTCCCAATGCCGGGATTGCGATTATTCCAATCGGTAACGGCAATTGGTCCGCGCTGACGAATGCCACCGAACGCCGGCACTATCCCGATCTGGCAAAGACTGTGGTGCGAATAGAGAAGCAGCTCCGCGCTCGCTACCTCCTGAAAGAGGTTTGATCTGCCTTCACGGGCGGGAACTAAGCCGGCGATTGCCTGTTCTATGGTCCCATCGACCAAGGCTGCATCTTGAACAAGACCAACCAGTTTGACCTTCCTACGCTGCCACATGCCCAAGCCGCCGAGCGCTCTCGAATGAGCGACGACCAAAGCCTGATCAAGGCCCGTTACTGCAGATCGATCCTGAAGGTCGCCGCGATCAGCACCGAGCAGGAAGCCCGCATTTTGCTGAACGGCCTGGCCACCGAGCAGGTTACCACGAACACCTCTCCCGCGATGGCCGAGGCTGAACGAGTAGCTTTGACTGCGATCCGCGATCTGGCTGGATATCAGCACAGCCGAAGCGTCCCCCAAAGCTCCAGCGAGTGGATGCGTGCCGCGCGAGCAATCCAGTTGTGGCTAAACGTTCACGATCAATAGGCATCGTGCGCGCGGAATGCGGAGAAACGGACGCGTCCGATAGCAAACAGCAAAAGACATCTCGTGAGCTGTAGCTTCTGTATCGGAACGGCCTTTTTCGAAGCTCGTCTTAAAAACTTCATTAAAGGCACGCGCCGCTAAGGCATCCGGCGCCTGACCTTTACCCTACGGTACGCGGTACGCAGTTGCGTATCTGTGATGCGTACCTCGCCGTCCGAAAAATAGCTCAAGTGGCGGATGTCGTTGAGGTTTCCGCCTACTCGTTTTGTGATACGCAGTATGCATTTTCCCCAGACAGGAAAAAATCTGCGCGTGAGGAGAGCGCCGGTCCTTGGCGATTGCGCCTAAAATGCTTTCAGACTTTCCCCTACGATTAGACAAAGCTGGTTTAGCTCCCCGAAAAACCGGCGGCCGGTCTTGAGGCAGCGCTCATTTCCGGCGCAGCATTTTCGCGATTCAGGCGCTCGCGCATTTCCTTTCCGGCCTTGAAGAACGGAAGGCTCTTTTGGTGCACGGTAACATGTTTTCCAGTACGTGGGTTGCGGCCTGCACGAGCGGGGCGATGCCTTACCGAGAATGCGCCGAAACCGCGAAGCTCAGCCCGATCACCGCGTGCCAGCGCAGCGACGATCTCATCGAGAATCGCGTTCACGATGTTCTCAAGGTCCCGCTGGTAGAGGCGCGGGTTATGTTTAGCGATGCGTTGAACAAGTTCGGATTTGACCATCGTGACGTCGGAAATTTGGCGGGAGGCCGCATTTCCTCGATCTGGCTTGCACTGTCAAGATACAATAAATTGGGGCATCGTCGAAAAACCTGACGCGGCGAGACGTGTTGATCTGCACTCACCAATCTTGGAGCGGAACCAAATCATCCACTTCTGTTTACATAATCCAAGTGCGATATCCCAATCGATTTCCTGTCTGTTCCCGATGTTGAGGCCTCCGTGCGCCTTCGATCTGGCCGATGGGCATTAGCCGAGGAGCGTCAATTGATCGCGTTGATCTAGGGAATACGTCGGCAGCCAGAGCTCCTGTATCTGTTGTTTTCGTTCAGCTTAAGGCGCCGCAGCTTTGGTTTTAGAGGCCGTCAAGCAACGCCCTGACCTTTTCTGCAAGATCGTTGATTGTATAAGGCTTTGAGATGAGATGCGTACCCGCATCCAGAACGCCATTATGGACTATGGCGTTTCGCGTATAGCCCGTGGTGAACAAAATCTTGGCGTCGGGCAACAGCGGTTGGAGGACTTTTGCGAGCTCACTGCCTGTCATTTCGGGCATCACAACGTCGGTGAAAACCAAATCGGGCCGTGAGCCGTTCTCAATGAGGTGAATGGCTTCTCGCGCGCTTGCAGCTTCTATGACCGAATAGCCAAGTTCTCGAAGCGTCTCGACAGAGATCGCTCGCACGCGTTCTTCGTCCTCAACCACCAGGACCAGCTCTTGATGCTGCCCCACGTCTGCGCGCACCGCGCCAGTCGAAGCATCGGTCGTAACCTCGCCGTAGAAACGCGGCAGGTAGATTTTTACGGTGGTGCCAACATCAGGTTCCGAATAAATCTTCACATGACCGCCCGACTGACGCACGAAGCCGTATACTTGACTAAGGCCAAGGCCCGTGCCTTTTCCGACTTCTTTGGTCGTGTAGAACGGATCAAAAACTTTGCTCAGCACATCGCTGTTGATACCGGTACCGCTGTCGGTCACTGCGATGAGAACGAACTGTCCCGGTTCAATTGAGTATTGTCGGGCATACGCTGCATCCACAGACGCGTTCATCGTTTCGATCGTGAGTTTTCCTCCTTGAGGCATCGCGTCCCGCGCATTGACCGCGAGGTTGAGTAAAGCGCTCTCAAGTTGAGCCGGATCGGCTTGGACGTTCCACACCCCCGCTGCGAGCACTGTCTCGATTGCAATGGTCTCGCCCAGCGACCGATCGAGAAGCTCGCTCATACCCGCGATCATACGATTCACTACGATGACTTCTGGAGCTAAGGGCTGCAGGCGGGAGAAAGCCAGCAAGCGCTGGGTTAAGGTAGCGGCCCGGTTAGCGCCGTCCAAGGCTCCGTCAATGAAGCGGGTGATGTCAATGTCACCCTTTGCCAGCTTCCGGCGGGCTAGATTCAAGCCTCCGATGATCACGGCGAGCATGTTGTTAAAGTCGTGAGCTATCCCGCCAGTCAATTGGCCAACCGCCTCCATCTTTTGGGCCTGTCGCAGCTGCTCCTCCGCCTTCGAACGTTCGCCAATCTCCGTGGCCACACGTTGCTCGAGATCGATATTGAGCGCCTGCAGCTCCGCCTCGGCCCGTTTCCGCTCGGCGAGCTCCCTTTCGACAGCCGCAAACAGCCTCGCATTGTCGATGGCCGTCGCCGCGTGTCCCGCAATTCCCAAGAGAGCAGCCTCATGCTCTTCTTGGAACTTGCCGGTTTCCTGATGGCCGAAGAACAGCCCTCCCAAAACGTCACCGGTGCGTGAGATGACCGGTACCGCAAGGTACGAGCGCACCGGAAGGTGGCCTTCGGGCATTCCTTTGCGGGGAGCGTTCTTGCCGTATCGCGGGTCGGCGAGGATGTTTTCTGATCGTACAACCGCCGTGCCAAGAAACGTCGGCTCAAACACTGCTGTATTCCGCGGCATCGGAAAATTCGCGAATGCAGACCGGGGCGCGCCGGAGAGCGCGTAGAGCATGTAGCTCTCGCCCTCGGGCGAGAGAACATTGTAGAAGAACGCGCCAAATTCCGCACCGCAGAGCTCCAGGCCGGCATCCGTAACGGTCTGGACGATGGTCTCGAGATTGCGTTCCCTAGCGACGGTTGCCCCCGTGTCATTCAAGATCCTGAGATGTCGTTCGGATTTCTTGCGCGCCGTGATATCGATGACAGTGCCAACAAAGCGCACTGCATTGTGATTGACGAATATTGCGTCACCCGTTGCGGCGAGCCATCGTTCGATCCGGTCCTCGATTCCAATCGTCCGATACTCGATGCGATATGCAGCCAAGGAGGAGGGGTCCAAGGCGTTGGTCACCGCGCGATGAACGCGTTCGCGATCGTCAGGATGCAGCCCCGCAAGAAACGATTTTTCATATGAAATCTCGGCTTCGGATGAAAGGCCAAACAGAGCTTTGCATCTCGCGTCCCAGCGAAGGACGTTATTTACCGGGTCAAAGTCCCACGTTCCGATACCGGCTGCGTTGTTAGCTAGGCTGAGGCGCTCTGCGGCTTCTCGCGCGGCTTCTTCTGAACGGACTCGCTCGATATGAGCCCACGACCTTTCGGTAACCTCCGCAAGCAGGGCCAGCTCGCCAGCCGCCCAGCGATGGGCGGCCTGATGATGTATTGCCATCAATGCCGTTAAGCGGTCCTCTTTCACGAAGGGCATGCAAATAGTGGATCCGATCCCAATATCTTGGAAGGTTCGGGCTTCTTCCGGCTCCAATTCTTCAAGATTGTCATTGATGATCAGCGGTCGGCCGTTACCCAGCTCCTGAACAGCTTTTCTGCCGAAGTCAGCAAGGCTGTAGTGACCTAAGATGTGTTTCGCGCCAGGTGCTGCCCAGTCGCCGCGAATAGTAAAGCCATCCTGATCTTCATCCATGTCGGCATAGGCGCAGTTAGACACGTTGAGGTGCTGGCCTAGCATCCGGGTCGTGACTGATAGAATCTCGTCGGCCCTCCGGCACTTCGCAGTTTCTTTGCCGAGGTCATCCAGAAAGACAAGACGGGCTTCATTCGCCCGAATAGTTGCCTCTGCCCTACGCCGTTCTACCGCAGTCCGGGTCCGGTCAGCGACCTCCCGCATGAGGTCAAGTTCGGCGTCTGACCATTCTCGTGCTTCGGCATTGTTGAGATAGAGCAATGCCACCACGCCGTTTGGCTCAAGGATGGGCATGTTCACCAAGGCGCGTGCCGAAATAAGCTCAAGGGCCTTCGCCTGATGTCCTACCCGACCATCTTTTTCGGCGTCGGCGAACACCACGGTTACGCCGCGCTTCAAGTCCTCAATGTAGCTGCCGTAATCCCGGAATTGCAGAACCCCAGCCAGGCTTTTTATGCCCGGCGCATTCCAGTCCCGGCTTATCGTAATGGTTTCAGCGGAAAGGTCGATCGTGCCGTAACCCGCGCGGCTGACACCGAGAGCCCGCCCCAAGGTCTCCGCGGCGGCGTACGCAAGATCGTCAGGGTCTGATATCTGGCGGATATGATCGCCCAATGCCGATAGCACATCACTGCGCAGCCCCGAAGCCATCATTGCCGTCATGCGAAGGCCTCAGCTGGCGGCAGCTGTACAAGGTCGCGACGACTCGAAGCGTTTCGAACGGGACTGAGAAAAAGGCTCACGTGACCCCATAAATTCAATAAAATTCGGAATTTGGTCAATTCGTTGCCGGCCGTCAGGTTCCAATTATCCGTTTGGCCAGGTTAGCTGACCGCCGCGATTGCCAAATATTCAGCTGATAGGGTTTGCGGCTGTCAGAGAGTTGAGGAGTCCGTTCATCCCAGACAAGGAATGCGTTCATACCGCTTGGGCATCGGATGGCATTGCCGTCGAAGAAGGAAAGCCAGTGGTGAAACGCCCCCGTCGGCGCTAGGAGCCCGCCGCATCTGGCGGGATCAGTCGTCTCGACTGCGATCGGCTAATCGCCCCTTACTAGGCGTCATGGATCGACGTAAGCTTAGTGGTCGCCTCCTTCACTCCTTTCTGTTTGAGACGGCGATCAGCGATGTAGAGCGGTCGACTGGGCGGTCAAGAATTCGCCCGCGCGGAAGCCAAAAAAATTTGCCCCACCCCCCTTGAAACTTTCCGCCAGTTTTTTTTATTTTAGGTGCGCTGGACGCCAGAGGTTGGGTCCAGCGTGAGGCGGACGCCGGGGGTGTCCGGCGCCCGCTCATACCCATCTTGCTCATTGGAGGATTTGGCTATGAAGACTTACGACTTTGCTCCGCTTTGGCGCTCAAGCATTGGCTTCGACCGCCTGTTTGACCTCGTGGATGCTGCTCAGCGCGCGAACGAGGACAGTTTCCCCCCATACAATATCGAACGTGTCGGGGATGACCGATACCTCATCTCGCTTGCTCTGGCGGGTTTTTCGCCGGACGAGATCAGCTTGACGGCAGAGCAGAACGTTCTGACGGTCGAGGGCCGCAAAGGCGAACAGAAGCGTGACTTCCTGTTTCAGGGCATTTCTGGTCGCGCGTTCAAGCGGCAATTCAACCTCGCCGACCATGTCCAGGTAACCAGCGCGACTTTCGAGAACGGCCTTCTGCAGATCAACCTGATCCGCGAGATTCCCGAGGCCATGAAGCCGCGAAAGATCGCCATCAACGCAGGTCCGCGCTCAAACGTCGAGCAACTTGAAGCCAAGGCGGCCTGACGCCTATTCGATCACTTCGTGCAATCGTTCCGCGATGGCTTCGGCCGTCGCGGATTTGCGCGACATTTGGCATGGCGCGTTGATCACTCGCGAAATCGACAGGAGGCAGGGATGACCCAGTTCGCACTTCCAGCCTTGGCCGCTGGAGAAGGCCTTACAAACTATCTCACCGCGATCAAGCAGTTTCCTCTCCTCAAACCTGAAGAGGAGCTCGCCTACGCCAGGCGCTTACGCGAACACGGCGACAGGAACGCTGCCTATCATCTTGTGACCAGCCATCTCCGGCTGGTCGCCAAATTGGCGATGCGCTATCGCGGCTATGGGCTGCCCATCGCTGATGTCATTTCGGAAGGCAACATCGGCCTGATGCAAGCCGTGAAGCGATTTGATCCGTCTAAAGGTTTCAAGCTTGCGACCTACGCCACCTGGTGGATCAAGGCAACGATCCAAGATTACATCCTGCGGTCGTGGTCGATCGTCCAGATTAGCGCCAAGTCCACCCAAAAGCGGCTGTTCTTTAACCTGCGTCGCTTGAAGAGCAAGATCGCAGCGCTCGAAGAAGGCGATATGCAGCCCGACCACGTAGCAACGATAGCGCGCCGCTTGAATGTGCCTGAACGCGAGGTCATTGAGATGAACCGGCGGTTCCTCGGAGACATGTCGCTCAATGCGGCTTCACGAGTGGACGAAGAAGAAGGCGCTGAGTGGCAGGAGCGCTTGGCCGACCCAACGTCGAATTTTGAAGACGACGTCGCGGAACGCAGCGAACTTAACTGGAGGCGGCAGATCCTCGGGCAAGCGCTCGCCCATCTGAAACCGAGAGAGCAGCGTATCATCGAAGCACGATGGCTGTCGGATACCCCTCTTACACTTGACGACCTGGCCGCAGAACTGGGCGTGTCACGCGAGCGTGTGCGGCAGGTGGAAGTCAGGGCACTCGAAAAGGCCCGGGCGTATGCAGCTTTGCTGGCCGGAGACATGGGCGCGAAGTAATTCGATCCGAGCGGGCTCGACGGGGGCGACATTAGCTTTCCAAGCGCTCCACCCATTGGGAGATGGTGAGCGCAATTTCCGCCACTACGTCCTGGTCGGTCCGTCCGCTGCGGGCCGGGATATGAAAGCCGTGATCGGCGCCATCGATTAGGTGAGAGGTTGCCCTCGATCTCAGTCCCTTGCAAACTTGGCGAAGGAGCACGGGCTCCGCCAACTTATCACGCGTTCCCTGGATGAAGAGCATGGGGATCCGAATGCCTGCAAGGTGTTCGGCCCTTGTGATCGAAGGTTTACCGGTCGGATGTAGGGGGAAACCGACAAAGGCCAGCCCGCGCACATCTTCGATCGGATCTTCTGCTTGCGCCTGCGAGGTCCTGCGCCCGCCGAATGACTTGCCACCCGCGATAATAGGCATGCCGCGGCATCGACGGCGGGCGTCCGCCACCGCCAATCGTATGGCCGCATGCGCAACAGCCGGAGTGTCGGGGCGTTTGCTGCTCTTCTCCATGAACGGGAACTGGAAGCGCAAGGTCGCGATGCCATGGCCATAAAGCTTTGCAGCGACATCTTCCATGAACGGGTGCGTCATGCCTGCGCCTGCACCGTGGGCGAAGACGAAACAGGCTTGCGCGTTCCGCGGCTTCATCAGGAGGGCTGAAAGCGCGAGCGCGTCCTTGCTCTTCAGCGTCAGGGGCGTTACGCGCGGCAGCCGGGTGTTCATTTCGCTGTCGAGCGCTCGCCGAATCGCTCCTCCTCCAAGCCGAAGACCGAGCGACCGCCGAGCGCGGAGGATGCCTGTAATTCGCCATCCACGAAATCCTCGAAGGACGGACCGCTTGCCGTTTGTTCGAGGCGGCGAGCCTGGTCGTCGAGCCGTTTCAGAGTCTGCATCTCCTCGTCTCGGCCGAGCTTGGCGTTCTGGACGGCTGTCTTTAGCACGCGGATGGTCTCGTCGTAGACCTTGATCGGCACCGGGTACGGGTGACGATCCTTGCCTCCATGGGCGAGTGAAAACCGCGCCGGGTCGCGGAAGCGGTACGGCGCGCCATGGACGACCTCGGCCACCATCGCAAGCGAGCGGACCGTCCGTGCGCCGACGCCCGGCGTGAGCAGTAGCTCGGGAAAGTCGAGCGGCCCGCGCTCGGCAGCCGCGGCGAGCGTGCCATGAAGGCGCCGGGTGAACACATCGCTCGAGCGGACATCGTGATGCGCCGGCATGACGAGATGCGGCAGGAGGGGCTGGGCAGGCGCGCTGCCAGTCAGCGCCGCGAACTCGTCGACGATGCCGTCGGGCCCCAAAGCCATCAGCAGGTCCAGTTGCGCTGTTCGGGAAGGCGCGGCGCGCCCATCCGTCAGATTGACGACGTTTCCTTGAAACGGACCATCGATGGCGCTGTGCGGTTCATCGACGAAACTCGTCAGGTTCTCGGAATGCCAATGATAGCGACGGGCCTGTTTCTTGTCGCCGTTCATGCCCTGCTGGACCACCGTCCATTTGCCCTCGTCGGTGACGAAGAAGCCGTGCAGGTAGAGATCGAAGCCATCCTGGACCGCTGCGCTATCGACCTTGGCGACGAGACGGCTCGCGCGCGTCAGGGCGGCCCCGTCGAATCCGATGCGGTCGCCGAGCGCGTGAAGTTCGTCAGGAGTTTTCCGCGAATGCTGGCCCCGACCTCCGCAGACGTGGATGCCGAGTTCGTCCTGCAGCGGACCTAGGCCGCGCTTGAGAGCACCGATGACGCTGGTCGTGATCCCGGACGAATGCCAGTCCATTCCCATCACGGCACCGAAGGATTGAAACCAGAACGGATGGGACAGCCGCCGCAAAAATTCGTCGCGACCGTAATGGTGGACGATCGCCTGGGTGACGATGGCACCGAGCGCTGACATGCGCGAGGCCAGCCATGGCGGAACCCGTCCACCATGCAAAGGAAGATCGGCGCTGCCGGTCCGTTTCGCCATTCGTCCTCGATATCCGATTCTTTGCCATTTAGGGGCTACGCTCGACCATCGTCCGGAAGGTGATGGAGTAGCGTTTGGCTTCGACGGCCGGAATGCTGTGTTCCCATACCGACCGCGCCTCGCCGGACATCATGTAGATCGAACGAGACTTCGCTTCGAGGGTGAAACGCTCGAACTTGGTCGAAGCGGGCCTGCGAAATCGGAACTTGCATATCGTGCCCAGCGACAGGCCGAAGATCCGGTCGAAGTGCGGCTTGTCCCTGTGCCAACCGATCTCGACGCCGACGTCGTATTCGGTGCAGAGGACTTGCTGTATTCGCGTACTGGGTCCACCGAAAGTCTCGACGCGATGTGAGACATCGGAGAGCCATTGAGGAATTGGCTCGGCTTCAACGAGGTGGCGTGCCGTATAGTCGTAGCTGAACCCGAAGGAGGCTACGCGACGCTTGCCCTCATACTGGCCGAACTGAAACGGCTGGAGGGGCAAGTCGGCCACTTGGGCTATAAGGTCGAGCGCTTCCGCTGCCGAAACGAAGTCTTCGGCATACCGGAGTCCCTCGGGACCTGGCGTGTTTTCCGCAAACAAACTGAATTGGTCGGACAGTGGATTCTACCAAGGCTGTGGATCTACGACCTAGTTATGGAGCCGCAGCGCAAAGTCAAAGGTCAGGGGATCCCGCACATCATAACCAACCAAATAAGAACGGGGCGTACGCGATCGCGAGGAGAATAAGCGCCAGTGGAAAAGCCGTTGCAATGAAGATTGTATCCATGTTGCGAGGCTGCATGGTTACGAAACCGAACAATCGGAGTTCCGTTCCAATTCCCGCCTCAGTCGCCGCCCTTCTTGGCCCGACGTAGCGCGGCGCCCAGCTTCTCCCGTTGCTGCTCCCAGCGCCGTCGTTCGGCCTCCGTGCGATTGTCGATTTCGTCGCGTTCCGCCTGTATCGCGGCATCTCTCGCGTCGTGCTCCTGTTCAGCGGCATCAAAGGCTACTTGTGCGCTTGCAACCTGCGCTGCTTTCCGTTCTCGCTCCTTGATCCTGGCTCGCTCTTCCTTGCGCTGGTCGGCTTCGCGTTTCCGCTGCTGTTTGTCGAAGATGGCCGCGGCTCTACGTGCTTCCGCGTTGTCGACTTTGGTCGCTTTGGCCTGAGGAGCCACCCGCTTCCGCGGAATTGACACTTTCTTGCCGGCCGCAAGGCCTTTCGGAAGTTCGCTCGTCTCCTTGAACGCGCCATCGGTGCCGACTGCTCTCCGCAAAACGATGCCGGGATGCGCGATTGTTGCCGAGACGATTGCAGGGTCGTCGGTCTCCTCGGCGAAGCCCTGGTGAAACAGGTTGCTGTCGGCGCCCCAGATCTCGAGCGCGGCCTTCATGGACGGCGCGGCAACGGCCAGGTCGAAAAAGCCGATCGATGTCTGGTAGGTCTTGAGCTTCCGGGCCATCACTCGCAGGCCGGACAGGTGTCCGCTAGGCCATCGAGTACTTTCTCGATGGCTTTCACCCGTTGCTCCTTGTTCTTACCGGAGAACTTTCGATGTTCGGCGATCGATCTTGCATAATCCACGGCATGGTGGCTGTGACGAAGGCGCAGATAGCCGTGATCCGGACAGGGCGCGATGGCGTGGGCCTCAAGGAGGATATCCGTCGCCCATATGGATAGAGTCTCGGCGTCGTTCGTGTTCTTCGACATAGTCGCGTCTCTCTAGGGAATTTCGTCCCGAGAATGGGATTTGGCGTTGACCGGAAATCAGACATGCCGTTTCGGTGTTTTGACATTCGAGAATGTTGTCATCGTCGGGCACGGCTTGAAAACAGCTAAGCTATTCTTGAGTTCCTTCTCGGTCGGAAAGGCATTCACCATGCCTTGCGTCAGAGCTTCCGTCGGCGATACCGGCGGTCGCCGGACTTTCGAAGGCGTGTTCTAAAGCCTCGGGTCGATGGAACCAGACAGCGAGTTGAGCGATTGCAAGTAGCTATCCACCGCGGCCAAAGGGCGTAGGTCGTTGCTACAAAATGGGCTCTATAGCATTGCGTTCAATGCCGGTCTCGGTGGGTCCGGAGGTGCCGGCGTCGTCGTGCTCTGTGACGGCGTTTTGCTTGGGGGCGATTCTTCTCTGCTGTACAAAGGCGCTTACTCGCAACGAGACGGGAAGTTCGAAGCGACTGTGCGGACATCGCGTCACGCCAACGAAATCCCGTCCCTGTTCGGGCTGGACGAGGCGACGCTGAGCTTCGCCGGGACCATCATTCGTGGAGACGCACGCGGCTTCGGCGCTTCCCCTCAGGTGCCAGACATCAGGTTGGAGGTCCATCTCAAGTTCAGGGCGCCCATCTGAGGGATTGTTAGGTCTGGTTTTGGCTGCACGCCAACAGGAAATCCAGAGCCGACATAGCATCTAGATATCGCAATTTCACACGGCCGTTCAACCCAACGGCCTCGTTAACTAACGTCTGATCCGGCACCCGCTTGAAGCCCATTGCCCAGTTCGGAAACAGTCGATCACCATATGCAAGGCCGCGCTGGAGCAAGCTGATATCTCGATGCCGCGGATCGACGCTGATGCGGCTGTAAACTTCGATCACATTATCCGGCTCTCCCTCAAGCACCTGAAGAAAGTCGCTGTCCGAATGGACAAGCATGCCTGTTATATGCGCCGCATCATTCCGGGCCCTTGCCTTTTGCAGTAGCTCGGAAAGATCCCCGGATGAAAATGGCTCATTTGCAGTGCTAAGATACAAAATTCGAAACACGAACGACCTCCATACCCGTCAACGCCGGGTTCCAAAGAGAGTTCAATCGTGCCGTAGACGATCACGCCTCCCCTGACCGGCCGCGCCCCTGAGCTCACCGGAACAGGTGTCATCAAGTTTGACGGTTGGCCCGCCGACTTGTCCATGACCACGGCGGCTTCAATGCCCGCATCACCCCATTTTACGGTACGATCCCGGTGACGTTGCGATAAGCCATGTCTGGCGCCGGCTTCTTCAGAAAGACGGGAGTAAGTTGATCGGGTCTCTAACCGATTGAGGCTTCCAGAAATTTGGCCGTGCGGCTTTCGGCGTTGCGCGCAACATGTTGCGGTTCGCCAGCGGTCACGACGGATCCGCCCTCATTGCCTGCGCCGGGGCCCATATCGATTACCCAATCACTTTCGGCGACCACTGCCATATCGTGTTCGACGACGACCACCGTGTTACCGGCATCCACCAGGCCTTGAAGCTGCAGCATTAGCTTTTCGATGTCTGAGGGATGCAATCCAGTCGTCGGCTCATCCAGTACATATAGTGCCGCCCCCCGCTGAGCTCGTTGCAATTCGGTAGCGAGCTTGATCCGTTGGGCTTCGCCGCCACTGAGTTCCGTTGCGGACTGACCGAGTTTGATATAACCGAGGCCGACCTCTCGAATGACACCGAGCGAACGTGCGAGTAGCGCATCTTTCTCGAAAAACGCGAGCGCATCGTCCACCGTCATGCCCAACACGTCGGCAATGGATTTGTCCCGGATCTTGATTTCCAACGTCTTCGCGTTGTAGCGCGACCCATGACAGGTCGGACATGGCGCGTAGACTGACGGGAGGAAAAGCAATTCGACGGTGACGAAGCCCTCACCCTGACAGGTTTCGCAACGTCCTTTGGCGACATTGAAAGAAAAGCGGCCGGCATCATAGTGCCGTGTCTTGGCCTGCTTCGTGGCCGCGAACAGCTTTCTGACGTGATCGAAAAGCCCTGTATAGGTGGCGAGATTCGACCGCGGGGTGCGCCCGATCGGCTTTTGATCGACGACAACGAGACGTTTTACGTGCTCCATGCCCCCGACGATGTTGCCGCCAAGCGTTTGAATGGCGGTTTCCAGAAGGTCTCCTTCGTCCGGAGCGCCCCGGTCCTCTTCGCCGCTCTTGTGCCCCAATATTTCCCCAACCTTCTCGACCAGAAATTGAGTGATCAAGCTGGACTTGCCCGACCCCGAGATGCCGGTCACCGCGGTAAACACACCGACAGGAATGTCGACGTCGAGGTCGTTGAGATTGTTGCGGGTGACACCGCGAAGTTGTAGCTGACCTCGCGGGAGACGGCGCGTGCGGTCGATGGCCGTCGCGTTTCCGAACAGATGGCGCCTTGTTTGAGACGCCTCGACGCCGGCAAGTCCTTTAGGGATACCGCTGTAAAGCACCTCGCCCCCGTGAACGCCCGCGGCGGGGCCGACATCGACTATCCAGTCCGCGTGGCGGACGACATCCAATTCATGTTCGACGACGAAAAGCGAATTGCCTGCTGCCTTGAGCCGGTCCAGCGCTCGCAGGAGAGCTTCGGTGTCGGCTGGATGAAGCCCAGCGGAGGGCTCATCCAGAACATACACCACGCCAAACAGGTTCGACCTGACTTGGGTCGCCAGCCGGAGCCGCTGCAATTCGCCGGGGGACAGTGTCGGCGTGCTGCGCTCGAGGGCGAGATATCCCAGGCCGAGATCGAGCAGAACCGCCAATCTCCCGTTCAGATCTTCCAGGATGCGCTGGACCACGAGAGCTTTTTCCGGATGGTCTTTGGGCGTATGAGCTTTGCCTTCGAGATACGGCACGATCAACTCGCGAACGCCCCTTAAAGGAAGCTCAGACAGTTCCGCAATATCCAAGCCTGCGAATTTGACCGAGAGAGCTTCGGGCTTAAGCCGTTTTCCCCGACATACCGGGCAACGGCCGCTCAGCATGAATTGCGAAACCCGCCTCTTCATCATCGCGCTCTGCGTTGTTGCGAACGTCTGCAAGACGTATTTGCGCGCGCCGGTGAAGGTGCCGTGATAACTCGGCTCTTCCTTGCGTTTGAGGGCTCGCCTCACCTCAGCTGGCGTGTAGCCTGCATATACCGGGACGGTGGGCTGTTCCTCGGTAAAGAGTATCCAGTCGCGGGTCTTCTTCGGCAGTTTGCGCCAGGGCGTGTCTACGTCATGACCGAGAGTTACCAGGATGTCCCTCAGATTTTGTCCCTGCCAGGCACTCGGCCAAGCCGCCACGGCTCGCTCCCGTATGGTGAGCTTGTCATCGGGGACCATCGAGGCCTCGGTAATATCGTGGATCCGACCGATTCCGTGACAGTGAGGACAAGCTCCTTCGGGAGTGTTGGGCGAAAATGACTCGGCATAGAGCAGTGGTTGTCCACGCGGGTAGTCGCCGGCGCGCGAATACAGCATGCGCAGCAGGTTCGACAATGTCGTCACGCTGCCGACCGACGAGCGTGTCGTCGGAGATCCGCGTTGCTGCTGTAAAGCCACGGCTGGTGGTAGACCTTCGATTTCGTCCACCTCAGGAATGGACATCTGATTGAACAATCTTCTCGCGTAAGGGGACACCGACTCAAGATAACGCCGCTGCGCCTCGGCATAGAGCGTGCCGAAGGCCAGCGAGGACTTGCCCGATCCCGACACCCCTGTAAAAACGACAAGTGCATTGCGGGGAATGTCGACGTCGATATTCTTCAGATTGTGCTCGCGAGCTCCGCGAACACGCACGAAGCCCTCATCGACGGCCGAGTCGGCACCGTACGAACCACCTCTTCCTGCGTGCATCTTGCCCTTCCGCGCAAATTGGCGTGTGATATCAACCGCAGATGAAACTTTGGCGGACGAGTTCCGTTCCCCACACGGAGCTTCCGGCCGGTAGCATTGTTTGTCATAGCGACTACATACTTCATCGCCCCGGAGTTGATCCTTATTCAAGCCTTTGCAATTGGTCGGGCGTGGCCATCCTGCGCGCCATCGTGGTCGATCGGTTGCTGGCGCCATTCCGCTTTAACCGACTGAGGCTTCTTCTTCGCCCCTTTCGAAAACATCGCCTTTGACGCCAGCTAATTCGCACCCGCGAAAAGCGAGTCCGGTAGTGGATAATAGGAGGAAGAATTCGCAGAGGTTAAGGCCTTCGATCGACGCCTTAGTCGTCAGCGTGGCTCCGTATGTCGATACATCCCTCATGACGCATGAGCGGCGCCACGTACCATCGATCGCCGTCATTTGAACGTAGACACCGCGCTCGAAACGAACGCTGCCGAAACTGGTAGCGGTCTTAGGAGCACTGGAGGCTCTATCTCCTCAGGATATTGAGCACCACTAACCCAAATACGGACGGGGAAACATAAACGTCAGACCCGGCGGAGCTTCTCCATTTGGAAATTAGGCGACGCGAGCCACCAGACGGATTTGGCCGGAGCGGCCTATCGCGTGGTGAAATAGAAGTCCTCGCTCCCCGACAGCGAGCCCTATGAACGGCGGCTTTGCGCCGGAAGCGACCATTCCATATTGTAAGTTATGCGATTCGGAGCGGATCGTGCCTAGCTGGCTCCTTGGCAGGCATGCCGAAAACTGCGTGGCCTCCCTCTGATCCTGGTTCGAATTCCGGTGCGAGCCAATCCTGACTACGTTGCCCGGTCCAATCGCAAACGTTCTGCGCGAGCGCGTGCATCGATCACAGCGCTCGGTGACGCTGACGAAATCGTGCGGTTTCGGCCGGTCCGCTTCGCTTCGTAAAGTCGCCCATCAATCCGTTTGTACAGGCTCGGCCAGTTATCTCCCGGTTGCAGCTTCCCAACGCCGAAGCTCGCGGTGACCTGCCTCGCTCCCCCCAGGACAGAAAAGCTGTTCTGCTCGATGGCTGTCCTCAACCGTTCGGCATAATCAACCGCTTCCTGTTCCTCTGTATCCGGAAGGAACACCGCAAATTCCTCGCCGCCCAGTCGCCCGACGATGTCGCGTTTGCGCGACGCGTTGCGCAGCATGCGTCCCACCTCTTCCAGGACATCGTCTCCGACGTCATGACCGAGGGTGTCGTTGATGCTCTTGAAGTTGTCGATGTCGCACAAGGCGAACGAAGCACGGCCCGATCCGTGTTTGAGCAGATGGGCAGACACCCGGTCTTGAAAGCCGCGCCGGTTCAGAATGCCGGTCAACAAATCGAAATCGCGTTCGCGGCGGAGATCGTCGATCATGTCGGACACCGCCGCGGCGAGGACGGCCAGCGCCAGGCCAGCGCCGAGCACGGCGAGCGAAAGCTGGAGTGCCTGCCAGAACATCGAATTGCCGAACGTGATCTTGTCGATCGGCGCGGAAAATCCGACCGTGAGCAAGGTGCGGGGAAAAAAATGCAATCCGAACAGCAACAGCACCCAGAACAGAGCCCGATCGACATACGGCCCGCGCGCCAACGCGGTGAGCCGCCCAGCTGCGAGCAGCATCAGCAAGCCATAGCCGAAATTCTGGATGTAGACCCGGGCGACGAGATTACGATCGACATAGAAGAAGTAGGCGAGCAGACAAACGAAGCCGGCAAGGATCGCCATATCGATGACCGGACCTAGCCCCCTTCCCGAACGCACCAGGATGCCCTCCACTGCGGCGATCACCGCCGACGTGTAGAGCGCGCCCGACACAATGGCATTGACGCCCACGCTGGGAGGCAAACTCAGGATCTGCGACATCGCGCCGAGAGCAAACAGGACGCACGCGCTGGCCAGCAAAAGCAGGTAGTTACGCTTTTTCTCCACGAGCCACGCGCAGACGAAGGCAACACCGAAGACGAACAATATTCCGGGCGTGATCAGTTGAAGCGTAGTCTTGACGATGACCCCATTCATCTCGTTCAAACTTTCCAATAGGCCCCAGCCGTTGCGACGCACGGCTTGGGGATGCTTCGTAGACAATGAACACTGTCAAATCTGATCGAAAATGCCTCAAAAGCGAATCGACTTCCGGGAACCGATCGAATGGTTGCTCAACGGGTCGACTAGCGTAGCTAGCTCATGGGGAGCACCAGATCGATGCCTTTACGGGTCATAGCGCCATGCGCGGCAAGTGCTGGCTGCGATTATACGTCTCCACTATGGTGGGCGCGATCACAAAGCATATCGCCTCAAGGCGCTGGAGACCCCGTTGATGATTTCTTTTCGCGCGTTCGCCATTGCTGCTGCGACACTTGCCATGACACCAGCCGGCACCGAGCGCGCAGCGGCGCAAACTTCTCCTGCGACCGAAAAGCTCAACGCCTATGTCGGTTGCATCAATCGGCTCTCGGCGCGCGCCTATGACTCGCGGTCGCGCTATTTCAACTGGGCGCCGAAGTCCGGGCCGACCGGCAAGGAGCGTATCATCTACGGGACTTATACCATCTATGACACCGCAGATTGCGCAAAGAACGTCGCAGCGGCCAATACGCTGGAGCCGCGCGATAGTGCACTGGAGGCTGCGGCGTCCGCGTATGTCAGTGCTGCGACGGCGCTCGGCCCGCTGCTGAAAGAAGCCGACGACTATTACACGCAGGAGAATTACAAGGACGACAAGATGGCCAAAGGTCGCGCGCTGCACCCTCGTCTTGTCACGGCATGGGATGCGTTCGCTGATGCCGACAAGAAGCTGCGCGCCGGCGTCGAGGCTATCAACGATCGACGTAAGGCCGAGGAACTGATTGCGATCGAGGCCAAGGAAGGCAAGAAGACTCGCTACTATGTCGAAGCGATCATGATCGATGCCAAGCGTATGCTCCGCCTGCAGGATAACGACAAGCCGGACATTGAGGCGATCACCAAAGCAGTGAGCGAATATGAAGCGAACATGAAGGCGCTGGAGGAGACCTCCGCCGCGGACGGTGAGAAGGTCGGCTCAATGTTCGCCAGCAGCGCAAAGTCGGTTCTAGTTACCGCGAAACAATTGATGCGCCGGATTCGTGACAAGGTGCCTTATACTTCCGGCCAGAAAATGATGATGAGCCCGGGTAGCGCTTGGATGGTCGAAGGTTCCCCAGCCCGTCTCCTACGGGACTACAACCAGCTAATCGAGGCGTACAACCGTGGCACCCGGATATAGCCGACCCATAGAAAGCTAGGCGGCCATTCACTATTCGCCGATTGAACCTTTCGCATCACG
The DNA here is from genome assembly GCF_052076035.1 of Tardiphaga sp. 172_B4_N1_3. Classification (NCBI taxonomy): domain Bacteria; kingdom Pseudomonadati; phylum Pseudomonadota; class Alphaproteobacteria; order Hyphomicrobiales; family Nitrobacteraceae; genus Tardiphaga; species Tardiphaga sp. 172_B4_N1_3. Next base: position 3,559,453 of record NZ_CP197238.1, read on the forward strand.
AGGCAGACGCGCAAGCCATGTCGGTTACAGCCAGTGTTTTTTCACAATCGTTCTTCCATGGAACGCGCGCAAACCTGCAGCCTGGCGACCTTATCGTGGTGGGCTGTCGTTCCAACTTCACCGATGCCGCACCGCTGTCTTGGGTTTATTTTTCCGCAACGCTCGACGCAGCGATCTGGGGAGCGGAACTGGCCTTTGGCAGCGAACCGCCGCGCATTTACGTCGTTGAACCAACAGGGCCGTGGGATGACGATCCGAACGTTACGAACAAAAAATTTGCCGGCAATCCAACGTTATCTTATCGCTCCCGCGATCCTTTACGGGTTCTTGGCGAAGTCACCAAGTGGGCCGGGCACTCTCCAGAGAAGCTTAAGCAAATGAAGGATGGCCTATCTCGTTTGAAGGCGGAAGGAGCCACTATCATCGATTGATTTAACCGCGACCATCGCGATCAAGACGATGGGCGGGATTTGCACGAGCGCGGTTGGATGCATCGGACGGTTCTATTGAGGACGGTCGTCTTGGAAATGTGCGAGGGCGAACAGTCGGATTGCCGACTGGCTAGTGGAAGTATTGTTTCGGCGACCAGTGCCCTGCCGCAGAATTTCAAAGCCTCGTTGGCCAGAGCGGCGCTTTCAGAGATGCCAGCAAAAGCGACGTGGCGACTGGCCTGTTCTACTTGCGCTAGACGTTCCGACATGGATTGGATGCGGATGAATGTACTATCAGAGAACCAGAACGATCAATGATATCTCGCGAGGTTAAGGGCGGCGTCAAGTCCCGACGTCTAACGCTCGTTCACCGAATTCCTCGCATCTGCTTGTAGTGATTTAGCGTGAAAATGCGAAGAGCCGACGAGAGGTTAGTTCTATCGCGGCCCTCGGCTAGAGCGCTGATGAGATCTGATGTTGACTGCTCGCGTTCAGCAGCGATCTCCTTGATCGAGTCCCAGAATTCATCCTCTAGACTGACGCTCGTCTTGTGGCCGCCTATCACAACTGATCGCTTCCGAATTCCAGCCGCCGAACCGCTGAGGCCTTCCACTTACTTTTCTCCCGCCCATTCTGCGGACGGATGTAGGTCAGCGACCCTGAATGCGTCATGAACGATTTATTCAGGCGTTAGCACCTCGAGTTAATGCTATGGGCCAGGTGCAGCTACCGCTGTCTGACCTCGAGCTCGTCGCCGGATGCATGGCGACATGACCAGGTTTCGCCCAGAGGAGCCGGTCGGTTATAACGGCGTGAGACCGCGGGGCCGTTATCGCAGGTGCAATGGCCGTTCGATAAAACAAATATCTCGGGACCGCCGACAAGATCGCCGCTCGCGATTTCCTGAAAGCTGCTCGGAAGCTTGTTAAAGACAGCATAGCGCGCGCAGCTAAGTTCGGCTGTGACAGCGGGCGGCCCAATCAGGCCAGTTATTGCTGCACCGAGAATCATCGACCTAAGAACGCGGCGGCAAAAGCCCGTCCGGGCGAGCTCGAGCCCTATCGCGCGGCTCAGCGGGCAACGAGTTAAACGATCTCGGGAACGCCCCCCGCGACGAACTTTGCGCCAGCCCTGCATTGTAATGCTCCTGTTCTTCATCTGTCGCATCTCGCGGAGGACGCGTTCACGTGGCGCACTCATCCGGCTCACGTTGGACTAAATTGTTCCTGATGATCCGTAGCTGCTCGGCGTTCTTATGGAGCGACGCCCGAAACAGTCGCAAATTGGAGGCGCCCCCGCCGCCAAAAAAAGACCAAAATCACCATCATTTTCGACGCCTGGTACCAGCTGACGCAGTTGCGCGTCGGCTTAATTCCGCGGCGACGTAGGAATACGGAATACGGGAATGGCAAAAAAGCTTCTGCCCAAGGGCGCGCTCGAACATGCAGTGCTGGTTGAGCTCCGCTCGTGCTACGGGTGCGAGGACGTTAGCGGCGTTGAGATTGAACTTATATTGGATGATCGTTTTTCAGAGAATTGGCGCATAGCGAATCTTCAGAGGCCCACCAAAGACGTCAGCCGTGCCGGTCCATCTGAACTGCCCACCGTCACTCGCGCGGTCGCTTCGGTGCAAAGAAGGCTGCGCGAGATTTATGGCGTCGATACCTCCTTCAGGACCAGCAGCACTGGCGCCTTCGAGGCGGCCACCAGTGACATCAACAGTCGACCGCGCGAAGAAATGCGGCATTAAGGCTTCCGGCGGAGTGACGCTGGACGGCGTCGCGTGACACGCCTTCTATGGTGATGTGATGTCATCGATTGCCCCTACTGGCAGTCTGATAGCTGCAGAAGCAGGTTTGACGCCCTTGTTCTCTCTCGAAGGGCTTTGTTAAGCGTCTTTCGTTGCGCGAGCGACACAGGCTGCGTGTTAGTTCGCCCTGAACACGATCCAGTTATTGTCGGATTGATTTAGCTCATTTACCGTCGCAACTGTTCTTCCCGGATTGCATGCTTCAAGATTCGCATCCTTGAACGCTGCGGACCCATGCGATTGGAATTAGCGTCATGCGCGAATGCGTGAGCGATGTAACAATCGGACGACAGTCAGATGACTTCCGCCGGAAGATTCTGGATCGCGCGCGGCGACCTCCACCTGCCAGCCGCAGGGCGCTCTGGCTCCACTTGTTGCTCGCGAGCGTGTCGGCTACGGCGCTGACGCCTCTGTTTGCCGGATCGGCATCGGCCCAGACATGGACAGGAGCTGTAAGCTCCGACTGGACCGACGGAGCGAACTGGAACAGTGGGGTGGCGCCCAGCGCAGCCACCGCTGCGACCATCGACCCGGCGTCTCCAAATCCAATAGTCCTCGGCGTCAATGGTCCGGCAAGCGGCGCGACACGCAACATCTTTGTCGGTCAAAGCGGGACCTTCGCCAATCTGACGATTCAGAACGGCAGTACGCTCACTAGCATCTCGCCTCTTTTTGCGATCGGGTCGACGGGAGGAAGCGCCGGCACCGTCACTGTGACCGGAGCCGGATCGCAGTGGATTCTATCGGGTTCCGCATTGAGAATGGGCAACAGTGGGACGGGCACACTCAATATCGAGAATGGCGCGCGCGTTACCGCCCAAAACGGCTTGACGGTCGGAGCCAATCCCGGCGCCTCAGGCACGCTCAATGTCAGCGGCGGCGGTACGCTGGAGACCAGCTTCCTGCGAAGGGGAACTGGCGCGGCGCAGGCCAATTTCGACAATGGCCTTTTGAAAGCGACGGCCAGCAACGCAACCTTCATCAGTGGATTTTCCGGTACGTACCTCAACATCCTCGCGGGCGGAATGACGATCGACACCGGCACCTTCACGGTTGGCACCGATGCGGCATCGGGCTTCTCAGGGGGCGGCGGATTGACCAAGACAGGCGCCAGTACTTTCAACCTCGCCGCAAGCAGCACTTATGCCGGCCAGACGGTGATCCAGGCCGGTACGCTTGCGCTGACCGGCGCGGGCGCCATCAGCAATTCGAGCCGCGTCGTGGCAAATTCGACGTTCGATGTCACGGGTATCACTGCGGCTGTCACAAACATCCAGAGCCTGGCGGGAAGCGGTGCCGTCGCGCTGGGCACCAAGAACCTGGCGATCACCAATGCAAATGATCTGTTCTCCGGCGTCATTTCCGGCACCGGCGGACTAACGCTTAGCAGCGGCATGCAGATCCTTTCGGGCGTCAACACCTATACCGGTGGCACTACGGTGAGCGGCGGCACGCTCAGCGTCAACGGCAGCGTCTGCGGCGCCATGACCGTGCTGGCCGGCGGCACGCTGCAAGGCACCGGCACGGTCTGCGACACGTCGAACGCAGGCATCGTGGCGCCCGGTAACTCTATCGGAACGCTCACCGTCGCGGGCAACTACACCGGCAATGGCGGAACGTTGCAGATTGAGACGGCGCTCGGCGGCGATTCCTCGCCGACCGATCGGCTTGTCGTCACCGGCAATACCGCAGGCAGCACCAATGTGCGGGTGATCAATGTCGGCGGCAGCGGCGCTCAAACCGTCGAAGGCATCAAGATCATCGATGTCGGCGGCGCGTCGAACGGCGCGTTCTCACTGCTCGGCAATTACGTCGTTCAGGGCCAGCAGGCCGTGGTCGGCGGCGCCTATGCCTATACGCTGCAGAAGAACGGCGTCAGCACGCCGACCGACGGCGACTGGTATCTGCGCTCCAGCCTGATCAATCCGCCGTCTGCATCGGGTCCAGCAGCGACTGCGGGCCCGCTGTATCAGCCCGGCGTTCCACTTTACGAGAATTATGCACAGGTGCTGCTCGGCATGAACGAGCTGCCGACCATGCAGCAGCGCGTCGGCAATCGCTATTGGGGCGGCAGCGATGCCATGGCGCGCGCAGGTGTCGCGGCGGCACCAGGCGACGACTCTTCAGCGCCCACGGCGTTCTGGGGCCGCATCGAAGGCGGCCAATCCAATTTGCAGCCCTCCACCACCACAGGCTCGACCTATAAAGCCGATCAGTTGAAAGTGCAGGCCGGCCTCGACGGTCTCCTGATGGAAAACGAGCGCGGAAGGCTGATCGTCGGTCTCACCGGGCAATATGGTCTGACGACTGCCAATGTCGCCTCGGCCTTCGGCAACGGCCGGATCCGCGTCGAAGGTTCGGGTGTCGGCGGCACGCTGACATGGTTCGGCGACAACGGCTTCTATGTCGACGGCCAGGCGCAATCGATGTTCTACCGCAGCGATCTGTCCTCGGTGCTGGCCGGCAGCCTGACCCACGGCAATGAAGGGGTGGGCTATGCCTTCAGCGCTGAAACCGGCAAGCGGTTCTTTGTCGGCAACGGCTGGTCGCTGACGCCGCAGGCGCAGCTGTCCTATTCGAAGGCGGAGTTCGATCGCTTCACCGATCGTTTCGGCGCACCCGTGTCGCTGCGCGACGGCGACAGCCTGCTCGGCCGCGCCGGACTTGCGCTCAACCACCAGAAGACCTGGAACGATGGCGCGGGCATCGTGCGCTCAGATATCTATGGCATCGGCAACCTGCGCTACGAGTTCCTCGACGGCACCCGTGTCGATGTCGCCGGCACCGGCTTCGCCAGTGCGCAAGACCGGCTGTGGGGCAGCATCGGCGGCGGCGGCACCTATAGCTGGGCCAACGGCCGCTACGCCGTGTTCGGCGAAGTCTCCTATAGCGCGAGCCTTCAAGACGCGGCGGCGAACCGCAGCTACAAGGGCACTGGCGGCTTCCGCGCCACTTGGTGAACGGGCGCGCCGTCCACGTAACTTATACCTGGACACTAGCTTTCTGTCGGATCGTTGGATCCAGCTCGCAGTGTCGCCTTGAACCGGAATGCTTGTGCGAAAATCGCTTTCAATTCACGAGCGTCGTCCTAGGGACTGGAATCGCCGTGTTCGTCGTCAGCAATCCGTGAAGGGCGATGCCGCACCGTCAACGACCGGGGTCGGCACCGGATCCAGGCGACCTTCAGATAAGGCGATCGCCAACCCGGAACGCATTTGCCTTGCGGACCTTCTCACTTATCCTCGCCACGTCCCGCACATAGATTGTATTGAACTTATCCATACCCGTTGTCGGTTCGAGTACGCGCGTAAATCCATCGTATTTCGCTGTGACAAAACCGTTGCTGAGAATCGTGTTGTGCATTGCGCGATCGTCGAGATTGTAGTCGGAGGCCAGCCCGAGCGTCTCAACGATGATGATCTCAAGCTTGGGATCAGCAAGAAGCCGTTTCGCTCCCGCGATTACCGCGGGTTCAAATCCCTCCACATCGATAACCAGCATGTTCGGAGTCTCCGGGAACACGTCGTCAAGTGCTCGGACGGGAATTGATAACCCCGAGCCATCCAGGACGATCCGGTCGTTTCCCCCGCGGTCGGTGGAGAAATTCAGATCGGAAGCCTCCCTTCCCGCCCCCATGTTGAGCGTGGTCACCAGGTTCGACACCTCATTGATCGCCACATTGTCGCGCAGAGCTTTGAATGTCGACGGCACCGGTTCCATGGCGATCACGCGTGCTTTCGCGACGCTGCTTGCCGCAATCGAAAGTGCGCCGATGTTGGCGCCGACGTCCCCTAACAGGTCGCCTTCCCTGAGGAAGTGAAGCGCGAGCGAGACTTCTTCGACCTCAGGCAAGCCGAAGTAATAGTTCACCGCAGCACCCGGCATCTGTTTGGAGATAATAAGCCGGGAATCTCCGACGAAGGGTAAAACGATGGGCTGCTGAATGGCGCGGCTGGCAACCTGCCATCGCATGAACCTTAAGAACGTACGACGTTTATTCTCGCGCGCCAGCGGATGGCGGTTTGCGAAGCGTGACAGATGGTAGAGATCGGCCAGATTTCCCATAAAGCATGCCTTCTGAAGATTGCCTGATACCAAACATGGACTGCAGTGCAGGATATTGAGGGAGCAAATGGCGACGCTCATCCCTCGGAAGCCGTAAAACTCCCGAAGTATTTCCAACTTTAATCTAATCGTCAGTTCCGCAGCATTTGCCTCAGCCGCCAACGAGGACCGAACAGCTATTATCGGTACTTGTCTACAGCAATCGCGGGGAGTTCAGATTAACGTAAACGGTCTCTAGGAGACCGCCATCTCTCACCTAGAGCCTCCCAACGATCGCGGACAGTCTGCTGTATCAGGCGCGAAGACAGGGACGCAGTCTTCAATTTGACGGCGCCCCTGTAGGTAACACTTCGACGACGGGGCTCTCCGCAGGCTGGCCCGGCGCTCCGCCAAATTTTTCCTTGAAGGATGATAGCGGGCTCTCGAGAGCAAAATACGAGAGAACAGAAAGTGCGAGGGTAATGGCGAAGGCGAGGACAACCTGCGCCATTGGCGCTTTATTGCCGCTTAGCGCACCATCGTTCAGGCCCAAAAAGAACAACACCGGGAGATGGACAACGTACATCGCGTAGGAGATGTGGCCGAAGCCGCGCAAGATCGGCATCGACAGAAACGCGGTCAGCCCACGCTTCACGACACCATCGTCGAAAACCATCGTACTGACGAACGCTACACTGATCATCGCGTAGGCCGCCAGAGCCAATGTCCAATACGCCGCTTGGGAGGTGATGATGTCAGTGCTCCGGCCTACCCGATCGGCAATCAGCAGCAAGATCGCGACCGCCAGAAACAGCACGCAATGCCGTCCACGCAGCGAGCGTTTTTCAAACTCGCGAACTGCCAACCAACCGCCAAGCGATAGTGACAGCATGCGTGTAAAGATCGACATGTAAACGAGATCGCCGGACAAAACGTTATCCCGGCCACCATAACCTGCAGCGATCACGAGGCCACTGACGATTGCAAGAGCGGGAACCACGCGCCCCGTAACAACGCTCAACAGGCGCTGCGGCACCAACAGGACCAATAGCGGCCAAAAGAAATAAAACTGCTCCTCGACGGAGAGCGACCAGGTTTGTTCGAGCGGATGCGGCGCAGGATTAAACGGGTGGTAAAAATTAAATGTGTAGGTCAGCAGACTGAGCGTATCCCACGGCCCAAAATGAAAAACGAAGTAGCAAGAGACCACGGCAATGTAATAGACCGGAACAATTCGCAGTGCGCGGCGAGCGTAAAAATTAAAGAACGAGATGCGGCCGGTCTTGGCGCGTTCCCGCAGCAATAGCCGGGTAATAAAGAAGCCACTGACGGCGAAGAAAATGTCCAGCACCACATAAGCTGCGCGGGGCGCCTGATTGAGCTTCCAGGCCATGTTATACATGTCACTGTCAACCACTTGCGGTAAGTGGCTGAAGACGACAACTATCACTGCCACGCCACGAAAGCCGTCAAACGCCGGAAATTGTGCCAGCCGTTTTGAGCTGACCTCTGGGTCAGACATAATGGCCCTCCTCCACAAGTTCGATAGGGTTAAACTTCGTCAATTGCACGTAGACAAACGACATGGACACGTTTCCATGAGAATCCTCGAGTCCGAGGATACTGCGAAGCATTCGACAAACGTTAGTGGCGCAAGAGAGATCTCGAGGCGAACCTGAAAGCCAGACGGTGCTGTTCGCGGGATGGCGGTGACGAAGGTGCCGAGAGCACGTCGCACAACGCGTTCGTTAGTTGCGTGCGCGCCGCCGAATGGGTGAAATCGTGGTCGGCATCAGGGATTATCGAAACCGAAGCCTTCGGATAGCGGCGTAGCCGCGCGCCCCTTCTTCCCATATACGTGCGGAATTCGCCCAGCGCGTGATCTCCTTCCGAAAATAACATCGCTAGACGAACGCCGCGACTTTCGAGAATCTGGAAACGGCGGTGACCCTCGCTGTAAAGCTTCTGGCCGGCCCGGCCCGGGATGTGGCTGACTATCAATGAGACAGTTCGAACAAGGCGCTTGGAGAAAAAGATAACCGGAGCTTTGACGCGCAAATTGCCTGACAGTAGTCGTCTCAGGCTTCGCTTGCTAAACAACATCGCAACGGACCCGCCGATGGTGCGATGGGCCGATAACAAGGCTTCAGCGACGGTTTCCCGTGGGTCCCAGACAAAACGCATGATATTGATGGCGATGACATTGCGAACGCGGGCATCTTGCACCGCAGCCTGGAATGCGGCGTAAGCACCACTGCAGCGTCCTACCAAGGCGATCGGGCCGGCATCGAGCTTCTCTACATAGTCGATCGCGTGACGCACGTCAGCAGTTTGCTCTTCCGAATAAAGTACTTCGGCCGGCGCCCCTGCCGACGCCGCACTGTCGCCTATACCGCCGGCGTCGATTCTCAACGAAGCGATCCCGCGCTCCGCGAGGGCGCGAGCCTGCTCCACTGCCGCGCGACCCCAGCCGATGTGATAGTCGCGCCCCGAATTAGCGAGCACTGCGATAGCTGAAGGCCTTCGACCGAGCGGCCGACAGAGGACGCCGAAGAGCCGCTCGTCTGGCCCAAACCGAACCGGTAACTCGTCATAGTGAGGTCCGACGATTGGCCGCGCGGGACCGACCACTTTGGCAGGGCAGTCGGTGCCCGTGGTTGGAGAATGCCCGAGATTGTCGATCCATGACGCGATGCGTGTCAGCGTGCCGAGCTGTGGACCAGCCAAACTTGGATTTCGCAGGATATTTTCATACCCCTCGTAGTCGATGGACGAAACATCAGCTCCGAGCGTCTTCAGGTGGTTGCCGATTGAGCTGTCGCGGGACATTTGACTGCGCTCAACCAAAAGGACCCGTGCGGCGGGAGGCTCAGTTCTCCGAGTGAGATCGATAGTTTTGATGGCTTCGGCACGGCCGCTTGCCAGAGGAATACCAGCGACACTATAGCCGTTGTCGGAAGGGTCGGGTTCGATACCAATCCGATCGGTCAGCATGCGCGACCAGGCCTGAAGTTCACGAAGATAGGCGCGGCCTTTGACGACCGGCGCCATCAGGACCGTTGCTGCAACGTCGGATAATTCGGCTCCGAGTTGGGCGGCCAGACTAGCGCCAAGCCCTTGTCCAACCAGAACGAGTTCAGTGCCTGGATTGTATTCCCGCAAGAATGCAACGCACCGACGGGCAGCAACAAACCAGTCGGAGAGGCCTTCGGGTTCACCAACGAGATCGATAGCATCTGCTGTGCCGGGATAATCGAATCTGAGGCATGCATGACCTGCGGCGGCAATATACTCGGCCAAAGCCCCCCATGTGGCGCGGGCACACAATTCCTCATATCCGATCGGCGCGAGCAACAACACCGCCTTGCGTCCGCATCGATCAGCGCTGCCGGCGTGATAGAAGCCGCCGAAAGTATCAAACGTTACAGGTGCGCCATATCGGGATGTCATGATCTTGAGACTATCACAGCTTTCCGTTCGTCAACCGAATGGCGTCAACAGATCGATATTGTCGCTGCTGAGCAGCCGCCTTGGCACACGGTAATTTCTTTAACTCAGGGGCGACGAAGGTGTCATTCGATATCGCGTTCCATCATTAACGTCCCGGCGCGTTACGTTGCCGCCGATAGTTAACTATTTGCTAATCGCGGCTGGTTATCTCGCGCGATCGACTGAACCCGCTGATCCTAATATCGACGCCGTTGCTCGAAGCCACCCGACCGATAATCGGGACCACAGTAATCGGCGTCAGATTATCGAAATCGTCCATTTTGCCTGATTATATCCTCATTTCGTTAAGCTTGACGCCGGAACGGTCTTTTGCATTTGAGGCTTATTACGATCCTCTCCACCTTTGATTGATATCTCGTCCATATCACTATGAGCCGCTCGCATCCCCTGGCGAAGCGATGGACTTTTTGTAGCGTTGGAGAAACTTCATGCGTGACCGTGTCCGCACCATTGTCGGATCGCTGAACCTGCTTCCCGTTCCAGTCGATGGCTTATCCGACCAGGACAATCTGTTCGATGCGGGCATGACATCGTTCGGTTCAGTTCAGCTGATGATGTCCATCGAGGAAGAATTCGATATCGAATTTCCCAACAGCCTGCTGACTCGCAAAACATTCGCCACGCTTGGTGGGTTGATTGCTGCTGTCGAGCAGCTCGTCTCTGAGAAAGTCTAGGGTCATGATCCCGAACGCGGTGAAGCAAGGCATTGACGTGCCCGAAGCCGTGTCCTGGCGTGACGCGATGCGGCGGGTTGCCATCGAGGTTGCTTCGCCAAATGCTGCTCTTGCGGACCTAACCGCGACGTTTCCAGCGCAGACATTCGAAGCCCTTCGTCGTAAAAGGATGCTCGGCTTGATGGTACCTAGAAGCCTTGGTGGCCAGGAATTGGAATTGCGCAAGATTGCCAATCTTTGCGCGATTCTCGCGGGCGCGTGCGGCGCCAGCGGCATGATTTACGCCATGCATCAGATCAAGCTATCGAGCCTGGTCGCCCATGGGATGCAAACCGAATATCATCGCGGGCTCATGCGCGATGTAGCTGTCAAGCAGCTGCTGATCGCGTCGTCGACCACGGAGGCTGGTATCGGCGGCGATCTGCGGATATCGAATTGCGCGATCGAGACGACGGGTGATCGGGTTTCGCTGACAAAGCAGGCAAGTGTCCTGTCCTATGCTGCGGAAGCCGATATCATCATGGCGACCGCGCGGCGCGGTCCGGCGTCCGTCGGGTCCGATCAGGTCCTGATCGCGCTGCGGCGTAGCGACTACCAACTTCAGCGCACCGCTGAGTGGAATACGCTCGGCATGCGCGCCACCTGCTCCGAGGGTTTCCTGCTGACGGCAACAGCCGGAGCCGATCAGATCTTTCCGAAGCCGTTCCACGAGATCGCGGTGCAATCCATGCTGGCCACCGCGCATGTTCTGTGGGCGAGCGTCTGGTTCGGGATCGCGACCGATGCTTTGTCGCGCGCGCATGCCTCGGTTCGAGCAACGGCGCGGCGCGTGCCGTCCGATTTCGCGGGGCCGCTCCCAGGCGCGGCTCGACTGGCCGAGGCCACCGCCAAATTGCAGACGTTCAAGTCCACGCTCGTCGCCCATATTGAGCGGTTCGAGACTGCGAAGCGCAACGAAGACGATCTCAGCTCGATCAATTTCGCGATCGAAATGAACAATCTCAAGGTCATGGCTTCGACCATAGCCGTCGACATCGTACGTGAAGCGCTGATGGTGACGGGCATCGCCGGCTACCGCAACGACGGTCCATTCTCGGTCGGCCGCCATCTCAGGGATGTGCTGTCGGCGCCGCTGATGGTGGCTAACGATCGCATCCTCACCAACACCGCTGGCCTCGTGGTCGCGAGCCGATTTGACTCAGATCTGGAGTGATAGCGATGAACGCGCCTGTTAAAGCCGTGCAAAGTCCGGAGGCATTTCTCGACGCCCTGTTCGACGAGTCGATCCTGATCAGGACCGGCGTCGACGGGCTCTATGGCCGCGCCGGTGTGTTCGAAGAGGTCATCGACGGGTTCGAAGCCGCGGTGACAAAAATAGCCGTCGGCGATCAGGCGACGCGGATTCATTTTCCGCCGGGCATGCCGCGCAAGAATCTTGTGAAAGCCGGTTACCTGAAGAGCTTTCCGCAATTGGCCGGCTGCGTCCACTCTTTCATGGGCGATAACGCCGACCATGCCAAGCTCGTCGGCATGATCGAGCGGGGCGAAGACTGGACCGAGATGCAGGATGCGACGGAAGTCGCGCTGACGCCGGCTGCCTGCTACCCGCTGTATCCCACTGTCGCGGCGGAAGGTCCGGTGCCGGAAGGCGGTCGGCTGTTCGATCTCAAGTCATACTGCTTCCGCCATGAGCCCTCGAAGGATCCAGCGCGGATGCAGCTGTTCCGGATGCGCGAATTCGTCCGCATCGGCTCGGCCGACGAAGTGACATCTTTCCGCGCCACTTGGCTCGAGCGCGGCGAAAAGCTTATCGCTTCGTTGGGCCTGCCTTGCGTTATCGATGTGGCCAACGATCCGTTCTTCGGGCGCACTGGCCGCGTCATGGCGTCGAGTCAGCGCGACCAGGGTCTGAAATTTGAGTTGCTGATCCCGGTCGCCAGCGATGAAAATCCGACCGCGTGTCTGTCATTCAACTATCATCAGAACCATTTCGGCAGCCTGTGGGGCATGCATTTCGCAGGCGGCGAAGTCGCACATTCGGCCTGCGTCGGCTTCGGCCTGGAGCGGACGGCGCTGGCGCTATTCCGTCACCACGGCACCAAGGTCGACGCGTGGCCCGCGGATGTCCGCCGCGTGCTGTGGGGCTAGGCCTTGCAAACCACCTGCGCCATCGATGGACTGGATCCCGCAACCTATGTGCGTCACGAGCTGCATGATTCCGCGCGCAACTGGCCCGAGACCAACTGCTACGTCGATCTACTGATCGAAGTACTGGCCCGACGCGGGCATGATCCCCGGGCCGCGCTGGCTTTCACGGTCGCGCAGGATTACGAGGGCGACCAGTTCACGTTTTTCAAGATCCCGGCCGCCGATCTCGCGCTGTTGTACGGCGTCGAGATTCTGGAGCTCGCGATCTTCGATCAGCTGGAAGATCACGCGCACGTGCAGTTGACGCGGGGCCGTCTGCCGCTGATCGAGGTCGATTCTTACTACCTGCCGGATACCCGCGGCATCACCTATCGTCACAGTCACAGCAAAACGACCATCGGCGTCAACGTCCTGGATTCGGTCGACCGCCGGCTCGATTACTTTCACAATGGCGGATATTTCCGTCTCGAAGGCGAAGACTTCGAGGCGCTGTTGCGGCCCGTGCGTGACAACGGCCTGCCGCTTTTCCCTTACGTCGAATTCATCAAGTTCGGTCCGGCGCCGTCTGCACACGAGCAGATGGCGATGTCTCGCACGTTGCTGGCACAACATCTGCGTCGTCGGCCGTCGCAGAATCCATTTACCGCATGGGGCGACGTGATCGGTGCCGACATCGGCCGGCTGATGGGGCGGCCTCCCGAGTGGTTTCACACCTACGCTTTCAGTACATTACGTCAGGCCGGTGCGAATTTCGAACTGCTCGCGACCTATCTGGCGTGGTTGCAGGAGCACGGTGACCCGGCGCTGGAGCGCGCCAGGCTGGCCGCGGAGGCGATCGCCGGCGGCACCAAGATCATGCAGTTTCAATTCGCCCGCGCCTCGGCCCGCGGCAAGGTTCCGGATGTGGCGGATGCCATCCGCCAGCTCGCGACCGATTACGATATCGCCCTCGACAGCCTCATGAACGGCTTCGCGGTTCGCGGCGCCGCGGCATGATTTCTCTGTGACCTGATCGGCCTGTTGATTGCCATGACCGACATCCGCGCCATGACGGGACGCAAGGTTCAGCCGCTCGACAGCGGCTGGGAACTGGCGCTGTCTTGCCCTCACGCGTGGCAGGAGCCCAGCGGGTTGAGTGAAGCCGTCTGGTTGCCCGCGATCGTCCCTGGAACGGTCTCGGGTGCGCTGCGGGCCCTCGGGCAATGGAGCCTCATTGACCCTCAGCCGCTGCATGACAAGGACGTCTGGTACCGGCTCCAGATCAGTGGAAACGGCAAGCGCAAGCTGCGGTTCGAGGGACTCGCGACATTCGCCGAGGTTTTCCTCGATGGCAGGCTCATCCTGACCGGGAGCTCGATGTTCGAGCCGTGTGAGGCCGAGATTGTGCTCGGCGGTGAGCATTGGATGCATATCGCCTTCAGGAGCCTCCGCGGCGTGATGGCAGGAACGAAAGGCCCTCGGCCACGCTGGAAAACGATGATGATCGAGGAGCCACGGCTGCGGTTCCTGCGCACCACGCTGATCGGGCACATGCCCGGATGGTGCCCGCCCGTCGATGTGGCCGGCCCATACCGATCAGTGCTGCTGATCGAAGAGGGAATTGTTCGCGCCAATAATGTCGATCTGCGCAGCCGGCTCGACGACACCGAAGGCGTTCTGACGCTCGCGCTCGATCTGTCGGGAGTGGCAGAAGGCGTGACGCCGGTCCTGCACTGCGCCGGGGCGGAGGTGCTGCTGAGGCCGCTCGACACGGAAGCGCCGCCGGCCGGTGCGGCGCGCTGGCAGGGCGCACTGCGGATCCCCGATGTGGAGCTGTGGTGGCCTCACACCCATGGTAGCCCGACGCTCCATGCGGTGACCATCGACATCGGCACCGTCGGGATCGATTTGGGAGAGGTTGGATTTCGCCGGATCGCGGTCGGCCGCGGGCCGGACGGAAACGGCTTCGCCCTGCAGGTGAACGGCGTCCGCATTTTCTGCCGCGGCGCATGTTGGACGCCGATCGACGTGGTGAGCCTGCAGGCATCTGACGCCGATTACGCGCAGGACCTTGGACTGGTGCAAAGTGCTGGCCTCAACATGGTCCGTCTCAGCGGGACCATGGTGTATGAGACCCCAAGTTTCCACCGCCTCTGCGACAGGCTCGGCATCATGGTCTGGCAGGATGTCATGATGGCCAATTTTGATTACCCGTCGGATGTGGCCTTTGCTGAAGTCATCCGCAGCGAAATCACGACAGTCGTTAGCCGCTTGAGTGCGTCGCCATCATTGGTCGTGATATCAGGCGGCAGTGAGGTTGGTCAGCAGGCTGCGATGATGGGCCTGCCCCGCCAGATGCGCGACGTACCACTGGCGGAAACCGTCATTCCCGAAGTTTTGGCGGGCTGGTGTGACGTCGCCTATGTGCCGGGTTCGCCGTCCGGCGGCGTGCTACCCTTCGTGGCTGAAGCGGGCCCGTCGCATTATTACGGCGTTGGCGCATATTTGCGGCCCCTCGACGATGCGCGCCGCGCCAATGTCCGCTTTGCCTCTGAGTGTCTCGCTTTCGCCAACCTGCCCGACGATCGTCACTTCGCTGACCATCGGCTCGACCCTGTCAGCAATCCGGAACGCTGGCTCGCCGGGGTCCCGCGCGACGGAGGCGCGTCTTGGGATTTCGACGATGTGCGCGAGCATTATCTTCTGGCGCTGTGGAACGAAGACGGCCGCAGCCTGCGCTCCAGCGAACCCGGGCGCTGGCGCCAGCTATCGCGCGCGATCACAGCCGAGGTCATCGAACGGACGATCGACGAATGGCGCCGCCCGGCCTCCACCACCGCTGGCGCGCTGATATGGCTGTGGCGCGACCTGCAGCCCGGCGCAGGCTGGGGCCTGCTGGATTGCTACGGCCGCCCGAAATCGGCCTTCTACGCACTGCGCCGCGCCTCGCTGCCACTGCGCTTGTCGATCACTGACGAAGGCACCAACGGGCTCTACCTCCATCTCGTCAATGACACGCCGCGGGCCGCCGCGGGCAAACTGACCTTGCGTTGCCTGAGAGACGGCAAGACGCCGGTGATCGAAGCGGTGCGCAATGTGACCATCGCGCCACATGCCGGGCTTTCAATCGGAGCGTTCGAGATATTCGACCGGTTCTTCGACGCCGGTCACTGCTATCGCTTTGGGCCAGCGGCGCATGACACCGTGCATGCAATGTTCGCAGCCGAGGACTCCGATCAACCTCGAGAGGCCTTTCATTTTCTTTGCTCCCCGACGTCGGCGATTGACCAGAAGATTGGCGCAGTGCTTGGTGAAGACGCCGCCGGTTTCTTTCTCGACCTGCAAGCCGCCACGACGACGCGCTTCATTGAAATCGCGGACAACGAATTCCTGCCCGACGACAATTACTTCCACATGGCATTTGGGCATCGCAAGATCGTGCGTCTGGCACCGCCCCGGCATTCGTCTGATAATCTGCGCCCATCGGGACGGGTCTCTGCGCTCACTCTGAAAGGTGACGTCAAATACTGACTAGGGCAGCGATCCGCTAATTCTTACAGCGGGGGCCGGTCAAGTTTCGCTTGCGTGAACTGGCTGTTGAAGCGTGCCGGGGCGAGATCAACGATGGCATCGAACGGACCCGGCGACGGTCAGCTAGTCGCTAGCCTAGGTTTTTATTCTATAATGTAAGTATGCGATTCCGATTTTCTTGAAGCGCAGCGCGCCTCAAGGCGGGGTGCCGGCTTGAGAGGCCCTTACCTCCCCACAAAAGGTCACCCGCAGATACGGTCTATAAGCTGAGTGTAGATGTCGAATGCCTCATCAATTCGCTCGACGTAGCAGAACTCATCGGTTTGGTGGCATTGCGCCGCTTCGCCGGGACCGATGACGACGGTTGGCACATTGTTAAACCCCGGCACCAAGGCAGAGGCATCGGTGAAGTAAGGAGCGCCGGCCGGCACAGGGGGAGCGCCCAGTCGAGCGGCCAGGATGTCCATCAATGGTTCAATCGCAGGCTCGTCGGGTGCAGTCGCGAACCCTTTGAAATCGGTGACCAGCTGTATCGATGCTTCAGCTCCCAATCGCTCTTGGATGTCTGCAATGAGCACCTGATGGTCATGTCCGGGCACTGTGCGAAAATCGACTGTAACGCCTGCCGAATCGGGAACGGAGTTGATGTTTTGACCGCCGAAGATCGTGGTGACCGAGGCGGTCGTCCTCCCTAGCAACGGGTGTTCGTTCTCAGGAAACTTCAGAGCTTCGATAAGTCCGACCCAGCTCGCAACCTTATACACAGCGTTTTCGCCCAGCTCAGGCATCGAAGAATGCGCTGTCTTTCCTGTGGCCGTGATTCTCAGCCTGACCGAGCCTTTATGCGCGATGATAGGAAGATTCGACGTCGGCTCCGCAACGATCAATAGCTCTGCGTCCCCAAGGGCACCCTCGCGTGCAAGGTGGAACGCTCCTTGGCACCCCGTCTCCTCACCTGCGGTGATGACCAGCGTGATACCGCGTTTCAAGCGGCCTTTCTTGGTCGCTTCGACCGCAGCAACAATGAAGGCTGCGACGCCAGCTTTCATATCGCTGGCGCCGCGCCCGATGAGCTTGCCCTCACGGATCTCCGCCGCGAACGGCGGTGCCGACCACGGCTTTTCTCCAAGCGGCACCACATCAATGTGGCCTGTGAAGACAAGTGGCTTTAGTGCCTCCGTGCCAGACAACCTGGCGACGATTGACGGCCGTCCCGGCGCGAACTCGTAAGCTGTAACGGCAAGGCCGGCATCCCGCAGCAAATCGGCAATATAACCTGCGCAATCCTTTTCTCTGCCGGGCGGGTTGAGGGAATCAAATCGCACCAAGGCTTGTGCAAGTTCAACGCTGTTCATTCGATCCTCACTCAGCTTTACTAAAGGGCTATCTCGGTCGGTCATCGTGCGTCGCGGCTAAAAAGCTTCGCGCCAATCTCAGCACTGACCTTCTTGATGAGGTCAAGGTGACGTGGCTTCGCACCTTCGGCCAGCTGCGCAGTCAATGTCGTGATGCTGATGCTTCCGGCTAGATGTCCCTGGCGATCGAAGACAGGCACGCCCAATGCCGCCAGGCCTACAACGAAATCATCAACGGCCAGCTCCCAGCCTTGTTTTTGAATTCGCACGGCCTCGGCATTCAGGGTTTTGATGTTGGTCTGGCTTTTCGGCGTGCGTTTCGCAAGCTCAAGCGAAAGGGCGACGGCTCGCTCCTCCGGTGAGATAAAGCCCAACAACGCGCGGGGCCCTGCCCCGCAGTTAAGCGGCGCCCTTGATCCGACAGTGAACCAGGCGGCATCGACATTTGGAATAGAGGCTCGCACGCGCTCGACACAGATGGCGCTGCCCTCATGATGAACCCAGAGATAGGCAGTGGTTCCAGTTGTCTCGCTGAGCTCGCTCAGTAAGGGCGCTGCAATCTCGCGCAGCTCCCTCCCCTTTTCCACGGAGGATGCAAGCTCGAGAACGCCAACACCGAGCGAATACAGACCGCTCGAGGGATCGTGATCAATCAGCCCGCTGCATTGAAGCGTATGAAGTAGTCGTCGCGCAGTCCCTTTGTCCAGATCGGCCGCTGCCGACAGTTCTGTCAAGGTTTGACGAGGTCGTGCGATATGGAAGGCCTTGAGGAGCGCGATGCCCCGGTCCAGTGCTCTTACGATGGGAACGCCTGGCTTGTCTGCGATCGTTGCCGACAGCCGTCCGGCAAGTGGGTTTTGTATCATGCTGTGACACTCTACATCATGTGTTGACACAAACAAGGGCCGTGGACCAAACTGTGCTGTCTCTCACCGGATGGCAGCCATGGTTCTCGACGATACGCTTCGCAAAAAACTGATTGCTTCGGTCGAAGACGGATTTGCCGAGCAGATCGCCTACACGCAGGATCTCATCAGGCTGCAATCCGTGCGCGGCGACGAATTCGTTATTCAGGACCGCGTTTTCAATGAGTTGCGTAATCGCGGATACGCGATGGAGCGCTTCGACATGGACCGTGAGGCCATCGGGCGGCATCCCGGCGGCTCCCCGTTCTCAGACGATCATTCACGCGCCCCGATCGTTGTTGGAACACATCGCCCGCGCGACGAAGCCGGTCGGTCCCTCATCTTGCAGGCCCACGTTGATGTCGTCCCGCCGGGACCAGAGAGCTTGTGGACCCATCCACCTTTCGACCCGGTGATTGAGGGCGACTGGCTCTATGGCCGAGGTGGCGCAGACATGAAGGCGGGCCACGCGGCGAACCTTTACGCTCTCGATGCGCTGCGCAGGATCGGGCTGCAGCCGGCTGCGACCGTCTATATTCAATCCGTCGTCGAGGAAGAATCGACTGGTAACGGCGCTTTGATGACGCATCTTCGCGGCTACAAAGCCGACGCCGTTCTCATTCCAGAGCCAGAAGACGAGAAGCTAGTACGAGCGAACGTAGGTGTTGTTTGGTTTCAGGTGGAGGTGCGGGGTCTACCCGTCCACGTCCGCGAGATGGGCACGGGTGCCAATGCGATCGACGCGGCTTACCGCATCATTGGTGAGCTCCGCAAACTGGAAACGGAATGGAACGCTCGGAAAGCGGGGCGTCCAAACTTTGAAAACGAAGAACATCCTATTAATTTGAACGTCGGCAAAATTGAGGGCGGCGACTGGGAGTCGTCCGTTCCCGCATGGTGTCGAATCGGCTGCCGCGTTTCGATCTATCCTGGCGTCAGTGCCAAGGAGGCAGCTGCTGAGATTGAGCAGCGAATTGCAAAATTCGCGCGGGAAGACTCGTTCCTTTCAAACATTCCCCCATTAGTCACTTTCCACGGCTTCCACACAGAAGGATACGAACTGCCGCCAGGCTCCGAGGCAGAAAAGGTGCTCGCAGATGCTCATTTAGGGGCGACTGGCAAGAAGCTCGAAAGCTTCATGACTGCCGGTTATCTCGATACCAGGGTTTATGCGCTCTACGACAAGATTCCCGCGCTATGCTACGGCCCCTACTCCCAAAACATTCATGGCTTTGATGAGCGCGTCAGTATTGCGTCTCTCAAGCGCATCACTACTGCGATGACACTTTTCATCGCCGAATGGTGTGGCGTTGAGCTTGCCACACCTGAGTGAGTGACAGGCAGTCCAGTTGAGAGACAACGTTCGCCTACCTTTTGTGTAAGCTTATTATCGTAATGAGTGTTATGCGAATCTGACTTGCGCGGCTGTGCCTTCTCGAAGGGGGCGCCTCCCTTAAGACAGCCCCCTTTATTTTGTGAACTCTCAGAGCCGCCCATCCGCGAGCAGCTCGCGGGTGCGCTTTAGTGTCGATAACAGGGCGGCTTTGTAGCCCTTATCCTCGCTGTCGAACTGCGCCTGCTCGGCTTGTTCCTCAGGGCCATGAGGCTTCTTCCCGCGTAAGCCGGTGTAACAGTAGAAGCGGAGCTGGAGCGCTCCGGCCTCATCCACGAACAACTCATTGATGATTGCACCTTCGCGCGGACCGGTAGCCTGGAGAAAGGTCACCTTGCTTCCTTTCTCAAGCACGATGATCTCCCGCAGGTCTACTCCGGCAATCGTGGCCTCGCGCACGAAGTGGTTCGCGCTCTCCTCGACGACGTCGCAGCGCGTGCACAGTCCGGGCGGCAAGAATTCGCGAGCGTCGCGGGCCTTGAGCTCCAGACCCTTCCAGGCCTGGTCGCGAGTGAGTTTGGTTTCCCCTTCCGGGTTTACCGGAACGGTGGCGGTCGAATAGATCATGATAGTTCTCCTTGGATTGTTAGATGACGTCGCGGCGAGCTATGCCGTGATCTGCGCGATGTGGTCGCGATACGAGCGGAGCGGACGGCCGAGCAGCGCGGTCAGCCGCTCGACGTCGCCGGTGCCCGGGACCATGCCTTCGGTCAGAAACCGCTCGGCCATCAGGCGCATGTCGAAGGCCATCCAGCTCGGCATGAACTGGCGCAGGTTCTGCTCGAACCCGGCGGTGTCGTTGCCGGGGAAGGTGATCGTGCGACCGAGGACATCCGACCAGATCGCCGCTGCGTCTGCGCCGGTGAGCGTGTCGGGCCCAACCACATTGATATAATCGAGCGGAAGGGACGTGGGCGATTGCTCACGGCGGATCAGTTCGATCGCGGCGAGTTCACCGACGTCGCGTGCATCGATCATGGCGAGGCCCTTGTCGCCGATCGGCATCGGGTAGATGCCGTAGCCGGTGACCACGTCCTTGATGGTGATCTCGTTGTCCATGTAGTAGGCCGGGCGCAGGATGGTGGCGCCGAGCTTCATCTGTTCGATCATGCGCTCGACACCGAACTTGCCTGCGAAGTGCGGGACGTTCACGTAGCGGTCGCTGTGGATGACGGACAGGTAGACGAACCTATCGATCCCGGCCTCGCGGGCCACGTTTAGCGCGATCAGCGCCTGGGTATATTCGTCGGCCACGACACCGTTCAGTAGGAACAGCGTGGATACGCCCTTCATGGCGGACCGGAGGGAATCGACGTCGAGCAGGTCGCCTTGGACGACCTCCACACCGTCTGGAAATTTGGCCTTGGAGGGATCGCGAACGAGGGCACGCACCGAGGCGCCACGCTTTGCGAGCTGTTCGACGACATTGCGGCCGATGTTGCCGGTAGCGCCAGTTACGAGGATGGTCATGGGATATTCTCCTATTGGTTGATCACCCCCTGAATATGAGTGGTTCACATATGGTCCGATAGACAGTATATTTGGACAGACAGTCTCATAGATGGAACAGATGGACCTACTCGCCCTCGCCGATTTCAACCTGGTCGCCCGCCATGGCGGGTTTGGCCGCGCTGCACGTGCGACGGGTCACCCGAAGGCAACGCTGTCGCGGCGGGTGGCGGAACTGGAGAGCATCCTCGGCCTGCGCCTGTTTGAGCGCGGCGGGCGAGAGTTGAAGCTTACTCAGGAGGGGCGATCACTTTACGAGCGGACAGGGACCCTGCTTACCGAGCTAGACGAAACGGTAGCCGCAATCGCTTCGGGCGGCGACAAGCCGCGCGGCAAATTACGGATCAGCGCCCCCCTGCTGTTTTCACAGATCGCCATGGGCAGGCTGGCCGCTGGGTTCGCGCTCAAATATCCGGAGGTGCGGCTGGAGATCACGACCGAAGACCGTCCCGTCGACATGGTGGAAGAAGGTTACGACCTGGTCATCCGCATCGATCCAGATCCGGATGAAAGCCTCGTCGGACGAGCCTTTCTGCGCGATCGGCTGGTAGTCGTTGCGAGTTCAAGTTTGGCTCGACCTGCCGACTTGCCTGTCCCAGCCGTTGTGCGTGGAGCAGGCGGCCAGATCACATCCTGGGACGTAACAACACCAACAGGAAAATCGCGCATCACGGTCGATCCAGTGCTCTGTCTTTCATCGATTGTCATGGTGCGCGACGCAGTCCGCGCGGGCGTTGGCGCAGCACGTCTTCCGATATCACTCGTAAGTCATGATCTGGCTGCTGGCACGTTAGTGCATTGGGGCGACGTAGGCGGACCGGACATCGCTCTGTGGGCTCTTTATCCCTCGCGGCGGCTGCTGAGCGCTCGTGTTTCTGCTTTTCTGGACTACCTGAAAGAAGCTTTCCCGATGGGAACCCCGGACGAACTTGCCGCCTTCGTGAAATGATGGAACGTCCTTTTGCGCGCTAATCGCCGGACGCTTGGGAAGTTTACAACGATGCGGGCTAATATATGAGGCCCCACTTCGCAGGTGTGTTGTACGGCCGCGGCTGTTAAAGCGAGTTCGGCGGGTAGAAGCGATGCAACATCGCTAAAATTTTTGGTTCCCCTCTTGACCGAGGATTGTAGAAATCTACATCGATTATCGCCTTTAAACGAAAGGAGTCAGGAGGCCCACATGACGACGTCTGCCATGTCGATGAATGAAATCCACGCAAATTCCCTCCTCGCCAGCACCTTCACGCATCCCCGGGAAGTTCTCGCGAATCCCTTTTTAGACACTCTGCAAAAGCGATGCGTTCTTGCGGCGTGGGCATCGGATGCTTTTACTGTCGAGGGGAAGCCATGGCTACGCCAGATCCCCGGCTCCAATGAGACGGTCAGGATCGGCGATATTCTCGCAGCGCTCAGCTCACTTGATGAGGACGACAGTCCCCCGCCGAAGATGTCGCGAATGCCGTTGCCGGGAGCGCCGATACGTATCCGAGCCGTCGGTCAGACTGCACGAGAGGATGGACGCCGCCGATTAGCGGACCTCCATCCATAAGGCCAACAGTTCACTAAATGCAAAAAGCCGCCCGAGCGATCGCGCTGGCGGCTGCAAATTCCATCAGTGCTTCCCTAGCCGGAGACAAGCGCCAGAGGCGGCCCTTCACGACGAAGTGCCCGCCATCTGGCGTCACGGGATTTTGCAGTGTCACCGTCGCGACCGACGAACGGTGGTGTCTTCAGGCCACCGCCTTCTTGTTGACGCCCTTACGAAGCGCGATGGTATTCAGTTTGGTGTTGGCCGCCTTTTCTTCGTTAAGGTTGGTGGTCAGCAGCCGCACAACGTCGTCGTGACCCAATTCCTCTGCCCAGGCGATAAGCGTGCCGTAGCGAGCAATCTCGTAGTGCTCGACCGCTTGAGAGTTCGCGACGATGGCGGCGTCCAGGACCGCCTTATTGTCGATCTCGCCCGCCGTCTCCTTGGCTTCTTTGATGATACCGTCGATGGCTGGGCAATCCGTAGCGCTTGGCTCCTTGCCAAGCTTCTTGAAGACCTGTTCTAGACGACCTACCTGCTTCACGGTCTCTTCAAGATGCGACTTAAGGCCAGCGGCAAGATCCTGATTGGTCGCCTGCTCGATCATTTGCGGCAGCGCCTTGGTGATCTGGTTTTCAGCGTAATAGATGTCCTGCAAGCCGTGAAGAAACATGTCTTCCATGGTCTTAATGTCTTTAGTGAACAGACCCATCGAATCCTCCTGTTATCGATACCTGCCGTATCCGGCGGCGGATTGCGAACGCGGATTTCAACGGAGAGTTCCCCGTCGATCGGGCTCATCCTTCGCAATTCTTGGAACTCGCCAGATAAGGTGCCTGGTCCAAGTGGCCGGTCGAGGATCTCAAGAGCTACGCAGCAAGTATCGTCTTCTCGATATCCGCTATCGAGTGACCAGTCAGGTCCTTCGCGATTTCGCCGACCAGAGCCTCATCGAGCTTTTTGTGGTAATGTTTGCGCATCTCACCAAGTGTCTTCGGCGCGGCGATGATCACGATGTTGCTGAACTTATTTGTTAGCACCTGAGCATTCAGCATTTCGATGATGCCGGATGCAAAACCGTCTTCTTCCGCCCGACTCTGATCGGGGTTGGCGGAGCTGCTATTCTGTCCACCACTGCCGCTGACCGGCTCGACATCCTCGCCGGGAGCAGCGACCAAGCTCATTTCGGTTTCGGTGCCGACATTGCGGAAAAGGTTCAACTTTTCACCGTCGGCAACCGCAACGATGGTATCCGTTGGGAGGATCATTCTATTTCCTGACATGTTGAGTTTGGCGCCGTTGTCCAAGTTGGCCGCGAGCCATAGAGCAATACTTCCACCTTCGCGAAGTTCCCGCCTTGACTAAACGCTCAATAACCGTCGTGAACGCGCCGGAGTCACCGCACTTAAAGAATTGGCCCGCTTCACGGGCCAATTCGGTGTTAGCTGTCGTATAAGCTGCGCTCTTTCCGTAGTTCGTCGCTCCAAAAGGCTTACTGGCCGGATCGTAACCAGTCCTACCCGTCTTCTACCGTGCCGCGGCTACGATCCTTCAAATTGACCGAAGATCGGTTCAACATGCTGTCGAGGCGGGTGCGATCCGCGTCAGCCACCTTGCCTGAGACGAGCGTCCCGCCGCGCCGAACGCCTTCTGCATAAAGTGGCGCATCTTCCTTCGACACGCCGGCTTCGGTCAGAGCACCGACGACGCCGCCGGTCGCGGCGCGACGCTGCCGATAATCGCGATATGCCTTACAGGCTTGTCACGTAGCGAGCCGCTCTTTATCCAATTTTATTGTTACGACTACTCCTTCTTCCTGCCACTGACGGTCGATCGAGCCGCCGAGCTGGGCTGTCATGCTTCGTGCAACGAGTTTGCTTCCAAAGCCGCCAGCCCCAACTGGAGCGGAGACAGGAGGTCCGCCACGCTCCGTCCAGACGATGACGACTTCCCGGTCGGGGCTTGAACATGCGACGTCAAGCGTTCCCGTGGGGGAAGACAACGCACCGTATTTCAGTGAATTGGTAGCAAGTTCATGCACGACCATGGCAAGTGTCGTCGCGGACGCTTCTCCGACGCCCATACGTGGTACTGACACGCGAATTCGCCCGCTGAATGCACCGAGGTCGTCATAAGGCGCCAACAGCACGGTTAACAAGTCGCCGAGTAATGCTGCTTTGCCTTCATGCCCTGGGATCGGGCGGATAAGATCGTGGGCTCGCCCAAGAGCAGATAACCGCTGGGTCAACTCTTTCGCCATCTCGACGCTTGTTGTCGTCGACCGGGACGTGATGGCCGTAAGGCCAGATGCAATTGCCAGCAGGTTTTTAACTCGGTGGCTCATTTCTCCGGCGAGTAGTTCATGCCCCTCTTCGGCCTGCTTACGTCCGGTGACGTCGATAAAAATTCCGGACATTACGCGATCTCGGATGCCGGCGTCGTCGCCCTTCCCCCGAGCAGAGATCCATCTGATTTCTTCCTCTATGATGATACGGAAATCGATTTCATAGGGTCCAACAATCCCCCGTGTGGCGGCAAAAGCCGCCCTGACGCGGTCTCGGTCCGCAGGGTGTATATGAGCTGAAAGATCTTCGAAAGTTACGCTGTCGCTCCTTGGGACACCCCAAAGGTCAAATGCTGCGTCATCCATTGTGAGTTCATCGGAGTCAACATTCCAAGTCCACAAGGTCACGCCTGCTGCGGCGATTGCTTCAAGAAGCTGCTCGAAATCCATCGCGTGCGCTTTTCCAGGAGCTTTAGGCACGGGGTTCCCCTCTGGGTGGTTGCCCATTTAAGCTAACAGTTCTTCGCCCTGCAGGGGAAACATTCACCGCTCGCAAATCGGCGACTACGCGTGCAACTTCGTCGTTATCGCCTTGTTGTTCTGCATGTTAAAGTTCTTTCTAATATTAATGATGGCGGGTATAGCGGGTTTGATTGCATTAGCAGCGCTTATCGTCCTCCTGTGACGGTGCTGATATGGGACGTAGTCCTAAACCGATCTTTCAGATCCCGCCGTCAGGTTGCCCTTACTTGTCGACGGCAGAGGCTGGGGTGCTGACCTCACCAATCGCATCGACGACGGATTGAGTTGCCGTCTGGTGCACCATGTGCCCGGTCTCCGGGATCGGGTGAAACCTGCTTTGCGCGACATCGTCATGTAAACGTCCAGACTGTGAGATTGGATCGATCAGACGATCATTTTGGCCTGCGATAATGGATACAGGCATTGACAGCTCTTTATAATGAGCCTGAGAGCGGGCAGCATTGAGCACGAGCAAACCAGATTCTTCGGCCGCGGCGTGGATTTGAGAAGGGCGAACTGCCATCTCTTTCGGAAACCGCCTAAATTTGGCTGGCACTGCAGCCGGGCCGAACAGCTTGGCGACGAGTGCTGGCCACATTAACCGACTGACTATCGGCGATACGGTCACACTCATCAGATTACCGATGACAGGTACAGCAGGCGCAGACATCGCGGCAAAATCCGGACGAAAGCTCGGGTAATAATAGCCGGACACGAGCACAAGCGCATGTACCGACGCAGGATGGCGTAATCCCATTGCAACCGCGACTGAGGCTCCCCACGAATGGCCAACAATAATTGCGTTCTGAATGCCGAGGCGTTCGAGAGCGATTTTAATCAGATCGGCCTGCTCGTTCGGCCCCCACTTCACCGCGTTTCGAGGCCTGTTGGTGTGACCAAAGCCTGGTCGATCAAATACTACGACCCGATGATCGCGGGCGACCGCGTCGATCAATCCACTCGACCCAAAGTCCTGGATCATGCTGCCATTGCCGTGTAGCAGCACGACAGCCAGTCCGACGCCGCGCTCGACATAGTGCAGATCGACGCCGTCGACGTTGATGAACCTGCCAGTTGGTGGGTTGTCGCGCTCTGCCTTCTTTGCGAGGAAGCGATTGATAATAGCGGAAGCCACCAGGCCCGCTGTGCCGACGAGTGCCGCCGTCAAATAGGGATTGGTCGACACTCCACGCGGCCGATTAAATCGTTTTCTTTCTGCAAGAAACATCATTCTCATTCTACAACTTGGAGGACCCCTACAATAAGCGGATGCCGGCTCTTTCGTTCGCTTCTCGATCAATCTAATGCAAATAGGGTCGCGTTCCGATTGAACGCCCTGAAAGACAGCGATCGCAAACTGCATCTCTACTGGATCTAATCGACTGGAACCGACATCCAGGCAGTTTGTTGTCCGTTATCACCGCACGTCTGTGGCATATATCGGTGATGAGACCGCCTGTAGCGCTCCCGCCTTCTCAAGCCAGGAGCGACGCGTCTCATGTTTTTTGGCTTCGATCGAAAAGCTGCGGATAGATGCCGCAGAGGCGGGTCTGGTCCGGGATCTCGCAACAGATCCTACCAAACGCGCAATGTATGCCCGGCTGCATGATCAACTGATGCGCCTGGCTGATGAAGTGCAACACGCATCCCTGCGATCTGCAGTGCCGCCGATGCAGCTGCAGCCGGTCGAACCAGAAAACTCAAACACTCAAAGTCAGGCTTAGTTGCAGCGCCTGAAACAGAACTATTTGTACCCTCCGGCGTATTGATTCCGCGGAGGGAAATGCAATGCATACGAGGCGTACTGTCAGGGAACTGCGTGAGAAGGTCGAAAAGTATCGTGCTATGGCGCGGTTGGTTTCCGACCCGGAGGTCCAGCGCAACATTCTCCAGCTGACGGACGAATTGGAACAGCAGGCCCGCGACATTGAGCGCGGCAAGTAAGAACGCTGTGACCCGAAGAACGACGGGGTAGAGGAGGATGAAATGAAGCTTGCAGACACCTTCCGTGAGAAAGCCGCGAATTGCTCCCAGCTAGCCGATGCAGCGACCAGCCGCCCGGCGATCGCACGTTACAGACGAATGGAAAACGCGTGGTTGGATTTGGCCGCCGAACAAGACTGGCTCGATGGCGAGACAGATCGCCCCCCTGCGCGCTACGTCGCATAGGATATGTCACGGCTTTCGCTGCATCCGTCAATGAACTGCCTGCGGGCGTTGTCTGGAGTTTTAATGAGTATTGTTCAGCGCCACCTGGCCGAGCACGAAGAACGACTCGTTCTAATCGAGGAGATTTGCATCGATACCGGTGCTCTCGTTCTGGACACCGCCACCGACGAAATCTATTTCTCTGCTGACGAGGTCGCCCACAAGACTGCCTACGTGACGGTATTCCAAGCATGGGCAAAAGGAACGATCAAAGGCACTGCGGAACAGGTGTTTGTCGCTACAAAATCTATTCTTGAGGACTGAGCGTAGGCGGCATTCATGTGAAATCGGGCGGGAGATTTTCCGCACTCACGTCCGGTCGGCGGTCTGGTGCCAGAGTTTATCTCGCATTGGGCCGCCTGTCTGATGGAGTGTGGCGGACGAATGCCTGCTTCGTGAATTCAGTTCACGGGAAAATGGTAGCGACTGTCTATTTTGAAGCCCCGTGATAGGCGAGATGCGTAGGATTCACCCATTCATCAAAACTTCAGGGCTTTTGGAAGAAGGCATCGTTGCGCGTGCGCCACGTCGGATCGGACAACCAGTTGTAGTCAGGATCAGGCATAAGCGGCACGGCTTTCATGGCCTCCTTGGTGATTGAAAGATAGAAGCTACCGCGGTCCTGCGAAATCATCAGTGACCGAACCGGGACGACGATACTGTCCTTTCCGGTCGTAAAAAATCCGCCGGAAGCCACGACCGCATAATCGCGACCGTCTTTTGTGCCGAATACAATGTTCCTCACTTCGCCGACAATCGTGTCGTCGGAACTGCGGACCTCCGAGCCAATCATTTCGTCAGTCCTTAACGCCGGCGCAAGTTCGTCTATCCGCAAAAGGGGCTTCGCATCTTTTTTATTGCGAGTACCAGTAGCAGCTCCGCGCTTCACCTTCGGCTCACTCGCGGCATTCTGCTTGTCCGCTTCCTCCTCGTCGTTGTCGCCCAGCAGTCCCATCGGCGGGCCTGCAATCAGTTCGCGGATATTTGCAAGAAGCCGCTCGCAATCCTCGTGGCGTCCGTAAGATCGAAGCGTCAATGCGGCGTCCCGCAGATTGCGGAGATCGCGCACATACTGGCTGTTAGTAGGGCCACGAAAACGGGGATTTTGCTGGACCGCTTCTTCTAGCTTGGCATCACCAATCTCGCACTCTGCCGAAGCTGCTGTGATTCCGCCAACCGCGATGAAGGCGCAAAGTATTGCTGTTCGCGTGATCATCAGTCTTTCCGATCTCGATTTCGACGCGTGGCGGCGATCTACGCTGCCGAAGTAATCAGCGCATGCTGTCGAATGTCCGCATCGCGGACACCAAGGCTCTGGTAAGGTAGGGCTTGGGGATGAACAGCGCATTGGCTGGAATGGTCATTGGCCTCGCCTTACCGGTCGTGATGATGATGTGGACAGGTGGCCATCTGTCCCGCACTGCAGCGGCTAGCTTGAGGCCATCCATCGAACCGGGCATGTCAATGTCAGTGAACAGGAGGTGGATATCCTGACGGGCCTCCAGCACGGCTATGGCTTGGCCTGCGTTGCCGACCTGCAGTACCTCAAATCCTGCGTCGCTTAACTCTTCGCTGACCAAATCCCGGATAAGGGTTTCATCTTCGACCACGAGGACTGTCGGCATTCCCACCTCCGGTGGACACCCACAGGCCACTAACTGTAATGCGCCAAGTCGGCCTACTGATCTTCGTTCCATTATTTGAACGAATGAGACGGAGTTTTCGTCTGATTTATTTTTGTAGATCCCTTTACGCCTATAACGGCGAGCTTCCTCACAGCCTTGAGCCTATCCAGCCAATAGAGGGCTACTCGACAGCATGTCGATGATACGCGTCTGGATGGGGCCCGGAGACGAAGTCAAAAGGGGATGAGAGTCGAACGCTTCATGCCAGCCTAACAAAAACGGCGCATAGGCAATCGCAAGGAGAAAAAGCGCCAACGGAAACGCGGCGGCGATGCAAAGCTTATCGATGTTGCGAAGCTGCATGGTTACGAAACCCAACGATATGAGTTCCGTTCCAATCCCCGCCTCAGTCGCCGCCTTTCTTGGCTCGACGCAGCGCGGTACTCAGCTTCTCTCGTTGCTGCTCCCAGCGCCGTCGTTCCGCCTTCGCGCGCTTGTCGATATCGTCTCGTTCCCTTCTATCGCGGCGCCCCTCGCGTCGTGCTCCCGTTCAGCGGCATCAAAGGCTTGTTGTGCCCTTGCAACCTGCGCTGCTTTCCGCTCTCGCTTCCTGGTCCTGGCTAGCGCTTCCTTGCGCAGGTCGGTTTCGCGTTTCCGCTGCTGTTTGTCGAAGGCGGCCGCGGCTCAACGTGCTTCCGCGTCGTCGACTTTGGCCGCTTTGATCTGAGGCGCGGCCCGCTTCCGCGGCGCTGACACCTTCCTTCCAGCCAAAGTCTTTCGGCTCGTCTCCTGGAATGCGCTATTGCCAGCAACCGGGCATTCGCTGTTCGAGTGTTATGAAAGCATCTTTAATATCAACATTTCACCACGCATACCGCAGCTCGCCCTTGCCGGCGTAGCTGCGCGTGACGTCGGAGAACTCGCCTTCAAAGGTGCCGGCGACCGCCCAACCGTTCGTCCACTTGATTTCCGCGGATGCGGTCGTCAACGCAGCATCGCGCGCCTGCGCCGCGCCGTTCACGACGAAGCTCGCACCGGGCAGCGTCTGGAACGTCGCCGAAGCGAAGCGGTCGCTATTGAAATCGTGCGCCCATGCGACGCGGCCGCGCAGCGTCAAGATCGCGTCCGTCACGGCAAACGACTTGTCGGTGCGGAAGCCGAGTTCGCTGCGGGTGCTGGTCACCGTCTTGCTGGCATAGGCCAGTGCGAAGGTGTTGGCGCCGCCGCCGGCGGTCTCTGCATAGGAGGGCAGATCGAGTGCTATGACCTGCGCCGCGGCATAAGGCGTGAGGCCGAAGCCGCCCAGCCACGGCGTCAGATAACGGTTGCCGCCTTCGATGCGACCCGAATAACTGTTGGCATTGAACTGGGCGCGCAGCCGATCGCCGCCGACAACCCGATCGGTGGTGATATCCTGCCAGCCATATGCCGCCGCTGCTGTGATGTAAGCTGATCCAACCGTATGGCGCACGAACGCGCCAGCCTGGAACAGGTCGCTGCGGCCCGAGCCGCCGTTGGCCACCGAGAAGTTGGTGCCGCCGCCAGCCAGCGAGAAGCCCGCCAGCGTCGTCGGCGAGAACCAGTAGTCGGCGCCGACCGCGACGCCGCCGATGCTCGACCGGGTGTCGTTCGAGCCGACCACCGTGTTGCCGTCGGTGTTGCGCGAGCCGCCGAAGCCGGCCGCCCACACGTTCCAGCGCTCCTGGAACGCCGGCGCCATCGGCGGAGCCTTGCGATAGATCGCGGCCAGTGCATCGCTCGGAGCGCGCTTTGCGGCGTAGGCCAATGTTTCGTCCGCGTACCCCACCGCGCCGGCCTGCGTACCGCGGCCTGCGCTGAACGGATCGGTCATCACGCCCATGAACTGGGTCATGGCGTCCAAGGTGGTCTGCTGGGCGCCGGTGGCTGTCTCGCCGGAAGCTTGAGACAAGCCGCTTGCGGACATGTTGGCGAAAACGGCGGGAATGCCGCCGGTGCTGTTGAAGAAATTGGTCAGCGCGTCGCCGACGTTCCGCTGGTTGGTGTTCAGGCCGCCTGGAATGCTGAAATCCAGAATCAGACCGAGATACACATTGTTGGCATCGTAGCTCAGCGTTGAACTGTAGTTTGACGGCGCATTGTAGGTGGACACCGAGGGCGAGAAGGTGCCGCTGATGCCGCCGGTCGCGGTGAGGATCCTGTACGTCTTCTGCACATAGGCGCCGTCGGCATATACGACAAATGCAGTCGCGCCACCAAGTGCGGCCGTGCCGGTGACATTGGCGAATGTCGATGTGCTTGGATTGATGGAGACTTGATAAAATGCACCAGACTGGAACGCGAGGTTACCGACAATCTTGGTCGATGTTCCCGGTATGCTGGGGTCGCCAGGAGCAAACGCAAAGGATATCGTGCTATCGCCGCCCGTCACGGTTCCAGCGCCGCTCAAGTTAAAGAACGTCTGGTTGAACCCGTTCAAATCGACGGTCGCGCCGGCTGAAACGTCGACGGTTGGAATGGGCCCAAAAGCACTGCCGGATGCGGCCCGCAATGTGCCCGCTTTCACATAGGTGGGACCAAAGTAACTATTTGATCCGGCCAGCTCCAGCGTTCCAGCGCCAATCTTGGTGAAGCCAGATCCTTCGCCGAAGGGCCCAAACAGGTTGGCAATTGCGCCTTGAATGGTCGTCTTGGTCCCCGCTGCGATATCAAAATTTGGATTGCCGCTCATCACGAATGTGAAGTTGCTAGCTAAGGTGGCATTGGCCGTAACTGCCAGCGTCGCGCCATCGAACATCTTAATCTGTTTATTGCTGCTGCCCAGATTACTACCGCTTGTAATGGACAACGCACCCTCTCTGATATTTAGGTCGCCGATAAATGTGTTCGTTCCAGTCAGTACCAAGGTTCCGGCGCCGGTTTTGGTGATTTCTCCGAGGCGACCGTTGTTCTGGATAATATTGGCAGCGAGTGTTGAATTGGTCTCCTGTGCGAGCGTAAGATAGAAGCCTCCGGTGTCGATATCTCCGATGATGGCAGCTGTCGCATTGCCGAGTGTCAGGGTGTTGTCGCCGTCAGTGAAACGGATTGCAGCGGCTCGGGTTACGCCATCGCCATTTAGTCCACCCCGGATCGTGCCATTGTTAACGATCGTGATGTCCTGACCGACAACCCCGGCGCCGCCCGCTCCATTAGCGCCATTGCCGGCGCCGCCCACGCCGCCGGCACCTCCAGCGCCGCCGCTCAGTAGAGCTCCTAACC
Organism: Tardiphaga sp. 172_B4_N1_3; assembly: GCF_052076035.1. Lineage (NCBI taxonomy): Bacteria > Pseudomonadati > Pseudomonadota > Alphaproteobacteria > Hyphomicrobiales > Nitrobacteraceae > Tardiphaga > Tardiphaga sp. 172_B4_N1_3. Next base: position 3,592,149 of record NZ_CP197238.1, read on the forward strand.
GCACATCCACCGTTCCGCCGGCTGCGAAAAGCGCACCGAACCCGCCTGTACCGCCTGAACCACCGAACCCGGTTGCGCTCGATCCACCAGCACCGCCCGCGCCGCCAATCCGTTGATCGCCGCTGCTGACTTCGTTGCTGGCACTGCCAGTCAACGCTAATTGGGCTGCGCCTGCTCCGCCCCCACCTCCGCCTCCGCTGCCGTTTCCAGCCCCGCCATTACCTCCGGCACTCGCCGTGAAGTCTCCGCCGGACCTTAAACTGGCATTACCGTAATAGACATTGAACCCGCCGCCGCCACCCCCGCCGCCGTCGCCGGGGGCTGCGCCGGCGGCGCCATCCCCCGCAGAAACGTCCGCCCGGGTCGCACCCGCTCCTCCCGCCGCACCACCACTGCCAGCGCCGCCAGCGCCGCCAGCGCCACCAGCGTTAAGCGGCGCTCGCGCGTCCCCGCCGGACCCGCCGCCGCCACCTCCGTGGCCTCCGATCGGATCCGCCGCACCTGGGTTTCCAGCCGCGCCCGAGCCGCCTGATAGGTTATCCGAACCCGCCTCACCGCCAAATGCGGAACCAGCCGCGTTGTTTCCGCCCGCACCGCCGTCAGCGAGGGCCGGGGCCACAAGGACGCCGCTCGCGATCACCACGATGGACAATGATAGCCACAGCGCGGTGCTTGGGAGAAAAGCGCGGCGAAGATGCGAATCTTCAAATGCTGGCTGCGTCGTTTGCTTCGTCGGCGAACCGAGTTTGAACTTCATAACTTAACTCCAAAACGCCAAGCGCATTTGCTTTCGACACGAAGTCCCGTCAGTCGCCTCGAAAGAGCAGCGGCAAGACGGCTGACCCGGTCTTACGAATAGTGAGAGAACGCGGCGCCACAGAGCTGACGCGCGGACGGTGACGAGCGCGCATAAGGGCAGTCCGGGACGTCTGTGACGTTAGTGGGCCGTCATTTCAGCGTTATTATTTCTCGCGCGGCGGTGAATTCGTGCAAGTTGCACACTTAAAGTGCTACAGCTTGGAGAAAAGCTGGAAGCCGAGCAGTGGAAGCAGTTAGCCCAAGGATCAATCTTTCACTTCTGGGCCGCTTCGTCCTGACCGGGCCCGATGGCGTAATAAGCCTGCCGAACAAAAAGCTCGCTGCACTGCTGAGTTATCTGGGCTGTACGGGGCCTGCGCCCCAGCCGCGCGAGCGGCTTTCGACGCTCCTATGGGGCTCCCACTTCGACACTCAAGCCCGGCAGAACCTGCGCCAGGCGCTTTTCAAGCTTCGTCCGGTTATCGGCTCGGACGCCATCAAAAGTGATGGCGAGTTCGTGTGGCTGAACCCAACCGTGGTGTCGTGCGATGTCGGTCGGTTCGAGGCACTGATCCGGGATGGTAGCCACGATGCGATGCATACGGCGGCAAATCTCTACCGGGGTCCATTTGTGGATGACATTATCGGTGTCAGCGAAGAGAGCTGGAGCGAGTGGCTAGCCGGCGAACGCGAGCGGCTCCAGGAACTGGCTTTGAACGCACTGGTCGGCATCGGCGGGCAAGAGTTGACCGCCGGCCGTATCGACCAAGCCTTGCAGGCTGGCCAACGCGCCCACGCTCTCAACAACATGCGGGAAGATGTCCACCGTTTAACCATGCAGGCGCTCGCCGCCAAGGGCCGCAGAACCGAAGCGCTGACGTATTATCTAGATATCGTTTCGATGTTGAAGCGCGAGCTCAGCACCGAGCCGGATGCAGCAACGCGGGCGCTCGCCTCAGAAATTCGGAGCGGGGGAGCGGCCGACACGCCAGAGACGCACGGCTCCGAGCCGCAGCATGCCGCGCCTGCCATCGCGGAAGCATTTCTCACGGCCGGCGATTCTAGGTACGCGGCAACTGCGGCGAACCTCGATGAGCTCGAACAACGCCAGTTGACGATACTTGTCTGCAAATTGGTCGGCTCGCTTTCCGAACGGCTCGATGCGGAAGATGTCCATGACCTGATCACGGCATTCCACCGGATGACTGCAGAAATAGTGGCGCAGTTCGACGGATTCGTCGCGCATTATGAAGGCAGCGGCGCACTCGTCTATTTCGGGTATCCCGCTGCGCGTGAGCATGACGCCGAGCAAGCGGTTCGCGCTGGTCGTGCCCTTCTAGATGCGGTCGGCACCTTAAAAAACTCCTTCGGCACCGCGCTTCAGGCCAGTGCCGGCATCGCGTCCGGGCTCGTAGTTGTGGGCAAGTGGCAGGGGGCCGGCACTATGCAGCAGCGGGTTGCGATCGGAGAGACGTCGGACATCGCGACGCGGCTGCAAGCCGCGGCAGTGCCCGGTGAAGCGTTGATTGCCGCCAGCACGCGGCGGCTGGTGGGGCAGATGTTCGACTGCCGCGCACGCGATCCCATCGAGGTGAAGGGGCGGCCGCAACCGGTGGAAGCGTGGCAGGTGCGCGGCGAGACGGCCGGCGTCAGCCGGTTCGAGGCCAGGCGCGCGGGTAAGCTCACCCCGCTCGTTGGACGGCGCGAAGAAATCGAACGGCTGTTGCGCCGCTGGGATCAGGCCAAGCTCGGCGAGGGTCAGGTCGTGCTGCTCTCCGGCGAGCCCGGTATCGGCAAATCGCGCATTGCCGAAAGCCTGCTGCGCAGTCTCGATGGCGAGCCGCATACCCGCATTCGCTATTTCTGCTCGCCCCACCACGCGCAGAGCGCGCTCCACCCGTTCATCGCGCAGCTGGAACAGGCCGCGGGATTCGAGCCGAGCAGCGACTCCAGCGCGAAGCTCGAGAAATTGGAGGCCCTGCTAAAGCCGACGGCGAAAAATCTGCCGCGCGACATGGCGCTGATTGCCGAGTTGCTGACGCTGCCGACGGATGGACGCTACCCAGCATTGGCGGTCAGTCCGCAGCAGAAGCGAGAGATGACACTCGCGGCACTGCTCGACCAGCTCGACGGCCTGGCAGCGCAAAGCCCCGTCCTGGTCGTGTTCGAGGACGTCCACTGGATCGATCCAACTTCACTCGACCTGCTTGATCGACTGGTCGCGCGCGCCGCTAACATGCCGGTGTTGCTGGCCGTCACGTTTCGGCCGGAACTCGAACCGACCTGGGGCGGCCAGCCGCATGTTACGATGCTGCCCTTGAGCCGCCTTGGACGTCATGACAGCGCCGCCATCATTGGTGCCGTCACCAAGGACAAGCCGCTGCCTGACGTCGTCACCGATCAGATCCTTGCGCATACGGATGGCGTCCCACTGTTCATTGAGGAATTGACGCGCACGCTGCTCGATAGCAGATTGTTACGCGAGACGACGGACCGCTACGTGCTCGATGGCCCGCTGCCGCCACTCGCGATCCCGACCACGCTGCAAGCTTCATTGGTCGCCCGCCTCGACCGGCTTGGCACGGTCAAACATGTGGCGCAGATCGGCGCTGCGATCGGACGGGAGTTCTCCCACGAGCTGATTGCCGCGGTGTCCGCCATGCCCCCGATGGACCTCCACGCGGCACTGGAACGGCTGATGGCGTCCGGCCTCGTCTCCCGACGCGGAACGCCGCCGGACGCGACTTACGTGTTCAAACATGCGCTGGTTCAGGACGCCGCCTATGTCACGATGCTCAGGAGCCGGCGGCGACAGTTGCATGCGGATATCGCCAATGTTCTGGTCGAGCGGCTTGCGGCGACCGTAGAACGCCTGCCCGAGGTGGTCGCCCACCATTTCACCGAGGCCGGGCTTGCTAGTGAGGCGATCGACTTTTGGCTCAAGGCGGGTCGGCTTGCCCATGTACGATGGGCGCTCCGCGAAGCTGTCGAATTCTTCGAACGGGCGCTGGAGGTTCTCGCGACACTGCCGGAGAGTCGGTCGACGCTGGAGCAAGGCTTCGATATCCGACTCGACTTGCGTCAGTTGCTAGTCCGGCTCGGCGAAGTCGGCCGGGCGCTGGAACGCCTGCGTGAAGCGGGCATGCTCGCCGAGCGGATGAACGACGACGGCCGGCGCGGCCGAGTCTGCGCCGTCATGACAAGTATGCACGGCGGGCTCGGCGAGCTGGACGACGGGCTTGCGTCCGGCGCTCGCGCGCTGGAGATCGCGGGGCGCCTCGGGGACCTCAGGCTTCGCATCCTTGCCACAAGTTTTCTCTCACAGGTACGCTTCTTCCGCGGCGACCATGCCCGGGTGGTGGACCTGACCACCGACAATCTTTCCGCTCTGCCTACCGGTTGGGCCTTGGAGAATTTTGGAATCGCCGCTCCGCCATCGGTTCACGACCGTGGCTACCTGATCATGAGCCTGGCGGAACTAGGCCGCTTCGCCGAAGCGGCCGGGCCTGCAGCCGAAGCGATCCGACTCGTCGCACCGCTGCTGGATGCCTACGCCGTCGGATGGGCTCACCTTACCGATGGGACGGTCCACCTGCTGCGGGGCGAGTGGGCACAGGCGCGCCCAGGTTTTGAGCGTGCAATGGCGGTGATCAGGGCGGGGAATCTCCCTCTCCTGCTTTCCCTGACGGTGGCCTTCTCCGCCTGGAACATGGCGCAGCTTGGCGACGCCAGCGAGGCACTGAGCCGGCTTCAGGAAGGTGAGCAACTCGTCGAGCGTCAGGTCGCGACCGGATATGTCGGGAATCTCGGATGGCTCTATCCGTGGCTAGGTCGGACAGCGCTGTTGCTGGGGCGTCTCGACGACGCGCAGCGGCTCGGCACCCGCGCACTGGAAGCCTCGCCGCACCAGGCCGGGTTCGCGGCTCATGCGCTGCATCTTCTCGGCGAGGTTGCGACCCACCCCGACCGGTTCGATGCCGAGCGCGGCGAGACTCATTTTCGCCGGGCGTTGGTACTCGCCGAAACGCGCGGCATGCGTCCGTTGGTCGCCCACTGCACGTTCGGCCTCGGCAAGCTTTACCGGCGTAGCGGCCCCCACGCGCACGCGCAGAAGTATTTCACCAGCGCGGCCGCACTGTACCGCACGATGGACATGCCGTTCTGGCTTCAGGAGACGGAGGCCGAGATGCAAAGCGACATTCGTCGCAGCGCCTCTTAAAGCCCCAGCTCTTTGTCGATGACGGCGATTTTATAGCGATAAGTCGAATGGCCGAATTGTGTGATCGACAGCGCCGTCAGTAAGCTGTTGAAACGAGCATTCTTCGGCAAAATGATCCTCGGGCTGGTCCGGCCGTGTGATTGAGGTCGAATGCCATCAGTCAACGTTGCGGCACCCTCCGCCTTACGCAGAGACCGGATGTTGCAGCAAAGTTGAGATGTCCCGGTCTGTGCAAAGTCAAAATGTCATCCCGCGGCTGTCAGGGGACGGAAGACGGCGCCGCGCAGACCATCGCATCGGAGCGGCGCCGTCTTTTACGGTTTGGTTTTGGGACTGAGGTGACTGTTTCCTGGATCCGCAGGGTGCGGGCTTTCTTGACGACTGACAGTTCAACAAGCGAAATGCGCATTTCGTGGAGGGACGGACTCACCGGCATCGACTTCTCGCCGATCTTTCCGCCCATGGGCGTCGAAGCCACGCGCCGCGTCCACATCGCGCACCGTGGCTGCGACGATCTGCGCGCCTGGTACTGGCCGCAAGTGGATGACGCCATATCGGGACATCGCCACGATATAGCCCGCTCGCCGGGTTGAGGTGGCCTCGTTTCTATTTCAAAGTGACGCGATGAGCATTCCTCGAGCGGGCGACATACCCGCGCCGACATCGCCATTTCGCCGGTTTCGCCTTCGCCTACGGCAACTCTACGAGGGGCACAGCGCGCAGACACGCTGGTTCCTTTATGGACTGTTGGCATTCGACTTCGTCTCTCTGCTGTTCATCATCGCGACCTCGTTCTTGCCGCGCGGTGAGACCACGCGCGTACTCGACCTCACTTTCGGCGCGATCTTCCTCATCGAGTTCATTGCGCGCTTCGTCGCAATCCGGCGCCCGCTGCACGAATTGACGCGACTGACGACTTGGACCGATGTCGCCGCGATCGGATCACTGCTGGCATCCGCAAGCGGGGAAGCCGCCGGTTTTCTGCGCGTGCTGCGAACGCTGCGTATGCTACGCACGTTTCGTGTGCTCGAACATCTGCGCCGCGACAGCGCGATGTTTCGTCGTCACGAAGAGGTGCTGTCCGCGCTGGCCAATCTGTCGGTGTTCATCTTTGTGATGACCGGTGTTGTCTACGAGACCCAGCGCCATACCAATCCGCACATCGCCAACTATGCGGACGCGCTGTATTTTACGGTCACCGCGCTGACCACCACCGGATTCGGCGACATCACACTGCCGGGCACCATAGGCCGCCTGATCACCGTGGCGATCATGATTTTCGGCGTGACGCTGTTTCTGAATCTAGCACGCGTGCTGTTCAACCCCAGCAAGGTGCGGTTCAAATGTCCGGCTTGCGGGCTTCAGCGCCACGACCGCGATGCGGTCCACTGCAAAGCGTGCGGAGGTTTGCTGAACATCCCCGACGACGGTGCGGTGTAGCGCGAGCAGCTTGGGCTGACTTCGGTCGCAACGCCTAACCTAAGAGTTCAGAACAATTTACGGCAAACCTATAGGGGAGACGTTTCGCAAAGCAACGAAATCTTGAGAGACGAATTGGACGCGGTTATTCGATGATAGGGTTGTGTTATGCGTATGCTCATTTTCGGTATCGCGTTGCTGTTTGACGGGCTGGCTTTGGCACAACCCATCCTTGCCCGTGAGCCCCCACACCTTAAACCCCCTTCGCTGTCGTGTACGTCCAGATCAGTGAGCCAGTGCGTGAGGGTTCACGCTTGAATCGGCTGATAATGCGAAAGAGCGGATGATGCGATATGGGACATCCGTAAGACATTCCAGCACGATCACCAATCCGCCCGCCCCTGCATTTTGATTAGTAGGATGAGATCCTCCGCGCGCGCGCAGCCCGGCACAAAGATCAGGATCCGGCTATGTTCGAAATACTCAGTCGCTCGACGAGTCGGAATAGCCGGCAACTACCACGTCCATGCGCGGGTTACGCCATTCAGCGAAAGTTAGCAGTCGTTGCTTCGCATCATGTTGCGGACAGGATAACAGGAATAAAATCTTGGTGCCCAGGGGCGGGATCGAACCACCGACACTGCGATTTTCAGTCGCATGCTCTACCAACTGAGCTACCTGGGCGCCGCCCCCGATCAAGTCCAGGGAGCGCCGGTTTATAGTCAGGCAAATCGGCCCTGTCCACCCGCCCGATGGCATTTCTGTGAACGAAGATTTTCCCGTCAAAACAATGGAAATGACCACTTCGGATCGGCTGGGACAGCGCGAATACCCGTCGAGCCTATTCGGCGTCCTCATCATCCGTCGGTTTGCCGGGAATCGCATAGGAGCCCGACAGCCAGCGATTGAGATCGACGTCGCGGCACCGCTCGGAGCAGAACGGCTTGGAGGCCTCCACCACGGGCTTGCCGCAGATCGGGCACGGTTTTTCGCCGGATTTGGACACCTTAGCTTGCATTCAACCAACCAAAACGGATCGGGAAACCTTCGCCGCCCAGCAGGGAGACTGTCTCATAGAGCGGCAGGCCGACGATATTGGAGTAGGAGCCGACCATCTTGACCACGAAGGAGCCGGCAATGCCCTGCACGGCATAGCCACCGGCTTTGCCGCGCCACTCGCCGGAGCCGATATAGGTCGAGATGTCTTCTTCATTGAGGCGCTTGAAGCGCACCTTGGTCTCGATCAGCCGCTGCCGGAAGCTTTCCTTGGGGGTGACGATGCAGACCGCCGTATAGACACGGTGGTTGCGGCCCGACAGCAGCCGCAGGCACTGCGAGGCCTCATCGACCAGCTCCGCCTTGGGCAGGATGCGACGACCGACGGCCACCACGGTATCTGCAGCGAGAATGAACGCGCCGCGGAGTTCGTCGTCGAGCTGAACTGACTTGAGCGCGGCTTCCGCCTTGGCGCGCGCCAGCCGATTGGCACAGGCGCGCGGCAGTTCGCCCCGCTTCGGGGTCTCGTCGACATCGGCGGGACGCAGCGCATCGGGCTCAATGCCGGCCTGGTTGAGCAGGCTGAGGCGGCGGGGCGAACCGGAGGCGAGAACGAATTTGGGACGGCCGAGCATGCGGGGCGATGATCCTGGAAATGCGGCCGGAACCTATCGGAAGGGCTCTGCTTCGACAACCGCGGTGCGGTTATTTAACCGCTCGCCGCGCCGCCTTTGGCGAAACGCTTGCGGATTCGCAGCAGCAGTCCATCGCAAACCTCGCGATAGGCCGCCAGTTTCTGGTCGCGGTTACCTTCGGTTCCCGTGGGATCTACCGTCGGCCAGTATTCGACCTCGGCGGCATCGGTGCGTGTCAGGTCCAGCGCCTTGTGATGCGCCTCCGGCGACAGCGTGATGATGAGATCGAAATTGAGCCCTTCCCAGTCCTCGAGTTCCTCGAAGGTCATGGGCTTGTGTCTGGAGATGTCCTGGCCGAGTTCGGCCATCACGGCCACTGCGAAGGGATCGAGCTCGCCCTTCTTCACCCCGGCAGATTTCACATACAGCGCCTGCGGAAACATCTGCTGCAACAGGCTGGCGGCCATCGGCGAGCGCACGCTATTCTGGCCGCAGGCAAACAACACCGCCTGCGGCGTACGCGCGCGTGGCGGCGCGGCCATCAGCGACTAGCCTTTCCAATGAAGGACAGAGATCAACGTAAAAAGCCGCCGCGACGTTTCGAAATCGACGCGCACCTTGCCGGCCAATCGTTCCTGCAGCGTCCGCGAGCCTTCGTCATGGATGCCGCGGCGGCCCATGTCGATGGCCTCGATCTTGTCAGGCGTAGCGGTGCGGATCGCCTGATAGTAACTGTCGCAGATCATGAAGTAGTCCTTCACAATGCGGCGGAACGGCCCCAGCGACAGAAGGTGCGCAACGACAGGCGTACCGTCCTCGCGGCGGATGTCGAACATCAGCCGGCTGCCGGTGATGCCGATATGCAGCGTAAACGGGCCGACGTGTGCGCCTTCCGGCGCGAACAGGTTCTGCTCGATCAGGTCGTAGATCGCGATCGCGCGCTCATGCTCGATATCCGGCCCGGAACGGCCGATCGATTCCTCATCGAGCGTCACCGCGACGATGCGGTTGTTGCTGTCATCCTCTGGTGGAGGGGCATTACTCATCACAAATTGAGGCGCAATCCGACCGAACGTGCGTGGGCATCGAGGCCTTCAGCCTTGCCCAGCGTCATCGCAGCCGGTCCCAGCGCCCGCAGCTGATCCGGCCCGCACTTCAGGATCGATGTTCGCTTCATGAAGTCAAGTACGCCGAGGCCCGAGGAGAACCGCGCCGAGCGCGCCGTCGGCAGCACGTGGTTCGAGCCGCCGACATAGTCGCCGATCGCTTCCGGCGTATGACCACCGAGGAAGATGGCGCCGGCATTGCGTATCTTGAGCGAGAACGCCTCAGGATCGGCCGTCATGATTTCGAGATGCTCGGCGGCGATGGCGTTGGCGAGCGGCACGGCGTCATCGAGCGCCTGCACCAGAATGATCGCGCCATATTCGTCCCACGACGCGCGCGCGATGTCCGCGCGCGGCAGCGTGGTGAGCTGCGCTTCGACCGCGCGCGCGACATTGTCGGCCAGTGACTTGCTGTCGGTGATCAGAATCGACTGCGCATTGACGTCGTGCTCAGCCTGCGCGAGGAGATCCGCCGCAATCCAGTCGGCATTGGCGCTATCGTCGGCAATGACCAGCACTTCTGAGGGGCCGGCAATCATGTCGATGCCGACCTTGCCGAACACCTGGCGCTTGGCAGCGGCCACATAGGCATTGCCGGGACCGACGATCTTGGCCACCGGCGCGATGGTCGCGGTGCCATAGGCCAAAGCGGCCACGGCCTGCGCGCCGCCGACGCGGTAGATTTCGGAGACGCCACCGAGCTTTGCGGCGGCCAACACCAGCGGATTGAGCTTGCCGTCCGGCGACGGCACCACCATCACCACGCGCTCGACGCCGGCGACTTTGGCCGGCACGGCATTCATCAGCACCGACGACGGATAGGCCGCAGTCCCGCCGGGCACATAGAGACCAACAGCCTCGATGGCGCTCCAGCGCCAGCCAAGCTCGACCCCGAGCGCATCGGTGAAGCGATCATCCTTGGGGAGCTGGCGCTTGTGGAACAGCTCGATGCGGTCGCGGGCGAAGGTCAGCGCTTCGACGGTCTCGGCGTCGCAGACGGCGACGGCGGCATCGACTTCGGCCGGGCTCACGCGCAGGCCGGAGGCCTTGAGGTCGAGCCGGTCGAACTTGCGGGTGGCCTCCAGCAGCGCTGCGTCGCCGCGAGCGGCGACATCGTCGACAATGGCGCGGGTGGCCGCCTCGATATCGGCCGCGACTTCGCGCTTCATGGTCAGGAAGGCATTGAAGCGCTGGGTGAAATCGGCGCTGGCGGTATCGATACGAATTGGCATTCTGGTGTTCCGGCGGGGCCTTGCCGGCCAAGGCCCCCTGCTCAATGGCGCGGCGACAAAGGGCCGTCAACCCTGTGCTGCCATGGAAACGATGAATAGCGGATCAGGCGTCCAGACCGGAGGCCTCGGTGCCGGCATCGCTGGTCAGATCGTCCGGGCCGAGATCGGCCAGTTCGACCTCGAGACACTCGACATCCAGCCGGAGTGCGCCCCCACCGGCGAAGATCAGGACGACGCTACCGCCAGGAGGCTCGGCGGCATGGAATTCGATGCCGAACAGTTCCAGCGCGATGTCGGGCGTTTCGAGATCGATATCGCGGGACTTGCAGGCCAGCACGCGGTCGAAGCGCAGCGCCGAGACCAGCCGGCGCGGCGTGACTTCCCCTGAAATCGTCTGATCCCAGTCGAGCCGGCTCATGCCGACCACGAGCCGCTTCTCGCTCTGCCGCCAGATAATGTCGCCGACATTGACGGCCGCATCCTGAACATGCGCGGAAATCACCGCGAGGTCGTCGGCATCCAGTGCAATCAGCTTGCGTTGACCCGTCACGGCGACCCCTTTGAGAGAATCCTATCCGCTGATGCGCTCGATGGTGGCACCGCAGGCGGACAGCTTTTCCTCGAGCCGCTCGAAGCCGCGATCGAGATGATAGATGCGGTTGACCATGGTCTCGCCTTCCGCGACGAGGCCGGCGATCACCAGAGAGACCGAGGCGCGCAGGTCGGTCGCCATCACGGGCGCACCGCGCAGCTTGGCCGTACCGTCGATGGTCGCGGTTTCACCGTCGAGATGAATGCGCGCGCCGAAGCGGGCCAGCTCCTGCACATGCATGAAGCGGTTCTCGAAAATTGTCTCGGTGATATGCGAGGAGCCCGTGGCTGTCGTCATCAGCGCCATGAGTTGCGCCTGCAGATCGGTCGGAAAGCCGGGGAATGGCGCTGTCGACACGTTCACCGGCTTGATACCCGCGCCGTTGCGCGAGATGCGGATGCCGTCGTTGTTCGGCGTCACCGTCGCGCCGGCCTCGACCAGTACGTCGAGCGCCGACTGTAGCAATTCAGGCCGTGCGCCTGAAAGTTGCACATCGCCGCCGGTCATGGCCACGGCCATGGCATAGGTACCAGTCTCGATGCGATCCGGCAGCACGGTGTGGCGCGTGCCATTCAGCTTGGCCACGCCCTCGATCGTGATCGTCGTGGTGCCAGCGCCGGAGATGCGCGCGCCCATCTTGTTCAGGCAGTCGGCGACGTCGACGATTTCCGGCTCGCACGCCGCGTTGTTGATAATGGTCGTGCCCTTGGCCAGCGTCGCGGCCATCAGCGCGACATGGGTGCCGGAGACGGTGACCTTGGCGAAATCGATCTCGGCGCCCTTGAGGCCGCCGGGGGCCTTGGCAATGACATAACCGCCGTCGATGGTGAGTTCTGCGCCGAGCTTCTCCAGCGCCATGATCAAGAGATCCACCGGACGGGTGCCGATGGCGCAGCCGCCGGGCAGAGACACCTTGGCTTCGTGCATGCGCGCCAGCAGCGGCGCGATCACCCAGAAGGACGCGCGCATCTTCGACACCAGCTCGTAGGGCGCTGTCGTATCGATGATGTTGGCGGCGGAGATATGCAGGGTCTGGCCCTGATATTCATGGTCGCCCGGGCGCTTGCCCGCCGACATGATATCCACGCCGTGATTGCCGAGAATACGCTGCAACTGCGCGACGTCGGCCAGACGCGGCACGTTGTCGAGAATCAGTGTCTCGTCGGTCAGCAGACCGGCGATCATCAATGGCAGCGCCGCGTTCTTGGCGCCCGAAATCGGGATCGTGCCATTGAGTTTGCTGCCGCCGATGATGCGAATGCGATCCATACCGATTCCCGCTGATTGCTGTGCCCTGACTATAGGGCGGATGGCCTCTTTAAAGCAAAAGCGTCGAAATTTGCGGTTTTTCGATGAGGCCGGCAGCAAATCTGAAAAAGGGCCGAATCGGCCCGTTTACGCTCCGACCTGATTGATATCCGGGGTTTCCAGGATTGGCTTGGAGTAGCCGTTACGAACCACCCGGATCATGGCGCGGCCGACTTTCTCTGTCGTGGTGACGTATTTTGGCGCGATCCGGACCAGCAGCGCCCAGAGGGGCGCGGTCGCGGTGTAGATCGCCTGAACCCACGCAGTTTTCGAACGAACACCATGCAGCGGTTGGATGCCGCCGGGGCGGAACATATAGGCGGCCTTGAACGGCAGCTTGAGCAAATCGTTCTCGGTCTTGCCCTTGACCCGCGCCCACATGACGCTGCCCTGCTCGGTGCTGTCGGTGCTCTGGCCGGTGACGTAAATAAAGGTCATCGCGGGATTGAGCCGCGCCAGCGTGTTCGCCACCGCGAGGGTGATGTCGTAGGTGATCCGACGATAGTCCGGCTCGCTCATGCCCAGCGACGAGACGCCAAGGCAGAACAGGCAGGCGCCATAGCCCGTCAAGTCAGGCGCGATGGCCGACAGATCGAAAAAATCCGTATGCGTGATCTCACGCAACTTGGCATCGCATTGCCCGGTAGGACTGCGGCCGACCACGAGCACGGCCTCGACATCGGGATCGAGCAGGCATTCGCGCAGCGCGCCTTGCCCGACCATGCCGGTCGCACCGAACAGAATGACTTTCATGAGACTTCCTTTGGATGACTGCCAGTCGATCGCGCGACGCAATCAGGCGGCAATCGCGACCTGATCAAACGACATGCCGGTGAGCGCAGCTGAGACCTCCCATAACCGCGCGCCGACGGCGGCATCCTGAGCTCGCGGCATGATCTTCGCGGGAGCCGGCGGCCCCTTCATTTCATAGACGCCGTTCGGGCCGTAATAGCCAGCTGGCTTCGCATCGGGTGAGGTGGCTGCAAACAATGTCGGCAAGGCACCGGCGGCGGCTGAATGGCTCAGCGGACGCAGCAACCGGCTTCCGAGCCCCATCAAGCCACCGCTGCCGGGACCGTTCGGAATGAGATCGGTGAGCGCGAAACCGGGATGCGCGGCATTGCTCATCAGACCCCAGCCCGCGGCATCGCTGCGCCGCTGCAACTCGATCGCGAAGATCAGCATCGCGAGCTTCGACTGCTGATAGGCTTTCCACGGCTTGTAGAATGTCGCGCCCTGAAGATCGTCGAAATCGATGAGGCCCGAACGATGCGCAAGACTGCTGAGATTGACCACACGCGGCGCCTTGTTGCGGCGAAGCACAGGGAGCAGACGCGCCGTGAGCGCATAGTGACCGAGATAATTGGTACCGAGCTGCATCTCGAAGCCGTCGGCGGTGGTCTGGCGCGTCGGCAGCGCCATCACGCCGGCATTATTAATCAGCAGATCAAGCGACGCATACATCGCATCGAAACGGCGTGCGAAAGTAGCGACCGAGTCCAGGCTGGCAAGATCGAGGTGCTCATAGCTGATGATCGCGTCGGGATGTCGCTCGCAGATGCGCTCGATCGCAGCGCTCCCCTTGGTGTCGCTACGGCCGGTCAGCACCACTTCGGCGCCAGCTCCCGCAAGCGCCATTGCCGTCTCGAAGCCGAGGCCACCTGTCGCCCCGGTCACCACGGCCAGTTTGCCGGTCATGGGCGGAATATGGTCGATGCTCCAGTCCGTCATGCTTATATCTCCCCAGGATCGAGAATCGTTGCGCGGCGCGGCCGCCGGATATAAATGTGCACTCAGTGCAAACTTGCAATAGGTGCAGATCGAGGATTGTTGTGACCGCCAGGATGCCGGCTAAGCCGAGGAAAACAGAAGCGGAATCGGTTGCGGCACCTGCTGCGCCGCCGACCGGCCTGCGCGAAAGGAAGCGCCAGCAGACGCGAGAGCGGCTCACCAAGGTCGCGATGGAGCTGTTTCTTAAGCGCGGTTTCGAGGAAACGACGCTGGACGACATTGCGGCCGCCGCAGAGATCTCGCGCCGCAGCTTCTTCCATTATTTCGCGTCGAAGGAAGACCTCGTGCTGGCGTGGCAGGATGCCAGCACGGATTTCCTTGTGGCCGCGATCGCCGCAAGGCCCGCGGACGAGCCGATGCTGCTGGCCGCGGAAAATGCTTTGCTCTCGATGGCACAGCAGCTCGAGAGCTCCGAGGCGATCGCCATTGCGCGATTGAAGCACGGCAATCCCGCGCTGCGCGCGCGCGACCACGTGAAATACGAAAAGATGGAGCGCGCCATCGCTGCCGCGCTCGGCAACCGCGCCAAAGACAAATCCGGGCAATTGCAGGCGCGGCTGGTCGCCATGATCACGACAGGCGCGATGCGGATCGGCGGCGAGATCTGGCTGGCGCAGGACGCAGGCGAAAGACCCGAGGCGCTTGTGAAGCGCACCTTCGGCGAGATACGGGCGATCCTCCGGGAATCGCCCGCCCGAAAAGGCAAAGCCTAGCGGCTATCGGCGGGAGATCGCCGCCCGGCGATCAGGCGAAGCCGCCGGGCATCGGGCGAAATTTCCTGATCGCAAGGAAGGTCGTGACGACGAAGAACACCAGCACGATGCCCTGAACGATCGCAAAAGGCGGCTCACTCGGCGGCACGCTCGGTGCCAGCGCATGAAGCGGCGGGACCTTCAGGAAGCTCTGGATCACCAGGACGAACACGTTGAGATAAAGCGAGATCATCGCAGTCAGCACATAAATCCAGCGCCAGCGCCCCGCCAGCTTCTGGCCATAGAGCGCCAGGCAGGCGATCGCCAGCAGCACCAGCGAAATGATGCCGATGACATGCGACGGCAGCAATTTCTCGACCGGGAAGAAGAAGCCGGTCACGCTGGTCAGGATCGTCGTCAGCAGAAACAGACCGGTCCAGCCGGGCAGCGACTTTGACTTCAGCAGGCCGACCATTGCGACCAGGCCCGCGACGATGCCGATCAGGCTGACCACCACATGAAGCAACGTGAACGTTGCCAAGCTCATTCCCAAAACCATGATGCACCCCTGCTTTAGAACCCCTCAAATCTTAGGGTGCGACACGGGAACTTGCCAATGATTTTTGGCTGACACTCATCATATACATTTGCGTGCAAGGCGTCGTTTCGTTCAAGACATTTGCGTTCGATCGATAGAGCCGCGAAATCTACTTGTTGAGAAATTCAACCAGTTTCGGGATCACCTGATCGGGGGCTTCTTCCATGAGCCAATGACCTGCCCCTTTGACGATAACGCCGTCCACATTGCTGGCGACGAGGCGCCCTTGCTCGATCAGGAAAGACCCACCTGCCTTCTCACCGGAGAGAACCAGCATCGGCATCGGCAGTCTGGTCTTGGCAAGTTCGGCAAACTCGGCCGCATCTTTCTCAAAAGCGCGGAAGACCTCGAAACCGGCTGCCATGTGGCCGGGCTTCGCATAGACCTTGGCGTAAAACACACGGTCCTTTTCTGGTACCGACTTCTTTGGGTCCGCAGCGAAATCATTCCAGAAGTGCTCAAGGTAAATGCGCTCGCGGCCCGCGACCAGCGCGAGCGGGGTCTTGCCGTAGAAATGGAAGTGCCAGAGGTCGCGCAACAGCCAGACATGCGTCCAGTCGCCAACACCAGGCAAAAAGGCATCCATCAGCGCGATGCGATCGACTTCGCTCGGATATTGCGCAGCATAGGCATAGGCGACCATCAGACCGATGTCGTGGCCGACAATTTTCACCTTGGGATATTTCAGGCCGGCCACCAGCGCATGGATATCGCGTGCCATCGCCGCTTTGGTGTAGCCATCAGCCGGCGCGTCGGAATCGCCGAAGCCACGCAGATCTGGCGCGATCACCGTATGACTGGCCGCAAGTTTCGCGATCAGCGAGCGCCACATATGGCTGGTCTCGGCATAGCCATGCAGCAGCACGATCGGATCGCCCTTGCCCGCAATGAGATAATGCAGCTTGACGCCGTTGATGGTGGCGAAGCGGCTTTGCGGAGCTTGCGCTGAAGCGGATACGGGGAGAAACGGCGCTGCCAGGACGGCCAGCAGCACACCCAACAAAGCCCGGCGTCCGATCGTAAAAATGTGCATGAAGTCCCCACTGAAACGTCGCCCGCGTCGGGACGATTATTTCAGTAGTAGCGCGGAATCGGCCCGTTGTGCGGAGTCTTTCGATCCGACAAATCGAACATCACTTCGTCGACGTAGCACCAGCCCCAACCTTCGGGCGGATCATAGCCCTCGATGATCGGATGCTTCGTGGCGTGGAAATGCTTGGTCGCGTGCTTGTTCGGGGAATCGTCGCAACAGCCGACGTGACCGCAGGTCCGGCAGATCCGCAAGTGCAGCCATATGCTGCCCGTTTTCAGGCATTCCTCGCAACCGAGTGCGCTGGGTGTCACATCGCGAATGCCGGAAATATGCGTGCAGCCTTTGGGCATGACGATCTCCCGTTATGAGCTCAAAGGGTCGGCGTGGCCGTATCGCCGAGAAAACCATGCAGCGCCGCCACCACCTGGGCGCCCTCGCCGATCGCGCCACCGACACGCTTCACCGAACCCGAGCGCACATCACCGACCGCAAAGACACCGGACACCGACGTCTCCAGCGCCTGCACGCTGCGGCCATTGGCGGGAATGCCGGTGATGATGAAGCCATGACGATCGAGGGTGACGCCGCAATCCGCCAGCCATTCGGTGGCGGGATCGGCGCCGACGAACAGGAATAGATTGCGGATGTCAGCGCAGGACTCCTCGCCGGACAGCCTACTGCGGGTACAGATCCGTTCGAGCCCCGCCTCCTGCGTCCCCTCCAGCGCCACGACTTCGGTGTTGAAGACCAGCTCGATATTCGGTGTCGCCTCGATACGCTCGATCAGATAGCGCGACATGCTGGCACCGAGGCCGCCGCCGCGGATCACCATATGCACCTTGTTGGCTTGGCTCGCGAGAAACACCGCCGCCTGACCTGCCGAATTGCCACCGCCGACCAGGTAGATTTCCTGCTCCCTGCAGAGTCGGGCCTCGATCGGAGATGCCCAGTACCAGACGCCGCGACCTTCGAAATCGGCGAGCCGCTCGATATCCGGCCGGCGATAGCGTGCGCCCGATGCCACCACGATGGCCTTGGCACGCATGACATCGCCATCGTCGAGTTCAAGAGCGAACAGTCCGTCCTTGCGTGAACAGTCCAGCGACTTCACGGCCGCCGGGATCATGATATCGGCGCCGAACTTCTGCGCCTGGTTGAAGGCACGCGCCGTGAGTGCCATGCCGGAGATGCCGGTGGGGAAGCCGAGATAGTTCTCGATCCGCGCGCTGGCGCCGGCCTGTCCTCCGAATGATTTGGCATCGCACACCGCAATCGACAGGCCTTCCGACGCGCCATACACCGCGGTGGACAGGCCCGCAGGTCCGCTGCCGACGATGGCAACGTCATAGGTCTTGCCCTTGGCGATATGGCTGATCATGCCCATCGCGCGGGCGAGTTCAGCGAATGACGGATTGCGCAGCACCGTGCCGTCGGCCACCACCACCAGCGGCAGCTCCTCCGGCGACGGCGTATAGCGCGCGATCAGATCGGCGGCGTCCTTGTCCGTTGCGGGGTCGAGCAGATGATGCGGATAACCGTTGCGGCTGAGAAAACCCTGCAGGCGGATGACATCGCTGGAATTGGCTGCGCCGATGAAAGCCGGACCGCCAGCGCTGCCCTGCAAAAGGTTCACCCGACGCAGGATCAGCGCACGCATGATGCGCTCGCCCAGATCCGCTTCCGCGATCAGCAGCGCGCGCAGCCGTTCCGGCGGAATCAGCAGCGTCTCGACATCGCCCTCAGCATGACCGTCAACCAGCGCGACGCGGCCCGACAGTTGCGCGATCTCGGCGACGAACTGTCCGGTGCACTGATCGGCCACCGGCGTGATACGGCCGAAACCGTCGCGCTGGGTGATCGTCACATGTCCGGACAACACCACGAACATGCCGGGACCGGGCTTGCCGGTCTCGAACAGGCAATCGCCATCCTTGTAATGCCGGATCTCACCGAAGCGGCGCATCCGCTCGATCTCCGCCGCCGTCAGCACGGGAAAAGTCTGATCGTGACGCGGCAGCGCCGCCCGCGGCGCGTAGGCCGGTAGCTCGGCGCTGGATGATGCCTGGGATTCTGATGACATTTAAACTCGCATGCTCACGCGGCGGACAGGTGCCATCAATCCCGATCGGGATCGACGGGTCTTGAACAGAAGTCCTGTATCTTATCGGCATCCGATGACGCCTCGACTGCGACGGCATCGCTGGCCTGACTGGCGCGCCCGCGCATTTGCACCTTCCGGCGCTTGAGATTTTCACGCAGCGCCTGGCGCAGCCTGTCCTGACGGGCAGTTGCACTTTCCTTGGCGGGTTTGCTCGGCTTATCGGTCATGGGCAGTTATGGTCGATCGAATGGCGTGCACAGATGCGCCAGATTGGATCCTGTGACCCCATACATAACCGCCTTCAACGCGTCAGGCGAGATGATCGACTTCGAGGTGATGATCCGGCCAATGAAGGCTCTGCCAGCGGTTATCGAGGCCATGGGGAACCGGATCGACTCGCCAATGGCGAAGCGCAAGGCGGCTGCAACCGCAACAGGCCGACCACACCCCTGTTATAATGATGCATTCTAAGTGCCACCCGCGCTTGCGCCGCCCGTGACCTTGTGGCAAGGATCGCCCCGCTTGGTAGGCGCCCTTGAGGCTGATTCCTGCACCCAGCATGCTGCCGTAGCTCAGTGGTAGAGCACTCCATTGGTAATGGAGAGGTCGACAGTTCAATCCTGTCTGGCAGCACCATTTTCCCCTGTTAAATCAATAAGCTCTCCCGACCGAGGCGCCTGACAATCAGGCACCTCGCGGTAGAACAGAACGCGAATCGCGGTTCAATACGGGAATATCCGGGGGTCTGTTCCCTGCCCGTTCCAGTCGCCCAGCACAAGCAGCCATATCACCGGACTCAAACGAACTTGAAACAGCCCCCCTTCGCGGGGGCGGTACGCTTGTGGCTTTGAATGATGGACCAAAATCGAGATGACCGCTGAATCCCGCCCTAACCGGCGGGTTTTTCGTTTGGCGCACATAATGCCTCTGCCCCCCTCAACCCGTAGAAGACGCAGATGCGATCGGCCAGCACGTACGCTCTAGCCGGAAATCGTGGAACCGTGCTGCCCGCAGCACACGACCGATTACACTCCATGCGGCAGCTTCGGAGCCGCGGCGTCTCAATGTGACAGGGAATGCGCCGCCGACGAGATATCGCCACGCCCCTGCTTCACCAAAGCATTCATGAGTGGCAATTCGGTCGTCGACTTGATCTGCTCCATCGTGAACATCGACGACACATCATGCAGATCAATCTTGGCGATCAGCCGCTGATAAAGATCGTCGTAGGCCCGGATATCCGAGACCACAGCCCGGATCAGATAGTCCACGTCACCGCTCAGGCGATAGAAATCGACCACCTCGGGGAAGCTGACGACGATTTTCCGGAAACGCTGAACCCACTCCGCGTTATGCTGGTTCGTTCGCACGGCGATGAAAACGCTGACACCCAAATTCAGCTTGTCTGCATCGAGAAGTGCAACGCGTCGCTTGATGTAGCCAGAGCTTTCGAGCTTCTGGATGCGGCGCCAACACGGCGTGGAACTCAGGCCAACGCGATCAGCCAGGTCCTGCATTGAAAGGCTGCTGTCTACCTGGAGTGCCGCGAGAATTTTGCGGTCGAGCTCGTCGAGCATGTTGGCCTCCGATGAAGGGTGCACGCAGAATATTTCTGCCGTTCATTGCCATCGTGACGCAATGCTATTGCGAGATTTGGGAGTTCGCGAGCATAAACAATTATCATCGCTGCGCATTCGAGCAGCAGGCTGGCGTCAAAAGCGACGCCTCCGCTGACGCAGCGCCAAGATGAATTCGCCACCGTGTGTCGTGATATCGACGCGTTGATTGAACGCGTGGCCTCTTACAGCCGCTGGCCACCACTCGCATCGATCTGCTGGCCAGTGACCCAGCCCGCTTCGTCCGACGCGAGAAAGGCGACGACCCTTGCGATATCGTCGGGTTGCCCGACCCGGCCGAGCGCGATTGTCTCAGCCACTGCGCGGCTGGCCACCGGATCGCGCGCGACGATGTTCATGTCCGTCGCCGTCGCACCGGGCATCACGGAATTCACCGTGATCTGTCGACCGCCGAGATGAACGGCGAGCAAGCGGCTCAGCGCTTCCAGACCCGCTTTGGCCGGCGCATAGGCGGCCATGGTCGGATAGGCCGAACGCGTCCCCATCGACGAGATATTGATGATACGTCCGCCATTACGCAGATGCGGCATCAGTGCCTTGATCAGAAAGAACGGCGATTTCAGATTGGTCTGCAGCAGAAGATCGAAGTCGTCCTCGGAAATATCCTCAATGGTCGCGCGTTTTCCGACGCCTGCGTTGTTAACGAGAATGTCGAATGCAGGGCTGCCATGGCGCTCGGTCAGTTCGGCACCAAAATCCGCGGCCAAGGCGGCTGCGCCACCGCGTTCCGAGAGATCGGCCTTGATGGCAAAGGCATTGCCGCCAGCGGCGGAGATGGTCGTCACCGTCGCATTCGCGGCATCGACCGAGGCGTTGTAATGAACCGCAACGGTTGCGCCGTCCTTCGCCAGGCGAAGCGCGATAGCCTGACCGATCCCCCGACTCGCGCCAGTGACTAGCGCGATTTTTCCTGCCAGCCCGCTCATGCGGACCAGCCGTGACTGGCTTCCAGGCTCCGCGCCCTGTCGATCAGCGCCTTGCGATCGATCTTGTTCGTGCCCGCCCAAGGCAGTTCGTGGACGAACTCAACCCGCCGCGGGTGCTGATATGCCGGACCATTGGCGATCGCGAACTGACGGATGTCGTCGAAGCTCGGCGTGGGCTGCTCGCGCGTGACAATAAACGCAACCGGCACCTGGCTCCGTTCCTCGTCGGGCAACGGCACTACTGCCGCCTGCTGGATCTGCGGGTGACGCTCCAACAGCTTTTCGACTTCGCCCGGATAGATATTTTCGCCGGAGCAGACAAACATGTCGTCGGCACGGCCTACGAAGAAATAGAAGCCGTTGGCATCGCGGCGCATCACATCGCCACTGTAATACCAACCATCGGTCAGCACCTTGGCGGTCTGCTGCGGCAGATTGTGATAGTGATCCAGCACTGCTGGATTCCGCATCAACAGCACGCCTTCATTCTCGGTACCATTGACGAGCCGGACATCTTCCAGACGGATCGGATAACCTAGCGCCAAAGGCGGCGTCGGAATCTTGTCGGGATGCGGACCGAACACGGCCGGCCCTGCTTCAGTCGTACCATAGCCCATCGTCATTACGACGTTGGGCAGCGCCTGCTTGATCCTGTCCCACAGACCCATGGTCATCGGCGCCGACCCAAGCATCAGGCGACGAACCGAGGTGATATCATTCTTCGCTAGCAGTTCCGTTTCCTTGACGACACGAGCCCACATGGTGGGAACGGCCGTGGCGGCGGTCACCTTGTACTTGGCGATGGCCTCAATATAACTGCGGGTCTCGAACGACGGCAGCACCACCACAGACGCATTCTGAGCGAAAATCGTCTTGATGGCGAACAGGCCATTCATGTGAAACAGTGGCTGCGCGATGATGTAGCGATCATCCTGATTGAGCGCACCGCTGGTCCGTGTCGAGATCGCCCAGAGTTGTCCGTAATGCGATAGCGGTACGCCTTTGGGCCGGCCGGTGGAGCCGGAGGTGTAGAGCATTTGCCCGACCTCTTCCCGCGTCGTCTCGACGGCGGTGAACGCTGCGGGCTTGATCGTCGCAGTAAAGCCGCTTGGGCCGCTGTCGTCGAAATTGATGACGGGAATGCCGTCGCGCACCATCGGTCGGTTGGCATTGTCGACAAATGCCAGCGCGATCTTCGCGTCGTCCATCACAAAATCGACGGTGTCGCGCGCAGCCTTGATATTGACCGGAACAGCGATGCATCCGGCGCGCATGATGCCGAAATAGCAAATGATGTATTCGGCGCGATTAAACGACAGGATCGCGATATGTGTGCCGCTCTTGTAGCCACCATCGACAAGATACTGGGCGACCCCGTTTGCCATCTCGTCGATCTGACGGTGCGTGTAGCGCCTGGGATGCGCGGGATCGATCAGATCGATGACCGCCTCCCGATCAAGGTCACCGCTGCGATCGATCAGGTCACCGAGATTATTCCACCGCATTAGCAATACTCCACTTCTGAGAACTCAATTGGCTACCTGCGCAACCCGCGGCAGCGCCGCGGGTTGTTCAAGCAGATCGTAATGACAAGCCACCTTGCGGCCATCGGAGACATCGCGCAGCATCGGTCGCTCCTCGCGGCAAAGCGCCTGAGCGTAGGGGCAGCGCGTACTGAAGCTGCAGCCTGGCGGCGGATTGAGCGGGCTTGGCAACTCACCCTGCAGCACGCTGCGGGCGCGGCTGCGTGCAATGCGCGGATCGGCGATCGGCGCGGCGGCAAGCAATGCCTCCGTATAAGGATGCGCCGGTCTATCCCAGACGTCCTCGCTGCGGCCTGTTTCGACGATCCGACCGAGATACATCACGATCAGCCGATCCGAAATATGCTCGACGACCGAGAGATCGTGCGAGATGAACAAATACGACACGCCCGTTGCCTGCTGCAGGTCCTCGAGCAGATTGATGACCTGCGCGCGCACCGAAACGTCCAGCGCAGATACCGGCTCGTCGCAGATGATGACCTTGGGCTTGAGCGCAAGTGCACGCGCAATGCCGAGACGCTGGCGCTGGCCGCCAGAGAACTCATGCGGATAGCGCCGCATCGCATCGGCCGGCAGGCCTACCTGTCCCATCAGCTCGATGACACGATCCTTGATATCACGGCGCGACCAGCCGGCGACGCTGAGCGGTTGCCCGACGATGGTGCCGACGTCGTGGCGCGGATTGAGCGATCCATAAGGATCCTGGAAGATCATCTGCATCGACTTCCGCGAGGCCTTCAACGCGCCGGCCTGCATCCGCGTGACATCGTCACCATCGAGGAAGACGCGTCCGTCGGACGTCGGCACCAGACGCATGATCGCCTTGCCGAGCGTGGACTTGCCGCAGCCGGATTCCCCGACCAGCCCCACAGTCTCGCCGGGCTCCAGGTCGAAACTCACATCGTCGACCGCCCGCACGACGCCCTGTGCGCTCTGGTATTGGACACAGAGACTAAGCACCGATAGTAGCGGCATCGCGCGATAACTCCTTCTCGGCAGCAAAACAGGCGGCGGAACGGTGCGGCAGCAACGGCGCCAGTTGCGGCCGCTCGGCACGGCAGCGATCGAGTACATCGGGACAACGGTTCTGGAAGGCACAGCCCTGCGGCAAATCGGACAGTGCCGGCACGTTGCCCGTAATTTCGACGAGACGACTGCCACGTCGGCGCTGTGCCGACGGCGTCGCCCCCAGCAGCCCCCGCGTGTAGCGATGCAGCGGCCGCTCGAACAAAGCCTCCACCGGCGCTTCCTCGACTTTGCGGCCGGCATACATCACGGCCACCCGGTCGGCGACTTCGGCAACCACGCCGAGATCATGGGTGATAATGATAAGGCCCATATCGGATGAGGACTGCAATTCCTTCATCAGCTCGATGATCTGCGCCTGGATGGTGACGTCGAGCGCCGTGGTCGGTTCGTCGGCGATCAGGAGCTTTGGCCCACAAGCAATCGCCATGGCGATCATGACACGCTGGCTCATGCCACCAGACATCTGGTGCGGATAATCATTGAAGCGGCGTTCCGCATCCGGGATACGCACCTGGCGCAGCAATTCGATTGCGCGGTCTCTCGCCTCGTGACGCGACACGTCATTGTGGCGCCTGATTGCCTCGATCAGCTGATCCCCAACCGCGACCACAGGGTTCAGCGATGTCATCGGATCCTGGAAGATCATCGAGATGTCCTTGCCGCGGACCCGCTGCATCTCGCGCTCGGACAAGGCAGCGAGATCACGCCCCATGAAGCGGACGGCGCCACCGACGATCTTTGCCGGCGGGTTCGGCAACAACCGCATGATCGCCAGCGCCGTCAACGACTTGCCACAGCCGGATTCACCGACGATGGCGAGAGTCTCGCCGGCCGAGACTGTCAGCGACAGACCATCGACCGCAGGCAACACGCCACGGCGCGTGAACAACGACACCTGCAGGTTCTCAATGGAGAGGATCGGCGCTGGACCGGCTTTGCTGCCCATGATCATCTCAGCGATCCCGCAGTTTGGGGTTGAGCGCATCGTTGAGGCCATCGCCCACAAGGTTGAGCGCCAGCACAGTGAGCATGATCGCGAGACCCGGCACCGCGCAGATGTACCAGGACGAGCGGATGAGCGTCCTGCCGTCCCCGATCAGCTGTCCCCAACTGGTGACATTGGGATCGCCGAGCCCGAGGAATGCCACAGCGGACTCGAACAGAACGGCCCCGGCAACGACCAGTGATGACAGCACGATCACCGGCGGCAGTGCATTCGGCAGTATCTCGCCGAACATGATCCGCAGACTGCCCATCCCCATGGCCCGGCAGGCCTGCACAAATTCGCGATCGCGCAGCGACATGAACTCGGCACGCGTCAGCCGTGCGATCGGCGTCCAGGTCACGACGCCCACGGCGATTGTCACATATTCGATCTTCTGCCCGAGGATCGACACGATGGTCAGCACGAAGATCAGGTTCGGGATGGTCTGGAACAATTCGGTCAGACGCATCAATAGCTCATCGACCCAGCCGCCGACATAGGCCGCGGTGGCGCCAACGGTGATGCCGATGATGGTGGCGGTCAGGCTGGCGCAGAGCCCGATCAGAAGCGTGGTGCGGGCGCCGTGGGCAATCATCGCCGCAATGTCACGACCCAGAGAATCCGTGCCAAGCGGATAACGCGACGACATGAAGGGCCAGATCTCCGGCCGCCCGACAATACGAAGCGGGTTGCGCGGGAACCACCATGGCGCGGCAATAGCAACACCGACGACGACCAGGACGAGAAACAGACCGACCAGCGCCGCGCGGTTGCGGGCGAAGCGCCGGGCGAAGTCGAAGAACAATGTCAGCATGATCTACCTCGCCTTGATCCGGGGATCGAGCCGCAGATACAGCAGATCGACGGTCGCGTTGCAGACCGCGACCAGCAGCGAACCGAGGATGAGCACACCGAGCACCATGGGAAAATTGCGACTCATCACGCTGTCGAACAGCAGGCTGCCGATGCCGGGCCAACTGAACACGGCCTCGATGACGACGCTGCCGCCGAGCATGGTGCCAAGCTGCAGTCCGAGCAGCGTGACGATCGGCAACATCGCGTTACGCATTACATGTGCCAGCACCACCCGACCGCCCGACAGGCCCTTGGCACGCGCTGTTCGCACGAAATCCAGCCGGGCGACCTCCAACATTGAGGCTCGCATCACGCGCGCGAAGGTCGCGGCATAGAACAGCCCTAGTGCCGTTGCGGGAAGGACGAGATGATGCATCACATCCAGAACGGCACCGAAGGCACTTTCGTCGACGCCGATGGTGCGCATGCCGCCCACCGGAAACCAGCCGAGCTTCACCGCAAACATCACCGTCATCATGATGCCAAGCCAGAAGCTCGGTGCAGCGAAGAAGAATACCGCACCGAGCGAGATCAGATTATCCCAGATTGTGTTGACCTTGATCGACGCCAGCACGCCGGCCGTGACGCCAACGAGCAAAGCAATTCCGATTGCCGCCAGCATCAGGATCAAGGTCGCTGGAAGCTGTTGCGTGATCACATCAAACACCGGCGCGTTCTGCCGGTACGAATAGCCGAGATCGAGCCGCATCACCGACCAGATATATTTGGCAAGCTGCACCGACACCGGCTGATCGACGCCGTAGGTGTGACGCAGCTGATCCAGCATCTTCGGGTCGGTGATCTGCTGTTCGGACGTCATCACGTCGAACAGACTCCCCGGCGCCAGATGGATCAGAACAAAATTCATCACAATGACCGCGAAGATCAGCGGAATGATTTGCACGAGCCTGCGGATGATGATGCGACGCACGTTTGCCTCCGCTCTCAGCGGTCCAGCCAGACCTCGGCCCAGCTTTCGCCCATGAAGTCCGCCGTCAGCGAATGATCGCGGACATCAGAACGAGCGATCGTCACGGGTTCAAGGTCGACCATCGGAAGGACCGGCGCGTCGCTCGCTGCGAGCTTGTCGAACTCGTGCACCAGCGATACGCGCTTCTCCTCATCGGTCTCGATCGCCATCTTGCTGACGGTTTCGTCCATCTTCGGATTGGAATAGCCCGTGGCGTTGCGGAAGGCCGCCCCCTTCACGATACCGTCGGTGGTGTAGTATTGCGTTGTCTGCGGGATCGGCTCGATGCTGGCTGAATTGTTCGACACCGCGACGTCATAGTCATAGTCGGTGTAGATGCGTTTCAGCGAGGTCGCGCGATCGGGGATCGCCAGATCGACGGTGATGTCGACGTCCTCGAAGGCCTGCTTCAGATACTGACCGATCTTGACGTTTTCCTCGAACCACCCGGCCGATACCAGGCTCATCTTGAAGCGCGAGCCGGATTTCACCGGATAACCGGCAGCATCGAGCAATGCTGCGGCCTTTTTGACGTCGAACGGATAATCCTGGACGTCCTTGGTGAAGAAGATTGAATTCGAGAAGTGGAGAGCACCAAGGGAGGGACGCGCGCGACCGAAGAAAACCGTATCCGCGATGAAGCTGCGGTCGATCGCATGAAGCAGGGCCTGGCGCACCTCGCGCTTCTTGAAGATCTCGCGACGCTGGTTGAACTCGACACTCGTGATCCACGCCGAATTCGAGTAGCCCTTGGTCTCGGCAACGAACTTCTTGGTTGCCGTCAGGCGCGCGATGTCCGGCGCCGGGATCGGATTAAATGTGCCTATATCAAGCTGGCCAGCCTCGAACGCAGCCGACCGCGACGCCGGATCTCGCCACCAGCGGATCACCAGCTTGTCGAGATAGGGCTTGCCAGCATTCCAGTAATTGTCATTGCGGGCATATTCGACATGGCTGCCGCGCACCCACTCCTTAACCTTGAACGGACCGGTGCCGATCGGCATATTGTTGATCGGGTTGGTAATGATGTTCGACCCGTCATAGATATGCTTGGGAATGACGAGGCCGGCCTTGCCGGCCAGCACGGACTTGAGGAAGAATTCTGGCACCGGCACTTTGAATTTCAGCACCACGGTCAGCGGATCCACGGCCTCCGCGGTCAGCAGAGCATCGAGCGTGACGCCAGCGGAGATCGGCTTCCAATACTGGATCGCATTGAAGACCAGATCGTCCGAGGTCAGCGGCTTGCCATCATGCCAGGTGACGTTCGGACGTAGTTTGATCGTGTAACTGCGGAAATCCTCTGCCGGTTCGATCCCGAGAGCCAGCACCGGTTCGAATTTGAGATCGGCGGTCAGGCGGATCAGCCGCTCGAACACCTTGGTCGACGTGAAATACGGACTGGAGCCGCCCCCCGCTGGAACGAACAGCGATTGCGGCTCAAATCCGCCCCACGTGCCGACCAGCGTGCCGCCGCGCTTCGGCGTGGCCGTTGCAGCACTGGAAGAGCCGGCGAAGCCGGACGTCAGAACGGCGCCGGCTGTCGTCATCAGAAAATCACGTCTGCTAAAACCGCTCATTGTTCTTCCTTTGTTGCAAACAGGAACCGGCCCCGTCGCGCGTTCCTGCTATTATTTGCTTAAAGCGTCGAATAGGTGCCGCGACCGATGGCGAGCAGCGCCCCCTTCTCGTCAAACACATCGACGTCGGCGACGCCGACGCTCTTGCCGGCACGGCGCACCCGCGACACGGCAACCAAGGCGGTATCGACAGCCGGCTTCAGGTAATCGACCCGGAAATTCACGGTCGGAAGGCCGCGCCCGACCATCATGCCGACGGCGAAATCGCCGACTGTGTCAATGACCGAGGCAATGACGCCGCCATGCCATTGCTTGGAGCCCGGCCGACGTTCGAATTCCGGCCGCATCGGCGACCGCATCGTCACTTCCTGCGTTACCGGATCAGCCTTGATCACCTCAAGGCCGAGGAACAGGTTGAACGGCGACACATCCAGCATTTGCTGAATCTCGGGGGCGGTCAGCGTCTTGACGTCGGGCTTGCTCACGGCGTCACCACGACTTTGCCGAATACCGCACGATCTTCAATGATGCGCACAGCCTCCTTCGCTTCCTCCAGCGGATAGGTCTTGTCGATCAGTACCTGCAGCTTCTTGGCGGCGACGAGATCGAACAGTTTTGTGATATCGTCACGTTCCCAGCCGTTGGAGCCCTTGATCTCCAGTTCGAAGGTCCAGATGAAGCGAAGATCTTCAGTAGGCGAGTAGCCGGCAGTTGCACCGCAAGTCAGAATGCGGCCTCCGAGCTTCAGACAGCGCAGCGATTTGACCCAGGTATCACCGCCGGTGAAATTGACGACGACATCGACACCGCCGCCTTCGACGAAGCGACGGCGATGCGGCTTGCCGTGGCGCTCATAGATCGTCTTCATGAAGTCGGACTGGGTGTAGAGGATGATCTCGTCCGCGCCGAGCTCCGTGAGCCTCTTGCCCTTCTCCTCGCTACCGGCGCAGGCGATCACATAAGCACCTGCTAGCTTGGCGAGCTGGACACAGCACACGCCGACGCCACCACTGGCGCCCAGGATCAGAACCTTCTCGCCAGATTTGATCTGACCAATGGTGTTCATCATACGGATCGCGGTGCCATAGGCGACCGGCAGTGCGGCCGCCTGCTCGAAGCTGACGCCGTCCGGAATCTTGACGAGCTGATGCGCCTTGGCGCGGCAGAATTCGGCGAGGCCGCCGTCCTGGGTCTCACCCATCAGGCCGCCTTCGACGCGGTTGACCGGATCGATCAGCACGCGATCACCGATGTTCCAGCCGGTGACGCCGGCGCCGAGTTCCGTGATTTCACCGACCACGTCGAGGCCAATGATGACAGGCAGCGGCACCTTGATGCCGGGCATACCGCGGCGGGTGAAAACGTCGTGATAGTTGATCGACGATGCCCGCACGCGGATGACAACGTCGCCCTCGCCGGCCTTCGGCGTCGGATAATCCGCCGTGAATTGCAGCTTATCGTTATCGCCGTGTTCGTAAAGGACAACTGCTCGCATGATCTATCTCGCTCCGTTGATTCAGGCTGCGACGGAGAGGGACCAGCTTGCCAGCCCCTCCACCGCCTGTTGAGTGATGGAAATGGCTTGTTCGGTGGTTTCTTCGCGCCAGTGCGACGACACCGGGACAAAGCAATCGTGCAGGTCTGCGCGCAGCATGCGAACGCGCTCGCTATCTTTCTCGGCCTTGAACTTCAGCCAGAGATCGAGCTGCAAGGCGCGACGAACCTTGGTACCACGCGTACCAAATTCGATCACTGCGCCGACCATCGGTCGCTCGCCAAGGAACCTGGTCATGCCGTGAAATACGAGTCCCTGATAATTGGGCCGCGCAAAATTGTTCGGCTTCTGGCCGACGATGCGTTCACGCCCCCACCAGCGCACGGCTTCCGCATGAAGCGCGCCGCCTTCAGGGTTGAAGCACAGGAAGAAGGACTCGCCGAAATCACCGATGCCGGTATGCCAATCGATGAAGCCGATGCGCTCGGCCGCGCCGAGATGATCGGCGATGATGGTCTCCAGAGTCAGATTGGACCACTCGCGCCCGGAGCCGCCATAATTGGAGCCATCCGGGAAGTCGTACTGCCCGCGCGCCAGCGTGTCGAACAGACCGTCATCGCCATGCGCGTCCTTGAAGGCTTCCACGGCGTCGGCGTAGATCTGCAGGGCTGCCGGCGTCCAGTCCTCCGGAAGGAGATGCGGATAAAGCTTCGCATAACCCGGATTGCCCGGACGGGGCGTGGAAAAATCGATGAAATTGCGATTGAGATCAACATTGTTTTCGGTGGTCCGCGTGCCCCAGGCAAAGCCGTAGGGATTGATCGCGTGAACGAAGAGAATCGACACGCCGCGCGGAAGGGCGCGTGCAAAATTGCTCTGCATCCAGCCGATCTGCGCCGCCGAACCGCTGAGGCCTTCGAGGCCGTGCGTACCGCTGAGGATCACCAGTTGCGAAGCTGCGCGCGGATCACCGAGCCGCGCCACGTCGATGCACAGATCCTGGCCATTCGGGCCCTTGAGCGCCGGATGGGTGTAGGTGGTCAACGCAGCGCCGACGTCATTCGCAGCATTGCGAAACTTCACGCGCGCGCCGTCATAGTCGAGCGCAAAACTCCGGGTGAAATCATTGGGGAGCGCTACCATCACGCCGTGAACCCCAGAGCGACATTGGCTGCGTCGGCATGCGACACGATGATGCCGTCCGCATAGGGCTTGAAGGAAACGCCGGCCGCATCGAATACGGCGCGCGGCGTGTCGAGCGACGCGACCTTGAACACCAGCGCGACCATGCGATCAGTGCCATCCTCGCTGGCAAGCGCCGCACCGGCATAGCGATCCGCGACCGCTGCAGGATCGAGCACGACAATCGTTGCGGCACCGGCATTGAACGAAAAGCCGCCATCCGTCGGCGTCAGAAGCGGTGCGCCGAACATGCGTTCATAGAGCGCTGCAGTTCGCGCCGGCTGCTGCGAGGCGATGACAAATTCGACGATTTCAGTGGCACCATTGGCATGCGTCTGCCATTCGGGGCGCCACACCAGTTCCGGCGTATCATGATGGCAGAAGAACGTGCGGCCGTTCTGCACTTCGTCGCCCGCCACGCGGATGACCTTGAAACGCGCGTCTTGGGCGCCGCCCGGCAATTCGACCGGCCGCGCAAAGCTCATTGGCTCCATGACGGGAACCGCATTGTCCTTCAACGTCGCATAGACCAGATCGGCATCGACGGATTTGAAAACAAGCCCGCTTAATCCCGGCGGATGCGTCCAGAGATCAGCACGCATCGTTTCGCGCCCCGGCAGATAGCCAAGCAATTCGAGATAGTTCGTGCCGAAGATTGCCAGGTTATTACTGGAGCCGAGCGTATGGTGACCGCGCTCCGTCAACTGAAAGCCGAGGCGAGTATATTGCGCAGCAGCCTCATCAAGCTGGCCCATCACGTTAATGACAACGTGATCGAGGACCGGCGAGATCTTCCGTTGCACGGTACGCATATCACTCATACGAAAGCCTCATTGCCTTCCAGGTTAGGGAGACCAGCAAGATCGATGCCAATCCAAAGATCAATCACGCCGATGTCATGCAGCACGTGGTCGCGGTTCTTCCTTCGCCATGGAAAAGGCGAGCGCCGCATCCGCGTGAAGAAGCGTTGAATCAAAGACGGGAAGATCGATGTGCTCGGGGCCGATCAGCAGACAGATCTCGGTGCAACCAAGAATTACGCCGTCAGCGCCACGCTCTTTTCCTCGTGAAATCGCATCGAGATAGAGTCGACGCGACTCCTCGCGAACAACACCTTGGCATAGTTCATCGAAGATGATGTCGTGAATGAACACACGATCGTCCTCAGCGGGAATAACGGGATCTAGCCCGAACCCCTCGCGCAATCGCGTCACATAGAAGTCCTGCTCCATCGTGTAGCGCGTTGCCAGAAGTAGCGGCCGCTGCAGCCCTGCAGCCTTCACGGCAGCGCCGGTAACGTCGGCAATGTGAAGAAGCGGGATCGACACTGCCTGCTGCACTTCGTCGGCAAGCTTGTGCATTGTATTCGTGCAGATCAGAATGCAACCAGCACCGCCTCCTTCCAGATCGCGTGCGATGTCAGCGAGAACCTGACAGGCCTCGTCCCAACGCCCTTGTTTCTGCAAGCTGACAATCGCGTCGAAGTTGATCGAACGCATCAGAATATCCGCGGAGTGGAGCCCACCGAGTTCGGCGCGGACTTGCTCATTCAGCCGGCGATAGTAAACAGCAGTACTTTCCCAGCTCATTCCACCAATCAAACCAATCGTCCGCATTACTATTGCTCGCTCTGTCCAGTCGATGTGCTTGACGGAACGATAGCATCGGCACCGCGCAATCCGATTGCGGATCGCGGTCATCATACTCAGTTTGCCTGAGAAGAAACTTCATAGTTCGAGCGATCGGCGGAATAGGATTTCAAATTTTCCGATCCGTCGCACCAACGTTTCTTCGTTGGGTCCTGACAGACCAGAATGATGCAACGACGTGCAGCGCCGGGAGTCGCCGTGTGTGTCGTGTGAAATCTCACTGCGTGAGAAGAGTCCGGTCTGCACCAGGAGTAGAACTCAGTGCAATTTAACACGCATGCGGATCGGACACGTTTCGCGAACACTCCGCATGAGCCGTTCATCGGAAACAAACGAGGTCGCCTCCTGGAGGGAAAGGCGACCTCGTGGAGCGCGCGAATGCCCTCGCGCCGGTCCATGTGCTCTGGGGAAGAGCGCTATATTTGACCACGGCGCCCGCGCTGGTGTGTGACGACGACATGACACGGCATGTGACAGTTGATCGCATCGGCAAAGTCTCGCGTGCGGTCGCTCGACCTGTTGCCTTCACCATCAACGCGATATTTTATTGTCCCAATGCATCGTTCGAGTTCTGGACATCCCGGCTAGGCATGACGGGCGTATTGCTCGACACTCGCGCAGATTATCAAGCGGCCTGAGAACTCTCTGTTCAGGTCTTCCACGTCGGCTACGCGGCGCGCCAGAACGGCGCGCTGATTGACGTAACCCTTGTCAGTAATCTCGCCGCCATCGACAGATAGCGGCTCTGCCAGCAAAAGCGCGCAAGTTGCATAGGTGGAAGACCCTCCGCCTGCCGCCTTCAGTCTCGCGAGCCCTTCCCCTACGGACGAACGCACATTTTCGCAGCCAAGCACGGCATCGATGCTCGCTGTTTCCGGCAGGCCGGACACAGCGCGGCAGGCAGCCAGATTGGGAACAAGAAGGAAGCGCACATCCTCGCCGCCATGGCCGGCTACGACAATATCCTGAACCAGCGGCGCCAACGCGGAGATTCCTGCCACGCGCAGCGTTCCGACGTTGACCCATGTGCCTGATGTCAGCTTGAAATCCTCGGCGATGCGCCCGTCGAACAGCAAGCCTTGCGCCGGATCAGCCGGATCTGCAAATGCAACGGCATCGCCGATCAGATAGAAGCCGTCCGCATCAAAAGCTTTCGCGGTGAGGTCCGGCGCCTTCCAGTAGCCCGGCGTCACATTAGGCCCGCGCACCCGCACCTCGAACTTGCCGTCCGATGGCACGAGCTTTAGCTCCGTACCGGGAATCGGCACGCCTATATTGCCTGATCTCGGCGCCTGAAAATGACAGTCGGTCGCGAGCGGCGATGTTTCCGTCGATCCCCAAGCGGAGACCATCGGCAACGGACGCCCGATTGTTTCGATGGAAAGTGTCTCCAGCGCCGACCATGTGCTCTGTGGCAGAGCCGCACCGGCATAGAAGACGAACTTCACCTCGCTGAAGAATCGCTCTCGTAACCCATCGTCCTTCCGCAGGGCTGCAATAAGCATGTCGAAGCCACGCGGCACGTTGAAATAGACCGTCGGCATGACGCTGCGCAGATTGGCGATCGACGTCGCGAACAATCCGGGCGCGGGCTTGCCGCTGTCGATGTACAGCGTTCCGCCGTTGCGCAGCACCATATTGAAATTGTGATTTCCCCCGAACGTATGACTCCAGGGCAGCCAGTCGAGAAGAACGAGTTCGCTCTGCTGAGTTTCGAGAAACGGCCAAGTCTGTGCCTTGGCCTGCTGGCTTGAGGTCAGCATGCGCTGGGTATTGATGACTGCCTTCGGCGCGCCGGTCGATCCCGACGTGAACAGGAACTTGGCGATCGTATCGGCATCGACCGCTGCGAAGGCATGATAGATCGCTGCGCTCACCGGCGTCGTGATCACATCGGCGTATGAGTATCCCGCTCCGGCAGCCGCGCCACCGCCGATGATGGCGGCAGTGTGAAACGGGCCTATCGCAGCGAGGGCCGGACCGAACTGATGCAAGTTCGAGACGTAGATGGCACCGGGATCGAGAAGCTGGATCGCGCCACGCAGCTTTTCGAAATCCTTCGACATCAGCGAATAGGCCGGCGAAATCGCAGCGACGGGCACACCGACATGCATCGCTGCCAGGGCGAGAACCGCATGCTCGATACCGTTGTCTGATAGCACTGCGAGGGGCCGCTGCGCACTCATCTCCTGTGCAAGAATCCAGCTACCCGCGCCGCGCACGCGCCGAAGCGTCTCGGCATAACTCAGCGTCACCCAAGGCACATCCGGACTGGACCGCTCCGCCAGAAAGATCCGCTCCGGTGTCTGTTGTGCCCAATGTTCGAGCCAGTCCCCGACACAACGCGCATAGGGACGCAGCCCTGTGTCGGATCGAAGAAGGATCGTACCGTCGGATCGCTGTTCTGCGTCAACCGACGGCGTCAGAAAAAATGGACTGCCCGAGCCAGCCGCATTGTCGCGGTCCAGAACCATCGCTTCTCTCCCCCATAACGTACCCGTCTTTGTTCTTATTCGGGCTGTTCAATCGAACCGGTTGTTGCCGGCTCGGATCGGATGCAACATCGATCAGTAAGTCTCGACGTGATATCTCCCACCGCTGCGCATCGCCGCTTTCAGATCCGACCAATCCATCGACGCGGCGCGGCAAATATCGGCGAGGGCCTCTTCAACGCCGCTTTCCATGCCTTTCAACCCGCAGATATAGACGTGGGTCTGCGCGTCGCGCAGCAGCGACGTGATCGCGGCAGCTTCGCTGCGGATACGATCCTGCACATAGATCCGTGGCTCGCCCGGCACGCGCGAATAGCAGAAGTGCTTGCCCAGCAACTCCTCTGGGACCTTTTGCAGCGGACCGAAATAGGGCAGCTCCTCGGGGCGGCGCGCACCGAAGAACAGGAGCAGCCGCCCGGGCGCGCCAGGCATCGCGCGCCGGCGGCGCTCCGTGAAGCCGCGGAATGGCGCAGAGCCTGTGCCAGTGCAGACCATGAGAACATTCGCCGAAGGATCGTTCGGCAGCAGGAAGGTGGCACCGAACGGTCCAGTGACTTCGACCTTTGCGCCACGCGGCAGATCGCACAGGTAGTTCGAGCACAGCCCACCGACCTCACGTTTCACGGTCAGCGCGAGATTGTTGGTGTTCGGTTTCTCGCCATCGCGCGAACTCGCAATCGAATAGAGCCGCACCTGATGCGGCCTGCCGTCCGCACCCAGGCCCGGCACGACGATGCCGATGCTCTGGCCTTCGAGGATGGGAAACGGCTGCTCGCCGAAATCCAGGATGATATGGCGCACGTCGGAGTCGGCCGTCGCGTGGGTGAGCCGGAAATTACCGGTCACCGTGGCCAGCGCGGGCTTGCCGCGGTTATAAAGATTGACCGACGCTTTGCTCGACGACAGCGGCGCCACCGGCTTGCCGCCCAGCCCTTTGCGCGCTTCCTCGAGCAACGCACCGATTTCATCTTCCAGCGCCTCGATGGCGCCCGCGCCAGCACTATTGTCTGCGAGTTCCTCCTGCGCCGGCAGGTCGCTCCAGGAGAACTGCTCCTCAAGCGAATACGGCGCCGCGACGACGCGCCAGTTATCGATCGCGCCGGTCGGGCATGGCGAAATGCAATCCATGCAGTAATTGCAGATCTCTGCGTTGACGACATAGTTGTTGTCGTCATGCGTCACCGCATCGACCGGGCAGCTCTCCTCACAGGTGTTACACCTGATGCAGATTTCCGGATCGATCAGATGCTGTTTGAAAGGGGCGTTCATGGCAAATCCCACACGTGCCATCGAGGACTGACAGCGACGGGGGGAGCTGGAAATCCCTCCGCCGCGTCCGCTCGTTTCAGGCCGCAATCTTTACGTATTCGAAGTCGCCCGGCTTGTTATCGATGCCGACCTTCGGCGCCGATATCCAGCTGGCGAACTTGCCGGGCTCGCTGACCGCCGTCATCAACGACGCGATGAAATCACCGTCGTCCACGGACGGCAGATAGTCGTTCCTGGCTTTCGCCCAGGCGGCATCGCTCATGATGATGCCCTTCGGCGAGGCGTTCACATCGCGGAATTCACCGATCTGGCGATGGAACGCGGTGTGAGGCAGATCGAAGCGGAAATTGACGCCGGCTTTCTCGATGATCTTGTTCCAGCGCTCGACGCCCTTGGCACAATCCGCGGTGTAATCGTCGCGCAGGCGCATGTTGAGCGCGGTCAGCGCCGGCTCGTCGACCAGCTTGATTTCGCCATCGACGAATTTCAGGACCTGATAGATGTCGTTGGTGAGCTGGTGATCGTCCTCGATCTTGGTCTCCTGGAAGCGGCCCTTCAGTCCGGAATTGTAGAAATTCGCGGCATTGGTCGAGACTTCCGAGCCGAACAGATCGAGCGACAGCGAATAGTGCAGGTTGATCTTCTTCTGCATGGTCGGCAGGTCGATCACGCCGAGCGCACGAATTTTTTCTATGGCGTTGGGATCCTCGATCCCCGCCGCCTTCATCGCTTCGCAGGTTCGCTGCAACACGCGGCCGACGCCGGTCTCGCCGACGAACATATGATGCGCCTCCTCCGTCAGCATGAAGCGGCAGGTCCGCGACAGCGGGTCGAAGCCGGATTGCGCCAGACTCTCCAACTGCATCTTGCCATCGCGATCGGTAAAGAAGGTGAACATGAAGAAGGACAACCAGTCCGGCGTGGCCTCGTTGAACGCACCGAGCATGCGCGGCGCATCGGCATCGCCCGAGCGGCGGCGGAGAAGATCGTCGGCCTCTTCGCGGCCGTCGCGGCCGAAATATTTCTGCAGCAGATAGACCATCGCCCAGAGATGGCGCCCCTCCTCCACATTGACCTGGAACAGGTTGCGCAAGTCATAGAGCGACGGCGCGGTCTGACCGAGATGACGCTGCTGCTCGACCGACGCTGGCTCCGTGTCACCCTGAATGACAACGAGGCGTCGGAGCATCGCGCGATATTCGCCGGGCACTTCCTGCCAGGCGGGTTCGCCCATGTGTCGTCCGAAGTTCACCTTGCGCTCAGTGTCCTGGGGCGCCAGCAACACGCCCCAGCGATATTCAGGCATCTTCACATAGTCGAACTTGGCCCAGCCTTTGGGATCGACCGATATCGCGGTGCGCAAATAGACGAGGGATTCCTGAAAACCTTCAGGCCCCATGTCGTTCCACCAATCGAGATAGCCGGGATGCCATCCCTCCAGCGCCTTGAGCACCTGGCGATCCTCGGCCAGATTCACGTTGTTCGGAATCTTCGTGCTGTAGTCGACATTCATGATGTTCATGACTGGGATCTCCCGCTGTATTTCTGATCGTTCGAATTGGGCAAGCCACCGACTTGCATTTATGCAAAGAGTGACACATGGCCGCGCTGTTCCAGTTGCGGACGCTACACGCGTGTCATGTCGAACTGCGCCTTCTGGCCGGTGCCGTAACGTCCAAGCGCGCCGTTCTCACCGACCGCATTGGGCCGCTGGAAGATCCAGTTCTGCCAGGCCGTCAGCCGCGAGAAGATTTTCGATTCCATCGTCTCCGGCCCGACAAAGCGCAGATTGGCTTCCATGCCCGTGAGGCTGTCGGGTGAGAAGCTGCAGCGTTCTTCGAAGAACACACGCACCTCGTCATCCCAGTCGATGTCATCGAGCGCGAAGGTGACGAGCCCGAGCTGCTCGGCGGTTTCCGCATCGAGCGGCTCGCCGATCCTCGCTTTCGCGCGGGTGACATCTTCCGGATCGGCCTGGAAGCGCGACTGCAGCCGCGTCAACCCGTGGCTCATCGGGTAAGGTCCGAAATTCATCGCGCTCAATACGATGGCCGGCGGCGCGCGGTTGTCGCCCTGCTTTTGGCCGACCAGCATGTAGGAGCGGTCCGCAGCGAAGACGAGTTCGGCCAAGGTGCCGACAAAGCACGAGCCCGGCTCGACCAGCGTCACCAGCGTGCGCGAGGTCACATCGATGCGCTTCAACACCCGCTTCCAGTATTGCCGGATCTCGTTGACCAGCCAATGCGCCTTGTGCGTTTCGAGGAAGGCGTCATGAGCCAGCACATTGGCGCCTTCGCCATGCGACTTGAACACGAGCATGGCTGTCTCAAGTTCATTGATTCGCAGATGCAGAATGGCGTCGTCCAGCTCGCGCGCCACCTGCAGCGGCCAGAAGGAAGCGCCCTGCGCCATCATGCCCTCGACATCCGACGGCGCCGCCGCGTCAGGCGCTTTAATCGAGATAGTGGCAATCCGTTCGGCGCGATTGATATCGACATTGACCAGACCGTAACGAATACCGCTGTCATCGAAGCGGCGATTCAGCGGTGCCAGCTTGAGACCATCGCCGGCGCCACTACGTTTCGACGTCGCCAGAAACTCTTTGGCCCGCTCCGCGACCTTGGCTTCAAGCTTGCTGTTCGGAATGATGTCATCGACCAGCCGCCACGCCACTGCGCGCTTGCCTTTGATGCCTTCCTCGATCGTGCAGAAGTAATCTGCGTGATCGCGGCGCACCTTGCGCTTGTCGACCACGCGCGTCAGACCGCCAGTGCCCGGCAGCACCGCCAGCAACGGCACTTCCGGCAGCGCCACCGCCGCCGATCCATCGTCTGCCATGATAATGTGATCGGTGGCCAGCGCCAGTTCATAGCCGCCGCCTGCAGCTGTCCCGTTGATCACCGAAATGAAGCGCTGGCCGGAATTTTCGCTCGAGTCTTCAAAGCCGTTGCGAGTCTCATTGGTGAATTTGCAAAAATTGACTTTGTGAGCATGAGTAGCGCCGGCCAGCATGCGGATATTGGCGCCAGCGCAGAACACGCGGTTCTTGCCAGAGCGCAGCAGCACGACCTTGACCTCGGGATACTCAAAACGAAGCCGCTGCACGGCATCCGCCAGTTCGATATCGACGCCAAGATCGTAGGAATTCAGTTTGAGCTGATAGCCCTCGAACAGACCGCCATTCTCATCGACATCCATGGTGAGCGTCGCCACGTCGTTATCAACACTGAGCTTCCAGTGGCGGTAGCGCGACGGATCGGTTTGGAAGTCGATAAATTTGGCGCCGTTCGAGAGAACGCGTTGCTCTGCGGCCATGCTCCACCCTTTGACAGTCTTGATTTATGCGCCGTGCGCCTTGGTTATATGCACAATAATTCATGATATTGGGGGCGTCTAGGGAAATCCGATAGAATTATGCATTTTCTTTCATGTCCCGGTGATCTTGACCGGACCCCGCTCGGCCTCGTCGACCGCCAGTTGATGCGCGAGCGCAGACGCCAGCATCGCGACCGGAAAGTGCTCGGAAAAGCTTCCGGCAATACCCGCCGGCGGGCGCATGGCGAGTTCATCGAGTTCGGACAGTGCGTCCTGTAGCAATCGATGTGCCGCGCGCGGCCGCTGCAGACTGAGTTTCAGATTGGCATTGGCAACCTGAATACAGGCGCGAAGCAGAATCCGGTCGCGCCCTCTTTGCGGCGCGACCTTCCAAACAGCCTCGAGAATTTCGTGAGCCTCCCAGAAGAAGCCGGCATCGTTGAGCGCGAGCCCGTAGCGCAACGCCGGATCATCCGCCGGGACGAACCGGGCATAGCGCAGCGGGACCAGCGCCTTGGCCTGCGTCAGCGTGTCGTGATCAGCCTTCGTCTGCTTGCCGAGCCGATAGGGCCAGCGCGGCATCGCAAGAGAAGGAGTGACAGTCACGATCGTGCCCGCTTACGCAGCGCGTAATTCACCCTCGCCGTGAAAATGCAGCAAGCGATTGGCGAAATCCGCCACGGCATTCAGCGTGACCTCGGGGGCCTCGCGATGGGGCGAATGCGCAGCGCCGGGAATGATCTCGACATCCACCGGGCAATAGCATTCGACCTCGGCGATCTCGATCTGCTTCATGGTGCCGTACTGATCGTCGGCTCCCTGCAAAATCTGCACGGGCACGCGCACATAAGCGAGATAGTCGGA
This sequence comes from Tardiphaga sp. 172_B4_N1_3, assembly GCF_052076035.1. Classification (NCBI taxonomy): domain Bacteria; kingdom Pseudomonadati; phylum Pseudomonadota; class Alphaproteobacteria; order Hyphomicrobiales; family Nitrobacteraceae; genus Tardiphaga; species Tardiphaga sp. 172_B4_N1_3. The sequence continues at coordinate 3,632,461 of NZ_CP197238.1, forward strand.
AATATCCCAGTCGCGGAACTGCGGATCGAGCCATGCGCCGTTCCAGCCATAAAACGCGTTGTCGACGTCATCATGCCAGCGCGCGAGCTTGGCTTTCAGGTCGTCCTGTTCGTACGCCCTCTTGATATCGGCGATGGACGCTACGGAAATATCCTCGACGACGAAATGCGGCGCGATCATCGAGACGCCGCGGATGCGATGGTCCTGAATGCCGCCGGCATAGATTGTCGCGATGGATCCGCCATCGGAATGACCGACCAGCAAGCCGCGGCGAAAGCCGATGGCATCGAGCAGTTGCGGCAGCACCTCAAGCGCTTCCACATGCATGTAATCGAGTGGCCGCGGCAACGTCACCGATGTCGAGGACCCGTAGCCGGCGCGTGAATAGACGAAGACGCCTGCGCCGGTCGCCGCCTGAAGCTTGTCCGGGAAGTCGCCCCACAGCGCGACCGAGCCCAGCCCTTCATGCAGCAGCACGATGGTCGGCGCCGCGTCGGGTTGCGGACCGATCATGCGATATTCGAGTTCGGACGCACCGATGGTCAGCCGTCCCGCAGATTGCAATGCGCTCATCTTGTCATCCATCTCTCGGTTTCAGACCGCCGCTCCGTCGCGCAATTTGTAGCGCTGGATTTTTCCGGTGGCTGTTTTGGGAAGGGAATCGACAACCTCGATCCAGCGTGGATATTTCCACGGACCGATCCGTTGCTTGACGTGATCCTTCAAGGATTCGCGTAGGCCCTCGACCACGGCATTCGGCTTCAGCACCACGAAGGCCTTCGGCTTCAACAGCCCCTCGGCGTCGGCCTCCGGTACGACCGCCGCTTCGGATACGGCGGGATGCGCGATCAGCGCGCTCTCGACCTCGAAAGGGGACACCCAGATGCCGGACACCTTGAACATGTCATCGGCACGTCCGCAGAACGTATAGCGCCCGTCGGCTTCGCGCACATATTTATCGCCCGTGCGCGTCCAATGACCTTCGAACGTGCGACGACTCTTGCTGCGCTGATTCCAGTATCCCTCGCCGGCAGACGGAGCATCGACGAGCAACTCGCCGATTTCTCCATCGGCAATATCGAGGCCAGCATCATCGACGAGCCGCACACGATAGCCTGGCACCGGCCGGCCGGACGTGCCGTATTTGATATCGCCGGGAGCATTCGACAGAAAGATATGCAGCAGCTCGGTTGAGCCGACGCCATCGAGAATATCGACGCCGAAGCGGCTCTTCCAGCCGTTCCCCACCGGCTCCGGCAGCGCTTCACCAGCCGAGGTGCAAATGCGCAGGCGCGGGAGGCGGGCTTCCGTTTTGAACCCCTCATCGTTCAGCATCGCCGCGAACAATGTCGGCACCCCGAAAAAGATGCTCGGCTGATACCGGCGCATCAGGCCGAACATGGTGGCCGGCGTGGGTCGCTCCGGGTTGAGCACCGTCGTGGCGCCAACCGACATGGGAAATGTCATGGCGTTGCCGAGACCGTAGGCGAAGAACAATTTGGCCGCAGACAGTCCGACATCGTCCTCGCGGATGCCGAGAACCTGCTTGCCATAGGTGGTCGCCGTTGCTTCCAGGCTGGCGTGCAGATGGCGAACGCCTTTCGGCATGCCCGTGGATCCGGACGAGTACAACCAGAAGGCAGGTTCGTCCGCATGGGTCGCGACCGTGGTGAAGCTTGTGCTCTCATTCCTGACTTCGTCAGCCAGACTCTTGCGGCCATTGCCAGCGCCACCGACCACAATCACATGCTCAAGATCCGGCAAACGACCGAGCATGTCGTCGACCGCCGGCAACAACGCCGCGGAAATGAACAACACGCGCGCCCGGCAATCGGCCAGCACATAGGCATATTGGTCCGAGGTCAGCAGAGTGTTGAGCGGCACCGGGACGATGCCGGCCCGGATCGCGCCGAGGAACACCACCGGAAAGTCGACGGTGTCGAGCATAATCATCGCGACGCGTTCTTCGCGCCGGACACCGAGCCGCTTCAGTAAATTGGCCAGTTGGCAGCTTTTTACCTGCAGGTCGCCATAGGTCAGTTCGGTCACCGTATCGGTGAAGGCGAGCTTGCTGCCACGGCCCTCATCGATGTTGCGGTCGAGAAGCCAAGTCACCGCATTGTAAGAACTGGACGGCCCACTCATGATGCGTCTGCACCTTGGGCGATTCCACAACCGTTGCTCACGGTGCTCTCCCTATCGTCTTTTTTGAATTATAATTCATATAAAGTCACCAACTCCGGTTGCTGTCAATCGCATCCGGAATTATCTTTCCTGAAATCCTCTGCGAGCACGCACACCACATGACCGACCAGGCCGATCCCGAAACTGCCTTTCTTGAACAGCTCGGTCAGCGTGTCCGCACCATGCGCGGCCTGCGCGGCATGTCGCGAAAGGTGCTGGCAAAAGTGTCAGGGATTTCGGAGCGCTACATCGCGCAACTGGAAAGCGGCAAGGGCAACGTGTCTATCGTGCTGCTGCGCCGGGTGTCCGACGCCATGGGTGCCCATCTCGAAGATCTGATTCCAGCGGACGAACCGACAACGGAATGGCCGATCATTCGCGACCTCGTTCGTAACGCGACACCGAACCAGATCGCCCAGGCCAAGGACGTTCTCGCCGGACGGGGGAACGGTCAGTTCCAGAATTATATGTCATTCAGCGGCATCGCCCTGATCGGGCTGCGCGGCGCCGGAAAATCGACCCTCGGCAAATTGCTGGCGGACAAGATCGGCTGGAGCTTCGTCGAACTCAACAAGGAGATCGAGCAGCACAACGGACTATCGGTCGCCGAGATCATCGCCCTCTATGGACAGGAGGGCTTTCGCCGCATGGAACAGGCGGCGCTGAACGGCCTGCTGGGACGCAAGGAGCCCATCGTCCTTGCGACCGGCGGCGGCATCGTCTCGGAACCCGTGACCTTCGATCGGGTATTGTCGTCGTTCTACACAATCTGGCTCAAGGCCAAGCCCGAAGAACATATGGCGCGCGTCCGCCGCCAAGGTGACTTGCGCCCGATGGCCGACGACCGCTCCGCCATGCAGGAATTGCGCACGATCCTGCTGAGCCGCGAACCGCTCTATTCCCGGGCATCCGCCATTGTCGATACGGCCGGCCTCAGCAAGGACAAGGCTGCCGCGCAACTGGTCGGCGCGGTGTCGCGCGTGTTGAACACCAATGCCCAGGCTTTCGGACTAAGAAGCGCTGCGTCGTGACACTGGGCGAGCTTCTGCAAGCACGCGGCTTCGATCCCGTCGGGGTCATGGCGATCCGCAATACCCTGCATATCGAAGACGTCTCAAACGATTTCCGCGATCTCGCCGATGTCATCAGCGCCAATGCGCTGCCGATGTATGACCGGATGCAGGACGGCCCGCGCATCGCGCATCAGACAGCCGTGCTCTCCTTTGCCGCAACAGACGGCGGGCAGGCACGCCTGACAAGCCTGCGAACCTTCCTGCTGCGCAAGCCGGGAAGCGTTCCCGGCGATATCGTCTACGACTACGACGCCGCGCACCTGCTACACAGCTTCATCGCGCGCGCCACGACGCCCTGTTTTTACGACGCCATTGACCGGGAAGAGCTCAACGATCTGTTCGGCCGCCTCGTGGTGCAATGGCCGGAACCGCTTTCCGACAATATTATTGCGGCCAATGACGATGCGTTGACCGTCGTCGTGGCCTGACCGCTCAAACGCCGAGATGGCGCTCCAGCACGTCCGGCTGCGCGGCCAATGCCACCGGTGTTCCGTCGAACACCACGCAGCCCTTCGACAGGATTACCATTCGGTCGGCGACTTTCGCCAGACTCCGAAAATCCTTGTCGACGACGATGGTCGCGATGCCTTCGCCCCGGACGATCGCCAGCGTCTGCCAGATCGACAGCGCCACCAGCGGCGCCAGACCTTCCGTGGCTTCGTCGATCATGATCATATCGGGATTGGTCATCAGCGCGCGACCGATAGTCAGCATCTGCTGCTCGCCCCCCGACAGTTGGTGCCCTCCATTATTGCGGCGTTCATGCAGACGCGGAAACAGCTCGAAGATTTTCGGCAGGGTCCAGGACTGACGGCCGTGATTGCCTGGTCGCGCAGCCATCACCAGATTTTCGATCACCGATAGCGAGCCGAAAATGCCCCTGCCCTCCGGCACCAGCGCCATGCCGCATCGCGCGATCGTTTCGGGTGCTGCATTGCGGATATCACGGCCGTGGAAACGCAAACTGCCACGGCAAAGGGGCATCAATCCCATCAGCGAGCGCAGCAGTGTGGTCTTGCCCATACCGTTGCGACCGATTAGCGCCACCTGCTCGCCCGGCGCAAAGGTCAGATCGACGCCGTGCAGAATCTGGCTGGCGCCGTAAAACGCATCGAGCTTTTCCACCTCGAGCAAGGCCATTACGCGATGCCTCCATCAGCCCCGAGATAGGCGGCGCGTACGCCAGGATCCACGCGCACGTCCTGTGGCAAACCTGTGGCAATGACACGACCGTCCTGCATCACCGTCAACCGGTCTGCAAGTTCGAACACCGCATCCATGTCGTGCTCCACCACCAGCAGCGCACGGTCGGCCTTCAGCGACGCAATCAATCCGATGATGCCCCGCGCCTCCGATGGTCCCATGCCGGCCAGTGGCTCATCGAGCAGAATGACCTGCGGATTGGTCGCCAGCACCATCGCGATCTCGAGCTGGCGCTGTTCGCCGTGACTTAGCTTATCGGCAACGATCTGCGAGCGTGCGGATAACCCGACCCGGTCGATCGCATCGGTGACCAACTTGAGATATGGCCGGTCGGACCGCGTGCCACCAAACATCCGGAGCGGCGCGGTTGAACGGGCCTGCGCCGCAAGACGCACATTCTCATGCACGCTAAACTGCGCAAACAACGTCGTCTTCTGATAGGCGCGGCCGAGGCCAGCACGCGCGCGGCGGTCCGGCGACAAGGAGGTGATATCCACGCCATTCAGCAAGACCTCACCCGAGGTTGGCAGAAGTTCGCCGGCCAAGAGATTGATCAGCGTAGATTTTCCGGCACCGTTCGGGCCGATCACCGCATGGATCTCGCCGGCGCGAATGTCGATCGACACGTCGGAAACGGCCAGCAGGCCTCCGAAGCGCTTCTGCAATCCAGCGGCACGCAGCGCAATGTCATGCATGACGAGCTTCCGCAGCTGCAGGCTTGATTTCGGCCGCGCGTTGCGGCGACGCGCCGAACACCATCGACCAGATCTGCCGGACACCATTGGGCAGCAGGATGACGATGCCAATGATGATCAAGCCTTCGACAAGCTTCCAGTTGTCGAGATGCGCCTTCAGCACTTCTTCCATGCCGATCAGAACCAGCGCACCGACCAGCGGCCCGGTGACCGAGCGCAGGCCACCGATCAGCACCATGACCAGGATTGTCGCCGACTGGTGCCATCCCAGCATCTGCGGCGCGACGAAGCCGAACTGCGCCGCGGCCAGATAACCGGCAACGCCCGCCAGCGCGCCAGACAGGGTGAACGCCGTCAGACGGAGGCGAAAGATCGGGAAGCCGAGCGACCGCGCCCGGCGCTCATTGTCCCGGGCTGCCGCCAGCGCCCGCCCGAAAGGTGAGCGGACCACCATCGTGAGCAAAGCGATCACGCCCACCAGGAAACCCAGCGCGACAAAGTAGAAAGTCATGGGCTTGTCGAGATCGAGCAATTGGCTGCCGGCAATGGCGATCTCGGGCCGGATGTTGATGGAGATGCCATCCGATCCGCCCGCGAATTTGGTATCGTGGAAGAAGAAGAACAGCATCTCGCCGAACGCGAGCGTCACCATGATGAAATAGACGCCGCGGGTACGCAGCACCAGCGCGCCAATTAGCAGGGCCGCAGTGCCGGAGCACAGGATCGCAATCGGAAGCGTCGTTAACAGCGACGCCGCATCATAACGAGGCGACAACAGCGCAAGCACGTATCCCGCGAGGCCGAAAAAGGCGGCATGACAGAGGCTCACCAAACCGCCATGGCCGACCACGAGATTCAGTGACATGGCCAGCATGCCCATGATGAGCGCCTTGGCAAAGAATTGCGTGTAATAGGTCGATACACAGAATGGCAGCGCAATCGCCATAGCCAAACAGGCGATGCCGAACAATCGGACCCGCAGATTGGGCATGCTCATATCAAGCATCCTGGCGTCCGAGAATTCCGCTGGGCCGCCACAGCAACACGGCTGCCATCACCACATAGATCAGAATGCTGGACACGCTGGGAAAGAACACCTTTCCGAACGTATCCGTGAGGCCGATCAGCAGTGCGCCGACGGCTGCGCCAGCGACCGAACCGATGCCGCCGAGCACGACCACGACAAAGGACAGGATCAGCATGCCATCGCCCATGCCGGGAAACACTGTCGAGATTGGCGCGATCAGGATGCCGCCGAGCGCAGCCAGCGCAATGCCGGCGGCAAAGACGTAGCGATTGACCCGGTCGAACTTGATGCCGAGCACGCGCGCCATCTCGCGATTTTCCGAACCTGCCCGCACGATCATGCCGATTTTGGTGCGCGTGATCACGAAGAAGATGACGAGTGCCACCATCAGGCAGAATACACAGATCGCCAGCCGGTAAACCGGATAGGACAGGTTGTCGGTCAACTGGATCGACCCCGACAACCACGCGGGTGGAGCAACCGCGTGCACGTCCTTGCCGAACAGCAACTGCCTGATTTCATCGATGACCAGGATGAGGCCGAAGCTGAGCAGCACCTGTGCCAGATGATCCCGGCCGTAGAGAAGACGAACGAAGACGGTCTCAAGCAGAATGCCGGTGATGAAGGCAACCAGCACGCCGCCAAGCAGGGCGACGGTAAAACTGCCGGTCATCAACGTGATCCAGTAAGCCAGATAGGCGCCGAGCATATAGAACGCGCCATGGGCGAGATTGATGACCCCCAGGATGCCGAACACCAGGGTCAGGCCGCTGGCGACCAGGAACAGGACTGCGCCATACTGAACTGCATTCAGCAACTGAACGCCTAGTGTGATGAGGTCCATCAGATCAATCCAACCACGGCGGGCCACCTTCAGTCGCCGGCGCAATCAAGCATGAGGCCGTACCTGGCTGCGCAGCGCCACCTCCTTCACGGACGGTATTGCGCGCAACAGGCTTCGACGATTCGATCTTCATCGACAGACCGCGCAACGATGCGTCAGGACATCTTGCAGCCCCGCGCGGGATCGTCGACATCGGCCTGGGCGACCGAGATCATCTCGTTACGCCCGTTGCGGACCTCGCGCAGATAGATGTTCTGGATCGGGTTATGCGCCTTGTTGAAGGACAGCGGCCCGCGCGGGCTGTCGATCTTCGCAGCGCCCATCGCCGCGATCATCTTGTCGCGCGCATTAAAGTCGCCGCCGACGGCCGTCAGCCCGATATCCAGCAGCGCCGCGCCATCGTAGCCCTGTACGGCGTAGATATCGCCGTCCTTGCCTGTCTTGGCCTTGAAGGCTTTGAGGAAGGCGAGATTGGCGGGATTATCGAGATTGTCCGCGTAATGCAGCGTCGTCCTGATGCCCTTGGCGGCTTCACCCTGCGCTTCGATTGTACCGTCGGTCAGAAAGCCCGCGCCATAAAGCGGAATGGTCTTGTTCAGGCCGGCCGCCGCATAGTCCTTGACGAATTTCACCGCGCCACCGCCTGCAAAGAAGCTGAACACGGCATCGGGCTTCAACTGCGCTATCTGCGTGATCAGTGCCTGAAATTCCACCTCTGGAAATGGCACCGTCAGGTCAGCTACGATCTTGCCGCCGTTCTTGGTGAAGTTTTCAGCGAAGGCGCCGATCATCTCAGCACCGGCCGTGTAGCGCCATGTGATCGTGACAACGTTCTTGATACCAGCATCGGCCATCACCTTGCCCATAGGGTAGGTACTCTGCCAATTCGAGAACGACGTACGGAAGATGTTCGGCGCGCAGGCCGGACCAGTCGCATCATTGGCGCCAGCATTCGGAATGATCAGCAGCGTCTTGGTGTCGCGCGCGACCTTGACCATCGCCATGGCCACGCCGGAATGAACGGTGCCGACAACGACGTCAGCCTTCTCGCGGCCGACCAGCCGGTTCATGTTGTCGGTGGCTGCTTCCGGCTTCGATTCATCGTCCACCTGCACGAACGCAATGTCGCGCCCGCCGAGCTTGCCACCCTTCTGCTCGACATAAAGACGGAAGCCGTCATCGATGAATTGGCCAAGCTTCGCATAGGTCCCGGTGTAGGGAAGCATCATCCCCACCTTCAATGGCGCGTTCTGCGCGATGGCCGGGCCATGAAGCGGCGACGTCGCAATGAATGTTGCTGCACCGGCGGTCCCGGACAGCATCGCGCGCCGCGTCAACGGACGCAGAAACCCCTTGGTGGTCATCGGCTCGTCTCCCCTCGGAATAATTGATGACCGGTTGATCCGGCCTACCAATGCAGTTTGACGCCAAGTGGGAGCATTGCCCTCCACCCGCGCTCACATCTCTGCAGCATAATGCACGAAGTTGGAAAAGATCAAGAATTATAATTCATGGTCAGCGGCAACGGGGTAGCCACGCTCATTCAAATCAATCGCTGTTGACCATCATGGCGGCTGCTGGCGTTGCCGGCGCATAGTTGCGCAGGGCAGCAAGAATGGAGCGGGCGCCGCGCCGCGCGCCTTCGGTCTGTACCCAGACCAGCGACAGGATAAGCTCAAGCCCGGGATCAACCGACAGCGCCACGAGGCGTGCATCGAACGAGACGAGTGCGCTTTCGGGGAGTACTGACACGAAGCCGAAATCCAGCATCAGGTTGGCAATGATCGGGATCGAGTCGATTTCCGTGATTGTCAGCGCATCGATCTCTGCCTGAGGCAGCAATTGCGCCAGCAGTTTGTGCGCGGCTTGGCCGAGCCCGGTGCGTCGGCTGGGTAGCGCTAGCGGCTGTCGCCGAAGCACCTGCATGACATCGGGCTGGTCACCCAGCACCTCGCGCGCGCCGACGACCACAAGCTTCGATCGCACCAGCGCGCGCGACGAGACATCTGCGGGGATCGTATCGCTGTCGATCAGCGCCACATCGCAGCGCTTGTCCTTCAGTCCAGTGAGCAGATCCTCTGCCGTACCATTGGTGACAAACAGCGGCTGCGTCGGCCGATCCCGCTGCCAGGCTGCGACGAGAAAGGCCAGCAGCCGCGCGACATTGCTTTCATGGCCGAGCGGCATCACCGCGCCGAGCCTGATGGTGGCATTGGTCGAACGAAAACGCTCACGCGCACGCCGTGACAGTCGTTGCATGGTTTTTTCAAGTTCAGCCAGCGACGTGACCAGCAACTGGCATGCCGGCGTCGGCGTGACACCGATACGGGAGCGATGAAACAACACGCTGCCGAGTTCATCTTCAACGCGTGCAATCTGTCGCGCGAGTTGCGGCTGACCGAGACGGATGATGCGTGCGGCACGACGAACGCTGCCGGTTTCCGCAACCAATGCGACACGCTGCAAGGCCGTGAGACTGACATCACACTCGGCGCAGAAAGCCCGTGCTGCATCGCCTGCCTTATCGGGCGCGATCATCCCCATCGCGATATCCGCTGCGGCTTCAATCTCATCCAGCATTCGCCGTGCCTCGAGCGTGAGAAAGCTAGCGGCACCCACGCGATTCAACAACGGCGCCGCAATGGAGCGCTCGAACCGTTTCACCGCTGCCGAGAGCGTACTGGGTGCGCGTCCAAGTTGACGCGCGGCTTCGCGCACATTGCCGCAACGAAGTACCACGGCTGTCATCACCAAGGTCGCAATGTCCATTCCATTGTCATCCGGGTCTGTAGTCGATTTTTCCGCGCTGCAGCGAGAGCGTATAGGATGTCCATCAAATGGGATATCCCCCCGATGCGCAATTGCGTTAGCCTTCATGACAAGGACCGCGGAGCCAGCTGCCGGCTTGGCCTGGCCGCACCAATGGAGGTGTTCGATGAAAGCAATGATCCTTGCCGCCGGGCTTCTGGCTTTGGCCAGCCCCGCATTCGCTCAGACGCAGGAACTGAAGTCCGCGATCGACTCGACCTTCGCGCCGCATGCCATGCCCAAACTGTCAGGCGGCCTTGAAGGCTTCAATATCGACGTCGTTGATGAAATGTCGAAGCGCATCAAACGCCCGATCACGGTGGAAGGCGCGCAATTCGCCGGTCTCATTCCGGCACTTCAGGCCGGCACCTACGACTTCCTCGCTGCTGTGGTCACTGTCACGCCCGAGCGCGCGCAGCAGTTGCTGTTCATGGAAGGCTTCGTCGACGCCGACTATCGTTTCATGACGCTGGCTTCGGCACCTCCCATCACCAATCTCGAAGATCTCTCCGGCAAGACCATCGCCGTGCAGAAAGGTGCGATCTACGAGAAATGGGTCAACGACAACGCCGCCAAATATGGCTGGAAGTCGGAATCCTTCGCCACCAGCACCGACGCGGCGCAGGCCGTGCTTGCCGGCCGTGCCGACGCCAACATCTCGGCCGCAACCGTCGTCGCCTGGATCGTGAAGAACAATCCGCGGCTGAAGAATGCCTTTCTCTACAAGACGGGCCTCGTCTGGAGCATGCCGCTGCGCAACGGCAATACCGAATTGCGCAACAAGCTCGAAGACGCACTGGTCTGCATGAAGCAGGACGGCACGCTGAAGAAGCTTTACGTGAAGTGGTTCGGCGTCGAGCCCGAGGCCGGATCGGCGACCACCACCATCTATCCCGGTTATGGCGCACCAGGCGTTGCCGGCTATGACGCGACCGAGCAGAAGCCGACCTGTTCATGAGTTCGGCAGCAGCAGCGCCTGTACCCCGCTATCTGCTCGAAGCACGCGGCGTCCGGAAGAGCTTCGGCACCACCGAAGTCCTGAAGGGCGTCGATCTTCTGGTTGAGCCGGGCAAGCTGGTCTTTCTGATCGGCCCATCCGGTTCGGGCAAGAGCACCTTGCTGCGCTGCTGCAATCGTCTGGAGGAGCCGGATGGCGGCTCCATCATCATGGACAATGTCGACCTTTTGTCGCCGCGCACCGACATCAATGCCGCACGGCGACAGATCGGCATGGTATTCCAGAGCTTCAACCTTTATCCGCACCTCACCGTGCAGAAGAACATCACGCTGGCCCTGCGCAAGGTCGCCGGCATGAGCACAGCCGACGCCAATGCCCGTGCCGCGGAGATGCTGGCGCTGGTGGGCCTGCCCGACAAGGCAGCGTCCTATCCCGCGCAGCTCTCCGGCGGCCAACAGCAACGCATCGGCATTGCGCGCTCGCTCGCGCTCAATCCCAAGATCATCCTGATGGATGAGCCGACCTCGGCACTCGACCCTGAACTCGTCGGCAGCGTGCTCGCCGTCGTCAAGGATCTGCGTGCTCGCGGCATCACCATGGTGATCGCCAGCCACGAGATGAATTTCGCCCGCGAGGCCGCCGACAAGGTCGTGTTCCTCGATGGCGGTCTCGTCATCGAGCAAGGCAGTGCCGAAGACGTTTTCCTCCGGCCGCAGGAAGATCGCACCAAACGTTTCCTCGCGCAGATCAGGCACTAGGTCATGACCGCCGCCGACGCGATGAGCAACTGGGACCGTTTCGTCTTCACCTTCTTCAATGCGGATATCGCGATGAAGTACGGCTGGGAGATTTTGCAGGGCGCCGGCGTTACCATTCTTGCCGGTCTCGCAGTGGTCATCACCGGTATCGGCGCCGGCTTCGGCCTCGCGGCGCTCCGGGCGATCGGCTGGAAGCCGGTCAATTTCCTCATCATCGTGTTCGTCGACATTTTCCGCTCCCTGCCGCCGCTCGCAATCATCCTGGTATTATTCTTCGGCTTCCCAAATATCGGCATCGTCCTGCCCAGCCTCATCGTGCTATGGATGTCCCTCGGTGCGGTGCTTGCGGCCTTTGCCGAAGAGATCTTCTGGGCCGGCATTACCTCAGTGCCAAAAGGCCAGTGGCTGGCCGCGCGCTCGACAGGGCTCACCTTCGCTCAGACGCTGCGCTATGTGATCCTACCGCAGGCGGTCCGCCTCGGCATTCCGCCGCTCACCAACCGCGCGATCTCCATCACCAAGAACCTCGCGCTTGGCAGCGCCATCGGTGTCAACGAGATTCTTGGCCGCGCCAATTCCGCGCTGTCGATGTCCGCCAATGCGACGCCGCTGACCATGGGCGCGCTACTTTACGTGCTGGTCTTCATTCCACTGGTGATCGCCTCCCGTACGCTCGAACGCAACTATCGGTGGGGTGAGCACTGATGGAGCAGTTCACGCAGGAATTCTTCAATCTCGACGTCATGGCGAAGGTCGCACCGTTCCTGCTGCAGGGTCTGCTGCAGACGCTGCTACTGTGCTCGTTCCTGATCCCGATCGGCCTCGTCAGCGGTATCCTCGTGATGTTGCTGACCACCAGCCCCTATCGCCTGCTGCGCTGGCCGGCGATCGCCGCCGTCGACTTCTTCCGCGCCTTTCCGCCGCTGGTGCTGCTGGTCTTCGTCTATGCGGGCCTGCCCTTTATCGGGCTGCGCGTGCCGGCGCTGGTCGCTGTGGCCGTCGCCTTCCTGATCAATTCGGCAAGTTACTACGGCGAAATCTATCGCGCAGGCATGGTCAGCGTGCCGAAGGGCCAGCGCGAGGCCGCGCGGTCGACTGGTCTCTCCGCGACGCAGACATTGCTTTACGTGACGCTGCCGCAGGCGATCCGCAACGTGCTACCCGATTTGCTCTCGAACACGGTCGAGCTGGTGAAGCTCACGACGCTGGCCAGCGTCATCTCGGTGCCGGAGCTGCTGCATTCCGCCAATCTAGCGCGCTCGCTCACCTACAACTCATCGCCGCTGATCCTCGCGGCCATCATCTATCTGCTCTTGCTGTTGCCAGTCGTGCGGCTGATCGCACAGCTGGAGCACAGGCTCTAGGACACACGGTCCCGCGGGACCATCACGACAAGCCGGCTCGCCGGCGGCGAATGTGGAGTTACACATGGATTTCGATCTGGTTCTCACCGGCAAGGTGATCGGTCACGACAGCATCATCGAGAACGGCTGGGTCGCGGTCCAAGACGGGCGCGTGGGTGCGGTCGGCGAAGGCACGCCGCCTGCCGCACGCGAGCGGCAGGACTTCAAGTCCGGCATGATCCTGCCCGGCGCCATCGACGCACAGGTCCACTCGCTGTCACAGCGCAACCAGGAAGACTTCGTCTGGTCGACGCGCTCCGCCGCAGCCGGCGGTGTGACCACTATCGTCGACATGCCCTATGACGAAGGTGATCTGGTTTGTTCCGCTGCTGCGGTCGAGCGCAAGATTGCCCATGCGAGCAAGCAAGCGCGCGTGGATTTCGCGCTCTATGGCACCATCGACCCCGAAGAGGGTCCGGCACGCATCGCCGAACAGGCGAAGGCCGGCGTCGCCGCCTTCAAGTTCTCCACCTTCGGCACTGACCCGAAGCGCTTTCCGCGCATCCCCGCGCCGCTGCTCGCCGATTGTTTCGCCGCCATTGCGCCGACCGGCCTAGCCGCCGGCGTCCACAACGAGGACGACGAATTCATCCGCGATGCCGTCGCCAAGGTGAAGGCAAAAGGCATTACCGACTGGCGTGCGCATGCGATGTCGCGCCCGCCGCTCGCCGAAATCCTGGCGATGCTGCAGATCTATGAGACCGGCGCCGAGACCGGTTGTCCCGCCCATGTGGTGCATTGTTCTGTCGCACGCGGTTATGACATTGCGGCGTGGTATCGCTCCGAGGGTCATCACGCCACGGTGGAATGCTGCATCCACTATCTCGTGCTCGACGAGGAGAACGACGTCTCCCGCCTCGGCGGCAAGGCCAAGATCAATCCGCCGGTGCGCCCGCGTGCCGATGTCGAAGCGCTGTGGGCAGAGCTTGCAGCCGGACGCGTCTCGCTGGTCTCGACCGATCACGTCAGTTGGTCGGAAGATCGCAAGATCAATCCGGACATGCTTGCCAATGCGTCCGGCGTCCCCGGCCTCGAAGCCATGGTGCCGCTACTGGTAAAGGGCCTCGTCGAACGCAAATTGCCGCTGACCCATGCCGCGAAGCTGATGTCGTTCAATCCGGCGCGGCACTTCCGCATCGACGATCGCAAGGGCGCGCTGGCGCCTGGCCTCGACGCCGACATCACCGTGCTGGTGGACAAGCCCATCGTCTATGACGGTGCCGCAAGCGGCAACAACGTGGTCGGCTGGTCCCCCTATAACGGCATCACGCTGCCGTGGACCGTGGCTGCGACCTACGTGCGCGGCCAGCTTGCTTTCGATGGCAGCAAGGTTCTCGCCGAACCTGGCAGCGGACAATTCGTGCGGCCGCCGCTGCTCCTCCCGGAGCGACTGCCGGTGGCGTGACGCCCGCCGTTCCGATCACCGAACACGTATCGAACACAAGAACATCTGCCGAGGAGACATTCCGATGGGACGTATTCTGACCGAACGCGATATTGAAGCCGCCGTGCGCGGCGGCGGTGTCTACGCTGCCGGTGGCGGCGGCTGGGCGGATCACGGGCGCATGCTCGGCCGCGCCGCGATTCTCGTCGGCAAGCCCGAGCTCGTGTCGATCGACGAACTCGACGACGACGACTGGGTCGCCACTGCCGCTGCGATCGGCGCGCCGGCGTCGACCACCGCCTGGGAGATGCAGGGCAAGGATTACGTCCGCGCCGTGCAACTGCTGCAGGACGCGCTGGGTGAACCGCTGAAAGGCCTCATCATCGGTCAGAACGGCAAGTCCTCCACCATGAATGCGTGGCTGCCATCGGCACTGCTCGGCACCAAGGTGGTGGATGCCGTGGGCGACATGCGCGCGCATCCGACCGGCGACATGGGATCGATCGGCCTTGCTGGCTCGCCCGAGCCGATGATCCAGACCGCCGCCGGCGGCAACCGCGCCGAGAACCGCTACATCGAACTTACCGTGCGCGGCGCCACCGCCAAGGTATCGCCGATCCTGCGTACTGCCGGCGACATGTCCGGCGGCTTTATCGCTTCTTGCCGCAATCCGGTCCGCGCGTCCTATGTGCGCGACAACGCCGCACTCGGTGGCATCTCGCTGGCGCTGCGCCTCGGCGAAGCCATTCTCGCGGCCGAGCCCAAAGGCCCGTCTGCCGTGATCGACGCGATCTGCAAGGACACCGGCGGCTCCATCCTCGGCAGCGGCAGGATTACTGCGAAGAACGTCGTCTATACACCGGAGGCCTTCGATATCGGCACGCTGACCATCGGCGAAGGCGACCGCGCCATCACGCTGCATGTGATGAATGAATATATGGCCATCGTCGACGCAAATGGTAAGCGTCTCGCGACCTTCCCGGACATCATCGCCACGCTGTCCGACGAGGCTGAACCGATGAGCGTCGGCCATCTCGAGGTCGGCATGAACGTGCATCTGTTCCATGTGCCGAAGACGATCATTCCGCTTGCCTCCAGCGTCAAGGATCCGGCGGTCTATCCCTCCGTCGAACGCGCCATGGGCATCGAGATCGCACGCTACGCACTGGCCTGAGACACGACAGGAGTCCGCCATGACATCAGCCAATCCACGGCACCCCGATTTTCCGATTCCCGGCGGCCCAAAGCTGCGCGCCAAGGGCTGGCGGCAGGAAGGTCTGTTGCGCCTTCTGGAAAACGTGCTCGCGGTCGGTGAGGATCCGTCGAACCTCGTCGTCTATGCGGCGCTGGGGCGCGCGGCCCGTAACTGGCCCGCACACAAGGCCATCGTGCAGGCGCTGATGACGATGGAGGAGGACCAGACTCTCGTCATCCAGTCCGGCAAGCCCGTGGGCCTGCTGCGCACCCACGCCAAGGCGCCGCTAGTGATCATGGCGAATTGCAACATTGTCGGTCAATGGGCCAAGGCCGAGATCTTCTACGAACTCGAGCGCAAGGGTCTGATCTGCTGGGGCGGCCTTACGGCCGGCGCCTGGCAGTATATCGGCTCGCAAGGTGTCATTCAGGGCACCTACGAGATCTTCATGCGTATCGCCGAACGTCGCTTCGGCGGCACCCTCGCTGGGCGCTTCGTGCTGACAGCCGGGCTCGGTGGCATGGGCGGTTCGCAGCCGCTCGCAGGCCGCATGGCCGGTGCGGCGATCCTCACCGTTGACATCGATCCGGAGCGCGCGCGCAAGCGCAAGGAGATCGGTTATCTCGAAGTGATCGCCCCCGATCTCGATTCCGCACTGGAGATGATCGGCGCTGCAAAGGCCGAGCGTCGCGCGTTGTCGGTCGGCCTCGTCGGCAATGCCGCCGATATCTATCCGGAAATCGCCCGGCGCGGCATCATCCCCGATGTCGTCACCGACCAGACCGCGGCCCACGATCTGGTGTTCGGCTATGTACCTCGGACCCGATCGCTTGAGGAAGCGCGCATCATGCGCAAGACAGCGCCGGAACAATTGATGGAGGAGAGCCGGGCGTCGATTGTCGATCATGTACGCGCCATGCTGACGTTCCAGTCGCGCGGCGCGGAGGTGTTCGACAATGGCAACCTCATTCGCACCCACGCCAAGGAAGGCGGCGTCGCAAATGCCTTTGACATCCCCATTTTCACGGAAGCCTATCTGCGCCCGCTCTTTGCGCGCGCCATCGGTCCGTTCCGCTGGATGGCACTGTCGGGCGATCCCGACGACATCCGTGCCATCGACGATCTCGTGCTGCGCCTGTTCGGCGATAACCAGATCGTCTCGAACTGGATCAAGCTCGCTCGCCAGTATGTGCCTTTCGAGGGCTTACCGGCCCGCATCGCCTGGCTCGGTCATGGCGAGCGCAGCGAATTGGCGCTGGGCGTCAATGGACTCGTCGCCAATGGCACGCTCAAGGGACCGGTCGCCTTCTCGCGCGATCATCTCGACGCCGCCGGCATGGCGCATCCAAACATCATGACCGAGAACATGCGTGACGGTTCAGATGCCATCGCTGACTGGCCGCTGCTCGACGCAATGGCGCTGTGTTCATCCCAGGCCGATCTCGTCGCCGTTCATTCCGGCGGCGGCGGCTATGCCGGCTACATGACCAGCGCCGGGGTCACCCTGATCGCCGACGGCACGGCCGCCGCGGCAGAACGCCTCGTCATGAGCCTCGACAACGACACGGGCCTCGGCGTCATCCGCTACGCGGATGCCGGTTATAGCGAGGCCCTCGATGAGGTCTCGCTCAAGCACGTCCCACATATACAGCTCTAGAACCGTCGTTCCGAACCCATTCTATGGCGTGTTGGGCGAGTGCCCGCGCCCGCGGACAGGCTTCGGGAACGTCGCCGAGGGCCAGCTCACAGGCCCTATCGCCTAATATGCGACCGCGAAAATCGGAAAATTCAGTGCGTCAGGGGCTCACGCGCAGCGGTAGAAGCCGACACCCCAATTGCACAAAAGTCCGGCGCATCCGGAAGCGGGGAACACCGCTGTCAGGTGGTTGAAATTGCGGAGCTCTCTCTATAGACCGACGGAGCCAAAGCGATCCGCGGGCCCGCCCCGCCTGTTGTCGCCTCGGCCGTTGGGGCGTAGCCAAGCGGTAAGGCAGGGGATTTTGATTCCCCCATTCGGAGGTTCGATCCCTCCCGCCCCAGCCATGTTTTAGCAAGCGATTTCAATTCCTTATCGACACGCCCCGTTTTCGTTCTGAACAGCGTTTTTCTGCTCATTCTGAACAACTGTTGACGGTTCGTTCGCCAGCTTATGCGCGCGCCGCTTGCGGGTGGCCGACAAGGTCAGACCTGAAGCCTCCGAGAGAGATGCTGACGGTGTGGATAGAGCAGTGCCATCGGCCTTGGGGGTCCTTCCAATAAAAAGGGCCCCGCCACTGCAGGGCCTCACATTTTCTGGTCGGTATTGTTCAAGCCCGACAAGTCGCCGTATGCACTTACGTTCCAGCGGACAAGTAGAGAGCTTGAATGTCAGCCTTTGCCTGCCCAGGCCGGGCGCTCGCCTAGCCATGGCGGCAGCGCTTCCCACTCGGCAGATCTCATCCGGCGCTCCTCGCCGCCAACATTGATGAAAACAAACGGTGCATCTTCCTGCCCTGTCTTGGAGCCGGCGAACATCGCAGGCGTGCCGTATGCATCTCGAATGGTCGACTTGATCGACATGTCTTTCCTCGATCTGTGAACATTTCGATGACGTAACGTTGGCGCATCGTCGCCGCGTGAGCGAGCCCTCTGTTCAACGCCGGATGGGAAGCGTGCAGTGCTACCGCGCGAGGAGTGGTACTACTTCTTTCTGACCGCGCCCAGCGCCGGCATGATCTTGGGACCGCCGCCTTTGAGGCTCTCTGCAGCAGCGATCGTCTTGACCGGCACCTTCTTCGGTTTCTTGGTTTCGCGATTTCCCTTGGCCATATCGTACTCCCGCTATGTGAGCCCGAGCGTTACCACGGCTGGCACTGAAAGACCGATTTATTATCACCGCTCTATCGCCAACCTCCGACCGACTTGTTCCAACTCCCAGCCCTCGAAGATACTGATGGCTATTCGCGAAGAAAGAGCGCACCCTGCGTTCGCGCGCATTGATGACCCTGATGGTCCCTGCCGAGCGCGCGCTGCTTTTGTCACGAAATTGTCCGATATGCCGCGGCTGGCGCAGCATTGCCAATTTTGAGCGATTGCCCTTTCAACATTGAAATCGCGAGGCAGCAGATTGACGGTGTTCAGCCGCATTGCATTCATTGGCAATTCACTTCCACGCCGATGTGGGATCGCCACGTTCACTACCGATCTGCAAAGCGCAGTAGCAGCCGCCCGCGCAGACTCCAAAACCGTCATCGTGGCGATGACCGATCACGGTCATTTCTATGACTATCCAGCCACCGTTGGCATTCAGATCAATGACGAGCTGATCAACGACTACATACGTGCAGCGGAATTCCTGAACAGCGGCCATTTCGACGTTGTGTCGCTTCAACATGAATTCGGCATCTTCGGCGGCGAAGCCGGGAGCGATATCATCCAGCTTCTATCGCTGCTCAAGATGCCGATCGTGACGACACTTCATACGGTTCTTGCAGAGCCCACCGCCGCACAAAAGGATGTCTTCACACGCGTTGTCGAGATGTCGTCGAAAGTGGTGGTGATGGCGGAGAAAGGTCGGGAACTGCTTCGGACCATCTATCAGGTCGCCGAAGAGAAGATCGAGATCATCCCACATGGAATTCCGGAATTCGCTTTTGTGGAGCCCGACGATGCAAAGACGAGGCTCGGCTTTGCCGGCAGGTCTGTCATTCTGACGTTCGGCCTGCTTTCACCTAATAAGGGCATCGAATTCATGATCGATGCGATGCCGTCCATTCTGAGCGCCTGTCCGGGTGCGGTCTATGTCGTATTGGGCGCAACCCATCCAAATCTGGTACATGACGAAGGCGAGACCTATCGCGAATCCCTCATTGCAAGGGCCCGCGAAGCTGGCGTCGCGGATCACGTTGTCTTCCTTGATCGCTTCGTTGACCAGGAGACCTTGCTCGATTTCATCTCGATGTGCGATGTCTACGTCACGCCTTATCTGAACGAATCTCAGATGACGTCAGGCACCCTGGCCTATAGTTTTGGCTTGGGAAAGGCCGTGGTATCGACTCCCTATTGGCATGCTCGCGAATTGCTCGCCGACGGCCGCGGCATTATCGTCCCGTTCGCGGATGCGAATGCGATCGGCGTTGAGATCGAAAAGCTTCTGATCAACGCACCACTGCGCCAGGCGATGCGCAAGCGCGCCTATGCCAGCAGCCGCTCCATGACCTGGGAACGGACGGCCGAGCGATACATGTCCGTTTTCGAGAACGCGGGTCGCCGCCACCGGCTCAAGACCATTGCAAAGTCGGATACGAGTACGCTCCTGCGAGATAGTCGCGCGCCTCCCGAGATGCAGATTGGTCACTTCCTGTCGATGTGCGACGACACCGGACTGTTCCAGCATGCGGTTCACAGTGTTCCGGATCGCTTGCATGGCTATTGCATCGACGACAATGCCCGCGCGCTACTGCTGGCATGCGCGTTGAACACGCCCGGGGAACTGCGTCTGTCGGAGGTCCTGACCTCCCGCTTTGCAGCTTTCGTCCAGCATGCGTGGAATCCCGAAACGCACCGGTTTCGAAATTTCATGGCTTTCGATCGCAGCTGGCTGGAAGAAAGCGGATCGGAAGACAGTCATGGGCGCACGCTTTGGGCACTGGGCGTTTGCGCTCTTTCGGATGCGAACCCCTCTCGGCGGACCTGGGCCGCAGCACTCTTTGCGGAGGCCTTACCAAAGGTCGGCGATTTCCTCTCGCCCCGTGCCTGGGCGTTCGTATTGCTGGGACTCGATGCGTATTGCACGACCGTCACCGACAATAGCCGTGCCAATGCAATCCGGACGGCTCTGGCCGACAGGCTCGTCTCGCTTCTTGAGAAAGTCGAGACGAGCGATTGGGTGTGGTTCGAAAACGGACTTTCCTATGACAACGCTAGACTCTGCCAAGCTTTGATTCTCACCGGCACTGCGATCAAACGGCCGGACTATCTCAATGCCGGGCTGAGAAGCCTGCGCTGGCTGCTGACACAGCAGACCTCAGCCAGCGGTCAGTTCAGGCCGGTGGGCACGGAGGGATTTCACGACATCCGGCGCCAGCCACGCAGCTTCGACCAACAGCCTGTCGAGGCTGCTGCCACCATCGCGGCCAGCCTTGCAGCGTGGCGCGCCGACCAGAACATTGAATGGAAGAGCGAAGCCGCCCGGGTCTTCGCATGGTTCCTCGGCAGCAATGACCTTTCTATCCCGCTCGTCGATCTTGAGACAGGAAGCTGTCGTGACGGACTGCATCCAGACCGTGCTAATGAGAACCGCGGCGGCGAGTCAGTCGTATCCTACCTGCTCGGACTATCCGAAATTCGGCACATGGCACGTATCGCCGAGGATCAATCCAAATCCGCGACCCGCGTGGCCTGATCACGTTGCGCTCCCCCTCTCAGCAGACCATTGAGATTCCTTTTGCCCTCATCTCCGATACTGAATCGCCAGGCGCTCTATCTCCGGCCCGACGCGTCCCGAGTCATCGTACGGCCGTTTAAACCTGCGACGGAGCCACGCGATCTCAATCCGACAGATAAGACGCGCGCCAATCATATTGTCGACCGGATTCTTGCGCTCAGTCCCGAGCAGGCAGAGCATCAGTTGGCCGACGTGCTTGAAAACTTTCTGGGTCGCCACCGGAATCTGCTTCAGACATTCGAGGCCCGCGCTGACGAAATGGAAGATGCATTCCACGGCCATAGCCGGTTCACGACGATTCAGCGTCAGCTAGTCGGCGCCTATTTCCTGAGTGAATACTCGTTTGAAGCATCGGCACTCTTCAATCCGAGCATCGTGCCTCACCCCGATCAATCGGGAACGACAGCCGGCGCCCTGCGCTTCATCCTCAGCCTGCGCGCCGTCGGAGAAGGCCATGTGTCATCCCTGACATTTCGCACCGGCCTTGTAGATACCGACGGGACCGTGAGCATCGATCCGACCGCACGCCTCGCATCAAATCCAGCAGTTCAACACCTCGGGTCTGGGCCTGGCGGCGAGGATGTCGCCGTCACGTTTCGTAGCAGCGAGGATATCAGCGAGCGGGTCATTTTTCCGATTACGGAGTCGCAATCGAACGGCATCGAGGATGCGCGCTTCGTGAAATTCGAGCATTCCGAGCGAACGGTCTATTACGCGACTTACACGGCCTATAGCGGCAGGGCGATCCGCTCGGAGATCATCGAGACGTCCGACTTCGTCACGTTTCGCTTTTCAGCCCTCAGAGGCAGCGCATCACATAACAAGGGCATGGCACTTTTCCCCCGGAAAATCGACGGGCGGTTCGCGATGATCGCGCGGCAAGACAATGAAAACCTCTACCTGATCTATTCGGATGATCTTTATACATGGGATGGCGGCACGCCGATCCTGAAGCCGGCCGCCCCTTGGGAGTTCATTCAAATCGGCAACTGCGGCTCACCTATCGAATTAGATGAGGGCTGGCTATTGCTGACCCACGGTGTCGGCCCGGTCCGCAAGTATTCGATAGGAGCAGCACTGCTCGACAAAAACGACCCGACGAAGGTGCTGGGGCGCCTGGACGAACCGCTCCTTCGACCTGCGCCGTCCGAGCGCGAAGGATATGTGCCGAACGTCGTCTATACATGCGGCGCAATGCGGCATGGCGATCAAATTATCTTCCCGTATGCGATTTCGGACAGTTACTCGAACATCGCGACGATCGATATAAGAAGCCTGCTCGCAGCGATGGACAAATAAGAGCTGACTTAGCTTTACCGTAGAGGCAATTGGATGTGGCTTCTCAGCGCGCCCAGCTCGTCCGTGGCCGGCATCTTTCACCAAACGGCAAGTAGAACTTTTGGGAGACGCACAGTGACCGGTGAAAAATCAAGGGCGCTCGTTCTCGGAACGACAGTCTTTTGGAAGAACGATAAAAATGACTTTGGCACCGTCATCGCCAAGGACTGGAGTAGCGTCACGGTCAAATGGGATAGCCGCGCCAGCCAGACAATCATGCACAACGATATGGATAGCTGCACGGCAGCTTGAATTTACTTGGCCCCGATGAGCATTCCTGTCCATCAGTCGCGAAAGCCGACGCGACACCCAACCGGCCGCTGAAATCATCGCGAAACGCCCGCCGGGACAAGTCCGACGGGCTGCCAGTTATGTGGTCATTTGGCCGACAGCCGGGCGCCACCAGACTTGCGGCGCCAGGCAAAAGAGGCCCGATCAGCCAACCCGAAGGTTTTCTGCCGACGTCTTGCCACGGTTGGCCACTTCCTCAAAGCTGACCTTGGCCCCTTCATTCAAAGTGCTCAGCCCCGCCTTCTCGACGGCCGAGATGTGAACAAAGACGTCTTTGCTGCCATCGTCCGGCTGGATAAAGCCGAAGCCCTTCGTCGCATTGAACCATTTTACTACGCCAGTGGTCACTTCAGTTCTCCCGGTTGTCTCCGAACGATAGCAACCCTGAATTCAGGGAGGAGTCAATCAAGCAAACTTCCATCTCCTGAATTGATGCGGCTGTCGGCTGCCTGGACGACGGGTGGCGGTCATCCGCCCGCACTGCCGTGATGCAATAGCGGCTTTAGGCAACATAATCTCCGGGAAACCCAACCGACGTGCTAATGTCACTAAAGCCCAGTGCGGGCGGAGGACCAAACCATGGCCAAAGGCGAACAACGGAACAATCGCGAAGTAAAGAAGCCCAAGAAGGACAAGGCCAAGACGATCGCAGCAGCCCCGACCATGAAGGGCCTGATGCACCCCGAGGCGGAAAAGCCCCGAAAGAAATAGTCGAACAGAGCGCATCGCCAGCATAGCTGCAGCATCTGAGGTCACGGGCACCCGACGCATGATCCATGCGCTCGATAGCGCTACCGCGTTCGCGGTGATCGAGAACCAGAAAATTCAATCAAAATGTCCAATCCCCTTCCGGGGCGCTCCGACGCGCATCGGCGATCATGCCAGATGGAGCAATCATGACACATGAAGACCTGGAACTGATCCGTGAGATCGTCCTGCACGGCGGCGCAAAATATACGGCTGGCAATATCGATCGCAGCAAATACCAGCGCCTTGTCGATCTCGGGTGGCTATCGCCCCTCATCATGAACAAGACAGACATTGCCTATGAGACGACAAAAGCAGGCGAAGTGGCAGCGAGCTGACCCAGCACCCGGGGAGCGGCTCTAGCCCCGCGCGACGATTTTTCCGGTCGCGAACTGTTCCAAAGCGTAGAGCGCACTTTCCTCATACGTCGCACCCGGCAGCGGTTCTGCGACCACGATCAACTGGCCAATGGTCAATTGAACCATGCCATCCAGGATGTCGTAACTGGCTTCGTACGTCACGCCGGCCAATACCAGTTCGACATAGCCATGCCAGAAGCCCTTCAACTCCGACTCCCAACCAGATCGATAAACGTCTGAAGCTCTGCAGAAAAGCGCTCGGCCTGCCTGGCATCCAGCCATAGTTTTATCGTCGACGTCGCCGACAGGACAAAGGCAACCCCGAAACCGCCCGCATTTGGCACACACAGCGCCGACCAGCTGTCAGCTTCGCTCACGATCTTCCGTTCGTTGGGAGTTCCCGTTTCCAGGACGTGATTGATTTGGATCTTAAGCTCGATTGCATCGTCGAACGACAGGGAAATCTCCTCTCCGCTGAAGTTCAGAATTAGCCAGCAATCTTTTTGCTTGGATTTGACGTCGGAGGTGAAATTGAAGGCCATGGTGGAACCATGCGCCTATGCCCGTGACGGTCAATCAAATTCGTCGCGACACTATGCGACTTGATGCACAGCCCTTCCGTAATCGCCTAGCTGCATGCCAATCAGGAGCAAGTTTCATGTGGCAGCCAAGGTCTGCACGCTTTAACTGGACGTTGCGGCCTCGCGTTTGAGTCGCACTGAGGCGCAGACAAAGGGGCGATCAAATGGGCGACGGGTGGCAACCAATCAGCACCGCACCGAAGGACGATGAAAGGATCATCGTTGCGGGTGGAACATGGATACGCGGAAACAAGGACAAGCTGCCTCAGACATTTCCATGCCTCGTCATCTGGGACGAAACCGAGTGGCTCATTTGCGACAATGAAGGGCCGCGGGCGCTCATACGGGGTCCCAAAATCTGGATGGCAATCCCGCCCGCTGACTTGCCTTCAGCATCGGAATTGCTGAAGACGATCTGACGCATTTCATTAACCATACGATGCTACCCGTCCTGTAGCGCGGGTCTTGTCGAGCGTACCGCGCCAACTCTGGAGTCGCAGATGCAGGTCATCGAAATCACGGACCTCGTCGAGGCCAGGCGCGCTCGTCTGGCTCAATATCACGGGCTGCCGCGCGCACTTCAGCTGAACGGTCAAACAGTCACGGGATCGGTGAGATCCGTCGTGATGGATGCATCGGCAGCAAAGTGGACTGTAAAGCTCGTTGCAACGCCACCTGTCGTCGACAGAAAATATCGTCTGCGCCGCTCCGCCTAGAGCCGGACGCAGACCCGCACGACGACATCCGGCTTTCTTCAACCCCGCCATACCGCAGCCGCATGTATCCGTAGGCGCCCCCTATTCTCCTGAGCCAGCCACCCAAGGCACGGGCAGTCCAGTGGATTGACCTCAGCGATTCCGGCGACAAATCAGAACCTTCGAATTAGGTCGACTCGCGAACATAAAGGGAATCTACTGCACCGCATCATCGGCCGTCCTTAGGCATTCACCGGTGACAGAGAGTTCGGTCGCGCTCCCGCCCAATGTCTCGGGACTGCCATGCCTACCTCCGAATGTACTTTGGAATCGCAACAACACAGGTCCGGACAGTGAAAGCTTCTCACCTCGAAGCTGAGCACGCCGCGATGATCGCGCTTGCGATAGCTGCTCAACTCCCTCACGGAGATGAGCGAACGCTTGCCATGCGAAAAGCCGGACAACTGCAACTAATCGCCGATGCGAAGAAGCATCGGCTACAAACACCGGAAGTGTGAAGACCTATCCAGTAATCCAGCTACTAACTCGCGATCGGCACTTTGGCAGCGACACAATTCGTGCTTCCAAAATAATATCTTCCATTCGTAATTTCCGACCGGAAGCGTAAGATTCAAGCATCACCGTGAGGACTTCGGCTTTTAGCGATGACCGAGAGCCCCGCTCCCGCCTCAACAAGGGGGCGATCATGTCAGAGTGTCGGAAGATCGATTCCGGGATTGCCTTGTGCCCGCAATACTACTGCCGGTCTTTTTAGCTCTTCTTGTTATTGGTGCCGTCGTTATTCGCCGAGACTAGACCACTCCAGCCGGAACGCGCGACAATCTGCTTGACGCCAAATCCTCGATTGAACGGAAGCAGATCTTGCACGATCTCAACTTGAGAGGGTTTCTCAATGTCAGAGCTGGAATTCAGTGCCGTGAATGACCTTCAACACACGCCGCAGCACGCCAGATGTAACGAGCAGTCCGAATATGATGCTGCGGTCGAGGTTGCTGCGAAGGCAATCAGAAAGACCTGGGATACGATGGGCGACATGCCATCACCGCTTTACGAAGATGAAGCGCGGCAACTCGGTAGAGCAGCACTCGATGCCATTATCGCTTCGCAACCAGTCATTCGGACGACCACATGACCTCCATCAGGCTGGCAAACACGCAGCATCTAACGACGGCCTTTCCATGAACGGCGCGCGTGCTGCTCGGTACAGACGTTTGGCAACCGCCCAAAGCAGTCCCGAGGTGTACCGGCTACTTATGCTTCTTGCCGACGAAGCCGAAAAAGGAATTCTCTGCATCTCAGCCTTCAAACACCGACGTCCGCCCCACATTGTCGCAAAATCAACATGAGACGCGTGCGCGGCACGTAGTCATCGCGTCGGACAACATCAGCTTTATTTCTTCCACCACTGCAAGGACATGAACCGTTGAATTGGCTACCTATAGACACCGCACCACAAGACGGAACGCCAATATTCCTGGCTGGCGGATACGATGACAATTCGGATCATGCCATGGAATCCGAGGCGGAAAAAATGCGAACCGCTTGCCGCGCATGGTGGAACGACGGCGACTGGATTATTACCCTTGCTGAAGCAGGATGCGTCAACGTCACCCGGATTGATCCCACGCACTGGGCGCCTATTGAAGAACCGCGCTAGCCCAGCAAGATCGGATTGCCTTGCGGGCAAGACCGCGTTGCGGCACTTTTAATAATCAGTCAAACAGAGGCTCAGAGTAAAATCCGGCTGCCAGGACCTCGAAAAGCGCTGCGTTTCCATCATACCGAGCCTTCCATCGCGTGCTGCTGAAGCCACTGTTGAACAGATCACCATCGTCCTGCACCTGCCATTCCCAGAAAAGCAGGGGGATGTGGAGTGACTGTGACTTCCAGGTTTGGTTGGCGATACATAGCCACCATATCGAGCCTCACTTTCGAAACAGCATTTACAAAAGGTCGCTTCCCGCCTGTTTATCGAAGGCGCCGCGCGCCGTTCTGCAGCGATCGGGGCGCTTGCTCTTGACAGATGACGGGCGGAGCGCCTCTCATTCTGCAGTGATGATGACACCATCGAACCAGCATCGATGACATTCACCATGCGCTCCTGAGTCGTCGCGTCAATCCAATTTACAGCGGGCCTCCACCAATCCGTCGGCCATATATCCGCCGTGCCCGGATTGACGTAGCTGATTATCCGCCATCCATCCGGCGAGGCTAAACACGATGCGCGTCGCGATGTTAGCGCCTATATCCTGGCGAACTCCTCCCCGACACTACGGCCCGTGGGAACTCGTGACGAGCTTGCTGACGGAGGCACTGCTCTTGCGGGGAGTTGACGTCACACTGTTTGCCACCAAGGACAGTTTGACGTCGGGAAATCTCGCCGGTGTCGTCCCGGCACCATACTCTGAAGACTCGTCGCTCGACGCCAAGACGTGGGAACTCCTGCATGTTGCAAATGTCTTCGAGCGGGCCGGTGAATTCGACATCATCCACAATCAGGCAGATTTTGTACCGCTGGGCTTCTCTCGCCTTGTGGACACGCCAGTCGTCACAACCATTCACGGCTTTTCATCAGCCCGTATTGTTCCGGTTTTCAAGGAGTATGAGGATCGTGTCCATTATGTCGCAATCAGCGATGCCAATCGCCATCCCGACCTTCGCTATGCGGCAACGATCCATCACGGCATTCCGATCGACGAGTTTCCCTTCGATCCGCTTGGCAGCGACGATCTTCTATTCTTCGGTCGCATTCATCCCGATAAAGGGGCTGCGGAAGCGATAGCAACTGCCGAAGCGGTTGGCCGCCACCTCATCATGGCCGGTATCGTTCAGGATGCGGACTATCATCGACGTCATGTGGTGCCAGCACTGGGAAGGTCCGCGACTTATCTCGGTTCGGTCGGAGGTCTGGAGCGGACACGCGTTCTGGGATCGGCACGGGCATTGCTTCACCTGATCAATTTCGACGAACCATTCGGGTTATCAGTTGTTGAGGCGCTTGCCTGCGGAACACCCGTGATCGCGCGCAACCGCGGATCGATGCCTGAATTGATCATGGATGGCGTGACAGGTTTCCTGGTCAATAGTGCCCTCGAAGCCGTACAAGCCGTTGAGCGCATTGGCGAACTGGATAGACGCGCCTGCCGGGCGGCCGTTTCGGAACACTTTACCGTCGATAGAATGGCAGATCGCTACCTGGCTCTATACCAATCTATCCTGGGGTAACCGACGGAGAGCCGCAGCGAGAGCAAGATCGCCTTCACGTGACTTGCCACCCTCATCCACATACATTGAACACATAGACGTCGTAATATTCCTGGAGTTCGGGTTTTCTCCGAGCTTTATGGATCCAAACATGATTGCTATTTCGACACAGGTTCAGGCGCCTGATGACTTTCAGCGCGTGGCGTTCGACATAAGACACGGCAACCGCCGAATTGCGTGTACCCTGACGACCAAGTTTCCAACCAAAGATCAGGCCAAAAGGTACTTCCACGCCAACAGGCCGCTGATCGAAAAACTGGCGCGCGAGCAGATGGAACTGGTTGCAGCCAACGACGGTGAGATCAAGCTGGTGATGATTTAAGAGTCGCCCGCCATACTTGCCGTTTCTGCGAAACTAAAGGCCTGATCTGATCTTCAGGGTTGGCTCGAACGATGACGCAAGGGAATACCCACTATGGCGAAGTCGCTGCTTTCCAGACACGACCTCGAACATGCGGCGTTGCTGCAAATCCGCAGCTGCTACGGGTGCGAAGATGTCACGGCCGTGATCATTGACGAGATCGCAGACCCTCGCTTTGAGACGAACTGGGGCATTCTCTCACTTCACCGCGCAGCCGACGTGCAATTGAGGCTCACTGCAGAGCTCAATACAGTCCGCGCGATTGACGGCACGCAAGAAAGATTACGCAAGCTCTACAACCTCAAGACCAACTGAGCTCGCCTAATCTGCTGATGAAGCGCATAGTCCAGATCGACGGGGAGCGATTCCGCCGCCTCAGGGCGAATTTCGTCGGGGGCCACCGCCTTTTCAGGAGGGTGCTGGCAGCGCATTTTTGACCTCCTCGCGACACGCATCATCGACCAGCAGAATGTTCCCTTGCATGACGCGTGATAGGCAATCCCAGGATTATGTCGACTTCGGATGTAAAAATCGCTAGGTTCCTTCACATCACCTCGGTACGATAGGCGCTCGGTGACTGAGGGCCGTGTGTGCTCCCGCCTTGATGGGAGCAGCTTAGGTGTCATCATCTCGAGATAAGACCAACGTGCTTGTCGTCGAAGACGAGATGGTGCTGCGTATGCGAGCGGTCGACATCGTTGAGGATGCAGGATTTACGGCCGTCGAAGCGACGAATGCCGATCAAGCCATCAGCGTGCTTGAGGCGCGATCCGACATTTCGCTCTTGTTTTCGGACATCCAAATGCCCGGTAGTATGGATGGATTGAAGCTTGCTCATGCGGTCCATGAACGCTGGCCACAGATCAAGATCATCCTGGTATCCGGCCAGATAACCCCCTCAAGCGACGAGAAACCGGAAAACAGCCGCTTCTTTGGTAAGCCCATCGACAGCAAGGAAATGATCGCCGAACTGCAGGACATGATCGGTGCAGGCACCCTTGAGGTCGTCTCTGGCCAGGCAGGTTTGACCGTCAATCCGACGCGGCCAAGCCAGTCTGTCGCGGAAGAGACACTGACGGCCGAGAACGACAGCTTACGACTATTGCTGGAACAGGCTGGAATAGATGCCAAGCTGTTGCTCGCGCAGGCCGGCATAGACGCCAAGGAGCGGGAAGCGGCCGACAAGCTGCAAAAGCTTGTGCTCGGCGAATTGCACCATCGCATCAAGAATACCCTCGCAACTGTAAGTGCGATCGCTTCACAAAGCCTTCGGACCGCCACCAGCGTCCAGCATGCGCAGCAAGCCATCGAGGGGCGGCTTCTTGCGCTCGGTCGAGCTCATGACCTCTTGATGCAAGTTAGTTGGGCGAGTGCAGGACTCGAGATGACAATCCGTAATGCCACCGAGCCCTATGACAACAAGGGAGTTGGCCGCTTCGCTGTCTCGGGACCCGAAGTAGATATGGGGTCGGGCGCAGTTATCGCCCTGGCGATGACGCTCAACGAACTTTGCACCAACGCCACCAAGTTCGGAGCGCTTTCGGACCCGAGTGGCATTGTTAAGGTCGACTGGACGATCGACCAGGCGTCGCAGCAACTGACCTTGAGCTGGATCGAAAGCGGCGGCGCGCTGGTCAATCCGCCCGTCCGCCGCAGCTTTGGCACACGCATGATGGAATCGCTCGGACGGCAACTAAACGGCACTGTGCGTTTGGCTTATCCACCATCAGGCTTCATCTACACTCTGGAAGTACCGATAGCCTCGCTGAACAAATGAGCCAGTGGACGGCTTGTTTGGCTCAATCTGTGGAGAGAGGCCCGCATTTGAGGGTTTTTCTTTCAAGCGAGACGGTCCCTAGGTGGCAAAACCGGCCCCAGTAACTGTCCAATTCCCGAAGATCTCCGGCTAGGACCGCGCTGCCAGCGAGACCGCAGGTCACCCAAAATAGACCTCGACCAATTCGCAGCATGTTCGGTCGGGTACCATTACCCACCAGAACCGTTCGAGAACACTCGGCTCGCGAGCACATCTGAAGCCTCCAGTGACATGATGTCGTCGACGCTCAGCACGCGGTCGAGATCGGCGACAAGCCGGTTGGCCTGACGCAGCCGCATGCGGTCGAGCGCGTTGCGGATCGAACGGGCGTTGGAGAACAGCGGCTGGGTCTTGCGCAGCGCGATGTAGCGGACGAACGCCGCACGCGCATCGGCGCTGAATTTGTAGTTCATATCGCCGAGCATCAATTCGGAAATGGCGAGCAATTCGTCGTCGGCATAGTCGGGGAAATCAATGTGGTGGGCGATGCGCGAGCGGAAGCCGGGATTGCTGCCGAAGAACTTGTCCATGCGGTCGCCGTAGCCGGCGAGAATCACCACCAGATCTTCGCGCTGCGATTCCATCACTTGCAGCAGGATCTCGATCGCCTCCTGGCCGTAATCGCGCTCGTTATCGGGCCGATGCAGGTAATAGGCCTCGTCGATGAACAACACGCCGCCCATCGCCTTCTTCAGGATCTCCTTCGTCTTCGGCGCGGTATGGCCGATATATTGCCCGACCAGTTCATCGCGCGTCACCGACACCACCTGCCCTCGCCGCACGAAACCCAGCTTATGCAGGATGCTGGCGATGCGCAGCGCCACCGTCGTCTTGCCGGTGCCGGGATTACCGGTGAACGACATGTGCAGCGTCGGGTTCCCCGACGCCAGGTCCATGCGCTTGCGGATGCGCTCGATCAGCAGCAGCGAAGCGATCTCGCGAATCCGCGTTTTCACCGGCTTCAGCCCGATCAACTCACGATCGAGCTGATCGAGCACCTCGCCGATGCCGACCTCGTCGAACTCACGGCGCAGATCGACCTGCGTCGTGGGCGACGCGTCGCCGGCGCTATCGACCGCCGTCAGCGTGCTCACGACCCACCGTAGCGCTGGCCCTCGGGTCGATCGACGGCATAGGATTTGGTCGTATAGCGGATATTGCGGCCTTCCACCTCATGCCGCTCGAGCCGGAAGCCTGGCTCTTCCTTCGGACGGTTGACGATGAAGGAGAGCCGCACCGATTCCCAGCCATGGCTCGAGTCGAACGCCGACAGCCGGATGTAGCGATCGCCATACACCTTGCGACATTCGGTCAGTTCCATCAGCACGCCAGCGGCGTCGCGCAGATCGAACATCGGCAGGCCCCACATTTCCCAGAAATTGTTGCGGGGATGCGGATCGTCGGTGAATTCGATGTTCACGGCCCAGCCATTGGCGAGGCAATACTGCACCTGTTTTGAAATCTGTTCATCAGTGAGATCGGGCAGGAACGAGAAGCAGCCCTGGGTAATGCGCATGATCGTGCTCCTTACAGCGAGACGCTGGCGGTGGGGGCGTAGTCAGGCATGTCAGTGGATTCGTAGTTGAAGGTGACGTTCTTCCACGTCTCCAGCGCGGCCTTCAGCGGCGTGCAGGTCATCGCCGCCTTGGCAAGAATCTCCTCGCCTTCATGCAGGTAGTCGCGACCTTCGTTGCGAGCGAGGATCATAGCTTCCAACGCGACACGGTTGGCGGTGGCGCCGGCCTGGATACCCATCGGATGGCCGATGGTGCCGCCACCGAACTGCAGGATAACGTCTTCGCCAAGGTGATCGAGCAACTGATGCATCTGGCCGGCATGGATGCCGCCCGATGCGACCGGCATCATCTTGTTGAGGCTGGCCCAGTTCTGCTCGAAGAACACGCCGTGTTCGAGCCGCATCGGATTGTAGTCTTCGCGGCAGATGTCGTAATAGCCGCGCGTCGTCGCCGGATCGCCTTCAAGCTTGCCGACGACTGTCCCGGCATGGATATGATCGACGCCGGCGAGCCGCATCCATTTGGCAATGACGCGGAACGAGACGCCATGATTGCGCTGCCGCGTATAGGTCGAATGCCCCGCGCGGTGCAGATGCAGGATCATGTCGTTCTTGCGCGCCCATTTCGCCATCGACTGAATCGCAGTGTAGCCGATCACGAGGTCGATCATGATGATGACGGAGCCGAGCTGCTTGGCGAATTCGGCGCGTTCGTACATGTCCTCCATGGTGCCGGCGGTGACGTTGAGATAGGTGCCCTTGATCTCGCCGGACGCTGCCTGCGCCTTGTTGACCGCCTCCATGCAATAGAGAAAACGCTCGCGCCAATGCATGAAGGGCTGCGAGTTGATGTTCTCATCGTCCTTGGTGAAGTCGAGCCCGCCCTTCAGCGCCTCATAGACGACGCGGCCGTAGTTACGACCGGACAGACCCAACTTCGGCTTCACAGTCGCGCCAAGCAGTGGGCGACCGAACTTGTCCATACGCTCTCGCTCAACCACGATGCCGGTGGCCGGGCCCTGGAACGTCTTCACATAAGCGACTGGAAGCCGCATGTCTTCCAATCGCAGAGCCTTCAGCGGCTTGAAGCCGAACACATTGCCAATGATCGAGGCCGATAGGTTGGCGATCGAGCCGTTCTCGAACAAGTCAAGATCGTAGGCGATATAGGCAAAGTACTGGCCGGGCGAATTCGGCACCGGATCGACCCGAAAACACTTGGCGCGGTATTTTTCCGCAGCCGTGAGGCGGTCGGTCCACACCACGGTCCAGGTCGCGGTCGAGGATTCGCCGGCCACTGCTGCCGAAGCCTCGATCGGATCGACGCCATCCTGCGGCGTCACCCGGAACAATGCGATGATGTCGGTGTCCTTGGGTACATAATCGGGCTCCCAATAGCCCATCTTCTTGTATTCCATGACGCCGGACTTGTAGCGATCCTTGCCGCGGATCGTGATCGAAGCATGTTCATTCATGGTGGCCTCCTCGTTTGGATCCGGCGTCACCGGATGGAATAAGGTCTGTTCACTCAGCAGCTTGCGCGATGTTGCCGATCTTCGGGTCGAGCGCGCCACTGCGATAACGCTTCGCCATTTCGGCCAGCGGAATCACCTTGATCTTCGCGGCGTGGCCCGCGGTGCCGAATTGTTCGAAGCGTTCGCGGCAGAGGTCGCGCATCGCGTCCATCGCTGGTTTCAGGAATTTTCGCGGATCGAATTCGCTTCTGGTTTGCGCGGCGACCTTCCGGAAGGCGGAGGTCATTGCGAGGCGGCAGTCGGTGTCGATATTGACCTTGCGGACGCCGTGCTTGATGCCGCGCACAATTTCCTCGACCGGTACGCCCCAGGTCTGCGGCATCTCGCCGCCGAATTGATTGAAGATGTCCTGCAGCGGCTGCGGCACCGATGACGAGCCGTGCATCACCAGATGCGTATTCGGCAGCCGGCGGTGAATTTCTTCGACGACCGTCATGGCGAGAATATCGCCGTCCGGCTTGCGCGAGAACTTGTAGGCGCCGTGCGAAGTTCCCATCGCGATCGCCAGCGCATCTACCTTGGTGGCACGGACGAAATCGACGGCTTGATCCGGATCGGTGAGCAACTGGTCATGACTGACCTTGCCCTCGACGCCGTGGCCGTCCTCCTGCTCGCCGCCGCCATGCTCCAATGAACCGAGTATACCGAGTTCGCCTTCGACGGAGGCGCCGATCCAGTGCGCGATATCGACCACGCGACGCGTGATGTCGACATTGTAATCGTAGTCAGCAGCGGTCTTGGCGTCGGCCTTCAGCGAGCCGTCCATCATGACCGAGGTAAAGCCGTGCTGTAGCGCGGTGGCGCAGGTGGACTCTTCGTTGCCGTGGTCCTGATGCAGGCATAGCGGGATCTGCGGATGCATCTCCTCCAGCGCATCGATCATCCTCGCCAGCATGATGTCGTTGGCGTAGGAGCGTGCGCCGCGCGAGGCCTGGATGATGACCGGCGCGTCGACCTCGGCGGCGGCCTCCATGATCGCCAGACCCTGCTCCATGTTGTTGATGTTGAAGGCCGGCACGCCGTAGCCATGTTCGGCGGCGTGATCGAGCAGTTGCCTCAGTGTAATGCGTGCCATAGGTCCTCCATTTCGTTGTCTTGTCCCGAACAACTCATTCGGCGGCAGCGATGCGCGAGCGGGCAATGCAGCGCATCGCCGCCGTTGCGACCGCCGCGGCGGTGATACCGAATTCGCGATACAGATCATCCGCAGGCGCCGAGGCCCCGAATCCGGTCATGCCGATGAACTCACCGCCATCGCCAAGCCAGCGCGCCCAATCGCCTTCGATCGCCGCCTCGACACCGACGCGCGGAGCGCTGCCGAGAATTCCGGCCCGATAGTCGCCGGACTGTTGCCGGAACAAATCGAAACACGGCGCCGATACCACCGCCGCGCGAATGCCGTCATCGGCAAGCAGCTTTGCCGCAACAATCGCAATCGACACTTCGGAGCCGGTCGCGATCAGCGTGACGTCGCGGCCACCTTCCGGCTCGATGACGACATAGGCACCGCGCGCGACCCGGTTAGTGGAATCGATGCCATCGCGGAACACAGGCAGCGCCTGACGCGACAGGCAAAGCACCGACGGCGCATGGGGCGTCCGCAACGCGCAATCCCAGGCCTCGGCGGTCTCGACGGCGTCGCCGGGACGGAACACCAGCAGATTTGGAATCGCGCGCAGGGAAGCCAGGTGCTCGACCGGCTGATGGGTCGGGCCGTCCTCGCCAAGCCCGATCGAGTCGTGTGTCATCACGTGAATGACGCGGATGCCCATCAACGCGGCCAGCCGGATCGCGGCGCGACTGTAGTCGGCAAAGCACAGGAAGGTGCCGCCATAGGGAATGAGACCCCCATGCAAAGCGACGCCGTTCATTGCTGCCGCCATGGCGTGCTCGCGCACGCCGTAATGGACGTAGCTGCCGTCGAAGGCATCGTGCTGGATTGGCGCCTGCATCCTGGCGCGCGTGAGGTTCGAATGGGTGAGGTCAGCCGATCCGCCGAGCAGATTCGGCAGGACACCGGCAATGACATCGATGACGAGTTGCGAGGCCTGCCGGGTGGCGATCTTCGGCCGCTCCTGCGAGAAGTGGGCGCGAATCTTGGCCAGCGCATTCTCGTACCCACTGGAAAGCTGGCCCTTCAGCGCGGCCTGAAAGTAATCCCTCACCGCGCCGTCGAGACGCGCAACGCGCCCCGCCCATTCCGCATGCGCCGTCTGTCCGCGCGCCCCGACCGCGCGCCATTGTCGCGCCACCACATCGGGAACGTGGAACGGGGCGTGCGGCCAGTGCAGCACGTCGCGCGTCTTCGCGATCTCGTCCGCGCCCAGCGGCGCGCCATGCGCCTTCTCACTGCCTTGTCGATTTGGCGCGCCGAAGCCGATCACCGTGCGGCACGCGATCAGCGATGGGCAGTCGTTGTCGCGCGCCCGTGCAATGGCCGCGGCCACGGCCTCGGCATCATGGCCGTTGACACGGCAGGCCGACCATCCCGATGCAGCGAAGCGCGCAAGCTGATCGTCCGAACACGACAGCGAGGTCGCGCCGTCGATCGATATCTGGTTATCGTCGAACAGCACGATCAGACGATTGAGCCGCAGATGTCCCGCCAGCGAGATCGCCTCGTGGCTGAGGCCCTCCATAAAGCAGCCGTCGCCGGCGATCACGTAAGTGTAGTGATCGACGAGACCGTCGCCGAAGCGCGCATTCATCAGGCGTTCGGCCAAGGCCATGCCGACCGCCGTGGCTAAACCCTGGCCAAGCGGGCCGGTGGTCGTCTCGACGCCCGCGGTGTGGCCGTATTCGGGATGGCCCGGTGTCTTCGAGCCCCATTGCCGGAACGACTGTAACTGATCGAGCGTCATCTCCGCCGATCCGGTCAGATGCAGCAGCGCATAGAGCAGCATCGAGCCGTGGCCGGCGGACAAGATGAAGCGGTCGCGGTCTGGCCAGGACGGATCGGCGGCATCGAATTTGAGGAAGCGTGAGAACAGCACTGTCGCCGCATCGGCCATACCCATCGGCATGCCGGGATGGCCCGACTTCGCCTTTTCCACCGCGTCGATCGCGAGAAAGCGAATCGCATTCGCCATATCCGCGTGCGGAACGGTCGCGTGATCCATCTGGGGAGCGGGACTCTGAATATTCATGCCGTGCGCCTTTTGCGTTCCATCAATTGCAGGATCAGCGGGGTGAGAATGAGCTGCATCGCCAGATCCAGTTTCGAGCCGTGAATCACGATCGAGTTAGCGCGCGACATGAAGCTGTTGGGGATCATCGACAGCAGATAGGGGAAATCGATGCCGCGCGGATTCTTCAACCGGATCACCACCATCGATTCATCCGGCGTCGGGATCCACCGCGCGATGAAGGGGTTCGAGGTATCGACCGTCGGCACACGCTGGAAGTTGATGTCGGTCTCGGCAAATTGCGGGCAGATGTAGTTCACATAGTCCGGCATCCGCCGCAGGATGGTGTCGGTGACGGCTTCCTGCGTGTAACCGCGATCCTTGCGGTCGCGATGCAGCTTCTGGATCCACTCCAGATTGATGACGGGAACGACGCCGACCTTGAGGTCAGCATGCTGGGCGATATTGACCTTGTCGGTCACCACAGCGCCATGCAGACCTTCGTAAAATAGCAGGTCGGACTTTTCCGGCAGCGGGCCCCATTCGGTAAAGGTCCCCGGTGCCGCCCCGTATAATTTGGCTTCGTCCTCGTCGTGCACGTAATGACGGGCGGTGCCGGTGCCGGATTCGCCGTAGTCGCGGAAGACTTTCTCCAGCTCCTCGAACAGGTTGGTTTCCGGGCTGAAGTGGCTGAAATGCTTGTTGCCCTTCTCGCCTTCCTCCAGCATCTTCGTGCGCATCTCGACGCGGTTGTAGCGATGAAACGCATCGCCCTCGATATAGGCGGCGGCGACTTTCTCGCGACGGAAAATGTTCTCGAACGTCTTTTTCACCGAGGTGGTGCCAGCGCCCGACGAACCAGTGATCGATATAATGGGATAGCTGCGCGACATTTTGCTCTGCCCCCGGCTCAGCGAAACAGGCCGCGCCGCGCAAACAGCGGTGCGTCGCTATTGTCGAACATCGGTTCGATGCCTTCGTGAATGGCGGCAACGTCGCGAACGCCGCGCATCGAGCCCATGATCAGCGGCACGCGCTGGTGCGGTGTTCGCGCCGAAACTTCGAGGATGCGGCGACGGCCGGTGGTTGCGGAGCCTCCGGCCCACTCCATGACCAACGCCATCGGGTGCGCTTCGTATAAAAGGCGTAGGCGCCCTTCGCGGTATCCGGGGCGCGCGTCGGCCGGATAAAGGAACACGCCGCCGCGGACGAGAATGCGAAGTGACTCGGCGACCAGCGAGCCGATCCAGCGCATGTTGAAATCGGCACCGCCGTCGCCACCAATGCCGGCCAGGCATTCGTCGATATAGGTCCGCACCGGACCGTGCCAGTGCCGCCGGTTCGACGCGTTGATGGCGAATTCCGGCGTATTGGGCGCAATCCTGACGCCTTGTGCGACAAGCAGGAATTCACGTGCGCGGCGGTCGAGAATAAAGATATCGACGCGCCCGTTGTGCGCCAGCACCAACGTGGTCTGGGGACCGTAGACCACGAAGCCCGCGGCGCATTGGGCTGTGCCGGGCTCGAAGAAGGTGGAAACCACATCGTTACCGCGCGGACGGATCGAGAAGATGGTGCCGACCGAGATGTTGTTCTCAAGATTGGCGGAGCCATCCAGCGGATCGATCGCGACACAGAGCGGCGCGGCGACATCGAGGATTTCGGGCAATTCTGCCTCTTCCGACAGAATCGCGGCGACGGGGGTCACGAGCAGCGCGCGGCGCATTATCCTGTCCGCGACAAGATCGATGTCCTTCTGCGCATCGCCGTCGGAATTCACGCCGCTGAGACGACCGGTAATGCCGGCCAGCGGGCCGTCGGCAATAAGGTCGGCAAGTTCGATGGATGCGGCGGCGATTCCCTCGATCACGGCGGCGATCGCAAGCCGGTTTGGCGTCTTCGCCCCCGCGCGATCGAGATGCGAACGCAATGTCACGCGTTCATCCATAGCCGTTCCCTCATCGCTGCCCTCTGCGGGGCCATTTTCAAAGCGTCGTGCCGTTCGGCCGTCCGCGCACCAACAACATCCCAGTTTGTAGAATTAGTAAAATATTCTTATCTTTGGCCGGAGCAAAGTTTTCCTTATAGAGGTTGCGAGGCTGGTGAGCCGGTTTCCGCGGGAATTGATCCGTCGCCAGTTGCGCGCTGACCGCCGTTCACCGCGATCGCTCGGTCACGGCTGCGGCCAAAAAACTGCATCTGAGACAGTCCGCGGTCACGCTGCAGATTCGCAGTCTGCAGACACTAGCGGGCCAGATCACCCATTATCCACAAAGTGTGAACATCAACAGATCTGTCATTACAGCGTGTTGGCGCCGCCAAGCACGGCCGTAAATTCATGCGAGAAGGTGCAACCATTGCCATGAGCGATCGCGATCTCGGCATCCGCGATCTGTCGTGCGCCGGCATTGCCGCGTAATTGCTCCGTCGCTTCGATCAGCGTGAACAGCCCATACATGCCTGGATGCGCAAACGACAATCCACCACCATTGGTATTGACCGGCAGAGCACCGCCCGGCGCGATCCGACCACCGGAGACAAACGCGCCGCCCTCGCCTTTCTTGCAGAACCTCATGTCTTCCAGGAACATGATGACATTGATGGTGAAGGCGTCGTAGAGCTGCAATACATCGACATCAGCCGTGGTGATGCCCGCCATCTCGAACGCGCGCGGCGCGCATTCGGCCGTCGGCGTCGTACAGAAATCCGGGATCTGCGAGACCTCGCGGCTCCAGCTCGCCCCGGCGCCGCCGAGGAAATAGACCGGCTTGTGCTTCAGCGCTTTCGCACGATCGGGACTGGTGACGATGACCGCCGCACCACCATCGCTCATCAGACAGCAATCCAGCCGCGAGAGCGGATCGGCCACCAGTGGCGATGCCAGCACGTCGTCGATGGTCAGCGGTGCCTTCATCGTCGCATAGGGATGCAGCTGCGCCCATTGCCGCGCGGCCACGGCAACTTCCGCCATCTGCGCGCGCGTGGTGCCGTATTCATACATGTGCCGCGCGGCGCACATCGCGTAGCCGGGCAGCGGTGACATCAGGCCGTAGACTTTCTCGAAGGTCGGCAGTTCGTGGATGCCGAAGGTGCCGGCCCCTTTGAGGTTGGAGCCATAGGCGATCAGCACCGTGGCGCAGAGCCCTGCCTCGATGGCCATGGTCGCCTGCAGGAGATGCGACAGGAAGGACGAGCCGCCGGTCATGTCGGAGCAAGCCCATTTCGGGCGGATGCCGAGATACTCACCCATCGAGAGCGTCGGGAACATGTGATACAGCGTGCCACCGCAGATGCCATCGATGTCTTTCAACTGCAGACCCGCATCGGCGACCGCGCGTGCAGTGGCGCCCGCCATCAGATCCATCGCCGACATCCCCGGCGCACGGCCGAGGCCGTAGGTGCCGATACCGACGATGGCGCTCTTGCCACGCAACGAGGATGCGGTCATGGCGCGGCTCCCACGGGACGAAACAGCACGATGGGCTGCTCGCTATTGGCATAGGTGCCGAAATCCACCGGCGCGATCACGGCCTGCAGGCGCATACCGATATGAACCTCATCCGGCGCGCACTCAATGACGCGGCTAAGCATGCGGACGCCCTCGTCGAGCTCGACGACGCAGGCATTGTAGTCGCCGCCGTGCTTCGCGGGCCGCCGCATGATGGTGGTCGAATAGACCGTGCCGAAGCCACTAACTTCGACGAATTCGAGATCGTCTGCGCCGCTGCGGGGCGCGATCAGGCGCGGATAGAACACATATTCGCCGGTCGAGCGCGAACGCTGGATCATCAGTCTGCCCGCGCGCAGATGGGTCCAGAACTGTCCTTCGGGACCAAGCTCGGCCGCTGGCGAGGTTGCTGTCGTCATGTCCACTCCGCTTCCTGCAGCGACCGCCAGCTGATCTTGTTGCTTTCCGAGCGCGGCAGGCTGTCGACCAGCACCACCGAGCGTGGCGTCTTGTAATTGGCCATGGCGCCGCGCGCCCAGCCGATGATCTCGTCTGCCGTTGTCGACGATTTGGCCGCATCATGCAGCACCACCAGCGCCTTCACCGACTCTCCGCGATAGCTGTCCGGCGTCGAGATGATGCAGCACTCCTTGATGGCGGGATGGCCATACATGATGGACTCGACTTCCGCCGGCCACACCTTGAAGCCACTGACATTGATCATCCGCTTCAGCCGGTCGACCGCGAAGAAATAGCCGTCACGATCGCGATAGCCGAGATCGCCGGTGCGCAGGAAGCGCTTGCCGCCCAGCGTGACGAATGCGGTCTCGTTCGCTTCAGGCTTGTTCCAGTAGTTTTGCAGCACCTGCGGGCCGTTGACCACGATCTCGCCGATTGCGTCACTGCCGAGCTCGGTCAGCGTGTCTGGATCGATGATCCGCGCATCCGTCTGATGCACCGGGATGCCGAGGCACTGCCGCCTCGGCGCTTCCATCGGATTGATGTGGGTCGGCGACATGGTCTCGGTCATGCCGTAGCCCTCGACGAATTCGAGGCTAAAGCGGGTCTTCAACCGTTCGGCCACCGCCACCGGCATTGCCGCGCCGCCGCCGGTGATGACCTTGAGCTTCGCAAAACACGCTTCACGAAATGTCGGGCTGGAGAGCACGTCGACGATCATGGTCGGCGCCGCGTTCCAGAAGGTAACGCCATGGGCCTCGAACAGATCAGGGATCAGGTCCTTATCCCAGCGCGCCATCAGCATCAGCGTCGCGCCGACCGAGATCGCCGCATTCATCGAGCCCTGCATGCCCGCCACATGAAAGAACGGCTGCGCGCCAGTCAGCACGTCGTCGCCACCGAGCCGGTACCAGCGCGCCTGCAGCACTGCCGTGAACAGCACGCTCGAGTGCAGATGCATGCAGGCCTTCGGCTTGCCCGTCGTGCCGGATGTGTAAGGGAACAGGCAGAGATCGGCTGGCGTCGCGGTCATCGGCGACGGCGTCTCGTTGCGAGCGATCACATAATCCCAGGCGCGCCAACCCGGCGCCGTGGGGCACGATCCGTTTTGCGTCACGCAAGCAGGCAGCGTGTAAGGCGATGTCTCGGGTACATAGTCGTGATAGTGCGCGACGATGATGCTGTTGATGGCGTTGCCAAGAAGCGGTGCAAAAACATCGACGAGATCGCTGCCGACGATCGCCACCGTGGCGCCGCTGTCGGACGCGATATAGTCGAGTTCGGCGGTCTTGTTCATCGGGTTGATCGGCACAACCACGGCGTCGGCCCGCATGACGGCGTAATACGCGATCACATATTGCGGCGAATTCTGCAGCGCTACCATCACGCGATCACCGCGCTTCACCCCGCAGATGTTCTGCAGATAGCCGGCGAGCGCATCGACCTGCCGTAACAATTCCGCGTAGGTGAGCACTCCGCCGTAGAACAGCGTGGCCGGATGATCCGGCCGCGCCGTCGCCGCCCGCACCAGCGCATCGTAGAGGACGCCCTCGGGCAAAGGCAGCGTGTGCGGCTCGCCGGGTGGCCAGAACGGAGAGACGTCACTCACGGCAAGCCTCCTGACAGGTACATTTCAGCAATTAATCAGGCGAAGAAGTGCCAGACCTTGGCGATGATCTGCCAGCGGCCATCGATCTTGATGAAGGAGAGTTCGTTGACGAAGCGCTTCGGCAGATACATGTCCTTGACGCGGGCATGGGCCGTAGTCGGCGATGCCACGGACACGCTCACGATCTCGTCCTCGCGCGGGTCGCCCCGCGACGCCGATGACGGCCGCGCGCGGCAACCATGCCCATATAGGTTTCGAGATCGAGATTGACGAGCGTGCCATCGGTTGCCGAGGATAGCCGCACCTGCGGGTGCAACACCCGACGGAAGCCGGCGACATCGCCGTGATACAGCGCTTCGAAATAGCCGGCGATGACGGCGCGGATGTCCTGTTCGTCTTGCATCTTCACGTCTCTGTTGTCGTGTGTCAGTTGAGGCCGCCGGAACGCTCGTGTTCCTCATCGGCAAGTTTGAGTCCATGGTCGAGCGCTGCGAGCAGCCGCTCGGCATCCTGCTCGCTGATGATCAGCGGCGGCGCCAGGAACAGCGAGGTCTGCTCGCCGCTGGTGCCGATCACGGCGCCGGCTTCCATCGCCCGCGCAGCGACACGCGAGGCGATCGGATTCTCCATGGTGTCGGCAGCCCATGAGCGCCAGTCGGGCCCGTGCAGTTCGACGGTCCAGTGCAGGCCCTGCCCTGCAACGCGGCTGACGCTCGGATGGTTACGCGCAATTTCGAGCAGACGCTTGGTGAAGAATGCTTCCATCGTGCGCACCCGCGCGAGGATATCCTCCTCGGTCACCACATTCAGATAGGCGCTGATGGCGGCCATGCTGATCGGATGGCCACGGAGCGTGCCGTAGTTCTGCCAGCTCGATCCCGTGAGCTGCTCGACGATCTTCTTGGAGACGATCACGGCCGCGACCGCCGCAGCACCACCGCCGAGCGACTTGCCCATGGTCACGATATCCGGACGACTCTGCGCGCCCTGGAACGCGAACCAGCGACCGGAGCGTCCGGCGCCGGTGACGACTTCGTCGGCGATCCAGATCGAATTCGCCTTGGCGGCGTGATCAGCGACTTCGTCCTGATAGTCGCCGTCGTAATAGTTGCCGCCCTGCGTGTAGTCGATGATGGTCGCCGCCGTATCCGCCAGAACAGCGCCAGCATCGGCGAGCACGTCCTTGACCGGCTGGTTGCTGAGCGGCGCGCCATAGATCGCCCCGTCAGGTGCAGGCAGGATCT
This sequence comes from Tardiphaga sp. 172_B4_N1_3, assembly GCF_052076035.1. Lineage (NCBI taxonomy): Bacteria > Pseudomonadati > Pseudomonadota > Alphaproteobacteria > Hyphomicrobiales > Nitrobacteraceae > Tardiphaga > Tardiphaga sp. 172_B4_N1_3. The sequence continues at coordinate 3,675,827 of NZ_CP197238.1, forward strand.
TCACCGGCGCCATCGGGGCCGGCAGACGCGAACCGCCGGCCTGCACCGCGAGGCCGCCATGCCAGTGCGGCTGCACAGTCATGCTGCGCGAGAGACCGACGAGGCCGTGATAGGCACGCTCGCGCGTCGCCAATGCCGTCTTCTGCGACAGGGCTTGGCACAACGATAGCGCCATGTCGTTAGCCTCGCTGCCGCTGATGCAGAAGCGCACGCCGCCGACCCAGTCCTCCTCGCCCGCGAAGGCGGTGCTGATCAGATCATCGGCGGCTTTCTCGCGGCCGATCCAGGTCCAGCCTTCGTTGACGACCGGCGTATCCGCGGCTGCACGAATGGCTTCCACCATTTTCGGGTGGCGATGACCGAGCCCGCCGCCGGTGTTGCTGCCGTCGATCAGGCGACGCCCATCCTGCAGATGGAAATACACACCTTCGCCGCCAACCACCGTCAGGGGTGCGCTATCGCCGGCATTGAGGCCCGTCCGCAAAAGTCTGCTCATCGATTATCCTTTTTGTCCTTGCGGAGGTGCATCATGCGCGGCCATAGCCGCCGCCGCCGCACATCTCGATGGTGATGATATCATCCCGTTGCAGCACGAGGTTCGACTTGCCCTCGACATCGATCTCTTCGCCGCCGCGCGTGAGCGTGAGGCGTGCGGTCTTGCCGGGTGCGCCGCCCTTCAGGCCGAACGGGGGAATAAGCTTGCGCTCGACACAACTGGTCAGATGCATGCTCGGGGCAAGGATGCGGTAGCTGCGCACGACACCATCACCGCCCGGATATGCGCCTGCTCCGCCGGAGCCCCAGCGGATCGCCTGCTGCTCGACGCGAATATTGTAGTTGGCCTCGATGGCCTCGGCCGGCGTGTTGGAGGTGTTCGTCAGGTGCACGCGGGTCGCAGCGCAGCCGGCGCGGTTATGCCGCGCGCCCTCGCCGCCGGCATGGACCTCGTACAGCATCTTCCAGGAGCCATCCTGCCGCGGCTCGGCGAAAGAGAGCATACCGGACGTGGTGGCGCCGCCCGACGACAGCCGCTCCGGAATCACGTCCTGCATGGCCAGGAAGATCGCATCGACGATACGCAGCGAAGTCTCGTGATTGCCTGCCGCCACCGGTGCGGTGAGACCGGGTTCGAAGATCGAGCCCGGCCGGGTGATGATGGTGAGCGGACGCAACGCGCCGCCATTCTGCTGCATATCGCGCCCGCTCATGATGCGCGCGCTATAGGCCACCGCGGATTTCGCAATGAAGGACGTCGTATTGCAGAAATTCGAGACCCGGTCGCAGCTGCCGGACAGATCGAACGTCGCTTCGTCGCCCTTGATGGTGATCTTGACATGGATACGCGCCGGCTCGTCGCCCGGGCCGCCGTCATCGAGAAAATCCTCGCCTTCATAGACGCCGTCAGGTAGCCCGAGAATGGCTTCGCGCATCTCGGCTTCGGAGAGATCGTGCAGCCGCGACAGCGCCGCCACGAACATTGCCTTGCCGTGCTGCTTGCACAATTCGACGATGCGCTTTTCGCCGGCCAGCGTGCAGGCGATCTGGCCGAGCAGATCGCCCTCGCAGGATTCCGGATCTCGGACATTGACCTTGAGGAACTGAACGATGGCATCGCTGACACCCGCTGCCGTGGCGATCTTGATCGGCGGAATCCGTAGTGCTTCCTGAAAGGTGTCGATGGCCTTGGCGAGATAGCTGCCAGGCCAGGTGCCGCCGATATCCGGCCAATGCGCGAGGCTGACGGCGAAGGCAACGATGTCACCCTCGAAGAATACCGGGCGCACCACCTTGACGTCATTGAGGTGATTGCCGCCGAGCGCGCCTAGATTGTAGATCAGCACATCGCCTTCGCTCAGCGTCGCAGCCGGCACGACTTTCAGTAATTCGCGGATCGTATAGGCCATGGCGCCGAGATGCACGGGGATGTCACGGCCCTGCCCGACCAGTTCGCCGTGCGCGTCGGTGATCGCCGAGGACAGATCGCCGGCCTCGCGCAATAGCGGTGAGCGTGCCGAACGCGTCATCACCAGGCTCATCTCTTCCGCTGCGGCCGACAGGCCATGGCGGATCACCTCGACGGCGAACGGGTCGAGCTTCATGACATCACCTTCGCGAGATAGAGGTTGCCATTGGCATCCGGTTTCGCCTGCCATTGCGGTGGCAGCACCACGGTGGACCAAGCGTCTTCGATGATCGCAGGGCCAATAATGGTGTCGGTCATCGCGCTGCGATCGATCACATCGGTCATCACATCCAGTGCGCCATCGAACGAACAGCGGCGCCTGGGAGTCGCCATGGTGCGCAGCGCCGTCTTTGGACGGCTGACTTCGGTGGTCGAGGGTTGCCGCGCCTGCGCACGGACGGATTCGATCACGCAGCTTTCGTTGGTCGCGTAGCCGAACAACTCGCGATGCTTGACGAGAAAGTCCTGCCGCAATTTTTCAGCATCGAGCGGCATCGTGAAAGGCACGGGGATCGCATCGGCCTGTGCGGCATAGCGCATCAGCGCGACCAGTTCGATCTGGATGGAGTCGTGCGGGATCGCATTCGCGAGCAAAGGCACGAGGGTCTGCTCGACCAGCGCTTCGATGCGCTGCGTGACCTTGGCCAGATCGATGCCGTCCAGCGCCACGCGCAACGTCTGCTGCTGCAGGAAGCTGAAATCCGCAGTCAGACATCCCAGCGCGGAGAAGGCGCTGGAGGCAGCAGGCACCACGATCTCGGTGATCCCGTAGAGTTCGGCGAGACCCGCCGCATGCATCGGGCCGCCGCCGCCAAACGCCAGCAGCGTGCAGTCGCGACCATCGATGCCGCGCTCCACTGTCACGCGGCGCAGTGCCCGCGCCATGGTGGCATTCGCGACGCGGATGATGCCGAGCGCGGTCTCGGTAAGGCTGAGCCCGAGGCCCTGCGCGATCGGCTCGATCACGCGGGCTGCAGCGTCGACATCGATGCCGATGCGGTCGCCGAGCTTGGTTTCGGGGTTGAGATAGCCGAGCAGCGCATTGGCATCGGTGATGGTCGGCTTGGTGCCGCCACGGCCATAGCAGGCTGGGCCCGGTTCGGAGCCGGCACTTTCCGGCCCGACGGTCAGACCGCCTGCGCCCGCGCGCACGATGGAGCCACCGCCGGCGCCAATGGAATGCACCGCGAGCATCGGCTGACGCAGCGGGCGATTGCCAAGCATCTTGCCGTCGGCCATCTCTGCCTGGCCATCGACAATCAGACAGACGTCGGTCGTCGTGCCGCCCATATCGAAAGTGAGCACGCGGGATTTCTCGAGCTGGCGCGCAATGCTGACCGAGGCCGCAACGCCGGCGGCCGGACCGGACATCGCCATCACCAGTGGACGGCGCTTGACGGCCGAGATCGGGATCATCGCACCGGCGGAGTGAAACACCTGCAGGCCCGGACCGATGGGCAGACGCCCTTCAAGCTCGCTCAGATATTCCACCGCAATCGGCATCGCCGCCGCATTGAACGCCGTCGATGACGTGCGCTCATATTCGCGCGCTTCGGGATTGATCTCATGCGACAGCGAGACATGCGGGACGATATCCTTCAACCGCTCGGCCAACATCTGTTCATGGACGGGATTGGCATAGGCATGCAGCAGCGAGACGGCGACGCTTTCCACGCCGGTCTCCTTCAGCCAGGCGATCAAGCGTTCGATCTCAGCCTCTGCCAGCGGCTTCAGTATCTGACCTTCATGATCGAGGCGCTCGTCCAGAGCGAAACACAGTTCCCGCGGCACCAGCGCCTTGGCCTTTGGCGCGATATCCAGGCGATAGAGATCACGGCGACGATAGCGCGCGATCTCAAGAACGTCCTCGAATCCCTTCGTCGCGATCAGCGCGATCCTGGGCAAACGCTCCTCGACGATCGCATTGGTGATCCGGGTGGTCCCGTGTATGAAGCGCTTCACGTCGCTCTTGCGCAGACCAACAGCCTCGATGGCTTCGAGCATCGCCTGCACCGGCGCGTGGGGGCGCGACGGCACCTTGGCGATCCGCGTCTCTGACGTGTCGCGCCGGATGGCGATGATATCGGTGAAGGTGCCACCGATGTCGGTTCCGATTTCCCAGATATTCGTCACGCGCGTTGGTCCCGCTTTCGTTCAGGGCCGGCGATGCAGCACAAGGGCTACATCGCCGGGTCGTTCGTCTTCGCTTACTTGCGGGCGAGATCGCGGAAGTCGACCTGGCGGTGAAACCAGTAGGTGTAGCCATCGAGTTGCGGGATCATCACGGCGTCCTGGTTAGCCTGCCACAAGAGCACCAGCGGAACTTCCTTGACGTATTGCGCGATCATCTGCTTGCCCATCTCGTCATACTTGGCCTGATCCTGCTCGAACCGAGCCTGGTTGGCCAGTTTCACCACCAGTTCGTCATTCCAGGAGCTGTAGTTCCAGCGCTGGTTACCGGTGAAGAAATTGCGGAAGAAGTAATCGGTGGTCGGCAGCCAGGCGGTGGAACCTTCGGTGAAGAACGGCAGCTTCTTCTCGGTGATCTGCGTCGACATCTGCGAGTCCGGCAGCTTCTGCACGTCGACCTCGATGTTGAGCTTCGCCAGCGCCTCCTTCAGCAGCGCCGCCATCGGCTCGGTGACAGCGGCGGAGCCGACATTGATGCTGAAAGTGGTCTTGAAGCCCTTCTCGAAACCGGCTTCAGCCAGAAGCTGCCTGGCCTTGGCCATATCGGTCTTCGCTGGCATCGGCTGCGGGAAGTCGCCATTCGGCGGCGCCGTCCACGATGCACCGAACAGCGGAAAGCCACGTTTGAAGATTGCTGCGCTGAACATGTCGTTATAGGGCAGCGCCATGGCGATGGCCTGACGGACCTTGAGATTGTCGAACGGCGCTATCTGCGTGTTGAAGGCAATCATGGTGAAGCCGTTGGTCTGCGGCGACGACTCCACCTTGACCTTGCCGCGCTGCTGCAGCGACGGTACGTCGCTGGCCTGCAGATCGGTGGCGATGTCGGCATCGCCCTTCTCGATCAGATTGGCTCGCGTGGCGGGATCGCCGATGGTCTGTTCGATGACGCGCTTGAAGTAAGGCAGCTTGCCGTCACGGCCGCTCTTCCAGTTGTCGTTGCGCTTCAGGATCAACTGTTCACCCGGCTTGAACATCTCGACCGTGTAGGCGCCCGAGCCGGCGGTGTTGGTCTTCAACCATTCCTGAGCCCAGGGATCCTCGGCTGTCGCATGCTGCTTCGCGAGCTTGCTGTTGAAGATCGGCGCCAGCGGCGTGGCGAGATTGGCCAGCGCCAGACGATCCGCTTTGGGTAGTGTTACAGTGATCGTGCGATCATCGACAATCGCGAACTGCTCGGCCTTGGTCAGCGATCCCGTGCCCATTTGCCCTGCGGCAATGGATTTGGCCGTGACCGCACGATCGAGCGACCATTTCACGTCTTCTGCGGTGACGGGCGTGCCATCGTGCCACTTGGTATCGCGCAGCTTGAAGGTGATCTTCAGCCCGTCCGGGCTGACCTCATAGCTCTCGGCCAGTTCGCCGCGGATCTTGCTGCGGTCGAATACCCAGACGCCATTTTCGTCGCGCTTGCGGTCGAAGGCCACAAGGCGGTCATAGATGCTGGTCGAGACGCCAAAGGCCTCACGCGTCGCGCCCGGCGTGGTGGGGTCCAGCGTCGGGATATTGTTGCCGGTCACCTGGCGTAGGGTCTCGGCCCGCGTCTGCGCCTGTACCGCTGTTGGCATGAGCGCCATCAGCAGCACACTGCCCGTCAATCTCAACAAACGCCCGCGATCAGCCATCATCTGCCACCGTCCCCTGTCGAACCTCGTTCTGCAAAATCTTGGCGCATCGCGCGCATCGGGATAGAGCCAGACTCGCTGGAAACGACTAGGCCAGATTGCCGGACGCATTGTAGCGCGCGAGCGAGACGCCAAGGTGCTTGGTTACAGTGCAAGCGCTGCACGCGAATGCAGCAACGATCTCATCTGCGCGACGATCCATTCAGATGCAGGATGTGCAGCAGTTGTCGCGCCGTCAATGGTTCGACGCGATCGCGCCTCTGCGGCAGCCCGGAGCTACCAGCCGAAGACTGACCAATTCGCAGGCGCGCGGCCATTGCCGGGAAACGCATATGGCGGATCGGATTATTTTTTTGCTGCAGATGCCTCCACACCGAGAATCTGCGCCATTTTCGCGATCAGGCGCGTCGCATCGGTGGGCTTGAGGCGACCGTAGCCCAACACGAGACCGGCATAGATCGGCGTCTCCAGATGGTTCTGCGATAGCGGCTGCACGTGGAGACCCCCTTGCTTCAACAGCCGGGCCGCCTCCACATCGCTCATCCGTGCCTTCAGGCGCTCGGTGAACAGAGCGACCAGATGAAGACCGGTTGCACAGGGAGCGACGCTGAGATCATCAGGCAAATACTGACGGATCGCATCCATCAGGGCCTTCTGCCGCTCCGCATAGACTTTTCGCATGCGGCGGAGATGGCGCAGCAGATGGCCCTCGCGCATGAATTCGGCCAGGGCGCGCTGGCCGATGCCGGAACTGTGCACGTCGATGCGCGCACGGCCCTTGGTGAAGATTTCGACGAAGCGCTCCGGCGCGACGATGTAACCCAGGCGCAAGCTCGGCATCATGATCTTGGAGAAAGTGCCGAGATAGATCACGCGCTGCTCGCGGTCGAGCGACTTCAGCGAGGCGATCATACTGTCCTGATGCCGGAACTCGGAATTGTAGTCGTCCTCGACAATCCAGACGTCGTTGCGATTGGCCCAGTCAAGCAATTCCAGCCTCCGCTCCAACCCCATGCTGACGCCGAGCGGATATTGATGCGACGGCGTCACCACGATCAGCTTCGCATTCGGCGCGCGGCGAATGCCCTCGGTGACGCATAGCCCCTTGTCGTCCACCGGTATCGGCACCAATTTACCGCCTGCCGCCGTCAGCGACCACTGCGCCTCGACGAAGCCCGGTTCCTCCACCCAGACTTCGTCGCCATGATCGAGGATCATGCGGCTGCACAGGTCGAGCGCGCTGGACGTGCCCGAGGTCACGACGATCTGCTCAGGCGTGCAGACGAGACCACGTACCGCGCCGAGGAAATCCGCGATCTCGCGCCGAAGTTCGGGAAGCCCGGCGGGGGACAAATCGAGGCATTCCTCCTTGTCGGGGTGCAGCGACGTCTGGCGCAGCAACCGAGCCCAGTCGCCGAACGGAAAGGTCGAGATATCGGGCGCACCGGGGCTGAAATCGGACGCCCAATTGGTCTCGTAGGTGAAGCCAATCAGCGACTGCCAGCGCTGAGAGATGGGACCGGCGATACGAGACGTATCCGCAGACGCGCCCGCCGGTGATGCCGCGTTGCGGCTGACAGCAGCGACCGAGACACCGCCGCGCGGCATGGATTCCAGATAGCCTTCGGCGTAGAGGATGTCCCAGGCACTCAGCACCACCATGCGCGAGCAACCGAGTTCGCGCGCAATCTCCCGCGAACCGAGAAACTGGGTGCCCGCCGGCAGCGTTCCGTGCAGAATCCCGTCGCGCATCTGCGCCGCGATTTGCTGGGGCAATGCCACTGACGAAGCCCGGTCAAGACGGATGCCCGCGAGCGACACCCGTCTCCTCTGGCCAGTGGAATTCTGCATGCGAAACGGGGCCCGGACAAACGATCGAGATGAATGCGACCGAACAAGTAGCAGCACGGAAGGCCGGACGTCCACATCGCCCGTACAACCCCGATGGCCGAGCTCGCCAGGCGCCCTGCACACGGGTTGAGATCGGAGCCAAGACGCTTCCAGCCGTTAAAATCTCGATCGCAATACAGGCTCACGCAATACGCGAGATCCGGACCTCTACCTCAAGCTCTTCGAAGAGATCCGGAGCCTGGAGGCATCGGGCGTATCAGCGATCTGCAATCACGGCCTGCACCAACGCCCCCCCTCCACAAGGGCTCGGATTTACGAATGAAGGTCCGCTTTGCGCCATAAGCGGCCATTCTCAATTCTAGACGTGGAAGCTTGAATCCGGCCGGGGCAAATCGAAGCTAGGTCGTCAGCTGACAAAGGCCAGTGGGTTGACGGAATTTCCAGAAATCATCAGATCGTGAATTCTACGAACTGCAAGCGCACTTACGCTCGGATTAGCTGATCTCGCGCTCAAGAGCTCTCAAGCGGATCAAGTTGGATGCCGCATCGGCGATGGTGCCGAGCGCTTCCCGTTCATTCGCGCTCAATCTTCTCGGCTTCACATCAATCACGCATGTCGAACCCAGAGCAAAGCCGAGAGGGTCGCGAACGGGCGCGCCGGCATAGAAACGAAAGCCGTACGGCTGGGCTATCGTGGGGTTCTGCGAAAACTGAGGTGCCTTCGACAGATCTTCGATGACAGTCAGATCATTGGCAACGAGCGTTTCGTTACAGAACGCCCAGTCACGCGGCGTAGTGGATCCATCAAAACCGGTCCGCGACTTGAACCACTGCTCATCTTGCGTCACGAGTGTAAACATCGCGATCGGCGCCCGAATGGCATGGGCCGCCAACCGGACCAGTCTATCAAAACCTGGATCAGGCGCGGATCCAAGCAACCCCGAGTCTCTCACTGCCGCCAGTCGGGCGCGTTCGTTCCAGGGCGTTCGAAATGCAAAATCGAGATCGTGACGCCCGGTCTTCATCAAGTGTTCGACGACGGCTGCGCTTGTCGCAGCGGCATCGGGCAACATTCCCAGCTGGACACGCTGTGGCTCGCGCAAAACGGGGGTACCAGACCTTGTCATCGTGAGACTGACGATCGTCGTTTGTGCGAAACGACCATCGTTGGAGAGCGAAGCGACTAGCTTTTTGCGCTCGCCTTCGTCGGCGTGTTCAACAACGATCAGCATTGGCGGCGTGAGTGTGAGCCACTCACGGACCTGCTGAAGGCCTTCCGCAACATGAAGGAGCAGGCCCAAGCCGGGAAGACCGGCACTCCGCCACCCGTCGCCACGTCCCCCGGCCGCCAAAATGATTGCGTGGGCCCTGATACCCGATTGCTGCTGCACAGGACGCTCGATCAAATCGAACACAGCCTGGCGCGGTATCCGCCGATGCCCCCCCGGCGTTTTCCACGAGAGAAGCTGCCCGCTTTCGACCCAGAGCTGGGCGGTACGGGTTGATATGCCCAGCAGCTGGGCGGCCTCCGCCGTCGTCAGAATATCTTTCACATCATCATCCACTGTGTGGACCATACATATTCGGGAATGCCTAATTCGCAATAAAATTGAGACGAGAGGGTCGTCAGAACACCGGGATTCGGACGCGACATTCGCACCAATAGCATCGGCCGGTCACCGGCATCTCAATTCTGACGAGCGAACGCAACCTCAGATGCATCGGCTCGCCAGCAAACGCCTGTTAGCCCCCCGTGCACAACAGGCTCAAATGGGGCCTGTGAGAAGGCCGTAAGATCGCCGGTAAAGACGCCCGCCCGCGAAACGCAACAGGGCATTTCTCAATTTGCGGGGGAAGCGACGCATTTTGTCGCGGGCGGCACACTGGCGGTGAACCCAATCAACGCGCTTTTTACGGCGTGTTTCGTATCGCAGGAGCGCCGTGTCAACGCATAACGTCTCTGCAAGTTCATGGGCTAGAACGATGGCATCTTCGACCGCCATGCTGGCACCCTGAGCCATACTCGGCGGCGATGCGTGCGCTGCGTCGCCCACAAGAGCGACGCGATTCCGGCACAAGCTGTTCAACTGCAGGCTCACGAGTTCTCCATAGTGAACCCTCGCCTTCGCGCACAGATCGAGAACGGGATAAAGAGGACCCGCGATGTCCCGAAACAATGGTTTCAGGGGTGTCGATGGCGAGTATATTTTGCGATGCGCATCGTCGGCCGACATATCGGCGTAGACGTACATTTCGGACGATGACACCGGCTTGGCGAGAAGGCTGTTCGTGGCGCCAAGCATCAATGTCCATTCATTGATGTTGCAGATGTTCGGCACGATAAAGCGCCAGCACACGTTTCCCACATAGACGGGCGATGCGGCGTCGGGGAAGACGGACTGGCGCACCGTGGAATTGACGCCGTCAGCGCCGATGACCAGATCATATTGTTCCACACCACCATCCTGAAATGCCACGCGACTACAGTAGCGATCGCTGCTGATATTCAGGATACGCCGGTGCTGAATGAGGCTGTCATCCACCCCTTCCTTGAGCAGATCCCAGAGCGCCGAACGCTTCATGGATCGACACGGTGCGACATCGCCCCAGAATGAACTCGTATCGATTTCATTCAGGAGATTCCCGTCTTCATCGTAGAAACGCTGGTAAGCAATCGGATGCGAGATATCCAGCAGCGCGTCGCGCAGTCCGAGTTCACCGAGAGCCCTCACCCCGTTGCCGGGTAGAAACAGCGCAGCGCCACCGACACCAGCAAAGTTATTGCGCTCGACAATCCGGGCCTGGAAACCGCGCTGAGCCAGTGCGCGGTGCATAGCCAGGCCGGCGATGCCGGCCCCTACGATAAGTATACGCATTTGATTTGTCCGATATTCGTTGAAACCAATGGAGATCTCTATCGAGTCTCCCATTGGAGGCGTTATGAGTGGATGCGGCGAAGATCGCAGCAAGGCTAATTCGGCTTCGGAGCTGCACCGCGCTCCCCATTCGAACTCCCCGCGCCTGCGCTCTACCGACCGGCTAATCGCTTCGCCTTCCCGTCAGCTCTTTCAGGAACTCGGACAGCAGGCGATTGACGATATGGGGGACCTCCCAGAACGGGGAATGGGTCGCATGCGGGATGCGGAAGCATTTTTCTCGCCAAAGGTTGCCATAGCGAACGCCATCGACATAATCGAGATTGATGATTGCATCATTCTCGCCGTTTACGATTGCGGTTGGCACATTTGTTAGTTCGATCACCGCGCGTTGATTGACGCCTGCGCCTTTTCTCGCTGCAGCAAATAGCCTGCTTCTGAACTGCCTATCGGCGCGTTCGATGGCCTTCTGCATGAAGGGTTCGAAGTCGCTGCCAAATACAACTTTGGCAAATTCCTGCGCCTCTTCTGACGTCAGCTCGCCTCTGGATGCCAGACCGTTCAGCGGCTTTCCGATGAATCCTTCCGCAAAATTTTCTCCCAATGCCGGCGTTCCCATCAGGAACTGCCCGCGTGAAATGCCCGAACGGGCGAGTATTTCGATCGCGATATGCCCGCCAAGCGAGGCACCGACAATCGCCGCATAGTTGATGTTGAGCTCACCAAGAAGCTCGATCACCAGATGGGCGAGGCCCGGACGTGAGTAAGTCCGTTCGGGATCCAGGGCATCTTCTGAATCGCCATGGCCGGGCAGATCGAAGCTGATCAGATGGTAGCCGTCCAGCAACGGCGACGTGATCTGCTTCTGAAACACCGCGCGGCATGCCGAATTCCCGTGAATGAAAACGACGGGAAAGCCTGCTCCTCTTGTTTCGACAGCGATTCTGCCATGAGACGTTTTGACGTCGAGACGTGTGGTAGCGTTCATATTCATTCTCTGTACCCACCTTGCGCCATCACTGGCGAACAAGTGGCTGATCATGTTCACTGGGGAATTCGTGGCGCGCTGCGACCGGCGCCACGACACGATGTTTTTGGCCGGCTCAGTAAAGTCAGCCGCGATGAGCGCCTGCGTCGCTTTGCGCATGCGACAAGCCATGCTGCTCCCGGATCATGTCGGCAGCCCGCTCTCCAATGACGACACACGGCGCCATCGTGTTTCCGGTCGTGATACGCGGCATGATCGAAGCGTCGGCGACGCGCAGGCCGTCGATGCCGTAGACCTTTAGCTCGCGATCAACCACGGACATGCTGTCGCGTCCCATCTTCGCCGTGCAGGACTGGTGCCAATAGGTGACCGCCGATTTCCGGATGAAATCGATCAATCCCGCATGGTCGCGTGGACCCGGGGCTGCCTCGCTCTGGATCAGCGGAACGAATGCCTCGTTGTTGCCGACCTCGCGGCACAACTCCACGGCCGCGATTGCAGCGGCCAGATCCTCGGGCGCGCTCAGTGCGTTCGGCTCGATGAGAATGGGATCGGTGTGGTCAGGCCCGGAGAGCCGCAACCGGCCACGGCTTTTTGGTTGGGCAAGCCCGGCGAACATGGTCCAGCCATGTTCCGGTGTCGCGATCTCCGCCTCAGCGGGCGAGGGCACCGCGAATTCGAGCTGGCACTGAACGATATCCGGCTGAAGCAGACGGGAATCGCTTTTCCAGTAAAGTGTCGCTTCGCAGCCACCGCCGCCGACGCCTTCAGGCTTGCGATAGGCCCAGGTGCACCCGAAAGCGAGATGATCCTGATGGTTGCGGCCGACGCCGGGCAAATGCTGGACAACAGCGATGCCGTGGGCCTTCAACTCATCGCGCGGGCCGATGCCCGACTGCATGAGGACCTTGGGCGTATGGACGGCACCAAGCGACAGCACCGTCTCGCATCGCGCGCGAAACTTCCGGCGCTCGCCATTGACCAGAGCTTCGACACCGATGACCTTCTTGCCATCGAACAGCAGCCGCGTGACCAGCGCATCGGTCAGGACGGTGAGATTCGATCGCGCCAGCGCCGGGTAGGCGTAAGAGCGGAACACCGACTCCCGCTTGCCATCCCGAATGCGCAGCTCCGCGATCGACGCGCCCCCTGCGCTCTCCATCATCTCGCCGTTGGGGCTGTCGAAAACCGGAATGCCCATGAGGCCGGCGGCACTCACCAAAGCCCGCGCGATCGGCTGCGGGGCGTCCGGCTGCGCCACATAGACCGGGCCGCCGCTTCCGCGTCGCAGCGCATCCGGCGCGCCGCGCCAATCCTCGATCCGGCGATAGTAGCCGAGCACTGACTTGTAGCCCCATGCATCATCGCCCGCTTCCGCGGCGAAGTGTTCCCAGTCTTCTTTGTGGCCACGCGCCCACACCATCACATTGATGCTCGAGCCGCCGCCGAGGCCTTTGCCCATGCTGAGCGGAAGCCGTCGGCCGCCGAGCCCTGCTGCGGGCTCGCCCATGAATCCCCAGTCCCGCGCACTGCCGAGATTGCTCGGCCACATCGACGGCTCCGAGACGGCGTCGCAATTGTCGTCGCCGCCGGCTTCGAGCAGCAGCACGCGCGCGTTGCCGCCTTCAGCGAGTCTTGCCGCAACGACCGATCCGCTGGATCCGGCGCCGCAGACGATGAAGTCGAATGCGGCGCTGGTTTGTGTCGCGAGAGAAGCGCTGCTTGGTGTTGCCTGGTGGAGCTGTGTGAGCCGCGTTGTGTCGTTCATCTGGTTGACCTCCGTCGATGAGCTGGTGACGAGGCCCGCCTGATAAAGGGCTTAGGTTTCATATTCAACAATATTATCAAATCTATCATATTTAGATTTGGGCAAGGTCGGGCCCCGGCTGCCCGTCAGGAGCGCGGCGCGACGGGCCAATGGTCTGATTCAATTAGGTATTATTTTGCAGCCGTTGGGATATCGGCGAAGACCAGACGCTACGCCGTCGTCTTCAAAACTTTTTGTGATGCGTCAGTGTCGACACGCGATCATCGGTGGAGCCGCCTGCACGCGCAGCGATTCATCGCCGCTCTCTGTCTGCAGCGCTCGCGACGGGAAGCAATAAAAATGGGAGCGGCACATGATGCCGTCCCATTCGTTGGCACGATGCTGGATGCGTTATTTCGATGTGCTTTTCGCAGCTTTTTCTATCACGTCGGCGACGACTTTGGGCTGCGTCATGAAAAGCGCATGACTGGCCGAAACCGTGGTGACATCAGCGCCGATGCGCTTTGCCATATGTTGCAGCATCGCCTGGTCGAACGCCCTGTCCTCAGTGGCGATGACCGCCCAACTCGGTTTGGACCGCCACGCTGCGTTCTTCAGCTTGGTGCCGAAGGCCGACACGTTGATCGGCACTTGCGAGTCCCGCATGAACGCCGCGTCTGCATCGCTGACGTCGTGAGCAAAGCCGGACTTGAACTTCTCGAGGCTGACAAAGCCAAAACCATCTGCTGCCTTGTCGATGACGAACTGCGATGCCGGCGCAAAACCTTGATATTGCTGAGCCGTCGTTTCTCCGGCATCAGGCGAGAGCGCAGAGACATAGACAAGCCCCACCACTTTTGCATCGACGCCCGCTTCCGTAATCACGGTTCCGCCCCAGGAGTGGCCAACAAGAATGGTGGGACCGCTCGCTCGATCGAGCGCACGCTTGGTGGCGGCGACATCGTCATCAAGCGACGTGAGCGGGTTCTGGACGATTGTCACCTGAAAGCCGCGTTTCTTCAGCTCTTCGTACACGCCGCGCCATCCCGAACCGTCGGCAAACGCTCCGTGGACCAGCACGACATTTCGGACAGTCTGGCTTTGCGACGCCGCCTCAGGGGCAGATGCTGCCATCGCAGCAGTCATAGCTGCCGCTGCCGCGATCGTCGCAAGAGTTCTTCTTCTTTTGGTAACGCTCATCATCTCTCTTTCTAAAGGCTTGTTAAAAATCCCGCGTGATCTAGACGATCGACCTCGCCTCGGCCATGTGGCTTTGCGCCGCCCTGCAAGGCGAAGTACCTCGCAGGGCGGCGTTGCCCGATCGCTACACAGTCGGCACGGTCCCACCGTCAATCGTGTAGTCGGTGCCGGTGATCGCCGCAGCTCGGTCGGACGCAAGGAATGCGATGAGGCTGGCGACCTCTTCCGGTTTTGTTGGCCGACCTAGCGGGATGCCGCCCAGCGCCTCCATGATGATCTTTTTGCCGCCCTCGTAGTCGGTGCCCGCATGCGCGGCCAGACGATTAGCAAGCGCCACCGACGCTTCCGTCTCGATCCACCCCGGCGACACCCGCACGACGCGGACTCCTTTCGGGGTCACTTCCTTGGACAGCGCCTTGCTATAGGTCGACAGTGCGGCTTTCGCGGCGGCATAGGCCGTTGTCGATTCCGGTAGCGGAAGCTGCCTTTGAATCGAGGACACGTGAACAACGACGCCGCTGCCCTGAGCGATCATGCCAGGCAGAAGATGCTTGTCGAGCCGAATGGCTGGGAAGAGATTGAGATACAGTTCCCTGTGCCAGTCCGCGTCGGTCAGCGCCAAGAAGCCGCCTCCCGGCGCTGACGATCCACCGAGCATGTGCACGACGAGATCTACCCCGCCAAGACGATCAGCCACAGCATCGGCGACGCCAGCGCAGCCGTCTTCCGTGGTGAGATCCGCCGCGACGAAAAGCGCCTCGGGCAGCGCCTCCGTTCGGGAACGCGCGGTCGTGATCACTTGTGCGCCGAGCTCACGGAACAGATTGACCGTCGCAGCACCAGCGCCCTTGGTGCCCGCGGTGATGAGGGCGCGCTTTCCTTTCAGCGTGAGAAATCCGGTCATCAGCCAATCTCCAGCTCGGCAATTTTTCCGCCGATAATCGTGAAGGTGTAATTGAGCGCCGCGGGGCTACCGGGGAAGTATCCGGTCACTGTCGCCCGGACTCTTGTTTTGTTGTCCACATGTGCGACCTCGAACGGCACGGCGACGTGGTGATACTTATCCTTCGCGGCTGACCACCACTTGCGGATCGCATCGCCCCCCTGGTGACGAACTCCTTCGTCCATCACCGATCCGTTGTGAGAAAACGCTGCGACCACGGCGTGCGGATCGCTCCGTTCGTCTGCGTCGAAGAACGCTTTGGCTGTATCCGGTAAATCCATCATCTCTCTTCTCCACTGTAACGCTCGACCCTCACCTAGCACTCGACGATTGTCGCAATAAGTGGGATAAATCGGGACGAGGAACTGAATGGATCGGGACAATGGAGCGCGCTGGGCTAAACGATCTGGAAGCGGTGATGGCGATCGCGCGGCGGGGAAGTTTTCGGGCCGCGGCGATTGACCTTGGCATGTCCACCACCGCGCTCAGTCATGCGATCGGCAAATTCGAGGAGCGCCTAGGTGTCCGGCTATTCAATCGGACCACCCGTAGTGTATCCGTCACCGACGCCGGGCGGTTGTTTGTGGAACAAGTTGGCCCCGCACTGCTCAACCTTCATGGCGCCCTGGACACGGTACGATCCCAGCGCGAGACGCCATCGGGCACGATCCGGATCAATGCTGCCCCGTTCGCTGCCCGCGAAATCATATCGCCGCTTGTGATCGAGTTTCTGCGCCGCTTTCCGGATATGAATGTCGATCTGGTCACCGAAGGGCGACTCGTCGATGTCGTTGCCGATGGTTTCGATCTCGGCGTCCGGGTCGCCGACCTCGTGCCCAGTGACATGATCACGGTATCGCTCGGCCGCGCGCAGCGCTACGCCATCGTTGCATCGCCGGACTATCTGAAGCGCCACGGCAGGCCGCGCGTGCCACCGGACTTGCTCAATCACCGGTGCATTCGAGTCCGGCTTCCCGACGGCGCGCTGTTTCGCTGGCGGTTTGAACGCGACGGAGAGGCAATTCAGATCGATGCGCCCGGTCCGATCGTGCTGGACGAAGTGAACCTGTCCCGCATTGCCGTCGCGGAGAATGTTGGGATTGGCTGCTTCATGGAGCAGAGCGTCTTGGCCGACATCGAGGCCAAACGCTTCGTGCGCCTGCTGGAAGACTGGACCCCGCCTTTTCCCGGGCTATGCCTGTATTACCCTGGGCGCCGGAATCCGTCAGCGGGGTTGAAGGCGTTCCTTGCGCTGGCGCGCGAGCTGGCAAATTCCAAATCCTAAAGATGATGGGATTAAGTGCGCAGGGCTTCACATTTAGCAGGTGTATCTCAATGTCCGCTTAGCGCCGAGAGCCGCCCACAGGTCACCTCTAGTCCTTTAGGCCGTATGACCTGACCCGGCGACTTTGCGAGGCACGGGCTCAGATTAGAAGCCCAAATTTCCCCGCGGGAAGAAATGTGCGGCCGCGCGCCAACTTGGAGGAAGCGCGCGACCGCGGCGCCGCGAGAGCTACGACAGCCTCGTGGCGGACTACTTGCGGCGAACCGCTATCGTGTTTTGGGGCGAAGTCGGATTCGCTACCCAATGATCGCTTTGACCTCCAGATATTCTTCGAAGCCGAAAACCCCGAACTCGCGTCCATTACCGGACTGCTTGTATCCTCCGAACGGAAGGCTGCGGTCGAATGCAGCGCCGTTGAGGTAAACGCGTCCTGCGCGGATGCGATTGGCGACGGTGCGCGCCCGGTTGCGGTCACGCGATTGCACGAAGCCCGCCAGTCCGAACGGCGTATCATTCGCGATCTCGATGGCCTCGTCCTCGCTGTCATAGCTCATGATGGACAGCACGGGACCGAACACCTCCTCGCGCGCAATTCTCATTTGCGATGTCACGTCGCCGAACACGGTGGGGCGAACGTAGTATCCGCGATTGAGCCCCGCCGGCCGGCCCGTTCCGCCCGTGATCAGGGTCGCGCCCTCGTCAATGCCGGACTGGATCAGATCTTGTACTTTCCCGAACTGTGACTGGCTCACCAACGGCCCCATGGTGGACGCCGGATCGAGCGGATCACCGAGACGGATGCTGCCAACAGCCTCGCTTGCGGCAGCGAAGGCTTCGTCGCGCTGCGCGCGCGGAATCAGCATGCGCGTGGGCGACTGGCAGTTCTGGCCTGCATTTGTGTAGCAGGCGTGAACGCCCTGTATCACGGCAGCTTTCAAATCGGCATCAGGAAGGATGATGTTGGCGGACTTGCCGCCCAGCTCTTGCGCGACGCGCTTGACGGTGTCCGCCGCCAGCTTGGCCACCCGGACGCCGGCCGTTGTCGATCCGGTAAACGACACCATGTCGATCTCGGGATGGGCGGCGATCGCCTCGCCCACCGTCGGACCATCGCCATTCACCACGTTGAAAACACCCGGCGGGATGCCGGCCTCGTGCACGATCTCGGCGAACAGCATGGAGCTGAGTGGCGCGATCTCGCTGGGCTTGAGAATAACTGTGCAGCCGGCCGCCAGCGCTGGCGCGACCTTCGAAGCCACCTGGTTCAACGGCCAGTTCCAAGGCGTGATCAGGCCGCAGACGCCGATCGGCTCGCGACGAACGACCCCGCCTCCCATCGGTTCTTCGAACCTGTAGTCCGCAAGCACGCGCGCAGCTTCCTCGAAATGAAACAGCGCAACGGTGGCCTGGCGCTCCGTCGCAAAGGTGATCGGTGATCCCATTTCCAGCGTCATCATCCGCGCCAGTTCCGGCAGACGTGCCCTGAATCCCTCGATGATCTTCTGAAGATAGACGAAGCGATCTTTCACGCTCACTTCGGAATATGTCGCGAAGGCGCGGCGGGCGGCCTGCGCAGCCCGGTCCACATCCCGGCGAGAGCCCAGGCTAATCCGCGCGAAGGCCTCCTCCGTCGCAGGATTGAAAACTTCAAGAGTTGACGGTGTGACGGGATCCACCCAGGCGCCGTCGATATAGAATTTCAGCTTGTCCATCTTCTCCATCCGTAACGCCTACATAGCCATTGTGTTTGGAGCTCGCGGCCCCGCCGTCGCTATCTCGCCGCAACTCCCGCCGCCGAGTGCTTTAGAGGTGCCTGCCCTCGTCCACGGGCACGACGATCCCCGTCGAGCTCGTCAGGCTGACGATGCAGGCCATCACCGCTCTTGCGACATCGTCGGGCGTCGTGATGCGGGCAAGCGGGAGTTTTTCGGCGACCCGCTGCAACTGTTCCCGCGTCCGGCCAGCGACGAAATCCGTATCCACGCCGGCCGGCGAAATGGAAAACACCCGGATTTTCGGTGCGAGCACTTTGGCGAGCGCGATCGTCAATGCGTCGACGCCCGCCTTGGCGGAGAGATAAGCGAGGCTGCTTCCCAGCCCCGTGCGGGCGGCAATGGACGAAATGTTCACAATGGCAGCGCCGCTGCCGCGCTCCAGCAATGGACGGAAAGCGCGCACCATGGCGAAAGGCCCCCGCAGGTTGACGGTCACGGTCCGGTCGAAGATCTCGTCGGTCAGTGCGTCAAGATCGTTGGCGGGCACTGGCGTCGTGGCGCCTCCACAATTGACCAGCACATCGAGCCGGCCGTACTCCTTCTCCACCTGCGCCGCGGCTTCGGCGATAGAGGATGGATCGTCGATCGCGATGCGCAGAGCGAGATGCCCGGTACCCTGCAGCCCGCTCACGACATCTTCCGCCAGCTCCTTGCGGCTGTTGTAGCCGACCACAACAGCCGATCCGCTGGCGGCGAGCCGCGCCGCTGTCGCCTTGCCAATCCCGCTGCCGCCGCCCGTGACGAGCGCCACTGTGGGAGTCGATAGCGCGGGAACATCGATGCGGATCATGTCGGTCACTCAATCACTCCCGATTGTCAGACGACGAGCCCGGACCAGCGCAAGCAGGATAACGCTGCACTGCGCGGTGCCGGCCTCGCCCTTGCTACATTGCAATTTTTGCCGCTTCGATGACCGGCCGCCACTTGGCGAGTTCGGCCGCGACGAATGCCTTGAGATCGTCCGGCGATCCACCGACGCCCAGCAATGCATTCTGCCCGAGAATAGCCTTTCCCTTTTCACTCTGAAGAAAGCCGTTCACGATGCTGTTCAACTTGGCGACGATCTCTGGCGACGTCCCGGTCGGCGCGACCATGGCGTACCACGCTGATGCCTCGAAGCCCGTGAAGCCCGTCTCCTGCACTGTCGGTACGGCCGGCAGTTGCGCGGCCCGCTGGCTGGTCGTGACGGCAAGCGCCTGAACTTTTCCCGAAGTGACCAGCGGCACATAGGTCGGCATGAAGTCGATGACGATGTCGATCTGACCGCCGAGCAAATCCGTCATCAGCGGTGATGTGCCGCGATACGGCACGTTGGTCATCTTGACGCCGACGGACCTCTGCACCAGCTCCGACGTGATGTGCCCGAGCGTGCCGTTGCCGGGATGTCCCACATTGACCTTGTCAGGGTTCCGTTTCGCATAAGCGATCAACTCTTCGAATGTCTTCGCTGGAAAGTCGGCGCGCGCCGTTACAATGAGCGGGGACTTGGCGACGAGAACGACCGGCGTGAAATCCTTTTCGGAATCATAGGCCAGCCCCTTATACATCAGCTTGTTGAGTGCAATCGGCGCAGGCGTCCCAAACAGGAGCGTGTAGCCGTCAGCGCTCGCCTTGGCCACGGCCGCACCGCCAATGCTGCCGCCTGCCCCCGCACGATTGTCGACGATGAACTGCTTGCCGAGCGCCTCGCTCAGCGCCTGGCCGACCGCGCGCGCGAGCGTATCGACGGCGGATCCTGCCGGAAACGGCACGATCATAGTGACGGTCCGTTCCGGCCATCCTTGCGCGGCGGCGTTGTGAATGGGCGTCAGGGCGAGCACGAGACCGCACAGGCCGACTAGCAATGCACGCATGTTTCCTCCGATTTTTACGATGCAGGCTGTGCCCGCTTGTTCAGCGCCATCTTCCGCAGCGCATTCCCTGTTCGATGTCCTACAATCAAACCGCTATCGAAGTTGCGGAATGTGCCGCCGTTCCGCTGTACGGCATGGCTCGCTCACGCGCTTGCGTGAACAGTCCCCCGGCACGTTTGCCGGGGGGTCTTGTTTTCAACACCGCCCCAGTGGTCGATCAGGCTCAGAACGATCGCAGGATCTGAACCGCGCCGTTGTAGAGGTTCTGATCGCGCACGGCGTAGGATGTGCCCGCCGGCTTGCCCACGACGTTGCCGGTGTAGGTGCCACCCAGGCTCTGATCCATGCGGCTGTAGATGAATTCCGCCGAGAGCGTCAGATTTTGAACGGGCGTCCAGGCTGTTCTGGTGCCGACCTGCGTGGTGGCAAAGTCGAAGTTGTTGCTGGTCCCGGACAGAACGCCGGCGGACGAAGCCGCTGCCGAGGACGAACTGGTGCCGAAGCCCCGCGTGGTCGAGGCGAATGCCCCTGCCAACAGAGCATTGCCCGCGTCGCCGTAGGAGATGTGGCTGTAGTTGGCGAACAGAGAGGTGCGCCACGCCGGGTTCCAGTAATGCTCGAAGAAGCCACTGACTTCCCAAGCCGAGCTCTGCACGATCTGGCCGCCGGGCGCATAGACACCATCGAGAACGTAGCCGAAGCCGACCGTGTTGCCATCGAACTTGGCGAACCGCCCGCCACCCAGCGTATCCACCGTCCCAGCGAAAACGTATTTCGCGGCGCCCTTGGCGTAGGAGGCTTCCAGCTTGAGGCTGTCGCCCGCGCCCGTCGGCAGGTTCTTGAACTCGACAGCGCCGCTTACGGCGAAGCCATAGGCATCGTCAGGGTGGCCGGAGGGTTCATTGGTGTAGTATTGAGCCGTCGCCTGATGAAGGGCTGCAGCGAAATGCAGCGTGCCCCATGCCTGATCTAGGCGCAGGTTGCCGACGACGTCCGGCATATGGTTGCCGCCGGCGGCATTACCGAGGAACGTGTTCGACGACGAGCCATAGAATGCACCGGTGAACTGCGAGGCACCGGGCGCCACGATGAACGTGTTCACGTTCCACAGGCCGGCATTGCGATAGGGCGACGCGTTCTCGAGTGAGATGGTGCCGGAGACGCCGTTGCCGAAGGAGGCCGTATAGGCCAGCTGCGGAATGCCCGTCGCATTGTTGGAGCCCGCGAAGAAACCGGACGCAATGGTCGGCTTGGCGAGCGCCCATTGCGGGTCGAATTGCGAGACGGCCTTGCCGAAGGTGAAACCTGCGAACTGGATGAACGCGAAGTCTACTTCGACGAAGCCGCCGGCGATGCTTTCACGTCCCTGTGCGAAGTCGAAATGAATGTTGGAGAATGTGCGAAGCAGACCATATTCGGTCGCCGTGCGCGTATCGGTGGTCAGCGTCAGGCGCGGCTTGGTGTTGAAATAATCCTTCGTGTAAAGATTGTTGCCGCCAGCGCCGCCGAACCAGTACGGCACGTCATAATTGCTCGCGGCATTGAATGCGGTATCGATGCGAAGTGCACCGCCGATCTTGATGCAAGTGTCGGTGCCCGGGATGTAGTAGAAGCCTGCGCCGTAGAGCGAGCAGATCTTCACATATTCGACCGCCTTGGCCTTCACCGGAAGATCGGCTGCGTGTGCACCGCTGATCGCGAGAATTCCTGCCGCCGAGCCGAGAACAAGAGTCTTGATAGTCGTCGTCATTATAGCCCTCCGAATTGCCTTCGTTTCCTCAGTGAAATCGTACTTGGCGCCCATCGCCGGCTCGCGTTCGTTGTACGCGAGGGCGTAACGCTGTTTTGATATAAGATATTGATGGAGGGATCGGCCTGTCAACGACGGCAGCGAATTTCGGGCCAATGATGAACGGAGTGTGTCATTCGCGTTGCATTTACGCACAAATGAAGGGTGCCGTTTCGTCATCGCGAACAACTATCGAAACGCATGCGCGTAGCGCGCCGAGAGCGATGATCGCGAGCCTACCAATGGAGCTCGTATCGCCTCGCTGCTGCATTGCCGGCGATCGCTCGAGTGAATCGCTCCGCAAAATGGAGCGCATGCCGTGGGTCGCGCATGCATAGTGATATCATCGGGTGTGCAGGGCAGCGGGTCCGACATGATCGGCGTATGAATGCCACCGAATTATTGTCGAGCTGACGTCATTCGATTCCACAGCGGAACTGTCAGCTCACGCCGCCATCGGCGATGATCGTCCGCCCGGTAAGCCATTTCGCGTCCGGCGACGCCAGAAACAGCGCCACACCGGCGATGTCGTCGGTCTGCCCGATGCGCCCGAGCGGTGTCATCGCTGCGATCCCCGCGCCGCGCTCGGCGAGGATCTGCGTCGTCATGTCGGTCTCGATGACGCCTGGTGCGATCGTGTTGACCGTGATTCCGCGCGGGCCGAACTCCTTGGCGAGGGCATGCGACAGAGCAGCAACCGCCGCCTTGGAGGCCGCATAGATCGAGGTGGTCGGGATCGGCCGGGTCGCAAGCGCGGAGGAGAAATTGATGATACGCCCCCCCGGTGCGGTCAGATGCGGGAGCGCCGCCTGAATGACCGCGATCGTGCCCAGGACATTGGTATCGAAGGTGGCGCGAAACATTTCGGAGTCGATCGCCTCGAACGGCCGGTATTCGGCAATGCCGGCGCAGTTCACCAGAATGTCAAGATGCTCGAACTGCGCAATGACCTGCGCAACCATCACCCGCGCGTCGTCCGGATTGGAAATGTCACCGGCGACACCGATGCCCTGCGCGCCCAACTCGGCGATATCACCGAGTACCGCATGCGCCGCTGGGGATTCATTGCGGTAGCCGATCGCCACACGACAGCCCGCGCCGGCAAAACGCCGTGCGATCGCAGCTCCCATCCCGCGCGACCCGCCCGTGACCAGCACGACCTTGTTGCTCAACGAATCCCGGTCGGGCCGCCCTTGACCGCTGGTGCTCATGACCTGCCTGTTTCCGTGGGAGTGACTGCTGCGATGCCGGCGTGCGGCGCTATGTCTTCGACTGCCTTTTGCAATCGCAGGCTCCATTGCCGCAGATACACTTCGCGGCCTTCGGCATCCACACGCGGTGCTGCGTAAGCGACGAACGGTTCAAGTGCTGTCATGCCAAGATACTCGATCATTAGGCGCTGTGCCGGCCACAGCACAGTCTGGATATCGCCATAAGCGTCGCCAGCCGAGAACCGTTGCCGGGTGCCGCCGGTGCTGAGGCACAGCAGACCGCGCTTGTCGGGAAAGAAGCCGCTGTCGAAGCGGCGGCCATCGGCATAGGCGAAGCCAAAGGCAAGGACGCGGTCGAACCAGCCCTTCAGAATGGCCGGCATGCCGCCCCACCAGATCGGGTAGAGCCAGACGACAAGATCGGCGTCGCGAAGACGCTGCTGCTCACGCACGAGGTCGGCCGCGAAACCGCCGGTGCCGTGCGCATGGGCCTGTTCGGTCTGATAGTGGAAACGTTCCGCGTCCGCCACGGCATTGAAGTCGTGTCGGCCGGCGACCGGATCGAACCGTTCGGCATACAGATCGGACACCACCACCGCGTGGCCGGCCTGCCGCAATGTCGCGACACCGGCATCCTTCAGGGCACCCGTGAAGGAGGTCGGCTCGGGATGCGCATAGATCATCAGGACGTTCATCGCGATACTCTCACAAGCGACATCATCGGATCAGGCGCTCTTGGCCCGGCCGGCGAACAACCCGCTGGGGAAAAACAGCAGCACGATGAGCAGCACCGTCAGCGCCACGATGTTCTTGAAGCCCGCGCCGAAGAACACGATGGCACCGGACTGGATGACGCCAAGGAAGATGCCGCCGATCAGCGCCGCCGGCGCACTGCCGAATCCCCCGATGATCGCCGCGATGAAGCCGTTGATGCCGAACGGCCCTCCGACGCTGTAGGCCGTATATTGCGTTGGCGTGATGAGAATGCCGGCGGCGGCGCCCAGCGCTGCACTGAGTGCGAAGGACACGATCAGCATGCGCTCGACGGGAATGCCAAGCAATGCGGCGGCCTCGCGGTTCTGCGAACAGGCCCGCAAGGCGCGTCCCATCCGCGTGCGGTTGAAGAATTGCGTCAGAGCGAACACCATCAGGGCGCCGCAGCCGAGCACCCAGAACAACTGATAGCCGATCGCGATCGGCCCGATCTTCAACGGCCCGCCGGATGTGAATTCCGGATAGGTCCGCGGCTGATCGCCCAGAGTGAGAATGACGACCTGTTCGATCAGAAGCTGGATCGCCAGCGTCGCAAGAATGATCGCGAACAATGGCGCCTTGCGACGCCACATCGGATTGATGATAGCGATCTGGACGAGAACGCCGATGCCCGCGACCAGGATCGTCGATAGCACCGCCGAGACATAGATCGGCAGGCCGAATTGCGTCAGCATCGTATGTGCGAACATGCCACCGAGCATGACGAACACGCCCTGCGCGAAATTGACGATGCCGCTGGCATTGTAGATGACGCAAAATCCGATCGCGACCAGTCCGTAGATCAGTCCGATACCGACGCCGTTGACCAGACTCTGAACGAGCTCGACTGCGCTAGGCATGTGCTGCCTCCTCTACGCCGAGATAGGCGGCAATGACTTCGGGATGAACCTTGATTTCGTCCGGCGTGCCTTCGGCAATCTTCCGGCCGAAATCGAGCACGGCGATCCGATGTGCGATCCGCGTGACCAGAGCGACATCGTGCTCGATCAACAGCACCGTGGTGCCCTGGCGGTTGATCTTCTGGATGATATGCGCGAGCCCATCGGTCTCCTGCGTATTGAGACCGGCGGCCGGCTCGTCGAGCAGCAGAAGTCGCGGCCTGGATGCCAAGGCGCGCGCGACCTCGAGCAGACGTTGCTGGCCATAGGGCAGCAGCTCGGCATCCAAATCGGCCTGTGCGCCGAGCCCGACGAAATCGAGCAGTTCGCGCGCCCGTTCATGAACCTCGGCTTCCTGCCGGCGAAACCAGGAGGGCCGCAGCAGTGCCGCGGCGACGCCGCCTCGGGTGGCGAGGTGGCAGCCGACCTCGACATTCTCGGCGACGGACATCCCCTTGAACAGCTGCACGAGCTGAAACGTCCGGATCAACCCCATGGCGGCGATCTGATCCTGGCGCATGCGCGTGGTGTCGCGGCCATCGAAGGCGATGCTTCCCGAGGTCGAATTGAGGAAGCCGGAGATCATGCTGAAGAATGTCGTCTTGCCCGCGCCATTCGGACCGATGACCGCGAACAGGCTGCCTTGCGGCACGTCGAGATCGATCTCGTTATTGGCGAGCAGCCCGCCGAAACGCTTGGTCAGACCCTTGACCTTGAGGAACGCCATGGTCACGCCTCCCCTTTGTCTTTGCGCGGCCGAAACAGTCCACCAAGTGCAGAGAGGCCCTTGGGCGCATAGATCAGCATCAGCAGCAGCACCAGCGCATAGGCGATGTCCTGGAAGCGGCCGGTGCTGCGGAAGATTTCCGGCAACAGCGATGCGACGATTGCGCCGATCACCGGACCGATCAGCGTACCGACGCCTCCGACATAGAGCATCGTGAAGGTCGCGATGACCATCTGCGGGCCGAACACTTCGGGACTGATGAAGCCGACCGTATGCGCGAACAGCGATCCGGCGGCCGACGCATACAATCCGGCGATGACGAAGGCGATAAGCTTGAAGCGCGAAATCCGAATGCCGAGCGCAGCGGCGCCGTTCTCGCTTCCGGAAATGGCGCGCAGTCCGCGGCCAAAACGGGAGTCGCGCAGGCGCTGAGAGATGCAGAAACCGACCAGCAGCAACCCTCCGAGGCAGAGCAGCTTCAGCCGTTCGTCCTCGACGGTCAGGCTGCCGATGCCGAGCGGTGGAATGCCGGCATAGCCCATATAGCCCTGGGTCAGGCTGGTCCACTGGACCGAGATGTCATAGGTAATGAGGCCCAGCGCGAAGGTCGCCATCGCGAGATAGTGGCCGCGCAGACGCAGCGTCGGATAGCCAATCACCAGCGCGGCTATTCCCGCCACGCCCATCGAGGCGATCAGGGCAAGCGCAGGCTCCCAGTTGTACTGCACACAGAGAATGGCGCTGCCATAGCCGCCGATGCAGGCGAAGGCATTCTGGCCGAACGAGGCCTGCCCCGTATAGCCCATGAAGAAATTCAATCCGAGGCAGAAGATGCCATAGATCATCGCGAGCTGCATCACCGTCAGCAGATAGCCGCCATAGATCAGCACGGCGACAAACAGCAGCGCGCCTGCCCCAAGCAGGCCGATGGAGAACCGGTCGAGACGCGCAACCGGCTTAGGTGAAGTAATAGCGAGCAAGGTCATGGTGCGATTCAATCTCGTGCGTCGGCAACTCGGCCCGAACGCTTCCAGAGGCAAGAATGTAAACGCGCTGGGCGAGCTTGAGCGCCAGCGGCGCTTTCTGCTCGACCAGCAAGATACCCAGACCCTCCTTGTTGAGGGCGCCGAGCGTCGACAGGATTTCGGAAGCGACGCGCGGCGCAAGGCCGAGCGACGGCTCGTCGAGAATGAGCAGTTTTGGATCGGCCATCAGTGCCCGGCCGACAGCCAGCATCTGCTGCTCGCCGCCGGACATGGACGATGCGGTCTGGTCGATACGCTCGCGCAGCCGTGGAAACAGGGAGAACACCTTCTCTAGCTGCCGCTCGCTGTGGACCTGCGGTCCGGACAGTTTGTAGGCGCCGAGTTGCAGATTCTCCCGCACGCTCATGTCACCGAACAGGCCCCGCCCTTCCTGCACCATGATGATACCGAGCCCGGCCAGCTCATGGGTGCGTAGATGAGTGACATCCCGGCCGTTGAACACAATCTGCCCGGTGCTGGCGATCAGCCGCGTGATGGCGCGAAGCAAGGTGGTCTTGCCGGCTCCGTTCGGTCCCAGAATGGTCACGAACTCACCGGGCGCCACGTGGAGCGCGGTCGACCGCAGCGCTTCGATATGACCGTAGCGGGCCGTCAGATCGCGGACAGCGATCAGGGGTACAATGTCCGCCATCGCCGTCACTTCTTGAGAACCAGAACGCCGTCCTTCACGGAGGCGATCACGTAGGGATTCTTGATAATCCCGATATGGTTCTCCGCGCTGAAGTCGTAGGACGCGCCCGCACCGTCGTAATGGCCGAGTTTCTCGAACGCATCGCGTACGGCCGTCCCATCGGTCGAATTCGCCTTCTTCATGGCGGCAGCCATCATCATGATCGAGTCCCAGGCGCGCGAGGCCTGCGCGTTGTCGGACTTGCCGAACTTCGCCTTCATCGCATTGACGAACGGCTCCGCGGCCGCGCGGGCGGCGGGATCCGTGATGACCTTGGTGTCGTCGGCTGCCACCTGAATAAGCGGCGACGGGACCAGATACTGGTCGCCAAGCACTTTGCCCGCCGAGAGCAGAATATCGAGCTCGTTGATACTGCCCAGCATCAGCATCTTGGTCAGGCCGAGGCTGCGGATGTTGTTGACGACGGTTACCACCGCATTGCCTTGCCCCAGCATGATGATCGCGCCGGCGCCAGCCGCATTGATGCGCCCGATCTGAACGCTGAAGTCGGCGTCGTCCTGCTGGTAGGACTCATTGGCCACGACGGTCAGTCCGAATTCCTCGGCGCCCTTTTCCGCTAGGCCGCGCATCAACAGGCTGTACGGGCTCGGATCGGAGAGGATTCCGACCTTACGGATATCGGTCTTGTCCTTGAGATACTGATAGCGCGCATCCACCTCGAATTTGGGTGGCGGCAGGAACTGGAAGGCCCACTTCTGCTCGTCCGGCTGGCGCGGCAGAATGGAACAGAGAAACATCGGCAACTTGGCTCTGGAGACGAAGCTCGCGGCGGCAAAGTTGCCGGCCGAGATGCAGCCGCTGTCGAAGGCGGCGACCTTGTCGTCTGTCATCATTTTCCGATAGACGACCACTGCCTGCTGCGGCGTCGACTTGTTGTCTTCGATCACCAGTTCGAGCTTCTTGCCCAGGACGCCGCCTTGCGCATTGACCGCCTCAATGGCGATCTGCATCCCGTCACGCCAGTGACCGTCGGTCGCCGACCCGTATCCCGTCAAACCCAGCGACGATCCGATCTTGATCGTCTGCTGCGCTGACGCCGGCAGTGCCAGCGCGAGCGCGAACAGCGTGGCGCAAATTGACGCCTTGTGTGGTCTCATTTCTCCGTCCCCCTGTCTGTTTTTTCAGCTTGAGCGCTGATTGCAGATTGATCGATCTAACGCGTGCTCATCCAACCTTGTCCCGGACATCGCGCAGGGCGGCAGTCGCCGCCTGGCGCAGAAAGCCCTGATCCGACGAAAGAACGAAGACGTTGGCGCCGAGCGAATTCAACCAGGCGGCCTCGCTCGCATTGCCAACATAGACGCTGATCGGCTTGTTGGCCTTGCGTGCTGCCTCCGAGATGCGTTCGACTGCGCGCAACACATCGGGCGGATCTTTCGATTCATCGCCAAAGGCCGCGGTCAGGTCGCCCCGCCCAATAAACAGCGAGTCGACGCCGTCGACGGCGGCGATGGCGTCAATCTCGTTCAGCGCCACCGGATCCTCGATCTGGGCTACGAACACCATCCGGGCATCCGAATCCGCAATGTGCCGCCACATCGGTATGCCGGAATAGCGACCCGCACGCGTGCCGGTCGCAAAGCCGCGGCTGCCGCCGCGATACCGCAACATTGCCGCCACCTCGCGCGCATAGGCCGCGCTCTTCACATGGGGGACCAGGACGCCGGTGGCGCCGCAATCCAGCACCGAGAGAATGGCCTCCGGTCCCGGCACCCGAACTAGCGCTGGCGTGTCGGTTGCCCGCGCAGCCATCAGCGCAATGTCGCTGCTGGTGCGATCGAATGGACCGTGCTCCTGATCGATCACGACGAAATCATAGCCGATATCGCCGAGGATTTCGGTGCCGTGACCGGTCGGTGTCTTCAGAAACGTGCCGACAAGTTTCTGGCCGCCAAGCATGCGCTGCCGGAATGTGGAAGCAGTTGTCATCTTTGATAATCCTGTTGCCGTTACTGGGTGGACTGCCGGTTACGGCATCGGATATTCATCGGCGTTCAGAATCCAGCCGGGCTTCTGCGAGAAGTCGAGCCGCGGCGGACAGAAGATGTCGACGAGCTGGTTGAAGTCACTTCCACAGGCCTCGGTTGTGTGGATCGACGGGGGCGGAATGACTGCGATTGACGGGGTCTTGCACAGTTCGTGATCGTCCTTGCGCCAGTTCTTCTTGTTGATCGTCCAGGGCCAGCGCAGATGGTGAATGAACTCCCCTTCAACCGCGAGCGAGCACTGCTCGAAATCATCGTGATGATGCGGCGACAGTTTACTGGGATCGCGGGGGCCGTTATAGCCGTCGAGATAGTTCACCATGATGGTGGTGCAGCGCCAGATACGACCAAAGCGGCCCGGCTCCGGCGGCACGTCGAGGCTGTAGACGCGCAGACGAAAGCCATCTTTCGGCGCAGGCCACGGCTCCAGCGGTGCGACGTAAGGCTTGGCCGTGGCATATGATGCCGCATTGGCGCATTTCGCCGCAAGATCCTCCGACCGCGTGGTGAAGATGCGAACGATCTTGCCGGCTTCAATGATCTTGATGCTTGACCGTCCTGGCGGCACGAAGGCCAGCGACCGGCCGTTGACGCGCTTCGTGCCCTCCGCCGTGGTGATCTCCACGACCACCTTGGGGTCGGACAACAGCACGGCGTATTCGTCCGGCTGCTCCTCACGCGCCAGCACACCGCCGGCTTTTCCCTCCGTATGCACGAGTAGGAAGTTCTGCCCGCGCCCATACCAGCTCTTGCCTGACGGCCCATCCTCCTCCGGCGGCTCGTCGTAGAAGCGGAGATATTCGGCCTGACCGAAAGGACCTGCCGGCGCGGCCCCTGCGGCTGCGGGCGCAAGCTTGGCCCTCGGATCGGTGGTGTCGTACATGTGGAATCTCCCTTGGTGTCAATTCTGGGAGCCGGCGTTTCACGATACGCCGGCCTGAGCCTGTATCTTGTCCGGAAGGCTAACTGGCCCGCGCCGCAGCTACATCCGCTTCGATGCCAAGCGCGCGCGCAGTGTTGCTGGAGACCATCTTGCGGATCTGATCGTCGTCGTAGCCCAGATCCATGCAGAGCCTGATGCCGCGGCGGAATCCGTCCAGCGGGCTGAAGGTTCCGGTCTGGCCAAGGTCAGAGCACAGCATCGTCTGCCCCACGCCCGCGGCCTCGATCTGGTCGCGCAGATCCTCGGCCTCACGGCTCTTGAACTTGCAGCCGTCGAGGAACATGCAGAGCGAGTGCTCGACGAAGGCCCCCATCGCCGCGATGCCTTTAACGTCGTTCAACGACGCGTCGACGATGTCCTCCGGATGAGTGAACACCAGACGCTTGACACCGCGGCGCTGCGCCTCTTCGAAGATCAGCCAGGTCTCGCTGACATGCAGGTGACCGCTGGCCAGCACCATGTCGTTGCGCGCGACGATATCGAGAATTTCCTTCATGTCGTCGCGTACCGACTTGTCGTCGTTCAGCACCGGAATGGCGGTAACCGGTCGCATCCGCTCGGTGGAGGCCGGGTGCACCCATTGAGCCGACGCCTGCCATCGCAGATGGTTTGCGGCGGCCAGCGTGGGAAGCCAGACGATCCTGCCACCCAGCGCAGCGGTGTGCTCAACCGCGTAGGGATTGAGACCGCCCACCACATTATTGAGCACGATGCTGGAATAGATCTTCGTCTTCAGCTCGGGAAAGTGCTGCCGGATCAGCTCGGCCGTCATGACACCGCTGTAGTCGTGATCCTTGGTAACGACCGCGGCGAACCCCGCCTGCGAGGCCTGCTGAAGCAATGTAACGTGGTCGATGCCGCGCGGCGCGATGGACGGCCCGCTATGCACGTGCGGATCAATCGCGCCTTTCAACAACGCGTCGATGCGCGCCTCGACCTTGGGATCAGCGAACTCTGTCATTCCCTCACCGCATTTTATCCCGACGGCCTCGAGGACCGTCGATTTCGTTAACGTTCTCGACCGCGGAACATCGTTTCATTTAAGGATAATGGTCGACGCGAGGGCCTGTCAATAGTTTCCGGGACTGCGAGCGCTCACTCCACGCATCAATCACATTGCACTTGCAATCCACTCCGCTACGTTGTTCAGCACTCAGGAACATGAAATTGAGAAATGATGAGCGATTCAGCATCAACCGGCGTCCACTCCGTGCAACTGGCCATCGACGTACTGGAAGCCGTTGCATTCTCGGACGATGAACTGGGCGTGACACAGATCGCCGACCGTCTGGGCATGACAAAGGGATCGGTGCATCGGCATCTGCAGACGCTGGTCGACCGCGGCTATCTCACGCAGAACTCCAGCACCTCGCGCTACAGCATCGGTCCGAAAGGCCGGTTGCTCGCCCGGCACGCGCCTGATGCGGATCTCATCCAGCTCGCGGAAGGACCGATGCGGCAGTTGCGTGATGCCCTTGGTCATTTCGTCGTGCTCTCCGAAATGACGCCGCGCGGCGCGTTGATCCTGCACAAGCTGTCGGGGACGGCGGCGATTGAACTCGGCGTTCGCCCGGGCAGCGAATTGACCTTCCATGCGTCGGCGCAAGGAAAGGTCCTGTTGGCTTTCGCCCCCAGCCCCATGAGGGCGCGCGTCCTTGCGCAGCCCTTGCAGCGTTTCACCGACAAGACCATCGTGTCCGTCCGCAAGCTCGAACAGGAATATCTGGAGATCGTGCGTCTTGGTTTTGCCACGGCCCCCGAGCAGAGCTTGATCGGGATGAATGCGGTGGCCGCGCCGATCTTCGACGCGCAGGATGCCTGCATCGCCTCGGTCGCCATCGTGGCATCGATCCAGGTCCTGCCGGAGAAGACACGGCCGTCCGACGTCGCCCAGCTCATCGAGGCGGCACGCCAGATCTCGCACAAGCTCGGGCACGGACGCGGCGCTCATCAACAACCGCCCGTCAAGCGCAGCGCGCGGACGGCGCGCCCGCGTTAAAGCTGATCGGCAATGTATTTTCTCCAGTTGTCGGTGCGCAGCGGCATGTCGGCGAATGTCTTGCGCTGATCTGCAGCCCTACCAACCAGTTCGGCAGCGATCATCCGCTTGCCGCGCAGGTAAGCGTCGAGTTCATCCAGCGCGGATGACAGCACGGGCGCGCCGCGCAGCATCACGGCCGATGCCATCTCCACCGCGCTGGCGCCAGCGAGCATCATGCGCGCGACATCGAGACCGGTGCGTGCGCCATTGGTCGCAATCAGCGGCTTGTCGGCGCCAAGCTGTTGCCGCGACACAGCCAGCCAGTGACACGTCAGCGGCAGATTCCAGTATCCTCCGACGCCCAGCGTCGTTCCCAGAAACGGCTGCATCGTCTCGACATCAGGCACGAGGCCGAGCAGCCGCCCGGCCATCACCACGGTTTCGCCGCCCGCGCGAAATGCGGCATCCGCCAGGTCCGGCACGCGCTCGCTCTGTCCGGTGATCTTGACCCATAGCGGGATGCCGATCGCCTGCCGTACCGCAGACACGATCATGGACACGCGCTCGGGATCGAGTTCGGTGGACACCACACCTTTTGCCTGGCTGGCATAGGGCGTGCCGATATTCAGCTCGAGGACGCGCAGGCCCGCCTGCTCGACCTGCCTGGCCATCTCGACCGTTCGCGCGAGGTCCGCAACGATCAGGCTCGCGACCGCATAGGATTCGACCTGGCTGGCCTCGCGATCCAGCTGGACTGTCTGATCGAGCCACGCATCGAAGCTCTGCGGCGTCAGGCCAGAGCGACAGGCGATGAATGCTGTGTCAGGTGCATTCGGCGTCCACGCCATTTCGCGCCACTCGCTGTCGAGCAGCATGTATTCGGCGCGCTGCAGCTGGTCACGGCCGCGCTCGGATTCGTTGATGGACTTGACCACCACCGCGCCAATGCCGGCGCGCAGCGCACGACGTACGCCTTCGGGGTCGATATGATGCTCCGCGGATCCGGCAATCAGCGGATTCTTGAGGGCCGTTCGGCCGACCGTAACGTTGAGACGCGTCATCCAGCAGACCTCCGTCAGCTTGCCGCTAGGCGGGTGGGAAGGCCGATGATCTCCCGCGCCTCGCGCGGCGATGCGATCGCTCCGCCGAGTTCCTCGACGATGCGACGGGCCTTCTCCACCATGGCAGCATTCGATGGCGCGAGTCGTCCGCGCGACAGATAGACGGCGTCTTCCAGACCAACGCGAACGTGTCCGCCGCACAGATAGGATTGCGCGACATTGTGGAATGACGTCTTGCCGATGCCGATTGCGGTGAACTGAGCATCCGGCGGCAGCATGTTGCGCGCGTAGATGACCGTCTCGGGACTTGGCTGGAAGCCATAACGAACCCCCATGACGAAGGAACAGAGTACGGGCCCGTCGAGTGTGTTGTCCTTCAGCAGATCATTCATCAGCGCGATATCGCCGGAATCGAACAGCTCGATTTCCGGCTTTACCCCGGCCTCACGGATCACCTTCGCCATCCGCCTGACATTGCCGGGCGTATTGATGACGACTTCCCTGCCCGAATTCATGGTGTTGAGATCGAGGGTACAGATATCCGGGCGAAGCGCGGCGATGTGCTCGACACGTTTTTCAGGTGCAATCAGCGTCGTTCCCGCCGCTGCGACGCGTGGCTGGTCCGTGGATGGAACGAAACGGCCGCCGGGGCCCGTGGTGATGTTGAGGATCAGCTGGGTGTTTTTCGTGCGTATCCGGTCAACCACGTCCCGGTAATATTCGAGCTCCATCGAAGGCTTCCCGGTGGAAGGCTCCCTCACATGGATATGCACGATGGCGGCGCCGGCCTCGGCCGCCCCCAGACAGGCCTCGGCGATTTCCGCCGGCGTGATCGGCAGATGCGGTGTCTGCTCCGGCGTGGTCAGATTGCCGGTGACGGCGCAAGTGATGAAAACCTTTTGACGCGGCGCCTGCATCGCCCGTGCTCCTGTCCGTTCTGCGGCCGTCGACATGACGGCCGGTCTCATTTTAATTCTTACGGTGATGCTTTTGGGCAGCGCGTACCGTTAAGACGGCAGACGCTCTGGCGATCCGATTTCCTCTGCCAGCGCGTTCAACGTCGCGGACAATGCGCGTGGAATATCGATCCGGCCGCCATCGCTCTGGCGCTTCGTCCAACTGCGTTCACCCGGCGTACGTGGCGGCACCTGCGCGCGCGACGCGCGAATTTTCGCGAGCTCGGCGGACGCTTCATTGCGGAAGTCTTCGGCCGACCGGAAGTGTTCGATATCGATCGCCAGAAACAGCAGCGAACACAGAAACGGCTTCGAAAGGTCGCCATAGAGCGGCGCAACCTCGTCGCCGCCGGGCCCCTGCGACAGCAGGCTGCACATCAGATTGATCGCCAGCGACAGGCCGAAGCCCTTCGCGCCGCCCGACGGCAACAGCATGCCGTCGATCGCGGCCTTGGCATCCGTCGTAGGCTCGCCGTTGCGGTCGACAGCCCATGTCGGCGGGAGCGGCTTCCCTTCCCGCTCATAGACGCGGATCTTGCCGAGCGCCGCCTCACTCAGCGCCATGTCCAGGACAAACTCGGGCCCGTCGGACACCGGAAGAGCGATCGAAAGAGGATTGTTACCGACCAGTTTCTCCAGACCGCCAGGAGCCGGCATCATCGGCTTGGTGTTGCACATGGCGATGCCGATGCAATCACGGGCACTTGCCTGGCGTGTATACCGGGCCGCCGCGCCGAAGTGAAAACTGTTGCGAACGGCCACGACACCGACACCCGTCTCTTTACTGCGCTCAATGGCCATCTGCATGGCCGCGTCACCCGCCAGATGGCCGAACATGCCCTGCGCATCCAGCACAGCCATTGCCGCCCGGCTCTCAACCACAATCGGCTTCACAGCGGACGACACGCTCCCGAGGCGAAGCCGGCGAATATACATGTCGGCCTGCGACAGACCGTGCGACGGCAGACCGGCCACGTCGGCATCGACCAGCGCGCATGCCATCTGCCCGGACGCCAGCGACGGAAGACCGGCGCGCTCGAACAGATCCGCGAGAAACTCTTCGGCCGCCGCGACCGGCATTGCCAGGACATCACTCATCACGTCGTCTTTCGTGCTCTAATTCGGTCGGCCGTCTGGCACCACATAGGCAAGGGCCGGATCGACAATCAGCACGACCTTGCCGATCTGCTCATTGGCATCCATCAGGGCATGCGCCTTGGCCATGTCCTCCAGCGGAAATGCGGCGCAGATGCTGAGCCGCATCCGCCGATCCTCAAGCAATGGCCAGACCTCGCGCATCAGGGCTTTGGCAATCCAGCCTTTGTATTCCGGCGGACGCGGCCGTATCGTCGATCCCGTCAGCGTCAGCCGGCGGCGCACGATCTGCCGGACATTGATGTCGGCGCGCTCACCGAGGTGGCTTGCGATCAGGACAAGGCGACCATCGAAGGCCAGCAGTTCCAGCTCCAGATTGGTGTAAGGACCAGCCTGCGAGTCGAGGATGACATTGATGCCCTGCCCCTGCGTCGCTTCCACCAGCGGCTTGACCCAATCGCAGCGATAGTCGAGCGCGATCTCCGCGCCGAGATCGCGACAGATCTGACGCTTGGTTTCCGACCCGGCGGTGGCGAAGACACGCGCCGATCGCAGCAGCTTTGCGATCTGGATGGTCGCCATGCCGACACCGCTGGTGCCACCCTGTACGAGGATGCTCTCACCCTCCGCCAACTTGCCGAGAAGAATGACGTTGTTCCAGCAGGTGAACAGCACCTCGGGAAGTACCGAGGCTTGCGCGAAGTCGTATCCCCGAGGGATCGACATGCATTGCACGGCAGGCACGCTGCAATACTCCGCATAGCCGCCGCCGGCGACCAGCGCGCAGACCGCGCTGCCGACCCGCGGCCAGTTCACGTCAGGCGCTGTCGCGACCACAATGCCCGCGATATCGAGGCCGGGAATTTCCGTTGCGCCGGGCGGCGGCGGATAGAGACCGCGGCGCTGCTGGATGTCTGGCCGGTTCACGCCGGCCGCCACCACACGCACCAGCACTTCGCCGCGCGCCAGAGTCGGCAAAGCCTCTTCGCCAAGCGCCAGCACCTCGGGACCGCCAAAGCGGGCGATCCTGACCGCCCGCATGTCCGACGGAAGCGCCGTCATGACACGACCTGCCGGCGAGCGGCAGCAGCCGCAACAGTAACCTCACTCTCGCCGTCCGTCTTCGGCAGGACGCGCCATGTCAGCAACATCGCGGATGCGCTGACGGCCAGCAGACCCAGGCTGAGGGCGGGCACCGACATCGCAGCCAGCGCACTGCCTGACAAGCTCGCGACCCACGGCATGAGATTCTGCGCGGCAAAGCCGCCGAGGCTGCCGATCGTGCTGATGGCTGCAATCGCGGCCGCCGCATGCGCCCCCTTGAAGATCTGCGACGGCAGATACCAGAAGCATGGAAACATCAGCGAGACGCATGGGGTGCCGACCGCGAGCGCCACATAACGCATCCAGTTCTCGGTCAGCAGGGTCGAGGTGAAGAACGCCCCCATCCCGCACAAAGCGATCACCGCCATGCCGATCAGGACTGTGCGGTGCTCGCGCAGATGGCGCGGGAGCCAGACCAGGACCGCAGCAGCCACAGCCCATGGCAGTGCATTCAAGATACCATTCTGCGTGCCGGTCGTGCCGAATCCTTTGACGACCGTTGGCAGCCAATAGATGATTCCGTAGAGCGACAGCGTGATTAACGTGTAGACGAACGAAAACCACCACACCCTTGCGTCGATCAGCACGCGGAGCGGACTGGTATGCATGGTGGTGGCGATTTCATCGCGGACAAGCGCGGCCGCCAGCCGCTCCTTCTCCTCGGACGACAGGAAACCGGCCGTCTGCGGATTGTCGGGGAGATAGCGCATCACCAGAACGAACAGGATGGCCGCAGGCGCACCGGTGGCGATAAAGACCCACTGCCAGCCGGCGAGACCGAGCATGCCGTCGAAATCCAGCAGGATGCCGCCGAACAGCGAGCCGAACATGTTGCCGAGCGGACTGCCGATGGTGAGAAGCGCCACGGCCTGCACGCGGTAGCGCTTGGGAAACCAGAGCGTGAGGTAGAAGATGATGCCCGGATACGCGCCCGCCTCGGCCACGCCGACCAGGAAGCGTACTGCCGCAAACATCGAGCCAGTCATGCTGAAACCCAGCAGCACCGTCAGCATGCCCCATGTCAGCAGGATACGCGCAAACCAGAGCCGCGCACCGAACTTGTGCGCGGCCAGCGCGCTCGGGATTTCAAAGAACGAATAGCCGATAAAGAACAGCGAGGACGCCAGTCCGTACACGGTCTCGGACATGCCCAGGCTGCTGGCCATCTGCAGTTTGGCGTAGCCGACATTCGACCGGTCGATCACGGCCAGCATCATCATCGCCATCACAAGCGGCATGACCCGCCACATGATGCGATTCATCAGGGCTTCGCTTTCGCGATCCACGTTCATGGTTTCCTCGTCGATCTTGTTGGCCGACCTTCCCCGGTCGTTCTTGTCGGTCAGGATTCTATTGAGCGGCGCGCTTCGCCGGCAGATCGAGAAATGCCGCCGCGTTCTCGCTGATCAGTTTCTTGATCGAGGCGTGCGGCATCTGCAGATCGAGCAGCATCTGCGTGATGCTACGGAAACCATCCACCGGACGCTGCGAATCGAGCAGGCCCAGATCGGACGACAGAATGGTGCTATCCACGCCGGCGACCTCGATCAGGTGGGCCAGGTCGTCTCCGCTGAACTTCTTCGACTTGCCTTCGATGAACATGCAGATGGAATGTTCCATCGTCACGCCGAGCGCGACCAACTGGCGAATATCGCTATCGGCAAAGCCGACCACGTAGGTCGGATGATTGACCATCATCTTCTTGACGCCGCGGCGTTTGGCCTCCTCGAAGAGGACGTGCTGTTCCGAGACGTGGAGGTGACCGCCAGCCAGGATGATGTTGGCCTCCGCGATCAGATCGATGACCTTCTTCGTGTCATCTGTAAGCTTGCCGTGGGCGTCCAGCGCCGTGAGCGGGATCGGATCCAGCATCTTCTGGGATGTCTTCGGGAATGTCTTGGCCTGACCGCTGGCCTGAACATTGATATGGTTCGCGGCCGACAGCGTCGGCATCCAGACGATCTTGCCGCCGAGCTTGATCGCATGATCGACCGCGTGCGGATTGATGCCGCCGGATGCATTGTTCAGCGCCACGCCCGAATACAGGTGAACGCCGAGCTGCGGAAACAGCTTTTCCAGAATGATGGCATGCGCCATTCCGGGATAGAAGTGATCCTTATACAGCACCGCGCGAAAACTCGCCGCGGCAGCGTCTAGCATCTCCTCATGATGATCAAGTATCCGCGGCATCGCGGCAGGCCCGCTGTGGCAATGCAGATCGATCGCATCGACCAGCAGCTCTTCGACCTCCTTCGGACGGGAGAGCGGCGGGAGCGCGACAGTGTCAGGATATGAAATGGAATTCTCGGCCATGATGGCTGCCCTTCAGTGGATGCTGGTTCTGAGAAAATGGCGATCTGCCGATGAATGGCGGAGCCGCAGCCCACGCCTCATCGCGCGGCACTCCCGCGTCGGCGCGTACGCGACAGATCGCAGTAGCGCCCGACATTTTCCGGACATGGCAGGTGAACTGATTGCCACGCGATATTGGCGCGGCGCGACGACGCCATTGGCGCCCTGACCTCTCCGCAAGACACGGCACATCCTCCCACGACACGGCTGCGCTTCGGTGGCCTGAGCGGACACCGGCGCATTCTGTTGGGCGGATATTGCAACCGGCCGGGCCATTTGCCATATCTATTCGCCAGCGTTCCGCAGAGTGGAATCTTGGTATGGCCCCCCGTTCACCGAAGGTCGAAGCGGCAGCCCGCACGCTCATCCTGCTGGAGGAGTTGAACCGGCATCGCGTCGCCTCGATCCAGATCCTTCATCTCGCGACGGGCCTACCGAAATCGACCATCGTTCGGCTGATGAAATCGCTATGCGCCATGGGCTATGCCGCCAATGACCGCAGGCAAGGCGGCTACACGGTGGCGTCGCGCGTCAAATCCCTGAGCAACGGCTTTCATGGTGACCCACTGGTGGTCGAAGCCGCGCGCCCCTGGGCGCTGTCCTTTACGTCACAGCATCAGTGGCCGTTGGCGATCGGCGTTCTCGACCACACGTCCGTGGTCGTGCGCTTCAGCACCATTGCGGACAGTCCGGTGTCGCCGTTCCACGGAACGATCAATATGCATCTCAGCCTGCTGCGCCGCGCGCTGGGTCGTGCCTATCTGGCATTCTGCCCCGTCGGGGAGCGTCTGATGTTGCTCGACCTTCTTTCGCGATCGACGGATGATGAAGATCAACTCATCGGGGATCGCACACAGACATTGTCGATGCTGAGATCAATCCGGAAGCAAGGCTATGCCGAGCGGGATCGCGCCGTCGACCCTCGCTCATCCGGGACGATCGCCATCCCAATCATGAGTGGCGACAAGGTGCTTGC
This sequence comes from Tardiphaga sp. 172_B4_N1_3, assembly GCF_052076035.1. Classification (NCBI taxonomy): domain Bacteria; kingdom Pseudomonadati; phylum Pseudomonadota; class Alphaproteobacteria; order Hyphomicrobiales; family Nitrobacteraceae; genus Tardiphaga; species Tardiphaga sp. 172_B4_N1_3. Next base: position 3,715,692 of record NZ_CP197238.1, read on the forward strand.
GACCGTTGGCATGACTTATTTCATGTCTGCAATCGATCGACGTGAGTTGCTAAAAACCTTCCTGCCCAGCCTTAAGACCTTGGCAGAGAACATCTCTCGAAGCGCTGCTGTCCTCAAGTGAATACGATCAATAACAACCGCGATTTCCAGGAAGGTCGCTGGACTTTATGATGGCGACGCCACATCAAATACGGGTCAGATCAAATAGGTCAAATTTGCATCTCGACGTCAGCTCTGCGCCAAAAGTGGACAAGCCAACCATTGCTGATTCCGAAGTCAGAAACTCTGGGTAGTCCAAGAGACGAGCTCTTTGGCAAGGCTTGAGAAAGCGGTGTCGAAAGCCCGAACGGTTCCTGGTGCATCCAGCTTTTCGATCCTCTGGCTCTGGCGAAATATCCGTGAAGCCATGACCTTTCCATCCTTATCCAAAATCTTTGTAGACAACTCAATTTCTGCCGCGGGCGTTTCATCGGGCCCAACGTCAAATCGTCTGACATCGATCAAAAGCTGATAATCGGGCTGAACGCCGTCCAGCGGCCGCGTGGGTGCATGCGTTACGTCGTAGTTTTCGAAACTCTCCAAGATCTTCGCCTGGATGAGCTTGGGGATGCTGTCTGCCCACTGCGCATCGGGGAAGGCCGCCGTGTCCTTGGGTTGCGAAAACAAGAATCGTTGCGTCTGCAAAAGGACGACAGCTGTTGGCTCGGGTATCGCGAGCTGCCCCTTAAGTATTTTGGTTGGTGCCGGGAAATCAACAGCAGCGCGAAGATTATAGGTCACCTTAGATACCGGAGAAGCGCCGCCGCCCGTCATTCGCTCCAGACCGCTGACAATTCCGTCGAGCTTTCCAGTGTTGCGAGCGAGTCCTTCTGAGAACACTTGAAGATTGGCGATCGTGCTTTTGAGCGGCGCGGCATTGTCCGCCAGAACGCCGTCGACCCGCCCAAGGGCATCGCGTGCCGCTTGTGTCATACTGCGGCCAGCGCCGGGTTCGGCTACCAGCATCGTCACGGGAGCGGAATTCGTCAACAATTTACCTCCCTCCAATGCGATTACCGGCACCCCCGTCAGTCCCTGGAAGTCCAATCCCACCTTTGTGTCACTGCGAACGGGAGTGGTGTTCACGACGGAGATGCTTGCATTGACGCGACTGGGGCTATCCTCCGCCAAATCGAGACGCGTCACCTCGCCCACGCGAATGCCGTTAAAGAGCACCGCGGCGCCCACCAGCAGACCCGGCACAGAGCCGTCGAACTGAATCTGATAGGCAGTCCGCGGACCTGAATTTCCGGTGCTATGCAGCCAGAATATAAAGCCGAACACTGCAGCGATAGCTGCGAGAACGAATGCGCCGACGATGACGAAAGGAGCGCGCGTTTCCATATCAAATCGCCTTTGGTTGGAGCATGAGGGAGCGCTTGCCATGGAAATAAGCCTTAACCCATGGATGCTCGGATCGAAGCAGCTCGCTCATCGGTCCGATCGTGACGATTTTTCCATCAGCCAGGGCGGCCACGCGATCACAAACGGTATTCAGACTGGCGAGATCGTGCGTGACCATGAAGACCGTGAGTCCCAGCGTCTTCTGCAACGTCTTGATCAGCGTATCGAAATCGCCAGCTGCGATAGGATCAAGGCCGGAAGTCGGTTCATCGAGAAAGACGATGGCTGGATCCAGCGCCAATGCGCGTGCAAGCGCGACTCGCTTTGTCATGCCGCCGGAGAGTTCCGACGGAAACTTGGCACCGTCTTCCGGCGCGAGACCCACCATTTCCAGCTTGGCATTCGCAATCTCGGCCATGAGTTCGTCTGAGAGCGTTGCATTCTCACGAAGCGGAAACTCAACGTTCTGCAATGCCGTGAGTGACGAGAACAGTGCTCCCTGCTGAAACAGCACTCCCCATTTTGCAGCGACATTCCTTGCCCGGCGCCCGGGCGTCAGACCGATATCGTTCCCCATCACCTCGATCTTCCCGCTATTCCGCTCAATCAAACCAATCACGGTCCGCATCAGCACTGATTTCCCGCCACCGGAGGCACCGACCAGCCCCAGGATTTCGCCGCGCCGAACATCGAGTGACAGATGATCGATGACGATATGGCGGCCGAAACCGACAACTAGGTCCTCAACATGGATGGCAACATGCGTATCTTTCTCCTGCATCGTTACATTCCTATCGACGCGAAAAACACGGCGAATAGCCCGTCGAGAACGATGACGAGAAAGATCGATTTCACGACAGATGTCGTTGTTTGTTTGCCTAGGGATTCAGCGCTACCTTTCACGCGAAGCCCCTCGCTGCACGCGACGATCCCGATCACCAGCGCCATGAATGGCGCCTTGATGATACCCACTTCGAAATGCGTCACCGAGATCGCCTCATGTAGCCGGGCTATGAATGTCACCGGCGACATACCCCCATAAAACCATGCGACGAGGCCTCCCCCGTAAAGCGCCGCGACCGCCCCTACGAAGGCCAGGATCGGCAATGCGACGATCAACGCGACGACGCGAGGCAGGATCAGAACATCGACTGGATCAAGGCCCATCGTCGATAGAGCATCAATCTCCTCGCGCATCTTCATGGAGCCTAGTTCAGCGGTGTAGGCGCTCCCGGATCTTCCGGCGACCATGATTGCAACAATGAGAACCCCCAGTTCACGCAACACCAGGATCCCTACCATATCGACCACATAAGCCTCCGCGCCAAACTTGCGGAAGTGGAAGATGCCTTGCTGCGCGATAATGGCGCCGATCAGAAATGTAATCAGGACCACGATCGGAAGCGCCTGCCAGCCGACCCGATAGATCTGGTAAACCAATGATGTCAGCCGAAATGATCTCGGACGGCGAAACACACCGACAGCGGCCAGACAAATCGCGCCGAGCATTTGAAGGAAAGCCGACAGATCCAGAACTGCCGCCAGCGCCGCCCGACCCAGCATTTCGAATCTGTCGGCGATGGAGTTACGCTCTGTGGGATCCGGATTGCGTCGTCGATTGACCTGTCTTAATTCCTCGATCAGATCGATATAATCTTCTGCAGCTCCCACAATGTGCGCGCGTTGGCCACCGCTGGCCAAATGTCGCGATAATCGCTCGATCAGCCAAGCGCCCAACGTGTCGAGCTCCCGGACGCCGGACATGTTCACGGTTACCGACCGTGCCCGCGCGAGCTGCGGCGCTATGCTGGCAGATAGTTGCTCCAGAGTTGCCGCATTGACGACGGTCCAACTTCCTGTTGGGCGTAATTCGAGCGCATCGCCACTGGCGCTGGCTATCAGCAAAGGTGCACTCATCACGACGATCTCCTGCGCTTATGCCAAAATAGGCCAGTGGAGGCGCCATCGAGCGTCGTCAGCAGGACGACACGCGGGTTGAAGTGGAGGCCACATGTGGGGTGACACGGATCGCCCTCAAATCATACAACGAAGTTCCTTCTGCCTGATCACGAAACTCCGTTTATCGTCGGCCTGTAACTTATCTTCGGAACTTCCGCCGCTCTGGCGGTTTGGATGAAGTGAACTAGATCATCACGCGCGTTCTGGTCTTTTTCAATTAGATCGTTTCTGACGTGACAGCTGTTTGACGTATGTCAAACGGCCGCTCACCGTTTGTCGTACTGTTCTGCGACGATATTCCGCAACAGCAAGCATGTACCTCGCTACTGCAGAGGATAACACGGCTGCAAGCGCGAGTTAGCGAGAGCAAATCGCAAACAAGGAAACAAGATGCATCATTATCATGCGGTCGTTTGGATCGACCATCGCGAAGCGAAGATATTCCATGTCGGCCTCACCGGGACAGATCAACTCGATCTTCATCCGACATTCGAGACACGCCACATTCATCACAAGGCCAACGAAATCGGAAGCGGTCATGTCCACGAAGACAAGGGGCTGATGAAAGACGTGGCGAACGCGGTGAGTGATGCCGGTGAGATTCTGATCATTGGTCCGGCGCAGGCGAAAACCGAACTGGCGACCTATCTGCGAGAGCATACGCATATCGGCAGCCGCATTGTCGGCGTCGAGGCCGCTGACCATCCGACCGATGGCCAAATCGTCGCTTACGCCAAGAAGCACTTCAAGATCGGTACATTGCGCGGCGACGCACCCGCAAGCCGCTGAAATTTGCGACCAAGCGATTGCGAATATTGGCGGCAGATATTTGCCGCCGTGCGGCGACTGGATCAAGGTGCAGCATATGCCACGTTATGGAGAAGCTTTCCTCAGCACCGACGAGGTGCAATTGATTGATCGCTACTGGCGCGCCGCAAATTACCTGTCGGTGGGTCAGATATATCTACTGGACAACGCGCTACTGCGCGAGCCGTTGCGCAAGGACCACATCAAGCCCCGGCTGCTCGGCCATTGGGGAACCACGCCTGGGCTAAACTTCATCTACGCGCACCTGAATCGCGTTATTCGCGCCCACGACCTCGACATGATCTATATCTGCGGCCCCGGCCATGGCGGCCCGGGGATGGTCGCAAATACATATCTGGAAGGCACCTATAGCGAGGTCTATCCGGACATTACCCAGGACGAGGACGGACTGCAGAAACTGTTTCGACAGTTCTCGTTTCCCGGAGGCATTCCCAGTCATGCGGCTCCGGAAACTCCCGGTTCCATCCATGAAGGCGGCGAACTCGGCTATGCGCTGGTGCACGCCTACGGCGCGGCCTTCGACAATCCCGACCTGATCGTCACCTGTGTCGTCGGAGACGGAGAAGCGGAGACAGGCCCCCTTGCCGCGTCATGGCACTCCAACAAGTTCTTGAGCCCGAAGCATGACGGCGCGGTACTGCCCATTCTTCATCTCAACGGTTACAAAATTGCCAGTCCCACCGTGATGGGACGGATGAGCGACGACGAAATACGCCATCTGTTTCATGGCTACGGTCATGAACCGATGTTCGTCGAGGGCAGCGATCCCGCCATGATGCACCCGCTGATGGCACACACGCTTGAGCGCGCGATCGACAGGATTCGCGCGATCCAGGCTTCCGCCCGTGACGGTCGCGCAATGGTGGATCGGCCGAAATGGCCCATGATCGTCATGCGCAGTCCAAAGGGCTGGACTGGCCCCAAGGAAGTCGATGGCCTGAAGGTCGAAGGTTTCTGGCGCGCCCACCAAGTGCCGATTGTCAACCCGCGCGGCAATCCCGAACATCTCAAGTTGCTCGAAGAATGGATGCGCAGCTACCGGATCGATGATCTGTTCGACAAAGCCGGTCGGTTGCTACCCGAGTTGCAGGCTCTGGCGCCGCAGGGGCACCGGCGCATGGGAGCCAATCCCCATGCCAACGGCGGTTTGCTGAAGCGCGAGCTGAAGCTGCCCGATTACCGTGACTACGCCCTCGATGTTCCTCAGCCCGGCGGGATTGAAGGCGAAGCAACGCGCGTGATGGGGCAGTTCCTGCGCGACGTCATCAAGCTAAACGCCGAGGCGCGCAATTTTCGCATCATGGGTCCAGACGAGACAGCATCCAACAGGCTCGACGCGGTATTCGACGTGACCGAGCGCGTCTGGATGGAGGGCATCGAGCCGTATGATGTCCACCTCGCCCAGGACGGCCGAGTGATGGAAGTGCTTAGCGAGCATCTATGTCAGGGCTGGCTGGAAGGCTATCTGCTGACCGGACGCCACGGGCTGATGTCCTGCTATGAGGCCTTCATCCACATCGTCGATTCAATGTTCAATCAGCATGCCAAATGGCTGAAAGTGTCACGAGCGCTGCCCTGGCGACGCCCCGTTGCCTCTCTCAACTATCTCCTGACATCCCATGTCTGGCGCCAGGACCACAACGGCTTCAGCCATCAGGATCCGGGTTTTGTCGACCTGGTCGCCAACAAGAAGGCCGATATCGTCCGGATCTACTTCCCGCCGGACGCAAACACCCTACTCTGGATCACCGATCACGTGCTTCGAACCTATGACCGCATCAATGTCATCGTTGCCGGCAAGCAACCCTCGCCGCAATGGCTCGGCATTGAGGAAGCTGCGACCCATTGCGACGCCGGGATCGGTATCTGGCCTTGGGCTGGCACCGAAGACACAGGCAGCGAACCGGATGTCGTAATGGCCTGTTGTGGCGACGTCCCTACCCTGGAAACCATGGCTGCGGTGGACCTATTGCGGCAAGCCGTACCCGACTTGAAGGTCCGCGTCGTCAACATCGTCGATTTGATGACGCTGCAACCCAAGACACAGCACCCGCACGGACTGGATGACCGCGACTTTGATGGCATGTTCACCCGGGACAAGCCGGTGATCTTCGCCTTTCACGGTTATCCCAACCTGATCCACCGCCTGACCTACAGCCGCGCCAACCATGCCGGCATGCATGTGCACGGCTTCGAGGAGGAAGGGACGACGACCACACCGTTCGACATGGTAGTACTGAACCGGCTCGACCGCTTCCATCTCGCCATGGATGTCATCGAACGCGTTCCTGGCCTCAGCATCACAGCAGCGGCGATCAAGCAGCAGTTTCGCGACAAGCTGCTCGAGCACACAACTTATGTGCGCGCCCATGGCGAAGACATGCCGCAGATTCGCGATTGGAGCTGGCCAGACCACTTCACCAAGCACACCGCCGACTGAGGACAAGCGATGCCTGATGCCGTCCTTGTCGTGAATTCCGGCTCCTCAAGCATTAAGCTTGCGCTATTCGATATCGTATCAGATGGAGAGCCGAGATTGCTCTGCCGGGGGAGTCTGGACGAGCACGACGCCGAGCCGCGCCTGACGATCAAGCAGACCGACGGGGCCATTCTCTATGATCAGCATCGCAAGGTCGCGGACGGCCACGGAGAAGAACTGCTGCTTGATGCGTTGAATTGGATCGATGGCTATCTTGCCAGTGACGATCTGGTTGCAGTTGGTCATCGCGTGGTCCATGGCGGACTGGCCTTCGCAGCGCCGGTCCGATTGACGGGATCGATGGTCAATGAGCTTGAAAAGGTGACACCGATGGCGCCACTGCATCAACCACGCTGTCTATCCCCGATACGTGCGATCATGACCGAACGGCCAGAACTGCCCCAAATCGCCTGCTTCGACACGGCGTTCCACCACTCACTTCCCGCCTCCGCCACCCGCTTTGCCATTCCACGCCAGCTCCATGACACCGGCATCCGCCGCTATGGATTTCATGGACTGTCGTTCGAGTTCATTGCCGGACGACTCCAGGAACTCTCACCATCTCCCGACGGGAAACGATGCGTTGTCGCGCATCTGGGTAGCGGCGCCAGCCTATGCGCCATCCGTGGGGGCGCCAGTATCGACACCACGATGGGCTTCACGCCGCTCGACGGCCTGGTGATGGCTACCCGCTGCGGCGCCATTGATCCCGGCGTGCTCCTCTACCTGCAGCAAGAGCGCGGAATGTCGGCAACTGACCTCGAAAATCTGCTCTATCGAGAATCCGGGCTGCTTGGAGTGTCGGGACTATCAGGCGACATGCGAGCACTGCTCGCCAGTAAAGATCCGCATGCCTCCGACGCCATCGATCTGTTCGTGACGTCCATCGCCAGAGAAACAGCGATGATGGTCAATAGCCTTGGTGGCATGGAGTGCCTGATCTTCACCGGCGGGATTGGCGAGCACGCACAGGAAATTCGACGGCGCGTTTGCGAGCGGATGAGCTGGCTGGGCTTAGCCGTCGATGCAGACGCAAACGATGCAGGATCCGCGTGCATCAGCACTCGGGATAGCAGTGTTGAAATCCGGATCATTCCAACGAACGAGGAGTTGGTCATCGCGCGTTATTGCGTAAGGAACCTAGCCGATGGCATCTCCGATCCAGCCTAGGAGATCCACCTTCTGCTTCAAACTACCGAGAGACATTCGACGGGCTACCCGTCTACACCATATAACCAACGAGGCCCCCATGATAAATCTTGAAACATACGCACATGGCATCAGGGAAGCTCTGGACGAATGCCACGAGCACATGTCGCCTATGGAAGCTGGCGAACTGCAGATCGGAAAGCGCGCCAACGGTGCCGATTGGCAGGACATAACGACCGAGACAATCGATCGGCACAAGAAGATGATCACCACTTACGAAGGTATTCTGAAGGTGCTCTCTGCCAAGCTGCAGGGCGGTTTTTAATGCAGGATCAGGCCACGAGCCACACATGAACGCAGTCGGTGGATCAACTCGTCCTTACCCGGTCGAATGGGAGCGACATCTCGTTCTCAATTCTGACTGGAGAATTTTTACGCGGCCGATTACGGCGGCGGATGAACCTCTGGTTCTGACGCTTCTCTCCCGCGTTAATAAGGGCGATCTCAGGCTTCGCTTCTTTGGTGCCATCAAGGAGTTCTCCCACCCGTTTCTCGTAAGCTTGACGCAGATTGATTACGCTAAGGCCATGGCGTTCATCGCGTTCGATGAGGCGAGCCAGGAGCCGCTTGGCGTCGTCAGGATGCATCGTAAAGATGACGGCGTTTCCGGTGAATATGCCATCCTCCTTCAATCGGACCTCAAAGGCAGAGGGCTCGGTTGGGCTTTGATGCAGTTGATTATTGAGTATTCCCGCTCCGAAGGGCTTAAACAGATCGTTGGCCAGATCATGCGCGAAAACACGATCATGCTTCAAATGTGTAGGGAGCTGGGTTTCGAAGTCATGGCGGACGCAGAAGATCATGGAATTTATGATGTCACTTTAGATCTCTGAATAGATGTGCCGCCTGGAATCCGGCATTCCGAAAGGCGACCTCGAACACTCAGTAAGGCCGGACTTCCGGATCAGAAGCGCTTTATGACAATGTCCGCTTTGCGCCAGGAGCTGACATTGTCGGTAGCGCGTAACATGGACGCGCGGCACGCCACCTCACTCAAACTATTCCTCACATTCAGAAAATCGCGCTGGAGAACCTGCATTGCCAGTTGCGCGGCGCCAGGCCCCCGGCGGTAGCCCAGTCGAAGCGGAAAAGACGCGGGTGAAGTGGCTTTGATCGGCAAAGCCACAAATCAGTGCGATATCGGCCAACGACATACCGGTCTTCATGAGAAGGCCACGGGCCTGTTCGACGCGCTGGGACAGGATCCACTGGTGAGGCGCCTTGCCCGTCGCTTTCTTGAAGCCGCGGATGAAATAGCCGCGCGACAACCCGCAGGCCTGTGCGACATCTGCAACCCGTACATTGCCTGCAGTATTGCTGCTCAGCATTTCGACGGCGAGCGCCAGTTGCGGCCGCGACAGCGCGGCGCCTTGCGATGCGGATTCAAGGTTGGTTGCGCGGTTGTATCGCTCGATCAGATGTATGCCGATCGTCGTTCCGAGCTGATCCAGAAACAGCGGACTCGCTTCGCTACTCTTTTGCAGCAGTGGCTCGACCACACTGACAAGCCTCAGAAGGATGAGGTCGGTATCGCCAGCGTGACACGCAAGGTCTACGGCGCCGCCGCGCCAGCCGTGTTCCTGCGCCAGTTCGATCAGGAACGGCTGGGAGACCTCCATCAAGAGAAAATCGAACGCACCGCGAAGATCGGCACGATAGTCATCCGCAAGGTTACGAATATAGATCGAACCTTCCTTAAATTCGTGGTTCGTTGCGTGATGCTCGTGAAAAATGCGGCGCCGGTGACCCCGGCCCTGTGAGATGCCGATCAGAAAGCCGCGATCGTCAGCTGTCGTCGATACCTGACCGAGATGGGGATCGTCACTGCCCTTGCGGAAAAACTTGATGCCGGCGCCGCGCAACTCCTGGTCCTTGTGAAGCTTGCTGGCAGGACAGCCGAACACATCGATTTTCGGCGATTTTGGCTCGAGCGAGATTTGCGACTGCTCAAGCGCGCGAAACGGTCCCGCATATGATGCATTGTCGGGAGTTCGGGTACCCGTCATCATACACCTCATCACTGCGTGCCGCAGATCGCACGGACGTGTTCACGCGTCCTGCCGACATGCCGCGGGTTTTAATTCAGCCACGCACATCGTTGCGCGTCGTCGTCGCTCCATTCCAGAATGCGGAATTGTATGCGGACAGACAATTGGAGCATGGTGGAGGCTGACTAGACCTTGGTCTAGGCGAGCGACGGCGGCTCATATCCCAACCGGTCAGCCATCCGCACGATGTCAGCGAGCGAGTTCGCCCGCATCTTGCGCATCACCGTGCCGCGGTGGAGCTTGATCGTGGCCTCGCTCAGGTCCAGCGCAGCCGCAATCTGCTTGTTCATCAAGCCGGCGGCGACATGCGCGAACACCTCGCGTTCCCTGACCGTCAACGTCTCGAAATCCGCCTTGAGGCCAGCGATTTTCTCGGCCGCCTGCTTCGTTGCACGATCGCGCTTCACGGCCGCCTCAACCGCAGCAAGAAGATCCATCGCGCGAACGGGCTTCGTCAAGAATTCGATAGCGCCGGCCTTCATCGCCCGCACCGACATCGGCACATCGGCAAAACCACTAATCACGATCACCGGCGTTGTGACATGCAGGGCGGCCAGATCATCCAGAAAATCGAGACCGTTACGGCCGGGCAGATGCACGTCGAGAACGATGCAGCCGAATTTGTCCCGGTCGTCTTTGGCCAGGAACTCCTGCGCCGAGGCAAAGCACTCGACCTGAAGACCGACAGAGCGCAGCATGCCGTCCAGGGCCTCGCGAATACCCTTGTCATCGTCAATGACGGCGACAACTGCAGTAACTGGCTCCAGATTTTCGATCACGGTGCCACCTGCAGCGTACGTGGCGGCAGCGTGAAGCGAAAGCGCGTGCCGGTGGGCACACGTGGCTCCGCCCAGAGCCTTCCGCCATGGGCATCGATGATGGAACGGCAAATCGACAGCCCCATGCCAATGCCATCCCGCTTGGTCGTGAAGAACGGATTGAAGATCATATCGAGATGATCGGGGTCGATACCCACCCCCGCATCTTCGACGGTGACGCAGACCTCTCCCAATGGATCCATCGCCGACACGACAGTCACACGCCGTTGTTGATTCTTCGATGAATTGATGGCATCGGCCGCGTTGGACACCAGGTTCAACAGCACCTGTTGCAACTGCACCCGATCGCCAACGATCGACGGCTGGTCAGGCTGAAGATCAACGTCCAGCGCAATTTCCTGTCGCGACAGTTCCGGCTGCACGATCAAAAGAACGCCTTCGATCATCTCATTGAAGTCGAGCGGCTCGAACACCACTGGCGCGTTGCGCGCAATCGCGCGGACGCGCTGGATGATCGCTCCGGCGCGATGCCCCTCCGCTATGGCTCGCTCCGCGGCGGCTCGGGCTTCGCCGACATTGGCCTTCTCGCCCTTGAGCCATTGCACGCAGGCCTCGGCATTCATGACAACGGCCATCAGCGGCTGATTGACTTCATGCGCAATGGACGCGGTGAGCTGTCCCATCGTGGTGATCCGCGACATGCGCGCCAGTTCCGCCTGCGCGACCTGAAGCGCTGCCGTGCTCTCGCGCAGCTTGCGGTCGGCGCGGTCCTTGTACAGGGCCATTTCGATCACGGTGCGCAGTTGCAGATCCTCGAACGGCTTGAGCAGATAGCCGAATGGCTCGGCCTGACTGGCGCGCCTGACCGTCTCGTCATCGGCATAGGCCGTGAGGAACACTACCGGAATTTGGCATCTGGCGCGGATCTGCCGGGCGGCATCGATGCCGTCTATATCGCCTTCCAGACGGATGTCCATCAGCACCAGATCGGGGCGATTGCTGATCGCAAGCTCAACGGCCGCCTCGCCGCGGGCCGTCACCCCGATCACGGAATGACCGATCCGGCCGAGTTGCTCGCTGATATCGCGGGCAACTATGCGATCGTCCTCGACGACCATCACGCGGGCGCGCGTTGTCATGGCGCGAGCCTCGCGCGACGACCAGCCTGGAATGTAAGGGTACAAGTCGTGCCGCCGGTATCGTCGACAGAGAACGTGCCATGCAGCTGCTCGACGAGATCGCGCACCAGCTGCAGACCGAGTGATCTGGTTTCGATGAAGTCGAACTGCTCGGGCATTCCTATGCCGTCATCCGCGACGGTCAGAATGCATGTCCCGTCGTCGCGGCTGCCGAACCGAACCTTGATATATCCGCTGCGTTCACCGGGAAAGGCGTGTTTGAATGCATTGGAGACGAGCTCGTTGATGATGAGGCCGCAGGAGACAGCGCGATCCATATCCAGTGTGACGTCATCGCTTTCGGCCGTGATCTCGACGCGAGCCCGCCCATAGGCGCGGCGCAGATGCGTGCACAGACTGAGCACATGGGTCTGCATCTGGATCTCAGCGAAGTTGCCGGCACGATACAGATTTTCATGCACCAGCGCCATCGACCGCACGCGGTTGCGGCTATCCGCAAACAGCGCCGCGGTGATCGGGTCGGTGATGCGCGACGCCTGCAGGTTCAGGAGACTACTGATAAGCTGCAGGTTGTTCTTGACGCGGTGATGCACTTCCTTGAGCAGCGCTTCCTTTTCGTTCAGCGATGCTTCCAGTCTTTCCCGTGCAGCGTTTCCTGTTGTGATGTCCATCATCGCGCGGCGGAGCTCGAGCTGGTTCATGATCTGCCGCGCGAGCGCCTGCAGCGTGAAGCGCTGGCGTGTCGACAGACCATCCGGGCGCGGCGTGTGATCCAACACACAAACGGTGCCGATCGGCAGTCCGTTCTGTGTTTCCAGCAGCGCGCTGGCATAGAAGCGGAGCCTGGGACCCCCGCTCACCAATGGATTATGCTGGAAGCGTGTATCCGAAGACAGATCGGGTATCACGAAAAGATCCGTCTGGCGGATCGCCTGCGCGCAGATCGAATGATCGAGCGGCAGTTCCCGATCGCCGTGCCCGATACCGGTAAGGGTCCAGTGCCGGTCGCCATCTATCAGATTGATGGCCGCGATCGGCGCATCGCAGATATCCGACGCGATCTGCACGAAGTCTGCGAAATCCACATCAGATGCAGAATCGAGAATATCGTATCGATGCAAGGCCGCGATGCGATCGCGTTCATTCCACATGTCAGGCACTTATGTCGGCGTCATCCGAACCATCACGCCAAAACGGGACCGATGGCGGGCGAGCGTGTAATCTATTCCGCCGCGGCACAAAATGAAACCACGCCCCATGGCCTCCGGACGTCCGGTTACCACCCATATTTGAGCTCCAAACCCAGATAATTGCTGTCGTGCCCGCCGGCGTTCCGCACCGTGTCACCAATGGCGTAATGCACCGCCTCGACGGCTCCGGTCAGGTTGGCGTTGAAGACGTAATCCGCTCGAAGCTGCGAATAGACCCCCGTCCAGCGGCTGCCCTGCCCAGCCGTGCCCGCGACGGCAACGTTGGGCTGAACATAAACGGCATCGGCAACCGTCTGCCGCCACTGCATGCCGAGCCCGGCGGTCACCGTCAGATTGGCAATGGGCTTCACCGTCAGTGTCGGCTTGAGATGGATCAGGTTGGCGTAGCCGGTATAGCCTGCCAGCGAGAAATAGTAGCCGTTCGGGAACAGCGGATTGAACGTAGCGATCGTGTTGTCACCCGCACGCCCGTCACCTGACGCCGCATCCGCCTGCAAGCCGATCCTTGGCGTCCATGCGGCGTTAGAGAATGTGTAACCGGTGCGGCCGCCCAGTGCCCAGGCCTCGATCTCCTTAGGCCCGACATGCCCTGTCTGCCCCATCGCCTCGAGATCCCAATCGAAGCCATTGGCATTACCGGCAAAGCGGACGTCGAAGATGTGCCGCGTCTCTTCGCCCAGGGCGTCGAGATAACGCGCAGACGACCGCTCGAACAGGGAGTAGTAGCCGGAGAGTTCGTTGTCGCCGAACACCTTGCGTTCGATACGCGCAGTGCTGAAGCGGAAATTCTGGCCGGAGAAGTCGTCGAACACATCGCCAAAGCGATATTGCACCGGCTGGCTGACAAAGCCGATGAAACGCCACAACCCGGTCTCGTAATCCACCCACACCCCATCGAAGGACTGCCGCACATTCGGCCCGTCGCGCGAGGACACAAAGCGTTGCAGATCGAAGGCAAAATCCTGCCGGCCGACGCGCGCCTTGAAGATGCCATCACCCAGCGCACCGCTATAGGCGATAAATGCCAGTCTCAGATCGAGCTGGTTCTGGTCGACCGGCGAGACACTCGCCTTGTCAATGGTGCGGACATCCTCCAGCTGCGTGAAGATCTGCCAGTTCTCGTTCAGCCGGATGTCGACATGTATCTGCAGCCGTTGCAGCAGATAGGAATCGCCGCGCGTATTGCCGACGCCGAAATTCGGAGCGTCGTTGAACTCAAATCGCTCGCGAAGACTGGCACCTAGCGAGATATAGCTTTTCGGATCGGTGACAAAGAGCGGGATATATTTCAGAGCGTCGAATGGCTCGGTGCGCAACACCGAAGTGGCGAGCGCAGACCAGTCTTCCTGCCAGCGATTGGTTAGAAGCTTCGGGCGCGCTGGCGTTACCGCTGAATCGTCTGCATGCGCAGGCGGCAGCAGGACCGCGCTAAAGGCCAGCGCGGCCGCGGCTATCCAAGCCTTACTTGCCGACGGCAGAGTGAATCTCGGCAACATAGCCTCCGGGGAATTTTACCAGCGCTGCGCGGCGCGCATCCGCGACATAGGGCTCGACCAGCACAGTGGCACCGACCGTCTTCGCCTTGGCCAGCGTCTCGTCGAGCGACGGCACTTCATAGCCGGTCAGCTCATGGCCATAAGGATAAGGAAGCACGCCGTCGGTCACCAGCACCGTCATCTTGCCGAACTTCGACGTGATGCGAACCCGACGGTAGGTATCGTTGGGGCGGCCGATCTCGATGCCCGGCGCCTTCGCCGTGTCGGAGACAACGTTGCCTTTCGAGAAAGCGACAAAGCTCTTCACGAACTGGTCGGCCCGGCCGGCCGGAACGTAGACGCGGTTTTCCGGGACCGTCTGCAGTTCCGGATAGGACGGCGCCGTCGTGTGCCAATAGAGCTGCATGTTGATGCCGCCCGGCCATTGCACAACGACGTCGCGGCCGATCGGATCGGGAAACGTCTTGACCAGCACGTCGGCGCCCGCGCCTTGCGCGGCTCTGACGGCGGCATCGATATCTGTAACGAGATAGCCGGTGCGCTCATGGCCGAATGGATAGGGAATCGGAGTCTTGAAGCCAAACACCGAGACCGACCCTGCCGGGGTCAGCAGAAGCTGCGACGTCGTGCTGCTCGGTGCCGGCGTCACTGTCGCAACTACCTGTTTGGTGCTCTTGCCACCAAAAGTCGCGATGAAGCTTTCGACAAAGCGATCGACCTCGTCCGGCGCAACATAGACGTGCGTCGTGTCATATTGCGCGCCGACGGCAAAGCCGACCTTCGCCGGGGCCTCGCGCGACCATGCATCTTGCGGCGCGGCCGATAGCAACGCGATGGAAAGAATGGCGGCGGTGAATTTGAACAAACGCATCATGGCAGTCCTTGTGGCGACTAGGGCTGATTGACCAGTTCGGGCTTCGACGTCGGGTTTTTCAGATCCAGCGTCAGAAAATGCCGGACCACGGGGGCGTCGGGCCCGATGTGATATTGCGTCATCTCGCGCTGCACATCGGCATCAGCCTTCGAGACGCGGTGATGCTGCCGCAGATGCTCCGCCCATGATTCCACCAGGAACCATTCGACGATCTTCTCCGGATCGGCGGCATCCTCGGTGATGCCCCAGCCATAAGCGCCATCGCGACGACGCGCTTCGGAGAGGCGCTTGAGCCCGGTGAAGAACGGCGCGCGGTTTTGACGCGCGATTCGATATTCAATCAGGATCAGGACGGGCCCCCGGTCATGTTCGACCTCGTCCGACGTCAGCGGCTCCGGCCAGTAATTGGACGGCGCGAGATCGGCTTCGCCTGTCGGCAGCTTCACCCGGTGCATGATGAAGGCGGCGACGGCGAGACCGCATGCGCTAACCAGCAGCGTCGCCGGCAGGCTCAGCGCTTGGGCCACCGCGCCCCAGCCGAGGCTTCCAGCAGCCATGGCACCGTTGAACACCATCAGATAGACAGCGAGACCGCGACCACGCACCCAGTTCGGCAGCACCGCCTGCGCGACGCCACTGAACGTCGTCAGCGCCGTGATCCACGCAGAACCGAGCAGCAGCAGAACCGGCAGCGCAACCCATTTCGGCGGCGCGAAGGACAGTACAGCCATCACACACGCCGACAACAGCGCGGCGATCAGCAGCAGCGCGTCGGAGTCGAGCTTCGCGCGGAGCCGCGGCAGCACCAGCGCGCCACCGATCGCGCCTGCACCAACCGCACCAAGCAGCACGCCGTAAAAACTGGCATCGCCACCCAGCAGATTACGCGCCACCAGCGGCAGCAGAGCCCAGATCGAGCTGGAGAATGCAAAGAAGATCGTTGCCCGCAGCAGCACGATGTGCAGTTCACGGCTAGAGCGGGTGTAGCGCAATCCGGCCCGGAACGCGCCGAAGAACTTCTCTGACAACACGTCATTCTCGGCCTTGGCGCGCGGCCACCACAGCAGTGCTGCGATGACGAACATGTAGCTGATGACATCGGCGCCATAGGTGACGGCGGCGCCGAATGTCGCCAGCAGGATGCCGCCGGCGGCCGGGCCGATCGAGCGCGAGACATTGATGCCCAGTGAATTCAGCGCGACCGCGCTCTTGATGTCCTGCCGCGGCACGAGCTCCGGCACGATCGCCTGCCATGTCGGCCCGACCAGTGCGGCGCCGATGCCGCCGATGAAGGTCAGCCCGATCAGCAGATTGACCGTCAGCAGCCCGTAATAAGACAGCATCATCAGCGTCGCGCTCACCAAGGCGAGCAGCACCTGCACCGCGATCAGGAATTTGCGGCGATCGAGAATATCGGACAGCACCCCGGCGGGGATCGCAAACAGGAAGATCGGAAGCGTGCCCGCGGCCTGGATCATGGTGACCGCTGCGGGCGCCGCCGACAGGTCTGTGACGAGCCAGGAGCTCGCCACGTCGCGCATGAAGCTGCCGGTATTGCCCATCACCGTCGCGACCCAGATCACCGCGAAGATGGATTGGCGGAATGGCGCGAAGGCGCTGGTTGCCTTGGCCGGCTCGGCGGCTCCGCTCATGGTTTTGCCTTCCTGGCCCGGTCATTAAGGTCATGCCATGCGACGAGCAGGAAGCCGCCGCACAGGCCGATATGTTCGAAAAACGAATTGGCGCTCATAAAGCGCTCTGGCGGAGCCAGCTCCCAGAACCGATTCGCAAGAAATGTCGCCATCAGCGTAAAGCCTGCCAGCGAGAGTGCACCGAGCCAGCGCCACACGCCACCAAGAATCAATAGCGAGGCAACCAGTTCGAGCCCAATCGTCGCCAGCGCGAAGGGCGCCGCCGGCTGCAGTCCGAAATGGTTCATCTCGGCAATCGCCCCCGGAAGGTCGAACGCCTTGACGAGCCCGCCCTGCAAATAGGCCGCACACAGGCAGAGCAAACCCAGCCAATGCATAACGGGTGCACCGATCACGCGACGTGCGAGATTCGTGATCATACCGCCCAGCACGCGCAGCCGAGTGCGCCCCAGAAGCTTTTGAGATCGGCGATGGGCAGCCTGCTGGACCACGCTGTCGCGTGATCGTGGCCGTGCACGCCGCAGGAATTGGCGCAGCCGCAGGTCATCGCCATCTTCTGCGCGACGACCTGTCCATTCGCACCGGGTGCAGCCCATGCGCCGTAGCCGCCGAAGGTGCGTACAGGTGACCAGTCCGGCATCGCCGGCGGCGGCGCATTCTCGTCGAGCTTGGCGAAATCACCGACGGCATAGACAACCTTTCCGCCGACGATTGTCAGCACTGCGCTCGTGTCGGCAATCTCGTTCTCCGCGCAGGAGAAGAAGTCACGATCGGGTACGACGATATCGGCGAGCTGGCCAACCTGGATGCGGCCCTTCTTGCCTTCTTCGTTCGAGAACCACGTTACGTTTTCGGTCCACATGCGCAACGCCGTTTCGCGGTCGAGGCAGTTGCGCTGCGGATAGAGCTGCATGCCGCCGACGGTACGGCCGGTGACCAGCCAGGACAGCGACACCCACGGATTATAGGAGGCCACGCGCGTGGCATCGGTGCCGGCGGAAACCTTGACGCCCTTGGCGAGCATCTTCGACACCGGGGGCGTCGCTTCTGCGGCGCCATGGCCGTAGCGCTCGACGAAATATTCGCCCTGATAGGCCATGCGGTGCTGCACGGCGATGCCGCCACCAAGGGCGGCGATACGGTCGATCGACTGATCCGAAATCGTTTCAGCGTGGTCGAAGAACCAGTTTAGCCCTTCCAGCGGCATCTCCTGATTGACGCGCTCGAACACATCCAGCGCACGGCTGATGGTCTCGTCATAGGTCGCGTGCATACGCCATGGCCATTTGTTCTGGACCAGAACGCGCACAACATCCTCGAGCTCGCCTTCCATTTCCGGCTCCATATCCGGGCGCGGCTGGCGGAAATCCTCGAAATCGGCAGCAGAGAACACCAGCATTTCGCCAGCGCCGTTATGGCGGAAATAGTCGTCGCCCTGCTTGTATTTGGATGTCTTGGTCCAGTTCAGGAAGTCGTCCTTCTCGCCCTTCGGCTTTTGGGTGAAGAGGTTATAGGCGAGACGGATCGTCAACTGATTCTCGTCATGCAGCTTCTGGATGACGGCATAATCCTCGGGATAGTTCTGGAAACCGCCGCCGGCATCGATGGCGCCGGTGACACCGAGGCGGTTGAGTTCGTGCATGAAATGGCGGGTGGAGTTGACCTGATAGTCGAATGGCAGCTTCGGCCCCTTGGCCAGCGTCGCATAGAGAATGCCGGCATTGGGCTTGGCCAGCAGCAACCCGTTCGGATTGCCGTTAGCGTCGCGAATGATCTCACCGCCTGCCGGGTTTGGCGTGTCCTTCGTATAGCCGACGGCGCGCAGCGCGGCGCCATTGAGCAATGCGCGATCATAGAGATGCAGCAGGAATACCGGTGTATCCGGCGCGACGGCATTCAACTCGTCGATTGTCGGCAACCGCTTCTCGACAAACTGATGCTCGGTGAAGCCACCGACAACGCGCACCCATTGCGGCGGCGGGGTGATGGCGACCTGACGTTTCAGCATGTTCATGGCGTCGGAAAGCGAGCGCACGCCATCCCAGCGTAGCTCCATGTTGAAGTTCAGGCCGCCGCGAATGATGTGCAAGTGATTGTCGATCAGGCCGGGCAGCACGCGCTTGCCCTTGAGGTCGACGACCTTCGTCTTCGGTCCCGCCAGGGGCAGGATGTCCGCGTTATGGCCGACATGGGTGAAGCGACCATCCTTGATGGCCACCGCGCTGGCGACGGGATTGGAGCGATCGAGCGTCGTGAACAGGCCACGATGGAGAATGAGATCGGGGGTCTGCGGCTCGGTCATGGGAAGTTCCTTCGGCGATAGTGAATTGAACAGGCGATGTGATCGTGAGGCGGGTGCCGGAGACTAACCGCCGGCGGGCGGCTGCGGCGCCTTCTCGGCCACGACACGCGTATCGGAGCGCTGGCCCTTCGGCAGATGGCCGAACATGTGTGGCTTCACCTGTTCGAGCCAGGACTGCACCACCGGCTCCTTCTGCCAGAGGCTGCGTACCAACGGCGGCAATTGCTCGCCGACGAGAATGCCGAGCAGGCCGACCAGCGCCACCACCGGTGGCGCCGGAGAGCGCACATTGATCAGACTGTAGATGACGCCCACCAGCAGGCCTGCGCCCAGCGAGATCATGTGTGCTTTCATGTCGTTGTCCTCGGTTGTGTGACGTGACGGCTTACTTGGCCGGGCCGCCTTCGGAAGCGTGCTCGCCGAGCGCCCACTTCGAGAAGCGGATCTGGATGCCGTAAGGCGAATGCGCGCGCTGGATGTCCATCATGCCCTCATAGGTCTCGCTGCGCGCCCAATCCTGCTGCAGCTCATAAGCGTATTGCGAAGACGTGATCGGCACCGCGCCAGCCTGGATGGCGCGCTGCATGGCGCGCTCATGCGCTTCCGGCGAGAGATCGCCGCAGGCGTCGGCAGCAATGTAGATTTCAAAGCCTTCGCGCAGCATGTCTAGGGTCGGGAAGATCACGCAGGCTTCGGTCCACAGACCGGCGATCACGAATTTCTTGCGGCCGGTGGCGGCGACGGCCTTGCGGAAGTTCGGATCGAGCCACGAATTCATTGAGGTACGATCGATGATCTCCTGTCCTGGAAACAGCGACACCACCTCGGGAATGAACGGGCCGGAAAACGACTCTGCCGCAACGGTTGTCAGAACGGTCGGAATCTTGAAGAGCTTCGCGGCTTTTGCAAGAATCTGGACGTTGTTCAATGTGACAAGGCGATCGTGCGACTGGACGCCCTGGAACATCGCGGGCTGAAAATCGATCAGCGCGATGGCGCTATTCTGCGGGGTCAGCATTTCCTGAAATGACATTCTGGTTCTCCGTGAAAGGATTGTGACGATTTCAAACTCGCGCACGCCG
Organism: Tardiphaga sp. 172_B4_N1_3; assembly: GCF_052076035.1. NCBI lineage: Bacteria > Pseudomonadati > Pseudomonadota > Alphaproteobacteria > Hyphomicrobiales > Nitrobacteraceae > Tardiphaga > Tardiphaga sp. 172_B4_N1_3. The sequence continues at coordinate 3,736,133 of NZ_CP197238.1, forward strand.
CAGGCGAATTTTCTTCAGCTGATGACGGGCGCTACTTCTGGTTTTACGAGCGACCGGTCTGGACCGCGAAGTCTCCACGCTATGTGCGCGAGAATGGCGGACAGCGTCTTGTCTGGAAGTCATCGACTTTGAATGATCGGTCACGGCACTATGTCGTAGGCGACTTACTGCGGTCTATCGTGTCTCGCCAGACCGCGCGAACAATTACCGACCAAAGTTGTGCCAACTCCAGGATAGCTCGAACCTCGCGCCGAGGCCTCCGCTTCCTTCAAATGAATTCAAGACGGATTGAGCTGCATCCCCGTCTTGATTCACAAGCGACTATTTCGTCGTGGCTGCTTCGCGCCAAAAAAGGCGCGTCACTGCATGATGCGCCTTAGATCCCTTTAGAGGTCCACCTGCTCAGACATGACAAGTGCATCGTCTACCTCAATTCCAAGATACCGCACCGTACTTTCGAGTTTTGTGTGGCCTAAGAGCAATTGCACCGCTCGAAGATTTCCGGTTTTCTTATAAATCTGAGATGCTTTTGTCCGACGCATCGAATGTGTCCCATAGCGTCTTCGGTCCAACCCGATACTGGTGACCCATCGATCTACGATTCTCCCGTATTGTCGGGTGGACAAATGAAGTTTTGAGCACATCCGACTCGGAAACAGGTGGTCTGCCGATGTCAGTTCTCGTTCAACGATCCATTTCTCCAATGCGGACCTTGTGTGCTCGGAGAGCTCGAACTGGACCGGCCGTCCGGTCTTTCTTTGGATGACCGTCGCCCGATCGCGTAGGACGCCCGATATCGTCAAATTGCTCACTTTGATCGACGTCAAATCGCAAGCGCGAAGCTTACTGTCGATCGCAAGGTTGAAGAGAGCAAGCTCTCGGAGATTCGAGGCAACCTCCAATCTGGTTCGTATTCCCCAGACTTCTTTCGGTTTTAACGGAAGTTTTTGACCAACGATCTGCCCCTTATTCCAGACAGGCATAGCTAGACTCCATCCCACCCGTCCCAGCCCCACCACTCCCATCGAGCAAGAGGAATCTACGCTATAGGGCTAAATAGCGCCTTAGCGCCATGAGCTGCCATCTTGTACGATGTACATGCTCTACGCGCTCAAACGACTAGCTGCGAAGCCCCGCAACCCGGGCTCCGGCCTATTATGGATCCCCATGTCTAACGGGGCCGGAACCTATAAAGTGTCGGATACGAATAGTTCCTCCGGCATCGGTCTCCGCGGTATCAGTCCGTCTTCATACGACCACTCAGTCATTCGCTCGATCACTGCGCGGTTCTTTTCCAGTCCAGATGGCCAATAGTCACTTCCCATAATTTCGACAGTTCGCCGCAACTCCTCTCCGACCCACGGAAGACTGATCTTGAGCGCTTGTTCGGTCCACAGATTCTCATTCGCGAGTCGCTGCGCCTCCTCGAAGGCTCCAACAACTCTTTCGGCAAGACCGGGATCGGCTGAGGCGATATCACGCCGGATGCCGACAAGATGCATAATCGGAAAGACACCGGTGGCGCGAAAGTAATCCGCCTCCGCCCGAGCGTGGTCCGCAATTAGGCGCCGAACACCATTTCCGGCCTGAAAATCGTCGATCGGCTTGTAGGCTAGAATGGCGTCAATGCGGCCGTCACGAAGCATATCGCGAAGCAATACTCCGTCAGGCGCGATCTCTATCGGCATCTCTTTAAATAACTGGGGCAATACGATTTCGTCACGTTCTCTCTTATCAACATCGCCCATTACCCATTTTATCTGATCGGATGTGATACCATAATGATCGCGCAACGCTCCGCGCGCCGCTAGGGCGGCGGTCATTGAATATTCTCGAAGGCCTACTTTGCGCCCGATGAGATCGGCTGGCTCACAAATCCGTCCGTCATCCCTCACATAGAATACTCCGTGCCGGAAACTACGAGACGGAAAGATCGGAAGCCCCAGATAAGGGCATTTTCCTGCCATTGAAAAACGCAGAAAATTCGAAAACGACAATTCTGCGAGATCGAATTCGCCACCCACGAAGGCACGCGAAAAAAGCTCCTCGAGCGGCGCATCGATCAGTTCCAGATCATACCCGGAGATGCCTACTCTCCCGTCGTAGAAGGCTTCAGTACGATCATAACGCCATACGGCAAGGCTCAAGCTTCGATCCTTGGTCATTCTCACATCCATTTTCTGATTTTCTTTAGAAGGAGTTCAATTGAGACGATTGGCCGGTGCCACGCCAACGCAGGGCCCGCGCCTCGATGCGATTCAGGGCTGCATTGAGCAACATCATAAACACCATCATGACGAGGATCATCGCAAACGTGCCATTCGTATTGTACGAGGTGCTGTACATGTTGAGCCGATAACCAAGACCGGACGACGCGGCGAGAAACTCGCCTACAATCACACCGATGAGCGCAAACGGAAGGCTCAGGCGCAATCCACTGACAATCCACGTAATAGAGCCCGGCAGCAGCACTTTAAAGAACATCTGCCGATCGTTGGCCCCCATCACGCGTGAGACATCGAGGAGTCCCCGATCCACCGCCCGGATTCCCGAGAGCGTCGAAAAGAACGTCAGGAAGAACACGAGTGTTGCCGAAAGCACTACTTTGGAGGCGACGTCGATGCCGAACCAGATGATCAGGAGCGGCGCAAGCGCGATGCGCGGTATGCTGTTGAGAGCGACAAAGAATGGGTCCAGGACGTCAGCGATGAACCGCCAGCGTGCAAACAATGCGCCCAAAAGGATGCCAAAAAATGCGCCGAACAAGTATCCCAGGCTCATTTCAACTCCGGTGATATACAGGTCGTGATAAAAACTCGCGTCTCTCACGTCCGTCCACAAAACCGCAAATATTCCAAGAGGCGAACCCGAATAGAACTTGTCGAATATTCTGTCGGCGCCCAGTTGCCAGATGGTCAGAACGACAACGACTAAAACCGCCTGTGTTACCCGAATTCGGATTCTGTAGTTGCGTTGCGCGTTCGCCACTTGCCTCGATTCGTTGATAGCGGCGAGGTTGCCCGCCGTTGCTGCGGTGTTGTCAAGCATCCTGGCCTCGCACCTGGTTTTCGAGTTCAACCCACAGGGTGTCATAGAGCTGGCGAAACCCGTCGCTATCATGCATGCGAAAGATGTCTCGGGGCCGAGCCAGCGGGACTTTATCGACCCGCGCAACGCGCCCAGGTCGCGCGCTCAACAGGACGATGCGGTCGCCTAAACCGATTGCTTCGTGCAAATCGTGCGTGATGAACACAATGGTGACGCCCGTTCGCTGCCACAGCTTCAACAGAAGTTCTTGCAGCACGAGCCTGGTTTGGGCGTCGAGCGGCCCGAACGGCTCATCCATGAGGATGACTTTGGGCTCATAGATCATGGTACGCACGATGTTGGCACGCTGCCGCATACCTCCGGACATCTCATGAGGATAGGATTTTTCAAAGCCAGCGAGGCCGACTAATCCAATCAGTTCTTCCGCCCGCCTGTTTCTCTCTTCCTTTCCAACGCCGGCGATCTCCAAAGGAAAAACAACATTCTCGAGAAGAGTTCGCCACGGCATCAGATTCGGTTGTTGCGTGACGTAACCGACCTGCCGGGTAACGCCTCTGATCGCCTCGCCGTCGACTTCGACCGCGCCTTCCGTGGGTGGCATGAGGCCGGACATGATGTTTAGGATCGTTGACTTGCCACACCCCGAGGGCCCAACCATCGTGACGAACTCGCCCGCGCCGATCTCAAAATCCACGCCCTCGACCGCTGTCACGACCTTGTCCCGGCTTACGAAGCGCTTCGATACCCCATGAATGCGCAACATTTTCCTGTCCGATCTCACTACTTCGACCAAAATGTCTTGTCGATCACCGCTGCGTAGGGCGATGGCGCGGTCACCGCACCACTCGAAACTAGAAATTCAACAGCGCTGTTGTAAGCACTCTCGGTGATCTCACCGGAGGGATTGATCGCCGGCTGGTTGTTGACGAGCGCATTTCGCAAGACGGTTTCATCCATCTCCCCAAAAGTTTTCGCCAGCAGATTGCGTTGCTGCTCGAACGGCGTTGCGACGATGTACGACATGGCCCGCTTGAGCGCATGGACCACCTTACGGACGGTGTCGGAACGCTCCTTCGCATAGTCCGGGCGAACATAGAGAACCGAAAACAGAAACTCCTTGAGTTCCTTGTCTTCGCCGAGAGTGTTGTTAACGAGCATACTGGCCTTGCCGCGGCTTACGGCAAGCTCAGGCGTGGGACTAGCGAGGCACCCGACATCGATCTTCTTGTTCTCAAGCGCTCCTACCATTGAAGGACCGCCCCCCACGCCGATAATCTTGGCGTCCTGCTGCGGAATATAGCCGGCGCGTTTCAAATAATTCGCGGCAACGAAGTAAGTGAAGGATCCCGGCCGCGACACGCCAATTGTAAGGCCCTTCAGTTTTTTTAGTCTTTCGTCGATTGGCGTATCGGCACGAATCACGGCGGCGGCGGCGCTCTCGCTATTGATAAAGCAGTTAATGCCGACCCGATTGAACATATTGAGAATGCCCAGAAGTGGCTTCCCCTGCTGATAGGTCGTGAGGAGCCGGTTTGGCGTGGTCGCGGTAAATTGCACACTGCCTGCGATCAAAGCGTCGATGTCCGGCCCGTCGCCCTGGGTGACGATGATCTCCATATCGAGACCTTCTTCCTGAAATAGCCGAGGTCGCGCGCCGCATAGATTGAGTAGTAAGAAAAAGCAGGTACAGGAATCGTAATGCGCAGTTTTTCCTGGGCTTTGGATGCATTCGGCGCACCAAGTATCACAATACATGAGGCCAGTAGGGCAGCAAACGGCAGCTTCGTCTTCGGAAGTGTCATATCCCGGGTCCCTCTAAGTTATGGATGATTGGTATTGAGAAATTCTTCGCAAGCTCTTTGCCGCTACAGAGCTTCTGTCCGACCTTTCGGAAGTTCAGGAAACAAATTGGTAGCGAGCCCTTCGGCATAGGCAACTGCCGCTGCTTCCGAGATGACATCCGCATACTTCGCATTGATGTCGCAGAGGTTTATGGCGTGACTTGCCTGCGAGCGGTCGAAGCAACCTTCCTCCACGACCGATACACGGTAGTTGTAGCTGAATGCATCGATGACGGAGGCGCGGATACAGCCGCTCGTCGTACCGCCGGTCATGATCAGAGAATCGCAACCGAGGAGTTGCAGATAAGCGAGGAGATTCGTTCCGAAAAAAACGCTTGGCTTCTGCTTAAGGATCACGACATCCTGAGGCTGTGGTGCAATCTCCGCGACGATTTCATGGGGGTCGATGTTCGAAGGCGACGCCGTCTGATCACCCATCCGAGGGTTTTTCCACCGCCAGCTCCCCGCATCCCAGCTGTCGGCGCGATATTGGTGGGATGAATAGATGACTGGCAAGTTACGGGCGCGAAACACCTTGGCCAACCGGCTGATGGATGCGACAGCGCCCCAGGCCTCTTCGCCGCTTGAGTTATGCCACCGCTTCATGGACTCAAGGATGGGTTCAGATCGATCGCCAACAAATGCGTAAGATGCATCGATCACAAGCAGCGCCGGACGCACACCAAAACCAGCTTGCGCGCCGTAACCTGATGCCGCAAACACCAATTGATCACGTTCGGTTAGAAATTTGTCCCAGATTCGAGCCATGACAGTCCTTTCTCCGCATGCGGTTGCTATTGCTCGTTGACGCCGCCGTAAGCGATCACGTCGATTTCGATCAAAATGCCAGGTGCTAACGTGCTGCCAACGGTGGTGCGAACAGGCCGCGGCTCTGGGACCATTTCTGCATAGATCTTGTCGTAAGCGCCGAAATAGTTGAGATCGGATAGGTGCACGGTTGCCTTTACGACGTCGGACCAGCTGACGCGAGCGGCGGTAAGCATCATCTCGATATTCTCGATGGTCCGGCGTGTTTGGCCCCCGATATCGGAGGACACGATATTCAGGTCTTTATCGCGTGCGCTTTGTCCGGCCACGAAAACAAATTCACCTGCTGCGAGCGCCATCGAATAAGCCCCTCGCGGGACGGGTGCATCCTGGGGCACGTCAATCTTTCGCTTGTTCATTACCAACCCTCAATTGTAGTTGATCATCAGGTGCTTGATTTCTGTCATCTCCTGCATCGCGTAGCGCGTCCCTTCGCGGCCGATTCCCGACTCCTTCCATCCACCGAACGGCATATTGTCGATCCGGTAGATCGGCACGTCGTTGACCATCAACCCGCCGACGTCCCAATTTTCGAGGGCCTGAAAGGCTCTTCGTAGATCGTTGGTGAACATTCCGCCCTGGAGACCGTATTTCGTAGAATTCGCTCTCCGGACAGCCTCCTCGAAAGTTGCGAAGGGGTTGACCGTAAGGACCGGCCCGAAGACCTCTTCATCTTCAATTTTCATGCCGCTTCGGGTATTGGAAAGCACGGTTGGTTGAACGACGGTATTCGCGCTGGAACCACCGAGAAGAACCGACGCGCCATCCTCTTTCGCAGCATCAATCCACTGCTGGATTCTGTCTGCAGACCCCTGATCGATGACCGGACCAACATCGATATCTTCCTGACTTGGATCGCCGACCTTGCACGCCGCTGTCTTCCGTACGAGAAGGGACATGAATTCCTCGTGGATCGCTTGTTCCGCAAGGATTCGCTGGACCCCAATGCAGTATTGTCCTCCGTAGACGACGCCGCCGCGGACGCACCTGCTGGCAGCAAGCTCAAGATCTGCATCCGCACAAACAATGACAGCTGCATTGCCCCCAAGCTCCAGTGCCACACGCTTGCGGCCGGCAATCGCCTTGATGTGCCAACCCACTTTTGCGGACCCGGTAAACGTCACCATTTCAAAGCGTTCGTCCCTGACCATTTGCTCTGCCAAGGGCACCGGGCAATGCACGACCGAGAGCGCGCCGTCGGGAAGGCCAGCCTCTCGCAAAATGTCGGCCAGGAGCACGGACGTCAGAGGCGTCTGAGGTGCCGGCTTGAGTACCACACTGTTTCCGGCTGCCAACGCCGGCGCTACCTTGTGCAGCACCAAATTCAGAGGAAAATTGAACGGCGCTATCGCTAGAATCGGACCGATCGGAAAACGACGCGCGATACCGATCCGCCGCGCGCCAGCGCGCAACTTGTCCGCGTCCGCTCCATCGAGATTTATGCGAGCACCGCCCTCACCGGTGGTCTGATACTGGAAGATGCCAGCATCCATATCGAGAGGTATCTCTTCGCCTGAAAAGCTCCGAGCCTCCGACGCAGCATTCGACAGATTGAAGATTGCGCGCGAGACTTCACCGCGCGAGTCGAACATCGGCTTACCTGCTTCGGACGATATGAGCCGCGCCGCCTCTTCTTTGCGAGTCCGCAGAATATCCGATGCTCTCTGCAAGATGTCGGCCCGAACAAAACGGGGAAGCTTGCGCATAACGTCAAAGCCGCGTTGTGCCGCGACTATTGCCTCTTCAACGTCGCGGGCCGACGCAACGGGCATCTCCCCCACGATCCTGCGGTCATACGGCGATCGGATCGACTCCCTTGTTGCGTCCCCACCTTCTTGCATCATGCTGCTGTGCTCCGATTTGCGACACAAATGAGAATTTCTGACTTGCATGATGCCTCTGTCGTGCGATCTTACAATCAGAATAAATAGAACTTAGTGTTCTCGAAAATGGAACGCGCAAGATGCTGATGCTTAACCCCCTTAGATATTTCGTCGAAGTGGCGCGCTGCGGTTCGATTCGCGGAGCGTCGGAGAGGCTGCATGTCGCCTCCTCGGCGATCAGTCGGCACATCATGATTTTTGAAGAAGATGTCGGCACTCCACTGTTCGAGCGGCATTCTCGCGGGATGGTCGTTACCGCGGCCGGAGAACTTTACTTGAGATACGCACAAGGCGTTCTTTCAGAGGGGGACAGCACGCAACTTGAGATCGACGCCCTAAAGGGGATGAGACGAGGCCACGTCCGCATATGGTCAATCGAAGGCATGGTCGCAGGCCCGCTGTTCGACTCGATATTTGCGTTCCGAAAACGATTTCCGAAGATGACCTTCAATGTCATCTCAGCAGACACGCGAAGCGTTATGGAAGCTGTACGCGATAGCGAGGCTGATATTGGCATCGCATTTCAGTCGTCTCCGGTCATCGGCGTAAGAATTGCATCCCGCATTCCGAATCCATTGCACGCGATCTGCACTCAAAAACACGAGCTCGGAAAACGTAAGTCCTTAACGTTAGATGATATAGCCAAATTTACGATGGCCATTCCCGATCGGAGTTTCGGAATTCGCGGCGTTCTAGATGCCGCGTTTCATGTCCACGAAATTCGAGCGGACGTGGCGTTCGAAAGTAATTCTGTCGAAGCGCTTCGAGCTTTCGCAAGATCGGGATGCGGTCTAACCGTGTTGCCCTGGCTTGCGTGCAAAAATGATATACTCGCTAAGCGCGTTGTCGCCGTTCCAATCGCGGACGCAATGCTCTCAGCGTCCTCTGTAGATATCTGCGTCAGGGAGGAGCGGATGCTACCTCCGGCTGTTGCTGAATTCTTGGAGGAAGTTACGACTGGCTCAGGCTTCAATCCGCCGGAGATGAATACGACCGGAAACTCATCTGGAAAATTTGCGCAGCTTAAAAAAGGAACAGAACGCCAAAGAGATAGGCGGCTTCGCGGGAGATAGAAGTAGGACATTGCCGGACGGCTTTCTGCCGAGTATTTCGTCTGAGCAGCTGATTGTCCGCTTTGCGCGGTGGGCTCAATTGGTCGGTGCAACACTCTAATCTTTTAGCAAAGATGGAGTGCGGACATGAAACGGCGACAACGCATTAACTATTCGGCGGCGCAACGATCCGAGATCTGGGATCGTTGGCAAGCAGGCGAACCAATGAGTTCGATCGGACGCCGGTTTGACCGCGATTCCTCATTGGTATTTCGATCATATCGCCGACTGGCGGTATCCGACCGCCTGATCGGTGCCGTGCCAAGCGAGCGCTTAGTCTGTCTGAACGTGAGGAGATTTCTCGTTGGCTCAGCATGCGCCGTTCCTTGCGGTCGATCGCGCGTCATTTGGGACGATCTGCTTCAACCATCAGCCGTGAAGTCCAACGCAATGGTGGGGCGGATCGCTATCGGGCAGCCCGGTCCGATCAGGCCGCCTGGGATAGATCGCGACGACCCAAGCTCTGCAAGCTGGCTTGTCGTCCGTTCTTAAGGCGGACAGTATCGACCTTATTGCAGAGACAATGGTCACCGGAACAGATTGCCGGCTGGCTGAAGCGGACGCACCCGGCGGAGCCCGAAAAGCAGGTGTCACACGAGACGATCTATCGCAGCCTGTTCATCCAGGCGCGCGGCGTCCTGAAAAAGGAGCTTCTTGAGCACTTGAGAGCAAAGCGTACGGTTCGTCGCTCCAGGCATGCGAGCATGAAACGGAACGGACTCGGCCAGATCAAGAACGCCGTATCCATCAGTGAACGACCGCCGTCTGTTGAAGATCGTGCGGTCCCAGGCCATTGGGAAGGCGATCTGATCGGCGGATCGAGAAATAGCTACATCGCAACGCTTGTCGAACGCCATTCGCGCTACGTGATGCTGATCAAGGTTGCGAACAAGGACACCGAAAGCGTCGTCTCTGCGCTGATCAAGCAGTCAAGGCGATTGCCTGGCGAACTCTACCGGTCCCTGACCTGGGATAGAGGCAAGGAGCTCGCCGACCATCAGCGACTGGCATTGGCCTCCGACGTCGACATCTATTTTTGTGACCCTCGCTCCCCATGGCAGCGCGGATCAAACGAGAACACCAACAGATTGCTGCGCCAATATCTGCCGCGCGGTACCGATCTGTCCTTACACAGTCAAGCCAAGCTCAGCGCCATCGCAAGACAGCTCAATGAGCGGCCGCGAAAACCCTTGCTCTATCAGACGCCAGCTGAGAAGTTCGCCGAGTGTGTTGCAGCGATCGATTGAACTCGCCGCCAAAAGCGGACATCGATTATTCCTGCGTAGCCCATGATCTCTCGGCTCCACGATCAACCTCCGGCAGCCGCAAAAAATATCTACGCTGCTTCGTCGCGCGATTGATAAAGCCGGTACAGCATGCGCTGCCCGATACGGCGGAACGGCGAGAACGGATGCGTCGGCAGCGGCGACGTGAAGATCGGTAGGTCCTGCCCCTTGAAGTTCTTGCCCGCGATCATCTCCGCCATGCGGCGACCGGCCTGCGCCGAATAGGACACGCCGTTGCCGCCATAACCGAGCGCATAGAACAAGGTCTGCAACGGATCGGGCCGGAAGATGCGCGGCATCATGTCGTGGCTGACATCGACCCAGCCCCACCAGGAATAATCGATCTCAATCCCCTTCAGTGCCGGGAATTTTCGATGCAGCCCGTCGATCAGGAGCTGCAGATGCCGCGGATTCGCAGCATCCGCACCGGTGATGGCGCTGCGGCTGCCGATCTGCACGCGATTGTCCGGCAGCCGGCGATAATAAAAGCGCAGCGTGCGGGTGTCGGTGATGACCTGCGTGGTCTTGAAACCAGTCGCATCGAGTTCCGACTCTGTGAGCGGCCGCGTCACGATGGAATTCGACATGATCGGCATGCAGCGGCCACGCAGCAAGGGCGTCAGACCGAGTGACGTGTAAGCGCCGGTCGCGATACCGACTGCGCGTGCACGTACGGTGCCGCCGGGTGTGCGCAGATGGTGAATGCCGTTGCGCGTTGTGATCTCCTGCACCGGACTGCCGGGATGCACCTTGGCGCCGAGTTCGCGCGCCATGCGCAGATAGCCGAAAGCGAGTTTGGCGGGATGGACGCCAGTGCCCAGCGGCTCATGCACAGCGCCAACACATTCGGCCTCGTTCACATAGTCGCGTCGCACGTCCTCGGCGGACAGCACGCGCGTCTTGTAGCCGAACACCTCGTTCTGGACTTTCGACTCGGCTGCGATCTTCTCGAACATCCGCTGGCGATGCGCGAGATAGAGATGGCCGCCGCGCTGCGGCTCGCAATCGATATTGCCGGTCTTGATCAGATCCTCGAAGGTCTCGAACCCATCCTGGATTTCGGCATGCAGTCGGAGCGCCACATCGCGGCCCCAGCGCGCGATCCATTGCGAGCGCGACAGGCGGCCCGAGGCGTTCTGGCCCTGCCCGCCATTGCGCGTGCTGCAGCCCCAGGCGACACGATTGGCTTCCAGCACCATGGCCTTGATGCCGAATTCGCGCGCCAGGAAGATCGCGCAAGCGAGCCCGGTATAGCCCGAGCCGACGATCGCGACATCGGCATCGACATCGCCCGTGATCGAGCCATCATCCGCCGGTGGTGTGCCTGCCGTCGCGGCCCAGTAGGTCGGTGCATAGTCGCGATTGGTGCCGGGCCCGGAAGATACGAGTGGATCGTAATGCTGATCGTAAGGAGTAATCGACATCGGCACAGCCTCCATCACGACTTCGCCGGCAGCGGCGGGCGATCCTTGCGGAACGCACTCTTGCGCGAGAGCTTGTCGCCCTTGAAGGTGAACAGGTCGCAGCCTTCGGCTTCGATGCGGGCACCATTCGCCGCTGTGCCGCGGAAAATCCATTCTGACAGGCCGCGATCGCCGAATACGCTGTGCGACGTACAGGTCCAGCTCACGTCCGGCATACCGCCCCAGACCTTCTCGAACGCCGCCTTCACGTCGGCGGTGCCGATGATGCGGTTGCCATACATCTCCCACCCGACGGCGGTATCGAACACAATATCGGCGGTCATGCAGGCCATGACGCCGTCAACGTCGTGACGGTTGAACGCCTCGAATAGCGTAACGAGAAGCTGGTGGCGCTGGGTCTGCTGCTCGGACATTGCAAGACTCTCTCGATCATTTCAACAACGGCCGGCACGGTGGCCAGCCATGGCCGCGAAATTGCCAGCGGCCGTGCCGCGCGATTAGGGCCAGTTGCGGCGAAGCACCCGTCCAGAGCGGAACGGTTCGCACCGGCGATCTGGCCCAACGATTGACGCGGGCTGGCCCTCCCCGGGCTAACGGATGTCGCCATGGTGGCGGCATGACGGAGAGACGGACCGACGCGACATGCATGACCTGACGATCGCGATCGGCGATCTCGGTGCCGCGCTAACGCCAAAACTGGTTTTGCTGTCGATTGCTTCGATCTTCGTCGCCGCGGTGCTGCGCGGCTTTACCGGCTTTGGTTTTGCCCTTGCGGCCGTGCCACTGCTCGGCCTGTTCATGGCGCCGACCGAGGCCGTGCCGGTGGCGATCGGACTGCAGCTTGCCGGCAGCCTCCTCGATTTCCGCACAGCATCGCGGAGCTGCGACTGGCCGTCGCTGCGCTGGCTGATGATCGGCGCACTGATTGGATCGCCGCTGGGAACCCTGATCCTGACGGAAATTCCGGCGGCGATCTCGCGGCTGATTATCAGTTCGATCACGCTGCTGGCGGTGTTCGCGCTAGGCCGCGGCTTCGCGTTGCCCGTGATCCCGCCACGCCCGGTGACGTCGATCGCCGGTTTCTTCTCCGGCCTGTTCAACGGGCTCGCCGCGATGCCCGGACCGCCAGTGATCGCTTACTATATGTCGGTTCCGCTGCCACGCCTGGCAACGCGCGCGTCGCTGATGGTGTTCTTCCTGATGACCTCGATCACGGCAACGATCACTTTCGTCAGCGTGGGCTTGTTGAACGCTCACACCATCGGCCTGTCGTTGCTCGGCCTGCCGGTGATGTGGCTCGGCACCAGACTCGGCGAAATCGCATTCCGGCGCGGCAACGACGCGATGCATCGCCAAGTCTCGATCATCAGCCTCGGCGTGATCGCCCTCGTCAGCGCTATCAAGGGCGTGAGCGAGCTGACCTGAGCCGCTTCAGCTCATGCGCGCGATGATGCGACCGAGACGTTCAATGCCCAGCTCGATCCGGTCGTTGCGAATCGACGAGAAGCCAAGCCGGAAGCAATTGGCATGGGTACCTTTCGTCATCGAGAATATGTCGCCCGGCTCGATCACCACGCCTTCTGCCAACGCCGCCGTGGCAAGTTCGGTGGCATCGCAGCCGGCCGGACATGTCACCCAATAGCTGGTGCTGCCGACGCCGCGCACGAAATCGCAACCGGCGAGATGCTTGGGCAGCAACTGATCGAGAATGCGTGCGCGCTCCAGTAGCACGCGTGAGACGCGCTGCAGATGCGAGCGATAATGACCAAGGCCGATGAACAGCGCGGCCACGCGCTGGTTGTTCAGCGGCGGGTGCCGAAGCATCAGCCGCCTGAGTGCGCGGAGTTCGCGGATCACCGGCGCCGGTGCGGCCACATAACCGAGCCGCAGACCCGGTGCGAGCGCCTTGGACAGGCTGCCCACATAAAGCACGCGGTCGTTTCGATCGAGGCTCATCAGCGGCGGCAACGCCGGGCCCTCCTGGATCAGCTCGCTCTCGTAATCGTCCTCGATCAGCACGATGTCGCGCTCCTGCGCCTTGCGCAGCAATTCGAGACGCCGCGCCTCTGGCATCACCGAGGTGGTCGGGCATTGATGCCCTGCGGTGACATAGGCCAGATCGCAGCTCTCGAAGCTGGCATCGGGCACCATGCCGTCGCCATCCAACGTCAGCGGCACGATATTCTCGGTCAGCATGCCAAAAATGTTGCGGGCATCGGGATAGCCGGGATCTTCCATGCCGACCCGCGTGCCGGGCTTGGTGAAAAGCCGGGCGATCAGATAGAGCGCATGCTGGGCGCCCATGGTCATCATGATCTCGTCCGGCCGCGCGCGAATGCCGCGACGCGGCAAGACTTGCAGACGAAGCTGCTCGATCAGCGCCGGATCGTCCGCATCAATCAGGTCGCGCGCCCAGTTGTTGATCTCGGGGACGCTGAGCGCGGCGCGCGCGCTTTCGCGCCAGTCATTGGTGGGAAACAGGCTCGGATCGAACTGCCCGAAGATGAATGGATACGGATAGTCCTGCCAGTTGAGTGGCTTGACGATGTTGCGGTGGGCCGAAGGGCGCACCGCGAAGCGCTCCGCCCAGCGCCCGGCGCCGGCCTCGTCGGGCGCGGCGCGCAGATCGCGCTGGCTGTCTAGATGCTTTGGCAAACCTGCGACAAAGAAGCCGCTGCGTTCGCGCGACACCAGAAAGTTCTGATCGACGAGCTGCTCATAGGCAATCACGACGGTATTGCGCGACACTTCGAGCAGCGTCGCCAGTTCGCGGCTCGACGGCATGCGGACACCAAGCGCGAGACGCCCTTCCTCGATCGCTGTGCAGATCAACTGGCGGATCTGCAGCTGCAGGAACGGCCCTCGGCGGTCCAGGCCCTGGAACAGCGAGCCCCAGAACAGCGCATCGCCGATCCCCGACGATGCCGCGCGACTTTCCGCCGCCGCTTTCGTCGTTCTGCCGGGATTTGCCATTCACCACCTCAATCTGAACCAGAACCAACCTTCTCAAAGCAAGAGCCGCGCCAGCCAGCTATCCGGCCAGCGCAGATGGCTGGCCCCATTCGTGCATCCGATCTGGCGCTGGCTCGGAGCCATAACTGGCCTCACGCTCTCGTGACGGAAATTGAGGATGGTCAAGTGAGCCACGATACGGTTGTTTTCTCCGCCCGCAAGATCGTGACCATGAATCCGTCACGCCCCGTCGCCACCCATGTTGCGGTGCGCGAGGGCCGGATCGTCGCCGTCGGCAGTCTTGACGAGATTGGCCCCCTCGGCGCCAGCAACGTCGACGACCGTTTCAGGGACAAGGTGCTGCTGCCCGGCTTCGTCGAGGGCCACAGCCACATCATGGAAGGCATGATGTGGTCGCTGCCCTATGTCGGCGCGTTCGATCGCCGCTCGCCGGAAGGCAAGGTCGTGGGCGGCGTGCCAACCATCGACGCCATTGTCGAACGGCTGCAGGAGGCCGAGCGCGCGATGACCGATCCCGAGGCGCCGGTGTTCGCCTGGGGTTTTGATCCCCTGCATATCGGCAGCATCTCGCTGACCCGGCAGGATCTCGACCGCGTCTCGACCACGCGACCGATCATGGTCGTGCATGCATCGTTCCACATCAGCAACGTCAACACCATCGTACTGCAACGCGCCGAGCTCGATCGCACCACCAACATTTCCGGCGTGGTGTTGGGCAAGGACGGCGAGCCATCCGGCGAGGTCCAGGGCATCGCTGCACGTTTCCGTGTGTTCCGCGTGCTCGGCACCAATCCGCTGTCGGGCAACCTCACCGCCGATGACGTCAACCGTTACGCCTCGTCCTGCTGCGTGCAGGGCGTGACCACTGTCACCGACCTTCATAACGATCTTGCGGACCAGACCATCGAGGTCTATCGCGCCGCCAGCCGCCGCGATGATTTCTCGGTACGTCTCGTCCCTGCCATGGCCTCTATCTCGCACAACCCGGAAGCGGGAGTCGCCAAGATCAAGGCGCTGCAGACCACGAACAGCGACAAGCTGCACTACGGCATCGTCAAGCTCGTCGTCGACGGCTCGATCCAGGGCTTTACCGCGCGGCTGCGCTGGCCCGGCTATCACAACGGCGCGCCCAACGGCCTGTGGTACATCGCGCCGGACGAATTGCCCGGCATCGTCGCCGCCTATCATGGGGCCGGCATCCAGTTGCACATCCACACCAATGGCGACGAGGCCACCGAAGTGGCGCTCGATGCGGTGGAAGCGGCACAGATCGCGACGCCGATGCCCGATCATCGCCATACGCTGCAGCATTGCCAGATGGCTGATGCCGCGCAATTCAAGCGCATGAAGACGCTCGGCATGTGCGTCAACCTGTTCGCCAACCACGTCTATTACTGGGGCGACTCGCATTACGACCTCACCATGGGGCCGGAACGCGCCAAACGCCTCGACGCCACCGGTACAGCGCTGCGTGTCGGCGTGCCC
The DNA here is from genome assembly GCF_052076035.1 of Tardiphaga sp. 172_B4_N1_3. NCBI lineage: Bacteria > Pseudomonadati > Pseudomonadota > Alphaproteobacteria > Hyphomicrobiales > Nitrobacteraceae > Tardiphaga > Tardiphaga sp. 172_B4_N1_3. Next base: position 3,752,013 of record NZ_CP197238.1, read on the forward strand.
TTCGCGATCCATTCCGATGCGCCGGTGACGCCGCTGAGCCCGCTTTTCACGGCGTGGTGCGCCGTCAACCGCGTGACGTCCTCCGGCCGCGTGCTCGGCAAGGAAACCGAGGCGTTGACCGTGCAGCAGGCACTCAATGCGATCACCATCGATGCTGCCTATACGCTGAAGCTGGATCATCTCGTCGGCAGCATCGAGACCGGCAAATATGCCGACTTCGTCGTGCTCGATGCTGATCCGCTCGAGGTCGCGCCGGAGACGATCAAGGACATCACGATCTGGGGCACCGTCGTGGGCGGCCATGTGCGCGAGGCGCCGCGCGCATGATGGCGTCGTTGTCTGGCAAAACACCCGTGACGGTGATCGGCGGCTTTCTCGGCTCCGGCAAGACGACCTATCTGAACCATCTGCTGCGCGCCGCCAGTGGCCGCTATGCCGTGCTGGTCAACGATTTCGGCGCCGTGAACATCGACGCGTCGCTGATCGCGCGGCATGACGGCGAGACCATGACGCTGGCCAATGGCTGCGTCTGCTGCAGCATGAGCACCGGCTTCATCGACACGCTCGGCCGCATCCTCGACGACAAGACCCCGTTCGATCACATCATCATCGAAGCCTCCGGCGTCGGCGATCCCTGGCGCATCGCCGAGATCGCGCTAGTAGAGCCGATTCTGCGGCTGAACGCGGTGGTCGTGCTCGCCGATGCAGCGCGGATCGCAAACCTGCTTGATGACGCGCGCGTCGGCGACACCGTGCGCGGCCAGTTCGATCGCGCCCATGTGGTGCTGCTCACCAAAGTCGATCTGCTTGACCGCGCCGCCGTCGATGCTGCGCGCGCCACGCTCTCCGCCTTGCGCCCCGGCATAGCGATCGTCGAAACCACCGAACACACACTGCCCGGCCTGCCGGACGGCGCCTTCAAGCCGGCTTCGCGCTTTGCTGCTATCGATGCCGATCGCATCGATCACGAGCACAACTTCCGCCGCTGGTCCTATCGCCGTAACGGCGCCTTCGATCGCGACGCGCTCGCAGATGCGCTGAAGGCGCTACCGCCGCAGTTGCTGCGTCTCAAGGGGCCATGTCGGATCGCCGGTGATGCCGCACCGTCGCTGTTGCAGATGGTCGGACAGGATTTTGCCCTGACCTCCCTGCCCGCTGGCATAGCTGCATCCGACGACATCCTGCTGGTCGGCGTCGGTACTGACGCCTTGCCCGATGCTTCCGCGCTCGACGCCATCCTCGACGCTGCACTTCACCCGGATCCACCCTCTGAGAGAAGGACAACTTCCATGTCTTCGATTCGGTCGCACCGACCCCGTTCGCTGAAAGCCTCTCTTCTATCCGCCGCACTTGGCCTTGCGCTGGTGGCCACCGCCATCGCACCAGGCATCAAGCCTGCACACGCCGCCGATGGCGGCACGCTGGTGATCGCCTCCACCCAGGTGCCGCGCCATTTCAACGGTGCCGTGCAATCCGGCCTCGCCACCGCGATGCCCTCAACGCAGATTTTTGCCAGCCCGCTGCGCTATGACGACAACTGGAATCCGCAGCCTTATCTCGCCAAATCCTGGGAGATCGCGCCGGACGGCCTGTCGGTGACGCTGAAGCTGGTCGACAACGCCCTCTTCCACGATGGCAAGCCGGTCACGTCGGAAGACGTCGCCTTTTCAATCATGACCATCAAGGCGAACCATCCATTCCAGAGCATGCTGGCGGCTGTCGACAAGGTGGATACGCCCGATCCGATCACCGCGATCATCCGCCTCAAGCATCCGCACCCGGCGTTGCTGCTGGCGATGTCACCAGCGCTGATGCCAATTCTGCCGAAGCACGTTTATGGCGACGGCCAGGACATCAAGGCGCATCCTGCTAATCTGAAACCGGTTGGCTCTGGCCCCTATCGTCTCACCGAATACAAGCAGGGCGAATATTACACGCTGGAGAAGTTCGACAAGTTCTTCATCACCGGCAAGCCCAAGCTCGACAAGATCGTCGTCAAGCTGGTCTCGGATTCCAATGCCGCGGTGGTCTCGCTTGAGCGCGGCGACGTCAATGTGCTGCCGTTCGTCTCAAACACCCGCGACATCGAGCGCATCGAGAAGATGCCTAACGTCACCATCACCGACAAGGGCTTTGCCGGCGTCGGCCCGATCAACTGGCTCGCCTTCAACACCAAGAAGAAGCCGCTCGATGACGTGCGCGTGCGCCAAGCCATCGCCTTTGCCGCCAACCGCGAATTCATTACCGGCAAGCTGATGGGCGGCAAGGCGAAGACCGCCACCAGCCCGATCGCCCCGGGATCGCTGCTGCTGGAGCCTGGCGTCGAGATGTACAAGCTCGATCTCGCCAAGTCGGCGAAGCTGCTTGACGACGCCGGCTATCCGAAGGCTGCCGACGGCACGCGCATGAGCCTTACCATCGACTACATCCCCGGTGACGAGGAACAGCAGCGCAATATCGCCGAATATCTGCGTTCGCAGCTCAAGCGCGTCGGCATCAATCTGGAAGTCCGTGCCGCCCCGGACTTCCCGACCTGGGCGCAGCGTGTCTCGAATTGGGATTTCGACCTGACGATGGACAACGTGTTCAACTGGGGTGATCCGGTGATCGGCGTCAACCGCACGTACCTTTCGAGCAACATCCGCAAGGGCATCATCTGGTCGAACACTCAGCAATACAGCAACCCGAAGGTCGACGAACTACTCGCCGCGGGCGCGCAGGAGACGTCGCCCGAGAAGCGTAAGGCATTGTATTCGGAATTCCAGAAGATCGTCGTTAACGACGTGCCGATCTATTTCATCAACGGAGCGCCCTATCGCAACGCCTTCAGCAAGGGCCTCGACGGTCTGCCGACGTCGATCTGGGGCATGATGTCGCCGCTCGATGAGCTTTATTGGGAAGTGCCGCCGAAGACCTGATGGTCATCGACGCGTCTGGCGGACCAGCACCATGAACCTCGCTCTTCACGTCCTGCGTCAGGTGGCCAATGCAGTTGGCCTCCTTATCGCCGTGCTGGTCCTCAATTTCTGCCTGATCCATGCTGCGCCCGGCGATCCCGCTCTAGTGATCGCCGGCGAGATGGGCGGTGCGTCGGCCGACGTCATCGCTGCGCTGCGGGTCAAATACGGCCTCGACAAGAGCCTGCTCGAACAGCTCTTCACTTATCTCGGCAGCGTCGCCACGGGCGACTTCGGCTATTCCTATTATTTCAATGCTCCCGTGACTGGCCTGATCGCTCAGCGCATTCCGGCAACGCTCTATCTGGTGTTGTCGGCGCTCACAATTTCGGTGGTGATCGGCACGTTGCTCGGCGTCGTCAGCGCCCGCAAGCCGAACGGGCTGTTCAGCCAGGGCGTCACCATCATCTCGCTTGCGGGCTATGCCGCCCCGGTGTTCTGGACCGGGCTGATGTTGCTGCTGCTGTTCGGATCGGTGTGGCCGATCCTGCCGGTGACGGGCATGACCGACGTCGCGCGGCCCAAGGTCGGCTTCGCGCATGTCGTGGATATATTGCAGCATCTCGTGCTGCCCGCGACCACGCTCGCACTCGTCTTCATCGCGCAATATAGCCGGCTCGCCCGTGTCAACATGATCGATGCGCTGACGGCTGACTATGTGCGCACCGCCCGCGCCAAGGGCCTGCCGGAATTTATCGTGATCGGCAAACATGCGCTGCGCAACACGCTGATCCCGATCGTCACTGTCGCCGGACTGCAATTCGGCCATCTGTTCGCGGGTGCCGTGCTGGTCGAGACGGTGTTCAGCTGGCCCGGCATGGGACGGCTGGTGTTCGAATCCATTCTGCGCCGAGATTATCCGACCCTGCTCGCCGTGCTGTTCTTCTCGGCAGTCTTGGTCATGGCCGCCAATATCGTCACCGATCTGGTCTATCGCCTGGTCGATCCGCGCATCCGTTCGGGGGCCCGATGACCACGATCGAATCCACCGCCATCAAGCCCGACAGAACCGCACTGCCCGTGAGCGCCGCAGCATCGCCCACGATAGCCGCGCTGCGCCAGTTTGCACGCAGCCCGGCGGGCGTCGTCGGCGCGGTCGTATTGCTGTTTCTGATGCTTGCCACCGTGTTCGGGCCGTCGATCTACGGCGTCGATCCGCTCGACATTGCCGGCGCGCCCTTCACGCCACCGGATGCAGAGACCTGGCTCGGCACCGACTATCTCGGCCGCGATATCCTGGCGGGGCTGCTGCAAGGCGGGCGTGCCACGCTGACTGTCGGGGGCGTGGCAGCGATCATCACCATCGTGATCGGCGTCACCATCGGTTCGCTGGCGGGCTTCTTCGGCGGTCCCATCGACACGACACTGACCAAGATCACCGAGTTCTTCCAGATCCTGCCGCCGCTGCTGTTCGCCATGGTGCTGGTCACTCTGTTCGGGCAGACGCTGACGACCGTGACCATCGCCATCGGCGTCGTCAGCTGGCCTTCGGCTGCGCGGCTGACCCGCGCCGAATTTCTGCGGTTGCGCAATCTCGATTTCGTCAAGGCATCGCGCGCCGCCGGTGCCGGCAACGGACATCTCATCCTGCGTGTCGTACTGCCCAATGCGCTGCCGCCGATCATCGTCTCGGCGACGCTCGCGATCGGCGTGGCCATCTTGTTCGAGGGCGGATTGAGCTTCCTCGGCCTCGGCGATCCCAACACCATGAGCTGGGGCCTGATGCTCGGGCAAAACCGCAATTACGTGCTCAACGCCTGGTGGACCGTGGCGTTTCCCGGCGCCGCGATCTTCATTGCGGTGCTCGCCATCAGCCTGATCGGCGACGGCGTCAATGACGCCATCAATCCGCGCCTGCGGAAGCGAGGCTGAGCGATGCCCCCCGTTCTCTCCGTCAAGGATCTCGGCGTCTCGATGAATGGCACCAGGGGCGTGGTGCCGGTGCTCGAGCATCTGTCCTTCGACGTCGCGCAAGGCAAGACCATGGCGTTGGTCGGCGAGTCCGGCTGCGGCAAAAGCATGACTGCGCTGGCGATCATGCAGCTATTGCCCGAAGACTTTCGCGTCACCTCGGGCAGCATCCTTCTGGACGGCGTCGAGGTTCTATCGGCATCACCCAAGGAACTGCGCAGCCTCCGTGGCAACAAGATGTCGATGATTTTCCAGGAGCCGATGACGGCGCTCAATCCGCTTTACACGGTCGGCGACCAGATCGGCGAGGTGCTGCGCCAGCATCGCGGCCTCAGCCGCCGTGATGCCCATGCGCAGGCAATTCAGTTCCTCAAAGCGGTGCAGATCCCCGCGGCCGAAAACCGCGTTGATGCTTATCCGCATCAATTGTCGGGCGGCATGCGGCAACGCGTGATGATCGCCATGGCACTGGCCTGCAAGCCGAAGCTTCTGATCGCAGACGAGCCGACCACCGCGCTCGACGTCACGGTGCAGGCGCAGATCTTCGACCTGCTCAGCGAATTGCAGGACGACACCGACACCGCCATCGTGCTGATCACCCACGATCTCGGCGCCGTCGCCGAACTCGCTGACGACGTCGCCGTGCTCTATGCCGGCCGCTGCATCGAGCAAGGCGCCGCGCGCGAGATCATCTCCCATGCACGCCATCCCTATACGCGCGGCCTGATGGCCTGCGTGCCACATCTGCAGCTTGGTCGCGCCGACGATCACCTCGCTGCCGTGCTCGACGAAATCCCCGGCATGGTGCCACCGCTCGGCGCACGCGGGCCGGGCTGCGCTTTCCTGCCGCGCTGTGCCTTTGCCCGCGACATCTGCCGCGCTCAACCGCAGCCGCCGCTCGAGCGCATCGATGCCGGGGCCGCCGTCTCGTGCTGGCGTCATCAGGAGATCGCACCGTGAGCGATGGCTTGACTATCCCCGCCTCTGCAGACGTCCTGCTCGACGTCAACGATCTCGTGGTGCACTTCCCGGCCGGACGTCGCAGTATGTTCGGTCCGCCCTCGAAGGTGCATGCCGTCGACGGCGTGAGCTTCCGCGTGCGCCGCGGTACCACCTTCGGCATTGTCGGCGAAAGTGGCTCCGGAAAATCGACGACCGCGCAGGCGGTGATGCGACTAATCCCGATGACCTCCGGCCAGATCGTGTTCGGCGGCGAGAACATCGCGGACTACCGCGGCGAGAAGCTGCGGCTGGCGCGTAGCAAATTCCAGATCGTGTTCCAGGATCCGTTCTCGGCACTGGATCCGCGGCGCCGCGCCGGAGACCTGATCCGCGAACCGCTCGATCTGCTCGGCATCGGCTCGCCGCGCGAGCGCGAGGCGCGCGTGACGCAGTTGCTCGAAGAGGTCGGGCTGCCGCCGCAGGCCGCCGACCTGTTTCCGCATCAGTTCTCCGGCGGCCAGCGCCAGCGCCTGTGCATCGCGCGCGCGATGGCTCCCGAGCCCGACCTCATCGTCTGCGACGAAGCCGTCTCCGCGCTCGACGTCGCCATCCAGGCGCAGATCCTGAACCTTCTGAAGAAGCTGCAGCGCGAGCGCGGCCTGACCTATATCTTCATCTCGCACGATCTCGGCGTGATCCAGCATTTCTGCGACGAGATCGCCGTGATGTATCTCGGCCGTATCGTCGAACAGGCGCCAGCCCAGGTGTTCTTCTCGGCACCCTCGCATCCCTATAGCTGGTCGCTGATATCAGCCGCCGCGCCGCCCGGCCCGCTACGCGACCGGCTGAAGAAGGACTATCTCGTTGAGGGCGATCCGCCGAGCCCCGTCGATCCACCGCCCGGCTGCCGTTTCGTTCAGCGCTGTCCGTTCGTCGTCGCGCGCTGCCGCGACGAGTTGCCGATCCTGAATATCCAGGCCGACGAGCACTTCGTCGCGTGCCACCGGATCAACGAGATCGCCCCTCCGGATTTCGTATCCCTGTGAGACGTCGCAGCAGCAGTCGGACGTCCGCTTTGCGCCAAACGCGGACATTATTTACCCTGCAACGAAGGTTGCAAAAAGAAGTAGGTGCCAACGATCTCGCTTGGTTCTAAGGCGCCAAATACTGCACCAATCGTGGATCGTTGCGGATTTCCTGCGCCGAACCTGTCAGCGCAACCCGGCCGCGATCCAGCACGTAAGCGCGGCTCGCGACCCGAAGCGCGAGATCGAGATGCTGCTCGACGATGACGACGGCGATGTCCTTCGCCAGCAGGATCAGGCGCTCGGTAATTTCCTCGATGACACCGATCCAGACGCCCTCAGTCGGCTCATCCAGCAGCAAGATTTTCGGATCGGACAGCATGGCGCGCCCGATCGCCAGCATCTTGCGCTCGCCGCCGGACAATGTGCCGGCAAACTGATCGAGCCGCTGGCCGAGCTTCGGGAAGATCTCCAGCACGCGGTTGACTGCCCCGCTGTCGCGATTGGTCAGCGCGCCGACAGCGAGATTGTCCCGCACCGAGAGTTTCGCGAACACCGAATGTTCCTGCGGGACATAGCCGACGCCGCGGCGGATGCGCTGCTCGGTCGGCAGTTTGCCGACATCGCGGCCATCGAGGCTCACCGCACCGCCGAGCACCGGCAACTCACCGACAATAGCCTTCATCAGCGTGGTTTTTCCGGCGCCATTGCGGCCGAGAATGGCGACGCCGCCGCGCCACGGCACGCTGAGCGTAACGCCGAACAGCACCTGGCTGCGGCCGTAGCCGGCATCCAGCGACTGGATATCGAGGAATTTATCGTCAGGCACGGCGGAGATAGACCTCCTGGACCCTGGGGCACGACTGCACATGCTGCACCGAGCCGGTCTGCAGGATCTGGCCCTGATCCAGCACCGTGAGGCGGTCGCAGATATCGCGGATGAAATCGAGATCGTGCTCGACGATGACAAGCGAACAGCGCGCCTTGATCGGCTGCAGCAATTCGCCGGTGACGCGGCGTTCTTCCAGGCTCATGCCGCCGGTCGGCTCGTCGAGCAGCAACAGTTTCGGCTCCGGCGCCAGCGCCATGGCGATCTCGAGCCATTGCTGCTGGCCGTGCGACAGCGCGGAGGCCGGCTCGTGGGCGCGATCGACAAGGCGAAATTGTTCGAGCATCGCCATCACCTTGTCATGCAGCACGCCGCGGGTGCGCGATAGCGCGAGATTGAGCAGCGATGTCTGTGCCTGCAGCGCCAGCAGGATGTTGTCGTACAGCGTCAGCGCCGGCAGCACGCTGGTGATCTGGAATTTCAGGCTCATGCCGGCGCGGGCGCGCTCGGCTGGCGAGGCCTGCGTGATATCGCGACCGCCGAAAGTGACGGTGCCTTGCGTCGGTGTCTCGGCGCCGGCGATACATTTCATCAGCGTGCTCTTGCCGGAACCATTGGGTCCGATCAGGCCGTGGAATTCATTGGCAGCGATAGTGAGATCGGCACCGTTCAGCGCCGTGAGCTTGCCGAAGATCTTAACGAGGCCTTTTGCTTCGAGAAGCGCCATGACTATCGCTTCCCAGGACGGCCGAAGCTGCCGACGCGCTCGCGCTCTGACAACAACAGACTGACCAGCCCTGCGGGCCGGAACAGGATGACCAGCAGCAGCAATACGCCAAGAATGATCGGCCAGATGTCCTGATAGCTGTTCGACAGCCAGAAGCTGACGGCCTCAATGACAACCGTGCCGATCACGGCGCCGATCAGCGTGCCGGAACCGCCGAACAACACATAGAGCACCACCTGGGTGGAAATCACGACGCCCAGCATGTTGGGCCAGACGAAGCCTTCGTGAAACGCATAGAGACTGCCGGCGAGCCCGGCGATAGCCCCGCTCAGCGAGAAGATGATCGCCTTGAGGTGCTGAACCTTGTAGCCGAAGAAGGCGATGCGCTGTTCGTTTTCGCGCAGGCCAGCCAGCGCGAGGCCGAATTGCGAGCGCATCAGGAAACGACAGAGCAGATAGACCACGATCAGGAAGCCGATGGCCATGTAGTAATAGACAGGTCCCTCTGTGAGCTCATAGCTGCCGATTGTCATCGGCGGGATCGAGGGAATGCCGTTCTGGCCGCCGAGATAGTACCAGCCCCGCGCCAGACGATCGCAGGCATAGGAACCGGTCAGCGTGCCCAGCGCGACGAAGATGACGCTGGCGGGATGGCGACCAAGCAACAGAAAGCCGCCGAGCAGCAGCGCAAAGGCGAAGCCGATCAGAAGGCCGGCGGGCAGCACGAGCAGGATGGACGTAATGCCAAGATCGCGCGCCAGCAGCGCCACGCCATACCCGGCCGAGCCGAAAAACACAGCCTGGCCGAAACTCATGATTCCGGCATAGCCCCAGACCAGGTCGAATGACAGCGCGAACAGGCAGAGGATCAGCACGCGCGTGGCATAGACGGTGAGATAGTCCTGCAGCACTAGCGGCAGCAGCAGGCCAATGACCAGCACTGCGATCTCGATCATCGGCAGCACGCGCCATTGGCGCGATGCGCTGATGCCTCGCGTCAGAGATACGGTAGAGAGTGGCGTCGTCTCGGTCATCAGGTCGCCGGCACGAGAGAAAGAGAAGCGGGAGTGATATCGGCCACTCCCGCGAGGTTCGAACTATCGACTCAGCATTCCTTGGGATCGACGAGACCGGCGCTGCGCGCGACGACCTCATATTTGCCGCCCTTGGCCACCGCCGTATACATCTTCATCTTGCAGTGCCGCTGACCGGGGACCATCTCGGCCGGCCCGCCCGGGCCTTCGGCGATCTTGGCATGGTCGAGCGCCTTGGCAACTGCATCACGATCGACACTGCCGGCTTCCTTGACGGCCGCCTCCCACAGTTTCAGGCCGCGATAGGTGCCGGTCGCGGCACTGCCAGCCGCGAACAGGAAATTGCCCGGGAACTGTTTTTCGTAGGCCGCCTGGAGCTTGGCACTGAACGGATCTTCCGGCGTCAGCGCCTTGAAGTAATCGAGGCAGCTTGCGAGGCCCTCGATTTCGGCCGGCTGATTGATGCTGAGCGTGTTCTCGTCATAGTAGACGCAGGCGAGCCGTCCGCCATTCTTGAGGAAGCCTGCTTCGGAGAGCTGCTTGAAGAACGGTCCGACACCTGGCGGAATGACGGTGTTGAAGACGACATCGACCTTGTTCGAAATGATGCGGTTCACGGTCGACGAAAAATCGATCTGGTCGAGTGGGTAATACTCCTCGAACACGACCTCGCCGCCATTGGCCTCGATCACCTTGCGGGCATAGACGTTCAGCGTATGCGGCCAGACGTAATTGGCACTGGGCAGCGCAAACTTCTTGCCGCCATTCTTGATCAGCCAGGGAATGAATTCATCGCATTGCTGCGCCGGCGTCGGCCCGGTGCAGAACAGATAGGGCGTGCATTCCTTGCCCTCATAGAGCTGCGGGTAGATGTAGAGCGTCTTGCCGCGGGAGACGATGACGTCCTTGATGGCGTTGCGCATCGACGAGGTGATGCCGCCGATGACCAGATCGACCTTCTCGCGCTGGATCAGCTTACGGACATTGCCGACCGCGACGGATTCATTGGACGCAGTGTCCTCGATATACAGTTCCAGCGGCCGGCCAAGCAGACCGCCGGCATCGTTGATGTCCTTGATCACCATCCTGGCCACATTGGCGTCAGCATTGCCGGCATAGCCCATCGGCCCGGTGAGATCGGTGCCGACGCCGACCTTGATCGGTCCGGCCGCCGCATTGGCCCAGTCCGGCCGGATCACCCAACTGCCTACACCGGTGGCGATGGCCGTCCCGAACAGGGCCGCATTGCCGAGAAAGCGGCGGCGGCTGAGAGTGTTGGCATCATGAGACATTGGACTAAACCCCTTTTCCTGCAACGAGGCCCTGCGGCCGGAATTTGATGAAGATGATGGCGAGCACGAATACCGCGACATCGGCGATAACGGGCGAAATCACCCACGGCAGCGCTGCACTGAGCGTGCCGATCAGGCCTGCGCCAGCCACCGGTCCGGCAAAGGAGCCGATGCCGCCGACCATGACGGCGACGAAGCCCTGAATCAGAAAGCGGATGCCGAGATCGGCGAACAGCGTGAACACCGGCACGATCAGCGCACCGGCCAGACCTGCGAGCGCGGCGCCGAACGCGAAGGTTGCGCCATAGATTGCGTTGGTCGAAATGCCGGAGGCCCGCGCCAGCGTCGGATTCTCCAGCGAAGCGCGGATACGCAGGCCGAACGCGGTGCGCGCCAGAAGCAGATAGCTCCCTGCCATCACCAGCGCGGTGATCACGATGATCACCAGACGCCAGGTTGAGAAATGCATGCCGCCGATGGTCACCGAACCGCCGATGGGCTCCGGCACCGACAGATACAGTCCGCCGATCAGGCCGCGCACGACCTCGCGAATGATCAGTCCGAGCGCATAGGTGCCGAGCATTGCCACGATCGGCGCGGCATAGAAGCGCCGGACAATCAGCCGCTCCAGCACGAAGCCTAAAGCACCGACCACGAAGGGTGCAGCGATCATGCCCAGCCACACCGGCGCGCCGGCGGAATGGACGATATAGGTGACATAGGCCCCGAGCAGAACGAACTCGCCCTGCGCGAAATTGAAGATACCCATCATGCTGGCGATGATCCCCAACCCCAGCACGACCAGCACGACGATCGCCCCGAAACTGGCGATCTCGAAGACCGCCATGATCAGATTATCCATGCGTGATCACCGATCCTCGCTTCTGCATGGGTGCCTCACATCGTCTTCCAATCGGCGGACTGCTCGAAAGCGTGCGCGGCGCGATAGATGGTCATCTCGTCGAAATGCTTGCCGACCAGCATCAGCCCGACCGGCAGACCATCGACCATGCCGCAGGGGATCGACATCGCCGGATGATGCGAGATGTCGAAGGGCGAGGTGTTGGAGATCATCTCGAAGGCGCGGCCGACGACTTCTTCACGCGGCGCGCCGGGCGCCGGCAGCGGTGTCGCCTTCATCGGTGTGGTCGGCATCAGCAACAGATCATAGCTCGCCAGTGCCTTGTCATAGGCAGCTGTGACACGACGCGAGATGTTCAGTGCTTTGCCGTAAAAACGAGGGCCGAAATTGTTATTGATATAGGTGCCGAACAGCAGCAGCAGCTTGGTTGTTTCGGATAGCGAGTCCGCCTGCCCGCGCCAGCCGCGATGGGCGTCCATCAGCGAGGTCGAATAGAGATCCGACCGACTGAGGCCATAGCCATCGCCCACCATCATGGTCTGGGTCATGCCTTCGGTGCCGATCGGCGTCCAGACCGCCGCCGCGGTGAGATGCATCGGGATCGAGATCGTCTCCACTGTCGCGCCCAGATCGGCGAAGCGCTTGGCGGCTTCGCGAACGCTGCGGTTGACCGCGTCCTCGGCGCCGAGCTGCTCGAAACCTTCCTTGACGATGGCGATCTTCATGCCCTTGACACCGGCGCCAAGCGCCTTGGTGTATTCCGGCACTTCCGGCGACTTGATCCGCGGATCATAACCGTCATCGCCGGCCAGCACTTCCAGCAACAGCGCATTGTCGGCGACATTGGATGTCATCGGGCCGGCGTGATCGACGAAAATCTCGATCGGCATGATGCCTGTATAAGGCACCAGACCCCAGGTCGGCTTCATGCCATAGGTGCCCGAGAAGGACGACGGCATGCGGATGGAGCCACCCTGATCGCCACCGATTGCCATGTCGACTTCGCCAAGCGCCACGACAACGGCACTGCCGGACGACGACCCGCCGGCGGAATAGCCCATCTTGTGCGGGTTATGCACGTTGCCCGTCGAATTGGTGTGGCTGCCGCCGGACATGCAGAAGGATTCGCAATGCACCTTGCCAATGATCTCGGCGCCCGCGTCCAGCATGCGCGTGACGATAGTGGCGTCGAAATCCGGCACATAGCCTTCCAGCGTGGAGGAGCCGTTCATCATCGGCACGCCGGCCAGCATGATGTTGTCCTTCAGCGCGACGGTCTTGCCCTTGAGCTTGCCGCTGGGCGCACCCTTCACCACCGACTTGCGATACCAGGCGTTGCGCGTGTTCTCTTCCGGCGCGGGCCGATAGCCAGGTGTACGCGGATATTTCACTTCGGGTACTTCGTCGGGCATCGCCGCCACGACGTTGTAGGCATCGACGGATCCCTGCATCAGCGCGCGGAACGAGGTGACGTCCTCATCGGACAGCGCGAGGCCGCACTGATCGGCGACGGCGAGGAGTTGATCGGGAGTGGGAAGTGAAACGGCCACGATGATTTCTCCTAATATCCACGATGCAACCGGCGCGGCATTTCTTCGGGGATGCCCACACCGAAAAGGCGACGACGGTGTCGCCTTTCACGCATCATTAGAAAGAGAAATATTTTCCTTTTCAAGTATTATTTTTCGAGGTCGTCCTGATCGGGTCTGCGACTGACTTAGAATGTCCGGATGAGCCTGAAATCCAGACCGTCTGCTTCGGCAAGATAGATCGGCATTTTCGCCCGCCCGCCGCGCATGCTGACCTCACCGCGGGCGCCGTGATAGGCCACGCTGGACGCCGCGTTCAGCATCGGCCGGACGTCGAATGAGCCCACCTTGGTCGCCACGGATTCGAGAAACCGAAGCCCCTCGTAATTCGACTGCGCGACCGATCCCGGCACAGGCGCACAGCGTCCGAACGATGCTTCATATTGCGCACGGAATGCATCATTCGCCGCCGACGCACGGTCGACGAAATAGCCCGATGCACAATAGAGCCCCTCGGAACTATCTGCGCCCATGCCGAGCAGCAGCGTTTCATCCATGGCTCCCGCCAGTCGGAGGACCTTCGACGAGAGACCATGTTCGGCGAAGGCGCGGTTAAACACGATGCTGTCGGTGCCGATCAGCGAGATGACCACGACATCCGGCTTGGCCGCCCGGATACGGGCGATCTGGGCATCGTGATTCTGCTCGCCAAGCGCAACGAATTCCTCACCGACCACGCGCCCTCCGGCGCCGGCGATGTATGTCTTGGTGGCCTTGTGGGCCAGCCACGGCCAGACGTAATCGCTGCCGATCAGATACCAGCGCTTCGCCTTCTTTTCATTCGCCAGCCATTCGATGGCCGGGCGCGACTGATCGCGCGGCGTCTCGCCGATCGCCATCACGCCGGGCGTGCGTTCGCCGCCTTCATAGACAGGCGTGTAGATATAGGGCACGCGCCCGGCGATCACCTTGCGCAGCGCGACGCGGACCGCGCTGATATGCGAGCCCATGATGACATCGGCATCGCCAGCCGCGATCATGTCGGCTGCCGTGCGGACAACGCCATCGATATCGCCGCCGGCGTCATGAAACACCGGCTCGATCTCGCGCCCGAGAATGCCGCCGCGCCGATTGATCTCCGAAGCCGCGAGCATCATGCTATTGGTGCCCGCCAGGCCCCAGATCCCGGCCGGGCCGGACAGGCCGATAAAATTGACGACGCGCAGCTTTTCGCGATTGCGACGCCGCGGAAACAGATCGGGACGTGCAATCGCGTCACGGCCTCCCCCGCTGTCCTGAAAGCCCTTCAGCAACCATGGCGCCGGCATCGGCAGCGCGCCGGTCGTTGCAATCTGCAGTGACGAGAGCATGTCGCTCTCCTTTCGACGTTGTCAGCGGCGGTGCGGCGTCAATTGATCGGCCGTAAAATCGTGCGAAAGAAAATATCGTAGAGGAAAATATTGAATATTCAACGATTCCCGTGCATATGGATCAGGCAAAGTCGCTTAATATTCATCACCCCTTCCAGCAAAGTTTCCCAACCGTGGCCAGAACGCCGAGCACGCCCATCACCGAACACCTCGCTTATCTGCTGGCGCAGGCGAACCGGGAAATTAATCGCCAGCTCGATGCGCGCTTCAAGAAGGAAGGCGTGCCGGTCGAACAGTGGCGCATTCTGAAAGTACTGTCCGACGGCAAGGGCCACTCCATGGGCGACCTCGCCGATGCGGTTCTGCTGAATCATCCGACCCTGACCAAGATGGTCGATCGCATGGTGTCTGACGCGCTGGTCTACCGGGTGCAGGACCCCGACGACCGCCGCAAGGTGGTGATGTTCATCTCCGACCGCGGCAAGACACTGACCCAGCGGCTGAACTCTCTGGCGCTGAGCCAGGAAGCCCATATCGCCGAGAACTACGGCAACAAGGCAACGGCCGACCTGAAGCGCCTGCTCGAAAGCCTGATCGAAAAGGCGAACTAGGTTTTCCATCTCTTCGCACCGACCATTATCTGGGCCGTCGACAAACCAGGTCGATTTCGATCAGAGCGTCATAAGCGAGGCCCGTGACGCCGACACAGGTCCGCGCCGGCAGGCGATCCGGCGGAAAATAGCTGCGATAGGTCTCGTTCATCGCCACGTAGTCGCGCTTGAATTCGGTGAGATAGATCCGCGTCATGGTGATGTGCTCGAAGCCGAGATCGAGCCCCGCGAGCACCACGCGCAGATTTTCCATCACCGCTTCGGTCTGCGCCACGATGCCATCGGGCAGCACGCCCGGCATCGCCGGCGTGTCCGGCATCTGCCCGGTGACGAACACGAAGCCGTCGGTCTCCACAGCATGGCTGAACGGCGCGACCGGCTTCGGGCCGCCGGAGATCATGTGAAATTGCAACAGCGCGTCTCCTGGATCTTATGATTTTGACGTGTGGTCGAACACCCGCTTGCTCAGAATGGCATGGACGCCCCAATTGCCGTCGACCACCTGCGTCACGCCGAAGTCGACCGCGACCGACATCAACGCGATCGCCTCATCTTCGGTGAGACCTTTGATGTTCATCAGGAAGCGCCGCATCTTGCGAAAGGCGTCCTTCATCGCGAGATCGAGCGACGACGTCGCATAGACCTCGCTCTGCCCCTTGGCGCCGAATTCGGCGAGATAGTTCGGATGGCTGAAGCCCATCAGCACCCAGTCACTCTCGGTCTCGATCAGCGGATAAGTGAGATCGGCGAACGCCTGGCCGGCGAGATTGCCCTTCTTGTGCAGGACTACCTGGAACGTTCCGGTCATCGAACATTCGATCGCCGTGCCGCCGAGTTCGCCGTCGCCCTGCGCGGCATGGGGATCGCCGACCGACAGCAATGCGCCAGGCACAGAGACCGGTAGATAGACCGTCGATCCCTTGCCGAGCCGCCAATTGTCGAGATTACCGCCAAAATAGGCTGGCGGCACTGAATCGACGAGATCGGCCTCGCGCGGCGCCACGGCAATGACACCGAAATGCGGACGCAGTGGAATGCGAATGCCGTCGAGCACGTCATGCCGACGCCGCACAGAGGCCGGCGTAATCGGAATGCCCGGATAATCGTAGGTGTTGTGCACGGTGCCGAATGGATCGGTCTGCGGCTCCCAGCGATATGAATAGAGCGCGCGCGCATATGGCACGTCGTCGTGATCGAGAATTTCGTAGATCGTCACCGCCTCACGCGCATTCTGCTCGGCGAGAAATTCCTTGTAGTGATAGCCCCACCACGCCGCGACGCTGCTGCCGAAAATCTGACCGTCGAAATCCGGATTTCGACTGGCGCGTGGCACGATGTCGAGGATGCGGATTTCAAGAACGTCGCCGGGCTGCGCGTCCCTGATCGCCACCGGCCCGGTGCAGATGTGGACGCCAAAGCCCTCGCCGGCACCGCGACCATAGATCGAGGCGTCCATCGGACCGGCCCCACGGCGATCGACATTCTTCTGATCGCGCGTCCAGCAGAACACGCTCTCAGCGCCGATATCGCCCTTGATCATCCGCTCGGGATCGTCGGACGCGTGCTGCGTCAGTGTTTCGATGGTGATCGTGTCACCGGAATTGATCTCGATCTGCGGCGGCAACGAGCGGCTGAAATAGCCCCAATGCACGCGAGATGCATCGGCGGCGAGATGATGGTGCCGGAGATTCTTCGAAGCATCCGCGATGCCGTGCGTGATCGTCGCGGCCGGCTCCGGCTGCGCAATCTTCCCCGCGATCGACGGCGCGTGCTGGCTGCGCAACTGCGCCAGCGCGTCCTGCGGCCAGCCGCGTTGTCCCGCCGCCGTCGCCGATGCCGTCAGGCGCTCGGCTTCATTCTGGCGGAATTCGCGCGGCGACAGGCCGAAGCGGTGACGGAACGTGCGGCTGAAATGCGCGGAGTCATTGAAGCCGGCACGAAAGGCAATCTCGGAAATCGAGTGATGCGCCTCGGACGGATTCGACAAATCGGCCCAGGTGCGCTGCAGCCGGCGCTCGCGGAGATAATGTGTAAAACTGCTGCCGGTGCCTTCGAACAGTTTCTGCAGATAACGTTCGGAGATGCCCTCGGCCTGCGCCACCTTGGCCGGCGTCAGATCCGCATCGTCGAGGCGTCGCTCGATGGTCTGGCACAGCCGATGCAAGGTCGCAGCCTTGGTCGCCGTGCCGCTGTTGAGATCGGCCGTCGGCTCGGCCAGTTGACGTGTAAAGGTCGGCAACAGATCGGCAAGACTTTGTGCGATTGCCAACCATTCGGCATCGGACAATGTTTCGAGGTTGCGGGCCGCCTGTTCCATCATACGCGCGAACACATCGCCGAAGCCGCCGGGGCCTACGATCTGGACATCGGCGATGGCGGGTGCACTGGCGCGGCGGCTGTGCAGCGGGTCGGATGTCACCGAGAGCACCACCGCGCGCATGTCGCGCTGGAATGCGACGCTCCAGTCCCCTTTGCGGGGCAGCAACAGCAGATGCCCGACGGCGACGATCTGATGTCCGGCGGTGGTCTTCAGTGCAACACCGTCCTCGAGCGGCAGCAATGCGAGGGGATGATCGCTGGCCAGATCCGACAATGGCGAGATCGCCTGTGCGCCGGCAGACAATTTGGCCAGTGCAATACCTTCGAAGGTGCGACGAACTGCGGTGGCGTGACCGTGATGCGTGGTCGTCGCAGCCGTCGGCTGCAGGCCAATCGAACTCAGGACGTCGCGCCATGCTTCGGGGCGGTCGTCTTCAGAGTAGGATTCACTGGTGAACGGACGGAGGCTCATGCATCGACCTTCATAGCCGAAGCGAAGCAACCTCCGTGCCATCCCGAAGGACGCAGCGCCTTGCCCTGCAACTTCCCCGATCACCGCGCCATCATCCTCATAGCCGAATTCAGTGCAATTTCATCCGCTTAGTCGCAGCGGAAGACGTTCTTGCGGATTGTGCCATGGACGCCCCAATTGGCATCAACCACCTGCGTCACCCCGAAATCCGCACCGACCGACATCAGCGAGATCGCCTCGTCTTCACTCATCTTGTGCACCGTCATCAGGAAACGCCTGAGCTTGCGGAACGCATCGCGCATCGCCCGATCGAGGCTGGAATGATTGGCGACGTCGAGCTGCGCATTGGCGCCGAGTTCGGCGAGATAGTTCGGGAAGGTGAAGCCGTAGACCGACCAGGCATCGGCGGTTTCCAGCATCGGATGCGTCAGGCCTTCGAGCGGTGTGCCGCCGAGGTCACGATGCTTGTGCAGAATAAATTCGAAGTCGCCGGTCAGCGACGTCTCGATCGCCGTGCCGCCGAGCTCGCTGTCGCCCTGCGCGGCATGGGGATCGCCGACCGAGAAGAACGCGCCGGGCACCGCCACGGGATAGAACATCTTGGCGCCCTTGCCGACGCGCCAGTCATCGATATTGCCGCCGGTGTAACTCGGCGGGATCGACGACACGAAATCCTCCTCGGATGGCGCGAGGCCCATGGTTCCGAAATGCAGTCGTGCCGGCACCCTGACATTGGGCAGGATGTTTTCGCGTTTCCTGATGGTCGCGTGATCGACGCGTACGCCGGGATAATCGATGGTCGGATGCAGGATGCCATCGGGATCAATCTGCGGCGTCCAGACATAATTATAGACCGCCCTGGCGAAGGGTTCGCCCGATGTATCCAGCTCAAAGATCGTCACGACCTCGCGCGGCTTCGGTTCCTCGATCAGGTCGTGATAGTGGAAGCCCCAATTCGCGGCGACGTTGGAGCCGAAGCACTTGCCGGCATGACAGGCCTTGCAGGCCGGCCGCGGGCGCACGTCGAGAATACGTACTTCCAGCACATCGCCCGGCTCCGCGCCTTCGATCGCCACCGGCCCGGTGAGCAGATGCACGCCGACGCCTTCGCCTGAGCCGCGAATGAACGGACCTTCCGTCGGGCCGGAGCCGCGGCGGACGATGGCCTTGTGCTCGCGGGTCCATTTGAACACGCTCTCGGCGCCGGGATCGCCTTCGATCATGCGCTCGTAATCGTCATTGGCATGATGCGTCAGCGTTTCGATGGTAGCGCGGTCGCCCGACTTCAGCGTTAGCGCGGGCGTGACCACCTTGCTGAAATAGCCCCAGTGAACGGTCTTCGGCGACACCGGAAGAAGATGATGCTTCATGCTGAGGCCCTCATAGACATTGAACGAACTTGCGACGCGTAGCGATCACGAGACTTCCGCCTCCATCGCATTGAGGAAACGCTGCGCGACGGGATTGCGCGGATTGGTCAGGACTTCACTCGCTGGGCCTTCCTCGATGATCGCTCCTCCGGCGAGCAGCACCACACGGTCGGCCACTTCGCTGGCAAAGCGCAGCTGATGCGTCGAGATGATCATGGTCAGGCCGTCCTCAACGGCGAGGCGGCGGATCACTTCGAGCACTTCATTGACCAGTTCGGGATCGAGCGCCGAGGTCGGCTCGTCCAGCAACAGCACGCTCGGATTGGGCGCGATGGCCCGGGCAATGGCGACGCGCTGTTGTTGGCCGCCGGACAGATGCCGTGGCAGCGCATCCGCGCGATGGCTGAGCCCGACGCGCGCCAGGAGTTCATCGGCCCGACGATCGGCATCGGCACGCGCTACGCCGTGTACCCAGCGCAGCGGGCCGGCGATGTTTTCCTTGGCTGTGAGATGCCCGAACAGATTGAACTGCTGGAACACCATGCCGACGCCGACTTCGGCGCGGGCATTCGCCAGCAAACGCGGCGACAACGGTTTACCGTGCTCGTTGAAGCCGAGCTGGCGGCCGGCGACCTTGATGGCGCCGCCGTTCCACAGTTCGAGATTGTTGATACAGCGGAGCAGCGTGCTCTTGCCGGAGCCACTTGGTCCGAGCAGCGCGATCACTTCACCGATCCTGACCGTGATGTCGACGCCGTCGAGCACTACATTCCTGTCGTAGCTCTTGCGGAGATCGGAGACCTCGACGGCGACATTGTTGCGCGCCAGCATCTCCGCGCGTTTGGTGCGATCGGCGCGTTCCGGCCGCATCCGCGGCGGCGGCAGTTCGGCGACACCGCCGTCGGGCAGGATTTCCGGCGACATGTCGGCCTGCGGCGCCAGCGGATCGTCGCTGCCAGGCGCGCGATACCACGGCATGAAGCGCATGAACTGGTTCTGCCTGGTCGTGCGATCGAGGTCGAACTTCCATTCCAGAAGCAGTTGGATGCCGGCGATCGCCGCTGTGAGCAGCAGATAGATCAGACCCGACGCGAAGAAGATCGAAAAGAAATCGAAGGTCGAGGACGCTAGCTGGGTCGAGCGCAGCGTCAGCTCCTGCACGGCGATGACGGAGGCCAGCGACGAGTTCTTCAGCGCGCTGACCGCTTCGTTGCCGAAAGCGGGGATCATCGAACGGATCGCCTGCGGCGCGATGATCCGGCGCATCAGGACGCCCGGGGTCATGCCGAGCGCCTGGCCGGCCACCACCTGACCGCGGTCGACGCCGAGCACGCCGGAGCGCAGCATCTCGGCGATGAATGGCGCTTCGTTGCAGGCCAGCGCCAGGCCGGCGGCGAGAATGGCGGGAAGTTTGATGCCGATCTGCGGCAGGGCGTTATAGGCAAACACCATCTGCAGGATCAGCGGCGTGCCGCGAAAGATCACGGCATAGACCCGGGCGAAGGATGCCAGCGGCTTGAACCTGCTGAGCTGCATCCACGCCAGGATCACACCGAGGATCAGCCCGCCGCACAGACCGAGAGCGGTGACCTGCAAGGTCGCCTGAATACCCTCGATCATATACGGCATGTTGAGATAGTGGAGGAACAGCTCCATGGAGGCAGAAAGCCCTTACGTGAGAGTGATCCTTGCTTGCGGGCCGGCGTTACTTCACCGTCAGCAGGCCGGGCTCCATCAGGTTTTCCGGATCGAGTTTCCACTTCTTCAGCAGTGCGAGCTGATCACCGGACTTGTAGATCTCGGTGAGTGCGGCCTTCACTGCATCGCGGAACTTGGGCTTGTCCTTCGGCACCGCGATGCCGACCTGATAGGGGATCGTCACCGCGACCGCCTTCTCAAGCTTGTCCGGATAGGCTTTCACCGCGTTGTCGACGGTGTTGACGTCGTTGATATAGGTATCAGCGCGGCCGGCAAGGATCGCCTGAATGCAGTTGGCATTGTTGTCATAGAGCTGGATGGTCGGCTCCGCCTTGCCTTCCTTCTTGCATTCCGGCCCCAGCGCCTGGATCAGCGGCACTTCGACATAGCCGGTGTTTTCCGCCGCAGCCGTGCCGCACAGCGAGGTGTTGATACCGGTGATCTTCTTGGGGTTACCCTTGGCGACGAGCACGCCGTCGAACACCTTGGAATAGGTGATGAAGTCGGCGGCCTTGGCGCGCTCCTCGGTGGCATAGATATCGGAAATCACGATGTCGGCCTGACCCGATGCCAGCGTGGTCAGCAAGGCCGCGAAGGTCACAGCCTTGTAGGTCAGCTTGAAGCCAAGGCATTCGCCGATCTGCTCGCCGAGATCGATATCGAAACCGATATATTTGTTGGGATCCTTGGGATCGATCGATTCATAGCCCGGTGTATGCGGATTAATGGCGTTGACGAGTGTCTTGCCTTTCCAGTCCGGAAATTTTGCCTGCAATTCCGCGCAAGCCGCCGGCACGGCCGCCTGCGCGGACATCGGAACAAAGGTGCCGACCGCCAATAGCGCGCCCACTGCCGCCGCACGCCATCCGATCATCGCGCCCGTTTCAGGCCAAAGCCTACGGATGTCAGTAAAATGCAACTTGACCATTCGATCGCTCCTTCGACGTTGTCATGGCCTGAACCATGTTCCTAACCTCGAAGAAGCCTACGGGCGCATGTCCGCAGAAAGCTTGTCCCGGGACGTACAATAATTTGGATCGTCCGCTCCCATGATTTGGGCAGAGCTGCCACATTAATGGGCGGCGAGGCTCTGCCGCGCGTCGGCTGCGCCAGAAGCGGCGTCGAGCCATCGGCTCCGCCGTGCAGTCAACGCTGTGAGTATTGTCGCGACAAAGCAGCGGGCCGATCGCAGCGAGGCCGAAGCGCGATTATTCGGGTGATCCACAAAGTCGAAGCCCCTTGCCGGGGCAAATCTACCAATAGCAACGCCGGTGGCGACATGTCGCCACCGGCGGATGCTCATATGCTGTGTTGACTCAGGCCGCTTTGGCCGTTGCCACGTGATTGGCGAGGACATCCATCAGTGCAGGCGAAAGGCAATCATAAGGCTCAAGTCCCAGTTCCTTGAGGCGCGACCGTATGGCGGTCATGTCGCTCGGCTTCACGCCGGATTCAATCACCGACGAGACGAAGGCGGCAAAGCCCGGTGCGGCCGAGCCGGATTCTTCGAACAATTCGGGATGAATGAAGTCGAGGCCATAGAACGCATGTCCCTTGTTCTCGATGCGGCCGAACATATGGGTGCCGCATCCGGTGCAAGCATGGCGCTGAATGGTTGCGGCCTGATCGACGATGCGCAACTTGTCGCCGTTTTGCAGTACGGTGACGTTTTCGCGCGGAACCACCGCGACGACAGAGAACGTCGCGCCGCTCGGCTTCCAGCATTTGGTGCAGCCGCAGGCGTGATTATGAGCGACGTCGCCTTTGACACCGACCTTGACCGGCTTGTCGCTGCATTTGCAGACCAGCGTTCCGCCGGCAAAATGGCCCGAACCTTGTTTGACACCGCCGTCAACGGACGGGTGGATATGAACAGTCATCAGTCTATCCTCCTGGTATGATGCGTCACTTGTGTGAAGCATTGTTGTATTGGCACTCTGGTGTTGCAGCCTGCATTCAGAACACGACCACCGATCGGATCGATTTTCCTTCGTGCATCAGATCGAATCCCGTGTTGATCTCTTCCAGCTTGAGCACATGCGTAATCATCGGATCGATCTCGATCTTTCCGTTCATGTACCAGTCGACGATCTTGGGCACGTCGGTACGACCCCGCGCGCCGCCGAAGGCTGTGCCTTTCCAGACACGACCTGTGACGAGCTGGAATGGCCGGGTCGCGATCTCTTTTCCGGACTCCGCGACGCCAATGACAACGGAGACACCCCAGCCGCGGTGGCAGGCTTCAAGCGCCTGGCGCATGACCGTGGTATTGCCGGTGCAGTCGAAGGTGTAATCGGCGCCGCCATCGGTCAGCCCCACCAGATGCTGAACAATGTCGCCATCGACCTTCTTCGGATTGACGAAATGGGTCATGCCGAAGCGGCGGCCCCATTCTTCCTTGTCGTCATTGATGTCGACGCCGACGATCTTGTCGGCTCCGACCATCCGTGCGCCCTGAATGACGTTGAGGCCGATGCCGCCGAGGCCGAACACGACAACATTGGAGCCCGGCGTGACCTTCGCCGTATTGACCACGGCGCCGACACCGGTGGTGACGCCGCAGCCGATATAGCAGCTCTTGTCGAACGGGGCGTCGTCGCGGATCTTCGCCACCGCGATCTCCGGCAGCACCGTGAAGTTCGAAAAGGTCGAGCAGCCCATGTAGTGGTAGATCGGCTTGCCCTGATAGCTGAAGCGCGAGGTCCCGTCCGGCATCACGCCCTTGCCCTGGGTGGCGCGGATCGCGGTGCAGAGATTGGTCTTCTGGCTCAGGCAGCTTTTGCATTGCCGGCATTCTGGCGTGTAAAGCGGAATGACATGATCGCCGGGCTTGACCGAGGTGACGCCGGGACCGACCTCACGCACGATACCTGCGCCCTCATGGCCGAGGATGGAAGGAAAGATGCCTTCGCTGTCGAAACCATCGAGCGTATAGGCATCGGTGTGGCAAATGCCGGTCGCTTTGATCTCGACCAGAACTTCGCCTGCCTTCGGCCCTTCGAGATCGACGTCGACGATCTCAAGCGGCTTCTTTGCTTCGAAGGCGACTGCGGCGCGGGTCTTCATTCTCAACTCCCTCGGTCGTTTGATCTTGCGTCATCCGGTCCTGTGCGGTCCGAGCCCGCGTTATCCGGGATTGCAGGTCAGCGGTTTGCGATCCGCATTAGTGCGGTTTCCCCATGCAGGCGCTCTCGGCCTCGGTATAGGCTGCGGGTTTTTCCTCACGCTTGCCCGGGCGCACACGGCCGACTGCATCATTGGCGCGCGCACGCAGATAGACGTAGAGATCGTCCATATAGCAGGCGACATTGGTGTTATCGCCAAAGGCCGGCATGACGCTTTCCTGCGACGTGCTGACATTCTTGCGACCGCTGGCGACAACACCGAGGAAGTCGCCATAGCTCATCGTTTTCAGCGAGTCCTTCAGTGCCGGTGCGTAGGTCGATCCCATCCCATCCGGGCCATGACAAACGTGGCATTCCGAGTGATAGCGCCGGTAACCCGAATATGTGTACCAGTCGATGGTGCCATCGGCGGAAACGTTGAAGGTCGGATTGCCCTCCTTGTCCAAATACTTGCCGTCTTCGGATTTAACGGCTTTCGGATCGCCGGCATTCTCGGCGAAGCTCGTATTCCCAGAGGCCACGACAACAATCGTGGCAATGACAGACCAGATGTGACGCAATAGCTTGTCCTCGGCATTCGATTTCAGAAAAGACCGGCGCATGGACGAAGCCATGCGCCGGTGACTGATGCGTCAGTTCACTGTGGGAGTGCAAAGACCGTCAGCGCGCCGCCGAGTGCGGTATAGTTGGTCAGGGCTGCGTAACCACCGACGGCACCGAGACCGGCAGTCGGATCCGTCAGACCCGCTGCGAGACCAATGCCGGCCCAGCCGCCGACGCCTGACAGGACGGCGATATACTGCCGGCCATTGTTTTCGTAGGTGGTGACGTTGCCGATGATGCCGGACGGAGTCTTGAACTTGTAGAGTTCCTTACCCGTCTTGGCATCGACTGCCTTCAGGTAACCTTCCAGCGTCCCGTAGAACACCACGCCACCGGCAGTGGCGAGCGCTCCCGACCAGACCGAGAACTGTTCCTTGTTGGACCAGACGATCTTGCCGGTCTTGTTGTCCCAGGCAATGAAGTTGCCCATATGGGTTTCGCCCGGAGGCGGATACATCGACAGCGTCGCACCCACATAAGGCTGGCCGGCGGTGTAGTTCACCTTGAACGGCTCATAGTCCATGCAGACATGGTTGGTCGGCACATAGAACAGCTGGGTATCCGGCGAATAGGCTCCGGGTTGCTGATCCTTGGTGCCGAGTGCCGCCGGGCAGACGCCCTTGGTGTTGACGTCTTCACCTTGCTTCTCGGTGGAGTACTGATCGACCACTTTCGGGCGACCATAGGTCGGCGACGACTTGTTCATGTCGACACCGGTGGTCCAGTTCACCTTCGGATCGTATTTTTCGGCAACCAGCAATTCACCGGTGACACGGTCCATGGTGTAAGCGAGGCCGTTACGATCGAAATGCGTCAGCAGCTTGCGGTTTTGGCCGTTCATCTGCTGATCGCTGAGGATCATTTCGTTGACGCCGTCATAGTCCCATTCGTCATGCGGAGTCATCTGGTAGACCCACTTGGCCATGCCTGTGTCGGCATCGCGTGCGAAGATGGTCATCGACCACTTGTTGTCGCCCGGCCGTTGCTTCGGATTCCAGGTCGAGGGATTGCCCGAGCCGTAATAGACGAGGTTCAGCTCCGGATCGTAGGAGGTCCAGCCCCAGGTGCAGCCGCCGCCGATCTTCCACTGATCGCCTTGCCACGTCTTGATGCTGGAGTCCTTGCCGACGGGCTTGCCGAGTGCGGTGGTCTTCTCCGGATCCACCATGATCTGGTCGTCCGGTCCTTCCGAGAAGGCGCGCCAAGCGAGCTTACCGGTCTTCAGGTCATAGGCGGTCATGTGGCACTGAACGCCGAATTCACCGCCCGAGATGCCGATCAGGACCTTATCCTTGACCACGAGCGGGGACGACGTGCCCGTTGCGCCCTTGCCAGGGTCACCGTTCTTGACGGTCCAAACTTCCTTGCCGGTCTTGGCGTCGAGTGCGACCAGCGTGGTATCGGCCTGGTGCAGGAAGATCTTGCCGTCCGCATAGGCGACGCCGCGATTGACGGTGTCGCAGCACATCACCGGAATGACGTTCGGATCCTGCTTCGGTTCATACTTCCAGACAATCTTGTTGTCCTGCGACAGGTCCATTGCGTAGACCTTGTTCGGGAACGGCGTATGCACATACATCATGTTGCCGATGATCAGCGGACCGCCTTCGTGGCCGCGCAGAACACCGGTAGAGAAGGTCCAGGCCACCTGCAGCTTGCCGACATTAGCCGCCGTGATCTGGTTCAGCTTCGAATAGCGCGTATTGGCGTAGTCGCCCGCTGGCATGACCCAGTCTTTCGGGTTCTGCGCCATCTTTGTCAGTTCATCATTGGCGATGGCAACGCCTGCGGCAGAGGCCGCCATTGTGCCAAGACAGGTCGCAAGCAGCACCTTTCGCATCGTGATGTCCTCCCAGACATAATGCCGGGTCTCGTCAAGCGGCCCAGCTTCATTTTGGTATCTATGAGTAGCAAGATCCGCTGCTGCATACTTGCCCAAGAGCGAAGCAGGCTTGCTCGACAGAGAACCCGTGCAAGATAATTTTCTCGTACATTGACGAAAAACCTGAACGGTATCTGGAAAGACCGCGCCTTTCGCACTGCACACGGATCCCCGCACTGCGACCTAAGGGTGATGTTTCACTTGACGGGGCTGGTATCGAGTCAGAGGATCGACAAGGAGAAGTGAGTTACTCTGACCACAATTCACGAGCTGCGGGCTGTGCCGTTACATATTGTTTCGCACATTTTTCCATATGTGCTTCGTTCGATATGTGCTTCGTTCTGTAAGTATAGTTCCGTCTCGTGACGAATTGTTACGTGATGACCTTTCATCGGTGAATTGTTCATGTCCGATACGCTTAGTTCTCTCAGCACATCCGGATTGACGCCGACAAGGCAGATCCAGGTTTGGTCAGATGCCCTGACCGATCTGTGCGGGCGATTTGACATCGATCCGCTGGAAGCATCCACATTCGATGCACTAATCAGCTGCACATCGGTTTCGCGGCTGAAATTGTGCCACATCGAGGCGAGCCAGCATCGAATCGGCCACGCGGCCCCGCGAATTCGGCAAAGCGATCATCCATACGTAAAGATTGTGTTCCAAACTTATGGCGTCTCGCATTTCGAACAGGACAGTCGCCGGATCGATATCGGGCCCGGCGATTGCCTCGTCTATGACGTGTCGTGCCCGCATACCATCGTCAGCCCGGCCTTTACGCGCCATGACGTCGTGATCGTACCCAAGGAGTTGCTGCATGAGCGCGGCCTCGGTGCGGGCAATCTGGCCGCCTGCAAACTGTCGGCGCGCGCCGGCACCGGGCGCATCGCGCACGAATTTGTACAGGCCGCCTTCCACGAAGCGACCAGACTATCGCCCAACAGTGCCATCGGTGTTGCCGATTCACTGATTGATCTGTTGCTTTTGCCGCTGCGGGAAGTCGACATGACGCTTGATCGCGTCGGTCCGGAAGCAATGTATGTCCGCGCGCAGGGTTTCATTCGGGAACACTTGCGCGACCCCGAGCTCAGCATCGATCAGATTTCGTCTGCACTGCACTGCACCAAACGTTATCTGCATATGCTGTTCAGCGACCGCGGAATAACCGTCAGCGACTATATCTGGCAGGCGCGGCTGCAGAATTGCCGGCAGGAGCTGGAAGCGCAGAACGGAAAGACGATCACGGACGTCGCATTTTCCTGGGGCTTCTCAAGTTCCTCGCATTTCAGTCGCGTGTTCCGGAAATATTTTGGCGTGGCGCCATCCGCGATACACAAAGCGCATCACGGCCATCAGCGGCCTGCTCTCACCGAAGAAGTGTAGTTACACTTCGGTTGCCTGCACATTTTGCGCCGCAACCTGAGGAGTTAAGTTGAAAGACGCCGCCTCACTGCTTATCGTGCGGCGGCGCAATCATCGCGCAAACTCTGAGGAGACCAAGATGAACTGGAAGACTCCGAAGATCGTGGAAGTGCAGGTCGGCATGGAAATCAACATGTACGCCTGCGCGGCCCGTAAGTGACAGATTGATCGTCTTGATCGATCTCTCCCGGCTCGCAGACTGCGGTTTGTGAGCCGGGCAGAGGCCGCTGAACGCGCGTTGCGATTGTCAGACGTCCTTCGTGTCGAAGATCAGAAGATCTACGCCGCCATCCGCAAAATTCGCGAGGTCGCCTGCTGCAGCCTGCCCTTCCGGCGAGGCGAGGCCAAGCTTGAGCGCCGCAACCGTTTCGAAATCCAGCGCCGCGACCAGATGAATATCGCTGTCTCCCGTCGGCGTTGTGACGGCCCCTGTGCTGACACCATAGTGTCTCAGCCCCGGAATCTTCTTTGCCAGCGGGATATGTACAGATTGATAGTATTTGTCGAAGGCTGCGGGCTTCTTCGGTGTTTTGTAGAGGACCAGGAGTCTCGCCATGGACATATCCTTCCCTGACTATTGGCACTAACGGCGCGCCGCATGCGTATAGCAACCGATCCTGGTGCGATGTTCAAGTCAATCGCAGAGACGTCTTCGCGGCTGGGCCAATTTCGACTAGGCTCGCGCGGTGCGTTATCTCTATATATACGCCTCTCTTCGATGACAGGATTGGATGCAGGTGCAGCGCGGCGTCAGGACAGTCTACGCGGCGATTCTTGCATTCAGCACGCTGGCCGTGCCAGGCGTGCAGGCCGGTGACATCGATACCGAGCATATTTTCGGTTTTATGATCGGCAGTGACGTCGGCCGGGTGGGCGAGCGGGAATTCCAGAGTGAGACAACCGGGCGATTCGGCAAATCCGGCGGTCGCTATCGCGCGGGCGAGCAGGAATTCGAACTGGAGTTCGTTCCCGCGAAGGACATTCGCATCGAGATCGGGAGCAGTTTCTCGGCCCATCGGATCACTGGCGTTCCCGGATTCGCCGATCAGCGCACGCTCGCCTGGCAGGGGGCATCGCTGGATTTCCGCTACAGATTTCTCGATCGCGAGACGGCCCCCATCGGCATGACGCTCGCGATCGACACGCAGTTCAACGGGATCGACGAAACGAGCGCAGCGCGGGTCAGGAGCTACGGCACTGGGCTCACGCTGGCCTTCGATCGAGAGATCGTCCCTGACGTTGCTGTTGCGGCACTCAATCTGATCTATCAGCCGGAATGGACGCGCTATGTCGATACTGGAACGCGGGAACGCGAGGCGAGCATCGGAGCGGCGCTCGGCGTCATGATGCAGGTGCGCCCCGGCATCCTTCTCGGCGGCGAAGCGCGCTATATGCGCCGATATGAAGGGATCGGTCTTGGCGAGCTGTCCGGTCAGGCGCTGTTCGTCGGGCCAACCGCCTATGTCCAGCTTTCGGACCGATCACGACTGACTGCAAGCTGGAGCACGCAAGTGTGGGGCCGCTCCGAAGTGCCCGGATCGACGCTGGATCTGGTCAATTTTGAGCGTCACCAGGCCCGTCTGGTTTACGGAATCAATTTTTAGCCTGGAAATCGCCGAAACTTCGCGCTGACGGGCGCGTATTTCAGATGTTATCGTCCGGTGAACGATCTGGGATGCCGACATGAATATGATCAATCTGGTCCTGACAGTCTGCGCGGTAATGTCGCCAAACACCTGCGAAGAGCGGAACCTGTCGTTCACGGCAGACTTCTCACTGCATCAATGCGCCATGGCAGCGCCGCCCTACATCGCCCAGTGGATCGGCGAACACCCGAAATGGACCGCGGTGAAGTGGCGCTGCGAATATCCGCATAGCCATGACAAGGCATGATCGTTACTTGTTGCAGTCCTGCAGGTCCTTGTCCGCAATCGAGAAGACCGCATCGGCCTTGATCTCGATATTCCTGACCACGCACTGGCGCGCCTCGGAATAGCTGACCTTGGCGTCGTAACTGCCGGGCTCTATCCCCGTGATGCGCAGCCGCTCGTCGTGATCGACTTCCTTATCCTTGTCCGCCAGTGTCAGATTGGCGCTCCATTGCTGCTTTCCAGCCGGGGATAGCTGGAACCCGGTAATGGTCGATGTCGTCAGGTTCCAGAGCCGGATGCCCTTGCCGGCCTTGCCCTGAGCATGAGCTTGGCTTGCCATGAGCAGCAATATGACAGCCATCGATAGAGATGTGCGCGACATGTCCCCTCCATATCTGTTCGGCTTATTGAGCCGTTTCGTTTTCTTAGTATAGTTTGCCAGTCGTCTTCGCCAGCTTTGCGAGGCTCTCGTGGGACCCGATCGAATGACAGGATATCTCGTCGCGTTTGCGGCCGTCGCCGTCTTGTCGGGGGCAGCAAGAGCCGCGGAGGTCAATGACTATCCGACCTCCGCGCGCGCCGAATATGTCTTCGGCTGCATGAAAGCGAATGGCGAGACCCGCCAGTCGATCGAGCAATGTTCGTGCTCGATCGATGTCGTGGCGTCGCTGGTGCCCTATACCCGCTATATCACGGCGGAAACGGCGCTGAGCATGTCGCAGGTGCGGGGCAATCTGAGCGCCCAGTTCCGGACCTCGGAGCAGGCTAACAGCGCCATCAATGACGTCAGGCGTGCCCAGGCCGAGGCTGAAGTGCGCTGCTTCTAGCGCTATGCTCTGCATGATGCGCTGCGTTACATGCCGGAGCCATTGACCTTCCACTCATGCCTGAACTGATGTCCATCGGTGTCCTTGGCCTCGGCGCGGAACGTCTTTGCGCCATTTGAGACGTAAGTGAATCGAATATTTGGGTCTTCGGAGATCGAGATCCCGCCCTCCACCGACAGGACCGGGCTGTTGTCCTGCCAAAGCTGGAGCCGGTCGACATAGAGGGCCGGAATATAGAGTTGCGAGACCTGATCCATCTGCAGGCCGGAATTATTGGGGTGGCCGATCATGACCTGCGCCTCGCGCGTACCGCTTTTTTCCTCGTTTTGCGCTCCGGCAAACTCCCTGTAGCGCATCTGGCCCAACCGGCTCTTGGCCTCTTCGGCATTCTTCGCCGCCGGCGCAGAGCAGCCACCGGATGCCTTCACATAGGTTTGCACCACATGGAGCTTGCCGTCACTGGTCTCCGCGACGGCATGGACGTTGGTGTAATTGTTGATACGGACACGCGTTGAAATCTCCGAGACATTGGCGTCGGCCCCGAGCTTGAATTTCGCGGCCATAGGCGCCGGGTTCTGGTCGATCACCAGCGTGATCGTCACCACCCGCGGGCGCGCGTCGAATGTCGGCTTGAGGCGCAACGTCACCGGCACGATGGCAGCATCCTCCGCGCGCGTCGGCATCTCGAGTGCGATCAGGTTGCTGCCGTCTTCCATCGGTCGGCTGTCGAAAATATCCTGCACCAGCCCCGGCCATGGATCGTAAGGCTCCGGACCGGCCGCGGACACAGAATGCGGACTGAGGAAAGCGCTCAGCAGGATGGCGGCACAGACGCTGCGGATTGCA
Source organism: Tardiphaga sp. 172_B4_N1_3 (assembly GCF_052076035.1). Lineage (NCBI taxonomy): Bacteria > Pseudomonadati > Pseudomonadota > Alphaproteobacteria > Hyphomicrobiales > Nitrobacteraceae > Tardiphaga > Tardiphaga sp. 172_B4_N1_3. The sequence continues at coordinate 3,783,537 of NZ_CP197238.1, forward strand.
AATTCCGGCATGGTACGGCCCTCGCAAGGGAAGAAGCGACGCGCTTGATACTACCCCAACCGGCAGTCATTCCCATTCAAATTGTGAGTATGCTGCAGTTGCGTTGCGGACGTTATAATCATCAAAAAGCTCCCATTTGCCGCGTTCGGCTTCTGCCGCGTGTTTCGTAGCTTCCGCGATCGGTTTGCCATCGATGACGTCCTTCCGGATACCGGACGCGAGTGTTTCGAGATACCGGCGTTCAGCGGCGAGGGCTTGCGGCCAATCGCTTACTGGACCATGGCCGGGAACGACGCGTTCGGCCGGCAGCGCCGCGAGATCGTCCAGCAGCTTGAGCCACGCCTGGATGCTGCCATCGAGCACGGGAATATGGCGGAGAAAGACCAGATCTCCGGCGAACAACGTCTTCGTCGCCGTGTCGAATACCGTGACATCGCTATCGCTATGGGCGGTGGGCCAGGCTTTCACGATAAGTGTGCGCCCGCCGAGATCGAGGACGAGCTCTCCATCGACAAGCCGGGTTGGCGGTACGATACGGACGTCATCGATCAGCGCGTCGCCCATGCTGCGCCTGAATGCGTCGAGATAATACTGCCCGCGTACGGCCAGTGCCTGCGGCAGCCTCATATGGCCGACGAACTCGGTTCCGTCAGCGACGAAGGCGGCGTTGCCGAACATATGATCGGGATGACCATGGGTGTTGATGACGTAACGAATGGGCTTGTCTGTATGTGCGCGAATGGAAGCCAGCAATTGTCGCCCTTCCCGCACGCTGCCCCCGGTGTCGATCACGGCAACCGCCCGATCGCCGATCACGACACCGATATTGGCGACGGCGCCGTCATTGTCCGACGACATCAAGGCGATGCGCCCCTGATGCATGAAGACGCCCGGCGCGATTTCACTGATCGCCAAAGTCTGTTGTTGCGCGCGAGCAGATGCGAGCATTGCCAGCATGATGAGCGCTACATGCATCGCAAAGCGAGATGTCATTTGCATCTCCATATCACTCCGGGGCAAGCAGCGATTCTGCAATCACCCGGAAAGTGCGGCGCAACATCGGAAGCGCCCCATTGCATCTTGCACGCTTAAAACGAGAGGCCTAGGTTTTTGTCGTGTCACCCATCAAATGTGAACGGCAGGTAGCGCATGCACCACAGAGCGGAACGATCCGGAAAACGTCGCGCGCTACTCACGTCGCTCGTTGCGAGTGCGCTGTTGCTTGAGGGCCTATGCACCGCGCTTGGCCAGACTGCTGCCACCGACGATCTCTCGATCGAGCTGGTCGATCCGCAGGCGCTGCGTGTTTGCGCCGATCCGCGTAACATGCCGTTCTCGAATGAGAAGGGCGAGGGGTTGGAGAACAAGCTCGCCGAGCTGTTCGCAGCCAAACTGCAGAAGAAGCTCGATTACGTCTATTTCCCGCAGGCGACGGGCTTCGTTCGCATGACTCTCGGCGCGCATCGTTGCGATGTCATCATGGGCTTCCCGCAGGGCGACGATCTCGTCCAGGGCACCAATCCCTATTACCGGACGGCTTATGCGCTGGTATCGAAGACCGGCGCCGGTCTCGATGATGTCACGACACTGGATGACGCCAGGTTGAAGAGCAAGCATATCGGCATCGTGGCGGGGACGCCGCCGGCCACCAATATGGCGGTCAACGGCTTGATGGTGAATGCGAAGCCCTATCCGTTGGTGATCGATACCCGCATCGATTCATCGGCACTGGCCATGATCAAGGACCTCACAGCTGGCGATATCGACGCAGCGATCCTGTGGGGGCCTATGGCGGGCTTCTACGCCAAGAACGCTAATCCTCCGCTTCATGTCACGCCGCTGGTCAAGGAAACCACCGGGCCGCGCCTCGTCTATCGCATCGGCATGGGCGTGCGCTCCGCGGATCAGAACTGGAAGCGGCAGCTCAACCGGCTGATTCAGGAAAACCAGCCGGCCATCAACAAGGTCCTGCTCGATTTCGGTGTTCCCATTCTCGATGAGAACAATCGTCCGATCGGGCCGGAGGCGGCGGCCAAATCGCCGTGACCATGCGTTACGCCATCCTTCTCGCGATGGCACTGGTGATGGTCACGACGGCCCGGGCCCAGGATATCGTCCCCGAGCCCGACGACTATCGCACCGACAATTATCGCACGCCGGTGCCGGCGACGCTGAAAGGCGGACGCGTCATCACGACGAAAGACGCGGAGGCGATCTGGCGCGACAAACGCGGCGCCTTCATTGATGTCATGCCGCGTCCGCCGAAGCCGGCCAATCTGCCGCCGGAAACGGTCTGGCGCGACAAGCCGCGGCACAACATTCCGGGCAGCCTGTGGCTGCCCGACACCGGCTACGGCAGGCTGGCCACCGAGACCGAGGCCTATCTGCGGGATGGTCTCGCGCGCGCATCGGCCGGCCGGCGAGACGCGCTGCTCGTGATCTATTGTCAGGCCGATTGCTGGATGTCGTGGAATGCCGCAAAGCGCGCGCTGTCCTATGGCTACAGCAATGTCGTCTGGTATCCGGAAGGCACCGACGGTTGGGAGCTGGAGGATCTACCGCTAGCGGATGCGCAGCCTGAACCGCGGCCGCCGGCGAACTAGGGCGTGACCCCATAAACTTGGAGCGGACGGCAGACGCCCATCGCGGGGCGGCTAGCCATTGCATACGAGGAAGCCTTGGCAGAGATCGAGCTGGCTAATTCGTTCTCGGCGGCCAGCGCCGGGCCGCCAACCAGCCCGCCAGAGGCGCGCCAAAGGCCAGGCACCACATGAATTGCGCAACGAATGGAGCGACGGCGGCCATCACCGTTGCGAGCACGAGTGCAAAGACCGGAAAGACCGCGATTGCCAGCAACTCGGAATTGCGGCGACCTCGCAGCGCCAGAGCCCATAGCAGCGCGTTCAAGCAGGCAATGACTGTCAGATGGAAGCCGTAGCTTACTGCGACGACACTATCGAGCCGATACGCGCCGTAAAGTCCATTCGTCACCGGAAGCATGACAATCGACAGCAGGAAGATCAGATTGAGGAAGACTTCGCCGCGGCTGCCTTCCGGCGCGAAAGTGAGCCGCCGATGATGGCTGAGCCAAAACACGCCGGCCACGATAAAACTGATCATCAGCGCGATGACAGGTTGTGCGTAGGCACCGACAAGCTCCATCCAGGCCGGCGCTTTTGCGAACCTGCTGGCTTTCGGCAGATCGTAGGCGAGCAACGTCATCGCAACGCCGAAGATGGTGTTGCTCAACGCCTCCAACCGGCGCATTTCAAAAAGGCCGATCTGCTTCAACCTCGCTTCCCCCTCAAAGCCGCCGGACACAAGATCTGGACATGCTTTCAGCTGTTGGATTGTCGGACATGGATTGCCCTTGTGGGCAAGATAAGAAACCGCGACGCTTCTATGGCGATCATCAGAGCACGTTGGCTGCTATTGGGATAGGCCGCCATGTCCGAGTTGGGTCATTCGCGTCGATTTTGGCATGTCCGGGATATGTCCGCTTACGGGGTAATCGCGGAAACTGGATCGGGGAGCTTGCCCGACAGCAAGGAGCTTGGGCTAACATTCCGCCGAAACGAAATCTGAAAGATCCAATCTGCTTCAGTCCTTATCTGTACCGCGCCTGCAACGTGACTGAACGGTTCTTCAACAAGATCAAGCAATGTCGGCGTGTTGCGACTCGATATGACAAGCTCGCAGTCAACTATCTGCGTGTTCGTCAAACCCGCATCAATCCGAATTTGGTTACGCGCTAATGAGTCCACGCCATGGCACGCGATATCATTCCATCTCCTGCTGGATGGTGCGGCTGAGCGCGAACAGCCGCTGGTCGATCAGCGTCGGTACCTCGCAGACGAAGGTGACCACGCGGCGCCGGTCGTCGAAGATGCGGGCTTCCCATAGCAGCTTGTTGTTGAGTTCGTCGATCTTCGCCTGATCGGGTGGCGACGCGCCCTGCAATGTCTGCAGCATGGCCGTATCGGCGCGGACCCGGTCGGCGGCTTCGCGCTGCTTGCGCGTGACGCGTTCGAGACCGGCCAGCACAGTCGCGCGCTGCGCGTTCAGGCTGTCGAACAGCCCGGCGAAGATCAGTTTGCCTGACCTGGCCTTGTCCGGCGATCGCGAGAGAAAATCCGTGATCGCCTTCTGCGCTTCCTCAACGGGGACGCGCCGTGTCGCCAGACGTTCGACAAGCGCGCTGACCTCCGCGTCGTCCTTCCAGGCGCTGGCGACATTGTCGATCGGCGGTCCGGCCCAGACGGCGGCCAGCGAGATTTCCGGCACTTTGGCCTGAATGCACGGCCAGTCGGGATAACGCGGATCCGCGGCCTGCGCAGTGCCCGACCAGATCAACAAGAGTGCTGTGATGATGCCGATCGCTCTGTTCATGTCTCGCCCCCGGCTGGTGCCCGGCGGGCAAGGCCGCGACCGGGATCGTAAGCAATGATTGCACCGATCATGAATACGGCGGTACAGCCCGCGACAACGGCAAGGGAGACCCAGTTGACCTTGTCATAGAGCGCGAAGCGGATCAGTTCGACCGCATGGGTGAAGGGATTGAACAGGCAGAGATAATAGAGCATCGGGCTGCCCTCCTGCACGCGCCACAAAGGATAGAGTGCGGACGACGCAAAGAACATCGGGAAGATCACGAAGTTCATGACCCCCGCAAAATTCTCCAGTTGCTTGATGCGCGACGAGATCAGCATGCCCAGCGATCCCAGCATCAATCCGGACAGGATCAGTGCCGGTAGAACAGTGAGATAGCCAATGAGCGGCGGAGCGATGTCCCAGAACCACGCGATCAGGAGAAACGCATAGACCTGCAGCAGGGAGACCACTGTCCCGGCCAGCAGTTTGCATACCAGGAGAAACCAGCGCGGCAGCGGGCTGACCAGAAGCGTCCGCATGTTCCCTATCTCGCGGTCATAGACCATCGACAACGACGACTGCATGCCATTGAACAATTGGATCATCGCGATAAGGCCGGGCGCGATATAGACCTCATAGAGAATATAGGTCTCGTAAGGCGGGATGATCGAGATACCAAGCACCTGCCGAAAGCCGGCGGCGAAAATGAACAGCCAGACCAGCGGACGCACCAGTGCCGAAACGAAACGTTCGCGCTGATGCAGGAAGCGCAGCGCCTCCCGCCACAGGATGCCGTTGAGGCAGGTGACATAGTTGCCGAAGCCCAGCTTGCGACGCTCATGCGTGACGAATGTCGTACTCACGATGACCTCCCGCGTCGGTCGGCCGCCTCGGTCATACCCCGGAAAGCCACGTCGAAATTGGGCGCGCCGGTTTCGCCGAGGATCTGCGTCACGGAACCGCGCGCGAGCACATGACCGTGATGCAGCACGACGAGATCGTCGCTGGCGGCAATCTCGTCAAACAGATGTGTTGCCCACAGCACGCCGATGCCTTGTTCCGCGACCAGCATTCGAACATGCGCAAGAATATCGGCGCGCGCCTGCACGTCGAGGCCAACGGTCGCTTCGTCCAGCAACAGCAGCCGCGGCCGGTGCAGCAATGCGCGGGCGATCTCCAGACGTCGCATCTGTCCGCCGGAGAGATCGCGCACCCGGCTGTTCACCCGGTCGGCAAGGCCGATGCGCGCAATCACCTCGTCGCCGCGCACGCGAGCCTCGCGCCGCGCGATGCCTTGCAGTGCGGCATGATAGAGCAGGTTCTGCATGACAGACAGATCGAGATCGAGCGTACGTGGCTGAAACACCACGCCAAGCAGCCGCAAGGCTTCGCTCGGCGCATCGCTGATGTCGTGGCCGAATACGCTGATCCGTCCAGTTTGAATGCCGAACAGCCGGGTGATCAGCGCAATCAGCGTACTCTTGCCCGCGCCATTGAGGCCAAGCAGTGCCGTGAAACTCGCCGGTGCGACATTGAAGGAGACATCCGACAGCGCCTGCCGACGACCATAGTGATGACTGATGCCTGCGACCGACAGAGCGGGTGTGACATCCGGCACGTCAATGGGCTCCGGCGCGTCGTGCGCGATCTGGTCAGGGCGGGATGTGTCGATCGTGGTCATGGCCGTGCCATGGCGACGCCCCAGGGCAATTCGCCGACCTGAATGGTCTTGATGACTTTTTGCGCCGCGACGTCGATGACCGAGACATCGTTGGAGACGCCGTTGGTGACCAGCAGATATTTCTCATCGGGGGTAAACGCCATGTGCCAGACCCGCTGGCCCACCAACAGATACTTGATCACCTTGTGGGTCGTCGCATCGACGATGGCGATCCGGTTGGCAGGGCCAAGCGCGATAAACGCGATTTTGGCATCCCGGGTCATGCCGATGCCGACCGGCTGAATGGCTTCGCGCCGCAGACCGGCAATGTTGAACTCGATCTTGCCGGTCACGACCCGCCTGGCGGGATCGATCACGGATACGGTGCCGCCGATCTCGGACGACACCCACAGCTCCGAGCCGTCGCGTTTGAATTCGGCAAAGCGCGGGCGCGCGTCGACCAGGACATTGGCCACGATCTCGCGTGTCGTCGTGTCGATGAAATGCGCCATGTTGGTGGTTTCGGACGTGTTGATCAGGATCTTGCCATCGGGGCTGATCGCCATGCCTTCGGGCTCGACACCGACCTGTACGTCGCCCATGCGCACGCGTTTTTCGAGATCGATCACGGTCACCGTGTTGTCGTTCTCATTGGCGACATAGAGAATCTTGCCGGCGGCATCCTGGGTGAAAAGCTCGGGGTCCGGACCGGATGGTAGCGAGTCGACCACCTTCTGGCTGGCGACGTCGATGATCTGGATGGTGTCGTCGTCACCGACCGCGACCAGTACCGATTTGCCATCGCGCGTCAGTTCGATGCCGCGTGGACGCTGACCGACCTTGATGGTCGCGGTGACGGTCCAGCTATCGGTGTCGATCACCGAGACAGTGTTACTCTTCTCGTTCGACACATAAGCGAGAAAGGCCGATGCAGGCACTGCCGTTGCAAGCCATACCGCCGCTCCACACAGCCAGACACGGCGCAGCATCTTCGATCTCTTCATCATCATTACAGCCTGCATTTGCTTTCCGGACGATCTATACCGAGCGTGTCGAGCTCCGAGACCTGATGCAGGAAGCCGTCCTGCGGCGAGACCGAAATCACCATGCGCCCGTCGACCAGCAGGATCGGCTGGCGTAGCTGCAGGTTCCAGTCGCGGATTGTGAGCCGCTGCCCCTTGAAGCCGGCGATGGAGAAATCGGGCGACTTCAGAAACGCCAGAATAGCCTTGCCGTCGCCCGAATTCGTGCGGGACGCGGCCTCGCCGATCATGCGGGTCGCGAGCCAGGCCTGCATGTCGCGCGCTGTCATGCGGCGCGCGTTGAGTTTGGTGAAGCGGTTCTGGATCTGCACGGCGCCCCATTGATCCTGCGCAGCATGCCAACTGGTCGGCACCAGACCCGCCGATCCGGCGACCGGCCGCGGATCCCAGGTGCGATACGGCAAATAGGAAGCGAAGACTTCGCTCTCGTCGGCGGCGATCATGACGTCATAAGCCGGTGCCTGTTGTGTGAAGACCGGGATCTGGCGCTGGATCAATGTGACGCCGCTATCGGTGCGCCGCGCGCCGCCAGTGTCTTCGAAGACGCGTTCCTGCACGATCTTTGCGCCGAACCGTGCGGCGGCACGGCGATAGGCGTCGGCTTCAAGCCGATCGTCGTCATGCGAGCCGACCACGAGCAGCCAGCGTTTCCACTGCTTCCACACCAGATACTGCGCCAGCGCATCGGCCAGCATCGATCGCGTCGGCGCGATATGGATCACATTGGCACGGCAGTCCGCCTCGCGCAGGCGGTCGTCGGCGGCACCCACATTGAACAGGATGCCACCGCGGTCACGCACCGCATCGGCCGCCTGCAGCAATGCATCGGGCGGCAAGTCGGCAATGATGAAGGTATTGCGGCCAGCGAGATCGCGTGCGGCTCCGGCGACATCGTCACCGTCCTTCACACGGACCTCGTCCAGCCCGAACTGCTGCTTCAGGAACTTGCCCGTGGTGTTGTTGTCCTCGATGGCGAGCCGCGCGCCGGCGATGCCATCGTTCTCGGACGGTAATTCGACCAGCGAAAGAGTTGCCTTGATGCCGGCCTGACCGAGATAACCGATGCTGATCGTCAGCGGTTCGGCCGCCAACGCAGACGACGTCACGGCGCAGAGACTGATCGCGCCGATCAACCACCGTATCATGTTCCCTCCGGCTACTCCTTCCCGGCTTGGCGCCGGTGAAGGGTCTCGTGCTTGAAACATGAACCAATTATCGTAGCTTGCAACCTCGGATTCTGCCGACGCGTTGCATTTTAATGATGCGAGGTCCGCGATGAGAGCCCTATCGATCACCGTGCTGTTACTGATGATGACAGCGACGGCTCACGCCGCAGCGCCTAAAGTGGCCGTGTTCAATTTCGAATGGCTGGATACGAGCCTCGAAGGCGAGGTGAAGGGACGCCGCAGCGACGAGCAGGCAAGATTGCTCCATGCTGCCGACCAGCTTCGCGAGGAGATGAAGCAGTCCGGCCGTTTCGAGCTGCTGGACATGTCATCCCTCAATGTTGCGGCGCAAGGCCGGAACTTGCAGGCATGCGGCGGCTGTGACGTACAACTCGCGCAGCAGATCGGCGCCGACCTCGTCATTACGGGGCTCGTACAGAAAGTCTCGAACCTGATCCTCAATATGAACATCACCCTGCGAAATGTTCACACCGGGCGGCTGGTCGCCACAATGAGCGCTGACCTGCGCGGCAACACCGACGAAAGCTGGTCGCGGGCGACGAGCTATCTGGTTCGCAACCGCCTGCTCGCACCTAATTACGGTGCCCCGCAGCCGCAGTAACGCAAGCCGCTGCTCACCCCTTGAGCCGCGCGGCGTGCCAGCGCAGATGATCGGCCATGAAGGTCGAGATGAAATAGTAGCTGTGATCGTAGCCGGGCTGATGGCGCAGCGTCAGCGCAATGCCTGCCTTGTCGCAGGCGCTCTGCAGCAGTTCAGGCCGCAATTGTTCGGTCAGAAAATTGTCGGCGTCGCCCTGATCGACCAGCAATTCGGGGAATCGCGCGCCGTCCTCGATCAGGGCAACCGCATCGTGCTTTCGCCACACCGCTTTGTCGTCACCGAGATAGCCGCCCAGCGCCTTGATCCCCCACGGCACCTGCGACGGCGCCACGATCGGAGCGAAAGCGCTGGCCGCCCGGTAGCGATCAGGATGACGCAGCGCAATGGTCAGCGCGCCATGTCCGCCCATGGAATGGCCGAGAATCGACTGAAGACTGCTATCTATGGGGAATTGGTCGGCCACGAGCTGTGGTAGCTCCTCGGTCACATAGCTCCACATGCGATAGTTGCGCGCATACGGTTCTTGGGTGGCATCGACGTAAAAGCCGGCGCCCAGCCCGAAGTCATAGGCATTGTCGGCGTCACCGGGAACATCGGCACCGCGCGGGCTGGTGTCCGGCGCAATGAAGATCAGCCCCAATTCGGCACATGCGGCACGAAAGTCGCCCTTTTCGGTGACATTGGCGTGGGTGCAGGTGAGGCCCGAGAGATACCAGACCACAGGCAGCCTGACGCCATCCTGATGCGGCGGCACATAGACCGAAAATGTCATGTCAGTTCCGGTCACGCGACTGGCGTGTTTGTAGACACCCTGTGTGCCGCCATATGATCGATTGAGCGAAACTGTCTGCATGGTCATGACTTTACAGGTTGGGTGCGGCAGCGATGCGACATCGCCGAAACAAGTGATGTCTGGTCAGGGACGCCCGGTCAGGCGATGCCACGCTCGATGGCGAAACGCACCAGTTCGACTGAGCTGCGGACGCCGAGCTTTTGCCGCATGAGTGACGATGTATTGGCCACCGTCTTGTAGGAGGCGTGAACCATCCATGCAATCTCGGCAAGGCTCTTGCCGGCACCGAGCAGTCGCAGGATCTCCATCTCGCGCGAATTCAGCTTCGACAGCGGGCTTTGCGTCAGCGCAGGCCCAGCAAAAGCAAGGCTTCGCGCCATCGCCGGCGGGAGATACACGCCGCCGCGCGCAACCTCATAGACGGCCTCCAGGAGGTCGTGTGGGTCGCCGGTCTTGGAGACATAACCCTTGGCGCCACTCTCGATCGCGCGGGCAGCGAAGATCGGGTCATCATTCATGCTGAACATGATGATGCGCATCGTGTCGTCGCGCAGCAGAATGCGCCGCGCCAGTTCATATCCGGACACTGTCGGCAGATTGATGTCGATGATGCAGATATCGGGGTCTCCGGTCAGGAAAACCTGCTCACCACTGGCGGCATCGGACGCTTCCAGCAGTTCGATCTCCGGATCGTCCGCGAACACCGCGCGGCAACCCGATGTGACGATGGGGTGATCATCGACGATCAGAACGCGCATGGGTTAACCCCGTAAACTCTGTCGGCAAGAAACCAAGAAACTCTGTCAGCAAGTCTCGGCCTGCTCCTCGATTGCTGCGCTGCATCAGCCGCGCGCCTTTGGAGTGACATGATTGACAATCGAAGGTCGCCTCGATCCGATATGATCGCCGTCGAATTTCGCTGTCAAGTTCATAGTCGCGGCATGCAGGCGAGATGCGAGTGAAAGCATGGTCATGTGGCAGAATCTTTCGCTGCGCGCGCGGATCAATCTTCTGGTGGCGCTCGTGCTCGCTCTTGGCCTGGTCGCCAATGTCGTGCGGCTCGCACTGGAAGCTGGCCCACGCGTCCAGGCCGAGGACCAGAGCGTGATCCGGCTGACACGTGAAGTCATCGAAAGTATCGGAACCAGCCTGAACGAAGCGCCGGATCCGAATGCGCGGCTCGATAAAATTGTCGCCGATCTCAATCGATTGCGACATGTCAGCATCGTCAGGCAAAGCGATGGGAACATGCCGTCCCCAAAGAGTGACGGGCATGACCGGAGCGACGGCGCAGGTTCTCCACCATCGTGGTTCGTGTCATTGATCCATCCCGCGCGGATATCGGAGTCAGTGTCGGTGATGGTTGGCGACAAACAGCAGACGCTGCTGATCACGTCCCATCCCGATGACGAGATGCGGGAGATATGGGACGGCATCGTCACCCAGCTCGCAGTCAGTCTGATCGTTGCAATGGTGCTGTTCGTCGTCACGAGTCTCGTCGTTCGGCGGGCGCTCGCGCCGCTCGTTGCATTGTCGCAGGCTATGGTCGATATCGAAGCGGGAAACTATCAGGCACGCGTCGCCCCCGCGGGCGCACCGGAACTCGCCGCACTCTGCATCCGGCTCAATCATCTCGCTGCCACATTGGGCGATGTGCTGGAGGACCGGCGGCGTCTGGCCCAACGGGCCGTCTCGCTGCAGGATATCGAGCGCAAGGATATTGCGCGCGAATTGCATGATGAGTTCGGGCCGTATCTGTTCGCCCTGCGCGCCCATGCAGGCGCAGTGATGCGTCTCGTCGATCACGATCCATCGGGCACAGGCGCCTTGTCGAGGCACGGCACTGCCATTCTGGCGCAGGTCGATGTCCTGCAGCAGTTCAATCGCCGCATTCTCGAGCGGTTGCGCCCGGTCGGGCTGACGGATCTCGGTCTGTCCGGTGCTATCGCGGTCTTGCTGCGTCTCTGGCGCGAATCCCATCCGGAGGTCGTTATCGAGAGCCGGATATCGCCGACGCTTGCTCCCCTTGGTGAGGTCGCCGAGCTGACCGCCTATCGCGTCGTTCAGGAGGCACTCACCAATGTGTTCCGCCACGCGCAAGCCTCTGCCGTGAGCGTGGTCATCGAGCCGGTGACGGGAGCGGCGGCGCAGCCTGAGCGTGACAATGTATTGGTCCGCGTGCGCGACAATGGCCTCGGCCTCGACCCCGATCACAATGGCGGCTTTGGCCTCATTGGCATGAGAGAGCGGGTCTGGGCCCTGGGCGGGACGCTCGCGGTTAGATCTGATGTGGACGGTGTGACTGTCGAGGCTATCATTCCCGTGACGGAGCCGCTGCCAAATCCGCCTGTTAAGCGCGATCGGGAATTTGTCCCGACTTTATCGGGAAAATAACTGAGACGGATTTCGACATTTGCAGATAGCGCAGCCTCTCACACTCGCTAGTATCACGCTACCGAACGGTGCCATCAGAGCGCCGACGCGGAATGGGGTGAAACAGATGCGCGTAAGAGTGCTGGTCGTGGCTTCGCTGTCGACGGGTTTTCTACCGGTTTCCGAAACGGCTTTTGCGCAAAGTCCACCTGGAGAGCCGCAGGTGCTGCCTCCGGTGGTGGTGTCCGCCCCCGCCACCGCCAGCAAACGCGGCCCCCGGCGTCAGACCACCCAGCGGGTCGCCGAGCGGCCGCGTACGGTCTACGTCTATCCGACCACACCGACGTCGCGTTCCGGCATCGACGTCGACAAGGTCACGGCGAGTATCAATTATGTCGATGCCCGCGCGATCGAACGTGCCAATTCCCTGAACGTCACGGATGCGCTGCAGCAGCAAGTGCCCGGCATTCTGATCAACGAAGTCGCGGGCAATCCCTTCCAGCCCGACCTGCAATTTCGCGGTTTCGTGGCGTCGCCGGTGGCCGGTACGCCGCAGGGGCTCGCGGTCTATCAGAATGGCGTGCGTATCAACGAGGCCTTCGGCGACACCGTCAATTGGGACCTGATCCCGACCGCGGCAATCCGATCGGTCACCGTGGTCACCAACAATCCCGCGTTCGGCCTCAACGCGCTGGGCGGCGCGGTCAACATCCAGATGAAGGACGGCTTCAACTATCAGGGAGCCGAGCTGAGCACGATGGGCGGCTCGTTCGGCCGCATCCAGGGCTCGGCGCAATGGGGCAAGCAGGTCGAAGGATTCGCCGTCTATGGCGCGCTCGAAGGCCTGCATGACAAGGGCTTTCGCAACTTCGCGACATCGGACGTCCGACGCTTTTATGGCGATGTCGGCTATCGCAGCGACAGCAGCGAGCTTCACCTCAATATGGGCGTCGCCAACAACAAGTTTGGCGCCTCGGCGACCGTTCCGGTCGAGCTGCTGCAGCAGAATTATGGCGCCACCTATACAACGCCGCAGACCTCGAACAACCGCGTCGGCTATCTCAATTTCACTGGAAAGGTCGAGGCGACGCCGACCTGGACGGTGGAGGCGTCGGCGCATCTGAGATTCTTCCGGAACAAGACCCAGGATGGCAATCCAACCGGCACCCAGCCCTGTGAAGATCCGACCCTCTTGTGTTTCGGCGATGACGACACGCCGGCCAACGGCCTGAACGGCGCGCAAATTGCCAATCCCTTCGCGCCCGGCGCCGTTCTTGGCGAGAATGATCGGACCTCGACGCGCTCGACCACGGTGGGCGGCTCCCTGCAGGCGACCAATACCGATCAGTTGTTCGGCCATAACAACCGCTTTGTCGTCGGCGCCAGCTATTCGTCCAGCGCCAGTCACTTCACGGCCAGCGCCGAACTCGGCACCATCGGCCCGGATTACATCGTCACCGGCAGCGGGATTTCCCTCGGTCAGTCCGGCGACCCGATCGCGATCGGCCCGGTGTCGCTGCGGACCACCAACCGCTATGGCGGCATTTACGCGCTCGACACGTTCGATGTGACCAATGCCTTTTCGATCACCGGCGGCGGCCGCTTCAACACGGCGCAGATCGTGCTTGAGGATCAGATCGGCACCGCGCTCAACGGTGACCACACTTTCAACCGTTTCAATCCGATCATCGGCGGTACCTACAAGATCACGCCTGAGCTGACGGCCTATGCCGGCTATTCGGAAGCCAACCGCGCGCCGACCCCGCTGGAACTCGGCTGCGCCGACCCTGCCAATCCCTGCATCGTCGGTGCCTTCCTGATCTCCGATCCGCCGCTCAAGCAGGTGGTTTCGCATACGATAGAAGCTGGCCTGCGTGGCACGAAGGAGCTGAATGCGGGCACGCTGGGCTGGAAGCTCGGCGCCTTCCGCGCCACCAACACCGATGACATTCTCGCAATCCCGAGCCCGGTGCTGCAGGGCTATGGCTATTTCCAGAATGTCGGCTCGACGCGCCGGCAGGGCATCGAGGCGGAAGTCACATTGCGTGCGCCGACCCTGCAGCTCTATGCGAGCTATGCCTTCGTCGATGCGCGCTTCCTTGATCCGCTCGCGATCGGATCGAACAGCCCGTTCAAGGATGACGACGGCAACGTCCAGATCCTGCCCGGCAACCAGATTCCGGCGATCCCGCGTCACCGCGTCAAGGCCGGGTTCGACTATGCGCTGACTGACGCTTTCAAGGTCGGGGCTGATGCGCTGTTCGTCAGCAGCCAGTATTTCGTCGGCGACGACTCCAACCAGGCACCGAAACTTGAAGCCTATACCGTGTTCAATGCCCACGCGTCGTACCAGATCGATAAATCCGTGCAGGTCTTCGCCCGCGTCGACAACCTCCTCGACCGACGTTATTCGACATACGGGACTTTCTTCGAGACCGACTCGGTGCCGAATTTTGCCAATGGCGGCGCCCAGTTCACGGACGCACGTTCGGTTAGCCCGGCGCGGCCCCGCGCCTTCTATGCCGGTGTGAAGGTCAGGTTCTGAGGGGCGCGGACGATCAGGTCTGCGTCCAGTAGCGATAGCCGAGCCACCCGAGCAGGAGTGCGCTGGCGAGCCACAATACGATGATGGCGATCATGCCCGATCTGCTGGTCGGGCGTTCCGCAGCCTCGCGCGCCTTGATCCGGTACTCCGCCATCACCTCGCCCGGGACCAGCGCCACCACGAGCCAGATGCCCAGCGGCACGATGATCAGGTCGTCGAGATAGCCGAGGACCGGCACGAAGTCCGGAATGAGATCGATCGGCGACAGCGCATAGGCGGCGACAGCGATCGCGAGAACTTTCGCAAACCACGGCACCCGCGGATCGCGCGCGGCGAGATAGACGGCATGCGTGTCCGTCTTGATGTGTCGTGCCCAGCTTTTGATCCGCGTCAACATGAATGCCTCGTATCGCACAAGTCAGCTTCAGAATAGCCATTGATATTGCAGCAGAAGTTGGCGGATCTCGCCTCCCCCTGCGAAGGGTCGAATCTTCCCGCCCTAGCCACAGCGGGCCCCGGATGCGCCCTTTGGCGTGTTGAGGAGCCGCCCGTTTCGTGGGAAGACGGCGGAAAGCTGAAAAAGTGTACCCAAAGAATTTCTGGGAGCGAGATGCCATGACCTACCGAGCACCGATCAACGACATGCTGCTGGCCCTGAATCACGGCGCCGGCCTGCAGGCGGCCCTGAAAGCCGGCCATTACGGCGATTTCGACGCCGATATGACCGCTGCCGTGCTCGAAGAGGCCGGCCGCTTTGCCAGTGACGTTCTGGCGCCGCTCAATACCGTGGGCGACAAGAACGGTATCAAGCTCGCGGATAATAAAGTCACCACCGCCCCCGGCTGGCCCGATGCCTATGCGCGCTGGACTGCCGCCGGCTGGAACGGCGTCTCTGGCCCCGAAGCTTTCGGCGGCCAGGGCCTGCCGCTGGCGATCAATGCCGCCTGCACCGAAATCTGGAGCGCGTCGAACATCGCCTTCGGCCTTTGCCCGCTGCTGACACTGTCGGCCATCGAGGCGCTCGACGCCCATGGCAGCGACGAGCTGAAAAAGATCTATCTGGAAAAGCTGGTCACCGGCGAATGGACCGGCACCATGCAGCTCACCGAGCCGCAGGCCGGCTCCGATGTCGGCGCGCTGCGCTCGCGTGCCGAGCGTCAGGCCGATGGCAGCTATCGCATCTCCGGCACCAAGATCTTCATCACCTATGGCGATCACGACATGACCGACAACATCGTGCATTTCGTGCTTGCGCGATTGCCCGATGCCCCCGCCGGTACCAAGGGCATCTCGCTATTCCTGATCCCGAAATTTCTCGTCAATGCCGATGGCTCGCTCGGTGAACGCAACGACATCCATGCCTCCGGCGTCGAGCACAAGCTCGGCATGCACGCCTCCCCCACCTGCACCATGACCATGGGCGACAAGGGCGGCGCGGTTGGCTACCTCATCGGCGAGGAAAATCGCGGCATGCTCTGCATGTTCACGATGATGAACCAGGCCCGGCTCGGCGTCGGGCTTGAAGGCGTCGGCATTGCCGACCGCGCCTATCAGCAGGCACTGGCCTTCGCGCAGGAGCGTAAACAAGGCCGCGGCATCGGCAGCAAGACCGCCGGCATGGACCCGATCATCGTGCATCCCGACGTCAAGCGCATGCTGATGCAGATGCGCTCGCTCACCGCCGCTGCGCGCACCATCTGCTACGCCACCGCCGTGGCGCTCGACATCGCCGCGCGTTCGCCCGACGCCAAGGTGCGCACCGAAGCGGCCGCGCGCGGCGCATTGCTGACACCGATCGCCAAGGCCTTCTCCACGGATATCGGCAATGAAGTGACGTCACTCGGCGTGCAGATCCATGGCGGTATGGGCTTCATCGAAGAGACCGGCGCTGCGCAGCACTACCGCGATGCGCGCATCACCGCGATCTATGAAGGCACCAACGGTATCCAGTCGATCGATCTCGTCACGCGCAAACTCGCGGCATCGGGCGGCGAATCCGTATGGGCACTGCTGGACGAACTCGGCGGCATCGTGTCGCGCGTCGAGGCCTCCAACGATCCCGCCTTCGGCACCACCGGCGCAAAACTCCGCGACGCGCTCGGCTCGCTGGAGCGTTCGAGCAAGTGGCTGCTGGAGAAGCTGGCCTCGGCGCCGAACGACGCACTGTCCGGCGCCACGCCCTATCTGCGGCTGTTCGGCTCCGCGCTCGGCGGCTGCATGCTGGCCAATGAGGCGCTTGCAGCGCGCGACATCGACGGCGGCAGCGACGCGACGCGTTATGTCACACTGGCGCGGTTCTTCGCCGAGAATGTTGCGGTGCAGGCTGGTTCGCTTGAACGCACCGTGATGGACTCCAGTGAATCCGTGATGTCGGCCGATGCTGTTTTGCTGGCATAAACCATCGCCCACCATATCGGCCGCAGCGGATTGATGTAATATCCGGCAGAGGAAACGCGGCAGCCGCGCTTTTTGCGGGGCGCTATGGGCTATGCCAGGGAATTGACATGACCGAACATCTGATCGTGACCGACGACGAGGCCACGCGCGTGATCACGCTGCGCCGGCCGGAAAAGAAGAACGCGCTGACGCAGGACATGTATCACGCCATGTCGGACGCGATCGACACCGCGCAGAACAATCCCGATATCCGCTGCATGATCATCACCGGCGGCTCCGGCGCCTTCACCGCGGGCAACGACCTGCAGGATTTTCTGAAGGACAGCGCCGAAAAGGCCGAGTCCCCACGCGCGTCGAACGCCGTGAAGTTTCTGTATTCGCTGGCGCAGAACACCAAGCCGATCATCGCCGCGGTGGATGGCATTGCCATCGGCATCGGCACGACCATGCTGTTCCACTGCGACTATGTGCTGGCCTCGACCACCGCAACCTTCTCAACGCCGTTCATTCATCTCGGCCTGGTGCCGGAAGCCGCCTCCAGCCTGCTGTTCCCGCGTACCATGGGTCATCAGCGGGCCTTCGCCGCGCTGGTGATGGGCCGCACGATGACGGCGGAAGATGGCCAGGCCGCCGGTTTCATCAACGAAATCGTGCCGCCCGGTCACACCGAAGTCGAAGCGCGCAAGGTCGCCCGCGAAATCTGCGCACTGCCGGTGGAAGCCGTGGCAATCTCGCGCCGGCTGCTGAAGCTCCCGCCCGAGGATCTCACGCGGCGCATCGATCAGGAGAGCCATCTGTTCGGCGAGCGCATGAAGTCGCAGGAAGCGAGCGCGGCGTTCAAGGCGTTCTTCGCGCGCAAGAAGGGGTGATGATTCTGCGCTTTCTTAACCTCTCCCCGTGTTTTACGGGGAGAGGTCGACGTTCAGGCGCACAGCGCATGAACGTCGGGTGAGGGGCATGGCACAATCGTCAACGCAATTGTGAGCTATCGTGTCGCTGTCACGTCAAATGATAGCGGCATGAATGACCACTCATCGCAACCAAAGCTGCGAATATCCGACCTGAGAGACCCTCCGCTTTGCTGACATCGTGCCCTGCCCCTCACCCGACCGGCTTCGCTGCGCTTCGCCGGTCGACCTCTCCCCGCCTAGCGAAGCTGCGCTTCGCATGGACACGGGGAGAGGTTAAGACCATCGTACTTGCGGTGCTCGCGGCATGGTCGCTGAGCTTTACGGGTGCTTACGCCCAGACCCCCGCATCCCCCGTCGACGTCACCGTCCTTGCCATCAACGACTTCCACGGAAATCTGCGCCCTGCCCCCGGCGGCATCGCCATCGACGATCCCGCCGACAGGACGAAGAAGATCACGATCCCCGCGGGCGGTGCCGAGCATATGGCGACGCTGGTGAAGCAACTCCGCGCCGGCAAGCCGAACAGCGTATTCGTGGCTGCCGGCGACCTGATCGGCGCCAGCCCGTTTCTCTCCGCGCTGTTTCATGATGAACCGACCATCGAGGCACTATCGATGATGGGCCTTGAGATCGCCTCGGTCGGTAATCACGAATTCGACGAAGGCCGCGAGGAGCTGCTGCGCATGCAGAACGGTGGCTGCCATCCCGTCGATGGCTGCCAAGGCCCGCATCCGTTTGCCGGCGCGACGTTCAACTATCTCGCCGCCTCGACCATCGATACGAAGACCGGCCGGCCGCTGCTGCCGGCCTATCAGATCAAGACATTCGACGGCATTCCCGTCGCCTTCATCGGCCTGACGCTGAAAGGTACGCCCGGCCTCGTGGCGCCGCCCGGCATTGCCGGTCTCGAATTCAGGGATGAAGCGGACACCGTCAATGCGCTGGTGCCCGAACTGAAGGCCAAGGGTGTCGAGGCCATCGTGGTGCTGATCCATGAAGGCGGCTTCCCCACCGGCGACTACAATGAATGCCCGGGTATTTCCGGACCAATCGTCGATATCGTGAAGAAGTTCGACAAGGCGGTCGACGTCGTGGTCAGCGGCCACACGCACCGCGCCTATACCTGCCAGATCGACGGACGGCTCGTCACCTCGGGCGACAAATACGGCACGCTGGTCACCACCATCGACCTCAAGCTCGACCGTACGACGCGCGATGTCATCAGCGCCAAGGCCGACAATGTCATCGTGCGCACGGCGACCTATCCCGCCGATCCCGCGCAGACCGCCTTGCTCGCCGCCTATGACAAGGTTGCCGCGCCGATCGCCAGCCGTCCTGCGGGATCGATCACCGCAACGCTGTCGCGCATGCCCGACATGACGACCGGCGAAAGCCCGCTTGGCGATATCATCGCTGACGCACATCTCGCCGCGACATCGGCCGGCAATCTCGGCGCTGCCGTGATCGCCTTTACCAATCCCGGCGGCATCCGCGCCGACATCACCAAATCGGCCGACGGCAGCGTGACCTATGGCGACGTCTTCGCGGCACAGCCGTTCCGTAATCAACTGGTGACGCTGACGCTCACAGGCGCGCAGATCAAGGCGATGCTCGAGCAGCAATGGAACACGCCGAGCCGGCCGCGCATCCTGCAGGTCTCGAAAGGCTTCAGCTATGCCTGGGATAATACGGCGGCAGCGGGCCAGCGCGTTCCACCCGAGCGTATGATGCTGGATGGCAAGGTGATCGATCCCGCAGCAAATTATCGCGTCACCGTGAACGGCTTTCTGGCCGTCGGCGGCGATGGCTTCACGGTGCTGAAAGAGGGCAAGGAGCCGCTGGTCGGCGTTTATGATGTCGATGCGCTGAATGCCTACATGAAGGCCAACAGCCCGGTGTCGCCGATGCCGCTGGGGCGGATTGCGCGAGTGGATTAGCGGAACGTCTGTCTGCCCGAAGCTGTCATTCCGAGGCCCGGAATCTCGATCCACACTCGTCATTCCCCGGCAAACCAATTGGTTTGCCTGAGGGCGCACGAAAGCGGCGGAGCCGCTGTAGTGCGAACCCGGAATCCCGAAATGTTCAGCTCAAAACAGGCTGAGATTCCGGGTTCCCGTGCGCGAAGGCGCGCCCGCGCTCCGGAATGACGAGCGAGGGGCGGTAGACAGCGCTAAACATTTTTTCCTATGCTCTGTTGACACCATCTCCATCAGGTTTATATTCCCCTTCGTCCTGCCCCACCGAGAGGGGCGATCGCGATCGTCACGTTCGCGGGGCAGGATGCGGTGGACGCCGGAGATGCGGCGTCACGCGGTTCATGGGGTAACGTCTGTCTTCGGGCAGGACGGATCTGCGCCAGCACTGCCACTGGCAAGGAGACGGCCGGCCTTCGGATGGACAGACTCCCTGGACAGTGTGACGGACGACCAAGTCAAAACGTGTCCGGCCTATTCGCTTGAGGCTCCCTTCCCATCGCCTTGGGACTTTAATTCGCGATCGGAGCGTTCGTCGAGGCAAAGTGCAAGCAACCGAAAAAACACCGCAGGCGGAACGTCGGGCAATCGCTCGGCGCCTCCGAAAGTCCTGATGCATTACCCCATGCGGAAGACCGCATTCGCATCAGGCCCAAGGGTGCAACGGGCACCCGGCGTTCCGCACGCCCTCTCACAAGGGGGCGGGAATGCAAGAGACGACGGCGCCCCCGCGCCGCAAACAATGGGGGCGATGACGCATGTCTGAAGCGCAGTGGCTGTTTGACAGTTGAATCTGCAACGGCGCGATGGAGCCGCCGCACCCACAGGTGTCATCCCCGGGCTTGACCCGGGGATCCAGCTTGGCCCGCACACCGTCGCACAAGAGAGATGGATGGCCGGGTCAAGCCCGGCCATGACGTGGGGAGAAGCCTGGGATTATTGCGAAGCTCGCTTCGCGCCATCCGGCCATGACGATCATGAAATTGAACGGCCTTCACCTTCTACGCCACGTTCCTCCGGTCGATCTCGCTATGGACATCGAACGGCTCCGGCCTGCCCACCGCATAGCCCTGCGCAAAGTCGACGCCGATCTCCGTGAGCGCCGTGATGATCTCGGCGCTCTCGACAAATTCCGCCACCGTCCGCTTACCCATGATCTTGCCGATATGGCTGATCATCTCGACCATGGCACGGTCGATCGGATCGGTGAGCATGTCCTTGACGAAGGAGCCATCGATCTTGAGATAGTCCACGGGCAGGTGCTTGAGATAGGCGAAGGACGACATGCCGCTGCCAAAATCGTCCAGCGAGAAGCGGCAACCGATCTGCTGCAGCGCCTGGATGAATTTATTGGCGTCGGCGAGATTGGCGATGGCGCTTGTCTCGGTGATCTCGAAGCAGATGATGGTCGGCGGTATCCGATAGATGCGGAACTGCTCGCGGACATAGTCCAGAAAGCTTTCATCCTTGAATGTCGCGCCGGACAGGTTGATGGCGCAGGTCGAGACCGGCGTCGCACCTTCGACCAATCGCGCGGCGAGAATGATGAACGCATTCCTGACCACCCAGCGATCGATCAGCGTCATCAAACCATAACGTTCTGCCGCGGGAATGAAATGGCCGGGCGCAACCAGTTGCCCCGCCTCGTCGCGCAGCCGCAACAACAGTTCGACATGCAGAGTGCCATCCTCGCGCTCGCTGAGCGGAATGATCTTCTGGGCATAGAGACAGAAGCGATCCTGTTCCAGCGCATCGTGAATGCGCTGTACCCAGTTCATTTCGCCGAACCGCTGCAGCAATTCGGAATCGCTGGGCTGATGCAGTGTAACGCGATTGCGGCCTTTCTCCTTGGCCATGTAACAAGCTGCATCGGCCGCGCGTAGCGCCTCTTCCAGCGTCACCTCGGGCTGCGCGATACAGACGAGGCCGATACTGACGGTGACGTTGAACGAACGTCCGTTCCAGACGAAGTTCAGCTCTTCGACCGTCCGCCGCAATCGCTCGGCGGTCGCCGCCGCACGATCCGGCTCGCAGCGTTCCAGCAGCACGGCGAATTCATCGCCGCCAAGGCGGGCCAACAGATTGTCCGGGCGCAGATGTTTTTTCAGTATGCCAGAGACCTGCCGCAGCAGATGATCGCCGGCAGCATGGCCGCAGGTGTCGTTGACGATCTTGAATTGATCGAGATCGAGAAACATCAGTGCATGCGGCCGCGCATCGGCGTCGATCCGCGGCAATGCGTATTGGACCCGACGCTCGAATTCGCGGCGATTCGCCAGCCCCGTCAGTGCATCATGCGAGGCCTGGAACGCGAGACGTGAGATGTATTTCTGCTCACGCTCCTTCTCGATCTTCAGCGCCGTCTCGAAGCGCTGACGCTGGATCAGCAGATTACGTGTCCGCCAGATGCCGAGCAGGATCAACAGCGCCGCAGTGAACACATTGGCGACCAGCAGAATGCCTTGAATGGCGCGGGAGCCGATGCCGAGGCGTCGGGAGAACTCCACTGCCAGCGGCGAGGTCTGTTCATTGATCTGGTCGATTTGCGCCTTCAGGGCTGCGAGGCGCATCGATCCCACCTTGCCATCGATGACGCTGGCGTGAATGGCGTCGGCCGTATCCACCAAATTCTGGATCACGGGATCGGTGGCGTGCCAGGTCTCGATGGCTCGGGCGAGATAGACGACCTTGCTGAAATTGCGAAACAGCGAGATCATGCCGGGGATGTCTGCGGCATCGTTGCCGCCTTGCAGGAATCCGTCATAGGCAGCCCGCAGATCCGGCACCGGCTGTTCGAGCGCGCGGCGCGCGATGAGATCCCCGAGCGGCACGGCGATGCTCGCCTGATAACGGCGATAATATCTGTCGTCGCCGGTCTCGGCATAGAGGCTGAGTGCATGCACCGCCTCCATCTGCCCCTTCGACCATCGGCTTTCGCCGGTGACATAGGCGCGGACCGACGACAGGATGTGGATGCTGGTGCCGGCGAGAAATGCCTGCAGCAAGACGATGGCAACGAACGGCCACACCGAACGCAAGAGATGGGGTACGCGCCTTGGATATTTCGATTCACTCATCGCGTACGAACCCACCCCAGACGCGAGCGCAACTGCGGAGTCCGACGATGGAATATGCGCACCTTCTCCGCAGAATGCCGCGGCCTCCACCGATAGCAGCCGCGACTTAACGCGCGTTTCAATTCCGCGGCGTCAGGCGGTGTCGATGAAACGACATGAATCGAATGTGAAGAAAGCGATCCATAATTCTGATCGGTAGCTCTGTTAGGGGACGACCGCACCAGCGATGCCCCCCTATCGGAACCTGACCTGACCGGCTAGGTTATCGTCTCATCATACCAGCACACCCTGCGCTTGCGGACCATTTGCATGACGACACTTCTTCTGAGCCATCCGGCCTCGCTCGATCACCTCACCCCGCCCGGCCATCCTGAACGCCCCGACCGTATGCGCGCGGTGGCGCAGGCACTCAGCGAAGACCGCTTCAACGCGCTGGTACGGGGCGAAGCGCCGGAGGGCAATCTCGACGTCGTCAGCCTCTGTCATGACAATCATTACATCGATGAGCTGCGCCATGTCGCGCCGAGCAGCGGCCTCGTCTATCTCGACGGCGACACGTCGATGTCCCCCGGCACCTGGGAAGCGGTGATGCGCGGCGTCGGCGGCGCAATCGCGGCGACCGACGCGGTAATGAAAGGCGAGCACAGCAATGCCTTCGTCGCGACCCGCCCGCCCGGCCATCATGCCGAGCACAACAAACCGATGGGCTTCTGCTTCTTCGATCAGGCCGCGATTGCAGCGCGGTATGCGCAGCGCACCTACGGCATTACCCGCGCGGCCGTCGTGGATTTCGACGTCCACCATGGCAATGGCACGCAGGACATTTTCTGGGCCGACCCCACCGTGATGTATTGCTCGACACATCAGATGCCGCTGTTTCCCGGTACCGGTGCATCCCAGGAGCGCGGCGAGCACGACACGGTCGTCAATGCACCGCTGCATGACGGCGACGGCAGTGCAAAATTCCGCTCTGCTTTCGACAATCTCATCCTGCCGCAATTGCAGAAATTCGCACCGGAACTGCTGATCATCTCCGCCGGCTTCGATGCGCATCGCCGCGATCCGCTCGCGTCGCTCAATCTCGACGCCGAGGATTTCGGCTGGGTGACGCGCAAGCTGATGGATCTCGCCGACAGCACCGCCGGTGGCCGCATTGTCTCGGTACTCGAGGGTGGTTATGATCTTCAGGGCTTGAAAGAATCGGCTGCGGCCCATGTTTCTGCGCTGATGGGGGCATCGCGCTGAAAGGGGCGCAGGTCGCAAAACCTACCCGCCACAATACGCCCTCAAACATGTCTTTGACTCCGTCCTTCCAAAACGCGCGCACGGGAAACCGAATGGCCGAGAACACTCACGCTGACGTCAAGAAACTGACCTTTGAGACCGCGATCGAAGAACTGGAATCGATCGTGAAGCGCCTCGAAGACGGCAAGGTGCCGCTGGAAGAGTCGGTCGCCATCTATGAGCGCGGCGAGGCGCTGAAACGGCGCTGCGACGAGTTGCTCCGTCAGGCCGAAGCCCGCGTGGACAAGATCACCACGGATTCGAACGGCAAAGCGATCGGCACCGAACCGCTGGACGTCCAGTAGGAAATCGCGCGGGCTGAGACCTCGCACCACCCCGCGGCCGAATTAGCGCTTGGCGCATGGCGCGGCCTGTTTATAGTCCGCCGTCAGTCCGGGGAACCAGCGTGCGCGTCCAGCACCGTCATGTCATCTATGTGCAGGGATACGATCCGCGGGGACTCTCGCAGTATTACCGCATGTTTCGGACCGAACTGCGCAAGTTCGGCCGGCTCTATGGTCTGACCACCTCGGTCAGCCGGCCGAAAGGTCATACGGACGGCGAATTCGCGCATGAATCCGCCTCCTGGCGCATCGAAACCTCCGGCGACGGCTGGCAGACCACGACCGATTACGACTTCCTGCGCTGGGAAGACATGATCCAGCGCGATCTGGCCGTGCCGATCTGGCGCACGCTGATCCACGCCATCGCCATCTATTGGGGCCTCGTCTTCTCCGGCACGATGGGCCGGTTCTGGAAGGCGCATTGGCGCTTCGCCACCTTCATCAGCTGGCCCCACGTCCTGCTGCTCAACGGAGCGATCTGGTCGGCGGGCATCGCCTGGCTGTTCGCGCTAGGGCTGCAGGCACTTGGAATACACGGATTTCTGGTGGGCTGCGGCGCTGTGGCGGTGTTCGTGGCCGTCCTCGGCTCGCTGCTGAAATACACCGAAAAGCACACCTATCTGCTCTATCTGATGGCCGATACGATCTTCACCTGGCAGTTCTCCCACGGCAACCGGCCGGACTGGGACGCCCGGATCGACCGCTTCGCGCAGCATCTGGTCCAGGTCGCCAAGTCTACCAAAGCGCAGGAAATCGTGCTGGTCGGTCACAGCTCCGGCTCGTTCCTTGGCTCCGAAATCCTCGCCCGCGCGCTGAAACTCGATCCGGAACTTGGCAGCCACGGCCCTCGTGTCGTGCTGCTGACGCTCGGCGGCAATATGCCGATCGTCGGCTTCCATAGAGTCGCGCAAGGCTTTCGCGACAATTTGCGGCTGCTGGCCGTGGAGCCATCCATCGACTGGATTGACTGCCAATCCCGCAAGGACGTGATGAACTTCTTTCCGTTCGATCCCATCGCCGGTCACGGGATCGACGCTGGCCCGGCCCGGCGGAATCCCACCATCGTCCCCGTCCGGTTCCGCGAAATCATCCGCCCGGAACATTACAACCGGTTCCGCTGGAAATTCTTCCGGGTGCACTTCCAGTTCGTCATGGCCAATGAGCGGCCGCATGCCTACGATTTCTTCATGATCGTTTGCGGGCCTGTGCCTCTCAGGGGGCGTGTCAGTCAGCCGGCCACAACTTTGGCGTTGGTGGATGGCACCGCCACTACCCGCGAAAACGCATGGAAAAAGCTCGATTTGGGCGCGAAGAGCCCTAACCACACGGGTTCCCATGAGACGGAACCGGTCGCCCGGCGCATCGGCTAGGCACACCGCGCGAATGTCCATAGCGCCTTTGTGCTGCCACCCCCGCAGGCACGGCGGTTGGCTTTGGCCATCGCTTTGGTGTAAAGGGACTAGGACTATGCGCTGACGAGCAGGCTGAAACGCCGGCCGTTAACGTAGATAAGCGCTTCATTCATCTGGCAAAAATGATCAGATGAAGTCGCCGCCAAGCATGTTAGATATCACACTGAAAAATCGAAGCCCATTATAAGGCCTCGAAACAGGCTTCCCGGTTCTGGAGGCTGCGGTTGTCCAGTGGGCGCGCGGAAACGCGACGGCCCCGAAGCCAGACGCAGTCCCGGACATGTAAAATTGGAATAGTGCCGTGACCGATTTTAGTAAGACACCGTTGCTCGATACCATCAAGACTCCGGAAGATCTCCGGAAGCTGAAGGTCGAGCGGGTTCGTCAGGTTGCCGACGAGCTTCGTCAGGAAACCATCGATGCGGTGTCCGTCACCGGCGGCCACTTCGGCGCCGGCCTCGGCGTTGTCGAACTGACCACCGCCCTCCACTACGTCTTCGATACGCCGCGCGACCGCATCATCTGGGACGTCGGCCATCAGGCCTATCCGCACAAAATCCTCACCGGTCGCCGCGACCGCATCCGTACGCTCCGCACCGCCGGTGGCCTGTCGGGCTTCACCAAGCGCAGCGAGAGCGAATACGATCCGTTCGGCGCCGCGCATTCCTCGACCTCGATTTCGGCTGGCCTCGGCATGGCGGTCGCCCGCGACCTCTCCGGCGGCAAGAACAACGTTATCGCCGTGATCGGTGACGGTTCGATGTCGGCAGGCATGGCTTATGAAGCCATGAACAACGCAGGCGCGATGAATTCCCGCCTCATCGTCATCCTCAACGACAACGACATGTCGATCGCGCCGCCAGTGGGCGCCATGTCGGCCTATCTGTCGCGCATGTATTCGGGCAAGACCTACCGCTCGCTGCGCGATGCCGCCAAACAGCTCGGCAAACATCTGCCGAAACTGATCGCCGACCGTGCCGAGCGCGTCGAAGAATATTCGCGCGGCTTCATGGTCAACGGCGGCACGCTGTTTGAAGAGCTCGGCTTTTATTATGTCGGCCCGATCGACGGCCACAACCTCGATCACCTGCTGCCCGTGCTGCAGAACGTCCGCGACATGGAGACCGGCCCGATCCTGCTTCACGTCGTGACCCAGAAGGGCAAGGGCTACGGTCCGGCCGAAGCTGCGGCAGACAAATATCATGCCGTCGTGAAGTTCGACGTCGCCACCGGCACCCAGTCGAAGTCCAAGCCCAACGCCCCGGCCTATCAGAACGTGTTCGGCCAGAGCCTCGTCAAGGAGGCCGAGAAGGACGACAAGATCGTCGCCATCACCGCGGCCATGCCGTCGGGTACAGGCGTTGATATCTTCAACAAGGCGTTCCCGAACCGCACCTTCGACGTCGGCATCGCGGAGCAGCATGCAGTGACTTTTGCCGCCGGTCTTGCGACCGAAGGCTACAAGCCGTTCTGCGCGATCTACTCGACCTTCCTGCAACGCGGCTACGACCAGATCGTCCACGACGTGGCGATCCAGAATCTGCCCGTGCGTTTCGCCATCGATCGTGCCGGACTGGTCGGTGCGGATGGTGCGACCCATGCGGGCTCATTCGACAATGCCTATCTCGGCTGTCTGCCGAACATGGTCATCATGGCCGCCTCCGATGAGGCCGAACTGGTGCACATGGTCGCGACCCAGGTCGCCATCAACGATTCACCGAGCGCCCTGCGCTATCCCCGCGGCGAAGGCCGCGGCGTCGAGATGCCGGAAGTCGGCATCCCCCTGGAAATCGGCAAGGGCCGCATCGTCCGCGAAGGCAGCAAGGTTGCGCTTCTGTCGTTCGGCACGCGCCTTGCCGAATGTGAGAAGGCCGCCGACGAACTCGCCGCTCATGGCCTGTCGACCACTATTGCCGACGCGCGCTTCATGAAGCCGCTCGACACTGACATGATCCTCAAGCTGGCCCGCGATCACGAGATCCTTCTGACCGTCGAGGAAGGTTCGATTGGTGGATTCGGCTCGCATGTGATGCAGCTGCTCGCCGACAACGGCATGCTCGACGGCGGTCTGCGCATGCGTTCGCTGGTGCTGCCCGACATGTTCCAGGATCACGACACGCCGGCAGCGATGTATGCCCAGGCGGGTCTGGACTCCAAGGGGATCGTCAAGAAGGTGTTCGAGACCCTCGGCAAGGATTTCAAGGCCGAGACCGTCAAGCTCGCTTGATCTGTCGTTGAACGCGACATCGCGTTTGCAATTGCGAAGAGAATACGACGAGGCAATTCGGCAGGAACCGCCGGATTGCCTCGTTCTCGTCTGAATTGGCTCGTCAATGTCGGCGCGGCTCACCATGAGACGGGGACTTCATGAATATCTATCTCGCAGGCCCCGACGTGTTCCTGCCCAATGCCGCCGAGATCGGCCGGCAGAAGGTTGCGCTCTGCAAGCGCTACGGCGCACACGGGTTCTTCCCGCTCGATAACGCCATCGACATCAATGCCGGCGACGCCTCACGCCAGATATTTCATGGCAACGAAGCGATGATGAACCACTGCGACATTATCATCGCCAATCTCACGCCGTTTCGCGGCCCCAGCGCCGATGCCGGCACCGTGTTCGAGCTTGGCTATATGGCCGGGCACGGCAAGCTCTGCTTCGGCTATTGCAACGACCCTGCGCTCTATCTCGACCGCGTCCGCCGTATGACGGAGATCACCGAGCAGGATGGCCATCTGGTCGATGCGAACGGGCTCACCGTCGAAAATTTCGGCCTCGCCGACAATCTGATGATGATCCACGCGCTCGATCTCTATGGCGCGTCCATGATCGTCCCCCGTGAAGCACCCGATGATCTCTGGCAGGATCTGACGAGCTTCGAAGCCTGTTTGAAACTTGCTGCATCGTACTGACCATGACGAAATCTCAGAACACTGCTGCCGCGCCGCGCAAACGCGCCGATACGCTTCTCGTCGACCGCGGAATTTTCGAAAGCCGCGCGCGTGCGCAAGCCGCCATCGAAGCGGGGCTTGTGAAGGCCAACGGCAAAGCGGTCGCCAAAGCGTCAGAACCGCTGCTGCTCGACGCCGCGATCGAGGCTGAACCGGCGCATCCCTGGGTCTCGCGCGGCGGCGTCAAGCTGGCCGGCGCGCTCGAGCTATATCCGATCGAGATCGAGGACCACGTCTGCCTCGACGTCGGCGCCTCCACCGGCGGTTTTACCGAAGTGCTGCTCGCCAACGGCGCCAGCATGGTGTTCTCCATCGATGTCGGGCACAGTCAGCTTCATCCATCGCTGCATGGCCATCCGAAAATCATCTCGATGGAAGAGACGGATATCCGCAGCTATGAGAACAAGCGCCTGCCGGCCCGCCCGGATGTGGTCGTGATCGATGTCAGCTTCATTTCGCTCAAAGCGGTGCTGCCAGTGGCACTGTCACTCGCGGCGGCGCCGATGAGCCTGCTGGCGCTGATCAAGCCGCAATTCGAGGCCGACCGGAAGCAATCCAAGCGCGGCATCATCAAGAACGCTGCCGTGCATCAGGCCATCTGCGACGACATCACGGATTTTGCCAGGACGCTCGGCTGCACCGATATCGAGGTCTTCCCGTCGTCGATCACCGGCGGTGACGGCAATATCGAGTTCTTCATGGGTGCCCGGCGTGGCTGAACACCTGACCATCGATCATGTCGGCCAGCGCGGCGACGGCGTCAGCCTCACCAGTGGCGCGTCGCTGTTCGTGCCCTACACGCTGGCGCATGAGATCGTCGAGACGGAACGCGACGACGAACATCCGGAACGTCGACGATTGCTGCAGATCGACACCGCCAGCCCGGAACGAATTGATCCGTTCTGCACCTACTTCACGCGCTGTGGCGGCTGCGCCATCCAGCATTGGCAACCCGATCCCTATCAGGCCTGGAAGCGCCAGATCGTGATCGACACGCTGGCGCAGGCGAAGATCACTTGCCTGGTCGATCCGATCGTCGATGCCCATGGCGCCGGCCGCCGCCGCGTGACGTTGCATGCCCGGCGCGGCGGCGATGGCGGATTGCGTGTCGGCTTCGCGGCATCGGCAAGCCACGCCATCATCGCTATCGACGCGTGCCCGATTCTGGATCCCGCGCTGGATGGCGCGCTCGATGCCGCACGCGCGCTGGCCGAGGTGTTGAAGCCGGTCAGCAAGCCCTTGGACATTCAGGTGACAGCGGCCAGCAACGGACTCGATATCGACGTCCGCGGCACCGGGCCATTGCCGACCGCGATCATCACAGCGCTGTCGCGCATCGCCGAGGCGCACAAACTGGCACGCCTCACGCGGCATGGTGAACTCGTGCTGATGCGCGTACCGCCTATGGTCACGATGGGCAGCGCGCAGGTTACACTGCCGCCGGGCTCATTCCTGCAGGCCACGGCCGCCGGTGAAGAGACATTGGCGGCGCTTGTGCTCCAACTCTGCAAAGGCGCGAAGAACATCGCCGACCTGTTCTGCGGCATCGGTCCCTTTGCGCTGCGGTTGGCCACCAAGTCGAAGATTACAGCTTTCGATAGCGATGCAGGCGCGATCGCCTCGCTGCAACAGGCCATCAAGGACACCAAGGGCTTGAAGCCGATCAAGGCGGAAATGCGCGACCTGTTTCGCCGTCCACTGGTGCCGCAGGAGCTGCGCGACTTCGACGCTGTCGTATTCGATCCGCCGCGTCAGGGTGCGCAGGCACAGGTCGAACGGCTCGCGGCCAGCAAGATCCCCGTCGTCGTCGCCGTGTCGTGCAACGTCCAGACCTTCGCACGCGATGCAAAGATCCTGATCGACGGCGGCTACAAGCTCGACAGCGTCACACCCGTGGACCAGTTCCGGCATACGCCGCATATCGAATTGGTGGCCCGCTTCAAACGCTAGTTGTCTTTTCACGGTGCTTGCGCTGGAGTGCATTCACGCTGCCGCAAAAGTGCAGCATGGAGGCAACGTGACACCCATCGATCCCAACATTCTGCCGGCTGGAATTCGCTCGCGCTTTGTCGAGGACATCAACGGTTTGCGCGTCCATGTGCTGGAGGCCGGCTTTGAAACCAAAGGCCGGCCCTGCGTCCTGCTGGTGCACGGCTTTCCCGAACTGGCCTTCAGCTGGCGCAAGGTGATGCCGCAGCTTGCCGCTGCCGGCTATCACGTCATCGCACCCGACCAGCGCGGCTATGGCCGCACCACCGGCTGGAGCGCAGACTATGATGGCGATCTGCGTCCCTTCAATCTGCTCAACCTCGTGCGCGATGCAATCGGCCTCGTCACCGCCTTCGGCTATCGCCATGTCGATGCGGTGGTCGGGCACGACTACGGAAGCTCGGTTGCGGCATGGTGCGCGCTGGTGCGACCGGATGTCTTCAGATCCGTTGTGTTGATGAGCGCGCCCTTCGCCGGGCCTCCGCCGCTGCCATTCGGTACCGCCGATCAGCCGGCCCCGCCAAAGGCCGAAGACCCCGTGCATCGCGACCTCGCCGCGCTGCCGCGGCCGCGCATCCACTATCAGTGGTACTACGCCACACGCGATGCCAACACCCACATGCAACATGCACCGCAAGGCGTGCATGATTTCCTGCGCGCCTATTATCATCACAAGAGCGCGGACTGGCCGGGCAATACGCCCACTCCATTGCAAGGCTGGACCGCGAGTGAGCTGGCGAAGCTGCCGACCTATTATGTGATGGACCGCGACCAGACCATGGCCGAGACCGTGGCCGCAGAGATGCCGACGCCTGAACAGATCGCATCATGCAAATGGCTGCCGGACAATGAACTGGCCTTCTATGCCGGCGAATATGCGCGCACGGGCTTCCAGGGTGGATTGCAGTGGTATCGCTGCAATACGACGGGCGCGTTCAGTGCAGATTACGAGACGTTTGCCGGGCGCACCATCGACGTCCCTTCAGCTTTCATCTCGGGCAAGCAGGACTGGGGCATCTATCAGCGTCCCGGCGCCATCGAGACGATGCAAAACAGCGCCTGCACGAATATGCGCGCGGTGCACCTGATCGACGGCGCAGGCCATTGGGTGCAGCAGGAACAACCACAAGAGGTCAGCCGCTTGCTGCTCAAGTTCCTGAAAGATAACGGTCCGCGCTCATAGTCCCTGCGATCAGGTCAGGCCAGCATCAGCCGACTGGCCTCCTCCATGCTGACATCGCACTCACCCAGCAGATGCGCGACGATCTGTTTCTGCGTTTCGCTTTCAATCACAGCGAACGGATCGGGCGCCATCAGGCGATGATCGATGACGAGGCGCGACAACAGCAAACGTCGCGCGTCACCGCGCCGTGCGTGGATGCGGTGCGCTTCCCATGTCATCGCGATGGCGCTGGCCACATGATACAACGAACTCGTTGCGCGGCGGGCATCACCTTCATTGTCCGACCGTGCGGCAACCTCGCGCGCGAAGCCGATGGCACGGTCGGCGAGGCCACGCAGCCGATCGCGCCATGCCTGCGGTACGCTCGGGGAATCATCCAGCCGCGCATGCAAGTCGGCAGCAAGCGCAGCCTCGGCACCGTGCCGACCCACCGCACGCGTCAGCGCATCGAGCGCAACGATATTGCCGGTGCCTTCCCAGATCGAGCCGAGATGCGCATCGCGCAGCAGCCGCGCGGTGGCGAATTCCTCGATATAACCGACACCGCCGCGCATCTCCATCGCGTCGCCGCAGACCTTGCGCGCGTCACGGGTGGCACGGAATTTCAGCGTCGGCGTCAGGATCCGCAGCAGCGCTGCAGCATCCTGGCTGCCGGCCTCGGCACGGTCCAGCGCATCCGCAGTGAGGAAGCTCATCGACAACGCCTGCTCGGTCGCCAGCATAATTTTCATTAATTGCCGCCGCGCCAGCGGCATATCGATGATGCGCTGGCCGAACACGACACGGCCGCGCGCGACTGCCATCGCATCGTGCCAGGCGCGGCGCATCAGCGAGGTCGACTTCACGCCATTCGACAGGCGCGACGAATTCACCATCTCGGCCATCTGCACGAAGCCGCGATCGAGCTTGCCGACGGCATAAGCGATAGCGCCCTCAAGCTTGATCTCACCTGATGCCATCGACCGCGTGCCGAGCTTGTCCTTCAGGCGCACGATCCGGTAGTGATTGGGCGTGCCGTCATCGAGCGTCCGCGGCATCAGGAACAGGCCGACACCCTTGGTGCCCCCGACCGCGCCTTCCGGTCGCGCCAGCAGCATCACGACTTTCGCATCGGCATTGGAGCAGAACCACTTCTCACCATACAACCGCCAGTGATCGCCCTCCTGCACAGCTGATGTCGTCAGCTTGCCGACATCGGAACCGCCCTCCTTCTCGGTCATGAACTGGCCGCCCTGGGTCAGCTTGCTCATGTCAGTCTGCGTCAGCCCATCGAGATATTTCGCCTTGAGCGCATCATCGCCGTAGTTCGACAGCAGCTTCGCAGCACCATCGGTGACATTGATTGGACACCCCATGCCGAACTCGGCCTGATTGAACAGGAACGTAAAGGCGTGCTTGGCTGTCACCGGATAGGTCGAGGACCAGCCCATGATGCCCTTGCGGTGCGACAGCGCATGGATCCCGAACTCGCCGAAGGCTGCGTTCTCAAGTTCGCGATAGGCCGGGTGATATTCTACCCACTGGACGTCCTGGCCGAACTTGTCGCGCTGATGCAGCACTGGTCCATGCTTGTCGGCCATCCGCCCGGCTTCATCGAGCCGCCCACCGACAAGACCGCCCAGCCGATCGAGATGCGGCTCGATATGGTTGAACAGATCCTCCGGCAGATGAATACGCAGCAGATCGGTCAGTGCCGGATCGGCCCGGTAGAAATTCATGCCGGACGTATCGGGTGCGATCAGATTGGCGGCGATCTGGGCGTGGGCGTTCATGACGGCCTCTTGTGTTTGGCAGTTGCGTTTCCATCTTCATCATGCGCCTGCCGCGCCAGCGAATAAAGTGCCCCAGCCGGAGATTTGATCCATGGAAATTCCGCATTACGAAACCGCTTTGATCGTCGGCGTCGGTGAGGGCATCAGCGCATCGCTAGCGAGGCTGCTGTCCAAACAGGGCATCCGCGTCGCACTCGCAGCCCGCAATCCCGGCAAGCTGGATGCGCTGTGCCAGGAGACTGGCGCCAAGGCCTTTGCCTGCGACGCGACCCAGGCCGGAGATGTCGCCAGAATGTTTGCAGATGTCGAACGTCAGATCGGCGCGCCCGATATCGTCGTCTACAACGCCAGCCAACGCGCGCGCGGGCCTTTCATCGAGCTCGCACCTCCCGATGTTGCACAATCCATCGCCGTTAGCGCCTTCGGCGGATTTCTGGTCGCACAACAGGCATTGCAGCGCATGTTGCCCAACAAGCACGGCGCCATCCTGTTCACCGGTGCCTCCGCGAGTATCAAGGGCTTCGCACAATCGGCCCCCTTCGCCATGGGCAAGTTCGCTCTGCGCGGCATGGCGCAATCCCTGGCACGGGAATTCGCGCCACAGGGCATTCACATCGCCCACTTTGTCATCGATGGCGGTATTCGCAGTTCAGTCCGCGTTGAGCCAGCGGACAGGCCGGACTCGATGCTCGACCCCGATGCCATCGCCATGAATTACTGGAACGTGCTACAGCAGCCGCGCAGTGCATGGAGTTCGGAGCTCGAAATCCGTCCATGGGTCGAGAAATTCTGACGCGAGAACGGGGCGAGACACATGAGTGAAGCCGTAAAGGTCATCGACACCGGCACCAGTGAACTGCTGTGTGAGATCCGCGAGCGCGTTGCCGTCATCACCCTGAACCGGCCGGAAGCGCGCAACTCGCTGTCGGATCATCTCACGCCCGCATTGCCGCACGATGATCCGCACCTGCGGCGAAAATCCTGATGTCGGTGCGCTCCTGATTACCGGCGCCGGCACGGCCTTCTGCTCCGGCGGTGACGTGAAGGGCATGGGCGCCCATCGCAAGCAGGCCGTGCTGGAGATGTCGTTCGACGAGCGTGTCGTCGATCTGCAGGAGCGTCAGCGTCTGCTGACCGGCGCCCTCGTTGCCGTACGCAAGCCAACCATTGCCGCCCTGCCCGGCCCCGCGGCCGGCGCCGGTCTTGCCATCGCCATGGCCTGCGATATCCGCATCGCCGCGCAATCGGCTTTCGTCTCGACAGGCTATCTGCGCGTTGGTCTCAGCGGCGATTACGGCATCGCCTGGCTGTTGACGCGTCTTGTCGGCACGGCCCGCGCGCGCGAGCTGATGTTCACCGCCGAAAAAGTCGATGCAAGCCGCGCCGAAGCCATCGGGTTGTTCAACCGCGTGGTGCCAGACGACAGGCTGCAGGACGAGGCTTTCACACTGGCGCGCGGCATGGCGCAGGGGCCGACGCTGGCGCTGCGCTACATGAAGGACAATCTCGACGAAGCGCTCGCATTCGATTTCACGACGGCGCGGGATCATGAGGCGGAGAGGCTGATCCGCACGACCATGACGGCAGATCACCGCGAGGCGGTGCAAGCCTTCATCGAGAAGCGCAAGCCGAACTTCAAAGGCAACTGATGCGCATCTAAACCTTCGACTTCACTAAAGCCGGCGTCTTGGCAAAATCGACAAAGGCCCGCAATGCCGCCGGCAGTTGTCGGCGGCTGGGATAATACATGAAGAAGCCGGGATAGGCCGGGCACCAGTCAGCGAGGACTCGCACAAGCTTTCGCTTGGCGATCAACTCCTCGACCTGCCCTTCGAACACGTAAGCCAGTCCGGCTCCGTCCAGCGCAGCGTCCACCATCAGGTCCTGATCGTTCAAAGTGAGCGTGCCCGCGACGTCGATCTCGACCTCGATGCCGCCGCGCTCGAACTCCCAGCGATAGAGCGCGCCGCCCCAGAATCGATAGCGGATGCATGGCAGATCTTTCAGCTCGTGCGGCGTCTGCGGCGGCTTGTGTTGCTTGAAGAAGCCGGGTGACGCAACGACGGCCGATCGCTGCCGCGGGCCGATCGGCACCGCGATCATGTCCGCCGCAACAGTTTCGCCGAAGCGGATGCCTGCATCGAAACCGGCCGAGACCATGTCGACAAGACCGTCATTCACGGCAATCTCGACATTGATCTCCGGATAGGCTTTCAGAAATCGCGTGACGATCGGCAGCAGCACGAGCTGTGCGGATTGCCGGGCGGCGTTGAAGCGCAACGTCCCCGCCGGCTTGCCGCGAAAATGATTGAGATCTTCCAGCGCGTCATCGATGTCCTGAAACGCCGGACTGACCCGCACGAACAACCGCTCGCCCGCCTCCGTCAGCGCGACGCTCCGGGTGGTGCGATTGACCAGCCGGACATCAAGACGCTCCTCGATGCCGCGCAAAGCGTGGCTCAGCGCGGAGGCGGACACGCCAAGTTCAATGGCGGCATTGCGAAAGCTGCGATGGCGGGCAATCGCCAGAAAGGTGGCGAGGTCGGCCGGGCCGATCAGGCTCATTGTTGAATCCAGCTCATGAACACATGGAATAAATAGAGGATTATTTCAGTTCTGGCGAGCCGCTAGTTTCCTGCCACAGCCCGGCATTGACGCGGGGCCAACACAGGAGAGACCACCATGCGTGTCTGGTTCATCACAGGAGCATCCCGCGGTTTCGGCGCACTCATCGCGGCGGAAGCTTTGGCCCTGGGCGACGCCGTCGTTGCAACGGCCCGGGACCCCAACGCTGTCACCGCACGTCTCGGCACCCATGAGCGCCTGCTGACGACGCGGCTCGATGTCACCAGCGAGACCGAGGCCCACGAGGCCGCAGGTCAGGCTGTGAAGAAATTCGGCCGCATCGATGTGCTGGTCAACAATGCCGGTTATGGCCTGCTGGGCGCGATCGAGGAAGCCAGCGCCAGGGAAGTCGAACGTCTCTACGCCACCAACGTATTCGGCCTGCTCGGCGTCACCCGCGCCGTGCTGCCGCATATGCGCCGACAGGGCTCCGGTCACATCATGAACATTTCATCCGTCGGCGGATATGCAGGCTTTCCGGGCTGGGGCGTCTATGGCTCGACCAAGTTCGCGGTCGAAGGCATCAGTGAAGCACTGGCCGCCGAAGTCGCGCCGCTCGGCATCCATGTGACCGTGGTCGAGCCCGGCTTCTTCCGCACCGACTTTCTGGACGATAACTCGCTGGTGCGCACCGCACTCGAGATCAGCGACTATCACGCCACCGTCGGCAAGACTCGCGGCCATGCCGCCGACGCCAATCATGCGCAGCCCGGCGATCCCAGCAAGCTGGCAAAGGCCTTCATGCAGCTCGCGGCTGCCAAGACCCCTCCAGTCCGCTTGCCGCTCGGCAGCGACACGGTTGCGCGGATTGAGAGCAAGCATGCTTTTGTCGAAAAGGAACTGGCTGCGTGGCGCGACGTGGCCACATCAACAGACTTCGCGAAAGGGACGGCATAGGCGCCGTCTTCAGGACACGCAGATGCGACGAAGCAATCCTGAGCTAGAGACGGATTGAATTGCTTCGTCGCATCACACCTTGCCTGAACGTGGCGAGCGTTGCCGCGCTTAGGCAAGTATCGGCTGCAGGGATTGCGCTGCGAGTCGCCAGACCGCACATGGGTTTGCGGTTGGCGCCGCATCGATCTGCTTTACGAAGCGCACCTGCTTCCAATCGCCCGGCGTCGGCGCGAATGTGAAGCCGGCCTTGCGGGCCAGTGCGAGCATTGCCTCGTTTGAGCGCAATGTATCTCCGAAGAGCTGGTCGGCTCCGAGCGCAGCAGCACGGCATTCCAGGTTAGATAAAAGGGCCGCGCCGATGCCCTGCCCTTGCATGGAATCGGCAACGGACAGGCCCAGTTCGAAACGGGACGTCGCTTCATCGAACGCGTAGCGGGCCTCACCGACAATGGTCTCCGAGCCATCGCGCGAGATCGTCGCGACGACCGAGAAACTGTCGGCTTCGCCGACATGGATGAACTTGTCGAGTTGCCCGGCCGGCAATTCGCTGGCGGCGCCCATCAGGCGATTGTAGCGCGACCGCACCGACAGGCCTCGGAAATAGGCCTGCAACGCGTCCGCATCGTGAAGCTCGACAAACCGAACCGTCACCGCAGCGCCGCTGCGTGACAACACCACATCGGAATACTGACCGAGGTCATCGAGGTTGAGATGTTGCATGACAGTTGCTCCCGGACGATCGGACCGTCCTTACGCGCGCCAGAACGGCTTGCTGGCCTCGGCCATCACGTCGCCCACCGAAAGGCCGGCGTCGTGGATGTCACGCTCGCTCCAATGGGCCAGTTCGCGGCGTTGATGGGCGCGCTCCCGCCAGACGTGGAACGTCTCGGCGATGGCCGCCACGCTGAGCGGAGCATGATGATTTGTCATCGATTCATGGGTGCAAGTAGACATTTTGCTCTCCTGAAGCTAAATTTATTTAGGAAATATCGGCTTCATTCTCACATTGCACAAACGACATTGTGCACCGCGTCACATGAGACAAACTCATGGATAGGCCGAGGAGTGAGTGGCCAGGGAGAGAGCGTGGATGAGCACCCGGTTGCCGTCACTCAACGGACTGCGCGCCTTCGAAGCAGCCGCACGCCATCTGAGCTTCACCAATGCGGCAAGCGAGCTGAACGTCACGCAGACGGCGATCAGCCATCAGATCAAGCGGCTGGAAGAAGAGCTCGGTCTCAAACTGTTCATTCGGCAGAATCGCGCCCTCGCGCTCACCCCGCAAGGACACGACTATCTGCCGGGCGTACGCGCGGCCTTCAACGATCTGCGTCTTGCCACAGACCGGCTCAAGCGCCGCGACAATGACCACGTGCTGACGGTGAGCACGCTCGCATCGATGGCATCGAAATGGCTCCTGCCGCGCATCTCAGCGTTCCAGAAAGCCCATCCCGATATCGATGTGCGCATCACCACATCTACAAGCATGGTCGATTTCAAGAGCGGCGATGTCGACGCCGCGATCCGCTACGGCCGCGGCCAATGGCTTGGCCTCCGCGCCGACTGGCTGACGGCGGACGATCTGTTTCCGGTGTGCAGCCCGGCGCTCCTGACCGGCAAAAAGGCGCTGCGACAGCCGCAGGACCTTGCCGGCTATACGCTGCTGCATTCGAGCGGCGGCTATGACGATGACTGGCGGCTCTGGCTCACCGCGGCCGGATTGCCAACCGATATTTCGAAACAGCCCGGCCTGACCTTCGACATGATCTTCATGACCCTGCAGGCTGCGATCGACGGGCTCGGCGTCGCCATCGGCCGCACCACCTATGTGGAGGGCGATCTCGCCAAGGGCCGGCTGGTGGTGCCCTTCGACATGCGCATGCCCGCCGACGCCGGCTTCTATCTGGTGTCCCCCGAAGCCTCTTCCGACTCGCGGAAGCTGAAGGCCTTTCGCGACTGGCTGCTCTCGCAGGTCCCGCCGGAACGTGACAGTTCTGGCCGCTGATCGGCATCGTCGACATCACGTGTTCGCGAGCAGATCGCCATCCGAAACATGCTAGAAGTCTGGCCTGTTTCGGAATGGAGCTTGCGATGAATCGGACGACACTGGCCGCGGTTTTCACCCTTCTGGCGCTGGCGCCTGCGCTCGCACAGCAGGCGTCCACACCGCCGGCAGCACCGCCGCCACCCGACTTCTCAAAGGTCGAGATCAAGACCACGGATCTCGGTGACGGCGTCTACATGCTCGAAGGCCAGGGCGGCAACATGACGCTGGCCACGGCCAAATCGGGCGCCATCCTCGTCGACAGCCAGTTTGCCCCGCTGCATGACAAGATCAAGGCGGCCATCGCCGCGGTGACACCGCAGCCGGTCAAGTATCTCGTCAACACGCATTTCCACGGCGACCATACCGGCGGCAACGAGGCCTTTGCCAACGAAGGCGCGACCATCGTTGCCAACGTCAAGGTCAGAACCCGCCTGAAAAAAGGCACCACGAATTTCCTGACCGGCGCACAGAATCCGCCCGCGCCGAAGGCGGCGCTGCCAACCAACACCTACACGCATCAGCTCAAGCTCAGCCTGCGCGGCCGCATCGCCGAACTGCGCCATCCCGACAACGCGCATACCGATGGCGACACCTATGTCTACTTCAAGAGCGCCAATGTCATTGCGACCGGTGATACATTCACCAATGGCCGCTATCCCAATATCGACGTTCTCAACGGCGGCAATATCAAGGGCATAATTGCAGCGACCGACGCCTATCTGAAACTGGCGAACGACACCACCAAGATCGTTCCCGGCCACGGTCCGCTGGCGAACAAGGCTGCGCTGGTCGACTATCGCACCATGCTGGTGACGGCGCGCGATCGCATGGCCAAGCTGATCAAGGAGGGCAAGACGGAAGACGAGGTTCTGGCGGCTAAGCCATTTGCCGATCTCGACGCCAAATGGGCACCGAACGAGACCGCCAGCAAGAATTTCATTCGCGCTGTCTATGGGTCACTGGCGAAGAAGCCGTGGATCAGGCCCTGGTCAAAACCTTGGGGGAAGAAGTCATGAGAGATCTCATTCCCCTCGCCGAGAAGATTGCCATTGAGCTGATCGCGCGCAAGCAGACCATCGGCATAGCTGAATCCTCGACCGGCGGTTTGATTTCCGCTGCACTGCTCGCAGTGCCCGGTGCCTCCGCCTATTTCATCGGCGGCGGCGTGATCTATACGCGCGATGCACGGCGCGTATTGATGGATATTTCCGATGACGTGTTTCGGATACCGGGCATGCGCTCGTCTTCAGAGCCCTACGCACAACTGCTGGCGACGCAGATCCGCACCCGCCTCGGCTGTGACTGGGGCCTGTCGGAAACCGGCGCGACCGGCCCCTCCGGCAATCGTTATGGCGACGCCGCAGGCCATAGCTGCATGGCCGTCGCCGGCCCGCGAAACGAGGTCATGACACTGGAGACCGGCAGCAACGACCGCTCCGGCAACATGCACAGTTTCGCGCAGACGGCGCTGACGTTCCTGCTGAAGAATTTGGCGGTGTAGGAAGGCGTCAGGCCGGCACTGCCGCTGCCGCCTGCTCCGCCAGAATACACCGCACCACACGATTGTCGGCAAGTTCGACATTCGGCGGCGGCGCCTCGACGCAACGCGGCTGGGCGAATTTGCAGCGCGGCGCGAAGGAGCAATTCACCGGCGGCTTATCCAGCGATGGCGGCGTGCCGGGAATAGTCTCCAACCGTGCGCCGCGTTTGGCCCCATGCACGGTGGAGGCCAGCAGCCCCTGCGGATAGGGATGCACGGCCGAGCGCACGATCTGGCTCAGCGTGCCCTGTTCGACGATCTGGCCTGCATACATCACGGCCACGCGATCGCAGATTTCGATGGCCACGCCGATATCGTGCGTGACGAAGATGATCGACATGCCGAATTCGCGCTGCAGCTCGCGCAGCAGCAGCAGGATCTGGATCTGCACGGTGGCATCGAGCGCAGTGGTCGGCTCGTCCGCGAGCAGAATCTTGGGCTTGCAGGCCAGCGCCAGCGCGATCATTGCGCGCTGCCGCATGCCACCGGACATCTCGTGCGGATAGGCATCGAGGCGACGCTTGGCCGACGGAATGCGCACGACCTCAAGCATTTCGAGCGCGCGCTTCACGCCCTCGGCCTGGGTCTTGCCCTCGTGGCGCATCACGCTTTCGGCGATCTGCTGGCCGATCGTATAGACGGGGTCCAGCGCCAGCGCCGGCTCCTGGAAAATCATCGACACCGTCTGGCCGCGAAATACCGAGAGTTCGTCATCGTCGAGCGCCAGCACGTCCTTGCCGAGCACGTTGACCGTGCCGGTGATCTGCGTGCGCTTCTTCGGCAGCAGCCGCATCAGCGCGCGCAAGGTGACGCTCTTGCCCGACCCGGACTCGCCGAGCAGCCCGAGCACCTCGCCTTCGCCGAGCGTGAGGTTGAGATCGTTCACCGCATAGACGGTGCGTTCGCCGCCGAACCGGACATTGAGATTGCGAACCTCGACGAGATTACTCATGCCAACTCCGGGCACTGTTTGTGGAAGTCGGTCGCGCGCTGGAATGCGGCACCGATGGTCAGCAGCGTCGATTCATCGAACGGACGGCCGATCAATTGCATGCCGACCGGTAGCTTCGATGAGGTGAAGCCGGCCGGGATCGAGAGACCGGGCAGACCGAGATAGTTGATCGGCCGCGTAAAACGCGTCAGCCGCTGGATCATCGCTTCGGCGCCAGAGCTGTTGCCGACATCGGTCTCGGCAATGGTCGGAGCCGCGCCAGGCGAGACCGGAGCGAGCACCGCATCAGTGCCGGTCACCGCAGCGAGATAGGCGGCAAGTGCCGGACCGCGCCAGCGCAGCGCCTCGATATAGGATACGCCGGTGATAGCGAGACCGTTCTGCAACCGCATCAGGACCTGCGCGCCGTAATCCTGCGGGCGCTCGATCATCCAGCGCTTGTGCATCGCCGCAGCTTCCGTCGCGAGCACGAACTGGCAGGCTGCCGTGAGCTGGCCCTGATTGGGCAGATCGACTTCGACAATCTTGATACCTTCGTCCTTCAGCGCCGCGATGGTGTTCTGCAGAATGGCAGCGGTATCGGCGTCGAGATCGTCGACATAGAAGGCCTTGGGGATACCGACCGTCATGCCTTTGGCGGAAGCGCGCGTCGCCGCCATGTAGTCCGGCACAGGGCGTGCGCTGGTGGTTGGATCGAGCGGATCGGCGCCAGCCATCAGGCGGGTCAGCAGCGCACAATCCTCGACGGTGCGCGCCAGCGGACCGACGGTATCGAGCGATTGCGACAGCGGCATCGCACCGGCACGGCTGACCAGACCCACCGTCGTCTTCAAACCGGAGACGCCGCAGAAATGTGCCGGCAAGCGGATCGAGCCGCCGGTGTCGGAGCCGAGCGCCGCAAATGTGAGACGCGCTGCGACGGCCGAGCCCGAACCCGACGACGAACCACCCGTGACGTGATCGACATGCCACGGGTTATGCACGGCGCCGTAATGCACGTTATGGCCAAGCGGGCCGTAGGCGAACTCAACCATCTGCAACGAACCGAGCCGCACGGTACCAGCGTCTTTCAGGCGCTGCAGCGATGTCGCCGTGGTAGTCGCAACCCAGTCGCGGCGGATATGCGAGCCGCAGGTCACGACGTGTCCCTCGTCGTAATACATGTCCTTGTGCGCCAGCGGCACGCCATGCAGCACACCGCGACTCTGCCCCCTGGCGAGCGACGCATCAGCCGCGTCCGCCGCCTTCAGCGCTGCATCGGCCTCGATCGACATGTAGGCGTTGAGGCTCGGCTGAGACTTCACAGCGCGATCGAGGCAGGACTGCGTAGCTTCGCGCGACGAAATTTTCTTCGTGGCGATCGCGTCAGCGACGTCCGTCAGCGACAGCAATGCGGGTTCGGTGACACTCATTTGGCAGCCTTCGTATTCTGAACAGAGAGGAAGGTCGCGGGCTCGAGATCGAACGGCAGCGTCCCGGCGACGGCCGCGAAGCCTTCAAAGGCCGGGCCGATCGAATTAGCGATGCGCTCGGCAACCTCGTCGGACGCGGGAAGGCCGCTGACTTTGGTCAGCGCCTTGATCTGCTTGGCAGTCGGTTTGGTCATGTCAGTGCGCTCCTGCAGCAGGTGCTTTGCTGTGTCCCGAACCTGGGATCGCCATGTAACAGGCGGCCTGGTGGCCGGTCACGGTGATTTCAGTCAGCTTCGGCGTCGCCTCGCCGCACATCGCTTCGGCAAAGGGGCAGCGTGTGTGGAAGCGACAGCCGGACGGTGGATCGATCGGGTTCGGCGGGTCGCCGGTGATCGGCGGCGTTTCCGTGCGCTTGTCGGGATCGGACGACGGCATCGCGGCCAGGAGCGCGCGCGTGTAGGGGTGAGCCGGCCCGTCCCAGACCTCATCCACCGGGCCGAGTTCAACGACCTCGCCGAGGTACATCACCAGCACGCGGTCGGAGATGTAACGCACCACGTTGAGATCGTGGCTGATGAACAGATAGGTCAGGCCGAATTCGCGCTTGAGATCGACCAACAGGTTGAGCACCTGTGCCTCGACCGATTTATCGAGCGCCGAGACTGCTTCATCGAGAATGACGAGACGCGGCGACAGCGCCAGCGCACGCGCGATGTTGACGCGCTGCCTCTGGCCGCCGGAGATTTCATGCGGATAGCGATTAGCGAAGGTCTCCGGCCGCAGGCCGACCTTCCCGAGCAGCTCCCGCGCCAGCAGTCGCGCGGCTTTGTCGGCCATGCCGTGCACCTTCGGTCCGAAGGCGATCGATTCTTCGATGGTCAGACGCGGGTTGAGCGAGGCATAGCTGTCCTGGAACACCATCTGCATGCCGCGGCGCAGCTCGCGTAACGAGAGCTCGCGCCCGACAGTGCGGCCGTCATAGATGATATCGCCGGAATTGCGCGGCATCAGATGCATCAGCAACCGCGCCGTCGTCGATTTGCCGCAACCGGACTCGCCGACGATGCCAACGGTTTCACCCTTGGCGATGGCGAACGACACATCGTCCACCGCGCGCACGGTCTTGCTCGGCGCGAACAATCCGCCGCGCACGGGGAAATGCTTGGTCAGGCTGACCACCTGTAACAGCGGCTGTGCAACACCGCCGATATCCTCCAGCGGCTCCAACTTGTCGATTTCTTCTACAATATCACTCATGCCATCAGTTCCGGATGTCCATGGCACTGCGCATGCCGTCGCTCAGCAGATTGAAACAGATCGACACCGCGAAGATCATCGCGCCGGGAAGTGCTGCC
Organism: Tardiphaga sp. 172_B4_N1_3; assembly: GCF_052076035.1. Taxonomy (NCBI): domain Bacteria; kingdom Pseudomonadati; phylum Pseudomonadota; class Alphaproteobacteria; order Hyphomicrobiales; family Nitrobacteraceae; genus Tardiphaga; species Tardiphaga sp. 172_B4_N1_3. The sequence goes on from NZ_CP197238.1 coordinate 3,828,229, forward strand.
ACCCATGGATTGACGTAGATCGCGGTGCGCAGGGTGTTCAGCATCAGACCCCATTCCGGTTCCGGTGGCTTGGTGCCGAGGCCGAGAAACGACAGACCGGCGGCGAGGATCATCGACACCGAGATCAGCCCTGTGGCGTAAACGAAGATGGAGCCCAGCACGTTGCCGAGCATGTGCACCCGCATGATGGTGAAGGCGTTCGCGCCGGAGGCACGTGCCGCTTCCACATAATCCATGTTGCGCACGCCCGTCGTGACGCTCTCGGCGACGCGCGTGATCTGCGGCACGAAGACGATGGTCAGCGACACGATCGAATTGACGATGCCGGCGCCCAGAGCGCCGGAAATCGCAATCGCCAGCAGCACCGACGGGAACGCGTAGAACACGTCGACGGTGCGCATGATCGCGGTATTGAGCTTCCCGCCGACATAGCCGGCCACAACGCCAAGACCCGTCCCGATGAAGAAGGCCAGGACCACCGGCAGGATACCGATCAGCAGCGACAGTCGCCCGCCATAGATCAGGCGCGCCAGCATGTCGCGGCCGAGTTCGTCGGTGCCGAGCGGATAGTTGGGTGTGCCGATGAAACGCAGACGGCGAATCATCGAGCCCTGATAGGGATCTGCGAGATGCAGATAGGGCGCAAAGATCGCCGCCAGGAAGATCAGCAGCAGAATGAACGCGCAGGCCATGCTGACCTTGTCGCGCACGATGCGGCGGCCCACGGTGGCCCAATAGCCGCGGGCCTTGGTCGCAGGCGCCGCCTGCAATGCGGTGTCGGTCATCGCGGTCATGAGAGGATATCCAGCATGGTCAGCTCCGCTTGATGCGCGGATCGATCGACGCCTGCGCGATATCGACCAGAAGATTGAGGAACACGAAGAACAGCGCCAGCACCAGGATCGTGCCCTGCAGCAGCGGCAGGTCACGCTGGAAGATCGCGGAGTTCAAAAGAAGCCCCGAACCAGGCCATGAGAACACGGTCTCGATCAGGATCGAACCGCCGAGCATGTAGCCGAGCTGCAGGCCCATCACGGCCAGCGCCGTCGGCGCCGCATTCTTGATGACGTGACGAAACACCTTGGTTTCCTGCAGACCCTTGGCGCGCAGGGCCTCGACGAAATCCTGCGACAGGATATCGCCGGTCAGCGCGCGCACGGTGCGTGTCACGATGCCCATCGGAATGACCGAGGTCGTGATCGCCGGCAGCACGAGATATTTGATGTGCTCCCAGTCCCAGGCCCATGAGCCCGAACCGCCCGGCCCGGCACCGACCGCAGGCAGCCAGTTGAGCTGCACCGAGAAGATGATAACCAGCACCATGCCGAGCCAGTAATGCGGCACGGAGACGCCGGCGATGGCGATCGAGGTCGCGACCTTGTCGATCCAGGTATCGCGGAAATAGCCGGCGATCAGCCCGAAAAACAAACCGAGCGTGAAACCGATGGCGGCGGCGGCGATGGCCAGCGTCACGGTATTGCCGACGGCTTTCATCACCTCCGCCAGAACAGGACGTCCGGTGGCGATGGAGCTGCCGAGATCGCCGTGTAGCGCGCGCCACAGCCAAAGGCCGAACTGAACAGGCAGCGGACGATCGAAGCCGTAAGCGACGCGCAGTTGCTGCGCCAGCTCCTGCGATGCGTCAGCGGGAAGAATGGCAACGAGAGGATCGCCAGGCGTGATGTGCACCAGCAGGAAACACACCAGCGCCACGCTGAGGACGATAGGAATCACATAGACGACGCGTCGCGCGATGTAGACGAACACTGATCACCTTCGATTCAGAAACTCTGCCTCCTCGTTCGTCATGCCCGGGCTTGACCCGGGCATCCACGTCTTTGCAGCGAAGAAGGCGTGGATGGCCGGGTCAAGCCCGGCCATGACGTGGAGAGGTTCGTGCGAATATCGGCTGCACAATGTGCGGCCGATATTCACTTGTTGCTTACGGCGTGATCGACACCGGCGAGAAGTCGACGAACCAGCTCTTCGGCTGCACAAAGCCCTTGATCTTCGGGCTCAGCGCACGTGGACCGACGTCGTGGGCCACGTAAAGGAAGGCTGCGTCGTCGACCGAAGCAGCATGAAGCTCGGCGAGCGCCGCGTCACGTGCCGTCGCGTCGAAGGTGGTGCGTGCCTTGGTCACCAGTTCATCGAACTTCGGATTGTTGATGAAGCCCCAATTGTTCGAGACCGGCGGCGCCATCGACGACTGCAGGAAGCGAACAAGTGCGAAGAACGGATCCATCGCCGCATAGGTGACGTTGGTGGCGTTGGAGCCGTTCGCCGAGGGATCCTTGACGCCGCGGCGCCAGTTGGTGAACAGCGTGTTCCATTCGATGACGTCGAGCTTGACGTCGAAGTAGCACTCCGCCAGCGCCTGCTGCAGATATTCGTTCATCGGCAGCGGCAGCATCTGGCCGGAGCCGGACGCCGAGGTCTGCGTCTTCACTTCGAGCTTCTTGGTGGGACCGTAACCGGCTTCCTTCATCAACGCTTGTGCTGCCTTCAGATCATACTTGATCTCGAAACTCGGCTTGCCGCGCCATGGATGACCGGGCTCGAATGTGCCGGTCGCCGGCACCATCAGCCCGGCGAGCAGACCGTCCTTCAGGCCTTCGCGATCGATGCAGAGATTGGCGGCCTTGCGGACGCGGATGTCGTTCCACGGCGAGCCTTCGGCACGGGAGAACTGCCACGGCCAGACATGCGGCTGCTCGTTCTTCTCGATCTTGAAGCCGCGTGCGGTGATTTCCTTGACCGCGTCAGGCGCCGGCGCCTCGACCCAGTCGACCTGACCGGACAGCAGCGCAGCGGTGCGTGCGTTGGCTTCCGGCATCGGCAGCAGCACCATCTTGTCGGTCTTCGGAACGCGGTCCTTGTTCCAGTAGGCGTCGTTCTTCACCAGTTCGAGACGCTCGCGCGGCGTGAACTTCGACATCTTCCACGGGCCGGTGCCGGAGGCTTCGCGCGCGAAGGCCGCCCATGCGGCCTGCGACTTGGCCTTGGCATCGGCGCCTTCGGCCTTGTCGAACAGCGCCTGCCACTTCGTCGGGCTCACCATAAAGAGGTTGGTGAGATTGATCGGCAGGAAGGAGTCCGGCTCCTTCGTGGTCAGCTCGACGGTCATGTCGTCGATCTTCTTGGCCGACACCAGGGTCGGCATGCGCGAGGCGGTCACGCCGACCTGGCTGGCGTCGAACTGGACTGCATCTTGTTTGAGCACCTTGTCCACATTCCAGACCACGGCATCCGCATTGAAGGCCGAACCGTCGTGGAAAGTGACGCCGGGACGCAGTTTGAAGGTCCACTTCTTCTTGTCGGCGTCGTCCACTGCCCACTCAGTGGCGAGCGCCGGGATAACAACACTCGCTTTGGTCGCGGACGACAGATCCCAGCCGGTCAGGCCGTCATACATCGTATTGCCGGTGAAACGATTGCCTTCGAAGCCCTGATCGGGCTGGCCAAGCGTGCGCGGAATATCGGCAGCGGTCATGCCGATGCGCAGCACCGTCTCGGCGCGCGCCACCTGTGGCAAGGTCAGGGCCGTGGCGAGCGTCAGCAAGGTGATTGCTGTCGCGAGACGGCTCTTTGTCGGCTTTTCGATACGCATCGTAATCAGTCCCTCTTGGCTTTGGATGACACGTTGGCTTTCGCCAGTGTTGGCTTGTTCTAAACTGGCTAATTCTTATGCAACGCTTGTGCCAAGGCCTGCAACCTTGCAGCGCAATGACTCAAACTGCGGCACTGCAGCACACCAGCACACACCAACCGTTCGATATGCCCAATCTGGCATCAGGATTGCAGGTATCTGGCGGACAATATCCCACCATACGGAGTCTGGTTTATGCGCGTTCGAAGCTCGTTATTTGTTGCGGCCATCGCCGCCGTCATAAGCGCAGCCGCGCCGGCGCAAGCCGAAACGGTGGTGCGCTATGGCATCTCGATGGCGGACGTGCCGCTGACCACAGGCCAGCCTGATCGCGGCGCCGGCGGTTACCAGTTCACCGGCTATACGATCTACGACCCGCTCGTGGCCTGGGAGATGGATGTCGCCGATCGTCCCGGCAAACTCATTCCCGGCCTCGCCACCGAGTGGAAGGTCGACGACACCGACAAGACCAAGTGGCGCTTCACTTTGCGCAAGGGCGTGAAGTTTCATGACGGCAGCGACTTCAACGCCGATGCGGTGATCTGGAATCTCGACAAGGTGCTGAACGAGAAGGCGCCGCAATTCGACAAGCGCCAGAGCGCGCAGGTGAAGACCCGCCTGCCCTCGGTTGCCAGCTACGCCAAGATCGATGACGGCACCGTCGAGATCACCACCAAGAGCGTCGACAGCTTCTTCCCCTATCAGATGCTGTGGTTCCTGGTCTCCAGCCCGGCGCAGTATGAGAAGGTCGGCAAGGACTGGGACAAGTTCGCGTCGCAGCCCTCGGGCACCGGCCCGTTCAAGCTGACCAAGCTCGTTCCGCGCGAGCTCGCCGAGCTCAGCAAGAATCCGGATTATTGGGACAAGAAGCGCATTCCGAAAGCCGACAAGCTCGTGCTCGTGCCGATGCCGGAAGCCCTCACCCGCACCAATGCGCTGCTCGCCGGTCAGGTCGATCTGATCGAGACCCCCGCTCCCGACGCTGTGCCGCAGCTCAAGGGCGCCGGCATGAAGATCGTCGATAACGTCACGCCGCATGTCTGGAATTATCACCTCAGCGTGCTGCCGGGTTCGCCCTGGACCGACGTCCGTCTGCGCAAGGCACTCAACCTCGCCATCGATCGCGATGCCGTCGTTGCGCTGATGAACGGTCTCGCCAAGCCCGCCATCGGCCAGGTCGATCCGTCGAGCCCGTGGTTCGGCAAGCCGACCTTCAAGATCAAATATGATCTGGCCGAAGCCAAGAAGCTCGTGAAGGAAGCCGGCTATGGTCCGGAGAAGCCGCTGAAGGCGACCTTCATCATCGCCAATGGCGGCACCGGCCAGATGCTGTCGCTGCCGATCAACGAATTCCTGCAGCAGAGCTTCAAGGAAATCGGCGTCGAGGTCGAGTTCAAGGTCGTCGAGCTCGAAGTGCTCTACACCGCATGGCGCAAGGGTGCGGCTGACGACAGCATGAAGGGCATCACGTCCAACAACATCGCTTACGTCACCTCGGATCCTCTTTACGCCATCGTCCGCTTCTTTCACTCCGGCCAGATCGCACCGGTCGGCGTGAACTGGGGCGGCTACAAGAACCCGAAGGTCGATGCACTGATCGACGAAGCCAAGAACACCTTCGATCCGAAGAAGCAGGACGAGTTGCTCGCTGAAGCCCATGCGCAGATCGTCGACGATGCGGTGCTGGTCTGGGTCGTTCACGACACCAACCCGCATGCGCTGTCGCCGAAGGTGAAGAAGTTCGTGCAGGCCCAGCACTGGTTCCAGGACCTGACCACGATCGGTCTGGACTGAGCGCCCGGCTCTACGCAGCCTCGCAAGCATCAAGGCGCCGCCGAGACATCGGCGGCGCCTTCTGCTTTTATACGCCTTACACTAAATTCGCGTCATGCCCGGGCTTGTCCCAGGCATGATGGCGGTGCAATTTACTCACCGCAGCCTGACGATCACGCCTTCATTGCCCGATAATTCCAGCGCGCCCGAAACATTCTCACCATGGCGATCGAGTCCCGTCGCCAGCAATATTTCGCCGCCTCCCACATGCAGTGACGCCGGCTCTCCGCCGAGGTTGAGGGCGATCAGAACTGTCTGCCCGTCATAGACGCGCCGATAGGCCAGCACATCACCCGCAGCGTCCACAGGCTCATAGCCGCCGAATACCAGTTCGGGCATGTGCTTGCGCAACTCGATCAACTTCACATAGAGGCTGAGGATCGAATGGGGATCGGCCGCGAGAGCAGCCGCATTCTGATGGTGGTAGTCCGTGTCCAGCGGCAGCCAGGGCTCGCCGGTCGTGAAACCCGCATGCTCGGTGGCACCCCATTGCATCGGCGTGCGGCATCCGTCGCGGCCGAGACCAATCCCAGGCACGTTCTTTTCGAACGGATCCTGAACCTGATCCGGCGCAATAGGCACCTGCTTCATGCCGATTTCGTCGCCGTAGTATAGCGTCGGCGTCCCGCGCAGCGTCAGCAGCAACATCGCGGCGACGCGCGCCTGAGCCATGCCAACCCGGCTGGCGACGCGCGGCCGGTCGTGATTACCGAGCACCCAGTTAGGCCAGGCGCCAAGCGGAAGTGCCGCCTCGTAGCGCGCGATCAATTCGCTGATGGCAAAAGCATTCCACGGCGCAGAGAGCAGCGCGAAGTTGAACGGCAGATGAGCGCCCGACAGGTCACTGCCGTAATAGGCGACCAGCCGATCGAAGGGCAGATAGATCTCGCCGATCAGCACACGATCGTCGAATTCATCGACAACGCGGCGCATTTCGACGACCACGTCCAGCGTCTCCGGCCGATCGGTCGAATAGAGCGGCAGGAAAGCCTCGTGTGGCGGGCGCCCGGCCGTGAAATTCGGATTTGTCGGATTATCGCGAAATTCTTCGTCCTTGATCAGATGCCAGATCACATCGACGCGGAAGCCGTCGACACCACGCCGCATCCAGAACCGCATCACCTCATAGATGGCGTTGCGAACAGCTGGATTGCGCCAATTCAGGTCCGGCTGTTTGTCGAGAAAGGCGTGATAGTAATATTGCTCTGTGGCCTCGTCATACTGCCAGGAGCTGCCGCCGAATTCGGACATCCAGTTGGTCGGCGCGCTACCGTCCGGCTTCGGATCGTGCCAGATATACCAATCGCGTTTGGGATTATCGCGCGACGATCGGCTCTCGATAAACCACGGATGCTGATCCGAGGTGTGGTTCGGCACCAGATCGAGAATGATCTTCAGACCATGACCGTGAGCCGCAGCCACCAGCGCGTCGAAATCGGCCGATGTACCGAAGATCGGATCGACGCCGATATAGTCGGCGATGTCATACCCGAAGTCTGCCATCGGAGACGGGAAGATCGGCGACAACCAGATCGCGTCGATGCCAAGTTGCCGCAGATAGGGAAGCCGGCCGACGATGCCCGCCAGATCGCCGATGCCGTCTCCGTTGGAGTCCTGAAACGACCGCGGATAGATCTGATAGATGGTACCGGCCTGCCACCAGACTGTCGCTGCAGTTGCCATAGTTATGTCACTCAATGTTCTGAGGCTTCCTTCACGCACGAAAAAACGGCCCTTCCGAGGAAGGGCCGCCTCTCGTTCGGCGCAATATTAGTAGCGTTCGATGACAGTACGACGTTCAACGCCGCCATCGTAATAGCCACGATCACGGTCGCGGCTGCGCTTGATGATCACGGTCTCGTTGCGATCACGGCGATCACGGTAGTAACCGCGGTCATAGTCGTCGCGATAGCGGTCGCGGCCGACGGCGCCGACCGTCACGCCGCCCGGACCGACGCCCACGCCGATGTCCTGGGCCTTGGCTGGAATTGCGCTGCTGATGCCCGCCGCAGCAACGGCGATGATGGCAAGATGCTTAATCATGACGTGCTCCTCGTGTGTGAACCATGAGGTAGCAATCCCGCGCTGCAGGGTTAGTTCCGAGAACATGACAAAACGGTCATGCGTAACGCGCGCGAGAGCCCGGAACCAATCGAGGTTTTGCCGACCGTGAACTAGCCGGGCGGTATAATTGCGTTGCTCGGTGTCGGCCGATCGGTGATCTGCTGCCCGAACAGGCTGCCGACCAGCTCGACCATCACCCGTGCGGTACGCCCGCGCTCGTCGAGAAACGGATTGAGCTCGACGACATCCAGCGAGCACATCAGCCCGGAATCATGCAGCAGCTCCATGATCAGATGCGCCTCGCGATAGGTGGCGCCGCCGGGCACCATGGTGCCAACGCCGGGCGCTGCCGCGGGATCGAGGAAGTCCACATCGAAGGACACATGCAACACGCCGTTGCGCGCCTTGACCCGCTCGATGACGCGGCGGATCAGGACGCCAACACCGAACTCGTCAATCTGCCGCATGTCTGCGATGGCCACCTTGCGCGTGTGGACCAGCTCTTTCTCGAGCTTATCGATGGAGCGGATGCCGAACAGGTCGAGATTATCGGGCGTGATCGATGCGCGCGGCTCGGCGCCGAGTAGTCCATCCAGACCGGACTCGCCGCACAGAAAGGCCGCGGACATGCCATGCATATTGCCGGTGATGGTCGTGTGCGGCGTATTGTAATCGGCATGCGCATCGAGCCACAGCACGAACAATTCGCGCCCCTGCTCGTGCCAGTGCCTTGCCACGCCATTGACCGATCCCATGGACAGGCTGTGATCACCGCCCACGAAGATCGGAAGCGCGCCCGATTTGGCAAGCGTGTAGGCACGCGCACTCAGCGCCTGGATCCAGCTCTGGATCACACGGTAATGCTTGGCATTCTCCGGCGGCGCATCGGTCGACAGAGGCACAGACGGTGGCATGAGGTCACCGTGGTCTTCCACCTCGAAGCCAAGCTCTTCCAGCAGCGGCCCCAGGCCTGCCGTCCGCATGGCCGCCGGCCCCATCAAGGTCCCGCGCTGCGAGGCCCCGACTTCGACTGGCGCGCCCAGCAATGCGATGCGTTTGTGATGGGAGACGTCGGTCATAAGCAAAACTCCGGGCTAGCGACCCTCGCAGGCCAAGATATATTCCGAAACAGCCTGTTTGCATTGCAACGGAAATGCGGCGGCGCAGTTATCCCGCGCATTTTCATCACCAGACAGTGGGGCAATCGTGACGCACAGAGTAGTCGAAGAAGGTCTCCCCTATCCCTTTGGCGCGCATTGGGACGGAAAGGGCACCAACTTCGCGCTCTTCTCGGCCAATGCCACCAAGGTCGAGGTCTGCCTGTTCGACGGCGACAAGGAAACGCGAATCGAGCTGCCGGAATATACCGACGAGGTGTTTCACGGCTACATCCCCGACGTCGGCCCCGGCACCTTTTACGGCTATCGCGTCCATGGCCCCTATGAGCCGGAAAAGGGCCATCGCTTCAATCCGAACAAGCTGCTTCTCGATCCCTATGCCCGCGCCCATGCCGGGCAGCTCGAATGGAATCCGGCCGTGTTCGGCTACAACATGGAGAGCGGCGACGACACCACCTTCGACGAACGCGACTCCGCCCCGTTCATGCCGAAATGCGTGATTGTCGATCGCGACTTCGACTGGGCTGGCGAGGCCGGCCGGCAGCCGGTGCCATGGGACCAGACCATCATCTACGAGACCCACGTCAAGGGCTTCACCAAGCTGCATCCCGACGTGCCCGAAAAATTGCGCGGCACCTATGCCGGCTTCGGCAGCAGGCCTGTGGTGGATTATCTCTGCGGCCTCGGCATCACCTCGGTCGAGCTGTTGCCAATCCATACTTTCATCAATGACGACTATCTGCTGAACAAGAAGCTGGTGAACTACTGGGGCTACAATTCCATCGGCTTCTTTGCGCCCGATCCGCGCTACGCATCGGACGTGCCGAACTCGCTGCGCGAGTTCAAGGAGATGGTGTCAGCGCTGCATGCCGGCGGGCTCGAGGTCATCCTCGATGTCGTCTATAATCACACCGCCGAAGGCAACGAGCTTGGCCCGACCCTGTCCTTCAAGGGCATCGACAATGCCAGTTATTATCGGCTGCTTCCGGACAAGCCACGCTATTACATCAACGACACCGGCACCGGAAACACAGTGAACCTGTCCAATGCCCGCGTCATCCAGATGGTGGCGGACAGCCTGCGCTACTGGGTGCGGGAGATGCATATCGACGGCTTCCGCTTCGATCTCGGCACCATCCTGGCGCGCGAAGTCTATGGCTTCACCGAACAGAGCGGCTTCCTGAAAGCCGTCGATCAGGACCCATTGCTGACGACAGTGAAGTTGATCGCCGAACCCTGGGACATCGGCCCCGGTGGTTATCAGGTCGGCGGTTTCCCGCCCGGCTGGGCGGAATGGAACGACAAGTTTCGCGATACTGCGCGTGACTTCTGGCGCGGCAAAGCGCCGGTCTCGGCTCTGGCACCGCGTCTCGTCGCGTCTGCGGACATGTTCAACCATCAGGGTCGCCGCGCCTGGGCCAGCATTAATTTCGTCACCGCCCACGATGGCTTCACGCTGAACGACTGGGCGAGTTACAACGAGAAACACAATGAGGCCAATGGCGAGAACAACAAGGACGGCTCCTCCAACAACGCCTCATGGAATTGCGGCCTTGAGGGCCCGACCGACGACAAGGCCATCATCGCCCTGCGCGAGCGCCAGAAGCGCAATATGCTGGCGACGCTGCTGTTCTCTCAGGGCACGCCGATGCTGCTCGGCGGCGACGAATTCGGCCGCACGCAGAACGGCAACAACAATGCCTATTGCCAGGACAGCGAGATTTCCTGGTTCAACTGGAGCCTGACGACTGAGGGCAAAGACCTGCTCGCTTTCACCAAGCGGCTCATCAAGCTGCTCGGGGGCTGCTCGGTCCTGCGCCGCAGCCGCTTCCTGACCGGCGAACACGATCCCGACCTCGATGTTCGCGACGTGACCTGGATCAACGCCAATGGCGGCCCGATGCAGGACGCACATTGGAAAGACGGTAACATGAAATGCTTCGGCATGCTGCTGGACGGCCGCGCGCAGAAGACCGGAATTCACAAGCCGGCGGAGGATCAGACCATGCTGATGATCCTGAACGGCTTCGAAGGACTGGTCGATTTCACGATGCCCGAAGCGTTTGGCGGACAGGCCTGGGAACTTCTGGTGGATACCAACATTCCCGATACGAAGGGCGGCGAGGATTTCCCGTTCGGCCATATGTATCAGGTAACTGCCCGCTCGCTGCTGCTGTTGTCCCTGAAGAAATAGCTTATGGCGCAGCGGGGCCGGCGCGGCCTCGCTGCCCACATTTTCTGCACATTCCTGTCACTGAACCTCGGAACGATGTTTGGTGACTACACTTGTCTGGCAACGATGAATTCCTGATTTGCCGAGTTAGTGGAGACGTAAAAGTGAAGATTCGCGCGGGCTACGACATCGCTTTCCAGTGTTTGCAGGAAACACCTATGATCCTGATGCTCAGTATTCATCCTTCGCGCGCGAAGGATTTGCAGAGCCCACACCGCATCCAGTTTTCCCACGACGTACAGGCGCATGACTATCTCGACATGTTCGGCAATACCTGCACGCGCATCGTCGCACCGCTCGGACTGATCGAAATCAAGAATGACTTTCTGATTTCTGATAGCGGGCTGCCGGATGCGGCTCCGCCATCAGGGCCGTTGCAGGCGGTCGGCGAACTGCCTGACGATGTCATGGTCTTCCTGCTCGGCAGCCGCTATTGCGACACGCAGAAGCTATCCGATCTGGCTTGGTCGCTGTTCGGCCATATCGAAGACGGCGCGGCGCGCGTCCAGGCCATTGTCGATTACGTGCATCAACGCATCGAGTTCGGCTATCACCATGCTCGCAACGATCGTACAGCCTTTGAAGGTCATGAAGAGCGTATCGGCGTGTGCCGCGACTTCGCGCATCTCGCTGTCACGCTGTGCCGCTGCATGAACATTCCAGCACGCTATTGTACCGGCTATCTCGGCGATATCGGCGTGCCCATCGATCCCGCGCCGATGGATTTCAGCGCTTGGTTCGAAGTCTATCTCGGAAACAAGTGGTACACATTCGATGCGCGTCACAATCATCCGCGCATCGGGCGCATCGTGATGGCCAGCGGTCGCGATGCCGCTGACGTAGCGATCTCCACCAATTTCGGCCCGACGCCGCTGGTGCGTTTTATCGTGGTCACGGAAGAGGTTTTTAGCGAAGCCACCCCCGCCATCGCGCCGATGTCGATGTCGATGGTGGCCTGATCGTCGTCTCGAGGCCGTTGTTAGTTTCAAAGCCACCCGTATCCGCGGGTGGCTTTGTTGCTTCAGGTCCTGACAGGACTAATCTTCCACGTCAGCGCCATGAGACCTGCCGTCATGGCACCCGAGATCACAGAGGCAATCGGCAGCACCAGTGCCAGCGCCGCCGTCGCAGCCCAGCCGATCGACGAGAAGGCTTCGGCGAAGGTCGCGATGCGCGATGACGTTTGACGTCGCCTGAACTGGCTGCGCCGTGCCTGCACCCTGAACCAGAGCTGGATGGCTGTCGCCGAGGCGGCCGCCGCGACGGTCGCCAATGCCGTCACCGCGGCAAGCCGCAGCGAGACGAGCGCAAGACCCGCGACCATTGGCGTGAACACCACGGCGATGATCACCAGCACGACTTCGACCTTGGCCGTGATGATCGTGTTTGCCGGAAGCGGCGCGGTTGTGACCAGATCCGCAGCGTCCTCACCGGAGATCGTCAGCCAGGCCAGGCCGCCGGCAAGCTGACCCGCTGCCATCACGATCACTGGCGCCAGCACGATGAACGCGCCTGCCCCCTCGCCGAAGCTGCGCCACAGCATCAGGGCTGGCGGCAACAGATACAGCAGTTGCATCAGGGTTTGCGAGACCAGCCACGGATCGCGCCACAACAGGATAAACTCCTTGCGGCGCAAGGCGTTACGTCGAGAGCCCGGTCGAAACCGTCTTGCGACTTTCTTGCGTCGAACTTGCGCCAATGGTGCGGCACTGGCCACGTAGTTGCTGAATCGCGGCGAAAAAATCGCCATCGTCAGTCCGAGCAGGATCAACCCGGCCGCCAGCAGCGGCACCAGTGCTGCGATATCGCCGAGCATCGCGCGCGCGGGCCACCACACGATGCTGTCTGCCTCCGGCGCAAAGGCAGCTGCGGCGTCGGAGGTCAGCACGGCGAAACGCGACAGCGTGCCGTAAGAGAGAATCGCCGCGACCTGCAATGCGATGACAAAGCCTGCGCCCGTCACAGCTGAAATAATCTGCGCGACCAGTCGTGTTTTCGCAGGACCGCAGAGCTGAAACAATCCGACGGTGATGGCGATGGCGCATGCCGATGCAGAAAGGCCCATGGCAATGACGACGGCATAGGCGGAGAACCAGCGTGCACCGCCGCCAATCACCAGTACGTTGACAAACGGCGTCGCCAGCAGCACCGCCATCAGGGTCACCGTCAATGCGATGGCTGCGATGCGGACGGAGAAGAGGTTGGTGAGCGGCGCCGGCGACGACATGATGAGATCGAGATCGGCACGCGCGTAGAATACGCGGGTGACGGACTCAATCGCCTGCGACAAAACGAGCGCCCAGGCGAGGAAGATACTGGCGGTGATGACAATCGCCGTCGATTGATCGAGCGGCGTCTGCACATCTGCGAAACGGCCGACCACCGCATAGGCCGGCAAATGCAGGAAGATCACGAAGACAATCAGCAGAAGCGAAACGCTGCGCGGACGCCAGCGACGGCCCGCCGTGAGCATGCCCAGCATCTCCCGCCACGCCAGCCGGACTTCATGGCCGGCAAACCACATCACGCTGGCGGATGGTGTCATGCGGCAACCGGCGCGCCGTCCACCAGGGCCACGAACATGTCTTCGAGGCTGGTGTCGCCCTGTCCGTTCTGCTGACGCAAGTCGGCAAGCGTACCTTCGGCGATCAGCCTGCCTGCGGCGATCACACCGATCCGGTCGGCCATGCGTTCGGCGACTTCGAGAATATGCGTGGTCATGATCACGGTGCAGCCGGAGCTCACGCGATCCTGCAGCAGGCCTTTGACATGACGCGCCGACACGGCATCGAGCCCGGTCAAAGGTTCGTCGAGAATGATCAGCTGCGGCTCATGCACCAGCGCACCGGCCAGCGCCACCTTCTGGCGCATGCCTTTGGAGAAGCCTTCGCATCGCTCATGCAGATGTGGACCAAGACCTAGCGATGCCAACAATTCATGCGACGTGCGCTCGGCCGTTTCAGCATCGCAGCCCCATAGACCGGCAACGAATTCGAGATATTCGAGCGGCGTCAGCTTGTCATAGATCATCGGCTCGTCGGAGACCCAGGCCATGATCTGTTTCGCTGCAACGGGATCGGCGAGCGCGTCGATACCAAGTATCGACACCGATCCGGCATCGGGACGCAGCAATCCCGCGACCATGCGCAATGTCGTCGTCTTGCCGGCTCCGTTGGCACCCAGCAGCGCATAGAACTCGCCAGCACGAACCGTGAGATCGAGTCCGTCGACAGCTGGCCGATCGAAACGTTTCGTTAACCCTCGCAATTCGAGGGCAGCGTGTGTTGCGGACATGACAGACGATCTGCGCGTTAAGTTGCGTAGCAACATGGAGGGAAGTTGTTTCAAGGCAGTGAATCCGATGACGTAACTACGCCGCCTCACGCGCCTGGTGGTATCTATATGCACATCGGGATTGATGACCCCATCAATCCTCCCACTCACGCATGTGCGTTTTGATCTCTTATGCCGGCAATTTAACTAGATCTGGCGGGAACAATACAACCCTGAATAGATTTACGCTGACCTGCAAAGATCGATCTCCGGAGATTCGCGATGACACGGCTAGCTGCCTTGAAGGTTCCTGCTGTAGCCGAGTTCGATGCGCCGTATTTTCTGACCTGTCCCGGCATCGGAAGGGTCACGACCGACTACAAGAAAAACCAGAACATCTTTTGTCAGGGTGAGACGGCAGATTCTGTTTGCTACATCCTGAGCGGACGTATCAAGCTCACGGTCCTGTCTGAACAAGGCAAGGAAGCCGTCGTCGGCCTGCTCGAACCCGGACAGTTCCTCGGTGAAGGTTGCCTGAATGGTCATCCGCTGCGCACCGTCACAACGACGGCGATGGAAGACTGCACGATCGTTACCATCAACAAGTCGGCGATGCTCGCCCATCTGCGCGACGAGCCGGCTTTCGCAGAATTCTTCGTCGCCTATCTTCTGTCGCGCAACAACCGCATCGAAGAAGACTTGATCGATCAGTTGTTCAATTCAAGCGAGAAGCGCCTCGCGCGCCTGTTGCTGATCCTCGCTCACTATGGCGAGGGAGGCGCCAGCCATCCCATCGATATCGACATCAGTCAGGAAATGCTGGCGGAGATGATCGGCACCACGCGGTCGCGCGTCAGCTTCTTCATGAACAAGTTTCGTAAGCTCGGCTTCGTCAGCTATGACGGACATATTCAGGTCCACAGATCGCTGCTCGATGCGGCGTTTAACGAGAAGCCACATTTGCAACGTGGCATGTAGCGATGCGTGCGTAACCAGACAACCATGCTCCGCACTGGCGCGACGGCATCCGGGGGACCGGCAGATGGCAAGCATCCTGATCGTCGACGATGACAAGGTCGTTCAGATCTTCACCAAATTGATGCTTGAGCGCGAAGGCCACCGCGTCACCTGCGCGAGTGACGGCCCGCGCGCGCGCCACATTCTCCGCAACGCGGATTTCGATCTGCTCATCATCGATATCTTCATGCCCGGGATGAACGGGCTGGAGACGATGAAGTTGGCGCATCGGTGCCGTCCGGAGATCCCGATCATCGTCATGTCAGGTCACGCGGCCTCACCAGCAGGCGTGTTCGCGCCCGATTTTCTCGCGATGTCCACCGAGCTCGGCGCCGTCTGTCGCCTCCAGAAGCCCCTCAAATCAGCAGTTCTTCTCTCGCACGTGGACCGGTGCCTTGCGCCGGGGAATGGCTCGTCTCGGCTCCACTAGTATCGTCGCACATTCGATCCCGACTGATGCTGGCATCGCCCGAAGCCAAAATCTGCTGCGGCATAATGGAATCATGATACCAGGATACCTACACATCAGAGGTAATTAAGGGCTCCTTCACTCGGCTTCCCTATTTTCACGTGGAATTTCAGTGCCGCAGCAAAATTGCTTGTCGCGGTCCAAGGGGCATGTCGATGCAAGCACTCAATTCTATTTCAGCACGTATGATTGTCGCCATCACGCTCGTCGCTGCCGGATCGTGCGGCGCGCTCGCTGCCTTCAGCATGTGGCAGCAACAGGCGATCATCGACACAGCCCTTAGTCGCGAAGCGCATGACGACTACGCCAATCTCACGGCAGCGCTGAATGCCGAAACGCGCACGCTGCTCGCAGTTGCCGAGTCGATCGCGTCGTCACAGCCGATCAAGGACGCCATCAAGGCGAACGATCGTGCCAGTGCGCTCGCGAATCTGAAGGAGGCCCATCAGCGTATCAAGCCGCGCGGCCTCGAACTGATCACCATTCAAACACCGCCGGCCATCAGCTTCGCCCGCATCCACAATCCCGGCACCTTCGGAGACAACGTTTCCGAGCGCCGCAAGATGGTGGTGCAGGCGATGACCAGCAAGAAGTCGGTCGGCGGCATCGAGCCCGGCCGTGATGCGCTCAACGTCTTTGGCGTAGCACCGGCGATGGATGGCGATACCATTCTCGGCACGATCGATGTCGGCGCTCCGTTCGGCAAGACTTTCGTCGACACCATGAAGTCGCGTTTCGGTGTCGATGTCGGCATTCACCAGATCGACGGCCAGGCCGGCAAGACGCTGGCGTCCACCCTGAAGTCGGCTGCTCCGGGTGTCGATATGCTGCGTCGCGCGCTTGCCGGCGAAGTTGTGACCCAATATGGCGAACTCGACAACAAGCCCGTTGCCACGACCTTCGGCGCAATCAAGAGCTTTTCGGGCGACAACATCGCCGTCTTCGAAATCACCCGTGATACCAGCGGATATCACAGCCTGATGCGATCCTCGCTGAATTGGCTGGCCATCATTTCTGCCTGCGTGCTGCTGCTCGCCGGTGCCATCGCAACCTTCATGGGCCGCTCGATGGCGAAGCCGATCCGCGCACTCGAAACTGCGATGCGGACCATTGCGGGCGGTAATCACACGATCGCGGTGCCGGGTGCAGGCCGCAAGGACGAGATCGGCTCGATGGCCGGCGCCGTCGAAATCTTCAAGACCGGGCTGATCGAAACCGAGCAGCTGCGCGCCGCCCAGGAAGAGCAGCGCGAGCGCGCCCAGCTTGATCGCCGCGACACCATGAGTGCTCTCGCCTCGCGCTTCGAGGGCAGCGTTGGTACCGTAGTCACCGCCGTTGGTTCGGCTGCCGGCGAACTCCGCACAACCGCGCAATCGATGGCGGCCACCGCCGAGGAATCGACCCGGCAGACCGCAGCCGTCGCGGCAGCATCCGAGGAGGCCACGCAGAGCGCTCAGGCAGTCGCCGCTGCTATCGAGGAGCTCAATGCTTCGATCAGCGAGATTGCACAGCAGGTCAACGAATCTGCCCGCGTCGCCGGCGATGCGGTATCGCAGGCCAACGTCACCAATAGCGAGGTGCAGAGTCTTGCGGAGGCCGCGCAGAAGATCGGTGACGTCGTCAAGCTGATTAGCGAGATCGCTGCGCAGACCAACCTGCTCGCACTCAATGCCACCATCGAAGCGGCCCGCGCAGGTGAAGCCGGCCGCGGCTTCGCCGTCGTCGCTTCCGAAGTGAAGGCACTGGCCACCCAGACGTCGAAGGCAACGGACGAAATCTCGGCACAGGTCGGCGCGATTCAGAGTGCCACGAAGCTCTCGGTGGGTTCGATCCAGAGCATTACCTCGACCATCGGCCGCGTCAGCGAGATCGCAAGCGCCATCGCCGCCGCCGTCGAGGAACAGGGCGCAGCCACGCTCGAAATCGCCCGCAACGTCGCCGAAGCCGCCCGCGGCACCGGCGAGGTCTCGCAAAACATTGCCGGCGTCAATGACGCCGCCCGCGAGACCGGCCTCGCCGCGTCGCGCGTGGTGGAGTCGGCCGCGGACCTGTCACGCAACGGCGAAGACCTCCGCACGCAGGTCGATGTGTTCCTCCGCGAAGTGCGGGCGGCGTAATTCTTCCGGCGGCGCGCTTCGGCACGCCGCTCTTCCATTGCGAACAAAGCGGGAATCAGCGAGCGTGATTCGTCACCTCGGATACATGCCTTGCTCGCTCAAGCCTCTTATCTCGACGCCCTCAATCCAGAACAACGCCGTGCCGTCGAGCATGGCGTGTTCCCGCATGGGAACAGCGTCACGTCTGCTCCGCTGTTGGTCATCGCCGGTGCCGGTTCCGGCAAGACCAACACCCTCGCCCATCGCGTGGCGCATCTGCTCGTCAACGGCGCCGATCCGCGCCGCATCCTGCTGATGACCTTCTCACGGCGCGCGGCCAGCGAGATGAGCCGCCGCGTCGAGCGCATCGCGCGCCAAGTGATGGGCGACAATGCCGGCGTCATGACCAACGCACTGGCTTGGGCCGGCACCTTTCACGGCATTGGCGCGCGGCTCTTGCGGGACTATGCCGAACAGATCGGACTCGATCCCGCTTTCTCCATTCACGACCGCGAGGATTCCGCCGACCTGATGAATCTGGTCCGGCACGAACTCGGCTTCTCCAAAACCGAGACGCGCTTCCCGACAAAAGGCACGTGCCTCGCGATCTACTCCCGCTGCGTCAATTCCGAGACCGAACTGGATCAGGTGCTCGGCGCATCCTATCCATGGTGCGCGACGTGGTCAGCCGAGCTGCGCGAACTGTTCGCCGGCTATGTCGAAGCCAAGCAGAAGCAGAACGTGCTCGATTACGACGACCTGCTTCTATACTGGGCGCAGATGGCGAGCGAACCGCTACTGGCTAGCGATATCGGCGGTCGCTTCGATCACGTGCTCGTGGACGAATATCAGGACACTAATCGCCTGCAATCGGCGATCCTGATGGCTTTGAAGCCCAACGGGGCGGGCCTCACCGTCGTCGGCGACGACGCGCAGTCGATCTATTCGTTTCGCGCTGCCACCGTACGCAACATTCTGGATTTCCCCGGGCAGTTCAGCCCGCCGGCTGACATCATCACGCTCGACCGCAACTATCGCTCTACGCAACCGATCCTGGCGGCGGCCAATGGCGTGATCGATCTTGCGCGCGAGCGCTTCACCAAAAATCTCTGGACCGACCGCGTCTCCTCCGCCAAGCCGCAACTCGTCACCATCCGGGACGAGACCGATCAGGCCCGCGCCATCGTCGCGCGCGTGCTCGACAATCGCGAAGGCGGCATGAAGCTGAAGGAACAGGCCGTGCTGTTCCGGACGTCGTCGCACAGCGGATCACTCGAAGTGGAGCTGACGCGGCGGAACATTCCATTCGTCAAATTCGGCGGCCTGAAATTTCTCGACGCCGCGCATGTGAAGGACATGCTGGCGCTGGTGCGTTTCGTGGAGAACCCACGTGACCGGGTCGCCGGTTTCCGGCTGATGCAATTGCTACCCGGTGTGGGGCCAGCTTCCGCACAGCGCGCGCTGGATCACATGATCGCGGCACCCGATCCGATCGACGCCCTCGCTCACGCGCCGGCGCCGCCGCGCGCAGCAGCCGACTGGCGCGGCTTTGTCGAGGTCATCAGCGAGATCAAGTCACGCCGTGCGGGCTGGCCCGCCGAACTGGAACTGGCGCGACGCTGGTATGAGCCGCATCTCAATCGCATTTACGAGGATTCGCTGACGCGCCGCGCCGATCTTATCCAGCTCGAAGCGATCGCGTCAGGCTATCCGTCGCGCGAACGTTTTCTCACTGAACTCACGCTCGATCCGCCGGACGCGACCAGCGATCAGTCCGGCGTGCCGCTGCTCGATGAAGACTATCTGATCCTCTCGACGATCCACTCCGCCAAAGGGCAGGAATGGAAATCGGTCTATGTGCTCAATGTGGTCGATGGCTGCATGCCGTCGGATTTGGGCACCGGGACATCAGCGGAGATCGAGGAAGAGCGCCGGCTGCTTTATGTGGCGATGACGCGCGCCAAGGACGATCTGCATCTGATGGTACCGCAGCGTTTCTTCACCCACGGCCAGCACGCACAAGGTGACCGCCACGTCTATGCGTCACGCACCCGCTTCATTCCGGAAGCGCTGCTCGGCCTGTTCGAACGCACGACCTGGCCGCAGGTCGCCGCCGCCGATTCCGCGCGCGGGGCGGCGCAGGGTGTGCGTATGGATATCAATTCCCGCATGCGTGCGATCTGGCGCTAGAGCTTCTCATCCCACTCCGGCACGCCGCTGAAGCGCGCCACCAGGAAATCGATGAACAGGCGCACCTTCACGGCGAGGTGCCGCGTCGGCGGATAGATCGCATAGAGCGTCAGCGGCGGCGCTTCGTAGGTATTGAGCACGCTGCGCAGAGCGCCCGCGCGCAATGCATCGCCGGCAATGAAGGTCGGCAGCAGCGCGACGCCCCTGCCCTTGATCGCGGCATCGCGCAGTACTTCAGCATTGTTGACGCAGAGCGTCCAGCTCGGCTGGATCCAGTGATCGTTGCCATCCCTGCCGGTCAGCTTCCACTGATTGCCCGTGAGTAGGAAGCCATAGGTGAGCAGCGCGTGGCTGCGCAGATCCTCCGGCAGCTTCGGTGTGCCATGCTGCTTGAGATAGTCCGGCGACGCGCAAACCGCGCGATCGATGGCGACGATTTTTCGCGCGATGAGACTTGAAGACTCCAGATCGGCGATGCGAAGCGTCACGTCGAAACCGCCCTGCATCGGGTCGACCTGATCGTCCGACAGCACGAGCTGGATCTGCAGCTCTGGGCACTGCGCCATGAAGTCGGCAATCGCCGGGCCGAGTTGCAGCGTGCCGAACGACATCGG
Organism: Tardiphaga sp. 172_B4_N1_3; assembly: GCF_052076035.1. NCBI lineage: Bacteria > Pseudomonadati > Pseudomonadota > Alphaproteobacteria > Hyphomicrobiales > Nitrobacteraceae > Tardiphaga > Tardiphaga sp. 172_B4_N1_3. Next base: position 3,848,785 of record NZ_CP197238.1, read on the forward strand.
CGCATTGACGCGCAGCAATCCGCGTGGCGTCGATTGCGCCTGCGCCACCGCCTGATCGGCGGCATCGAGATCGGCGAGGATGGTCAGTGCGCGCTCGAAATAGGCCTGACCGTTCTCGGTCGCGCTGGCATGGCGCGTGGTGCGGTTGAGCAATTGCACGCCGAGGTCCTGTTCGAGCTCGCCGACATATTTGGAGATCGCCGAGCGCGACAGCCGCAGCTGCCGCCCTGCTTCGGAGAAGCTGCCGAGTTCGACGACTTTGACGAAGGCGCGCAGGCTGTTGAGCTTATCCATGGGGCATTCCTGACTGTCCCCAATTTATAGACAGTCATGTCACAAATGGCCAGATTGTCTTTGAACGGGGATGACCCAATTATCCCGGCAACGGAAGACGAGACGCCTTCCCAACCAGGAGACAGATCATGTCAGGCATCCACCATGTCACCGCAATCGCCGGTAATGCCTTGCGGAATTTCGATTTTTACACCCGCGCGCTGGGCATGCGCTTCGTCAAGAAGACCGTCAATTTCGACGATCCGGGCACCTACCACTTCTACTACGGCGATGAGACCGGCAAGCCGGGCACCATCCTGACCTTCTTCCCGTGGGAGCATGCGGCCCCCGGCCGTGGCGGCGTGGGCCAGACCCAGCAGACTTCGTTCCGGGTCCCTGCCCGCTCGCTCGGCTACTGGACGCATCGCTTCATCGAGAAGGGCATTGCCCATGAGGCGCTCGAAAAGCGCTTCGGCGAAGCCGTGCTGCCCTTCACCGATCCGGACGGCATGAGCCTCGCTCTGGTCGGCGTTGCCGGCGCGGAGAACGAGCCCGGCTGGAGCAGTGGCGACGTTCCGGCGGAGCACGCGATCCGCGGCTTCCATGGCGTCACGCTTCTGCTGGAGAAGGCCGAGAAGACCAGCGCGATCCTCACCGACGTGTTCGGCTTTAAGGAAACGGCGCGCGAAGGTTCGATCATCCGGCTGAGTGCCGACAGTGTCGAAGGCGGTATCGTCGATATCTATGAGGCCGGTGGTTTCCTGCCGGGTCGTCAGGGCCGTGGCTCGGTGCATCACATCGCCTTCCGCGCCGTCGATGATGCCGATCAGCAGGTGATGGCTAACAAGCTGGTGAAGACCCACGGCCAGCAGCCGACGGAGCAGAAGGATCGCAACTACTTCCGTTCGGTCTATTTCCGCGAACCCGGCGGCGTGTTGTTCGAGATCGCCACAGACATCCCCGGCTTCGCCGTGGACGAGCCCGTCGAATCCCTCGGCGAGCATCTGAAACTGCCCGCGTTTCTCGAAAAGCATCGCGGCGAGATCGAGCGCGTATTGCCGGTGCTCGACACGGAAAAGGTGACGTCATGAGTAACGACCTGTCCCACATTCATCGCTTCGCGCCGGGCAACCGGCGCGAGGCAACGCCGCTCCTGCTGCTGCATGGCACCGGCGGTGACGAAAGCGACCTGCTCCCGCTCGGCGAGGCGATTGCGCCGGGTGCAGCACTGCTCTCGCCCCGCGGTCAGGTGCTGGAACACGGCATGCCGCGCTTCTTTCGCCGGCTCGCCGAAGGCGTGTTCGACGAGGACGACGTGCGGCGTCGGGCCAATGACCTTGCGGACTTCGTCACCGAAGCCCGCAAGCGCTACGGGCTCAAAGCACCGATCGCGCTCGGCTATTCCAACGGCGCCAATATCGCCGCGGCAATGATGCTGTTGCGCCCCGAGGCGCTGGCCGGCGGCATATTGTTGCGGGCGATGGTGCCGCTACGTGACGCGCCGATGGCAGATCTCGCAGCCAAGCCGGTACTGATCGTGTCGGGCCAATCCGACCCGATCATCCCGCCGAGCAATTCGCAACGGCTGGCTGTGATGCTGACAAAGGCGGGGGCCGATGTGCAGCATCGCACGTTGCCCGTCGGGCATCAGCTCTCGCAGGCGGATCTGACGATTGCGAAGGAATGGTTGGGGAATGTTGAAGCAACGAACCAAGCCGCGGCATAACCTCTCCCCGCCCGGCGAAGCGAAGCTTCGCTAGGCGGGGAGAGGTCGAAGGCGAGCGCAGCGGAGCCTTCGGGTGAGGGGGAGTTAGTGGTTTGCGCTTAAGTGTATCATGCGCTCCCCCTCACCCGGCTTTCACGCGCTCCGCGCGCTTCAGCCGACCTCTCCCCGCCAAGCGGGGAGAGGTAAGAAGGCCAACTACAAGTTCGCGCCGCTGAACATCTCGCTATACCAATCCGCGATCAGCTTTGGATTGATCCGGCCGTCGACGATGAACACGCCCTGCGCACCATCGGCGACCCAGGTCTTCACGGCATCGAGATCGGCGAGCGTCCGCACAACAACGCCATCGGCGCCATATCCGCGCGCGATGGCCGCAAAGTCGGTCACCGGGAATTGCGCCATGCCGGCGTTGTAGCCTTCCGGCCCGAAGTGATGCACCTCGGCGCTGTAGGCGCTGTCGTTATAGATGAAGATGCAGATGCGCTTCTTCAGCCGCACCGCGGTCTCAAGTTCCGCGATCGACATCAGAAAACCGCCATCGCCGACGGCCAGCACAGTCAGCCGCTCCGGCTGCGTCACTGCCGCACCGATCGCGCCGGCAAGGCCGAGACCGATGGACTGGAACGCAATCGGAATGCACCAACCCTTGTGGTCGGGCGCTGAAATATAGCGCGTCACCCAGCCGACGAAATGGCCGCCGTCGACAACGACCGTGCGATCCTTCGGCAGAATATCGTCCATCGCCTTGCTCAGCGTGCGCGGATCGATGTGCTCGGCCGTGCTGGTGTCATCATAGGCCAGATTGTGGTTGCCCCTGGCAGTCATCACCGCCGCAACCTCAGGCGTACGCCAGCCGACCTCGCTGGGCGGCGTCTTATCAAACGCCTGCAACACGGCAGTGGCCACAGCGGAGGCATCGCCTTCGAGTTCGAGATCGACCGGGCGATGCACGCCGATGCGCCCCTTCTCGACATCGATCTGCACGAGCTGGGCATAGTCCGAAATCAGCTTGCCCTTCTTCGTGGTCCACATGTTCAGCGACATGCCGAAAGCGAGGATCATGTCGCTCTGCGCAATCAACTCCGCCGTTGCTTTCGAGGAGAATCCTCCGGCAACGCCGAGATTCCATGGATGACCGGAAAACATCCCATGCGCCTGCAACGACGTCGCCAGCAACGCGCCGAGCTTGTCGGCCAGTTGAACCAGTAGCGGCTGCGCATCGGCCACGACAGCGCCATGACCCGCCAGAATCAGCGGTCGCTTCGATGTCCGGATCGTCGCAACAAGTTCATCCAGCTTCGCCGGATTAATCGTGACCCGCGGCATGATAGGAAGATGCTTCTTGCCCATCGTTGCCGTGACCGGCATCTCCTGCACATTGATCGGCAGGCTGAGCACGACCGGCTTGCGCTCACGCAGAGCCACCGAGGCTGCTTTCCAGGTGTCGGCGTAAGCGCTCTGTGCATCGGTGATCTGACGCCACTCGCCGCCGACCGCGTGAACGAGTTCCGACTGATTGAAGGCAAATGCCGACTGCTTGTCGCCGAGGACGACGTCACCTGCGAGAACGAGCAAAGGCGTGTCGCTCTTGGCCGCTTCGCCGATACCGGTGATCGCATTGGTCAAACCCGGCCCCGCCGTCACACTGACGATCGTGAGATCGCGCGTCAGACGCGCCGCCACATCGGCCATGCTCACCGCGCCGCCTTCGTGGCGCGCAGCGACAAACTCGACACCGAACTCGGTCAGGCCGAGCGTCACCTTGAAATTTGCGCCCCCGACGAGGCCGAAACAGCGCTTGGCGCCGATGTCGGCGATCGCGCGTGCGACTTCGCGCCAGACGGTCGAGTTGGCCGGGGTGTGGTCGAGAACTGCAGCGGATGAGGACGTCATGAGGTCACTTTGCACCGATCGCGATCTCCTCGACATTCAAGGATCGGGCCAAAGTAGTTTAGGTCTAAAGGAATTGCCATATGTCGATCGCGCTGGCCCAATCACGTGATCGGGAGAGCGGAACAGACGCAGAATTGCCATCTGCGGTGATCCCCAGTGGCCCATTTCGCGCAAATGCAGCCTTATTTCAGGGCAGATCGGCCGGCGGTTACGCCCGTCCGGCGATCACCATACTGTGCAGATCGTCGGCCATCTTCGGCGCAGCCGCGTCTTCAAGCGACGATCGCAGGGCCTCGATATCGGCATCCGGCGCAGGGCGCCACCCGCAGGGGCATTGGCCGTCCTGATGGGCCGCGGCGACTTCGCGATAGGTCGCGCCGATCGCGGTGGCCAGAAGACGCATCACCACATCGGGCGGCAGACGCGAACTGTCGAGCACGCGACAGAACGTCGTCATGATGGCCTGGTTGAGATAGGTCTGTGCCGAATTCTCATCGGTGATATCGGAGACCTTGACCTGCTGCGGAAGCATGCGCGTATCCTTTGCGACCCCTGCGATTGTCTAGGCCGCGGTCACGTCATGCTCAACTTGTTTCGGGCCGGCTGGCCTTAGAAGCCCTCAAGCCTGTCATGTTTCGAATGGATCAAAACAGGATGTGTGGTGCGCACATTCTTTGTTCGGCTGCGCTTTGCTTTATTCTGCCGCGGCTTGCGCCTGTCCCGCGCGAGCATCGAGATGCATGGCCTCGATACGTCTCACCTTGCTGATCGAACCCATGATCAGCGGCACGCGCTGATGGATCGCCGTCGGCGCGAGATCGAGAATACGGACACGACCCGTGGTCGCGCCGCCGCCGGCCTGTTCGACGATGAAGGCCATCGGATGCGCTTCATAGACGAGACGCAGCCGGCCATCGGCATAGCCCTTGCGCGCATCGGACGGATAGAGAAACACGCCGCCCCGGATCAGGATGCGATAGGCCTCGGCGACCAGTGCTGCGATCCAGCGCATGTTGAAATTCTTGCCACGCGGGCCATCGACGCCTGCGAGGCACTCCTCGACAAAGTCGCGCACCGGCGCTTCCCAGTGGCGATGGTTGGACGCATTGATGGCATATTCCGAGCACTCGGCCGGGATCTGCACGCGCTGCCGGATGCGCTTGTAGCTCCCCGCGGCGCGATCGAGCGTGAAGATATCGACGCCATCGCCGAGCGTGAGGACCAGCGATGTCTGCGGGCCGTAGACCACGAAGCCGGCAGCGACCTGTGCGCTGCCTTTTTGCATGAACGGCGTCGTGCCCTTCGAGGTCGGCATGATCGAGAAGATCGTGCCGACCGTCATATTGGTTTCGATATTCGACGAACCATCGAGCGGGTCATAGGCAATGTCGAGCAAGCCGCCGTCGCGGATATCCGCCGTCTCGGCTTCCTCGGAGGCCAATGCGGCCCAGGACACGGACTTCAACGCCGCGCGAACAATCTCGTCGGCGCGGACATCGAGATCCTTCTGCACGTCGCCATCGGCATTCTGTGCGCCCTGTGCCTCGCCGGTAATTCCGGCCAGCGCGCCGCAACCGATCAGGTCGGAGATTTCGATGGAGGCCTTGGCGACGGCATCGACCGCAGCAGCCACGGCCAGCCGCAGCGGGTCCTGTCCGGCGTAGTCGGCCGTATATCGGGACAGGGGCATGTGGTCGGTCATCGCAATCTCCGCAAAATACTGGGCTCCTTCTGGCACATGGCCGCGTCCGGAAGGCCCGGGAATGGCAGAAATGGGCCATTTTGCCCACAGATATTGACCAGCTGGGCCAAATAAAGGAACTTTCGTAAAAATCAGGCGGCGAAAGTTTTCCTTATATGACGAAGCGCTTCCGCGACATCTCGATCCGCCAGCTGCGTGCACTGGCCGCCGTCGCCGCCAGCGGCAGTATTACGGCGGCAGCTTTGAAGCTGCGCCTGACACAGCCGGCTGTCACCTTGCAACTGCGCAACCTGCAAGGCCTCGCCGGCCTGCCGCTGATCCAGCGCACTGGCGACGGGATGGTCCTGACCGATGCCGGCCGCGAGGTGCTGGCGCTGTCGGAACGGATCGAGGCGGCGATGGCCGCCTGCGCAACATCGCTGGACATGATGGCCGGCAAGACCGGCGGGCGCATCTCCATCGGCGCCGTCAGTACCGCGAAATACTTTGTGCCCTTCGCGATCTCGGCCTTCGCGAAGCTCCATCCCAAGATCGAGATCTTGCTGACGGTCGGCAATCGCGAGGAGACCATCGCAGGCCTGCGCAGCTACGATCTCGATATCGCAATCATGGGCCGGCCGCCGGCCGGAATCGACATGGATGTGAACCTGATCGGCGATCATCCGCATGTGATCATCGCACCGAGCGACCATCCCCTCGCGGGCAAGGTGCGCCTCACCATGAGCGATCTTGCAGGCGAGACTTTCCTGACGCGTGAGCCCGGCTCAGGCACGCGCGGATTGATGGAGCAACTGTTCGAGAGCGCAGGCTTGCGCGCCACGATCGGCATGGAGATGGACAGCAACGAGACCATCAAACAGGCCGTGATGGCCGGGCTCGGCATCGCCTTCATCTCCGCGCATACGGTGGCCACCGAACTGGAGCAGCGGCGACTGGTGATGCTGGATGTAATCGGCCTGCCGATCATCCGGCAATGGTTCGTGCTCAACCGCAAGGACAAGGTGCTGCTGCCGCCGGCGCAGGCAATGCGCGCATTCCTCGCCGCTCAGGGCGCGCAGTTCCTGCCTGCGACGGAAGCCGGCAAATCTGCGCCGGTACGCCGCAAGTCCCGCAGCCGCGCGATGCTATAGCGACAAACCCGGCCTCACCTTGTGGCATCCAGCGAGGGTGATATGGTGTCACCAGCCCGAGCGCCAACACATCCCTTTATCAGTCATCGGAGAATTCAATGCCTGCTGCCTCGGCAGATAGCACTGCGCCCGTCAGCGTCGTGACCGCCCTTTATCTCGGCACCAAGGTGCTTCACACCGAAGCCGAGCGCTCCGGCATCATCAAGGACATGTTGCGCGGTGACGTCAGCCGCAAGGGCTATGTCTTGCTGCAACGGAACCTGCTGGCGGCCTATCAGGCGCTGGAAGCCGGACTTGAGAGCCATCGCGACACGCCTGTGCTCGCCGCACTCGCCCAGTATCGGCTCGATCGCGCATCGGCGATGCAAGCCGATCTCAATGTGCTGTGCGATGGCGGTTTCTCCGCTGTGCCGATGCTGCCTGCCGGCGAAGCCTATGCCAAGCGCATCGCGGATACCGCCAAGGGCGACGGCGAATTGCTGATTGCCCACGCCTATACGCGCTATCTCGGCGATCTCTCCGGCGGCCAGATTCTCAAGCGCCTGCTCGCCAAGAAGCCCGGCCTCGCGCCGGAGGAATTGTCGTTCTACGACTTCCCGGCCTATGCCGATCTCGCCGCGTTGAAGTCGGACTATCGCAACGCGCTCGACGAAGCCGGCAAGCTTGCCAAGAATCCGCAGGCGATCATCGATGAAGGCTCGGTCGCGTTCCAGCTCAACACCGATCTGTCCTGGGCCGTGCAGGGTGCGATCGAAGCGGAGCAGGTGGCTTCTTAGCCTCTCCCCGCCTGCGGGGAGAGGTCGACTTTCACATGCGAAGCATGTGGAAGACGGGTGAGGGGGAGCCAGTGTTTCACTCTCTGGCTCCCCCTCACCCGTCTTGAATGACCTTCGGTCATTCAAGACACCTTCTCCCCGCAAGCGGGGAGAAGGAAATTACTTCCAGCTGACCAGCGGCGGCATCGAGCTCAGAATATTCTCGACGTTGCCGCCGGTCTGCAGGCCGAACATCGTGCCCTTGTCGTAGAGCAGATTGAACTCGACATAGAGGCCGCGCGTTTCGAGCTGCTGCGCGCGCTCTTCCTCGGTCCAGGCTTCCTGCATCCGTGCACGCACGATGCGCGGATAGACATCGAGGAAGGCGGAGCCGACATCGCGCGTGAACGCGAAGTCCTTCTCGAAATCACCCGTGTTGAGCTGATCGTAGAAGATGCCGCCGACGCCGCGCGCCACGCCGCGATGCGGCAGGAAGAAGTAGTCGTCGGCCCAGGCCTTGAACTTCTTGTAGTAAGCGGGGTCATGCGCATCGCAGGCGCCGCGCATCGCGTCGTGAAACGTGATCGTATCCGGCGCATCGACCTTGCGTTGCTCCGGCAGCATCGGCGTGAGATCTGCGCCGCCACCGAACCAGCCCACCGCCGTCGACAGAAACCGCGTGTTCATGTGTACCGTCGGCACGCGCGGGCTGCGCGGATGCATGATCAGGCTGATGCTGCTGGAGACGTAGTCGAGCTGCGATCCGCCGCCCGGCATTTGCCGCGCCATTTCCGGCGACAGCTTGCCGTTCGCGCTTGAGGTGTGGATGCCGATCTTCTCGAACAGCCGGCCGCCCGAGAGGAAGCCGCCGACGCCGCCGCCGATGCCCGTCGCGCGGGTCCACGGCTTGTAGGTGAAGGTCGCCGGCGCGCCCGGGAACAGCGCCTGCGGCGCCTCGCGCTCCAGCGCCTCGATCTCGGCGCAGATGCCGTCGCGGAGGGATTCGAACCAGACCTTGGCACGGGTGCGGTTCTGTTCGATTTCTGGACTGACGATCGGGGTCATGATGTTCATGGTCTTTTCGCTCATGATGTTCGTACAGTCTATATGCCGCTTGCAGCGCGATGGCACCTTGAGATGCGTCAAAACGTGAGGTGAATCGCCGGTTTTGCGGAATTGCCGCGCCTCGCCAAGAGCGCAGCGGCGGTGTATCAGAGGCGGCAAAATCATGCCTGTCGGCACCAGTTTCCGGAACCCAAGCATTTGACCCAGTCCACGCCCCGCAAGCCCTTCCTCGATGTCCTCGCCGGCCAGCGCCAGGCGGTGCCGCCGCTCTGGATGATGCGACAGGCCGGGCGTTATCTGCCTGAATATCGCGAGGTCCGCGCGCAGGCCGGCGGTTTCCTCGATCTGTGCTTCAATCCGGATTTCGCCACCGAAGTGACGCTGCAGCCGATCCGGCGTTTCGGCTTCGATGCCGCGATCATCTTCTCGGATATTCTGGTGATCCCCTATGCGCTTGGCCGTTCCGTGCGTTTCGAGGTCGGCGAAGGCCCGCGGCTCGATCCGCTGGATACGCCCGAGAAGGTTGCGACGCTTTCGCCCGAAGCGGATTTCACCAGGCTCGAACCGGTGTTCGAAGCGCTGCGCCGCGTGCGCGCGCAGCTCGATCCCAAGATTACGCTGATCGGCTTCTGCGGTGCGCCATGGACCGTTGCGACCTACATGGTCGCCGGCAAGGGCACGCCGGATCAGGCGCCTGCGCGGATGATGGCCTATCGACATCCCGAGGCCTTCGCGAAAATCATCGACACCATCGTCGAGAACTCGATCACTTACTTGCTCGGCCAGCTCAAGGCCGGCGCCGATGTGCTGCAGATCTTCGACACCTGGGCCGGCATACTGCCTGCGGCGGAATTCCAGCGCTGGTCGGTGGAGCCGACCAAGCGCATCATCGCCGCCGTGCGCGCCAAGGTGCCGAATGCGAAAATCATCGGCTTCCCGCGCGGCGCCGGCGCGCTGCTGCCGAGTTATGTCGGCGCCACCGGTGTCGATGCCGTGAGCATCGACTGGGCCGCCGAGCCGTCCTTCGTACGCGAGCGGGTGCAGAGCCACGTCGCGGTGCAGGGCAATCTCGATCCGCTGGTACTGATCGCCGGTGGCTCCGCGCTCGATCGCGCTGTCGATGACGTGCTGGCGAATTATGCCAGCGGACGCTTCATCTTCAATCTCGGCCACGGCATCCAGCCGGAAACGCCGATCGCCCATGTGGAGCAGATGGTGAAGCGGGTGCGGGATTTCAGGGGATAGCATCTTCCTTCTCCCTCCCCCTAGCGCGGCGCAGCCGCGCGCGGTGGGGAGGGTGGCGCGTTTGAGAGCGAAGCGAACAAACGTGACGGGTGGGGCGCCCCACGTGAGAGCGTCGCTTGTGGCTCCCCCACCCCGGCCTATCGGCCGACCCTCCCCACCTAGCGAAGCTTCGCTTCGCGCGGGGGGAGGGATATTTCTGGCGCCGTCGCGCCATCGCAAACCCAGAATGTCAAACAGCCACTGCTCTTCAGACATGCGTCATCACCCCCATTGTTTGCGGCGCGGGGGCGCCGTCGTCCTTTGCATTCCCACCCTCTTGTGAGAGGGCGTGCGGAACGCCGGGTGCCCGTTGCACCCTTGGGCCTGATGCGATGCGGTCTTCCGCAATTGAGAGTGCATCAGGACTTTCGGAGGCGCCGAGCGAGTGCCCGACGTTCCGCCTGCGGTGTTTTTTCGGTTGCTTGCACTTTGCCTCGACGAACGCTCCGATCGCGAATTAAAGTCCCAAGGCGATGGGAAGGGAGCCTCAAGCGAGTAAGCCGAACGCGTTTCGATTTGGTCGTCCGTCACACTGTCCAGGGGTTTGTCCATCTCAAGGTCGGCCGTGTCCTTGCCAGTGGCAGTGCTGGCGCAGATCCGTCCTGCCCGAAGACAGACGCCCCCCATGAACCGCGTAACGCCGCATCTCCGGCGTCCACCGCATCCTGCCCCGCGAACGTGACGATCGCGATCGCCCCTCTCGGTGGGGCAGGACAGAGGGGAATATAATCAAGCTAGGAATGCTGTCAACGGAGGATAGGAAAAAATGTTTGACCGCTATCTTGCCGCCCCACACTGTCATTCCCCGGCAAACCAATTGGTTTGCCTGAGGGCGCGAGGAGACGCCGAAGGCGGCGTATGGCGAACCTCAGCCACTCCAATTGGAGTGGCGGTGAATCCCAGCATGTTCAGCGGAAAACACTCCGGGATTCCGGGTTCGCGTGCGGCTGGCGCCGCCCACGCCCCGGAATGACCGCAGGAAACTTGCGCTGTGCCGGCGAACCTATTTCGCCGCCTGCTTGCCGTCGACAAAGCTGACTTCCACGCCCTTCTTCACAGATGCACCGAGACGCTCCACGTCCCAATTGGTGAGACGCACGCAGCCATGGGAATCGCTCTTGCTGACGCGGGACGGATCCGACGTGCCGTGGATGCCATAACTCTTTTCCGACAGGCCGATCCACATGACACCGACCGGATTGTTGGGGCCGCCATTGATGGTGAAGGGCTTCGACGATTCCACGCCCTTGAACTTGTATTTCGGATCGTAACGATAGACCGGGTTGGCGTGAACCGACGTCACTTTCAGTGCACCCGATGGCGTCGGCTTCTCATCGCTGCCGACGCTGGCAGGATAGAAGGCGAGCAACGCGCCGTCCTTGGCGAAGGCCTTCACGGTCTGCCGGACCTTGTCGACCTCAAGGCGGCTGACCTTGTCGGGCTTGCGATCCGAGAGCTTGACGATGGTGATCGTATCGCCGGCCTTGTCGAACTTTGCTTTGGGATTGAGCGTCTCGAGCAGATCCTGGCTCATATGGAAGCGTTCGCCGAGGGCTTCGCGGGCGCTGGTGTAGTCCAGTTTCTTCAGCGATTTCATCTCTTCCATCTTGACTGGAAGCTTGTCGAGGAATGGGCCCTTCACGTCCTTCTCGGTCAGCACATAGTCGGTCATGACCGGGTCCGATGATCCCGCCTGCAGCTTCGCCCAGATCTCCGGCGTCAGCGCCTTGCCGGACGGCAGGCTGTTGGCTTCCGCGAAAGCCAGCAGTGCCTTCTCCACATTGTCGCCGAACATCCCGTCGATCTCGCCCGGCGAGAAATGCGCGCGGTCGAGCAGCATCTGGAGCTTCACCGCCAGCGAGCTGAGCTTCTCGTCGGGCGGCAGCTTGCCGGTGAAATTGGCGGCGTTGATCGTCTCGGCATTGAAAGCCCTGGACGGCTTGTCGGAATCCTTGGCGAGGGCTGCGCCTTGCGCCAGCAGCGATAGTCCGACCGCGACGATGAGGCTGCGCATAGCGTCTCTTTCCGGCTGAGTGATGGATGATGCGCACCGGCGCATCTCTCCAAGACAAAGCCAAGAACCGCCTCTGGTTCCATCCTGACGCGATGCACGCCGTGATCGCGCCCTACCGCCCCTTCTCCTTCCGCCACGCCGCGAAATCCACCAGCGTCTGCTCATCGGTCGCCGGATAAAGCCCGAAGATGCCTTTGCCCTTCTGTACCTGTTCAGTGACGAAATCCTCGAATGCCGTCATCTCGAAGGCTTCATTGGCGATCTCGTCGGCAAGATGCGCGGGGATGACGATGACGCCATCGCTGTCGCCGAGGATCACGTCGCCGGGAAACACCGGCGCATCGCCGCAGCCGATCGGGCCGTTGATCTCGATGGCCTGATGCAGCGTCAGATTGGTCGGTGCGCTCGGGCGATGGTGATAGGCGGGGAAGCCGAGCTTGGCGATCTCGGCGGAATCGCGGAAGCCGCCATCGGTGATGACACCGGCAACGCCGCGCTGGGCCAGCCGGTTGATCAGGATCGCGCCGGCGGAGGCCGCACGCGCATCCTTGCGGCTGTCCATCACGAGCACCGCGCCGGGCGGGCAGTCTTCCACCGCCTTGCGCTGCGGATGCGATCGATCCCTGAACACGTCGAGCTTGTTGAGATCCTCGCGCGCCGGCATGTAGCGCAGCGTGAAGGCCTCGCCCACCAGTGTCGGCTGGTTTGGTCCGAGCGGATGGACATCCTGGATGCACTGATTGCGGAAGCCACGCTTGTAGAGCGCGGTGGCCACGGTGGCGGTGGAGATAGTCTTGAGTTTGGCGCGGGTCGCGTCGCTGAGCTTGGTCATGGGATCACTCACTCAATAAATCACGGGTTCTTTGACCGGCGCGCCGAAGTCGGTACGCAGGAAGTCGAAGTCGCAGCCTTCATTGGCCTGCTGGATATGTTTGGTGAACATCCAGCCATAGCCGCGTTCGTAATTGCGCTCCGGGGCTTTCCACGCCGCGCGGCGCTTTTCCATTTCGGCATCGGAGATGTCGAGATTGATCGTGCGCGCATCGACGTCGAGGGTGATCATGTCGCCATTCTCGACCAGCGCCAGCGGACCGCCGATAAAGGATTCCGGCGCAACATGCAGGATGCAGGCGCCATAACTGGTACCGCTCATGCGCGCATCCGACAAGCGAACCATGTCGCGCACGCCCTGCTTCACCAGCTTCTTCGGGATCGGCAGCATGCCCCATTCCGGCATGCCCGGCCCGCCCTGTGGACCCGCATTGCGCAGGATCAGAACGTGGTCGGCTGTGACATCGAGGCTCTCGTCGTCGATCGCCTTCTTCATGCTGGGATAGTCGTCGAACACCAGTGCCGGACCGGTATGCTTGAGAAAGCGCGGCTCGCAGGCTGACGGTTTGATGACGCAGCCATCGGGCGCGAGGTTGCCCTTCAGCACCGCGAGCGCGCCCTCGGCGTAGATGGGATCTTTGACGGTTCGGATGACGTCGTCGTTATAGACTTCGGCGCCGGCGATGTTCTCACCCAGCGTCTTGCCGGTGACGGTCATCACGTCGAGATGCAGATGGTCCTTGATGCGGCTCATCAGTCCCGGCAGGCCGCCGGCATAGAAGAAATCCTCCATCAGATATTTGTCGCCGGACGGGCGGACATTGGCGATCACGGGCACCTTGCGGCTGGCGATCTCGAAATCGTCGAGGCCGATATCCTGACCGGCGCGGCGCGCCTGCGCGATCAGATGGATGATCGCATTGGTCGAGCAGCCCATCGCCATCGCCACGGTGATCGCATTCTCGAAGGCCTTACGCGTCTGGATCTTCTGCGGCGTCAGATCTTCCCACACCATCTCGACGATGCGACGGCCGCATTCACTGGCCATGCGGATGTGACCGGCGTCTGCAGCGGGGATCGACGATGCGCCCGGCAGCGTCATGCCGATGGACTCCGCGATCGCCGTCATGGTCGAGGCCGTGCCCATGGTCATGCAGGTACCGTAGCTGCGGGCAATGCCGCCCTCGACCTCGACCCATTCCTTGTCGGAGATCTTGCCGGCGCGGCGCTCGTCCCAGTATTTCCAGGCGTCGGAGCCGGAGCCGAGCGTCTTGCCCTTCCAGTTGCCGCGCAGCATCGGGCCAGCCGGCAGATAGATCGCGGGATAGCCCGCGCTGGTGGCGCCGAGCAGAAGGCCCGGCGTGGTCTTGTCGCAGCCGCCCATCAGCACCACGCCATCGACGGGATGGCCGCGCAGCAATTCCTCGGCATCCATCGCCAGCATGTTGCGATAGAGCATCGTCGTCGGCTTCAGGAAGCTCTCCGACAGCGACAGCGCCGGCAGCTCCATGGGGAAACCGCCAGCCATCAGGATGCCGCGTTTGACGTCATCGACGCGGGTCTTGAAATGCATGTGGCACGGCTGCGCTTCCGACCAGGTGTTGAGGATGGCGATGACAGGGCGCCCCTTCCACTCAACCGGTGCATAGCCCTGCTGCATCGCGCGCGAGCGATGGCCGAAGGCACGCAGGTCGTCCGGCGCGAACCAGCGTGCGCTGCGGAGTTGATCGGGGGTCTTCTTGTGGCCCGGCATAATTCCATCCCTGTTTCTTTTGCTTTGGCACGACTTACTTTTGCACGATGCGAACCAGTCAAGCCGGTCGAGTGTGCCGGATTCGACTGTAGCGGTTCAAGACCGCCTGGCCAATGTCCGGTCCGACACCTGTGCGTCTGCCAGCCGATGCGCTTCCAGTGCTTCGGCATAGAGAGTGAGACCTTCGGCCACCTTCTGACGCTGGGCCGGAGCCAATTGCTGCAAGGCATTGGTGACCTGCCGCTGCCCATAGGCCTCGATCGCCTCGCGGGTACGCCGTCCCTTGGCCGTGAGCAGCAGCCGCTTGACGCGGCCGTCGCCGGCACTAGCGGCTTCCTTCAATTCGCCTGCGTCGATCAGCTTGCGGATCATCCGGCTGACGCTGGATTTCTCCAGGCCGAGAAACGCGGATAATTCGACTGCGGTCATCGCCTCGCGCGCGCCGATCTCCAGCAGCGTATGCACCGCCGATGGCGGATAGTCGGTCGCTGCAACCGTTGCCTGCATGAAACCGAGTTCGCGCACCATCAGACGCGACGCGGCGCGGATGTGATCGATCAAATCGGCGTCAATATCGGACAATCGCAGGCTCCTTGACGATAGTTGCATGATACAACTATATTGCTGGCGACGAATAACGCCCGTGTTAGCACGATCCGTGCAAGGAATGATCATGACAACCAGCGCTGCCCTGTTCCGCCCCCGCGACCGCATGGCCGGACGCATCTGCCTCGTGACCGGCGGCGGCACCGGCATCGGGCGGGCGGCCGCGTTGCTGATGGCGCAGGAAGGCGCAGCTGCAGTGGTGATCGCAGGCCGCCGCGAGTCCAAGGGACAGGCCGCTGCGGAAGACTGCGGCCGGTTTGGGGCCGAGACACTGTTCGTCCGCACCGATGTGACCGAGGAGGCCGAGGTCGCCAGTCTGGTGCAGGCCGTGATATCCCGTTTCGGGCGGCTCGACGTGGCCTTCAACAATGCAGGCTATCAGGAACGGCGCGCGCCGGTCGAGCAGCAGACAGAGGCGGTCTATGACACCGTGTTCGATGCCAATGTCCGCTCGGTGTTTCTTGGCCTGAAGCATCAGATCCAGGCCATGGAACTGAATGGCGGCGGCCGCATCGTCATCAACGCGTCGGTGAGCGGCATCCGCAATCCCAATCCAGGCCTTGCGCTATATTCTGCATCGAAAGCGGCGGTGATCTCACTGATGCGTTCGGCAGCGATGGAATGCGGGCCGCGCGGCATCCGCATCAACGCGGTGGCGCCGGGCCGCGTCGTCACCGACATGATGCTGGCCTCGGGGATCGCCGACATGTCGGCCGTCGCAGCCGGCCTGCCGATCCGGCGTATGGGCCAGCCGCATGAAGTCGCCGAAGCCGTGGTGTGGCTCGCGTCCGACGATGCCGGCTACATCGTCGGCCATGTGCTATCAGCAGATGGCGGCTTCAGCGCGACCTGACGACAGTCACGCATCATTGCGTTGCAACAGACGAGCGGGACTGCAGAGCAGCACCGTGTGACTTGCAACGGCCAGGCCCTTGGCAACGTCCCTGCCATCGTCAAAGATCACAAGCCGATTGCCAAAGCCACCGCGACAGGTCAGCCTGAGGCGATGGAGATGGATCTGCGCGTCGCGCTCTGCCACCGCGCAACATCGGCATAAGTCATGACGATCCGGAGTATCTGACCGACCAACGACATCACCCACACACATCATCCGGCAACGACCGGGCGGACGAAACGGATGCCTGCATCAATGACAGGCACCGCAAAGGGAAAACACAGGGAGGAAGTCAAGATGAGCATTTCTCGTCGTGGAATTCTGTTGGGCGGCGCCGGCGCACTCGGCGCAGCAAGTTTTCCACTCGCACGTCCCGCCATTGCGCAATCGTACGAACCGATCAAGATCGGCTGGCTCGCCGCCATGACCGGACCGAGTTCGGCGCCGACCGTCGGCTTCAACCGCGGCGTCACGTTCGCCACGGAAGCCATCAATGCCGCC
Organism: Tardiphaga sp. 172_B4_N1_3; assembly: GCF_052076035.1. Taxonomy (NCBI): domain Bacteria; kingdom Pseudomonadati; phylum Pseudomonadota; class Alphaproteobacteria; order Hyphomicrobiales; family Nitrobacteraceae; genus Tardiphaga; species Tardiphaga sp. 172_B4_N1_3. The sequence continues at coordinate 3,865,213 of NZ_CP197238.1, forward strand.
GGCGGCGTCAAGGGCCGCAAGATCGAGATCATCACCCGCGACACCCAAGGCGATCCGACCAAGGCCGTTAACGCCACCCAGGAACTGATCAGCCAGGCCAAGGTCCATGCGATCTGGGGGCCGGTGAATTCCGGCGAGGCACTGGCCACGACGCCATTGATGGCGCGCGCCAAGATGCCCGACCTGCATCCCTGCGTCGTCGATACGCTGATCGATCCCGCGAAATTCCCCGCCGCATTCCGCATCGCGCCGTCCAACGGCCAGTGGGACGACGCCGTCCGCAACTACTGCCTCAAGGTGCTGAAAGTCAGCAAGATCGCCGTAATCGGCGACACCACGGGCTACGGCGTCACCGCCGTGAAAGCCTCGGTCGAGGCCTTCAAGAAAGACGGCGCCGATGTGGTCTACAGCGCCAATATCGACGCGACCCAGTCCGACATGACGCCGGACATGCTGCGCGCCAAGAATGCCGCTGCGCAGGTCATCGTGGTGTGGAGCGTGTCCACCGGCATGGAAGCGCGCATGTTCAACACCCGCGCATCCATGAACTGGGACGTTGCCTTTGTCGGTCATCCGTCGCTGGCATCCGGCGAACTCGCCAGCCTGATCGAGAAGCCTGCCAACTGGGAGAAGGTCTACGCCATCGGCTACAAGAGCTGCAGTTACGATTCAGCCGGCAAACTGCCGCCGAAGAGTCAGGATCTCGTCGATCGCCTGAACAAGGCCAAGGTGCCGCTCAACGACACGCTGCTGTGGTGGATCGCCGGCGGTATCGACGCGGTTGAGCTGATCGCCAGGGCTGTCGAGGCCAGCGGATCGACCGACAGCGAGGGCATCGTCAAATACTGGAACTCGCTGTCGAAATATCCCGGCTATTTCGGCAACTACTCGTTCTCACCCACCCAGCATAACGGCTATCCGACCGACGAGATCGTCATGTCGGAAGCGCGTTCGGCCAAGAACGGCACCTTCGCCCTCGCCCCCGGCTACTCATAAGCCGGCGCGAGGACGACACACATGCTCGGCTCGATCATAGCTTCAGGCCTCGCAGCGGGCGCAATCTATGCGCTCGTCGGCATCACCTACAACACGATGTTCTCGACCTCGCGGGTGATGAGCTTCACCGCCGGGCAGCTCGCGATGCTCGGCGGCGTGTTCGGCTCGCTGTTCATGCTGAAAATGGGGATGCCGACCCTGGTCGGCTTCGCCCTCACACTGATCGCCTGCGCGATCATCGGCGTCATCACCGAATTCGTTGCGGTGCGGCCGGTGCTCAAAAGCCTCGAACAGCATCTCTATGTGCTGTCGACGCTGGCGCTCGCATTGATGATCCAGCAGGTCACGGCGATCAAATGGGGCACCGAGCCGCAGCCCTTCCCGCGCATCGTCGGTCTCGGCACCGGCGTGTGGGACGAAAAGTTTTGGCTCCCTGTTGTGGCCTGCGGCCTCACCATTCTCGGCCTCGAATATCTCTATCGCCGCACGCTGGTCGGCCATGCCTTCATGGCCATCGCCGAGGATAATTTCGCGGCGCGTGCACTCGGCCTGCCTGAGCGCAACCTGCGCGTGGCGAGCTATGCCCTCGCCGGCGTGATCGGCGGCGTCGCTGGCTTTGCCGGCGGCGAGCTGATGCTGGCCTTCTTCGCCAACGGCGCGCTGTTGAATTTCTACGGCTTCGTGCCGGTGGCACTCGGCGGCCTCGGCAACAATCGCGGCGCGCTGATCGGCGGGCTCGCGCTCGGCCTGTTTCAGCAAGCCGCGAACTTCCTGGTCGGCGGCATCTTCTCGTCCGTCGCGGTGTTCGCGATCTTCATCATCGTATTGCTTGCAGCGCCCTCGGGCCTGTTCGGCTCCGCAACGGCGCGGAGGGTGTGATGACGGCGATCACCGATATTCCGACATCGCGCGAGACCACGACGAAGCATTCGGTGTTGCCCGCGCTGCTGCCGTTCCTCGGCGTGTTCGCGCTGGCGATGATCCTGCCTTTCGTCAGCAACGACTACTGGGCGCTGATCGGCACCCGCGCCGCGATCTACTGGGTGCTGGTCGCCGGACTCAATCTCGTGGTCGGCTTCGCCGGTCATCTTGCCATCGGCTATGTGGCGCTGCTGACGCTCGGCGCCTACACGACCAGCGTGCTCGCTGCCGGGAATGTGTTGCCGCCGGTGCCGATCTATGGCGCCCTGATCATCGCTAGCTGCGTCGGCGCCGTGTTCGGCGTCATCGTCGGCCTGCCGGCGATGCGGCTGCGCACCTTCTACTTCGCCATGACCACACTCGGCTTCGCCACCATCGTGACGCAGATCGCGCTGGCCTGGCAGAGCGTCACCGGCGGCGGTATCGGCATCGTCGGCCCGGAATTCTCCGCGCCGTTCAACACGCCATGGGGCTTTTATTATCTGTGCATCGGCTTCGCGGCGGTGGCGACATGGCTCAGCGCCAATATCGCCTATAGCCGGTTTGGCCGCGCACTGATCGCGATCCGCGATGCGGATGTGGCGGCGGAAGCCACCGGCATCTCGAAGCCGAAGCTGCTGGTGTCGATCTTCCTGCTCGCCGGCGCGATGGCGGCCTTTGCCGGCGGGCTGTTCGCCAGCCTGCAGACCTATATCACGCCGGACGCGTTCACCTTCGATCTCTCGGTCCTGTTTTTCATCGCCATTCTGATCGGCGGCCGCGGCTCGATCTTGGGCCCGATGCTCGGCACCATCATTCTCACCATCCTGCCGGAGATCGCAGCTCCGCTCGCGGCGTGGTCGACCTTTCTCTATGCGGTGCTGCTACTGCTGATCGTGCTGGTGATGCCCGGCGGCATCGCGGCGCTGCTGGATTTCAAGAGCCGCCGGCCGCTTGCCAGCAACCGCGCCATCGTGCCGCGCATCGCCGGACTGTCGGAGGTGCTGCGCAAGACTGCCACCACCAAGACGCTGACACTGCGCGATGTGGTGCTCACCTTCGGCAATGTGCGGGCCATCGACGGGCTCGATCTCGATGTGAAACCCGGTCAGATCCATGGCCTCATTGGCCCCAACGGCTCCGGCAAGACCACGACGCTGAACGTGATCTCCGGCTATTACGCCGCAAAAGGCGGCACCATCACGCTCGGCGATGATGCGCTACCGCCGGGCATGCCGGAGCTGCGAGCCGGCAAGGGCATCGCCCGCACCTTCCAGACGCCCCGCGTGATCGGCGAAGCCTCGGTGCTCGAGAATGTGATGGTCGGCGGCACCATCGAGGGCGAAGCGACATTTGCCGAGGCGCTGCTGTCGCTGCCGCGGCATCACCGCGACGAACGCAAGCTGACCGCACAGGCGCGCGCCATGCTCGGCGTCGTCGGGCTGGAGGCGCTGGCCGATGTCCGCGCCGATCGCCTGCAACACTCGGAGCTGCGCTTCATCGAGATCGCCAGGGCGTTGATGCTGCAGCCGGACTTCCTGTTGCTCGACGAACCTGCCGCTGGCCTCTCCAGCGACGAGATCAGGCGGCTCGGCGCGTTGATCAAGGCGATCAGCCGCCGCGGCACCGGCGTGCTGCTGGTCGAGCACCACGCCGACCTGATCTTCGACATCTGCGATCAGGTCACGGTGCTGAACCTCGGCAAGATCCTCGCCGCCGGCACCCCCGCCGAAATCCGCGTTCACAAGGAGGTCGTCAGTGCTTACCTCGGAGGCTGAACCACTGCTCAGGGTCACCGCGCTGGAATCCGGCTATGGCAAGATCCGCGTGCTTCATGGCATCGACCTGCATATCGCCGCCGGCGAAGTGGTGACATTGCTCGGCCCCAACGGTGCCGGCAAATCGACGTTGTTGCGCGCCATCTCCGGCCTGCTGCCGGTCAATACGGCGAGCGTTCGCTTCGATGGCCGCGACATCAGCAACGGAACGCCGCGCGAGGCGGCGCGCGCCGGACTGGTGCATGTGATCGAGGGCCACCGCGTGTTCACGCAGCAGACCGTGACCGAAAACCTGCTGCTCGCGGCCTACGACCTGCCGCGCGGCGAACGCAACGCGCGTGTCGATGAGGCGCTGTCGTTCTTTCCGGAGATTGCCGAGAAGCGCAATGAGCGCGGAGCGTCACTCTCGGGCGGACAACAGCAGATGCTGGTGGTGGCACAGGGCCTCGTGCGGCGCCCGCGGCTGCTGATGCTGGATGAACCATCTGCAGGCCTCTCGCCGGTGCTGGTCGACCGCGTGCTGACGGTGATCGCGCAATTGCGGAAACAAGGCACCGCCGTACTGCTAGTGGAGCAACTGGTGGAGAAAGCGCTCGCCGCCGCCAATCGCGTCTATGCCCTGTCGCAGGGGCGTATCGTGCTGGAAGCCGCGACAACGGAAGCGAACCTGCCGCAGCGGCTGGAGCGGGCGTATTTCGGGCACGAGGAAGCGGCGGCGGTGTAGGGCAGTAGCGCTTGCGGCGCTGGCCCCACACACTCGTCATTCCGGGGCGCGAGCGCATCTTCGCGCACGCGAACCCGGAATCTCGAAGTAGTCGGGTGATGAACACGTCGGGATTCCGGGCTCGCTCGCGAAGAGCGAGCGCCCCGGAAAGACAGTGTGGGGCAGCGCTGGCGCTCGCGATGTTCAACTATCAATAATCGCTACCGCCCTTGTCCACCCCGCCGATGCCTTCTCGATTTTCACCGGGAAGCACGACACCATGAAGCCGGTGGACGGCAGTTGTTCGAGATTGTGCAGCTTCTCGATGTGGCAATAGCCGATATGACGGCCGGCCTTGTGGCCTTCCCAGACCAGGCTGGCATCTTTCGTCTCGGCATATTTCTTTGCGGTGTAGACGAACGGCGCATCCCAGCTCCAGCCATCGATACCGGTCAGGCGCACGCCGCGCTCCAGCAGATACATGGTGGCTTCATAGCCCATGCCGCAGCCGGAGATGACATAGTCCTGCTGGCCGTATTTGACGCCGGCAGACGTATTGACGACAACGATCTCCAGCGGGCTCAACGTATGGCCGATGCGCTTCAGCTCGTCCTCGACGTCCTTGGCCGTCGCGACATAGCCATCGGGGAAATGCCGGAAGTCGAGCTTCACGCCGGGCTGCAAACACCAGTCCAGTGGCACTTCGTCGATGGTCCATGACCGCTCGCCGCGATTCATGGTGGGATGGAAATGATAGGGCGCATCGAGATGCGTGCCGTTATGGGTCGAGAGCTGCACCAGCTCCACTGCCCAGCCCTGCCCGTCCGGCAGATCCTCGGCCTTCAGCCCATCGAAGAACTGCAGCATCCGCGGCAGGCCCTGCTGGTGATCAACATAATTGATGGTGGGATGATTGCCCGGCGGATCGGCGGGGACGTCATTCTGCAGGGGAACGGAGATGTCGATGAGGCGACGGGGCATGGGATTTCCTCGATTTTCGTTCGTATGTTTGACCCTATCGGTCGTCATTGCGAGGAGCCCTTGCGACGAAGCAATCCAGTCTGCGCTTGTGGCCTTCTGGATTGCCGTGTCGCTTCGCTCCTCGCAATGACGTGGAGAGGCAGGTGCGTTACATATCCTGCCGCACCACCTTGTTCTTCAGCACGCCGATCTTCTCGACCTCGAGTTCGATCTCGTCATTGTGTTCGAGATACCAGCCGAGTTCGAGGCCACAGCCATTGCCGACGGTGCCGGAGCCGATGAATTCGCCAGGCATCAGCGTCTCGTCCTGCGTCACATGGGCGATGATCTCCTCGAAGGAGAACAGCATGCCCTCGCTGGTCGAGGACGAGCGCACCTTGCCGTTGACGCGGCATTCCATCTTGAGCTTGTAGGGATCGCCGATCTCATCGGGCGTGACGATCCACGGCCCCAGCACATTGCCGCCGTCGAAACTCTTGCCCTTCGCAGGACCGAGCCGGCCTTCCATCTCCAGCCGCTGCGCGTCGCGCGCAGAGAAATCGTTGAAGATGGTGTAGCCGAAGATGTGATCCTTCGCCTTGGCCGCAGAAATATTCGCGCCCTTGTTTTTGGTGACGATGCCGAATTCGAGTTCGTAGTCCATCACCTTGCTGTAGCGCGGCCACTTCACCGTCGTACTCGTACCGCGCACGCTGAAGCGATTGGTGATGTAGTAGATCGGCTGACGGCGATACACTTCGGGCAATTCGCCGAGCGGCTCGGCTTCCAGCCGTGCCAGTTCTTCCATGTCCCCCTTCGCACGGGCGGCCAGCTTCAACTGGCCGCGCGGCGACTGTCGGATATGCAGCGGGAACGACATGCCATCGCGCATCTGCCGCGGCTCGGGTAGCGGTGCGAGAATGTCTGTACCGGCGACATTCACGGACAGCGAGGCGTCGCTTGCAAGCTTGTCGACCAGGCCACGGGCTGCATCCAGCGCGGCTTCGCCGGCATCGATCAGCGCCAGCATCGACCCGAAGGCGGGATTTCCGCCATTGCGGCCCGCCGCGGCGGCGAGATCGAACAGTTTGGTATCGTTGGTGTGCACCACGCCGACCTTGGCTTGGCCGTTTTCCTGGCCATTGGCACGAAATGTCGCGAGCTTCACTGGCGTCTCCCACTTGCTTTTGTTCTTCGATAAAATATATGATCAAAAAAAATATCGATAAACAAGAGGCGATCGAAAAGATTGCTTCAGGATCGAAAAATGCTCGGTGAGGGAGACGACGATGACCAGGTGGATGGTGGCAGCCCTATTGGCCACGCTCGCTGTGACGGGCACCGCGCATGCCCAGACCAAGCTCCAGATCGGTTGCACTGCAACAACGGACTGCGCCTCGGCGATGGTCGCGGTGGATGAAGGCATCTTCAAGAAGCACGGGCTCGATGCCGAGATGATCCCCATCGGCATCAACTCCAATATCCCGGCGGCCATTCTGTCCGGCTCGATCCAGATCGGCGGTCCGACCTCCACCGTCTTCCTGCAGGCTGCCGACGGCGGCCTCGATCTCGTCGCGGTCGCCGGCGCAACGGTGATGAGCCCGACATCGAACGCCAATATCACCGCCTTCGTGCGTAACGGCATTACGATCAAGGAGCCGAAGGATTTCATCGGCAAGAAGGTCGGCGCGCCGGGCCTCGGTGCGTTTCTTCATGTGCTGTTCGTCAAATGGTTGGTCGACAAGGGCGTCGATCCCAGGAAGGTCAATTTCGTCGAAGTGACCTTCCCGACCATGCCCGACATCATCAAGTCCGGCGGTGTCGATGCCGTGCTGACCGCCGAGCCCACGGTATCGCGCATGCTTGCGGCCGGCAGCGGCAGCATCGGCGCGCGCTACGCGTCGGAGCTCGAGCGCACGGAGCCGATCATCTTCTATGCGGCCTCGCGCGAATGGGCCGAGAAGAATCCCGACACCGTCAGGAAATTCCGCGCTTCCATCGCCGAAGGCGCGGCGATCGTGAACAGCGATAAGGATAAAACCTCGGCCGCAATCGCCAAATTCACCAAACAGACCATCGAACTGGTGAAGGCATCGCCGCCGAACAAGTCAGAGCCGGTGCTGAAGCCCGAGCAACTGGCATGGTGGATCGACGTCATGTCCTCGCAGAAAATGCTGGAGACCAAACTCGATCTCAACAAACTGATTCTGAAATAGGTCAAACTGAATGGCGGGCCAGCCCCTTAGCAGTCCAATCGATGTCTCCGGCTCGGATACGCTGAGCGAGCGTGCAGCGACATTGCTCCAACATGACATCATTGCCGGCAATCTCGCGCCAGGCACGCGGCTTGGCATCGTCGATCTCGTGCAACGTTACGAGATCGGCGCCACGCCGATGCGCGAAGGACTGTCGCGCCTGATCTCACGCGGCCTGATTATCGGCATCGGCCAGCGCGGTTTTCGCGTCGCCGACATCAGCCGGGAGGATCTGGCCGACATCACACGGATGCGTAGCGTAGTGGAGATGGAGGCGCTGCGGCTGGCCATCGAACATGGCGACGATGCCTGGGAGGCTGGCATCCTCGGCGCGCTTCACCAGATGCGCAGGCATATCGACCGGACCGGCGATGAATTCCGCGAAGGAGCGCCGGATTTCGACAAGCTCCATAAAGGGTTTCACACCGCATTGCTGGCGGCCTGCGGGTCGAAGCGCCTGCTCGCGGCGCATTCGGAACTTTACGATCAGGCCTATCGCTACCGCAGGGTGATGATGCGCGGCTTCGACAGCGGTAGCCGCTTTGTCGCAGCCCATCAGCTTCTGGCCGATCGCGTGCTTGCGCGCGAAACTGGCCCTGCGCAGGCCATGCTGACGTCGCATCTGCACTCGACGCTCGCTTACGTCTATCCGCCCGGACAGGGAGATTGAGTGCGATGACTTCCATTGCTCTTCGCCGGGACATGCCGACGGTTCAGCCCGAAAAATCGCAGATCGCGTTTTCCCGTGTCACGCTGGATCTCGGCGGCAAGACGATCATCGAAAACGTCAGCCTCGACGTGAAGCCCGGCGAGTTCCTCTGCATCATCGGCGCCTCCGGCTGCGGCAAGACGACGGCGCTGCGCCTCGCGGCCGGCCTGTACCAACCGACATCCGGACATGTCAGCTTCGACGGCGAGCCCATGCGTGCGCCGCGGCGCGATGTCGCCATCGTGTTTCAGGATTACGGCAAGGCACTGCTGCCATGGCGCACCGCCGCCGGCAATGTCGCACTCGCGCTCGAAACGATCGGTATGCCCAAAGCACAACGCCCGGCCCGCATTGACGAGTTGTTGAAAAAAGTCGGGCTGCCCCATCACGCCGCGAAATATCCCGCCGAGATGTCCGGCGGCATGCAGCAGCGGCTGCAGATCGCGCGATGTCTGGCGCAGGAACCGAAAGCGCTGCTGATGGACGAGCCGTTCGGCGCGCTCGATGCCATGACGCGGCAGGGTCTGCAGGACGAGGTCCTGTCACTGCTCGATGCCAGCAAGGCCACGGTGATCTTCGTCACTCATGATCTCGAAGAAGCCATTTATCTGGGCGACCGCGTGGTCGGCCTGCTGCCGCATCCCGGCCGCATCGGCATCGATCTTCCGATCAACCTGCCGCGCCCGCGCGATCAATTGACCACGCGCGAGAACCCGGAATTCCTGCGGCTGCGCCGCGAATTGTTCGACTTCATCAAGGCATCGGAAGCATGAGGTCCGAGCGCCTGAAAGCGGCGATCCTTCCGATGAGCCTGCTCATCGTGCTGGAAATCTGGGCGCGCTCCGTCGATATCCACAGCGATGCATTGGCGCCGCCGAGCGCCGTGGTGCTGGCGCTGTTTCAGGCGTTCGGCGACGGCTCGATCCTGGCGGCGACGCGCGACACGTTGGCTTCGGCCTTTGCCGGCCTCGTGGTCGGCGGCGCCATCGGCCTGTTCCTCGGAATTGCACTCGGTATCTTCCAGCCGCTGGATCGGCTGATGGAAGTCACCATCGAATCCCTGCGGCCGATCCCCTCCATCGCGCTGCTACCAATCGCGCTGATCGCGCTCGGCTTCGGCTATCGCATGGAAATTGTGATCGTCGCCTTTGCCTGTGTGTGGCCGATCCTGATCCTCAGCCGCGCGGCGGTGCGCAGCATCGAGCCGCGACTGATCGAAGTCTCCCGCGCGCTGCGGTTATCGCCAGGCGACCGCGTCCGCAAGATCATCATTCCCGCCGCACTGCCGCGCATCTTTCTCGCCTTCCGCCTCGCCGCCGGCATCGCGCTGATCGTCGCCGTCACCGTGGAAATCGCGATCAATCCCATCGGGCTCGGCGCCGGCATCATGATTGCGCAGCAAGCATTGCGCCCGGACCTGATGCTCGCTTATCTGCTGTGGATCGGCCTGATCGGCTATGCGCTCAATGCCGGATTGCTGGCAGCGCAGCAGCATCTGTTTGGCCCCGCAGCGCTGGCGGGAGAAGTCCGATGAACTGGGCACTCACCCTCTGGCGCCTTGCCAGCTTCGCCGTGGCTGCAGGCCTGATCGCGCTGTGGCAGTTGATCGCCAATCTGAAACTGGTCTCGCCGGTGTTCCTGCCGGGCCCCGATCGCGCCTGGGCCGCGCTGATGCGCGGCTTCAGCAATGGCACGTTGCTGGACAAGACGATCGGCACCCTCGAACACATGTTCTATGGCTGGCTGGTCGCATCCGTCGTCGGCATCGCACTCGGCGCCATGATCGGCTCGTCCAAGGCGATGCGCAGCTATGTCGCTCCGTCGCTGGAATTCCTGCGGCCACTACCCGTATCTGCGATCATTCCCGTCGCCATCGCTCTGTTCGGACTGACCCAGGGCATGGCACTGTTTGTCATCGCTTTCGGCGCGATCTGGCCGATGCTGCTTGCGACCGTTCACGGCTTCGGCGCAGTAGAGCCGCGTCTCTATGAGGTCGCGCGCTCGCTGCATATGTCGCGCCTCGCGGTGATCTTCAAGATAGCTCTGCCATCTGCCAGTCCCGATATCATCTCCGGCATGCGGCTCAGCCTGACCGTGTCGCTGATCCTGGCAGTGGTCTGCGAAATCCTCGCGGGGCTCGACGGCCTCGGCCACTGGGTGCTGCTCTCGGCGCGCGCGTTTCGTTCGGCGGATCTGTTCGCCGGCGTCATCCTGCTCGGCATGATCGGCTATGTGACCGCGCTGGCGATGTCGATGGTCGAACAGCGACTGCTACGGTGGCGAACGAGCGGGCATTGAGAAACATACTCGTCGTTCCGGGGCGCTCGCTCTTGCGAGCGAACCCGGAACCTCATCCTGTGGCTCTCTGATCGTGCCAAGCACCATGAGGTTCCGGGTTCGCGCGTGCCGCGCGCCCCGGAACGACGAGTGTGAGGTTGCGCGTGAGGCTATTTCGCAAACACCTTCGAGATCGCCGCCTGCGCGTCGCTTTGAATCTGCTTGAGGTGATCCTCGCTGCGGAAACTCTCCGCATAGATCTTGTAAACATCCTCGGTGCCGGACGGCCGCGCCGCGAACCAGCCATTGGCGGTCGAGACCTTGATGCCGCCGAACGACTGATCGTTGCCGGCTGCCTTGCTTTCGGTCTTGGTCACCGCATCGCCGGCGAGTTCGCTCATGCCGATCTGCTCCGGCGTGACCTTCTTCAGCACATTCTTCTGCTCGGGCGCCGCCGCGGCATCGATGCGCTCGTAATAGGGCACGCCGAATTCCTGCGTGAGCTTCTCGAAGCGCTGGCTCGGATTTTCCTTGGTCACCGCCGTGATCTCGGCGGCGAGCAGGCCCAAAATAAGTCCGTCCTTGTCGGTGGTCCAGACCGTGCCGTCCTTGCGCAGGAACGACGCACCGGCGCTCTCCTCGCCGCCGAAGCCAAACGAACCATCGACGAGACCATTGACGAACCATTTGAAGCCGACTGGCGTCTCGACCAGTTTGCGGCCGAGCTTGTTCACCACGCGGTCGATGATGGCGCTGGAGACGATGGTCTTGCCCACCGCCGCATCCTTGCGCCAGTTCGGACGGTGCGCGAACAGATAGTCGATGGACGCCGCGAGATAATGGTTCGGATTCATCAAGCCGCCGGTGCGGGTGACGATGCCGTGGCGGTCGGCATCGGTGTCGTTGGCGAAAGCGACATCGAACCGGTCGCGCATGCCGATGAGCTTGGCCATCGCATAGGGCGACGAACAGTCCATGCGGATCTTGCCGTCCCAGTCCAGCGTCATGAAGCGAAAGGTCGGATCGATCGCGGTATTCACGATGGTCGCATCGAGCTTGTAGCGCTCGATGATCGGCTGCCAGTAATGTACGCCCGCGCCGCCGAGCGGATCGATACCGATCTTGACGCCTGATGCGCGGATCGCCTCCATGTCGACGACATCGGCGAGGTCGGTCACATAGGGCGTGATGAAATCGTAGCGCTTCACGAATTCGGATTTGCGGGCGCGCGCGATCGGGATGCGCCTGACGCCAGCCATGTCGTTCTCAAGGAAGCCGTTGGCAGCTTTCTCCATGATACCGGTGATGTCGGTATCGGCCGGGCCACCGTTCGGCGGATTATATTTGAAGCCGCCGTCTTCCGGCGGGTTGTGCGACGGCGTGACCACGACGCCATCGGCCAGACCGGACGAGCGGCCCTTGTTGTAGGTGAGGATGGCGTGGGAGATCACCGGCGTCGGCGTATAACCGCCGTCCTGGTCGATCCGCACATGCACGCCATTGGCGGCGAAGACTTCCAGCGCGCTGACCAGTGCCGGTTCAGCCAACGCATGGGTGTCGATGCCGACGAACAGCGGACCGTCGATGCCGGCGCCCTTGCGGTAATCGCAGATCGCCTGGCTGACCGCGAGGATGTGGTTCTCGTTGAAGGAATTATGGAGCGCGGAGCCGCGATGGCCGGAGGTGCCGAAAGCGACGCGCTGGGCGGGGATGGACGGATCCGGCTTGCCAGCGAAATAGGCCGTCACCAGCCGGGGCACGTTGACCAGCAGGGATGGATCGATTGTTTTGCCGGCCAGCGGACTCACATGAGCAGCCATTTGTTCTCCTTCGCACACCAAGAGCCCAGACGCGGCGCAGCCGTCGCGGGGGTCAGGACTCATGGCATGTTTTGGAGGACAAATCAGCCGGTTATGAGGGGCACCGGCATGCCGCCGAAGGGCTCAGGACTGCCCGAAGGTCCGGCGCGAGACCCAGGCCAGCGGCAGGGCGAAGCAGACGAACATCGTGACCACGGCGGCGGCGACCAGCATACTGTCGAAAGGCATATCTCTTCTCCTTGAGTAACGGAGAAGAGTTGTGAGCGCGGAAGGACACGCTCTCCTTGAGCTGCATCAAAATGCAGCGCCGCATTACGCCGCGGCGAGCTGATCCAGCCGGTCGGTGGACAGCAGCCGCACGCCATCGGGCACCACCAGCACGGTCTTTTCCTTGGCGAGCTTGGTCAGCGTGCGGCTGACGGTTTCGATGGTCAGGCCGAGATAGTCGGCGATGTCCTGGCGGCTCATGGGCAGCGGCACGTTCACCGACATCGCGCCGATGCGGCCATAGCGCGCCTGCAGGTTCAGCAGGAAGGCGGCGACCTTCTCATCGGCTGTGCGACGGCCGAGCAGCAGCATCTGGTCCTGCGCGAGCGAGAGTTCATGGCCGGCAAATTCATGCAGGCGGCGCAGCAGGTGCGGCTTGCCATCGACATAGCTGAGAAACTGGGCGCGGGAGAAACGGCAGACGCGCACCGACGTCACGGCCTCGGCGGCGACGCCGTAGCGGTCCATCAGCGCAAGTCCGAGGAAGTCACCGGGCAGCGCGAAGCCGACGATCTGGCGACGGCCATCAGGCAGCGACTTGTAGAGCCGGACGATGCCTTCGGTCACGTTGAACACGCTACCGGCCAGCGCGCCCTGATCGAACAGCATGGCCTTGGCCGGGAAATTCTTGACCTGGCTGAGGCGATCGAGCTCGTCGAGTTCCGCCGGTTCCAATGCGCCGCAGACGCTGAACAGGCGCACCTTGCAATCGTCGCAGCCGTTGGTGCTGCGACCGTGCTTGCAGTCGCGCTCTCCGGCACAGGTCTCGGCCGCTGGTTCCGCGAAGGTCATGGCACTGTCCATCTTCGGTTTGGTCATATGTGGCAGGTCTTGAAAATCACTCTACACCATTTGACATGGATCAATCGTGGACGCTTTGACCCATATCAATGCCGAACCGGCCCATCCCCGCCAATTTCGCGAGCCATGCGGGAATCCGGCGATGAATGAGGAATATCAGGCGCAACCAATGACTTGGGCGGACGCTCGCGCGGCCTATCCGCTCGTCTATCTGCACGATGCCAGCGTTACGCTGGACACATGGCTGGATTTCGTGCGCCGGCGAACCGATGCCGACGGCGGCGACAACGGGCTGATCGTGATCCGCGACCGGCGCGACATCGTCCACGCGCTATTTGCCTACCGGGTCGATCTCGACCTGCGCGGCACCAAACAGCTCTGCATCGCGCAGCTGATCGTGGCCCAGATTCCCGGCTCGCAGATCGACCATGCGGTGGTCGCCTCGACCAGCCAGGTCGCGGCGTCGCTGGGTTGCCCGAGCATCGTGATCGAGCAACCGTTTCAGCTGATGCCCGGCGTCACGTCGCGGACGTCGACCGCAGCGTAACGCGAAAGCGGCCCGCGACGCCGGTGGCCGCGCGACAACACTCACATCGCGGACATCACAAGACGAAGTCACCTGCCTTCAAGACGGCGCTGTTCACCTGAACCGCGAAGTCGGCCGCACCATCGCCATCGACATCGCCCTGAAGAAGATGATCGGCGAAGCGCAATTCGCCGGCGATATGTGTGAAAGCGGCGCTTCCGACGAAGGCGAACGCTTGATCGCCGGCGGCCTTGCTGTTGGCATCGATTGCCGACAGATCGATCCAGTCGGCCGTGTCTGCGATGATCGACGAAAAGTCGGTGATCTGATCGGCAGCTCCGGGCAGACTGTCCTGCACAGCTTTGAATACAAAACTGTCCGCGCCGGCTCCGCCGGTCAAGATGTCGGCGCCGAGCCCGCCTGTGAGCGTATCGTTGCCGCTGCCGCCATCAAGACTATCGTTTCCGCCGCCGCCATCGATCAGATCGTTCCCGCCGCCACCGGAAATGCGATTGTCTCCTGCGTCACCCGTTAGCAGGTCCATGGTCCCGCTCCCGATCAGATTTTCGATCGAACTGAGTTTGTCGCCCTCTGCATCTCCCCATTGAATGACACCTGTCGCGAGATTGATATTCACCTGGGCGATCGACGTGCTGTAGTCCGCCGTATCGTTGCCGGCGCCGCCAGCAAGCACATCGGCACCTGCGCCACCGGCGAGGATATCGTCACCCGCATTGCCCCAAAGCTGATCGTTACCGGCACCGCCGTGCAGGATGTCATTGCCCGCACCGCCGGTCAGGGCATCGTTGCCCTCGCCGCCATCCAGCACGTCATTGCCGTCGCGACCGTCCAGAACGTCCTTGCCGCTGCCGCCTGACAACGTGTTGGCGGCACCGTCACCGATCAACGTGTCGTCGAAGCGACTACCAATGACGATCTCGATCGAACTGAAACTGTCACCGGCCGCATCGCCACCGCTGCCCGTACCGAGTGTCAGATCGACATGAATACCGGCAGACGATGTCTCGTAGCGCACCGTATCGATGCCGGACGCGCCGGCGAAAGCATCGGCGCCCTTGCCGCCGACGAAAATGTCATTGCCGTCACCGCCCCACATGCGGTCGTCGCCATCGCCGCCGAACAGAAAATCATTGCCCGCATCGCCGTAGAGAAAGTCGTTGCCGCCGTCGCCATGCAGGACGTCATTTCCCGCCGCGCCATGAATTGTATCGCGACCATCGCCGCCGTGAATGATATCGTTATCCGCGGTGCCGGGGAGCACGTCATCGCCCGGCGTACCATTCGTGATCGTGTTGAACGACATGATGCGGCCGTGGATGTCGTCTGCAGCCGATCCCTGCTCAAACGAGGTCCAGGTCGCGAGAATACGTCCATCTGACAATGTCAGGAGATGCGGTCCGGTTTCCGCCAGGCCACCTGCCGAATTAACGAGGAAATCGTTGCCGATCGGGAAAGCGCCCGGAATCAGCAGGCGACCATAGAGATCACTGGCTCCTGTGACGGGATCGGTGGCGTGCCAGATGATGACGGCGCGACCATCCGGTAGCGCGGCGATCGACGGGGAATCCTGACCGCCGTCAAAATTCGCATTGACGATATTATCGGACACAACCACGGATCCGTCCGGGTTCAGCAGGCGCGCATGAATGTTGCTGTCACCATCCGGTTCCTGCGCGGTCCAGGCCACGAGAATGCGTCCATCCGCGAGAACCGCGGCAGACGCGTCGCTCTGATTGAACTGGGCCCCCGCCAGGATGCGAAAATCCGGCCCGCTCGCGCTGCCATCGGGGTTCACGAACTGGGCGGAGACGTTGTAGCGCCCCTCGTCGGGATCGTACGACCTCCATGTGACGAACGCCCGCCCGTCGGACAGCGCCGTCACCTTCGGATCATATTGCGTCCCCCAGGTGGTCGTATTCACGGTGAAATCGTCGACAGCAACGGTCCCGTCGTCGTGGAGGATCCTCCCGCGGATATCGCCAAGATATTTCGGATCCCCGCCATCCGCGGACACGTAGGTCAGCAAGACCTGGCCATCGGCAAGCGTCGTGACGGAAGGCATCTGCGGCGAAATTGCCGTCGATGAATTGACCACCATATCTGCAACGGGATGCCCCTCCGCATCGATGAGGGTGCCGCGAACTTCGGTGACATTGTCGGCGGCGATATAGGACTGCCATGCGACAAAGGCGCGGCCGTCGGAGAGCGCAGTGACCGAAGGCGCTCCCGGATCTCCGCTCCGATCGATCGTGATCTGAAAATCGGGTCCTTGAGGCGTACCGTCCGCCGACAAATAGTGTCCCTGAATTGTATGCGGCTGATGACCGCTAGCGTCCGTCGCAGTCCATGTGACAAGAATACGTCCGTCGGACAACAGCGTTTGGGTTGCGCCCGCCTGATCATTAGCGGTGGTGGAGTTGATGGGAAATTCAGGTCCGACAAACGCCATGATGCAGCCCCCACTCATTTCGCCGGAGCGTGAATCTTTAATCGGACGAATCTGCGGCTGATATTTGTCGAGCGCGCGTTGTTCGTCCTCGCATTGAATCAATTGCATCCCATCGCATGCGTTAGGCGCGGCGGCCTTGTCTCACTGCAACGAGCGCGCTGGCGATCACGTCGACGGCCAGCTCTGCTTCATCACACATCGCGATATCCTGTTTCTCGCACGCAGTTTGAATCGCGAGCAGCACTGACGGCTGCGCGCATGATCACATCCTTGTTGCAGTGGCCGCGGGTGTCTGCCTCGGAATCTTTGCATTCCGCAAAGTGCAAGACGCCGTCCTTCCGACGATTGCGACGTCATTCGGCTCGGGACGATTTAAAATCGATAAATTCGATTGCAAGCATCAATAATATTCGTTTGTCAAAATTCATGGCAGTCCTACGCTCAAAGGAACCCGAAGAGCGATACCGCCCCTCGATGATGCAGGAGCCGACCATGAAAACGATCGTCCACCCCGACGTATCGGTCGCTCTCGCGCTGTTCGCCTTTGCTGCGGCGATCATCGCACGCCTGACAGCCACCAAGCGTTCCCGGCACAGCGCCGATCAGATCGCGGCCATCGTTGCGACATCGGGATATCCGTCCGGCACCTAGCCGCGCCTCCGCCCCGCATCACGTCCGCCTTGCCGGACGTTTCGGCGCCCTCGCCTGCCCTGCAGGCGCGGGCTTTTTGTTGGCTGCGTCATGCGCAAGGCGATGCATGAGTGCGACCGCTTCGGCGATGATCGCATCGTCGCGATCGCCGGGATAGACGACATAGGCTGGCATCGAAAATTCCGGCGCATCGGCGACAGCATACAGCCGTCCAGCCTTCAGCTGGGGTGCAACGATGCGGCGCGGGAAATATCCGGAGCCGCCATTCTCCAGCACATGCTGCAGCCCGAGCCAGCCGATATTGGCCGTAAGCGATGGCCCTGCGAAATCCGGAAACAGCGCCATGTGGCGCGCATAGAATTCCGGGCCCCAGTCGATATAGACGTAACCCGGCTGCGGCTCCGGCGCGCTGTGCGTGCTGGTCGAGACCAGAATGAGCTGTTCGTCGAACAACTGCTCGACCTTGAGACCGGGCCGGCTCTGCGGCGTATACATCACGCCGATATCGATCCTGCCTTCGACGAGGCCCTGCATCAATTCGGCTTCGAGAGCGCTCTCGGCGCGGATCGCGATATCCGGATGTTTCGCGCGCATCAGCGGCAGCCAGTGCAGCAGATGCTCCTCCCACAGCCCGATGCGACCGCCGACGGTCAGCGTCCCACTGAAGCCTTTCGCAATGCCGACATCCTGCCGCGCATGTTCCACAGTGCGCACCAGCGTGGACGCGTGCTTCTGAAACTGGCGGCCGGCCGGCGTCAGCGTCGCACCTGCCTTGTTGCGGACGAACAGCGTCACGCGCAGCAACTGCTCCAGCGTCTGGATCCGCGCGCTGACCGTGGACTGCGTGACATGCAGCTTCTCCGCCGCAGTCACGAAATTGCCGGCGCTCACAACTGCAAGGAATGTCCTGGCCAGTTCAGTGTCCATGACAAATGCCTCCCGGCTACGCGCCCTCGTCGAGCGCGACCATCTCGCGCTTCTTGCGCAGTGCAGGCAACAGCGGCGCGATCAGCAGCACCACTGCCAGCGCAAGACACGCTGCCGAGATCGGGCGCTCGATGAAGGTCATGAGATTGCCTTGCGACAGGATCAGTGACTTGCGCAGATTGTTCTCCAGCAGCGGACCAAGCACAAAGGCCAGCACCAAAGGCGCGGGCTCGTAGCCAAACTTGCGCATGAAGTAGCCGATCACGCCGAAGCCGATCATGACATAGACATCGAACACATTGTTGCTGCTGCAATAAACGCCGATGATCGTGAACAGGATGATCAGCGGGAACAGCACGTTGTAAGGCAGCTTCAGCAGCTTCACCCACATGCCGATCAGCGGCAGGTTCAGCACCAGCAGCATGAGGTTGCCGATATACATGCTGGCAACGATGCCCCAGAACAATCCGGGGTTCTGGGTGATCAGCAGCGGGCCGGGCTGCAGCCCGTGAATGACGAAAGCGCCGAGCAGCAGCGCCATCACCACATTCGGCGGGATGCCGAGGGTCATTAGCGGAATGAACGCGCCGCCTGCTGCCGCGTTGTTCGCCGCTTCAGGTCCGGCAACACCTTCGATAGCACCATGACCGAAACGTTCCGGATGTTTCGACAGCCGCTTCTCCAGCGCATAGGACGCGAAGGACGCGACCACGGCACCGCCGCCCGGCAGGATGCCGAGGAAGAAGCCGAGGATGGTGCCGCGCCCTATCGGGCCGGCGCTGGCCTTCCAGTCTTCCTTGTTGGGCAATAGCTGCGTGATCTTGGCATTGATGATGTCGCGCTTGATGACCTGCTCGGTGTTGAGTAGCACCTCACCGAGCCCGAACAGGCCCATCACCACGGGCACGAGACCGATACCGTCGATCAGTTCGATCCGGCCGAAGGTCAGCCGCGGCTGCGCCGTGATGCTGTCGAGGCCGATGAGGCCAAGCACGATGCCGATACAGGCCATCAGCAACGCCTTGGCCATCGAGCCTTGTGTCAGGAAGGTCAGCACGACCAAGCCGAGCACCATCAGGCTGGCATATTCCGCGGGGCCGAAGGCAATGGCGACCGAGGCGAGCGACGGCGCCACCAGCATCAGCATCACCAGCGCAAAAGTGCCGGCGATGAAGGAGCCGAGCGCGGAGATGCCAAGCGCCGGACCGGCACGGCCCTGCTTCGCCATCTGATGGCCGTCGATACAGGTGACGACGGATGCCGCCTCGCCGGGAATGTTGACCAGGATCGACGTGGTCGAACCGCCATACATCGAGCCGTAATAGATGCCGGCCATCATGATGATGCCAGACTCCGGCGTGCCGGACAGCGTCACCGGCAGCAGCAGCGACATCGCCGAGATCGGCCCGATGCCGGGCAGTACGCCGACCAGGGTACCGATGAAGACGCCGATGAAGCAGTAGAGAATATTGACGGGCTGCAGCGCGACGCCGAAGCCGTGCATGACATTGACGAGAACATCCATGATCCGTGTTTCCCGTCAGCCGATTTCAAACATGCCCGAAGGCAACTGGATCAGCAGGCCGCGTTTCAGCACCCACCACACACCAACAGGCGCCAGCACCGCGAGTGGGATCGCCAGCGTCCAGCGCACGGGATCGATCACGCGCAACAGCAGCAGCATCAACGGAATGGTCGAGATCAGGAAGCCGAGCGGTTCGAGCGCGAAAGCATAGGCCGAAAGGATGACGATGATCGCGCCCGGCTTGCCCCAGCTTGCACCTTCCCACCGCGAGCCAAAGGTCGGTCCGCCTTCGGTTACCGAAGCAAGAATGATGGTGAGCGCGAAAGCGCACATCAGCAGGCCAATGTAGAACAGCATGAAGCCGGAGCCGGGATCGTTGATGGTGCCGAGCTTCAGCTTGAGGCCGGAGCGAATGACGAACACGCCAAGCGCAATGCCGAGCACGCCGGTCCAGAGTTCTGAATTGTTGAGCCGGAATGGCGGGCGGGTTTGGTCAGTCATCGTTTCTGTCCCGAGACATCGACATGAAATGAAGGCGCATGCGATGAACCCCATCGCATGCGCCTGACGTCGCTATTCGACGATCAATTCGGCTTCTTGCCCAACCCGATTCCCTCGATCACCTTGCGCTCTGAATTGGTGACCTCGACAACGAATTTCTTGTAGTCCTCGGTGTTCTTGTAGTTCGGCACCATGTCGTATTTCGCCAGCGTCGCGATGACGGCGGTATCCTCGATGGCTTTCTTGAAGGCGTCGTGCAGCTTGGCGACGATCGTCGGATCCATGCCCTTCGGGCCGGCGATGCCGAACGGCGAGTCATAGACCATCGGATAGCCGCTTTCCTTCAGCGTCGGCGCGTCCGGGAAATTCGGCGACCGCTTGTCGGTCCACACCATCAACAGACGCAGCTTGCCGGCATCGACCAGCGGCCGCCAGCCGGTGGAATCCGCCTGCAGCATGGTGTGATTGCCGAGCACCGCGGCGTTGGTTTCAGCACCGCCCTTGAACGGCACCTGCGTGAGCTTGATTCCGGCCAGTGCCGCGATCTGCTCCATGCCGACATGTAGCGAGGTGCCGGTGCCCGGCGTCGCGTAAGTCACCTTGCCGGGATTGGCCTTGGCGAAATCGACCACGTCCTTCCAGGTCTTGAACTGCGATTCCGCATTGGTGGTGATGCCGAAGGTGTAGCCAGTGAGATGGATGATGTAGCTGAAATCCTTGTCCGGATTCCACGAGACTTCCTGCATCAGCGGCAGCCGGAACACGGTGATCGGAATCTGCGAGATGGTGTAGCCATCCGGCTTCGCAGCCGCCGCCATGGTCGCGGGACCGACAGTGCCGCCGCCGCCGCCCTTGTTGTCGATGGCGATGGGCTGGCCGAGATGTTTCGACGCGGCGTCTGCAATCGCGCGCATCGAGATGTCGGTGGAGCCACCAGCGGGCCATGGCACGATCAGTGTGATCGGCTTGGTCGGATAGTCCTGCGCCTGGGCTGCACCGCCGAACATGGTGGCGGCCGCGGCAAGCGCGACAGCAGCGGACATAGCAAGGCGATTGCGTTGCAACATGTGTTTCTCCCTCTGCGATTCCGGGGGTGATGCCCGGACCGGCTGTATTTTTATTGTCGTTCAGTCTAGCCCGGAACAAACCCAGGAAAAGGACATGTTCCGGACCCGACTGCGAACGCGTCTTGCGTCTTTGGCAATCAACGATGATTTCACCGCCGCCGCAATTCGCAATCAGGATGAGCCATGCGACATTCCGTCTGCACGCGGAGATCGCCCGGCTGACATATTGATCGCGGCGGACAAGAAATTCCGCCTGCAAAAATAACTGAGAAAATTTTGTCGGTGATGTCGGATCGCGGCGGGCCCACGCGTCCTAAGCGGGACAGTCACCAAAGAGAACGCCCAGAGCGTATACCCACAGGAGCCATCCGATGAGCAAAATGATCTTCGTCAACCTGCCCGTCACCGACCTGCCCCGCGCGGTCGCCTTCTATGAAGCGGTCGGCGCGACCAAAAACCCGCAATTCTCCGACGACACCGCCGCCTGCATGGTGTTCTCCGACACCATCCACGCGATGCTGCTGACCCATGACAAGTATCGTCAGTTCACCTCGAAGAAGATCGTCGACGCGAAGACGTCGAGCGAAGTTCTGATCTGCGTCTCCGCCGACAGCCGCGACGAAGTCGATGGTCTCGTGACGAAGGCCGTGGGTGCGGGCGGCAGCGCCGATCCAACACCCACGCAGGATTTCGGCTTCATGTATGGCCGCAGCTACGAGGATCCCGACGGTCACATCTGGGAAGTGATGTGGATGGACATGGCCGCCGCGCAATCTGCGATGGCTCAGGCCTGATCGAGAGAGGGATAGCAGCGATGTCAAAGATCTCACCCTGCATCTGGTACGAGACCGAGGCCGAGGAAGCCGCCAGATTCTACTGCTCGCTGGTGCCCAATTCCTCCATCGATCGCGTGCAGCGCGCCCCGATCGATTATCCCGGCGGCAAAGCAGGCAACGTGCTGGTGGTCGGCTTCACGCTGGCCGGCCAAAGCTTCATTGGCCTCAATGGCGGCAGCCCCGCCACATTCAGCACGGCCGTGTCCTTCACCATCCATTGCGAAGACCAGGCCGAGGTCGATCGTGTGTGGGACGCCATTTTGACAAATGGCGGCAAGGCAAACGCCTGTGGCTGGATCAACGACCGCTGGGGCGTGCCCTGGCAGATCGTGCCGAACGGCTTTACTGAAATGCTTGCCAGCGAGAATGGCGAGGGCGCCAAGCGTGCCATGACGGCCATGATGGGCATGGTCAAACTCGACATGGCCGCCCTGAAGAAGGCCTTCGACGGCGGCTAGACGTGGCCATAAGTGCCTGATCGGGCGGCGATAGCTGCCCGATCTCCAAATCGGCGACCGGGTTGCGGGAACATCTATTCAGGCACCGATTTCAGGCGCTACTTTGCTTGACATCGAGTCCCTCGACTTCTTATATGCCGCGCATTCGCCGGGGGACAATTTGTCCCCTCCGGATGCCGTGGCGGGGTAGCTCAGTTGGTTAGAGCACGGGAATCATAATCCTGGGGTCGGTGGTTCGAGTCCACTCCTCGCTACCAAATTTTCTGCCTACCAAATCTTGCAGACATGTTTCCAAGGCCTTGCATGCGTCGCGAGGCCTTTTTCATGCCCGCAGAGGTGCTTGCTCGGCCTGCGTCCGTGCCCGCTACGATGCCGCGTCTTCGCCCTCATGCAGTTCAGAAAAGATCTGCTTGTCCTGGAGAATGACTTCAGCGGTCTGCCTGTAATGCGCGGTGAGCAGATCCACGGCGTGGTCCGCATCGCCGCTCAAAACTGCAGTCATGATCGCCTGATGCTCGTCCGTCACATGGCGTGACGGGAAGGCCTTGCGGATCGACAGACGCCGATAGCGGTAGAGCTGGTCGGCGAGTTGTCCGCAGAACGCGATCAGAGACTGCGAACCGCAATTCCCGATCAAGGTGCGGTGATAGACGCGGTGCAGCCGCTCCCATTCCGGATTGTCTTCGAAGTGTTCGGCATTGAGCGAGCGCGGGGTTCGCCCGAGGCGATGTTGCGCGAGCAGAAGCTGCTCCTCCCATTGCGGCGTCGAGGCCGCCATGGATTCCCGCAGCGCCAGACTCTCGACCCAGCACCGGGTCTTGGTCAGTTCGGCCAGTTCGCTGCGGCTGATATCCGCGACATAGAATCCGCGCTGCTCGCGGCACTCCACCAGACCATCGGCGGTCAGCCGGTTGAGCGCCTCGCGGAGCGGCGTCTGACCGGTCTGATACAGCTCGGTCAGGAAACGCATCTGGAGTTTCCGGCTCGGCTCGAGCCGTCCGGACAGCAGGTCCTCCCGCAACCGGTCATAGACCGTGCTGGCCTGGGTCGAGGACGGCGGCGAAGCCAATTCCAGTGAGGTTGTGTCCACGTGCTTCAATCCCGGAATCATCTGCCTGTCGGCTTCGATTTCTATACACTTTTTCTGATTTCAGAAAAATCTATAAATTTTTATTGTACGAGCCGATTTCTATAGATATTAGTTCCCCAAGGTCCTGAGAGATGACTGGCGGGAGGCGCGACAATGTTTGGCAAGGCTCAGCAAGCGCCTGAGGCATCGGCAGTTTTCGCAGCTGTCCAGCCGCGCATTGCCCGATCACAGTGCCTATGAGCGCCATCTCCCCATGCAGCTGCGGGATCGATGTCCACGCACATGTCGTGCCGTCCTCCTTCCCTTCCTACCTGGGCGCGGCGGTGCCGGCCGACTGGCCGTCGATGGCGGATGCCAAACCCTGCCACAAGCATGTGATGATGGCCGGCCGCATCTATCGCACGGTGTCGGATCGCTGCTGGGATGTCGCCAAGCGCGTCACGGATATGGCGGAGATGGGACTCGGCGTGCAGGCCATTTCGCCGATGCCGGAGCTACTGTCCTATTGGATGGAGCCCGCAGCGGCGAATGATCTCCTCCGCTACATCAACGACCAGATGGCCGAGATGGTCATGCATTCCGGTGGCCGCCTCGTCGCCCTCGGCGCGGTACCGCTGCAGGACATCGACCGCGCCATTGCCGAGCTGCATCGGCTGAAGCACGAACTCGGCTTTGCGGGTATCGAGATCGGCAGCAACATCAACGGCAAGCCGATCGGGTCTCCCGACTTCGACGGATTCTTCGCCGAGGTCGAGAAGCTCGACATGGCGGTGTTCGTCCATGCTCTGCGGCCTTGCGGCATGGATCGCCTCGTCGGCCCCGCGCAGTTGCAGCAGGTACTGGCCTATCCGACCGATGTCGGCCTTGCCGCGGCATCCGTCATCACCTCGAACCTCTTGCTGCGCCACCCGCGCCTGCGCATGGCGTTCAGCCACGGCGGCGGCACGCTCGCCTCGCTGCTGCCGCGGCTTCAGGAGGGATATCAGGTATTTCCTGTGCTGCAGGAGAGCATCCAGGAATCGCCGATCTTGCAGGCACGCCGGCTCTATTACGACGCGCTGGTCTATGACGACCCGACGCTGCTGCATCTGATCGCCAAGTTCGGCGCGACGCAGATCATGCTCGGCACAGACTACCCGTTCGCATTTCACGATCGCACGCCGGCAACGCGCGCCGCATCAGCGATCGGCGACGAGGCGACGCGCAATCTCGTCCTTCATGCCAATGCAAGACGTTTCCTTGGCCTTGACGAGCAGGCTTCGCAATGACCCATTTCCCGATCACAGCCCTGCGCAGTGTCGATCTCGACACGCCCGACCTGCAGCGATCCGAGCAGTTCTACACATCTGTGTGGGGACTCGACCTCGTGACGCGCCACGAAGGCGTCACTTACTTGCGGGCCAGCGGCACCGATCACCATGTCGTCGCCTTGCAGCAGGGCGATCGCCCCGCGCTGAGGGCCATCACGTTCCGGCTGCATTCGGATGCGGAATTCGAAACGATCGCCGCAGCATCCGTGAAACACGGGGCCACGCTGCTCTCAGGCCCGGCTCCGAATCCGGGGCCCGATGGCGGAACGATCATGAGCATTGGCGCGCCCGGTGACGGCGTGCTTCGCTTCGTTCATGGCGACCTGCAACATGCCGAAGCTCCGTCATCGGCCAACCGGCCGACGCGTCTCGCGCATGTCAACATCAACAGCACCGCTGTCGATGATCTCGCCGCGTTCTACGAACAGGCGCTCGGCTTTCGTCTCACCGACCGCTCGAAGATCATGGCCTTCGTTCGCTGCAACAGCGACCACCACGCCATCGTCATCGCCGACGCTGCCGTGAACGGGCTCAATCACGTCGCCTTCCTGATGCCGGATCTCGAAGCGGTGATGCGGGGCTCGGGTCGCATGATCGACGCCGGCTTTCCCATTGCCTGGGGCGTCGGCCGCCACGGCCCCGGCGACAATGTGTTTGCCTATTTCATCGATCCGGTCGGGATCGTCATCGAATACACCGCCGAAGTTCTGCAGGTCGATGACAGCTATGTGGTGCGCGGGCCGTCGGAATGGGTCTGGCCACCCGGCCGCACCGATCACTGGGGTATCGCCCCGCCCAAGGCCGATCACGTCAAGGCGGCACAGACCGCGGTTCCTTATGCCGACTGGAGTGCCGCGTGATACTTTCACCCGAACGGCCGCAGAACGACTTCCAGGTTGTCGTGATCGGTCACGGCCCGTCAGGCGCCATCGCGGCCAGTCTTCTTGGCGACCGTGGCATCCGCACGCTGGCCATCGACCGTCAGCTAGAGGTCTATGACAAGCCGCGTGCGATCGCGATCGATCATGAGATCCTGCGTCTGCTCGACAATCTCGGCGCGGCAGAGCGCGTGCTGCCTTACGTTGCTCCGTTCCCCGCCTCCCAGCATTTCGGTGCCAAAGGACAGCTGATCCGCCGCATCGACATGGTCGCGGAGCCCTATCCGCTCGGTTACACGCCCAGCATGGTGTTCACGCAGCCGCCGGTCGAAGCTGCCTTGCGCGAACATGCCGCGGCCTATGACAGCGTCGAGGTCGAGCTGGGCACCGAACTGCTCGGCTTCGAGCAATCGACCGATCGTGTGACACTGCATTTGCGCGACGATCACGGCACAACACGCGCCGTCACCGCCGACTACGTCATCGCTTGCGACGGCGCATCGAGCGGCACCCGGCAACAGCTTGGCATCGCGTTCGAGGATCTCGTCTTCGATGAGCCCTGGCTTGTCGTCGATCTTCAGGTCAACGACGCCTCCCTTAGCACGCTGCCGCAGACCGCCGCGCAATTTTGCGATCCGTCGCGGCCCACGACCTTCATCATCGGCCCCGGCAATCATCGTCGCTTCGAGATCATGCTGCTGCCCGGCGAAGATCCGCGCGAGAT
This sequence comes from Tardiphaga sp. 172_B4_N1_3, assembly GCF_052076035.1. Lineage (NCBI taxonomy): Bacteria > Pseudomonadati > Pseudomonadota > Alphaproteobacteria > Hyphomicrobiales > Nitrobacteraceae > Tardiphaga > Tardiphaga sp. 172_B4_N1_3. The sequence goes on from NZ_CP197238.1 coordinate 3,891,642, forward strand.
GGAAACGGCCGCGCCGGTCTGGCGGCTGCTTTCGCGCTGGATCACGCCTGATGATGCCATGCTGTGGCGTGCTGCAAGCTACCGGTTTCATGCGCTCGTCGCGCAGGAATGGCGATGCGGCCGCATCTTCCTCGCCGGCGATGCCGCGCATCAGCAGCCTCCATTCATCGGCCAGGGTATGTGTCAGGGCATCCGCGATGTCGGCAATCTGATCTGGAAGCTCGACTGCGTACTCCGCGGACAATCCAATGCAAAATTGCTCGACAGCTACGGCGAGGAGCGCGGCGAGCATGTGCGCCAGCTCACTTCCCGCATCAAGGCCATCGGCCATGTGATCTGCGAACGCGATCCCGACGCCGCAGCAGCACGCGACGAGCGCATTCTTGCGGAGGGTGGCGGCCAACCCCGCACCATCACCCGTCAGGAAATCGTGCCACCTTTGCAGACGGGACTACTGGCATTTCCCCTCCACCCGGCGCACGGCACGCTGTTCCCCCAGCCATGGATCAGGACTGCAGAAGGACGGCGCCGCCTCGATAGCGTTGCCGGCACCGGATGGCGGCTTGTGCTCGATATGCGCAACGAACTGGAGCTCAATCCCGATCTGCAAGCGATCGTGACTCGGCTGGACATCAGGCCAATTCGCATCGGCCCCGCCGCCGATGACGTACTTACTGAAGAGGACGGCGTTCTCGCTGCCTGGTTCGACCGTCACGACTGCCGCGCCGCAATCGTCCGGCCCGACCACTACGTCTTCGGCGTCGCCAGCGAGACCAGCGCACTCGACGCGCTGCTCACCGATCTTGCGGAGCGGCTCCGATGATCAGGCCGGCCGCACAGCGTCACTACACCAGCATTCCCCACGGACACGCAGCTTCCAGAACGAGGACATCACGATGAAATTGGCAAGTTTTCAGATCGGCGGAAAACCCACCTGGGGCGTGATCGAGGGCAATGGTGCGCTCGATGTGGGCGCACTGCTTGGCGATCGCTTCCCCGACCTTAAATCCGTCATCGCAGCCGACGCGCTGTCCGTGGTGCGTGATGCAGCCGGCAAGGCCAAGCGCATCCCGACCGCTGACATCACCTGGTTGCCGGTGATTCCGAATCCGGACAAGATTCTCTGCATCGGCCTGAACTATGAAATGCACCGCAAGGAAACCGGACGCGCCGAAGTCGACAATCCTACGGTCTTCGGCCGCTTTGCCAACAGCCAGACCGGCCATCTCACCAATATCATCCGGCCGAAGGTCTCGACCCACCTCGACTTCGAAGGCGAACTCGCCATCATCATCGGCAAGCCCGGACGATACATTTCGCAGGCAGATGCATGGAGCCATATCGCCGGCTATGCCTGTTACAATGAAGGCAGCGTGCGCGATTTCCAGCGTCACACCCATCAGTTCACGCCCGGCAAGAATTTTCCCGAGACCGGCGGATTCGGCCCCTGGATGATGACGCCGGACGAACTCGGCGACGTGGCGCCGCTGCGGCTGCAGACCCGCGTCAATGGCCAGGTCGTGCAGGACGCCACCATCGATCAGATGATCTTCGATATCCCGCGTCAGATTGAATACTGCTCGTCCTTTACCCGCCTTGAGCCGGGCGACGTGATCGCCACCGGCACACCGGGCGGCGTGGGCGCCAAGCGCACGCCTCCACTTTGGCTGAAGCCGGGCGATATCGTCGAGGTCGAGATCGATCGGCTCGGCGTGCTGCGCAACGGCGTGGCCGACGAGACCTGATGCAAGCGGCAGCCCGCGCCACCAGCGCCGCGGGCTGCTTCTCACGACAAAGACCCGCTCGTTCGAAAGCGCGCCCCAACAAGCGATCAGAAATCGCAGGCCAACCATTTCAGGAGGAAGTCCATGCTCACATTGTCCCGTCGTTTCTTGTTGACCGGTGGCATTCTTTGCCTCTCGCTGCCCGCCTATGCGCAATCATGGCCGCAAAAGCCGGTGACGATCGTGGTGCCGCAAGCGGCGGGCAACAGCCCGGATGTGCTGTGCCGCATCGTCGCCGAGAAACTGTCCCGCGCGCTCGGACAACAGTTCATCGTTGAGAACCGCCCGGGCGCCGCCAACCTCGTCGGCGCACAGACGGTCGCGCGCGCCGCGCCGGACGGCTACACTTTCCTGTTCGCAACGTCGGCGGCGCTGGTCACCAATCCCTATACGTTCAAGAAACTGCCCTACGATCCCGTGAAGGATTTTGTGCCGGTGGCGATGGTGGCGCGGAGCAACCACGTGCTGCTCGTCAATCCCGAAGTGAAAGCAAAGACGCTGGCGGAATTGATCGTGCTTGAAAAAGCTGCCCCCGGTTCCCTGAGCATGGCGGTCGACGGCGCGCGCAACATCTCCGGCCTGATCGCACAAACCATCAACAAGCAGGCAGGCACGAGTTTCGTACTGGTCCCCTACAACACCATCACCAACGCGATCCAGGACAGCCTGACCGGACGCACCCAGGTGACGATCCAGTCCGCATCGGTGGCTGAGTCCTTCATCAAAGCCGGTACGCTGCGGGCACTCGCCATTGCCGGCAACAAGCGCGTCGATTCATTGCCGGATGTGCCCGCGATCGCCGAGACGTTGAAGGGCGCGGATCTGCAAGGCTGGTTCATGATGATGGCCCCGACCGGGACACCTGCCGAGATCGTCGACAAACTCAGTGCCGAGATTGCGCAGGCACTGAAATCGCCGGATGTGCAGGAGCGCGCGCCTGTCCTCGGCTTCGACGTCGCCTCCGGTGACGTGGTGACGCCCGCGGGCGCGAAGCGCTTTTTCGACGCCGAGCTCGTCGCCACAGGCAAGACGATTCAGGAGCTCGGTATTCAGCCTGAATAGCCGTGGCCCAGCGCTGGTGCTGAACAACGGCATCTCCACATGAAAACGCCCGCTGTGAAGCGGGCGCTTTGACATATTCAATCGGGAACGAAGCTTACGCCTCGTTGCCGCCTTCCTGCTGCGACGCCTCGAACAGGAACCAGGTGCGGCGCTCGGTGTCGTCGATGTAGTTTTCAAGGAGGCTGGCGCTGGCGATGTCCTTGGCGTCGTCGCAGACCTCGTGGGCCTTGCGCATCGCCGCTGCCATTTTCTTGTTGTCGTTCATCAGCTCGCGCAGCATCTCCACCGGCGGCACATACGCCTCATCATTGTCCTTAATGGTCTGCAGCTTGGCGACTTCGCCGATCGAACGTAGCGTGCGTCCGCCGATCTTGCGCACGCGTTCCGCCAACGGATCAGTCGTCGCAAAAATCTGGTCGGACTGCTCGTCGAGCATCAGGTGATAGTCGCGGAAATGGCGGCCGCTGAGATGCCAGTGGAAATTCTTGGTCTTCAGGTAGAGCGCGAAAGCGTCGGCGAGCAACCCGTTCAACGCCTTGGCCACCTTCTCCACGGCGTCGGCTGAGAGGTCAGTCGGGGTATTCATTTCGGCAGCGATTTTCGATGTCTTGGTGCTCACGTTACTTACCTTCCCGTGTCGGATGATTTGATGGCTGGAGGGTTGTCGTCAGGGCGGAAGATTTCAGGAAAAATCGGAGTGGTCTTGACGGAAAGCACTGCAAATTTCCGAAAACTGCGGTTCTTGAAGGAAAGGCGGTTTCCCACGCGCCTGAAAACGCTCTAGACCGTTTCAACGCATGACAAATATAGGGGTTCCCGACACGGGAACAACAATCGGGCCGGGCAGACGATGGAAGATTGGATCGATTATTACGATTCCACGCATACGATTTATGCGAGCAAGCTGCATCGTGACGTGCATTTCGAGGTCATCGCCCGCGACATCATTGGCTACATCGCCTCTCAGGACGCCGTCGTGCTCGACTATGCCTGCGGCGAAGCACTCTCGGCCGCCAAGGTGGCCAATGCCTGCAGCAAGCTGATCCTGGCAGAGCCCGCGCCTGGCGTTCGCGGCCGACTGGTCGCCCGCTTCGCGCCCAACACCAAAATCCGGGTCCGGTCGCTGGAAGAGTTGCGCAACATGACGGCGCAGTCGATCGACCTGGCCGTCATGAATTCGGTGGCTCAGTACATGACCGGCCCCGAACTCGACGATGCCTTTGCGATCATCAAGCGGCTGCTGGCGCCTGGCGGCAAGCTGGTGGTCGGCGACATTCTGCAGCCCGATGTCGGCATGGCGACCGATGTCATGGCGCTGCTGAAGCTCGCTCGGGAACACGGCTTTCTGTGGGATGCGTTCGTTGGGCTTGTTCGCACGGCCCTCTCGGACTACCGCCAGCTGCGCACCAAGGTTGGCCTGCAGCGCTACAGCGAGGCGGAGATGCTGGCCAAGCTGACCGCGGCCGGTTTCCGGGCCTCGCGGACGCCGGTCAATATCGGCCACAATTCCTCGCGCATGACCTTCGTCGCCCACCACGCGTTCTGAGGCATCGGCTGGGGCAAACGGACGATTAAGGTTAACAGACGGTTTACAAAACTTGAGGTGGATCGCCACCCCGTGATCGGTAACATTGTGCTCGGCCCGGTGGCGGAAATGTCTACGCGGGGGCGATGCATCGCTCTTTATCCTGGTTCAAGTCCAGGCTGGGCCTCCAACCTTTCAGACATTTACCAGTGGGTCGGCGCTGTCAGGCTTCGGTGAATTCCAGCACCGGAAGCTGCAGGCGCTCGGCATCGCGCTCGGCCGATGCGAGCACCGCATCCAGCAAACCCGGAAATCTGCTCTCGAGATCTTCGCGGCGCAGTTTCATCAACCGCGCCGTCCCCACCGCGCGCGTTTCCATCAGGCCGGCCTCGCGCAGTTTCGCAAAATGATAGGCGAGATTGGACTTGCCGCTGAGGCCGTAAAAATCGCCGCAGCGCAATTCGCCGACCTCTTTCTCGCGTTTGGCCAGATTGTAGACGATCGCCAGCCGAATCGGATCGCTCAGGCAATCCATCACGCCAGGCAATTCGATCTGTTCGCGCGTGGGATGCGGGAGAATGCGGCTCATGACTCCTCAATACTGATTCCGGCCGGCTGCCGCAATGTTGAATATTTCTTGAACCATTTGACATTTTGCATTGCCGCATCAATAGTTCAACAAAGATTGAACTAAGGATTTGGCGATGAGCGTCTTCTGGCTGGCCGTGGCGGCATTTGCGATTGGGACCGAAGCATTTGTAATTGCTGGTCTTCTTCCAATCATGGCAGCGGACCTGAATGTCACGTTGGCGGCCACGGGACAATTGGTCACCGTTTACGCCATCACCTATGCCATCGGCTCGCCGATCCTGGCTGTACTGTTCAGCAATTTTGACCGCCGCACCGTCGTCTCGCTGGCGCTGGTCTGCTTCATCGTCGGAAATCTTTTGGCGGCCGTTGCGACCACATTCGGCATTCTCCTGCTATCGCGCATGTTGATGGCTGTCGGCGCCGGACTGTGCATGCCGACCGCCATGGCCGTCGCAATCGCGATCGCTGCACCGGAACGCCGTGGCCGCGCCGCGTCGCTGGTGATCTCCGGCCTGACGGTGGCGACGGTTCTGGGCGTGCCGCTCGGAACCTGGGTCGGCAGTCATTTTGGCTGGCGGTCGACGTTCGTGATGGTCGCCGCACTCGGCGCCGTCGCATTGGCCGGGCTGCTGCTGGGATTGCCCCGCGGTTTGCCACGCACTGCTGCCACACTCGGTCAGAGGCTTGCCGTCGCGCGCCATTCCGAAGTGCTGAAAACCCTTGCTGTGACCTGCATGTGGGGCCTCGGAGGCTTTACCTCATTCACCTATCTGGCTGTGCCGCTGCACCGACTTGGCTTTGACGCCAACGGAATCAGCCTGGCACTGCTGGTCTTTGGCGTCGCCGCGGCGATCGGAAATACCTTGGGCGGCGCGATGTCCGACCGTATCGGGCCGCTCCGGACCTCGACGCTGGGCCTGATCGGCATGATGCTGTCACTGACGCTGCAATCGGTGGCCCTGACATTCGCGCCGCCCGCCACTGCGGGCGTGCTGTTTCTGGTCTTTATTTTTACCCAGGGCATTGCCGGCTGGATGTTCTATCCCGGACAGGTCGCACATCTCGTGCGCATCACGCCGGAAGCCTCGGTCATCGCGCTCTCGCTGAACGCCTCGGCCATGTATATCGGCTTTGCCGGCGGCAGCGCGTTGGGCGGCGTGGTGCTGTCGACATTGAGCTCCAACCACCTCGGCTGGATCGGCGGCTGCGCCGAGGCGGCAGCCTTTGCGCTCGTCCTCGCCGGACACCTTCTGAAGCGCCCGAAACCGGCCCAAATTGCCGGTTGATGGCACCTTCAAAAGCCTTCCCCGCCCCGTTATAGTGGTCTAAAGACAGCCGCGCGCGAGGATCGGCCTATGGCTCCCTGAGGGGTCAATGGCTGGTTTGGCGCCCGGGCCCGAGGGACGCGCGTATGCGCGCCCTTTTTTTGTGCCGATTTGTCACCACCGCGAGTTTAAATGCCAAAACGCACCGACATATCCACCATCCTGATCATCGGCGCCGGTCCTATCGTGATCGGCCAGGCCTGCGAGTTCGACTATTCGGGCACGCAAGCCGTCAAGACGCTCAAGGAAGAGGGCTACCGGATCGTTTTGGTCAATTCCAATCCGGCCACGATCATGACGGACCCGGAACTGGCGGACGCGACCTATATCGAGCCGATCACACCCGAGATCGTCGCCAAGATCATCGAAAAGGAGCGCGGCGACCGCACCAAGGGTTTTGCGCTGCTGCCTACCATGGGCGGCCAGACCGCGCTGAACTGCGCTCTGTCGCTGCGCCAGCAGGGCACGCTGGAGAAGTTCGACGTCGAGATGATCGGCGCGACCGCCGAAGCGATCGACAAGGCCGAAGACCGCCAGCTGTTTCGCGAGGCGATGACGAAAATCGGGCTGGAGACGCCGAAGTCGCGGCTCGCCAACGCATCCGCACTGAAGAAGCAGTATCGCGAGCAGCATCAGGCCGAAAAAGCCAAGCTGACTGGCGACGCACTGGCCGAGCACGAGCGGCAGTGGGTGCTGCATGAAGGCGACCGCCGCAAGCGCTATCAGGAGCATGCCCTCGGCCAGGCGCTGATGGCGCTGTCTGAAATTGGTTTGCCCGCGATCATCCGCCCGTCCTTCACCATGGGCGGCACCGGCGGCGGCATTGCCTATAACCGCGAAGAATTCCTCGACATCATCGAGCGCGGCCTCGACGCGTCTCCGACCAACGAAGTGCTGATCGAAGAGTCAGTGCTCGGCTGGAAAGAGTACGAGATGGAAGTCGTCCGCGACAAGAAGGACAACTGCATCATCATCTGCTCGATCGAGAATCTCGATCCAATGGGCGTGCATACCGGCGACTCCATCACCGTCGCGCCGGCGCTGACGTTGACCGATAAAGAATATCAGATCATGCGCGACGCCTCGCTGGCGGTGCTGCGCGAGATCGGCGTCGAGACCGGCGGCTCCAACGTGCAGTTCGGCGTCAATCCTGCCGACGGCCGCATGGTCGTGATCGAAATGAATCCGCGCGTGTCGCGCTCCTCGGCGCTGGCGTCGAAGGCCACCGGCTTCCCGATCGCCAAGGTCGCGGCAAAGCTTGCCGTCGGTTACACGCTCGATGAAATCGCCAACGACATCACCGGCGGCGCAACGCCTGCGTCGTTCGAGCCGACGATCGATTATGTCGTCACCAAGATTCCCCGTTTCGCCTTCGAGAAATTCCCGGGCGCATCGCGCACGCTGACCACCTCGATGAAGTCGGTCGGCGAAGTGATGGCCATCGGCCGCACATTCCAGGAGTCACTGCAGAAGGCCCTGCGCGGACTTGAAACCGGCCTGACCGGCCTCGACGAAATCGAGATCGAGGATCTCGGCCGCGGCGACGACAAGAACGCGATCCGCGCTGCCCTGGGTACACCGACGCCGGACCGTCTGTTGCAGGTTGGCCAGGCCATGCGTCTGGGCTGGACCGACGAGGAAATCTTCAACTCCTGCAAGATCGATCCGTGGTTCCTCGCCGAGATGCGCGGTATCGTCGAAATGGAAGCCAAGGTGAAGGCCAATGGCCTGCCCGCCAACGCCTTCGGCATGCGGACGCTGAAGGCCATGGGCTTCTCCGACGCGCGCCTCGCCGTGCTCGCCGGCAAGACCGAGGCCGACGTCAAGGCACTGCGCCGCTCGCTCGATGTGCGTCCGGTCTTCAAACGCATCGACACCTGCGCCGCTGAATTCGCCTCGCCGACCGCTTACATGTATTCGACCTATGAGTCGTCCTTCGCCGGCGCCTTCGCTGACGAGAGTCAGCCGTCGGACAAGAACAAGGTCATCATTCTCGGCGGCGGCCCGAACCGTATCGGCCAAGGCATCGAGTTCGACTATTGCTGCTGTCACGCCTGCTTCGCGCTCGCCGACGCCGGCTACGAAACCATCATGGTCAACTGCAATCCGGAAACCGTGTCGACCGACTACGACACCGCGGATCGCCTGTATTTCGAGCCACTGACCGCCGAAGACGTGCTCGAGATCATCGACACCGAACGTCAGAACGGCACGCTGCATGGCGTGATCGTGCAGTTCGGCGGCCAGACCCCGCTGAAGCTCGCGCGCGCGCTGGAAGCCGCCGACGTGCCGATCCTCGGTACCTCGCCGGATGCCATCGATCTTGCCGAAGATCGCGATCGCTTCAAGCGCATCCTCGACAAGCTCAAGCTGAAGCAGCCGAAGAACGGCATCGCCTATTCGGTCGAACAGGCCCGCCTCGTCGCAGCCGATCTCGGCCTGCCGCTGGTGGTGCGTCCGTCCTATGTGCTCGGCGGCCGCGCGATGCAGATCATTCGCGAGGAAAGCCAGCTCGGCGATTACCTGCTTGGCACGCTGCCGGAGCTGGTGCCCGGCGACGTCAAGGCGCGCTATCCGAACGACAAGACCGGCCAGATCAATACGGTACTCGGTACCAATCCGTTGCTGTTCGATCGCTACCTGTCGGATGCCATCGAAGTCGACGTCGACTGCCTGTGCGATGGCAAGGATACCTTCATCGTCGGCATCATGGAGCATATCGAGGAAGCCGGCATTCACTCCGGCGACTCGGCCTGCTCGCTGCCGCCGCATTCGCTCGACGACGACATGATCGCCGAGCTCGAACGCCAGACCCGCGACATGGCGCTCGGCCTCGACGTGGTCGGACTGATGAACGTGCAGTTCGCGGTCAAGGATCGCGACATCTACGTGCTCGAAGTCAATCCGCGCGCGTCGCGCACCGTGCCTTTCGTTGCCAAGGTGATGGGCATGCCGGTGGCCAAGATCGCCGCGCGTATCATGGCCGGCGAGAAGCTCGCCGACTTCAATCTGAAGAAGCGCAAGCTCGACCATGTCGGCGTCAAGGAATCGGTCTTCCCGTTCGCGCGTTTCCCCGGCGTCGATACGGTGCTCGGCCCGGAGATGCGCTCCACCGGCGAAGTGATGGGCATCGACCGCTCGTTCGAAATCGCCTTCGCCAAGAGCCAACTCGGCGGCGGCACCCGCGTGCCGCGCAGTGGCACCGTATTCGTGTCCGTGCGCGAAAGCGACAAGACGCGCATTCTCGATGCCGTGAAGCTGCTCTCGTCGAACGGCTTCAAGGTGCTCGCGACGTCAGGGACCCAGCGCTTCCTGGTCGACAACGGCGTCCCGGCCGAGAAGATCAACAAGGTGCTGGAAGGCCGGCCGCACATCGTCGATGCCATCACCAATGGCGAGATTCAGCTGGTTCTGAACACCACCGACGGGCCGCAGGCCCTGGCCGACAGCCGCTCGCTGCGGCGGGCTGCCCTCTTGCATAAAGTACCGTATTACACCACTCTTTCGGGTGCCGTGGCGGCTGCACAGGGCGTCCGGGCCTATCTGGGCGGGGACCTTGAGGTCCGCACATTGCAGAGTTACTTTTCCGAAGCCTGAATTCGGGCGGACTGCAGGTCCGACGAGATCAGCTAGGCAAGGCACGACCGGAACTCACCGGTCGCGTCTTTGTTTTGTTTCGGCACTCGAAGCCGGCGTCTGAACTGGCTGCAAGCGCAGCCAAGCCGACATCTTGCAGAACGAATGGTTTCATGCGCGCGCCGCCGCGTTCCGCATGACGTTAGAGGACGAAGAGAATGGTTGAGAAGGTCCCGATGACAGCAGGTGGCTACGCTGCGCTGGAGGTCGAGCTGAAGGAACGTCAGTCGGTGCACCGTCCGCGGATCATCGAGCAGATCGCCGAAGCGCGCTCCCATGGCGACCTCTCGGAAAATGCCGAGTATCACGCCGCCAAGGAAGAGCAGTCGCATAATGAAGGCCGCATCAGCGATATCGAAGACAAGCTCGCCCGCGCCGATATCATCGATATCTCGAAGCTGTCCGGCGATACCATCAAGTTCGGCGCGACCGTGACGCTGATCGATGAGGACACCGAGAAGAAGGCGGTCTGGCAGATCGTCGGCGAGCCCGAGGCCGATGCCAAGAAAGGTCGCATCTCGATTACCTCGCCACTGGCGCGTGCGCTGATCGGCAAGAGCAAAGGCGCATCGGTCGAAGTCGTCGCTCCCGGCGGGGCCAAGGCCTATGAGATCACCAAGGTCGAGTGGCGCTGATCGACAGCGCTCAACGCGAAACAAGAAAGCCGCGCATGATGCGCGGCTTTTTTTATTGTCCCCTGATTGCGGTATCCAGCCATCGCCACTCACGGAAACTTCTGGAATACTTCCACAGCTCACGTGTTTTCACACGAGAGTGACCAGCATTTTGCATTGCAGTAATGCTAGAAACGATGGTCATCACAGGGGGACTAATGACATGGACCAAGCCTTCGCTAAATTTCAGCCTGCTGCACTAAGTCTTTTCCGCTTCATCACCGGCCTGCTGTTGCTGCAGTATGGCATCGCCAAGATCTTCAAATTTCCGGTTCTGCCCTATTTCGCGAATATCCCGCCGTTGATCCAGGTCGCGGCAACGCTTGAACTCGTCGGCGGTGCGCTGCTGCTGCTCGGCCTGTTCACGCGCCCAGTTGCGTTCATCCTCGCCGGCGAAATGGCTTTCGCTTACTTCCTCGGTCACATGTTTAAAGGCGCGGATCCGGTTTTCCTGCCGCTGCTGAACGGCGGCACCGCTGCCATCCTGTTCTGCTTCTCCTGCCTCTATCTTGCGACGTCAGGCGGGGGCCCGATCAGCCTCGACGCGATACTGCGCAAGAAGAGCTAAGCTCGACATCACGGCAACAAAAAAGGGCGCTCACCGCAAGGTGGGCGCCCTTTGCTTTTAGCGCTCGCTGCTAATCCGCAGCCCTCAGCTCGAGCGGCACGGCGGCTGCGTATTTCGAATTCTGCAGAACCAAGGACGTGCGGACGTTGCGGACATGCGGTGCGGCCGTGAGATGGCCGACGAAATCCTGGAAAGTTGCCATATCAGGCGCCACGCATTTCAGGATGAAGTCGATCTCGCCCGACAGCATCCAGCACTCCCGCACCAACGGCTCCTTGCGGACGAAATCCTCGAACGCCTTGAGATCGGCATCAGCCTGGCTCGACAGGTGGACCGAAGCAAACACGGTAACGTCGAAACCGAGCAATCGGGGATCCAGCAACCCGCGGTAGCCCTGGATATAGCCAGCCTCTTCCAGGGTCCGTACCCGGCGCAGGCAGGGCGGCGGCGAGATGCCAACGCGCTTGGCGAGTTCCACATTGGTGATTCGGCCGTCGGCCTGGATTTCGCTGAGAATTTTGAGGTCGATGTCGTCTAGGCTTTTCGGCACGCGGCGCGGATCCTGGCTGGTATTCAAAGAAACCGTTTGAACTCTCTTAGCGCAGGAGCCGCAACTTGCGCAATTTTATTGCGCGTGCATCGCAGAAATTAAGTGTCTCCGGGGGAAAAATTGCCGGGACGAATTGCAATTCTTGCATGGCTCGCCAGATATTCTACACTAGCAGACAAGACTTTCGACGCCGCAGCGACGTGTTCGCCGGCACATTTCGCCTCAGCAATGACCAATTTCCCTTCAGAAAGGGACTCGACCATGGCCGCCCCCATCCATGCCAAAGTCGTCATCATCGGCTCAGGCCCGGCTGGCTACACTGCCGCAATCTACGCCGCACGCGCGATGCTCGAGCCCGTCCTGATCCAGGGGATTCAGCCCGGCGGCCAGCTCACTATCACCACGGATGTCGAAAACTATCCGGGCTTCGCCGACGTCGTCCAGGGTCCCTGGCTGATGGAGCAGATGGAGAAGCAGGCGCATCATGTCGGCACCAAGATCGTCACCGATCTGGTCAGTAACATGGATCTGAACCAGCGTCCGTTCCGCCTGACCTGCGACAGCGGCGATGTCTATCTCGCCGAAACCGTGATCCTGGCGACCGGCGCGCAGGCGCGGTGGCTCGGTATCCCGTCGGAAGAGAAATTCCAGGGCGGCGGCGTATCCGCCTGCGCCACCTGCGACGGATTCTTCTATCGCAACAAGGAAGTGATCGTAGTCGGCGGCGGCAACACGGCCGTCGAGGAAGCTTTGTTCCTGACCAATTTCGCCTCGCAGGTCACCATCGTGCATCGCCGCGACCATTTCCGCGCCGAACGCATCCTGCAGGAGCGATTGTTCAAGCACCCGAAGATCAAGGTGGTCTGGGACTCGGCGCTCGACGAGATCTGCGGCACCGAAGGCCCGGCCAAGGTCACCCATGTGCGCCTGAAAAACGTCAAGACCGGCGCCATCACTCAGGTGCCAGCCGACGGCGTCTTCATTGCCATCGGCCACGCGCCCGCGACCGAACTCATCAAGGGCCAGATCAAGCTGAAGCCCTCGGGCTATGTCGAAGTGGCTCCGAATTCCACCGCAACCTCGATGCCCGGCGTGTTCGCCGCCGGCGACGTGGCGGATGAAACCTATCGGCAGGCGGTCACCGCCGCCGGCATGGGCTGCATGGCCGCCCTCGAAGCCGAACGCTATCTTGCCGCGCATGCTCATGACCGCGCAGCGGCCGAATGATGATCAAACGAACCCGCGACGGATTTACAGATATGGACTGGGACAAGCTGAAGGTGTTTCACGCGGCGGCGGAAGCGGGGAGCTTCACGCATGCAGGCGAGCAACTGGGCCTGTCGCAATCGGCAGTCTCACGACAGGTGAGCGCGCTCGAGCAGGAGCTGGCGGTCTCGCTGTTCCACCGTCACGCCCGCGGCCTGATCCTCACCGAACAGGGCGACCTGCTGTTCCGCACCGCCCATGACGTGTTCATGCAGCTCCAGGCGGCCCGCGCAAAGCTGACTGACAGCCGCGAGCGGCCTAGCGGCGACCTCAAGGTCACCACAACCCCGGGCGTCGGCATCAACTGGCTGATCCCGCGCCTTGGCGAGTTCACCGCGCTCTATCCGGAAATCCGCATTTCGCTGATCGTCACCGACGAGGAACTCGACCTGTCGATGCGCGAAGCCGATGTGGCCATCCGCACCCGCAAGCCGACCCAGCCGGACCTGATCCAGCGCAAGCTGTTCGCCATGGGATTCCACGCTTATTGCTCGCCGGAATATATCAAGCATTTCGGCACCCCGCGCACCCTCGACGAACTCGACGGGCACCGCATCATCATGCTCAGCGACGCCCAGGTGTCCCCGCACCTGCAAAACCGCAGCTGGCTGATCGATGCCGGGCGCAACGGCTCCGGCCCGCGTGAACCCTACTTCAAGGTCAACAATATTCTGGGCCTGATGCGCGCCTGCCAGCAGGGCTTGGGCATTGCAGCATTGCCGGACTACCTGGTCGAAGAAAACGATCGTCTGGTTCAGCTCTTCAGCGAGTCGGACTCGATTCAACTCGACACTTATTTTGTCTATCCCGAAGAGTTGAAGACGGTCGCCCGTGTGCAGGTGTTCCGCGACTTCATCGTCAGCAAGGCGCAGCGCTGGCCGTCCTAACCCGCAATATTTCAGGGCAGATATGCCCACGCTTCCCAGCATGTCAGACATGCCAAGTGATGCGTTGCTGCATGCCACCTTCAGGGATCATACTTCTCAGACGCTGAGATTTTGCGCTGCGCATTTGTCCCCCTCCTCCAGTGGTGCGAAGTCTCAGTAATCCCTCTTGGAAGGTGATTGTGTCGGCCTCTCGAGGCCAATACCTCAGAGCCGGACTCGTTTGAGTCCGGCTTTTTTTTTGCGCCTGCGAATTGTCAGTCCAGCTTCACTTTCGCCAGCCGGAGCGCATTGCCGATCACGCTCACCGAGGACAGCGCCATCGCTGCAGCGCCGAGCATCGGCGACAGCAGGATGCCGAAGATCGGATACAGCACACCGGCCGCAATCGGCACGCCGGCCGCGTTGTAGATGAAGGCGAAAATCAGATTCTGACGGATATTGCTCATCACAGCCTTTGATAGTTCGCGCGCGCGCACCAGCCCCATCAGATCGCCGGTCAGCAACGTCACGCCAGCACTCTCGATCGCCACATCGGTGCCGGTCCCCATGGCGATGCCGACATCCGCAGCAGCCAGCGCAGGTGCATCGTTGACGCCATCGCCAACCATGGCGACCCGGCGGCCTTCGCCGCGCAGACGTGTGACCACGTCACTCTTGCGCTCCGGCAACACACCCGCCTCGACCTCATCGATACCCAGTGTCTTTGCCACGGCTTTAGCCGTCGTCGCATTGTCGCCGGTGAGCATGACGATCCGCAGGCCGTCGGCGCGCAGCTTCTTCAAGGCGTCCTGCGCTGATGGCTTTACGGGATCGGCAATCGCCATCACACCGGCGACGCTGCCATCAATAGCAACGAAGATGGCAGTCGCACCGTTCTGCCGCGCCAGTTCAGCGACGCCGTCGGAGCGCGTTGTGTCCACTTTCAATTCGTTCATCAGCATCGCATTGCCCAGCGCAACGCGCTTGCCATTGACCACACCCGACGCGCCTTTGCCGGACGGCGAGGCGAAGTCACTGGCATCGCTCAGCACCACATTGCGTTGCTTTGCTTCATTGACGATGGCTTGCGCCAACGGATGCTCGCTGGAACGTTCGATACTCGCAGCAAGTTGCAGAATCTCACTTTCGTTGAATCCCTCCGCCGGCGTGATGCTCACCAGTTTCGGCTTGCCTTCCGTCAGCGTACCGGTTTTGTCGATCACAATGGTGTCGATGCTTTCCAGGCGCTCCAGCGCTTGCGCGTCACGCACCAGAATGCCGGCATGGGCGCCGCGGCCGACGCCGACCATGATCGACATGGGTGTTGCGAGACCGAGCGCGCAGGGGCACGCGATGATCAGCACGGTGACCGCAGCAACAAGCGCGAACGAGAGCCGCGGCTCCGGGCCGAATGACGCCCAGGCGATGAATGCAATCACCGCCGCGGCCAGCACGGCCGGCACGAACCAGCCGGCGACACGATCAGCGAGACGCTGGATCGGCGCACGCGAGCGCTGTGCCTTGGCGACCATGTCGACAATGCGCGACAACATCGTATCGCGGCCGATCTTGTCGGCCCGCAGTACGAGGCCGCCGCTCTGGTTGACTGTGCCGCCGATGACGCGCGCGCCTTCGGCCTTGGTCACCGGCATGGACTCGCCGGTGACCATGGATTCATCCACCGACGAACGCCCCTCGGTAACGACGCCGTCGACCGGAATTTTCTCGCCCGGCCTCACCCGCAACAAATCGCCGATGGCGATGGCGTCGAGCGCAACGTCCTCATCACCATCCTTGCCAATGCGCCGCGCGGTCTTCGGCGCAAGCCCGAGCAGCGCGCGGATCGCACCTGACGTCTGATTGCGCGCACGCAGCTCGAGCACCTGTCCGAGCAAAACGAGCACTGTGATGACCGCAGCGGCTTCGAAATAGACCGCCACTGCACCGTGATGGTCACGGAACGTGTCGGGAAACAGACCGGGCGCGAAGGTGGCCACGACGCTGTAGATCCACGCCACACCGGTGCCCATGGCGATCAGCGTGAACATGTTGAGATTGCGCGTTACCACCGAGCGCCATCCACGTTCGAAGAACGGCGCGCCGGCCCACAGCACCACGGGTGTCGCCAGCACCAACGAGATCCAGTTCGATGTGGTCTGCGATACCAGCTGCATCAGGCCGAGATGCGCGCCCATCTCCAGCACGAACACGGGCAATGTCAGTGCCAGCGCGATCCAGAAGCGCCGGGTCATGTCGATCAGTTCAGGATCGGGCTTGTCGTCGAGCGAGACCTGCTCCGGCTCCAGCGCCATGCCGCAGATCGGACAGCTCCCGGGTCCTTCCTGACGGATCTCCGGGTGCATCGGGCAGGTATAGATGGTGCCGGCTGGCGCGGGCGGCGCGGGCTCCTTCGGCTTCAGGAAACTCTCGGGATCCGCATTGAACCGCTCGCGACAGCGCGCGCTGCAGAAGAAATACTCATGGCCCTGATAGATCAGACGGTTCTTGGCGGTGGCGGGATCGACGGTCATGCCGCAGACCGGATCGAGCACTTTGGTCGGCGCAGCCTCGGCGTGATGGTGACCATGCGAACAGCATGCGCCATGCGTGTGACCGGCATGGGCATCGTGCCCCGTATGCGTGTGAGTTGTCTCTGCCACCGTGACCTCGCCTCTTGAAACATATACCCTATGGGGGTATATGGACCTCATGCGCAGCGAGATCAAGACGTCCTGTTTAAAACGCCTCAAACGGATCGAAGGCCAGGTCCGCGGCTTGGCCGGCATGGTCGAGGCCGACCGCTATTGCATCGATGTGGTTACGCAGATCGCCGCGGCCCGCGCAGCGTTGCGACGCGTCGAGGAAGAGATCCTGCGCGACCATATCGCGCATTGCGTTGAGCACGCGATCTCGTCAGGCGACAAGGCCGATCAACGCCGCAAGATTGCCGAGTTGATGGACGTGGTCAGCCGCGTCGACCGGTGACGCGAATGCGACGTGCGGGCGCGATGTTAGAAAACGGTTGATCAGTCGTTACAGTTTTTGCCCGGTGAGGGTGGCGCTGAAATGCGACCACACCTTTAGGTCATCAAGAGCCGGCGAATATCCGCAAAATTTACGGTTGGATAAGCATGCGCAGCGATAGCACACGGGGCGATCTAATAGCGCCGATCGCCGGTATTTACGTGTCTTTACGTACTTATATCTAACGTCCCGCGCAATTGCGGTAATCCCGCTCGCGGTATCTGTACATGCTTACGATCTATAACTGCATCGCCAATGCCCATGATTTCAGGCTCGTCGGACTCGCGGCCATCATCTGCGCGATCGCGTCCCTCGCTGCTATCAACCTGCTCCGTCATGCGCGAAGCGCCACAGGCCAGATGCGCCTCGTCTGGCTCGCGGTATCCGCGATCTCCACGGGCTTCGGCATCTGGGCCACGCATTTCGTAGCGATGCTGGCGTTCTCGCCGGGGATGCCGAGCGGCTACAATATCGTACTTACGGTCGTCTCGCTGATCGCCGCGCTGCTGCTGACCGGCGCCGGCCTCGCCGTATCGTTGATCCCGAATTTTCGTGCCGGCCTCTGGATCGGCGGCGCCGTCGTCGCGGGCGGCATCGCGGCGATGCATTACACCGGCATGGCCGCCTTCGAACTTCAGGCGCGCATCAACTGGGATACGACGCTCGTCATCGTCTCGATCGTATTGGGAGCCGTGCTCGGTGCGATCGCGCTTCCGGTAGGGTTGCATGGCACCACCCTGCGCTGGAAGATCAGCGGCGCGCTGCTGCTAACGCTCGCGATCTGCAGTCACCATTTCACGGCGATGAGCGCGGTCACGATCACCCCGGATCCGACCATCGCCGTCTCGCCGCTGACCATCCCCGCCGGATGGCTCGCACTTGGCGTCTCATTGATCAGCTTCGCCATCATTGGCCTGGCGCTGGCTGGCATCGTGCTGGATATCCGTGATCACCGCCGCTCCGATCTCGAAGCCGACCGCATGCGCGGACTCGCCAATGCTGCCGTCGAAGGCTTGCTGGTGTGCGACGGCGACACGATCGTCACGGTCAACACGTCCTTCGCCGCGCTGGCGGGATCGTCCGCTGAATTGCTGATTGGCGGGCGTCTGCAAGACTGCTTCCCCGATGGAGATACGCGGACGCAGATCATGAGCCAGCCTGACAAATCGGTGGAAGCGAGCCTGCGGCAGCGCAACGGCCAGACGATTCCGGTTGAATTGATCCTGCGTGGACTCGACTTTGCGGGGAAGCCGCATCAGGTCATCGCTGTACGTGACCTCCGCGAACGCAAGCAGGCCGAACAGCACATCCGCTATCTCGCCCACTACGACTCCCTGACCGGACTGCCCAATCGCGGCACGTTCCATGATCGAATCGATCAGGAGATTGCGACACTATCCAAGGACCACCCGCTCGCCGTACTCGCTTTGGATCTCGATCAGTTCAAGCAGGTCAATGACCTGTTCGGCCACGCCGCCGGCGACAAGGTCCTCAAGAGCGTAACGGCCCGCATCACCGCCCTGCTTGGCGAAGGCGAGATGATGGCGCGTCTTGGCGGCGACGAGTTCGCCATTCTCTTGCCAAACCTGACCTCGCCCGCAGCTGCGAGTCAGTTCGCCGACAGGATACTGGAAGCATTCCGGAGCAAGGATGCCACCTTCGAACTCGGCAGCGTCACCGCCAGTGTCGGTATCGCACTCTGCCCCGACGACTCCAGTGATCGCGACACGTTGCTCGCTTGCGCCGACACCGCGCTCTACCGCGCCAAATCCGAAGGCCGCGCGACATGGCGCTTCTTCGAACCTGCAATGGGGGAAGCCGTGCGCGACCGCCGGCTGCTCGAACACGATCTGCGCAACGCCATCGATGCCAATCAGCTGAAAGTGGTCTATCAGCCCCAGGGCACCATGGAGTCGGGCCGTGTGATCGGCTTCGAGGCACTGCTGCGCTGGAACCATCCCGTCCGCGGCAATATTCGCCCCGACATCTTCATTCCGATTGCGGAAGACACCGGCGCCATTCTCGGCATCGGCGAATGGGTGCTGCGCGCCGCCTGCCGCGAAGCGGCGACGTGGAAGCATCCGTTGACCATCGCGGTCAATGTCTCGGCGGTTCAGATCCACCACGATAGCTTTGTCGCAACCGTCCATGAGGTCTTGCTGGAAACCGGCCTGCCCCCGCATCGGCTCGAACTGGAGATCACCGAGACTGCGCTGATCCGCGACTTCGATCGCGCATTGCTGACACTCCGCCGGATCAAGGCGCTCGGCGTTCACATCGCCATGGATGATTTCGGCACCGGCTACTCGTCGCTGTCGAACCTGCGCGCATTCCCTTTCGACAAGATCAAGATCGACGGATCATTCATCAGGTCGGTGAACACCAACAGCCAGGCAGCAGCAATCGTGCGCGCCGTCCTCGGCCTCGGCCGCGGGCTTGGGCTACCGGTGCTCGCCGAAGGCGTGGAAACCGAAGCGGAATTCGCATTCCTGCGCGACGAGAAATGCGACGAGGCGCAGGGCTATCTGCTCGGCCGTCCGGCTGACATAGACAACTTCCGTGAAGTCACCCAAGGGGTGACTTCACCCGCCGGAGATATCGCCATTTCAGCATAGGCGTGAACACCCCACCGTCGCGGTCATACCAACGACAAAAAACGCGCGAAGGTCTCGCGCGCTTTTTCTGGGGTCAAAAGAGCAGAACGGCTATCAGGCCGCCTGCTTGTGCATCGCGCCGGTCGCCGATCCGTTGCCACGAATAGCCTTGATCGAACGTTCGATCGCCGCCCACAGCTTCCCGATCTCGCTGGCTGCGCGACCTTCTGCCTGATATTCGCGGGCGCCTTCGCCGTTGCCAAGCGCGAGCAGGAGATCTGCACGGTTGGTGATCTGACCGGACCACACCGGAGCCTTGAACTTGGCGAGCGCTTCGCGGGCGATCGTCACGATACGGCTTTCGGAATCGTCACGGCGTGCCGGCGCACCATTGATGACAACCGCATAGGGCTTGCGGGCCGAACGGCAAGACTGAATCGTTGCCTGCACGGCGTCGACGTCGAACACGCCGGGACGCGCAGGAATGATCACCATGGTTGCGTTCTTGATGGCATCGTCGACCACAGCCGATGTGTTCGGCGGCGTATCGATGAACACCCATTCGAAACCATCACGCTTCGCGGCGGCAACCATTTCGGTCACGCTGCGATTTGCGATCTTCAGCGGCGGTTCATTTGTTCCCCGCAGCTTGTGCCACAGCGTCAACGAACCCTGCGGATCCGCGTCGATGAGCAAGCAAGGCTTCGTTGATTTATGAACTTGAGCAGCAAGATGTGCAGCCAGGGTACTCTTCCCCGAGCCGCCTTTACGCGATGCGAAAACTATGACGTTCATATGTTGGCCTCCAGATTGACCCCAGGAGGCGAAAATGAATCAGTCTGCTGATTCGTTAAAGTCATATTTACGCGTAATTCAAGGATATGTGCCTGATTTGTTTGGAATGTTGGTTTTTGAGTCACACAGTGCGGCGCAACAGGCCCGAAATGAGTCAGGTGTAGTACGCTTGTCGCCACTTTGTCGCACTCTGGTATCAAGTCAGGCGCTCAAATCTTGCTATCAGCGCCGTTGGAACGAGTTGAGTCCGGACCTTCGATAGCAATGCCCTTCGCGCGCTGACGTTCGATCCACTTTCGCTCAAGCCAACCGAGAAACTGCGCCACCGGTTTTTCCAGCGGCGGAATATCCTGCGCGATGAGGATGAGTCCGAGCGGCAGCATCCAGAGGCCCAGCACGGGAAGAATGCTGAAAATCCCACCGATAATCAGCAAAATGCCAAGCGGGAATCGAATGAGCTTCGATGAGGGCTTGCGCAACCAACCTACAAATCGAGCCGGTCGGGGCGGAAGTTTGGTTTCGAACCATGCAAGGTGCCGATTGAGTTCGGCCTTGTAGTCGATATTGGTTTCGCTGCTCAAAATGACGCTCCTTGTGGTTTGGAGATGTTGCTTCGTGACGTGATACCAACGTGTCAGTTTGTCACGGGTTCATTTTTTTGCCACGATCGATGGCGTCACGGTGCGGCGACTCGGCAAGATCACGCCGTTCTGCACGCTGACTAAACGTCCGTTCACGTGAGAGCGAAGCCTGATCAGCTCGGACGAGTCGGTTTTTTCGCCCTTCGCGACTTGATCGTGGGTTTGCGCGCGCTGACCGGCGTTGCCCGAAAGAATTGCGCGCAGCCCGGGCTCAATTGCGCCCGCTTCTGGATCATGCAGGCCGTCACGCGATCCACATCAGGAATGGCTGCACTGCAGAGCCGAAAGGCATCGCCGGTGCAGAGCTGTTGCTGATCGTCGGTATAGGCTTGCGACGGCGTCGCCAAGAACGACGCGCCGATCATGAGTGACATGGCAAGCGACCCGCTCAAAATCCCTGGACGTACCGACATTAGTCCCCCCTGGTTGCACGTTATCGTGGGAGTGTCGGAGACGATTGCCAGCTTGGCAAGGTGGACGTGACGGGGATCGGGCTTGCCTTCGCGCCGGCCCTGTAGTTTCTCCCGGACATCGCGGCGCCGTTGCCCCGTCGCGACCTCGTGCGAGAGACGGTCCAGGATGAACAGTGAGACAAGAGCGATACTCCGAACCTGCGCGGACGGTCCACGATCATGAACTGGACCCGTATTGGCATTATCGGCTTCGTGGGGTTGTGCGGCTGGGCGGCATGGCCCAAAGGAAATGACGCGACGCCGCCGCGCCCACTTCTGATCAGGGCAGCATTGAAACAGGTCGATGATCCCGTCATCATCCTCGGCGACAGTATCGTCAAACGCGCAACCTTCCCCCGTGCCGTATGCGGTCGGCCCATCGTCAATGCCGGAATCGACGGATCGACGACATCGAGCGGTCTCGATGCCATGCTGACAAAAGCACTTGGCGGGAAGCAGGCCGCCATGGTCGTCGTCTCCCTCGGACTCAATGATGCTGCGGTCCCTGTGAACGCGGACTCATACAGGACCAACTATCTCGCTTTGCTCGCGACGCTAAAATCCACGGCTCCACGAATGGCCATCGCGACGGTGACACCTGTTGAAGCCGGCAAATCCGATAGCGCGCGCATCAACGACCGGGCGATCGACAGCTACAACGCGTTGCTGCCAACCATCGCGGGCGATGCTGGCGCGAGCCTTGTCACCATCCCGTCCATGCCAGCGAAATACACAACCGATGGCATTCACCTGAATGATGCCGGCTATGCCATCTGGACCAAGGCGGTTCTCGGCGGGGTCAGCGACGTCCTCTGCAAAGGCAAGTAACAACAACGCAGAAAACCGCATCAGGCCTCATTGACGCCAACGCCGCGCTCATCAAGGAGCTGCTGCCCTTTCAACGTGATCCTAAATTTCGGCCCCGCGGCCGGCTTGGCTTGATCGATTACCTCGACAAGCCCTTGAGCAATCAGCCCGTCAAGCACGGCACGTTTTTCGGCATTGAGATCGGGCCCAGAGGCGCGCGCGATGTCGCACATCATCGCAATAGCGGTATTGCTGATATCAGCGTCGATCATGATTGCCTCCCTGTCGTTGGGAAGCCAACGGAACGATGGCAATCGAGTTCCACGACCGGCCTAGCGGAAGCACGCGGGCATTTACGACGTCGAGTTGCCCGAAGGCGGGCTGTTCTGCCCAAGCCCTACAGCCCCGAGCAGATCGTGGGCACGCTGAATGATCTGACCGGCGCGCCGGCATTGCCGGCCCGACCCAAGCGGTCAGACATTGTCGCAGCCCAAAGCAACGGCCACGCTCGAATCGGCTAAATGATTGATTTGTATGGTACAGTTGGGTGGTCTCGAACCACCGACCTCCTGCTCCACAAACAGGCGCTCTAACCAACTGAGCTACAACTGCATCCTGACCGGCCCCAAAATCAGGGGGTCCCGAACAGGCGGGAAACTAGGTGCAACGCATCACTTTGGCAAGGCCGCGATGATGATTTTTGGCGCAAACAAAAGCCCGGGCTTGCGGCCCGGGCTTTCGATTATTTGGCGGTGCGATCGGCTCAGGCGGCCGGCTGGAACAGCTTCGAAGCGCCGGTCTTGATCGGTTCGGCGGTCTCGGTGGCGATCTTCTGGCCGAGTTCGGCCAGCTGTTTGGTCTGACCGGTGAAGGTTTCAACCTGGCTGCGCGCAAAAGCGGTCCACAGCTCCATCGCCTGCGAAGGCGACTTCACGCCGATCAGCGACTGGGCGAAGTCAAAACCCGCATTGGTGTTGGTCTTGGCAATGTCGAGCAGCTTGGCCGAATATTCGGCAGCGCCCTTGGTGGCCGTGCCGAACACGGCTTCAACCGTGCTGTTATGGGTCTCGGCAGCGTCCTTGAACTTGGCATAACCCTCGCGCGCCTGCGAGACGCCCTTTTCGGCGAACGCGCGGACCTGCTCCGGCACCTGGAACGGGATAACGGAAGATGAGAACGGATCGGTCGATTCGGCCATAGCGTGCATCCTTCGTGGTGGGGGGTGAAATCAATAAACCCGTGGAGGCTGCGAAAGGCACCGGTGCCTTTCATCAGCTGGCGGGAAACAGAGCGGCATCGCCATCAGCGATGCGTCATTGTGGTTACCGCAATATCATGTCGGAATTGTGCGGCGCAACAAAATATTGCACCGCAGAATCGCATGAGACCCGGATCGAATGCGCGCCCACGTCATGGAACTCGCTAAATATCAATCACTGATTGCATGGCGGAGAGCGCAGGGGTCGGTCAGCTCTTGGGCTTGGCGGCGTCCATGGCAGCGCGGCTCATGATCTGGCCCATTTCGCTGGCTTGCTCTGCCAGCGACTTCATCTGCGACTGCACGTATTCGCTGTGGAGCCGCATGACGTCGCCGAGATCCTTGGCGTGCAGCAACTGCTGGGCATAATCCAGCGACGCGGCGACGTTCTTCTCGGCATAGGCGATGGCCTTGGTGCTGACATCCTTAGCGCCGGCGCGCACGGTCTCACCGCGATTTTCGATCGACGACGCCGTGCTCTGGGCGCTGGCCAGAAATTTCTCGAATGCCTGCTTGGCCTGGTCGAAGCTGGCTTCGGCCATTGCGCGCATTTCCTTCGGAATTTCGAATTGGTCGGTCATGTCCCGCTCCATTTTGCATTGACGAAGCCGTCCACGGCCCCGTCTCCCGTGTCGCCCACTGCAATCTAGCCGAGCTTGGCATCGCCGATGTGACGCGGCGTCCCGTCCTCGTCCGATCCCATCGTGGACCTTTGTTTTTGTTTTGCAACTGCCAACGCATGGCCCAGCCCCTCCGTTCGGCAGAATGCCGAACCCTTGGAGCGGATTAACGTTATTGCTGTTTTGCCCTGCTGGAATGGGCGGGGGACGTGGACCTGCGCGTCCGCGCGGGCGATACTAACGAATTATTAAGGATGTCATCGTTTGGCCCGCAATCTGTGACGCGGATACCGGACGGGCGCCCAACGAGTCAGTCATGAAGTGCCGATGAACAATGCGGATTTTCAGTTGCGGGGCGTTGGCGATGCACGGCTGGCCGTACATGCCACCAGCAACCAGCCGGTCTGGCTGTGGTCGCGCGACGGCACCCGTGTGCTATGGGCCAATCCGGTCGGCGCGCGACTGTTCGGCGCCCGTAATGCAGCGGACCTGTTTGCCAGGACTTTCGGCCCCGCCGATACCCATCGCCGCCAGATAGCCCAGCTCGGCTCCCGGTTGCCGGCCAGTGGCGCAATGCGGCTGGAGCGCCTGCGCGGCTTCGGCGCGGCGCTGGGCAGCTTGATGACCTGCGCCTGCTCGCAGCTTGAATTTCCCGATGGCGGCAGCGGCATTCTCGTTGTCGCAGCGGAGCCGCTCGGTGGCCGCGGCATGCCGCTGGTCGAACGTCTGCAAAATCTCGTCGAGGGAATCGACACTCCTATCGCCGCCTTTGCACGCGACGGCCTGTTCGTCGGCGCCAACGAAATGGCTCGGGCGCTGCTTGGTTTTCGCAATCTCTCCGATGCCGGCCTCGATCATGCGCGCGACGGCGCGCTGAAGGACGGCCGCATCGAAACACCTATCGGCTTTGGCCGCATGGTACTGCAGCGCGTGGGCAGTGGCGCCGATGTCGGACTGGTGGCGCTGATCGCGCCGGGCGCTGTGCATCCGGCGCCGAGCGAAGAAGAACTCGAGGCTCCGGCAGAGCCGGAAGCCAGCGTTGAACCACAGAGCGCCCTTGCAGAGCCGAGTGACCTGTTTGTCGAATTCGATGAGGCCACCGGGGCAAAAGACCCGAGCGAAAACGCTATCGACATCGACGCTCCGATCGAGCCGGAAAAAGCCGAGATCGATCGCGACGTACATCTCGAAGAGGTGATCGCCGAAACCATCGCACATGCCGACGCACCGACTGAGACTGATGCGCAGACGCCGACCGTCGAAGCCGTTGCCGACCAACCTGCGTCCGTCGCGCTGCCCGAGATCGAACCGCGCACGACACCGCTCCGTTTCGTATGGCAGATCGATGCGGAGAAGCGTTTCACACTGAACTCCGACGAGTTCGTCCACCTGATCGGCCCACGCACAGCGGCAAGCTTTGGCCACAAGTGGAACGATCTCACAGCCGAATTCAATCTCGATCCCGATAGCCACGTCGTCAAGGCGATGGCCACGCAGCAGACATGGAGTGGCATCACGCTGCTCTGGCCGGTGGATGGCGGTGGCCGCCTGCCTGTCGAACTCTCTGGCCTGCCGCTTTTCGATCGCGAGCGCAATTTCACCGGCTATCGCGGTTTCGGTGTTTGCCGTGATCTCGATGGAATGACGCGGCTCGCCGAGCAACGTCGACATGATCACATCGGCGATCCACCGCCCCGACCATTATCCGCCGATGTCGCGCAGGCCGGCCCTGTCGGCGACAGTCTCGATGAACCGATTGCCCTCACCACCACCCCGATACCAGAACAGACACCACCGCCAACCACACCGGACAGCACCGTGCAACCACCCGAGAACGTCGTGCCATTTCGACCAGGCGATCCCAGATCGCCGGCACTGACGCCTGTCGAGAACAGCGCCTTCAACGAGCTTGCGCGGCAATTGTCGGCGCGGCTTGAGTCGGAAACGGGACTGATCACGAGCACGAACACACCCGAAGCGGACCGCGAGACGGACGATGCACCGACGGCTGCCCAGACCTTGTCTCAGCCAACTGAGGCGGCGTCACAGGCTGCCTGGCTGACAACGCCACCGGCTGCACCGCGCGGCGAGATGATGCGCGACAAGGTGCTGCTCGACCTGATGCCGGTCGGCGTCCTGATCTATCGCCTCGATCGCCTGCTGTTCGCCAATCCCGCCTTCCTCGCCCGAATGAACTATCCGAGCCTGAACGCCCTGGAAGAAGCGGGTGGCCTCGATGCGCTCTATGTCGGAGCTGATGTCTCTTCTGCGGCCAGCACCTCCGATGACGGCACCGCCGTCACTATTTCGGGCGGTGACCAGTCCGGCAACACAGTGCCCGCCGAAGCGCACCTGTACACGATTTCATGGGACAACGAACCGGCACATGCGCTGATTTTCGCTCCGCCCAAGGCAGAGCCTGTCGCCGCCCCTGTTACGATCGCTGCGCCCGTTGCAGACGCGCCATTGCCCGCTGGCCATATCGATGCCGAAGATCTGGCCACAATCCTCGATACCACGGCCGAAGGCGTCATCATGTTCGACGCCGAAGGCAACATCAATTCCTGCAACCGCAGCGCCGAGGCGCTGTTCGGCTATAGCGGCGAATTACTGACGCAGCGGAATCTGACCGACCTGTTCGCTGCAGAAAGCCGCCGCGTGGTGCAGGACTATCTCGCAAGCGTCAAGGAATCCGGCGTAGCCAGCCTGATAGATCATGGCCGTGAGGCGCTGGGCCAGGTGCGCGCCGGAGGCCTCGTGTCGCTGTCGATGACCATCGGCCGCACGCGCACGGATGGACCGAACTTCTTTGCCGTGTTCCGCGACCTGACGCAGACGAAGAAGACCGAAACCGAACTGCTGAATGCACGCCGCCAGGCCGATCGTGCGGCAACGGCCAAGGCGGATGTGCTGGCGCGGATCAGCCACGAGGTCCGTACACCGCTGAATGCCATCATCGGCTTCGCGGAAGTGATGGTCGACCAGCGCTTCGGCCCGCTCGGCAACGAGCGCTATGTCGAATACATGAAAGACATTCGCGCCTCGGGCGAACGCGTCATCGCGATCGTCAACGATCTGCTCGATCTGTCACGCATCGAGACCGGAAAGATCGACCTCGCTTTCACCACGCAGAACCTCAACGAGATGGTGGAGCAATGCGTTGCGGTGATGCAGCCGCAAGCCAATCGTGGCCGCATCATCATCCGCACCTCGCTGGCCCATCTGCTGCCGACCGTCGTCGCCGACGCCCGTGCGCTGCGGCAGATCACGCTGAATCTGATCGGCAACTCGATCCATCTCGCCAATGCCGGCGGTCAGGTGATCGTCTCCACCGCATTGTCGGACTTCGGCGAGATCGTACTGCGCGTCCGCGACACCGGTCACGGCCTCAACGACAACGAACTCGCCGCCGCGATGGAGCCCTTCCGGAGTTCGACGCCGGCGGATTCTTCGGAGAGTTCGGGTGTCAGCCTGTCGCTGACCAAAGCCCTCGTCGAAGCCAACAACGCGCGCTTCCAGATCAAGACCGCGCCGAGCTCGGGCACGCTGATCGAGGTGGCATTTTCGAATGCGGCGATGAAGGCCTGAGCGGCCTTCACCGATTTAGCGACTGAGCGCCATCGCCGCGTCGGAACGGCGTGGCTTGCGATAGCCGATCAGCAGCGGACCGAATGAGACGGCGAAGCCGATAAAGGCCGCGACCCACGTCAATGCTGCAACATGGAGCAGCGGCGGACTGTAAGCCGGCGCGATCACGGCGCCGATCCGCGCCAGTGCCGCCACGATGACGGCGGCATAGATCATCAGCGTCGTACGTGAGGCATGCAGTGCCTGGCCGGTATGACCGAGTGTTGCCCGGCTCATGACAGCCAGCGTCATGACGCCGGCCGCACCTGCCATCCATGCATGCAGGCCGGCGCTGGGCGCGACCCATCCTGCTGCCGCTGCGGCATTCAGCAGAAAACCCAGCGGCACGAAAGCGTAACCAATATGCAGGATCAGCAGCAGGCCCTCGCGCGAGGTGCGATCGCCGGCCCAGCGCGCAAGACGCATGATGTGCAGCACACCGACCAGCGCGAGAGCCACTCCCGTTAGTTCGGCAAAGGGCCGCGCGATCCACAGCACCACCGCAGCGGCGCTGACGGCAATGACAACCATATCGAAACGCGCGAACGGCACTGGAAGCCGACCGGGATTCTCGCGCACCAGCCAGTTGCGGGTGAAGCTCGGAATGATCCGCCCGCCGATCAGCGAGATCAGCAACACCACGACCGCGACGCCGATCCGGATGCTGACGTCTGCGACGCCAGCAAGATGAGCTTCGACATGAAAGGCGATGTTACCGAGCAGCAGGAAGGCGACGATGCCGACCACTGGCAGATTGCGCCAGTTGCGGCCCGCCGCGATCTCGCGGGTTGCAGCGGCAGCGACCAGCGTCAGGAAACTCACATCCACCAGCATCGCCACGAGCCAGCCGGTATAGGCCGAAAACGTCAGGCAAATCCGTCCCGCGATCCAGAGGACGACCAGCCCGAGCAAGGGCAAGCCGCGGATTGGCAACCGGCCGGTCCAGTTCGGAATCGCCGTGAACAGAAAGCCGGTGACCACGGCCGACATGAAGCCGAACAGCATCTCGTGAATGTGCCAGTCGCGCGGCGCAAAACCGGTGGCCAGCGCCAGCCAGCCATGGAAGGCCGGCATCCAGACCAGAATTCCCAAGCCGGCATAACACGCACCGAGCAGGAAAAAGGGGCGGAAGCCGGCCGAGAGCAACGGCCAATCGGCGATGGAGCGAACACGAAGAAGCGTCATCGTTACTCTCCCGTTTGGGGCGTGTTACTTCGCAGCGACTTTCTCGAACAGCGCCGCGAACGCTGTCTTGGCCTTCCCGGGATGGGTCACTGCCTTGGCTTCGGTCGCGTTGGTTGGCGCACCGACCACCACCAGTCCCACCATGCCCATGCCGTAATGTGGCGCGCATTTCACGCCGTAGACGCCGGGCTTGTCGAAGGTCACCACGAGGTCCTGGCTCATCTTGCCAATGAAGGGCGTCGCATCGGCGGGCAGCATGCCTTTGACCGATTCAACGCTGTGCGCCTTGTCAGTCGACACGAATTTCACGGTATCGCCGGGCTGCACATTGACCAGTGCGGGCTCGAACACCATTGCGGTCCCGTCGGCGCCCTTGTTGAGCATTTTGACCTCGACTTCCGCAGCGCCAGCGGCGCCTGTCAGAGCGAAAAGGACGGCGGCGGTTGCAAGCATAAGAGCCTTGCGCATCGTATTTCTCCGTAAACTCCGGTCATTTCAGCCGGATGCGCCAAATTAGGCCTGCCGCCCGGCCTCGACATTGCGCCAGCGCAAACTTCCGCTTGATCGACGCCCGCAATCACGGTCTAGAAGTGGCCGGAACGGGAATTTGACGGAGAACGCATGTCGGCGGTCGACAGCTCCATGGTCGCGCATCTGCCGCTGTTCGAGAGTCTCGACACCGCAGCCTGCGAGGCGATCCTGCGCGAGGCGCATTCGATCCGCGTCCCGAAGAACAAGGTGATTTTCGAGCAGGGCGAGGACGTCCACTCGTTCTATCTGCTGCTCCATGGCCATATCCGCGCGACCAAGATGACGCCCGCCGGCGAACAGGTGATCGTGCGCTATGTCGCGACCGGCGAGATCTTCGGGATCGGTCAGGCGATGGGACTGACGGCTTATCCGGCGACCGCAACGGCGGTGGATGACAGCGTGGTTCTGGTGTGGCCTACCACGATCTGGACGCGGCTGGTTGCCGACTATCCCGCTCTCGCCGCCAATACGCTCAAGACCGTCGGTAGCCGGTTGCAGGAAGCGCATACGCGCGTGGTCGAGATGTCGACCCAGCAGGTCGAGCAGCGCGTTGCTCACGCCCTGCTGCGACTGGTGAACCAATCAGGCCGCAAGACCGCGCAAGGCATCGAGATCGATTTCCAGTTGAGCCGTCAGGATATCGCTGAAATGACCGGCGCCACGGTCTTCACCGTGAGCCGCACGCTCAGCACCTGGGAACAGCGCGGGCTGATCGAAAGCAGCCGGCAGCGCATCGTGTTGCGCGAACCCGAGACATTGCGTGCGCTTGCCGACGCTTTCCCAGGTGACGACGCGTAGCGTAATTACGCAGCTTCGAACTGCCTGACTTCGTTCGACACGTCACCGAGTGGGATCGAGACGGCAGCCCTGACGCCCTGAGCATCGTCGCGGTTTGCGATATCGAGGCTGAAGCCGTTACGATCCGCCGCCGTCCGGGCAATCGCCAATCCGAGCCCCGTGCCGTCGATATCCATCGGCGCCGCACGGAAGAAGCGGTCGTAGAGATACGGCACGGCGGATTCCGGAATTCCGCATCCGCTGTCGATCACCTCGATGACGAAATCTGTGCCTCGGCGCACAGCCTTGATGCTGACCGCGCCGCCGGCGCGCGTGTAACGCACCGCATTGTCGAGCAGGTTCGAGACGATCAGCCGGAGATCGGCGGCACGGACATTCAATTCATCACGCGTCCCCGGTACGATCGCGAGTGAGACGCCCTTGGCCTCGGCGATGGAGACGAAGCCGGACACCACCAGCCGCACGAAGGCCTCGGCATCGACGACCTCAGCTTCGCTTTCGATGCCGGCATCGGCGCGAACCATGGTCATCAACTGGTTGACCGAATAAGAGGCCCTTCGAATCCCGTCGAGTAGATCCTGCGCGATTTCACGCTCAGGCCCATTGAGTTCCCGTGCCCGCAGATTATCGATCTGGATCTGAAGCGCCGCGAGCGGAGTCCGCAATTCATGTGCCGCGTCAGACACGAAGCGACGCTGGGTCTCCAGCGCGGTCTGATGTCGCTCGATCAGCGAATTCATGGCTGTCACCAGCGGAGCGACTTCGACCGGAACGCCTTTCAGACTTAGCGCGTCCTTCGCATCGGCACTGCGCTGGCCGATATCAGCCGATAGTGTCCCAAGCCCGGACAATACGCGCTTCACGGCCCACCAGATCATCAGCCATGCGATCGGAATGGCGGCGATCAACGGCACCGCAGCGCCCGCGGCCGCATAGGCGGCAACTTCCTCACGTGCACTCCAGCGCTGCGCAACCTGGATCGCATGCGTCGCATCACGCGACCTGAACACGCGCCAGCGCTCTCCACCTGCGGTCACATCGGCATAGCCGAGTTCCGACTGAAACGGGATATCGACCGAAGGGCCTGAACGGTGAATGGGCTGTTTCGACTGATCCCAGATCTGGATCACCAGCTGGTCTTCCAGCTCGGCATCGATCCGCGGCTCGATATCATGTCGGAACACCATGCCCGCCGTGAGTGCAACCTCATGAAGGGCATTATCCTGGAAGCTGTTCACCTCGTATTTGACGAAATAATAGGACGTGATGGCCGCAGCAACGCCGACCAAGATCAGCAGTCCCGTGACGTAAGTCATCACGGTCTTTCGCAACGACGTCATGCGCCCTCCTTGGTGACCATCCAGCCCGCACCGCGGACATTGCGGACAATGTCCTTGTCAAATTTCTTGCGCAGTCCGTGGATCAACACGTCGACTGCGTTGCTCTGGACTTCCTCGCCCCAACCGTAGATCCGGCTCTCGATCTGGCTGCGCGACAGGATTTGCCCGGGGCGTTCCATCAAAGCCTGTAGCACCGCAAATTCGCGCACCGACAGCAGATGCTTAATATCGCGGAATGTCGCCACCTGCGTCGATGGATCCAGCGTGATCTCCGCGGACGTCATGAGCGATATCACGCGGCCATTCGCACGTCGCGTGACTGCGCGGATTCGCGCGAGCAGTACCGGCAATTCAAACGGCTTGACGATGTAATCGTCTGCGCCGAGATCGAGGCCCGCAACCATATCGGACACGCCATCCCGCGCGGTGATGATAAGGGCCGGCGTGGTCATGCCTGCTTTTCTTTTCGCCTTGAGCACGTCCAGGCCGGACATCTTGGGCAGGCCAATGTCGATCAGAGCGACCGCATATTCCGACCGGTCCATCGCGGCGAAGCCATCGCGGCCATTGCGCGCCCAGTCGACACTCATGCCATTCTCGCTCAGGCCGCGCACCAGCGCCTTGCCGAACATGGCATCGTCTTCGATCAGTAGAACACGCATCATTCAATCTCGTGCCTGCGGGACATTCGGAAAGCCAGTCAGTCAGACAACATCGGAGGCATCCCGATATTCCCTTATCCCAGGTGTCGGTGACTGCGGCGCTTACGCGCATTGCAGCGCTTGTCCAGTGACCAATCGTTTGGCGCAGGCTAGCCGCCGCTCCTCGTTTAGAACGATTACAAATTATCTAGACGCCATTGGTGCGTAGATCACACACCTTGGGCATATCCCGCGAAGTTCGAATTATTCTAAACGCCATCTAATTCGCGCCTAATACTCCGAATTGCAGATGTGTCCAAGTGTTTCCGAGGAAGCACAAGGACCGCCGGCATTTGCATGAGCGGAGAATATTTCAGGGGCGTAGTAATGACTTCCAGGACTTCTATCGGGGGGCGCGGCACGGCGGCGCGCAAAGCTTTTCTGATTTCGACGAGCGCGGCGGCCATCATCGCGGCGGGATTTTGCATCGCAGAGCCGGCGATTGCACAGAATGCGAATTCCGGCGCATCGACATTGCCGCCGGTGCAGGTCGACGCGCCCAGCGCGCCGCGCGTCCGCCGTGCCCAGCCGCAGCGCGCCGCATCCGGCCGCGTCGCCCGCACCCGCCCCGTTGTGCCGCAGCCGGTTCGCCAGCCGCTCAGCGTCAACCCTCAGGACGCACAGTCCGGCCAGGTCGGCTACATCACCCGCAATATTTCGAGCGGCACCAAAACCAACACCGCGCTCCTCAACGTGCCGCAATCGGTCACGGTGCTGACGAAGGAATTCATCCGGGATCAGGATTTCCGCAGCATCGGCGAAGCGGTTCGCTACGTGCCGGGCGTCGTGCCGCATCAGGGCGAAGGCAATCGCGACGACGTGGTCATCCGCGGCCAGCGCACCAATGCCGACTTCTTTATCGATGGAATCCGCGACGACGTGCAGTATTTCCGCGATCTCTACAACACCCAGCGTATCGAGGTCCTGAAGGGACCGAATGCCATGATCTTCGGCCGCGGCGGCGGCGGCGGCGTCATCAATCGCGTGCAGAAGGAAGCCGACGGCGTTCCGATCCGCGAAGTGACAGTTCAGGGTGGCTCGTTCGACAACAAGCGCGTCACCATCGATACCGGCGGCGCCGTAAATGAAAATGTCGCGGCGCGCATCAACGCAATGTATGAAAACTCCGGCAGCTATCGCGACTTCGTCAATCTTGAGCGCTACGGCATCAACCCGACTGTGACGATCCGCGGCGAGGACACCAAGGTCAAGCTCAGCTACGAATATCTGCATGACGATCGCACCGCGGATCGCGGTATCCCGGCGCAAGGCACGGTGCCGGCGCCCACGAACGCACGTCCGACCGTGCCATTCGCAACCAATGCCTCGACCTTCTTCGGCAATCCGGACCAGAGTTATTCGAAGCAGGACGTCCACATCGCGAACGCCGTGATCGACCACGACTTCAACAACGGTCTCTCGGTCAAGAATTCGTCGCGCTACGCCAATTACGACAAGTTCTACCAGAACGTCTTCCCGACCACGACGTACTTCGTGGACTCCTCGGGCCAGGCGTCCATCTCGGCTTATAATAACCTGGCCCAGCGCGAAAATCTGTTCAATCAGACCGACTGGACTTACAAGACCAATACCGGCCCCGTGCTGCACACGATTGTCTTCGGTACCGAATTCGGACGGCAGAACACGTTCAGCCTCCGCAACACCGGCCAGTTCAACGGCAGCCCTACCCGACTTGTCTCGGCGTCCAACCCAACGATTTTCGAGCCGTGGTCATTCCCGCACGCGGCTACCGACACCAACGCTTATGCGACGCTCGACGTCGCATCGGTCTATATTCAGGACCAGATCGAGGTCAGCCGCTACCTGCAGTTCATCGGCGGCGTTCGTTACGATCGTTTCGACCTCACCTCGCAGAACCTCAACTCGGGCGGCACTTCGGAGAGCCGTGTCGACAACCTTGTCTCGCCCCGCGCCGGCGTGATCATCAAGCCGGTTGACAATGTCTCGGTCTATGGCAGCTACAGCATTTCGTATCTGCCGAGCGCCGGCGACCAGTTTAGTTCTCTAACGCCGAGCCTCGCGGTCACCGTGCCGGAGAAATTCATCAACAATGAAGTCGGCGTGAAATGGGATATCCATCCGCGCCTGCAGGCCTCAGCTGCAATCTATGATCTCGATCGCGAAAATCAGCGTTTCATCGAGAACGGTCAAGTTAAAGCCTTCGGTAAGACCAACACCAAGGGTGCCGAACTTAGCCTGACAGGCTATGTCACCGACCAGTGGCAGGTCACCGGCGGCTACGCTTACACCGATGCGCGCATCGTCGATGCCAGCTCCGCCACGATCGTCGCGGGCAACCGCGTCGGCCTGGTGCCACTCAACACCTTCACCATGTGGAACAAATATCAGTTCAACGAGATGTGGGGTGCCGGCCTTGGCGTCATCCATTACGACGACTTCTTCGCCACGTCGGATGATACTGTGAAGCTGAAGGCTTTCACGCGCGTCGATGCTGCTGTCTATTTCCGGCTCGACAAGACGTGGCGTGCCCAGCTGAATATCGAGAACCTGTTCGATACCAGCTACTATGCCACCGCCGATGCTCCGAACAACATCACACCGGGATCCCCACGTGCGTTCCGGGCGTCGGTGACAGCTAATTTCTAAAAGCCCTCAACAACGGGCCGCAGGTAAGCCGTTGCTCATCTGCGGTCCACTTTCGAATCTGGAATCAATCTAATCTTTTGTCACGCGACGTTCAGTCACTGACATTCGAACGCCCACTGCGCTACTCCACCTGACATTGTAGATACGCCCCTTGCCGGAGCCATTTCATGATCAAGCATCACGCCCTCGCCACCGCCGTCGTCTTCGCCGCCCTCGGTGCTTCTGCGCTGCAGGCCGCCGAAGAGGTCAATGTCTATACCTATCGCGAGACCAAGCTCGTGCAGCCGATCTTCGAGGCCTTCACCAAGGACACCGGTGTGAAGGTCAATGTGATCTCGGCGAGCTCGGGCCTCGAGCAACGCATGAAGGCCGAAGGCGCCAACAGCCCGGCAGACGTGCTGCTGACGGTAGATATCGGCCGCATCGACGAGGCCGTGCAGGCGGGCGTGACGCAGCCGATGAAATCCGAGGTGATCGAGAAGGTCGTGCCGGCGCAATATCGCGATCCCGACGGCCACTGGGCCGGCATCTCCATGCGCGCCCGCGTGATCTATGCGTCGAAGGATCGCGTCAAGCAGGACGCCATCACCTATGAGGAACTGGCCGATCCGAAGTGGAAGGGCAAGATCTGCATCCGCTCCGGCCAGCACATCTACAATAATGGGCTGTTCGCCGCCTATGTCGCCAAGCACGGCGAGGCCAAGGCCGAAGAATGGCTGCGCGGCGTCAAGGCCAATCTGGCGCAGAAGCCGTCGGGCGGCGACCGCGAGACCGCGCGGGATGTTGCGGCCGGCAAATGCGATCTCGGCATCGGCAACACCTATTACTGGGCGCTGATGATGAATGCCGATCCCGACAAGAAGCCATGGGCCGAAGCCACCAAAGTGATCCTGCCGACGTTCGAAGGCGGCGGCACCCATGTGAACCTGTCCGGCGTGCTGCTTGCCAAATATGCGCCGAACAAGGCCAACGCCATGAAACTGATCGAATGGCTCGCAGGCGAGCATGCCCAGCAGGTCTATGCCGACGCCAATTATGAATATCCCGTGCGTGCCGGCATCACGATCAATCCGACCATCGCTGGCTATGGCAAGCTCAACGCCGATCCGATGCCCATCGCCAAGATTGCCGCCAACCGCAAAGCCGCGTCGACGTTGGTGGACAAGGTCGGGTTTGATAATTGAGCCCGGCTATTGCTCCGTAGGATGCGATGATACACAGCCTATCAGTATGTTGTCCCCGCCCTGTGTGCCTGCAGCGCGCACAGGGCGGGGACGCATACGCACCGAACTCTCGGTAGGGCGCTGTGGCTACGGCAATTTCTGACTTACTTCTCCTTGGGGTATGGATCCCCGCCTTCGCGGGGATGACATGTGGAGAGTGCTCACACGGGCATGCACGCCCGTGAGGCCTTCCCGCACCGAAGCGCTCGCGATTCTCGTCGCAGTTGCCACCGCGCTCCTCGTGGCTGCGCCTGTCATCAGCATCGCGCTACTGGCGCTGCAGCCGGAGCCTGAGCTTTGGCAGCATCTGATTGCCTATGTATTACCGCAAGCGCTGCGCGACACCGCAGCCCTCCTGATCGGCGTCGGTATCGTTACGCTCACAGTCGGTGCCGGCGCCGCATGGCTGGTCTCGGCGCACGATTTCCCCGGCCGCACGCTCATGCTCTGGCTCTTGCCGCTGCCGCTGGCGATTCCGACCTATCTCGCCGCTTACGTCTATGTGGACCTGTTCGAGCCACTGGGCCTCGTCCATCGCGCATTGGCAACGGCAATGTCGTTGCCCGGCGCGATCGGGTGGCTGCCGAGCCTGCGTTCGTTGCCCGGCGCCATCTTCGTGATCGGCATCGTGTTGTATCCCTACGTCTATCTCTCTGCCCGCGCGATGTTCCAGCATCGCAGCGCCGATTTTGCTGAAGCCGCGAAGATACTCGGTGCCGATCGCTGGACGACGTTCCGCCGGGTCTCGCTACCGATGGCGCGCCCCGCCCTCGCTGTGGGCCTCGCACTGGTATCGCTGGAAACGCTGAATGACATCGGCGCCAGCGAATATCTGGGCATTCGTACGCTTACCGTCTCGGTTTTCACGACCTGGCTCAATCGCGGCAGCCTTGCAGGTGCCGCGCAGCTGTCATTGTTCATGCTCGCCATCGTCGGGGTGCTGATCACCATCGAGCGCTTCGGCCGCCGCGAAGGCAGCGTGGAATTCTCATCGGAGAATCCGCGACTGGCACCGCGCACGCCTTTGACGGGTGCACGCGGATGGCTTGCTTTCACCGCCTGTCTCCTCCCTGCCCTGCTCGGCTTCGCCGTGCCCTTGCTCTATCTGCTGCGTGAAAGCCTGCGCCGCGGTCTGCTGTCGATGGAAACGACGGTTTGGCGCGATGCCGGCCACACCATTGCACTGGCCGCAATTGCCACGGGAGCCGCGCTGCTTCTTGGGCTCGTGGTGATCGTCGCTCAGCGCTGGCGTGCTTCGCGGCTGACCAACCTGTCGGTCGCCATCGCCCAGACCGGCTATGCGCTGCCCGGAACGGTGCTGGCGCTGGGTCTGCTGACGCCGGTGCTGTTCATCGACAATGGATTCAGCCAGCTCGCCGGATGGCTCAGCCTCGCATCGCCCGGGCTTGTCATGGTCGGCTCTGGCGCCGCCGTGGTGATCGCCTATGCGATCCGGTTCCTGGCGGTACCGACTGGTTTCATCAAGGCCGGCTTCGAGCACATCCCCGTCGATTACGACGACAGCGCCCGCGCCGCCGGCGCACCGGCAATCACCACGCTGCGCGTGATTCAACTGCCGCTATTGCGTCCGGCATTGTTCGGCGCCGTCATCGTCGTCTTCGTGGATTGCCTGAAGGAATTGCCGGCAACGCTGTTACTGCGACCGCTCAATGTCGAAACGCTCGCGACATCGATCTATCAATATGCCAGTCGGGGCAGCTTCGAAGAGGGCGCACTCGCCGCACTGCTGATCGTCGCTGCGAGCATCGGTCCGGTGGTCTGGCTGACGCGGTTTGCGGATGTCCCGCAGGGGCCGGTCTGAGTATCAACGCTGATTAAGCGGCGTCGCCTGTAACTTCCTTTCGCGACTGCGCGAAAATCGCCCAGCCCGCAACAAACATTGCAGCGATTACCGGACCGACGACGAAGCCATTGAGGCCCAGCGCATCGATGCCCCCGAGCGTCGCGATCAGCACCAGATAATCCGGCAGCTTGGTGTCCTTGCCGACCAGCATCGGGCGCAGGATGTTGTCGACCAGACCGATGACGAGAAATCCATAGGCGATCAGGATCACGCCCTGAACGACGGAGCCCGTCGCCAGCAGATAGAGCGCGACCGGCATCCAGACGAGGCCAGCACCCACCGCCGGCAACAGCGACAGGAACGCCATCAGCACGGCCCAGAGCAACGCAGCGTTGATGCCAAGGATCGAGAAGATCAGCCCGCCGAGCGCGCCCTGCGCCAGCGCCACCAGAATGCCGCCCTTCACCGTGGCCCGGATCACCACCGTGAACTTCTCCATCAGATCATCGCGCAACTCCGGCCGCAGCGGGATCGCATTCTTCACACGCTGCGACAACGCTTCGCCGTCCTTGAACAGGAAAAACAGCAGATAGAGCATGATGCCGAGATTAATGATGAAGTCGAACGTGCTCTGACCGATATTGAGCGCCTGCGATGCAAAGTACTGACTGCCTTTGACGAGGCCCTCAGTCAGCTTGTCCTGCATGCCGCCAAGATTGGCGACGCCGAAGCGATCCAGCAGTCCCCTCGCCCATTGCGGGACGGCATCAAGTATCTGCTGCAGAAACGTGCCGAGATTGAACTGACCCGACTTCATCTTGCCGACAACGACGGCCGCTTCCTGCGCCAGCGATGCGCCAACCAATGTCAGCGGCAGGATCACGATCAGCACGATCAATCCCACGGTGAGCAAGGCGGCCGAGTTTGGATGCTTGGGCATCCGGCGCTCCAGCCGCCGATGCATCGGCGCGAACATGATCGCGATGACCACGCCCCACAGGATCGCGCTGTAGAATGAGCTCATGATCCAGCCGAAGGCCAACGTGACCACGACGATCAGAAGCAGGAAGAAACGGTCTTCGAGACTGGCGCGCATGTCGGCTTCCTAGAGTATGATCCGGAAAAGTGGAAACCGGCTTTCCGAAAGATCATGCTCAACTAAAGAGATGAGAAGGCAGATACTAACACGAATGCCCGGCACGAGGCCGGGCATCAGGTCAACGTTCGGAGCGCGCAATCGTTCAGGTGTTGGTCAGCGCGACCCGGTATTCAGCTTCGGTATTGGCCTTCACCTCATCGAGCGTCACGCCATCGGCGAGTTCGATCAGGGCCATGCCGTCATTGCCATGCTTGTCGATGGTGAACACCGCGAGATCGGTGACGACCATGTCGACGACGCGCTCACCGGTCAGCGGCAGGTTGCAGCTCTTCAGCAACTTGGCGCCATCCTTGGCAGAATGTTCCATCACGACAACGACGCGCTTGACGCCAGCGACGAGGTCCATCGCACCGCCCATGCCCTTCACCATCTTGCCTGGGATCATCCAGTTGGCGAGATCGCCATTCTGGGCGACCTGCATGGCGCCGAGGATCGACAAATCAATATGACCGCCACGGACCATGCCGAACGAATCCGCCGACGAGAAATAGCTGGTCTCCGGCAGTTCGGTGACGGTCTGCTTGCCGGCATTGATGAGGTCCGGATCTTCGTCGCCCTCATAGGGGAAAGGGCCCATGCCGAGCATGCCGTTCTCGCTCTGCAGCTGAACGTCGACGCCTTCGGGAATGTAGTTTGACACCAGCGTCGGAATACCAATGCCGAGATTGACGTAATATCCGTCGCGCAGTTCCTTAGCCGCGCGCGCTGCCATTTGATCACGGGTCCAAGCCATCGTTCTCTCCTGTTTTTGCTTTTGGCGGTTACGCGGGACGCTGACGCGAGGTGACTTTTTCGATCCGCTTCTTGCCGGTACCGACCTCGACAATGCGCTTCACAAAAATGCTGGGGGTGTGAATGTGATCCGGATCGATCTCGCCGGCCGGCACCAGATGCTCGACTTCGGCAATGGTGATCTTGGCGGCGGTCGCCATCATCGGGTTAAAGTTGCGGGCGGTCTTGCGATAGACGAGGTTGCCGGCGGTATCGCCCTTCCAGGCGTGCACGATGGCAATGTCGGCGAACAGACCACGCTCCAGCATGTAGGTCTCGCCATTGAATTCCATGGTCGGCTTGCCTTCCGAGATCAGCGTGCCGACGCCGGTCTTGGTGTAAAAGCCAGGAATGCCGGCGCCGCCGGCGCGGATACGCTCGGCCAGCGTGCCCTGCGGGGAGAATTCGAGTTCCAGTTCGCCGGCCAGATACTGCTGGGCGAACAGCTTGTTCTCGCCGACATAGGACGAGATCATCTTCTTGATCTGGCGGGTTTCCAGCAGGCGCGACAGGCCGATGCCGTCGACGCCGGCGTTATTGGACACCACGGTGAGGTCCTTGACCCCGGAATCGCGCAATGCGTCCGACAGGTCCTCGGCAATGCCGCAGAGGCCGAAGCCGCCGGACATGATCATCATGCCGTCCTTGAGAATGCCGTCGAGTGCCGATTTGGCGTCGGGGTAGACCTTGTTCATGGGAATCGACCTGATGCAGGAATGCGCTGAGAACCCAGCGGGCGCGGGCGGCTATGTCGTGGATTATTAGGCGGAAACTCCGCGGCAGGTCAATCGCGGGGGACTGCGACCCCATCACCCCCGCTATGGCCTTGAAAGCGTCAAGAAAACCCTTCAAATTGAGGACCTTGGACGTGGGCGCACATGGATGCCGCCCCGCTATGTGTGACCACCAACCAACCCGGATAGTTCATTGACGAGTGCCCAAGGAATAAGACGCCTGGGGATGCCGATTGCGGCGCTCCTGGGTGTTGCAGTGATCGGGCTGTTTGCCATGTCGTGGTTGCTTAACCGCGATACGCTGCGTCATGCCGTGGAGGCCCAGATCCGCGCCGTGACCGGGCTGGATTTCGTCGTCAACGGCGCGGTGGATGTCTCGGTCTTTCCAGGCAGCTATGTCTCGTTTCACGATGTCGGCCTGAAAGGCGGCGGGTCGATCGATCCCGCTTTGACGGTCGATGTGCTGACGGCCAATCTGCGGCTGTTGCCGCTGCTGCTGCAGCGCTTCGAGATCGCCGACATGATGATGCTGCGGCCGCGCATCCGCGTGATTCGCGAGGCCTCCGGCGAAAGCAACTGGACGCCATTCATCGAGTCCATCGCCCGCACCATGAGGCCGGGCGCTGAACAGCCACTATCCTTCTCCGAAATCCGCATCCAGGATGGCGTGCTGCACTATCAGGACCCGCACAACACCGAGCGTCTCGGCGACATCGACCTCTCACTGGCTTGGCCATCGATCTCGCGCTCATTCGCTGCAACCGGCCAGTTCGACTGGCGCGGCGAACGCATCGACGGCAGCCTCAGCGTCAGCGACTTCATTGCGGCGCTGTCCGGTGAGCGCTCCGGCGTAAAGGCACGCATCGCCGGTGCGCCGATCAAGCTGGCGTTCGACGGCACCGTCGCCAACAAGGCCAGCCTAGTCATGGAAGGTACGCTGACTGCCGACAGCATGTCGCTGCGCAATGCGCTGCGCTGGGTCGGCCAGGCACCGCCCGGCTCCGGCGGTTTCGGCCGCTTTGCCCTGAAGGCGCGTGCCAGCCTAGTGGGCCCATCGATCGCGCTGACCAACGTCAATGTTGAACTCGACGGCAACAGCGCCGAAGGCGTCATGACTTATAGCAATACAGGCCGTCAGACGCTGCAGGCGACGCTGGCTGCCGGTGCACTCGACTTCACGCCCTATGTGTCTACCGTGCGGCTGCTGGCCTCCGGCGCCCGTGACTGGAACCGGCAGCTGTTCGACTTAAACGCGCTGTCCACCACCGATCTCGACATGCGCCTGTCGGCCGCCAAGGTCACCGTCGGCTCCTCAGTGCTTGGCCGCACCGCGCTCGGCGCCAACCTGCGCGGCGGCACATTGGCGCTGTCGGTGGGTGAGGCGCAGATGTATGGCGGCATCGTCCGTGGTTCGTTCAATGTTGCCCATTCCGATGCCGTGGCCGATGTGAAGGCCCAGTTCCAGTTCAGCGATGTCGACCTGCAGGCCTGTGCC
The DNA here is from genome assembly GCF_052076035.1 of Tardiphaga sp. 172_B4_N1_3. Classification (NCBI taxonomy): domain Bacteria; kingdom Pseudomonadati; phylum Pseudomonadota; class Alphaproteobacteria; order Hyphomicrobiales; family Nitrobacteraceae; genus Tardiphaga; species Tardiphaga sp. 172_B4_N1_3. Next base: position 3,933,676 of record NZ_CP197238.1, read on the forward strand.
AGCGATCTGTTCGGCGTCAACAAGCTCACCGGCCGCGGCAATCTCAGCATGATGCTGGAGGCCTCGGGCTCATCGCCCTTCGGTCTCGCGCAATCGCTTGACGGCACCGCGACGCTGACCGGTCATGACGGCGCCATCAGCGGCTTCAACGTCGAACAGCTTTTGAAAAGGCTGGAGCGACGTCCGCTGTCCGGCGCCGGCAATTTCCGCTCGGGTTCGACACCGTTCAACACGCTCAACATGTCCGTGAAATTCAACGACGGCATCGCCACCGCGCAGGATATCCGTATCGATGGTCCCGCTGCGAAACTGACGCTGACCGGTACCGCGTCGGTGCCGGCGCGCGAATATGATTTCAAGGGCATTGCCAGTCTCAATCCGGCAACCAACGGCACCGGCGGCTTCGAGTTGCCTTTTGTGATCCAAGGCCCGTGGGACGATCCGCTGATCTTCCCAGATCCAGAAAGCCTGATCCGCCGGTCGCCGGGCGCGGCGCCTTTGCTGGATGCGGTGAAGGATCGCAAGACCCGCGACGCTGTACGCTCGGTGATCGAGCGCTTTACGGGCGTGCCCAAACAGGCGCCGGTAGCAGAGCCGGATAAGCCCGCCGATGCGCCTGCGGCGGCAGCGCCTGCGGATGCAGCACCGAAGGCGAACTAACTTTTTGCCTTACAACGGCGCGGCGCTTTCGCCCCGGGCGCTCGACAGTTTAGACACCAGCGATGCCAGCACGATAACGACGGCGATGAAACCGACGATCAGCGTGCAGATGGCGTTGATCTCCGGTTTCACGCCAAGACGCACTTCCGAATAGATCCTAATCGGTAGCGTCGCCGAACCCGGCCCGGTCGTAAAACTGGCGATGACGAGGTCGTCGAGCGACAGCGTGAAGGCCAGCATCCAGCCGGCGGCAATGGCCGGCCAGATCAGCGGCAACGTGACGGCTATAAATGCGCGGAGCGGATCGCGGCCGAGATCCATCGCCGCTTCCTCGAGGCTGCGATCAATCCCCGCGAGGCGCGATTGCACCACGACGGCGACGAAGCACATGGTGAGTGTGGTGTGTGCGATGGTCACCGTGACAAAGCCGCGCCCGGCATCCAGCGCCACGAACAGCAGCAGCAGTGACAGGCCGGTGATCACCTCGGGCATCACCAGCGGCGCATAGAGCATCCCGGACATCAGCATTCGGCCGCGAAATCCCGCACCACGCGTCAACGCTATCGCGGCCAAAGTGCCGAGCAGCGTTGCCAGTGTTGCTGACATGACACCCACGCGAAGACTCATCCAGGCAGCGTCCAGCATCGCGCGGTCATTGAAAAATTCGGTGTACCAGCGCGTCGACCAGCCGCCCCATACCGTCACCAGCCGCGAGGCGTTGAACGAATAGATGACCAGAATGACGATCGGCAGATAGAGAAACGCCAGGCCAAGCACCAGCGACGTGACATTGAAGCGCGACAGGCGAAGCGGATGCACGGCCATCAGCGCGCCTCCAGCTGCCGGCGCTGCAGCCGGTCATAGACCAATAACGGGATCAACAGCAGTCCAAGCAACACGATGGCGGTGGCAGAGGCGACCGGCCAATCCTTGTTGGTGAAGAATTCGAGCCACAGCGTCTGGCCGATCATCAATGAATTCGATCCGGCGAGCAGATCGGGAATGACGAATTCGCCCATGATCGGAATGAAGCACAGCAGTGCACCGGCGCCGACGCCGCGCAGGGACAAGGGAACCGTCACCAGCCAGAAGGCGTCGATGCGCGAGACGCCGAGATCGGCGGCGGCCTCAATCAGCGACGGGTCCTGCTTCGCCAGCGTGGCATAGAGCGGCAGGATCATGAAAGGCAGATAGGAATAGACGATGCCGAGATACATCGCACTGTCGGTGGAGAGCCACACGATTGGCGTCGATACGACGTGCAGCGCAAGAAGGACCTTATTGAGCAAGCCGTCATGCTGCAGGATGTTGATCCAGGCATAGATGCGGATCAGGAACGAGGTCCAGAACGGCACGATCACCAGCATCATCGCAATGCCCTGCCAGCGTCGCGGCAAACGCGCCATGCCATAGGCGATGGGATAACCGACCGCGAGCAAGATCAGGGTCGACACGACGGCGACAAGGACACTGCGCAGATAGGACGCAAGATAGAGATTGTCCGAAACGAGCAGCCGGAAATTATCCAGCGACAGCGCGGCAAACGACGCCTTTAGCCCGGCGATTCCTTCGGACAGACTGAACACCGGCATATAAGGTGGCTGCGCAATCGCTGTCTGCGACAGGCTGATCTTCAGCACGAAGCCGAAGGGTACCAGAAAGAACAGCACCATCCAGACATAGGGCGGGATGGCAGCCAGCCGCGCCGGCGCCGTAAAGATGCCATTGCGGCTCATTGAACCAGCACCACGCAATCATCGGGGGCGAACCATGCCGCAACGCGCTCGCCGATCGAATAGGCATCGACATCGAGACGCGCCGTATTAGCGAGAGCGACCCGCAATGTGGCTCCACGGTCGAGCTTCACTTTGTAGAGCGAGCGACCGCCGAGATAGCCGACGTCGGAAATGACACCCTCAAGGCTGTTCATGGCGCCGCTATTGACGAGGTCCGTTGCCGGCCCGCGACGCGACAACCGGATCTTCTCCGGGCGGATCGCAACGCAGATGACCGCGTCGCCGACAGGTTGTCGCGGCTCGATCGCAAACAGGGTTCCTACGTCGCGGCCTGCAATGGTCAGGCGATGACTGTCACGATGCGTGATCCCGCCCTCGATGATGTTGATGTCGCCGACGAACTCCGCGACCCAGCGCGACGCCGGCGCCTCATAAAGCTGTCGCGGTGTCGCTACCTGTTGCAGGCGACCGTCATTTATGACGCCGATGCGGTCGGCCATGGTCATCGCCTCCTCCTGATCGTGGGTGACGATCACAAAGGTGGTGCCGAGCTGGCGCTGCAGCGCCATCAATTCGACCTGGGTTTCCTCACGCAGTTTCTTGTCGAGAGCTGCCAGCGGCTCATCGAGCAGCAACAATTGTGGATGCCGCGCCAGCGCCCGGGCGAGCGCCACGCGTTGTTTCTGGCCGCCCGATAATTGATCCGGTCGGCGCTTCTCCAGTCCCTGGAGCTTGACCAGCGCCACCATCTCGGCAACCCGCGTATCGATGCCGAGACGCGTCAGGCCAGCGCTCTTGAGACCGAAACCGATATTGTCGCGCACGTTGAGATGCGGAAACAGCGCGTAGTTCTGGAACATCATGTTGACGGGCCGCTGATGCGGCAAGACCGCGGCGATATCCTCGCCGTTCAACTCGATCTTGCCCGTGTCCGGCGCTTCGAAGCCTGCCAGCATGCGCAGTAACGTGGTCTTGCCACAACCGCTCGGGCCGAGCAGCGCGAAGAATTCACCGGCCTTGATGTCCAAAGAGAGATTGTCCACTGCGCTATGCGCGCCGAATTTTTTGGTGACACCGTCGATCCGCAGCAAGGGCGTGGGATAGGCGATGACCGGCGCATCGCTGGCCGCCGGATCCGCGACTGTCGCAGTGAGATTCGTCATAACCGCAAGCTAGCCGCGGAACGCCGCGGGCTCAACAACATCAGCACTTCGCAACGGCCTGTCGCTCAACCGACCATGCGCGCGGCGGGCGCAGCGGCGGCAATCCGTCCGACCAGCGCAGCATATTGCGCAATCGGGGCAGGACGCCCGATGAAGTAGCCTTGTACGCCGTCGCAGCCTTCGCTGGCGAGGAAGCAGAGTTGCTCGTGGGTCTCGACGCCTTCCGCAACGATCGCGACATCGAGGCCATGGCCCAGCCCGATGACCGCGCGCACGATGGCGGCGGACTGCGGATTGAGCCCCAGATTGATCACGAAAGCGCGGTCGATCTTGATCTTGTCGAACGGGAATGCCTGCAGATAGGTCAGCGAGGAATAGCCGGAGCCGAAGTCATCCATCGAGATGCGCACACCGAGCGCCTTCAACCGCCGTAGCAACGCGACGCCGCGATCGAAATCCTCGATCAGCACGCCCTCGGTGATTTCCAGCTCAAGGCGACCGGGCTGCAGGCCGGTTTCGAGCAGGATCGAATGCACGAGGCCGACGAGATCACCGTGCATGAACTGCGCGGGCGACAGGTTGACCGCGATCTGCAGCGGTACCGGCCACGAGGCGGCCTCAAGGCAGGCCTGGCGCAGGATCCACTCGCCCATCTCGACGATCAGACCACTTTCTTCGGCCAGCGGAATGAAGTCTCCGGGCGGCACGAAACCGCGCGTCGGATGAATCCACCGCGCCAACGCCTCGAAGCCCGTAATGTCGGCATCGACCACGGTCTGGCCGGCGCGTGCCTGGGGCTGGTAGTGCAGCGACAATTCGCCATTGCGGATCGCGGCCGAGAGGTCCTGATGCAGCACGCGGCGATCGCGCAGTTGCTGGTCCATTTGCGGCTCGAAGATGCTGATCGAACCGCGCGACTGCGACTTGGCACGGAACAGCGCCGCGCCGGAATTCGCCAGCAACGCGGCCGGGTCATGGCCGTCGCGCGGGAACAGCGAGATGCCCGTGGTGACGCCTGTCCGCACCGATTTGCCTTCGATCGGGAATTCCTCCGCAAGGGCCGCGGAGATCCGCTCTGCGATCAACAGCCCAGCCGCGGGCTGCGCGCCGTCGATGATCACGCCGAACTCGTCACCGCCGAGCCGCGCCACAACTCCGCCGCCCACGGCTGCATCGACACGACGCGACACTTCGATCAGCAGCTTGTCACCGATGGCATGACCGAAGACATCGTTGACCTCCTTCAGGCCGTCGAGATCGATCGACAGCACCGCGAATTCCTCGGAGGTCTCGCCGCAGGCATCGATCATCTGCGACAGAGCCTGCAAAAAGGCCGGGCGGTTCGGCAGATCAGTCAGGCCGTCGTGATAAGCCATATGCGCCATCCGCGCCTCGGTCTGGCGGCGGTCGGTCACATCTTCGTGGGTCTTGATCAGATATTGCGGCTCGCCTGCTTCGTCGAGCACTGTGACCCGCCGGGTCAGGAACAGCCGCAATCCGTCGCGCGTGCTGATCGGATGCTCTTCCGCAATCGGTGTTCGGCCCCTGATCGCCGCCTGATCCCGACTGACGATCAGCTTCGCTTCTTCCGGGCGAAGCATTTCGGGAACAGTCAGACCGATAGCGTCTTCGCGTTTGCGACCCAGAATGACTTCTGCGCCGCGATTGGCGAACAGATAACGACCGGTGCTGATCTGTTGCACCATCAGCGACACAGGAATGTTGTCGAGCACGGTCTCAAGGAATTTCTTGGCGTTCTCCAGTTCCTTGGACAGCGACTTGCGGTCGGTCACATCCTCGAACAGCGCAATCAGAAATGCCGGCTCATTGCGTTCGTTAAAGGCAATCACGCGATTGCTATCCAGCGTGCGGAGGTCTGAGCCAATCTCCACATTGAACTCGCTGCGACACTGACTGCGCGTTTCCACTGCCAGGGCATCGGCTTCGGCAATCGCTTTCGCAGACTGTGCGGAGAATATCTGATCCGGTCGCTTGCCGACGATCTTATCGCGCGAGAGCCGAGAGAAGGTCTCGAAAGCCCGGTTGGCGAAGATATAGCGGCCATCGTCAATGGTCTTGGCCGCGACGCAGATCGGGACGTGATCAAGGACAGATTCGAGGAATTGCTTGGTGGTCGCAAGCTCGCGCTGCAGGAAACGCTGCTCGGTGCAGTCCTCATGAATCCCAATGGCGCCGCCATTGGGAAGCCGGCTGAACTTGACGTGAACGGATTGCCCGCCGGGCATTTCGGCAATGTACTCGCCGGCGGAAACAGTCTGCTCGTAGAAGCTCTGGGTGGCCAGATCGAGCTTGCCACGCTGGCGGCGTAACTCACGCAATTCTGGACCGGTAATATCCTTGGTGATGTCGGCGCGCGTCAGGTCGTAGATCTCAAGATAGCGATCGTTGCAAAACACGACCCGCTTCTGGTCGTCGAGCATCACGATGCCTTGGCCGAGATGATTGAGGGCAGAACCGACAAACGCATTGCGACGATGCTGCTCGCGACGCACATTGCGCAGCGCCGAGGCGACCCACAGCACAATGGCGGCGAGAAATGCCAGCGCGACAAATCCACCGATGAGGATCTGCCAGATCATTTGCGGGTCGAGCTCACTGATATAATGAACCGCCGGGGATTCTGCGTGGGCTCCGGCAATGCTGCCGAGAAGGCACGCGACTGCGATGACGGACACTGCCGCCTTGCTGTCTGATCGCCCGATCTTGCCAGTCATTACACACCCGCGTATTCGCAGCGTGAGTGTTTGGTTACAGGTATGTGGATCAGGTAAATACGTATCGTCGCACCTGCAGAATGCGGCGAAATTTGGTGGTAATTAGCTGTGATGCTTAATGTTTTACTAATGCGCCACATGCGCAAGGTCGAACCGCAGCTGACCGGCGCAGCAAACTATCGGACGCGACATGGACAAGGTTGAGTGCGTGGTGGTGGGCGCCGGCGTTGTGGGTCTTGCGATCGCCCGGCGACTGGCGGAAGCGGGACGCGAGGTCATCGTGCTGGAGGCCGCGGACGCGATCGGTACCGTGACCTCGTCGCGCAACAGCGAGGTCATCCATGCCGGCATCTATTATCCGGCCGGAAGCCTGATGGCACGGCTCTGCGTCGCTGGAAAACAGGCGCTCTATGATTATTGCCGCGATCGCGGCATCCCACATCGCAACTCCGGGAAACTGATCGTCGCCACACGTCGGGAGGAGATAGCCAAACTGGCGTCGATCAAAGCGCATGCCGAAGCCAATGGCGTCGCTGACCTCAAGCAATTATCCGGGACAGAGGCACGGGCGCTGGAGCCGGCACTGGCTTGCGAAGCCGCGCTGTTGTCCCCCTCCACGGGGATCGTCGACAGCCACAGCTACATGTTGTCGCTGCGCGGTGAAGCGGAAGCCGCGGGCGCGGCCTTCGCATTCCTCGCGCCCCTGGAACGTGGCCGGGTCACCGCCGACGGTTTCGAACTGGATGTCGGCGGCGAAGCTCCGATGACACTAGCCTGCGACATGCTGATCAATTCAGCAGGCCTGTCCGCAACCGCGATCGCTCGCATGCTCGACGGCATGCCGCTCGACCTGATACCGCCCGCTTATCTGGCGAAGGGCTGCTACTTCAGCTGCAATGCGAAAGCACCGTTCTCGCGGCTGATCTATCCCGTGCCGGAACCGGGCGGCCTCGGCGTGCATCTCACGCTCGATCTGGCCGGCCAGGCGCGTTTCGGCCCTGACGTCGAGTGGGTGGATCATATCGACTACACGGTCGATCCGGCACGCGGAGAGAGGTTCTATCCGGCCATCAGGCGCTACTGGCCGAGTCTGCCGGACGGCGCATTGATGCCAAGCTACTCCGGAATGCGGCCGAAGATCGTGCCGCCCGCAGTCGCGGTGCAGGATTTCATGATCCAGGGTGCCCAGACCCATGGCGTGCCGGGCCTTATCAACCTGTTCGGCATCGAGTCACCGGGGCTGACATCATCGCTGGCCATCGCGGACTACGTGGCTGAGATGGCGGGACATTGAACGCGAAAGGTTGCAGGCGAAGCGATCCAGGCCAACCGAATACTGGAGCTTCGTCGCAAACCTATCGCGGGATGAGGGGAAGACATCATCGCACCTACGCGAAAGCAGTGACGTAGACGGTGATGTCGATGCTGTGATTTATCGTTCGCTGATCAGTGCAGCCGTTGATCAGTGCACCGTTTCGCTGGCCCCGTTTTTGAGACGCTGGATTTCGTCCCTGACCATCAGTTTTCGACGCTTGAGTTCGACGATGCGGAGATCGTCGGTAGACAGGTGCACGAGCGCTTCGTGCAATTCGCTTTCGAGAACTTTGTGCTTGCGTTCCAGTTCGACGAGATGCGCCTGTAGTGCCATTCGAAAACTCCTCGGTAGGATTGAACCTCAGGATACGTTCGGTTGGACGATGAATTCTACATGACAGTGGACATCTGTCGATGGGTATTGAAAAGTGTATTTTGAGTTTCGGGTATCGTCTGAAACGAATCGTGACCTAATTGCGCCGCAAAAACCTGGAACCGGACGGCTTGCGTGGTGCGCCTGCACCGGCGATAGTCACTCTAGAAATCTCTCGCAAATGACTTGCGAATCCAGTCAGCTAGAAACATGAACGACGACGAAGATCGCGAACTCCCGTTAGAACTCGCCCGATTGCAGCAGGAACATCGCGACCTCGACGCCGCTATCGATGCCTTGCAGCATTCACCGGCACCCGATCTTTTGCGACTGCAACGGTTGAAGAAGAGGAAGCTTCAACTGAAAGACCGGATCTCCTTTATCGAAGACCAGATCACCCCGGATATTATTGCCTGAGACAACGCGTCGCGCTGTGGCCGTCGGTTAAAGAACGGCTAGGGCTACGAACTCAACGCGCGATGATCGATGGATCGGCTTTCTTTAACTCGCGGTGAATGCAGCAGGCTAGGCGTTGAACTCGCCCGTCGTCAAAACCTTGCTTCGCGACGGCCGCCGCTCTTTTCGCGCGGCATCGTAGGCACGACAGCCAGACTTAATTCTGGATTCTGGCCAGCATCGCATTGTGGCGCGGTGAAAAACTGCTGGGCTCCGCGAATTGATCGCCATGGCGCTCGCGCTGGCCGACGTGACGCTCGCACTGCGCAAGCGAGCCATTGCGGCCTAACAGGAGCGGAATGGGGCGACTGCAAACGAGGCGCTGTGGAAACTTGACAATAAGAACAAAATAAGAACATTCTTGCGCCGAGATCAATCGACTCGTGAGGGCACCATGGCCGATATCACCTATTATGTCGCACTGCCCTTCCTGCACGACGACTCTGGTTCGCCGGCCGCCGGTGCCGCCGAGGAATGTCAGAGCGCATCCGGCGCCATCCGCCGCGCCGAACTATTGTCCCGTGCACCGGGCTCGATCGGCGCACTGGCCTTCAGCCGTACCGGCGATCCGATGATCGGCGAGTTCGGCGACGCCCAGGTGATCCGCGCCTTTGGCGAAGTGCCAAGCGACCTCAGCGCGTTGTAAGGCGCCAACGCCGGCGATGGCTAACTACACTTTCGCGCGTCGCGCGGTCTTGCGCACGTACATCGCCCTGTCGGCCTGAACCAACGCGGCTTCGCCATCGACATCGGGACCCAGCAGTGCGACGCCTGCAGAGGCGCCAGCCGACACGTTGATGTCGCGGAAGACGAAAGTGAGCTGGTCGATCGCGGCTTCCAAAACCTGCGCCTTGGCGCGCGCGTCGACTTCGCTGACATTCCACAGCAACAGCACGAACTCATCACCACCCAGCCGCCCGATCACGTCGGATGCGCGGACATGCCGCCAGAGCACGCCAACCACTGCCTTGAGCACGATGTCGCCGGCCGCGTGACCGAAGGCGTCGTTGATTGGCTTGAGGCGGTCGACATCGAGCACAATCAGTGCACCCGTCGCGCTATAGCGGGCGATGAAGGCCACGGCGCGGGTCAGCTCGCGGGCAAAGCCACGGCGGTTGAGAATGTCGAGCAGGAGTCGGTTCCGCCGAAGCTCGCAATTCGGCAATCTTCGCCTCGGCCTGTGTGAGTTGCGCTTCCAGCCGCCCGAATCGTCAGCGCGGCCGCCGGCGCGCGGCTTTTCGGCAGCGACACCAACGCCTTGGAACCGCGCAACGCCGGCTTCATGGAACGTTTGACCGACTTTGGAGCAGGCGTTCGGGTTTTCTTTTGCATGGGATTTGTTACAAGGCTTGCCAGTCTTCACCAAGACGAGATCATGTTTGCCACGCTCCTTGCCACGCAAGGGGACGACATTGTATTTCCAGCCTATCTTTCTGGATTCGCGAAAGAAAATACGGAATGACCGCGCCCGTCGCCATTATTATGGGAAGCCAGTCGGACTGGGAAACCATGCGCCACGCCGCCGAAACGCTGACAGCGCTCGGCGTATCCCATGAGGCGCGCATCGTCTCGGCCCACCGCACGCCGGACCGGCTGGTCGCATTCGCCAAGGGCGCCAAGGCAGCGGGCTTCCAGATCATCATCGCCGGTGCCGGCGGCGCTGCGCATTTGCCCGGCATGGCCGCGGCGCTGACGGAACTCCCGGTATTCGGCGTGCCCGTGGAATCCAAGGCGCTGTCCGGCGTCGACTCGCTTTATTCGATCGTACAGATGCCGGGCGGCGTGCCCGTCGGCACGCTGGCCATCGGCAAACCCGGCGCGATCAATGCGGCACTGCTCGCGGCGAGCGTGCTGGCGCTGCACGACACGGCACTGGCAACAAAGCTCGCCGCCTGGCGCAAGGCGCAGACCGATGCCGTGGCTGAAAAGCCGGAAGGTGCGGCGTGAGCGCTGTGGTGACGAAGGTTCTCAAGCCGGGCGATACGATCGGCATTCTCGGTGGCGGCCAGCTCGGTCGCATGTTGGCGATGTCCGCAGCACGCCTCGGCCTGCGCTGTCAGGTTTTTTCACCGGATCCGGATTCGCCGGCTTTCGATGTGGTGCAAAATGCGACATGTGCTGAATATGCGGATGTCGAGGCGCTCGAACTGTTCGCCAGCGATTGCGACGTCATCACCTACGAATTCGAGAACGTGCCGGCCGCCACCGCGATGATCCTCGACGCGCGGCGCCCGGTTCTGCCCGCACAGGCCATCCTGCAGACCACGCAGGATCGTCTGGCCGAGAAGGATTTTGTAACGTCACTGGGTATCGGCACGGCCGGTTACGCAGGCGTTGCGAATGCTGGCGAGCTTCATGCCGCGGTCAAGAAGATCGGCCTGCCAGCTGTCATCAAGACGCGTCGCTTCGGTTATGACGGCAAGGGACAGGCAATCATCCGCGAGGGTGACGATCTCGATCAGGTCTGGAAGGATCTCGGCACCAATTCCGCGATCCTTGAAGCCTTCGTGCCATTCGAACGCGAGGTCTCGGTCATCGCTGCACGCGGCGCCGACGGCCATGTCGAATGTTTCGACGTCACCGAAAACGAGCATCGCGATCACATCCTGAAATTCTCCTATGCGCCCGCGCACATCTCCGACGCGCTTGCCGCGAAGGCACGCGAGATCGCCGAGAAGATTGGCACTGCGCTGGGCTATGTCGGCGTGTTCGCGGTCGAACTGTTCGTCGTCCCCGGTCCAAAGGGCTCAATTGACGGCGCGACACTGGTGGTCAACGAGATCGCACCGCGGGTGCACAATTCCGGCCACTGGACGCTCGATGGCGCTTCGGTGTCGCAATTCGAACAGCACATCCGCGCCATCGCCGGCTGGCCGCTCGCCAAACCCGTCCGCCACGGCCAGGTCACCATGATCAACCTGATCGGCGACGACATTCTCGACTACGGCAAGTGGCTTACCGTCCCCGGCGCCACCGTGCATCTCTATGGCAAGGGCGCGCCGAAGCCCGGCCGCAAGATGGGCCACGTGGTTGAAGTGAAGCCGGCGACGTAACGGCGCCGGCTTCACCTCCTCATCGTCAGGCGGTCGCCTTGCCTTCCACCACGCCAGTGGGCTCGTCACTCAGCCAGCGATAGATCGCGCCGCCGAGAACACCGCCAACCAGCGGTGCCACCCAGAACAGCCACAACTGTTGCAGTGCCCAGCCGCCGACAAACAATGCCGGCCCGGTGCTGCGCGCCGGATTCACCGACGTGTTGGTGACTGGAATGCTGACGAGGTGGATCATCACCAGCGCAAGCCCGATTGCCAGCGGCGCAAAGCCCGCAGGCGCCTTGCCGTGTGTGGAGCCCATGATGATGAACAGGAACATCATGGTCATCACGACTTCCATGATGAAGCCCGCGACCATGCTGTATTTGCCTGGCGAATGATCGCCGTAGCCGTTCGACGCAAAGCCCTTGGCAAGGTCGAAACCGGCAGCGCCGCTGGCGATGACATACAACACGGCCGCACCTGCAACCGCACCGACGACCTGCGCAATCACATAAGGGAGAATCTGGCCGGCGGGAAAACGTCCACCTGCCGCAAGGCCCACGGTGACCGCAGGATTGAGATGGCAGCCCGAAACGTGGCCGATGGCATAGGCCATGGTCACGACGCTGAGGCCGAAGGCCAGCGAGACGCCGACGAGACCGATACCGACCTGCGGAAATGCTGCCGCGATTACGGCACTGCCACAACCTGCAAATGTGAGCCAAAAGGTGCCGATCAGCTCGGCCGCGTATTTTTTCCCATTCATGATGCTCTCCGATCGTAATCGGCGTCCCGGCTGAGTCGCCACGGGAATTATGCGTCCGTGCTCCAATACCTGTCGAGACAGGGAACCTGCCCTATCCCCACCCGGGAAAATTCGGAAAAAATAGGTTATTTTCCCGGCCCAGAAGGTTAAAATGACGGCGCCGCAAGGTGGACATTCGCCATTTCATCTGGTACATCGGCGCCCTTGAGGTTAAGGGCATGGCCTTTGTCGGCCCTTCACTTTACCGAAATTCAAATCCGATCAATTGAAAAGAGGATGCCGCGTGCAGGTTCTCGTTCGCGATAATAACGTCGATCAGGCTCTCAAGGCGCTGAAGAAGAAGATGCAGCGCGAGGGTATTTTCCGCGAGATGAAGCTCCGCGGTCACTACGAGAAGCCCTCTGAGAAGAAGGCTCGCGAGAAGGCTGAGGCTGTGCGTCGCGCACGCAAGCTGGCTCGCAAGAAGCTGCAGCGCGAAGGCCTGCTGCCGATGAAGCCGAAGCCGGTGTTCGGCGCGGGTCCTGGCGCCGATCGTGGCGGCCGTCCCGGCGCTGGCGGCGCAGGCGCTCCGCGTCCGGCGCGCTAAGCACACTTCATCCACCGAGTTTGATAACGCGGGCCAAAGCCCGCGTTATTTTTTTGCGCAGTTGCTTTTTGCCCGAACTACTTCCTTGGCGCGCTGGTCTTGATCGGGTGCATTTTGCCCGATGTCGCGCTACCAATAGGTCATTGGTCGCTGCGTGAGATTGGCCCTGCATGGAATGTCCCGTCCGCAAGTCCCCGTCCCGCTTCGGCGCCCGCGGCCTTACCGCGATTGCCCTTATAGTTACGGGTCTGTGCGGCACCGGATGCTCGTTCAACCTGTCGGCACTAACACCAGGGTCTGACAAGGACGAACCGAAGACGACGGTTCTGGCGCCCCCGCCGCCCGCGAATTCCGGCAAGACCAATCCGCAGGATGCACAGATCCACGCTGCACGCGCGCAGGCGCTCGCACAGTCCGGAAAGCCCGATGACGCGCTGCTGGCCTTCAATCAGGCACTCGACCTCGATCCGCACAGTGCGCAGACCTTCTACCAACGCGGGCTGCTCTATCAGTCCGAGAAGAAATATGAATTCGCCATTGCGGATTTTACGTCAGCCAACGGCCTGACGCCGCAGCAGGCGGATCCCCTGCTCGGCCGCGCGCAATGCTATCTCGCCCTCGGGAAACATCAGGAAGCCGCAGCGGATCTCGACGAGGCTTCGCAGGTGGCACCGGGCAATGCCCAGGTCTGGCTGACCCGCGGCGCGACCTATGAGAAGCTTGGCGACAGGGCCAAGGCCGCAGACTCCTACAGCCGCGCGGTCGCGCTGCGCCCGAAGGACGATGCAGCGCGGAGCGGCCTCGCCCGCATGGGTGGACGCGCGGGCTAGCTAAAGCTGGCAGGGGTCAGGCTGATAGCAATACGACGTCGCCCTGCATGCGTGAGAGCGACGCGCGGAGAATCCACCGGTTCCCTTACCGCTCGAACGGGCGCGGGATCACCGAATTGAGCACCGACTTTGCCGCAGACAGCACATCTTCGGCCACGTTGGTGCGCTCAGATCGCGGTGTGCCAGCAGCATCCGCCTGCAGGTCCACCGGCTGCGGCGCCGGGATCTCGCCAGGCGGTCGCATGCGCCGCGCTTCGGAACGCTCAGACTGCGGCGAAGGCATAGGATCGAACTTCTCGACGCTTGGCGTCGCCACCACGATTGGCGGCGGCAGCTGCTGCATCGACGGAGGGGAAACAGTCCGCGCGGCTTCCTGCACCCGCGGCGCCTCCGGAGCGCGCGGGGTCTCAGCCGTACGGGCAGCTTCCTGGGGGCGCGGCTCGCTGCGGTTCAGGCGCTCGATGGCAGCACGGGCGAGATCGTTGGCGTCGCGGCGTTCATCGGCACTGGCATTTGCCGCCGGCGCGGTGCCCACGGTGGCAAGGACGGACGCAGGCGCCGCTGGAGCCGGCGCGGGCTTGGCCGCTGCCTTCTCGCGCAATGCCGGCTGATGGCGGCGCGGCTCGGGTGTCGTGGCCGCCTCGGGCTTTTCGATGCTGGCCTTCTCGACCACCGGCTTGTCGCCGGCCTTGGCCGGGGCCGATTCGGGCAGATTGGCGAGGTCGGCAGAATTCTCGGCGGGCTTGGCTGTCGCTGCCTTGGTGTCAGGTTTCTGCTCCGCAGGCGTCGATGCGACAGCCGCAGCGGGGCGATCCGGGCTCGCCTTCGGGATGATGTAGTGATTGACGATATAGGCACCCACGATCGTCGCCAGAATCGACGGCAAGATATCGATGGTGAACTTCGAGAGATACTTGTGCAGCATGAACCGGCCTCTTCCCCAAGCTGCTTCATGCTAGGAATTTGAGGCTGATTCAGGGATCAATCGCGACGGATCGAAGGCAAAGTTCCAATCCGTCGCAGTGAATTGTTTCAGGTGGTCCTCAGCAGGCTAAACACAATGAACCGGCAGCCGCTGGAGGCAGACAAGGTTAAGCTTTCTTAACCTCGACCTCGAGAAACACGATTTCCTTGTCGGTTTCATTCAGAACGTCATGCTCGACGCCTGCCTTGCGGAAATAGGATTTGCCGGTCGTGATCGGCGCCTGCGAGCGGGTTCCGTCCGGCGCAACGATGGTCATCACGCTCGTGGTGATCGGAACGATCACATAGTCCATCCCATGGGTGTGGTGACCAGTCGCTGCGCCAGGCGCGAGCCGCCATTCGGTGACGCGAACTTCGGGCGTGTCCTGCTGAACGTCGGACTGGGCAGCGAGCATCGTCTCATTCTCCAAAGTGGTCACGGCACAAACACCATGAAGATGAATACCGCAAACACCACCAAGTGAACCAGCCCGAACAGGATGTTTGTGCGTCCGGTGCCAAAGGTCAGCATGCTCAGCACGAACGTCATCACCAGCAGCACCATCTTCTGCGCACTGAGACCGAGCACCAGTTCCTTGTTTAACGCATAGGCCGCCACCGCAACCGCAGGTATCGTCAGTCCGATAGTGGCGAGCGATGAGCCGAGTGCGAGGTTGATGCTCTTCTGCAGATCGTTGCCACGCGCGGCAGAAATGGCGGCGACGCTTTCCGGCAGCAAGATCAGCAGCGCCACGAGAATGCCGGCGAAAGCTTCCGGTGCACCGATCCGTTCGATACCGGCGTCCACCACCAGCGAGAATTTCTTCGCCAGCAGCACCACCGCCAGC
The DNA here is from genome assembly GCF_052076035.1 of Tardiphaga sp. 172_B4_N1_3. NCBI lineage: Bacteria > Pseudomonadati > Pseudomonadota > Alphaproteobacteria > Hyphomicrobiales > Nitrobacteraceae > Tardiphaga > Tardiphaga sp. 172_B4_N1_3. Next base: position 3,949,141 of record NZ_CP197238.1, read on the forward strand.
AACGAGACCAGCAGCAAAACGGCGCTGACGGCAAGAAGACGGTTGGAAACATGCCCGCCTGCGGCACCTTCGCTACTTCCGTCTGCAACGAAGTAATCCTGATGTCGGATGGTCTGTGTGTAGAGAAACACCGCATAGAGCATGATGGTGGCGACGCTAACGAAGGCGAGCTGTGCGTTCGAATAGAACGGTCCCGGAGTGGTCAGGGTGTAATTCGGCAGGATCAGCGTGATCGTCGCCATCACAATCAGCACACTGAGATAAATATTCGAGCCCGTGACCTGAAAATCCTGCTCTCGGTAACGCAACCCTCCGACGAGGATGCAGATGCCAACCAACCCGTTGCAAACGATCATCACCACCGCGAAGACAGTATCGCGCGCCAGCGTCGGGACGGCCTTGTCACCCAGCATGATGGAGGCGATCAGCGCCACCTCGATGATAGTCACGGCCAGTGTCAGCAACAGCGTGCCGAACGGTTCGCCGATCTTGTGTGCGATGACTTCGGCATGATGCACGGCGGCGAACACCGTGCCGAACAGGATGACCAGCAGAACAACCGCGAACACAATGCCAGCAGTCGTCTCCGTGAATCCGATCCCGAGCGAAGGGATCGACGTCGCGATAAAAAGCAGAACGGCCAACGTGGGGAAAATCCAGGACGATCTGGGCATGGGATGTGCTGACATCAAGCAAGTGTCCTGATTGAAAACGGGTTCGGCAGCAAGCGACACGCCGCCATTGCAGACCCACAAAACCGATTGCGCGGCGGGATCATGCCGTCTCGCCAAACTGCATATGATGCGTATAGTTGCGTATCGCCTGAAGGTGAGTTTGCAAGAAAGTGGGAGAGGAAGCGAGATGTTTTCACATGTCATGATCGGCACCAACGACCTCGAAGCCGCGAAGTCGTTTTATGACAAGCTGCTCGGCACGCTGGGCGTCCCGCCCGGCGCCGTCGATCGCCACCGGGTTTTCTGGCGGACCAAGACGGGTACTTTCTCGGTGTCGAAGCCGATCAATGGCGAGCCTGCTTGCGCTGCCAATGGCGGCACCATCGGCTTTCTCGCCAAATCGCAGGAAGAAGCCGATGCCTGGCACGCCGCCGGCATCGCCAATGGCGCCACCACCTGCGAAGAGCCGCCGGGCATCCGCGAAGGCGGCGTGAAGCTTTATCTGGCCTATCTGCGCGACCCCGACGGCAACAAGCTGTGCGCGCTGTATCGCTTGCCAAAGGCAGACGCTGCGAGCTGACCTTTCAAACAAAAAAAACGCCCGGCTTGTAGCCGGGCGTTTTGATGAAGGTCATCAGGGTGGGACTTACATCGCCTTGACGATGTTCTCCGTCACCTTCTTCGCGTCGCCGAGCAGCATCATGGTGTTGTCGCGATAGAACAGCGGGTTGTCGATGCCGGCATAGCCGGACGCCAGCGAGCGCTTGATGAACATCACGGTGCCGGCCTTCCACACCTGCAGCACCGGCATGCCGTAGATCGGCGAGGTCTTGTCGTCTTCCGCCGCCGGATTGGTGACGTCGTTGGCGCCGATAACGAAGGCGATGTCAGCCTGCGCGAATTCCGAATTGATGTCCTCGAGTTCGAACACCTCATCATAAGGCACGTTGGCTTCCGCCAGCAGCACGTTCATGTGGCCCGGCATACGGCCGGCCACCGGGTGAATGGCGTATTTCACCTCGACGCCTTCCTTCTTCAGCGTATCGGCCATCTCACGCAGCGCATGTTGCGCCTGCGCCACCGCCATGCCGTAGCCGGGCACGATGATGACCTTCTGCGCGTTCTTCATGATAAAGGCTGCGTCGTCCGCCGAGCCGAGCTTGGCCGGCTTCTGCTCACCCGAGCCACCACCGGCTGCAGCGGTCTCGCCGCCGAAGCCGCCGAGGATGACCGAGATGAAGGAGCGGTTCATCGCGTGGCACATGATGTAGGACAGGATCGCGCCGGACGAGCCGACCAGCGCACCGGTGATGATCAGCGCCGAATTGCCCAGCGTAAAGCCGATGCCCGCAGCTGCCCAGCCGGAATAGGAGTTCAGCATCGAGATCACGACCGGCATGTCGGCGCCGCCGATCGGGATGATCAGCAGAGCGCCGAGCACCAGTGCGATGACGGTGATGAGCCAGAAATCCACGGCGCTGCCCGAGCGGACCAGACCGAAGATGAAGAACACCAGCGCCAGGCCGAGCGCGATATTGATGATGTGACGCGCCGGCAGGATGATCGGCGAGCCGCTCATGCGGCCGGAGAGCTTGGCGAACGCGATCACCGAGCCGGTGAAGGTCAGCGCGCCGATGGCGACGCCGAGCGACATTTCGACGAGGCTGGCGCCGACGATCTTCTTGGTCACCGGATCGAGAATGCCGAAGGCTTCCGGCGCATAGAACGCGCCGGCGGCAACCAGCACCGCGGCCATGCCGACCAGCGAGTGGAAGGCCGCGACCAGTTCGGGCATCGAGGTCATCGGCACGCGCTTGGCGATGACCGCGCCGATGCCGCCACCGATGGCGATACCGAGGATCACCAGGACCCAGCCGAGCCCATCGGCCGGCGGATGCGCGGCCAGCGTGGTGCCCACGGCGATGACCATGCCGGCCATACCGAGGAAATTACCCTGCCGGCTGGACGCCGGGCTGGACAGCCCGCGCAGCGACAGGATGAAGAGGATGCCCGCGACGAGATAGAGCAGTGCGGCGAGATTGGCGTTCATCGGGCTGCCCTTACTTCTTTTTCTTCTGGTACATCGCAAGCATGCGCTGCGTGACCAGGAAGCCGCCGAAAATATTGACGCATGCAAAGATCAGCGCGACGAAGCCGAAGCCGCGCGCCAAGGCGCCGCCACTGCCGACCATGTTGACGCCGACCGCGAGCAGTGCGCCGACCACGATCACCGAGGAGATCGCATTGGTCACCGACATCAGCGGCGTATGCAGCGCGGGCGTCACCGACCACACCACGAAATAGCCGACGAACACGGCAAGCACGAAGATCGAGAGCTGAAAGACGAACGGGCTGACCAGCGAGGCATGATCCATGGCAGCGCTCCTTAAGCGGTCTTCGGCTGAAAGTTCGGATGAATGACGGCGCCGTCCTTGGTCAAGGCCGTTGCCTTGACCAGTTCGTCGTCCCAGTTCACCGCGAGCGCCTTGGTCTCTTTGTTGACCAACGTTTCGATGAACGAGAACAGATTGCGCGCATAGAGGCTCGACGCCGAGGCGGCGACGCGGCCGGCGACATTGGTATAACCAACGATCTTGATGCCGTTGACGTCAGCGACTTCGCCGGGCTTGGCGCCTTCAACATTGCCGCCGCGTTCGACGGCGAGATCGACCAGCACTGAGCCGGGCTTCATGGACGCCACCATCTCGGCCGTTACCAGACGCGGCGCCGGACGACCCGGGATCAGCGCGGTGGTGATAATGATGTCCTGCTTCTTGATGTGCTCGGCGGTGAGCGCGGCCTGCTTGGCCTGATATTCCTTGGACATTTCCTTGGCGTAACCGCCGGCGGTCTGCGCGTTCTTGAACTCGTCGTCTTCCACGGCGAGGAATTTCGCGCCGAGGCTCTCGACCTGCTCTTTGGTGGCCGGACGCACATCCGTCGCGGTGACCACCGCGCCCAAGCGGCGCGCGGTCGCGATCGCCTGCAGGCCGGCGACGCCGACGCCCATCACGAATACCTTGGCGGCCGGAATGGTGCCGGCCGCGGTCATCATCATCGGGAAGGCGCGGCCGAAGCTCTCGGCGGCCTCGATGACGGCGCGGTAGCCGGCGAGATTGGCCTGGCTCGACAGCACGTCCATCACCTGCGCGCGGGTGATGCGCGGCATCAGCTCCATCGCGAAGGCCGACACGCCGGCATCGGCCATTGCCTTCAGTGCGGCATCGTTGCCATAGGGGTCCATGATCGCGATCACCAGCGCACCGCGCTTGTAACCGGCGAGTTCGGACACCTCAGGACGCTTCACCTTGATGACGATGTCGGCGTCCTTCACCGCATCGGCGCTGATGGTGGCGCCCACGGCCGTGTATTCCGAATCCGGCAGGCCGGACTTGATGCCGGCGCCAGGCTCAATCGCCACATCGACGCCGAGCGCCTTGAACTTCTTCACCGTGTCGGGCGAGATCGCCACGCGCGGTTCGGACGGATCGATTTCCTTGGCAACGGCAATCTTCATGGGGCCTCCGGCGGCGCAAGGCACGCGCGTGAGCAAATAGGACAGGACGCCACCCGAGTCGGGCGGCGCAATCGGCGATAGATCAGGTGAGGAAGATGCCCATCAGGGCTACGATGGCGATGACGCCGATGGTGCCCCACTTCACCAGCATGAGAAAGCCCTCATAGGTCTGCTCATGCGCCGGATAGTCGTTGCCATCGGCCGTGGTGTAAGCGACTTCGCTGTGATCGGACATCAGGGTCTCCCGCCTCGTATTTCGTATGTTGCCACGGAATTAGCGTAATTGATTAGGGAGAGCAACGGTTGCTGGCATACCACGGCAATCTTTACATACCGCAGTGCATCAGGCCGGCCAGTTGTCCCGAATCCAGCGCGTGAGCGATTGCTCGCTGACTTCGCCGGCAGCAAGGGCAAGGATGATCTCTGTAGCTTGGCCGGGATCTGGGGCGAATGAGATATCATTCATGCGCAAGAACACCATCATCGCATGAAAGGCGATGCGTTTGTTGCCATCAACGAACGCATGATTTTTGGCGAGACCGTATCCATAAGCTGCAGCAAGCGCCGCCATATCAGTCTCGCCGTAATGCCATTGATTGATCGGCCGTAGCACTGCCGACTCAAGGAGGCCGTGGTCCCGAACACCTTCGGGACCACCAAACATAGCAAGCTGTTCCGCGTGCATGTCGATTACTTCATCGACATCAAGCCACAATGGCTCGAATGTCGCGTTCATTTGGCCAGCGCGGCGAATGTATCCCTGTATTCGTGCATCACCTTGCGGGCGATTTCCATCGTCCGCGCATGCTTCGGATTGAAGGGAGACAGCCGCAAGCTTCCGTCTGGCTGTTCAACCGGATAGAATTTGTCGCCCTCCTTCAAATTGAGGCGCGCGAGCAATTCCTTCGGCAAAATCACTCCCACCGAATTACCAATTTTACGAATTTGAAGCGCCGTTGCCTCGAATTCGGGATTCCGGGCAGCTCCATTCATAGGTCTAACTCCCTGTTGTACGGAATGTATAACAGAAAGCTCGCGTACGTACAACAAATGTTTTACGCACGCCTACCCCATCGCTTCCAGCTCATCGATCATCCCTGAGATGACCGAGAGGCCGCCATCCCAGAAAGCCGGGTCCTTGGCGTCGAGACCAAAGGGCTTCAGCAGTTCGGAATAGTGCTTGGTGCCGCCGGCGGCGAGCATCGCGAGATAGCGCTCTGCAAAACCTTCCTGGGCATTCTCGTAAACCGCGTAGAGCGAGTTCACGAGACAATCGCCGAAGGCATAGGCATAGACGTAGAACGGCGAATGGATGAAGTGCGGGATGTACATCCAGAAGTTCTCGTAACCCGGTTTGATCTCGATCGCCGGCCCAAGGCTTTCGGTCTGCACGCTGAGCCAGAGTTCGCCAAGCCGCTGCGCGGTGAGTTCGCCGTGGCGGCGCTCGGTGTGAACAGCGCGCTCGAATGAATAGAACGCGATCTGCCGCACCACCGTGTTGATCATGTCCTCGACCTTTCCCGCCAGCAGCGCCTGACGCTGCTTGGCGCTCTTGGTCTGCGACAGCAGCCGTTTGAAGGTCAGCATCTCGCCGAACACGCTGGCGGTTTCGGCCAGCGTCAACGGCGTCGGCGCCATCAGCGCACCGTTGCGGGCGGCGAGCACCTGATGCACGCCATGGCCAAGTTCGTGGGCGAGCGTCATCACGTCGCGCGGCTTGCCCTGATAGTTCATCAACACATAGGGATGCGCCGACGGCGTGGTCGGATGCGAGAACGCTCCGGGCGCCTTGCCCGGGCGCACCGGCGCATCGATCCAGCGATCGGTGAAGAAGCGCTTGGCGATATTGGCCATGTCAGGTGAAAACGCGCCATAGGCAGATAGCACCATGTCCTGTGCGTCCGACCATGGAATCGTACCGGTCGGCGCAAACGGCAGCGGCGCATTGCGGTCCCAATGGGCGAGCTTCTTCTTGCCGAACCAACGCGCCTTCAATTGATAATAGCGATGCGACAGCCGCGGATAGGCTGCGCGCACGGACGACACCAGTGCATCGACGACTTCGCGCTCGACGCGATTGTTGAGATGGCGGGAATCCGCAATGTCCTGGAAACCGCGCCAGCGGTCGGAGATTTCCTTGTCCTTGGCCAGCGTGTTGGTGATCAGCGCAAAGGTGCGCTCATTGGCCTTGAAGGTTTTCGCCAGCGCCTGCCCGGCCGCCTTGCGCTTGGCCGGCGCGCGGTCCTGCAGCATGGTCAACGTTGGCTCGATCGCCAGCTCCTTGCCGCCGAGCTTGAAGCGAAGCCCCGCGATGGTCTGATCAAACAGGCGGTTGAAGGCGCCATAACCGGTCTGGGACTTCTCGTGAAACAGCTGCTCGACGCGGTCTTCGAGCTGATAGGGCTTGTCCTTGCGGCTGTCTTCGATCCACGGCCGGTAGTGGCCAAGCTCGGGCGTCTGCATCGCCTGCTCGATCACGGCATCGTCGACACGATTGAGTTCGAGGCCGAAGAAGAGGAGATGCACCGACGCCGCGGTGATGCGCTCGGAGACGTCGCCGTAGAATTTCGAAATCGCAGGATCGACGCTGTCGCCGGCATGGACGAGACCGGCATAGGAGCCGAGCCGGCCGGCCAGATCGTCGATCGCCTCATAACGGCGAACAGCGCCCGCGAGCCACACACCGCCGCCGGGCTTAGCCGTCTCTTCCGCGAGCTTGCCCTTGTAATCGGCTTCGAAGGCCGCGCATTCGGCATCGATCTTGTCCAGATCTCCGGCAATCTCCGGCGCGTCGATCGCCGTGTAGAGATCCGCAAGATCCCATTCCGGCAGCTTGCCCCCCGGTGATTTGGCCGATGATTTCGACGCCAGCTTGCTCACCGCTTTTTTGGCCGGAGCGGATTTGCGCGAAACAGTTTTGCGAGAAGCGGTCTTTCGAGCAGGCTTGGCAGTCCGGGCAGTCGCAGATTTCGTCATGAATACTTTCGGTTGGATGCAGCCGTCACACGAAAGCAGCGAGCTGCGGAGCGAAATGGACAAGCAGTTCTTCGCCCTCGGTCATCAAGGGTTCGATCTCGTCATGAAGCATATGGCGAATCGTACACCACACCATGACAATCCGTGCGACAAGCCACCATCGCGTCCCGCGCAGCGCAGTGCGGGCATGCGCCGCCACCAGCGGCAGGCTGCGATGCTCGAACAACAGGCGCCCGGTGCCGTCTTCGAGAATGTACTGGCCATCCACGCGCGATACGCACAATTCGCAGGCCTGCTCCGGCTGCGGTCCCAGCAGATAGAGCTGCGCATCGCCGTTCTCAGTGATGCCAGTCTCCCATTCGCGGCCGCGATGCCCGAGATTGATCGTGTCGGCAAGCGTTGCGAGCTCGGTCTCGCTCCACGCGCCCTGCAGCGGTTTGCGCTGAAATGCGATGACGTTCATTTGGGTGCTCCAAACAGCAGCCGGTGCAATTCCGGCTCGTAATAGACCAGCAAATGTTTTGCGAAGGCGGCCGGCTCCAGACCGAGCTGAATGGCCCATGCTTCCATCGTTTCGGTGGGCACCCGACTGAAGCCGTTCTCAACCTGCGAGATGAACGTGTAATATTTGAGACCAAGTTTTGCGGCGAGATCGACCTGCGACAACCCGGCTTCCGCTCGCCGCGCCTTCAGCCAATCCCCAGCCTGTTTTCGCAACTGCCGCGCTTCCGGCAAGGCTTTGCCGCGCTGCACTCCAGCGAAATCCTCTTGATTTTCGCCACGTTTCATGATTACGAAACTATCCAGTATGAATTGAAGATCTGACGACTTCCTGTAGCACGACTATCGAGCTGCAAGAACGTTGCGGACGGGATGAAACGATACCCGACAGGACAACGATGGCCTTTACGGATCGCAACAGCATTGGCCGCAATTATGCGCCTCCTGCCCCTCATCGGGTCAAGGAGCTGTTTGCCGCAACCCTTTTGCTGGCGCTGACCGCGGCACTGGCCTTGCGCGCATTTGTCTCGCTCGATGCGCTGGCGCCGATGGTCGCCACCCTGCTATTCGCACTTGCAGCATTGATGGCCGGTGGCGCGCTGATTCCGCGGAACTTCGCGCGGCGCGCGACCTGGTTCGATGTCGCCGGCGTCCTGACCTTCATCGGCGTCGGCATCACCATTCTCATCGAGCCCGACCAGATGGTTCGGCTTGTCACCCTCTCGGATCAACCCGAGTAACGGATCGGATCAACCGCGGGATCAAACCCGCATGTTTGCAAAGCACGACTTTTAACAAGCACGTCCTGGCCCGGGCCCCTCTGGCAGTTCACCCGAACTGTGATGTCGGACTGGACGTTCATACGGAGTGGCCCACATGACAGACTTCTTCACCGCTGAAGCTATGACTGCACTTTTCCAGGTCGTGATGATCGACCTGGTCCTCGCCGGCGACAACGCCATCGTGATCGGCCTTGCGGCCGCCGGCCTTCCCAAGGAACAGCGCGGCAAAGCCATCCTGATCGGCATCATCGCCGCCACCATCCTGCGCATCGGCTTCGCCAGCATCACCGTCCAACTGCTGCAGATCATCGGCCTGCTTCTGGCCGGCGGCATCCTCTTGCTGTGGGTGTGCTGGAAGATGTGGCGCGAATTGCGCGCCGGGCATGAGCACGATCTCGACGCGCTCGAGAACCAGCTCAATGCCGATGGCACGGCCAACGGCCCGCGCAAGACGCTTGGCCAGGCGATCTGGCAGATCACCGTCGCCGATGTGTCGATGTCGCTGGACAACGTGCTCGCGGTCGCCGGTGCCGCGCGTGAGCACCCGAGCATCCTGATCTTCGGCCTTGTGCTGTCGATCGCGCTGATGGGTCTCGCCGCCTCCTTCATCGCCAAGCTGCTGCAGAAGCACCGCTGGATCGCCTATGTCGGCCTCGCCATCATTCTCTATGTGGCGGGTGACATGATCTATCGCGGTGCCCGCGAAGTCTGGCCCTATGCGACGGCTTACCTCGCCCCGGTGTTATGAAAGCATTAAGGCTTTGATCGCCATGGTGGCTCAAATCGGGACATACCCGCTCTGGAGTTGCCATGGCCGAACGAATCCTCATCGCCGATGACGACGCCGTCCAGCGCCGCCTCCTCGAAAACATGGTGCAGCGCTGCGGCTATGAGGCCATCACGGTCGATAGCGGCGACGCTGCCATGGCCCGGCTGATTGATCCCGAAGCGGCCGCCATCGATGCTCTGGTCCTCGACCTGATGATGCCCGGCCTCGACGGCATGGGCGTGCTCGACAAGATCCGCGAGAGCGGCCTCAGCATCCCCGTCATCGTCCAGACCGCCCATGGCGGTATCGAGAATGTTGTGTCCGCCATGCGCGCCGGCGCGCATGATTTCGTCGTCAAACCTGTCGGCGTCGAACGTCTGCAGGTGAGCCTGCGCAATGCGCTCAATACCAGCGCGTTGAAAGGCGAATTGCAGCGCATCAGGCACAGCCGCGAAGGCAAGCTCACTTTTGCCGACATCGTCACCCGCAATGCCAGCATGGACGCCGTGCTGCGCACTGCACGCAAGGCGGCGACATCTACGATCCCCGTGCTGATCGAAGGCGAGTCCGGCGTCGGCAAGGAATTGATCGCGCGCGCCATCCACGGCTCAGGCGAACGCAGCAGCAAGCCGTTCGTGGCCGTGAATTGCGGCGCCATTCCCGACAACCTCGTGGAGTCGATCCTGTTCGGCCACGAGAAGGGCGCCTTTACCGGCGCCACCGACCGGCATCTCGGCAAGTTTGTCGAGGCTCACGGCGGCACGCTGTTTCTCGACGAAGTCGGTGAGCTGCCGCTATCGGCACAAGTGAAGCTGCTGCGCGCGCTTCAGGAAGGTTCGGTCGAGGCCGTGGGAGGGCGCAAGCCGGTCAAGGTCGACGTCCGCATCATTTCGGCTACCAACCGCAAGCTGCTCGATCTCGTCAAAGCCGGGCAATTCCGCGAAGATCTGTTCTATCGCCTGCATGTGCTGCCGCTCACGGTGCCGCCGCTGCGGGCGCGCCGCGAGGACATTCCGTATCTGCTGCGGCATTTCCTGGCGCGCTTCTGCGCCGAGGAGAACAAACCGATTACCAGCATCGCCGGCGACGCCATGACGATGCTCACGCAGCTCGACTGGCCGGGCAATATCCGGCAGCTGGAAAATGCCGTCTATCGAGCCGTGGTGATGAGCGAAGGCGATCAACTCGGACTGGCCGACTTCCCGCAAACGACCGCGTACGCTCCATCGATCGTAGCATCGGCGGTCGCCCCGCTGATTGTAGAACCCGTCTTCCACACGATGGCGCCGACCATGGTACCGGGCATCGACGCAGCCCCGATATCGCTCGCCGCTGGAAGCCTGTCCATGCTGACAGCCGAGAACGAGGTAAGGGCACTGGAAGAGCTCGAATCCGAGATCATCCGCTTTGCCATTGCGCACTATCGCGGCCAGATGTCGGAAGTCGCACGGCGCCTCAAAATCGGCCGGTCGACGCTCTACCGCAAGCTCGATGAGGCAGCGGAGAAAGATTCATCGATTGCGGATTCCGCACCGTCGAACTGAACTTCTCGCCTCCCACGCGATTGAACATGTTGTTGCGATCGCTATGGAACTTGAACCGTTGCGGTCTGGTGACACACAAAGTCAAAAGCATCGGTGAAACCTCGGTATGCGTTGCAAACCGGGGAGGTTGAGGTCAGTTTGTTGTGACTTGTCCGACAAGCGCTAGCGCTTGTGCCGGGCGCGTGTATCGTCTGCACAGGAAGCGCTCTGAATCGGAGCGGGCAGGCAAAACAGCGCGACTGCTTCAACCGAAGCTGATGATGTCAGACTAGAACTGTTCCATGCCGGAACAGCTCACCTAACGAGGTGCGAGAATGCGAGACTATTCCAAGGGCCGCTCGGGATTCGACTGCGTGCTGATGGCCGTGGCCGCGACATTCCTGACGGTTTCCGCTGGCGCCGCAGCTGCTGCCCAGAGCGCAGCGCCCCGCGACAGTGTCTCCGAACTCGCCATCGATGCGGCGGTGCCGCGTCCCGAACCCGCCAATGTTGCCCCGCCGACCGCTGCCGACTTCAAGACCGAGGCGCCGAAGGCCGACACCACGGCGTCCGTGCCCGATGCAACCAAGGCGTCCGAGAAGACCATTGGTTCGGTCTCGACCGATACGCCAAAGGCAACCGAGGCCGTGCAAGCGCCTGCGGATGTGAAGCCGAGCGAGGCTGTAACCGCGCCCGCCGCTGCGACACCGCCGGCCGCGACTGCTGTGGCACCTCCTGCGCCCGCAGCTGAGCCGCCGAAGGATGTCGTCAAGGACATCGCCAAGCCCGCGACCACCGTTGCGTCCAGCGATCAGCCCGTCGCCGAGAAACTGCGCGATATGTTCATCGCCAAGTCCACTCGCTATTTCGACCGCAAGGGCGAGCGCGCCGCGGTCGAGAAGTTCTACACCGCACGTGACTTCGCACCGATCTGGACCCAGGGCGGCGCAACGACCCCTGCCGCCAAGGGCGTCATTGCGCGCCTCAAGGACGCCGCATCTGATGGCCTCGACGCCGCCGACTATCCGGTGCCGGATTTCACCACGGCGAATACGCCCGATGCGCTCGCCGAGGCGGAGCTGAAGCTCACCGCCAGCATGCTCGATTACGCCCGCCAGGCCCAGAGCGGTCGCATGCACTGGTCGCAGGTGACTGGCGACATCATGTATCCGGAGCATCCGACCGACCCAGCAGAGGTTCTCGCCAACATCTCGACGGCGAAGAATGCTTCGGCAGCCCTCGACGCCTACAACCCGCCGCACAAGGGCTATCAGGAGCTGAAGAAAAAGCTCGCTGAACTGCGCGGCGAAACCGCAACGCCGGTACAGCCGATCGGCGAAGGCCCGGCTCTGCGTTTCGCCAAGGCCACGAAGAAAAATCCGAACCCGACCGTGATGGACGACCCGCGCGTGCCGTTGCTGCGCGCGCGCCTCAATGTCGAGAGTCCGGCCGAGACCAAATACGACGCTGCCGTCGCCGAAGCCGTTCGCAAGTATCAGGCAAGCAACGATCTGAAGGCCACCGGCGTGCTGGACGAGGCTACCGTGCGCGCGATGAATTCGCCGAAGCGCGATCGCCACATCGATACAGTGCTGGTCAACATGGAGCGTTGGCGCTGGCTGCCACGCCAGCTCGGCGCGTCCGCAGTCGGCAATGCCTATGTGATGCTGAACATCCCGGACTATACGCTGAAAGTGATGCAGAACGGCGCGCAGGTCTGGACCACACGCGTCGTCGTCGGCAAGCCGGGCAATCACGCCACGCCGCTGATGACCGAGACGATGAAGTACATCACGGTCAACCCGACCTGGAACGTGCCGCCGTCCATCATCTACAACGAATACCTGCCCGCTCTGCAGCAGGACCCGACGGTGCTTGACCGCATGGGCCTGAAGCTGACGCGCAATTCCGACGGCAGCATCCACATTGCGCAGCCCCCCGGTGAAGCCAACGCGCTGGGCCGCATCCGCTTCAACTTCCCGAACAAGTTCCTCGTCTATCAGCACGATACACCGGACAAGAACCTGTTCGGCCGCGACGAGCGCGCCTTCAGCCACGGCTGCATGCGCGTGCAAAACCCGGATCAGTATGCCGCGACGCTGCTGAACATCACGATGCCGAACGAGCACTACACGCCGGAGAAGGTTCGCGGCATGTATGGCCGCAGCGAGATCGACCTGAAATTCCCGACGCCGATCCCGGTGAACATCACGTACCAGACAGCCTTCGTCGATGACGCTGGCAAGCTGCAGCTGCGCAAGGATATCTACGGCCGTGACGCGCAGATGATGCAGTTGCTCCGCGGCGGCAAGAACAAGGATCTGGAACAGGTCGTTGCCCGGGCCCAGCCGAGCTATTCGCGCCCGCGCGCGGATATCCCGCAGGGCGTGGCCTTCAACGACAACGGCTCGCGCATGGCCAGCAACGGCGGCCTGTCCTTTTTCGAGCGCCTGTTCGGTGGCGGTGCCCCGGCACCTCAACCGGTGGCACCCGGCCAGAAGCCGCGCCGCACGGTAACCCGCTAAACTGCGACGTCGGCGCTAATATTCTGAAGACTTATCAAGGGCTTCACCTTCCGGTGGAGCCCTTTTTATGTTTCGCCCTTTATCCAGATTAACCATCGTCCATCTGGAACCCGGCAGCGGGCTATTTTTCGCCATACTCAATGGGTTAAGTTTAATGGCTGGCTGAAAAGCCCGCTTGGGGGGATGGGTTGTAAATCTCGGTTAACCCTCCCGTTTTAAGAGTACGTTCACTCTCTGTCGCCGCATGGGGTAGCGAGAGAGTTGTCGACTTGGGTGGGTTCATACGTGCTGAGCGGTTTCGCACGCAAAACGAGATTGCGGACATCGCGCGCTGGCTTTCATGCCGGCCTCGCTTCAGTCCTGCTGATGGCAGGCGCCAGCTCCGTCCATAACGCCACCGCTCTCGACGAAACCCGCACCCTCTCGTTCCACCACACCCATTCAGGCGAAGATCTCACCGTCACGTTCAAGCGCAATGGCCGCTACGACGACGACGGGATGAAGAAGATCAACTATTTCTTGCGCGACTGGCGCAGCCAGGACCAGACCAACATGGATCGTCGCCTGTTCGACATCCTCTGGGAAGTCTATCGCGACGTCGACGGCAAGGCGCCGATCCAGATTATCTCCGCCTATCGCTCTCCCACCACCAACGCCATGCTGCGCCGCCGCTCGTCCGGCGTCGCTCGCGCCAGCCAGCATATGCTCGGCCACGCGATGGACTTCTTCATTCCCGGCGTGGCGTTGGAAAAGATCCGCTTTGCCGGTTTGCGCCTGCAGCGCGGCGGCGTCGGCTTCTATCCGACCTCCGGCTCGCCTTTCGTGCATCTCGACACCGGCAGCATCCGTCACTGGCCGCGCATGACGCATGACCAGCTGGCGCGCGTCTTCCCCGATGGTCGCACCGTGCATCTCCCCACCGACGGCCGTCCGTTGGCTGGCTATCAGCTGGCAATGGCTGAGATCGAGAAGCGCGGCGATGGCGACAGTGCAGCTTTTGCCAAGAGCAAGCCGGGCTTGTTCGCCTCGCTATTCCGTGGTGGCAAGTCGAATGACGACGAAGACGAGAGCGCAGCGGCCGCGATCGCACCCGCCAAGCCATCGCCTGTCGGCATGATGGCCGCCGCGATGCCTGCGAAACCGGTCGATACGAAGCAGGCCGAAACGAAGTTGGCTGAAACGAAGCTGGCTGAGGCGAAGTCTTCGGACCCCATTCCGATGCCGCGCTCCAAGCCGGCCGCAGCAGCAACCTATCAGCTCGCATCGGCTGACACCGAGACCGTTCCGGTACCGCGCCCGAAGGCACCGATTCCGGCGCCCGCAGCCAAGGCCGACAACCGGCCACAGACGCCGGCCGATATTATCAATGCCCGCGGCTTCTGGGATGATATGCCGGCGCCGAAACAGGCCACCCCACAGCAGGTCGCCGCGATCACCGCGCGCCAGGCCTTGGCAAATGTGGTCGATCCGCAGCCGGCCGCCACCGAGTCCAGCTTCGCCAAGGCGATGGCCTATGCGCCGCCGGCTAATTCCCCGGTCGATCGCGCCAATGTCGTTGCCGCCAGCGCGCCGATCCCACGTAGCATGCGTCCGGCCTCCGTGGCCAAGAACCCGATGGCGGTGAACAACATCACCACCGTGGTCGCGAAGGGCGCTCAGGGCCAGAACAGCACTATTGCAGTCGCGACCCGCCTCACTGCCGCTGCCATTCCTGACAACCATGTCTGGATGCGCGCAATGATCCTCGCGCCGAGTGCGACCACGTCGATGTCGGCCGCAGTGATGGGCGACGGCGACATGACCATCCTGCGCGCACACTTCGTCAAGCCGCAGGCGGTGGTGGCGATGACTTTCTCGGATGATCCACAGCTCGGTCTGGTCTGCGAGCGCTTCACCGGCTCGGCAACGGCCTCGCTTGCGACGACAGCATTTGTGATGCGCACGGCGTCGCTGCGTTAAGCGCGCGAATTTCTCAGACTATAATGGTGTCATGGCCGGGCTTGACCCGGCCATCCATCGCTATTTTTGTAGCTAGATGGATACGCGGGTCGTCTAGCGCGAAGACGCGCTTCGCGCTTTTGCCCGCGTATGACACCTGAGTGTTTGGCTGAGTATTGGCGCGCTAAGCGCCTTACAGCATTCCCAAGGCTTGCAGGTAGGTCTCGAGGATCGTCTCCTGCTCGGCGCGCTCGTTGGCGTCCTGCTTGCGCATGCGGATGATGGTGCGTAGCGCCTTCACGTCGTAGCCGTTGCCTTTGGCTTCGCCATAGACGTCCTTGATGTCGTCAGAGATCGTCTTCTTTTCTTCTTCAAGGCGCTCGATACGCTCGACGATAGCCTTGAGCTGATCCTTGGCGAAAGAATGTGTCGCCTGATCGTCCAGCACGGACGCAGCAGAGGTGGCCATCGAAAACTCCTGGTGAACTGATGTTGCTTTAAGCGGATATGGGGTGGGTTTAGTGCGCAGCGTTATGCGCGCATTAATCTTAAGGAAATGACACTCAAGACCATGGCGCCTTGCGTCAAGGCGCCTTCGCGGTCATCCACAGCGCCCCCACAGCTTTGATTTCATGCCTCAAAAAGACAAGAAATCGTCAGTGCCCGCTGTGCACTTTCTTCATGGCCTCAATTTGTTCGGGTTTGGCCTCGGCCTGATGCAGCGATTTCCAGGTCTCGTAAGGCATGCCGTAAATCGCTTCGCGGCTCTCATCCTTGGTCATCGCCACGCCCTTGGCGTCGGCAGCGTCCTTCAGCCAGTTTGACAGGCAGTTCCGACAGAAGCCGGCCAGATTCATCAGGTCGATATTCTGCACATCGGTGCGACCGCGCAAATGGTCTACCAGCCGGCGAAAGGCGGCGGCCTCGAGTTCGGTCTGGATCTTGTCGTCAATCGCCATGAATGGTCTCGCTGTTGCACCCGATACCGGCCTGTCGTCTTCGTGTAACATGGGCGCTGTCACAGATTTTGCCATATCACAACGCAAACCGCCTGGCGGGACAGAATTGGTTCCGCGACCGTTGACAGGCCCGCCGGGTCAAGCGAAATCGTCAACGAATTGAGATAGCTTCGCCGCATGACCGCAAGAGATTCCCATTCCCGCCCCTTTCGACGCGTCCCCCTCGCCGGCCTGTTGCCGGTGCTGGCGCTGGCCCTGTCGTGCCTGTGGACGAGCCCCGCGGCGGCTGATTTCCGGCTGTGCAACAACACCTCGAGCCGGGTCGGGATCGCGCTGGGCTACAAGGATGCCGAAGGCTGGACCACCGAGGGCTGGTGGAATGTCTCATCGCGAGCCTGCGAGACCTTACTGCGCGGAACCCTGGTTGCGCGGTATTATTATATCTACGCACTCGATTACGACCGGGGTGGTGAGTGGTCGGGTCAGGCCTTCATGTGCTCCCGCGACAAGGAATTCACTATCAAGGGCACCGAAAACTGCCTCGCACGCGGCTTTGACCGGACCGGCTTCTTTGAGGTCGATACCGGCGAACAGCGTGCCTGGACGGTGCAACTGACCGAAACCAACGAACAACCGCCGAAGCTGCCGGGCATTCCGGGGCCGACCGGACCGCCTCCGGGCGCCCCCGGCGCGGGCTTCCCCGGTCTGCCCAACACGCCAGGTGGCGCGCCCCCGGGCGGGTCAACGACCCTGCCGCCATCGATACCGCCGGGAGGCAAACAATGAGACGTCAACGCCGCATCAAGATTCTGGCCACGCTCGGCCCCGCCTCCTCCGACAGCGCGATGATCCGCAAGCTGTTCGAGGCCGGTGCCGACGTGTTCCGCATCAATATGAGCCACACGCCGCATGACAAGATGCGCGAGCTGGTGAAGACCATCCGCAATGTCGAGAGCAGCTACGGCCGCCCGATCGGCATTCTGGTCGATCTGCAGGGCCCGAAGCTGCGCGTCGGCGCCTTTGCCGAAGGCGATGTGCAGCTCAAGAACGGCGAGAGCTTCGTGCTGGATTCCGATCCTGCCCCCGGCGACGCCACCCGCGTGCACCTGCCACATCCGGAAATTCTCGCTGCACTTCGCCCGGGCCATGCGCTGCTGATCGACGACGGCAAACTGCGGCTGATTGCCGAGGAGACATCGAACGACCGCGCGGTGACGCGCGTGGTGGTCGGCGGCCGCATCTCCGACCGCAAGGGCGTCAGCCTGCCCGATACGGACCTGCCGGTGTCGGCCATGACGCCAAAGGACCGCCTGGATCTGGAAGCCGCACTCGAGACCGGCATCGACTGGATAGCCCTGTCCTTCGTGCAGCGCGCCGAGGACGTGCATGAGGCCAAGCGACTGGTGCGCGGCCGCGCATCCATCATGTCGAAGATCGAGAAGCCGCAGGCGATCGACCGTCTCGATTCCATTCTGGAAGCGTCCGACGCGCTGATGGTGGCGCGCGGCGATCTCGGCGTCGAACTGCCGCTGGAACGGGTACCAAGTCTACAAAAGCGCATGACGCGCATGGCGCGCCGCGCCGGCAAACCGGTGGTGGTCGCCACGCAGATGCTGGAGTCGATGATCCAGAGTCCGGTGCCGACGCGCGCCGAAGTCTCCGACGTGGCAACGGCCATCTATGAAGGCGCAGATGCCGTCATGCTGTCGGCCGAATCCGCCGCCGGCAAATTCCCGGTCGAAGCCGTCTCGACGATGAACCGCATCGGCGAGGAAGTGGAGCGCGATCCGACCTATCGCACCGTACTGATGGCCCAGCGCCCCGAACCCGAGCCGACCGTCGGTGACGCCATTGCGGACGCCGCACGACAAATCGCAGAGACGTTGGATCTGTCTGCGATCATTTGCTGGACCAGCTCAGGATCCACCGCCGTCCGCGTCGCCCGTGAACGGCCGAAGCCGCCGGTGGTAGCGATCACGCCGAACCTCGCCGCCGGTCGCAAGCTCTCGGTCGTGTGGGGTGTACACTGCGTGGTGGCGGAGGATGCGAAGGACCTCGACGACATGGTCGATCGCGCCGGACGCATCGCCTTCCGTGACGGCTTCGCCAAAGCCGGCCAGCGGGTCATCATTGTCGCTGGCGTGCCGCTCGGCACACCAGGTGCGACCAACATGGTCCGCATCGCTTATGTCGGGCCAAACGACGCGGATATGTAGTTCACTTGCTTAACCTCTCCCCGCGCTTTGCGGGGAGAGGTCGCCGCGTCTAGCGGCGGGTGAGGGGCATCGCACAAAGCCCACCATACGCACTTCACTCACGGATCGAAGAGCCCCTCACCCCACCTCTCCCCGCAAGAGCGGGGCGAGGGAGTGCGCGGCAGGTGCCAAGACCCTGAGAACTACACCAGCGTCGCGTCGAGCGTGATTTCTGCGTTCAGCACCTTCGACACCGGGCAGCCGGCCTTTGCCATGGCGGTGAGTTCGTCGAACTTCGCCTTGTCGGCGCCGGGAATAGAGGCCGAGAGCGTGAGGTGCACTTTGGTAATGGCGAAGCCGTCACCTTGCTTCTCCAGCGTCACATCCGCCTTGGTTTCCATATTGTCGGCTTTGAACCCTGCTTCGCCAAGGATCAGCGACAGCGCCATGGTAAAACAGGCCGCATGGGCGGCGCCGATCAGCTCTTCAGGATTGGAGCCCGGCTTACCTTCGAAGCGGCTGGCGAAACCGTAGGGATAGTCGGCGAGCGCGCCGCTCTTGGTGGAAATCGATCCCTTGCCGTCCTTGATGCCACCTTGCCATTTGGCCGAACCGAAAGTCGTGGTCATGCAATTCTCCTCAATTTGGGTTGAAGTCGATCGAACGGGAGGTTAGCGCAAGGCGGCCTTCGGTTTTGTGTCAGCGGCCGAGATCATGCCCTCGATCTCCCTCATGATAAGATCAGGTGCAGCATTTTGCACCATGTGACCAACGTTCGGCAGCACGATTAGTTTGGCGCCCGGCACGGTTTTCGCGAAATGACGCGAATGAATCTCCGGCGATACGATGGTGTCGGCGGAGCCTGCGATCACGACGGTCGGAGCGTTGATATCGGCATAGCGCGATGCCTGCGCCACGACGGCGGATTTCAACGTTACCAGATCCCAGGCATTGGCGAGGAAGTTGCGCGGCCGCAGCACAAGTTGCGTCGCGGTCTGCGCGATATAGCCTTCCGGCATGGGCTGCGGCGCAAACACTGCGCGTCCGCCCATGTCTGTCAGGAAATAGCCAAGCGGCAGCGTAATCGTATAGGCTAGCAGCTTGCCGATGGCCGGAGTGGTGACGACCTCGTTATAGATGCCAACGCCACCGGGCCAGGGATGAGTGACACCCGCCAGCATGACCAGTCCTGCGAAACGCTGCGGATAGTCCAGCGCCATCAGCGCGCCGAGTGCGCCGGCAAGCGAATGCACCACAACGATCGCCTGATCGACGCCGAGTTTTTCAAGCGCTTCGTCGATCATCCTCGCCTGCATCGCCGGAGAAGAGTTCGACAAATCGTCACGCGTGCTCCAGCCAAAGCCGGGACGGTCGATCAGGATAACGCGGTGTTTTTCTGCCAGCATATTGCCGAGCGGCAGCCGCATGGTTTCCATATTCGACGTGGCGCCATGGATGAGGACAATCGGCGGGCCTGATGCATCGCGTGGTCCGATCTGCACCACATGCAGACGGCCGCTCGTGACGTCGACAAGCTCACCCGTTGGCGGATATTTACGCTCGAATACGAATACGCCGACCTGCGTGGCCACGGCCAGCACGCATAGCACGGCCACCACAGTGACTGATATCATCGCCGATATCCGGGGAATTTTGTGCACGATCCAGCTACGCAACGGTACCCTGAGGGTTTCGCGCCGCGCGCCATTTACGCACTGACGCCAAGACGACCAATGCCCGGCAGTTTGATCGCGGGCCGGCGGATGTCGAGGCCGAATACGGCACCGAGCAGGTTGATTTCAAGCCCTTCGACCCAGCCTGCGGTGACACCGAGATAGCCGCCCAGCGTGGCGCGCACGCCGGTCCCGGAGGGTGTCCAGCCAAAGGCATTGCCGGCATAGGGGAAATCCTTGCCGATGGCGGTGGGCGGCAATGCCACCCGCAATTCCGGCACGGCGGCAAGAACGGCCGCGACAAAGGTGTTGGAGTTCGGCCCAGGCCAGGCCCGATAGTCGCCATAGGCGCGCCAAGAGTAACTCGCGACGGCCGCCTGGATTTTCGGGATCATGGCGGTGGCGGCATCGCCGTCGGCGGAGGCGATAGCGGTCGGCACGTCGCCGAACCAGCGGCCGTCTGCGGCAAAACCATTCAGGCGGATCGGCTCGCCCCAAGCTGTATAATCGTAGCGGGTGTAGCGCGACGCGCCCTTCTCCTTGAAGACGATCCAGCTATGGACCGCAAAGATACCGCGCCAGCGCACGGTCCGCGCCGCGAAGACGCGCACCAGCGCCTCGGGATGGGCGGCGGGCGGTGGCAACAGGCCGGCGCTGGAACGATCCGCGCTCTGCCAATCGACCGAGCGATCACCCATCCAGTATCTGGCGGCCGACACAACGATGGGAACGACGAGTAGCGCGAGCAGCACAATCACAAATTTTCTCACTGAGGAAGGCCCGTGGCGGGAAACAATGTTGTGGATATGGGGGGCGTTTGGCGGCTTTGCCACGGTGATCGCGACGAGCGGCCTGCAAGGACTGTCCACGCTATCCACAGGAACGCATTCGTTCCCGCCCGGTTATCGCCACGATCAGGCGGCGGACTGACGCCATGATCTGAACCGGAGATAGTTCCATGACGGCCCGCCCAACCGATGCTGTAATCGACGAAATCATTTCTACCTGCAATGGCGACTTGCGCGGCGCGCTCAAGGCTTTGCTGATGGTCAACGAGCAACTGGAAGCGGAATTGCA
Organism: Tardiphaga sp. 172_B4_N1_3; assembly: GCF_052076035.1. NCBI lineage: Bacteria > Pseudomonadati > Pseudomonadota > Alphaproteobacteria > Hyphomicrobiales > Nitrobacteraceae > Tardiphaga > Tardiphaga sp. 172_B4_N1_3. The sequence continues at coordinate 3,970,250 of NZ_CP197238.1, forward strand.
GCAACTCTATGCCGCTTCACCCCAGTTCGGTGCTATCCGGCCCGGCAATAACGTCCTGCACTAGATCGACCAACGCGCCTATTCTGGTTCGTTCTTGTCTTCCGGCTCGTCCATCTGCCAGAGAGGCCGCGTGGCCAGATGGCGAATATGGCTGCCATTGCGCCGCACGTAGCCGCAACTTTGGTCAATCCGGAGCTGCAGCGACAATCACTAGCCGGCGCGGCGCTGCGCTGACTTGCTCTGCTCGATATCTGCGTCATTGTCCTCTGCAGCTTCAGTGGTCGGCGGAGGCAACTGCATCAGGACGGTCTGTCCGGGTGACGCGATCTCGATACCTTCTTCCTGGAAGCGGATTTTCATGCGGCGATTGAATTCGCGCTGCACCGCCCAGCGGCCGGAATCGGTACACCGGATCTGCCCGACGATCGTCGCCATCGAACCATCGACCTTGTCGACGCCCCACAATTCGAGATCGCCGCGGATCAGCGGCTTGAAAGCAGCCTCATTGCGCATCTGCTCGACGATGTCCTTCAGCAATTGGCCAGCGCGGTCGGTATCTTCCTTGTAAGCGACGCTGACGCTGACAGCCGCGTTGCCTGCACCGCGGCTGGCATTGGTGATGGTGGTCACGGCGCTGAAGGGAATGATGTGAACCGAACCATCGCCGGCACGCAGCCGGATGGTACGGATCGAGACGTTCTCCACCACCCCCGACAGGCCCGAGACCGTGACGTTGTCTCCGACCTGCACGGTGCTTTCCAGCAGCAGAAACAGGCCGGTAATCACGTCCTGCACCAGCTTCTGCGAACCGAAACCGATGGCAATGCCGAGGATGCCGGCACCGGCAAGCAGCGGCGCGACATTGACGCCGATCTCGCTCAGCGCGGTGAGCGAGACCACCGCGATGATTACGCCGAGCAATGTCGTACGCAGCATTGGCTGGAACGTGCGCAGACGCGCCGCGCGGGCGAAATGAGCATCGCGCGTCAGCGCCGCGAGCTGACGCTCCATCAGCGCATTGCTACCTTCCCACACAACCGCAGCGACAATGGCAGCGATGCCGACGGTGATGACAGCCGAGACGACCCGACTGCCGATCTGGCCGCCATAGAACCAGACAATGGCATTGACGCCCCACACTTCCAGCAAGGCAACGAGGCCGATCACCGCGATGATCGTTGCGACGACCTTGCGCAACAGTGGCAGATAACGATTGGCACGCGTCTCAAGACCCGGAAAGCGCTGCAGGATTTCCGGTTTGATGCGGAAACCGCGATCAATGAGGCTCAGCGCAATCATGGAGACGAGCCGGGCCACCAGCGCGACAATGACCGTGCCGACGATGTATCGCAGCAGCAATGAATAACCGTTCTGGATATTGAGCGCCCAGATGGTCCAAGCCGCCATCACGACGACGATCGCCAGCACATGCCAGAGACTGGCGAGGCGATTGCGCATCGCGCTCAGGAAACCCGTAGCACCGATCGGCGCGCGGAGTGCATCGGCAACGGGCTTCCGGCACTGCAGGACGATGACGACGACAAACAGATGCACGACCAGCATCACGAGCTTGATCAGCGCAAAATGCGCCGAGCGATAGAGGCCCATCATCAGGGCGACATTGGCGATTGCGATGCCGGTGGCGCCGACGCCGACGATGCGACGCGTCCAGATTTCGAGATAGGCTGCGGTCTCCTCCTTCACCCTGAACAGCGCGAGCGGCCCGAACAACGCGCGCATCGCGCAGATGATGGCGCGCGCCACCACATAGCTGTTTACGATCGCAAGGATCGCGAGGCGCGTGATCCCGGCATCGCCGATCTGGGTGCCGAGCAGCAGCGATACTGTGCCGGTAAAGACGAAAATCGGAAACAATTCGAGGAGAAGACGCCCGACCACATAGGGAAGCCGCAGCAGCGATTGCCACGCCCGGGTCAGGCTGCGCCGCCGTTTGTTGAGATCGGGCGCCTCGGTGAAGTCGGCCGTGGACGACGGTGGATCGGCACGTTCGATGAGCGAGGACGGCGCACGGGCGACGAAAGGAATGCGCGCCTCGAGCACTGCCTGCGGCTTGCGCAGCAGCCAGACCATGAGCCATTCCGCTGCCAGCGCACCGCCGAATACGACAACAAGCTTCCAGGCGATGTCGAACAGGAGATGATAGGTGGCGGGATCGTTGGCGCTGCGCTGCAGCCAGTACCATAGGGCCGGAAAGCGCGTGACCGATTGCACGGCTGTCGAGACCTCGCGCGTAATATCGCCGAGCTGATCGGAAATCGTCACCAGCAATTGCGCGCCAAGACTGTCGGCGTCGAGCGGAATGGCAGGCTTCTTCTCGGGCGATGCGGGTGTCGCCGCGGCGATCGCCCGCAGCGTATCGATCATCTCCTTGCGCTTGACGTCGTCCTGCAATGTGTCGAGCGCAGCCTTGGCCTGATCGGGGGACAGCGTCGAAGCTGCAGGCGCCGGCGGCGCATCAGCTTTCTGCGCGAGCGCAGGGCTGGTCACAGCAGCCATCGGTGCGGCCATCAACACACATAGCAAAGCGAATAGCGGAAATGACTTCGGCGCCAAAAGGTGTCCCTTCCTGTGGCTCGGAAAACGCCCTTTTCGCCCGTTTCCTGTGTCAGAAGTTTGATTCCCCGGCGACGATGTCTTGTTTTTCCATCGCGGGCAGCAGGGATGCATCAAAGCAGGGTGATGTTCCCGCGATGTCCGTAAACGCCCCAACTTTCAAGGAATCTCAGATATCGCGGCCTTCGACCTTTTCGGTCAGGGTCTTGACCAGCTCCGGCACCTTTTCGAGATGCGGATTGACCGCAAGCGCCTTGCGGAACGCATCAAGCGCACGCCTTTCGTCGCCCAGCTCTTGCATGATCATGCCGAGCCCTGCCAGAGCACCGAAATGCCGGGGTTCGCGTATCAGCACTTGCTCGATATCCTGCAGCGACCGGGTGTAATCGTTCTGCAGGTAATACAGCGTCGCGCGCCGATTCCAGCCCTCGACGTAATCGGGGCGCAGCTTCACCACCGCGCTCAACAACTGCAGCGACAGATCGACCTGCTTGGCGTCGAGCGCCGTCTTGGCGCGGGTCATCAGCAGCGCGGTCGTGTCGCTCGTGGTCTGCGACCACAGGGCCCAGATCCGGCCTTCGACGTGTTTGGCGCTGGCTTCGTCCGGCGCCGCTTTCAGCGCACCAAACAGGAAATCGAGGCCGCGCGTCTTGTCGGCATTGACCTTCGGCAGTTTGGCGGGTGGCTCGGGAATCTTCTTCGGCGCATCCGGGGTCACGACCTGCGGATCTCGCACCTGCGCATAGACGGGTGCTGCGCCCAGAAATGCGCTCAGCAGAATTCCAAAACCTGCGGCCGGGATTCTCAATGCCATGCTGCAAGTCTAGACACGAAAAAACGCGCTGCAAAGCAGCAGCGCGTCAAACACCTGTGATGTCGTGAGGCCAGCCGGCACAATGCCAGCCGCAGCAACTCAACCCTGGCGAGCCTTGAAACGGCGCTGGGTCTTGTTGATCACGTAGACGCGGCCCTTGCGGCGGACCAGGCGGTTGTCGCGGTGACGACCACGCAGCGATTTCAACGAGTTACGGACTTTCATCGGTCAATCCTGATAGCTTGCGATACTGACGTCAAAGGCCGTGCGCAGCAGGCCGAAATCAGCGAAAATGAGCTTGAATCCGCTGGCGACCAAGTCGCCCGGGACCCGCGGTTTCTAAGCCATCGGGCGCCGGACTGTCAATCCGATCCGGGCATCTGACGACCACCAGATCGACATTTGCAGGTATTTTGGTGGCTTGAGGGTCCGGGAACAGTCACCGGACCCTTCAAACACGTGCGGATCACTCTTGCGGAACATTCGCGGTTTTCACCACTGCGCCCCACTTCTTGATCTCCGAATCGACGAAAGCCGTGAATTCAGCTCCCGTCAGCTTGCCCGGCTCGACGCCCTGGGTGGCGAATTTCTCGCGGGTCGCGGGAGCCGCCAGGATCTCCTTCATGGCCGCGACCAGCTTCGTATAGGCCGGGCTGCCATTGGCCTGCGGCATATACATGCCGAACCAGGCGGTCGCCTCGAACCCCTTTACGCCGGCCTCATCGAGGGTCGGGGCGTTGGGGAGCGAGGCCGCTCGGGTCAGGCTGGTGACCGCGAGCACGCGGATGTTGCCCGCCTCGGCAGCAGGCAAAACGGTCGGCAACGTATCGAACATGATCGGAATATGGCCGCCGATCAGGTCGTTCATCGCCGGCGCGGCCCCCTTGTAAGGGATGTGCTCGATATTGATTCCAGCCATCTGCTTAAACAATTCACCCGACAGATGATTGGCGCCGCCGACGCCGGCCGATCCGAAGGACAGCTTGCCGGGCTGCTTCTTCGCCAGATCGATCAACTCGGCGACCGACTTCGCCGGAAAGTCCCGGGTCACAACAAGCGCATTTGGCGCCGTCGCGATCAGGGCGATCGGCGAGAAGTCCTTCTGTGTCTCGTAAGGCAGACTCTTGCGCAGGCTCGGATTGATCACGTGATGCGTGGCCGTGACCAACAACACGCTGCCATCGGCGGGCGACTTCACGACAACTTCCGAACCGATCGTGCCCGATGCGCCGGGCCGGTTCTCGACGATCGTGGTGACGCCGAGCTTCTCGCCGAGATATTGCGCGACAAACCGTGCGAGGATGTCCGTCGTGCCCCCCGCTGGAAACGGCACGATGATCTTGATCTGACTGACTGGAAAATTCTGCGCCAGCGCGCCCGACAACATGACAAAAGTCATCGCCAGACACGACAGGGCGAGCCTCGTGAGCTTCTTCATTTCGATCCCTTGCCTGTTCTTGTCCGGCGTGCGGACTATGCCGCACACCGTTGCATTGAGCCACTAGGCTGTCAGCGGAAATTCAACCATCGCCTCGCCAACAGCGACCTTCTCGTCGTTCTGGTTCTTCACCAGCACGTCGATCAACACCCAGCGCGACTTCTCGGTGGTCTGCTTGGCCTTGATGATGCCAACCGGCTGGATCGTGTCGCCGGGCTTCACCGGCTTGACCCAGCGCGTTTCGAGACGGCGATGGATTGCACCTGCGGGATAGGCCCAGTCGGTCAGCATGCGGGTGATCAGCCCGAAATTATTCATGCCATGCATGATGATGCCGCCGAAATTGGTCTTGCCGAATGAGTTCTTCATGTAGTTGTCGTCGAGATGCAGCGGATTGTAGTCGAGCGATCCGTCGCAGAAGAGCCGGATCGACTCGCGCGACACTGTGAAGCTCGGACCGTCGATGGTGTCGCCGGTGGAGAGTTTGTCAAAGCTGGTTGTCATGATTGATCTCCTTGCCACACTCACATCGGGCGGATGGTCTGGCCGCGGCCAGAACAGATGACGTCACCACGCTGGTTGAAGAACACGTTGTCGTGGACCACGAACAGCCGCTCGCGCTTGATGAACTTGTCGAGCGCGCGGGCCTGCAGGGTGATGGTGTCTCCGGGCCGTGCCGGGATATTGTAGCTCCAGGACTGGCCGGCATTGACGGTGCCAGGTGTGCGCATCCAGTCGTCGGCCGGCGTGCAGGAGAACATCAGCAGAATGTGGATCGATGGCGGCGCGATCAGACCGCCATAGGGCGACGCCTTCGCGTAAGCCTCGTCGAAATACAATGGGTGGTTCTCGCCGACCGAGCGGCAATAAAGCTGGATCGCCTCCCTCGTCAGGACATAAGGCAGCGTCTTGCGTGGCTCGCCCGGGACGATCTCGTCCCAGACCTTGCGCAGGTTCGCGTCCTTCCAGAAATCGGTTTCAAAAACTTCCGCTTGCGCCATAGCGCCTTCTCCACTAGCGTTCACCAGGCGAACTTTATGGCCGCCTTACGAACAACTATAGGCGCGGTTTCCCGGGACTGACAAGTCCGAACCGGTAGGATGGTGCATGGCCAAAGACAGTGACGGTTTCGTTCGGGCGATCGCCCGTGGTTTTGCGGCCGTCGAAGCACTGGGTCGCCCACCGGGTCGGCACACGCTCTCGGAAGTCGCCGCGATCGCGGGCCTCAGCCGCGCGACGGCGCGCCGGATGCTGGCGACGCTGATCGTGATGAAATATTGCGAAGCCGATGGTCGCTATTTCAGCCTACGCCCGCGGGCGCTGGGGCTTGGCCTTTCCTACCTCAATGCACTGCCTTACTGGGGCTACGCGCAACGCGCTTTGGAAGATCTGCGCAACGAAATCGGCGAATCCTGCTCGCTGGCCGTGCTGGACGAGACCGAGATCGTCTATGCGCTGCGATTGCCGGCGCAGCGCATTCTCTCGGCCAATCTCGCCGTCGGCAGCCGCCTGCCCGCCCATGTGGTGTCGCTCGGCCGGGTCCTGCTGGCGGCCCTGCCGCCGGACGAGCGCACGCACTATCTCGCCACCACCGAATTCAAGCCGATCACCCCACGCACCATCACCGATCCCGTACTGCTGGAACGCGAGCTCGAACGCGTCGAGGCCAAAGGCTATGGCTGGGTCGATGGTGAACTCGACCCAGCCATCTGCGGCATCGCCGTCCCCGTCCGCGACCACGGCGGCCGGGTCGTCGCGGCGATCAGCGTGAATGCCATCTCGGGCACAATGGACGAGGCGACGGCAAAGGAGAAATACCTGATCCCGCTCCGCCGCACCGCGCAGGATATCCGGACACAGTCCTTCTCCACCGGCTAAGGTCGGCAGCGTTCCGCGCCTTTCATTCAGCAGGCCGGTTTGCTAGAGCAACCGCCAACGATAATGATGAAAGTGCGGGAGACGCGGGACATGAAATTGCTCAATCCGGACGACCTGGTCGCCATCGACATCCACACCCATGCGGAAGAGCCCTGCGGCTGCCACGCCGACGACGGCTATGATGATTTCCAGGCCCGCATGGCCGAGTATTTCAAGTCGCCGCACAAGCATCCGCCGACAGTGCAGGAAACAGCCGCCTATTACCGCGACAAGAAGATTGCCGCGGTGATTTTCCCGGTCGACGCCGAGCGCGAGACCGGTTTCCGCCGCTACAACAACTACGAGATGCTGGAGATCGCCAAAGAGAACGCCGACGTGCTGATCCCGTTCGCGTCGATCGATCCGCACAAGGGCAAGCTCGGCGTGCGCGAGGCACGCAAGCTGATCTCCGAATACGGTGTGAAGGGTTTCAAGTTCCATCCGACCATGCAGGGCTTCTACGCCAACGACCGCATGGCCTATCCGCTCTATGAGGCTATCCAGGAAGGCGGCGCTATCGCGCTGTTCCACACCGGCCAGACAGGCGTCGGCTCCGGCATGCCAGGCGGCATGGGGATGCGGCTGAAATATTCCAACCCGATGTATATGGACGACGTTGCGGTCGACTTTCCCGACATGAAGATCATTCTGGCGCATCCCTCCTTCCCCTGGCAGGAAGAGGCGCTGTCGGTCGCGACCCACAAGCCCAACGTGTATATCGACCTGTCCGGCTGGTCGCCGAAATACTTCCCGCCGATCCTGGTGCGCTACATCAATTCGATCCTGCAGGATAAGATGCTGTTCGGCTCCGACTGGCCGGTGATCATGCCGGATCGCTGGATGGCCGATTTCGCCAAGCTCGACATTCGCGACGAGGTGCGTCCGAAGGTCCTGAAGAACAACGCACGGAAACTCCTGGGCATATGACGAACAACGATCTGCCGCGCAAACTTGCGGATGCCCGGCAGATCGCTGCCATTGCCACCGGCTTCTCGCTGCCGTTCTCAACCAGCGGTCAGGCTATCGCGGTGTCGATCTTTGCAGTGCTCGCGCTGCTGACACTCGACCGTGATCGTTTCATCGCCGCGTTGCGGAAGCCGGCGGCCTATCTGCCGGTCGCGCTGTTCGCACTGATCCTGGTCGGCGTGCTCTGGTCGATGCAGCCGCTCAGCGGCGCGATCAGATGGGTTGGTCCCTACGCCAAGCTGCTGTTGATTCCATTGGTGATGGCAACGGCATTTACGCCGAAACAAGCGTTACAAATCGCTTATGGCTTTCTTGCCGCCTGTATTTGTCTTCTCGCCCTGTCATGGGCTGCGTTCCTGTGGCCCACGGGACCGTGGGGCTGGTTCAAGGCGCCCGGCGTGCCCTTCAAGGACAACGCGGTTCAATCCGGCTGCTTCGCACTTTGTGCCTTCGCTCTGGCGATCGGCGCGATGCGCATCTGGGTCCAGGACACCCGCCGCGCCATCGCGATGATCGTGCTCGCGCTTCTGTTCTTTGCCGACATTTTCCTGATCTATGTGTCGAAGACCGGCGCAATCATGGCCGCCGCATTACTCGGTTTATTCGTCATCCACGCCGGCGGCTGGCGACGCTCCGCCATGGTCGCGGTCGCAGCCATGATCGTGATCGGCATCGCACTGCTGACCTCGCCACAAGCGCAGCGCCGGATTGCAGAGATCAACTCGGACATCAACGCCAATAGCGGCCAGACCGCAGGCGGCGAAACAATCTCGACCGCATCGCGGCTGGATTTCTGGAGCAAGGCAGTCGGCTTCGTGAAGGCCTCGCCCATCGCCGGTCACGGCACGGGGAGCATCAAGCCGCTGTATCAGAGCATGGAGGCGACGAAGCCGTCGCCCTATGGCCAGGCCACGCCCGATCCGCACAATCAAACGCTTCATACCGTGCTGCAGGTCGGCCTGATCGGCGGGCTGCTGCTATGGGCCATGTGGATCGCGCATGCGCGGCTTTTTCTCGCGCGCGATTATGCAAGCATCCTCGGCCAGGCCGTCGTGTTGCAGAACGTGATTGGCTCTTTATTCAACAGCCACATCTCGGCGGTGACGCAGGGGATGCTGTACTGTCTGGCAGTGGGATTGCTCGGCGCGTTGGTACGCAATGCTCCATCCGGAATGACCGGCCGAAAGCCGCCAACTACTTCAGCTTCAGCCACCGCTTCAAATAACGCCGCCTAAACTTCTGCACGGCAAACTGTATGCGCAGCTGCAATTGCGCATGCCCTTTGCGATCAAGCGAGCTCTTGAACACGCCATTAAGCGAGCCTTGCTCGGCCAGCGGCGGTTCCGGCCACAGGAACGGGATGCCCATGGCAGGATCGCCGGTGTTAAAGGCGATGTCGATAGGCTCGTGCATGGGATGCCGCGCGATCCAGTCAAGTCGCGCCGAAGCCTCCGGCGCGCCCAGCACATAGGCTTCCATATTGCGCACGCGATTGCCGGGATAGACGATCTGGCCCGGGCGCAACTCCGACGCCGGGGTGTAAAAATTGGTCGCGGCGCCAAGATGCAGAATGCGCGGCCGCGGCCACTTTTCGGCTTCGTCGAGCACGCGCTTCAACTGGTCGCAGAAATCCGGCACCAGCAATGCGTCATCCTCGAAGATCAGCGCCAGATCCTGGCCGCGCTCGCGGATGCGCTGCATGGCGACGACATGTTTCAGCGCGCAGGATTTCTGCCGCAGCGTGAGATCGGCGCCTTCGGCGAAATAAGCCCGATCGACATCGGAGGTGATCTCGTCGGCATCGAAATCCAGCACCCACTCGAACTTGATGCCCGCACGGTCGAGCTCGCGCTGGATATGCTCCGTGCGCTCGGGCAACGATTTGGCATGGATCACATAGGCCGGCAGCATCGAGGGTAGGCTCCAGAACATTGCCCGGCATGGTCAGCCAGACAAGCGCACGTATAAGGTCAAAACCGGCGTGAGGGAATGGCGCGGCAGCGCCGCCCCAGTTTCCATGCACGGATGTGACTTCACTTTGTCGGCGACATGTGAGAGGGCGTGGCGGTATGTCACCGAGACCGCATCATGAGCCTTGAGTCCGTCCGCGCCTTTCTCACCGCCAACGCCCCCGAATTATCCATCACCGTTACCGACAAAAGCTCGGCCACGGTCCTTCTCGCCGCCGAGGCGTTGGGCGTCGAACCCGGCCAAATCGCCAAGACGCTGTCGGTGCGGGTCGGCGACCGGGTGGTGCTGGTGGTGACCAAGGGTACAGCGCGGCTCGACAACAAGAAGGCACGCGATGCACTTGGCGGCAAGCCCCGCATGCTGGGGGCCGATGAGGTCGTTGCCCTCACCGGCCATCCGGTCGGCGGCGTCTGCCCGTTCGGCCTGGCAACGCCATTACAAGTCTACTGCGACGTGTCGCTGAAGGAATTCGCCGAGGTGTGGCCGGCGGCGGGCTCGGTCAACAGTTCGGTGCGGATGTCCCCGGCACGGATGGCCGAACTGACCGGGGCCAGCTGGGTCGATGTTTGCCAGGAACCGGCGGCAGTGCAGGAGCAAGCTCCCGCGATGGATTGAGGCAGCGAGAATAATTCACTGCCGTTCAGTGCCGGCAGAGAACAAGCCAACCGCCGTCCGGCGCGAGAGCAGCGCGCGTATTGCTTTTTTTGCCGGGGGATCGACTTCCCCCACGCAAGGCACGATTTTCCGGGTGTCGTCCCTAAGGACGCTCGGCTGCACCGCAATATGTGCAGCCCAACCGGACAAGGACCATGCGCTTCAAAGCCCCGTCTCATCGCCCGCAGTCGTCGAAAAACTGGAAGCAGGTCGTGGCGTCGATCGTGGCCGCTGCTGCAGCCGGACTACAGTCCGCTGGCGCCTGAACGCGCTCTGTAGACGTCCGCTGGCGCGCAAACGCCGCTGGCGCCAAGTTCCCGCGTTATCAAAATCTTGAGGGTATATAGCTAGGGTTGCATCCGGCCGTGTGTAAATCGGCGGGGGGACCTCGAGATGCGGCTCGTGCCGATCACCGACGCCGACAGAAGCTGGGCTTCACTGAAGTCGCAGTGGCGGAAGGCTGCAGAGGCCGCAGAAGAAGATTTCTCCACTTATACCCAAGGCATTTTCGCCGCTTTGGACCCAGTCCTGCAGGGCGGCAAGGGTGGGTTGTACGGCCTCTACGACGGCACCGTTCCGCAGGCTTTCTGTCAGGTCAGCAAACTTCTGATGCCCAAATTCGAAGGTCCCGTGCTGCGTTGCCGTTTCATGACCGTGTCGCCGACCTACGACTTCGGGAGTGCCGGTCTCGATAAATACGGACAACTGTTGATCGAGCTGTTTTCCGGCATGATCTGGCTGTCGCGCAACGCCCTTTCCGCCAGCCATATCCAGTTTCACCTCCGCAGCCCCGCCGACGCGCAGTTCCTCGCGCCATTGCAGGCTCCGGTGCCCAACTCGCCGTTCCAGCGCTTCACCATTAACGGCGCCTGGGTCGAATGCGATCTCAAGCTCCCCGAACTCGAAACAATGTAAGAGCGTGCAGCGCAATGACGCGTGCCGCAAGCTTGCGCAGCGACATCGGCGATGATAGCCCGGTTGTACGATGACCGGACAAGCTAAGCCACGCACCAAGCGCAAGACAACCAATGGGGCCGCAGGCACGCCTTTGCTGCGACCGCTCAATCCCGTGCGCCGCCGTACTGAGGAAGTCGTCGAGCGCATCGCTGCCCAGATCATCGAAGGCCGCTTGCCCGCAGGCGCGCGCCTGCCGACCGAGCAGGCCATGATGGCGGCCATGGGCGTCAGCCGCACGGTCGTTCGCGAGGCGATTGCGGCACTCCGCGCCCGGGGTCTTGTAACCACCCGGCAAGGCGCCGGTGCCTTCGTCAACAGCGAGCCCGATCAGCAGCCTTATGCCATCGACCCCGACGGCCTGGGCTCGCTTGGCAGCGTGATCGAAATTCTTGAACTGCGCACGGCCGTCGAGATGGAGGCCGCGGCTATAGCCAGCGAGCGCGCCACCGCTGTCCAGATCAGAGCCATTGCCAAGGCCGCGGCTACCTTCAGCCGAGCTATCGCCAATGGCGACCGTGCGGTGAAGGAGGATTTCGACTTCCACTTCGCCATTGCTGTCGCCACGCAGAATGCGCGCTTTGTCGGTTTTCTGGAATTCCTTGGCGGTCTTATCATCCCGCGCCAGAGCATCCGCACCTTCGATGGCAAAGTCGAATTGCAGAAGCGCTATCTCGAGAGCATCGAGAAGGAACACCAAGTCATCGTCAATGCGATCAGCGCCCGTTCGCCGCGCAAGGCTCGCGATGCGATGCGCCGGCATTTGCTGAACGGCAAGGAACGCTACAAGCAGTTGTCAGTCGATCCGGTCCAGTAGCTCACCTGAAGCCGAACGCGTGCGGCAGCGCCATCGAGAACCACGGTACGTAAGTCACCAGCATCAAGACCGCGAACATCACCCAGTAAAACGGCCAGATCCCACGCATCACCTCGTCCACCGAGACCTTGCCGATGGCGCAGCCCACGAACAGCGTGGTGCCAACAGGCGGCGTCAGCAGGCCGATGCCGAGATTGAGCAGCATCACGATGCCAAAATGCACGGGGTCGATCCCGAAACTCTTCACCACCGGCAGCAGGATCGGCGTGCAGATCAGCAGCAGTGGCGCGAGATCGAGCGCCGTGCCGAGGATCAGCAGCATGATATTGAGCCACATCAGCAGCACGTATTTGTTCGACGAGATGGCGACGAAGAACTCGGTCATATGCGCCGGCATCCGCATCATCGCAGCGACATAGCCGAAGCATGACGCGGTCGCGACCAGCGTCAGCACCATCGCCACCGTCTGGAGCGTCCGGTAGGTCAGCATCGGCAGCTCGGACCATTTGTAGTCGCGATAGATAAACATCGTGACGAAGAAGGCCCAGACGCACGCCACAGCGCCAGCCTCGATCGGTGTGAACACGCCGGTGAGAATGCCACCGAGCACGATCACCAGCGTGACGATGCCCCAGGTGGCATCTCCCAACATCTTCAGCGCCTGCTTCACCGGCACCGGCTCACCCTTCGGATGACCATCGCGATAGGCAAAGTAGAGACACAACAGCATGATCGCGAAGCCAAGCAACAGACCGGGTACGATACCTGCCAGGAATAGGCTGGTGATCGAGACCACGCCGCCGGTCGCCAGCGAATAGATCACCGCATTGTGGCTCGGCGGCACCAGGATCGCCTGGACCGAGGCGGAGATGGTCACATTGGTGGCGAACACCCGTGGATAACCTTTCGCAGCCATCTGCGGGATCATCACCGAGCCAATCGCCGACGTATCCGCGACCGACGAGCCGGAGATCCCGGACATGATGGTGGTGGCCAGAATATTGACCTGGGAGAGGCCGCCGCGAATGCGCGTGAAGCCGACCACCACGGCAGCGAAATCCACCAACCGCCGCGCCATGCCGCCTTCTGCCATGATGGCGCCGGCCAGCACGAAGAACGGCACGGTCAGCATCGACACCTTGCCGACGCCGCTGGAGAGTTGCTGCATCACGGCCGCGACCGGCAGATCGATCCACAGTGCACCGACCAGCGCCGAGAGCGCCAGCGCGAAGGCGATCGGCATACCGACGGCGAAGAACAAACACATGCTGAGCAGAAGAACGGCGATGTCCATGTCGGATTTTCTTTGTTCTGGCTGGAGCTGATCGGCGAAGCTAGTCGAGAGGTATATGTGCGTCGCTGCCATCCTGCGGCGGCGGACCGATGGTCAGACGTTCGACGACAAAGAGAAACATCATCGCGCCGGAAACGGGGATCGGCATGTAGGTGATCCCGACAGACAACCAGGGAAATTCATCCACCGAATTGCCCCAGGTAGTCATCACCAGTTTCATGCCCCAGATCACCATGAACAGTGCCACCGCAGCCATCAGCAACTCGCTGATGAAAGCAGCTACGACACGCGCGTGAGGCGGCAGCAGGTTGGTACCTACGGTCATGTTCATGTGGATGCGCTGACGATAGCAATTGGCGGCGCCGATGAAAGTCACCGCTATCGTCAGCAACACCGCCAGAGGCTCCGGCCACGACGCCGCGCTGTTCAAAATGTAGCGGGTGTAAACAGCCCAAGGGATAATCGCGGAGATCAGCACAAGCGCCAGGCAAGAAAACACGGCACCGGTCCAGTACAGTGCGTTCATGGCGCGGCGGAATGCGTATGCCGCACCATGGCTGGCCGTGTCGGCGTGATGATTGGATGCAGCCGGCAGTTTGGAAATAACGTCAGACATGAAGACCTCAGGTAACGCGACGGAAGCGCAGGTCTATTCTGTCGCCCCCGCGAAAGCGGGGACGACACATTGAGAACATGCCGCTAGCTCACCGCAGCAATGCGCTTGGTCATCTCGGCGTATTTCGCGCCGTATTTATCCCACACCGGCTTCACGGCATCGCGGAACGGCTGCTTGTCGATGGACGTGACGATGTCGGTGCCGACTTCCTTCATCTTGTCGAGCGCGGTCTTCTCCGCCTCATACCAGAGCACGCGCTGTTCGAGCTGCGCTTCACGGCCAAATTTCTTCAGCAGCGCCTGATCGTCCGGCGTGAGCTTCGCCCATGACGCCTTCGAGAACACCAGCAATTCCGGAATGATCAGATGCTCGGTCATCGAGAAATACTTGGCAACCTGGAAATGGTTCTGCGCCACGAAGGATGGCAGGTTGTTCTCGGCTCCATCGACGACGCCGGTCTGCATGGCGCTAAACACCTGATCGAAGCCCATGGCGACACCATTGCCGCCGAGCGCATTCATCGTGTCGATGAACAAGGGATTACCGATCATCCGGATCTTGAGACCCTTGAGATCGGCGAGCGTCTTAATCGGGCGTTTGCTGTTATAGATGTTGCGCGAGCCGGCATTCATCCAGCCAAGCGCGACCAGACCGGTTTTTTCATTAGCCGTGATCTTGTTCAGCAGCTCGGTGCCGATCTCGCCATCGAGGACCGCTTCCATGTGCTTGGAATCGCGAAACACGAACGGCATGTTGAAGACGTTGACGTCATCGACCACGGGGCCGACGGCGCCGACGGAAATGCGGGCGATCTGCAGAGCGCCAACCTGGGCCTGCTCGATGGCTTCCTTCTCGCCGCCAAGCTGCATGGAGGGAAACATCTGGATGGTGAGCCGGCCGCTGGTCGCGGCATCCAGTTTCTTGCCCATGCGGACCACGGATTCGACCGTGGGATAGCCGAGCGGGTGGACGTCAGAGGCCTTGAGGACCATCTTGGTCTGCGCCCGCGCGGGCGTAAGCCGCCCGAGGCCAGTCGCTCCAACGGCAAGTGCGGCCAGTCCGCCTTTGACGACATCTCTTCTCTTCATGGACGAAATCCTCCCTGTGAATTTCCCGATACGGCGCGTTGGCCATTATTCTGGTTCGCCCCTTTGCGGGGTCGATCTTGTCACAATTCTAGGAGCGTGCCGGCCCGGCGTCCATCAGCTTGTAGCGGCAGCGCACCCCAAAAGTTGTACGATGACCCGACATCTAGCACCGACATCGGAGGCCGGCAAGCGCGTGCTCGAGCGGCCGCGCAGAACTAAAGTTCAACCCGAGGCGCGGCGCGAAGAGAGCAGCTCGGCCTCATTCTCGCACGGGTGTTGGGTAACCACTGATTGATTGGGTGGAATCGGTGTAGAATAGAGACATCTGCCACGACAGGAGCCCACCGTGCCAACTGAACGCTTTCAATTCCCCGGCGCGGCCGGCCATATGCTGGCGGCGGCGCTGGACCTGCCCGATGGCGCTGTCCATGCATATGCGCTGTTCGCGCATTGCTTCACTTGCGGCAAGGATGTGCTCGCGGCGCGGCGTATCTCCGCGGCGCTGACGCTCAAGGGCATCGCCGTGCTGCGCTTCGACTTCACTGGACTCGGCTCCAGCGAGGGCGATTTCGCCAATAGCACGTTCTCGTCGAATATCGCCGATCTCGTAAAGGCCGCCGACCATTTGCGGGAAATACGCCAGGCACCGGCAATCCTGATCGGCCACAGCCTCGGCGCCGCAGCGATCCTCGCCGCCGCTGAACAGGTGCCGGAAGCCAAGGCCGTTGTCACCATCGCGGCGCCCTCCGATCCCGCGCATGTCACCGACATGTTCGCCGAACATGTCGACGCGATCCGCGAAAAGGGCGAGGTCGAGGTCAAGCTCGCCGGTCGGCCATTCAGCATCAAGCGTGAATTCCTCGACGATATCGCCGAGCACAATCTGATGACCAAGGTGACCAGGCTGCACAAGGCGCTGCTGATCATGCATGCGCCCACCGACGACACCGTGGGCATCGACAACGCCACGAAGGTTTTCGTCGCTGCCAAACATCCCAAGAGCTTCGTCTCGCTGGCCGGCGCCGATCATCTGCTCACGCAAAAGCATGACGCAATCTATGTCGCCGATGTCATCGCCGCCTGGGCCGGGCGCTATCTCAATGCGGTCGCCGTCACGCCCGTAGCGAGCCTGCCTGAAGAGCCGCGCAAGGTGGTGGTGAGCGAGACGCGCGCCAGCAAATTCCAGCAGGTCATCACTGTCGGCCCGCATCAGATACTCGCCGACGAGCCGATCGCCGCCGGCGGCGAGAACACCGGACCCGGTCCGTATGATCTGCTGCTCAGCGCGCTCGGCGCCTGCACCGCGATGACCATGCGGCTCTATGCCGAACGCAAGGCATTGCCGATGGACCACGTCACGGTGACGCTGAATCACAAGAAGATCTACGCCAGGGATTGCGAGGAATGCGAGACCAAGGACGGCATCGACCAGATCGAGCGCGTCATCACGATCGACGGCAAGCTCGACGCCGAGCAGCGCGCAAAGCTCATGGAGATCGCGGACAAGTGTCCGGTGCACCGGACACTGACATCTAAGATCAGGATTGTGACAACAGCAGCAGAGTAAGCACGTCGCTGACGCGCCCTTACCTGTTCGGGTCCAGATAGACCAGGCTGCGCCAGCCGGAGCGATCGAACGGCGCCCACGCGCCTTCCTTTTGCGCGAGACGCTCCGCCACTGCATAGACGACAGCGGGGTGATGGCCCATGCCGCAATGGCTGCTCTCGACCTCGATGCTCTCCGACATCGCCGATGGCTTCTCCATGCAGCCCTGCCAGGCACAGACACCGTCGGTGCGACTGTAGATCGCGGTGGTCGGGACCGGCGGCGTATCGGCAAGCGAACCACCGAAATCGTCGTCGGTGTCATCGGCGCGTTTGCCGCTGGCGAATTCATAGACACGCCAGGCATTGGTGGATTTCGGATGGCCGGCAAACGGGCTACCCAGCGTGATCACCGAACGGACGCGGTCCGGCATCATCTTGGCGAGCTGGCGCGCATAAAGGCCGCCGAGACTCCAGCCAACCAGACTCACCTTGCGGCCGTGAGTCTCGTTCATCTCTTTCAGCAATTCGACCATGCTGCCCTGCACACCGTCACGCAGCCCGAGATTGCGACCCTGCTTCCAGCCGCTGACGGCATAGCCGCGGCCCTTGAGGAACGTGCGGAGCGGACCTGTCGAAACATCCGAGGCCACAAGGCCGGGCAGTACCAGTACCGGATGACCATCGCCACGCGGCGCGAGATTCAGCAGCGGCAGCGCGCCGAGAAAGGCGCCGAATTCGTGAACCGCACGGCCTTCAAGAAACATCAGGGTTTTCGATGGGGGACGTTGCGCCTGGGCCGTAGCCGACATCTGATTTCCTCTCGCCGGCGCGTTGGCCGGTCATATCGATTGATTTGAATGCAGCCTCACAGGGAGGGAATCACACAACGCACCGAAGCAACTATCAGTTCACTCAAGTTAAGGTCGGGTTTGTGGCAGTTCAAGCGCATCCCGATACCCCCCGGCGCCTCACTTCCGCAATGCGGAACTGCTCTCACAGCAGTCGCAACAGATATTCGATCGTGTAGAGCGCCAGCCCAGCGAGGCCGCCGATCAGCGAACCGTTGAAGCGGATATATTGCAGATCGCGGCCTATATTGACTTCGATGACACCGATCAGCTGCTGCATGTCCCAGCTCTTCACCTGATCGGCGATAAAACTCGACACGCCGCTTTTCTGATCGGCGATGAACGTGCGCAGCACCACGACGATGCCATGGTTGATCTCGCCGCGCATCTCGGCATCGGCGCGCAGCGCTGCGCCGGCCTCGACGAATACATTGGCGAGATGATGTGCCAGTACATTGCTTTCACCTGATGCGCTGCGCTCGATGAAGCTGCGCGCATTGTTCCAGAGATTACGTCCAAGTTCGGCAAGCTCGGGTCGCGCCAGCAGATCGCGTTTCAACCCATCGATGCGACCGGTGAAGCCGGGCTCGGTCTCCAGCCGATCGACGAAGGACAACAGCATGCGGTCGAACTCACCACGGAACGGATGCGCAGGATCCTTGCGTACATCATCGAAGAAGGTCGTGGCCGACGCGACGATGCGCTTCAGCAGGAACGCATCGGCGCGATAGAGTTTGAGCAACGTCGGCAGCTCGTCGCGAATCTTGTTCTTGATGACAGCCAGCGTGTCCGGCTCGGTCAGCGCGCCATGCATCGCGCCGAGCAGATTGTCGAGCAGGCCCTGATGGCGACCATCCCGGATGAAGCCGCGCATGGTGCCGGCAGCGATGGGCGCGAGATCAACCGACTGCAGCTGGGTCATCACGCGGCGCGTGATGAAGGTTTTGAGACCAGACGTTTCCGTCGCCGACATCGCCTCCGGCAACAGCCGCAGCAAGAAACGCGCGAGATCCGCGCTACGCTTTTTATCGCTCAGCCAGTCTGCAACGAAACTCGCAAAATCCACCTCACGTAATTTGGCCTCGACCGGCCCGGCTTCGAGGAAATGCACCTCGATGAATTCACCCAACTTGTCGGCAATGCGATTTTGATTCGCCTGGATGATCGCGGTGTGCGGAATCGGCAGACCCAGCGGCCGACGGAACAGCGCGACAACGGCGTACCAGTCCGCCAATCCGCCAATGGTGGCCGCTTCCGCGAAGGCCGCAACGAATCCGAACGCGGGATGAATCGGCAGCAAGATTTTTGCACCGACAAACACGACCAGACAGCTCGCCAGCACCAGCGCCGCAATCGCCTTGACGCGGCGCAACTCTGCTGCGCGCGCAGCGTCGCCGGGACTCGCGAAAGACGAAAAACTGTTTGCGTCCATAGGCTTCCTCAACCAGTCAAGATGACCGGTTCCCGCTGTTAACATAATGTCGGACAATGTGAGTCACTGTCGTTAACCTTTCTTAAAGATGTCGCTCGCGGAACCTGCTCCGCGTGGTAAATCTCGATTCGAACTTGCGAGGCGCGCTTCGCTTTGATGCGCACCGAAGACCGTTTTGGGAATTTCATGAGCGAATCATTGTCGTACCGCCCCGCCCGCGAGCCGCTACCGGATCAGGAACAGAAGCAGGCCGCGCTGAGCTATCTCAACGAAGCCTGGGCGGAAGCACGGCATGACGGCGTCGATGGCGATTGCCTCGCGCAGGCCAGCCTGTTCGCGGCCTTTGCCGAGCTCGTCGGCACCTATGGCGAAGACGCCGTGGCGAAGTTTGTCGAGGGTCTTCCGGGCCGCGTGCGCAATGGCGAGTTCTCGCTGACACTAGCACGGCAGTAAGATTTCTTACCCTCCCCTGAAGGGGGAGGGTCGGTGAGCAATCCGCGAAGCGGATGCGAGACGGGGTGGGGTGAGGCCACACACTACGTCGCTCGTGATTTCACCCCACCCCGCTGCGAGCTACGCTCGCATCGACCCGCCCCCTCCAGAGGAGGGTGAAGAGTTCAAGCCTTTAGCGTTTCCAGGAATTTCACCGTCTCGCCCTGCGACGGCGTGACCAGTTCGCCCTGCCACATCACGCGGCGACCGCGCACGAAGGTGCCGACGGGCCAGCCGGTGACTTTCACACCGTCATAGGGCGTCCAGCCGGCTTTCGAGGCTACCCAGTCATTGGTAATGGTTTCGGTGCGCTTAAGATCCACGATGGTGAAGTCGGCGTCATAGCCCGCCGCAATGCGGCCTTTCATGGCGATGTTGTAGAGCCGTGCTGGACCGGCGCTCGATAGATCGACGAAGCGCGCCAGCGACAGGCGACCGGCATTGACGTGATCCAGCATGATCGGCACCAGCGTCTGCACGCCGGTCATTCCCGAGGGCGACGCCGGATAGACTTTCTTCTTTTCCTCAAGCGTGTGCGGGGCGTGATCGGAGCCGAGCACATCGATGATGCCCTGACTGATGCCGTTCCAGATGCCGTCGCGATGGCTGGCATCGCGCACCGGCGGATTCATCTGCGCCAGCGTGCCGAGGCGCTCATAGCATTCCGGCGCCGCCATGGTCAGATGATGCGGCGTCGCCTCGCAGGACGCGACATCCTTGTGGTCGCGTAAATACTCGATCTCTTCTTTCGTCGAGATATGCAGCACATGGATGCGCTTGCCGGTCTCGCGCGCCAGGTTGACCAGCCGCTGTGTCGCCATCAGCGCCGCAGTCTCGTCGCGCCAAACCGGGTGCGAACGGGTGTCGCCTTCGATGCGCAGGTTCTTGCGCTCGTTGAGGCGATATTCGTCCTCGGCATGGAAGGCGGCGCGGCGCTTGATGACCTGGAAGATGCGGCGAAGGCTGTCATCGTCCTCGACCAGCAGCGCGCCGGTGGACGAGCCGATGAATACTTTCACGCCGGCGCAGCCGGGCGCGCGTTCGAGCTCCGGCAGGTCCTGCACGTTCTCGCGGGTCCCGCCGATGAAGAAGGCGTAATCGCAATGCATGCGATGATGGCCGCGCTTCACCTTGTCGGTGAAGGTGGCTTCGTCGATGGTCAGCGGATTGGTATTCGGCATTTCGAACACGCCGGTGACGCCGCCCATCACGGCGCTGCGTGATCCGGTCTCCAGGTCTTCCTTCTGCTCGAGGCCCGGTTCGCGGAAATGCACCTGGGTGTCGATCACGCCCGGAAGGATGTGCAGCCCCTTGCAGTCGATCACTTCAGCGGCCGAGGCCGCGCCGAGCGATCCGATAGCCGCGATTCGGCCATTGCGAATGCCGATATCGCGCACGCCCGCGCCGTCCTGATTGACGACGGTGCCGTTCTTCAAAATCGTATCGAATGTCTGGGTCATCTGGTCTCGTCACAGCCTGTGAATGCCGCGCAGGATGAGCGCGGGCCTTGTTGTCGGCATCTTAGCGGCTTAACTTTAGCTGTCATATCCGCCAGCCGTGATTCACCCTCGTTTCCTGGCTCGTTTATTGGATTTTTCGAGATTTTCCTAATGAAAGCAGCGTTTCTCCCCGATCGGGGTGTGGTGAAAATCGCCGGCGGCGACGCCCGCGGTTTCCTCAACAACCTCGTGACTTCCGAGATCGAGGTGGTGACGCCTGGCACCGCACGGTTTGGCGCGCTGCTGACGCCCCAGGGCAAGATCATCGCCGACTTCCTCATCACCGAAGCGCCGGCCGGCCATGGCGGCGGCCTCCTGATCGACTGCCCGCGCGAACTGGCACAACCGCTGGCCACCAAGCTCGGCTTCTACAAGCTGCGCGCCAAGGTGACCGTGGAAAATCTCTCCGACGCGCTCGGCGTGCTTGCGGTGTGGGACGGCGAGCCCGGCATGAAGCCGGACCTCGCCTTTGCCGATCCGCGCAACGTCGCGCTCGGCTACCGCATCCTCGTGCCGGCGGATCTCGCCGCGAAGACGGCCGCGCTGGTCGGTGCCGAACTGGTCGATGCGCCGGCCTATGAGGCGCATCGCATCAGCCTCGGCGTGCCACGTGGGGGCGCGGACTTCGCCTATGGCGATGCGTTCCCGCACGAAGCCAATATGGACAAGCTCTCCGGCGTCGATTTCGACAAGGGCTGTTACATCGGCCAGGAGGTCGTCTCCCGCATGCAGCATCGCGGCACCGCGCGCACGCGCATCGTCGGCGTCACGTTGGATGGCGCGGCGCCGGCCGCCGGCACCGAAATCCGCGCTGCGGACAAGCCGATCGGCACCATGGGCTCGTCTGCCGATGGCCGTGGCCTCGCCATGATCCGCACCGACCGCGCCAGTGATGCGCTCGATGCCGATGCCGCTTTCCTGGCCGGCGACATCGCCATTCATCTCGCCGACGCCGCTGCCGTGCGCGCGCTGGCCACGAAGAAGACCCCCGCATGAAAAAGATCTCGGCATGAGCAAACCCGCGATCACGCATGCCGACGGCAAGACGCGCTGCCCGTGGCCGGGTGAAGATCCATTCTATGTCGCCTATCACGACGCCGAATGGGGCGTCCCCGAATATGACGACCGCGCGCTCTACGAGAAGCTGATCCTCGATGGCTTCCAGGCCGGCCTCTCCTGGATCACCATCCTGCGCAAGCGCGACAATTTCCGCAAAGCATTCGATGACTTTCAGCCGGAAAAAATCGCGCGCTACAGCGAGAAAAAAGTTCACGCGCTGATGAATGATGCTGGCATCGTGCGCAACCGCGCCAAGATCGAAGGCGCGATCCTTAGCGCCAAAGGCTATCTGAAAATCATGGAAGAAGGCGCCGGCTTCTCGAAATATCTGTGGGACTTCGTCGACGGCAAGCCGCTGGTCAACAATTTCAAGGCCCATGGCAGCGTGCCGGCCTCGACACCGCTATCGGCCAAGATCTCCAAAGACCTGCAGGCGCGCGGCTTCAAATTCGTCGGCCCGACCATCGTCTATGCCTTTATGGAGGCCACAGGCATGGTCAACGATCATCTCGTGACCTGCTTTTGCCACGAAGCCTGCATGGGCCTGAAGCGCAAGCCGCGCCTCAAGGCGAAGTAGCAGCAAGAAACTCAAGACCAAGAACCGATGGCCAAATCGAAATTCGACCAAAGATTTTCCCGCGACGTCGCCACCCGCGCCTGGCAACGCATGCTGTCGGGCCGGCGGCTTGATCTGCTCGATCCCTCGCCGCTCGATATCGAAATTGCCGATATTGCCCACGGGCTCGCGCGCGTCGCGCGCTGGAACGGGCAGACCCACGGCGCGCATATTTTCTCGGTAGCACAGCACACGCTGCTGGTCGAAGCCGTGTTGCGCGAGCAGATGCCGCGCGCCGACGAGCGCGTGCGGCTCGCAGCCCTGCTGCATGACGCGCCGGAATATGTCATCGGCGACATGATCTCGCCGTTCAAGGCGGTGATCGGCGGCGATTACAAGGTGATCGAGAATCGCCTGCTCGGCGCCATCCACATCCGCTTCGGCCTGCCGCCGGCGCTGACACCGGAGATCACCAAACAGATCAAGGCCGCCGATATGGGCGCCGCCTATCTGGAAGCCACACGCCTCGCCGGCTTCAAGGAAGCCGAGGCAAGGCGTCTGTTCGGCAAGGATCCCGGCCTCTCGGAAGCCATGGTGGAAGATTACCTGACGCCGTGGTCGGCGGGGAAGGCTGAGAAGCGGTTTCTGGCAAGGTTTGAGGCGCTGCTGGCGTAATGTAAACTCCGTCATGCCCGGGCATGACGTGGAGAGAACGGAGCGTTATAACGACGCTCAACAAAAGGTTCCCCGATGATCCACGTCTGCTCGCTCGCCGATCTGCATCCCACCGTGAAGGACACGGCCGCGAGCCACGTGCTCACCATCATGGCCAATGTCGCGCAGGTGCAGCGGCCGCCGTCGATCAGCGAGGCCAATCATCTCAGGGTGCAGGTCGACGACATCACCGAGGCGATGGACGGCTTTGTCGCCCCCAACGAAGGCCACATCACGCAGGTGCTGGACTTCGTCCGCGGCTGGGATCGCGCCTCGCCACTGGTGATCCATTGCTATGCCGGCATCTCGCGTTCCACCGCCAGCGCTTTTGCCGCCGCCTGCATGCTCAATCCGGACCGCGACGAGCGCGACATCGCGCTGCGAATCCGCGCCGCCTCGCCGATCGCCTCCCCCAACCGCCTGCTCGTGACTCTCGCCGACAAGGCGCTGGGCCGCGGCGGCCGCATGGTCCGCGCGCTCGACGAGATGGGCCCCGGCAATCTGACCGTGATCGGCAAGCCGTTCCGCCTCGATCTGGATTAATTCCAGCAATTACGCGCGGCGCGTGAACTAAAGTTCTCCACGACAACACATACCGATGGCCATGTCCCCGGGCGCCGTTCCGGGGCATGATTGGCGTGTGCCCTGCCTCCTGAAGGTTTGATAGTCGATGTTCGATGATTTCAGTTTCGTCACGCTAGTGATTGCCATCGTTGCCTTCATCTTCGCGCGCAAGGCGCGCAATGAAGTGAAGATGCTGCGCGCCCGGGTCGACGCCTATGAGGCGCTGCCGCGCGTGGCGGCAACGCCGGCCGCCGTCGCAAGGCCGGACCTCACACCGACCACGCCGAACATTGCATCCGCCCCTGCCGTATCCGAGACTCCAACCGAGGTGACTCGCGAAGCTGCCCCCTCGATCCAGCCGGATGTCCCTGCTCATACTACGCCCGAACCCGCCGCGCCTGTGGAAGCCCCTGCGGCTGGCCCCGGCTTCGAGGAACGCATCGGCACGCGCTGGGTGGTCTGGGTCGGCGGCCTCACGCTGGCGCTCGGCGGCTTCTTCATGGTGCGCTATTCCATCGAGGCCGGCTTGCTCGGCCCCGAAGTGCGCGTGCTGCTCGGCGGCCTGTTCGCCCTGGCACTGCTTGCCGTCGGCGAATTTGCGCGCCGCAAGGAAAGCCTGTCTGCGATTGCACCGCTGCCCATCGCCAATATTCCGGCGATCCTCACAGCGGCCGGCACTGCCGTCGCCTTTGCCACCGTCTACGCCGCCTATGCGCTGTACGACTTCCTCGTCCCCGGCACAGCCTTCGCCCTGCTCGGCATCGTCGCCATGTGCACCATGGCCGCGGCATTGCTGCACGGCCCGGCCCTTGCCGGCCTCGGCATTGCCGCCGCCTTCGTCACGCCGGTTTTGGTGTCGTCCGGCAAGCCGGATTACTGGGCGCTGTATATCTATCTCGCCATCGTTATGGCGGCCGCCTTCAGCCTCGCGCGTATCCGGCTGTGGCGCTGGCTGGCGCTGACCACCATCGTCTTCGCGACGCTGTGGACCCTGCCGGGCCTCGACGCCGGGACACCTGCCCTTGCACCGCATACATTCCACGTCCTCGCCGGCTTCCTGCTTGCCTCGCTGCTGGTCGTCTGCGGCTTCCTGTACGGCCCGCCGGCTGAAGAAGGCCGCATCGAAGGCATCTCGTCGGGCGCGCTCAGTGCGAGCTTGCTCAGCGCGACGCTGGTGGTGCTCTCCAGTTTTCATGCCGACATGGCCATGGTGACATTCGCGCTCGTCGTCGCCGGCACGCTGTTCGTCGCCTGGTACGCTCAAGCCGCCACCGCGGCGGTTGCCGTGGCCACAGGCTTCGTCGCCGTGGTCTTCCTGAAATGGGCCATCCAGGGCAATCTCGACATGCTGGTGCTGCCCGGCGGGCCACTGGCGGGCATCGGCGCCAGCCCGGTGGAAAGCTCGGTGTCGTTGCATCTCGCCTCCGCGGCGGTTTTCGCCCTCGGCTTCGGCGTGCTCGGCTTCCTCGCACAGGGCCGATCCGTTAGCGCCGTTATTCCGGTGATCTGGTCGGGCGCCGCGGTATTCACGCCGCTGGCGCTGCTGATCGCGCTCTATGCCCGCATCGCGCATCTCGATCGCTCGATCCCCTTCGCCATTCTCGCCGTGATCATCGGCGCAGCCTTCGCGGCCGCCACCGAACTGCTCGGCAAGCGCGAGCCACGTCCGGGCCTCGCGATCTCCACGGCGCTGTTCGCCACCGGCACGCTCGGTGCGCTGGCGCTGGGGCTGACCTTTGCACTGGAGAAAGGCTGGCTCACCATCGCACTGTCGCTGATGGCGCTGGGCACAGCCTGGATCTCCATGCAGCGGCCGATCCCGTTCCTGCGCTGGCTCGCGGCCATCCTTGCCGGCATTGTCGTCGCCCGGATGGGCTGGGAGCCCCGCGTGGTCGGCGATCTCGTCGGCACCACGCCGATCTTCAACTGGCTGCTGTGGGGCTACGGCGTGCCCGCTGCATCGTTCTGGGCCGCCAGCCTCCTGATGCGCCGCCGCGGCGATGACGCGCCGCTGCGCATGGTGGAATCCGCAGCGATCCTGTTCACGGTGCTGCTGGCCTTTATGGAGATCCGCCACTTCGTAAATGGCGGCGATGTCTATCGGTCCTCCTCAAGCCTCACCGAGGTCGCGCTGCAGATCTGCGTCGCGTTGGCCATGGCAATCGGACTGGAACGCCTGTGGGAGCGGAGCCGCAGCATCGTTCACAGCGTCAGTGCCGGGCTGCTGACATTGTTCGCCGGCGTCGCAAGTCTCGGCGGGTTGCTGTTCATCACCAATCCCGGCATCTGGCGTATCGATGTCGGCGGCGTAATCTTCAACCTACTGCTGCTCGGCTATGCTCTGCCCGCGGTGCTCGCTCTGCTGCTGTCCTACGCCGTAGCGGGCCGTCGCAAGCCCGCCTATGGCAACACCATCGCTGGCGGTGCGCTCGTACTGGCGCTGGCCTACGTGACGCTGGAAATCCGCCGTATCTATCACGGTCCGATCTTCTACAACGCTTCGATCACCGACGCCGAGCAATATACGTTGTCGATCGCGTGGCTCGGCTTTGGCGTCGTGCTGCTCGGCATCGGCATCCTGTTCAACTCGCAGC
Source organism: Tardiphaga sp. 172_B4_N1_3 (assembly GCF_052076035.1). Taxonomy (NCBI): domain Bacteria; kingdom Pseudomonadati; phylum Pseudomonadota; class Alphaproteobacteria; order Hyphomicrobiales; family Nitrobacteraceae; genus Tardiphaga; species Tardiphaga sp. 172_B4_N1_3. The sequence goes on from NZ_CP197238.1 coordinate 3,996,659, forward strand.
GCGCGCGGCTCGCCTCCGCCGTGGTCATCGCATTGACGGTGCTGAAGGCGTTCCTGGTCGACATGTCGTCGCTCACCGGCGTCTACCGCGCACTGTCCTTCATGTGCCTCGGCCTCGTGCTGGTGGCCATCGGCTGGCTGTATCAGCGTATCCTGTTCTCGAGACGCGCACGGCCACCCGTGGCAACTCCTGCAACGGAAACCTGACGCCTCCCCGGCGCAATTCTCGCTTGCGCATTCCCTGCGATCGTCAATGATACCGATCGCGGTGATCCCCGGCCTTAGGCCGGGGATCACCGCGTAAAAGCATCCGCGCACCAAGCGCGAGAGCCAAAAAAGATCGGGAACCATGAACGTCCAGGGAAAGATCGCCACAGATTCGTCCGTCGAAAACGCAGCCGAACATGTCGATGTCATCGTCGTCGGCGCTGGGATCTCCGGCATCGGCGCCGCCTATCACCTCACCAAGCAAAATCCGGATACCCGTTTTCTGGTTCTGGAAACCCAGGACAGTTTCGGCGGCACGTGGCACACCCATCGCTATCCCGGCATCCGCTCCGACAGTGACCTGCATACGTTCGGTTATCGCTTCAAGCCCTGGACCTCGGCGCCCATCGCGACCGCTGCGGAAATCCTGCGCTATATGGGGGACGTGATCGCCGAGAACGGCCTCGGCGCGCATATCCGCTACAAGCACAAGATCCTCTCCGCCAACTGGTCGAATGACGACAAGCTCTGGAGGCTGACGGTCGTCCGCCACGACACCGGCGAGACGCTGAACTTCGCCACACGTTTTCTCTGGATGTGCCAGGGCTATTACAACCACAATCAGGGTTACACGCCGCAATGGCCGGGCATGGACCGGTTCAAGGGCCGCATGGTGCATCCACAGACGTGGCCAGAGGATCTCGACGTCACCGGCAAGAAAGTCGTGGTGATCGGCTCCGGTGCGACTGCAGCGACTCTAGTGCCGGCCATTGCCGACAAATGCGCTGAAGTCACCATGCTGCAGCGCTCGCCGACTTTCTTCATCACCGGCCGCAATGCCAACGCTCTGGCAGAGACGCTGCGCGAGCTGGATGTCGACGAAGAATGGGTCCATGAGATCGTCCGCCGCAAGATCCTGTTCGATCAGCAGGCCTTTACCAAGCGGACTAACAGTGAACCGGAGGTGGTGAAAGAGGAACTGCTGAAGGGCGTACAGGCCTATCTCGGCAAGGACTACGATATCGCCACTCATTTCACGCCGCGTTATCGGCCCTGGCGCCAGCGCATCGCCTTCATCCCCGATGGTGATCTGTTCCAGAGCATCAAGGCCGGCAAGGCGACCGTCGTCACCGATGAGATCGAGACCTTCACCGAACACGGCATCACGCTGAAATCAGGCAAGACGATCGACGCCGACGTCGTCGTCACCGCCACCGGCTTCAATCTCAACATGCTCGGCGATATCGCCTTCTCCATCGATGACGCACCGCTGAATTTCTCCGACACTGTGACCTATCGCGGCATGATGTTCACCGGCGTGCCGAACATGGTGTGGATCTTCGGCTATCTCCGTGCCAGCTGGACATTGCGCGTCGATCTCGTGGCCGACTTCGTCTGCGGGCTCCTGAAGCACATGGAAGAGACCGGCACGACCACAGTGACGCCGATGCTGCGGCCGGAGGACAGCGACATGCCGCTACTGCCCTGGATCGATCCAGAGGACTTCAACCCGGGCTACATCATGCGCGGCATGCACCTGTTGCCGAAGCGCGGCGACAAGCAGGAGTGGCAGCACAACCAGGACTACTGGAGCGACAAGAACGTATTTCCGGCCATCGACTATGGCGATCCGATCTTCCGATACATGTAACAAACGTTCAACACATCGCGCATTTCTCCAAGCATTGCGCAAACTTAATTGACCATCATGAAACCGTTTCGCGGTTCAGCTATTGCTGCAGTGCGACCATTCGGCTCCAATCGCAATTGGACCGACCGCATTGCTGCATCAGCCCGCCTCCCGGCGGAGAGCCAATTCTAGAAATCGGAGCTCCCATGTCGAAAACTGTCGCGGATGAGATTGTCCATGTTCTTGAGACGATTGGCGTACAGCAGATTTTCGGCCTAATCGCCGACTCGCTTAATCCTTTGGCGGACTCGGTCCGGCGCAGCAAGATCGAGTGGGTCGGGGTACGGCACGAGGAAGGCGCGGCGCTGGCCGCCGCTGGCCAGGCCAAGCTCACCGGCAAACTCGGCGTCTGCGCCGGCTCCACAGGGCCCGGCAGCACGCATCTCGTCGCCGGTCTCTATGAAGCGGCGCGCGATCACGCCCCGGTGCTGGCGCTCTCTGGTGAAATGGCGCGAGCCGCAAAAGGCGTTGACTTTTTCCAGACCACCGAGCCGGACCTGCTGTTTCGCGACGTCGCACTCTACACCCAGACCATCACCACCGCCGCGCAGGCGCCCGGTGTGATCCATCAGGCCATCTCCACCGCCTATGCAGGGCCTGGCGTCGCGCATCTGACGCTGCCTGTCGACGTGCTGTCGTCGAAAGCCGAAGGGGCGACAGCGAGCCTTGCCACGCTGGTGCCACGCGGCGAGATCCTGCCGAATGATGCCGCCATACAGGAAGCCGCCCGCCGCATCGACGAAGCCGGCAGCGTTGTCATCATGTGCGGCCATGGCGCCATCGGCAGCGCCGAACTCCTGCGTGCGCTCAGCGACAAGCTGAAGGCGCCACTGGTGCATTCGGTGCGCGGCAAGGAGATCATGGCGTTTGACGATCCACGCTGGATGGGCGGGCTCGGCATGATCGGCACCAAAGCCGTCTACAATGCCGTACATGATTGCGACCTGCTCGTCATGGTGGGCACCGACTATCCCTATTCCAACTTCCTGCCGCGCAAGGGCAATGTCATCCAGATCGATGTGCGCGCCGAAGCGCTCGGCAGGCGCACACCGACGAGCCTCGGCGTCATCGGCTCGGCACGGCCAGCGCTGAAGATGCTGCTGGACAGGGTGCAAACCAAGACCGACGGCCAGTTCTTCGAGACGACCAGTCACGCCCGCAAGAAGTGGGATGAGATGCTCGACAAGCAGGCCGACCCGGCCCGCAACAAGAACAAGATCCACCCGCAGGCCGTCGCGCGCATCGCCAGCGATCTGGCACGACCCGATGCAATCTTCGTGTTCGACACCGGTCTGAACACGCTGTGGTCGGCCAACTGGATCCGCCAGAACGGCACCCAGCGCATCATCGGCTCGTTCAACAATGCCGCGGTCGGCACGTCCGTCGGCCAGGGCAACGGCGTGCAGATCCTCGATCGCAGCAAGCAGGTGATCGTGCTCACCGGCGACGGCGGCTTCAACATGCTGATGGGCGAATTCATGACGGCTGTGCAGCACAAGCTGCCCATCAAGGTCATCGTCTATAACAACTCCGCCCTCGGCCTGATCACGCTGGAAGCGGAAAGCATCGGCCTGGCGCCCTTCCGCGAAGCCATCGAATTCCCCAATCCGGATTTCGCGGCACTGGCACGCGCCTGCGGCGCGCAAGGCTTTACGGCCAAGCAGCCGGGTGATTTGAAGAAGGCTATCGCCAACGCGCTGGCCTGTGACGGACCCGCCATCGTCGATTGCGTGGTGGCGCCTGACGAGCTCCCGAACCTGCCGCATGTGGACGCCGCCATGGTCGGCAACTACGCGCTGGCGAAGATCAAGGAAGCAGTGATGGCGGTGACGGGCTGATCTCGGACCTATCAGCTGTCATGCGCGGGCTTGTCCCGCGTATCCACGTCTTGGCCGAGGCGAACAAGACGTGGATGGCCGGAACAAGCCCGGCCATGACGAACGAGAGAACGGAGCGCGAGGTCGCCTAAAGTGTTCGCCAAAAATACACTTCGCCACACCTGCTCAATTTATCGCCGAGAATAAATCCAGCCTGCCCAAAGCCGGGGCAAAACACTTCAAGCCTCAAGCACTCAGCAGAAAACCTGCGCGATTGCTTGAGGCTTTTTCGCGCCCAAGATGGCACGCAGCTTGCGTATGTGCGGTACCCAGGAAACCGCATCATGCCGCCGAAACAAGTTCAACTCACCGTCCAGAACATCAGCAAGTCGTTTGCCGGCAAGGGCGGCGACGTCAATGTGCTCGACGACCTCTCCTTCACCATCAACGAGCGCGATTTCGTCAGCATCATTGGCCCCAGCGGCTGCGGCAAGACGACCATCTTCAACATCATCGCCGGCCTGCTGGAGCCCGATGGCGGCACTATCACCTATCGCGGCAAGGAAATCGAAAGCCTGCGCGGCCGCGTCGGCTACATGATGCAGAAAGACCTGCTGTTTCCGTGGCGCACGGTGATGGGCAATGTGCTGCTCGGGCTGGAGACCCGCGGCGTCGACCAGAAGGAGGCCGAGGAGAAGGCGCGCGAGTATCTCAAGCAGTTCGGCCTCGCCGGCTTCGAGAATGCCTATCCCAAGACCCTGTCCGGTGGCATGCGCCAGCGCGTGGCGCTGATCCGTACGCTGATCATGGATCCCGACATCCTGCTACTCGACGAGCCATTCTCGGCGCTGGATTATCAGACGCGGCTGTATCTCGAAGGCGTGCTCAAGGATGCAGTCCAGAAATTCAACAAGACGGTCATCCTCGTGACCCATGACATCGACGAGGCGGTCGCGCTGTCGAAGCGCGTCGTCGTGCTGTCCGGCCGCCCGGCACGGGTGAAGGTCGTGCATGAGATCGACATCGAGGCAACCTCGCCCATCACCGCGCGTAACGACGTGAAATTCTCGACTTATTTCAAGACGCTTTGCGCCGAACTCGATATCCAGACGGAGACAACGTCATGAGCCTCGTGATGTCCGGCACATCCGCGCGCAAGAAGACCGCACCGCGCAAGTCCCACAAGAAGCGATCGACCTTCGACACCACGCTCGGCCGCGCCGTGCTGCAATTGCTCGCCGTCGCAGTGTTCTTCGCGCTATGGGAGCTCGGCGTCCATGCCGGCTATATCTCGGCATTTTTGATGGGGTCGCCATCTGGCATCTTCGCCACGTTCTACAAGCTGGTCCTGAGCGGCGAACTGCTGTCGGATTCCTGGTACACGCTGTTCGAGGCCATTTTGGGCTTCATCATCGGCACCATCTTCGGATCGCTGTTCGGTCTTGCGCTGTGGTATTCGGTGTTCGTCGCGAAGCTGGTCGAGCCCTTCATCGTTGCCATCAATTCCGTGCCGAAGATCGCGCTTGCGCCCATCGTGGTGCTGTGGTTCGGCACCGGCCTGATATCGAAGGTCGCACTCGCCGTTTCACTCACTGCACTGGTAGCGCTGATCGCCGCTTATCAGGCGGCCAAGGATGCCGACGTCGATCTGCAGTCGCTGATGATCTCCATGGGCGCCGACAAGCATCAGGTGTTCTGGAAGGCTGTGGTGCCATCCACACTGCCGTCGATCATCGCCACCTTCCGCATCAATATCGGTTTCGGCCTGGTCGGCGCCGTCGTCGGCGAATTCATCTCGTCGCAGCGCGGCCTCGGCCACATGATCTTCCTCGCCTCCAGCCTGTACGACCTCAACTCAGTCTGGGTCGGGCTGTTCACGCTGATGATCCTCGGCTTCGTGCTCTATTACGTCATCGACATCATCGAGCGCACTTCGCTGCCGTGGAAGCAGGCGACCACCTCGCATCAGGTCCAGGTTTAATCCCTCTCTTTCCACCATAACGGAGACGTTCTATGTCGTTGTTGAAGCGTATCACCGGCGCGGTTGCGCTGGCTGGAGTCCTGCTCGCCACGCCAGCGATGGCGCAGAACAAGAAGGTGGTGTTGTCGCAGGCCTTCCAGTCGATGCTGTATTTGCCGCTCTATGTCGCCATTAACGAGGGCTTCTTCACCGCGCAGGGCCTCGACCTCACCAAGGAAACCGCAGGCTCGCCCACGGTCGCACTCTCGGCAGTGATCTCCGGCAGCGCACAGTTCTCGATCCATGGCCCGGAATGGACAGCCATTGCGGCCTCGAAGGGCGCACCGGTCGGCATCATCGCCAATGTCGTCAACGGCGCCGCGGTGTGGATCGCCACCGCGCCGGATTTCAAGTTCACTGACGTCAAGAGCCTGAAGGGCCAGAAGGTTGTCGTCGGCACCATGCCGACCACCAGCACCTCGCTGTTCCTGAAACTGCTGAAGGAGAACGGCATGGACGGCAAGACCGATGTGGAGATGATCCCAGTCGCGATCGGCAGCGAACCGGGTCCATTCCTTGCCAAACAGGCTGACGTCGCCGTGATGTATGAACCCGGCCTCGATCAGGTCGTCGCCAAGGGCATGAAGGTGGTCTACGGCTTCCCGAAGAGCTACGGCGCCTATGCATTTTCGTCGGTGACCGCCCGCAATGACGTCAATCCGGATCTGGCGCAGCGCGTCACCAACGGTATGGAAATGGCGATGCGCTTCATGAAGAAAGATCCTGCCAAGACCGTGGCCATTGCGCAGAAGGAATTTCCAACGCTGGATCCGGCCGTGATCGAATCCGCCGTCAAGCGTATGCTGGCCGACGGCGTCTATCCGGACAGCGTCGATATTTCTGCACCCTCGCTGAAGATCTCTATGGACACCCAGATCGCGCTCGGCAATCTCGCGGCCCAGCCCGACTATGACAAGTTTGTCGTGAAGAAATATATCGAGCCCGCATTGGCGATGAAGTAATATCGAAGGCGCGCAGCCTCGCGGCTGCGCGCCTCTCTTGATCCCAGAAGAAACGTTCAGGACAACACGACATGACGAATGCAACCGCGCGCACTGCAACATCTGGCGCGGGGGTTCTGGACCTGCTGCGGCTGTTCAAGGGCAACACATCTGCGGCAGATCACTACGCATCGGAGCGGCTCGCACAGGCCAAGGCTGCCGAGCCCATACTGAAGGCCTTTGAGGTCCTCCCCACCGACACCGTGCGCAAGCCAGGGCCGCTCTCCGGCATCCCCATCGCCGTCAAGGATATCATCGCCACCACCGACATGCCGACCGCCAATGGCTCGGCCGTCTATGCTGATCACGTGCCATCGGCCGATGCATGGGTGATCGAACGTCTGCGCAATCTCGGCGCCACCATCTTCGGAAAAACCGTCTCCACCGAATTCGCCTGGCGCCATCCCGGCCCGACCACCAATCCATGGAACAGCAAGCACACACCGGGCGGCTCGTCCTCCGGCTCGGCAGCCTCCGTCGCTGCCGGCATCGTGCCCCTGGCGCTGGGCACGCAGACGCTGGGCTCCATCATCCGTCCCGCTGCCTTCAACGGCGTCGTCGGCTTCAAGCCGAGCTTCGGCACTATTCCCCGCAGCGGCGCACACCACCTCAGCCAGTCGCTCGACCATATCGGCTTCTTCGCGCGCAAGGTCGATGACGTCGCCTATGCGCTGTCACTGATCGCAGGCACCAGCGGCAGCGATCCGCACGGCGCGCCGGTGCCGGCCTTTGAAATCTCCGTCGAGCGCGGCGTGCTACCGCTGCCGTCGCCGCGCCTCGCGGTGGTGCGCTTCGCCAAGTTCGCCAAGGCCGAGAGCGAGCAGCAACAGGTGTTCGAAGCCTCCGTTGCCCGACTGCGTAGCGCGGGTGCTGTCATCGAAGAACTGGAACTGCCCGAACTCGATCGCAGCAACTGGGACGCGATCAACATCATTCTGGCCGCCGAAGGCGCGGTGATCTTTGGCGATCTCGTCGCGCGCTATCCCGACAAGACCAGCGATCACCTAAAGAAGCTGGTGGAGACCGGCAGCGCCATCAGCGTGGCAGCCTATCTCAAGGCCAAGGCGTTGCAGACGAAGCTGCGCGCGGACTTCACCGCGCAGATGACGAATTACGATGCGGTGCTGACGCTGCCGGCCTATGGCGAAGCACCGAAAGGGCTGAGCTATACCGGCGATGCCGAATATTGCGCGCCATGGACCCTGATCGGCGTGCCCGCGCTGTCGCTACCGGCTGGGTTCGGCAAGAACCATCTGCCGCTCGGCCTGCAGGTGGTCGGCCCCTATCTGAACGATCTGCGCACGCTGCGCGTAGCGAAGTGGATCGAGAGTGCGCTGGCGTTCTCGCCGGGATTGCCCGAGATCAAATAGCCTTCTTCCCTCGCCCCGCTTGCGGGGAGAGGGTGGCGCGGCAAGCGAAGCTTGTCGCGACGGGTGAGGGGGAGTCAGCGAGTGAAACACTGACTCCCCCTCACCCGCTTTCCATATGCTGCGCATGCGGAAAGCGACCTCTCCCCGCAAGCGGGGCGAGGTAAGATAACTATTTCTTCACCGCCCCATCGGGATGCGTAGGATCGACCCACAACACCGTCTCCGGCTTCTCCACCGGCTCGATATCGATATTGATAGCGACCGCCTCGCCGTCGCTGCGCACCAGCACGCATTCCAGCACTTCGTCGGCACTCGCATTGATTTCCTGATGCGGCACGTAAGGCGGAACGAAGATGAAATCGCCGGGACCGGCCTCCGCGGTAAACTGCAGGCGATCGCCCCAGCGCATCCGAGCCTTACCCTTTACCACATAGATGACGCTTTCGAGATGGCCGTGATGATGCGCACCGGTCTTGGCATCCGGCTGGATCGACACGGTGCCGGCCCAAAGTTTCTGCGCGCCGACGCGCGCGAAATTGATAGCCGCCGCACGGTCCATGCCTTTGGTCGATGGCACGTTGGTATCGAGATTGTCGGCGGGAATGACGCGAATGCCGTCGTGCTTCCAGCGATCTGGATCATGGTCGTGAGAATGATCATGCGCGTGATCGTGCGGATGAGTGTGATCGTGGCCGTGACCGGACATTTCAATGCCTTCTTGAGTTCCGAAGAAATGCTGCCACCGCATGCGGCATCACGCCCCCGGGAGTGAGGAACATTCAATTGAGCTGGCAATTGTCTCTGCGAAGCTCAAGCAGCGCGTATCGAGAATGGTCTCGGAACTGCGTCTGCTACATGACAGGAGTATCCCATGGGTGCCACCGCAGACAAGATCAAGGGAACCGCAAACGAAGCCATCGGCAAGGCCAAGCAGGGCATCGGTGAAGCGACCGGCTCTGACCGCCTGCAGGGCGAAGGCCTGATCCAGGAAGGCAAGGGCCACGCGCAGAAGGCCGTCGGCGATGCCAAGCAGGCTGCCAAGGACGCCGCCGACAAGGCGTCGGATTTTGCGAACCGCAAACTTTAACCAATTCCAACCGGCGGAGTTTTGACTCCTCCGTCGGTCGCAGGTGACGCTGCAAAAGAAGCCGGTCCCGTAAGGGGCCGGTTTTTTGCGTTCTGGCACTACGCGTTGCGCTGGTTTCGCCGGGTATGACATAGGTCAATACCTGCGCAGGGGAGCATCCGGCCCAAAGCCCTGATGGCAACGATATTTCGGCCAGTTCCCGGACTTCCCCCTCGCGGGTCCGGCTGGTAAACCCCCGCCATGTTCAAGGTCGCCGCCCTCTATCAATTCGCCGCGCTGCCGGATTTTCGGCAATTGCGCGAGCCGCTGCGCGCACTCTGCGTCAATCTCGGCATCAAAGGCTCGATCCTGCTGGCCGACGAGGGCATCAACGGCACCGTGGCCGGGACAGACGCCGCCATCGATGCGCTGGTGCACGAACTTGAGACCGGCGTGATGTTCAGCGGCCGACTGAACCATCTGGAGCTGAAATTCTCCCGCGCCAGCTTGATGCCGTTCCTGCACATGAAGGTGCGGTTGAAAAAGGAGATCGTCACCCTCGGCGATCCCCAGACGGATCCGACCAAGACGGTTGGCACCTATGTGGACGCCGCCGACTGGAACGATCTCATCGCTAACGGGAACATGCTGGTGCTCGATACGCGCAACGCGTTCGAAGTGGCGATGGGCACGTTCGAGGGCGCGGTCGATCCGGAGATCGCAAGCTTCGGCCAGTTCAAGGATTTCGTGGCGCGTACGCTGGATCCCGCCAAGCACACGAAAATCGCGATGTTCTGCACCGGCGGCATCCGCTGCGAGAAGGCGAGTTCGTATCTGCTCTCGCGCGGTTTCGCCGACGTCTATCATCTCAAGGGCGGCATCCTGAAATATCTCGAGGAGATCCCTGAGGCCGAGAGCCGCTGGCGCGGCGAATGCTTCGTGTTTGACCAGCGCGTCGCGCTCGGTCATGGCCTCGTCGAAAGCCAGTCGATCAAGCCTGACTTGCCGATCAATTCGGAAGATTTTGCGATGCTGCGGGAGAGCGCATCCGATGAGTGAGACCGCAAACGACCTGACAGGCTTGCGCGAACGTATCGACGCACTCGAAGCCCGCGTCGCCTATCAGGACGACACGATCGAAACGCTGAATGCGACGATCACCGCTCAGTGGAAACAGATCGACATGCTGACGCGGCAGGTCGCCACGCTCGGCGAGCGGCTGCAGGAAGCCGAAAGCAACAGCGGTGCGCCGCGGAATGAACCTCCACCGCATTATTGAAGATTATTGGTAGTCAAGTGCAGTGGCCGCGGAGTCCCTCCCCCGCTCTTGCGTGGGGAGGGTGGCCGGCCGCCAGGCCGGTCGGGTGGGGGTCGCGCCACATACAGAGCTACGCTTGTTGCACCCCACCCGTCACATCGATCGCTTCGCTCTCGATGCGCCACCCTCCCCACTGCGCGCGGCTACGCCGCGCTTGAGGGAGGGAAAGCGGCGCGCTACGCCGACAAATCCGCCGCCAGCTTGCGGTCTCGCAACTCCCGCTTCAGCACCTTGCCGATGGCGCTGCGCGGCAACACATCGACCAGCACGACATCGTTGAGTCGCTGGAACTTGCCGACACGCTCATTTGTCCAAGCCTTCAGCCCCGGCGCATCGACTGAGGCACCTGCCTTCATCACCACGAAGGCGACCGGTGTCTCACCCCACTCTTCCGACGGCATGGCCACGACAGCGGCTTCGAGCACGTCGTCGTGTTTCGTCAGCACGGCTTCGAGATCGCTCGGATAGATGTTGAAACCGCCAGAAATGATCATGTCCTTCTTGCGGTCCATCAGCTGCAGAAAGCCGTCTTCGTCAAAGCGCCCGACATCGCCGGTGCGGACATAGCGCTTTCCGGAAGCGTCGTGCCAGAACGTCTCGGCGGTCTTGCCGGGCTGGTTGAGATAGCCCTGCATGATGACGGGCGAATGCCCGACCACTTCGCCAATCTCGCCTTGGGCAACGAAATTGCCATCCTCGTCAATCAGGCGGATCTCATGATCTGGCGCTGGCTGGCCGACGGTGTGCAGCTTGGTCGGGTGTTCATGCGCAAGCAACACGCAGGTGCCGCCACCCTCGGTCATCCCGTAATATTCGGTCAGCCCGCCCGGCCAGCGTTTCAACACATCGGCCTTCAGCGCGCCGCCGAATGGCGCCGAGGTCGAGAACTTCATCACAAAAGACCTGAGATCGAAACTGTCGAAATCTTCGACGGCCATGATGCGGCGATACTGCACCGGCACCAGCATCGCATGGGTCGCACGATGTCTGGCGCTGAGTTCAAGGAAGCCTCGCGCATCAAACTTCTTCATCAGCACCAGGGTGCCGCCACCGGCGAGTGTCGGATTGAAACAGACCAGCGTGGTGTTAGAATAGAGCGGCGTCGACAGCACGGTGACCGCATCCGGCCCGTAGCCGAGCGGATCGAGCTGGCCATATTGCCGCCAGCGCATCCAGCAGGTGTGGATGATGCCTTTCGGCGTACCGGTCGTGCCCGAGGAATAGATGATATTGAAGACCCATTCCGGATCGATGGTCACCGGAGCCGGCTTCGTGCCTTCGGGCACAAGCCACTGCGTGAAGGACTTGCCGGCCTTGCCGCCGTCGAGCGCGACGCGCTGGACCGAGGGATCGATCGCAGCATCCGCAAAGGAGGCCGCCGTCGCGTCGTCCATGAACAGGATTTTTGCGGCCGCATCCTTCACCATTGCGGCGAAATCCGTGGGTGTCGATGACGGCGCCAGCGGCGCCACCGCCACACCGACGCGCAACGCACCAAGAAACACCGCTGCATATTCGATCGACGACAGCGCACATATGGAGATCACATCGCGCGGCTTGAGGCCGCTGGCCTGCAGCGATGCAGCGATACGGTCGATCAGCGCATCGAAGGCGGCGTAATCGATCTGGCGATCGGCATCGATCACGGCGATCTTGGTCGGCTTGGACGCGGCGGTGTTACGGACCAGTGCATCGAGGGTGATGAAGTCGGGCATGTTGTTTCTCCCAGTCTTTTTTGTTCTTTATCAACTATCCACGTCATTGCGAGGAGCGGAGCGACAAAGCAATCCAGAAAGCGACAAGGAAAGACTGGATTGCTTCGTCGCCAAGAGGCTCCTCGCAATGAGGGCTGAGGGTAAGGCGGCTACCGATCCAGCTTTTCGCCGTTCAGCCATTTCTTCCCACTGGCATAAAGCGCCTCCACCGCGTCGCCGCGCAGCCCGGGCATGTCTGGCTTGATCTGATAACCGATCTGGCTCTGCATATAAGCGAGATGGCGATAGCCCTCGGGGAAGCTCGCGAGCAGATCCGTATCGAGCTTCAGCGGCGCACCGGGTACGACGGGATCCATGCGGTCCTTTTCATAAATCGGCTGGCGCAGCACCATGCCCCATTTGCCGTCACGCTTTTCGAGGAAATCATAGAAGCGTCCGGTCAGCATCACGTCGACATTGACGCCGTGCACCAGCGCGCGCTGGGCAATGGTCATCTTGGTCTGCGAAATTGCGCGGTTGCCAGCGAGATCGATCGATTGCGCGCCGAGGAAATGCATGATCGAGACGCCCTTGGCCCAGCCAGCCTTGCTCATGGCGATGAACTCGTCGGCCGTGCCCTGGGTCCAGGTGGCCACCATACGGCCATCGTCAAACCAGACAGTGCGAAAGCGATCCCAGTCGCCGGCATCGCGCCAGACTACCCAGTTTTCAATCAGATCGCGGATGGCAAGGCGGTCGATAATCTCTATATCCATGGAATATCCAATATGCGGGGCAGGCGCCGATGCGCGCGTGTTCCGTAATCATATCCGATCAGGCTTCCGCGAAAAGAGCGTTCATGACAAAGCAGACATCCTCCATGCCCGCGCCGGTTGCGCCGCGTCATCCGCATTCCTCCACGACCCACGGCATCACTGTGACCGATGACTATGCCTGGCTGAAGGATGCCAAATGGCAGGAGGTGTTGCGCGATCCCAGCGTGCTGGAGCCGGAGATCCGCACCTATCTGGAGGCCGAGAACGCCTATACCGAGAGCCTGCTCGGCGGCACGGCGGCGCTGCAGACCAAGTTGGTTGCGGAAATGCGCGGCCGCATCAAGGAAGACGATTCCAGCGTCCCGTCGCCGGATGGCCCTTATGCTTATTTGCGGAAATTCCGCGAGGGCGGCCAGCATGAATTATTCGGCCGCATGCCGCGGGATGGCGGCGAGGCCACCATCGTTCTCGATGGCGACAGGCTTGCCGCCGACCACAAATATTTCAAGTTCGGCGGCGCCCGCCATTCACCTGATCACGCGCTGGAAGCCTGGAGTGCCGACGTCAAGGGCTCGGAATATTTCACCATCCGCGTGCGTGACTGGGCCACCGGCAGTGATCTCGACGACGTGGTCGAGGAGACCGATGGCGGCGTGGTGTGGACGCTCGATTGCAAGTCCTTCTTCTATGTGAAGCTCGACGACAATCATCGTCCGATGCAGGTCTGGCTGCACAGGCTGGGCACCAGACAGGCGGACGACAGGCTGATATTCGAGGAGCAGGATTCCGGCTGGTTCACCCATATCCATGAAAGCGCCAGCGGCCGCTTCTGCGTCATCGCCGGCGGCGATCATGAGACCTCCGAGCAGCAACTGATCGATCTCGCCACGCCAGACGCGCCGCCGCGACTCGTGGCGAAGCGCGAAGACGGCGTGCAATATTCGCTGGCCGATCGCGGCGACGAGCTGTTCATCCTGACCAATGCCGATGGCGCCATCGACTTCAAGATCGTCACCGCACCGCTGGCTTCGCCCGCGCGCGGCAACTGGACGGACCTGATCCCATATCGCGAGGGCATCTATGTCCTCGACATGGATCTCACTGCCGGCCATCTCGTCCGTCTGGAGCGTGCCAATGCGCTGCCGTCGATCGTGATTCGCGATCTCACCACCAAGGACGAACACGCCATCGCCTTCGACGAAGCCGCCTATTCGCTCGACACCATGGGCGGCTACGAATTCGATACGACCACGCTTCGCTTTGCCTATTCCTCGATGACGACGCCGTCGGAAGTCTATGATTACGACATGGCGACGCGCGAACGGACGTTGCGCAAGCGTCAGGAGATCCCGTCCGGCCACAACCCCGCTGACTATCTCACCACGCGCATCATGGCCAAGGCCCATGACGGCGCCGAAGTCCCGGTGTCGATCCTGCATCGCAAGGACCTGGCACGGGACGGCAAGGCGCCGCTGCTGCTCTATGGCTATGGTTCCTACGGCATGGCGATGCCTGCGTCGTTCTCCGCCAACCGGCTGTCGCTGGTCGATCGCGGTTTCGTCTATGCCATCGCGCATATCCGCGGCGGCGCCGACAAGGGCTGGGGCTGGTATCTCGACGGCAAGCGCGACAAGAAGACGAACTCATTCGATGATTTCGCGGCCGCTGCGCGTGCGCTGATATCAGCGAAATATACATCCGAGAAAAACATCGTTGGCCATGGCGGCAGCGCCGGCGGCATGCTGATGGGCGCCGTCGCCAATCGCTCCGGCGAGCTATTCTCCGGCATCGTTGCCGAAGTGCCATTCGTCGATGTGCTCAACACCATGCTCGACGACACGCTGCCACTGACGCCGCCGGAATGGCCCGAATGGGGCAACCCGATCGAGAGCGAAGCCGACTTCAAGACCATCCTGTCCTACTCGCCCTATGACCAGGTCGCGGCGAAAGCCTATCCGAAGATTCTGGCGATGGGTGGCCTCACCGATCCACGCGTCACCTATTGGGAGCCGGCGAAATGGATCGCACGGCTGCGCGCGACGATGACGGGTGGCGGGCCGGTGCTGCTGCGGACGAATATGGGCGCCGGTCACGGTGGCGCGTCCGGGCGTTTCAACCGGCTGGATGAGATCGCGATCGTCTATGCGTTCGCACTGTGGTCGGTGGGGATGGCGGAGAGCTAGTCGCCACACACTCCGTCATGGCCGGGCCTGACCCGGCCATCCAACTTCACTGTCGTACATCAAAGGATGGGTGCCCGGGTCAAGCCCGGGCATGACGTGGAGAGGGCAAAGTGTCGTATCGAACGGCCTAGTGCTCCGGCCGATTGGCCTCGATCAGCGCGCCGGCGCCCTTGTCGAGCAGCTCCAGCCCGACAGCCCGCCCAAGCTCGCGCGGACGATCCGCCGGCCCTATGCGCGTTACCTCAATGAACTGCCCGCCGGCTTCATCCAACACCGATGCGGTCAGCGACATCTCGTGCCCTGAGATCACCGAATAACCGGCGATCGGCGAATTGCAGTGGCCGTTCAGCACCCAAAGCACCTCGCGCTCGGCATCGCAGGACAGATGCGCCGCAGGGTCGTCGATCAGCGATAGATAGCGCCGCGTGCCCCAATCATGCGCCGCGCATTCGACTGCGACGATGCCCTGTCCCACGGCCGGCAACATTTCCTGCGGCGTGAAATCACGTGCGATGCGGCTCGCCAATCCAACGCGCTCGAGACCCGAGCGCGCCATGATCAGCGCGTCGGCGGGGCCGACCTCGTCGCCATCAGGCAGCCGCTGCATCTCGCCATTGTCGAGTTTGCGCACGCGCGTATCGGCAGCCCCGCGGAAATGGATCACCTCAATCTCGGGAAACAGGCGGCGGATATAGGCGGCACGGCGTACGGCATTGGTGCCGATCTTGAAGCCTTTGCCATGCGTGCGCTTGAGATCGTCGAGGCTAACGCCTTCGCGCAGCACCAGTGCATCGGTCGGCGGATCGCGCACCAGCGTGGCGCCGATCACGAGACCCGGCGTGTCTTCATTGCCGGGCATGTCCTTCAGCGAATGCATCGCCGCATGCAGCGTACCCTTGAGCACGGCCGCGCGAATTTCGCCGACGAAAGCGCCGCCCTTGCCGCCATGCTTCAGGAGATTGCTGGTCTGGTCACGGTCGCCGACCGGCTCGAATTTCACGATCTCGACGGCCAGTTCCGGCGCGACAACCGCAAGCCGGCGCGCGATCTCTTCGGTCTGGGCCAGCGCCATGGTGCTTTTGCGCGTGCCGATGCGCATCGATTCAGTCACTCAGGCAAGCTCCATCCGGCGGTCCCGCACAGGGATGGCGGGCATTCGCGCGGACAATAAAGCCAGCGCGCGCCGGAAACAATGCGCGCGCGGGCTTTACGGGGGGCCCTTACGTGCTCGCCGCCTCGGCCGTTGCCACCGGCTTCGGCACCACGAGATTGACCAGCATTGCCACCACGATATTCGCGACGAGGGCAATCAGACCGACATAGACCGTCGCCTGGAAGCTGCCGATCGACAGCATGTGCAGCGGCTTGAGACCATCCGTCCAGGCCAGATATGTGCCCCCGAACAGGCCGACCACCCATCCGGTCAGCAACGCCGGCGCGGTGAACCAGCGGGTGAACAGGCCGAAGATCAAGGCCGGCAGCGTCTGCAGGATCCACAGGCCTCCGAGAAGCTGCAGGTCGAGCGCGAACTGCGTCGGCAGATAGATGATCACCAGCAGCGCGCCAACCTTCACCACCAGCGACGCGATCTTGGCAACGGCTGCTTCGCCCGCCGTATCGACCTGCGGATTGACATAGGCCTTCCAGAAATTGCGGGTAAAGAGATTGGCAGCACCAATGCTCATCACCGCTGCCGGGACCAGCGCGCCGATGGCAATCGCCGCAAAAGCGAAGCCTGCGAACCAGCTCGGAAACAGCGTCTGGAACAGCGCCGGTACCACGTCATTATTGCTGGCGAGCTTCAACTTGGCGGCGTGGCCCATGTAGCCGAGCAGCGCCAGCAGGCCGAGCATCAGCGTATAGGCCGGCAACAGTACGGCGTTCTTGCGGATGGTCGTGGCGCTCTTGCTGGCGAAAATGCCCGTGAGAGTATGCGGATACATGAAGGCTGCGAGCGCCGAACCGAGTGCCAGCGTGGCATAGGCGACATACTGGCTGGGCTGCAGCAGGATGCTGCCCGAGCCCTTGGCCTTGAATGCCTGATCGGCGGCGTCGAACACTGCGGCATAGCCGCCGAGCTTGCCGGGGATCACTGACACTGCCGCGATGACGGCGATATAGATCATGATATCCTTGACGAAGGCGATCAGCGCCGGGGCACGCAGGCCCGACGAGTAGGTGTAGAGCGCCAGCACGACAAAGGCCGCGATCAGCGGAAGTTCGCCTTCGAAACCAAGCGCCTTCACAGCCGTGGCCATACCGATCAGCTGCAGCGCGATATAGGGCATGGTGGCGACGACACCGGTGATGGCGACTGCTGCTTCCAGCATGCGTGAACCATAGCGGCCATGCACAACGTCGGCGGCAGTGACATGACCGTTGTCCTTGGCGACCTGCCACAGCCTCGGCATCACCATGAACACGATGGGATAGACCAGGATCGTGTAAGGCAGCGCGAAGAAGCCGTAAGCACCGACCGAATAGACCAGTGCCGGCACGGCGATCACCGTATAGGCGGTATAGAAATCGCCGCCGACCAGAAACCAGGTGATCCAGGTGCCGAACTGGCGGCCACCAAGGCCCCATTCGTCGAGACTGGCCAGCGTTTTCGGGCGGCGCCACTTCGAGGCGACGAAGCCCATCACGGTGACGAGCGCGAAGAAGAACAGAAAGACCGCAACGGCGGGAATATCGAGCTCAGTCTTCATTGGCGTAAGTCCGGTAAGCGAGCCAGGTCAGAAAGGCGGTCATCGGCACCCAGGCGAGCTGGTACCAGTAGAAGAACGGAAAGCCGAACAGCACCGGATCATGAAAATTGTAGAACGGGACCCAGAGCAGGCCGACGAAGGGGATCAGCAGAAGCCATAAGAAATGGCGGGCCATGGCGGGGCTCCTCTCGACAGGCGGGCAGCGCCGGATGCCACGATTATTTTACGGCGCAGAATTTTGCGCTGTGTAGGTGCGACATTCTGTCATGTAAACACGATGCTGCCGCAGGGCTGCCATTCGCGGAGTGGACGCGGAGCAAAGACAAACACCCACACATCGCACCCGGCTTGCGGGACAATGTGTGGGTGTTGAAAGTGAGGTACCTTGAAGTGGCTCAGCGGCCGCCGAACGTCGTATCGCCGAACAGCGCCTTTTGCGTCGATGGCTGCGAGCGCCAGTATTGCGGCGGCGCCTGTACCTGACCGCCGAGCTGCGCCGCCGCGTGCCACGGCCAGCGCGGGTCGTAGAGAATGCCACGTGCGATGGCGACCAGATCGGCCTTGCCGGAGGCCACGATGTCTTCAGCCTGCTGCGCTTCGGTGATCAACCCCACCGCAATCGTCGGCAGTCCCGTCGCCGCTTTCACGGCTTCAGCGAACGGCACCTGATAACCCGGCCCCAGCGCGATCTTCTGCTGCGGCGAGACACCGCCGGACGAAACATCCATCCAGTCAACGCCGCGTTTCTTGAGCTCTTGCGCGAACACAATGGTCTGCTCGACATCCCAACCGCCCTCGACCCAGTCCGACGCCGAGACCCGGACGCCAACCGGCTTGTGGGCCGGAAACGCTGCGCGCACAGCGTCGAATACTTCGAGCGGAAAGCGCATGCGATTTTCCAGCGAACCACCATAATTGTCCGTGCGCTGGTTGGAGATCGGTGAAAGAAACTCGTGCAGCAGATAGCCATGTGCACCGTGGATCTCGAGCGCATCGATGCCGAGCCGCTCGGCGCGCTTCGCCGTGGCCACGAAGGCATCGCGGATGCGCTTGAGGCCGGCAACGTCGATCTCCTGCGGCGCCAGTTCGCCGGGTTTCTGCGGAATGGCCGAGGGCGCCTGGGCGACCCAGCCGCCTTTGTCGAGCGGGACCTGCTGGCCGCCATCCCATGGGGCGTGGCTCGACGCCTTACGGCCTGCGTGGGCGATCTGCATGCCAACGGCAATGTTCGAATGCTTGCGGATTGCCGCCAGCACCGGCTTCAACGCGGCTTCGGTCGCGTCATTATAGAGGCCGAGATCGCCGGGTGTGATGCGGCCGATGGCTTCCACGGCGGTCGCTTCGATCACCAGCATTGCGGCGCCCGACAGGGCCATATTGCCGAGATGGATCATGTGCCAGTCGGTCGCCCGGCCATCTTCGGCAGAATACTGGCACATCGGCGCAATGACGATGCGGTTTGGCAGCGTGAGGTCGCGCAGCTTGAAGGGAGAGAACAGGGCACTCATGAAGGTTCCAGGGTGGGAGGACCGAATTGCCATGCGCGGGCGCGCAAGCTTGCCATGCCGACATTGGAATTTGGATGAGAAAACACAAGATGGCATGCCAAAAGCGACCTCAGCATTGTGCAAGGAGGGTAGCTTTCGACAAATCATTCCCGAAGGAGAGGCCCGTTTCCTGGAGAAAGGCGAGCCTGGAAAGCAAAAGGCGCCCCGGTTACCCGGCGCGCCTCTCTATCTCGTTCATTCAGCGCCGTGGCGCTTATGACTTAGTACGGGCAGACCACCCGGCCCCAGCGACGGCTGAAATAGCAGCCCGGCGCCACGAAGCGCGGTCCACCGTAGAAGCCATAGCCGCGACCATAGCCACGACCGCCGCCACGATAGAAGCCGCCACCGCGTCCACGGCCCCAACCGCCGCCGCCACGACCGCGACCACCGCCACGGGCCTCGGCCGAGGTGCTGCTCGTGGTGAGCAACACCGTGGATGCGCCGATCAGACCAACACAGTAGACAGACACAAGCGCCATCGCTGCCAGGCAGCGGGTCACGATATTGTGGCGCGTCGTTTTGGTTTGAGCCATTCTTAGGAACTCCCATTCTGCAGAAGCACGGCTTTAGAATGCTTCCGGCCTCGAATCGTTCAGTGAGCAATTCTTGATTCACACAGGTGCTGAAACCAGAATAGTAATATGGCCATCACAAGGCGTGCACGCACGAACAACTTTACAATAGGGTCAAGCTCGAACGCCGGTCAAGTTGCCGGCAACGCTGTCACTACGAACGAATGCGCACCTTCACGCGGTCACCTCGCTTTTGACCTCCTGCGTTCATCTTCTCTTCATATTGCCTCGCACTATGCTGATCGCTGCACCTCGCAACTGCGAATATGCGGTCAGCCCCACCCGCCGCGTCTGCATTAGCAGCTCGATCCCATCATTCGTCCCTTCCCGCGAATTGTCAGAAGCTGATTCATGTCCAAACCCAGCTACATCCTCGGTCTCAACACCTACGATCACGACGTCAGCGCCTGCCTGCTGCGCAACGGCGCGCTGGCCTATGCGATCGAGAAGGAGCGGATTACCCGCGAGAAACACGCGACGGGGTTCTACAAGGAAGTGATCGACTACGTCCTCGACGCCGAAGGCATCACGCTGGGCGACGTCGACGTGGTGGTGAGCAATTGCTACATCCTGCCGGTTCCGGAGATGGAAGACCGCCTGATCTATCAGGACATGCCGGGCTTCCTGCCCGAATATGAACGGCAGGACGCCAGCGTCCATCCGCTGTTTCGGGCGCGCACCGGCAAGGTCAAAACGATCTCGCATCATCTGGCGCACGCCTATAGCGCGTTTGCCGTCTGCCCCTTCGAAGAGGGGGCGATCATGATCGTCGACGGCGTCGGCAGCTATCGCTCCGATGTGATGGAGGTCTATCCCGGCGACGAGCCGGGCTCGAAGCTCGCCCGGGAATCCGAGAGCTACTACACGTTCAAGGGCACGCAGCTCGATTGCCTCAAGAAAGTCTGGATGGAGCCGGACCGCGGCTTCCTCAGCGATGAATTCTACAACATGCCAGGCCTCGGGGCGCTTTATAGCCGGGCCTCGACCTATGTGTTCGGCGACTGGAACAAATGCGGCGAGCTGATGGGGCTGGCGCCCTATGGCCGCCGCGACCAGGTCAAGCCGCTGATGGATATCACCGACAATGTCCTCAGCGTGCCGCGCTGGACCCCCGAATACAACCAGCCCTATATCGCCGACAGCGACGGCAAGTGGGACACCCATCCGTCCATGCGGCACTGGGAGGATCTCGCCTGGCGCGTGCAGGACGACACCGAGAAGGTGCTGCTCGCCCGCGCGCGCTGGCTGCGCGAAACGACCGGCGCAAAGAACCTCTGCATCGCCGGCGGCGTCGCGCTCAATTGCGTCGCCAATGGCCGCATCGCCCGCGAAGCCGGCTTCGAAAATGTCTGGATCCAGCCCGCTGCCGGCGACAACGGCATCGCCATCGGCTGCGCCTATTACGGCCTGTTGGAGGTACAGAAGCAGCCGCGCTCCTATGTGATGACGCATTCCTACACGGGAAAGACTTACACCGATCGCGACGTCGAGACAGCGACCCAGCGCACACTCGTCAAGGCGCAGACCAGCGCGGTGCGCAGCGACAATATCTGCCGCGATACGGCCAAGCTGCTCGCCGACCAGAAAGTGATCGGCTGGTTTCAGGGTCGCTCGGAATACGGCCCCCGCGCGCTCGGCAATCGCAGCATCATCGCCGATCCGCGCCGACCGGAGATGAAGGACATCCTTAATTCACGCGTGAAACATCGTCAGCCGTTCCGGCCATTCGCGCCGATTGTGCTCGCCGAGCGCGCCAGAGAGATTTTCGAAGGCGATCAGGATTCGCCGTTTATGCTGATCGCCGCCCCGGTGCGCCCCGAATGGCGCGAGAAGATTCCGGCCATTGTGCACATCGATGGAACGGCGCGCATCCAGACCGTCACGGAAGACACCAATCCGGTGCTCTATCGGCTGCTGAAGGAATTCGATGCGCTCACCGGCGTGCCGGTGCTGCTCAACACGTCGTTCAACGTGAAGGGCGAGCCGATCGTCGAGACTCCGCGCGACGCCATGGCGTGTTTCATCAATACCGGCATCGACCACCTGATCCTGCACGATACGCTGGTGTCCAAGACATCGGCGCATCGTTTCGTCGCCCCGCTGGTGCGCACCTATATGGACATCGCGGGACTGGTGTCGGCGAGTACGAGATAGAACGCTCGACATCCGCAGGGCGGGCAAAAGCGCAGCGTGCCCGCCACCATCATCGAAAGCGCTGCGGTGGGCACGGCGCAAGAGCGCCTTTGCCCACCCTACAAGCCATCAGGCTGCCCGCACCGCGTTCAGGAACTTGCTGACTTCATCCTTCAATCGCGTACTGTCCGAGGACAGCGATTGCGCCGCAGCGAGAACCTGAGTCGAGGCAGATCCAGTCTCTGTCGCACCACGCTGCACATCAACGATGTTCGACGAGACCTGCATCGTGCCCTGCGCCGCCTGCTGGACATTGCGGGAAATCTCCTGCGTCGCGGCACCCTGCTCTTCCACCGCAGAAGCGATGGTCGAGGCGATCTCCGACATGCGGCCGATCGTGTCGCCAATCTCCTTGATAGCGCCAACCGATTCCTGCGTCGCCGCTTGGATGCCGGAAATCTGCGTCGAGATCTCGCCAGTCGCCTTGGCAGTCTGCTCAGCGAGGGCCTTCACTTCGGAAGCCACGACCGCGAAACCGCGACCGGCTTCGCCGGCACGCGCTGCTTCGATGGTGGCGTTAAGCGCCAGCAGGTTTGTCTGGCCTGCGATGTTGTTGATCAGCTCGACCACATCGCCGATGCGCGATGCAGCGCTGGCGAGCTCGCCGACGCGATCATTGGTCTTGCGCGCCTGATCGACCGCCTGCCCTGCGATTGCAGCCGACTCCTGAACCTGACGGCTGATCTCGTTGACCGACGAGGCCATTTCCTCGGTTGCCGATGCCACTGACTGAACATTGGTAGATGCTTCTTCGGAGGCTGCGGCAACCGTCGTGGTCAATTCCTGCGAACGTTCCGCCGTGGCGGTCAGCGTACCTGCCGAGGCTTCCAGTTCGGTCGATGCCGACGACACCGTCTCGACGATCTCGCCGATCATCGATTCGAAGTTGCGGGTGATGCTGTCGACGCGGCGGCCACGCTCGATCTTGGCTTCTGCATCGGCCGCTGCAGCTTCATCCGCCGCGCGCTTGTCGATCAGCGCCTGCTTGAACACCTGCAGCGAATCCGCCATCGTACCGATTTCGGTCTTCTCGCCCTGATGCGGAACATTTGCTGACAGATCTCCTGTACCAAGCGCCTGCATCGGCAGCACGATCGACGTAATACCGGCGGAGACATCGCGCACCAGCAAGATAGCCGCACCGACGCCGACAACAACCGCAAACAAGAGCGAACCGATCACCATCTTGATGGCGACCCCAAAGCTGTCCGTCGCCAGTTCTCCGGTCGCCAAAGCTCCCTTGTTGTTGAGCTCGACATCCTTCTGCAGAGCTTCATCCGCCTTGAAGCCAATCTGGTTGACCTTCACGTTCATATCTCGCGCTTCATCACGTGCGGTCTTGCGCGACAATGCAAGAACCGGCTGCAATGCGACGATATATTCGCTCCAGAGCTTGCTGAATTCGTTGTACATCGCGCGTTCCTCAGGCGACGAAATCATCGGCTCATAGCTCTTGCGCGCCTTGTCGAGCATCTCGGCGTAACGCACCAGCGTGTCGTCCTGGACCTTCGTATCTGCGGCATCGGTCGCAAGCAGATGTCCACGAACCACCGAACGATAGCTGATCGTTGCAGCGCGGACTTCACCCAGAGCGCGCACGCTCGGCAGCCAGCTCGTGACGATGTCGGATGTCGCTCCGTTGATGGTGTACATCTGCTTGATGGCCAGCGCGCCCATTGCAGACATGGCGAGCAGCAGGAACGAGACGACAAGAGTGATCTTGGTGCGGATGGACAGGCTGGCAAACATAGGTGATAGTCCCTCGGTTTTTGACCGTTGGCGCGCAACTGCACGAATGGCATTTTCTGGGTTTTAAGACACGGCATGCATTGGAGCTGCCGACCGAGCGTCGATAGCTTTCAACGATCTCGTGATCGAGATTGTCCGGATAAAGTTAAGGAGCGGTGCATCATGACTGCTTCTTGCGCATGGCTTCTTGAGTGAACGTAGCGCACGCGCATAACAACACTATCGCGCAAGAAAGCCGACGCTCACGCGCCGGCTTTTACGTTGTACACTTGTGTTAAAGCCCGTCAGGCAGCGCGCACCGAGTTCAAGAACTTGCCCACTTCATTCTTGAGACGTGTGCTGTCCGATGACAGCGACCGCGCGGCCGAAAGCACCTGCGACGACGCAGAGCCGGTCTCGGACGCTCCACGCTGCACGTCGGTGATGTTCGACGAGACCTGCATGGTACCCTGTGCCGCCTGCTGGACGTTACGCGAAATCTCCTGCGTCGCGGCACCCTGCTCTTCCACCGCCGATGCGATGGTCGAGGCAATCTCGGACATCCGGCCGATGGTGTCGCCGATTTCCTTGATGGCGCCGACCGATTCCTGCGTCGCCGCCTGGATACCAGAAATTTGCGTCGAAATCTCGCCGGTCGCCTTGGCGGTCTGCTCGGCCAATGCCTTTACTTCGGAAGCCACGACCGCGAAGCCCCGGCCCGCTTCACCGGCACGCGCCGCCTCGATGGTTGCGTTGAGCGCCAGCAGGTTTGTCTGGCCGGCGATATTGTTGATGAGCTCGACGACGTCCCCGATGCGGGACGCAGCACTGGCGAGTTCGCTGACGCGATCATTGGTACGCCGCGCCTGGTCGACCGCCTGATTGGCGATGCTCGCCGACTCCTGCACCTGTCGGCTGATCTCGTTGACCGACGAGGCCATTTCTTCAGTGGCCGATGCCACCGACTGGACGTTGGTGGAAGCTTCTTCAGACGCTGCCGCCACTGTGGTGGCCAGGTCCTGGGAACGTTCGGCCGTCGCGGTCAGCGTGCTCGCAGAGGCCTCGAGTTCGGTCGATGCCGACGATACGGTCTCCACGATCTCGCCAATCATCGATTCGAATTCGCGGGTGATATTGTCAACGCGGCGACCACGCTCGATCTTGGCTTCGGCGTCGGCAGAGGCAGCTTCATCTGCCGCGCGTTTGTCGATCAACGCCTGCTTGAACACCTGAAGCGTGTCGGCCATCGCGCCGATCTCGGTCTTTTCACCCTGATGCGCCACATGCGCCGTGAGGTCGCCGGCGCTCAGCGCCTGCATCGGTTGCACGATCGAAGCGATACCCGACGACACGTCCTTGACCAGATAAATGCCGACACCGATGCCGATGACCGCCGTCGCTGCAATGATCGCGATGACCGTCGTCAGCGCCGAACCATAGCTGTCATCGGCCTTCTGTCCCGATGCCGCCGCGCCCTTGTCGTTGAATTCGATGGCCTTGCGCAGGGCAAAATCGGCTTTGGATCCCAGCGGATTGATCACATTCAGATTGAGCTCATGGGCTTCCTGACTGCCTTTGCCGAGATTCTTGCGATCGAGGACAAAGATTTCCTGGCTGCGTAATACGTAGTTATCCCACTCCTTGCTCCAGTCGTTGAAGATTGCGCGCTCTTCGGGGCTCGATACCAACTTGTCATAGGCAGTCCGCTCATCGGCGGCCCGCTTGACGATGGTGTCGATACCAGCCTCGGTCTTCTGCATCTGGTCAGCATTGGCTGCGAGGATGTGTGCGCGCACCAGATTGCGATAATCGATGGTCGTCGCCCGCAGCCCGCCGAGAACACGGACGCTTGGAAGCCAGTTTTTCTGAATGTCCGACGCATTGGCGTTAATCGTCTGCATCTTGCTGACAGCAAGCGCCCCCATCCCCGTCATTGCGATTAACAGAAAAGCGATAACGATGGTGATCTTGGCTTTGATAGAGATGTTCGGGAGCATGGCTGGACGTCCTGTTATCGCTCGATAGAATGATCAGTTCTGGTCCCGCACGGCCTAGGCCGCGCGAACAGAGTTGAGGAACCGCGCGACTTCGACCTTTAGCCGCGCGCCGTCCGACGACAGCGACTGTGCTGCCGAGAGGACCTGCGACGACGCCGACCCGGTCTCGCTGGCGCCGCGCTGCACATCCGTAATGTTGGACGAGACCTGCTGGGTGCCATGCGCGGCTTGCTGCACGTTACGGGAAATCTCCTGGGTGGCGGCACCCTGCTCTTCGACGGCCGAAGCAATCGTGGACGAAATTTCCGACATCCGGCCGATGGTGACGCCGATCTCGCGGATGGCACTGACCGATTCGTCCGTGGCGGACTGGATGCTGCCGATCTGCGTGCTGATCTCGCCGGTCGCCTTGGCGGTCTGTTCCGCGAGCGTCTTCACCTCTGCCGCCACCACGGCGAAGCCACGGCCCGCTTCACCGGCACGGGCGGCTTCGATGGTCGCATTGAGCGCCAGAAGGTTGGTCTGCCCCGCGATGCTATTGATCAGCTCGACCACGTCGCCGATACGGCTGGCCGCCTTGGATAGCTCGCCGACACGGTCGTTGGTCTTCTGGGCCTGCTGTACGGCCTCGCTGGCGATACGCGCAGATTCCTGAACCTGGCGGCTGATCTCGTTTACCGATGACGCCATTTCCTCGGTCGCCGATGCCACGGATTGGACGTTCGTCGAAGCCTCTTCCGAAGCGGCTGCCACCATAGTGGTCAAATGCTGCGAACGCTCGGCAGACGACGTCAGCGTGCCGGCCGACGCTTCGAGCTCGGTCGATGCCGACGACACTGTTTCAACGATCTCACCGACCGCGCTCTCAAAATTGTTCGCCAGCGTGATCATCTCGCGCTTGCGCTGCTCGGCGGCGACCTGCTCCTGCTGCTTTTGAGCGTCGGCTTCGGCGCGGGCGCGCTCCTGTGCCTTGACCTTGAACTTCTCCACGGCGCCAGCGACGTCGCCGATCTCGTCCTTGCGGCCCAAGCCCGGCAACACCACGCCGAAATTGCCCTCGGCGAGTTCTTCCATCGAACGGCTCAGCGCGCGCATCGGACGCCCGATGGTGAACACCGAGAACACGCAGGTCCCGATCAGCATCAGGGCGACCACACCACCGAGAATCAGCGAGTCTCGCTCGGTCGCAGCGGCCTCGTTCGCCGCAGCGGTCGTCTGCTGCTCGACCTTCTCCTTAGCCAGATTGACGATCGTATCAGCCAGCTTGTCGAGTTCTGCACTCATGGGTAGCAGCACGTCGGTGCGGAGCTTCACGATCTCCGCGCCCAGTGTGGTGATGCGCGCGGAGGCATCCGCAGACAATTCGCCAGCTTCGTTGCGCGTCGCCTGCAGATTCAAGATATCTGTGCGGATTACACCGATCTTGTCGCCGCCCTTACCGAGGGTCGTCATCATGTCGAGGAATTTGCCGATGCGTTCGCGCTCGTCCGGTGCGGTCGCAAGCTTGAGCATCTGAGCCGAAAATTTAAGGCCGGCGGTAGTACGCGCCGTGAAATAGTCGGCGGCCTTCTGGACATCGGCCACTTTCGTTGCCCCGAGGAAGTCTCGCACGCCGATCTGCATGCCGCGGAACGAGGCCTTGGCCTCGGCAGCGTTCTGCGCAATGCCCTGATAGACGCCGGCCGTCTGATATGACTGGCGAACGCCTGCGCTTCCCATCGTCTGCATATAGATCATGACACCGAGGAGAATAATGCCGAGCCCGGACGCAATCGCGAGCTTCGTGCCAATGCGCAGATTCTGGATGAAGGCCATGACAGTCCCTGGGAATGAAGCGGCAGAAAAATGAGTCGGGTCGTCCTTCGCCGGACGGAGTCCGGCGTCGCGTGAAATGGTCGAATGCTAAGCGGTTGTCATTTTTGGCGCAGCCCGGCGGCAATCCGACGGGCACGCGAAGCTTGGCGTGAGCCGATCCTGAACGAGAAGCGTCATCGGCTCATATGAGCGGGTGATACGTTCGATGATCGATCAAATCACCTGCTCATGGGCAGGAACCTACCACCGCGCTTCTGACACAAACGTTAACGCGCCGATGATGCCATCACTCAAATTGAGCCGGTACCGCAATGGTCGTCGAGCAATTCGGACTTTTCAGACAGTGATGGAGTTCGAGTTCAGGCATCAGAGGTTCTGAATTAACGATCTAAAATTGCAATCTCATCATGCGATACCCTGCACGGGATATTTCGAGGCCCTGAATTCTCTCGGAGCATACAGCGGCTTGAGTGGCGGTGTGCGGAGAACGCACCGTTACTCAAGCCAGTGAATTGCGATGTTGGAGAACTCAGGCCGCGCGGACCGAGTTCAGGAAGCGACTGACTTCATGCTTCAGACGGTTGCTATCTGACGAGAGCGACTGCGCTGCCGACAGCACCTGAGACGACGCGCCGCCGGTCTCGCTCGCGCCGCGCTGCACGTCGATGATGTTGGACGAGACCTGCATCGTGCCTTGCGCAGCCTGCTGCACGTTACGGGAAATCTCCTGCGTCGCCGCGCCCTGCTCTTCGACAGCCGAAGCGATCGTGGACGCGATCTCCGACATCTTGCCGATGGTCGTGCCGATCTCGCGGATCGCCGAGACGGAATCATCGGTCGCAGTCTGGATGCTCGCGATCTGCTGGCTGATCTCGCCGGTGGCCTTGGCGGTCTGCTCGGCGAGCGCCTTCACCTCGGACGCGACCACTGCGAAGCCGCGGCCGGCGTCTCCGGCACGCGCAGCCTCGATGGTGGCGTTGAGCGCCAGCAGGTTGGTCTGCCCCGCAATGGTGTTGATCAGCTCGACCACCGCGCCAATGCGGCCGGCAGCTTTCGACAGTTCGCCGACGCGATCATTGGTCTTCTGAGCCTGGTCCACGGCCTCATTGGCAATACGTGCGGATTCCTGGACCTGACGGCCGATCTCGGTGATGGACGACGCCATTTCCTCGGTGGCGGACGCCACCGACTGCACGTTGGTGGAGGCTTCTTCCGATGCCGTCGCGACGACCGTGGTGAGCTGCTGCGACCGATCCGCTGTCGACGTCAGCGTGCTGGCCGAGGCTTCCAATTCGGTCGACGCGGACGACACCGCCTCGACTATTTCACCGACCGTACCTTCGAAATCGTCGGCGAGCCGGATCATGTCCTGCTTGCGTTGCAAGGCCGCCGCCTGATCCTGCGTGATCCGTGCCTCGGCTTCCGCCTGGGCTTTCTCTTCCGCCTTGACCTTGAAGGTCTCGACAGCCTGCGCCATGTCGCCGACCTCGTCCTTGCGGCCGAGCCCCGGCAGCACCACGCCGAAATTACCCTCGGCGAGCTGCTTCATGCCCGCCGTCAGACCCGACAGCGGCCCGATGATTCCGCGCGCGATCAGGAACGCAATCAGCAGACCGGTGATGGTTGCCGTGCCGGCCACGATCTGCTGCAGCGTGATCGTACCGGAAATGCGCTGCTCGTTGGCTGTCGTCGCGCTCACGACCTCCTGCTGGATCGTGGTCTTGATGCCGTCGGTCTTGCGGATGGCGCTGACCACCATCGGCGTGATCGCGTTGTAATAGAGTTGATCCATCTTCAGCAGGTTGTTGGACGCCTTATCGAACACGCTGGAATAGCTGACCAGGCCTTTCTTGATCGATTCGAACAGCGCTGAAAGACTCGGTGCCATATCAAATTTTTCCATCTCCGCGATCTGTTGCTGCGCGTTCTTCACGCTGCTGGCAAACAACGTCACATTGTCCTGGTCTCGACCTGCAAAGAATCGCCAGTTCGCCATCTGAACCAACAGAGTTTCGGATTGCAGGGTGGTCGCCCCTTGTGCGAATGGCGAGCTACGCGTCGCGAGCACGAGCTTCTTCAAGTCGGCCTGAAGCTTTTCACCCTCAGCAAGCAGCGCCTTGCGGCTGGCGAGCATCTCCTTGACGGTGTTGCCGAGATCGACTCGCTTGCTCTTCAAATCGTTGATCGTCTTTTCGACTTCGCGATAGACTCCGCGACGCTCCTCCGAGCTCGCTTTGATCGTCTCCTCGAGCACACCACCGACCTGAGTCAGCAGCTTTTCGGCTTCAGCGAATGACGCCTCGTCCTGATCGAATGTATAGCGCAGCATCGCGCGGCGAAGTGCCTGGAGTTCCGCCGAAATCTCCATCGAGCGCATCGCATTGGCGGACTGGGCATTCATCGCCGAGACGTCGTCACGAATTTCCGTGAGCTTCCATACGGCGAAACCCGCCATGCCCAACCCGAACAGCACGAGCGCACCGAAGCCCCCATACAGCCTGCCACGGATGCGGAGATTGAATAGCGACATGCGACATGCCCTTCTTGGGAGAACCACTGACAGCCAACCTTGCACGTCGCGAATCGCACCCGCAACGCAAGAGGCAATCTCGAATCCGATCATCGTCAGGTTGCGAGAACTTCAGGTTAATTTCAGCCGCGCAAACGCTTTAAAGTGGAATGACTTTTTGTCGCGCGTGTCATCGTTTGACTCACCAAAACAAACAGCCCGGATGCGATGACGCATCCGGGCTGTTTGCGAGTTGTATTTTATTCGACAGGCGAACCCGCGTGATCGTGTGACGTTTTGTCCTATGCCGCGCGAACGGAATCCAGGAACTTGCCGACCTCGCGCTTCAACCGCGCGCTTTCGCCGGACAGCGATTGCGCAGCGGACAAGACCTGCGACGACGCTGAACCCGTGTTGCTCGCGCCGCGCTGCACATCCAGAATGTTCGAGCTCACCTGCATCGTGCCTTGCGCCGCCTGCTGAACGTTGCGCGAGATCTCCTGTGTCGCCGCACCCTGCTGCTCGACGGCCGATGCGATGGTCGACGCGATCTCCGACATGCGGCCGATGGTGTCCCCGATTTCCTTGATGGCGCCGACCGACTCTTCAGTCGCGGCCTGGATGCCGGAGATCTGGTGACTGATGTCGCCGGTTGCCCTGGCCGTCTGTTCGGCGAGCGCCTTTACTTCCGATGCAACGACCGCGAAGCCGCGACCGGCATCGCCGGCGCGCGCCGCTTCAATGGTGGCATTGAGCGCCAGCAGATTGGTCTGGCCGGCAATCGTGTTGATCAGCTCGACAACATCGCCGATCCGCGCGGCGGCCTTGGCAAGCTCAGCCACGCGATCATTGGTCTTGCGGGCCTGTGCCACCGCGGAGTTGGCGATATTGGCCGACTCCTGAACCTGACGGCTGATCTCGTTGACCGAGGACGACATCTCCTCGGTGGATGACGCCACCGCCTGCACATTGGTCGAGGCTTCGTCGGAGGCTGCGGCCACGATGGCGGTGAGCTGGCGGGATTGCTCGGCGGTCGCAGTCAGTCCGCCCGCCGATTCTTCGAGCTGGCTCGAAGCCGATGACACGTTCTCGACGATGTTGCCGACGGCGCCCTCGAAATCATCCGCGAGACGGATCATGTCCCGGCGGCGCTGAATCGCTGCCTGCTGGTCCTGCGTCAGCTGGGCTTCGGCTTCGGCGCGCGCCTTCTCCTCGGCTCGTACCTTGAAGGTCTCGACCGCACGCGCCATGTCGCCGACCTCGTCCTTGCGGGCGAGACCCGGCAGCACCACGCTGAAATCCCCGTCAGCGAGCCGCTTCATGCCAGCCGTCAGGCCCGACAGAGGACCAATAATGCCGCGCGCGATCAGGAAGGCGATTGCGAGACCGACCACAGTAGCGACGCCGGCCACGATCTGCTGCAGCATGCTCGTCGTCGACATGCGGTTGCTGGTTGCGGCGACGGTCTGCGACTGAACCTGCTGGATGTCGGATTTGATAGTCTCGACCTTGCCGATCGCTTTCACGACGGTCGGGCTGATCGACTTGTTGAAGATGCCGTCTGCCGTCTGCAGGCTGGCGGCAGCCTTCTCGAACTGGGCGGCGTAGCTCTTCAGGTTGCTGCGGATGGTGCCGAACAACGCGCTGAGCGTCGGCGGCATCTGCATCTTTTCCATTTCGCCAATCTGCTGCTCCGCGATGCGGACGTGATCCTTGAAAGATTCGATATGTTTCTCATCGCGGCTGACGAAGAAGCGCCAATTCGCAATCTGCACCATCAGCGTGTCGGATTCGAGCTTGGTCGAACCCTGGCCATACATGGTGTTGCGCGTGCTGATCACCAGCTTGCGCAGGCTGGATGACAGCTTGTCGCCGGCTTCCTGCAGCACTTCCCGGCCGGCGACCATCTGCTTGATGGCCTCGCCAAGCGCCTGGCGCTGCGCCTTCACGTCGGCGACGTCCTTCTCGATGGTGCGGTAGGCGGCGCGGCGCTCTTCCGAACGACTGGTCTTGATCACCGTGTCCAGGCTGGCGGTGACGCCGGCGAGACGCTTGTCGGCGTCCGCAAGCGCTGCTTCATCCTGATCGAACGAATAGCGCAACACGGCACCGCGGATCGCGTGCAGTTCGGAAGCGATCTCCGAGGCGCGGATCGTGTTGGCCGAAAGGATATTCAGGGAGTCGACCTGTGTTCCAACTTCCGTCATCTGCCAGACGGCAAATCCCGAACTGGCGAGACCAAACAGGACCAGCGCGCCGAAACCGCCATAGAGGCGACCGCGGATACGGAGATTGAACAGCGACATCATTGGCTTCCTAGGTAGGATCTGATCTGGCTTCGGCGACGGGCGCCGTCTTCGTTGTGGCTTCCCCCATCATGGGAGAAGCATGAATTTATGCGGCCCGGACGGAGTCCAGGAACTTGCCGACTTCGAGCTTGAGCCGTGCGCTTTCGCCGGACAGCGACTGCGCCGCGGACAGCACTTGCGTCGAAGCTGATCCGGTCGCGCTGGCGCCACGCTGTACATCGGTGATGTTCGACGTCACCTGCATCGTGCCCTGCGCTGCCTGCTGAACATTGCGCGAGATTTCCTGGGTTGCCGCGCCCTGCTGCTCGACGGCAGAGGCGATGGTCGAGGCGATCTCGGACATGCGGCCGATGGTGTCACCGATCTCCTTGATGGCGCCGACGGATTCCTGGGTCGCCGCCTGGATGCCGTTGATCTGGTGGCTGATGTCGCCCGTCGCCTTGGCGGTCTGTTCGGCCAGCGCCTTCACCTCGGACGCAACCACCGCAAAGCCGCGGCCCGCATCGCCGGCGCGCGCCGCTTCAATGGTGGCGTTGAGCGCCAGCAGGTTGGTCTGGCCGGCAATGGTATTGATGAGCTCGACGACATCGCCGATCCGGGCCGCGGCCTTGGCAAGCTCCGCCACGCGGTCATTGGTCTTGCGCGCCTGCGCCACGGCGGAGTTGGCGATATTCGCAGATTCCTGGACCTGCCGGCTGATCTCGTTGACCGACGACGACATCTCTTCGGTCGACGACGCAACCGCCTGCACATTGGTGGATGCCTCGTCCGATGCAGCAACGACTGCAGCGGTCAGCTCCTTGGCCTGTTCGGCCGTTGCCGTCAGCGCGCCCGCGGACTCCTCGAGTCTGTTCGACGCCGAGGAGACATTGTCGACGATATTGCCGACGGCGCGTTCGAACGTCCCGGCGAGCTCGACCATTTCGCGCTTGCGCGACGCCGCGGCCAGATTGTCCTGGTCGACGCGGGCCGACGCCTCGTCGCGTGCCTTCTGTTCGGCATTGGCGCGAATGACCGTAACGGTCTTGGCGATATCGCCGATTTCGTCGCCACGCTTGGCGCCGGGGATGACGACATCGAGATCGCCGGCCGCCATCTTGCCCATGGCGCCATTCAGGCGCGTCATCGGCCGTGCGACGCCGACAAAGGAGAACACCATGGTGCAGATCAGCACCAGCACGACCGCGAGGCCGAGCGCGAGATTGACCTGGCCGGATCGTGCCATTTCCTCGGCGGCCTGCGCCCGGGCCTCTCCAACCGCAGCCTTGGCCGACGAGACCGATTGCGCGACCAGTTGAGATGCCGCCGCAGCGGCGGGCGTGATTTTGGTGCGGACGATATCGGTCTTCTGGTCGTTACTGCCGATCGCTTCATCGGTGGCCGTCATGAATTTCTTCATGTCGGTGCCGAGCTGGATCAGGCCGCTCTGCACGAGCTCGCTGTCTTCGAACACGCTGGCCTTGGCCAGTGCGTCGGTCAGCACCTTGGCCCGGGTGATAATCTGACCCTTTTGCGTGACTTCATTCATCGACGCATAACGCCATGCGGCTGCCTGCACAGCGTTGATGGCATTGTCCGCGATCTTGAGCTGTCCATCGACTTCAGGCCAGTTCGTCGCCTCGGTCACGGCAGTGGTGAGGCGCAGCTGGTCGAGATGCCGGTTCCAGTCGATCACGGCGACGTTGCGGTTGCGATAGAGCTCGAGCAGTTTCTTCTGCAGACCGACGATCTCGTCGGCAGCGGCGAGATAGGTTGACGTCAGCGATTTAATCTTCGCGAAATTGTCCTTGTATTCCTGCCTGGTCGCCAGGGCGGACGCGGCATCGATGATGCGGTCCTGCGCAGCCTTGGCGGCCCTGATCTCGGCCGCGTTCTTGTCAATCTCGGGTGTCGTGATGGCCATGCGCAGGCCTTGACTGGCCACCTGCATGGCGCGCATCTGGCCGTCGGCCTCCATCGCGCTATCGGCGATTTTCTGCTGCACATCGGCCAGACGGTTGACCTCCGAGATCGCGCTCTCGGTCCTCATCTGGTTTGCGACGACGCCCGCCGAGAGCAAGATGCCAACGAGACCGGCAAGACCCAATTTGTTGCCGACACTGTTGATCTTGATCATGCGATGCACTTTCCGGAGAAGGGCCAAGTCAGGACGCACGCAAGCATGGCTCGCGCAGCCTCGGCTCGGGTCGTTGGAAGACGGTCAGAGAAGCATTGGGCAGAGGCTGAGAACGTGGCGTCGTGGAATTGTCCGTGAGGACAAAGACCCGATCGCTCCGGTGGAGTTCAATCAGCGGACCAATAGGCCCTCGCCCTCACGGTTGAAGGATACCACTCCATTTCTGACACATTCGTTAATTGCCCCGTCATGCAGCATTCAAGAATCTGCATAAACTTGAGGCACTTGCGCGATGCTGTATGCGCCCGCTCCCTGCGTCAGTGCGCGAGGATCTTCGACAGGAAGTGCTGCGCGCGATCGCTGCGCGGATGACCGAAAAAGTCATCCTTCTGCGCGTCTTCGACGATCTCACCGGCATCCATGAAGATGACGCGGTTGGCGACCTTCTTGGCGAAGCCCATTTCGTGGGTCACCACCATCATGGTCATGCCTTCCTTGGCGAGTTCGACCATGACATCGAGCACTTCGTTGATCATTTCGGGATCGAGCGCCGAGGTCGGTTCGTCGAACAGCATGCAGATCGGATCCATCACCAGCGCGCGCGCGATGGCGACACGCTGTTGCTGACCACCGGAGAGCTGGCCGGGATATTTCTGCGCATGCGCCGTGAGGCCGACGCGCTCCAGCATCTTCATGGCCTTGGCCTTCGCCGCATCTTCCGAGCGACCGAGCACGATGGTCTGGCCAAGACACAGGTTCTCGACGATCTTCAGATGCGGAAACAGTTCGAAGTGCTGAAACACCATGCCGACGCGTGAGCGTAGCTTCGGCAGGTCCTTCTTCATCGTCGTCACATTCAGTCCATCGACCATGATGGTGCCCTGCTGCACGGGCTCCAGCGCATTCACGGTCTTGATCAGCGTCGACTTGCCAGATCCCGAGGGACCGCAGACGACGACCACCTCGCCTTTCTCAACGGCCGTCGTGCAGTTCTTCAACACCTGGAACTGCGGGTTGTACCACTTGCTGACTTTTTCGATGGTGATCATGGGCATGATGAGCGACCGATAGTTGGAGGCAAAGACTGAAAGCGAAAGTGGCTAGCGGATGATGCTGATGCGCTTCTGCAAGCGCTTCACAAAGAATGACGCGGTGAAGCAGATCAGGAAGTAGACCAGCGCCGCGAACAGATACATTTCGGTGAGACGACCGTCGCGCTGCGCAACCTTGGACGCGGCGCCCAGGAAATCCGTGATCGACAGCACGTAGACCAGCGATGTGTCCTGGAACAGCACGATGGTCTGGGTGAAGATCACCGGCAGCATGTTGCGGAACGCCTGCGGCAGCACGACATGGCGCATCACCTCGCGATAGTTGAGCCCGATGGCATAGCCGGCCATCACCTGCCCCCGCGGCACCGACTGGATGCCGGCACGCATGATCTCCGAGAAATAGGCAGCCTCGAACAGCGTGAAGGTCACGATAGTCGAGGCGTAGGCGCCGACCTGTACCGGCTGATCGGAGCGGATGATCCACTGTCCGACATAGGGCATCAGGAAGTAGAACAGGAAGATCACCAGCACGAGCGGCAGCGAGCGCATCAGATTGACGTAGCTCACCGCGAAGCCTGACAGCACGGCGCTGGACGACAGCCGC
Source organism: Tardiphaga sp. 172_B4_N1_3 (assembly GCF_052076035.1). Taxonomy (NCBI): domain Bacteria; kingdom Pseudomonadati; phylum Pseudomonadota; class Alphaproteobacteria; order Hyphomicrobiales; family Nitrobacteraceae; genus Tardiphaga; species Tardiphaga sp. 172_B4_N1_3. The sequence goes on from NZ_CP197238.1 coordinate 4,032,953, forward strand.
ATCATCGCGATCAAGGTGCCGAGGATGAGACCGAAGACGGTCGCAATTGCCGTCAGCGTGAGGGTGAACGCCATGCCCTGCTGAAACAGATAGGGCAGGCTGCGCCAGATGACGTCGTAATCGAAATTGCTGAACATCGCTTATTTCCCCTCGTTGAAGCCGGGGATCGCCAGGCGCTTTTCGAGGATGCGCATTCCGATCGTCACGACGGCGCTGAGGACGAGGTAGATGGCGGCTGCGGCCGAGAAGGCCTCGAACACCTGGAACGAGAATTCCTGCATGGACCGCGCCCGTGCCGTCAGTTCAAGCACACCGATGGTGAGTGCGGGCGCCGTGTTCTTGATGGTGTTGAGAAATTCGGAGGTCAGCGGCGGAAAGATGATGCGATAGGCCAGCGGAAGCAGGATGTAGCGATAGGTCTGCCAGGTGGTGAGGCCGATTGCCGTGCCGGCCATGCGCTGGCCCTTGGGCAGTGCATTGATGCCGGCGGTGATCTGTGCAGCGACGCGCGACGACATATAGAAGCCAAGCCCGAGCATCGCCGCAATGAACGGCCCGTTGCGCAGTTGCTTGATCCAGATGCCGAGATCGCCGGGCAAAAGTTCGGGAATGACGAAGAACCAGATGAACAGCTGCACCAGCAGCGGAATGTTGCGGAACATCTCGATATAGGCATTGCCGACAAACACCGCCCAGCGCACAGGCAGGGTCCGCATGATGCCGATCAGAGAGCCCATCACGAACGCGATGAACCAGGCGCAGAGTGCGAGCAGGATCGTGACCTGAAGGCCGCTCATCAGCGAGCCAAAATAGGTCCCCGTCGCATCAGGCGTCTGATCCCAGAAGATTCCCCAATTCCAGTTATAGTTCACGCATTCACCCCCACGCGCCGTCCACGCGAAAACCTGGCAACCTCAGGCAGAAACCCATGCAATGGCCGGGCCATTGCTTCTTCCCTCGCCCCGCCTGCGGGGAGAGGGTGGATCGAACGACCGAGAGTCGTTCGAGACGGGTGAGGGGGAGCCAGTGTTTTACTCGCTGCCTCCCCCTCACCCGTCTTACACGCGCTACGCGCATGTAAGACGACCTCTCCCCGCAAGCGGGGAGAGGTAAGCAAGAGTTAGTTGGCTGCGTAGGCGTCGGGATCAGGCGAATCCGACGGGCTGGCGAACGCCTTCTTCTGCTCGGCTCCCATCGGAACGTTCAGATTGAGGCCCTTGGGCGGAATCTTCTGCGTGAACCACGTGTCATAGATCTTGGCGCCTTCCGGGCTCTTGTAGAGCTCGGCAGTGGCCGCATCGACAACCTTCTTGAACGGCGCGTCGTCCTTGCGGAGCATGATGCCGTAGGGCTCAGCTTTCGAGAACGCGTCCTTGGAGATCACATAGGCGCTCGGATCGCGCGCACCGGCAGCAAGGCTGGCAAGCAGGATGTCATCCATCACGAACGCCACAGCGCGGTCGGTCTCGACCATCAGGAATGCTTCAGCGTGATCCTTGGCGGGAATGACGTTGATGCCGAGATTGCGGGCGGCATTGGCTTCGGTGAGCTGCTTGATGTTGGTGGTGCCGGAGGTCGAGACCACCGACTTGCCCTTCAGATCGTCGATCTTGTCGAGCTTGGCGGCCTTCTTCGAGACGAAGCGGCTGGCCGTCAGGAAGTGCGTATTGGTGAAGGCAACCTGCTTCTGGCGATCGGCATTGTTGGTGGTCGAGCCACATTCGAGGTCGACGGTGCCGTTGGCAATCAGCGGAATACGTGTCGCCGAGGTGACCGGATTGAGCTTCACCTCGATCTTGTCGTTCTTCAGCTCTTTCTTCACCGCATCGACGATCTTGTAGCAGATATCCATGGCGAAACCGACGGGCTTCTGATTGTCATCCAGATAAGAGAACGGCACCGAGGAATCGCGGAAGCCGATGGTGATGGCGCCGGTGTCCTTGATCTTCTTGAGCGTGCCGGTGAGCTCCTGAGCGCCCGCCTGCGTCGTGCAGACCGCCGCGGCGATCATGGTCCCCAACAGATAAATTCGTTTCATAGTCCCTCTCCTCAACACAGTCCGATCTCACGCCGACGACTCTCTTACCGAGCGCCCCGGCACGACCGCCCGGGATGCTTGCACAATCGGGGCCAAAACGGAATTGCCCGATCGGAGGACAATGGTTTGTTCTGAGCTCCCGTTCCCCCTACAACCCGGTCATGAGTAACGCCTTGCATGCGCTTTGTGACGCAGGCGCCGCCGGCGCCACGGAAAAGATCGATGATATCAGCCATCCCGGCCTGGTGATCACCACCACGATTCTGGCCTCCAGCCTGGCCTTCATCGACGGATCGGTGGTGAATGTCGGACTTCCGGCCATTGCTGCGAGTTTTCAGGCCGATGCCGTCGACCTGCAATGGGTGATCAATGCCTATCTGCTGCCGCTCAGTGCACTTCTTTTGCTCGGCGGTGCAGCAGGCGACCGTTTCGGCCGCCGCAGACTTCTGATCTGGGGCGTCGGCCTGTTCGCGCTGGCCTCGCTGGCCTGCGCTGTGGCGCCCAGCCTGCCTCTGCTGCTGGCCGCGCGTTTCCTTCAGGGCGTCAGCGCGGCGATGCTGATGCCGAACAGCCTGGCGATCCTCGGCCAGACGTTTTCCGGCGAAGCCAAGGGCCGCGCTATCGGCATCTGGGCTGCCAGCGGCGCTGCCGCCGGCGCGCTCGGACCGGTGTTGGGCGGATGGCTGATCGACATCGGCAGCTGGCATCTCATCTTTCTCATCAATGTGCCGATTGCATTGGCGGCAATGGCGCTTGCCTGGCTAGGCATCCCCCGCGATCGACACGACAGCGACGAGCCGCTCGATAGTCTCGGCGCCATCCTCGCGACTGTGGGACTTGGCCTGACGACCTGGAGTCTGACCGAAGCTACGTCACATGATTGGACGGGTTTCACGCTTGGCGCGCTCGTCGCAGGACTCCTGCTCTTGCTTGTGTTCGTGTGGATCGAAGGCCGTAAGGGCGAACGCGCGATGATGCCGCTCGCACTGTTCGGGTCGGCGAGCTTCGTCGGCCTGACGCTGCTGACATTCTTGTTGTACGGCGCACTCGGTGGGCTGTTCGTCCTGATGCCTTTTCTCCTGATCGAAGCCGCCGGCTACACGGCGACACAGGCCGGTGCCGCGCTGCTGCCCTTGCCGCTTGTCATCTCTTTGACATCACCGCTCGCTGGCTCGCTCGCAGCCAGAACCGGCCCGAGGATCATGCTGACGCTGGGACCGGTGATTGTGGCGATGGGTTTTCTGCTGGCACTCCGAATCGGTCCCGACACCAGCTACTGGACCAGCGTCTTCCCCGCCATGGTCGTCATCGCCATCGGCATGGCCGGCGCTGTCGCACCTCTGACGACTGCCGTGCTGATGTCCGTCGATGCACGTCACACCGGGTCAGCATCGGGCTTCAACAGCGCGGTCGCTCGCACGGGCGGCCTTGTGGTCACGGCGCTGATCGGATCGGTCATGGCGGCAAAGGGGCCGGCGCTGATCACCGCATTTGCCGCAGCGGCGGTCGCGGGTGCCGTGCTTTGTGTCGCAGCCGCGCTCAGCGCGTTCCTGCTGATAGCGGCGCGGCCGCAGCCGTGAAGGCCCCACGCTGCCTGCGAGCGGCCACCGCTTCGCCGAACGCCTGAAACAGCGTGCGGTTGATCGGATTGATCTGCGGATCATATTCGGCGTGCCATTGCACACCGAGCGCGAAGCTCGGCGCATCGGCAATGCGGATGGCCTCGATGGTGCCGTCCTCGGCAATACCCTCGATCACCACTCGCTCGCCAGGGATATCGATGCCCTGACCATGCAGGGAATTGACCGTGATGGTCTCGCGCCCCAGCAGGCTGGCGAAGGTGCCGTTGCTGGTCAGATGCACGTCGTGGCGATCGGCAAATACGACCGCCGGATCGGGATGGATCTCGCCGCTCTCGAGCCGCGGCATGCGATGATTGATGCGGCCAGGAATCTCGCGGATCTCGGGATGCAGCGAACCGCCGAACGCAACGTTCATCTCTTGCAATCCGCGACAGATGCCGAAGATCGGGACCCCGCGCGCGACACAAGCTTCGATCATGGCCAGAGCCACCGCATCGCGCCCATTGTCATAGGGCTCGTGACGGGCATGGGCTTCCATTCCGAACCGGGTCGGGTGGACATTGGCCCGAGCGCCGGTGAGCAGGATGCCATCGACCAGATCGAGCACCTGGCCGATATCGGTAATGTCGGGGGTGCCGGCAAACATCATCGGCAGGGCATTGGCCACTTCAGCGACCGCACGAAGGTTGTTTTCTCCGACCGCCTGGACGGAGAACCTGTTCTCAATGCGATACGCGTTGCCGATCACGCCGATTACCGGCCGGGTCTTCGTTGGCATCAGCTTCCGGTCGAAAAGTCCTGGACCATTGAGCTATAGCCGAGTCACGGCGTGAACACGACTGGTTCCGAATAAAACTGTCACTAATCGGAGCATTAGGGAAATAAACGTCTCCCGGCGCCTGAAAATCCAGCAGTTTTCGAAAGTGTGAGGTGCGTTTGGATGGTGGGCGCGACAGGGATCGAACCTGTGACCCCTTCCATGTCAAGGAAGTGCTCTCCCGCTGAGCTACGCGCCCTAAGAACCGGTCGTTACGGGTGTGGGGTCTATAACGGGTCAAACCCGGACAAGCAAGGACGGCGGAGTACCAATCCTTGCCTGATTTGCAGGAAATCCAAGAAAGAAATCCAGGAAAACGGGCTGCCCTCAGGCGGCCAGCATCTTGTTCACTTCGCTGACCAATTCGCGCAGGTGGACCGGCTTGGACAGCACCTTGGCGTTTTTCGGCGCTTCCGAGTCGGAATTCAGCGCCACGGCGGCGAAACCGGTGATGAACATGATCTTGATGTCGGGGTCGAGTTCGCTGGCGCGGCGCGCCAGTTCGATCCCGTCCATCTCCGGCATCACGATGTCCGTTAGAAGCATTTCAAAGGGTTCCTCGCGCAATCTCTGATAGGCTGACATCCCGTTATCGTGATGCGACACCTGAAAACCGGCGTTTTCCAACGCCTTCACCAGGAAGCGGCGCATGTCGTTGTCGTCTTCTGCGAGAAGGATTTTGTGCATGGCGGTTGGACGTCGAACCCGAATGAGAGGACCTGTTCGCCCACTAAGCCCGAGGTCTGGTAAATTTCGGGTGAAGGTGATCAGCGCAGACTGTGCATAAGCGTCTCAAGATGGTGCGCCAGAACGTCGTGAAACACAACAAATGAGCGCGTTTCTCGCGATCGCCGCGCCTGCGGAAGGTTTTTAACTTGGCAGACTTGTTTCCGTTATCGACAATGCAGCCTCACAAAGCGCCGGTTTTCTGCCAGACTGGGCAAACCGTAGAACGCGGCTGCAGGGACGATGCGCGACGATGACCCAGTTTGACGGTGAGCTGTCGCCTCCCTTCGAGATCGTCGAGCCGGCCAACTGGCGCGCGCCGATCATTTTCAATTCCCCGCATTCCGGCTCGGTCTATCCGGCGGAATTCCTCGGTGCTTCCCGCATCGACGTAACGGCACTGCGCCGCTCGGAAGATTCGTTCATGGACGAATTGATCGCCGGATTGAGCGATCGCGGCTTCCCAGTGGTCCGGGTGCACTTCCCGCGCTCCTATGTGGACGTCAATCGCGAGCCCTATGAGCTCGATCCGCGGATGTTCAACGGCCGCCTGCCTAGTTTCGCCAATACCCGCTCGATGCGGGTGGCCGGCGGTCTTGGCACTATTCCCCGGGTGGTCGGCGACGGCCAGGAGATCTACCGCGAGCGGCTGGACGTCGATGACGCCCTCACCCGGATCGAGGCGTTGTACAAGCCGTACCACCGCGCCCTGCGCCGCCTGATCAACAAGGCGCACCAGACATTCGGCACGGTGATCCTGGTGGATTGCCACTCGATGCCCTCGATCGGAATTTCCCGCGAGGAGCCGCGCCGCCCGGACGTGGTCGTCGGCGACCGATATGGCACCAGCTGCGCCACTATCCTGGCCGAGGTGGTCGAAGACACATTCGGCGGCCTCGGCTATTCGCTGGGCCGTAACAAGCCCTATGCCGGCGGCTTCATTACCGAGCATTACGGCAACCCGGCCAGTGGGCTGCACGCCATCCAGATCGAGCTGAACCGGGCGATCTATATGGACGAACGCCGCCGTGAGCGAACCGCGCGCTTCGATCAGATTGCTGCCGATTTTACCGTCCTGGCCGATGCGCTGGCGAAGATCCCGCTGGACAGCCTCGGCCCGTTCCAGGCCGCCGCCGAATAGGCTGGGGCCGAACGGCTCGCCGGGGTTCGGACCTTCACTCAATCAGGTGGGGTATTTGGAACCGTGACCGCCGGGTCACGGCAGCGCTTATTTCGTGCGACAAATTGTCAATTTTCGCTGGATTTAGAGATGGGGCAGAGTTTTACCACCGGGATTAATGCAACTTTAGGTTATCCCCACCAGCGTGGTTCCGCGGATTGGAACCGCGTAAAATGGCAGGAGAGAACATGAAGAACATGATCAAGAAATTCTGGTCGGACGAATCGGGAGCGACTGCGATCGAATACGGGCTAATCGCCGCCGGCATCTCGCTGGCCATCATCGCCGTCGTCAACGGCCTCGGCACCAACCTCAACGGCAAGTTCACCGAGATCAACGGGTCGCTGAAGTAACCGCCACGACGTGGACACCGGCTTGAGGTTCTCAGCCGAATAAGTCTTGCTTGATGACTGACGTCGCAATGGGCCCGAGGCTGTCGGGGTGCCAGGCGACGAACAGGCCAGGCGACATAAAGACAATCGCCGGCAGCCACGTCGGCACGCCGTGATGCAAAACTCCTCCGACAAGAAAAAAGGACCGCTTGCGATAGCAAGCGGTCCAAGTCTAGGGAGGAAACGCCCAAGGAGGGCAGCGATAGCGCAAGCGCTACCGCACCGCAACAATATGCAGCCGCGACGCACCAAGTGCAAGAGTTTTCGGGCAAATTTCCATGCAAATTTCGCATGGTGATCGCACCATTCAGGCATAGGCGTCATAATTTCTACAAGCAAAATCAACGCGATATAGAAATGACAGTAGCTTTGACCTATTTAAGAAATGATCATATATTCATTTCATTGACCAATTTCTGATGCCGGACATCAGGAATCTTAGGGAAATCGCAATCCGATTCAGTGCTGTGGCTTAGGGGAATCGCAGAGAGATTTCGATCACCGCAGATGCGAGTCGTTGCCCTGCGCTGTATAGGAAGCGACACGTCCCCATCCAGCAGCCGCAACAAAGGACCTCTCCGTGACGGTCATCGACTTCAACGCCTTCATTGGTCGTCTTGCGACCTCGTCGGGCGAGACCATCCTGCCGTTCTTTCGCACCTCGCTGAGTATCGACAACAAGAACAGCACCGATTTCGACCCGGTCACGGAAGCCGACCGCGCTGCCGAAGCGGTGATGCGCCGGCTGATCAAGGCCAACTTCCCCCAGCACGGCATTGTTGGCGAGGAATTCGGTACCGAACGCGAAGACGCCGAATATGTCTGGGTGCTCGACCCGATCGACGGCACCAAATCCTTCATCTCCGGCTTCCCGATCTGGGGCACGCTGATCGCGCTGCTGCATCGGGGCACACCGGTCTATGGCATGATGCACCAGCCCTATATCGGCGAGCGCTTCAGCGGCGACAGCGGCTCGGCGCGCTACCAGGGCCCCAACAACACCACCCGCAAGCTTGCCGTGCGCCGCTGCGCATCGCTGAAGGACGCCACGCTGTTCACCACCAGCCCGCGGCTGATGGGCGACGCCGATCGCGCAAAATTTCACGACGTCGAAAAAGGCGTGCGGCTGACGCGCTACGGCGGCGATTGCTATTCCTATTGCATGCTCGCCGCTGGTCATCTCGACCTCGTCATCGAGACCGAGCTGAAGCCCTACGATATCGCAGCCCTGATCCCGATCATCACCGGCGCCGGCGGCGTGGTGACAACGTGGGAGGGCAAGCCCGCGCAGAACGGTGGCCGCATCGTCGCCGCCGGCGACCCGCGCGTGCATGAGGCGGCGCTGAAGATCCTCAACGCCTGATCGCGCATTGCTACGCCCGCGCTGCAGCCCGCAGATGCTCGATCATCTGCTGCGCGGGACGGGATAACGTCTTCAGGCTGCGAAAGCAGATCGCCAGCTTTCGATTGGCCCAAGGATCGCGAATCCGGATCAACGCCAACGCCGTCGACCGTGCGCAGCGCCGTGCCGCAACTTCCGGCACAATCGCAATGCCAACTCCCGCCGCAGCCATCTGGCACATCGCATCGAAATCCCGCATCTGCGCCCGGTAGCGCAGTCGCGCGCCCAGCTTCGCCGCATATTTGCCGATGTGGTTCTGCAGCGCCGTCGCATTGGTGAGGCCGATGAAGTCGCGGTCGATGATCTCATGGAAATCGATATGTCGGCGGCCGGCGAGATCGCTGCGCGGCGCCGTCACCAGCATCAGCCGGTCCTCGTTGAAGGTGAAGCGTTCCAGACTGTCCGGCAGCGTATGCTCGGCCGCGAAACCGAAATCGGCGATGCCGGCAGCGATTGCCTGTGCAATATCGGCGCTCTCGCGCTCCTCGACCTCGAGGCTGACATTGGGGTGCTCGCGCAGGAAACTTGCCAGCGCCTTCGGCAGATGTTCGGACAGGCCCACCGTATTGGCCAGCATCGACACACTGGCCTTCATTCCATTGGCATAGGCCGCCATGTCGCCGCGCATGGTCTCGACATTCTGCATGACGATGCGGGCATGGCCGAGCAGGCTCTCGCCGGCTGACGTCAGTGTGACGCCGCGCCGCCCGCGTTTCAGCAGCGGCACGCCGACTGTCGCTTCCAAGCCCTTGATCCTCGCACTCGCCGAGGCCAGCGCCAGATTGGCAGCGGCAGCACCCGCGGTGATACTGCGCGCCTCGGCCACCGCGACGAACAGTCTGAGATCGACAAGGTCGGCATGCATGGCGTTCTCCGCACCAGCCTTCGTTCCAAACGAAGGCAGTCTCCGTAACCTCCAGATTGTGCCGGCCGGGCCGATCGGTCAATGTGTCGCACCATGATCGATTCCATGCTCATTCTGATTGCTGCTGTTTTCGCGCTCGCCGGCTTCGTCAAAGGCGTCATCGGCCTCGGCCTGCCCACCGTCTCGATGGGCCTGCTGGCAGTGACCATGACGCCTGTGCAGGCGCTGACCATCGTCATCGTGCCCGCCATCGTCACCAATATCTGGCAGACCTTCGCCGGCCCCTATCTGCGCGACATCATTCGCCGGCTGTGGCCGCTGCTGATCGGCACTGCGGTGGCCATCTGGCTCTGCGGCAGCCTGATGACCGGCCCCTACGCCAAATACGGCTCGATCGTGCTCGGCGTACTGCTGGTGATTTATGCCGTGGTGACGCTGGTGAAATTCCAGTTCAAGACGGCGCCGCAAAACGAGAAGTGGGTCGGCGGTATCGCCGGCGTGCTGACCGGCGTGGTCTCCGCGGCCACCGGGGTGCAGGTCATTCCCTCCATGCCGTTCATGCAGTCAATCGGCATGGAGAAAAACGAACTGGTGCAGGCGCTCGGCCTCTATTTCACCGTCGCCACGATGGCCCAGGCGTTCAACCTCACCAGCGCCGGTCTGCTCACGGCCGCGACGGCGGTGCCCGGCATTGTCGCAATGATCACCGCCTTTGCCGGCATGTTCATCGGCCAGGCGGTGCGCGACCGCATGGAGCCCGAGCAGTTCCGCCGCTGGTTCCTGATCGCGATGCTGCTGCTCGGGATCTATCTCTCCGTCACCGCCACTTTCGCGGTGCTGAAGTAAACGCTAGCGTGTTTCGAGCATCGCCACGCGGATGCCGAGATAGATGAACACGCCGCCGAGCGCGCGGTTGATCCACACCATTGCCTGACTGGATTGCCGAACGCGGCTGGCGGCTTTGGCCGCGACAATGGCCGTGCCGAGCCCCCAGATCGTGCCCGTGCTGATGAAGATCAGCCCAAGTACGATGAAAGCCAACGCCTTGCTGGGCGCATCCACGTCGACGAATTGCGGCAGGAAGGCGAGAAAGAACAGCGCCACCTTCGGGTTCAGCGCGTTGGTGAAGGCGCCCTGCCAGAACACCTGCCGAAGCGACAGCAGCGGCTTTTCCGCAGCGTCGTTCGTTGCAACTGTCGATGCCCGCGCACGCAGCATCTGCACGCCGGTGTAAAGCAGATAGGCCGCACCGATCCATTTCACTGCGGTGAAAGCATAAGATGACGCCGCCAGCAGCGCCGACAATCCGACCGCCGCGGCGAAGACATGGACCAGACATCCTGCACTGATCCCCAGCGCTGCCGCGACGCCGCCGCGCCAGCCCATCTGCACGCTGCGCCCGACGATATAGGCCGTGTCCGGCCCCGGCGTGATGTTGAGCAGGATGCCGGAGAGGATGAAGAGCCAGAGGCCGTGAATACCGAGCATGAGTGACTTTCGTTACTTGAACAGAGGCGTGCCCGGCACGAACGCATCGAACGCCGCCCAGAATTGCTGGCGATAGCGATCTTGCTCCTGCAGGATCTCGTGACGGGAGCCGGCGATCACCAGATGCGAGCCGGCACGCAGGTGATAGGCGAATTCCTCGATGGCCGGCGTCGACACCACCTGGTCGTTGCTAGCCGCCAGCATCAGGATCGGCTGACGGATCTTCACGGGATAGCTGGCCTCGCGAAAGCCGTGCATCCCACGGATCGCCGTATCGGCCCAGGCCACCGTCGGTGAGCCGATGCCGAGCGTCGGATCCTCTTCGAGGATCGCCGCGTTGCGCGCATAGCGCACCGGATCGCTGGTCAGCTTGTTATTGGGGAATGACGAGGTCCCGACCAGTTCGCCATTGCCGCCGGGAATGTAGTTGCCGCCCTGCCCGGTCCAGCGCATGACACGCAACAACAACCGCGCCGGCAGCGAGGTCGAACGGCCCGGCAGATCGATCATCGGCGCCGACAGCACCATGCGATCGAACCAGCGCTTGCCGGAATGCGCCACACGCAGCATCACCGCGCCGCCCATCGAATGCGCCAGCGCGAAATAGGGCGGCGGGCAATCCGGCATCACCACCTGCTGCACGAAACTTTCGACGTCGATCTCGAAATCCGAGAAGCTGCGCACGTAACCCTTGCGGCCATCGCGCAACTGCCGCGACGAATGCCCCTGCCCGCGCCAGTCGATCATGGCCACTGCAAAGCCGCGGTCGCGCAGGTCACGCACGGTCTCGAAATACTTCTCGATATATTCGCCGCGCCCGCTGAACACGCAGACCGTGCCCTTGCGCCCGGTCGTCGGCGCCCAGCGCGCAAAACGTAGCTCAGCGCCGTCCGGCGTCTTGATGGTGCCGGACACGGCCCCCTCGGGAACGGGGTTGGCGGGAATGGAGACGAGCGTCATGGCGGGGGACCGGTTAGGCGAAAAACGCGGGATTTCAAGGGCGGGAGACAGGTCGGCGCGAATCTTTCGGCCCCCCTTGCGAGCCGCCAGACCCCTCCCATATCAGCTTCGTGCAGGCCTCTCTAGGCTGCATGACACGAAAGCCCGGCCCTTATGGCGGGCGGGTTATTGCAACAGTCGCTCAATGGAGGACTATCCAATGCGTAGCTATGATCTCACCCCGTTTTATCGTTCCACCGTCGGTTTCGACCGCCTGTTCAATCTGCTCGATCAGAGCACAGGTGACGCAGCGCCGGGCTATCCGCCCTACAATATCGAGCGCACCGGCGAGAACGAATACCGTATCAGCGTCGCCGTTTCCGGGTTTGCGCAGAACGAGCTCTCCATCGTCGCGAAGGAAAACACGCTGACGATCAAGGGCGAGAAGGCTGCCAACGAGAATGGCAGCAAGGCCGAAGTGCTATATCGTGGCATCGCCGCCCGCGCCTTCGAACGCGCCTTCCAGCTTGCCGATTTCGTACAGGTGAAGAACGCCTCACTCGAGAACGGCCTGCTTCATGTGGACCTCGTCCGTGAGATCCCGGAAGCCAAGAAACCGCGCAGCATTCCGATTTCCACCGGCGCCGTGAGCGCGCCGCAGGTGGTCGACGGCTCGGCCGAGAAAGTCGCCGCGTAACCGCGACTTTGTGAAGTAAAGTAAGTGTAGCTGTAAATGAAACGCCCCGGAGCAATCCGGGGCGTTTTGTTATGTGCGCAGCGCTGCACTAACTATTCCATGCCCTGGACGGGCGGAGGAGTGTCCGCAGGCTTACTAGGCTCTGTAGGCTTTGCTTCCGTCGCGGGAGGCGGAACCGTCGGTGCTGCGGCCTCCGGCTTCGAGGCAGTAGAGGTCGACGGCGCAGCACCTGTCGTTTCCGGCGGTTTCGTCTCAGCCGGCTTCTGCTCAGTCACGGCCGATTGCTGCACGGGCGCAGCGGCGGGCGGCGTTTCAGGTGGTTTGACTGCGACCGGCTTGGTCTCGCCTGGCGTAACAGGCTTGGCCGGCGCCGCAACCGCGCGCACCGGTGGCCGCTTCGGCAGCGGCACGCTCGTCGTGCGGCTGGCAACCTTCGGCGCGGGCGTTGCCGTTCCGGCCGTAAACGGCGGGCGGCGATATTGCGGCAGGGTCGGCACTGCGCCTTGCGGGCCATAGCGCGTGTCGATCTCCTCGCTCATCCGGTCGCCCATGCGATAGGCCGGAATGAAGCGCAGAATGCGTCCGCTGCGCGCATCGATCACCAACCGGCCGTCCTCGCCGTCGAGGTCGATCGCCGCAACCGTGTAGATGAGGCCGCGTTGCTGCGGCATGCCGAGGGCAGAGAAGCCGGCCTCGCGGAGGATCGAATAGACCTCGCGCAGCGGCAGCACCGCCAGATCATAACCGCGGCGCAACACGCCATAGGGGCGCGGCTCCGCATATTCCACGGGCGGCATGGCCGCATAGGGACCGCCGACATCGGATACCTGCGCCACAGCGGCAACGTCGCCGCGCATCGGCGGCAGCGCCTGTGCCTGTACAGCGCCGCTCGCCAGCAACAGACCGGCCGAGGCCAGACATCCCACAAGTACCTTCATTGCATGCTCCTTCGACGCCCCCGCGCCCGGAGAGTGTTCAACTTCCTGAACCTCACGCTTCGCTCGCCTGCCAGCACCGCTGCCACAGGCGTTAACGAGCACTGCGCAACCTCACCGCTGAATCCGGCAGCCCTTGGGCCAGCCTTTGGCCGGAACGCGGCACCTCCGGGCTGAATGTGTCGACGCCAGCTTGGACAATTTGGCATGCGTTGTTGCTATGCGACGACGGACTCAAGCGCGCTTGTGTGCTAGATAAAAATTTGGCAAAGTCCTGGTTAGGACAGCATCACTGTCGCAATTTTTGGTGGCAAATCCGGCACAGGGTTTGCAACATAAGCAGGCGTCGCGACTAAAAAACACGCCTGCTGAGACGAAATGCCTTTAAGGCGAGATATGGGGTGGCCGCCGGGGACGATGGGCACCACCAGTCTGAATTCTGAAAACGAGGCTCGCAAGACGCGCGAGCGGTAGCCCGAACGGGTTCCGCGAGCGTCAAAGGTGCGCCGACAAGGGTGGCAGAACCCCGACGGGGGTTGAGAGGACGAAGATGAGCGGATCAGAGCACGAGCGCCAATTGATCGAAACCGGCACGCATTCGGCGGCCCCGGCTATCAAATCGGCTAACGTGAAAGACACCGCCATCAAACCGGAACTCCATACCTACCGTCCGCCGGCGCTGGGCCTCTATGACCCGTCGCAGGAAAAGGACGCCTGTGGCGTCGGCTTCATTGCCAACATCAAGGGCCGCAAGTCGCATCAGATTGTGTCTGACGCGATCAGCATCCTGTGCAACCTCGAGCACCGCGGCGCCACCGGCGCAGATCCGCGCTTTGGCGACGGCGCCGGTATTCTGGTGCAGATCCCGCATAAGTTCTTCGTCCGCAAGACTGCGGAACTCGGCTTCAGCCTGCCGGAGCCTGGCCAATACGCCATCGGCGCGCTGTTCATGCCGCGTGATACCGCGTGGCGGAAAGTCATTCAGGGCATCATCGGCGACCAGATTAAGGCCGAAGGCCTGAAGCTGCTCGGCTGGCGCGACGTCCCGACCGACAACGCATCGCTCGGCGAAAGCGTGAAGCCGACCGAGCCTGCCAACATGCAAGTCTTCATCGGCATCGGCAAAGCCAAGATCGCCGACGAGGACGAATTCGAACGTCGTCTGTACATTCTCCGCAAGTCGATCTCGCAGGCGATCTATCAGCGCCGCGAGCGCGGCCTTGCCGGCTACTATCCGTGCTCGATGTCGTGTCGCACGATCATCTACAAGGGCATGTTCCTCGCCGACCAGCTCGGCAGCTACTATGCCGACCTGCACGAAGAGGATTTCGAAAGCGCGCTGGCACTGGTGCATCAGCGCTTCTCGACCAACACCTTCCCGACCTGGTCGCTGGCGCATCCCTACCGCATGGTCGCGCACAACGGCGAAATCAACACGCTGCGCGGCAACGTCAACTGGATGGCGGCGCGTCAGGCGTCGATCGAGTCCGAACTGTATGGCAAGGACATCAGCCGTCTGTGGCCGATCTCCTATGAAGGCCAGTCGGACACTGCCTGCTTCGACAACGCGCTCGAATTCCTGGTGCAGGGCGGCTACTCGCTGCCCCACGCCGTGATGATGATGATTCCGGAAGCCTGGGCCGGCAATCCCCTGATGGATGAGCAGCGCCGCGCCTTCTACGAATATCACGCCGCGATGATGGAGCCGTGGGACGGTCCTGCTGCGCTTGCTTTCACCGACGGTCGCCAGATCGGCGCGACGCTGGACCGTAACGGTCTGCGCCCCGCACGTTATCTCGTCACCAAGGACGACCGCATCGTGATGGCGTCCGAAATGGGCGTGCTGGCGATTCCGGAAGAAGACATCATCACCAAGTGGCGTCTGCAGCCCGGCAAGATGCTGCTGGTCGACCTCGTCCAGGGCCGTCTGATCCCTGACGACGAGATCAAGGCGACGCTGGCCGCAAGTCATCCCTATAGCGAGTGGCTTGAACACACCCAGATCGTTCTGGAAGAGCTCCCGGACGCGGCGGCCAAGGGCCAGCGCTCCAACCTGCCGCTGCTCGATCGCCAACAGGCCTTTGGCTACACCCAGGAAGACGTCACCATCCTGCTGACGCCGATGGCGTCGCAGGGCGAGGAAGCGTCGGGCTCCATGGGCACCGACACGCCGATCTCGGCGCTGTCGAGCAAGCCGAAGCCGCTGTTCACCTATTTCAAGCAGAACTTCGCGCAGGTCACCAACCCGCCGATCGATCCGATCCGTGAAGAGCTCGTCATGAGTCTCGTCTCGATCATCGGACCGCGGCCGAACCTGTTCGACCTGCAGGGCGTTGCGACCACCAAGCGTCTCGAAGTGCGCCAGCCGATCCTGACCGACCAGGATCTCGAAAAGATCCGCTCGATCACCGATGTCGCCGAGTCGCACTTTGTCTCGCGTACCCTCGACACCACCTTCCATGCCGGTTTCGGCGCGGCAGGCATGGAGCAGGTGCTGGATGAACTGTGCGCCCGTGCGGAAGCTGCGGTGCGCGAAGGCGTCAACATCATCATCCTGTCCGACCGCATGGCCGGCTCGGATCGCATTCCAATTCCATCGCTGCTGGCCTGCGCCTCCGTGCATCATCACCTGATCCGCACCGGCCTGCGCACCTCGGTGGGCCTCGTCGTCGAATCCGGCGAACCGCGCGAAGTGCATCACTTCGCCTGCCTCGCCGGCTATGGTGCCGAAGCGATCAACCCGTATCTGGCCTTCGAATCCATCATCGCCATGAAGGACCGGCTGCCGGTGCAGCTCGACGACTACGAAATCGTCAAGCGCTTCATCAAGTCGATCGGCAAGGGCCTGCTCAAGGTCATGTCGAAGATGGGCATCTCGACCTACCAGTCCTATTGCGGCGCGCAGATCTTCGACGCTGTCGGCCTGCGTCAGGAATTCGTGACGAAGTACTTCACGGGCACCCACACCAAGATCGAAGGCGTCGGCCTCGCCGAAATTGCCGAGGAAACCGTGCGTCGCCACAACGAGGCGTTCGGCGAGATCCAGATCTACAAGACCGCCCTCGATGTCGGCGGTGAATACGCCTATCGAAGCCGTGGTGAGGATCACGCCTGGAACGCCGAGTCGGTATCGCTGCTGCAGCATGCGGTGCGCGGCAACTCGCAGGATCGCTACAAGGCCTTCGCCAAGATCCTCAACGAACAGTCCGAGCGTCTGCTGACGCTGCGCGGTCTGTTCAAGATCAAGACGGCCGAAGACGAGAAGCGCAAGCCCGTGCCGCTCGACGAAGTCGAATCCGCTGCGGACATCGTCAAGCGCTTTGCGACGGGCGCCATGTCCTATGGCTCGATCTCGCGCGAGGCGCATACCACGCTGGCCATCGCCATGAACCGGATCGGCGGCAAGTCGAACACCGGCGAAGGCGGCGAGGAGTCGGATCGCTACAAGCCCATGCCGAATGGCGACAGCATGCGTTCGGCGATCAAGCAGGTCGCGTCCGGCCGTTTCGGCGTCACCACGGAATATCTCGTCAATTCCGACATGATGCAGATCAAGATGGCGCAGGGCGCGAAGCCCGGCGAAGGCGGTCAGTTGCCCGGCCACAAGGTCGACGCGACGATTGCCGCCGTGCGCCACTCGACCCCGGGCGTCGGTCTCATTTCGCCGCCGCCGCATCACGACATCTATTCGATCGAAGACATCGCGCAGCTGATCTACGACCTCAAGAACGTCAATCCGACGGGCCAGGTCTCGGTCAAGCTGGTGTCGGAAATCGGCGTCGGCACGGTCGCCGCGGGCGTCGCCAAGGCGCGCGCGGACCATGTGACCATCGCCGGCTTCGAAGGCGGTACCGGCGCGTCGCCGCTGACCTCGATCAAGCATGCGGGTTCGCCTTGGGAAATCGGTCTTGCCGAAACCCATCAGACCCTGGTGCGTGAACGGCTGCGTAGCCGCATCATCGTCCAGGTCGACGGCGGCTTCCGCACCGGCCGCGACGTCGTCATCGGCGCGCTCCTCGGCGCCGACGAATTCGGCTTCGCCACCGCGCCCTTGATTGCTGCCGGCTGCATCATGATGCGCAAGTGCCATCTCAATACCTGCCCGGTTGGCGTCGCCACCCAGGATCCGGTGCTGCGCAAGCGCTTCACCGGCCAGCCCGAGCACGTGATCAACTACTTCTTCTTCGTCGCTGAGGAAGTCCGCGAGATCATGGCCCAGCTCGGCTATCGCAACTTCGACGAGATGGTCGGCCAGGTGCAGATGCTCGACCAGTCGGCCCTCGTGTCGCACTGGAAGGCCAAGGGTCTCGACTTCTCCAAGCTGTTCGTGCGCCAGCCCGAACTGCCCGGCCAGAAAATCTATCACACCGAGGATCAGGACCATCACCTCGAAGCCGTGCTCGATCGCGAGTTGATCAAGCAGGCGCAGCCCGCGCTCGACCGCGGCGCGCCGGTAAAGATCGACACCAAGATCAACAGCACCAACCGTTCGGCCGGCGCCATGCTGGCGGGCTCGGTGGCCAAGATCTACGGCCATGCCGGCCTGCCGGACGACACCATCAAGGTGTCGCTGAAGGGCACCGCCGGTCAGGCCTTCGGCGCCTGGCTGTGCAAGGGCATCACCTTCGATCTCGAAGGCGAAGGCAACGACTATGTCGGCAAGGGTCTCTCGGGCGGCAAGATCATCGTGCGTCCGCCGGCTCATTCCGCCATCGTGCCCGAAGAGTCGATCATCGTCGGCAACACCGTGATGTATGGCGCGATCGAGGGCGAATGCTACTTCCGCGGCGTCGCCGGCGAGCGTTTCGCCGTGCGTAACTCCGGTGCCGTGGCCGTCGTCGAAGGCGCCGGCGATCACTGCTGCGAATACATGACCGGCGGCATCGTCGTGGTGCTGGGCAAGACCGGCCGTAACTTCGCGGCCGGCATGTCCGGCGGCGTGGCTTACGTGCTCGACGAAACCGGCGACTTCCCGAAGCTGTGCAACATGGCGATGGTCGAACTCGAACCGGTTCTCTCGGAAGAGATGATCGCCGAGAACACCTATCACCACTCCGGCGATCTCGAAGCCCATGGCAAGGTGGACGTATTCGCCAACTTGCTCGATAGCGACATCGAGCGCCTGCATGTGCTGATCACGCGTCACGCGAAATATGCCGGCTCGGCCAAGGCTGCGATGATCCTCGCGGACTGGAAAACCTGGCTGCCGAAATTCCGCAAGGTGATGCCGGTCGAGTACCGCCGCGCGCTGCGCGAGTTGAAAGCGAAAAGCGCCGAGGCCGAACCGCAGATCGCGATCGGCGCGTAAGGAAAAAGGCCCTCATGGTGAGGAGGCGCGCAGCGCCGTCTCGAACCATGAGGGACAAATCACGCATCCTTCGAGACGCGGCCAAGTGGCCGCTCCTCAGGATGAGGACGGAATTTGGAACTTAAGAGTTCAGAGGCGTCAGTTGTAATGGGCAAGATCACGGGTTTTCTGGAAATCGATCGTCACGACCGCAAGTATGCGCCGGTTGCCGAGCGCCTGAAGGGCTATAACGAGTTCGTCATTCCGCTCAGTGAGAAAGACACCCGCGATCAGGCCGCGCGCTGCATGAATTGCGGCATTCCCTATTGCCACGGCACCGGCTCGGTTCAGCCCGGCACGCCCGGCTGCCCGGTCAACAACCAGATCCCGGACTGGAACGACCTCGTCTATAGCGGCAACTGGGAAGAAGCCTCGCGCAACCTGCACTCGACCAACAACTTCCCGGAATTCACCGGCCGCATCTGTCCGGCACCGTGCGAAGCCTCGTGCACGCTGAACATCGATGACAACCCGGTCACCATCAAGACCATCGAATGCGCCATCGTCGACAAGGCATGGGACAATGGCTGGCTGAAGCCGCAGGTCTCCGCTGTGAAGACCGGCCGCAAGGTCGCCGTGATCGGCGCCGGTCCCGCCGGCATGGCCTGCGCACAGCAGCTCGCGCGCGCCGGCCACGACGTCCATGTCTATGAGAAGTTCGCCAAGGCCGGCGGGTTGATGCGCTATGGCATTCCCGACTTCAAGATGGAAAAGCACATCATCGATCGCCGCGTCGCGCAGATGGAAGGCGAAGGCGTCACCTTCCATTACGGCAAGGCTGTCGGCGGCACATCACCCGGCGCCATCGACCCCGCCGAATTGCTCAAGGAATATGAAGCCATCGCGCTGACCGGCGGCGCCGAGCACGGCCGCGACCTGCCGATCCCCGGCCGCGAATTCGACGGCATCCATTTCGCGATGGACTTCCTGCCGCAGCAGAACCGCCGCGTCGGCAACGAGCCGCTCGGCGACGTCAAGGAGATCCTGGCCGGCGGCAAGCATGTCGTCGTCATCGGCGGCGGCGACACCGGCTCCGACTGCATCGGCACCTCGCTGCGTCAGGGCGCGCTGTCGGTGACCCAGCTCGAAATCATGCCGGCTCCGCCCGAGCAGGAGAACAAGGGTCTGACCTGGCCGAACTGGCCGCTGAAGATGCGGACCTCGTCGAGCCAGGCCGAAGGCGCCAAGCGCGAATTCGCCGTGCTGACGCAAAGCTTCGAAGGCGTAGACGGCAAGGTCACCAAGCTGAACTGCGTGCAAGTCGACGACAAGTTCAAGCCGATCCCCGGCTCGGAATTTGCGCTGCAGGCCGATCTCGTGCTGCTGGCCATGGGCTTCGTCCATCCCGTCCACGAAGGCATGCTGAAGACCCTCGGCGTCGATCTCGACCAGCGCGGCAACGTCCGCGCCGCAACGACGGACTTCGCGACCTCGCTGCCCAAGGT
Organism: Tardiphaga sp. 172_B4_N1_3; assembly: GCF_052076035.1. Lineage (NCBI taxonomy): Bacteria > Pseudomonadati > Pseudomonadota > Alphaproteobacteria > Hyphomicrobiales > Nitrobacteraceae > Tardiphaga > Tardiphaga sp. 172_B4_N1_3. Next base: position 4,052,807 of record NZ_CP197238.1, read on the forward strand.
GTTCTCCGCCGGCGACATGCGCCGCGGCCAGTCACTGGTGGTCTGGGCGATCCGCGAAGGCCGCCTGTGCGCCCGCGCCATCGATCAGGCGCTGATGGGGACGACGACGCTGCCGAGGTAAGGCGACGAGTGATCTAACTGTGAGCTTCAAGAGCCTCGACGCGAAAGTGTCGAGGCTCCTTTCTTATCCCTCCCCCTTGTGGGGAGGGTGGACGGCCGTAAGGCCAGCCGGGTGGGGGGAGCCCAGAGCTCCGATTATCGACTCCATCACGCCATCCAGATTCCGATCCACCTCGAAATTCCAGAACCGCATCACGCGAAATCCCTCGCCGCGCAAGAACGCATCCCGCGCTTCATCCCGACGCGCCGCCTCATCGAAATTATGCTGTCCGCCATCGACTTCGATGACCAGACACTCACGAAACGACACGAAGTCCACGATGACGTGCTTGATCGGCGCCTGCCGCCGAAAGTGAAAGCCGAGCGGCTTCAGCTCACGCAGCTTCACCCACAGCTTCGCCTCCTGCGGCGTCACTACAAAGTTGCGCCTTTCGGCGCTCTATCCCCCTCACATCAAAGGGGACCACCGGAAGGCCAACTTGCGCGGCGGCGCGGGACAGACGGCGCGTGCGCGCGTCGACCCCATTCATGACCGGGACTCGCACAGCGCGACCGGGCGCGCAGCGCATCCCAGAGTGGGTAGTCAGCAACCTCCGGACACGCTAAGCGGATGTCATCCCGTCGGTTCATCCTTCCAAACGTGTTGTCCCTTCCCGCATGAAATTCCTGCTTATTCCGCTCGGCCTCGTGGCGCTCGTCCCGCAGGCCCATGCCAGCGATGCCCGCTTCATGGCGGCCCTCGGCAAGCTCGATCCCAAGACCCGGCTGGAGCAGGTCTGCGACTTCGAGGCGATGCGCCGGATCAGCAAGGGCGGCCCGCGCGTCGAGCGCGCCAAATCCGACGCGCTGATGCCGCCGCAGCATCTCGGCAATACGCTGATCGCCAAGGGCGGCGCCTATCGCGCGGGCGGCAAATGGATGCAGGTCGCCTTCACCTGCAAGGCGACGCCGGACCACAAGACGGTGCTGGATTTCACCTACAAGACGGGAACGGTCATTCCGCCCGCCAAATGGCAGTCTTTGGGGCTCTGGAAGTAATCCAGGCCTCGCCGTTCACCCTGCCGCTAAAAGTTCCGGGATTTGCTTGACGTTAACGCCCGGCGGCGCTTGATGGCGGGATCGCGGCTGCCCGCTTGCGGCCCGAATCCGGTAGTATGTCGAGCGGGAACCCGGGTCTGCGGACCCTGCGATTGCGGTCGAGGCGCATGTCACAGAAGCCCAACTTGCCGAGATGGCGGATCGACCACTGGCGTGCCGAAAAGGGCACGCTGATGGTGCTCGCCGTGGCGCTGGGCCTCCTGATCGGCATCGTGGGTCCCGCGTCGGCGCAATTTTTCGGTTTCGGCGGTCCGCAGCAACCTCCACCGCGTCCGCAGCGCAATGTGCCGCAGGGCGGCGGTGGCGGCTTCGGCTGGTTCGGCGGCGGCAATGACAGCCCGTTTTTCGCGCCGTTCCAGCAGCAACAGGCGCCGAAGCGGGCCGCTCCACGCGAGGACTATTCGCGCGCACCCTCGCCGGAAAAACGCGATGCCCCGGCCGAGCGTAACGTGCTGGTGCTCGGCGACAGCATGGCCGACTGGCTCGCTTACGGCCTCGAGGACGCCTATGCCGAACAGCCCGACATGGGCGTGATCCGCAAGCACAAGACCGTCTCCGGCCTGCTGCGCTATCAGCCGAAAGGCGAGCCCGCCGATTGGGCCGCGGCAGCCAAGGGCATTCTCGCCACCGAGAAGCCCGATGCGATTGTCGTCATGCTCGGCCTCAATGACCGCGTCGCAATCCGCGAGCCCGACAAGGCCGCCGAGAAGAAGGGCGCCAAGAAGGACGAGAAGAAAGACAGTGCGGCCGAGGTGAAGCCCGGTGACAAGCCGGCCGAGCCCGAAGCTGACGATGCAGATATTCCCGATCCCGGTTCGATCGTGACCGAGCGCGGCGCGCGCACCGGCGGCATGGTCGATTTCCGCGACGAGCGCTGGGGCGAGCTCTACTCGAAGAAGATCGAGGAGATGATCAACGTCGTGAAGGCGAAGGGCGTGCCCGTGCTGTGGGTCGGCCTGCCGGCAGTGCGCGGCACCAAGGCGACCGCCGACATGCTCTATCTCGACAATCTCTATCGCGACGCCGCGACCAAGGCCGGCATCACCTATGTCGATATCTGGGACGGCTTCGTCGATGAAGCCGGCCGCTTCCTGCAGCAGGGCCCGGATTTCGAAGGCCAGATCCGCCGGCTGCGCTCGGCCGACGGCGTCTATTTCACCAAGGCCGGCGCCCGCAAGATGGCGCATTACGTCGAGCGCGAGATTACCCGTTTGCTCTCCGGCCGCTCCGCGCCGATCGCGCTGCCGAGCGAGCCTGCGACACCCGATCTCAATGCCGTGCCTGGCGCGCCGCCGCCGCGTCCGCTGGCCGGCCCCATCGTGCCATTGGTCGCTTCCTCGGTCGGCACCGATCAACTGCTCGGCGGCCCCGGCGTGAAGCCGGTGAGTGTCGATGCGCTGGTGGCTCGTGTATTGGTCAAAGGCGAGCCGCTCGCCGCACCGGCCGGCCGCGCCGATGACTTCGCCTGGCCGCGCCGCGAGATCGGCCGCGAACAGGCCAAGGGCGACGTTCCCGTTGCTGCAGCCACACCTGCTACCTCAGGCACGAGCGGCGTCGCTGCGACGACAGGGCCGGATGGCATCGTTCCGGTGATGGCAGCGCCGGCCGCACCGAAGAAAAAGCCGAAGCCCGTCATCGCCACCGAAGCGCCGTCATCCTTCGGTAGTTTCTTTGGCTTCGACGATGCGCCGCGCCGCGCGCCCGTCCAGCAGGCGCCGCAGCGCCCCCGCCCGGCCCAGGCACCCGGTCCGCGCCCGCCGGCGAATGTCGGCCCCGCCGCCTCCGCCCCCTCCGGTTTCTTCACGCGCTAACCGCGCGAAAAATTCCGACGCGAAATTTCAGAGTCAAAAAAATCCCTCAGCCTTTGCGGGCTGAGGGATTTTTGCTTTGGATATTTTCTTGGACGTTTTCTCAGATCCGGCCGCTGACACTTCTGCGGCGTCCGTTATGTCAGCCGTGATCTGCTATCAATAACCGAAACGGTTCGGACGACGGCGCGGCGGACGCGTCATCAGCATCGCCAGCGCAAAGCCGATAGCGCCTGCGATCAGCAGCGAGCCCAGCGGATTCTCGCGGACCTTGTCGGTGATCGCCTGCGTCCCGTCGCGATAGACATCGCTGTCGAGCGCATCCTTGGCATAGCTGGTGGCGGCGTCCGATGCGTCGCGCACGGCATCCTTGGCTTGGCCATACAGGTTCTGCACGGTGCCCGTCGCTTCGCGCGCGCGGCCCGAGGCTTCAGTCCGCTCATCGCCCGTGGCTCGGCCGATCACACCTTCAACCTTGCCAGCTGCATCCTTGGCTGCGCCCGCAATACGGTCCTTGTCCATGTCCATTACTCCGTGAGGAAATTCTCGCCGGTGTAATGCCTGAAGCCAGTACTGGTTCCGCCGCGATGCAGGCGCCGTGAATTTAAAGGATCAAACCGCCATCGACGACCAGTGTATGACCGCAGACATAGGATGACAGCGGCGACGCCAGGAACAATGCAGCGCCGGCCATGTCGGCAGGCGTGCCGAGACGCTGCAGCGGGATCCTAGCAATCGCGCCTTCCAGCCGCTTCGGATTCGCTGTCGTGACCTTTGTCATCTTGGTGTCAACGAGCCCCGGCGCGATACCATTGACGCGAATACCGTCTTCCGACCACGCCTGCGCCAATGTGCGCGTGAGCCCAACTGCGCCGGTCTTCGACGCATTGTAGGAGGGATTTCCCTTGGTGGCGTGATAGGCCGCGGTGGAGCTGACAATGATCAATCGGCCCTTGCTTGCCTTGAGCTGCGCATGAAACTTCGTCGCGCAGCCCATCAGGCTCATCAGGTTGACTTCCATCACCTTGCGAAAGCCATCCATCTCGAATTCACCGCGGCGATAGATCACAGCACCCTGCGCGAGTATCAGCACATCGACCCGATCGAGCTTCGGATCGAAGGCCTCGATGGCCGACGCGCTGCCAACATCGAGCTGGCTGTAGCCGAGTCCGTCGAGATCGGAGCCGTCATCGATGGAATAGTCGCTGGCCTTGGCGCGCGTACCGCACACATGCACGCGTGCGCCGCGCGCGCGAAATGCCTGCGCCATGCCGTTGCCAATGCCGCTGGATCCGCCGACGATAAGCACCTGTTGGCCGCTGAAATCGAGTTCGTTCATCCCTGATGTCCTTCTTGATTTTATCGGCGCATGTTTGACCGCGCCCGCGATCGGTGCAAGCCTTCAATCAAGCCTCATCATGAAGGCGCACAATTCGGAGGATGCGTTGTCAAATTTCGAGCAGTCGGATTACAAACAACTCAGCCGCTCGGTGCGCGGCCTCACAGTTCTCGTCACCGGCGCCGCAAGCGGCATGGGCCGCGCGACGGCGCGCGTGTTCGGCGACGAAGGCGCCAATGTTGCCGTCACGGATATTTCGGCGGACGGGATTGCGGCAGTGTCGGATGCGATCACATCAGGCGGCGGCAGCGCACACGCTTGGACGCTCGACGTTGCCGATCCCGATCGCATCCGCACAGTGGTTAGCGACGTCGCTGCGCATTTCGGCGGCCTCGATATCATCGTCAACAATGCCGGCATCTCGGTGAGCACCGCGATCGACCAGGACGGCTATGACGCCGCATGGGATCGCGCCATCGCCGTGATGCTGACCTCGCACCAGCGCATCATCCGCGCCGCGCTGCCATACTTGCGCAAGTCGCCCTCGCCGCGGATCGTGAATATCGCCTCCACCGAAGCGCTCGGCGCCACCGCACTGCACAGTCCCTATTCCGCAGCGAAGGCCGGCGTCACCGGGCTTACGCGCTCACTCGCAGTGGAACTCGGCCGCGACGGCATCACGGTGAACTGCATCTGTCCCGGCCCGATCACGACGGGGATCACTGAACGCATCAGCGACGAGCACAAGGTGATCTTCGCCAAGCGCCGCACCGTTCTGCGCCGCTACGGAGAGCCGGAAGAAGTCGCGCATGTGACGCTAAGCCTGTGCCTGCCTGCCGCGTCCTATATCACAGGCGCGGTGATCCCGGTCGACGGCGGCCTCATGGCACGCAATGCGTAACTGCATTCGCGCCGATTGACATCACTCCGCACGGGCGTAGCATTTTTCTCAAGTGGCCCGGTTACGACCGGAAGCCGCAATCGAATGGGTCAACCATTCCACACGGAGGAAATCTGCAATGCCCGTGACGATCCGCAAACTGCATCCCTTTTTCGTCGGCGAAGTGACCGGCGTCGATCTGACCAAGCCGGTCAGCCCAGACGATGCTGCGACCATCGAGCGCGGCATGGATGACTATGCCGTCCTGATATTCCCGAAGCAGGATATCACCGACGAACAGCAGCTCGCTTTCGCGCAGAATTTCGGCGAGCGAGAGAACAGAAAAGGCGGCTCCGTCACCAAGAAGGAAGACTACCGGCTCACATCGGGGCTGGCCGACGTATCCAATCTCGGCAAGGACGGCAAGCCGCTGCCGAAAGACAGCCGGGCGCACCTGTTCAATCTGGGTAACTGCCTGTGGCATTCGGACAGCTCCTTCCGGCCGATTCCGGCAAAATTCTCGTTGCTGTCGGCGCGCGTGGTCAATCCGAAGGGTGGTAATACCGAATTCGCCGACATGCGCGCGGCCTATGATACGCTCGACGGTGATACCAAGGCAGAGATCGAGGACATGATCTGCGAACATTCGCTGATGACCTCGCGCGGCGCGCTCGGCTTTCTCGACTACACTGACGAAGAGAAAGAGATGTTCAAGCCGGTGCTGCAGCGGCTGGTGCGCACCCATCCGGTGCATGGCCGGAAGTCGCTGTATCTGTCGTCGCATGCCGGCGCGATCCAGGGCATGTCGGTGCCCGAAGCCCGCGTATTGTTACGCGATCTCAACGAACACGCCACGCAGCCGCAATTCGTCTATGTCCACAAATGGACGCTGCATGACCTCGTGATGTGGGACAATCGCCAGACCATGCATCGCGTCCGCCGCTACGACCAGTCGCAGCCGCGCGACATGCGCCGGGCCACAGTCGCCGGCAATGCGCCGACCGTGGCGCAGCAGGCGGCGGAATAACCTGCCGTTCAAAGACAGGCGCGCCGCATGATGCAGCGCGCCTGTCTGTCTCCTAGATCCGCTCGATCTTTGCCTTCTCCAGCACCTCGCTCCAGCGCTTCACGTCGGAGGCGAGGAGATCGATGACCTCCTTCGGCTGCGAGGCCTTAGCCTGGCTACCGAGCGACAGCAGCCGCTCCTTCACGCTCTCATCCTTGAGCAGTGTGACCGTCGCAGCGTTCAACTTTGCCACGACGTCGTCGGGAAGGCCGACCGGGCCAACGAGGCTGTACCAGCCCGGCGCGGCGTAGCCGGGAAAGCCCGCTTCGGCCACGGTGGGAATATCGGGGAAAGACGGGAAGCGTTCAGCCGTCGTCACGGCGAGTGCGCGGAACTTGCCGGCCTTGATCTGCTCGATCATCGAGATCGGCGGATCGACCATGAAATCGATGCGCCCCGCGAGGACTTCGACAACGGCCTGAGCGCCGCCGCGAAACGGAATGTGCTGAAACTTCACGCCGGCCAACTGCCCGATCTGCTCGACGATCAGATGCGGGCCCGAGCCGACACCGGGCGTGCCGTAAGTGAGCGGCTTGTCCGGCTGCTTCTTTGCAGAAGCGATCAACTCGGCGAGATTCTTGAAGGGCGCGTCCGCATTACACGAGAACATGTAGGGCGCTTCGGAGACCTGGCAGATACCCTTGAGGTCATCGACCGGCTTGTAAGGCAGGCTCTTGTAGAAGGCCGACGACGCGCCATAGGTCGCGGTGATCAGCGAGATCGTGTAGCCGTCAGGCACCGCGCGGGCGAGCTGCGCCCCGGCGAGCGTCGTGCCGGCGCCGGGCTTGGTTTCGACCACCACGGTCTGGCCGAGAATTTTCGACAGACCTTCGGCGAGCACACGCGAGGTTGCGTCGGTGCCGCCGCCCGGCGCGAAACCGTGCAGCAGGGTGATGGACCGTTCCGGCCACGCCGCTTTGGCCTGAAATGGAAGAAGGCTTGCCGACAATCCGGCCAGCAGCGTGCGCCTGTTCAACATCGATAGTCCCCAAAGAATGCATCCAAGGGGACCAGCGTAGCATGCATGCTGCACTGCGGTATAATGTTATGCGCTATGGGCCTCTGCGCCAGGACGCCTATCTCACCCGGAGCCGATCCAGCATCTCCGACGATGCAAACCCATCAGCGGGCGCGCCGACGGAGGCCTGGAAGTTGCGCAAGGCTTCGCGGGTCTGGCCGCCGAACTGGCCGTCCGGCGTGCCTTTGTAGAAGCCGCGCTGCGCCAGCAGTTGCTGTAGCTCGAGCCGCTCGGCGCGGGACAGCACGCGCTCCTGACGCGGCCATGGCTGCACGAAAGGCGGACCGCCGCGCAACCGGTCGGCGAAATGGCCGATGGCCATCGCATAGGCCTCGGCCGGATTGTATTTCATGATGACGCGGAAATTCGTCAGCATCAGGAAGCCCGGCCCCTGCGAACCGGCGGGCGCGAGCAGATAGGCCTTTTCTATCATGCGCGGGAACGGCTGGTTGTTGGCCCGCTTGAGGCCGAGCTGCTCCCATTGCGGCAGGGTCATCGCCTTGGCCTTATCGGCCAGCATGTAGTTGAAGCCCTGTGGAACCACGACTTCGTAGCCCCAGGTCTGACCGCTCTGCCAGCCATCCTTTTTCAGGTTGTTGGCGGTCGAGAAGATCAGATCGGTCGGATTGTCCACCACGTCGCGGCGGCCATCGCCGTCACCGTCCACCGCGAAGCGCTTGAACGCGGTCGGCATGAACTGGGTCGGCCCGAATGCTCCGGCCCAAGAGCCGCGCATCTGTTCAGGCCTCAGATCGCCGCGATGCAGGATTTCCAGAGCAACCAGAAACTCATCCTTGAAATAGGCCTGGCGGCGGCCGACGCAGGCTAGCGTCGCCGTCGAGCGCAGCACACTGCGATCGCCGATCATCGTCGAGTAGTTCGACTCGATGCCCCAGATCGACGCGACGATGTAGCGATCGACGCCGTAGGCCTTCTCGGCCGCATCGAAGATGGTCTTGTACTGCGCCAGCACCTCGCGGCCCTTGGCCATTCGGTTGTCGTTCACCAGGATGTCGAGATAGTCCCAGATCGCCTTGGTGAATTCCGGCTGCGAATCCATCAGGTCCATGATTCGCAGATCCGGCGTCAGCCCGGCGGTGAAACGCTGATAGCTGTCCTGCGAGATGCCGCGGCGTGCGGCATCAGGCCACAGTCCGGCAATGCAGTTGTCGAAATTACCAGCGGCCTCGCGGATTGCCTGTGCAGTCATCAGCGGATGGCCGGATGCGCCGTCCTCGCCGCTCCAGGGCTGCGCTCCGGGCGCGCCGGGCAGTGCCGCCTGTGGCGGCGGGTCCTGGGTCTGCGACGATCCGCTAAAGATATTGTCGAACAGGCTGAAAGGGCCGCTCTTGCTCTGCGCCTGCGCCGCCACGGGCAGGGTTGCCGTAAGCAAAACTGCGCCGAGCGCAGCTACACCGCATGTCAGGCTACGCGCCATCTTCGTCGCAGATTTCATCACTATCCATCTCGGGAATCTGACCGGAATTTGGTCATGACTGTGGCATGACAGGAGGCCCGGTGAGGGTTTCCATCAGCTTAACACTATTCCAGTTTTGCCTGGCTGGGCGAACGTGCCGCGCGGCAGAAAGGATAATTGCAGACATGTAGCCCGGCACCACACATCCGCCTTTGTTCCCGGTTGCAAACGGAACCAGCAGGCGCAATCTTCGTTGGCCTGCCTGCGTCGTTCCCCTCCAAGGTCATTGCAAAGTCCCCTGATGAAAATTCGCAAAGCCGTTTTTCCGGTCGCCGGCCTCGGCACCCGCGTCCTTCCCGCCACCAAGGCGATGCCGAAGGAAATGCTGACCATCGTCGATCGGCCGTTGATCCAATATGTGGTCGACGAAGCCCGCGAGGCCGGCATCGAACATTTCATCTTCGTTACTGGCCGCAACAAGGGCATCATCGAGGATCACTTCGACCGCATGTTCGAGCTCGACGAGACACTCAAGAGCCGCAACAAGTCTGCCGAGATCGAACAGCTGGCGCTGTCCCAGCCTGCCGCCGGCGCCATGAGCTTCACCCGCCAGCAGGCCCCGCTCGGGCTTGGCCATGCTGTCTGGTGTGCCCGCGATATCGTCGGCAATGAGCCCTTCGCCGTGGTGCTGCCGGATGAGCTGGTGCTGAATTCCCCGGGCTGCCTGAAGCAGATGGTCGATATCGCGGGAGCGCTTGGCGAAAAATCCAACCTCGTTGCCGTCGAGGAAGTGCCGATGGACATGACGCATCAATACGGCATCTGCGGTGTCGGCGAGCGCCACCCAACTCACGAAGCCGCTTTCACCATCGACGGGATGGTCGAGAAACCCCCGAAGGGCACCGCGCCGTCCAACCTGTCGATTACCGGCCGCTACATCCTGCAGCCGGAGATATTCAAGATTCTGGAGACCCAGGAGCGCGGCGCGGGTGGCGAAATCCAGCTCACCGATGCGATGATCGGCCTCGCCAAGAGCCAGTCGTTCTACGGCGTGGAATTCGAAGGCGAGCGGCACGATTGCGGTTCGAAGTCGGGCTTCCTGCGCGCTAATATCGCGTTCGGCCTGCAACGCCCTGATCTGCGCGAAGGTCTGCGCGCCGAAATGCTGCGTTACCTCGGAGAGTAAGCGCTAGGCTGCAATCGCCTGGTGCGCATCGCCTGCGATGACACACTGGTTGCGGCCTGCGGCCTTCGCCGCATAGAGCGCCTTGTCGGCAGCTTCGACCAGTCCCGTCCACTCCATCGTCACCAGCGGCTTCACGCTGGCGACGCCGATGCTGACCGTGAGCATCGCAGGATCGGCCGGCACCTGCTCGACGCGACGTCGAATGGTTTCGGCAACCTCATAGGCATCCTGCACGGACGCACCGGGCAGCAGCACGGCGAACTCTTCCCCGCCATAGCGCGCGGCACAGTCGCCGGCGCGCTTCGCCGCTCCTGCGATGCAATTCGCGATCGCGATCAGGGCGGTGTCTCCGGATTGATGACCGAAGCTGTCGTTGAAAACCTTGAAATGGTCGGCGTCGATCAACAGCAGTGCCATCGGCCGTGAATGCCTGATGGCGCGACGCCATTCCAGCTCCATCGCCGCATCGAATTTGCGGCGATTGCGCAGTCCAGTGAGGCCATCGGTCGTGGCCAGTTCTTCGAGCTTGTGCTCTGCGTGCGCGCGGCGGCCTATTTCGCGCGCCAGGAACAGTGTCACCGCGGTGATAAAGATAATCAGCGCCAGCATGATGCCGCCGATCTTGATCGCCTGCTGATACCACAGACTGTAGATGCCGGCCCACGGCCGGCCGACAATCACGAGCAACGGCCGACCGCTGTCGCGCCACACATAGAGGCGCTCGATCTGGTCAACGACACCGACGCCCGAATACGACCCGTTGGACCGGCTCAGCGCCCGCATCACGCCGGGGGTCTTGCTCAGATCCCTGCCGACCACGTCGAGATCAAACGGCGTACGCATGATGACGACGCCGTCGCGGCGGATCACTGTGATGTTGTCGTCCTTGTTCAGCCGCAAGCGGCCGAACAGATCATGAAAGTAGGCGAACCGGATGGCACCCGCGACGACGCCGGCAAAATTGCCATCGACGTCGGTGATGCGGCGGCTCAGCACGACGGAATACGCGCCCCGGTGCAGCATCGGTTTGCTGACATAGAGCCCGCGCTCGCCGTCGAACTTGTGTACCTTGAAGAACTCTTCGTCGGCACTGCTCTGCTTGGCAGGATCGAGCGATGCCGCATCGATGATAAGATCGCCATGCGCATCGAACACCTGAATGGATGCAAACTGGCGCGCTGATGCCGCATTGTCGAACAGGATCAGCTGGCGCATTTCCTTGCTGAGCTTGTCGATCTCGGGCGTATTGATGCCGGAAATGACAGCGCGCAACGACAGATCGTATTGTTCAACGGTTCGACCTATATCAGAATCGATGGAGGTGGCGAGGTTCTCGGCCGTCTGTCGCGCGAGCGCTTCCTCGCCGCGGCGCATATCGAGCATCACAGTGCCGCAAACGGCCGAAAAGCCAATGATCGTGACCAGCGACGACAGAATCAACAGCTTGGCCGATAACGGCCAGCGTCGAATTCCCGTGCTTGCATTCCCCGACTTCATCATGTGCTCCGTACCCCACGGATCGCACGCGAATGCTTGCCGAGCGCTTAAGTACCGGCTTTGGGTTCCACACGGCGTTAACGAACGGTTGCGGAAAATGCTCGGATGACGCACTTCCGATGTCGATTTACCGAAATCGCGCTGTAGCGCCTGATCGCGCGGGCGCGTATGACGTTTGCGAGATTATACCGAGGACAATTCCGTGCCTGACTACGACCTGCTCCGCGCCTACCTGGCCAGCCAGACCAAGGACGAATTCGTGCTGAGCATGGATGCGATCGAGGAGATCATCGACGACGCGCTGCCGCGCGCGTCGCACCGGGCCTCGTGGTGGGAGACCGAGCGCGCGCCCGATGAGCACATGCCGCAGCGCGAGGCCTGTATCGCAGCCGGCTTCATCGCCATCCGATTGCCCGATGGCTCCGGTGTGAAATTTCGCCGGAAGACGGCCAAGTTCATGCGGAAGTGGAATTAGGACGAGCGACGTGGCGCCCAGCGATTTTGACGGCTACCGCTGCAGTCTCACGCCCAGCATCACCACGGTCGAGGCCGTGCTCGCGCCAAGGATGTTTGAATCCAGGATATCGCGGCGCACCTGCGCCTTGAGCTGGATTTCACGGTTCAGCTTGTAAACGAGATCACCCTGCAGCGAGTAGATCTTATCGAAGCGGAAGTTTTCCTGATAATCCTGCGTCACATAAGTGAACTTGCCCGTGGCCGTCAGCCAGCGCCGGAAGTCGTGATTGACCTCGACCGTATAGGTGCGCGTGAGAATGCCGGGAACGCCGGGAACGGTCGTCTCGTCGATCGACGTGGTCGAGACGAATTTCGCGGTCGTCAGCGGTGTGGCCGTCCAGATCAGCGACGCTGACGTCAGCAGACCCTTGAGAACCTCCAGCCGCGTATCCGTATAGCTGCGCGCTGCATATCCGATCGACGCTTCGCCCGTCAGCAGACGCGTGAATTCGAACGTCGTACCGGCCTTGATATAGCCGCCGCTGGAATCGCGGAGATAGCCAAAGCGATCCGCCCGATCGTCGTGCACACGGACATCGCCCTGGACTTCGGCGAATGGCTTTAGACCCGGCAGCACTTCATAGGTGGCGCGGCCGACGCCGCCATACTGATTGAAATTACGGTCATTGTTGTTGGTCTGGGTGCCGTCGGTCAGTTTCGAATCCTGATAGACAGTGCGATCGACGAGACCATCGACCTTGATCTGAAGGCGGTTGAAGTCCTTCTCGACCCCCAGCGACCCACCAGTCGTCGTGAACAGCGGGAACTCCTTCAAGCCGGCCTGAATGTTCGGGCTGCCCGGATTATCCGCGCCGACCCGCATACGCATTTCGCTGTTAACGCGCAGGTCGCGGGCGACATCAAGACGACCGGCGATCTTGCCGTTGAATTCGGCGCGATCGACATTTTCGGGTGCCGGCGAAGTCTGGAATGGCGCTGCGGGAAACTGCTTCTCATAGCCGGTGAAGGATCCGCGTAGATCCACGATGATCGAGTGCCGCGTCCAGTCGGTTGCGGCCAGCAGCTCCGGCGCGACCTTGTAGAACGACGACCCCTTCGGCTGCACGAAACGCGCCGGATTGTTGTCGAAACCGCCATAGATTTCCACGGCTGACTTCACGAGAAGGCTGCCGACGCGCACGCCGGTCGGGGCATAAGGATCGGGATCAATCGGCAATCGCCGGCGCGGCGGCTGACCCACCACGGTGCCGGCAACCGACGGCGCAACGGGGGGCTTGGCTGCCTTGGCCGATGGCGGTGACGGCCGCGTCTCGGGCACCAGCGGCGGCGGCGGGCTGCCGGGGCCCACTGGCGGCTTCGGCTTCTTCGCGCCCGGATAATATTTGGTCTGCTTGCGCTTGCGGTTGAGCGCATCGAACCCGGTGCCGGCGGCGCCCGATACAGCGGGCACCGGCGGCGTGATGATCGATTGCGGGATGCGATCCGGCGATAGCTGGCTGGTCTGCAGCGTTCCAGTTGGCTGGAGCGGCGCATCCGTCGTTCGGCGCGTCGGCAGATTCTGCGGTGACACGAAACCGCCCGGGACCGGCGCCAGCAGGTCTGACGTCAATGCTTGCGAGAATGCCGGAGATGGCGTGAGGAGGCTCAGGCACAGACATGCCGAAACCGCGCCGTTGGCCCAGGCGCGGTTGTGACGGTCGCGTACTCGACCTATCCTCACGATCAGAAAAACTCCAACACTATCAAAAGCTTACGAAATCCACCAAGAGCGACGCCGGAGGCGCGCGCGACAACTCATGGTTAAGGGAGTTAAAACGCTTATGGTTAATGGCCCGTTGAGATCGCATCGGCGGGGTTTCGCCAGGCAGGCCCAGCCGTGCTAAGAGGACGGCAACACAGCCGGACAATTTACGGCCCCAGGATGCGATTGATGCCCCTCTCCAAGACACCCGGCCTTCCGACGAAAACAACGGCAGCGATGAGCGATCAGGCCATTGAAGCGATTGCCTCGGCGCTGCGGACGCTGGAGGCCGAAGCCAGCGGCGTCACCGCGCTGGCCACCGCGCTGCAATCCGACCTTGGCCCGGCCTTCGTCGCCGCCGCCGACCTGATCCTCAAGGCGAAGGGCCGCCTGATCATCACCGGCCTCGGCAAGTCCGGCCATATTGGCCGCAAGATCGCCGCGACCTTCGCCTCGACCGGAACACCTGCCTTCTTCGTCCATGCCGCCGAAGCCAGCCATGGCGATCTCGGCATGATCACGCCCGACGACGTCATCATGGCGCTGTCGTGGTCCGGCGAGCAGCCGGAAATGAAGAACCTCATCACCTATGCCAAGCGTTTCAGGATCGGCGTGGTCGCGATCACCTCCGAAGCTACCTCGACGCTGGCCGAGGCCGCCGATGTCGCGCTGACGCTGCCGAAGGCGCGCGAGGCCTGCCCGCATAATCTCGCGCCCACGACGTCGTCGCTGATGATGCTGGCGATGGGCGATGCGCTGGCGATCGCGCTGCTGGAAGGCCGTGGCTTTACGTCGGTGGATTTCAGCGTGCTACATCCCGGCGGCAAGCTCGGCGCAATGCTGAAATACACCCGCGACCTCATGCATTCAGGCGACGCCGTGCCGCTCAAGCCGCTCGGCACCAAGATGTCCGATGCGCTGGTGGAAATGTCCTCGAAGGGCTTTGGCTGCGTCGGCATCACCGATGGCAACGGCCATGTGGTCGGCATCGTCACCGACGGCGATCTCCGCCGTCACATGCGCGCCGACCTGATGACGGTCTCGGTCGATGAAGTCATGACCAAGAATCCCAAGACCATCAGCCGCGACCTGCTCGCCGGCGAGGCGCTGGAAATCCTCAACTCGTCGAAGATCACCGCGCTGCTGGTGACGGACGCGCGAAAACCCGTCGGCATCGTGCATCTGCACGATCTGCTACGGGCGGGCGTGGCGTAAGCCACGTTAGCTGGCAGTTCGCAGGAACCTTGCCGCATTCGCTTCGAGTGGCAATGCCAAGCCGTTCGCGATGTACGACACTGTACGATAGAATCCACACAGCAGGATGATCTCGAAGATTTTCGCGTCATCGTAGTGAGCGGCCAGCGTCTTGAACTCCTCATCGCTGAGCGTGGCGCGGTGATGCAGCGCATCGACTGCCGCGATCAGAGCTTGTTCCGCTGACGACCAGCATGTCGCCTGTGAGTCACCGTCAACGGTCGCCCTCACCTCCGCTTCCGTCAGCTTCGCCGCGTCTGCAAAGGTCGCGACATGGACGCCCCATTCATATTCGCATCCGGTCAGTGCGCAGGTGCGATCTATGACAATCTCGCGCTCCCGCAGCGACAGCGGTCCGCGATCAAGCAGGCCAGCTGCGCGAAATTTGCTCCATGCCCTCGGATGACCGGCGATCACGCGAAACAGCATCAGCGGCGGCGCCCCGCGCATGATCGCATCGAATTGCGTCTGAATGTCGGAAGCATAAGGCGGCTGCAGCGGCGCGATGCGTGACATGCCCAACTCCTGCGCTACAATAATCGTAGCGACATGCTACATATTTTGTAGCGCCCTGCAAGAGAGTAATGTGATGGCAAAGTCCGTTTCCAAGCCGCCCAGACGCGGTGTGCGCGGCTCAACGACCGGCCGACCGATCATGGCGCTGCTCGACCTGCTGGGCCGGCGCTGGACGCTGCGCATTCTCTGGGAGTTGCGTGAGCGCTCCCTGACCTCGCGGGCGCTGCGCGAGGCTTGCGACGACGCCTCCCCTACCGTTCTCCAGGCACGCCTGAGCGATCTCAGAGACGCGGGTCTGATCGCGCTGCAGCCGGACGGCTATGGGCTGACGGATACAGGCCGGGAGTTGCAGGACACCTTCCTGCCACTGCATCACTTTGCGGAGCGGTGGAGCAAATCGCTGGCGGCTGACTGATCAGGCCACGTCCACCGTCAGACTGGCCCCATCCGCCTTCACGATCTTTACCCGCGTCCCAGCCGGCGTATCCGGGCCACTGACGCGCCAGACCGTGTCGTCGATGCGCACGATGCCCTCGCCGTCCATGATCGGCCGATCCAGCGTGCAGACACGGCCGACCAGCGCGTCGCTGCGCTTGTTGAGGAACGGATTCGGATTGGCGCCGGGCTTCTGGCGCGCGATCCGCCGCCACAACGGCACGGCGGCAACGGCGAACAATCCGAACAGCAGGATCTGCACTTGCCAGGACGGCGTGACGATGAAGGAGAGCACGCCGACGAGAAACGCGGACAGCCCGAGCCAGAACATGAAGACGCCGGGCGCCAGCAGCTCCAGCGCCATCAGAAGCACGCCGAAGATCAACCAGTTCCAGCTCCCCAACGTGACGAACATTTCGGTCATTGCGAAATCCCTAGCTGCGCGGCGGCGTTGTACCCGCCGGCGGCACTGATCCGCTGCGGCGCGCCGCAGCCTGGGCCGAGGTCGAGTTCTCGCCAAAGGTCGCCTTGGCGATCTCGCCGATACCGGCCAGCGAGCCCAGCATGCTCATGGCTTCCACCGGCAGCATGATGACCTTCTGGTTCGGCGATTCCGCAAGCTGGCCGAACGCCTTGATGTATTTGTCGGCGATGAAGTAATTCAGCGCCGCAACGTCACCCTTCGAAATCGCCTCCGACACCACCCGCGTTGCGTTGGCTTCGGCCTCTGCGGAACGCTCGCGTGCCTCGGCGTCACGGAACGCAGCCTCGCGGCGACCTTCGGCCTGCAGGATCTGGCCCTGCTTGGCACCTTCGGCACGGAGAATTTCCGACTGGCGCTGACCCTCAGCCTGCAGAATGTCGGCGCGCTTGACGCGCTCGGCCTTCATCTGCCGGCCCATCGCCTCGACCAGATCGGCGGGCGGCACGATGTCCTTGATCTCGATACGGTTGACCTTGAGGCCCCATGGCGACACCGCGGCATCGACGACGCGCAGCAACCGCTCATTGATCTCATCGCGATGCGACAGCACCTGATCGAGATCCATCGAGCCCATCACCGAACGGATGTTGGTCATGGTCAGCACGATGATCGCCTGATTGAGGTCGGACACTTCGTAGCTTGCCTTGGCCGCGTCGAACACCTGGAAGAACGCGACGCCGTCCACGGTGACGGTGGCGTTGTCCTTGGTGATCACTTCCTGCTCGGGGATGCTAATCACCTGCTCCATCATGTTCATCTTGCGACCGACGCGGTCGAAATACGGAATGATGAGGTTGAGGCCTGGCGACAGCGTACGGGTGAATTTGCCGAAGCGCTCGATGGTCCAGTCATAGCCCTGCGGCACGGTCTTCACGCCGGCAAACAGCGTGAAGATGATCAGCAGTACAACGGCGATGGCGAAAATGTCGTAACCGGACATCAAAGTCTCCCTGCGGCAAAATGGACGCGCAACATATGGCGCCTCGTTGTTTTGTCGGCGTGGAGGATTTTAAGGTTCGAAATCGGGAAAAGCGAGAGCAGGTACCGAAAGTACGTCCCTCATGGTGAGGAGGCGCTCTTGCGCCGTCTCGAACCAGGAGTTGTTCATGACGGCGTCATCCTTCGAGACGCGGCCAGATGGCCGCTCCTCAGGATGAGGACTGAGTTTGTTGCGCTTCTAGATCCAGCCCTGCAGCTCGCGCAGCACAAGCTGGCGGATCGTGTCCATGCCCTCGTCGCTGTCGTTGAGGCAGGGGATCGCAGAGAATTGCTCGCCGCCATTATGCATGAAGATCTCGCAATTCTCCTGCGCGATTTCTTCCAGCGTCTCCAGGCAGTCGGCCGAGAAGCCAGGCATTACGACGGCAATGCGACGCACGCCGTCCTTGGCGAGTTGCTCGATGGTCTTGTCCGTATAGGGCTGAAGCCAGGCATCGAAGCCGAAACGGGACTGGAAAGTCAGCAGCAGCTTCGGCGCATCCGGCCCAAGCCGTTTGCGCAGCGCTTCGGTCGTGGCCACGCATTGCGCCTGATAAGGGTCGCCCTTGTCGATGTATTTCTGCGGCATGCCGTGGAACGACGCCACGATCATTTCCGGCACGAATGACAGCGTCGCCAGATGCTTCTCGATCGAGATCACCAGCGCGCCGATATAATCCGGCTCATCATAATAAGGCGGCGTGACCCGCAGGGTCGGCTGCGCCCGCATGGTGCCGAGCACGCGGAACACTTCGTCGCAGACGGTCGCAGAGGTCGCGGCCGAATACTGCGGATACAGCGGCACCACCAGAATGCGGTTGCAGCCCTTTGCAGTCAGGTCAGCGATGCGGGAACGGATCGACGGATTGCCGTAGCGCATCGCCCAATCCACCAAGAGATGGGTATGGCTATCGAGTGACGCCGCGAGCTTGTCGGACTGCGCACGCGTGATCGTCTTCAACGGAGATTCGTTTTTCTCCGTGTTCCAGATCTTCAGATAGTCCTTGGCTTTGCGGCGCGGCCGCGTGGTCAGGATGATGCCATTGAGGATCAGCTTCCATAGCAGGCCCTGGTTCTCGATCACGCGCGGATCGGACAGGAACTCTCTGAGATAGACGCGCACGCCGCGGGTATCCGCGGTGTCGGGAGTTCCGAGATTGACCAGCAAGACGCCGACACGTTCCGGTATCTCCAGGGTGGAGGCCGGTGGCTGCTCGAGGGAGACGACATTTGTCATGATGCCGGTGGCTTCGCGCTTTGGCTGGAGCTTGTCAAGACGACGGACTGTCCATCACGGGCAGGACAGCGATCAGAAACAGGTGACGCGTTCGGCCGCGACATAGCCCAGCAGCAGGCCGACGCCGAACAGCATCACCAGCGCGGCGGCGCCGAACTCGATCCCCCGCATGACCAGCGCGCCGCTGCCGTCGCGGCCACCGGCCAGACGGCCGGCGAGACCCTTGGCGGAGACGGCGATGACGGCGATGGTTGCCACGGTAATCGCGGTTCCCAGGCCCATCACG
Source organism: Tardiphaga sp. 172_B4_N1_3 (assembly GCF_052076035.1). Classification (NCBI taxonomy): domain Bacteria; kingdom Pseudomonadati; phylum Pseudomonadota; class Alphaproteobacteria; order Hyphomicrobiales; family Nitrobacteraceae; genus Tardiphaga; species Tardiphaga sp. 172_B4_N1_3. The sequence continues at coordinate 4,071,644 of NZ_CP197238.1, forward strand.
AAGGTGGCCGCGATGCCGGCCCAGAACATGCCCTGCGCCAGCGCAAAGACCAGCACGAGGATCGCGCCCGAGCATGGCCGGATGCCTACCGTGAACACGGCCGACAGTCCGCGCGCCCAGCCACCGGGGCCTGCGAGCTGATCAGGCGTCGGACCGTGGGAATGGCCGCAATGCTCGTCATGAACGTGATCGTGATGACTGTGGTCATGGTGCGCATGCGCTGAAGCCGTCGCCTCGGCATGCGCCGTATGGGCGTGCGCATGAGCATGCGCGTGGCCGTGAGCGTGCTCGTGGTGATGGTGGTCATGGCCATGATCGTGGGAATGCGCGGACGCGCTAGCATGCGCCATCGCGAGCTGCGCCCCCGCAGCCGGCAGCGACGGCCGCAAGGCGCGGAAGAACCCGCGCCCCTTGCTCCAGACCAAACGCGCGCCGAACGCCGCAATCAGCCCATAGCTGGCGATCTCCACCCAGCGCTCGGTGCTGCACATGGTCTTGGCCGTAACATTCAGCAGCCAGGCGCCGATGCCGACGATCAATACCGCCACCAGCGCCTGCATCAGCGCCGAGACGAAGGACAGCGCAATGCCGCGCTTGGCCGTCTCTTCATTGGCGACCAGATAGGACGAGATCACCGCCTTGCCGTGCCCGGGTCCGGCGGCGTGGAAGATGCCGTAAGCAAAGGAAATCGCCAGCAGCGTCCACACCGCGCTGCCGTCGGACTTGGCGGCACGGATGGTCGCCGACATCGCGCGATAGAATTCGGACTGCTTCGTCAGGAGCCAGCCAATGATGCCGCCAACTTGTGAGTCCGGCACACCCTTCGGCGCACCGAACGGGTTCTGCGCGAGAGCGTGATGCAGCGAAGCGTCGGTCATGGCGGCGACGACCAGCACTGCCGCACAAACAAGAACGACACTCCATCCGCTCGTCATGGCCGGGCTTGTTCCGGCCATCCACGTCTTCCGGATGCCGGTGTCTAGACGTGGATGCCCGGGACAAGCCCGGGCATGACGCGGGGAGAAACCTGTCGATGAAGTTACACTCATGGGCAATCGACCGTGATCTTGTTGGCGAACATGGCGCCGTAATTGCTGTTCTCGCCATTCATGAAAGTGTCTTCATTCATGGTCTGCGCCTTGGCGGCGCCGTCCGACGGGCGCTGGATCGCCATCGTGCAGGAGGCCGGCGCGCCGGCCAGCTTGATGGGGTCTTTCTTCTCGAGGCCGAAATCGACGAAGAAGCTCGGATCGAAGATTTCGAGTTCCATCTTCTTGGCCTTGAACGGTGTCTTGAACGGCAGCGTGAAGTGCAGCACCAGCGCGGCGTCACGCTTCTCCAGATAATAGTCGACGGGATCGTTGAAGCGCTGCTTCTTGCCTTCCACCTTGGCGAAGGTGAAGAAGGCGAATTCCTTCAGCGACTCCACATTGGTCTGTGCCAGCGGCGCCAGTTCCTCGCGGGTATAGACGCCCTTTGTCTTGCTCTCGATGCCCTGCAGCGCATAGGTCGAGAACATGTCGTCGAACACCCAGGCATGGCGCACGCCGGTGATGGTGCCATCCGGCGCGTAGATCAATTCGCTCGATGCCGTGACGAAGACATGCGGGTGGGCGGAGGCAGCAGTGATGCCGCTGGCCAGCGCAGTCATGATCGCGATCAAACCCAAAAAGCGGTTCATCAGAAGCATCACCTCACGCCGCCTCAGGCTCTTCCAGCAACCCGCGCCGCCGCAGCAGCGCATCCGGCGCGGGGGCACGGCCGCGGAACGCTATATAGGCCGCCTCCGGATCAACCGAACCGCCCGACGAATAGATGTCGTCATGCAGCCGCTTGGCCACTGCGGGATCGAAGATGTTGCCGGCTTCCTCGAAGGCGCCGAAGGCGTCCGCATCCATCACTTCGGACCACATGTAGCTGTAGTAGCCAGACGCGTAGTGATCGCCGGAGAAGATGTGCCCGAACTGCGTCGGCCGGTGTCGCAGCGCGATTTCCTCGGGCATGCCGATCTTCTCCAGCTCCTTCTTCTCGAAGGCCGCGACATCGGCGGAGGCCGAGGCCGGCTGGGTATGGAATTCAAGATCGATCAGCGCCGACGACACAAACTCCACCGTGGCAAAGCCCTGGTTGAACTTGCGGGCAGCGATGAACCGTTTCAGCAGATCGTCGGGCAGCGGCTCATCGGTCTGGTAGTGCTTGGCGAAGGTCTGCAGCACCTGCGGCTGCTCCTGCCAGTGTTCATAGAGTTGCGACGGCAGTTCGACGAAGTCGGTGAACACCGACGTCCCCGACAGCGAGGGATAGGTGACGTTGGACAGCATGCCGTGCAGGCCATGGCCGAATTCATGGAACAGCGTGCGCGCGTCGTCCGGCGACAGCAGCGATGGCTGGCCGTCGGTGCCCTTGGCGAAGTTGCAGATGTTCAGCACCAGCGGTGCGACGTCGCCGTCAAGCTTCTGCTGGTCGCGCAGCGAGGTCATCCAGGCGCCGGAGCGCTTCGACGGGCGGGCGAAGTAGTCGCCATAGAAGATGGCCTTGAGCGCGCCCGAGGCGTCCTTGACCTCCCAGACGCGGACGTCCGGATGCCAGACCGGCACGTCCTTGCGCTCGGCGAAGGTGATACCGAACAAGCGCGTCGCGGTGTCGAATTGCGCCGCGATCATGTTGTCGAGGGTCAGATAAGGCTTGATCGCCGCATCATCGAAATTGGCGCGGCGCTGGCGCAGCTTTTCGGCGTAATAGCGCCAATCCCAGGCGGCGAGCTTGAAGTTGCCGCCCTCCTCCGCGATCAGCTCCTGCAGCGCATCGCGATCGGCCAGCGCGCGGGCACGCGCCGGCTTCCAGACCCGCTCCAGCAGACCGCGCACGGCCTCCGGCGTCTTCGCCATGGAGTCTTCCAGGCGATAGGCCGCGAAGGTCGGGAAGCCCAGGATCTTCGCGGTCTCCTCGCGCAGCTTCAGGATTTCGACGATGGTCTCGTTGTTGTCGTTGGCGTTGCCATTGTTGCCGCGCTGGATGAAGGCCTTGTAGGCCCTCTCGCGCAGGTCGCGCCGCGCCGCGCTTTTCAGGAACGGCTCCATCGAGGACCGCGACGTGGTGATGATCGCCTTGCCAGTCATGCCGCGCTCGTCAGCCGAGGCCCTGGCAGAGGCGACGAAGCTCTCGGCGAGCCCATCGAGATCGCCTTCGCCCAGCTCCATGAACCACTCCTGCTCGTCGCCGAGCAGATGATGGCTGAAACTGGTGCCGAGATGCGCGAGACGCTCGTTGATCTCGGCCATTCGCGCCTTGGCGGTCTCGTCGAGGCCGGCGCCGGAGCGGTGGAAGCGGGTATAGGTCCGCTCCAGGAGACGCATCTGTTCGGTGGTGAGGCCGAGCTCGGCGCGTTTGTCGTGCAACGCCACGATGCGGCCGAACAACACGGCATTCATCATGATCGGATTCCAGTGCCGCGCCATCCGCGACGACACGTCCTTGTCGATCTCCAGGATCGCCGGATTGGAATGCGCCGACACCAGATCGTAGAACACCGATGCCACACGGCTGAGCAACTTGCCGGAGCGCTCCAGCGCCGTGATCGTATTGGCAAAGTCAGGCGCGGCCGGATCGTTCACGATCGCGGCAATCTCGGCCGAATGGTCGAAAAACGCCTGTTCGAAGGCCGGCATGAAGTGCTCGGGCTTGATCTCGTCGAACGGCGGGGTCTCGAACGGGGTCTGCCAGGCTTTCAGAAGCGGATTTTCGAGACCTTTCGACGCAACCGGCGAGACCGACGTTTCTGACATAAGAAATCCTGCTTTGAAGCCCATAGAATGCGTCGATCTATACCACGCGATGGGGCTTTTTTGGGCCCTTTAGTGCTTGCCGCAGCAGGCTTTTTCGTTAGATTGCGGCCCGAAACAGGACCTTGAGATTATGACCACCTCCACCGCCCCTCGCCGTATCTACTGGCCCAGCGTCATCACCGTCATCTCGGCGGCGATCCTGATCGGCGCGGAAGTGTTCGGCGCCGCCTTCGCGGGCGGCTGGGCGCTGTCGATCCTGTTCGGCCTCTCCACCACCGGCGAGCACATCCTGCAGGTTTGCCTGTTCCTGTGCGGCGTCGCCATCATGGTCGCCTTCCTGCGCACCGCCGCACGGATCGAGCCGTTCACCCGCCGCGGCTGATCGCTGCGTGCTCGCGCAGCTCCACTCTCCGGCTTCCTCACACTCGACTGTCATCGCCCGGCCGGGCGCCCAACTGGGTGCTTGAGTCGAACGCCAGTCACCCGGGCTGCTCGTGATTCGTCGCTAGCTGTAGCGTTTACGAGATCCTTCCTCTCGCGGAAGAAGACACCGAGAGCGAGATGACAGCCGCACGAGAGGACGACTACAGGACCATGACGCTGGTGTAGTTCAGCACTCCACGCCAGCCCCAGACTACGCCAATTCCTTAACCGAACTTAACATCCGTTCATGTTGAGCGCGCTGAGTGCGTCTCGTTTGCAACGCTGCGCGATGGCGTTGAATAAAATGCCCCACAGCCCAAAAAAATTGTTGCGTGTCAGGGTCAAAGAACCTATTTCCGGTCTTGCCCAATTTCGCACGTGCCTGTGGTCGTGTGTCAGTCGGTAGGTATCCGGACAAGAGGCCGGACAGCCGCCAAGGGACGAAGAAGCCGAGGGTCGTTCGCGGAGTTTTGCGAAAGGCCAGCATCTCTCTCCAGAGATGCCGTTGAAGGTGACTTTGTTCTTTGCAACCGTGACTGGCAGCCGGAGGCGAACCGGCGCACCTCGTTCTCAACGGGGGACGCGACTTAAAGCAACGACGGAGCGGGCTTTTTTGGTCTCTGCTGGCTTTCCAACAGCCAGCGCGAATACCGAAGAGGCTTGTCCTTCATTGCCAGGTGTGCGGTAGGGTCACCCCCAACCAATCCACGGCAGCACTTACGGTCTGTACTTTTGGCTTTGTCACGCCTCCATCGCGTGCCTGGGTCCGAAAGCGCTGAACCGTCATCATTTTTTGAACGTGACCCTTTCGCGGGGCCGTTTGGGAGAGTGCTATGACCGAACGTATTCAGGAATTCCTCCGCGCCCGCCGCAACGAGGGCACCGATGTCGAGCCGTGCCTCGTCGTCGACCTCGAAGTCGTGCGCGACAACTTCCAGAGCTTTGCGAAGGCTTTGCCTGATAGCCGCGTGTTCTACGCGGTGAAGGCAAACCCGGCGCCGGAAGTGCTGTCGCTGCTCGCCTCGATGGGCTCGTGCTTCGACTGTGCGTCGGTGCAGGAAATCCAGATGGCGCTCGACGCTGGCGCCACGCCGGACCGCATCTCCTTCGGCAACACCATCAAGAAGGAACGCGATATCGCGCGCGCCCACGCGCTCGGCATCGGCCTGTTCTCGGTCGATTGCGCCGCTGAGGTCGAGAAGATCGCGCGTGCAGCTCCTGGCGCCCGCGTGTTCTGCCGCATTCTCTACGATTGCGCCGGCGCCGAGTGGCCGCTGTCGCGCAAGTTCGGCTGCGATCCGGAAATGGCTGTCGACGTGCTGGACCTCGCCAAGCGTCTTGGCCTGGAGCCCTATGGCATTTCATTCCATGTCGGCTCGCAGCAGCGCAAGGTGAAGGCATGGGACCGTGCGCTGGCAATGGCCTCGTCGGTGTTCCGTGACTGCGCCGAGCGCGGGATCAACCTCTCCATGGTCAATATGGGCGGCGGCTTCCCGACCAAGTACCTCAAGGAAGTCCCGGCGGTCGTGCAGTACGGCCGTTCGATCTTCCGTGCGCTGCGCAAGCATTTCGGCAACGCGATCCCGGAGACCATCATCGAGCCGGGCCGCGGCATGGTCGGCAATGCCGGCATCATCGAAGCCGAAGTCGTTCTGATCTCGAAGAAGAGCGACGAGGACGATGTGCGCTGGGTTTACCTGGACATTGGCAAGTTCGGCGGTCTCGCCGAGACCATGGACGAGTCGATCCGCTACGCCATCAAGACGCCGCATGACGGCGCCGAGATGACGCCCTGCGTGCTCGCCGGCCCGACCTGCGATTCGGCCGACGTGATGTATGAGAAGCTGCCGTATCCGCTGCCCGTGACTCTCGAGATCGGCGACAAGCTGCTGATCGAAGGCACCGGCGCCTATACGTCGACCTACTCGGCAGTGGCGTTCAACGGCTTCCCGCCGCTCCGCACCTTCCATATCTGAGCGTTGCAAATCTGACTTCGCTCACTATATCCGGCATCCACCCCGGATATGACTAATCGGAGAGCCGGCCCGCCGGCTCTCATCCCGTCACCTTCCAATTCTGGATGACAACACTCCGTGTGAAAAACGGAGTGGGGACCGACATGCCATGACCGATCTGCACGAGACCGCCACCAACAACACTGTTGCTTTGCCCATCGCAGCCCCTTCGTACGAGATCCGTGCGGAACGTGGCTCCGACGTCGCCGCCCGTGAATCTCTGCTGGATGTGTGCTTCGGCGCTTCGCGCCATGCCCGCACCTGCCAGCGACTGCGTGACGGACGACTGCCCGCCGAAGGCCTGGCCTTCTCGGCGGTGGCGCAAGGCAGGCTGGTCGGCACGATCAGGCTTTGGCATGTCGACGCCGGGGGCCGAGCTGCACTGATGCTCGGCCCCCTGGCGGTCGATCCGGGTGCCCGCGACCTTGGCCTTGGCGCCGCGTTGATGAATCACGCGATCGCCGAGGCCTCGGCGCGCGGCCATGGCGCCATCGTGCTGCTCGGCGACGCCCCCTATTACGAGCGTTTCGGATTCTCGCCGGACAGGTTGGCCGCGCTGGCGCTGCCCGGGCCGTTCGAGCGTGATCGCCTGCTCGGCCTCGAGCTGAAGCCCGGAGCGCTGGATGGCGCCCGCGGCATCATCTTCGGAAGCGGTAAATGGGTCCGCAAGGCTGCTGAGCCTGCCGATCTGGCCCACGCGGCTTGATTTGACCACCAAGACACGGCATTGCGGAGCTCACCTCCGCAGGAGAGCCCGGTAATGACGCGCAAACTGATTTCCACCGGATCGCCATTCGAAAAGACCGCTGGCTACAGCCGTGCGGTGGTCGACGGCGATTTCTGCTTCGTGTCCGGAACCACCGGCTACGATTACACCACCATGATCTTGCCGGCAGATATCACGGCACAGACACAGAACTGCTTCAAGACCATTGAAGCCGCACTGAAGGAGGCCGGCTTTGCCATGGCCGATATCGTGCGCGCGATCTACTACATCACCGACGCCAGCGACGCCGACAAGGTGTTCGCGGTGACCGGTGCGCATCTCGGCGAGATCAGGCCCGCTGCCACGCTCCTCGTGGTCTCCGGGCTCTACAAGCCCGAGATGAAAGTCGAAATCGAAGTCACCGCCAAGCGGCGCAGCTGATCGTCAACCGCGCGTCAGACACACCCGTTTGACGTCGCTGCTAGCAACGGCGCCATCGCCGGTTGACTTTCACTGCAGGATACATAGGTTTCGGCCATCATGACGAACCTGCCCCGCAACCGCTTACTGCTCCGCGCCGGTCACCTTCAAGCAGGAATGTGACCCGGGCGCACGCGCGCGCGCCGTCCGGGCTTGTTCGATTTCAACATCCTCATCATTCTTGGCATGCTCGGGCGCTTTGCGCGCCGGGCGTCATTTGGCTGTGAAACCCATGATCCATTCCCTTCGCACTGAGCTGCCGCCCATCACACTCCGCCGCAGCGACCGTGAGCGTCTCGGCGTACTGGCCGAGGCCGCTGCAGAGAAATACCCTGTGACCGCCGACTTTCTGGCCGGCGAAGTTGAGCGCGCGACGATCGTGCCCGACACTCATCCATTGCCCGGAATCGTCGGCATGGAGTCCGATGTGACGTTCCGCGACGATATCAGCGGGCAGGAAAAGCACGTCACACTGGTCTATCCGACCTCCGCCGACGTGGACACCGGGCGAATTTCGGTATTGACCCCGATCGGAGCCGCGCTTATCGGCCTTTCTGCGGGGCAGTCCATTACATTCGAGACGCCCTCGGGGGAACCACGTTCGCTGACCGTTCTCTCGGTCGGCATACGGCGCTGAGCTGCATTTAATACCGGCATCGAGATTTCATTCCCGAAATTTCATTCTGATGTCACATCGTCACTGTCCTTTCCCAACCGCGCACGACGCAGCGCGTTCATCTTGATCCTGTCTGGAGTTAGAAGCTGATGTCCTCATCCCCCGCCTCGCCGATCTACGCGAAGATCACTGGCCCCATCGTGATCGTCGGCTTCGGCTCGATCGGCAAGGGCATGGTGCCGATGATCGAGCGGCATCTCGACTACGACAAGTCGCGCATCACCGTGCTCGACCCCAAGGATGAGGGCCGCAAGGCGCTGTGCGACAAGCATGGTCTGCGCTTCATCCAGCAGGGGCTGACCAGGGAGAATTATCGCGAACTGCTGACGCCCCTCCTCACTGAGGGCGGCGGCCAGGGTTTTTGCGTCAACCTGTCGGTCGATACCGGCTCGGTCGATATCATGGAGCTCTGCAACGAGCTCGGCGCGCTCTACATCGACACGGTCAACGAGCCCTGGCTCGGCTTCTATTTCGACGCATCGAAGGGCGCCGAAGCGCGCTCCAACTACGCTTTGCGCGAAACGACGCTGGCCGCCAAGAAGGCCCGCAAGGCCGGCTCGACCACGGCCGTCTCCTGCTGCGGCGCCAATCCCGGCATGGTCTCCTTCTTCGTCAAGCAGGCGCTGCTGAATGTCGCTTCCGACCTGAAGCTCAATGCCCCGCAGCCGAAGACCAAGGCCGAATGGGCGGACCTGATGCGGCAGGCCGGCATCAAGGGCGTCCACATCGCTGAGCGCGACACGCAACGCTCCAAGTCGCCGAAGCCGCCGGAGGTCTTCGTCAACACCTGGTCGGTCGAAGGCTTCCTCTCGGAAGGCGTGCAGCCGTCCGAACTCGGCTGGGGCACCCATGAAAAGTGGATGCCGGAGAATGCACACACCCATGAGGCCGGCTGCGGCGCTGCGATCTACCTGATGCAGCCCGGCGCCAATACGCGCGTGCGCACCTGGTGCCCGACGCGCGGCGCGCAATACGGCTTCCTCGTCACCCACAACGAGTCGATCTCGATCTCCGATTATTTCACGGTGCGTGACGCGTCGGGCACCGCGGTGTTCCGGCCGACCTGCCACTATGCCTATCACCCGGCGGACGATGCGGTGCTGTCGCTGCACGAGATGTTCGGCTCCGGCAAGATGCAGACGAAGCACCACATCCTCGACGAAAACGAAATCGTCGACGGTATCGACGAACTCGGTGTGCTGCTCTACGGCCACGACAACAATGCCTACTGGTTCGGCTCACAGCTCTCCATCGAGGAGACGCGTGAACTCGCGCCCTATCAGAACGCCACCGGCCTGCAGGTGACCTCGGCCGTGCTCGGCGGCATGGTCTGGGCGCTGGAGCATCCGACGGAAGGTATCGTCGAGGCCGACGAGATCGACTTCGAGCGTCTGCTGGAGATCCAGACACCCTATCTCGGCCCGGTGAAGGGCTACTACACCGACTGGACGCCGCTCGAAGGCCGCCCGGGCCTGTTCCCGGAAGATATCGACACGAGCGATCCGTGGCAGTTCAAGAACGTGCTGGTGCGGTAGCGAACACTCCGCCCTCATCCTGAGGAGCAAATGGCGGCTGCATCTCGCAGCCGCCATTTGCGTCTCGAAGGATGGCCGCGGGCTCCGGCTCCGTGCCCTCATGGTTCGAGACGGCGCTGAAGAAGCGCCTCCTCACCATGAGGGGTTGGGCTGCAGAGCAACTTGACAGTGCGAACGACTGCTCCATTCTCGAGATTGGAACTTTCAATTTCTCAGAAAATGGAGCCGATCCATGCTGGACGGTGCGTTTCTCTATATCGTGAGGTGTGCCGACGGGAGTTATTATATCGGCATCACACGCACCTCGCTCGACATCAGAATAGCCCAGCACAACGCCGGCACCTTTCCCGGCTATACGTCTACACGCAGACCTGTCGAACTGTTGTATTCGCAATGGTTTGAGCGCATCACCGACGCGATCGAGAATGAGCGTAAACTCAAGCGCTGGAGCAGGGCGAAGAAAGAAGCGCTGATCCGTGGCGACTTCGCGATATTAAAGCAACTTGCTCGACGCAAGTTACCTCACTTACGGAAACCACCACATGCTCAGCCCTCATCCTGAGGAGGCGCTTCTTCAGCGCCGTCTCGAAGGATGGCCGCACACTTCGACACCTCGGCCTCATGGTTCGAGACGGCGCAAGAACGCCTCCTCACCATGAGGGTCGGGCAGAGGCGCCCGCTTCCTATTTGGCCAGATAATCAAACGCCACTTCGCCCAGCCCCAGCGTCAGGTCGCACTTGAAGTGCAGCGCCGACACGACTTCCTTCACCGGCAACCGCGCCACATCCGCGAGCGCATGTGGAAACAGGCCGAGCGCCGCAGGCCCGGTCCAGGCTTCCTTGAGATTGATCTCTTCCAGGTGATAGCGCACCAGCTCGCAGATGCGCGGCGTGCCATCGACATGCGGGATGATCTTCAGAATAAAGTTCGGCACCGTCAGCGCATGCATCACTGTATCATGATCCACCGGCCGGTGCTTGTAGCCCATGGTGCCTGACGCGCAGAGCACCGAGCCGTAATGCAGCGTGCCGACCAGCACGTCGCTCTCCACCACGATCTTCGGGGTCGCGCGCTTCTTCGGGAAGCCCCAGAGCTCGCGGCCACCGGCAATCGGCGCATCGTCGTCGAGATACATCGAGTGGATATAGACGCCCTCGACGCCGTTGAGGCGGACCGGAATCGCCTGCCCGGTTTCGGTGTAGTCGCCGAAGCCGGTGGAATCCGGCATGCGGATGAATTCGTATTTCACGATATTGTCGACGATCTCAAGCGGCTCCGGCACCACGGCCTGCAGCGCGTCCATGTCGGTGCGATAGCTGATGATGAAATATTCGCGGTCGTAGAATTTGTAGGGCCCGCGCGGAAATGACGGATTGGTCAGCGGCATCGAATAGGCGTTACGCCTGATATCTTCGATCTTCATGGTGCCCCCTATGAAACTGTTGGCAGGGAGTATGAAGGCGGTCGATGAAACTGGCGAGACTATTGTGCGGGCAGCGTCAACAAACACCGTCCTCATCCTGAGGAGCGCGCTCTTCGCGCGCGTCTCGAAGGATGGCGGCACACTGAGAGAACCCGGCCTCATGGTTCGAGACGGCGCAAACGCGCCTCCTCACCATGAGGGACTTTGACAGCGACCTGGAAAGCTCCGCTATTTCGTGGTGATCGGCGGCGCCGTTTTCTCCGCCGGCGCCGGCGGCAGCGCCGGCTTGGCGCCGGCATCGCGTGCTTCTGCATCCGGACGCGCCGGCTGCGGCGGCGTTTCCTGCGGGCGCTGGCCGGTGGTCGCGGGTTCTGCGGGGGCCGACGGCTTGTTTTCGGCACCAGGCGTCGACTGCAGTGGCGGCGTCGCCTGGGCAAATCGAGCGGATGGTGGCGTCAGCGTGAGCCGCGCCATTGCCGACGTCGATGCGCCCAATCCTGCTGCGGTCGCCAAGATCGCGATCGTGAAATACGTCCGGAACACGCGCGTCTGGGTCGTCGGGATCATGGCATCCACCGCAGTTAATGTGCGGTGACAACGGGAGCCGGCCGCCAAAGTTCCCGAGCCGGAAGTCGCAGATCGCCGATGGCGCCCTGGACTTCCTTTGGACGACTAGTCCTTGGTGCTGACGTCCCATGTGGCGTTGCGCACGCCGGCATACGCCTCGAGCCGGGCGGCCACGGCATCCAGCTCCTTGGGATCGACGGCCGTCGAGACCAGCGTGGCCACGATCTCCTGCTGGGTGTCGCTCTGCTCGATCACATCGACATCGCCGACCGGATATTTTGCGGCTTCCAGCGCCTCCTGCAGGCGCTCGCGCATCTCGGGTACCACCTCGGGCGAGACCGTGAGCCGCACGTAATAGGTCACTTCCGACGACTTCGCGTCCAGCGGCGCCCGGTTGATCGCATTGACCAGCGGCCGCAGCAGCGTATTGCCGGCCAGCACGAAAAACGTAAGCGCGATAGCCTGTGCGATCATGTCCGCGCCGGCGCAGGAGCCCACCGCGGCCGAACTCCACAGCGTCGCCGCCGTATTGAGGCCGCGCACATTGGTGCCTTCCTTCATGATGACGCCCGCACCGAGAAAGCCGATGCCGGAGACGACATAGGCGATCACGCGCACCGCGCCATCGGCACCGTGCAGCTGCATTGCGAGATCGACGAAAGCGGCCGCCCCGAGCGCCACCAACACATTGGTGCGCAGGCCCGCGGTGCGCTGGCGATATTGTCGCTCAGCACCGATCAGCGTGCCCAGCACAAAGGCCGTGGCCAGGCTGAGCAGCGTGTCGAGGAAGTCGTAGGTCTGGAATGTTGCCAAAAATCGCATGATGTCTGCATGCGTACAGGAAGTGACGGGCGGATGACAATGCCGCCTCGCACCGACCGTCGTGAACTCCCTCTCCCCACAGGGGAGGTGAAAGAACTACAGCTCCAGCAATCCCGCGTCGCCGTCCTGATCGGCGAAGGCCAGCAGCGTACCCTTGGCATTCCAGGCCAGCGCGCTGACGGGCTGCCCCTTGTTGGGCCGCACCAGAATCTCGGCGCCATCGGTCATGCGGACCATCAGGATGGTGCCGTCACTGTAACCGGCGGCCAGGATGTCCTGCTTGGGATGACAGGCCACCATGGTGACCTTGGCCTTGAGCGGCGCCAGCATTGCCGGCTCCTTGCCCATCGGGCCGTCCTTGCTCGCGAACGGCCAGATGATGACCGTATCCGCGCCCGAGGTCGCGAGACCCTTGCCACCGGCGCTCCAGGAAATCGAGCGCACGCGTGCGGGATAGCCGGTCATGCGCATGTGCTTGCCGTCGACGAGACGCCAGCCATGCAGCGCCGGCTCATGCATCGCGGTGACCAGAAACTTGTTGTCCGGGCTGAATGTCACGCCGAGATGCGAACCGGCCCATTCCAGCACTTCGGCATTGCCGGCCATGTTGGGAAACCACAGCGTCACGCCGTTGTAGTGGGCTATCGCGAGCCGCAGACCTTTGGGCGCGAATGCAAGGCCGCCAACGGTCGACGGCACCTCGAAGAATTTCACCTCGCCCTTCGGCGCCTGCACGAAGGCCGTCTTGCCCGCCGACCACGCCACAGCGCCATCGGGATGCAGCGCAACACTGTCGATCCAGCGCCGTTTGGCGTCGGTCGCAAAGGTCGAGACTGTGCCGTCGCGATCGAGCACGACGACCTTGCCGTCGTCACAGCCCATGACGACGCGCTTGCCGTCGGAGGTCGAGCACAGGATGCCACCGAATGCGACCTCGACGGGCGACATCGCACCCGCCGGATCGACCAGCGTGACTTTCTCTTCGGCGCCGACAAAGGCTGCCTTGTCGCCGAGAAAATGCACTGATGTGACCGATGCACCGATGGCCACCGGCAACACGCGGTCGGTGACCGAGACGATGGATTCCTGCTCCTGCAGCGGATTGAAATCGGACATCATCAGGCGGGGATGCAGCGTTCGAAGCCGTCGCGGATCAGCTGCTCGGGCAGATCGCGACCGATAAAGACAAGACGGCTTTCGCGCTTCTCGCCGTCCTTCCACGGCCGCTGATGATCGCCTTCGAGCATCATGTGGACGCCCTGGAAGACATAGCGCTCGTCATCGCCGGAGAACGACAGGATGCCCTTGGAGCGTAAAATCTTGCCGCCCTCCTTGGCCATCAGGTCCTGCAGCCAGGGCATGAAGGTCGAGGCATCGAGCGCCTTGTCGGTACGCAGCGACATCGAGTGCATATCCTCGTCGTGATAGTGCTTCAGACCACCGTGGCCGTGATCATGATGGTGATGATGGCCGTGATCGTGGTCATGATGATCGTGACCGTCGTCCGCATTGAGGAATTCCGGTTCGATCTCCAGAATGCGATCGAGATCGAAGGCGCCACGCTCCAGCACATCGGACAGCTTCACCTGCGCGCGTTCGGTCTTGTGCAGCTTCGCATAGGGGTTGATGGCGCGAATGCGCGCCTCGACTTCGGCGAGCTCGGGCTTCGACACGAGATCGATCTTGTTCAGCACGATGACATCGGCAAAGGCGATCTGGTTCTTGGCTTCCGGCGCGTCCTTAAGGCGGTCGCTCAGCCATTTGGCATCGGCCACGGTCACCACCGCGTCGAGCCGTGCATGGGCCTGCACGTCCTCGTCGACGAAGAAGGTCTGCGCCACCGGGGCGGGATCGGCGAGGCCCGTGGTCTCGACGATGATCGCGTCGAACTTGCCCTTGCGCTTCATGAGACCATCGAGAATGCGCACGAGGTCGCCGCGGACAGTGCAGCAGACGCAGCCGTTGTTCATCTCGAAAACTTCTTCATCCGCGCCGATGATGAGATCGTTGTCGATACCGATCTCGCCGAACTCGTTGACGATCACAGCGTATTTCTTGCCGTGGTTTTCCGACAGGATGCGGTTCAGCAGCGTGGTCTTGCCGGCGCCGAGATAGCCGGTCAGCACGGTCACGGGAATTTTGTTGGCAGTCGCTTCAGACATGATCACTCCGGCGGGGTCTTGTGCAGCGCCGGCAGCAGGGGTGCCCCTGCGCTAACTGGTCAGCGCGCTCGTCAGCGCCTTTATATTGTGCCTGACCATATCAATGTAAGTGGGTGCATCGCCGTTTTCGGGCGTCAGACTGTCGGAATACAGCGTTCCGCCGATTTTTGCCCCGGTCTCGGCGGCGATCCGGCGCATCAGCCGGGGATCGGCGATGTTTTCCAGAAAAACGGCCGGAATTTTCGAGATCTTGAGCTGGGTGATGATGACCGCGATATCCTTCGCGCTGGGCTCCGAATCCGTCGAAACGCCCTGCGGCGCAATAAATTCGATGCCATAGGCCGCCGCGAAATAGCCGAAGGCGTCGTGGGTCGAGATTACCTTGCGGTGCGCTGAGGGGATGGAAGCCACAGCCGCCTTCACGTCACCGTCGAGGGTTGTCAGCTTCGCGAGATAGGCCTCGGCGTTCGCCTTGTAGGTGTCGGCACCGGCAGGATCGGCCTTGGCCAGCGCATCGCGAATGTTTGCGACATAGATCCTGGCATTGGCCACCGATTGCCAGGCGTGCGGATCCTCGTGCGAGTCGAGCTTGCGCGGTGCGATGCCCTGTGTCGCGGTGACGATGACAGCCTTGCCGCCGGATGATTTCACCAACCGCGGCAGCCAGCCTTCGAAGCCGAGGCCGTTGACGACAACGAGCTTCGCATCGGCGATCTTTTTCGCGTCACGCGGCGTTGGTGTGTAGACATGCGCATCGCCATTCGGGCCGACCAGGGTCGTGACAGCTATCCGCTCGCCGCCGACATTGCGCACGAAGTCACCCAGGATGGAGAAACTCGCGACGACATCGATCTTGTTCTGGGTCTTGTCCTGCGCACGCGCCGGGACGATCGCATTGACGAGCGACAGGATGGCACAAAGGACAAATACGCTGCATTTCCGCATAACTGACACACCTACGCCTCAAGATGCCGGCCGGGGAACAACTGCCTCACCAAGCCACTGACATTGCCGAACAAAACCGAAAATACGTAGAGCACCGCGGCGACCAGAATGATCGCGGGGCCGGACGGCACCTTGGTCTGGAACGACAGCACCAGACCGAAGTAACCGGAGGCCATCGCGCTCGCGACGGAGATCATCATTATCCCCGTGATATCGCGCGACCAGAACCGCGCGATGCCCGCCGGCAGGATCATCAGCCCCACCGCGAGCAGCGTGCCGAGGGCGTGGAAGCCGTTGACGAGATTGACGACGACCAGCGCAAGGAACGCCAGATGCGCGGGTGCACCGGCGCGCGAGACCGTGCGCAGAAACACCGGATCGACGCATTCGATCACCAGTGGACGATAGATCACCGCCATCACCACCAGTGTGATCGTCGCGTTGAACGCGATCACCAGCAGCGTCTGATCGTCGAGTGCGAGAATATTGCCAAACAGCACGTGCAGCAGATCGATATTGGTGCCGCGCATCGAAACGATGGTGACGCCGACTGCGAGTGATACGAGATAGAACGCGGCAAGCGATGCGTCTTCTTTGATAACGGTCACGCGCGACACCAGCCCTGCCAGCAAAGCGACGGAAAAGCCTGCAATCAGGCCGCCAAACGTCATCGCAAACAGATTTAGCCCCGAGAACAGGAAGCCGATCGCCGCCCCCGGCAGAATCGCATGCGCCATAGCATCGCCGACAAGGCTCATCCGCCGCAGCATCAGGAACACGCCGATCGGCGCGCCGCCGAGCGCGAGCGCAACCACGCCGGCCAGCGCGCGGCGCATGAATTCGAATTCGAGGAAAGGCGCGATCAGCGCATCGTAGAGCATGTCGATCAGGCCGCCCGCGAGTGTGCGGCATCGACAACACAGGTGCCGGCGCCATCGTCGAAGGCTTCGCACATGCGCCGCGCCTCCAGCAGGTTATCCGCCGTCAGCACCTGCTGGGTCGGTCCCCAGGCCACGGAGCCGCGCGCTAGCAGCAGCGTCTCCGGGAAATGCGCGCGTACCATCTCCATATCGTGCAGCGCCGCCAGTACCGTGCGCTTCTCGGCATGCCAGTGACGCACCAGCGCAATCAAATCAGCCGACGTCTTGGCGTCGATCGCATTGAACGGCTCGTCGAGCACGATAACGCGTGCGTCCTGCAACAACACCCGCGCAAACAGCATCCGCTGCATCTGGCCGCCGGACAGCGTGCCGATATTGCGGTTCTCGAATCCGTTGAGGCCAACAGCGGTGAGGGCCCGTCCAATTTGCTCGCGTGCGTTCTTGCCAAGGCCGCCGAATATCCCGGTCTTGCGCCAAAGCCCTGTGCCGACGAAGTCGAACACCGAGATAGGGAATGTGCGGTCGATGTCGACGCTCTGCGGCAGGTAAGCGATGTCGCGCGCCTTCAGGCCGCCAAGTGTGATCGCGCCCGTCAGCGGCTTCAGGATGCCGACGATGCCGCGAAACAGCGTGGATTTGCCCGCGCCGTTCGGCCCGACCACCGCGAGCAAACTGCCAGCTGCGATCTCGCCATTGAGGTGATGCACGGCCGGATGCCGGTCATAACCCAGCGTGACGTTCTGGAAAGCGAGCTGTGTCGTCATGATGGCCTCATCGCCAGCAGAACCACCGCCCAGAGCGCTGCGGAGACCGCCAGCGCAGCCCCCAGCCGTGCGGGCAACGTCATGCGCAAGATCGACCAGGGCGCGGGCTGGGCCGGATGCGGGCTTGCCGGGCCATGGCTGTGGGTATGACCGTGGCCGTCCGCGTGACCATGGGAGTGGTCATGACCGTGGGAATGGGAGTGCGCCATGAAATCGGGCCTGGCCAATGAATATCCGGCGCCAAGGCGCCTGCCCCTTATTTATGTTATATTATAACATACCGCAAGCCTGGGAGGGTTCAGGCGAAGTGGCGGACCAGCGCCAGGCCGGCAAAAAGCCCGGCAATCGATAGCACCACCGAGCCCAGCACATAGGCCAGTGCGAGGCCTAGGTCGCCGCGCTCATAGAGCACTGCCGTATCCAGTGAAAAGGCCGAAAACGTCGTGTAGCCGCCGAGGATGCCGGTCATCAGGAACAGGCGCCAGGGCTGCGAGGCCTCGCCCTTGTAAGCCAGATAGCCGGCGATCAGGCCCATCACCGTGGAGCCAGTGATGTTGATGATGAAGGTGCCCCACGGGAATGCCGTCCCCATGCAGCGGGCGCAGGTCATGTTGATCACATGGCGCAGGGTGGCGCCGAGGCCGCCGCCGACAAAAACCAAAACGTAATTCATCGAACACCCGCTGCGCTTGGTGGCTCACGTCATTCCGTTCTGCCGCAGCGTGTCTGCGGCGGCAAGTCGCAGCAGGCCGAGCAAGACACGAAAACGTCACGACAACGAAAAAAAGCGGCAGCTTGCGCCACCGCCCTTCCCGCGCGTCATTAAACGCAAATCGAAAGCGATCAGACCGCCTTGCCGAACTGCTCGTCGACATATTCCCAGTTCACAAGGTGATCGACGAACGCCTTGAGATAGTCGGGACGACGGTTGCGGTAGTCGATGTAGTAGGAGTGCTCCCAGACGTCGACGCCGAGGATCGGGGTCGCGCCATGGACCAACGGGCTTTCGCCGTTCGCGGTCTTGGAGATTTCCAGCTTGCCGTTCTTGACCGAGAGCCAGGCCCAGCCGGAGCCGAACTGGCCAACGCCTGCAGCGGCGAAGTCGGTCTTGAACTTCTCGAGACCGCCGAGATCCTCGGTGATCTTCTTCTCCAGACGGCCGGGCAGCTTGTCGCCACCGCCGTTCGGCTTCATCCAGTTCCAGAAGTGGAGATGGTTGTAGTGCTGGCCGGCATTGTTGAAGAGCGCGGCATTCTTGCCGAACGAGCCCTTCACGATTTCTTCAAGCGATTTGCCTTCGAATTCGGTGCCCTTCAGCAGGTTGTTGCCGTTGGTCACGTAAGCCTGATGGTGCTTATCGTGATGGAATTCCAGCGTTTCCTTCGACATATGCGGCGCGAGCGCGTCATAGGCGTAAGGCAGATTGGGAAGCGTGAAGGTCATGGGTCAAGATCCGCAATAATGGGAGAGTTGGCTTAACGGGAACCCTTATAGAAGGTTCCGCCCGGCTCCGACACTCCCATCTTTGCGATCCCCGATCGCTTCGCGATCAGGCCGCGCTCGGCATTGCGGCGGAGACGGCATCGCGCCGCACTGGCGGCTTCACATTCATCAGCATCTGGAAGCATCCGGCGATCATCCCGATCACGACGGCGAATTGCCAGGCACGATCGTAATTGCCGAGATGAGAGAAGATCATGCCGCCGCCCCAGGCGCCCAGGAAAGATCCTGCCTGATGGCTGAGGAAGGCGATGCCCGTGAGTGTCGCCATGAAGCGCAACCCGAACAGCTGCGCGACGAGGCCGTTCACCAGCGGGACCACGCCGAGCCACAGCGATCCCAGCACGGCTGCGAAGACCATGGTCGTGGTCGGCGTCGCCGGAAAATAGAAATAAGTGGCGAGCGCCAACGAGCGAACGATGTAAATTCCGCCGAGCAAAATCTGCTTCGGATAACGGCCGCCAAGCCAGCCAAAGGCATAGGAGCCAAACACATTGAACAGACCGACTATTGCCAGCGCGGTGGCGCCAAGCGACGCGTCGAGGCCGCAGATCGCCAGATAATTCGGCAGATGCGTGGTGATGAATACGAGCTGCAGGCCGCAGACAAAGAACGACAACGCCAGCACGATATAACCGGAATGACCGAGTGCGGACTGCACCACTTCTCCCAAAGATTGCTGCAGCTCATCCGCCGGTGCGCGTTCGATCTTGTCAGACTGGCCAGCAAACAGCGCAGCGGGGAGCATCACCGCAGCGAGGCCGAGAAAGCCGATCAGCGCCACTTGCCAGCCCGCCGTCGAGATCAGCGTCTGCGCCAGCGGCGACGCGATGACGAGACCGAGCGAACCTGCAGCCGACACCGCGCCCATGGTGACGCTGCGCTTGGCGGCGGAGACGCTGCGCGAAGCTACCGTCATGGTCATGCTCGACGCCGTGCAAGACAGTGCGAGGCCGACGCAAAGGCCGGCGCCCAGGGTGAAAACCAGCGGCGTGGTCGCGACCATCATGAAGACGAGGCCGGCCGCATAGATCACAACGCCGATGATCATCACGTGACGGGTGCCGAAACGATCGGCGATAGCACCGATGAAGGGCTGCGAGATGCCCCAGATCACGTTCTGCAAAGCGGTGGCCAGGGAGAAATCAGCCGTGGTGATGGCGGTGTCGCGCAGAATCGAGGGTTGAAACAGGCCGAAGCTCTGGCGCATGCCCATGGCCAGGCTGAGCAGCGTCGCCGCGCCGGCCAAAATCGCCCAGCGCTGGTATTTGGAGAGCTCCGCCTCAGTCATTCCAACGTTTCCTTGATCCCTAGAATATTATTCTAAGATAAGCACTGGATTCGACAGGTTTACTACCCTCGGACCGACCTATAAGGGCTGCACAAAGCGCAGAGGTGGCGACCGAAATGAGCATCGAAATCGAGATTGTGACCGGCGATGCCTCATGGCCGAGCGTCAAACCGCTGTTCGACCTGGTTTGGCCGCGCGAGGCGGTCGAGAAACTGCCCTGGGGACACGTGGTCTTCGCCTATCCCGAATTGCGGGTCATCGTGGAGGACGACGGACAGCCGGTCTGCCATGTCGGCCTGTATCGGCGCGAAGGCATATGGAAGGATCGCAAGACGCGGATTGGCGGCATCGGCGGCGTTGTGACGCATCCCGACTATCGTCGTCGCGGTCTGGCCAGTCTGGCGCTCACCGCCGCACTCCATACGCTGAAAGACGAACGCGCCACCGATTTTGCGCTGCTATTCTGTGAACCGCACAATCTGGATTTCTACACCCGCCGCAACTGGAAGCCGTTCATCGGCGAGGTCTATGCCGAACAGCACGGCGAGCGGGTACGCTTCGATGTCATGACCCCGCTGGTGTCCTACCTGAAGCGAGCGCCGCATGAAGGCGAGATGGACCTGTGCGGGCTGCCGTGGTGACCGCCACCGGTTGACCTGAGCAAGCTGCGTCAAATTGAATCGATCATGATCATTTGAGACGCTGAGTAGTCTCAAACGCATCGCCGCGGCATTGCACAAATCCCATTTCTTGTTATGCAGACCGCCTGATCCGAGGAGACACGCATGGCCGCCAGATTGACTGTTATGATCGCATTGCTGGGTGCAGTGTTCGCAGGCTCCGCTGCGCAAGCCCAATCGGGCGGCGAAGCAACGGGTGTCTGGCAGACCCAGGCCGGCGATGCACAGGTGCGGGTCAGCAAATGCGGCACCATCCTGTGCGGCACCGTCGTCTCGCTGCGCGACAAGATCGATCCGCAGACCGGCAAGCCGCCGATCGACGACAAGAATCCCGATCCCGCGCTGGCTAAACGTTCGATGATCGGTGTTCACCTGTTCTACGATATGCGCCCTACCGGAGCGAACACGTGGTCGGGCCGGATCTATAATGCCGATGACGGGAAGATCTATACCAGCAACGTGGCGCTGGTCGGCCCTAACACGCTGAAGGTCGAAGGCTGTGTCGGCGCATTCTGCGGTGGCGAGAACTGGACCCGCGTCGGCCGGTAACTCAGTTCGCTTCTCTCAGACTGACATGGCCTTCAACGCGGTGGCCGCCGAGGCATAACCGCCGCGCGCGCCGTCGATGAAATGAACGTGATCGCTGCGGATGGCTGACGGCGTGAAACACGTCATCATCGCCGCATCCTGCCGATGCAGGCCATAGCGCACCGTTCCTTCCGAGCCCGCCGCAACAAGACGCTGCTCCAGCGCGCGTTCGAGATCGGGCGTGCAATCCAGAATCATGCGCAGGCTGTCATCATATTTGCGGAAATCCGAGTTCTCGACCAACTGCTGCACATAGGTCTTCGGCACGAAGCCGCCGACGCTAATGCCAAAACGCATCAACACAAAAACGAACAGCGTTCGCGTCGTCACCCAGATACGAAAGCGCGAAAGCGATTTCGCGCCGCGGCCAGCTCGGATTTCGTAGCCGAGACCCGCGGGCGGCCACGTCATCGCGGGACCGCCTGCGGGTACGGGACGGCCCGCATTTGGACTGCGTTCGACCAGCGCGATAATGTCTTCGATGACGCGGCGAAATGCGGATGGCTCGGCGCCCGCTGCGGCCGTCACCAGCACCGACAGGATCAAACCGTGCGCCGATGGAATTTCCTCGAAACGACATGAGAGCCCGGAGAGATCGGGATAGGTCCCGACAGGTGCCGGCATCACCGCGAATTCGCCGCGCTTCATCGCGGCCTCTGCCCAGCCCAATCCGCCACCGGAAAACATCGCATAGGACACATTCTTCGATGGACCGAAGCGCGCCACGCGCACGTCCGGCCCCTGCGCACGGATGTCCTTGATCGGGACCAGGGCCACCCGCATCACGAGATCGAGATCGTGCTTCACCCAGGTCGCCGTCGCCGCCAAAGCCCCGCGGGCGCGATCGAGATCGTCCGGTGAGACTGCGAAGCTCGCGCCATCGCCGCCGAACACGAACGGGAATTCGCGGCCGTCCAGCGCATTGGTCACGGCCGCGATGACGGCAGCGCCGGCCATGTTGACGGCCTTGTAGCGCTGTTCGGCGATGGCCTTGGTGGATTCCACGATATCGGCGACGCCGATGATCCAGTCATCCGGCAGCGGCATGTACAAAGCCGGGTCCATCACCCGGTCGAAACCGTAAAATATTGAAATGCCGTCGTAAAACGCGCTGACGCCGGTCGTCATGGTGCGAAATGATCCTGCGACAACGTTGCGTCAACCCAATGACGCTCCTGAGGCAGAACTCATAGCACGCAATTTCGACGAACGTGCGGTATCAGCAATCCAAAGTCGTCTGCCGCTCCCATTCGGTGAGCTGACGGCAGTGCTCATTCCAGTCGCTGTGTTTGAGCTTGAGATACGATCCGACCACGACCTCGCCGAGCTGCGCCTTCAACACGTCGGATGCTTCGAGCGCCCGCAATGCATCGAGCAGGTTCAGCGGCAGCTGCTTTGCCTTCGGTACCTTCGCGCCTTCCGTATACATATTGATGTCGAGGCGCGGGCCGGGATCGCGGCTGTTGGCCATGCCGTCGAGACCAGCGGCGAGCAAGGTCGCCGGCAGCAGATAGGGATTCACCGCACCATCGGGCAAACGGAATTCGAACCGGCCCGCATCGGGAATGCGGATCATATGCGTGCGATTGTTGCCGCCGTAGGTCACCGTGTTCGGCGACCATGTCGCGCCCGAGAGCGTGCGCGGCGCATTGATGCGCTTGTAGGAATTCACCGTGGGATTGGTGATAGCGCAAACCGCTTCGGCCGAATGAACGAGGCCGCCGATGAAGTGATAGGCCGTCTTCGAGAGACCCAACTCGCCGCTCTCGTCCTCGAACACGTTCGAGCCGTCCTTGGTCGACCATAGTGACGCATGGACGTGGCAGCCGTTGCCAGTGAGATTGGCAAACGGCTTCGGCATGAAGGTCGCCTTGTAGCCGTGCTTTTCGGCAATCGACTTGACCATAAACTTAAAGAACGCGTGGCGATCGGCGGTCTTCAGCGCGGTGTCGAACTCCCAGTTCATCTCGAACTGGCCGTTGGCGTCTTCATGATCGTTCTGATAGGGCTTCCAGCCGAGCGCAATCATCGCATCACAGATTTCGGCGACGATCTCGTAGCGCCGCATCAGCGCCTGCTGGTCGTAGCATGGTTTGCTCTGCTGATCTGCCGGATCGGAAATCGCGGTGCCATCTGGTGAGATCAGAAAATACTCGCATTCGACGCCGGTCTTGAGTTCGACGCCTTGCCCCGCCGCCTTAGCAATGAGGCCTTTCAGCACCTGACGCGGATTCTGCGCCACGGGCTTGCCGCCCATATAAAGATCCCCGGTGACCCAGGCGACGCCGGGCTTCCATGGCAGCAGCGTCAGCGTATCCATGTCCGGCATCACGAGGACATCGGGGTCGGCTGGAGTCATGTCGAACCATGCCGCGAAACCGGCAAAGCCCGCTCCGGACTTGGCGACGCCGTCCATCGCGGTCGCCGGCACCAGCTTGGCGCGCATGCCGCCGAACAGATCGACGAAGGCGATGAGGAAATATTTGAGATCGTGTTGCTTGGCTAGTTCGGTCCAGGTCGTCATTGACACGCGCTCCGAAGATCATCCAGCCATAATGGCTCGTTAGATATTGCTGCCGGGAATCCAGTTCGTTCCCGCGAGAGGGACCCTCGCCATGGCCGCCGACTCCATTGTCAGCGCCACCAGATCTTCCGGTTCGAGATTGTGGACGTGGCTCTTGCCGCAAGCGCGTGCGATGGTCTGCGCTTCCAGCGTCATCACAGAGAGATAGTTTGCGAGCTTGCGGCCGGCGATCACGGGATCGAGCCGCGCGGCCAGCAAAGGATCCTGCGTGGTGATGCCAGCGGGATCGCGGCCTTCATGCCAGTCATCATAGGCGCCGGCGGTGGTGCCGAGCTTCTGGTACTCGGCTTCCAGCGCCGGATCATTATCGCCGAGCGCGATCAGCGCGGCCGTGCCGATCGCCACCGCATCCGCGCCAAGCGCAAGACACTTGGCCACATCAGCGCCATTACGGATGCCGCCGGAGACGATGAGCTGCACCTTGCGATGCATGCCGAGATCCTGCAGCGCCTTCACCGCAGGCGGGATCGCGCACATCGTCGGCAGGCCGACATTCTCGATGAACACATCCTGCGTCGCAGCCGTCCCGCCCTGCATGCCGTCGAGCACGATGGCATCGGCGCCGGATTTCACCGCGAGCGCGATATCGTAATACGGGCGTGAGGCACCGACCTTCACGTAAATGGGGATATTCCAGTCGGTGATCTCGCGCAGTTCCTGGATCTTGATTTCGAGATCGTCGGGCCCGGTCCAGTCCGGATGCCGGCACGCCGAGCGCTGGTCGATGCCGACGGGCAGACGGCGCATGCCGGCGACGCGCTCGGTAATCTTCTGGCCGAGCAACATGCCGCCGCCACCGGGCTTGGCGCCCTGCCCGACCACGACTTCAATTGCATCGGCCTTACGCAGGTCGTCCGGATTCATGCCGTAACGCGACGGCAGCACCTGATAGACGAGCAGATCGGAATGACCACGCTCTTCCGGCGTCATGCCGCCGTCGCCTGTGGTGGTGGATGTGCCGACCGCCGATGCGCCGCGACCGAGCGCTTCCTTGGCGGGACCGGACAGCGCACCGAAGCTCATGCCAGCGATGGTGATTGGAATCTTCAGATGAATCGGCTTCTTGGCGAAACGCGCGCCGATGACGACATCGGTGGCGCATTTCTCCCGGTAACCTTCGAGGGGATAGCGGCTGATCGAGGCGCCAAGAAACAGCAGATCGTCGAAATGCG
The DNA here is from genome assembly GCF_052076035.1 of Tardiphaga sp. 172_B4_N1_3. NCBI lineage: Bacteria > Pseudomonadati > Pseudomonadota > Alphaproteobacteria > Hyphomicrobiales > Nitrobacteraceae > Tardiphaga > Tardiphaga sp. 172_B4_N1_3. The sequence goes on from NZ_CP197238.1 coordinate 4,096,644, forward strand.
GCAGCTTGCGCTTGGCGCCGGCGCCGCGGATGTCATAGATGCCGGTCGCGGCCGCACGGCGAATTTCCGCAATGGCTGCATCATCGAAGGTCGCGGACTTGCGCGGCGGCGTATGGATCCAGCGGTCTTGCGCGCTCATCAGTATGATCCGACGTTATCGATGTGGAAGTGATAGAGCTTACGCGCCGAGCCGTAGCGCTTGAACTCGTCGGGGCTGACGCCTTCGACGCCGGCTTCATCGAGCAGCCGCCTCAACTCGGTCTTGTGTTCGTCCTTGAGCGGCTTCTCGATGCAATCCGCACCAAGGCTGGCGACGGAGCCGCGCACGAAGAGCTGCGCCTCATAGATGGAATCGCCGAGTGCCTCGCCGGCATCGCCGAGCACCACGAGCTTGCCGGCCTGCGCCATGAAGGCGGAGAGATGGCCGACCGAGCCCTTCACGACGATATCGATGCCCTTCATGGAGATGCCGCAACGCGCGGACGCATTGCCGTCGATCACCAGCAGGCCACCATTGCCGCTGGCGCCAGCAGCCTGCGAGGCATCGCCCGTGACATGGACGCGGCCCGACATCATGTTTTCGGCGACACCCTGCCCGGCATTGCCGCGCACGGTGACGCGCGCCTGCTTGTTCATACCGGCGCAGTAATAGCCGACGTGTCCGTCGATCTCGATCTCGACCGGAAAATCGAGACCGACCGCGATATTGTGCTGGCCGCGCGGATTGCTGACGGTCCAGTGCGTCGCGTTGGTGTTATCAGTCAGCGCATGCAGCGCGCTGTTGAGTTCGCGCAGCGGCGAGGACGCAAGATCAACCGAAGGCATCAGTGCCGCTCCCACAAATAAACTTTGGCGGGTTCGGGCTCCCAGACCTTGGCGACGTCGATTCCCGGCAGATCGACCAGCGCACGATATTCGGTGCCGAAGGCGACCCAGCGATCGGTCTCGGCCATCACGGCTGGCTTGCAGGCAATGGGATCGCGCAGCACACCGAATCCGGACTCGGTGCCGATCACGAATGTGTAGAAACCATCCAGCGCGGAGAGTGACGAGGTCATTGCATCCTGCAGCGATGCGCCTGCCGCCATCTGCGAGCTGATATAGCCGGCGGCCACTTCGGAATCGTTTTCGGTGCGGAACGTCATGCCCTGGCGGATCAACTCGCGGCGAACGTCATTGTGGTTCGACAACGAACCGTTATGCACGAGGCACTGGTCCGTGCCCGTGGTGAAGGGGTGCGCGCCATTGGTGGTCACTGCGGACTCAGTCGCCATGCGGGTGTGGCCGACGGCATGGGTGCCGGCCATCGCGTTCAGACCGAAGCGCTTGGCCACGTCAGCGGGCAGACCGACTTCCTTGAACACAGCCATGCGCTTGCCGCGCGCAACCATGTCGACGTCTTTCATGCCGAGGAGCACAGATGCGACAGCAGCCTCGCAATCGGTGGGAACGCTGATGACGGCGTGGGTATCGTGCACCTGATACGAAATCGGTGCGCCGGCGATTTTACCAAGCGATGCCATCAGTTCAGCAAAATCGAACGACGGCGCAGCGCGCAGCGTCAGCTTGATCTGTCCGGCATCGCCGTCGCCATAAACAGCAAAGCCTGCAGAGTCAGGGCCGCGATCGCTCAGCGCTTCCAGCATGCCGGAGAGCAACCCGCCTAATTCGGGGGCCAGCTTTTGATCTTTCAGAAACAGACCGGCAATGCCGCACATGGCTCGCGTCTCGCTCGTTGAATGCGCGTGGACCTTGCCCGAAACAAAACCGCCATGTCAACCACAGAGAAAATAGTTTTCCTGACAAGAAATATTGCTATTGTCGGGAAATCAACGCTGCAGGAAACGCCATCGTGAAAGTGAAACCGAAGAAAACGAAATCATCGCCCGCCCGCTCAAAGCTGGAGGAGCTGCGCACCGGTTCGAACGCGCCGCTGGAAGTCGGTGGCTCCCTGGAATCCAAGATCGGCAATGAAGTGCGGCAGCTCCGCAAGGAGCTGGAGCTGACAGTGGCCGAGCTCAGCACATCGGCGGGCATCTCGACCGGCATGTTGTCGAAGATCGAGACCGGCAGCATCTCCGCATCGCTGGGGACGTTGAATGCACTCTCGAAAGCGCTCAACGTGCCGATCTCCAGATTCTTTCGCGAGACCGAGGAAGAGCGCGATTGCTCCTTCGTGAAGGCCGGCACAGGCGTCAAGATCGAACGCCGCGGCACCAAGTCCGGTCATCACTATCAACTGCTCGGCCAGTCGATCCACGGCGAGCTCGGCGTCGAGCCCTATCTGATCACGCTGAACGAGGATGCCGAGGCCTATAGTAACTTCCGTCACGCCGGTGTCGAGATGATCTACATGCTGACAGGCAAGGTGCGCTATCGCCATGCCGACCAGACCTATCTGATGGAGCCCGGCGACACGCTGTTCTTCGACGCCGCCGCGCGGCACGGGCCTGAGGAACTCGTGAAAGCACCGATGACGTATCTGTCTGTGATTATTTATCCGCGGCGGAGCTAGGCCTCACTTCGCTTTGCTCTTCCCCGGCATCCGGTCCTGCGACGGTGGCACGTCGAAGGCCCGCCGATACATCCGTGCGAAATGGCTGGCGCTGGCGAAGCCGCATTCGGCCGAGATCTCGACCACCGGTATGCTGGTCTGCTGTAACAGCGCGCGGGCCTTGGCGAGACGCAGGCTCAGGTAATGCTGCTCGATGGTTACGCCGAGATGCGCGGTGAACAGCCGCTCAAGCTGTCGCACGGACACGCCGGCCATTTTTGCCAGCTCGTCGCGCGGCGCAGGGCTGGCCAGACGCCGTTCCATCACGGCGATCGCCGAGAGCACGGCGCGATTGCTGGTGCCGAGGCGCTCGCGCAATGAAATGCGCTGGCTGTCGTCGCCGAGACGCACGGCGGTTTGCAGAAACCAGTCACTGACTTTCGCTGCCAGTGCCTGGCCGTGATCGCGGCGGATGATGGCATGCATCATGTCGAGCGCGGCCACACCACCGGCACAGGTGAGCCGGTTGCTATCGATCTCGAACAGCGTACGCGTCGGCTCGATCTCGGGAAAGGCTTCGATGAACGCATCGAGATGCTCCCAATGGATCGTGCAGCGAACGCCATCGAGTATGCCGGCCTTGGCCAGAATGAACGGCCCACCGGAGACGCCGCCGATAGCGCAGCCCGAGCGCGCGAGGCGACGTAGCCACGCCAGCGGCTTGGCATCATCGAAACCAGCGGGATTGCCGCCGGCACAAACCAGCACCGTGTCGTAACGCACGCTGTCGGCAATGGTGTGATCGGACGCCACCGACAATCCGTTCGACGCCAGGATCGCGTCGGCGCCGGTCGAGATCTGCAGCCACTGATACAGTTTCTTGCCGGCCAGCACATTGGCGGCGCGCAGCGGTTCGATCGCCGAGGCGAAGGACATCAGCGCGAAGCCGTCGATCAGGAGAAAGCCGACGCGGTGGGGCTGGGCCATAGATTTGAAGACTCAATTTCCGCGCCCATTCAGATCATAGCTGCAGCGTTACGCCCACTCGCCCTTGCGGAACACCGGCACGCGAAGGCCGTCGGTGTGGACACCATCGATGTCGATCCCGCCGGAGCCGATCATCCAGTCGATATGGATGAAGCTCTTGTTGCCGCCCTGCGCCGCGATCTGCTCGGGCGTGAGATCGCCGCCATTGACGAAGCACTTCGAATAGCACTGGCCGAGCGCGATATGGCAGGCAGCATTCTCGTCGAACAGCGTGTTGTAGAACAACAATCCGCTGGCCGAGATCGGCGACGAATGCGGCACCAGCGCCACTTCGCCGAGCCGACGCGAGCCTTCGTCGGTGTCGAGCACCTTGTTGAGCACTTCCTCGCCGCGTGAGGCCTTCGCCTCGACGATCTTGCCGTCCTCGAATCGCACGGCAATGTCGTCGATCAGCGTGCCTTGATAGGATAGCGGCTTGGTCGAGCGGACATGGCCGTTGACACGCGCGGCATGCGGCGTCGTGAAGACTTCCTCGGTCGGGATATTGGCGTTGCAGATGATGCCGTTCTTGGCGGTCGACGCGCCGCCTTCCCATTCATGGCCGTCGGCAAGACCCACCACGAGATCGGTGCCCGGCCCGATGAAATGCAGCGCGTGGAAGCGCTGCGCGTTCAGCCATTCGGTGCGGCTGCGCAGCGCCGCATTGTGCTTGGCCCAGGCGGCGATGGGATCGGCATTGTCGACGCGCGACGCCGCGAAGATCGCATCCGCAAGCTTCTGCACGGCAACGTCGTCCTCATCGCCGGGAAACACCTGCTTGGCCCAGGACAGCGTGGGATAAGCGATGATATTCCAGTTGATGTCGAAGCCGGCGATCTTCTGCAGCGCCGGCTGATAGGCGATGGAATTCGCCTTGCTGGCGCGCGACACCTTGGCGGGGTCTTCGTTGGACAGCAGCATCGGATTGTCGCCGACGATGGCGAGGCGCGCCGTGTTGTTGCCGAGCGCTTTGGCCATGCCCTCATAGAGCCAGCCGGCGGCGCGATCGAACGACACATCGTGGCCGTAGCGGTAGCGCGCCAACGTCATCTCTTCATCGGAGAAAAACGGCGTCACCAGACCTGCGCCGGCCTTGTAGGCATGTTCAGCGATCTTGCGCACCAGCGGCAGCGCCGCGGCGGGGCCGGTCAGCAGTAGATCCTGCCCCGGCGTAAGTTGCAGCCCAACTTTCACGGCGACTTCGGCCAGACGGTCGAGCTTCACGGGATCGATGGGGGTGGACAAATTGCGCTGGTGAACGGTCATGCAGAGGCCCTGACTGATGTGGAAGTGGCTGGACCGAATGTAGGCGCAGATGCGCCTTGCCGCCAGCCGGTCCGCCGCAGGGCTTACCGGACGCCTACGACAGCCCGGACTGCGGGACGAGGGCCTGGTAATGGGCCAGCGCGTAAAGCCTGATCGCCGAGGACAGGTTGTTCTGCTGTCGGTTCTTGTCGATCTCGCCGACGAGCTGCGACATCGTGATCCGGCGCATGCCGGCGATCTCCTTCAGCGCCGTCCAGAACGCCTCTTCGAGGCTGACGCTTGTCTTGTGTCCGGCGACGACGATCGATCGCTTTACGACGGGTGATTTCACCGCGCCTCCTCCATTTCATTTCCGCCCAGTGGTCGTTTTTCTTTCAGGACAGCTTATACGGATTGGAACCCGCGGCAACAGATCAGATGATGCGACCTTAGACGACTACGCATCGCGCAACCTGATATCAGAAACACAACCTCTGCGGCACAATCGCTACCTTGTTTTCGCGGCGCGCATTGAGCAGAAGCAGCATAGTGCACAACTTCGGATTCGACCTTCCTGACTGACTCGATGGATTCCACTACGCTCGCACTTCCGGACGCCCAGCACGCCGCCGATCAGATCGATCGCTGGATGAAGGAGCACGCCGTCTTCGCGCTGCTGATGGAGCAATCCGACAACGCATGTTCTGTGCTGCGGCAGTTTGCAACGATCAACCGCAACCATGGCCAGCATGACGTCGCTATCGACGCGCTTCTTGCTGCACTTGCACTGATGCCGACGGACGTCACCGCCTGGCGTGAGCTCGCGACGGACTATCAATTGAGCGGTCGCGACGAACTGGCGGAAGCAAGTGCGTTGCGCGCGCTCGCCATCGATCCGGACCACGCGACGACATGGCTGCAATATGCGAGCCTCGCCTACCGGCTGCAGCGTATCAATGATGCTGAAGCGGCCTATCTGCGCGCTCTGTCGGGCGATGCCTCGCTTGGCGACGCTCATCTCGGCCTGGGCGTGCTGTATCTCGGCTCCCACCGTCCGGAGCAGGCGATCATGCATCTGCAACACGCACTATCCTGGGGCGGCATCGATGCGGTCGCGCATCTTTGCCTCGGACAGGCCTTCTACATGGCCGGCCGGTTTGGCGAGAGCGCCGATGCCTTGGCAACCGCAAACGGCTTTGTGCCACTGGAAGGCGTCACACTACGTCTCTACGCCCGTGCGCGTACCTTTGCCTCGATGCTGGACGGCGGCATTCAGGGCGCCATCACCCGCTACCCGACGCTTGCCGGACAAGAGACCGAACCACTGGACGAGGTCTTGCGCACAGCATTCGCGTTGTTCAGCGCCTATGGCATGAATGAAGCCGCTGCCACGGTCGGACGCCTGCGACTGGAAGGCCGGCCGGACGATCCCGTGCAGCGCTACTTGCTGGATGCCGTCGGTGGACGGACACATGATCGCGCACCAGCGGCCTACGTCGAATCGCATTTCGACGAATTCGCCGAGGGCTTCGACAGCAAGCTTGTGGACATTCTTGGCTACAAGGTGCCGCAGCAACTCGCCGATATGGTTGCGTCCTGCCGACCGACACTTGCGACCATTCTGGATCTCGGCTGCGGAACGGGGTTGGCCGCAGAGCCACTCAGGCGGTTCGGCGCGCGGCTGACCGGCATCGACCTGTCGGAGAAGATGCTCGCCATCGCAACACGGCGGAACGCCTATCACGACCTTATCAAGGCCGATGTCGTGAGCTATCTCGCGGACAGCCCGCGCAGCTTCGATCTCGTCTTCGCTGCCGATCTTCTGATCTATCTCGGCCGGCTGGAAGAACTCATCGGCCTGATTGCGCGCGCGCTCCCTGCGGGTGGCCTCTTCGCAGCAAGCATCGAGGGCGCGGGTCACGGCGACTTCACGTTGCTCTCGTCAGGAAGGTTCGCCCATAGCGAGACATATTTCGAAACCTGCGCCGCGACGAACTTCGAAATCGTATGCAAGGAGAATTCCGAGCTGCGCCTCGAAGCAGGGCGCCCTGCCCTCGGCACGCTTTATGTGCTGCGTCGCCGTGCCCGGCCGAGCACCGAGAACGGCCAGCTCACCACCGCAACGATCCTCTAATAAATTGACGAGATCTTCGCCAGGCGCGCGTCGGTCGTCGAGCCTGTGGTCTGCACAGATCGGGAGCCATCTCGAACCTGCAGCGCACCGCACAAGATTTAATCATCTGCCTAGGAAATCAGTAACGCCGCTCGTTTTAATGGCACGACTGATCTGCGACAGCCGAGCTCATTTAGAAATAGTCGAAAAATCAGAATGTTAGACGACAGGTACGTTGGCACGCCATTTGCTAATAATATCTACGTCAATGATGACCGCCGTCCGCCGGATGCTGAAACCGCTGCTGGTTTCAAGCGCAGGGACACAGCTCGCTTCCTGATTGTCAGGTGCGAAGCGGTCATCGTGACTCCATCCCTACCGGGCTTGGTGAGCGAGTTCCTGTTTCCGATCGGCAGCGGTCCAAACAGGTTTGCACATGCTCGATCAACCGAACGCAAAGAAGCAGAAGCTCGTCATCCTCGGCAACGGCATGGCCGCCGGCCGCGTCATGGACGAGCTGTTCGCACGCGCACCAGACCGCTACGACGTAGTGGTGTTCGGCGCGGAGCCGCGTGTTAATTACGACCGCATCATGCTGTCGCCGGTGCTCTCCGGCGAGAAGGCATATGACGACATTCTGATTCACACCGATGAGTGGTATGCGACCAACAAGGTTGATCTCAGGCGCGGCGAACTCGTCGTCGCGATCGATCGCGTTGCGAAAACCGTCACCACACAGTCCGGCGCGGTCGAGACTTATGACACGCTGATTATCGCAACCGGCTCGAAGCCGATCCTCATTCCGGTACCCGGCGCGGAACTGCCCGGCGTCGTCACCTATCGCGATCTCGACGACGTCAACTTGATGCTCGATGCAGCCGGCAAGGGCGGCCACGCTGTCGTCATCGGCGGCGGCTTGCTCGGCCTCGAGGCCGCAGCCGGCCTGGCTATGCGCGGCATGACAACAACCGTTGTCCATCTGATGCCAACACTGATGGAGCGCCAACTCGATCCCAATGCCGCTTATCTGTTGCAAAAGGCGATCGAGGCGCGCGGCATCGAGGTGCTGACCGGAGCCAACACAGCAGCCATCCTCGGTGACACATGTGTCGAGTCAGTCCGGCTCGACGATGGTCGGACCCTACCGGCCGATCTCGTCGTGATGGCGGTCGGCATCCGCCCGAACACCGCACTCGCCAAGCTAGCCGACCTCAACGTCAAGCGCGGCATCGTCGTGGACGATCATCTGCGGACCAGCGACGACAACATCTATGCGGTCGGCGAATGCGTTGAGCATCGCGGCCAGTGCTACGGCCTTGTCGCGCCCCTGTATGACATGGCGAAGACCCTCGCGGCGACCCTCGCCGGCGAAACCGTGGACGGCTATATCGGCTCGACCACCTCGACCAAGCTGAAAGTCACCGGCGTAGATCTGTTCTCGGCCGGCGATTTCGCCGAAGGCGACGTCAAGGACGAGATCGTGCTACGCGATCCTGCCCGCGGCATCTACAAGCGTGTCGTCTTGCGCGACGACCGCATCATCGGCGCGGTGCTCTATGGCGATACGGCCGACGGCTCGTGGTATTTCGACCTCCTCAAAAAGAACGTCGATATCGGCGCCATGCGCAACGCGCTGATCCTCGGCCAGGCCTATCAGGGCGGCGTTGCCCTCGATCCGGTCGCTGCTGTCGCAGCGCTGTCCGACGATGCCGAAATCTGCGGCTGCAACGGCGTGTGCAAGGGCGCGATCACCCAGGCGATCGCCGCACACGGCCTCACCACCCTCGACGATGTGCGCGCCCGCACCAAGGCATCGGCCTCCTGCGGCCAATGCACGGCGAAGGTGGAATCGCTGCTCGCGGCCACGCTCGGCGACAATTACTCCGCCGCCGGCCGCAAGCCGATGTGCAAATGCACCGACCTCACCCATAGCGAAGTCCGTGGCTTCATTCTCTCGAAGGAGTTGAAGTCCGTTCCCGCCGTGATGCAGGAACTGGCGTGGAAAACCTCTTGCGGCTGTCCGTCCTGCCGCCCGGCGCTGAACTATTATCTACTCTGCGCGTGGCCGGGCGAATATGCCGATGATGCGCAGTCGCGCTACATCAACGAGCGCGTCCACGCCAACATCCAGAAAGACGGCACCTTCTCCGTTGTGCCGCGCATGTGGGGCGGCCTGACCACTCCTGACGAATTGCGCGCCATCGCCGACGTCGCCGACCGCTTCAAGATTCCGACGGTGAAAGTCACCGGCGGCCAACGCATCGATCTGCTGGGCGTGCGGAAGGAAGACCTGCCCGCGGTGTGGGCGCAGCTCAACAGTGCGGGCCTCGTCTCCGGCGCAGCCTATGCCAAGGGCCTGCGCACCGTGAAGACCTGCGTCGGCTCCGAATGGTGCCGCTTCGGCACGCAGGATTCGACCGGTCTCGGCGTCAAGCTCGAACGTTTCATGTGCGGCTCATGGGCGCCTGCGAAAGTGAAGCTCGGCGTCTCCGGCTGCCCGCGCAACTGCGCGGAATCCACGGTGAAGGACATCGGCGTGATCTGCGTCGAATCCGGCTACGACATCCACATCGCCGGTGCGGCAGGCCTGCATGTCCGCCAGACCGATCTGCTTGGCCATGTCGATACGGAGGACGAGGCGATCGAATACATCGCCGCCTTCATGCAGATGTACCGCGAGGAAGCGGGCTATCTCGAACGCGTCTGGAAGTGGGTCGAAAATGCCGGCCTCGACAAGGTACGCGCGGCAATCATGGATGACGCCGACAACCGTCGCGCGCTGCTGGCGCGCTTCGAGAAATCACAGCGCGCGGTCCGCAGGGATCCCTGGGCCGAACGCGCCGCCGGCCGCGAACAGCATGAATTTACGCCGCTCGCAACACTCAACTCGATTATAGCCGTCCCGGCAGAATGAACATGACAATGGTCCCATCCAACGACTTCTGGTTCGACGTCGGCCCACTGCGCGCGATCCCGCAACGCGGCGCGCGCACGGTGAAGACTCCTCGGCGCGAGATCGCGGTATTCCGCACTGCCAGCGACGAGGTGTTTGCGCTGGAAAATCGCTGCCCGCACAAGGGCGGTCCACTCAGCGAAGGCATCGTGCACGGTCGCAAGGTCGCCTGCCCGCTGCATAACTGGATCATCAATCTCGATGATGGAGAAGCCGCGGGTGCTGACAAGGGCTGCGCGCGCAGCTTCCCGGTCAAGCTCGAGAACGGCCGCATCTATCTCAATATGAGCGTCGCCGCCGCCCCATAGGTGCACGCCACATCAACCGACCCCGCTCCAAAGAAAGTTTTCAAGTAATGGCCTATCTCGTCCCTTCAGAATTCGTGACCAAAATGGTGGATGCCGGCGAATCCAAGATTTTCATGTCCACGCGCGACACCATCATCCGCGCCTTCATGGCCGGCGCTATCCTCGCACTCGCCGCGGTGTTTGCCGTCACCGTCACGGTGCAAACAGGCTATCCGATCATCGGCGCGATCCTCTTCCCGGTCGGCTTCTGCATGCTCTATCTGCTCGGCTTCGACCTGCTCACAGGCGTCTTCGTGCTGACGCCTCTGGCGTTGCTCGACAAGCGCCCCGGCGTCACTGTCGGCGGCGTACTGCGCAATTGGGGGCTCGTCTTCATCGGCAACTTCATGGGTGCGATCATCGTCGCCATCATGATGTCAATCGTGTTTACCTTCGGCTTCTCGACGCCGCCGGACAAGGTGGGTCAAGTGATCGGCCATATCGGCGAAGGCCGCACGCTCGGCTATGCGCAGTATGGCGCAGCCGGCATGCTGACGCTGTTCATCCGCGGCATGCTCTGCAACTGGATGGTCTCAACCGGCGTGGTCGGCGCGATGATCTCAACAACCGTCAGCGGCAAAGTCATCGCGATGTGGATGCCGGTCATGGTCTTCTTCGCGATGACGTTCGAGCATTCGATCGTCAACATGTTCCTGTTCCCTGCCGGCCTGATGCTCGGCGGCAAGTTCACGATCATGGATTACATCATCTGGAACGAGATTCCGACCGTGCTCGGCAACCTCATTGGCGGTCTTACCTTCACCGGCCTAACGCTGTATGCAACACACATCAAGACAGCTCCGAAGCGCGTTGCTAGTCTCGCCCGCTAGGCCGCCCCGCAATCCTCGCAACACGACGCCCCGGCTTCTCCAGCTGGGGCGTCCTCTTAGTGCGTGACCCATGCCGCGTGAACTAACGATCTCGGTCGGCCGATATTCGGACAAGGGCCGCAAGGACATCAATCAGGATTTCCACGGCGCCCTGATTCCGACCGAGCCGCTGTTGAGCCTCAAAGGCATTGCCGTCGTTATCGCCGACGGCATCAGCAGCAGCGCGGTCAGCGGCGAAGCCAGCGAATCTGCGGTCAAATCGTTTCTCACTGACTATTACTGCACATCCGAATCTTGGTCGGTGAAGACATCGGCGCAACGCGTCATCGCTGCGACCAATTCGTGGCTGCAATCCCAGACCCAGCGCGGCCGCTACCATTACGACAAGGATCGCGGCTATGTCTGTACGCTGAGTGCAATGGTGATACGCGCACGCGCAGCGCACCTCTTTCATGTCGGCGATTCCCGCATCTATCGCGTATCGGACCGCGCACTCGAGCAACTTACCACCGACCATCGCGTCGTAATCTCATCCGAGCAGAGCTACCTCGCCCGCGCGCTTGGCGTGAACCCGCAAATCGAGATCGACTATCAGGTGCTGCAGATCGACGACGGCGATGTCTTCATCCTCGCCACCGACGGCGTCTATGATTTCGTTGGGGCGCGCTTCATCACTTCGGCGATCGCCGATCACGCCGACGATCTCGACGCTGCCGCGAGGCTGATCGTCGACGAGGCCTATGCACAGAACAGCCCGGACAACCTCACCGTACAGATCGTGCGGATAGATGCGGTGCCGGATGGTGAGGCCAGCGACATTCTGATGCCGCAATTGCCGCTGCCGCCACTGCTCGAAGCTCGCGCGGTGTTCGACGGCTACAGGATCGTGCGCGAACTTCATGGCAGCAGCCGTAGCCACATCTATCTCGCGATCGATCTGGAGAGCGGCGAACAGGTTGTCATCAAGATTCCGTCGATCGATCTGCGCGACGACCCGGTCTATCTCAAGCGGTTCATGATCGAGGAATGGGTGGCGCGGCGCATCGATAGTCCGCATGTGCTGAAGCCGTGCCGACAGTCGCGCAAGCGCAACTACCTCTACATCGTCGCCGAATTCATCGAAGGCCAGACGCTGAAGCAGTGGATGCTCGACAATCCGAAGCCGGATTTGGAAACCGTGCGCGGCATCACCGAGCAGATCGCACGCGGCTTGCAGGCGTTCCATCGGATGGAGATGATCCATCAGGACATTCGGCCAGACAATATCATGATCGACAAGACGGGCACGGTGAAGATCATCGATTTTGGTTCGACCCGCGTCAACGGCGTCGCCGAAGCTGATTCACCCGGCAAGCACAGCGACATTCTCGGCACGCCGCAATACACCGCACCCGAGTTGTTTTTCGGCAAGCGCGCCACATCGCAATCCGACCTCTATGCGCTTGGGACCCTCACCTATCAGATGCTGTCCGGGACGCTGCCTTACGGAGCGGAGGTCGCGAAGGCTACGAATACCGCGCAGCACCGCAAGTTGCGCTATCGATCGCTGCTCAACAATGTCAGCGACATCCCTGAATGGATCGACGGCGTGTTGCGCAAGGCCGTGCACCCTGACCCGGCGAAACGCTATGACGAACTCTCCGAGTATATTTACGACCTGCGTAATCCGAAGGCGGAATTTCTCAATCCGCCGACCGTGCCGCTCCTGGAGCGCAATCCGAACATGGTATGGAAGGGCCTGTCGCTGCTGCTCACCATAGCTGTCGTTGTCTTGCTGGCGAGGCGCTAAAGGCATCATCGCCGCCGAAGCTTCTCACGCTCCTCTGTAGTCAAGATGCCCGCTTCTGCGTCGCTCAGTTCGCCATAGCCGGCGATCTGCACAGCGCTGCGATCGTTGTAGGCGTCACGCACCTCGGGCGGCTCCAGCATGCCCCGGCGGTCGTCACGCTTACGCTGTTCGTCGTGCTCGGTGTCACCACCGCCACCATAGCCGAGCACTTCGACAATGATCACTGAAGGATTGTTGTTGGCGGCTTGTTGTGGCGTCGCCGTCTGCTGCGTCGCCGCCGTTGCATTGCTGGTGGACAAGGCCGCGGTGATGCTTGGCGCCTGCACGGTCGGAATGCCGGATGACGATCCCTGCACCTGGATGTTGGCGGCGTTGACGATCTGCAATGCCGCGAGGTTGATATTGCCCGAGACGCGGATACCCGCCTCGCCTGCATCGATGGTGCCGAGCGGCGCGATCAGGTCGATATCGCCGGCCTTTACTTCCGGGATCGGGTTGAGCGTCGCGATGCCGGCGCCCGACGACGGCACCGTCGGTGACAGCGTGACATTCCCGTAGATGTCGTAGACCCGCTTCGGTGGCGTATAGACCACCGTGGTCTTGGCACCGCGGCCGGCATTGATGTCGCCATTCGCCGTCCATGCGATGATATTGCCGCCGAAGGTCGTCATGATGCGCGACAGGCCGATCAACACGCTGCCCTGGCTGTAGATCTGGATATTGCCCGCACCTTGCGTCACGAGACCCGCCGTAGCCGGAGGCGCCACGCCTTCGACGCCGACCACCAATTTTCCTGATGGTGTCAACATCTGGATGTCGCCGCCGAACAAAGTCTGCACACCGGAGCTGCCGAACATGGTGATGTCGCCCGACACTTCCGCAGCGTCGGGGAACAGCGCGGCGATCGCATCGCGGCCGCGCAGATAGCTGCGATAGCGCGGGCTGGCGCTGTCGTTATATTCGCGACCGCCGGCGGTCAGTTCGGCGAAATAGACGGTGCGCAAGAAGATCTGCTGCTGCTCCGGCGCCAGTGCAACGAACGCGGCGTGGGCCTCGGCATCAGTCCCCACAAAGCCATAGCGTTGCTGCAGCCACGCTGCGAGTTCTTTCTCGTAAGTCCTGGCGACCTTGCCCGAGCCTTCGAGCGGCGTGCCCGCCGGCACCAGATTAGCCGGATCGAGATAGCGCAGCAGTGCGTCATAATCCGGCCCCTTGGCGCCGATACCGGCCAGCATCGCGACGCTGGCGCCGGGACGGTTGTCGCCCGCAACCACGGGGCCTACGGAGACGACGCTGGCCTTGTCGTCCATCAGGATGTTGCGGCCGGCCGAAATCTGCAGAGTGCCGGGGCCGCCGATATTGAAGCTGCTATAGATGATGTCATGTCCGGCCTGCACCAGCGAGACGTCGGTCTCGGAATTGTGCACGAACAGGTTGCCAGTCGAGGAGAAATAGGTTTTGTAACCTGCCCCCAGCCCGTCCTCGGTGACGCCGAGCGCGGTACCACTGCCGACGATGTCGCGGCCGGCCATCATGCGCACCGGGCCTGCGCCCTGATACCAGACCTGCCCGGCCCGCGTCGGATCATTGGCCGCAAACGTCACGGTGCGGCCGCTGCTGACGCCGACCAGATCGCCGCTGACGGCGTATAACCGCGCCGGATCGAGATCGCCCCATTCCGCAGTCGCGGTGTTGGGCCCGAAGGCAAACAATGGAAGGATGCCCTGGCTCTCATAGGCCACGTTGCCGGTCGCCGACAGATTGCTGAACTTGGTCCCGCCAGTGACCGCGTCAACCACGGTGAAAGCCGGGCGGAACGGCGTCGCCAGCGACGACGCCGACGCGCTGCTCCGCGCAACCGTAAAGCCTCCTGAATAGATCGAATCCGAGGCCAGGAATTCGAGCTTGCTGTTGGCCGAAGGCGCCAGCAGCAGCGGCGCGTAGACGTTCGTGACCGGGGCGGAGCGATCGGAGATCGCATTGCCGTAGTAGAAGCTGCCGCCAGCCGCGACCGCAGTGAGGATCGACGGATACATGATCGCCGAGTCGGTGGAGGGTAAAACGGCGCCGAGGCTGAGCGGCACCAGGTCGCCACCCGCGGAGAACAGGTTGATAGCGCTATGGTTAGTCCATAGCGAGAACCAGCTGGTGCCGCCGGCCGCGCCGTCGCGCCCATAGGGTGCATCGACGACCGTGGTAATGCGGCCGGGATCGCTGGCGCCGGACAGCACCAGGTCGCTGCCGCTGTTCAGCGTAAAGGTCGAATCGCCGGGCGCCAGCAACAACCCTCCAAAGGCCAATACCCGCGTTGACGTAAACGGATCAAAGGCCCGGGTTTCGCGCGGCGACTGCTCGAGCGGCTGGACGCCATAGGTCGGGCTCAATATGCCCAGCGAACCTGTAGCGATCTGGGTGTCGCCGCGCATATTGGTGACGGTGCCGTTGAAGGCACTGTTGGTGTAGAGCGAGGCCGGGTTCAGCTTGCCGCCGACCCGCAGGTCGAGGTCGCCGCCGCCGGTCAGCGTCAGGCTGCCATCGGCGCCGACCCGGCCAGTGCTGCCCACGGCGAGCACGAGACCCTGGGTGCGCTGGTTGGAGAACTGATCCTGGACGTCCACCCGGGTCGACGTGATGTTGTTGTTGCCCATCAGCGTGACGATGCCGGCATTGCCGACGACATCGACGCGGAGGTTGCCGCCGCCCAGGGTGCCGAAACCGGTGAAGCCGATCAAGGTGTCGGCCCTGACCTGGCTGAGGATCGATGGCGAGACGTAGCTGCCGAAATTGATCGACCAGGCGGTGGCCTGATCGGCGTCGCCGCCCAGCGTAGCGCCGGTGCCCTGCCGCCACAGCCAGTTGCCGATCGCCGCGCTATTGTAGCCTATATCTTTCGCGTTCGGGCGACCGACCCCGTTCGTGTAGACCGGCAAGGTCATCAGATTGCCGGTGAGATCGCCGCCCGCCTTGATGATCAGGTTGCCGCCGCCCGTCGGATACCAGGCGCGCGCCAGGCTGTCCGCCCCGCCATCGACGAATTTCTCGTAGCCCTTGTTGAGGTCGCCAAGCACCGTGCCCGAGGCGGTTCTGGCCCGCGGCAGATTGTACGGATCGCCCGAGTTGTTGGTCGTGGTCGAGGACGTGCCGGCGGTGTAGACGCCGTACAGTGTGCCCATTTGCACATTGCCGGATGCGATGAGGTCAAGGTCGGCCGCTCCTGTTCGAACGACGCTGAAACGCGTGCTCCCGGGCAGATAGTCGAAGGTGGGATTGGCGGACAATTCGCAGACCATCGGATCGTCCGAACAAATGGTGGTCCCGAAGAAATCATAGTCGACCGGTTTGCCGACATAATCCGCGGGGTCACCGTCGGCAATGTAGCTCTCCCAGCCGTAATAGGTCAGGAGGATGCTCTCGGGGGTCGGCTTACCATACAGTCCGTAGTGATTGTCGGCGAGCACCAGATTGCCATGCTTCGCGCTCGGATTGATCAGGCGGCTGTCGGCCGCGCCAGTATCAGCGCCGGCCACCAGCCGCACCGACCACGACTGCGAACCTTCCGGCAGCATCGCCGCCGCGCCGTATAATTTGCCGGCCGCACCGGGCCGCAAGTCGACCGACGTCAAGCCGCCGGGCAGCAGGACATTGGTGCCCGAGGGCAGCACCGCGCCAAGCGGCAGCGCGAGATCGCTGCTCAGCGTGCCCGCTACGGGCAGCGCGACACCCTTCGGCCAGATCATCGCCGCCAGCGACGCGGACCCCGGCAGCTTCATGCCGACATCGAACTGCGTGCCGGCCGGAAGCGTGACGGGCGCAGTGACGATCGAACCCGCCGCGAACAGCAACGTGCCGAATTGATCGCGCACATTGGCGCTCAGCACGGTTCCTGCGGCCAGATTCATCGGCGCGCTTAACGAGCTTCCCACGGGGATCACCGTGCCCGCGTCGAAACTCGACGCTTGCAGCGGCAGATCGAAGTTCAACGTCTTGCCGCTGCCGAATTTGGTGCCGGCTGCCAGGATCACGCCGGTGCGCGGGATGGTGATGTCCGCACCGGTGAATTCCACGCCGGGCAGCAGCAGCCACCCCTTGTCGTCCTGCGTCGCCGGCGGCGCTGTGAAGCCGTCATTGATGCTGCCGTAAATGGTGAGATCGCCGCCGGCGCGCAGCGTGAGCGCGCCCGCTTCGCCCGAGCCGTCTCCGGCGATGCCGGTGAGCTGTGAATGCGGGTTAAGGCTGGCATAGCGGTAACCGGACAGGTCGAGATCGCCCTGCACGACGAGATCGCCATCCGGCGTCTTGCTGACGACTTCGACGCCAGGCCGCAGATGGAAGGCATCGCGATAAGTTGCATTATTGAGACCCGCGAGCTTGCCGTTGACAAGCGCGGCGTTGAGGAGCGCCGCATTGATGAAATCGTTGCTTTCGGCATGTTTGCCGTCGAGCCACGTCTGCTTGATGAACTGATAGAGCCGCCCGTTGGCGGCGGGATCCGCTGCGTAGGGTGCATCGTCGTAGCTGCGCATCGCATTGACGGCGATCGAGCGCGCGCCCTGGATGATCGGCATGCCGCCGACATCGATATCGATATCGCCATAGGTCGCCGCGTCGGCATCGGTGACGTTGCCGCTGCTGCCGATCCGCGGCGCGTTCAGCTCCAGCGTACCGCGGGCGAGACCATCGTTCTGTCCCGCCGCCGAGCCCACCGCCGCATTGGTGCCGTGCCGCAGATCGATGCGTGCACCCTGCGCCAGCGTCAGCCGGCCGTTGCCCGAACTGAGTTCGACGATGGCGCGGTTCGGGCTGTCGATGATCTTGCCGTAGCTATCGACCCGCAGCACCGTGCCGTGGGCATCGAGTACCGCCGATCCTGTCAGCGTCAGGCCGCGCTTCGCAGCGAGGCGAATAGTGCCGACGCTCTCGCCGCTGGCGTCGATGGTCCCAGCCACCGTGAGCACGCCGTTGTCGAGCGAGACGTTGACCTCATTGGCCCTCAACTCGTTGCCGATGGTGAGATCGCCCTGCTTGATCTGGAAGCTGCGTGCGCCATAGACGCCGCCGGCATTGAGATGCGTATTGAGCGCGGCGAAATCGCCGAGCGTCTGCGCGCGCACGGTGGCGCTGCCGGCGCGATACGGCACCAGTGTGCCGCCGGCATCGTAGCGGCCCTCGGTGGTGCCGAGGATCGCACCTTGCAGATCGACCGTGCCGGCCGCAGCATCGAGCGCGATCGCGGTCAGGCTCCCGGCATTGTTGAAGCGCGCCGAAAGATCGATCACCGAGCCCGATGCCTGACGGACATTGCCGGTGCCGCTGTCGAGCGTGACGTCGCCGCCCCAGCTATATTTGCTGACATCGTTGAACACGACCTCGCGGCCGGCGACGTCGATCCGCGACGCGCCGGTCAATGTGATGTCGCCAGTCGCCTTCAACGTCAGCTTGCCGCTCGGCAGCACGATCGCGGTATCGAGCGTGATGCTGGCGCCGCTCAGCGTCAGTTGCGCGCCGAGCGTGTCGGTAGCGACCGCGCCAGCGCCGACCAGCCGCAGGGCGCCGCCCGCCGTGATGCTGTTGACCGAGCCGCCCTCGCCGGTCACCAAAGGAGCGGCGATGGTGAGGTTGCCGCCGCTATAGCTGTAGCCCTGCCCGGCCACATAGGTGCCGCGCGATTGATAGACCGACAGGGTGCCTTGCTGGTTGGCGCTGACGCGGTCGGTCGCCGACAGATTGACATTGGCGAAGCCGAGCGCCAGCCGGTTGTCGATATCGTTGCCGCTCGGGCGCGAATTGGGGCCGTAGCCGAACACGATGCGATCGGCCGCGATGTTCAGCGTACCGCTGCCGGTACCCGCACCATTGGCGACGAGTTCGCCCGGCGTCAGCGTCGATCCCCGCCAGATGAAGTTGCCGGTGCGGATGGTGGCGACATCGCCGGCGGCGCCGGCGCCGTAAATTGCCGGGGCGCTGAGTACCAGATTGGCCAGCGTCGATTTGCCGGTGGCGGGATCGACGGTGTCGAGCGTGACGGTGCCAAAAATGTTGACGGCATTGGACGCCGACAGCGTCAGCGTCTCGAGCCCCGGCGCGCCGTAGCGCGTATCGCCGCGCAGCAGGCGGTCGAGCAATGCCTGGTTCATCGACAGCCCGCTCGGCAGGATGTTACGCGCCGCGGCGTCGTTCAGCACGGCGCTGTCGCCGAGATTGATCCGGCTGACCGAGAGCGTGAGATTGCGGGTGCCGTAACGTACGGCGTCGTCGAGCTGGAACTGGTTCGGCGTCACCAGCGCGACGGTGCCTTCGGAGTAGATTTCGGTCTGACCGCTGCAATTGCCGCTGTCACAGACGCCGATGCGCACGCCACTGGCCGTGACAGCATTCGCCGCCGCCGTGTTCGGCACCAGATCGAGCAAGCCATTGGAGACCATCACCTGGTTGCCGGTCGCGGCGTAGACATAGCCATTTCGCGAGTCGTAGGCCGCCGCACCATTGCCGATGGTGTTGATATGGGCGCCCTGCTCGATGACGATCCCGGAGCCGGTCAAGTAATTCCCGCTGTTGGCCATCAAAAAGACTTCCGGCGCCGACAGCAATGAGCCCTGACGGAGATAGATATATTGCGTCGAGTCGTAACTATCGACCAGCCGGCCGCCCTGGCCGTACACGACGAATTGCACGCCGCCGATCACCAGCCGCGACGCGCCGAGTGCGTTCAGCATCGCCGAATCCAGCGACAGGCCCAGGAAGCCGGCCGAAGCCGCCGCGCCGGCAGCAAGAACCTCGATATCGTAGCCGCCGCCGGACGAGGTCGCGACCATCACGGCGCCGCCATAGCCGCCGCTCGCTGCATCGAACCGCGCCGTGCCGTCGAAGCGGAATGCATCGATGCCGGCGCCGGGGTTGAGATTAAGAACGAGGCTGCGCGCATCGACCGGCAGCATCGCCCGCGGCACGCCGCGCTTCACGGCATCGGCCACCACATAATCGGCATAGCTGGTCTCATTGTATTGCGAATAGTTGCGCACGACCGTGGAAGGCGTCAGCACGACCTGGCTGGCGAGGCTGTCCCTGATCGCCGTATTGGCAAAGCCGAGCTGGCCGGACGTGAGGTACGACCCATTGGCGACTGGAACGGCCCCGGCGAGGGCAGTGCGTGACTGCTGTGCGCCGATCTCGATGCGGAACGCGCCGGGCAACAACGCATAGGTCGAGGGCATCAGGGTATAGGTGCCGGCCGGCAGTCCGGGCGTGCTGCCATCCAGCGTGATCTGGCGTCCGACCAGCGGATTGCCGGCGCCGGCATCCGCGCCGACGGGGGCATAGTCGCCCTTGAAATTCGGGACGATCGCATAGACCGCATTGCCCGAGGCGCTGAAAACATTCGCGGGATTGGCGTTGCGGAATGACGTGCGCAGAATATCGACCGAACCGCCGCGACCGCTGATGAAGCCCGCACCGGTGAGATCGCCGCCACCGGAGAGGTCCAGCACCGCGCCGGAATCGACGATGGCGCTCTTGCCGCCCAAGGCGATGCCGATCAGCAAGGTCGTGGAGCCCGCCCCGCCCGCGCCGATCAGCGTCACGTCCTTGCCGTTATATTGGTAGCTCAACCCGTCGACCGTGCCGCCATAGGGCATCACGAGGCCACGCCCGCTCACCGAAGTCAGGCTGCCCGCCAGCAAACTGACGCGGGTGGAGTTCGACCCCTCGTACTGGCCGGTGCCGATCGTCAGCTTGCCGAGCGGCGCGCGAACGACGCCGGCCTGCTCGACAAAGGCGGCCGCCAGGGTGAGGTCGCCGAACACCGAGTACGGCACCGTCGGGATCTCGGCCGAGGTCGCCTCGATGCGCAGAATTCGCACGGGATCGTAGCCGATCACGCCATTCACGGTGTTTTGCCCGACCTGGACCTGCGCGACCGTGCCGGTCGCCGGATAGACCTGCGCCGCGCGCAGGGTGATGCTGCCGGGGCTGAGCAGCGACGTGGTGATCGCGCCAACGACCGGCACGCCGGGCACCGGCCGCACGCCCTGCAGGAAGCGCAGGTCGCCGGCGCTTGCCAGGCGCGTAATTCCGAAATTCAGATTGACGGTGTCGCGAATGTCGATCAGATCCGCCGCGACGTTGAGCTGAACGTCGTAGCGCGTCGGCGCTGCGGTGAAGACCGGGGTACGGGACTTCTGCGCATCCGGCTCCTTGTAGACATAGTTGATCTGCGCCAATCGCGCATAGGCGGCCGCCAGCGAGATCCGCGCATCCTGCGCACTCCCGGCGACCGGCATCACCATGTCGCTGTAGAGATTGAGGCTCTGCCCGACACGCAGGCTGACATCGCCGTCGAAACCGATGGCGCTGCTCATCACCGACAAATTGTCGAAGCCGCCATTCGCCACGGTGTCGGCGCCAAGTCGTCCGTAGCCATAGGCCAGGGCCGGATCGGCCGCACCGGCCTGCAGACCGGCGCTCAATACCGACTCGCCCTGCAGATCGGCGATCACGATCCGGCGCAATGCGCGGTAGGCCGGATCGGCAAGCGGAAGATTCACCGGATCACCGCTGGCGATGCGGTATTCGAGCATCTGCAGCGAGATATTGAGACTGCCGCCGGCGGCACCGGCACCACCCGCGCGGGCGATCATGGTGCCGTCCAGGAACAAGCCGTTGTTTGATACCAGCGAAATGCTGCCGCCATTGCTGGCGACATCGACCGCGCCACGCCCGGAAATGTCGAGCGTTGCCGCGGCGCCCGATGCATCGAGCACGGCACCGGGCCGCACCACGATGAAGTTATTCGAGGACGTCGCCTGCCCGAGCGCGCCGTCGATCTCGCCGCCAATGACGATGCTGCCGCCATTGGCGACCACACCGTAGCGTCGACCGCGCGCATCGCGGGCAGTCACGGCCTGTGCCGCCACATCCAGCCGTGCGGCCTCGCCGATCCAGATCGAACGGCTATTGGTGGTGGCCGCAACTTTGTCGGCCTCGGTCGTGATCAAATCGATGGTCTTCAGCGCAATGCTGCCACCTGCCGCGTGCAGCGAACCGTCCACCGTCAACTGGCCGGCACTGCTCAGCGTAATGGCGTTGCCGGGATCGACATTGATCGCCGCATTCTTGCCAATGCTCAGATCGACCGACGGCAGATCGCTCGCCAGCAACTGATTATTGCCGGCCTGCAGGGTCAGGCTGGCGCCGCCGCGCTGGGTCAGCACGCCGGTCGATGAATTCTCCGCATAGAGTGGCGGCGTCCAGACCTGAAGTCCGGATGGCGCGCCGAGCGCAAAGCGGTAGACCGGCATCGTGACATCGACGGCTGCACCTTCGGTCATAGCTAGGCTGCGGTTGCCGATGATCACATAGGCAGCGAAGCCTCTGGCGAAGAAATCCGTCGCCAGCACCAGCGTGCCTGTTTCCGGGACGGCGGGCGCATCCCCGATCACCACGCGACCGGCCTGCAGCGTCAGCGTGCCGCCACCACTCATGCCGTAACCGCGTACGTCGCCCGCCACAATGAGTTCGCCATCGCCACCGACGCCGTTGGCATTGGCCTTGAGCGTGACATTGCCGCCGCGGCCGCCCTGGACCTTGCCGTTGCGCAAGATGCCGACGCCCGACGACACGTCGATCAGGGCCTTGTCCTCGAGCACCACGTCCTGTGTGGATTGCAGCGACACCGCGCCGCCATTGAGATATGCGAGTGCGGTCGGGTCTGCGCCATCGGACGCGGCGCTGCGCAGTCCGCTGAGATCGAGCGTGGCGCCCGTGCGCACCGCGATCCTCGACGTACCGTTCAGCGTCAGCCCCTGGGTGCCGACCACCGACGAAGTGAACACATTGGTGGCATTGATCGCGCCGCCATGAGCAGTGACGTCAGCCTTGATGTCGATCACCGGCGCGATCAGATCAAGTATCCCGCCATCGGCCAGCGTCAGGTCGCCATCGATGACGATCTTGCCGCGGGTGCCGAGTTGCAGGCCGCTGAGCCGCTGATCGCTGAGGCGATCGGCGTCGAGCCACACCGTGTTCGTACGCTCTGCGGGAATCACGTCGCCTGCGGCGATGCCCTTACCAACATCGGCGATGTCGCCGATCCGGACATTGCTGGTGTAGAGATTGGTTCGACCAAGCGCGGTGTATTGCCCGATCCCCAGCGTACCCGCGACCGGCGCGGCATTCTGCACCTGCTTGTAGCCATCCGCGACATTGGCGGCGCGTGCGCTGGCCTGCCGCTCGCCGGTGATGACGTCGGCGATGATGTCAGCCTCGAATACCGATGTCGGCGTCGAGAGATTGAGCCGGCCGGCGTCGCGGCCCACGGTATAGCCGGCTTCGTAACGCCAGGTCGACGACCGCGCCAATGGCGATGTCCAAACCTCGGTGAGCTGCTCCGAGACCTTGCCCTGGATGTTATGCGTCCGCACGAAGCCGCCGGCGGCTACAACGAACTTCATGTCGGCCGGTGCGTTATCGAAACTGTAAAGACGACCGTCGATGCCGATCAGCCGGATCGAATAGATCCGTCCGCCCTCATAACTCACCGATCCGCCGGAGATATCGAACTTTGCCCCCTGCTGCGCGACGACCTCCGGGGCCGACAGCGTGATCGTGCCGCCAAGCGCCGCCCATTCGCCGATGGTGTGGGCGGTGTTGGCGAGATAACCGCCGAGTTCGAGCAGACCGCCTTTGGTGTAGTAGCGATCGCCGGCATAGCCGCCGGTGCCGGCGGGCACCAGAACGAGATCGCGGATATCGATCCAGACATTCTTGTTGAGCAGTGCGCCGCTGTCGCGGTTGACCGGCGAGTCCCTGAGTTCGTTGCCCTGGACGTTGACCAGCACCTGGTTGGCCGACATCGGCCGCACCGTGCCCTGCACGCCGGAGACGTCGATGCTCGATCCGGTTTCGGCAAACACCCGCGTGCCGGCGCTGACGGCGACCTGGCCGCCTTGCGCCATGGTCTGCGACTGGTTCTGGAAATTGACCACGCCGCCGGTGACGATCTCGACGCGGGACTGGTCCTGGCGATCCGCCAGTATCGACAGATTGTCGAACACCCCCGTGGCGCTGCCGGCGCGCAGCAGATTGGCTGCCGCCGAGGATGCGATCAGCGCATCGCGCTGGCTGTCGAGCGCGGTCTCGCTGCTGTCGAGTTCGGGCAGGATCGCGGCGACGCTGCCTGCGCCCAGCGTGACGCTGCCCTGGCGGTCCGCTGCGGAATTGAGCAGATGGATGGTGCCGCGGGTATTGACCGAACTGGTGGCGATCAGCGCGCCGTTCTGGACCAGTGTGCGTCCGGCTAGTGTCACGTCGCCCTGCTGCGCGAGGATCAGACCGCTGTTGCTGACGCTGCCGCTCTGGCTGCCGGTGCCGATGGCTGTCGAGATCTCGATGCCGCGCGTCGTCGATGTCGCATTGCCCTCGGTGCCGAAGCCGCGCCGCAGGATGAAGTTGTCGCCGGCCGCCAACAAGGTCTGGCCCCTGGGCGTCGCGATGCTGCCGGCATTCTCCACCTGCGAGCCGATCAGCAGCACAGTGCCACCGCCCGAGGTCACCGACGATGGCGCACGCGTGCTGATCGAAGCGCCGGCCTCGACGACGACCTTACCGCCCGCGGCCGTGAAGCTCGGCGCATAGATGTTACCGGTTTGAGTGCTGTAGATGCCATTACTGCGGAACTGGGCGTCGGTGATATCGGCGGTCGATGCGATCAACGACCCGACATTGACCTGGCTGCTGCCGCCGAAAATGATGCCGCTCTGATTGATCACATAGACATGGCCATCGGCCTTGATGGTGCCGAGGATCTGGCTCGGCGCTGTGGCGTTGTTGACGCGGTTGAGCGCCACCCAGCTGGCGTTGCCCTGCTGATCGAAGGTCAGCGTGGTGCGTGCGCCGACATTGAAGCTCTGCCAGTTCAGGATCGCCTGTTGCGTGGTCTGCCGAATATTGACCTGGGTCTGCCCCGCGCCATCCACGCCCTGCGTCGGCGTATTGGCCCCGGACCATCCCGCCGGGATGTTCGGCAGCAGACCACCGGCGCCGAGGCCGTTCGGCACATGGAGCGGCGCCGTCACCGAGGTCTGCCCTGCGGCTGCTGCGGCGCGCGCGGCTGCCTGCAGTGCCTGCATGTCCTGCAAGGCGCGCGCTGCACGCGCCAGCGAACTCTGTGTCTGCCGTGCCACCGCTGCGGCCTGCTGCGCCGCCAGTGTAGCGGCATCAGAGGCGATGTTGGGCGCCGACACCACACCGCCGCCGCTGCCGTTCAGAGAACGGGCGTAGACGAGATCCGGCGCGGCGAGAACCAGCGCCAGCGTACTCGCACCCGTCAGCAGCAATCGCCGCGACAACTTCCGGCTCGCGAACGACATCGCCTCTGCTGATTGACCCGACAGCTCACCATACTCGCTGGACCGGAATTTCCTGGAACGAAAGCCGGCTTTTTCAAACACCATGAAAATAACTCGCGAGGTTGAACGTGAGATGTCAGCGGGTTTGCACCCCTTCACCTCTAAGACCGCCACCCTGCGATCGAGTCCGAACCACGCGCCGCAACTTTTCTGAAAAAATCTGAGATCAGCTGAGCAGAACCATTCCGCCCGGGAGGCGGCGCAGCCGTGCGCTGAAGGTCTGCGCGAGATTGACGACGGCTTCATCAATGCGGCTAAGTTGAAATGTCGCAACGACGTCACGTTCGCCGAGTCTATCGTTCAATAGCACGATCTTTCCTGGCCGATAGCGGTTGAGTTCCTGCACAACACGCGCGAGCGGCTCGTGACGGAAGATTAATTGTCCGCGCTCCCATGCCGAGGCAACGGCAACGTCGATCGGAGCCACCGGCCTGAATCCGTTGTCGTCGTAGACAACTTGTTGCCCGGTCAGGACCTCGACGAGTTGATCGTGGCGGTTGACCCTGACGGCTCCCTCCAAACATGTCACGCAGACCGAAGCCTGATCCCTGCGCAGACTGAAGCGGGCGGAGGATGCCGTGACACGGCCGTTGGCAGCAAAGACCTCGAAAGAGGCTTTCGCCGTCACGGCTGCTTCGCCGTCGATCAGTTCGAATGCGCGCGTGCCGGCTGCTCCGGAGCGGATGTCGATGCTCGTCTGGGTATTCATGACGATGGAGACGTCGTCCGCCAATGCGATCGTCTGGCGTTCGCCGGTTCCCGTCCGATAATCCGCCGTCAATTCGCCGGGTGACGGCCATAGGCGAAATGGTGGCCGCGCCCCGACATAACCGACAGCTGCAACGGAAGCTGCCAGCGCCCCGCCAAGAAATGCGCGGCGGCCGAGTTTCACATTCCGACGGCTTGCTATGACGTTTGTAGCGACCAGGGCTTGCACAGCAGAGACTTTCGCGCGCTCGCGCACCATATCGCCCGCCGGACCCAGCACCTCCCACAAAAGCTTCGCTTCAGCAAAGGCCTGACGATGAGCGGAGCTTTGGCTACGCCATCGCTGCAGGGCAGCGGCGTCTTCGCTGGTCGCCTCTCCTGACGCCAATCGGACCAGCCATGCGGTGGCCTCCACGGCGAGTGGGCCATCGCCGCTCGTCGCTGAAATGTCGCCCGATGGATTAGATGTCGCGTCGCGCACGATGTTCCCTCAATCCTTAGACGCCACAGGGTGGCCGGGACCGAACTTGTGCGACAGATTTATTTCGAGGTGTTCGCGGCAATGGTCGAGCGCCTGTTTGAGCTCTCGCTCGACCATCCGCGTCGAAATCCCGAACTGCGCCGCAATGTCGGAAATCGCCCGTCCCTCTGTGCGCGCAGCCAGAAAGATCGTGCGGCGGCGATCTGGCAGTTGCTCCAGCGCCTGGACAAGCTGACGCATTGACGACCGGCCGGCAGCGACGCGTTCGGGATCGAGTTCGTCATGCTCCAGTTTGAGCAGGAGCTCGACCTCCGATCGATCGAGCCGCCGGGCCTCCGAGCGGCGGCGATCGGCAGCGATATTGAGAGCAATCCTGAAAAGATAGCTCCTTGGATGCTGAATGGCGCCAGGCTCTTCGATCCGGCCAAGGCGCAAATACGCTTCCTGCAAGACATCGTCGGCAGCGTCAGGAGAGCCAAGGCGCCGCGCAAGCCTGCTTCGCAACGGACCGTAGTCGTCCAGCAATGTCTGCAACAACAGCGCCTGCCCGCTCACTCTCATACGATGGTCATTCCAACTCGAAACAGGCGCGAATGCGTGCGGCCCGCTCAAGCCTTCGGCCGAGCGAGGACACTTATGCGCCACGTCCCTTTATGGAAATATTGTGACAGGACGTTATCGCCCGTCACGGCTTCCGGCCGTCCAGTCCCGCCGGCACGGCTTGGTGCGGATTACAATCACCACTATCCTGCGAAGATCGCGGCAAGATCACCATGATCACCGGCTGCGGCACCCCTTCTGGCGGCTTGCTCGCTGAAATGCCTTGCAGCACGTCGCGAATACGGAGGTCGCGGTCCCGATCGCCGGTCGAGCTGAGCAGGTCCACACGTTCGGGACGCCCCTGCTCCGTTATCCACATCCGCAAAGCGAGCCGATAATTTCCGATGCCCGGGTCCGCTGCTGCACAGAGCGATTTCACGACCCTACGCTGCAACTCGGTGGAATAGTGGCGACGGAGCTCCTCGCTTTTTGGCGCCGACAACGCCTCCGTCACCAATAGCGAGCCCATCCCCGTCGCGCGGACAACAAGTCCAGTCCCGGCCAGCACGGTTTTTAACGCATCTTCCGCCGTATACGCCCCCGAAATGCTCCTGGCGCGGCGGCCGGCCACGACCTGTCCGTCAGCAAAAATCTGGACGCCGGTCACGACGCCGAGCTGGTAGATGGCTTCATCCACTGATTGGGGCGGCATATCGATCTGCCATTGCGTGGCGGCCTGATGCGGCGCGGCGGCCGGATCACTGGCAGCAACGGCTGCGCCCGGGGCCGCCATCAACAATCCAAGGACGACTACAACGAAGGCGGCATTTTCCAGATGCGATGGCATCACGCTCCCTTGCCGAGCCCTCGATCAGACGGAGAAATTCGTCCGCAGCTGATCTCGCCGATGCGATGTCGTTAATGCAATCGCAAAAACATGCTGACAGGACGCTTACAGGTCACGGTCTCAGCCATCAAGCGCGGCACGCGCAACGCCGGCATTGTCAAATCTTCCAATACCATTCTTTGACGTTTTGCAGCTCTCAGATGTGTTTGTATCGACCGCCCCGATGCTTCCCTCAGAATCGCGTCCTCGATACGACGAAATGCGCAGTCGTTGTGGTTCGCTGCTGTGCCTACACCAACTACACACATGGTTGCGGGGTGACCTGAGCCTACAGGCTAAATCATTGATGTTACTGGTGCCGATTCCAGCATCAAAAAACAAAGCCCAGCAATCCATTGAGATTGCTGGGCTTTGTTTAGTGGTTTGGTTGCGGGGATAGGATTTGAACCTATGACCTTCAGGTTATGAGCCTGACGAGCTACCGGGCTGCTCCACCCCGCGCCAAACCTTTCGGAAAACCAGAGACGAAACGAAGTCGGCCAACGCCAAGGCGTCGATCGATCCCAGTCCGGAGGCTTCCTGAGAAGGCAACCGGGGCAAAGCCCTCGGTGCGAGGGGTATGTACCAATGCCTGCCTGCTTTGGAAAGGGGCAGCGGCGATCTTTTTGCGCTTTTATGACGGTCCGGGAAAACGACAATCTGCCCTGTTTCGGCACAACCCGGCACGACCCGGATGCAACCGCCGAAACCGGCGTTTCAGGCCCGCTGGACGGGCTCTGGCGGCCTAATTCAGCAAAAAGCCGCCATCCACGGTCACGGTACTGCCGGTCATGTAACGCGATGCCTGCGAAGCCAGCAGCAGAATGGCACCGTCGAGATCGCTCTCATGACCGACCCGGCGCTGCGCGATGCGCTTGATCAACTTCTCGCCCACGGGCGTGTCCCAGGCGGCGTGGTTGATGTCGGTATCGATGTAGCCTGGCGCCAGCGCATTGACGCGAATGCGGTGCGCGGCGAGTTCCAGTGCCAGTGCCCTGGTCGCCTGCACGATGCCGGCCTTGGAGATCGCATAAGGCGACACCGCCTTGGTCAGCCCGAATCCGAGGACGGAAGCAATATTGACGATATTGCCCTCCACTTTATGCGCGATCATGCGGCGCGCGGCTTCGGTCGCCGCGAAATAGGCGCCCTTGAGATTGGCCCCGATGACCGCGTCCCAATCCGCCTCAGTCTGATCGATGGCCATCTTCTCCACCGCGATGCCGGCATTGTTGATCAGCACGCTGACCGGCCCGAGCGCAGCTTCAGCGGCATCGAACGCATTTGCGATCGAGGCATTGTCGGTGACGTCCATCGACACCGCGACAGCGCGGCCCCCCTTGTCCGTGATTTCCTTCTGCAGGCTATCTAGCTTGCCCATCTGCCGCGCTGCGAGCACCACAGCTGCACCATGCGCGGACAGCACGCGCGCAAATCGTCGGCCGAGGCCCTGCGAGGCTCCGGTGATGAGGATGGTTTCTTTACTGACGTCGAATATCCCGGACATGGCATTTCCCTTTGATTTTGCCCTAGTGATACCCGGCCTTGCCGCGATCGCAAACCGGCGCGCTCAGCCGATTTCTTTGAAGCGGAATTGCCGCATGGGGACGAAGCCGCGATGAATAGTTTCGATGTCGTCGTTTATGTCGGCCTGATCGTCGCCATGGTCATCGGCTTCCGCGCCGGCCTCTTGCGCAGCGCCGTGACCATCCTGGGCTATCTGCTGGCGATGCCGATCGCCGTCTGGATCACCGGGCTGATCGCGCCGCAACTGTCCGGCGCCGCCGCCGCTTCGACCACGCAAAATTCACTGCTGTTCTTCGCGATCTTTCTCGTGTCAGGCATCGTGCTCGGCTCGCTGCTGCGCATGGCAATCAACGACGTGATCGGCCACGAGATCGGCATCGGCGACCGGCTCGGCGGCGCTTTGCTCGGCGCCATTCGCGTCGGCCTGATCGCGGTGACGCTGGTGCTGATCTTCGACCAGTTGGTGCCGGCCGACAGGCAGCCAGCCTATATGACCGGCTCACAGCTGCGGCCCCTGCTGTCGCTGGCCGGGCAGAAGGGCGTCAAATCGCTGCCGCCGGACGTGACTGCCACCATCGAGCAATGGAAACGCGCGCACCGGCTCTGACGTCGGTGCCCTTATCAGGCCGCTTGCGACGAGCTAGACTGGCCCCCTCTTTTCTTCGCCAATTCGACAACTTCAGGAGTGATATCGTGGATCTTGGAATCAAAGGCCGCCGCGCGCTTGTCTGCGCATCCAGCAAGGGCCTCGGCCGTGGCTGCGCCGAAGCGCTGGCCGCAGAAGGCGTGCATGTCACGATGACTGCACGCGGCGGCGACGTGCTGGCGGCAGCCGCTGCCGATATCCGCAAGGCCTATCCGGGCGTCGAGGTCACCGAAGTCGTCGGTGACATCACCACGGTCGAAGGCCGCGAAGCTGCGCTGAAGGCAGCCGGCCAGATCGACATCCTCATCAACAATGCCGGCGGCCCGCCACCCGGCGATTTCCGCAACTGGACCCGCGACGACTGGCTCAAGGCCATCGATGCCAACATGCTGACCCCGATCGAGCTGATCAAGGCGACGGTGGACGGCATGATGGAGCGCAAGTTCGGCCGCATCGTCAACATCACCTCGGCCGCCGTGAAGGCGCCGATCGATGTGCTCGGCCTGTCGAACGGCGCACGCAGCGGCCTGACCGGCTTCATCGCCGGCCTGTCGCGCAAGACCGTGCGTGCGAATGTCACCATCAACGGCCTGCTGCCCGGCCCGTTCAACACCGACCGCCTGAAGGGCGTTGCCGCCGGCCAAGTCAAGGCGACAGGTCTTTCGGTCGACGAGATCCTGGCCAAGCGCGCGGCCGAAAATCCGTCGGGTCGCTTCGGTGAAGCCGATGAATTCGGTCAGGCCTGCGCCTGGCTGTGCGGCGCTAAATCCGGCTTCATCACCGGCCAGAACATCGTGCTCGATGGCGGCGCTTTCCCCGGCACGATGTAAGCGGCGATATCTCAAGACGCGAAAAGGCGATCGGCTCGCATGCCGATCGCCTTTTGTTTTTGTGTTACGCGCTCAATGGACCGGCGTGGTGCGTTCGCTGGACCAATCGACGCCGAATTCTTCCAGGCCTTCGGCGAGGAGATCGCCCAGCAATGGCTCGCCGAGCAGATAGCGCGCTGTGCGCCCGTTGCGGCCCTCTGCGGCCTCGCGGCGCAAGTCACTCCATTCATCGATGGTGGCGTCGCCGCGTCCCAGCCGCATCAGGGCGACGAGGTCGATCTGCTCGTCCTCGGTGAGCGCGCTGATGAAGCCCGCGATTTCCCGCGCCACGGGATCTTCGCCATTGTCCTCAAGCACATCGATCATATCGTCATCGGCGCCGTTCGAACCGGAATCGGGATCCGAGGCGATATCCTTGGCATCGAACTGCCGGGCCTTCTCGATCAGGAAGCCCACTTTCTCGGATGAAATCGCTAGTTCTGGCATCGCACGCTCCTCGCTGCAGGGCCCGGTGTTCCACTCTGACAACGCGCAGCCCCGCGAGATGATCCATTGCGCGCCACGCCGGAAACCCGCATCTTTCCAGCCCTAAAAAGAACAATGGGGTGAACGCCTGATGCAATGGACGGTCGGCAAAGTCAGGATCACGCAGATCATCGAAGGCGAGACGATTGGCAGCACACGCTTCATTCTCCCGCAGGTCGGCCCCGATGAGGTCCATGCGCTGCCGTGGCTGATGCCGGAATTTGCAACTCCTGAAGGCCGGCTGAAAATGTCGATCCATGCGCTGGTGGTGGAAACGCCGACGCAAAGGATCATAGTCGATACGTGTCTCGGCAACGACAAGCAGGGCCGTTCGGTGCCGACCTGGAATAATCTGCACACGCCGTTCCTCGAAAACATGACGGCGGCGGGCTTCGCGCCGGACAGTATCGACACGGTGCTGTGCACCCATCTGCATGTCGATCATGTCGGCTGGAATACAAAACTGGTCGCTGGCCAATGGACGCCGACATTCCCGAATGCACGCTATGTGTTCGGGCAGCACGAATACAACTACTGGGCGGCGCATAGCGATACGGCGTCGCATCTCGCCGTGTTCAACGATTCCGTAAAGCCTATCGCCGATGCCGGGCTGATGGATCTCGTTGCCAGCGATGCGCAACTCTCGGACGAGGTCACGCTGATCCCGACACCGGGCCACAGCCCCGGCCATATGAGCGTGCACATCAAATCCGCAGGCAAGGAAGCGCTGCTGACGGGCGACGCCGCACATCATCCGGTGCAGATGGCGCATCTCGACTGGTCGTCCACGGCGGATGCCGATCCCCTGCAATCCGCCGTATCGCGGCGCGCATTGTTCTCGCGTTTTGCGGATACGCCGACACTGGTGATCGGCGGTCACTTCGGTGCCGGCCACATCATGCGCGAGGGCGATGCTTTCAGATTTGCCGCGCTGCAGCACTGATTTTTGCGGCTCTGACCTTTCTGTCGCGCGGTTGAATTTCCCCGCGCCCTGTTCCACAACCTTTCAGGCAAGCCCCAAGGGAGACGACAATGAAGCTCGTAAGATACGGCGCGTTCGGCAGCGAAAAGCCGGGACTGATCGACAAGGACGGCAAGCTGCGCGACCTCTCCGGCCAGGTGAAGGATCTGGCTGACGATGCATTTGCGCCTGCCAATCTTGCCAAGCTCGCTGCGCTCGACCCGGCGTCGCTGCCTGCCGTAAGCGGCTCGCCGCGCATTGGCTCGCCCGTTGGCGGCAAGCCGAAATTCATCGCCATTGGCCTGAACTATGCCGACCACGCCGCCGAATCCGGCATGCCGATTCCGTCGGAGCCGATCGTCTTCATGAAGGCGCTGAACAGCCTGTGCGGCCCCAATGACGATGTGGAAAAGCCCCGCGGCTCGACCAAGCTCGACTGGGAAGTCGAACTCGCCATCGTCATCGGCACCAAAGCCAAATATGTGACCGAAGCCGATGCGCTGAAATATGTCGCCGGCTACAGCGTCTGCAATGACGTTTCCGAACGCTTCTTCCAGATCGAGCGCGGCGGCCAGTGGACCAAGGGCAAGTCGCATGACACGTTCGGCCCGCTCGGCCCGTGGCTGGTGACGCCAGACGAAGTCGGCGACGTGCACAAGCTCAGCATGTATCTCGACGTCAACGGCAAGCGCTGCCAGACCGGCTCGACCGCGACCATGATCTTCAATGTGCCGCAGATCGTGTCGTATCTGTCCGGCATGATGACGCTGATGCCCGGCGACATCATCACCACGGGCACGCCGCCCGGCGTCGGCCTCGGCATGAAGCCGCCGAAATTCCTCGAAGTAGGCGACGTCATGACGCTCGGCATCGAGAAGCTCGGCGAGCAGAAGCAGAAAGTGGTTGCGGCTTAAGCGCCCTTGATCTCGTGCGGACATGCATGGGCGTGTCCGCGCTTTTTCAATTTATGAAAGATACTCAACATGAAGCTGACTTTTTCTCCGGGTTCGCCCTTTGCACGCAAGGTGCGCATCGCGGCGATCGAACTCGGACTGATCGACAAGATCGAACTGACGCCTGCCGCTGTCGCCCCCACCCAGAAAAACGAAGCCTATTCGCATGACATCAGCCCAGTCAGGAAATTGCCGGCGCTGATCCTCGATGACGGCAATGTCATCGTGGATTCATATGTCATCACCGAATATCTCGACGAGCTCGCCGGCGGCAACAAGCTGATCCCGGCCGCGGGTCCGGCGCGCTGGAAAGTGAAGAGCGAGCATTCGATGCTGCAGGGCATGACGGATGCGATGCTGCTGTGCCGCTACGAAGTCGGCGTGCGCCCGAAAGAGCTGTTGTGGCAGGCCTGGTATGACGATCAGTGGGATCGCGCATGGCAGGGGCTCACACGTTTCGAAAATCATCCGGACATTCTGACGCGTCCGATGGATGCGGCGCAGATCGCGCTCGTCTGCGTGCTCGGTTATGCCGACTTCCGCTTCCCGGATTGCGGATGGCGCAAGGCGTTTCCGAAACTCGACGCTTTCCACAACAAGATGTTGCAGCGGGAATCGGTGAAGATCTCCGTTCCGCCAAAGGGTTAGAACCGAAAAGCGACCTGACGCAATTTCACGTCAGCTTGCGAAAATCCTGCGTCAGGCCTGCGGCGATCTTGCGGCAGGTCTAATCGAACAGCGAGGGCGTGTGATTCACATACGCGCCCTCGATGGCGAGCATCTTGAGCTTGGTCTCGACGCCGCCATTGGCCGAAAATCCGCCCGGCTTACCGCCGGCAGCCAGCACCCGGTGACACGGCACGATCACCGGACACGGATTTTGCCCCATCGCCTGCCCGACATTGCGTGACAGTTCGACACCGCCGAGCTTCTTGGCGATATCGCCATAAGTCAGCGTCGCGCCCGGCGGGATCTGGCGGGCAATCGCATAGACGTTGCGATTGAATTCGGGGACGTCGGTGAGATCGAGATCGATATCGAGAAGATCGACCGGCTTGCCGGTCATCAGTTCGACGATACCGTCGATGGCTGCCTGTACCGCAGGCGGCGGCGCGGCCTCGACGACCTCCGCATGGCGCTGCTTGATGCGTACACGGGTCTGTTTTTCGTCCGGCTGCGGCAATTGCACAGCAACGATGCCGCGATCGGCCCATGCGATGCCGCAACGGCCGATGGCGGTGTCGAA
Organism: Tardiphaga sp. 172_B4_N1_3; assembly: GCF_052076035.1. Taxonomy (NCBI): domain Bacteria; kingdom Pseudomonadati; phylum Pseudomonadota; class Alphaproteobacteria; order Hyphomicrobiales; family Nitrobacteraceae; genus Tardiphaga; species Tardiphaga sp. 172_B4_N1_3. The sequence goes on from NZ_CP197238.1 coordinate 4,131,145, forward strand.
GAGAGTGAACTGAACGTCGGTCATATGAGCCTCCATCGATCGCATCAGCATCCGATGTGGTGAGGTCCGGAGTTTGCGACGATCTTCAGCCATTCGCCACCCGATTCCGGAGCGGCAAACAGCTTTGTCTCAGCTCTGCTCGCGCGACGGCATTGAGGCGGCCTTGTGGATGAAAGCCTGGCCGAGCATGTCGAGGATTTCCTTGGTGGCCACGAACATGAACACACCCGCCTCGGTGTCGAAGGAGATGCCGACCACGGTCGGATCAGGCTGGAAGTCCAACAGGCTGTAGCCCTTCAGCGGGAGGGCGGGAACTTCTTTCGGATTCGACATGTCGGTCTCCCGCGTCAGTGAAAGGCTCGTGAAAGCCGGAATAACGAGGGCTTAGACAACAATTCGGAGCACGCCAAGGCGTTATTTCGTAGCGTTGGCCAGGCCTCCAACGAAAATCGGGACCACATAGCGGCCCCGATCTTCAGAAGTCCAAGCCGTGCGATGGCAATGGCAGACTTACTCGTCGTTCTGCATCGCTGCGGCCAGCTTGTCGTAATATTTGCCGACGAGATCGATATTGCCCTTGTTCTCGACTGCTGGCGGCGGCGATTTGAGCGCGGCGTTGAGATCGGCGAGCGCGGCCTTCTTGTCCTTGGCCGGCATTTTCTTATCGGCCTGCACGGCCGCGATCTGCTGCTTGAAGACCACTTCGGGGCCGACATATTTCTTGGTCTGCGGATCGAAGCCGCCCAGCACCAGCATGATGTTTTCGACGACGTCGTTGTAGTCGCCGTAGTTCGCAAAGCCGTTTTTCTTGGCGACGTCATCGAGCTGCGCGACCACTTTGGGATCCGGCTTGTCTGGCGCCTGCTGCGGCAGCTTTGCGGTCACCGCATCAAGATCCTTCTGTGCGGCCAGCACCTGCTCGATCTGCTTGTCAGTCAGCGCAATCTGCTTTGGCGCCGGCGCATTTTGTGCGGGAGCTGCGGTGGGTGCCGGCGTGGGCGGCGTCTGTTTTGCGGCGGGCTGTTTCTGCGCCTGCGCATATGCAGCGCCAGTGACGGGAATCGTCGCAAGGCCTGCGATGGTCAGGGCGGCGATGGCGGGGCGAAGGATGGAACGCATGAAGATCTCCTCGGCAAATTGGAGCGACCAGGGAAAGTCGATCGCGGAGCGAAACCGGTTCAACGAGCCCGGTTGGCAGAGGATGGAATGCTGCAGCTGAATCGTGGCTGAATGATCGCAGCGGCCGGTCGTCCCTTCCCGGCTGCTCGGTTGCCGATCTTCCGCCCATTACCCGCTTATGGTGCATGTACGACCCACAACGCAGGCCGCCATTCCGACGATCAGTCGTCCTTCAGC
>NZ_CP197238.1:4137500-4140000 GCF_052076035.1 Tardiphaga sp. 172_B4_N1_3
CTAGCGATTCCAACTTCATGGGCTCGAGTTGCAGAGCCCAATCCGAACTGAGACGGCTTTTTGAGATTTGCGAGAGGTCGCCCTTTTGCATCCCATTGTCACCGCCATTGTAGCACGTGTGTAGCCCAGCCCGTAAGGGCCATGAGGACTTGACGTCATCCCCACCTTCCTCGCGGCTTATCACCGGCAGTCTCCTTAGAGTGCTCAACTAAATGGTAGCAACTAAGGACGGGGGTTGCGCTCGTTGCGGGACTTAACCCAACATCTCACGACACGAGCTGACGACAGCCATGCAGCACCTGTGCTCTATGCCCCGAAGGGAAGGTTCCATCTCTGGTACCGGTCATAGACATGTCAAGGGCTGGTAAGGTTCTGCGCGTTGCGTCGAATTAAACCACATGCTCCACCGCTTGTGCGGGCCCCCGTCAATTCCTTTGAGTTTTAATCTTGCGACCGTACTCCCCAGGCGGAATGCTTAAAGCGTTAGCTGCGCCACTAGTGAGTAAACCCACTAACGGCTGGCATTCATCGTTTACGGCGTGGACTACCAGGGTATCTAATCCTGTTTGCTCCCCACGCTTTCGTGCCTCAGCGTCAGTTATGGGCCAGTGAGCCGCCTTCGCCACTGGTGTTCTTGCGAATATCTACGAATTTCACCTCTACACTCGCAGTTCCACTCACCTCTCCCATACTCAAGACTTTCAGTATCAAAGGCAGTTCTGGAGTTGAGCTCCAGGATTTCACCTCTGACTTAAAAACCCGCCTACGCACCCTTTACGCCCAGTGATTCCGAGCAACGCTAGCCCCCTTCGTATTACCGCGGCTGCTGGCACGAAGTTAGCCGGGGCTTATTCTTACGGTACCGTCATTATCTTCCCGTACAAAAGAGCTTTACAACCCTAGGGCCTTCATCACTCACGCGGCATGGCTGGATCAGGCTTGCGCCCATTGTCCAATATTCCCCACTGCTGCCTCCCGTAGGAGTTTGGGCCGTGTCTCAGTCCCAATGTGGCTGATCATCCTCTCAGACCAGCTACTGATCGTCGCCTTGGTAGGCCTTTACCCCACCAACTAGCTAATCAGACGCGGGCCAATCTCTCGGCGATAAATCTTTCCCCGTAAGGGCTTATCCGGTATTAGCACAAGTTTCCCTGTGTTGTTCCGAACCAAGAGGTATGTTCCCACGCGTTACTCACCCGTCTGCCACTGACGTATTGCTACGCCCGTTCGACTTGCATGTGTTAAGCCTGCCGCCAGCGTTCGCTCTGAGCCAGGATCAAACTCTCAAGTTGGACTTGAAACTTTAAACCGGCTGATCACAACGTATTGACGAGGTCCCACCATACTAAATCAGCCAAACCGAAGTTCAGCCAATCTGCTGTCCGCGCTTCACAGCGCTAACAACGATGGTGTTAACCTTTGTTCAAAACGTGTACCGCCGAAGTCTTTCGTCCGGCCCCGCCTCAGGAAGCCGAAGCTTCCATCGAACGAGACCCGCAAGGACTCCGCCGTCCACGTTTCTCTTTCTTCAATTTAACTTGTCAAACAGCCCGACGCAGATGCGTCAATCTCCCCAGGAGGGAGAAATCTCTATCTTCAGATCTTCCAAAGTGAGATCCATCAGGCGGCATCCAGTGGATGCCAGCGCCCCGAAGGGAGCGAACCAGTAGACCCTCCAGAGGAAGGAAGCAACCTCTTTCTTCGCAGTGCGCCGATTATTTCGTCCGAAACAAGCAGCAGAACATTGCACCGATCGAGATCCGCCAGGCTTCTTTGCAAAAACCTGACAACTCAACCCGACGACAAAACACCCACCGAAACTGTCGGCTGGTGCTTCACACATCGCGTTGAGGTGCTTCTGAGCGTCGAACCGTCCCGGACCCGTGGGCCCCGGCGCCGCCGCGCTCAGTGGCCGGTTTATAGTCTCGCACTCTCGAAGCTGTCAACGCCCAATCGTCAGAAAATCGTCACGCGTTTTTCGTGTGCGTAAAGTTGACGCCGAATCATAGTGCGGTGCGATGATGACAGCAGGATTCTGCATTGAATTGCAGGGATATCCGGATCCTGGGATACGCGTTGGCTCATACGATGATGCAAAGAGCCGCTGCGCATCGTCGGCATCGATCTCTCATCTGCTGTTGAGAACTATCAGGCCGACGGCGCAACGATGCTGCAGCGCCGTGGTGAGAACGCAGATGCAGCGGCGCCAAAAAAAACGATCGGCGCGCATGATGCCAGCCAGCGGACTGCGCAGCAGCGGCGATGCAGTTGCGCGAAGGAAACAATCCGTTCTTCCAATCGCAGCCTTTCGGATCTCGGATCGCTTCACTTGCCTCGCTGGGGCGAACGCGATCCTGAATGAGCTCAATCGGACCGCGCTACGCGGGTTCGGATTTTAATGGTGGATGTGGCTGAATGATCTCGGCCGATGCGGGTCGTCACCGTGATCAACATTCAGAAAGCCCTGCAGACGCTTGTTGACGATCACTCCGCAAACAAA
>NZ_CP197238.1:4142500-6296309 GCF_052076035.1 Tardiphaga sp. 172_B4_N1_3
CCCGTTCGGTCCTCCAGTGAGTGTTACCTCACCTTCAACCTGCCCATGGCTAGATCACTAGGTTTCGGGTCTAATACAACGAACTTAGCGCCCTATTCAGACTCGCTTTCGCTGCGCATACACCTATCGGCTTAAGCTTGCTCGTTAAATTAAGTCGCTGGCCCATAATACAAAAGGTACGACGTCACCCAGAACGTATCTTGGGCTCCGTCTGTTTGTAGGTATCCGGTTTCAGGTCTATTTCACTCCCCTCGTCGGGGTGCTTTTCACCTTTCCCTCACGGTACTAGTTCGCTATCGGTCAATGAGGAGTACTTAGGCTTGGAGGGTGGTCCCCCCACGTTCAGACAGGATTTCACGTGTCCCGCCTTACTCAAGGACATATCATTGCATTACCCGTACGGGACTATCACCCTCTGAGGTCCAGCTTTCCTGACTGGTTCCGGTTGTCTTTGATATGCCACTGGCCTGGTCCGCGTTCGCTCGCCACTACTAACGGAGTCTCTGTTGATGTCCTTTCCTCCGGGTACTTAGATGTTTCAGTTCCCCGGGTTCGCTTGAAACCCCCTATGTATTCAGGAGTCTCATACCTTCAACTGATAACCGAAAATCCAAAACCACCCTCACTTGCGTGATGATGACCTTAGAGTTTCGGCTATCGAAGGTGGGTTTCCCCATTCGGAAATCTATGGATCAAAGCCTCTTCGCGGCTCCCCATAGCTTATCGCAGCGTAGCACGTCCTTCATCGCCTCTCATTGCCAAGGCATCCACCGAATACCCTTAAGACACTTGATTGCTCTCATTATCAATATCCACACACTCGGCAGAGTTTGCTGCACGCTGCTTTGCGCCTAAACGCAAAATCCGCACGCCGGCGATCAAGCCGTGCGCACTTCATGCAGCTGGATATGATTTAGAAAGACCAGTTTGCTTCGTAAGATCGAACCGACAACGAGGCGGTCAAGCTTCGTTGAAAAGGAATAAAGATGCGGAAGCTTCGCAAGCGAAGCGTTCGCACTCAATTCCTGGAGATTATGATTGCGGCACCCGCAATTGCTTGCAGATCCGAACCTCGGAACGATCTCCTCTTTACGATGTCATAAATCCCGCAGTCGATCTCGTAAGACCGACAAGCGAAGTTATACCGCGGACTAAATCAGGCGCCGCCCATATGGCGCGCACTGTCTGAACACACTGAATGTTTGTTACGATCTCAACGTCGCCATCCATCAGAAGTTTCTGGTGGAGGCAGACGGGATCGAACCGACGACCTCATGCTTGCAAAGCACGCGCTCTCCCAGCTGAGCTATGCCCCCGTTCCAGAAGACGAATGCTCAACGCTGAATGGCGCGTTTTGCAGATGCGATGCTTGCGCATGTGATGTCGACGTCAGCAGCAGCTTCAATTCAAAGCGCGCAAATATGGTGGGCCTGGGAAGACTTGAACTTCCGACCTCACGCTTATCAAGCGCGCGCTCTAACCAACTGAGCTACAAGCCCTAACAACAAAGGACTGCGCTCGGCTCATCGACATGACCTTGCGATCAAACGCCAACAAGCAGCACGAGCACGCCCCAGCGTGTGTTCGTCCGCGAAGAAAGAGAAACGAAGACGGCGGTGTCCCGCCTATGCAGCTCAGACATTGATCCAATGTCTGGCCACTGATGTTTCAAAAGAGGTTCGATAGATGCAAGCATCTGAAGAACCATCCTTAGAAAGGAGGTGATCCAGCCGCAGGTTCCCCTACGGCTACCTTGTTACGACTTCACCCCAGTCGCTGACCCTACCGTGGTCAGCTGCCCCCTTGCGGTTAGCGCACTGCCTTCAGGTAGAACCAACTCCCATGGTGTGACGGGCGGTGTGTACAAGGCCCGGGAACGTATTCACCGTGGCATGCTGATCCACGATTACTAGCGATTCCAACTTCATGGGCTCGAGTTGCAGAGCCCAATCCGAACTGAGACGGCTTTTTGAGATTTGCGAGAGGTCGCCCTTTTGCATCCCATTGTCACCGCCATTGTAGCACGTGTGTAGCCCAGCCCGTAAGGGCCATGAGGACTTGACGTCATCCCCACCTTCCTCGCGGCTTATCACCGGCAGTCTCCTTAGAGTGCTCAACTAAATGGTAGCAACTAAGGACGGGGGTTGCGCTCGTTGCGGGACTTAACCCAACATCTCACGACACGAGCTGACGACAGCCATGCAGCACCTGTGCTCTATGCCCCGAAGGGAAGGTTCCATCTCTGGTACCGGTCATAGACATGTCAAGGGCTGGTAAGGTTCTGCGCGTTGCGTCGAATTAAACCACATGCTCCACCGCTTGTGCGGGCCCCCGTCAATTCCTTTGAGTTTTAATCTTGCGACCGTACTCCCCAGGCGGAATGCTTAAAGCGTTAGCTGCGCCACTAGTGAGTAAACCCACTAACGGCTGGCATTCATCGTTTACGGCGTGGACTACCAGGGTATCTAATCCTGTTTGCTCCCCACGCTTTCGTGCCTCAGCGTCAGTTATGGGCCAGTGAGCCGCCTTCGCCACTGGTGTTCTTGCGAATATCTACGAATTTCACCTCTACACTCGCAGTTCCACTCACCTCTCCCATACTCAAGACTTTCAGTATCAAAGGCAGTTCTGGAGTTGAGCTCCAGGATTTCACCTCTGACTTAAAAACCCGCCTACGCACCCTTTACGCCCAGTGATTCCGAGCAACGCTAGCCCCCTTCGTATTACCGCGGCTGCTGGCACGAAGTTAGCCGGGGCTTATTCTTACGGTACCGTCATTATCTTCCCGTACAAAAGAGCTTTACAACCCTAGGGCCTTCATCACTCACGCGGCATGGCTGGATCAGGCTTGCGCCCATTGTCCAATATTCCCCACTGCTGCCTCCCGTAGGAGTTTGGGCCGTGTCTCAGTCCCAATGTGGCTGATCATCCTCTCAGACCAGCTACTGATCGTCGCCTTGGTAGGCCTTTACCCCACCAACTAGCTAATCAGACGCGGGCCAATCTCTCGGCGATAAATCTTTCCCCGTAAGGGCTTATCCGGTATTAGCACAAGTTTCCCTGTGTTGTTCCGAACCAAGAGGTATGTTCCCACGCGTTACTCACCCGTCTGCCACTGACGTATTGCTACGCCCGTTCGACTTGCATGTGTTAAGCCTGCCGCCAGCGTTCGCTCTGAGCCAGGATCAAACTCTCAAGTTGGACTTGAAACTTTAAACCGGCTGATCACAACGTATTGACGAGGTCCCACCATACTAAATCAGCCAAACCGAAGTTCAGCCAATCTGCTGTCCGCGCTTCACAGCGCTAACAACGATGGTGTTAACCTTTGTTCAAAACGTGTACCGCCGAAGTCTTTCGTCCGGCCTCGCTATCCGGAAGCCGAAGCTTCCATCGAACGAGACCCGCAAGGACTCCGCCGTCCACGTTTCTCTTTCTTCAATTTAACTTGTCAAACAGCCCGACGCAGATGCGTCAATCTCCCCAGGAGGGAGAAATCTTGTCACCCAATCACTCGACAACAGATCAGCAGCCGACACCTATCGGCTACTGAAACACTCTTCGCGGTGATGAGCTTCCGAGACACGAACAACCGCCCGGGCTGGTAGGCCCCGGCGCCGCTGCGCTCAGTGGCCGGGTTATAGGCCCCCTCACCCGAAACTGTCAACGCCATTCGTCAGAAAATCGTCACGTGCTGTGGAGGAGGCTCCAGGGCCCAAAAAGCGTAGGTTTTACAGGGGTGACGCCGTACAAGAGCCACATTCCTCCGACGTTCTGAGCATGCCTTGTGCAAAGATTCTGCGTCGCCTCTGAAACTTTTTGGGGGTGGCCGAACCGGATCTGGGCCCAACGGTCTCTCGAAAGAACGAGCTGCGTCATCGCAGTGCGCTTTTGGGCCAAAGAGAACACAGCGAAAGAGTTTGCAGCATTGACGTTCGTCCATTCGGCCAGCATTTTGGCGCGCACTGTTCGACCGTCGATGCGATGTGCTTGGGGAAGACTCTTCGCATGATGCTGGGAATTCGGGGGATGTCGGCTTGAATCACGGACTGTCACGCGGTGGCGCCTATAATCGTGAGACCGGGATGATTGATCTCGGCCACGAGCCGCCGCTATCCGTTGATGGCTCCGAAGCCGCAGTCATCGATCGTCGCCGCGTCTCGGTACAGTGGTTCAGTGGTACTATCCTCACAGGTCTCTGCGGCGCGGCTCTGATCGGCGGCGCCGTTTTCGCGTCGCTTGACGGCGAGATGACCTTTGCCAAGGTACCGGAGCGTGTCGAAGGCGCGCTACGCGGCGCCTTCAGTGCCACCGACAAACAAGCAAGCCTGCATAAGAGTGACCGCCTGCCGCCGCCGAGCGACTCTTCCGCCGCGCGCCAGGTACTCAAAGTCTCCACCGTCACCCGCGTCGGCAATCGCGACGTCATGCGCGTGCGGCCCTTCATCCGGATTTCCGGCAATCTGGCGATGGCGACCAGCGATCTCAGCGCCAAGATCCCGCCCTTCAATGCACAGCGCCTGCTGACCGATGTCGGCAGCCCCGCTCCGAACAGCGACGACGCCGCGGTCAATCCGAATGCCGTCGAGCCCGATGCCGAAGTCTCCTTCGTCACCCGCGATCTCGGTCAGGTGTTGCCGAAAGCCAAGATCGGCGCCAGCGTTGCTATCGATGAAGTCTTGATGCGCGTGCGCGACGCCTCCAACTGGCGCGGCAATACTGGCGTTCGCTACACGACCGTCGCCAGCGCCACCGGCGATATCGGCGGACAGCCCGACATGAAGATGGCCTATGCCGCCGAAGGGACCACAGCCGATCCTTATGCCGGCTTCGAAACCCGTATCGTGCCGGAAAACGTCACGCTGCTGGCCAAGACCAAGGATCAGGCGACCGGCGGCAACCCCAATGGCGAGCGTATCCATATCGTCAAGAAGGGCGACACCATCCTGACGATCCTGCGCGACCAGGGCGCGATGCCCGAGGAAGCCAAGGCCATTGCCACTACGCTGGGTGCCCGCGGCCGCGACGGCGGACTGAAGGAAGGCCAGAAAGTTCGAATCCTGATGTCGCCGACCGGACCTGGCCAGCGCTTGCAGCCGTATCGCGTGATCGTCGCCAACGACTCCACCATCGAAGCTGTCGCCGCTCTCTCCGATCTCGGCAAATACGTCGCCGTCGATGTCTCCAGCATGAACACCGTCGCCGAAGCGCCAAGCGCATCGGATGATGACGAGGAGGATGACGGCACCGGCGTGCGGCTCTATCAGAGCATTTACGAGACGGCGCTGCGCAACAAGGTCCCGGCTACTGTCATCGAGGACATGATCCGGATCTACTCCTACGACGTGGATTTCCAGCGCAAAGTACAGCCCGGCGACTCGTTCGACGTGTTCTTTGCCGGCGAAGACGAAGGCGCCACCATCACCGAAAAGACCGAAGTGTTGTTCGCTTCGCTTACGGTGGGCGGCGAAACCAAGAAATACTATCGCTTCCTGACCACCGACGACTCGGTCGTCGACTACTATGACGAGACCGGCAAGAGCGCGAAGAAGTTCCTGGTCCGCAAACCCGTCAATAACGCCATCATGCGTTCGGGCTTCGGCGGACGCCGCCACCCGATCCTCGGCTACACCAAGATGCATACCGGCGTGGACTGGTCGACGCCCTACGGCACCCCGATTTTCGCATCCGGCAACGGCGTGATCGAAAAAGCAGCCTGGGAAGGCGGCTACGGCAAATATATCCGCATCAAGCACAACAACGGCTACGAGACCGCCTACGGCCATATGTCGGCCTTCGCCAAGGGCATGGAGCCCGGCAAGCGCGTGCGGCAGGGTCAGGTCATCGGCTTCGTCGGCTCCACCGGCATGTCCACCGGCGCCCACGTTCACTACGAAATTCTGGTCAACGGCCGCTTCGTCGATCCTATGCGCGTGAAACTGCCACGCGGCCGCTCGCTCGAAGGGCCGATCATGGCCGGCTTCGAGAAGGAACGTGACCGGATCGACGCCCAGATGACCATGCGAGGCCCCGGCGCCCGCGTGTCCGACGCAGGCGTGACCGGCGCGGTGCCACCAGCACGGCCGACGACCAGCCGCTAAATTCATATTTTTCGTCTTGTTCTGCGCGTCAGACCGACGCCGCGTGGGCTAGGGGACGCTTGGGACAGTGGCAAAAGGGCCGCTGAGGTCCCGACGATCAATCCGCAGCGAGCTCTGCAGACCCGATCAGGTGAACGCCAGGCGCGCCGATCACGGCTGCCTCGATCAATGCGTCGGCGATCTTGTCGGCGGGGCTGATCCGGTAGCTGCGCGGCAGAACCGGACCCAGCACACCGAGCACCGCCGCCGCGACGTGTTCGCCCAGCCGGAATTCGTCGCGGTCACCGCCGATCAGGCCCGGCCGCACAATCGTCAAAGACGGAAAGCCCATCGCCTTCAGCGCTTCCTCCACTTCGCCTTTGGTACGCGGATAGAGCAGCTTTGAGCGCGCATTGGCACCCACCGACGAATTGAGCGCGAAACGGCGAGCGCCGTGCTTGCGCGCCAGCCGGGCGACTTCCAGCGGGTAATCATAATCCACAACGCGAAATGCCTGATCCGAGCCGGCCTTGGCGCGCGTCGTGCCGAGTGCACAGATCACACCATCGACGTCCCACCAGTCGGCCTCGGCTGGTAACCGGTCGAAGTCGACCAGCGGGTTGTCGAGCTTCGCATGCGCCTCGAGCGGCCGCCGCGTCGACGCAACGATGCGCGTGATCCGACTGTCGGCGAGCGCTTTGGCGATGACATGGCGGCCGACAAGGCCGGTGGCGCCGACCACGAGAATGCGGGTCATGATCTTTCTCCAACGTGGAAACGGCCTGAACCGTGAGGTTCAGGCCGTTTCGTTGCGTTTAAACCCGTGCCGTCAGTTCAGCTGCCGCTTCGGCACCGGCGCCTCGAACTCGGCGATCTCCGCGGTCCGGGCTGGCTTGCCGTTGAATGTCAGGACGTTGCCGGCGGCGCTTATGTCGACATGGTCACCGTCCTTGACGTCGCCGGCGAGGATCATCTCGGCCAGCGGATCCTGGACGTTGCGCTGGATCACCCGCTTGAGGGGACGGGCGCCGTAGGCGGGATCCCAGCCCTTGTCGGCGAGCCAGTCACGGGCTTCGTCCTCCAGCACCAGCGTGATCTTGCGATCTTCCAGCAGCTTGGTGAGCCGCGCGAACTGGATCTCGACGATCCGGCCCATTTCGCTCTTCTGCAAGCGGTGGAACAGGATGATCTCGTCGACACGATTCAGGAATTCCGGCCGGAAATGGGCGCGGACGTTGCCCATCACCAGGTCGCGCACCGCTGACGTATCCTCGCCCTCGGGCTGGTTGACCAGGAATTCCGAACCGAGATTCGACGTCATGATGATCAGCGTGTTGCGGAAATCGACGGTGCGGCCCTGGCCATCGGTCAGGCGGCCATCGTCGAGCACCTGCAGCAGCACGTTGAACACGTCCGGATGCGCCTTCTCGACTTCGTCGAACAGAACGACCTGATAGGGCCGCCGCCGCACAGCTTCGGTCAGCGCGCCGCCCTCGTCATAACCGACATAACCCGGAGGCGCGCCGATCAGGCGTGAGACCGAGTGCTTCTCCATATATTCGGACATGTCGAGGCGAACCATCGCGGTGTCATCGTCAAACAGATAGGACGCCAACGCCTTGGTCAGCTCGGTCTTGCCGACGCCGGTGGGACCGAGGAACATGAACGAGCCGATCGGCCGGTTGGGATCCTGCAGGCCTGCCCGCGACCGACGCACCGCCGTCGCCACGGCACGCACCGCTTCGGCCTGGCCGACGACGCGCTCGCCGAGGCTCAGCTCCATCCGCAACAGCTTGTCCTTCTCGCCTTCGAGCATCTTGTCGACCGGCACGCCGGTCCAGCGCGAAACAACCTGCGCGATGTGATTGGCGGTGACCGCCTCTTCCATCATCTCGGAATTCTCGTTGGCTTCGATATCGGCCAGACGCTTTTCAAGATCGGGAATCCGGCCATAGGCCAGCTCACCGGCACGCTGATATTCGCCGCGGCGCTGCGCATCGGCCAATTCAAGGCGCAAGCCATCGAGCTCGCTCTTGAGCTTCTGCGCATTCGACAGCTTGTTCTTCTCGGCCGACCAGCGCTGGGTGAGCGCGGCCGATTTCTCTTCTAGCTCGGCGAGTTCCTTCTTGAGTGTTTCGAGCCTGCTCTTCGAGCCTGCATCGGTTTCCTTGCCAAGCGCCTCCTGCTCGATCTTGAGCCGGATGATCTCGCGGTCCATCGAATCGAGTTCTTCAGGCTTGGAGTCGACCTGCATTTTCAGCCGTGCCGAAGCCTCGTCCATCAGGTCGATGGCTTTATCCGGCAAGAAGCGATCGGTGATGTAGCGGTTCGACAGCGTTACGGCAGCGACCAGCGCGCTATCCGTGATGCGGACGCCGTGATGCTGTTCGTATTTGTCCTTGAGGCCGCGCAGGATCGAGACGGTGTCTTCCACAGTCGGCTCAGCCACGAAGATCGGCTGGAAGCGCCGCGCCAGCGCCGCGTCCTTCTCGACGTGCTTGCGATATTCGTCGAGCGTGGTGGCGCCGATGCAATGCAATTCGCCGCGGGCGAGCGCAGGCTTCAGCAGGTTCGACGCGTCCATCGCGCCATCGCCCTTGCCGGCGCCGATCAGCTGATGCATCTCGTCGATGAACAGGATGATGCCGCCCTCGGCCGAGGTCACCTCGCCGAGTACAGCCTTCAACCGTTCCTCGAACTCGCCGCGATATTTCGCGCCGGCGATGAGCGCACCGAGATCGAGCGACAGCAGGCTCTTGTCCTTCAGGCTCTCCGGCACGTCGCCATTGAGAATGCGCAGCGCGAGACCTTCGACGATGGCGGTCTTGCCGACGCCGGGTTCGCCGATCAGCACGGGATTGTTCTTGGTTCGCCGCGACAATACCTGAATCGTGCGGCGGATTTCCTCGTCGCGGCCGATCACCGGGTCGAGTTTGCCATCGCGCGCGGCCTGGGTCAGGTCGCGGGCATATTTCTTCAACGCGTCATAGGCGTTTTCGGCCGTGGCGGAATCCGCCGTGCGGCCCTTGCGCAGCGCATTGATCGCGGCATTGAGATTTTGCGGCGTGACGCCGCCCTTGTTGAGCAGGCTGCCGGCTTCGGAGTCCTTGTCGAGCGCCAGCGCAAGCAGCAGCCGCTCCACGGTGACGAAACTGTCGCCGGCCTTTTCGGCGGCCTTTTCGGCGGCATCGAAAGCGCGCGCGGTCGCCGGCGCCAGATAGACCTGTCCGGCCCCTGCGCCCGAGACCTTGGGCATCTTGCCCAGCTCGGTTTCCGTCGCCTTCAGGATGGCGCGGGAGTTGCCGCCGGCACGATCGATCAGGCCGCCGGCCAGACCTTCACTATCGTCCAGCAGAACTTTCAGAATGTGCAGCGGCGAGAATTGCTGATGGCCCTCGCGCACGGCCAGCGACTGCGCCGACTGGATGAAGCCGCGCACCCGTTCGGTGTATTTCTCAATATTCATTGTGTGTTGTCCCTCGGCCTGCCCTGTCCGCCTCGAAAGCACGGATGGGGCATCTTCATTGGGTATCCGCAGGCCGCATTGATGGTGGTCAACCGGCTGCGGTCGTCGCTGGCGTCAAAACCAGCTTGATGCAAATGTGGGCAGCCAGTTCCCGAAACGGAAGGGGTCCGCATAAAATTCCAATCGGCCAGGCGATAGCGCCGCGGGCCCAAATCTCTTAAGACCGGAACCATGCCAGAACAGTCTTACGCCAGCGTTGCCAGCATCTACCGCTATCCCGTGAAGGGCCTGACGCCCGAGCCTCTGGAACAAGTCACGCTGAAGCCCGGCCAGACCCTGCCGGCCGACCGGCGCTATGCCATCGAGAACGGCCCAATCGGGTTCGACCCGGCAGCACCGCAATATTTTCCCAAGACCCAGTTTCTGATGCTGATGCGCAACGAGCGCCTGGCGGCGCTGCGCAGCCACTACGACGACGCCAGCCATACACTGACGATCCGGCAGGATAATGTGGAGGCAGCGCGAGCCGATCTGCAGACGGCCGAAGGACGTGCGGAAATCGAAGCGTTCTTCGCTGCAAATTTTGCCGATGAACTACGCGGACCACCCAGGGTGCTGTTCGCGGACGGCCATAGCTTTTCGGACGTGCCGCGCAAGGTGGTGTCGATCATCAACCTCGCCAGCGTCAAAGATCTCGAAAAGGCCGTCGGGCAGACGGTGCATCCGCTGCGCTTTCGCGGCAACCTGCATGTAGCGGGCTGGCCGGCCTGGCATGAATTCGAGCTGATCGACCGGACGTTCGCCATCGGCAGCACCCGGCTCAAGGTGGTGAAGCGCATCGTCCGCTGTGCAGCGACCAATGTCGATCCGGATACGGCCGCGCGGGATCTGACGATTCCGAAAACGCTGCTGCAGACCTATGGTCATGCCGATTGCGGAATTTACGCTGAGGTCGTCACCGGCGGCATGATCACCGCCGGCGATAAGATCGTCGTCGAAGAATAGACGAACTCAGCTCGTCGGCATCACGTAGGCGTAAACGCGGCCACGCGAATACACCGACTCGGCGACGCGGTTGCCGTGATTGCCGGAGACGATGATCGGATTGCCCTTGGCATCGACACCCGAGACGACGCCGACATGACCGCCGCGACGACCGCGCGACATCACGGCGATGGCGCCGACCTGCGGACCTGAGATGCGCTGGCCATAGCTCGAGAACGAGCGCGCCATATCAGACCCGGTGCCTTGATGGCCGGTGCGCTTCAATACGAGGTTCATGAACGCTGCGCACCACAAGCGACCGCGGGCGGTCGGATTGCCGCGGCCGATGAAGCTGCGCGCTGCATCGACGATGCCCGAACCGCCGAAGCCGCCGGAAGGCTGGTTCATGCTTGCATTGGCGTTATTGAAATTTGTGGAGTCGCCGAACGAAGGCGCCTGCTGTTCGACTCGGGCACTGCGCCGTGCATACCGCGCGCGATGCCGGACGTGATGACGCGTGCTGTGTGTGTACTTGCCGACGTGGTGCGAATGACGCGAAGCGCCGTGATGAGGACGTGCCGACGCGGGAGAGACTGACGCGAGAACTGCCGCCGAACACACCGCAAGAGCCGAGATGCGAAGTGCACGGCGATACGCAAAGAACTGAACCATACCGAATTTTTCCTCTTAACACCCCCGAACCCCATCAGCCCAAATACGCGGGCTAACAATCGGGACGGGCGTGGTAACGAAGTTGGTATGGCGATAACAAGACCTAGAACGGTTCAAGTGACGATTTTTTAACGGCGACATCGGAGGGAATCGCTTCAACTTCAACGGACGCCATACGTATAGACATAGCAGCCACCCATTCGACAGAATGCGCGCTTATATTACCTATTCGAATTAGCTTTTACGCACATCTTTGGCGTGTATCGCAGGTCGACACACGGCGTGAAAAGCCGCATGGAATGCGGTACTTCTGTTTCCATCAGGCAGAAATCTACACGCGATCAGGGTTGCGCCGATTTACTCGCGCGGCTCAGCAGGAAAACGCCCTGCTCCCCGAACATGTTCCAGAACCACCACGGCGCATTGAGGCGCAGCGGACGGCCATAGAGATCGAGCGCAACGGCGCGCTCCATCTTCACGTTGATCTCGTCGCACAAGACAACGAAATCCTTGATGGTACAGAAGTGAATGTTCGGCGTGTCGTACCACGTCGCCGGCAGATTCTCCGTACGCGGCATCCGGCCACCGACAAGCAACTGCACGCGCATCTTCCAGAAGCCGAAATTCGGAAACGACACGATCGCGCTGCGGCCGATGCGCAGCAGATTTTCCAGCACGACGCGCGGCTGCCGCGTCGCCTGCAGCGTCTGCGACAGGATCACGTAGTCGAACGCATCGTCGGGATAGTTGATCAAGTCCGTATCGGCGTCGCCCTGCACCACTGCGAGGCCTTTGCCGACACAGCGGTTGACGCCCTCGCGCGACAATTCGATGCCGCGGCCGTCAATGCCGCGGCTTTCCAGCAATTGCAGCAGATCGCCATCGCCGCAGCCCACGTCGAGCACCTTCGAACCCGGCTTGATCATCTCCGCGACCAGGAGGTGATCGCCACGATAATCCTGCGTGCCGCGCGGCGCCGGCGTCGCCACCGCAGAATTCAGCGGCAAGGCTTGTTGTGGAAACGCCATCTCTATGTCCCCGTAACAGGCAGGCCGCGCACGGAGGCTGCGGAGTTCAGAAATGCACCGGCGATATCGAGGAACTCGGGCACATCGAGCAGGAAGGCATCATGACCCTTGTCGGTTTCGATCTCCGCAAAGGACACGCGGACGCCGCCGGCATTCAGCGCGTGCACGACGTCGCGCGATTCTGCCGTCGGGAACAGCCAGTCTGATGTGAACGACATCAGACAGAAGCGCGTCTGCGTATCGCGAAACGCTTCCGCAAGCTTGCCGTTGTGGTCGGCTGCGATATCGAAATAGTCCATCGCACGCGTCAGATAGAGATAGGAGTTGGCATCGAAGCGCTCGACGAAGGACGAGCCCTGATAGCGCAGATAGCTCTCGACCTGAAAATCCGCATCGAAGGAGAATGTCGGCAACTCCCTGTCCTGCATGCGGCGGCCGAACTTGCGGTGCAAGGCGGCATCCGACAGATAGGTGATATGCGCGGCCATCCGCGCGACGCCGAGGCCGCGATGCGGATGTGTGCCTTCCTCGAAATAACGCCCGCCGCGCCAATCGGGATCGGCCATCACGGCCTGACGACCCAATTCGTGGAACGCGATGTTCTGCGCCGAGTGCCGCGTGCTGCAGGCAACCGCCAGCGCGGAGAACACGCGCTCCGGATAGGCCGCGGTCCATTGCAGCGTCTGCATGCCGCCCATGGAACCGCCGACGACGCAAAACAACTGACCGATACCCAGACTGTCGATCAGCATCGCCTGCGCACGCACCATGTCGGGAATGGTGATGACCGGAAAATCCAGTCCCCAGATCTTGCCGGTGGCGGGATTGGTCGAGGCCGGACCGGTCGAGCCCATGCAACCGCCGAGCACATTCGAACAGATGATGAAGTAGCGTTCGGTGTCGAGCGCCTTGCCGGGGCCGACCAGTGTCTGCCACCAGCCGGGCTTGCCGGTGATCGGATTGATATTGGCGACGTGCTGGTCACCGGTCAAAGCGTGGCAGACCAGGATCGCATTGGATTTGTCGGCGTTGAGCGTTCCGTAGGTCTGATAGGCGATCTGGAACGGGGCGAGGTCGACGCCGCAATCAAGCCGCAGCGGCTGATCCATGCCAAAACCCGCGACCAGCGAGGTCGGGTGATCGGCTTCATGTCCACGCTCATCGGGGCGGACAACCGGACTCTTCACCAGTTCGACATTTACCATCTTGATACCGGCCTCCTCAGGAGGTTCTCAAACCAAAACCGGAATCAGGCCATAAAAAACCCGGCCTGAACAAATAGCTCGGCCGGGATCAAACTGTCCCCGGCCTGTTTAGCGAGTTGTTTAACGTGGCTGCAAGCCGGCCGGCTCAAATGACCACGGAAGAGCCCAGAAACTAGTCCCACACCCGCCTGCCGTCAATATGGGCATACCCCGGTCAAATTGCCCAACTGCCCTGCGGCCAAATCTTCCATGTTTTCTTTGCTTTCCGGCACCGTCTTACCTAATCAATGGCCGTGCCCGCCGGCTCCCTGGAGCCGGCCCGGCAAGCTCGACGGGACCTATCACGCCTCCCGTCCCGAAGGTTTTGAACATGTCGAAATTACCACCCGCCCCGCCCTCGCTGGATGAACTGCGCAAAGAGATCGACAGCATCGACGCGCAGGTTCACGCCCTATTGATGCAGCGCGGCGACATCATCGACCGGCTGATTTCGGTGAAGCAGACCCAGGAGGTCGGCTCGGCCTTTCGGCCGGCGCGCGAGGCCGACATGATGCGCCGTCTGGTGCAGCGCCATCGCGGCATCCTGCCGATCGACACCGTCGAGAGCATCTGGCGGGTGATCATTTCGACTTTCACTTACGTTCAGGCGCCGTTCTCGGTGCATGCGGATCTGTCGCTCGGCGAGAGCGCGATGCGGGATTCCGCGCGCTTTCATTTCGGCTTCACGGTGCCTTACGTCGCGCATTTCAGCGCCGCCGCAGCGGTCGAGGCCGTGGCCAAGTCCAAGGGCGATCTCGCGCTGGTCTCGGCGACGTCCAGCCGCACGCCGTGGTGGATCCCGCTGGAAGCCCTGGGCGCGCCGAAGATCATCGCACGCCTGCCGTTCATCGAACGCGCCGACCATCCGGCCGCATTGCCGGTGTTCGTGGTGTCGCGCGTTGCCGACAGCGCCATGGTGACCGAGGTCGAGATGTGGAGCGTGCGGGTGTCCGGCTGGAATGCCGAGACCGCGCGTGCGCTGTCGCCGCGGGCCGAAATCGTCGCCGTGCCGGATACCGCCTTTGACGGCGCGGCGCTGCTGATCTCGATCACGAGAGCCTCCAGCCTCGACAAGATCAAGTCGGCGCTGATCGAAGCCGGCGCCTCGGTGCGCTCCACGGCTCTCGTCGGCAGCCACGCAACCCGCTATACCGTGGCCGCCAGCGACGCACCGCGTTCGTAAGCCAATCTGACGTTCTGGAGTTGAAGATGTCCCGTCCTGTGCCGAAGCCCGGCATTCTCGATATCGCGCCCTACACCCCTGGCAAGAGCCCGGTGGTGGAGCCCGGCCGCACGACCTACAAGCTGTCGGCCAACGAGACCCCGTTCGGTCCGTCGGCGCGCGCCAAGGACGCCTTCGCCACTGCTGTCGCGCATCTCGAGGATTATCCGGAAGGCACGTCGAAGGTGCTGCGCGAGGCGCTCGGCCACCGCTTCGGCCTCGATCCCGCGCAGATCATCTGCGGCGCCGGCTCCGACGAAATTCTGAACCTGATTGCGCATGTCTATCTCGGCCCCGGCGACGAGGCGATTTCAACCGCACACGGCTTCCTGGTCTACCCGATCGCTACCCAGGCGAACGGCGCCACCAATGTGGTCGCTCCGGAAACCAACTTCACCTGCAACGTCGATGCGATCCTGAACTGCGTCACACCGCGCACCAAGCTGGTGTGGCTGGCGAACCCGAACAACCCGACTGGCACCTATCTGCCGTCCTCCGAGATCAAACGCCTGCGCGCCGGCCTGCCGGAGCACGTGCTGCTGGTGCTCGACGCCGCATACTGGGACTACGTGACCAAGGGCGACTACGACAACGGCCTGGAGCTGGCGAAGACCACCGAGAATACCGTCGCCACCTACACCTTCTCGAAGGTGCACGGCTTGGCCGCCCTGCGGATCGGCTGGATGTTCGGCCCTGCGCACATCGTCGATGCGATGAACCGGATTCGTGGGCCGTTCAACGTCTCGGCGCCGGCGATGATGGCCGCGGTGGGGGCGATCGAGGACACCGGCCATGTCGAGATGTCGCGCACATACACCGCCAAGTGGATCGGCATCCTGACCGAGGAAATAACCAAGCTCGGCATCGAGGTGACGCCAAGCGTGGCCAATTTCTTGCTGATGCATTTTCCGGCGACCGGCAAGACCGCAGCGGATGCCGATGCGTTCCTGACCAGGCGCGGGCTGGTGCTGCGCGCCGTGACCAATTACGGCCTACCGAACTCGCTGCGCATGACCATCGGCACCGAGGAAGCCAACAGGCTGGTGATCGAGACGCTGCGTGAATTCATGGCATCGAATTCGGGGCAATGACGTGAGCGCCACGCCGCCCTTCAAACGTATCGCGCTGATCGGGCTCGGCCTGATCGGCTCGTCGCTGGCGCGCGGCATTCAGCAGCTTGGCCTTGCCGGTGAACTCGTTGCCACCGACAATTCGGCGGCCGTGCGTGCACGCGCCGTGGAAATCAAGCTCGCCGACCGCATCGCCGACGACAATGCCAGCGCCGTCAAGGATGCCGATCTGGTCATCGCCTGCGTCCCCGTCGGTGTGGCAGGCGACGTGGCGAAAAGCATCGCAGCACATCTCGCGCCCGGCGCAATCGTCTCCGACGTCGGTTCGGTGAAAGCCTCCGTGCTGCACGCGATGTCCGAATATCTGCCGGACAACATCCACTTCATTCCCGCGCATCCGGTCGCCGGCACGGAAAACTCCGGCCCGGATTCCGGCTTCGCCGAACTGTTCAGCAATCGCTGGTGCATTCTGACGCCGCCCGAGGGCGCGGATCCCGCGGCCGTCGAGAAGCTCACCGGCTTCTGGGCTGCGCTCGGCGCCAATGTCGAGATCATGCAGGCCGCGCATCACGATCTGGTGCTCGCGGTCACCAGCCATCTGCCGCATCTGATCGCTTATACAATCGTAGGCACGGCCGACGAGCTCGAAGATGTCACGAGGTCGGAAGTGCTGAAGTTCTCCGCGGGCGGTTTCCGCGATTTCACCCGTATCGCAGCATCAGACCCGACCATGTGGCGCGACGTGTTCCTCGCCAACAAGGACGCGGTGCTGGAAATGCTCGGCACCTTCCAGGAAGACCTGTCGAAGCTGACCCGTGCCATCCGCCGCGACGATGGCGATGCGCTGTTCGAGCACTTCACCCGCACCCGCGCGATCCGCCGCGGCATCGTGAGTATCGGTCAGGATGAAGCGGCACCGGACTTCGGGCGCAAGCATCAGGCGCTGACGAAGAAGGATTGATCGCAGGACCAACAGCCGTCATTGCGAGCGAAGCGAAGCAATCCAGCCTTACTTGCTTTGCAGCTTCTGGATTGCCGCGTCGCTTCGCTCCTCGCAATGACGTGGAGAGGCCGGCGAACCTCACGCCTTAAAACAACGGCGGGATCTGCGCCACGCGCAGCGGCCCGAGGAACACCGCGCCATCGACAAATTTCAGCGGGAACGACCGCGCCGCTTTGCCTTCCAAGACAGCCGCAGTCCCGATCGAATTGACGCCGGCCGCAAGGCCGCTGCCGGCATTCTTGCGCACGACATTGCCGAGACCGGGGATCGCCCGATCCAGCGCACCGAGGATGTTGTTGACGTCTTGCGACTTCACGCCGGGCGCAATGCGATCCAGCGCCTCCTGAGGCACGCCCATCTCCAGCAACTTGTCGATGCCGAGGGCGGCGATAGCCTTGTCCAGCCCCGCCACGGTCATCTGCAATTCGCCGTCGAGATTGCCCGCGGCGGTCAGACCGAGCGAGCCCGTCGCCAGCGAGATGATCTCGCCCTGCTGGACGCGCGACTGCACGATCTCGACGCGTCCACCTGCAGCCTGAAGCTCGCGGAAACGCTGCGGCCAGGGCTTAGGCGAGACATCCTTGAGGCCGCTGAGCAATGCGCGGATATCGGCATCGAAGGGTGCGGCGAGGATCGGATGAACATCGGCAATGCTGCCGCTCCTGATCTGCAGGGCCGTCTCGATCACCGGCTTGTCCGGCGTCGAATTCGCTGCCGTGCGGCCATGCAATTCGACCTGTTTGGCACGTGCGGTCGGCGCCTGCACCGAGCCGGCGAAGCGGTCGAGCGACACATCGTCGAACACGATGTCGGCGCTGTCAGGCGTGCCGGGGAGACCGGTGATGCTGCTGCGCGCGGAGCCCCAATTCATCACCATCGCCGGCTGACCGCGATCGGACAGGACGGCCGGTGCGGTGAATTCGGCGACCAGGAGCCGCGGCGTGTAAATCTGCGCAACCACGACGATCTCACCGAGCTTCGCGGTGATCGGCACCTGCGTCGCATTCTGGGTGGCCGTTTGCGAGGTCAGCGAAACGCTGACACCGCTGCAGCGGACTTCGAGCCGGAACGGGAAGCCGGAGACCGAACGGTTGGCGCAATCATAGACGCGGCCAGCCGCAGCCTCGCGGGCGCGCCAGATATCGACGTTCTCGTCGACCTTGGACGCGGCATAGAACCAGAAGCCGCTCCACGCCGCCGCAAGGACGACGATGAGGACCGGCAGGATGAAAATCGGCCAGAGGCGGCGCTGGGTGGGCTGTGCATATTCGGACATGGCGGGACGTAGATCGCATGATTTTGTCAAATCGGCGATCCCTTTCATGGGGTTATCCTGTCGTCGCAGGGCCACATTGCAGGAAATCAAGATCGCCCGGGCCCAAGGTTTCTGCTAGGTCGGCATCATGACCGCGAAAATCACCGCCGAGCCCGATTCCGACAGCGATCTCTGGGTGTTCGGCTATGGCTCGCTGATGTGGCGGCCGGGCTTCGAGTTCATCGAACAGGTGCCGGCCCGGCTGATCGGCGAACATCGGGCGCTCTGCGTCTATTCCTTTGACCACCGCGGCACGCCGGAAAAGCCTGGCCTCGTGCTCGGCCTGGACCGCGGCGGCGCCTGCCGCGGCATTGCCTTTCGGGTGGCGGCGAAGCTGCGCCATGACACCATCGCCTATTTGCGGGAGCGTGAGCAGACCACCCATGTCTATCGCGAGGTCATGCGCTCGGTCTGGCTGGATGACGTGGAGCGCACCCGCGTCAGCGCGCTCGCCTATGTGGTTGATCGCGGCCATGTGCAATATGCCGGGCGATTGAGCCTCAGCGAACAATTGCACTTCGTGCGGCAGGGCCACGGGCGTTCCGGGCTCAACCGCGATTACGTGCTGTCGACCGTGAAGGCCATCGAGGCCGAAGGTTTTCGCGACGCGCAGCTCCATCAGCTCGCAGCCATGCTGCACGAGTGACCAAGCGCTAGCTCTCTTTCACCGCCACATTCGGCACGCGCCCGAAGATCGTCGCCTGCTCCGCGCGCGCCTCTGCAACGATCCGATCTGTGGCGGCCTCGATCGACGTGCTGATCGCCGCGATGAATTCCTTGCGGGGCAGGCCGGCCGGCAACGGATCGAGAAACTCCACCACCAGCGTGCCGGGATAGCGCAGGAAGGTACGGCGCGGCCAGAACAGGCCGGAATTCAGCGCCACCGGCAGACACGGCGCGCCGGATTTGGCGTAGATCTGCGCGACACCGGGTTTGTAATCCGGTGGTGCCTCGACAGGCCGACGCGTGCCTTCGGGAAAGATAATGAGCTGACGGCCGAGCTGGATTTCTTCGGTGGCGCGCTTGGCCATATCGATGAGCGAACGCGCACCGCCATCGCGATCGACGCCGATCATCTTCGACTTCTTCAGGTACCAGCCAAAGAACGGAATCTGCCCGAGCTCGCGCTTGTAGATGAACAGCGGCCGATCGAAGAACGGCATCAGCGCGAAGGTCTCCCACATCGATTGATGTTTCGAGGCGACCACCAGCGGCCCCGCCGGAATTTTCTCGAGACCGCGATAATCGACCCTGGTGTTGCAGACGATACGCATCAGCCAGATGCTGCTGGTCGCCCACGCTTTCGCGATCGCCATGAAGGCGCGCGGCGGCATCACGAAGGTTGGAATCGCCACCAGGATCCAGAACACCAGCAGCACATAGAACAGCACGTTGTAGATCAACGAACGCACGAATATCGAAGTCATGGTGTTCCGATCAGCTCAATTGCAGTTCAGTTCGCAGACGCCGTGGCCGGCCGGCGCTGCGGCGCGTCGCTCTGCTGGTCGCTGCCGGAATCCGGCATCAGATCAATGCCGATATTCGCCAGCCGCACCCGCGCTTCGGCCGCGAGATATTTGACATATTCCGATAGCAGCAACCGCAGCGTCGGACCACTGGTCCACCACGGTTCGTCACGCCATTTGTCGCCAATCACCGAGAACGGAATCAGCTCGATATCCGGCATCTCGTGCGACATTTCGACGATCGCGCGCGGCATGTGATAATTCGAGGTCACCACGATCAGCGACTTGAAGCCGCGCTCATGGACCCAGCGTTTGGTCTCTACCGCGTTGCTGCGGGTGTTGACGGCGGAGCGATCGAGATCGACGCAGCAATCCAGCAGCCGCTGGCTGTCGGGCAGCGTGCGCGAGATATTGGCGGCACCGTTGGTGGGATGCACGCCAGAGATCAGCAACCGTTTGCCGAAGCCATTGGCGAGCAGTTCGAGCGCATCCGCAACGCGCGACGAACCGCCGGTCAGGACCACGATGCCGTCGGCATTCGCCGACGGCTTCAGCTCGCCGCTTCGGAGTTGCGCAAGAAACGCAACGAAGCCGATGGCGCCGACCATGAAGGACAGTGCAAATGCGACCACAAGTGCCGCACGGATGACGCGCCGCCGCGGTGGCGCGGCAACGGGCATCTCCGTGGTGTTCTGGTCGTCGAGCAAGGTCATCGGTCTGGCGTTTGGTCCTTTGGCAGCAATCTTAGGTATTTTTCGGCGCCTTGGCGATGCCATCGCCTGTGCCTGACGCGTTACTCGATGTCGTTCAGCGTCGAGAACAATGTGCGGCGCGACGCCCAGGCGGTAATTCCTGCTATCAACAGCGCCTGCCCTGCCACCGCGAGATAGCCTGACGACCGCAGCGAGAACGTCCCCAGCAATGCGGCGAACTGATCGCCCACCGGCGTGCCGGAAAACCAGCTCGCGATCGACTCTGAAAACCCGAACATCAGCATCGCGGCACCGCCGCCAATGATACCGCCCTGCAGGCCAAGCCGCAGGAAGTGGCGGAAGAAGCGATTGGCGATATAGCGATCGCCCGCGCCGACGAAATGCAGCACCTCGACGATCGGCCGGTTCGCCGCCATCGCGCCGCGCGTCGCAAAGGATACAGAGATAATGGTGGCGATAATAACGAGCGCAAGGATGCCGAGCCCGGCCAGCACCGTTGCCGATGTCATCGACCGCATCCGCTCCACCCAGGCGCGATGATCGTCAACGCTGGCCGAGGGCACGGCCTGCGTCACCCGCTTGCGCAAGCCAATGATATCGAGCGCCGTCCCCGGCGCGACACGTGCAATGATGACGCGCGGCACCGGCAGCTCGTCGAGCGACAGTCCCGTGCCGAGCCACGGCTCCAGTAACTGCGCCGATTGCTCCCGGCTATAGGGCTGCACCTCGACAATTCCCGGCTGGCCGCGAATGGCATCGGTCACCGCCTGCGTATCGCGGTCGAGATCGCGGCCGCCCACCGGCTTCACCTGGATGGTGATTTCGCTGGCGACTTCCGATTGCCACTCCGACGCCGACGCGCTGATCAGTAGCACTGCGCCTGTGGTGATGGAGGCGAGGAAGGTCATGATGGCGACGACGGCGACCAGCGCGCGGCCGGCGATCGAGCCGCGCGGCACGATCGGGGATGCGTTGCGCGCCTTTGCCGGGACCTGCGGGCGATCGGTGCCGAGGTCCATCAGCGGGCCGTGTTCTTCGCCGATTCTACTCATAGATATGCAGCCGGCCTTGATGCAGCACCATGCGCCGCGCGTCGTATTGATCCATCAATGTAATATCGTGGGTCGCGATAATCACCGCGGTGCCCGACTTGTTGAGTTCGATGAACAGCCGCAGCAGACGACGGCCCAGCGTCGGATCGACGTTGCCCGTCGGCTCGTCCGCCAGCAGCAGCATGGGCCGCGCGATCACCGCGCGCGCAATGGCGGCGCGCTGCTTCTCGCCGCCCGACAGGATCGGCGGCAGCGCATCCATGCGATCGCCGAGCCCGACCCATTTCAGCAAATCGATGACCTCGCGCCGATAGCTGGACTCCTCACGCCCCATCACCCGGAACGGCAGCGCGACATTCTCATAGGTCGTCATGTGGTCGAGCAGACGGAAATCCTGCAGCACGATACCGATGCGCTTGCGCAGGTCGGCGATCTCGTCCTTGCCGAGCAGCGAGATATCCTGACCGAACAGATTGACCAACCCGCGGGTCGGCCGCAGCGACAGGAACAGCAGGCGCAGCAGCGAGGTCTTGCCGGCGCCGGAGGGACCGGTCAGGAACTGGAACGAATGCGCAGGGATCTGGAAATTGAGGTCGCGCAGAATCTCCGGGCCAAGCCCGTAGCGCAAACCAACATTTTCGAACCGGACCACATTCAGCTCCGTTCGATGGGTTCAAAAAGCCTCAAAAAGACGGTCAATTGCTTGTGCGGCCGTTATGGTTTCCGATTCGTTAACGGTCGTCTTGTAGCCTGCCGGCCATGTCATCGGCTATCGGCTCCATGCATATCGTTTGCCCCAATTGCACGACGTCCTACGCCGTGAACACGGCTACGTTCGGCGATGCCGGACGGACGGTGCGCTGCGCCCGCTGCAAGGAAGTCTGGCTGGCGCGGCCGGAGGATCTCTCCCGCGCCGAAGCCCGTGTTCCCGCCATGGCGGCGAAGGCCAGCGAGCCCGATCCGAACGAGGACATGAGCGCCTGGGGCGTGACCGAGGACGACGACGCTTCGGCACCGAACGTTCCGGTGGTGGAAAGCCCGTCGATCTCGGCCGACTGGCCGGTCGATGCCAATAATCGTACCGAGGAGGCCGACTGGGCCACGCTGGCGCAGCACGACGCGGTGGCCGCGATGCGGGCCACCCCGCCGTCGCGCCTTGCCGTGCTGGGCCGTTTCGTGCCGTCGCTGCCGCGGTTGTTCGTCATGCCACGTCACAGCCTGCCGATCGCCACCGCGGCCATGGCGTCGCTGTTGCTCGCACTGGTGATCTGGCGCGTCGATCTGGTCAAGCTGATGCCGCAGACCGCGACTTTCTATCAGGCGGTCGGCCTCGACGTGAATATACGGGGGCTTGCCTTCAAGGACGTCAAGGTCACCACCGAGACCGTCGATGGCAAGTCGGTCTTGCTCATCGAAGGCCTAATCGTGTCCGAAACCCGCACGCCCACCGCATTGCCGCGCCTGCGTTTCGTGGTACGCGACGAGAAGGGAACTGAAATATATGGCTGGAACGCCGTGCTGGAACAGCCCGGCCTCAATCCCGGCGACAAGACATGGTTTCGATCGCGGCTGGCCTCGCCGCCGGCCGAGGGCCGCAGTATCGATGTGCGTTTCTTCACCAAGCGCGACGTCGCCGGCGCGTAAGTCCAAGGAGTTGTCGTGGCGCGTATCCTGATTGCTGATGACGAAGAATCGATGCGGCTGCTGGTCGGCCGCGCCATCGCCATGGATGGCCACGAGATCGTCACGGCCGAAGACGGCGCCGAGGCGCTGGAAATCCTTACCGAGCAAAGCGGCGCATTCGACCTGCTGCTGACCGACATCAAGATGCCTGTCATGGACGGCATTGCGCTGGCGCTGTCCGTCGCGCGCGATTTCCCCGAGCTCACAATCCTGCTGATGACCGGTTACGCCGACCAGCGCGAACGCGCGACCGGACTGAATGCAATCGTGCATGATGTGGTGACGAAGCCGTTTTCGGTGGCGGATATCCGCACTGCGGTGGCGGATGCGCTGGCGGTAAAGAACAAGGGATAGAGGGCTCTTTCTGATCCCTCCCCCAAGCGGCGAAGCCGCGCAGCGGGGAGGGTGGCTGGCCGAAGGCCAGACGGGTGGGGTCGTGCCACAAACGCCGCTCTCACTTGCTGAAGCACCCCACCCCGGCCTATCGGCCGACCCTCCCCGCTGCGCTTCGCTTGGGGGAGGGAAACCACTGGCACCGGCGCTTCCTAACTCCGCCCTCAATAATCCTTCAGCAGCCGCTCGATGTAATCGAGTTCAAGCTGCGGTCGCGTCGTGTCGCCGAGGCGACGACGCAATTCTTCCAGGATTCTCCGCACACGCTGCACGTCGATCTCGCCGGGAATCTTCACCGTGAGGTCGTCGCCGAGTTCGCGGCCACGCAGCGGACGCCCGAGCGGATCGCTTTGCCGGCCACCGCTCTGCTGGCGGCCGGGATTGTTGCCGGGGCCGTCGTTCTGGCCTTCACCCTCGCCCTGCTGCATGGCCTGCGCGAGCTTCTGTGCACCCTTGCGGAGCGCATCGAGTGCCTTGCCCTGCGAACCCACGGCGCCATCGGCATTGCCCTCGCCGAGCTGGCCGCCGGCATCGCCCATGGCGCTGTCGGCATCACCGAGACCATCACCGTCGCCGTCACCATCGGCGTCCGCCTGATCGTCGCCGCCTTGACCTTGGCCCTGCCCTTGCTGGCCCTGCTGGCCTTTTTGCCCCTGCTGTCCTTTTTGGCCCTTCTGACCCTGGCCCATGCCCTGCTTGGCGAGCTGGTCCTGTAGCTGCTTGAGGCGGTCGCGCAGGTTTTGCTGATCCTGCTGCAGATCGCCCATACCCTGCTCGCCCTGCTTGCCGCGGCGGCGCTCGTTGCGCTGGTCCTGGCCCTGCTTGAAGGTCTTGTCGCGAAGCTGCTGCTGCTTGCGGATCATGTCCCCAAGCTCGTTCATCGCCTGATCCATCTCGCTGTCACCGGACTGGCCGGGCTGCGCCATCTGCAGGTTTTCCAGCATCTGCTGCATCTGTTCGAGTAACTGCTTGGCGGCATCCTTGTCGCCGGAGCGCGACAGCCGCTCCATGCGCTCGATCATATTGTTGAGGTCCTGCTGCCGCATCACCTTGGTGTTCTTGTCGAGCGGACGCGCCAGCTGCTGCGGGTTCTGCTTCATCTGCTCGGCGAGCTGCTTCAGAAAGTTGTCCAGCGCCGCACGCAGGTTCTCGGTGAGCTTCTTGATCTCTTCGTCGCTGGCGCCGCGCTCCAACGCCTGCTTCAGCGCGTCCTGCGCCGCCTTCAGCGCCTTGTCGACATCGGTGATGTCGCCGTCCTCGATGGTGACGGCGAGCGCCCACAGGCTGGCGACGACTTCTTTCAGGGCCGCATCGGTGCGGGCGCGTTCGATCTGGGTGGCAACGCTGCGCAGCCCGAGATACTGACCGGCTTCCGGCGTGAAAGCTTCCGGAGCGATCATCAGGGCCTGCAGCGCGAAGGAGACCTGGCCGCGCTGATTGGCGTCGAGTGCCAGGATACGGCGCTGTTCGATCAGCGCGCGCGGCAGCGGCTTGGTGAACAGCCGCTCCGGCAGTCGCATGCTGAACGGCTCGCTCTTGCCCTCGTTGCCCGACTCATCCTTCGCGGTCAGCGTCAGCGTCACATCGGCGCCGGCATAGGGATCCTCGCTGAGATCCTTGACGGTCTGGCCGACGCCGTTGCGCGTGCGCGCATTTGGCAGCACCAGCGCAAATGACGGCGCATCGAACAGCGGCCGCGGCTTGGCGGCTTCCTTGATGCCATCCTTGGTCTCGGCGGGACGCGCCGCGAATAGCGCATGGGCTTCGGTAACGCCGTAGTCGTCCTCGAGCTTGTAGGACATCTGCAGCGAACCGCGCGCCTGACGCTCCGGGTCCTTGGCGAGCGCGATGGTCGGCGGACGATCACCCGTTGCCGTGAACTTCCACTGCGGCTGGCCGGACGGCGCACGGACATGTGCCGTCCCGTCAGACGTGATGATGAAATGCTTTTCGTTGGTGCCCTTCGGGGCTTCCGCCGTCGGCGCCACGTCAGCGACACCGCCGGTGAGAACGACATCAAGCGCACCACCGCTGGAGCGCACGATCAGCGTCGAGCCCGACGGCACCGGCAATGCAGCGGCATCGGCCGTGGACGCATCCTTATTGGCGGCGGAAAGGATGATGGGCGGCTTGCCGGTGTAAGGCGGCGGCGTGATCCAGGCGTCGACGCGCACATTCGCCGGCGCCAGCACGCCGTTCCAGTCGAACGCCGCCATGATGCGTGCGCCGCGCTCGCCACTGGCGGCAAACCAGGTGGCGAACAGCAGCACGACCACGATGGCGCGCAGCGCCCAGGGATCATGGATCGCGAGGCGCGGCGACGGCAGGCCAGCGCGGATTTTCTTGAGCGAGGCCAACGTACGCTCGCGCTGAACCAGCCACAGCGCCCGGGCCATCGGGTCCTGCGACGACAGCGTGTCGGTCAGCGCCGTTGCGGGGCGATGTGCAATTCCGGTGCCGCGATCGAGGCGCGACAAGCCCTCTTCACGCGACGGCCAGCGAAACTTCAGGAGAGGAACGAGCGTCGCCAGCGCGGCGATGACGAACAACGCAAGACCGATGGCGCGTGCAGTGAAGGGAAGCGTCAGCCACAGGCCGGCCCAGGACGCCACCAGAAACAACCCGACGACACTGAGCAGCCGGGCCAGATGCGGCCACCCCCGCTCCCAGGCAATCGCCACCCGGGCACGCTGCAGCGCCTGCGCCAGCTGAAGCTGCGCCGCCGCCTGACGATCGGCATTTGGATCGTGTGGGGGTTGTGGTCGGTCGGGGGGCGCAGCGCTCAACGACGATCTCCGATGTTACCGCACGACACACTAGCACGGCGGCGGCAATGAGGCATGGCACGGGGGCCATCCGTGCACATGCAAAGCCTGAGCCTAAGTCGATTCGGAGCGATTGGGGTCACGAAGCCGTGAGGGGTCTTTGTAAGGGAACGCCGGCCGTGCGCTCCCTCGCCCCGCTCTTGCGGGGAGAGGGTGGGGTGAGGGGCTCTTCGAGATCCGCCTACCTGCGCTTGAGCTTGAAGAGAGCCCCGTGCCCCGCCCCTCACCCGCCGCGAAGGCGCGGCGACCTCTCCCCGCGCAGAGCGGGAGAGGTAAAATCACCGTCTCACAACCAGGGCGCGGCCTTGTCCATGGCGATCAGCTGCTCGACCTCGATCCGCGGGCGGACCACCGCATACTGGTCGTCTTTCACCAGCACTTCCGGGACCAGCGCGCGGGTATTGTAGGTTCCCGCCTGCACGGCGCCATAGGCGCCGGCGGTCATGATCGCGAGCAGATCGCCGGACTTCAGCTCCGGCAGCTTGCGGTCGAGGGCGAGGTAATCGCCGGTCTCACAAACAGGGCCGACCACATCGACAGCCGCGAGCTTCGCACCGGGTGCGGGCGCCGCTACCGGCAGGATCTCGTGATAGGCCTCATACAGAGTCGGCCGGATCAGATCGTTCATGGCCGCATCGATGATGACGAAGGTCTTGCCGTCGCCATGCTTCACATGGATCACGCGCGCGACGAGAATGCCGGCATTGCCGACGATCATGCGGCCGGGCTCGAACATCAGCGTGCAGCCGAGATTGTGCGTCACGCGCTTGACCATGGCCGCATAGGCCATCGGCTCCGGCGGTGCGGCGCGGTCCTCGTAATAGGGAATGCCGAGACCGCCGCCGAAATCGACATGCGAAATCGTGTGACCGTCGTTGCGCAGCACGGTGACGAAATCGGCCAGGATGCGAAATGCCTGCTCCATCGGGGCGAGATCGGTGATCTGGCTGCCGATATGCATGTCGACGCCGGTGACCTCAATTCCCGGCAGCTTCGCAGCACGGGCATAGACCTCGCGTGCCTTGCTGATGGGGATGCCGAACTTGTTTTCCGACTTGCCGGTGGAGATCTTGGCGTGGGTGCCGGAGTCCACATCGGGATTCACGCGGATCGAGATCCGCGCCGTACGGCCGGTCTCGCTGGCGATCTCCGACAGCAATGCGAGTTCAGGCTCCGACTCGATATTGAGGCAGAGAATGTCCTCGTCGAGCGCCAACCGCAGCTCGTCCGCGGTCTTGCCTACGCCGGAAAACACGATCTTCTTCGGCGGGATGCCGGCGGCCAGCGCGCGCTTCAACTCACCACCGGAGACCACGTCGGCGCCAGCGCCAAGCTTCGCCAGCGTGCGCAGCACCGACTGGTTGGAATTCGCCTTCATGGCGTAACAGACGAGGGCCTTTGTATCGGCAAAGGCCTCGGTGAAGACGCGGTAGTGCCGCTCCAGCGTCGCGGTCGAATAGCAATAGAATGGCGTGCCGACGGCATCCGCCATTTCGGCAATATCAACGCCTTCGGCGTGCAGCACGCCGTTGCGATAGTCGAAATGGCGCATGGCGAGTTAGTCCAGGATCGGATCGAGCAGGAACGGCTTCTTGCGACCACGGGTCGCCGCCGGCGGGCCCTCATCGACACCGTTCGAGGGCGCGAACACGTCCCTGCCCTTGCTGGCAGCCGACTGTGCATCGGGATCCGCCGCTGGAGCGCCGGTACCCATCGGCTGCGCAGACGCCTGTGGCGGCAGATCGAGGCCGCCTTTACGGCCGCAGCCAGCCAGCGCCAAAGCAGAAGCGGTCAGAACGAGAATGGCCCATCGCGCGGACGCAGGGCGGGTCGGACAAGTCACAGCGAAATCCCCAAATGCGGGCGCACCATACAAAGATTGCTGCGCTCTGGCGAGACCCCGAAATCCATTGAATTTTCGCACGCCAAGCCCGCTCAGCCCAATTTCCGCTCTTTTTCCAGTCGCTTGAGCCAGGCCTTCGCCTGCGACGTCACATTCTTCGGCGCCGTGCCGCCATAGCTGACCCGGCTCTTCACCGAGGATTCCACCGACAGCACCTTCATCACCTCTGCGGTGATCTTCGGCTCGACCGCCTGCATCTCCTTCAGGTCGAGCTCGTGCAACGCCACGCCCTTCTTGGTGGCGATGCCGACGATCCGGCCGGTGACGTGGTGCGCCTCGCGGAACGGCATTTTCAGCGTTCGCACCAGCCAGTCCGCCAGATCGGTGGCGGTGGCATAGCCCTCGCCGGCAGCAAGCTTCATGCGCTCCTCATTGGGCACGAGATCGCGGACCATGCCGGCAATCGCGCGGATCGCCAGCGATAGCGCCGAATAGGCCTCCATCGCGCCCGCTTTGTCCTCCTGCATGTCCTTCTGATAGGCCAGCGGCAGGCCCTTCATGACAATCAACAATCCGGTGAGCGAGCCGATCACGCGGCCGGTCTTGGCGCGGACCAGTTCGGCCGCATCCGGATTGCGCTTCTGCGGCATGATCGAGGAGCCGGTGGTGAACTTGTCCGAGAGTCTGACGAGGCCGACCAGCGGCGAGGTCCAGATCACGATCTCCTCGGCGAAGCGCGACAGATGTACGGCCGCGATCGAAGCCGCCGACAGCGTCTCGAGTACGAAATCGCGGTCCGACACCGCATCGAGCGAATTCGCCATCGGGCGATCGAAGCCCAGCGTCTTGGCTGTGGCATGGCGATCGATCGGGAATGAGGTACCGGCCAGCGCAGCGGCGCCGAGCGGGCTTTCATTGAGGCGCTTGCGCGCATCGGCGAAGCGGCCGCGATCGCGCGACACCATTTCCACATAGGCCAGCAGATGATGACCGAAGGTCACCGGCTGCGCGGTCTGCAGATGGGTGAAGCCGGGCATCACCGTGTCGGCATGCTCCAGCGCACGATCGACCAGTGCCCGCTGCAGCGACGCAAAGGCCGCATCGATCTCGTCGATGGTATCGCGCACGAACAGACGGAAGTCGGTCGCGACCTGGTCGTTGCGCGAACGCGCGGTGTGCAAGCGGCCGGAGGCCGGGCCGATCAGCTCGCCGAGCCGGCTCTCCACATTCATGTGAATGTCTTCGAGCGCACGCTTGAATGTGAACGCCCCCTTGGTGATCTCTGACAGGATCGTGTCTAGACCGCCTGTGATATTTTTCGCATCTTTCGCGGTGATAATCCCTTGCCTGGCAAGCATCGCAGCATGGGCCTTGGACGCGGTAATGTCCTGGGCATAGAGGTGGCGATCGACGTCGATGGAGACATTGATTTCCTCCATGATGGCGTCGGGGCTTTCATCGAACAGCCCGCCCCACATCTTGTTGCTCACATTGGAGCCCTTACCGTCATTGCTGGACTTGCCGTTGCCCTTGCGCGAAGCCATGAATTGTCACTCATCTTTAACCGCAGCCGACGGATCGTCCGTCGCCAACCGTTGCATAGCCCTAACTGAGACCGAATGACAAACCCTATGCCCGACCAGCCTGCCCCCCGTCCTGCCAAACGCCGCCTGATCGTGCTCGGCGCGGTGCTCGTCGGCGCCGTGATCGGCTTTGCCGCGGTATCCAATATGGATCGGCTGCGGCAGCAGGCTGCGCCGGGCGATCCGACCTGTGCGCCGGCCATAGCGCTGTCGAAGAAGATCGAACCGCTGGCGCGCGGCGAAGTTGCCGGCCTGACCATGGCCAGAACGCCGCTGAAACTGCCGGACCTCGCTTTCAGGGATGCCGACGGCCAGGAGAAGAAGCTGTCCGACTGGCGCGGCCGGACGGTGCTGGTGAACCTGTGGGCCACCTGGTGCGTGCCCTGCCGCAGGGAAATGCCGGCGCTGAACAACCTCGAGACCAAGCTCGGCGGCCCGGATTTCCAGGTCGTTGCGATCAATATCGACACCCGCGACGCCGAGAAGCCGAAGGCCTTTCTGAAAGACGGCGGCCTCAACCGGCTGGATTATTTCACCGACACCTCAGCCAAGGTGTTCCAGGACCTCAAGGGCATCGGCCGTGCACTGGGTATGCCGACCTCGGTGCTGATCGACGGCAAGGGCTGCGAGATCGCGACCATCGCCGGCCCCGCCGAATGGGACAGCGAAGATGCCATCAAGCTGCTGAAAGCGGCGGTGAAGCCCGCCGCGGCCAGTTTCTGAAGACCACGGCACAGACGACTGCGACATACGGCCGCCTGCCCCAGCCACGAAATTCCCCGCCATCATGTCGGATGAACGTACTTGCGTTCGTCTTGAAAACGACCGGGCTGTTCACGCCCGGCGCCGACGCATGACAGCAGGGAGAAACGACCAATGGCCTATATCGACGGATTCCTCGTTCCGGTGCCGAAGAAGAAGCTGAAAGCCTATGCCGCCATCGCGCGCAAGGCCGGCAAAATCTGGCGCGAATACGGCGCACTCGACTATCAGGAATGTGTCGCCGATGACGTCAGCGTCGGCAAATGGACATCCTTCCCGCGCAGCGTGAAACTGAAACCCGACGAGACCGTTGTGTTTTCCTATATCATCTACAAGACGCGCAAAGATCGCGACCGCATCAACGCCAAAGTGATGAAGGATCCGCGCCTCGCCAAGATGATGGATCCGAAGGCGATGCCGTTCGATGCCAAGCGCATGATCTATGGTGGCTTCAAGACGCTGGTTTCAGTCTGACGCAACAACGGAGGACGCCATGACGCCGCACGGTCATTTCAACTGGAATGAATTCGTGACGCGCGATCCCGAGCGCGCGAAAGCCTTCTATCAGGAGACCATCGGCTGGACCTATCAGGCCAAGAAGCTGGCGGGCGGCGGCATCTACTGGATCGCAATGATGGACAATGTGCCGGTCGGCGGCATCTTCCACGCGGAAGGCCCGGGCTACGAGAATGTCCCCGATGGCTGGATGCCGTATCTCGCGGTCGACGATGTCGATGCGCGTGTGAAGAAAGCTGTCGCGGCCGGCGCGACGCTGATGCGGCCGGTATTCGACATTCCCGATGTCGGCCGGCTCGCAATCCTGCTGCAGCCCGGCGGTGCCGGGATCGGCTGGATCACACCGGTCGCGTAAGAGAAGCCGGGAGGCAGCAGGCTGCTGCCTCCCTTCGCGCTTCAGGCCGGCACTTCGCCGCCGCTGCGCGACAGCAATACGAGCAGCGCGCCCGCTAGTGTCGCCGCTGCGAGATAACCAACGGCACCGAACGGGCCGAAACCGTCGACCAGAATGCCGCCAACGACTGCGCCAACCGTGATCGCGACCTGGAAAGCCGACACGAGCAGGCCGCCCGCAGATTCAGCTTCGTCCGATGCGACCCGCACCATCCATGTCTGGAAGCCAACCGGCAGCACGCCGAAGGCAAAACCCCAGAGACCAACCGCGATGCCCGCGACAAGGCCCGAAGCGCCAAAGACAAACAGCACCAGCGCGAGCACGGCGATGGCCGCAGATCCCGTGACGATCGCAAGTTTCGCACTACGGGCGACAAGCACCCCGCCCGCGAAATTGCCGAAGAAACCGCCAACGCCATAAGCCAGCAGGACGAGCGAGATCGCAGTGACCGGAAGCTGCGGCACTTGTTCGAGGAAATGCCGGACGTAAGTGAATCCGGCGAAGTGGCCCGAGATACTGACGGCGATTGCGATCATCACAAGCCGGACACTGGGCCGACGCATCAGCACGAACAGCGTGCGCACATCCGGTGATGTGAGCGGCGGCAAGCGCGGCAGCGTCAGCACCTGAAAGACGAGCACGACGGCGCCGACAGCGGCCGCCAGCAAGAACACGTTCCGCCAGCCCCACAGATCTCCAAGATATGCACCGATGGGCGCAGCGCTGACGGTGGCGATCGAAACGCCACTGAAAATCAGCGAGATCGCGCGCGGCAGCGCCTCCGCCGGAACAAGCCGCATCGCTGTGGCAGTTGCCATTGCCCAAAAACCGCTGAGGCTGATGCCGAGCAGCACGCGGGCAAGCAACAGGATCGGCAGGTTGCTTGCGGTAGCTGACAGCAGATTGGACACGATCAGCAGCACTGTGAGCGACCACAGGACGACGCGGCGATCCATGGCGCGTGTCACAATGGCCGTCGCAAGCCCGGCGATGATTCCGACAAGGGAAGTCGCCGTCACCACCTGCCCGGCAGCACCAACCGAGACGCCGAGATCGGTGGCGATCGGCGTAAGCAGACTGGCGGGCAGGAATTCAGCCGTGACCTGGCTGAACGCGCCAAGCATCAAGGAGACAACAGCCGCCCAAGCCGCGTCCGTCCGCTCAGTGGTTACGGGAGAAACATCGGCATCAAGTGCAGCAGTGGCGGAATCAGTCATGGCAGTCTCCAGCAGGGACCCCGGAGATGGAGGTGACCTCCTGGAGTTTCCATGCTAGAAAACCCTCAATGCTTGATCATTCGTCCACAACTGTCGCCACTCACCCCCTGACCGAAATGCTCCGGGGCTTGAAGATTGAGGGCGTCGATTACGTCCGCTGCCGCATGACCGAGCCATGGGGGCTGGTATTCCCGGCACGGCCGAAGGCGCAATTCCACTTCGTCGCCGAACGCGGCTGCTGGCTGCGAACTCTTGATAACGCGTGGGTCCGCCTTGAACCAGGTGATGCGGTCTTGCTGCCGCGCGGCGCGGAACATGCGCTGGCGAGTTCACCCGATGCCTTCCCGGCGCCGGTCGAGAATTGCCAGTTCGAGCCGGTTTGCTGCGGCATCCTCGACACCTGCAGCGGCGGCAACAGAAATGGCGAAGAAACCGTGCTGTTCGGCGCCGGCATGACCTTCAACCTCGACAGCCAGCATCCGTTACTGCTGATGATGCCTGAGCTGATGCAGATGCACGAACTGGCCACCGACGAGCCCGCCATCCCGCATCTGCTTGAGGCCATGACGTCCGAACTGGCGCTGGATCGCGTCGGTGCCGGCGGCATGCTGACGCGGCTGGCCGATGTTGTCGCCGCTGCACTGATCCGCAACTGGGTGGAGAAGGGCTGCGGCTCTGCCGGTTGGGTCGCAGCAGCACGCGATCCCGGTATCGGGCGAGTTCTCGCTGCGATCCATCGCGATCCGACCAGGGATTGGACCGTCGAGGCGCTGGCGAACGTCATGCATGCGTCACGCTCGGCATTTGCGTTGCGCTTCGCCAATGTCGTCGGCCAGACACCGGCCCGTTACGTCGCGCAATTGCGGATGCAGGAAGCAAAGCAGTGGCTCGTTCGCGACCGCCTAAAGATCGCGGTCGTCGCACGGCGGCTTGGCTATGAATCGGAAGCAGCGTTCAGTCGTGCCTTCAAGCGCATCATTGGCACGCCGCCCAGCCATTTTCGCGCGACACTGACTGCTGCGTCCAGCGACGACCAGCCAGGTTCGACAGCGCCTTAAGCGGCGATATCGACGTTGCCGCCGACGCCCGCGCCGAGATTGGCCTGCGAGGCCTGCTGCGCGCCGCCGAGCAGCGTCAACACGGTGTTCTTTTCCATGTCGGCATTCGACTTCATGATCGAGGTGGCGATCTGCGACTGCGTTCCCGCCGCCTTCATGGCAAGCGCGCTGGCAACCAAGGCCATATCCATAGAAATACTCCGTAACGTCGTACCGCCGGTATAGCGGTGCGGGGTTAACGAATGTTGACCTGGTGCAACAATCAGCCGGCATTCGCCCGAAATGCCGCACCCAGCGTGCGCAGCGCGCCGCGCGCCCGCGCATCGGTGAGGCTGGAATGCAGCATCGTCTCGGCATCCTGCAATTTCGGCAGACCGAGGCGCGGGCCGAGATCGATACTGCCGGCGGGAGCAACACGGCGGACCAGCGCACCAACGGCGAGACCGGCGGAAATCGCTGCGCCGATGGTCGCAACGCCGCCGCCAACGAAGGCTTCGGTCCACGGAATGCCAGCCCCATCGAGTGCCGCAATCGCCGCCGAACGGACCGTACATGGCGCGGATTGCGCCGCGAGTCGCAGCGGCTCACCGGGCGCGTGCCGAAAATCCAGCGTGCCCATCCAGCCAAATGGTTCTTCCATCAAGACCTCGCCGTCACCACGTCGCCTGTCGATCCGCAACACGATCGCCGCGTCGAGATCGCCAGCGTCATAGGCTGACAGCAGGACCCGCGATGACTCGATCCGCAATTCGATCACCAGGGACGGATCAGTCGCGCTCATGCGTTTCAATACGTCGGCGAGATCGGCGCCGACGAGATGATGGCTGATCCCGACCACGAGACGCCGCCGCTCCGCAGCGAATGAGCCAATGGCCGACTGATGCGCCGCGACGAGATTTCGCGCGGAGGCCAGAAAAGCCGCCCCCTCCGCCGACAGGCGCACCAGCCGCGGCGTTCGCTCCAGCAGGCGCTTGCCCAGCCCGCTTTCCAGCCGCTTGATCTTCAGGCTGATCGCCGACTGCGTGCTTCCCATAGCCTCGGCTGCGCGGGTGAAGCTGGTGAGATCGGCCACCAGCACGAAGGCTTGGACGGCCTCGATATCGAGCGCTTTCATCAGCCAATCATTTCAATATGACATCATTGAAATATTATTTCATACGATTTTCCAATGATCAATATGGGATTAGGTTTGTTGGATCGGATTTGAACGACAGGAGACCACCATGCCGCTGGTTCGCATTTCACTGAAGAAGGGCAAGCCCGCCGCCTATCGGGAGGCGATCGCCGAAGGCGTCTATCAGGCGCTGCGCGAGACCTTCAACGTCCCGGAGGGCGATCGTTTCGTCACCATCTCGGAGCACGATGATGGCACTTTCATCTATGATCCGAATTATCTCGGCATTCGCCGGACCGATGACCTGGTCATCATCCAGTTGACGGTGAGCAACACTCGTCCGCGCGAGCAGAAGCAGGCGCTCTACAAACGGATCGTCGAGAAGTTGACTGACAGACCGGGCCTGCGGCCCGAAGACGTCTTCATCAACCTCGTCGAGGTGCTGCCGGAGAACTGGTCGTTTGGCCATGGCGTGGCGCAGTACGTGACATGATTACGCAGCGCGAGACATTGATGGCGCATCTGTGCGGAGTCGGCATGGGCATGGCGACGATCGTCGGGATGGTGCCGGCGACGGTGAGCCTGATGCGGGCTCTCATCTAACCAGGCACTCCGTCATGCCCGCGCGAGGCGCGGCTTCGCTGGATGTCGCGGGCATCCACGTCTTATTTTGCTGGCCACAAAAACGTGGATGGCCGGGACAAGCCCGGCCATGACGAAGTCTTACTGTAACGGACAGCGCGCGAAGCTTAGCGCGTCGGAATCGGCTTCTCGCCGCGGTAGTCGTAGAAACCGCGCTGGGTCTTGCGACCGAGCCAACCGGCTTCGACATATTTCACCAGCAGCGGGCACGGCCGATACTTGGAGTCGGCGAGGCCTTCATGCAGCACCTGCATGATCGACAGGCACG
This sequence comes from Tardiphaga sp. 172_B4_N1_3, assembly GCF_052076035.1. Taxonomy (NCBI): domain Bacteria; kingdom Pseudomonadati; phylum Pseudomonadota; class Alphaproteobacteria; order Hyphomicrobiales; family Nitrobacteraceae; genus Tardiphaga; species Tardiphaga sp. 172_B4_N1_3. Next base: position 4,178,114 of record NZ_CP197238.1, read on the forward strand.
TATCGAGGCCGATGAAGTCGGCGAGTTCGAGCGGGCCCATCGGGTGATGCGCACCGAGCTTCATCGCAGCATCGATGGCTTCGACATTGCCGACGCCTTCATACAGCGTGTAGATCGCCTCGTTGATCATCGGCAACAGAATGCGGTTGACGATGAAGGCCGGGAAATCTTCCGAGACGGCGATCTGCTTGCCGAGCCTCGTGACGAAGTCCTTGGACGCATCGAAGGTCGCGTCATCGGTGGCAATGCCGCGGATCAGTTCGACCAGCTCCATCAACGGCACCGGATTCATGAAGTGAATGCCGATGAACTTTTCGGGACGGTCGGTCGACGCGGCGAGGCGCGTGATCGAGATCGACGATGTGTTGGAGGCGATGATTGCCTCCGGCTTCAACACGGCGCAGAGATCGTGGAAGATCTTGCGTTTGATCTCTTCCTTCTCGACGGCGGATTCGATCACGAGATCGCAATCAGCAAGGCCGTCCATCGTGTCGGACGAGGTGATGCGATCCAGCGCGGCCTTGCGTGCATCCTCGGTGATGACCTTCTTCGACACCTGACGCGACAGGTTGCCGTTGATCGTCGCCATGGCAGACTTCAGGCGGTCGGCAGAGACATCGTTCAGCACAACTTCGAGGCCGCCCAATGCAGCCACATGCGCAATGCCATTGCCCATCTGGCCCGAGCCGATCACGCCGACTTTCTTGATCATAACCGCCATCTTGCTTGTCATCTCTGGGAACACGCCGCCCGCGCATGCCGCGTTCGGAAAGCTATCTTTACATAAAATATCGGCCGGAGTCAGTCACTCCGGCCGATGTCGTTAATTGAGGCGCAAAGCCCTAATTCAGCAAGGCCTTATTTGCCAAATCCTTGCCCGCTGGGCCTCTACTTGCCGAGTGCTTCGGTCAGCTCCGGCACGGCCTGGTAGAGGTCGGCGACCAGGCCGTAATCGGCGACCTGGAAGATCGGCGCGTCTTCGTCCTTGTTGATCGCGACGATCACCTTGGAGTCCTTCATGCCGGCGAGATGCTGGATCGCGCCGGAAATGCCGATGGCGATATACAGCTCCGGAGCCACGACCTTGCCGGTCTGGCCGACCTGCCAGTCGTTCGGGGCATAGCCGGCATCTACCGCGGCGCGCGAGGCGCCGACACCGGCGCCGAGCTTGTCGGCGAGCGGCTCGATGTATTTGGCAAAGTTCTCGCGGCTCTGCATGGCACGGCCACCGGACACGATGATCTTCGCCGAGGTCAGTTCCGGACGATCGCTCTTGGCCATGTCCTCGCCGACGAAGGTCGACAGACCGGGATTCTCGGCCGTCTTGGCGTCTTCCACCGCCGCGCTGCCGCCTTCACCGGCTGCACCGAAGGTCGAGGTACGCACCGTAATGACCTTCTTGGCGTCCTTGGACTTCACGGTCTGGATCGCGTTACCGGCGTAGATCGGACGCTCATAGGTGTCGGGCGCAATCACCTTGGTGATTTCCGACACCTGCATCACGTCGAGCAGGGCGGCGACGCGCGGCATCACATTCTTCGAGCGCGTGGTCGCAGCGGCGATCAGCACGTCATAGGCGGGCGCCAGCGACACGATCAGCGCGGCCAGCGGCTCGGCAAGATCGTGGGCATAAGAGGCGTCGTCGGCGAGCAGTACCTTGGTGACGCCCTGCAGCTTGGCGGCAGCTTCCGCGGCCGGCTTCGCATTCTGGCCGGCAACGAGAATGTGCACCTCGCCGCCGATCTGGGTCGCGGCGGTAAGCGCCTTGTTGGTGGAATCCTTCAGGGTGGCGTTGTCGTGATCGGCAAGCAGCAATGTCGGCATTAGAGCACCCCGGCTTCAGTCTTGAGTTTCGATACCAGTTCGGCGACGTCCTTGACCTTGACGCCGGCCTTGCGGCCGCCCGGTTCGCTGGTCTTGATGATCTCGAGACGCGGAGAGATATCGACGCCGTAACCATCGGCGGTCTTCTCGTCGATCGGCTTCTTCTTCGCCTTCATGATGTTCGGCAGCGAGGCGTAGCGCGGCTCGTTCAGACGAAGATCGGTGGTGACAATGGCCGGTCCCTTGAGCTTGACGGTTTGCAGACCGCCATCGACTTCACGGGTCACGGTGACGTCGTCGCCCTCGATGACGAGCTTGTTGGCGAAGGTCGCCTGCGGCCAGCCGAGCAGCGCAGCCAGCATCTGGCCGGTCTGGTTGGCGTCGTCGTCGATCGCCTGCTTGCCGAGGATCACCAGGCCCGGCTTTTCCTCATCGGCGACAGCCTTGAGGATCTTCGCCACGGCGAGCGGCTCGACGGTGCCTTCAACCTTGACGAGGATGCCGCGGTCCGCGCCCATCGCGAGGCCGGTGCGGAGGGTTTCGGACGCCTGTGCGGGGCCGATCGACACCACCACCACTTCGGTTGCCTTGCCGGCCTCTTTCAGGCGCAGGGCTTCCTCGACAGCGATTTCGTCGAACGGATTCATCGACATCTTGACGTTGGACAGTTCGACGCCCGATCCGTCGCTCTTGACGCGAACCTTGACGTTGTAATCGACCACCCGTTTGACCGCGACCAGAACCTTCATCGATCCTCTTTCGTGTGAGTTTTATTGTTTCAGAGCTTGCTCGGAAGCTTGGGCGCGGAACCTAAAGCCCCTGCCACACGGGGTCAACGCGCCAGACCCTAAAATCGAATGTCTCTAGGCCAGCCGATTTAGCCGAAATTACCGGTTCTGGCCGGGCACCCAGAGCACATCGCCGGCACCATTGTCGTTCTGCGAGCGGCTGGCGACGAACAGGAAGTCCGACAGCCGGTTCATATACTGGATACCAGCGTCCGAGACCGGCTCATCGGGCTGGGCGGCGAGTTCCACTATGATCCGTTCCGCACGGCGGCAGATTGTCCGGGCGACATGAAGGTGAGCGGCGGCTGGAGTTCCGCCAGGCAAAACAAACGAGGTCAGATCGGCCAGCGGCGCGTTGAGCATGTCAATATCGTTCTCCAACCGCTCGACCTGACTCGCCAGGAGGCGCAGCCGCTCGGCCTTGCCCTCGCGCTGCGGAACCGCGAGATCGGCCCCGAGATCGAACAGATCGTTCTGGATCAGCCCGAGCATCGCATCCAGGGACCGCGCATGGGCGAGATGCAGTCGCACCACGCCGATCGCGGCATTGGTCTCATCCACGGTTCCATAGGCGCTGACGCGGAGATCGTATTTCGGCCGACGTTCGCCGGTGCCGAGGGCCGTCGTGCCGTCATCGCCAGTGCGGGTATAGATGCGGTTGAGAACGACCATCGAATTGATCCAGCGCCAGTTAAGGAATTTGCGTCAGCGGCCCATCGCCCAGACGGTGGCCATTGTGAGGATAATGGCGACGAATTGCAGCACCACGCGCCACCGCATCAGCTTCTGCGAGCGATCAGGCGAGCCGCCGCGCATCATGTTGAACAAGCCAAGCAGCAGGACCAGCGCAACGGCGCCGACCGCGATGGGGAGGATAATGTTGCTGAGCGTTGATGTCATATCGGCTACATAACACTGCGTCACAGGCTGCGCTATCGTCAGTCGTCAAAATGACACAGCGGTTACGCGCGCGCCGCAATGCAACGATCTGGCTTTTTCGCGTTAGATATCAGAAGCTAACATGAGGGCCGGTGATTTGCCGGGCCGATCCCGAACCAGGTGGCACGTGGGGCAGATACGCACCGTCTACGATGTCGTGATGGACGCCTTCTATACGTTTCTTGCCGATGACGGCTGGGCGATCGCCAGCCATATCGCCCTCTCCACCCTGATGGCGCTGTTTCCGTTCCTGATCGTGCTGGCCTCGCTGGCCGGCTTTTTCGGCTCCAAGAATCTCGCCGATCAGGCCGTCGGCCTGCTGCTGGAGGTCTGGCCCGATCAGGTGGCCGGCGCCCTGTCCTCGCAGATCCACGACGTGCTGACCACCACCCGCGGCGATGCGCTGACCATCGGTCTCGTGCTCGCAGTGTATTTCGCCTCCAACGGCGTCGAGAGCCTGCGCGTTGCCCTGAACCGCGCATACTCGGTGATCGAGCTGCGGCGCTGGTACTGGCTGCGGCTGGAGTCAATCGGCTACACGCTGGTCGCTGCCGTCACCGCGCTGGCCATGGCGTTCCTGATCGTGCTCGGCCCGCTGATGCTGGAAATCGTGAGGCGCTATGTCCCGCTGATGGTGGAGAACAACGAGCGGCTACTGACGGTGGCGCGTTACGGCATCACCATCGTCGCCATGGTGATCGCATTGTTCATCCTGCATGTGTGGCTGCCGGCAGGCCGCCGCACCTTCAGTCAGATCCTGCCGGGCATCATCTTCACGATGCTGGCGTCGCTGGCCTCCGGTATCGGCTTCGGTCTTTATCTGGCGCGCTTCGCCAACAACTATGTCACTATGTATGCAGGCCTGGCATCGGTGATCATCGCGCTGGTGTTTCTGTACTTTATTGCGGCGATCTTCGTGTTCGGGGGCGAACTCAATGCCGCCATCATCAAGTCGCGGCTGCCCCACGGCGTCTCGCTTCAAGCAGCGCAGTCGCTAGCGCCCGCGGAGACACCGGTTTGATCAGAAACGCGTCGGCGCCCGCCTGACGCGATGCAGCTTCGTCTTCACTGCGACCGGACACCCCAATGATCGCGACGCGGCCATGCGGCGCCTTCAGCGCACGGATCTGCCGGATCGCCTCGACGCCGTCGATACCCGGCAGCACCATGTCCATGAGCACCGCATCGAACGTGCCCTGCGCGACGCGCTCCGCCGCTGCTTCGCCACGACCGATGAACTCGGCCTGATGGCCGAGTTCAGTGAGAATGGCATTGAGCACGACGCGACCGAACGGATTGTCCTCAACGCTCAGCACCCGCAGCGCGTCTCCCGGCGCAAAAGCAGCATCATCGGCGCTCGACATGATGGCGATCGGACCGCTCGTCTTGTCGAGGCCGACCGTCAGCGTGAACACTGTCCCACCGCCGCGGCTCTGCGCCACAGTGATGTCGCCGCCCATGGCGCGGGCGAGTTGTTTGACCGACGACAGGCCGAGGCCGGCGCCGCCAAAACGCGACGCGATCGACACATTGGCCTGCGAGAACGGTTTGAACAGCCGCTTGATCTCGGCGAGCGTGAGCCCGATGCCGCTATCGGAGACGGTGAAAGATACGCCGACCTTGCCCGCCATGCGCACAGGCGAGACCTTCAGCGCGACATTGCCCTGCTCGGTAAATTTCACCGCATTGTCGATCAGATTTTCCAGCGCCGCGCGCAGCCGCACGGGATCGCCGACCACGAACACCGGCAGTCTGTCGGAGATCGCGACCCGCGACAGCAGTCCCTTGGCAGCCGCGCGGCCCGCGAGCGAGTCGCCGATGTTGCGGGCAAGCGCGCGCAGATCGAAGAAATCCTGCCGCAGTTCGAATCTGGATTTGCTGCTGCGCGCCGCATCGACGAACAATGTCGCGAGACCCGCCAGATGTTCGGCGCCAGCCTTGATCGTCTCGACCCAGCGCCGCTCACGCTCGTCGAGATCGGAGGTGGCCAGCAGATCGCTGACCGCAAGAATGCCGGTCAGCGGCGTGCGCACCTCATGGGCAAACACCGCCAGCGCGGTTTCCACCATCGTATCGGCACGCGGGGACATGCGCTTGGCGCGCGGCTTCGATGCAGGCTTCTTCGCCGCACGCTTCTTTGCCACGCGCTTTTTCAGCGTTTGCTTGGTGCGCGTCCGCATCTTGCGCGGAGAGCGCGATGTCAGCGCCATATGTTGCCCACCTGTCCCGGCGGCACCATGCCACGGCGGGGCGCGCGGAGTCACGCCGCAGGCCTGGTCCGGCTTGCGAATTTCTTGCGGCTAACTTGCGGCAGACGGGTCAGGTAGCCCGACCATGCGGCGGATATCCGCTGGTGTAGTGCCCCCGGCCCGCAACTCCCGCAGGCTGGTGGAGCCGGTCGATTTCGACAGTTTTGCGCCGGTGCCATCGCGCACGAGCAAATGATGCCGATAGACCGGCTGCGGCAGGCCGAGCAGTTGCTGCAGCAACCGGTGCACGCTGGTCGACCAGAACAGATCCTCGCCGCGCACCACATGGGTCACGCCCTGCAACGCATCGTCGATGACGACCGAGAGATGATAGCTGGTCGGCGTTTCCTTGCGGGCGAGGATGACATCACCCCAAGCCTCCGATTGCGCGGTGACGGTGCCCGTCTCGCCGCCCGGACCCGCGCCCTGCTCGGTCCATGCGAGCGAACCACTGGCCACAATGGCTCTGGCCATATCGAGCCGCAGCGCCATCGGGGCATCTGCCCGTTTGAGTTCGGCGACAGCCTGCGGCGACAGCGATCTGGCAATGCCTGGATAGAGAGGCGCACCATCGGGATCGCGCGGCCATGAGCCTTTCGCTTCTTCGGCCGCGATCATGCGCGCGATCTCACCGCGGCTCTCGAAGCTCGGATAGAGCAGTCCCAAGGCTGCAAGCCGTTCGGTCGCTGCGCGGTAGTCGGTGAAATGCTGCGACTGTCGCCGTACCGGCATCTCCCAGGCGATGCCGAGCCAGGCGAGATCCTCATAGATCGCGGCCTCGAATTCCGGCCGGCAGCGCGTGGCATCGATATCCTCGATCCGCAGCAGCAACCGGCCACCGGCCTCACGCGCCAGATCGAAATTCAGCAGCGCCGAATAGGCATGGCCGAGATGCAGATAGCCGTTGGGGCTGGGCGCGAAGCGAAAAACAGGGGCCATCGCAGGTTTCACTAAATGAGGTCGCGCGCAAAAGCACGCGTCAGCCAGTCCATGAACACACGCACCCGCGGCGAGAGCTGGCGGTTGCGCGGATAGAGCAGCGACACGGGCGACGGTGTCGGCGGATATTGCGGCAGCACCTCGACCAGCGTGCCATCGGCGAGTTCGCCCTTGATCCGATAGTGCGGCACCTGCACCAGGCCGAAGCCGAGTTTCGCCATGGCCACGTAATTTTCCGCGCTGTTCACCGTGATCGCCACCCGCAAGGAGACAAGACGCAGCGCGCCGCTGTCCTGAAATTCCAGCGGCAGCACCGCGCCCGTCGCCGAGGAGTGATAGCCGACCATGCGATGGCCTTCGAGCGCATCTATGGACAAAGGCACGCCCATGCGCGCGAGATAGGACGGCGCGGCGCAGGTGACTTCGTCCATCATGGTCAGCCGGCGCGCCACCATATCGCTGTCGCGGAGCTCGCCGACACGCACCACGCAGTCGATGCCCTCACGGATCAGATCGACCAGCCGGTCGCCCTCGCTGAGATAGAGCTGGATATCCGGATATTCGGCAAGAAAGTCCGGCAGATGCGGCAGCACGAAATTGCGCGCCAGCGTGCCGTTCATATCCACCCGCAGCGGCCCCTTGGGCTTGGCCCCGCAGAACGCGCTTTCGGCGTCTTCAAGATCGGCAATCAGCGTCAGGCAGCGCTGGTGATAGGCCTCGCCGTCCAGCGTCGGTCGCACCAGCCGCGTGGTGCGCTCGAGCAGCCGCACGCCGAGCCGCGCCTCGATCTGCTTCACGGCGTCGGTGACGGTCGACCGCGGCAGGCCGAGATCCGCCGCAGCAGCCGTAAAACTGCGCCGCTCCACCACCCGTGTGAACACCCGCATCGTCTCGAAACGGTCCATCGGTTTGTTCGCTAAATCCGGATTGTGATGCCAGATAATGCATCATTATCCGGAAAATGGAATGGCCTAAGTTTCTCCCATCAGAACGGCGCCGCCAGTCGGCCGTCTTATCGAGGAGAAGCGAAATGACCAACCAATCCAGCAAAGTAGCCATCGTGACGGGCGCATCCCGCGGCATCGGTGCAGCTATCGCCGAGCGGCTGGGCCGCGACGGCTTCACGGTCATCGTCAATTACTCCGGCAATGCCGCGCTGGCCGAGGCCGTCGCACAAAAGATCGAAGCCGCGGGTGGCCGCGCGCTGACCGCCAAGGCCGATGTCAGCGATCCCGCCGCTGTGCGCGGGATGTTCGATGCAGCGGAGACCGCCTTTGGCGGCATCGACGTGCTGATCAACAATGCCGGCATCATGAAGCTCGCGAAATTCGCCGACGCCGACGACGCATCGTTCGACCAGCAGATCGCGGTCAATCTGAAAGGCACGTTCAACACCATGCGCGAGGCGGCGAAGCGGCTGCGCGACGGCGGTCGGGTCGTGAACTTCTCGACGGGCGTCGTCGGCACCAAGCTGGAAACCTACGGGATCTATGCCGCCACCAAGGCTGCAGTCGAAACCATGACGGGTATCATGGCCAAGGAGATGCGGGGCCGCTCGATTACCGTGAACGCCATCGCGCCCGGCCCGACCGCAACCGACCTGTTCCTCAATGGCAAGTCGCCCGAACTGATCGAGCGTTTCGCCAAGGCGACGCCAATGGAGCGTCTCGGCACACCCGAAGACATCGCCAATGCCGTTGCTTTCCTGGTCGGCCCTGAAGGCGGCTGGATCAACGCCCAGGTGCTGCGCGCCAATGGCGGGCTTGTGTGAGATCGGAGCGACTGCCGCGGCTCATTACTTTTTCCAAGCGCGGTAGTCGCTTTCCACCAGATCCGACATGGTCTTGGCCGCCATGCCCAGCCACCCCGGAGGCCGCTTCCTGAGATCGGCGCGCAGCGCTTTTGCGCCGATCTTGCTCGCGACGTGAATGGCAGCGAGATCCTGCCCCATCGCGTTCAATAGCTGCGTGGTCAATTTGGCCAGCTCGGCGCCCGGACTCTTGCCGAGTTCAATCTTGCGGGAATCCGGCGCCAGCCGGCGGATCACGAACTTGCCGTCAATGGCCAGAAACGGATCCGGCGCGCGATAGCGTCCAAACGCCAGGGCGTGAAGATGCGAAATGCTCGACTTGCTACCATGTGCCCACAGCCATGCCGAAGGGACGAGCGCCTTTGCCTCCCTCAGGCAGACCCCCCCCTTCCGCAGTGGCGACGGCCACGTATCGTGGCCGGCCGAGGCCGCCGGTGCCCGCGACGCGGCTGCCAAATCTCTCGATCGTTGCGCCCTTCAGCGACTTTTTCAGTGCCTGGACGACCTTTGCAGGCGGCTTGGCGGTCGGATACTTCTTCACCTCGTTCCAAAACTTCGCCGGCTTCTTGCGTGCGCGAACGGCATAGGGCCGCATCCAGAATTCGCGTTGATCCAATAAAGCCGGATGGGGATCGGCCAGACCCTTGCGGTAGCCGGCGAGAATGGCACGCGAGATTGCCGCTCTCCCAAGCCTCATGCCCGGCGCAAGCAGCGCGCTGGTCGTAAGCCGAACGAGATCGAACAGATACGGCATCTTCGCCGCCTCATCGAAATCGTTGATGCCCCAGACCAGCCGCCCTTCGGCGTCCCGCCAAGTGCCGTAGTTTTCGAGATGGACGTCGCCGACGCACAGGACATGCGGCGCATCGCATAATGTCGGGCAGAGGTCTTCGATCTTCCTTGCCCACCGAAAATACGTGCCACGCAAAAAGACGAAGGGGTCCTCGCGCATCAGTCGGTGCTTGAGCCTGAGGTCCTTTTCCACGACGTCGCACTGGCCACGCAGCCAATCCTCATACGCGCTGTTATCTTCGCGAAAAGACATCTGGGCCTCGCGGTCGCTCAAAAACAATCAAAAGATGTATTGAATTCAGGATGCACCATAAAACGGTGCAACGAAACCGGCTATGGCAAAATTCGCGGCGTCGAACGCAAAACGCCGGGTATCAGAGACACCCGGCGTTTTGAATTCTCGGTCAAAGGCGCGTCTCAGGACTCGGCGCGGCCGCCCTGGATCACGACGACGCGGCTACCGATCTTCACGCGGCTGTAGAGATCGACCACATCCTGGTTCATCAGCCGGATGCAGCCGCTGGAAACGGCGTGGCCGATGGTCTCGGGCTCGGTGGTGCCGTGAATGCGAAACATGGTGTCGCGGTCGCCCTGATAGAGATACATCGCACGCGGCCCGAGCGGATTATCGATGCCGCCCTCCATGCCGCCCGCCATCTTGCGGTAGCGCGCGGGTTCGCGGTTCATCATGTTTTCCGTCGGGCTCCAGTGCGGCCACTCGGCCTTGCGCTTGATCACCGCAGCGCCGGCGAAAGCGAGGCCGGCCTTGCCGACGCCGATGCCATAGCGCATCGCCTTGCCGTCGCCTTCCACGAGATAGAGATGCCGTGCGGCCGTATCGACCACGATGGTGCCGACGGGCTCCTTGGTGCGGTAGGCGACGCGCTGACGCAGCATCGCCGAATCGATTCCGGAGACGTCGATGGCCGGCAGCGTGTGCCCGCCGTCATTCAACTCGGCATAGCTGGCGGACGGACCGCCAAAGCCGGTGGACGACATCATCCCCCCGCTGCTTGCACATCCTGCCAACACAGCGGGCAACATCAAAAGCGCCAGAAGGCGCAGCCCGCGTGATCCACCAAAACCTGTCATTCCCAACCCTTGCTGCAACGCGTCCAACCCGGACGACCCGCACCTCATACAGGGCTGAGCGATCAAATCAGGCTCAACAGCGTGTCATTTCGCTCATGGAACAGCTCTGTGCTGCACTTTGCGCCCCGCTGTGGTGATCGCGCCACAGCCACGCAGGCTCACGAATAACCTCAGGTTGATCGATCGCCCTTGAGGGTCGGCCGGCGCGCAGCGCGAGCCTGCCCACGGAACCGCAACAGCGATGCCCGCCGAAGCGGGCCGGAACACTCCACCATGGGTCTCCCCGGCCTTGTTGAGGCCGACAACATTGAGGACCACGCCATGACGACACGATCCAGCACGATGTCGTCCCGCAACTATCAATGCGCGGACGACCGCTACAAACATCACGCGCATAACGAGATCGATATCATGTCCATTGGGAGGACGACGTGCTCGACGAAGTACACGCGCCTTATAATGCGAAGCACTTGCAGCTGGATTTCACGGCTTGCATCGTTGTGATCGGCATATTAGAGCACACAGCCGCGTGAGACTTCGCGTTACCCCAACGAGATTTTCAGATGACAAGCGTTCGCAGTCTTGCGCAAGGCAGCATTGCCGTTGGCCTGCTGGTCCTCGGTATGAAATACGCTGCCTATCATCTGACCGGCAGCGTCGCACTGCTGTCCGATGCGATTGAAAGCATCGTCAATGTCGTGACGGCCATCGTCGTTTTGCTTGCGACCACGCTGAGCGCGAAACCGGCAGACGACGATCATCCCTACGGGCACCACAAGGCTGAATATTTCTCGGCCGTGCTCGAAGGCGTACTGATCGTGCTCGCCGCGATCCTGATCCTGCGCGAAGCCTATCAAAGCTATCTTGTACCGCGCCTTGTCGAAGCACCCTGGGTTGGGCTGCTGCTCAACGCAGCGGCGAGCATCATCAATGCAGGTTGGGCATGGGTGCTGATCAGGCAAGGTCGCATCCACCGCTCGCCTGCCCTGGCAGCAGACGGCCGCCATTTGCTGTCCGACGTATATTCTTCAATCGGTGTTCTCGGCGGCGTCGGAGTAGCGGCACTGTCGGGCATCGCCATTCTCGATCCCATCCTTGCGGCGCTCGTCGCGCTCAACATCCTGTGGGCCGGTTGGGGCCTGATGAAGGAGTCGCTCAGCGGATTGATGGATGAGGCCATCCCGCCAGCCATGCTCGCGAGCATCAAGCAGACCATATCGGCCCATGCCGACGGCGCCATCGAGGCGCACGACCTGCGCACCCGCCGCGCCGGCAGCATGACCTTTATCGATTTCCATCTGGTGGTGGCAGGATCGACCACCGTGAGCGCCGCGCACGACATTTGCGACAAGCTCGAGACCGCGATCCGCCAGGAGATCGGCGAGGCGCTGATCACCATCCATGTCGAACCCGACGACAAGGCCAAGCATTCCGGCATCGTCGTTCTCTAGATTTCGGGTGACTTCGCTCCACGAACGGCTTTGACAGGTTCCGCCCCCGTGTTAATCGGGAGGCGAGGATCGTTCCCGTGACACATGTTTCGCGCAAACGCTGGTTTGGGGCCGTGGCATCTTTGGCCGCTGCCTACGCGCTTGTGCTCAATGTCGTGCTGTCCAGCCTGTTGCTCGCCGCGATCTCGCCGACCGCGCAGGCCGCAGGCTTCGAGCTCTGCCTCACCCATCCTGACCTTGCCGCATCCCCTGACGACGCCGACAAGACATCAGGCGCTCCTGCGGTGCATTGCCCGATCTGCGTCGGCACCCATGCGCCGGGTGCCCCGCCGGCCTCCGCGACTTTCCTCGTCTCGCGTATCGCCATCGCGATCGCTCCCGTCGCCGCCCTCGACGATCGCATCGTTGCGGAAGCAGCAACCTCCGACCACCGGGCCCGCGCGCCACCGTGCCTGAGCTGACGTTCCACGCCGTCAGACGCCGCGCATCAGCGCGCGCGTTGCTCAGTTCAATCCCGGTGGAGTTTTCCCCATGCTATCCGTTTCCATGCGGCTGCGCAGCGTCCTGCTCGCATCCGCGGCCACGCTCATTCCAGGCGCGGTGTCGGCCCAATCGGCCCTTTCAACATCGCTTCCGGCGGTTACCGTCGATGCACCCGCGCAGCAGCGCGCTACCGCCTCGCGCAAGCCACGCAACGCCGCGCCGAACGCTCGCGCGGCCCGCAGCACCCCTGCGGCCACACCAGCTCGCGTCGACGCCCAGGCGCCGAGCATGCCGGGCGCGCTCACAGTGCTCACTGCGCAGCAGGCACTCCGCGAGATCCAGCAGACGCCCGGCGGCGTCGCGCTGGTGACGGCGGATGCGTGGCGAACATCGACGCCGTCGAACACCATCAAGGACATCCTCGACTACGTACCGGGCGTGTTCGCGCAACCGAAATGGGGTGACGACACCCGGCTGTCGATCCGCGGATCGAGTCTGTCGCGCAATTTCCATCTGCGCGGCGTGCAGCTCTATATGGACGGCATCCCGATCAACACCGCCGACGGCTATGGCGATTTCCAGGAGATCGACCCGACCGCCTATAAATATGTCGAGGTGTTCAAGGGCGGCAACGCATTGCGCTTCGGCGCCAATTCGCTCGGCGGCGCGATCAATTTCGTGACACCCACCGGCCGCGATCCTTTTCCGAACGGCGCGTCGGTCGACATGGGTGCCTTCGGCTTCCGCCGCCTGCAGGCCAACACCGGCGGTGCCAACGGTCCGTGGGACGGCTTCATCACGGCCTCGACGCAATCCGCCGATGGCTTCCGCGATCACAGCTACGGCGAGGCAACACGCGTCAGCGGCAATGTCGGCTACCAGTTCTCGCCGGACTTCGAGACCCGCTTCTATCTCAATGCCAACAGCGTGCGGCAGCGCATTCCCGGCTCGGTCAGCAAAGACAGCGCGCTGAATTCGCCGACCACCGCGGCGGCCAGCAACCTCACCGGCGACCAGCAGCGCAATATCGACACCGTGCGTCTTGCCAATAAGACGACCATCCGGCTCGACAATACCACCATCGACTTCGGCGTCTTCGGCGTCGACCGGCACCTGATGCATCCGATCTTCCAGTATCTGGACTACAGCTATCAAGACTATGGTGGCTTCGCGAAAGTGACCGACGACCGCAATATCGGCGGCTATCGCAACGTGTTCGTCGCGGGCGTGAATGTCATCAACGGCCGGATCGACAACAACCAGTATGTCAATGTCGCGGGCCAGAAGGGCGCGCTGGCGTCGTCCTCGATCGACCGCTCGAAGAACACGTCGGTCTATGTCGAGAACTCGCTCTATGTGCTGCCCACCGTCGCATTGATTGGCGGCACGCAATTCCTCTATGCCACGCGCAACCGTCAGGACCGTTTCCTGAACGATGGCGACCAATCTGGCGCCACCGAATTCAACCTGTGGAGCCCGAAGGGCGGATTGCTCTGGAATATCGATCCGACCTGGCAGGCCTATGCCAATGTCTCGCGCAGTGCCGAAGTCCCGAGCTTCGGCGAGAGCGTGTCTGGCAGGGACAGTTCGGGCGCGAGCAATCCGATGATCCCCTTCACCAGCATCCGGCCGCAGCGCGCGACGACCTATGAGATCGGCACCCGCGGTCGACGTCCTGACCTGACTTGGGAGTTAACTGGTTACCGGGCGGAAATCAGGGACGAGTTGCAGTGCATCTACAGCTCCAACGGCAGCTGCAACGTCTCGAATGCCGACAGCACCATCCATCAGGGCATCGAGGCCGGTCTCGGCATCGCCGTGTTCAAGGGCATATTCGATGCGGGGCCACTGCCGGACAAGCTCTGGCTCAACATGGCCTATACGTTCAACGACTTCCGCTTCGACAATGACGCCACTTTCGGCAACAACCTGCTGCCGGGCGCGCCGCGGCACTATCTGCGCGCGGAATTGCTCTACAAGCACGCCAACGGGTTCTATCTCGGCCCCAATCTCGAATGGGTGCCGGAAGCTTACTATGTCGACAGCGCCAATACGCTGAAGACCGAACCCTATGCGCTGCTCGGCCTGAAAGCCGGCGTCGACAATGGCGGCACATATTCGGGCTATATCGAAGCACGTAACGTGCTCGACACCCGTTACATCGCGTCCGCCAGCATTCTCAATCAAGCCACGGCAACATCGCCGCTGTTCGAACCCGGCACCGGCCGCGCCATCTATGCCGGCGTCAAGGCGAGGTGGTGAAGATGACGAATTCCGCTATGCTTCAATCCACGAAAGGACGTTCCATGACCAACCGCTCCATGCTGTTGCTTCTCACTGCGCTGGGCGCAGTGGCATCGCCTGCTTATGCCCATGTCTTCGTGCAGAGCGGCCCGGCCACGGTCGGCGGCTCCTATCGCGCGGTGCTCGCCGTGCCGCATGGCTGCGGTGCCTCGCCAACGACGAAGATCACCGTGCAGATTCCGGAAGGGATGATCGCAGTGAAGCCGATGCCGAAGCCGGGCTGGACCGTCGCCGTGAAGAAAGGCGCCTATGCACAGTCCTACGATTTCATGCACGGCATGAAAGCGTCGGAAGGCGTCAAGGAAATCACCTGGACCGGGAAGCTCGACAACGATTTCTATGACGAGTTCGTATTCTCGGCCTATCTGCCTGCCGCATTGAAGGCCGATGCACCGTTATATCTGCCGACACTGCAGAGCTGCGAGCAGGGCTCGGAAGACTGGGCGCAGATCCCGGCTGCGGGACAGGATCCGCACAGCCTGAAATCACCGGCGCCGATCGTGCGCCTTGCGGCGGCATCACCACATGATGCAATGGCGCAGATGGCCGGCATGGTCCATGCGGGCGACCTGATGATCATGACGCCCTGGACGCGCGCCACACCGCCCGCGGCCAAGGTGGCCGGTGGCTATCTCACCATCACCAACAACGGCAAGACCAGCGACAAACTCCTGGGGGGCACATTCACCGGCGGCAGCCGCATCGAAGTGCATGAGATGAGCGTGACCGATGGCGTGATGAAGATGCGCCCGCTCAATGAAGGGCTCGAGATCAAGCCCGGCGCCACCGTGAAGCTCGAGCCCGGCGGCTATCACTTGATGCTGATGGATCTCGCCAAGCCGTTCGCCAAGGGCGACAAGGTGAAGGCGCAGCTGCAGTTCGAGAAGGCCGGCAAGGTGGATATCGAACTCGACGTCAACGCCGTCGGCGCTTCGGCACCGGCCGGCGGCGGACACGCGCACTGATCACGTCGAGATGCTGCGCACCGCACATGTTGCGGTGCGCATGATGCCTACGACAAGGCCGCGATTGCGTCGCGTGTATCCTGGCGTCAGTGCAGCCGGGGAGCTTTCAGCATCTTGGAGCGGTCCGTCGATACCAATTCGACATCGAATGTATCGCCACCGCGATAGAGCGTCAGCGGCACGTCGACACCGGCCGGACCGAGCGCCCAGAGTGCGCGATAGAATTCGACGGAATCGGATACCTCCTCACCGTTCACGGCAAGAATCACGTCGCCGGTCTTGAGCTCGGCCCGGGCCGCGGGGCCCTTTCTGGCGATCCCGACCACGACGACCTTGTCCTCGACCTCGGCGGCATACAGCCCGAGCCACGGCCGCGGCGGCTTGTTGGCACGACCATAGGTCTTGAGATCGTCGAGGACCGGCTTCAGCAGGTCGATCGGCACGACCATGTTGAGATGTTCGTTCTTGCCGCCGTGCTCGCGCTCGATCTGCAGCGAGCCGATGCCGATCAACTCGCCTTTGGCGTTGATCAGGGCGGCACCGCCCCAGTTCGGATGCGCCGGATGGGTGAAAATCGCGTCGTCGAGCAGGTATTCCCAATAGCCGGCGAATTCCTGTGTCGCGGCGATCTTCCCGGCCACGGACCGCGTGCGTCCGCCGACGCCGCCGACCACCACGCGATCGCCGATCTTCGCGCTCGCCGACTCACCGAGCGGCAGCGGCGCGATGTCGATCTCGCCGAGCGCCTGCACGAGTCCGAAACCGCTTTCCTGATCGACGCCGAGCGCCGTGCCCTGCACCACACGGCCGTCGCCGAGATGCACCCAGATCGTTTCGGCTTCGGTGATGAGATAGCCGATGGTGAGAATGAGGCCGTCACCGATCAGCACGCCATTGCCGGCGCGCTCGATGCCGAGGGTATCTGCCGTGAAAGCATCTTCCGGGATGATGCAATGCAGCCCAACCACCGCCTCCAGCGCCTGTTCGAGGTCGAATCCGTAATCCTCAGCACGCGGCTGCACGCCCGGCGGCACTTTCCACTCGGTCAGTGAAGGCATGCAAAATCTCCTTTGTCCGGAATGGGTAGCCCCCGCCATATAAGAACCGATCGCGGACGTGGAAGTCCAGCCTGTGAACTTAGCGGCCCTGCGGCGTTTGGTTACGCACCGGAACGTTGTGCGAGCCACGCCAGCAGCACCGCATTGACCTCGCGTGGATAGCAGTGGCTGAGATCGTCGATCTCGCGATAGGTGACATCGGCGCCGGCGATCGTGAGCGCCTGCTGTGCCTCGCGCGCGGTCTGCACCGGGAACATCCAGTCGAGACGGCCATGGACGAGATGGATCGGCAGGCCACGCAGGCGATCTGCATCGGCAAACTGCGCCATCAGCGGATGGAAGGTCGAGGCCACCGGCGCCAGATGGGTGAAGGGCGACTCGGCGCGGAGGCCGCTGACATAGCAGAAGGTGCCGCCATCGCTCATGCCGGTCAGCAGCAATTGCGCGGGATCGATATGCCAGCGCGACTGCACCAGATCGAGAATGCGCGAAAGATTCGGCGTATCGGCATCGTCGCCCATTAGCGCCCAGGTGCTGCCGATCGCCGTCGGCGCGATGAGGATCGCGCCAGAGCTGCGCGCATCGGCGAGCCAGCTCCACAAGAAAGCCCGGCCGTTGCCGCTGCCGCCATGCAGCGCCATCACCAGCGGCCAGGCACGATCCGGCGCGTAGGTTTCCGGCACATACATTGAGAAACCGCCGCGACGTCCGGGCTCGCCATCATGAATGACGCCGGTGTTCTCTACCGAAGGCAATGCCAGTCGTTCAAGCAGTGCCGCGTTCTCGCGCTCGTCAGGCGGAAGAAAGAACGTACTCACAGGCGGCAGCCGCGCCACCGTGGCATAGAGCGATTCCTGCGCGCGCGTGGCGTGGCGCAATGCACGAAACACCATCGGCAGATCGCCACCGGGCTGCTGGGCGGCACGCAGGCCCGTAAAGGCAGTCAGCGCCGCGTCGCTCGCCGCATCGAGATGTGCCCGCAGATCGCTAAAATCATCCGGCCAAGCGTTGAGCTCTGCGCGCACCGCCTTGAGCGCCTGATCGGGCTCGCCCACCGCTTCCATGACGGCACCGAAAGTCGGCGGATGCAGATTGCGCGCAACGAATTGCAGCGCCTCGAGCGACTGCAGCAGGGGCGGCAGCAGAACAACGATATCGTCGACGACTATGTCGCTCATCGGAAGCTCCGGGCGAATCGTTTGGCCCCATCAATCCAGGACCGAGCAAGAAGCCAGAGACCATACTGATACGACGGCAAAGCGGCCATCTCCGCGCCCGGCGAAAGATCTGTCAGCCCCAGTTACAGATCATCCAAATCACTCACATCCGGCAAAATCGCTGCGTTGCAACATTGAAATACCATAGACTTTTTGATTTTGTATACATATACAAAATTTATGAGCATCAGCCCAATTGCCGCCAGGCCCTATCTGAGAGACGAAGTCTATACGGCCCTGAAAGTTCGGCTGGGGGTGCGCGCGGCCGGCCTCACGGCTCCCTTGCGGCTTCGAGAAGAGGAGCTTGCGGCAGAGCTCGGGGTCAGCCGGACGCCCGTACGTGAGGCCATGCGCAGGCTCGAGCAGGAAGGGCTGATCACGTTTCGCCCGCGCCGCGGCGCACGGCTGATGCCGACATCGCTGCCGGAATATCTCGAATGGCTGTCGATCCGAGAAATGCTGGAAGGTCTGGCAGCGCGCGAAGTCGCCCTCAACGGTGCGAATGATGTCGCGCCCCGCCTGCGGGCCGTGTTCGCCGATTTCGATGAAGCCGGCGCGCTGGCACGGCCCGCCGAATATGCCGCTGCCAACACCGCCTTTCATGCGCTGATGATCAAAGAGAGCGGCAACGCCCTGCTCGGCAAAACATGGGACTCATTCGGGCATCTGAAAATGGCGGGACTGCGCTTCATCGAGCGTCTCAATCGCGGCTCGCAATCGTTTCATGAGCACCACGACATCATCGACGCGATCACACAGCGCGATCCCGACCGCGCGGAAATGCTCGCACGACGGCATGTCCGTTTGCTGCGCGACCAGGCAGCGGCGTCGCTGAAAGAATTTGACCTCCCCGAACAGAATGAGACCACACCATGATCTTCCTGACTTTTGCAGCCGCAGACGGATCGCATCTTGGCCTCGTGATCGATGACAATGTTCTCGATCTGACAAAGGCGTGGCCGGCTGCAGGCCAGGCCTCCGCGCCGCGCCATGTCGGCGATCTCGCCGACGCCGGCGAAGCGGGGCTCGCCATCGTGCGTGATCTCGCATCCACCGCGACTGCCGCGAACCTTGTTGCGCTGGCATCGCTGACGCTGATGGCACCGATCCCGCGGCCAAAGAAGAACGTTTTCTGCGTCGGCCGCAATTACAAGGACCATATCGACGAAGGCATGCGCGCGCAGGGCAAGGCGCCCGCGCCGCTGCCAAGCGTGCCGGAATTCTTCACCAAACCGCCGACCGCCGTGATCGCTTCAGGTGAGACGATTCCGCAGCATGCCAATGTCACCGAACAGCTCGATTACGAAGTCGAGCTCGCCGTCATCATCGGCAAGCCGGGCAGCAATATTTCCGCGCAGAACGCCTTCGATCATGTGTTCGGCTATTCGATCATCAACGATATCACCGGCCGCGACATGCAACGCCGTTACGGCCAGTGGTTCAAAGGCAAAGGCCTCGATCGCTCCTGCCCATTCGGGCCGGTTGTGGTCCATGCGTCCGCGCTGCCGAATGTTGCCGACATCAGGATCTTCAGCACGGTCAATGGCGAGGTCCGCCAGGACAGCCGCACCAGCCGCATGATCTTCGATATCCCAGCCATCATCGAACATCTGACGCGTGGCCTCACGCTGGAGCCTGGAGACGTGATCGCCACCGGAACTCCGTCCGGGGTCGGCTATGCGATGACGCCGCCGCGCTTCCTGCTCAAGGGGGATCGCGTCACAGCCGAGATCGAAGGCATCGGCATCCTGTCCAACAGCATCGTGGCCTGACACGGCACGCACTCGCCAAAAACAAGGACAACAACATGAGTGATTCCCGGACATTCCGCGTGCAGCGTGCAACATCGGACTTTCGCTGGCCGAATGGCGCACGCATCGGCATCGTCTTCAATCTGGCCTATGAGGCCTGGTCGCCCGGCAAGGCACCGGGCATCGGGCCGATGGGCAACGTGTTGCAGCCCGGCTTTTTCGATACCAACGCGCATTCCTGGGCAAGCTACGGCGCCGTACGCGGCATCCAGCGCCTCACGCGCATCGCTGCCGCAAACGATGTGAAGACCAGCATCATGGTCAACGGCGTGCTGGCCGAAACCCACCCGACCGTGCTGAAGGAGCTTCATGCCGCCGGTCACGAGATCGTGGCGCATTCCTATGGCATGGATGTCATCCCGGTCTATTTCGACGAGGCCGGTGAGCGCGCCAATATCCGCCGCACCGGTGACCTCATCGCCGCCGTCACCGGCGAACGTCCGAAAGGATGGATCAGCCCACGTGGCACCGGAAGCCTGATTTCGCCAAAGCTGCTCGCTGAGGAAGGCTATGTCTGGTTCGGCGACTGCAATGACGACGACCTGCCCTCGATTATCATACAGAAAGATGCGCCGGAGCAACGCATCGTCGGCATTCCGCTCACGATGGACGTGAACGATCTGCCGCACAGCATCCGCTACGGCAATGCGCCGGCGACGCTGATCGACCAGTTCCGCGCCATCCTCGACAATGCAAGCCAAGCCGACGCGGCACCGTTCATGCTCGATGTCACCGCGCATACCCATGTGTTCGGTCGGCCGGCAGGCGCGTGGGTTTACGACGCCATGATCAAGCTGGCGCGCAAGCGCGACGATGTCTGGATCGGCACGCGTATGGAGATTGCCGAATACGCGCTGGCGCAGGGCCGGTGGTTCAAGGACGAGGTGTTCTGAACCACACCCGTTGAGGAGGCGCAAAAGCCTCCCGAAAAAACATCGAGGAGGAATATCGTGACGCACTTCTTCAAGCGCGCATCCAGCGCGGTCGTCATCACCGCAGCGCTGCTGACGGCGATCGGTCCCGCCGTCGCCCAGCAGCCCTACCCGCAGCCGGTGCGCCTGCTCGTCGCTTTCGCGCCGGGCGGCCCAGCCGATATCATCGCGCGCATTGTCGGACAGAAACTGAACGACCTGTGGCGCGAACCCGTCGTGATCGAGAATCGCGGTGGTGCCGGTGGCAATATCGCGGCTGCCGCGGCTGCAAGGGCCGAACCCAATGGCTATACCGTGCTGGTGACTACAAGCGCATTCGCCGTCAATCCGAGCCTGTCGGCAAAGGCCGGTTATTCGCCGGACGAATTCAAGACCGTGGTGGTCGCGGCGACCACGCCCAATCTGATCGTCGGCGCGCCTAGTCTCACAGCATCGACCCTGCGCGAGGTGATCGCCTCTGCCGCCAAGGAAAACTTCACCTATGGCACTGCCGGTGTCGGCACCACGCCGCATCTGTCGGCTGAAAAAATATTCAAGCTCAACGCCAAGGCCAACATCGTACATGCGCCGTTCACGGGTGCAGGTCCCGCGCTAAATGCGGTGATGGGCGGTCACACGCCTCTGGCCAGCGTCGCCTTGCCCGCGGCGATGGAGCTCGTGAAGGGCAAACAGGTCAAGGCGCTGGCCGTGACAAGCCGCGAGCGCATGCCATCGCTTCCGGATGTCCCGACCGCGCGCGAGCTCGGACTGAGTGACGACGAGGATGCAACCTGGGTGGCATTCCTGGTGCCGGCCAGGACGCCGCAGCCCGTCATCGACAAGCTCAACGCCGACGTGAACAAGACGCTTGCAGATGCAAGTGTTCGCGAACAATTCGACCGCATCGGCTTCGCGGCCGTTGGTGGTTCGGTGACCGACTCTCAGACCTATGTGCGCGGAGAGATCACCAAATGGGGCGATATCATCCGCAAGCTCGAGCTGAAGCAGGAATAGCGATCTTGGCGTAGCGCCCGACGCCTACGGATCCAGTTCCGTATCCCAGTAGAGATAGTCCAGCCAGCTGCCGTGCAGATAGTTCGGCGGAAACAGCCGGCCGTTGCGATGCAGCTGGTGCACCGTCGGTGCGAACGCCGTCTGGCGCGGGAACATGCGCGCCTGCTGCGTGGTCATGTTGCCCTTGCGCAAATTACAAGGCGAACAGGCCGCAACAACGTTCTCCCAGGTGGTCTGGCCGCCCTTGGAGCGTGGGATGATATGATCGAAGGTCAGGTCGTCATGCGAGCCGCAATACTGGCAGGAGAAGCGGTCGCGCAGGAAGACGTTGAACCGGGTGAAGGCGGGATGCGTCGTCGGCTTCACGAACGACTTCAGCGACACCACGCTGGGCAGCTGAAATTCGAACGAAGGACTCCGCACCGCGTGATCGTAGTGCTCTACGATATTCACACGGTCGAGAAACACTGCCTTGATCGCGTCTTGCCACGACCACAGCGACAGTGGGTAGTAACTCAGCGGCCGGAAGTCCGCATTGAGGACCAGAACCGGCCAACCGCCTTGCGAGACATGTGCGTTCAAGTAACGCTCCTGACCCCCACATATGGCTGCGAAGCAACCTGTCTCCACATACTACAGGCAGCGTGACAGGGTTGTGAAGGGCATAGGGCAGACCTTATCCCCTCACAAAAGCGCCGCGTTGGGTCGCTTTTCTGGGAACTGCGGGTGGTCTGTCGCAGCGCCTGCCGCTAAACCCCGTGGCGCGCGCCCGGTTCGCGGCCGCAAATACCGGACGCTGCCCGATGGTCCCTTCCTCCCGCTATCTCGAGGCCCCGCAACGGCTGCGCGCCTTTGTCCGTGCGCATGAAACCAGCCTTGCGATTCTGGCAGCGCTGATCGGCGTGATCGGGGGTCTCGTAGTGGCCGCCATGAGCGCTGCGGTCAGTGTCCTTCACGCCGTGTTGTTCAATCTGGAATGGGGCCAGCGGCTCTCCAGCCAGTTTTGGATTGATCCGGTGCGCGCGATTCTGGTTCCCACCTTTGGCGGGCTGCTGCTGGGCGTCGCTTTCCTGTGGCTTTTGCGCTGGCGACCGGCCCGCGAGGTCGACCCCATCGAGGCCAACGCGCTCCATGGGGGGCGGATGTCGTTCCGCGGCAGCATCATCGTCGCGCTGCAAACTGTGTGGTCCAGCGGCGTCGGAGCCTCGGTCGGCCTCGAGGCCGGCTACACCCAGCTCGCCAGCGGGCTCGGAGCCTCCATCGGGCGCGCCTTCCACCTGCGCCGCGGCGACCAGCGCGTGATGGTCGGCTGCGGTGCGGCGGCCGCGATCGCCGGCGCATTCGGTGCGCCGCTGGCCGGCGCGTTCTATGCCTTCGAACTGGTGATCGGCGGCTATACATCGGCGAGTCTGATGCCGGTCGGCATCGCCGCGGTGATTGGCTATTTCGTTGCCCATGCCTTCGATCCGTTATCGCTTGGCGTCGTTGCCGGCCGGTTCGGCGACGTGCTCGGTCATGATCTCGCAGTGGCGGCGCTGCTCGGCGTGTTCGCCGCGACCTTCGGCATCGGCATCATGCGTGTCGTCGCCTGGACCGAAGCGCTGCTCACCAAAATCAAACTGTGGCCGCCGCTGCGTCTGGCGCTGGGCGGGCTGCTGGTCGGGTTGATGGCGCTGCTGACGCCGCAAGTTATGGCCTCCGGACACGGCGCGCTGCATTTCGGCGGCATGACGGCCTATCCAGTCGCATTGGTCGCCTTCGTGATGGCGCTGAAAACGCTCGCCTCGATCATCTCGCTCGGGACAGGTTTTCGTGGCGGTCTGTTTTTCGCCACGCTGTTTCTCGGCGCGCTCGGCGGCCACCTGTTCGCGGTCGGCTTCAATGCGATCGGCGCAGGCTTCACCATCGACCCCGCCGTCTACACCATCATCGGCATGAGCGCGCTGTCGGCGTCGGTGATCGGCGGGCCGCTCACCATGTCCTTCATCGCGCTTGAATCCACCGGCAATCTCTGGCTCACCACCGCAGTGCTGGTGGCCGTCATCATCTCCACCCAGATGACCCGCGAACTGTTCGGCTACTCCTTCGCCACATGGCGCCTGCATCTGCGCGGCGAGACCATCCGCAGCGCCGCCGACGTGGGCTGGATCCGCGATCTCACCGTCAGGCGGCTGCTGCGCCCGGACGTGCCGACTGTCGACTCCACCATGCCGCTCGACGAATTCCGCGAGAAGTTCCCGCTCGGCTCGAAGACCCAGGTCGTCGCCGTCGATCCCGAAGGCCGCTATGTCGGCCTCGCCATCGTCGCTGAAGCGCATTCGCCTGACGTGACAGCCTTTCGGCTCAACAGCCTGCTGCATTGTCGCGACGTCGTCCTGCATCCGGACATGAACATCCGCGACGCCATGGTGGTATTCGAGGGCGCCGAAGCGGAATCGCTGGCGGTGGTCGAGGCCGAAAGCCACCGCGTGCTCGGCACGCTCTCGGAGGCTCATGCGACACGGCGCTATGCCGAAGAGTCCGAGCAGCGCCGCCGCGAAGCGCTCGGCGAGATGTGATGGTCCGGCATTAGCCGTCCGCGAGCGACAACATATGCCCCTGATCGGGCGGCACCCGGCCGGCCAGTGTAGCGCGATAGATATTCTCGACGGCGACAGGGCCACGGCTCTCGGCAATCTCCAGCGACTGTTCCAGCAGCGGCAGGAATCCCGACCACGCCGCGTTGAACCGGGTATCGATGCCGCCCGGTCCCCATTCTTTGGCGCGTTTGCGGATTTGGTCCGGCGCGAAGAACCATGCGGGCTTCGCGCCGGGAAGCTCCTCATCCACCGCAGCATCCTGATGGGTGAGCCCGACGCGCCCGCTATAGACGAGTTTGTCCTTGAGGTACCGATGCAGCCGGCCGCGCAGGTCGGCATTCCCGGCCATATCGACGAAGGCCACCGGCTGATCGGCGGGCAGCGTATCGATATGATCGTAGAGCACGACATCGTCGTAACAGCCGAGCGACCGCACGAAATCGGCGTTGCCCGTTGATGTGAGTCCGATCACACGAACCGGCTTGCGCTTGCTGTGCAGCAGATGCGCGAGACCAAAGGCTGTCTTGCTGGAGGCACTGGAGAGAATGACAGTGCGTGCACCGAAGAATTCCTCCTCGGCGAGAAAATCATCGACCAGGAACGAGAGCATGAAGAGCGGCCGCAGCAGCGCCTGATAGTCGCCGTTGCGTCCAGCAAAGGCCGGATCACCCGTCACCCGCGCATAGGCATTGTAGACCGGCGCGACGCCCTGCCGATGCGCCGCGCCGTCGCGCAGGCCGCGCTTGCTGACATCCGCGGCCTCGATCACCAGATGCGAGGCCATCGGGAAATAGCCGAACAGCCGCTCGCCTTCGGCGATTTGCGGATGCATCGACGCGATCACCTTGCCGAAACCCCAGACCGGAATATTGCCGAAGCCGTCAGGCGCCTTGAACAACTGCCAGTATTTCATCCGGTCACCCAGCATCGCATAAGTGACGTTGTTCGCGGTGAAAGCGAAGCGTTCGACCTCGACCAGAAGGCAGTCGTCGGATAGTTCGTCGAGCCTCGGCAGCGACATCTGTCGAAGCGTCGTACTTTCAAAATCAGTCTTGGAAATATTGAATTGCGTATACGTGCTCATGTTCGAACTCCGCTGCGTTTCCCTGCAGCGATCATTCCTTTCACCAATGTCTGTTTTGCGACAGCGGAGTTGTTTAAAACAACGTCCGTTTCAAACACTGTTCGACTACACCGTGGGAACCGTGCCGCCGTCGATCACGAATTCTGCACCGGTGATTGATGCCGCGCGCGGCGATGCCAGAAATGCCACGAGGTCCCCGACTTCGTGCGGCCTGGCCGGGCGTCCGAGCGGAATACCGCCGAGCGAATCCATCAGCATTCTCTGCGCGCCCTCATAATCGGTGCTGTTCTCGTCGGCGATCGTCTGCACCAGCCCGACGGCGGCCTCGGTTTCCACCCAGCCCGGCGAGACGCGCACCACGCGGATGCCTTTCGGGCTAACTTCCTTTGATAGCGCCTTGCTGTAGTTTCCGAGTGCCGCTTTCGCTGCCGCGTAGGCCATCGTGGCATCGTGCAGCGGCAACACACGCTGGATCGAAGTGACATGAATGATCACGCCGGATTTCTGCTCCAGCATCGACGGCAACAGAGCGCGATCGAGTCGGACGGCAGCATAGAGATTCAGGTCCATTGCGCGCTGCCAGGCGGCGTCATCGAGCTTTGCGAAACCGCCCGCCGACGCGGACGACCCGCCAACGACGTGGACAATGATATCGATGCCGCCGAGGCGCTTCAGGACCGCGTCGGCGAGCGCCGTGCACCCGTCGGCGGTGGCAACGTCAGCAACGACGAAGCCGGCATGGTCCGGCATGCCGGCCGGCCTGTTGCGCGCTGTCGTGAGCACCACTGCACCCTGTGCCAGCAGACACGCGACGACGGCTGCACCAATACCTTTGGTCCCACCGGTCACGAGCGCCCGCTTGCCAGCGAGTTCGCCGCCCGCCTGATGATTTGTCATCGTCCAGTTCCTCATTTTCACATCCGCACAGCGCGGCGCATTGTCTGCGAAGGAAATGCGGATATGTTTGCCGAATGACAAGAACGCACGAGAAAGTGGGGGACTTACCTCCAGGTAAGGAACCGTGGACTGCGACGACCGCATCGGACGGGATCGAGCAGTCGCTGAAGATGATCGGCGGACGCTGGAAGCTGGAAATCCTGTTTCGTCTGTTCGGCGGCCGAATTTTGCGCTTCTCCGAACTCGAACGCGCAATCCCTGCGGCCTCGCAGAAGATGCTCGCGCAGCAATTGCGGCAGCTTGAGGCCGACGGCATTGTTCGACGCGTCGTGCATGCACAGGTGCCGCCGAAGGTTGAATATGCGCTAACGGATTGGGGCGAGTCTCTTTGCCCTTCGCTCGACGCACTGCTCACATGGTTCGTATGGAAGCCAGCGTCCGACGCCGCAGTATCTGCCATAGGGACATCCACCTCGCCTCCTGCCGAGGAATAGCCTGGCCCGCGCAGTCGACGCCGCGGCCCGCGACGTGTTCACTTCGCCGGTTTGCCGATCACGCCTTCGCGCTTCTTGATGGCGTGATAGTAAGCCCACCACAGATGCGCCGCCGCACCGCGCAGCGGACGCCATGGTTCTGCCAGCGGCGCCATCTGCTTCACGGTCGGACGCTCATTGAGACCGAGCCCGACCTTGATGGATTCCTGAATGGCGACATCGCCCGCCGGCCAGGCGTCACCATGGCCGAGACAAAACAGCAGATAGACGTCGGCCGTCCACGGACCGATACCGTGCAACGCGACCAGCGTGTTATGCGCGGCGTCAGCGTCTTCCTCGGCAAGTACGTCGAGATTCAACCGCTCCTCGACGAGTTCACGCGCCAGCGCCTTCAACGTCTTGATTTTTGCCGCCGACAGGCCCAGCCGGCCCAGGCGATCGGTGCGTGCCTTGCGGATGGCATGATGATCGAATGGCGAGAAGGCGCTGGAGACGCGGCCCCAGATCGCCGAGGCTGAGGCCACCGAGACCTGCTGTCCGCAGACGATCTGCGCAAGCCCTTCGAAGCCCGGCGCGCGTTGCCGCAGCGCCGGCATCCCGGCCATGGCCAGGATCGGTTTCAGACGCGGGTCGAGCTTCACCAGCTCCATAACGGCGTCGTCGAGCACGGATTGATCGGTAAGATGAACGGTCATGATTCCCAAGGATCACCACGGCGTGACCGCAAGATCAATGCTGCCAATGAATGCGCTGCGGCAATAGCGCACCATGCAACCGGGAACCAAAGCCCCGGACGTCGCGTTGTTTGCGTTCAATGGAGGCTACCGCCATGCGGACGTTTTTTGGAATGATCCTGGGTGCGCTGATCCTGGGCATCGGCGTTTACATCTACGATTCGATGTCGACCTCGTCAGTGGCGAACGGCCAGACGGCGCAGGAGCGCCGGACGATCGTCAACTGGGATGTTGCTGCCAATGAGTGGGAAGCACTGAAGACGCGCACCAAGCAGGATTGGGCCAAGCTGACCTCGCAAGTGAAGTCGTAAGCACATCAGCAACGAGAAGACTGGTTCAGCCGATCAAAGATGCCCTCGCCCATGAGCGGGGGCATTTTCTGTCTGAACGCGCTGAAGCTTACTTCTTCGCAGCCGCGGCTTTACGCGCATCGGCGATCGCGAGAACGAATTGTTCTTTGGTGATCGGCCCGGGAATGCGGAACTTGCCGACGATAAAGGATGGCGTGCCGTTAAAGCCGAAAGCCGTCGCCTGCTCATCGATCTGCTTCAGCTTGGCAACGATCGCATCCTGATTTTTCTGCAGATCGGCGACGGCGCGATCGACATCGATACCGGCCTTGGCGAGCCGGTCACGCGCGATCGCTTCCGTCAGTTTGGTATCGAGGCTGATCAGGGCGTCTTGCGCCTCGATGAACTTGTTCTGGTATCTGGCAGCGAGCACGAGACGGGCCGCATAGACGGACACCGGCCCGAGGATCGGCCAGTCCTTCGACACCAGGCGAACCTTGCCGTCTTCCTTCACCAGGGCGTGCAGGTCGGGGGCGATCTTGCGGCAATAGGGGCATTGGTAGTCGAAATATTCGACGATGGTGATGTCGCCCTTCGGGTTACCTGCGGCCGGGATGTCCGGATCGCGGAGTACCGCGGCTTCGTTGAGGACGTCTTCGTCCTTGGCGGCACCAGATGCCGCGAGCACCTTGCCGGAGGCGCCGAGCAGCATGGCGCCACCGAAAAGCCCGAGCGCAGCGCGGCGCGTCGTGGCGGTCTTCGAGGTCTCGCGGATTGCGGCGGTCATGATGTTCTCCGAAGACGCATCATGCGCCAGCGCTCAGGTGATGTAGATGTTGCGGGCCAACATATAGAGCGCCACGACGATAATGATAGACGCAAAAACGGTATTCAACGCGCCCCGCCGCAGCGACAGATGCCGCGCCAGGCCGGTTCCCAACAGTCCGCCAAGCAGACCACCCAGAATGAACACCAGCGCAAGTTTCCAGGAGATCAGCCCGGACCAGGCATAGCTCGATGCCGTGGTGAGACCGAATGCGGTGACCGCCACCAGCGATGACGAGATCGCACTCATGATCGACATGCCCGTGGCCGCCATCAGCGCCGGCACGATCAGAAAGCCGCCACCGATTCCGAAGAAGCCGGACAGCGCGCCGGTGACAAGACCCAGCGCAAGCAGCGAAGGCGTGTTCGACATGCTGATCTCGACGCGGTGCTCGCCGACTTGGGCGCGCGTCTTCAGCATCAGCACGGCGATCACCAGCATCAGGACCGCGAACAGCGCCAGCAAATTCTGCCCGTCCACCTGCTTGCCGAGAATCGAGCCTCCGAGCGCACCGGCGATTCCTGCGGCAGCAAACACCAGCGCGCAGGACCAGTGCACATTGCCGCCACGCGCATGATTGCCGAGATTGACCGCCGCATTGGCCGCGACCGCAATGGCGCTGGTGCCGATCGCGACATGCGGCTCAGGCACGCCGACGACATAGACCATCAGCGGCACAGCGAGGATCGAGCCGCCGCCACCGACCAGGCCGAGCGAGAAGCCGACCAGTGCGCCCGAAGCCAGGCCGAGCGCCCCTTGCATCACAGTCATCATGAACGGCTGATTCTCATCTTCTCATCTGAGCATGATCTTTCGAAAAAATCAGTGTCCACTTGTTCGGATCATGCACGCAACGGCGTGACCATAATGACCTTTCCGGCCCGGCTCCATGCAGCCGGCATCACAAATCCGCCTGCCGGGAAAACGCTGTCGTGAGCATCAGCGCACCAGCAGGGTGACGGCAAGCGGAACCAGTAGAGAGGTCACCAGCGCATTCAGGCTCATGGCGATGCCAGCAAAGACGCCGGCCACGGCATCCACCTGAAAGGCCCGTGCGGTGCCGATCCCATGCGAAGCCAATCCGACGGCAAAGCCACGGGCGCGATAGTCGCTGATGCCCATGCGGTTCAT
Organism: Tardiphaga sp. 172_B4_N1_3; assembly: GCF_052076035.1. Classification (NCBI taxonomy): domain Bacteria; kingdom Pseudomonadati; phylum Pseudomonadota; class Alphaproteobacteria; order Hyphomicrobiales; family Nitrobacteraceae; genus Tardiphaga; species Tardiphaga sp. 172_B4_N1_3. Next base: position 4,207,796 of record NZ_CP197238.1, read on the forward strand.
CATCGGCGTGACGATGATCGCCCCCATGATGCCGGTCAGCACCACGGCCACCGCGGTCAGCGATGCGTCGGCGCCGAGCGACTCGCTGATGCCCATGGCGACGCCGGCGGTGACCGATTTCGGCGCCAGCGACAGCACCACATTTTGCGGCAGGCCGAAGGCCTTTGCCAGCAACACCACCGAGACGATTGCCGTGGCACAGCCGACCACCAGCGCGGCGAGCATCGGCACGATCGCTGCCGCCACGACCTTGCGATTCTCATAGAGTGGCACCGCGAGCGCCACGGTCGCCGGACCGAGCAGGAAGTGCACGAATTGCGCACCGCTGAAATAGGTCGTGTAGGACGTCCCGGTCATCAGCAGAAACACGGCGATAATCCACATCGAGTGGAACACCGGATTGGCGAACGGATGCCGGCCGGTCGCCAGCGACAGCGCATCCGCCGTCGCATAGACCAACAGCGTCACGGTCAGCCAGAGCAGAGGCTGCTGCGAGAGATAGACCCAGAGTGAGAACGGATTGGCGGTCATCACGCGCTCCGCCCGCGTGTCATGACCCGGCTGATGATGAGGAACGTCGCCACCGTCACCAGCAACGTGATCACGACCGAGATCGCCAGAACACCGACGATGGCCGTGCCATGTTCGGCCAGCAGATCGAGCTTCTGCACCACGCCGACACCGGCGGGAATGAACATCAGCGACAGATGCGCGAGCAGGCCCTTCGCGGCATTCTCCACGCCGCCGCCTTGCAGCGGCCCCTGCGCGAACATCACGGCACGATCACGCAGCAACAGCAGAACGAGCAGCAACAGCATGCCGAGCACCGGGCCGGGCACCGGCCATGCAAAAGCGCGCACGGCGATCTCGCCAGCGAGCTGGCACAGCAGGATCAGGGATAGACTGGCAATCATGGGGACTCCGCGGGTGACGGATCGTTATCGCCCGCGAAGTAAGTGATGTCGATCAACCCCAGCGCGCGGCTGATCCGATCAGGCGGCCCCCTTCAGCTTCTTGGTACATTCGCTGTAGTAGCCGCCGCCTTTTTCGATCCACTTCATGCCGCCATTGGCATTGGCGGCCTTGTTGGCATTGTACTGATCCACGCAGGTGTGCATCCGCGCCTTGCCAGCCGTCTCCTTGGCGTATTTCGGATCGACCGCCGACGGGAAGGTGGCAGGGCCTGCCGGAGCCGCGGCTGTCGTCGCTGCCGACTTGGGGGCTGCAGCAGGTTTGGGAGCCACTGCCGGCTTGGCTTCGGCAGGCTTGGCTTCGGCAGCCTTCGGCGCCGCGGTTGCAGCAGGCGCAGCGGCGGGCGTCGTCGCAGCGGCATCGGTCCCGCATTCGGCTTTGCGGAAGTCATTCCATTTCTGGCCGTTCAGCGTGCCGGCGGTCTTGGCCGCCTGATATTTTGCACTGCATTCAGTCGCGGTGAGTGCATGGGCCGGACTGAAGGCAAGCAGAGCAAAACTGGACATTGCAATCGCGCAGGCGAATTTGACGGGCATCGTCATAACGTTCTCTCCCTTTGCTACACTAAGTAAAAGTAGACGGCGGCATCCTATCGCTACCGCTGCACGTGGCAACGACATCGCAGCTGCCCGCGAAAAATTATCGTGATCGCACCGTCAAATATATTTCAACTCATTCACCTGCCGTTCAGCCCGGCGCGCCCACGCTGATTTCCCGTTCAATTCGAGGTGCTGCCATGATCCGATTCGCTTCCAGCCTAGCTACCGCTGCCGTCGCTTCCTTCCTCCTGGTCGGCGCGGCCACCGCTCAGACACCCGCGCCGGCGGCCACCAAAACTGCGCCCGCCAAGGCGGCCCCCGCCGAGAAGACGGCGCCTGCGGACAAGACAGCCGAGAAACCCCGCACCGCAGCGTCACTCGAATGTTCGAAACAGGCCGACGCCAAGGGCTTGCACGGCACCGAGCGCCGCAAATTCCGTTCGGAATGCAAGAAGACCACGAAACCGAACTAAACTCTCGTCATCCGCCTGTCCCTCGCCCGGAAAGCGAGGGACAGGTAGACCACACTGCATTTGTCGACAGGTGCGGACTTTGCCATAAAGCGGGCTCCTTCAGCTTTCCGTGCAAATGGCCATCGCTCTTCCCAGCTCCCTGCAGATCCGCACCACCCTTGAGACCCTCGTCATCGGCACGACCGGCGGCGCGCTATTCTATTGGGCGGAATTGCCGGGCGGGCTGATCTCCGGCGCGATGATCGCGGTCGCCGCTTACGGCATCTTCGGACGCCCGGTCGGCCTGCCGCAGCCGATGGCCCATGTCATCCTGATGACACTCGGCCTGTCGCTCGGCTCGATGGTGTCGCCGGAGATGGTGCACAATCTAAGCGCCTATCCGGTGACCATCGCGCTGCTGGCGCTGGCCACGTTCTGCGCCACCTTCGGCAGCAGCATCTATCTGCAGCGCGTCCATGGCTGGGACCGCACCTCCGCGCTGCTGGCCGGCAGCCCCGGCGCGCTGTCGCAGATCATCATGCTGGCCACCGAGCGCAATGCCGACGTGCCGGGCATCGCCGTGGTGCAGATCTTTCGCGTCATCATCCTCACCGCCATGGTGCCGCTGCTGCTCGCCGCCACCGGCCTGATGGGCCACGGTCCGCTGCCATCGCGCGGACCGGAAGCCTCGCCGCTCGCACTGGCCGAACTGGCAGCCGCGGCCGTTGCCGTCGCGCTGTTCATGCGCTGGATCAAGTTTCCGGCGAGCTGGATGTTCGGCGCGATGATGGCGTCATCGGTGCTGCATGGCACCGGCTGGGTCCACGGCACGCTGCCGCAATGGGCCTACATCACCGCCCTCGTCGGCATCGGCAGCCTGATCGGCTCGCGCTTCGGCAAGATCTCGCCCCGCACCATTCTCAGCCATGTCTGGGCCGCGCTCGGCTCATTCACGGTGGCCATCGCGATCTCGGCGGTGTTCGTGACGATCATTGCACTCACCACGACTGTGAAGCTGAGCGATGTCGTCGTCGCCTTCGCGCCCGGCGCCATGGACGCCATGCTCGCACTGGCGCTGACGCTGCATATCGATCCGGTGTTCGTCGGCGCGCATCATCTGTCGCGCTTCATCTATGTCTCGATCGTCACGCCCGGCATCGTGCATCTGTTCGGCAAGGCGCAGGACGATATCGACGATTGATCTTCAGTCGTCGCAGACACCGATCGAAACAATGGAATAGATCTAACAAATATGAGCGCCTTGCAGTGATTGCAGACATTTGCGTCGCAAGGTCTAGACGTATTCTACCGCGCATCGTAGTGCGCCACGAAACCAATCAAGTTAGACGCTCGATCAAGCTGGCGTGACCAGCATCATCGAGGCGTTGAAATGAAATTGAGAACAAGAAAATCGACGAAGCAGACTGCACTGCTTTGCACCGTCAGTGTGATGGCATTGGCGACGGATCTTCCGCGTGACGCATTCGCGCAGGCCAGCCTACCGCCAGTCACGGTGGATGCTCCGCAGCCGCAACGCGCGCGCAGCACGACGGCAACGAGATCGCAGACATCGGCACGCGCAACGCGACGCACACGCACGACGACGCCGCAGATTGCACCCGCGCAATCGGCCAATCAGCGCATCTATAGCGCCGACAACAACAGCTATGTCGCAGGTCAGGCCAGTTCGGCGTCGAAGACGAATACGCCGCTGATCGATACGCCGCGTTCGGTGAGCGTCATCGACCGCAAGGAACTCGATGATCGCGGCGTCACCAGCATTCCGGAGGCGGTTCGTTACACAGCCGGCGTCACCACCGGCGGCTTCGGCTACGATCCGCGTTTCGATCAGATCTATGTCCGCGGCTTCTCGACGACGACGCTCGGCGACTTCCGCGACGGACTGAAGCAGTTCCCCTCCGGCTTCACTACATTCCGGACCGAACCCTATCAGCTTAATAGCGTCGAGGTGATCAAGGGCCCGGCCGCCGTGCTCTATGGACAGTCCGTCCCCGGCGGCCTCGTCGATCGCCGATCGAAATTCCCGGTCGAGAATCAGGTCAACGAGATTTCACTAGAAGGCGGCACCTATGGCCGCATGCAAACGGCGTTCGACATCGGCGGTGCCAGTTCCGACAAGTCGCTGCTGTACCGCCTGGTGGGCCTCGGCCGCGCCGGCGAGACCAATTACGATATCGCCGACGAGCGGCTGATGCTGGCGCCATCGATCACCTGGCGACCGAGCATCGACACCACGCTGACCGCATATGCCATCTTGCAGAAGGACGAAACCGACGCCAGCGTCGCCATGCTCAATCGCGACGGCCAGCTGGTAAACGTCAATGGCGCGACCATCAAGCTGCGCTCGAGCGATCCGAAATACGACTATCTGCGGCAGCAGCAGGCGCAGGTTGGCTACAAGCTCGAGCACCGCTTCGACGACGTCTTCACGTTCCGCCAGCACACGCGGTTCGGCGTGCTGCATGCGGAATCGCGCTATGTCGACGGCAGCTTCGCGACGCCAACATCGACCGTCTATGACCGCGGTGCCGTAGCCGTCGGCGACGACCAGACGAGTTGGCAGACCGACAATGCGCTGCAGGCCGACTTCGCCACCGGCCCGGTCGTCCACCGCACACTGTTCGGCGTGAATTACGATCACAATACCTGGGACTTCAAGCTTGGCCTGGGCGCCGTGAATCCCGGCTATGCGCTCAACATCCTCAATCCCGTCTACGGCATTGCCGGCCCAACCCCGGGCTATACGTCTGGTTCGCGTTCGACGCAGGAGCAGGTCGGCGTCTATCTGCAGGACCAGATGCGACTCGGCAACTGGCACCTGTCGGTCAGCGGCCGTCAGGACTGGACCGATCGCACGCAAATCAATTCCTATACGGGCGCCGTCACAGGCGCGCGTAACGACAACGCGTTCTCATACAGCGCCGGCCTGCTCTATCACTTCGAGAACGGCATCGCGCCCTATGTGAGCTATGCGACCTCATTCCAGCCGGAGACCTCACTCGGCCTCGACGGCATCGTGCTGGCGCCATCCGAAGGCGAACAAATCGAAGGCGGCGTGAAGTATCAGCCACGGCCCGACGTGCTGCTCACGGCGTCGATCTACGACCTCAAGGAGAAGAACGCCGCCAAGCTCGCCGGCTATGTCAACGGCATCGCCTATTACGCCTCGGTCGGCGAGATCCGCGTGCAGGGCTTCGAATTCGAGGCACGCGCACGACTCACGCCGGAACTCGAAACGGTGACGGCCTATACCTATTCCGACGCGGAGATCACCAGGAGCTCGATCGCGACCGAGCTCGGCAAGACCCCTGCAGTGACGCCGAAGCACACCGCATCGAGCTGGATGAACTACACCTTCCTGAACGGTTCGCTTGAAGGCCTCGGTCTCGGTGCCGGTGTCCGTTACATCGACGCCACCTGGACGTCGAACGACAACACCTCACGCAACAACGGCTACACGCTGTTCGATCTGGCCGCGCGTTACGATTTCGCCAAGCTCGGACCGAAGTTTGCGGGCTATCAGGCCTCGATCAACGCCAACAACGTCGCCGACGAGCAGGTTGCGGTCTGCAATTCCGGCTACTGCTATTTGAGCCAGGGACGCACGGTGATCGGCACGCTGCGCTATCGCTGGTAGCGGTGCCTCAGCGGGCAGGACCGGCGGCGGATCAGTGCCGTGCGGTCTTGCCCGCGCCCCACAGTGCGATCGCCGCCATCAGCAGCGAGATCAGCACATTGTAGCCGGCCAGCGACAGGCCCAAAAAGCGCCACTGCACCTCGTCGCAGCGGATCACCTTCACGGTGTCGAGGCGCTCCAGCAGGCTGCCGGCCTTGCCGAGATCGACCACCGGACCCGAACAGTCCGTCGGACCCTGCCAGAATGTCCATTCGACGCCGGCGTGATAACCGCCGAGCACCGCATTGGCGAGCGCCGCCAGCACCAGCACAACGAGGCCGGTCACAACCAGGCCGCGCGGCGCGTCCCTGGCGGCCGCAATCGCCACCAGCACCGCCAGCGGGATCGCGAGATAATAGGCATAGCGCTGTTCGAGGCAGAGCGGGCACGGCCGGATATCCAGTACCAGCTGGAAGAACCAGGCCCCCGCCAGCGTCGCCAAGGCGATCAGGCCGACTACCAGTGCGGCGACCAGCGCCGGGTTGGATGAGGCATGCACGGGCGCGGATTGAGGGGCGGTCTGGGCAGTCACGGTGCTCTCCGGAGTGGCTGTTGCGTCCTATCCCGGGGCACACACCCTGTCGAGGCAGCCTTGATCACACTGGAGTGTGCGCGGCGGCCAATCTGGCCAAACCGCAGGTTGACCCGCCGCCCGCGCCCGCTATATTCCGCCCGCTTCGCGCCCCCGGTCTCCGGCCGGCGTCCGAAGGCCCCTGTGGCGGAATTGGTAGACGCGCTCGACTCAAAATCGAGTTCCGCAAGGAGTGCTGGTTCGATTCCGGCCAGGGGCACCACGAAGCAGTTTCCAGACGTTCATCACCGTTCGCGATCATGCAAAAAGACTTGTAAAAACAAGCCTTTCTTGCTCTCTGACGTTCGCAGCGGGTCACGGCAATTCGCACAATCTGTTGGTATCGGTGTTGGTATCCAGGAAATTGCCGTTGGTATCATGTTGGTATCGGCCGCGAGTTGGTGGGGTTGGGAATGGCGCAGCTTTCAGATCGGAAATGTCAGACCGCAAAGCCGGGCGAGCGCGTAGTGAAGTTGTCTGATGGCGACGGCTTGCAACTCTGGATCATGCCGACCGGCGCAAAGCTTTGGCGCCTCGCCTATCGGTATGATGGCAAACAAAAGCTACTCGCTATTGGCTCCTATCCCATCGTTTCGTTGGTGAGCGCGCGCCGCAAACGTGACGATGCGCGCAAGCTGCTTGTGGACGGCAAAGACCCAGGCGCACAGAAGAAGCTCGACAAGGCCGCAAGGCTCATAGCGAACGCCAACACCTTTAACGCCCTCGCCGACGATTATCTGGCGAAGATGAAGCGTAACCACCGCGCCGAGACGACCATCCGCAAGGTCGAATGGTTGCTGAACCATGCCCGCCCGTCCCTAGGACAACGACCGATCAGCGAAATCGAGCCCGTTGAGGTTCTGGCGGTCCTTCGGCCGATCGAGGCCGCCGGGAAATTGGAGACGGCAACCCGTGTCCGGGAAACCATCGGCGCGGTGTTTCGGCACGCCATTCAGACGGTGCGGGCAAAGGCCGATCCGACGCAAGCATTGCGTGGGGCCATCGCCACGCCCAAGGTCAAGCCACGCGCTGCCATCATCGATCCAGTGGCGTTTGGTGGCTTGTTGCGGGCCGTTGACGGTTTCATGGGCCAGCCGACCACCAAAGCATCGCTGCAACTTGCGGCCCTGCTTGCCTGCCGTCCCGGCGAACTACGCCACGCGAAATGGGTCGAATTTGACCTGGATAACCGCGCGTGGAGCATTCCGGCCGAGCGCATGAAAATGCGCCGCCCGCACCGCGTTCCGCTGCCAGCGCAAGCTGTTGCAATCCTCAAAGCTCTGCATCTGGTCACGGGGCGGGCCGCCGGTGGCCTTGTGTTTCCCGGCCTGCGGTCGGCGCACCGGGCCATTTCCGAAAACACCATGAACGGGGCACTTCGGCGTCTCGGGTATTCGCAGGATGAAGCCACCGCGCACGGCTTCCGTTCGACCTTCAGTACGTTGGCAAACCAAAGCGGAAAGTGGAACCCCGACGCGATCGAGGCCGCACTGGCGCACATCGAACCGAACGAGGTGCGTCGCGCCTATGCCCGCGGTGACTATTTCGACGAACGTGTGAAGCTCATGGCTTGGTGGGCCGACTATTGCGACACGCTGCGCGAGCGGCGGCAAGATTTTGAAATTTCAAGGAAGCCACGATCGCGAGGTCCAGATAAGCAGCGTCTTGCCCTGACTTGACCGGCTGTGGATGGTCGGTTTGCTCACCTTAGATGAACGCCACCTCATGCTTAAATGGTGCGCGCGGATTCGCGCGGTCTCCAATGAATGGCGCGAGATAAGTGGATGCTGAACGTGGTGCGGCCTGATCCCGATGACTTCGATCCAGACCAGGAGTTGTTTTGGACGTTCCCGATGGCAATCGCGTGGGTTGGTTGGCGCGATGTAACCAAAGTCCGCGATCAATGGGACAAATATCGCAAGGCGTGGTCGGAATACGCCACTGAACAGAATCTTAGTGACGGAAAAGCTCCAATGCTGAGAGCGTCAGTTGTCACGGTTTCAATAAGATCGCGCCCGAAAGCGGCCCTGATAAGACTATTGCTCAACGCGTGTGCGGAGAACAAGATCACTGCCATAGGAAAGAACGCGACTGGCAGGCCTGTGGAAATCCAATCGTATGAATTCTCCTCGCTCTCACTTCACTCAGTTACCGCGGCCCCGCTATCGAAGAAGGTACTCACCCCCGGGCTTGGACGAAAGCCTCCATTAGACGGATTTGAAGACGTGCTCGTGTTTGACGAAAACCGTTTTGAGCCGGCTTACGTGGATATCAAATTCCGACGCGATGAAATCAAAAAGACATGGCCGGTTATGGCGGCAGGCAAGGCTGGCCGTCCGCCCACTTACGATTGGCCGCTCATTAACCAAAGAATAGTCGAGCGCGTGAAGAAAAGAGGTAGGTCGCTGAAAGATACGGCAGACCTAATCGCATTGATCCGGTTGATTCAGGACGAGATCGACCCCAACAAAAGCCCTGACGATAAGACCATTCGGGAAGCGATCAAGACCCACGGGCTTGATGTTGCCGCAGGAGTGAAACCGGGAAATCGCCGGCGATAATTTCCCGGTATTACGGGGATTTCCCGGTATCAAAGCCCGGGCAATTCCTTGTCTGACCGCACGCAATCGAGCGCACAAAGCGGTCAGAAAGGAACTTAGAAATGTCCTCCCATCTCGCCGCTGATCTAAGTCAGCTCGCTATTCCCGGCGGTGCAATGACGATCGCGGAATTCTGCAACTGGGCGCGTATCGGCAGAACGATGGCGTATGCCGAGATCAAAGCGGGACGGCTAGTACTCCGGAAAGCGGGTGCCAAGTCTCTGATCTCCAGAGACGCCGCCGAAGCGTGGCTTCATTCGTTGCCCGTCGTCGCGACCGCGAACTGACCTTCCCAACAGCAATGCCTTTCGCGGGCCTCTCTCAAAGAGAAGGCCCGCGCCGCCTGCAAGCGGTCACGGGCCAGAAAGAATTCACATGCTTACCCTAGAATATCTTGAGGGGACCTACAATCCTGTAGGCCGCCCTGGGATCTTTGACGATCCAACCTCATGGACATCGCTACAACTTGAAATGGTTGTGTTGGTAGCGAATGCTAAGTTCGAACGTTTCCTCGACGTTGCTGAATACATCGCTGGCCTTGTCCGCCAAGGGTTGGTTACGAAGCAAGACGCCGTAGACCTGCTGCACGAAGTCGCGCTCTATAATGCGCTGTACGTGGAGTATGGACGCGATCGAATTCACAGCATCATCGCCACACCCTTCAGATCGGAGGTTGCGTGATGCTGCTCCCAATCGCACGTGCTGGCGCGAGGGTCGTCACCAAATCGGCGCTCGCCTTGGTCAATGAGCAAGCTTGTTCGCTCGTCAATGATGTAAGGACCGGACACATTACATTTGCCGACGCAGTTAAGATGCTGGAGGACACCTCACCCTACAGGCAGCTTATTCAGGATCATGGGCTGCAACTCGCTCGATACATCCTGGCGAATAGCCTCAGCATGTGGCGGGCACATGAGCATCGTTGATCATGCTGGCCTCGACAACGTTGCTCTGGATAACATTGCGATGCGCCACGATCAGAGACAGGAGCGAAATCGAGCTGGATTTCGCTACGAGTTGATGTCGGAGTTCGGCGTCCACGCCTTGCGGAAGAACTGGATTTTGAAAGGGATCCTCGCGAGAGGAGAGACAACCGCGTGGGTCGGTAAGCCTGGCTCGTTAAAATCGGCTTTGATGGCGGATCTCTGCCTTGCTGTGGCTGGCGGAAAAGACTGGCGCGGAAATCGCAGTAAAGCTGCGTGTGGCGTCGTCTACTTTGCACTTGAGCGGGTGGACCTCGTGCGGCGTAGACTTCGAGCTGGCTGGCCGCCGACCGAGAGCGACCCACCGATCGCCGTCGTCCCCGAGACTATGAATCTCATGGATCTCCGCACCGTTGAAAGGGTGATCGCCATCATCAATGACGTGAATGAGCGCATACGGCCGCACAAAGTTGGTCTGATTGTGATCGACACCTTTGCCAAGGCTATTGCCGCCGGCGGTGGTGATGAAAACTCCGCCAAGGACCAAGGAGTCTGTTTCGCTAATCTTGCGCGCATTAAGAGCGCAACGAGTGTCCATGTCGCGATTGTCGGCCATACCGGCAAGGACGAGGCGCGGGGTATGCGCGGCTCCAACGCCAGCTATGGCGACGTGGACGTCATGGTGGAGATTTCGGGCGATCAAGTGAAGACTGCAACCGTAACTAAAGCCAACGATCGGCCCGAAGGCCCTTTGCTATCTTTCGGGTCGAAAATTATCGAGCTGGGCGTCGACGAGGACGGTGATCCCGTCACGGTCAACATCGTGAGCCAAGAGGCCGTTGAAACCGGCTCTGGCGGTTCAGAAACGGTTCGGCTGACGGCCAATCAGCAGACCTTCTACCGCATCCTGTACGACGCCGGCGATCGAGGCCTTGCCCTCGAGGAATGGAATGAACAGGCCCGGCAAGCGGGATTGGGTGAACGGCGCAGGGCCGACTTGCTGGATCTGCGGAAAGCGCTACTCGATAAGCGGCTCGTCCGGGAAAGTGGCGGACGTTGGTATATCGATCATACCTAATCGGGACGAATGGGTTACGTTCGGTTCGCTTTCCTATTAGCGACGTAACCGAACGTAACGCGCCATTTGTTCGCGGCTGTTCACTTTTGGAGGAACTGGACGAAGAACAGGACTGAGCGAGGTCGGCCAACAAGTTACACGCTCGAAATGGGAGATCGGGTGTACTGGCTGATATCTCATGGGCTGTCTATAACAGCGGCAGCTGGCGCAATGGGTATTGCCCGTGCGACCATTCATAACGGGATGAAGAGATATCCGGAATTATTGGACTCTGTAAGAGGGCCAAGCTGCGCGCGTCTACAAGCTCGAAACTGAGATGCTCAATGCCGATATACGGCGCCGCAGCCTTGACCATATCGTGTGGACGCTCACCGTCTGCATATGCGTCTCGCATAATCCGCAGCATGGAATCCAGAGGGGCAATTCCGGCTGCCGAAATGGGCCTGTCAGATGCTTATTGGGGGCGCTCGTCTTTCGCCCTGCGTTAGGTCTTGCTCCTCCTCTAGCCATTCGATTTTATTTCAGTCCGAATGATTTTCGCGGGGGTCACAAAAAGGCATATGAACGACGAGCCTAAAAGGGCGAATACTTCGCGTTCTCAGTCAAGTTGAGCAGGCGGAACGAGAGCAAGCGGAACCATCGAGAATGGGTCGAACAGGAGCGATCGGAGGGCTGCCCGGATCCCGAAAACCCCGTTGTGTTGGCAGCTTGGCAGCTTGGTTACGATAAGCAATGTGCAGAAGAATATGCTGACTTCAGACGCATGATGGACGAGGAAGACGAAGAGCTTGAGCGTATCCGAGACAGTCGCCCGCTGTGCGTGCCCCCTCCAATTGAACCTAGGAGTATCCACTCTTCCGTCCCGCAGCCCCCGTGGAAGCGAAAACTGCGCCCTTAGGAATTCTTCACCTTGCCCCGGTCAAAACGTAAGATGCCGTCATCCCGAGATGTCGCAGATTTTATGGTCGAAGAACTCAATCAAACCGACGCCCTCTACCAAGGCACAATCGCGCACAAGATTTCCAATAGATCTGATCGCGAGCTTAAACCGAAGTTTGAGATGAGCCTCGATAAATCGATTCCAGATCTAGCCACCGTCCTTAATTTCGGCGCGCGTCATAATCCGGATGTGTGGTTGAAGCACGTCAGGCTACTGCCGCATTGTTCTGAGCTCCAGACCGCACTGAAAATCGCCCGGTCGGAGGATTTTTTTACTAGAAGGCAGGTTTTTCAACTTGCGCAGCACGATGCAGCCACTGGAGTTATAGCGGCGATGGTCTGGGGTTTTCCCAGAGGAGGTCCAAGAGGACGACATGAAGGATTTGTCCGAGCGTTCAACGCAGTTTCAAAATTTGTCGATATTCTCGACAGTGCGCGCGCAAAACCAACCGATGCAGTCACCTCTATTCGCTTGCTGAACGACGTTGTTTCTGGGGTCGGATTCGCCACAACGAGCAAGATCCTTTATTTCACCGAATTGAATTTCAATGAAGGTAAGGCGCTAATTTTCGATCGCAACGTCATAAAGGCGATTATCGATCGGACCTCACCTTGGTCCAGCAGCTTTCCTAAGACTAGAGAGCTTTTAGGTACCTCGTATCACTGGTACGGACGAGCTGCAAACGCCTATGGCACATACGTGCGCGAAGCGCACGAGACCGCGGCTTTGCTCTCCGGTTCAATGCAGAACGTGTGCCCGTCACAAGTCGAAACGGCGCTATTCTTGACAAAAGCACGTCCAGGCACATGGCGAGCGTCAGCTTAGCCCGGTGGCCAGATTTATCGATGATCGAGCGGACGCTCGAGGGCCCTTGCACGGAGGCACCCACATGAGCCGCGGCGCGTGATCCAAGCGTATCGGTCGCCGTCGAGACCTTCCGGTCAAGCCGCCCCTTCAACATGGGTACTCGCTCGGTGAATTGATGATTCCCGCCTCGATACCCCTTTTCTTACCATGCCAATTGCTTGGAAAGGCACCCCGCTCAGTATGCTGGCCGACTGCATCGTCTCAACGAGCGTAGCGAAGTGATCATTTTTATGATTATGCGATACCGATCCTCGATCCCATGGCGGCGAAACGCCGCGCTGGCTATCAGGTGATAAAAATAACTTTGCCGATATATACGTCTCGTTACAGCTTATGCCGTCATGATTCTTGGAGACGTTGCCAGTCCAAGGAATACAAGCGCGGCTCAATTGAGGCGTAGGATATCTGGTCGGAGGTTGGTCGAAGTCGCACGCGGGTCAAAAAGGCAGACCCTTTCATCGGCTTACACAATAAGAGAACATCACAGCAATCTCGTTTGCGCCTGCACCTAAGGATTTCGAATGGGTGAAATCGTTTTATCGTTTAGCGGACATCCTTACATGTGTGAGGATTGCTGGTTAGACAGTGGCAAGAAGGTAACGGCTCTAGTCAGAATGATGCCAGAAGTTATCGTTGCGGAATTCGGCAACCGGAAAGACTACATTGGCGTTGAATACTGGTGCTGCCCATGCTGCTATCGTCCGAAAAAGCCAGTCCGGAAATCCGTTGAGAAGAAGCCGAAGGATCGCCAGAGGTCGGAATACGACCTCAAGTGGAGAAAACTTTATGGCGGCGCCATTCGCGGACATCAGTTGTGCGAGTGGTGGGATGCCTCGGTAAGCGATGCTGAAAAAGCACGCATCCGCACAGCGCGTGGCAACAAAAGCGTTGATGGTGTCAACTCAGTACCATGGCTCGGCGGATCCAGCGCTGACTATCTGAGCAACCTCGCATTGCACTATGTTGCCCCAGTTGATTTGATCTTGGCAGCAAAACTGCTCGACAAATCCATCGACTTAGTGAGCGAGAAGGACATCCCGAAATCGCTCTCGTTTCACTCAAATAAAATCGATATGATCTTCAAAGCAAGCCGCGGAGACGAAGATCTCCTGCCGATCTTGATGTCCGCGTGCCAAGCAATGATCGAATATTCTCGACCACGAGCAACCTATTTCAAGGTGCCGGTGGCCCATGTCGGATATCAGAAGCTTTATCAGCACCTGATTTCGATGGGAGACGTAAACGGCGCCCTCAGTTTGGCGAGGGAAGCGTTGGATGGGCGTTGGCTAGGTGACTGGCAGAGGCGCGTTGCTCGCGGAGAGAAGTCGATCAAGCCGAAATAGCGGATGCAACGTTCTTTGCGTTCAGGCATTTCGATCGAGTGATCTCAAGATCGTACTGAGACAATGAATCGCTTCGGTTGTCTCTTCGCATCGTTCGTCGAGGCCTCTTTTGCGTTCGCCCGCTGGCAGCAATTAAGCGCTGAAGACGGAGCATAACCGATTGATGAGTTACGTCCGTCATCGCCGATGTTAGAGAGAGCATCTCCACCGTGATGGTGGAAAGGGACACTGTTCAGGCGAACTGATGCGAATCGAAATTCCAATGGCGCGTTTCTCTCCCGAATGGCGAACATTTTGCGTCTATTCCGGACATCATCTGCCTGACGCTGCTATAAGCTCCGAGCACGTTATTCCTCGCGCGCTCGGCGGGAAGGGCGCGACGACAATCCCATGCAGCAAAGCTGTCAATTCCCGTATCGGTCACGAGATAGATACAAAGGTCACCAATGATCCGATAATCATGTTTGGCCGCCGCGACACCGACATGAGGGGCAATAGTCGCCAAGCGCCTCGTGCGATTTTGAAACGCGCAGCATCGTGGAAACGAGGCGAGGTTTGGTACGACGCAGAATTGAAGTACAACGTTGAGGTTCCGAAGGAGGGCCCGCCAAAAGTGTACGACACCAGGACGGGACAATTCCTTCACCCGAGTATTCTTGCGAGTACTGGCTTCGCAATCCCGGCTATGCAAATTGACAGCAACGCACGAGCTAGGTTTGTCGCCAAGACGCTGCTTGGTCTGGGGTGGAAGATCTTCGGCGAGGCATTTCTCGCTACCGCACAAACCGATGCGCTTCGCTCAATGATTGGAACATGCAAGGATCCTTTGAGCAATCAAGCGAGGCTTTATTATATTGATCCATTCGTATTGCGAGCCGATGATCCTGTGCTTGACGCGTTTCGCCTTCTTCAAGAGCGAACCATTCAGAAGGATCGCACGAGCATCCTGATGCGACATACAGATTTCGGAATTGAGTGGAGCATCTGTTGCGTTGGATATTTCGTCGGCTCACTAATCTATCCGGTCCATCAACGGCTCTTGCCGGACAAAATCCCGCACAATGGCGGGGTTCGCATAACCATCGAGAATGAACGGCTGGTCTTTGATGCCGTGGATCCATTTCCTTCACCATGGGGCCCGCCTGCAGCCCCTTGAGCAGCCCACCATTCGAGCAAACAGATCAGCAAACCCTACACCGGAGCCAGGAAGTTGATGCTTTTCGCCTTCACTGCGAGCTAATCGGCCACGCCTCAATCGACGCGGGGCAGCTTCGCGCAATTTGCGACGCGCGTTGCTCGGCATTCATTAGTCCGCGTCTCATTTAGACTTCTGGATCGAAATCCAGTATGCAAGATTAGGAACTTGCAATATTTTCAGAGTTGTAAGAGACCGACCCCTCAGAGCGCTGGCGCTTGACGCTTCTCCAGGCCCACTTGGGGATTTGCGGAGCATCCTTGTTGATCTCGTTTAATCGGCGGCGATAGGCTAGAGCCGTCTGTACGGCTTTTTCGCAAACCGATGAATCGGGAAACTCCGTCTCCCAATTCTTACAGTCTCTCCACAAGCCATGCAGATTCTCCGCAGTAGAGCGATGGCGCGTTGCTGCTTCGTTCAAATTTAAGAATGTGCCAATGCCAGTCAGCATACTAACAGCCAGACTTAAAAAGACTGGAAGTTGCTGAAATGAAACGACGGTTTTCGTGTCTGCGGCTAACATCCATGTTAGCGCAATGGACATCAGTGTTGCCGGTACGCCGATTAGCCAGCGGTTCAACGTGCTGTAGACTTGTGCTGCATGCCAATGCGCCAATTTTGAAATCTCAGTATCTTCGAGATGCCGCAAAACTTCGTCGCAGACCCGATGAAAGTGCGGTTCGTCAAAAGTCATCTGTTAATACCACTGTCAGCAATAATACTTATTAGTCTATCGGCGGCGGCCCGATACTCCGATGCGTCAGTCGCAGAGATAGTTATGGATTCATCCCATTCAGCCATCACCCCTACGGTGTAGATATAGACGATCGCCGCTCGCGCCTCTTCGGACTGAATGCGAGAGACGATATGGAGAACCGCAGAGCTTGTTCCATCATATGGGACCGCGCGCTGTTCGAGCCATGCAAAGATACGGTCTCTAGCTGCTATCCAGAACATTACTATCGCTTGCCGGTAATGTTGCGAGTGAAACAACGTTGAACCGGCAGCCACAAACTCCTCAGATTTGCGCAATTTTCGCTGAATGTCAGAAACCGACACCATGATTCCTCACATTCGCAACAAACTGGGAAGCGGAGTTCCGATAGCTCAGTTCGCTAAGGGGAAAGCAGCTAATCGAACGACCTGACGATTTCATTGAGTTAGCGACAATGGGCGAGATCGCTCGGATAAACGCGATTGGGTCAGTCGCGTCTTCTAAGACAATTGCGATGTCAACATCCCTAGGGTTCTCTGCGGTGACGGTAGAGCCGTATAGGATAAACGCTACTGCATGACCTTCGCCAATGCAGGCTAAGATCTGTTGCTTAAGCGTCTGAAGAAGCGTTTCGATGGAAGCTGACACGATCCTGCAACCGATCACTGCGTTAAAAGTAGCAAGTATTTAGATAGCAAATTATAGCAGTTGGGGCGCGGGCTGGCCAGATCGGCGATGGTCGGCGCCAAATTTGCTAGCTCGCCTCGATGAATGCTTCGCCGGCGCATTTGAGCGACTCTCGCTCCAGTTGCATTATAGACCGAATCCGCCTCATGTACTACGCCACACTTGCCATTTTACGCGTTTGCGCTGCGCACTTCGGTCAGGAGCGTTCGGCGCGGCCAGCATAGTGATCGCTTCAGAAGGTAATCCATGTGGAAGGGCGTCCAGCAGCGATTTGAGCTGCTCAATTACGATTTGCTGCTCAAGTCAGACGAATTTCAGGATGGTTTAGCTAAGCAGCTAGGCATACGCCAAAAGCTTCAGAAGGCTTACTATGGCCATTCGACAGACGATCCACCGGGATTTGTAGTTGGATCTTGGGGAAAAGGGACCCAAGTTCGGCCACCAAAAGACTTAGACCTATTTTTCGTTCTGCCCAGCGAGGTATTTAGCCGAATTGAAGCAAGGGCAGGCAACAAGCAGTCGGCTCTTCTACAGGAGATTAGGGCGGAATTGCTGGATAAATATACTCAGTCAGATCTGAGAGCAGACGGACAGGTTGTCCTTATTGCCTTCAATTCGCTGGCGGTGGAGGTGGTTCCAGTCTTTGCAATCACTAACAACCAATTTGTAATGCCTGACACAAACGACGGTGGACGATGGAAGATCGTTGACCCTATCGCTCAGATAAAATTGGTGGATACGACAGATACTCAATGTGGTGGAAACGCAAGAAACCTTGCGAGAATGGTCAAGCTTTGGAAGCGTGAGAATAACGTACCTTTGAAATCATTTGTTCTAGAACTCTTAGTTGTTCACTTTCTTCGACAGCACCATAACGCTTCGAGGGATTTTTTTTGGTACGATTGGCTTGTCCGCGATTTCTTCATCTATCTTGGTAGTCTGGTAGGTGGTCAGCTAACTCTGCCAGGAACAGGCGATGTGATCCAACTTGGAACGGATTGGGCAAGGAAAGCGGAGACTGCTACTGAAATATCCTCAGTTGCATGCAGCTATGAATATAATGACTGGACCATCATCGCGGGTGAGGAATGGCAGAAGATATTCGGGACGCGAATTCGAGTTCACGTGAGCTAGACGCAGCTCGGCAGCAGTCGATCATTGACGAATGCCTTCGGCAGGAAGAATCGTGCCTTTACACATCGGTCACTTTACATATTTGGTTGCGACGGGTGCGTCGCCAGAAGCAGTTTTTTGCAATCACTCCGGTTTTGCTGGGTGGCTTCGCCGGCCTTTCCCTTTTGAAGAACCTCACACCTGAATGGTTCGTTGCGCTTCTCGCATTTGTTTCCGGTCTTTTGCCGGCCTTAAGCGATGCGCTTTCAATCCAAACAAGCGTAGATGAAACAACCCGTCTTGCGGCCGAATACAAGTCTCTTCAGGATCGATTCCGTCGCGTCGCGCGTATAACTGCATCGCAGGACGTGAATCAAGCTGAGAAGTTTCTTTCAGATTTGATGGACCGTATGGACGTAGCGAGGTCCACAAGCATAACGCCACCGGAATGGGCATTCATCGAAGCGCGAAAGAAGATCGCGGCTGGGCATTACAGTTTTACTGTGGACGGTAACTAATAAGTTCTGTCGGGTCACTTGTCGCCGGTCGAGGCGTATCGGCTCCAGCCAATCGATGCAGCCCTTGCTGCTGTTCAAAACTAGTCAATGCTGTATGGCGGATCGGAGGAACTCGTTTGGATCGTGTCTATCAGGTCTTCGTGAGTTCGACTTTCACCGACCTTGAGGAAGAGCGGCTTCAGGTTAGCAATACGCTTGCAAAAGCGGGCTATCTCGCTGCGTATGGAGCTATTTCCTACTACGGATCAGCACTTGATTTTATCAAGCGCATCATCGACCGGAGCGACTATTACGTGGTCAACCTCTAGCATCACAACGAACCAAGCCGCCATCCGCAACCGATTCAAGGCGACCCGCGACAGCACCGGAAACCTACCGCCCCTGCACGCGATCTTTCCCGACAATCTTGCCCCTGTGGTGCGGACGCAGCTATCGCCGCCACTGCGATACCTGTTACTAATGAAAGAGTGGGACATGCTTTGACACCATCGGTACGATCACAAATTCCAGGCGCGCTTATTTTTGTCGGCGCTGGACTTTTTGGCGCTTATCGGCTCCTTCACTGGTTCATCACCGGGGAGGTATGGGTCGATTTTCGAAGCAGAGGAGAACCGAGCGACTATCGCCTAATCACATTTGACGACTACCCCGTCTCCTTTCTTTTTGAATTTTTCATCAACGGGCTCTTCGCAACTGCGGGAATTGCCGGCGCAATTTCTCTGGCGCGATGGATGCACTCTTGGTGGATACGCGCTGACGATGGTCACGAATCAACCGGCGAGGCTGGCTCTCGCGGGAGCCATGGGATGAAGCGTCCGCATTGCAAGCGTGGCGCCGAGAAGAAGGAAGAGGACAGAAGCACTTGAACGTCCTAACGAAGCTCAATTTTCCCCAATGGACCGATTACCAAAAAAAGAATGGGCTCGATCCTTTGGGAATGCAGAATAGCAGCGTCAGTCTCTATCAGACGTTGCTTCCCGGCATTGGCAACGTGACCCTGCGGGTCCGATACTATGGCTTGTATGCTTGGCTAAGCTGGGTCTATGCGACCCAGATTGGCGATACCGATCCGAAGAACTGGCAGCGCATTGTCCGGCGCACAGAAGCGCTTTATGCGCTGATTGCACAGCGCTATGGCGAAAGTAGCGGCGTAGCTGGTACGGATTGGGCTAGAGACACACTACGAGAGCTGACTGGCAAGACGATTGACTTTTCGACCGCCGCCGAGACCGAACGACCGAACTATTTCGCCGTGAAATGGGGAGCTTATGGACTTGCTTATGCGAGTCAGCTCTTTCAGATCGGAATTCTTGAACAATCGCCGGAACACCAGATCGCTGTGCCCAGTGCTGCCATTGGCGAAAAACTTGCCAGGGTATTTGAGAACGAAATGGGCGAGCTATCGACACTATTCCTCGGTGTAATAAAACGGGCCAAGGTTTCGTTGAACGAGCTAGACCGCTTTGCGAAGCTTGCTCCCTCCGAAATTCGAAAGACGGCACCGGAACGGCGGCTCTATGAGGACATCCTTTTTGCACGAGTCCGCGCAGAAAATGCCGATGACGCTTCACGTCGATCGAGCTTGCTCCTTATACTCGCGATTGCCGGCCACCTGAAGCGCAGCCCTAGTGTGAATGATGTACGATGGATGCTGTACGCCGGCAGGGATCAGGCGGGAGGCACTTTCTCCATGGATGACGGCGATCTGGAAGTACAAGTGAAACGCTGGCGTGTTTATCACGCAAATGACCTCTGCCACGTTGCACTAGAATGCTTATTGAAATTCCTGCTAGATCAACTTGGCAGCGAGCCGCGCGGGATGGAACCATCAGCGTTGATCGCTCGCAGCGCAAGTGCCATTGCTGCCGCCCAAAAGCGCCTGCCATCATCATGGAACGACTTTGTCGCCGGACTGAAGCTCCCGGACAATGCAAACGATCCCAAAGCTGAAGGAAGTGAATTTTCTTTGGTGCGGGCGATCATGGCCGTACGGCGCGATACGGCTTGGTGCTCGGCTGACGTCGCGGCGCAAGCGCTTGTGCTTCTGGGTATCCTACATAAGAGGTTTCGGGACCGCGAAGAGGATGTTACGCAAGAACTGGGCGGCCTCGAAGTCCCGGCATTTCACTCGTTGCTCACGGAGGGACGTTGGCTGGATCGGTGCGGCGACATGCCCTTCTTTGAGGCAATTTCGCGAATTCTCGACGAACGTGTCTTGCATCGGCATCTATGGGTCGCGCTCCGAAAGTTTCAGCGCGGCGACTACACGTTTCTCATCGAAACTGATGATGGCCTGATACGTCTTCGCGGCAAAGATGGGCCTGTTTTTACAAATCCGCGGCTTGGACCCGCAATTCAGTTTCTTCGCGACATCCATTTGATCGGTGAAAAAGGGCTTACGGCTCGTGGCGTGGAGGTATTGCGAAAGTCATGAGGCTGTATGAGCGGTTTGGAGAACGCGGCTACCACACCAGCATTATTTCCACGTTCGGGATCGATTTCGACGTCTATGAAAACGTCGTATTGTCTCGCTTGCGGGGAGCGGGCTGCCACAATAATATTCTACTCTGCGATGGAGCTCTTCTCGGCCAGAGCCTCGCAAATGTCGCAACGCAACCGCGTTCCGCTGGGCGGCTTTACACAGTCAACGGCAAAAGGGCCGCTGGGGCTTTTCATCCCAAGCTAATTATTCAACTCGGCCGGGATGGTGGGCGCATCATTGTAAGTTCCGCCAATATGACGGCCACCGGACTAGCCGGAAACGTGGAGTTGGCCGGAGAATTTGCATGCGGGGTTGACGATTCCGGAGAGCAGCGCCTGATTGCGCAGGCGTGGTCTTATGTGATGCGCCATTGTGACAGAACGGGACAGGCTCTGGACGCTCAGATTTCCTGGGCAGAAACCCGAACAGGCTGGCTGCGCCGCGCGCAAGCGGCCGCCGGCCCCGTCGTGCTGAAGGATGGGACAACAGCGGCACTTCTCACTACAGGTCAAAGGACGGGCATTGCAGAGAGGTTTCTCGCGCAGATCAATAGCAGGTCGGTCGAGCGACTTGTCGTGATCAGTCCTTATTGGGACGATGGCCTGAAGGCTCTGGACTATCTTGCCAAGACGCTTTCACCCGCAAAGATTGATCTGCTAGTTGACTCCGAAACCAAGCTATTTCCAGTAAAAGCGTTGAAGAAGTTCGCAAACGTTCGGCTGTTCGATAGGAAGGGATTTCGCAAAAGCCGCTTTTTGCATGCCAAAGCATTCATTGCGCAGACAGAGGACGCAGATCATGTTTTATACGGAAGCGCAAACTGCACCGTTGCCGCCCTCGGTCTGAAGGACGTCGGAAGCATAAATGAAGAGGTGAGCATCTATCAGCGCTTCCCGGCGGGAACCGCCTTTGAAGCGCTTGAATTAGACGGTTTGCTCGATCTTTCCTCCGAGATCAATCCGACGCAACTAACGGAGAGCGAGCATGTTGACGACGTTGATCTTGAGCAATGGCACAGCGATTTCCCAGGGCGCTTTGAATGCAATTACGAACTGTTAGTCTGGACGCCTCCTGATGGTATCGAGCCAGATTCCGTAATCGTCATTTTGCTTGATCACGAGGGAAACAAACTTCCACACACGCTCAAGTCGGCCGGGCGCAAGGGGAACGCTCGGCATTACCGTCTGACAGATTCTTCAGATCGTCCGGCATTCGCAAAGCTAAGGCGTGCAGACGGAACACAGTCTGCAGTAGCTATCGTCACTTTGATTGACAAGATCCGGGAGACCGCGAAGGAAGCACGATCTCGACAGGCTGAAAACGCCACATCGCAGCTCTTCGAAGAAACCGAGGTAACTCTTCTTCTGCTAGAGATTTTGGATCAGCTCGAGGTGGCTGAGAGCGCGCATAATGGCGCTCGGAGCGAGGCGACGATGGTAGTGCACCGCAAGCTCGCCGCTGGAGAAGATAGCAGTTTGCATGCCGACCATCGGACCCTTCCCTACGAGCAATTTGTCGCCGGGCGAGCGCCGCGCGAACAGGACTTAACCATACCAAGAAGCAGTTTCGGAAGTAGCGATGTCTCGCTTGTACGCGGATTTCTCAATCGAATTCTCCAACTTGGTAATGAAGAACATCGGACCATTGAGGACGAAAGGGCGCTCGACAAAGCTTTCGATCTCGGAGATGAGACGTCTAATGCCGAGGAAGACATCGGGCGCGGCACCGGTATTTCAATAGACGATGACACGTCCCCTGAGCTGCGGGCACGCGAAGAAAAGCATCGCAAGAAAGCGCGTACGAAAGCTACACGCGATCAGATCGCAAATGCGGTTTTGGCGTTCAATGCAAGGATATTGAAGAGTAAGTCTAACAACGGACTGACGACCATTGATATCCTTAGGCTTCGCTCCTTACTGACCGTCATCGCTGCCGCCGGATGGGCCGGTTGTGATGCAGGAGAAGAAAACATTCTCGCAAAGACGTCAGTCCAAGTCTTACCTGTCGGCGATAGCAACGAAAGTTGGCCCCGCCTTATTGGGCGAGTCTTGTTTTCATTCTTTGGTGGAGCTGATCCTGCCATCCGGCACGTTGCTATCGATGCTTCGCACAAGCAGTTCACCGACGACCTTGTGGAATGTTGGGCCACATGCTTTTGGTGCCTCCATGCATGTCTTTGCGCGCCGTACTCAAAGACTGAACACACAGCTCTTCAACCATACCTTTTGAAGCTGTCAGAGCGGGTCTATCGTCTGACGGGGTTCAGAGACAACGAGGAGGTTCAATCACCAGATATTGCCCTGGTGATGGAACGGTTGAGCGAACGGCTCAGCGCACCGCTAGGCGTTGATCCGCTTCTGCTGGCGGACAGTCATAAGGTTCTCGCGCAATCGATCTTTGAGCCGCGCGAGCTCGGAAGTGCAGGTTTTGGAAAAAAGACTGGCACAGCGGCGCGACCGAAATAAGGGGAGTATCGCTGACACAGCGTTTGACCGCATTGCCCCTATCTCGAAGACTAGAGAAAATGTGCAGAAGTGGCTGGAAGACCCCAAAGGTTGGATGTCAGCGCCACCGGCTTGGAAGAATCGCTGTAAGCGTTTCCGAACGTGTGGGCATCAATGACGCGATCGATCTCGTGACCGGAGAGGCCTTAAGCGAGGTCGGCCAGTTCAACGAAACTGCCGTCTATCGGCCCGGTGGGGCGGCATGACAAGGCCCAAGAGCGCCAGCAAGCTGTGCTGCAGCAGGTGCAGATCCGGCATCCTGTTCGCTCCGTTTCACGTCGCTGCATCCAGCCCACGATGACTACTTTGATTCAACTTGGATTTCCAGCAAGGGCCATGAATGCACGCGGCAGGGGCTAAGCTGCGCACGTCCACAAGCTTGAGACCGAGTTGCTCAACTCCAGTAAGGCGCATTCATCTATTCACGCCGATTTGCTCTGGTGAACGCCGCGCCCGAAGAATGGCGCCGTATTGGTTACAAAGCACAGCGTAACCAATTGCTAAACGCGAATCCTGTCGGACTAGAACGAAGCCAAAACAAAGCGGTTATCGCCTCGCGGACTGGTCTATACAATGGCGTTGACCTCCATCGAAAAGCCGTGAAAAATCCGCGGCGCCGCTTTCAGGAGGGACACGGTCAATGAAAAATCCGATCTGCGGCCCTCTCGAAGACGTGTCTCCAGACCAACGTTCCAGCACTGATCCGTATCTCTGTTACAGCGGCGGAACGAACTTCCTCGGTGTCGATGATGTGCCTCCGCTGTGCCATTATCGAGAGACGGAATCCGAGGCTTACCGATTTGTTTGGCAAAGCAGTTTCAGTGGAGCCGCACTCGTTCACGTCGCGCGTTTGGACGATTCGTTTCGGCTGTATTGCCGCTTTCTACGCCATTCGCGCCTCTATTTAGAGGAGCCGATTGTCTCCTCGGCGCTCTCGCTTGACGATTGGAGGAAATTACAGCTGGCCTTGACGATGTCGGACTTCTGGTCACTCGCCACCAATGACAGGCGGATGGGGTTCGACGGCGCGAATTTGTTGATCGAGGGGCGGCGTGGCGTCACTTATCACGCGGTGGACCGCTGGAGTCCGCAGGGAGCGGTCCGAGACCTTGGTCAGACCTTCTTTGCCTTGGCTGGATCTCCTTTCTCAGAGATCGAACTTTATTGAACAAGAGAGACCGCTAGGCCCAACCTCGAACAGGCGATGGTCCAGTTCAAATCTTGACAAGGTGGTGGTTACGCGTAACCACCTGATCTCCATTCAATGTCGAGCCCTTGGGACTGCAGAGCGGCCCGCCGACATGGGCGGTGAGATACAATTCACCCGGATCGAACAGGCGATCGCGCGAACATACAATCGGACCTCAGGCCGGGCCTATCGTGGCTTCGAAAAGCTCGTTTCTATCGGCCTCTGTCGCATTTGGCGGTAGGAGAGCATCTGGCATCGACCGCAGTTTCCTTTCCAACAACGCGTGCAGATTTTCAAAGGACGCTCGACCGTCTGGCAGCACGGCGATGGGGATGTCACTTCCAAATCGCGCGTCTGCCCGATCCACACCACGCGTCCATTGCATTGGTCCTCCACTGCCGGATCACCAGCGTGAGACCCGGATCACATGATTGGCGCTCGTCAGCCAACGCCTCCAGCGCGCGGCGACAGGATCATGATCGCGAATTCATCGGGACCATTCTGAAACGCGTCCACGCGCGCCTGCCGGGCCTTAAAAATCTGCGTCGTGGACCTAACCGGCGATAGCCGCGCGATCTACGGCGCGATGATCTGGATGGCGGACAAACTTGACAGCGAGGACGACGAACGTGCGCGGCAACTGTACGCGAGAACGGGGAAAGCGTTCGTAGCGGAACGCGAGTGAGAGATACTCAGTCCGCGATCTCTCTCAGTAGAATCTCTGCTTGGGCAAGAACGGTCTGTACCGCCTCGTCCGAAAGGTCTGGTGGATAACCATATTTTTTGAGTATGCGCTTCACCAAAACACGCATACGGGCACGGGCGCTTTCGCGTTGATGCCAATCGACAGTGACGTTGTTGCGCAGCTGTTCCAGTAGTTCGTGGGCGATGACACGCAATTTTTCGTTGCCCATGGCTTCCACCGCGCTCTCGTTTTCTGCAAGTGCCATGTAGAATGCGACTTCCTCTTGGCTAAGGCCCATCTCTTCGCCGCGCGTGCGAGCAGCCTTCATGTCCTTCGCGAGCTGGATCAGTTCCTGAATCATCTCGGCGGCGGAAATAGCCCCTGCATGATAACGGGCAACTGCTTCCTCCAGCCTGCTGGAAAACGCTTTGCTTTCAACCAAATTGGTCTTTGAGCGGCTGACGATTTCGCCGTTGAGCAGCTTCTTCAACGCCTCCAGCGCTAGGTTCTTCTTTTCCATCTTGCCAACCTCCATAAGGAACTCGTCGGACAGAATGGAAATGTCGGGGGACTGGATGCCTGCCACTTTCAGGATGTCGATGATTTCAGACGATGCAACGGCTCGATCAACGAGCTGCTGAACGGCGAAAGCCCGGTCTTTTTCACTGTTCTTTCCGGTCGCCGTGGTCTTGGACAGCACTGCCCGGATTGCCTGGAAGAAGCCGACCTCATCGCGAATGGTACGAGCCTCGTCACTCGCAGACGCAAGAGCGAAGGCTTTTGATAGTTCCAGCACCATGTCCATAAAGCGGCGGTGCGCCCGCTTCTTGTCCTCGTCAGTGCTCTGCCGCGCGGCTTGAGTCTCTTGCCATTTCAGAACCCAGTCGATAGCTCCGCCAAGGCAGATCAGGCGTTCGCGTGGTTGGCCGTCGATACCGGGGCCATAGTCAAAGCCATGGAACAGGTCGCGGATAGCTTCGTATCGTTCCATCATCGCGGCGACGGCTGCGGATTCGTCTATGCCGGTCTTGTCTCGGTCGGAATCGGTGTATTGGCTGAGCGCGTTTCGCAGGTTCTGTGTAACGCCGATGTAATCGACTACCAGTCCACCTGGCTTGTCTTTGAACACCCGGTTCACGCGGGCAATCGCCTGCATCAGCCCGTGTCCGCGCATAGGTTTGTCGATGTACATCGTGTTCATGCACGGCGCGTCAAAACCAGTCAGCCACATATCGCAGACGATAACCAGGCGAAGCGGATCATTGGGATTGCGCGCCCGCTTTGCCAGATCGTCGCGGCGTTTCTTTGAGCCGATGTGCCGCTGCCACTCCAGCGGATCCGAAGCCGAGCCGGTCATCACGATCTTCACTGCACCTTCGGCATCATCCGTCGAGTGCCACTCGGGTCGCAAGGCAATGATCCGATTGTACAGGGCAACGCAGATGCGACGGCTCATGCAGACGGCCATCGCTTTGCCGATCATTGCATCGATGCGAGCTTCAAGGTGGACGACCATATCTTCCGCCACCTGTGCCAACCGCTTTTCGGAGCCTACCAGCGCTTCGACAGCTGACCATTTCGCCTTCAGCTTTTCCGCCTCGGTCAGTGATTCATCTTCTACGAGCGCCTCGATTTCGCTGTCGATCAGCGGCTTTTCGTCATCGCTCAGTTCGATACGCGCCAGACGGCTTTCGTAGAAAATTGGCACCGTCGCGCCGTCTTCCACCGCGCGGCTGATGTCGTAGATATCGATATATTCGCCGAAGATCGCTGGTGTATTGATGTCCGCCGCCTCAATCGGGGTGCCGGTAAAGCCGATGAACGATGCGTTCGGCATCGCCTGCCGGATATAGTGAGCATAGCCATAGCGCCGCAGCCCGGTTTCCCGGTTAAGCTTCGCCTCAAAACCATATTGACTGCGGTGAGCTTCGTCCGCGATGACGATGATGTTGCGCCGGTCGGAAAGCAGCGGGAAACTCTCTTCCCCTCGTTCCGGCGAAAACTTCTGAACTGTGGTGAACACCACGCCGCCCGCCGCCTTGTCGAGAAGTTGCTTCAAATCTTGGCGGCTGTCCGCTTGTTCCGGGTTCTGGCGGATCAGGTCGCGGCACAGCCCGAAAGTGCCGAAAAGCTGATCATCCAAATCGTTGCGGTCAGTCAGGACAACCAGCGTCGGGTTTTCCAGCGCCTTGGATTTGACTGCCAGCCCGGCGAAGAACGCCATCAACAGGCTCTTGCCCGAACCCTGCGTGTGCCAGATCACGCCGATCTTGCGGTCTCCATCGGGCCGCGATGCTTCTACCGCCTGCCACACAGCCTTTTTTGCGCCATGGAACTGGTGATAACCGGCGATAATCTTGAACGGGCCTTCGCCCTTGTCGCCAAAAACGATGAAATCGCGGATCAGGTCCAGCAGATTTTGGCGCGTGAATACGCCGCGCAGCAGGGTTTCCAGTTCTGGCGTGCCCCGGTGGGCGAAGTCTTCGCCGTCCACTGTGCGCCAGGGCATGAAGCGTTCTGCGTTAGCGGTGATCGAACCGATGCGCGCTTCCATGCCATCCGATGTCACTAGAGCGGCGTTGGCGCTGAACAGGCTGGGAATTTGGTTCAGATAGGTCTGCAACTGATTGTAGGCATCGGCAATTGTCGCATTCTGTGCAGCGGCGTTCTTCAGCTCCAATACGGCTAGCGGCAGACCATTGACGAACAAGACCAAGTCTGGGCGGCGATTGGTGCGGTTCTGGACGACAACAAACTGATTGACCGCCAGCCAGTCATTCACATCCGGGCGGTCAAGGTCGATCAGCCAGATTTTAGTGGCAGCGGTCTTGCCGCTCTCACCGCGATATTCGACATCGACGCCTTCGGTCAGCAGCTTATGGATGCGCCGGTTTTCCTCGACTAGCGAAGGAAGTTCGCCGGTGAGTATGCGACGCAGCGCTTCCCCGCGTGCAGCTTCCGGCGCGTCGGGGTTAATCCGGGCAATCGCCGTTTCCAGCCTGCCGGTCAGGATGACATCGCCGAAGGATCGGCGCTCCGGTGCCGTGCCATCGGGCGCGATCACGGAACCGTGGAGGTGGGACCAACCAAGTTCTTGCAGTGTTTCGATAGCCGCCAGTTCGACGATGTCCTCGCTGATGCTCATGTCATACCTTCCATGAGAGCGATCAAAAGATTTTCGACCATCAAATCGTGATCGCCCGCCGGATAGTAGATGGGATGAATCCCTGATTCTGCGAGAAAACCTCGCCGTGCGAGTCGTCCCTCTTCTTCTGGCTGAGGTAGGAACGCAAAGTGTGGTGCATGACCGATGGCCGCCTTGCCGTTCAACTGCTTGAGAGCCTCAACTGTTCGGTCTTGAGTCAAACTGCATCCAAGAAACAGGAAGCTTCGTGTTGCTGAAACCGCATTCATGACTTCCGACAACGTCCGCTCGGCGGTGTAGGTCATGTTGTACTCTGCGGCTGTCAGAACGCGACCGTTGTCGGTTTCAGCCTCGCCATGTAGCCGTAGTAGACAATGTTTGCCGTTTGCAATTCTACCGGGAGCATCCCGCAGAGCGGCACCTGAAAACGTGTTGTCGAAAGGCAGAGCGGCCTCGCGATAGACATTTGGAAGGACATAATCGAGGTTTGTCGTAATCACTTCTTGCTTGAATATCTGGGGCAGAAGGCAGACTGGCCCGGCGATCCGCCAATGATGCGGACCCAGCTTTTCCCTAATCTCTTGACCAAAAACCTTACCCCCAAGAATATCGTGCACAGCTTGTGCCGCATCTTCATAGCGGTTCTGTTGAAGCAGGTCTTCAATCTCCGGGATCCGATCCTTTGCATCAGCCAGAAGAGATTTAAGAAAATTGCCCCAAGTCCGAAATCCACTGGCACACGACATACCAGCCCCGACGAAAGGCAGCACGGCACCTTGCTTGAGACGGTGCACCAATTCCTTAAAACGATCGATACAACCGTTTTCAGTCAGAAATTCTTCAACCCGGTCGGCGGCGTTTCCCCTTTCAGAACTGATCCAATCTACCAGTAAGGCATTGAAAATCTCATCGCCCGCCATCTCCAATATTTCGGATCTCCGCCAAACCTTTGTGCGAATTTCAATGTCGCCTTCTTCATTCAATTCATCAATGAAACGCTGTCTGAAGTAATTTTCCATCTATGCGCGCTCCTCCCCGGAGGGGGTGATGCGCACTGCACCCGACATCAGCCGGGGCAGGAGATAGTCGCGTGTTTCGGCGAGGGTGCGGTTTTCTCGAGCCGCTGCAATCAGACGGGCGAACAGTGGATCAGCCAGGTTCCCGAACTCTAAAATGATGCGGCGGTCTGCTGGCAGGGCCGACGTAATCGGACGGAAGTTCTTCTTGCTGATCTCCTGAAAGGTCGAGCCGTTGGCGTTGGCGATGACCTTGTCCATGTTGGCCTTGCACCAACAGTAGAGATAGGCGCTGCCCGTCTCAGCAGTCGGAGCGAGACCGATAAAACCCTGATTGATAGCTACCGGTACTTGGGCAATGGCGAGATAGCCAATCGGGGCGCGGGACGACAGCAGCACCGAGCCCACGGGCAACAGTCCAGAGGTGATCTTAGCCAATCCTGCGTCACTGATCTGCCGCACCGTGTCGAACAGCGCGAGGTCATTCATGTTCGACAGGTCTTTGGGTGTGGCCCAACAATGCTGCGCCGGTGCCCATAGGGTTTCGTCGCCAGTGCTGGGCGTAGAACCTCCTTGGGCCTTCACCAAATCGCTGATCGCGGTTTCTTTCCATCCCTCCGGCAGACCATCGTCACCAAGGGCAGCGGGAAAGAGGGCGGCAAGTTCGGCGGCACGGGCGGGGTCTGGAGCAAGGCCGCCCATGATCGCCACAGGAGCGGCTTCGCCAGCCGCCTTGCGGCGGACGGGGCCGAAATCGACAAACCAATCTCGAAAGATCGCTTGCGCCATCCCCTCCAGCGTCCCGTTCATCCGCCGGTTGAGTTCGATCTTGTCGTCCAGCGCCGCAAGGACAGAAGCTATGCCAACTTGCGCTTCCTTTGACGGGATAGGCAACTCGAACTTCGGAACATCGGCGCACTTGAGGCTATCAAAAACCGCGCCAACGTTCATGTATCTCTGAATCTGATTCCACCATTGCGGGCTGGAAACCAACCAGCGCAAGAATTCTGGTTTGACGCTGGTCCCATCTGCCCGAAGCAGCACCAAATTTTGCCCCAATGCAAAATCGGATTGCTCGCCGACTGGGGCTGTTACACCGGGATTAGTGCGGCGGGAGAGAACAATATCGTGTTTGCGCGGCTTTGCTTTACGTGTCCATGCAACAAAATCGTCCCTAGTGATTTTGCGAGCTGCGTCGAAATTCAACCTGCCATCTTTCATTTCCGGGATGGCGATATACGGGTAGCCGATAAGCGCGGGCTTGGGAGTGGCATGGACGCAATCGATCAACTCCACTCCGGCCTGTCCCAGTGTCATCGTTTCCCAAACATCAGACATCGTCACGCACCGTTGCCAGCTTCTCGCGGATTAGCATAGTAAGCCGGTCACTTTCACTGAACTGATCTTCCAGAGTTGCGGTCAATGCGGAGAAACGTTCCGCAATGGGCACACCGTCATCCTCGGCATCTTTCGCTCCGACGTAGCGCCCCGGCGTGAGGACATGGCCGTGCTTGCGGATCTCGTCCAAGGTTTCCGATGCACAGAAGCCGGGAATGTCCTGATACTCGCCAAGCCCCGCTTCCGGCTTTGCCCGCCAACGATGGTAGATGCCGCCTATCGTGGCGATGTCACTTTCCGAAAACTCGCGCCTCGTGCGATCCACCATATGGCCAAGACTGCGGGCATCGATGAACAGGACCTCGCCGCGTCGATCCCGATGGCCGTTCGCGCTCTTGTCGCGGGAGAGGAACCAAAGGCAGGCAGGAATCTGCGTGGAGTAGAAAAGCTGACCCGGCAGCGCGACCATACAATCCACTACGTCGCCCTCGATCATAGCCTTGCGGATTTCACCCTCACCCGATTGCTGCGATGACATCGAACCATTGGCCAGCACAACGCCCGCCGTTCCGCGCGGGGCCAGATGGTGGATGATATGCTGCAACCACGCGAAGTTGGCATTGCCAGCGGGCGGCGTTCCGTATTTCCAGCGGACATCGCCTTCAAGCTGGGGCTGCCACCAGTCTGAAATGTTGAACGGCGGGTTCGCCATCGCGTAATCGAACTTGAGCGTGGGGAAGGCGTCGTTGAGGAACGAGCCTTCGTTGTTCCACTTGATGTCCGCATCGATGCCACGCACCGCAAGGTTCATCTTGCAGAGCTTCCAAGTGGTATGGTTGCGCTCTTGCCCATAAATAGCGATGTCGCTGCGGCGGCCCTGATGGTTTTCAATGAACCGCTCGGACTGCACGAACATTCCGCCGGAGCCACAGGCGGGATCGTAAACCCGGCCGTTGTGCGGCTCCAGCATCTCGACAATGGTCCGAACGACCGAACGGGGCGTGAAAAACTCGCCGCCGCGCCGCCCCTCTGCGCCCGCAAATTGGCTGATGAAATATTCATAAGCTCGGCCCAGCAGGTCTTTCGACTTGCCATCCGCGCTGTGCATCCCGACCTTGGAGAACAAGTCGATCAACTCACCCAACATGGTCTTGTCGAGTTGCGGGCGGCCGTAGTCCTTAGGCAGCACATCCTTGAGTACGGTGGAATTGGCCCGCTCGATTGAATCCATCGCGTTGTCGATCAGGTTACCAATGTCGCCCACACGCTCCTTGCCGGTGGTGACGTCGGTAAAGGTGATTAGCGGGCGCTTGGCATTGGCCTGCAAATGCTCCCATCGCGCCTCCTGTGGCACCCAGAAAACGTTTGATGCGAGATATTCTTCCGGGTCTTCCGGATCGGCAAACTCTTCCTGCAACAGCTTCGCGCGATGATGCTCGAACGCCTCGGAGATATATTTAAGGAAGATCAGGCCAAGAGCGATGTGCTTATATTCCGAAGGTTCAAGATTTCCACGCAGCTTGTCCGCTGCTTTAAACAACTCCGCTTCGAACCCAAGATCACTGCCACTATTACTTTGCGATGCCATTGAATCGTATTCCCCCTGCTCACCACGCATAGCTGAGGGAGCAGCCCATGGGCAACTGGCGAATACCTCTACGGTCGAAAGTTGCGTGGCCGTGAGGCACGCCAGCCGAGGGGAGATCAGCTAGCGCAGCCAGCGCCGACCGAGTCGTGGCCCACCATGGCCCTCCTTAGTCCGGGAAGCAGCCGCCTCCTAACTTCGACCCCGACTTGACCAAGAGAGCCCAGCCAAGAAATCGCCGCGGATGCAGGCATCATTTTGGACCTTTTAGCTCAACGACGAACCGAGAGCCGCCTGTAGCGCAATTCCGAGATCATGCAGTCAATTGCTTACGGGCACTCGCGAAGGGCTTTCAGCGCAAGCATCGGCTGTCGAATTCTGTTCTCCCGCGCATGGATCGCTATCGACTCACTTCCCCACGATAATTTCCGAGACGTGCGTTTCTTTGTCCCGGAGCCGGTTTGAACGCCTCGCAATGTGCGTGGGAATGTTGGCTAGAGTTCGTGGACGCTTATTTGACGGATATTCGACGATCTTTTTCGCGATCATCTAAGTAGTTGATTTTACTGGCGCTCCGTAAGGGAATCGAACCCTTACTTTAGCCTTGAGAGATCTTGCTCGGTAAGCCGTCGTGCCGCTGGTGCCGTAGCGAGGCGGGAACGTCGGGTCACGATCGCGAGCGGACAATGACTAAGCAAGCTAGTCCGGTGGCAACGCAGCTGGCGAACCAGCCTATCTCGGCAGCTCCACGCCCTCCGGCAGATCATCCTTGTCGAGCTTCATCTCGAGCCGAAAGCTGTTGCAAAACGCTTGATGGTAACGGAAGCGTGACCCTCGCATCTCGACGATCCGGAAGTGGTCCCCCATCAGCATCTGCAGGATGGGAGGAAGGGCATCCATCGGGATCGACACCAGTCCGGCGATACGGTCGTCGTGGACGTCAAGTGACCCCGCGCATCGCGGCTGCCGCTCTTTTCGAATAAGCGGAAGCATATCGTAGGATGGCAACAGCGTGATTTCGACCCGATCCGTCTTCAAGCCTTTCGGATGCAGCAGACGACCGCTGATCTGCAGGTGCCGAAATTCGTGGTAAGGATCGACGGCACGTCGGTCGTTGTTGAGAGACAGCGAGTAACTCCAATCCCAGCTTTCGATCCATATGATGTAATCGACGAACTCCTCCGGCGTTTTGCGCCGGCGCTTGGCTTTGCTAGGCGCTTTTGGCTTCGGCTCGCTTCCCATCGGTTTCTGCCGCGTCGGGTCAGTATGCAAAGGCTATCCGAGTCGCTCCCGATTCAGAAAAAGTAGCCAAAAGCTGTTGTTGGTATTCCCGTTGGTATTCTGAAAATCATACTGAGATAACCTACGCAATATCAATAAGATACGCTGGAAAATCGATTCCGGCCAGGGCACCAAAAGCTTGTGCGGTCGTTGATCGTCTCTTTCTTTCGGCACATTGCCTCGCGGCGACTGAACCCATCGAGATAACGGGATCACTTTCCATCATCTTCGGCACTTCGGCGACGCGCTCGCCACCTCCTTCGCAACGATTCAGTGTCGGAAAGATTGCTGAGAGCCGCGGCTCCCTCCAAGCCAGCGCCTGCCCCCCCTACGAATGTGCCCGTGAAGTGGAAAACTGGCTTAATGAGGGCTCGCCGAGCCACTTTACGCCCGGCCGTTGAGTTTCTACGTTGGATGCGAGCCAGGAGAACTCATGCGATCGTCTGCTCGACTTGATACGCGTTGGCTGGATGTCATTTGCTGCTCGGCAGCAGTTACAGCTTGCCTGATCATCCAAGGCGCATTGAGCATCTGGTCAGCTGGACCGCTATCTGTTTCCGGAGACCATGTGTTCCTCCTGTCGCCCGCCCGGCAGCTGATGGAAGGGCAAGGATTCTGGAGCAGCAATCTCCTCGGCTACCCCTACGGCCTTAAAACAGCCTACTGGCCGGAGTTCGAGCCACTGCTCAAATTCGCCCTGCTCCTGATCGCGAAGCTCGGATTCGACGTCTTCACAACGGTGAAAATCTTCTACGTGGTCGCGATCGCCGCCATGGCAATCTCGGGGTTTATTTGCCTTCGAAAGCTAGGCGTTGGCCCGATACTCTCCCTGATCGGAGCTATCGCCTTCACTGTCAGCGGCTACTTTCAGATGCGTGGCGTCAATCACGACTTTCTTTCAATCTACCTGGCGGCGGCATTTGGCGCGACCCTGGCACTTCTGATCAATTTCGCGGAAACCGAAGCCCAATTCTTTCAACTGATAAAATCGCGCTTCTTTCTGGCGTCTCTGTTTATTATCTCGACGTCGGGCATGTATTACGCGATGTTCACCCTGCTTTTCATGGGGTTCTCGATCATCCCATTTTCATTCCGGGTCATGAACGCCCGACCTTTTGCAGCGTTTGCAGGGCTGGCCGCAATAGTCATCGTGGTTCTTCTTGCAGGATCTCTCGGCCCGAATATCAGCCTTCTGACGTCTGGCGCTCCGAAACGCGGGCCGTGGGAGCAGTTCAGACACGGGCTTTCGATTTCAGACGCACTCTACTCTTTCAGCTGGATACCCGGTCTTCCTAAAGTGATCATGAGATATGACCGCGAGCGAATCGATACGCTGATCGGAGAAGGTCACCACGAATGGCCGGGCATCGTACTGTCGTTGATTATCATTTCTTCGCCCCTAGTCGCACTGTGGGCGTTCAACAACAACACGATTGACCAAGGCCTTCGACGCATCATTCCCGCAGCTGCGCTGATCACAATTGGACTG
Organism: Tardiphaga sp. 172_B4_N1_3; assembly: GCF_052076035.1. Taxonomy (NCBI): domain Bacteria; kingdom Pseudomonadati; phylum Pseudomonadota; class Alphaproteobacteria; order Hyphomicrobiales; family Nitrobacteraceae; genus Tardiphaga; species Tardiphaga sp. 172_B4_N1_3. The sequence continues at coordinate 4,242,720 of NZ_CP197238.1, forward strand.
GTTTTCGCAAGCCGTGGCGGCACGGGATATCTCTTTAATACGTTGATAAATCCTGCGCTTCGGGGGCAATCAAGGCTAATGCCATTCTTGATGTTTCTTGCAATCTTCGTCGCTGCGTCGATCGCTCACTTCGCATTGCAAGGGCGCTCAAGATGGGGGAGGCTGCTCGCATATCTGGCTTTGATCGGCATACTCTCATCAAGCGTCTCCGTGGCAGGTATTTTGACCGATAGACTTGCGTGGACTTCAAATGACGTCAAAACTCAAGGCATGATCAGAAGCTTCGCTGAAGCGCTCAAGGCCAAAAGCAGCGCTGGCCTCACACACGTCTTGCAATTGCCCATCGCATCGTGGCCTGAATATCAGATGCATCACTATGGCCCCATCTTTGATGCCCGCGGATCAAACACCAAATGGAGTTTTGGTACATCAGAACGTCAGCCGGGCTTCGCAGATTTGAAATCAAAACTTTCCGCGGACGAAGAGCCTGCCAAACTTGTCGCGCGGGCCAGAGCGATCGGGTTTGACGGCGTGTTCATAGAAAAGCGGGATACGTCAGAAGCGGTCATGTCCGCTGTGAGGCTAGGACTTCCTGCTGCATGCTTGATCTACGACGACCCGGAACGGTCGCTCTATGATATCGGCCGAGCTGCCGAATGCCGCAATTAAACACCGATCATTTCGTATGAAGTTCCAGGCCTCTTAACCACGCAGCGAATTGCACGGACTAACATGCTTCGGGTTGCTTCACCTCGCCGGCTCAATCTGGTCATGCTATCGCATGAGAGAGCAAAGGCGGTGGCGCGCGTGACATCGATATGAGCAGCTTCGATCGGCGAAGCATCCTGGCAGGCGGCGTGGCGACAATGCTGTTACGGCCAGTGCCCGCAGCGAGCGCGCCGCTTCCCGGCCCGTCCGATACCTTTACCGATAGCGTCGGCGTCAATGTGCATATCAGCAGCGAGCCATATGCGAGTCATTTCGACCGTTTTCATGATCTGCTTGCGGCATCAGGCATTCGCCATCTGCGCGACGAGTTGCGACCTAGCAACGATCTCGATCACTGGCGCGCGCTGAACAAGCGCGCGAACGTCCTGTTCAATGTTGTGGTGTCGCCGGCGACCAACACCGTGCCGGAGATGATGACCTATCTCGCCGCATTGGGCATCGAGCGCGTCTCGGCGATGGAGGGCCAGAACGAGGGCAACAGCGACTGGTTCCTGTCGCTGCCGCTGGCGAAGCCGGGCTGGAGCAATGTCGTCGTGAACTATCAGCGCGAGGTGCACGCTGCGCTGCGCGCGCGATATGCGGCGGCGGAGTTGCCGCTGCTGTCACCCAGCGTCATCAACTGGAAGCCCGCCGACGTCGCGCTGCTGCGCCCGGCCGCGCAGTTCAGCGATGCCGTCGCGATCCATTCCTATGTACAAAAGGCGCAAGAGCCGGAAACAACCAACGACTACGCCGCCGTGTCGTGGTATCTGCACAATATGCGCGACGCGTTCAAACCCGGCGCACCCGCGCTGGCAACCGAATGCGGCTATTGCAATGTCGTGAAGCCCGGTACCTCCGGCGTCTCGGAAACGGCGGCGGCGCTCTATCTGCCGCGGCTGCTGCTCAACAACTTCCGCCTCGGCATTCTCCGGACATTCCTCTACGAATTCTTCGATGGCGGTACCGATCCCAACGACGGAGAACATCATTGGGGCCTCGTCCGCAATGACGGCTCGCCGAAGCCTGGCTACCATGCGATCCGGAATCTCTTGTCCGCACTGAAAGGCGCACGCCGCGCCAACAACGATCCGGCGCTACGCGTGGCATCCACGGCACCGGACCTGCGGCACATCGCGTTTCAGGATGCGCAGGGACAACCGCTGCTTGCGGTCTGGCGCGCGGTGCGCTGCTGGAATGTGGAGAAGGCTGAAGACATCCCGGTGCCCACCGAGCCGATCGACATCGCCGTCGATGGCCCTGCCGCTTCGCTCTCCTTCAACCGTCCGAATGACGATGCCGACTGGCGCCGCGTGCCGGTGGCCGACGGGCACGCGACGATCCCGCTGGACGGGCGCGTGGCGATCGTCCGGCGTTCCAGCTGAGCTGCTATGACCTGCTGTGGCTTGAACCGCCCCGCCGCGCTTTGTATCCTGAAACTGCGTACGAACTGACGGTGAGCAGCAAAGTCTTTCAGACAAGGTCTTTTAGACTCTGCGGTCCGGCCAAGCATGCGACAGCTTCGCCTTCTGCTCCAAAATATAACGGATTCTTCCCCATATGGACTATGCGCCTTCCGCTCTGGCCCCTGCGGCCGAGACGCACGCTTTTCAGGTTCTGCTCGAAGACGGCGCCACTGCCAGCGTCCGCGTTTACGGACAAGGTCCGCGGATCATCTGCAGCCATGGCAATGGCCTCGCCATGGATGCTTTTCAAAGCTTCTGGCGCCACTTCACGGATGACTACCAGACCGTGGTATTTGACTTTCGTCATCACGGCCGCAGCAGTCCGTATCGTCAGCCTATCCCGCATGTCTGGCCGCAGCTCATCCGGGACTATGAGGCGATCATGCAAGGGATCACCCGCGAACTCGGCGCGGCGCCGAGCCTCGGTGCATTTCATTCGATGAGCGCACTGACGACCCTGCTGCATGCCGCCGAATATCAGACGCCATGGATCGGCATCGTCGGCTTCGAGCCGCCGGCGACGCCGCCAGCGAGCTATCCGGAGTTCCAGAGTTTCCGCACCGAAAATGACAGGCTCGCCGGGCGCGCCGCGCAGCGTCGCAGCAACTTTCCGAATGTGCAGGAGCTGTTCGAGTCCTATCGCCGCAGCTCGGCATTTGCCGGCGTCGACGATGCCGGACTGCAAGCACTCGCCGCATCCACGCTGCGCTGGAACGACGACAGGCAGCTCTATGAACTCGCCTGCGCCAGAGAATTCGAGGCCAGCATCTTCACCATGCAGGATCTCCCGGGCGCCTGGGAGCGGATGTGCAGGGTCAGGCTGCCGGTGAAGCTCGTCGCCGGTGAACCAAAGACGAGAACCAGCCCGTTCGTCGACATGGAGCGTGCCTTCGCGCGCGATGGCGGCTTTACCTTCACCACCGTGCCCGACGCCTCGCATTTCATGCAGATGGAAAAGCCGGCCGAATGCGCCGCAATCGTCCGCGCCTTCCACGCGAGCCTGGCCTGACAGCTCGGGAGTAACGCCGGGCTGCCATGCCGGCCGCGCAACCGGCTGGCAATCCGCCCCGGCCATGCCCACATGGCAAGGGCAATGGGAGCCCCGTCATGACCGCACTTTCGATCCTCGACCTCGTCCGCGTTACCCAGGACACCGATGCGCGCGGCGCGCTCGACAATTCCCGCGATCTCGCCGGCCATGCGGAGCGATGGGGCTATCAGCGCTTCTGGGTCGCCGAACATCACAACATGATCGGCATCGCCAGCGCCGCGACATCGGTGGTGATCGGCCATATCGCGGCGGGGACCAAAACCATTCGCGTCGGTGCCGGCGGCATCATGCTGCCGAACCATGCGCCCATCGTCATCGCCGAACAGTTCGGCACATTGGCCCGACTGTTTCCCGGCCGCATCGATCTCGGCCTCGGCCGCGCACCCGGCACCGACCAGATGACCATGCGGGCGCTGCGCCGCTCGCTGCAGAACTCCGATAATTTCCCGCAGGACATCCAGGAGCTGCAGGCCTATTTCGCCCCGGCCGGCCCAAACCAGCGCCTGCAGGCTGTGCCGGCGGCAGGCACCGACGTGCCGCTATGGATCCTCGGCTCCTCGACCTATGGCGCGCAGCTCGCCGCGGCGCTCGGCCTGCCCTACGCCTTTGCCTCGCATTTCGCGCCAGACCAATTGCTGCAGGCCCTGCAGATCTATCACCAGCACTTCGAAGCCTCCGAACAGTCGACGAAGCCGCATGCGATGGTCGGCGTCAACATCATCGCCGCCGACACCGATGCCGAGGCCAAGCGGTTGTGGACCACGCAGCAGATGTCGTTCACCAACATGTTCCGCGGCACCCGCGGGCTAAGCGCGCCGCCGATCGACGATATCGAGACCTACTGGGCGCCGGCCGAGAAGATGCAGGCCATGGGCATGCTGCGGCGTTCAATCATCGGCTCGAAGGAGACGGTTCGCGCCGGCATCGCCGCGCTGGTCGAGGAGACCGGCGCGGATGAGTTGATGATCGTCTCGGACGTCTACGACCACGCCACGCGGCTCAAGTCCTATGAGATGATCGCCGAGGCGGCTGCGGGTCTCACCAAGACACCGGCTGAAGCGACCGGCTGAAGCGTTTCAGAAATTGATGGTGGTGCGGACGCCGAACACCGCGGCGTCCTTGATGCGCTTTGTCTGCGTGGCATCGTTGGGATCGACGGCGCCGCCGGCGGGATGCATCACATATTGAAACACTGGCTGCACCGCCACGCCGGGCGCGACCGCAGCGAGATAGGTTACTTCCAGCACGGCTTCGAAATCGCGAATCGGCGTCGCGATGCCGGTGAAAAGCTGCACGTCACGATCGAGCCCGCGCGCGCCATCCGAGATACGCGCATAAGTCATCGCGATTCCGAACCTGTCATCCGGCCGCTCTGCCGAGAAACCCGACACCTGAATGCCGCCATCGAGATAGAAGCTGATCAGATTACGATCGGACGGGCTGATCGACGTGCGTGCAAAGAAGCCGATGCCCTTGTCCGGGCCGAGTGCACTGAAAGCGAGCCGCTGTTCGTAAACGGCGAAAACGCCGCGATTGCCGCGTCGCATCAGCGGCTCGCCGGTGCCGGCCGGATCGGCCTGCGACAGGCCCTGTGCGGTCCAGCGCTCGTCATCGAATTCAGCGAGATGCACCCAGCCGCCGCCGGTGATTGACCCCGGCAGCTCAGACGGGCCGAGCTTGTAGGCATATTTCAGTTGCCCGATGATCCACGGCGGATCGTTGACGCGAAATGCAAGACCATGCGCGTTGGCAATTTGCGGATCATTCGGGCCGGGCGCAGCCGCACTGCCATTGAACACCGCCAGATAGGCCGTGAACGCATCCGACAGACTGGCCTTGAAACGAACGCCCGGCACGGCGAGTGGCGGCGAGGGTCCGCCCGCCGGCAGGATCACGCCGGTAATGCCGGGCCAGCCCAGCGCCGAATTGACGAAGATATCGTCATATTTGCTGTCGATGAACTCGATATCGGATGGCTGCTGACCGACCTTCACCAGCAGTCTGCCGCCGAACAGCGACTGTTCGATCCAGAATTCATAGAGCCGCGTCGCCGGCAGCGCTTCGATGCCGCTCACCAGCATCAGATTGCCGATATAGTCGCGCGACAGGCCAGGTCCGTGGATCTGATAGACATTGGCGTGAAAGGTCGCGCCGCTCCAGCCAACCGCCTTGTCGAGATCCACATCCACGCCAAAATCGAACCGCCCCTCATAGACCGCGCCGCGCCGGATGCCGCCGGACGCATTGCCGAGCGCCTCGCCGATGTAAGTGGCTGACAGCGCCACACCCCATTCGGCGAGCCGGTCATTGATCGGCTTCAGGCCGCTATCGCGCCAATCGCCGGCATGAGCCGATGACAGCGAGACCGTGCCACAGGCGACAAGGCCGGCGAGCGCCATCATCGCACGGGCCATCCAGCACGGAAACACACCAACCATGATAGCTACCTGATGATCTTGAGGCGCTTCATCACGGCATAGGCCGATGCTGACGAAATCAATATCAGTGCGCCCGCCCAGAGAAATCCGGTTTCGACATCGGTCAGCGGCAGTCCCTTGGTGTTCATACCGAAGATGCCGGTGACCAGCGTCGGCGGCAGTAGAAGCGCGGTAAGCACTGAAAGAACGCGAAGGCTTTCGTTGCCGCGTTCCTCGATCTGCAGATGCAGCTCTTCCTGCAACAGCCGGCTGCGCTCGCGCATCTCGACGACGTTGTGATCCAGCCCGTCGAGCCGTTGCGCCAGCTTGCCGGCACGCAGCTGCAGCGACGGTTTCAACTCACGCTGACCTTTGGCCTCGAGCCGCTGGAACACGATGCGCAGCCCGGACAGCTGCCGATGCAGTCGCACGCAGGTCCGGCGCAGACGGCCGAGCTTCTGCAACATGTCACGGGAGTCGCCGGAGACCACCTGCTCCTCGATCTCGTCGAGCGATATCGCCAAACTGTCGGCGACGCCGTCCATGGTGTCGGCAACATTCTCCACGATCGTCTCAAGCAGCGCGGCCATGCTGTCGACCCGCTGGCCCTGCTCAAGCGAACGGCGCGTCGCATCGACGGCACACAGCGCGTGATGCCGGCCGCTGATCAGCAAGCGCTCGGTCATCACGAAGCGCAGATAACCAGTGTCTTCGGTCGCCTCGTCGATATCGCGCAACAGGTCCGAGATCACACCATAGATACTGTCATCGGTGGCATGGAGTTGCTGATATGTGTCCTTGGACAGCAACAAGGCACGGGCCTGCTCCGGCGCATGCAATGAGATCTGCGCTAGCCATTGCAGCGCGCGCGCGTCAGTCAGGTTGAAATGCAGCCACAGCAGCCCGCCGTGGACGAGATCGATGCCGGCATCGACCGGCAATGGCTCCGGCTTGCCGTCGGAATGGATGCGGAAGGCCCAGACCAGACCCGGAATCGGATCGGACACGCCTGGTATGGACGTCACCTCTGCAGATGTGACCGGCACTTCAAGCTGCATCGGACACCCACCGTTTTTCACGCCACGCAATACGCATGCGCCACCAAAAAATAAAATATCTGCCTGCGGCTCTCCGACTGTGTCAGTCCGCCGCAGGCACTTAATGACACCCTTGTTACAGGGATATGTCAGCCACCGTTATTCGGCGGCTTCGGCGAGTGCGGCGCTCTGCTTGTTGTAGTCATGGACGACGCGGCCATAGGGCAATGTCAGATCGGCCAGGAAATGATGCGCACCGATCACGCGGCGCACCGGAAAGTCGGCGACCGGCGCGTTGACGTGCGGGATCAGATGCAGACGGCCCGGGCCAAACCACGAACCCTTCACGGTAATATCAGTCAGGTTGATCGCTACCAGCTGACACACTTCCGCGCTGCCATCGACGCCGGGGATCAGCTTCAGATTGATCTGGGTCTTGGAGAGCGTGGCGTGCGTCGCTTCGCCATTGCCCGCCATGGCGCCGTGCTTATAGGCCATAGTGCCCATGGCCACCTGCTGCCCGGCATATTCCAGCGTGCCGGTCAGCGTGTCCTTGACCACTTCAAGTTTCGGATGGGCGTATTTCTTCGGGAAGCCCCAGATCTCGCGCCCGGCAGCGATCGGCGGATCATCGTCCAGATACATCTGCGAGACGAAGTTGACGTCCTCGCCCTTGAAGCGTGCGGGGATCACGAGGCCGGTCTCGGTGTAGCTGCCGAAGCCTGAACTATCCGGCATCTTGATCCACTCATAATGCACGATCGGCTGCTCGATCGGCTCGAGCGGCTCGGGCAGACCCATCCGAATCAGGTCCGGATCGGTTTCATAGGTGATGACGAGGAATTCGCGATTGATGAAGCGATAGGGACCGGCGGGATAGCTTGGGCCGGCCATCGGCATCGACGGCAGACGGAGGATGTCTTCCTGGCGCATCGGAAACTCCTTGGTTTGAAATCGCTGGGTTCGGATCGTTGGTTTGAACTCAGTGCGCGGTCCAACCGCCATCGACCGGCAGCGTGATGCCGGTGATCGAACGGGCGTGGTCGGTGCAGAGGAAATTGACGACCGAGGACAGTTCTTCGACGGTCACGAAACGTTTGGTGGGCTGTGCGGCCAGCAGCACATCCGAGATCACCTGCTGCTCCGTAATGCCGCGCGCCTTGGCCTGCTCCGGAATCTGCTTTTCCACCAGCGGTGTCATCACATAGCCGGGGCACACGGCGTTGACGGTGATGCCGTGTTCGGCGACTTCCAGCGCCGCCGTCTTGGTCAGCCCGGCAATGCCATGCTTGGCCGCGACATAGGCCGACTTGAACGGCGAGGCGACCAGCGCATGGGCCGAGGCGATGTTGACAATGCGGCCCCAGGACTTCGCCTTCATGTGGGGGATGGCGAGACGTGTGGTGTGAAACGCACTCGACAGATTGATCGCCACGATCGCATCCCACTTCTCGACCGGGAATTCCTCGAGCGGCGCGACATACTGGATGCCGGCATTGTTGACCAGGATATCGACGCCGCCGAATTCCTGTTCCGCCTGTGCCATCATCGCCGCGATGTCATTGCCGTCGGCCATGTTGGCGCCGCTATACAGCACCCGGACCTGATGGCTGTCGGCAAGCTCGCTGCGGATGGCCTCTATCTCATTGGCATCGCCAAAGCCGTTGAGCACGATATTGACGCCGCTGGCCGCGAGGCCGCGCGCGATGCCAAGGCCGATGCCGCTGGTGGAGCCGGTGATGATGGCGGACTTTCCAGACAGCATGCGCGCAACCCTTCGTAAGCAAACGTTAATATCTGCTTCTTTGCTAGCGATCCTGTTTGACGGCGGTATGAGGAATTTCCTTCAGCCGCGTGACGCGCTGCGTGGACTGACGCGCAGTCATCGAATTTGCCATTTGTCACAACGCCGTCACTGCTCATCTGAATTCTGCCGCCAACATTATGTAATCGTTGAGGAGAACACCCAGATGGATGCGCGGACACCCGATTCAGACATGACGGCCGAGACCGGCTGGCGCCCTGACCGCTGCGATCGTGTAGCACTGGTGCTGCAGGGCGGCGGCGCCCTCGGCGCCTATCAGGCCGGCGTGTATCAGGCGCTACATGAGCAAGGCATGGAGCCGGACTGGGTGTGCGGCGTATCGATCGGCGCTATCAATTCGGCGATCATCGCCGGCAATCCGCCGGAAGACCGGCTGGAGAAGCTGCAGATCTTCTGGGACCGCATCACCGCCCGCAAGGTCTGGCACTACACACCGGACGGCGACGTCTACCGCAAGGCCCGCAATCTCGCGAGCTCGTTCATGACCACGACCCTCGGCCAGCCGGGCTTCTTCAAGCCGCACGAGGTCAATCCGTGGTTCAGCCCGGCCGGTGCGAAGACGGCGACGAGCTATTACGACACCTCGCCGCTGCGCGACACCCTGCTCGAACTGGTCGATTTCGACCTGATCAATTCGCGCAAGACGCATTTCGCCGTCGGCGCGGTCAACGTTATCACTGGCAACTTCCTGTATTTCGACAACAAGAAGGAAGTGATCGCGCCCGAACACGTGATGGCATCAGGCGCACTGCCGCCGGCCCTGCCCATGGTAAAGATCGGCACTGATCATTTCTGGGACGGCGGCATCGTCTCCAACACGCCGCTGCAGCACCTGCTCGACCAGGAAGACAGGATGAACTCGCTGGTGTTCCAGGTCGACCTGTTCAGCGCCCGCGGCGTGCTGCCGCGCGATATTCAAGAGGTTCTGGCCCGGCACAAGGACATCGTCTACTCGTCCCGCACACGCCACAACACCGACATCTATCGGCGCATGAACAATCTGAAGTCGGAGCTCTACAAGGTCTTGCAGCGCATTCCCGACGACCAGCTTAGCGACGAGGAGCGCGCGCGGCGTGACAGCCTGTCGGATCTGCCGGAGATCACCATCCTGCAGATGATCTATCAGCAGAAGGCCTATGAGGGCGATTCCAAGGACCACGAGTTCTCGGCCACCTCGATGCGCGAGCACTGGCAGAGCGGCCTCGACGATACCCGCCGCACATTGAAGCGCCGCGACTGGCTGGCGCTGCCGGAGCAAGGCAAGGGCATCGTGGTGCACGACGTGCATCGCGAGAGCAGTTCGTAGGACATAATATTCGTCATTCCGGGGCGCATGAAGGCGGCGAAGCCGCTGAAATGCGAGCCCGGAATCCCGAAGTGTTTTGCAAAGCATTCTGGGATTCCGGGTTCGCGTGCGCGAAGATGCGCACACGTCCCGGAATGACAGCGTTGTTCGATAAAGAAGGCCCGCGCAGATGATGCGCGGGCCTTCTTCTTTTCGCGATCTGAAAGAACGAGGTCGCTACGTTTCCGCAGCGGCCTCGTTATCCTCAGAACAACTGGCTGAACAGCACGTAGAGCGAGGCCGAGAGCATGATGGCGCAGGGCAGCGTCAGCACCCAGGCCATCAGCAGGTTGCGGATGGTGGCCATCTGCAGGCCCGAGCCGTTCGCCGCCATGGTGCCCGCAACGCCGGACGACAGCACGTGGGTGGTCGAGACCGGCAGACCGAACACGTCGGCCGCGCCGATGGTAGCCGCAGCCACGAGTTCGGCCGAAGCGCCCTGCGCATAGGTCAGATGCGTCTTGCCGATCTTCTCGCCGACGGTGACGACAATGCGCTTCCAGCCGACCATGGTGCCCAAACCGAGCGCGATGGCCACGGCGATCTTCACCCAATCCGGGATGAACTTGGTCGCGGCATCGAGCGAGCCTTTATAGGCATTGAGGGTCGCGACATCTTCCTTGTTGAGGTCGTTTTCCTTGTCCTTCATCAGGAAGCGGATGGCTTCCGATGCGAGATACATGTCGTTACGGGTGTTGCCGACGGATTCCGCAGGCACCTTGTCGAGCGTGCCGTAGCTGCGAACCTGATCGCCGACCTGCTGCACGAGAACGGCGAGCGACGGATAGGTGCCTTCGCTGATCTTGCGCTGCGACACGTAAGTGGTCACCGCCGGACGAGGATCGCCGATGATGCTGTGGCCGGCCCCCTTGGCTGCGATCACCTTGGCGGCCGCGATGGAGTTGACCTGGAACTGGGCGACGCGGGATTCCGGCAATGCGCGGTTGAGCGCATAGGCGGTCGGCACGGTGCCGATCAGCACCAGCATGATCAGGCCCATGCCCTTCTGACCGTCATTCGAACCATGTGCGAAGGACACGCCGGTGCAGGTGGCGATCAGGATGCCGCGGATCCACAACGGCGGCGCCTTGTTGCCGTCCGGTGCTGCGTACAAAGCCGGGTTACGCACGAGGAATTTCAGCACCAGCAGCAGGATGGCGGCGCAGGCGAAGCCGAACAGCGGCGACAGCAGCAGCGCATAGCCGATTTCGGTGGCCTTGCCCCAATCCACACCCGAGGTGCCGTCACGGCCGCGCATCAGCGCATTGGCGATACCGACGCCGATGATCGAACCGATCAGCGTGTGCGAGCTAGAGGCCGGCAGGCCGAGATACCAGGTGCCGAGATTCCAGATGATCGCTGCGATCAGCAGCGCGAACACCATGGCAAAGCCGGCGCCGCTGGAGACCTGCAGGATCAATTCCACTGGCAGCAGCGAGACGATGCCGAAGGCTACCGCGCCCGTGGAAAACAGCACGCCGAGGAAGTTGAAGAAGCCCGACCACATCACGGCGAATTCCGCCGGCAGCGAGTGGGTGTAGATGACCGTGGCCACCGCATTGGCGGTGTCATGGAAGCCGTTGACGAATTCGAAGCCGAGCGCGATCAGCAGCGCCACGAACAGCAGGAGGTAAGGCAGGTAGCTGGTAACGCGGGTGCCGGTGGCATTGACGTCGACATAAATGCTGTAGGCGACGAACAGGAGGCCGGCGGCCAGGATCCCGAAAAACAGGATCATCGTCAGCGGGTTAAAACCCTTGTCGAGATTGGGCCGCGAGGCCGGCTCAACAGCCGCGCCTCCGGAAATGGATTGATTGGCAGTGAAATCGGTCATGAAACGCCCCCGTTACAGGTTAAGAGGCGTTAATCTCTGCACCACGGATGCGAAGCCCGGATGACAGGCGCGACAATTTGTCTGTTACGGGTTGTGACAGTCATGCGTCGCCGACAGGCCGGCATGTGACAGGGCTCAGATCGCCGAGGCGACCTTTTCGAGCCCGATCATGCGCGCCAGTGCACGGACTTCGCGCTTCTGGTCCTCACGCAACTGGAACAGCAACGGCATCGCAGCGGACTTGAGCTGCTGCACCTCGTCGCTGTCGGGATCGATCGGCGGAGCGCCGGCTGACGGACTGGCTTGTTTGGTCTCGTGAATCCTGCGCGCCACGTTGCGCAGCGCCGCTTCGACGCCGGGCCAGTAGGATTCCTGCGACGCGGTCAGATTGAGCCGGCTCTTGATCGCCGAAATCTGCGCATCGCTGAGCAGCGTATAGGTCTTCTGCACCGGCTTGGCAGCGGCCTTGGGCTTGGCGGTCGGCTGCGGCACCACGATCGGGGCAAGCACCGTCGAACCGGGCACTTCGATCGGACTGTCGGATGCAAAGGCCTGGCGCAACGGACTGCCGTCAACGCTCGGGACCTGCTGCGGATCGAGCGACGCCATCATGGCGCCGGCCAATGGCAACTTGTCTTTCTTGCCTTGCGTATTGGAAACCGGCCCGCGCGACACCGCGACCGAATTTTGCGCAGCACTGTCGTCATATGACAGCGACAGCGATGGGATGCTATCGCGACCGAGGATGCTCGCAACAGCCACGCCGGTCAGCAACAGGCAGCCCAGCACAAGAAGGGTCAGCGCACGCGTCAAGCCAGTCTCCGAAATTCAGGACTACCAGAGGTACCTGTCCTCACAAATGGAGATTAATTAAGGCCTAACCATACCGTAACGGTGCGATAATACTCACAGAGGTTCAGGCGGCGTTGGCGAGAACATAGGCTTCCTGGATATCGCTCACGATATCGGAGGCTTCCCACAGCGCATCCGGGGCGACCGACTGCATGCTGATGGTCCAGTTCGCGCCCTTTCCGGCGCGGGGCGTACTGACGATGTCGAACTGCACCTCGCGGCACAGCGGATGACGGCCGAAAGCTGCGGCCACGCGTGCCTTGATCTCCTCGATCGTGGCCGGCGTCTTCGCGAAATAGGCTTCGATATCCATGATGGCCCCTGAATCGGTTGATTCCCGATCAGGGCATTGTTGGTTCCACAGGATTTAATGAATGGTTAATTTTGCTGCACCGCTGGCAGATTGATACCACCGCTGCGGGAGGCTCAGCCCAGCAGTTGATCGAGCCGATCCCGGAGCTGATCCTGATGATAAGGCTTGGCAAGCCGCGGCAGATCGAGCTGAGCGCCTTCGGGCAAATCCGCATAGCCGGTCGCGAGCAGGACCGGCAGCGAGGGCCGCATTTCGCGGGAATGAGCCGCAAGTTCGATGCCCGTCATGCCGGGCATCACATGATCCGTCATCATCAGATCGAGCGGCTCGTCGCTTTTAAGAATCTCCAGCGCATGCCGCCCCGAAGTCGCGGGGATCACGCGATGGCCGAGATCCTCCAGCATCTCCATCGTCGACATCGCGATGAGAGGATCGTCATCGACAAACAGGATCACGGCAGAGCGCGCGGCATGGCGCATGACATGGGCCGTATCGGCGGCCTCCGGCTTCCTGTCGGTGACCGGCAGCACGAGGGTCGCCGTCGTTCCCTTGCCGACGACGCTCGAGAGATCGAGCGTGCCGCCGAGCTGTACAGCCAGACCGTGCACCATGGACAGACCGAGACCAGTCCCCTTGCCGACCGGCTTGGTCGAGAAGAACGGCTCGATCGCCTTCTTCAACGTCTCCGGCGACATGCCGGCGCCATTGTCGATGATCGACACCTTGAGATAGTCGCCAGGCTTCAGAATCGGGTCGCCCTTGCCGACCCGATGCTTCTTCACCTTGATATCGATGGAGCCGCCGTCCTGCATGGCGTCGCGCGCATTGATCGCGAGATTGAGGATGGCGAGTTCGAGCTGATTGGGATCGATCTGCGCCCTCGGCAGATCGTCGGGAATATCGAGACGTAGCGCGACGCGCGGCCCGAGCGAGCGCTCGAGCAGATCGCTCATGCCGCGGACCAGCGCACCGAGATCGACGGCCACCGCTTTCAGATCCTGCTGCCGCGCGAAGGCCAGCAGCCGCTGCGTCAGCGAGGCGCCGCGCTCGGCGCCCTGCATCGCGCCTTCGACCAGTCGTTTCAGCCGCGGATCATCCGGCATGCGCTTGCGCAGCAGATCGAGATTACCCATCACCGCCATCAGTAGATTGTTGAAGTCATGTGCGACGCCACCAGTGAGCTGGCCGATGGTCTCCATCTTCTGCGCCTGGCGCAGTTGGTCCTGCGCCTTCTCGCGCGCCGCAACTTCCTTCATCAAGTCATTAGTGCGTTCCTCGACGCGCTGTTCGAGCGTCGCCGTGAGCTCGGCAAGCGCGGACCGCTCCGTCGTCAACTGCTCCAGCAAATTGTCGCGATCGATATCGGCAGACTTTCGCGCCGTAATATCAACGGAGACGCCAACCAGCGTTTTCGGCTTGCCGTCAGGCCCACGGACCATGCGCGCACGCGTCTCGACCCAATGCACCGAGCCGTCCGGCCAGATGTTCCGATATTCGACATTGTAATCCGCGCCGGCCATCAGCGTCGCATCGAGCGCCTGCTGGCGTTGCTCGCGATCATCGGGATGAACCGCGGCCTGCAACTCGCTGAACGTGAATGACTGATCCGGTCGGCGGCCGAAGCATGCCTTGGTCGTATCCGAGACCTCCAGCCGCAGTTCGGGCAGATGCAGTTCGAGCGTCCCGAGCCGTCCCGCATCGAGCGCCGTCTGCAACAGTCCCTGACTGTCGCCGAGGTCTTCGAGAATAGCACGCGTCTGATACTGACGCCGGCGCGCGCGGACGGCCGAACCGACGATCGAAATCAGGGTTGTCGGATGAAACGGGCGCTCGATGAACGTCACATTGCCGAGCAACTGTCCGAGCCGCGCGGCATCCGGGTTGCGCTCCGGTCCGCCGCCCTGACGCGTCAGCAGCACGATAGGGAAATCGGACCACGACGGCTGGTCGTGCAGCCAATTGCCGAGACCGCGCAGATCGACGGTCTTGATCGCCTCGTCGGCGATGACAGCCACGCCGGCGCCGCCCTTGATCTCCTCGAACAACGTCGGAAAATCCGCGCAAGGCTGCGCGTAGAAACCGGCCTCGCGGATCAAGGCCGCAGCCACGGCAGAATCGCGCCCTGTGGGAGCAAGGATGACAGCACGCTCGGAGGAACGCCCCGGTTTCACGCCGAGGATCCCTCGAGCAGAGAGCTTTGACCGCTATAGACGGGTACGCCGCGCAACACGCCCTGGAATTCGCTGAGCGGCGCACCAATTGTCAGCCCTCGCCCGTCGATCCGGTATTCGCGAATGGTGTCCTCATGCGCGCTGGTTCGTTTCTTGATCACCGAAATGGCGCGACGAACACTGCCCCGAGCTTCGAAATAGCGAAGAAGAATGACGGTATCGGCGAGATACGTTACGTCTACCGGCGCCTTCATCTCGCCGACGAGCCCGTGCTGCGCCACCGTCATGAAGGTCGCTGCACCCCTGCGGTTGAGATATTGCAGGAGCTCATGCATGTGCAGGATCAGCGAGTTCTCTTCCGGCATCGAGGCCTGGTAGCCATTGAGACTATCGATCACGACGGTCTTGATGTTGTGCTCGTCGATCTGACGACGGACGCGATGCGCAAATTCACCCGGCGACAATTCGGCAGCATCGACCTGTTCGACGAATAGATGCCCGCTCGCCTGCATGGCGGCGAGATCGATTCCAATCCCCTTCATGCGATCGAACAGCAGTCCAAGCTCCTCGTCGAAGATAAACATGGCCGCCTTCTCGCCGCGTTTGACGGCCGCGACCACATTGACGATCGCCGTGAGTGATTTGCCGGTGCCCGCGGGCCCGAGAATCAATGTGCTCGAGCCTGTTTCGATGCCGCCGCCGAGCAGTTGGTCGAGTTGCGCAATGCCGCTCGACTTGGTCTTGCGATCCATGCTGTTGCGGAATTCGGATGCGACCAGCCGAGGAAAAACGTTAAGCCCGCCCGTGGTGATGGTAGCATCGTGGTAGCCGCCGCGAAACTTGACGCCGCGATACTTGATCACCCGCGCACGCCGACGCTCTGCGCCGTAGGAGGGTGCCAGTTCTTCGAGCCGCAGCACGCCATGGGCGACGCTGTGCACTGTCTTGTCGGCTACTTCCGCCGTGAGGTCGTCGAGCAGCATCACCGTCGTGCCGAATTTTGCGAAGTAATGCTTGATAGCCAGTATCTGGCGGCGATAACGCAGCGAGCTCTGCGCCAGCAACCGGATTTCGGACAGGCTGTCCAGCACGACCCTGGTCGGCTGGGTGCGTTCCACGGCCTCGAATATCTGCTTGGTGGTTTCGCCGAGTTCGAGGTCGGACGAATAGAGCAGGCTCTGTTGCTGATCCTCGTCAAGCAGGCTTTCCGGCGGCAGGAGCTCGAAAACTTCAATGCTCTTGTCGAGGGTCCAGCCATGGGACGCTGCGCCATCGCGCAACTCACTATCCGTTTCGGATAGCGTGATGTAGAGACACTTCTCTCCGACCCGCGCGCCCTCCAGCAAGAACTGCAACGCGACCGTGGTCTTGCCTGTCCCCGGCGCGCCTTCGACAAGAAAAATGTGACCTCGGGAGAATCCGCCGGAGAGGATATTATCCAATCCCCAGATGCCGGTCCTGGCTTTGTCGTCCTGCACGTGCGTCGAACTCATACTGCCCCCTGACGCGCGATAACCGGGGCAATATCAATCGGTTCCCTGTCCAGGACAAAAATTCTAAAAAGCGCGGTCGTCAACGTTTCTCAATGACCAGGCTCTGCACTGCCCGGCCGAAATAACCATTGATATCGGCGAGCTTCGACGCAGCAAGACCGGCGCCATCCGGCCCGATCCAACTCTCCCCGTCCAGCAGGATCCAGTCGCCCACCGGCGGACGTGACAGGCTCACGGTGAGGTCGGCATTCAGGAATGTCCAGTCGTCGAAACTCAGCACCGGTGACGAGCCGTTGCTGAAGTCGGCCGCGATCACCGCACGCATCACCTGCGAGAGACCGGCGCCTTCGACGATCGGCCGGTTGGCCCGGTACCAGATCGCGCCCGGCCCCAGCGACAGGAAACCGCCGCGCACCGCGCGAATGGTCATGCCGGTGACGAAGGGACTGCTGGCGTAACGTGGCTCGAGCAATCCACCCTGATCCGGCGGCGGCACCGTGACCGGCGGATCACCGATCTCCGGCGGCAGTGGCTGCGCCTCCGCCCTGATCTTCAGCACCGTCGCACGCACCACCACGGTGCCGTTCGCCATGAGACGAATGCCACACAGCTGAATCTTGCGACCCTCGCGCAGCACTTCCGTCTCGAAAGTGAGCGGCGCCACCG
Source organism: Tardiphaga sp. 172_B4_N1_3 (assembly GCF_052076035.1). NCBI lineage: Bacteria > Pseudomonadati > Pseudomonadota > Alphaproteobacteria > Hyphomicrobiales > Nitrobacteraceae > Tardiphaga > Tardiphaga sp. 172_B4_N1_3. Next base: position 4,259,898 of record NZ_CP197238.1, read on the forward strand.
GCACCGGCCGTAACAAGTCGATGGTGACACGCGTCACATGCATCGGGCTTGCGGTGGGCATCTGCTCAGCCAACCACGTCACCAGCGCCGATGGCGCCGAGCCGTGCTGCATGGTCTCGTTCCACGGACCCGCAGCATGCGGGCTGGTGACGACATGGTTGCCGTCCACGCGATAGATGGCGTCCATCAGATCGGCCTTCTCAATGCAGGATCAGAGCGGCGGATCGATCGCTTCGTCATATTCCTTCTTGAAGCGCGCAACGAGCTCGGCCACCGGCACGACCTTCGACACGCTGCCGATGCCCTGGCCGCTGCCCCAGATCTCCTTCCAGGCCTTTGGCTTGGCACGCTCGCCACTGGCGTCGGTGCCGAAATTCATCTTGGTCGGATCGGACTCCGGCAGATTGTCCGGATCCATGCCGGCGGCGACGATGGACGGCTTCAGGTAGTTGCCGTGAACGCCGGTGAAGAGATTCGAATAGACGATGTCTTCCGAGCCGGAAGCCGCGATCATGTCCTTGTAGCCAGGCACCGCATTCGCTTCGGTAGTGGCGATGAAGGCCGAACCGATATAGGCGAAGTCGGCACCGAGGATACGCGCGGCGCGAATGGCGCGACCGTTGGCGATGGCGCCCGACAGCGCGATCGGACCGTCGAACCACTGCCGGGTCTCGGCGACGAACGCGAGCGGCGAAATCTCGCCAGCATGACCGCCGGCGCCTGCCGCAACGAGGATCAGGCCGTCAGCCCCCTTCTCGATCGCCTTGTGCGCGAAACGCTGATTGATGACGTCATGAAACACGATGCCGCCCCAGGCATGGGCCGCCTGATTGAGTTCTTCACGCGCGCCAAGCGAGGTGATCATCATCGGCACTTTATGCTTTTCGCAAAGCGCCATGTCCTGCTCGAGCCGGTTGTTGGACTTGTGCACGATCTGGTTGACCGCGAAGGGTGCGGAGAGCCGATCCGGATGCGCCTTGTCATGCGCGGCGAGTTCTTCCTTGATCCGGTGCAGCCATTCGTCGAGCAGCGCCGCCGGACGCGCATTCAGCGCGGGAAACGCGCCGACGATACCGGCCTTGCACTGCGCGATGACGAGATCCGGCACCGAAATGATGAATAGCGGCGAACCGATCACGGGCAGCGACAGGCGGTTCTTGAACAAAGCCGGCATCGACATGGGAAATTCCTCGACTTCTTTTCTTGATTTGTGCGCGATCCTGCGCGCCTGCCCCCGGTCGATCCGGGTGCGGGCGGACGATGCCAGAAGCGTGGGGCTGATGGCAATTGCGCTGCGGGAGAAAAAAGCCGGACCCCGAGCGGCGTTCGTCCGGTACGCGGAATAATGGGGCACCACATTATCCAGGTGGCGCCCCATTATCAGGATGACTGATCGATTATCGGCAAGCGCCCGATCAAGCCGGATCTGACATCGTCACACGGTTCTTGACGCTGGGACGCTGGTTCATCCTTGCGTACCAGGCGTGGAGAGCCTCGTACTCCGCAGGCACCTCGAGCTTCACGAGACCGGCGAAGATCAAACCGCCAATTACCGTGATATCGGCCATCGAGAAAAAATTGCCGGCGATGAATGGCTGCTTTTTCAACACCCCGTCAAAGTACGCCATTCCCCTGAGCGCCTTGTCGCGCTGGCGGAAACCCCACTCGGCATTTTGATAGATCTCGACGTGGGGTCCGAGCCCCGGTGTTGCGTGATGGAAATAGACACTGATGGCGTCGAGCAGCTCCAGCTCGGCACGCTTGCTCATCATGTGGATCAAGCCCGTGTCGCGCGGCGTGCCGCCGGTGAGCGTGGGGGAGCCGTCAAGTCCGTCGAGATATTCGGTAATGGCCGTGCATTCGGCAATGAAAGTGCCGTCGTCGAGTTCGAGCACCGGCAGCGTGCCTGAGTAGTTCTTGGCGAGAAACGCCGGCTTCTTGTGCTCGCCTTTGGTGAGATCGACCGACACAAAATTGATGCGCGATCGAAGCTTCTTCTCGGCCACCGCGATCCGGACGCGCGCCGGGTAAGGCCCTGTGCTCCAGTCGTGAATCGTCATCATCGGGAGCTTTGTCGCGTTGCCATTGGAGATCTGAGTATTCATTAGTTTATCCTACCTATCAGTTGGTAGGGTGATTTACGGCTTTGATTTACAGGCGGCAACGCCTATCTATCACTTGGTAGGCCGCAAACACGGGGTTGTGAGACCGGGACATGAGTTCGAATTCCAGAGAAGCCATCCTGGCGGCAGCCAAGCTCACTGCGCAGTCCCATGGCTATAGCGGCCTGAATTTCCGCGATCTCGCGGCAGAGGTCGGCATTAAGGCTGCGAGCATCTACCACCACTTCCCGAGCAAGGCCGATCTCGGCGCCGCGGTTGCCAGGCGCTATTGGGAGGACTCGGCCGCCTATCTGGAGACGTTGCAGGCCGAGTCCACCGATCCGGCCGCGTGCCTGCGCCAATATCCCGGCACGTTCCGCAAGGCGCTGGAGAGCGGCAACCGCATGTGCCTCTGCAGCTTCATGGCCGCCGAATATGACGACCTGCCGGAGCCGGTGAAGAAAGAGATCCGGACCTTCACGGATATCAATGTGGCATGGCTGAGCAAGGTTCTCACCGCTGTGACCGCCGCGAGCCCTGAGAAGAGCGGACCGCGTGCGCGCGCTATCTTCGCCGCCATCACCGGCGCCCAGCTGATGGCAAGAAGCCGCGCGGATGTCTCGCTCTATGACACGCTCATCGAGAGCTATCGCGCAGCGGGTCTGTTGCCGGCATAGACCTACTGGCAGAGCGCCTGGGTGACGTAATTTTCCGTCTTGCAGTCACCCGGCTCCGGCGCGCGGCCGGGGATCATGGCCCTGGGCGAGCAGCTTTGCGCGGCGTCGGTGTCGAGGCTCTTGCCGTCCTTGAAGCCCTTGCTCTGACACAGTTTGTCTGAGGCCGCCTTGCAGTCGGGTGCGCCATTGGCAGCGACCGGACAAGCCACCCGTCCCTTCACCACCGTGTTCAGCTTGGTCAGGCTGTCGGTGCCGAGCGACGGCATGGTGGGCAGCGACGGCAGCAGCGAGGTGGAATTCTTGAACAGCTTGCCGATCTCGTTGAACAGGCCGGGATTCTCGGGCGCCGGGGGCGGTGACGGCGGCGGCGCCTGTTCAGCCATCGGAGCCGGCGCGAAAGCCGCGGCAGGCGGGGGTGCGGCCGAGGGAGCCGGGACAACCTGAATCGTGATCGATTTCTGCGGCGCCGGTTGCTGCTGCATCGCCTGCGACCAGGCGCACATCGTAGCTGCGCCCACGGCCAGCGCCGCGATCGCAGCGACGACGCAGTTGCGGGTTACCGGAGCCAACAGACAGGTCAAATCGAACATGATGCGAAATGTATCCCGGCACCTGCGCCGGGGGAAGCATCCTGATCTAGAACAGCCGGAATGCGATGATGAAGCCGAGCACCAAAACGCCGACGCCCAGCGCAACCCACAGACCCAGACGCTTCTCGATGGTCTCGCGAATCCACACGCCGTACCGGTTGAGCAGGATGGCGACGACATAGAAGCGCACGCCACGGGCAACCACCGACAGCGCGATGAACATCCAGATATTATAGTTGGCGAAGCCTGACGTGATGGTGACAAGCTTGTAGGGGATCGGCGTCAACCCCTTCAGCAGGATGATCCATGCGCCATATTCGGCATAGCCGGCGCGGAATGCCTCGACCTTGTCGCCATAGCCATAGAAATGAATGACCCATTGGCCGACGGAGTCATACAGCACCGCGCCGATGAGATATCCCACCACGCCGCCAAGCACTGAGGTAATGGTGCAGATGCCCGCATAGAGCCAAGCCTTCTGTGGCCGGGCCAGCGCCATCGGAATCAGCATCACATCCGGCGGCACCGGAAAGAACGAACTTTCCGCGAAGGACACGATGCCCAAAATCCAGAGGGCATAGGGCTTGTGGGCGGCGTCGATACACCAGTCATACATTCGTCTGAGCATGGTTCGCGATGAACCATCCTGACGCCGATTTGTCTATGGCTGGGCTGACACGCGCGAGATGAAAAGCTTAACTCAACTTGCGAAGGCGACGACCTTCGAGCGCGACAATTGGCCGCCGCGCAGCGCTTTGCTCGATGGATTTGGGCCGTTTCGGCGGTTTCGGGAGCTTTTCGGCGATACCGAGCATGTCTTCACGCCGGCTCATCTCGGCCCAGACCTGCTCAGGACGCACGCCCGCGGCCGCCCACAATACAGTCAAATTGTAGAGAAGATCGGCGCTTTCACGGATCACGGCGTCCGGCTTGCGGTTGATCGCATCGATGACGACCTCGATGGCCTCCTCGGCCAGCTTCTTCGCCATCTTTTCCGGCCCCTGCTGATAAAGCCGGGCCGTTCGCGAGACCGATGGATCGAGATCCTTGGCCGCGATCACCGCCTGATAAAGCCGGTCGAGCGAATCACTCATGCAACTACACTATCCCAAAGCCGTGGCCAGCGCGTTAACGCCTGGCTTTCAAGTGTCTGCAACGACGTCAAAACGCCGGCCGCAAGCGCGACCGGCGTTTGATAGTTAAGTGACAGTTGCATGACGAAATAAGTTGTGACCGATCGCGAACTACCAGGTCATCCGACGCGAATTATCATAACCATGACCACCGCCGTAGCCGCGATACGGTACGCCACCGTAATAGGCAGGACCGCCGTCATAATAGGCTGGGCCACCGCCGTAGTAGCCGTAGCCCGGGCCATTATCGTAGTAATAGTCGCGACGGCTCTGCGTTGCAGCGATTGCGCCAATCGTACCGACGATGGCGCCAAAGGCCGCAAGGCCGGCCGCATTGCCGCCACCGCGATAATGGCGACGACGCGCGCTGCTGAAATCGGTCGCATCGCTGATGCCGTGAGTTGCCACAGCCTGGCTCGTGCTCTTGGCGACAGGCGCCGCGATTGCTCCGGTCGGCGCAATTGCCGAGATCGTCATGGCCGCGACGGTCGCCACGATGGCGGCGCGGCCGGTCTTATTAAACAATCCATTTCGTACGAACATCTCAATGTCCTCCGTGGTCGTCTGGCCCTGTGGGCCTCTGTATAGCCAACCACTTCGGCCACTATGAGTTCCCCAACCCCAACGGCAGCTGAACGATCGGTGTCCAAATCGGGGCAGTCATCTCCCGTTCAGCCTTTTACGGTTAGAAACGACGCGCAAGATGTCGCACCATGGCGCCATCAATCAGACATGCCCGGCGGGGTAACTGCCGGTCCGTCAGTCGTTAAGTATCTTGATGCCCAGAAACGCGACCAACATTTCCCGGCGGCATGTCCTCCTCTCGCTGAGTGCGCTGGGCTCCGTCGCTTTTTGCGCATCATCGGGACACGCCGCTGCTGACGACAAGGCGCCTGACGACAAAGCACCGACCAATATCCAGTTTGCGCTCGATCGCGCAGTCGATGCGATTGCCGCACCTTTCGTGCTCGCCGATGCCCGCGGCCTGTACCGGGCCGAGAACTTGAATGTAACCACCACCGTGGCCGCGGGATCGAAGGAGGCCATCGCGCGGATCGCTTCCGGCGCCTGCGACATGGCGTTGGCCGATCTCAATGCGTTGATCCGCTATCGCGGCGACACCGACGCCGCGACGGTGAAAGCCGTCTTCGTACTGCTCAACGTAGCACCCTATGCCATCGTCGCCCGCAAGAGCCGCGGCGTGATCTCGCTCGGTAGCCTTGAAGGAAAAGTGCTTGGGGTCGCTGATCGCGATCTCGCGATCCGGCTATGGCCGGCACTGGCCAAGCGCAACAACATCAAGCTTGCAGCCGTGAAGCTGGAGAGGATCAGCGCCGCGGTGCGCGAACCGATGCTCTCGGCCGGTCAGGTCGATGCGGTCACCGGCTTCTCCTATCTTTCGGCGGTCAACCTGCGCGACCGCGGCGTCCCCGCCGATGACCTGGCGGTGTTTCGTTTCGCCGAGTTCGGCTCCGCCGCCTATGGCCTCACGCTGATCGTCAATCCGAAATTCGCTGCCGCCAGACCTGAGGCCGTGAAAGCATTCATTCGTGCCGTCACCGCCGGGACGCAGTTGGCGATCCAGGACCCGGCCAAGGCGATCACCGACGTCATGACCCAGATGGAGAATGGTTCGCGCGAGCTCGAACTGACGCGGCTCCACATTGCCATTACCGACAATATCCTGACCGACGACGTCCGCCGCGACGGGCTGGGTGGCATCGACGCCGCACGCTTTGAGGCGTCGCTCAACGAGATCGCCGAAGATTTTACCTTCAAGAAGCGGCCCTCAGCCGCGGACATCTTCGACGACAGCTTCCTGCCGGGCTCGGTCGGCCGCAAGATGAACTGAAGAAGTTCAACTGAACAACTTTTCCCGAAGCTGTATTCGGCTGCCATCCCCGCCTAGACTGTGTGCAATCGGTTATCCCGTTCGCGCTGCGCTGAGTGACCTCCCATGATCCGTCTTTACACCCGTGTGCTGGAGCTGCTCGGCAAGGAGAGGCGCCTTGGCTGGATCCTGGCGGGCGCCAACCTGCTGCTGGCCGGCGCGCAATTCGCCGAACCGGTGCTGTTCGGCCGGATCATCGACGTGCTCTCCGGCAATCTCTCGACGGCCGCGATGCAGACGGACAGCGCATCGCCCTGGCCGCTATTGGCGGCCTGGGTTGCGTTCGGCCTGTTCACCATCGTCTGCGGCGCGGTGGTGGCGCTTCATGCGGATCGCCTCGCGCATCGCCAGCGCCAGGCGGTGCTGACCGATTATTTCGAACACATCATGCAACTGCCGCTGACCTTCCACACCGGCACGCATTCAGGACGCCTGATGAAAGTGATGCTGGCCGGCACCGATGCCCTCTGGCGCGTCTGGCTCGGCTTCTTCCGCGAGCACTTCGCCTCCATCGTCTCGCTGTTCGTGCTGCTGCCGCTGTCGATCTATCTGAACTGGCGGCTGGCGATCCTGCTCGTGATCCTGTGCGTCGTATTCACGGTGCTGACCACCATGGTCGTGCGCAAGACATCGGGCATGCAGAGCGACGTCGAGGAGCATTACGGCGACCTTTCCGCGCGCGCCTCCGACGCGCTGGGCAATGTCGCGCTGGTGCAGAGCTTCACGCGCATCGATGCCGAGGTACAGGGCCTGCGCGGCGTCTCCAGCCAGTTGCTCGAAAAGCAGATGCCGGTGCTGTCGTGGTGGGCACTGGTCTCGGTGATGACGCGCGCCTCCACCACCATCACGGTGCTGGCGATCTTCACCGTCGGCATCGCGCTGCATCAGCAAGGTCTCACCACCGTCGGCGAAATCGTGATGTTCGTCAGTTTTGCGACGATGCTGATCCAGAAGCTCGAACAGGTGGTCTCCTTCATCAACACCATCTTCATGGAAGCACCGCGGCTGCGCGATTTCATGAACGTCCTCGATGCAGTACCCGCGGTGCGCGACCGCATCGACGCCATGGATCCCGGCCGGCTGCAGGGCATGGTCGAATTCAACGACGTGTCGTTCTCCTATGACGGCAAGCGGCCGGCCATCGCGGATCTGTCCTTCACGGCGCTGCCCGGCGAGACCATCGCCCTCGTCGGCGCCACCGGCGCGGGCAAATCCACCGCTATCGCACTGCTGCACCGGGCCTTCGACCCGCAATCCGGCATCATCTCGATCGACGGTATGGATGTCCGTGCACTCACCCTGTCGGGCCTGCGCCGAAACATCGGCGTCGTGTTTCAGGAGGCGCTGCTGTTCAATCGCTCCATCGCCGACAACCTGCGCGTCGGCAAGCCGGATGCGACGGACGAAGAGTTGCGCATTGCCGCTGCCCGCGCCCAGGCGCTCGATTTCATCGAACGCAGCGATAACGGTTTCAACACCAATGCCGGCGAACGTGGCCGCATGCTGTCCGGCGGCGAGCGGCAACGGCTGTCGATCGCCCGTGCGCTGCTGAAGGATCCGCCGATCCTGATCCTCGACGAGGCCACCAGCGCGCTCGATGCCGTGACCGAGGCCAAGCTCAACGTCGCTCTCGATGAAGTGATGAAGGGCCGCACCACCTTCGTGATCGCGCACAGGCTGTCCACCATCCGCAACGCCACGCGCATCCTCGTATTTGAGAACGGCCGCGTGATCGAAGCGGGAACTTTCGATGAACTCGTGATGCAGGGCGGCTATTTCGCCAGTCTGGCCGCCGCCCAGTTCATGGTTCAGGAGGACGCACGCGCCAGCATGGCCCTGCCCGATGTCGCCGAACCCCTTTGATGTCTTTGGAGAACCGGTCGAAATTTGGCCCCTTTCATCACCGATTTAACCGGCTCGCCACTGTTCTGATGCTCTCGGCCGGTATAGGTTTGCAGCCGTCACCGCGTGACGGCAGACCGACATGAGAGCCCCGAACCTCAAATCCAAGAATTGCTGCGCGCGGTGCTGGAGCACTGCAGGCGGGCCGCAAAGGACCGGAATCGGATAGTGCAGTTTCACTTCGCATCGCGCCGCCTGCTATCACTCAACTGGTTCATTCTCGCCGCGGCACTTGCGCTCGGCGTGACTGCGCCGCGCACGGCCAGTGCTGAAGCGCTTCTGCTTGTCGAAGCCGATACCGGCAAGGTCCTGCAGGCCGAGAACGCGACCTATCCGTGGCACCCCGCCTCCGTCACCAAGCTGATGACGACCTATGTCACGCTGCAGGCGGTGAAGCAGGGACGCATCAACCTCGACACGGTGGTGACAGTGTCGCCGATCGCCTCCGCACAGTCGCCATCCAAGATGGGCTTCAAGGCCGGCACGCAGGTCACCATCGATAACGCGTTGAAGATGATGATGGTGAAGTCGGCCAACGACATGGCCGTCGTGCTCGCCGAAGGCGTCGGCGGCTCCGTCGACGGATTTTCCGCGATGATGAATGCCACGGCGCAGAAGCTCGGCATGACGCAAACCCACTATGTCAATCCGAACGGCCTGCCCGCGGACGAACAGGTGACCTCGGCGCGCGACCTCGCGATCCTTGCGCGTGCGATCATTCGCGACCTGCCGGAATACGAATATTTCGTCCATATTCCCGCGATCAAATTCGGCCGCCGCATCACGCCGAACTTCAACAAGCTGATCGGCCGCTATCCCGGCGCCGACGGCATGAAGACCGGTTTCATCTGCGCCTCCGGCTACAATCTTGTCGCCACCGCCACCCGCGGCAACAAGCGGCTGATCGCGGTGGTGCTCGGCGCCTCGTCCGGCCAGGCGCGCGCCGTCAAGGCCGCGCAGCTGCTGGAACGCGGCTTCAACACCGGCACAGGCGGCCTGACCTGGCTGCAGCCGGCGCTCGGCACCGTGGATGCCCTCGCACCGATCGACGCTGCACCGCCCAACCTGCGCGACGAGATGTGCGGACCGAAACGTAAGCGCCCGGCCAGCGACGCCGATGATGAAGTCGTCGCCAGCAACGAAGCCAGCAGCCAGGCCATGTCGTTCTTCACCGCCGGCCTGCAGCCGCCAACGCTGCGCCCGGTCGACATGATCGCCGCAGCTGCCGCACCGGTCGAGCCGGTGATCGTTTATATTGGGCCGAAGAAGACCGGTGCCGACCTGATCGCCGCCAATGCGGTGGAAGAAGCCCGGCAGACGCCGAAGCCCAAGGGCAAGAAGGGCACCAAGACCGCCGCCAAGAAGCCTGATGCGGCAGCCGACAGCAAGGACGCCAAAACCGCGGCATCGGCCGAGGCGAAACCAGCCGCGAAACCTGCGGCCAAACCGGCTGCAAAACAGGCAGCGGTGAAACCGGATGCAGCCGCGCCGAAACCGGCCGCTGCGGCTAAGCCAGCAGCCGCCAAACCCGCTGCTGCCACGGCAGCCACCGCCGCTCCGGCCACAACGCCGGCCAAGCCGAAGGCAGCGGCCAAACCCGCACCGAAGGCTACCACCGGCGAAGCCAAGCCGGCTGCGGCAGCTCCGCGCACTTAGACCTTCGTCGACAAGGCTCAACTATCATCGTTAACGCGGCCGGTTTCCGGCTGCGTCATGTTGCGCCGCGCCTTGCTATCAAGGGCAGCTTTGCTCAATACTTCGACGAAATAATCAAATCGAGGGGGAAGTGTCATGGAGCGTATCTGGCTCAAACAATATCCGGCAGGCGTGCCAGCCGACATCGACGTCAGCCTGTATCCGTCGCTGGTCGATCTGCTCGAAGAGAGCTTTGCCAAATTCCGCGATCGCAAAGCCTTCATCTGCATGGACAAGTCGATCACCTATCGTGAGCTCGACGAAATGTCCCTGGCGCTCGGCGCCTATCTGCAGAGCAAGGGCCTCGCCAAGGGCGCCCGTGTCGCGCTGATGATGCCGAACGTGCTGCAATATCCGATCGCCACCTCCGCCGTGCTGCGCGCCGGCTATGCTGTGGTCAACGTCAACCCGCTCTACACGCCGCGCGAGCTCGAGCATCAGCTCAAGGATTCCGGTGCCGAAGCCATCATCGTGCTGGAGAACTTCGCCTCGACCGTGCAGCAGGTGATCGCCAAAACCAATGTGAAGCACGTCATCCTCGGCAGCATGGGCGACATGCTCGGCTTCAAGGGCGTGATCGTCAATCTCGTGGTCCGCCGCGTGAAGAAGATGGTGCCGGCTTACGAATTGCCGGGCGCTGTCTGGTTCAACGATGCAGTCTCCGCCGGCCGCAGCATGAAGATGAAGAAGCCGGTGCTCGGGCCCGACGACGTCGCCTTCCTGCAATATACCGGCGGCACCACCGGCGTTTCCAAGGGCGCGACGCTGCGCCATCGCAACATCCTGGCCAATGTGCTGCAGAACGATGCCTGGCTGCAGCCGGCACTGCGCAAGCCGCCGCATGTGGACCAACTCTTCATCGTCTGCGCGCTGCCGCTGTATCATATCTTCGCGCTGACGGCCTGCTTCCTGCTTGCCGTGCGCGCCGGCGGCGTCAACCTCCTGATCCCGAACCCGCGCGATATGCCGGGCTTCGTGAAGGAGCTGATGAAGTATCAGGTCAACAGCTTCCCGGCCGTCAACACGCTCTATAACGGCCTGCTGAATACGCCCGGTTTCGACCAGGTGGACTTCTCCAAGCTGAAGATTTCCAACGGCGGCGGCATGGCGGTGCAGAAGGCGGTGGCCGAGCGCTGGCTGAAGACGACCGGCTGCTTCGTCGCCGAAGGCTACGGCCTGTCGGAAACCTCGCCGACGCTGACCTGCAACCCGGCCGATGTCGATCAGTTCAACGGCTCGATCGGCGTGCCGGTGCCATCGACCTGGATCTCGATCCGCGACGACGACGGCAACGAAGTGCCGCTCGGCGAGCCTGGCGAGATTTGCGCCAAGGGTCCGCAGATCATGTCGGGCTACTGGAACCGGCCGGACGAGACCGCCAAGGTGATGACCGCGGACGGTTTCTTCCGCACCGGCGATATCGGCATCATGAGCCCCGACGGTTTCACCAAGATCGTCGATCGCAAGAAGGACATGGTGCTGGTCTCGGGCTTCAACGTCTATCCGAACGAGGTCGAGGACGTCATCGCCAGCCATCCCGGCGTGCTGGAATGCGCCGTGATCGGCGTGCCCGATCCGAAGACCACCGAGGCGGTGAAGGCCTTCGTCGTCAAGAAGGATCCGAACGTCACCGCCGAGGACATCATCAAGTTCTGCGGCACCCAGCTCACCAATTACAAGGTGCCGAAACAGATCGAATTCCGCACCGCTTTGCCGAAGACCAATGTCGGCAAGATCCTGCGCCGCGAACTCCGCGACGAGAAGAAGCAGGCCTCAGCGGCCTGACACACTGCTATAGGGTGGGCCCGCTTTCGCATGGCCCACCCTATGGATTTCAGCATGACTGCAACGACTCCTGCCGACATCATCGCCTTCTGGACAGACGCCGGCTGGGACCGCTGGTACGCCAAGAACGACGATTTCGATGCCGAGATCACCCGCCGCTTTCGCGCGCTGTGGGATGAGGCCGTCGCAGGCAACCTTGCGTCATGGGAGGCCAGTGACGAGGGCACGCTCGCTTTGATCCTCGTGCTCGACCAGTTTCCCCGCAACATGTTCCGCAACGACCCGCGCGCTTTTTCCAGCGATCGCCTCGCTTGCGACCTCACGATCAAGGCCGTCGCGCGCGGCGTCGATCAGCGCGTCGACCAGCAGATGCAGCAGTTCGTCTATATGCCACTGATGCATTCGGAAGACCTCGCCGATCAGGAGCGCTGCTGCGCGCTGTTTCGCGCCACCGGCGAGACCGACAATCTGAAATTCGCCGACGAGCACGCCGACATCATCCGGCGCTTCGGCCGCTTCCCGCACCGTAACCGGGTGCTGGGGCGCAGCACCACGGCGGAGGAACAGGCGTTTCTCGATGCCGGCGGCTTCGGCGGGTGACGTCATCGGGATGCGCGCAGCAGGCCAAGTTTTGCGCAGCGCCCAATATTGCCCGCGTCATGCAGCCGGTCTAAACACACTCACCCGCATTTCAGGAGAGATCGACAATGACCATTCAAGTTGGCGACAAGCTGCCCGAGTCCAAGCTCCGTGTCATGACCTCCGAAGGTCCGGCCGTGAAGACCACCGACGACATCTTCAAGGGCAAGAAAGTGGCGCTGTTCGCAGTGCCCGGCGCCTATACCGGCACCTGCCACAAGATGCATCTGCCGAGCATCTTCCTCAACGCCTATGCCATCAAGGACAAGGGCGTCGACACCATCGCGATCATCTCCGTCAACGACGTGTTCGTGATGAACGCCTGGAAGAAAGACACCGATCTGCGCGACGAAGCGGTGTTCCTCGCCGACGGCAATGCCGACTTCACCAAGGCGATCGGCATGGAGCTCGACGCATCCGGCAACGGCCTCGGCATCCGCTCGCATCGCTATTCGATGCTGGTCGAAGACGGCAAGGTGACCAAGCTCAACCTCGAGCCGGCACCGGGCAAGGTCGAAGTCTCCGGCGGCGACACGCTGCTGGGTCAGCTCTGAGCTGAGATCTTCGATTAGAGAACCACGAACTCCGTCATGGCCGGGCAGCGCGAAGCGAACCTTCGCTAGATGTCCCGGCCATCCACGTCTCGCCGCGGGCCAAGACGTGGATACCCGGCATTCGCCGGGCATGACGGCGGAGTTTGGTGTGCAGTCGGCGCAAAATGCCGTCCCCGCTTCTACCTGCCCCGGTTCTCCGCCAGCCCGTCCCGCGACAGCTGATCGGCGCGTTCGTTCTCGGCATGGCCGGCATGGCCCTTGACCCAGTGCCAGCGCACGTCATGGGTCTTCAGCGCGGCGTCGAGGCGCTGCCACAGGTCGACATTCTTCACCGGCTTCTTGTCCGACGTCTTCCAGCCGTTTTTCTTCCAGCCGTGAATCCAGCTCATGATGCCGTTGCGCAGATACTGGCTGTCGGTGTGCAGATCCACCGAGCACGGCTTCTTCAGCGCTTCCAGCGCCGAGATCGCCGCCATCAGCTCCATGCGGTTGTTGGTGGTGTGCGCCTCACCGCCCTTCAGCTCCTTCTCGGCATCGCCGAAACGAAGGATCGCGCCCCAGCCGCCGGGGCCGGGATTTCCCGAGCAGGCGCCGTCGGTATAGATCGTCACAGGGGTCGCAGTGGTCACGCGGGCTGCCTCGCCGCTTCGACGCCGTAGTCGGCCATCGACGTCACCGACTGGTGGAAGCGCAGCTTGCGGACATACTCGACCGGATCCTTCGGCTTCACGAAGGCGCCTTCCGGCACATTGAGGAAATCCACCAGCCGCGTCAGCAGGAAGCGGATCGACGCGCCGCGCGCCAGCAGCGGAAACGCCGCGCGCTCGGCACCAGTCAACGGACGCACCGCCTCATAGGCATTGAGGAAGGCGCGCGCCTTGGTGGCATTGAACGACAGGTCCGGCTCGAAGCACCAGGCGTTCAGGCAGATCGCCACGTCGTAGGCCAGCATATCATTGCAGGCGAACGGGAAGTCGATCAGGCCGGAGAGCTTGTCGCCGAGAAAGAACACGTTGTCCGGAAACAGATCAGCATGGATCACGCCTTCCGGCAGATCGCTCGGCCAATGCGCGGCAAGATAGTCGAGTTCGGTCTGCAGGAAAGCGCGCAGCCCGGGCTGAACCGTATCGGCGCGCGGTGCTGCGAGGTCGAGCAAACCGCGCCAGCCATCGACCGACAGGTTGTTCTTGCGCACCAGCGGGAAATCGCGCCCGGCGACATGCATCCTCGCCAGCGCTTCGCCGACACCGGCGCAATGCATCGCATTGGGACGACGCGGCCACATGCCTTCGAGAAAGTTGATGATCGCGGCGGGCCGGCCGGCGAGCGATGCATAGACCGCACCGTCGCGATTCTTCTGCGGCTGCGGGCAATTCACGCCGCGCGCGCACAGATGCGCCATCAGACCGAGGAAGTAAGGCAGGTCATCCGCCTCGACGCGCTTCTCATAGAGCGTGAGGATATACGCGCCCTTGGAGGTGTGCATCAGGAAGTTGGAATTCTCGACGCCTTCGGCGATGCCCTTGTAGGAGAGCAATTCGCCCACATCGTAGCTCTTCAGGAAGTCCGCGAGATCATCGGCGGCAACATCGGTATAGACCGCCATCGCGGTTACGCCGCGGCCTCGGGACGCAGCGAACGCGGCAGCGGGAAGAATTCGTTTTCTTCAGCAGCCGACACCGTCTCCACATGCAGCTCATAACGCTGCGCGAAGGCGTCCATGATCTCTTCGACGATCACTTCCGGCGCCGAGGCGCCTGCCGTGATGCCGAGGCTGGTGATGCCCTCGAACATGCTCCAGTCGAGATCGCTGGCGCGCTGTGCCAACACCGAAACCCTGCAGCCCTCGCGCTCGGCCACTTCGCGCAGACGCTGCGAGTTCGACGAGTTCGGCGCGCCGACTACGATCAGCGCATCGACCACCGGCGCCACCTTCTTCACGGCAAGCTGGCGGTTGGTGGTGGCGTAGCAAATGTCTTCCTTGTGCGGCCCGTTGATCGTGGGGAAGCGGCTCTTCAGCACTTCGACGATCTCGGCGGTGTCGTCGATCGACAGCGTCGTCTGGGTCACGAAAGCGAGATTGTTCGGATCCTTCGGCTGGAAGGTCTGTGCGTCTCCAGCGGTCTCGATGAGCTGCACAGCACCAGGCGGCAGCTGGCCGACGGTGCCGACCACTTCCGGATGGTGCGAATGCCCGATCAGCAGGATCTCACGACCGCGCTTGAAGTGGATCGCCGCCTCGCGGTGCACCTTGGTGACCAGCGGGCAGGTTGCGTCCAGCGAGAAGAAATTGCGCTGACGGGCATCCTCAGGAACCGATTTCGGCACGCCATGGGCGGAAAATACTACCGGCGCGGAGGTGTTGTCCGGGATTTCGGCGAGTTCCTCGACGAAAATCGCGCCCTTGGTCTTCAGGCTGTCCACCACATACTTGTTATGGACGATCTCATGCCGGACATAGACCGGTGCGCCATGGATGGCGAGTGCGCGTTCGACCGTATCGATCGCCCGGACGACGCCTGCGCAGAAGCCGCGCGGCGAACAAAGAACGATTTTCAGGGACGGTTTGGTCGTCATATCGGGGCGATCCAGGGGCCTGGGCACCAAAATGGCAGGTGCTATGGGTCAGATTGGCAAAATTCAGCCAAAGAGCTTGTCTGAATAAGGACTTGGGGCCGGTTTGCGGCGCTGTCAAGGCCGAACTGCCGGGCATTGCGCGGTTGCCCTCTGACAGATTATATAGAGCCTTAATTCCCGTCATCACCGATGACCAGACGGCTTCGCCTCCGAAAGAGGTGGGCGAAGCGCAAAGGAGATGTGCCATGAGCAATGCCCCGCTGATGCCAAAGGCGACGGCCGTGTGGCTGGTCGACAATACGGCGCTGACCTTCGATCAGGTCGCCGATTTCACCAAGATGCACCCGCTCGAGATCCGCGCCATTGCCGACGGCGACGCCGCCCAGGGGATCAAGGGCATGGACCCGATTTCCAACGGGCAGCTGACCCGCGATGAGATCGAAAAGGGCGAGAAGGACAAGAATTATCGGCTCAAGCTCGAAGAGAGCAAGGTGATCCTGCCGCCAGCCGCCAAGAAGAAGGGCCCGCGCTACACCCCGGTGTCGCGCCGTCATGAGCGCCCGAGCGCGATCCTGTGGCTCGTGCGTAACCATGCCGAGCTGAAAGACAGCCAGATCATGCGCTTGGTCGGCACCACCAAGACCACCATCGCCTCGATCCGCGACCGCACCCACTGGAATGCCTCGACCCTCACCCCGATGGATCCGGTGACCCTCGGCCTGTGCTCGCAGATCGAACTCGATTTCGAGGTGCAGCGCGCGGCCAAGGAAAAACCGACCGACCAGGCTTACGGCGGCGCGACCCTACTGCCGGCCTCGGAAACCACCCGCAAGGATGAGCTGGAGACCGCCGAGAGCGGCAGCGGCGACCTCAATGTCGACGCCGTGTTCGCCAAGCTGAAGGGCATCGGCGGCAGCAAGAAGCAGGACGACGACGAATAAGCGGCTGCGCTGCGCGCAGATGCGCGGCGGCAAGGACAGAATTGAAAACGCGGCGGTTCATCCCGCCGCGTTTTTGTTTCAGGTGATGCGCCGCCCGCTTACGCCAGCGGGCGACGGATGCTGACATTGATGCTGCCGTCATCGTCATATGCCACCAGCTTGCCGATGAAATTCGAGAACGACGTGGCGACTTCGATGAAGCAGCCCTGTCTGTCGATCATGTAAGCGAGGACGTCGTCGGCATTCTCCAGGTTCACGCCTGCATCAGCCAGTTCGCTGATGTCCGGGATGACCTCGTGATCGACGAAGTAGATCTTGCCCTTCGCCTTACCCTTGTAGATTTCGACGATCGGATCGCCGCCGTGACTTTCCGCCACCGGATAGCAGAACGCACGAAACGCTTGGTCCCAGAGATCGGCTTTGGCCAAGAATACCCCTATGTCGTTATATTCGAAGCCGGTATCGAGGCCGTGCAGATAGCGAATTGAATCGAATGTCTCGACGCCATCAGCCAGCGGGCTGGCTGTGTCGAGATCGAAATAGAAGCCGTTATTCGCTTTCAGAAACGCCGTATAGTCGGATGAGAATTCGATACCCTGCTCGGCGGCAAAAGCTGCAATCGCCTTCTCCGTCACCGGCTTGAATGTCATCGCATCGGGATAGTCTTCGAACCTGAACTCGTTCGCCATCATGTACTCCGCTTATGCGTAAAGGATCCCGCCTGAGCGGTGCCTCCCTTGGTGCTGCAGAGGTAAGGCAAGGTTCATGGTCGCGCCCGACGCATAATCTTCACTTTCCAAACGCCATCGAATCCTGCGACATCGCGCATGGACGGCAACGCATGGAGTGGCGACGATGGCATCTCTCTGGCTTGGTCTGATGCGCTTGCTGGCCGGCTTCCGCCGCGGTCTGCGCGATCCCGAATTTCGCGCGATCCTGTTTTTGCTGGCCATCGCCATGACCGGCGGCGCCGTGTTCTTTCACGCCGTGGAAGGCTGGCCGTGGATCGACGCCGCCTATTTCAGCGCGATGGCGCTCACCACCGTCGGCGACGCCACGCTGTCGCCAACCACCGCCATCGCCAAGATCTTCACAATGCTGTTCTCGATCTGCGGCATCGGACTGATGCTGGCATTCCTGTCGCGGCTATCGACGTTCCGAGAGCATGAGGAAGGCCGGGAGTGATATCGTAGCCGTCACGCCTTCTTCAGAAATTCCGTGCGCAGCACCAGGCCTTTCACCTTGTCGGTGCGGCCTTCGATCTCGTCTTCATTATCGGTCAGATGGATGTTCTTGATCACGGTGCCGCGCTTGAGCACGGTGGACGAGCCTTTCAGCTTGAGGTCCTTGATCAGCGTGACGGTATCGCCTTCAGCGAGCAGTGCGCCGTTCGAATCCCTGACCTTGATGTCCATGATGTTGTCCTGATGGTGCGGTGGTGTGGAGCGGGGCACCCAACAGGATGGGAGCGCCGAAAGCAACAGTGGCACGGCAAAATCGCAAAAAAGAAGGGCCGACTGACATCGGCCCTTCAGTCACACAGTGAGAGATCGAAAGGATCAGAACTTGTAGGTGATGCCGGTGCCAACCAGCCACGGATCGAGCTTGACCTGACCGGTGATCGCCGCGCCGCTGGCCAGCGTGCCTTCCCAATCCGGACGCATCCACATCTTCTTCACGTCGACGTTCCAGCCCCAATGCTTGTCGATCATGTAGTCGAAGCCGAACTGCAGCACCGGCGCCGCGGCGTCTTTCAGACGGCTGCTCGTCACGCCCACGCCGCTGGCACTCTGGCTGAAGAACCAGGTGTAGTTCACGCCAGCGCCGATATAGGGCTTGAAGGCGCCGAACTGCGTGAAGTGATATTGGAAGGTCAGCGTCGGCGGCAGCAGCCAGGCCTTGCCGACATCGAGGCCGGCGATCGCGCCGTCGCCGGTGACGTGGTGCTTGGTGACGCCAAGGATCAATTCGGCTGCGAGGTTCGGCGTGAAGAAATACGAGATGTCGAGTTCGGGAACGACCTGATCGGAGGTCTTCAGGCTGGAGCCCGGCACCTGGTGAACCGTACCCCCATTTTCCGGAATGACGCCGAGCACGCGCAGGCGGATCATCCAGGGATTCCACGCCTCGACCACCGGCGCCTTGGTATACGGCGCCGCGGCCGGAAGATCGGCAGCACCTGCCGTCGTCGCCATGCTGGTCGCCACCATGCCAGTCAGTGCCGTTGCCGCCATCAGCAACGACATCGTCGTCAAAATTCTCTTCATCGCGAAGCGCCCTGTCTTTCGATTCGTTCGGGTGAACGATCTCACCCGATCAAATCCGAAAGACGCTCGCCGCGGCGCTCACACGTTGATCTCAATCAAAAGCAAACGACCGCACAGCGTCTCGCTGCGCGGTCGTTGCCTTTGGGAGACACAGTGTTGCGGAATATCAATCCGCGGCGTTACGGCCGGTTCGGATTGTTCAGCATGTATTCGCCGAGATTGCGCTGCGCACGATCGGCGCGCTGGATCGAATTGCTGCGCTGAACGTCGCGGTCCTTGCGACAGGCCGCATATTCCGGCGAGCCGACAACGACACCATTGGCGCGGCAGATCGCGTCATCGTCATCGCCAAGGCTCGACATCGGAACATCGGTGCGGCGCGCGCAGGCGCTGAGCAGCATCGCTGTCAGTGTCAGCGCGATGAGAGAGGTCGAGGTCAGTCGCATGCATGGTTCCGTTACTTGATCTTCTCTGTCATTGCCGGGCTTGACCCGGCAATCCAGCTTTGCCGTTTGAAAGGAAGATGGATGCCCGGGTCAAGCCCGGGCATGACGTGAGAGTGTTTAACGCCAAATGCGAGATTTGTAAGGTAGATGTTGGGGAAGCCGTAGGATGGGTAGAGCGTCTTCGCGAAACCCATCGGCCGTCCACACCCATCGATGGGTTTCGCTGCGGCGCGACGCGCCTCCGCTCTACCCGTCCTACGCAAGGAGCGATGCTACACCCTGCCCTTCAACGCCGCGCCGATTTCGTCCAGCGACTTCGGATCCTCGATGGTCGCGGGCATGGTCCAGCTGTCACCGTCCGCGATCTTCTTGATGGTGCCGCGGAGAATCTTGCCGGACCGCGTCTTCGGCAGGCGCCCGACGGCGATGGCGAGCTTGAACGCCGCGACGGGGCCGAGCTTTTCGCGCACCAGCGCGACCACTTCCTTCTCGATGTCAGCAACCGGCCGCTCCACGCCGGCCTTCAGCACCAGGAAACCGCAGGGCACCTCGCCCTTGATGGTATCCTTGATCCCCAGCACGGCGCATTCGGCGACGTCGGGATGCGAGGCCAGAATCTCTTCCATGCCACCGGTCGAGAGCCTATGGCCGGCGACATTGATGATGTCGTCGGTACGGCCCATCACATAGACATAGCCGTCGTCATCCAGGTAGCCGGCATCGGACGTTTTGTAGTAGCCGGGGAATTCGTTGAAATAGGCTTCCTTGCAGCGCTCGTCCTGCTCCCACAATGTCGGCAGGCAGGCCGGCGGCATCGGCAGCTTAATCACGATGGAGCCCATGGTGCCGGCAGGCAGCGGCTTCGATGCTTCGTCGACCACCTCGATCTTGTAGCCGGGCATCGGCACGGTTGGCGATCCGTGCTTCACCGGCAACTGGCCAAGGCCCACCGGATTGCCGGCGATGCACCAGCCGGTCTCGGTCTGCCACCAGTGATCGATCACCGGCACCTTCAGCTGCTTCTCGGCCCAGTCCACCGTCGGCGGATCGGCGCGCTCGCCGGCGAGAAACAGCGTGCGGAAATGCGACAGATCGTATTTGCGGATGAAGCTGCCGTCCGGATCGTCCTTGCGGATGGCGCGGAAGGCGGTCGGGGCCGTGAAGAAAGCAACGGCCTTGTGTTCGGAGATGACGCGCCAGAACGCGCCGGCATCCGGCGTGCCGACCGGCTTGCCTTCATACATGATCGAGGTCGCGCCATGGAACAGCGGCGCATAGACGATGTAGCTATGGCCGACCACCCAGCCGATGTCGGAGCCGCACCACCAGACCTCACCCGGCTTCACGCCGTAGAGATTCTCCATCGACCAGGCGAGCGCGACCGCGTGGCCGCCATTGTCGCGCACCACGCCCTTCGGTTTGCCGGTCGTGCCGGACGTATAGAGGATGTAGAGCGGATCCGTCGCCAGCACCGGCACGCAATCCGCGGACTTCTTCGCCGCTATCGCCTTGCTGCGCAATTCGGCCCAGTCGTGATCGCGGCCGGCCACCAGGTCGCAGCCATGCTGCGGCCGCTGCAGGATGATGCAGGCATCCGGCTTCGCACTGGCGAGCGCGATCGCTTCATCCAGCAGCGGCTTGTATTGCACGATGCGGCCGGGCTCGATCCCGCAGCTCGCCGACAGGATCAGCTTCGGCCGCGCATCGTCGATGCGTGTCGCGAGTTCCTTCGCCGCGAAGCCACCGAACACCACCGAATGCACCGCGCCGATGCGCGCACAGGCGAGCATGGCGACCACAGCCTCAGGCACCATCGGCATATAGAGGATGACGCGATCGCCCTTGCCGACGCCAAGGTCCTGCAGGATGGCGCCGAGCACCTGCACCTCATGGAGCAGCTGCGCATAAGTGAATTTCCGGATCTCACCCGTCAGCGGCGAGTCGTGGATCAGCGCAACCTGATCGGCGCGGCCACGCGTGACATGGCGATCCAGCGCGTTGTAGCAGGTGTTGAGCACGCCGCCGACGAACCAGCGGCCGTAGAGACCCACGGACGGATCGAACACCTTCTTCGCTGGCGCAATCCAGTCGATCGCCTTCGCGGCTTCGCTCCAGAAACCTTCCGGATCGGACAGCGACTGCGCGTGGACGTCGTGATAGCGGCTGGATACGTTGGTCGTCATGGCGTCTCTCCCGCCCCGGCTTTACCGCCGGGTTCATTGCACACTGATTGTCACGGGATCGCCGGCTATTTCAAGGGTGCCTTTGGTTGTGGCTTGACCGACATCTCTACGCCGATCCGCTCGATTTCCTGCGCCAGCGCCTTGTAATTGGCGCGCGCCACATCGAGTTGCGGATCGAGCTTGATCGCGGCGCCAAAATCCCGGACCGCGCGCGGCCGATCGCCCTTCTTGCGCCAGAGTTCGCCGCGCGCATTGAACAGAACGGCCTGCGTCGGATCGAGCCGCAGCGCCGCGTCATAATCGGCGATAGCGCGATCGGTCTGATCCTTACGCATATAGACGCCGGCCCGCGCAATCAGTGCTTTCAGCCGGTCGGCCCGCTCGGTCTTTTCGTTGTCGATCAGCGTGCTGCAAACCGCGACAATCCTGTCATCATCGCCTGAGGCGACTGCCGCAACGCACAGCGCGGGATCGACGGGCGCGGTGGCTGCGGGTTCGTTGACCGCCGGCCATGCCCTGTCGGGAGCCACGCAACATAATACGAGCAGGACGCCGATGACGCGCGGCACGCTGCCAACATATGAATTGCGAAAAGTCATTGTCTATCGCGTGCTCGCATCGGCGGATGGATGCAATCCGATCGCCGGCTTGCGCGCCGCCACCCGATATTTCTCAAGCTGCTTGCGATGTCGCAAAGCGATATCCAGCGTTGAATCGATCTGAACGGCTGCGTCGAAATCGGCCAGAGCGCGCGCAGGGTCGCCCTTGTCGCGCCAGGCGACGCCGCGATTGTTATAGGCCATCGCCAGCTCCGGCTGAAGCTGCAGCGCCGTCGTGTAGTCGGTGATAGCACGATCATAGGCGCCGCTGAGGCTGAAGGAATTTCCGCGGTTCACGAAATAGCTCGCCTTCGGCTCCAGCCGGATCGCCGCGTCGAAATCCGCAATCGCGCGGCCATAGGCATTGTTGCGCGCATAGGACTGACCCCGCGCATCATAATGGTCCGCGGTCGGCTCCAGGCGAATGATGTCGCTCTGGTCGTCGATCACCAGATCGAAGCGCTTGACCTTGGCATAGGCCGCGGCGCGATCGATGAGACCCTGCACCCGCGTGGGATCGAGGCGGACCGCCTCGTTATAATCGCGAACGGCCAATCGATTTTCGTGCATCGATGCGAAGGTCGCGGCGCGGCTCGCAAATAATTGGGCCTCGTACGGCCGCAGCCTGATCGCGTGGTCGAAATCGTCGAGCGCACGGTCGAACTTCTTGCCGGCTGCAAGCGCCTTGCCGCGGGCTTCGAACGCTGCAGCCGAGAGGGGATCGAGCTGAACCGCCAGATCACCATCCGCAACGGCGAGGTCGACCTGTTCCAGCCTGAGTTGCAGCCCGGCGCGCACGATCAGGGCATGAATGCGGTCCGGCAGTGCCGCCGTCGAGTTCATCACCAGGCCGCAGATGCCGAGCATCTGCTCGGGCGGCAAGGTGTCGTCATTCGCGCAGGTGGCAGCGGCCTCGGCCGCGCCCTGCGCCCGGACGGCCGCATAGGGCAGCGATGGCGCCGCAAGAGCGACGCACAGAACCAATGTCCGGAACGGATGACCCATGAAAGCCCCAGCAAGCCAGCCGGACCACTCTACCTGATCAGGCCCCGCTCCCGATAGTAGCGCAGCGCGCCGGGATGCAGCGGCACGGGACGTTTGCTCACGGCGCTGGCCAACCTGATCTCGTGGCCGGCGCGGTGCGCGATGGCGAGTTCGTCGAGGCCGTCGAACAGGCGCTTCGTCATCTGATAGACGAGATCGTCGGACACCGCGCTGCTCGTGACCAGATAATTCATGACCGATGCGGTCCGCACAGGTCTGTTCTGGCTGACATAGGTCCCGGTTGGAATCCTGTCCGGCTTGTATGGCGCGCCGATCTTTCTGACCAGCGCGGGCGGCACCGGCACGACGACGATATCCGCGACTTCGCTGAGTTCCTTGATCGATGTCACGCCGAGACCCGCAGACTGCAGCGTCGCATCGAGCTTCTTCTCGATCATCATCGTGGTGGATTCGGCAAAGGAGAAATACCTGATCTCGCCGAGATTCTCATAGCGCAGCCCCGCAGCACCCAGAATGGCGCGCGCATTCAGCTCGGTGCCCGATCTCCGCTCGCCGACCGAGAGGCTTCGGCCCTTGAGATCGCTCAGCGTCCTGATGCCACTCGCTTTGGTGGCAACGATCTGGATGTAATTCGGATAGAGCGCGCCGATCACCCGCAACCGGTCCTGCTTGCCGTCGAAGCCCGCCGTGGCATTGCCGGCCCAGGCGTCTTTCAGCGCGTCGCCGAGCGCAAAAGCCACCTGCCCGGTGCCTTGCTGCAGCCGCGAGAGGTTCTCGACCGAACCGTCGGTTGTCTGCACCTGAACTTTCGCGCCGGGAATATCCGCATAGATCATCGCGATCGACACGCCGAGCGGAAAATAGATCCCGGACGTATTGCCGGTCAGCAGCGTGATCGATGGCTCGGCGCATGCCGCTGCGCTGCACATGACGACCACAGTCGTCATGGCGGCTATCAGACGCTTCCTCATACTCATTTTAGTCCTGTCATTCAGGCCGCGAAGGTGAACCGCAGCCCTCATGCGGTCAACGGCGTCGCAATAGCGAACGCCGTTGCCGCGACGAAAGTTTCACCGGTAAGCCCTTGCGCCAGCCGGGTAAAACGGCATGAATGCGCCGCACTCAGAATAATAAGGCCGGCAAAGCCGGCTGCGGGAAATATCCCGGGGGATGAAACATGGCTGATCAAAAACCAAACGCGAGCGATGACACCGTTGCCGTCTCCGACGAGGCATTGGCGAAGGCTGAAGCCTTCATCGAAGCCGATGAAGGCGCAACAAATCGCCTGCTGGGCTGGGCCGGAACGATCTCCACCGGCATCGCCGTGGTGATGAGCCTGTTTCATCTCTATGCCGCCTACGCAATCGTGCCGACGCAGGAACTGCGTTACGTCCACGTCGCCTTCACGCTGATCCTCAGCTTCCTGCTGTTCCCCGTCGCTGCGCGCTTCCGCAACCGCGTGCGCTGGTGGGACATCGTTCCGGGCATCGTCGCCATCGGCACCATTGCCTATGCGCTGTGGGGCGGCGACGATTTCACCGACCGCGCCACACTGCCGGATCATATGGATGTCATCGTCGGCATCGTCTTCATCGTGCTGCTGTTGGAAGCGACCCGCCGCACGACCGGCCTGATCATGCCGGTCGTGTCCGTTTTCTTCATCGCCTATGCGATGCTCGGCCCGCATCTGCCGGCGCCATGGACCCATCGCGGCTATGACCTGCCGCGCCTCGTCGGCCATCTCTTCATCACGCTGGAGGGCATCTTCGGCGTCGCGGTCGACGTGTCAGCCACGCTGATCATCCTGTTCACAATCTATGGCGCCTTCCTGTCGATGTCCGGCGCCGGCAAATTCTTCATCGATTTCTCGCTATCGTTGATGGGGAACAAGTCGAACGCCGCGGGCCGCACCGTGGTGCTGTCGTCGTTCCTGCTCGGCGGCCCCTCGGGCTCCGGCGTCGCCACCACGGTGATGATCGGCACCGTCGCCGCCCCGATGCTGGCCAAGGCCGGTTTCGAGAAGAACGCTGCCGGTGGCTTGCTGGCTGCAGGCGGTCTCGGCGCGATCCTGTCCCCGCCGGTGCTCGGCGCTGCCGCGTTCCTGATCGCGGAATTCCTCAAGATCAGCTATCTCGACGTGATCTGGATGGCGACCATCCCGACCTGTCTCTACTACCTGTCGCTGCTGATCATGGTGGAGATCGACGCCAAGCGGTTCGGCGCCCACAATGTCAATGTCAGGCCTGAGCTCAGCCTCGGCGTGATGATGAAGCGTTACGGGTTCCACTTCATCTCTCTGCTCGCCGTCGTCGTCTTCATGATCATCGGCTACTCGCCGTCACTGTCGGTGTTCTACGCAACCCTCGTCACCTTCGTGCTCAGTTTCCTCCGCAAGGACACTGCGCTGGTGCCGAAGAAGCTGGTGAAGGCGCTGGCCGATGGCTCGATCGGAGCGCTCAATGCCGCCACGACCTGCGCCTGCGCCGGCATCGTGGTCGGCGTCGTCACGCTCACCGGCCTCGGCCTCAAGTTTTCGTCGATCGTGATTTCCTATGCCGGCGGCAGCCTGTTGCTGACGGCGATCTATACGGCGCTGATCGTCTGGATCATTGGCCTCGCCGTGCCGGTCACCGCGTCCTACATCATCTGCGCGGTGATCGCAGCGCCTGCGCTGATCAAGCTCGGCGTGCCCGACTACGCTGCACACATGTTTATCTTCTATTACGCTGTCCTCTCGGAAGTCTCGCCGCCCACCGCGCTGTCGCCCTTCGCGGCGGCAGCCATCACCGGCGGCGATCCCTACAAGACCACGCTGCAATCGTGGAAATACACACTGCCGGCCTTCCTGGTGCCATTCGTCTTCGTCTGCGACCCGCAGGGCGTCGGCCTGCTGCTGAACATTCCGAAGGGCGGCTCGTGGGTGGACATCGTCGAGATCACCTTCAAGACCACGCTGGGACTGCTGGCACTCGCCGCCGTCGCGCAGAACTGGGCACTGCGACAAAATACACCGATCGAGCGCGGCCTGCTTCTGCTATCGGGATTGCTGCTGGTGTTCCCGAGCCTGATCGAGGCGATCATCGAATCGATCATCGGTCGCGACATCAGCTACACATTCGTGCCCGGCCTCATCATCGGCCTCGGCGTGCTGGTGTGGCAGGCAAGGACGAGGACGCAACCGGCGCCGGCATGACCAACGATAGAAACGAATAACGTCAAGTTATCGCATGACAGCGGACGCCGCAGATAAGCGGCGCCGCCGACTTCAGGGAGTGACGCGATGAGATGGACAGCTTTCAGACACAGGGCATTCAGCCTTGCACTGCTCGGCATCGCCTGCGCGGCGACCGGCGCTTCTGCGGAAGACAAGACCATCGCCATTGCGACCGGCGGGACCGGCGGCATCTTCTATCCGCTCGGCGGCGGTCTCGCGAACCTGTTGTCGAAGAAACTGCCGCATACCCAGGCCACCGGCGAAGTCACCGGCGGCAGCGTCGACAACATCAAGCTGCTGGAGACCGGTCAGGCCGATCTCGGTTTCATGACCGGCGACGTCGCGTCCGACGCCGTGAAGGGCGAGAACAAGTTCAAGAAGCCTGTGCCGCTGCGCACCATCGTCGCCGTCTATTCCAGCCCGGTCCATGTGGTGACCATCGCCGGCACCGGTATCGAGAAATTCGCCGATCTTAAAGGCAAGCGCATCTCGGGCGGCGCGCCGGGCAGCGCCACCGAGGCGCAGACCTTCCGCCTGCTCGAAGCCGCGGGCCTCGACAAGGACAAGGACGTCAAGCGCGAACGTCTGTCGGTCGCGGAATCCGCGTCCGCGCTCAAGGATCGCAAGATTGATGCTTTCTTCTGGGGCGGCGGCGTGCCGACCGCCGCCGTCGTTGACCTTGCCGCAACGCCCGGCGTCACCATCAAGCTGATCGACATCGACTATCTGTTAGAGCCGATCGTGAAGAAATACGGCCAGATCTTCGCACCCAGCGTGATCAAGGCCGGCAGCTATCCGGGCCAGACCACCGACAGCCGTGGCTTCGCCGCCTGGAACCAGATCATGGCCACCGACAAGATGTCGGACGACACGGCCTATGCGATCACGAAGACGATCTTCGAGAACAAGGCCGATCTCGTCGCCGTCCATAAGGAGGCCGAGAACATCAATCTCGCCACGCAGACACCAGCGCAGTCGCCGGCGCCCTATCACCCCGGCACGCTGAAATATCTCAAGGAAGTCGGCGCGGTGAAATAGTCACCGCGACATCAATCAAAACTGGAGGAGAGGACAACCATGTTCAAGCGTTTCAGAAAGACATCGATTGCCGTGGCGCTGGTCGCCACTGCCGGCCTTGCAGGCGCGGCCATCGCGCAGCAGAAGACCATGGCGATCGGCACCGGCGGCACCGGCGGCGTGTATTATCCGCTCGGCGGCGCCATCGCCAATGTGCTGTCGAAGGCGCTGCCGAACACCCAGGCCACCGCGGAAGTCACCGGCGGCTCGGTCGATAACCTCAAGCTGATCGCCTCGGGCCAGAGCGAGCTCGGCTTCAGCATGGCCGACGCCGCGCTCGACGCACTGAACGGCCAGGACAAGTTCAAGAGCGGCAAAGTCCCGCTGCAGACCCTGCTGGTGGTCTATCCGAACCGCATGCATATCGTGACCATCGAGGGCGCCGGCATCGAGAAGATGTCGGATCTCAAGGGCAAGCGCGTCTCCACGGGCTCGCCGGGCGGCGCCACCGAAGTGATGGCGTTCCGCGTCATCGAGGCCGCCGGTCTCGACAAGGACAAGGACATGAAGCGCGAGCGTCTCGGCGTCGCTGAGTCCGTCAACGCCATCAAGGACCGCAAGATCGACGCCTTCTTCTGGGTCGGCGGCGTGCCCACTGCCGCCGTCACCGATCTCGCCGCCACACCCGGCATGAAGATCAAGTTCGTCGACCACGCCGACCTTGCCGCCAAGATGAATGAGAAATACGGCAAGCTGTACTCGCCCTCGACCATCAGCAAGAGCATCTATCCCGGCATGGACAAGGACAACGCCAATACCGAAGTCTGGAACATCATCGTCACCGGCAACAAGATGAGTGACGACGACGCCTACAACATCGTCAAGACGCTGGTGGAGAAGAAGGCCGACATCGTCGCCGTGCACAAGGAGGCCGAGAGCTTCTCGCTCGACAACCAGGTGCAGGAGCGCTCCCCGGTGCCGTTCCATCCGGGCGCGCTGAAGTACTTCAAGGAAAAGGGCATCGGGAAGTAAGACC
Source organism: Tardiphaga sp. 172_B4_N1_3 (assembly GCF_052076035.1). NCBI lineage: Bacteria > Pseudomonadati > Pseudomonadota > Alphaproteobacteria > Hyphomicrobiales > Nitrobacteraceae > Tardiphaga > Tardiphaga sp. 172_B4_N1_3. Next base: position 4,288,151 of record NZ_CP197238.1, read on the forward strand.
AGCCCGCCACAAGACCAGACTTAAGGCCGCGCACTCAGGTGTCGCGGCCTTCTTCATGATGTCACAGGTTTAGTCCGCGCTGTGCACTAAGCTGCCTCGGAAGGCCTCTGCCGCGCCACGGCGAGGTCATAGCTCGATTGCAGGTTCATCCAGAACTCACCGGGCATGCCCAGGCGCTTCTCAAGCAACACCGCGGTTTCGGCCGTCATGGCGCGCTTGCCATTGATGATCCCTGTGATGCGGTTTGGCGGCACGCCCAGATCGCGCGCGAGCGCACGTGCCGAGAGATCGTTGGGGAGCATGAATTCCTTGAGCAACATCTCTCCCGGCGCAGTCGGGAGACGCTGCATCTGAATCTTCTCGCGTGGAATACTCATGCTATCTCCTAGTGGTAGTCAGTAATTTCGACATCGTAAGCGTCACCATCGCGCCAAACGAAGCAAACGCGCCATTGGCTGTTGGTCCATATGGCCTGCTGGCCCTTTCGATCGCCTCTGAGCGGATGCAACTTGTTGCTCGGCGGCACCTTCAGACTTTCGAGGGTCGGCGCACTGTCGATCATATCCAGCTTGCGCCGCGCCACATCGATGATGGCGTTCGGGAAGCCTTTCTTGATCGGCCTCCCGGCAAAGATGTCGGCCGTCCGCCTGTCTGCGAAGGTCTTGATCATGGTGTTATGTATCGCGTAACGGCCTACTTTTCAATGAGCCGGTCGGTCGGGGGCCGCGGATTTTACCGCGGAACCGGCGTGCCTTCGCGCCGTTGCCTGCCGGGCACTGCCGTGCCGTGAGGACCACGCGTGCACGACGCCAACAGGATCAAACATCCGCTCGACGCGCTGAACTTCTTTCTCGCCGATGTCCGAGACGGGCTCGGGCCCTATCTTGCGATCTATCTCCTCACGGTCCAGAAATGGGACGAGGCCTCCATCGGCATCGTGATGTCGGTCGCCGCCCTCGCTGGCATCGTCGCGCAGACCCCTGCCGGCGCCCTGATCGACAAGACCACGGCCAAGCGCGCCATCGTCATTCTTGCCGCCGTCATCGTCACACTCGGCTCGATCGTGCTGCCACTCTACCCCGGCTTCCTGTTCGTCGCGACGACACAGGCACTGACCGGTGTCGCCGCGGCCGTCTTCGCACCGGCATTGGCGGCGATCACACTCGGCGTTGTCGGCCCCAAAGCCTTTGCGCGCCGGATCGGCCGCAACGAGGCGTTCAACCATGCGGGCAACGCGACGGCAGCGACGCTGGCCGGCATCTTCGCCTATGCCTTCGGGCCGATCGTCGTGTTCTGGCTGATGGCCGCGATGGCTGCGGCGAGCATCCTCGCGACGCTGGCGATCCCCGCCGATGCCATCGATCATCAGATGGCCCGCGGCCTCGGCGATCTCGACGACACGCACGATCACGATGCCGCCGACCGGCCTTCCGGCTTTCAGGTGCTGCTGACCTGCAAGCCGCTCCTGATATTTGCCGCCGCCACCGTGCTGTTTCATTTCTCCAATGCGGCGATGCTGCCGCTGGTCGGCCAGAAACTCGCACTGGTGAACAACGAGCTCGGCACCACGCTGATGTCGGTCTGCATCGTCGCGGCACAATTGGTGATGGTGCCGGTCGCCATGCTGGTCGGCCGCAAGGCCGATGTCTGGGGCCGCAAACCGATCTTCGCCTGCGCGCTCGCAGTGCTGGCGCTGCGCGGCGCGCTGTATCCGCTCTCCGATAATCCCTACTGGCTGGTCGGCGTGCAGACTCTCGACGGCATCGGCGCCGGAATCTTCGGCGCGATCTTTCCGCTGGTGGTCGCAGACCTCACTTATGGCACCGGCCACTTCAATATCAGCCAGGGCGCAATCGCCACCGCCGCGGGATTGGGCGGCGCGCTCAGCACGGCCATTGCCGGCGTGGTCGTCGTGAAGGCCGGCTACAGCGCGGCATTTCTGACGCTGGCCGCTTTGGCGGGGATCGGCCTCATCCTGTTCATTGTCGCCATGCCGGAGACGCGACCTTCCGACGCACGTCATCAGCCGTTAGTACCGAATGCTTAAGGATGGTATTGCATTGCGGTAGCAACTCGCAGTGCAGCATAGTACCATTCACCCAGTACGTTTCCATGCATGTTGTCCATGGAAACGCCTGATCGGGAGAAGCTGGAAAGACCTGCCGGTTGCGCAGATGAGTCGCAGGAGCGGACCGTCTTCGGGTTCGTTGTACCAGCCGTGCCGGTTCCCACTTGATCCCGGCCTCCCGTCAATGTCTTAAACACCCTCAATCAGATCGCGCGTCGCAGCCGCGCGGCCTGTCCGACATGCAAAAGGACTCTTCGAGATGTCATCATCGATCCGCTTCCCGTCCCGCCGCTCCGTGATCCTCGGCGGCGCGGCTGCCCTCGGCACCCTGCCGATCCTGTCACGCCGCGCCAGCGCCGCAGAGTGGCCCACCAAGCCGGTGAAGTTCATCGTTCCGTTCGCGGCCGGCGGCACCACCGACATTCTGGCGCGCGTCGTCGCGCAGAAGATGTCCGAAGAGATGGGCCAGCAGTTCATCGTCGAGAACAAGGCCGGCGCCGGCGGCAACATCGCCGCTGACTTCGTCGCCAAGGCCGAAGGCGACGGCTACACCTTCCTGGTCGGCACGCCCGGCACCCACGCGATCAACAAGTTCGTGTTCAAGAACATGACCTATGATCCGGTGAAGGATCTGGCCTCGGTGATCGTGATCGCCAAGGTGCCGAACCTGTTCTCGGTGACCAACTCGCTGCCGGCCAAGAGCGTCAAGGAATTCATCGAACTCGCCAAGGCCAAGCCGGATGAATATTTCTACGGCACGCCGGGTCTCGGTTCGACCGCGCATCTGTCGACCGAACTGTTCAAGTCGATGACCGGCGTGAAGCTGACCCACGTGCCCTACAAGGGCAGCGCCCCCGCGCTCACCGACCTGATCGGCGGCCGCGTCCATGTGATGATCGACAACCTGCCGGCGGCGCAGCCTTTCGCGGAGAGCAACCAGATCCGTGCACTCGCCGTCTCCACCAGCAAGCGTTGGGAGCCGATGAAGGACATTCCGACCATCGCGGAATCCGGCGTCGACGGCTACGACGCCGCCTCCTGGTTCACCATCGCAGCCCCGGCGAAGACGCCGAAGGAGATCATCGCCAAGCTCAATGCCTCGACCGACAAGTTCATTAAGTCGACCGACGGCACTGCCCGCCTGATCAAGCTCGGCGCCGATCCGACCGGCGGTTCGCCGGCCGATATGGATGCCTATGTGCAGTCCGAAATCGAGAAGTGGGGCAAGGTCGCCCAGTTCGCCGGCATCAAGCCGGAGTAAGGGCAGCGCAGGGTTGGCAGGGCGTTAGACGCGCCTGCCTGTCTCGCTTCGTTAAGCGTGAATAGATCGAAGGGCATGCGCATCCGCGTGTGCCCTTTTGCTTTGGGAGTGCAGTTGGCGCCCATTCCACACTCGTCATTCCCCGGCAAACCAATTGGTTTGCCTGAGGGCGTGCGTAAGCCCGGACGCGCTGAGTCCTCAATTGTCATTCCGGGATGCGCCCGGCCGGCGCAGCCGGCTGGGGCGCAGGCCCGGAATCCATAAGCTCGATCGTGGTTATGGATTCCTGGCTCGCGCAAGGGCGCGCCCCGGAATGACAGTGGAGGGAATGCACTCAAACATTTTTTCCTATCCGCCGTTGACAACATCCCTTTTTGGACTATATTCCCCTTCGTCCTGCCCCACCGAGAGGGGCGATCGCGATCGTCACGTTCGCGGGGTGGGATGCGGTGGACGCCGGAGATGCGGCGTTACGCGGTTCACGGGGGACGTCTGTCTTCGGGCAGGACGGATCTGCGCCAGCACTGCCACTGGCAAGGAGACGGCCGACCTTGAGATGGAAAGAGCCCTGGACAGTGTGACGGACGACCAAATCGAAACGCGTCCGGCTTACTCGCTTGAGGCTCCCTTCCCATCGCCTTGGGACTTTAATTCGCGATCAGCGTTCGTCGAGGCAAAGCGCAAGCAACCGAAAAAACACCGCAGGCGGAACGCTGGGCACTCGCTCGGCGCCTCCGAAAGTCCTGATGCATTATCGTTGCGGAAGACCGCATTCGCATCAGGCCCAAGGGTGCAACGGGCACCCGGCGTTCCGCACGCCCTCTCACAAGGGGGCGGGAATGCAGCAGACGACGGCGCCCCCGCGCCGCAAATAATGGGGGGTGATGACGCATGTCTGCAAAGCAGTAGCTGTTTGACAGTTGAATCAGCGATAGCGCATAGGCGTTTGTAGGACCCCTCCCCCTTGCGGGGAGGGTCGGCCGAACGAGGCGATGCGTAGCATCGACGAAGTGGAGGCCGGGGTGGGGGTGCCCCACGTGAGAGCGCCGCTTGTGGCCCCCCACCCGACCGGCCAAGCGGCCGGCCACCCTCCCCGCAAGGGGGAGGGAAAAGGAAGACCGTCTACTCGAACTTCATATCGATGCAGCGCGACACGTCCGAGCCGAGGCCCGAGGGAATCGTGACGCAGCCACGGATTTTCTGCTGGGTGTTGTCACTCACCCACATGGCAAAGCCACCATTGCCGAAGAACGAATTGGTGTTCGGCGGCTCGGTCTCCGTGGCATCGAAGGAATAGCTGGAGTCGGTATCGAACACGCGCGGCTTCTTCACGCAGGCGCCGTCGCTCTGGACGTTGATGACTTCCTTGGCATCACGCGTCATCGATAGCGACACCGAGCAACGGAAATATTCCGAGGTCTTCGCATTGAACAGATAGGCATAAGAGCGGCAGGTCGCCGTACTCAGCTTGCCTGCGGCAAGCCCACGCCCGCAGGAGATGCGCTGGTTGTTGCTGAGCTTGAAATCATCTGCCGCAGCAAGACCGGGCGCCAATACCACCGCGCCAACAACCAAAAGACTTTTCACGATCGCTCGCATTGTCGAATCATCCCCATCGCCACATTCATCGTGGACCGGCTTAGCCCGAAAGCGAAAGATAGTCGCCAGACCGCGCTTGCGAAATAACAAACTCTGTCGCGACCGCATGTCGTATTGACGGGCTGTCACCGTTCGTGATTTGTTCAAGACCACCGCGCAGCCGCGATGTACTTTCAAAAACACTTTTCGGAGAATTTGGGATGACCGCTCGAGCCTTTACGATGCTGTGCGCCGCCGCACTGATGACATCGGCCCTTGCCGGCCCTGCTCTGGCTCAGGCGCCGACGCCCTGGGTGCTCTCGCCCGACATGGGCTATGGCTACGACGCGTCAGGCAAGACCTTCGCGTACAAGATGGGCACCAACAATGCCAAATTCCTGCTGAAGGGCGCCAAGAAAGTGCCGAAGAACACACTCTTCTTTATCGGCGAGAACGGCCAGCTCTATATGCGCAGCGGTCCGTTCCTCGAAGATGATGGGAAGTTCAAGTTCGGCCCGGGCTAGTCCCGGTTTCGGACAGGATCATGCGCAACCGGACGGGTGCCGCATGACGGAGACATGACATTGCTCCCTTTCGCCATGAAGCCCTCTCCCACCACGGTGGCAGAGGTGATACAGAGCGCTTCATCTTTTTACGAAAGCTGAAAGCACTCATGGCCAAGTCGCTGCCCGTCTCCCCCCTCGCCCCGACCGCTGTTCCCGAACTGCCCGCGATTGCAGGCGTGCGCCTCGCTACGGCCGCTGCCGGCATCCGCTATACCGGCCGCACCGACGTGCTGCTCGCGGTGATGGACAAGGGCACGACGGCCGCCGGCGTCTTCACCACGTCGAAGTGTCCGTCCGCTCCGGTGGAATGGTGCCGCGCCGTGCTGAAGGGCGGCAAAGCCCAGGCGCTGGTGGTCAACTCCGGCAATGCCAATGCCTTCACCGGCAAGACCGGCAAGGCATCGACCAAGCTGACCGGCGACATCGCGTCCAAGGCCGTCGGCTGCAAGCCGAACGAGATCTTCCTCGCCTCGACCGGCGTGATCGGCGAACCGCTCGACGCCACCAAGTTCGACGGTGTTCTCGCCACGCTGGCCGATAGCGCGACGCCCGAGGGCTGGATGGACGCCGCCAAGGCGATCATGACCACCGACACCTTCCCGAAGGTCGCGACGGCCACCGTGAAACTCGGCAAGGCCAAAGTCACCATCAACGGCATCGCCAAGGGCTCGGGCATGATCGCACCGGACATGGCGACCATGCTGTCCTTCGTCTTCACCGACGCGCCGATCAGCGCGCCGGCCTTGCAGGCGCTGCTCAAGGCGGGCGTCGATGACACGTTCAATGCCGTGACGGTCGATGGCGACACTTCGACCTCCGACACCCTTATGATGTTCGCCACCGGTGCCGCGGCGGCCCAGGGCGCACCGAAGATCACCAAGGCCAGCGACGTCAGGCTAAAGCCATTCGTGAAGGCGCTGCAGACGCTGCTCGCCGACCTCGCCGAACAGGTCGCCCGTGACGGCGAAGGCGCCCGCAAGCTGATCGAGATCATCGTTGAAGGCGCAACCACCAAGGCCTCGGCCCGCAAGATCGCCATGTCGATCGCCAATTCGCCGCTGGTGAAGACTGCCGTTGCCGGTGAAGACGCCAATTGGGGACGCGTGGTGATGGCCGTCGGCAAGGCCGGCCAGCCGGCCAATCGCGACAAGCTGTCGATCTCGTTCAACGGCATCCGCGTCGCCAAGTCCGGCGCGCGCGACCCGTCCTATAACGAGGCCGAGGTCTCGAAGACGATGAAAGAGCAGAAAATCCAGATCAAGGTGGCGCTCGGCCTCGGCAAAGCGCGCGACCGCGTGCTGACCTGCGACCTCACCAAGGAATATATCGCGATCAACGGCGATTATCGGTCGTGAAGAGGATCGCCGCGGGCATCGGCCTGGCGGCGATCGTCTTTTCGACGGAGGCCTTGGCCAAGGACCTGCCGGTCGGGCGCATGCGACGCGCGACCGAGAGCAACAAGGAAGTCGGCATCGGCATTGGCGCACGCTGGAACAATGCCTGCAAGAGCGTCGGCATTCCGCAGGTTCAGCTCGACACCGCACCCGCTCATGGTTTCGTCTGCCTGCGCAGCGGCCTGGTCAAACCAAGCAATGTGTTGTTCGGTGGCGCCAAGCACTGCATGCCGATGGAAATCGAAGGCGTCGAGGTTGTGTATCGGTCCCGCCCGGGGTTCGACGGCACGGATACGCTCGGCTATACGCTGAAATTTCCGCGCGGTACGAAGCCGTTGATTGTCGATATCCGCATCAAGCCCGCTGCAGGCACTGCGCGCAAGGACAATGACCCGACGTTCACGCGCCAGCCTCCGGGCGAGATTCCAAGCTGCGCAGCGCTAGTCTCTTGAAGTGAGATATATCCGATGAAAATGGTTCTCGTCGTCGCTTGCGCATTGATCGACCCCGACGGCCGCGTGCTGATCGCGCAGCGGCCGGAAGGCAAGGCGCTGGCCGGCCTGTGGGAATTTCCCGGCGGCAAGCTGGAGCCCGGCGAACGGCCGGAAGCCGCGCTGATCCGCGAGCTCGATGAAGAACTCGGGATCACCGTGAAGGAAGCCTGCCTCGCGCCACTGACCTTCGCCAGCCATGCCTATGAGGATTTTCACCTGTTGATGCCGCTCTATATCTGCCGGCGCTGGGAAGGCCTCGCGATCTCCAGGGAAGGTCAGAACCTCGCCTGGGTACGCCCCAACAAGCTGCGCGACTATCCGATGCCGGCCGCGGATATCCCGCTGATCCCGCATCTGATCGATCTGCTCTAGGGCTTCAGCCCCTTCACCGCGTCGGCGAGACTTGCTTTCGCCGAGCCCGGCTTCAATGGCTTCTGCTGGCTCTCATGCGGCGCCCAGCCGGACAGCCAGATGATGTCGAAGGTCGCGCGGATGCGGCCGTCGGGGTCGGCGAAACGCTCGCTGTAGATCTGCGCCATACGCAGCAACGTCGCGCGGCGCAGCGGCGCCCGGCGGCGCTCGACCAGCACGTTAGTGGCGCCCATCCTGCGCAGATCCTGCATCAGACCGAAGGCGCTGTCGTAGCGCACCACGACGCGATCGACATCGGTCACCGGCAGCGCAAATCCCGCGCGCTGCAGCAAGGCGCCGACATCGCGCAGATCGGCCATTGGTGCGACGCGCGGCGAGATGCCGCCTTCGCGTTCGGCTTCCGCCGCGGCGAAGGATTGCCGCAGCTCGGTCAGCGTGTCGCCGCCAAGCATTGCGGCCAGCAGCAAGCCGTCAGGCTTCAGCGCGCGGCGGATCTGCGCCATGACGCCCGGCAGATCGTTAACGAAGTGCAGCCCGAGCGCGGAGATGACGAGATCGAGCGACGCCGGCGCGAGATTGAGACCATCGCTTTCGACATCGGGCACGTCGGCATGTGTGAGATGGCCGACACGCCCGGCCACAACATCGCGCAGACGGTTGCCCGGCGTCGCGACGTCAGCGGCATTGTCGAACTGGCGCAACACAGCCTGCAAGCGCTCATCCATGTCGGCGATGACACGATCCAGCAGGAAATTCTCGGCGCCCAGCCGCGATGCACGCGCCTGCCGCGCCCGCAGCAGAGCGCGATCGAACAAAATAGGTGCGGCATTCGGGGTCTGAGCCATGCGGCTTGGTACGCCGAAGACCAGGGATCTGGCAATCGCGCTTGAGATCGGCGCAGGAGGGCTCTAGCCTTCAACCCATGGACGCAGAGGCGACAGTGTCGTGGTCCCTCCCCGCGCAATTGCGCGGCGCGCTGAAGCTTTGCCGGTCTGCATGGACGCAAACCGCCCGTCTTGCGCTCGACATCGCGCTGCCGACGCTCTGCGTCGCCTGCCGGGAACCGGTCGCCGGCGAAGGCGTCTGTGCGGCCTGCTGGGGCCAGCTCTCCTTCATCGCGCCGCCGTTCTGCAGCCGGCTCGGCATCCCCTTCGTCTACGATCCCGGCCCGGGCATCCTGTCGATGCAGGCGATTGCCGATCCGCCGGCCTATCAGCGGGCCCGCGCAGCCGTGCGCTATGACGATGTCGCCCGCACGCTGGTGCATCAGTTGAAATATCATGACCGGACAGACCTCGCGCCAATCATGGGTCGCTGGATGGCGCGGGCGGGGAAGGAATTGCTCGCGGACGCCGATCTTCTGGTGCCGGTGCCGCTGCATTGGCGCCGCGGCTTCAGTCGGCGCTTCAACCAGTCCGGCGCGCTGGCGCGGGCCATTGGCCGGCAGAGCGGCGTTGCGATATCCCGCGACGCCTTGCGGCGAATACGTCCGACCGAACACCAGATCGGCCTGTCGCGCAGCGAGCGCGCCAGCAATGTCCAGGGCGCCTTCAAGGTCCCACCTGAACGCCGGGCTGAAATCCAGGGCCGCCGCGTCATTTTGGTCGACGACGTGCTGACCTCGGGTGCCACGACGGACGCCTGCGCACGGGCGCTGCTGCGCGCCAAGGCCGCCCAGGTCGATGTGCTGGTCTTTGCGCGGGTTGTGGAGGCCCACAAGGTCCCCATATAATCAGGCACTTCCCTGCAACTGGAGCACCCGATGGCCGCCGCTATTGAAATCTACACCCGCCCCGGCTGCGGCTATTGCAGCGCCGCGATCTCGCTGCTCCAGCGCAAGAAAGCTGCATTCACCCATTTCGACACCGCGACCGATCCGAAGCTGCGCCAGGAAATGTTCGACCGTACCTATCCCGGCGCCACCTTCCCGCAGATCTTCATCGACGGCACCCTGATCGGCGGCTGTGACGATCTCTATGCATTGGACCGCGAAGGCAAATTTGACGCCATGATCGCAGGCGAGAAGGCCACCTCATGAGCCAGACATCTCCGACGTCCGAGCCCCAGACCTTCACCGCCGCCATGGTGCAGATGCGCACCGGCCTACTGCCGGAGCCGAGCCTCGAACAGGGCCGGCATCTGATCCGCGAAGCCGCGCTCGCCGGCGCCGACTATGTGCTCACGCCGGAAGTGAGCAACATGATGCAGCTCAATCGCACGGCGCTGTTCGAACATCTGCGCCCGGAGGAAGACGACCTCTCGCTGAAGGCCTATCGCGCGCTCGCCGCGGAGCTGAAGATCTACGTGCATATCGGATCGCTGGCCGTGCTGGCCAACCCGGAACGCGCCGCCAATCGCTCGTTCCTGATCGGACCGGACGGCAATGTGCTGGCGAGCTACGACAAGATCCACATGTTCGACATCGACCTGCCGAACGGCGAGAGCTATCGCGAATCCGCGAATTATCAGCCGGGCGAGACCGCCGTCATCTCTGATCTCCCATGGGGCCGCATCGGCCTGACCATTTGCTACGACGTCCGTTTCCCGGCGCTTTATCGCGCATTGGCCGAAAGCGGCGCGTCTTTCCTCACCGTGCCCTCGGCGTTCACCCAGAAGACCGGCGAAGCTCATTGGCACACGCTGCTGCGCGCCCGCGCCATCGAGACTGGCTGCTTCGTCTTTGCGGCAGCCCAGGGCGGCGTGCATGAGAACAAGCGTGCGACATATGGACACTCGCTGATTATCGACCCGTGGGGCGTGGTTCTGGCCGAAGCGACGGGCGTCGAGCCGGGCTTCATTCTGGCCAAGATCGATCCTGCGAAGGTGACGGAAGCGCGCAAGACCGTGCCGTCCCTGCAGCACGGCCGCCGTTTCAGCGTCAGCGATCCCAAATCGGGCCCAGACTATCTGCACCTTGTCCGGCAAGCGACATGATCCGTTACGACCTACGCTGCGAGAAGGGCCATGCTTTCGAAAGCTGGTTCCAGAGTTCCGGCGCCTATGACTCCCAAGTGAAGCGCAAGCTGGTGAATTGCCCGAATTGCGGATCGGTGAAGGTCGAAAAGGCCATTATGGCCCCGCGTATCGTGGGCAAGAGCAAGAATCGCCCGGCACCCGCCCCTGACGCCGGTTCCGAGACCACAGCCCCGCTGATGATGGCGCCGCAGGAAGCCGAACTGCGCGCCAAGCTGAAAGAACTGCGCGATCACGTTACCAAAAACGCGGACAATGTCGGTGAAAGCTTCCCGACCGAAGCTCGCAAGATGCATTATGGCGACATCGAACATCGCCCGATCTACGGCGAAGCGACGCCGGATGAAGCACGGTCGCTGATCGATGAAGGTATCGAGGTGACTCCGCTGCCTGTCCTGCCCAGCGATCGGAACTGACCGCAACCTCCGCTCACCAGCATTCTTGTGCGCGTTTCGACTCATCCAAACTGCGCCGTCGGTACATGATTCCGAAAGCTTCCCACATACGGCAACTTTGTGGCGTTCGAGTCACAGGCGTGCACAATCGCTTTGTTAGCCCTTGAGACATGGCAAAACTCGCCTAACTTATAAGCAAGTGCCTGAATATGAGTCGCGCGCTGCACTCAGATCGCATTGCGCGATTTCGGACCTGGATGTGTCCTGAAGGCTATAGTGCTGATGTTGAGTCGCGATCGGAAAGACGCGTTCCGTTACCACCTTAGGAGCATCGCGACCAACAGGACGGCCGACCAGCAAGGAGAGAGGGATCATGTACAACGATTCTCTGTTCAATGCGTTCGCTAGAAGTTACGAAGCCCGAAGTGAGACGGACATGTCGATGTCCGAGTATCTGGAATCCTGCAGAGGGGACCCGATGCGATATGCGAACGCGGCGGAACGCCTACTGGCGGCGATCGGCGAGCCTCAAATGATAGACACGGCCAAGGACCCACGCCTTGGCCGTATTTTTTTGAATCGTACCATCCGTAGCTATCCAGCCTTTGCCGGCTTTCACGGCATGGAAGATACGATCGAACGCATCGTCGCCTTCTTCCGACATGCGGCGCAGGGTCTCGAAGAGCGCAAGCAGATTCTCTATCTGCTCGGCCCGGTCGGCGGCGGCAAATCATCGCTTGCCGAGCGCCTCAAGGCCTTGATGGAAGTCCATCCCATCTATGTGCTGAAAGCCGGCGACGAACTCTCTCCGGTTTATGAAAGCCCGCTCAGCCTGTTTGATCCCGACACGCTCGGCCCGATGATCGAAGAGAAATACGGCATTCCGCGCCGGCGGCTTACGGGTCTCATGAGTCCGTGGTGCTACAAGCGGCTCGAAGCTTTCGGCGGCGACATCTCGCAATTCCGTGTCGCCCGCATCCAGCCGTCGCGATTGCGCCAGATCGCCATCGCCAAGACCGAACCCGGTGACGAGAACAACCAGGACATCTCCTCGCTGGTCGGCAAGGTCGATATCCGCAAACTTGAAATCTTCGCCCAAAACGATCCCGACGCCTACAGCTATTCCGGTGGCCTCAACCGCGCCAATCAGGGCGTGCTTGAATTCGTCGAAATGTTCAAGGCGCCAATCAAGATGCTGCATCCGCTGCTGACGGCGACGCAGGAAGGCAACTATATCGGCACCGAAAACATCGGCGCCATCCCGTTCACCGGCGTGATCCTCGCCCACTCCAACGAATCCGAGTGGCAGAGCTTCAAGGCCAACAAGAACAACGAAGCCTTCATCGATCGTATCTGCGTCATTAAGGTGCCCTACTGCCTGCGCGTCACCGAAGAACAGAAGATCTACGAGAAGCTTATTCAGGGCTCCGAACTTGCCACCGCACCTTGCGCACCGGCGACGCTGGAAACCCTGGCACGCTTCTCCGTGATGTCGCGGCTGCGCAAGCACGAGAACTCGACGACCTTCGCCAAGATGCGGGTCTATGACGGCGAAAGCCTGAAAGAGTCGGATCCAAAGGCCCGCAGCGTTCAGGAATACAAGGACGCCGCCGGTGTTGATGAAGGCATGGACGGTGCCTCGACGCGCTTCGCGTTCAAAGTTCTGGCCGCAACCTACAATCACGACACGTCGGAGATTGGGGCGGATCCCGTGCACCTGATGTATACGCTGGAGCAAGCGATCCGCAGGGAGCAGATGCCTGATGAAGTCGAAAAACGCTATCTCGAATTCATCAAGGCCGAGCTGGTGCCGCGTTATGCGGAGTTCATCGGTCACGAAATCCAGAAAGCCTATCTGGAATCCTATTCGGACTACGGCCAGAACCTGTTCGATCGTTATGTCGACTATGCCGATGCCTGGATCGAGGATCAGGACTTCAAGGATCCTGACACCGGACAATTGCTCGATCGCGAATTGCTCAATCAGGAACTGAGCAAGATCGAAAAACCGGCCGGAATCGCCAACCCCAAGGACTTCCGCAACGAAGTCGTGAAGTTCTCGCTTCGCTCGCGAGCACAGAACGGTGGAAAGAATCCGACCTGGACGAGTTATGAGAAGATCAGGGAAGTCATCGAAAAGCGCATCTTCTCTCAAGTTGAAGATCTGCTTCCGGTGATCTCCTTCGGATCGAAGAAGGACGGCGAGACCGAGAAAAAGCATGACGACTTCGTCGCGCGGATGATCGTTCGCGGCTACACCGAGCGCCAGGTTCGCCGTCTCGTCGAATGGTATATGCGCGTGAAACAGGCCGGCTGACGCAAGGAGCCAACATAACGTGGCCATGCATATCGTCGATAGACGCCTGAACCCGAGCAGCAAGAGTCTTGAGAACCGCCAGCGGTTCTTGCGACGCGCGAAAGCTCTGGTTCAGGGAGCCGTCAAGAAAGCCTCCCAGGACCGCGACATCAAAGACGTCCTGGAAGGCGGCGAAGTGTCCATCCCGCTCGACGGGATGAACGAGCCCCGCTTTTATCGCGAAGGCGGCATTCGCGACCGGGTGTTGCCCGGCAACGTGAAATTCGTGGAAGGTGATTACCTTCAGCGGCCGCAATCGAAGAGCGGCAGATCGAACGATGCCGGTGAAGGCGACGGCGAGGATGCATTCCGGTTTGTGCTCAGCCGGGAGGAGTTCGTTGACATTTTCCTCGACGACCTGGAACTGCCGGATCTTTCCAAGCGCAAGCTGGCCGAAGTCGAAAACGAAGGCCTGCGCCGCGCCGGATATACGACGTCCGGCTCGCCTGCCAATATCTCGGTCAGCCGCACCGTACGCTTGGCCATGGCACGACGGGTTGCACTGCAGCGACCGCGACCCGAGGCCATTGCACAGTTGGAAGCTGAACTGGAGCATTGCAGTGACGAGCGCCGCCCCGAATTGCTGGCAGAGATCACGCGGCTGAAATCCAAGATGCGGCGGATTCCGTTCATCGATCCCATCGACATCCGCTATCGCCGCTTCGAGAACGTGCCGAAGCCGGTGGCGCAGGCGGTGATGTTCTGCCTGATGGACGTCTCCGGCTCGATGTCCGAGCACATGAAGGATCTCGCCAAGCGGTTCTACATGCTGCTCTACGTCTTCCTGACGCGTCGCTATCGCAAAGTCGAGATCGTCTTCATCCGTCACACCGACCGTGCCGAGGAAGTCGACGAGCAAACCTTCTTCCACGGCCCCGCGTCGGGCGGCACGCTGGTTTCCAGCGCACTGCAGGCCATGCATGAGATCGTGCAGTCACGCTATCGCCCCGCCGACTGGAATATCTATGCCGCACAGGCCTCGGACGGCGACAACTCTTATGCCGATGGCGATCTCTCCGGCCGCCTGCTCAAGGACATGATCCTGCCGGTGACGCAGTTCTTCGCCTATCTGGAAGTGGGCGAATCCGGCAGCCATCCGTTCGAAATGTCGGAATCCTCACTGTGGACGCTGTATCAGCGGCTGCGCGCGGAAGGTGCACCGCTGTCGATGCGCAAGGTCAACGACCGCAGCGAGATCTTTCCGGTGTTCCACGACCTGTTTCAACGTCGCCAGGCCAAGGAGAGGGTGGCTCCATGACAGACCGTCTCTACGAAGGTGCGGACTGGGACTTCACCACATTGCAGCGCATCCACGATGCCTGCGAGGAGATTGCCGAAAAGGAGCTCGGCCTCAACGTCTACCCGAACCAGATCGAGGTCATCACCGCCGAACAGATGCTGGACGCTTACTCGTCCGTAGGCATGCCGCTGTATTACAAGCACTGGTCGTTCGGCAAACAATTCGCCCATCAGGAAGCGTCCTATCGCAAGGGCCTGATGGGTTTGGCCTATGAGATCGTTATTAACTCGTCGCCATGCATTTCCTACCTGATGGAGGAAAACACGGCGACGATGCAGACGCTGGTAATTGCCCACGCCGCTTTCGGCCATAATCACTTCTTCAAGAACAATTATTTGTTCAAGCAGTGGACCGACGCCGACGGCATTCTCGACTATCTCGATTTTGCCAAGGGCTATGTGGCGCAGTGCGAGGAAAAGCATGGCCGCGCAGCGGTGGAGCAGACACTCGACGCCGCGCACGCGCTGATGTCGCACGGCGTCGATCGCTATCCCGGCAAGAAATCGCTGGATTTGCGGGCCGAGGAAAAACGCGCCAAAGAGCGCCGCAATCACGAAGAAACCTCGTTCAACGATCTGTGGCGCACGGTGCCGACGGGGCGGGCGAAGAGTGCCTCACTGCTCAGCGCGGAGCGACGACGCGCTCTGCTCGGCCTGCCGCAGGAAAACCTGCTATATTTTCTGGAGAAATCCGCACCGCGCCTGAAGATCTGGCAGCGCGAACTCATCCGCATCGTTCGGCACATCTCGCAATATTTCTACCCGCAAGGTCAGACCAAGGTGATGAACGAAGGCACGGCCACTTACGTGCACTATCGCATCATGAGCCGGCTGCATCAGACCGGACAGATCTCGGACGGCAACTTCCTGGAATTCCTGCAGTCGCACACCAATGTCGTGTTCCAGCCGAATTACGATGACCGGCGCTTCTCGGGCTTCAACCCCTATGCGCTCGGCTTCGCAATGATGCAGGACATCGAAAAAATCGTCACCGATCCGACCGACGAAGACCGCGCGTGGTTTCCCGATATCGCCGGCAAAGGCGATGCAATGGCCGTGCTGCGCGATATCTGGGCCAACTACCGCGACGAGAGCTTCGTCAGCCAGTTCCTGAGCCCACGACTGATGCGCCACATGCGGATGTTCCACCTGCATGACGACCCGGCCGTGTCGGAAGGCATCCGCGTCGACGCCATCCATGACGAGCGTGGCTATCGCCGCGTCCGACGTGTGCTGGCGCGTCAGTACGACGTCGGCCTGATCGATGCGAATATCGAAGTGGTGGACGTCGACCTCGCCGGCGATCGCCGGTTGATGCTGAAGCATTCGGTGCTCAATGGCGCCCTGCTCAATGAGCCCGATGCGAAGCGGGTGCTGCAGCATCTCGCCGATCTCTGGAGCTACGACGTCTCGCTTGCCGAGGTCGATGCCTCCGGCCTGGTGCTCAAGGAACATGTCGCCCATCCTCGCGTGATGGCCGCGGCCGCCTGATCGATCCCCCTACGTTTCCTCCCGCAAACTCCCCTGCCCGGCTTGTCGCCGGGCGGGGACTTTCGCTCGGACGAAATATAGGGTAGGGGACTATCCTATGTCGCATCTCACCGCTAACAAGACCAAGCTGCTCGCCCGGGTCCGTCGGCTCGCCGGCCAAATGGCCGCCATTGAGAAGGCCATCACCGAAGACGCCGGTTGCGCCACGATTCTGCATCAGGTCGCAGGCGTGCGCGGCTCCGCGAGCGGGCTGATGGATGAACTGATCGAGGACCATGTCCGCGAGCATGTCGCCCATCCCGGTCTCAGCGCCGACGACCGTGCGGCCGGCGCCGAAGAACTCATCGCCGCCATCCGGCGCTACGCGAAATAGGAGACGCGCATGACCGTGCCCGGAGATATCGACGCCCTCGCCCACGACCATGTGTTTCTCGGCGACAGTCACGACGACAATACCCGCCGCACCCTATGGGTAGTCGCCCTCACCACTATCATGATGGTCGGTGAAATCGTCGCCGGCATAGTCTTCAATTCGATGGCGCTGCTGGCCGACGGCTTCCACATGGCGACCCATGCCGTGGCGCTCGCCATTGCTGCGGGCGCCTATGCTTATGCACGCCGCAACGCACATAACCGCCGCTTTACTTTCGGCACAGGCAAGGTCGGCGATCTCGCCGGCTTTGCCTCCGCATTGGTGCTGGCGATCATCGCCATCGGCATCGCCGTCGAATCCGTGCAGCGGCTATTCAATCCGTCCACAGTCGCCTTCGGCGAAGCCACGGTGATCGCCGTCATCGGCCTGATCGTGAATATCGCCAGTGCGTTTCTGCTGAGCGGCGGGCATCATCACGACGGTCATGACCACGACCATCACCACGGCGCGCATCATCACGACAACAACATGCGCTCCGCCTTCATGCATGTGCTGGCCGATGCGCTGACCTCGGTGCTCGCCATCGCCGCGCTGCTAGCCGGCCGCTATCTGAACTGGGTTTGGCTCGATCCTGTGATGGGCATCGTCGGCAGCATCGTCATCGCCGCCTGGGCGTGGAATCTGCTGCGCGACACGGCGGCCGTGTTGCTCGACACGTCAGATCCGCATCTGGAACAGGAAATCCGCGATGAGGTCGAGCGCCCCGGCGACGCCCGCATCTTCGACCTCCACGTGTGGCGCGTCGGCCCCGGTGCGCATGCTGCGATCGTCGGCTTTGCCGGCGGAGCGAGCACAGAGACGGTGCGGCAGCGCCTCGCCGCCGTGCATGAATTGCAGCACGTGACTGTGGAAGCGCGCTAGCGCCGGACACACATCTCCCGCGTTATGAGCCATGCGGCGAAGCGGGTTGGCATTCGCCGCATGGCTGATTAACCTGACGTCATCATCGCCAGCCAAATGGTGGGGCGTGCCGATTGCGGCGCGCAAAAAACGTCTGGGACGGATATGCAAGGACAGATCGCACCGGGAACCTCAGCGCCGGCCACCCGCCATGAAGTTCTCTACAGCGAACGCGTCGTCACCTGTTTCTCCGATCGTTCGCCGACTCTCGACGCCATGCTGCGCGCTGCTGTCGCGCGGAAGCCGGAGGGCGTCGCGTTGGTACTCGGCGAGAAACGGGTCACCTATGCGGAGCTCGACCGCGTCGCGGAGAATGTTGCCCGCAATCTGATCGCCTGCGGCTTCAAGAGGGGCGAGCGCATCGCGATGCTGCTCGGCAACTGCCTGGAATTCATCTTCTGCGCGCTCGGCGCCGTCCGCGCCGGCATGATCGTCGTGCCGCTCAATACGCGGCAGCGCGCACCCGAGATCGACTATGTGTTGCAGCAGTGTGGGGCTTCAGCGCTCGTCTATGACGCCGACTGCGAGGCCAACCTGCCCGCACCGCGTGCGGACTTGCGCAATCAGTGGGTGGTCGGCAGCGGCCGTGCGCCATCGTTTGCGGAGCTGACGAAAGATGCGCCTGCCGCTGCGCTTCCCGAACTCCATCAGGAGGACACCGCTTTTCTGCTCTATACGTCAGGCACCACTGGCAACCCGAAAGGCGCGATGCTCACCCATGCGAGCATCATCCATTCGCTGCTCAACTTCCAGCATGGCTATGGCCTGCACGACGGTGACGTCACCATGCTGGCGGTGCCAGCATCGCATGTCACCGGGCTTGTGGCATTGATCCTTGCGACCATCAATGTCGCCGGAACGACGGTCATCCTGCCGACCTTCAAGGCACCGGAGTTTCTCGCTGTCGCGGCACGCGAGCGCATGACCTACACACTAATGGTGCCCGCGATGTATAATCTCTGCCTGCTGCAGCCGGATTTCGATCGTCACGATCTGTCTTCATGGCGCATCGCCGGCTTCGGCGGCGCGCCGATGCCCGAAGCGACCATCACGCGCCTCGCCGAAGTGCTGCCGAAGCTTAATCTCTGTAATGCCTATGGTTCGACTGAGACTTCATCACCCGCGACGATGTTTCCGCCCGGCTCGCCTGTCAGCAAAATCAATTCGGTCGGGCGCCCCGTAACCGGCGCGCATATCGTGGTCGCCGATGACGACGGCCGCGAGGTGCCGGTCGGTCAGGACGGCGAATTGCTGATTGCCGGCGCCATGGTCGTGCCGGGCTATTGGGACAACCCGGATGCGACGCGCACCGGCTTCGTCGGTGGCTATTGGCGCTCCGGCGATATCGGCCGCATGGATGCGGACGGCTATGTCTATGTGGTCGACCGCAAGAAGGACATGATCAATCGCGCCGGTTTCAAGATCTACTGCACCGAGGTCGAAAACGTGATGTCACATCATCCCGCCATCGTCGAAAGCGCAGTGGTGGGCAAGCCCGATCCGGTGCTCGGCGAACGCGTACACGCCTTCGTCTATAGTCCCGATGGCGGCAACGAGGCCGACATCCGCAAATACTGTGCGGAGCGGCTGTCCGATTACAAGGTGCCGGACACCATCACCTTCCTGAAGGAGCCGCTGCCGCGCAACGCTAACGGCAAGATCCTCAAGACCGAACTACGCAAGATGATGGCGAGCTGATCACCAAGCGGCGACAGCACCATCCGAGCGCGGGTCCGTCGCGCCTTCTAGCACGCCGTTGGCGTGCAGCACGATGGCGCCGGCATGGCCCATGGTACCGGTATAGCTGCCGAGCACCTCGACCGCGTGACCGGCATCCCGAAGCTGCTGGATCAATGCGGGATCGAAGCGATCCTCGACCTTCAGCGTGACGCTTTCATCGCCCCAGGTCTTGCCGAGCAGCCAGCGCGGCGCGGTCACCGCCTGCTGCAGCGGCATGCCGAACATACCGTAGCGCGAGAACACCGCCGACTGCGTTTGCGGCTGCCCCTCGCCCCCCATGTTTCCGTAAACCATACGACGGCCGTCATCGAAGATCGCCATCGCGGGATTGAGCGTGTGGAACGGCTTGCGGCCCGGTTTCAGCGCATTCCAGCCGCTCTCGGCAAGCCGGAACGAGGCGCCACGATTTTGCCAGCAGATGCCGGTTTCCGGCAGCACGACGCCGGAGCCGAACTCGAAATAGACCGACTGGATGAACGACACCGAACGGCCTTGCCTGTCGATGACGCCGAGCCAGATGGTGTCGCCGGGCTTGCGGATATGCGGCCAAGGCAGCGCGATTTTGCGATCGATATGACGCGCCAACTCGTCCAGCTTGGC
This sequence comes from Tardiphaga sp. 172_B4_N1_3, assembly GCF_052076035.1. Lineage (NCBI taxonomy): Bacteria > Pseudomonadati > Pseudomonadota > Alphaproteobacteria > Hyphomicrobiales > Nitrobacteraceae > Tardiphaga > Tardiphaga sp. 172_B4_N1_3. The sequence goes on from NZ_CP197238.1 coordinate 4,308,071, forward strand.
GTCGTCGAGGAAGGATGCGGGATCCACCGTCATGTGATCGGGATCGCCGACATGCTCGTCGCGGACGATGAAAGCCTGCTTGGTCGCCTCGACGAGGCCGTGAATGTGATCGAAACCTTCGGCCTGGGTGACGCCGAGCCGATCGAACATCGCGAGGATCATCAGCGACGACAGACCCTGCGTCGGCGGCGCCATGTTGAACAGCTGCGCGCCGCGCACGGTGGTCGATAGCGGCGGGCGCTCGGTGGCTTGATGGTTCTGCAGATCAGCCGCGGTGACGGGTGATGCGACTTTGGCGAGGTCAGCGGCGATCGTGTCGGCAAGCTTGCCGTTGTAGAAGCTCTCGAAGCCCTCGGCGGCCAGATGCTTCAGCGTCGCACCGAGCGCCGGCAGTTTCATGATATCGCCTTCGGCCGGCGCCTGCCCGTTCGGCATAAAAGTCCCGGCAAAATTCGGCTGGTCCTTCAGCTCCGCGAATTTCTCAGACGTCAGTTCGGATTGGCTGCGCGTAACGACGATGCCATTTTCGGCATAATAGATCGCACTTTCCAGCAGCCGCTCGCGCACCATCGGCTTCTGCCAATGCTGCGAGATATCCAGTGCTTTCTGCCAGCCGGACACGGTCCCGGCGACGGTGTTGGCAGCGAGCGGTCCGCGGAACGGAATCGCAGAAGCGCCCTTTGCCGCATAGTAAGCGAGATCGACGGCAGCGCCGGCGCGGCCGCAGGCATCCACCGTGATCGGCGTCTTGCCGGGCTCGGCGATCAGCCAGAAGCCGTCACCACCGATGCCGGTCATGTGCGGATAGACCACTGCGAGCGCCGCCGCTACGGCGATCGCCGCTTCAACGGCGGTGCCGCCGTCCTTAAGGACGTCGAGGCCGGCCTGCGACGCCAAATGATGCGGCGAGGTCACCATGCCCCGTCGCGCGCGCGGTGTTTCAAGCATTCGTCGTCTCCAGAACTCGTGGCATGCCAGCTTTGTCTGGCGCAGTCGTAACGCGTCCAGCCGATGATTCAAGCCTTTCGGGCGACGATCTCGCCGTCCCGCGCAACCAGCCGGCCGTTCTTGTAGACCGCGCGGCGCCTTGGCAGATCGACCACGGCCTGCGGCACGTGCGGTGCATCGATGGCAACGAAATCCGCCTTGGCGCCGACGCGGAGGCCGTGATCATCCAGCCGCAACGCCTTGGCGCCACCGGCGGTGGCAATGTCGAAGGCCAGCATCAGATCTTCGTCGGTGTTGAAGCCGGAGCGATAGCCGATCATCATGGCGCGGCCGAGCATGTCGCCGTCGCCATAGGGCCACCACGAGTCTCGAATATTGTCGCAGCCGCCGAACACCGTGACGCCAGCAGCGCGCAACAGCTTCACCGGCGGAAACGGCCGCGCGCCCGGCGCATTGGTCATGATGGCCACGCCGCTCGAAGCCAGCGCCTCCGCCGTGCGCTGAACCACGTCAGCCGCGACATCGCCAAGCGAATAAGCGTGGCTGATGGCGACATGGCCCTGCATGCCCAGCGCCTGCGTGCGCGAGCAAATCTGTTCTATCTCGAAAATGCCGAGCATCGAGAGATCGTGCAGATGGATATCGACATCAACGCCGCGGCGCTCGGCGATGCCGAACACCACATCGAGATGCTTCTCGACATCGCGGTCGAAGCCACCGGGATCGAGACCGCCGATCACGTTCGCGCCGAGATCGAAAGCAGCATCGAGCAGATCCGGCGTGCCCGGACTGCGCAGGATGCCGCTCTGCGGGAAGGCGACAAGCTGGATGTCGATGAGGTCGCGATGCGCCTCGCGTACCGCGAGGATGGTCTCAAGCGATTTGAGACCCACCGAACCGTCCACCATCACATGGCTGCGCATCCGCGTGCTGCCGTGGCCGAGGCAAAGCTCAAGCTGGCTCTGCGCGCGCTCGGCCATCGGCGCGGCCTTGGCCATGTTGTCGGCCTGGATGGCAACGCGCTCCTGCACGTTGAAGCCGTTCGAATAGGGCACATGCGGCCGCCAGACGTCGCCGTAGAAACTGGTGTCGAGATGGATGTGACCTTCGACGAAGGACGGTATCACAAGCGTGCCGCCGAGATCGACGGTCTCTGCGGTTGTCGGTGCTGGATCGCTGCCGGATATGATCCCGGTGATCAGACCGCCACTGACGGCAATCGTGTTGAGGCTGCCGTCGGCGAATTTCGCCCGCGTAAAAATTTTGTCGATGTCGCTCACGCCAACCTCTCGGACTGATCTGCTGCCGCGAGGTTACAGGGGGACGACACAGCATGCACCCGCACGCCGGCCACTGCATGGCCGATACGCGGGTCAGCTCTCGCGCGCAGCCTTGATCAGGTTATCGCGCAGCGTGGCAACGCCCTGCTGCATTTTCTTGAATTCGTCGGGCTCAAGACCGGATGCCTTCACGAGATTCATGGTCAGCCCCTTCTCGCGCAGCCGCCGGCCTTCGTCGGTCAGGCTGATCACCACCTGCCGCTCATCCCCAGGATCGCGCTGCCGGCGCAGATAGCCCATCGCTTCGAGCTTCTTCAGGATCGGCGTCAGCGTGTTGGACTCCAGAAACAGCTTTTCGCCGAGGCTGCCCACGGTCTGCCCGTCCTCCTCCCACAGCGCCACGATGGCGATGTACTGGGTGTAAGTCAGACCGAGCTTTTCGAGGATCGGCTTGTAGGCCCGGCCATAGGCCAGATTGGCTGAATAGATCGAAAAGCAAAGGAAATCCGACAGTTTCGGCCCGGCCTGCTCGGATTTGACCGATTTTAGCTTGCTTGATGACATGTCCGCACTCCCGTCAGGACACGAGAACGTGACCTGACGCATCCATATATATCGGATGCGATTAAATCGGAAGAGTTGACAGATAGATCGGAGCCGTTATTTGTATCGCACTCGATTACATCGCGTACGATACAAATAGGAGCTACGACCATGACCACGACCACCATTGAAAAGGTTCTCTATACCGCCCAGACCCACACCACCGGCGGCCGCGATGGCGCGTCGCAAAGCTCGGACGGTCGGCTCGACGTCAAGCTGTCGCCTCCCGGCTCGGCCGGCGCCGGCACCAATCCCGAGCAAATGTTCGCGGCAGGCTGGTCCGCCTGCTTCATCGGCGCCATCGGGCGCGCCGCCCGCAATCTGAAGGTCAAGCTGCCGGCCGACGTTGCCGTCGACACCGAAGTCGACCTCGGCACCACCGGCGGCGACTTCTTCCTGCAGGGCCGCCTCAATGTCAGCCTGCCCGGCCTTGCACCGGACGTCGCTCGCCAAGTGGTCGATGCCGCGCATCAGATCTGCCCCTACTCCAAGGCAACGCGCGGCAACATCAATGTCGCGATCAACCTGATCTAACCTCACCTTCTTCCGCGGACCGTCAACCGGTCCGCGGATCGCGGCGCTCCCCCGAACGGTCGCCGGCTTCACTCGTGTATTTCTGGAGATCACCGTGACGCTCTTCATCCTCGCTTATGCGGCCGGCCTGCTCACCATCGCATCGCCCTGCATCTTCCCGATCCTACCGATCATTCTCGCCCGCGCGGACCAGCCGTTTCGCCGCAGCGGATTGCCCTTGCTGATCGGCCTCACACTGACTTTCGCGGTGGCCGCCAGTCTCGCCTCTGTCGCCGGCAACTGGGCGATCGAGGCAAATCGTTATGGCAGAACCATCGCCCTCATCGCGATGACGCTGTTCGGCCTGGCACTGCTGTTGCCGACTCTCGCCACGCGACTGATGGCGCCGCTGGTGCTACTCGGCGTGAAGCTGTCCGGCTGGGCCGGCCAGAATGATGCAAACGCCAACCGCACACCGGTCGGTTCGCTGCTGCTCGGCATCGCGACGGGCCTCGTCTGGGCACCCTGTGCCGGACCGGTGCTGGGCCTGATCCTCACCGGCGCGGCACTGCACGGGCCGGGAATCGACACCGTGCTGCTGTTGCTTGCCTATGGTCTTGGTGCGGCCACATCACTTGCCGCCGGCATGCTGCTGGGCGGACGTTTGCTCGTCAAGGCGCGCGAGCTGATGCCATGGAGCGATGGCGTGCGTCGCGCGCTGGGTGGCGCGGTAGTGCTCGGCGCCATCGCGATCTGGGCCGGGCTGGATACGCGCCTGCTGACGCAACTATCACTGCCATCAACGACGGCGTTTGAAAGCAAGCTGATCGACACGCTCCAGCCCGCACCATCCGCGCAGGCCGGAACGTCCATCGGCAATGCCACACCCCATGCATCACTGTCTGGTCCGCTCGCATCGATCGTGGGCAACAGGCAATGGCTCAACACGTCGCCGCTGAAGGCTGAAGACCTGCAGGGCAAGGTCGTGCTGGTGAATTTCTGGACCTATTCCTGCATCAACTGCCTGCGCGTGCTGCCGCATGTCCGCGCCTGGGCCGAGAAGTATCGCGATCAGGGCCTCGTCGTGATCGGCGTGCACACGCCGGAATTTGCCTTCGAGAAGAACGTCGGCAATGTCAGCACCGCAACGACGAAGCTCCGCGTCGGCTATCCCGTCGCGATCGACAACGACTTCCGGATCTGGCGTGCCTTCAGCAACAATGCATGGCCGGCGCTCTACTTCGTCGGCGCCGATGGTCGTATCCGTCATCAGGCGATCGGCGAAGGCAATTACGCGTCGTCCGAAAAGGTGATCCAGCAACTGCTCGCAGAAGCCGGCCACAAGCCGACCGGCGAAACCGCGAAAGTCCAGGCGGAAGGCACGCAGGTCGCCGCAGACGAGGAGCAACTTCGTTCGTCGGAGACCTATCTCGGCTACGCGCAGGCCAGCGGCTTCACGTCGCCGGGCGGCGCACGCGAAGACGTGCCGAGCCTCTATCGCGGCATCGACATGCTGCCACTGAACCGCTGGACGCTGGGTGGCACATGGACCATCGGCCGCGAATATGCGCAGCTCGATGATACGTCAGGTCGCATCGTCTATCGTTTCCACGCCCGCGACCTGCATCTGGTTCTTGGGCCATCGCCGGACGGCAAGCCGGTACGCTTCCGCGTGACCATCGACGGCGCGGCGCCCGGCACCAGCCACGGCGCCGATACCGATGCGGAGGGATATGGCATCGTGACGGATGCGAAGCTGTATCAGCTGGTGCGACAGGCTGGCGACGTGACCGACCGCACATTCGGAATCGAATTCCTCGATCCGGGCGTGCGGGCCTATGCCTTCACCTTCGGCTGATCGCGACGGCTATTGATAGGTCGCCACGATATCGGCGACGGCGCGCTCGAGTTGCTGCGCCGTCGCGCACTGGCGCACGACATTGCAGAAGGTCGCATAGCGCGGCATTTCGGAATCGCCGAAGCCCCAGCCCATGCGGCCCTCGGGGTTGAGCCAGACCAGCCGCTTCGAGCGCTCGCCGATGCGGCGCAGGATGTCGGCGCGCGGATCGAGATTGTTGCTGCGGGCATCGCCGAGCACTATGACCGTGGTCTGCGCCGTGATCGCGCTCATGAACCCCTTCTCGAAATCGACGAAGGAGCGACCATAGTCGGACGAGCCGTAGCCAACCGACGACATGATCTGCTTCATCGCCTCTTCAGGTTTGTTCTTCTCCAGGACTTCACTGACTTCGATCAGGTTGCCGGAAAAAGCGAAGGAGCGCACATCGGACACCACTTCATGCAGGCTGTGGATCAGCAGCAGGAAGAAGTCGGAGACCTGCGCCACGGAGCCCGAGACGTCGCAGATCGCGACGATCTTCGGTTTGTCACGATGACGGCGCTTCCATGCCGTCATGAACGGCACGCCGCCCCATGCGGCATTGCGACGAATGGTGCGGCGGACATCGAGATGCCCGCGGCGCTGGCGTTTGCGCGGCTTGCTGAAGCGCTCGCGCAGCCGCCGCGCCATCTGCCGGATCAGAACGCGCATCTGCGCGATCTGCCGCTGTTCCAGCCGCGCCATCGGCGCATTGCGCAGGATCTCATTGCGCAACGCCTCTTTCTCCTCGCGGCCATAGAGCAGCAGCGCCTGCGCGACCATTTCGCTGACGGTCTCGCGCAGGCTGCCGAGCGCCGTTGCAAGCCGTTCTGCATCTGCTGGATTGCGGGTCGTGAGCGCATCGATGTCGTCGCGCAGTTGTGCGATCCCGAGCTGCTCGAGCACCCGACTGGCAAACAGCCCCCGCTGGGTGAAGACACGGATGTCGGTCAGGCCGGCGGCATTCGATGCGTTTGAAAGCGCCGCGGCAATGGCGGCGCGGTCCTGCGCCAACAGCATTTGCGCGAGCGAACCGAGTTCGGTCGAAGCCTGTGCCGACGCGGTGCCTGCCACGGCGTCGGTTCCGCTCTCGCTTGCCCCCTCGCCAATCTCGTCGTCATTTGCCGCGGACGGCGCGTCGAACTCAGGATGGGTGAAGAACGTATCGAAACAGGCAGCAAGCGCCGCTTTCTCTTCGCCGGACTTCGCCATGGTCAGCAGCAGCGCATCGCGCAGGATGGCGCGATCGGCGGGGCCCACTTCAGCGGCGGCACGCATCGCATCGATACTTTCGGCAGGCGAAATCCTGACACCGGCGCCCCGCGCCGCCCGAAAGAAGCGATGCAGCGTGTCGCGCATGGCTAACCGAACACGCCCTGCCGGTCGGCCTTGGCAACGAAGCCCGAGACCTGCGGCAGTGTCGCTTCGATATCGCCTTCGTATTTCAGCAGCACGTTGAGCGTATCCTTGACCATCTCGTGGCCGAGTTCGGACGCACCGAGCAGCACCAGCACCTTGGCCCAATCAATGGTCTCACTGACCGACGGGAGCTTCTTCAGGTCCAGCGTGCGGACCTGATTGACGAAGCCGACAAGCTGCTTGCGCAGTGTCGCGGAAACACCGGGCACGCGGGTTTCGACGATGCGCTCTTCGAGCTTCGGTTCGGGGAAGCCGATATGCAGATGCAGACAGCGGCGCTTCAACGCATCGCCAAGATCACGTTCGCCGTTCGAGGTCAGGATCACGGTCGGTGGTACGATGGCTACGACGGTGCCGAGCTCGGGGATCGTGACCTGGAAGTCGGACAGGATTTCGAGCAGCAGTGACTCGAATTCGGCGTCGGACTTGTCGATCTCGTCGATCAGAAGCACGCAGCCCATCGGCTGTTCCAGAGCGCGCAGCAACGGACGCGGCTCGACAAACTCCTTGGAGAAGAACACGTCGCCGAAATCATGCAGCTGCTCCAGCGCCTTGTCGAGCGTATCGGCACCGCCTAGCACTTCGCCGAGCTTGTCTTTCAATATCTGGGTGTAGAGCAGCTGCTTGGCGTACTTCCACTCATACAGCGCTTTGGCCTCGTCGAGGCCCTCATAGCACTGCATGCGGATCATCTCGAGACCGCGCGAGGCAGCGATCGCCTTGGCAAGTTCGGTCTTGCCCACACCGGCCGGGCCTTCGACCAGAATCGGCTTCTCAATTTTCTCGGCGAGATAGACAGCGGTGGCGATCTGCCGGCTGGCGATATAGCCGGCAGAAGCCAGGCTGCGCTCAACGGCTTCGATCGATGCTGAACTGGTGTTCTCGGCCACGCGCTTCACTCCGGATTTCGCATACTGGAATAAGCCACCGCGCCTGCGCCCGGCTCATTCCGGCGTCCTGATTTGCTACGTGGTTCAGCCCGCGGCGTCCAGCGCCACCGGCTCATCGCTCAGTTGCGGCGACTGGGGGCCTGACAGTTGAGCGCCTTGCGGTAACCCGCGGCGCGGGCGTCGTCCTCGCTGCAGAACCAGCGATCCGGCTTCGGCTGGGTCGCATAATTCTGGCACTGGGGGATGAGATAGACACCGACATGTCCGGTAAACTTGGCGCGGCGGACCTGTTTCGCCCGGATATTGCAGCCCGCCGGCATCGCGAGATCCGTGGGAAACAGCGCCGCGCGCAGCTCCTTTTCCTTGTCGCTCCGACAGGCCGAGCCGAGCAATGGGCTGTCACTCGCCTTGCGGCGGAACTCCGCGGGCGTCACGAAGCACCCGCGCCACAGCCCTTGGCGCTTGTCCTTGGCCGCCGTCTCATCGGGCTTGAAGCTGGTCTTGGCGCTTGCCTTGTCCGACGGTTCGATGCTCACCGCATAGCCCGATTGGATCACCGCCTGATTGAGGCTACCCGTCTCGCCAACGACACTGCAGAGACCGGCGCGACGGTTCTTGTAGATCTTGTCCTCGCCAAGGTCGTCACAGCGAACCTCGCGCTTGCCGATCAGTTTCACCAGCTGGTCCCTTGCCTCGACGCCGCAGGCCCAATTGTCGGCATGCTCATCGACACAGGGCTGATCCACCTCCGGCGCGTCCAGGCCGGCGAGCTTGTAGGCGACATTGCCGATCTGGATGGTGTCGCCGTCCTTGACGATGGCTTCGACCGCCGAGGCCGGGTTGGCGACAAGCAGCAGGAAGAGCAGGGACAGGATGCGCATCAATCTGGTCTCGGGATCGGCACGGGAGGACTGCGATCAGTCCTATCGCAGCAGGCGCGCCCACGAAAGAGACATCACGCGCACTGCGCCGTCACACCGCAACCAGCATCGCTACGCCGACGACAATCAGCGCAATCCCCGACAATTCGCGTGCCGAAAGGGGCTGCTTGAACGAATAATAGGCGACAGCCTGCGCGAACAGCACCTCGACCAGCGCCAGCGTCCGGACATTGGCGGCGGCCGTAAGTGCAAATGCCAGGAACCAGAATTGCGAGGCGGCTGCGCCCATGAAGCCGGCCAGCATCGATGGCTTCCACAGGCCGAGGATGTCGCTCAGCACCTTGGGTGCACGGGCCAGCAGATAAATGGTCAGGATCAAGGTCTGCACGAACAGTGCCCAGACCAGCGCATAGGATGCCGCCGTGACGAAGCTGACACCGGGCACCGTGATGATGGCACCGCGAAAACCGACTGCCGACAGTGCGAAGGCCGCAGCCGCGACCAGTCCGAGGACGGTCGGCCGGATGCTGGCGATGTTGCGCGTGGCACCGGGCCGCAGCGCCGTGACAACGACTCCGATGGTGGCAATCAGGATTGCCGTGACCTTCAGCACCGTCAGATGATCGCCGAGAAAGACGAAACCGAAAATCGCGGTCTGGATCGCCTCGGTCTTGAGATAGGCCGTGGTGACCACAAAGGAGCGATCATTCATCGCTGCCAGCATGAGCCCTGTGGCAAAGATCTGGCTCAGCGCGCCGAGTAGCAGCCACGGCCAGAATTCGGCTGATGGCCACGGCACCTTGTCGCCCGTCGCCAGGATGATCACCACGAAAAAGACGATCGAGAACGGGAAGCCGAACAGAAAACGGATGTTGGTGGCGCCCCAGGTCCCGAGCGGTCCGGTGAGCGAGCGCTGCATGGCATTGCGCGCCACCTGCCCCAGCGAGGCGATGATAGTGAAGGGGATCCAGAGCGAGGCGATGGTGAACATGAGGCAGGACGGGTCCGCGAGCGATGGCGCGGAACCTGACCGCGTCACGCCGCAGGGTCAAGCGGCCTGCGCCCATGCCTGCGATGCGATCGCGACCGCCTCGGACTTGGCTTACCAGACGAAGCGCACGACGCCCTTGCCAGCATGGCTGCGGGTGAGGTTGGAGAACTCGCCCTCATACGTCGCTGCGACCGACAGCCCGCTGCCGAGCATGACCTCCGCACTCGCGCTGGTCAGTGCCGCATCGGGCGCCATCGCCGCGCCGTTGACGACGAAGCTCGCGCCAGGCAGCGACTGGAACGAGGCCTGCGCGACGCGATCGCGATTGAAGTCATGCGCCCATGCGGCGCGCCCACGCAGCGTGAGCAACGCCTGATCTAAAGCGAAGGACTTGTCGGTACGGAGGCCAAGTTCGCTACGCATGGCAGTGACGTTGCGTCCGGTGTAACTGAGCGCAAAATCATTGCCGCCGGAGACAAGCGTCTCTGCATAGGCTGGCAGGTCGATATTCGTAACCTGGCCCGCGGCATAAGGCGTCAAACCCACGCCGCCAAGCCACGGCAGCACGCTCCGATGACCGGCTTCAGCGCGCGCCGAGAAAGCGTGCGCGGTGAAGTTCGCGCGCAGCCGGTCGGCATCGACAATGGTCACCAGCCGCTCGGTGGTGATGTTCTGCCACCCGTAAGCGAGCGCAGCTGTGATATAAGCGGGGCCTTGGTGATGGCGGATGAAGCCACCGATCTGGAACAGGTCCGAATGACCTGAACCGAGATTATCCGACAAGCCGAAGCTGGTGCCGCCGCCAGCCACGGCGAAGCCGGCAAGCATCTGCGGCGACAGCCAGGTATCGGCACCGACGGCAATGCCCCCGATCCGGCTGCTGCTATTATGCGAACCGACGACCGTATTGCCGTCGGTCGCCTGACCACCACCGAAGCCCGCGGCCCAGACATTCCATCGCGACTCGAAACTCGCCGTCGCAAGTGGCGCCTTGGTGATCGCACCGTAGGCGTCGCGCCAGTGCGTCGGTGAACGATCGGCCGTCGCGAAGGCATTCGAAGCCGTGTTCACGGTTGCGAGGCCGCGATTGGCGGCGAAGGGATCGGTCAGCACGCCCATGAACTGCGTCATGGCCTGAACGGTGTTTTGTTGCACGCCGGTCGAGAGTTCGCCAGACGACTGCGTCAGATCTTCCGGCGCCATCGCCCCGAGCGCATAGGGGATGCCGCCATGGCTGCCGAAATAGGCATTCAGCGACGAAGCGATGTTGTTCTGATTGATGTTGAGACCGGTCAGCTTCAGATCGACATTGAGATAGACGTTTTGAGCATCGTAGCTCAGCGTCGTGATGAACGAAGGCGGCTCGTCGCTGACGATATTTGGGCTGAACCTGCCTGTGATGCCGCCAGCGGCGTTCAAAATGGTGTAGCGTTCACGCACATAGGCCGCGGGATCGAAGCTGATGCGAACGCCTGCATTATTGAGCGACGCGGCGCCTGCGATATTGGTCCGGTCCGCCGCCGAGCCAGATACTTCGACCATGTAGCTCGAAGCTGCGGCAAACGTCAGATTGCCTTGTACTGACAGCAGCCCGACCGAATTTCCGGGCGACAGCATGCCGCCATCCTGGATCTGTGTGGTGCTGACGATGCCGTTGCCGCCGAGCGTCGCGCCGCGTTCGACGCTCACCAGCGACGACGCGGCGATCGAGCCGTTGACGCTGAGCGTTCCGGCCTTGACGTCGGTGGCGCCCGTATAGCTATTGAGTCCGTCGAGGCGCGTGATACCCAAACCGCTCTGCGTGAATGAACCACTGCCCGAGACGGCACCCGCCAATGTCAGCAGCCCGTCGCGCTTCGTGACAAGTTCGCCATTGTTGATGACATGGCCGATGATCGATCCTGTGAAACCACCATCACCGATCTGCAGAATGCCCTGCGTGATCTCCGTGCCACCGCTGTAAGTATTGTCTGCCGTCAGGACCGTCGTGCCGGTGCCGACATGCCGGAACATGCCGATTCCCGTGATCGTGCCACCGAATGTGTAGACGTCGGAGCGGAAAATCTGGAATGTGCCGTTGTTGATGACATCGCCAATGATAGAGCCCGCCGTGCTGCCAGTGCCGAGCTGCAGCGTACCGGCAGAGATCAACGTGCCGCCGCTGTAGGTGTTGTCATTGCCAAACGCCGTAAGGCCTGCGCCGACCTGGATGAAAGCGCCGGGACCGGAGATGACGTCGTTATAGGAGAAATTATCGGATCGGTTGAATGCCAGAATACCATTATTCGTGACGTTACCGGCCAGTGTGCCGGTGGTGCCGCCATTGCCGATCTGCAGCGTACCGGCATTGATCGTCGTGCCGCCGCTAAAAGAGTTGGCGCCTGCCAGGACCAACGTGCCCCAGCCATCCTTGGTCAATGCGCTGGCGCCCGAGACACTTCCTGTGGTCGTGAATGTCGTTCCGAACAGCGTCTCGATTGTGCCGTTGCCGAAAAGCACGATACTTCGCGCGGACGCGATATCGGCCAACGTCAGCAGCGTACCACCCGAGAGCGTCAGCGTGCCCGTGCCGAGATTAGCGTCCGCGATAACTGCAACAGCGCCGCCGGAAACTGTCGTGCCACCCGTGTAAGTATTCGCTCCAGACAACAGCAGCGTGCCGCTGCCGGTCTTCACGAGACTGCCGCCGACACCGGTGACGGTGCTTGCGATGACCGTATCGCTTGCCTGATTGAGCGTCAGTTGTGCGCTTGCAAGCGCAATCTCGCCACCGAAGCCGATCAGCGAATGCGTCGAAGTGTTGTAGCTGTTGAGATCGAGCTTGCCGCCATAGACGATCACGTCACTGCCGTTGGGCAGCGCACCGGAAGCGCCAAGCTGCAGCGTGCCAGCTTCGAGTAGCATACCGCCAGTCCAGCTGTTGGTATTGGCCAACATCAGAGTGCCGTCGCCGGCCTTGATCAAGCTGCCGGTTCCGGACACCGTACCGGTGAGCACCAGCGCCGTTGCGGCGTCGGTATCAATCTCACCTATGCCGAGTAACGATACGTTCCGCGCCGAGGCGATGTTTGCAGTCGTATGCAAGATGCCGTTGTCGAAGGTGAGACCGCCGGTTGCAGCGCCGAGATTTGCATTCGACGAAATCTGCAGCGTGCCGCCGCTGATGGTCGTGCCGCCAGCATAGGTGCTGGCGCCGGCGAGTACGAGCGTGCCGCCACCCGTCTTGTTCACACCACCGGCGCCTACAATCGGAGCCGAAATCGTCGCCGTCTCGCCGGACAGAACACGCAGCTCACCAATACCGTCCGAACCGCCCAGCGCGGTTGGCCGCAGTTCGCCAGTGCCTTGAACAAGGTTGTAGAGACCGCCGACGAATTGCAGCCCATAGAATTTCTGCGATCCATCTATCGTGACCGTGCCGCCCGGGCCGTTGAAGACGCCATAAATGGATCCCCACTGGGTATTGGCAACGCCGGCCAAATCAAACCAATTGTTGTTGAGCGCATTCCAGGTTCCGGTGCCGCTCGACGCATCATCCCAACGTTGAAGGATGTCGGTGCCGTTGGGCGAAGCAATGAGATCGACCACATGGAGCCGCGAGCTGTCGATCGAATAGGTGACGGGAAACAGTCCCGAGATCGGGGGCGTCGTGCCGATGGTCAGTCCGGAGATTGACGAACCGCCGGTGTAGTTGATCATACGATAGTAACCGACCGCAGGCTCGCCCGTACCACTGATATTGAACGCCACGTCGTTGAGCGAAACATCGCCATTTGCAAAGACGCTCGCTGACGTCGTCGAGGCTGCGCCGTTCGAAAAATGGCCGAGATTGAAATCAAAGGCGCTGCCGGCGAGCATCGACAGGTTGCCGTTCACCGTCAGACGACCCGTGCCATCAGGCGCAAGAGTGCCACCGTTGAGCACCGTGGTAGCTCCGACGGAGCCATTGCCGGTGAGGCGTCCGCCCGCATCAACATTAACCGTGCCGCCGAGTTGTCCGGTCACGCCAAGCGTTGCGCTCAGGATTTCCGTGGTGCCCGTGAAAGCAGCACTGCGGCCGGACAGGATCGTGGTGCCTGACAGCACATTGATCGCGCCATTGCCGATAATGAGATTATTGAAGAGATAGTCGCCGCTCGTATGGTTGAAATTGAGCGTGCCGCTTTGTGCGAGTTCAACCGGACCTGTCACAACACCAGGCGCCAGAGCCGCTGCCCCGGGCTCGGATCCGATACTCAACGCACCGCTGACACCGGAGGCGCCCACCCGAATCGTGCGCGCCTTCGCAGCCCCCCCATCGCTCACCGTCAACGCGCCGACGGACGCTGCGCCGATCTTCAGGGTCTGGGCATCGAGCGTCGACCCGATGCCATCGACCTTCACCGTGCCATGCGCGACATAAGACGCATCGTTGCCAATTGAAGCGGTGGCTGCAATCACATGCATGCCATCAGCAATCAGCAACGAGCCGGTGCCGCGATAGCCGACGAACAGATTGGTATTGAGCCACGATGCGCCTGGGCCAGAGACGGTGACATTGGCATCGGTGCCGCTGTCATAGCCGATATAGCCATTGGCCGTCGTCAGTCTGGCGCCGCCAGCAAAGGCCACGCTGCCGGCATTGGCGTGCAAATCGCCGGCGAAGGATGCCGATATCCCCGAAAGCGTCCAGACGGCGTCGCCATTTTTTTCCAGCACCGAGAAACCCCGATACTTCGTGCCCAATCCGGAGAGATCGAAAGTCGCGTCCTGATTGCCACCCAACGCAAAGACATTGGGATTGCTCGCATCCGAGCCGACGACGACATCGCCTGTAATGTTCGCGCCGGACCATAACTCCAGCCTGTTGCCGCCGCCGGAGAACAGAATCGCCGCAGCGCGCGATCCGTCGACGTTTCGCCCACCCTCGATCGTCCCGGCCGCAACGACCGTTATGCCGGCGCTTTGCCCAAGGATGGCGACTCCCGCCGCTCCATTCGCACCGGCGTGACCGTTGCTTCCATTGCCGAGCTCCCAGCCGCCGCCGCTCGGGCCGGCTGTCCCGCCCGCTCCGGCATCGCCGCCCTGCACCAGTCCACCATTGTCGACGCGCACAGTGCCCGGGCTCGCCAACACGACGCCGGTGCCGCCGGCACCGCCGTTGCCGCCATTGCCACCATTGCCGCCGGAAACGCCTTGGCCACCCGATCCACCCGCCCCGCCGGTCCCGCCGGTCCCGCCGAACACCGAGGCGCCGCTTCTAATGACGGTCATACGAGCGCTTTCGACGACGATGCCGGCGCCGCCATTGCCACCATTGCCTCCACTGCCGCCATCGCCGCCGACGCCGCCGTCGGTCGCGGTGGTGATGCAGGGCGGCTGTCCGCCCGGGCAATAGTTACCGATACTATCCGGCGCGCCCGTGCCTCCATTGCCGCCGGCGCCACCCCAACCGCCCGAACCACCTTTGATAGCGGGAGCGAGCGTTTCCAGGGTTTGTCCGGATGCGTAGAGGCCTATTCCGCCGCCGCCGCCCCCACCCCCACCTCCACCGCCGCCGCCGTAGCCGGGGGCCATGAAGGTTCCGTAGTACGCCACAACACCATCGCCACCATCGGCGGCGGCGGCGCCACTGCCACCTGCACCGCCCGCAATGAACTGGTTGCTCGGAACGAACGACCCGCTGAATATCGCGCCGGTGCCGCCACCGCCGCCACCACCGCCGCTGCCACCGTCATGGCCCATTCCGTGAAACCAGTTGCTGCCATCTCCACCTTTGAGCCGCTGGGGACGCTTCCCGGGCGATCCCGCGCCTCCCTGGATTTGGCCGCCCGGGAGTTGCGAGCCGTTGAAGCCCAGGTTTCCACCCTGGCCGCCGTCTCCCCCTCCACTGGCATGTGCACCACTGCCACCCTTGCCGCCATTGCCGATATAAGCGTTCTTCAGCGACTCGTTCCTGGCATTCCTGCCGCCACCGCCACCGCCTCCGCCTCCATTGGCGGGATCGATCACACCGCCTATTCCGCCCGCTTTCGGATTACTGGATGCATGCGCTCCACCATTTCCGCCGACGCCCGAAGCCTGCGCATGAACCGCTTGCGACGAGGCAATCGCCGCAACCACC
Source organism: Tardiphaga sp. 172_B4_N1_3 (assembly GCF_052076035.1). NCBI lineage: Bacteria > Pseudomonadati > Pseudomonadota > Alphaproteobacteria > Hyphomicrobiales > Nitrobacteraceae > Tardiphaga > Tardiphaga sp. 172_B4_N1_3. The sequence goes on from NZ_CP197238.1 coordinate 4,323,578, forward strand.
AGCACCAGACCGGCAAGCGACAGCGTCATGGCTGTCGACGACATCAACGTGTTAGCACGGCGCACGCCGGTGACGCTGCTCATGTCCGAGCCGCTGCGGCACGCTGCGCTGACGACGAAAAATACTGGGAGCTTCACGATTCGACTCCAGCTCGCAGATCCACGCGAATGAAGTTCCATGAGACACGCGATCGCATGACGAGTCGCAATCAAAGATCGACGAATCGACCTATAGGTTCGACGAACGCCCTGCAGGTTTTTCGCGTGTTGAAACGTAGCAACACACAACGCGAAAAATACTCAACACACTGACGTCGCTAACGATTTGTTAAGTCGTGATCAGCACGCGATTGATAGCAATCGGAACGTGGAATGTGAGTCGCTAACGTGCTCGCATTCATCTCGCTTGGTGTCGTTCAAACGCCAAGGTGCGCACGTAGCTCAGCTCGACCGGCGCGCGATACCGGCCAATGGTCTTCATAATCATGCAAGCGCAATTGCCATGCCCCGCTCGACCGGCGCACGACCTCGCGCACGAACTGATGATTGACGACGGCCGTGCGATGAATACGAACGAACCAGCCCGGCGGGATCAGGCCCAGCCACTGTGTCAGCGGCCTTGGATCAAGGACCATCGCGCCATCCACCAGCCACACCTCGGTATAGTCTTTCGACGAGCGCAGGCCGACGATTTCGGTCAATGGCGTGCCGAGAATGCCATGCGCGCGACGTAGGTAGATCAGTGCGGGATACGCCGCCTGCGAATCTTCCCCACCAGAGGTGATCGGCGACCGGCCATAGCGCGCCGCCGCGATGAGATCGGCACAACGAAACAGATCAGCGATTTCATCCGACCACCGGCGCGGCGCCTCGACCGCATCGAAACCGATGCAGGCGACGAGCCTACCGTTATGAAACACCGGCACGCTGAGTACGCTTTTGTTGTTCTGCCTGATAAACTCAGCGCGCAACGCACCGGCGCTGCGCGGCAGTGCCTCGATGTCATTGACCATCACAGCCTGCCCCAGGATTAGCCGTTGATGCAGCCAGCCGATCATTGTGACCGGCACATGCTGTAGATCCTGCACAAAGGATCCGACTCCGCCGCGACTCCACTCATGGGTGTTGCGAAAGCGCAGATGGTCGGCATCGTATTCGAACATCCATGCGCGATCTGCTTCGGCCTCCACGCCTATGACTTGGAGTATCTCGGCAATCGCCGCATCAAGTGGCCGCGTCAGCAGCAGCATCGCAGTGTCAAACACCCAGCCCGATTGCGACGCCGCAACACGATCATCGCGGCTGACGAATTCCCAAGGCTGGGCTGAATTGGATGACAACTGCAATGCTCGCGGTAGTGATCACAAGATCTACCCAACCATATTACCTTAGACAACGTGTCAATCCCTGCAGCGTGGCGACTATTCCATCGCGGCACCCGGGCATCCACATCGTGCGATGCGCCGCGATCTTGGGCAGTCTCCGGCGCCACAACCAGCATTGCAGCGTCCGCTTTTGGCGATACATTGAAGCAAAGCGCATTCGGAGACTGCCGGATCATGCTGCGATTTCTGCCTGTTGTCCTCGGCACCCTGACTTGTTGGGCAATGAGTTGGGTTGTTACCCCAGCACTCGCGCAAAATGCCCCGCGCGGCAGTGAGTGTCTGGCAATGGCCACACGGCCACCACTCGCAATTCCAGTCAGTTTGCGTCGGACTGCTGCGAAGGCCGATGAAGTCTCCATCACCTATGCCGGGCACTCCACCTATTACATCGACACACCCGGCGGCGTGACTATCGCCACCGACTATAACGGCATCTACAAGCTCGATCGCATCCCGGATGTGGTGACGATGAACCGGGCCCACAGCACCCATTACACGCTGTATCCCGACCCGCGCATCAAGACGGTATTGCATGGGTGGGGCGAGAGTGGACAGCCGGCGCAGATCCATGAGCGCATCGGCGATGTGCTGATCCGCAACGTCACGACGGACATCCGCCGCTACTATGGCGATGACGCCGGCGGCGAGATGGTGAAGGACGGCAATTCGATCTTCATCTTCGAGGTTGCCGGCCTGTGCATCGGCCATCTCGGCCATCTGCATCACAAGCTCGACGAAAGCCACTTCGCCGCGATCGGCCGCCTCGACATCGTGATGGTACCGATCGATGGCAGCTACACAATGTCTCTCGACGGCGTATCCGAGATCACCAAGCGGCTACGCGCCTCGGTGGTGCTGCCCATGCATCGCTTCATGACGCCGCTCAGCGACTTCATGGCGAAGATCGGAAAAGAGTTCGAAATCGACCAGCGCAGCGCCCAAACACTGACAATATCACTCAATGCGCTGCCCAAGGCACCGACGGTGATTATTCTCAACGGGGTTTGACGACCTGTCGAAGCGGGGGTCAGGCAGAACAGAAACGCTAGACCTCTTCCGCGACCACCATATAGTTCACGTCCATATCGGACGACAGCGTCCAGCGGTCACCGAGTGGATTGTAGACCACGCCTGACTGTTCGGTGATTTCCAGCTTGTTGCGCGACAGGTGATGCGCGAGTTCGTCCGGGGTGACGAACTTGTCCCACTGATGGGTGCCACGGGGCAGCCAGCGCAGCACGTATTCGGCGGCGACGATGCCGAGCGCAAAGCTCTTCCAGTTTCGATTCAGCGTCGACACCACCATCAGGCCACCAGGCTTCAGCATCGACGCGCAGCGATCGAGGAAAGCACCAACATCGACCACATGCTCGATCACTTCCATCGCCAGCACGATGTCGAAACGCTCACGCACGTCCATCTCCTCGACGGTGGTGCAACGATAATCGATCGACAGATGCCCCTTGTCTGCGTGCAACTTGGCGGCGGCGATATTGGTGGCGGAGGGATCGATACCGATCACCTGTGCGCCGAGCCGCGTGAACGGCTCACACAGCAGACCAGCCCCGCAACCGATATCGAGCATGCGCAAGCCACTCAGGCAATTGAGACTGCGGACATTGCGATCGAACTTGCGGCAGGCGGCGTCGCGAATATAGGTCAGGCGCAGCGGGTTGATCTTGTGCAGCGGCGCCATCTTGCCGCGCGGATCCCACCATTCCTCCGACAGCTTCGAGAATTTCGCGACTTCGCTGGCATCGACGGAGGATGCGGAAGCATCGGAATAGCTGGATTGCATGGCCATTGTAGAGCCGTTGTCCTATCGCGCTGTGATGTGGCTGCGAAATGCGAGTGGCGACGCGATCATCTTGATGACTTCCTCATCATCACCCATGTTCTCGATGGCGATGTCACCATAATTCAAGATGCGTCCCAGAATGCTCTGATTGACGCTGACGCTCGCGACCTTGTCGATACTGATCTCGAAAGTCTTGCGCGTGATGAAGCCTTCCTTGTGCACGACCCGCAGCGTGGTGACATCCGTCTCGGTCGTCCAGCGCTGGAACCAGCCCTTCATCGACCAGTACAGCGCCGCGAAGGCCACTACCGCCGAAGATGCCAGGCAGAGCAGAACAAGGGTTTCGTTGATCGCGTAACGCGTCAGGACCAGCAAAGCCGCGGAGACAATCCAGGCCGCGATGGCCGGGACATAGACCACCCAGTGCAAGTTGCTGGAATACAGCACCTTCTCGCCCGGCTGCAGGATATCGTCGATATAGCGCCCCATAAACCGTCCAAAATGCCCTGTCTCGGTGCGTTCTAAGGGACCAGGAGCCCGGGTTGCTTGCCCCCACCCTCGCCGCTATGTATACGCGCGTTTTCGCCCGCGTGCGTAGTGCGCGGTATCTTTACCCACTGTCGTCAGGGAATGCACCACTCGTCATGGGCCGGCTCGTAATGAAATTCGGCGGTACGTCCGTCGCCAACATCGACCGCATCCGCAACGTCGCGCAGCACGTCAAACGCGAGGTCGATGCCGGTCATGAGGTCGCGGTCGTGGTGTCGGCGATGTCGGGCAAAACCAACGAACTGGTGGCCTGGTGCACCGAAGTGTCGCCGATGCATGACGCCCGGGAATACGACGCCATCGTCGCGTCCGGTGAGCTCGTGACCGCCGGCCTGCTGGCGATCGCGCTGCAGACCATCGGCATCCAGGCGCGCTCCTGGCAGGGCTGGCAGATCCCGATCAAGACGTCGGACGCTCATGCCTCGGCCCGAATCGACGAGATCGACGGTGGCAAGCTCATCAAGCGCTTCAAGGAGCGCAAGGAAGTGGCCGTCATCGCCGGATTCCAGGGCATCCATGCCGAGACCGGCCGCGTCACCACGCTCGGCCGCGGTGGGTCCGATACCTCGGCAGTGGCAATTGCCGCCGCCGTCAAGGCCGACCGCTGCGACATCTATACCGACGTGGACGGCGTCTACACCACCGATCCGCGCGTCGTGCCAAAGGCACAACGCATGAACAAGGTGGCGTTTGAGGAAATGCTGGAACTGGCGTCGCAGGGCGCCAAGGTCCTGCAGGTCCGCTCCGTGGAACTCGGCATGACCCATAATATGCCGATTTTCGTGCGCTCAAGTTTCGACAAACCCGAAGACATCGACCCGCACGGCACCCCGCCGGGCACGCTGATCTGCAGCGAGGAGGAAATCATGGAAAGCCACGTCGTTACCGGAATCGCCTTTTCCAAGGACGAGGCCCAGATTTCCGTCCGCCAGATCGAGGACAAGCCGGGCGTCGCCGCCTCGATCTTCGTGCCGCTGGCCGAAGCCAACATCAATGTGGACATGATCGTCCAGAACGTCTCCGAAGACGGCAAGACCACCGACCTGACCTTCACCGTCCCGGCCACCGACTATGCCCGTGCCAAAGAGACCATCACGGCGGCCAAGGCCAAGATCGGCTATGCCCGCATCGACAGCGCGACCGATGTCGCCAAGGTCTCGGTGATCGGATCTGGCATGCGCAGCCATGCCGGCGTCGCCGCGCAAGCCTTTGCCGCCCTTTCCGAGCGCCAGATCAATATCCGGGCAATCACCACGTCCGAGATCAAGTTCTCTGTCCTGATCGATACGGCCTATACGGAACTGGCGGTTCGCACCCTGCACACGCTGTATGGTCTCGACAAAGCGTAGAAAATTTTTCCTGAAACATCCGTTATTTTGATGTGAACGGTGTGTTTCTTGTCTGGCAGGTGTTTTGCTTGGCAAAACAAGCCTCAATTCGCTATACGGCCTGCATGGGCAGCCGTTGCGGCTGAGGGCGCCGTTTCGGACAATCTGATACGGTTCTGTCGCTGCGCCTCTTGTTGCGCGGCGGTGCAAATTCTATTGTTTTCTGAGGCTTAGCGTCGGCGCACGGCTTTTGTCAGGTGTCGGCCTCGTGGGGAGGGTGTCGGCACATGCGGAGCGCGTCGGGTGGCCCCCGAGTCTTGCTGAGACGGCTCCGCGAAGTGATGGCGGAGCAGGTCAGCGCTCAGGAACGCCTCGACAAGATCGTGGTGCTGATCGCCGCCAATATGGTGGCGGAAGTCTGCTCGACATACGTGCTGCGCGTCGACAATACACTCGAGCTCTACGCCACCGAAGGCCTCAACCGCGACGCCGTCCACCAGACCGTGCTGAGCTCCCATGAAGGCCTGGTCGGTCTGGTCGCCTCCGAAGCCACGCCGCTCAATCTCAACGACGCGCAGAGCCATCCGGCGTTCTCGTTCCGCCCGGAGACCGGCGAAGAGATCTATCACTCGTTCCTAGGCGTGCCGATCCTGCGCGCCGGCAATACGCTCGGCGTGCTGGTGGTGCAGAACCGCGCCAAGCGCACTTATGTCGAGGAGGAAGTCGAGGCGCTGCAGACAACGGCAATGGTGCTCGCCGAGATGATCGCCTCCGGCGAGCTATCGGCGCTGGCGCAGCCGGGCGCCGAGCCCGCTGCGCGGCATTCCCTGCACAAGACCGGCGCCATCCTTTCCGATGGCATCGCGCTCGGACATGTAGTGCTGCACGAGCCGCGCGTCGTCATCACCAATTACATCGCCGAAGACCTGCCGAAGGAAATCAAACGGCTGGACACCGCGCTGACCAAGCTGCGATCGGACCTCGACCGCATGCTGGAACGCGGCGACGTCGCCGACGGCGGCGAGCATCGCGATGTCCTCGAAGCCTATCGCATGTTCGCCAATGACCACGGCTGGTCGCACAAGCTGCACGAAGCCGTCGCCACCGGCCTCACCGCCGAAGCCGCCGTCGAACGCGTGCAGTCGGATACCCGTGCGCGCATGCTGCGTTCCACCGATCCCTATCTGCGCGACCGCCTGCACGATCTTGAAGATCTCGGCCACCGCCTGATGCGGCAGCTGGTCGGCCAGGATCACGCGCCGTCGCGCGAGCAGATGCCGGACAATGCGATCCTGATCGCACGTGCGATGGGCCCAGCCGCCCTCCTCGACTACGATCGCAAGAAGCTGCGTGGCCTGGTGCTGGAGGAAGGTACGGCTAATTCGCATGTCTCGATCGTGGCGCGCGCGCTCGGCATTCCCGCGATCGGCGAAGTCGCAAATGCGCCGGGCATTGCTGATCCAGGCGACGCCGTCATCGTCGATGGCACCTCGGGCTCGATCTATATTCGGCCCTCCGCCGAGATCGAATCCGCTTATGCCGAACGCGTGCGGTTCCGCGCACGGCGACAGGCGCAGTATTCAGCGCTGCGCGACCTTCCCTGCGTAACCAAGGACGGCCAGAAGGTTGACCTGCTGATCAATGCCGGTCTGATCATCGACCTGCCGCATATCGACGATACCGGCTCGGCGGGCATCGGCCTGTTCCGTACCGAACTGCAATTCATGGTCGGCGAAAGCCTGCCCCGCTCCAGCGATCAGCTGGCGCTGTATCGTGCGGTGCTCGATGCGGCCGGCTCCAAGCCGGTGACGTTCCGCACCCTCGACATCGGCGGCGACAAGGCGCTCCCTTACATGGAGACCATCGTTGAGGAGAACCCGGCGCTGGGCTGGCGCGCGATCCGTCTTGGCCTCGATCGGCCGGGCCTGCTGCGCGGCCAGATCCGCGCATTGCTGCGCGCCGGCGGCGGGCGGGCGCTGCGCATCATGTTCCCGATGATTTCGGAAGTGGCCGAATTCGATCAGGCCAAGGCAATCATCGAACGCGAGCTGACTTATCTGCGCCAGCATGGCCATGCGCTGCCAGAGCGGATCGATGTTGGCACCATGATCGAGGTGCCTGCGCTAGTCTATCAGCTCGACGAACTCCTGAAGAAGGTCGACTTCGTCTCGGTCGGCTCCAACGACCTGTTCCAGTTCCTGTTCGCTGTCGACCGCGGCAATGCCAAGGTGTCGGAACGCTTCGATACGCTGTCGGCGCCGATCCTGCGCGTACTGCGTGAGATCGTGCAAAAGGGCGACGCCGCCAAACGTCACGTCTCGCTGTGCGGCGAGATGGCCTCGCAGCCGATCGGCGCGCTGGCGCTGATTGGCATGGGCTATCGCTCGCTGTCGCTGTCGGCCACCGCACACGGTCCCGTGAAGGCAATGATTCTCGACCTCGATGCCAAAAAGGCCGAGGCGCTGATGACACAACTGCTCGACGCCCCCTCGGGCAGCGTCTCGATTCGGCAGAAGCTCACCGAATTCGCTGAGGCCGAGGGACTGTCGTTGTAGCGAGGCTCTGCCCGTACGACGCGCTTCCCCTTTCCGCGATCTCCGAGATTCCACGATGTCCCTGCTGCCCGAAACCAAACTCGACGTACTCCTCGCACATCACGCCTCGCTCGAGGCACAACTGATGGGTCAGGTCAGCGCCGAGAATTATGTGAAGATGACGCGCGAGCTGTCCGAGCTCAATCCGCTGATCGACGCGGTGAAGACCTATCGCGGTGCGCTTGCAGAGCTCAAAGATATCGATGCGATGATCGCCGATACTTCGACCGATGCGGAGATGCGCGAGATGGCGCAGGCCGAGTGCCCGGCGCTGGAAGAACGCATCGAGGCGCTGGCGCAGGAAATCCGCGTGGCGCTGTTGCCGAAGGATGCGATGGACGAGCGCAACGTGGTGCTGGAAATCCGTGCCGGCACCGGCGGCGACGAGGCTTCACTGTTCGCCGGCGACCTGTACCGGATGTATGAGCGCTTCGCGGCGCTGGCCGGCTGGAAGGTCGAGGTGATATCGGCGTCCGAAGGCACCATGGGTGGCTACAAGGAAATCATCGCCGAGGTGAAGGGCCGCGGTGCTTTCGCCAAGTTGAAATTCGAATCCGGTGTACACCGCGTGCAGCGCGTGCCCGATACGGAGACTCAAGGGCGCATTCACACGTCGGCGGCAACGGTCGCTGTCATGCCCGAAGTCGAAGAAGTGGATATCGACATCAAGCAGGACGACCTGCGCATCGACACGATGCGCGCCCAGGGCGCCGGCGGCCAGCACGTCAACAAGACCGAATCAGCGATCCGCATCACGCATATCCCGACCGGCATCGTGGTGATGATGCAGGACAGCCGCTCGCAACATAAGAACCGCGCTTCGGCGATGAACATCCTGCGCTCGCGCATCTATGACGCCGAGCAGCAGCGTATCGATTCCGCCCGCTCGGCCGAGCGCAAGGAGAAGGTCGGCTCCGGTGACCGCTCGGAGCGCATCCGCACCTATAATTTCCCGCAGGGCCGCGTCACCGACCACCGCATCAATCTCACGCTCTACAAGCTGCCGCAGGTGATTGCCGGCGAAGCGTTGGGCGAACTGGTCGATGCGCTGACGACAGAGCATCAGGCTGCACAACTCGCTGCCCAGGGCGACGCGGCGTGAGCGCCGGCGACATGTTCGCCGGACAGAGCGTCGAGAACGCACGACGCTCATTGACCAATCTGCTCCGCACCCACAGCATCGATTCCGCTGAACTCGACGCGCGCTTGCTGACAGGCGACGCGCTCGGACTCGATCTGACCGGGTTGATCTCGGCTGCGAATCGCATCTTGACGTCCAATGAAGCGGCCCAACTTGCCCGCTTCGCACAGCGCCGCATCGATGGCGAACCCGTGGCCCGTGTCCTAGGCATGAAAGAATTCTGGGGTCTGCCGCTGCAGCTATCGCCCGACACGCTGGTGCCCCGTCCCGATACCGAAACCCTCGTCGAGGCGGCGCTCGAACTTCTCGATGCGACAGGTCCGCGTGACCGTCCGCTTGTGATCGCCGATCTCGGCACAGGCTCCGGCGCAATCCTGCTGGCGCTGCTTTCGGAGTTAACCAACGCCACCGGCATTGCGACCGATATCAATCTCGACGCCCTGCGAACGGCTCGCTCCAACGCTGCGCAACTCGGCTTGATCGAGCGCGCCCATTTCGCTGTCTGCGACTATGCCTCAGCCCTGGCCGGCGGCTTCGACCTGATCGTCTCCAATCCGCCCTATATTCCCTCGGCCGACATTGCCGGCCTCGACATCGAGGTGCGCGACCACGACCCGCTCCGCGCCTTGGATGGTGGAAAAGACGGACTAAATGCCTATCGAACCATCGCCCCCGAAGCCGCCCGGTTGCTGGTGCCCGGCGGCCTCCTGGTGGTCGAGGTGGGCCACGACCAAAGCGACGATGTCGCCGGTCTGATGACGGTGTCCGGGTTAACCCTGCCGGGGCCAGCCAAAGCCGATCTGGGCGGCATTCGCAGGGCGGTATCGGGACAAAAAAAGCCCCGATAAAGCCTTCTTGCGACAGAAAAAACCACTTGGAATATCCCCGGGGAGCGACTACCTTCCTGTCACAACATCGGTTCAGGGTTGGCTCGCCCCGTAGATTTACGGCAGGAAGCCAGAATTCTCGCTAGAGAGCCCGTCCGGGTGAAAGGTTCCAACAGGCAGGTTTGGTTGAGCGCGATGGCTGAGAGAGCTGCGCTGCTCGCGACCGCAAAGCGAACGAAAGCCTGATATTGCGCTTTAAACTTCACGCACAGAAGCCTGACCTTGTTTCGGCAGGTGGGTGATTTGGTCCGGCTGGCACGGTCAGCGGGCGGTTGGGGAACGCGTCTTTGTTGAACGCGAATGACGGCAAGATCGATGCAGCAAAGGTCTGCACGACGATTCGGGTGCTTCGCGCGTCCGCATCCCGCAATGTGCTGCGGCAATCATCTCTTTGAAACATAGCTCTGTGACACTCTGGATCGATAACTGAAGGCGACACATGCGAAACGGTCAGAACAACAACAACAAGCGGATGCGGAACAACAACAACCGCAACAACAATAATAATAACAACAATAACAATCGGCGCGGCCAGAACCCGATGACCCGGGTCTTCGAATCGAATGGCCCCGACATCAAGATCCGCGGTACCGCCTCCCACGTCGCAGAGAAGTACGTCCAGCTCGCCCGCGATGCACGCAGCTCCGGCGATCCCGTTGCTGCCGAGAACTACTATCAGCACGCCGAGCACTATTTCCGCCTGATCGCCGCCGCGCAGGAGCAGTTCCGGCAGAATCAGCCGCAACCGCGCACCGAAAACGAGATGCCGCCTGAGGACAACGATGACGAGAGCGAGAGCTACTCGAACTTCGGTGCCGAGCCCGGTTTCGTGCCGGTACAACAGCAGCCCTTTGCGCAGCGCGAGCAGCCTCCGCAGCGTGAGGGTGGTCAGCCCTATCAGCAGCGCGGCGAACAGCCCTATCAGCCCCGCGAGAACAATAATCGCGAACACCGTCAGCAGAATCAGCCGCAGGGCCAGCCGCAATATCAGCCGCAACCGCAGCCGATGATGCCGGTCGGCGATGGTGTCGATCGTCTGCCTTCTTTCATCACGGGTGGTGCGCAGCCTCAGCCGGGTGCTGCTCCAGGCGGCTTCGAACAGAATGCTGGTGGGGAGCGCTTCCCGCCGCGTCGTCGCCGCCGTCCGCACGGTCCTCGCCCCGACGTTGCTGCAGCTGGCGCGCCGGCAGAAGCACCAAGCGACGATTTCAATCCGGGCAACTCATAAGCCCAGCCGCTCTCCGGCGAGAGAGCGCACATCACGAGGCTTAGATTGGCCGTGGCTCAAAAAGCCGCGGCCAATTCTTTTGCGCCTGGCAGATTGCTGTTGCTGTCCATTCGCGCATTGGTAACTGCGAGTAGCTTGGCCACGGTATTGTGGCGGATCGCCACCGGATTGCGCTCATACCCGCCACGCTGGAAGAAGTTCGCCGTCGGCACCTGTTCACGCATCGCCAGCGGCATGGTCACCATATCGAAGCCGTTGCCATCGCCAGTGAGATTCATCATCTCAAGCTCGGCTGCGCTGAGCGGGCGATCAAACCCGCGGGCGCGGGCAAAATTCACTGACGTCAGTAGTTTGTGGACCTGCAATTGCGGGCCGATATCCATGTCCAGCACCAGCGCATGCATGGCCCAGCCCTGCGGCGTCGTGCCGAGCTTCTCAAGCGCGCTCCAGTTTTGCGGGACAGTGCGCACAGTCGCCTGCATGCGCTTGAAGACCGCAATCTTGTGATCCATCGCCTTACGCTGCGGGCCCGAGAGCGTCGATGCCTTCTCGGTCAGAACTTTCAAAATCTGAGGCCCCTGTTCGGCAACGAGCGTCGTCGTATTGGCTGTGAGCAGCTGATTGTAGCCGATAGCGGTGGAGATCGCGCGAGACCCCGGACGTGACGGGTTCAGGCCCGACTGCATGTCATGGCCGCCATTGCCACCGGTCTCGAAGGAATAGACGCGTACCGCAATGTCGCGTGTCAGCCCGGCCTGCAGGGCGGCACGAGCATAAGCGCGCTTGAACTCCATCTCATTGGCAGGCCGCTGCGGCACGAACTGAAATTGCTCCCTCGCCGCCGCGAGGAAATCCGCCACCACCGGAAGATCCTTGCGGACGCGCGGATCGCTATCCTCGGGCTCCGGATTCACCGGACGTTTTGGTCCTTCATAAAGCGGCGCCTGTTCCAGCACGTAGTCATTAAGCGTGATCTGCTGGCGGTCGCGGCGCTTGGCATTGCGGATTTTTCGCTTCTCAGAGATTGCATCCCAATAGGCACCGGCCTCCTGATCGAAGGCCGCGCGCGCTTCCTGATATTCCGCAAGCTTGCGTCGGTATTCTGCGACGGCCTGCGGCGAGGCGCCCTGCGCCATCGCATTGGCAACGCCTGCCGGTAACTGGGCGGAATCCAGCGCATGACCGACCGGCATGAACAAAAATACCGCGAGCGGGACAGTGGCAGTAAAGGTGCGAATCAAATGAGACATGGGACCTGTCGAGATGTCAGCCGGCATAGCCGGCCATGCAGAGGAATGAGGCGGGACGCCGCCCCGCGCCCGTCCCAGGCGGGTCAAACATACCCCGCTTAAAATGACGTTGGATGAGTTTGGTGAACAATGTCTTTCCAAGGCCGGACGCTGCCTGCGCTGACGCGTCGCGCCGGGGAGCAGAATCACTTCCAGGCGAAGACCGGCTGCTCCAGCTCGGCCACACGGGTGGTGCGCCCCGCAAGAACTTCGCTGAACTGATAGATCAACGCGGCGGTCGGCGCGTGAATAAAGTGGCCGAAATGGCTGTAGCGGATCAGACGCCGGTCGCTCTCGGGAATGGCAACGAAATCGAACGCCTGCGGCCGCGCGATCTGCGACAGCGCAATGCGATGAACCGAGGCGACCTCATCGGGGTTCGGCATCAATTGAACGCTGTCGTGCGCCCACATGACGACAGGCGTGATCAGATAGCCGGAGCGGGTCGGGTAATCGTCGAGGACACCGACGACATCGTCCCGCGTAAGCTGCAGACCGAGCTCCTCATGCAACTCGCGGATTGCCGCCTGCACGGGCGTCTCGCCTGGATCGCAGCGACCGCCAGGAGGTGCCCATTGATTACTGTGAGCGCGCAGACCGGACGCGCGTAACGTCAGCAACAGCGAGGTCTCCAATTCGGTCGCCGCTTCAACCATCACCAGGGCCACCGCCGCACGCTTCAGCCCCGAAGCGTACTGGCCCTCGCCGATCCGCGTGAATGCGGCCAGGCGATTCTCGATCATTGTTCGGGTGGCGGCATTGAACGGCAGGATCATCCGCGATTGATAGCACAGTCACGGATGATCCAACAAAGCCGATAAATTCAGCGCATCAGGCCAGTTCAGATGCCGCGCGCTGCATGTTGTCCGACATATCACTGGTCACAGTGCTCTGCTCTTCGACGGCCGCTGCCGTCGAAGTCACGAACTCGTTAACATGTTCGATCGCCTGCTTGATAGAAACCAGCGCGCCAACCACGTCACCGGAGATACCGTTCAGGGCCTCGATCTCGCTGCTTATCTTGTCGGTCGCCTGCTTGGCCTGGTTGGCCAAATTCTTGACCTCCGCGGCCACCACCGCAAAGCCCCGCCCCGCCTCACCGGCGCGAGCCGATTCGATGGTCGCATTGAGGGCGAGCAGATTGATCTGGCCGGTGATGTCGCCGATGAGCCCAACGATGCCTCCCATGGCATGTGCAGCCGAGGTAAGCCGCTGCGCCTGGATGTCCGCCGTCTCCACCTGTTGCACCGCGGATTCTGCCGTCTGCCGGGACTTTACCATCGTCTCGGAGATCTCGCGGATCGATGCATTCATCTCTTCGCTGCCGGCTGCGACCGACTCGATCAAGGAACGAGCGCGCTCCGCTTTCAGGCGGGCCATGGCCTGCGCCGTAATATCGGCAGCGTATTTGACCACCTTAAACGGCTTGCCATTCAGATCGAAAATCGGATTGTAGGATGCCTGGATCCAGATCTCCCGCCCCCCCTTTCCGATGCGCCTGTATTCTGCGGCCTGATAGGTCCCGCGATTGAGGCTCGCCCAGAATTCCACATAGGTCGCGCCAGATCGCTCTATCGGATCGACAAACATGCTGTGATGCCGGTCCCGGATTTCGTCGATCGTGTAACCGACCGTATCAAGGAAATTCTGGTTTGCCGTCAGGATGGTGCCATCCATGCGAAACTCGATGACCGCCTGCGACTTGCGAATAGCCGCCATCTGGCCGTTGCTATCAGCGGCCAGCAACTTTTGTTGGGTCACGTCGGTCGCGAATTTCACAACCTTGAACGGCTTGCCGGCATCATTGAGAATCGGATTATAGGTCGCGAGAATCCAGATTTCCTTGCCACCCTTGCCGACGCGCTTGTATTCGGCCGCCTGATACTCACCCCGGCCGAGCCGCGCCCAGAAGTCCCGGTAGGCTGCGCCATCGCGTTCACCGGCTTCCACGAACATGCTGTGATGCCGCCCCTGTATTTCGGACAGCGCGTAACCAAGCGTGTTCAGGAAATTCTCGTTTGCGGTAATGATAGTTCCGTCAAGATTGAATTCGATGACCGCCTGCGCACGGCTGATCGCGATCACTTTTCCGGAGGCTTCGAGGCTTTCGAGTTTCTGCGCCGTGATATCTGTAGCGAATTTGATGACTTTGAACGGCTTACCACTCTTGTCCATGATCGGGTTATAGGAGGCCTCGATCCAGATCTCCTTGCCGCCTTTGGCAACCCGCTTGAACTGCCCTGCCTGAAATTCACCCCTGTTAAGGTTACCCCAGAACTCCCGATAAGCGACACTCTCGTGTACGGCAGGCTCCACAAATATACTGTGGTGCTTGCCCTTGATCTCATCGAACGTGTAGCCGAGCGCCTTGAGAAAATTCTCATTCGCTTTGATGATCATGCCATCGAGATTGAATTCTATGATGGCCTGGGAGCGACTGATGGCGGTCGCTTGCGCCAACGCATTCTGCAAATCGGTCTTGCTCTGTCGGTTAAACATCTGTCGCTCCGTGGCCAAAACGGCCGTTGTCGTAAAATAGTCGACGAACGACGTCGCGCGGCACTGCGCGTCGTTTCCTCAAATCAAATAAACTGGAAGGTTCGAGCAGCTGACCTAGTCGACCAGCTGCTGATTCTGTGATCCCTCACGCCCCCAATAGGCCGCTACCTTTTCAGCCAGCTGGTTGTGGTTGTCATGCAGCTTGGCATTGCTGCTCGCCGCCGGTTGATCGGCCGTACCGGCTGTCAAGCTGCGTGCAGCAATCTGCTGAAAATACTCGAGCACAGCGATACGCAGGTTGGATGATAAATTTGGTGTTTCGCGCTTGCGCTCAATCTTCTCGATATAGTGCTCGATAGTGGTATTTTCCATGCGAACGATCGCTTGCAGGCTGGCCCAGAAGCTGTCTTCCAGGCTGACGCTAGTGCGTTTTTTCGAGACGACAACCGAGCGCTTGCGGTTAACGTTGGGGCGGTTCATTGCGGCTTCGTATCCCATTTTATCAGTCCTCTTCTGTTAAAGCTGGCATTGAAGTTCACGCGTTACTGATTCAGTTCACCAACACTGCACCGTCACAGCGAATGCCGGATACCCACACATCGGCCTGTCCAATTCCGACGCCGAGACTTGCCAACGTTGCCGCCAGCAATTGATCGATTGAACTGGTTGCCCCGCTGATGATGCTGGTGACGAGTCCACCAAGACCCGGGATCGCCAAACCCAGTCCAAGAACACTGATGTTGAGGTCGCCAAGCAGACTGCCCGTCAGGGACGACGTGAAGTTTGTCGTGTTGACGGTCTTCTTCGTCTGCGACGTGATATCCGAATAGCTGAAATTGACGCTGACCGGCGTGGTGTTGCCCATGCCCGCATGGGCCTTTGCCGTCACAATTGGAATACCCAGGAGATTCACAAGCGGTGCCGGCCCTGGATTCGGCTTGGTCGCAACATTGTTGAGGTCGGCTACAGTGACGTTACCTATCCATGCATCGACAATGCCCGGCGTAACGCCAAGCGTGACGCTCGATGTATTGACGTTGGGATAGCCGCAACTGACCTTGTTCAGCGTCGCTGTGCCCGACGCGACCTCTACATAAACCGGTAGATTGACCAACGACGCCGAACCACTTCCGATCAACTGGATGGATAGCAGCACACGTGTCTGAGCTGTATGAACACTGACGCCCTGCGTGCCCACGGCAATCCAGCCGGATCCCTGTGGCCGTGCGCCAATAGTCGCCGTCAGTGACGCGCTGGCAATGCCCGGCAGACCTAAATTGACGGATGTGGCGATCTGGTTGGTGCCGTTAGCGATTCCAGCTGTTGCCTGTAGCAAATCGTAAAGCGAGATGCTCACACCGTCTTTCGGCTTGACGCCCACAATCAGGTTCGCGTAGGGGCCCGCATCGATCAGCTTGCCAGGCGCAATCTTGGTCGTCACGGATGCCGAAGCCTGCGATATCGTCGAGAGTGCGGTGGTCGCGGTGCCGCTGCCATTGGTAGCCTGCTGCGCGCTCAGCGCTGCGGCAAGAACATCCCCGATCTTGATGTTCGAATTCAGCAGCGTGTCATAAGTCACACCGGTCAGACCGACGCGCGTCGCCAACGCTGAGAGGAAGGTGAAAGCATCAATGCGCGCGCCAAGAAGCGCATTGTAGTCCATGACTGACAGCGACAGGGTCGTGCCCAGCATTGATCCGAGAACACTATTCAACAAGCCGCCATTTAACGATGCCAATCGCGAACCGATCGAGAACGACGCGATGGCCGTCGTTGTTGCGGTCGCCGTTGTCTTGATGGTGAAATTGTTGCTGCCGGTAAAGAAATGGCTGAAGTAGAGGGGCGTCGCCGTCTGAAGACTGACCCGCGCCGCATTGGCTGTTCCAGTCGCTGGCGTGACAAAGCGGCTTTGCGCAGCGACGGCGGAATTGGTTGTGTAAGTTCCGAGTTCTACACCGACCAGAGCGCTTGCTGGATAGTTATTGCTGGTGACCGCCGCCTTTGCTGCGTTTGTCGCATTGCTTAAGTTGCTGGCCGCAACGATCGCGGCGAGATCCGTGGCAGCCTGCGTCTTGCGACGATCGGCGGCAATGGTCCCGATATCGACACCCAGTGCAGCACAACAAACGGCCAGGATCATGCCGCCCGCAGACATGATGGCAATATTTCCGCGCTGGTCGGCGCGAAACCTCTTGAGAAGTGCGCGCATCCGTTCCATCGCTCAAAACCCTCCGTAGGGAATGGCGGCAGATCGCGAGACTTGCGATGGAGGCATCGGCACGAAAGGAAGTGAATAGATGAACATGGTCGACGCGTCGTAGTTGACCGTGACCACGAAGACGTTTGCGTTCGACGACGATGTCGCTGCATTGACGCTCAGTTTTGACGCATTGATCAGCGGATAAGTCGCGGCATTCGACGTGACATAGGTCGATGCGATCGAGCCACGTTCGGTCTCGGTCAGCCCGGCGACAGAGGAACGTGCTGCCTCGGCAGCAAGCTGCTGAACACCGTGAACGACTGCAAAATATGACCCGAAGACGACGATGCCGAAAACGATCGACAGAAAGACGGGAAGCAGCATCGCGAATTCGACTGCGGAAGAACCGCGTCGACACGATAGGAGTTTTTTCATACTGGCATCGAATCTCAACATGCGCTGAGTTTCGCAAGACCGCGTGAAAACTACCTATACAACTTCTGCTACCACTTGGTGGGATCGATCATCTCCAATGCCTGCATTGTGTTGGATGATGGCATTGGATTTGATGAGGTGATCATGTTTTCTGATACGCGCGCTGATGAGAGAACTATATACCGAAGAATTTAACGTGTAGTTCCTCTATTAGAATGCTGTGTTTCTTGCGAATACCCTCGCGCGCGCATAGCACGAGTTTGGGTATCGCCAGCTTTGGAAGATAATACTCATTGGCCGCCAAGAGCGACGCCGGGATCAGAGCCGTTGGCAGCAGGGTCAAACCGATGCCCGCCTTCGCAGCCTCGATCCGTGCATGATAGTCCGGGCTGGAAAATGCGATACGATAGATCATTCCCTTGCGCTCAAGCGCCTGAATCATGACGTTATGCACGATCTGCCCCGGCCAGGTCAGCAACGGAATGGGCGCGCCAGGGCTTAACGTAAAATCCCTGGATCGAACCCAAGTCAATTCATCGTCGCGTTGCGCGATGACATCGATGGCCGCATCCCCGGGCATATCGGAGATACTGAGGAACACGCCGACATCGACGTAGCCGTCGAGCATGCTTTTCGCGATCTCGGCCGAATTATCTGAATAGATGCAGACATTGCTCATCGCCGCCTTGCTCATCCCTTCCATTGCGCGTTGCGAATAGAAATTGGTCAGACCAAGCCGGATGGTCTGATCTTCGGGCGAAGCGCCACGCAGCAAGAGCAACTGGTCGTTCGCCTCCAAAATCTTCCTGGCCTGGATCAGAACGAGCTTTCCGAGTTCTGTCGTCGATGAGCCGTTGGCAGACTTCTGGAAGATACTGCCGCCGACCGCGTGCTCAATGCGCTTGATCTGCGAGCTGATGGCAGGCTGGCTCAGGCCGAGCAGCTTCGCGGCCTTGGTGATACTGCCGGCTTCGGAAATACCGACAACCGATCGCATGATTTCGGTTGGGATGCTCGAATGCTGGTACCGCCGATGCATAATACGTTGTCCTTTGAGATCGACGTCTTCTCCACGCAACGGAATTGTCCGCTTCGAGACCTCGCACCAAAGTCATCGGCCATCTACATCAATCTGGCCGAAACGTTTCTTAGGCTCGTCAAAATTGTAGACGCCACGGCATACACCGTCCTTCAAGTTGTATCGGTGTCTTTTTACACATGCCAAGTACTTTCATGTGGAGACATGTGTGATTTCTGCCATTAGCAGTCTCAAGAGGGGGCGCGGGTAGAGCACTACCGTGATTACACGTATTTTTTTTAAAGCCGCGAGATGTAAAGCATCGGGATAGCGCTTCACAGGCTGGAACTCACCAAACGCGATTCGCGGAAAAAACTGACGTACCTCAGTGAGTAGTTCAGCTGATTGTCAACCTAAGGTGATAAATCGCTTTAAGGTCTGATGGAGCGCGAGCGATATCCCGATGCCGGTGACGCCACCTGCAAATTTGACCAGCGCATCCCGCGCCTCGCCGTGCCGGTCCGGCGTCAGATGTTGCAGCACCTCCAGCCCGACTGCCGCCCCCCCAACGAGCGTCAGGACAAGCCAGAGATGGCGGGGATAAGCGAGACCGAACAAAAGGCCCACGAGTGCGAATGCGCCGAAGCGCTCAAGGCTGACGCCGCCAAAATGCGGCCGCAACCCGATCGGTGACAGAGTCGCAAAAGCAATCAATGCAAGTGTAGTCCACGCGACAACAATGACGGTTTTCCGATACATCCAGCAGTCATATCCCATGCAACCGCAGGAGCGGCAATTTCTCACCTCTGACGGTTAATCGAACGCGCAGAGAACTACCACCGGCATTCCGACGCACTCCGCGGACAAAACCTCCCTCAGCGGGGGTTGCGGAGTTGCCAGGTGTCTAAGCTGTCAGGTTTGATCTCGAACCGATCTTTCATCCGTGCATACATGGTTCCCGCGATGCGTGCGACCGGAAGATAGTGATCGTAGTCCGTACGCAAGGTGACGGGGTCGACAACACCATCGCGAACCTGAATGCCCAGGACCTCTCCGACCAATAGGTCGCGTTCTGCGCCAAAGTTCATCATTGTCACTTTTCGGCATTCCAGTGCCGCAGGCGCCTTCGCCAAATGCGGTACCGGCACATTGATGCCAGCCGTCATTGGAAGCTGCAGGGCATCCAGTTCACCGATGTCAGATGGAAAGCTGATCGAACAATCGACCATATCGTTGGCAAGGGCCTCATCCACCATATTGATAACAAACAACCCATTGGCGCGCACATTGCGGGTCGTGTCCTTGACCGACAGATCGGGCCTGGCCTGCAGGCCGACCACTACCAGCGGCGGCTTTTCGGAGAACACATTGAAGAACGAGAACGGCGCTGCATTGACCACGCCAGCCTCGGAAATGGTTGTGATCAACGCAATCGGTCGCGGGACAACAAGACCACAAAGCAACTTGTAGCGCTCCGGCGCGCTAAGCTTGGCGAAATCAAAGTGGATCGTCATCGCAGGTTTTGCCTCTTGTGCCGCACCTTGCCGCAACGAGGCAGGAGCTTATCCGATCTTGAACAGCCGGCTCGCATTACCGAACAGGACTTTCTGACGATCAGTGTCCGATAGCTTGGCCTTGTTGACCAGCCCTACCGGATCGGGGTCCCCCATGTCGAACGGGTAGTCCGAGCCCATCATGACGCGATCGAGGCCCACCGTCTTGACCAGGTTGTCGATCAGCTCCGCAGAGAACACGCAGGTGTCAAACCAGAGCCGCTTGAGATAGGTCGACGGCGCATCTGCCGTGAGCCGGCGTACTTCCGGACGCACCTTCCAGGCGTGATCCAGTCGGGCTGCGTAGAATGGGTAGAAACCACCGCCATGAGCGATAACCACGTCGAGATCCGGATGCCGGTCTAAAATGCCACCCATGATGAAGTGGGCGATCGCAATCGTCTCTTCGATGGGCTGGCCGACGCTGTTGACCATGAAGAAATCGCCGAGCCGCTGGCCATGGGAGAAGCCCAGGGGATGCACGAACAGCGGTACGCGCAGATTGGTAAGCCGCGCATAGAGTGGATCGAAGGCGGCATGGGACAGTTCGAGGTTTTCGACGCGGGTATCGATCTGGAATCCGCGCAGGCCGAGCTGCTCGACTGCATGAACCGCCTCCTCCACCGCACGCCCGGGAAACCGCATCGGCAGCGTACCCATCCCCGCGAAATGTGCAGGATCCTGCGCCACGAGCGCGGCAATGTCTTCGTTCTGCACGCGCGACAGCGCACATTGCAAATCTTCGTCGGCCCAGTAGTTCTGTTGCGCCGGTGCCGGCGCGATCACCTGAAAGTCGACGCCCATCTTCGCCATCATCTCGCGGCGCTTGGCGATGTCGAGCATCAGGCCCGGCAGCAGCTTGCCCTGCTCCGCATCGGTCTCGCGACTCGCAGGCGACATGTCGCGGCGATAGGGATTGTCCATCGGATCGTAGTGCCCGGCCACCAGCGGCTCGACGCGCTTGCTGAGGGCATGGGTGTGCATATCGATGATGGGCATTCGGAATCTCTTTTTCCTAGTTCAGTTCGGCAGCGTCGGGGACGCGATGATGCCAGTCGGTCACACCTTGATAAGCATGAGCCGCGCGCAGGATATCGGCCTCGGCATAGGGGCGGCCGACCAGCTGGAACGCGATCGGCAGACCTGCCGCATCGAAGCCGCACGGCACTGACGCTCCGGGTAGGCCGAGATAATTGATGCCGCGGGTGCAATGTGTGAGCTGGCCGATCACAGCAGCGACGTCGGCGGGGTTGCCTTCGGTAGTCGCCGCGATGGTCGGTACCGGAATCGAGATCGCCGGCAGAAGCGCGAGATCGGCGGATCCGATGCAGGACGCGATCCATTGCTGGGTGATCTGCGTACGCAGCGACAGCGCTTCCACATAACGGGTCGCCGGATAGAGCAGGCCAGGCTCGATGCGCGAGCGCACCTGATCGGCATAATCCTGCGGGCGGTCGATTAGCCAGCGGCGATGGATCGTCGCGGCCTCGACGCTCATGACGATCTGCATCAGCGCGTTGATCAAGGCCATATCCGGCGGTGAGGTCTCGACGACGGTGGCGCCGAGCAACCGCAACACCTTCACAGCTTCGTCCAGCGCAGTCGCCACATCCGAATGCACGAGCTCGCGGTAGTATCCACCGGGAATTGCGATGCGCATCCCGGTCACACCCGTATCGAGCGTCGTTTCATAGTCGCGATCCGCGATCACCGACAGCAGTCGCGCGGCATCCCGTGCGGTGCGGGCCAGAGGTCCCGTGCAATCCAGTGAGGCAGATAGCGGCATCACACCATCAGTCGGAACCAGTCCCCAGGTCGGCTTCAACCCGATCAGGCCGCACATCGCGCCGGGATGGCGTAGTGAACCGCCAGTATCCGTCCCGAGCGAGCCGGTCACGAGGCGCGCGGCGACGGCGACGCCGGAACCGGAGGACGAGCCGCCCGGCACATGCGCCGGATTCCACGGGTTGCGCGCATGCCCCAGCGATTCGTTATAACCCGTCGGACTCATCGCGAATTCGGCCAGCTGCAGCCGGCCGAGATCGAGCGCGCCGGCGGCGTCGAGCCGGGCAATCACCGTGGCTGTCACGTCAGCGCGAAAGTCAGCCCGGATTTTCGAGCCGCCACCGGACAGATCACCGACACGGTAGAAGAGGTCTTTATGTGCAAGGGGCACGCCATGCAGTACCGGCAATGCCCCCCCCGATGCGCGCAACTTGTCGGCGGCTTCGGCCGCATCCAGCGCCCGTTCGTCGTCAAGCCGCACCACCGCATTCAATTTGCGGCCGATCAGATCGAGCCGTTCCAGCGCCACCGTTGTCGCCTTCACGGACGTGACTTCGCCTTTAGCAACAGCATCCGCGAGAGCGCAGAGATCAAGGGCTGCGATTGCGCTCTGCATCAGCGCTTGTCCATGCCAGCGAGCCACGCCTGATAGGCGTAGGGCGTCGAATCGAACGCCATGTCTTGTACAGCCGCAGTCGCGACGCGCGTGTTGTTGTCCACGACCAGCCCCGTCATGCGCGGTGCGCGTTCAGCGGCGCCGGGCGCCTTGTTCAATTCGGCGGCTACTTGGCGCAACAGGTCTTCGCTCATGATCACCTCAATGCACGCCGAGGCGCTGGAACAGCACATCAGTCTGCTGGTTCATTTCCTGCGACGTGCCGTGATGCACGATCTGCCCGGTTTCCATAATGTAGACGCGATCGGCGACGGCCAGCGCGCTGTAGAGATTCTGCTCGACCAGCAGGATCGACAGCCCTTCCTTTTTAAGATCGAGAATGATGCTTTCGAGGTGCTGCACCATTACCGGCGCGAGACCTTCGGACGGCTCGTCCATCAGGATCAATTCGGGATCGATCATCAAAGCACGACCCACAGCCAGCATGCCGCGCTCACCGCCAGACAACTGGCCGCCGCGGTGATAGCGGCGCTCAGCAAGCCGCGGAAAAATGCCGAATACGCGATCGAGTGTCCAGCCGTCCTTGGCGCGGACGCTCTTCAGCATGGTCAGATGTTCGGTCACCGTCAGCGATGGAAACAGCCGGCGACCCTGCGGCACAATGGCGATCTTGCGATTGGCGATATCATGAGGACGCAAACCAACAAGGCTCTCGTCGCGCCAGGTGATCGTGCCCGAGCGCACCTGTGGCGGCGTCAGACCCATAATGGAACGAATGAAAGTGGTCTTGCCCATACCATTGCGGCCGAGCAGCGCCACGATCTCGCCGGGACGCACCTCAAGCGAGGCGCCGCGCACCACGACGGCGTCGCCGTAACCGCTGTGCAGATCCTTGACCTCAAACATGACGCGGCTTCCCGAGATAGACTTCCTGAACCTGCTTGTTGCGTCGGATGCCTTCCGGCGGCTCCTCCACCAGCACGCGGCCTTCGAACATACAGGTGACGTAGTCGACCAGACCGAGCGCCAGATCCATGTCATGTTCGATCAGGATCACGGTAATCGCGGGGTCGAGCGAGCGGATCACCTCGGCAATCATCGAGCGCTCCGACGGCGACAGGCCAGCCGCAGGCTCATCCAGCAGCAACATGGTCGGCGTCGTCACCAGCGCAATCGCGATCTCCAGCTGCCGCTGCTCGCCATAGGACATTTCCTTGACGATGATATCGGCGCGCTCGGCGATGCGTGCGGCATTCAGCGCGGCCGCGATGCGCGTAGCCTCGCTATCGTCCGGATCGGGCGAGCCGAACAGCGAAAACTTCTTCGGCTTCAATCCGCGCAGCGCCAGCATCATGTTGTCTTGCACGCTCAGCGTGGGGAACAGATTGGTGATCTGGAAGGTGCGCGAGATGCCGAGCTGTGCACGCCGGTGTGGCGGCAGTCTGGACACATCATGCCCGTTGAATTTGATCTTGCCGGAGGTCGGCGGATGCGCGCCGGCGATGGCATTGAACAACGTGGTCTTGCCGGCGCCATTGGGGCCGATGATGGCGCGACGCTGGCCCCGTGGCACAATCAGGCTGACGCCATCGACCGCCCGCAAGGCATCGAAGGCCACCACCACATCTGTCAGCGTCAGGATCGGTTCGGACACGAATAATTCCCAGTGAACGAGACGCGGCGACACGGCCGCGCCTCGATGTCAGCAATATTGAATCAGGTCTTCTTGATGCCCTGGAAGGTCCGCGAATAGGGCGGCTGCTTCAGGTAGGTCGCCGGATCGTATTTCCAGAACTGCGAGACATTGGGATAGGTCTCGATCGGCACGTTCCAGTATTTGCCGTCGGCGCGCTTCACGACCTTTCGGATATAGACGTCGTAGATCGGGTTGCCGTATTCGTCGAACTTCACGGTCTTACCGAGCGGCGAATTGTCGAGCTCGGTCTTCAGTACCGTATCGATAAAGGTTTCGCGGTCTTCGACCTTGCCACCCATCTTCTTCAGCGCGGCATCGATCCACATCATGCCGGAATACATCGAGAAGCCGTAGAGCGACGGGATCTTGCCGTACTTCGCCTCATAATCCTTCTCGAACTTCGCAGTGGTCGGAACGTCCGAACCTTCGGCGAAATGCGCCGCCGCGATGATGCCTTCGCATTCGGGGCCCATGGTGCGGATCACCGACTGGTCGGTGCCGTTCATCGCCATCAACAGCGGCGTCTTTTCCTTCAGACCGAACGACGCATATTGCTGGATCAGACGAGTCGAATCCGCGCCGGTCTCCATCGCGAAGATCGCGTCGACCTTGAGATCGGCAAGCTGGCCGAGATAGGGGCTGAAGTCGGCAGTGTTCAGCGGATGCCAGAACTGCTGCACGATCTGCCCGCCCCCTTCGGTGAACACCTGGGCGAGACCGCCGCACTGTTCGTGGCCGAAGGTGTAATCCTGGCTGATGGTGGCGATCTTCTTGTAGCCCTGCTTCAGGGCCCAATCACCGAACGGATGGGTGAAGGCGCTGGCAGAATAGCCGGCGACGCGGATTACATTCTTGATGCGGGCGCGCTGGGTGAGATCGTCAGCCGCGATAATCGGAATGAAGTAGGGCGTACCGGTGCCCTTGACGTAGTTGGCGACAGCAAGGCCGGTATTGGCGAGCAGATTGCCGATCAGCATGTGGCAATTGCCCTGCTCGACCAGGCGGCGCGCTTTCTGCAGAGCGGTGTCGGGATTCGACGCATCGTCCTCAATCACCAGCTCGACCTTACGGCCGCCCATCTCGTTCTTCACCTGATCGAGATAGAACTGCACGCCCTCGACCATTTCCTTGCCGCCCGACGCGACAACACCGGTCAGCGGCGCGAGCAGACCGATCTTGATCGGGCCGGCCTGAGCCTGAGCCGAGCGCCACGGAGCGACGCCGACGCCCGCGGCAGCGACAGCCGCCGTCGTGTTCTTGAGAAATTGCCTGCGATCCATCTCGAAGTCCTTTCGTGAGCAACCCGATTGAAACGTAAAACCGACTTATCGCACCTTGCGCGAAGTGATCGCGCGCAGCTTGCCTATAATGCCCTCGGGGGCGAAGATCATGATGAGAACGAATGTGATGCCGAGAACCATCAGCCAGCGTTCGGTGTAGGAACTGACGATGTTCTCCAGCACGATGATCGCCGCTGCGCCGACGAAAGCCCCAAACAACGTGCCGACACCGCCCGCGATCATCATCAACACGCCCTCCACCGATTGCGCGAGCGCGACCGTCGAGGGGCTGACAAAATTGTTGAACATCGCATAGAGCCCACCGGCGATGCCGGCGAAGATGCCTGACACCGTGAAACCGATGAACAGATGCAGCGGCACATTGTAGCCGAGACTACGCATGCGGCTTTCGCTGTCTCGGATGCCGCGCAGCGTCAGGCCGAACGGCGAACGCACGAACCGCCACATGGCAAAGGACACGACAACTGCGCCGGCCAGCACCGCCCAATAGAACGCGCTGTGGCTCATCAGGGCTGCCGGCCGCACATCGGCGCGCATGCCGTTTTCGCCCCCGGTGACCTGCGTCCAGCGCAAGCAGACGCCCCACACGATCATGCCGAGCGCCAGCGTCAGCAGCAGGAAGTAGACGCCGGAGGTGCGGACCGCGAGCAGCGCAAATACCGAGGCCACCGCGGTGGCCGCCAGCACACCAAGCGCGAAGCCCGCCCATGGCGACAGACCGGCCTGGCCGGTCGCATAAACGACGACATAGGTCGAGACACCGAAGATGGCACCATGCCCGAGGGAAGTCCGGCCGGCAAAACCGGCGAGAATGTCGATCGACATGGCAAGGACTCCGAAGATCAACACTTCGGTGGCGAGGCCGACCTGATAGCTCGACAGCACCATCGGCAGGCAGGCAGCGACGATCACCACCAGCGCGGCGATGACGAGCGCACGGCTAGTCATGCCGGCGAGAACTGACGTTTTGGATACGGGCTGCGTCATGTGGCACGTCCGAACAGGCCGAGCGGACGGAATGCGAGCAACACCGCCATCGGGCCGAAGATCACGAAATAAGCGAGTTCGGGGAACATCACCTGGCCGAGCGTATTCAGAAGCCCGACCAGCAGGCTACCGACACCGACGCCGACGAGGCTGCCACGCCCACCGATGATGACGACGGCGAGACTGAAGGTGAGGATTTCCGCGTCCGCCGAGGGATAGAGCGACAGGAACGCGCCTCCCATCTGGCCGCCAAGGCCGGCGAGCGCCGAACCGAACAGGAAGGTGAAGAGGAAGACGCGGCGAATATTGACGCCGGAGGCTTCGACCATCTCGGCATCGTCGACGCCGGCACGGATCAGCGCGCCGAGCCTTGTATGATTGAGCAGCACCCACAGGCCGATAAAGACCAGGATGCCGGTGACCAGCACGAACAAGCGGTAGATCGGATAGAAGGTGCCGAACACCCGCGTGCCGCCGCGCAACATCTCCGGGATCGGCACGGTGAAGCTGTCGCCGCCCCAGATCACCAGCGCGAGATCGTTGAGGAAAAAGGCGACGCCGAGGGTCAGCAGCACCTGCCGCAGCTCGTTGCCGCGCACGAAGCGCAGCAGTCCCTGATCGAGCACGAAGCCGATGGCCGCGATCGCCGCCATCGCGCCGATACCGCCGAGCACGAAGCTGCCGGTCTTCACCGCAACGCTATAGCCGATATAGCCGCCGAACAGATACAGCGCGCCATGCGCGAGATTGACGATGCGCAGCAAGCCGAAGATCAGCGTGAAGCCGCTTGCCACGACGAACAGCAACGCGGCGAAAGTCAGGCCGTTGAGGAGTTGAAAGAGACTCATGCCCTGCTGCTTGCCTGATCTATGCTTCTGGCGCTTTCGGTCCGACCGAAAGATACCAATCGAGAATCTGTTCGCCGGTCATGAAAGCCACGTCGGATTTCTTCTGGATGGTCTCGAAGATTCGGCGGAAATGCTTCAGGCGATGCGGCGCGCCCATGATGTAGGGATGCACAACCAATGCCATGACACGAGCCGAATTCTCGGAATCCTCGTAAATCTGCTCGAACTGGTCGATGGCCCGGTCGTAATATTCCGACGCCTTGTGATGCTGGATCAGCATCATCGCCACGTCATTGCATTCCTGCGTATAGGGCACGTTGACGATCGGCGTCGTCGTGGTCTTGAGCCACACCGGCTGATCGTCGAGCACCCAGTCGGCGACGTAGTCATAGCCTTCCTGTTTCAGCAGATCCGGCGTTTCCCAGGTCTCGGTCAGACCGGGCCCGAGCCAGCCGCGCGGCCGCTTGTCGGTGGCCTTCTCGATCACGTCGGCAGTCTTGCGGATATCCTCGCGTTCGTTCTCAACCTTCTGCATATTGCGCTGGGTGAAACCATGACCCATGAATTCCCAGTTGCGCGCCTTGGCTGCCTCGACGATGGGCGGGTAAGCAGCGATCGCCGAACCATTGATCGCCAGCGCGGCGGGGAGCTTGTAGTCGTCGAACACTTTCAGCATGCGCCAGAAGCCGACACGATTGCCGTATTCGTGCCAGGCCCAGTTCGGAACGTCCGGCGACGGCGAGCCGCCGGCTGGCGGTGTCAGCACCGTGCGCGGCATCGGCTGCTTGGCGTCCCATTCCTCGACATTGACGATGATCCACACTGCCATGCGCTTGCCATTCGGCAGCTTCAGTGGTGGACGAGCGTCAATCGGCGAGTAGGAAATGCGTTCGGTCGGCAACATGATCAGGTCTCCGGCTCAACGATGGTAATGCCGAGCGACGGCAGGCCTTCGATCCGCGCGTCGATAACGTCGCCCGGAACGACGGGACCCACGCCGGCAGGCGTGCCCGTATAGATGAGATCGCCCGGCTCGAGCTTCATCTGCTTCGACAGCTGCGCCACGATCTCCGGCACGCTCCAGATCATCTGGCCGATATCGCCGCGCTGCTTCTCGACGCCGTTCACCGACAGCGTGATCGCGCAATTGTTGAAATGCCGGGCATCGCGTGCCGGCGCAATTTCGCCACAAGGCGCGGACGCGTCGAAGCTTTTGCCCATTTCCCAAGGCAGTCGCATATCGCGGGCATCGCGCTGGCGGTCGCGACGGGTGAGGTCGATGCCAACGGCATAACCCCAGATGTGATCGAGCGCATCCTCCACCGCGATATCGCGGCCGCCGCGTCCGATCGCCAGCACCAGCTCAACCTCGAACTGGAAGTCCTCGGTGAAAGCCGGATAAGGCACGCGCGCGCCGTCCGGCACCACGCTGTCGCGCGGCTTCTGGAAGAAGAACGGCGGATCGCGCTCGTCGGCTTCCTTCATCTCGCGGATGTGGTCGAGATAGTTGCGCCCCACGCAATAGACGCGGCGTACAGGGAAAAAACCGCCACCCACGACCGGCACGCCGGTGACGGGAATTGCTGGCAGCATCTGCTGGGACGTCACACTCACTTCGCCACCTGGGTATTGTGCCAATCGAGGATCTGGGCGCCATTCCAATGCACCACGCCTTCGAACTGGTTCACGTAGTCATAGATCGCTTCGAGATATTTGATGCGGAACGGCTGACCCGAAATATACGGATGGATCGCGATCGACATGATCTTCGGCCGCTCGGCGCTTTCAGCATAGAGGCGATCAAACTGATCCTTGGCGCGGTTCAGGAGCTGCGTGCTCTCGTGATGTTGCACCATCATCATCGGGATGTCGTTCATCTCCACCGTGTAAGGCAGCGTTGTAAGCGGCCCCTTCTCGGTACGAATCACCGTCGGTTCGTCGTCATAGACCCAGTCACCGATATATTTCACGCCGGCTTCAGCGAGGAATTCCGGAGTCTCCAGCGTCTGCGTAAGACCGGGCCCCAGCCAACCCACCGGGCGCTTGCCGGTGAAGTTCTCGATCACATCCATCGAGCGGTTGATCATCGCTTTCTGGTCGGCTTCCTTGTGGATAGGCCCCTGCTCATAGGCATGGCCCATGAACTCCCAGCCGGCGTCCTTCGCCTGCTGAGCCACGCGTGGATAATCCTCGCAGACGCGCGCATTGATCGACAGCGTGGGCTTTATGCCGAGCTTCTTGTAAAGATCGAAGAAACGCCAGACACCGACACGCATCCCGTATTCGTGCCAACCCCAATTGGCGACATCGGGCAGCAGCGGAACGCCGGTCGGCGCCGGCAGCACCTGGCGCGCCATCGGCTTGGCAATATCCCAGACCTCGAGATTGACGATGGTCCAGACGATCATGCGGGCGTTGCCCGGCAATTTCAGCTTGGGACGATCGACGATGGCGGAGTAGTCGCAACGCTCGCGCGGCTGCATGGGACCGGTCATGGCTGGATGCCCTTCGAAAGTGGGAAATTGTATGGGATCATGCGGCGCGTCCTGCACCCTTGAGGCCATCGAGCTGCATCACGGCATCGGTATCCATCACGAAACCGAAGGCGGTGCGGATGCAGGCAAGGCCGGCGGCATGCAACTCTGGCCCGTCCATGCTGTCGACACAGTCCTCGACGACGATTACCGAGTAGTCGCGCACATTGGCAGCCGTCGTCGTCGCCAATACGCAGGAGTTAGTGTTCACGCCGGTGATGAGCAGTGTATTGACGCCGTGCGAACGCAACACGAAATCGAGATCGGTGCCCAAGAAGCAATCGTAGCGCTTCTTGGTGTTGACGATGAAGTCGCTGGGGTCGAGCAGCTCCGGCATCACGGTGCAACCGGGGCCGCCCATGATATTGTGCCTCATCACATTCTTGCGCGTTGCTTTTGGATCCTCGGCGCGGGTCCGCCAGAACGGGTTGGCGCGGATCTCGGCCTCGTCGCGATAGGACGTGACCTGGTGGATCACGGGAATGCCGACACTACGGCACCAGTCGAACAGCCGCTTATTGGCAGCGATCACCGTCTTCGCGACATCCGGCGTGGTCGGCATGGTCGCCACCGACATGTCCAGATGACCGCGATGCAGGTCGATCGCAACGACGGCAGCCTTGATTTGATTGACACCGAGATTCATGATCACCCCAGCGGGTTGAATGAGGTCTTCAGCAACGCGCGCTGATCGATCTTGAATTTGTCGGCGAGCCAGTCGGCCAGCACTTCCTGACCAATCGTCGGATTGTCGTGCTGGCAATGTTCAGCGCCAGTCTCATCCGGCTCAAGCACGCGCAACGTCGCATCGACACCATTGGCAATGGCGTGGTCATAGGTCGAGCGCGCCGCGGTCACCGTGAGCACGTCGTGGCCGCCATGCAGCACGAGATACGGACACTTCATGTGCTCGAGATGACCCTTCAGCGTAAAGGGCTTCATCAGCTCATGAGCTTCCTCCATGGTCTTGGCGCCAAATACCCAGCGGATATGCATCGCCAGACCGAAGTCGTCGCCCTTCTGGCCCCACATGTCATGCACCGACCAGACAGCCCCGTGCGAGATCACCGCCGCGAGGCGATGCTCGTAACAGCCGGCGCGCGCGGCGTAGTAACCGCCCATGCTGGAGCCGCAGACCGCGATGCGCGAGCTATCGACATCGGCGCGCTTTTCGAGCCAGTCGATACATTTGCCGACCGGCACTTCCGTATCGGCGCGGGTTGCAAGTCCGTGGCGGCGCAAGGTACCGCCCTGCCCGGGTAGATCGACCATCAGCACCGAGATGCCGCGCTGCAGGCAACCATGGGCCTGCATGAACCACATCTCGTCCTTGATGGAGTCGAGACCGCCCATGCAGATCAGCACCGGCAGCTTGTCTCCCGGAAATGGCGCACGGATGAAGTAGCCGCAGATCGGCTTGCCCGTCTCATAGGGGATCTCAACCACTTCGCCGGGCGGATTGAGATAGGAAATGAACTTATGCGAGCAGGCCTCCATCTTCTCGAAGGTCGGCAGCCGCCGCGGGTCGGTCGGCTCGAGATGGAATTCTGCCTGGCGGTAGTAGTCGGCGGCCCGCAGGAAGCAGTTCATCGCCGTGCGGATGTGGCCGAGCTTTTCTTCGGAAAGGCCGCGCTGCCAGTTGGCATCCGCGATCACCATCCACTCTTTATGCCAGCTTTCGAGGTCGCCCGGGATCATCCGCGAACCGGCCAGCATCACCTCGGACACGCTGCCGCCGCCCTCCTGGGTCTCACCGAGACCGCGGCGGAATTGATAGGCAAGCCAGGGATGCTCCGGCCAGTGATGCCAGCCAAACGGCTCATAGTGCGGGGCGCGATCCGCCGTGATCTCCTCGATGGCGTTTTCGCCGATCGACTTCCCTGCCGCCATGAGACGCGTACCGCCTGCTTCTTGTGAACGTGACCGCATCATTGCGGGTTCGGGTCTCGAGTCAATCGGAATTACATACACTTTTTCAGATGCTCATCATTTCCGCGAATTGCCTCCCCTTTATGCGCGATATTTATGCAGTAAAATTGCGCTTTCCTGTATGCTGAGTAGCAAAGACGGATCACACTCGGATTGAATTGTATTCACTTTGCTGCGGAGCACCACCGATGCCCGACTCTTCCCCCTTGCCGCCGCCTGAAGCTGGCGGCCCCGGCCGCGCCGCTAACCGGTCGCTGTCGGTGACGGATCAGATCCGTGACGCCATTCTGGATGGCACGGTGAGTGCGGGCGAGCGGATCAACGAGGTCCGCTTCAGCAAGACGCTGGAGGTCTCGCGGACCCCCGTCCGGGCCGCCTTGCAGGCACTGGCCGGCGAAGGGCTGCTCGACTACGCCCCCAATCGCGGCTTCACCGTCCGTGAATTCCCGCTCTCGGCCATCGTCGATGCTTATGAAATTCGCGCATCGCTGGAAGGCGTGGCCGCACGCTTCGCCGCCGAACGTGGACTGAGCGCCGAGGAGCGCGCCATCATCGAGGAAAGCCTTGTCGCCGGCGACAAACTACTGGCGCGCGGTGAGTTTGCGGAAGGCGATCTCACCATCTATCGCGGCATCAATGGCGACTTCCACGACACCCTGCTGGGCGCCGCCCGTAACCGCATGCTGGCGGAGATGATCCGGATCTGCCACCACGTGCCGATGTCATCGAGCCGCAACATCGTCGCCTTCGAGCATCGCGACGTGCGCCGGCGTCATGATGATCACCACCGGATCTACGACGCCATTATGGCCCGCGAGCCCTGGCGCGCGGAGGTACTGATGCGCGAACACGTCTCCGGCGTGAAATCCTCGCTGGTCAAATCGCTGATCGAGCGCGGCGAGCAGGCCGATATCGTCAATGGTTCGGCGGCGGGATAGGCCACCGGCGGCGTATCGACATCGTCGCGATGGCGCAGCGTCTTAACCTATCGTTCACCGAAGTTCGTAACGGCGTGTTGGCGGTCCCCCGGTACAAAACTACGCATGGGGCAAAACGACGCAAAGTCGGGGGAACGGTCTGATGGCGCTGGCGGCCTTGCTGGCTTCGCCGCGCTGCGCCGTTTCCGATTTCAAGGCGGGCCGATCCAAGGCCTCATCCTGTGCGGCTGCCTGCTGATTACCGCCATCGCCATCGGCACGGCCTACATCACCGTCCATTTCAGAGACCGCGCCATCGAGAGCAAGAAGCGCGAACTGGACAACACGGTTCTGCTGGTCGCACGACACTTCGACCAGCAGTTCGGAGACCTGCAGGGCATCCAGAACGACGTCATCACCTATATGAAGTCGGCCAACATCCAGAACAGCGCCGCCTATCAGCATCTGATGTCGGGGATCGACGTCCACCGCATGCTACGCACCAAGCTCAGCAGCCTGCCCTATGTCGGCGGCATCAACCTGTTCGATTCCGAAGGCAAGCTGCTCAATTCGTCGGAAACCTGGCCGGTGCCGGCCATCGACATTGCCGACCGTCAGCATTTCCAGACGCTGCAGGCCGACAACGGGCCCACGGTCGTACTGGCCGAACCTGTCATCAGCAGGGTGACTGGTGCATGGACCGCCGTGTTTTCGCGCAAGCTGATCGGACGCCATGGCGAATTCATGGGCATCATCAGCCGCGGCGTCGAGCCGGTTCACTTCGAGAGCTTCTTCGCATCCCTCGCGCTCGAAAAAGACGCCAAGATCTTGATGATCCACCGCAACGGCACCGTGCTTGCTCGCTATCCGCAGAACGAGACCGTTATCGGCCAGAACCTCAGCAACAGCTCAGTCTTCAAGGACCTCTGGTCGACGGGCGGAACCTCGACGGGGCACTATATCAGCCCCATCGACGGGGAAGACGAATTGGGCTCCGCAAGGCGCCTCGCGGCGGCTCCCGTGATGATCGTCGCGACCACCAGCATGCCCGCGGCCCTGCATGACTGGCGCGAGCAGACCAAATATCAAATCATCGGTGCGACACTTGCCGCATTGGTGATCCTGGCGACGCTGTTCCTGATCGTCCGGCAGCTGAACCGCCAGCACCGCTCGGCCGAACGGATGCTGGCGCAAAAATCGACACATCTCGATACTGCAATCAACAATATGACGCAGGGCCTGCTGTTGTTCGATGCCTATGGCCGGCTGGTCGTCTGCAATCAGCGCTTCATCGACATGTTCGGACTATCCGACAAGATCGTGAAGCCAGGCTGCTATTTCCGCGACCTCATCCAGCATCGCAAGGACAACGGAACCTTCATCGGCGATGTCGACGAATACTGCACGTCGTTCTTGCGAAGCGTTGCTGAAGGCCCTGTCCACGATACGCTATTGACCACGCCGGATGGTCGTTCGATCCAGATCCTCGTTCAGAGATCGGGGGACGGCGGCTGGGCCTCGACGCTCGAGGACATCACCGATCGCAAACGTTCGGAAGAGCGCATCGCCCATCTTGCGCATTACGATGCTCTGACAGATCTCCCCAATCGGGTGATGTTCCGTGAGCGCCTCGAAGCGGAAATCGCAACGCTGCATGACGGCGCGCGATTTGCGATTCTCTATATCGATATCGATGAATTTAAGAGCGTCAATGACACGCTCGGTCATGCGATCGGCGACGAGCTGCTGAAAATCGTGGCCACGCGGCTGCGCAGCTGTGTCGGTAATGCGGGCTTTGTCGCGCGACTTGGCGGCGACGAATTCGCCATCGTGCATACGGGAATTGCCCGCCGCAGCGATGTCACCCATCTGGTGGTGCCGCTCTATGACGCCATCCGGCAGCCCTATGAATGCCTTGGTCACCAGATCACGACCGATGCCAGCATCGGAATCGCTGTAGCCCCCGATGACGGCTCCGATCTCGACGAATTGCTCAGACATGCCGACCTCGCAATGTATAGCGCCAAGGCCGCTGGACGGCGCACCTTTCGCTTCTTCGAGCCTGCCATGGATGAAGGCGCAAGGGCGCGGCGCGCGCTGGAGCAGGATCTGCGGAAGGCGCTCGCGGAAGACGGACTTGAGGTTCACTATCAACCCGTCGTCGATATCGCCAGCAACGAGATTACTGGTTGCGAAGCGTTGCTCCGCTGGCGGCATCCGGTTCGCGGCATGGTTTCACCGGCAGAGTTCATTCCGATCGCCGAAGAAACCGGCCTGATTACCGAACTCGGCAATTGGGTATTGCGAACGGCATGCGCTGAGGCCGCCTCCTGGCCGGCGCCGATCAAGCTCGCTGTCAATGTATCGCCGATTCAATTCACGACGCAGACCCTGGCCTTGAATGTCACTCGAGCCCTGGTGGCAGCCAACTTGCCAGCTCACCGACTCGAACTTGAGGTCACGGAAACAGTGCTGATCCGCGATGATGAGATGGCGCTCGCGATCCTCCATCAGCTCCGCGGCATCGGTGTCGGGATTGCGCTGGACGATTTCGGGACCGGCTATTCATCGCTCAGCTATCTGCAGCGATTCCCGTTCGACAAGGTCAAGATCGACCGCAGTTTCATCCGGGACATCGTAGCGCCCGGCGGATCGTCATCGATCGTACAGGCGGTTGTAACCATCGCGGCCGCCCGCAACATGATCACCACGGCGGAGGGCGTTGAGACAGCTGATCAACTCGACGCACTGCGTATGCTCGGTTGTACCCAGATGCAGGGTTTTCTTTTCAGTGCCGCCAAGCCGTCACGAGAGATTCGCGCCATGCTCCAGAAGCGCGAGATCGCCGTCGCCTGACATTAGCAGGCCCGAAATCGTCGCGAAAATGGCCTGTTTTGGATTAAACAGAAGGAAAGCTGGCGATCCCGGCATGACTCGAACATGCGACCTACGGTTTAGGAAACCGTCGCTCTATCCGGCTGAGCTACGGGACCGCGATCCCGGTCAGGAACACCGGGCATGGACAGTTCCATACCAGAGCCGTTCGATCATCGCTACCCGTTGGCAGTTCAAATAGGACGGGGCCGGAACCGGCGTCACATGCCCTTAAAAGACCGGGACATCTATCGCGGAACGTCTCGGACCGCCCATCGTTGGCTGGTTGTCATAATAACGATGGAGAATCCCGCATGACAAAGATGAAACTTCTTGCTGCTACTGCCGTGGTCTCTGGCTTGATCGCTACGCCAGTGATGGCAAAGGACCCGATGAATCGCCGGGCGCAGGCCACGCAGGAATATCGCGCCAGTACGGTCGATAGCGGCTATCGTGATTCGGGCTTCTGGCCGGGTGACGTTGCAGCAGGCGTGGTTGGCGGCGCGGTCGGTGTAGCGGGTGCGGCTGTGGGCACCGCCGGGGCCATCGCAACTGCGCCGTTCCGGAACAGCTACAATTCCTATGATGGCTACAATGGCGTCCCGCGCGATTCCTACGCACAGCGCATGGGCTTCGTGTGTCAGCCGGGAACTTGGTTCCGCGGCGAGGACGGCCGACGACACATCTGCCAGTAATACAACTGACATCTGAGAAAAAGGGCGGTCCAAGGACCGCCCTTTTTCGTGTCTGTTATCCGATAGAGTTCCAGGCGCACGAAACGAAACGACAACACCGCTCCATCGGACGTCAGCCCGTCGCTTCGCAAACTACGTGTGGTCCCGTGTAGGTGATTGCGCGTCGAGTAGCAGCGCGATCCGAAAACTACTGTCAAGAATGACTCAAAACTCTGAAGTCATCAATTTCAGTGATATGAGAGCAGTAACAGATCTCTCCCTGAAAACACTTCTACATCAGCGTTGTATCGCGAAATAACGCCGGTCTGCCTACCACATGACGGCACTGATGCAGTCATGCTGCACTTGCTCCAAAAGCGGGGAGAAGTAACACATCCGAGGTTGAAAAATGGCCCACAAATGGCGAGAATTGGGTTTGTTATCTACATCGGAACCCACGTGGCTCATTTGTCCGCATACAAGTCACTCATATTTGCGCTACTGACGACCGCATCACTCTCCGGTCTCGCGTTGATGTCTTCGCCTGCTCGTGCGCAATGGTGGACTGCCGCGCCTGCGGACTATGAAGATTGCGCCGAGCGCATCGAAAAATCGACGGCTTCGAAAGACGCCAAGGCTACGGCGCTGTCGGATTGCGAAAGCAAGTTCGCGGGACGGCGCAAGCGCGGTGGGGGCTATACGTATCACGACTTCATGCAGAACCGCAGCTTCGATATCGCTGGCCCAAACCCAACCACGGCCGAACAGAAGGCGATCGACGAGCAGTACAAAATCTATCTGGACAATCAGCGTCGCAGCGTCATCGTCGCGGCCTTCGCTGAAAAGCAGCGCGAGGCGCAAACCCAGGCTGCGCTCGAAACGGACTTTCGGCAGACTGCGGAAACTCCAAGCGACGTGAAACCTGTCGTGCTACCCAGGCCTCGACCCAAAGTGCGCGCCAAGGAGCCGGACTGCGCGATCGAGCCGCTTACCTGCGGGTGGTCCAAATTGTCATCCGGGCTGAAAGACATCAAGGACGCGCTGTTCGGCACGCCCGCGCCGGCCAAGACCAAGCGCACTTGAGCCATAGAAACCCGTCAAGTATCAATCCGTGATCACCATCGCCCAGAACATCCGGTAGGGCGACTTGGGATTGGCGACGTAAGCGACGCCGACCTTGCGTGCGCCGGACATGAGCAGGTTCTCGCGATGACCTGGGCTCTCTTCCCACTGCCTCAACGTTTCGGGAAATGTCAGGAAGCCCGCCGCGATATTTTCAGCTGCTTTGGACTTGCGGAGCTTCCCCACGCGTGCGGAGAAAACACCGCCGACCTCATGGCTGACCTTGCCGCTGGATGACATCGCCTGCGCCTGAGCAAGCGCGACCGCATTCAGTTTACTGTCCAGCGTGACAGAGGAGAGCTTGTGCGCTCGGCGGAAGGCACTGATCTGGCTCGCATAATCCGCCGCTCTGGTCTCGACAATGGTTGCCGCGATCAACGCACCACAGAGCACAAACAACCTCAGGGGGCGGTACGTCATGACAATCGCTTCACGGATCAGATTCAATGACTATACCGATGACGTTGCGCAGGAGGTCGCGGCAACGGCTTGAGGGCATGGGCAGGCGTCTGCACTTCAGCCGCACGCCGTTGCTCGGCAAGCCGGGCATCATAACCCGGCGAGGGAATGACCGTCGGAGGAACCGCAAATGCAGGTGCGATGGCACCAATGCTTAGTATCGCCGCAACCACAGCGATAGCGGCGCAGGATTTCCGCTTCAAGACCTTCAAAAACAGGGTTCGCATCGATCGCTCCACCCAAGAAAACGGCCTGAAGCGCTAACGAACTTCAGGCCGACTTCGTTCAGTACGAAAGCTTACTTCTTGGCCTTCTTGGCCTTTGCAGTCTTAGTCACCTTGGTAGCCTTCGTGGCAACCTTCTTCGCCTTGCGGCGACGATGACCGAGCGGAATGCCAAGCTTGATGGCTTTCTGACGCAGCGAACCACCGGTGCGCTTCATCTCCTTGGAAATCTTCTCGAGCGGAGTCTGGGCCTTCGAATGCGCCTTCAGGATCTTCACGTCTTCCTTTGTGTACTCGCGACGGACGAGTTTCTTTTTCGCTTTCTTGGCCATTGTAGCTCCGATTGTTAGTTGAATAATTCGACCGGCACACGCTTTGCCGATGATATGAAAGGATCAAACGCCCGGTCCAGCGCGTGAAGCGCGAACCACCGTCAAATCACGCGGCCTTCTATACTAAAGATGTCGCGAATGACATAGCCCCTGATGTCACATCATGATGTTCAGTATTGAACCAGCCGTACTCCTGCGAGCCTTCTTCACGACGCGAACTGCTACTCGTCTGCGAATAACGGGCTAAAAGACTCTTTACATCTCATTTACTGAGAATTCACCGACGCGTATCCGCAATTGATATTTAACGGATAATCATCGGCTTGATGCGAATGCAACGGATAATGGTACCATCGCATTGACCGGCAGACGCAATTGGAGCATTCGGATAGTTGAGTCCGCCGATAGTAGCCGAAACGAATAGTAACATTCTCGTAATGATAGCGCCGAAGCCGGTCCAACAGTCCCTTCGGCTCAATCAATGTCACGTTCACTGCGAATCTGATCTGGCGTGAGTGCGGGCGATCCCCTGCCTGACGTCTCTGCGTGCTTGATCAGTGTCATCACGCGCAGCGATAGCGGAGCCGTGATCTGATATTTCGCCGCCAGCTCAACGACGACACCCTGCAAATAGTCAATCTCGGTGTGTCGATTGCGCTGCAGATCCTCCCACATGGACGAGCGCGCATTTGCATCGATCTTCATCGTCCGCCCGAGCAGTATATTGAACAGGCCGTCAGGCAGCCGCAGCAAACGCGGCGTCAGCCACGCGGGGATTGGTGTCGCCGAGGTGGGTTTGATACCAGCCGCCTTCAGAACGGCCAGACCTTCAGCCATCTGATCGGCGAATAACGAGCGCCACGCGCGCTGTGCAAGCTGCGACCGCAGCGGTATATCCGACAGCGCATTGAGCGCGTTGTTCAAATTGACCAGCAGCTTACCCCACTGGACACCGACGATATCATCGCTCGCCAGGACGGCAAGATGCGGCACAGATAGTGCCGAAGCGGTATCGGCCCCATCGCGTTCGACGACGATGTTTCCGGACGTTGCGCGGTGAACATGACCATCGTCCTTTGCGATGACATTAAATGGCACCATTCCGCCGAGGACGCGGCGCCCGGGCAGAGCTGCGCGGAGGACCGCAACATTGCCGACGCCGTTCTGCAGGCTGACGACGATCGCGTCTTGCGCTGCATGATCCGCGATCAGCCCCGCCATCTCCGCCGTATCGCCGCTCTTGACCGCGACCAGAATGATCTTCGCCTCGCTCATGATGGCGGGGTCATCCGACAGCCGCAGCTGGCCGGGGGCGAGACGTTGATCAAGTCCCTCGAAGCTCGTCAGCCTCAGACCGTGCCCCTCGATGCTGTCCACGATGCGCCGCCGCGCCAGTATGGCGACGTCGCGGCCGGCTGCCGCCAGGATGCCACCCACGAAACAGCCGATACTGCCGGCACCGGCGATACAAATGGGCCGCGTTTCGATCACGTCATCTCCCGTTCATCCAGCATCAGTTACTAGCAAAATGCCGCAGCGCTGCCTATCGGCGGAACCGACGCGCCTTGTAGGCGTCATACCGCGCAGCTATGCTTTCGCCGGGCTGGCAGAACAGGAGATGATCATGGGTTTGCTCGACATTCTGAATGGCATGGCCAACGGGCCGCGTGGCCCCAGCGATCCCAACGACAAGAGCGGCGGCATGTCGCCGATGACGATGGCGATCCTCGCGCTGCTCGCCTACAAAGGCTACAAGCACTTCACTGGCAGCCAACCGGCGGCACAGGGGCACTCGCAAGAAATCCCGCCGCCGAATACAACGCAGGCCAGCGTGCAGGATGGTGGCCTCGGTGGTATGCTTGGCGGCCTCCTCGGCGGAAATTCTGGCACTGCAGCAGGCGGTGGCGGCCTCGGCGACCTTCTGAAGGGCCCGCTCGGCGGTCTGTTGGCGGGCGGTGCCGCCGGCAGCGTGCTCAGCGGTGGCCTCGGCGACCTGCTTAAGCAGTTCCAGCAGAACGGCCATGGCGACGCCGCGGATTCCTGGGTCAGTTCCGGCCCGAACAAGCAGATTTCGCCTAACGATCTCGGCGCAGCGCTTGGCGCGGATCAGATCGCGCAACTGACATCGCGCACCGGCATGTCCCGCGAGCAGCTTCTCGCGGAGCTGAGCAACGAACTGCCCGATGCCGTTAATCAGTTCACACCGCATGGCCGGCTACCCACGGAAGACGAAGTTAAGTCCAGCTGGGTTTAACGCGCACTTGAAAGAGGGGATATTGCTATGATCTGGATTCTCGTTGTGGGCTTTGTCGCAGGCATTATCGCCCGCCTTCTGTCACCGGGGCCAAACAATCCCAGCGGCTTCATTCTGACCACTATCCTGGGTATTGCCGGCGCATTCCTGGCGACGTTCATAGGCCAGCAGATCGGCCATTACGGCCCGAACCAAGGTGCCGGCTTCATCACCGCCACGATCGGCGCGCTGGTGGTGCTGTTCATCTGGAACAGACTGGTTGCCCGCCGGATGATTTCCGATCCGGGCAATCGCTGACGTGCCTGCAGTCGAGAATGAAAAAAGCCTCGGGCATCACCCGAGGCTTTTTGCTGTTTGACGCAGGTTTCCGATCAGGCCAGCAGATGCATGCCGGCATCCATCCGCACCAACTCGCCCGTCATATTGCTCGATGGCGACGTGGCGAGGAAGCAGATCAAGGCGGCGACGTCCTCCGCGGTCGAGGCCACCTTCAGCGGAACTCGCGCGATCACGGCATCGCGAACTTTAGCAGCACCGTCCGCACCGCGTCCCTTGGTGAACCATGGCGTATCGATATAGCCAGGGCAGACCGTATTGACGCGGATCAGCGGAGCCAGTGCACGGCCGAGCGACAGCGTCATCGAATTCAGCGCGCCCTTGCTGGCGGCATAGGCGACTGACGAACCGCCGCCTGTGATACCGGCCATCGACGAGACATTGACGACGGCCGAGGCGCGACCCGACGCCTTGGCGCCGGCTTCGAGCAAGGTGCGCGCCGCACGCACCATCTGATAGGGCCCGATCGTGTTGACCGCGTAGATGCGCTGGAAATCTTCCGCGGACAGGCCATCGAGATCGTTATGCGGGACATGCTTGGTCATGCCGGCATTGTTGATCAGCGCATCGATCCGCCCCCAGTGCTGGGCGGCCGCGACGATGTTCTTGCAATCGTCGTCCTTCGATACATCGCCTTGAACCACGATGACTTCGGTTGCACCAGCATCGCGGCACAGCTCGGCAGTGGCTTCGGCTTCCTTCTGGCTCGACGAATAGTTGATGACAATACGGGCGCCGTCCTTGGCGAGAATGGCCGCGGTCGCAGCACCAAGCCCCGATGCCGCCCCTGTAATCACGACGCACAAACCGTCACTTGCCATCTGCATTTCCTCTGCTTGTTCTGACGCTGATGCGATCTACCATAATGCGGTCGCGCTGGTATACAACGCGGCACAAGTTCGCTTTGCGGAATTAAATTGCGCTGCACCAACACATCATGCCGCCACCGCAGGCCCCTCTGCGGCCAGCCCGCTTGTCTTCCTTCCACCTTTTCCGCATCATGAATGCAAGAAAAGTGGCAGCGCCCATGCCCGGCATTCCCTGCCGAATGAGATGCGCTAGCACACGGGGAACGCCTTGACGGACGCAGACAATATCGTTGCGGAAACCGCGGAACGTATTTTCGCCGATCTCGCTGACGCACAGACCATCAATCACGACAGGAACGGCAGCTGGAAAGCGCCGCTCTGGCAGGCA
Source organism: Tardiphaga sp. 172_B4_N1_3 (assembly GCF_052076035.1). Taxonomy (NCBI): domain Bacteria; kingdom Pseudomonadati; phylum Pseudomonadota; class Alphaproteobacteria; order Hyphomicrobiales; family Nitrobacteraceae; genus Tardiphaga; species Tardiphaga sp. 172_B4_N1_3. Next base: position 4,365,566 of record NZ_CP197238.1, read on the forward strand.
CTGACAGATGCTGGCCTGCCGCTCTCATGGGTGCCTGAAGAGTGCGACGGCTCCGGCACTAGCATGGCCGAAGGTTTCAGTGTCCTCAGCGTCGCCGGCCGCGCCGGCGTTGCGGTGCCGCTCGCCGAGACCATGCTGGCGGGCTGGCTGCTCGCGCAGGCCCAGATCAAATCGCCCGAAGGCATGATGACCGTCGCGCCGGCAAGCCCGCGTGATCGCCTCACGCTCAACGCCGATGGTACAATTACCGGCCGCGCGCGCGGCGTGCCGTTCGCGAGGGATGCGAAACACATCGCCATCGTCGCCTCCGGCATCGGCGGAGCCTCTATTGCGCTGGTGGACGCCAGCGCCTGCCGGATTGAGGGTGGGCTCGGTCTGGCCGATGATCCGTCCGACACGGTGCATTTCGACACTGTGAAGCCGGTCATCCTTCGATCTGCGCCATCGGGCTTCGATCAGAACGCGCTGTTGCTGATGGGCGCACTCGTACGCAGCCAGCAGATTGCCGGTGCACTGGAAACCATGCTTGGCATCGGCGTGAACTATTCCGGCGAGCGCGTGGCGTTCGAGAAGAAGATCTCGAAGTTCCAGGCGGTGCAGCACAATCTGGCGAAACTCGCAGGCGAGACCTCGGCAGCCCTCGCCGCTGCCAGCTCCGCGGCTGACGCCTTCTCCAGCGGCGCGCCGCTCGATGACGCTCTCTTCCTCGAGGCGGCCGCTGCAAAGATCCGTTGCTCCGAGGCCGCCGAAAAGGGCGCCGCCATCGCGCATCAGGTTCTTGGTGCCATCGGCTTCACGCAGGAACACATCCTGCATCGCTACACGCTGCGCGCATTGGCATGGCGCGATGATTTCGGCAGCGAAAGCTACTGGGCAGTCGAACTCGGCAAACTGGTCGCTGCGCGCGGTGCCGACGAGCTGTGGCCTCTGGTCGCTTCGCGCTGATCGAACACAAGAAACGAGATCTTTCACATGACTGCTGCCCTTCGTTTCGATCCGATCCGCCTGCCGCCCGAATGCGAGCAGCTGCGCAAGGAAGTGCGCGCTTTCCTCGCCGAGGAAATCGCCGCCGGCACTTTCGATCCGCACAAGCCCCAGCGCGAGGACTCGGACAATCCTGAATTCAGCAAGCGCGTCGGCGAGCGCGGCTGGCTCGGCATGACCTGGCCCAAGAAATATGGCGGCCACGAGCGCTCGTTCCTTGAACGCTACGTTGTTACCGAAGAGATGCGCGTGGCCAACGCGCCGGTGCGCCGCTTTTTCGTTGCCGACCGCCAAAGCGGCCCGGTGCTCCTGAAATACGCCCCCGAGCACATCAAGATGGACATCCTGCCGCGCATCTGCCGCGGCGAGGTCTGTTTCTCTATCGGCATGAGCGAGCCGAATTCGGGCTCCGATCTGTTCGCTGCCAAGACCAAGGCCACCAAGACCGACGGCGGCTGGCTCATCAATGGCAGCAAGATCTGGACGACCTCGGCGCATATGGCCGACTACATGATCGCGATCTTCCGCACATCAGCCCCGACCAAGGAAAATCGCCGCCACGGATTGACGCAGTTTCTGGTCAATATGAAGAAACCGGGCATTACGGTGAACCCGATCGCGCAGATCACCGGCCAGTACGAATTCAACGAAGTCGTGTTCACCGATCACTTCGTGCCGGACGACCACATGCTCGGCGAGATCGACAGCGCCTGGAAACAAGCCACCAGCGAGCTCGCTTATGAGCGCTCCGGCCCCGAACGTTTCCTTGAAACCTATTACGTGCTGACCGAGCTGGTTCGCGCCGTCGGGCCGAAGCCGGACACTCGCAGCGCCGAAGGCATCGGCCGCCTCGTCGCACAGCTGCACACGATGCGCCGCATGTCGGTGTCGGTGGCTGGCATGCTGCAGGCCGGCAAGGAGCCGGTGGTGGAAGCGTCCATCGTCAAGGATATCGGTACGATCTGGGAGCAGCAGCTGCCGCATCGCGTGCGCGAACTCGCAGCCTTCGTCGACGACAACGCCTCGAACCACGCCACGCTGGACGAAATGCTCGGCTTCGCCATCAAGACGGCACCGAAACTCACCATTCAGGGCGGCACCACCGAAGTCCTGCGCGGCATCATCGCGCGCGGACTTGGTCTGCGCTGAAATAATTCGTCGTTCCGGGGCACACGCGCATCTTTGCGCGCGCGAACCCGGAACCTAGAAGTGATTTGAACACATCCAGATTCCGGGTTCACACCCGGCAAGCGCCGGGCGTGCCCCGGAATGACGAGGAAACACATGACCACCTACAAAGACATCGGCGTCGAGACCCGCGGCCACATTGCGATTATCGAGATTCGCAAGCCGCCTCTGAACTTCTTCGACATCCTGCTGATCCAGCAGATCGCCAACGCGCTGGACGAGATCGATGCCAATCCCGAAATCCGGGCGACGGTTCTGTGCGCGCAAGGCAAGGCGTTCTGCGCCGGCGCCGATTTCAGCGATCCCAACCGCAAGGAAACCGAAGCGGCCGCCAAAAGCGGCGACCCCGCTGACAATCTCGGTTCCATCGGCCATCTCTATATGGAAGCCGTGCGTATCTTCCGCGCCAAGAAGCCGATCGTCGCCGCCGTTCAGGGCGCAGCCATCGGCGGTGGCCTCGGCCTCGCGGTGTCGGCCGATTTCCGCGTAGCTTGCCCGGAAACCCGCTTCGCCGCCAACTTCACCAAGCTCGGCTTCCATCCCGGCTTCGGCCTGACGGTCGCGCTCACCGAAGTGGTCGGCAAGAACAATGCGGAGTTGATGTTCTACACCAGCCGCCGTGTGGGCGGAGAGGAAGCCCTGAAGATGGGCCTCACCAATGTGCTGGTGCCGCAGGCCGAGGTCCGCAACGCCGCCATCAAGCTCGCCGAGGAGATCGCCGAATGCTCGCCGCTCGGCCTGCTCTCTACCCGCGCCACCATGCGCAACGGCCTCGCCGACCGCGTCGCCAAGGCGACGGAGCACGAACTCGCCGAACAGACGCGCCTGCGTAAGACAGAAGATTTCAAGGAAGGCGTTGCGGCGACTGCCGAACGACGGGTGCCGAACTTCAAGGGGCGCTAAGTCCCCGTCGGGTTTGTTTTTCAAACCTCACTTGGAAATGGCCGGGTTCGCCCGGCCATTTTTATGTCATGGGCACTCTAGTCTTTCCGCACCACCAACGCATCGACGATGGTGGCGCCCTCGCCCGCCGGATGCACCAGTACCGGATTGAGTTCGATCTCGGCAATCTCGCCCTTGAACTGAGCTGCGAGCTGCGAGAGCTGCGCAATCAGCTCCGCCGCCGCCGACACGTCGGCCTTCAGCGCGCCGCGAAAGCCGTTCAGCAACGGCGCGGCCTTGAGTGCGCCTAGCATGGAAGCAGCCTCAGCGGCACTCACGGGCGCCGGGCGATAGACCACGTCCTTGAACAATTCCGCCGTCACTCCACCAAGACCGACCATCACCATTGGCCCAAAGGTCTCGTCCAGTAGTGTGCCCACGATGATCTCGACACCCTTCCTGGCCATCGGCGAAACGAGCACGCCCTGCAACGCGGCCTGCGGTCGGTGCTGCCGGGCGCTGGCGGTCAGAGCATCATAGGCAGCTGCGGCTTCATTCTTCGTGGTGATACTGACCCTGACGCCGCCGACCTCGCTCTTGTGCGGAATGTCGCGCGACTGGATTTTCATCACCAGCGGGAAGCCTATCTTGGCAATCGCTGCATCCAGCGCCGATCTGTCGGCAACAAGAACCTCGCCTGGCAGCGCGACACCGGCAATCTGCAGCAGCGTCTTGCTGTCATACTCGGAGAGCGTCGGCGCGGTCAGATACTCAGCCAGATCATTCTGCGCAGGTGCCGCTGTAGCAACCGGCTCTACAAGCTTGAAGCTTGCGTGATCAACGAGTCGCCGCAACGCTACACTGACATGGGTGAGGCCGGACAAAACGACGACGCCGGACTCGGCGAGACCCATGCGCGCAAAGTTCGACGGCAGCGTATAGGACCAGAACACAATCGGTTTGTTCTGCGCGGCAATGACGGGCTTCAGCTCCGGCGTCTTGAGCGGCATCCGCGTCTCGCTCGACAGCGAGATGACCACCAGGATCGCATCGACCTCGTCAGACCTGTCGAGCAATTCAATGGTCTTTTGCAGCCCGCCGCTATGCACCGCTTGGGCCGTGATATCGATCGGATTGCATGGCGACCCGTAGGACGGGATCAGCCCGCGAATCGTCGCCTGAACGCCGTCCGACAATTCGGGCACCTGCAGCCCCTGCGCCGACACGGCATCAGCGCCCCAGATACCTGCTCCGCCCGAGACGGTGACGACAGCGACGCGATCGCCCTTCGGCAGCGGCGACGTGGTCAGCACGGCGGCGATGGTCACCGCTTCGTCGAGATCGTTGGAGACGATGAAGCCATAGCGCGCGAACACCGCATCATAGGCGGCCGTCCAGCCTGCCATGCTGGCAGTATGCGAGGCTGCCGCGCGCTCGCCAGCACGGGAGCGGCCGACCTTTACGACGATGACCGGCTTGCCGAGCTCCGCCGCCTTGCGAGCCGCGGCGAGAAATTTGTCGACGTCGCGAATGCCCTCGATGAACAGCAGGATCACGTCGGTTGCCGTGTCCTGCACCATGTAGCCAAAGAATTCGCCGGCACCGAGATCGGACTCGTTGCCGGTCGAGATCACGGTGCTCAGAGCAATGCCGAGCGACTTGGCGCGGTTATAGATCGCAAAGCCGATGCCGCCGGATTGCGCGACGATACCGATCCGCTTCGTGGTAGCGACCAGCTGCAGCTGATCCGGCCTTACATCAACGGTTGGGCTGAAGGTCGCGGCAATGCCGGCGATCTGGTTGTAGTACCCCTCGGCGTTCGGTCCGGAGATCCGCATCCCCGTGCGCTTCGCCAGCGTCGCAATAGCATCCTGCATGGCGATGGAATCGCCGCCTTCCTCGGCAAAGCCGGAGGAGATGATGATCGCGTGTTTGACGCCGAGTTTCGCGCACTCCTCAAGCGCGCCGAGCACGACACGCGCAGGAATGATCACGATGGCGAGATCTATCGGCTGCCCGATGGCTGCGATGCTCGGATGGCACGTCAGCCCATCGATATCCGGATAGTTCGGATTGACCGGATAAATCGCGCCGGAGAACTGATTCTTGCGCAAAAAGGAAAGAAGCAGGCCCGGGATCTTCGTGACATCGCGGGAAGCGCCAATGATGGCGATGCTGGATGGATTGAAGAACGAGTCCAGCGGATGCGGACGTGTCACTGTCATGGCGTTTCCGGTTTATTGTTGTTGCCGTAGCGTTTCCGAGCGAAGTGGATACCGGTTCGCATGAAGGAAACGCGTCAGAAAAGAAGGGATCGTGCGGCGATTGCCGCGATCACGCAACGACGCGAAACGTGACCCCGGCCAGCAGAAATGCATCCCCGGCGCAGGGACATCCGCGTGCCCGTGCGCTGCCGAGCACCTGTGCGACGTCGTTGACGCGAAAAGTGATCCCGGTCATCGCTTCGCTCTTACCCTTGGCGAAGCGCAAACAGCCGTTCGTGAACGCGATCTGCGGATCGTCGTTGCGGGCCGAGGTCAGCGGCACGCCGATGATATTGCTCCAGTGCTGCGCCAGATCGTAATGGTCCGGACTCTGCAGCTCGACCTCGGTCAGCGCGCGCGTGATGTCGTGGCGGATCGCCTCCTGCCAGTCCGGACCGGCCGGCGGATACGGCCCGAAATCGTCGTCGCTGTCTTTGGTGTGATTGAACTCGATGAAGGCGGCCCGGCAATCGCGTGGATGCAATTGCACGCCGTGATAGGGCGGATGATCGATCACATTGGCGGTGCGCACGCCGATGTTGGCGGCGAAGCGCCCACGCTCGTCGGGATCCTCGCAGGACAGGATCACCATATAGCCGCCGCGCCCGCCGGATTTCTCCATGAACCGCCCGGCCGCCGTGCCCGGCTGCGTCGGCGCGACCACTTCGAGCAACGTCGCCTCAACCGGCATCAGTGCATTTTCAAGCCCGTATTTGCCGACATGAGGATCGCGGTAGCAGACATTGAGGCCAAGAATGGCCGCGATATCGCTCACCACTGGCTCCAGATGCGGAGCGACCAGACAAACTTGCCGCAACCGCATCTGGCTCATGGTCATTGCCCCTTGAAGACCGGCTTGCGCTTCTCGACGAAGGCCTGGGCGGCCTCCTTGTGATCGTCAGTATCGCTGCAGCGGGTGTGATGGATTGACTCGCCATCGAAGCAGGCTTCGAGCGTCATCGTCTCGGCATTATTGATGTTGGTCTTGATGTAGCCGTAGGTAATGCTCGGGCCCTGTGCGAGTGACATTGCCAAGTCGCGTGCCGCTGTCTCCACCTCGGCGTCATCGACGACCTTCGTCACCATGCCGAGCGCCAGCGCTTCCTGTGCGGAGAGCACCGGCGACATCAGATAAAGCTCGCGTGCCTTGGCGCTGCCAAGCATCTTGGTCAGGAAATAGGTGCCGCCATAATCACCGGAGAAGCCGACCTTGGCGAAAGCCGTGGTGATCTTCACCGATTTGCTGGCGACACGGAGATCGCAGGACAGCGCGATCGAAAGACCGGCGCCTGCGGCCGCACCGTCGAGCTGCGCCACCACCGGCTTCGGCATCTGGTGCAGAATGCGCGACACTTCCATGCCGCGGCGCAGGTTGGCGCGCTTGGCCTCGAACGGCAGCGGCGCGCGGCCAGCCGCCATCGACTTGACGTCACCGCCGACGCAGAAGGTGCCGCCCGCGCCCTTGATGAGCACGGCGCGGACGTCGTGATCTTCCTGCGCGCGGCGTGCTGCCGCGACCAGGCCCTGTGTCATCTCCGGATTGAGCGCATTGCGCCGATCCGGACGATTCATGGTGATGGTTAGAAGACCGCTGTCGAGGTCCTGCAGGACGATGTCGCTCATGATTGCGCTCCTTGTTGTTGTTCTTGATCGTCCGGCAAGGTTCAGACCCTGACGATTACTTCTTCACCAGCGGGCAGCGCGAGGCTTCCAGCGGCTGGAATGCCTGCTCTGCGGGAACGGTCGCGAGTAGCTTGTAGTCGTCCCAGCGGCCCTTGGATTCCGACGGCTTCTTCACCTCGAACAGGTACATGTCATGCACCATGCGGCCATCCTCGCGAATCCGGCCATTCTTGGCGAACATGTCGTTAATCGGCGTCTCCTTCATGAGCTTCATGACCGGAGCCGAATCCGTCGTGCCGGCGGCCTTCACGGCCTTGAGATAATGCAGCACCGATGAATACACGCCGGCCTGGGCCGATGTCGGCACGCGCTTGGTGCGCTCCTGGAAGCGCTTGGTGAACGCGCGCGTCTCGTCATTGAGATCCCAGTAGAACGCTTCCGCCAGGATCAGGCCTTGGGCGGTATCGAGACCGACGCTGTCGATGTCGGAGATGAAGGCCAGCAGCGGCGACAGTTTCTGTCCGCCGCTCCGCGTCAGGCCGAACTCGGCCGCCTGCTTGATCGCGGTGATCGTATCACCGCCAGCATTGGCGAGGCCGACGACCTTGGCTTTGGAGCTCTGCGCCTGCAGCAGGAAGGACGAGAAATCCGACGTATTCAGCGGATGCTTGACCGATCCCAGCACCTTGCCACCGGCCTTGGTGACGACAGCCGTGGTGTCTTTCTCGAGGTCCGCGCCGAATGCATAGTCGGCCGACAGGAAGAACCAGGTGTCGAGACCGTTTTTCACCGTGGCGAGACCGGTCACATTGGCCTGCGCGTAAGTGTCGAACACGTAATGCACCGTATAGGGGCCGCAGGCCTCGTTGCTGAGGCGGATTGAGCCCGGGCCGTTGAAGATGATGATCTTGTTGCGCGCACGCGCGATCTCGCTCGCAGCCAGCGCGGTCGCCGATGCCGCAACGTCGATGATCGCCTCGACACCTTGATTGTCGAGCATGTCGCGCGCGATGTTGGCGGACAGATCGGCCTTGTTGAGATGGTCCGCAGCAATGATCTCAATCTTGCGGCCCAGCACTTCACCGCCGAAATCGTCCGCAGCCATCTTCGCAGCGGTCTCGCTGCCAACACCGGTGATATCGGCGTACAGGCCCGACATATCGAGAATTGCACCGAGCTTCAGCGGCTTGGTCTGCGCCATGGCACTTGTGGCCGCGAATGCCATTGCTGACGCCAGCAGACCTGAAATGATCTTCTTCAAAAGTCCCTCCCTCAGACGCGCCGTTGTTGTTCGTGCGCGGTGTTGTTGTTATCGCGATCATGCCGCAATGGAACAACAGCGGCAAGCGGCGGCGCTGCCAAGAATAGCTGCAAAGACATCAAGGTTTTCCGCAAAGCGGAATGGATTGCTGGCTATAATAGACGAGAGGTTGACCGGAGCTCGCAAGGTGGCGTGATGCGTGCCGCATCAGCAAAGTGTGACGTGTCGCGTGCCGCAACGCTGTTGCTGGTAGTGACCGCCTTTTCAACATCCGCGCAATCTGCGTCGGCGGCCTGCATGTTTGCCGCCCAGGGCGAAGGTCGTGTCGCCGACGTGATCGATGTCAGAACATTGCGTTTGAGCGACGGCAACGTGATCCGTCTGGCGGGGATCGAGCCGATCGCTGGCTCATCGAAGTCGACGAACGAACTTTTCGCATTGGTCTCCGGCCGTGATGTCACCTTGTACGGCGAAAGCGACATGCCGGATCGCTACGGCCGACAACCGGCTTTTGTCTTCGTCGATCCCACTGCGCCGTCGCTCCAGGCGCAGCTTCTGGCACAGGGCGCCGCCCTCGCCTCTGGCGCGATTTCCGACAAGGCCTGTGCGGCGGAACTCGCCGCTGCAGAAGGCTTGGCCCGCCGGCTGAAGCGCGGAATCTGGGCTCAAACCAACGTCATAAAAAACGCGGAAAGTCCCGGCGATATCTTGGCCGATGTGGGGCGTTTCGGGGTGGTCGAGGGGCGGGTTCTGTCGGTTCGCCAGGCTGGGACGGTGACCTACGTCAATTTTGGGCGTCGCTGGACTGAGGACTTTGCGGTGACCGTTTCAAGGCGCATGATAGCCGCCTTCGAGACGGCAGGAATTATGCTTAAGTCCCTGGAAAGACGACATATTCGCGTTCGGGGATGGATCGAGAGGCGCGGCGGGCCGCGGATCGAGGCGCTCGGGGTGTGGCAGATCGAAGTGGTCGGGGACAAGTAGGCCACTTGGGCAGCAAGATCGCTTGAGCGAAGATGATTTGGGCGAATGGGCTGTTTGGGCAGAGAGTGGACGACGTGACGGGTGTGGGACGGCAAACCAGCTTGAGCCGCCGCCTTTGGGCTGCGCCTGCCCTGCTGTGCGCCGCGCTCGCTCTATCGGCCTGCGGCGATGCCAGCCGGTTCGAGGCCGCCTCGTCGGTCAAGCCGACGGTGCCGGCCAAGCCGCCGAAGCCTGCCGTGGTGCAGACCCCGGCCGCCGAGAAAGAACACGAGCGCATCCTCGCATCCTATGGCGGCGCCTATGACGACCCCCGGCTGGAATCACTGATCACCAAGACCGTCGATCGGCTGGTCGCTGCCTCTGAGCGACCAGACCTCGCCTACAAGGTCACGATCCTCAATTCCGGCGCCGTCAACGCCTTCGCCCTGCCGACTGGACAGCTCTATGTCACGCGCGGCCTGATCGCGCTCGCCAGCGATACGTCCGAGATTTCGTCGGTACTGTCGCACGAGATGGCGCATGTACTCGCCAAGCACGCCTCGATCCGCGAAGAGCAGGCACGGCAGGCCTCGATCGTCACGCGTGTCGTGACGGATATGGGCAGCGATCCCGATCTCACCGCACTCGCGCTCGCCAAATCCAAACTGACGATGGCGAGCTTCTCGCGCGCGCAGGAATTCGAAGCCGACGGCATCGGCGTAGGCATCTCGGCCCGTGCAAAGTTCGATCCCTATGGGGCGTCGCGCTTTCTCGCGGCGATGGAGCGTAACGCGGCGCTGAAGGCCAGCCGCACGCCGCTCGATCCCCGCGCGCAGGACTTCCTGTCGTCCCATCCGGCGACGCCCGAGCGCGTGCAGAATGCGCAAGCCAATGCGCGGCAATATTCCTCGCCCGACGGCGGCGAGCGCGATCGCGAGACCTATCTCTCGGCCATCGACGGCATCGTCTATGGCGAGGACCCGAGCGAGGGTTTCGTGCGCGGCCGCCGCTTCCTGCATCCCAAGCTCGGCTTCACCTTCCAGGCGCCGGAGGCGTTCACCCTCGACAATACGGCGCAGGCGGTGATCGGCGTGCGCGAAGGCGGCAATCAGGCCATGCGCTTCGACGTGGTGCGCGTACCCTCCGAACAGACACTGAGCGACTATCTCAATTCCGGCTGGATGGAGAATGTCGATAAAGCCACCACAGAAGAACTGACCATCAACGGCTTCCCGGCAGCGTCCGCCATCGCGCGCGGCGACCAGTGGCAATTCCGCGTTTACGCGTTGCGCTTCGGCAGCGACGTCTACCGCTTCATCTTCGCTGCCAAGCAGAAGAGCACCGAGAGCGAACGCAACGCCCGCGAAACCGTCAACTCGTTCCGCCGCCTGACCCTGGCCGAGATTCAGGCCGCCCGTCCGCTGCGCATCAAGGTGATCACCGTGCAGCCCGGAGACACCGTGGAGTCACTGTCGCATCGCATGAGCGGCGTCGATCGTCCACTGGAGCGCTTCCGTGTATTGAACGGGCTCGAGAACAATGCCAGCGTGAAAGCCCGCGACCGCGTCAAGGTCGTGGTGGATTGAGATCCACCCAAGTACTTGCTCATAGACAACAAAAAAGCCCGGCCTCTCGGCCGGGCCTTTCGTATTCAACTTGCGAGACGCTGCTTATGCAGCCTCGTCCGCGGCGGCGACATCATCGTCACCATCGCTGTCGGCCTCGTCAGCACCGGCTTCAGCGCCTGCCTCGGCCTTGGCGCCACGGCGCGGGCTCTTGGCGAGCTGGCCTTCGATCTCCTTGACCGCTTCGGTCTCGGTGACGTGCTGAACCACAGCGATTTCGCGCGACAGACGATCGAGAGCTGCTTCATACAGCTGACGTTCGCTGTAGGACTGCTCGGGCTGCGAGTCGGAGCGGAACAGATCGCGGACCACTTCGGCGATGGCAACGATATCGCCCGAGTTGATCTTCGCTTCGTATTCCTGTGCGCGGCGCGACCACATGGTGCGCTTGATGCGGGCACGGCCCTTCAGTGTCTCCAGCGCGCGCTTGACCAGCGCCGGCTCGGACAGCTTGCGCATGCCGACATTCGCGACCTTCGCGGTCGGAACGCGCAGGGTCATCTTGTCCTTCATGAAATTGATCACGAAGAGTTCAAGCCTGGCGCCTGCAATTTCCTGCTCTTCGATGGCGAGGATCTGGCCAACACCATGCGCCGGATAGACAACGAATTCGTTGGTCTTGAAGCCCTGACGCTGGGTCAGTGGCTTCTTCGGCTCTTCGACGCGCGGAGCCGCAGCGGGCGCCGGCTTGGCGGCAACCGGTTTGGCAACGACCGGCTTCGCAGCAACCTTGGCAACTTCCTTCGGCGCAGCAGCCTTCACAGCAGGAGCGGCGGCGGGAGCCTTCGCAGCCGTCTTCGGCGCAGCAGGCTTAGCGGCAGTGGTCTTCGAAGCAGCAGCCTTCGGGGCAGGTTTGGCAGTCTTGTTGGGCATTGCACTTCTTTTATTTTTGGAGGACTTTTCAGCCGCAGCCTTCGCGGCGGTCCGGGTGTCCTTGACAGGAGCCCGGGCACGGCCTTTGGTGACAGAATTCTTCGCAGCAGGACCCTTCACAACGCGGCTCGCCGCAGTTGTTTTCTTGGAAGCCTTCGGATCCAAAACCTTCGAAGCAGTAGCCTTCTTCGAAACAGCAGCCTTGGAAACACTCTTTTTACGCGTTTTCTGTGACACAGCCTGCGCGTGGAAACCGCCACGCCCCTGTTTGATGTTTAAACGGGAACCCGGCAGGGCCAAATCGAGCGGCACCACATGGTCCAGCTTCTTGAATTGTGCCTATTATAGCACATTTCCCGCAAAAATCAATGATTTATGCCCTGTCGCGGCCGCTCGGCGGCCGCTTCCGGGGCATAATCGGGGCTAGGGTAAATTTCGTGTGGCTGGGGGTATCGGGTCACCCAATCAATTGCTTGATCACTGCGACCGGGGAACTCAGTCGCCCTTGCCAGGCGCCGCCGAGAAATACTTCTCGTACTTGCCTTCCTGACCATCGAATTCCTTGGCTTCGGGCAGTTCGTCGATCTTCTGGGTGATGTTCGGCCACGTCTTGGCGTGTTCCAGATTGATCTGCAGCCACTTCTCGATATTGCCTTCGGTATCAGGCTTGATCGCGTCCGCAGGGCATTCGGGCTCGCAGACACCGCAATCAATGCATTCGTCCGGATGGATGACCAGCATGTTTTCACCCTCGTAGAAGCAGTCCACGGGACACACTTCGACGCAGTCGGTGTATTTACATTTGATGCAATTGTCGGTGACGACGTAAGTCATCCAGAACTCCGGAAACGATCGATATTCAGTGTTTGCGTAGCGCACCAACCCCGCTGCCGCAAGGGATGCAGCCGGCATAGGTCAGGGCATTTCGACCAAGGAAAAAGCCTGCCACGAAACCATCGTTGGACGCGGCATCTAGCCTAGATAGTTACTCCGGAAGGTGTTGCAAATCGGTATAGAGCACACGCGCCGCAGTGGCATCGCCGCGCCGTTCCGAGAAGCCCTCGACCTTCATCACCCGCACGGTGCGATCCAGCGCCACCGTGAGCACGTCGCCGATCTTCACACCATGGCCCGGCGATTTCTCGCGCTCGCCATTGATGCGAACCTTGCCGCCTTCCACCAGCGCAGCGGCACTGGTGCGGGCTTTGACCACCCGCGCGTGCCACAGCCATTTATCGAGACGCTGGCGCTCCAACCGACACACCACCAAATGGCGGCTCGGTGCCGCCTTACATGACCTGCATCAATCCTTGCGGCCGCTGAGCTGTTCCTTGAGCGCGGCGAGTTTCGCGAAGGGGGAGTTCGGATCGATCGGACGGTCCCGTTCGCGCGGTGCGGCCGATGTGGCGAATGGACGGGTTGCACCGCCGCGGTCGTTGCCACGGCCCTCACGGCCCTTGTCGCCGCCCTTGAAGGGACCTTTGCCCTTGCCCTGGAAGCGTTCGCGCTCACGCGGCGGACGGCCACCCTCGCCCGGCTTGCTGTCGCGGTTACCGCGATTGCCACGGTTGTCGCGGTTCGGCGCACCTTCGGCGGAGACCGCGGCGGCCGGTGCATCGCTGCGCGGACGGCGGAACTCGTTGTTATTGTTGCGATCGCGGCGCCCTTGGCCTCCGCGGTCATGCCGCTCGCGCTGCGCGCCATCGGCCACGGCGCCTTCGGCGGGAGCCGACTGCGCAGCGCCCTGCGAGGCGTTGGTATTACGATGGTGGCGGTTGCGGTCGTGACGCGGCGGACGGCGTTCTTCCGAACGGCCACCCGGGCGCCAGACTTCGACCAGTTCGGGCTCGGCAGCGACGGCAGGAACCGCAGCGGCGTCGCCCTCGGCAGGCGCAGCAGCATCGGCCACTGCAGCAGGTGCGGTCTCGGCAACAGTCTCGGTTTCGGCAACGGCCGCAGCGGGCTCTGGCTGCGCTTCGACGGAAGCCGTCTCTTCAACGGGCGCAGCCTCAGGCGCGGTGCTGGGCACCAGCGCGACTTCAGGCAACAGCGATGCCGACGGGGCGGCTGCAGCTTCCTCGGCCGGGGCTGCTTCGGTCGCAACCTCGGCAGGTGCGACATCCGTAGCCGCGATGTCAGCCGTCTCGGCCGCCTCAGCGGCAGCCTCGACCGCAATGACATTGTCCTCACCGGGCTTGTCAGACTCGGCAAGTCCCACCAGGGCGTCGGGCTGATCGCCCGTGTTGTCGTCAGCCTTGACCTCAATCGGCGTCGTCGCAGCAACCGGCTTCGGCGGTGCCGGCGGCAGCGGCGCCTTCTTCTCCATGCGATAGCCCAGGGCACGCAGGATCGAGGCGAAATCCTCGCCGGCCGAACCGGTGAGCGAGGTCATCGCCTGCGTCACCACGAAGTGGCGGCCATCGAAAGCGCCGGCGGGCTTCTCGCCCGGCGAGGCTTCGCGCCAGGCCAGCGCAGGACGGATCAGATCGGCCAGACGTTCGAGAATATCGACGCGCACCGCGCGCTCGCCGCACTGGCGATAGCCCAGCACGCGATAGGCATCGCGATCGAGCAGCTTGTCGACCGGGAAGGATGTACGGCCCGACCCTGCGAGATGCTGTGCGCTCGACAGCGCCGACATATCGACATTGTCCTGCTTCAGCGCCCAGAGCAGCGCCGCGAGCGAACGCCCCGCAGGCTTCAGCAGGCCGGGAATATAGATGTGATAGGCGCCGAACCGGACGCCGTATTTGCGCAAGGTCGCGCGCGACGGCTGATCGAGATCCTTCATCTCGGTCGCGATCTTCTGCCGCTCCAGCACGCCCAGCGCTTCGGTGAGCTGGAACGCGATGCCGCGTGCGATACCGGTGATGTCTTCGGCCTTGGTGAGATCGAACAGCGGCCCGAGCAGCTTCTCGATATGCGTCTTCAGCCAGAGATCGAGGCGAGCCTGAACCGCATCGCGCGGCGCGCCGGAGAGGCGCTCATCAGCGATGATGCGGAGACGGGGATGCAGCACATCGTCGGCTGCGACCAGACGGGCCACCGCATCGCCGGTCCAGCGCATTGTGCCGTCGGAGGCGAGCACGAACTGATCGTCCGGTGCATTGCCGAGTTTCTCGGCGCGCGCGTCGATCTCGCCGGCCAGCGCCTTCAGCGCCGTGGCCTGCAAGGCCTTCGCATCCGAGCCAGCCTCGGCCGCATCGGGCAAAAATGTAAATCCGTCGAGACGGCCAATTACATGGCCCTCTACGATCACTTCGCCCGTCTTACCAATTTCAGTATTCAGCATCGTGTTTTCCCGCAAGCGGCGCATCAATACACTGGTACGACGATCAACGAAACGCTCAGTGAGCCTCTCATGAAGGGCATCTGACAGTTTATTTTCCAATTCGCGCGAAATTCCCTGCCAATGATCAGGATCTGAGAGCCAATCGGGACGATTTGCCACGAATGTCCAGGTCCGGATTTGCGCGATTCGGCCCGATAATGTGTCGATATCGCCATCGGTTCGGTCAGCTTGCGCGATTTGAGCGCCAAACCAGGCATCGGGGATGCGCCCACGCTGCATCAGGAAGTTGAAGATAGTGACTACCAGCTCTGCGTGTGCAGCGGGCGCGATGCGGCGGTAATCTGGAATCTGGCACGCATCCCACAATTTCTCGACGGCGGCCTTGCCCTGCGCCATCTCGCGCACATCGACGTCACGGACGGCATGATCGAGCACGCGCAGGTCCTCGGCGATCGGCGCACGGGTCAGCGCCTCGTGGCGCGGCACCTCCGCCAGCGACACCTGCAGCGACGCGATCGATGAGAAATCCAGCTTCGAATTGCGCCACTGCAGCACCTTCACCGGCTCGAAGATGTGGTTCTGCAGCTGATTGACGAGTTCGGGCTCGAACGGCTCGCAGCGGCCTGTGGTGCCGAAGGTACCGTTGCGTGTGGCGCGGCCGGCGCGGCCGGCGATCTGCGCGAATTCGGATGGTGTCAGACGGCGGAATTGATAGCCGTCATATTTGCGATCGCTGGCGAAGGCGACGTGGTCGACGTCGAGATTGAGGCCCATTCCGACCGCGTCGGTTGCCACTAGGTAGTCAACGTCGCCGTTCTGGAACATCGCCACCTGCGCGTTGCGCGTGCGCGGCGACAGTGAGCCCAAGACGACTGCCGCGCCGCCGTGCTGGCGCTTGATGAGTTCGGCGATGGCGTAAACCTCATCGGCCGAAAACGCGACAATTGCTGTCCTGCGCGGCTGCCGCGTGATCTTGCGATCGCCG
Source organism: Tardiphaga sp. 172_B4_N1_3 (assembly GCF_052076035.1). Classification (NCBI taxonomy): domain Bacteria; kingdom Pseudomonadati; phylum Pseudomonadota; class Alphaproteobacteria; order Hyphomicrobiales; family Nitrobacteraceae; genus Tardiphaga; species Tardiphaga sp. 172_B4_N1_3. The sequence goes on from NZ_CP197238.1 coordinate 4,381,506, forward strand.
GCGAATTCCAGATGCGACAGACGCGGCCGCGTGACGATGCTGGCGCCGGGGAGCAAACGCTCGATGATCGGGCGCATGGTGGCGGCGCCAAGCAGCAGCGTCTCGTCGCGGCCGCGGCGATGCAGGATGCGATCCGTAAAGACGTGGCCGCGCTCCAGATCTGCCGCGATCTGGATTTCGTCAACGGCCAGAAACGACACGTCGAGATCCCGCGGCATGGCCTCGACGGTGGAGACCCAGTAGCGCGGCTTGGCGGGCTTGATCTTCTCTTCGCCGGTGATCAGCGCCACGGCTTCGGGGCCGACGCGGTCCAAAATTTTATTATAGACCTCGCGCGCCAGCAGGCGCAGCGGCAGGCCGATGATGCCCGACGAATGCGCGAGCATGCGCTCGATGGCGAGATGGGTCTTGCCGGTATTGGTGGGGCCGAGCACTGCGGTGACGCCGGCGCCGGGGGCCCTGCCGTTGGACAGCGTGGGCGGAGAAGACAAAAAGGCCATGTTTTTCAGATATTTCCGCGTCGCCGACTGTCAAGGACGGAGACAGGTTACGACGCTTCAGAGCCGCGCTTTTTGATGGTTTGGAACGAGTCCGGAACGAAAGCGGCCCGAATCGGTGACTCGGCACCTCCATGGCCGCATCACCCCAACATCTCGCGCTGACATTCTCCGAGACTGACTAGATCAAGTTTGTGACAGCGCAACAAGGGCCGACAAATCCCCGAAGTTATGAACAGCGCACGGACTCCGAACCGGCTTTGAGTCAAGCCGGGATCCTGCGCAAATCCTGCGGCGCGTTTGCGACGATGCTGCGATGGCGCACTTTGTCTTGCGGCCATGTTGCGGCAGCGTCCCGTCTCGGTCCCTCATGGTGAGGAGCGCGACTTCGCGCGTCTCGAACCATGAGCTGGCGAGGCCAAGACCTGTCACCATCCTTCGAGACGCCGCGCAAGGGCGCGGCTCCTCAGGATGAGGCCGGTGTGTGGAGCCGCCTCCTTTAGAACTTGCCTCGTTCTCTCAGTTCGTCTTGGCCACGGCCTTGGCGGGCGCGGGGGTGGTGACGAATTCGGTGGCTTCCAGCATGGCGACGCCAAGCGGGGTCGGCACCACCATGCGATACGGCACCAGCACGCGGGTGCCGGCGATCGGCACCAGGGTCACTTCGATATTGCGCTGGGCGGCAAGATATTTGATGGCGGCGCGGTCGGGCACATAGCCGGCGATCGGCGTGAAATAGACGGCGCAGACGATGGCAGGCCCGCGATAGCCCTTCTCGGCCTTCACGCTTTCCATGCGCTTGTAGTCGAGCTTGAGATCGTAGCGCATGCGGCCGTCGAAGATCGACGCGCCGGTGCGGCACGAATCCGGCGTCAGCAATTCGCCGGTGCCGCCGACGCGCATCAGCGAGCCGGTCATCGGATCGATCACGTTGCGGCGATGGGCATCGGTGATCGGAATCTTCTCGGGATCGAGCGGCGGCTCCGGCTCGATGGAGAACTCCTTCACATAGCCCGGCGTGATCAGCATCTTGATCGTCTCGGACTTCTTCGCGGAGGTGGTGACGGCCTGATAATTCGACGGCACCAGCGCGCCCGCGACCACGCGGCCGGTGGACTGGCCGGAGCCCGAGCCGCCGGCAAATGCTTTCAGCAGACCGGCGGTGCCGCCGCTGGCGGTCGCGGAATACTGGTCTTCATTGATGTCGATGGCCCACTGGCCCTTGCCCACCGCGATGCCGGCGAGGCTGGCTTCATATTTGGCTTCCAGCTTGCCGCCGGCCAACACCGCCTGGGCGGGGGCCTGAACCGGCACGGCGGCCGGGCTCTGGCCTTGAGCTTGGCCTTGGGTCTGGCTTTGGATCTGGCCTTGCACCTGCGCCGAGGCGTCCACCGGCAAAACCGGCAGCATCAGGCCCGCGGCGACGGCGAAACGCGCGCCAAAGCCCGCAAATCGCACTCTTGCGGGCGCGGCGGTCCGCGCGGTCGTCACCTGTCGGGTCACAAAGCGGGGCGTGCGAGGGCTCACTTGCTGATATCACCTGGTCGGCGATCCCCGGCCAAAGGCCCAGGGCCGCATCGCTCAATTGGGCTGGAGCGACCTGTTTCCGGCCCGAATACGTCGTTTATATGATGGGAACCGGGTTGGATTCCATGTGGTTTCCGCTCGTAGGACGGGCTATACAGCCCCCGAATGCCGGGGGCTTTTGCCGGTTTTGCCGCGACTTTAGCTGGCCGGATATCTTGACGATCGCGGCCAAGCCCCCTATACGTCCGCCACTCCTGAAATGGACGTGATTTTTGACCCCCTGCCCGGCTTTGGGCTCTTCGCCTTTTAGCTGCGGGGATGACAGAGGATTTTCGCCATGTCTCGGCGCTGTGAACTGACACTGAAGGGCCCCCAGGTGGGCCACAAGGTGAGCCACTCGAACATCAAGACCAAGCGCCGGTTTCTGCCGAACCTGGTCAATGTGACCTTCCTGTCTGACGTGCTCGGCCGCGGCGTGCGCCTGCGCGTGTCGGCCAATGCCGTGAAGTCGGTCGACCACCGCGGTGGCTTCGATGCCTATCTGATCAAGGCCCGCGAGAGCGAGCTGTCCCAGAAGGCCGTGCTGCTCAAGCGCGCCATCGAAAAGAAGAAGGCCGAGACCGCAGCAGTCGCGGCCTGAGGCTGACCCGCCGCTCACACTGAGCGGACTGAAATTTGAAAACGGCCGGATCGCAAGATCCGGCCGTTTTTGCTTTTGCTTTCCCGGTCTCCCGCTATGCAGAAACCGAAGCTAAAATTGCAGGCCTGTGTAAGTTCGATTTTAAAGCGTGGATGAGAATCTAAATTTGTTCTACCAATGTTCCATGGCGGACAAAGGTCCTGAGAACGAAGCTATGGATCGCGCGGCACCACGAGTGCAGCCGTCGGAATTTTTACGCGGCTTTCGACCGGAATATTATTCCGATACGAAAAAGAGGCCAGACTACTCGCTGACAGCCTCCTCCCTTGAGTACTGCTTGGAGACGATAACAGCTCGAAATCAAACGCATGATTTCGAAATTTTCTGCCGCAAATTGTGCGAGCGCGCGATCTGCCCAAACCTGCGTCCTCAAACTGGTCCAGACGGCGGCGGAGACAGCAAAGCCGATACCGAAACTTTCGCTGTAGCGGATGAAATTTCGAATCTCACTTACATTTCCGAAGCAAACAGCGGCAATGAAAAATGGGCATTCGCCTTCAGCGCTAAGGCTAGATGGGCTCAGAAGGTGCGCGATGACGTAGCGGGCCTAATCTCAACAGGCAGAAATTACGATCGCATTATCTGCGTTACGAGTCGCTTTGCAAAAGCAAAGACGCGAGCCGCCTTAGAAGACGAGCTATCTCAAAAGCACAGCATTCCAATTACTATCCACGATCGCTCATGGATAGTGAACGAAACCATCGCGAAAGATCGCACTGATCTTGCCTTCAACTATCTAAAAGTCGGGAACCCGCCATCCAATGACGCAAGATTGGGGCCAAAGGATTATTCACGATCACAACAGCTCGTCGATATTGAGAAGGCAATTGACGACCCCGATGCTTTCAAAGGCATGGAGCTTCAACTCGTTTCTGAAGCTCTTGTAGCCGCAAAATTATCGAGATCCCTCGAGCGCCCCCGCACCGAGACCGACGGAAGATTCGCTCGTGCTGTTCGCGTCGCCAATAAACACGGCGTATTTCGCCAAAAGCTGGAAGCACGATACGAACAGATACGGACAGCTTTTTGGTGGTTCGATGATTTCTCCTATCTAAACGAGACCTACTCGGAATTCGAATCACTCGCCATCAATTCTGATCATTCAAAAAACTTGGAGCTCCTTGGCAACGTCAACCAGCTCCTTTTTGTTTCGATAATTCACGGTCATTTAAGTCCGGAAGAATGTGCGATCACGGATCGAACGGATCGACTCATTCAGGCCCTGACGAAATGCGCGAAAGACACCACTCGACCAAACAATAGTTTGGAAGCTGAGGCAGCATTGTTACGCTGCGAACTGAACAAAGCTACTGCATTTGGAACACCAGACGCGCTCCCCACCATCTGGCAAAAATTTTCTGAAGTGCTCAAGAAGGCCAAGGGCCTAGGCGAGTTCGACGCGGACGCACTCGCTTCGATAATTGAAATATCTGGGCAGATCGCTGGCAACGACTCGAGCTACAACAATCTGGTTGAAGACTTAGCAGAATTTGTTTCTTCTCGAAAAAGCGAAGGCGAGGGAGCTCTAGTCCTACTCAAACGCGCGCAAAAACTCGATCTAACGAACAAGTACGACATCATTCGCTTGTTGGGCAAAGCGACGGTCAATTTAACAAAGCGCGAATATTCAAATTACCTCATTGAAGCGACACTGCTCTTGGCCGTCGCTTACAAGAGCGCCGGACTGCTGTGGGCCGCTCGCGCAAGCTGCAGCTTTGCTGCAGCTTGCGTTATCATTTCAGGTGAAGAAGACAGCGAACTTCCAGTCACCATCTTCCCAACCATGAAAACTTGGGCATGGATCGCGCTTGAACTTGGCCATCTACCGGATTTTCTATACGGCTTTCAGTTAATCAACGGGTGTGCGTCGGGACTCCCCCTGACTGAAGAATCGGAAAAGCTCGTCGCTGAAGATCTGCAGATGCTCGACGCAGCACTTGGAAGCATCGTTTTAAATTTGCAGACGAGCGAGCTTAAAACACTTGAGAATGTCCCGGATACACTTGAGGCAATTGGCCTCTTTGTGTCTCGCACGTGTGTACTCTTCTCACTCGGGTACGAAGACGAACTTCGGGCCGATGGCAGCATACCTCAACAAGAAACCAAGGAAAGCGCGATCGAATTTCTTTCGCTGCTCAAGAGCCAGCCAGCCGGAGAAGAATTCTGCAGTCCTCTAATCTTGAATGCTGACGAAAGACAGATTTTCACAAGCCGCATTATCGGAATGCGAATAGAAATTGAGATCGGCACAAGGGATTACATTGTAATCGCAGAGTGCATACTGGGCGCACTTGAAGCATTCTTCGCAACCGTAATCGAGAAAAGCGGTGTCCCTCACGCTGAATGCTTTCGCATTCAACTGCACGAATCTGACGAAGCAGAACCTGACATCGAAATAAAGGAAATTGAACTCACATTGATTGTGAAGTGGCCGCGCAAACTTAAGCCTAGTGTTTTTAATCAACAGAGAAAAGTCCAAGATCTTCTTACAATGATCGCAGCCCACGTGATGGGCTCGGCCTTCATTTTCAAAGATAGCAACGTTTTGCTTGAAGACCTCTATACTGATGCCGCAGTTCACCATCGAATGATGATGATTGCGGTCGCATCTAACAGTTTTCACAGAGTAACGTCTCAAAACTATCTCGACCTATCCCATTGGGAGAAGATCGCAAAAAAGAGCTATCCTAATCGAAACAGAAATATCCTCATTCCGAGAATCCATCTAAAGACGAAGCTGAAACCACAGCGTCCTTCAAGCGAAGAAGGCAACGACTTTGAGGCAAGCAACCACAGGGACGTCAACATTAAGTCAGTAATCGACGTTCACGCTTGGGAAAAGGCAAAATGGCGAGGGTGCGGATATCTAACCACTGCTGGAAGCACTATCCCCTTCATGGCATTTTTGTTCGAGGATCAACCAGTCGCCGAAATCATATTCGAGCGATGGATCACTCGTTTCGGTCAAAAAGACGCCGATGATGAAATACTGATCTCTATAGTTACTGACTTACCCAACGAAAGCCCCCATCATTATTGCGTTCAAGTCGCATCCAATCCGACTAACATAAAGAACGGAAAGCCTACTGTCGTTGGCACACGCTCTATGACGATGACGCCACCCAACGGCGACAACTTAGCTCGATTTCTGTCGGCCTATCGTCGTGTAGGAAGCTATTGTCTCATCCCCGGATCCGGCCTTTTAACACCAAGTTTCAGCTTCAATCTGGCCATTGAAAAGCAAAAGCTGGCTATCAAGCGTGCTAGTGAAGTGAACGCTAACGATATAGAGGCAGCGTCCTTGCGAACTCGTGGCATCAAGCTCGCAAGTGACGCGTAGTAGACAAACGCCTTCTCCCATTCGAGTCTACTCCCATCAAATCGCCCCATTTTCCCCGGGAACGCAGCGCAGCGTGCGTCGTTCTTAACCCGGTTGCCCCGCACGCGGCGCGCGCAACTCACGGCTCTTATCGCAATCAAAGAATCGCCTCGAAGCCCTTGTGGCGGATGACATCGAGCAGGACGAGCGTCGGTCCTTTCGGACTTTCCGTGCCGCGCTCGAGCTTGGAGACATAGCCGACCGTCAGCTTCAGGTAGCTTGCAAACACCGCCTGGCCGAGATTGGCCTGCTCACGAAGGGCCTTGATGTCCTCGCCCGTCAGCTCAGCCGGACCTGCAAGAGCGGCGGCACCGCCGAGGTGACGCATCGTGATCTTGTTGCGGACAACGTCTGTCAGAACACCACCGGCGTGCATGTCACGCGCCGTTTCCAGCAGCTCCAGGGTCAGGCGGGTGTTGCCCTGTCACGCGTGCTGTCCCGGCCTTTTGCCGGCCGTCATCGCACGCTTTTTCGCGCCCTTTGTTAGTCGGGTTTTTTAGCTGTCGAGGTCATCGCGAACCTCTCGTCTGATAGAGATATCACGGGATTGGTAACATTGAGCAGACGCGGCGACCTCTCCCCGGCGGGGAGAGGTGCGGCACCGCCCTGATGTGCACGCGAAGCCCTTTCGAAAATGAAAGACGCGGCGATATCGGTACGAGGTGCCGGTCAACGAAGTGAGCGGGCGGTTTCGGTCCGGGTTGGTGCCGTCGCGGCCGTCATTTCCGTCCGCGGTGCCAGGACTCTCAGCTGATGCACAGACGCCGTGGAGGTTGGCGCCGCCGACTGTTCCTGGACGTTCGCAGCTCCCAGCACGCGAACCTGCACCGCCGATATCGGCAAACCCGCCGATCCATAGGTCGGCAACTCCGCAGCGAAGCCGGCGCAGCCACCCGCAATCGAGATCACGGCCGCGACGGCGATCGATAAGGTCATCTTCACTATTAATCTCCTCGTAGGATTGAACGAGGGAGCCTAGACTTCTTTTGCTGCACTGCACAGTTCAATACCGCATTGCAACATTGCAGTTTCCGCACATCGCGCCAGCCAGCCCCGGCCTCCCGGACCTGCCCCGGCGCGACCTGAGGTGCTTTCCGAATATTCCGATCACAGACTGCAACGAAACGGTCATCATCGATCTGGTGGTCGCGGCACTCCCCTACGCCAAACGGACCATCGGTTCCTCATGTCGTGGAGCGCGCCGTTACCGAACGCCTTCGGCAGTTCGACGACATGGCATTTTGGGATCGGTTTCTGGCGCAGTTTCTCATAGCGGTTGGTGCTTTCGAGCGAATGTCATGTGTGCGACCCCGCCCGGAGAGGATGTGGTCTCGATCTCGTAGTCCTTCTCGAGACCCTCCACGCCATCCCACAGGCGTACGCCGCGGCCGAGCAGGATCGGAACCACCACGATGTGCATGTGATCGACGAGGCCGGCGGCAAGGAAGTCGCGGATCGTGGTGGGACCTCCGCCGATGCGCACGTCCTTGCCGGCCGCAGCCTCGCGGGCCGTCTCAAGGGCCTCGGCAGGCGAAGCGTCGATGAAGTGGAACACCGTGCCGCCCTCCATTTCGATCGATGCGCGCGGATGATGGGTGAGGACGAAGACCGGCGTATGGAACGGCGGGTTGGGACCCCACCAGCCTTTCCAGTCCGGATCCTCATGCCATGTGGGAGGACCGAACTTCCTGGCGCCCATGATCTCGGCGCCGATCCCGGGCGCGAACAGCCGCAGGAACGCGTCGTCGATGCCCGCCGTGCCGCCGGGCTGGCCGAGCATCTGGCGACCCCATCGGGTCGCGAACATCCATTGGTGCAGCCGCTCGCCGGCATGGCCGAACGGCGCGTCGAGGCTCTGGCCTTCGCCGGTGGCGAAACCGTCGAGCGAGACGGAGACATGTTGGACACGGGCGAGTGCCATGGGCTGGCGCTCCTTCCTGCTGTTGATTGAATTTCCCCAGGCCGTTCCGGAAGCGATGGCGCTACTGGTTGATCTCGGGCTCGACAAGTTTCGTGAGCTTGCGCAGGGATTCCTGCCAGCCGAGATAGCAGGCCTCGGCCGGGATCACGTCGGGTACGCCCTGCTGCTCGATGTTCACCTCCGTGCCGACAGACACGGCCTTCAACGTCACCGTGACCTTCATCTCGCCCGGCAGGTTGGGATCATCGAAGCGGTCGGTGTAGACGAGACGCTCACCGGGAACGAGCTCCAGATAGGTCCCGCCAAAGGAGTGACTGCCGCCCGTGGTGAAGTTCCGGAATGACATCCTGTGATGGCCACCGACCTTCGCATCCAGCTCATGGACGGTGCATGTGAATCCGTAGGGTGGGAGCCAGCTCGCAATCGCGTCTGGTTCGAGGAACGCGCGATAGAGCTTCTGCGGCCTGGCGGCAATGACGCGATGCAGACGGATCGTGCTGGGCATGGGCTTCTTCCTGTGGCTCGGTTACTTCGGTTGTCGTCCGGCGGGCAGCTTCCGCCGCCCGATACATCCATGACGAACGGGGCCGCCAGGCCCCGACATCTCAGCGGAATAAAAATCCTGACAGTCTCTATATCGCGCTGAAGGATGCGCCCGGCGCCGGGAAATCGTCGCAGGGCTGGTGGTCTATCTCGACGCCAACGGCGATGTGGTGGGCTTCGCTATCGATCAGGCATCCGGCAAGCTCGACCTCACGCGAATCGAGACGTTCGCGCTGCCAGCGGTGAGCGCAGCAGAGTAAGCGCAAGGCCCCTCACCCGCGGACGTTGCGGTTTTTCACCAACGCTTTGCCAGCTTTTGTCATCACTGACCTCGACCAAAAATCTCATTCGTGAGAGTGCTGATGTGCTGCTGCCAATATAGCGCATCACCGCTTTTCCCGCACCAAATCGCCTCATTTCCTCCGGGAACGCAGTGCAGCGTGCACCGTTCTTAACCCGGTTGCGCCGCATGCGGCGCGTGGGACAGATGAGGAGATTTCGATGCAACAGATTTTGAAGAAGGCCGTGTTTTCGAAGGCCTTGCTTCCGCTGGCACTGGCGGGCGCGATTGGCGTCGCGGCGCCGGCCTTTGCCGCCGATGTCTATATGCGCCAGCCCGCCCCGCGGGCCGCCGTGGTGCCGGTGCCATCGGGCCCGCTGACGCTGCAGGATGCGCTGGCGATCGCCTCGGGGATCGGCGTGGTGACGGTGCAGAACACCCATTTCGACGACAACGAATGGGAGATCGAGGGCCGCGATCAATACGGCAAGTGGATCCAGGTCGACATCGATGCGCGCACCGGCGAAGTGCGCCATGTGGACCGTTCGATTATCTGATCGGGTGGGAAGTGAGCAAGCGGCGCGCGATGAGCGCGCCGTTTGTTTTTGTGTAGTGTAGTGCGAGGTTGCGATTGAAGCGCGGCTGCGCGTGTTCATCGTCCCCTCTCCCCTTGCGGGAGAGGGTGGCGCGTAGCGCCGGGAGAGGGGTTGCCACGGGCGACGGAGTTTGTGGCTACCCCTCTCCCCGACCCTCTCCCGCCTAGCGAAGCTTCGCTTCGCCTGGGGGAGAGGGGGCATGACCGACGGTGCGTCGTGACACTGGAGTAGCGTCAGCGCCTACCTCAATTTCAATCCCGTCGCGGCTTCCAGTTCGGTCAGCGCCTGCGCGGCTGATGTCACCTTGATCGTGGTCATGCCGAGTTCGCGCGCGGGCTTGAGGTTGACGCCGAGGTCGTCGAGATAGACGCAAGTCTTCGGATCGACGCCCAGTTTGTCGGTCATCATCGTGTAGATGCGCGGATCGGGTTTGCGCAGGCCGATCTTGGCGGACTCGATGACGTGATCGAACAGCACCATCACTTCGGCCACATAGAGCGCGCGGCCGTCGGTGGAGCCCATGGCATTGGCCGGCAGGTTGTTGGTGATACAACCGGTCTTGAATGTTTGCTTGATGCGGCGCAGCGCCTCGACCATTTCGGGGCGGATCTCGCCCTTCAGCAGCTTGACCACATCGCGGCCCGGCACTTCGGCGCCGAGCGCTTTGGACTCGGCGGCGAACAGCGCATCGAAAGTGGCGAGATCGATTTCGGCGCGCTCGAATTTCGCCCAGGCATTCTCGAAATGGTTGTCCGCATTGGTGCGGCGAATGATGTCCTTCGGCAGGCCATGGCTCTGCTCGTAATGCGCAAAGGCCTCGAAGGGCGAGGAGGTGATCACCCCGCCGAAATCAAAGATTACCGCAGAGATCATGTGTTTCCCTTGTTGTTGCTTCGTTGTCGTGCGTGGCCGCGCGCGCTTCACACTCCGACGTCATACGCGGGCTTGACCCGCGTATCCATCTTTACTGAGCTTGACCATCAAGGTGGATTGCCGGGTCATCTAGCGAAGCTCGCTTCGCGCTGCCCGGCAATGACGTGGGGAGAGTTGGCAGCGTCGCCGAATCGAGGGCAGCGGAGCTTGCGGAAAGTCCCCCTCACCCGGCGCTTCGCGCCGACCTCTCCCCGCAAGCGGGGCGAGGTAAAGAAGGCCGTCACCCCGCGACGCGGGCCTCGCCTCCGAGCACCGGGCCGCGCGCATTGCCGACGTCGCGGATCGGGGGCTGGCCGTAGAGCCGGGCATATTCCCGGGAGAATTGCGACGGGCTCTGATAGCCGACCGCATAGCCGGCGCTGCCGACATCGAGCCGCTCCACCAGCATCAGGCGGCGCGCCTCGTGCAGTCTTAGCTGCTTCTGATACTGCATCGGCGTCATTGCGGTGACGGTCTTGAAATTGTGATGCAGCGACGATTCGCTCATGCCGACGCGGTCGGCGAGATCCTCGATGCGGAGCGGGCTGGCATAATTGCTGCGCAGCCAGGAAATGGCCTTGGCGACCTTGTTGCTCGGGCTCTCGGCCAGCGCGATCTGCCGCAGACGCGCGCCGTAAGGGCCGACCAGCAGGCGATACAGCACCTCCTGCTCCAGCAGCGGCGCCATCACCGGAATGTCCTGCGGCCGGTCAAGCAGGCGCAGCAGCCGCAGCGTGGCGTCGAGCAGATCGGCGGAGGCCTTGGCGACGACGACCCCGCGCTCGGGGAGCTGCGGATGCGCGGGCGCATCGGCATGGCCGTTGCCGAACCGGCCGAGCACCTCCTTCAACAATTGCGGATCGATCGCAAAGCCCATGCCGAGATGCGGCTGCGCTTCCGAGGCCTCGACGATGCAGGACGACATCGGCAGATCGAGCGACACCAGCACATAATCGCCAGCGGCATAGGTGTAGGTCTCGGTGCCCAGTTGCAGCCGCTTGGCGCCCTGCGCCACGAGGCCGAAACACGGCCACTGCGCGGTATGCACGAGCTGCGTCGGCTCGGTCTGCCGCTTCAGATAGAGGCTGGCGAGGCCGGTCGGATGGTCGCTGCCATTGGCGGCGTAACGGGCAATGATGTCGGCAATCTCACGAATCGTCTCGGTCACACGCAAACCCCTCAAGCGGCAGGCCTTTTATGCCGAGGTGTATCTAGGTGCAGTGCCGTGGCAGGGAAATGGCTGCGGGATCACTTTTGCAGGATCGTGCAAAACAGATGCAGGATCGCGCTAACACCGACGCGGCTGCATTTGCGATAACAGCGTCAGCCACAGAGCAGATCGGCGAGCCGCCCGCGGGCCTCGGATCTGCCAGGCCATACGGGTATCGGGTCGAACTCCCCGCCTTGCGCGTCCAGACTGTTGTCGGGGCGCGATCACGCCCGGATCGATTCCGCCTCAAAATCTACGCACACGACTGACGATCAAGACAGACATCATCCAGATCCAAGGACATGCCATGACAAGACTGGCAGGAAAAGTTGCGCTCGTGACCGGCGCCGCGGACGGCATCGGCGCGGGCATTGCGAGGCGCTTCGGCGCAGAAGGCGCGGCGGTGATCGTGCATCACGCGGACGATCCCCGCGGCGCGGCGCGCGTGGTCGCCGAAATCGTATGGCGCGGCGGCCGCGCCATCGCCGTCCAGGGCGACATCGCCCGCTGGCCGGACGTGCGGCGGCTCTATGAGGAAATCGCGGCGACCTTCGGCCGGCTCGATATTCTCGTCAATAACGGCGCCTTCGCGCGCAGCGAGGTGGAGGACGTGGTGTCCGAGGACGAGTTGCACCGGCAGCGCGAGCTGAAGGTGTTCGGCGCCATGCTGCTATGCCAGGAGGCGGTGCGGATGTTCGGCGTCGCCGGCGGCAGCATCGTCAATCTCACCGCGCTCGATGGGATTCCGACAGCGCCCGCCTCAACGCCGGACCCCGGCGCCGACGCCGCCATCGATGCCATGACGCGCGGGCTGTCGCGCGCCTATGGCACGCGCAATGTCCGCGTCAGCACCATCGCGCCCGGGATGCTCGGCCCCGACGAACCCGCCGCGATCGACGTGCTCGACGGCAGCGTGCGGAACCGGCAGTTCATCGCTTTGCCCGCTGCGCGCAACCACACAACCGAAGGCATCGCCGACATCGCCGTGGCGCTAACCTGCGACGACAACGCGTATCGTTCCGGCCGCGACATCATGGTGGCCGGCGCCATGCGGTGACGCCGGGAACCCGCTTTCCAGGTTCCTACCGACGTTATGGGCGTGCCTGCGCGGCACGCCCATATTTCTTTTTGCGCATTCGCCGACCAAAGCGTCTCGATTTCTTTCACATCCTATTAACCGCCCGTCACAAAACGGCGAAACGAAACTGTTGATCACCGCGTAGCTGTCAAAGAATTACCGGTTCTGATGCTATGCGTCGGTGATTGTAACGCAGTCCTTTTTGATCGACGAAAGCCAATGCTGGCCCGTAATACATCCGAGACGACCCGCCGGATCTCCCCGCGCTGGCTGCTGGCCGCTGCGGCGATCGTCGTTGTCGGATTCACAGTCATCTGCGGCAGCGTGCTGATGAGCATGCGGCGCGGCGACGAGAAGCTGGCGCACCAGACGCTCGGCAACCTCGCCTCCAGCATCGATGCCGATGTCGCCCGCAATGTGGAACTTTACGATCTGTCGCTGCGCAACGTGGTCAGCAACATGACCTCGCCGGAACTGGTCGAGATTTCGCGACCGATGCGGCAGTTGATCCTGTTCGACCACGCCGCCACCGCGCGCCACTTCGGCGCCATCCAGGTCACGGACGTCGCCGGCAACGTGACGCTGGATTCGTCGACGCTGGATCCGAAGCCGCAGAATTTCGCCGATGAGGAATTCTTCAAGGTCCACAAGCGCGATCCGCTGTTCGGCCTCTATATCTCCAAGCCGATGCTGCATCAGGGCAGTTACGGCATCGTGCTGAGCCGCCGCATCGCGGCGCGCGACGGAACTTTTCTGGGCATCGTCGCCGGCTTCATCCGCTACAGCTATTTCCACGAGATCGCCGATCGCCTGCAACTCGAGCCGAACGACGTGATTTCCGTCATCCGGCAGGACGGCGTGTTGATCATGCGCGCACCGTTTGACATGGAGATCATCGGCCGCGATCTCAGCCGGGTCCCGGGCGTACAGAAAGCGCTGGCCTATTTCTCCGGCTCCCATATCGGCGATTCCGCGACTGACGGCGTGCGGCGTCTTTTTGTCTGGCGTGAAGGCTCCCACCCGCTGATCGTGATGGTGGGGCGGTCCACCGACGTGATCTTCGGCCAGTGGCGCAAGGAAGCGCTGCAGATCGGCGGCGCCATGGCTGCGCTCGGCCTGATCGCCTGCGCGCTGATGCTGATCCTGGCGCGCGAGATGGGCAAGCGCGGCGAGATGGAAGACAGGATGGCACGCCTCGCCATGACCGACGGCCTCACCGGCCTCGCCAACCGACGTCATTTCGACGTGGTGATGGATAAGGAATGGCAGCGCGCCCAGCGCGCCCGCGCACCGATCTCGCTGCTGATGATCGACGCCGACCACTTCAAGGTGTTCAACGACAATTTCGGCCATCAGGCCGGCGACCTCGTTCTGTGCGGGATCGCCTGGAGCATCGCCCGGCATGCCAAACGCGCCAGCGATTGCGCCGCGCGCTATGGCGGCGAGGAATTCGCGCTGATCCTGCCGGGCCTCTCTCTGGCCGACGCCATCGAGCTCGGCGAACGGATCCGCGTCGAGGTGGGCCATCTCGAGCGCGACGGCATGACCACGACGACGATCAGCGTCGGTGCAGCGTGTCTCGTGCCGTCATCGCTGACCACGTCGAACGACCTGATCAGCAATGCCGACAGTGCGCTCTATGCCGCAAAAGCGCACGGTCGCAACCAGACATGGCCGGTCGCACCGCTGCAGAAAAGCCTTGCCGCGTAGCATGATACCATTTGTACGGTTGTAATTAACCCGCAGTTCACCTGACTTCCTAACGCGTCTTCCACCCTTGCCCGGGTATTCCTATGCACGAGGGGTAGGAATTCATGCGGCTGCTGGGGAGGCGAATGACGAACGACGTGCGCGCTTCAGCGCCGGGCTCTGCCGAACATGGCGATGGACGCTCGACGACACGTCGCGCGCCAGTGCGCTGGCTCGTGCTCGTTGGCGCCGTGCTGATCGTCACCATTGCCGCAGGCACGGCGATGACCGTGAACAATTTCCGTCAGCGCACGATCGACAATTCCAACCGCGAACTCGAAAACACTGTGCTGCTGCTCAGCCGGCATTTCGATCAGCAGTTCCAGGATCTCCAGCGCATCCAGAAGAGCCTCACGGCTCATCTTCTCGCCAATGGCGTGATGTCGGTTCACAGCTTTGCCAGCAGCATGTCGAGCTATGAGTCCCACATGATGCTGAAGTCAAAGGTGGATGATGAATTCGTCAACGACATCACCGTTCTCGATGCCGAAGGCCGTCTGGTCAACTGGACAGGAGCCTGGCCCGGACCGGATCTGGTGCTGGCCGACCGTGAATATTTCCAGAAACTCAAATCGCAGACCTTCACCCAGGACGAAGAGATCGTGCAGCCCGTCCTGAGCCGCATCACCGGCCGGTGGAAGACGCTGTTCGCACGTCGCATTACAGGGCCCAAGGGCGAATTCTTCGGCATCGTGACGCGCAGCGTCGAACCGCAGCAATTCGAAAAATTCTTTGCCTCCGTCTCGCTCGGCGAAAACGGGACCATCGCAATGTTCCACCGCAATGGCACGTTGCTGGCGCGATACCCGCAGACGCCCTCGTCGATCGGCAAGGTTTTCAATAGCGGCCCGCTGCTGCAGCATCTGCGCTTCAGCGACGCGCCCGCAACCATCCGCACCGTCAGCCCCATCGACAATATCGATCGGCTCGGCTCGATCCGCCTGCTGCAAAACTTTCCGGTCGCGCTGGTCGCAACCACGACGGTCGAGGGCACACTGGCCAACTGGCGCGACCAGACCAAATTTCTCGTGACCCTCGCGACGCTGTCGGCCCTGATCCTGGCAGGTCTGCTTTATCTGATGATCCGTCACATCCAGCGGCAGAACCGTGCAGCACAGTTGCAGATGACGCTGGAGAAGAACCGCCTCGATACCGCCATCAACAACATGACGCAGGGCCTGCTGCTGTTCGACGCGCAGGCGCGCGTGGTGGTCTGCAACCAGCGCTATCTCGACATGTACGGGCTGTCGCGCGAGGTCATCACACCCGGCCGACCGTTCCGCGACGTGATCGCGCATCGCAAGGACACGGGCTCATTCGCTGGCAGCGTTGACGCCTATGTGGCGGAAGTGTTGCGCGACGTCGGGCGGTCGCACATCCAGATCATGCAGACCGCCGATGGCCGCACCATCCAGATTTCGTCGCGGCCGGTGGCCGATGGCGGCTGGGTTGCGACCCATGAAGACATCACCGAGCGGCGCAATGCCGAGGAGAAGATCGCGCATCTGGCGCATTACGATGCGCTGACCGACCTGCCGAACCGCACGCTGTTCCGCAACGAGCTCGAACGCGAATTGAAGCGCGTCGCGCGCGGCGCGCAATGTGCGGTGCTCTATATCGACATCGACGAATTCAAGGGCATCAACGACTCGCTTGGCCATCCCGTCGGCGACGAACTGCTCAAGGGCATCGCGCTGCGGGTGCGCGGCTGCGTGCGCGGCTCCGACGTGGTGGCGCGGCTCGGCGGCGACGAATTCGCCATCGTGCAGACCGGTGTGGAGAGCCATTCCGATATCACGGATCTTGTCGGCCGCATCTATGATGCGATCCGCCAGCCATTCGATTGTCTCGGCCACAGCCTGCTCACCGACGCGTCGATCGGCATTGCGCTGGCGCCGCGCGACGGCGCAGACCTCGATACGCTGCTGAAGAACGCCGACCTTGCGATGTATGGCGCCAAGGCCGACGGCCGCCGCACGTTCCGCTTCTTCGAGCCCGAAATGGATGCGCGGGTGCAGGCCCGCCGCTCGCTGGAGCTTGAACTGCGTCACGCCGCCGGTGATGGCGGCTTCGCCAAAGGCGGCTTCGAAGTCTATTATCAGCCGCTGCTGACGCTGCGCGACGACACCATCGTGGGCTGCGAGGCCCTGCTGCGCTGGCGTCATCCCGAACGCGGCATGATCTCGCCGGCCGAGTTCATTCCGGTCGCCGAAGATATCGGCATCATCAATGAGCTCGGCGAATGGGTGATGAACACCGCTTGCGCCGAGGCTGCCAACTGGCCCGACGACATCCGGGTGGCGGTCAATGTCTCGCCGGTTCAGTTCCGCTGCGCGTCGCTCGCCCTGAAGGTGACCTCCGCCCTCGCCGCGTCCGGACTGCCGGCGCGGCGACTGGAGCTCGAAATCACCGAGGCCGTGCTGATCCGCGACGACGAGACCGCACTGGAAATCCTGCACGGGCTGCGCGAGATCGGCGTGCGGATTGCGCTGGACGATTTCGGCACCGGCTATTCGAGCCTGAGCTATCTGCAGCGTTTCCCGTTCGACAAGATCAAGATCGACCGTTGTTTCGTGACCGATATCGCCGATGCACAGGGGTCGTCCTCGATCGTGCAGGCCGTGGTCAATATCGCGAGTTCGCGCAACATGACGACGACGGCCGAAGGCGTCGAAACGCCCCGGCAGAAGGAGCTGCTGCGCGCGCTCGGCTGCACCGAAATGCAGGGCTATCTGTTCAGCCCCGCCAAGCCCGCAGGTGAACTGCGCGACTTGCTGATCGCCCATCAGGCCAAGCAGTCCGAGGCTGCGGCCTGACCTCCCATAGCGTTTTCGAGCGAAGTGGATGCCGGTTCGCATTAGGAAAACGCGTCAGAATCAAGACTCTATTCCAGCAGCGTGAACTGCATCAGCAGAGTTCGCTGCAGCATCGAGAAATTGTCGTCCGAGATCAGCGTCAGCACTGTGTCGCCCTCCGGCGTCACATGGACATCGAGCCCTTCAAAATTGTCGATCTCGTAGCCGAGATCCGCATCGAAGATGGTGGGACCGTCGATGACGGCCTCCGGCACGATCGATGCGAGGGGAATGCGGCGGATGCGGACGCCGGTGTCGCCGAACAGCGAGAACTTGCGTTCCAGCAACAGCAGATCGCCGGAGGGCAGCAGCGCCGCATCGCTGATGTCGTAATTTTTGGTGCGGCGGACCGAGAAACTTGCCGGCACCTTGCCGCCGATGATCCAGGCCGCAATATTGCCGGCGCTGTCTAGCCCGCGTTCCGAGATCGCCAGCAGCATGCCGGCCAGCGGCGAGGTCTTGAACCTGTCCCTGCGCACCATCACCAGCGCTTCGAGACTGCCGTTGCTGGGCAGCTTGCGCATGCCCAGCGGCTGCGGGATCGGCTCCCCCCGGGCGCGCACGCCATCGCGGCCGAAGTCGAATTTCAGGATCTGATGCACGCGTTCGAGGCCGATATAGACCGTCGGTCCGTCCACCGCGATCGCCTCGGTATCGTACCAGCCGCGCGCGGTGATCGGCCTGCCGTCGGCGCCCAACATCGGCGCCGCCTCGACATCGATAATGCCGACCATGGCATCGCTGCTATAGGCGATCTTGCCGGTGAACCAGTTACCCTTGTCGCTGATGGCGATGAAACCCTCGCCCTTGTCGTCCAGGCGAAGACCGGAGATGCCGCCGAAGTCCTTGTATCGCGACGTCAGGACCAATCCGCTGCGATATTGCAGCGACCCGAACCTTGTATGCGCGCGATCACGCGTATCGAAAGCCGGGATCGGCCGCGCTTCGATCTCGATCGACACCGTCGCACGGGCCGATGGCGTTGCCGGCACCGGCACGGGCTGCGCATGGGCAAGCGACGGCAGCGCGGCTGCTGAAGCCGCGACTGCAAGAAAGTGACGACGGGTGAGATGAGCGGTCAAGCGATGGCCCTGGAGGATGGGTAGAGCAAAGCAAAACCCATCCTGTAAGCCTAATGCGTTCTGCGTCGCCGACCATGGGTCGGTGCCGGCCCTGCCGTTTCGCTGAACAATTCAGCCAGCTTCTCGGTAATGGCGCCGCCGAGTTCTTCGGCGTCGACGATGGTCACAGCGCGGCGATAGTAGCGCGTCACGTCATGGCCGATGCCGATGGCGATCAGTTCGACCGGCGAGCGGGTCTCGATCTCTTCGATGATGTGGCGCAGGTGGCGTTCCAGATAGTTGCCGGGATTGACCGACAACGTGCTGTCGTCCACCGGCGCGCCGTCGGAGATCATCATCAGGATCTTGCGCTGCTCGGGACGACCGAGCAGGCGCTTGTGCGCCCAGTCGAGCGCCTCGCCGTCAATATTCTCCTTGAGCAGACCTTCGCGCATCATCAGGCCGAGATTCTTGCGCGCGCGGCGCCACGGCGCGTCCGCCGACTTGTAGATGATGTGACGGAGATCGTTAAGGCGGCCGGGATTGGCCGGCTTGCCGGCGCCGAGCCACGCTTCACGCGACTGCCCGCCCTTCCAGGCGCGCGTCGTGAAGCCGAGGATTTCCACCTTGACGCCGCAACGCTCCAGCGTGCGCGCGAGAATGTCGGCGCAGGTCGCAGCGACCGTGATAGGGCGACCGCGCATCGAACCGGAATTGTCCAACAGCAGCGTCACCACCGTATCGCGGAACGTCGCTTCCTTCTCATGCATGAAGGACAGCGGATGATGCGGGTCGGTCACCACGCGCGACAGGCGCGCGGGATCGAGGATGCCTTCCTCGAGGTCGAAGTCCCAGGCGCGGTTCTGCTGCGCCATCAGCTTGCGCTGCAGGCGGTTGGCGAGGCGCGCGACGACGCCCTGCAGATGTGCGAGCTGCTTGTCGAGATAGGAGCGCAGCCGTTCGAGCTCGTCGTGATCGCAGAGGTCTTCGGCTGCGATGACTTCGTCGAATTTCGGCGCGAAGGCGTGATATTCGGGACCGCGCGGCTCGTTCGCGCCGCGCGAATTCGGACGCGTAGCTTCGCCGGGCGTTTCGTCGTCGCCCATCTCGCCGTCTTCGTCGAACGTGTCCGATGCAGACGCCTGCGCGCTCTCCATCGAACTGTCAGACATTTCGTCGGATGACTGCTGCGCATGATCGGCGCTCATTTCCTGCGAGGCGTCGCTTTCGGGCGAGCCTTCGGCGCCGGCCTGATCGTTCTCGCCCTGGCGCTCATCGTCCTCGCTCTCCTCGTCGTCCGGCTCGGCATTGCGATCATCGCCGAGCTCCAGCGCCGACAGCAGGTCATGCACGGCATCGCCGAACTTGGCCTGGTTCTCGGCGAACCGATCGAGCTGGTCGAGGCGATCGCTGATCTTGTCTTCGAGGACCGGACGCCAGAGATCGACCATCTTCTTCGCGGCGGCCGGCGGCGCCATGCCGGTCAGGCGCTCGCGCACCAGCATCGCCAGCGCATCGGCCAGCGGCGCATCGGCGCGGTCGGTGATTTCGTCGAACTTGCCGCGATGGAAATGATCGTCGAGCATCGCCGTGAGGTTCTTGGCCACGCCGGCCATGCGGCGCGACCCGAGCGCCTCCACGCGGGCCTGCTCGACGGCTTCGAACACGCCGCGCGCCTGCGGATTCCCCGGCATCAGCTTGCGGTGAACCTTGGGATCGTGACAGGCGAGTTTGAGCGCGATCGAATCCGCGTGGCCGCGCACGATGGCGGCGTCGCGCTTGCTCATTTTTCGCGCGGGTTCAGGAAGACGGGCTTTGCCCGGTGAGAGACCCGGCCGCTCGGCCGCGAAGGTCACTTCAAGCTCCGGCGCTTTGGCGATCGCGCGCAAACACGACGTCACCGCGCGCTTGAACGGCTCGGTCGGCGCTTCCTTGGAGCCGGGGCGGAATTTGTTTGTGGTCGTCGTGCTCATCGCCAGTCCCTACAGCGCCTTGGTAAACCAGTGGCGCGTCACGCCGCCTGGATAACCATCAATGGTGCCTAAAGCTTCATAGTCACAGGCGCGGTAGAAGTCTGGCGCCTGAAAACTCATCGTATCAACATAGGCACGCACCGCGCCGAAGTTTCGCGCTTGATCCTCGATCGCTTCGATCAGCGCCTTGCCATGACCCTTGCCGCGAAACTGCTGATCGATCCAGAAGAGCTGGATGAACAGCACGGTCATCCAGACTTCGCCAACAATGCCGCCGACGACCTCTTTCTTGTCGCGCAAAGAGACAGCGAAGCTCTTGTGCTTCTGCTTCCCCATCTTCTCGACATTGTAGCGAAACAGGCCACCTTGAACCGCGCGCTTGGTTGCTCCAATCGTGCGCTCCACGGTGACCTTCGCCATCACATCAGCTCAGCGCCACATTCACCGAGCTTTCCGCCAGCTCTGCATTGAAGCAGCGCTGATAGAATTCGGCCACCAGCGGACGCTCGAGTTCGTCGCACTTGTTCAGGAAGGTCACGCGGAACGCGAAGCCGATATCGTTGAAGATGTCGGCATTCTCGGCCCAGGTGATCACCGTACGCGGGCTCATCACCGTCGACAGATCGCCATTGGCGAAGGCGTTACGCGTGAGATCCGCAAGGCGCACCATCTTGTTGACGATGTCGCGGCCCTCGGGGTTCTGATAGTGCTTGGCCTTCGCCAGCACGATCTCGACTTCCTCGTCATGCGCCAGATAGTTCAGCGTGGTGACGATCGACCAGCGATCCATCTGGCCCTGATTGATCTGCTGCGTGCCGTGATAGAGACCCGACGTGTCACCGAGACCGATGGTGTTCGCGGTCGCAAACAGACGGAACGCCGGATGCGGCTTGATCACCTTGTTCTGGTCGAGCAGCGTCAGGCGGCCGGAGACTTCCAGCACGCGCTGGATCACGAACATCACGTCCGGACGGCCGGCGTCGTATTCGTCGAACACCAGCGCGACATTGTGCTGCAACGCCCAGGGCAGAATGCCGTCACGGAATTCGGTGACCTGCTTGCCGTCGCGGACCACGATGGAGTCCTTGCCGACGAGGTCGATACGGCTGATGTGGCTGTCGAGGTTGACGCGCACGCAAGGCCAGTTGAGGCGCGCGGCGACCTGCTCGATATGGGTCGATTTGCCGGTGCCGTGGAAGCCCGTGACCATCACGCGGCGGTTGCGCGAGAAGCCGGCGAGAATGGCAAGCGTGGTGGCGCGATCGAACCGGTAATCGGGATCGGTGTCCGGCACATGCGGATCGGATTCGGAGAAGGCAGGCACTTCGAGGTCGGAATCGATGCCGAACAATTTGCGCACCGACACCATCTTGTCGGGAATGCCAATCAACGCGTCGGTCTTTTCTTGCAGTTTGGTCGAGGCGGCGGTCATCAATCCTCCGTGGTCCCGGATATCCCGAAACCAGTCTAGTAATGGCTGCGGATGGGGTGCTTTGTGGAACGTATCAGAGAGCCGCGGCTGGACAAAGCCCAGCTCTTCATCAAAGTTCCCGAATGTTATCATCGAGATAGGTTCTAACGGCAATTTTTGGAAGTCTGCCCTGCGAATCAGCCGATGCTCCGGGTCGATCAATTTGCAGCGGTATTTGGGGATCGAACGGCGCGGCCGGCCATTTCAATCATATATGCTGTCACAGTTGGCTGAGGCACCCCGCGCTGGATCGGAATTTCGTGACGTCCTTCATCGATGCCCTGACCCATTTTGTCGCCGCGCATGCCTGGCTGGGCTACCTCACTATTTTCCTCGCTGCCTTGCTGGAAGCCGTGCCGGTGCTCGGAACATTCATCCCAGGCACCACGGTCATTCTGGCGCTGAGCGCCCTGATTCCGGCAGGCGACCTCGATCTCGTGGCGGTGCTGGCGGCCGCCGTGGCGGGCGCCGTGCTCGGCGACGGGAGCGCGTTCTGGATCGGGCATGTCCGGCAACGGCAACTGCTCGACGCGTGGCCGCTTTCGAATTATCCGGGCGTGGTGGCGCAGAGCGAGGCCTTCTTCCATCGCTTCGGCACGCTGGCCGTGTTCCTCGGCCGCTTCGTTCCGCCGATCCGCGCTTTCGTGCCGGTCACGGCCGGCGCTCTGGGGACCGCACCGGCGAAATTCTATGCCGTAAACATCCCCGCAGCATTGCTCTGGGCGCCGGCGCATGTGTTGCCCGGCGTGCTCGCGGTGTCGGTGCTGGACCGCTATGGCGGCATTGCCGGCCTCGAAGGCCAAGCCAAACACTACTGGATTCAGGCCGTGATCGTGGCGGCCGTGCTGGCCGGCGCCACCATCTGGTGGTGGCATCGCCGCAAGCGCAACACAGCAATGGAAACGTCATAAAAAGGCGCTTGAACGTTGAAATATCTCTTTGATTTTTCAAAGTAAATGACACCTTCGCGGCTTGACTTGCAGCCCCGATTGACTTGAAAAGCCTGCACCGGCAGTTTCGCCCGCCGTCCGTCCTTCCCATATCCAGTGAATGTCCGAACCCATGCGCAGCTATCTCGACTTTGAAAAGCCCGTCGCCGAGCTGGATTCCAAGATCGATGAATTGCGCACGCTGGCCGCCAGCGGCAGCGACATCGGCGAAGAGATCGTGCGCATCGAGGACAAGGCCGTCGCCGCTCTGCACGAGCTCTATGCGAACCTGACGCCGTGGCAGAAGACCCAGGTCGCGCGGCATCCGCAGCGCCCGCATTGCATGAATTACGTGGAAGCGTTGATCACCGAATTCACGCCGCTCGCCGGCGACCGCAAGTTCGGCGAAGATGAAGCGCTGGTGGCCGGCTTCGGCCGTTTCCGCGGCGAGAGCGTCTGCGTACTCGGCCAGGAAAAGGGCAACACCACCGAGAGCCGCCTCAAGCATAATTTCGGCATGGCCCGCCCCGAAGGCTACCGCAAGGCGGTTCGCCTGATGGAGATGGCCGACCGTTTCAACATTCCCGTGCTGTCGCTGGTCGACACCGCCGGCGCCTATCCCGGCATCGGTGCGGAAGAGCGCGGCCAGGCTGAAGCCATCGCACGCTCGACCGATGCCTGCCTCGGCCTCGGCGTTGCCAATGTCGCCGTGATCATCGGCGAAGGCGGCTCGGGCGGCGCCATCGCCATTGCCACCGCCAACAAGGTGCTGATGCTGGAACACGCCATCTACAGCGTGATCTCGCCGGAAGCGGCATCGTCGATCCTGTGGCGCGACTCATCCAAGGCGCAGGAAGCCGCGACCAATATGAAGATCACCGCGCAGGATTTGCTGCGTTTCGGCGTGATCGATTCCATCCTGAAAGAGCCGCCGGGCGGCGCACACCGCGACCCCGCCGCCATGATTGCTATCACCGGCGACGCCATCGCCCAGGCTTTCAACGACATGCGCGGCATGGACGCGGCGACTATTCGTCAGCAGCGCCGGCAGAAGTTTCTGGATATCGGCCGCAAGATCGGCTGATCTGACGTTCTCTCACGCGTCCATCTGAGACCGCGCATTTCGGCGGATCACCTGCGGCGGCTGGCCATAGGCGCGCAGAAATGCGCGGCGCATGCGGTCACGATCGGCAAACCCCGTCTGCTGCGCGACGGTGTCGATGGGATGCCGGCTCTGCTCCATCATCAACCGCGCGGCCTCTAGCCGCAGATGCTCGACGGCCTTGGCAGGCGATTGGCCTGTCTCGGCGTGAAAGGCGCGGCTGAACTGCCGCGGGCTGAGATTTGCGGCATCGGCGAGATCATTCACCGTCAGCGGCTTCTGCAGGTTGTCGCGCGCGAAAGCGAGCGCCTTCTGGATACGGTCCGACTTCGGCGCCAATTCCAGCAGCGCGGAAAACTGCGACTGACCGCCGGCACGGCGGTGATACACGACCATCTTTTTCGCGATGTTGCGTGCGACGTCCTCGCCGAGATCAGCCTCGACCATCGCCAGTGCGAGATCGATGCCCGCGGTCATGCCGGCCGAGGTCCAGACCGGACCGTCATTCACGAAGATGCGGTCTTCATCGACCCTCACTTTCGGAAATTGCTTCTGCATGTCGCGCGCATAGAACCAGTGCGTGGTCGCGCGCCGTTGATCGAGAATGCCGGCTTCGGCGAGCACGAAGGCGCCGATACAGATAGACGCAACACGCCGCGCATGTTTGGGCGCCCGTCGTACGAAATCGATCAGGCCGGGCGTCGCAGATTCGACCGTCAGACCGCCGGCAATGATCAGCGTGTCATAGGCATCAGCCGCATTGAACGGTTCGGTGGTCAAACTCATGCCCAGCGAGGTGCCGACCTGACCGCCCCGCTCCGACAACACATGCAGATCATAGGTGGGCGGATCGGTCAGCATATTGGCCAGTTCAAAGACCGACATCGCCGCAAGGCTGATGGGCGAGCACCCCGGGGAAACAACAAGGCCGATGCGCTGCATGTGTTCGCTCCCTCAGGACAAAACGTCCTAAAACGCTGTTTATATGACATTTGAGACATGCCCGCGCAAGACTAGGTTTCCTGACACGGCCGCTGCGGCCGAGAGCATTCAGGAGAACGACAATGACGATTTCACATCAGGGTACGGCACTGATTACGGGCGCCTCGACGGGTATTGGCGCCGTTTATGCGGACCGGCTGGCCAGGCGCGGCTATGATCTCATTCTGGTGGCGCGGAACCAGGACCGCCTGGCGGCCCTCGCCAAGCGACTGACCAGCGAGACCGGACGATCGGTCCGCACGCTGGCCGCCGATCTCGGCAACAAGGCCGATCTGGCAAAGGTCGAAGCCGCGCTGCGCGACGATGCGAGCATTACGATGCTGGTCAACAATGCCGGAGTCGGCGCGGTGGCACCGTTGCTCAATGCCGATGTCGACAAAATGGAAGACATGATCACGCTGAACATCACCGCGCTGACACGGCTGACCTATGCCGCCGTGCCCGGCTTCGTCGCGCGCAACAAAGGCACGATCATCAACATCTCGTCGATCGTTGGTATCGGTGCAGAAATCCTCAACGGCGTCTACGGAGCCAGCAAGGCCTATGTGCTCAGCTTCAGCCATTCGCTGGTGCATGAACTGGCCGACAAGGGCATCCGCGTGCAGGCGGTGTTGCCGGGCGCAACGGCCACCGAATTCTGGGACATCGCGGGCTACCCGCACCAGAACATGGATCAGGCCACAGTGATGCGCGCCGACGACATGGTCGATGCTGCATTGGCCGGCCTCGACCAGGGTGAGCTCGTCACCATTCCGGGCCTGCAGGACGGCGCGAACTGGACCCGCTTCGAAGCAGATCGCCGCGCCCTCTCGACCAAATTCGGTCATGCGACGCCAGCGCCGCGCTACCACGTGACGCAGCGGCAGCGTGTCACCGAAACGCAGGCCTGAAGCCACGCACAGGCAGCAAAAAGCCCGCCCTCTCGACAGAGGGCGGGCTTTTCGGGTCCAGAATTACTTCTTCGCCGGAGCCATCTTGCTGTCGGCCGGCTTCGGCGCGTCCTTGGCGGCAGGCGCGGCGGGTGCCGCCGGAGCAGGCGTTGCGGCGGCCTGATCGATACGCTCAACCTTCGCACCTTCACGCAGCTTGGTGACGTAGTCGGCCTGCGCCTTGCGCACGACATACTGTTCGATCTGCGGCTTCACCTGGTCGAATTCCGGCGCCTTGCGGTTGCGCTTTTCCTCGACCTTGATGATGTGCCAGCCGAACTGCGACTTCACGGGGTCCGAGATCTTGCCCGGCTCCAGCGCGAAGGCAACGGCGGAGAATTCCGGCACCATCTGGTCCTTGGTGAAGAAACCCAGATCGCCGCCATCGGCCGCGCCCGGATCCTTCGACTTCTTCTTGGCGAGTTCGGCGAAATCGGCGCCCTTCTTCAGCTCGTCGGCGACCGTCTTGGCCTCGGCCTCACTCTCCACCAGGATGTGGCGGGCATGGACTTCGGCTTCGCCGGTGATCTGCTTGGCCGCGTCCTCATAGACCTTCTTCATGTTGTCGTCGGTCAGGGCTTCCTTGCCTTCGACGGCCAACAGGTTGTCCATGAGCAGGCGGTTACGGGCGAAGGCCAGCTTGGACTTGAAATCCTCACGATCGGCGATCTTCTTGTCCTCGGCAGCCTTGGCGACGATCTTCATGTCGATCAGGAACGACAGCACATTGTCCTTCCGGGTCGCGGGATCCATCTGGGCGAGGCTCGGGCCGAGCTCTTCCTCGGCAATGGTGACGTCGCTCTGGCGGATTTCCTGGCCGTTGACCTTGGCGAGGACCGGATTGGCATCCTGCGCGTAAACCGGGAAACTGGTGAGAAAGGCCACCGCAACGGCGCCGGTCAGGGCAGCCAGGGTGCGGCCCGGGCGCAGGCCCGGCGTCAGGGCGAGCGATACGAAGGTCATGGAAAATCCTTATCTCGGATAAGAGCCTGTTGGGGACGGCGGACACTCTCCCAAACGTACCGTCTTGGCAACGCGAAAACTCTGTCAAAATGATGAAATCCTTGAGAGGTTCGCGCCGTTGACAACCCCCCACACGGGCCATATCTCTCCCCGACCGGGCCGGTGGCGAAGGCGCGATTTCGGCCGCGCCGTGGTCATTGAACCCCTGATTGCCCTGCTCCCACTCATCTCCCGGGGTCTTGCTTTTTTGGCGCTCCGCACCGGGGTCCAGACAGCAATCCGCCACAGACTTTGGATATGACGAGGCTGGGCGACCGCTGCACCATTCCACGGCCTTCGGGCCGCATTGCTAAAGACAGGATTTCGTGATGATCGGCGCGCTCGCCCGCAAGTTCTTCGGCTCTGCCAACGACCGCCGCGTCAAGGGATATCAATCGCGTGTTGCCGCGATCAACGCGCTGGAACCTGAGGTCGCAGCGCTGTCGGACGATGCGCTCAAAGTGCGCACCGCCGAGTTCAAGGCACAACTCGAAGCCGGCAAGACTCTCGACGATCTCCTCGTTCCTGCTTTCGCCACCGTTCGCGAAGCCGCCAAGCGCACCCTCGGCCAGCGTCACTTCGACGTGCAGCTGATCGGCGGCATGGTGCTGCATGAGGGCGACATCGCCGAGATGAAGACCGGCGAAGGCAAGACGCTGGTCGCCACCCTCGCCGTCTATCTGAACGCCCTCGCCGGCCAGGGCGTGCATGTCGTCACCGTCAACGACTACCTGGCCAAGCGCGACAGCGGCTGGATGGGCCAGATCTACAGCTTCTTGGGCCTCACCACCGGCGTGATCGTTCACGGCCTCGACGATGCCGAGCGCCAGGCGGCCTATGCCTGCGACATCACCTACGGCACCAACAACGAATACGGCTTCGATTATCTGCGCGACAACATGAAGTACCGGCTGGAGGACATGGTCCAGCGCAAGCACTTCTATGCCATCGTCGACGAAGTCGACTCGATCCTGATCGACGAAGCGCGTACGCCCCTGATCATCTCCGGCCCGCTCGACGACCGCTCGGAATTCTACAACACCATCGACACCTTCCTGCCCAAGCTCGAAAAGGTCATCGACTTCGAAGTCGACGAGAAGCAGCGCACCGTGACGCTGACCGAAGCAGGCATGGAGAAGATCGAAACCCTGCTGCGCGATGCCGGCCAGCTCAAGGGCGAGACGCTGTATGACGTCGAGAACGTCTCAGTCGTGCATCACATCAATCAGGCGCTGCGCGCCCACTCGCTGTTCAACCGCGACAAGGACTACATCGTCCGCGACGACGAAGTGATCATCATCGACGAGTTCACCGGCCGCATGATGCAGGGTCGCCGTTATTCGGAAGGCCTGCACCAGGCGCTGGAAGCCAAGGAACATGTGACGGTCCAGCCGGAAAACCAGACGCTGGCCTCGATCACGTTCCAGAACTACTTCCGCATGTACAAGAAACTGGCCGGCATGACCGGTACGGCTCTGACCGAAGCGGATGAGCTGTTCGACATCTACAAGCTC
Organism: Tardiphaga sp. 172_B4_N1_3; assembly: GCF_052076035.1. Classification (NCBI taxonomy): domain Bacteria; kingdom Pseudomonadati; phylum Pseudomonadota; class Alphaproteobacteria; order Hyphomicrobiales; family Nitrobacteraceae; genus Tardiphaga; species Tardiphaga sp. 172_B4_N1_3. The sequence continues at coordinate 4,409,736 of NZ_CP197238.1, forward strand.
GAAGTCGTCGAAGTGCCCACCAATGTCGGCATCGGCCGCATGGACGAGGACGATGAGGTCTATCGCACCCAGGACGAGAAGCACGCCGCCATCCTCGCCGAGATCGAGCGCGCCAATGCGCGGATGCAGCCGGTGCTGGTCGGCACCGCGTCGATCGAAAAATCGGAAGTGCTTGGCGAGTATCTGCTCAAGAACGGCTACAAGCTGATCGACTTCACCAAGCCGAAGGCGATGGACAAGCTCTATGCGGCCGCGCGTTCCGGCAAGCCGGCGAAACTGTTCGCGGTGCTGAATGCGCGCTTCCACGAGCAAGAGGCCTATATCGTCGCCGAAGCCGGCGTCCCCGGCGCCATCACCATCGCCACCAACATGGCCGGCCGCGGTACCGACATCAAACTCGGCGGCTCGGTCGAGATGCGCGCGCAGATCGAAACGGCCGATATCGCCGACGAAGCCGAGAAGGTTGCCAAGATCGCCGAGATCAAGGCCGAGATCGAGCGCTTCCGCGAAATCGTGCTGAACGCCAAGGAAGTGGTCGAGATCGAGCCCGCCAAGGGCAGCAAGCCGGCCAAGACCGTCGAGAAGCCCGGCGGCCTCTACATCATGGGCTCCGAGCGCCATGAGTCACGCCGCATCGACAACCAGCTCCGCGGCCGCTCCGGCCGTCAGGGCGACCCTGGCCGGTCCAAGTTCTTCCTGTCGCTGGAAGACGACCTGATGCGCATCTTCGGCTCGGATCGTCTGGATACGATGCTGACGCGGCTCGGCCTGAAGGAAGGCGAAGCGATCATCCATCCGTGGATCAACAAGGCGCTCGAGAAAGCCCAGCAGAAGGTCGAGGCGCGCAACTTCGACATCCGCAAGAACCTGCTGAAATATGACGACGTGCAGAACGACCAGCGCAAGGTGATCTTCGAACAGCGCGTCGACCTGATGCAGAACGATAGCGTCGCCGAGACCGTCAACGACATGCGCCGCGCCTTCGTCGAGGACCTCGTCACCAAACACGTGCCGGAAAACCAGTATGCCGAGCAGTGGGACGTGGTCGGCCTGAAGGAAGAGCTCAAGCGCGTGCTCGATCTCGATCTTCCGGTCGACGAATGGGCCAAGGAAGAAGGCATCGCCGACGAGGAGCTGCTCAACCGTATCGAGCAGAAGGCCGACGAGCACATGGCCGCGAAGGTCGCCCAGTGGGGCCCCGACGTGATGCGTTACGTCGAGAAGACGATCCTGCTGCAGACGCTGGATCATCTGTGGCGCGAGCATCTGGTGATGCTGGATCACCTGCGTCAGGTCATCGGTCTGCGCGGCTACGGCCAGCGCGATCCGCTGCAGGAATACAAGGCGGAAGCTTTCAACCTGTTCGAGGCCATGATTTCCAATCTGCGCGAAGCCGTCACCGCGCAATTGATGCGCGTCGAAATCGTGCCGCCGGACGTGCAGCCCGAACTGCCTGTGATGGAAGCCCACAAGCTCGACTACAACACCGGCGAAGACGAAATGGCCTTCGCCAATGCGGCGCTGGCTCCGATGGGCCAGCAGCAGCCCGCCGTCACCCGCGATCCGAACAATCAGGACACCTGGGGCAAGGTTGGCCGCAACGAAGATTGTCCCTGCGGCTCCGGCAAGAAGTTCAAGCATTGCCACGGGCGGTATGCGTAAGCCGACCACCGGGTAAATCGCGAAGCCATCTGAAATCCCTCCCCGTTCGGGAGGGATTTTTCTTTGGGCTGTTGGTTCCACGCATTCACGCGGCCAAGCACTGCGCTGGACGACGCTGACGACGATTGGACAACGCGTCGCAGAGGACTAGCCTGTTTCATCGCGCCGACAAGAGCGGCCGCAGGAATGAGGGGGCGTGCCGATGATGTCCAATTCCGAAATGCTGATCCGCCTGATCTCCGCCGCGGCGCTCGGCAGTCTGATCGGTTTCGAGCGGGAGCGGCTGCTCTGGGCCGCGGGGATCCGAACGCATATGCTGGTCTGCGTCGGCTCCTGCCTGATCATGCTGGTCTCGCAATACGGCTTCTCCAACATCCTGCTCACGCAATCCAATGTCGTGCTCGATCCATCGCGCATCGCGGCGCAGGTGGTGTCCGGCATCGGCTTTCTCGGTGCGGGATCTATCCTGGCGCGCGGCGAGATCGTGAAAGGGCTCACGACAGCAGCAAGTATCTGGACGGTGGCAGCGATCGGGCTTGCGGTCGGCGGAGGATTGTATCTCGCGGCCGGCGCATCGACGGTGATCATCCTGATCATCCTCGTCGGTATCAAGCCGCTCGAGGAAGCCTATCGCTCGCGCAACCAGACCTGCATGCTGAAGGTGGAAGTCGAGAACAACGGCCTGACGCCGGAATTGCTGCGCGAGACATTGTCGCTGCGCGCCGGCCAGGTGAAGCGCTTCCTCGTGGAAAGCCGCGATCCCCAAGGCACCGACCAGCTCTCGATCCTGCTCAGCAAGGTGTCGTCACAGGATATCGCGAGCTATCCTTCGAAGCTGCAGGAGCTCGATGGCGTGCGTCAGGTGAGTATTGTCAAACGCGTCAGCGACCACGGCGCCAATCACACGTGAGCGATATGTCTGCAGGAAGAGCGACGCGCCTCAGCGCATCGCGGAGAAGCGATCCGTGAACGAATTCGCGGACACGACCGGGGCTGCGCCTGACAGCGCGGCTGTGCCGGCGCCGCCGCCGGAGGCCGGAGCGGATGGTTCGGCCGACAGCGTCGGCTTGAGCGGCGGGCGCGCGGTCGCGACGACCGGCGCAGGTGCGGCGGCCGGCTTCGCTGCTACGGAGGTAGACGCAGCGGGAGTAGTCGCAGCCGGAGCAGGCGATGGACCAGCCTTGCTGGCGGCAGCCTTCGGCTTCGCGGCCGGTGTCGGCACGGGACCGGCTGGCACCGTAGTTGCGGTCGCGGTCGTTTCCGAGCCGCCGATGCCGACCTTCTTGGCGAGATTGCTGAAGAAGCCACCATCCGACGAGGCCGACGCAACACGCGTGGAGGGCACGGCGACGACGGGTTCTTCCGACGCTGCAAACAGCGACGCCGAATAGGACGTCGAGGCCGCAGCATTGGCCTTCGGCGGATTGACGTGCGGCGGGATGGTGCCCGGTGCGCGCGAATAGGCGGCGGTCTGCACGCCCGGCGGCTCCGGATCCGACAGGCCGGTGGCGCCATCGGGCAACTTGGAGGCGAAGACGCGGTTCATGCCGCCGTCGATATCGGGACGGCGCTGTGCGACTGGCGTGCCCTTGGCAACCAGTTCGGCAATCTTCGCATCATCCTGCGCCTGCTTGGCGCTGACGGCATCGGCGATCTCGGACGGAATCTGGTAGACCGGGCACTTGGCCGAGGCATTGAACACCAGCGGCTTGGTCGATCCCGCAGGCGCAGCCGGATCGAACACATACTTGTTCTCGCAGAACTCGACCTTCGGCTCCTGCCGGGTCACTTCGAAATGATCATAGCCCTGCTTGATCATCTTCCAGAACGGCATGTTCGGGTTGTTGCGATGCTTGGCCATGTTGACCGGCGTCATCTTGAACGGAAACGCCGCGAACTGGAACGAGCGCTGCCCGCCGAAGAAGGACTCACGACCCAGCGAATAGATCTCGGCGATCTGTTCGTCGGTCATGGCGAAGCAGCCGCGCGACGAGCAATCGCCATGCACCATCAGTTGCGAACCGGTGCGGCCCAGCGACTTATCGAAGGCGTTGGGGAAACCTGTATTGAAGGATAGATAATAGGACGAGCGCGGATTCATCTGCGCCGGCGTGATCGCATAGAAACCTTCCGGTGCCTGGCGATCGCCTTCCTTGACCTTCGGGCCGAGATCGCCGGACCAGCGGCAGATCGGATAGGTCTTCAGCAGCGCAAACTGGCCGGAGCGGTTCTGCTTCCAGACTTCGAGTTCGGCTTCCTGCTTGAACACACGGACCAGCATCGGCGACTGCAGGTCCATGTCCTTTTCAGTCATCTCGGCGACGAGCTTGGGAGGAACGGGCTGGTTGGCCTTCGCGTTGCTGGCGAGCGACATATCTTCGCCGTTGCAGCCGGCCAGCACCACGCCTGTCGCAAGTACGACCGACGTCAGCAGCGCGCGAACAAGCGAGCGATGTTTCAAAGCCAAGCTCCGCAGCCGACGGGACGTCGACACCCCAAGGAATAAAGACAAATGAGCCCTTATTCGTACGCAAATATTAGCCTTAAGGCCCCTTGCTCGCAAGGCAACTGGCCGTGAGCAGCAGGTTCCGTTCCGGCGATGGTCAACAGAGATTGAAGATCTTAGCCGGGCGGAATTGCGGCGGTATCTGGCGGGAAGGCTAATTAAGCAGGCGGCGATGGGTTATGCTTAATAGTTTGGCAGCGCTCTCGGCCGTCATGGCCGGGCTTGTCCCGGCCACCCACGTCTTTGTTCACTCGCCGCCAAAGACGTGGATGCCCGGCACATCCAGCGAAGCTCGCTTCGCGCTGGCCGGGCACGACGAACATTGGCAATCGCGTGGACGATCTTGGAGCGCCTTACGAGCCCCGGACCACGGTCTTCAAGTAATTGTAAGCCTTGATGATTTCGATCAACCGGTCCTCGGTGGAGCGGTCGCCGCCATTGGCGTCGGGGTGGTGCTGCTTCACCAACGCCTTGTACTGCGCCTTGACGTCGTCGAGCGTGGCACTGGGGCCGAGACCCATGACCTGCAGCGCCTTGCGCTCGGCATTGAAGATCTTGCGGGTCTCTTCCTTGATCGGCTGCTGCGGCTTGCGGGCCCGGCCGCGCCCCATACCCATGCCGTTCATCTCGTTGAACATGGCAAACGGATCAATCGCGCCGTCGAGGTCGGGCTGCCCGGCCTTGGTTTTGTCCGCAGAGCCGTTGGCGCCCATCTTCCAGGTCGGACGATGGCCGGTCAGCGCATCCTTCTGGTACTTGGCGACCGCGTCTGGGGCCATACCCTGGAAGAAGTTGTAGCCCTGATTGTATTCGCGGACATGGTTCAGGCAGAAGTGCCAGTATTCCTTGTCCTGCGCACGGCCCTTGGGCGCGCGGTGCGGACCCTTGTTCTTGCACTCGGGCCACTCGCACATAATAGCTTCTTCGCGCGCAGCGGCCTGCTGCTTCGCGCTCAGCTTGTTCGGCTTGATACGGATGCTGTCGAAGAATTTGGATGAGTCGATGGGCATGGCTGACTATGACAACGCAATGCAAAAAGCTTCAAGTCTTGACATTCCGATTACCTCATTCGGCGCCCTGCGCCGCACCAATATGGTCGCCACATCGTGATTGACCATGAGCGGGGCAAACCGCTAAGCCGGCCATCATGACCATGAAAGATAACATCACAAAGAAGCTGACAGAGGCTTTCGCGCCCCTCAGCCTCGACGTTTCAGATGAATCGCATCTGCATGCCGGTCACATGGGCCACCGCCCGGAGGGTGAAACCCACTTCAGGATCAATATTGTGTCGGAGGCCTTCGAAGGGAAGAGCCGGATCGACCGCCATCGCATGATCAACGAACTGCTGGCGGCGGAACTCGCGGGAACGGTACATGCGCTGGCGCTGAAACCGCAGACGCCGCAGGAAGCGGGTTAGGTTTCGTCGCGGCACCCTAACCGTCATTCCGGGGCGCGAGCGCCACTTGGCGATCGCGAACCCGGAATCTCAGCATGGGAGTCTCCGACAGCGCCATGCCATGTCCAGATTCCGGGTTCGCGTGCGAGAAGACACGCCCGCGCCCGGAATGACGAGTGTGGGTTGAGCTACTTCTTCAGCGACGCGATCGCCTCAAGGACATTCGGCTTCAGCCCGGCGCCGCCCGCATCCAGATGTTCGAAGATCTTCTTCCGCATGCGCGGATCCCAGAACTTCTTGATGTGCTCGGCAATGCCGGCCACGGCGTGATCGTGGCCCTGGCTGTTGAAGAAGTCGCCGATCTGGTTGGCCATATAGATCAGCCGGTCAGGCGACGTCGATGTGTGGGTGTCCATGCTCTTGCCCTGATGCATCCGCGGTGACGCCGTGCTGACGTACGCGATGCTGATGTGTGAAAACTTCGAACCCGTCGCTGCGCGCGATCGCGGCCAACGTAATGCCTGCGGCTTCCGCCATGCGGATGGCCAGTGCGGTGGGGGCCGAGACCGACACCAGGAGCGGCGCGCCGATGGCAGCCGTCTTTTGCACCATCTCGACGGAGACGCGGCTGGTGAGCAGCACCATGCCCTGCCCTGCATCGACCTTGGCCTGCGCCAGCGCGCCGGCCAGCTTGTCGAGCGCATTGTGACGGCCGACATCCTCACGCAACGCGACGATGCCGTCGGCCGGCGTCCAGAACGCCGCGGCGTGCACGGCACGGGTCTGGATGTTGACCTTCTGCAGCGGCGACAGCGTCTCCATCGCCGCCATGATCTGGTCGAAGGAGAACACGCCGCCGGGCGCGACGATGGCCGCCGGCTTAACGGCTTCCGAGATCGAGTCGATGCCACACAGACCGCAGCCCGTCGGCCCGGCGATCTGCCGGCGCCGCGCGCTGATGCTCTCGGCCTTCTCGCCTGCGAGCCACATCCGCAGCTCAACGCCATCGTCGAATTCAACGGCCTCAAAACTCTCGATCTCGTCGATCGAGGTGACTACGCCTTCGCTCAGGCTGAAGCCATAGGCGAAGTCGCGATAGTCCTGCGGCGTCCCCATCATGACGGCATAGGTACCGCCATTATAGGTGATCGCCAACGCGGTCTCTTCCGGCACCGCACGCAGCCCCTCGCTGACGCCGGACTGGCGCCAGATCTTGCGGGGGACTGAGCGAACCGGCTCGTGCATGTCTGGTCTCCAGACCTACTCCGCCGCTTCCACGACGGGCATGGCGATCCGGCGCGACTGGCGGGCCTGCTCGTCATATTCCTTCTGCCACTCGGACGGACCGTTCGAGGGCGAGATCTGCACCGCCGTCACCTTGTATTCCGGGCAATTGGTGGCCCAGTCCGAGAACTCGGTGGTGATGACATTGGCCTGCGTGGTCGGGTGATGGAAGGTCGTATAGACCACGCCCGGCGCCATACGCTCGGTGAGCAGCGCACGCAACGTCGTCTCACCGGCACGGCTCTGCAGCTTCACCCAGTCGCCGTCGCGGATGCCACGCAGCTCGGCGTCATGCGGATGCAGCTCCAGACGATCCTCTTCATGCCAGACCACATTCTCGGTGCGCCGTGTCTGCGCGCCGACATTGTACTGGCTGAGAATACGGCCGGTGGTGAGCAGCAGCGGGAAGCGCGGCCCGGTACGCTCGTCGGTGGCAATGTATTCGGTGAGCATGAACTTGCCCTTGCCGCGCACGAAGCCGTCCATATGCATAATCGGCGTGCCCAGAGGCTGCTTCTCGTTACACGGCCACTGCACCGAACCAACCTCCTCCAGCTTCGCATAGGAGACGCCGGCGAAAGTCGGCGTCAGCGCCGCGATTTCGTCCATGATCTCCGAGGGGTGATTGTAGGACATCTCATAGCCGAGTGCCTTGGCGAATCCCAAGGTCACTTCCCAATCCTCAAGACCATTTTTCGGCGACATTACCTTACGGACGCGCTGAATGCGACGTTCGGCATTGGTGAAAGTGCCGTTCTTCTCCAGGAAGGTGGAGCCCGGGAAGAACACGTGGGCGTAGTTGGCGGTCTCGTTCAGGAACAGGTCGTGGACGATGACGCATTCCATCGCCGACAGCGCCGCGACCACATGCTTGGTGTTGGGGTCGGACTGCAGGATGTCTTCGCCCTGCACGTAGAGGCCCATGAAAGTGCCTTCGGTGGCGGCATCAAACATGTTGGGAATGCGCAGGCCCGGCTCACTGTTGAGCTTGACGTTCCACATCGCTTCGAACTGCTCGCGCACCGCATCGCCCGAGATGTGGCGATAGCCCGGCAGCTCGTGCGGGAACGAGCCCATGTCGCAGGAGCCCTGCACGTTGTTCTGGCCACGCAGCGGATTCACGCCGACGCCGGGACGGCCGATATTGCCGGTCGCCATCGCGAGGTTCGCGATCGCGATTACGGTGGTCGAACCCTGGCTGTGCTCGGTGACGCCGAGACCGTAATAGATCGCACCGTTGCCACCGGTGGCGAACAAACGGGCGGCGGCGCGCAGCTCCTTCGGATCGACGCCGGTCATGATGGCAGTGGCTTCGGGGCTGTGGTTCGGCTGCGCGACGAAGGCCGCCCAGTCCTCGAACTCGCTCCAGTCACAGCGCTCGTGGATGAAGGTCTCGTCGGCAAGGCCTTCGGTGACGATGACATGGGCCAGCGCGGTGAGCACGGCGACATTGGTGCCGGGCATCAGGGGCAGATGGTGCTGTGCCTCGATATGGGCCGAGCGCACGATATCGGTTTGGCGCGGATCGACCACGATCAGCTTGGCGCCGGCGCGCAAACGCTTCTTCAGGCGCGACGCAAACACCGGATGGCCATCGGTCGGGTTCGCACCAATGATCATCACGACGTCGGTGTCTTCCACCGAGTCGAAATCCTGCGTGCCGGCCGAGGTGCCGAAGGTTGAGGACAGGCCGTAGCCGGTCGGCGAATGGCAAACGCGCGCGCAAGTATCGACGTTGTTGTTGCCGAAGCCGGCGCGGATCAGCTTCTGCACCACGAATACCTCTTCATTGGTGCAGCGCGACGAGGTGATGCCGCCGATGGAGTCTTTGCCGTGTTTGGCCTGGATGCCCTTGAACTTCTTGGCCGCGAAATTGAAGGCCTCATCCCATGACACTTCCTGCCATGGATCAGTGATCTTCTCGCGGATCATCGGATTGAGGATGCGCTCCTTGTGGTTCGCATAGCCCCAGGCGAAACGGCCCTTGACGCAGGAATGGCCGCGATTGGCCTTGCCGTCCTTGTACGGCACCATGCGCACCAGTTCCTCGCCGCGCATTTCCGCCTTGAAGGTACAGCCGACGCCGCAATAGGCGCAGGTGGTCACAGCGGAGTGCTCAGGCTGGCCGATCTCGATCACGGCCTTCTCGGTCAGCGTCGCGGTCGGACAGGCCTGCACGCAGGCGCCGCAGGAGACGCATTCCGAACCCAGGAAGCTCTCGCTCATGCCTGGCGAGACGCGGCTCTCGAATCCGCGGCCGGAAATCGTCAGCGCGAAAGTGCCCTGTACTTCTTCGCAGGCGCGGACGCAGCGCGAGCAAACGATGCACTTGGAGGGGTCATATGTGAAGTACGGATTGGATTCATCCTTCGCCATCCAGTGATCGTTTTCGCAGGCTTCCGGCGAATTGTGATTGTGCTTCGGGCCAGACTTGGCGAACACATGGTTCTCGCCGTCATAGCCGTAGCGCACGTCGCGCAGGCCGACGGCACCGGCCATATCCTGCAATTCGCAATCACCATTGGCGGCGCAGGTGAGACAGTCGAGCGGATGGTCGGAGATATAGAGCTCCATCACGCCCTTACGCAGCGCCGCGAGCCGCGCATTCTGGGTATGAACCACGAGGCCTTCCATGGCCGGCGTGGTGCAGGAGGCCGGCGTGCCCGCGCGGCCTTCGATCTCGACGAGACAGAGACGACAGGAGCCGAAGGCATCCACCATGTCGGTGGCGCAGAGTTTCGGAATCTGCGTGCCCATCTCCATGGCGGCGCGCATGATAGAGGTGCCCTCGGGCACCGAGACGCTCTGCCCGTCAATGGTCAGCGTGACCATCTTTTCGGACTTCGAACGCGGCGTACCAAAATCGATTTCGTGAACGAGCGACATGTGTTGCTCCTTTACTCTGCGGCCTGAAGGCGCGATGGCGCCGAGCCGAAATCTCCGGGGAAATGTTTCAGCGCACTCATCACCGGATACGGCGTGAAGCCGCCCAGCGCACAGAGCGAACCGAACTTCATGGTGTTGCTGAGGTCCTGCAGCACGGCGATGTTCTCGGCCACGCGTTCGCCGCGGCGGATCTTGTCGATGGTCTCAACGCCACGGGTGGAGCCGATGCGGCACGGCGTGCACTTGCCGCAGGATTCGATGGCGCAGAATTCCATCGCAAAGCGCGCCTGCTTCGACATATCGACGGTGTCGTCGAACACCACGATGCCGCCATGGCCGATCAGGCCGTCACGCTTGGCGAAAGCCTCGTAGTCGAACGGCGTGTCGAACAATTCGCGCGGGAAGTAGGCACCGAGCGGACCGCCGACCTGCACCGCGCGGACCGGCTTGCCGGTGAAGGTGCCGCCGCCGATATCATCAATCAGCTCACCCAGCGTGATGCCGAAAGCGACTTCGAAGAGGCCGCCGAACTTGATGTTACCCGCGAGCTGGATCGGCATCGTGCCGCGCGAGCGGCCCATGCCGTAATCCGCATAGGCCTTGGCGCCGTTGTCGAGGATGAACGGTATCGCCGCAAACGAGAGGACGTTGTTGATGACCGTCGGCTTGCCGAACAGGCCTTTATGCGCCGGCAGCGGCGGCTTGGCGCGGACGATGCCGCGACGGCCTTCGAGACTCTCCAGCAGTGAGGTCTCCTCGCCGCAGACATAGGCGCCGGCGCCGACGCGGACTTCGAGATCGAATGCGTGCGCCGAACCGCGGATCTTGTCGCCGAGATAACCGGCGCGCTTGGCGGCAGCGATACCCGCATTCATCGCCTCGACGGCATGCGGATATTCCGAGCGGATATAGATATAGCCCTTGGTGGCGCCCACGGCGATGCCGGCAATGGTCATGCCTTCGATCACCACAAAGGGATCGCCTTCCATAATCATGCGGTCGGCGAAGGTGCCGCTGTCGCCCTCGTCCGCATTGCAGACGATGAATTTGCGATCGGCCTTGGTATCGGCCACCGTCTTCCACTTGATGCCGGTCGGGAAGCCGGCCCCGCCGCGGCCACGCAGCCCGGAAGTGGTGACGTCGGCAATGATGCCGGCGCTATCCAGCGTCAGCGCGCGCGTGAGACCCTTGTAGCCGTCATGCGCGATGTAATCCTCGACCGAACGGGGATCGACGACGCCGCAGCGCACAAAGGTCAGACGCGTCTGCTTCTTGAGCCACGGAATCTCCTCCGCGACACCAAGACGCAGTGCGTGCTGGCCGTTTGCGACCATCGCATCGAGCACCGACGCAACGTCTTTCTCTTCGACCGGCCCGAAGGCGACGCGACCTTCCGGCGTCGCGACTTCGATCATCGGCTCCAGCCACAGCAATCCGCGCGAACCGGGGCGAATGATCTCGATTGCAAGCTTGCGCTTTTGAGCCTCCGCTTCGAAGGCACTGACGAGTTCATCGGCGCCGACGGAAACGGCGGCCGCATCGCGCGGAATGTAGATCTTCAGAGTTTTATCAGACGATGTCATCGCTGTGCCTCCGCGACCAGCGCATCGATGCGCTTCTCATCGAGGCGGCCAACCAGACGGCCATCGAGCATCGCCGATGGCGCCGTGGCGCAGAGCCCGAGGCAATAGATCGGCTCCAATGTAACACGCTGATCCGCCGTCGTGTTTCCAAACTTTACACCCAATTTCGCTTCCGCGCGCGCCGCAAGTGCATCGCCGCCAGCCGCCTGGCAAGCCTCAGCGCGGCAGATCTTCAGCACATGTTTGCCAGCCGGTTCATGCCGGAAGTCGTGATAGAAGGTGAACACGCCATGGACCTCAGCGCGCGACAGGTTACGCGCCAGCGCGATCATCGGGATTGCCGGCTCCGGCACATAGCCGAAGGCTTCCTGCATCGCATGCAGAATCACGATCACGCCGCCTTCCACATGGGACAGGCTCTCGATGATCTCGGTGCCTCGGTCGGCACTCCAAGGCTCATAAGCATTCGGCTCGTAGGCTGCGTTCATCCCGGTACTCAATTGATCTTATGACTGGAAAACCAATCAAAATTGGAATCGATCCAAAGATCAATAAAGCTGTCTCATGCTGCGATACGGAAACGGTATCGACACCCGGCGAAATCGATGAATTTGAAATGGTTAGCTTGGTTGCAGCGCAGCAATTGCAGCACCCGAAACGAAGGTCTTACGCTTCCAGCGACGGCGCAACCTCCCGGGCGATCTGGACCAGCGTCGCCACCAGCGGGGTCATGGGATCGCGCTGGGGCACCACGAGGCCGACGCCATAATTCACCACGGGATCGACGATCGGGATCATGCGGACGGAGTCATTGGCGGTCAGGCCCAGCGTCTCCGCCAGCTTGGCCGGCATTACGCTGGCCCAACGGCCGGTCTTCACATGGGTATAGAGCACGATGATAGAGTTCGACGTCAGCATCGGCATCGCTTCGGCGCCCACCGATTTCAGGGCACGATCGATGATGCGGCGATTCTGCATATCGGGGGTCAGCAGGCACAGTGGCACTTGGCCGACTTCGCTCCAGGTGACTTCCTTGCGATCGCCGAACAGGCCGTCCGGCGAGGTAAGCAGCCGGTAGCTTTCCTTGTAGAGCGGGATCGAGCGGACTTTGCCCAGCGGTTCATTTTCGATGTAGGTCAGCCCCGCATCGACCTCAAGATTTTCCAGGAGGCCCAGCACCGCCGCCGAAGTGCAGGACATGATTTTAAAGCGTACATCGGGATGCCGCGCACGAAACGGCGTCGTCAGTGAGGCGACCATGCCGAGCACCGTAGGAATTGCGGCGATGCGGATCTCGCCGGACAGACTGTCCTTGAGGCCGTTGATTTCCTGCTTCATCGCGCGAGCATCGCCGACGATGCGGCGTGCCCAATCGAGTGCGCGTTCGCCTTCCGGCGTAAACCCCTGGAAGCGCGAGCCGCGCTGCACCAGCATCACGCCGAGCATGTCCTCGAGCTGCTTGAGGCTCGTGGACATGGTGGGCTGCGTCACGCCGCAAGCTTCCGCGGCGCGGCCGAAATGCCGTTCCTTCGCCAGCGACAACAGCAGTTCAAGTTTTTCGATCAAGGGACGCCCCGCTCCGACCACATCATTTTGCCGAGGTGCGGCGCGACGATCGCCTGTGTGGCCTTCGGTACCCGCCCTCGGGGCAAAGCATATGGTGCGAAGCCGCTTTGCCGCAACCATCGCAGCAGGACGAGTAGAGATCAGCCCCGGCCAAGCTTCCCGCTTTAAGATAGAATCTGGTTGGGGTCTTTGGGGCGGTCTGCTTCGTCGCGGGGTCCAAGGCCCCGGCGACGACAGCAAACGGCAAGTACGATCAGCCAGAAGGCTGATCCGAGATCAACCCAGGCGGCTGATCTGCTCTTCGGTCACGACACGCTCTATGTTCTCGGACTTGCTCTTGATCCGGTAACGCGGGCGACCATCGGCTTCGATCGGAAGGCGAGAGGTGATGGTGTAGATGCTGCGTTCCTTGATGGTGGAACGGCCCTGCGGCCCCTGCAGCTGGTGGTGAACGTCCTCATTAATTGCGTAGTTATGCGCCATTATTCATACTCTCCACGATGAGCGGCTTTTAGCCACAACTTGCTCAAAAAGCAAGAAATCTCTAGCAATTTCGGCCAGATAGCTCGTCAGTCCTGATATGCAACGATGGGCAACAGGTCATAATTTGGATGTCTCTGCGACAGATTCCATCTCATGCTGCTGATCTGGTCAGCAGCAATTCTGCCGTTTTCAGAGGGGGTTGGACTGATTCAAGGGCGTGCCGGCATGACACAGTTCCCGAGCCCTTTCCGCGTTAGCAATAATCCTGGAATACCAGCGGGCCACTCGAAACTGGCCCCAAAAAAGCCGAAAAACCACCGGCAGGGCATTGCCGGTGGTTTCGGAGATTTACAGCAGAGTGCGCGAGTCTCCTCGAAGACTTAGGGCCGTCAAAAATTTGCCGGCTGCGCACGAAAATATTACATGAGCCAGAATGTTGAGCGCAATACCTGATTTGCTCAATCAAATATATTATTGGCCGCTATCGTTAGCGGGAAACATGATGTGGGCTGGCGCCAGCCCTGCCCGGGCCCGTTCGGCCATTTTGCGAAATGCGGTTTCGATATCACGCGCCAGACGCCGGGTGTCGAAGGCCGGCATGTTCAGACGATTGGCCGATAATTTCTCCCGGATCGACGACAACCGCTCGGGATTTTCCGCCAGCTCGATCGCCATACGCTCATAGTCATCTCGCTTCGCCGCAATCAACTCCGGCACACCCAGATTCTGCAGAAGACTCGCGGCAACGCGCCCTGCAAAGGTTTCTCCACGACACGTCAGCAACGGCAATCCAGCCCATAATGCGTCGCTCGCTGTGGTATGCGCATTGTACGGCAACGTATCGAGAAATAGATCCGCACAACGATGCCGCGCCAGATGCTCGGCCGGCAGCATGCGCGCGGCAAAGACCAGACGCGCGGGGTCGATACCCCGCAATTCTGCTTCGCGGCGCAGATTCGCCACAGCCGCAGCGCTGTCCTCCAGCAGCCAGAGAACGCTACCGTCAACGGCTGAGAGAATCCGCGTCCAGCTATCGAAGACATCGGGCGTGATCTTGTAGGCATTGTTGAAGCAACAGAACACAAAGCCCTGCGCAGGCAAGCCGACCTCGGCACGTGTGAATGCACGCGTCGATATCTCCCGGCGATCGTCATTGGCCTGATAGCAATTCGGCAGCCAAGCCACCTTCTCGCTATAGAATTGCCGGTGCTCGGGCGGCAGAACGTGCTGATCGGCGAGGATGTAATCCATGAAACCCGCGCCGAGTGTACCGGGAAAGCCGAGATAATTGATCTGCACCGGCGCGGCCCTGCGCGCGAATACGCCGGTGCGCTGCTCGCCGAAATAGCCGTTGAGATTGACGAGGATGTCGATGCGCTGCGCACGAATGGCGTCCACCGCCTGCGGATCGTTCAGTGTGGAGATATCGACGATCCCATCCACGGCGCCAGCGATGCGTCGCCTGATGTCGCTGCCGTCGTCATACCCGTTGTCGATGGCGAAAATCTCGAATGCGCTTTTGTCGTGCTGCTCCAGCACACCGACCAGCAGCAGCGAGGTCGCCTGCTGTCGAAATTCACCCGAGAGATAGCCGATGCGGATTTTTCCATTCGGCCCGGTCGGGGACGCACGCAGCAGCGGGGCTTGCGTGGGAAAACGCGAGGCGTTGGTCAATTCGGCGCAGCGCTGCAGGCTACGTTCCGAAGTGGCCACGCCTTGCCAGCCAAACGGCTCGGCGGCCAGTTTGCCGGCTATGAGATCAACCTCGATCTCGGCAATCAGCGCATTCGCGTCACGCCAGTCGCAGATCAGCATCTTCTGATGCAGCAGATTGCCCTTCAGCAGCGGCATGTCCGGATTGAGTTGGCGCGCGCGGCCATAGGCCTCCACCGCTTCAGCCGGCATCCGCATCTGGCCAAAGATGTAACCGCGGCCAAACCAAGCTTCCGCCAGATCGGGCTGCAAGGCGAGCGCCGACTCGCAAGCCGCGAGGGCCTCGTCATAGCGCTTCAACTCCGCCAGCGACTTGCTCCTGTTGAAGAATGCTGCAGCGTAGCGCGGATTGAGCGCCAGCGCGCGATCGAAATCCGCCAGCGCGGCGGCGTAGTCGCGCAGATCGTTCAGAACCGTGCCACGGTTATTCAGCGTTTCGGCATTGCCGGGATTGAGCGCCAGCGCTTCGGTAAAACGCTGCAGCGCCTCATCCGGCCGGTTCAGCGCCTTCAGCACCAGGCCGTAATTGTAGAACGTGGCATCCGATGTCGCATTGATACGTAGAGCCGCCTTCAGATGCGGCTCGGCCTCCGCATGGCGCTTCAGCGCGACTAGGACGATGGCCAGAATGTTCAGCGCCGGGAAATGCTTAGGATCCTTGCGCAAGAACTTGCTGAACTCGCGCTCGGCCTCCTGGAGGCGGCCCTGCTGGAAGGCGGCGAATGCGTTTTGAAACAGTTCAGCTGGAGACGCCATGGTTCTTCGGACTTCTGGCTTTGCGGCTTGCATGGTTGGGGCCACGCCGTCCGGTATAGACACCCGCCTCTGTGACGTCGAGAACGCCCGCTCGAGCCGATGAGGTCCGGCCCGGCTCCATAAAACCAAAAACCCCCGGCAGTTTCCTGCCGGGGGTCTTTGGTTCAAAGACTGGTCGTCGTGAGACGATCAGAATTAGAAGGAGCGCAGGATCTGCACCGAACCGTTGTAGAGGTTCTGGTCGGCCGTGTTGAGAACAGTACCGGCTGGCTTGCCCGACATGCTCGTCACAGTGTACGTGCCGTTCAGATTCTGATCGAGGCGGCTGTAGGTGAACTGAGCCGACAGGGTCAGGTTCTGAACCGGGGTCCAGGCGGTACGGGTGCCGATCTGGGCGAGACCCAGGTCGAAGTTACCCGTGCCAGCGAACACACCTGCACGAGAAGCTGCAGCTGCCGACGAGTTGGTACCCGGGCCACCGGGGGTCAGGCCCTGGAAGGCGGCCATCATCAGGTCGTTGCCGGAGCCGTACGAGATATGGCTGTAGTTGCCGAACAGCGACGTACGCCAAGCCGGGTTCCAGTAGTGCTCGTAGAAAGCGCTAACTTCCCAAGCGGAGCTCTGGATGATCTGGCCGTTGGTGGTGTAGACGCCATCGAGCACGTAGCCGAAGCCGAGGGTGTTGCCATCAACCTTCGCGTAACGGCCACCACCCGAGGTGTCGGTCGTGCCACCGAAGACGTACTTGGCAGCGCCCTTGCCGTACGACGCTTCGATCTTCAAGCTGTCGCCTGCGCCGGTGGGCAGGTTCTTGAACTCGACCGCGCCGCTCACAGCGAAGCCATACTTGTCGTCAGCATGGCCGGTTGCTTCGTTCGCGCCGTAGAAGCCCGGGGTTGCAGCGTGCATCGCAGCAGCGAAGTGCAGGGTTCCCCAAGCCTGATCGAGGCGGATATTGCCGACGATGTCAGGAATGTGATTGCCGCCGTAGGCGTTACCCAGGAAGGTGTTCGAGGTCGTACCGTAGAACGCGCCGGTGAACGAGGCCGCACCGGGACCAACGATGAACGTGTTGGTGTTCCAGAGACCGGCGTTGCGGTAGGCCGATGCGTTTTCGATCGAGATCGTGCCCGACACGCCGTTACCGAACGAAGCGGTGTAAGCGAGCTGCGGGATACCGGTCGCGTTGTTCGAACCAGCGTTGAAGCCCGACGAGATGTACGGCTTGGCGAGCGCCCACTGGGGATCGAACTGCGAGACGGCCTTACCGAAGGTGAAGCCGGCGAACTGGATGAACGCGTAGTCGACTTCGGTGTAACCGCCAGCGATCGATTCACGATCCTGGAGGAAGTCGAACTGGATGTTCGCGTAGGTACGAACCACGCCGTATTCGGTCGCGGTGCGGGTGTCCGTCGTCAAGTTGACGCGTTCACGAGTCGAGAAATAGTTCTTGGTCCAGAGATTGTTGCCGCCGGCACCACCCTGCCAGAACGGAACGTCGTAGGTGCTGCCGTTGAACGCAACGTCCAAACGGATCGCGCCGCCGATCTTGATGCAGGTATCGGTGCCTGGGATGTAGTAGAAGCCTGCGCCGTAGAGCGAGCAGATCTTCACGTATTCCACTGCCTTGGCCTTCACCGGAAGATCGGCTGCCTGAGCTCCGCCGATGGCGATCAGACCCGCCGCCGAGCCGAGGATAAGGCTCTTAATCATCGTCATGTTAAACCTCCAAGTTGTCCAAAAGGGAAGGTTCCGGATCTGCCAGGCGCGTGCGCCCGAAGATTTAGTCCCCCAAGTCCCCAAACTAACCGCTAGAGCACTTCGCGCTTTCGGAAACACCCGCATAACGCGAGGCACTCAAGCGAACTACTTCAACGGGACGACTGAGGGTTTCCCCATCGCCGGAACTGAGAATGCCTGCGCAATTCTTAGAAGCAAAATACTTTATGAACTCAGGTAACTTTATCGCGATGCAGTGTGGTTTCCCGGCAACACACGAAATCGTGGTTTGCACGTCACAATTCACTGATACAATTATAGAATTCTGAGAAGTGTGGGACGATGGAATGGCCGGCGGGGCAGTGGTGACTATGCGTGGGGGATCTGCGGGCTGGAACGAAAATGAGCTTTCGATTTGGGTGACCGGCCAGAATCAGGAGATCATCCGACAGTTCATCTGGGACATCGCCTCGATCAACGTCCATCTTGAGGGAATCCGCCAGTTCTGGGCCAAGGAGCTCGGCATCAGCGGACCGCAATGGATGATCCTGATGGCCGTCAGCGACCTCGATCGCGGCAACGGCGTGCCGGTCAAGGATGTGTCCGCCATGCTCCACGTCGACCCCTCCTTCGTCACCACCCAATCCAAGATGCTCGAGAAGAATGGCTTCATGCGGCGCGTCGCGTCCCGCGAGGATGCCCGTGTCGTACTGATGTCGCTGTCCGAAAAGGCCAGCAAGAAGATCTCCGCGCTATCAGCTCGTAGGGAGTCGCTCGGGGATTTCATTCTCAGCGATTTCGACGAGCAGGCCTTGAAGGAGATCGGACAGCACATGTCCCGGCTCAAGAGTCGCCTCGAAAAAGCAACACTGATGCTGGAAGTCGAGAGCTAAACGTCGCCGGGTGAGTGGCGGATCAATCGACCGCGCCGCGCCCTACTTCGTTCGTGAGTCCAGACGATCGACAATCCAGTCGAAAATGAACTCGTTGCCCACTGTCGGAATATCGATCTGGGCGGGCGGGGCCACCGTTTCCGACGCGCGGAAGATCTTCAGTTCGATGTCGAGGCCGTTTTGTTTCATGACGCGGCAACATTCCGTGACGTGATCGACATCGAGCCAGTCGCGTTCGCCCATGGCAACCAGGACCGGGCATTTGATGTTGGCGGCGACACTGCTGCTGTTGAAGCCCTCGATTTCACTCGGACAGCCCAGACCTGCGCGGCCTGAAATGCGGCTGGCAATAAAGGCGCGCTCGTGAAGCTCCCAGATTCCGGCATCGCAAACAGCTGCTGCAAAGCGGTCGTCGAGATTTGCGCCGCGCGTCGCAAAGGCAGCTCCGAGGCCGTCTCCGAAGATCGCAATTCGCTCCTGATCGATATCGCTGCGGTCGGCCAGGAAATCGACCCAGCCGCTGATCGCCGTTTCGACCTCATACCGACAAGGCGACCCGATCATCTCCTGGCTATAGGATTGACCGGGTAAATCGACGAGCAACAGCGAGAGACCACGTTCCAGCGCGTAGCTGGGCACCCTGTGCAGATGCTCTTCCTTGTAGTGGCCCTGCCCGACGACGCAGAGAACGACCGGCAGCGGCCGCGTCGCGCGCGGCGCAGGAACGAAGTATCCCTGCAACACACCGTCCCGCCACGGGATCTCGACGACCTCGCCGGCAGGCGTTGCATGCTGCACGTAAAGTCGGGCGCAATCCTGCATCAAGGCGATGGCTGCGCCTTGCCGCGGATCGCTACAAGCGAGCATGACCTGAGCGGTGCGATAGTAGTTGGCTGCGCGCAGCCAGTTGCTCAGCGCCGTCGGGATGCGGCCGCTGGCCAGCGCCTCCGCGGCGCGCTCACGGTTGATATCAGCCGCGCTGTGCCATTCGCGATACCAGCTCTCGTCATCGCGCGGATTGATGCGCTCCGCCGCCAGGAAACATTCCGAAACGGTACTTCCGCCTTCCTGCGCCGCGCGCAGCACGCGCAAGAACTGCAGCGAAAAGTCCTCATGGCCGGGCCATTGCTGCCAGCCGCGCCCCTGCGACGATGGGATGGCCCTGCCGAAATCGATAATGGTCACATCCCTGGCCCTTGACGGAGATCGCTTGGAAGATCGACGAGAAGCATGGGTCTTGCGCCCATTTGTGTACTGCCAGACACACTCAGGAGTCTGACTTTTCAGCAGTATTATCCGCGCTTTACGAGGGGGCAAGCATGATTATTATACCGCAACTGCACCAATTGAATGCTGCAGCGCCAACGAATTCTGCATCCAGACCCGATGCCGCGTAACTGTCGCGAAGGCTTGTTACTTCGGGACGACGGCCTGTGCATCGACCCAGATTTGTGCACCCCTTTCGCGCACCGGATAGCGTCGCAAACCCCTGCTGGGCCAGCCCGGCGACATGCTGCCGTCTGCCAGATCGAACCAGGCCAGATGACGCGGACAGTGCAGCCGGCGATCGGCGACGCGGCCAAGGCTGAGATCGGCCTGCTCATGTGGACAGGCGCGCTCGCAGGCATAGATGGTCTCACCATCCTGCACGATGAGAACACCAAGGCCAGCCACGCTTACGCAGACGATTGTCTGCTCGGTCAGGCGCTCGCGCGAACAGACCGCGACCCATCGGGCGGGATTGTCGTCATCCGCCAAGATAGGCCCGTCGGACATGCTCGTTCTCGATCAGCTCCGCGCCCGCGCCCGACAGCACGACACGGCCGGACTCCAGCAGATAGGCATGATCGCACATCTCGAGCGCGGCGAAGGCATTCTGCTCAACTAACAAAACAGTCGTGCCGGCGTCGCGGATCGCGCGGATGATCGCAAAGGTACGCTCGACAATGTTGGGCGCGAGACCAAGCGACGGTTCATCGAACATCACCAGGCGCGGCCGCGACATCAGCGCACGGCCAATCGCCAGCATCTGCTGCTCACCGCCGGACAACGTGCCAGCCGCCTGCTTGCGGCGTTCGGCGAGGCGCGGGAACTCGCCATAAATGCGATCGCGGTCCACTGCGACTTCGGACATGTCGGAGCGCAGATAGGCGCCCATGTCGAGATTTTCGGCGACCGTCATGTGCGGAAAAACGCGACGGCCTTCCGGGCAATGCGCTATGCCCTTGGTAAGCACCCGCTGCGCGCCAATACCGGTGATGTCTTCACCGTCGAAATGAAGACTGCCGGAGCGCGACGGCACGAGGCCCGAGATCGCGCGCAACGTTGTGCTCTTGCCGGCGCCGTTGGCACCGATCAGCGCCACAAGTTGCCCGGCCTTGACCGAGAGCGAAATGCCCTTGAGGGCCGAGATCTGGCCATACGCGCAAACCATGTCACGGATCTCAAGCATGGACTGCGACCTCCTTGACCACATCCTTCGCGCTCTGACCGAGATAGGCTTCGATCACTGCGGGATTCTTGCGGATTTCGTCGGGCGGTCCTTCGGCGATGATGCGACCGTAATTCAGCACGACGATCCGATCCGATACGCTCATCACCATCGGCATGTCGTGCTCGACCAAGAGGATCGTGACGCCACGATCCCGGATATTGCGGATCAGCTGCACGAAAGTATGCGTCTCCGACGCGTTCATGCCGGACACAGGCTCGTCCAGCAGGAGCATCTTCGGCTGCGCGGCGAGCGCCAGCGCGACACCGACGAGGCGCTGTTCGCCGTAGGAGAGCGAACCGGCGAGGTCGTTGGCGCGGGCTTCGAGGCCGATCCAGCGCACCAATTCGGCCGCGCGCGCGCGCTGGGCTTTCTCCGATGCGCGGGCGCGCGGCAGGCCGAGAATGGCTTCGGCGAGGCCGAGCTTGCCTTTAAGCTCGCCTTGGCGATGCAGGCCGATCAGGACGTTGTCGTAGACGGTGTCGTTGGGAAACACGCTGGTACGCTGAAAGGTGCGGATGAGCCCGAGATCTGCGATTTCATGCGGTTTCTTGCCCTTGAGGTCCGCGCCGCAATAGTTCACCGCGCCCTTGGTCGGCGTGAGGAAGCCGGTCATGACGTTGAAGGCCGTGGTCTTGCCGGCGCCGTTCGGCCCGATCAGGCTGACGATCTCGCCTTTGTCGACATGGAAATTCATGTCCGAGATCGCGACGAGGCCGCCGAAATGAACGGCGACGTGTTCAATGCTGAGGACTGTCTCGGCCATCACGCGTGCTCCTCGGCGGTGCGTTCGGAGACGGCGATGGACGCTCGTCTGGTTCCACCGGCACGGGCCAAACCGAGTTTCGCAGCAAGCGACGGCACGATGCCGCGCGGCATCACGAACAGGATGACGATAAGCACCACGCCATAGGTGATCCACTGCGCTTCCGGCGGCATGATCGGTCGCAGGAACACAGGCAGCAGGCCGAAGATGACGCCGCCGACGACGGGCCCGGCCAGCGATCCCTTGCCGCCCGACACCACCATGATCACCATGGTCACCGTCGAGATGAAAGCGAAGACGTCGGGATCGATGATGCGGATGTAATGCGCGTAAAGGCTTCCCGCCGCGCCGGCGATACCAGCAGAGATCACGGCAGCCAGTGTCAGCGTCTTTGTCACATCGATGCCGACGGCGACAGCCAGCGTCTCGTTCTCCATCAGCCCGCGCATGGCCCGGCCGTAATGAGAGTGAACGAGGCGCGAAATCAGAAAGTAGGAGATCGCAGCAACGGCCAATACCAGATAGTAGTTGTGAAATTTCGTCTTCAGCACGAGATAGCCAAGCCCCGGCAGACCTATGGTGATCGACGGAATATTGGTCAGCGCCAGCGGGCCCTGCGTCAGCTCGACCCAGTTCAGGGCCACCAGCCTGACAACTTCGGCGAACGAGATCGTGACGATGACGAAGTAAGCGCCGCGCACGCTGAAGGACAGGCGTCCGACCAGATAGCCGCAGAAGCCCGAAATGAGGATCGCCAGAAAGAAGCCTGCAATCGGCGGCCACGGCACGTGGACGATGTGGAAGTCACCGTAGATCGGCACATCGAAGCCCAGCGAGGTCAACGCGCTGACATAGGCGCCGATGCCGAAGAAGGCGATATGGCCAAGACTGAGCTGTCCAGTAAAGCCGAGCAGCAGATTGAGGCTCATGGCGCCGATGATGAAGATGCCGGTCGTGATCAGCGCATTGAGCAGATACGGATCCGTCAGCCACATCGGCACAGAGATGAAGAAGGCAAGACAGAGGAGCGTGACAATCTGTTTCATCCGACGCGCTCCGCCCGTGCGAACAGTCCTGTCGGCTTGAAGATCAGCACCATGATGATGATCAGGAAGCCCATGGCATCGCGATAGCCCGACGAGACGTAGCCGGCACCGAGCTCTTCAGCGAGTGCGAGAATGAAGCCGCCGATGACGGCGCCGGTGATATTGCCGAGACCGCCGAGGATGACGATGGCGAAGGCCTTCACCGCAGCAAGATCGCCCATCTGCGGGAACACGACATAGACCGGACCGAGCAACGCGCCGGCAGCGGCCGCAAGGCTCGAGCCAATGGCAAAGGTCGAGGTGTAGATCAGGCTGACATTGACGCCCATCAGCGCCGCGGTGTCGGAATCCTGGAAGGTCGCGCGCATCGCCTTGCCGAGTTTCGTGAGATTGATCAGCGAGTAGGCAAGCACGATCAGCAGCGCGGCGGCGAACAGCACGAACAGGCGAAGCCAGGACACGGACACGGGCCCGATCACCAGTGGCGCATCGGGAAACGGATTGTCGATGGACTTGGCGACGCCACCCCAGATCCACAGCGCGCCGGACTGCATCGCGATCCAGGCACCGATCATCACCAGCATGGTAGTGTCGATATCGGCGCCGCGCAGCGGCCGCAGCAGCGTGATCTCGATGACCGCGCCCAGCAGCCAGCCCGCGACAATCGCTACCGGCAGCGCGACAAAGAAATTCAGACCGAGCTGATGCACGACAATGAACATCATATAGGCGCCGAACGTGTAGAGGATACCGTGGGTGAAGTTCACCACGTTCATGATGCCGAAGATCAGCGTCAGTCCGATGCCCAGCAGGGCGTAGGTGCCGCCGAGCACGAGCATGTTGACGAGGTGTTGCAGGAGCTGGTCCACGGGTAATCCAATCTCAGTGGTTGACTAACCTCTCCCCGCTTGCGGGGAGAGGTCGGATTGCGAGCGAAGCGAGTAATCCGGGTGAGGGGGAGCCAGTATTCCACCTTGAAGTAGCCCCTCACCCCGGCCCTCTCCCGCAAGCGAGGGGCGAGGGAGCTCATGGCCGGAGCGTGGAAGCTTCAGAGATCCTTCATCACGATCTTGCCGCCGGTGATTTCGACCAGATAGACGTTCGGGAAGCTCTGGCCGCTCTCCGAACCGGCCGGGCCCGACTTCTTGAACACGATGTCGCCGTTCAGGCCCTTGACGTCGATCTTCCAGAGCGCATCCTTGATCGCTGCCGGCTCGGCCTTGCCGGCCTTTTCAATGGCTGCCGCGATGGTGCGGATGCCGTCATAGCCGCGGAAGCTCTCGGTGCAGCCGGCAAAATCGAAGCCGCGCTTCTTCCACTCACCGATGAAGTAGGTGGTGGCTTCCGGATTCGGCGTCTTCTCCGGCATCCAGGGCAGGAAGGTCGTCAGATGCATGGTGTCGTTCGCGGCGGCACCGGCCTGCGCGATGATCTGGTCGGGGTTCTGCGAACCACCGGTGGTGATGATGCGCTTCTTCAGGCCGAGTGCTGCGGCCTGCTTGAAGATCAGCGTGAGCTGGTCGACCGCGGCGGTGATGATCACGGTCTCGGAGTCCGTTGCCTTGATCTTGGCGAGCTGCGCGCTCATGTCCTGCGCTGACTGATCCATGGTCTCGACCAAGCCGATGGTGATGCCCTTCTCCTTCATCATCTTGCTGAAGTCCTCGGCGGTGCCGCGGCCCCAGTCATTGTTGATCACAAGAAAATCCACCTTCTTCAACGCCAGCTTGTCGACGATGTTCTTGAAGGCGGCCGCTTCCACGAAAGACGGCGGCGAGATGCGGAACACGTAAGGATTGCCCGAGGTGGTGATCTTGCTCGCCGACGAGGTCTCGACGACCATCGCGGTTTCGTATTCGACGAGCTTCGGCATTACCGCCAGCGTGAGGCTCGAGCCCCAGGCGCCGAGCATCACCGGCGTCTTGTCGCGGGTGATCAGCTTTTCGGCGACGGCAGCGGCTTCGGTCGGGTTGCTCTTGTTGTCCTCGATGACGAGTTCGATCTTCTTGCCGAGCAGGCCGCCCTTGGCGTTGATTTCGTCGGCGGCGATCTTGGCGCCGTTAACGACATACGTGCCCGACGCGGCAAAGGCGCCGGTCAGCGGTTCGTTGACGCCGATCTTGATGGTTTGCGCAGTCGCAGCGCTGCTCAGGAAAGCAATTGCCAGGGCCGTCGCCGAGGCGGCTTTGATGGTCCGTATCATGTGGTCCTCCAGTGTTACGCTGATGAAACTTGCGCAGTCCAAACCCCGCCGCTCGCATGTCCGCGCGAACGTCGATCTCTCACGCCGATCCTCCGCGCCCGGTGAGGCGGCGAACGACATTCGTCGCGCGCTCACGCAGGAGACCGAGGATCAACGAAACACCATTCAGATCGGCTGCCGCTGACGGCGCCGATGTCGCATCGCCCGACAGGCGGCGATCGAGATTGCCGGCGAATTCCGCGACCAGCCGCGCCGCGAGATCGCGCACCAACCCGCTGCGACCGACCTGCGCCAGCATGCCGGTGAGGCTGTAACCGATGGAAAGCTCCACACGCGTGGCCACGCCGTCATCCTGCGGCACAAGCCGGTAACGAATCTCGCCTTGCGTAGTGGAGCGGCTGCGCTGGTCGTTGCCGACGCCGAGAATGCGGCCGGAGAGATTGGCCTCGTCGCATTCGACGCGCGCGGCACCGTTGAAATTGGCCGAGATCGGTCCGATCTTGACGCGGATCGCGCCTTCGACCCGCTCAGGTCTGGGCGTGCCCACCAGCGTGGCGCCCGGCAGGCACGAGGCGACGGCCGCGATGTCATCGAACAGTGCAAAGACTTTTGCAGGTGGATGCGCGACGGTGAACTGTTGATCCAGCGTGGTCGATGGCGTGAAGTCTGGAATGTCCAGCGGTGCGATGGCTGCAGCCGGTTCGGATACAGCAGGCTGCGCGGGCATCAGCTTCTGGGAGCTGACACAGGCTTTGTGTCCCGAACCCGCCGGCCCCAGCACCTTGCGGCCAGCATCCGGCTCCGGCGCGATATCGCGCGCGCGGCGCTCTGTGATGACCGACTGCACGGCGCGGACGATGCCGACATATCCAGTGCAACGGCAGAGATTGCCTGACATGCCGATGCGGATCTGCTTCTCGTCAGCATCCGGCAGGCGCTTCACCAGATCGCGCGCCGAGACCAGCATGCCCGGCGTGCAGTAGCCGCATTGCAACGCGTGTTCGCGGGTAAAGGCGGCGCGCAGCTCCGTGGCAATCTCGTCATCATCAAGACCTTCGATGGTGGTGACGTCAGCGCCGTCGCAGGCCACCGCATAGGTGATGCAGGAGCGCGTCGGTACGCCATCGACCAGGATCGTGCAGGCGCCGCAGACGCCATGCTCGCAGCCGAGATGCGTCCCCGTGAGATCGAGCGTGTCGCGCATCAGGTCGGCGAGACTCGTGCGCGGCTCGACATCCCTCTTCACGGCACGGGTGTTAACGGTGAGTTCGACCGAGTTCATGCCGCGGCCTCCGCAACAGCCCGGCGCAGAATGGTGACATGGATGTGCCGGTCCGCAGCATCACTCATGCCGCCCTTCGACAGCAGGGTGTCGGCGACGCGCGCGTCGAAGCGCGACTTGAAATCGCTGGTGATACGCCCGCCGAACAGTTCTTCGGCATTCTCAACGATGATCGGCGCGGCTTCGACTGCGCCAATGACGATACGTGCCTTGCCAGCTTCTGGATTGATCAGCACCGCGCCAATGGCATGGGCGAACTCGCCCGTCTTGCGGCAGCTCTTCACATAGCCCCAGCGCGCGGAGCGAGACATCGCCGGCACGCGCACGGCTTCCAGCATCTCGCCGGGCTGCAGCACGCTTTCCAGCGCACCCAGCATGAAATCCTTCATCGCAACACGCCGCGCTCCGCTTGCACTACGCAGCGACAGCGTCGCGCCAAGTGCGGCGAAAGTGGAGACCCAGTCCGCGGACGGATCGGCATGGCTGAGCGAACCACCGACGGTGCCGCGGTTGCGCACCGCGCGATAGGCGATGGCGGAGGCCACGCGTTGCATCGCGCCGCGGGTGACGTCGGGAATGCGGCCATCCTCGATATCGGCATGGGTGACGCAGGCGCCGATCACCAGCTCATCGCCGGCGACTTCCACATGCTTCAGCTCGGCGAGGCCGGTGATATCGACGATGGTGTCGGGAGCCACCAGACGCAGATTCAGCATCGGCCCGAGCGACTGGCCTCCGGCCATGATCTTGATCACGCCATCGCCAGCCATTGCGGCTAAGGCCGAGGCGACGTCGCGCGGGCGCTCATAGGCGAAAGGTGCCGGCTTCATGCGGCGGTCCTCTTCGCATCGCGCGCTGCGAGAATGCCCTGCAGCACGCGGCGCGGCGTGATCGGCGACTGCAGCATCTCGACGCCGAGACCGCGCAGCGCATCGTTCACCGCATTGCCTATAGCCGCCGGCGGCGCGATGGCCCCGCCTTCGCCGATGCCCTTGACGCCGAACTTGGTGTAAGGCGACGGCGTCTCCATGTGGTCGAGCCACGGCATCGGCACTTCGGTCGGACCGGGCAGCAGATAGTCAGCGAGCGTCGTATTCAGCGGCTGACCGGCGCGATCAAACGGCATCTCCTCATACAGCGCTGTGCCGATGCCCTGCGCGAGACCGCCATAGATCTGGCCGTCGACAATCATCGGATTGACCAGCACGCCGCCGTCCTCAACGATGACGTAATCGAGAATTTCCACATCGCCCAAATCAGGATCGACGGCGACGGTGACCGCATGGGCGGCATAGCTGAACGTGCCGCTGTCACGCTGCGGCTTGTAACCGGAGGTCGCCTCCAGGCCGCCGGGATCGACATCCCCGGGCAGATCCTGCGGGCGGCGATACCAAGTGTGGGCGATTTCCTTCAGCGTCACGCTGCCATTGGGCCCGCGGATTTCGCCGTCGACCAGCACGACATTGGCTTCATCGACCTGCAGCAGCTTGGCGCCGATCTTCTTGGCGCGCTCGCCGAGTTCGTGGCACGCCGTCGCCACCGCGCCGCCGGCCATCACCATGCAGCGCGAGCCCCAGGTGCCGGTCGAATAAGGCGTCATCGCCGTGTCGCCATGGACCACGCGAATCTTGCCGACATCGACACCGAGCATCTCGAATGCGACCTGTGACAGCGTCGTCTCCAGACCCTGACCGTGCGAATGCACCCCGACCTTCAGTTCGAGTCCACCATCCGGCGTCAGTCGCGCGGTGGCCTGTTCATGGCCGGGCACCATGGGAATGCCCCAGCCGGAATAGACCGAGGTGCCATGTGCGGCTTGCTCGCAATAGATCGAGAGGCCGACGCCGATCAGGCGTCCATCGGGCTCGCCCTTGCGCTGCCGCGCGCGGATGTCCTCGATATCGATCTGCGCGACAGCGCGGCGCAGCGCCTCGGGATAATCGCCACTGTCGAAATGCTTCTTGGTGATGTTGTCGAACGGCATCTGCTCCGGCCGGACCAGATTGCGCAGACGGACGTCGCCGGGCTCAAGCCCCGCTTCAGCGGCGACCAGATCGAGCATCAATTCCAGCGCGAAACAGACGCCGGTGCGGGCGACGCCGCGATAGGGCAGGATCGGACATTTGTTGGTCGCGACCGAATAGGTGCGGCAGCGATAGGCCCGCATCTGATAGGGGCCGGGCAAAATGCTGACCACCTGCGCCGCTTCGAGGCAGGCCGAGAATGGATAGGAAGAATAGGCACCGGAATCGACCGTTGCTTCGCAGTCGATGCCGCGCAGCGTGCCGTCGCGATCGGCATAGACGGTGATCTTGTAGTGATGCTCGCGGCAGTTGGAACTGGCGACCAAATGCTCGCGGCGATCCTCGATCCAGCGCACCGGGAAGCCGCGCTTCATGGTGAGCCATGACAGACAGACTTCTTCCGGCAGCAAGATGCCCTTGTGACCGAAGCCGCCCCCGACATCCGGCGAGACAATTCTGATCTGTCCTTGATCCATCTCAAGGCAATCGGACAAACCGTTGCGCACAATGTGCGGCATCTGGCTGCCCGTATAGAGCGTGAGCTGATCGAGACGATGATCGAACGTGGCGATGACACCCCGACCTTCGAGCGGCGACATGCATTGTCGCGCGGTCGAGATCTCGCGCGTCACCTTGATCGGCGCATCGAGAGCCTGGGTAATATCGAGTTCGAAGAAGCTTTCGAGAAAGACGTTGTCGCCCCAGTGTTCATGCACCAGAGGCGAGCCGGGCTCACGCGCCTTGAGCATATCGTAGACGGCGGGAAGCTCTTCGAGATCGAGCGTGACGGAGGCCGCGATATCCTCGGCTTCGGCACGCGTCGGCGCGACGCACATGGCGACGAGTTCGCCGACCTGACGAATTTTGTCGGTGGCCAGAATGGGTTGATCGGACGGCTTGAAACCGGCCAGCCCCGTAATCGCGCGGATCGGCTTGATACCGACAAGATCTGCGGACGTGAACACCACGTCGCGATAGCGTTCCGGAATATGGATCGCCCGGATTCGCGCATGCGCCAGTGGACTGCGGACAAAAGCGACGTCCTGCAATCCCGCCAGCCTGATATCGCCGACGAATTGCCCGCGCCCGCGCATGAGGCGATCGTCCTCCTTGCGCGGCACGCGCGCGCCGACGCCCTGCTTTGAGGCAGGCGCGGCGGGCGAGATATCTCGCTCATTGCGCATCGACGAACTCCCGGCGTCTTCCGGATTGACTAGCGAGCTGGCTTGCAAAGCTCAGGCCGCAACGGCCTGAGGCAGGATCGGAGCGATCGGATCGAAGCGGGTGCCTGCACGCAGGCAGAAGGCCGGCTGCAGCAGCCCATTCGCAATCACGTCGGTATTCTCGTTGTCACGCAAGACGTAACGGCCGGGTTTCTCGACGAGCACCGAAACGTCGGCATCCATGCCGACCTTGAGCGAACCGATCTTGTCGGACAGGCCGATCATCTTGGCCGGGTTCGACGTCACCATCGGCACCACCTGTTCGAGCGTGAGACCGAGCGAAATCATCGAACTCATCGCCTGCACCAGGCTGAACTTAGCCTGGCCCTTGAACGGATGGTTCTCGTCATCCTCGTGCTCATCCGGCGTGCCGGCAGGCGCAGGCACCTCCGTGTTGTAACCGTGGATGTCGGCGCCGAGTGTGTTCGGCACGATGCCAGCGGCAATCGCCTTCTTGGCGAGGCGATAGGAGAAGTGGCTGCCATGGCCGACATCGATCTTGAGGCCACGATCGATCGCCGCCTGGATCACCGGATGCACCTCGCCTTCGCGATTGACGAAGCCGCCGGGATGCCGCGTGAACGGGTGCGCAAGCACGTCACCTTCCTTCAGCAGCGGAATCACGCGCTCCAGAATCGTATCGACGTCTTCGCCGTTGTTGCCCGATTCCGGCAGACCCCAGAGCTGGCCGAAATGCACGTAAACCGGCAATTCCGCGCGCTTGCCGATTTCGGCCGCCATTTCCATCACGCGAATGCCCCAGCGCGCGAAGCCGCCGATTTCCGCATGGGCCTTGATGCCGCGAACGAGATCGCGATTGGCCACCGCCGATTTCACGGTCGCGTCGATATCGACGCCATCCGGGCTGTAGAGGTTGGGATAGAAGTGGCCTTCAAGACCACCGACGAGATAGGCCGACAGGAACGCGTAGACCCGCGATTTCGCGGGCTCGGCGATGAAGTGACGAAAGCCGGGCAGCGTCATGCAGGACGGGCCGCCCTGGTCGATCAGCGTGGTGACGCCGGATTGCACGCCGACCATGTCGGGCTGCATGCCGAAACGGCCACTGACATACTGATAGACGTGCGCATGGGTATCGATCATGCCCGGCAGCACCAGCTTGCCGGTCACATCCACCACTTCCTTCGCGCTGGTCGGCAAAATATCGGACTGCACGGCGGCGATCTTGCCATTGCGAATGGCGACATCCTTGATGCCGTCAACACCGGCGGCGGGATCGATAACACGACCACCGCGCAGCAGCAGGTCGAATGAGGCGGTAACGGACATGGCGGTCTCCTTGCGTTCCGGCGGACATTAGAGATCCACCAAAATACGAAGCATACTTCGTATTTTACAAAAGCAAAGTCCGTGCCATAAACATTGCGATGCGGTAGTTTTTCAACGCGCTCGCACCATACGAGCCGTAGCCGACACAAGGAGAGACTGCGTTGCCCCAGGCCAAGCCGCGCCGTGACAAGCCCGTCCACAAGCCCTGGCCGCTGGCCCAGCGACCGGGATTTTTGATCAGGCGGCTACACCAGATCCATGTCGCGCTGTTCCAGGAAGCCTGCAGTGCCTTCGAGATGACGCCACTCCAATACAGCCTGCTGTCCGCATTGGCGGCGCGGGGAACGGCCGATCAAACCAGCTTAGCTGCTGATATTGCTCTGGATCGCACGACCACGACCGGCGCGCTGAAGCGACTCGAAGCACGCAGACTGGTCGAGCGTCCGGTCAGCGACGACGACCGCCGCGCCCGCGTCTGCCGGCTCACACCGGCCGGTGCAGCCCTGCTCGACAAGATCGAAACCGCCGCACGCGAGGCGCACCGCGCCACGCTCGGCAACCTCACCAAGACGGAACAGACTGCGTTTATTGCCATGATGCAGCGCATTGTCGCAGCGAACAGCAGCCGCGACGGAGCCGCTGATCTATCGGATTGAAGGTCGCCGACGCGGTTCTTCCCAGATTAGAACGACTATAAATTAATCAGCCTGATCGCCGCGCAGGCAGACAATTATTCAGGACCGCAGCATCAGCCGTTCATCAGGCGGTGCGATTTCGGTGACGAGATCGCGGATCAGCGCCTTTTTCGGCAGCGGCGCCAGCGTCGTCATTCCCTCTTTGAGCCGAACCGTGCAGGCGTAATCGACCTTGCCATCGATCAGCATCATGCATTCCTTGCACGCATTCGCATTGATGCAGGAGAAGCGAAACGCCAGTGAGGGATCCATGCTGCGCCTGATGGCACGCAAGCCGTCGAGAATGGACTGGCCGTGTTCGAAGGGAATGTCGAACATGTCCTGATGCGGCGCTTCACCGAAGGCGCCGCGCTGAATGCTAAGTGTCGCCTTCATGCGGCAGCCTTTCCGGTGGTCGGCATCACTTTGCGCAGGGTCATGTCGCTGCCCGACAGTGCCACGATCTGGTTGACGCTCCACGCATCATCCAGACCGAGATGATCGTCGCGCTGATGGGCGCCGCGGCTTTCCGTACGCGCGAGTGCCGGCACGACGACGGATTGCGCGACGGCGAGCATGTTGCGGAGATCGAGCCAGTCGGCCAGCACGGGATCGAAGGCTTCGGTCGACGCGAACGGCGTATCGCCGATATCGGACTTCAATTGCGCGATGGCCGATATCGCAGAACGCAGTTTCGCATCGGTGCGGAACGGGCCGACATCGTCGGCCATCACGGCCTGCAGCTTCACGATCACCGCTGCGGGATTTGGCGCATCACGTTTGCTGGCACTGCGCAGCAGATCGATTGCCGGCTTGGCAGCATCGGCTGACCACATCGACGCATTCTGCTTCGCGCGCTCTGCAGCACTGCGGCCTGCACGCGCGCCGAACACGAAGGCTTCGGTGATCGCATTGCCCGACAGCCGGTTGGCACCATTGGCACCGCCGACCGCTTCGCCGCAGGCATAGAGGCCAGGCACGCCGGTCGCCATCATCTCGTCCACACGAATGCCGCCCATATGATAATGCGCGATCGGCGCCACCTCGACCGGGCGCTGCGCGAGATCGATGCCGTTTTCGGCGAGCCGGTCCACCACCGGCCCGAATGCCTTGCGAATTTCAGCTTCCGGCACATGCTGGAAGCTGAGATAGGCGCCGCCGGCGGGGCTGCCGCGGCCGGCTTCGACCTCCTTGGTCATCGCATAGGTGGCGAGATCGCGCGTCAGCACATAGGTGCCGTCGCTGCGCTTGTCGCGCGTCGCATAGTCCTCTTCGAATTCGCGCATCTCGGAATTGAGCAGCTTGCCGCCAAGCTTGTAACGAAACGGGTCCCACATGATCGGATCCATGCCGACGAGCCGCGGCGCGAGATGACCGATCGGGAAGAACTGCACGAATTCCATATCGATGAGTTCGGCGCCGGCGCGGAGTGCAAGCGCATAACCGTCGCCGCCCATATTCGACGACGCACTGTTACGCCGATAGAGACCGGTGAGCCCGCCCGTGGCGATGATCACAGCCTTAGCGGCCAAAGTCACCGTCTGCCCGGTTGGCAGATGCAGCGCCGTGGCGCCACAAGCCTCGCCGTTACGCAATGCGATATCGACGATAGTAAGATCGCCGATGCGACGAATGCCGCTCGCATTGTTCAGCTGCGTGCGCAGCGTCTTCGACACCGCCGGACCGGTGGAAAGAAAATCCACATAGGCACAGCGCGGCCGATCATGTCCCGGCGCCTGCGCCTGTTTGATATGGCCGTCCTCGCGCGCCCAGCCGACCTTCCACGCATCCATCTCGCGCAACCGCTGCGGGCCATCTTCGCAGAGCAGTGCAGCGAGCCGCTCGTCGCAGAGCCCGCGGCCGGCCGCGAGCGTATCGGCAAAGTGATGTTCCCAGTGATCTGGTGTCTGCTCGCCCAAAGCGGCTGCGACCGTCATCTGCGCCATGACAGTGGCGCCGCCGCGCCCGATCAAACTGCGATCGGCAAGAATGACGGACGCGCCACCCTTCGCCGCTTCCAGCGCCGCATACATGCCGGCACCACCGGCGCCGATCACGAGAACATCGGCTTCGAGATGGGTGGGAACCGAAGTATTGGGAGAAGATGATGTCATGATCAGGCGAGTGTCTCTTCAAACAAAGGCGTTGTCAGCAACCATCGCCGTGCCAGAACCATGCCATGCGGCATCTCCCGTCGTCAGATCTCCGTGCGCAGGATCGCCCGCGCCAGTGTCTGTGCACGCGGAACGATACTCTCGATATCCAGCCACTCCAGGTCGGTATGGACATTGCCGCCGACCGGGCCGAGCCCACACAATGTCGGCGTGCCGACGCTGGCGGTGAAACCGGAATCTGCGCAGCCGCCGGCGAATTCACCCGTCAGCGTGGTGAGCCCGGAATCCACAGCTGCAGCCTGATAGGCCTCGAACATCGTTTTTGCAGCGGCGTCCTGCACCAGCGGCAGGAATTCGCCGTTGATGTGCAGCTTTGCCGTCGTGCCCGGCACGGTCGATGTTGCGATGATCTTTTCAATCGCGTCCATGATGGTCGCGCGATCGGCCGGATCGATGTAACGGAAATCGATCTCGCCTTCGGCATGCGGCGCCGTGGTGTTGACCGACTGTCCGCCGGACACCAGGCCGACATTCAGCGTGATGCCCTTGTCCATATCGGTCAGC
This sequence comes from Tardiphaga sp. 172_B4_N1_3, assembly GCF_052076035.1. Lineage (NCBI taxonomy): Bacteria > Pseudomonadati > Pseudomonadota > Alphaproteobacteria > Hyphomicrobiales > Nitrobacteraceae > Tardiphaga > Tardiphaga sp. 172_B4_N1_3. The sequence goes on from NZ_CP197238.1 coordinate 4,443,863, forward strand.
GCATGAATCTGCACGATCTTGTGCGCGAGTTCGCCGATGGCACTGATGCCCACCGAGAAATTGTTGCCGGAATGCGCGGCCTTGCCGAATACCTCGAAGCGCATGAACACGCCGCCCTTGCGGCCGGTGGTGATATTGCCGGTCGGACGTCCCGGTTCCGAATTATAGACGGCGCGCGCCGCACGGCCCTCGCGCTCGATGATCGGCCGTGACGAGCGCGACGCGATCTCCTCATCGCCGGTGATCAGCAGCTTGATGGGGCACGGCGCAGCATCGAACTTCTTTAGCGCGGCGGCCACGAATACGTTGATGACGACGCCGGCCTTCATGTCGGCAACACCAGGCCCATGGGCCAGATTGCCTTTAATAGTGAAGGGGCGCTTGGCGACTTCGCCCTTGGGAAACACGGTATCGCGATGGCCCATCAGCAGGATCGGCTTTTCGTTGCTGCCGGGTTTGGTGATCAGCCCATGCACGGCATCGCCATAGACATCATGAGGCTCGCGCCAGGTTTCGATGCCGTATTCGGCGAAGTGCTGTTCGAAACGAGCGCCGACGGCATCGACACCTTCCTTGTCGAAGGAGCCGGAATCGATGTTCACGACGTCGCGCAGCAGGTCGATCATCGGCTGCTTCTGGGACGCGAGCCAGTCGATGATCTGGGTTTCGGTAGTGTTCAACATGAATTGTCCTTCGGTCACTCTTGAGCGCTTGCGTTGCGCGTTCTTACTTCGCCATCGCCACGACGGGCGACGCTACATTCGACCTGCGCATCATCATGCGCGCAATGGCTTCGCCGATCACCACCGTGGTGAAATGAGTGTTGGCGCGGCAATCCGACGGCATGATCGACGCATCGGCAATGCGCAGACCCTTGAGGCCCTTCACGGTGCCATCCGGATTGACCACGCCACCCGTATCCTTGAAGCCGGTCATGCGGCAGGTGCCGGCGGCGTGCTGGATATCGCCGGTGTCACGGCGCAGCACGGCTTCAAGCTCGCGCGTCGGCAACGCCGCCGCCTGCGGCAGCGTCATGTCGGTATCGGTGAGGCGGATCCAGTCCGCGATGCCGGCCAGCGCCGGCTGCGTGGTGATCACGGCAAGCCGCTTCACGGCATCGACCATCCGCAGCATGTCGCGGGGGTCTGCCAGCATGTTCTCCTCGACGATCGGGTCGATCGACGCATCGGTCGATGCGAGCTTCAGCGTGCCGCGTGAGAACGCATTGAACAGGCCGGCGCCGATGGCACCGGGATTGCCGATGCCACGGTGATTGAACGCGATCAGGATCATGTCGCGTTTGCCGCCCTCGGCCAAGCCCGACGAGTAAGTTACACAGCAATTGGTGTGGCGGGTGTCCCGATCCTTTGGCGCGACGGCATCCTGCAGCTTGAGGGTGGTGCGAAACAGCGGATGATCGAAGAAATTCCGGCCGACGGGCAGATCGCACTCGACAGCGATGCCCATGTCCTTCAGCTCGTCCGCCGGACCGATGCCCGAGCGCAGCAGGATCGCCGGGCTGTGGATCGAGCCACCGCATAGCACGATCTCGCGCGCGCTGATTTCCTGCGTGCCCTGCCCCTCGAAGTGCACGATCACACCGGTCGCCTGACCGTCCTTGATCACAACGCGGTCGACCAGCGCATGACCGCGGATTTCGAGATTGGCGCGGCCGCGCGCCGGTTCGAGATAGGCTTCATTGGTGGAGATGCGACGCAGCTTGCGACTGTTGATCGGGTAGCAGGCAACGCCCTCGCCATCCGGCCCGTTGACGTCGTCGCACCACGCATAACCCGAGGCCAGTGCTGCATCGCGCAAGCCCTTGTCGATCGGCCCCCATGTCTCCGGCGGCGCACGGTAGACCGGCAGCGGACCGCCGCGGCCGTGGCCGGGCCTGTCGCCGAAGTCCAGATCGTCCTCAATCACCGAGAACAACGGCATGATCTCCTTCGCCGACCAGCCGGTGCACCCCAGCGACGCCCATTCGTCGAATGCGTCGGCGACACCGCGGATCGCGATCTGGCCGTTCATCATCGACGAGCCGCCGAGACCCTTGCCGCGCCAGTAGAAGCGCTGGTCCTGCCCGGCAACGCGACGCGAATGCAGCTGCGGCCACTGCCACTTCTCCTGGAATTCGCGCTGGTGAATGATCGGGATCGGGTTCGCCGTGGTGACTTCCCACGGCGCATCCACCGCGCGCCAGTCGAGGCCGGCTTCCAGCAGCAGCACGCGCGTGGCGGGATTTTCGGAGAGCCTGGCAGCCACGGCAGCGCCGGCAGATCCACCGCCGACGACGATCACATCATACATAGTGCTTCATTTCTCTCTGGTGAGGCGCATCGCGCCGTTCTTGACCGGCCCAACGCGTGCAAAATCCGTTCCCGGGAGTATGCGCCGAGCGCACAGCAGACGCCAGCAGGCGCCCTGCAGAGGCAGCACGCGGCAAAGGCATGACGATAAAGTTGTAACGGTAAGAAAATGAACGGCAGACGGCCTCAGGCCGGATCGCCAGGCTTCTTCGCCGGCGGATCCTCATCGAGAATCGCGCGCCATCCCGCACCTTCCAGATCCTCATACTGTCCGCTTTTCAGCGACCACATGAAGGCCCAGAGGCCGAGCAACCCAAGCGCGAGCGCCAGCGGCACGAGGACGACGAGGGACTGCATGGTTGGACCTATTTCAGCACGAGGCGGTTCTTCGACAGGAACATGCGCTGTCCGCCGGCCTCGCCTTCAAGCACCAGATCCCACAGTCCCGGCGCAAGTTCGGCGACCTTGCCGCGATAGACCACGCCCCCGGCCCCGATCAGCTCAACCGGCCGGTCCGCGCGACGATCGGCCGGCCGCTCCAGCCGCCCGGTGAAACTCAGCCCCGTGATCGGATTGCCGTGACGATCGCGCGCTTCGACACGGACCGCGGCATCACCTGCAGCATCGCGCTCGACATGCGCGCTGACCTTCCAGCCGCGACTGCTCTGGCCGCGCGCGGCCTCGATCTCGTTGCCGTAAGCGAGGCTCGCTGTATAGGGACTATCCACTTCGACACCCGGCAGCGTCTCCAGCGCGAATTTCATCATGACGACATTGACGCCGATGATCATGCCGAAAAACAAAACCAGGCAGATCAGGACGAACCGGCCGGTGATCGGACGAGGTGCGGCAACGGCGGCGCTCATGCTGTTCTCCTTCACGGTGCAACGAAATGATCGGTCGCCGACGCCATGTCGCCATGGACGGCATCGGTGACACGCATCACGAGCGGGAGCGACTTCTCGGAATTGATTGCCGCGGGCGCCGTCACCAGTACGCGCAGCTCGGTGGTCTGGTCGCGGCCAAGCACGATCTCCGGCCAGCCCGAAGACACCGCATCCATGCCCACCACATGCACCGTAGCGTTAACCGGCCCTTTGACATCGAGCGTGACCACGCGGCCGGCGCCACGCTTGTTCAAGAGGCGCACCGTATAGGCATTGCGGATCGAGCCGTCGCTCAGGCGCACCGCAACCGGATTGCGATCGTGCAGCACGTTGATGTCGAGCAGCGAGCGGTTCAGCAGCGCGTAGAGCATCACCGCACCGACAGCGACAATCATGCCGACATAGGCCACGGTGCGCGGGCGAATGATGCGATAGATTTCTGACTTGTCCGCCTTGCGCCTGGCAATGTTGATGTCGGTGTCGTAGCCGATCAGCCGGGTCGGCCGGCCGATCTTGCTCATCACACCGTCGCAGGCGTCGATACACAATCCGCACTGGATGCAATCCATCTGCAGGCCGTTGCGGATATCGATGCCGACCGGGCAGACGTTGACGCATTGATAGCAGTCGATGCAGTCGCCTGCAGGCTGGCCGAGCGCGCGCAGCTCGGCCGCCTTCTTCAGCGAGGTGCGCTGCTCGCCGCGATCGGTCTTGTAGGTGACATTGAGCGCCCACTCGTCGGTCAGCGCCGCCTGGATGCGCGGCCACGGGCACATATAGAGACAGACCTGCTCGCGCATCCAGCCGGCCAGTGTGTAGGTCGTTGCCGTCAGGATCGCGATCCAGATATAAGCCAGCGCCGGCGCCTGGAACGTCACGAGTTCCCTCACCAGCGTCGGCGCATCGTTGAAATAGAGAACCCAGGCGCCGCCGGTCCACCATGCGATCAGGAGCCAGATCGAATGCTTCATCGTCAGTTCGACGACACGCTGCAGCGTGAGCCCTTCGGCCTCCTTCTTCATCCGCTCGCGGCGGTCGCCTTCGATCAGGCGTTCGACGGCGAAAAACAAGTCGGTCCAGACTGTCTGCGGACAGAGATAACCGCACCAGACGCGACCACCGATGGCATTCATCAGGAACAGCGTGAGGGCGGCAAGGATCAGCAGGCCGGTGAAGAAATAAACTTCCTGCGGCCACAGCTCGATGAAAAAGAAATAGAAGCGACTGTTCGGCAGATCGACCAGCACCGCCTGATCGGGGGCACCGGGACCGCGGTTCCAACGCACGAAGGGCAGCAGATAATAGACGCCAAGGCAGACCGCCATCAGCGCCCATTTGACGTTGCGATACCTGCCGGAGACCTTCTGCGGATAGACTTTTTTCTGCGCCGCATAGAGCGGGCCGTAGTCGAATTCCTGGGGCGTAACAGGCTTGTTCATGAAGGTCACTCTCGTCCTTGGAATGACCCTAGACTTCGCCGGTGCGATGCAATTGATGTACGTCAAAGGCACGCGCGGGATTGGCCGCGCGCGCTATGACTTATTGTCCACCCCCCAGCGAATGGACATAGATCGTCAGTGCCTTGATGGTCGCCGGATCGAGACGGCCAATCCAGGCTGGCATCACGCCGTTGCGGCCATTGGTGATGGTCTCGACGATGGTCGCCTCGTCCGAACCGTAGAGCCATATGTTGTCGGTCAGGTTCGGCGCCCCCATGTCGGGATTGCCCTTGCCGGCGTCGCCGTGACACGAAGCGCAGTTGTCAGCGAACAGTTTCTGGCCGGCATTCGCGTCGTAACCCTTGGCCGTCGGCAATCCGGACAGTGAGCGCACGTAGTTCGCAACCGTCTCGATCTCCGGCTTCTTCAACACGCCTTCGCGGCCAAAGGCCAGCATCGATCCTTCATGCGATTCCGCATGGGCGGAACGCGCGCCGAACTGGATTGTCTTCTCGATCTGCTCCAGCGTGCCGCCCCACAGCCAGTCGTCATCGTTCAGGTTGGGGAAGCCCTTGGCACCGGCCGCACCAGTGCCGTGACACGGCGCGCAATTGTCGCCGAACACCACACGGCCTCTGGCACGCCCCAGTGCCAGCAGCGCCGGATCCTTCTCGATGTCCGCGAGCGGTGCAGCGCCGAGCGCCGCCATCTTGCCTCCGCGGATCTTCTCGAGATTAGCGAGATCGACAGCGACATCCGCGCGTGACGAATAGCCCATGACGCCCGTCGCGTAGCTCTGCACCAGCGGCCAGGACGGATACACGACCCAATAGCCGATCGCCCAAACGATGGTGAGATAGAAAGTCATCACCCACCAGCGCGGCAGCGGCGTGTTGAGTTCTTTGATGCCGTCCCAGGAGTGACCTGTGGTAGTCTTGCCGGTGGCCTTGTCGAATTCACCTTCGTGATCGCTCATGATCTGATCAATCCTCTCGCAACGGCTGACGCGCGGCTGCGTCAAACATCGCCTTGTTGCGGGGCCACAAAGCGTAAGTCAGAATTGCGATGAAGATTCCGACAAAGACCGGCGTCCAGAATGTGAGGACGAGGTTCGACGCGAAGTTCTCGACGGTCAGGATTGCGCGCATGCTTCCATCTCCTCAGCGGAGGTTTGCTTTTTCGTTGTAGAGTTTGAAATCGACCAGCGTGCCCAGCATCTGCAGATAGGCCACCAGTGCGTCCATCTCGGTGGGCAGCCCCGGCTTGCCATCGAAGTTACGTGCCACCGATTTCGGATAGCGCTTGAGCAGCGCGTCGGTATCGCCATTGTCGGGATCGGCCTGGGTCTTCAGGTCCGCCACCGCATTGGCGATCTGATCGTCCGTATAGGGCACACCCACCGCGCGGTTGGTGCGCAGATGATTGGCGACGTTCTCGGTGCTGACAGGCGTCTCGGCCAGGAACTTGTAGGACGGCATCACCGATTGCGGCACGATGGCGCGCGGATTGCTCAGATGCGTGACGTGCCATTCATCGGAATACTTGGCACCGACGCGGGCCAGATCCGGCCCCGTGCGCTTCGAGCCCCACTGGAACGGATGGTCGTACATGCTCTCCGCCGCGAGCGAATAGTGCCCATAGCGTTCGACCTCGTCACGCAGCGGCCGCACCATCTGCGAATGACAGAGATAGCAGCCCTCGCGGACATAGACATTGCGCCCGGCGAGTTCGAGCGGTGTATAGGGCCGCATGCCCTCGACGGCCTCAATGGTGCTCTTGAGATAGAACAGTGGCGCGATCTCGACGATGCCACCGATGGCGATGACGAGAATGATACCCACGATCAAGACGATCGAGTTCTTCTCGAAGATTTGGTGCCGACTCCAGAACGACATGATTGATCCTCACTCAGCCGGCTGCAACGTGGCGCCAGGGCTCGACAGCGCGCCCTCTTCCGCCTCACCGACGCGCACTGTCATCCACAAATTCCAGGCCATGATCAGCGCACCGATCAGGAACAGCCCGCCGCCCGCGGCACGGATAATGTAGAACGGGTGCATCGCTTCGACGCTTTCGATGAAGGAATATTCGAGGAAGCCCAGCGACGTGTAGGCGCGCCACATCAGACCCTGCAGGATGCCCGACACCCACATCGCCGAGATGTACAGAACGATGCCGAGCGTCGCGATCCAGAAGTGCCACTCGACCAGCTTCAGGCTGTAGAGCTGCTTGCGATTCCACAGCCACGGCACCAGGCAGTAGAGCGCCCCAAAGGAGACGAAGCCGACCCAGCCAAGCGCACCGGAATGCACGTGACCGATGGTCCAGTCGGTATAGTGGCTGAGCGAATTGACCACCTTGATGGACATCAGCGGACCCTCGAAGGTCGCCATGCCGTAGAACGCCACCGACACCACCAGCATGCGCAACACCGGATCTGTGCGCAGCTTGTCCCATGCGCCGGACAGCGTCATGAGGCCGTTGATCATGCCGCCCCAGGAGGGCATCCACAGCATGATGGAGAAGGTCATGCCGAGCGTCTGCGTCCAGTCGGGCAGTGCCGAATAGTGCAGGTGATGCGGACCCGCCCAGATGTAGAGGAAGATGATCGCCCAGAAGTGCACGATCGACAGCCGATAGGAATAGACCGGTCGCTCGGCGCGCTTCGGAATGAAGTAATACATGATGGCGAGGAAGCCGGCGGTGAGGAAGAAGCCCACCGCGTTGTGGCCGTACCACCACTGGAACATGGCATCCTGCACACCGGCCCAGGCGACATAGGACTTGGAGCCGAAGACCGAGACGGGCAGCGCAGGGTTATTGCCGAGATGCAGCACCGCGATGGTGATGATGAAGGCGAGATAGAACCAGTTGGCGACGAAGATATGCGGCTCCTTGCGCTTCACCAGCGTCATCAGGAACACCAGCAGATAAGTCACCCAGACGATGGTCAGCCAGAGGTCGGCATACCATTCCGGTTCGGCATATTCCTTGGATTGCGTGACGCCGAGCAGATAGCCGGTGCCGGCAATGACGATGAAGAAATTATAGCCGAACACCACGAACCATGGCGCAAGATCGCCGGCGAGCCGGGTGCGGCAGGTATTCTGCACCACGAAGAACGAGGTCGCGATCAGCACGTTACCGCCGAAGGCGAAGACCACCGCCGACGTATGCAGCGGCCGCAGCCGGCCGAAGCTGGTCCAGGGCAGATTGAAGTTCAGGTCCGGCCACGCCAACTGCATGGCGATCAGCAGCCCGACCGTGAAGCCGGCGATGCCCCAGAACACCGAAGCCACAGTGGCGAATTTGATCGGCCCGAAATTGTAATTCGGCCGCCCGTCGATCTCCTGCGGCGGCAATGCGCCGCGCTCGAAATAGCGATTGAGGATGACGAATACGGAGGCCAGGCTGGCGAAGCCGGCCAGCGTCACGTGGAAGGCATAGGCCGCATCCTCCGCCTTGGCTGCTGCGATGATGGAGAGAAATACGGTGGCTGCGAGAATCACGGTCAGACCGGCCTCGCCGATCGTCATCCACTTCACGCTGTCAGTCTGGTTCGTCATGATGATTCTTTCCCGAGCACGCACCCATCAATCACGGCGGCGCGCTCAGTGAATTGATTGAAATCAAAGTTGGGGGAAGCTCGCTTGCTGGCTGCGCGAGGCGTCAGGCGAGAGCGGGAGCCGCGACGGATTCGGTGTCGAGCAGCCGGATGCGGCCCGGCAGAATCTCGATCGTGCCGCGGCGTTCGAGCTTGGCCAGCGTCCGGCACACGGTCTCGACGGTGAGGCCGAGATGATCGGCGATATCGCGTCGGCTCATCGGCACCGGCAGCGGATCGACATCGCGGCCGAGCCGTAGCAGCCGGTCGCGCCAGTACGTCAGGAACACGATGAGCTTCTCTTCCGCTGCACGGCGGCCCAGCGAGAACATCTTGTCATGTGCGTCGGCGATCTCGGCCGCCATCAGCGCGACGATCTCGTTCAGCACATAGGGCCGGTGACTGGCGAATTGCGCGAATTTCTCACGCGGGATTTCCCACACCACTGCAGGACCGATTGCAGCGGCGGACACTTCATGATGCCCCTGCGTTGCGATCTCGAGGATGTCGCCCGGCAGCGCAAAACTTGTGATCTGGCGACGATTATCGCATTCGGTCCTGTAGATGCCGACCACACCCTCGACCACACTGAAGCATTTGCCGGCCGGCGCTCCCTGCGTGAACAGGACATCCTGCGAAGTGTAGGGCACCCGCTCGCCCAGGGCCATCAACTGGCGCAGATCGGCGGCACCCAGATGAGACAGGAAGCCGCCCGGCTGCGCAGCAGCATTCGCACAAGGCGCAGCAAACGACGATGCAGCCATCAGCTTTGTCATGCGCATCCCGGTTTCTTTGGCCTCGCAGGGGTGCGGGGCACTTTGGGATAACCGGATCCGCGCGGCACACATTGATACACATCAATCGCCTCTTACCTCTCCCCGCATCTTGCGCGGGGAGAGGTCGGGTCGCGCGCATCGCGCGTGATCCGGGTGAGGGGCGGCGCACTGCAGTTGCCGCCTAGCAAGACCTATCGAATCGAAGAAGCGGAGATGACAGTGGCTGAGGTGCCACGCCCCTCACCCCACCCCTCTCCCCGCGCACAGCGGGGAGAGGGAGCCGGCCGCGTCTGCCGCAACTATTCAACTCTAACGCGGCCGGATGAAACTAAAACGTCTCGCTTTCGATGGCCGCAACCGTCCCGACATCGAGCAGATGCTGGCCCCAGCCGCGTTTCGCCAGCACATGCGACAGCCCCGGCGACACCAGCAGCAACAGCGCAGTTATCATCAGCGGCGCTACGCTGAGCCAGTCGATGCGCACCGGCGTGAGCTCTTCGGTGCTGCCGGCATAGTCGCCACGGCGACACCAGATATCGCGGCAGCTGCGTAGCAGATCGCGCCTGTCGCCACCGCGCTGCGCACTGCCGAGCAGCACCTGCATGGCCTGATGCGTGACGACGTCCTCGCGCGTTGCCCGCGCGACCGCCGGAGTCTCGCCCAGCGAGACTCGCAGCAGCAGATCGACCAGATCGACGCCGGCGAGCCAGGCGGCCATCGGCTCCACCAGCCGCGGATTGCAGTCGATATAGAATGGCCCGCCGTCATCGTCCGGCATGATGAAGTCGATCGACAGCGCGCCGTGCCAGGCGAGATGCCTACCGATGGCCGCGAGATCGTCACGCACACGGTCGCGCCGCACGCTGCGCTTGATGGCATCGCCGCCGCCGGCACCTTCCATGATCTGGCGAGTGACGTGAAAGCCGACCAGTTCGCCGCGGCAGAACACACCCTGCGCCTTCTCGGTCGCGCCCGCGGCGTGAGCCTGCACCAGCAGCTCGCCGGCAAAGCCGTTGCCGGTCTCAATTTCTCTCACGGCCTGCGCAAGGTCAGCATCATTGCGCACCATCCAGACGCCGCGGCTCGCAGTGCCGATGGCGGTCTTGATAACGCAGGGGAAGCGGACAGCGTTGCGGAGCAGGTCAGCGCCGGCGACGATCTGGGTCTCGGGTTGCGGCAATCCAAGCTCGCTCAGCATACGGCTGAAACCGGCCTTACTATGCGCCGCCCGGTAGCTCGCGAAGGACGGCAAGGCCAGGCCGGCCAGCGGCCTCAGCCGCTCCTGCACTTTCGCGAATAGGAAGCCCTGTTCGTGGATTGGCAGCAGCACGTCGTAGTTGCCTGTCGCCAGCAGGCCTTCGATGAACCGCAGGAAGCCCAGGGGATTTTCCCGCATTCCCGGGCAGCGGTGATACATGCGGACAAATCGCGAGAACCGCGCCAGCCCGGCAGCGGCGGGATCGCAGACATCCACCATATGGCCAGCAAGGCCGAGCACGGTGACAGCCTCCCGCGCGGAGGTGCTGGTGCCTTCCGACAGCAGGATCCGCAGCGGCTTAAAATTCGGGCTGCTCGTCATCATGCTTAATCATGTCGCATTCCCGGGCCGTGGTCGCGTTTCCCGCTGCCGCCCTGCACGGGCCGCAACACCTGCATGTCGCAGCGCTGATAGACATTAACCTGCTGAGAACGTAGGCATAGCGCACCTTTTCGAGGCTGCAAAAAGCGGCCGTCAGCCGCCTTGGGTGGAAACGCATATGGTCGATATTCCGGCCTCGACCTCGCATCTCGCGTCGCGTGACCACGTCCCTTCGGCGACGCGGACGCTGACGGCGATTTCCACTGCGCATTGGGTCAGTCACTTCCACATCTTCGTGCTGCCAATGCTGTTCCCGTTCCTGAAGGACCGGCTCGGCGTCGGCTATATCGAACTCGGCTTCGCCCTCACCACGTTCGCTGTCGTCTCCGGCCTCACTCAGGCGCCGATCGGCTATCTCGTCGACCGCATCGGCGCGCGCAAGATCCTGATCCTCGGCGTCATGCTCGGCGGCTGCGCGCTGATCGCGCTCGGCCTGTTGCTCAGCTATCCCGCGCTGATCGTCTGCGCCGCGCTGCTCGGCCTCGCCAACAGCGTCTATCATCCGGCCGACTACGCCATCCTCGCTGCGCATATGGACGAGTCGAAGATGGGTCGCGCATTTTCGATCCATACATTCGCAGGCTTCGTCGGCGGCGCAGTCGCGCCTCCCCTGATGGCGGCACTGCTGGTTGGTATCGGCGGCCAGGGCGCGCTGATCGTCGCGGGCGCCATCGGCGTGGCAATTGCACTGATGCTGATCGTGGTCGGCATTCCCGATGCCGGCGCGATGGCTGATGGCGATGATGCCAAGGGCGCCGACTCGCCGAAGGTCAGCATGATGACCCCGGCAATCCTGATGCTGACGCTGTTCTTCACGCTGCTGTCGCTGTCGCAGAATGGCATCAACAGCTTTGGCATCGTCGCGCTGATGAACGGCTACGGCACATCGCTGTCATCGGCGAATATCGCCCTCACCGCTTTCCTCGCGGCCAGCGCCGTCGGCGTGCTTGCCGGCGGCTGGCTGGCCGATCGCACCAGACACCACAGCCGCGTCGCCGCCGTGTGCTTCACGATCAATGCCGCCATCATCTGTGCCATCGCCGTGTTCACGCTGCCGACGCCGGTGATCGTCGCGGCCATGACCACCGCGGGCTTCCTCGGCGGCGTGCTGACGCCGTCGCGCGACATGCTGGTCCGCGAGGCGGCCCCTCCCGGTGCTGCCGGCCGCGCCTTCGGCATCGTCTCCACCGGCTTCAATTTCGGCGGCATCATCAGTCCCATCCTGTTCGGCTGGTTCATGGACCACGCATTGCCGCATTGGGTGTTCGGCGCATCCGCCTGCTTCATGGCCGCGACGGTGCTGCTGGCGCTGGTGTCGGAGCGCAAGCGGTAACGCTGGCGTCATCGCGCGGCCGGCATGTATCTGCTATGATGGCACCGCATGCTCACGGTTCGCCATCTCACCAAATCCTATCGTTCAGCCCAGGAAGAGGTCGCCGTTCTGCGCGGCGTCGATCTCAGCGTTGCCGCCGGCGAGAGCGTGGCGCTGACCGGCGAATCCGGCAGCGGCAAAAGCACGCTGTTACATCTGATCGCTGGCCTCGATGAAGCCGACGGCGGCGAGATCCGACTCGGCGACATCATCGTCACCGGCCCCCATGATTCCGCCCGCGCCGCCTTACGCCGCGATCGGCTCGGCCTCGTGTTCCAGCAGTTCAACCTGATCCCGTCGCTGTCGGTCGCCGACAATCTCGCATTTCAGGCGCGCATCTCCGGCAAGCACGACGCAGCCTGGCAAAGCGAACTCACCGAACGGCTCGGCCTCAGCGCGCTGCTCAAGCGCTATCCCGAGCAGCTCTCCGGCGGCCAGCAACAGCGCGTCGCCATCGGCCGCGCGCTGGCCTCGAAGCCACTGCTGCTGCTCGCCGATGAACCGACCGGCAATCTCGACGAGGATACGGCTGACGAAGTCTTGAAGCTGGCGCGCGATCTCGTGGCGCGCACCGGCTGCGGTTTCCTGATGGTGACCCATAGCGAGCGTCTCGCCGCCACGCTGGATCGCCGCATCCATCTTCATGCCGGATTGATCGCGTGAGACGCGCGCTCTGGATCCTTGCGGTGCTACTCAGCCACTGGCGCCGGCATCCGATGCAGTTCGCGACACTCCTGATCGGCCTGATCGCCGCGACCGCATTATGGAGCGGCGTGCAGGCGCTCAACCAGCAGGCGCGCACCAGCTATGACCGCGCCGCCGCCGCCTTCGGCGGCACGCGCACGCCGATGCTGGTCGCAACCAATGGCAGCGCGTTTTCGCAACAGCTCTTTGTCGATCTCCGACGCGCAGGCTGGCCTGTGTCGCCTGTCATCGAAGGCCGCGTGCAAATTGGCGGCCGCTCGGTGCGCCTGCTCGGCATCGAGCCGGTGACCATGCCTGTCGAAGCCAGCGCTGCGACGGAGATCGGCAGGACCGGCGTGCAGGCGTTTCTCACGCCGCCCGGGCAAGCCCTGATCGCGCCGGAGACAGTGGCCAGCCTCGGCCTCGCCGAGGGCGCGACGCCCGCGCTCAATGACGGAGCGCTACTGCCGCCCCTGAAACTGCAGCCGCAACTCGCACCCGGCGTGCTGGTGGTCGATATCGGCATTGCGCAGAAACTGCTGAAGATGCCGGATCAGATCTCGCGCCTGCTGATCGGCAGCGCCAAGGGTCCCCGCGCTTCGCTTGAAAGCGTCGCCGTCGATCGGTTGCGGCTGGTGCAGCCAGATGCAGAGACCGACCTCGAACGTCTCACCGACAGCTTCCATCTCAATCTCACCGCCTTCGGCCTGCTATCCTTCTTCGTCGGGCTGTTCATCGTCAATTCGGCCATCGGCCTCGGCTTCGAACAGCGCCTGCCGATGCTGCGCACCTTGCGTGCCTGCGGCGTCTCGGCGCGGCAGCTCAACAGCGTGCTGTTGCTGGAGCTTGTCAGCATCGCGCTGATCGCCGGCGTCATCGGTCTCGTCTGCGGCTATTTCATCGCCGCATCGCTGCTGCCCGACGTTGCGGCCAGCTTGCGCGGGCTCTATGGCGCGCAGATCCCGGGGCAACTGACACTGAAGCCCGAATGGTGGTTCGCTGGCCTCGCGATTTCCATCATCGGCGCGCTGCTGGCGGCGACATCGAGCTTGCTGAAAGCTGTCCGCCTGCCCTTGCTCGCCACCGCACAGCCCTATGCCTGGCAACAGGCACAGCATCGCTGGCTGCGGCTGCAAGGCGCGGGCGCATTGCTCGTGTTCATCGCTGCCGGACTTGCGCTCTGGCTTGGCGATTCACTGATTGCTGGCTTTTTCGTGCTGGCGGCGCTCCTGCTCGGCGCAGCGCTCGCATTGCCGGTCATCCTCGGCATCGTCCTTGCCGGCGGTGAACGCAGCACGCGACGGCCACTCGTCACATGGTTCTGGGCCGACAGCCGGCTGCAACTCTCCGGCCTGTCGCTGGCGCTAATGGCGCTGCTGCTGGCGCTGGCCGTCAATGTCGGCGTCGGCACCATGGTGGAGAGTTTCAGCCGGACCTTTACGGGTTGGCTCGACGGGCGGCTGGCGTCCGAGATCTATCTGAACGCGGCGAGCGAGAAGCAGGCGAGCGAGATCAAGACCTGGCTGAAGACGCGCCCCGACGTGCAGGCAGTTCTGCCGGGCAGCCGCACCGACCTGCATTTCAACGGTGCGCCGATCGAGCTTCTCGGCTTCGCCGATCACGCCACCTATCGCGATCAATGGCCGCTGCTGGATTCTACCAGCGACGCATGGGATCGCGTGCGCAGCGGCGACGGCGCACTCGTCAGCGAACAACTCTCGCTTCGCATGAAGCTCAAACTCGGCGATCGTCTGGACGTGCCGACGCCGACCGGCACATGGCCGATGGACGTCGTTGCCGTGTATGCGGATTACGGCAATCCCAAAGGCCAGATCGGCGTGAACATCGATGCGCTGGTCAAACATTTCCCTGACATTTCGCAGACGCGCATGGGCCTGCGCGTGGCCCCCGCGGCCGTGCCCGCGCTGATCGACGCCATCCGCACGCGCTTCGGTCTCGACGGCCGCAACCTCGCCGACCAGACGACAGTGAAAACGGAGTCATTGGCGATCTTCAACCGCACTTTCGCGGTGACGGCCGCGCTCAATGCCTTTACGCTTGGCGTTGCCGGCGTCGCGCTCCTCACCAGCCTGCTCACACTGAGCAATTCGCGCCTGCCCCAACTGGCCCCGCTCTGGGCCATCGGCATCACGCGCCGTCGGCTGGCCGGGATCGAGCTGTTGAAGACGCTGTCGGTTGCCTTGATTACCTCACTGCTGGCGCTGCCCCTCGGGCTGCTGGTGGCGTGGTGCCTCATCGCTATTGTCAACGTAAAGGCCTTTGGCTGGCGCCTGCCGTTCCATGTGTTTCCGCTGCAACTGGTCCAGTTGCTGGGCGTTGCCATGCTGGCCTCGCTACTCGCAGCTCTGCTACCGATCCTGAAACTGCTGCGCATGCAGCCGGCCACACTGGTGAAAGTGTTCGCCAATGAGCGATAGCCTCATCACGCGTCGCAGCTTGATCGGCGCCGCCGGATTGCTCGGCCTCGGCGGCTCACGCGCATTTGCCCAGGGCTTTGCCGGCCTCGGCCGCGACGCCGAAGGTTTTGCGACTGTCGTTCCGGGCCGCCCCCTCACCTTTCCGGCCGACCACGGCCCGCATCCGGATTACCGTATCGAATGGTGGTACCTCACCGCCAATCTCACTGACACGAACGGCAATGCTTACGGCGCGCAGTGGACACTGTTTCGCCAGGCAATGGCGGCGGGCGCGCAAGGCGACGGCTGGGCAACGCCGCAGATCTGGATGGGCCATGCGGCGGTGACATCGGCGACCGCGCATCATGCAGCCGAGAGTTTTGCCCGCGGCGGCGTCGGTCAGGCCGGTGTCACGACAACACCGTTCCGTGCATGGATCGATGCGTGGGAAATGCGCGGGCTTGAGAACTTCGACGACAGGTCGGTTGCGCCGCTCGACGTGTCGGCATCGTCAGCGGATTTCAGCTACCGGCTACGGCTCAATGCAAAGCAGCCACTCGTGCTGCAGGGCGAAAATGGTTTCAGCCGCAAATCCGAACGCGGCCAGGCGTCGTATTACTACAGCCAGCCCTATTTCACCGCATCGGGCGCGCTGACCATCGACGGCAAGGAGATCGCCGTCACTGGCCACGCCTGGATGGACAGGGAATATTCGAGCCAGCCGCTGGCTTCCGACCAGACCGGCTGGGACTGGTTCTCGCTGCATCTGCCCGATAATGCAAAGCTGATGCTGTTTCGTCTCAGGCAGAAAGATGGCGCGCATTATTTTGCCGGCAACTGGATCACCGCGGACGGAAAATCCGAACAGCTTGCCCCAGGCGCCATAGATATGACGCCGACAGTCATGACGGAGATCGCCGGCCGCAGGATCCCGACGTCATGGAAGGTATCGATCGCATCGCGCGGATTGCAGATCGCGACCTCGCCGCTGAATACCTGGAGCTGGATGACGACGAGCTTCCCCTATTGGGAAGGGCCGGTGAGCTTCGCCGGGAGCCACAGCGGCGTGGGTTATCTTGAGATGACGGGATATTGAGGCTGCTACTTAACCTCTCCCCGCTTTGCGGGGAGAGGTTAAGTAGCGAAGCTTACTTCGTCAGCGGGCAGCCGCTCTCGGCTGCAGTCGGATAGGCCTTGTCGCCGGGCACCACGGCGAGCTGCTTGTAGTAATCCCATGGCTTCTTGGATTCCGACGGCTTCTTGACCTCGAACAGATAGAGGTCCTTCACCATGCGGCCATTGGCGAGCACTTTGCCGCCCTGGGCGAAGGCGTCATCGACCGGAAGTTCCTTCAGCTTCTTCGCGACAGCTTCGGAGTCCTTGGTGCCTGCCGCCTTGACTGCCTTGAGGTAGGACAGTGTCGACGAATAGGTGCCGGCCTGGATCATGTTCGGCATGCGCTGGGTGCGCTTGAAGAAGCGATCGGCAAACTCACGCGACTTGTCGTCGCGATCCCAATAGAAAGATTCCGTCAGCACCAGGCCTTGCGCGGCCTGCAGCCCGAGGCCGTTCACTTCGGCCAGCGTCAGCAGGAGGCCGGCGAGCTTCTGGCCGCCGGCGACGATGCCGAATTCAGCCGCCTGCTTCACGGCGTTGGTCGTGTCGAGACCAGCATTGGCAAGGCCGATGACCTTTGCCTTGGACGCCTGCGCCTGCAGCAGGAACGACGAGAAGTCCGACGAGTTCAGCGGATGGCGAACGGCGCCGAGCACCTTGCCGCCCTTTGCCTTCACAATGTCACCGGTGTCCTTCTCCAGCGAATAGCCGAAGGCGTAGTCCGCGGTGAGGAAGAACCAGGTATCGCCGCCAGCTTCGGTCAGCGCGCCGCCGGTGCCAACACCCAAGGCGCGTGTATCGAACGACCAGTGGAAGCCATAGGGCGTGCAGGCATCGCCGGTGACGCGCGACGAGGCCGCGCCGACCACGATGTCGATCTTCTTCTCCTGATTGGAGAGCTCCTGCACCGCGAGCGCCACCGACGAGGTGGTCAATTCAGTGATCATGTCGACGCCTTCGACGTCATACCAACGCCGCGCGATCGAGACGGCGAGATCAGGCTTGTTCTGGTGATCCGCGGTGACCAGTTCGATCTTCTTGCCGAGCACCTCGCCGCCGAAATCCTCGATCGCCATCTTGGCGGCGTCGACCGAATATTTGCCGCCGTAATCGGCATAGACACCGGACTGATCGTTGAGAATGCCGATCTTGACGCCTTGCGCCGAGGCCGGCGCGGCCAGGAAAAGACCGCACAGCGCAGCCGTCGACAACAGTCCGAATTTCATCAATGCCTCCCAGGTTTTCAATTTGGGCGCACGCTATGTGAGAAGCTCGGGACGAACCAGATAATCTTTCGACTTAGCCGAAATGTGCAGATCAGCCTTGCGTTAGTTCAAGACCACGCCCAACGACGATTGCTGCAACGCACGCGCGCGGTCACTGCATCCGCTTTTTCAGCGCAGCGTCGATACAGGCGAGTTCCCGCTCGATCTCCGCGACCATCGAGACAGGATCGGCGTCGGAGATCAGGTGCATCTTCTCGTATGTCCCATCCTGAATGCTCTTCAGGATGGCCAGACGATCGTCCCGATAACCCTGCAGGCGCTCGAAATCGCCGCGCTCGGCATATTTCGCGATGAGTTTCTCGAAGACAGTGCTCATGGGGGAATTCCTTGGCATCAAAAGCGCGGGGACGAATGCCCCGCGCCGTGAATGGTCGGCGATCAGAGCCCGCGCAGCACCAGCCGGTTAAGACGGCTTGCAAAGGCGGCCGGATCTTCCGGCAATTCGCCATCGAGGATCTGCGCCTGCTCGAGCAGCAGGAACGCGATGTCGGACGCCTCGCCACCCGACGCCTTGTCCGCGCCCGCGATCTTCGCCACCAGCGGATGGCGCAGATTGATTTCAAGGATCGGTTTGGTCACCGAGCCACGGTTCTGCATCGCCAGCATACGCTCAAGTTCGCGGTCCGGGCCGGCGCCGCCGGCCACGAGGCACGAGGCCGACGTGGTCAGACGCGTCGAGACCTTCACGTCCGAAACGCGCTCGCCGAGCGCATCCTTGATGACGGCGATGGTCGCCGCCTCATCGGTCTCGGTCTTCGGCTCGTCCTTGGTCGCATCTTCATCAATGCGCGGGATCAGATCGAGATTGACCTCGCCCTGGCTCAGCGACTTCAGCGGCTTGCCGTCGAAATCCAGCGGCGCCGACGACCAGAACGCATCGACCGCGTCGGTCAGCAGCAGCACTTCGATGCCGCGCGACTTGGCGGCTTCCAGCTTCGGATTTGACTTCAGGCGATCGAGGCTGTCACCGGCGAGATAATAGATCTCGGTCTGGTTCGGCTTCAGGTCGGCGACATAATCCTTCAGCGAGCGCTTCTCGCCCGAGGTCGTGGTGAAGCGCGACAGCGCCAGCAGCTTCTCGCGGCGCTCGAAGTCCTCATAGATGCCTTCCTTGATCACCGGACCGAAGGCATCCCAGATCTTGGTGAAGGTCTCGGCATCCTTCTCGCTCAGCGTCTCCAGCTCACCGATCACACGCGTCGCCACGGCCTTACGGATTTGCGCGAGCTGTGGATTGTTCTGCAGCATCTCCCGGGAGAGGTTCAGCGGCAGATCCTCGGCATCGATGACGCCGCGGATGAAGCGCAGATAGGACGGCAACAGGTCCGCATCGTTGGTGATGAAGACGCGGCGCACATAGAGCTTCACATGGCCCTTGCGGTTCGGCTCAAACAGGTCGAACGGCTTCTGCGATGGCGCGAACAGCAGCACCGCATAGGAATAGCGGCCCTCGGCACGGTAATGTAGCGTCATCGCCGGTTCGTCATAGGCATGCGCGATAGACTTGTAAGCCGCGCTGTAATCCTCCGGCGTCAGTTCGGACTTGGAGCGCTGCCACAGCGCGCTGGCCGAATTGATCTGCCGCGGCTCGGCGTCGCCGTCCTTGAGCATGATCGGAAACTGGATGTTGTCCGAATAGGCGCCGACAATGCGCTCGATCTCATAGGTCTCGAGATATTTCTTCGCGTCGTCTTTCAGATGCAGCACGATCGACGTGCCGGTCGGCACGCTCATGCCGTCACTGACCTGGCCGATCTCGAAACCGGCACCGCCGGTCGAGGTCCAGGTGAAGGCGTCATGAGTACCGGCACGGTGGCTGGTGACGACGATCTTCTCCGCCACCATGAAGGCCGCATAGAAGCCGACGCCGAATTGGCCGATCAGGTTGGAGCCATCCTTGGCTTCGGTCAGGCGCGACAGGAATGACTTGGTGCCGGATTTCGCGATGGTCCCTAGGTTGTCGATCAGTTCCTGGCGATCCATGCCGATACCGGTATCGACGATCGACAGCGTGCCCGCCGCCTTGTCCGGAATGATGGTGATGTTGGGCGACTGACCGTCGGGGATCAGCTGCGGATTGGCGATCGCCTCATAGCGCAGCTTGTCGCAGGCATCGGACGCATTGGAGACCAGTTCGCGCAGAAAAATGTCGGTCTCGGAATAGACCGAGTGAACCATCAGGTTCAGCAATTCGGCGACTTCGGCCTGGAACGGCTGGGAAACGGGTGCAGCGGTGTCAGTGGTCGTCATGAAAAGTGCCCGATACTGGTAAGGGAGAGATCACGCATATAGCGACGCGGATTTGCCGAGTCCATGGTGCAAACCGATGGTTTCCGCGCGAAAAGGCTGATCGGGAACTGAAACTCGCGACGCTACTTTGAAGCAGCGACCTGCGATGCGAGCAGAGCCGTGGTCGCATCGAGATCGACCAGCGGATAGACCTCGAACTGCGCCGGGATGATATCGGCCCATTCGTTCAGGATGCGATGCAGCACTTCATTGCCATCGACCTTGAACACCGCGACCACGCCGCGGCCGACGCGCGGATAGATGTGCTGGCAGATGCCCGACGCCTGATACCCCGCCATCCACGGCCAGAAGCTCTGACGCGCGGCCGCCATGTCGGACGGACGATCGGCGCGCGGATTCGAGATCACCAGAAACAGCATCGCTGATCTCCTGTCGGCGCACTCAGAATGCGTCAGCCCTGCAGCGCACCGTGATAGGCGCTTTCCAGCATGGCCAGGCATTCACGCGCACGCGCCTGCGCGATGTCGTTCGCGGTCTGGGAGATTTCGCGGAGATCGCGGATCGCCAGATCGACGGCGCTCAGCAGATCGATTTCGCACTCATCGGCCTGGGGGGCCGCTACACGCATGGGGAAAGGGATAACTACACTCACTGGCACGCCCGCTCTTCACGATTGCAACGCTCGAATCACTCGCGACTCATTTGGCCTGCGAATGGTTAAGCCAATCGGTAGGAAGCAACGGATCTGACGTAAAACTGTCGCGCCGCCGTCAATCCTGCCAGCTCACCGGCGGGATCAGACCGACGGACGGGTCATCGCCAGGGTCATCCGACGGCTGGATCGTGGGCGCTTCGTCGTGTTCGGGCGTCGCGTCGATAATCATGGCCGGCGACGGAAGCTGTGGAACGGCCATGCTCTGCTGCCCGCGCCGATAAGATTCGAATTCGAGCTGTTTGGCGAAATACCGGAACAGGTCAGCCGCGTATTTGCGCTGCTCGGAGCTGGACGCCGAGGCGATCTGGAAGATCAATTCGTCGGACAGTTCCGACGTGGTCGCACCGGTCAGGTCTTCGAGAACGCTCATCACAATGGCTCGGCCTATGAAGCTTTGAGCCTGCACGAGTGTGGTTGATATCGCGTTGTTGGTCAGGGCAATCGGGGGGCGCGTGCATAAGCATCACTAATGACGCCCTAATTTGTACCGCTAGGGGGCATCGAACGTCCTACGGATGCGGCCGCACATGACCAGACGCAATGAGATAGTGCCTGTTGCGCACTCCTGCCGCTTATTCGTGCAAGTCGGCGGAACCCGGCACACGGAAAATTAAGCCACGATTAACCATGACCGGGCAATAACCGGGAGGTAACTAATTGCTGTCAACGGGGATACGACGATGGTCTTGGCAATGAACCGCAGCAGTCATTCTGCGCATGCCAATGCAACCGAAGAGAACGACGATAGCTCCGATATCTCCGCGCTGATCGGGCGGTTGACCGCCGAGGTCAACGAGATCGCCTGCGAGAAGACCCGGTCGATCCAGCACATCACCAACCAGATGAAGATGCTGGCGCTGAACGCGCTGATCGAAAGCTCGCGGGCAGGCGCGCAGGGCGCGGGCTTCGCCGTCGTCGCGCAGGAAGTGCGTAATGTCGGCCAGCAGGTCGAGACCATCGCGCGCGATCTGGAATCCCAGCTCACAGCCCGCACCGGCAGCCTAATGGCCTCGATCGAGAAGATGACCGAACGCTCGCGCGGCGAACGCATGGTCGATCTGTCGCTCAACGCCATCGAGCTGATCGACCGCAATCTCTATGAGCGCACCTGCGACGTCCGCTGGTGGGCAACCGACTCGGCCGTCGTCGATTGCGCAGCCGCACCG
Organism: Tardiphaga sp. 172_B4_N1_3; assembly: GCF_052076035.1. Lineage (NCBI taxonomy): Bacteria > Pseudomonadati > Pseudomonadota > Alphaproteobacteria > Hyphomicrobiales > Nitrobacteraceae > Tardiphaga > Tardiphaga sp. 172_B4_N1_3. The sequence goes on from NZ_CP197238.1 coordinate 4,465,523, forward strand.
AGCGATGCCACCGTCGCCCATGTATCGGAGCGGCTCGCCGTGATCCTCGGCGCCTACACCGTCTATCTCGATCTCTGGCTGTGCGACATGCAGGGCAATGTCATCGCCAGCGGCCGTGGCGATCGTTTCAATGTGATGGGCCAGAACATCGCCGGCACCGCCTGGTTTCGCGACGCCCGTACGCTGCGCTCCGGCGACGACTACACCGCGGGCGACGTCGAGCGCCAGCCGCTCCTGAACAATGCGCAGGTCGCGACCTATTGCGCCAGCGTGCGCGAAGGCGGCAAGGCCAATGGCCGCGCCATCGGCGTGCTCGCGATTCATTTCGACTGGGAAGCCCAGGCGCGCGCCATCGTCGAGGGCGTTCGCGTCGACGACGACAAGACGCGCGTACTTTTGGTGGATTCGAACCTGCGCGTCATCGCCTCGTCCGACGGCCAGGGCCTGCTCACCGAACGCATCCCACTGGCCTTGAACGGCCGCCGCAGTGGCTTCTATCATGACCGTTCCGGCGGCCTCGTCGCCTTCCATGCCACACCGGGCTATGAGACTTACAAAGGTCTCGGCTGGTACGGCGTGATCATGCGCGGCGCCTAGCCGCACGATCTAGTCAATGACGACTTCGCTGCGATAATCTCCCCTACGCCACGAGCGGGAGACAGCGATGACCGACGTCACTTTCGAACCGGCAATTCCGGTTCTGCGCATCTATGACATTGCTAAAGCGAAGGAGTTCTATGTCGACTTCCTCGGCTTTGCGATCGACTGGAAACATCGTTACGAGCCGGACTCCCCGCTCTACATGCAGGTGTCGCGCGGCGGCGTGAAGCTGCATCTCAGCGAACACTATGGCGACGGCACGCCGGGCAACGTGGTCTATATCCGCGGCAGCAATATCGCGGCTTTCGCAAAGGAGCTGCATGACAAGCGGGCCCGTTTCGCGCGCCCGAGTCCGACCGATACGGCCCCAAAGATCACCGACCCGTTCGGCAATGTGCTGCGCTTCGATGACGCGACCAACACGCACTGAGCCCGCCGCTTCAGCCATCGCTGCAACGAGAGAACTTACCCGTTCAACCAGTTCCGGATCTTCGCGAAGAACCCCGTGTCACGTCGCACGCTGACAGGCCCCACGGCAATTGGCCGCACGGGCTCGCCATCCACGACCGGCGCTGCCCTTGCTGCCGCCAGCGCCATGGGCCCGACCTGCGCGAGGAACGCATGTTCATGGCTGCGCGTCAGCCGCGCCAGCGCGGCGTCAAATGGCAGCCACGCGACTTCGCTGATATCCTTCATCAACTTGCGTGACGGCGCGGCCGCGGCCTCCATGTGCCAGAAATGCACGACCTTGGTCCGTTCACCGAGCGGATAGGCCAGGGCACCGAGATAGTCATGCACCGACGCGGCATGGCCGGTCTCTTCCAGCACCTCGCGCTCGGCTGCGTCGCGCGGCGTCTCGCCGTTGTCGAGCTTGCCCTTCGGCAACACCCAGTCGCCGCGCTTGCGCAGGCAGACCACGGCGAACAGCGGCGTCTCGCCCCGCTGCACGACAATGCCTCCCGCCGCCATGATGATATCGCGCGCCATGATTGTCCTTAACCGCTAACGCACAAAGACGCCATCGAGGTCATCCTCGATATGAGCATGAATGATGGAATCGAAACTCTGTTCCGCCTGAAAGCCTAGCGCCAGCGCACGTTTGGTATCGAACATCGTGGGCCATCCGGCAACCATCGCCATCGTGGCGGGATCTGGCACATGCTCGATGCGTGTCACAACACTGTCACCTGCCACGCGGCGGAGCGCCGCGATCATGTCCGCGACCGATGCCCGCACGCCGGGCATCATCACCGTGCGGCGTGCGCCGAGCTTGGCGCTGTCGAGCGTCGCGCCATGAAGCAGGAATTCCGTCGTCGCGCGCGGACTGGCATGTGTCTGCCCGACGTCGTCGGTTACCGGCAGCACCGCCTCACGCCCGGCCAGCGGCTCGCGAATGATATTGGAGAAGAAACCCGACGCTGCCGCATTGGGCTTGCCCGGCCGCACGCAGATATTCGGCAGGCGAATGCCGATGCCGTCGAAGAAGCCGCGCCGCGTATAGTCCGCCAGCAGCAATTCGCACATCGCCTTCTGCGTCCCGTAGCTCGACAGCGGCGTGTGAAAGAAATCGTCGGCGATAGGACCGCTATAAGGCGCGCCGAAGGTCGCGATGGACGAGGTGTAGACGATGCGAGGGCGATAACCACCCCCCATCGCGCGGATCGCCTCGAACAGATTGCGCGTGCCGTCGAGATTGACCGCGTAGCCCTTGTCGAAATTCTGTTCGGCTTCGCCGGAGACGACCGCAGCAAGATGGAAGATCAGGTCAGGCTTTGACGCCAGCAGTGCTGCGGGCGCATCCGGTTTTGCGAGATCGACCATGATGCTGCGCGCGCCAACCAGATCGCTGGGGATCGCATCGGCCATCGCAAGATCGCCGATTTCCCCACCGCCGACATGACCGTCCTTCAGCAGCCGCTCACACAGCTTGCGGCCGATCATGCCGGCCGCGCCAATCACCAGAACCTTCATTCCTTGATCTTCACTCTTTGGGCGCCGACAGCTTGTAGATCTCCAGCGCGTCGGCATCGGCGCCGCGCACCGCCTTACCCATGCGGAATATCTGCGCCGCGAGCGCAGCCATCGGCACCGGCGTCGATGTGTCCTGCGCCACGGCGACGACCGTATCGAGGTCCTTGAGCATCGTATGGATGTGGCCGAGCGGCGGCGAGTGAATGCCTTGCGCCATGCGCGGCACGAACAGTTGCAGCGGGATCGAGTCTGCAAAACCGCCCGCGAGCGCTTCCGGCAGACGCTTGGCGTCGATGCCGGCATTCACCGCGAGCCGCGTTGCTTCCGCCAGCACCGCCATGGCGCAGCCGACGATCACCTGGTTGCAGAGTTTGGTCATCTGCCCGGCGCCGGTCGGCCCCATATGCGTGAAGTTACGCGCCATCGCCAGAATATAGGGCCTGATACGTTCGACATCGGCGGCCTCGCCGCCGGCCATGATGGCCAGCGTGGCTTCCTCAGCGCCCTTGGTGCCGCCCGACACCGGCGCATCAATCCAGCCCATGCCGTTCGCCGCCTTCAGCCGCGCCGCGATGGACTTCGTCTTATCCGGATGGATCGAGGAGAAATCGACGACGAGCTTGCCGTTGCCATCGGCGCCGGACAGACCGTTGTCGCCAAACACGACCTCCTCCACCGCCGATGCATCGGTGAGGCACATGAAGACGATGCTGGCATGCGCGACGACATCACGCGGGCTGGCGGCTGCTTTCGCACCGGCCTCCACCAGAGCATTGGCCTTGCCGGGCGAGCGATTCCAGACGGCCACATCGTAACCGGCGCCCAGCAACCGCTTGGTCATCGGCAGTCCCATCAGGCCGAGGCCGAGGTAACCGAGCTTCTCTTTGCCGCCCGCTGAATCCACCATTTTGACGCCGTTGTCCTTCTGCCGCCGAGCCACGCTGCTCGCATCCGCGAGCTATCTACGCTGCGTCCGCAGCCGCAGCAACGATGATATCAACGCCTGCGTAACTGCCAAATGTTGCGCCACAGCACGAATGAATGTTGGGCACGCACCTCGCTTGCCAGAATATTTGAAGCATGAAAGGCTTCAAGACAGTGGGGCTTTTCTTTTGGCCGGGTCTGGCCATCATCAAACGGGAGTGAGCGGGCATGAAGCTGGGTTCTTCGAAGTGGCTGATCGCGGCAGCTCTCGCGGCGGGGGCGCTGTCGGGTACGGCACAGGCGCAGACAATCCCGACCATCAAGGTCGGCTGGACCATTCCAGCCGAAGAATCCAAATACTGGATGATGAAGCGCCCGACCGAATTCACCAATCTCGGCAAGACCTACAATATCGAATGGACCCAGTTTCAGGGTACCTCGCCGATGACGCAGGCGCTCGCCGCCGGCGCGCTGGATTGCGCCACCCAGGGCGTGCTGTCGCTCGCCAACGGCGTCAACGGCGGCAACCTCAAGGCCTATATCGTCGCGCAGCACGTGTCGGAAAAGCCCGGCAGCTTCTCGGTCTACTGGGCCGTGAAGGACGACTCGCCGATCAAGACCATCGCCGATCTCAAGGGCAAGAATGTCGGCATTTCCGTCATCGGCGGCGGCACCTATGGTCCGTTCAAGATGCTGCTGAAGGGCGCCGGCGTCGATCCTGAGAAGGACGTCAAGCTGATCGAGATCGGCTTCGCAGCTTCCGAGGATGCACTGCGCCAAGGTCGCGTCGACGCGATCAACATGAACCAGCCATTTGCCGCGCGCATGGAAGCCAAGGGCGGCACACGCAAGCTGTTCTCGCTGAACGAGGCGATGCCGAACATCGTGCACATCCTTGAAGCCTGCCGCGCCGATTTCGTCGACAAGAACCCCGAACTCGCCAAGGCCTATGTCGCCGACATCACCCTTGGCATGAAGAAGGCGCTGGCCAACCGCGAGGAAACGCTGAAGGTCGTCAACGAAGTCATGAAGGCGCCGATCCCGGTGCTGGAGACCTATCTGCTGAAGGAGAACGACTTCGCCCGCGACCCGGGCGCAGCACCGAACTTCCCCGCCATGCAGAAGATGCTCGATATCTACACCGAGGCCGGCATGCTGCCGAAGATGGACGCGATGCAGTTCAAACACCCGACCATCGTCGCGCCGATCCAGTAGAGCAAGACACGATATCTCATTGTATGATGTCCTGAGGCCACGCCCCGCGGCGTGGCCTCACTGCATTGAACGACAAGACCAAGAAACGGAAAGATACGCCCCATGAAGAAATTGCGATCCCGCGTCACCACCGACGGCCTCGACCGTGCCCCGCACCGCGCTTTCATGCGCGCCATGGGCCTCGACGACGAGGCGATCGCAAAACCCATGATCGGCGTGGTGTCGATGAAGGGCGAGCAGACGCCCTGCAACATGACCCATGACTTTCAGGTCGACGCCGCCAAGACCGGTATTTCGGAAGCCGGCGGCACACCGCGCGAGTTCTCGACCATCTCGGTCTCCGATGCCATCAGCATGAACCATGAGGGCATGAAGTTCTCGCTGCTGTCGCGCGAAATCATCGCCGACAGTATCGAAGCTGTGATGCACGGCCTCGCCTATGACGCGCTGATCGGCTTCGGTGGCTGCGACAAGACGTTGCCCGGCGTCATCATGGGCATGGTCCGCTGCAACGTGCCGTCGATCTTCATCTATGGCGGCAGTTCGCTGCCGGGACTGCACAAAGGCAAGACGCTGACCGCGCTGGATTCCTATGAAGCCGTCGGCGCCTTCATGACCGGCGACATCGACAAGCAGGAGCTGGAAGCCATCGAACGCGCGTGTCTTCCGACCATCGGCGCCTGCGCCGGCCAGTTCACCGCCAATACGATGGCGATGGTATCCGAAGCGCTGGGGATCACCATGCCCAATGTCTCGATGATCCCCGGCGTCTATGCCGAACGCGCGCAATTCGCGCGGCGTGCCGGACGTCTTGTGATGGACATGCTGCGCAACAATGGCCCGCTGCCGCGCGACATCGTCACGCGCAAATCGCTGGAGAACGGCGCCGCCATCGTCGCCGCCACCGGCGGCTCGACCAATGCCGCACTGCATCTGCCGGCCATCGCCAACGAGGCCGGCATCAAATTCACCATCGACGATGTCGGCGAGGTGTTCGCGCGCACGCCGCTGATCGGCAATCTGCGGCCGGGCGGCAAATATGTTGCCAAGGATGTCTACGATATCGGCGGCACAGCGGTCGTCATACGCGCGCTGGTCGAGAGCGGCCATATCGATGGCTCCTGCATCACCATCACCGGCCGCACGATTGCGGAAGAATACGGCAATGCCAACAAGGCCGATGGCGAGATCATCTACAGTTCAGCAAGGCCGATCATGCCTGATGGCGGCGTCGCGGTGTTGAAGGGCAACCTGTCCCCCGATGGCGCGGTGATCAAGGTCGCCGGCCTGAAGAAGACGGTATTCGAGGGCACGGCGCGTGTGTTCGAGGACGAGGAGAGCTGCGTCGCCGCCGTGAGGGACCAGAACTACAAGGAAGGCGACGTGCTGATCATCCGCAACGAAGGCCCGGTCGGCGGCCCCGGCATGCGCGAGATGCTCGGAGTCACCGCGCTCATCTACGGCCAGGGCATGGGCGAGAAGGTCGCCCTGATCACCGACGGGCGCTTCTCCGGCGCCACCCGCGGCATGTGCATCGGCTATGTCTCGCCGGAAGCCTATATCGGCGGCCCACTCGCGCTGGTGCGCGATGGTGACAAGATCCGCATCGACGCGCCGGCGCGGCGACTGGATCTGATGATCAGTGATGCCGAATTCGCCGCACGCAAGGCCGCATGGACCCAGCGCCCGCCGCGTCACCGCGCCGGTGCGCTGGCGAAATATGCCAAGCTCGTCGGACAGGCCCCCGGCGGCGCCGTCACGCATGACGGCGGCGCGGAATGGCCGTGGTTTGATTAGTCCGCCGTCGCGGCGCGCAGCTCATCCGCCGTCGCGTGCTTAAGCCCAACCGCCTCGATCGCGCGGCGCGCCGCCGCAACCAGATCCTGATTGCCTTTGGCGCGGCAGCCATCCGGCAGCAATTCGTTGTTCTCGAAGCCGACGCGGATATGGCCGCCCAGCAATGCGCCCGCGGTGACGCAGGCCGTCTCCTGCGCACCGAAGGCGCAGACACTCCAGTGTTCGAATGTTGGCGCAGCGGGCGCGACGAACGGCAACAGATCGGACGGGTGCGACGTCTGCCCCGCCGTATAACGGCCGAGCACGAACAGCACTGGCAGCTTCTCGAACGGCACCAGCCCGCGCTTGCGAAACTCGGCCAGCCGCGCAGCATCCTGCGCATCGTAGAGAATGATTTGCGGTGTCACGCGCTCGCGCTTCATCCAGCCGAGCAGATCGGCGAAGGCCTGCTCCTCGCTGGCATCGGGCACCAGTTCGCGCAGCGCCAGCGACGCCGCTTCCGGCTTCACCGCCTGCACCACCGCGCGCTGCTGCGCTGGTGTGTATTTGCCGAGCGCCTCGGAGGTGATCTGGATGACGAGCCTGTCGCCGACTGCGCTGCGGATCGCCGCGATGGCGTCCCGATAGGCCGCCGTATCGAGCAGGTGACTGCCGTCGGCGTTGCGCACATGGGCATGGATCATCGCCGCGCCTGCCTCGAGGCAATGCGCGGCCGTCACCGCCAACTCCGCCGGCGTCAGCGGCACGGCGGGATGGTCGGCCTTGACCTTGCGGCCGCCGTTGGGGGCGACCGCAATGGCAACGGGTGACATGATTTACGGAATCGCTGCGATGACGGCGATCTCGACCTTGATAGCGGGGTCGGCGAGCTTCGACTCGACGCAGGCGCGTGCCGGACCGACGTCGGGCACCCAGGCATCCCACACCGTATTCATGGCATCGCGGTCATTGATATTCGGCAGCCAGACGGTGGCGCTGAGGATGTTGTTCTTGTCAGTGCCGGCTTCCTTGAGGAGCGCATCGATCTTGTCGAGCACCTGCTTGGTCTGCGTCTTGACGTCGCCCGAATATTCATCGGGCACCTGGCCGGCCAGATAGACGGTGTTGCCATGGATGGAAGCCTGGCTGAGACGCTTGCCGGGACCGAGACGCTTGATCATGCAGAAGTCTTTCATTGAGTGTGGAACGGAGTGACCCGGGCGGGACCATCCCCGCTCGGAACTGGCCCGTCAAGCCCATGACGTCACACGGCACAAGTGGCCCCGCGTGGACCACGTCCACTATTCCGCGGCGCGGGCCCGCTTCACGGCATCGTCCATCAACGCCTTTGGCGCTGGCAGCCGCAACCGGCGGCCATGCTGCAGATAGAGCAGCGCGACACGCTTCGGATCGGACAAGTTCCAGATTTCGACCGCGGGCAGCCGCCCCACCAGCGTCACGGACGGCCGATGCGCGATGACATGGGACAGGATCGCGGACTTTGGCCCCTTTTTGAATTTCCGGCGCACTTTGCGCGCGGCATTCTCATTGGCCGCGTGCCAGCGGATCTTGGGTCCGCGGCGACGGTTCAGAAGCCAAGAAAAGATTCGCAAAATGAATGGCATACGGCTTTTCTTTTTGCCCGGTTGCAGCGACGCTGGCGCGGTCGCGCACTCATTCTCTTAGAACGGATCATCGACAGGGGTAAAGCGGCGCGATCAAGGCGAAACGTCGCGATGCCATAGAGAATGAAGCATTCTCTCGGGAATGACGCGTTCTCCTGGGGGAACGACGCGTTTCCCGGGATATACGCGACCCTCGAATCAGGAATAGACCTGCGCCATGTCCGTTCCCGCCGGCGCCTCGCGTCAATCGAAAAATCAGCCAGACGTGTTCCAGACCTCGGGCGCATTGTCCGTGCTGCATTCGGTGTTCGGCCTGCCGGGTTTTCGCGGTGCACAGGAAGATATCGTTCGCCACGTGACCGATGGCGGCAATTGCCTGGTGCTGATGCCGACCGGCGGCGGCAAGTCCCTGTGTTACCAGTTGCCATCCTTGCTACGCCCGGGCTGCGGTATCGTCGTCTCGCCCTTGATCGCACTGATGCGCGACCAGGTCGCGGGCCTGCTTGAGGCGGGCGTCAAGGCGGCGGTGCTGAATTCCACCCTGTCTTGGGACGAAGCCAACGAGGTCGAGCGGCAATTGCTCGCCGGAGAACTGGACCTTCTCTACGTCGCCCCTGAACGTCTGGTCACGCCGCGCTGTCTGTCGATGCTCGGCCGCGCCAAGATCGCCCTGTTCGCCATCGATGAAGCGCATTGCGTCGCGCAATGGGGCCACGACTTCCGGCCCGAATATATCGGCCTCTCGGTCATCGCCGAACGGTTCCCGAACATTCCGCGCATTGCGCTGACGGCCACCGCCGACGATCTGACCCGGCAGGAGATCGTGCAACGCCTCCGCCTGGAAGACGCACCGAATTTCGTGGCGAGCTTCGACCGGCCCAACATCAAATACGAGATCGTCGACAAGACCAACGCACAGAAGCAGTTGCAGGCTTTCATCAGCGACCGGCATTCCGGCGAGGCCGGCGTGGTCTATTGCCTGTCGCGCGCCAAGGTCGAGGACACCGCAGCCGCATTGAACAAGGCCGGAATCCTCGCGCTGCCCTATCACGCCGGGCTCGACGCGCGCCTGCGTGAGACCAACCAGGATCGCTTCATCAATGAAGACGGCGTGGTGATCGTCGCCACCGTCGCCTTCGGCATGGGCATCGACAAGCCCGATGTGCGCTTCGTGTGCCATCTCGATCTGCCGAAGAGCATCGAGGCCTATTATCAGGAGACCGGCCGCGCCGGCCGCGACGGCAAGCCGTCGAATGCGTGGATGGCCTATGGTCTTTCCGACATCGTGCAGCAGCGCCGCATGATCGACGAGTCCACGGGATCGGAGACCTTCAAGCGCGTCTCCATCGGCAAGCTCGATGCGCTGGTCGGCCTCGCCGAGACCGTCGATTGCCGGCGCACCCGACTGCTGGGTTATTTCGGCGAAGAGGCGACCGGCACACGCTGCGGCAATTGCGACAATTGCCTCTCGCCGCCGAAAGTCTGGAACGGCAGCGTCGCCGCGCAGAAGCTGTTGTCCTGCGCCTATCGCACCGGGCAGAAATTCGGCGCCATGCATCTGGTGGACGTGCTGATCGGCCGCCTCACCGACAAGGTCAAGCAATTCGGCCATGACAAGCTGTCGGTATTCGGCATCGGCGGCGAACTCACCGAGAAACAATGGCGCGCCGTGATGCGGCAACTGGTGGCGCGCGGCTTTCTCTATGCGGACGCGGACGCGTTCAATGCGCTGAAGCTCACCGAAGAAGCGCGCGGTGTGCTCAAGGGCGAGATCGAGCTGATGTTCCGCGAGGAGACCGGCGGCACCGGCCGCGCGCCGCGCAGCAAATCCCGCCGCGGCGATCTCGCGGCACCGCGCAGCGACAACGCCAATCCCGATCTGCTCGCCGTGCTGCGCGCCTGGCGCTCGGAAGTCGCGAAGAAGCGCAACGTCCCGGCCTATGTCGTGCTGCACGACGCCACCATCGATGGCATCGCCAGCGAACATCCCACCACGCTCGACCAGCTCCGCGAAATCCCGGGGATCGGCGACAAGAAACTGGAGCATTACGGCGCGGAGATCCTCGCTTTGGTGAATGCGACGCCGGGACGATAGCGGGCGATCGACGCCACCGATGTCTATCGGGCGGGCTTGTAGCCCTTGATGACGGACTCCGACTTCTTCAGAGCCGCCACAAGTTCCGCCCCGGTCATCAATGCAGTCGTCTGGCTGGACTTGATAGCGCCGCCCGCCGCAATCGCGACGGCGATAGCCGCCATGCTCTCGATATCCGGCACATCGGCGATCAGCATCACGTCATATTCGCCCAGGCAATACCAACCACCGATCAATTGTCCTCCGACAGCCTCCGTCGTCTGCCGTCCAACGGATTCAACGCGGTTCTGCGGATTCTTCATTTGCGCGGCCCATGATTCCGGCGTGTAGGCAGCCTGATACATATAGAGCGGCATGTTCGACCTCCGTCAGCCGGGATTGTCCTGACCTTTCACCGGGAGAACAGCGCGAGCTTCGCCATTTTCACGGCACGGCCTAACTCTATTCGCGCGATGATACCGGCAGCGATCTGCATGGTGGCGCCGATTGCCCAGCTCAAACAGATGATGCCAGCCGTCCTGGGGCGCACGGTTTCGCCCAGAATGATACTGGAGACTGACGTGATCGCCGTCACCGATGTGATGAAGGTACCGGCCGCCGTGAGCAGCTCCACCATATCCGCACTGTTGCCCAGCCCGCGCCATAGCGGCAGATGCATGCGGTAATCGGCAGGAACCTGGGGCAGATCGATCCCGAGATAGAAGCCGGTAGCCCCGTAAATGATCATGGCGAACACGACTTCACCCGAGCCAATGACCTCGATGAAGCGGCCAACCTCGGCAACGAACAGCCCGCAGGCAGCCCCAACCAAAGCGAGTCCGGTCCGTTCGAGAATGTGCGCCAACCTGCTGAGGGTCGAGCGGGTGTGCCACGATGCGCTGGGCTTGATGATCATGTGATCCTCGTCTGCCCATGAGCCTGTCGAGTGGGAGTTTTGAGGTCCGTCCTCCGCAATAACAAGCAGGAGTGCTTACCTAAATCGAGTGGGGTGGCGGTACCTGCTTCGGTGACGTGGAAACACACGCTCGCATTCTCGCGGCGCTTGCGCGTCCGAGTTTTGCGCATTCCTTCCCACCCTCAATCAAGAGGGCGTGCGGAACGCCGGGTGCCCGTTGCACCCTTGGGCCTGATGCGATGCGGTCTTCCGCAATTTAGAGTGCATCAGGACTTTCGGAGGCGTCAGGCAAGTGCCCGACGTTCCGCCTGCGGTGTTTTTTCGGTTGCTTGCACTTTGCCTCGACGAACGCTCCGATCGCGAATTAAAGTCCCAAGGCGATGGGAAGGGAGCCTCAAGCGAATAGGCCGGACACGTTTTGACTTGGTCGTCCGTCACACTGTCCCGGGAGTCTTTCCATCCGAAGGCCGGTCGTCTCCTTGCCAGTGGCAGTGCTGGCGCAGATCCGTCCTGCCCGAAGACAGACGTTCCTCCGTGAACCGCGTGACGCCGCATCTCCGGCGTCCACCGCATCCAGCCCCGCGAACGTGACGATCGCGCTCGCCCCTCTCATCGGGGCCGGACGGAGGAGATAATAATCCTTATAGGGATGTTGTCAACAAAGAATAGGAAAAAATGTTGGGGGCTATCTGCCGCCTCCAACCCGTCATTCCCCGGCAAACCAATTGGTTTGCCTGAGGGCGGGAGCGACGTCGCGGACGGCGATCACGCGCCCGGAATCCCGACCTGTTTTGCGCTGAACATCTCGCGATTCCGGGTTCGCGTCCGGCAAGTGCCGGCCGCGCCCGGAATGACAAGCGTGGGTCGGGACTCCCCGGCATCGAACAATACGTATGACGCGAATACCACCAAAGGCGCCAAAACCGCTGGTTTCATAAGTATCCGGCTACGCGACGAAACAAATCTCCGCTTCCACGAAACAATTTTCTACACGGACGCCATCGGCTGGAAACCGGCCGGGACTACACCTCCATGCAACAAGTAGCCGCGTAGACGGCAGGAGGCCGCCATGAACCACTCGATCCACAGCGCAGACCGCAGCACGCATCTGAAGATCGTCGTTGTCGCCCTGGTTGCCGGCATCGCGGTTGCAGGTTTCGGCATTGCCGCCCGCACGGGCACCAGCGACGGCACCCAGACGGCCCGCGTCATCAAGGCCGGTCAGCCGACCGCGCTCACCAGTTCGAACACGACGGCGGTTCGCTGATTATCGCATCAGGACACCGGACCGGTTTGACTTAAATCAGCGTGATGTGCCGCTGATCCCGGGATCAGCGACATGCGCCGGTGATCCCGGCGCACCGCGCGTTTCAACCTTGGCACCCTCGACAGCCCTTCTGCCCTGCCATAGTAAATCCTTGAGCGCATCGACGCGCCCGAAGATGCAGGACAGACCTTTGACTGTGACAGATGTGGCGCCGGGTGCAGGCGAAGCCAACAGCACCATTCGTCAGGCTTCCGCGACGAGCCCCCAAACTGCAACCGACGCGATCATCAATTCCTATGCCGGCCGATCGATGCCTATCGATCATCTGCGGACCTTCGTCACGCCCGAGATGAATTTCGCGACGCGCACCATCAAGGCGGGCGCACCGGTGCGGCCACTGATCTATAGCAAGCACACGCTGCCTGACTTTCCGATCGTCTCCAATGGCGCGAATTACGACATCTACGACTATGTTTCGCGCAACCGCGTCGCCGGACTTCTGGTGATGAAGGACGACGAGGTTCTGCTCGAACATTACGATCTCGGTATCGAGGCATCGACACGCTGGCTGTCGATGTCGATGGCGAAATCCTTCAGCACCACACTGATCGGCGCTGCCATCCAGGACGGGTACATCAAGAGCGTCGACGATCCGCTGGTGACTTATCTTCCCGAATTTTCCGGCACCGCCTATGAGGGCGTCAGCGTGAAGACGCTGATGCAGATGACGTCGGGCCTGCGCTGGAGCGACGACCAGACCGACGCGAATTCCGAGCGCCGCAAGATGCTCGCATTGCAGGTCGGGCAGGAGCCCGGTGCCGTCATGCGCTACATGGCTGAGCGCCCACGCGCCGCGGTGCCTGGCACACAATGGACCTATTCGACCGGCGATACCCATGTCGTCGGCGCGCTGGTGAAGGCCGCCACCGGCAAATGGCTGAGCGATTATCTCTCGGAGAAGATCTGGTCCAGACTCGGCATGGAGGCCGATGGCGCCTGGTGGCTGGAAGCGCCCGGCGGGCTGGAAGTCGCCGGCAGCGGCCTGTTCGCCACCCTGCGCGACTATGCCCGGTTCGGCCGGTTCATTCTCGATGACGGCGTGATCGATGGCACCCGCGTGCTGCCGGAAGGTTGGGTCCGCGAGGCCGGGTCCTCACGCCAGATCAACGGCCAGCGCGTCGATTACGGCTATATGTGGTGGATCGTGCCGGCGCCCGACGGCACGCTCGACGACGGCGCCTTCGTCGCGCGCGGCATCTTCGGCCAGATGCTGTACATCAATCCGAAACAGCGCGTGATCTGCGTCGTGCTGAGCGCACGCTCAAAACCGACGACGCTGAACGCGCCGATTCTGGACAATGATTTCTTCAATGCGGTGGTGAAGGCGCTGAAGTGAGGCGCTGGCTTCCTAACCTCTCCCCGCAAGCGGGGAGAGGTCGAAGCCTGAGCGCAGCGAAGGCTTTGGGTGAGGGGGAGTCTCCGCAAGCTCAGAGCGAATGGATAGTCCCCCTCACCCGACTTCCACGCGCTTCGCGCGTTCCAGTCGACCTCTCCCCGCAAGCGGGGAGAGGTTAGGAAGCCGCTCGCTTGTTCTACCCCACCCTGCTCCGCTTCGCCTGCGCCGCGACGCTCAGCTCGGGCCAGTCTTGCGCGATGGCCTCGATCAGCCAGTTGCGATAGCGGCGGATCAGCGGCGCATCCCAGCGGTCGGCGCGGGTGATCAAGTAATAGATGCCGTCCGAATAAGGTTGAAAGCTCGCATTGTCTTTTCCAATCTCGACGAGGCGGCCGGATTCCAGCTCATGCGCAACCACCATATGGTTGGACAGCGCGACGCCGCGGCCGTGGATCGCAGCGTCGAGCGTCATGTGGCCCTGCCACAGGCGAGGACCGCCGAGGTCGAGTTCGTCATAGATGCCGTGCGCTGCCAGCCAGTGCGCCCAGCTATCGAAATCCTCTTCATGCAGCAGGCGCTGGCTGAGCAGATCGCGCGGCGTCTCGATCGCCGGCATTGAAGCCAGGTAGGCCGGGCTGGCCACCGCGACGATCGGCACACGCGCCGCCTCGATGCAACGCAGGCCGGGGGCGAGCTGCAGCGGATTGCCATAGACTGACTCGAAGCGGATATCGATATCCGTCTCGTGCGAGGCGAAATCCGGCCGGCGATCGGTGGGGCGTAGCTCGATATCGACGTCGCGATTGGCCTTCTCGAACAATCCGATCTTGCGCGACATCCAGTGCAGCGCGAAGCCCGGCGCGCACCAGATCAGCAGGCGATGATTGTCACCGCGCCGCATCAGGTCGATGGTGGCATCGGCGATGGCATCCATCGCCGCCGCAATATGCCGGTGATAACGCACGCCGTCATCGGTCAGCGAGATGCTCGATGAGGTCCGGTCGATCAACTTGGTGCCAGTCCATGATTCCAGCGTGCGCAGATGCCGGCTGATCACCGCGTGATCACGCCCGAGGCTCTGCGCCGCGCGGCGCACGCCGCCGAGCCGTGCCACCGCATCGAAGGCACGCAGCGCCTCGAAAGGCGGGATCGACTTGCGCGACGGCGGGTTCAGTGCGGGGGCCGGCGCGGCGCCGCTATCGTCCATCACGACAGGATTGGGGCCTGGACCGGAGACCGGCTTCATCATCCATCCACATTCGGTTGGCGGCACGACCGCCAGGCGGATCGTGCCAGTGAGACAAACATTCAGCGAAGCAAGAGACATGCCGGTATGCGCAGAGGCAAGTCGGCAAGGCTGCGGCAAGATGGCAGTCTAGCACGGTGCGCCCGGTGCACCACCATGCCCCTCATTGGCATCTTCCGAGCCATCTTGATGGCGTTACCCTCGTGAGGTCTAACGATGGCTCATCGCGCGCTGCGCGGCGGCCGCTGCATGGGGATGACGACGCTGACCGACCTGTTTCAACGGCCACCCTACCGCGACCCGCTCGATCCCGGCGGCCCCCTGCTGCCACGCTCCGGCTGGAGCCGCGCGCCGATGCATCGCTGGACCTTCCAGCACATCCGCGAGATGACGCCGACCGCGCAGGTCTGGCGCGGCCCGGGCCCGGTCATGCCGATGCTCGAGAATTTTCAGGCGCTGGACGATGTCGCGTTCACCTTCGATGGCCGCGAGTTGAGTTTCGACCGCATCCTCGCAGACAACGCCACCGACGGCATGCTGGTGCTGCATCGCGGCGCCATCGTCTATGAGCGCTATTTCAACGGCATGAAGCCGCACAGCCTGCACCTGTCGATGTCGATGGCGAAATCGATGGTCGGCATGGTGGCCGGCATTCTCACTGACCGCGGCGTGCTCGATCCCAAGGCGCCGGTGACGCAGTATCTGCCGGAGCTAGCGCGCACCGCCTATAGCGGCGCGACCGTGCAGCACGTGCTCGACATGACCACCGGCGTGGTGTTCGACGAATCCTACACCACGCCCGGCTCACATATGGTGAAGCTCGGCTATGCCTGCGGCTGGCGCGTCAACGACCAGCCGGATTACCCGCGCACCATGTGGGAGCTGATCCTGACGTTGACCGAACAGGACCGCCCCCACGGCGCGCTGTTCCAGTATCGCTCCATCGAGACCGACGTGCTCGGCTTCATCCTCGAACGTGCCACCGCAACTTCGCTCTCCGAACTGGTCAGCCGCGAATTATGGGCGCCGATGGGCGCGCAGGAGGACGGCTATTTCACTGTCGACCACGGCGGCTTCGCGCTGGCCGATGGCGGCTTCTGCGCAAGCCTGCGCGACTATGGCCGCTTCGCCCAGATGATCATCAATGGCGGACGGTCCGGCGATCGTCAGGTGATCCCGAAAGCGTGGATCGACGAGACCCGCAACAACGGCAACACCGAACTGTTCCAGGGCTTCTTCCGCGAGACGCTGCCCGAGGGCGCCTATCACAACAAATGGTGGATCGAGGACCCCCGGGGGCGTGCCATGCTGGCACGCGGCATCTTCGGGCAATTGATCTATATCGATCCGGAATCCGAATTTGCTTTCGTCAAGCTCTCGACCTGGCCCGAGGTCACCAGCGTGCCCCGCGCCCGCGAGGCCGTCGCCGCCGCGCATGCGATCCGCGATGCACTCGCACGATAACCGAAAGGCAGCGTGATGGGCCGCTTCCTGCTCGGACGTCTGCTGCAGGCGGTGCCGACACTGATCATCGTATCGGCGGCGATCTTTTTTGCCATGCGACTGATCCCCGGCGATCCTGCTTCCGTCATGCTCGGCGATCTCGCGACGCCCGAACAGGTCGAGGCGCTGCGCCGGGAGATGGGTCTGTCCGGCGCGCTGCCGTCGCAATATCTGACCTGGCTCGGCCATATTTTTTCCGGCGACTTCGGCAAGTCGATCTCATCAGGCGAACACGTGCTGCCGCTGATGCTGGACCGCTTCGCGGTGTCCGCGACCATCGTCGTTACAGCCGTGGTGTTTGCCGCGCTCATCGCGGTACCGGCCGGCATGTTCGCGGCTTGGCGGCAGGGCACCTTCGCCGACTACGGCACCGTGGCACTCTCGACGCTCTTGTTGTCGATCCCGAGCTTCTGGCTTGGCCTGATGATCCTTCTGGTATTCGGCATGTGGCTCGAATGGTTTCCCGTCATCGGCTACGTATCGCTGAGCGAGAATTTCCGTCAGGGCGTGCTGTTCATCTTCATGCCGGTGCTGACGCTGATCATGGTCGAGCTCGGCCCGATCGTGCGCATGGCGCGCGCCTCCACCATCGAAGTGTCGCGGCTCGAATATATCACCCATGCCCGCGCCAAGGGCCTGTCGGAATCCGAGGTGATGTGGCGCCATGCCTTCCGCAACGCCTTTGCGCCCACCTGGACATTGATCGGCCTGATCCTCGGCGGATTACTCGGCGGCATCGCCATCACCGAGACGGTATTCACCATTCCCGGCCTCGGCCGCCTGCTGGTCGAGGCGATCTATGCCCGCGACTATCCGGTGGTGCAGGGCTGCATCCTGTTCATCAGCGTCATCTATGTCATCGTCAATCTGGTCGTCGACATGCTGTATCCGTTGTTCGATCCGAAGATCGCCCAATGACGCGCTACTTCCCCCGCCTCGCGCGCGGCCGCGCCAATCTCCTGATCGGTGGCGGCCTCGTGCTGCTGCTGACCCTGCTCGCGATCTTCGGCCCCATGCTGGCGCCCTATGATCCGCTCAAGCTCAACCTGCGCGCCGTGCTGAAAGCACCTTCCGCATCGCATCTGTTCGGCGCCGACGAATTCGGCCGCGATGTGCTGAGCCGCCTGATCTATGGCGCACGCACCACCGGCTGGATCGCGCTCGCGACCGTTGCCATCGCCGTCTCACTCGGCCTGTTGTTCGGCATCGTCGCCGGCTTCCTGCGCGGCTGGACCGACAGGATACTCATGATCCTCAACGACTCGCTGCTGGCCTTTCCCGGCCTGCTGCTGGCGCTGTTCATCATGGCGATCTCCGGCGCCAGCCGCGAGGCGCTGATCCTGGCGCTCAGCGTCGCCTATATGCCCGCCGTGGTGCGCGTCGCACGCGCCAGCGTGCTGTCGGTGCGCGAACGCGAATATATCGAGGCATCGCGGGTGATGGGCAATTCGGAACTCGTGACCATGGTGCGCCATGTGCTGCCGAACTGCATGGCGCCGATCACGGTGCTGGCCACCACGATGTTCGGCTGGGTCATCTTGTCGGAGAGCGCGCTGAGCTTTCTCGGCCTCGGCGTGCCACCGCCGGCGCCGAGCTGGGGCAACATGCTGGCCTCGGGCCGGCCTTTCATCACCCAGGCGCCGTATTTGCTCATTTTGCCGGGCCTGTGCATCTCGCTGACGCTGCTCGGCATCAACATGCTGGGCGATGCGCTGCGCGACTGGCTCGACCCGAAGATGCAGGCCTGATGCGATGACGATGACACACGATCCATCGCAGCCCGTCATCGCCGCCGAGCATCTGACGGTTACCGTCGGCCCCGACGGCAACAAGCTCGTCGACGATGCCAGCTTCTCCATCATGCCCGGTAGCATGCTGGCGCTGGTCGGCGAGTCCGGCTCGGGCAAAACCATGGCCGCGCGCGCCGTGCTCGGCCTGCTGCCGACGCCGCTGATCGCCGCACCCGGCAGCAGCATCAGGTTCCGCCACACCGAGCTGGTCGGCATCGCGCCCCCGGCGCTGCGCAAGATTCGCGGCGCCCATATCGGGATGGTGTTCCAGGAGCCGATGGTATCGCTCAATCCGTCGATGACCATCGGCCGGCAGATGGCCGAGGGCCTCGCGCTGCATCATCGCCGGCTGTCGCGCGGCGAGATCCGCGAGCGCTGCCTCGCGATGCTGAAGCGCGTCAGCATTCCCAACCCCGTCCATTGCCTCGGCGCCTATCCGCATGAATTTTCCGGCGGCATGCGCCAGCGCATCATGCTGGCCTCGGTGATGCTGCTGAAGCCGGACCTGCTGATCGCAGACGAGCCGACCACGGCGCTCGACACGCTGGTGCAGCGCGACGTGCTCGATCTGATGGTGGAACTGACGCAGGAGAACGGCACCGCGGTGCTGCTGATCAGCCACGACCTCGGCATGGTTTCGCATTATGTGCGCGATGTCGCCGTGATGCTGAAGGGCCGGATCGTCGAACAGGGTCGCAGCCTCGACGTGCTGTCGTCGCCGCAGCACGACTATACTCAGCGTCTCGTCGACGCGCTGCCGCGACGAAGCGCCGGCGGCTTACGCAGCGCCCGCACGATCAAACCGCTAGTCGAATTGCGCGATGTGGTGATCGACTATGCGGGACGCCCGCGCCTGTTCGGCCGCACGGAGGCCAAGCGCGCCGTCGACGGCATCGATCTCACCATCGGCGAGGGCGAGACGCTGGCGCTGGTCGGCGGCTCCGGCTCCGGCAAGACCACGCTTGGCCGCGCCACCGTCGGCCTGATCACACCGACCTCCGGCAGTATCGCCTTCCGCGGCGGGCAGATCATGACCTGGCGCGGCCGCGCGGCGCGGCTGCAGCGCGAGGAAATGCAGATCATCTTTCAGGATCCGTATTCCTCGCTCGATCCGCGCCAACGCGTCGGCGACATCGTCGGCGAACCACTGCGCCTCGACACCACAATGGATGGCAAGGCGCGCGAACTCCGCGTGCGTGAGGTGCTCGATGAAGTGGGCCTGTCCCAGGACTTCCTGCGCCGGCTGCCGCATCAGCTCTCCGGCGGCCAGCGCCAGCGCGTGGCCATCGCCCGCGCCATCGCACGGCGCCCGGCCTTCGTGGTCGCCGACGAGCCGGTGTCCGCGCTCGACATGACCGTGCAGAAGCAGATCCTGAAACTGATCCGCGAGTTGCAGGAGCGCTATGGGTTTGCGTGTCTGTTCGTCTCGCATGATCTCGGTGCCGTCGAGCAGGTCGCCGACCGTGTCGCCGTCATGCAGAACGGAAAGATTGTCGAGGTCGGCAGCCGGGACGATATTTTCGACCGGCCGCAGCATGACTATACGAAGCGGTTGCTGAATGCGGCGATGCTGCTGGATCGGAGGTTTGAGGGAGCGGTGGCGGCAACAGCCGTCTAGCGCCGATTTCTCAGGCCGTCATCGCGGGCAGCGCGAAGAGCTTCGCTAGACAACCCGCGTATCCATCTTTGCCCCACACGCCACTCTCGTCGCCTGAAAGATAGATTGCCGGGTCAAGCCCGGCAATGACGTGGGGAGAGGTCGGTGCACACCATCTCCAAGCGCTCCTCCCACTTCTCTAAGTATCCCCCCACGAAAAAACCCGGAGCCGTCGCTGGCTCCGGGTCTTCAAGTCTACCGTAACGCTGCGGGCAGTTACGGCTTCTTCCACACACCCCAGGCGCGCGGTTTTTCGAGCGGCCACGACTCGTAATTCACGAGCTTCGGCGAGACCGCCTCGATTACGGGATAGTAGTAAAGCCCGAGGATGGGCACTTCCTCCGCCATTTTGGCGTGGAGCTGCTTCAGGAGCGCCTTGCGGTCGTCGAAGCTGGTCGTCGTCAGCGCCTTGAGATACAGCGCCTGCGCCTCCGCATCGTCCCATTGCGACGTCGGCGCCTTGGTCTTGTTGCCGATGATGGTGCCATACATCAGCATCGGGTCGGCGCGCGACGAATATCCGAAGGACTGGAGCTGGAACTTGCCGCTCATCCAGTTCTCGAGCTGCGCGGCCCAGTCGATCACATCGAGCTGCACGTTGAAACCGGCGGCGTTGAGCATCGCCTGCACCACAACGGCATTCTCATACATGCCGATATAGCGCTTGTTGGTCTGCATCTTGATCGGCTCGCCCTTGTAGCCGGCCTCCTTCAACAGCTTCTTCGCGGCTTCCGGATCGTATTTCGGCCAGGCCTGGAACGACTTATCGAAATAGGCCGAGGATTCCGCCACCCCCGACGGGTTGAACTCGGTGAGCCCGAGCAGCTTGGTTTCGGCCATTTCCTTGAAGTCGATCGCATGCGCCAGCGCGCGGCGAATCTTGACGTTCGACATCAGGGGATCGGAGGTCTGGATCAGGACCGCCGATAGCGACAGGCCCGGCGCGGTCTTCACGATGGCGCCGCGCTTCTTCATCTCCTCGATGCGCGAGACCTGAAGATAGGTGACGATATCGACCTGCCCGGCAAGCAGCGCGGTTTCCGCCGCGGTCTTGTCGGGAATGACGACGAAACGGACCTCATCGAAATAGCTGGTGCGGTCGCCGCCAAAACCGTCACGCTTCTGCTTCGACGGGACATAATCCGCGAAGCGTTCCAGCGAGACATATTGCTCCTTGCGCCATTCCTTCAGCTTGAACGAGCCGGAGCCGATCGCCGAACCTGCGATCCAGTTGCCGTCGGCATCGACATTCTTCGGACTGGCGATCCAGAAATTGCAGACGATGTCGGCGAGCCGGATCAGAAACAGCGTGTTCGGCTTGTCGAGGGTGAAGACAACCGTGCCATCGTCCGGTGCTTCCACCGACTCGACCTTCATGCCGCGCGACCCGTCGAAGCTCGCGGCGCAGACCCATGGTGCGCCGGACTTCGGCGCGGCCATGCGGCGATCCCACAGCCATTTGACGTCGGCAGCCTTCACCCTGTCGCCGTTGTGATAGGTCATGCCGTCGCGCAGCTTGAAACTGTAGGTCTTGCCGTCCGGCGACACGGTCCAGCTCTCGGCTGCTGCGGGACCGATGGTCATGTCGTTCCTGTGCGCGACAAGCTGCTCATAGATGTGGTTGAGGACGTGATCGGTGAGATTGTCGCTGCGCGAGGCGTCAAGCGTGCGGATATCCGCCGTCATCACGATCCGCATGGTGCCGCCGCGGATCGGCTCCTCGGCGGCGACCGGGCCCGCGAAAGCAAAGGCCGCAACAAGCGCGACGAAAGCTGATCTCATCCTCATGCGGTTCTCCAAATCAGGTTGAAATATTTACAGGTCAAAATGCCGGGCCGTCTCATCCAGCGCACGCTTGAGCTTGTCGACGATCTCGTCAATCTCGGCATGGGTGATAACCAGCGACGGGCTGAGCACAATGGACTGGCCGACGGCGCGAACGATCAGGCCATGGGCATAGGCGGCTTCGCGGCAGAAGATGCCGGCGCCGTCCTCGACCGTGAAGATCTCACGGGTGTCCTTGTCCTTGACCAGTTGCAGCGCCGCCAGCGTGCCTATACCGCGTACCTCGCCGACCACCGGATGCTGTTCGAACTGCGCCAGCGCCTGATGCAGATAGGGGCCGATGTCGTTACGAACGCGGTCGACCAGGCCTTCGCGTTCAATGATGTCGATATTGGCGAGTGCCACCGCGCAGGCGACGGGATGGCCCGAATAGGTATAGCCGTGAGCGAGCAACCCGCCGGCGCCGATGGTCTCGAACACCCGCTTGTTCATCGCCACCGCGGCGATCGGCAGGTAGCCGGAGGACAGACCCTTGGCCAGCGTCATCAGGTCCGGCGTGACACCATAGGTCTGTGCGCCGAACCATTCGCCGGTGCGGCCGAAACCGCAGATCACTTCATCCGCAATCAACAGCACATCGTATTTGCGGCAGATGCGCTGGATTTCCGGCCAGTAGGTCGACGGCGGATCGATCACCCCGCCAGCGCCCTGCACGGGCTCGCCGATGAAGGCCGCGACATTGTCGGGCCCGAGTTCGAGAATCTTCTGCTCCAGCGCCTGCGCGGCCTGCAGCCCGAATTCCTCCTTGGTCAGCTCGCCGCCGAACATGTACCAGTGCGGATGCTGGATATGCGCGAAACCCGGAAGCGTGCCGCCGTCCATGGCATGCATGTGCGGCATCCCGCACAGGCTCACGGCCGCCAGCGTGCTGCCGTGATAGGCCATGGTGCGGCTAATGAAGGTGCGCTTGGTGGGCTTGCCCTGCAGCTTCCAGAAATAGCGCACCATGCGGACGATGGTGTCGTTGGCCTCGGAGCCCGACGAGGTGAACAGGAAGTGGTCGAGACCTCCCGGCGTCAGCTGCGACAGCTTGTGCGCGAGCTCCGTCATCGCCGGCGTCGTCGACTGGAAATGGTTGCTGTAGAAGGGCAGCTCCGCCATCTGCCGTGTGGCGGCCTCGACCAGTTCCTGCCGGCCATAGCCGACATTGACGCACCACAATCCGGCCATGCCGTCGAGAAATCTGCGGCCGTCACTGTCCCAGATCTGGCAGCCCTCGCCTCGCACCACGACGCGTGTCTTGCCGCCGGCGATCACGGCAGGATCGGTGAAGGAATGGACGTGATGCGCGCCGTCGAGCGCCTGCAAATCGCCGGTTGTTCTTGTTGTATCGAGCATGTTTTTCTCCGACGACGCCGGACAGCCACGAACAGGGCCAGCGTCAACGAAGGGATCATCGAATTGCCCAGGCGATTGCGGGAGATGCCAAACAGGGGGTCGGTGGTGCGCGCTGCGCACCGTGAGGGATGACGCTTCAATAAGAACTCGTCATGCCCGGGCTTGTCCCGGGCATCCACGCCTCACTTCACTTCTGTCAAAAACGTGGATGGCCGGGACAAACCCGGCCATGACGGCGGAGAGAGGCGTGCGCCGCGGCTCTACGCGTGGCGATCGAAATCCGCCGGGGTCAGTTCTATCGGCTGGCCATGCGGCGTGCGATCGGCGGCGTGGTCCCAGGCATCGCGGTAGCGATGCAGCGCATCCGCCGTCGTCACACCCTTCTCGGCGATCAGGTTTTCCAGCGTCGCCAGCCAGTGCCGGTAATAGGTCTCGCCGGTGTCGGCATCGCCGCCCGCCTGGGCGTGCTTGATCTCGGCAGCCAGCGCCGCAGCCCATTCCATCCAGGTGAACACGCCGCGCTCATGCAGCGTCACGGCCATGGCAAAGGCCTGGGCCTCCCACGGCTCGCGAAACACCGGACCCTCGGCGTCACAGGGGATGCTCGGGATTTCGGCCGTCGCACGCGTTGCAGCTTGAGTATTGGTCGTCATCACACCGGCTCCAGACATCAGGCGAATCCTACACCGACGTGCGCCTCACGCAAATGTCGCTGCGTGACGCGCATGGCAGGTGTCTAATTCCTGACCTGCGAGAAAAACTCCAACATAAAGCGCGATATGCGGCGCGTTGCCCCGTCTGCAGGCTCACACTGCACAATCTGCGATCTTGCTCCGCTGAATAATTTTGGCGTACCCGTCGCTGCACTCGATCCCGTGAATAAAAGGTAGACTTAAGATGGAAAAGCCAAGCCTCATCCTGACCGGAGGACGCGTGTTCTGTGGTCTCAACGAGGGCTTTGTCGAAGCCATCGCGATCGCATCGGGACACGTGCTGGCGACCGGTTCGGCCGAAACAATCGCCGAGCTTGCCGGGCCGGATACGCGCATCATCGAACTCGCCGGCCGCACCGCCATCCCCGGCCTGAACGACGCCCATATGCATTTGTTGCCGCTCGGCCTGACCATGACCGAGATCAATCTGCGGCCGGAGACCGGCGCCAACAGCATCGGCGAGATCCTGCGCCGCGTCGCCGAGAAGGCCAAGACCGCCAAGCCCGGCGAATGGATCAATGGCCGCGGCTACGACCATTACGAGCTCGCGGAAAAGCGTCACCCCACCGCGGAAGAGCTCGATCAGGTTGCGCCGAACAATCCGGTCTATCTCAAGCGCACCTGCGGCCATGTCGCGGTGATCAACACACAGGCGATGCGCGTAGCCGGCATCGGCCACAACACGCCGCAGCCTGATGGCGGCATCATCGAACGCCGCGACAACAAGCTGACAGGCCTGCTCGCCGAACGCGCGCTGCGCCTGATCGTCGACGCCGCGCCGAAGCCAAGCGCCGAGCGCCTGCGCGATGCGATTGACCGCGCCAGCCGGTTCATGCTCGAGCAAGGCTTCACCAGCGTGATGGATGCCGCGGTCGGCATGGCCGCGGGCATGGACGAGATCGACGCCTACGAGCATCTTGCGAAATCGAACACGCTGCCGATCCGCACCTGGGTCTGTATCTACGGCAACACCGACGGCATCGGCGATCAGGCCCATGCTGCCGGTTATCGCTTCGGCCGCGAGGTCGGCTTGCTGCGCTATGGCGCGATGAAAGTGTTCGGCGACGGCAGCGCGGGCGGACTCACCGCTGCGATGTCCGAGCCCTATCTCGTGGGCGATCCCGATAATCGCGGTATCTTCTGCTACACCGACAAGGAGATGCACGACTATCTCGCGCATTATCACAATCTCGGCTACCAGCTCGCCATCCACGCCATCGGCGACGCCGCCATCGAACAGGTGCTGTCAGGAATCGAGAAGGCCGGTACGGCGGAGAACCCTATCCTCAGCCGCCGCCATCGCATCGAGCATTGCGGCTTCCTCAGCGACAGCCAGATCGCACGCATGGCAGCTGCGGGCATCGATCCAGTGCCGCAGCCGGTCTTCATGTATGAATTCGGCGATCTCTACATCACCAATCTCGGCCAGGCGCGCACCGATGTCGCCTATCCCATGCGCAAGTGGTTCGACGCCGGCCTGCATCCCGCAGCGAGTTCGGACGCGCCGGTCTCCACCACAGACCCGTTCAAGAACCTGTTCACGATGACGACGCGCATGTCCAACCGCCATACATTGCTGGGCGAAGGACAGAAGCTGTCGATGGCGGAAGCGATCCACGCCTACACCTATTTCGGCGCCTATACGCAATTCGCCGAAGATCGCATGGGCCGTCTGGTGCCGGGCCAGCTCGCGGATATCGCCGTGCTCAGCCACGACGTGTTTACGGTCTCGCCGGAAGAAGTCGAAAAGGACACCCGCTGCGACCTCACCATTCTGGGCGGCGACGTCGTGTTCGACAGGCTGGGTCAGGTCGCAGTCGCGGCGGAATAAAGAGAGCGCAAGACGCTGCGCTGTGCAATCCAGCGCATTCTTCTTGCGATCCCGGTTCTGGTCTATGGGTATGTGGTCGGCTGGTCCTGATGCAGGTAATGCCGACCAGGGCGGATCTCGACATCAAGCTGCAGCGCCAAACGCGTACGGGAGATGTCGTCATGACGATCACGATCTTTAATTGCCCCGACATTCAGGGTTTCCCCCAATAGCAATACGCGCAGCGATCGAGATGATTGCCTCTCTGATTTTTCGGCTGAGATTCGCTGAGGCCGAAGTCGCCCAACGAAGACCGCCTGGTGATCGGAGAAGTCATCATGCGAAAATACTCAAGGACGACCGCGCTCAGTCTGGTTGTTATTTCAGTATCAGATCTGCTGGATTGCTGCACTGCATATGCCCAGCAGGTGATCGCGAACGGCACCACGCAGAGCGCGAGTGGAACGATCAACACGGGTGTGTTGACGCCCACGGCAGGCTACGGGCTCTACGCACTTAACAATGGAATCATCGATAGCTTCAGCCCGCTGAGTGTGATCACAGGGGGCTCAGCCTCCCACGCGGCATACGCGCAGAGCGGCGGCAGTATCACGCTCTTCAGCGGCTCGTCCGTTTCGACCACCGGCGGAGGTGGAGTGGGTCTGTTCGCAACGGGGGTCAACTCGATCGTCAATGCGACCGACACCACCGTCTTCACGACAGGTAGCAACGCCTACGGCGTCGAAGCGGCACAGGGTGGGACCGTAAACCTTGCCGGCGTTTCGGTCACGACAGCTGGCAGTATGGCCTATGGTCTTTTTGCCACCCAAGCCAACGCGATGATAAGCGCGACCAACGTGACCATCAACACGACCGGGGGCGCTGGCTACGGAGCGCGGGCGAATGCAGCTGGGCATATCGCTCTCAATGGAGGCTCGATCACAACCACCGGCAGCGGCGCCGACGCCCTCATCACCATCGACAGTACCGCCACGATTGATGCGGCAAATATCATTATCCGCACAAGTGGCCCAACGGCCAGCGGCGCCAATGCGTTTTACGGAAGCATGACACTCGACAATCTTGCGGTCACGACGATTGGCGATAACTCCCACGGCGCCAGGGCCGACAATGCCGGCTCGGTCGCAATCACAGGAGGCGCGTTCACAACCCTCGGAACCTCGTCGTTCGGCCTGCTGGCGACATTGGGAAGTACGTTGACGGCAACAAATGCGACGGTAGTCACGAGCGGGGCAAGTGGAACTGGCGCAAGCGCGCAATTTGGTGGCCAGCTCATCTTGAACGGCGGAACGGTCACAACCACAGGCGCATCGGCGGCAGGTCTTTTCTCGGTCGGGTTGCTTTCGGCTCTATCGGCCACGCCGGCGGTTCCGACAGCACTCATATTGCTCGACGATGCCGCAACGCCTTCTGCCAGTCCAACCGGCTCAACTCTCACTGCGAACGGTGTGACAGTCAGAACATCCGGAACCGGATCTCATGGTGCGAGCGTTCGCGGCGGAAGCAGCCTTGCGCTGAACGACAGCACCCTGACCGTTTCTGGAGCGGGCGGTGCCGCGCTGTATTCATCGGCCTACGATGCGGGGGCCAGTATTGCGCAGATTTCAAACAGCACACTCAGTTCAGCCCAGGGCGCAGGTATCCGGATCTCCGGCACGACGCTGAATGCAACATTCCTTGGCTCTTCCCTCGCCGGAAATCCGAATCTCCTGGAAGTCGTTGCCAATGGCACGCTGAACTTGATAGCAGCATCTTCGACACTTACCGGCGCAGCGGTGACGGACGCGGGAAGCGCGTCGAATTTGACATTGCAAAATGCAACGACGTGGAAGGTGACCGGCAACTCCAACGTTTCCAATCTTATCAACACGTCGAGCTTGATCGATTTTGCACCGACGTCGGGCGGGGCGTTCAAGACGCTGAGCGCCATCAACTATACGGGCGTCGGCGGAACCATCGGATTGAATACGTTCCTCGACACGGATGGTGCGCCATCCGACAGGCTCTCGATCAACGGCGGGACCGCAACGGGTGATACGTCGTTGCGCGTAACAAACGCAGGTGGCGGCGGCGAGCTGACTGTAGGCAACGGCATCCTTGTCGTCGACACGACCAACGGCGGCACGACGGCGCCGGCTGCATTCAAGCTCGCTGGACCGGTCGTGGCTGGTCCCTTCGAATATACGCTCCATCGCAGCAGTGTAGATGGTAGCAACTCGCAAGCATGGTATCTCCGCTCGACGCTCGATTGTAGTCTGGCCCCCAACGCAGCGGTATGCCCGTCGCCGCCGGGATCAGCACCGCAACCACCGGTGCCGAACTTCCGGCCGGAGACCTCCCTTTATGCTGCGGTGCCTGCGATGGCCCTGCTCTACGGACGGAACCTCCTTGATACGTTCCACGAGCGCGCAGGCAACCGGGAGGACGTCGGTGGACGCACTGAGTCGAACGCAGATGCGCCTTTCATCGGAGGCTGGGGCCGCTTTATCGGCATGACCGGGCGGCGCGACGGGGACGCGCGCGGCATTTACGGCACCGGTCCGCAGTACACATATAATTTCCTTGGCCTTCAGGCTGGCCAAGACTTTGTGCGCCGCGAACACAGCAACGGCAGCCGGGATCATCTCGGTTTATATTTTGCTCTCGGCGGGGCCTACGGGCGAGTTACTCATTATGACGGCATCACCGGCGAAAGTGACGTCAAGGGCTACACTCTCGGCGGTTATTGGACTCACTTTGGCGCGACTGGTTGGTATTTCGACACTGTGCTGCAGGGCACCTGGTACGACGTGACCAGCAACGCCAATCGTGGTCTAACCTCGCTTACCACCGACGGGACGGGTATCGGCGGATCAGTCGAGGCAGGCTATCCGATCAACTTGCGCCACGGATTTTTCATCGAGCCGCAGGTCCAGGTCGCCTATCAGGCGATCGATCTCTCCGGTAGCCGTGACGTCGGCGCCCAGGTTCGCTTCGATAAAGTTGATTCGTTAGCAAGCCGGATCGGCGCTCGTATTGGCCGTAGTTGGAACATCGGTGACGATGCGATCCGCCGTCACTTGACTGCGTGGATCCGTCCAAGCCTCTGGCACGAATTTCGCGGAAATCCCCTGACCGAATTTTCGTCCGATACCGGCTTCACCCCTTTCCAGGCCACACTCAATGGCACGTGGGGCGAATTGAACGCCGGCGTCAGCGGCCAGGTGACCTCGAATGCCACTCTGTTCGCCAGTGTTTCGTATCAATCTCGCTTCGAAGGAAAGAGCTACGCATACAACGGCAAGTTTGGAGCCAGTTTTAGTTGGTGAATATTCGACGGCTGACTCCGAGAGTCCGACTCATCATGAGTGAAGGACGATGGATGTTTGTGCTCCGCTCCCGGCGACCAGACTGTTCATGAGATCGCGGATTACCACTCGCCGCCTGAGTTGCTGGTTTACTGGGGAAATGTCGCCGGCAAGGGTCGCCTCCTCATTGGAGGGCATTTCCGCCTCCCATCGCCGGCGAGACGATCACGCAGGTCCAACCAAAGATCGAGTTAGTTTTCGCGCGCTTCTGCTGTGACGCAGAACGCTGATGTCGCCGACCAGGGCGGAGGGCTCACAGACCTACGCGGCCTCCGTCGGAGGCCGCCGCTTCGTTTGTATATGGAGACTCCGTTGATCGGCGACGGGTCAATGGAGCGCCATTTCAATGACGACAAGGCGCCTTAACGGACGCGCTTGCGACAGGAAGCCCCTGTTCCACTGACCGCTGCACGGCATTGGTCGATCGTGTCATAACTACAATCGGTGCCCCGCGACTGTGATTTGGCGCACCACGCCCTCCCCTTGGCTTCGCTCTGCGTGGTGACGAATACCATGCTCGCGCTCGCCACAATCGTGGAAACAAGCAGGGACAATAAGAAACGCTTCTTCAGGTTCTGCATCGCATCCTCCTTTTCAATCGTCAGAATAATGGATGACGCGATTGCATCACGATATCGGGTGTTGACCTGATCCGAGCCGCGGAATCACCCCTGCGATCACAGCGAAAGATCGTGATGCGCTGGAATGGCTATCGCAGCCGCAACGGTGCAATCGTATCGCTCACCTGCAATAGCGATGCGATACCGGGTGGGATCTTCCGCTCGATGTGCGGACCCAGCAACGACCATGACGCCAGTAATACCGGTTATGCCAATGCCGCCTGTGACTCCCCACGGCCGCTCCGGTGGCAGCGCCAATGGCCGCGCCGCGTCGCCCACCGACGGCGCCGCCAATGATGGCACCGGACACTGCGCCGCGTCCTGCTGCGCTTTGGGCAAGCGCATCCGCCAGCGGAACCACTGCAGATAGCGCGAGTAGAACGAGCAAGGCTGAGATCCTTCGCATGCGTAACTCCCTGACAATTGATGCTGTGGCCCCCGCACGCGTTCCGATTTGAAATGCACATCCAGAACCATGGCTATCGGGGAAAACCCTTGGTCGGTGCACATGACGCGCCATCGTATGTGTCAGCGCCTTACTAATTATTCACTGGGACACGCGGCTCTTCCGAATTATTGGAGCCCGATGCGATACTTTTTCCATATCCTGGACGGGCCGAAAGTTTTTCCCGATGAGGTCGGAAGCCGCCTTTCAAATCCGAAGCTTGCGATCACGCAAGCGCGCGCCCTTGCTACGGAACTAGGCAAGGCCGGCGCGCTTTGCGGGTCCCATCTGGTGTTCGTTCTCGACGAGAACGGCAACCGGATCTTCGGCTGCCGGGCTAACTGACGGCTTTGCATATGACTGCCGTCGCATGCGCGGATCTAGACGTCGCCGAAGAAGTTACCGATTATCAGGGTAAAGCCCGATACCCGCTCAGGTGCTTTCCCTTATATCTCCTGTCGCGCTTCAAATTTTCCGGACTATCCTGCACCACGTCGTCATTTACGGGGTTCGGTCGTGCGGGCCAGAATCTTCAGATTTGCAAAGATCCTGATGGCGTTTTTCGGCATCGCGCTGATGACGATCTTCGCTGTCCGCATCTACGATTCGCAGCGCGGACTGCCACTCGAGACATGGCATACCTACGTTCCGCATGAGCTCCATGCGAGCAAGCTGGATACTGCCGACTGGGCGCAATACATGGCGGCTGAGGCGGAGCTTTTCGACGAAGTCCAGCGCGAGGTATCGCAGAAGCTCGATGCGACAGAACGTGTGCCACCCAATCGGTACTTCGAAGGCAGCCCGGTCTATCCCCCGCATTTCGTGCAGGATTTCAACCGCTCCTTTGTGCTGGAGCCGAAGGGGAAGCCGATCGGGGCGGTCGTGCTTCTTCATGGCCTGACGGATTCCCCCTACAGCCAGCGCCATATTGCGCGCTTCTACCGCGATCAAGGCTTCCTGGCGATCGTACCAAGGCTGCCGGCACATGGCACGGTTCCGGCTGCGCTGACCGACGTCGCGTGGGAAGACTGGTTGGCAGCCACGCGGCTCGCAGTGCGGGAAGTGAAGAAGCGTGTGGATTCGCCCGTGCCGCTGCATCTGGTGGGGTTTTCCAATGGCGGTGCACTGGCCATCATGTATGCGCTTGATGCCATCGACGACGAAAAACTGTCGCGACCCGACCGCCTGATATTGATCTCGCCGATGGTCGGCATCACCAGTTTTGCACGGTTTGCCGGCCTTGCGGGATTTCCAGCAATTCTGCCCGCCTTCGCCAAGGCCGCATGGCTCGATGTTGTTCCGGAGTTCAATCCCTTCAAGTACAATTCATTCCCGGTGAACGGTGCGCGTCAATCGCATCTCCTGACCAGGGCTCTGCAACGGCGGCTCGCGCGCTATGCGAGTGAAGGCCGATTGAGTCAGTTTCCACCCATCCTGACATTCCAGTCGCTGATGGATTTCACCGTCAGCACACGGGCCATCGTCTCCGATCTCTATGCCCATCTGCCGGCCAATGGGAGCGAACTCGTCCTGTTCGACGTCAACCGCACCGCCAGATTTGGCCCGCTGCTCCGCACCAGCACCGATACCGCGCTGGCACGCATTGTACCTGCCGGCCCGCGGCGCTACCGCCTCGCCGTCATTACCAATTCCGGTGACAATAATGACGACGTGATCGAACGTGTGACCGAGGCCGGTACCGTCGACGAGCATTCCCGCCCGCTCGGCCTGAACTATCCACGGGGCTTCTATTCGCTGTCGCACGTGGCGCTGCCATTTCCGGTCAGCGATTCTCTCTATGGGGCGGAGCCGGACAAGTCCGAAGATTTTGGCGAGAACCTCGGTACCCTGGCGCCGCGCGGCGAACGCAATGTGCTGATCGCCAGCCTCGACTCGCTGATGCGGGCGTCATCAAACCCGTTCTTCCCCTATATGGTCGGCCGGATCGGTGAGAGCATTCTCACCCCCGGCAAAGACCGCTCAACCCGCCCGATAAAGCGATGACCGATAATAAATGCCGACTATCGAAGAACGAGATTGGATATGCCCAGTGCCAGATTCAGTCCGATCTGGCCCTCGACAGAGAGCGGCTGCAGCGTGATCGTACGGCGTGATCCGCCGACGAGGACATTGGCGCCAAGACCCAAGCCGATGGCAACATTTCCGCTTGCCCCGACATAGCTGCCTCGCAACGTGCCGCGGCCGATATTACTGTTGCGCGCAAAGACGCCCCAGAACAGCGTTCCTCCGCGCGTTACGCCAACATCGAGGCCAACCCGCCTGATCGTGCCCCTGTAACTATATTGCCGCGCAGCCACGGTGGACAGGAAGACACATTGCATCTCCTGGCGTGAGCCTAGAACCAGCCCAACTCTCGGACCGGTGCTGCATGTCAGTCCGCCGACGCGGAAAAGCTGTTGCGCATGAGCCGGTGCGGATAGCATCTGCGGGATCAGGAAGGCACATGCCACGGTCAATATGCGAATGCTGAACATCTGCTTCCCTCTCGGAGCCGCGACAAAATAACCAGGCTTCTGCCGGACGAGGCTAGCCGTCAGCACGCAATAGTTAATCGGGAAAAACCCTGAAGAGGTCATGATGAGTACCCGGATTGCCGGGGAACATTGATCTGGATTCAGGTACGCGCAGCAACGCCTGTCCCCGCGGAAAATTCCAGGTCATGCGCAGAGGCCGGAGCGCCACAACTACGGCTGCTTAGCCTCGCTTTTGGCCAAATCCGGAAACTTTAAAATTCGGTAAGAAAGTGGCGGCGCCGATGGACAAACGCCATCTTCAGCTCAGGCGACCGCTCCTGAAACTTCCCAGATATCGCGGGCCCGGATGGCCGGCCGCAAGAGCGCAGTCGTCGTTGTCTCTGAAGAGAATGGTCGGGTGATGTTTGGATCAATCAAGGCGTTCATCTCGCGTGCGATGGAAGACGCCAATCAACGGAAAAACGTCGAGCAGAGAGAGCTTCTCATCGTGACCGCGGCATTGCTCATCCGCGTCGCCACCGTCGATAGCGAGCTATCGGATATCAGGCGCGTCAGATTGCATGCCATTTTCAGATCGCATTATGGGCTGGATGACGCGGCTACGGTTCAGCTTCTCGTTGATGCAGATGCAGTCGCTCGTAGCGCGGTCGATCTTTATCGCTTTACCCGGCAACTCAACGAGTTCCTCGATGACGATGGACGTCGACGGATCGTTCAACTGATGTGGGAGACCGTTTACGCGGATCAGCGGGTCAACGAATTTGAAGAGAATCTGATCTGGCGTGCGGCAGACCTTCTGGGTGTATCGTCCCGGCAGCGTGTC
This sequence comes from Tardiphaga sp. 172_B4_N1_3, assembly GCF_052076035.1. Taxonomy (NCBI): domain Bacteria; kingdom Pseudomonadati; phylum Pseudomonadota; class Alphaproteobacteria; order Hyphomicrobiales; family Nitrobacteraceae; genus Tardiphaga; species Tardiphaga sp. 172_B4_N1_3. Next base: position 4,498,940 of record NZ_CP197238.1, read on the forward strand.
GAACTTCGACAGCACGTCGTCGCTCGCATAAAGAATTTGGCCGCGATGTCAGCCTGACGCGATCAGGTGCATCCTAGAGATGCAGATCTTCGGCATGATCACTGGGCCAACAGTGCCGCTCCGAGAGCCACTGTCAGTGCGAGCAGTGAAATTCCAGCCACATGCCATTGGCGAAGCGTGCCTTCCGCTTGCTCGATGGTCCTGCCCCAGGCTGGAGCGATCTTCACACACCTGTCCAGAACGACGACGATATCCCCCTCGGGAATATGGGGCAGCCGTCGCACCCAGCGCCACAGCACTGCGGCCAGTATGGCCCCCAACAAAACTGGAAGCAGGGCTTTCCATAGCAGTTCGGGCGCCAGAGGATTGGGCAACATTCCTTCGGGGACCGCGAGGAATAGCGCCCACGGTACGATGAGCGACGCTACGGCGGTCGACAGCCATGGCCAGAACAAGCTCGGCGCCGCTGTCGCCTCCTGATCTGTCGACACCGTCGTCACCAGGCCTCGGACGAACTGCAGCATGAGCAGCGTCGTGCCGACAGCGGACAGCGTTGCAACCGTGTTGGCGGCCCCGTCTCCGAGCGGTCCATCGACCACGATTTTTGCCAGCGCACCGCCCGTCAGCGGAAGGCCGCCAAGGCCGACTGCGATGATCGCCACAGGGAGAAGGATGGGCAGCAGATATCGGCGACCGGTCGCGGCGATCACACCGACGGAGAGAAACAGCGCACCTTTGACCAGAACGTGGTTCGCAGAATAGAAGATCGCCGCCAGTGCAGCGCGGCCATCTCCGGCGATCATGCCCATGCCAATGACGGCCACGATGAATCCCATCTGGCTAACGCTCGAATAAGCCAGCACAACCTTGGGCCTGCGTTGCGTCATTCCAATCACCACCCCGTAGAGCGCCGCGAACAGGCCCGCAGCTGCGAGTAACGTTCCTGCGTGGGGCAGTGCCGTATCGAGGGGGAGAAAGCGGATCATTCCGAGGATGCTTGCCTTGACGGCTGCACCACTCAGAACAGCGGCAGCCGGCGCCGGCGCGGCCGCATAGGCCCGTGGCATCCAGACGTGAAATGGAACAAGGCCAGCCTTCATGCCAAAACCTGCGATCAACAGGCTGATGATCAGGTCGCGGTGCGGCGACGTCGGGAGTGCGGCGGCGGCATCGCCGATTAACAGCCCGTTGCCGGGAATATCCGCCGCGAGCAGCACGAAGGCGATGAGCAGCAATGTCTCCGCCAGCAATCCGAGGCCGATATAGAGCGCGCCGGCCCGCCACGCATCGGTCGTTTCATGCTGGATGATGAGGCCACAGGCGCCAAGCGTCAGCATCGCCAAAAACAAATAGAAACCCACCATGTCGGCAGCGAGAAAGACGCCGATGCAACCCGTCAATGCGGTGAGCCAGCACACGGCGAACCGCCCGCGATTCGGCTTGCCCTGCAGATACGGTGACGCATAGGCCCCGGCCATGCTCCATAGCAGCGCGGCAACGCCGAGCAGCAGTGCCCCGGGGAGATCAAGGGCGAAAGTCAAATGCAGACGGGCGGGGCCGACGACAAGCGGGGAATCGTCGGAGACAAGGAGCACGGCCACAAATGCAGGAATCGGAGCAAACGCCAGATATGAAGGCATTCGCAGTAATGCCATTGGCCAGAGGCAAGCCAGCAGCATCCCGAGCGGAAAGAGCAACGCGAAAGCCAGCAAGGGATAGGCCTCTATCATCGCAGCCAAGCCATCGGTGCCTCCGGACGACCAACTTGCAATACATCGATCGGGCCGAGCGCCACGAGCCCCAGCGATACCGAAAGAAGGGCCAGCCCCAGCGCCGCCACTTCCTGATACTTCGGCACCGCGGCGCGCAGTATCAGCGGCGCGCTTGGTGGGCCCATCGCCCGCGACAGCACGATGAAGGTATATGCGCTCGTGAGCAGCCCTCCTGCGACGATCACGACTGCCCACCACCACTGCGCCGTTGCGATCGTCGCCTCCAGCAACAGCCACTTTGCCAGAAAGCCACCCGTCGGCGGCAACCCGATCAGGCATAGGCCACCGAGGCCAAAGGCGAACATCGTCATGGGAAGCGCCCGCGCGATCCCGCCAAGCTCCGAAATCTGGTCATGTCCAAGCGCGGCATAGACAAGTCCGGCAGCCATGAACATGGCTGCCTTGGCGGTCGCGTGCGAGATGGCCTGAAGCATGCCTCCCGTCAGGGCATCGCCATACTGGAGATGCAACGGGTCGGCAGCGAGCGGGAACATCAGAAACAGATAGCCGATCTGCGCGACCGTCGAATAGGCGATCAACAATTTGAGCCGTCGCTGGCGTAGCGCAACGACATTGCCGCATATGATCGCCGACGCCCCCAGCGCCCCAAGGAGTTGACCGCCGGCTACGTTCAGCAGACCCGGCATGGCGTCGAACCAGAGCCTCACAATGAGAAAGAACGATCCCTTCACCACGACGGCTGACAGAACCGCGCTTGCCGCCGCCGGTGCGCCGGCATGCGCCGGGGGAAGCCAGAGATGCAGTGGAAAGAGCGCGGTCTTGGCGAACAGCCCCACCGTCATCAGCGTGGCAGCAGCGAGCGTCGCTGGTTCAAGACGCACGCGCTGCGACATCAAGACGATGTCGAGGGTCCCATAGCTGCCATACATCAAGGCCGTTCCGACCAGATAGAGGATCGAGCCCAGCAGCGCAAAGAGCAGATAGCGCAATGCTGCCTGCAAGGTTTCCCCGCGACCATCGAGACAGACCAGCGGCACCGCAGCGAAAGTCAGCAGCTCAAGCGCAACGTAGAGGGTGAACAGATCGCCGCCGAGAAAGATCATGTTCATCGCGCCCGAGATCGCCATGAGCATGACCCAGAACACCAACGGTGCGCGGGTTTCAACGGACGCTGCGCGACTGCCGAAATTCGCATGCGCGAACACGCCAATGAGGCAGATCACGATGGCCATTGCCACCATCATCGCGACTGAAAGTCCGTCGGCGCGCAGCGTGATGCCGAGCGGTTGCTGCCAGTTGCCCACAATGTAGCTCAGCGACGTTTCGCTTTGCCATACTTTCAGGAAGACAATGCAGGCCACGCAGAGACCGGCGGGCAACAGAAACGCGGCAATCCTTTCGGCGTGCCGCCCGCCAAGGACAAACGACAGCAGGATGCCGACAACCGGCAATACGATGGCCAGAACAAGAAGCGCCCCGTCGGCAGTTGTCGCCTCAAGCGCGGTTGCAGCCGGCATCAGGATTTTTCCTCGCCGGTTTCAGAACTGTCGGAACCGATCGAGGCGCGGCCGGTCTCATCGCCAAGACGCTGCACCAGCGCGATGGCCATGGCCGTCGCCGCGAAGGCGACGACAATCGCGGTGATCACCATCGCCTGGGGGACCGGGTCACCGCCGAGCCCGGCCGCTGCCCCCCGCCTGGCGATCACACCGAACAGCAGAAACACACCGCTCCCGAGCAAATTGAATGCAAGGATCTTGCGTAGTGGCTCGGGATTCGTGATGAGCCCGTACAGTCCGATGCCCACCAGCGCTGCGCCACACAAGCCGAACAGCGTTGCCGCGTTCATTGCTGCTGCGCCCGTACCGGCGGTCCTGCGGCCAGCATGCCAAGCGCCACAGCGATCGACAGCGTGAGAGCGGCTTCCACGGCGACAATCAGCGGTTTGGCGTAGCCTGCCGGGTAAGCCAGAAAAGCGTCGGCAAATACCCATCCAGCAAGGCCAATGGCAAGGAACAGCACCGGTCCGGTGACGAGCAGAACACGTAGCCAGAGCCGACCGATCGCAGGAGCTTTTTGCAATCCCGCGACAATGACAAGGAGCCACATCGCAGCCAGCACCGTGCCACCCTGAAAGGCGCCACCAGGATCCTTCGCGCCGACCCAGCACATATAGATTCCGAACACGATTCCCACCGGCGGCAAAAGCTGAGCTAGAAAGATCAGCGTGGGATCGGGCCGTGCGTAAACCTGCAAACCTGGCGTTCCACCCCAGGCATGATCTGGCGCCAGCGACCAGACCCCGAGCAAAGCGAGTAGCAGGACCACCTTTTCGAGCAGCGTGTCGAGTGCCCGGAACACGAACAGCACGCCGGCAACGGGGTTGCCGAGACCACTCGGCGGCAGGTTTTCCATCACCATCGGCGCGAGCGTCGGAACGGGCGCCGGCGGATGGAGGATGGCAACGGCAAGACTCGCCACGACCAGCGCACACATTGCACAGGTGGCAAGGCGCGTCGGCCGCGAAATCCGCGGACCATCGACAGTCACGGAGCGGGAACGCGCGACGGCGCCGAGCAGCAACAGGCCGGTCATGCCGCCGCCGATCGCGGCCTCTGTCAGCGCCACATCAACGGCGTGGAGCCGGACCCATACCATGGACAGAAGCAGCCCATAGACGACGAACATGACAACTGCGGCGAATGCCGTGCGCACAAGGATGGCTGAAGCACCGATCGTCAGGATCAGCGCAACGAGAGCGACATCGAAGACGGAGGCGATGCTCATCCGTCTGCTCCGTGGTGGCGTACCGCACCGGCGATCAATTGGGTGACGACCGCCCCGGACAGCTGGACCAGCAGCCAGACGATCACCAATTTGACCGCGAACAGCAGGCTGCTCGTCTGCGGCAGCAAGCCCAGAACGATCAGGCCAAGACCGAGATTGTCAACCTTGGTCAGGGCGTGCAGACGCGTCAGCGTATCCGGGAAACGCAACAGACCCACCGTGCCCGCAAGGAAGAACAGCGCTCCTGCGAAGACCGCGCAAATGGTCAGGATATCCATGACGAAGCTCATGCGCGCCTCACTCCCCTTTGGCTTCGGATGACGCGCCGGACGCGTCTCTGACGAATGCGACGGCCGCAAACGCCGCGAACAGCGCGAGCATCACAGCAACATCCATGACAGGCGGCGTCTCGGTTGCGACCGCGAGCAGAAGGAGGATGGCGACTCCTCCCGTGCCCAGCAGTTGGACGGCCATCAGGCGGTCCACATCGGCCGATCGCCGAAGGATGGCGAACAGGCCCAGCGCCACCGTCAGCAGCACAAAGACCGAAGCACCCAACAGCAGGCTAGGCATCGGATCTTGCGCCTCCGAGCGCCCCCATGCACAGGGTTTCCTCCATCGACAATTGTTCGACGACGGGCTGCGTCACATCGAGACAATGAATGGCCAGACTGCCGTCATTCGACGTTCCGCACGGAAGCGTACCCGGCATCAGGCTCATGATCGCGCAAAACGTATTTCGCTTCCTGCCCTGCGGCTGCTGCGCCCGGTAGGTGACGAAGCCTGGATGCAGCGGCAGTCGTGGGTGAAGCGCCCGCAGCGCAACGTCCGCTCCCGCGACAATCGACTGACGGAGGAAGTGCAGGACGAACCCGGCAAACCTGATCGGGCGGAAGCCCCATTGTTCGGCAGGCAGCAGCTTGAGGCTTGCCCAAGTCGCTGCGGCAACTGAAATCAGACCGGGCCCCACATCGCCGGGATCGCCGCGCGTCAGTATTAGCCAGAAGCAGAAAAAGCCGATAGCGCGGATCACAGCACTGCCGATGGCATCCGACCACCTCGCCGGACTCGCCTCGCCAATATTGCCGGCCTTGATCAAATTCATTGAAGCCACCCTAACGACTGCTGTCCGTGCTCCGCTTTGATTTCTGCTTGCTCTTCGTATTGTAAACGGGCTGCTGGGGCTCCTCGACGACGATCGGGTGCTGCGGAATTTTCAGACGATCGATGCGCACATCGTCCCGCAAGGCATCCCGGTCCATCCGGTCGCCGCGCTCGACGGAGTCGCGTGGCTCCGCACTGGCGGCGAACGCCGTACAGATGAAGAGAATAGCGGTACCTGCCGCCACAATCGAATTCCGCATGATCGCCTCTTGTGTCCTGATCGCTAAAACGCGAAGTCGAGCCGTGGGCCGATCAGCCAGTCTCTATAGTGACGCAGCGCCACGTTTGAGTTTCGCGCCTCGTAGATGACGTTCGTGGTGAGCGATACGTTGCTGGCGATGTTGTATTTCAGGCCGAGAGACGCCGAATAGATCTGGTCCTGCCGGTCGCGGTTCAAGCCGTCTGTAAACCAGAACGCTTCGATGAAAGGCGTGCTGACGATCGACCATTTCGAATTCAGCTCGACCTCGATGCCAAGCAGCGCATCGGCACGCCAGCGCCTGGCCTCGGCGAGATCGGAGAAACGATAAGTGAGCTGGAGGAGCGGCGAGAGCGTGACATTGTCGAAGCTGAAATCGCGCGCGATGGCACCGGTGACATCGTGGGAGGTGAAGGCGAGATCGCGAAAGACGCCATCGTAGTCATATCTGTTTTCGTAGGTTGCGCTTATTCTCCAGCCATACAGATTCTTCGTCAGCCGCGCGCCCAGACGCGCAATGGCGGCATTGCCGTCGTGTTCTCTGGAAAATGCCTCAAACTGAGCACGTGCAAAAATACGGTAGGACAGGTCCGGCGCAAGTTTGCCGTCCAGCCGCAAGCTCACATCGGGCTCATAGTAAAAATCCCCCCGCCGGTCGTCGCGCGAAAACAGGGCATTGGCCGTGTAGGTGGGCGATAGGGATCCAACAACGCTCCATGTCGGGCTCATCGACGTGTATTCGACCTTTCTGAGCTCGGTCAGATCTATGTCGGCAGCCAATGCCCAGCTGGCATAAAGGAAGCTTGTTGCTGCCAGGACAATTCCGGATCCACGCATTGCACACTCCCCAGACAATTACTCTCCGTCGGTCGATGGTGTTGGCTTCGATGGTAACAGTCCCATGATCTCGCTCCCCCGAGCGGAGAATGGCCGATTACGTTAGTAATCCACGGCATCGCGGATGATCGGGCAGGTCATACAGTGACCGCCGCCACGGCCGCGACCGAGTTCGGCGCCGACGATCGTAATCACCTCGATGCCTTCCTTGCGCAGCAACGTGTTGGTGTAAGTGTTGCGGTCGTAGGCGTAGACGACACCTGGCGATGCGCAAACGAGGTTGGCGCCGCTGTCCCACTGGGTCCGTTCCCGCTGGTAGTCACTGCCACCGGCTTCGACCACGCGGAGCTTCTTGAGGCCCAGCGCTTCCTCGACGACGCCGACAAACGACTTCTTCTCGGCATACAACTCGACACCGCTCGGATGATCGCTCGGACGATAGGAATAGGTACGTGTCTGGTTCATAAAGTCGGGCGCGAGCAGCACGCAGTCGCGGTCGGCGAATGTGAAAACAGTATCGAGATGCATGGCCGCGCGGATCTTCGGCATTGCCGCAACGATCACGCGCTCCGCAGCCTTCTTTTTAAAGAGGGTCGCTGCGAGTTGGCTGATCGCCTGGCGGGAGGTGCGTTCGCTCATGCCGATCAGCACGACCCCCTTGCCGATGGGCATCACATCGCCGCCTTCCAGCGTGGCTAGTCCATGGTCCTTTGTCGGGTCGCCCCACCAGACATTGACGTTGCCGGCAAAATCGGGATGAAACTTGTAGATCGCGGTGGTGAGGATCGTTTCCTCGTGTCGCGCCGGCCAGTACAGCGCGTTGAGAGTGACACCGCCATAGATCCAGCAGGTCGTGTCGCGCGTATAGAGCGTGTTCGGCAGCGGCGGCAGAAGATATTCAGTCGCCCCCGCGGCCTCCTTGACCATCCTGAGTGCCGCGCCCCCATGTGCTTCGGGAAAGTCATGGGTCGACAGGCCACCGATCAGCGTTTCCGCGAGCTTTCGGTTTTCCAGCCCGGACAGGTAGCTTTTGAGCTCGTCGATGAAGCCAAGGCCAACCTGGTTCGGCACGACCTGATTGTCGAGGATCCAGGCCTTGCCCTCCGGGACTGCCAGCGTCTCGGCGAGCAGGTTATGCATCTCAACGACATCGACGCCGCGGTCCCGCATTTTGGTGACGAAATCGAAGTGGTCGCGCTTCGCATTATCGACCCAGAGCACATCGTCAAACAGCAACTGATCGCAGTTGGACGGGGTCAAGCGTGTATGGGCAAGGCCGGGGGCACAGACCAGGACCTTGCGCAGCTGGCCAACTTCGGAGTGCACACCAAACGGGACTTTTTTTGCGCTGGCCATCATGAACTCCCATCGATTTCCTAGATGCTGATATAGCCGGTGGCGAGACCGTGGATGCCGACTACGCATCCGACGACAGCGACGCCGAACAGGACCCATTCTGCCGGAGTGAAGAGCTGCTTGTTGAGCTCCCTCCGTGTGATGAAGTACAGGATTGTGCCGGGCGCATAGATGATGAAGCCAAGCAGCAGAAATTTCATACCGCCGGCGAACAGAAGGAAGATCGTGTAGGCAGTCGCCAGAACAGCGATGATCGTGTCCTTCCGAAGATCGCTTGGATCGGTCTCGTAAGTCTCCTTGCGGTAGACCAGCATCAACGCGAACGCCGCCGAGAGGAAATACGGGATCAGCGACAGGTGGCTGCACAGCGAGAGAGCGAAGGTGAAGGCATCGTCGGAAAACAACGTCGCGATGAGAACAGCCTGAACCAGTAACGTGCTCATCAGGAGCGCCATTGACGGAACCTGATTTGCGTTTTCGCGCGCCAGGAAGGCCGGCATGTCTTGCCTCTTCGCCGCAACCGACAGCACTTCGGCGGCCATCAGGGTCCAGGCAAGATAGGCCCCGAGCACCGAGATAATCACGCCGATGCCGATGAAGATCGCACCCCAATGACCAACGGCCGCTTCGAGAACGCCGCCAACCGAGGGCTGACGCAATTGCGCCAGTTCTTCGCGGGGGAGGATGCCGTATGCAAGAATGGACACCGACGCGAACAAGGCCAACACGGCCAGAAATCCCGTCACAGTCGCAATACCGACGTCCTCGCGCCGTTGCGCGAAGCGGGAGTAGTTGCTGGCGCCTTCGATGCCGAGAAACACGAAGACCGTTACCAGCATCGTCGCCTTGATCTGCGCGAAGAGATTTCCGTAGTCCCCGCTTGCACCGCCCCAGAGGTTTCCGACGAACACATCCGGCTTGAAGAAGAAGATCGACAGGACGACGAACAACAGCAGCGGAATGAGTTTGGCAATCGTCACGATCTTGTTGATCGCTGCCGCCTCCTTGACGCCGCGCAGCACAAGGAAATGAAATGCCCAGACACCGACCGACGATAGTGCGATGGCAGTGACCGTATTGCCCTGACCGAGCGCTGGGAACAACGCGCCGAGCGTCGACTTGATCAGAATCCAATAGGATACGTTGCCGACGCAGGCACTGGCCCAGTAGCCAAAGGCGGAGAAGAAGCCGACATAGGGCCCGAACCCCTCGCGCGCATAGGCGTAGACGCCCGCATCGAGATCCGGCTTGCGGTTGGCCAGCGTCTGAAACACAAATCCCAGCATCAGCATGCCGGCGCCAGCGACGGCCCACGCTATCAGCGCTCCATAGATGCCGGTGGCCTGCGCAAAATTACGCGGTATCGAAAACACACCGGCGCCGACCATGCCGCCAACCACCATGGCCGTGAGCGTCCAAAGCGGCAATTTCTGGTCACCTGCATTGCTCATGGCCAAAGCACTCCCATGTGCAGATGCAGTCGGCCTGCAGCAAATGGGACATACAGGCGACCACCTGCGACCGGGGTCTGCAAGACGCGGCGACGGGATTGAAGAATGATTGACCGCGAAGAGCGTGCGCACTGATTGTGTTGCGCAGCCTCATACGGTGGCCGCAGGAGCCGCGCCGGCGCGCGCAAGGCGCGGGCAGATGTAAACAACATCAGGTCCTGCACCGGGCGTCCCCTTCCAACATCAACTACTGGAAAGAAGAGCACATTCGGGATGCACCACGATATCGGGTGATGCCCTAGGTTGAAGACGGGGAGTTACCCTAAGTGCCGAAGCGTCCGGCGTGAAACGGATACGATCTGACTATGCTTGCGCTGATCGGAGCGGCTCCGGCGCCCTCTCTTTTCCCCCGAACCATGCCACATACAATGTGGGCAGAAAGATCAGAGTGAGAACCGTCGCAACCAACAGCCCACCCATGATCGCAAAAGCCATCGGTCCCCAGAACACCGTTGGGGCGATCGGTATCATGCCGAGCACGGTCGACACGGCCGTCAGCATGATCGGGCGAAAACGAGAACTCGAGGCATCCAGCGCGGCGTCCCACACGCTTTTCCCGTCATCGCGTTCGGCGTCGATCTGACCGATCAGGATCACCGCATTTTTTGTGATCATACCGAGCAGCGCGAGAATGCCCAGAATCGCAACGAAGCCGAGCGGTCGGCCTGACAGCAGAAGGGCAGCGACCACACCGATGAGCCCGAGGGGCGCGACGCTGAGGACCAGAAACAGCCGCTGAAAGCTCTGGAGCTGGATCATGAGGACCGTAAACATGATCAGCAGCATCACCGGCACAACGGCGATGACCGACGCCTGCGATTTCTGACTTTCTTCGACCGTGCCCCCAACCACGATCCTGTAGGATGCTGGAATGGTCTTCGACAACGCGGCAACGGCCGGCGTCAGCGAGTTGACGACGGATTCCGGAATTGCACCGGCAGTGATATCCGTCTGCACCGTCAGGGTCGGGACACGATCACGCCGCCAGATCAAGGGATATTCCTGCTCGTATTCGAAAGTTGCAAACTGGCTGAGCGAAACCGTCTGCCCGCCTGGCAGCGGAACTTGCAAATTGCGCAAGTTGGGCAATGAGACGCGCTGTTCATCGACCGCGCGAGCAACGATATCGATCAAATAGATATCATCGCGAACCTGGGTGACCGTGGTGCCTGAGATGACCGTATTCAGCACGCCTGCCAGGGCTTGAGAACTCAACCCCAGCAAACGCGCCTTGTCCTGATTGACCCGAATACGCACCTGCCTTGCCGGCTCGATCCAGTCAAAATTGACACCATTCGCCTGGGGATTGGCGGCGATGACCTGAGCAAGCTTGAACGCAATTTCGCGCACCATGCCTGCGTCAGGACCACTGACACGATATTGGACGGGCCAGCCGACCGGCGGCCCCAGCTCGAGGGGCGAGACCCGTGTAATCGCACCGGGAAAATCATTCGCCAGAAGCGTCTCCAGCTTTGCGCGGATACGTTCACGCGCTGCGACATCCTTTGCGACGACCACTGACTGAGTAAAGAAATCATTTGGCAGCTGAACATTGAGCGGAAGATAGAACCGGATAGCACCGCGGCCCACATAGGTGCTCCAGCGCGCAACGTCCGGATCACCCTGCAGAGCGGCATCGAATTTCTGTGCGGCTGTCTGGCTCGCATAGATGGATGCATTCTGCGGCAGGCTGATATCGACGAGCAACTCCGGACGATCAGACGACGGAAAGAATTGCCGAGGGATGAACGGGAGAAGAAGAAACGAGCCGACGAAAAGCACCAGCGAGAGCACGATGGTCAGCCATTTCGCCCGCACGGCGAATATTAGAAAGCCGCGATACCACCTGAAAACTCTGCCGGGGGCGTCTGTCTTGCGGTCCTTCGGCGGCTTGAGGATGACAACGCCCATCAGCGGAGCGAAGATCACGGCAACGAACCAGGAGACGATCAGGGCGATACTAACAACGGCAAAGAGGGAGAACGTGTATTCTCCCGCAGAACTCGCGGCAAAACCGACGGGCACGAAGCCCGCGATGGTCACCAGTGTTCCCGCCAGCATGGCGAACGCGTAGGTGCGAAAGGCAAAGCTGGCAGCCTGAACCTTGTCGTCGCCTTCAGCCAGCCGGTTCAGGGTGGCATCCGTGGTGGTCATTGCATCATCGACGAGGAGCGCGAGCGCGATAATGAGCGCGCCGAGCGATATGCGCTGCATGTCGATTCCGGCAAGCTTCATGATCGGGAACACGATGGCGAGTGTCAGCGGTATGGACAGCGCAATGATCAGGCCCGGGCGCACGCCAAGGCTGATAAAACTCACCACGAGAATGATGGCAATTGCCTGCAGCAATGACATCATGAATTCGGAGATAGCGCTCTCGACCGTGACAGCCTGGTCGGCAATGAGCTTCGGTTCAATGCCAATCGGCAGATCCGCCGTGATCGCAGCCATCGCCCGCTTGAGACTCTTGCCGAGCGCGAGAATGTCTCCACCGTCCCGCATCGAGATGGCCAGGCCGATGGCCGGCTCGCCATTGACGCGAAACAAAGGCTGCGGCGGATCGGAATAGCCGCGCGTAATCCGGGCGATGTCGCTCAAGCGGATCATGCGGCCGCCGGCGACAAAATTGATGTCAGCGACATCCTGCTCGGACTGAAATGCACCCGATACCCGAAGCGATAGTGTCTCGTCGCCCGTTTGAATCGTGCCAGCTGGCCTTATGATATTTTGCGTCTGGAGAGCGGACAGCAGTGCGGTGCGGTCGATGCCAAGGCTTGCCAGTTCCTTCATCGAAAATTCAACGAAGATCCGCTCGTCCTGAGCTCCCAGCAACTCGATCTTCGATACGTCGGGGACTAGGAGAAGCTTCGAGCGGACGTCTTCCACATAGTCGCGAAGCGCGCGGTGCGTGAAACCGTCGCTCGTGAAGCCATAGATAATTCCGAACGTATCGCCGAAATCATCGTTAAACCCGGGTCCGACCACCCCTGCCGGCAGCGTATCGCGGATGTCACCAATGTTCTTGCGGACCTGATACCAGGTGTCGGAGACTTGTTTGGCGTTCGCGTTCCCCTGCAGGTTGACGAAGATTGTGGTGACGCCTGCCCGCGTGAAACTGCGCAGGAAGTCCAGATGCGTTGTTTCCTGCAGCTTGCGCTCGAGCCGCTCGGTAACCTGTTTGACGGTCTCCTCAACCGTTGCTCCGGGCCATGCCGCCTGAACGATCATCGTCTTGATGATGAATGACGGGTCCTCGCTGCGACCGAGGCGCAAGTAGGACAGGACACCGAAGATAACGGCAACAATCATGACATAAACCACCAGGGAACGGTGCTTAAGTGCCCATTCCGAGAGGTTGAAGCCGGTCATTGCTCTGACCCAAGAAGACGTATTTTCTGGCCGGGGTGCAGCGCCTGCACACCCGCGGTCACGATGACCTCCCCCGTGTCGAGTCCCTGAGACACCACGACCTGCGCTTGCTCGAAGCGCAAGACGTCCACGTTTCGGATCGAAACCGTGCGACTCGCGGGATCGACAATCCAGACTGCGGGCTGTTGATTGGCCCTCGTCAATGCCGATGCCGGGATCTCGATCATGGAGACGGCATCCATTTCCATGCGCCCCACGACGGTCGCGCCAAGCCGCATCGCCGCCGGCGGATCCGTCAGGCCAACCTTGATTTCAAAGGTGCGCGTGACGGGATCGGCCTGGGCGCCGACCTCACGGACACGACCGTGAGCCGTCACCGCGGGATCGTCGGTCAGGCTGACGGTTATTTGCGGATCGCTCGGTGCCGATCGAAAAAATTGAGCCGGTACGTCAAAGACTGCGTCGCGGCCATCCTGACGCGCCAGCCTGAGAATCATTTGCCCGGCCTGAACAACTTCTCCGGCACCAGGTCCGACAGCGGTTATGACGCCCGGTGCATCTACCTTCAGCTCGGTAAAGCTCACCAGATCATGTGCCGTCTTGAGCTGGGCCTCGGCGGCATCGACCTGCGATTGAGCGGTTTGTTGCGCCTGCGTTGCCTGGTCGTAGTTGACGCGGGTGGTCCAGCCCTGTGCAAGCAGTGTCTGCTGACGATCGAAATGGTTGCGTGCCTGGGTCAGTTGCCCCTGCGTGGCCGCGACTGCCGCCTGGGCCTGGCGCAACGTGTTCAACTCATTCTGGGATTCAAGCCGCCCGATGACCTGACCGGGCTGCACCCGATCTCCGGTCTTCCCGTTGTTTTCGATCAGCCGACCCGAGATACGAAATGCCAGCGCCACCTCGTCTTCCGCTTCGATACGGCCGGTGAATGAAAGCGGCGCGCCCGCAATGCTCTTCGCAACAGTGACCGTACGCACGGGCCGCACGACAGGAGCGGCTTCATCAGACTCTCTGCCGCACGCCGTCAGCAGAAACGCCGGCACAATTGTTAGAATAATTATAATCGTCCGATATCGTGTAACTCGACATAGGTAGGCATGACGCGCATACGCAGGCATGAAGAAACCCTCGCTGAGCAAAATTGCACACCAGATTCGCTGACCACCTCGCAAAAGCAGATAGCTGGCTTTTGCCTGCGTGATCGCCTGCCCGCCAATTCTTCTATGACTCAAACTATTCTGGGGGTGCGGATATCTACCCGGTATCGGGGAAACTACTGATCGCACCAACGATTCTCTGACGCGCTGCTGGACGCTCTCAAACCGTAGCGGGATTCATGCGCCCTGTTGAAGACGACAAGGTTCCTTGTGCAAAGCAAACGCGGCAATTAACTGAAATTACTTCTATTGTTACTTCGTATATTTCGAGACTGAGTACAGTCAGTCGCACATCGGACGATCTGGCGACATCTTACTTGACGCCGATTCAATCAAGGGTATTTAGTAAGGACAACTTCGCGCAAGAGAACGATGGCATTTAACCTTAGTGGTTACTCGCCACTCGATCCAAGATGCATCGGACTACATGATGGCCCACAAGGCTCACGTAGACGACTCGTGTCGAATTCACGTTCGGGAAAAGATCGTGGTTCACGACACTTTCAACGGCACCGCTAGTGCACGAACAAAATCGAAACTTGGAAAATCAGGCCTTGGTATCCAGCTTTTGGCGCTGCAAGAAGATATGCAGCAGCGGATTGCATCAGACCTTCACGATTCGACTTGCCAGCATCTGCTGGCCGCAAGTTTGAATATGATGCGAATGAGGTGCGCCGTTGCTGGCATCGGCAGCGCAATAAAAATTTGTGATGAGATCGACGCGTCGATCTGTGAGGCTCTTAGGGAAATCAGGGCTTTCACCTACCTCCTGCATCCCCAGAATTTGCTCGACGGCGGATTGAAGTCGGCGATCGAGGAGTTTGTGGTGGGGCTTTCATCGCGGACATCGCTGGAAACGCGTCTCAAGATCGATGCTGCGGTCGACGCATTGCCTAACGAAACGCAGCGCTCATTGCTGAGAGTTGTCCAGGAAGCGCTCGCGAACGTCTTCAGGCACGCGAAAGCGACGCAGGTGACTATCTCGATCAAGGCCACAGACACCAACGTCACGCTTCGGATTAGCGATAATGGCTGCGGAATGCCGATTTCTCAGGCGAGAGATCGCCATAAAGCAGTGCCGCTTGGTGTTGGAATTCCGGCCATGAGAGCGAGACTGGATCAGATGGGAGGCACATTTGAGATCCACTCGTCATCCACAGCGGCATGGAGCGGGACCACAGTGTACGCGACTATTCCACGAGCCATCTCGCGCAAAGGAAACAAACCAGCAGATATCCACCAGGGCGGCCGAGGATCGGCGAAGATCCGACCGTCGCATGGCTAAAGGTCAGCTAACGGATGCAGCAATTTGACGCTCAGCGAGGGCAACGAACTCCAAGGGCTGGATCTTCCCGATGAAAGTATTTTGCCGCCCGTAAGGAAATGACATCGGAGTACTGAGGACCATGAAGCAGATTATGATAGCCGATGATCATGACGCGGTGCGGGCTGGAATTCGTGCAGTTCTGGAACGACGTCCCGGATGGGAGGTCGTTGGCGAGGCCCGCGACGGTAAAGAAGCTGTCGCTTGCGCCATCGAGAAGCAGCCGGATGTCGCTATCGTTGATTACTCGATGCCATTCATGACCGGCATCGAGGTAGCGAGGCGGATGAAGGAGTGCAAACTCGCAACAGAGGTGCTCATCTTCACGATGCACGACTCAATCGCGCTCGAGCTACAGGCATCTCAAGTTGGCGTTCGCGCATTCCTGCGAAAATCCGATGCCAACAAAATGCTCCTGGCAGCCGTTGAATCACTGATGCATCACCGATCGTTTCATGCCGGCGCGACTTGCGGCACAATGGTCGGATCGGCTGACGGAAATATTGGCACAAGCCGATCGCTTTCGCCGCGAGAGAAGACAATCGTTAAACTGGTTGCCGAGGGTTACAGCAACAAGCGTGTAAGCGAGACCTTGAATTTGAGTATCAAGACGACCGAGACCCACCGAGCTGCGGCGATGCGCAAGCTTAACGTAAAATCGACTGCAGGTCTGGTTCGGTACGCCGTACGAAATAATCTAGTAGAAGCGTGATTGCGCAAACATGGTCGACGGCCTTCACGGAATTGAAGGTCGTGATGCATATCATGTCAAGGCGGTCGTTCTAGCGAGCTGCTTTCGTCAATTGGATATGGCCAGTGGTTCCAACGAATGGGAACGGCACTGTGAAGCAGATCTTGATTGCAGACGATCATGAAGTCGTGCGATCCGGATTGCGCGCGATCGTCGAAAGCCGTGCGGACTGGGCGGTGAGCGGAGAAGCGAGCGATGGCAGGGCTGCGGTCGCCATGATCAGGGAGTTGAAGCCCGATATAGCAATTGTCGACTATTCCATGCCCGTCCTGAATGGTCTGGAGGTGAGCCGTCAGATCAAGTTGCATTACCCCCGGACGGAGGTGCTCATCCTGACAATGCATGAAAGCAATGAAATCCTCACCGAATCCCTCCTGGCAGGGGTACGAGGCTTCTTGTTAAAGTCAGATGCGCGACATCATCTCATTGCAGCGATCGACGCATTACTCAATCACCGGCCTTACTTCACTGGTGTGGTCGTGGAAAAATTGCTTCACGACTACCTGGCCAGCAAGAGGGACAAATCGAAAGTCCTGCTGTCGTTACGCGAGCAAAACGTTGTCCAGCTGATCGCCGAAGGACACACCAACAAGTCCGTCGGCACGGTACTGAATCTCAGCGTGAAAACTGTCGAGGCCCACCGCGCATCCGCCATGCGTAAACTTGGAGTTTCCTCCACTGCCGAACTGGTCCGGTATGCAATTCGCATGAAACTGATTGGACCCTAGCTGCCATAGGAAATGTGGGGGACCATGCCTGAGCCGAGAGTGGATCAAGCCATCCTAGCCAAGGACGTTCGAAGTGGGGATCTTCCGACGGCAGGCGCGAACGCCGGCCGGCGGCTGACCCTCGGAGGAGCACTCGTTATTCTGGGTGTTGCCAGCGGCATCTTCCTCGCCTGGCGCGCGTCGTCCAGCCTTCTCATCATATTTGCGGCGATCCTGCTTGCATCGCTTCTCGATGCCTGCGCTCGGTCGCTTGGTCGATACATTCCGATCGGGCGCGCGTGGCGGCTAGCCATCGTGATCGTCATCCTGACTGCAGTGATCGTGCTCGGGACAATATGGGGGATTGGAAAAATCCCCGAGCAGGCCCGGATCCTGATGCGCGTCATGGACGCACAACTGGATGTCCTGCAACAACGCCTTCTGGCTTTTGGCGTGGATCTGTTCGGCCCGGACGGAGGGCGCGACTTCTCCCGCTGGTTTCCCGATCACGACAAGCTCTTTGGCCACGCTCAATCGGCCGTCGGGACCGCCTCGAGCTTTCTTGCCAATACGCTCGTCATCATATTTCTCGGCCTTCTCTTCTCGCTCGATCCGCAGGCCTATCGCGACGGTGTCGTATTGCTGGTCAAGCCCTCCTCGCGTGAGCGCATGCGCTCTGTTCTGGATGAAATGGGCGCCGTGCTGCGCTCATGGCTCATGGGGCAATTGATCCGGATCGTCCTGATGACCGCCTGCGTGTGGCTGGCGCTCTATTTGCTCGGCCTTCCAAGCGCATTTCTGCTCGGCCTGCAGGCCGGCCTGTCGAACTTCGTGCCTTATCTCGGGCCGATATTGGCCAGTATCCCCGTGGGATTGGTGGCAATGCCGCTTGGCCCCTCGATGGTGATCTGGGCCATCGGGATCTACACCGTTATTCAATCCATCGAGGGCTATGTGATCGGCCCGCTCATTCAGCGGCGCGCGGTGGAGCTGCCGCCCGCATGGACGCTGGTCGCCATCGTCCTGCTCGGCTCTCTGTTCGGCGTCCTGGGAATTGCGCTTGCGATGCCGCTATTCGCGATCGGGCGCGTCGCCGTTCTTCGACTCTATGTGGAGGACTGCCTGGGAGATAACCTGAACGACGGTCCTGACCTTAGGTAAAGGCGGGAAACTCCGACTAGATGGAAATATTGCCCATCGCAAGATTGTAGAGGCCAGCGGCCGCTGCCACGAGGATCGCTCCGAACAGGATTCCTTCGGCAGATGCAAAGACCGTCGCTTTCTGTTCCCGCCGCGCGATCACAAACAGGATCGTGACCGGCGCATAGAGAAGTGCCGAAAGCAGCAGGAAGGTGGGACCGCCTGCGTAAATCATCACAGCCGCGTAAATCGTGGCGAGCGCACCGCGCACCCAGTCGATAGCGCGGCTACGCGTCTCTGTCTGATATGTTTCCCCGGTCCATGCGAGTTTAAGTCCGTATGCAGCGACAAACAGATAGGGAATGAGCGTCATTGAACTCGTCATCTTCAATGCCAGCGTGAAGGCATATTCAGCAAAATAGGTAACGAGCAGGAAAAGCTGGATCAGGCAGTTGGTAAGCCACAGCGCCCCTGCGGGCACTTTATTGATGTTCTCGCGCGTGAGGAAGCGCGGCATCGTGCCGCTGACGGCTGCGGAATGGAGAACCTCGGCGGCGAGCAATGACCAGGATAGATAATTTCCAAGCACGGAGATCAGCAGGCCGATGCTGATGAATACCTTGCCCCAAGGCCCAACGATCGCTTCCAATACGCCCGCCATCGACGGCGTCGCGAGCGCGCTCAGCTCCGGGCGGAGCAGAATTCCATAGGACAGCATGGTGACCAGGACAAGCAAAGCGAGCACACCGAGAAAACCCAGAACCGTCGCGATCCCGACATCGTTGCGGTCCTTTGCGTAGCGCGAGTAGACGCTTGCTCCTTCGATCCCCACAAACACGAATACGGTGACGAGCATCGTGTTGCGAACCTGGCTCGACACACTGGCAAAGCTCGGCTCCTCACCGCCCCAGAAATTAAGTGCGAAGACGTCGGCCTTGAACGCAAAAGCGGCAACGACGATGAACAGGAGTATCGGTATCATCTTCGCGAATGTCGCAATCGTATTGAGCGCAGCAGCTTCCTTGATGCCCCGGAGGATAAGGATATGAACGCTCCAGAGCAGCAACGACGCGGCCACGATCGCAACGGGCGTGGTGCCGTCGCCAAACACCGGAAAGAACTGTCCCAATGTCGCTTTGATCAGCACAAGACACGCAACATCGGCAAGGCAGCATCCGATCCAGTAACCGGCCGCAGATGCAAAGCCGGCATAGTCGCCGAAGCCAGCTTCAGCATAAGCGAAAATGCCCGTATCGAGATCGGGCCGACGCCGGGACAGCGTCTGAAAGACAAAAGCGAGCATCAGCATTCCGGTGCCGGCAATGCACCAGGCAATCAGGGCGCCGAGACCGCCCGTGGCGCGACCGAATGCCGATGGTAATGCAAAGATCCCGGAGCCGACCATCGAGCCGACCACGAGCGCAATCAACGCGCCGCGCGAGAGCTTCTGATCGGATGAATTGGATGATGTTCCCATTTTTCTATTGAACCTGACGCTCGAAGACGATCGGTCGAATGAAGAAGGACCGGTATTGGCGCAGCAATAGGAGGGCACCGTTTCCGGGTCCCTCCGAGATCGTTCCGGCTATCCGTTCGCACCTTCTGCAATCGGCGACACGGTGTCGTCCACATCGAGCAGAACAGCCGCCCTGGAAAGCCGGTCAAAGAGTTTTCTGCGAGCTGCAACGGGTGGCCAGGCGTAAAGAAAGATTTCCGAAGGCTTCCAGATCGCAACCCAGCCCAGAATAAGAAAGCTCTCTGACAGAACTCTTGAGAACGGTCCCTCCGTCATTCGCTGAGCGAAGACCCAGCCGAGCAAGAGGCAAATGAAAAGGATCACCATTCCGACGACGAGTGACAGCCGGCCGGTCTTGAATAACTCGCTCAGTTCACGCGAGACGGCCTGGCTTCGAAGGCCAAAGTAGTATCTGACGGCGGCAGCGATATCGGATACGTGCGTTTTTCGCAGTTCGTCAGGCGGCAGATAGATGACGATTTCAATTGGGACACGGTCGGAAAACTCCAGCACGCGATCAACGATATAATCCTCAGCCTGTAGCGCGAGATCAGTCTCGCGGAACGGAGACGGATCGAGCGTATCGAAGAGCTGCGATACCTTGCGAAGCTTCATTTCTATTCGCCCGACTTGTGCCCCTTCGGTCGAACGGTTTCTCATAACCTTTCTCGATCGTCTTCGAGCAACGAGGCGTGCCGGCGCGGCGGTCGCAGGGAATGTCCGACGAGCCGAGAAATCCCAGCAGATCATTGACGCTACCACCAGTACAATCAGGTGTTTCCCCTAGGGCGAGATGCAGGATCCAGATTAGGGAACGCCGATTGCGCCCGCACTTGTTGCGTCCGGCGACGCCTCACCCAGGCTGGAAACGAATGGCACCTGCGAACTCATCGGGAAATCTCCTAGGTCCCCTAAGGTGATCATCCGATATCGCATCGGCCTCACAGAAGCTTAGGCTAGCTTTTTCAAGGAGGCCGCGCCGTTTCGGAGTTCGCGACAGCGGACAGAATTGCGACTGGATCGTCGATGAGTGAACTGGATTTGCCACCGGGTCGACATACTGAAGACATTCGCTTCAGAACGAGAAGCATCGTACTCAGGCAGCTACCCTTTCTCGCCATCCTCGCGCTTGCAATTGCGGGTGTGGCCTATACGAATTTTTCAGGCAAACCGCTCATTGGCTATTGGGAGTTCCTCGCCCTCGCAATTGGCGTTGTATGCGTCGTGACCGAATGGACCGAGCTCGATGACAGGCAGGCTCGGGTTCGACTGGTATGGACGCAAGCGCTTCACTGGATCGCTGTTCTTGTTACGATGAACATCATGCTGCTGGCAGGCGTTCAACAGCTTCTGCCTGCGCCTGCGACGAGTCTCGTGCTTTTGATGTTGCTGGCGCTTGGCACCTTTCTCGCCGGCCTGAACCTTATGTCGCTGCAAATGGGCTTTCTCGGCCTCTCGATGGCTCTGGCAGTTCCCGCGATTTCCTGGATCAAGCAATCGGCGCTCTTTCTGATTCTGGTTGTGGTCTTCGTAATCGGCCTTGCCATGGCTTTCTGGTCGCTCCGGACGGATACGCGTCGATCGGAGCGAACGGCGTCTTCACGGCCTGCCTCGCCGGGCGATCCGGTTGCCGGTCACGAAGACACATCGGACGAAGATACATCGGACATCGAAGCAGCTCGCCGGCGCCTTGGGCTAAGCGACGATTAGCGGATCTGACAAACCAGGAAGCTGCGTTAGGCCGCATGGAGATGCGCAGCTTTTTCATTTAAGAGTTTCCGTGGGAGCGATCCTTGTTGGGAGATGTCATGAAGCGCTTTATTGCTGCGGCAGGTTCAGGGCTGATTTTCTTGTGCGCTGCGTTCTCCGCGACTGCAGACCCTCGCGACTCCGTCGAGCGCGGTCAAAGACTGGATTCTGAAGCAATTCGAGACGATGTCCGCACCAACCGCCTGAAGACACCAGCGTCACCGCTCAACGTCGAACAACCGCGGCAAACTCAAGGACAGACACTGCACCGCAGAGGGCGACCACGCTTGCACGCCATGCCGCGACCTCCGAGCGAGCGACAATTGCGGTTGCGCCGGCAACAAAGATCAGTCGAGTGACGCTAGCGTAACGTCAGCGTCGCTATTCCCGCGGCAAGGCTCACGCCGATCTGGCGCTCAAGCGACAGTGGCTGGAGCATCACGGTCCTGCGAGATCCCCCGATCAGAACATTAGCGCCCAGACCCGGGCCAAACGCCACACTGCCACTCGCGCCGACGTAATTTCCACGGAGCGTACCCCGGCCGACCTGTGAGTTTCGGGCAAAGACCCGCCAGACCAACGCGCTCGACGGAGTTACTCCGAGATCCAGGCCGATGCGGCGTACCGTTCCCTCATAGATGTACTGCCGTGACGCATTTCGTACCCTGAACACGCATCGCAACGTCTGACGTGAACCGATAATCAATCCAATCCGGACGTTGCTCATACATGTCAGCGTTCCTGCCCTGAATGCGGCAGAGGAAGCCGGCAGCGATGAAACGCAAAGCAAAAGGGATGCACCGAAAAGTCCAAGCAGGGCTTTCTTGATCATGGGAGCCTCCACTTTCTGCGCGAGAATATGGCAGTTGCTATTCAGCGCCGCAAGATCGCCACGTCAGGCCAACTCACAAGCTGACTCGATTTCGATTCGAATAGTTACGACGCGATGCGGCCCGGCGCTATTTTCTGGTCGATACATTTCCGCAGACGATTGCGAGTGATCGCATTACGCGATCGATGATCT
This sequence comes from Tardiphaga sp. 172_B4_N1_3, assembly GCF_052076035.1. Taxonomy (NCBI): domain Bacteria; kingdom Pseudomonadati; phylum Pseudomonadota; class Alphaproteobacteria; order Hyphomicrobiales; family Nitrobacteraceae; genus Tardiphaga; species Tardiphaga sp. 172_B4_N1_3. The sequence goes on from NZ_CP197238.1 coordinate 4,521,264, forward strand.
GGCGGTCGTATCCTCCGCTGCATCCGCATGGTCAAGCGCGCCCGCCAGCACGTCGATCCGCTCCGGCTCAAGCAAGCAAAGCTGCTCACCCGGCCCTGCCGCAAGCCTGTGAATATAGAAGTGCGTGCTGGCCGCATCGGCAGCGCCCATGACCGGTGACGGCGCCGAAATGACCTTCAACGATCCAAAGGTGCCGATCCAATCGATATGGCGATGTCCGTGCATGACGACGGCCCGATCGGCAAAGGCCTCCAACCGACGTACAAACCAGCTGCCGTTGATCACAGCCGTGCCGATGCGTTCAGCGAACGCGGTCACTGGCATCGGATACTCCATCAGATGATGGTGCAATGCGATTATCCAGCGCGCTTTCGGGAACTGAGCGATAAAAGCCTCCAGCCGACGGGTTTGCTCGATCGAGACGAGGCCAAGTGCATTGGTGAAGGAGAAATGTGTTTCGGCATTGGAATTGAGCAGCGCTATGCCGAGGCCATTCTCCTCCAGAGGAGGAACCACCATCGGATACAAATCATCGAAGACCCCACGCAACCGGGCTGCGCGCTGCAGGCCACCGAGGTCCGCGAAGTCGGCCATCTGACGGCGATACGGCGCCAACGCGTCGTTCAGTGTCGTTGTATGGCCTTTCCCGTCTTTCACAACAAACGCACGATCGCCCTGAATGGCAGCGATGGCCGAAAGCGTGCGGACCTGTCGCAACCGTTTGCCCGGACTGAACGGGAGATCCAGCCGTGCCGGATTCGCCCGGTCCACGATGTTGATATCGTGATTTCCGGGCAGCACGAAGGTGCGCGCGACGAGATCCGGATAGCCCGACAGGACGTCCAGAAACTCTGCCCATTCGGTCGCCCGTCCGGCATCGGTCATGTCTCCGCTGATCAGTACATGGTCGAGCGGATCAACGGCGTGAATGGCGGCCAGCCGCACCATCACTTGCTCAAGACGCTCATTCCCCTGCGGCCCGGCGCGCCCGCTTTCAATGCGAAACCCGTATCGTTCGCCAACCACATGGAGGTCCGACAAGTGAGCCACGCGCCAGATCCTGGTGTGTGCCGGCGCTGCATCGAACGCGACAATATCCACCGGCTGTGCCATACGGGCATCGGCCAGGCCCCAGACAAGCGATGCGCCGGCAAGGTAGCCGCATATCAGGACTGCGGCATTTGCCAGCGTCGGAATGATCAAACGATGGGGAACACCAAGATCTTCCAGGCTTCCTGTCCAGCGCGAGGCTGGCCACGCCCACATCGCGACCGCCACAGCGCAGATGGAGATGGCGATTCCTGCCGCGGCCGAATTCACCGCGCGGAGCCGCGCTCTGCCATGCACGGTCAGATGTCTCCCCAGCACTTTCTCCGTCAGATGCTGCAGGCCTTCGCGGCCGAAGACATATCCGGGCTGGATGGCAAGCGCGTTAAGAGACCAGAAGTTGGTCTCGGCGAACCGAAACAGAGGCTTCCAGCCGATCCACCCCAGCGCGATGATCCCGATCGCCACCAGGAACGCGCCAATCTCGGTCAGGACGAGAACCTTGTCCGACAGAGTTGAGAGCCAGGCAGAAGCAACCAATGCCGCGAGACCCAACGACACCGCCGGCAATAACAACGATACTGTCCAGGCAAACAGGAGCTTCGGCAGACTGACTTCAACAAGCAGGCTCCCGGCCATCGAGAGCAGGGTTCGCTGTTCAGGACTGGCGGCATCGTCCTCGATGTCGCCCTGGCGCGGGTCGATCGTTTCCCTGTTCCACTCCTTCGTTGGCTCGTCGTCTCCCGCATCCCCTCTCTTCATGGCATCGCCTCTTGTGAGCAGGCATGTTCCTGTCACCAGAGTGACGCTATCACATCTTCGACGACATCCGCGCGCGTCAGGGTTTGACCCGATGCAACATCACCGCTCGTATGATGTAATTACCGAAGCATGGCGAGAGATGAGCGCGGCAAATAGAGACAGGTCACTGAAAATATCACTCAATTTCTCGAACATGTTGCAGCAGGCATGCAGATCTGATTAGGCGGTTCAAGACTCCTGAAAATTGAGACAGCGAGGCATACCCATATGGAGCGCATCTTCCCGTTCTGATTGACGGACTACGCCTTTGGTAATATCCATTCGCCCCGTGCGATATCAAAAATCAGGCTGATAAAAAGCCGGAACGGAGTCCCATGGACTCGCAATCGATCGCAACACAGGCTGAACGGCCTGATGTCCCGACTGGGCAATCGACCTGGTCGGAGACTGTTCAAGGGCTGGCGCCTGAAACCCATCGCCGCTTCACAACAGCTTTCATGGGCGAACTATCATTCGCGACTGCCATTTGCGGGCCCATGCACGTCCGCGCCTCACCGTTGATCTTGCGATGCCGTCGCTATTCGGAGTCGCTACGATTATCGGCTCTGCCGTGCAGTTCCGGCGCCTCCTTATATCCCTGACGTTCCTTTTCTATTCGTGAAAGGAGAAGTTCTATGGAAGCGATGGATCGGCGAAACCTCTTGCAGGGCCTTCTGTTCAGCGCGGTCGCCACGGGCCTTGGCACGAGCGTCTTTCTTACGACTGCCAAGGCCGCGCCAATCCCGCTGCAGAAAGACCTTGCCAACAAGCTGGAGCCGCTCACCGAAAACGCCCAGGTGGTTGTGGCGGGCCGGCCGCCACGCAGGGTCCTTCACCACCCGCATCGATCGTGGCGACGTCGTCGCCGTGTATGTTGGTGGCGCCATGGTCGCCGCGTCTGCGCTTGGCGCTGATGGTATGAAGCGCATGCGCAGTGACACGGGCGGCCTCAAATCATAGCGCAAAAGCAGCGCAGGAGCGGGAGGACAAGATGACGACGTATGGCAATAGTTCCTCGGTAAGCGTCACCGGCTTGTCTTCACCGCCGTTCTGGATATGCGTACTGCTTGGCATCGTTCTAATTTTGGCCGGGCTCCTGATCCTCGGCGATGTCGTTCTCGCCACCGTCATCAGCACGCTGTTCATCGGCTGGACGGCCATTGCCGCCGGCGTGTTCGAAATGATCCATGCGTTCTGGACGAAAGGATGGGGAGGATTTCTGTGGCAGATCCTCCTCGCCATTCTCTACGTCGCATTCGGCATCGTTCTGGTGCAACAGCCCGTCGCCAGCGCGATCATCCTCACCTATGTCCTCGGTATATTGCTGCTGGTTTCCGGCGTCATTCGCGCGCTGCTTGGATTTAGCCGCTGGAGCAAAGGGGGCTGGATCATGCTGGCTTCAGGACTGTTCGGCGTTCTGGCAGGTCTGGTTATTCTGACAGGTTTTCCCAGGACGGGCCTGTGGGTCCTCGGCTCTCTGCTGGCCGTCGACATGATCTCCCACGGTTTGGCGTGGCTCGCTTACGCATGGCAACTGAGAACCAAGGCAGCATAGCGGCAGAAGGAACCATCAACGACGAAGGCCACGTGGCACCATAGAAATCTCTCAGTCAGGAGGAATAGAAATGTCAGATCTCGTTGCGATCATCTATCCATCCGAAGCAAAAGCCGAAGAGGTGCGGCAGCGTCTGTTCAAGCTGCAGAAGGAATATCTGATCACGATCAGCGATGCCGTTATCGCGGTGAAAACCGAAGCCGGCCCGGTCAAGCTGAACCAGTTGATGAATACCACCATGGCCGGTGCGGCCTCCGGCAGCTTCTGGGGATTATTGATCGGCGTGTTGTTCCTGAATCCCCTTCTCGGCGTGGCACTGGGCGCCGCATCCGGTGCATTGGGCGGCGCACTGACGGATTACGGCATCAACGATGATTTCATGAAGGAACTATCGGCAAATCTTCAGCCGGGAAATGCGGCGCTGTTCGTTCTCATCAAGAGCATCACCGCAGACAAGGTGCTCAAGGAAATCCAGGACGCCGGCGGCACCGTGCTGAAGACGTCCCTGGACGATGCCAAGGAGCAGGCGCTCAGGAACGCGCTCGCCAAGGCCACAACCGAGCCCCAGGCTCAGGCAGCACCAGCGGCGTCCACGACCACGGCATCCAAGCCCGCTGCCTGAGTTTGCTTGGGCTGGCATGGGTACAACAGAAGCGCTCGGCGTAGATATCTGCGCCAATTGCTCTTGTGCGTATCATCGCCGCGAATAACGAAGTCCGCCTGATCTTGCGCAGATCAAGCGGACTGTTGAATTTGCGTTTGAGGTGTCGTTGTTAGGCCGGCGACCTACTCCACCTTGCCCATTTCCTTGAGTACTTCGTTGGCGGCTTTGAAGGCATCGAGGCCGGCCGGGATACCGCAATAGACCGTGGCGTGCAGCAGCACTTCCTTGATCTCGTCAACCGTGACGCCATTGGTGATTGCGCCGCGCGTGTGCAGCTTGATTTCCGGCGCGCGGTTCAGCGCCGTCAGCATTGCGAGGTTCAGCATGCTGCGGGTCTTGCGATCGAGGCCCGGACGATTCCACGCATAGCCCCAGCACCATTCGGTGGTGATGTGCTGGAACGACATCATGAAGTCATTGGTCGACTGCATCGACTTGTCGACATAGGCCGCGCCGAGAACTTCGCGCCGCGCGGCAAGACCGATGTCGAACATTCCGCCGAGTGTGATGTTCTGATCGTAGCTCATGTTTATTCCTTCCATTTGCGATTGCCGGGATTCGACGTCGTTCGCCCGTCTGACTCGATCATATGCCGAGATAGGCCGCGCGAACGGCAGGATTTTCATTCAATTCTGCAGACGTGCCCTGCAGGGCGATGCGACCGCTTTCCAGCACATAACCGCGTGTCGCAACATCGAGCGCCAGCCCGACATTCTGCTCGACCAGCAGGATCGACGTTCCGCGGCTGTGGATCTTGGTGAAGGCATCGTGCATTTCTTCGACGACCTTCGGCGCCAGACCGTGGCTCGGTTCGTCCAGCAGCAACAGCTTCGGCTGAAGCATCAACGCACGCCCGACAGCGACCATCTGCTGCTCGCCGCCCGAGAGCGTGCCTGCCAGTTGACCGCGCCGCTCGCGCAGACGCGGGAACAGTTCGAAGATGCCTTCCATGCGCGACGACAGATCCTTGGCATGCCGTGCGGTGAAGGCACCGAGCATGAGGTTTTCTTCCACCATCATATCCGTAAACACATGACGCCCTTCGGGAACATGCGCGATGCCCAGCGTGGGGATATCATGCGAGGCGCGGCTTGACAGATCATTGCCGGCAAAACGCAACGTGCCGGTGACATGCGGCACAAGGCGCGAGATCGCGCGCAGGATCGTGCTCTTGCCCGCAGTATTGGCGCCGATGATGCAGACGAACTCGCCTTCGAACATCTGTAGATCGATGCCGTGCAGGACTTCGATCTCGCCGTAACCGGCATTGAGGCCCTTGATCTCGAGCAATGGCTGAGACGCATTCATTTGTGGGCCTCCATCGAACGGCCAAGATAGGCTTCCACCACCACCGGATCGTTCGCCACCTGCTCCGGCGTACCATCGGCTAGAAGGCGGCCGAAGTTCAGCACCAGGATGCGATCGCAGATCGTCATGATTGCGCGCATATGATGCTCGACAACCAGCAGCGTGATGCCGTCGTCGCGCAGCGAGCGGATCAGGTCCATGATCTCCTGCATCTCCACCGGATTGAGTGCGGCCATCACCTCATCGAGCAGCAGCACCTTCGGGCCGGTACACAATGCGCGTGCCAGTTCGACACGCGCGCGCTCGGGGAACGAGAGATTGCCCGCAAGCTTGTGGGCGACGGATTTGAGCCCGACGCGGTCGAGGCAGATCAACGCCTCCTTGCGCGCAGTCTCGACATCGTGGCGCAACAGGCCTGCGGTGAGCACGTTGTCGAGCACCGAACTTTCGGCAAACAGCGCCACGTTCTGGAACGTCTTGGTCATGCCAAGCGCCGCAACCCTATGCGGCTTCTGGCCGACGACGCTGGTGCCGTCGAGCTGGATCGAGCCACTGTCCGGGCGAATGAGGCCGACCAGCGTACTGAAGAACGTCGTCTTGCCGGCACCGTTGGGCCCGATCAGGCCGACGATCTGGCCTTTCGGTACCGAGAACGTCACGTCGGACAGCGCCTGAAGGCCGCCGAAACGACGCGAGATGCTACGCACATCGAGAATGGTCATGAGCGTGCCTTCTTCGAGAAGCGTGCCATCAACGAGTCGAACACCGTGATAAAGCCCCGTGGACGCCACAGAATGACGGCGATCAGGATGGCGCCAAAGATCAGTTGCGACAGGCCCGCCGCGCCCGACGAGAATAGATCGTTCATCAGCTCCTCCACGGGGATGATGAACAATGCGCCGAGGATCGGACCGATCGCCGTACCGACGCCGCCCAGAATGGCGATCAAAGCGACGCGAATGGAGATGGAGGCGGCGCTGAACACCGTATCCGGATCGAAGAACACCGCGACCTGCGCATAGAGCGTGCCCAGCATGGCCATCAGCACGCCGGAGATCACAGCGGTCTGCAGCTTCACCTTGGTGGTGTCGATGCCGATCACTTCCGCAGCGGCCGGGTTTTCCTTGATGGCGCGCAGCCGATAGCCCATGGCACTGCGCCGAATCCATTCAAAAATGACCGTCACAATGATCAAGGCGATCAGCGCGATATAGGCATGCGGCAATAGCTGCTTGAACGAATAGGCAGCAATGCTGGGCGGCACGAACGGCACCGAGAGGCCGACCGGTCCGCCGGTGAGCGATGTCCAGACATTGGCAATGACGCGCATCACTTCGCCGAACGCCAGCGTTGCCAGAGCAAAGTAATGGCCCTGCAGTCGCATGGTCGGAACGGCAATGATCAGCGCGGCGATGCCACCGAGGAAGCCGCCGGCGAACATGCCTATCCACGGGCTGATGCCGAATTTCAGCACCAGGATGGTGGACGTATAGGCGCCGATGCCGAAGAAGGCGGCGTGGCCGAGCGACGTCTGATTGGCCAGGCCACCGATGATATTCCAGACCTGCGCCATCGCCGCGAACAGCAGCGTGAAGGTGAGCACGCGGATCCAGTATCCGGTCGGGCTAAGCAGCAGCGGCAACACAGCCGCAATGGCGATCACAGCCAGAATTGCGATCCAGCGTTTCATCGGGATGCTCCCACGAGGCCTTGCGGCCTCACCGCGAGCACGAAGATAAAGACGATGAACAGAATGAGGTTCTGCAACTGGATCGGAAAGAACAGCGAGGACAATGCCTGAATGACGCCCACCGCGAGCCCGCCAACGACGGCACCCGCAACGCTGCCGAGACCACCGAGCACGACGACGGTGAACATCAGCACGACGAACTGGCCACCGACCCCGGGGAATACAGTGACATAAGGCAGGATCACCGCGCCGCCGAAAGCCGTGAGGCCGACGCCGAGCGCGAATGCGATCTTGTACATCAATGCTGTATCGATCCCCATCAGCTGCGCGGCCATCGGGTTCTGCGCCGTCGCGCGCATGGCGCGGCCGAACCAGCTCGTGCGCATGAACCACCACAGGGCCAGGCCGCAAGCCAGCGACATGCCGAAGGCGATCAGATACGGCACGCTGATGAACAGCGCGCCGAGCGACAGCGACATGGTCTGGTAGGACGAGGTCACCGAACGAAACTGCGAGCCGAACAGCAACAGCGATCCGTTCTCGATGACGATCAAGAGTCCGACGGTGAGGAAGATCTGCGCTACCGACGGTGCCTTCAACACGCGCGCAATCAACTGCCCCTGCACCAGCCAGCCGATGCCGAACGCCACCGCGAAGGACAGCGGCGCGGCCAGCACCGGATCAAGGCCGAGATAAGCCCAGGCGAACCAGGACACGAACATGCCGATCATCAGGAATTCCGCCTGCGCGAAATTCACGATGCCCATGACACCATAGACCAGCGTCAGGCCGATGGAGATGACGGCGTAAACGCCACCAACCAACAACCCGTCGATTATTGCTTGTAGAAATGACACTGCGATCTTTCTTCAGTTCGTCAGGACTTCCAGACCGCCGTGCCCTTGGCGACATCCTTCGGCCAGACCGTGACGAGCTCCTTGTTGCGCCATTGCGCCATGACGGGAACCGACAGGATATTGAGGCCAGTGCTGTCGAATTCGACGGCGCCGCCGGTCATCGCCTTGGTCCAGCCGCCGGTGAACTTCGCGCCGCGCAGCGCCATGGTGACGTCCTCGGCCTTGGCCGACTTCGCCTTCTCGATCGCCTGCACCAGCACGTCGAGCGCGACGGCGTGTTCCAGCGCCTCATGCACCATGAAATAGCCGAAGCGCTTGCGGAAACGCTCGGTGAGATCCGGCGCGAGATCGTAATTGGCTGGCGCGATCGAGAGCACATTCTCCGCGAATTCGCCGAGGCCTTTCTCGAAATCCGGAATAACATAGCCGGCCGCGCCACCGATGGCCGGAATCGTGATGCGCTGCTGGCGCATGGTGCGGATCAGCAGCAGGCTGTCATTGAGATAGGACACCGGGAAGACGGCCTGGGCACCGGACGCGCGCAGCTTGTTGATCAACGGCGTGGTGTCGGTGATCCCCAGCGGATAGGCATCGTCCATCGCGATGTCGATATTGGCTGCCTTGGCAGCGGCACGAAGGCCGGCCGCCTGCGCAGTGCCATAGGCAGTGTCCTCATACATGATCGCGATCTTGTCGATCTTGGCGCCGGATGCCTGCGCAATCGCCAGCGTGTAGTCGAGCTGCGCCTTGCCGAGCGCAGATGCCTTGGCGACGATCTGGAAGATGTTCTTGAAACCGCGGCCGGTGATCTGGTCCGCGAAGGACATGGTGAGCAGCGGAATGTCACGGCGTTCCGTGACTTCCGAAATGGCGATGGTCAGCGATGATGCGAATGCGCCGAGGATCGCCGTCACTTCGTTCTGGGTAATGAGGCGCTGCGCAACGGTGCCCGCGGTGGTCGGTGTCGAGGTCGCGTCCGCGACGATCAAATTGATCTTGGCACCGCCGAGCGCCTTGATGCCGCCGGCTGCGTTGATCTCATCGGCGACCAGCTCGATGCCGTTGCGCGAATTGATGCCGAACTGCGCATTGGCGCCCGACAGCGGCATGATCACGCCGATATTGACCGGCTTCGCCTGCGCGCGTGCCGACGAAACAATCATCGGGCTGGCCAGCAGAGACGCGGTTCCGGCGAGCAGCGAACGTCGGCTCAGGCCACCACGATGGGAGGTTGTCTTGGACATGGGCGTTTTCTCCGAATGCAGAACGGCCTTTGCGGCTTCATCGCCAATTCGACATAAAACAGACGAGCGGTCAAGCAGCTTGACAGATTGTCTGATAGGCGGTCAACTTGACGCATGGCAAAGATCGAATCGGACCTGAATGTCTCGCGGGAATCGACCAGCCTGCGACTGCTGGTTGAAAACAGACTGCGCTCTGCAATCGGTAGCGGGCTGTTCAAGCCCGGCCAGCGGCTGATCGAGCGTGAGCTGTGCGAGCAGGTCGGCGTCGGCCGCACCTCGATCCGCGAGGCGCTCCGGCAACTGGAGGCAGAGGGCCTTGTCACTACGATCCCGCATCGCGGCCCCATCGTCAGCACCATCAGCGTCGAGGAAGCCGAGCAGCTCTACGATCTGCGCGCGCTGCTGGAGGGTTATGCCGGCCGTGAATGTGCGCGGCTGCGCGATCCGGAAATCATTGGACGATTGCGTAAACAGTTCGTCCAGATGGGCGCCGTTGCCGGTCAGGAAGACCGCAGCGACCTGTTGGCCGCCAAGACTGAATTCTATGCTGCGCTGCTCGAAGGCTGCGGCAATGTTTTCGTCGAACGCTTTCTGAAGATGCTGCTGAACCGCGTCACGGTGCTGCGCATGACGTCGATGACCCAGTCCAATCGCATCGGCCGCAGTCTTGCCGAAATCGAGACCATCCTTGTCGCGATCGAGGCCGGCGACCAAGATGGCGCCGAGCAGGCTTGCGTCCAGCACATCAAGAATGCCGCCGCGATAGCGCTGGAAGCGTTACGGCGTGATAATCCCTGACCAGCGCGATCACCTGCCGCGCCAGATATCGACTAAAATAAGAACTTGAAGAGGAACGCCCGTGTCGAATTCAGCCGCCATCAATCCGCCCGCCAAGATCGCCGTCATCGGCCTCGGCAATATGGGACGCCCCATGGCCGCATGTATTGCGCGCGCGGGCTATCAGGTGGTTGGCTTCGATACGTTTGCGGAAGCCCGCGCCAAATATGCCGAAGCCGGCGGCACGTCAGCGGCGACCGTCGATGAAGCCGTCAAGGATGCAGCCGCCGTCATCACGCTGCTGCCCGATGGCAAGATCGTGCGCGCGGCCGTGGAAGGCTTCAAGGCGAAGCTCGCGCCGAGCACGGTGGTGATCGATATGAGTTCCTCCGCTCCGATGGGCACGCGTGCACTCGGCGAAGAACTGATCGCGGCAGGCCTTGCTTTCATCGACGCACCGGTGTCGGGCGGCGTGAAACGCGCCGTCGACGGCACGCTGGCGATCATGGCCGGCGGCGACGGCAAGACCATCGATCGCGCCGATCCCGTGCTGAATGCCATGGGCAAGTCGGTATTCCGCACCGGCCCGCTCGGATCCGGTCACGCCGCCAAAGCGCTGAACAACTATGTCTCGGCAGCAGGCCTCGCCGCTGCCGCCGAAGCCGTTGCCATCGGCGGTAAGTTCGGCATCGACCCGAATGTCCTCGTCGACGTGCTGAACGCCTCCACCGGGCGCAACAACTCGACCGAGAACAAGCTCAAGCAGTTTATCATTCCCGAGAAATACACTTCGGGATTTGGGCTGGCCCTGATGGCGAAAGATATCCGCACCGCCGACGAGCTCGCCCACCAGATCGGCGTCAGCGCGCCACTGGCAGATGAAGTCGCTGCACTGTGGGATGCCGCGCTGGAGAAACTCGGACCGTCGGCCGACCATGTCGAAATTGGCCGCTATCTCACTGCCAGGAAGTAGGTGACGTTGGGCATGGGCCTGATCGACGAGCTTCGCAATCGACTTGCGGTCGCGATTGCCGCGCCGGAGGTGCAGTCTTTTGCGCGCGGACTGGATCTTGAAATTCAGTTTGGGATCGATGAGGCCGCCGTCGCGATCGCTTGTCGCAACAACCAGCCGGTTGTCAGTATACCCAGCAATGCGCCGGATATCGCGCTATCTGGACCAGCCACAGCATGGCTGAAGGTGCTGGCGCCCTGCCCGCCGCCGACCTATCATTCATTTTCATCGATCCAGCTGCGCAACACCAGCTTCACCGTGAGCGGCGATGCGCTGGTCATTGCGCAGGCCCGCGCATTTCTAGAAGCCGTGTTTGCGAATCTGACGACGCCGGCCGCGCATGCGGTAGAAGTCGATCTCACACGCCTTGAGGGCCGCTATCACCGCGTGCACAGCGCCGGCGGGCAGATTGCCGAAATCTATTCAGAGGCCACGGGCACCGGCAGGCCAGTGTTGTGCCTCCACACAGCCGGAGCGGATACGCGGCAGTTTCACGGCGTGATGTGCGATCCCGAACTGGGGCGCGACTGGCGCCTGATCGGCTTCGACATGCCGCATCATGGCCGCTCCATGCCACCTATCGGTTGGGACGGCAGCATCTATCAGCTCGATCAACCGACCTATCTGGACTGGTGCGCGAGCTTCATCGAACAGGCGATCGGCGACCCCGTTGTGGTGATGGGCTGCTCGATGGGCGCCGGCATCGCCATGGCGCTCGCCGCAGAGCGACCTGATCTCGTGAAGGCCGTGATCGCGCTCGAGGCGCCCTTGCGCCCGCGTGGCCGTCGTAACGACTATCTCACCCATGCACGCGTCAATGGCGGCTGGCATTCGGCAGCCTATGTGCGCGGATTGATGAGCCCGTCCAGCCCCACTGAGGATCGCCGCCGCGCCGCGTGGATCTATTCGCAGGGTGCGCCGGGCATCTATGACGGCGATCTGGCTTTCTATTCGGACGAGTTCGACGGCGAGCAGATCGCCAAGCTCATCGACGGCCACAAGATCCCCGTCCATCTCCTGATCGGTCACTACGACTTCTCTGCCACCGTGAGCGATGCCTACGCGCTCGCCGAATGGATCGAAGGCGCCGTGGTGACAGAGATGCCGGAGCTCGGGCATTTTCCGATGACGGAGAACCCGCCAAAAATGCTGGACTATCTGCGTCCCGTCTTCCAGGCACTGCGTCGTTTGCCGCTCTGACTGCGCGGAAATCAATCCGGGGGTTGCAGTCCCGGTGACGCCACCCAATTTTCGACCTTCGCGTAAAAACGAAACTGCTGTGCTTTCTTAAGCAGTTCGTCTCTCTTCGGGCCGGGCTCCAAGGCGTCAGCTCGCTCAGCGCAATTTTTCGCCATTCGCGCGTAGTCACTGGGTGTCATATGCGAATCCCCCGATTCGGCGTTGGCATACTACCAATCTAAATCTGGGCGAAAATTAGTTCTGAAGATCAATCTCAAGCCGGTGCGATATCTGAGTATTCACAGACACGGCTACATCGACGTTTTTTGTGCCACCATAACGGTCGGATCGGCCAGGCTCGGTACGACGATCAATCGCTTCACGGCGCCTGCTTTGTAAGCCTGCAAGAACGTTGCGTAGTCCTTGAACGATACGCAACCGTTCGAATCTCCCTTTGGTCCCATCAGGTAGCTGTGCGTAAGCAATCCGGCGCGGCCAAACAGATCACCTTGACCCACCGGCTTCATTCTCAATGCTTCAACGCCGTGAAACGGCTTCTCTCGCTTGCTCAGTTCATATATCTGCGGCGGCGTCGCACCTCGATCATGGACGTGGACTTGCGTTGGATCGTCCATCAGTTCGCCAAGTCCGGAGTGAGCCTCGAGCCGCGTTCCGTCGGGCATGTAAACGGTGCGCGCGGAAATATCGTAAAGCGCCGTTCGCGTTTCCGCCAACGTTGGAGGTGCACTGTCCTTTCCGTCACCGGAGATTCCACCCTCGGGTGACGCAGATGCCAAAACAGTTTCAGACGGCTGTAGCATCGCGAAGACTTTTTTAAGTGCTGCGCTTACGTTGGACAAAGGATCAGACGGTGTTGACGCTTGATCGGGCAGAGACACAGCAATCAAATTGGCCGCCGACGGCCGGACTCTCGGTAGCGGCACTTTTCCATTCGCCGCCGAGATTCCGAGCGAGCTGTCGGCGGGAAGCACTGGCGGCGATCGCATTGCTTGCGCGAGCTGCGACTTAGCCCGCTGAACTTCTAATTCGACATGAGAAGCCGACACTTCAAAATCAAACGCTTGCGGAAAACGCTGAACGAACGAGACGTCGTCGAGCTGGGGACTACTTGGATTTTTCGCCTTAAAGAAGCTCAGTACATTTTGAGGCTCTCGAACATACGCACATAGCGTCAAAGCCGCAGCGAGGGCTCCGACAGACGCAGCAGCGATAACAATTCGAGATCTACGCAATTGATGCCCCGGACACGACGCAAAAAGGCTACCTAATGATTCAGGCTCAAATCAAGCCAACGAGCCTGACGTATTAGGCCATTTTGGCCTTGCCAGACTTTGCGCCACTCCGGAAGGTCCGTCTCCCAGAGCGAGAGATTCCTTTTCCAGTCCAGCCTGCCTAAACAGGCTCGCTAAAAACCCAGCCATCGACGTAGACGTCATCCTGTTACCGCGCGCGGGGTGCGGAAGGACGACGGCCGGCTCGCAAATGGATCAGATGGTTAGGAGGGGGTGCTGGCGGAGAGAGTGGGATTCGAACCCACGGTACGGTTTCCCGCACACACGCTTTCCAAGCGTGCGCCTTAAGCCACTCGGCCATCTCTCCGGCGCGCCTTCTCATGACGGGCCGGAGCGAGATTTGCAAGGGACCGCCGGCTCGGCCCGGCGGTTTTTCTCAAATTATTGAAGGATATAGGGAATTCCGGGGAGCCTTGGCGCCACCTGCCCGTCCTGGCGAGCGGCGAATCGGCTTGCGATGCGTCGGCACAGCAATCCCCGCGCTAGCGCGCCGCGGGGGGACCTCCCCATTTCGCCTGGGCGGCGCCGCGGCTCAGTGGAACCGGCTACCGACCCCAGCGCCCAGCGATTGGACCGGCCAGAGTACGGCCGGCTCAACCGGCAGCGTTTCCACCGGCGTCTTGTCATTGGCGACATGGGCCTGCTGAAGCGCCTCGACGAAATCGGCGAACCAGTCCTGAATGGTGCCGGCGCGCAGCTTCGCCATCATGGCTTCCCAGCGCATCCGGCGCTCCAGCAACGGCATCGAAAATGCGGTCGCGATGGTGCGCGCCATGCCGTCCACATCATGCGGATTGACCAGCAGGGCCGTATCGAGCTCGTTCGCGGCACCGGCATATTTCGACAGCACCAGCACACCGGGATCGACCGGGTTCTGCGCAGCGACATATTCCTTGGCGACCAGATTCATGCCGTCATGCAGCGGCGTCACCAGACCGACCTGCGCGGTGCGATAGAGGCCAGCGAGCACCGTCTGGCTGAAGCCCTTGTTGAGATAGCGGATCGGCGTCCAGTCAACTTCGCCGTGACGCCCGTTAATGTCGCTCACCAGCTTCGCAAGCTGGTTCTGCAGATCACCATAGGCCTCGATCGTGCCGCGCGACAGAGTCGCGATCTGCAACAGCGAGACCGAGCGCTTGAGCTGCGGCTGCCGCGTTAGCATGCGATCGAACGCATCGAGACGATTGACGAGGCCCTTGGAGTAATCGACGCGATCGACGCCGATGGCGAGTTTCTCGCCGTTCAGGCTGCGGCGCAGCCGCGACACATCTGGATGCGACGCCGCCTTGGCGGCATGCGCAGCAAACTTCGCGGGATCGATGCCGATCGGAAATACCGCACAGCGCGACACGCCGTACCGCGACATCACCACACCACCCGTCGTGTCCAGGCCGAGCTCGCCATCGACATAAGACAGGAAGTTGTCGCGATCACCTTCGGTCTGGAAGCCGATCAGATCGTAAGCGAGCATTGCCTCGACCAGTTCGCGATGATGCGGCACGCCGCCAAAAATATCGCGTGCCGGCCACGGCGTATGCAGGAAAAAACCCAGCGGATGCGTCACGCCAAGCGCGCGCAATTCTGCGCCGAGCGCAAGGAAATGGTAATCCTGAATCCAGAACGCGGTATCGGGCTTGCGGAACCGCAGCAGCGCGCGCGCGAAGAACGAATTCACTTCGCGATACGACTGATAATCATCGTGCGACGTGCAGATCAGGTCGGTACGGGAGTGCAGCGCAGGCCAAAGCGCTGAATTGGCGAAGCCTTCGTAATAGCCACCGTAATGCGCGGCAGGCAGATCGAGCATTGCCAGCGCACCGGCGCCCAGCGCCTCGATTTCGGCAAACGGTTCCTTCTGCGCGCCGTCGCGCACGCGGCCGCTGGAACCCACCCAAATCGCGCCAGATTTCTCCACCACGGGCAGCAAGGCTGCTGCCAGACCGCCGGTCATCGGCTCATTCGCCGAAGCGCGCGATACTCGGTTTGAGACTACGACGAGATTCACAGGGTCCCCTCCTGATTGCACACATTGATAAACGTCCGTTCATCAATATGGTTCCTCGTCACCATTCGACCCAATTGAAACCAAATTCGGGCACGCGACGATGGAACTCACCTTTCAGTGAGTTCCATCTGCATCGGTATCAAGACATGAGATGAATCACTTCGATTTCGCTGCATCGTCGATCAGCAAGCGCGCGAGCCATGCGCGCACATCGCGCGGCTCGTCGAAGTGACCCGATACGCCTTGCGCACGGCGACCGACGGAGAATGCGAGACCATTCATGCCGGGCATGATCGCAAATACCGATTCATCGGTGACATCATCGCCGATGAAGATCGGACGGCGCCCGCTGAACGGCTCATGCGTCATCAATTCGATCACGCCCGTCGCCTTGGTCACACCAGCCGGCTTGATCTCGCAGACAGCCTTGCCCGGCAGCACTTCGATCGGCGCATTCGGCAGATCGGCACGGATCGCAGAGACCGCATCATAGATCGCCTTCTCCGCATGCGGCGCGAGACGATAATGCAGCGCGAGCGCATAGCCCTTGTCCTCGAGCAGAATGCCCGGGCTCAACTTCGCAATGGCAGCAAGGCGACGCTTCAATTCCTTGTCCATCGGCGGCGCGCCTGACGCTACCGATTCATTGTCGCCTGACAATCGCATTTCGGCGCCATGACCGCCAACGGCAGGAAACTGCATAGGCGCAAAGATCAGATCGATATCGTTGATCGAGCGGCCCGAAACGAGAGCCATGGCGCCATTCGTGCGCTGCAGCAGCTTGCCCATGGACGTCGCCAGATCCGGTGGCACCCACACTTCACGCGGCGTCGGCGCAAGATCCAGCAGCGTACCGTCGATATCGAGCAGCAGCGCACATTCGGTAAGCCGCGGCAACTCCGCACCCGGATACAGTACCTCTTCGGAGTGCGGCGCATCGTCGACATGAATTTCGATAATTTTCTGAGACATGTTCATCAAGTTACTCCACCACGGCCAGCGGCCGTGCAACTGATTCAAGCGGCTGGCGTTCCGCCGCGATGGCATAGCGCCAGCCGACAATCGCAGCCACGATCATCAGAACAGCGCCAAACAGGTAGCCGGCAAACACGCTATTGCGCGACCCGGTATCGATCAGCACGCCAAACAGCGCCGGGCCGGCAACGCCGCCGATCCCGGTGCCGATCGCGTAGAAGACAGCGATCGCCAATGCGCGCACCTCGATCGGGAACGTCTCACTGACGGTGAGATAGGCCGCACTCGCCGCAGGCGACGCAAAGAAGAAGATGATCATCCAGGCGATGGTCTGGGTCTGTGCACTCAACACATCGATCGAGAACAGATAGCCGGAGATCGCAAGCAAGATGCCCGACATCCCGTAGGTCACCGCAATCATGACGCGACGCCCGAGCGTATCGAACAGCCGGCCGAGCAGCAGCGGTCCAAGAAAATTGCCTGCGGCAAACGGCAGGATATACCAGCCGACATGGTTGGACGGGATACCGAAGAAATCCGTCAGTACCAGCGCATAGGTGAAGAAGATCGCGTTGTAGAAAAACGCCTGCGATGCCATCAGCACGAGTCCGACCAGCGACCGTTGCCGATACAGCACGAACAGTGTCTGCGCGACTTCCTTCAGCGGCGTATGATCGCGCATCGTCAGCCTGATCTTCGGCAGCGCGGCCAGAACCGACGGCTTGGCCTTCTGATGCGCGGAGATTTCGATCTCAGCCACGATCTCTTCGGCGCGCTGCGGCTGACCGTGGATCATCAGCCATCGCGGGCTTTCCGGAATCCACATCCGCATGAACAGCACGATGAGACCCAGAATAGCACCAGTGAAATAGGCCAGCCGCCAGCCATAGGCTTGCGAAATCACTGCGGGGTCCAGCAGGACAATGGCACAAACGGCACCCATTGCGGCGCCCAGCCAGAAGCTGCCGTTGATCACCAGATCGGTCCAGCCGCGATAACGCGCCGGGACAAGCTCCTGAATCGTTGAATTGATCGCCGTATATTCCCCGCCAATGCCGGCACCCGTCAGGAATCGAAACACGGCATAGCTGGCAAGATTCCATGACAGCGCCGTCGCGGCAGTCGCCGTGAGATAAAGCGCAAGCGTAATGAAGAACAGTTTCTTCCGGCCGATGCGATCCGTCAGCCAGCCGAAGCCCAGTGCACCGATCACAGCGCCTGCAAGATAAGCGCTATTGGCAAAGCCGACATCGACGTTCGAGAACCTCAACAGCGGATCTTCCTTGAGCGCGCCGGACAGCGCGCCCGCCAGGGTCACCTCAAGACCATCGAGAATCCATGTAATACCGAGCGCCAGAACAACGCGTGTGTGAAAGCCGCTCCAGCGCAGCGCATCCAGACGCGCGGGAATATCGGTTTCGATGATACGACCCGGGTCAGAAGCTGGCGTCTGGCCCGGCACCGGCGAAGCCGTGATATCCGCGCTGCTCAGATAAGCCATGCCGCCTTGCTCCTGAGCATTTGCTCGCTATTCCCACGGACAGGCGGAAAATCGACAGCAACGCGAAAAGCCCGAAACCTTGCGGTGACGGGTCATTCAGCGCCAGAGGGTTACATTCTCCGGGAAACAACCCGCGAAGAGCGCGTTGGTTCCGATTTTATGCGGGGGAATTGGGACCTAGAGCGAAACGGCGTAATGCTCGTATTCGCCGCGCACCAACTCGATATGGGCGCGCATCGCCGCGGCGGCGCCGTTGCGATCGCCGCGCATGATGGCGACGACGACGCGGTCATGCTCGGCCTGCGACTTGGCAAGACGACCGAGATTGCGAAACTGGGCTCGCCGGAACGGCTGCACCCGAACCCGGGTCGCAAGCGTGATCTCGGCGATATATTCGTTCTGCGAGCCCGCATAGATCGCGTTGTGAAAACGCTCGTTCACTTCGTGGAAGCGATCCGGATTGCCGTCATAGCTCAGCACCCGCAGCTCTTCGTGAATGGCCTCCAGCCCGTGACGTTGCACGGCCGGCATCCGTTCGGCGGCGAGACCCGCACATATCGCTTCGAGCTCGGCCATCGCCTCGAACATGCCGGTGAGACGATCGATCGACGGCTGCGCCACGACGGCACCGCGATGCGCGCGCGAGTCGACAAGGCCGCTTGCCGTGAGCTGACGCAACGCTTCACGAACGGGCGTGCGCGAAACATTGAAACGCTGTGCCAGATCGGTTTCGTCGAGTGAGGTACCGGGGGGCAGCACGCCGCGCACGATCTCGTCGGCCAGTTGCAGGCGGAGCTCTTCGGCGCGCGTCATCTTGCCGGTGATCGTCCCGGCACGGTCAACCCGGCTGACCGGCCCGGCGATGCCCGCCTTGCGGCGCGGCTTCCCCGGCTGAATCAGCATGTCGTCGAAACTCATCCCTTGGCGCCCTGCGGTTCGTCGATCAGGCTGACAGACGCCGCCACGATTCGCCAGCCTTCCGGAAAGCGGATCCACGTCTGCATCTGTCGACCGACCTTACCCGGAGCCGTGTCGCGATAAAATAGCGTCGAGGCGACCGCAGTGTCGCGGCCATAGGCGGAAATCACCGTGCGCGCAGTGCGGCGCATCAATCCGACCGGCGAGCGTGCACCGCGAAAGGCCTGGATCTCGTCATAGCCGTAGAGGTTTTCGCCCATGCCGTAACGGAGCGTCCGCGGATCGTTGCGAAACAGCTCGCCAAGCACCGCCGTGTCGTTGGTCGTCAACGCCTTCTCATAGCGTGCGAAAGCGGCGCCCACTTCGGCGATGACGTCCGGCAGATCGATTTCCATGTCAGAACCCTTTTGCTGATGGAGCAGCAACGATGCCGGCCCGCTCCAGAGCATAAGCGACGCGCAGCGCGATGTCTTCCCGCCACGGCGCTGCAATGATCTGCACGCCGATCGGCATCGGATCGAGCGGCACCGGCACGGCGACCACGGGGAGACCGATGAAGGAGATTGGCTGGGTGTGGATGCCGATATTGGCGCGCACGGGCAGCTCGATGCCGTCGAGCACAAAAGTCGCCTGCCCCAGCTTCGGCGCGACGCAAGGCGTCGCCGGCGCGATGATCACATCGACGTCCTTGAACAGTTCGAGCACCTTCGCGCGGTACCAGCGACGGAATTTCTGCGCGCGATCGACCAGCGGCGCCGGCACCATGGCGCCGGCCAGCAACCGGTCCCGCACCGCCGGGTCGAAGTCATTGGGACGTGTGCGCAAGCGATCCAGATGCAGCGAGGCGCCTTCAACGGTCGAGATGATATAGGCCGCCGAACGCGCGCGGGCGACCTCGGGCAGCTCGATGTCGCGTGTGACGCCGAGCGCCTTCGTGACACGCGCAACCGCCTCCTGGGCCTCCGGAAACAGGTTCTTGCGGAAGTATCCGCCGGCCGCAGCGATGCGGAGAGAGCCGATATCCTGTCCGAGCAGCGCCGTCACCGGCTCGATGGCGCGGGTTGAACACGCCGCATCCTCGGCGTCGGGTCCCTGCATGGCGTCGTAGGCCAGCGCGAGGTCCTCGACCGATCGTGCGAACGGGCCGAGATGATCGAAGCTCGCGACAAACGGAAACGAGCGCGCCCGCGACAGCCGGCCGTAAGTCGGCTTCAGGCCGAAGATACCGCAAAACGACGACGGCACGCGGATCGATCCGTTGGTGTCCGACCCCAAGGCAAGCGGCACAAGACTGCCGCCGACGGCGCCGCCGGAACCGCCCGATGAGCCGCCGGTCATCCGGGTCACGTCATGCGGATTCCGCGACGGCCCGTCATGAATATTCTCGCCCGTAAAATCATAGGCGTATTCGCCCATGTTGAGAGCGCCGACCAATACGGCGCCGGCCGCTTCCATGCGTTCGACCAGTGTCGCATCGCGGGTCGAAGCTGGACGATCGCGGTTGATTTTGGAGCCGGCGCGGGTCGGCAGGCCGGTGACATCGAACAGGTTCTTCACTGCAAACGGCACGCCTGCGAGTGGCCCAACACTTTGGCCCGCAGCAATAGCGGCATCCAGCGCCTTCGCCGTGGCGCGTGCGCGGTCGGCGGTGACATCGGTGAATGCGTTCAGGACCGGATTGTGCTGCGCGATCCGCGCGAGCGCAGCTTCGGTGATAGCGAGTGCGGAGATTTTCTTCGCGGCAACCGCCTGCGCGATGTCGGACGCCGGACGCCAATCGCCTTCGGGGGTGATAACGGGATCAAGCTGCATAGATGCTCGCCGGTTCGGTTTCATCTGGCAGCGAAAATTCGTCGACCATCTTAGCCATTTTCAGCGTCACCGCGAGATTGGCACGGACGGACGGCTTCCACGCGTCGTAGATTGGCAATTCCAACGCCTTTGCGACGGCGTCGATATAGTCATCAAGCGGTTCGGCCACGGTCCCTCTCTCGATCTGTCTCAATGAATCGGCAACGGCGGATGCGGGATCGCCGACAGCAGTTCCTTCGTATAAGCATCTTGCGGCGCATCCAGCACAGTCTCTGTCAGGCCCTGCTCGACGATCCGCCCGGTGCGCATCACGATGACACGATCGCACAGCAAACGCACCACATTCAAATCGTGCGACACGAACAAATAGCTCATTCCCATCGACTGTTTCAGGTCCTGCAACAGGTTCAGCACCACCGCCTGCACGGAGACGTCGAGCGCGGCGGTCGGCTCGTCCAGGATGATCAACTTCGGCTGCAGCGCGATGGCCCGCGCAATGCCGACGCGCGCCTTCTGGCCGCCGGACATCTGATGCGGAAAGCGATCGAGCAATTCGAGCGGCAGCCCCACCTGTCGCGCGAGGTCTTCGCATTTTGCACGCAATGCATCGGAGCCCTTGATATCGCCGAGCTGCATGATCGGATCGGCGATGGCCCGCGCCGCCGTGAAACGAGGATTCAGGCTGTCCGTGGGATCCTGAAACACCATCTGGATGCTCTTGCGCAGCGGCAACCGCGCAAAGGAATTCGGCGCCATCTCGCCGATCTCGTCGCCATCGAAGGAGATGCGCCCCGAGGTCTTGTCGATCAGCCGCATCACCATCATCGACGTCGTGGACTTGCCGCAACCGGATTCGCCGACAAGACCGACGCTCTCGCCGTGGCCAACCGTAAAGCTGATGCCATCGACAGCACGAAACTTGTCCGGCTCGGTCGGCGGCTTGCGCGAGAACAGTTTTGCCAGAGAGGCGGTTGCGCCCTGGCGGGCATATTCCTTGACCAGATTTTCGACCACCAGCAGCGGCTTTGCGGCAGTATCGGCGCTGACACTGTCAGCAATCGGCTGCTGCACCGGCATTGCCGCGCGTTCTTCGGCCGGCAGCAGATCGCGCAGCGAGACGCCAAGCCGGGGCGTCGCCTGCATCAATTTCTTCGTATAGGCGTGTTTCGGATTGGCGAAGATATCGGCCGACAGCGCCGTCTCGACCACCCTGCCCTTTTCCATCACCACGACACGGTCGCAATAGGCAGCGGCCAGGCCGAGATCATGGGTGATCAGGATCGTCGACATGCCGCGGCTCTTGGTGAGCTCGACGACCAGATCCATTACCGCCTTCTGCGTCGTGACGTCGAGGCCGGTGGTCGGCTCGTCAGCGATCAGGAGCTGTGGATTGCAGGCCAGCGCCAATGCGATCACCACGCGCTGGCACATGCCGCCCGAGAGTTCGAACGGATAGGCGTGATAGCGCTCGCGCGGGCGTGCGATCTTGACCTGCTCCAGCGCCTCGATGGCTTTCTCCGCACGGTCTGCGCTACCAGCCTGCGCATGTTGCCGCAGCACGTCCTCGATCTGGTCGCCGACCTTCCGGATTGGATTCAGTGCCGCCCGCGGGTTCTGAAAGATCATCGAGATTTCGCGGCCACGCAGGTCGCGCATCTGGTTCTCGGTTGCGCCCTTGATGTCGACGCCGGAGAACATCACCGAGCCTTCGGCGATCTTGCCGGCCCGGTCGAGAATGCGCATCACCGCATAGGACGTCACCGACTTGCCCGAGCCGGACTCGCCGACGATGCCGAGTGTTTCGCCCTTGGCCACGGAAATATTGACGTGCTGCACGGCCTTGACGATGCCGCGCCGCGTGGCGAATTGGACAGTGAGGTCGCTGACGTCGAGAAGCGGTTGAGCTGTCATGTCCGGGCCCTCAGGTGCGTCGCTGCGGATCGACGATGTCGCGCAGACCATCGCCCAGCAGGTTGAAGCAGAACACCGCGATCATCAGCGCCAGACCGGGAAACAATGCGATCCACCATTCGCCCGACACCATGAAGGATGCGCCTTCGGCGACCATGATGCCCCATTCTGCGGTCGGCGGACGGACACCGAGACCGATGAAGGAGAGGCCCGCCGCATTGAGGATCGCGTAACCCATGGTCAGCGACATCTGCACGATCATGATCGGCATGATGTTGGGCAGGATATGCACCAGCAGGATGCGCATCTCGCTATTGCCCGACAGCCGGGCCGCCTGCACAAAGCCGGCCTCGCGGCGGACATTGGCCTCGGCGCGAGCGACACGCGCATAAAGCGGGAAATTCACGATCGCCGTCGCAATGATGATGTTCTGCACGGTGTTGCCCAGCGCCGCGACGATACCCATGGCGAGCACGAACAGCGGAAACGCCATGATCGTATCGGCGATGCGGCCGACGATGCGATCGGTCCAGCCGCCGAAATAGCCCGAGGCGATGCCGGCGAGGCCGCCCATGGCGAACACCAGGATGACCGAGGCGATAGCGATGAAGAAATCGAGCCGGGTCGCGACAATGACGCGGCTGAAAATATCGCGGCCGAGCTGATCGGTCCCGAACCAGTGCGCCGCGGACGGCGCCTTCAGCGCCTGCGCCGTGTCGCTGGCGAGCGGATCGTAAGGCACGACATACGGACCGAACAATGCAGCGAAAACGATCAGCACCAGCAGGCCGAAGGCAAAGGCCGTGACGCGGTTCTCGCCGAGGATGTAGCGGGTGTGCGACAGCGTCGCGGCAAAGCCGGAGGTGCGTTTTGCTGGCGCAGGCGGCGGCGCGGGAACGGCTTCGGAATCGACAGGCGTGACAGCGTTCATGGTTTACACCTCACCCTTCCAGCCGCACGCGTGGATCGATCACGCCGTAAAGAATGTCGATGATCAGATTGATCAGCACATACATGACGGCCATGGTCAGCACGAAGCCCTGCACCGGCGCGAAATCCGACGAGATCAGAGCTTCGACCGCGTAGGAGCCGATGCCCGGCCAGGCGAACACCTTCTCGACCAGCACATTGGCGCCGAGCAGAAACGAGAATGTCATCGACAGTGTGGTGATGACCGGCAGCATGGCGTTGCGGAAGGCGTAAGTGACGATTACGGCGCGCGGCGACAGACCGCTGGCGCGCGCAGTACGGACGAAATCGGAGGACAGGATCGCCAGCATCGACGCGCGTGTCATGCGGGCGATCGGCGCCAGCGAGAAGATCGCCAGCGTCGCCGTCGGCAGGAT
This sequence comes from Tardiphaga sp. 172_B4_N1_3, assembly GCF_052076035.1. Taxonomy (NCBI): domain Bacteria; kingdom Pseudomonadati; phylum Pseudomonadota; class Alphaproteobacteria; order Hyphomicrobiales; family Nitrobacteraceae; genus Tardiphaga; species Tardiphaga sp. 172_B4_N1_3. Next base: position 4,545,179 of record NZ_CP197238.1, read on the forward strand.
CAATTGGTTGAAGGCGGACCTGAAGGCTTCCCAGTCACGGGCGATGAGACTGTCGATCAGATAGAAGCCGGTCACGTTGGGCGGCGTCGACGCGAACACGTCGAGACGTCCGAGCGGAGCCGGCGACCAGCCGAGCCTGAAATAGAAGACATAGACTAGCACTAGGCCGGTGAAGAACACCGGCAGCGATACGCCGGCCGTCGTCGTCACCCGGCAGAGATGATCGATCCACGAGCCCGGCCGGGTGGCGGCGAGAATGCCAAGCGGAATGGCGATCATGACCGAGACCAGCAGACCCAGCAGCGTCAGCTCCGCCGAGGCCGGCAGGCGATTGCGAATTTCAGTCGCTACCGGTTGGCCGGTCGTCAGCGAGTTGCCGAAATCGCCTTTGGCCAGATCCGCTGTATAGCGGAAGAACTGCTCGATCAGCGGCTTGTCGAGGCCGAGCTTCTTGCGGATTTCCTCGATCGCCTGTTTGTCCGCTGACGGTCCTGCGAAATAGGCCGCGGGATCGCCGGGCAGCGCGCGCGTCAGCAGGAACGTCACGATCACGACCCCGATCAAACTCGGGATCGCGAGCATCAGTCGTTTGCCGATCAAAGCGAGCATGATGCATACCTCGTGTTCATCGACGGATGCGAACGCGAACTCGCAGCGCTCCCTCTCCCCCACGCGAAGCGAAGCTTCGCTAGGCGGGAGAGGGTTGGGGAGAGGGGAAGAAAGTGCCCGCGCTTCGCGGCGATCATCACATCACGCCTTCACGAGCGCGCGATAGTCGAGCCGACGGTGGAACCAGTATTGGTAGCCCGAGATGTTCTTCTGCATCGCCACGTTGACATAGGGCTGATAGAGCGGGATGCGCGGCACATCAGTGAAAGCGAGATCGACGAAACCCTTCACGTCGGCATCATAGGCGGCCTTGTCGCCGGTTGCGGCGGCGGTGCGCGCGCCGTTGATGAACTTGTCCATCTCGGGCGACTTGTAGCTCATGGTGTTGAACACCGAATTGTCGCCGTGATAGCACCAGTAGAAGAAGTATTCGGGGTAATCGAGCCAGCCGGAGAATACGTTGGTGTAGAGCGGCATCTCCTTCTTGTTCAGCTCGGTGCGCCAATTGGCGCCGGGGATCTTGTTGATGGTCGTCTTGATGCCGATCTGGCCGAGGCTTTCCTGCACCAGCACACACAGCGGCTCGTTGACGACGGCAAAGCCGAGATCGAATGAGATCGTGGTCTCGAAGCCGTTGGGATAGCCGGCCTCGGCCAGCAGCGCCTTCGCCTTTACCATGTCTGTATTGTATTTATGCGGCTGCGGCCACGCGACTTCGGTGGGCTTGTCGGCTGATGCGCCGTACATCGGATTGGCGAGACCGAACAGCACGGCATCGACGATCTTCTGATAGGGCAGCGCATAGGCCACGGCCTGACGCACCTTCGGATTGTCGAAGGGCGGCTTGGTGACATTCATGCCGATATACTGGATGCCGTTGGAGAACGGCAGCGACACCACGTCAAGCTTGCCGTTGGCCTTGATCTCCTGGAAATCCTTGTAGGGCAGTTCATAGGACATGTCGGCATCGCCGCGCTCGAGCAGCGCGCGCCGGTTGCCGGCCTGCGGCACCATGCGCCAGATCACGCGCTTGATCTTCGGCATCGGGCCGGAGACCCAATCATCATTGCGCTCGAGGATGACTTCGGTGCCTGCCGTCCACTTGGTCACCTTGTAGGCTCCGCCACCTGCCGTCTGCATCTTGGTGTATTCGAGCCCCCACGGATCCTTCTCGGTGGCATTCTTCTTCACCAGCTCGGAATTGATCACGCAGGGCACGATGACCGCGAGATCCGGAATCGTCAGGCGATCCTTGGTGGCGAAATCGACGCGCACGGTGTGATCGTCGACAACGACGAACTGCTCGGGCTTCTTCAGCGATCCGGCGCTCATCTGGAAGGTCGGAAAACCGCCGACGCTGACCGAACGATCCAGCGACCACTTGACGTCCTTCGCCGTGACCGGCGTGCCGTCGTGAAACTTCGCGTTCTTGCGCAGCTTGAAGGTCGCCGACATGTCGCTGATGGTCATGTCCTCGGCGAGTTCGGGCTTGAACTTGTCGCGGTCGTAATAGGGCACGCCGCCGGGGCCGGCCTTCATCTCGTGGCCGATCAGGCGGTCGTAGCAATTCCAGGACACTTCATAGCCGGGCACATTGGTGCCCACGCCATGGATATCGAGGTTGTTGGGGCCGCTTTCGGAGACGATCAGCAGGGTTTCGGATCGGGCGTCTGCCTTGGCGGACGAAAAGATTGCCGGGCCGGAGACCATGGCGCCAGCGGCGGCGCCTGTGGCGGTTTTCAGAAAATCACGACGCTTCATTCTGGCTCTCCCCAAGGGCGCGAGTGGATCGGCTTGGGAACAGACATCGCAAACTTCGTGCCAGAGCTTAACGAACACCTAATGCGCGCCTAGGCATCTGATAAATCTCGCATTTTGCAACGAGCCCGGCGGCCGGCATAACCAGAGACCCGACTGTATTGCATACAAAGATATTGAGATGCACATAATTTAGACTGATGTGCAGGCGTTGCTCGGTCATTGATCGCCTGTTTCTGGCTTGACATACATCGGCTCCCGCTTCTTATTGCGAATAATTCGCATTAGCATTTGCATCAGATCAAGAACCTTGGGGAATGGCGTGAGTTTGAGGTTGTGGGCGTCGATCACGGGGGCGGCGTGCCTCTCATCAATCTGGATTGGAGAGGCGAAGGCCCAGGAGGGGCAAACGCTGTCGGAAATCGTGGTCAGCGCCGAGCGGCAGAAGGAAGCTGACGCCTTCCAGTCCACTACCCTGCTGACCGGCGACGCCCTCCAACGCACCACCTCCGCCTCCATCGCCGACTTGCTAGCGACCCAGCCGGGCGTTGCCGCATCGACCTTTGCGCCGGGCGCGAGCCGGCCGAATATCCGCGGCCTCGACGACTATCGCGTCCGCATCCAGGAGAACGGCATCGGCAGCCAGGACGCCTCGGATTTCAGCCAGGATCATCAGGTCCCGGTCGATCCGCTCTCCGCCGACAAGATCGAGGTGATCCGCGGTCCCGCAACGCTGCGCTATGGCAATCAGGCCATCGGCGGCGTCGTCAATGCCAGCAACAATCGCATTCCGGAAAATCTCGTGCCGGACAATTTCAGCGCGCGCATCAAGGGTGGCGGCTCCTCGGTGGATAGCAGCATCGACGGCGCGGCCAGCATCGATGCGTCAGGCAACAATGTCGCCATTCACGTCGATGCCTTCGGCCGCAGCGCCGGCGATTACAGAATTCCCGGCGGCGGCGTACAGGCCAATACGAGACTGCGCTCGGAAGGCCAGTCGGTCGGCGGCTCCTACATCTTCGATGGCGGCTATATCGGCACCGCGATCCAGCACATCACTAGCCTGTATCATATCCCCGGCATCGCCGAGTCAGCTGCAAGAACCCGCATCGACCTCGAACAGACCAAGGTGACCAGCAAGGGCGAATGGCGCGCGCCCACCGACGGCATCGCCGCGATCCGCTATACGTTCGGCGTCAGCGACTACAAGCATGGCGAGCTCGGCATCGGCAGCAATGGTGTCGATGGCCTGCAGAACACCATCACCAACAAGGAAATCGAAGGCCGTTTCGAACTGGACCACGCCGCGGTCGCAACACCGCTCGGCGCATTGACCGGAAGCTGGGGCGTACAGGCCAGCAACCGCAAGCTCGGCACCGCGGGCCTGCTCGGCGGGCTGCTCGCTCCCACCAATACGGACACAGTCGCAGGCTTCGTGTTCGAGCAATTGCAGCTCTCGGACACACTCAAATTCCAGGCGGCCGGCCGTATCGAGAGCCTGTCGGTCTCCGGCATGGCGCCGATCTTCCCCAGCAATTTCCTGCCACCACCCGACACATTCTCCGAGACAGCAGCGACGCGCGATTTCACCCCGAAGAGCTTCAGCTTCGGACTGCTGAAATCACTGCCCTGGGATATGGTTGCCAATCTGAGCGTACAGCGTGCACAGCGCGCGCCTGCCGCGCCCGAGCTTTATTCGCGCGGCTCTGACGGCGCATCCGGCACTTTCGTCATCGGCAATCCGGATCTGAAAATCGAAACCGCAGAGTCGGTCGAAGTCGGTCTCAAGCGCAGCGGCGGCCAGCTACGTTTCGAGGCCAGCCTCTACTACACGCGCTATCTGGATTTCATCTTCAAACAGGTGACCGGCAACTTCTGCACCGACACTTTCGCAAGCTGCGGCGCGACCGGCCCACTGCTGCAAGTGGCCTACGGTCAGCGAGATGCCAATTTCCGCGGCGCCGAGCTGATGGCACAACTCGATGTAACGCCGCTCAGCGACGGCATGCTCGGAGTCGACACCCAGTTCGACGTGGTCCGCGCGACCTTCGCCGATGGCAGCAATGTTCCGCGCATCGCACCGATGCGCGTGGGCGGCGGCGTCTGGTGGCGCAGCGCCGAATGGTATGCGCGCCTGGGCGTGCTCCACGCGTTCACACAGAACGATATTGCACTCAATGAAACGTCGACGGCCGGCTACAACTTGCTGAAGGCTGAGGTGAGCTATACCCACACATTCGCGAAGGTCGACGGCGGCCTGCGCGACATCACCTTCGGCGTCACCGGCGACAATCTGCTCGACGAACAGGTCCGCAACCACATCTCCTTCAAGAAGGCGGAGGTGCTGCAGCCCGGACGTGGCGTGCGGCTCTTCACGAGTATGAGATTTTGAGCCCAATGACCTTGGAATCGCTCCAGTTTGGGCCTCAACTCGGCCTCCAGAGGGCGACATCGTTCACATGCGAAGGTATTCTTCGCCATCATCTCCCATTGCAAACTTCGACCGACGGAATGCAGCCCCTATGACAAGATCCTGGTCTCCCATTACAACTGTATTGGTGGCGGTTAGCGGAACGGCGGCGCTTCCGCAGTTTGCTGTAGCTGCGACCACGGAAGCGCTGCTGCCGCATAATCTGTCCCCGTGGGGCATGTTCATGAACGCCGACATCGTGGTGAAGGCCGTGATGATCGGGCTTGCCATCGCCTCGCTGGTGACCTGGACGGTCTGGCTCGCAAAGACCATCGAACTCAACCGCGAAACGCGGTCCGCCAAACGGCGGCTCGATATACTGGAAAGCGACACGACGCTGGCTCAGGTCGAGCGCGATAGTGCCAACGCCCGCGATCCCGTGGCCCAACTCATTCATTCGGCAGTGCGCGAGACTGCCCTCTCCCATGGACTGTTCGATGACGGCTTCAAGGAGCGCATTGCGCTCCGCCTTGAGCGCGTCGAACAGGCGATGTCGCGCCGGATCTCCCGTGGCATCGGCGTGGTCGCCACGATCGGTGCGACTGCGCCCTTTGTCGGCCTGTTCGGAACCGTCTGGGGCATCATGAACGCCTTCATCGGTATTTCGGAAACCAAGACCACCAACCTCGCCGTCGTCGCGCCGGGCATCGCCGAAGCCTTGCTCGCGACAGCACTCGGTCTTGTCGCAGCCATTCCGGCCGTGGTGATCTATAACCAGCTCGTTCGTAACATCACGACCTACCGAGCGCTGCTCGGCGACGCCTCCGCACAGGTCATGCTGCTGATGAGCCGCGATCACGGCCGTCGCGGCATGCCGATCTCGCGGGCGGCGGAATAGATCATGGCTGCAAGATTAGGTGGACGCTCAGGTGGCGGTGACGACCTCGAAGTCAACCACGAAATCAATGTGACGCCCTTCATCGACGTGATGCTGGTTCTGCTGATCATCTTCATGGTGGCAGCGCCGCTGGCGACGGTCGATCTCGGTGTCGACCTGCCGGCAAGCGCCGTCGAACCACAGCCGCGTCCCGACAAGCCGGTCTTCGTCACCGTCAAACCTGACCTGACGATCGCCGTCGGCGAAGACATCATCCCGCGCGATACGCTGAGCGGCACGCTGGATGCTGCGACCAAGAACAACAAGGACGAGCGCATCTTCCTGCGCGCGGACAAGGTCGTGAGCTATGGCGATCTGATGGAAGTGATGAACCTGCTGCGCAACGCAGGCTACCTCAAAATCGCACTGGTCGGCCTCGACGGACGAACCTCCGCGCCATGAACGTCTTTGCGCTACATGCGCCGACCGACAGCGTCGGTCTTCGCTGGACCGGGTCGGCGATCGCTATCGTCGCGATCCATGCCGGCCTGATCGCCGCAGGCATCTGGTGGTACCATCAACCGAACCCGCCGGGCGTTACGATGCCCACCATCATGATCGACATGGCGCCCGCCACCGCCGCGCCTGAAACGCAGCCGCTGGATATCGCCCCTGGTCCCGAGATGCAGCAAGCGGAAGCGCCGTCCGAGCCGCCGCCCGAGCCCGTTCAGCAGAAGCAGGTGGAAGAACAGATCCCGCCGACGCCGCTGATGGAGAAGCCGGTCGTCGAAGCGCCGCCCGAGCAGAAGACCGAGCCGACGCCGCCCCCGCCCGAGCCCGCCAAGATCATTCCCGATCCGCCAAAGCCGGTGCCGGAAAAGCCCAAGCCGAAGCCAATACGCGCCGAGATCAAGAAGAAGCCCAACGATACGCCAGCAGCGCCGCAGACCACTGCGGCACCGCGCGCAGAACGCATCGCGCCTGCAGCATCAGCGGCCGCCGCCGGTGCCTCGAGGGCAGCGTCAGCGTCTTACAATCAGCTCGTTCAATCACACTTGCAGCGCTTCAAGCAATTTCCCCAGAGTGCACGCACCGGTCAGTCAGGCACAGCAGTCGTCAGGATCGCCTTTACACTCGATCGCAGCGGTCGCGTGCTGTCTTCTCGCCTCCTGGGATCGTCGGGAAATCAAGCGCTCGATGCCGAAACGCTCGCCATGGTTCGTCGCGCGCAGCCATTCCCGGCATTTCCGCCGGAGAAGACCGGTGGTACGGAGGCGTTCAATGTTCCACTGCGATACGACCTTCGTTAGCAACAGCCGAAGATCGTGACGCGCCGCGACCGGGCAGATATCACTGCACCGGATTGGCGCGCTCGAACTGGCGCAGCAGTTTGTTACCGCGCTCTGCTGCAGCGTCGAGGGCCTCCTGCGCAGGCTTCTTGCCGCTGAATGCCTGCTCCAGCTCATCCTCGATGGCGTCACGGATCAGCGTGAACGAACCAAGGCGCAATCCCTTCGAATTTTCCGTCGGTGCTTTGAGCGTGATCTGCTCGATGGATTTCACGGTGCCAGGGTTGCGGTCGTAAAAACCCTGCTGGCGCGTGAGTTCATAAGCGGCGCGCGTGATCGGCAGGTAACCCGTCTTCTGATGCCAGGTCGCCTGCACTTCGGGCTGCGAAAGAAACGCAAAGAACTTCGCGATGCCCTTATATTCTTCGCGCGGTCGATCCCGCAGCACCCAGAGCGTCGCGCCGCCGATGATCGAATTCTGCGGCGCGGCCGTGACATCCGGCCAGTACGGCATCATACCATAGCCGACCTCGAATTTCGCATTGGCGAGAATGTCGGCGCGGGTCCCCGACGAGCCCAGGAAAATGCCGCATTCGCTCTTCTGAAAGCGTGGCTCAGCCGCTGTCGCGCGGCCGCTGTAATCGAAGACCTTGGTCTTCTGCCATTCGGCAAGTTGCGTAATATGCCTCACCATCAGCGGGTTGTTGAAGGTGAGCACCGCATCTAACCCGCCAAGGCCATTGGACTTGGTCGCCACCGGAATGTTGTGGAATGCCGAGAAGTTCTCGACATTGATCCATGACGGCCAGGCCGTGGTGAAGCCGCAAACCGCACCTGCCGTCCGCAATCGCTTGGCAGCTGCGCCGAGTTCCGGCCATGTCCGCGGCGGCTCGTCCGGATTGAGCCCAGCGGCACGGAACAGATCCTTGTTGTAGTAAAGGATCGGCGTCGACGCATTGAACGGGAAGGACAGCATGTTGCCGGCCATGTCGGTGTAGTAGCCCGTAATGGCTGGCAGATAGGCTGACGGATTGAACGCCTCCGCCTGATCGCGCATCAGCTCATAGACGGGATAGGTTGCGCCTTTGGCGGCCATCATGGTGGCCGTCGCGATTTCGTTGACCTGGACGATGGCCGGCTGGCTCCGGGACCGGAAAGCAAAGATCGCCGCCGTGACGGTTTCGGTATAGTTGCCCTTGTAGACCGGAACGATGCGATAGCCCGTCTGCGTGGCGTTGAAATCCGCGGCCAGCTTTTCAACGTGCCGGCCGAGTTCTCCGGACATCGCGTGCCACCACTGAATGTCGGTGGCGCGTGCGGGCGTCGCCGTCTGGCTGACTGTCACCACGAGCGCGAGATATCCGAGCGCCGCCTTCAACTTCATTTCATTCTGCCCTTACAACGCCGTCGGCTGCCGGCCTGCTGTGCTAATCATTCTTGTTGGGAGGCCAAAGCTTCCGCCGCCCAATAAAATAATGATTCCGTTATAGTTTTGATCGAAATCGCCCCGCACGGTGGCGTTCACCGGACGCGATCTGCCGCAGCACTCTGTTGCGACTTCGCGGCGTTCGGTTCAATCGGGACTGCGCCAATTCAACCAGTTGTTGCAGGTTAATAGCCAGCACCGCCTGTATTTGCTACATTGAACTGTCTCGCAACCTCAACGAAACTCTTTCAGACTAGAAAAAACGAATTGCCGGGTTGCGACGCACGGCTGTCTCACCGATTGAACCTTTCGCAAGGCCGAATGACACACCTGTGGTGACGAGCCCGCACAACGGAGTTTCTGAAGGACAGGACGAGCTGGCGGCGCGAGGCCGGACCGGCCTCGTTGCGGCTGTCCGTGCGATTCCGATCCGCTGGCGCATTTTGTCCATCGCAGCCCTGAACTCGGCGGTCGTCCTCGTCCTGGCGGGATTGATCTGGAGCGGCTCGCGGGTGTTGTCCTCCGCCTGGGACGACGTGCGCCAGGTCCGGCAGTCCGATCAGGTTCTTGCCCTGCTCGAGAGCGAGACCGGCCGGCTGCAGAACCTGATCCATCGTTATATCAATCAGCCCAGCCCCGAACTGTTCGCCGAAATCCTGCTGCTGCGCGAGGCTGTGCTTGGGACACTGAACACCCGTGCCTCGACCGACCCCATGCTGTCTGGCTCGGTCGCCGAGCTGGAACGCGTCACCGAGCGCTTCCTTAGCGGCTTCGGTGAATTGCGGACGCTTCAAACCACCATTGCCAAGACCTACGAAGAACAGGTGCTTGGGCCTGCCAAGGACATGGCGGGACTGTACTCCATCATCGAGGGCGCCACCGGCCAGCGCGACGCGCTGATCTGGCCGGCACTCGGCAAGTCGCGTGAGGCATTCACCGCGATGCTGGTCGCCGCCAACGCCTATTATCTGTCGCTGGCATCCGCCTCGGCCGAAGATGCACGCCGCAACACCGAGACGATCGAGCGTACTATCCCGGTCATGACCGACCTCGCCGACAATGATCTGCAGCGTATTGCGTTGCAGCGGCTCAAGGGACGCTCAGTTGCCCTCCGCCAGGGGCTCGCAAAACTGTCCGAACAACTCTCCAGCCGCACGGACCTGCTGCGCAATTCGATCGATGCCAGCCAGGCCGACACGATTGCTGCGATCGATGGCCTGTCCGTCAAGATGCGCCAGCGCGAGCAGTCCGCGCAGGCCACTTTCGACCGCACGCTGACGGCTATCTCCCGCAATGTCATGGTCATCGCCACGGGCTTTCTTGGGCTGATCATCACCGCAGGCATCATCATCGCGCTGAGCATCCGCCTGCCGCTGCAGCAGATCATGGCCTCGATGCGCGCAATCACCTCCGGCGACTATGATCGCAAGGTTCAGGGCACCGCCGCCAAGGACGAGGTTGGCGCCATGGCCCGCGCGGTCGAGGTGTTCCGTGAGAACGCCGTCGCCAAGCGCGAAGCCGAGAACGAGCTGCGTGCATCGAAAGAGAAAGCCGAAAGCGCCTTGCTCGAACTAAATGCCGCACAGCAGAATTTGATCGACGCCGAACGGCTGGCCGCACTTGGCGGTCTGGTCGCCGGCGTGGCCCACGAGGTGAACAATCCGATCGGCATCAGCCTTACGGTGGCATCGAGCTTCGCCCGGCGCTCGGAAATGTTCGAGGCCGAGCTGCGCTCCAATGCCCCGCTGCGGCGCTCGCAACTGGAAGAATTCGTCAAGACGTCACGCGACGCGGCGCAGCAACTGGTCGCCAACCTGCATCGCGCCGGCGAGCTTATTCAGTCCTTCAAACAGGTCGCCGTCGATCGGTCCCACGCCGAACGGCGGCAATTCAGCCTCTCCGAGGCTACCGATCAGATCATCGCCAGTCTGCGCCCCGTCCTGAAGAAGGCTCCGATCACGCTGACAGTCGACGTGCCGGACGGGCTGATGATCGATGGCTATCCCGGTTCCTACGGCCAGATCCTGACCAATCTGTTCCTGAATGCAGCCAATCACGCATTTCCGGACGGCAAGCCGGGCGCCATCGCTATCACCGCCAAGCCGCGCGGCACCGACGATATCGAGATCAGCTTCTCCGACAACGGCGCGGGCATGAGCCCGGACGTCCAGCGACAGGCTTTCGACCCGTTTTTCACCACGCGCCGCAACGAAGGCGGCACCGGCCTCGGCCTCCACATCGTGTACAATCTGGTGACCCAGCAGCTGGGGGGCCGGATGATGCTGGAGTCAAGATTGGGACAAGGCACGACATTTCGCATTATCATGCCGCGGGCCGCCACTGGCGCCGCCGGATCATTTGACGGGACTACGCAATGGCCGACCAGGACGATGTCCTCTACCTGATTGAAGACTCCGGTGATGTCCCGGAAGAATCCAATAACCGAAAATGGAAGATCGCGGTCATCGACGATGACCAAGCCGTGCATGAGGGCACGCGCTTCGCGCTGAGCGATTACACCCTGAACGGCCAGTCGCTGGAAATCCTGTCGGCCTATTCCGCTGCCGAAGGCCAGGCCCTGATGCGCGAGCATACGGATATCGCAGCCGTACTGCTCGACGTCATCATGGAGACGGATGCGGCCGGCCTCGAGCTGGTCGAGTTCATCCGCAACGAACTGCACAATGAAACCGTTCGTATCATCCTGCGCACCGGCCAGCCCGGTCAGGCGCCGGAGCGCCGGGTCATCGTCGACTACGACATCAACGATTACAAGGCGAAGACCGAACTGACCGCCGACAAGCTGTTCACCTCGCTGACGGCCGCGCTGCGCAGCTATCAGCAGCTCGAGCGCATGGTGCAGACACGGCGCGGCCTCGAAATCATCATCGACGCAGCCTCGACGCTCTATGATTTCAAATCGATGCAGCGGCTTGCCGAAGGCGTGCTGACGCAGATCGCCTCGCTGCTGAATGTCGATTGCGCCGGCATTCTGGTGCTGCGCGATGGCGGCGTTGTCGGCGACGACTATGCCGTCCTCGCCGGATCAGGCTGTTACAGCCGCTTCATGGGTACCGCCACCGCACAGTCGCTCGATCCGGACCTGCGCCAGATGGTCGAAGATGCCTTCAAGCGCCGCAAGCACGACTTCGCCGACCATCGGACGGCGCTCTATATTCGCACCGGCAGCGGCCGTGAGGTTGTCGTGCTGCTGCAGGCGGAGCGGCAATTGTCGGAGACAGACCGTTCTCTGGTTGAGATCTTCGGCAGCCGGCTGTCGATCGCCTTCGACAACGTGATCCTCTATCAGCAACTGCACGAGGCCAATACGCAGTTGGAAGACCGCGTGGCGCAGCGTACCCGCGCCCTGATGCAGGCCAATCGCCGGCTTTCCGCGCAGTGGCTGCGGCTGCAGCGCGCCAACGGCTTCAAGAACGAGATTCTGGGTACCGTCGCCCATGACCTGAAGAATCCACTCGGCGTGATCCTCGGCCGCACCGAGATGCTGACCGAGCTGATATCCGCGGGATCGCCGAAGGAAAACATCTCCGCGCAGGTCGATCACATTCGTGACGCCACCAAGCGACTGACCTCGATGGTCGATCACCTGATCTCCGACGCCATGGCGGACGCCTTCGATATCACCATCCGCCGTGAGCCGGTCGATCTGGCGACGCTGGTCCGGGACGTCGCTGAAGCGAACCGGCCGTCTGCGGTGAACAAGCAGCAGGACCTCTCCGTCTCGGCGCCGGACCACCACGATCTCACCATGTGCGATGCCGACCGGATGCGCGAAGCGATCGACAATCTCGTCAGCAACGCCATCAAATACAGCCCGATCGGCGGCAAGATCGCGCTGCTCATCACAGGCGATGCCGATTATGTCCGCATCAGCATCAGCGACGAAGGTCCCGGCCTGTCGCCGGAGGATCTCGACCGCCTGTTTGGTCGTTTCCAGCGGCTTTCAGCCAAGCCGACCGGCGGCGAAAGCTCGACCGGCCTCGGCCTGTCGATCGTCAAACGCATCATCGACATGCATGGCGGCGAAGTGAACGCACATAGCCCCGGCCCCGGCCAGGGCGCCACCTTCACCATCCTGCTGCCAGCCACCAGTGAGGGCCTGTCATGAGCCAGAGCCCGCATATCGTCATCGTCGACGACGAAGCACCCGCCCGCGAGATGGTGGGCGACTATCTCAAGATGCACGGCTTTGCCGTGACCCTGTGCGACGGCGGCAAGAGCCTGCGCAGCGAGATCGAGACCAAGGTGCCGGATCTCGTGGTGCTCGACCTCAACATGCCCGAGGAAGACGGGCTCTCGATCATCCGCGACCTCAAGAGCCGCATCAATGTGCCGGTGATCATGCTCACTGCCACCGCGAGCCCGATCGACCGTGTCGTCGGCCTCGAACTCGGTGCCGACGATTACATCGCCAAGCCCTGCGAACTCCGCGAATTGATGGCGCGCATCCGCTCGGTCTTGCGCCGAAGCACGCCGGTGAAGGGCGCAGCAACAGACGCAACGCCTGCCAAGGAGAGCAAGGATCATCTCGTGCGCTTCGGCACGAAATGGCTCGATCTGGAAGCGCAGGCCCTGCGTGATGATGAAGGCAACGAACATCCGCTGACAGCCTCTGAATTTGGCCTGCTCAAGGTATTCGCCGCGAATCCGAAGCGCGTGCTCTCGCGCGAACGGCTGCTCGAACTGGCCAATGCCCGCGATGCAGAGGCTTTCGACCGGGCGGTTGACCTACGGATCATGCGAATCCGCCGCAAGATCGAGCCCGATCCGACGAAACCCGCCGTGATCCGTACAATTCGCGGTGGGGGCTATTTGTTCTCCCCGGTGGGCGACAAGGCCTGAGCACCCCTTTTGGAATCTATCTCATTCAAGTTGCACGCATTTCACCTCTGAATGTTTCGTCGCTAACCCTGCGACGAAACAATTCTCCGGTTCCATGAAACCATTTTCCGCTTTTGAAGCAGACGCCCTGAAACCGGGGCTCCTTAACAATCCTCCCAACGAAGCCGCAACGCGGTCTCTTACGGGAGTTAGTCATGCAGAACGTCATCGCCCTCAATGCCGCCGGTCAGCAGGGTATCATTACGGCCCGCGCCACCTCGGACGAGATGCTGCTGGAGAATATCGCCAGCGGCGACCGCACAGCGATGCACACGCTTTATGCCCGGCACAATGTGCGGGTCTATCGCTTCGTTCTCCGCATGCTGCGTGACACGTCGGCGGCTGAAGATCTGGTCAGCCAGGTGTTCCTCGATGTGTGGCGGACCGCCAGCCAGTTCGAAGGCCGCTCGCAGGTCTCCACATGGCTGTTGTCGATCGCACGCTTCAAGGCACTGACCGCGCTACGCCAGCGTAAATATGAAGACATCGACCAGGACGATGTCATGGAAATCGCCGACCAGGCCGATACACCTGAGGCATCGCTCGATCGCAGCCGCACCAGCGCCATCCTCCGGGCCTGTGTCGCCAAGCTGTCGCCGGCGCATCGCGAGATCGTCAACCTCGTCTACTATCATGAGAAGTCAGTGGAAGAGGTCGCCGGCCTGATCGGCATCCCCGCGTCGACGGTGAAGACCCGCATGTTCTACGCCCGCAAGCAGCTCGCCGATCTCCTGAAGACCGCCGGCATCGACAGTATCGCAGCGTAATCTGCCGCGTTCCTTTTGCTCCAACGTTACAGACGTCAGTTCGCGTAAACCTCCCCACCTCCAGCGACCCGGACGGGATGCCCCCTTCCGGGTCGTATTCTGTTTGGAGCTACGGCTTTGTCATCGTCGGCGGACGCACGAACTTCCGCATCGACCTGCGCAATACATCTGACAAAATTGGACAAATTGTCTACGAGTCCAACGGCGAACGCCAATGTGGGCAGATGGACAGCCTTTTCAAGACGTTGCCGAATCCGGGCGGCCAACTAACAAAGACCTCGCGCAGTTTCGCCCGCGCGCTCTGCATGATAGAACACGTCCAGACTACACATGGACGGATGCAGATGTTCGAAGGCTTTGACCCTGTCATACTAGCCCGAGCGCAATTTGCGTTCACGATGTCATTTCACATCATCTTTCCCGCGTTCTCCATCGGGCTAGCGAGCTATCTCGCCGTGCTCGAAGCGCTCTGGTTGTGGACCGGGCGCGACGTCTTCCTCAACCTGTTCAATTACTGGCTCAAGATCTTCGCCGTTGCCTTCGGTATGGGCGTGGTCTCGGGCATCGTGATGTCCTACCAGTTCGGCACCAATTGGTCGGCCTTCTCCGACAAGGCGGGACCGATCATCGGCCCGCTGATGGCCTATGAAGTCCTCACCGCCTTCTTTCTCGAAGCAGGTTTTCTCGGCGTCATGCTGTTTGGCCTCAACCGCGTCGGTCCAAGGCTGCATTTCTTCGCTACGCTGATGGTCGCGATCGGGACGCTGTTTTCGGCCTTCTGGATTCTCTCCGCGAATTCCTGGATGCAGACGCCGACCGGCTACACTATCAACGCTGCCGGCCAGTTTGTTGCCGCCGACTGGTGGAAGGTGATTTTTAATCCGTCCTTCCCATATCGTCTCGTGCATATGGTGCTGGCGGCCTATCTCACCACGGCTTTCGTGGTGGGCGCGGTCGGCGCTTGGCATCTTCTCAAGGATACGCGCCTGCCCGGCCCGCGCGTGATGTTCTCCATGGCGATGTGGATGGCCACGTTGGTCGCGCCGCTGCAGATACTCGCCGGCGATCAGCACGGCCTCAACACGCTCGAGCATCAGCCGACCAAGATCATGGCCATGGAAGGCCATTTCGAGAGCCATCCCCATGGCGCGCCGCTGATCCTGTTCGGCATCCCGAGCCAGGCCGAAGGCAAAGTGAACTACGCCATCGAGATACCCAAGCTCGGATCGCTGATCCTGAAGCACGACCTCAATGCGCCGATGGCCGGGCTCGATACTGTTCCGCGCGAAAACTGGCCGCCGGTGCCGGTGACCTTCTGGTCGTTCCGCATCATGGTCGGCATCGGATTCCTGATGCTGGGGCTGGGACTGCTGAGCCTCTTCATGCGCTTCCGCGGCAAGTTCTATGAGTCGCGTTTGCTTCACAGCTTTGCGCTGGCGATGGGACCGGCCGGATTCATCGCCGTGCTGGCCGGCTGGGTGACAACCGAAACCGGGCGGCAACCGTTTACGGTGTTCGGCCTGCTGCGGACCAGCGATTCGGTCTCGCCGCTGGCGGCGCCAGCCGTTGCGTCGTCGCTGATCGCCTTCGCCATCGTCTATTTCCTGGTCTTCGCCGCGGGCACGATCTATCTGCTCCGGCTCATGGCCGCGCCGCCGCATCATGATGAGCAAGGCCCGGCCGGCAACGTGCCGAGTCGTGCGGCGGGCATTACCCCGGCTGTGGGTGCAACCGCATCGGGGCACGCGTCATGATCGATATAGCGGTCGTCTGGGCCTTCATCATCGCCTTTGCCGTGTTCGTCTATGTCGTGATGGACGGCTTCGATCTCGGCCTCGGCATGCTGTTTCCACTCTTCCCGAAGAAGGAAGACCGTGACGTCATGATGAACTCGGTCGCCCCGGTCTGGGACGGCAACGAGACCTGGCTGGTGCTCGGCGGCGGAGGGCTGATGGCGGCGTTTCCGCTGGCCTATGCGGTGCTGATGCCGGCGCTCTATACGCCGATGATCGTGATGCTGCTGGGGCTGGTGTTTCGCGGCGTCGCCTTCGAATTCCGCTGGCGCACCACGCGCGAGCGCAATCTGTGGGACATCGCCTTTGCCGGCGGCTCGCTGATGGCCACGCTGGCGCAGGGCGTGGCGCTCGGCGCGATCCTGCAAGGCATCGTCGTCAATGGTCGCCACTATGGCGGCGGCTGGTGGGACTGGCTGACACCGTTCAGCGTCCTGACCGGACTCGCACTGATGGCCGGCTACGGCCTGCTCGGCGCCACCTGGCTGGTGCTGAAGACCGAAGGCGCGTTGCGCGATCAGGCCTATCGTCTGAGCTGGTGGCTGCTATTCGCCATGCTCGCTGCCATCGGTCTCGTCAGCATTGCGACGCCATTTCTGGATGCCGAATATGCAAGGCGCTGGTTCGCCTGGCCCAACATCATCCTGACGGCGCCGGTGCCGATTGCAGTTGCTGCCATCACAGCGCTCTTGATGCGAAGCCTCGCGACCAAACAGGATTACCGGCCGTTCTTCCTGTCGCTGGCGCTGTTCGCATTGTCCTATGCCGGATTGGGCATCAGCATGTGGCCCTATATCGTGCCGCGCAGCATCACCATCTGGCAGGCCGCGTCGCCCGACAACAGCCTGCATTTCATGAGCTACGGCGTCGCCGTGCTGGTTCCCATCATCCTCGGCTACACCGCCTGGGCCTATTACGTGTTTCGCGGCAAAGTTCGCGCCGGCGCGGGCTATCACTGATGACACCTGCGTCGCAGCAAAAGCCCGCCCCTTCAGACAAGCGCCCGCTGATGCAGCGCCTGTTGTGGTTTGTTGCGCTGTGGCTGGGCGGCGTCGCCAGTGTGACCCTCGTCAGCTACGTGCTGCGACTGTGGATCGCACCGAAATAGACGCGGTGACCTTTAATCAAATCGTCACCCGCGGACGGCAAATATGCCGGCGATTCACGAGGTCCGCGCGCGGACCGTCGCCATGCCCGCTGATTTCATGGTTCCCGTGATTTGGCTGGGATGATACAGGATATCGGACGCGAAACCGGAGATGCCTGCGATGATCAACATCCGCCGCCTGCTTGGCTTTCAACTCGTCGCCGCAGCCAGCCTGATGTTGTCGATCACGCAAGGCCTCGCCCAGCAACCGCGTCCGGATGTCGGCGACGAGCCCGGGCTGATTGCCGACGACTCCGTTCAGCTTGAACCGGAATTCCAGAAGCAGATGGTGCTGTACCGCACCACCGAGGCACCGGGCACCATCATCATCGCGACCTCAGAGCGCCATCTCTATGTGGTGCAGGGCAATGGTCGCGCGCTGCGTTACGGCATCGGCGTCGGCCGCGACGGCTTCCAGTGGCAGGGCCTCTTGAAAATCTCGCGCAAGGCGGAATGGCCGGACTGGACGCCGCCGCCGGAAATGATCGCGCGTCAGCCCTATCTGCCGCGCTTTATGGCAGGCGGCCCCGGCAATCCGCTCGGCGCCCGCGCGCTCTATCTCGGCGCCACCGTCTATCGCATCCACGGCACCAACCGGCCCGACACCATCGGCACCGCCGTATCGTCCGGCTGCTTCCGGCTGGTCAATGCGGATGTCGCCGACCTCTATGAGAGGATCCCGGTGGGCACCAAGGTCATCGTGCGGCAGAAGCCTGAAATCTGATCTGCGCCTCGCCGCGCAGCTCTTCGATCCAGTTTTTCTCTGACATATTTTTCTCTGACGACGGGGCGGACTTCGCATGGGGATGAAGCGGACTTTCACGACCGGGCTGGCCATCGGCCTGGTGGTTGCCACTGCAGTGGCTGCGGCTGCGATCACCTATGAGCGCTACGACACCAAGACGCTGAAGCGCACTGTCAAGCGCGACGCCGTATTGTGCGGCGTGAACACTGGCCTGCCCGGCTTCTCGTCGCCGGATGCGCAGGGCACCTGGACCGGCTTCGACGTCGACTTCTGCCGCGCCGTTGCCGCCGCGATCTTCAACGATCCGAAGAAGGTGACCTTCGTCCCGCTCGACGCGTCCGATCGTTTCAAGGAGCTGCAGAGCCGCAAGGTCGACATCCTGTCGCGCAACTCCACATGGAGCATGTCGCGCGAGACCAATTACGATCTCTATTTCCCGGCCGTATCCTATTATGACGGCCAGGGCTTCATGGTGCCGAAGTCCCGCAAGATCGATTCCGCGCTGGAACTCGATGGCAGCAAGGTCTGCGTCCAGGACGGCACCACGACGGTGTTGAATCTTGCCGACTACTTCCGCAGCAACAACATCAAATATACCGAAGTGAAGTTTCCCAAGCTGGACGAAGTCCTCAAGGCCTATAATTCCGGCCAGTGCGACACCTTCACGGCGGATGCGTCGCAGCTCTATGCGTTGCGCCTGACTATGAGCAAACCGGACGATCATGTGATTCTACCTGACGTCATCTCCAAGGAGCCGCTGGCCCCCGTGGTGCGCCAGCGTGACGACGACTGGATGATGATCGTGAAGTGGACGCTCTACGCCATGATCAATGCCGAGGAGCTTGGCATCACCTCGAAGAACATCGACGAAGCCCTGAAGTCCAAGAAGCCCGACGTGATGCGTCTGGTCGGCACCGAAGGCGCTTATGGCGAAGACCTCAGCCTCTCGAAGGACTGGGCTGCCCGCATCATCCGCCATGTCGGCAATTACGGCGAAGTCTATGACCGCAATATCGGCGAAGGCTCGAAGCTGAAGATTCCGCGCGGGTTGAACCAGATCTGGAGCGCCGGCGGCATTCAGTACGCCCCGCCGATCAGGTAGGTACTTAACCTCTCCCCGCATCTTGCGCGGGGAGAGGTCGACCCGGCAGAGCACAGCGACGCCGGGGCGGGTGAGGGGCATGGCACAGGGCCAGCGCCAATCTCACACTCTCTAAGCAAAGAATTCCACGGGAAGCTTCGGCGCCCATCATCGGAGCGATCCGATGAACTGCCGATGAGGCGCGCGCCTGCCATGCCCCTCACCCGCCGCGAAGACGCGGCGACCTCTCCCCGCAAAGCGCGGGGAGAGGTTAAGAGCGCCCGCCTCAATAATTCTTCAGCCGCGCCAGCTGGTCCGCGTGATAATTGCTGTCCCCCAGCAATTCCTGGCAGACCCGCGCGCGCTTCATGAAGAAGCCGATGTCGAACTGATCGGTCATGCCCATGCCGCCATGCATCTGCACGCCTTCCTGCACAGCCAGCGTCGCTGTGGTGCCGGCCTTGGCCTTGGCGACGGCAATAGCGGCCGGCGCCGTCGGCGCGCCGTCGTCGATCAGCTGTAGCGCCTTCAGCACGGCCGCGCGCGTGACCTCGATCTCGGTATAGAGATGCGCGGCGCGATGCTGCAGCGCCTGGAATTCACCGATCAGCTTGCCGAACTGCTTGCGCTCCTTGAGATAGGTCACGGTGCGGCCGAACACTTCGTCTGACAGGCCGACCATTTCGGCAGCAACGGCACCGCGGCCGATATTCAGCACGCTGTCCAGCAATGCGCCGCCCTGATCGACATCGCCGAGCACGCTGTCGGCCGTGACCTCGACATTCTCGAACGTGATCCGCGCTGCATTGTGCGAATCCACCATCGCGGTGCGCTCGAGCGCGATGCCCTTGGCCTTCGGATCGACCAGAAACAGCGTGAGGCCGTCCCGCTCACCCGGCGCACCTGCACTGCGCGCTGCGACGATCAGGAGATCGGCGGTGTGACCATCCACGACGAAGGCCTTCGCGCCATTCAGCTTGAAGCCATTGCCGGAGCGTGCGGCCTTCATCGCCGTCTGCAGCGGGCGATGCTTCGCGCCTTCATCGATGGCCAGTGCCGCCAGCAGCGTGCCACTGGCGATCTTCGACAGATATTCCGACTTCTGCGCGTCGCTGCCCCGATTCAGCGCCGAGACGCCCAGCACAGCCGTGGAGAAGAATGGCGACGGCATCAGTGTGCGGCCGATCTCTTCCATCACGACGCCGGCTTCGACGGCGCCGAGCCCGCTGCCGCCGAACGCTTCCGGCACCAGCAATCCGGCAAATCCCATCTCGGAAAACGCGCGCCAATAGTCGCGCGAGAACCCGGTCGCATCCTTGCTATCGCGGAGCTGCCGGAAATGACTGACCGGCGCCTTGTCGCCGATAAAGCCGCGGGCACTATCGCGCAGCATGGTCTGTTCTTCGTTGAGGAGGAGAGGCATGGGTGTGATCCAATGATGAGGCGGTCTGGCGACCAAATTGATCCTAGCTCAGTCCTCATGGTGAGGAGGCGCGAAGCGCCGTCTCGAACCATGAGATGGAGTGCACCACCATCCTTCGAGACGCGGCCTCCGGCCACTCCTCAGGATGAGGGCAGAGTGAAATTCACGCCCCCGGCAAATCCAGAATGCGCTTGGCGACGATCCCCAGCATCACTTCGCTGGTGCCGCCTTCGATCGAATTCGCCTTGGTGCGCAGCCACGCACGCGGACGTGCGCCTTCATGCGAGCGCTGGCTTTCCCATTCCAGTGCATCGATGCCGCCCGATGACATCAGGATTTCATGGCGGCGCTTGTTGAGTTCGGTGCCGTAATATTTCATCGCCGACGAAAACGCCGGATGCGCCTGCCCCGCTTTCGCCAGATCGACGGCGCGCTCGGCCGCACAGGCCAGGGCGGCCTCGTCGACTTCGAAACTTGCGATCTGCCCGCGCAGCATCGCGTCGTCGAGACGGCCCTGCGCATCAGCCCCGATGGAGTCGGCAGCGACCTGGCCAAGCGGTCGGCCAGCGCCGCGCTCGCCCATGCCAGAGATCATCGCACGCTCATGCTGCAGCAGATATTTCGCCACGTCCCAGCCGCGATCGACAGTGCCGAGCACATGTGACTTCGGCACGCGGACGCTATCGAAGAAAGTTTCGCAGAAGGGCGACTTGCCGGAGATCAGCAGGATCGGCTTGGTCGAGACACCTTTCGACGTCATATCGAACAGGATGAAGCTGATGCCGTCATGCTTCTTGCCGGACGCGTCGGTACGCACCAGGCAGAAGATCCAGTCGGCATAGTTCGCATAAGACGTCCAGATCTTCTGGCCGGTGATGAGATAGTCATCGCCGTCGCTCTCAGCGCGCGTTTGCAACGAGGCCAGATCGGATCCGGCATTGGGTTCGGAATAACCCTGGCACCAGCGGATCAGACCCGCAGCGATCTTCGGCAGATGCTCCTGCTTCTGGGCGTCGGTGCCATATTTCAGCAGCGCCGGCCCGAGCATGGAAATGCCGAACGACACCAGCGGCAGACGGGCGGAGATCGCAGCCATTTCCTGGCGCAGGATCTTCGTCTGTTCGCCGTCGAGGCCGCCGCCGCCATATTCCTTTGGCCAATGCGGCACGGTCCAGCCCCTGTCGCGCATCCGTTCGAACCAGATCCGCTGCGGCTCGGATGAGTACTTCGCATTGCGACCGCCCCAGAACGTATCCTCGTCCGAGCTCATCGGCTTGCGCATCTCCGGCGGGCAATTGGCCTCGAGCCAGGCGCGCGTCTCGCCGCGAAATTGATCGAGATCCGACATCAGCGTTTCCATCCGTTTTGTGCGCGGGATGCCGAGCATCCGCAATGTTGTTGGGCGAAGCTTACTCGCCACTTCGTGGAATTCAATGGCCTGCTGCAAAGCGGAAGTAGTCAGGCTCGCCATTCCGGTGTATCGCCAAAGGACAACGAGCAAAAACACACGAGGAAACAACATGCGTCTCAAGTGGCTTTCGCCTGGCGAAATGTCTCCCGACCAGAAGTCCATCTATGACGAGTCGATCGCCAGCAAGCGCGGACGCCCGCCGGAGCCGATGATGGCCTGGCTCGCCAGCCCGAATATGGCCCGGCACGCGACCCGCCTCGGCGCGTTTCTGCGCTACGACACCACGCTGACGCCGGCGCATGCCGAGCTGGCGATCCTCGTCACCGCACGGCACTGGACCGCGCATTTCGAATGGTACGCCCACAAGAAGATGGCGCTGGACGGCGGTCTCGATCCCGCCGTCATCGAAGACATCAAGAACCGTCGTACGCCGAGTTTCAGCGAGAAGAAGGCGCGGGTGATCTATGACGTCGCCAAGTCGCTGCACGAGGCACAGGGCCTGTCCAAGCCGCTCTATGACGAAGCCACCGAGACGCTGGGCGCCCAGGGCCTCGTCGAGATCATCGGCCTGTGCGGCTACTACACCATGGTCTCAATGACGCTGAACACCTACGAATTCGGCCTGCCGGACGGGCTGGTGTCCGAGCTTGCATAGCCGACGTCCCTTGGGATGAGTAAAGCGCGGCGAAACCCATCAATCCAATTCCCGGAAACGATGGGTTTCGCGAAGACGCTCTACCCTTCCTGCGATCGCGTGACTAGATCGTCCCGAGCGTCACACCATTCAGGAGCTTCGACATGCCCGACCCCACCACGCCGATCCCCGCAGGCACACGGATCGGGCATGTTCACCTGAAGGTTGCCGATCTTGATCGCGCGCTCGGCTTTTACCGCGACGTCCTCGGCTTTCAGGTCAAGCAACGCTATGGCGATCAGGCTGTCTTCATCGCCGCCGGCGATTACCATCACCACATCGGCCTTAACACCTGGGAGAGCAAAGGCGGCCAGCCGCCGGCGCCCGGCACGACAGGTCTTTTCCATACCGCGATCCTGTATCCCACCCGCGCCGCATTGGCCGACGCGCTACACCGCGTGCTCTCGGCCGGCATACAGCTTGACGGCGCCAGCGACCACGGCGTCAGCGAAGCGCTGTATCTGCGCGACCCTGACCAGAACGGCGTCGAGTTATATTGGGATCGGCCGGAGGCGGAGTGGCCACGGAGTGGCGATGGCGGGATTGCGATGTTTACGAAGCGGCTGGATGTTGAGGAGCTGCTGAAGCAGCGGCAGACATAAACTCAGTCCTCATCCTGAGGAGCCGCGCCCTTCGCGCGGCGTCTCGAAGGATGTGCCAAGCGGCTCATGGTTCGAGACGGCGCTACGCCTCCTCACCATGAGGTGAGAGCTTTGCTCTTTCGCCCCCGCACCATGATCAACACGGCTGCGGCCACCTGCAACGCCATGCAGACATAAAACGGCACGGCGTAACTGCCCGAAAGATCGCGCAGCCAGCCGACAATGCCCGGACCGAAAGCGTAAGTGACCTGCGTCTCCGCCGTGATCAGGCTGACCAGCACCCCGAACGAGCGTGCGGCAAATTCGCGCTGCACGATCAGCGCCGGCAGCGTGATCAGGTTTCCAACCGAAAAGCCGAACAACGCGCAGGCAAAGAACACCAGCGCCTCATTGCGCGAATTGATAATTATCGCAAGCGCCGTCGCCTGGCTGAGAAACGACAGCGCCGATGCCAGTCGCTGATTGAGCCGGTCGATCACTGTCGAGAACAGCATGCGACCAACCACCGCCATCAGCGTCAGCAGCGATACCGCGGCTGCCGCGCGCTCGCGGCCGATCACCGGATCGAGAAACGAGATCAGGTGCACGATGAAGCCGACCTGCGCAAATAATCCGAACGCAAAAGCAATGGTGAGCGTCAGGAACGCCACGTCGCGCATCGCCTCCGCGCGAATGCGTGTCGACGATGGCGCGCCGGCCGCAGCGGCAACACCGTCCGGTGTGGCGGATGCTGCGCGATGCGGCGGATGGCCGACGAAGATGATGATCACCGGGACGAGCAGCACAAGCATCGCGATCGCTGCTGCGATAGTCGCGCCGCCAAAGCCGAAGGCATTGCTCGCCGCGACCAGTAAAGGCACGCCGACGATGCCGCCGAAACTCGCGCCATTCAGCGCAAGGCTGATGGCCATACCGCGCTTCTTGTCGAACCACAGACCGAGCGTGTTGGTGATGGCGCCGAGACTGGTGCCGGCCCACCCGAATGCGAGCAGCACATTCACCGCATAGAGCTGCCAGGGCGACGTGATTTGTCCGAGCAGGATGGTGGCGAAAGCCATCACGCCGACGCCGGCCAGCAAACAGTTGCGCGGCCCGAGCGCACGCATTGCTTCACTCACGAATGCGACGAGCAACGCGCCGACGAGATAGAAAAACGTGGTGGCCGTTGCGATGGTCGAGGCCGGCCAGCCATGCACGCGCTGAAGTTCCGCGAGATAGACGCTCTGGCCATAGAAGCCGAGCGCCCAGCCGAATGTCGCGAGCAGGAAACAAACACCGACGATACGCCAGCCGTCGTAACGAGCCGATGTCTCGTCATTTACCTCGGGCTTCTTCGGCCCAGTTGGAGTCGCGTCCATTCCGGATCTACTTTCATTACGTTTCGTCCATCATGCTGCTCTGCGACAACACGCCGCGCTGATGTACCACCGTGATTAGAATTAACCACCCGTTTTACGGGCCAAAACGCTTTTGGATTAACTTCACAATCAAGCCATTCAAATCTTCACACCCTTGGCAGCTGCATTCGGCAGCGCCATATGGTATCGTATTGGATATGGAGGATTTTGAACCGTGAATGCGCTCGCCGAAGTGACTGAACAGACCGACCGCTCGCTCCTGATCGTGGAGGACGACAAGCCGTTTCTGGAGCGTCTTTCGCGTGCAATGGAAACGCGCGGCTTCACGGTCACATCCTGCGACTCCGTTTCCGAAGGTCTCGCCCAGATCAGCAAGTCAGCACCCGCTTTTGCTGTGGTCGATCTTCGTCTCGGTGACGGCAACGGCCTCGATGTCGTGTCGGCGCTGAAGCAACAGCGTCCCGATGCGCGCGCCATCGTACTCACCGGCTATGGCAACATCGCCACCGCCGTGACGGCGGTGAAGATGGGTGCTGTCGACTATCTGTCGAAGCCGGCCGATGCCGACGACGTCGTTGCAGCGCTGCTTGCGATCGACAATGACAAGTCCGAACTGCCGAACAACCCGATGTCGGCCGACCGCGTGCGCTGGGAGCACATCCAGCGCATCTATGAGATGTGCAACCGCAACGTCTCGGAAACCGCACGTCGTCTGAACATGCATCGCCGTACGCTGCAGCGCATTCTCGCCAAGCGCGCGCCGCGCTGAGCCTTCTTTAAAAGCTAGATTTCGTTCGGCCAGGCTGCATGACCTTGAGGGTCGTGCAGCCTGTTCAGTCTGTGCGCCGCGGTCATCGCGAAGCGCAGCATCATGCCCTTGCGCGTCGGCGCCGGCAGCCGGTGCTCCGGTGCATCGCAATGAACATGCGCGCCATAGGCATCCGCCACGATCAGGCCTGTGTCGGCAGGAAAAATCTCGCAGGGGAGATCCTGCGTGAAGGCAAAGAACAGCCGGTCGCAATGCGCGCGATACTCGGGCCATTTCTGATCCGCCCGCAGATCCTCGATCGATGACTTGATCTCGACGATCCAGACATCCCCGCGCTCGTTCAGCGCGACCAGATCCGCACGCCGTCCGGACGGCAATGATAGTTCGCTGACGCATGAGAATCCCAGCGACCGCAGCAGCCTTGTGGTTCCGCGCGCAATGGCCAACGCCGTCTCCGACTGGCGGCGATCGAAAATCAGCGCGGGGGTGTGAACGGCATTCGATTCCATGGCGACAAACTTAGCCGATTTCGGCGGGGCCGCCCATCACGTCTCCCGCCGGTCTGCCGCTCGCATGTCGCAAGCCGGACGCAAGTTTTCCGCGAGCGGCGGCGGGCGAGTTCTTCCATCGCTGCAGCCCGGATTACGGAGACATCCCATGAACTTAGCCCATATCGGCCGCGTCATCCTGATCGCCGCTGCCGCAACTTTGCCGCAGGCGATTTTCGCCGGTTCCGCGCAGGCAAAGCCGACCGTCGAAGTCGCCTTCGTGCTCGACACCACCGGTTCCATGAGCGGGCTGATCGAAGGCGCCAAACGTAAGATCTGGTCGATCGCAACCACGATCCTCGACAGCAATCCCGACGCCGACATCCGCATGGGTCTCGTCGCCTATCGCGACATCGGCGACGACTACGTGACCAAGACCTTCGACCTCACCACCGACATCCAGGACCTCTATGGCAACCTGCTGCAGGTCCGGGCGCAGGGTGGCGGCGACTGGCCGGAAAGCGTCAACGAGGCGCTCGATGTCGCCGTCAACAAGCTGCAATGGACCAAGGGCAACGATGTCAGGCGTATCGTCTTCCTGGTCGGCGACGCGCCGCCGCATATGGATTATCAGCAGGACACGAAATACACGACCACGCTCGAAGTCGCGAAGCAGAAGAACATCATCGTGAACGCTGTTCTCGCAGGCGCCGCCCGCGATACGGAGAAGGTCTGGCGCGACGTCGCCCAGCGCGGCGACGGCCGTTTCATCGCAATCCCGCAGGATGGCGGCCAGATTGTCATCATCGAGACGCCCTATGACGAAGAGATCATCATCCTGCAGAACGACATCAACAAGACGGTGATCCCCTACGGCCCGCGCGCGCTGCAGAAGCACACCGAGAACAAGACCCGGCAGCTCTCGGAAGTCGCAGCGGCGGCGCCCGCCTCGGCAACGGATATGGCAAGCTACATCAACAAGCGCGCGAAAGTGTCGTCGGAAGCCGTCACCGGCGGCGGCGACCTCGTCAGCGACGTGTCCGCCGGCAAGCAGAAACTCGACAGCGTGAAGGAAGATGAATTGCCTGAGGCCATTCGCAAATTGTCGCCGCAGCAGCGCGCCGATGAACTCGGCAAGCAGATGAAGGATCGCAAGGCGCTGAACGACAAGCTGACAGCGCTGGTGGCCAAGCGCGATGCCTACCTCATGACCCAGCGCGACAAGGCGCCGGCCAAGGCGTCGTCCTTCGACCGCGAGGTGGAGGCGACGCTGAAGGTGCAGTTGAAGAAGTAGAACGCGGTCGTCCTTCCTCCCCTCTCCCCCAGCGCAGCGAGGCTGCGCGCCGCGGGAGAGGGTGCCTGAGCGAAGCGAAGGCGGGAGAGGGCCTTGAGCAAGCGCCCCCCTCTCCCGTCTCGAACCGCTCTGCGGTTCGATCCACCCTCTCCCACCCGTCGCGGCTGCGCCACGCCCGGGGAGAGGGGAAGAAAGAAAGCCGCCCAAATTCCCCCTTTTCTCGCCCGCAAAAATCAGCATTGTGGCGCGATGACAGATGAAACCGAACATAAAGGCCAGGCCGGCGGCACCATCATTCCGGTGACCCTGTTTCAGCAGAACTGCATGTTGCTGTGGGATGAGGCCACGCGGCAGGCCGTGGTGATCGATCCCGGCGGCGACGTGCCGCTGATCCTGGACGCCATTGCCAAGGCCAATGTGAAGGTCGAACAGATCTGGCTGACCCACGGCCATATCGACCATGTCGGCGGCGCCGACGAGCTGCGCGAAACGCTGAAGGTCGAAATCATCGGCCCGCATGTCGCCGATACGTTCCTGCTCGAACATGTCGAGGACAGCGGCGCAAAATACGGCATGACGGGCACCCGCAACTTCATGCCTGATCGCTGGCTCAATGAAGGCGACACCGTCAGTGTCGGGGGCCTGACTTTCGACGTGTTGCACTGCCCCGGTCATTCGCCCGGCAGCGTCGTGTATTACAGCAAGGCGATGAAATTCGCCCATGTCGGCGACGTGCTATTCGCAGGCTCCATCGGGCGGACCGATTTCCCCGGCGGCAGCCATGAGACATTGATCAATTCGATCACGACCAAGCTGCTGCCGCTCGGCGACGATGTCGGCTTCATCTGCGGTCATGGCCCCGGCTCCAGCATCGGCCAGGAGCGCATGACCAACCCGTTCCTCACCGGCGAGGCATAATCCCGCCATGAGCGACGACAGGGCTTCCGGGGAGCAAGGAGCGCTTTCCAAGCACATCCTGCCGAGCTCCGGGACGATGATCGGCGTCTGCGCGACGCTGATCGGACTGGTCAAGATCATGGAGCCGCAGATCGGCCCCAGCCGGGTCGATGAATATTCGGCCATCGCCTCGCTGTTCTTCCTCGCCAGCGCGGTCGCGTCCTACACATCGATGCGGAAGTCGCAAAACCGCCAACTCAGCGAGCGCTGCGAGTCGATTGCCGATCAGTGCTTTCTGGGAGGCCTCGTCGCGATCACGGTAATCATTCTGTTTTTCGCCTACGAAGTCATCTAGCCAGATTAGTCGGCTCGAGCGGGATCGGCCCAGTCTTCGATCTGCGATGCCGCAATGGTGCGCTTGGGTTGATATGGATTGAGTGTGCCGGCTGTAGCGGTCCAGCCTTTGGCCAGGATTTCCCGGGCGAACAGTTTTGCATCGATTTCGGATTTGAAGGTCCTGGTCGTACGCACACCGTTTGTCGCACGAGTGTCGGACTTCACGGATTTGTCGGGGCCAAACGCCACGTACCAGATATCGGGCTTCGTCATCATGGTGTAGTAACGCGAATTGTGACGAAAAGTTGCATCTCGTGTGGCATGCTCGAGCTTGGCAGGCCTTACCTCTTGGTCGTATGCCGCGGCTCGACAATATCCGATACCAGGCCGAGCTTCTCCAGCAGGCGGATCGTCAGATAGGTGGTATCGAACTCCCACCAGCGATGGCCATGGCGCGCGGAGCGCTGATCGGCGTGATGGTTGTTATGCCAGCCCTCGCCATGGGCGAGGTAGCCAATGAACAGATTATTGCGGCTGTCCTCATCGGTCGCGTAGTTGCGATAGCCCCAGATGTGGGTGACCGAGTTGACCGCCCAGGTCTGATGCCAGACGAAGACGGTTCGCACGAAGACCGCCCAGATGACGATGCTCAAAGCGAACTGCACGGCCTCGGCCCATGAGCCGCCCCACAGCAGTTTGCCGGCCAGGCCCGCAAAGAAGAAGACGTTGATCTGGATGAGCAGGATCTTCAGCTGCCAGAAATTGCGCTCCAGCGCGACATAGAACGGATCGCGCAGGACGTCCTTGGCATATCGTTCATAGATGCCGAGGCGGGACAGGTCCGGGTTCTTCACCAGCAGCCAGCCCATATGGCCCCAGAAGAAGCTGGCAAGCGGGCTGTGTGGGTCCGGCTGCTCGTCGGACTTCTCGTGATGACGGCGATGGATGGCAACCCAGCGCGCCGGCGTATCCTCGGCGCAGCAGATCGCCACGACAACGAAAGCGTGCTCCAGCCATTTCGGACACTTGAAACCACGATGCGTCAGCAACCGGTGATAACCGATATTGATGCCGATGAGGCCGAACAACCGCGCTGCGATGACCGCCACAATCACCGCTGTCCAGTTGAAGAACATCGGCATCAGCGCGAGTAGTGCGAGTGCGTGAAAGGTGGCGATGGTGAGCGTGTTGAGCCAGTCGATGCGATAGGGCTGCACGCCGTCCGGCAAAGCGAGACCTGTCTCGGTACGATCGGCAAGGGGAATGTCCAGTGCGATGGCAGGGGCGATCTGATCGCGATTGCTGGTGGCCATCGTTCTCCGCATCCGGGCGATTGATCGCCGCGTGGTGCTCGTGTGATTCCCCGGCACTTCTCTACGCGAGAACATCGGCGCTGACTACAGATACGCCGCAGGCCATAGATGGAACAAAACGGGCCGCCTGAAGGCGGCCCGTTCGAAAAGTCATTTATTGATCGGCTTAATCGATCACTTCCACGATGCGATGGGTGCGCGGCTCGACGAGAACCGTGCGACCATTGACCACGGTGTAGCGGTATTCACGGGCGGAATTGTATTCTGCCGGAACCTCGTAATAGGTCACGCCGCTCTCAGGCAGCACGGCACCGACACGAACTTCGTTGCTATAGGTGTAGGATGGGCGACGCTGTTCCACGACATAGCTGCGGAACCGCGGACGATCGTCGACACCGAGCACGCCGGCTACGCCGCCGACAACACCACCGATGGTGCCGCCTACGATAGCGCCCACAGGACCAGCTGCGCGCTCGCCATCGCGCGCACCACGCTCAATGCCTCCGGGGACACCCTGAGCCTGAGCAACGGCGGGAAGAGCCATCATGGTGACGATGGCAGCGGTTCCAAGAAGACGGCGGATCATGATGATCTCCAGTTTTGATTGATCGGTATTGCGCCGATACAAGCTCGCGGCCGCACAATGGTTCCGGCGATTGAACTGTTAGAACCTGCGCATCGAGGCTGAAATATCTGGAGAGATATGGAACCGGAGGGCTACGCCTTTTATTCTGACGCGTTTTCTAGACGCGAACCGGTATCCACTTCGCTTGAAAACGCTTTAGCTCGTGACCATCGCGCGGATGCGTCGCAGGAAATGATCGAGGTCGAACGGCTTGGTGATCATCTCCATCCCAGGCAGCAGAAAGCCTTTCGCCATAACGACGCTTTCGGAATAACCGGTGATGAACAGGATCTTCAAGTCCGGCCGCGCCTCGCGCGCTTGATCGGCAAGCTGACGGCCGTTCATGCCGGGCAGCCCGATATCGGTGACCAGCAGATCGATATTCGGCGTCTCGCGCAGGACCCGCAAGCCCGACGGACCATCAACTGCCTCAAGCACGCGATAGCCTTCGTCCTTCAACATATCGACGATGACAGAGCGCACCACCGGCTCATCCTCGACCACCAGCAGGGTTTCGCCTGCGGCCACATGCTGATCGCCCTTCAGCGGGGCCGCATCCTGTGCGGCAGCGTCTCCCTCATGGCGCGGCAGATACAGTTTCACGGTCGTCCCAATATCGAGCCTGCTGTCGATGCTGACATGTCCGTTGGACTGACGCGCGAAGCCGTAGATCATCGATAGGCCGAGGCCCGTGCCCTGCCCGATCGGCTTTGTCGTGAAGAACGGATCGAAGGCGCGCGCCACGACCTCCGGGCTCATGCCGGTTCCGCTGTCGCTGACGCTGATGCAGATATAGTCGCCAGGCGTCAGAGCCGGCGCATTGGCATTGATGGCATCGACGCGCACATTCTGTGTCGCGATCTTCAAGTGCCCGCCATCAGGCATCGCGTCGCGCGCATTGATCGCCAGATTGAGCAACGCGCTCTCCAACTGGTTCGGATCGCACAGCGTGCACCATAGATCAGGTGCCGCCACGATATCGAGATCCAGCGTCTCGCCAATGGTCCGGCGCAACAGATCCTCCAGCGAGACGATCAGCATATTGGCATCGACGCTTTTCGGAATCAGCGGTTGCCGCCGCGCGAAGGCCAGCAACCGGTGCGTCAGCGCAGCCGCACGATTGGCCGAGGTCATCGCAGCGTCGATATAGCGCGCGATATTGTCGGTGCGACCCTGACCGAGCCGTGTCTGCATCAAGTCGAGCGAGCCGACGATGCCGGTGAGCAGGTTGTTGAAGTCATGCGCGATGCCGCCGGTGAGCTGACCGACAGCCTCCATTTTCTGCGACTGCCGCAGCGCCTCTTCAGTGTTTTTAAGGCGCTCGGCGGCAGCCTTCTCGGCCGTGATATCGCGCGCCACGCAATAGATCTGGTTCTGATCCGGCACCGCCGTCCAGGACAGCCAGCGATAGGAGCCATCCTTGTGGCGAAGGCGATTCTCGAAGCGGATCGTCGGCTCGCCGGCAGCAAGCTTATCGACCTCGGCCATCGTCCTGGCCTGATCCTCAGGATGCTCGAGCCAGCGCGAGGTCGTGTTGAGCAGCTCGGCCTCGCTCCAGCCGAGCGTGCGCGTCCAGGCCGGATTGACGGTGCGCCAGACGCCATCATGGTCGGCGACCATCAGGAGGTCCTGCGACACGCTCCAGATCCGGTCGCGCTCACGCGTCTTGTCGCGCACGCGCTGTTCCAGCGTCTCATTGAGGTCTGCTAGTTTTGCCGCGAGCCGACGCGCCTCATCCTCGCTCTTGCGCAGCGCTTGCTCTGCCAGCACCTGATCGGTGACGTCGGTATGCGCACCGACCAGCCGCAGCGGCTTTCCCGCGTCGTCGCGCTCGATATAGGATCGCACTGAAATCCAGCGGGTCTGGCCATCGCTCGGGCGAATGATGCGATACTGCACAGTATAGTCGCGCACGCCGCTTTTCACCGCGTCGCGAAACTTCTGCTCCGTCGCCTCGCGATCCTCGGGATGGATGCGACGCACCCAATCTTCGTGCGATTCGTTGGCCGCTTCCGGCGGCAAACCATGAACGATCAGATATTCGGGCGATCGACGGTTGCGGAAGCCGGTACGCAGATCGACTTCGAGACCACCGATCTGGCCGATCTGCTGCACACGCGCGAGCTCTGCTTCTCGCTCGCGCAAGACAATGGTCGCTTCATGATCCCGGGTAACATCGCGGCAAACCACCAGCACGCCGCCGACGCCGTCATCCAGATCGAGCGGACTATAGCTGTAGGTCCAATAGCTGTGTTCGAGCTTGCCATTGCGCGTCATGGGGATCAGCTGGTTTTCATGCCAGGTGGCACCGCCGCCACTCATCACCTGCGCGATCTGCGGGCCGATGATGGGCCAGATTTCGTGCCAGAATTCACGGCCGCGCGCGCCCAGCCCTGCGTGATGCTGTTGTGCATCCATGGTCAGCGCATAGGCGTCATTATAGAACTGGATGAGGTCCGGTCCCCACCAGATGAACATCGGGTGGTTGGTATTCAGGACGATCCGGATCGCGGTGCGCAGACTCTGCGGCCAGGTATCCGGGGCTCCGATCGGATGCGATGCCCAATCGTAAGCACGCATCAACGCCCCCATCTCGCCTCCACCGGCGAGAAAGTCGGGCGAATTCGGTCGATGGGCATCCAACATGCGCGGGCAATCGGTACGCAAGACCAGTCTGACGTATCTTGAGAACTTAGCGCCCTGTCAGACCTGGCGCAAATCGGCGCCGATCACGCCTGTTACTTGTCAGGGTGACTTGATGAGACCGGCAGCCGTGAGGGCACGAGTAATGGCACCGTTGATATCGATAGACCGCCGTCCTACGGGATCGCGGCGCGCGGCGCGTCGATCGCCTGATGTGCGCGGCTTTTGCGTCACCGATGAGACAGTGGCATCCGCCGGAGCCGCCGGTTCCACGGCTGCAGCTTCGACATTGCGGGGTGCAAGCTGCCGGGTAAGGCCGAAGAACTGCGCGATATGATACGAGGATGAGATGCCGGCTTCGAGCAGGAAGGCACCGGCGGCGCCATAGGGCTCGTCCTGTCCGGCAATCGCCAGCGGCGTGCCATGCGCCATGTCGGTGATCGTGTAGGATTCCACGACGGTTTCACCGTCCTTGTTCCACCACACCTCACGCGGATAGCCGTCGACATCCACGGCGGACATCGGTGCGGGCGGCAGGCCGTGAAGGTCGAGCCATTGCTTGACGATCTCGCCGGCATTGGCCGGATTGACGGTGCGATCGGCACTGCCGTGCCAGACGGACACTTTCGGCCACTCACCGGTATGCGGCGATGCCTTGCGCACGAGGTTGCCGAGATCGTTCGCGGCACGCGGCGCCGCGCGATACATGCCGCTCAGCGCTTCCTGCATGGTGGTGGCGATACCGTAAGGCAAGCCCGCAATGATGGCGCCGGCCGCAAACACGTCAGGATAGGTTGCGAGCATCACCGAGGTCATCGCGCCGCCGGCCGACAGACCCGTAACGAAGATGCGCTTGCGATCCACATCGTGGTCCACGGCCATCTGCTCGATCATCTCACGGATCGAGAGCGCTTCGCCGCTATCGCGCGCGATGTCATCGGCATTGAACCAGTTGAAGCAGGTGTTGCCATTATTGGATGACTTCTGCTCAGGCATCAGCAGCGCGAAACCATAACGCTCGGCGAGAGCAGACCAGCCGGTGCCGTTGTCATAGCCCGCAGCGTTCTGAGTGCATCCGTGCAGCACGACGACTAATGCCGGATTTGCTGCCAGCGTGGCGGGCACGTAACTGAACATACGAAGGTCGCCGGGATTGCTGCCGAAACCCGTTGATTCGCTGATCGGGCTCAAACCTGCCGACGCACGGCCGCGCGCCAACCCCTGCAACGTATTGATTCCGGGCGGTTTCGGGAGATTGCGAAGGAAATCGATATTATCGGCAAGAGACACGGCAGCTCCTAGGTCGTCAGGCTTATACAACAGTACCGACGACATATGGTTGCTGCACTGCAAAATAAAACAAATACGGTTTCAATATACCTATCAACGAAACGAGAGGCGCCACGGACGCTTCCGAAATTACCTATATTGCAAAGGAAGCCCCGCAGGGCCGGCCATAACATGGCCAGGTCATACGGGGCGAGTCGGGGAGAGATGACGAGTTACTGTTTCATCTCGTTCTTCATCATCTTGTCTTTCTTCATGCCGTCGTTGTGCATGGAATCCTTCTTCGCGCTATTTTTCGACATTCCCTGGGTGCCCGTGGCCTTGGTCTCGCCTTCCTTCGCCGTCGTGCCGGTGCCCATCTTGGTCGAATCCTGGCCGGAGGGGCCGGTCGCCTGGGCAAAGGCTGCGAACGGAGTAGCGCCGATGGCCGTGGCGCAGATCGCAACAAGAATGGTTTTCCGCATGGTCAGCTCCTGTTGAGTGAACGGCCTTCAACGCAACGTCGTTCGAAACGTTCCTGTTCCGTCGGCCGTCAATTACCGGTTCCGCACACGGTTTCGCGATTGACGTCACACCAGACCGACGATGTGCAAAAGCACACCCGCGCCTGCACAAGCCAACAGTATCTGCAGCAGACCAATCCTCAGATAGAAGACCCCAAGCAGCGCCGCGACCGACAGCGCGACAGCCCATCCGTTGACGCTGTGCAGAACCGGCATGTCGAAGCTGAGTCCGAGCGCACGAACAGGTTTCACGTCGCGAAACATCGTGTGGATGGCGAACCATATCGCCAGGTTGAGGATGACACCGACCACTGCGGCGGTAATCGCCGCCAGCGCGGCGCTCAGCGCGCGATTGCCACGAAGGGTTTCGACGAACGGCGCCCCGAGAAAAATCCAGAGAAAGCACGGCGCAAAGGTCACCCAGGTCGCGAGCAATCCACCAAGCGTGCCCGCCAGCAGCGGCGGCAACATCCCCGGTGCGCGGAAGGCCGCCATGAAGCCCACGAATTGCAGCACCATGATCAACGGACCAGGCGTGGTTTCGGCCATGCCAAGGCCATCGAGCATCTCGCCCGGCTTCAGCCATGCGTAGTGATCGACGGCCTGCTGCGCGACATAAGCGAGAACCGCATAGGCACCACCAAAGGTGACCATTGCCATCTTGGAGAAGAAAACGGCAATCTGGCTGAACACGTCATTGCTGCCGAACGCCACGAGCAGCACAGCGACGGGCGTGAGCCACAGCACCAGCCAGACGGTCGCAACGATGAGCGACTGCCGTACACTCGGCCGGGCATGGAGAGGAAGTTGATCTCCGAGCAAACTATCAGCGTCGCCTCCGCCTGATGACCCGTGACCCGCACTCACCGTGAAGGCCGGCAGACCGGCCCGACCGCCGAGGAAGCCAATCGCTGCCGCACCGAAAACGATCACCGGGAACGGCACATCGAGAAAGAAGATCGCGAGGAAGGCGATGGCTGCCAGCACGCGCATCACATCGTTCTTCAGTGCACGGCTACCGACCCGCACCACCGCCTGCAGCACGATCGCGAGCACTGCGGCCTTCAAGCCGAAGAACAGCGCCGCGACGATGCCGACATTGCCGAACACAGCATAAATCCAGCTCAGCACCATGATGCAGATCGCACCGGGAAGGATGAACAGCCCGCCGGCCATCAGCCCGCCAGCGGTCCGGTGCATCAGCCAGCCGATATAGGTCGCAAGCTGCTGCGCCTCCGGGCCCGGCAACAGCATGCAATAGTTCAGCGCGTGCAGAAACCGGCTCTCCGACACCCAGCGCTTCTCATCGACGAGGATGCGATGCATCACCGCGATCTGCCCGGCCGGACCGCCGAAGGAAAGCAACGCGATCCGCAGCCACACCGAAAATGCCTCCGAGAAGGAAACGCCGTGGGTCTGCGGCTCGGGAATGGCTGGTGGTGTGACCGAAGTTGCTTCCGCCATCTCAAGCTTTCGTCTTTGCTGTCGGCCAGTTGTGGGTTTCGGTGCTGGCATCTCGGCACCAGCGATAGAACGCATCGTACAGATTCAGTCCAGCCTCAAGCTGCTCGAGATCGTCGGCATACATCCGCGACAGGCCGAGTGACGCCGCCAGCAGGCCCGGCGCTTCCGGGGCGAGATCGAGCCGTGCTGTATCCGCTGCGCGGACAATGGTAGCCAGCCGCAGCAACGGCGGCGTGGCGAGGCCGAATTCCTCGATCATCACATCGAAGGTACAGAGCTCGCCGCGATGGCTCCAGAACACGCCTTCGATATCGAAGGGCGCAGCATCAAATTTCTCGCCGACGGCCGAGACTTCCGACGGCGCAACGAACATGAACAGCGCCGCCGGATCGATGAAACGCCGGATCAGCCAGGGACAGGCAATGCGGTCGATCTTTGGGCGTTCGCGCGTCACCCACAAAGTGCGGCCCTGCGGGTTTTGCGGCGGCAACTTGCTGGTGGGAACGCGCGGCAGGCCTGCACTCTCCCATGCGAGATACCCGCCTTCCAAAACCTCTGCCGGGATACCGGCATCGCGCAGCAGCGCGGCAACGCCGTGACTGAGCTTGAGACCTTTCTGGCAGATCACCATGGCGGACCGACCGCGCAGCGCCGCGGCCCAACCATTCACGTCGCCGAATGGCCGCCGGACCGAACCCGGCAGGAGAAACGGCGACCGGGCGAAATCCTCGTCGGTGCGGACATCGACGAGCGCGGGACATTTCGGCGTCCCGATCAGGCGAACGAGTTTTTCAACGGAAATGCTGTTAATCGATGACATGGCGCGTCCTTGCAGGAATGCGGGACGCGATACTTGGGCATGTCGCCTCGTGGGGAGATCGCTTTGTCCCCATGCCCTAATATCAAGCCATCGCGATTGACCTGTCAAGGCGCGTGCTGGACGATCAAACGCCGTGCTGGAATTCTATACGTTGCCCGCGCGGCGCATCCACAGCAGAAAGCCCGCACTGGCGGCGACCGACAACACGCATAATGCGAGGCTTGCGAGCAGCGCGGTGACTGCCGATGCTGCGGATTGCACCGCGAAATAGACCGCGCCGATCGCAGCAACGCCGGCTGCATTGGCGATTTGTGTCGTGGTGCCGTACATGCCCGAGCCGGCTCCCGCGCTCGACGTTTGTACGGTCGACAGCACGGCACTGGACAGCGGCGCCATGACCAGACCCTGGCCGTAACCGAACACGGCAAGCGGTACCGCCAGCAGCGATGCAGACGACGCGTTGACGGCCAGCACCGTTGCAGCCAGCGCGGCAAGACCGATGACCTGCACCGCACACCCCTCGATCAGCACCAGCGTGCCACGATGGCGTGACCGCATGCCGCTGTGACGCGACGCGACAACGAAAGCCAGCGCCAGCGATACGAAAATAAAACCGGCCCGCAGCGGCGGCATGTGCAACGCGTTCTGCATGAACAACGTCATCACGAGGTAGAATGACAGATTGGCGAAGAAGAAAAAGAACACCGCGCACAGCCCGCGCATGAAAGCAGCATCCGCGAGCAACGCCAGATCGATCAGCGGCATGCCACCACGCAGCGCGACACGGCGCTCCAGCCTGACGAAGCCGACGATCACTGCCGCACCCATAGCCATCGCCAGCCACACAGACGGCGCCCAGTGCAATTCGTGCCCGAACAGCAGCGGGCCGATCAGACCGAGCAACCCGGCGAACAGCACCAACGCACCCGGTATATCCAGCCGCGTGCCTGGACGGCGAGGAACGGATGGCATCAGCCGCCACGCCGCCGCGATGATGACAAGCCCCATCGGTACATTGACGAAGAACACCGCACGCCAGCCGAGGCCTGCAAGGTCCATCGTTACCAGCAGCCCACCGAGCAGAAAGCCCGCAGCGCCAGCAAGGCCGAGCACGATGCCGTAGACGGCGAAGGCGCGGGCGCGGGCTTCATCGACAAACAGCACGTGGATGGTGGCCAGCACCTGAGGCACCATCAGCGCTGCAGTGGCGCCCTGTGCCAGCCGCGCCAGAATTAGCTCCGGTCCGGATTGCGCGAGCCCGCACCACAGCGACGTCAGGGTGAAGCCGAGCACGCCGGCGAGAAAGGTGTTCCTGGTGCCGTAGATGTCACCGAGCCGGCCGCCGGTGATCACCAGCGTCGCATATCCGATCAGATAGACCGCAATCACGGCCTCGATCTGCGCCGCGCTGGCACGAAGCTCGACCGCGATGGTTGGGATCGCGACATTGACGATGAAGGCATCGACCCCAAACATGAACTGCGCCACAACGACGATCGCCAGCACCCACCAGCGGCGCACGGAGTCGACAGGATTGGCAACGATCTGGTGCATGGAGCGCCTCGCTCAACGGTCGGCCTGAAGCAGCCGTCCACTTTGATCCCAGCTTCCAGTCATCGCGTCGATTACCTCGGAGGTAGCTTTATTCAATTGAACTCTCCCGTCGGAATTGGTGGCGCGCTGACCGCAGGCCCGGCTTCGCAGGTCGATCTCCCCGTCCAAGTCACACCGAATTTGCATTCCTCGTGCAGGAAGATACCGCCTGTGGCCCGATTGCTGCATGGCGAAGCGATTGCATATGCCGGCCCTTCCGGTTTCGAGGCCTCTTCGATGTATGACTACGACATGATCGTGATCGGCTCCGGCCCCTCCGGCCGGCGCGCAGCCGTCCAGTTCGCCAAGCTCGGCAAATCGGTGCTGGTGGTGGAGAAGGGCCGACGGGTCGGCGGCGTCTCGGTCCATACCGGCACCATTCCATCGAAGACCCTGCGCGAGACCGTGCTCAACCTGTCCGGCTGGCGCGAGCGCGGCTTCTACGGCCGCTCCTATCGGGTGAAACAGGACATCGAGGCCCACGACCTGATCGTGCGGCTGCAGAAGACACTCGACCACGAGGTCGAGGTGCTGGAGCATCAGTTTAGCCGCAATGCCGTGAAGACGGCGCTCGGCGAGGCACGTTTCACCGGACCGCACCAGATCGAGATCGCCAACGAAAAGAACGAAATCAAGAATGTCACCGCCGGTCATATCCTGATCGCCTGCGGCACACGGCCATTCCGACCCGACTACGTCCCGTTCGACAACAAGACAGTGTTCGACAGCGACGAGATCATCGACCTGCCGAAGCTGCCGCGCAGCCTCGCGGTGATCGGCGCCGGCGTGATCGGTGTCGAATATGCCACCATCTTCAGCGCGCTCGATGTCGCCGTGACCCTGATCGAGCCGCGGCCGACCTTTCTCGATTTCATCGACAAGGAGCTGATCGACGAATTCATGCATGAGCTGCGCGATCGCAATGTCGCGCTGCGGCTCGGCTCCAAGGTCAGTACGATCGAGCAGAACGCACATGGCCAGATCGTCACCCGGCTCGCTGACGGCCGCAACGTCACGTCCGAGATGTTGCTGTTCGCTGCCGGCCGCGTCGGCGCGACCGACCGGCTCAATCTCGATGTTGCCGGCATCGCCATCGATCACCGCGGTCGCATTGCCGTCGATCCCGTAACGCTGCAGACCAGCGTGTCGCATATCTATGCGGCGGGCGATGTCATCGGCTTTCCTTCACTGGCCTCCACATCGATGGAGCAAGGCCGCGTTGCCGCCTGCCACGCGCTCGGGATGGAGCCGCTGGCGCCCCCGGAGTTCTTTCCCTACGGCATCTATTCGGTGCCGGAGATTTCCACGACCGGGCTCACCGAAGAGGAAGTCCGCCAGAAGGGCATTCCCTATGAAGTCGGCGTCGCGCGGTTTCGCGAGACCTCGCGTGGACATATCATGGGCCTGGATAGCGGCATGATGAAGATGATCTTCTCGACCAAGACCCGCCGCCTGCTCGGCGTGCATATTCTCGGCGAAGGCGCCACCGAGCTGATCCATATCGGCCAGGCCGTGCTCAACCTCAAAGGCACGATCGACTATTTCATCCAGAACACGTTCAACTATCCGACTCTGGCGGAGGCCTACAAGATCGCCGGGCTGGATGCGTGGAACAGGATGACGGCAAGGTAACTCTTTGTCATTCCGGAGCACAGTCTCGGCGCAGCCGAGAGCACGAGCCGGGAATGACTGAGGCAGCCCCACTCTCCTAGCTGCGCTTGCCACCAATCGAGATGAACGCCATGAGACAGGGCTCCGGCAACGGGTTGCGCCAGCGATGGCGTGTCCCGTTCTGCACGACGCAGTCGCCCTGACGCAAATGGACTTTCTGACCATCGTCCAATTCCAGCGTCATCTCGCCGCGAACCACGACTCCGTAATCGATCGTATCCGACGTGTGCATGCCTGGTGCATCGCGCTCGAAATGATCCCCCATGCCCGGGACCTTGTCCGACAACTCGCGCAGCCCGCTTTCCATTGTGACGCCGGGCGGCGGCTTCCAGCCTTCGGGCCGCTTGGGCGGATACGAAATCAGACGAAACATCGTTCCTCCCGGGCCGGGAAAAGCGCGCGTTCCCTTGAGCATCGGGTCCGGCTCCAGGCCCGTAAGTCCGGGCACTCCCTCGGTCATGTAGAGTTCGTAGAATGTCAGGCCGGGATTGGCATCGATCTCCACGACCTTGGACGTGACATCGAAGGACTTGAACACCGACTTGCCGGCTTCATCGCGGCCGGTCACGACCCGCTTGGGCGGTGGCAGCTCGCTCGCATCTTTCGCATCCGAGCTTTGCGGCAGCGCGGCCAAAGCGCCGCCACCGACGATCACCGAAAGCGCCTGAAGCAGTTGGCGCCGATCGCTGCCTGCAAATCGTTCAGTACCCTGCGCTGCATCCAGAGACCCAGCATTCGAAGGCTTAGGCTTCTGACGTGACAACCACCGCCATGAGAACTTGCTCATCTGCATTCTCCATCGCGCTTTATCGTCAGCACATCGCTGTGCTGCGAGGCTGATCAAGCCGACATGACGTAGGGGATGCTGCCGATAATGGCGGCAAGCTGGAATGCGTTCGACAGCATGCCGCCCCAATGCATCCGTCGGAGCCGGCGCACGGCCTCGGCATCACCGGCGTCTCGTGCACTCATCTGACTATCCATCCGCCGCAAGAACCAGCCCCGCGCCCAAATCGCAAAAGCCGCGATCAAGCCGATGCCGATGGTGAAAACCAGTCGACCCGCCAGTGCAAAGGCCGTTGTCGCGATGACACCGGCGATAGCGACCATCAGAAAATAAGAGCGGAACAGGCCCCGCAGTAACTGAGTCACTTCCGGGATATCCAGCCTCACCAGCAGAAAGGCCGGTGACGACAGCAGAAAGAAGCCCATCGAGAAAATCAGAAGGACCATAGAGGCCAAAGCGACGGCATCGGGCGTCATGCAATTACCCTTCTATCTGTCCGGGCAACAACCTTTCCATCAACTTCCGATACTAATATCCCCGCCTGCTTCTTCAACACTATTGGGCTTTGGTCGAATCCGCAGAGATATCTCTCCCCCAACAGAACAGCGCTATCCGAAGGACCTGACACCGGCGAGCCCACCCACTACAACATCCGTTGCACTCAGTTCAGCTTCACGACCTCCACGCGCCGGTTCTTGGCGCGGCCATCATCCTGGTCATTCGATGCTGCGGGTGCGAGCATGCCGACACCGGCCGCGCGCAGGCGCTTGCCGTCTGCACGGAAGCTCGTAGTGAGCGCTGCGACCACCGACTCGGCGCGGCGGCGCGACAGATCGAGATTGTAGTCATAGGCGCCCTGATTATCGGTATGGCCAACGATCAGCACGGCGAGCTTCGGATCCGACGACAGCAGACCTGCAATCTCCTGCAGGGTCGGCGATGATTCCGGCTTCAGGTCGGCCTTGCCCGTATCGAAGAATATTCCGTAGAGCGCAACGCGGCCGGTAGAGCCGATGGTCTTCGCCATCTCGTCGGCTTTCACGACCACCATCTTCTGCTCGCGCGGCTTCGGCTCGACGATATGCACGACGGCCACGGTGCGTTCGTTGAAGGCCTTGCAGTAGAGATCGTCCTTCACGAAGTAAGTCTGCACGGTGACATAGGCATCACCGCCAGCTTGCGGAATTTTTGCAGCGAAGAAGCGCTGGTCGTCCAGATGGGACGCCATGGCGCATTTGCCGTTGGAGAAGTCGCCATCCTTCAGCTGCGCCTCAGCGACGAAATACATCAGCAGGCTCATATCGCCGCCGCCGCCCGCGGCCGAGCGCGTCGGATCGCCGCCACAGTCATCGGTCTTGCAGTTATAGAGCACTTCGCCGCCGGCTGCCTTGACCACATCCTGATAGTTCCGCAGCACTTCGAGCGGCGAACGGTTGGCCGGCAGCAGATAGGTGATGCGCGTGCGTGCTCCTTCCACTTCAAGCACCTTGTTCGGCTTGTAGACCTGATTGTTCATGCGATCGCGGTCGCTATCACCCGTCTTTTCGAGCTTCGACAGCGGGATGGTGAAGTCAGTGAAGGCGAGACGCTCATAGCTGATGATGAAGGAGCCGTCGTAACGCTTCAGCAGCGCACTATCTCGGGCACCGGGAATATCTTTGTTGGGAATTGTCGCATCGGCCTGTGCCGCACACGCACCGAAAAGAACAAACAAGCCAACCGTCAGAATGCGTCCGAGCATGAGTCATGCGTCCCCGTTTCAGGAGCGCTCACGATGACGATTTGGGACA
The DNA here is from genome assembly GCF_052076035.1 of Tardiphaga sp. 172_B4_N1_3. NCBI lineage: Bacteria > Pseudomonadati > Pseudomonadota > Alphaproteobacteria > Hyphomicrobiales > Nitrobacteraceae > Tardiphaga > Tardiphaga sp. 172_B4_N1_3. The sequence continues at coordinate 4,587,751 of NZ_CP197238.1, forward strand.
TGTAAACAAGCGGACTAAAGCGCAGCGAATGGCCGCGCAGCCATGTCCGGTTTTCATTGAACCGAACGGTGCTGCGCGGCGACCAATCTCGTTAAGTCCAAACGGGTTTAGCCCCACGGACCGCGGCGCGTCTGACTGCCGCCGTTCCACGGGCCGGTTGCTTGAGGCGCGGAACGCGTCGGTACCTGCGACTGAGCACCCATCTGCCCCGCAAGCTGCTGCAGCGCTGCGATTCGATTTTGCGTCGCCGGATGCGTGGTGAACAGATTGTCCATGGCACGCCCCGACAGCGGATTGATGATGAACATATGGGCGGTCGCCGGCGCACGCTCGGCATCCTCATTGGGAATCTGATGCGCGGCGTTGTCGATCTTGGCCAGTGCCGAGGCCAGCCACATCGGCTGGCCGCAGATCCGCGCGCCCATCTCGTCGGCGGCATATTCGCGCGTCCGGCTGATCGCCATCTGCACCAGCATGGCGGCGAGCGGCGCCAGGATCATCAGCGCGATCTGGCCGATCATGCCCGGGCCATTATTGTTGCGGTTGCCGCCGAAGAACATGCCGAACTGGGCGATCATCGAGATCGCACCGGCGATGGTCGCGGTGATGGTCATCAGCAGCGTGTCGTGATGCTTGATATGCGCCAGCTCATGCGCCACCACGCCGGCGAGCTCTTCGCGCGACAGCTGCTGCATCAGCCCCGTCGTCACGGCGACGGCGGCGTTCTCGGGATTCCGGCCGGTCGCAAAGGCGTTCGGCTGCGGATTGTCCATGATGTAGATCTTGGGCATCGGCAGGCCGGCATTGTGGGCGAGCTCACCGACCATACGATACAGGTCCGGCGCATTGCTGATATCAACCGGCTGGGCGCCGTGCATCGACAGCACCGCGCGGTCCGAATTCCAGTAGGCGAACATGTTCATGCCGGCGGCGACCACCAGCGCGATCATCGCACCCGACGCGCCGCCCATGAGATAGCCGACGCCCATGAACAGGGCGGTCATGCCAGCCAGCAGAATCGCGGTCTTGAAGTAGCTCATTGGTCCTCCTGCCCGCCTGCGGGAAACGCTGCGGTGCAGGCATCAAATGGTGATCCGCCCGATCGTTCCGCAAGACGGCATTGTGCGGCAGCGCGTCGCGGCCATGCAGCGGATTGCATTGAATGCCGCGACATCCGGCCATAGGCTGCGCAACGAAAACATTAACAAACATTACAAAGAGGAAACACTATGGCTCGCGTGAAGTTCGGCGCCTTTCTCGCACCGCATCATCCGATCGGCGAACACCCGATGCTGCAGTTCCGGCGGGACCTCGATCTCGTCGAGCAGCTCGATGCGCTCGGCTACGATGAATTCTGGTGCGGCGAGCATCATTCGTCGGGCTGGGAGATGATTGCCTCGCCGGAGATGTTCCTCGCCGCGGCAGGCGAACGCACCAAGCGCATTCGCTTGGGGACCGGCGTGATCTCACTGCCCTATCATCATCCCTACAATGTCGCACAGCGCATGGTGCAGCTGGATCACATGACCGGCGGCCGCGCGATCTTCGGCTCCGGGCCGGGCGCGCTCGCCTCCGACGCGCATACGCTCGGTATCGACCCGATGACCCAGCGCGACCGTCAGGACGAAGCCATCGCCATCATCCGCCGTCTGTTCAACGGTGAGCGCGTCACCGCGAAGAGCGAGTGGTTCACCATGAACGACGCCGCGCTACAGATCCTGCCGCTGCAAGAGGAGATGCCGTTCGTGGTGGCGTCGCAGATATCGCCCTCGGGCATGACACTGGCCGGCAAATACGGCATCGGCATCATCTCGCTGGGCTCGATGTCGACGCAGGGCCTGATGGCACTGCCGACACAATGGGGCTTTGCGGAGGATGCCGCGAAGAAGCACGGCACCACGGTCGACCGCGCCAACTGGCGCGTGCTGCTATCCTGGCACATCGCCGAGACGCGCGAACAGGCGGCGCGCGAGGCCGGCCCCGGCCTGATGCGCTGGCACAACGAATATAATGTCGGCACGCTGCAGCGGCCGGGCCTGCAGCCCTTCATCTCACCCGAGGACGCAGTGGAAAAGACGGCGGGCGGCGAGAATGCGGCCTCGACCATCGGCACGCCAGATGACCTCATCAAGACCATCAAGAACCTGATGCAGGTCTCAGGCGGTGTCGGCACCATCATCGGCTTCGTGCATGACTGGGCTAATCCGGAGAACACGCGGCGCAGCTGGGACATGGTGGCACGCTACGTGGTGCCAGAGATCAACGGCTACATCGCGTCTTTGCGCAAGTCGCAGCAATTCGTGATCGAGAACCGCGAGGTGTTCGAGCGTGCGGGCCAGGCCGTGATGGCCAAGATCATGGCCAACGAGAAAGCAGCTGCGGCATTGCCGCTGACGGGGCCGGGACGCGTGGCGATTCCACTCGTCAATGCACCGGATCTGCAGAAGAAGGGGTAAGCCCGGCTCAGGCCTTTCCCCCGTCATTGCGAGGAGCGAAGCGACGCGACAATCCAGCTCTTCACTTCGGCAAAGAAAGACTGGATTGCTTCGCTGCGCTCGCAATGACGGGGAGAGGCTGGCGGCCTACTTCCCGTAATAATCCTGCACCGTTTCCCACGCCGCCGTCTGCAGCATCTTCGCAGTCGCTTCATCGAGACCCGCGAGATACGGATTGCCCACCGGCGAGCGGCCCGTCAGCGCGGCGAAGACCACGCAGGACGCAAGGTATGTGCCTGCCATGCTCGGATGACGCCTGTCGGACTGGTACAGATTGAGCTCGGGCTGCTTCGCGCGCACCCTCGCAAATGCCAGACCTGCCGGAATCACCAAGGCATTGTTATCATTACCGGCGACCGTATAGGCCTCGGCCAGTTGCTGCGTCATCTCCGGCTTGTCTTCATAGGCCCAGGACATGAAGAAGACCGGTTTCGCGCCATGCGCCCTGACGATGTCGGCATCCTTCTTCGCATATTCGGTAAAGACCGACTTCAGCTTGGGATGGATCGGGCACTGGCTGCAATCCATCATGATCGCAGCATCGAACAGCCGCTCGCGCTTGTTGAAGATGATGTTGTTATTGTCGTCGAAGGAATAGGACGCGATTGCGTTGGGTCGGAAATAGCTCTCGACATCGTGCCATTCGAAGCCGGAGCCGCCGATGGTCACCGAGGTCGCCTGATAGCTCGTCCTGTTGGCGGAGTCGGCAGCACGCACCATCCCCAACACGTGGCTATGCATGCTGTTGTTGAAATAGAAGAAGCTGTTGCCGATGAAGATCTCGGTCTTCGGAAAATCCGGCCCCAGCGTCGTGACCTTGGGTTTGGTCTGCGCTTGCACCGCAACGGACGCACTGGCCATGGCAGTAAGGGTCGCCACGGCGACAAGCAAGACTCGCAAAGTTCTGGACAATGGAATGTCTCCCGGTTCTTATTATGTGCGGATATGCGTATCGATAGCATAGGTCGGTGCGGATTGCGCCGGCCTCGATCGCGGGAGGCAGACAGCGCCATGCCCCATGACCATGTTCTCCTTGAGCTCGTTTCCCATGACCTCGATCCCCTGATCCTTGATCTCCTGGAATGGATCGCGCGCGAACCCAGATCCTATGCCGACGTGCTCGATGCGTGGCGGACATCGTGCCCACGACTGACGGTGTGGGAAGACTGCATCGACCGTGGATTCGCGACGCGCCTGCACATCGCCGGACATAGTTCCGTCGTTCAAGTGACGGCCGCAGGTTTGTCCTTTCTGCAACGGCATGGACGCGTCATGCCAAAGACGCCAGCCTCGATCACCGCAACTAGTCCAGCGGCATCGTAAGCTGCGCGCCTTCATCGGCCACAAACACCGCGATCAGCTCGGCCGGCTCCGTATTGCTCGCATTGGCCGAAACGAGATGCGTCGAGCCCGGTGGCTCGAAGAATGACTGCCCAACCTTGAAGGTTTCGACCGGCCCGCCGCCGAGCTGCGAGCGAATCTCTCCCTTGGTGACGTAGGCTGTCACCGTGCCGGAATGACGATGCGGCGCGCTGAAGCCGCCGGGGCCATAGGACACGCGCACAATGGTCACGCGCTTTCCCGGCACATTCGGCAGCGCATGCGACGTGATCAGCTCCACCGCATCGCCGGGATTGGCACTGGAGCCAGCATTGACGGCGCAAAGCGGCGCCAGAACAATCGACAAGGCGTCCATTGTCGCCGGAAGTGCCTTGCCAAGGGCAATCGCACACATCAGTCCTGCGGCAATGGCAACAGACACATAGCGGGCTTCAGGCAGCCGCGGTGCGATCGCATCGCATGTGATGGACATTCTTCGCTCCCTGCCCGTCAGCCGTTGTCCTGGCCGAACGCCTTGCGCATCGCGACATAGCCCTGCTGCTGCTGGCTCCAGTTACGACCGCCGGTGACACCGCCATCGACCACCAGATCGTTGCCGTTGACGAAAGAGGATTCATCGCTGGCGAGGAACACCGCGGCATGGGCGATATCGTCCGGCAGGCCGGCACGCGGGATCGGCTGTGCAGCCTTGAATGCCTCGCGCATCAGCGCCGGCGTCTGCTCGGCTGCTTCCACCGATAGTCCCAGCGCCTTGCCGAAGATTCCGGTCGCAATGGCGCCTGGCGAGATGCTGTTGACGCGCACGCCGCTCTCACCGAGCTCCATCGCCACGCATTTGGTCAGATGGATGACCGCGGCCTTGGCGGCGCCGTAGACCACCGAGGACGAGTAGCCGGCGAGCCGGCCGGCAATACTGCCATTGTTGATGATGCTGCCCGAGCCCTGCTTCTTCATATGCGGGGCGGCATGTTTCATGCCGAGCATGACGCTGCGTACGAGCGTCGCCATCGCCGCATCGAAACGATCGACGTCAAGACCCTCGATACCGCCGGTCTGCGCCGGACCGCCGGCATTGTTGAACAGGCAATCGATGCGGCCGAATTTCTCGACCGCGTGACCGATCAGTGCACTCATCTGCGCTTCATCGGTAACGTCGGTCTGACGGAAACTGCAATTTGCGCCGAGCTTCAAAGCAAGCGCATTGCCTTCCGGCGCACGACGCCCGGCAATCACAACTTTCGCACCCTGCGCGATGAAGATTTCCACCGTACGGTATCCGATGCCGCTCGTTGCACCGGTGATGACTGCGACCTTGTTGTCGAGACGCCCCATATCGTTTCCCCGTTTGTTTTTATGGCCGGCATTTGACGCCCCGAACCTGCGCCCGCGCAAGGCGTATTTTGAGTCAGCGCGACTCGCGGCCCGCTGAATTTGCAGATGAAGCGGCGCACTTTCCAAGCCACCACCGTCGGAGAGGCCCGAGAATTACGATTAAGGAAGTTCTAAGACGCATCTGCGTATCGTGCAGCATTGTACCGCCATCCAAGCATGGCTCGCGATTGCTGGAGACCTTTTCCGTGAAGCTGCTCAATAACCTTCCGATTTCCGCCAAGCTCGGGCTTCTCGTCACCGTCACTCTGATCGGTCTCTGCCTCGCCGGCGTGCAGGCGACGCGCCTCGTCAGCGCCGAGATGCGCAGCTCTCGCATGGAGCAGGTTCTCGCCATCGTCGAAACGGCGCACAACATGGCGCTCGGTCTGCAGAAGCAAGTGACAGCCGGTGAGTTGACGAAGGATGCCGCGATCCAGGAATTCGTTAAGCGCGCCCGCACAATGACTTATGACAAGGGCAACGGCTACGTCTTCTCCTATGACATGAACGGCATCGCGCTGGTGACGCCGGATCCGAAACAGTTCGGCACCAACCGGCTGGACGTCCCGACCAACGGCCGTGCGCTGACCCGCGAGTTGCGCGACGGCGTCGCCGCCAAGGGCGATGTCACGCTGTATTACGAATACATGAAGCCGGGCACGACCGAATTGATCCGCAAGTTCTCCTATGCGGTTGCCGTGCCCGACTGGAATCTGTTCGTCGGCACCGGCGCCTATCTCGACGACCTCGATACCAAGATGACGCCGATCATCTGGTCACTGGCAACAGCGATCCTCGGTATCGCTGTTGTTGCCGGTCTGATCGCCTGGTTCATCGCCCGCAGTATCACGAGGCCGCTGAGCCAGCTCGGCACCCGCATGCGGGATCTTGCTGACGGCAAGCTGGAAGCCGAGATCCCCGGCGCCGGCCGTCGCGACGAGATCGGTGCGATGGCTACGACGGTGCAGGTGTTCAAGGACAACGCGATCCGCATGCACGGCCTCGAGCAGGAAGAGGTCGCCGTCCAGCAGCGCGTCGCCGCCGAACGCAAGTCGGCGATGAACAGCCTTGCCGATGGCTTCGAGCAAAGCGTCAACGGCGTCGTGAAATCGGTTGCGACGTCCGCGGCCGGAATGCAGGCCACCGCATCGTCCATGACCAACACCGCAAGCGAAACCACCGATCGCGTCGCGAGCGTCAGCATGGCGTCCGAGAAGGCGCTGAACAACGTGCAGACCGTTGCGGCTGCAGCGGAAGAACTGACGGCGTCCGTCGAGGAAATCTCGCGGCAGGTCGCGCAATCGACCGAGATCGCGCGGCAGGCCGTCGGCGAAGCAGACCGAACCAACGCAACGGTTCAGCTCCTGTCCGGCGCAGCCGAGAAGATCGGCGTCGTGGTGCAGTTGATCGACACGATTGCAGCACAGACCAACCTCCTGGCGCTCAACGCCACCATCGAGGCCGCCCGCGCAGGCGAAGCGGGACGCGGTTTCGCGGTCGTCGCCTCGGAGGTGAAGGCCCTGGCGACCCAGACAGCCAAGGCGACGGAGGAAATCTCGGCGCAAGTTGCCAGCATGCAGTCGACGACCGGCGATGCCGTCTCGGCGATCGGCAATATCAGTGCGACCATCGAGAAGATGAGCGAGATTTCGATGGCGATCTCATCGGCCGTCGAGGAACAGGGCGCTGCGACCCGCGAAATCGCCCGCAACATTCAGGCGGCAGCGACGGGCTCCAGCGAAATCGCTACCAATATCGGCAGCGTCAACGCGGCAGCCTCCGCCACGGGACAAGCGGCCGGACAGGTCCTCAACGGTGCGCGCGAGCTCGACGGGCAGGCCAGCATGCTGCAATCGGCGGTGACAGACTTCCTGACCAAGGTTCGCGCGGCCTAAATCAGGCGGCCGACCGAAGCTTCGATCGATACGGGCCGTTCCGCTTACAGCGCGGGGCGGCCCGATGTCTTTTTGGCGCTGGATGCCAGCGTGGTCAGAGCTGCTTCATCCGCGACGGGACGCTGCGTAGCTGCCAGCAGCGGCGCATCGACATATTGCCGGATACCGTTGTGATCCATCACGAAGAGCGGCCTGGTGTTCTTCATGTTAACGTCCTCGACCATCGCCATGCGACGGTTGTCGAGCATGAACCAGCGGCCATCAAGGCGGGCGGCCGCAACGGCGTGATCCTCCTGGCGCAGCGTATCGCGCAGGATCACGACCCGCAGATCCTCGGCCGCAACGCCGGCGGCACGTAATGCGGTGAACTTGGCGATGGCGTAGTCCTCGCAATCGCCGGCGCCCGTGGCGAACAGTGCCAGCGGCGAACGCCAGACATCCGTTGCGCCATAGAGCACAAGATCATCGCCGGGCCGAACCGCCAGATTGATAGCGCGATTGACCTCACCCATACGGGCGCGACCATCGCGGGCACTGGCATCGCCGACGATATCCAGAAACTTCGCCGCCTCGGGCGAGCAGCGGACGGGCGTCTCGGCACAAAGCTCCAGGGCAAGCTGCTCGTCGTCCTGCTCGCGTTCCACCCCGCGCCACTTGGCTTTGAGCTCGCCTTCCGGCAGCGCCGATGTGGCGAGGCCAAACGGCTCCGCAGGCCGGTCGACAGCACCGATCGCCTGGTCAGGGAAGGCCGTTCCGGCCGTGAGATCCGTGGGTGCCGCGAAAATCACCAGCCCCAAGGCCAGCACAGACGCGCAGCGCACCCGCACAAAAGCAGAAGTCCACATCATAGACGCCCCGTCTGTCCGGGCATCGGCAAGCTGGGCTGCTCGCACGTGACCGGATCATTTGTGGGGCCATCTTGAGGCGGGGGATTTTCGACGGGATTAAAAGGGGTTAGCCGGGTCGACGAAGTTCGCAGACAGGCTGAAAGGGGGCTAACCGGCTTGGCTACAATTTTATCGAAATGGCCGAATTAGAGGATTATATTACCTCACGCCCTTGTTCCCTTGGCCTTGAGTTCCTTGACCGGGAACACAGACTGAACTTGGAACATCGTTAATGAAAATTTACCATATGGATCAATGACATTGAGGCGATTTCACAAAGCAGCCAATAGCTTGAAAGGGTGATGCGCAGACGTCCACTATCGCATTGCACCCCGCGGTGGTATGCATGGCTCGCAAATTAGCTAATTAATAACCATAACCATGCGCGGTAGACATTGAACTACGCGGGTCCATTCGAATTTTCGCAATCTGGCGATGCTCCGGCCGAACCAACGGCTGGTGGCGGCAGTATTGGCCATACGTTTTCCACTCATACAGCCGGTTCCACTATTGTCGTGCAGGATGCCAACCTGCTGTTCTCCGGCGACTACAAGCGCTCCGGCGTCGATCTCGTGCTGTCCAAGGACGGGCACGAACACGTCGTCTCCGACTATTTCAAGGGTTCGCTGCGCGCAGCTCTGTCGTCGCCCGATGGCGCGCAGCTGTCCGGCGACCTCGTCACTGCCCTTGTCGGCGAAGTGCAGGTCGCGCAGCTCGGCGGCGGCGCCAATGCTGCCGCGCAGGTCATTGGCACCGTCAGCAAACTAGCCGGCAGCGCGACTGCGATCCGCAACGGCGTCTCCGTGATGCTCAATGTCGGCGATCAGGTGCAGAAGGGCGACGTTGTCCAGGCCGGCGGGGACTCATCGCTGACCATGACTTTCATTGACGGCACCGTGTTCGGTCTCTCGGCCAACGCACGCATGGTGCTGAACGAGATGGTCTACGATCCCAACGGATCGTCGAATTCATCTCTGCTCAGCCTCGTGCAGGGCACGATCACCTTCGTTGCTGGCGAGACTGCCAAGCATGGCAACATGCGCGTCGATACGCCGGTTGCCACCATGGGCATCCGCGGCACCGCGGTGCTGGTCGAAATCGGTTTCGAGGTTCCGGGACAAGGCAGTGCGCCGCCGGTGAAATTCCAGGTTCTGGTCGAGCCGGGCGGGCGCGTCGGCTCTTATGTGCTGTATAGTAAGACGAGCGGCCAGATCATCGGCACAGTGAATGCAGCCGGTCAGGTGACCAGCGTGCTCGGCAATGGCGATACGTCGACAGGCCAGGCACCACCGCTGTCGCCGGAAGCAATGGCTATTCTTGGCCCTGTTTTCCAGACGTATTTCCCGAACTATGTGCCGAACGCCAATCCGCGCAGCAACGGATCCGGTAGTGGATCATCACCGGCCGATCCCAATTCCGGCACCAGCCCGGATCCGCTGAAATTCGCTCCTCTGCCGGATGCGCCGCCGGGGCAGCCCTTCCAGGTTCCAATCAACCTGCCAGGTGATGCTCCCAATACGCCGCCGATCATCGTCACGATCACGCGCTTCAACACGGCGCCGACCATCACCGTTGCGCCGGTTGTCGTGATGCTGCCGATCGACAAGACCAGCTTCGAGATCAAGGATCAGGTCCAGATCACCGATCCCGACAGCGGCGACGTTGCGACACCCTATGTGCCGGGAACGGCGCATATCATTTCGGCGAACGGCCCGAGCGGCACACCTGCCTCGCTTGACCTCAAATCGCTGATCACCGTCGATCCGCAAACCGGCCATGTCAGTTACGACCCGGCAGCGTTCAAGTTCCTCGCCGCAGGACAGAAGGCCGTCTACACTATCGGCTTCGATAGCCAATCCGGGCCGGACACGACCCATGAGACGCTGACCTTCACGGTCGATGGCTCCAATGATGCGCCGGTCGTTGCATCTACGCTGACAGGCGCCGCAACGCAGAGCAATGCCACCCAGAGCTTCGATTTGCTCGCCGGTGCGTCCGATGCCGATCTCGGCGAAACCGCGACGCTGACCGTAAGCAATGTGAAATTCTCACTGAACAACGGCGCACCGGCCAACACGCAGGCCGGCGTGACACTCAACGGCGCCACGCTGGAAATCGGCCCGAACGCATTTGCCTATCTCGGCGAAGGTGAGACCGCGACTCTCAAGGTCACCTATAATATCACCGACGCCCATGGCGCGAGCATCGCGCAGACCGAAACCATCACGATTACAGGCGTCAACGATGCTCCGGTAATCGCCGGCACATCGATCGAAGTCGTCCTTGGCGGCGTGACGGTGCTGAGCGATACAAGCTTCACGGTCAGCGATCCCGACGGAACGACCGATTTCACTTTCACGGTGAGCAACGTCACTGGCGGCACATTCGAAGTGTGGGACGGCACCGACTGGGTGCCGGCGACGCCCATGTCGCAAAGAGTTAGCGCTGAGTCGACTGGCTCGGAGACCACCTGCACTTTCACGAGTGAGCAACTCGCCCAACATCATGTCCGTTTCGTCAGTGACGGCAGCACGAGCCAGCCCACCTTCACGGTGCAGGTGGACGATGGCGGCAGCCACAACAATTTCAGCGCCCCCTATGAAGGCACGGTCGCGCCCGGTGAGAACCACGCCCCGGATACATGCAGTGTGACGCTCGCAGCCGTCGACGAAGACGGCAGCCTGACCATCACAGAGGCGCAGCTGCTGGCAAATGCCACGGATGCCGACGGCCAGACGCTGCACGTAACCTGTCTTGAAGTCGCGAACGGCTGCGGCACGCTCACTCACAACCAAAACGGCACCTGGACCTTCACGCCTGCGGCCAATTTCAACGGACCCGTGTCGTTTACGTATCGGATCTCCGACGGCGTGACGGCTGTTGATGGCCATGCGGCGCTTGACGTCACGCCGGTCAATGATTTGCCCAGCGGCAAGGTCACGATCTCCGGAACGTTCCAGGAAGGCGCGACGATCACTGCCCAGACCGGCAGCGTGGCCGATGTCGATGGGCTGGGGATGTTTCACTATCAATGGTACCGCTTGAGCCCCGGCTCCAATGGACCTGTCGCGATTTCGCAGGCCACGGGCAGCAGCTACGTCCTCACTGCCGCAGATGTCGGCGTGACCGTCTATGTTATCGTCAGCTACACCGACGGCGGTGGAACCGCCGAACTGGTTGCCAGTGGCCCAACCGATGTGATCATCGCTGCGCCGCCACCCTACGGAGCCTCCAACTATTGGACTGGCGCCGTCAACAATGACTGGAACACGCCCGGCAACTGGTCGCTCGGGATCGTCCCGACGGCAGACGAGATCGTCTATATCAATACGGGGACAGTTACCTTCAATCTCAATGGCCTGCTGGAAATCGCCGGGCTTCACATCGGAGTCCGGGCCGAACTCGATTTGACCGGCACCGGAACGCTGAATGTCACCGGCACACTGGTGAACGACGGCGATATTCAGCTCGCACCGGGCACGACACTCGAAGTCCATGGTGTCGTGCAAAACACCGGCACGCTGCTGGTCGATGATCACACGGCCGGCGCGACCCTGCTGATCCACGGCACGGTCACGCTCGATGGCGAAGGCACCGTGACGCTCGACGGAAGCGCCGACCGGATCACCAGCGACTCGCTCAGCTCGAAACTCATCAATGCCGACAATACGATCAACGGCTATGGCAAGCTCGGCGACGGCAAGCTCAGCATCGTCAATGAATGCGACGGTAAAATCATCGCATCCGACTGCTCGCACGCACTGATTATCGACACCGGCAAGGGTAGCCTGATCAACTTTGGTTTGATCGCGTCGATGGCCACCGGCGGTCTCGAAATCAAAGGCGATCTGGTCAATTACGGGACCATCGAAGCCTATGCGGGCCTGTTCGAGATCGGCGGCAACGTCACCGGTCACGGTACCGCGAGGATCAGCGGCGGCAATCTCGAATTCGGCGGCTGGTCGGATGCCAATGTCACATTCTCTGGCTGCAGCAGCGACGAATTGATCCTCGATCGTGGTTCGCACTTTGTCGGCACGGTATCCGGTCTGTCCTATGGCGACACGATCGACCTGAAGGGCATTTCGCCCTGGCAGCTCTGGTTCGACCAGCACGACGGCGTTGTCGATGTGCATTACGGCTGGGGCAAGAATGACTATTTCACGCTGACCGATCCAGGCGTGCTGAAACACCTCGACATTGACTCCGACCATCACGGTGGCACCGAGATGACCTGGAGCAATGACGCGCCCGACATCGATACGTCGTCGGCTGAGCTTTCCAGGCTCCACGACGGCTATTTCAAGATTTCCGACGTGTCCGTATGGGACAAAGATTGGTCCAGCGGTGAGAACTATAAGCTGGACATCAACGGCACGGTGGTGAAGTCGGGATCACTCTCGTCTATTGATCATTATCTCGAAGATGGTTTCACCTTCAAACCAACCAGTTCGGGAACGCCTCAAACGACCGTTGCGGTCACCATCACTGACGGGTTCGGCGCCAGCGAACATGTCAATTTCATCTTCAATACAGCGCCTCTCCAGTCCAATACGCAGGTGTCACTGAACGGCACGGCCGGAAATGACGTCATCTTCGCAACGGTCAATAAAGACACGCTGATGGGTGGCCACGGCTCGGATCAGTTCGTCTTCGGGTCGCATAGCGGATCGATCGATAGGGATATCATCACGGACTTCGAGGTCGGCACCGACAAGATCGTGCTCGACCACATTCGTGGTGTGCCCAATCTTTCAGGCCCCTTCGGCGATTTGAAGCTGACCCTTTGGGAGCTGTCCGGCGGAATCGAGCAGAAGGGAAGCAATACCCTGATCCACCTCGATGGCGGTGACACGCTGCAACTCAATAACGTGCACATGTCCCAGCTGCACGCCAGCGACTTCATCGTCCACCCCTATTCCAACGTGGCGTAGCGCGGCACCGTTAACCGTCCCGACAGCACCTGCACAAGTCGCCTGACTGATGGCATAATGGCTGTCAGATCGGGGCTTGGGGTGGCGCTTGGTACCTGACGAGCGACCGTCCGCATGATCCGCAAAGGTTTGACGATGCAGCGTGGCCTGTCACGAACCTCCAGCCTGCCGGCGCGGACCGAGCTCGGCGATGCCTTGCGGGCCTGCCGCGGCGCCTTTCTGGGCGTCGGGCTGATGAGCTGCATGATCAATATTCTGTATCTGACCGGCTCGTTCTTCATGCTCGAGGTCTATGACCGCGTGCTGCCAAGCCGCAGCGTGCCGACTCTCGTCGGTCTCATCGTCCTGGCCGGCGGCCTTTACGTGGCTCAGGGTATTCTCGACCTGCTGCGCGGCCGCATTCTGGTGCGGATCGGTAGTTCGCTTGACGAGGCGCTGAGCCCTCGCGTGTTCCAGACCGTGGTGCGACTGCCCCTCCTTGCCGGCGGACACAACGAAGGCCTGCAACCGCTGCGCGACCTCGATAACGTTCGCTCGTTCCTCTCCGGCATGGGGCCGAGCGCACTGTTCGACCTGCCATGGCTGCCGCTCTATCTGGCGATCTGCTTTGCCTTCCATCCGATGATCGGCGTTACCGCGCTGGTCGGCGCAGTTCTGCTGGTGGGCCTGACGATCCTCACGGAAATCATGACCCGCGAACCAGCGCGCGAGGCCAACGGACTAGCCGCTCGTCGCAGCGGCATCGCTTCAGCCAGCCGGCGCAATGCCGAAGTCGTCGTCGCGATGGGCATGGCCGGGCGCCTGACGCAGCGCTGGCGCGAGGCCAACGAGACCTATCTGGCCGGCAACCAGCGCACCAGCGATGTGGCCGGCGGTCTCGGCGCCATCGCCAAGGTCATGCGCATGATCCTGCAATCGGCGGTGCTCGGTGTCGGTGCCTATCTCGTGATCAATCAGGAAGCCACCGCCGGCATCATCATCGCGGGCTCGATCCTCAGCGCCCGCGCGCTGGCGCCGGTCGATCTGGCGATCGCGCACTGGAAGGGTTTTGTCACCGCCCGGCAGAGCTGGCATCGGCTCAACGGGCTTCTATACGCCTTGCCGGATCAGGCAGCTGTTACTCAACTGCAGAACCCGTCGCAGAAACTGACGATCGAAGGCGTCAGCATCGCACCGCCGGGTGAGCAGAAGATCACGGTCAGCGACATCACGTTTGCACTCGCGGCCGGCAACGGCCTCGGCATCATCGGACCGTCGGGCTCCGGCAAGTCATCGCTGCTGCGCGCACTGGTCGGCGTCTGGAAGCCGGTGCGCGGTCATGTCCGGCTCGATGCCGCGGCGCTCGACCAATGGGCGCCGGACGATCTCGGCCGCCATATCGGCTATTTGCCTCAGGATGTCGAACTGTTCGCAGGCTCCATTGCCGACAATATCTGCCGTTTTGATCCCGATGCGAAGGATGACGATATCATCACCGCGGCAAGGCAGGCCGGCGTCCATGACCTCATCGTCGGCATGCGCGAGGGCTATGATACGCAGGTCGGCGATCACGGCGGCGTTCTATCCGCCGGTCAGGCGCAACGCATCGCGTTGGCGCGCGCGCTGTATGGCGATCCGTTCCTGATCGTTTTGGACGAACCGAATTCCAATCTCGATACCGAAGGCGATGAAGCGCTGACCAAGGCCGTGCGCGCGGCCCGTACGCGCGGCGCCATCGTCATCGTGGTTGCACACCGGCCGATCGGCATCGAAGGCGTCGACATGCTGCTGGTGCTGAAGGATGGTCGCATGCAGGCCTTTGGGCCGAAGGAGACCGTGCTGGGTCAGGTGCTGCAGCGCCCGGCAGCACAGCCGATCAAGATCGTCGCCGACGGCGGAGTAGCCAAGCCATGACTGCGCCGCTCACAGGATCGCGCCGCTCGATCCGCATCCACCTCATTATCGGCCTCGTCGTTGTGCTCGTGCTCGCAGGCGGTTTAGGCGGCTGGGCGTCGACCGCGCAGATCTCCGGCGCCCTGATCGCGCCCGGCTCGGTGGTCGTCGATTCCAACGTCAAGAAAGTCCAGCACCCGACCGGCGGCGTCGTGGGCGAAGTGCGCGCCCGCGACGGCGACCTGGTAAAGGCCGGCGATGTCGTCGTGCGCCTGGACGATACCGTCACCAAAGCCGGCCTTGCTATCGTCACCAAGAACCTCAACGGATTGTGGGCACGCGCGGCGCGGCTGGAAGCCGAGCAGCGCGGCGTCGATCGTATTACGTTTCCACCGCAGCTTATCGAGCAGATCGCAGATGACGACGTGAAGAATGTCATCGCCAGCGAAACGAAGCTGTTCAATGTGCGCTCGACCGGCCGCGTCGGCCAGAAGCAGCAGCTTCGCGAGCGCATCGCGCAGCTCAACGAGGAGATCGCCGGCCTCACCGCGCAGGAGACTGCCAAGACCCGAGAAATCGCGCTCGTGGAAAAGGAATTAGTCGGCGTCCGCGGATTGTTCGACCAGCAGCTGGTGCAGATCTCGCGCCTGACCGTGCTGGAACGCGACGCCGCGCGCCTCGCCGGCGAACGCGCGCAGTTCATCGCCGCCCGCGCCCAAGCCAAGGGCAAGATTACCGAGATCGAGCTGCAGATTTTCCAGATCGACAAGGACCTGGTCAGCGAAGTCTCCAAGGACCTGCGCGAGACCAATGACAAGATCGGCGAATTCGTCGAACGCAAGGTCACCGCCGAGGACCAGCTGCGCCGCATCGACATCCGCGCGCCGCAGGACGGCATGGTGCTGCAGTCCACCGTGCATACGATCGGCGGTGTCATCACGGCAGGCGACGCCATCATGCTGATCGTGCCGCAGACCGACAATCTGTCGGTGGAAGCCCGGGTCAATCCGCAGGATATCGACAAGCTGCAGATCGGCCAGAAGACTCTGCTGCGACTCTCCGCCTTCAACCAGCGCACCACGCCGGAGCTCAACGGCGCGGTCAGCCGCGTCTCGCCGGATACAACGACGGACCAGCGCACCGGACAGAGCTATTACACGATCCGGATTTCAATGCCGGCATCGGAAGTCGCCAAGCTCGGCGATGTGCGCCTGATCCCCGGCATGCCTGTCGAAGCCTTCGTGCAGACCGGCGACCGCACTATGCTGTCCTATCTCGCCAAGCCGCTGAGCGATCAGTTGATGCGCGCCTTCCGCGAAAAATGACCCGACACCCATGAAGCGCATGCGGCGAGTGACACGGCTGGCGCAGCGGTTCGGTTGGGCACGTGCGTTCTGTCTTGTCTTGCTGCTGGGCCTCGCGCTGCTGCGCATCGCTGATCCGCCCGCGATCGAGGAATTGCGGCTGCGGGTCTTCGATACCTATCAAGTGATCCAGCCGCGGGTGAAAACCGCGAAGCCCGTTACGATCGTGGATATCGACGAAAAGAGCCTCGCAAAATATGGCCAGTGGCCATGGCCGCGCACGCGTATCGCCGAGCTTGTCACCAGGTTGAACCAGCTCGGCGCCGTCGTGACCGGCTTCGACATTGTATTCCCCGAACCGGACCGGCTGAATCCTGCTCTCGCGGCGGAGAGTTTTACAGGACTCGATGACGAGACGCGCATCCGGCTGAAAGCATTGCCCAGCAACGATCAGGTGCTGGCCGACGCCATCCGGCGTGGGCGCGTGGTGCTTGGCGAGTCCGGTCTGCCCTATGTCGTTTCGGAACTCGACAAGTCTCTGCCCCTGACAGGATTGGCCATGCTCGGCGGCGATCCGCAGCCGTTCATGCTGGCGTTTCCCGGACTGATCCGGAATATCGACCTGCTGGAAAAGGCCGCCATGGGACGCGGCCTGTTCACGATCAGTCAGGAGCGGGACGGCCTCGTGCGCCGTGTGCCCGTGATGATGCAGGCGCAGGGCATAGTCATGCCGTCACTGAGCTTCGAGATGCTGCGCGCCATTACCGGCACCGATACGATCCTTATCAAATCCGACCGCGCCGGCATCAAGAGCATTGCGGTCAAGGGTCTCGAAATTCCGACCGATAGCGAAGGACGGATCTGGGTACATTTCGCCAAGCGCGATCCGAGCATCTATGTCTCGGCATCCGACGTGCTCGATGGCACGGTGCAGCCCGGCATGATCGCACGGCATCTGGTGCTGATCGGCACCTCGGCGGTCGGCTTGCTCGACACCAAAACGACACCGCTCGATGCAGTGATTCCCGGCGTCGAGGTTCATGCGCAGGTGCTGGAGAGTGCGCTCACGAAGACCGTGCTGTCGCAACCCGCCTATACGCGTGGCGCCGAACTATGCATCGCGATCATTCTCGGCATTATCGTGATCTGGCTCGCCCCGATGTTCGGCCCCGTCACCCTTATCATCATGGGCGCCGTGTTTGCGGCGTTGCTCGCCGGTACATCCTGGTATTTCTACACGCAGCACCGCCTGCTGATCGACTTCACCTATCCCTTGCTCTCGACCACACTGATCTATCTCACGCTGATCTTCAGCAATTTCGTGCGCGAGCAGGCGCAGCGCCGCCGCATCCGCTCAGCCTTCAGCCAGTATCTGTCGCCGGCGCTGGTGGCTCAGCTCGCCCAGTCGCCGGAGAAACTGGTGCTCGGCGGCGAGGAACGCGAAATGACCATCATGTTCTCGGACGTACGCGGCTTCACTACGATCTCGGAATCCTACAAGCACGATCCGCATGGCCTGACCACGCTGATGAACCGCTTTCTGACGCCGCTGACCAATGCAATCCTCGATCGCAAGGGTACCATCGACAAATATATGGGCGACGCAATCATGGCGTTCTGGAATGCACCGCTCGACGACGATCAGCACCAGATCAATGCCTGCCACGCCGCGCTCGACATGCTGGATCGCATCGACGCACTGAACAGACTGCGCCAGACCGAGGCCGAGAACGGCGGCCACGTCTATATCCCGATCAATGTCGGCATCGGCCTCAATACCGGCATCTGCGTCGTCGGCAATATGGGATCGGATCTGCGCTTCGACTATTCGGTGCTCGGCGACAGCGTCAATCTGGCCTCGCGTCTCGAAGGCCAGTCAAAGGAATACGGCTTTCCGATCATCGTCGGCTCGAAGACCGCGCTCGCCGTCAAGGACAAGTTCGCCATTCTCGAACTCGACTTCATCATGGTGAAGGGCAAGAAAGAACCGGAAGTGATCTACGCCATCGCCGGACGTGAGGACGTGACGCATTCGGAGCGCTTCCAGACGCTACGCAACGTGACCATCGAAATGCTGGCTTGCTATCGTAGTCGCGACTGGGACGGCGCATTGTACGCCGTCGAGCGCGGCCGCAATTCCGATGTCGCGAATGCGCTCGAGAAGCTCTACGATCTCTATGAGAAGCGCATCCGCGCCTATCAGGAGACCCCGCCACCAGCGGACTGGAACGGCTCGTTTGCATTGCTGACGAAGTAATCCCACGTAGGGCACAATAGCAAAGCGTATTGCGCCACCGGGCGGTGGGTTACGCTGCGCTAACCCACCCTACAATCTACGGATCAGATTTCGCGCAGTGCCCGCATGCTGGGCACGCTGACTTCGGCCAGCTTCAGATTGTCTTCGTTCTGGTCGATCGCCACATATTGCCCGTCCCAATAGGTCAGCGCGGTGTGCGGGACCGAGGTGATGACATCGCGGACGCGGCCGATGACGATGGCGTGGGAATGGCGCTCGATGACTTCCTCGACGTCGCAGTCGATTGCCGCAAGGCTGCCGGCCAGCAGCGGCACGCCGGTTGCCCGGGTAACCCATTGCGCGCCAACGAAACGTTCTGCGCCCTTCAATCCGCCCTTGCCCGAAAATCGCTCGGCCACGTCGAGCTGATCAGCCGACAAAATGTTGACACCGAAGGCGCCGTAGCGCTGCAGCAGTGGCCAGGACGACGACTCCCTGTTGACGCTGACGATCAGCGTCGGTGGATCGACCGACAGCGACGAGACCGATGTCACCGTCATGCCCGTGATGTCTTTGCCACGCCCGACGGTGATCACGCTGACGCCGCCGGCCAGCACTCGCATGGCGCCACGGAATTCTTGCGAAGAGACCCCGCGATCAGAGGAAATCTCGCGATCGACGGTGATGTTACGAACGACGGAATTCATGGCAGCCTCGCAGGTCACAATAGTCTCACAAGCCAGTGGCGTCGGCTCCCGGGCCGAGCAGATTGCGCAGGATCGAACCTTCCAGCGCCGCAAGATCTGCCGAGCCGCGCTGCCGCGGCCGGGCGATATCGACATTGATATCGTGCGCGATGCGGCCGTCTTCAATCACAAGCACGCGATCTGCTAACGCCACGGCCTCGGACACGTCATGCGTCACGAGAATCGAGGTGAAGGTCTGGTCATGCCACACGCGACCGAGCAACTGCTGCATCGAAATACGGGTCAGCGCATCGAGTGCGCCGAGCGGCTCGTCGAGCGCCAGCACACGCGGATGGCTGACCAGCGCCCGCGCCAACGCGACACGCTGCTTCTGGCCGCCAGACAACACGGACGGCCATTGATCGCGCTTCTCGGCGAGGCCGACTTCCGTCAATGCACTTTCAGCGCGTGCCTTGGCATCGGCCGATGTCCGGTCGGTCCCCAGGCCAACTTCCACATTCGAGAGCACGCTGGCCCATGGCAACAGGCGCGGTTCCTGGAACATCACGCGGATGTCCTCCGGGCGGGTTTCCTCACCAAAGCTGATCGTGCCGGCAGTCGGCGCGTCGAGGCCTGCGATCAAGCGGAGCAGCGTGCTCTTGCCGCAGCCGCTCTGGCCGACAATGGCGACGAACTGGCCGGCAGGAATATGCAGATCGACGCCGCGCAGCACTTCATTGCTGCCGAAGGATTTGCGGAGACCACGAATGGTCAGCGACAGTCCACGGGACTTCTGCTCGGACGGACGCCGCGCCTGCGTGGCGCGGGCCTGTTCGAAATCGACGGGCGCATCGATGACCTGAGCATCGGCATGGCTGAGGCGAAGAGACTGTTGCACGGTCATTTCAAATTCTCGCTTCCGAATTTCGCTCAATGTTTCTGAAAAGCCGGGTGCCAGGACAATGTCAGCCGTTCCAGCGCGCGCGAGGCGCTGTCGGCCACCTTGCCCAGCAGCGCATAGATCAGGATGCTGAGCACCACGACATCGATCTGCATGAATTCGCGCGCCTGCATCGCCATGTAGCCAAGGCCCGACGAAGCCGCGATGGTTTCCGCCACGATCAGCGTCAGCCACATGATGCCGAGCGCGAAGCGCACGCCGACGAAGATCGACGGCAGCGCGCCCGGGAAGATCACGCGGCGGAACAGCTCGCTATTGCGCATGCCGTAGATGCGGCCCATCTCGATCAGCTGCGGATCGACCGTACGAATGCCGTGCAGCGTGTTGAGATAGATCGGGAAAAATACGCCAAGCGCAACCAGGAACAGCTTGGCCGACTCATCGATGCCGAACCACAGGATGACCAGCGGGATCAGCGCCAGATGGGGCACGTTGCGCACCATCTGCAGCGTCGTGTCGGTGAGCTTGCTGCTGAGCTGAGACAGACCGTTGGCCAGACCGAAAGCAAAGCCGATGCTGCCGCCGATCAGGAAACCGACAGATGCGCGCCAGAACGACACCCAGATATTCTGGGCGAGTTCGCCCGAAATCAGCAGCTTCCAGCCAGCCAAGGCAACATCGGTCGGCGCCGGCATTACCCGCGCCGGCACGTAACCGGTGACGCAAGCGGCCTGCCAGACGAGCAGGATGACCAGTGGCACGATCCATTGGGTCAGGCCATCGATGCGCGGCAAGCGAAAGCTGCGAACGCGGGGAAGGATTTCAACAATGCTCATGATGGGTGCCTGTTGGAATTACGAGGCGCTCTGCGCGCGGTGCTCATTGGCAACGATTTCACCGACCGGGCCGGTGCGCGTTCGTAGCGATGTGACATTGTCGTGCTGTTGCAGCGACAGCAGCGGGAAGACGAGCTCGGCGAAGCGATAGGCTTCTTCGAGATGCGGATAGCCGGACATGATGAAGGTATCGACGCCGACGTCCTGATATTCCTTGATGCGCGCCGCCACCGTCTGCGCATCGCCGACCAGCGCCGTACCGGCGCCGCCACGCACAAGGCCAACGCCGGCCCAGAGATTCGGACTGATCTCAAGCTTGTCGCGACGTCCGCCATGCAGCTGCATCATGCGCTGCTGGCCGACCGAATCCTGCCGGGCCAATGTCTTCTGCGCATTGGCGATGACATCATCGGTAACATACTGAATGAGTTCGTCGGCAGCCTTCCACGCCGCCTCGTTGGTCTCGCGCACGACCACATGAAGACGGATGCCGAAAGACAGCTTGCGGCCGCGCTTCTCTGCAGCAGCCTTGACGCGCGCAACCTTCTCGGCGACCAGCGCCGGCGGCTCGCCCCAGGTGAGATATTTGTCGACGGTGTCCACCGCGACATCGATGCCCGCATCCGAAGAGCCGCCGAAATACAGCGGCGGGCGCGGCGACTGCACCGGCGGGAAGATCAGGCGACCGTCCTCGATCTGGATATGCTTGCCCTGGACATTGACGGTCTTGCCGGCCAGCAGGTCATTATAAACGTTGAGGAATTCGCGGGTGACGGCATAACGCTCGTCATGCGGCAGGAAGATGCCGTCGCCCTTGTTCTCGACGGGATCGCCGCCGGTCACGACATTGATCAGGAGACGACCGTTGGTGACGCGGTCCAGCGTTGCGGTCATGCGCGCGGCGACGCTCGGCGATTGCAGGCCCGGCCGGACGGCCACGAGATAGCGAAGCTGTTCGGTCCACGGGGCCACAGCGGACGCGACCACCCATGAATCCTCGCAGCTGCGCCCCGTAGGCAGCAGCACGCCGAAATAGCCCAGCTGATCGGCGGCCTGCGCGATCTGACGGAGATATTTGAAGTCGATGTCGCGCGCACCATGGGTCGATGCCAAATAGCGTCCATCGCCGTGGGTCGGCAGGAACCAGAGAACATTGGCTTTGGATGGATTGCTCATCGGTGACGTCTCTCTCGCATCGGGCGACCATTGCGGCACCGCGAGAGGATGGTGTCATGACATAAGTCTGTCGAGTGGCCCGGGAAAATAGCGACGCGCGCACTGTGACTTACGTCAATGACGAGGCGTTCCTTTCAAACTTCCGGGCATATGCAGCGCATTTTTCTCCGCCAATCCTGCATCCTGCAGCGATCACAACCGCGTGGGTCGGAATGCAAGAGCTCGACCGGCGATCAGCGCGACCCAGTGGAGAATTTCATGCTGAGATCGCGGTGTGTGACACTCAGATTGTTTTGCTCAAAGGCTCATCATGAGAATGATCGTGCAGGCCGTCATTGAGCAATCTGGCGCTTTCGCCGGCGGCATTGACGCTTTGTTAATGACGTCAGCACCGCTACCGCTCCAAATCGCGCGGCATTTACACAACTACCCGCGTTTTGCGAACCGATTTAACCAAATCGACAAGGCGTTTTGCGAGGCTCGGCCATCATGCAGAACGCATCCGCCCCAGGCTCGTCGGCCTCTCCAATGGACAACGACCGCCCCACCGCAACCTCTTCCACCGAGGCTGCTACCGGATTCGTGGATAGCGATGCCGCACGCGAATTGGAGATGCTGCGTGAGATCGTACGCATGCTGCCGGCCTCCGTCACTGTGCAAGACGATCGGGGCGACTTTCTGCTGGTGAATGACGCCGCGGCAATCCAGTTCAATGCATCGGCAGACCAATTCAACAGACCCGATCCGCAATCGCATTTTTTGGTGCAGGCACTGACGCATCGGCGCACGACTGCACTCGACCTGCTGCAGTCCGGCCGCTCCGCGGTGTTCGAGGAACGCGTCAATTCCGAACGCGACCGGCGCGTGTTCCTGACCACGCATCGTCCGGCGCGTATCGGTGATCGAAGCGTGCTGCTGTCCAGCGCTACCGACGTGAGCCGGCAGAAAGAGATGGAAGAAGAGCTGTTTCGTCGCGCTTATTACGACGAGCTGACCGATCTGCCGACGCGGCGCGTGATCGAAAAACATGTCGGCGACATCATTGGCCATTCCGGCGAGACATCGCATTTCGCGCTGGCCTTCCTCGACATCGACAATTTCAAGCACATCAACGACTATTACGGTCACAGCGTCGGTGATGCGCTGCTGGTACAGTTCGCCAAGCGGCTGGCGCTCGACCTGCGCGGCACCGACATGCTGTCGCGCATCTCCGGTGATGAATTCCTGCTGCTACTGAACCCGATCCAGAGCCAGCAGGAGGTCGCCGAATATCTCGAGCTGCTGGTGCAGCGGCTGCGTGCGCCGTTCTTCATCGACGGCTCCGAAGTATTCGCCTCCGCCTCGATCGGTGTCAGCCTCTATCCCGAACACGGCCGCAACTACGACGCGCTGCATCAGAACGCCGATATCGCAATGTATCGCGTGAAGAATGAGACCAAGGGCGCTGCGGTGTTCTTCGACTCCAGCATGGAGAGCGAGGCGCTGACTCGCATGGCCACCGAACAGTCATTGCGGCTGGCGATTCTCGACAAGCGGTTCTGCTGCGCGTTCCAGCCGAAGGTCGATATCCGCAGCCTGGAGATCAAGGGTATCGAGGCCCTAGTGCGCCTGCGTAACGACGATGGCGTGATCCAGGCGCCCAGCACCTTCATCAATCTGGCAGTCGAACTCGGCCTGATTGACGAGCTCACCCATCTGGTGCTCGCCGAGATCATGAAGTCGATCGACCTGATCGACGAGACCTTCGGCGCCACGGCCAGTATCAGCATCAATGTCGCCGCCAAACAGGCCGGCAATCCGGAATTCATGCGCGCCTTTGCAAGGGCGATCGAGGAGACCGGCTGCCCGACGCGCTTCATGGTCGAAGTGACCGAAGACGCATTCGTCGCCAAGACGCATTTCCAGGACGACATCCTGCCGATGTTCCGCGCGCTTGGCGTCGGCATCTCCATCGACGATTTCGGCGTCGGCTATTCGTCGCTGTCGGCGCTGGCCGATATCACCGCCGACGAGATCAAGATCGACCGCTCCTTCATTACGGACATTCACAAGCGCCCGCGCAGCCAGGGCATCCTCCGCGCCATCGAGTCGCTGAGCGAAGCGCTAGGCATGACCGTGATCGCGGAAGGCGTCGAGACCTTCGAAGAACTGGCCTATCTTCAAGCCGCGACCAAGATCCGCTATGCGCAGGGCTATTATTTCTCCAAGCCGATTTTTCTGGAAGAACTGCAGCCACAGGCACGCACCAGTAGCGACCTACGCGGTGCATCATCGGCTCGTCCGGCAGCAGATGCCCGCCCCGCCTATTCCCGCTCCGGCGGCCGGGGTTATTGAGGCACCGCCCTCTCCCCGTCATTGTCATCCCGTAACCACATCCCATCTGTTAAGGGACTGAAAACCACGCGCTACGCATCACCAGAGAGCCCCCATGCCCGTCGTCCCGCTGTTTCTGAATATCCTCTGGATCGTGTTCGGCGGATTGGGAATGGCAGTCGGCTGGCTAATCGCGGCCGTTGCGATGGCCATCACCATCATCGGCCTGCCCTGGGCCCGCGCCGCCTTCAATATCGCCGCCTATACGCTGCTGCCGTTCGGCCAGCGCGCCGTTGACCGCGAGGCCGTCACCGGCCGCGGCGACATCGGCACGGGTGTGTTCGGCCTGATCGGCAATGTGATCTGGCTGGTGCTGGCCGGCTGGTGGCTGGCGATCGGCCATCTCCTGGCGGCGCTGGCCCTGGCGATCACCATCGTCGGCATTCCCTTTGCCTGGGCACATCTGAAGCTCGCCGGCATCGCGCTATGGCCGATCGGCAAGGTCATCGTACCGGCCTAACGCGCATTGCGTTGAACAAATTCAAATTTTCTCGTTGAGAGTGCGCCGCGCATACGCGTGATTAACTATTTCGCTCAATGGTGAAACGAGGTGGGCCTCGGGCGCCGGAGTGATTATGCGTAAGCTTCCTTTTTTGATCGTTGCAGGTTCTTTCACGGCGGTTGTCGCCGCGGGCACTGGCGCCTGGCATTTCTTCGGGCCCGCCGGCGCTCAGACCAGCGCGAAAGCGGATAAAGGCGAGCTCACCACCGCCTCGATCGACACGCGCGCGCCGAAGTCGAATTCGGCCGCACCGACCGAACCGCCGCCGCGTGTGCAGGCTGTCGCAGCCGCACCGGCCGCCACGCCGATGCCCGCCGCTCCGGCCATGGAAAAACGCCCGGCCATCGCCAAGCCCGTCTGCAACAATCCGAACGCGCTTGGCGTGTCACGCACCGTACAGATCGACACCACCGGTGGCCCCGGCCTCGGTATGTCGCAATATCGCGACTATGACTTCCTGCAGACCGGCGAAGTCGTGCTGACCTTCGATGATGGCCCGTGGCCGGTGACGACGCCCGCCGTGCTGGCGGCGCTCAGCGCGCAATGCGTTCAGGCCGTGTTCTTCCCGATTGGTAAGCATGCCACCTGGCATCCTGCGGTGTTGAAGCAGGTGATCGCGGCTGGCCATTCGGTCGGTACCCATACCTGGTCGCACCAGAATCTGGCGACCAAGACCCCGCAGGAAGCCAAGGACGAGATCGAGCGCGGCATCAGCGCCATCACGCTGATGGCCGGCCAGCCGCTGTCACCCTTCTTCCGTTTCCCGCAGCTGCGCCAGAATGCGGAGCTGAAGGCCTATCTCGCCGAACGCAACATCGCCGCCTTCTCCATCGACATCGATTCCGAGGATTTCCGCATCCACAATGCCGGCAAGCTCGTCGCTTCGGTGATGGAAAAGCTGAAAAAGAAGGGCAAGGGCATCATCCTGATGCACGACCTGCACAAGTGGTCTGCGGCTGCCGTGCCGGACCTGCTCGCCCAGCTCAAGGCCGGCGGCTACAAGATCGTGCATATCCGCGCCAAGGACACGCTGCCGACCATCGCAAGCTACGACGCCGCCATCGCCGCCGAACTGCAGCCGGTGAAAACCAGCAATGCGCGCCCGATTTCCAACGTGATCCAGACGGTCGACTAACACCTGATCCACTCGGGTTGAACCCAATCGAGGCCGGGGCGGCACCGCTGCCCCGGCCTTTTTGTGTTTCGTGGCAAGGCGCGCGGCGAAACAAAACGATCCCCCGACGAAACCATTATCAGCCTCGACGCAGACCGCCTGAAACCGGGCATGGTTATCCATCTGTCCAACGAAGCGGCACACAGCGCCGCCCAACAGGGACAGTCAGATGCGCATCATCGGTTTCATCGTCGCCTTCTCGTTCGCCTTTGCCGGCCCGTCATTCTCCGGCACCGCGATGAACGACCTGCCGGGTATCGGCACCTTTTCCTACAACGGCGCGCAGATCGCCCCAGATCCGGCGACCGCGAAATTCGCCTATCTGACGCTCACGCGTCGCGCCTGATCGCACCGCTCCCCTCCGATATCCCCAGACACAGAAAGCCATCACCATGACCTCATTCAGCGCAAATCTGATCGGACACACCCTCAAGGCCGCCACTGTCGGCGCAATCCTGATGCTGTCGGCGACGGCGAGCCATGCCCAGTCGGCGAGCCCTTTTGCCGGCTTTGACGGATCGTGGAGCGGCAGCGGCACCGTGTCGCTGTCGGATGGCTCCTCCGAACAAATTCGCTGCCGCGCCACCTACAACGTCGTCGGCGGTACCGCGCTGAAACAGTCCCTCCGCTGCGCCAGCGACAGCTACAAGTTCGAACTCAGCAGCGATGTGAAGAGCCAGGGTAATCAGGTGACCGGCACCTGGGGCGAAGCCAGCCGCAATATCTTCGGCAATCTGCAGGGCAGCGCCGGCGGTGGCCAGATCGATGTCTTCGTCGAGGCCGCCGGCTTCGCCGCCAACCTGACGCTGACGACCAAGGGCAACAAGCAGCTGGTCTCGATCAGCTCCAAGGGTCAGATCCGCGACGTCTCGATCAATATGATCCGGAGCTGAGGCAGAACCTATGCGGCTTGATGCTGTCGACCCACAGCATCAAGCCCACTGCCTGACACGAGTGTTTTGATGCCCGGTTGCCGCCTGCGCCTGATCACGCGAAGCAGTGGGTTTTCAATTGTGAGATGCACGATGATGCCCGCGCCGCCGGCTATGGCGACATAACACAGCATCATCATTGTCGATGCTTCGGGCGTCGGCAGCTGAAGCCATCGCTCATTCCCTGTTTTCATGACGTCGAAAACGATCGGATGCGTGAGATAGATGGCGTAGGACGCATTGCCGATCAGAATAAGCGGCTGCCAGGTTATGGCACCGCCGGCATATTCGACAAACAGCGCACTGGCGACAATCACGACCGGCGCGGCTGCGGCGAGCGCCATATAGACCGACGGCGTGACGCTGTTTGCCCATAGCGGTCCCACGAATTGGGACCCATAGCAGAGTGTGACGAGTGCGGCGCCGATCCAGACAATGGAGCGTTGTGGTGCAGCGGGAGCAAAAACCTGCAACGCATAGAAGATCGCGATCCCGGCGATGAAGAACTTCGTATAGTCGAAGGACAGATAGTGGCAGGCAGCCGCCGTGCAGACGGCGGCCGCGGCATAGTTCAACGCCACCAGGCATCCGACAACGATCAGCGGCGCCAGACGGCGGCTGATCACAAGCGCGGCTGCGAAGATCAGATAAAAATACACCTCGTAGTTCAGCGACCAACCGACATTCAGGATCGGATATTTGTCACCGATCGGCGCGAACATCAGGCTACGGCCGACATAGGCCCAGAGCGGCTCGGACGAACGGCCATCCAACGGCTTTGCCCATGTCTCTGCCTCAAGCAGCGCAGATCCGAACATCACGACAAGAAGCACGGCTGTGCACAGCCAATAGAGCGGAGCGATCCGCTCCAGGCGCTTAGCGAGAAAATCGTCATCACCCTTCCGGGTGATGAAACACATGATGAAGCCGGAGATGACGAAGAAGGTGGAGACCCCGAAGAATTCGGTGTGCCAATCGCCCGCGAACTTGTAGCCGGTGTGGAAAAACACCACGCCAAGGGCAGCTATGCCGCGCAACACCTGCAGATTTGACAGCATGGGGCTCCCTCGACCGCCCGTCGCGGTCGGGGGCAAACCTCTGGCAGAGACTAGAGTTCCGCCGATCCGGAACTCTTGCGGGACAAAGAAGGCGGCGAGGTGACGCCAGCGGTCAGAAGCCGTAAAGCCGTGCGGGATTGTCGACGAGGATTGTCTTGCGAAGTGCCGCGTCGGGCGCCCACACCGCGAGCTGGTTCAGCAGGCGGCCGTCGTCAATCTGAAAGAGCGGCGTGACCTCGGTCGGCTTCCTGCCAGCCGGCGTCACCGAATCCGGATGCGGCCAGTCGGTGCCCCAGATGATCCGCTCCGGATTGGCGGCGATCAGCGCCTTCGCCAGCGGTGCGACGTCCGGGTAATCCGGCCCTTGCGTCGAAGCGCGGTAGGCGCCGGAAATCTTCACATAGGCCTTGCCGGCTTTGACGAGGTCGAGCAGGTCCGCAAAGCCCGGCTGATCCAGCCCGAGCTTGGCTTCCGCGCCGCCGAAATGATCGAACACCAGCGGCATCGGCGCACTGGCAACAACCTCCTTGATCGCAGATACCAATGGCAGATTGGTGAACATCTGGATGTGCCAGCCGCGCGTCTTCATGCGCTCGATCGCAGCCAGCAGACGCTGCTTGCCGATGGCGGGGTCGCTCACGCCGCTGGTCGCAAGATTGATCCGCATGCCGCGAATGCCGGCGGCCTTCATGGCGTCGAGCTCGCTCTCCGGTGTCTTGTCATCGATAACAGCAACGCCGCGCGCATCGTTGCCCCGCGCCTTCATGCCGAACAGGGTCGCCGAATTATCAGTGCCGTAGATGCTGGGCGTGACGATCACCACGCGCTTGACGCCGAGTGCCTTGTGCAGCGCCGCCATTTCCTCCGGCGACGCCAGTTCCGGCGTGTAGACGCGGCCTGCAAAAAACGGGAATTTTTCGGGATCGCCATGAATATGGGTGTGACAGTCGCAGGCGTCTGCAGGCACCTGGAAATTCACCGGCGTCGCCGGCTGCGCGGCCTTGCCAACCGCAAATCTATTGCTGAGCACGACCGCTCCCGCGATTGAAGAGAGCAGAACACCGCGTCTTGTGAACATTGGTTCCTCCCTGAGGTCGTGACGCCATTTTGGGCCGGCGTTCACTTGATTGAGGCCAACGTGATCGTTTCGTGATCCATGTCAAGTGTACTTCCACATGCTGCAGAGCAAACACGATGGGGATTGCCCGCCTGCTGCACAGCCCCATGCACAAATTGGCTGTGCAGCAGCTCGCTTGCAGTCATGTCACGGTTTGCGGACAGTCACGCGCAAGAACGTAGCTTTCACCGATGTCCTCGAAGGATCAGAGCTTCTGTTCTGGCTCTCGAACAGCTTTACAAGCTCGCCCTTCAAGGTATCGGCGCGACCGTCTTTTTCAGCCGCATCGAAGGCATTCATGGTCGGGCCGTAATATGCCTTGAACTGGTCGACGAACTTTGCCGGCGGTCCGGCAAAGTTGAATTCGTAGGAGTCACGAGCGAATGAGATATTTGGCTTCGGAATGCCGGCCGAGGTGAAGCGCTCGACAACATTGTCCTCGAGCCCCCAGGTCATGGGACTTACGAACCCTTCCGGCGGCGGCGGCGAATAGGACGAGCTGATCTTGAGGATCTGCGCCACCAGAGTGGGATCGTTCGGGATCCAGTTTCCCATCACAATCCGGCCGCCTGGCCGCGTGACGCGAACCATTTCCCTGGCGACATCCGATGGCCTGGGCGCGAACATCGCGCCAAAGATGCTGACAACGAGATCGAAACTGTCGTCCTTGATATCTTTCAGATTCGACGCATCGCCTTCCTGAAAACGACACGTAAGCCCTTCCGCCATCGCGCGCCTGTTGCCAGCGTCCACCAGATTGCGCGCGATATCGACGCCTGTGACGTTTGCCCCGGCTTTTGCTGCGGGAATTGCCGTCGTTCCGTCTCCGCATCCAAGATCGAGCACGTCACTTCCGCGCGTGATCCCGATCGACGCAACGAGCGCCTCGCCGCTGGCGCGCATCGTCTCCGCGATACGGGTGAAATCGCCTTTCTCCCAAAGAGCCTGGTTCGCATTCATGGGACGTCCTCCGATGTTCAACGCGGGAACGGCCGGCGCCTGGGTCGGTTCGCAGAATGGCGCCTAGGTAGCCGCAGTTATGTCACTCGGCTCCTGTTCTAGGTTCAGCATTCGCAATCGGACGACGTCCCGTTGCCAAACACCGGGTGATTGAGCAAATGGGCGGGGTTCCAGGACAATCACGGGCACAACCTCGTCCCTTCGCCCGCGCGAAATACCCGCCACACCCGCGGCGCGAGCGCTTCTGCGCATCCCGGCACGCTTCGAACGTGTGACCATCGCCTGAAAGAAGGCGCCGAGCCCTCTAACCGAGCCATTTTCGCCGAATCCGGCCCCGGCCAGCCGTTGCCGCCGCCCGGTCAATCGGCTAAATGGACGCTCAAGCACCCGTAGCTCAGCTGGATAGAGCGTTGCCCTCCGAAGGCAAAGGTCACACGTTCGAATCGTGTCGGGTGCGCCAGATCTTGCCGCGCCGCGCTAGGCGGCCTTTGCGGGGTCAAGCCCAACGGATTGCGCCTCAGAGCTTTGCCTCCGTTAAAGCCGTTCAACCATCAGCACGCAGCGTCTCGTCGATGACATAATCGACCATCGCGTCCTGCAGATGATATTTGCGAACATGCTCGCGCAGATCCAGTGCCATCTGGCGCAGATGCGGCTTGTCGCTCAGTCCGCGCTCGATCACGGCCGACAGACTGCCCGGGGTTACGTCGTACAGCAGAACATGCTCGTGTTCTCGAACGGGCGCGTGACGCTCGACCGTCGGATAGTTGAGAACCGGCACCGTCAGGCATTGCGCCGCCTCGGCGGTTCGATAGCACTCCCAGCTATAGCCCGACGGCGACCAGGCCAGCCATGCGCTGGAAAGCCGCCGCAGGAACTCGTCATGCGGTAGCCTCTCATGCGGAATATCGACCTTGAGACCCTTGCTTCTCAACGCCTCGAGTTCTGAAAGACCGACACGGCGCACCCACGAATTTTCCGCAACCTCGCCAACGAAAAACACGTCAGATGTCTTTTCCGGAGGTTCGCTATCGGTATCGATCCTTGTTGCAGGAAGCGAAATGGGGCGGATCTTCGCCAGACGTTCGTTCCAGCGCCGATTGCGCCGTATGCGCCGCGTCGGAAGTGCCGGATGGGCCGAGTGGCAGAGAATGTGCCACCGATCGACGGGAAGCTCGCGTTTAAAAGCCGCGGTAGCCTTGTCGAGCAGAAAAAAGTTATGCGAGCCGACGATGAAGGCGTCGTTCATATCCAGAACGGCGATCGGCACGGGAGGCTTCACGAATCGTAGCCAAGAGACGCCGAACACTCTTGTCATCGCGGAGAGCGGGCGAAGCGGCTGCCGGAAGAAAGCGCGTAGCCAGTAGCGCGGATGCCACGCCGGGCGTAGTGGCATATAGACGATGATCAGGTTGTATTTCCCGCGTCGCGCCTCACGCATCGCTTTGATGAATCGCCAGGGCGTGCAGTCGGCAAAGCCTTTCGCCGCTCGCCCGCGAGGGATCGGACGTTCCCCCGTCCAAAGCACATCCGTCTCTTCGGGATAGATATCCTTGCAGTAGTGCCAGGAGCCCAATTCGAGGATTCTCGGTCTGGTCCTATTTGGGCTTTCTGCCGTCGCACTCACCGATGGAATTCCTTAACAGACGAGGCCAGCTCACGGGAGTTGCAATAGAACGGGTATCACCATCACGGATTGATGCGCGACACGACATGAATGCAACAAAAAAGCGCGTCTGACGAGGGCGAAGAAGGCTGCAACATGCCCGTCTGCAAGCGTTTTTGGCGAGCTGGCCTCAAGGCGCCTTTTAGCCTCTCCCAAAGCCGCCTGCGATCCGACACCCTTCATCCGCTTGCTGCACCGGCTGCAGTATCTACAACACTCGGCGGGGACTGCTGCTCAACCTGTTGAAGGTCGGCGGGCATTCCAATTTTCGCTTTCCGCACCGCAACCGCTGACGCGGCAGGATCAGTCGATGAGCGACCCCCGCGCCACCACCCATATTCCATGTCTTCAACTGGGTGCACCACGCGCTGCAGCCACATCCTCTACAGGACATGATGAAGCATGACATCCTGAGCGCGCGGCGGACTGGATCCATACCTGGCGGGTCATGAAGCTGATCGCATATCAGGGTGGACAAGGCCGAGCGTCGGCACGTCAGATAACCGAACTGTCGGAGCTGAAGGACAGGCGCCAACAAGACAATCAATGTCGAGCGAATGCGAAAGGCAGAGCCCATGCCGCAATGCGGCGGGAGCACCATGCCCGTCCTCTTTCAACTCGATCCACTCCAACGATCTTGGTGACAGAAGGTCGTCAACAAGGGACTCATTTTGAATGGATCGAATTTGACAATTCGCAACGAGACTCAGTCGGCAGTACCTTGTGGTTCGGGCGGATCCTGATCAGGCGCATCACCAAGCGCCTTCCCCCGGGCGAGACTCCGTTCTTCCTGCACCCTGATATTATGCATCAGAGCTGTGAGGCGACGGCCAGTGATGGGCTGACCATCACCCTGGGTAACGCCCTGCGCAGCAAGGCCCGCAGCAATTTCGGTCCACGTTGCGCCGTCTTCACGGTGCATCCGCTCCAGTTCCCGAAGGTTCTTTCGAATAATTTCAGTCGCGCCGGATTTGATCTTGCCGATCGGCGAATCCTGCCGCTCGGCTTTCAACAATTTCACGTAATCGCGAAGGCTTTTGAGATCGATATCCATGGCCACGGCAATAGTGTCGGTTTCTTAAAACGCCACTTCATCAACCGATGAATAGCCCCTATCGATCTATTATCAAGATTTACGGCATTTAACTCAATGCGCGGATTTACCGATTTGATCTGATAGACTTTGGAGTGAGGCAGCTCGACTCATCTATATTTTTACGAATCAATTTCAATATTCTTTGGGTCGACTTTAATTTGATTGTCTCGCATCTCATTGATCGTGCGTGCGCCATTCTCCATTCTTCGATCAAATCGCCACCCCGTGACGATCGTGAGATGAGCGGCTAGCATCTCGTGACCACACGAAGACCACACCGATAACTACACAACTCCTATGCGCTCTTGTGCACGACATATCAGTGCGGACGGCACCCGATCATCGTTCGAACGATCTGCATCGTCGTGCGATGAAGATCGACCGTCGGTTGATCGTTTGCGCACACATCTATCTCGACGGCTTCGCGCAAGCTTCGCTTGTTACGCCGCTCTTACGATTTGATTGCCACTGCAGACAGTCATGACCAATGCAAAGATCAGCATGACGATGTCCAAGAAACCGTCGGATTCACAGTCGACCGCTGTGGAAAACGGCAGCCTGTTTCGTGAGCAATCACCGAATTCACACTCCACGCCAAAACCTCATATCGCTGCTGCCGCTGCGATCGACGAGCTTCTGGCCAGCGAAGCGCGGGCGAATATGCAACGCGCTCGCATTTCCACCCGCGAAGAGCCGATCAAGGCAAAGGTGCGCTTCACTGTGCCGCCCGCCCGTATTGTCGCAAGACCGTTACAATCGCCGGCATGGAAAGCTCCATTCTTCTCCCTGGCGATGGTCGTCGGCCTGTCAACGCTCGTTTCCGCTGGCGCGATTGCCTATCTGCTCCTGCGGCCGATGACATCTTCAGCCGTATCTGATGCGGATCTTCGCAGCATTCGCGATTCCGTCGCGCAGCTACGACGGCAAGTTGCGGAGATGACCGGCGATGTGGCGAGCAGTCGCGCTGCCGCTGAAGCTGCCCGTACGCAGGCCGCCGAACAGGCAAGCCGCGCACAAGATCGTGCCGACCGCGAACAAACCGCTCTGGCTGCGAAATTTGCACGCATTGCCGATGAGAAAGCGCAAGCGGTACAGGTCGCAGCCACGCTGGCGAATACTGCCGATATCACCGGCACGGTGCAGCCTCAGGCGCAACGGCCAGCAAATACGTCACGCGAAGTTATTCCCGGCTGGCACGTGCGCCGCGCCTATGATGGCGTCGCAGTGCTCGAGGGGAAGACCGGCGTGATTGAGGTCGTGCCGGGGCAGGATGTCCCTGCTCTCGGGCGGATCCAGGAAATCAAGAACGAAAACAACCGCTGGCAGGTTCTGACCAGCAGAGGCGTCATCCTTTCAGGTCGCTGAATTGATGCCTCGATCTGACTGATCGATACTAACGGCCACGCACAGGCAGGATGCTCGTGACACGCTGGATGACTACCAAGGACGACGCCGACAAGATCGGCAACTTCGGATTCGTATCGAGCGATCCGAGCGCCCTATATGGCACGCTCTTGAGAGCGGATATCAGTATTGGCCGATGCCGACTGATATCGGACCCACGCAATCGCATGTTGCTGCCCCGCACATGACGAACAGACTCTCGCTCCATATGCCCGCGCACGACAATCAATGCGTTTTTCCGTGTGGTACTGCACTGGTTCAAACCGGTGAAGTCGCGATTGCATCTGTGACGACACGCTGTGAGATAGTTCGATGCAAAAAGGGGCCGACTAAATCGTCGCCCTTCATGAATTATCCACTTGTTAGTTTGCTTCAACTGCATGGTTTGCATGCACGACTCTTTGCAAATTTGTGCACCTCGACTACTTGATGATGCGGTATCATCTTGATGACCAGTATGCCGATTCGCGTGTGTGACAACTCGGGCAAGTTCAGCCGATCAAAGCGCCAGATATCGACGATACGGCACGCGATCGGCCACCTCCCCCGTTTTGACATTAGCGCTGGTTCGGTTCTGCCACCGACCGTGCACGACCATGAGATGTCATGTCGTGTTCACATAGCGAGAGGGAGCTCTCTGAAACTACGGATGAATGCAAGCCGGAGAATGTGAGCTGACCGCATCACAGCATTGGGTATCCCGTAAAAAGCGACCGGGCCTCCCATTTGCAAGTCAGCGAATCGCTCAAAGGCCCATCCATCCGCTCAAGTAACTGTTGTGTTGCGTCTTCAAGACAAAAATGGGGCGAGTGCGCCTAATTCGACCCCATAACGATATCAAGGCGAACACGCAGGGGATTAAAATGTTTGTTGTAATCGATGACCGAGAGGGCGTCACACAAGGCTATGCGGCCGGGTTTGATCGCGAAGGGGTTGTATCGATTGGCTTCACTTCTACAGACTTTCGCGATTGGCTGGAATGTGCCGTTGGTAATGATTTAACTGTCATTCGGGCCTTTCTGCTGGGCGATTGTCCGGATCGGACGAGCATCCCATCCAGTATCCGCAACAGGTCACGGGCGCCGATTATTGCGCTCAACAGCCTGAAGCACCTCAAGCAGACCATTGAGTTATTCGAAGCTGGCGTCGATGACGTCGTTCACGCACCGGTCCACGTCCGGGAGATCATGGCACGAACGGCAGTTATTCGCCGCCGCACCATCGATCAGCATGAACCGGCACAAACGAGCGTAATTCGTGTCTTTCTCGATGGCCGCGACCCGGAGGTTGCCGGTCGCACTTTGATTCTGCCACGACGCGAACTACGCATTCTCGAACACCTGGTCGGGCATCAGGGCAAATGGCTGACGAAGACCCAGCTCTTCAACGCTATCTACGGTCTGTTCGATGCGAGCTTCGATGAGAATGTGATCGAGAGCCATGTGAGCAAGCTGCGCAAGAAGCTACGCGATCATCTCGGCTTCGACCCGATCGAATCGAAGCGTTATATGGGTTACCGATTGGACGATCTGAAGTCTCGTCCCGCTAACGAAGCGCCTGTTTCAAAGGCGAACTAAGGCTCACGCCTTACGCGCAAGAGGACGCCGACCACGGCGTTGGCGTCCACCGCCTCCTCGAACTGCTGTGCAAGACACAGAGCTTCTCGCGCAACGCGAAGTACCACACATCCACCACGCTAGATCATCGAGCGTCACCGTACCACAGCGATGACCACCCGTTGTAGTCTCAGCGGCGAATCTGATCCTTCGACACATAATTGAAATCCTGCACTAGGACTTCCTGCAGCGCCTCCGTCTGCAGACGCTTGTTGACCTGCGCGCGCACCGTCTGCGCGAATTGTGTGAGGTCGTAACGACCGAGATTCTTGAAATCGAGCTTCTGGTCGCCATAGATCATACGGAATGCTTCATCGACGACGAACGGCTCCGGCGGCACCGGAAGCTGACGCAGGACTTTGGCGTTAGCAGTGAAGACGAGCTGGGTGACGATATAGCCCTGAACGCTGCCGTCGGCGATCATCGGCACATTGATCACCTTGACCTTTTCATAGACCAGACCTTCAGGTTGGTCCTGCTTCGCGGGCAATGCAGCCGCAGTCTCCTTCCAGTAGGAGATCCCGAAACTGGTACCCACAGTGACGAGGCAGGCCCAAATGCCCGTGATCAGCAGCTTCATCATTTGCGCTTGCCTGCGATCGCCAGTGAGTAGGTGCCGTCCGATTCAACCTCCTGGATCGAACGCGCGATGATGGCCGAGACCTCACGCACTGCATCGAGATGGATCTGCAACGCAGCTTGATTACGGATCAGGCTCGCACGCAACAGTGTGAGTTGCGGCGTGACGCGCGGATCATTCTTGATGTCCTGAGTCAGCCGCATTGCCCGAGTCAGTTCGAGCAGGCCACGGTTCTTGCGCTGGCTGAAGCCGTCGAAATCCACTACCGCGCGAACCTCAAGCTTCTCCGTCTCCTCGTCGATGGTCGCTTTCAGCCGATCGATCGCGCTCAGCGCGCTGCTTTGGGTGCCGAGCCATTGGCCAGGCACATCGTCCGCCTCGCCGAAAATCGGGGCTTCCTGTGCCGCCGATTCAGGAAGGTCATTCTCAGGCAGGGCCAGAGCCTGCGCTTCGACGGGGATGATTGAGGTCTGCTGTTCGATCTGTTCCATGTCGATCTCTACTGTCATGGCCGGAATCGGCCGTTAGCCTTCGGAGGTGGGAGCCGATGTCGGGCGCGATTTTGCCAGTTGCTTGGCGATGCCGACGCCGTTGCCCTTGGCCATTTCATTGCCGATCTGCTCGGCGAGCATCGAACGCCAGATATTGCCGGCAGTACCCTTGCCGAAGACGTCCTCGGCGTCCTTCGGCAGCATCGTTTCCACGAACATCTGCAGCACGAAGGCTTCGAACTTGCGATAAGTCGGATTGCTTCCTTCTGCCTTCCGGATGATCGGCGTCGTCGCGACCTCTCCGCCGCTGATCGGTACAGCCGTCGCGCTCTGCGCCGTCTGGCCCGCAGCGAACTCTTCGGCGATCGCGGATGCAAAATTCGCTTTGTCTGCCGGCGCCATCCGCTCGAGCCTGGTCGCCGCTACGCGCTGGGCGGCCGGATCGGCCGCCTTCATGACATCCGCGATCAGATCATTAGATACCGGGGCGACTGTCATGACATACCCTGCGCAACTGTCAGAATTCCCATCGGTCTATGCTCCCTCGATCGACCGCCGTGCGGCCTTGTCGATTTCGTCGTCCAGAACCCGCTTTTCGTCGGCCCGAACCGTGCGCCCGACCGCCGACTTCACCATCTTCAGCGCATGTTTCAGCTTGCGGCCTTCGTCGCGCGCGTGCGCCGCCAGTCTTTCCCTGGTCTTGGCTACGACGCCTTGCTCGATGCTAGCGGCGCGCAGACTTTGGCTGGCGGTCTGCACGGCCAAATCCGGAAGCTTGCTCTCATCATTGAACCCTTCCAGAATGAGGCGCTGCTTCTCCTCGAGCTGGTTCTCCCGTGCCTGGCATTCCATCAGCTGCCACTCGGCAATCCGGTGCAGCCTTGCCTGCACGGCGGCGATACGGCGGATCTTGTGGTCGCGCTTCTGCATGGTTCGTCACCCGGACAGCCAGGATGCGAAAGCGATGCTGAATTGCAGCACCATTTCGCGGCCCGTGAGATAGAGCAGCAGCAGACCGCCAGTGAGTACAAAGGGAATCGAGATAAAGTAGACGGGAATGCTTGGCGTCAGTTTATTGGCGAGACCAACCGCGAAATTGACGATGACAGCATAGACGACGAAGGGACTGGCGACCCGGAGCGCCAGCGTAAAGGCCATGGAGAGATGATCTACGAGTTGCGTTAACCCGCCCTCGGCGCTGATCCCGGTTGCCGGCAACCAGATCTGATAGGACCCGACCAGGCCGCGCAACAATTCCCAATGCTGGTCGGTTACAAAGAAGACCACCGTCGCAGTCAGCGTGATCAGCGGCACCAGCGCCGGCACATGCTCGCCATCGTCGGCGACACCAGGGAGGGTCAGACCGATCCCCGACGCGACGAATGTAGCCATCGTTTCCAGCGCCGCGAAGAACATGCGTGCAGTGAGTCCGATGACAAGGCCCACCATCAGCTCGGACATGATCAAGCGGAGGAGGTCCGGCGCCGTTGCCGCTTCCACAGCAGGCCGGACCGTAGACTCCAGCAGAGGTGTGAGCATCAAGGTGACGCTGATGGCGAGGAACAACCGGATCTGTGTCGGGATATTGACGCGGGAATAGCCCGGCGCCACCATCATGCAAGTTCCGATGCGGCAAAAGATCAGGAACGTGGCCAGGATGGAGGCGGAGCTGCTTGCGATCAAGACACGGCTCCGAGCGACATCACCTCGGCCCCCCGCGCAATCTCCACATGCGACAGCACCGGCAGCGTGGGGAACATACGTTCGGTGATCATGCGCACATAAGGACGGACGTCAGGCGGCGCGACCAGCACCGCGGTATCGCCATTCGCGGCCGCCTTACGAACTGCAACCGACACGTCATCCGCAAATTGCTCGACCAGCCGCGGATCGGCGTCGAATTCCACGATCTCACCCTTGCCGTCGCGCTTGATGCTTTGATGAAAGGCGAGGTCCCAGCGATTGCCAAGGCGGAGCACCTTGAGCACGCCGTTGTCGGCGAAATCGCCGCAGATCTGCTGCGCAATACGCATCCGTACGTGCTCGGCCACATGCTCGGACCGACGCACATGCGGCGCGATCTCGGCGATGGCTTCCAGAATGAGGTGCAGATTGCGGATCGAGATACGCTCTGCCAGCAGAAGCTTGAACACCGCCTGCAGCCCTGAATAGGAAATCTGCGATGGCACCATATCCTCGATCAACCGCTTGTATTCGGGATCGAGCCGATCGATCAGTGCGCGGGTGTCCTTGTAG
The DNA here is from genome assembly GCF_052076035.1 of Tardiphaga sp. 172_B4_N1_3. Lineage (NCBI taxonomy): Bacteria > Pseudomonadati > Pseudomonadota > Alphaproteobacteria > Hyphomicrobiales > Nitrobacteraceae > Tardiphaga > Tardiphaga sp. 172_B4_N1_3. Next base: position 4,626,910 of record NZ_CP197238.1, read on the forward strand.
GTAAGGAGCTGGGCCAGATTGTTGCGGACGACCTCGCTGAGATGCGTGAGCAGCACCGAGATATTGTCCGCGATCTTGAAGCCATCCTGTTTGACTTCGTCGATGAAAGTCTCCGGAACCCACATCGCCTTCATGCCGAAAGCGGGCTCGATCGTCTCGTCGCCCGGAACATCGGGCTTCCTATCGCCGTCAAACAACACGAGGGACTCGCCAATGCGCAATTCGTGATGGGCCACGACGGTGCCGTAGATCTTGATACGATATGACTTCGGCCCGATGGAGAGGTCGTCGGTCAGCTTGATCTCGGGAATGACGAAGCCATATTGGGCAGCGAAACGCCGCCGAACCTTGGCGACGCGATGCGCCAATTCCCCATGGGCATTCAGCATCTGGATCGCAAGCTGGCTACCGACGCAGAGCTCGACATCGGAGGTCTTGAGCAATTCCTTGACGGAATCCCTGTTCTCGATCTGCACCTTTTCCTGAACCTGCGCGACGCGCGCCTGTTCCACCTTCGCGCGGGCGGCCTGCTGGCGCGGGAGCGTAAAGCTCATGAAGGCCATGGCGCTGCCAAGCAGCGCGAAGGGCAGGAATGGCAGGCCGGGGAGCAGACCGAGCGCAAACATCATCATCGCGGCAACTGACTGGGCGCGCGGATACTTTCCGAGCTGCTTCAGCACCATCTGCTCGGCAGAGCCGCGGGTGCCGCCCTTGGAGACGAGCAGACCGGCCGAGAGCGACACGATCAGCGCGGGGATCTGCGAGACCAGGCCGTCACCAACGGAGAGCTTGGTGAAGACGTCAGCGGCGCGTGACAGTTCCATGCCATGATGAGTGACGCCGATGATGATGCCACCAAAGATGTTGATGGCAGTGATGATTAGGCCGGCAATGGCGTCGCCGCGCACGAATTTCGAGGCACCATCCATGGCGCCGAAGAACGAACTCTCCTCCTCCAGCTCGTGGCGCCGGCGCTGCGCTTCCTTGTCATCGATCAGACCCGCCGACAGGTCGGCGTCGATCGCCATTTGCTTGCCCGGAATGGCGTCAAGCGAAAAACGAGCACCGACTTCGGCGATACGCGTCGCACCCTTGGTGATCACTACGAAATTCACGGTAACGAGAATTGCAAAGATGATCAGACCGATGACGAAATCACCGCCCATCACGAATTTGGCGAAGCCGGCGACGACATAGCCGGCGGCGTGTTCTCCCTCACCGCCATGCGACAGGATCACGCGTGTGGTCGCGACGTTGAGCGCCAAACGCAGGATGGTCGCGATCAGTAGCACGGTCGGAAATGCCGAGAAATCCAGCGGCCGCTGAATCCACAGCGACACCATTAGGATCAGCGCGGACAACGCAATCGAGAAGGCCAGGCCGAGGTCGATCAGGATCGTCGGAACCGGCAGCACCAGCATCACCAGAATGGTGACGATGCCGAATGCAAAGGCCACGTCCGTGCCGGCCCGCCGTTCGGCCGGCAGGGCTGAAATCATTACGTCGGCCATGGCAAGTCTCGCGCGAATATCATGGCCGCACTGTGCAGCGCCGACCTTGCGTGAAGATGGTGAAGACTGTGGCGGCTAGAAGCCGCGCTCGATCCGGCCGTAGAGCACTTCGGTGAAGGCAAAGATGTGGGCTCCCATGAAGGAGCCGGTGACGGCGACCACGATTAACATCACCACGATCTTGGGGATGAAGGTCAGCGTCATTTCCTGTACCTGGGTCAGCGCCTGCAGGAGGGCAATGACGATGCCGACGAACATCGCGGAACCGACCGCCGGGCCGGCGGCAACGATGATGGTCCAGATCGCCTGTTGGGCGATATCGAGGGCGTCGCGCTCGTTCATGGCTCAGCTGATCGTGATGCCGGGTCCAAGAGAAACCTTGACCCCGTTCTCGAGCGTCGCGACCGCACCGCCCTGAATGATATAGACTTCCTTGATCTTGCCGGTCGTGTTCGTGCCGGATTCGTCCGTGAACGACGCGGTGCGGCCGATCAGCCCTTCAGCCTGAGACATTGCGCTGGTCGACAGCAGCGTATCGAGCTTTGCATTGGTCTGAACCGCCTGCTCGACGGACGACAGCTGTGCAAGCTGGCTCATATATTCGGTTGAATCGGTCGGATTGGTGGGATCCTGGTTGCGCATCTGCGCGATCAGAAGCTGCAGGAAGCCATTGTAGTCGATCATGTTGGTCGACGACGTCGTCGACGTCGTGTTTGTTGTGGATTTCGCGGTATCTACGCCGTTGACGATCATCTCGCTCTCCCTTGGTTAGGCTACGACCGGCAGCAGCATGTCGGCGCCGCTCAGGATCGCCTGTTCGACTTCGAACAGAACCCGTATCTTCCGCAACGCCTCGTAATAGCGCTTCGCCTCGACGAGCTCCTCGATCGCATCGAGGCCCTGCAACAATTCCTTGTTGTCGGCCGCCGCGTAGATCGCGCAGCGCTGATGTCCAAAGACCGCACGCGCCTGTTCGATATCGCTCGGGCTCATCAACATCAGTTGCACGACGAAATAGAGCTGCCGAAGCGGCGTTGTCGCATCGGCGACCTGCATGACCTGGCTTTCCAGCAGGAAGGTCACGTCGTTGATCAGTTCCAGCGTCACCTTGCGATCGACCCGCAGAACTGCGCCGTTAATATAGATTTTCTCGCCCGATCGCAGCGATATGCACATTGGCTTCTTCATGCCAGCGAATCCCGGATGACGATATTGATCGCAACGAGATCGCTCACGTCCGACAACTGCCCTTCCCGGAGGCGCTCGGCTTCCTTGATGACCCAGAGACCAATCGAAATCAGTTGCGCTCGCAACTGCTCCGGCAGGCCGTTTCGTGGATTCGACAGATCTTGTATGAAGAAGGTCCAGAGATTACGAATATAGAGTAAGGCGTCTGTTTCTTCGGATGAAGCAAGCGCTCCGCTCTGGATTTTCTGAAGTAGTTTAATTCCGTGATTCAGCGCTTGTTGTTCCCTGGATCGCGCCTCGCGGCCGCTATCCTCGATTTCCGCGTCGTAACCTGCCAGTGTCATTTCAATCGATAACCTGTTGCTTCATAGATCAGCCCACCTATCAGAGATAATTGAGGATGCTGAGGTTCTGAATTTGCGCGGTCAGCGCATGCGACATCTCCAACTGATTTTTCAGAGAGTTGACCCGGACGGATGCCTCTTCCGGATCGACCACTTCCATCGCGTTGATCTGCTTGTTGACGATGTCGGTCTGCACCTTGAGACGACTGGTAGCATTTGTTGTCTGTTCCTGCGCGGTTCCGAGGCGTGCACCGACACTCGCAAGGTCGGACACCGAACCGCCGACCAGCAGCAGCGCCTTGTCTGTAACGGCCTGGAACGCGCTCTGATTCAGAGTTTCCAGACCAAGCCCGCTGAGCATCGTGTAGGCCATCGCCAGGTTCCGGAATGCCTTGTCATTGGCGCTGGCGGAAGAATCGACGGTTTGTGTCGTAGAGATGCGACTGCGCATGACCTGATCGGATGCCGAAGACCAGTTCGCTCCCCAGGCCGGATCGTCGAATTCGGTCGCAAACGCATTGTCGAGGAAGTTATTCATGGCGGCGGGGGTTATATTTACGGCAGCCACGTCACCGGGCGGAAAACCAAAGGCGGCAGTAAAAGCCGCATCGATCGCCGTCTTGCTGGCTGAACCGGTCTGATAAGGCGTCATCGGCTGTTGCGCCGTGTTGATGCCGGCGAACAGATATTGCCCGTCCATCGAAACATTGAGCGTCGTAAGAAGCGACTGGAGGTTCGACGCCGCCGGCTGGGCGATGATGACGCCGCCATTTGCCGAATTGCGCGCCGCCAGCAGATCCTTCTGGAAGGACTGTGCCGTCTCGATCAATTGCGAAACACGCTCCTGCGTGACGTCCAGGCGGGCACTCACGAGTGCATTGGTATCGACGATTTTCTCCATATCGAGAAGCTCCGCACGCAGGGTCACGTCGCGACCCGTGAGTGCACCAAGACTCCCCCCGACGTCAGCGAGCCTTCCTGTCGTCGCCTCCTTGGTGGCCTTTGAGATCGCCACCTGGCTTTTCGACGCGGAGATGCGCAGGGTGGTCGAAATCGAGTTCGATGAAATGAAATTTGTAGCCATATCGATTACCCCACCGCCATCAGAAGTTCTTTCAGCATGTCGTCAATCGTTGAGATCAGCTTCGACGATGCCGAGAAAGTGCGCTCGACCTGCAACATGAAGGTCATCTCATCATCCATGTTGACGCCATTGACGTTCGACAACGCATCGGCGCTGCGCTCCAGGAGCGTCTGGCTATAGGTGGCGTCGTCGCCGACGCTCTTGCGTTGCGATTCCAGCCAACTCACCGAGGAGCCGGCAAAGTCGACGAGGCTGCCGCTAGGCTTGCCGAGCGCGGCCGGATCATAGGTTCGGGATGCCGCCATGCCATCGACGAGGCCTTGAATGCGGGCGAAGAAACCCGCCTCACCGCCGGCATTGTAGACGTAATTAACGCCATTGATCCCACCATCGCGGATCAGGCTCGGATTGCCGCCAAGGGCCTGATCGACCAAGGCTGTCACCTTGATCGTGCCGGCGAGTCCGGTATTGATCACGCCCGTGGTCGGCATTCCGGGTCCACCGGCATAGGTGAAGAGGCCGGTTTGGTCTGGTCCAGCGGCAGCACTCTGATCCTTCTCGGCAAAAATCTCGATCACGGCGCGCGCAACTTCGTCGAGCTGATTCTGATAGGTCACCATCTTGCCGTCGCGAAGCGTCGCGAGACCAGCGAGCTTGCCGGAGCCGATCGGCATGATCGCGTTAGCGCCGGTAACGGGAACGCCATCGATGACCACAGCGTTACCCGTTGTGGTGGCCGTGTAGGAATTTGTCGGAGCGAAGGTTACGGAGCGAGCGGTACGCTCGAACAACGTGACCCCGGAATCCGTATAGACAACCATGTCATTGTTTGCGCGGGTGGCAAACGTGATCCCAACCTCCTGGGACAGCTTCGACAGGATACTATCGCGCGTATCAAGGTAGTCGGTGACGTCGGAGCCAGAGATCGTTCCCTTGATGATCGCCGTATTGACCGTCTCGAATTGCGCCAGAAGCTGATTGATATTCCCGACCGACGTCGCCATTTCGGCGTCGGCATCCGCGCGAACAGTCTGCACGGTGTTGGTCGAATCGTTCAGCGATGCGGCAACATTTTTGGCCGCCGTGACGGCGGAATTCGCGAACGTTACGTTATCCGGCGCCGATGCATATTGCTGCAGGGCGCTTTTCAGCTTGGCCAGTTGCGCCGCGGCAGACTGATCGAGCTCGGGGTCGTCGATGGTGACAGCCGCAACCTTCTGCAGACCGTTATAAAGGGCATCCTGCTGTGCGGTGTTCGATACCGCCTTGACGACATTGTTGAACAAGCCGGCGCTGGCGGCCCGCTGAATACCACTGACATAGACACCGCTGCCCGGCTGGGAAACGATCAGAGCATTCTTGCGGGAGTAGCCGTCCTGATGCAGGCCGGCGACGTTGCGCGAGATGACGGAAGACTGGACGCCCGACGCCATAAGCGACGAGCGGGCCGAATTGAGTGCGACCGTAAGTGACATTGGAGACTCCCGTCAGTGATCCGCGCTGTGCGCTAGCGCTTCAGGTTGACGAGTACGTCGAGCAGGTCAGCGCCGGTCTGGAACACCTTGGAATTCGCGGTGTAGCCACGCTGCGACTCGATCATCGCCGTGAGCTCGTTGGCCAGATCGACGTTGGATGCTTCGAGCGCTTCCGGCTTGATGGTACCGAGACCGCTATTGCCCGCGAAATCGACCTGGATGTTGCCGGAGTTGGTGCTGATCGAATAGACATTCCCGACTTCGGGCGAGAGATTGTCGGGACTCGGTACCGTCGCCAGCGGGATCTTGTAGCTCGCGATTCGCGTGCCGTCGTCGAAGATCGAATACATGGTGCCGTCTGAGCTCACCTCCACACGGTCGAGCGCGCTCGGCGCGTTGCCGTTGGTCGTGGCCTTGAACTGGAACTCGTCCGCGACCTGCGTCATACTCGACATATCGAAAGTGACGGGCGAGCCGCCCGGGATTGTGAAGGCCATCGAGGTCGGGCTCGCGGCAGCGAGGCGGCCCTTGCCGGTGGCGCTGACGTCGAAGGTAAATGTCTGGGTGGTGCCCAGCTGCGACCCGGCTGCATAGGGGAAGCCGCCGCCTGCTGCCGCGCCTGCGCTGTTGTAGATCTGCACATCCCATGTATTGGCGGCTGTCTTGAACATATACATGTCAAGTTTCACCGCATTTCCAATATTATCGTAGGTGATGACCGACGTTTTCGACGTAAAGTTCGGCGGTCCGGCGCTGATCGCAGCATTGGAATCCAGGTTGGCGCTACTGATACCTGCCTGGGTCGTCGGATTTCCCAGCAAGGACTGCTGCGCGATGTTTACGACCTCGAGATTGCCGAGGCCGTTGGCAACGACGTTCGGCTGGGCACCATTCTTGATGTTGTAGCCCATCAGATAGTAGCCACCGGTATTGTAGAGATTGCCCTGGCCATCCGGAACGAAAGAGCCAGCGCGCGTGAGGTAAGGCGTGCCACCCGCATCGCTGACGACGAAAAAGCCATTGCCCTGAATCATCATATCGGTCGCAGAAGTCGTGTAATTCGCCGTACCGGGATCAGAGATCGCGTAACGAACCTGCGTCTCGACGCTGCCGGAATTGTAGTTTCCGGTTCCGCTGCGAAGGATAAGGGAGGAGAATTCCGTCGAGGCGCGCTTGTAGCCTGTGGTATTCACGTTGGCGATATTGTCAGCGACCGTCGCCAGTTTGTTCGACTGCGCGTTCATGCCGGAGCCGCCTGTGCGCATCACCCCATACAGACTCATCGATTATCCTCCGTTTCACGTGTGAAGTATTAGAGTTGAAGTTGCTTGCGCGAGGCTGGCGGTTATCCACAGGGTCATCGTGACGCAGTGCGCTCGGCGCAAAAATCGCGGGCCTTGCTCGTCCACGACCCAAATCCGCTGGCGACAAGGCTGCCGATGACACTGCAGATGTAGCGTCTTTGGCCGACAACGTTAGTCGGACCGGCGTTGTAGCGCGCGACAGCCATCGTCCAGTTTCCCTCGCGCTCACGCAGATCTTTCAGAAATCGCGCGGCATAATCGACATTGCGCGCGGGATCGAACATCGCTTCCACACTGGGAAACTTCTCGCCGTGATAGCGGTGATTGATCTGCATGCAGCCGAGATCGACCAGCTTCGCGCCCTTGCTTTTCTCCTCGGCGAAGCGCGCAACGGCGTTGCGCAGATCGGTGGCGAGCACCGTCCGGCCATCGACATTGAGCGCATAGGGATTCAGCACGCCCTTGCGTCCAGTCTCGCTGAGTCCGACAGCAAAGAGCACGCCGAGTGGTACATTATGGCGGCGTGCCGCTCGTGCCATCTCCCGCTCGCACGGACCTTCGGCCCGCGCATTGGTCGCAACGCTAGATATAAACAGTGCTGCTGCGAACCCGGCTGCTATTCTGATCCTGCTGCCGTTCTGCCGGCCTTGGCGATTGCTCATGATCCTGCCTGTTATGCCGTGTGCCGTTCTGCGAATCGCCGGATGACCGGCCCGAAGAACCACCATCCGCCTGCGATCCGCCCGACGACGGCAGCGAAGAGCGATGATCGGACGGCATCTGTTGTTGCTGCTGCTGCTGCTGACCGTTGTTCAGATTTGAGTCGGGGGTGCGGGTATGGTCGATCGCTGCGATATCGAACGAGTACCCAGCCGACTGCATGGCGTCGGTGAGCGCACCGCGCTCCTGTCGCAGCATCTGCGTGGTCTCGTAGCGATCCGCAGTGAGATGAATCTCCACGGAATCGCCGGCAAGCCGCATCTTCACGGTGACAGAACCGAGATTGGGCGGATCGAGTTCGAGCGTCATCATGCGCACCGGCCGGCTATCCGCGGTCTTGTTCGTTTCGAGCCCCGGCGCGTCGGCCGCGCGAGCCCCTTCAGGTGATGCGACGGTCGCCAGATCAGTCGCCATTCGATCGACGATCTTCTGCAGCGTCGTGACCTGTTGCACGGGCTCGAAATGCGTCTCTTGCTCACGGACGACCGCCTTCGCGACCGGAAGCGGCTTGGTATCCGTCGTCTCGACCGCCAACGTAAACCGTTGCGTGGCAGCCGCATCGGCGTCAGGCACGTCGGCCGTTGCGGCCTGAATGAGCTTCGCGGGATCGCGCGGAGCATCATCTGTCTTCACGTCCGGTACCGAGATGCGAGACACCGCCTTGTCATCGCTGGGCAAAGGTGAGTGTGCATGATCGAGTTTGGCCATTACCGCGCTGAGCGCGGGATCCGGTCCGCGCCAGGGTGCAGATTTTGTCGCGCTCTCCTCGCCCCTCGTGGCCTTTGAATCGTCGTCATCGGCTTGATCGTCGCTGACGTTTGGCTTTTGCGCGACTTCACCCGTCAATTCCGCAAGAACAGATGCCGCGTCGAGTATCGGCTTTGCGTCGACGATTTTCGCGTCATCAGCTGTCTTGGCAACATGCGGCGTGACTGTTTTGGTCTCCTTTGAGACCAGGCGGAGCTGCTCGCGAAAATGATCGGCCTTCTCCTTGCCGTCCTTGGCATGGGCACCGCCGTTCAATCCGCCTTTCGTCCCAGCCTTTCCGGCCGCTGTCTGGCGAAGCGCTGCCATCAGGAGATCAGCATTGTTCATCGGACCTTCTCCTTTAATTGCTCCTGCGACGCATCGAGCAGCTTTTGCGCCCGATCGACGGCAGCGAGAGAGCGGCTGAAATCAATGCGCGGCCGCATAGCCGTCTTCGCTTCGCTGCTTCCGTCGCTCTTGGCTTTTGCCTCCGGCAGCGCCTTTCGAACATTCAGCCCAATGGCAAGCGCAGCGGTTTGCAGTTCGACATCACGTTCGGATAGTTTTGCCTTGTCGATCTGCTCAAGCTCGGCGATTGCCGTACTGTGTGCAGATGTGGCAACGCGTGCCGCGGCACGATACAGGCGCGCGCGTACGCGCTCGGCACTGTCGTCATCGGACAATGCGAATACGCGGTCGGCGGCAAGCACCGTCATTTCAGTCTTGCCGCGAACCAATGCCGTTCTTGCAATCAGAAGATAGAGTGCCCGCTGGCTCGCCCGATCGAGATGATCGAGCACGGCGACAAGACGCGGGAAACGATCGGGACGCTGCACGAAGCTGAAGCGTGCAACAGAGAGCGCAAAGCGCTGGCGGAAATTTCCCGCATAGATAGAATGCCGATATCGGCGAAAATAGCGCACCGCGAGGGCTTCGAACTTGTCGAAGTCGTCGTCCTGTCCGACGATGAAAATCTCGCGACGCAGTGCCGCTTCCTCGACCAGCGTGCCCGGCATCATCAACCGCACCTCGTCGAGCAATGCGATCGCGACCTTCAGGTCGTCCTGCGCAACCAGTGCCGATTGCACCAGCGCAATCTCCGCACCGAGTGCCGCAGGCAGGCTGCGTGGCTTGATATTGGCGAGCTTCGATTTCGCTTCGTCCGTGCGCCCTTCGACATAGGCGATGGCGCCATCGACAATGGTCTCGTCAATATTCAGCACGTTGCGAGAGCGGAGGCTCGCGACCACTTGCGGCGACCCGCCACTCAAGAGGAAGGTGACAGCTGCGCGCGAATTGCGCGGCTCCTTCCAGACGGCCGCATCGGCTTTCAGGAAGTTCTCACCCAGGCGTTTCAGCAGGGCGGGTTGGGAATTGTGGGCGTCGAGATCGCCGCGCGCGATCTGATCTTGCAGCATCTGTAATGAACGAACCATCTGATACGGCTCGCGCATCTGGTCGTCGGCCGACTGCGCATGTGCGCTGCCAAGACAGACTAGAAGCGTTGCTGCGATGATCCTGGCGCTGGTCATAACACGGAGGCACGGATCAGAAGCTCGATGCGCCGGTTCTGCGCGGCGAGCGGATCATTCTGAATTTTCGGCCGGCGGTCCGCATAGCCCTCGATGCGCTCGACCCGCCCGGCGTCGAGGCCGCCGCGCACCAGCATGTGATACGCCATATGCGCACGCGCCGTCGAAAGCCGCCAATTGTCATATTCCGACGTCCGATAGACGCGGCTATCGGTGTGACCGCGCACGATGACCTGGCCGCGGTTCTGCGCGATCATCGGCGTGATCTTGTCGAGCGCACGAACGAGACCGGGCGTGGGTTCGGCCGAGCCGTTGGCAAACATTCCGTAATTCACGTCGTCCGTCAGATTGATCAGGAGTCCCTCGGGAGTCTCCCTCACTTCGGCAACCGGACGCGCCGGTCCAATGGTGGCCAATGCCGCCGAGATCGCGGCCTGGAGCTTGGCGGCGTCCATCGGCTGGGCCTTTTCGGCCTGGGCGGGCGCCTTGTCAGGCTGCGCTTGGGATTTGTCGGCCGGTGCTGCGGTCTTGTCAGCCTGCGCCGGTTGCGGGCGACCCGCTGCCGGATTGGACTTGTCGCCATCGTCGGCAAACAACCCGGCGGGCTTCGGTGCCTCCTGCTTGTCGGATTTCGCGGGAGTTGAATTCGATCCGGACATTTCCTGACCCGGGGTGCCGGTGGCATCAGGCTTGGCATCGAGCGGGCGCGGCTCCTGACCCTCGCTCGCCGCGGCAGCAACATCTTCGCCGAATGGTAGGCTGCCCGCGTCCTTGCGTCCCGACAGCTTCTTCTCGAGCGACGAGATCGACGCCATCGGCCAGTTGATCGGGTCGAACGGATCTCGATAGGCCTCTCCGCCCTTCAGCCCTTCCTTGCGATTTGGGTCGAGCGCCGCGCTGGTCTGCCCCGGACGCGGTGGACCGCCGGCAATCTCCGACAGCACCGCATAAGGATCGCGAAACAACGTCGCCTCGCCATAGCGTGGCTGCGGGGGCTGCGGACGCGTGAGCGAATCCGTCGGCTGACCTGGTTCCGGATGCGGCCACTTGCTCTCGCCTTCCACGGCCTTGCCGGGGTCAACCCGCCGGGCGTCGTTGATGCCCTTGCGATCCGGCGTCGAGTCCGTCAGCTTGATCGGGTTAAAGTAGGTAGCCACGCTTTCGCGCGTTTCCTGATTGGTGGCATTGATCAGCCACATCACCAGGAAGAATGCCATCATCGCCGTCATGAAGTCGGCGTAAGCGATTTTCCAGACACTGTTCTTCGTCTCGCCGCTCTCAAGCGAACTGCGGCGGCGAATGATCACTATTTCTGGCGGAAGCGGATCGGCCATCTCAGCTTTGGACCGCCATTTTCAAGCGCTCGGTCCATATCTTGAGCTGAGTCTCAAGCACGATCTGGTCGACGACAATCGACGCTTCTGTTTCGGGGCCGGCACGCAACTCCGATGCAATGGCGCGGACGCCGAGCTTGCTGCGGATCAATTCGAGCAAGTCCGATGGACCGGTAATGCGCAGAACCGGGCGGCGGCTATCGGTCGTGATCGACGACAAATGCTCGATGAACGCAGTGACTGCCTGTTTCTGTACGGCGTTACTGATGAGCGGCTCGAGAAGCCGCGCGGCTACGCCAGCGATTCTTCCCTGCAACTGGTCGCCCATTTCGGTGATATCGCCGGCGAGCTTGGCCGCTGTCTCGTTGAGCAATTGCTGCCGTTCTTCGGCGGCCTGCACCGCAAGTGCCTGCTTCTCCTGCTCCAGGCGCTGCTCGAATTCGGCGAGTGCACTTGCGTAACCTTCGGCGCGACCGCGCTCGTAGCCATCATCCTCCTGCACGAGAGGCGGCTTTGGCTGCATCTGCGGCTGCGGTTGAAACGACGGTTGCTGCTTTGTCTTCTGCAGAAGCGGCTGATGCTGCGGCTGCACGCTGGAGTGATGCAGATGGTCGAACGGAACGACGCGGCTGCGTGTTTTTGGCGGCTCCGGTCGATCGAAATCGGCGATCAGACGTGCGACTTGCTCTGCGCTCATACCGCTTCCTCTTGCCTGATCCATTGTTTCAGAATCGCTGCCGCCTGCTTCTCATCAAGCTGGATAATCTGTTCCAACCGCTTCTGCGGCGTATTCTGCATACTGCTCGAGACGTCCTGAATGAGGTTGGGCGGAGCCTCGCCTCCTGACAGAGCCGCGGTCGCCATCGTGCTGCCGCCACTGAGGAGTGCATTCGTCTCCGCCTGGAACTGCGTTGTCTCGTCCGTTTTCGCGCTGGCCAGGATCGTATTGATCGCCGGGCGCAGACCGAACCAGATCAGCATGCCGGCCACGGCTAGAATGGTGATGGCACTCACGAGACTGCCCGCTTGGCGCATCATCACCTCTGTGAAGGTGATCGACGGCACCGGCGCGAGATCGCGCGCACCTTCCATGAATTCGACCGCCGAAACCTGAATCTGGTCGCCGCGCGGGCGATCGATGCCAGCTGCGGTCGCAGCAATCTGCGAGATCTCCGCGACTTTGGCTTCGATCGCAGCATCGCTCACCTTGTCGCCAAGGCTCGCAATGAGGCGCGGCCGGTTGACCAGAACGGCGAGAAACATCTTGTTCACCACAAAACCATCACTCGTAGTCGTCACCGTCTTCGACGACACTTCGTAATTGGTGATGTCTTCGCGGCGCTGCTTCTCGTCATTCTGATTCTTGGCGCCGGTCGCATTGACCTGCTGATCTGGCAGGTTCTGCTGAACGGTTGTCGGTTGCTGCCGATCGAGGCTCTGCGACGTTTCCTTCTCTCGCACAGCGCGTACGGAGCGCTGCACCCGCGAATCCGGATCGTAGACCGTCTCATTGGTCTGTTTCTTGTCGGTCGACAGCTGGGTCGCAACGCTGACCTCGAAGTTATCGAGCCCCAGATAGGGTGTCAGTGCCCGGCTCACATTCTCCTGGATCGAGCGGCTGACAACCTTCTGCAAATTGGCCATCGTAGTCGGCGTTGCCCCGACGCTGCCGCTGCCGTCGTCGTCCGAAAGCAGCGAACCGTCACTGTCGAGCACGGTGACCTTATCCGCGGTCATTCCCGGCACAGCCGCGGCTACGAGATGACGCACCGAACGTGCCGTGCGTGCATCCGCCGGACCATCGGTTCGCAATACGACCGAAGCCGATGGCGGCGACTGCTCACGCCGGAATGAGCCACGCGCAGGCATCACGATATGGACGCGGGCTGCCTTGACACCTTTGAGAACCTGGATCGTCCGCGCAATCTCGCCCTCGAGCGCACGCACGCGCGTGATTTCCTGCATGAACGACGTCAGGCCGAGCGAGCCAATCTTGTCGAACAGCTCATAACCGCCGCCGGTGGTGCTGGGCAGGCCCTTGTCGGCCAGCAGCGTACGCGCCTGCGCGGTCTGTCCGGGACGAACGTAGACGGTATCGCCCGCCGTATTCAGATCGAAAGCGATATTCGCGTCGCGCAGCACCGAGCTGACACGCGTCACGTCCTCGCGGCTAAGACCCGAATAGAGAACATTGTATTCCGGTCGGCTTATGTAGTACGCGCCGCCGCCAACGCCGCCAAACACAGCGAGGCCAACCACCGCGAGCAGAATGAGACGCTTCGTACCCAGCTCAAGCAGATTGTTCCAGAGCTTCTGTGCGTGCTCGCGATTGACCATAAATACCCCTGCCCACTTCCGAATCGATCATCGATTGTGAAGCTTGTCCGAGGGTTACGGAGAGCTGGAAAGCGAAATGGCCGCGACCTATGACGGTCGCGGCCATTCCCATTCACGATTCGAGAGCGATTAGCCGCGGAACAGCGACAGGATGCTCTGGCTGCCGGCGTTGGCAATCGACAGCGCCTGGATGCCCAGCTGCTGCTGCGTCTGCAAGGCCTGGAGGCGAGTCGATTCGGCGTTCATGTCGGCGTCGACGAGCTGGCCGATACCGCGATCGAGCGAGTCAGTCAGGGTCTTCACGAAGTCCTGCTGCAGACCGATGCGGTTCTTGATGGCGCCGAGATTGGTGGCGGCATCGGTGATCTTGCTCAGCGCTTTGTCTGTACCAGAGATGTAAGTCTCGAGCGCAGTCAGATCGGAGGCGCTATCGGTGAACTTCGAAATGTCCAGATTAGCGACGCTGAAGGTAGTCCAGCCACCATTCTTGTAGACGTCGTAGGTCTGGTCGAGAACGCCCTTTTGGGACGCCACGTTAGCCGTAGCCGCTGGCTGCGCCGTGACGGTACCGCCGGTCGCGCCGCCATTGGTGTTGGTGGTGGCGATCGCGGTCGTGCTGCCGTTCTTGATCTCGAGCGTCTTGCCATCGGCATTGACACCAACAGTAAGGCCTTGGATGCCCAAGCCGTTAAGTGCCTTGGCGACGTCCTGAATCGTGGAAGTCTGCGACACGTTGATCGTGGTCGTCGTGGCAGTTCCACCAGCAGGCGTGACGGCGAAAGCGATCGTGCCAGTGGTCGTCGGCGGAACGGCCGCCGCGTCACCAACGGTGGCCGGATCGAAAACGAGGGTCGTCGTCGTGGCGGCAGCGTGAGCCGTGATGTAGGCCGCGTCCAGCGTTGTATCGTAGAGCTTGATGGCGTCGAGGTCGATGGTGAGCGTGTCCACCGAAACGACACCGCCGGCGCGGGAGAAGGACGACACGACCGACTTGGTTGAGTTGTAGGTGGGGTCCTGCGAGTCGACCGAGATCCAGTTTTCACCGTTGAACACGGCCGAGTCGGCGGTGTTCTTCAGCTGCTTCTGCAGTTCGGTGATTTCGCTCTGGATCTTGGCGCGGTCAACACCCGGGGTACGGGCAGCAACCAGTTTTTCCTTGATCGACGAGACGACGTCGACCGTGCCTTCGAGGCCGGTATACATCGTGTCGATGGTCGCAGCGCCGAGACCGAGAGCGTCCTGCACGGCGCCCAGAGCCTGAACGTCCGAACGCATCGTGGTAGCGATCGACCAGTAAGCGGCGTTGTCCGACGCGGTCGCCACGCGATAGCCGGTCGAGATGCGGTTCATCGTGGTGGAGAGGTTGGCATCGACCGAGCGCAGAGTCTGCAGCGCGGTCATGGCCTGGGAGTTGGTCATCAAGCTAGACATCGTATGTCCCTTTAATTTGATTGATTTGCTGGGGACATACCGGACTTTCACCGGTACGAGAGGGCGGCATCATGCCTTTGGAATGTCGATATCTGATCGACCCAACCTGTCGTGAATTGCAAGCTAGCCGCCAAACCTTACCCAAAGCTGAAGGGAGCGGCCGCTCGTATAGTTAACAGCGATCATTTGATTCGTCACTTACCTCGTAATGAATCAAATGATCTAGAGAAACGACTTCACAAGACCAACTGCGAGCAAATTCCAGCCGTCGATCAATACGAAGAATAGTACCTTGAACGGTAGCGCGAATACCGTGGGCGGCATCATCATCATGCCCATCGACATCGTTAGTGTTGCAACGATCATGTCGATCACCAGAAATGGCATGACGACAAGAAATCCGATCTCGAATGCGCGGCGAAGCTCCGACACCATGAAAGCCGGAATGATGATTCGCAGATCGATCCGCTGACCTTCGAGTTTGATCTTCATACTTTCGGCAGCAAGGTTCTCGAAGGTTTGCAGATCCTTTTCACGTACGTGCTGCAGCATGAAATCCCGAAACGGATCTGTGACACGCGAATAGGCTTCCTGCTCTGTGATCTCATTCTTCATCAGGGGTTGAAGGCCGTTCTGCCACGCGCGATCGAAGGTCGGTGCCATCACATAGAATGTGAGGAACAGCGCAAGGCTGATCATCACGATATTGGCCGGCGTGGTTTGCAGGCCAAGCCCTGTGCGCAGGAATGAGAGTGCGACGACGAAGCGCGTGAAGCTCGTCACCATGATGAGCAGGCCCGGCGCCAGTGACAGCACCGTCAGCAGCGCGACCATCTGGATGATTCGGCCGCTCGCACTACCCTCGCCCTGCGGAAGCAAGGTCGACAGATCCGGAACCTGCGCCACTGCAGCCGTCGGCAGAAGCACCAGGAGCAGGATCGGAATGATACGCTTCATTGCACCACCAGCGTCTCGATAATCAACTCACGAACCCTGCCGCTCGAACGCGTAAGCGCGCGCTCATTCAGGTCTTCGCGCAGATATTGCAGGCCGCGGGCGCCCTCGATCTGCGCGGGTGTGAGCGTGCGTAGATAGGCTGCAACATCCTCGCCGATGCGGGCGACAACGATACTCGCCTCCTCCTCGGTCAATTTATCGGTCACGATCGATGCCTCCATGCGAATCCAGGCATTTGGTGGCGCCGCCAGATTGGTCACGACGGGCGTGATCTTGCGCAGACGATCATTGGCATTGAAGGCCGACGAGATCGGTTTTTCAGGCGCCTCCTTCTGGTTCTCGCTGATACGCTGGAACGTCGACATCAACTGAAGGCTTGCAAGGGCTCCTGCCCCAACCGACAGCGCGGTGACGAGCAGCAGGGCGCCAAGCCACTGCATGATCCCGGGGCGCTGGCCTTCATTCGCTGTGTTATCGGCCATGATCGATTCCCATCAGAACGGCGCGACCTGGTCGTAGACCTGTTGACCCCAGTTCGGCTGCTGCACTTCCATGGACCGGCCGCGCCCGCCATACGAAATGCGGGCTTCGGCGATCTTCTCATAGGCGATGGTGTTGTTGCGGCTGATGTCGATCGGGCGCACGATGCCGCCGACATTGACGATGCGCATTTCGTAATTGACGCGCATCTCCTGCGAGCCGCTAACCAGGAGATTTCCGTTCGGCAACACATCGACAACGACTGCGGCCACCGAGAAGCGCACTTCTTCATTGCGGTCGATCTTGCCAGCGCCCTTGTTCGATGATTGGGATTTGACGTTGGTGTCGAAATTTCCGGCCGATAGCCATTTGGCAATATTGGCCGAATAGTCGGACTCCACCTTGATCTGCGAGTCCCGCGACCGATCCGTCTTGTTGTCGAGAATCGCCTTGTCGTTCATCAGAATATTCACGGTCAGAAGATCGCCGACCCGCGTTGCCCGCGAATCACGATAGAGGTCCTTGCGGTCATTCCAGATCGAGTGAGGGCCCGCGCTACGATACGCGCGCCGCTCGATCGGAATTGCGCGCGCATCAACCTGCATACCGTTGCCGATCGGCGACATGTAGGGCGCCTGGCCAACCTCGGCGAGATTACTGGCGCAACCGGTCAGGCACGACAGTGCGACCGGAATCAGAATCACTCTCAACCACATCATTTCTTGGCTTTCCCGTCGTCGGTGCGACGCATCCCGGCAAGCGTGTCAGCGAGATGTGCGCCACGTGCCGGTTCCATTTCATTGAGGATCGCGCTGGCAACGCGAACGCGCAGCTTGGCGAGAACAGCAGCTGCCGTGTCATCAGCCATGCTGGCAATCTGCTGCGCCGCAGCTTCCGGATTCATGCGCGAGTAGATTTCGACGACGTTATCTTCCGCCTTTTTGAGGAATTCTTCGCGCAACTTCAGCCATTCCTCATATTCGGCACGCTTGGCCTCAAGTTCGGCAATGCGCAGCTTCAGCTTGGATTCCGTCGCTTCCAGCTCTTTCTGCTGCCACGCCACCCGGGCATCGAGTGCCTGGTCTGCGATATTGCTGCAAAAGCGCGCGACGTCGGATTCCTGGGAGTTCGCGGCTGCGCTATCCTTTTTGTCAATTGCGCCCGTGATCAGCGCCGAATCGGCTGGCGGACGCACCACCGGGTCCTGCTTGTTGGCAGCCGGGCGTGGGCGCGCGACTTGCGGTGTCTTTGCAAATTCACCGAGGTTCAGCGGCTTTGAGAGCTTCTGCTCGGGTTCGGCCGATGCCTGTGTGGACAGCACCATACCGACCAGCATGAGAAACTTGATCGATCGATTTGCGACGCGCGCCATTCGTGTTCTCGTGATTCAGCTGAGCGAGCGTTGCACGCTTTGGCTTGCGTGACGCTGACCCGCGCCTTACTGGATGACGAGTTCCGCCTGAAGCGCACCGGCCGCCTTGATCGCCTGCAAGATCGCGATGATCCCCTGCGGCTTCAGCCCGATCTGATTGAGACCACGCACCAGACGCTGCAAATCGGCGCCGCGCAGAATCGCGATTTTGGCGCCTGGCTCGTTCGCTTCGATGAAGGTCTGCGGCACCACCACGGTCTCGCCACGACGGGCAAACGGCGACGGTTGCGACACGATCGGCGCTTCGGTGATTCGCACCGACAGATTTCCGTGGGTGACCGCTACCGTCGAAATCTGTACATTCCGGCCGATGACCACCGTTCCCGTGCGTTCGTCGACCACCACTCGCGCCGGCGAATCCGGCTCGACCAGCAGCTCCTCGATTTCGGCGATAAACCGCACCGGCGCGGTCGAGCGTGGGCGCGACAGCACGATGGTGCGATAATCGCGCTCGAAGGCCACGACCTTCTGGTAACGGCCGCTGCTATGTGCGTTGATCGCGTCCATGATACGCGTTGCGGTGACGAAATCCGGATTCTTTAGCTCAAGAATGAGCGATTCCATCTCGCTGAAGCGGCCCTTAACCTCTCGTTCGATCAGCGCACCATTTGGGATGCGGCCAGCCGTGGCCACACCCTGGCTGAGCGTTTGTGCGGCGCCTTCGACGTTGTAGCCGCCAACGGCGATAGCGCCTTGCGCGACGGCATAGGTTTCACCATCAGCGCCGCGCAATTGTGTCATCACCAGCGTTCCGCCAAGCAAGGATGACGCGTCGCCCAGCGACGAGATCGCGACGTCGATTCGCGAACCACCTGCGACGAACGGCGGCAGGTCGGCCGTCACAACGACGGCGGCCACGTTGCGCGTGCGCAACGAGGTGCCACGGATATTGATGCCCATATTGTCGAGCATCGATTGCAACGATTGTTCGGTGAACGGCGCGTTGCGCAACGTGTCACCGGTGCCCTTGAGGCCGATCACAAGGCCATAGCCGAGGATTTGGTTTTCCCGCACGCCCTTGAGATTGGCGATGTCCTTCACACGCACAGCGGCATCTGCCGCCGAGATCGAAAGCGAAAGCAGGAGACCACAAAGGAGACGCAGCATCATCCGTTCTGAATCCGTACTGATCCGTCCTGCTGGACGATGCCCCGGATAGTGACGCCGGTATCGAGGTTGCGAAGCTGCACCATCATGCCGGCACTGCCGGACTGCAGGGATGTTGCATAGGTGACGATAATGAGTCCATCATCCTCGACGAGCACCTTCACCACAGCGCCGCGGGTGACGGCCTTCAGATCTTCGAGACCGTTGATCGGAATCAGGTGCCCCGCCAACAGTGTACGACGCGCAATGCGGCCAACGAGGGACGCACGGTCGTTGATGAAGGCACTTGCGCCCTGAATATTGGGCGCAAAATTGCGATCCATGATCATCTCATCCCGGATGACGTCACCGGGATAGATCGCCGTGGCCGGCACGGGATAGCGGACGGCATCTTCCGCAGCATTTGCGACGCCCGTGATGCCGGCCGCGAGCACGAGGCTCACGACCCAGCGGGTAATGATGGTAACTGCGCGCATCAGGCCGAGATCCCGTTCTGTGGATTACCGCATGCCCTTCGAGATGGTTGATGCCATCTCGTCAGCCGCCTGAATGACTTTTGAGTTCATTTCATAGGAACGCTGCGCCGAGATCAGCTCGGTGATTTCCTTCACCGGATCGACGTTCGAGCTCTCGAGATAGTGTTGATGCAGCTTGCCGTAGCCAATGTCGCCCGCGAAACCGACAACTGGCACGCCGGATGAGACCGTCTCGCGATAGAGATTTCCGCCGAGTGGGTCCAGACCGGCTTCATTGGAGAAGTTCGCAAGCGAGAGTTGCCCGAGCTGAACAGGCGCAACGGTCCCGTCGACCTTCGCAAAGACCTGGCCGGACTCGTTCACAGTGACATCCACAGCGTTCTGCGGGACAATGATCGCAGGCGTCACCAGATAGCCATCAGGCGTCACCAGCTGGCGGTTTTCATTCAGGTTGAATGCACCGGCACGTGTGTAGAGTGTCTCTCCATTGGGGCCAGCAATCTGGAACCAGCCGCGGCCATTGATGGCCATGTCATATGTGTTGCCAGTCTGCGCCATTGCGCCCTGCAGATGCAGCTTGCGCACGGCAGCCGAACGGACGCCTAGACCGAGCTTCGCGCCTTCGGGCACCGCACCCTCACCGCTTCGGTTGGGCACGCCCTGTGCGCGGTCGATCTGATAGAACAGATCGGTGAACTCCGCGCGGGAGCGCTTGTACGAGGTCGTATTGATATTCGCGATATTGTTCGCGATCACTTCGACATTAAGCTGCTGCGCGCCCATACCGGTGGCAGCAATGGCCAGAGCTCTCATGATTAAACCTCAAATCGCCATTCGGCTGACTTCTTGATACGCCTGAACGACCTTGTCGCGGACGGCGACAGCCATCTGCAATGACCGTTCGGCAGACATGACCGCCTCGACCACCTTCTGTGCCGAGAGCTTGCCGTGGATGGACTGGATTGACGCGGCTTCGCCGGCCTTGATCGAACCGATGGCATCGGCTGCGACCTGTTCGAGGACGTTGTTGAAACCGACGGTGGCCGCACCGGGCTGCACCGCGGGTGTCGCGGAATTGATGACTTCGCTGGTTTTGGCGAGCTCACCAGCACTGCTGATGACTGAGGATACCGCTTCAAGCATGGTTAGCTCCTCAAGAGATCGATGGTCATCGACACCATGGATCTCACTTGTTTGATGACCTGTAGGTTGGCCTCGAAGGACCGGTTGGTTTCCCGCATGTCGCCCATTTCAATCAACGAGTTCACATTGGGCAACTTTACATAACCCGTTGGATCGGCAGCCGGGTGGCCTGGCTCATAGTCCACGCGGAACGGCGCCTGATCGGTTCCGACATCCTTCACCTTGACCATGCGCACACCAGCGGCACGGTCCATCTCGGCTGTGAAGGTCGTGGTCTTGCGGCGATACGGATCCGAGCCTGGCGTGCGCCCGGTTGAATTGGCGTTAGCAAGGTTCTCCGACACGACACGCAAGCGGGTCGACTGCGCTTCGAGGCCGGAACTTGCGATCTGAACAGATGCTTGCAACGGATCAATCATCGTCATTTCCCTCAGGTCTTCATGCTTGTCATGAACATGCGATGAAACGATTTGACGATCGCCGTATTCAGCGAATAATCGCGATTGATATCGCCAGCCTTCAGCATTTCCTGTTCAAGGCTGACAGAGTTGCCGGAGTGAACGGTCTCCCAGCTCTTTTCCTTGCGCATGCCCTGGGCCTCAACCGAAGAGCCGGTCGTGATGTGCGCCGGCGACGTCACCGTCACAGGCACGACTTTCGAATCGAGAATCTTGTTGAACGGTTCAATGTCCTGCGCGCGATAGCCCGGCGTGTTCGCATTGGCGACATTCGCCGAGATTGCGGACTGCCGCAGCGACAGCCATCGCTCATGCGATGAGGCAACATCGAAGAGATAGACGGGTCCCACTTATCCCCCAGGCAAACATGATTCCTTCATCATGGTTTACAAATGGAAACTTGTCCGAGGCTGGAGATGCGCATCACGACATGCGCGGAACGCTTACGCATTCGTCTTCTGCTTTCGCGAATGCAGGAAGTAGATGATTTCTGCGACAGGGCGGAAGAACTCCGACGGAATCATCTTGTCGATGTATGCGACATCGTACATCGAGCGCGCCAGCATCTTGTCTTCCACCACCGGAACACCATTCTTCTCGGCTATTTCCCTGATCTTCAGCGCGATCAGGTCCTGCCCCTTTGCAAGCACCGTCGGCGCAGCGTCTTCGCCCTGCTTGTACTTCAGCGCAATCGCGTAATGCGTGGGATTCGCGATCACCAGCGTGGCGCGCGGAACGGCCGCCAGCATCGACTTGCGAGCGCGATCGCGTGCCAACGAACGCAACCGCGATTTGACGATCGGATCGCCTTCGGCCTGCTTGAACTCGTCCTTGATCTCCTGCTTCGTCATGCGCAGTTCGCGGCGCCAATGGAAGCGTGCCCAGACGAGATCGAGCGACACCAGGACAATGGTCGCAATGCTGATGGCGGAGACAAGCCGCATTGCGGTAGTCAGCACCAATTCCGGAACGGCCGCCGGATCGCTAAACAATGCATTCACGGCCACGGCCTCCTCAGCCCGCAGGACGATCATCACGACCAGACTGATAGCGACGAACTTGAAAACCGACTTTCCGAATTCCACACGTCCCTGCGCACCGAAGATTCTGCCCCAACCTTTCGCTATTGAGATGCGCGAGGCTTCCGGCTGGATGCGATCGAACACAATTCGCGGTGCGTTCTGCAGGAAAGATGACGCCAGCCCGGCCAGCATCAGGACGATAACAATCGGAATAACCAGTCCCGCCGCACTCATACCGACCGCCGAGAGCAACTCGATAGCATCCGTTCCATTACGGATGCGGATGCCCGACGGATCGTCGATCAATCGGGCTAAAGTGAATGTCAGCTTTCTCACGTTGTCGGTGGTCAGAAAGCTTTGAATAATTAATAGCGCGAGCATCGAGGCGAAAATCGGCGCTTCGCGCGAGACCGGGATTTGGCCCTTCTCGACGGAATCACGAACCTTCTTCTCTGTCGCCTCTTCGGTTTTACTGTCCTTATCGGGTTCGTCAGACACAATGCTCTATCTTTAGGTGAATACCGGCTGATCTTCTTGATCGGGATTGAGTTCGATTTCGCCGCGTCCGGCCATATCGAGCGCAAGGTCGGTAATGGCGCGCCGCGCGTCCAGGATCTCACGCTGATTCGCAGGAATACCGTTTGCCAGTTCGTGGTCCACCAGACGGCGGGTGCGCGAGGCGAGCGACGACAGAATGAGCTCGCGGAATGTTGTATCCGATCCCTTGAGCGCCATCACCACGCGATCGGTCGGCACCTGATCGAAGATCAGCATGCGTGCCTTGGCCGTGAGGTTGACGATATCGTCGAAGGTAAACAGCATGCCCTTCAGAATTTCGGCGGACTTCGGTCGCGATTCGGTGAGGTTCTTCAGCGATTCCTCCATCTGCGTCCGCTCCATCTTGTTGATGATGTCAGCCATGCGCGGATAGGTGTCGGACGCCAGGTTTCGAGCGAAATTGATCATGAAGTCTTCGTGCATCGTTTTCTCGATAATGCCCATGGCATCCTCGACAACAGGCTTGAGGCTGAGCATGCGCCGCATCAGGTCGTGCCGGATATCCGGCGGAAGATGACTCATCACGCGGGCAGCACATGCCGGCTTCACCCGCGAGAGAATGAGTGCAGCGGTTTGCGGATGCTCCTTGAGAAGATAGTTGGCAAGCAGGCTTTCCGAGACGAGAGAGATGCGCTCCCAAACTGACTTGGTCTTGTTGCCCAGAACTTCGGAAATGATGTCAGTGATCTGGTCCGGCGGCAGCACGCCATTCAGCAGCTTCTCCAGCTCGCCGACAGTGCCAAAGATATTCGGACCTTCCGAGAAATTCTGAGCGAATTCCTCGATGATCGCTTCGAGCTCAGGCCCTGAGATGGGCTTGAGCTCAGCCGCAGCCCGCGTGACCAGTTTGATCTCTTCGGGATCGAACTCCCGAAGCAGGCCGCCCGAGAGCTCACGCCCCATTGCCAGCAAAAGAGCCGCCGCCTTCTCGGTGCCACCCAGCGGTTTGATGCTGGTGCCGGCGCGCTTAGCAGGTGCATTGAATGCCATGGGAAAATCTCTTTAAGCGTCCGGATCCCCGGCCGCTCCTCCGACGATTTCCGTCAGCGATACACCGAAACGCGAATTTTCATCTTCCACGACAACGACCGCGCCGCGCGCGACGATGCGTCCGTTGACGACGACCTCGACAGGTTCGCCCACACGGTGATCAAGCGGGATCACCGCGCCGCGGCCAAGCTTCATCAGATCCGCGACCGGCATGGTCGCTGAGCCGAGCAGCACCTGCACCGTGACCGGGATGCGCAGGATAGGTTCAAGATTTGTCAGCCGGCTGGTTTCCTCGGCAGCGCGAGCTGCAAGATCTGCCAGTTTTCCGAACGACGCGCCGTCAGCCTTGAGCGGGTCGGCGCCTGTAGCGGTCGCTGCGCTTACCGGATCGATATCGAATGGTTGCTTCATATCCCCTGCCTTCTTGAAAACTCAGATCGTGGCCTAAGCCGGATTTTGTGCCGCAGTGCGCGTATCGATTTCCGCGATGGCCTTGCGCGCCTCATCTATTTTGTCGCCAAGCGCCTGAACCATTTGCCGTCCGTCCGAACTGAATTCGCGTACCATCACTACCATGTCGTCCACCGTCTCGTTGGTCTTGCCGACCACCGCAGTGAACTCCCCCTGATGTGCGCGCAACTTCACGAGTTCACGATGCATCTTGGTAACGCGGATGCTCGTGAAGAGCAGAGCCGCAAAAAGGATGATGTCAACGAGCGAGGATACCATCGATAAATTCCCGTTTTTGGTCGGCCGATTCCTTGACCTGCAGTGAATAGACGCCATTCATCTGGCCGAGCTGGCACCAGAACAAGCGTTGATCATTGCATTCGAGGCGAACCATTGTGTCCGGCGTGGCGTTTAGCTTGAGCACCTGGCCGACGTGAAATTTCGCGACCTCGCCGAGAGTAAACTGTCGCTCTTCGAGAACCGCCTTCAGCACCACTTCGGTCCGCTTGATCTCGCTGTGCAACTGACGGCTCCAGTTCGGATCGGTGGATGCCGACTCACCGGATACGATCTGCGACAGCGACTGCCGGATCGGATTAAGCGCTGCGTGCGGAATGACGATGAACATCTCGCCGCCGCGATCGAGACCCTGCAGCAGGATCTTCGCACACACGGCCATGTTGTTGAGGCGGCCGATCGCAAGATAGTCCATGCGCGTCTCGACACGTTCCAGGTTGAACGTCACGTCGGAAGCGCGGTCGAATGACGCCTGCAACGCCTTGCCAAAGCGCTCGAACAGCGATTGCGCGACATGCAACTCCACATTCGAGAATACCCGCGGCATATCCAGCGGCGGCTCCGCACCATCGGCGCCGAACAGGAGCTCGATCATGGTGTAGACGAAATCGCGATCGAAACCAATCAGGATGCGCGCATCCCATGCTTGCGCATAGAACACCGCGGCAATGGCTTCGCCCTCATAGCGATCGAGGATATCGGAGAGGCGATCGCTGCCCACGCTGCTCAGCGAGAAATACGACTGCGAGGGCGACATGGATCGCAGGCTTTCGGCACAAAGATTCGTCATCTGGTCGAAAATCACATGCAGCATCGGCATGCGTTCGACGGAAATTCCGGCAGCCCCTAAAAGTTGATCTGATCCTTGATCTACGCGGCCTGACTTTACTTCTGACATCAGGCCCGTGCTCCCGCTTTCGCCGAGGATTCAGCAGGTGCCGCCTTCGCGGGACCGCCGGAGATGGTTTCGCTTTCGACGACATCAATCGACGGGCGTTCACCGGGGCCGATCATCTTGCGGCCGTGTTCGATCGCGATCTGCGGCAGGGCTCCGTTCATGAAGGCGAGCAGTGACTGCTTGACGATTACATACATCCGCGCGCGCTGCTCGCGCACCAGCTTGATCTTGTGGGCCAGCGGCGCGACAAGACCGTAGGACAAGAAGATGCCGGCAAATGTGCCGACCAGAGCTGCGCCGATGAAGCCGCCGAGCAATTTCGGGGATTGGTCGAGAGCGCCCATCGCCTTGATGACGCCGAGTACCGCGGCGACGATACCGAGCGCCGGCAGTCCTTCGGCCACCATCATCAGCGAGCCATATGGTTTCATCTTGCTGCGAATGATGGTTTCGATTTCCTCGTCCATCAGCGCTTCGATCTCATGCGGCCGCGCGCTGCCCATGATGATCAGGCGGAAGTAGTCGCAGATGAAGTGCAGAAGCGGCTCATTGGCGAGAACGGTCGGGAAGGCAGTGAATATTTCTGACGATGATGGATCGTCGATATGAGCTTCCACCTCGTTGCGACCCTTGTTTCGTACCTCACGCATCAGAGAATGCAGAAGCCCGAGCAGATCGAGGTAATGGCGTTGCTTCGGCACTGCGACCGTCAACGCCTGCACGGTGGCGCGGCCGGTGTCGACCACAGTTTTCCAGGGATTCGCAATGACATAGGTGCCCAGCGACATCCCCATGATGATGACGAACTCCCAGGGCTGCCATATCACGCTGAGATGCCCGCCCATCGCGGTGAAGCCGCCGATCAGACTGGCGAGTGTGATAATGACGCCAAAGAGAATGCTCAAGCGCACCGCTCCAAATTGAGGATACGATTCACTTAGGCAACGATGCTTGCACGAGGCTGACATCGGCCTGCGCCGGCCAGCCCCGCGCAAGCTTGTGCGGGGAGTTTGAGGCCAGTCTCGCCGCATGCGCCCGCAGACTGGGAACCCACTGCCGATGGTCTCGACAATCGCAAGCTACCAGCTGATCTCCAAGAATATCGTCAAATCGTTGCAGCAGACGATGGAGAAGCCGGACGTGTCGAAGGACACAGAATACTACCTGTCACACATCCGCGATGTGAATACGATCGACGAATTCATCGGCGACTATCGGTTGTTCAGCTATGCCATGAAGGCGTACGGGTTGAGCGACATGACCTATGCCAAGGCGTTCATGCGCAAGGTTCTTACGGAAGGTGTTGCCAGCTCGACCACATTCGCCAACAAGCTTTCCGACGCCCGCTACCGCGAATTCGCCACCGCATTCGACTTCGCCAAGCTGGGTGACCAGGCGACGAGCACGACCGCCGCGCAGGTCGGCACCGTCGAGAAATACGTTCGGCAGCAACTCGAGGAAGACGCCGGATCGCAAAATGAAGGCGTTCGTCTGGCACTCTATTTCGAGCGCAAGGCGCCCAAGATCACCAGCATCTATCAGATTCTCGCTGATCCGGCGTTGATCAAGGTCGCCCAGATCGCGCTTGGCATCTCACCGATGACCTCGATGGCGGATGTCGACAAACAGGCGAATATGCTCAGCGCGAAAGTCGGCATCGCGGATTTCCAGACCCCCGAAAAGCTGCAGTCGTTCCTGCAGCGTTTTTCGGTGATGTGGGAGATGGAGAACGGAACGTCCACCGCCCAATCGGCTTCAAGCACCCTTATCACGCAGCCGCTAGAAATGGGCCTCAGCACGGACGTGCTGACCACCCTGCAGAACCTGAAAATCGGACGATAAAATGCAATCAGCGCTCTATGTCAGCCTCTCGGCCCAGGTCTCGCTTGAGAAGCGACTCGAAACCATTGCCAACAACATGGCCAATATGAAAACCGCCGCGTTCCGTGCCGACGCGGTGAAGTTCGAGACTGCAATGTCGCGCGCAGCAACGCAGGCGGTCGCGTTCTCCTCGCCCGGCGAAAACTTTATCTCGCGCAAGGAAGGCGCTATTACCCAGACTGGCAATACCCTGGACGTGGCGATCACCGGAAATAGCATGGCCGCGTACCCCGGCGGCCCCGATCCCGGCCACACGACGTGGATGGCGTTTGCTGGGCCGAACGGCACCGTCTATACGCGCGATGGCCGCATGCAGATCGACATCAACGGGCAGCTTCAGACCCTCACCGGCTATCCAATCCTCGATTCTGGCGGCACGCCGATCATCGTCGATCCCGATGCTGGCCCGCTAACGATTGTGCGCGATGGCACCATTTCGCAGGGTCGCATCCAGGTCGGTCAGCTCGGCCTGTTCGATATCGCCCCGGACGCAAAGCTGGAACGATTCGGAACGTCGGGCGTGATTCCGAGCAAGCCGGCGACCACTGCGCTCGATTTCGTCACGGTCGGCTTTCAGCAGGGCTACGTCGAAGGATCAAATGTCGATCCTCTGACAGAACTCACACAGATGATGACCGCACAGCGCACCTTCCAGAGCGTCAGCTCATTGATCGACAATTCCGAAAGTACCATGCAGAACGCCATTCGCACGCTGGGCGATCCAAAAGCCTGATGCCTGATGTGACCGGCGGGAGAGCTCGATGAACGCGCTTGAAAAACTCGAATCGACCATCGCAACCCTGCGCAGGGACGTGCCCACGGTTCGTGTCGGTGGCATGGTGTCCGAGGTGACGCCGACGCATTTTCGCGTCTCCGGCCTGTCGCGCTATGTCAGGCTCGGTGAATTGATCGGACTGGAAATCGACAAGCAGGTTCATCTCGGTGAGGTCGTGCGGATCGATACTGACGGCGTAACGGCCAAACCGTTCGATTCCCACTTTGCTGCCGGCCTCGGCGTTCCCGCCTTCCGAATGCCTCCCAAGACGCTGTCTCCACATCCGGCCTGGAAAGGTCGCGTCATCAATGCCCTTGGTGAGCCACTGGATGGCGCCGGCGACATGCCGGTCGGCGAGCGCGAGATGCAAACGGATGCCAATCCCCCACCGGCGATGAGCCGCTCCCGCGTGAGCAAGCCGCTCCGTACCGGCGTCCGCGTCGTGGATCTCTTCACACCGCTCTGTATCGGCCAGCGCATCGGCATTTTCGCCGGTTCCGGCGTCGGCAAAACCACCCTTCTTTCGATGCTGGCACGCAGCGCCGGCTTCGACACGGTAGTCACTGCACTGGTCGGCGAGCGTGGACGAGAAGTACGTGAATTTCTCGAAGAATCGCTGGTCCATCACAAGACCCGCGCGATCACAGTCGTCTCGACGAGCGACGAAAGCCCGATGATGCGTCGACTGGCGCCGAAGACAGCGATGACCATCGCCGAATATTTCCGCGATCGCGGTGAATCGGTGCTGTTGATCGTCGATTCGGTAACGCGCTTCGCCCACGCATCCCGTGAAGTCGCGCTCGCTACCGGCGAGCCGGCGATCGCACGCGGCTATGCGCCGAGTGTCTTCAGCGAACTTCCGCGGCTGCTGGAGCGTTCGGGACCGGGCCTCGAAGGCCAGGGCTCCATTACGGGCGTGTTTGCCGTGCTGGTCGATGGTGACGATCACAACGAACCTGTGGCGGATACGGTGCGTGGTACACTGGACGGGCACATCATGCTCGACCGCGACGTTGCCGATCAGGGCCGCTATCCGGCCGTCAATGTGCTGTCATCGGTCTCGCGCCTCGGCCAGCATGTGTGGTCGCCGGAGGAAGCTAATCTGGTGCGTAAGCTGCGCGCCATGATCGCCCGCTTTGAGGACACCCGCGACCTTCGCCTGATGGGCGGCTATCAGCCCGGCCGCGACAGTGAACTCGATCAGGCCGTCCAGCTCGTGCCCAAGATCTACGACGTGCTGCAACAGCACCCGACCGACCCGTCCTGCGCCGAGCCGTTCCAGGAATTGCTCAGCGTGATCAAGACCGCAATCGGGTAACTGCGCTCCCGCGTTCTAGACACCCGGGATCGTATCGAGATTCGCTGCCGCGACGATCGCACCGGATCGCACAAGGCGCAGCGACTTCTGAATGTCGTCGTGAAAATATCGATCCTCGTCGAGATGGGCGACGTCTGCCCGGATCCGTGCTCGAACGTTTTCCAGACGATCGCTGGACTTGAGCGGCGCATGGAAATCACAGCCTTGCGCGCCCGCCAGCAGCTCGATGGCAATGACGGCCATCGCATTCTCGATCATCGGCAACAGCCGCCGTGCCGCATGCGCCGCCATCGAAACATGATCTTCCTGATTGGCCGATGTCGGAATCGAATCGACGCTGGCCGGATAGGCCCGCTGCTTGTTCTCAGATACCAGCGCCGCGGCCGTCACTTGCGCGATCATGAAACCGGAATTAAGCCCCGGCTTCGGTGTCAGGAACGCGGGCACACCGGATAGCACCGGATCCACCAGCATGGCGATCCGGCGCTCAGAGATCGATCCGATCTCGCAGATCGCAAGCGCCATCATATCCGCCGCAAAAGCAACCGGCGCCGCATGAAAATTGCCACCGGAGATCGCGATATCGTCGTCGGCAAAGACCAGAGGGTTGTCAGAGACGCCATTCGCTTCAGTGAGAAGCGTGGTGGCCACTTGTCGCAAAACGTCCAGCGCGGCGCCCATCACCTGCGGCTGACAGCGGAGGCAATAAGGATCCTGAACACGGACGTCGCCGGTGCGGTGCGACTCGCGAATCGCGCTGCCGGCGAGAAGTTCCTTCAATGCCTGGGCCGACACGATCTGCCCTTCATGTTTGCGCAGTTGATGGATGCGTGGATCGAACGGCGTATCCGAGCCACGCGCGGCGTCGGTGGACAAGGCACCACTGACGAGTGCGGTCCTGAATAGGATTTCGGCCTCGAACAATCCCGCCAGTGCATAGGCCGTCGAGAACTGCGTGCCGTTCAGCAGCGCCAGTCCTTCCTTGGCCCGCAGCTCGATCGGCTGCACACCCGCACTAGCGAGCGCCTCCGTCGCCGGCAATCGCCCGGACGTCGTCAGCGCCTCGCCGACGCCGATCATGACCGACGCCATATGCGCGAGCGGGGCCAGATCGCCGGAGGCACCGACTGATCCCTGCGCGGGCACGATGGGCGTGATGTCATGCGCAATCATGGCGCTGAGCAACTGGACCGTCTCCATGCGGACGCCGGAGAAACCCTGTGCCAGGCTCGCAAGCTTGAGGCACATCATCAGCCGCACCACCGGCGCTGGCGCTGGATCGCCGACGCCCACGCAATGTGACAGCACGATGTTTTTCTGGAGGGCCGTGATGCTTTCGGCTGCTATGCCGACATGAGCAAGCTTTCCGAAGCCTGTATTGATGCCATAGACGGGTTCGCCCTTGGCGACGATCCGGGCAACTGCCTCAACACTAGCATTGATGCGTGGAATACAGCTGTCATCGAGAACCGGTACTGCCCCCCTATAGATCGACCGCCAGTCCGCCAGCGTCACCGTACCCGGTGTGAAACGCATCGTCATTAAAGTGTCTCCAGGCCATCCGTAGATGGCCCAAGGCAACACATTCAACGCTGCGCTTCAATGTTTGCGCACAACAAAAAGGCCAGCCGTGCGGCTGGCCTTTCAGCTGATCGACAGTCAGACCGTGGGCTGCGACGTGCGACGCAGCGTCACGTTTGGCTTATGGCTTCCAGCCGCCGCCCGGCAGGTTGCCGTGATAGGGCGTGTTGCGGCAGTGGCCCCACGGACCGCGCCAGTAACCGGGAGGGCAGCCGTTACCCATCACGGGAGCTTCCTGATAATAGCCGCCTGGGAGCGGGCCGTAATAAGGCGTATAGCGGCAGCCACCATAGGGACCGCGCCAGCCGTTCGGACCGCAACCACCCGCAACCGGGATCACGTGCGCTTCGACAGCGATGCTCTGGCCCATCATCGGCGCAGCACTTGCCTGCGTCGAGACGATGAACATGGCGACGAGACATGCCGCCATCATGTGCAGAATTTTGGTCATTCTATTCCTCTCGATGAGTTGAAGATCACTCGGCCCCGACGAAAGCGTCTTCGCCTTGCCGCGCGATGCGCAACCCGAAGATGCATTGGTCTTCATTCTGCTTAGAGGCACCAGATACCGTTGGCAATTCCGTTCTATCAATGCACCGGCACAACCCGTTCGGTTAGTTATCCGCCCGTTAAGAACGGCGAACGGAGCTGCCGCGCGAAGTGCTACATCAGTGTAGTTCCCTTTAAACGAAGATGCAGCGACGTGTTGGAGCTATTCCAGAGACCGGAACCCTGCATCCGATCCCGCTGCGATCGAAGTGCTGCGACACGAGCGACTTCAATTGCCGCAAGGCCTTTGCATGATAGCTGAGTTGCGTGGAGCTCGGTTCTCGCGCTACCACGGGCCGCCGCGCAATCGCTTGATGAAAGACACCCGTGCTACCCTGGAAACTGATCGATACGACCGAAGTACCCGGCGGCGGCGTGCCGCTGCGCCTGATGCAGCGCGGGCAAGAGTTCACCATCAAGCTCGGCCAGAACGAGTTGATGAGCAGTCGGCTGTTCGGCTCCGAGGAAGCGCTGGCGACACTCACCTGCTTTCGCCTCAAGGATATGAAGGCGCCGCGGCTTTTGATCGGCGGCTATGGCATGGGCTTTACATTGCGCGCTGCGCTAAAGGTGCTCGGCCCGAAGGCGAAGATCACCGTGGTCGAACTCGTGCCCGCGATCGTCGCCTGGGCGCGTGGCCCAATGGCCGAGCTGTCTGGCGACAGCCTGAGTGATCCGCGTGTGGAAATTGTCGAAGGCGATGTCGTTAAAGCCATCGCTGGTGCACGTGGCAAATATGATGCGATCCTGCTCGACGTCGATAACGGGCCCGAAGGCCTGACACGAAAATCGAACGATGCGCTCTATGACCTGAAAGGGTTGCGCGCGGCCCAGGCCGCGCTCAGTCCGGGCGGCGTACTGGCCGTCTGGTCGTCATTTCCATATGACAAATTCACGGCGCTCCTCGGCAAGGCAGGCTTCAACGCCGAGGAAATCAAGATCCGCGCCACCGGCACACGCGGTGGCGCCCGTCATGTCATCTGGCTGGCGACGAAGCCAAAAACATAGCCGTCGCCGCCACGAAGATGGGTTTTAATAGGCAACCGAACGCCGACTGCGGCGCGGTTCACTATAGGGCTGCGGGCTGAACGCCAGACGCGGATTGACGATGCAGTCGACGCCGCGACCCGATGCGGTGGCCTGGCACGCTTCATAGCTCGGATAGGAGCAATCGGTCCCAAAAGCCTGCGATTGGATGCAATAGGGATAGGCCGGGGCGGCAGCTGCAGGGCTGGAAGCCATGGCCGAAACACCACCAACAGCCAACACGGCCAGCATCAGATTGCGCATCACGTCTTCTCCTCCGCGGCAGCGGTCCTGTGACATCCCCAGAAAGCAACAGAGCCTGCGGATGAACGTTCCCGCAAGCTCCGGTACATCCCGGTCTTGTGATCACGCGCTTACGCTGGCGGAATCACAAGGGTTAGACACCATAGTGCCGCATGGGTTCATTCGACCTTAAGGCCCGCAGCCTTGACCACTTTCTCCCACTTCTCGGTCTCCGCGACGATCATCTTACCGAAGGCTTCTGGCGGTCCGATCAGCGGTTCGCCGCCGAGATCGATCAGCTTGGCCTTGACGGCCGGATCCGCCAGCACCGCATTAACGTCCGCGTTGAGCTTGGCGATAATCTCCGGCGGCGTCTTCTTCGGCGCACCCATGCCGAACAAAGCGCTGGCCTCATAACCCGGCACGGTTTCCGCGACGGTCGGCACATCGGGCAACAGCGACGACTTCTCGGTGGTCGTCACCGCCAGCGCACGAAGGCTGCCCGAGCGGATATGCTGGATGATTGACGGCATGTTGTCGAAGATCACCTGGACCTGACCGCCGAGCATGTCGGTGATCGCCGGCGCAGCACCGCGATAGGGCACATGCTGCATCTTGGCGCCCGACAGCATCATGAACATCTCACCGGATAGATGCACCGAGGTGCCGTTACCCGACGACGCCATGTTCACCTTGCCCGGATTGGCCTTCACATAGGCGATGAATTCCCCGACGGTCTTCGCCGTGATGTCCTTGTTGACGGTCATCACATTGGCGGTGCGATGGAAGGCGGCGACAGGCGCGATATCACGCACGAAATTGAAGCTCAGCTTCCCATAAAGCGTGGCGTTGATGTAGTTCGCCGGATTGACCAGCAGGATCGTGTAGCCGTCGGGTTCTGCATTCACGACAGATTCGGTGCCGATATTGTTGCCCGCGCCCGGCTTATTTTCGACGACGAATTGCTGACCGGTTCGCTCGGATAGCTTCTGCCCGATCAGCCGAGCTAGAATATCGGTTGCACCGCCAGCGGGATAGCCGACAACGAAACGTACTGGCCGCGTCGGATAATCCACGGCCAGCGCCGAGCTGACGGGAACGAGAGCGGTTGCAGTAAAAGCAGAAAAGCCAAGCGCAATCAGACCGATCGCGGCACGACGTGACGTCATATTTTATTCCCTCCGGCTGCCGCAACTTTGCGCGCGGTCAGCGTGTGTTGAATTGACAACGGCCGTATCTACCAAACAATTCAACTATCGACCAGTGCGACACTACTGCGGCACCAGCCCAAAGAAACGTCAAGGCAACGCCAAGGACCATTTCATGTCCCTCACCGTCACGGCCCTCGACCATCTCGTCCTGAATGTCACTGACGTCCGGCGCTCCGCCACCTGGTATCAACGCGTCCTGGGCATGGAGGTGAAGGTGTTCGATCCCGGTCCGGGCAAGTTGCCGCGCACATCGGTGAGTTTTGGCGCGCAAAAGATCAATCTGCGGCCGATCGGCGCCGATAAGGTCGAGTGGTTCACGGCGGATCATGAGATGGCCGGCAGCGACGACCTCTGTTTTCTCACTGCATCACCGCCCGACGCCGTGGTTGCGCATCTCGGCGCTTGCGATGTTGCTATCGAGGAAGGCCCGGTGGCCAAACAGGGCGCGCGCGGCACCTTGCGCTCGGTCTATTGCCGGGATCCCGATGGCAGCCTGATTGAAATTTCGTCTTACGAAATAGGCTGATCCTGCACGCGTTGCGGTTTGCGCACCGCCGCCGCCGATGGCACAACATCTTCCGTAAAAACAAGAATAAGAAAGCCGCACCCGCGTAAGCGGTCGCTCCGGCGGCTTTCGACGGAGGATGCATGCCCCACCCCGCGACGAATCCTGCCATGATTCCCGGTTCGATCGGCCCGTTCGACGGCATGGACGTGCCGTGGCTGCTGCGCATGCACGCCGAGACGCGTCGCGATCACCCTTTCATCATCTGGTCGCCATTCGATGCACCGGCGCGGCCATGGACCTATGGCGAATTCTACGATCGCGTCGGCGCACTTGCCGCAGGCCTCGCCAGGCGCGGCATCGTCCAGGGCGACTATGTGCTGATCCATCTCGACAATTGCGTCGAGATGTTGCTGGCCTGGTTCGCCTGTGTCGAACTCGGCGCCATCGCGGTCACCACGAATACCCGTTCGTCGGCTGCGGAGATCGAATATTTCGCGGATCACTGCGGCGCGGTCGCCGCTATCACGCAACCATCCTATGCCGAACTCGTCGCCGCCAATTGCCGCAAGCTGCGCTGGATCGCGGTGACGTCGCACAACGCCGGCGCGTCGGCCGACGGCCATGCGGTGGGCAAGGCTGAGCGGTTCGAATCCCTGTTCGCCGACAGCGCCGATCGCCCGCGCCGCCCGGTCGACCCGTGGGCGCATTGTAGCGTCCAGTATACGTCTGGCACCACATCGCGGCCCAAAGCGGTGCTGTGGACCCATGCCAATGCGCTGTGGGGCGGCAAGGTGAACGCCGCGCATCAGCACCTCCATGCGTTTGATACGCATATGACTTATCTGCCGCTGTTTCATACCAATGCGCTGGCCTATTCGATGCTGTCGACGTTGTGGGTCGGTGCCTCCCTAGTGCTTCAGCCGCGTTTTTCCGCGCGCCGGTTCTGGAACGTGGCGCTCGAACATCGCGCGACCTGGCTGTCGACGATCCCGTTCTGCATGAAGGCGCTGCTCGAGCACGACGTGCCGAAGCATCATCACTTCCGTCTGTGGGGAGCCTCGTTCTGCAATCCGCCGGCCTTCGCCAAATTCGGCGTCAAGATCGTCGGCTGGTGGGGCATGACCGAGACCATCACCCACGGCATTATTGGCGAGGTCGACCAGCCCAATACGCCGATGGCCATCGGCCGCGCCGCAACCGAATATGGCATCCGCGTCACCAATGACGACGGCACGCCGACCGCCGTGGGCGAGACCGGCAATCTCACGATCAAGGGCATTCCCGGCCTGTCGCTGTTCAAGGAGTATCTGCACAACGAAGCTGCGACCTCAGACAGTTTCGACACCAACGGCTTCTTCATCACTGGCGACCGCGTCACGCTACTCGAGCGCGGCTATATCAAGTTTGGTGACCGTGCGAAGGACATGCTGAAAGTTGGCGGCGAGAACGTTGCCGCGTCCGAGATCGAGCAAGTCGTCATCACGGTGCCCGGCGTTCGCGAGGCGGCCGTCGTCGGCAAGAAACATCCGATGCTGGATGAAGTGCCGGTGGTTTTCATCATCCCGCATGCCGGCGTCGCGCAGGCGCCACCCGCGCTGCATGACAATGTCATGGCGGCCTGCAAGAGCGGGCTGGCGGATTTCAAAGTGCCCCGCGAAATCCATTTCGTGGACGAGATGCCACGTTCAACTCTCGAGAAAGTCGCCAAGGCCGAGTTGCGCAAGCTGCTGGCCTGAGGCGAACGGCGCTTACGCGCCGAGCGCCACCGGGCGGAACACCTGCAGCAGTTGCTGGTCGATCTTGTCGCCCATCTGCTCCATGATCTCGAACGCCTTGGCATGCGTGAAGGCCATGCGATAGGCGCGCCGCTCCACCAGAGCCGCATGGATGTCGACGATGGTCATCAGGCGCACGATGTCGCTGATCTGGTCGCCGGCCAGCGCATCGGGGTAGCCACTGCCATCTAGGAATTCGTGGTGATGCAGCACCACGTCGAGCATCTCGCGCGGAAAGCTGCCCTGCGCCACCAGCGCTTCGAAGCCGAGACGCGGATGTTTGCGCATCTCGAGCGTCTCGTCCTCGGTGAGCTTGCCCGGCTTGTCCAGAATCGACACCGGGATAAACGCCTTGCCCACGTCGTGCACGAGAGCTGCGCGCGTGAGACGGCGCTGATCTTCGTCGCGCATGCCGAGATGCTGCGCAAAGGCCACCGCGAACCCCGTCACGAACAGGCAGTGACGATAGCTGTGAT
The DNA here is from genome assembly GCF_052076035.1 of Tardiphaga sp. 172_B4_N1_3. NCBI lineage: Bacteria > Pseudomonadati > Pseudomonadota > Alphaproteobacteria > Hyphomicrobiales > Nitrobacteraceae > Tardiphaga > Tardiphaga sp. 172_B4_N1_3. The sequence goes on from NZ_CP197238.1 coordinate 4,663,528, forward strand.
TGTGATGACGGCCGACTGCGGCCAGCCATTCGCGCAGCGATGTACGCTTGATGGCCTTCAGAATCTGGTTCTCTGCCTGCATCACGTCGTTGAAGGTGAGCGGCACGCCCGCCGGCAATTTCTCGAAGATCTTGACCATGACCGCATGCGCCGCCTCGACGCCGCGATTCAGCGCCTTGCCGCGGGCGGAGAAGTCCTCGTCATGCGGGTTTGGAAATGCCGCGCGAATACGCTGCATGATGCCACGTGCATCGAACGGCCGCGCGATCGTATCGGTGGCGCCGAGCGCCCAGGCCTGCATGGATCCGTGATGCAGCGAGTCGGCCAGCACGAACAGGCGCGGTATCGCTTCATAGGATTTGTGGCGCAGCTTGTTGCGCACGCGCTGCACGGCCTCTGCCGAGCGCAGATTGATATCGACCACGATACCCGACAGCTCGCTGGGCGGTGTCTCCGGAATGGCTGACGTTGGGACAACATCGACTTCGCCGACCTTCTGCAGGATATCGACGAGTTCGCTGCTGTGATCGCTGCGGTCCGATGCCAGAAGCAGTCGGCGGCGCGCCGGCGATTGGTTGACTGAAGCGGTCATATGCCCTCGATCTATTGCGGCGAACGGGCCGCAAGCAGGACATACATACCTTGGAACAGGGTTCTTGAAGCTTAATGGGTATTGTTAATGCTTCCTGATCGCCCCCCGGAAGGTTTCATTCCGGCGGATAGCACTATCAGTCGGTTAGGGCTTTCGCGAAAACTTTAAGCAATGCCGCCTTGCGCCAGAATCCGATCCGGAAAACAATCGCGCCATGAAGACCATCAGGTTCATCCTCGGCGTCGCGACCGCCCTCGCCGTCACGGTTCCAGCCCACGGGCAGCCCGCCGGGACGAGGCCCGATCTGCCATTCACGGCAACCCTTTCGAACGCCACCCCGCTGGCTTTTGGGATGGCGGCGGACGACGCCGCCCGTATCTTGGGCACCCCGCTAACCTATGTCAGCGGCCGACCGGGCGATGAGATCTATCTGGCGATCCGCACCTTCGGCGGCAGCGGCTTCTTCGACCGCCGCGACCGCCTCTATCTCCAGTTTCGCAAGGGACGCCTGACCGGCTGGAAGGGCGACTGGGGCCGGCATTGGATGTGGCAGTAGCCGCTTTGTGAGTAGACCCGTGCTATCGTCCGCGCCAAACAGACCTCACCCCTTAACAACGATATGGAATACCTCGTGGGACAAGACATCACGCTGACTGCATCTGACGGCTTCAAACTCGGCGCCTACCGCACCCAGCCTGAGGGCAAGCCCAAGGGCGCCGTGGTGGTGATCCAGGAGATCTTCGGCGTAAACGACCACATCCGCACGGTCTGCGATCGCTTCGCTGTGCAAGGCTATGTGGCGGTGGCGCCGTCGATCTTCGATCGCACCGAACCCAACTTCCAGTCCGGTTATTCGCCCGAGGAAATCGCCATCGCGCGCAAGTTCGTTGCTAATCCGGATTGGCCCGCGATGCTGCGCGATACCCAGGCCGCGATCGATTCCGTTGGGGATGTCGGCAATGTCGGCATCATCGGCTTCTGCCTTGGCGGCAGTGTTGCTTTCGCCGCAGCCACGAAGCTGACCGGCCTCAGCGCCGCCATTGGCTATTACGGCGGCGCCGTGGTGCGCTTTGCCGACGACAAGCCGACCGTACCGACGCAGCTGCATTTCGGTGAAAAGGATCACGGCATTCCGCTGTCGGACGTCGAGACCATCCGCGCCAAGCGGCCGGATGTGGAGATCTTCGTCTATGACGGGGCCGAACACGGCTTTAATTGCGATCAGCGCGCCAGCTACAACAAGGCCAGCGCGGATGTTGCGAGAGAACGGAGCCTCGCGTTCCTCGCGAAGCATCTGAAGTAAGCCGCCACCCTCTCCACGTCATTGCCGGGCTTGACCCCGCAATCCACCTTTGCGGCACCAACAGGCGCTTGGGCAAAGCTGGATACCCGGGTCAAGCCCGGGTATGACGACTGAGAGGGAGCAGCCTCGATCTTTCCCTGCCAGTCGGGAGAGATTGGAACGTCACTCGCCCTTCACGCCCGCTGTCTTTGCCACCGTTGCCCAGCGCTCAAAGTCGCGACGCAGGCTCTTCTCGAAGGACTCGGGGCTATCACCGACCGGAACGAGATTGACCGCCTGCAGGCCGGCGGTCCCCTCCGGCGAATTGATGATGCGACCGAGCTCGGCCGACAGCTTACTCACAATGTCCTTCGGCGTCGCTGCTGGCACGAAGACGCCGACCCAGCCTTCAGCCTCGAAACCGGGATAGCCGAGTTCGGCCATGGTCTGCACGTTCGGCAGCTTGGGCTTGCGTTTCTCGCCGCCCACTGCGAGCGGACGGATCTTGCCGGCTTCGAGCTGCGGACCGGCCGTGGTGAAGTCGAGGAAGGCCGCCGTGACCTGATTGCCGAGCAGATCGTTCAAGAGCGGCGCCGCGCCACGATACGGCACATGGGTCATATCAATGCCGGTGTTCTTCTTCAGAAGCTCGCCATAAAGATGCGACGTGGTGGCGTTGCCGAAAGTGCCGTACGGATATTTTCCGGGACTGGATTTAGCAAGATCGACCAGTTCCTTCACCGACTTCATCGGCTGCGCTTCGGGCACGACGAGCACGATCGGCGAGATCGCGACCTGCGTGACGGGCGCGAGATCCTTGAACGCATCGTAGGGCAATTTCGACATCAGGCTCGGCGCCTGGATGATCTGCGTGATTGCGATCAGCACCGTGTAGCCGTCGCCCGGAGCCTTGGCAGCGAAATCGTTGCCGATCACGCCACCGGCGCCCGGCTTGTTCTCCACGGTGACGGCCTGCTTCCAGGACTCCTGCAGCTTCTGCGCCAGTAGGCGCGCCGCGACATCGGTGGCACCGCCGGGCGCATAGGGCACGACGAAAGTAATGCGCCGATCGGGATAGGATTGCGCGGTCTGCGCAAATGCTTGCGAAGACAGCGCCGCTCCCAGCGCCACGATGGCTGCCAGAGTGACGCCGCGCATCACGTTGACCGACGGACTGGTCTTCATCTCTTCTCCCCCTGATATCCATATGTGCCGACATGGCGGCGCATTTCAGCGAGTTGACCTCGCTTGATCATTGCTACAGGGCGGGAGACGATTCTGATACAGAGCAACGCGTATCCTGACGCCAATGCGCCGATACATCGCAGCCAATTTCATCGCGGGAAAGCGCGTCTATTCCGTGAAGCGGAGAAAATCGCGTGTGAGGTGATGACCGCGATCGATGCGTGCGATCAGAACCAGCGCTCGCTGACCAGCACCGTATCACCGGGATTGATCGGCGTGCCCAATGGCACCACGGCGCGGTACGAGCCCTCGACGGTGGTATGGGTCAGCGTGACTTCATCACGCTTGGCGCGTGGCGAGAAGCCACCGGCAATGGCGATCGCGCTCTCGACGCTCATATTGGGCACGTAGGGATACTGTCCAGGAGCGGCAACTTCACCGAGGATGAAGAACGGACGGTAGGCTTCGATTTCGACAGCCACCGACGGCTCGCGAATGAAGCCATTACGCAGGCGGCCGGTGATGCTCGCAGCCAGCCCAGCGGGCGTCATGCCGCGCGCCGGCACGCGGCCGATCAGCGGCATGGTGATCGCGCCACCGGCATCGATGGCGTAGGAATTGGTGAGACCTTCCTGACCGTAAACCACGACGCGCAGCTTGTCGCCGGCATCGAGCTTGTACTGCGCATCATAGGTCGAGACCGGGGGAGCATAAGCAACCGGCACTGCTGCCGGCCCGTAACCCGGGCGACCGTAAGCGAGCGTGTCGAGATCGGCAGCCGGCGCAACCACTGCAACAGGACCCGGTCTCCGCATGCAGCCGGACAAAGCCAGCGCGGCAACCGCGACAATCATGGGCAGACGAAACGCGCGGGCAGACGACACTGGACATATCCCTCATAGAGGCAGCCTCGGTTTTGGCCTCTTATGGTTAAAATTCCGTTGTCATGGCCTTCCATCAGGCAGCAAAAAACCCGCCTTCGGGAGCTCCGAAAGCGGGCTTTTGACGTTGTTTATCTACACTTAGCCGTGGTCAGCTCAGGCCGTGACGCCGACCCCGATCGGGCACGACACACCGGTGCCGCCGAGACCGCAATAGCCGCCAGGATTCTTTGCCAGATACTGCTGGTGATAGTCCTCGGCAAAGTAGAACTTCCCGGCCGGCGCAATCTCGGTGGTGATGGTGCCGAGGCCCTTCGCCGACAGTGCCTTCTGATACGCCGCCTTCGACGCTGCGACGGCATCGCGCTGTGCATCGCTGAAGGTGTAGATCGCGGAACGATATTGCGAGCCGATGTCGTTGCCCTGACGCATGCCCTGGGTCGGATCGTGGCTCTCCCAGAACGTCTTCAGCAACTGCTCGTAAGAAATCTTCTTCGGATCGAACACCACCAGCACTGCTTCGGTGTGACCGGTACGGCCCGAGCAGGTCTCTTCATAGGTCGGGTTCGGCGTGAAGCCGCCGGCGTAACCGACCGCGGTCGTGTAAATGCCGTCGCCGAGCTCCCAGAACTTGCGCTCAGCGCCCCAGAAGCAACCGAGCCCGAACACCGCCTGCTCAACTGCTTCCGGATAGGGCGGCTGGATGTTGCTGCCATTGACGAAGTGATGCTTGGCGGTGGGGATCGGCGTATCGCGACCGGGCAGCGCTTCGGCCGCGGTCGGCAATGCAGTGGTCTTGCGCATGAACAACATGAGTCATCTCCCGGCGCGCTCGCGAACGAAGTGGACTCCGGCTCGCTGGACGAACGCGCAGATCTTGGGGGCCAACAGCACCTGCGAGGCAGAACCGGATTCACTCCTGCCGCGCGGCGTATCTCAGGTCGCAATATAGGTATCTACGAGGGAAACGGCAGGTGTGTTACGTCGTCGAGCGCCGTTCAATTCCGCGAATAGCCGATCAACGGCTTGCTTGGCCGAAACAACAGCATCAGCACGATGCCGAGCACGCCCATGACGGCCCAGGCCGGCTGGTTGAGCAGCAATTTGAGAAGCCCGCTGAGGAACGGCGCATTGGCATCGACCATCGCCTGGAAGGAACGCTGGCTGGCCTGGTTGACGTCGTTCCAGAACTCCCCGAGCCGGGTCAGCCGCAGCGCCTGATCGGCAATCGAGCGCGCCCCATCATAGACCAGGAACACGAACCCACCGGCCAGCAATAACAGCCCTATCAGGCGGAAAAACCCGCGGATCATCCGAATCCCCTCATCGCTCTCACCCCCGGCAATACCGGGCAAACCCGAGAAATTCAACCTCATCAGCAACTTAACCGCCACTCTGCGGCTGTTTTTCGTCTAAAGGCGCAGCCGGAAGGCGTTGACGGTGGAAATCGGGCACTCTATAAGGAGCGCCAATGGCGGTGGGCGCAATCCCGCCGCCGCTGTTCTTTGAGCGGCGCGCCCCGTGAGTTTCGAAACGCGTGAGCTTTGCCGCTCCGGGGATAGCATTTTCAGGAACACCCCGGAAACAGATCAGCGTTGGCCGCAGTCGAGCGGCAGACGTCAATCAGCCCGGCGCCCGAGACGGGACGCTGCTGAAGGATAGTGAGATATGGCCAATACGACCTCCGCCAAGAAGGCGACGCGCAAGATTGCCCGCCGCACCATCGTCAACAAGTCCCGCCGCACCCAGATGCGCGGTGCAGTCCGCACCGTCGAGGCGGCGATCAAGAGCGGCGACCGCGAAGCGGCGCTGAAGGCGATGAAGCTCGCCGAGCCCGAACTGATGAAGGCTGCTCAGCGCAACCTCGTTCACAAGAATCTCGCAAGCCGCAAGGTCTCGCGTCTCGTCCATCAGATCGCGAAGCTCGCGCAGTAATCTGACGACAACATTCTTTCCAAAAAGCCCGGCTTCACGCCGGGCTTTTTTTATACCGCAATGCGTTCGCGCTATCGCGTCACAAATTCTGATGAAGCGCAAAGACCGCCGCGCGCTTGCGCGATGCGCGTCTCGTCATGTCTCTTCAACGGCACAGCCGGAACGCACAACGCATCACACCGAGTGCCAATCCGCGTTATCGCTTGCGTCAGCGTGATTCTGAAAAAGCAACAGCGCCACGCCGCCAGCGCGAGTCCGATGTCTAGGGTTACCCTGACTCAACGCACAGAAAAAAACGCGCGGCTCTAATCACTTATCGGCATAGCGAAGCGGACCAGTTTGAAAACGCGGACTCGGCCCCTTCATTCGTAAATGAATTATGAATTTCTTTTTTCGCTGGATCGAATCTGCAACGGCACTGTCACATTACGATTCAGCGCGTTGATTCAAAACCTTGACGCATCGTCAAAAAAATCACGACGTGTTCCGGGCTGCGCAAGTGAGGCTTTTGCGGGGCACCTGAAAAATGATTCCGTTGCGAGAAACCGGGCGTGCTGTATTTCTTTAATCACTCGCGGCGCCCGCGGTTCTTCAGATCAGAGCGATTTAAGAACCAGGACGGACCTTAGGATCAGCGACGGTCTTCAGGTTAGCGACACCTTCCAAGCTTTGATCGGATCGCAGCCCATAGCAATATGGGAAGGGTTGTTCTGTGTCGAAATTTCTCGGGTATCCATTCGGATGCTTTGAAAAGAAATGCGCACCGGCCAATCGCAACCAGCAAAGCTGACGGTGCGGAAGTAAGCGGGCAGGCGAGCGGGCAAGACGACGATACGGGAATGCGACTGAACGAGTTTCGATGTTCAGCGTTGCGGACTGACTTTGAACCACATGTGAACTGACATCTTGCCGCGAGCGACCGCGGTGAGCGGGGGAGGCTTTATGCGCAAATCGACCACGACAGCATTCCAGCGACCGCGATCTGCGTCTCGTTCAGATACCGCGATCCACACCTCCGCCCACGTTCCCGACAGACCCTCCAGTACGCGCTGACCTCGCGACGAGGTCCTCTTCGACATCACTGATCTGACCTCGGCCGGATGGCCGTTGGCGGAGCTGTGCCCGAAGACGACGCGTCACACGAGGTCGCACCGCGTCTCCATACGCGGACATTCATCGGCAGCGTTGTGCCGGACACTCACTCTATCTGAAAAGTTCTCTGACAATGGCTAATATGGAACAGGATCACTGGTCTCGCGTGAAAGGTCGGCTGCGGTCGACGGTTGGCGAAGACGTTTACTCCAGCTGGTTCGCGCGGATGGATCTCGAAAGCGTGCAGGACGACAGCGTCCATCTTTCGGTACCCACCCGATTCCTGAAGAGCTGGATCCAGGCCCACTACGCCGAGCGCGTGCTGAACGCCTGGCAGGCCGAGATGCCGCAAGTTCATCGCGTCGATCTCACGGTGCGTTCGGCGATGCGCAACGTTGCGCCCGCCAACAAGGAAGCCGCAGCGCCGACCGAAGCGCGCCGCACGGAGACGTTCAACAACCGTCCCGCGCCCGAACTCCGCGCTACGGCCACCGCGCCGGTGTCCGCAAGCCATGAAGCACTCGGCGGCTCGCCGCTCGATCCGCGCCTGACTTTTGCGAGCTTCGTGCTCGGCCGCGCCAACACGTTGGCCCATGCTGCCGCGCGTCAGGTCGCCGAAGGTCGCCGCGGCGATCCGGTGATGTTCAACCCGCTTTACATCCATGCCGGCGTCGGCCTCGGCAAAACCCATCTGTTGCAGGCCGTGACTTGGGCTGGCAATTCCGGCCCCGACCGCAAGGTGCTGTATCTCACCGCCGAGAAGTTCATGTACGGCTTCGTCGCTGCGCTGAAGACGCAGACGGCGCTCGCCTTCAAGGAAGCGCTACGCGGCATCGACGTGCTGGTGATCGACGACATGCAGTTCCTGCAGGGCAAGACCACGCAGGCCGAATTCTGTCACACACTGAACGCGCTGATCGATGCCGGCCGCCAGGTGGTGATCGCCGCCGATCGTCCGCCGTCGGATCTGGAAAGCCTTGACGAACGCGTGCGTTCGCGCCTCGCCGGCGGTCTCGTCGTCGAAATGAGCTCGCTCGGCGAAGAGCTGCGCCTAGGCATCCTGAAGTCGCGCGTTGCTGCGGCCCGTGCACATCATGCCTCGTTCGACGTACCGGAACCGGTGCTGGACTATCTGGCCCGCACCATCACCCACAATGGCCGCGATCTCGAAGGCGCAATCAACCGCCTGCTGGCGCATTCGAAGCTGAACGCCACGCCGGTGACGCTGGAAATGGCCGAACGCGAAGTGCGCGACCTGATCCGCCCGCAGGAGCCGAAGCGGATCAAGATCGAGGACATCCAGCGTGTCGTCGCGCGTCAGTACAATGTCAGCCGGTCCGACCTCCTGTCGTCGCGCCGCACCGCCAATGTCGTGCGCCCCCGTCAGGTTGCGATGTATCTGGCCAAGACCCTGACGCTGCGCTCGCTGCCGGAAATCGGCCGCCGCTTCGGTGGCCGCGATCACACCACGGTTCTGCATGCCGTACGCAAGATCGAGGCGCTGGTCGGCAAGGACGTGGCCCTGCAGGATGAGGTCGAGACGCTGAAGCGCCAACTGCAGGAGTAAAAGCGTCCCCGCCCCCGACGCGCCAAAGCGTGCGCCGGGGCAGGACGAGGGTGTTAACCGTCAAAACATTGGGGGCCGGAAGCGCATCTCTCTTGCGCTTCCCGGCCATCCACGCCACCTTGCGGTCCCCCGCGGGATTGAGCAAAATCCACTTGATCGAGCTTGCGGGTGTCATCGCCGCGGCGCCCATTCGGGCCGCCAGGCATTTCCACACGACACCGGATTGAATCGGGCGGGTTTTGTTATGAAGGTCACCGTCGAACGCGCGCAACTCCTGAAGTCGCTGAGCCACGTGCATCGCGTGGTCGAGCGCCGCAACACGATTCCGATCCTGGGCAACGTGCTGATCCGTGCCGAAAATGCCCGGCTGTCGCTAAAGGCCACCGACCTCGACCTTGAAGTCACGGAAACCCTGGCCGCCGAAGTCGGCACCGCCGGTTCCACCACCGTGCCCGCGCATATGTTCTACGACATCGTCCGCAAACTGCCGGATGGCTCGCAGATCGTGCTCGAAGCCGATGGCGACCGCTCGGTGATGGCGATCCGCGCCGGCCGTTCGCGCTTCACGCTGCAGACCCTACCCGAGAACGATTTCCCGGATCTCGCCGCCGGCGAAATGACGCACTCGTTTGCGCTACCGGCCTCCGACGTCAAGCGCCTGATCGACCGCACGCAGTTTGCGATCTCCACCGAAGAGACCCGCTATTATCTCAACGGCATCTATCTCCACGCCGCCGGCACCGCGACCGCGGCGACCCTGCGTGCCGTCGCCACCGACGGTCATCGTCTGGCGCAGATCGACCTCAAGCTGCCCAAGGGCGCCGACGGCATGCCGGGCGTCATCGTGCCGCGCAAGACGGTCGGTGAAGTGCAGCGCCTGATCGAGGATCTGGAAGCCGAGATCACCATCGAGCTGTCGCAGGGCAAGATCCGCTTCACGCTCGGCAATGTGGTTCTGACCTCGAAACTGATCGACGGCACCTTCCCCGACTATGGCCGCGTGATCCCGCAGAACAACGACAAGGAGCTGGTGATCGACAAGAAGGATTTCGAGAATGCGGTCGACCGCGTCTCGACAATCTCCAGCGAGCGCGGCCGCGCCGTGAAACTCGCGCTGTCCGCGGGCAAGCTGGTGCTGTCCGTGACCAATCCGGACTCGGGCAGTGCGACCGAAGAGCTTGAGGTCGAATACGCCTCCGACGCGCTCGATATCGGCTTCAACTCGCGCTATCTGCTCGACATCGCCGCCCAGATCGAAGGCGAAGTCGCCGTGCTGCGCCTTGCCGATCCCGGTTCGCCGACGCTGGTGCAGGACAAGGACGCCAAGGGTGCCCTCTATGTGCTGATGCCGATGCGGGTGTGAGTTTCTTCAGGTGTCGTCCCCGCGAAAGCGGGGACCCATAGCCTCCGAAGAACTAGTTGCAGCTAGGTAGCCACGACTCTGCCGTTTTAATTGTGCCGGCCGTGGTCATGGATCCCCGCCCCGCATGCGCCTTCGGCGCACTAGGCGGGGATGACGACGGAGATTGGCGCGGAGCGTTGCGACGACTTTAGCTGAGTCCCATATTCACGAATGACCGCCTCCCGCATCCATCGCCTGTCGCTCACCAATTTCCGCAGCTATCGCGCGGCGTCGCTGGAGACGTCGGCGGATATGGTCGCCCTCGTCGGTCCGAACGGCGCCGGCAAGACCAATTGCATCGAAGCGATCTCGTTTCTGTCGCCCGGCCGCGGCCTGCGCCGCGCGACGCTCGAAGACGTTGCGAATAACGAAGGCGACGGTTCCTGGGCAGTCTCGGCGACAGTCGAGGGTGAGGTTGGTCTCGCCACACTCGGCACCGGCATCGATGCCCCCGCGGCAGAAGGTGCGTCCACCAGCCGTCGCTGTCGTATCGACCGTGAGCCGGTAGGCTCGGCCACCGCATTCGGCGATCACCTGCGCATGGTGTGGCTGACGCCAGCCATGGACCAGCTGTTCATGGGCGCCGCCTCCGAACGCCGACGCTTCTTCGACCGCCTCGTACTGGCCATTGACAAGGATCACTCCGGTCGCGTCTCTGCACTCGAGCGTAGCCTGCGTTCGCGCAACCGCTTGCTCGAAGACCGGAACGGCGACGCCCACTGGCTCGATGCCATCGAGCGCGAGACCGCTGAACTCGCGGTCGCCGTTGCCGCGACACGCGGCCAGACTGCAATGCGGCTCGCAGAGATGCTGCGCGTGCGCGGCGAAGCATCGGCCTTTCCATCCGCACTCATCATGCTCGACGGCTGGATGGAGAATGCGCTGGTCAATGAACCGGCCACAGCGGTGGAAGATCGCTATCGCCAGATCTTGCGCGATGGTCGCCCGCGTGATGCCGCCGCCGGCCGCACGCTCGACGGCCCGCATCTCACCGATCTGCAGGTGATCTATGCGCCGAAAAACATGCCGGCGCGCGATGCCTCCACCGGCGAACAGAAGGCCCTGTTGATCGGGCTCATCCTCGCCCACGCCACGCTGGTCGCGGAGATGACCGGTATCACGCCGCTCCTGTTACTTGACGAAGTTGTCGCCCATCTCGACCCTGATCGGCGCAAGTCGCTGTTCGGCGAACTCTCGAAATTGGGCGCCCAGGTTTGGATGACCGGCGCCGATCCTGTTGCTTTCGCAGATATCGGCCCATCCGGCGAGATTTTCGACGTCGCCAATGGGCATATCGCGCGGCGCCAGCCGGCCGGTTGAACCAAAGCAACACCTCCTACAACTCACTCTAAGTGCCCCGCGCAAATAATGTCGCTGCCCTTGTGGGCAGCGCTTTTGCATGCACGCAAGCAAACGCCGGAGGCTTTCAGTGATGTTTTCAAGCAAGCGCGGGATACAGCTCCCGGCCAGACACTGCCTGTTGGCCCTGCTCGTCAGCACCGCCATCGCTGGCGGCTCGCTGGCCTGTCGTGCCGAAGACGGCCTGGTGGATGTGAGAACGCTGCCACATATCGAAGGCGCGATGGCCCGGCCTGAAGCCACCAAATACCCCAATCTCAGCGCCAGCTATTTCGGCGCAGGCAACGTCGCGGACACCATTGCCAACATCGGAAAATTACTCGCAGCCGATGGCTGGATCGTCTACACGCCGCCACTCGAGGGATCAGATCGCAGTCGCTGGTACAAGAAGGGTGCGCAGGGTGTGTCGGCCTCTTTTATGAGCGACGGCAGTAGAACCGATCGGTCGGGGGTCAGCTACAGCTCGCAGCGCCTGGAAGTGAACCTGCCTTTCCCCGATCGCGCGACCGATATCGTCTATGACGAACGGCGGCCGTATCTTGGATGCACGACGGCTGAAACCGTTGATGCGACGCTCGCCTTCTTTCAGAAAGAACTCGCTACATTGGGCTGGTCGCCGCTGTCCGCGGCCGCAGCCGAGGCGCGTTGGCCGAATGCGAAGATCGACGAGACGATCGCGAATGGCGTGCGCGTCTATTTTTCTCGTGACGGCAACACGCGGCAATTGCCGGTGATGCTGACCTTGCAGCGGAGCGCCGATAACAAGACCAGCGTCGAAATTCGCGTCGCGCCCTTCGCGCTTCCGCAAGATCTCGCTGCGGGCCCTGAATCCGCAGGCCTGCCGCGACCGGAACGCATTAAATCCGCAGGAACCACGGGCAGCGCGGATTCCATCAAGCGTGAGGCGCATGCGCTGATCCCGGCTGAACTTGGCCCGGTGCTGGCCTTCTATCGCCGCGAACTCGGCAAGAAGGGCTGGGTCGAACAGAGCAAGGACACCGTCGTCACCGCCGATCGCGCCTCGCTCGCATTCACCTCGCCGGAAGAGACGGCAACGCTGCAGATCGGTCGCAAATACGATCTGACCACCGTGCAGATCGACGTACAGGTTCTGCCATCGGTGATCGCAGCGCGCGCCAAGGCCAAGAAGGAAGCAGACGACCGCTTTATCAAGGATGCACTCGCGTTCGGGCAAGCGGCTATTGCCGAAGCGGATGCGAAGCGCGCCGCGGCACAAGCCGCGCGTGGGCCGGAAACTGCGTTGCGTGCGATGGACGGTTCGAGCACACCGATTCCCGTCCCCGACACCGCCAGCGAGATCGACTTCGACGGCGCCGATGGCAGGCTCGCATTCACCAGCTCATCAAGCGTCAGCGCGCTGGCGGATTTTTACCGCAGCGGAATGAAGACGCTCGGCTGGAAGAGCACGCCGTCAGTCATCAACAATCCCAATATGGTGGTGTTGAATTTCAGCAAGGCCAAGCAGAGCATCTCAATGACGGCGATGCAGATGGGCCCGAAGGTCAATGTCACGGCGGCAGGCTCGGGCCTGAAGGGCGCGCCTGTCGCGGCCGTTGCCACCACCACGGGCAACGCCAAGAGCGCCGAACAGGTTCTCGAGTCCGATGGCGACACCGATTATCCCACGCCGAAGCAGCGGACGTTGCGATCACTGGGTACTTCAGGGCTGCCAGGCGGCGCGCCGTTCAGACATGAGTTGAGTGCATCTGTGCCTGCGGGACTGGACTCGGTTCTGGCGTTCTACCGACGCGAACTCACGCAGCGACAGTGGCAGGAAGACACGAAGAGCGCTGTCATCAAGCCGGACAGCGCCACGCTCGCCTTCAAGGCCCCCGATGGGCCGGCCATGCTGAAGCTGGAACGCCGCAACGACGAGACCACGGTCAGTCTGGTGGTGCGCCATCCCGCAGAAGCGACGAAGGCGGGCATCCTGCCTGCACTGGGCAAGGTTCGGCTGCTGTTCGGCAATATGGGTGACGCGGAAGTGTCGGTCAGCGTCAATAACAAGACGATCAAGGTCGCGCCCGGCGTGGGCGGACCGCAAAACCCGAACGGGCCGACGATGGAACTGCCGCCCGGCGCCTACAAGGTCACGATCAAGGCCGCGGGCAAGCCCGCGCATGACAGCACGATCAAGGTGGCGGCCAACGACAGCTGGGGCCTGATGGTTGGCCCTGACGGTCGGGATATCCTCCCGCTGCAGCTCTACTAAGGACGTGCAAGCGCGCCAGCGCGCGCGTCCGCCACTGCATTGGGCCATGAGAAATCGTCCGTTGTAGACCACGTTCGACAGCATAAATATCTGGCCATGCTGGTATTTTTGGCCATTCATCTGTCGCGGATCGCACGCGCGTTCGGAACCGAAATGCGTTCGCTTCCGATTCCCGGACCGCGCATGATCGACGAGGCCGAATGCATCTGTTCGGTGCTGCTGGCGATCGTCTTGTCGCACGCCATCGGCGCGGAGAATGTCGGCTGGGCCGCGTTCTCCGGATACATGGTAATGCGCTCGCATGTCGCCGAAAGTTTTACGCGCGGCATCCTCCGCGTGATTGGGACGCTTGCTGGCGCAGGACTCGCACTTGCCGCTGCGCCTTTGCTGCTGCGCCAGCCGGTGTTGCTGAGTCTCGGTCTTCTGATCGGTGGCAGCATCACCCTCTATTTCGCCATCGTCGGCCGCCGCGCCTATGCCTGGCTATTCACCGGCCTCACTTTCCTGATGGTGCTGATCGAAGGCATGGAGCATGCGCGCGAGCCGATCCTGCGCTTTGCCTCGACGCGCGTGCTCGAAGTGCTGGCCGGTACCACCGCTTGCGTCATCGTGAGTGCGATCTCGACCTGGACAGTGCGGCGCGCGCTACCGAATCCGGACAACAATCTGCGCGCCAAGCCGGTCGACCAGCCGACGCGGCAATGGCACACCACGGTGGCGCGTCACGCTCTGGTCGGCGGCATTGCATTGGCGCTGATCCCGTGGGCCTGGCAGTGGCTCGGCATCCCGTCGCTCAGCCAATCCAGCATCACGATCTTCGCGGTCATGCTGGTGCCGGCGGCATCGCTGGCGGACGGCATGCTCAGCCCGGTTTCCTCGCGCATGATGAACCGGCTGGTCGGCTGTCTCGCGGGCGGTCTGCTGGCCAGCGCGATCCTGCTGGTCAGCCAACATTCGCCCGTCGTGATGACCATCGGACTCGTGCTCGGCGTCATGATCGGCCGTCACATCGAAAATGGCCCGCCCTCCATGAGTTATGCGGGCCTGCAATTCACTTTGGCCTTCCTCGTGGTGCTGGTGCCTGACAACTACGCCAATGCCGCCCTGGAGCCCGGCTATGACCGCCTGTTTGGCATTCTGTTCGGGATGGTGTTGCTGGAGCCGGTCGTGCTGGCCGCGCATTTGATCGCCCGGCGCGGCCTGAAGGGGACCCCCGCCAAACCGGCTGAGGGATTGGCCGAAAAATAGCTTCTCGGATGCACGCAAGCCGGGCATTTCGACGCCCGGAACAGGCGCGAAATCAGGCTACGAAAACGGCCTCAAATCGGCTTGAAATGACGCCAAAAAAACCTATTTATTCAATAGCTTGCTGCGCGTTACTTTGCGCTAGGCGCAATGCGCCTTTCATGGCACAAATAGAGCGATTCAAGCGCCGTTTTCCGCGCTGATTCGGCACACCTTCGAAGGCCCCTACATGACTGAACCAGCCCGGCAACCCATCGCCGACACTGAGCATGCCATTCCCATCGAATACGGTGCGGAATCGATCCGGGTCCTGAAGGGACTCGACGCCGTCCGCAAGCGCCCGGGCATGTATATCGGCGATACGGACGACGGTTCCGGCCTGCATCACATGGTCTATGAAGTCGTCGACAACGCGATCGACGAAGCGCTTGCGGGTCACGCCAGCGCCGTCGAAGTTATTCTGAATGCCGATGGCTCGGTGACGGTGCGCGACGACGGTCGCGGCATTCCCGTGGACATTCACAAGGGCGAAGGCATTTCGGCGGCCGAGGTCATCATGACCCAGCTCCATGCCGGCGGAAAATTCGACCAAAACTCCTACAAGGTATCCGGCGGTCTGCATGGCGTCGGCGTGTCCGTCGTCAACGCGCTGTCGAGCAAGCTGATCCTTCGCGTCTGGCGCAACGACAAAGAGCACCGCATCGAATTCGCCCATGGCGACGCGGTGGCGCCGCTCTCGGTGGTCGGCGATGCCAATGGCAGGCGCGGCACCGAAGTGACGTTCTATGCCTCGGCGGAAACATTCACGACACTCGAATATGATTTCGCGACACTCGAACATCGTCTGCGCGAGCTCGCCTTCCTGAATTCCGGCGTCAACATCAGATTGTCGGATCTGCGTCATCCGGTCGAGAAGACCGAGAACATGATGTATGAGGGCGGCGTCGAGGAATTCGTCAAATATCTCGACCGCAACAAGAAGGCGATGGTGCCGACGCCGATCGTAATGCGCGCCGAACAGAGCGGCATCAGTGTCGAAGTCGCAATGTGGTGGAACGACAGCTACCACGAGAACGTGCTGTGTTTTACCAACAACATCCCGCAGCGCGACGGTGGTACCCATCTGGCCGGTTTCCGTGGCGCGCTGACGCGCCAAGTCAACGGCTATGCCGAAGTTGTCGCCAAGAAGGAAAAGATCGCGCTGACAGGCGACGATTGCCGCGAAGGTCTCACTGCCGTGCTGTCAGTGAAAGTGCCCGATCCGAAATTTTCGTCGCAGACCAAGGACAAGCTGGTGTCCTCGGAAGTGCGTCCGGTGGTCGAGAACGTTCTCAACGAAGCCCTTGCCTCGTGGTTTGAGGAACATCCGACCGAAGCCAAGATCATCGTCAGTAAGGTGATCGAGGCCGGCGCCGCCCGCGAAGCCGCGCGCAAGGCCCGCGAACTGACCCGGCGCAAGGGCGCGCTGGATATCGCCTCCCTGCCCGGCAAGCTGGCTGACTGCCAGGAGCGCGATCCCGCCAAGTCCGAACTGTTCATCGTCGAGGGTGACTCGGCGGGCGGCTCCGCGAAACAGGGCCGCAACCGCGAATTCCAGGCCGTGTTGCCGCTGCGCGGCAAGATCCTCAATGTCGAGCGCGCGCGCTTCGACAAGATGCTCGGCTCCGAACAGATCGGCACGCTGATCACGGCGCTCGGCACCGGCATCGGCCGCGACGACTTCGACCTGTCGAAACTGCGTTATCACAAGATCATCCTGATGACGGACGCCGACGTCGATGGCGCGCATATCCGCACGCTGCTGCTGACGTTCTTCTTCCGCCAGATGCCGACGCTGATCGAAGGCGGCTATCTCTACATCGCGCAGCCGCCGCTTTACAAAGTGACGCGCGGCAAGTCCGAGCAATACCTCAAGGACGAGCGGGCGCTGGAAGATTACCTGATCGATACCGGTCTCGACGACTGCATCTTCAAGCTCGCTTCGGGCGAGGATCGCACAGGCCGCGATCTGCTAGCGCTGGTGGAAGATGCCCGCATCATCCGCGGCACTCTCAACAATCTGCACTCGCGCTATAATCGCAAAGTCGTCGAGCAGGCCGCAATCGCTGGCGTGCTCAATCCGCGGGTCACCGCTGATCTCGCCACCGCCAATGCCGCTGCCGACTACATCGCCAAGCGACTGGACGCGCTGGCCGACGAAGTCGAGCGTGGCTGGATCGGTGAATTCCGCGAAGGCCAGGGCTTCTTCTTCGAACGTACGATTCGCGGTGTGAAGGACGTCTCCTTTATCGACGACGCCCTGCTCGGCTCCGCCGATGCGCGCAAGCTCGACGAATATGCCGGCAGCCTGCAGGAAGCCTATCCGAAATCCGGCGTCCTGCGCCGCAAGGACATCGAATTCCCGATTCACGGCCCCGTCTCGCTGTTCGAGGCCGTCACCGACGCCGGCCGCAAGGGCGTGGCCCTGCAGCGCTACAAAGGTCTGGGCGAGATGAACCCCGGCCAGCTCTGGGAAACCACGCTCGACACCAATGAGCGTTCGCTGCTGCAAGTCCGGGTCAAGGAAGTCGACGAGGCCGACGACATCTTCACCAAACTGATGGGCGATGTGGTCGAACCGCGCCGCGAATTCATCCAGGACAATTCGCTCAGCGCGAATGTGGACGTGTAAGCGTATCGCACCCCAGAGATAAAACTGAAAAGGCCCGCCATTCTGGCGGGCCTTTTTGCGTTTATCTTACTTCTTCACCAGCGGGCAGCGCGACTGCGCCAACGGCTGAAACGCCTGATCGGCGGGTACCGTGGCGAGCAGTTTGTAATAGTCCCATGGTGCCTTGGACTCATTCGGCTTCTTCACCTCGAACAGATACATGTCGTGGACCATACGACCATCTTCGCGGATCTTGCCGTTCTTGTAGAACACGTCATTGACGGGCAGTTCACGCATCTTCTTCATCACCTCTTCGGTGCTGTCGGTGCCGGCGGCCTGCACGGCTTTCAGATAATGCAGTACCGATGAATATGTGCCGGTCTGAAGCATGTTCGGCATGGCGTTCACCTTCCCGTAGAAGCGCTTCGACCATTTCCGCGTCTCGTCGTTCATGTCCCAATACGACGCCTCGGTGATCGTCAGCCCCTGAGCCTCTTTCAATCCGAGACCGTGAACGTCGTTGATAAATCCCGCCAGCGCCGAGAGCTTCTGGCCGCCTGCCGTCAAGCCGAACTCTGCCGCCTGCTTGATCGAATTGATGGTGTCCCCGCCGGCATTGGCGAGCGCCACCACCTTGGCCTTGGACGACTGCGCCTGCAGCAGGACGGAGGCGAAGTCCGCGGTCCCGACCGGGTGTTTCGTCGCACCGGCGACCTTGCCGCCCGATGCCTTGACGACATCGCCGGTGTCCTTCTCGAGGCCTTGACCGAACGCATAGTCCGCCGTCACGAAATACCAGGTATCGAAACCCTGGCTGACAAGCGCCTTGCCTGTGCTGTTCGCGATAGCGAATGTGTCATAGGCCCAATGAACCACATAGGCTCCACACACCTCGTTCGTGATCCGGGTCGATCCCGGCGAGCTCAGCGTGATGATCTTCTTCTTCTCCTTGGCGATCTCGAGCACGGCCAAGGCAGGCGATGACGACGCAACGTCGAGAATGGCATCGACCTTGTCGGTATCGAACCATTTGCGTGCAGCGTTGGCGGCAATGTCCGGCTTGTTCTGGTGATCTGCGAATACGACTTCGACCGGCATGCCGAGGACCTTGCCGCCGAAATCCTCCACGGCCATCTGCGCCGCAGTCACGGCACCCTTGCCGGTAATGTCGGCATAGACGCCCGACATATCCTCGATCACGCCGACACGGACGACGCCATCCGAGACCTGTGCGTTCTGCGCCAAAGCAGAGACGGTGCAAAGAAAAACGCTGGCAATCGCCGTCGTAAAGCACACACCCAGTTCAGATCGTCTCATATCCTCCACCCCTTTTACGTTTTTGATTTTTCAATACGCCTGCGACGCGCGATCTCTCCAGGGACCTATCGCATCGTCACTTCTCATTTCCTCTGTTCGCAAACGCAGCCAGGCCACGCTTGGCATCCGCACTCGTGAAGGTGCGCTGACCGAGCGCGGCCTCCGCGCGAAATGCTTCTGCGAGCGGCAGGTCCTGAAGCGTCAGCGCCGCTTCCTTGATGGTCTGGATGGCGATCGGACTCAGTGCCGCGATCTTGGTTGCCATCTCATAGGCCAGCAGTTCGACTTGTTCGGAATCGACAACCCGGTTGACGACGCCTTTGGCAAGCATGTCATCCGCGGAAAAGCGCTCCGCCGTCAGCATGATCTCCATGGCATGCGCGTAGCCGATCTGCCGGACCAGGCGCACGAGCGTGCCTCCCGCCGGCACGAAACCGTGCTTCGGTTCAGGCAGTTGAAAGACAGCGCCGCGCGCCGCGATCCGGATGTCCGTCGCCAGCATGATCTCGAACCCGCCGCCCATGCACATGCCGCGAATGGCGCTGATGACCGGCTTATAGAATCCGGGAAACTTGATGTGGGCCGAATCCCAGGCAGAGATGTCGATCGTGTCCGCCGCAAGTGCAGGAATAGACTCCCGGAGGTCAGCACCGACGCAGAAGGCGCGATCGCCCGCACCGGTCAGCACCACGGCCCGGATCTCATCGTCATCCTTGATGGCGTGGAATGCGCGGCCGAGGTCGTCATACATGGCGAGCGTCAGCGCATTCATCTTGTCCGGCCGGTTGATCCGGACCGTTGCGACGTGACTGTCCTTGGTGAAATCAATCGCCATCAGATCGCTCCCGACGCCTTGAGACGCACCAGTTCGGCCGCCGTGACATCCGCCAACCGGGAGAGAACCTCTGCATTGTCCTCGCCAGGCAGCGGCGCTTTTTCGAACGACATCTGTCCCGCACCGGATAGCTTGATCGGCAGACCGAACATGCCGATCAGCTTTCCGGCGATCGGAACGTCGACGATCATGTTACGCGCAGCGATGTGCGGGTCTTCGACCACTTCGGCGATGGTCTTGATGGCGCTGAGCGGAATCTTGTCGCCGGCCATCTCCTCGAGTTCGGCCTTGGTGTAGTTCGCGAACCAGCGTTCCAGCAGTGGCTTGACCCTGGTCTCTGCCACCGCGTGATCGAACCGCTTCTCCATCGTATCGATGGCAGGATCTTTGGCCTGTTCCGGCTCGCCGAACAGCGCGCAGGTAATCGCCCAGAACTTGTCGGTGTAGCCGCCGAAGAAAACGTAGCCGTCCTTGCAAGGAAACTGACCATAGGGCCGAACGAACGGATGATCGTTGCCCAGTGGCGAGGCGACCTCTTTCTGCGCGGTGTAACGGACCACGGCGTTCTCGGTCAGTGTCAGCACGGAGTCTTGCTGAGATACATCGACCACCTGACCGACGCCGGTCTTCTCCGCCTCTCGCAATGCTGCGAGCGTTCCGATAGCCGCATAGAGGGAAGCGGCGAGGTCGCCGATGATCGTGCCGACGCGCACCGGCGGCATATCGGCATAGCCATTCATCGACCACAGGCCGCCGGCCGCCTGCCCCGTATTGTCATAGGCCGGCTTGGATGAATTTGGACCTGTGCGACCGAAGCCACTGATAGCGGTGTAGACGAGCCTGGGATTGAGTTCGCGCAGCACCTCGTAGCTGAGGCCAAGCTTGTCCATCGTGCCGGGACGGAAGTTCTCAACGAGGATGTCGGCCTTCTGCACCAGCTTCTTCAGCAGGGCCTTGCCATCGTCGGATTTGAGATTGAGCGTGATGCCCCTCTTGTTGCGGTTGAACTGTGTGAAGAAGGCGCTGAGTTGCTCATCGTCGTGGCCGACGAAGGGTGGAAAGGTCCGCGCATAATCCGGCTCTCCGGGATGCTCCACCTTGATCACGGTGGCACCCAGGTCTGCGAACAACATCGAGCAGAATGGACCTGCGACAACACGCGTGACGTCAAGCACCGTCACGCCCTTGAGAGGACCGTTGCGCTCCTTGAGCCCATCTATCTTTTCTGCAGTGTTCACATCATCCTCCCAGTCCATACGAATATCCGCCGACAACATCGGCACGCGTGGTTTTCGTACAAGAGCATGAGTATCGAAGATACATTTTCGTACCCGCCGGGCGTGAAAGCGTGACGCCTGCACGAAGTTGCGTTGCACAAAGTGGCGTTAGAACGCCTCCACTTTTTACGAACGCAGCTTCTCGAGAACTTCCTTGGCGCGATCAACACGCACGTCGTGATTGGCGGCGAGCGCGACGGCGACCTTCTCGATCTCGTCACCGGTGGCGCCGGCGACGATGGCGATGTTGCGCGCATGCAGTGCCATGTGCCCCTTCTGGATGCCTTCGGTGGCCAGTGCACGAAGCGCACCCATGTTCTGCGCCAGACCGACCGCAACGGCGACTTCCGCCAGTTCTTGCGCACTCTGCACGCCAAGTATCTTCAGGGCCGCTCGCGCGGCGGGATGGGTCTTGGTGGCACCGCCGACGAGGCCGAGCGCCATCGGCATCTCAATGGTGCCGACGAGATTGCCCCTGCCATCGATTTCCCAATTGGTGAGCGAGGTGTAGCGGCCGGAGCGCGAAGCCCAGACATGGGCGCCGGCCTCGATGGCGCGCCAGTCATTGCCGGTGGCGACCACCACGGGATCGATACCGTTCATAATGCCCTTGTTGTGGGTCGCAGCGCGGTAGGGATCGACGATCGCAAACGCGCAGGCCTCGACGATGCCGCGGGCGATCCGCTCGCCGCTGTATTCGTCGGTCTTCAGCGCTTCCGGCGTGACGCGCACCATGGCACGCGCGATGCGCAGATCCGCGTAATTCGACAAAATACGAAGGCGAACCTCGCCGCCGGTGATCTTCTCGATCAGCGGCGCGACCGTCTCAGCCATCGTGTTGACGGTGTTCGCGCCCATGGCATCGCGCACGTCGACGATGAGATGCACGGCCATCATCGGCCCTACCGATGTGTTTTCGAACACATGCACCTCGACGTCGCGGCAGCCGCCGCCGAGCGAGATCAGCACCTTGTCTTTGGCATTGGCCGCCTCAAGGATGGCATCGCGCTCGCGTAGCACGCGCGCACGGGCGCCGTGCACGTCGGTCACGCCCAGCACCTGCACCTGCGCACGCATGATCGGCGCGGAGCTTGAGGTCTGGAAACCGCCGCATTTGCGAACGATGCGTGCCATATAGGATGCCGCGGCCACCACCGACGGCTCCTCGACCGCCATCGGAATCAGGTAGTCGCGGCCGTTCACGGTGAAATTGGTGGCGATACCGACCGGCAGTTCGAACGTGCCGATGACATTCTCGATCATGCCATTGGCGAGTTCGAGCGGCAGCGCACCGGGGCCGAAGGCCGCGCGCTCGGTATCACCGAGCGAGGTCGCGTCGATCACACGGGCCAGCCTTTCGGCAGGCGCGAGATTGCGCAGATTTTCCAAACGCGAATTGATCTTTCCAGGCTGTTCGCCCGACTTCGAACCGGCCATTGCGGCGCCTCCCACACACAGGGTCTTCTGTTGGCGGCACGTTAGGCATCCGCGGATGACGTCCGAAAGAGACAGTTCTGAAATATTGTCCTAGACTGTACCCATGGCGATATGACCTCTGTATTCGCGGATGCAGCATTCTTCCGTGCAAATGGAACGCAGACTAAGTCCATCTGCGCGAAGACATGAGACTGGACGATTGAATTCAATCTTGTCGCTCTTGGAGAAAGGTACGGTTCTGATGGATCGTCCAGCACTGCACCTGGAGGCATTGCTTGACTGCTTCTCGTGAGCCTTCCGACCGCAGCACAACGCTGGCCGAGACTTTGGCCGGCCGGTTGCGTGTGCAAATCCTCTCCGGCGCATTGTCGGAAGGCAACCGCCTGCCCTCGATCAGAAAAGCCGCCGGGGAATTTGGCGTGTCGAAGAACACCGTGGTCGAAGCCTATGACCGACTGGTGCTTGGCAATCTCGTCGCAGCAAAGGCAGGCTCCGGTTTCGTGGTCATCTATCGCGGCGATGATGGCGGGCGACCGAAACACGTGAGCGAAGCCGTCGACATCGCATCGCTGCTAAGTGCCCAGCTCTCGCAGAATTTCGAGATCCGCGTCGGCGACGGACGGCCGCCGGCGTCGTGGACGGAGCAATCGGAGATCAAGCGCCATCTGAGCGGGACCGGACGGATCCTGCCAGCCGCCGCTGACGCCTATGGCTCCGCGCTCGGATTCCTGCCGCTCCGGCAACAGATCGCATTGCGGCTGCAAGCCCAACAAATCGCGGTGAAGGAAGACGGACTCCTGCTCACATTCGGAGCCAATCACGCGCTCGACCTGATCATCCGCGCGATGCTGTCGCCTGGCGATACGGTGCTGGTGGACGAGCCCGGCTATTATCCTCTGTTCGCAAAGCTCACGCTGGCGCAGGTTCGCATCGTGGGCGTTCGCCGCCTGGCGGATGGGCCGGATGTCGACGACCTCGCCGCAAAGATCCAGTCGGAGCGGCCGAAGCTGTTTTTCACGCAGTCGCTTGGTCACAATCCGACTGGAGGGTCGATCACGCTGCCCGTGGCGCATGCGGTGCTTCAGACGGCGATGCGATCAAACCTCGTGATCGTCGAGGACGACCCGTTTGCCGATCTGCCGATGGCGACGAACAGCCGGCTGGCGACGCTCGATCAGCTGAACAATGTGCTCTCGATCGGGACCTTCTCGAAGACGCTGTCGGCAAGCCTGCGATCGGGCTTCATCGCGGCCCGCAGCGACCGCATCGCAACACTGGCCGAATTGAAGATGCTTACCACCGTCAACAGTTCCGGCCATGTGGAGCGGCTGCTGCACCGACTGCTCGCGGACGGCCACTATGAACGGCACCTGAAGCGGCTGGGACAGCGGAGTGAAGCCGCCATGGGCCAAGTGCGCGCCAATCTCGTGCGCGGCGGACATCAGCTCTATACCGACGCACGCACGGGCTATTACCTGTATCTGCTGCTGCCGGACGGAATCGACGATATGGCGCTGGCGCGCGAAGGCGCGAAGGACAGCATCTTCATCGCGCCGGGAAGCCTGTTCTGCCTCGACAAGAACAGTCGGCTGGCGCGGGCGATCAGAATCAATGTGTCGCGGGCGGACAATCCAAAATTCTATGAATTTCTGCTGCGCCGGCTGCAATAGACGCCGCGACGCCTTCAGGTCGCTTCCTCGGTATAGGGGGCCAGTACGTCGAGCAGATCCCGGCCCCGCGCCGGGGTCGGCTCCACCAGCGCGCGGTTGGCAACCGAGTCCAGATGCGAATGCATCAGCGACATCGCTTTGTTGGCGTCGCCCTCCTGCAGCGCTTCGATGATCGCGATGTGCTCGGTGATGCCGCATTCCGACGAATGTGGGCGACTGAACAGCGACAGTGTCAGACAGCAGCGATAGGCGATCTCGCTGACATAGCGGACCAGCACCGGGCTGTTGGTCATCGACGCCAGCATGATATGAAATTCAGTCGCCAGGCGAATGGACACGGCGTTCGGCCCGTCATGCGCCTCGCGCTCCGCCTCGACATGCGCCTTGAGGCGCGCGATCTGACTGCTGCTGAGCTTGCCGGCGATCTTGCGGACGATCAGCCGTTCGAGATCCATCCGGATGTCGAAGATGTCCCGCGCGTCCTGCCAGCTCGGCGTCACGACCACGGCAATGCGGTTACGTCGCAGCTCCACAAGCCCCTCGGACGCCAGTTGCCCGAGTGCATAGCGCGCAATGGTGCGGCTGACACCAAAGCGCTCACCCAGGGAGTCCTCGGGAAGCTTGGCGCCGGGTTCCAGGGCCTGCTCGATGATTGCCCGCCGCAGCGCACGGCAGATCACCCCAACCTTGTCTTTTGAATTCGGCGCTTCTGGCATTCAGATCGAACCTGTCGCGATTTTGGCATTCCGGGCCGTGCCCGAAGTGCATGCAATCGAGGAGAGTGACTGCCCAATAATTCCTCAGGGAATGGCGAGCGAACGTAAAATGACAACGTTTCGCTCCGGACTCAAGTGGCACCCCAATTGCATGCACTTATCGCCATGACAAGTATGCAAGAAAATGGACCCACCGAGGGCCAGCGCAGACCGGTCGCCGTTGAGCTGTCCGCGACCTCAGTAACGTTCGGCCGCGGCCCGACCGCCACGCCGGCGCTTGCGGAGACGAACCTTATCATCCCCGACGGCGAATTCCTTGCCCTTGTCGGCCCCTCCGGCTGCGGCAAGTCGACGATCCTCAAGCTCGTCAGTAATCTGCTCCGCCCCACTACCGGCGTCGTCATCGTCGGCGGGCGTGAGGTCGCCGCCAAGGCGTTGCGGATTGGGATGGCGTTCCAGAACCCGACCATGCTGCCCTGGCTGACCATCGAGCGGAACATCATGCTTCCGCTCAAGATCGTGGAGCCGTTCCGGTCGGAGTATCGACACAAGCGCAAAGGCGAATTTCGCGACAAGGCGCATGCATTGCTGGCCCAGGTCGGCCTCAAGGATTTCGGCAACAAGTATCCGTGGCAGCTGTCCGGAGGCATGCTGCAGCGGGCCAATCTGTGCCGCGCGCTGATCCATGAGCCGCGCATGCTGCTGCTCGACGAGCCGTTCGGCGCGCTCGACCAGTTCACCAAGGAAGAACTCTGGTCGATCCTGCAGAGCCTCTGGCTGCAACACAAACCGACTGTGCTACTGGTCACGCATGACCTCCGCGAAGCCGGCTTCCTGGCCAGCCGCATCTGCGTGATGAGCGCACGACCGGGCCGCATCCTCGACGACAGGCCGGTGGATTTCCCACGGCCGCGCACCATCCCCATGACTTTCGAGCCTGATTTCGTTGCACTCAATCAGCGCCTTCGTGAACTCATCGTCAACGCCCGGAGCAGCGCTCCCGAAGCGCAGGAGGCATAGGTCATGAGTGTAGGCCTGCGTCAAAAACTCTGGTCGTTCGGACTGATCGTCATCTTCTTCGTCGCATGGCAGTTATTTTGCGCCATGTCGGGCGTGTCGGATCTGGTTCTTCCGCGTCCGACGGAAATCATCGCAACACTGATCGCGCGCTTCCCGATCCTGTGGCCGCATATTCTGCAGACGCTCGGCACGACCATGGCCGGCTTCGTCCTTGGCGTCGGCCTCGGCGTCGTGCTGGGCGCAGTCATCGGCGTCTCGAAAGTCGCCTATGACACCGCCTATCCGCTGCTGGTCGGCTTCTCGTCGATTCCGAAGGTCGCCGTCGTGCCGATCTTCGTGTTGTGGTTCGGCTCGGGCTCCGTGCCTGCGATTCTTACCGCGCTGTCGATCTGCTTCTTTCCCATCGTCGTCAATATCGCGACCGGCCTCGCGACCACCGAACCCGAGCTGGAAGACGTGCTGAAGGCACTCGGCGCCAGCAAGATGGACATTCTCTGGAATGTCGGCCTGCCGCGCACCATGCCGTTCTTCTTCGCGTCGCTGAAGGTCGCGGTGAGCTACGCCTTCGTTGGTGCCGTGCTGGCCGAGACCGTCGCGTCGAATCGCGGCATCGGCAATGTGATGATGAGCGCATCGTCGAACTTCAACGTCCCGCTGGTGTTCGCCTGCCTGTTCATTCTCGCGATCCTCGGCGTGGCGCTCTACGTCATTTTCTCTCTGATCGAGGCGCGTGTGACCGGCTGGGCCACGCGCAAGAACGATCTCGTTGCGACCTAATCCACCCACATCAACCAGGAGAATGTCATGTTGAAGAGATTGACCGCCCTCGCAGTCGGCAGCGTCCTGCTCACAGGCTCCGCCTTCGCTCAAGAGACGACCATCAAGTTCACGCTGGGCTGGAAAACCCAGGGCAGTGACGCGGCGTTCTTCTATGCCAAGGACAAAGGCTACTTCAAGGAAGAGGGCCTGAACGTTGTCATCGATCAGGGCGAAGGCTCGGGCGCGACCGTGACCCGTATCATGTCCGGCGCCTGGGATGCCGGCTTCGGCGACGTCAATGCCATCATCCAGAACTCCTCGACGCGCCCACAGGACGCGCCGGTGATGGTCTATATGATGTGGAACCAGCCTCCCTTCTCGATCGTCACCAAGAACACCAGCGGCATCAAAACGATCAAGGATTTCGAAGGCCACACGCTCGGCGGCGCGCAGGGCACGCCGACGACGCGTCTGTTGCCTGTCTTCATCCAGAAGAACGGCCTCGCGGCCGACAAGATCAAGGTCACCAATATGGCTCCCAATCTGCAGGAGCCGATGCTGATCAAGGGCGATATCGACGCCGCGCTGGTGTTCAACATTACCAGCTATTTCAATCTCGTCCTGAACCGCCAGGATCCCGAGAAGGATTATAAGTGGTTCTCCTTCGGTGAATTCGGCCTCGACCTGTATTCCAACGGCGTGATGGTATCGCAGAAGCTATTGGCTTCGAATCCCAAGGCTGTTGCCGGTCTGGTCCGCGCGATCAACAAGGCTAACATCGCCGTCGCCAAGGATCAGAACGCCGGCATGGCGTCGGTCGTCGCCTTCGACAATCTCGTCGATGTTCCCGTCGAAAAGCGCCGCCTGCAATATTCCTTCGACAAGCTGATGGTCTCGCCCGAGATGAAGGAAATCGGCGTCGGCGATATCAAGGATGACCGCATGACCCGCGCCATCGGCATGGTCGTCGAAGGTTACGATCTGAAGCGCACGCCGACCCCGAAGGAAATCTTCTCGCGCGAGTTCCTGCCGGAACGCAAGGACCGCGAACTGGTCTACACCGCGAACTAAACGGGCGCGTGGCATGACCCAGGTTGCGTCTGCGACGAATGTCTTCACCGGCACAGATCGCGGTCTCGTGCCTCAGGCCTGCATCCATTATACGGATGGCCTGATCACGAAGGTCTCAGCCGGCGCAAGCATTTCGCCGCAGACGAACCATCTGGTCATCCCGGCGCTGGTCAATGCCCACGACCACGCGCGTCCATCGATGACATCCTTCGGCGCATCGAACATGCCGCTGGAATCGTGGATCGCACGTTCGGCCTTCGGCACGCCGCCCGATCCCTATCTCGTCGCCGCTGTCTCGCTCGCCCGTTCGGCGCGCGCAGGCTGCGGCGGCGCGATGATTCATTACACTCGCCCCAGCGGCAAGATGCCGATTCTCGATGAGTCGATCGCCATCGCAAAGGCCGCAAACGATGTCGGCATCCGGCTGGCCTTCGCGCTGGCCGTACGCGACCAGAATCCGATCGTCTATGGCGATAGCGCCGACGTGCTCGCCGTATTGCCTGAGGACGATCGCAGCACGATCCAGGACATGTTCATTCGTCCGAGCCCGACACCATCCGAATATCTCGACCGTGTCGAAGCCATTCATGCAGCCATCGCTGGTCCGATGATCGATGTGCAATACGGTCCGGCCGGCGTCCAGTGGTGCTCGCCTGCGCTGCTCGAAGCCATCGCCGAGCGCTCCGCGGCGACCGGCCGGCGCGTCCATATGCATCTGCTCGAGACCATCTATCAGCAGCAATGGGCCGACCGCGCTTTTCCGAGCGGCATTGTGCGCTACCTGAAAGATATCGGCCTGCTGTCCAACCGCCTGACACTGGCGCATTGCATCCATGCCCGGCCGAACGAACTCGACATGATCGCCGAGTCCGGCGCGACCATCGTGACGAATTTCAGCTCCAATCTGCATCTGCATTCCGGTCTTGCACCCATTGCCGATGCACATCGCCGCGGCTGCCGGATCGCCGTGGGCATCGACGGCGTTGCGCTCGACGAGGACGATGATGCGATCCGCGAAATGCGTCTCGTGCAGATGGCGCATGACGGCCTCGGTTTCGACCGCACGTGGAGCCGCGCGGAGTTTCTCACGCTCGCCATCCGCAATGGCCGCAGGTCGATCGGCGCGCCGGGACCCGGTACACTCGCGGCCGGAGAAGCCGCAGATTTCGTTGTTCTCGATATTGGCCAACTCGACCGCGATGCCATCATGCCGGTCGATCCGATCGACATGCTGTTTGCCCGCGGCAACAGCAGCTGCGTTCGCGATGTCGTGGTCGACGGGCGCACCATCAGCCGCGATGGCAAGCCGACCGGCGTCGACCTAGAGGCCATGGAGACCGAGTTGCGCGGGCTCTATCGCAAGAGCGTGCCCCAGTTCAAGGCGTTCGAACGCGCCTGGGCACCGTTCGAAAGCGCCGTGTCGCACTGGTTCCGGCAACAGGGGTGTTGCTAGCAGCGGGGGCGCTGCTAGCTCACCAAACCTTCAGCGGCTTCAGTTCACCTGACGTTTTTCCAGCTTTCGTGCCAGCGTGCGGCGATGCATGCCGAGGCGGCGCGCCGTCTCCGAAATGTTGAAATCGCTCTCCACCAGCGTCTGGTGGATGCGTTCCCATTCCAGCGTCTTGATCGAGGTCGGACGTTCCGTGAGCGCCACTTGCACATCGCCGGTCGCCTTCTGAAACGCTTCCTCAATATCGTCGGTGTTCGAAGGCTTGGCGAGGTAATGACACGCGCCGAGCTTGATCGCCTCCACCGCCGTGGCAATGCTGGCATAGCCGGTGAGCACTACGATCAGCATCTCAGGGCTCAGCGCATGCAACGCCTCGACACAAGCCAGGCCCGAGGCTCCGCCGAGCTTGAGATCGACCACCGCATAGCCCGGCACCTTGTCGCCGAGCACCTCGGTCAAGGTCTCGAAGCCCTCGGAATGCAGCACGGTGTAACCGCGACGCTCGAACGATCGCTTCAGCGTGCGCGCGAAACCCTCGTCATCCTCGACAATGACCAGCAGACGTTCATCCGACATGTTTGCGCGCTCCAATCGCGAGGGCGGATAGTGGTAGCGACAACGTCACGAGGGCACCGCCCACAGGACGATTCTCCGCCACCACCGTACCGCCCAATTTGCGGACGGCATTGACCACCAGAAACAGACCGAGCCCGCGCCCGGACTGGCCCTTACTTGAATTATAGGGCTTGCCGAAATTCGCCAGCATCTCCTTGGCGAAACCCGGTCCCATGTCGCTGACCTTCAGCACCAGCGAATCGCCATCGCGCTCGATAGCGAGGCGAACCCAGAGCGGCGATACCTCGTTGGCGTTATCGAGCACGTTGAAGATCATCTGCTTCAACGCCGAGTCCGACACGATCGGCATGTCCTCGCCGAACCGGTTCTCATAGACCAGCGTGTTGATCGAGCGCGCGCCGCGCCAGTCCTCGACCAGTTCGCCGAAGAAGCCGTTGACGGTCGTCACAACCGGCGCCTCGCCGCGCATATCGCCGGCCGACATGAGAATGCCGGTGACGATCGACTTGCAGCGCTGCACATCGGCCTGCATCTCGCTGATCTCTTCCATCAGCTCCGGGTTGCCTGCAAGTTCCGGCATCCGGCGCCAGTCACTGAGGATCACCGACAGCGATGCCAGCGGCGTACCGAGTTCATGCGCGGCACCAGAGGCGAGCAGACCCATGCGCACGATATGATCTTCCTCCGCGGCCTGCTGACGCAGCGCTGCCAGACCCTCGTCGCGCTCGCGCAAGTTTTCTGCAATGCGCGTCATGAAAACGACGATCAGCGCCGCGTCGAGTACGAAGCAGATCAACATACCGATGATGTGCAACTGGAACAGATCGTTGCGCAGCGCGTCCGGCAGATCGAGGGGGCGATGAAATACAATCAGCCCGGCGAAGCACAGACAGGCAACAACAACAACGACCCAGGTCGAGCGGCCGTTCAGCAACATCGCCCCGAGCGTAACCTGCAGGAGATAGAGCGATATGAATGGATTTGTGGCGCCGCCGCTCAGATAAAGCTGGGCGGTCAGCGCCGCGACGTCGAGCAGCAAAAGCAGGAGCAGTTCGCGGTCACGCGCGTCGGTCTGCTGGCGCAGCCACTCCTGGCTGATGACGTTCAGGAATACTGAGCCACACAGCACCATGACCATGGCCATCAGCGGTAGCGAAATGCCCATCACCAGGTGCACGAAGCCGATGGTCAGGACCTGCCCGACCACTGCGATCCAGCGCAACTGGATCAGCAGATTGATGTTCTTGATATTGGTGGTCTCGTCGAGCGGCAGAGCCGTGACCGCAACGGGTGTGGTGACACCCGTCGCGTCGACCGGTGACGCGGCAACCCCACTGACGCCAGTGACGTCTGGTGCGCCCACCTTGCTCTCTGCTCCCAAACCCGGCATCTCGCCCCGTCAGCTTGATCGGCCAGCCTCAATCGGACCGGCGCATCATCCAAGACGTCATACGCGAGGTAGTGATTTTTTCCGAATCCGCCACTCGTCGCGAGCGACGAACAGGGCACCGCCGGCCAGCATCAAACCGAGGCCGAACCAGGTGATGGCATAGACCACGTGGTTGTTCGGGAAGGCGATCACGGTCAGGCCACCATGGGGCTGACCCGGTGCGTCCAGCGCGGCATTGGAATCGATGAAATAGGGGGCGACGGCGCCGAGCGTCTGGCTGGCGGCAATCGCTTCGACGTCGCGGGAATACCAGCGCTGGGCAGCGGGATCATTTGAGCGCAGGAACCCGCCCTTCGGTTCGGTGACGCGCAACAGGCCCGTCACCAACACCGACGTCGCGGGCGCCGCGAATGCGCCGGCTTTGCGCTCGTCCGGGCTGACGAAGCCCCGATTCACCAGCACAGCGTATCCGGCCTCGGTGCGCAGCGGCGTCAGCACCCAGAAACCGGCGCCGAGATCCGAGACAGCCTGCACCAGAGTATCGGCGCCCGGCACAAACCGCCCGGTGACGCTGACGCGACGATATTCATCGTCATTGCGATTGATCGCAGGCCACGCCGCAGGCCCGGGTGCAGCTTCGGGCGCGGCGTGGCTGCGCTGATCGACACGTGCGATCAGATCCAGTTTCCAGGCGCGGCGTTCGACCTGCCAGATGCCCAGCGCGGTCAATCCCGCGATACCGAGCAGTGCCAGCAGGCCCAGCACCATGAGGGTTGTCGCGCTACGTGGCGACCGCCCGGATTCCATTTTCGATTCAGACGACTCCTGTCTGGCCGGGCGGCCTACGACGATCCCGTCGTTGGCGCGCGCCGTGGCCATCAGGGCATATTCCTCATGTCGTGAACCGGCATCATGTTGACGTTGAGGTGGTACATCACCCAGAGCGAACCGCTCAGCGCAATCACGACGATGATGATCGTGAAGATCAGCGCCATCATGGTCCAGCCGGCATCCGACGTCGTGTTCATGTGCAGGAAGTAGACCATGTGAACCACGATCTGCACCACAGCGAACGCAACGACGATCGCGATGGTCCAGTTCTTGTTCTCGATCGCGCCCGTCATCACCAGCCAGAATGGAATGGCGGTAAGGATGACCGAGAGGACGAAGCCAGTCATATACGACTTGAACGAACCATGGTCGCGGCCGTCATCGTGGCCGTGGTCATCGTGACCATGTCCGTGCGCGGCATGTGCATCGGCGCTCATCGCAGCACTCCCAGCAGATAAACAAAGGTGAAGACGCCGATCCAGACGACGTCGAGGAAATGCCAGAACATGCTCAGGCACATCAACCGCCGCTGGTTCGCCTCGATCAGGCCGAAACGGGCAACCTGCACCATCAGCGTCACCAGCCAGATGATGCCGAAGGTGACGTGCAGGCCGTGGGTGCCTACCAGCGTGAAGAAGGACGACAGGAAGGCGCTCCGCCAGGGGCCAGCACCTTCGTGGATCATGTGATGGAACTCATAGAGTTCGATGCAGAGGAACGCGAGGCCGAACAGGCCGGTGATGCCGAGCCACATTTGGGTCGACTTCACTCTGCCCTTCATCATTTCCAGCATCGCGAAGCCGTAGGTGATCGACGAGAACAGCAGCATCGCGGTATTGAGCGCGACGAGCTTGAGGTCGAACAAATCCTTCGGCCCCGGCCCCGCGGCATAGCTACCGCCGAGCACGCCGAAGGTAGCAAACAGCATCGCGAAAATGAGGCAATCGCTCATCAGGTAGAGCCAGAAGCCCAGCATGGTGCTGGAACCGGCCGGATGATCGTGTTCATCGACGACGTAGAAGACCGGCACTTCAGTGCCGTTTATCGTTTGGGTCGGTACGTTCATGACGCGGCCTGCACTGCGAGAAGTTTCGTACGCTCGCCTTCGGTACGGATGACGTCCTCCAACGGAATGTGGAAGTCACGGTTGTAGTTGAAGGTATGGAAGATCGCGACGCCGACGATGGCAACGAAGCTCAGGGCCGCGAGCCACCACATGTACCAGATCAGGGCGAAGCCCATCGCCGTGGCCAAGATCGAGAGGATCACGCCGGTGCCGGTGTTCTTCGGCATATGGATCGGCCTGAAGCCCTCCAGCGGGCGCGTATAACCGCGGCGCTTCATGTCCCACCACGAGTCATTGTCGTGAATGACCGGGGTGAAAGCGAAGTTGTAATCCGGCGGCGGCGACGACGTTGCCCATTCCAGCGTGCGCCCGTTCCAGGGATCGCCCGTGGTATCGCGCAGCTTCTCGCGATTCCAGATGCTGACGGCGATCTGGACGAGGAAAGCACCGATGCCGATCGCGATCAGAACCGCACCGAAGGCGGCGATGACGAACCAAATCTGCAGCGACGGATCGTCGAAGGTGCGCAGGCGGCGGGTGACGCCCATCAGACCAAGCACATAGAGCGGCATGAAGGCGAAGTAAAAGCCGAGGACCCAGCCCCAGAACGAGACTTTGCCCCAGAACTGATCGAGCTTGAAGCCGAAGGCCTTCGGGAACCAGAAGTTGATGGCAGCGAAGATGCCGAACACCACGCCACCGATGATCACGTTGTGGAAGTGAGCGATCAGGAACAGGCTGTTATGCAGGACGAAGTCGGCCGGCGGTACTGCGAGCAGAACGCCGGTCATGCCGCCGATCACGAAGGTCAGCATGAAGGCAATCGTCCACATCATCGGCAGTTCGAACCGGATGCGGCCGCGATACATTGTGAACAGCCAGTTGAATATCTTCGCGCCCGTCGGGATCGAGATGATCATCGTCGTGATGCCGAAGAAGGAATTCACGCTGGCGCCCGAGCCCATGGTGAAGAAGTGATGCAACCAGACCAGATAGGACAAGATCGTGATGACCAGCGTGGCGTAGACCATCGAGGTGTAGCCAAACAGCTTCTTGCCCGAGAAGGTCGAGGTCACTTCCGAGAACACGCCGAACAGCGGCAGGATCAGGATGTAAACCTCCGGATGGCCCCAGATCCAGATCAGGTTCACATACATCATCGGGTTGCCGCCGAGATCGTTCGTGAAGAAGTTGGTCCCGACGTAACGATCCAGCGAGAGCAGCGCGAGCACGGCGGTCAGGATCGGGAAGGACGCGACGATCAGGACGTTGGTGCAGAGCGAGGTCCAGGTGAAGATCGGCATCTTCATCATGGTCATGCCGGGCGCACGCATCTTCACGATGGTCGCGATCAGATTGATGCCCGATAGCGTCGTGCCGACACCGGCGACCTGCAGCGCCCAGATATAATAGTCGACGCCGACATCCGGACTGTAACCGAGATTCGACAACGGCGGATAAGCCAGCCAACCGGTCTTGGCGAATTCACCGACGAACAGCGACATCATGACAAGGATGGCGCCACCGGTGGTCATCCAGAAGCTGAAATTGTTCAGGAACGGGAACGACACGTCGCGCGCACCGATCTGCAGCGGCACGATGTAGTTCATCAGGCCGGTGACCAGCGGCATCGCGACGAAGAAGATCATGATCACGCCATGCGCCGTGAACACCTGATCGTAGTGATGGGCGGGCAAGAAACCTTCGGAGCCGTTGAAGGCCATGGCTTGCTGGGCGCGCATCATGATCGCGTCGGCGAAACCGCGCAGCAGCATGACGATGCCCAGCACCATATACATGATGCCGATCTTCTTGTGGTCCACGCTGGTGAACCACTCCTTCCAGAGATAGCCCCACAGCTTGAAATAGGTCAGCGCGCCGAGCAGCACGATGCCGCCGAGCGCGACCATCGCGAAAGTCGCGACCAGAATCGGCTCATGATATGGAAACGACTCAAGCGTCAGGCGGCCGAAGATGAACTTCGCAAGCCCGGTATTTGCCAGTGCGGCTGTATCAGACATTTAGATCGACCCGATCAGGTGTTGGAAGCGCGCCGCTCGGCAGGCGGCGGCGCAGGCGTGAAATTGAATGGCGCGGGGGCGGCACCCGGGCGCGCGAGACCAGCACCGGTGACCGGCGTCGGGTCGAGTGGAGTCGTCGTCGAGCGGTGATCGGCTGCTTCGCGTGCGGCCTCGGCGAGGGTGCAGACGCTGGCGACATAGTTCTTGGTCGAGCTGGAGCCGTCAAGCATCGAAATATTGTATTTCAGCGGCAGGATGTTGCGGGCGCTGGCGAGGCCGAGGCCCCCCTTCGCATCCATCGCCATCATTTCACTCATGCACATCTTGCCGGGCTGGGCGCACATGTTGAGGATCGCCTTGTAGAGGTCAGGCGCGACTTCCTTGTAGAGACGCACCGGCACATTCTCGCTGGGCTTTTCGAGATCCAGATAGGCCTCGCGGCTCAGCGTCTCATTGCTCGCCTTGGCCTTGGCGATCCAGGCATCAAAGCCGGCCTGATCGACGCCATGGAACTTGAAGCGCATGCCGGAGAAGCCGGCGCCGCTATAGTTCGCCGAGAAACCGTCATAAACGCCAGCCTTGTTGATGACCGCGTGCAGCTTGGTTTCCATACCGGGCATCGCGTAGATCTGGCCGGCGAGCGCGGGGATATAGAAAGAGTTCATCACCGACGAAGCAGTGATCTTGAAGCGCACCGGACGATCGACCGGCGCGGCCAGTTCATTGACCGTAGCAATGCCGTATTCCGGGTAGAAGAACAGCCACTTCCAGTCGAGCGCGACGACTTCGACCTGCAGCGGCTCAAGAAGGCTCGCAGCATTGCCGGGCGCAATCCGGTCGAGCCGACGATACGGGTCTAGCAGATGCGTGCTGGACCAGGTCACGGCGCCGAGACAGATGATGATGAGGAGGGGCATCGACCAGATGACGAGCTCGAGATGGGTCGAGTGATCCCAGTCCGGCTCGTATTTCGCGTCGGCATTCGACTGCCGGTACTTCCAGGCGAAGAACACGATCAGAGCCATCACCGGCACGATGATCAGCAGCATCAACACCGTGGAAATGACCACGAGATCGCGTTGCTGCACTGCGATGTCACCCGCAGGATTCATCACGACGAAATTGCATCCGCCCAGCAAGGCAACCAAGGGCAGCAAAAGAAGTATCCGTAGGCGGCTCAAGGTGTTACCCATTCAATAATGTCCGTCGCGCGCACGGTTAGGCGTATTTGCTGCAGGGCAACATTGGACAATTTGTCCAATGGTCCGAAGACGCGGTTCGCGACAAATCGTCAACTTCGCGTCGCCCTTTGGGCGTCGATTGCATGACCTTCAACACACCACCGACGGATAGAAAAAATGGCGCAGACGTCATCGACGATCGAACGGGACGCACGCCTTCTGCACGCGGATGGCCACGGAGCGGTTAACCCGGGCGAGATCGCCATTGGCGTCATCATCGGCCGGACCTCCGAGTTCTTTGACTTCTTCGTCTATGCGATCGCTTCGGTGCTGGTGTTTCCGAAGCTCGTCTTCCCCTATCTCGATCCTCTGACCGGCACTCTCTATTCCTTTGCGATCTTTTCGCTGGCATTCATCGCCCGCCCGATCGGCACGATGATCTTCACGGCCATCGATCGCAGCCAGGGCAAAGGCGCCAAACTGACTATCGCGCTGTTCCTGCTAGGCGTGGCCACCGTCGCCATCGCCTTCCTGCCCGGTCACGAATCCATCGGCGTCGCATCGGCCTGGCTACTGGCTGCTGCGCGTATCGGCCAGGGCATTTCCTGGGGCGGCACCTGGGACGGCCTTGCTTCGCTGCTGGCGCTGAATGCGCCGGAAGGCAAGAAGGGCTGGTACGCCATGATCCCGCAGCTCGGCGCGCCGATCGGCCTTCTGGTGGCGAGCGCGCTGTTCGCCTTCTTCGTCGACACGCTGTCCGCTGACGACTTTCTCGACTGGGGCTGGCGCTATCCGTTCTTCGTTGCTTTCGCCATCAACGTCGTCGCCCTGTTCGCGCGCCTGCGCATGGTGGTGACGCCGGGCTACACCGAACTGTTCGAAGCCCGCGAACTCGAGCCGTCCTCGATCACCGAGACGATTGCCCAGCAGGGCCGCACCGTGGTGATCGGCGCCTTCGCACCGCTGGCGAGCTTCGCACTGTTCCACATGGTCACAGTATTCCCGCTCTCATGGGTGTTCCTGTTCACCCGCGAAGCACCCGGCCGCTTCCTGATCGTCGAATGTATCGGCGCCGTGTTCGGCATCATCGCCATGATCGTGTCAGGCTATGTCGCCGACAAGGTCGGCCGCCGCACGCTGCTGACCGGTTCGGCGATTGCCATCGCCGTGTTCAGCGGCTTCGCACCGCAGATGCTGGACGGCGGCATCGTCGGCGAACTCGCCTTCATGGTGACCGGCTTCATCCTGCTCGGCCTGTCGCTCGGTCAATCTTCGGGCTCGGTCGCATCGAGCTTCTCGAAGCGCTTCCGCTACACCGGTTCGGCGCTCACCACCGACCTTGCCTGGCTGTTCGGCGCCGGCTTCGCACCATTCGTGGCGCTGGTGATGTCGAGCCGCTTCGGCCTGTCCTCGTCGGGCGTGTATCTGCTGTCGGGCGCGGTCGTGACCCTGCTTGCGATCTCGATCAACCGGCAGTTCGCCAGCCGCGACGCCTCGGCGATCCAGCCGTAAGCAACACTGCCGCTAAAGAAAGAGCCCCGGTTCTGAGCAGAACCGGGGCTCTTTCTTTTTGTTTTGACTCGTTTCCCTGACGCGAACCGGCATCTACTTCGCTAATGCGACAGTGGCACATCATCCTGATGCAGGATGCGTTCGGCGGCGCCCTGCAGATCGTCATACTGGCCTGATTTCAGCGACCACAGGAACGCCGCGAGGCCGCACAGGCCAAGCCCGATGGCGATCGGAATCAGATAGAAATAGTCTGTCATTCCGCCGGCTCCATTCTGACCGCCATTCGCGGCGTTGATGCGCTCGCGTCCTGAGACTTGTCGGACTTGCCGCGGCCACGCAGCCGCAGCGCATTGGCGACAACCACGATGGACGAACCGGACATCGCGATCGCCGCAACCAGCGGCGTGACATGGCCCATGATCGCGATCGGCACCGCAATGAGATTGTAGCCGACTGCCAGCGCGAGATTCTGCCGCACGAGATGCCCTGCCTCGCGCGAGACCGCGATTGCCTGAGACACGGCCGACAGATCCTCGCGCAGGAAGACGAGATCTGCGGCGTTGCGCCCGACATCGGCGGCCGATGCCGGAGCCATCGACGCATGCGCGGCCATCAGCGCCGGCGTGTCATTGAGACCGTCGCCAACCATGAGCACCTTCTTGCCTGAAGCCGCCAGCTCCACCACATGCGCTGCCTTGCCGCCCGGCAGCACGCCGGCGAAATATGGCACGCCCATGCCTGCAGCGAGTGTCCGCACCGGCGTCTCGCGATCGCCCGAGACGACTTCGACAGCGAGCCCATCGCGCTTCAACGCGAAGACCGTTTCAGCCGCGCCCGCACGCAACCGATCCTCGAAGCGGAAATCCGCCACGCATCGCCCATCGCGCGACAACACGACGGAAGAGCCATCGAGATCCATGCCGCTGGTATCAGTGAGGGCCCATTCCGGCCGCCCGAGGCGCAGCACGCTGCCGCCGAGATGCGCTTCCATGCCGCAGCCCGGATGTTCGGAAACATCATCGAGCGCAATCGGCCTCTGCGCCGTCGGAACGGCTGCAGCAAGCGCGCGCGAATAAGGATGCCGCGAATATGCGGCGACCGCGCTGGCCAGCGCCAGCGTTGCGGGCGCGATAGTGTCCGCATTGACGACACGGGGATTGCCGAGCGTCAGCGTACCCGTTTTGTCGAACACCACAGTATCGACCTCGGCGAGGCGCTCCAGCGCGCCGCCGTCCTTGATCATGATGCCGCTCTCAAACAGCCGCCGCGCAGCAACCACCTGCACCATCGGCACCGCGAGGCCAAGCGCGCAGGGACAGGTGATGATCAGCACCGCCACCGCGATGGTGATCGCGCGATGTACGTCGCCGGACACGATGAGCCAGCCGACGAGTGTGATAGCTGCGGTGAGATGCACCACCGGCGCATAAAGCCCGGCCGCACGATCGGCGATCCGGCGATAGACCGACCGGCCCTGCTCCGCGGCTTCCATCATCCGCAGCATCTCGGCGAGGAACGACTCGTTGGCAGAGGCCATCGCAGCAATCGTCAGCGGTCCCGTCAGATTCAATGTGCCGGCGCGCAGTATCGACCCCGGCAGTGCCGGCTGCGGCACGCTCTCGCCGGTGACCAGCGAAACATCGAGCTCGGACAAACCTTTGGTGACCTGCGAATCGACCGGCACGCGCTCGCCGGCAGCGAGCATGATGGTCATACCCGGCGTGATTTCGCCGACCGGCAGATAGGTCTGCGCACCGTCACTCTGCAGAACCAACGCGCCCCGCGC
Organism: Tardiphaga sp. 172_B4_N1_3; assembly: GCF_052076035.1. Taxonomy (NCBI): domain Bacteria; kingdom Pseudomonadati; phylum Pseudomonadota; class Alphaproteobacteria; order Hyphomicrobiales; family Nitrobacteraceae; genus Tardiphaga; species Tardiphaga sp. 172_B4_N1_3. Next base: position 4,702,866 of record NZ_CP197238.1, read on the forward strand.
CGCCAGACGCGCGAGCCCCTTCACAGCAACGCGTGCGCGCTCGCGCATCATGTGATCGAGGGTGCGGCCGATCAGTAGAAAGAACAGCAGTGTCACGGAGGCATCGAAATAAGCATGCGGCCCATGGATCGCGGTTTCGTACAGGCTCATGCCGAAAGCCAGCAACACGCCGAGCGAGATTGGCACATCCATATTGGTGCGACCGTGACGCAGCGCCTGCCAGGCCGAGCGAAAGAACACGCGGCCGGAATAGATCAGCGTCGGCAGCGCGATCAGCGCAGAGATGCCGTGGAACAGATCGCGCGTCGCAGGCTCGGCGCCGGACCACACCGAGACCGACAGCAGCATGATATTGCTGGCCGCAAAGCCCGATACCGCGAGCGCACGGATCAGTTCTGACAGCGTCGTATCCGTGGCATCGCCATCGACTTCGAACAGATGCGCTTCATAGCCGACATTGCGCAGCGTTTCGATGAAAGGCGGCGGTGCGGCATCGGCGCGCCATTTGATGGTGACGCGCTTCGTAGAAAGATTGACGCGTGCCCATGTCACGCCGTCAAGCGCACCGAGCGCCTGTTCGACCGTGCGAATACAGGCGCCGCAATGAACGTCCGGCACCGAGAGATCGGTCTGCCTCAAACCGCCGGCAATGGTACGGCTGACCAGCAGGACTTCGCGCGGATCCGGCGCCGCCAGTATGGCCAATTCTGCTCCTGAGCCACAGCAACTCATCGGAGACCTCGTTTCTCACTTTACACATGATCCTTTCGGAAAACCGGTTCCCGCTTTTCCGGATCATGCTTTAGCCAGTCACCTCGACACCCGGCTTCATCGCCACATAGGCGTGCCATGTCCCGTGACCGAGCACGGGAAACACGACGATCATACCGAGCAGGCCGGTCATGACATTGATCAAGAACAAAGCCAGCGCGATTCCCGCCCAGGTCAGCATGACCGGCAGATTGGCCCAGACCATCCCCATGCTGGTGCCCATGGCGGTGAGCGCATCGACGCGTTCGTTGAGCAGCATGGGAATGGCGAACACGCTGATCGCAAAGGAGAATGCCGCAAAGATGCCGCCGACCGCAGTGCCGGCGATCAGCATCGCCCAGCCGACGGGTGTGGTGAACAGCATGGAAGCGACGCCATCGAGGCCGGGAAACGGGTTCATGCCGAAAAACAACGCGTAGATGATCACCGCGGCGCGGATCCAGACCAGCATCAGCGAGCACAACAAAAGGCCCGCGAACAGCAGCTGCCCGCCCGACTTCGGCCGGACGAGAATCATCTGCAACAGCGAGACACGCTCATGGGCGGCGATCCGGCGACTCTTCTCATAGAGTCCGATGGCGAGCACCGGCCCGACCACCATGAAGCCGGCAAAGGCCGGAAACAGGATGTAGTCCCAGCCGAAGGCGAACAACCCGCCGACCAGGACGACCGAGACCGCAAAAACCAGCACGCCATAGCTGAGGCTCACCGACGGGATAATTGTCAGATCGCGCCAGCCGGCTTTGAGCCAGTCAAAGGCGACGGATGGCGCGACATGGCGATTCCACGACACCGAGGGTGGTAGCGGAGGAGCAACGGCTGGAAGAGTCATCTTCGACCTCGCAATCTCAATGACGCGGTGTGCATGACGAGGACGCCGCACTGAATTTGCCAGCTTCCGCGACACTGGCACCGCGCTTGACGTGATCGATACAGTCGGGCTGCGACGAGAACGCTACATAGACCATGTGCGCATTGGCCATCAGCACCAGAAGCAGACCGGCAGCAATCGCCATCCAGACCCAGACCTTCGCGTTGACGTGCTTCATCGTTGCTGCGCTCATGGTCCGGCAGCCCTGAGATTGACGAGATAGAGCGCGAGAATCTTGCGATCGAGCGCCGACAGCCGGGAATCCCAGCTCGGCATGTGACCTTGCCGGCCCCCCCAGACAGTCGTGAAGACCGACTGGGCGTCGCCGCTATAGATCCAGAAATTGTCGCGCAGGTTCGGCGCACCGAGTTCGATATTGCCGGTCGCGTTCTCGCCGTGGCAGGCGACGCAATTGTCGGTGAACACCGCCTTGCCGCTGGCGAGTTTCGCGGGCGCGATCGCCTTGGCCACCGCGGGATTCGACAGGCTGCGGACATAGTCGACGACATCGTCGATCTGCTCGCGCTTCAGCATCCCGTCGCGGCCGAAGGCCGGCATCTGCGAGGTCCGCGAGTCCTTGTGCGGCGAATTGATGCCAACGCGGATCGTCTCGGCGATCGCATCGGGCGTGCCGCCCCACAGGAAGGCCTGCGACACCAGCGTTGGAAAGCCGTTGCCGCCCTCGGCGGTGCGGCCATGACAGGTAGCGCAATTATCGCCGAACAAAGTCGCGCCGGTCTGCCGCACGATCTTCATCAACTTCGGATCGGCCTGGATAGCTTCGAAGCTTTCGGTCTCAATCAGCTTGCTCCACTTGGCGCGGTCCGAGGCCGCGTCCTTGATCTGCTCGGCCACGACGTTGCGCTGGTCGATCCCGAGCAGGCCCTTGGTATAGGTCACGCCGATCGGCCAGGCCGGCATCAGGATCCAGTACACGACCGAATAGAGAAAGGTCGCCCAGAGAAAGAAGACCACCGCACGCGGCACCGGCGTGTTCAGTTCCTTGATGCCATTCCATTCGTGACCGGTGGTGAGATAGCCGGAGACGGGATCGCGTTCCTCTACTGCCATCGCTTCGCCTCGTATGGCTTGTCCTCAACGGAAGGATCGAGGATCGACTGCGCCGCAGAGTCGAACGACTTTTTGTTCTTCGGCCAATATGCATAGACCACCACGCCGATCGACATGGCGATCAGATAGAACAGCCCGAAGGACTTCGCGAACCAGACAGTGGCCTCGTGCTCCATCGTCACTCTCCCGCCGCAGCCGTTTTAGCCTTGTGGGCCGCATCAGTCAGCTTGCCCAAGATCTGCAAGTAAGCGACCAGCGCATCCATCTCGGTGGGCTCGCCGGGCTGGCCATCGAAGGCGCGCACATTGGTCGCCTCGCCATAGCGCTTGGTGACGCCTTCGGCGAAGGGCGTATCGGGCGAGGTCTGGCCATAGGCATCGTTGGATGCGTTGGCGATCATCTCGTCCGTATAGGGCACGCCGACCTTGCGCAGTGCGGTCAGATGCAGGCCGAGATCGTCGATCCGCGCCTTGGCGCGCGTGAGATAGGCATAAGGCGGCATCACGGATTCCGGCACCACGTCGCGCGGATTGATCAGATGCTTGACATGCCATTCGTCGGAATACTTGCCGCCGAGGCGCGCGATATCCGGTCCGGTACGCTTCGAGCCCCACAGCATCGGGTGATCGTATTTGGATTCGACCGCGAGCGAATATGGTCCGTAGCGCTCAACCTCGTCGCGCAATGTGCGGATCATCTGCGAATGGCAGGCATAGCAACCTTCACGGATATAGATGTTGCGGCCGGCGATCTCGAGCGGCGTGTAGACGCGCATGTCCGGCGCATCTTCCACGGTCTGATGGATCGTGAACAGCGGCACGATCTCGATGAGGCCGCCGATGCTGGCGGCAATGATGATACCGATGGCAAGACTCATCGTCTTGCGTTCGAGCTTGTAGTGCAGGCCGAACAAACCCATCGCTATTCTCCCGGCTGCAGCGCAGGCACGCCAGCGGGCCGTGCCACCGGACGATCTGCGGCGCGTTCATCGGCCGGCTGACCAGCAGTGCGGATGGTCATGACGATGTTGTAGAGACCGATCACCGCACCAGCGAAGAAGAAGAACCCGCCGACCGCGCGCGCAACGTAATAGGGCTTCATCGCGATCACTGTCTCGATAAAGGAATAAGACAGCGTGCCGCTGCTGTTATAGGTGCGCCACATCAAGCCCTGGATGATACCTGAATTCCACATCGCGAAGACGTATGTGAAGAGGCCGGCGACAGCGAGCCAGAAGTGCCATTCGACAAGCGCGGGCGAATACATCCGCTCGCGCTTCCACAGCCACGGCACCGACGCATAGATCGAACCGAAGGTGATCATGGCCACCCAGCCGAGCGCGCCGGCATGGACATGACCCACGGTCCAGTCGGTGTAATGCGACAGCGAGTTCACCGAGCGGATCGCCATGAACGATCCCTCGAACGTGGTGAGGCCGTAGAACACCGCAGCCACCATCATGAAACGCAGCGTCGCATCGTCGCGCACCTTGTACCAGGCGCCGTTCAGCGTCAGCAGGGCATTGCCGGCGGAGCCCCAGGACGGAATCAGCAGCATCAGCGAGAAAGTCATGCCGAGCGTCTGGACCCATTGCGGCAGCGCTGTGTAATGCAGGTGATGGGAGCCCACCCACATATACATGAAGGTGATGCCCCAGAACGAGATGATCGACATCCGGTAGGAATAGATCGGCCGTCCCGCCCGCACCGGCAGATAGTAATACATCATGCCGAGGAAGCCGGAGGTGAGAAAGAAGGCGACGGCGTTGTGGCCGTACCACCATTGGGTCATCGCATCCTGCACGCCGGAAAAGGCCGAATAGCTCTTGGCGTGACCGAACGAGACCGGCATCGCAAGATTATTGACGGTATGCAGGATCGCCACCACCAGGATGAAGGCCATGTAGTACCAATTGGCGACGTAGATATGCGGCTCCTTCCGCCGCGCCAGCGTCCGCATATAGATGACGAAATAGACGATCCAGACGATTTCCAGCAGGAGGTCGGCACACCATTCCGGCTCGGCATATTCCTTCGACTGGGTGACGCCCATGAAGTAGCCGGTGGCGGCGAGCACGCAGAACAGATTGTAGCCGAGCAACACGAACCACGGGCTGATCTGATCGGGCAACCGCGCGCGCGAAGTCCGCTGCAGCACATAGAGCGAGGTGCCAATCAGCCCATTGCCGCCGAAGCCGAAGATGACTGCGCTGGTATGCGCGGGGCGGATGCGGCCGAAGCTCGACCAGCCGGCATCGAACGTCAGATTGGGAAACACCAGCTGCCAGGCAACCCAGTCGCCGATGAACATGCCGATGACGGCCCAGATCATCGCCAGAATGATCGCCAATTTGGTAGGGTCATCGTAATACAGCGCGAGCCGGGCCTCGTCCGGCTCTGGCTCGTAATAGACATAAATGACACCGAAGATGCCGGCGATCCCCGCCAGCATGACAATCGCACCATGGACGCCGAGCGGGTCCTGGCGGCCGGCGATCGCCATCGCGAGGCCGCAAATCGTGAGAGCCAGCAGGATGACGAGCGCGAGCTGCCGCTCCGATTTGGTCAATTGCGCGATCATCCGGTCATCCCCAGCTCGTCTCGCGGCGGCTCGTCAGGCAGGACGCGCAGCGCCCGATCGGCACAGAGCATCTTCACACCATCACGACTAGCTCACTCCGCCGCCACAGCGATTGACTTAGGTCAAGCCCGCGAACGGATTCCGACCGGGATCAATCGCAATTTTTGATACTTACAACCAATGTCGCGCAACCGAACCTGCGCGTCTCTTCTACAGGCGCAGACAGGATGCCTGCGCCTGTTAGTCCTTCACGTCGTAGCGATAGGATTTCGAGACGATCTGCCAGCCATCGGCCAGCTTCATCGCGATCAGGTAATCGGTGAAGTAACGCGGCGGCAGCTGGCAACGCACCTTGATGAAGGCCGTCTTGTCGTCGGAGCGATCAATGGTGACAATGAGGTCATCGCGGGTCTTGCCATCGACCTTGCCCGAGGTCCGCGTACGAACCATGGCCATCCAGTCCGGCATGGTCAGCACTTTCAGCTCGCCATTTTCGACCCAGCGCAGGTCCGCGGTCGGATGAAAGATTGCGCCAAGCTTGTCGGCATCAGCCTCGTAGAGGCCGTCGAAATAATGCTGGATCACCGCTTCAACGGTCGAACGATCGTAAGCCAAGTTATTCCCCCACCGACAGCCGCACTGAAATTCTTATAACACGAAAGCGATGACGGCCATACTATACCGTTGCATAGGTGATCCGGCCTTAGATCACTTGCTGTCGCCCAGCATCTTTCGAAAACGTTCGATCTCCTGCGGCACGAAGGCCGCGAGGTAGGCCGGCGCCATTTCGGCATCTGCGGCGGGCATCGAGCCGAGATCATCGAGGCGTTTCTGATAATCGGGATTGGCAACGGCAGCGCGCATCGCGGCATTGAGCTTCGCTATGATCGGCGCAGGCGTGCCCTTCGGCGCGAACAGCGCATACCAGCCGGATATTTCAAATTGCGGCAACCCGGCCTCGCTGGCGGTCGGAACGTCAGGCAGATGCGGCAAGCGCGTTCTGGATGCCAGCGCAATCGCGCGAATGAGGCCGCTCTGGATGGCCGGCGTCACAGAGGCCGAGGAATCGCAGATGCCATCGATCTGCCCACCTATCAGATCATTCAGGGCCGGACCGCCGCCGCGATAGCCGACCAGCGTGACATCGATGCCCGCGGCCTGAACGAAAGCCTTGCAGAACAGATAGTTCTGCGAGCCCACACCGGAGTGGCCGATATTCAGCTTGCCGGGGTTCTGCTTCGCGTGGACGAGGAATTGCGCGAGATTCTCCGCCGGAAAATTGCGCCGGATGGCAACCATAGCCGAACTCTTGTTGAACATGCCGATGCCTGCAAAATCCGACGGCGCGAATTTCACATCGGGCGTGAACAGGTAGACCGCAGTATTGGTGCCGCTATTGCCCTGCACGATGGTGTAGCCGTCAGGCGGGGCCTGCGCGACGCGAGCCAGCGCCACGGCCCCGCCCGCACCGCCGATATTTTCGATCACGATGGGCTGACCGAGATGCCGGCTCATCTGTTCGGCAATCAGCCGTGCGTTGACATCGGAACTGCCGCCGGCAGCGAATGGCACAACGAGCGTGATGGGACGGGTGGGATAATCCTGCGCGGATGCACACAGCGGCGCGATCAGCACCAGACAGAGCGGAGCAAGCCTGAACCAAGCCATCCCAAATCCTCCCTGACCAGGTCTTGTCTAAGTAGATCTTTGCCTGATTTTTCCGTGATCTTAGGGAGTATCCGGCGCCGGATGCAAAGACATGTTATGCTGCAGAGCGGCGTAACCGACGGCGTGCGGCGCCGTTCCTTGACGTCTACGGAGGTCCTATGACCATCTCCATGGTTCACCCAACGATCGATACCAAGAGCCTGCTGACCGGCGCACAATTCGCCGACGCCTTCAGTATCACGACCGAGACGACGGACCTGACCGCCCGCGACGCCGCCACCCGCATGCTCAGCCATTCTCCGCCCTGGGTGGACGCCTTGATGCGGCTGCGGGATCTGATCGTTGCGCCCTTCGGGCTGAAGACGGCGCAATCCGCGCGTCACGCCAATGTCGACAAGGTCGGCTTTTTCCCTGTGCTCAGCGAGACGCCGCAGCGTCTGATCGCGGGCTTCAATGACAATCATCTCGATTTTCGCGTCGTGGTCGATGTCGCAGCGGACGGTACCGGCCAGCGCGTTACGGCAACGACCGTCGTGCTGATGCATAACTGGCTCGGACGCATCTACCTGACGGTCATCAAGCCGTTTCACCGAATGGTGGTCCGTTCCATGCTGCGGCAGGTCACGCGCTGAATTTGCCGTGGCAGCCGTGGGGAACCTGGGTCATCGCAGCCCGTTAGCCCATATGCCATTTACAGAGATTGATCCGCAGAACGAGGAGCTGAAAGTCACGCTGGCGCACGCGTTTGACGCCGCTTGGCAGCCCTTTGTGACGCATGAAGGCGAGTCCGCGGACACGCCCGAGAACCGCCGCCGCCTTGCCGCGCGGATTGTCGCCGTGGCGCGGTCAGGACAGATCGATGAAAAGGCGCTCAGCGAGGCCGGATTGATTTACCTCCGCGTACTCGCCGAGGCGGCGCGGCTTTCCGCCCGCATTCGTGACGTCGCATCTCCGGATCTGGCGCCCCAAGCTGACGACCAACGAAACCAGTCGTTCGGCCCGGAGACGGTCGCTGCGATGTCCACAGCGCTGGATTGCTGCCTCGATGAATTGCCGCTGCGGATTTCATCGGACGCCGTGCAGTTGCTCTCGAGCAGTATTCTCGATGAAGCATCGCGCGGGGAGCGCGACCCGGAAAAGCTGCAGCTCCACGCCTTGGCATTGCTCAAGTCGCGTCAGTAGGCTCCTTGCTCACCGGATCCGTCTCGGCCCATTCGGCGACGCAACGTTCGAGATCCTTCAAATTCTGTCGCATTTGTTCCAGCGAAAAGCCGATCGCAAAGAAGCGCTCAGCCACATCGCCGGGTAATCCGCGCGTTAGCCCCTCTTGCCGAAGCGCACCGACCTCTCCTGCATAAGCCTGTAGTGCGGTCTGCACCGGCCAGATCGCCGGCGCGCCGGTGCCGCTGCGCAGTGCTACGGCGGTCGAATGCAGAAACGTCGTCATCGCATCGCTGACCCGCGACAGCGGACCCGCCAGCCTGACCTGCAACGCGGATGGCAACGGCACCACCGTGGACCGCCCGATCATGACCAGGTCATGCCGCAGCCGCAGCGTCGTACGCAGCAAGGGACCTGTATCGGGTCCGCGGGACAAATGCGCGGCACGCTCCCGTTCGGCTTCGGCTCCGATCGCATTCAGATTGGTGAGCGCATGGCCGATGCCGTCCTGCAACCGGTGCAGTGCCTCATTGTCGCGCCCGCGCGTCAATGAGGCCAGCAGTTCGGTCAACGCCGTTGCGATCAGATCGAGCGCTTCCGCCGAACTGGCCCGGACTTGGCTATGCGCCCGCGACGGCAGCACCAGGAACGACACCAGAAGACCTGTGACGGCACCGACCGTGACTTCGAGCACACGATCGATGGCGGATTCCAGCGGCGTGTTGTGGTTCATCATCGGCAGCAGCAGCACGATGATGGCCGTCACGGTCGCGACATTGAGGCTCGGATTGATCGCCGCGATGAAGGCCAGTGGCGCCACGGAGAGCACAAGCACCGCGAGCAGCGCACCTTCATTGGAATGCGGGATCAGGATCGCAACCGCGCCGCCATAGATGGCGCCGCCGATCGTGCCGACCAGATAATCACGTGTTGCCTTCAGCGACCGCCCGACACTCATCTGGGTGACAATGATCGCCGTCAGCACAGCCCACAGCGGCAGTTTCAGCCCGACGGTCAGGGCTATGATCAGCGCAGCAAGCGCCGCCGTGGTCACCCGGACGCCGAGGCCGAGTTCGACCTTTCGCGCCCGGAAGAAGGCAACCACCCGTTTCAGGAAGCCGAGAATTCGCTTCGATGCGGACATGTCAGAATTGATCCCTGAAACGGATTTTGACGAACCAGTTTCAGCATGGCTGATCCACGCGTCGCCATGGCCGCTTGAAACGCCGATTTGGTCCGCCTAAGGCTATTTCAACAAGAGTGAGGAAACACAATGGCCAATGAGACCGCAACGCTTGCCGCTTATGTCGCGGACCTGAAATTCGACGACATTCCGCAGGACGTGCTGGAACGCGCCAAGGTCCTCACCCTCGATTATCTCGGCAGCACCATCCGTGCCCGCAGCGAGGCCGAATCTACCCCCTCACTGCTGAAGATGCTGGAGGCCCTGTCGCTGGACGGCAAGGGCGAATCCACCGTGTTCGGCGACAGCAAGACCTGGACACCGGCCGTGGCCGCCCTGCTCAACGGCGCGCTCGGCCACTCGCTCGATTTCGACGATACCCATGCTGATTCCTCGCTGCATCCCAGCGCTCCCGTGGTACCCGCCGCCTTTGCCGTCGGCGAAATGGTCGGCGCATCCGGCAGAGCGGTGCTGACAGCCATCGTCGCCGGCTATGAAGTCTGCTGCCGGCTGGGCAACGCGCTCGATCCGACCTCGCATTATGCCAAGGGCTTCCACCCCACTGCCACCGCCGGCACCTACGGCGCTGCCGCTGCAGCCGGAAAATTGTTCGGGCTATCGAAGGATCAGCTCATCTCGGCCTTCGGCGTGTCGGGCAGCCAGGCGGCGGGTTCGCTGCAATTCCTCGTCAACGGCGCCTGGAACAAGCGCTATCAGGTCGGCGCGGCCGCCATGAACGGCGTGATCGCCGCGACCTTGGCGCGCAACGAATTCATCGGCGCGACCGAATCCGTCGAGGGCAAGCATGGCCTCCTGGTCGGTTACAGTGACAATGCGCATCCGGAGAAGGCCGTGGCCGATCTCGGTTCGGTCTATGAGACCATGAAGATCGGTATCAAGCCCTATCCGAGCTGCCGCTATACGCATGCGGCCATCGACGCATTGGTGGCGATGCGGCGCGAGCACAATCTGACGCCCGAGCAGGTCAAGCGCGTCGAGATTGGATTGCATCGCAACGGCATCACGCTGACCGGCGACGCCGCCACCAAGCGCCATCCGACCTCCATCGTTGGCGGCCAGTTCTCGATGTTCTTCACCGGCGCGCTCGCGCTCGACCAGGGCAGCTTCGGCTGGGACGACTACAAGCGCCTCGGCGACAGCGCGATCAACACGCTGGCCGACCGCTTCGACGTGGTTCAGGACGAACGCCTCGAAGGCAAGCGCCATCCGTTCGGCGCCCGCGTCAGCATCACCACCGAGGATGGCGTGCATGAGCGCATCTATGCCGATCCATCGGGCGAGCCGACATCGTTTCCCGATGCCGCCGCCATGCAGCAGAAGTTCCTGCAGCTCGCGCGCCCCGTGCTGAATAATCGCGCCGAGAAATTTGCGGATGCGATCCTCTCGCTCGAGACTTTCGACCGCGTGGCAACGGCGACGGCGATGGGACGCTAACGGACATCAGGCGCCGTCGATGATGATGAAATCGGCCTCGGCGTATTTTTGCCGGATGGATCTGGCGGTTTCGTATTCCGGGCTACGGTAGCAGGCCGTTGCGGTCGTGCGGTCGGCGAATTCTACCACCACATTGCGATCCCGGGCGACGCCTTCCATGGTTTCGAAGGCGCCGCCGCGCACGATGAACCGTGCACCGAACTTGTCGAACGCCGGCTTGGCCGCGGCGAGATAGTCCGGATAGCGGCTCTCGTCGCGCACTGAGACGCGGACAATCCAGTAGGCTTTTGACATCATGGCTCTCCAGTTTTGATGTGATCGTTGTGGCGCGTCCTGCGTCGCATCGTCATTGCCGTGGCGGATCACGGCATCAATGCCGGCGCGGGTCACGCCGATATCGCGCAATTCGTAATCGCTCATGGAGCGTAGTTGGTCACGTGCCTGTTGCCGCTCGCGCAGGCATCGCCAGCCGTGACGCAGGGCTGCGACGACGGCGATCGCAACCGAACGCAACATCCGGCCACGCTCGACGTGGATACCCCGGATGATGGATCGCTTCAGCGCGGTCCATTGCAGCGGCGTCAGGTAGCGCGGATCGTGCGCGTGCGGTTCGGGTTCATTGTCGATCATGTCCGCCCCTTTCCGCTTATGAGTGACGTTGGCCATGACGGGTTTACCCGGCGCTTTTCATCCCATAAAATGAATAATCAAGATCATTTCGATCTCATGGAGAGATGCATGGATCTGTCCGAGCTGCGCATCTTCCGCGCCGTTGTGCGCGAAGGCGGTGTGACGCGCGCCGCGGAGCGGTTGCACCGCGTGCAGTCCAACGTGACGACGCGGGTGCGTCAGCTTGAGGATGATCTCGGCACGGCGCTGTTCGTGCGCGAAGGCAAGCGCCTGCATCTAACGCCCGCGGGCCAAACGCTGCTCGGCTATGCCGACCGGCTGCTGGCGCTCGCCGACGAGGCCCGCGACGCGGTGCAGGACCCGCGGCCGCGGGGCGTCTTCCGCCTCGGCGCCATGGAGAGCACAGCAGCGGTGCGCTTGCCCGGACCGCTCCATGAATTTCACCGCCGCTATCCCGGCGTGCAGCTCGAAATGCGCATCGGCAATCCGGAGACGCTCGCGAAGGGCATCCTCGCCGGCGATCTCGATGCCGCCTTCGTGGCGGAGCCGATCGCCGCGGCGCCGTTCGACCGCATGCATGCGTTCGACGAGGAGCCGGTGATCGTGTCGTCGCCACGCCATCCGCCGATCGGCCGCAAGGATAGCGCGCCACGCTCGGTACTGGTGTTCGAGAACGGCTGCCCGCATCGCAAGCGGCTGGAAGACTGGTATGCAAAGCGCGGCGAGATGCCCGAGCGCACCATCGAACTCGGCTCCTATCACGCCATGCTCGGCTGCGTAGTCGCGGGTATGGGCATCGCGCTGCTGCCGGAAAGCGTGCTGTCGACATTCCCGGAGGGCAAGCGGCTCACCGTGCATCGCCTGCCACGCGGCGAGAATCACGCCGAGACCGTGCTGATCTGGCGCAAGGGCGCAGCTTCACCGAACGTCCAAGCAATGCAAAAAGTGCTGCTGGACGAACGAACGACCCGCGGCCCAGCAGCTAAGCGCAAGGCATCAAGCGTTAGCGCACCGCACAATGTGAAGTAGATTTACAACCGCATTCGCCCGTGGCTAACGTCACGCCAATAAAAAGCAAACGGGAGGAGACCTTTATGTTGCGCGTTACAGCGATTGCGGCCGGATTCGTCATCGGCGTTGCGGCTCTTACGACAATCCAGCCTGCCATGAGCCAGTCTGATGGCTGGGTCACGCTGGTCGACAGCACCAAGATGGGCGACTGGGACAAGGTCGGCGACGCCAATTGGGAGATGAAGGACGGCGCGCTCGCCGCCGACAAGCTGCTCTCCGGCAAGGATCTCGCTTATCTCGTCAGCAAGACGCCCTACAAGGATTTCCAGATCAAGGCCGAGTTCTGGACCGATGCCGAAGCCAATAGCGGCATCTTCATCCGCTGCGATAACCCGAAGGTGATCGACGGCAAGACCTGCTACGAGGTCAACATCTTCGACAAGCGGCCCGACCCGTCCTACGGCACCGGCGCCATCGTCGACGTGGCCAAGGTCAATCCGATGCCCAAGGCGGCGGACAAGTGGAACACCTATGAGATCACGGCGAAGGGCCCGAAGCTCACGGTGATCCTGAACGGCGAAAAGACCGTCGACGTCGAGGACACCAAGCACGCCGTTGGCCCGATCGCCCTGCAATACGGCTCCGGCGTGGTGAAATTCCGCAAGGTCCAGATCAAGCCGCTGTAAGCACAGCCATTCCTCAGTCCGGACGGAGCGATCCATCCGGGCTGAGCCCCTTTTACCCGCCCCGCCAAATGCTGCTATGATGGCTCCAACCCCACGGAGCCCCTCATGAGCTGGCAACCATCAGAAGATCCGATCCTCGGCGACGCCCAGACCTGTGACGCGCTGGAGCTGGTAATCGTGCCGCGCACCCGCGATCTCGGCGACGGTTTTCTCGTCCGCCGCGCCCTGCCCCACGGCAAGCGCCAGATGGTCGGCCCGTTCATCTTCTTCGATCATTTCGGCCCAATGCAGTTCATCTCCGGCAAGGGCATGGATGTGCGACCGCATCCGCATATCGGTCTCGCCACCGTCACCTATCTGTTCGACGGCGCGATCATGCATCGCGACAGCGAGGGCAATGTCCGCGAGATCCAGCCGGGTGCCATGAATCTGATGACCGCCGGAAAGGGCATCGCCCATTCCGAGCGCACCCCGGATGTGCAACGCCGCGACGGCCAGAAGATGCTTGGTCTGCAGAGCTGGATCGCATTGCCCAAAGGCTCCGAGGAAATCGCGCCGTCGTTCCAGCATTATGCCGCGGACAGCCTGCCCACCATCACCGATACGGGCTTCACCGCACGCGTGATCGCCGGCAAGGCGTTTGGCAAAGCGTCGCCGGTGTCGATGGTGTCGCCATGGTTCTATGCCGAAGTGGCCGTTGACGCCGGCACCAGCGTGCCGCTCGATCCCGACCATGAGGAACGTGCAGTCTATGTGGTTGATGGCGAGATCGAGATCGCCGGCGACCGCCATGAGGGGCCGCAACTGCTGATTTTCCGGCCCGGCGATGCCATCACCATCAAGGCTATCAGCAATACCCGCATGATGTTCCTCGGCGGCGACGCGCTGGAAGGGCCGAGGCACCTGTGGTGGAATTTCGTGTCCTCCAGCAAGGAGCGCATCGAGCAGGCGAAAGAGGACTGGAAGACCGGCCGCTTCGCCCATGTGCCCAACGAACACGAATTCATACCGCTGCCGGAATAGACTCACTCCTTCATCATACCGCCGCCGGCCAGACGCCGGACGACTCTGCTTTCGAAAGACCCTGACATGACCACGATGGCCACCAGCGACCTGCCCCTCCCTAAGATCGGTCGCGGCAAGGTGCGCGATATCTATGCCGTCGGCGACGACCGCGTGCTGCTGCTGACCACCGACCGCATCAGCGCCTTCGACGTTGTCATGAACGAGACCATCCCGATGAAGGGCGCGGTACTGACCCAGATCAGCGCCTGGTGGTTCAACCAGCTTGGCGGCGTGGTCCCGCATCACATGATCTCGGCCGATGCTGACGAGATCATCAGGCAGGTGCCGGCTCTGGCAGGTCACCGCGCCGCCTTGGCCGGTCGCGCCATGCTGTGCCGGCGCACCACCGTGTTTCCGATCGAGTGCGTGATTCGCGGTTACATTTCCGGTTCGGCCTGGAAGGAATATGCCGCGTCAGGCACGCTGGCCGGCGAGAAGCTGGAAGCGGGGCTGCTCGAAAGCCAGAAATTCGCCGAACCGGTGTTCAGCCCGGCGACCAAGGCCGAGACCGGCCATGACGAAAACATCACCATCGCCAGGATGCGCGAGATTATCGGCGAGGAGGATGCCTTCACCCTCGAGAGCATGACGCGCGCCGTCTACACCCAGGGTGAAGAGATCGCCCGCGAGGCCGGCATCATCATCGGCGACACCAAGTTCGAATTCGGCAGGGAAGGCAATGGCCGCATCATCCTGATCGACGAGGTGATGACCCCGGACAGCTCCCGTTTCTGGGCCGCCGATGTCTATAGACCGGGCCAGCCACAGCCGAGCTTCGACAAGCAGCCGCTGCGCGACTATCTCGACATCGAGCGCCGGGCCGGCCGCTGGAACGGTGAAGCCCCGCCGCCGCCGCTGCCCCCTGAGGTGATCGACGCCACCAGCAAGCGCTATTTGGAGGCCTATCGCCGCCTGACCGGCACGGAGCTGGTCATCAACTAACAAACTGACCGTCTTTCCCGCGGACTGTCATAAAAATAGTCTTGTCCGTACATCTCACCGTCGTCTACCAGAGACGGCGGCGGTTGCGCCTGTCGCGCAGCGCTCCTACAGGTTCGCGCGTGACATACTTCCGGCCCGCCTCCAGCATCCTCTTCGCTTTGAAAGTGGCCGCCCATGGCTGACTCCCTTGTCAGTCCGGGCGTGTTGCACACCTGGCGTAATGACGTGTTCGGCGGCCTGATCGCCAGCGTCCTCACCATCAGCTTCGGCCTGTCCTATTCGGTGCTGATCTTCACCGGGCCGCTGGCCTCGCTGCTGCCCTACGGCATCGCCGCGACCTTCATCTCTGCAAGCGTCATCGCCGCCGTGATCGCGCTCGGCAGTTCGTTTCCCTTCGCGGTCGCCGGCCCCGAGAGCTCTACTGCGGCCGTCACCGCCATCCTGGCGGCAGCCCTGGTCGAGCACATCGTCACGGCCGATGCACCGTCTGCCTTGCTCGGCCCGGTACTCATCACCCTGTCCTCGGCCACGATTATCACCGGCATCGTGCTGTGCGGCTTCGGCGTTACCCGCATGGGACGCGCGATCCGCTATGTGCCATATCCGGTCATCGGCGGCTTTCTCGGAGCCACCGCCAGCCTGATTGTCGCCGGCGCCTTTCAGGTGATCACCGGCCACAAGCTGCAATGGGCGAACCTGGCAAAACTCGCCAATCCGATGACGCTCTACGAATTGCTGGCCGCCACAGCCGTGGCACTGACCATCTATGCGACCTGGCATCGGTCCCGTAAGCCACTAGGCCTGCCGATGATTCTTCTCGGGAGCGTCATAGCTGCGCATCTCGTCTTCCGGATCTCAGGCGTATCGGTAATCGAGGCCCAGGCAATCGGCTGGACGTTCGCATCGCCGCCGAAAGCCAGCCTGACCTTGCCCTGGGCGTTCTTCAGCGACGGATACCCATGGCAGGCGCTCCCCGGACTCATCGGCAATTTCATCGCTGTGATCTTCGTGACGGCCGTGAGTACCCTGTTCAATACGACGGGCCTCGAAGTCGCCGCACATCGGGAAGCCGATATCGAACGCGAGCTCAATGCGACCGGGGCGGCCAATATCCTGGCCGGGGTACTGGGAGGCTATGCCGGCTGCATCTCGATCAGTCGTTCGCTCCTGAATCGCAACAGCGGTGCCACGGGGCGGCTTTCGGGCCTCACCGTCGCGGCGGCAGCTGCGCTGATGCTCGTCGTCGACCCCGCGCTGCTGGCCTATATGCCGCGCTTCGTGCTCGGCGGCCTATTGCTGTATCTCGGCTTGGAGCAACTTCATCGCTGGATCGTCGACTCCCGCAAGCGGCTGTCGCTGCTCGACTACCTGTCGCTGTTGGCAATCATCATCATTATTCTCACATGGGGGTTCGTGGCCGGCGTGCTGATCGGCATCGTGATCGGCTGCGCCACCTTTGCGCTCAGCGTATCGCGGGTATCCTCGATCAAATACGGTTTCGATGGCTCCGAATATCGCAGTTCGCTCGATCGATCACTTGAGGATCAGCGTACGCTGGCGGCGCATGGCCGCGAAATCCAAGGCCTTAACCTGCAGAGCTATTTGTTCTTCGGCTCGGCCAACCGGCTCTATCTGCATGTCAAGGCGCTGCTGCGCCGTCATCCCGAGTGCCGCTATCTCGTCTTCGACTTCAAGCTGGTGACGGGCATCGATTCGTCGGCCGCCCACAGCTTCGCCCAGATCAAGCGCATCGCCGAAGGCCACGGCACCACGCTGGTGCTCGCCAATCTTCATCCCTCAGCCAATCGCAATTTGCGCGCCAGCCTGTTCATCGATGACGCCGTCAAGGTCATGGGCGAACTCGATCACGCGCTGGAGTGGTGCGAGAACGAGGTGATCGCGCGGCATCGTGGACTCGCGGAAGAAGAAGCCAACTTGCGCGACTGGTTCACCAAGATCCTGCGCACCGCCGACGATTCCGAAGAACTGATGCGACGCTGCCAGCGCGTCGAGGTCGTTGCCGGCGAGATCATCGTTCAGGCTGGCGACGCTGCCGATTCCATGCACTTCATTCTGGACGGCCGACTCGGCATCATGGTGCCGGCGGGCGATGGCAAGCTGACGCGGGTGCGCAGCCTCGGGCGTTACACGACGGTGGGCGAAATGGGCCTTGTCGCCTATGCACCGCGCAGCGCCACCATCCAGGCAGAGATCGCGAGCGTGCTGTATCTGCTGCGCGCCGACGCCTTCGAGGACATCAAGCAGAACCATCCGGCATTGAGCCAGAAACTGCTGACTTATTTCGTGTCTGTGATGGCGGAGAGGCTGGCTTTTGCGAGCCGGATGATCGCGGTGCTGCGAAGGTAAGAATAGCCGACATAGCGCATCTGAAACGGACGTCGCGATCGTCTACGAGTTAGAGCCGCCGACACCGACGGCCGAATTGGCAGGTTTCGTTGCCTTGCGGCTGGCGCGCCAGTTCTCCCACCTTTGGACAACGACAAAAAAGGTCGGAACGAACAGGACGGCAAGGCAGGTCGAGGCGAGCATGCCCGAGAATACGGTGATGCCGATCGACTTGCGGGCGTTGGCGCCGGCGCCGGTCGCGAGCACCAGCGGCAGCACGCCGAGAATGAAGGCGAAGGACGTCATCAGAATCGGCCTGAATCGCGCACGTGCAGCTGCGACCGCCGACTCCAGTAGTGGCTTGCGATCATGCACATGCAGCTCGATCGCCACCTCGACGATCAGGATCGCGTTCTTCGCTGACAGCGCGATCAAAAGGATAATGCCGATCTGGGTGTAGAGATTGTTCTCGATCCGCAGCGCGGTCAGTACCGCCATCGGGCCAAGCAGCGACAGCGGCACGGCCAGGATCACCGAAATCGGCGCGTACCAGCTTTCATACTGTCCCGCGAGCACCAGATAGACGAGCAGCAGCGCTAGACCGAACACATAATAGAGCTGATTGCCGACGATCTTTTCCTGATACGACATCGCCGTCCATTCGAAGCCCGTTCCCGGAGGCAGAGTCTTCGCTGCGATCTGCTCCATCAATGCCATGGACTGCCCGGAGCTGTAGCCCTGTGCTGGCAGGCCGATCACCGTCGCCGTCGGATAGAGATTGTAGAGACTGATCAGCGACGGCCCCACGGCAGGCGTAATCTTCGCCACGGTGCCAAGCGGGACCATGTTGCCCTGCTGGTTGCGGACCATCAGGTTCTCGATGTCCCGGGCAGTCAGCCGGAATTTGGCATCTGCTTGTGTGTAGACCTGAAAGGTGCGGCCAAACTTGTTGAACTGGTTGACGAAGGACGAGCCCAGATAGGACGACAGGGTTGAGAACACCTGATCCGTCGTGACATGTAGGGTCTGGGTCTTGATGCGGTCGATCTCGATATCGAATTGCGGCACCATCGACCGGAACGGCGAACTGACGCGCTGCAAAGCACTCTGCGTCTCTGCATTAGCTACAATCGCGCCGGTGATCGCTTGCAGCTTGCTGTAATCGGCATTGCCATCGCGCAGTTCGATCTGCATGGCGAAGCCCGCCGCATTGCCGATGCCCTGAATGGGAGGCGGCGGGATCACCAGAATGCGCGCCTCTGGAATCACCGACAGGCTCTCGTTCAATCCAACGAACAGCGAACGAAGATCCTGTCCCGGTCCGCGCTCGCTCCATTCTTTCAGGATCAGATAGGCGACACCGGCATTGGCCAGGCTGGAGCTGCTGTCGAGCGCGGAGATGCCGGCAATGGTAACCACCTGCTCCACCGCTGGCGTCTTCGCAGCCAATTCGCTGACCCGATCGAGCACACGCTGCGTCCGGTCCAGCGCGGCGCCATCGGGCAACTGAACTGCGACCAGCAGATAGCCTTGATCCTCGATCGGGATGAAGCCAGTGGGAATCCGGGACAGGCCGTAACCACCAATACCGATCAGGATTAATGCCAGGACAACCGAGAGATTGCTGTGCGCGACCATACGACCGATCAAGGCGGCATAGCCCCGTTCGAGCCGGTCGTAGACCCTGTTGAACCCACGATAGAAAAAATTGCGCTTCTCCGGAGGCACCGGGCGGCGCAGCCACAATGCGCATTGTGTCGGCTTCAGCGTGGCCGCATTGACGGCGCTGAGCAGCGCCGTGGCCGCGATAACCAGTGCAAATTGCGCATACATGCGCCCCGTCAGCCCGGGCAGGAATGCCGCCGGCAGGAACACCGAAATCAGCACCAGCGTGATGCCGATGATCGGGGCGAACAGCTTGTCCATCGCGCTGATCGCCGCGTCATGGCCGGACATGCCCTGCTCGATATTGTAGGCCGCGCCTTCGACGACCACGATGGCGTCATCGACGACGATGCCGATCGCCAGAACGATGGCGAACAGGGTCGACAGATTGATCGTGAAACCGAGCGCCGCCATGGCCGCAAAGGCGCCGATGATCGTCACCGGCACCGTCGTCGCCGGCACCAGCATCGCGCGCCAGTCTTGCAGGAAGATCAGGATGACCACCAGCACAAGCAGACCGGCCTCGAGGAGCGTCTTGTAGACCTCGTTGATCGATGCCTGGACGAATTCCGTGGTGTCGAAGGGCGTATCGTATTTGATGTCGTCGGGAAATTGCGTGGCCAGCGCGGCCATCTTCTTCTCGACAGCTTTCTCCACCTCGAGCGCATTGGCGCCCGGCGACTGGAACACACCGATGCCAACGGCCGGCTTCTGATTGAGTGAGAAGATCTGACTGTAGGTCTGCGCACCCAATTCGACGCGTCCGACGTCACGGACCCGCGTGACATCGCCATTGTCGCCGGTCTTGACGATGATGTCCTCGAATTCGCTGGGATCATCCAGCCGCCCGTTGATGTTCAGTGTGTACTGGAAGGCCTGCCCCGCGGGCGTCGGCGGCATGCCGATCTGCCCCGCAGAAACCTGCTGGCTCTGCTGCTGGATGGACTGGATGATATCCTGCGGCATCAGCCCGCGCACTTGCAGCTTGCTCGGATCCAGCCATATCCGCATCGAATACTGGCCGGCGCCGAACACCGTCACATTGCCGACCCCCGACAGACGCGACAGCTCGTCCCGGATGTTGATCGTGGCGTAATTGCTCAGAAACAGGCTGTCATAGGTCGATTTGGGCGACGTCAGTGTCACGAACAACAGGATTGCCGTCGATTTCTTCTGAACGGTCACGCCCTGATTCTGCACGGCGGTCGGCAGCGACGACAGCGCGCTCGATACGCGGTTCTGCACCAACACCTGCGCAAAATTCAGATCGGTACCGATCTTGAACGTGACCGTAAGTGAATAGGTGCCATCCGCTGCGCTGTAGGACTGCATATAGAGCATGTCCTCGACGCCATTCACCTGCTGCTCGATCGGCAGCGCCACCGTGTCGACGATGGTCTTGGCGCTGGCGCCGGGATAGCGCGTCGTCACCTGGACGGTCGGCGGCACCACGTCCGGATATTGTGCGACTGCGAGGCCATAGAGCGAGACGCCGCCGATCAGGATCATCAGCAACGCGATGACATTGGACAGGACCGGCCGCTCGATGAAGAACTTCGAAATCATGGCCTGTCCTATTTGGTCGGGGTCGGCGCTTCGATCTTTCTCAGTTGCGGATCGACCTTCTGCCCCGGAATGGCACGCAGCAGGCCTGCAATGACGACGCGATCATCCGGCTTCAGACCGCTTTCAATTACGCGAAGCTCACCTTCCAGCGGGCCGGTGACGACCTTGCGCTGCTCGATGACATTGTCGCCATTCACGACCAGCACATAACGCCCGGCCTGATCGCTGCCGAGCGATACATCCGGCACCAGCAGGGCGTTGTCCTGCTGGTCGATAGGCACGCGCACGCGAACATAAAAACCCGGCAACAGGATGCGATCCGGATTTGGCAGAACACCTCGCACCGGCAGCGTACCCGTCGACTGGTTGATGGTCGGCGAGATGTAGTCGATCTGGCCCTTGTGCGGAAAACCAGTCTCGGTCTGCAGTCCGATCTCGATCGGCAGCTGCCTGAGATCGTTCACCGTCAGCCCGCGTCGCCGGGCTTCATCCCGGATGCGCAGAACGTCCTGTTCGTTGACGTTGAAATTCACATAAATCGGATCGAGCTGCACGATCGTCGCAAGCTGGGTCGGCGACGCCACACCGACCAGTTCGCCAACCGACACCAGATGTGCGCTGACGATGCCGTCAAACGGCGCAATGACATTCGTATAGCCGTAATTGACGGCCGCGATCTTGGTGTTGACTTGCGCCTGCTGCAGATTGGCTTGTGAATTCTCTCGTGTCGCCGTCGACTGCTCGAGCGTTGACTGCGCAACAACCTGGCGGGATACGAGGTCCGACTGGCGTTTGAAATCCGCTTCCGCCTGCTTTGCAGACGCCTGCGCACCGGCTTCCGCAGCCTGCGCCTGTTCCAGCTTCAACTGGTATGTCTCAGGCTCGATCGTGAACAGCGTGGTGCCTTGCTTGACGAAGGAGCCGTCCTGATAGTTGATCGACTGCAGAACGCCCTGAACGCGCGCCACGAGATCGACATTCTTGATCGGTGCTGTATTGCCTGTCGCTTCGAGAAAGCGCGTGATGCCGCGCTGCACAGGAACCGCCACCTCAACTTTCGGCGGCGGTGGCGGCACGAAAGTGTTTTGCTCGCAGGCACTTAAAAAGATGCTCGTCAGCACAACGCCGGCAGCGCGTATAGCGGGGACATGCTGCAGCTGCTCAATGCGATCTTTCGGTCCAGATGAACAGGCGCGCATAAATCGCATTGTCCTGCCTCAATCAAAAGACTCTCAAAAAAACCTTGGCCAAAAACGACAGCCGCCCGCATCAATAGCAACAATCCACTTGTAGTGAAACCGAAACCGTAAAATGATGTCGGACCGAAGTTGTTTTGCGAATGCCTTTCAGAACTCACGCTTCTTGAAGATTTTACGCAGTTGCCCTGACTAACCGGGCGGTAGCAACGAGGATTTCAGCGATGAATTTCATGTTCGGCTTGGCCGCGCGATATCGCGTATCGATGGCTACTATCATTCTAATCGCAATCGCGAGCCCCACCTTTGCGCAAGCGCCGAGCCAGGCGCAGCGTGACGCGATCAAGACGCAGTGTCGCTCGGATTACATCGCGCATTGCTCAAGCGTTCCTCCTGGTGGAGAAGCCTCGCTGCAATGCCTGCAAAAGAACATGGCTAGTCTTTCTGCGGGATGTGCGGGCGCGGTGCGCGCAGTTCAGGCGCCAACTGCGGCACCGAAGGCCACCGCGCCAACGCCTGCTGCAGCGCCCAAGACAGAAGCAACACCACCGGCTACCAAGCCCGCGCCCGCCACTGCCGCACCAAAGGCGGCAGTGAAAAGCACAGCCCCGCCACCTGCTGCGGCAGCCACAACCGCTACGCCTGCCGCCGCCGCTGCTCCTGCAGCCATCGTGCTGCGGCCGATGCGGCCACGCGAAGAATTGCTCGTGATGAGATCAGCATGCGGTGGCGACATCAGATCGCTCTGCGGCGGCATAGCGCCTGGTGGCGGCCGCATCGTGCAATGCCTGGCCAGCAACAGCGCATCACTTTCGCCGGCTTGCACCAGCGTTCTTGCGCCATTCGCTCAACGATGAACACGATGCGCCCGGCAATAGGCGGGATCACTCTCCACGGAAGGCCAAAATCAACTGGATCAACCGGACAGACAGAATGACGTAACAGAGCGACATGATGATCTGAAGCGCCACGTGCCATTCCAACTTTGCGAGCTTGTAGAGGCCATCGAGGAAATTCAGCAGCAACAAAACAATTCCGAACAGCATGACACCGCGACCGACAAGACCGTGGCGCAAATATCCAAACAGGACGATCAGGGACTCATTGCTCGACACATGCGCCCCGGCCGAGATGATCAAAGTGCCGATCACCATCTTTTCGACGTGACTGAATATTTCCTTTGAAGCGGGCTCGATATGTCGACCGTAAAAAGTAAGCCACCTGGTTCTGAAATCCGACATGCTTTCTCCTGTTGAGATCAACACCGGGCGAAATCATCACGTCGCATGTTTCTGGTCGGCAAGGATTTGTATTTACGAGATTGAATAAAAGTTCTGTCGGATCGAGACGCAAGGCGGCGTCGCAAGATTTCTCATTGACCACTCAGCCTTTGCGTCTCCTGCGAACTACTCTTTGCGCGTGAAGCCACTTCTCATTTGATCGTTCTTAATTCCGCCTACTGAAGCCCACGAACCTTTCTTCGTTTGTTTTGCCAACCAACACAGCCGGGAGATCACCATGCGTACTTTCTTAATGATGGTTGCAGCCGTTCTCGCATTCGGCACGACAATGACGTTTGAAGCCACCGACGCCAACGCCGTCGTCTGCGCACGCGGCGTTTACCGTGCCGGCTGCGCCGGCTATCGTGGCGCCGCGGTGGTGCGCCGCCCGGTGGCGGTCGCGTGCCGCACCGTCTGGGTCAATGGCGTGCGCGTCCGTCGCTGCTACTGAGCGACGCTGGCTCGGCCAGCCCAAATGCAAATGCCCGGCACATCTAGCGAAGCTTGCTTCGCGCTGGCCGGGCATGACGCATAATGAATTTTAATTGGGTCGGAGGTGACGCCTCAGATCCCTGACATCATGATGTATTTGATCTCGACATATTCTTCCATGCCGTGATGCGAGCCTTCGCGGCCCAAACCCGACTCCTTCACACCACCGAACGGAGCGACTTCGGTGGTGATGAGGCCGGTATTAACGCCGACCATGCCGGACTCCAGCGCTTCCGCAACACGCCAGACACGGCCGAGATCACGCGAATAGAAGTACGATGCCAGACCGAACGGCGAGGCGTTGCACATGGCGATGACGTCGGCTTCGTCCTTGAAACGGAACACCGGCGCCAGCGGGCCGAAGGTTTCTTCCTGCGAGACCAGCGCATCCGACTTCACATTGGCGAGCACCGTCGGCTCGAAGAACGTACCACCGAGCGCATGGCGCTTGCCGCCGGTGACGATCCTTGCGCCGCCCTTCACGGCATCAGCGATGTGACGCTCGACTTTCTCGATCGCCTTTTCGTTGATCAGCGGGCCTTGGGTGATGCCTTGCTCGGTGCCGTCGCCGACCTTCATGGCCGCAACCTTCTTCGCCAGCTTCTCGACGAACTGATCGTAGATGGCGTCCTGAGCGTAGAGGCGATTGGCGCAGACACAGGTCTGGCCCATGTTGCGATACTTCGACACGATCGCGCCCTCGACGGCGGCGTCGATGTCGGCATCGTCGAACACCACGAAGGGCGCATTGCCGCCGAGTTCAAGGCCGAGCTTCTTCACACCGACCGAAGCCTGCCTGTAGAGGATCTTGCCGACATTGGTGGAGCCGGTGAAGCCGACGAAGCGCACCGCAGGATGTTCGCAGAGCACGAGGCCGATCGCCGATGCGTCGCCGGTGATGATGTTCAGCACACCCTTCGGCACGCCGGCACGCTCGGCGAGTTCGGCCAGCGCGAGCGCCGACAGCGGCGTCTCGTTGGCAGGCTTGATCACCACGGTGCAACCGGCGGCCAGCGCCGGCGACACCTTGCGGGTGATCATCGAGTTCGGGAAATTCCACGGCGTGATGGCGCCGCAAACGCCGATCGGCTGCTTGATCGCCAACAGGCGTGCATCGGCACGCTGGGTCGGGATGGTCTCGCCATAGACGCGGCGGGCTTCCTCAGCGAAGAATTCGATATAGGCGGCGCCGATATCGACCTCGCCCAGCGCTTCGGCCAGCGGCTTGCCCTGCTCGGTGGTCAGGATCAGCGCGAGATCCTCGCGGTTGGCGATGATCAGCTCGAACCACTTGCGAAGGATGTTGGAGCGCTGCTTGGCGGTGAACTTGGCCCAGGCCGGAAACGCCTTTTCGGCGGCCTCGACAGCCTGCGTCGTTTCCTTGGCGCCCATATTGGGCACCTTGGCAATTTCAATCTCATTGACCGGATTGGTCACCGAGGTCTCGCCCGTGCCGACCCAGGCGCCGTCGATGTAGCACTTGTCGCGCAGCAGCGAGGGGTCCTTGAGGCGGTCGCGCAGCGAGGGGGCGGTGGACTGGCGTGCGGCTGAGGTCGGTGACATGGGCGGTTCTCCTGCGGAAAGTGTCGCGAACGTATAGCCGCGGACTTGTAGAGGAGTATAGGCCCGAAAGCGCCCCTTGGCGGCGAATGGCAGCTATCGCCCGCAGGGGGTATTTAACGCCCGAATTCAACAGTCGCAGAGCGTCGCAAGCCCGATCAGGCCGCGCCGCGCATATAGGTCTCGCGCCGATCGATCATTCGCTCGAAAGCGATGCGGGCGTTCGCACGGGTGGTCGTGGAGAAGGTGCGGTATTCCAGCTCCGGCAGCATCGCTGCGTCGCTGCGACCGAACCAGGAAATAAACGATTTGGGCGGGGCCGAAATCTTCGCCAGCGCCTGCGCCAGATTTTCAGCCGCATCGAAAGCGAACAGGGCGCCGGTCTGCGCCACGCGAACTTCGAAAATTCCTGGACCGATCGGGGCCTCGATGCTCTCGCCACGGGAAGCGCGGGGATAATGTTTCCAGTCGGTCCAGTTCGCGATCATCGTCGGTCTCCGCAGCTGACACGCTGCACGTGTTACTCATGGTCTTACGGATTAGTGTCGGAAGGCGCTTTGACGTTCACGTCATTTTTTGAACACAGCTGCACCAATTTCGTTCCAAGGCGCGATCGAACTCGCTCCCATGCCCGATATGGTTCCCCTCAGATGCTAAAACCAGCGCAAATGTAATCACATCCGCGAGACCGACGACCTCGCGCCCAAGTTGAATGTCCACGCCGGAAATCGGTAAGATCAAAGAAAATCGGAGAGGAAACGGATGTCAGTTCAAGTCGAGATTGACCGGATTCTGCAGCAAGCCAGCGAAACAGGTGCGATTCCCGGTGCCGTGGCGATGGCTGCGACGCGGAACGAGATCATTTACCAAGGGGCGTTCGGCAAGCGCGACGCATCCAAGGATACCACCATCACACCGGACAGCGTGTTCTGGATCGCCTCCATGACTAAGGCGATCACGGCAGCTGCAGCGATGCAGCTGGTGGAGCGGGACAAATTGACGCTGGATGCACCGCTGGCGACCGTGCTTCAGGACCTCGCGGAGACGCAGGTGCTGGATGGCTTCGACAGCGAAGGCGCTCCGAAACTACGTCCGCCGCGCCAACCGATCACCTTGCGGCATCTGCTGACCCACACCGCCGGTTTCTGCTACGACATGTGGAACGGCGACATGGTGCGCTATCTCGAGACAACCGGCATTCCGCCGTTTCGCTCCGGACTGAACGCGGCCATGAAGGTGCCGATCATGCGCGATCCCGGGACCCGCTGGGAATACGGCACCAATATCGACTTCGTGGGCAAGGTCGTCGAGGCCGTCAGCGGCGAAGGCCTTGACGCCTATTTCCAGAACCATTTGCTGGCGCCGCTTGGGATGACCGACACCGCCTTCGTGATTGGCGGCGACCAGCGCAAGCGCCTTGTTGCCATGCACAGCCGCGGCGCCGACGGTGCATTGACCCCGATCCCGTTCGAGATCAAACAGGATCCGGAATTCTTCGCCGGTGGCGGGGGGCTCTATGGCACCGCCCCCGACTACATCAAGTTTACGCAAATGATGCTGAATAACGGGACCGGCAACGGCAATCGGATATTAAAGCCAGAGACCGTCGCGCTGATGAGCCAAAACCACATCGGCGAACTCAACATGACGCCGATGGCTTCAGCAGTGCCGACCGCCAGTAACAATGTCGACTTCCTTCCGGGCATCGACAAGAAATACGGGCTCAGCTTCATGATCAATACGGCGCAGTCAGCCGAAGGCCGCAGCGCCGGCAGCCTTGCCTGGGCCGGCCTCGCCAACACCTATTACTGGATCGATCCGGTGCGCGACGTCACCGGCGTCATCATGATGCAGGTGCTACCATTTGCGGATTCGACTTGTTTGAAGGTATTTTCGGATTTCGAACGCGCCGTTTATGCGGGGCTGGGTGCGAAGAAGGCGGCGTGAGAGCCGCGATGCGCTAATCTCTCACCACGTCATGGCCGGGCTTGACCCGGCCATCCACGACTTTCCTCTCTTGCCAAGACGTGGATGCCCGGCACACCTAGCGAAGCTCGCTTCGCGCTGGCCAGGCATTACGACAGAGAAGAAAACCCAAGAAATGCAGTCTTAAACCGGCAACCCGTTCTTGCCCGCCAGGTCCTTCAGCGAAACCTGGGGACGCGCGCCGATATGCTGGATGACCTCAGCGGCGGCCATCGCGCCGAGCTTGCCGGCATTCTCATACCCGGCGTTGCGCACCAGGCCGAACAGGAAGCCCGCCGCGAACAGATCGCCTGCACCGGTGGTATCGACGAGCTTCTCGATCTTGTGTGCAGGCACTGCAACGACGCCATCGCTCGATGTCACGACACAGCCCTTCTCGCTGCGGGTGACGACGCCGAGCTTGGTGTCCTGGCCGAGCTGCTTGAGCGCCGCATCGAAATCCGTGGTTTCGTAAAGCGAGGTCAGTTCGGCCTCGTTCGCGAAGATGAGATCGACGGTGCCGGACCGCATCAGGTCGAGAAACTCGGCACGATAACGACGAACGCAGAACGCGTCCGACAGCGTCAATGCGACCTGACGCTTGGCGTCATGGGCGATCTTCGAGGCCTTCACGAAGGCTTCCTTGGCGCTGGCGGGATCCCACAAATAACCTTCGAGATAGACGATCGACGAGGCCGCGACCGCAGCGGCGTCAATATCGTCGGGCGTCAGATCCTGCGCAGCACCGAGATAGGTGTTCATGGTGCGCTCGCCATCGGGCGTCACCAGGATGTAGGAACAGCCGGTGGCCGGACCGCCGGTGGCGGGTTTGGTGTCGAACGCAACGCCGGCCGCACGGATGTCGTGGGTATAGAGCGTGCCGATCTGGTCATCCTTGACCTTGCCGACATAGGCCGCGCGGGCGCCGAGGCTGGCGAGGCCGACGATGGTATTGGCGGCCGAACCGCCGGACATTTCGGTGGCAGGGCCCATCGCCTTGTAGATCGCAGCGGCGCGGGCTTCGTCGATCAGCGCCATACCGCCCTTGGTCATCTCATGCGCGGCGAGAAACTTGTCGTCGGCCTGCACCAGCACATCGAAAATCGCGTTGCCGATTCCGAGCACGTCATATTTTGCTGAGGTCATTAAGAATATCCCGTTGCGGCAATTGCGATGAGGCTGAAAATCCGTTTCAACTCGTCTCGCGGTCGCCCAAGTTGAGCCGTCGGTAAAGGCCGGTTTGATGGCTGCAGCGACTATCACGTTCTGCCCCGCGCCAGCAAGGACAGCCCCTTACGATGGTTCTATGATCCGTTCCATCCTGACCGTTTCCACGGGCACTTTGGCGTCGCGGTTGCTGGGCTTTGCCCGCGACGCAATGGTGGCTGCGCTGCTCGGTGCAGGCCCGATCGCGGATGCTTTTCTGGTCGCGTTTCAGCTGGTCAACGTGATCCGGCGGTTGCTCACCGAGGGCGCGCTGAATGCGGCGCTGATTCCGGCCTGGCTGCGCATCCAGACGACGCAGGGCACCGTCGCAGCCGCAGCTTTTGCAGGTCGTGTGCTCGGCACCATCAGCGTTGCGCTGATCGTCGCGACGATCCTGATCGGTTTTGCGATGCCGCTCGTGATCGCAATGCTTGCCCCGGGTTTCGTCGGCCAGCCGACGTTGCAACTCGCCGTCGACAATGCGCGATTGATGCTGCCCTATCTGGCCTTTGCCGGCCCCGTCACTGTCATGATGGGACTGCTGAACGCGCAACAACGCTTTGCATTGACCGCATTTTCGCCGCTGCTGTTCAACATCGCCCTGATCGCCGTCATGGCCCTACTGCTAGTGTGGCGGCAAGAGCCAGACACTGCCGCTATGGCCATGGCGGCCACTGTGGGCATTGCCGGGCTGCTGCAATTGCTGATGCTGATCTTGCGGAAATCTGGCGGAAATCTGGCGGCGCCTTTGCGGCTGTCGCTCGATGGCGAGATGCGCGGCTTCTTCCGCAAGGCGTTGCCTGGCATGGTCGCCAATTCCGGGCCGCAGCTTCTCGTCGTCACCGGCGCAATCATCGCATCGACGACTCCGGCTGCCGTGTCGTGGCTGTATTTCGCGAACCGCCTGATTGAACTGCCGCTCGGCATCGTCGGCACGGCCATGGGCACGGTGCTGGTCCCCGCATTGACGCGCGCCGTGCGATCAGACGATCAAGCCGCCATCGCGCAGGCGGAATCGCGCGGGTTTGAACTCGCGATCGGTCTCGCATTGCCTGCTACGCTCGGACTGATGATATTGAGCCATCTCATCGTGCAGTGTCTGTTTCAACACGGCGCGTTCGGCGCGAGCGACACGGTCTCGACTGCAAGCGCGCTGATATGGCTGGCCTTGGGCCTGCCCGCTCAGGTGCTCGTGAAAGCTCTGTCGCCCACCTTCTTCGCACACGAGGACACGACGACGCCGCTGCTGGCGACGCTCGTCGGTTTGGTAATCGCAATCATCTTCGCACTGGTTTTGAATAGGCCATTCGGTACGAGCGGCATCGCGGCGGCGATCGCTCTGGCGGCGTGGGGCAGCGCGATCTTTTTGATCGTCCGGAGCGCAGCAGCTTTCGGCTTCTCGCCCGACCATGATGCAAGACGCCGACTGCCGATCATTGTCCTGTCCTCGCTGGCCATGGGCGGCCTGCTATGGCTCGCCGCGCATCTTGTCTTGCCCTGGACGGCACAGGCCCACGGCCTGGTACGAGCGAGCTTGCTCGGCCTCCTGATCGTTGGCGGGCTGGTAATCTACGCAGCACTGCTCACCCTCTCCGGCGCCGTGCGCTGGGCCGAAGTCCGCGGCGCCCTGAAGCGATCACCGGCGGCCGGCTAGGGCAGATTGGCAATGGACGCCGCCCGGCGCCTATGGCAAGTCACGCCCCTTGGCCCGCATTCCACCACGGGCGCACAGGAACTAGACGATGGCTTTTACTCAACGGGTTTTTTCGGGCGTCCAGCCGACGGGCAATCTGCACCTCGGCAACTATCTCGGCGCGATCGTGAATTTCGTCAAACTGCAGGAGACGCATAATTGCATCTACTGCGTGGTCGATATGCATGCCGTCACCGTGCCGATCTCCGTTTGGGGCGGGCCCGATGAATTGCGCCGCAACACCCGTGAAGTGACTGCGGCCTTCATCGCCTCGGGTATCGATCCGAAGAAGCAGATCATCTTCAACCAGAGCCAGGTGTCCGGCCATGCCGAGCTGGCCTGGATCTTCAACTGCGTCGCCCGCCTCGGCTGGCTGAACCGCATGACCCAGTTCAAGGAAAAGGCCGGCAAGGACCGCGAAAACGCGTCCGTGGGTCTCTACGACTATCCGGTGCTGATGGCTGCGGACATTCTGCTGTATCGCGCCACGCACGTTCCGGTCGGCGAGGACCAGAAGCAGCATCTCGAACTGTGCCGCGACATCTCGCAGAAGTTCAACAACGACTTCTCCGAATCCATCGCAGCGCAAGGGCATGACGGCCCTTACTTCCCGATGCCGGAGCCTGTCATCACCGGACCGGCGACTCGGGTGATGAGCCTGCGCGACGGCACCAAGAAGATGTCGAAGTCGGACGCGTCAGACAATTCGCGCATCAACCTCACGGACGATGCAGACACGATCGCGCAGAAGATCCGCAAGGCGAAGACCGATCCGGAACCATTGCCGTCGGAAGAGAAGGGCCTGGAGCCGCGTCCCGAGGCCGATAATCTCGTCGGCATCTATGCGGCACTGTCCAATCGGTCGAAGGCTGACATTCTCACAGAATTCGGCGGCGCGCAGTTTTCGGGCTTCAAATCGAGCCTCGTCGATCTCGCTGTCGAAAAACTGTCGCCTATCGCCGGCGAGATGAAGCGGCTGACGACATCCGATCTGACCTATGTCGATCAGGTTCTGGCCGATGGCGGTGAACGCGCAGGTGTCATCGCTGCCGAAACCATCAAGTCCGTGAAGGACATCATCGGCTTCGTCCACAAGCGGTAATTTCGCTATCGCATTCCTTTTCTCCGCCACAATCGACGCGACGCAAGCCATCCTCGCGTCGCGCTTGTCGAACGCCGCTGCGCCGTGGCAGCATGACACGATTGCCAAGCCGCTCACATTCTGGCGCATCAGAAGCGCCACAGCATCGGGACATGCATGAGCACCCAGCGACGTAGTTATGAAAGCGGCCACAAGCCGAAATGCCTCGTGGTCGTCGATGACAGCGAGGAATGGGACCGCGCAGTGTATTACGCCAGTCGCTGGGCCATTCGTGTCGGTGGCGGCGTGGTAATGCTGCGCATCATCGACACCGAAGATCGCAACCAGCAATGGCTCGGCGTTGCCGACGTCATGAAGGCCGAAGCGGAAGAAGGCGCCAATGCCGCGCTGGACCGCGCCTCGGGCCGTGCCAATGGCATCGCTGCCATCACCCCTGAACGCGTGATCCGCGAGGGTGATCCCACCGAGCAAATCCTCGACGTGATCGACAAGGACGTCGACATTTCCATGCTGGTGCTGGCTGCATCGGCCGGCGCGGAGGGTCCCGGTCCGATCGTCACCATGATGGCCAAGCTGGTCGGCTCTTTCCCGGTGCCGGTCGTTATCGTGTCGGGCGCCCTGAGCGACCTCGACATCGACGCGCTGTCGTAAGCAACCTGCCGAACCGCTAAGGGACTGCGAAATAGGCCGAATTCGGCAATTTCATGCCTTGACCGTGCGTTTTTCGTCGCCATCTGCTAGGGGATACTCACGCGCCGGCCTTGAACCGGCGACGCAGGAGAGACCGATGTTCATCCAGACCGAAGCTACCCCCAATCCCGCCACGCTGAAGTTCATTCCCGGCCGCGACGTGCTCGACAGCGGCACCATGGAATTCACCTCGCCGGAAGCCGCAACGCGTTCGCCGCTGGCCGAAAAGCTGTTCGCCGTGAAGGGCGTCACGTCAGTGTTCTACGGCTCCGACTTCGTCACCGTGACCAAGGACGACAGCGACTGGCAGCACCTCAAGCCGGCGATCCTCGGCGCCATCATGGAGCACTACATGTCCGGCGCGCCGCTGATGGCCGACGGCAGCGTGAGCGGCGACGTGATCTCCGACGACGAGGCCGAATTCTTCAACGAGGAAGACGCCGAGACGGTCGATACGATCAAGGACCTGATCGAGACCCGCGTGCGCCCGGCTGTTGCGAATGACGGCGGCGACATTACTTTCCGCGGCTTCAAGGACGGCATCGTTTATCTGAACATGAAGGGGTCGTGCGCCGGCTGCCCGTCATCGACAGCGACCCTGCAGCACGGCATACAGAACCTGCTGAAGCACTTCGTGCCGGACGTTGTCGAAGTCCGCCCGATGTAAGTTCGGTCGCACCGCGACACATAAAAATGCCCGGGACAATCCCGGGCATTTTCGTTTCTGGAACCAGCCTTCGTTTAGCGGCCGATACTTGCGGCTTCTTCTGCGGCCCGCTGCATGCTCGATGACATTTCGTTCGTCACCGTGCTCTGCTCTTCGACGGCAGCCGCCGTTGCGGTGACATATTCGCTGACGTTCTGGATCTCCTGCTTGATCGCGCTCAGCGCGTCGACCACATCGCTCGAAATGCCATTGAGGCTGCCGATCTCGCTGGCGATCTTATCGGTCGCCTGCTTGGCCTGGTTGGCCAGATTTTTCACCTCCGATGCAACGACCGCAAAGCCACGACCGGCTTCACCGGCACGCGCCGATTCGATGGTGGCATTCAGCGCCAACAGATTGATTTGCCCGGTGATGTTGCCGATCAGCTCGACGATCCCACTCATCGCCTGCGCTGCCGTGCTGAGACGCTGCGCTTGATCGTCCGCCAACTCGACCTTGCCCACCGCAGACATCGCCGTGGTCTTTGATTTCATCATGGCCTCAGAGATTTCGCGCACCGACGCGTTCAGTTCCTCAGCACCAGCGGCGACCGATTCCATCATCGCGCGGACGCGTTCGCTCTTCATGCGCGCGATCACCTGCGCCGTGGTGTCGGTGGCATACTTCACGACCTTGTAGGGCTTGCCATTGAGGTCGAGGATCGGATTGTACGAAGCCTGTATCCAGACTTGTTTGCCGCCCTTACCGATCCGCTGGTACTCCGCCGCCTGGTAATTACCCCGCTTGAGCGCCGCCCAGAATTCGCGATAGTCGGCACCGTCGCGCTCACTCGGCACAACGAACATGCTGTGGTGCTTGCCCTGTATTTCCGAGAGCGCGTAACCGAGCACGCCCAGAAAATTCTCATTGGCGCTGAGAACGATGCCATCCATGCTAAATTCGATCACGGCCTGCGACTTGCCGATGGCCTCGATCTGACCTGAGAAATTCGCCGTGCGCAGCTTCTGTTCGGTAACGTCTGACGCGAACTTGACTACCTTGATTGGCCGGCCTGTCTCATCAAGGATTGGATTGTAGGTCGCGAGAATCCAGACCTCTTTGCCGTTCTTGCCGATCCGCTTGTATTCGGCGGCCTGATATTCACCACGATTGAGGCTGGCCCAGAATTCGCGATAGGCCGCGCCGTCGCGAGTTGCAGAATCGACAAACATGCTGTGATGTTTGCCTTCGATTTCCGCGAGATTGTAACCCAAGACATTCAAGAACAAGTCATTGGCCGTGACAATCGTCCCATCGAGCTTGAACTCGATGACAGCCTGCGAACGACCGATGGCTGCGATCTTGCCGGCATCGTCCATACTGCGGATTTTCACTGCAGTTGTATCCATGGCAAACTTGACGATTTTCAGGGGCTTGCCATCATTCCCAAGGATCGGGTTGTAGGAACCTTGGATCCAGACTTCCTTGCCACCTTTGCCGAGACGCTTGAACTCGCCGGCCTGGTACTCGCCGCGATTGAGGTTGTTCCAGAACGTGCGATATTCCGCGCTGCTCTTCATCTCCGGCGTCACGAACATGCTGTGGTTCTTGCCGACGATTTCTTCCAGCGTATATCCAAGGGCGGACAGGAAGTTTTGATTGGCTCCAAGGATCGTGCCGTCAGCGCTGAACTCGATCACCGCTTGCGATTTTTTGATCGCTGCCGCCAGGGCCAGCCCCTCGCGCGCCCCTGAACTGCTCAACCAATGCAGCATCGAATCGCCTCCCATAAATATAATCGTATTCAAAAAATCAGACGAATAATTTCAGCCCGCATGAAAGCCACGCGCATCCGCGAAATGTCGCTTCCCGAACGGTATGCTTATCTCATCGATCTCCGAAGAATTTATTAAGTGAAGCTTTTAGCCAGAGCGAAACTGAAGCTGTCCACGGGCGCATTTCGCTCACGGGAACTTTCATGATCTCGCTATCGTATCTTGTGAAATATCTTTATGAGAAAGCGAGTAGTGGATGCACGCTAAAGCTGCCGCCCCATCTCCGGCAGCAACGCGAATCACAGCACCATTGCGCGTGGAGCGATATTCTGCGAGTGGCAGGCGCAAACCCTCGCAAGCCGTGGTAGCGTCACCCCATCATGCTGATCCTCGCCATTGATACCGCCCTCGACGCCTGCGCCGCAGGTGTGCTCGACACCCGCACCAGCAAGCTCATTGCGCATGAGTCCATGCCGATGAAGCGCGGTCACGCCGAAGCGCTGATGCCGCTGCTCGGGCGCGTCATAGCGGATTCCGGCATTGCCTTCGCCGATCTCGACCGCATCGCCGTCACCACCGGACCGGGCAGCTTCACCGGCCTGCGCGTCGGCCTCTCGGCGGCGCGCGGCATTGGCCTGGCGGCCAGCAAGCCCGTGGTCGGCATCACCACACTGACGGCCTATGCGGCACCCGTCGTCAGTGAGAACATGGATGCGCCTGTCATCGCCGCCATCGATGCGCGGCATGACCATGTCTATTTCCAGGTCGTCAGCGGTAACGGCACCTCGCTGGTGCGGCCGGGCGTCATCCCCATCGACGGGGCCCTTGAGGCCGCGCAGTTCGGCGCACCGTATCTGGTCGGCAATGCCGCAGAGATCCTGGCCACGCGCTGGCCGTCCGATGCACCGGCGCCGCTGCGCGTCGATATGCAACCTGCTCCCGAAATCTCATGGGTGGCATGGCTCGGTGCCGCCGTGAACCCGGAGACCGCGCTGGCGCGTCCCTATTATCTGCGCGCACCCGATGCCAAGCCGCAAAGCAGCCTGATGCAGCAGGCCGCACTAGCCGCATCATGATGCCGGCCTGGTGGCTGCGCCTGTTCAGCCGCGGCAATGCTGTGGTCGAGCCCGCGACGTTGCGCGACGCGCGACAACTCGCGCAGTTGCATGCCGCGTCCTTCCATCGCGGCTGGGGTGCCGGGGAATTCGAGCAGATGCTGCGCGAACAAAACACCCTCGTACATCGGCTCAAACTGCGCGGCCGCCTCGTCGGCTTCGCTGTTTCACGAATCGCCGCCGATGAAGCCGAGATTCTCTCCATTGCGGTGTCGCCGGGTCATCGCGGTCGCGGCCTGTCGCGCGATCTGTTTCTCACCCATCTCGGCCATCTGGCCGGTCGCGGCGTGCGTACCGTATTCCTCGAAGTCGAGGAAAACAATCTACCCGCGCGGCGGCTTTATGACAGAACCGGCTTCGCAGTCGCGGGACGCCGGGAACGCTACTACAAGGAAGCGGATGGAGCGGAATTGAATGCGTTGGTGATGCGGCGCGACTTGTCCTGAGGCCTGCGGAGTGGCAAAAGAAGCTACGATAGGACTCGGATCATGACTGCACTGAAATCATCTGCGATGAAGTCTGCTGGTATCGAGGCGCGCTGCGCCGCGACCGGCATGCGCATGACGGAGCAGCGCCGCGTGATTGCGCGCGTTCTGGCGGAAGCCGACGATCATCCCGATGTCGAGGAACTGTATCGCCGCTGCGTTGCGGTGGATGACAAGATCTCGATCTCGACGGTGTATCGCACTGTGAAGCTGTTCGAAGACGCCGGCATCATCGAGCGTCACGATTTTCGCGAAGGCCGCGCGCGCTACGAGACGATGCGTGACAGCCATCACGATCATCTGATCAACTTGCGTGACGGGACCGTCATCGAATTCACGTCTGAAGAAATCGAGAAATTGCAGGCTGAAGTCGCCGCGAAGCTCGGTTACAAGCTGGTCGATCACCGGCTGGAGCTGTACTGCGTGCCGCTCGACGAGGACAAAACCACCAAGTGAGCGAATCAACCAAGTGAGTTCAGTTTCTTCGCGCTTCGATCTCGTCATCTTCGATTGTGACGGCGTGCTCGTCGACAGTGAGTCCCTCGCCTGCGTCGTCCACGCAGATGTCCTGACACAGTTCGGCTATCCCATCACCGCCGATCAGGTGCATGAGCGTTTCCTCGGCCGGTCCGCGCGCGAGGCGCGCCTGGAAGTCGAGACCGAGCTCGGCCGCGTGCTGCCCGATGACTACACCGCGACGCTGAAAGCCACGATCGACGAGGTGTTCGGCGCGAAGCTGCAGCCGATCCCGCATATCGCCGAGACACTCGCAATATTGTCACAGCCGGTTTGCGTAGCGTCCTCGGGCACACCGACACGCATTCGCAGCAGCCTCACCACGACCGGGCTGCTCGACCGTTTCGATCCGCATCTGTTTTCCGCTCTGCAGGTCGAGCGCGGCAAGCCGCAGCCCGATCTGTTTCTGTTTGCCGCCGCGCAAATGAATGCCGCACCCAACCGCTGCGTGGTCATCGAGGACAGCATTCCCGGCGTGACGGCGGGGGTCGCAGCCGGCATGACCGTGTTCGGCTATCACGGTGGCGGTCATTGCAGCCCGGCCACCGCGGCAGCCCTGACGGCCGCTGGAGCCCATCTCGTATTCGACGATATGCGGCAGCTCCCTGGCTTGATGGCCAGGGGCGCACTGGCTGGCGAGCCCGTCGGCCTCGCCTAAGCCATTGCGAGCACTTATATTTTGCAGAAATGCTGGATTTTCCGAGCGTTAGCCTATAATTGAGCGCTGCGCAGCAAGCGCATTTCCAGCCCATTACAGGTTCCATGACCGCGCCGCGTAAGCTGCATATTAAATCCTACGGCTGCCAGATGAACGTCTACGATGCCCAGCGCATGGTGGACACGCTGGCGCCGGAAGGCTTCGTCGAGACGGCCAATGTCGACGACGCGGATCTGGTGATCCTCAACACCTGCCACATCCGCGAGAAGGCGTCCGAGAAGGTCTATTCGGAGCTCGGCAAGCTGCGCGTCGCCAAGGCGGAAGCCGCGCAGGCCGGACGCAAGATGAACGTGGTCGTCGCCGGCTGCGTCGCGCAGGCCGAAGGCAACGAAATCATTCGCCGCGCCCCCGTTGTCGATGTCGTGGTCGGGCCGCAGAGCTATCACAACCTGCCGGCGCTGCTGAAACAGGCGAAAGCCGGTGGCCGCGCGCTCGACACTGAATTTCCCATCGAGGACAAGTTCGGCTTCCTGCCGCCGCCGAAGCCGGCAGCGATTCGTGCCCGCGGCATTTCCTCTTTCGTTACCGTGCAGGAAGGCTGCGACAAGTTCTGCACCTTCTGCGTCGTGCCCTACACCCGCGGCTCCGAAGTCTCGCGCCCGGTGGCGAAGATCATCGACGACG
Organism: Tardiphaga sp. 172_B4_N1_3; assembly: GCF_052076035.1. NCBI lineage: Bacteria > Pseudomonadati > Pseudomonadota > Alphaproteobacteria > Hyphomicrobiales > Nitrobacteraceae > Tardiphaga > Tardiphaga sp. 172_B4_N1_3. Next base: position 4,740,600 of record NZ_CP197238.1, read on the forward strand.
TGCAGCGGCTCGCCGATAACGGCGTGCGCGAGATCACCCTGATCGGCCAGAACGTCAACGGCTATCACGGCGAGGGCCCCGACGGCCGCCCGTGGGCGCTGGGCACGCTGCTCTATCGCCTCGCCGAGATTCCCGGTATCGCCCGGCTGCGCTATTCGACCAGCCATCCCCGCGATGTCGAGGACACGCTGATCGCGGCGCATCGCGATTTGCCGGAGCTGATGCCCTTCGTGCATCTGCCCGTCCAATCCGGTTCCGACCGGATTCTGGCGGCCATGAACCGGAAACATACAGCCGAAGATTATCGCCGCGTCATCGACCGTTTTCGCGACGCGCGGCAAGACATTGCTTTTACTTCTGATTTCATCGTGGGCTTCCCCGGCGAGACCGAGGAAGATTTTGCAGCCACGCTCGCGCTCGTCACACAAATCGGATACGCTGGCGCTTATTCGTTCAAGTATTCACCGCGTCCGGGAACGCCGGCCGCGGATTTGCAGGAGACGGTGTCACAGGCTGACATGGACGAGCGATTGGTGAGGCTTCAGAACCTGATCGACAGCCAGCAATCGGCCTTCAACGCGGCCACGATTGGACGCACTGTGGATGTGCTGTTCGAACGCCCCGCGCGCAATCCCGGCCAGATCGTCGGTCGCACCGCTTACCTGCAGCCGGCCCATGTGATGGCTTCTGACGACATCATCGGCCAGGTGCTTCCGGTCACCATTGAGAGCCTCGAGCGCTATAGCCTGCTCGGCAGCCTCGCATCATCTCCAATTGCTAGTTCTCCAGTACCACCAGTGTTGCAGCCAGTCCGTTCTCACACCGTCACGGGAGCCTGAATTCTTGGCCAAAAGCGCATCGGATTCGTCTACGCTCGCTGTTCGTAAACTCGATACTCCACCGCAGGCCGAGACGCAGGTCGTCATCGACTTTGATGACAACCGGGCGGCCTCTTCGCTGGTCGGGCCTTATGGCCAGAACCTCGCGATCATCGAACGCCGGCTGAATGTCGTCGTCGATTCCCGCGGCAACCACATCACCCTCACCGGTACCCGCGACGCCTGCGATGCCGCCCGGCGCGTGCTCGAAACGCTCTATGCGCAAGCAGTACAGGGCCATGACCTTGCCCCCGGCGATGTCGAAGGCACGATCCGCGCGACGCTGGCGCAAGGCACGCTGTTTCCGTTCGATCCCAAGGGGTCGAAAGCAGCCGCCTCGAACTTCGACACCATCAATCTGCGCAAGCGCCCGGTACGTGCCCGCACCGCGACGCAGGACGCCTATATCCGCGCGCTGAGAAGCAACGAGCTGGTTTTCGGCATCGGCCCCGCCGGTACCGGCAAGACCTGGCTTGCGGTTGCGCAAGCGGCGATGCTGTTCGAGCGCAAGGAAGTCGATCGCATCATCCTGTCGCGTCCGGCGGTGGAAGCCGGCGAAAGGCTCGGCTTTCTACCCGGTGACATGCGCGAGAAGGTCGATCCGTATCTGCGCCCGATCTATGACGCACTCTATGACCTGATGGACGGGCGCATTGTCGAGCGCGCACTGCAGACCGGCGAAATCGAAATCGCGCCGCTTGCCTTCATGCGCGGCCGCACCCTGACCAATGCCGCGATCATCCTAGACGAAGCGCAGAACACCACCTCAATGCAGATGAAGATGTTTCTGACGCGTCTGGGTGAGAACAGCCGCATGATCATCACCGGCGATCCCTCGCAGGTCGACTTGCCCAACGGCCAGACCTCGGGTCTCGCCGAAGCCGCGCGTCTGCTCGACGGCGTGCAGGGTATCTCGCAGGTGAAGTTCACGGGCGAAGACGTCGTCCGCCACGAACTCGTGGCCCGCATCGTCGCCGCCTACGAAGGAACGCCGCAGAAGGCGGCTGCTACAAAGACCTGATGACACACTCATACGCTGACGACGGACCCGGGATCGGGTCCGTTCGTGAAAGAAGTTCGATACCGATGCCGACCTATTCATCTCCCGCGACAGAGGTTCTTGTTGTCGCCGATTGCTGGTCCGCGGAGGCCGATGCCGACGCCGTGATTCACCGCGCCATCGAAGCTGCCGCCGCCATGGTCGATACCGATACGGCCGACGCCGAACTCGCCATCATGCTCACCGACGACGCCGGCATCCGCACGCTGAACCAGAACTGGCGTGGCATCGACAAGCCGACCAACGTCCTGTCATTCCCGGCGCTGCAGCCGCCCGAAGGCGCAGACGAGCCCGATGACATGCCGCGCATGCTCGGCGACATCGCTATTGCCTACGAGACCACGCGCCGCGAGGCTGACGAAGAAGAGAAGAGCTTCGCCAACCATCTCAGCCATCTCGCCATTCACGGTTTTCTGCATCTGGTCGGTTACGATCATGAGAAGGACGACGAAGCCGAAGAGATGGAAGCGCTGGAGCGCGAGATCCTGGCAACGCTCGGGATCCCGGACCCCTATGCAGATCAGGATCGGGTGACCTGAGATGCCGGACGGCGACACTAGAAGCGATCATTCGAAGACCTCAAGCAATCTGCCTGCGGTGGTTCACGACGGCGAGGTCATGCGCCCGACGTCGGAGACCTGGCTGACCCGCGCGATCCGCTCGCTGTTCGGCTGGAAGCCGGGCTCGGTGCGTGCCGACCTGCAAGTCGTGCTCGACGCCTCCGCGCCGGACGAGACCGGCTTCTCCACCATCGAGCGCACGATGTTGCGCAATATTTTGGGGCTCAACGAGCGCCGCATCGCCGACGTCATGGTGCATCGCGCCGATATTATCGCGGTGAAGCAGGATATCTCGCTCGGCGAATTGATGGGCCTGTTCGAGAGCGCGGCGCATTCGCGCCTGGTCGTATTCAACGAAACCCTCGACGATCCCGTCGGCATCGTTCATATCCGCGACCTGCTGGCATACATGACCGTGAAGGCGCGCAACGTCGTGCCGTCGACAGCCAAGAAAAAGAAAGTGTTTCCCGCGGGCCTCGACCTGCGTTCGGTCGATCTGGCGCAGACCGTCGTTGACACCGGCATCATCCGCAAGCTGCTCTACGTGCCGCCATCGATGCGCGCCATCGATCTGCTCGCGCAGATGCAGGCAGCACGCATCCATCTCGCACTCGTTGTCGACGAATATGGCGGCACCGACGGCCTCGTCTCCATCGAGGACATCGTCGAGCAGATCGTCGGCGAGATCGATGACGAACACGACAGCGACGAGCCGCCATCCATTGTCAGGCAGGGCGACAGCTTCATCGCCGATGCACGCGCCAGCCTAGATGACGTGCGCGCCATGATCGGCGAAGAATTCGAGACCGGCGAAGACGGCGAGGAAGTCGAGACACTCGGCGGCTATCTCGTCACCCATGTCGGCCGTTTGCCCGTGCGCGGCGAGGTGATTTCCGGCCCCGGCAATTTCGAGATCGAAGTGCTCGATGCCGATCCGCGCCGCGTCAAGCGGCTGCGCGTCGGCCCCCGCAAGGAGCGGCCTGCGCCGCGTGCCCGCGAACCGCGCCGCCGCGATGCGTCATCGGACACCGGCGCGGCACCGTCCAATGATAATGTAAATACGCCTCCATCAGGCGACAGCGCGGGAACGCCGTGACATCACGCAGCCTGCGCTCGGTCGCACTCAGCATCATTCTCGCTTGGGGTTGGAAGCGCGCAGGCATCGCGCTGCTGACCGGCGCGGTATCGTCGCTGGCGATGGCGCCGTTCAACGCCTGGCCGGTGCTGTTCATCACGTTCCCCGTGGTCGTCTGGCTGATCGATGGCGCTGCTGCAGGCAAGATGCGCGGCATTCCCGCCGCCGCCATGGCGGGCTGGTGGTTCGGCTTCGGTTATTTCGTGCCGGGCCTGTACTGGATTGGCTACGCGTTCCTCGTCGACGCGCAGACCTTCGCATGGCTGTTGCCCGCCGCGATCTGCGGCCTGCCCGCCTATCTCGCGCTGTTCACCGCGATCGGTTTCGCGCTAGCGCGCTTGCTCTGGACCAAGGATGCCAGCCGCATCTTCGCGCTCGCGGCGAGTCTCACGATCGGCGAATGGCTGCGCGGCCATGTGCTGACGGGCTTTCCCTGGAATGCGTTCGGCTATGCACTCACCGAACCGCTCGCGCTGGCGCAGAGCGCATCGCTGGTCGGCCTCTGGGGACTGACATTTATCACTGTAGCGATCTTTGCATCGCCTGCGGTTCTGATCGACGGACGCTCGCGCACGCAGCGGCCGTGGCTGGCGCCGGCGCTTGCGCTGGTGCTGCTCGTCGTGATGGGCACCTATGGCATGGCCCGGCTATCGCGCACCCCGACGCAGCTCGTCGCCAATGTGAAGCTGCGCATCATGCAGCCGAACCTGTCGCAAGACACGCGCTTCAACTATTCCGCCAAGGCGGATGTCATGAGCAGATATCTTGCGCTATCGGACCGCGCGACCGGTCCGCAGAATTCAGGCGTCGGTGCAGCCAATATCCTGATCTGGCCGGAATCCGCATTCCCGTTCTTCCTGTCACGCGAACCCGATGCGATGGCGCAGATCGCCAATCTGCTGCCGAAGGGCACCGTGCTGGTCACCGGCGCGGTGCGCCCGCCGGATGCGCCGCTCGGCGTACGCATCACGCAGGCCTATAATTCCATTTACGTGATCGACCATGACGGCAGCATCCTGTCGACCTACGACAAACTTCATCTGGTGCCGTTCGGCGAGTATTTGCCGTTCCAGAGCTTCATGGAGAAGATCGGCTTCCAGCAATTGACCAAAGTCCATGGCGGCTTCATTCCCGGCACGCGCCGGAAGCCAATGGACATTCCCGGCGCGCCGCGCATGCTGCCGCTGATCTGCTACGAGGCGGTTTTCCCGGACGATATCACCACGCGCAACGATCGGCCGGGCTGGATCGTCAATCTCACCAATGATGGCTGGTTCGGGATTTCCACGGGCCCCTATCAGCACCTGCAGCAAAGCCGCGTCCGCGCCATCGAGGAAGGCCTGCCGCTGGTTCGCGCTGCGAACACCGGCATTTCCGTCGTGGTCGACCCTGTCGGCCGCCTGATCGCGCGGCTCGATCTCGGTGTCGAAGGCGTGCTGGATTCGGGATTACCAGCGGCCATTTCGCCGACGGTCTACTCGAAAATCGGCGATATTCCCGCCGCGATGTTTGTCGCGCTTGCGATCATTTTCGCCGTTCGGCGGCGTACGCCAGTACGCCACTAGCTTGATACTTGAAGCATTTGATATAGCTTGCAAGCTAGCTTTCGCCGCCTACCGAACAACCCTCTCGATGTGATTGCTTTTTAAGCTAGCTTTGTAAGCTTTATTTCTCACCTATTGAGAAATAAAGGTGCAGTGGCTTAAATTTTCCGCTTAGGAAAATTTGCGCGGTTGTTATAATCCACTAGGATACCTTTGGTTACAACCGAAGCCGCCCTAAATGACGGATTGCCACGCATGATCCGTCTCCCTTGATGTGATCCAGGAGTAATTGAGATGTCGACGAAAGCGCCCAATCCTGTTGACAAATATGTCGGCAGCCGTGTGCGCATGCGGCGCATTATGCTCGGCATGAGTCAGGAAAAGCTGGGCGAAGCCCTCGGTCTGACGTTTCAGCAAGTTCAGAAATACGAGAAGGGCACCAACCGCGTCGGCGCCAGCCGGCTGCAGCAGATTTCGGAAATTCTGCAGGTCCCCGTCTCGTTCCTGTTCGAAGGCGGCCCCGGCGCGATCCATAACGGCGAAGGCTTCGCTGAAGCGTCCTCGCCTGCCTATGTCTCCGACTTCCTAGCCACCTCCGAAGGCCTCGCTCTGACCCGCGCCTTCACGCGCATCACCGATGCCAAGCTCCGCCGCAGCATCGTCGACCTGGTCGAACAGATCGCTTCGCGCGAAGCCCCGGATCAGCGCTAAAATCACGGTAGTTTCAACGGAAATTCGTCATCGCGCCTGATGGCGCCGATGGCGTTTCGGCTGTATCACTCGCGCGCGATGACCACAGCCAATTCCAATCATAACGATCACGATGCCCCCGCTGATGCGGGTGCGTCCACGCCTGCCGAGAGCGGCCATTACACCGGCTCGTTCTTCGGACGCCGCAAGGGCCACAAGCTGCGCGACCATCAGGCCGATCTGATGGCGACGCTGCTGCCGGCGCTCACCGTCGACATCGCACATCCGGCACCTGACGATATTCGCACGCTGTTCGGCACTGATATCGAGACCGTGCGTCTGGAGATCGGCTTCGGCGGCGGCGAACATCTCGTCGCGGAAGCACTGGCGCGTCCCGACATCGGCTTCATCGGCTGCGAGCCCTACATCAACGGCATGGCGAAGATTCTGACGCAGATCGAGGCGCAGAACATCGGCAATATCCGCCTCGTCGCCGGCGACGCCGCCGAACTTCTCACATGGGCACCGGCACAATCGCTGTCACGCATCGACCTGATCCATCCGGATCCCTGGCCGAAGAAGCGTCACTGGAAGCGCCGCTTCGTGCAGGACGCAACACTGGCTGCGATGGCGCGCGTGCTGAAGCCGTCAGGCGAATTTCGTTTCGTGCATGACATTCCGGATTACGTCGCGTGGACACTCTGGCATGTGTCGCGATCGCCGGATTTCACCTGGACTGCAGAGCGCGCCGATGACTGGCGTCTGCCATGGCCGAACTACACCATGACGCGCTACGGCCGCAAAGCCACGCGCGAGGGCCGCATCGCGGCCTATCTCATCTTCAAACTGATCTCGTAAGATAAGCCGGCGAGCGTAAGCGCTTCGCCTCACAGCATGTTCGGAAGCACACGATCCGGCGGCTTGTGATTGTCGAGGAAGGCACGGATGTTGATGATGACTTTCTCGCCCATCTCGACACGGCCTTCGATCGTCGCCGAGCCCATATGCGGCAACAATACCACCTTGCCGGCGCGCGCGAGCCGCACCAGCTTCGGACTCACCGCGGGCTCATGTTCGAACACGTCGAGCGCGGCACCGGCAATGTCGCCCGACTCGATCAGCTTGATCATCGTCTCTTCGTCGATCACCTCGCCGCGCGCGGTGTTGACGATATAGGCGTCCTTGCGGATCAGCTTGAGACGGCGTGCTGACAACAGGTGGAATGTCGCCGGCGTATGCGGACAGTTCACCGAGATGATGTCCATGCGCGCCAGCATCTGGTCGAGCGAATCCCAATAGGTCGCACCGAGTTCTTCGGCGATCTTCGGGGCGACGGGTTTGCGGTTGTGATAGTGGATCTGTAGCCCGAAAGCGCGGGCGCGGCGCGCGACGGCCTGGCCGATGCGGCCCATGCCGATGATACCGAGCCGCTTGCCGCCAAGCCGCTTGCCCAGCATCCAGGTCGGCGACCAGCCCTGCCAGTCCTTGCCTTCGGTCAGGATCGAGGCACCTTCGATCAGCCGGCGCGGCACTGCGAGGATCATCGACATGGTCATGTCGGCGGTGTCTTCAGTGAGCACCTTCGGCGTGTTGGTGACGGTGATGCCGCGGGCATGGGCGGCGGTGACGTCAATATTGTCGACGCCATTGCCGAAATTGGCGATCAGCCTGAGCTTACAGTCGGGGTGCTCGAGTAGTTCCTTGGTGATTTCGTCGGTGACGGTCGGCACCAGCACATCGGCGGTGCGGGTCGCTTCAGCGAGTTGCTCGGACGTCAGAGGCGTGTCGTCGAGATTGATGTGCGCATCGAAAAGTTCGCGCATGCGGGTCTCGATCGAGTCCGGCAGCTTGCGCGTGACGATGACGAGAGGCTTTTTCTTGACCGACATGTCCTGCTCACTCGCGCTTTGGCTAATCCGTTCAGTCCGCATTAACCTGGTTGTTCGAAACTGCCGCAGCCGCGAATTCACCGTTTCCTCGGGTTCCCCGACACCCTTTTTGGTGCCTTGGCCTTGGGTCCTCTCTAGCAGAAGACCAAGCCAAAACAAGAACCCACAGGCGCGTGCGGCGCGGCGGCACTTGCGTTCTTTGGATTGGGTTGAGGTGGGGTTGATGGCGTTCCGGCGATTTGCGTGTGCGATGTTGGCGATGGGTACTCTGATCGCGGCAGCAATCGATCCGGCTCTCGCTGCCAAGGACACGCCGCTGGGCGCCAGCGGCCTGCCGGTGCCGCGCTACGTCAGCCTCAAGTCGGATCACGTTAATGTCCGCGCCGGCCCCACCAAGGACAATGATGTCGCCTGGGTCTATACTCGCTCCGGCCTGCCGGTGGAGATCACCGCCGAATACGAGAACTGGCGCCGCGTCCGCGATTCCGAGGGCGCCGAGGGCTGGGTCTATCACTCGCTGCTGTCCGGCCGCCGCACCGCGGTCGTGACCATGAAATCCAAGGACGAACTCGCCTCGATCTATGACAATCCGGATGCGACCAGCGCTGTTGCGGCCCGGCTGCAGGCCGGCGTTGTGGCGCAGGTGAAGCGCTGCAACAATGGCTGGTGCCGTGTGATTGGCAACGGCTTCGACGGCTGGATCGAACAGCAGCGGCTATGGGGCGTCTACGCCGACGAGAAGGTGAACTGAGTGCATCCGGCATCAGGAGCCTGGCCTGCGCCGGCGCACTGATCGGCGCTGTAGCGCTGCCATGGTCCGGCCCGGCTCGTGCGCAATCCGCCACTGAGACGTGCCTGGCTGTGGATCAGCGGCTGTCAGGTGATGCGACCCTTCCGCGCACCGTGGCTGCGCTCAAAACCGGTGGCCCGCTCAAAATCGTCGCCATGGGCTCGTCCTCGACGCTCGGCCTGTGGCAATCCGACCCCGCCAAAACCTATCCCGGCATGCTGCAGAGCGAGCTGCAACACCTGAAGCCGGGACTGCGGCTGGAGGTCATCAATAGTGGGCGGAACGCCGACACGATCCCGGGCAATATCGCCCGCTTCGACCGCGATGTGCTGGCGCATCGCCCGGATCTCGTGATTTGGCAGATCGGCACCAATGACGTGACCTGGCTGCAAAGCGCTGACAGCCTGACCGGCAGGATCGTCGAGGGCATCCGCCTGCTGAAGGCTGACGGCGCCGACGTGATCCTGATGGATCAGCAATACGCGCCGGTCATTCTCGCATCGCAATATTCCAAGATGCAGGCGAGCATAGCTGACGCCGCCCGGCAGGAACGCGTACCGCTGTTCTCACGCTTCGAGCTGATGCGCCGTGCAGTAGACGCAGGGCTCTCCATGGGAGCGCTAACGGCTTGGGACGGACTACACAATTCCGCAGCCGGCTACGAATGCACCGGCCGCTCCCTCGCCCGCGCGATCGTGGCGACGGCTGCAGCTGGCGAGCAAACGCCGCCGAAAACGGTTCGGCGGCGCAAATAACTTCAGAATTTGGATAAAGCCGTTAGCGCTTTTTGCGCAGACGAACGACCATGTCGATGCGGCTGATCTCGAAGCCCTCGGGGACTTCCGGCATCTTGGTCAGCACGAGGTTCTGGTCCGGAATATCGACCAGCTCGTGGTTGTTCTCAAGATAGTAGTGGTGATGCGAGGTCACATTGGTATCGAAATAGGTCTTCGTACCATCGACGCTGACCTGACGAAGCAGGCCGGAATCCGTGAGTTGATTGAGCGTGTTGTAAACGGTCGCCAGCGACACCGGCACCTTGGCGAGAGTCGCTTCCTCGTACAGCATTTCCGCAGTGAGATGACGCGCGCCCTTGCCGAACAGCAGCCAGCCCAGCGCCATGCGTTGACGGGTGGGTCGCAGACCGACCGACTGCAGCATCTCGTTGACGTCATGCCACGGGCAACCAGTCAAAGCCGGCTGACGGCCGTGATTGATTTCCGCAACCGCAGCTGCGTCATCCAGAACTGAAACGCTGTCGCTCATATCCACGTCAGTAATCCTGCCGTTCACACTCAAAAAGAACACTGAATTAGCCTTCTATTATAGAAAGGCGGGGCCTCAGATGCAAGGTTTTCGCAACTAGGAGCCATGCATCAGAAGGGATGCTTCCGCAGTGCCTCGCAACATGGTCAATAACCCGCCAAAAGCAGGCGATCCGCCGCTTTGCCGCCCCATAAGCCTATGATAGAGAGCGCCCAACCGGGCAAGTTCCCGTGTCATTTGGAACAATTCTATATGTGGCGACTCCACCCGGGGTAGCCACCACCATCGATGGACTCAGAAAGCCGGCATGATCCAGGAACAACGCAACAGCTACGCATATGAAGACCTGCTGGCCTGCGGCCGCGGCGAGCTGTTCGGACCAGGCAATGCTCAATTGCCGCTGCCGCCGATGCTGATGTTCGACCGCATCACCGAGATCACGGCTGATGGCGGCGAATTCGGCAAGGGTCTCGTGCGCGCTGAACTCGACGTCAATTCGGACCTCTGGTTCTTTGCCTGCCACTTCAAGGGCGATCCGGTCATGCCGGGCTGCCTCGGCCTGGACGCCATGTGGCAGATGGTCGGGTTCTTTCTGGGCTGGTCGGGCGGCATCGGCCCCGGTCGCGCGCTCGGGCTCAGCGAGCTGAAGTTTTCCGGCCAGGTTCTCCCGAACGTCAAAAAGGTCGTGTACACCATCGATATCAAGCGCGTGATGCGTTCAAAATTGTGGTTGGGGATTGCCGACGGCTCGCTTTCGGCCGATGGCGAGATTATCTATCGCGCCAAGGACCTGAAGGTCGGCCTGTTCAAGCAGGAAGCACCTGCCGCATTGCAGCCGGGAACGTGATCTACCGGGTGCCATTCAACGGCGGTCTCCGAGGGGGCGACCGCCAGTTCCACAACAACGTAATTCAAAGGGCGAGGCGATCATGAGGCGGGTTGTCGTCACGGGGATGGGCATTGTCTCATCTATCGGAAACAACACTCAGGAAGTGCTTGCGAGCCTCCATGAGGCAAAGTCGGGCATCACGCGCGCCGACAAATACGCAGAGCTCGGTTTCCGTTCGCAGGTGCAGGGCGCACCGACCATCAATCCGGCCGATGTGATCGACCGCCGCGCGATGCGCTTCCTCGGCGAAGGCGCCGCATGGAATCACATCGCCATGGAACAGGCGATCCAGGACTCCGGTCTCGAAGAGTCGGACATCTCGAACGAGCGCACCGGCATCATCATGGGCTCGGGCGGACCTTCCGCACGCACCATCGTCGAAGCCGCGGACATCACGCGAACGAAGGGTCCGAAGCGCGTTGGTCCGTTCGCGGTGCCGAAGGCGATGTCCTCGACGGCATCCGCCACGCTCGCGACCTGGTTCAAGATCAAGGGCGTGAACTATTCGATCTCTTCGGCCTGCGCGACCTCGAACCACTGCATCGGCAATGCCTATGAGATGATCCAGTGGGGCAAGCAGGACGTCGTATTCGCCGGCGGCTGCGAAGAGCTCGACTGGTCGCTCTCGGTGCTGTTCGACGCCATGGGCGCAATGTCCTCGAAGTATAACGACACCCCATCGACGGCCTCGCGTCCCTATGACGTCAGCCGTGACGGCTTTGTCATCGCCGGCGGCGCCGGCGTGGTCGTGGTCGAAGAACTCGAGCACGCAAAAGCACGCGGCGCCAAGATCTATGGCGAAATCATCGGCTACGGCGCCACCTCGGACGGTTACGACATGGTCGCCCCGTCGGGCGAAGGCGCAGAGCGTTGCATGAAGATGGCGCTGGCCACCACCGGCGGCATCAAGATCGATTACATCAACCCGCATGCGACGTCGACGCCTGCCGGCGATCCGCCGGAAATGCAGGCGATCCGCAACGTATTCGGCACGGGCGAGAAATGCCCGCCGATTTCAGCGACCAAGGCTCTCACCGGCCACTCGCTCGGCGCCACCGGCGTACAGGAAGCAATCTACTCGCTGCTGATGATGCAGAACGGGTTTATCTGCGAGAGCGGCAACATCACCGAACTCGATCCAGTTTTCGCCGACATGCCGATCGTGCGCAAGCGCATCGACAATGTGAAGGTCGGCACCGTGCTGTCGAATTCCTTCGGCTTCGGCGGCACTAACGCCACGCTGGTCTTCAAGCGGATGGATGCATAACGCGATGCCATCACTGATGCAGGGCAAGCGCGGACTGATCATGGGCATCGCCAATGATCATTCTATCGCGTGGGGAATCGCCAAGGCCCTGCATGCGCAGGGTGCCGAACTGGCTTTCACCTATCAGGGCGATGCACTTGGCAAGCGCGTCAAGCCGCTGGCGGAATCGCTCAATGCCGATCTGATCCTGCCCTGCGACGTCGAGGACATCGCCAGCGTCGATGCGACCTTTGCTACGATCAGGGAGAAATGGGGCGGGCTGGATTTCCTGGTCCACGCCATCGGTTTCTCCGACAAGAACGAACTCAAGGGCCGCTACGCCGACACCACGCGCACCAATTTCTCGCGCACCATGGTGATCTCCTGCTTCTCCTTCACCGAAATTGCCAAACGCGCGTCGGAAATCATGAAGCCCGGCAGCGCCATGATCACGCTAACTTTTGGCGGATCGACCCGCGTGATGCCGAACTACAATGTCATGGGCGTTGCCAAGGCCGCTCTCGAAGCCTCGGTGCGTTATCTCGCATCTGACTTTGGCCGCCAGGGCATTCGCGTCAACGCGGTGTCGGCTGGCCCGGTACGTACACTGGCCGGCTCGGGCATCGGCGATTCCCGCGCGATGTTCGCATTCCAGCAGAAACATTCGCCGCTCGGCCGCGGCGTAACACTGGAAGAACTCGGCGGCACTGCACTGTATCTGCTGTCGGATCTTTCCGGCGGCGTAACCGGCGAAACGCATTTCGTCGACTCCGGCTACAACATCATCTCGATGCCGCATCCGGATGCGTTGAAGGCAGACGCAAGCGAGTAATTCGCCTTACGTCTTTTCCCCCGATGCAAATTCCATTGCCCGCTGGAAGGCCGGACGAGCGCTGCAACGGTCGAGATAGCGCTCGAACGCCGGGCGCGACGGGACCATCTTGAAATTGCGCACGGCAAAGTTCAGTCCTGAACCGATGGCGATATCGGCGGCAGAGAATTGTGCGCCAAGGATCCATGGACCTTCATCAAGCGCGGCTTCGAGCACATCGAACACGCGCTGCGCATCTCCCCAGCCCGCGGCCACCGGATTCAGCTCCATCTTGGTCGCGATCTGTGCGATCGCCGGTTCGATACAGCCCGGCGCAAAGAACAACCAATAGAGATATTTCGCGCGATGAGAATCGCCGAGTGGAGGTGCCAGCTTCGCCTCGGGATAGCGCTCGGCCACATAAGCGCAGATTGCCGCAGCCTCGGCCATGGTGGCGTCGCCATCCTGCAGAGCCGGCACCTTGCCCATCGGATTGACGGCGAGGAATTCCAGCGTGCGCTGCGCACCGGTGGAGATATCGGTCAGCACGCGCTCATAGGCGACGCCGGTTTCCTCCATCAGCCAAAGCGCCGTGAATGAGCGCGAGCGCGGCGACCAGTAGAGTTTCATCATCTGGAGATCCTCCGGAGAAACATTTTGCCATTTGTGCGGGGATTCGGAGAAAGCTGCAAGACGCAGAGCGCTCAGACTCTTCGAAACTCTCATCGCCGCGAAAGCGGGATCCAGTAACCGGCAGTGTCAGTGATGACAGTTGAGTATGACGCGGCGCGACAAGAAAAAGCCCCCGCGACATAGTCGCAGGGGCTTTCATATTCACGATGGCGGGCCGAGGTTACTCAGCCGCCTGCAGTATCGGCTTCTCGACAAGATCGAAACGATCCGCGTTCATCACCTTCACCCAAGCCTTGACGAAGTCCTTCACGAACTTCTGCTTGGCGTCGGCGCTTGCATAGACCTCCGCGAAGGCACGCAGCTGCGAGTGCGAACCGAAGACCAGATCGGCGCGTGTACCGGTCCACCTGACTTCGCCGCTCTTGCGATCACGTCCCTCGTACACATTGTTCGAGCCATCGACTGCCTTCCACTCCGTGCTCATGTCGAGCAGGTTGATGAAGAAGTCGTTGGTCAACGTCTCCGGTGTCTTGGTGAAGACACCGCGCACGGACTGCCCGGAATTCGCACCAAGTACTCGCAAGCCGCCGACGAGAACCGTCATTTCCGGAGCGGTCAGCGTCAGCAACTGCGCGCGATCCACCAAGGATACTTCGGCCGGTACGGCAGACGTGCCCTTGAGGTAGTTACGGAAGCCGTCCGCGACCGGTTCCATCACCTCGAAGGATTCCACATCGGTTTGCGCCTGCGAGGCGTCGCCGCGCCCCGGAGAGAACGGAACGGTTACATCCAGGCCGGCATCCTTCGCGGCTTTCTCGACCGCCGCGCTGCCGCCGAGGACGATCAGGTCGGCAAGCGAAACCTGCTTGTCACCGGATTGCGCCGCGTTGAACTCCTTCCGGATTCCATCGAGCACCTGCAACACCTTGGCTAGCTGAGCCGGCTGGTTAACCTCCCAGTCCTTCTGAGGGGCCAGACGGATGCGCGCGCCGTTGGCACCGCCACGCTTGTCGCCGCCACGGAAGGTGGAGGCCGAAGCCCAGGCCGTGCTGACCAATTCGGACACGGTCAGGCCCGATGCCAGCAGCTTGGCCTTGAGCGCAGAGACGTCGGTGTCGTCGATCACCGGATAGTCAACCGCAGGGATCGGATCCTGCCAGATCAACTCTTCCTTGGGCACTTCCGGACCGAGATAACGCACGCGCGGACCCATGTCGCGATGAGTCAGCTTGAACCAGGCCCGAGCAAAAGCTTCAGCGAAGGCCTGCGGATTCTGCAGGAAGCGGCGTGAGATTTTCTCATAGGCCGGGTCCAGACGCAGGGACAGATCCGTCGTGAGCATGGTCGGCTTGTGCTTCTTCGATGGATCATGCGCGTCGGGGATCACTTCCTCGGCGTCCTTGGCCTCCCACTGGATGGCCCCACCGGGGCTGCGGGTCTGCACCCATTCATACTTGAACAGGTTCTCGAAGAAGAAGTTGCTCCACTGCGCCGGCGTCTGCGTCCAGGTGACCTCAATGCCGCTACCAACGGCGTCTGCACCGGATCCAGTACCGTAGTTGCTCTTCCAGCCCAGGCCCTGCGCTTCCAGGCCGGCAGCTTCAGGCTCCGGACCCTTGTGGGACTCAGGCGCAGCGCCATGGGTCTTACCGAAGGTGTGACCGCCGGCGATCAGCGCCACGGTTTCCTCGTCGTTCATCGCCATGCGCTTGAAGGTCTCGCGGATGAAGCTGGCGGCCGCAACCGGATCGCCGCTGGCACCCGGACCTTCCGGATTCACATAAATCAGGCCCATTTCCGTGGCACTAAGCGGAGCTTCGAACTTGTCGAGCGACCGGTGGGACAGCCACGTGGATTCGGGACCCCAATTCACGTCCTGATCAGGCTCCCAGACGTCGGCACGACCGGCCGCGAAACCGAAGGTGCGAAAACCCATGGTCTCCAGCGCCACGTTGCCGGTCAGGATCAGTAGGTCGGCCCACGAGATCTTGTTGCCGTATTTCTGCTTGATCGGCCACAGGAGGCGGCGTGACTTGTCGATGTTGACGTTGTCCGGCCAGGAATTGAGCGGAGCAAAACGCTGCTGACCGCGACCGCCACCGCCACGGCCATCGCTGAGCCGATAGGTACCGGCGGCGTGCCACGACATGCGGATGAACTGCGGACCGTAATGTCCGAAATCAGCCGGCCACCAGTCCTGCGAATCGGTCATCAGCTTGCGCAGGTCGTTTTTCAACGCCTCGTAATCGAGCTTCTTGAATTCCTCCGCGTAGTTGAACGCATCGCCCATCGGATCGGACAGCGACGAGTGCTGGTGGAGAATCGACAGGTCTAGCTTGTTCGGCCACCAGTCACGATTGGCCCGGGCAGCGGGGCTATGCGCAACGGGGCACTTGCCGGCGCCATTCTCATTCGTCGTGTCCATCAGTCTCTCCTTCTGGCTGTTTGGAATATGAGCGGTCCCAGGCAACACCGACATGCCGGATCGCCTTCAAAAACCCGCTCAAATTTCCCAAAAGCTGTCTAATTTCAATTATCTGCCGAATTCCTCGGCAAGCTTGGCGCTTACCCTAGTCGGACTTCGTGACGAGAGATTGGAAGAATTCTTAGATCAGGTCCAGTCGAATTGTCTTCGCCCTCCGATCAGTTTATCTGATGATTCATGATCACGCTCCGCCAACTCCGCTATCTCGCCGCTCTTGCCAAACATGGCCATTTCGGCCGCGCGGCCGAGACCTGCAACGTCACCCAGCCCGCGCTGTCGATGCAGATACGCGATCTCGAACGGACGCTGGGCGTCAAGGTGGTGGAGCGCCGGCCTGGCGAGGTGATGCTGACCGATGTTGGGCGCGAAGTGGCGCGGCGCGGCGAGGACGTGCTGGCGGCCTCGCGCGACTTGGTGGACTTTGCGCGGCATCGCGGCGGACTCTTAACCGGGCGGCTGACGCTCGGCGTGATCCCGTCGCTGGCGCCGTATCTGCTGCCGCGGATCCTGCCGGTGCTACAGAAACAGTTTCCGGAATTGCGGCTAGAGCTCCGCGAGACGCAGACCAGGCAACTGGTCGACGATATCAAGTCAGGCGCACTCGATGCTGCGATGCTGGCGCTGCCGCTTGGCGAGCCCGAGATCGACACGGCCAAGCTGTTCGACGATCTGTTCCTGCTCGCGGTGCCGGCAGACGATCCCCGCCCCGCCGACAAACGCATCAAGGCGATGGAGATCGACCAGAGTCGACTGATCCTGCTGGAAGACGGCCACTGCCTGCGCGATCAGGCTCTGGCCTTCTGCGCCACCGCAGCGCGCGGCCATCAGTCCGGCAGCAACGGCATGGCCTTCGCTGCGTCCAGCCTCTCCACGGTGATGCAGATGGTCGCCAGCGGCTATGGCGTGACGTTGATCCCGCAGATCGCCGCCGATGTCGAACAACGCGACCAGCGCGTCAAATTCCTGCGGTTGGAGAATCCGCAGCCCGGCCGCACCATCGGCCTCGCCTTTCGCCGGACGTCTCCGCGCAAGGCGGACTTCGCCGCATTGGGCGATGTGGTGAAGGACAGCGTTATCGGCTGATCGTGATGGACCGCAAAAGAAAACGCACCGGCGCGGCTGCGCCGATGCGTCTCCGGACAAGCGAAGCGATCGCGCCTAGCTCTTCTGCTTGGCGATGACTTTGTCCTTGATGCCGTCATAGGTCTTCTCGGGCACGATCTTCTTCTGCACGAGCTCGTCCTTGCCCTTATACGGACGGCCTTTGACGATAGCTGCCGAATAGGCCTTGCCGATGCCGGGCAGAGCCTCGAGCGCCTCAACACTCGCCGAGTTGAGATCAAGCAGTTCAGCCTTCGGTGCCGGAGCCATCTTCGATTCGCTGGCAGGCGCCATCTTGGATGTGGCGGCCGGAGCCATCTTGCCGGCGGGAGCAGCAGGCTGCGGCGACTGCGCCATCGACGGCGCGGATGCGAGCAGACCCAGAGTGAGAGCGGCAGCGGTCAAAGTAGCAAATTTGAAATGGCGCATCGTGGTGTCCCTCCAAGGACGGTTAAGTAACGCCATCAAGCTAGCTGCGGATTCATGGCGCCGCCATGGCGCGAAAATGAACCGCAGATAAAAGCTGAAGTTTATTTTGGTAGTTAAGCCGGCTTGCTCATGATGAGGATTGCGCTCAGGACCCTGCCTGCAGCGCCTTGTCGATCTCGACCTTCAGCACGCGCTCGTAATTCTCCTGCGTGATGCCGCCGACCATCTTGTAGGCGATGCGACCGTCGCGGCCGACGATGAAGGTTTCGGGCACGCCATAGACACCCCATTCGATCGCGGCGCGTCCGTTGCCATCGACGCCAACGATGCCGAACGGATTGCCGTAACGACCGAGAAAGCGGCGCGCGTTGTCCGGTGCGTCCTTGTAATTGATGCCGACCAGTTGCAGCCGTTTGTCCTTGCCGAGTTCTGTCAGCAGCGGCGCCTCCTCGTGGCACGGCACGCACCACGACGCCCAGACATTGACGAGACTGACCTTGCCCTTAAAGGCCGCGGGATCGAGGCCCGGCACCGGCGCGCCGCTATCGGTGAGGCCATCCAGCGCGGGCAACGCCGTCTGCGGGGCGGCGCGGCCGATCAATGCCGAGGGCAGTTTCGCAGGGTCGGCTCCGAGCCGAAACCAGAACAGCCCTGCGAGCGCGGCAAAGATCAGCAGAGGCAGTGCGAGCATCCAGCGGCGCTTCGGAGTGGCTTGCACGGTCATGTGAGATCCGTCGCTCCACGACCCGAGCGCCGCGCCACGCCGGAGGATTCCAGCTCATGCAGCCGCGCGCGGACGCGGCGATGATCGATGGCGATCCACACGATGAGGATCAGCACCACCGCTGCGACCAGCGCGTAGGACGTGACGATGAAAGATGCGTAGGGACCAAGCGCCATCACGGGAGTGCCACCGGCTTTGAGGCCTGCAGCATCTGCAGCGCACGCAGGCGGCGCCGCAGGATCTCGTTACGCATAGCCGCGAGATGCAGTGTGATGAACAGCAGCGAGAATGCCACCGCCATCACCAGCAGTGGGATCAGAAACGACTTGTCGAGCGACGAGCCGCCCATCTTCATCACCGACGCAGGCTGATGCAGCGTATTCCACCAATCGACCGAGAACTTGATGATCGGAATATTGATGGCGCCGACCAGCGTCAGCACCGCAGCGGCGCGCGCCGCCCGCGATGGGTCTTCAACGGCACGCCACAGCGCGATCAGGCCGAGATACATCAGAAACAGAATGAGCACCGAAGTCAGTCGGGCGTCCCATTCCCAATAGGTACCCCACATCGGCCGGCCCCAGAGCGATCCCGTGACCAATGCGAGAAAGGTGAAGGCCGCGCCGATCGGTGCTGCGGATTTGGCGGCGACGTCGGCGAGCGGATGCCGCCACACCAGCGTGCCTAGCGATGCCACGCTCATGACCCCCCAGACGAACATCGATAGCCAGGCGTTCGGCACATGGATGAACATGATCTTGACGGTGGCACCCTGCTGGTAGTCATCCGGAGCCATGGCCGACTGATACAGGCCGATTGCGAGCAGAACGCCTGTCACTATCGCCAGCCACGGCAGGATGCGTGTGGCAAGCGACAGGAACCGGGTCGGATTGGCGAGTTCGGTCAGCGTCATGGCATTTCCAATAGTCGCGGCTCTGTCCGCGATCAATGCAACTTATTCTCGTTCAACACGGCTCGCGACGAGTTGACCCAGGTCAATCCAGTGTCTCAGCCTGTCGTGATTATTCCAACCGTCTCAATCCAGTCCATGCCGCAGGCTCGCCGCCGCCGCAAAAGGCCCGATCACGAGGCTCGCCAGCGACAGCGCGCAGAGAATGGAGAACGGGGTCGAAAATGTCAGTGCCCCCTGCTCAAGGATGGCGGCATTCGACGCCGCAACGCCGAAAATCAGCACCGGGATCGACAACGGCAACACCAGCACCGCCAGCAAGAGCCCACCGCGCTGCAGCGTCACCGCCAGCGCGGCGCCGATCATGCCAGTGAAGGTCAGTGCTGGCGTACCCGCCAGTAGCGTCAGCGCAACTGCCAGCGTCGACGGACCGTCGAGATTGAGCAGCAGCCCCAGCACTGGCGTTGCGACGATCAGCGGCACGCCTGCGGCCAGCCAGTGGGCAAGGGCCTTGGCGGCGCAGGCGAGTTCCAGCGGCGTCTGGCTCATCAGGATGAGATCCAGCGACCCATCGTCGTGGTCGGCGGTAAACAACCGGTCCAGCGTCAGCAGGCTCGCGAGCAGCGCCCCGAGCCAAAGAATCGCCGGCCCTAGCCGTGCCAGCAGCGCCAGATCCGGCCCCAGCGCGAAAGGCATCAGCACGACAACCGTCAGAAAGAAGAGCACACCGATCAGCGCCCCGCCGCCGACCCGGACGGCAATGCGGATGTCGCGTCGAATCAACGCGCCAAGGGCACTCACGCCTCGCCCCCAATGCGCAACTCCCGTGCAGGAATGCCAAGCGGGCCATGGGTCGCAGCAATGACCAGCCCGCCCAATGCCAGATGATCCGTCATCAGTCCCGCGAATATCCGCTGGCTGGCCAGATCGAGCGCCGCGGTCGGTTCGTCGAGCAGCCAGATCGGCCGACGGACGGTCAGCAGACGCGCAATCGACAACCGGCGGCGCTGGCCGGCCGACAAGAAACCCGCGGGCAATGCTGCGGCATGGGAGAGACCTACTGCTGCAATGCACGTGGCTGGATCGGCCGGCGTGCCACCGAGGAAGTCGGCCCAGAAGGTCAGGTTTTCCGTCACCGTCAAAGCCGGCTTCATAGCGTCGCGGTGGCCCAGGTAATGGGCCTGTTCGGCAACAGTCATTTCGCCGTCGCCGCCCTCGAGAGTGATGGAGCCCTCGGCCGGCGCCAGCAGGCCTGCGATCAACCGCAACAACGAGGTTTTGCCTGCTCCGTTAGGGCCAATGACCGCCACGGCCTCGCCTGCCGTGGCATCGAAATCGAGCCCGGCGAAGACTTCGCGGCCACCCCGCAGGCATCTCAAATTGCGCCCCGAGAGCCGCATCTTAACCCTTCCATGACCATCTGATTTGGTCCAGAGGTCGCCGCGGCGTTGTTGCACTATTTCGCAGGGCTGCAAACGGTTGTCGGTGTGGCGGCGCATCTAGAAAGATTCTATAAATCGGAACCTGATGCAGCACACAATCGGCGCCTCAAACAAACCGGCCTCCTCGCCGAAGGTGTTTTGATACCTATTGCCGGGTATCAGTTAACTGAAGTGGAACCCCTTCACATGACCTCGCTCGACAGTTTCAAGTGCCAAAAAACCCTCAAGGTGGGCGCTAAAACTTACGTGTACTACAGCCTGCCGCTCGCTGAGAAAAATGGTCTGACAGGCATTTCGAAGCTGCCCTATTCGATGAAGGTCTTGCTGGAAAACCTGCTGCGCAACGAGGACGGCCGCAGCGTCAAGAAGGAAGACATCGTTGCTTTCTCGAAATGGCTGAAGAAGCGCAAGCTCGAGCACGAAATCTCGTTCCGCCCTGCGCGCGTGCTGATGCAGGACTTCACTGGCGTCCCCGCGGTAGTCGATCTTGCTGCCATGCGTAATGCGATGCAGGCGCTGAAGGGCGATCCCAAGAAGATCAACCCGCTGGTCCCGGTCGATCTGGTCATCGACCACTCGGTGATCGTGAACTTCTTCGGTGACAACAAGGCGTTCGGCAAGAACGTCGCCGAAGAGTACAAGCAGAACAAGGAGCGCTACGAGTTCCTGAAGTGGGGCCAGAGCGCGTTCTCGAATTTCTCCGTCGTGCCGCCCGGCACCGGCATCTGCCACCAGGTCAATCTCGAATATCTCGCCCAGACTGTCTGGACGAAGAAGCAGAAGATGACGGTCGGCAAGAAGACCGGCACCTTCGAGGTCGCCTATCCGGACACGCTGGTCGGAACCGACTCGCACACCACCATGGTCAACGGCCTCGCCGTACTCGGTTGGGGCGTCGGCGGCATCGAGGCGGAAGCCGCGATGCTCGGCCAGCCGCAATCGATGCTGCTGCCCGACGTGGTCGGCTTTAAGCTGTCGGGCGCACTCAAGGAAGGCGTCACCGCCACCGACCTCGTGCTCACCGTCACCCAGATGCTGCGCAAGCAGGGCGTCGTCGGCAAATTCGTGGAATTCTACGGCCCCGGCCTCGACGCCATGTCGGTCGCTGACAAGGCGACAATCGGAAATATGGCGCCGGAATATGGCGCGACCTGCGGCTTCTTCCCGGTCGATGCCGCCACCATCGACTATCTGAAAACTTCGGGCCGCAAATCGGCGCGTGTCGCACTGGTTGCCGCTTATGCCAAGGCGCAGGGCCTGTACCGCACCGCCAAGTCGCCCGATCCGGTGTTCACCGAAAAGCTGAAGCTCGATCTCGGCGACGTAGTACCCTCGATGGCCGGCCCGAAGCGTCCCGAAGGCCGCGTCGCACTGCCCGCCATCGCCGAAGGCTTCTCTGCCGCGCTAACCACCGAATACAAGAAGCCGGATAACCACAACGCGCGCTTCCCCGTCGAGGGCAAGAACTTCGATGTCGGCCATGGCGATGTGGTGATCGCTGCCATCACCTCCTGCACCAACACCTCGAATCCGAGCGTGCTGATCGCCGCCGGCCTGCTGGCACGTAACGCCGTGGCCAAGGGCCTCAAGACCAAGCCGTGGGTGAAGACCTCGCTGGCGCCGGGCTCGCAGGTCGTCGCTGAATATCTCGCCAATTCCGGCTTGCAGCTCGACCTCGACAAGATCGGCTTCAACCTCGTCGGCTTCGGTTGCACCACCTGTATCGGCAATTCCGGCCCGCTGCCGCCGGAGATTTCGAAGTCGATCAACGACAACGGCATCGTTGCCGCAGCGGTTCTCTCGGGCAACCGTAACTTCGAGGGTCGCGTCTCGCCGGATGTGCAGGCAAACTATCTCGCCTCGCCGCCGCTGGTCGTCGCGCACGCACTTGCCGGTACGGTGACCAAGAATCTCGCGGTCGAGCCGATCGGCGAAGGCAAGGATGGCAAGCCGGTGTTCCTGAAAGACATCTGGCCGACCACGAAGGATATCAACGCCTTCATCAAGAAGTACGTGACGTCGACGATCTTCAAGAAGAAGTACGCAAACGTGTTCGACGGCGATGCCAACTGGCGCAAGATCAAGACGGTCGAGAGCGAGACGTACAAGTGGAACATGGGTTCGACCTATGTGCAGAACCCGCCCTACTTCGAAGGCATGAAGAAGGAGCCGGAGCCGACCACCGACATCGTCGATGCGCGCATCCTGGCTCTGTTCGGCGACAAGATCACCACCGACCACATCTCGCCGGCCGGTTCGATCAAGCTCACCTCGCCCGCCGGCAAGTATTTGTCCGAGCATCAGGTGCGCCCGGCCGACTTCAACCAGTACGGCACGCGCCGCGGCAACCACGAAGTGATGATGCGCGGCACCTTTGCCAATATCCGCATCAAGAACTTCATGATGCAGGGTGCTGACGGCAACGTACCGGAAGGCGGCATGACCAAGCACTGGCCCGATGGCGAAGCGATGTCGATCTACGACGCCGCGATGAAGTACCAGGCCGAGCAGGTGCCGTTGGTCGTGTTCGGCGGCGCCGAATACGGCAACGGCTCGTCGCGCGACTGGGCTGCGAAGGGCACCCGTCTGCTCGGCGTTCGCGCCGTGATTACCGAAAGCTTCGAACGTATTCACCGATCCAATCTGGTCGGCATGGGCATTCTGCCGCTAACCTTCGAGAACGGCTCATCGTGGAAGAAGCTCGGCCTCAAGGGCGACGAGAAGGTCACGATCCGCGGCCTGACCGGCGACATCAAGCCGCGCCAGCAGATGGTGGCGGAAATCGTGTCGGCCGATGGCTCACTCCACAAGGAGACGCTGCTCTGCCGCATCGATACGCTGGACGAGCTCGAATATTACCGCAATGGCGGCATCCTGCATTACGTGCTGCGTCAGCTTGCAGCCTGACGCCCATACGTGGTGTGACGTAGTGCCTCACCGCGAAGTGAGTGGCTAGTGAACAGAAGGCGGCCTATGAAGAGCCGCCTTCTGGCGTTTGAGGGCATGAACGTGTTAGCGACACCAATGTGCGACACCGTCTGTTATGTGTCTCACCTCGAGCGTGGCAAAACCTCATGAAATCCTTTGGCGGCATATCGCAGTGGACCGGCGCGCTCAGCGTGTGCGCCGCCATTGCAGCAAGCGGTAGCGCGCTGGCCCAGCCTAGGGCCGTGGTGGAGCTGTTTACCTCGCAAGGTTGCTCGTCCTGCCCGCCTGCAGACAAGATCATCGGCGACCTCGCCAAAGACCCGTCCGTGATCGCATTGAGCATGCCGATCGACTACTGGGACTACCTGGGCTGGAAGGACACGCTGGCCGACTCGCGTTTCAGCGCGCGGCAGAAGGCCTATTCACAGATGCGCGGTGATCGCGACGTCTACACGCCGCAAGTCGTCGTCAACGGCGCCACTCAGGTGATCGGCAGCGATGCCGATCGTATCCAGGGCGCGATCAGCGAAACCAAGAAAGGCACCGTGATGACGGTGCCGGTGTCGATGTCGGTCTCCGGGAAACACGTCAACGTGTCCGTTGCCGCATCGAGCAATGCGCCCGATACAGCGCATGGCGAAGTCTGGATCTGTTCCGTGTCGAAGGCAGTGCCGATCACGGTCGGTCGCGGCGAGAATCGCGGCAAGCAACTGACCTACTACAATGTCGTCCGGAACTGGCTGAAGGTCGGTGACTGGACCGGCAACGCCGCCAACTGGACGCTGCCGCTGGAGAACATCTCCAGGGATGGCGTCGATGCCGCCGTCGTTTATGTGCAAGACGGCACGCGCGACAAGCCCGGCGCGATGCGCGGCGCGGCCTATACATCGCTACAGTAAGTCTTCAGATTGATAACTTCGGTAGCTGCTGCGCTTACGCGTGGCATGCCTGCATCATTGTGAGCCCTCGGCGAAAACTGGATTGCTTCGTCGCTTCGCCTATCGCAATGACGTTTGATGGTCTCGCAAAAGCATCCACCAAAAAGAAAAGGACCAACTTGCGTTGGCCCAGTGGGGATTAACTTCCTGCGCAGGGTCCGATCCCAACGACCGCGGGGGGCTGGGGGCTGAGGAATCCGAGACCGGAAGAACCGGACCCGACGCAGTATCTTCTTGTCGCAATCCAGAAGGGCGCCCGATGGGCCAAAATTTGGCGGCAATAAGATTCACCTGACGTTCCCGTGACGGGAAATTTCTACCATCGGGCCTGCGGATCGGCCCTTGCAGAGGACCGCGGTCGGCGCGATCATGTCGACGATATGACAGGAGGCGCTGCATGAATGTGATTCCGGGAGATACTGAGCCCACCGAGAATCGCGCGGCGACGGGCCAAGCCGCCGCATCACCCGCCACCGCGCCCGTCGTCAGCTTCAATCGCCTTGAGCTCAGCCGCATCCTCAATCTGTACGGCCGTATGGTCTCAGACGGCGAGTGGCGCGATTACGCCATCGACTTTCTGCGCGACCGCGCGGTGTTCTCGGTGTTCCGCCGCTCGTCGGAAGTGCCGCTCTATCGCATCGAGAAAGATCCGCGACTGGCGCGCAAGCAGGGCATGTATAGCGTGATTTCGGCCAGCGGCATGATTCTGCGCCGCGGCCAGGAACTCGACCGCGTGCTCCTGGTGATCGATCGCAAGCTGGCGGTAGTGTAATCGATTCGCAGAGCGTCAGGGAAGCGTGCGGGCGCCGTCGCCAAGTGCGAGCTGCATCGAAACGGTATCAAGCCAGCGATCGAACTTGAACCCGACATCGGTATGCACCCCAACCATCTGAAATCCGGCATTGCGATGAACCGCGATGGAGCCGGCATTCGCGCTGTCACCGATCACGGCGACCATCTGGCGGTAGCCGCGGCTCTCGCATTCGGCGATCAGCCGCGCGAGAAGTTTGCCGCCAACGCCTCGCCGTTGGGCTTTCGGATCGAGATAAATCGAATTCTCGACGGTAAAGCGATAGGCCGGTCGCGGGCGATGCGCGCTGGCATAGGCATAGCCGACAACCCGGCCTTCCAGCACAGCCGCGAGATACGGATAGCCCCCGCTCACCATCCCCTCGAAACGCCGCGTCATCTCGGCCAAATCTGGTGGGATCATTTCGAACGTGGCCGTGCCGAACTGCACCGCCTCGGCATAGATCGCGGTGATCGCGGGCAGATCTGCCGCCGTGGCGGGCCTGATTTCAATATCGGACATGGCGCTGAGACTATTTTTGCTCCGCCCAAAAGAAAAGCCCCAGCCTTTCGGCCGGGGCTAAGATCTTCTCTATGCTCTGAGCTTATTCGCGCTGTCCGAGCAGCTGCAGCAGCAGCGTGAACAGGTTGATGAAGTTCAAGTAGAGCGACAGGGCACCGGTGATCGCCGCGCGCTCGGCGATATCGCCGCCCTGCGAGGCGTAACCGTAGATGTAGTCATTCTTCAACCGCTGGGTATCGTAGGCAGTGAGGCCCGCGAAGATCAGCACACCGACGACCGACACGATGAACTGCAGCATCGACGAAGCGACGAAGATGTTCACGACGCTCGCGATGATGATGCCGAACAAGCCCATCAGCAGGAACGAGCCCATGCCCGTCATGTCACGCTTGGTGGTGTAGCCGTAAAGGCTCAGCGCACCGAACGAGGCAGCGGTGATGAAGAACACCCGCACGATCGACGTGTGCGTGTACACCAGGAAGATCGACGACAGCGAGATGCCCATCAGAGCCGCGAAGGCCCAGAACAGCAACTGCGCAGTAGCCGGCTTCAGCCGGTTAATGCCGAACGAGATGGCGAACACCATCACCAGCGGCGCCAGGATGAACACCCATTTCAGCGGGCTCACGAACATCGCGTAGCCGAACGGCGTCAGGTAGGAGCTGCCGATCCGCGCAGCGGCGCCCGACGGGTCGGTAGTCACGGCGGCCATGTACACGCCCAGAGCAGCCAGGCCGGTGATGGCCAGACCGATCGTCATGTAGTTGTAGATGCGCAGCATGTAGGAGCGCAGTCCGGCGTCCACGGCAGCGGCATCGCGCGCGCCGGCCCGGCCGAAGGGGGAAGCATAGTTACGGTCTAGATCCGACATGGTCGAAACCTCGATGTTGTCCGGCTGATCGCAAAGGGTTCGCGTCGCCGGTTCAAATTATATCCCAGATATCTGCGCTTCCTGACACTAAACTCGATTTCATAAAAAATCGACGTCATCTGCACTCGATGTCTGACCCAAAGGGTATGTGGTAAACTAACACATTCGCTGCAAGCTTCCACGCGTGGCGGAATGTCGCTCCGATTTGTATTCAGGCATCCTGGTAAACTTTCAGCCTGACGCAAGCTTGGCGATTTCTCAGTCATTTTGCACGAATCAGCCCGTGCAAAGGCTGCTTCGTGTCAAAACAGGTCACAAATTCCGTAACACGGTGGCAGGCTTCTGGTTCAAGGCTACCAACGTACCCACCAGGCCCAAACCCACTGTGACAATTAGCGCCGCCAGCACGACGCCAGCCGCGCTGCCAGCCTGCCAGACAAAGCTCAGCGTCATCAGGCGCGTGACGATCAGCCACGCCGCCACCGAGCCGGCGATGACCCCAAACACCGCCGTGGCCAGGCCGATCATCAGATATTCGAGGGCATAGGCACCCAGAAGCCGCGCACGCGTTGCGCCGAGGGTCTTGAGAATCACGGCGTCATAGACGCGATGCCGGTGACCGGCGGCCAGCGCGCCACCGAGCACGAGGATGGCCGAGAGCAGCGTCACCGCGCTGGTACCGCGGATCGCCAGCACGAGATTTGTGACAACCGATCCCACAGTGTCGAGCGCTTCCCGGACCCGGACGGTGGTGATCATCGGGAATGCGTCGGCCACCGCCTTGACCAGACCGGCGTCCTGGGACGGATCGGACTTCGGTTCGGTCAGCGTGGCAATATGGGTATGTGGCGCACCGCGGAAGGTATTGGGCGAGAACACCAGCACGAAATTGATGCCGAGGCTCTGCCAGTCGACGGACCGCATATTGCCTATCCTGGCGGTGATATCGCGGCCGAGCACGTTGACGGTAACCTCGTCGCCGAGTTTGAGCCCGAGCCCGTCGGCCAGCTTCTTCTCGAACGACACCAGTGGCGGCCCGCTATAGTCGGGTGCCCACCATTCGCCCTCGACCAGCTTGGAGCCGCGCGGAACCTCGTTGGTGTAACTGAGGCCGCGGTCGCTCTGCAGTACCCATTCGGCATCGGATGACGGCTTGAGGTCTTCTGCCTTGACGCCGCGCGCGGCGACGATCCGGCCGCGCAGCATCGGCACATCCTCGACGGTCGACTGCGGCTGCTTCTCCCTGAGAAACGCGCTGAAGCGGTCGGCATCGGTTGAGGGAATGTCGATGAAATAGAACGACGGCGCCTTCTCCGGCAGCGCCGCCATGAACTGCCGGCGCAGATTGCCGTCGATCTGGGTGACGGTCACCAGCACGGTCAGGCCGAGCCCGAGCGACATCACCACCGACGGCGTCAGCGCGCCCGGCCGGTAGATATTGGCAATAGCCAGCCGCAGCATGGTCATGCTCGGCCGCGGTAATTTACGCGCAAAAGCCATCAATGCGCCGGCGATACCGCGCAGCAAGGCGAAAACGACCATCGACGACACCACAAATACGGCAGCGACGCGTTTGTCGTAAGCGAGCCCGACCACCACCGCGATCAGCACCCCGACCACGAGTGCCATCCAGAGTATGTAGCGCAACTTCGGCCGGTGAGATTCCGTCAATGCCGCATCACGAAACAGCGCCGCGACCGGGACGTCATGCACCCGGGCCAAGGGCCACAGCCCAAAAGCCAGCGCCGTCAGCAGCCCGTACAGCAACGACAACGCCAGCTCGCCGAGATGAAGCGCCGGCACCACCGGCAGCGGCAGCAGCTTGCCAAACAGGCCGACAATGGCAAACGGCAGGGACGCACCGACCACCATGCCGATCAGCGAGCCGATCACCGCCAGCACCAGTACCTGGGTGAGGTAGATCGCGAATACGTCGCGGCCAGTCGCGCCAAGCGCTTTCAACGACGCGATGACATCGCGACGGCGATCAATATGGCTCTTCACGGCATTGGCGACGCCGACGCCGCCGACCAGCAGGGACGCGAGGCCGACCAACGTCAGGAACTGGGTGAATCGCGTGATGGTACGCTCAAGCTGCGGCGACGCGTTGTCGCGCGAACGGATTTCCCAGCCGGCTTGCGGCAATTGGGCACGCGCATCGTCAGCCAGCGCCTTGGCAGCGCGATCGCCGGAAACGGTGTCCGGCAGGCGAACACGATAGATCCAGCGCACCAGACTGCCGGGCTGCAGAAGCTTGGTGGCGCGCAGAGCGTCCTCACTGGTGAGGAAACGCGGCGCGAACCCGACACCGCCAGCGAGTTTGTCGGGCTCCGCTGAAATTTCGCTGCGAAGCTCGAACGTCGCATTACCGACCGTGAGGCGGTCACCAACCTTGAGGCCTAGCCGGGCCATCAATGTCGTATCCGTCGCGGCGCCATAGGCCCCGTCACGTTCGGCGAGCAGATCGCTCATCGGCATGTCCGGCGCCAGGGTCGCCTTGCCGAGCAAGGGATAGCTGCCATCGACGGCCTTGACCTCAACAAGCGCAAGATTGCCGTCCGGCGCGCGCGCCATGCCGCGCAGCGTTGCGGCAACCGACACCGCACCGCGTGCGCGCAAGAAGGCGAGTTCTTCCGGCTTGGCCTCACGCTGCATCAGCGAGAATGCCACGTCGCCGCCGAGCAGCGTACGGCCTTCACGCGCCACGCCCTCGCCGAGACTAGCCGCGACCGAACCGACGCCGGCGATGGCCATGACGCCCAGCGCGATGCAGGCGATGAAAACGTAGAAGCCACGGAGGCCGCTGCGCATCTCGCGGAAAGCGTAACGCAGCGCCAGCGACGGGCCTCGGCTGTTAGGAATGGTCTCGGTGATGGTGATCATCGGATCAGGCCGTCTCGACCCAGTTGCGCTCGGTGGCGGGACCATCGATCCGGCCGGAACGTAGTCGCACCACGCGGTCACAGCGATGCGCCAGCGTGTTGTCGTGGGTCACCAGCACCAGCGTCATGCCGCGCTGGGCGTGCTGCGCGAACAAGAGATCGACGATCTGGCCGCCGGTGGATTCGTCGAGATTGCCGGTCGGCTCGTCGGCGACCAGGATCGCAGGATCCGGCGCCAATGCGCGCGCCAGCGCGACGCGCTGCTGCTCGCCACCGGAAAGCTGGGTCGGATAGTGATGCAGACGGGCGCCGAGACCGACCGCTTCCAGCTCGCGCGCCGCACGGCCGGCTGGGTCGGGATGACCTGCCAGCTCCAGCGGTACCGCGACATTCTCCAGCGCCGTCATGGTCGGGATCAGGTGAAAGGACTGGAAGACGATGCCGACATGACGGCCGCGAAACCGCGCCAATCCGTCCTCATCGAGATCATTGAAAGAGGTGCCATTGACCACCACCTGACCGGAGTCAGGACGCTCCAGCCCCGCCATCACCATCAGCAGCGTGGACTTGCCGGAGCCCGACGGGCCAATCAGCCCGATCGCTTCACCCGATCCGACGCGCAGGCTGATATCCTTGAGGATATGCACCCGCGCGGCGCCGGTGCCGAGCGAGAGGTTGATGTTCGAGATTGAAATGGTGTCCGGCGAAACGCCGGCCGATGATGAGGCTTCAATGAAAGTATCCATGCGAGCTTCATATGGCACTTCGTTTGCGGCGGTCGAGGGGCTGCTGCGCACGTTTATGTGGCTGGTCGTCGCCGGGCTGACGGTCGCACTTCCGATCCCCACCGCCACGGCGCAGACGGCCGCCACCGGCACGGCCAAGCCCGTCAAACTGGTCGTGCTGGGGGACTCCCTGAGCGCAGGTTATGGCCTGCCGGCGGCAGCCGCGTTTCCGGTCCGGCTACAAAAGGCCCTGAAGGACAAGGGGATAGAGGTCGAGATGATCAATGCCGGTGTATCCGGGGATACCACCTCGGGCGGCCTCGGGCGGCTCGACTGGTCGGTGCCCGAGGGGACGCAGGGCGTGATCGTCGAACTCGGCGCCAACGACGCGCTGCGCGGCACCGATCCGAAGGTCCCGCGGGCGGCACTCACCGAGATTCTGACGCGGCTGAAGGCCCGCAACATCGCCGTGCTTCTCTGCGGCATGGTGGCACCGCCGAACTACGGCGCCGACTATGCGGAAAAGTTCAATTCGATCTATCCGGATCTCGCCAAGCAATTTGGCGTGCCGCTCTATTCGTTCTTTCTCGAAGGCGTCGCCGGGGACAGCAAGCTCAACCAGGCCGACGCGATGCATCCGACAGCGGATGGGGTCGACATCGTCGTGAAAAACATCCTGCCCAGCGTCGAGGCATTTGTCGGCACGATCGCTGGGCAACGCAGTTGAGAAACAGGCAGCCTCAACCTTAATGACGGTTTTTCACGGAACCTTCATGCACCGAGCGCGGCATCTGCTTCGCAGAGTCACAGAAGTCGGGTAAAAAAAGACATCGGTGATTCGTCACCGGCTCGTTTGTTCGGGCATGATTTTCGCCGAGGGGTGCGGGCGTGCGTAAGCACACCGTAGTCAGCACCTTTCGGCGAAAATCGCGCCCCGGCAAAGAGGAGCTGACTATGCCGCGTTTGTTCGCCGGACTGGAGATACCAGCCGAGATCGGCCAGACATTGGCCAATTTGCGTGGCGGCCTGCCAGGCGCACGCTGGATCGATCCCGAAAATTATCATGTCACGCTTCGCTTCATCGGCGACATCGATGGCGTTTCCGCCAACGAAATCGCCGATCTGATGTCGCGCGTGGAACGCCGCCCCTTCGAGGTCGCGGTGCGCGGCCTGTCGAGCTTCGGCGGCAAGAAGCCCCGCGCTGTCGTCGCCTCGGTTGATCCGAGCCGTCCGCTGCTTGAACTGCAATCCGAACTGGAACGGCTGGTGCGCCGCTGCGGGCTCGAGCCCGAGGGCCGCAAATTCACGCCGCATGTCACGCTGGCCCGGTTGCGCGACTCCTGCGACCGCGACGTCGCCGACTATCTTTCGGTGCGGGGCTACTTCCCGACGAAGATCTTCACCGCCTCGCGCTTCGTGCTGTTCTCCTCGCGGGCATCCACGGGCGGCGGCCCTTATCTGGTCGAGGATTCCTACGCGCTCTGCGCATGAGCGCATATCCGCTTCGACCAATTCGTATCTTGCATTTTCCGGGCGCATGGGGCCGTTAGGGCCCCATGTCGTCCAGCCCTCCGCAATCCTTCCGCGAACAATATCAAGCCCTCGTAGCCTCCGGCGCTATCGAGGCTGACCCGGCGCAGGCCGGCGCCGTCGAGGCCATCGCGGCGCTCGACGTTGCGCTGTCCACTTATAAGCCACCGCGCAAGCAGGGCTTCTTTGGACGCCTGTTCGGCGACAAGGATATGCAACCGCCGCGCGGTCTCTACGTCCATGGCGAGGTCGGCCGCGGCAAGACCATGCTGATGGACCTGTTCTTCGAAGCCAGCGCGGTCACGCACAAGCGTCGCGCTCATTTCCATGAGTTCATGGCCGACACCCATGAGCGCATCTATAATTTTCGCCAGAAAATCGCGAGCGGCGAGCTCCCCGACGGCGATGTCATCGCGCTGACGGCGAATTCGATCTTCGACGAAGCCTGGCTCCTCTGCTTCGACGAATTTCACGTCACCGACATCGCCGATGCGATGATCCTCGGCCGACTGTTCGCACGGCTGTTCGAACTCGGCACCGTCGTCTTCGCGACGTCCAATGTCGAACCCGTCAATCTCTACAAAGGCGGGCTCAACCGCGCGCTGTTCTTGCCGTTCATCAAACAGATCGAAGATCATATGGAGGTGCGCAAGCTGGATTCACGCACCGACTATCGATTGGAAAAACTGGCCGGCGTAAAGAGCTGGCTGGTGCCGGACGATGATGCAGCAAAGGCTGCGCTCGACAAGGCTTGGGCAAAGCTCACGGGCGGCGCACCCGCAAAGTCGCGTGATATCTCGATCAAGGGCCGCACGCTGCGTGTTCCCCTGGAAGCGCAGGGCGTGGCCCGGTTTTCATTTGGCGACCTCTGCGAGAAGCCGCTTGGCGCGTCAGACTATCTGAAACTGGCGCACGACTATCACACGCTGTTCATCGAACATATTCCGATGATGGACTACGGCGACCGCAACGCCGCCAAACGCTTCATCGCTCTCATCGACACGCTCTATGACAATGCCGTGAAGCTGATGGCCTCGGCCGCCGGCGAACCGCACGCGCTGTATCAGGCCAGCGAAGGTTTCGAGGCAATGGAATTCGCGCGGACCGCGTCGCGGCTGTTCGAGATGGGTTCAGAAACATATCTGGCCCTGCCCCATGGCCGCAGCGATTCCACGGCGTCAGGCGCCACCACGGGCCTGGTCGAAACCTGACGCGCGCGATCAGATCGATATCAAAGCGGAATCGGTACTTTCACGAGCGATTCCAATTTCCAGTTCACTCATAATAATTTGCATTGCAGGCCGGCGCTCGACAATTGGGCA
Source organism: Tardiphaga sp. 172_B4_N1_3 (assembly GCF_052076035.1). NCBI lineage: Bacteria > Pseudomonadati > Pseudomonadota > Alphaproteobacteria > Hyphomicrobiales > Nitrobacteraceae > Tardiphaga > Tardiphaga sp. 172_B4_N1_3. Next base: position 4,773,590 of record NZ_CP197238.1, read on the forward strand.
GGCTCCGACTTGAACGGTGTCCGCGAAAGGGATAACCAGCCTGTCAGCATTTCCTGCTCCCTCCCTACCCCTTCGGGCTTAAAGGATAGATTTCCCATGGCGCGTAACAAAATCGCATTGATTGGTTCTGGTCAGATCGGCGGAACACTTGCTCACCTCGTCGGCCTGAAAGAACTCGGCGACGTCGTGATGTTCGACATTGCGGAAGGTGTGCCGCAGGGCAAATCGCTCGATCTCGCGCAATCCTCGCCGGTTGACGGCTTCGACGCCAAGCTGACCGGCGCCAACTCCTATGAGGCGATCGAAAGTTCGGACGTCATCATCGTCACCGCCGGCGTGCCGCGCAAGCCGGGCATGAGCCGCGACGACTTGCTCTCGATCAACCTCAAGGTGATGGAGCAGGTTGGCGCAGGCATCAAGAAGTACGCCCCGAACGCCTTCGTCATCTGCATCACCAACCCGCTCGACGCGATGGTCTGGGCGCTGCAGAAGGCCTGCGGCCTGCCGGCGAACAAGGTCGTCGGCATGGCCGGCGTGCTGGACTCGGCGCGCTTTCGCTACTTCCTGGCCGATGAATTCAATGTGTCGGTCGAAGACGTCACCGCCTTCGTGCTCGGTGGCCACGGCGACACCATGGTTCCGCTGGTCAAGTATTCGACCGTTGCCGGCATCCCGCTGCCCGACCTCGTCAAGATGGGCTGGACCTCGCAGGCCCGCATCGACGAAATCGTCGACCGTACCCGTAACGGCGGCGCCGAGATCGTCAACCTGCTGAAGACCGGTTCGGCCTTCTACGCTCCGGCCGCGTCGGCCATCGCGATGGCTGAGAGCTATCTCAAGGACAAGAAGCGCGTTCTGCCCTGCGCCGTTCACCTGAACGGTGAATACGGCGTCAAGGACATGTATGTCGGCGTTCCCGTTGTCATCGGCGCCAAGGGTGTCGAGCGCATCGTCGAGATCGAACTCCTCGGCAAGGACAAGGAAGGCTTCGACAAGTCGGTCGCTTCGGTGGTCGGCCTGATGGACGCCTGCAAGAAGATCGCACCCGACCTGCTCGGCTAAGATCAAGATCACTTCACCGGCACCCTAGGGGTGCCGGTTTTGCATTTGACGACGTTGGCAAACACTGCAACGAACCCCTCAGCCAATTCGTCCGTCACGCGGAATTATCGTCGACTTTGACATGCAGCATGCTTGGTATACGGTATGCCAGTTCGAAGAAAACGACGTGAATTCCAAGTTCACCATCCGGGGTTCGGGAGCAACTTATGAATATCCATGAATATCAGGCGAAGGCCGTGCTGAAGGAATTCGGCGTGCCCGTTTCCAAGGGCGTGCCAATCCTCAAGGCCGAGGAAGCTGAAGCTGCCGCCAAGCAGCTGGGCGGTCCGTTGTGGGTGGTGAAGAGCCAAATCCACGCCGGCGGCCGCGGCAAGGGCAAGTTCAAGGAAGCATCGGCCGGCGACAAGGGCGGCGTCCGCCTCGCCAAGTCGATCGACGAGACCAAGCAGTTCGTCAAGGAAATGCTCGGCGCAACCCTCGTCACCGAACAGACCGGCCCGGCCGGCAAGCAGGTCAACCGGATCTATCTGGAAGACGGCTCGGACATTGAGAAGGAGTTCTATCTCTCCCTCCTCGTCGACCGTGAGACCTCGCGCGTTGCTTTCGTGGTTTCCACCGAAGGCGGCATGAACATCGAGGAAGTCGCGCACAACACCCCGGACAAGATCGTGACCTTTTCGGTCGATCCGGCCACCGGCGTGATGGGCCACCACGGCCGCACCGTGGCTCAGGCGCTTGGCCTCAAGGGCGATCTCGCCAAGCAGGCCGAGAAGCTGGTGTCGCAGCTCTACACCGCATTCATCGCCAAGGACATGGACATGCTGGAGATCAATCCGCTGATCATCTCCAAGCAGGGCGAGCTGAAGTGCCTCGATGCCAAGATGTCGTTCGACTCGAACGCGCTGTATCGTCACCCGGAAATCGTCGCGCTGCGCGACACGACCGAAGAAGACGCCAAGGAAATCGAGGCGTCGAAATATGACCTCGCTTACATCGCGCTCGACGGCACCATCGGCTGCATGGTCAACGGCGCGGGCCTCGCAATGGCCACGCTCGACATCATCAAGCTGTATGGCGAAAGCCCGGCCAACTTCCTCGACGTCGGTGGCGGTGCTTCCGAGGAGAAGGTAACCGCAGCGTTCAAGATCATCACTGCCGATCCGAACGTGAAGGGCATCCTGGTCAACATCTTCGGCGGCATTATGAAATGCGACGTCATCGCTGCCGGCGTTGTCGCCGCAGTGAAGGCTGTCGGCCTTCAGGTGCCACTGGTTGTCCGCCTCGAAGGTACCAATGTCGAGGAAGGCAAGAAGATCATCCGTGAATCCGGTCTCAACGTTCTGCCCGCCGACGATCTCGACGACGCCGCTCAGAAGATCGTCAACGCCGTGAAGGGAAAGTAAGCCGATGTCCGTCCTGATCGACAAGAACACCAAGGTCATCTGCCAGGGCTTTACCGGCAAGAACGGCACCTTCCACTCCGAACAGGCGATTGCCTACGGCACCAAGATGGTCGGCGGCACTTCGCCAGGCAAAGGTGGCTCCACGCATATCGGCCTGCCGGTGTTCGACACCGTGGCCGAAGCCCGCGACAAGACCGGCGCCGATGCATCCGTGATCTACGTGCCGCCGCCGGGCGCAGCCGATGCGATCTGCGAAGCGATCGATGCGGAAATCCCGCTTATCGTCTGCATCACCGAAGGCATTCCGGTGCTCGACATGGTGCGCGTCAAGCGTTCGCTGTCCGGCTCCAAGTCACGCCTGATCGGGCCGAACTGCCCGGGCGTCGTCACCGCTGGCGAATCGAAGATCGGCATCATGCCGGCCAACATCTTCAAGCCCGGCAGCGTCGGCATCCTGTCGCGCTCCGGCACGCTGACCTATGAAGCCGTGTTCCAGACCACCCAGGCCGGCCTCGGCCAGAGCTCGGCGGTTGGCATCGGCGGCGATCCGGTCAAGGGCACCGAATTCATCGACGTGCTCGAGATGTTCCTGGCCGACCCCAAGACCACCTCGATCATCATGATCGGCGAAATCGGTGGTTCGGCGGAAGAGGACGCGGCACAGTTCATCAAGGACGAAGCCAAGCGCGGCCGCAAGAAGCCGATGGTCGGCTTCATCGGCGGCGTCACCGCACCTCCCGGCCGTCGCATGGGTCATGCCGGCGCCATCGTGTCGGGCGGCAAGGGCGACGCCCAGTCGAAGATCGCAGCCATGGAAGCCGCCGGCATCCGCGTCTCGCCATCGCCCGCGCGCCTCGGCACCACGCTGGTGGATGTGCTGAAGGGCTAAGCTGAGCTCGAGGAGTTGAGAATAAGAAAGGCCCGCTCGCGAGAGCGGGCCTTTTGTTTTGACACTTTGACTGTCATCGCCCGGTCCAAGTGCGCGCTCGGCCGGGCGAGGACACTGGAGTTCTACGCCGCCTGCGCCTGCTTCTCGCCAACCAGCGGCAAACCTTCCTCGATTGGATACTTCGTATCGCGCGACCATTCGTTCCACGAACCAAAATACATCCGGACATCAGACACGCCTGCGTTCTTCAGCGCGAGAAACGTGTTCGACGCCCGCGCACCCTTGAAGCAGTAGAGATACACCGTGGTCGACGGCGTGATGCCGACGGTCGCGCATTCGGCGAGGATCTCGTTCTTCGACTTGAAGCGCGGTCCTTCCGATGTCGGTTTCATCATGCGGTACCACTCGATCCAGACCGCACCGGGGATGCGGCCCATGCGCGGGCAGAAATCCTTGCCGTAAGGCGACGAGCTTTCGCCGATCCATTCATCGACATCGCGTACGTCGAGGATGGCGATCGACGGATTGCCGAGCGCGCCCTGCATGGTGCCCGCATCGATCAGGATCGAACCGGCTTCCGGCTTGATAACGAAGGATGCTGTTGTCGGCGTCGGAACATCCGTGGTGGTCGGCAGGCCCTTCATGGTCCAGGCTTCAAAGCCGCCATGCAGGACCTTGATCTTGGGATAGCCAAGAAACTCCAGCAGGAAGTAGCCGCGGCAGGACTGGCCGAAGCCCGAATTCATCGACTGTTCGTAGATCACCGCAGTCTCGTTGCCGGACAGGCCGGCACCGCCGAAGGCCGCAGCGAACTTCTTCTTCAACTCGTCCATACCTTCGGGCGTCGAGGTGGCGAGGAACGTAAAGATCTCATGGAGATTGACGGCGCCGGGGATATGCCCGGCCGCATAGGCGTCGGGATTGCGCGTGTCGATGATGACACAAGGTTCTGACTTCATGAACGTGACGAGGTCGTCTGCGGAAATGAGAACTTCAGCCATTGAAAGCCTCCACTGTGTTGAACCGTCGTTGTTGAGTCGTTTGTGCTGGATCGCCTGTCGTTTCACCGTGACTTAAGTCAATTCGCTTTCCGTTCGCGTGATCGGGATCATTTGCATGATCGGGATCACGCCCCGCCCTGGTCTCCCTGATATTCGCGCGCATTGTCTGCGAGCATTTTTCTGAGCTGCTTGGTGGCGGGGGTGACGATCGCCACGAAATAGGCTTCGCGCAGTCGGCGCTGGGCGCGGTGCGATTTGAGATAGCCGCGCGCGCCACAATGCAGCATCGCTGCATGGGCTGCGGCGACGGCGGCGTCGCCGGCGCGCAGACGCAGTTCGACGACGCTGCGCCAATAGGCATTGCTCGTGTCAAAGGGTGTGGCGGCGAGCATCATCGTCTCAGCCTCCATTTTCGCGAGAAGCCCGGCGAAATCCTCGGGCTGCTGCGGCAGGAAGCAATTGACGTGGGCGAGCGACGGCTTGACGCTATGCATGATAGCAACGCAATCGCGCACCAGCCCGAGGCCCATGCCCATCTGCATCAGGATGAACCCGGCGCGAATTCTCTTCACGAAAGGCATCGCCGGCGCCGCGAGCACCTGATCGTCTGGAATGAAGACGTCGCGAAATTGCACGGCGTAGGTGCCGGTGCCATCCATCGCGAGGAACGGCTTGCATGGCGTCAGCGAGAGATTCTCGTCGGCGCATTCGGCGAGGAACATCACCTTCTCGCCGGAGCCGTCATCGAGTTCGAAGATGGTGCCGAACATATGGTCGGGGCCGAGATTCGACACCCATGGCAGCGCACCGCGCACGATATAGCCGCCATCCGTGCGGCGACCTTTCAGCTTGAGCTTCTCGATGCCAAAGAAGCTCTTCATCGGATTGGAGAGGCCGGTGCCGCCGAGCAGTTTGCCGCTTGCGGCATCGCTCAGATACTTCGCCTTCAGCGCGGCGTTGTCGGAGTTGAGAATGTACCAGACCAGCGTGTTCTGGCACCACGCCATGAAGGCCGTGGAGCCGCAGGTCTCGCCGATGGTGGTGATGCCCGCGATGGTTTCACCGAGATCAGCATGTGCGGACCAGGCACCGACCTCCCCGAGACGGCGCAGCGCCCGATCGGGATAGATCGTGCCTTCATCGATCTCCAAAGCGATCGGTGAAAGATCCGTGCGCGCGACGGCGGCCATTCGTTCGACAAGCGACGGCGTGTCATCCGTCACCTCAACATCATCCGATTTCCGCAGCACTGCCGTCGTGGTCATGTCGATCTCCGTCACGCGCAAGGAAGAGAGAAGTTGCGGCCGCATCGCTGCGACCGCGCGACCTCACATTCAGGCAGAGACTTCGAGATTGACCGGACGCGTGAAGGTGTTGGCGACGGGCGACCACTTCTTGACATGATCGATCAGCGCATCGATCTCGGCCTGCGGAACGCCTTCGCATTCCATGTCGACCTTGATACGCACATCGGTAAAACCGACCGGCTTCTCGCTGATATCGCCGGTGCCCCAGACAGCTGTGATGTTGAGATCGCCTTCGAGCTGCAGTTCGAGTTTGTTGACGGTCCAGCCACGATGCACGGCATTGGCGTGCAGACCGACGGCGATGCAGGAGCCAAGCGCCGCCAATGACGCCTCTGACGGATTCGGCGCAGTGTCGTCGCCGAGCAGCGCCGGCGGCTCATCGACGATGTAAGGCGGCAGGTTGCGGATGTAGTTGGCGTGGCGGAACTTGCCCTCGGCCACCGTCTTGCACTTCAGCGTCTTGATGACATTGGGATTGGCTTTGCCGTTGGCGATCAGCTGTTCGAGCCCGCCTTTGTCGATCGGCGCAAGGCAGCCGGTCAGGGCGGGTTTGGCGGCAACAGCAGTCATTTGGTTTCTCCCTTGGACAATGATAGATACAGAACGTTCTGTAGCTTTGCAGAAAGCATGCCAGTGAGCGCGAAGCCTGAAAGCAACGCGATATCAGTTGGTTGGGTGAATGGCGCAAAATAGGTCGACGGCCAGACTGCCTCTTAACGCGCCAAGCCGGCGTTTGCCCGCTCGAATATTGGTCAGGAACCGATGATCGCTTGCACGTCGCGCGCGGCATGACATATGACAGGGCATGACCGATGCGATGCCGCAGGCCGTCGAAAGCAGTGTTCCGCAGGTGACGCCGCGCGAGCGGCTGATGGTCGCGGCGACAAGGCTGTTCTGCAAAAATGGCATCAATGCCACCGGTATCGACGCCATCGTCAGCGAGGCCGGCACGGCCAAAACCACGCTCTACAAGAACTTCAAATCCAAGGACGATCTGGTCGACGCCGTGCTCAGGGCTGAGAGCGAGACCTGGCGCGGCTGGTTCATTGCGGCCGTGGAACGCGCCAAAACCCCGCGCGAAAAGCTGGATTCGATCTTCCCCGCGCTGAAGAGCTGGTTTGCCGAAGAGACCTATTATGGCTGTGTTTTCATCAATGCAGTCGGCGAGCACGCCAAGGACGAGACCCGGCTGCGCGACATCACGATCCGGCATAAATCATTCATTCTCAAGCACATCTCCGGACTGGCCGAGGCCGCCGGCGCCAAGAAGCCGGACTTTCTCGCGCACCAGATCGGCCTCTTGATGGACGGCGCCATCGTCGCCGCCATGGTGACCCGCGATCCGACCGTGGCAGACGCCGCCGGCATGGCCGCCAATGCCCTGCTCGACGAGGCCTGCGGACCGCCCAAAATCCGCCGCACCCGACGCGCCGGACTGCAAGGCGGCGCCGCCGCTTTGGCCAAGGAAGACCTCAGTGTCGTCGACTGAAATCAGCGGACAAAATCTCGCGCACAAAGAATTGACGAAATATTCAGTTCTTCGTGCTTTTCAGGGCGCACATTCGGATTAAATAGGGTAGAAGCTCGCTCGACTTTAGGATGGTCCGGCAACCGGATCAGCCCTCGTTAAAATTTCCGCGCGATACCAAATCAGGACGCCATCATGTCTCGCCAGGACGCGAACGCCGCCTTTGCACTCTCCTCATTTCTGCAAGGCGCAAACGCCACTTACATCGACGAACTCTATGCCCGTTACGAAAAGGACCCCTCCTCGGTCGATGCCGAGTGGCAGGAGTTCTTCAAGAGCCTGAAGGACTCGCCCGCCGACGTTCAGAAGAACGCCGAAGGCCCGTCCTGGGAGAAGGCCAACTGGCCGCTGACGCCGAAGGACGACCTGACCTCCGCCATGGACGGCAACTGGGCCCAGGTCGAGAAGGTGATGGGTGCCAAGCTCGCCGCCAAGACCGCGCAGCCCGGTGCTGCCGCCCCGACCGGCGACATCAATCAGGCGACCCGCGATTCGGTGCGCGCCTTGATGCTGATCCGTGCCTTCCGCATGCGCGGCCATTTCCACGCCAATCTCGATCCGCTGGGCATCGAAGGCCAGAAGGATCACGAGGAGCTCGATCCGCGCTCCTACGGCTTCACCGATGCCGACTACGACCGCAAGATCTTCCTCGATAACGTCATCGGCCTCGAATACGGCACGCTTCGTGAGATCGTTGCGATCCTGCAGCGCACCTACTGCCAGACCCTCGGCGTCGAGTTCATGCACATTTCCAACCGCGCGCAGAAGGCGTGGATCCAGGAACGCATCGAAGGCCCGGACAAGGAAATCAGCTTCACGCCGGAAGGCCGCCGCGCCATCCTCCAGAAGCTGGTCGAGGCCGACGGCTTCGAGAAGTTTTGCGACGTCAAGTTCACCGGTACCAAGCGCTTCGGCCTCGACGGCGGCGAATCACTGATCCCGGCGCTGGAACAGATTATCAAGCGCGGCGGCAGCCTCGGTGTCCGTGACATCGTCGTCGGCATGCCACATCGCGGTCGCCTGAATGTGTTGACCCAGGTGATGGGTAAGCCGCACCGCGCGCTGTTCCATGAATTCAAGGGCGGCTCGGCCAATCCGGACGAGGTCGAAGGCTCGGGTGACGTCAAGTATCACCTCGGCGCCTCGTCGGATCGCGAGTTCGACAACAACAATATCCATCTGTCGCTGACGGCGAATCCGTCGCATCTTGAAATCGTCGATCCCGTGGTGCTCGGAAAGGTCCGCGCCAAGCAGGACCAGAATGGTGATCCGCCAGACCAGCGCATTTCCGTGCTGCCTCTGCTGATGCATGGCGATGCGGCCTTCGCAGGTCAGGGCGTGGTCGCGGAATGCTTCGCGCTGTCGGACCTGAAGGGCTATCGCACCGGCGGTTCGATCCACTTCATCGTCAACAACCAGATCGGCTTCACCACCTATCCGCGTTACTCCCGTTCGTCGCCCTATCCGTCCGACGTCGCGAAGATGATCGATGCTCCGATCTTCCATGTGAACGGCGACGATCCGGAAGCGGTGGTGTTCGCCGCCAAGATCGCGATCGAGTTCCGGCAGAAGTTCCACAAGCCTGTCGTCATCGACATGTTCTGCTATCGCCGCCACGGCCATAACGAAGGCGATGAGCCGGCGTTCACCCAGCCGGTGATGTACAAGAAGATCGGCGCGCATCAGTCGACGCTGGATATCTATGCCAAGCGCATCATCGCCGATGGCGTGATGACCGAGGGCGAAGTCGATAAGGCGAAGGCCGACTGGCGCGCCCGTCTCGATGCCGAACTCGAAGCCGGCGCCGGCTACAAGCCGAACAAGGCTGACTGGCTCGACGGCAAGTGGGCCGGCTTCAAATATGCCGACCAGGAGGAAGATCCCCGTCGCGGCGTGACCGGCGTCGACGTCAAGACGCTGAAGGAGATCGGCGCCAAGATCACCAAGGTGCCCGATGGTTTCCGCGTTCACCGCACGGTGCAGCGTTTCCTCGACACCCGCGCCAAGGCGATCGACAGTGGCGAAGGCATCGACTGGGCGACCGGCGAGGCGCTGGCATTCTGTACCCTGATGGAAGAAGGCCACCATGTCCGGCTGTCCGGCCAGGACTCGGAGCGCGGCACCTTCTCGCAGCGCCATTCGGTGCTGTTCGACCAGGAAGACGAAAGCCGCTACACGCCGTTCAACCACCTCAAGCCCGACCAGGGTCACTACGAGGTCATCAACTCGCTGCTGTCCGAAGAAGCCGTGCTCGGATTCGAATACGGCTACTCGCTGGCCGAGCCGAAGGCGCTGACCATCTGGGAAGCGCAGTTCGGCGACTTCGCCAACGGCGCACAGGTGCTGTTCGACCAGTTCATCTCCTCGGGCGAACGCAAGTGGCTGCGTATGTCGGGCCTCGTCTGCCTGCTGCCGCATGGCTATGAAGGCCAGGGCCCGGAGCATTCCTCCGCACGCCTTGAGCGTTTCCTCCAGATGTGCGCCGAAGACAACATGCAGGTGGTCTATCCGACTACTCCGGCCAACTACTTCCACATGCTGCGTCGTCAGTTGAAGCGTGAGATTCGCAAGCCGCTGATCGTCATGACGCCGAAGTCGCTGCTGCGCCACAAGCGTGCGGTGTCGAAGCTGAGCGAACTCGGTGCCGACACATCGTTCCATCGCGTGTTGTTCGACGATGCGGAGAAGCTGCCGGACGAGAAGATCAAGCTCACCGCCGACAACAAGATCCGTCGCGTCGTTCTGTGCTCCGGCAAGGTCTATTACGACCTCTACGAGGAGCGCGAGAAGCGCGGCATCGACGATGTCTACCTGATGCGCATCGAGCAGCTCTATCCGGTGCCGCTGAAGACGCTGGTGCAGGAGCTGACCCGCTTCAAGGGTGCGGAATTCGTCTGGTGTCAGGAAGAGCCGCGCAACATGGGCGGTTGGCACTTCATCGAGCCGTATCTCGAATGGGTGCTCAACCAGATCAACGCCACCCACAAGCGTCCGCGTTACGCCGGCCGCGCCGCATCTGCGGCGACCGCCACCGGCCTGATGTCCAAGCATCTCGCCCAGCTCAAGGCCTTCCTCGACGAAGCGCTCGGCTAAGCCTCCATTCTGTTGGCGAATGCCCCGCACCCGCGGGGCATTCGCATATCCCCATTGATTTTAAGTTCAGGCAGGGATGACCGAGCGGGTCGCCACGCCACAAGAGGAAATAGACAATGACTGAAATTCGCGTTCCCACGCTCGGCGAATCCGTGACGGAAGCCACCATCGGCCGCTGGTTCAAGAAGGCTGGCGATGCCGTCGCCGTTGACGAGCCGTTGGTCGAACTCGAGACCGACAAGGTCACGATCGAAGTGCCCGCGCCGTCCGCTGGCGTACTCGGCGAAATCGTTGCCAAGGATGGCGAGACCGTCGCTGTCGGCGCACTGCTCGGCCAGATCACCGATGGCGCCGGTGGCGCCAAACCGGCTGCTGCTCCTGCGAAGCCCGCTGCCCCGACTCCGGCCGCTGCACCTGCCGCTGCTGCGCCTGCTCCCGCTCAGAAGTCCGCACCCGTCGATGCGCCACTGGCGCCGTCGGTCCGCAAGATCTCGGCAGAGAGCGGCATCGATGCCGCCACCGTCCCCGGCTCGGGCAAGGATGGCCGCGTGACCAAGGGCGACATGCTCGCTGCGATCGAAAAGGCTGCGTCGGCACCGACGCCGATCAATCAGTCTGCCGCCGCCGTGCAGGTACGTGCGCCGTCACCCGCTGACGATGCTGCCCGCGAAGAGCGCGTGAAAATGACGCGCCTGCGTCAGACCATCGCGCGCCGCCTCAAGGACGTGCAGAACACCGCCGCGATGCTGACGACTTTCAACGAGGTCGACATGACCAACGTGATGGCGCTGCGCTCGCAGTACAAGGATGTGTTCGAGAAGAAGCACGGCACCAAGCTCGGCTTCATGGGCTTCTTCACCAAGGCCTGCGTGCAGGCGTTGAAGGATATTCCGGCCGTGAACGCCGAGATCGATGGCTCCGACCTGATCTACAAGAACTACTATCACGTCGGCGTCGCCGTCGGCACCGACAAGGGCCTCGTGGTCCCCGTGGTGCGCGATTGCGATACCAAGTCGATCTCCGACATCGAAAAGACCATTGCAGATTTCGGCAAGCGCGCCCGTGACGGTCAACTCAAGATCGACGAAATGCAAGGTGGCACCTTCACCATCACCAATGGCGGCATCTACGGCTCGCTGATGTCGACGCCGATCCTGAACGCACCGCAGTCGGCCATCCTCGGCATGCACAAGATCCAGGAACGTCCGGTCGTGGTCGGCGGCAAGATCGAGATCCGCCCGATGATGTATCTGGCGGTGTCCTACGATCACCGCGTGATCGACGGCAAGGAAGCCGTGACCTTCCTCGTCCGCGTCAAGGAAAGCCTGGAAGATCCAGCCCGTCTCGTTCTGGATCTCTAACCCGAGGTCGCCATGGCGTTCGGACCGACCCCTCCGCCAATTCAGGCCCACCTTTGCGTCAAGGGTGGGCTTGAGGCCATTGCCTTCTATGAGAAGGCGCTTGGCGCGAAGTGTTCGTTCCACGCAATGGCCGACGACGGCAAGCGGGTCATGCACGCCAATCTCGAAATGTTCGGCAGCGAAGTTATGCTGCATGACGAATTTCCCGAGTTTGGTGGCCACATCCTGTCGCCGCAGACCCGCGGCGGCGCTGGCATGACGATCAATATCAATCTGCCCAAGCCTGAAGATGTCGACGCCGCGATCGCCCGCGCGGAAACATCGGGAGCAGAAGTCGTGATGGCGCCTCAGGATGTTTTTTGGGGTGCCCGCTACGGTACCATTCGCGATCCATTCGGACACATCTGGTCCTTCAACGCCGCACTCACCGGGAGCGACGCATGAGCGACAACGTCATCATCATTACCGGCGGAAGCCGCGGCATCGGTCGTTCCACCGCGCTGCTGGCGGCCTCACGTGGCTTCAAGGTCGTGGTCGGCTATGCCAGCAACGAAGCGGCCGCGAATGAGGTTGTTTCAAAGATCGAAGCGACCAACGGCAAGGCCATCGCGGTGAAATGCGATGTCGGCTCCGAGGCTGACATTCTTGCGCTGTTCAAGGCAGCGGACGCCTTTGGTCCTCTCGGCGCCCTGGTCAACAATGCCGGCATTGTCGGCCCTTCCATCCGCGTCGATCAGATGACTGCCGAACGCATCGCCAACATGATGACGGTGAATGTCACCGGAAGCATTCTCTGCGCCCGCGAAGCCGTGAAGCGGATGTCGACCAAGCATGGCGGCAAGGGTGGCGTCATCGTCAATCTGTCATCGGTAGCCGCCAAACTGGGTGCGCCGAACACTTATGTCGACTATGCCGCGTCGAAAGGCGCGATCGATTCCTTCACCATCGGATTGGGATACGAAGTCGCAGCCGAAGGGATTCGCGTTGCCGGCATTCGGCCCGGTCTGATCGATACTGATATCCACGCATCAGGCGGCGAGCCGGATCGCGCGCATCGTCTGTCCGTCAACGTCCCGATGAAGCGCGTCGGTACTGCGGATGAAGTTGCCAATGCCATCGTCTGGTTGCTCTCGGACGAGGCTTCTTACGTTACATCCACCATTCTCGACGTGTCCGGTGGCCGCTGAGGCCCTGACGCCCCATATCATCTGAAGACAATACAGGACTGCATCATGGCTTCTTACGACCTCGTTGTTATCGGCACCGGACCCGGTGGTTATGTCTGCGCGATTCGCGCGGCCCAGCTCGGCATGAAGGTCGCCGTCGTCGAGAAGAACAGCACGCTGGGCGGTACGTGCCTGAACATCGGCTGCATGCCCTCGAAGGCTTTGCTCTATTCGTCGGAGCTTTTTGAGGAAGCCGGCCACTCCTTCGCCAAGATGGGCATCAAGGTGTCCGCCCCGACGCTCGATCTTCCGGCGCTGATGAACTTCAAGCAGCAAGGCATCGACGGCAACGTCAAGGGTGTCGAATTCCTGATGAAGAAGAACAAGATCGACGTCGTGATGGGCACCGGCCGTGTGCTCGGCACCGGCAAGGTCGAAGTCAGCGGCGCCGACGGCAAGGCCCAGACGCTGGAGACAAAGAACATTGTCATCGCTACCGGCTCTGACGTCGCCAAGCTGAAGGGCATCGAGATCGACGAGAAGCGCATCGTGTCGTCGACCGGCGCACTGTCCCTCGACAAGGTGCCGGAGAAGATGATCGTGGTCGGCGCCGGCGTGATCGGCCTCGAACTCGGCTCGGTGTGGCGCCGCCTCGGCGCCGAAGTCACCGTCGTGGAATTCCTCGACCGTATCCTGCCCGGCATGGATGGCGAAGTCGCTAAGCAGTTCCAGCGCATGCTCGAGAAGCAGGGCATGACCTTCAAGCTCGGCGCCAAGGTCACCGGCGTCGATACGTCCGGTAAGAAACTGAAGGCGCAGATCGAGCCAGCCGCGGGCGGCGCTGCCGAGTCCATCGAAGCCGACGTGATTCTCGTGGCGATCGGACGCGTGGCTTACACCGAAGCACTTGGCCTCAAGGAAGCTGGCGTCGAACTCGACGAGCGCGGCCGCGTCAAGATCGACCATCACTTCTCAAGCAATGTGAAGGGCGTCTACGCTATCGGCGACGTCGTCGCGGGCCCGATGCTGGCGCACAAGGCGGAAGACGAAGGCGTTGCCTGCGCCGAGATTCTTGCAGGTCAGGCTGGTCATGTGAACTATGACGTAATCCCGGGCGTCGTCTACACCACGCCGGAAGTCGCCGCCGTCGGCAAGACCGAGGAAGAGCTCAAGGCTGCCGGTATCGCTTACAATGTCGGCAAGTTCCCGTTCACGGCCAATGGCCGCTCCAAGGTCAACCAGACCACCGATGGTTTCGTGAAGATTCTCGCAGATGCGAAGACCGATCGCGTGCTCGGCGTGCATATGATCGGCCGCGAAGTCGGCGAAATGATCCACGAGGCCTGCGTGCTGATGGAATTCGGCGGTTCCGCCGAAGATCTGGCCCGCACCTGCCATGCCCATCCGACCCGCTCCGAGGCGGTGAAGGAAGCTGCATTTGCAGTAGCCAAGCGCGCTATCCATATGTGAGTCACGGCCGGCGCGACGCCGGCTGGGAGACAAACGCCATGATGCGACGCGTGCTGCAGCCGCTATGGTTCTTCCTGGCCTTGATCTTCCTGATCGAGGCGTGGCTGTGGGATCATCTCGAACCGGTCGTCGCACGCATCGTTGCAGCGATTCCGCTGCGCGCATTCAAGGAATGGCTGGCCGCGCGGATCGCGCGGCTGTCGCCGATGTTGACGCTGGCCGTGTTTATTATTCCGGCGATCCTGCTGTTTCCGTTGAAGCTGGCCGGCGCCTGGCTGCTCATGCATCAGTATTGGATCAGCGCTTTCGCGCTCATCGTGTTCAGCAAGTTTCTCGGCGTCGGCGTCGCCGCGTTCATCTTCGATGTGACGCGGCCGAAGCTGCTGCAGATGAACTGGTTTCGGAAGCTCTACGAATTCGTTCTCGACATCCGCCGCCGGGCTGGCGAATTGGTCGCGCCTGTGACTGCAAGAATCAAGGCGGCGATGGCGGTGTTCCGCTCCAATTCATCATCGCGTTGGATGCGGCTGGTACAACGGCTGCGTCATCGGGCGCATTCGGCGCGGTAGACCGAACGGGAGAGCAACTTGGCTGAACTGGCACGCATCCAAACTCCCCTTCTCGATATTGCTTATGAACATAGCGGACCGAATGACGGCCTACCCGTCCTGCTGATGCATGGTTTTCCCTATGACATCAGAGGCTATGACGACGCGGTCGACATCATCAACGCCGCTGGCTTCCGCACCATCGTGCCCTATCTGCGTGGCTATGGGCCAACGCGGTTTCTTTCCAGCGCGACCATCCGCTCGGGGCAACAGGCTGCGCTCGGACAGGATCTGCTGGAGCTGATGAACGCGCTGCGTATCGGCAAGGCTGTTGTCGCAGGCTATGACTGGGGCGGGCGCGCGGCCTGCGTCGTCTCCGCGCTATGGCCCGAACGCGTACACGGTCTCGTCAGTTGCACCGGCTACAACATCCAGGACCTGACGAATGCGGCGCGGCCATCCGCTCCCGAGCAGGAAGCGCGACAGTGGTATCAGTATTATTTCCATACCGAACGCGGCCGCAACGGCCTGATCCAGAACCGCGACGCACTAGCCAAACTGCTCTGGAAGATGTGGTCGCCGAGCTGGGCGTTCGACGACGCGACATTCGAGCGCTCGGCATCGGCCTTCGACAACGATGACTTCGTCGATGTGGTCGTGCACTCTTATATGCACCGTACCGGCAGCGTCGCCGGCGATCCGAATTATGCTTTTCTGGAGACCCAGCTTGCGGCGCAGCCGAAGATCGATGTCCCGACTATCGTTCTGCACGGCGCTGACGATGGTATTGGACCCGTAAGGAATTCCGAGAATCACGGCCAGTATTTTACGGGCCCTTACGAGCGCCGCGTCATCGCGGGCGTTGGCCACAATGTACCGCAGGAAGCGCCCAAGGCCTTTTCCGAAGCGGTCCTGCAGCTATGCCGGACCGCTTCGGCTTAAGTCGTTACATGAGATGAACCGCATGCGGCGCGAACAGGCCGATCGCGGTAAAGGCGACGCCGGCAATTGCCAGTGCACCTGATACCCAGGCCAGCGCGATCATGCCGGTGATGATCGTGGCCGACGCCAGCACAATGCCGATCTGGAATGCGGCGGAGGCCACTTCATAGTGATGATAACGCGCCATTGCGAGGTCGCGCGCGTGCTCGGCTTCCTTGGCACGGGCGGCGAGTTGTTCGGAGCCTTCGCCAGTCTCCGGCTCGGAGCGGTAACGATCCGCGGTCTTCTTCCAGTCGTCGATCTGCTTGGACAGTGCGGCCTTGGCGGCATCGTCACCCATCAGGCCGAGGCTGAGCCTGGCCTGGTCCGATGTCGCCTGAACGACGGTGCGGCGGATGCTTTTGGCCTGGAAGAACGCCCAGAGGTTGGATGCCTCGACGTTCTTGCTGATGGATTCGGTTTGCGCGCCCTTGCCGAGGGTTTCCGAGAACGCCAGAAACAGCGCGATCACGGCAATCAGCAGTGCAATATTCTTGTTCGAGCCGGACGCATGCTCGGCATGCTCCGCGTGCTCCATACTTTCGTGCGCACCCATCGTAATCCCCTCCGGTTGGTCGATGTGTCGATTTGACCGAACCGCGGCGACTTCGCAAGGGGCAGCTCATGACACTTCTACTACAGCTGGGGTTTGCCTGGCCCTACGCTCGCGGGTGTGCGGTCTTGTAGACCTCGAACAACCGCTCGGTGTCGATGCCGGTATAGATCTGTGTGGTCGACAGCGAGGCGTGGCCGAGCAATTCCTGGATCGCGCGGAGGTCACCACCGCGAGTCAGCAGATGGGTGGCAAAGGAATGGCGCAGCGCGTGCGGCGTGGCGCTGTCGGGCAGGCCGAGCGCGCCGCGCATCCGCTCCATGGTCAACTGGATGATCCGGGGACTGAGCGGGCCGCCCCGCGCACCGACAAACATCGGTCCTTCGGCAGGCAGCGGGTGCGGACACTGCGCCGCATAGTCGGCGATGAGCTCCAGCACATTCTGCAACACGGGTACCATGCGGGTCTTGTTGCCTTTGCCATTGACGATCAGTACGTCACCGGCACCGGGTGCCGGCACATCGCGGCGCGACAGACCAAGGGCTTCGGAGATACGCAAGCCCGAACCATACAGCAATGCCATGACTGCGGCGTCGCGCGCCCAGATCCACGGATCGCGATTTTCGCCCGCGCGCTCATCCGCATCGGCGAGGCGCTTGGCCGAGACCATCTGCAACGGTTTCGGCAGGCTCTTGCCGATTTTCGGCGCGCGAATCGCGGACAACGCACCGACATTGCCCTTGCCTTCGCGCTCTAGAAAACGACCGAATGACCGTAGACCGGCCAGCGCGCGCATCAGCGAGCGGCCGCCGATATCATCGCCGCGCCGCGCCGCCATGAAGGCACGGACATCGCTGGTCTCCAGCTTGGCGAAACGCGGCAGCGAGACGAGCGCGCCCCAGTGTTCGGCGAGAAATGTCAGAAACTGCCGGACGTCGCGCGCATAGGCTTCGAGCGTCTTTGGCGACAGCCGCCGCTCGGCGCGGAGATGTGACAGCCACCGCGTCATCTGCAGCGAGACGTCGGCATCCGCACAGATGAGGTCGATCGGCGCCGGCCCACCTGATTTGGCTTCGGCTGGTTTCTTGTCGGAAAGCTTGGCCATCGGGATGCCTTGCAGTTCGCGGTACGCGAACGGGCGGAGATTATCACACCCTGCTCGTTTCACTTTGGTGAATTTCGATCGACATGTCGTAGGCGGCCTCTTCGTCCTCGGCCATGCCAACAGGACGCCGGCCATCGGCAATCGCATCGGCGATGTCGTTGCGCAGGCCGGCCTTGATCGCGATGTCATGATGCGCAACCCACTCATATTGCTGGGTCCATTCGCGTGCGGTGATCAGGATGATCATTTCGCTGAGCCGCGGCGCCAGTACGCTCTTGAACCTGAGATGATCGCCCATCGCCTTGGCGCGCAGCATCACTTCCGGGCTGCGAATCAGCGGCACGAAGGGGCCACGGACCTCGTAGCCCCGGCCGCCGGCGAACTCCTCGGCGGCTCTCTTCTGCGCTTCGGTGTATTTGTCGGCCGGGATCGGCGGCATCCGGTCCTGCGCCAGGGCAGGTATCACGACGGCGGAAAACATAACGAATGAGGCGATTGCCCCGGCGAGCCTGTGGCCCATGAAGGGTCTCCCTTTGGCTTATTGTTTTTGTTTCATTGTCGCGGCGGCCCATCGGTCATAAGACCGGGCCACACGGCCGGCACTGGTCCGGCCCGCACCGCGAGCTTAGGTTAGCGGATACCCCATTTCGAGTCTGATTCCGCCGATGGACGAAGCTGCGCGCACCAAAACATCGTCTGGCGTCGTTGACGTGCTGGTGCCGGTCGCGCTGAACCAGGCTTATTCCTATCGCGTGCCTCGTGGCCTCGATCTGCAGCCCGGCGATGTCGTCAGCGTGCCACTCGGCGCCCGCGAGGTGATCGGCGTGGTCTGGGCAGAAAATGCCAATCCCGACCCCCGCCTGCACAACCGCCTGAAAGAGGTTGGCGAAAAATTCGATGTCCCCCCGCTGAAGCAGGAATTGCGCAGCCTGGTCGACTGGGTGGCGAATTACACTCTGTCCGCACGCGGCATGGTCATGAAGATGACGCTGCGGATGGGCGAGCATCTCGGCCCAGAGCGAGTGCGCATGGGCGTCCGCCTGGTCGGCGAAGTGCCCAAGCGCATGACCTCGGCACGCGCACGGCTGATCGAGATCCTATCGGACGGGTTGCTGCACGCGAAGTCTGAGGCAGCCAAGGAGGCCGGCGTCAGCGCAGGCGTAATCGACGGCCTCGTCGATGAAGGCACGCTTGCTATTGAAGCCATGCCCCGCGCGCTGCCGCCGCCAGCGCCTGATCCCACCTTCGCCGAACCAGACTTTTCAGATGACCAGGCCGTCGCGGCTGAGGCGATGCGGACCTTCGCCGCCAAGGGAGATTTTCACGCCGCCCTGCTCGACGGTGTCACCGGCTCCGGCAAGACCGAGGTGTATTTCGAGGCGGTTGCCGAGGTGATCAGGCGCGGCGAACAGGTGCTGATCCTGATGCCCGAAATTGCGCTGACGGGGCAATTCCTGGAGCGCTTCTCAAAACGCTTCGGCGTGCGGCCGCTGGAGTGGCATTCCGAACTGACACCGCGCACCCGCGCGCGCAACTGGGCGTCGATCGCCAATGGCGAGGCCCATGTCATCGTCGGTGCGCGTTCGGCGCTGTTTCTGCCTTACGCGAAACTCGGCCTGATCATCGTCGATGAGGAACATGACCAAGCCTACAAGCAGGACGAAGGCGCGCATTACCACGCCCGCGATATGGCGGTGGTGCGCGCATCGATTGCGAAGATCCCCATCGTGCTCGCTTCTGCCACGCCATCGGTCGAGTCCGAGGTCAACGCGCGCAAGGGGCGCTATCAGCGCATCGCTCTGCCATCGCGCTTCGGCGGCCAGCACATGCCGCATATCGAAGCCATCGACCTGCGCCGCGAAGGGCCGATGCGCGGCCGCTTCATCGCACCGCGCCTCGCCGGGAAAATCCAGATCGCCATCGAGCGCAAGGAACAGGCGCTGCTGTTCCTCAATCGCCGCGGTTATGCGCCGCTGACGCTGTGCCGCGGCTGCGGACACCGGTTTGCCTGCACGATCTGCGATGCGTGGTTGGTCGATCATCGCTTTCGGCAGCGGTTGGTGTGCCACCACTGCGGTTTCTCGATGCATCGCCCGCATCAATGCCCGCATTGCCAGGCCGAAGAATCGCTGGTCGCCGTTGGCCCGGGCGTCGAGCGCTTGCAGGAGGAAGCGGCGAGCCTGTTCCCGGACGCGCGCACCATGGTGCTGTCGAGCGATCTTATTACGTCGATCGATGCGATGCGCACGGAGCTGGCCGAGATCGCAGAGGGCCGTGTCGATGTCATCATCGGCACGCAACTCGTGGCCAAGGGCCATAACTTCCCGCGGCTCAATCTGGTTGGCGTCATCGACGCCGATCTAGGCCTCGGCAATGGCGATCCGCGCGCCGCGGAGCGCACCTATCAGATGCTCAATCAGGTCATCGGCCGCGCCGGACGTGAACAGGGCCGCGGCATCGGCTATCTGCAGACCCATCAGCCGGAACATCCGGTGATGAAGGCGCTGATCGCAAACGACCGCGAAGCGTTTTACGCCAGCGAGATCGAGGCCCGCGAGCGCGCGGGCTATCCACCCTTCGGTCGACTGGCGAGCCTGATCATCTCAGGCGGGGAGCGGCCAACCACGGAGGGCTATGCGCGCAAGCTCGCCGCCGTAGCACCGATCGACGAGCGCATCATGGTGCTCGGCCCCGCCGAAGCACCGCTCGCCGTGATCAAAGGCCGCTATCGTTTTCGCCTGCTGGTGAAGTCGGCGCGCAATGTCGACCTGTCGCACTATCTCCGCGACTGGCTGGCGCACGGCCCAAAGCCTACAGGCAACCTAAAGCTCGAAGTCGATGTCGATCCGCAGAGCTTTCTTTGAGCTTCGTCATTCCGGAAGGCTCACTCTTGCGAGCGAACCTGGAATGACGGTGTGAATTGACAACGCAAAAACAAAAAAAGCCTGCTGTCTTTTGATGACAGCAGGCTCTTTTACTCAACGCTTACTCTACTCAATACACACACAACGCTACTGAACTTGGAAGATCAGGGACGCGACGCGTTTGTCTTGCTTACATGACTTCCGCAACGACGCGGCCGACGCCACGCCCAGTCAAACCGATCGCGCTCGCTGCGCCTTTCGACAGGTCGAGTACGCGGCCACGGATGAATGGTCCGCGATCATTGACGGTGACGACAACGCTGCGACCGCCATGGGTCACGCGCAGCTTGGTGCCGAACGGCAGCGAACGATGCGCGGCGGTCATCGCATTCTGATTGAAGCGCTGACCCGACGCGGTGCGGCTGCCGGACTCATTGCCGTAATAAGACGCAACGCCAGAGAAGCTACGGCCGCCGGTGGTCGGCGCGATCGACGCATTGGCATCGAACAGCGACGGCGAAGCCTTGGCGACGTGATGGTGCTTGTGGTGATGGCGATGGTGCCGGGATTTGGCCGAAGCCTCTGAAACCGTTCCCCCGAGAACAAGAGCGGCAGTCATGACAGCGATTGCCGTACGCGGCCGGGCGATAGCGCCCAGCGTCGATTTTCCGTAACGCAGCATAAGTTGTTGTCCCTCAGACAGTATTGCCACAAATGTGGCAAGTGGACCCCCGTCCCAATTTCATTGGCTGAGCGTTTGACGACGTAATGAGGCGTAAAATAGGCAACGCAATCGTTCCATGACCAGATGAAATATCTTGTGATGGAACAGAACATGCCTAATGAGCCGCTTTAATGAATTTTTAACTATTAAATATACTGCACATTACATAACTATACTGAATAGCTAAGTGATCGCCGTGCATGGATAGCATTCGGTAAGTAAATGTTAAGCAGTCCGAAACGGTGACATGAAACGCGCACGCCGCGCTGCCCGCCGCGATTTCAATTGCCGACTCACCGTACTCGACGTTGCGTGATTCAAAAGAATCGGCACCGTGTACCGTCATGCGGAATAAGAAATTCCGCCTCGGAGATGGACGATGAACACTCCGTCAGCGACCCGATTGGCGCGTCACATCTCCCTGAAATGATTCTTTGCGAGGGCCTGCGACAAGGCATCATCAAACGCTTTCGTCGCGTTGCACCAGCGCGCGGGCTATGTTAGCAAAGCCGCGATTTGAACGGGTCACGACATTTTGTTGTGACCTAAAAATCGAAGTCCCGCTTGAATTCCAAGGACTTGGATCGCTAGGCGCCACATTCAGGCGATAGTTATTCCCTTGCGAGTTTGACAGCCTGAAGAGCGCAATTCGTGGCAACACAAGATCCGTCGGTTTCGGGAATGTCCGGTCGTTATGCAACGGCTCTGTTTGAGCTGGCGCGTGACGAAAAGTCCGTCGATGCGGTGAAGGCCGATCTCGACAAATTCGCAGCGATGCTGGCCGACAGCGCCGACCTGGCGCGACTGGTTCGCAGTCCGGTGTTCTCTGCCGAGATTCAGGGCAAGGCCCTCGCTTCGGTTCTGGAGAAAGCCGGAATTACCGGCATCACCGCCAACTTTCTCAAGGTCCTCACCGCCAACCGCCGCCTGTTCGCCATTGGCGACGTGGCCCGCGGCTTCAATGCGCTGGTAGCCAAGTTTAAGGGCGAAGCCACGGCTGACGTCACCGTCGCCGAGCCGCTCAGTGACAAGAATCTCGACGCTCTCAAGACCGCGCTGAAGTCAGTGACGGGCAAGGACGTCGCGCTCAACGTGAAAGTCGATCCGTCCATCATCGGCGGGCTTGTCGTTAAGCTCGGCAGCCGCATGGTGGACAGCTCGCTTCGCACCAAACTCAACTCGATCAAGCACTCGATGAAAGAGGCAGGCTGATGGACATCCGCGCCGCAGAAATTTCCGCGATCCTCAAAGACCAGATCAAGAATTTCGGCCAGGAAGCTGAAGTTTCTGAAGTCGGACAGGTGTTGTCCGTCGGCGACGGCATTGCCCGCGTCTACGGCCTCGACAACGTCCAGGCTGGTGAAATGGTCGAATTCGAGAACGGCACCCGCGGCATGGCGCTGAACCTCGAAACCGACAACGTCGGTGTCGTTATTTTCGGCGCTGACCGCGAAATTAAAGAAGGCCAGACTGTTAAGCGCACCCGTTCGATCGTGGACGCGCCGGTTGGCAAGGGTCTGCTCGGCCGCGTGGTCGACGCGCTCGGCAATCCGATCGATGGCAAGGGTCCGATCCAGGCCGACAAGCGTATGCGCGTCGACGTCAAGGCACCGGGCATCATTCCGCGCAAGTCGGTCAACGAGCCGATGGCAACCGGCCTGAAGTCGGTCGACGCTCTGATCCCGGTCGGCCGTGGCCAGCGCGAGCTGATCATCGGTGACCGTCAGACCGGCAAGACCGCAATCGCGCTCGACACCATCCTGAATCAGAAGTCGCTGAACGTTGCTGGCGCTCCCGAGAGCCAGAAGCTGTACTGCGTGTACGTCGCCGTCGGTCAGAAGCGTTCGACCGTCGCTCAGTTCGTGAAGGTGCTCGAAGAGCAGGGTGCGATGGAATACTCCGTCGTCGTCGCTGCGACCGCTTCCGATCCGGCTCCGATGCAGTATATCGCGCCGTTCACCGGCTGCACGATCGGCGAATTCTTCCGCGACAACGGCATGCACGCCGTCATCATCTATGATGATCTCTCGAAGCAGGCCGTTGCTTACCGCCAGATGTCGCTGCTGCTGCGCCGTCCGCCAGGCCGCGAAGCCTATCCGGGCGACGTGTTCTATCTTCACTCGCGTCTGCTCGAACGCGCTGCGAAGCTCAATGATTCCCAGGGCAATGGTTCGCTGACGGCGCTGCCGGTCATCGAAACCCAGGCCAACGACGTGTCCGCCTACATTCCGACCAACGTGATTTCGATCACTGACGGTCAGATCTTCCTTGAAACCGATCTGTTCTTCCAGGGCATCCGCCCTGCCGTGAACGTCGGTCTGTCCGTGTCGCGCGTCGGCTCCGCCGCGCAGACCAAGGCGATGAAGAAGGTCGCCGGCAAGATCAAGGGTGAGCTCGCGCAGTACCGCGAGATGGCGGCCTTTGCGCAGTTCGGCTCGGACCTCGACGCTTCGACCCAGCGCCTGCTGAACCGCGGCGCACGTCTGACCGAACTCCTGAAGCAGCCGCAGTTCTCGCCGCTGAAGATGGAAGAGCAGGTTTGCGTGATCTGGGCCGGCACCAACGGCTATCTCGACACTCTGCCGATCGCCAAGGTTCGGGGCTTCGAAGACGGTCTTCTGTCGCTGCTGCGCGGCAAGAACGTCGAGATCCTCAACGCGATCCGCGACAGCCGCGATCTCAAGGATGACGTCGCCGCCCAGCTCAAGGCCGTCGTCGAAGGCTTCGCGAAGACCTACGCTGCTTAATACTGTCAATGAATGGCCGGCTCCCGCCGGCCATTCGCGTTGATGTCCGGCACGAGGTCGGGCGTTTCGAACGAGAGGTTCGCGATCGGCCAAACGGCCAGATCGCCGGGGTGGACTGAGAATGGCCTCACTTAAAGACATGCGCGTCCGCATCGCCTCGACCAAGGCGACGCAGAAGATCACCAAGGCGATGCAGATGGTCGCAGCGTCGAAGCTGCGTCGTGCGCAGACCGCTGCCGAAGCTGCACGTCCTTACGCCGAGAAGATGGATACCGTGATCGCCAGCATTGCCGGCGCTACAACGGCAGGCTCCGGCCCGGCGCTGCTCGTCGGCACCGGCAAGGATCAGGTTCATCTGCTGCTGGTCTGCACCGGCGAGCGTGGCCTGTGCGGCGCTTTCAATTCCTCGATCGTCCGTCTGGCGCGCGAACGCGCACTGGCGCTGATGAACCAGGGCAAGACGGTCAAATTCTTCTGCGTTGGCCGCAAGGGCTACGAGCAACTGCGCCGTAACTTCGACAAGCAGATCGTCGGTCATCTCGAACTGCGTTCGGTGCGTCAGCTCGGCTTCGTCAATGCCAACGACATCGCCAAGAAGGTTCTCGAACTCTTCAACACTGGCGAATTCGACGTCTGCACGCTGTTCTATTCCCGCTTCAAGTCGGTGATCGCGCAAATCCCGACCGCCCAGCAGATCATTCCCCTGGTGGTCGAGGCGCCTAAAGCCGATGCCGGCCCAACGCCGAGCTACGACTACGAGCCTGCCGAAGATGAGATCCTCGACGGCCTGCTGC
This sequence comes from Tardiphaga sp. 172_B4_N1_3, assembly GCF_052076035.1. Taxonomy (NCBI): domain Bacteria; kingdom Pseudomonadati; phylum Pseudomonadota; class Alphaproteobacteria; order Hyphomicrobiales; family Nitrobacteraceae; genus Tardiphaga; species Tardiphaga sp. 172_B4_N1_3. The sequence continues at coordinate 4,798,186 of NZ_CP197238.1, forward strand.
CGCGCAATCTTGCGGTGCAGATCTTCCGCGCTCTGCTCGAGAACAACGCTTCGTTCTACGGCGCGCAGATGAGCTCGATGGACAACGCTACGCGCAACGCCGGCGACATGATCCGCAAGCAGACATTGATCTACAACCGCACCCGCCAGGCGATGATTACGAAGGAGCTGATCGAAATCATCTCCGGCGCCGAGGCGATCTAACAACAACCTTCCGGCCTCATGGGCCGCCGTTCAAGTTTCGGACTTCCGAGTCCTTGAAGTTTATGGAGAAGTTTTCATGGCCGCATCCGCCAACCAGACCGGACGTATCACCCAGGTCATCGGCGCCGTCGTCGACGTGCAGTTCGAAGGCTACCTGCCCGCAATTCTGAACGCGATCGAAACCAAGAACGGTGGCAACCGCCTGGTTCTCGAAGTCGCCCAGCATCTCGGCGAATCGACCGTCCGCACCATCGCGATGGACACCACTGAAGGTCTGGTCCGCGGTCAGGAAGTCACCGACACTGGCTCGCCGATCCAGGTTCCAGTTGGCGTCGGCACCCTTGGCCGTATCATGAACGTGATCGGCGAGCCGATCGATGAAGGCGGTCCGATCGCTTCGGAAGGCAACCGCGCTATCCATCAGGAAGCGCCGATGTATACCGAGCAGTCCACCGAGGCTGAAATTCTCGTCACGGGCATCAAGGTCGTCGATCTGCTTGCGCCTTACGCCAAGGGCGGCAAGATCGGCCTGTTCGGCGGCGCCGGCGTCGGCAAGACGGTTCTCATTCAGGAACTGATCAACAACGTCGCGAAGGCGCACGGCGGCAACTCGGTGTTCGCCGGCGTCGGCGAGCGTACCCGCGAAGGTAACGATCTCTATCACGAGTTCATCGAGTCCAAGGTGAACGCCGATCCGCACAATCCGGATCCGGCCGTGAAGTCGAAGTGCGCTCTCGTGTTCGGCCAGATGAACGAGCCTCCGGGCGCCCGCATGCGCGTTGCTCTGTCCGGTCTGACCGTCGCCGAGCACTTCCGCGATCAGGGCCAGGACGTGCTGTTCTTTATCGACAATATCTTCCGCTTCACCCAGGCAGGTTCGGAAGTGTCGGCGCTGCTCGGCCGCATTCCTTCGGCGGTGGGTTACCAGCCAACTCTCGCGACCGACATGGGCGCGCTGCAGGAGCGTATCACCACCACGCATAAGGGTTCGATCACCTCGGTGCAGGCCATCTACGTTCCGGCCGACGACTTGACCGATCCGGCGCCCGCGACCTCGTTCGCCCATTTGGACGCGACGACCGTGCTCAACCGTGCGATTTCGGAAAAGGGCATCTACCCCGCAGTGGATCCGCTCGACTCCACCTCGCGCATGCTGTCCCCGCTGATCGTCGGCCAGGAGCACTACGAGACCGCGCGTATGGTTCAGCAGGTGCTGCAGAAGTACAAGTCGCTGCAGGACATCATCGCCATTCTCGGCATGGACGAACTGTCGGAAGAGGACAAGCTGGCCGTGGCCCGCGCCCGCAAGATCGAGCGCTTCCTGTCGCAGCCGTTCTTCGTCGCTGAAATCTTCACGGGTTCGCCGGGCAAGTTCGTCGAGCTCGCCGACACCATCAAGGGTTTCCGCGCGATCTGCGAAGGCAAGTACGATCATCTGCCGGAAGCCGCCTTCTACATGGTCGGTGCGATCGAAGAAGCCGTCGAGAAGGGCAAGAAGCTGGCTGCGGAAGCCGCTTGATCAAAGAAGATTGCCGCTGTCGGGCTCTGCCCGGCAGCGGATTGAATTGTTCCGACTGCAGATTCTGACTGATAGACCGCGGACCGTGTTCGCGGGTGACAGCCAAGAGAGTAGCTACCGATGGCCACGTTCCACTTCGATCTCGTCTCGCCGGAAAAGCTCGCTTTCACAGGCGAAGTCGAGCAGGTCGATATCCCGGGCGCTGAGGGTGATGTCGGCGTGATGGCCGGCCACGCACCTGTGGTGATTGCGTTGCGTCCGGGCATCATGACTGTCACCAACGGTGGCAAGCATGAGAAGATCATTGTGCTCGGCGGCCTTGCCGAAGTCTCGGACAAGGGCTTGACGGTTCTTGCTGACGTCGCGACGTCGATCGCCGAGCTGGACCGCGAAGCTTTCGCCAAGGACATCGCCGAGATGGAAGAGAAGCTGGCCGAGAAGGAAGGCTCCGCTCTGGACCGCGCCATCGAGCGCCTCGACCACTTCAAGGTCATCCAGCAGCACATCACCTCAACGGCGATGCACTAAGCGCTATAGCCCGGGTAGCGCTTCGTTTCGTCAGGGCTTGGCTTCAGACAAATTTCGCGAAACTCTCGGCCACGGCGCGATAGACCTCCCGCCGGAACGGCACCACGAGATCCGCGACGCGATCCAGCCGCTCCCAACGCCAGGCGTCGAATTCAGGCGGTTGACCGTTGCGCGGCGTGAGCGGATCGACTTCGGCATCATCCCCGGTGAATTTCAGTGCAAACCACTTCTGCCGTTGCCCGCGGAACTGCGCAAAGCGATGGCTGGGGTTCTCGAACGGGATGAAGTCGTAGGTCATCCAGCCGGTCTCGCCGAGATAGTCGGCATGGCTGACGCCAGTCTCTTCCCATAATTCGCGCATCACGGCGACGCGAGGATCTTCGTCGGGATCGATACCACCCTGAGGCATCTGCCATTCCAGGCCCGGCAGGATGATCTCTGGCCCGTCATCCTTGAAACGGCGGCCGATCAGAACTTTGCCGTCGGCATTGAACAGTGCGACGCCCACATTGGGGCGATAGGGCCGGTTGTCCGTCATTCCAGTACTAGCCGTCCGCCAGACCGGCAAATTCCTTCACCACCCGCTCATAGACGGGGCGCTTGAACGGCACGATCAGCTCCGGAAGGTTCTTCATCGGCTCCCAGCGCCAATTGATGAACTCGGCCTTGTGGCCACCCGGGGGATGCGTGACGTTGATTTCCTTGTCATCGCCGGTGAAGCGTACGGCGAACCATTTCTGCCGCTGGCCGCGATAGCGACCCTTCCAGGCCCGCCCGGCCACCGTGCGGGGAATGTCGTAGATCAACCAGTCCGGCACTTCGCCGAGCTTCTCGACCGATTGGACACTGGTTTCTTCATAGAGCTCGCGCTTGGCTGCCTCCCAGGTGTCCTCACCGGGATCGACGCCGCCCTGCGGCATCTGCCAGACATGCATGTCATCGACGTGCTCGATACCGCCGGCACGTCGACCGATAAAGACGAGCCCTTGCGGGTTGATCAGCATCATTCCGACACAAGTTCGATAGGGCAGGTCTTCGTAGCGCGCCATTCCGTCAATGCCTCTCGCGTCCGTTCGAGCACTCTTTACGCAGCGATTCGACCTTGCTGAATCGCAGCGATTCGGCCGTGCCGAATTCACCCTAGCCCAAAGACGCTAGCTTGATTTTGATTTCAGCATCGCGGTTGTCAATGGCACCAGCATGACCCCGCGGCTTTCAAGGGTTTTTGCCCAGGCGCTGATACGTTCGATCGAGATCGGCAGCGCCGAAGCGACGCCGACAGCCACACCCCGCTCCTTGGCCAGCCCCTCGAGCCGCGCCAGCGCCTTGTCGATGTCTGCGGAGGTCGGGACCGCGTCGATGGCGACATCGGAGCGTGCGAAGGGCATGCCCTGCCCTTCGGCGGCTGCGGCGGCAACGCTGCGCGGCGTCGAGCCATCGTCGAACAATGCAAGCCCGCGCTTGCTGGCCTCGCGTGCAATCGGCTGCATGGCCGTATCCGTGGCGATGAAGCGCGCGCCCATGAAATTGGCCACGCCGACATAGCCCTGGAAGCGGCTCATATGCCACATCATGCGATCGAGGTTCTGCTCGGCCGTAGCCGAGGACAACAGCGTCTGCGGGCCGGGATCGTTGTCAGGATAGTCGAACGGCTCCATCGGCAGCTGCAGCAGCACCTCGTGGCGCTGCGCACGGGCGCGCTCGACCAGTTTGCCGGGATCCGAGCCATAGGGCGTGAAGCCCAGCGTCACGGCCGGCGGCAGCTTCATGATGGCATCGGTGGTCTTGGCTGCACCAACGCCGAGGCCCCCAATGACGATGGAAATGCTCGGCATCTTCATCGCCCTGGCGCGCTCGGCCTCGGAACCGGCGGCATAGGCCGTCACCGGCTTCAGCGCGCCGATGGCGATCGGCACCATGCCGTGGCGGGATTTCTCCAATAGTTTCTGATCAATACCCGTCATAACCGGCGGCGGTGCATCGACCGCAGCGCTGTCCGAGCCCTCGCTGGACACCACGACGTCCTTACGAGCGCCGCTGGAGCCATCAATGATGGTGATGGTCTTCTGGCCGGGAGCCTCAGGCGCCTTGGCCGTCTCGGGCGTACCGTGCTTGACCTCGACCGGAGGCTTCGCAGCAGCCTTGTCCTCGGTCGCGGCGGGCGCCTTGATCGCGACACGCGCAACCGGCTCGCCGCCCATCGGGTTATTGTTGAAGATGGCAACGCCGCCAAAACCGAGCAGCAGCAGGGCAAGGATCGTGGCAAGCGCCTGTGTTCCGGAAAAAGGCAGCCGGAACCGCCGCTTACGCGTCGATTTTTGTCCAAGCGGGGCGCTTAGATCGTCCGCCGACACTGCCATGGATCTCCCGAATCAGCCGACCGGACAATAACACGCCCGGTCGTGGCCACGGCAGCCGGAAGGACATCGGATACCTTTGGGAGGATTCCAACAAAAAGGGCGACCCGAAGGCCGCCCTTTCCGCAGAATTGATGCGTATTCGCCGATCAGTTCGGCTTGGCGGCCGCCTTATCGTCTGCTGGCTTGTCCGCAGCAGCAGCGGCTCCCGGCGGCGGCGTGATGATTGCGTTCGACGTCACCTTGATGCCATGGAGCAAATCGGCAGCGGCCTTCAACGCCTTGTCATTCTTGGCATCCGGCGGCACATAGGACTGCGAACCGGTCTTCTCGTCGCCATCGTTCTTCAGATGGCCACGGAGCGAAGCCTCGCCCTTGATGTCGCGGGACTTCAGCTCATCCGGCACATCCTGCACGATCTCGATGTCCGGGACGATACCCTTGGCCTGGATCGACTTACCCGACGGCGTGAAGTAACGCGCCGTGGTCAGACGCAGCGCACCGTTGCCGGAGCCCAGCGGGATGATGGTCTGCACCGAGCCCTTACCAAACGAGCGCGTACCGATCGTGGTCGCACGCTTGTGATCCTGCAGCGCGCCAGCGACGATTTCCGATGCCGAAGCCGAACCGCCATTGATCAGCACGACCACCGGCTTGCCCTTGGTCAGATCGCCAGCATGCGCCGTGCGGCGCTGGGTTTCTTCAGCGTTACGACCGCGGGTCGAGACGATCTCGCCACGCTCGAGGAACGCGTCGGAAACGGTGACGGCTTCTTCAAGCAGACCGCCGGGATTGTTGCGGAGGTCGATGATGTAACCCTTGACCTTGTCAGCACCGATCGCCGCGGTCTGGGCCGCGATCTCGCGCTTCAGGCCTTCGGTGGTCTGCTCGTTGAAGGTCGTGATGCGGATGTAAGCGATATCGTCGCTTTCAACGCGAGCACGCACCGAGCGAACACGGATGTTGTCGCGCACGAGGGTGACGTCGAGCGGATTGTCCTGACCCTTGCGGATGATCTTCAGCTTGATCTTCGTATTGACCGGACCGCGCATCTTCTCGACGGCCTGGTTCAGGGTGAGCCCCTGCACGGCTTCCTCGTCGAGACTGGTGATGATGTCGTTGGCCATGATACCGGCCTTCGATGCCGGGGTATCGTCGATCGGCGACACCACCTTGATCAGGCCGTCTTCCATGGTGACTTCGATGCCGAGACCGCCGAACTCACCGCGGGTCTGCACCTGCATGTCGCGGAAGCTCTTGGCGTCCATGTAGCTGGAATGCGGATCGAGACCGGTGAGCATGCCGGAGATCGCCGACTCGACCAGCTTGCTGTCGTCGGGCTTCTCGACATAGTCGCTGCGGACGCGCTCAAACACGTCGCCGAACAGGTTGAGCTGGCGGTAGGTATCCGAGGTCGCTGCGCGGGCACTGGTGCCCATGAACACGGCGCGTGGCTGAGTCACGAAGAGCGTCAAGGCGGCGCCAGTGGCAGCACTCAGCAGAATTATGGAAGTCTTGCGCATCATCCGCGAACCTTTTCGCCTTCGTTAGCGGCCCACCATGGGCCTGGATCAATGGGAGTCCCGTCTTTCCGGAACTCGATATAAAGCACAGGCTGGCTGGCATTGGCCGCAAGGACGGATGCTACCCGGGATGTTGATCCCATGACAGCGATCGGTTCCCCGGTAAGGACGAACTGACCAATGTTCACCGAAATACGCTCCATCCCGGCGATCAAGACATGATACCCGCCCCCGGCATTGAGGATCAAGAGTTGTCCATAGCTACGGAACGGACCGGAATAAACAACCCAGCCGTCACACGGTGTTGTGACCTGCGCACCCGCCCGTGCGGCCAGTGACATGCCCTTTTCGACGCCACCCACACCGTCGGAACCGCCGAAATTGCGAATTTTAACCCCGTTGACCGGAAGTGCGAGCATGCCCTTTGCCGACGCAAAGGCGATCGCCGGACTGAGCCGGCCGGGATCCTTGAAGGCGCCGATATTTGGCTTGCCGTTGCTGAGCGCCGCCGGCGTGCCCTGCAGACTGGCTGTGGCCGCTGCCTTCGCCGCCGCCTTGGAGTCCTGCTCCATCTTCGCGATCAGGCCCTGCAGACTGTCGACCTGACGGGACAACGTCAGCGCGCGCGCGGCTTCCGCTTCCATGTCCTTTTCCGCAGCCGACTGCTGCTTCTGGCGCTCCTCGGTAAAGGACGCGAGGCGTGTCTGTTCTTCCTTCAGCTTGTCGCGATCGCCGGCAAGCTGATCGCGCTCGGTCGAGATCGCCTTGCGCAAATTCACGAGTTCGCTGAGGTCAGCCACCAGTTGCTCGGCGCGCGCGCGCATCTCGGGCACAACGGAGCCGAGCAGCATCGCGGTGCGCAGCGACTTCAGCGCGTCTTCGGGACGCACCAGCAAAGCCGGCGGCGCACGGCGGCCGGCGCGCTGCAAGGCGGACAACACTTCGACGATTTCGCCGCGGCGCGATTCCAGCGTACCGCGGATCTTCTGCTCGCGCGCATCCAACGGCCGCAATCGTACTTCGGCATCGTCGATCCGGGTTTCGACGCTGCGGACGCGGGCGGCAATATCGATGAGCTGCTGACTGAGCTTGCCGCGATCCTGTCCGATCGCCGCGATATCGGCTTTCAATTTCGCCTGCAGCTCCGCAGCGCTCTTCTGCTGCGCGCGGACCGCTTCAAGCTCCTGCTCGCGTTGACGAATGATATCGGGTGACGGCGCATTGACCTGCTGGATCGGCGTAGCGGTTTGCGCCCGGACCGAGGTCGTCATCAAACCTGCAAGAAAACCTGCAACAGTCGCAGGTACAAGAGTTGCTGATAGTGCCATCATCGACAACGACGATGCGTTCGACATCCCGCGGCGAACGGCGTCGTGTGCAGATGGAATGGACCGCGGTGACAGCATCGTGGTTTCGACAGCGCCTTCTTTCAAACGCGTTAAGCTAACACAGCGGGCTAAACGCGGTGATACGGGTGGCCAGCTAAAATTGTAGCGGCCCGGTAAATCTGTTCCAGAAGCATGACGCGAACCATTTGATGCGGCCAGGTCGCCGAGCCGAATGCAATGCTCAGTTTGGCTTTGCGCCGCAATTCGGGCGAAAGTCCGTCCGCCCCGCCGATGACAAAAACATTATGTGGCACCGATTCGTCCCGCCACTTCCCGATATGGCGAGCAAAACTGGCGCTGTCGACGCTGCTGCCACGCTCGTCGAGCGCTACTAATACAGCCTTTTCCGGAATCAGCGCCGAAATCGCCGCTGCTTCCTCATTGATCCGGGTCGCCGCATCGCGTGCGCGGCTTTCCGAAATTTCATGAATCGCAAGGCCGCGAAAACCGAGCTTGCGGCCAATATCGTCGAAGCGATCACGGTACCGTTCCGCGAGCTCGCGTTCCGGACCCTGCTTGAGCTTGCCGATGGAGATCACAAGAAGATGCATCAGCACAGACTAGCACGCGTCGCGCCGTTGCCGAATGGCCGCTGGCTCAAACAGCCTTCAGGTCGATCCGCGGTTCATCCGACGGACTCTGCGTCCACAGACGTTCCAGATTGTAGAATTCGCGAACTTCAGGCCGGAAGACATGCAGGATGACTTCGCCGGTATCGATCAGCACCCAATCGCAATTGGACAGGCCTTCGACATGCAGCTTCTTCTGACCGGCTTCCTTGAGACCTTTGGCGACATTTTCGGCCACCGCGCCGACATGGCGGTTCGACCGGCCGGTGGTCACAACCATGTAATCGGAGAAAGCCGACTTGCCGCGCAGGTCGATGGTCACCGTTTCCTCGGCCTTCATGTCGTCAAGGCGGGCGAGAACGAGATTGAGCGTTTCGGTCGCGCTATCGCGCACTACCGCAGCAGATTTCTTTGCCTTGGGCGAAGCAACCTTCTTCGGAATGACAGCCTTCGGTGCAGCTTTTGCAGCAGCGGGTGTCTTGGCTGCAGCCTTCGGCTTTGCGGTTTTGGTTGCGGCAGCCTTTTTAGGCGCGGCAGCCTTCTTTACCGAAGCGGACTTCTTGGGTGGGGCAACCTTTGACGGGGCTTTCTTGGCGCCCGTCTTGGACAATACAGAAGTGGCCAGAGGACCATTCCTTTCACTGTATTGGGACGCCGAATCCGACGCCCGGTGAGATCAAGTATGCATGTGGGAATGCCGGATTCAATATTCCAGCGCCCGCCCTATAGCACTTATCGGGTGAGTGTTGTGGAATTACGTCTTCCAGCTGCCATCCGGGTTCCGCAGCCGGGTGGAGGACAGATTCAGCTTCAAACCGGTCAAAAATACCCATGCGGGGGGCTTCAGGTCGGCCAATGACCCAGCGTCCTGCTCCGGTATCCGGTAACGGCCGAGGGCCTGGGCGGCGGTCGATGCCAGTCCCTGGAAGCTCTGCGGCGGCCGGTCGATGACCGCAAAGGGAACCTCTCCGGCAATCACCTGCCAGCTCTCCCAGCGATGAAACTGGGCGAGATTGTCGGCACCCATGATCCAGACAAATCGTGCTTGCGAACATCGACGTCGGAGGTAGCTGATGGTGTCGACGGTATAGCGCGTACCGATGACACTCTCGAGACAGGTGATATCGATGCGCGGATGATCGGCCATCGCCTTCGCAGCCGCCGCGCGCTCGGCGAGATCGTGCAGATTGCGTTGATCCTTCAGCGGATTGCCCGGCGACACCAGCCACCAGACGCGATCCAGCTGCAGCCGTTTCATCGCGAACAGGCTGATAGCCCGATGCGCGGCATGCGGCGGATTGAACGATCCGCCCAGCAGACCGATCCGCATCCCGGGACTATGTGGCGGTATGCCCTGCGCCGGCGGGACTGAATGCAAATCCAATTCAGTCTCCACGCGCCGAAACGCACATCATCACGGCCGGGTCTGTCCGGTGCCGTGAATGCGATATTTGAAACTGGTGAGCTGCTCGGCACCGACCGGGCCGCGCGCATGGAATTTGCCGGTGGCGATTCCGATTTCTGCACCGAAGCCGAATTCACCGCCATCGGCAAACTGCGTCGAGGCGTTATGCAGTACAATCGCCGAATCCACCTCGTTGAGAAACTTCGTGGCCACCGCGACGTCCTCGGTCACGATGGCATCGGTGTGATGCGAACCGTGATCGCGAATATGCGCGAGCGCATCATCGACACCATCGACGACCCTGGCCGAAATGATCGCGTCTTCGTATTCGGTGTCCCAGTCCTCGTCCGTTGCAGGCTTGACGCGCGCATCGGCCTGCTGCACGGCGGCGTCACCGCGCACCTCGCAGCCGGCATCAATCAGCATCTCCACCAGCGGCTTCAGATGCGTGCCCACGACTGCGCGGTCAATCAGCAACGTTTCCGTCGCGCCGCAGACACCGGGCCGGCGCATCTTCGCATTCAGCACGATCGACTTCGCCATATCGAGCTTCGCGGCATGATCGACATAGGTGTGATTGACGCCTTCGAGATGCGCAAATACCGGCACACGCGCTTCGGCCTCGACACGCGCAACCAAGCTCTTGCCGCCCCGCGGCACGATCACATCGACGCCACCATTGAGTCCGGTCAGTAGCAACCCCACCGCCGCACGATCGCGGGTTGGCACCAGCGTAATCGCAGCCTCAGGCAGACCGGCCTCGCGCAGGCCCTGCACCAGACATTCGTGAATCGCGCGGCAGGAGCGGAAACTGTCCGAACCGCCGCGCAGGATCACGGCATTTCCGGACTTCAGACACAGTACGCCGGCATCCGCCGCAACATTCGGACGGCTTTCGAAAATCACCGCAACGACGCCGAGCGGTACGCGCACGCGCTCGATGGTCATGCCATTCGGCCGCTGCCAGCTTTCGGTGACGGCGCCGACGGGATCGGCGATGTCATGGATCACACGGATGCCATCGGCCATCGCATGCACGCGGGCTTCGGTCAGGGTCAGCCGATCGATAAAGGCCGATGTGGCGCCATTGGCGCGCACCTCGGCGACATCCTCGGCATTGGCCGCCAGAATCGCAGGCACACCGGCACGGATAGCGCGCTCCATGGCCGCAAGCGCCCGGTTCTTCTGTTCCGTTGGGGCCACCGCCAACGCACGCGCAGCCGCACGGGCGCTCCGGGCGAGGTCGTTCATCAGGACAGGCAGATCAGCCGATCCGTCGATGGCTTTCAGCGAGGCGGTCATGGCGGGCTCAAATGGGCGGAATGGGAATTCACGACCCCAAAATAGGGATTCACGGGAGCAAGGTCAAAGCGTGTTCGCTACCATCCTGCCGCTGTGCGCTCGCGGATCGATTGCGCCACGAGCTGGATGCCGCGGTAAAGCGCGCGACCGGCCGGCGACAGGTCACGCCCGACGCGACGGATCAGATACAGATCGCGCTCGATGACCGGATCAAGCAGCCTGCGGAAGGTCAGCACGGGGTGGTCCGTCGCCGGCAACGCCAGACCTGGCAATGGCGCCACGCCGACGCCGGCCTCGACCATGGCGAGCAGGGTCGCCGGGTGTTCGGCCTCATGCAGCGGGTTGCTACGCCCCAGTTCCTGCAGGCCGCGTTCCATTTCCAGCCGGATCCCGGTGCCGGTCGCCATTGCGATCATGCCTGCAGCGACGCCGTCCATCCAGTTCACGGTGCTTTGTGACGCCAGCTGATGATCCCGCCGCATTACCAGCGCAAAACGATCCGTCAGCAGCTTCGTCGCGTCAAGATCCGCATCCTCACCCGGCACATTGGCGATGCCGAGCTCGGCGTCGCCGCTGCGCAGCCCGGCAATGATCTGATGCCGTGACACTTCCTTGAGCGTCACGCTCACCATGGGATATTCGCGCTGGAAGTTCGCCAACACCACCGGCATCAGACGCAACGCCACCGACGGCACGCAGGCCACCGTAACATGGCCGCGGCGATGCTCGCGCAGATCGCGTAAATCCTGAATTTGGTGATCGAGATCCGCCAGCAGGCGTTGGATCCCCGGCAGGAATTCGGCACCGACCTTGCTGAGTTGAACGCTGCGCGTCGTCCGGTCCAGCAGCCGGACCTGCAGCTCGTCCTCGAGCTGGCGAACGGCCTGGCTGAGGGCGGACTGGGAGACGCCAAGTTTCCGCGCAGCCCGGCTGAAGCTGCCGGCCTGAACCACCTCGGCGAAGGCACGGAGTTGCCGGAGGTCAATATTCATAAGCATTACAGATAAATATATCTGTTTTTCCCGACTTGTTAATGAAATTAACGGGTGCAAGAATTTTATGCGAAAACCAGCTGCGGCTAAAAACTATGCAGCACACCATCTGACATCGGCAATGGCGGCGAGGGACAGAGGCATGATCGACAGGCGCAACCTACTCAAATATTCGCTCATTGGCGCCGCAGCGGCCCCGTTTGCTGGCCTGGGAGGCCCGGCCTTTGCCGCCGGCCGCAAGGTGCTGGTGTCGGAAGCCATCCGGCTCGGCATGTATGCCTCGCTCTATGTCGCAACCGACAAAGGCTTGTTCACCAAGCACGGCCTCGACACCGACCTGTCGACCGCGGGCGGCATCGCCCTGCCGGTGCCGATCCTGCTGTCCGGCCGCGGCCAGATCGGCGTCACCAGCCCTGGCATGTCGGTCAACGCCACGCGTGAAGGCGGCAAGCTCAAGAATATCGCCAAGATCGTCGGCGGCGTATCGATGTGGGGAATGACCCGCCCGGACACCAAGATCACCACCATCGATGATCTCCGCGGCAAGACCATCGCGACGCTGAAATTTCCGTCCTCGACGATCCAGGTCCCGACTTACGCGATGAAGACGGTTGGCAAGTTCGACCCCAAGGAAGCGGGCGTCACCTTCCTGGAATTGCCACCGGGCGCCCAGGCCGCAGCCGTCAAGGATGGCCGTGCCGACATCGCCACCGCATTCGAATGGGACATCAGCATCGGCGCCGAACAGTTTGGCCTCGTACCGTCGCTATCATTCGCCGATCTGCTTGGTCCGCTGTGTTTCACGACGGCCATGGCCACCGAAGACGTGATCGCCTCCAACCCGGAGGCGGTGCAAGGCTTCTGTAACGCCATCGCCGAGGCGCAGAAGATGATGCACGAGAACAATGCTGTCTTCACCGAGGTCGCAGAGAAGTACTTTCCGAAAGTCTCGCCGTCGGTGGTCGGAAATGCGACGAAGAACTTCTTTGGCAGCAAGACGGCTATCCCGAAAAACCCCACCATCTCCGCCGAGGAATGGGATCGCGCGATGTTGCTGGAACAAGGCGGCGGCGCAGTCTCAACGACGCTTCCCTATGCACAAATGGTCGACAATCGCTTCGCCGAGAAAGCGACCAAAGAATTCGGATTGGCGTGATGTCGGTCTCAACCAGCTTTCCGCCTGAACGGCGCTACGTCACCTTGCCCGCACGCCCCGAGCCGTTGCGGCTCGCGGTCGAGGAGACCGCAGTCATCGTGGTCGACATGCAGAACGCCTACGCGTCGCCGAACGGCTATCTGGATCTCGCGGGCTTCGACGTGACCGGCGCCAAGGCAGCGATCGTGGCCGTCAAGGAGACGCTGGAGGTCGCGCGCGAGGCCGGCGTCACTGTGATCTATTTCCAGAACGGCTGGGACGCCGACTATGTCGAGGCCGGCGGTCCGGGCTCCCCGAACTGGCACAAATCGAACGCACTCAAGACCATGCGCGCGCGCCCGGAATTGCAAGGCAGCCTGCTCGCCAAGGGTGGCTGGGACTACGCGCTCGTCGATGAACTCCAGCCGCAGCCCGGCGACATCGTGGTACCGAAGCCGCGCTACAGCGGCTTCTTCAACAGCCAGTTCGACAGCATCCTGCGCGCGCGCGGCATCCGCAATCTCGTCTTCTGCGGAGTTGCCACCAATGTTTGCGTGGAATCGACTCTGCGCGACGGCTTCCATCTCGAATATTTCGGCGTGATGCTCGAAGACGCGACGCATCAGGCCGGCCCCGACTACGTCCAGAAGGCGGCTGTCTTCAACATCGAAACCTTCTTCGGCTGGGTTTCCAGCACAGCCGATTTCCGCCGCGCATTCGCGCAGACTGAAACCTCCACGAAAGCCTGAGGATCCCATGACAGATCGCGCGATTATTCCGCCCGGCACTCATCCGCCGCTCGCACCTTACTCGCCCGGCATGATGGCCGACGGCGTGATCTATGTGTCCGGCACGCTGGCCTTCGACAAGAACAACGACGTCGTTCATGTCGGCGATGCGGCGGCGCAGACCCGGCACATCCTTGAGACGATCAAGAGCGTGCTGACTGCCGCAGGCGCCACGATGGCCGATGTCACCTTCAACTCCATCTTCGTAACCGATTGGGCCAATTACGGCGCCGTCAATAAGGTCTATGCCGAATACTTCCCCGGCGAGAAGCCGGCTCGCTACTGCATCCAGTGCGGACTGGTGAAACCGGATTGCCTCGTCGAGATCGCGTCGATCGCACACAAGCGAGCTTGATGTGACGACCATCGAAGCCACCCAAGCCAATGTCGCGCGGCGGCTGATACCGCCGGTCCTGCGGATCGCGCTGCTGCAAGTGGCACTGCTAGCTCTGTTACTTGCTGCCTGGGAAATTGCGATCAGCTTCAAATGGATCGCGGTCTATCTCTACGGACGGCCAAGCGGCATCTTCGCCAAGGCCTCTATTCTGATCGCCAACGGAGAACTCCTGCGCGATGCTGCGCTGACTGCCTGGGAAGCCATCGCCGGATTCCTGATCGGCACTATTGCCGGCAGCGCCGTCGGGCTGCTGCTCTGGCTGTTTCCCACCAGCGCGGCGGTGCTGCGCCCCTATCTCATCGCGCTCAACGGCTTGCCGAAGATCGCACTCGCACCCTTGATTATCGTGTGGTTCGGAATCGGCATCTCGTCGAAGATCGCCATCGCCGCCATCATTACCTTCATCGTCGCGGTGATCACCGCGCAACAGGGCGCCAAGGAAGTCGATAGCGACCTGATCAAGTTGATGCGCTCGCTCGGTGCCAGCCGATGGAAGACCTGGCGTACTGTCGTCATTCCGGGCGCCATGCCGTGGATCGTGTCCGCCTTCCGTCTCAATGTCGGCTTCGCGCTGATCGGCGCAGTCGTCGGCGAATACATCGCCTCGAAAGAGGGCCTCGGCTACATGATCTATTATGCCGGCGTGCTCTACGATTTGAACGCCGTGTGGGTCGGCATCGCCGCGCTCATGGCCGTGGCGCTACTGATGTACGGCGCGATCGACATTCTCGAACGCCGCCTGCGCTTCTGACTTTCCATCGCTCGAACCCGCAAGACAACCCATGCCCTATGCAAGCGGCGGTGACGCCGACATCTATTACGAAACTCATGGACACGGAACGGCGATCCTCATGTCGGCCGGCATGGGCGGCAGCGGATCGTTCTGGGCGCCGCAGGTCGCAGCACTCGCGCAGCGCCACCAGGTCATCCTCTACGACCACGTCGGCACCGGCCGCAGCGCTGATAACACCGCGCCGCCACGATCAATCTCGGGCATGGCCGACGACATCGCGCATGTGCTCGACCATGCCGGTGTCAGCAATGCACATGTGGTGGGCCATGCCATCGGCGGCATCGTCGGAATTGAACTTGCCCTGCGCGACCCCGCGCGCTTGCGCAGCCTGGTGGTGGTGAACGGCTGGGGTCGCGCCGATCCGTTCCTGCGGCGCTGTTTCGAAGTGCGCAAACAGATCCTGAATCAGTCCGGCCCGAAAGCCTATGTGCGTGCGCAGCCACTGTTTCTCTATCCGCCGCGATGGATTTCCGACAATGCCGCGCAGCTCGACGCGGAAGAAGAGCGCATCCTCGCGCACTTCCCGACAGCGGCGACGATGAATGCGCGGATCGACATGTTTCTCGCCTTCGACCCCGGCGACGCTCTCGCGACCATTGCAACGCCGACACTGCTGGCCTCATCGCGGGACGACAGCCTAGTGCCGGCCTATCTCTCGCAACAACTGGCTGCCGCCATTCCCGGCGCGCGCGTTCACGAAGTGGAATGGGGCGCCCATGCCTTCACCGCCGTGACCCCCGATGTTTTCAATAACATGCTACTCGGCTTCTGCAGTGAGGTGGACGCATGAACGCCATGACACCAATCGCCACGTCGTCGTCGTCCACATCCGCTGTGCTCAAGGCCGAACAGGTCGGCGCATCCTTCGGAAGCGGCAAGCAGTATGTTGAAGCCATCCGCGACGTCAGCTTTGAACTGCGACAAGGCGAAACCTTGGCCATCGTCGGCCCGTCCGGCTGTGGCAAGTCCACATTGTTCAATGTCATCGCCGGTTTGCTGAAACCGACCCGCGGCCATGTGGAGGTCGCAGGCATCCGCGTCGACGATGCTGCAGGACATGTCGGCTACATGCTTCAGAAGGATCTGTTGCTGCCGTGGCGTTCCGTCATCGACAATGTGATGCTCGGCTTGGAGGTACGCGGCGTGCCGCGGCAGACGTCGCGCGACATCGCCATGAAATTGATCCGCGCCTACGGCCTAGCCGGTTTCGAGAACGCCAAGCCCGCAACCTTGTCAGGCGGCATGCGCCAGCGCGTGGCCATCATGCGCACGCTGGCATTCGATCCGCAGGTGATCCTGCTGGATGAGCCGTTCTCGGCGCTGGATTTCCAGACCCGGCTGCTGCTGCAGGCCGACGTATCACGCATCATCGCCGAAAACGGCAAGAGCGCCATTCTGGTCACCCATGACATCGGCGAAGCCATCGCCATGGCCGACCGCGTTCTGGTGCTCAGCGCACGCCCGGCGACCGTGCGGGCGCTGCATGTCATCGATCTGCCCAAAGCAGGCCGCGATCCCGTAGCGCTGCGCACCGACGCTGCCTTCCAGGCCTATTTCGCCAAGATCTGGGCCGACCTGGAAATGCCTGCCACCGCCGCGTAAGGCACCAAAGCTGCGACTGACTGTTGCGACTGAAACGGATCGCGCCGGAGCGCAATTGGTGCCGCAAACAGGACTCGAACCTGTGACCCCGTCATTACGAATGACGTGCTCTACCAACTGAGCTATTGCGGCGAACCAAGCGGCGATTCGGCTTTTCGGCCGAAAACGCTGGGGCATCTGATATCGCCCGGGGCGTTGCTTTGCAAGAAGCGGCGGCGAATCTGGCGACCGAAAAGCGCGACCAACCACCCACTGAAACCGGCCATTTGGGCCTGAATCGGGGCTGTTATCCGCCCCAGCGCCGTAGAAACCCGCGCCAACCGCCCTGTTGCTGGCCTGCATTCAGCTCGGCGAATTCATCGCGATAATCGTCCGCCTCGTCCACGCCCGGATCGTCCGGGGGCCTGACGATGGGAATGACGGCCGGAATAGCCACCGCGGGCTTCGCGGCGCTGGCGATATCGCTGCGGTCGCGGAACAGCGGTGGCGGCGCGGGGGCCGGTTTCGGGAGCGGCGGCGGCGCTTCGGCGGGCTCGGGCGCGGCATCGGCCACCGGCTCGGGCTGTGCTGGTACTTCAGGTTCCACCGCGAGGTCCTGAGCCGGCGCGGAGGGTGTGACTTCGACCGGCACGGGCACCACGGGTTTTGGCATCGCGGGCGGCGGAGCCAGCACGGTTTCGCGCAAAATCTCGGTCTCGATCGTCGAGGCCCTGTCCGACGGCAGTGCGGCCAGCGGCGTCTGCCACTGGAACGCATCAATTCGGCCGGTAACCGGCGACACCGGCCGCCAGCGATCCGACACATAGCCGTCCGCCGTCCAGACCGGATCATGCAACGCGCGCACGGCACGCAATGTCCAGGCGCGGGCGCGGCCGCTGTCGCCATGTTCGGTACGTTCGATTTCCGCCATCAGCATCGCAACGCGCTGGGTGGAGTCGGTCGTGAACGGCGCCAGTGTTTCGCGGGCGCGCGTGAATTCGGCGGCATCGATGGCCGCACGGGCGATCGCCAGCGCGCCTTCGACATGGCCTGGCGCTTTGGACGCCAGCGTCTCGACACGCACCAGCCGCTGCCGCGCGGAATCGCCGAGCTTCACATGAGCATAGGCGTCGGCGAGATCCGGATGCGGCTGCGCCAGCCACGCTGTCTCGATGATCTTCATTGCCCGACGGGTCTGATGCGCCTCGCTCTGAAATCGGCTGGCGAGAACGGCGGCCGGCACCAAAGTTGGCGCAAGCTTGATCGCCTCGGTCACGCTGTCGCGGGACAGATCGCGATCTTGTGTCTCAAGCTCCAGCGCACGCGCGGTGAGCAGCACGCCGCGCTGCCGACGAAACGCCGCGCGATCGATCAGGCCAGAGGCAAAATTGTTGTCGAGGATTTTCAGCGCGCCGGTCCAATCGCTCTGCGCGCAGCGGAAGCCAAGAACGGCTTGCGACGCCCATGTCGATGCCGGCGATAATTTAAGCGCTTCTTCGGCAATCGTTACGGCGGCAACGGGATCGTCGCTGCGCTGCGCTTCGATGAACAGACCGCGCAGACCCAGCAGCCGCGTATCGCCACGCTCAGCCATCGCCTGAAACGCACGATGCGCACCGGCGCGATCGCCATCGAGCTGGGCGGACTGGGCATGCAGCAACAGAGCGAGCGGATCGTCAGTCGTCAAACGTTTGGCGATATCGGCATGACGCCGCGCGGCGTGGCCATCGCCCTGCCCGATCGCCAGCAGACCATGCGTGATGGCCTGACGTCCGCGCGCCTGACGCTTTTCATGGCGACGACGGCGCATTCGCTTCGGCGCGCCCCACAAACCACGCAGGAGCGACCAGGCGAACACCACCGCGACGATTGTCAGGCCGAGCACCAGCACAAACACCGGCACCGACGGCGAAGCGCGCCAGACGCCCCAGGATATAACGACATCGCCGGGCTGATCGGCGACCCAGGCGGCGCCAGCGGCCGCAAGTGCTATCAACACAAGAAACAGAATGATGCGGAACATCGGATTCCTATGGCGCTGGTTTGGAAAGCGCCGCCATCGCGTCGGCTGCGAATTGACGTGAAGCCGCCAGCGCTGCATCGCGCATATCGACTCTATCGAGCCAGGGCTGAACCACGGCACGATCCGCTGGCGACAGCGTCAGCAATTCACGCCTGGCCGTGGCGATATCGTTGCTGCGCGCAGCCGCGGACGCGCGTGACACGGCGCCGCTGTTGCTACCTGCGCCGACAGCATCGGTGCGCTCGATGCGCACCAGCTTGGCCGCGCCGGCCTGCAGACGATCCATGAAACCTGCGCCTACCGCAGGCGTGTCCGCCGGAGCGGGTGTGAGCTTCGGTAACACTGCAAGCAGTTCACGGCTGAGCGCGACTGCGTTTGGTACGCCCGTCGTTGCAAACGCATCGAGCGGCTTCAGCTGATTGGCATTGCCGGCAAGCGGTTTGACCACCGCAAGCGCCGCCGCAAAGGGTTCACCTTGACGCACCGACGTATCGAGCAGTGATGCCGCAACGACACGGCGCAAGACCGTGTCATCGAAAGGTTTGGTATTCTGTTGGGCGGCCGAAGACTTCAACTCGCCGGCTGCACGTTCGATCTGCCCGAGCCGCTCATTGATCGGCCCGAGATCGACCACACCGGTCGCGGTGCGCGGCGCGGATTTGAGTTGATTGATGTCGGCGACGACACGATCCGATTGTGTCTTCGCGGCAGTGAGATCGCCGCGCAATCCCGCGATGGATTTCTCGAGCGTATCGATCCGCGTTGCCAGCCCCGTATCCGGCGCAGCGACCGGGCGCGCTTCGATCTGCGCAATGCGAGAGGTCAGCGCATCGACATCTGCCTTATCGCTCGATGCAATGCCGCTCAGGCCGAACCATGCAATTCCGGCGACAAGCGCACCGGCAACCGCGCCAACAGCGGCGGGAACCAGGACAGGTGCACGCGCAGGCGAGACGGGCGCCTGCTTTTCAACCGCAGCCTCCGCGGCGGGCTCGGACGGCGGCATGTCCGACGGTGCGGTATCGACGGACTCCGATGCTGTTTCCGGTACCGCAGGCTCCGCTGCAGCCGGACGCTCGGTAACCTCGGCAGCCGTCAATTCGATGGTTGGCGGCGGCCGTTTGGGCCGATCGGCATCCGGAGACGATCCCGTCTCAT
This sequence comes from Tardiphaga sp. 172_B4_N1_3, assembly GCF_052076035.1. Taxonomy (NCBI): domain Bacteria; kingdom Pseudomonadati; phylum Pseudomonadota; class Alphaproteobacteria; order Hyphomicrobiales; family Nitrobacteraceae; genus Tardiphaga; species Tardiphaga sp. 172_B4_N1_3. The sequence goes on from NZ_CP197238.1 coordinate 4,817,847, forward strand.
TATCGTCGGCCATGGCGTCGGTTCCCTCGTGACATGCCCGATCCCTACCGGGATTTGGTCACAGCAGTCTTAACGCGATAATGGCGCGATGGCACGGTCCAGCGCCGCGAACAGGGCATTTTCGTCCGGGGTCTGCGCCACCACGACCTGGCTGGCTCCGGCATCATGCGCAATCGTGCCGACCGCAGCTGAAAGGCAATAGTGTGGAACTGCGAGGGCAGCGATCTCGACGCCCGATAAGCCCACCGCCTGGAAGAATGCCCGCGCGCTCCGCCGCGAATAATGCAGCACGGCCTCGATTCTGCCGGCCACGAAGGCCGCAGCAACATCATCCGGCAGATCGGCTACCGGCATCATCCGGTAGGTGGTTTGTGTCACCACCGTGAAACCGCGCGCGCCGAGTTCGCCAGCGAGATCCCGCGCAAGATCGGCGCCGGCCAGATAAAGGAGCGGGCGGGTGTTGTTCAGCAGCTTGCTCTTGCTGCTCTCCGTCAACAGGTTCCGCAGCGCCGCAGCATCACCTTCGGCGGACATGACCTGGGCAAAGCCGAGATTGCGCGCGGCCTCTGCGGTCCGGTCACCGACCGCGAACAGCGGCAGGTGAAGCAGGGTTGCTTGCACCGGCTGATCGGCGAGTGCGCGTAGCGCATTCGCCGACGTCACGATCACCGCGCCGAAATCCGCATCCGAATCGATGGACAGCATCACCTTTTCGAAGCGCAGCATCGGCGCCGCCAGCACCTCGAAGCCCCGCGCGCGCAAGGCGGCGGCGGTGCTGGTAGTGTCCGGCTGCGGGCGAGTGACGAGAATAGCCATATCTGAGGTCCGGTTTCGGGGGGTCTCGCATGCCACGCAGGGCATCGAGTGATTGCACCTTGCGACCCCGCAATGCTACGCCGGGGATAGGAAAAGCCCGGATTTGGCTGATTTAGCAAGGACCGATAGTGACCACCGACCAACCGATGCTGGTGCTGGGAATCGAGACGACCTGCGATGAGACCGCGGCCGCCGTCATAGAACGCCAGCCCGACGGCAGCGGCAAGATCCTGTCCAATATCGTCCATTCGCAGATCAGCGACCATGCGCCCTATGGCGGCGTGGTGCCCGAGATCGCCGCGCGCGCCCATATCGACTTGCTCGACGGCATCGTCGGTCGCGCCATGAAGGACGCCGACGTCAATTTCGCGCAACTGAGCGGTGTGGCCGCAGCCGCCGGACCCGGCCTGATCGGCGGCGTCATTGTTGGTCTCACCACCGCAAAAGCCATAGCCATGGTGCATGACACCCCGCTGGTGGCCGTGAATCATCTCGAAGCCCATGCGCTGACGCCGCGGCTGACCACTTCCTTGGCGTTTCCGTATTGCCTGTTTCTCGTGTCCGGCGGTCATACCCAGATCGTCGCGGTGCTCGGCGTCGGCCACTATGTCCGGCTCGGCACCACCGTCGATGACGCCATGGGCGAAGCCTTCGACAAGGTCGCCAAGATGCTCGGACTGCCCTATCCCGGCGGTCCGCAAGTGGAGCGGGCCGCTGCCGGTGGCGATCCCAAGCGCTTTGCCTTTCCGCGGCCGATGCTTGGCCGGCCCGATGCGAATTTTTCGCTGTCAGGTCTCAAGACCGCCGTGCGCAACGAGGCCAGTCGGCTGATCCCGCTGGAAGAACAGGACATCGCCGATCTCTGCGCCAGCTTCCAGGCGGCCGCGCTGGAATCGACGGCAGATCGATTGAGCGTCGGCCTCAGACTGTTCGAAGCGCAATTCGGCCCGCCGCATGCGCTGGTCGCAGCCGGCGGTGTCGCCTCCAACCAGGCGATCCGCGGCGCGCTGCAGGCCGTCGCCGCAAAAGCGCAGACCACGCTGATCATCCCGCCGCCGGCACTGTGCACCGACAACGGCGCGATGATCGCCTGGGCCGGCGCGGAACGTCTTGCGTTAGGACTCACCGACACGATGGAAGCACCGCCCCGCGCGCGCTGGCTGCTCGATGCTGACGCCAAGGCGCCGGCAGGCCATTCCAAATCCCGCGCGGCTTACTGACGGGAACATCATGGCCGACTTCAACTCTGTGGCGGTGATCGGCGCTGGTGCTTACGGCACGGCGCTGGCCGATGTCGCGGCGCGCGCCGGCCGCGAAACCGTGCTTTATGCACGCTCGACTGCAGCCGCCGAACTGATGCAGTCGTCGCGCGCCAATCCGCGACTGCCCGGCGCTGCCATCGATGACTCTGTCTTCGTCACCGCCGATCTTTCGCTGGCAGCGCGCGCCGATATCATTCTGCTCGCCGTCCCGTCGCAGCAGTTGCGCGAGGCATTGACGGCGCTTGCGCCGCAATTGCCGGCAGGCGTTCCGGTGGTCGCCTGCGCGAAGGGCATCGAGCGCGGCAGCCACAAATTCATGACGGAAGTCATCACCGACGTCGCACCGCATGTGATCCCCGCCATTCTGTCGGGACCGAATTTCGCTGACGATGTTGCCGCCGGCCTACCGACAGCAGTGACGCTGGCCTGCGCCGACGAGGATATCGCTGTCGCACTCGTGCAGGCCCTGGGTTCGGCGACGTTCCGTCCCTATCACTCCACCGATGTGCGCGGCGTCGAGATCGGCGGCGCGGCGAAGAACGTACTGGCGATTGCCGCAGGCATCGTCGCCGGCAAGGAACTGGGCGCCTCGGCCCTCGCGGCACTCACCACGCGCGGCTTCAGCGAATTACTGCGACTAGGCATCGCATGCGGCGCGCGCACCGAGACGCTGTCGGGCCTGTCAGGATTGGGCGACCTGATCCTGAGCTGTTCGAGCGCGCAGTCGCGCAATTTTTCACTCGGCGTGGCACTCGGCCGCGGCGAGCAGCCGGCGCGCGGCAAACTTGCCGAAGGTGAGTTCACGGCGCCGGTGCTGATCGAACTTGCGACGTCGAAGGGCGTCGATATGCCGGTGGCAAGAGCCGTGGCGGCAATTCTGGCTGGCCAGGCAACCATCGATCAGGCAATCGATGGCCTGCTCACACGGCCATTCAAGGCAGAAGGATGAGTCTGTCGGTTCGGAACTATGTGCTGGCCGCTGCGATGCTCCTGCTGTCAGCGGGTGCATTTTTCGTCGGTTGGGACTTCCTGCAGCTCAATCGCCGACTTCCCGAACTGGTCGCGGCAGAAGAGCGAGCCGATCTCATCACCGTCGACAAGAGTGCCCGTACGCTGACGCTATCGCGCGGCGGCACCGTGCTCGCGACCTATCCGGTGTCGCTGGGCTCCACGCCGGCCGGCCACAAGACGCGTGAAGGGGACGGGCGCACGCCCCAAGGACGCTACGTCATCGATTCCAAGAACGGCCGCAGCCGCTTTCACCTCGCGCTCCATGTCTCCTATCCGAATACTGAAGACAGCGAGAGCGCGCGACAGCAAGGCGTGGCGCCGGGCGGCGACATTATGATCCACGGCCTGCGCAACGGCATGAGCTGGCTCGGCAAGCTCCATCTACTCCGCGACTGGACGGATGGTTGCGTCGCCGTGACAAATCGCGAAATTGAGGACATCTGGGCACGGGTCGCACCGGGGACGCCCATCGATATCAGACTATAAAGGATAGCAGGCATGGCCTATTGGCTGATCAAATCGGAGCCCGACGCCTGGTCGTGGGACAAGCAGAAAAAGGCCGGTGCCAAGGGCACCGAATGGACCGGCATCCGTAACCACACCGCCAAGCTGAACATGATGAAGATGAAGAAGGGCGACCGCGCCTTCTTCTATCATTCGAATATCGGCAAGGAGATCGTGGGTATCGCAGAGATCATCAGGGAGCATCATCCCGATCCCACCGCCGAGCCGGGAACGCCCTGGGTCTGCGTCGACGTCAAGGCCGTGCAAGACCTGCCAAAGCCGGTGTCGCTAGCGGCAATCAAGGCTGAGCGGAAGCTTGCTGACGTCGCGATCCTGAAGCAGTCCCGCCTGTCGGTGCCGCCGATCACTGCCGAGGAATGGAAGCTGCTCTGCAAAATGGGCGGATTGTGAGCGCCGACGGCGCGGCCAATCTTGCAATCACTGATCCCGTAGCTTTCATCCGCGCCAATACGCGCCTGCGACCGGTGCCACTGGTGCCGAACATTGTGCTGCACACAGCCGACGAGGCCGTACCGCTGTGGAGCAAGACTGAGGAAGAACTCGGCGAAGCCGGACTGCCGCCACCGTTCTGGGCCTTCGCCTGGGCCGGCGGACAGGCACTGGCGCGCTTTGTTATCGATCATCCCGGGCATGTTGCTGAAAAGACCATCATCGATTTCGCAACAGGATCGGGGCTGGTGGCTATCGCCGCGATGAAAGCCGGGGCAAGCAGCGTCTTCGCCTATGACATCGACGCCTTTGCGCGCACGGCCATCGCACTGAACGCGGCTGAAAATGGCGTTACGATCAATGCTCGCGGTGACGATCTGCTCGGCGGCTCATCTTTCCCGCCCGCACAAACGATTCTGGCAGGCGATATTTTCTATGAACGCGACACCGCCGAGCGCGCCTTTGCATTTCTTTCAGCGCAGGCGGTGCGCGGCGCGACGGTCCTGATCGGCGATCCCGGTCGCAGCTATCTGCCGAAGGACAAATTGCGCAAGCTCGCGGAATACAGAGTGCCCGTGACGCGCGATCTTGAAGATGCAGAGATCAAGAACACGGCGGTGTGGACGCTGGCCTAACTACCCCGCCTCAGCCACCACCTGCGCCAGAAGCTGCTCGCGCTTCGATTGCGAGCGATAGCCCGTTTGCGTCGCGGCGATGCGCGCGAGGACGCCGTCCTCGAAGGCGGTGACGATGGTATCGTGCACATAGCTCTTGCGGCAGATCGCCGCCGTGTTCTGCAATTCGTCCGCCGCCGACCGCACGGCTTCGAGCACCTGCTTCCTGCGTCCGCGCTCACTGGCTGCCGGCTCTATCCGTGACAGGGTTTCAGCCACCGTCGCCGACGCCATCAGAGTGCGGAAATCCTTCAGTGAAATCTTGATGCCGGCGATATCGCGCAGGAAGGCGTTCACTGCTGCCGTGTTGACCTTGTGAATGCGGCCAGCATTGTCGCGATACTGGAACAGGCGTTTGCCCGGCACGTCGTGCAGGATACCAATCGCGCGGACGAGCTTCGACGCATTGGACTCCTTGCGCACTGCCTTGCCGCCCTTGGCCTTGAAGGTGAGCACGATGCAATCGTCTTCGAGCTGCACGTTCGACTTCATCAGCGTGGTGGCGCCGCGCGTGCCTGACAGTTTCATATAGCTCTCATTGCCGGCACGGATCGCGGTGCGCGTGACGAGTTCGATGACAGCGGCGAGCGCGAACTCACGCGTCGGCTCGTCGCCAGCCAGAAGCGCCGAGACGTTGCGGCGGATCTTCGGCAGTGCCGCCACCAGCTTCGCCAGCCGATGCGCCTTGCGTTGCTCGCGGACCTTCTCCCAATCCGAGTGATAGCGGTATTGCAGGCGACCGGCCGCGTCGCGACCTACGGCCTGCAAATGCGACGTAGGATCAGCGGCATAGCGGACCTCGGCATAGGCCGGGGGCACTGCCATGGAGTTCAGCCGCTTGATCGTCCCAATATGCTTGATCGGGGTGCCGTTGGCCCTGACGAAGGAGTAAGATTTTCCGCGCTTGAGCCGGCGGATCGTCAGCTCAGACTGATCTCCAAGCTTCAGGCCCATTTCACGGGCCAAAACCTCCACACTCGCGGGGCTTGGCTTGGCCATACGGGCTGGCCGCGCGACGGAACGGGCGGAAACGGCCCGGGAAGGCGCGAAATTCTGCTGTTCCATCATAGTGTTATCTGCCTCGTCGGCCCTGTGTCTCTGCTAATGCCGTTTATTGATTTTTGGTTCCGGGCCGCTTGGCCGTCCCTGCGAGGGCGATTTAGGGGCTTCCCACAACTATTGCGAGTCCACAGGCACGCAATTTCGGTTACTGGTTACCGTTTAGCGCCTGAATTGGCTTTATGATGAAGTTTCCGAGCCGTCAAAACGCGAACGTGATCGGGGCTGCGACCTTGCGGACCGACCAAAGGCCTAGTCCGGCCCCGCTTGTCCAGCTATCTCGCGCCGGCGCATATTGCGCGCAACGAGAACCGGCTGGCGGCGAATTCGCGCAGCGGTCGCACGGTGGTGGAGGGGACGATGTCCGACAAGATTTACGACGTACCGGCTGAGTGGACGACGCGCGCCTTCGTCGATGACGCAAAATACAACGAGATGTATGCGCGCTCGATCAGCGATTCCAACGGCTTCTGGGCCGAGCAGGCCAAGCGCCTCAACTGGAGCCACGCCCCCACCAAGATCGAAAACACGTCCTTTGCCCCAGGCAAGATTTCGATCAAGTGGTTCGAGGATGGCATATTGAACGCCGCCTATAATTGCATCGACCGCCATCTACCGAAGCGCGCCAACCAGACCGCGATCATCTGGGAAGGCGACGACCCCTCGCAGTCGAAGCACATCAGCTATCAGGAACTGCACGACGAAGTCTGCAAGATGGCCAACGTGTTGCGCAACCGCAATGTCGGCAAAGGCGACCGCGTCACCATCTATCTGCCGATGATTCCGGAAGCCGCCTACGCGATGCTGGCCTGCGCGCGCATCGGCGCGGTCCATTCGGTGGTCTTCGCCGGCTTCTCGCCGGACTCGCTGGCGCAGCGCATCACTGACTGCCAGTCGAAGATCATCATCACCGCCGATGAAGGCCTGCGCGGCGGCAAGAAAGTGCCGCTAAAGAACAATGTCGATGCGGCCGTCGCGAAAGCCGGCGGCGTCGACTGGGTCGTCGTGGTCAAGCACACCGGCACACCGGTGAACATGGATCCGGCCCGTGACTTCTGGTACCGCGAAGCCGCCGAAGTCGTCACCACCGAATGCCCCTGCGAGCCGATGAATGCGGAAGATCCGCTGTTCATCCTTTATACGTCGGGCTCCACCGGCCAGCCCAAGGGCGTGCTGCACACCACCGGCGGCTATCTGCTGTTCGCCTCGATGACGCATCAATATGTGTTCGACTATCACGAGGGTGACATCTACTGGTGCACCGCCGACGTCGGCTGGGTGACCGGTCACAGCTACATTCTCTATGGGCCGCTGGCCAACGGCGCGACCACGCTGATGTTCGAAGGCGTGCCGAACTATCCGTCGATGTCGCGCTTCTGGGAAGTCATCGACAAGCATCAGGTCAACATCTTCTACACCGCGCCAACCGCGATCCGCGCGCTGATGCAGGCCGGCGACGAGCCGGTGAAGAAAACCTCGCGCAAGAGCCTGCGATTGCTCGGCTCGGTCGGCGAGCCGATCAATCCGGAAGCCTGGGAGTGGTACTATCACGTCGTCGGCGAGGCGCGTGCGCCGATCGTCGATACCTGGTGGCAGACCGAGACCGGCGGCATTCTCATCACGCCGCTGCCCGGCGCGACGAAACTCAAGCCCGGCTCGGCGACGCGGCCGTTCTTTGGTGTCGTGCCCGAGATCGTCGATGCCGACGGCAAGGTGCTCGACGGCGAGACCTCGGGCAATCTCTGCATTGCCAAGTCGTGGCCGGGCCAGATGCGGACGGTCTATGGCGATCACGCCCGTTTCGAACAGACCTATTTCTCGACCTACAAGAACAAGTACTTCACCGGCGACGGCTGCCGCCGCGATGCCGACGGCTATTACTGGATCACCGGCCGCGTCGACGACGTCATCAATGTCTCCGGCCACCGCATGGGCACCGCGGAAGTGGAATCGTCGCTGGTCGCACATGAGAAAGTGTCGGAAGCCGCCGTGGTCGGCTATCCGCACGACATCAAGGGCCAGGGCATCTACGCTTACGTCACGCTGATGAACGGCGTCGAGCCGACTGAAGAGCTCCGCAAGGAGCTGGTGGCCTGGGTCCGCAAGGACATCGGCCCGATCGCCTCGCCTGACCTGATCCAGTTCGCCCCGGGTCTACCAAAGACCCGTTCCGGCAAGATCATGCGCCGCATCCTGCGCAAGATCGCCGAAGACGAGCCGTCATCTCTGGGTGATACATCGACACTGGCCGATCCCGCCGTGGTCACCGACCTCGTCGAGCATCGGCAGAACAAGAAGCCGGGGGCGTAACAACTCACCCCTCGTCTATCGGCAGGCGCGGAGTGATGTGATGGATCGTCGGTCATTCGTGTTGGGAAGTGTTGCAGTTGTCGCGGGCGGAGCCTCCGCCCGTGCGCAACATGCCGGTCATCCCGCATTGCCTGGGGCGCCGTCGTCGAAAGAGCCCTACGCCAAATTGCAAGGCGGTGTGCCACATCACATGACGCCTGAGCAGGAAGCACAGCGCGTCACTGAGAGTCCCGCACCGAAGGGACCGCAGGGCAAGTGGATATCGCGCGCTGCATTGCCATTACCGCGCAGCGAGATGGCTTGGGCGACGTCATGGGCCGATCGCATGCATATCGTCGGCGGCTACGGCGAAGGCCGTGTCGACCGCCCCTATCACCATGTCTACGATCCCGCTTCAGATCAGTGGCTCGACGCAGCGCCCCTGCCGCGCGGCGCCAACCATGTCTCGGTCGCTGCCGATGCCGGCCGCGTCTATGCGCTCGGCGGCTTCATGCAGCAGAACCGCGGCTCGGACCAGAACGCCTATGCCTATGATGTCGCTGCCAATCGCTGGGATACGATCGCGCCGTTGCCGAGACCGCGCGGTGCCGGCGCTGCGGTCGCGCTGAACGGCAAGATCCATCTGATCGGCGGCGCGTCGGAACCCGCGGCAGAGCGCGCCAGTGTCAGCTGGCACGAAGTCTACGATCCCAAGACCGACAAATGGGAGACCCGCAAGGCACTGCCCGGTGCGCGCGACCATGTCGGCTGCGTCGCCACGCGCGGCGTGATCCACGTGATCGGCGGGCGCTTCAATACGTTCGAGTACAATACCGATCTGCACCATGTGTATCTGCCCGAGCGCGACACATGGGAGCTGCGCGCCGCACTGCCGACGACCCGTTCGGGCCATGGCCTTGTGGTGTATCGCGACCGGCTGTTCGCCATGGGCGGCGAATCCGGCGTGGTGCAGAACGGCCAGCTCACCCAAGGCAAGGTGTACGGACAGATGGAAAGCTACGACCCGGCCTCCGACACCTGGCAGAGCCACGCGCCGATGCTGACCCCGCGCCATGCGGTCGGCGCCACGGTTATTGGCGACTGGATCTATGTGGCTGGTGGCGGTGCTGTCCTCGGCGGCGCGGTACAATCCGCCGTCCATGAGGCCTTTACGCTGGCCTAGTGACCTCCAACGCATTGCATCTGGCTGGCCTCACGCGATTGTCAGGGCCGGATGGCCACCCCCGGCCAATTTAGAGCGAGTGTTGTTTTCCGGGCATTTACTTTGTTCAGCGGATTTCCTCTTTAGGCGCTCGTTGGCGCACTCCCCCGCGCTGGCAGAGACCGGTTGTTTACGCGACTGGTTGAGAATTTCCCGTGTGCAATTGTTTTCGTCGCCTTGAGAGGCGGCACGACCTCGTCGGCCGCTACCGGCCGGGCCGAACTGGAGAGATCGATGTCCTTGAAGATTGCTCGTGCGCTGGCAGCCACCGTTGTCGTTGGCGTCCTGATGTCCCCCACCGCGCAGGCAGCGCCCAATGTGGTCGGCTTCCACGGCGACTATGCCCCCGGCACCATCGTCGTGAAGACCAATGAGCGTAAGCTGTATCTCGTGCTCGAACAGGGTCAGGCCGTGCGCTATCCCGTCGGTGTCGGCAAGCCCGGCAAACAGTGGGCCGGCGCCACCAAGATCGACGGCAAGTACCGCCAGCCGGCCTGGGCTCCGCCCGCCGACGTCAAGCGTGACAATCCGAATATCCCCGATGTGATTGCGGGCGGTTCGCCAGCTAATCCGATGGGCGTTGCTGCGATGACCCTCGCCGGCGGCGAATATGCCATCCACGGCACCAACCGCCCCAATTCGATCGGCGGCTATGTCTCTTACGGTTGCGTCCGCATGTACAACGAAGACATCACCGACCTCTATTCGCGCGTCTCGGTCGGCACGCCGGTGATCGTCACCCAGCGCTGATCGCTGGCAGCTTCGCTATTCTGAAAAGCCGCGCATGATGCGCGGCTTTTTGTTTTGCTGATCTCATCGGCTATCGCACCAGCCGTTGCGATGACCGCCACCATACGGGCGCGCGTGCCCTGCGTTGAGCATTGCTGCAGACACGTTGGGCGTTTGCCTGGTCGCGACATCGGCGACCACGCGGCCGGGATATTTGTCAGGCCCGATATTGTAGATCGTGAGACTTCCCTCGCGGAGCAACTTGGTCAGTGCAGCCGTCGCGGTTTCTGCTTTCTGAATCTCACGCGCGCATTGCCCCTTCAGCTCTGGCGCATCGATGCCACGCAAACGAATGCGCACGCTGACGTCTTCACCCGACCCAAGATGCACGCGCGCGCCAAAAGTATCGCCGTCGATGGCGTAGCGCATCTCGATCGGGTAGCGCGCCTCAGCATTGCCGGCGCGCCTGACGATCGCCTCGGAATCGCGGGCGGCCTCGGTCTGATCCGCGCCGGGCAGGAACGGCAGCCAACGCTTCACCGGCAGCATGGTGCCGGCGGCCAGGCCAAGCACGAATACCCACGGCATGGCCGCGGACATGCGGGATCGCCACGGCGACGCACGGTGAATGCGCGATGCTGGGGTCATCGTCCTGCGATAATGTGAGTCGAAACAACCAGCCAGAAGAATCTGGCTCAGTGATCCGAAGAGTTAGAAGTCGGACGCAATGCCCTTACGCTCCCAGTCGCCAAAGCGCGTGGGCTCCGGGCCTTCAGGTCCCTGGAACTCTTTCGCTTTTGCCGCAGTATGTGCTGCTGCAGCTGCAGCCCGACGTTCTTCTGCCTCGGCCAGCGCGCGCTGCGCGGGGGGCGTCAAAACTTTCTTCGGTGCCGGCTCAGGCTCCGGCAAAGACGTTGCGGACTCGGAAGGAATGTCGTTCATCTCAGGTTTCCTGCTGAACCGGCAAGGGCGGCACGCGTTACATAAATCAATGTCGAACAGTTGCCGTTCGACTGTGAGCATATAAGGGCGATTCTTACATTTGGCATATTCGCATGCGACAGAATCGCTCCCATCCAGTGGCCGCATGCTGAGCCTGCCCGCGCCATTGCCCGCCCTCCGTCGTGATGTTTTCGCATGTCGCAAGTAAGATACGCACCGCCAACCGAGGTCCCCGGCCTCGCCGCGCGACGGATTGCGGCGGATATTCTCGACGGCGTATTGCACAAGCATCGGACCCTCGACGACCAGCTCGAAGGCGCCGCGGCCCATCCCGGCCTGAAAACGCTGTCCGACCGCGACCGCGCGCTGATGCGACGTCTGGTTGCGACGATCCTGCGCCGGCTCGGTACGCTCGGCCATATTCTCTCCCGCCTGCTCGACCGCGGTGTCCCCACCGATGCCCCGCGTGCGCAGAGCGCGCTCCTGATTGGTGCTGCCCAGATCCTCTGGATGGATGTGCCGGATCACGCCGCCGTCGACCTCTCGGTCCGCATGGTGCAATCCGACCGCCGCGCCGCGAAATATGCCGGACTGGTCAATGCCGTGTTGCGACGCTGCGCCCGTGAAGGCCAGCCGCTGATCGACGAAGTTGCCGCCCAGACTCTCGACATCCCGCCCTGGCTGATGGCGCGCTGGACGGTCCATTACGGCGGGACGGCAGCCAAGGAAATGGCCGTGGCGCTGAGCCATGAGCCGTCGCTCGATCTCACCGTCAAATCCGAAGCCGATGCCTGGGCCACGCGCCTGCACGGCGAAGTGCTTCCAACCGGTTCCGTCCGAACCTTGCTGCAGGGCTCGGTGACCATGTTGCCCGGTTTCGATGACGGCCAGTGGTGGGTGCAGGACGCCGCGGCGGCACTGCCGGCACGACTATTCGGCGACCTCAAGGGCAAACGCATCGTCGATCTCTGCGCCGCGCCGGGCGGCAAGACTGCGCAATTGGTCCAGGGCGGCGCACAGGTCACTGCTATCGACCGCTCGCCGAATCGTGTGGCGCGGCTGCGCGAAAATCTGGCGCGGCTGTCGCTCGAGGCCGAAACCGTCGTCGTCGACGGCACCGAATATCCCGGCGAGGGTTTTGACGGCGTGTTGCTGGATGCGCCCTGCTCCTCCACCGGCACGATCCGGCGGCACCCCGACGTCGCCTGGCTGAAACAGGACTCCGACATCGTCATGCTGACGGCGCTGCAACGGCGCCTGCTGCAGAAGGCGGCTTCCATCCTGAAGCCCGGCGGAACCTTGGTCTATTGCACCTGTTCGCTGGAGCCTGAAGAAGGCGAACAAGCCATCGCCGACCTGCTGGCCAAGGATTCCAGCATGCGCCGCGCCCCCGCCGACGCCAGTGAAGTTGCCGGCCTGGCCGAGATCGTCACCCCCGAGGGCGATCTGCGCACTTTGCCGAGCCATCTGCCCCATGCCGATCCTCGGCTCGGCGGGCTCGACGGCTTCTATGCGGCGCGACTCATTAAATCCTGATATTCACAGAGTAATCTCCCGATTCGCGAGGCTTCCACAGGGAGCTTCCTTGTACTGTGTGCGGATCGCGTTTCCGGCTAAAAGGATTCGCAACAACCCTTTCTCTTCCAGTTCAAGGCGCGCGTGGTCGCACATCGCAGACGTATCTCGGGGCTGATCCTCGGCCGCTTCGCGCGGAGCGCGATGTCGCGCGCGTCCGGTGGATCGGCGGCGCTGGCCCGGCTGTGGCCCGGACGCACTGATCGCCTGATCATCGCGCCGCATGATCTGCGCACCACCGACGCCACCCGCGCCGCCGAAATCTATGCCGGGCGCTTCGTCTTCGCCGGCAAGATCGTCACCTGCCACGGTCGCTCGATCTTCGATCTGGAACCGCCATCGGAGGACTGGGAAGTTTCACTGCTCGGCTTTGGCTGGCTGAGGCATCTGCGCGCCGCCGACACTGCCATCACCCGCGCCAATGCGCGCTCGCTGATCGACGACTGGATGTCGAATACGTCGCGCAAGCGCCCGGTCGGACGCCGCGCCGACGTCATCGCCCGCCGCGTGATCTCGCTGCTATCGCAGGCGCCGCTGGTACTCGGCGATACCGACGGCAAATTCTATCGCCGCTATCTGCGCTCGCTCAGCCGCGAGATTCGCTCGCTACGCTACGCGCTGTCGCATGCACCCGACGGCGTGCCAAAGCTGCAAGTGCTCATTGCTCTGTGCTACGCATCGCTCTGCCTCGCCAATCAAGCGCGCCACATCCGTACCGCCACACGCAAACTCTCCGACGAATTGCAGCGCCAGATCCTGCCCGATGGCGGACATATCTCGCGCAACCCCGGCGCGCTGATCGAATTGCTGATCGATCTGCTACCGCTGCGGCAGACCTTTGCCGCCCGCAACATCGCGCCACCGCCGGCGCTACTGAATGCGATCGATCGCATGATGCCGATGCTGCGATTCTTCCGTCATGGCGACGGCTCGTTCGCACTGTTCAACGGTATGAGCAATGCGCCATCGCATCTGCTGGCGACGCTGCTGGCCTATGACGACACGCATGGCGTGCCGATGGCGCATATGCCGCATACCGGCTTCCAGCGTCTCGAGGCCGGTCAGATGACCGTGATCATCGACACCGGCCCGCCACCGCCGTCCAGTGTGAGCCACGACGCCCATGCCGGTACGTTGTCGTTCGAACTGTCGTCCGGCCCGAGCCGCATCGTCATCAATTGCGGCATGCCGTCGACCGGGCGCGACAACTGGCGCGCTTTCGCGCGGGGCACGCCGGCGCATTCGACGATGACCTATCACAACACCTCATCGTGCCAGTTCGTCGAACGCAGCGCGATGAAGAAGTTTCTGCAGGGTGCGCCGATCGTCAACGGCCCGCATGTGGTGGAGAGCTATCGCGAGATCACCTCTAACGGCACCATCCTGACCACCTCGCATGACGGCTATCACCCACGCTTCGGTGTCACGCATCGGCGCGTGCTGATGATCTCCGAGGACGGATCGAAACTCGAGGGCGAGGACATCGTCGCGGCCGCGCCCGGCGCGCGGCTGAAAGGCAGTAATACCGACTACGCCTTGCGCTTCCATCTGCACCCGTCGGTAAAGGCCAGCCGGCTCAGCGACGCCCGCGGTGTCATGCTGGTATTGCCGAACCGCGACGTCTGGACCTTCGAAGCCCTCGACGACAAAGTCGAGCTGGAGGACAGCGTGTTCCTGGCCGGCAATGACGGACCGCGCCGAACCGCCCAGATCGTGATCCACCAGAACGCCCAGCAGACCTCCAGCATCCGCTGGAGTTTTGCCCGCTCGGCCTCCTCGCCGTCGCAGACCACGGCCCGCCGCAACGCCCGCCGCGAGCCGGAATTGCCGTTGTAAATCAGGCCTTCACGACGAATTGCTGGCATGCAAGCCCTTGCGGTTTCTTGGACCGCGAAACCATGCTACGCGGCGTCCTTCTCCCACGGGATACGCATCATGACCGACCATCCGCGCAAGGTTACTCGCGCTCTATTGTCCGTTTCCGACAAGTCCGGGCTGATCGAATTTGCTCGCGCGCTGTCTGCTCACGGCATCGACCTCGTCTCCACCGGCGGTACCGCCAAGGCGATCGCTGCGGCGGGCCTGAAAGTCTCCGACGTGTCCGATCTCACCGGCTTCCCGGAAATGATGGATGGCCGGGTCAAGACGCTGCATCCCAAGGTTCATGGCGGCCTGCTCGCGATCCGCGACAATGCCGAACACGCCAAGGCAATGAAGGATCACGGAATTTCGCAGATCGATCTGCTCGTCGTGAACCTCTACCCGTTCGAGGAGACCGTCGCGAAGAACGCGTCCTACGAGGACTGTATCGAGAATATCGATATCGGCGGTCCGGCAATGATCCGCGCAGCCTCCAAGAACCATGACGACGTCACCGTCGTGGTTGAGCCCTCCGATTATCAGTCGGTGCTCGACGAACTCGCCACCAACAAGGGCGCGACCACGCTGACGCTGCGCCGCCGTCTGGCAGCCAAGGCTTATGCCCGCACTGCGGCCTATGACGCCGCGATCTCGAACTGGTTTGCCGATCAGTTGAAAATCGATGCGCCGGATTTCCGGGCTGTTGGCGGCAAGCTCGTCGAAGCGTTGCGTTACGGCGAGAACCCGCATCAGACCGCTGCATTCTATCGCACGCCCGAACTGCGCCCCGGCGTATCCTCGGCGCGGCAGGTGCAGGGCAAGCAACTTTCCTACAACAATATCAACGACACCGATGCGGCCTATGAATGCATCGCCGAGTTCGATCCAAAGCGCACCGCAGCCTGCGTCATCGTCAAGCACGCCAACCCCTGCGGCGTGGCCGAAGGCAGCAACCTGATCGACGCCTATCGCACGGCACTGGCCTGCGATTCTACTTCGGCCTTCGGCGGCATCATTGCCATGAATCGCACGCTGGACGCGGAGACCGCGCAGACCATCACCGAGATCCTGACCGAGGTGATCATCGCGCCGGACGCCACCGAAGAAGCAATCGCCATCATCGCCAAACGACGGAATATCCGCCTGCTGCTGGCAGGCAGTCTGCCTGATCCCCGCGCGCCGGGCCTGACCTACAAGACGGTGGCCGGCGGCCTACTGGTGCAGAGCCGTGACAACGCGGTGGTCGATGACATGATCCTGAAGCCGGTTACAAAACGGCAGCCGACGGAAGCTGAATTGCGCGATCTCAAATTTGCATTCCGTGTGGCCAAGCATGTCAAATCGAACACGATCATTTACGCGAAGGACCTTGCCACCGTCGGTATCGGTGCAGGCCAGATGAGCCGGGTCGATTCCGCTCGGATTGCCGCACGTAAGGCGCAGGATGCTGCTGCCGAACTGAAACTCGCCGAGCCTATGACCAAAGGATCGGTCGTCGCATCAGATGCGTTCTTCCCCTTCGCCGACGGACTATTGGTGGCGATCGAGGCCGGAGCCACGGCCGTGATTCAGCCAGGCGGTTCGATCCGCGACGACGAAGTGATCAAGGCTGCCGATGATGCCGGCATCGCCATGGTGTTCACCGGCGTCCGCCACTTCAAGCACTGAGACTTTCGAGGCTCAGGCTTCCCGCACGCGCGCGAGCAGGCCGAGGCCTCCGACAAAGAACAGCACCAGCACTGCCATGCCAGCCTTCTGGCTGGCGGTGACTGCGGTGACGAGGCCGATCAATAGCGGCCCCATGAAGGACGTTACCTTTCCGGTTAGCGCGAACAGGCCGAAGAACTGCGCGATGCGGTCCTGCGGTGCCAGCCGGATCAACAGCGTGCGCGATGCCGCCTGCAGCGGACCGCCCGCCATGCCGATCAGGCAACCCAGCGCGAGATAGGCCTTTTCCGCGGGCGCCGCGAACAGGCCGCCACCAGGCACTGGCGGCGTGACCTTGATGAAGAAGATGGTTTCGCGATCAATCAGCAGGATCGCAATGATCGAGGTCAGCAGCAGCAGGATGCTGCCGGTGATCACACGCTTCGGTCCGAACGCATCGTCGAGCTTGCCGCCGACGAAGGCGCCGAACGTTCCGGCAATGGCCAGGATGATACCGAACGTGCCGATCTGAATCGTATTCCAACCGAACGTGCCGGCCGCATAGATGCCACCGAAAGCAAACAGCGACACCAGCCCGTCCGTGTAGATCATGTTGGCAATCAGGAATGCCATCATCGAGCGATGCTTCGGCAGATCACTTAGCGTGTGCCTGAGATCGGTCAGACCTGCACGCACGGCGTGACCGGGCGAAACCTTTGCAGGAAAATCCGGCGTCAGCAGAAACATCGGCAGCACGAAGACGACGAACCACAGGCCCGACAGCGGCGCCGAAATGCGATCGCCCTGGAACGTCGCGGGGTCGAGACCGAGGATCGGGACCAGACCGAACAATGTGCGCCCCGTGGTCGGGTTCGCAGCCATGAAGCCGAGCACGATGATCAGGCTGAGAATGCCGCCGACATAGCCGAGCGCCCAGCCCGAACCGGACAGGCGGCCGATTTTATCCGGCGGCACCAACGTCGGCATCATCGCATTGTTGAACACGGTGGCAAATTCCACGCCGATGGTCGCCAAGCCATAGGCAATCAGCAGCGGCAGGATGATAGCGGGATCGCCGGGCTTGCCGATCCACATGATGCAGGCGCCGATCACGAAGATCGCACCGAAGCTTGCGATCCAAGGCTTGCGGCGGCCGCTCGCATCGGCAATCGCGCCAAGCATCGGCGATGCCAGCGCGATGATCAACCCGGCCGCAGCGGTAGCGAAACCCCACAGCGATTGTCCCGTGGCGGCATCGGATGCCACACGCGTGGCGAAATAGGGCGCGAAGACAAAGGTGGTGATGAGACTGAAGTAAGGCTGGGCCGCCCAGTCGAAAAACATCCAGCTGATCACCGCAGAGCGCGGTGGATAGGTCTTTGGCGCCGCTGTCACAGAGGCTGATGAAGCGGCGGCGACCGCCATGCGTGGTATCCCCCGCGAATCACAGAGTGTTGTCTCGTACGTTTCACAAGCCATATAGCATTCGAGACGGCGATGCGATCATGTCCGCTGTCAGCCGGAGTGATCGATGGTACCGTTTGCTTTCCTGCGTTGTACGTGCGTCGCAGCACTCGCATTTATACTCGTCGTCCCGGCATCGACAAACGCGCAGCAGGCGCGTGACCTCTATACCCCCGCACCGTCAGGCACGCTCAAACCCATCGCGGCCAAGCATGGCATGGTCGTCGCCCAGGAGAAGATCTCCGCCAAGGTCGGTGCGGATGTCATGGCGCGCAGTGGCAATGCGATCGATGCGGCTGTTGCGAGCGGTTTCGCCATGGCTGTCACCTATCCCCGCGCCGGTAATATCGGCGGCGGCGGTTTCATGGTGATCCACACAGCCTCCGGCGAAGACGTCACCATCGACTATCGCGAGACCGCGCCGGCCGCTGCCACCCGCACCATGTTTCTCGGCAGCGACGGCAAACCGGACACCGCGAAATCCCGCGATTCCGCTTTGGGCATCGGCATCCCCGGCACGGTCGCAGGGCTGGCGCTGGCGCTGGAAAAATATGGCTCGGGCAAGTTCACGCTGTCGGATCTGTTACAGCCCGCGATTGCGCTGGCCCGCGACGGCTTCATCCTGACTGACGATGGCGCAGATACGCTGCCGGATTGGCACAGACGCCTGGCGCGCTGGCCCGCGACGAAGAAGATCTTTTCGCGTGACGACGGCACCTCGCTGCGCGAGGGCGACCGGTTGATCCAGACAGACCTCGCAACAACGCTCACGGCGATTGCCGCGCAGGGACCCCGCGGCTTCTATGAAGGCCCCGTCGCCGAGAAGCTGGTCAGCAGCATCAATGCGGCAGGCGGCATTTTCACGGCAGACGACCTCAAGATCTATCAGCCCGTGGTTCGCACGCCGGTCCGCGGCAGCTATCGCGGCTACGACATCATCTCAATGCCGCTGCCGTCATCCGGCGGAACGGTGCTGCTGGAGACACTGAATATTCTCGAAGGCTTTCCGCTGGGCGAGATGCGGCAGGCCTCCGCACCGTCGCTGCATCTGCTGGTCGAGGCCATGAAGCGTGCTTATGCGGATCGCGCGCGCTATCTGGGCGATCCCGCTTTTGTCAACGCGCCGATCGCGACGCTGACTTCGAAGGACTACGCTACCGGGCAGCGCGCCTCGATCGATCCCAACAAGGCAACGCCGTGGACCGATGCCCTCTCGGCCGTACCGCCGCGCGAAGGACAGAATACGACGCACTATTCGGTGGTCGACAGCGCCGGCAATGCGGTGAGCAACACTTACACGCTGAACTTCAGTTATGGTGTTGGCCTGATCGCCGACGGCACCGGCGTATTGCTCAACAACGAGCTTGACGACTTCACCGCCGCACCCGGCGCATCCAATGCCTATGGTCTCGTCGGCTTCGAAGCCAACCTGCCCGGCCCAGGCAAGCGGCCACTGTCATCGATGTCGCCGACCATTGTCCTGAAGGACGGCAAGCCGGTACTCGTCACCGGTTCGCCCGGCGGCAGCCGCATCATCTCGACAGTGCTGCAGGTGATCGTCAATGTGATCGACTACAGAATGGATGTGATGTCGGCCGTCGCGACCTCTCGCCTGCATCACCAGTGGCTGCCTGATGAAGTGCGCATCGAACGCGGCTTTAGCGAAGAGACCCTCAATGCCCTGCGTGCCATGGGCCACAAGGTGGTCGAGCCCATGGGCCAGACTTCGGCCAATTCTATTCTGGTGACGCCAGACGGCTTGCTTGGTGCCCCTGATCCGCGTACGCGTGGCGCTGAGGCATCTGGGTACTGACGTCCAATGACATATCCGGTGCCCCCAGGGGCGCGCGGGTGAGCGCCCCCCGAACCAAGATGACAAACGGGGGAAACAACCATGAGCGGCAACCGACCAACCGATCCCGGCGCCATTGAGCGCGCGGAAATCGAAGACACCAGCCTTCTGGCCTTCTATCGCGACATGAACCCGCCGGAGCGCCGCACATTCTGGGCCTGCGCCACAGGCTGGGCGCTCGATGGCATGGATTTCATGATCTATCCGCTGGTGATCGGCACCATCATCGTGATGTGGAAGGTCGATCCCGGCACCGCCGGACTCGCCGGCACGGTGACACTGCTCGCATCCGCCATCGGCGGCTGGCTCGGCGGTTATCTTGCCGACCGTATCGGCCGCGTCCGCACGCTGCAGCTGACCATCCTGTGGTTCTCGTTCTTCTCGCTGATCTGTGCCTTCGTGCAGAATTTCGATCAGCTGCTGGTGGCGCGTGCGCTGCTCGGCATCGGCTTTGGCGGTGAATGGGCCGCAGGCGCAGTGCTGATGGGCGAAGCCATCCGTCCGCAATATCGCGGCCGTGCTGTCGGCTCGGTGCAATCCGGGTGGGCGATCGGCTGGGGTCTCGCCGTGCTGTCACAAGCGGTCTTGTTCTCATGGCTTCCACCAGAGACAGCGTGGCGCTGGATGTTCGCCATCGGTGCACTGCCGGCTTTGCTGGTGCTGTATCTGCGCCGCTACGTCGAAGAGCCGGTCATCGCCGCGGAGACCCGCGCCAAGCAGAACGCCAGCGGCGATCGCCCCAAGCTCAGCGAAATCTTTGCCGGCCCGATGCTGAAGACCACGATCCTTGCGTCGCTTGCTGCGACCGGTTGCCAGGGTGGCTATTACGCCATCACCTTCTGGGTGCCGCGCTTCCTCACCACCGAGCGCAAGCTGTCGATCGTCTCATCGACCGGCTATCTCTCGGCGCTGATCGTCGGCTCCTTCATCGGCTATCTCGTCGGCGCCTGGCTCGCCGACCGCATCGGTCGCCGCAACCTGTTCCTGACCTTCTCGCTCGGCGCCATCGCAGTCATCCTGATCTACACACAGGTGACGCTCACCAACGAAGTTCTGTGGATCCTCGGCTTCCCGCTCGGCTTCTTTGCGTCGGGCTACTTCTCCGGCATGGGCGCGTTCCTCACGGAGCTCTATCCAACACGTCTGCGCGGATCGGGCCAGGGCTTCTGCTACAATTTCGGCCGTGGCATCGGCGCTCTGTTCCCGTTCCTGGTCGGCGCTCTGTCCAACACCACCAGCCTCGGCAATGCCATCGCGATCTTCGCAGTGCTGGCTTACGGCCTATTCTTCCTCGCAGCCTATGCGTTGCCCGAAACCCGCGGACGTATTCTCTATGCCGACGCCTGACTCATCCCCCAGCGAACCCCGGGCTTGCCCGGGGCCGCAACCGACCCAGCGCAGCGCGACACGGTTCACCGTGCCGCGTGGTGCCGTTGATACGCATGCCCATGTGATCGGTCTGCCGCCGGACTATCCGTTCGTCGCCGGGCGGAGTTACACGCCGCCGGAGGCCACGGCGGCATCTTATCTATCGATGCTCGATGCGACCGGCATGACTTACGGCGTGCTAACGCAAGTCAGCGTGCATGGCACCGACAACCGCCTGCTGGTGAACGCGCTCACCGCCAATCGCCAGCGGTTGCGTGGCATCGCGGTGATCGGGCTGGATTGCCCCGAGAAGGAGAAGGTGACGCTGAAAGAAGCCGGCGTCGTCGGCCTTCGGCTCAACGTGCTTTATGGCGGCGGGATGGGCTTCGCGCAGCTTGAGGACTACGCGTCGCTCTGCCGCGAGATGGGCTGGCATCTGCAATTCCTGATCGATGCCAAGGATATTCCGGCTCTCGCCTCGCGCTTTGCGAAACTGCCGGTGCCGTTCCTCGTTGACCATATGGGACACTTCCCGACCTCACGCGGCATCAACGATCCGGGCTTCGACGCTCTGGTCGGACTCGTTCGTGACGGCGCATGGGTGCGGCTGTCCGGCGCCTATCGCACCAGCATTCAGGGTGGCCCGCCCTATAGCGATACGATTCCGTTCGCGCAGAAGCTAGTCGCCGCCAATCCGGATCGTTGCATCTGGGGCTCGGACTGGCCGCATGTGGCAAACTGGGACGTGATGATGGGCGTGAGCGAGCTGCTCGACCTGCTTGCAGAGTGGGTGCCGGATGAGGCGACGCGCAATCGTATCCTCACGAACAATCCGCAGAAGCTGTTCGGCTTCCCCGCGGTCTAGCGCCCCACCGAATACGGCCCGCCCTTCTCCAGCGCACACTGATAGGCGGGCCGCGCGTGGATCTTTGCCAGCCAGGCCATCGCTTTCGGATGGCCTTGCTCCAGCCCGGCGCGCGCGGAGGCCGCTTCGAGCGGGAAGCTCATCTGGATATCGGCGGCGGTGAATTCGTTGCCCGCGAACCACTCGCTCTTCGACAGCTCGCCTTCCCAGAAGGCCATATGCTGTTTGAGCTGCGGATCCACCAACGTGTTCAGCGCTTTCGCGGCGATGGCATTGACCACCGGACGCATCAGTAGCGGCGCGCGCTTCGGCAGCATCATGAAGATGAGCTTCAACAGTAGCGGCGGCATCGCCGATCCCTCGGCATAGTGCAGCCAATAGGCGAAGCGCAGACGCTCCGGGGTATTGTCGGCGGGGATCAGCCGGCCATTGCCATAGGTCTTGACGAGATATTCGACGATCGCACCGGACTCGGCGATCGTGTTGCCATTGTCGGTGATGACAGGCGACTTGCCGAGCGGATGGATCGCCCGCAGCTCCGGCGGCGCCAGCATGTTGGGCTGCCGATTGTACCTGATGATCTCATAGGGAGTGCCGAGCTCCTCGAGCAGCCACAGGACGCGCTGGGAGCGCGAGTTATTGAGATGATGGACAGTGAGCATGGCGATCCTTTGCGGGCTGGCACGCCTAATTATTGCCCGGGTAATATTGACAGATATATTATCCGGGTATAATTAGCATCGATCTTGATGATGAGACGGGCTTATTCCCATGACTGAAATGAGTGTTCCTCCGTTTAGCGCCTTTGCCGGTCCGAAGCTGCTGGCTTCTGGGCCATTGGCCGAGGTGGCGATCGCAATCAAGATCGCGACCAGCGCAATCGCCGATCCGATCGTCATTTTCGACAATGCCACCGGCAAGTCACTCGATATCGATTTGCGCGGCAGCCATCGCGAGGTCGTCGCCCGCCTGCCCCAGCTATCCGCGGTCGAGCCCCACGTCGAGGCGTCGACCGAGCCCCGTGGCCGTGGCCGGCCGAAGCTTGGCGTTGTCGCCCGCGAGGTAACGCTGTTGCCGCGCCATTGGGAGTGGCTTGGCACCCAACCCGGCGGCGCTTCCGTCGCATTACGAAAACTGGTCGAGGAGGCGCGCCGCGTCCATGGTGACCGGGATCGGCTTCGTGCGGCGCGTGACGCCGCTTATCACTTCATGTCGACCATGGCGGGCGACCGGCCCGGTTTCGAGGAAGCGTCGCGGGCCTTGTTCGCTGACGACCGGCGACGCTTTGCCGGCCTGATCGCCCCATGGCCCGAAGATATTCGCGACCACGTCATCAAGCTTGCCTTCAGTGATCGCGCCGAATCGACCTCGGCCTGATCGGCCGTCACGTCCATCCCAAGGAAATGCCCGTGTCGAACGTTCCGCCCCTCTGGAAGACCTTTCTCGTCTTCCTTGCACCGATGATGCTGAGCAATATTCTGCAATCGCTGTTCGGCACCATCAACAGCATCTATGTCGGCCAGATGATCGGCGTCGATGCGCTCGCGGCGGCATCGGTGTTCTTTCCGATAATGTTTTTCTTCATCTCCTTCGTCGTGGGATTGGGAGCGGGCGCGTCGGTGCTGATTGGCCAGGCCTGGGGCGCGGGCGAGCGCCACAAGGTAAAGGCGGTGGCCGGCACGACTCTCGCTGTCGCCCTTCTGCTAGCGGTCATCATCGCGGTGTTCGGCGCCCTGTTGAGCCGACCAATGATGGTTGCGCTTGCGACACCGGCAGATGTTCTCGACCAGGCCAGCGCCTATGCCCGGATCATGATGCTGGCGATGCCGGCGACCTTCATCTTCATTCTGATGACATCGATGATGCGCGGCGTCGGCGACACCGTGACGCCGCTATGGGCGCTGGCACTATCCACATTCATAGGCCTCACCGTCACACCGGCGCTGATCCAGGGCTGGTTTGGCCTGCCGCGACTTGGCGTGGCCAGCGCTGCCTGCGCCGCGGCCGCGTCGAGCGCGTTCACGCTGCTCTGGCTCGCCATATACCTGCGCCGCAAGAAACACGCGCTCGCGCCCGACGCGGAGCTCCTGCGCAGAATACGGCTTGACCCCGCGCTGCTGCGCAAGGTGTTGCGGATCGGTATCCCTTCCGCGATCGGCATGGCGGTCATGTCGGTGGCCGAACTTGTGCTGCTCGGCCTGGTCAACGGCTTCGGCTCCAACGCGACCGCCGCTTATGGCGCGGTCAACCAGATTTTGAGCTATGTGCAGTTTCCGGCCATTTCGATCTCGATTACGGTCTCGATCTTCGGCGCGCAGGCCATCGGCCGCGGCCAGGCCGACCGGCTCGGCGCCATCGTCCGCACCGGATTGCTGATGAACCTCGTCCTGACCGGCGGACTGGTGGCGATCGCCTACCTGTTCTCCCGCACTCTCATGAGCTTTTTCATTGTCGATCCCGCGGTCCTCGAACTCGCACAACGATCGCTTCACATTGTACTGTGGAGTTCGGTCCTGTTCGGCATGGCCACAACCT
The DNA here is from genome assembly GCF_052076035.1 of Tardiphaga sp. 172_B4_N1_3. NCBI lineage: Bacteria > Pseudomonadati > Pseudomonadota > Alphaproteobacteria > Hyphomicrobiales > Nitrobacteraceae > Tardiphaga > Tardiphaga sp. 172_B4_N1_3. Next base: position 4,841,971 of record NZ_CP197238.1, read on the forward strand.
TCTCCGGAATGATGCGTGCCAGCGGAACGGTATTCGCACCATTGGCGCTTCTGGTTTTCGCCATCGTTGCCATCGAAGTGCCCTCGGCCGTCATCCTCAGCCGCACTATCGGTCTCGATGGCGTCTGGGCCGCCTACCCCATCACCTTCTGCGCCATGTTTGTTCTGCAGATGAGCTATTACATGCTGGTGTGGCGCAAACGGACCGTACAGCGTCTGATCTGACACTGTGCGCCGTCAAGCCATAGCATTACGGTCATCATAAAAGATGTGGACGCATCGCACGTGCTGCGCCACACTGCACCCAATAAAAATTCGGGAGACCGCCTTGACCAAGACGTCGCCACAATTCCTGTTCGATTTCGGCAGCCCCAACGCCTATCTCAGCCATCTGGCGATCCCGGCGATCGAAGCGCGCACCGGCGTGACATTCGAATACGTCCCGGTCCTGCTGGGGGGCATCTTCAAGGCGACCAATAATCGCTCGCCGGCGGAGACCTATGCCGGCGTCAAGAACAAACGTGAATTTCATCAAATCGAGACCGAGCGGTTCGTGAAGCGCTTCAGCGTCAAGCCCTACACGATGAATCCGTTCTTCCCGGTCAACACGCTGAACCTGATGCGCGTCGCCGTTGCGGCACAGCTTGACGGCGTGTTCGAGAAATACGTCGAGGCGGCATTCCATCATATGTGGGGTGAGCCAAAGAAGATGGATGACCCCGACGTGGCCATCAAAGCGCTGACCGAGTCGGGTCTCGATGGCGCAAGACTGTTCGCACGCGGACAGGAGCCCGAGGTGAAGGCAGTACTGGTGGCGAACACACAGACCGCCGTGGAGCGCGGCGCCTTCGGCTCGCCGACCTTCTTCGTGGGTAACGAGATGTTCTTCGGCAAGGAGCAGTTGCGCGAAGTCGAGGAACTGATCACCGGCGCCAGCAAATAGCGGAGAGCACATCATGCAGAAGCGCAACGCGACTGTCGCAGTCATCGGCGCCGGTGATTTTATCGGCTCGGAGATCGCCAAGAAATTCGCCGCTGAAGGTTTTACGGTGTTCGCCGGGCGCCGTAACGGCGACAAGCTGGCGCCTTTGGTGGCAGAGATCGAGGCCATGGGTGGCACGATCGTGGCGCGTTCGCTCGATGCCCGCAAGGAAGACGAGATCGCCGCCTTTCTCAACGACGCAGATGCGCACGCGCCATTGGAAGTCTGCATCTTCAATGTCGGCGCCAACGTCAATTTTCCAATTCTGGAGACGACCGAGCGGGTGTTTCGCAAGGTCTGGGAGATGGCCTGCTATTCCGGTTTTCTGGCCGGGCGCGAAGCTGCACGGCTGATGATGCCGCGCGGCCAGGGCAACATCTTCTTCACAGGCGCCACCGCGAGCTTGCGTGGCGGCAGTGGTTTTGCCGCTTTTGCATCGGCCAAATTCGGGTTGCGTGCAGTAGCTCAGGCGATGGCCCGCGAGCTCGGCCCGAAGAACATTCATGTCGCCCATCTGATTATCGACAGCGGCGTCGACACCGCCTGGGTGCGCGAACGCCGCGAGCAGATGTGGGGCAAGGAGGCGCTCAACAATCCCGATTTGTTGATGCCGCCCGCGTCGGTCGCCCAGTCATACTGGCAGCTCTATCAGCAGCCGCGTAGCGCCTGGACGTTTGAACTGGAGATTCGCCCGTTCGGGGAGAAGTGGTAGCGAGCACCTTCTCGCAGCCGTCATTGCAGGTAGCTCTTGCGACGAAGCAATCCAGCCCTGCATCGACAAGGAACTGGATTGCTTCGCTTCGCTCGCAATGACGGGCTACTGTTTGACAGCTTCACGTTCCAATCCAACATGGACTCATCCCAATGCGTATTCTCGTGGTCGGCGCCGGTGCCATCGGCGGCTATTTCGGCGGCAGGCTGTTGCAGGCCGGCAATGACATCACTTTCCTGGTTCGCCCGAAGCGCGCCGGTGAGCTGGCAAGCGCCGGCCTTGTCATCAAGAGCCCGCACGGCGACGTGACCCTGAAGAATCCGCCGACGGTGCAGGCAGATGCGATCAAGGAGAAATTCGATGTCGTGCTGCTGAGCTGCAAGGCCTTCGACCTCGACGACGCCATCGCGTCCTTTGCACCCGCGGTTGGGCCAAACACGGCGATCATTCCGCTGCTCAACGGCATGAAGCATCTCGACGTACTGGAGAAGAAGTTCGGCGCCAAGAACGTCATGGGCGGCCAATGCCAGATCGCTGCAACGCTCAACGACGCGCGCGAGGTCGTCCAGATGGCGCCGATGCAGGTGCTCAGCTTCGGCGAACGCAAGGGCGGCAGTTCAGATCGCGTGAAGGCGATCGCCGCGATCATGGCGACCGGCAATTTCGGCGGCTCGGCCTCCGACAACATCATGCAGGACATGTGGGAGAAATGGGTGTTCCTGGCGACAATCGCCGGCTCCACCAGCGCCATGCGCGGCGCTGTCGGTGACATCGTCGCGGCACCTGGCGGTCGGGACTTCATCCTCGGCGTGCGCGATGAGATGAGCGGCGTCGCCAAGGCCAACGGCTTCGCACCGCGGGCAGCCTTCCTCGAACGCACCGAGGGCATGCTGACAGCAGAGGGTTCGAAGATGACCGCCTCGATGTATCGCGACATCCTCAACAAGGCGCAGATCGAGGCCGACCAGATCGTCGGCGATGTCATCGCCCGCGCCGATGCCGCCAAGGTTGCCGTGCCGCGACTGCGGATGATCTATACGCATCTCAAGGCGTATGAGCATCAGCGGGTAGCGTAAGCATCGGGACGTAGCCCGGATCAGGCCAATCGCAATCCGGGCTACGGATTTCCCCTCATAGATGCGCCAGATAATGCGCCAGCGCAGTGATCTCTTCTTCACTGAGCGAATAGGCAACCTCAGCCATCGCTGCCATGCCGCCACCGGCGCGGACGCCGGACTTGTAATCGCGCAGCGCCTTGACGAGATAGTCCTCGCGCTGTCCGGCGATACGCGACACCGCCTTCGTGCCACCATAACTTTCCGTGTGGCACGACGCACAGCGACGGCCGGCCGCCGCTTGCGCGCCCTTGGCCGACAGATCCGGATTGTCATCGGGCTTTTTGCCCTCCGGCGGCTTCAGCGAGGCGAAATAGGCGCCGAGATTACGGATGTCGTTGTTGTCGATCTGCTCCAAGATCGGCTGCATCTGTTCGTTCTTGCGGGTGCCTGAACGAAAGAACACCAGCTGCCACTGGATAAACAGATCCGGCTGTGCGGCGAGCGAAGGGATGTTCTCCATTTGCGAGATGCCGTTTTCGCCGTGACAGCCGCTGCAGAGCTCGGCTTTCTCCTTACCCGCGGCGATATCGGCGGCATCAGCCGGACTGGACCCAGAACCAAGAACTAGAAAGACAAGAACAGCCGCGATTGCAGAACGATGCATGAGCCACATTCCCATTCCAGAATACATGAGGCTGGAGCTGCGGATGACGCAACTCCAGCCTCACGCAATTCGCGACTTACTTCGCGTAGCTGATGCGATAGATTGCGCCTGCCCAATCGTCGGCAATCAGCAGCGATCCATCCTTGGCTAGAACGATATCGGCAGGGCGGCCGAGATAACCCTGGTCACCCTCGATCCAGCCGGAGGCAAAGATCTCCTGCTTGGCGTTCTTCCCATCCGGCCCGGCGATCACACGCTTGATACGTGCGCCCTGATACTTGTGCCGGTTCCACGAGCCGTGTTCGGCAATGAAGATGTTGTTCTTGTACTCGGCAGGAAACATGCTGCCGGTATAGAACTTCATCCCCAGGGGCGCGACATGGGCGCCGAGATTCAACACCGGCGGCGTGAATTCCGAACACTTGTGACCCATGGCGAATTTCGGATCCGGCATGTTGCCTTGATGGCAATGCGGATAGCCGAAATGCTCACCAAGCTTCGAGATCATGTTGAGCTTGTCGCTCGGCATATCGTCGCTGATCCAGTCGCGCGCATTTTCGGTGAACCAGTATTTGCCGGTGCGGGGATCGACGTCGCCGCCCACCGAATTGCGAACGCCGAGCGCCACGATTTCGGCATTGCCGGTCTTGGGATCGACACGGCGGATCTGCGAGAGGCTGGTCGGCGGAATGCCGATGTTGAAGGGAGGTCCAAACGGAACGTAGAACCAGCCGTCCTTGTCCGGCGCGAGATACTTCCAGCCATGTGCCGCGAATGACGGCATATCGTCATAGACCACCTTGCCGTCACCGAGCTTGTCGATATTTGCCTCAGCATTCTCGTATTTGATCAGTTTGTTGATATCGATCACATAGAGCGCACCGTCCTGAAAGGCGATGCCCGTCGGCATCTTCATGCCCTTGATGACGGTCTTGACCTCTTTCTTGCCGCCCTTGTCGGTGATCGCATAGACGTTGCCGAGGCCGAACGATCCGACAAAGAGTGTGCCTTTATCGCCCCAGGCCATCTGCCGCGCCGCCAGCACGCCGGATGCATAGACCTCGATCTTGAACCCGGCAGGCAGCTTGATCTTCTTCATCATGGCTGCGAGTTCGGCATCGGACGCACCGGTCGGCGGGCCCGACGGCGGCGCGAGGCCCTTTTGCGCTTCAGTTTCGTCGCCGAGGAACCAGTCGTCTGGCGGATTGGTCCAGAATTCCTTGGTATCGGATTTGTAGCTCTTGAGCTTTTGCTGTGCGCTCGCTTGATTGAGCGAGGCCATGCCGATCGCCGTAGCGAGGATGGCGGCGCACGCAACAACGGATCGACCAGTCATCGATTTCATCGCGTCACTCCCTGTGCAGCTTGTTGCGGCTGCTATGTCTTATTGAACGTTCGAGACGAACTTTATTGGTCTGTGATTTTCTCAGACAGTGAGATGCTAGCACAAATGTCGCAGGTGAAAAGCGCAACTAACGCTCGCGCAAATGAAAGACGTCGCCATCACGACGACATCTTGAAAAAAATTTTGAAAGTTAGTTCCAGTAGCCTGATGCAATTGGCGCATCGCACCGCATCATCGCGCGATCACTGCTACGTTTTTTTAAAGGCTACCCTTGGTGAGATAGCGCCAGGCCACGGCCAGCAAGATCAACCCGATGAAGATCAACGCGACCGGCAGCTTCTTCTTTTCGCGCGGGGGCGGTGGCGTGTTGGGCTTGATCCGGCGAAAAGGCGTGACGTTGTTATTGTTGTCGTCGGGCATTGGTCTTGATCTCGAAGCCGTCTTGATGATGGGCGCGATGCCGGTGCCGCCCATGCGGGAATAATAGCTGCGGTAGACAGTCTGGATGGTGGCTTCGGCCGCGGCTGGCTCGGATTGTTTGCCACGCGCCAGCAGCGCGAGATAGCCCGCATAGAATGTCTGGGCTTCCTGCGGCAGCGCGTCGAGGCTTTTCAGCTTCGCCATCATCACCCAGGTCGCAAAATCCGCCCGCGCCTCGTCATTGGCACGCTTGGCAATTTCCAGGTTGGAATCAGTGGTCGACGGCATCGTCAGTCTCGTACCCGCTTCGCCCGTGGATTGTCTGCCCAACGCCCGATGATTTCAAGCGATGCGGGGCGGATCTACGTGCCTGCGGATCACAAACGACAAGGCCGCCGGACGGCGGCCTGTGATCGATAAAACTGATGCCAAAAAACCAGGAAAATTCTGGAGCGGGCGAAGGGATTCGAACCCTCGACCCCGACCTTGGCAAGGTCGTGCTCTACCACTGAGCTACACCCGCATCCGAGAAGACAGGCGGCGATTGCTCGCCGCCGACGCGCAGACCTATGCCAAATGCCGGTGGCGAATGCAACAGCTAGACTGCATCTCGGATCGCGGCGAGTTAATCGCGGTTTATGGCCCTTTGAGCCCGATTTTGCCCAGAAAATGGGTCAAAACAGCGAAATGTCGCCTCTCGGGTCGAATCGGTCCCTGCCGGACCTATTTCACCGGATTGCAAATTACTGTCACGGACGCCATTTAATCGCTCAGGCCATGCTAGAAGCAGCCAAATTTTTCAGACATCGAGCGAGGTTCACGTGACCATCATGGATCAGGGCGGCGCACAGGCGCCGCAGGCAGGTTCGACGCCGCAGGCAGCAACCGCTCTCATCAAGGACACGACCACCCGCACCTTCGTGCAGGACGTTATCGAGGAATCCAAACGCCAGCCGGTCCTGATCGACTTCTGGGCGCCTTGGTGTGGTCCGTGCCGCCAGCTGACTCCTGTCATCGAGAAAGCCGTGACCGCCGCCAAGGGCAAGGTGAAGCTGGTCAAGATGAACATCGACGAGAATCCGGAGATTCCCGGCCAGATGGGCATCCAGTCGATCCCCGCCGTGATCGCCTTCGTCAACGGCCAGCCGGCCGATGGCTTCATGGGTGCGGTTCCGGAGAGCCAGGTTAATGCGTTCATCGACAAGCTGACAGCCGGCATGCCCGGCGCCGAGCCCACGGCTGCCGAATTGCTTCAGGAAGCCGAAGCGATTCTGGCTGAGGGCGATCCGGCCACCGCCGCTTCGATCTATGGCGAGGTGATTGCCGCCGATGCCGGCAATATCGCCGCCATTGCTGGCCTTGCCCGCTGTTACGTCGAGACCGGCGCCATCGAACAGGCCAAGCAGACCCTTGAGCTCGTCCCGGTCGCGAAGCGTGAGGACGCTGCGGTCAAGGCCGTGCAGGCCAAGATCGATCTGGTCGAACAGGCCAGTGCGCTCGGTCCGGTCACCGAACTGGAACAGAAGGTCGCCGCGAATCCGCTCGACCATCAAGCCCGCTTCGACCTTGCGATCGCGCTCAATGGCGCCAATCAGCGCAGTGAGGCCACGGGTCACCTGCTTGAAATCGTCAAGCGTGATCGCAAATGGGATGACGACGGCGCCCGCAAGCAATTGATCCAGTTCTTCGACGCCTGGGGACCGACGGATGAGGCCACGGTTGACGGTCGCAGGCGGTTATCGACTATCCTGTTCTCGTAATTCTCCTCGCGTGACGAATCGGAACCGGACATGCCCATCAATGCCGACTATCGCGGGCCTGCCGAACTTCCCGAGGTGATCCCGGTGTTTCCGCTGCCGGGCGCGCTGCTGCTGCCGCGCGGCCAGATGCCGCTGAACATTTTCGAGCAGCGCTACCTCGCGATGATCGACGATTCGCTTCGCGACGGGCACCGGCTGATTGGCATGATCCAGCCCGATGCGGCGCATTCGCCGGATGAGGCCAAGCCGGCACTGTTCAAAGTCGGCTGTGTCGGGCGCATCACCCAGCTCGCCGAATCCGGTGACGGCCGCTATATCCTCGAACTGACCGGCGTTTCCCGTTTCGAAGTGGTGCGGGAACTCTCGGTGCTGACGGCATATCGGCAGTGCAAGGTCGACTACTTCCCCTTCATCGACGATTTCACCGCACGCAAGGGCGAAGATGATGTCGACCGGGCCGCGCTGCTCGCGGTGCTCACCGATTTCCTCAAGGCCAACAACCTGAAAGTGGATTGGGAAGGCATCGACAAGGCTCCCAACGAGGCCCTGGTGAACGCGCTGGCGATGATGTCGCCCTATGGTCCGCCAGAGAAGCAGGCGATGCTCGAAGCGCCCGATCTCAAGACCCGCGCCGAGATCCTGATCGCTGTCACTGAAATGGATCTGGCCAAGAAGCGCACCAGCGGCGACCCACCGCTGCAGTAATTCTGATAAATAACCATGATCAACGACCGCATCACCGGAGCGCACCCATGACCACACCGCCAATCGAGCGCGCCGAAAGCACCGTCGACGCCAAGCTGCTGGAGATTCTGGTGTGCCCGCTGACCAAGGGGCAACTCGAATTCGATGCCGCCCGCCAGGAGCTGATCTCGCGCCAGGCCAAGCTTGCTTATCCGATCCGCGATGGCATTCCGATCATGCTGCCGGAAGAAGCGCGGAAGATCGACTGAATTTCTGATGTGGCGGCTCATGCCGGCGCAAATCTCAAGGCGACGATTCCCGCGACGATGAGGACGACCCCGCCGCCACGCAGCAGACTCATCGACTCGCCAAACAGCACGCTTCCGAACAGGACCGTCCCGGCTGCGCCGATCCCGACCCATACCGCGTAGGCGGACCCCACCGGCAAAACCTCCAGAACCCGGCCGAGCAGATAGACGAACGCGGCGAGGAAAATCAGCGACAGGATGGTCCAGCCCGGTCGGGTGTAACCCGTGGCATATTTCATCGAAATCGCCCACCCCACATCCAGAAGCCCGGCCACGATCAGTAGCAGCCATGCGACGCCCTGGCTCATGGCTGCCTCATGCTGCGATCTTGAGAAGATGTGCGTCGCGCTCGGCGAGAAATGCGCGCAGCCGGTCGGCGTAGTCGGCCGTGACGGCATTCGCTACGCTCGGACGTCCGCGTAACGCTGCGCGCCATGCCCGAACCTTGGGCGTTTGGGCGAAGACTTCCGTGTCAGCGATGCTATCGAACACATCGAAGTAGCGGAAGATCGGCGCGTAAACCGCATCGACCATACTGAAGTGCTGCCCCGCGAAAAACGGCGCTGCGGTTAGCACGTTCTCGATGCGACCGAATTTGCCGGCCAACATCTTCCGCTTCGCTTCATAGCTGTTCGCTTCAGTGGCCGTCTCGAACCCCCACAGATCGGCGAGGATCGACGAGCCGAACTCGATCCAGCCACGGTGCCCGGCTCGCTCGAGCGGATCGGATGGGTGAAGCCGCACGCCCGTCTGCGTCTCTTCGATGTATTCGCAGATCACCGCACTTTCGAAGAGCACGGCAGTGTCATTGCCGTCGCGCCGGACAAGCAGAAGCGGAACCTTGCCCAGCGGTGAGATCGCGTGAAACCAGTCCGGCTTGTGCGCGAGATCGATATAGCACCGCTCGAAACGGACACCCTTTTCGGCAAGCACGATGGCCGCTCGCTGCACGTAAGGGCAAAGATGATGGCTGACGAGCGTCAGTGCTGTCGCGTCTGGCTGATCCACGGTCATGCGCTCACCTTTATTCTCTCGGCGCGCATGGCCTGCTGTACGGCGGGCCGCGCTTCGACGCGGGCCATGAAGTCGCGCAGATGCGGAAAGTTGGACAGATCAACCTTGGCGAAGTTGGACCACCCGACGATCGTGAACAGATAGGCGTCGGCCGCCGTGAAGCTTTCTGCGAGCAGGAACGGCCTGCCCGCCGCCAGATGGCGTTCAACCGACGCCAGCCGCTCTGCAATCTTTGCGCGCGCGACATCTGCTGACTGCGCGCCATATTCGGGGTGAAACAGCCACGGGCTGAACATCTTGTGGAGTTCAGTGGCGATGAAGTTGAGCCAGGATTGCAGCTCGACACGCTGCGGTGTGCCCGCAGGTGGCACCAACCTGCTTTCGGGTTTGAGGTCCGCAAGGTATTGAACGATCGCGGTGCCCTCGGTCAGCACTGTCCCATCATCGAGCGCCAGCGCCGGCACATAGCCGTTCGGGTTCACCACCGAATAGTCGCTGCCTGCCTCGGTGACGTGGGGCGACTTCCGGATATCCACCCGCACGAGTTCAAGCGGGATACCCGCCTCGTTCGCAACAATGTGCGGCGAGAGCGAACAGGTACCGGTGGCGTAATAGAGTTTCATAATTGGATCTTTCATTGCATCCGTCGTGGGCGCTATCGCACCAGCAAGGTAGTGCGCGCACAGACGCAAGTCCCATTGGCATTTCGCCAGCGGCGCTTGCGTGACTGCAAGCAAACCCACTGCTATCTTCGTCAACATGGATGATTGGAACGAACTTCGGCTGGCGCTCGCCATCCAACGCGCGGGCAGCCTGACGGCGGCGGCGATAACACTCGGCGTCGATCACTCCACGGCCTTCCGCCGCCTGAAAGCGTTGGAGGACAAGGTTGGTGTGCGGCTATTCGAGCGACTTCCAGGCGGCGCCTACCAGGCGACGGAGGCCGGTGCGCGGATGGCTGCCGGCGCGGAGCGCATGGAGGACGAGGCGCTGGCGCTTGATCGCGACATATCAGGTCGTGACCATCGTTTGTCGGGCCGCCTGACGGTCACGTCGTCCGAAACGCTGGCCTATAGCCGGCTGACGCCGCTTCTCGCCGCCTTCCAGCAGACTCACCCCGGCATTGTCGTGGAGTTGGTGATCGACAACCGCGTACTGAGCCTGTCGCGCCGCGAAGCCGACATTGCATTGCGCCCTATCCGTCCGAAGGAAGGCGATCTTTGGGGACGCAGACTGTCGGCCATCGCGTGGGGGCTCTATGCCGCCCCAGCCTATCTCGAGGCAATTGGCGGCCCGTTATCGAATCCATCCGAGATCGATCGCCATTCCTTGATCGGCTGGGAGGAAACGACATCAGGCATCGGGGCTGCCGACTGGTTGTCACGCGCAGCGCCATCGAACGCCTTCGTCTATCGGACGAACAGTCTGGTCAACCAGCTCGTCGCAGCGAAAGCCGGCATCGGGCTCGCGCTGATGCCGTGCTATCTCGCAGATCACGACGCCGGGGTGGCAAGAGCACTATCTGAGCCCCTCAAGGAACTTGAGGGTGAACTCTGGATCGTGACTCATGCGGGTTTGAAGAATACGGCGCGCGTCAGGGCCTTCTTCGATCTCGTCGGCGAAGGATTGATCCGCGAGCGCCCACTGTTCGAAGGCGAGAAGAAGCAGACATCTTCACCACGTTGAGCGGCGTAACCGCATGACATGCTGACTACAGCGCCTCACCCTTCAAAAGCCGCGGCACTTCCCCCGACAATCCCGCAGCCTGCTTGATGAAAGCACCCTTCAGCGGCGGCAGTCGATCGACGATGCCGAGACCGATGTCGCGGATGCTACGCACGAATGGCAGATCGTTCGAGAACAGGACGTTCAGCACATTGGTGGCGACACCCATCGTCATGGTGTCGAAGCGGCGCCAGCGCTGGTAGCGCTCCAAGACATCGCTCTGGCCGAAATCCATGCCCAGCCGCGCAGCATCGACGATGGTCTCTGCCAATGCCGCGACATCCTTCAGACCCATATTGAGTCCCTGCCCCGCGATCGGATGAATCACATGCGCAGCGTCGCCGATCAGCGCCAACCGTTCGCCGATGAAGGAGCGCGCGACGAAGTAGCCGAGCGGAAAGGCCCGCGGCTTGTCGAGCGCTTTGACCTCGCCGAGGTGCAGGCCGAAACGCTGCTCGAGCTCGGCATGGAATTCATCGTCCGGCAACGCAACGATGCGTGCGGCTTCCGTGCGCTTCTCGGTCCACACCAGCGACGAACGCTTGCCGGTCAGAGGCAGAATTGCAAACGGCCCGGCGGGCAGGAAGTGTTCTTCGGCACGTCCGTCATGATCGCGCTCATGGCCGACGGTGACGACGATACCGGACTGGTCATAATCCCAGCCATGGGTCGCGATGCCCGCACGCTCGCGCAGCTTCGAGCGCGCGCCATCGGCGGCGACAAGAAGAGCCGCCTCGATCACACTGCCATCCCCAAGCGTGACACTGACACCATCGGCCCGTGAATCGAATGTCGTCACCGCGGTCGCACGCAGATCAACGCCCGCCGCTTCGGCGCGGATCACCAGTTCGTCGATCAGCCGGCGATTTTCGACCATATGTGCGAACGGCTCGCCCGGCTCCACATGGCCGCCGAAGGTCAGGAAGGTCGGGCGGGTGGCGTCTTCCAGCTTGGAATCGGTGACGACCATGTCGAGGATCGGCTGGCTTTCGGCAGCCACAGCATCCCAGACACCGAGAGCATCGAACAGCCGCCGACAGGCAGCAACGATGGCCGTGGCACGCGGATCGCGGCTTGGCCGGTTCGCCAGCGCGGGATCGGCGACAATAATCGGCAGATCGGGGCCAAGCCCCTGGCGCAACGCCAAAGCCAGCGCCAGTCCGGCGAAGGCTCCGCCGCCGATGACAATGCCTCGTTGTGCCGCCATGATATCCGTTCTCGCTGTTGCCACGCGCTTATAGCTGGGCGAAACAGGATCGCGAAACAAGGGCGGCAATGGGACCGGGGCCTGCACGGCCAAGGTCTTGGTAAACCTCCCTTAATATTGCCGCTGAGCGAAAGATGCCGACATGTCCAAGAGCCTGATCGATCTGATCGATATCCTCGATCTCGAGACCATCGAGGTGAACATGTTCCGCGGGCGCAGCCCGAAAACGCGCTGGCAGCGGGTGTTCGGCGGCCAGGTGATCGGCCAGGCCATGGTGGCTTCGTGCCGCACCGTCGAAGGCCGCATGCCGCATTCGCTGCATTGTTATTTCATTCTGCCCGGCGACCCGCAGATTCCGATCGTCTACGAGGTCGAGCGCCTGCGCGACGGCAAGAGCTATTCGACCCGGCGTGTCACCGCGATCCAGCACGGCCATGCGATCTTCTCGATGATGGTGTCGTTCCACGCCGAGGAGGAGGACTCGTTCAACCACCAGGATCCGATGCCGGACGTGCCGCCGCCGGACAAGCTCACTGCGGAAGAGCTGTCGAAACATCCGATCATCGAGAAGATGCCCGATTTCATCCGCCGCTATTACGAGTCCGATCGCCCGATCGAGCTGCGTCCGGTGGAATTCCAGCGTTATGCTGGCGAGAAGATTCCGGAGGGGCGGATTAATTTCTGGATTCGTACCGCCGCGAAGCTGCCGGACGATCCGGCGCTCCATATGTGCGCGCTGGCCTATGCGTCGGACTTTTCGCTGCTCGATTCCATCATGGCCCGCTATGGCCGCACTTTGTTCGACGGTCAGGCGATGGCGGCCAGTCTCGATCACGCCATGTGGTTTCACCGCCCGTTCCGCGCCGACGAATGGCTGCTCTACAGTCAGGATTCGCCGAGCGCCCAGAACGGTCGCGGCCTCGCGCGCGGCCTGATCTTCAAGCCCGACGGCACGCTGGTGGCGACCGTGGCGCAGGAAGGCTCAGTGCGCGAGCGCCGCGAGAAGCCGGCGACGTAAGTTGCTCCGCTTCCAGCCATGAATCCCGCTTCGCCGTCTTGGCGTGCAAACGGCCCGCCCCGAAGGCAGGATCGCCGCCCAATTTCCACGCGCCATGCCAACGGGGATGGCATAAAGCTGTCTGATTGCGTAAGCAGGGTCGTACACCGCCCCCGAAGAGGAATCCTGCATGAAGCTCGTGGTCGCGATCATCAAACCCTTCAAGCTCGATGAAGTGCGTCAGGCTCTGACGGCCATCGGCGTCCACGGCATGACGGTGACCGAAGTGAAGGGCTATGGCCGGCAGAAGGGCCATACCGAGATGTATCGCGGCGCCGAGTATATTGTGAACTTCCTGCCCAAACTGCGCCTCGAAATCGCTGTGGCGTCCGACCTCGCGGCCAAGGCGGTCGAGGTCATCTCCACCGGAGCCCGGACCGGCCAGATCGGCGACGGCAAGATCTTCGTAACCCCGATCGACCACGCCCTGCGTATCCGCACCGGCGAGACCGACAGCGACGCGCTTTAGGCAATAAGCCAGCGCCCACTGGGCTTTCAGCCAGAGCCGCTCTCACAGTCCGCTCGAATACGCCCGAAGGGCTCTACGGCCTTGCCCGGTTGAGCCATGGCAATTCCACGCGCGCCAGTTGGAAGGCCTGCAGATTAGACAATTTCGAGTTTTTTGCCTCGGATTGACGTATTTGGGCACCTCTGGGCTGCCCGCCGCCTAAGCAGGAATATGTCGAGAGCCTGTCATGCTTCCATTTTGGGCAGGATTGGCTAGAGTTTGGGCGCGACCGAATAGCGCACTCTGTCTCATCACGTGAGAAACGCGAAAAGCTGGGGATTCATAAACCGTTAGAGAATTCCGCCGATCTGGCACGGCATTTGATTCTATCTGGTCTGGCTGTGCCCGCGTAGTGAACTTCTCCGCGTGGTGAACCTCAGTCGAGATCGCCCGGTCGGTTTTCGGTCGGGCCCAAGCGGGGATAGGACCCATGAAAATTGTTATGGCGATCATCAAGCCATTCAAGCTTGAGGAAGTCCGTGATGCCCTGACCGCCATTGGCGTTCATGGTTTGACGGTGACGGAAGTCAAAGGATATGGCCGACAGAAGGGCCATACGGAAATTTATCGCGGCGCTGAATATGCGGTGAGCTTCCTGCCCAAGATCAAGATCGAGGTGGCTGTCGCTTCCGATCAGGTCGACAAGACCATCGAAGCCATCACCACGGCCGCCAAGACCGGCCAGATCGGCGACGGCAAGATCTTCGTCATCAACCTCGACCACGCGGTTCGCATCCGCACCGGCGAGGCCGATGCTGCAGCCCTCTAAGTCGAATTCCTCGGATTTCGCGCTCACCCATTCTTCAATCAGGAGTCAAACACAATGACGTTTAAGCGTCCCTCTGGCGCGGGATTGGCGGCACTCGCCGTTGGCCTGTTCGCCGCAACTGCGGCTTACGCCGATCCGACGGTCAACAAGGGCGATAACGCCTGGATGATGACCTCGACGGTGCTGGTTCTGTTGATGACCGTCCCCGGCCTCGCCCTGTTCTATGGCGGCCTCGTTCGTTCCAAGAACATGCTCTCTGTGTTGATGCAGGTCCTCTACACCGCTTGCATCGTGATGGTGATCTGGGCTCTCTACGGCTACAGCATCACGTTCACTGGCGGTTCGGCTTATATCGGTGGCTTCTCGAAGGCGTTCCTCGCCGGCGTGACGCCTGACTCGATGGCTGCTTCGTTCACCGCAGACGCCAACATCTCGGAACTCGTCTACTTCTGCTTCCAGATGACCTTTGCCGCCATTACCCCCGGCCTGATCGTCGGCGCCTTCGCAGAACGCACCAAGTTCGCCGCGATTGCACTGTTCATCCCGCTCTGGGTGACGTTGATCTACTTCCCGATCGCGCACATGGTCTGGTACTGGGCTGGTCCGGACGCCATCGTTGCAGCCGCCAAGGCTGTTGCGGCCGCGGCTCCCGATGCGAAGGCTGCGGCTCAGGCCAAGCTTGATGAAGTCATGGCCGATGCCGGCCAGGTGTTCCTGTGGGGCGCTCTCGACTTCGCTGGCGGCACCGTCGTTCACATCAACGCCGGCATTGCTGGCCTCGTGGGCTGCCTGATCATCGGCAAGCGCACCGGCTACGGCAAGGAGCTGATGGCTCCGCACTCGCTGACCATGACCATGATCGGCGCGTCCCTGCTGTGGGTTGGCTGGTTCGGCTTCAACGTCGGTTCGAACCTCGAAGCCTCGGGCACTGCCGCTCTCGCGATGACCAACACCTTCCTCGCAACTGCGGTTGCGGCGATGGCCTGGATGTTCGCGGAGTGGATGACCAAGGGTCACCCGTCGCTGCTCGGCGCAGCATCGGGCGCGGTTGCCGGCCTCGTCGCCGTCACCCCGGCTTGCGGCTTCTCGGGCCCGATGGGCGCGATGGTTCTCGGTCTGGTCGCAGGCGTCGTTTGCCTGTTCTTCTGCACCGTCGTGAAGAACTCGCTCGGCTATGACGACTCGCTCGATGTGTTCGGCGTCCATTGCGTCGGCGGCATCATCGGCGCGCTTGGCACCGGCATCCTGGTCAACCCGGCCCTCGGCGGCACGGGTGTCATGGACTACGTCGCCGGCAAGATCGGCGACTACGACATGGTCACCCAGATGATCGCGCAGTGTAAGGCTGTCGCGACCACGCTGGTGTGGTCGGGCGTCGGTTCGGCGATCCTGTTCAAGGTCGTCGACGTGATCGTCGGTCTCCGCGTCAATGTTGAAGTCGAGCGCGAAGGCCTCGACGTCACCGAGCACACCGAACGCGCCTACAACATGTAAGCGTCACGAGCCATCCCGGATCATCGGTCCGGGATGGCTCACAAAGGGATCGGTTGGGGCACTACCCGGCAATGTCCCAACCGTCGAAGGGCTCCAGCGCAAGCTGGGGCCTTTCACTTTTTGGGGTGCCATTCTGATCCCCGCGTAGGCCTGGACGGGCGCTAAACGCGTGATAGCAAAGCCGGCCCCTCGATGGTTAATCGCGTCTTAACCTCGCCGTATCTATGGTGGTTTGATCTCGTTTCGGCCGATCTCATGGGGCGATCGGCTGCCTTGAAAGTACTGGCGTTTTCCTGATGGCACTCACCGCTCCTCCTTCCGCGGCGCAAGGCGCTGGCAGCCGGACCTCGGCTGGGCCCGATGGCGAGCGTTCGCCGTTTGCGCGGCTGACGGAATTGCTGGCGCCGTATCAGCCCGGCCAACCGCTGATCACACTGTCATTGGGCGAACCGCAGCACCCGGTGCCGGATTTCGTCGGACCGGTCCTCGCCAAACACACCGCCGATTTCGGCCGCTATCCGATCGCCAAGGGCATTGAGCCGTTCCGTCGCGCCGCCGCGACGTGGATGGGTACGCGCTTCAATCTCCCGCGCGCACTCGATCCCGAAACCGAAGTGCTGGTGCTGAACGGCAGCCGAGAAGGCCTGTTCTTCGCCGCGATCACGGCCGCGCGCTTTGTCGGCCCGCGCAAAGGCACGCCAGCGATCCTGCTGCCAAATCCGTTCTATCCAGCCTACGGCGCCGGTGCGCGCGCGGCGGGTTGCGAGCCGATCTTCATGCCGACCACAGTGGCCAACGGCTTCCTTCCCGATCTCGACGCACTCGATGAGGCCACGCTGGCGCGCACGGTGGCGATGTACGTCGCATCCCCGGCCAACCCGCAAGGCGCCGTCGCGACGCCCGCTTACTTCAAGAAGCTGCACGACCTCGCGCTGCGCTACGGTTTCATCGTGCTATCAGACGAATGCTATTCGGAAATCTACACGCAGGCCGCGCCCGGCAGCATGCTGGCGTCAGCCGGACCCGACTATGCCAATGTCGTTGCGTTTCAATCGCTATCAAAGCGCTCGAACCTGCCTGGCATGCGCGTCGGCTTCGTCGCCGGCGACAAGAAATTCCTGAGCGCGTTTCACGAATTGCGCAATGTGGCCGCGCCGCAGGTTCCGGTACCGCTGCAGCAGGTCGCGGTTGCCGCCTATAGCGACGAAGCACATGTGGAAGAGAATCGCAGGCTCTACCGCTTGAAGTTCGATCTTGCGGATCAGATCCTCGGCAATCGCTACGGCTACAAGCGACCGGCCGGAGGCTTCTGTCTGTGGCTCGATGTCTCCGCATATGGCGGCGACGAAGAGGCAACCGTGAGACTGTATCGCGATGGCGGCGTGCGCGTGGTGCCCGGAAGTTATCTGGCGCGCCCGCAGGCCGACGGCAGCAATCCCGGCGCCGGCTATATTCGTTTGGCCATGGTGCAGGACAGTGAAACGACAGCCGAGGCTTTGCATCGGCTGGTGAAGATTTTGAATTGAAGATCCTGGATTGATGCAGGGCGCATGAGCACTCCGGTATGAGCACCACGATCGAACGCGTCATTCCTCTCGTCGGCCATCTGCCCGCGTCGATTCGCGAGATGCTGGGACGACGGCTGCGCGAACTGGCAGGCTTTGGCCTGGTCTGCGCCGCAGGTGTCGCGGCGGCAGCGATGATGACCTGGTCCGTGCAGGATCCCAGCCTGAGCCATGCCACCTCGCGTGCGATCCGCAATGTCGCCGGTTATCCCGGCGCGATCGGTGCCGATCTGTTGATGCAGATCCTCGGCCTCGGCGCGATCATGATGATTCTCACCATCGCCGTCTGGGGCTGGCGGATGATGACGCATCGGCATTTCGATCGCGAAGCGCTGCGTATCGGTTGCTGGGTCCTTTGCACCATCATCGCATCAGGCTTTGCCAGCTGCTGGCAGCATGGCGGGTCGTGGCCCCTGCCGACCGGCGTCGGTGGCGTGGTCGGCGACGCGCTGTTTCGCGCGCCCGCGGTAGTCTTCGGTCCCGTCGGCTTCATCTATCGATTCGTCCTCGGCTTTATTCTCTGCGCGGCGATGATCGTGACCTTCTTCATCGCCTGCGGTTATGGTGCGCAGGCGAAGGAAGAGTTTGCCGAGATCGACATCGAGGAAGACGACGAGCCATTCGAGGAAGACGAAACCCGCGATCGCAGCTCGATCTCGGTCTCGCTTGGCTGGGCCGCGCATGCCGTGATGAGCGCGAAGGCGCGTCTCGGCCGTTTCCTCTCGTTGGTCTATGGCAAGATGGTTGCAAGCGAGCCCAAGGCGCGCGCGCCCTCCTTCGAACGTCAGGAACCGAACCTCGGCGGTCGTCGTAACAGCCCGTCAATTGCGCCGCGCGACGAAGACGAGAGCGATCACGACGAAGACGAAGAGCACGACTACGAGGAAGAAGAAGAGGAAGAGGAGCCCGCCCCGAAGGCGCGCAAGAAATCCTCGGCCAAGGAGCCGGTGCGCAAATCCAACGGCAAGTTCGAACTGCCCTCCGTCGGCATGCTCACCGCGCCGAAGGCCGCCGATCGCAAGCCGCTCAGCAAGGCCGAACTCGAAGCCAATTCGCGCGCGCTGGAAGGCGTGCTGCAGGACTTCGGCGTGCGCGGCGAAATCGTCAAAGCCAATCCCGGCCCCGTCGTCACGCTGTACGAACTCGAACCCGCACCCGGCATCAAGTCGTCGCGCGTGATCGGCCTTGCCGACGACATCGCACGCTCCATGAGCGCGCTGTCCGCCCGCGTCGCCGTCGTCCCCGGTCGCAACGCCATCGGCATCGAGCTGCCGAACGCCCATCGCGAAAACGTCTACTTGCGCGAACTGCTGACCGTGCAGGACACCAATGACGGCAGCATCAAGCTGCCGCTCTGCCTCGGCAAGAATATCGGCGGCGAGTCGATCATCATCGATCTTGCGCGTACGCCGCATATGCTGATCGCCGGTACCACCGGATCGGGCAAGTCGGTCGCGATCAACACCATGATTCTCAGCCTGGTCTACCGGCTGCGGCCGGATCAGTGTCGCCTGATCATGGTCGATCCGAAGATGCTCGAACTCTCCGTCTATGACGGCATCCCGCATCTGCTGACGCCGGTCGTGACCGATCCGAAGAAGGCCGTGGTCGCGCTGAAATGGGCCGTGCGCGAGATGGAAGAGCGCTACAAGCGCATGGCCAAGCTCGGCGTCCGCAACATCGACGGCTATAATGCGCGCCTCGTGGAAGCCAAGGCCAAGGGCGAGGAGCTCTCGCGCACCGTTCACACCGGCTTCGACAAGGAAACCGGCAAGGCGATCTACGAGGAAGAGAAACTCGATCTCGCGCCGTTGCCCTATATCGTCATCATTGTCGACGAAATGGCCGACCTGATGATGGTCGCCGGCAAGGACATCGAAGGCCTGGTGCAGCGTCTCGCGCAGATGGCACGCGCCGCCGGTCTCCACGTCGTCCTCGCGACGCAGCGTCCGTCGGTGGACGTCATCACCGGCACGATCAAGGCCAACTTCCCGACGCGCATTTCCTTCCAGGTCACGTCGAAGATCGACAGCCGCACCATCCTGGGCGAGATGGGCGCCGAGCAACTGCTCGGCCGCGGCGACATGCTCTATATGGCTGGCGGCGGCCGCATCTCGCGCGTACACGGTCCTTTCGTGTCGGACGAGGAAGTCGAGAAGGTGGTGCGCCACCTGAAGACGCAGGGCGAGCCGGAATATCTCGAGGCGGTCACCGCCGAAGAACCGGAGGAAGGCGAGGACGGCGCGGTATTCGATTCGACCGGCATGGGCGCCGATGGCGGTGGTGGCGATCTGTTCCAGCAAGCCGTTGCCATCGTGAAGCGCGACCGGAAGGCATCGACCAGCTACATCCAGCGCCGGCTGCAGATCGGTTACAATCGCGCAGCGTCGCTGATCGAGCGCATGGAAAATGAAGGCATCGTCGGTCAGCCCAACCATGCCGGTAAACGCGAGATTCTGATCGAAGAAGAAGAAAGCGGGTTCTGAGAGTTTGACCCCGCCGATGGACAATCCCGCTTTTGAGTCGCGAAATCGCCACACCTCCGGGTTAGCGCCTGCGCTGGCGGCGCCAGCCGCGGCGGGGGCGCAAGAGACCACCGGCCGGACCGCAAAACCGGTACCCATTCTGACGCAAAGCGCGGTAAAATGCGCCGAACCCGCCGAGCAGGACGACGCCTTGATGAGACGCCCGACCCATCACGCCGCAGACCGGTCTTTCCTGCGCATCGGCGCAGCCGGCCTCGTCGCGACGTTTGTCGCCGCCATTGTGGCGCCCTCGGCCTATGCCCAGTCAATCCCATTGCCGCGACCTGCACCGCAAGCGCGCAGCAATGGCAGTTTCCAGATGTCGGCCTCCGAGCCCCAGGCCGTTCGGCCGCCAGTTGCAATCGCACCCAAGACATCGGCGACGACATCCACGCCACCGAATCCAATCATTCCGGATCCGCGCCGCAACGTTCCCGCCAGCATTTTCATGAGCTTCGACGCCAATCAGAAGGCGCAGGCGAGCAAGGTCAGCAGCTATCTGTCATCGCTCAGCAATCTAAGCGGTAACTTTGTTCAAGTGGGCCCGGACGGCAGCCGCACCACCGGTGACTTCTTCATCCAGAAGCCCGGCAAGGTCCGTTTCGAATATGATGCGCCGACGACCATCGCCATGGTGTCCGACGGCCAGTCGCTCGCCGTCCGCGATTCCAAGCTGGCAACCCAGGACATCTACCCGCTGTCGCAGACACCGTTGCGCTATCTGCTGTCCGATCGCATCGATCTGATGAAGGACACCAATGTGGTCGCCGTCAGCGCTGACGACCTCTATACGTCGGTGACCATTGAGGAAAAGAACGCGCTGGTCGGCACCTCGCGCCTGATGCTGATGGTCGGCACCAAGGATGGACAGCTCAAGCAGTGGACCGTCACCGACCCGCAGGGCTATGACACCACGGTCGCGATCTACAATCTCGATACCGCGAAAAAGCCCGACCCGGGGCTGTTCAAAATCGACTTCACCAAGTATCCCACCAGCGGCGCGAATTAGTTTTCGCTGCAGGTGATGCCCTCATGATGAGCAGGCGCGCTTGCGCCGTCTCACCATCGGATTTCCATGCGTTTTTCCCTGACCACCTGGAATATCAATTCGGTGCGATTGCGCATCGACCTTGTCGCCAAGTTTCTCGAAGAGATGCAGCCGGATGTGCTGTGTCTGCAGGAAACCAAGTGCCCGGACGATGCCTTTCCGCTCAAGCGCTTCAAACAGCTCGGCTATGACCATGTCGTGCTGAACGGGCAGAAGGGTTATCACGGCGTCGCCATCGTCTCGAAACTTCCATTCGAGAGCAGCGACATCCGCGTGTTCTGCAACAATCTGGACTCACGCCACATCTCGGTATCGTTCGGCGAAAAGGCCGGCATGACCGTGCCGCTGATCGTGCATGATTTCTATGTGCCTGCCGGCGGCGACGTACCGGATCCGGACGTGAATGCGAAGTTCGCGCACAAGCTCTCGTTCCTCGACGAGATGAAGACCTGCGAGCCGCTGCATCCGCGCGGCGATGCGCGTCACATCCTGGTCGGCGATCTCAATGTGGCACCGCATGAGAATGACGTGTGGTCGCACAAGCAGATGCTGAAAATCGTGTCGCATACGCCGATCGAGTGCGAAAAGCTGCTCGCCGTGCAAAGCGAGGGCAACTGGATCGACGTCGCGCGCGAACGCATTCCACTGTCGGAAAAGATCTACACGTGGTGGAGCTACCGCGCCGCCGACTGGGTGGCGTCGAATCGCGGCCGCCGCCTCGATCACATCTGGGTGTCGTCTGCGCTGAAAGATTCGATCCGCGACTTCACCGTCACGTCAGATGCACGCGGCTGGGAGCGGCCATCGGACCACGTACCGGTCACGACGGTGCTGGAGCTTTGATATCAGTTACTGGCTGAGCTTGGCGCCGATCAGCGTCACATCGCTGGCAAGCTGGCTGACGCGAGTCGCCATGTCGTCACGCAGACGGCGAGCGGCTGCGGGATCGCTGTCGAGCACGCGCTGAAACAGGCTGCGCGTGATCCGGATCGTGCTGGAATATTCCGTGGCGACCGCCGTCGATGGCCGCTGCATCGCTACCAGCAGTGCAAGTTCGCCCATCAATGTGCCGGGCCCCGCGATCACCTCATGATCGCTGCCGTTGTCGAGGCTGATGCGGAATGCGCCGTTCTGGACGACATAGCCGCAATCGGCATCGTCGCCCTGCCGGAACAACACGGAGCCCCGCGCAAATTCCTGCTGTTCGGAGCCGATCGCGATCACGCGCAAAGCGGCGATACCCAACAGGCGCAATGTCGGGACGCGCTCAAGCAGGGCTACATCATCATCGATCGACATGTAGAACCGTGTGATCGGGACGCGCAAAGGAGGGCACCGAACAGCTAATGGCGAATCGGCTCCCCAATCGTATCACGGCACCAACTTGTAGCCACCGGCTTCCGTCACCAGGATTTCAGGATTGGCGGCATCCTTCTCGATCTTCTGGCGCAGCCGATAGATATGCGTTTCCAAGGTGTGCGTGGTGACGCCGGAATTGTAGCCCCAGACTTCCTGCAGCAGCGTTTCGCGCGACACCGGCAACTGGCCGGCGCGGTACAGGAAGCGCAGAATCGCGGTTTCCTTCTCGGTCAGGCGGACCTTCTTAGCATTGGCGCCGGTGAGCATCTTGGAGCCGGGCCGGAAACTATAGGGACCGACGGTGAAGACGGCATCTTCGCTGGCTTCGTGCTGACGGAGCTGCGCGCGAATACGCGCCAGCAGCACGGCGAAGCGGAACGGCTTGGCGACGTAATCATTGGCGCCGGATTCCAGACCGAGAATGGTGTCGGAATCGGTGTCGTGGCCGGTCAGCATGATGATCGGCGCCTTGAAGCCACCCTTGCGCAGGCTGCGCACGACTTCGCGACCGTCCGTGTCGGGCAGGCCGACATCCATCAGCACCAGATCGGGGGAATTGGCCTTGGCTGCAGTAGCGCCCTTGGCGCCGGTGTCGACAGCGGAGGCCTCGAACTCTTCGTGCAGCGATAGCTGCTCGACCAGCGCCTCGCGCAAATCAGTATCGTCATCCACGATCAAGATCTTGCGGGCATTGGGCATTGCGACAATCCTTTGAACGGCTGCGGCGGAGCGTTGTTTGCCGCGCTGAAACAGTGGGTCAGAAATCGTGACAGGCTTCGCCGTTACCGCATATTCTAGCGCAAAATCAGCGACATTCCCGGCGAATGTACTGCTGCAGCGCGAAATAGAACATTTGCGGTAAATAGCAAGGCGGAGTTCGCGATTCGGATGGGAAGTCTCGTTATTTCAGACACTTATCGAACAAGCTTGCGTGATCGACCGCTAACTATGGTTCACATTCGCGCGTCAGCCGGAGACAGACTCCGTGGATGGCTGACGACCGACCACACAACCATACCCGTCGCGCTCGGCCGCGGCGGAATCAAGGCGAACAAACGCGAAGGCGATGGCGGAACGCCGCGTGGGACGTTTCGCCCCATCCGGCTGTGGTGGCGGGCCGACCGTAATCCACGTCCGCGTAGCTTCCTGCCGATCCGCCCCATCACGCCGATGGATGGCTGGTGCGAAGATCCATCAGACCGGCATTACAATCGGCCGGTCCGGCTCGATCATGGAAATGACGGCGACCGACTGGCCCGCGAGGATCATCTCTACGATTTCATCATCGAGATCGACCAGAACACCCGACCACGGATCGCAGGGCGAGGCAGTGCAGTGTTCCTGCATCTGGCCCGCCCGAAATTCGCACCGACCGCGGGCTGTGTGGCCATGACCAAGCCAGCCATGCTGCGGCTGCTGGCCCGGATCGGACCGAAGACGAAGATCGTTATCGGCTAGGCCGATGGCCTAGCGACGTCCGAAAATCGCCGAGCCGACGCGCACATGAGTTGCGCCGAACTGGATGGCGATGGCGAAGTCGGCGCTCATTCCCATGGATAATTGCGTGAGCCCGTTGCGTGCAGCGATCTTCGCTGTCAGCGCGAAATGCGGTGCCGGCGCATCGTTAACCGGCGGAATGCACATCAGTCCGGAAATCGTCAGCCCATAGGTATCGCGGCAACGCGCCAAGAAATCATCAGCCTCGCCCGGCGCGATACCGGCCTTTTGCGGCTCCTCACCAGTGTTGAGCTGTACGAAGAGCTGCGGCGTCCGCTGCTGCGCCTTCATCTCCTTGCTTAACGCTTCGCAAATGCTCGGTCGATCGACCGAGTGAATCGCATCGAACAAGGCGACCGCCTCCTTGGCCTTGTTGGACTGCAAAGGCCCTATCAAATGCAACGCAATCGCGGGTTGAGTGGCGATCAGCGCCGGCCATTTGGATTTTGCCTCCTGGACGCGATTTTCGCCGAACACACGCTGACCGGACTGGATCACGGGCGCAATTGCGTCAGCCTCGAACGTCTTCGACACCGCGATCAACGTCACAGAACTGCGGTCCCGCCGCGCTTCGTTACATGCGCGGAAGATATCGTACTCGACCGAAGCGAGTCCGTCGGTTGGTAAAGAAGACGTTACGCCCGACGACTCTTGCACGGATTTATTTTCAACCAAGGCGCGAACTTTCTTGAGATCCATTGCAGTTTAACGAATCCGGGAAAGGCTTTTTGAAGGCTTTGGAGTACCTATGTCCGCGGGGCTTAGGGATCGAAGATGTCACGCATCGGTATTAACCGCAATAAAGCGAGGCTTAGGGGAGCTCTCGGTATTCGCGCTCGACTGGTCCTGTTGGCCCTCATTCTGGTCGGGCCATTAATGGCGGAGCGAATTCGCTCACTCGATGCGACGCGTACCCACCAGATCGCGACGGCCGCGCGTGATTTCGCTGGCGTCGCCCAGCACAGCGCCGATGCACAGCGCGAAGTCTTCGCCTCGATCGAGGCCGTGCTGAAATCATCCGCCTACATCTATACGTCGGCCGCTCAGGTGAATCGGAGCTGCGCCATCATGCGGGCGAGCCTCCGCGGCGATATGCCGTGGCTGCGCAGCCTGACGGTGGCCGGCGCGGATGGCATCGCCATGTGCTCGACCTGGCCGGAAGTCATCGAGCAGAGATTCGATTTCAGCGATCGCCCCTATTTCAAGAGAGCGATAGCGACCGGTGAGTTTGTCGTCAGCGATTATCTGTTCAGCCGTTTAACGAACCAGCCGACAGTGATGGCTGCCTATCTCGCACCGGGCCTGACTAAGGGCGACGATGCCGTGGTACTGGCGGCGGTGAATCTCGACTGGATGTCGAAGATCATGGGCAATCTCGGCGACCGGCCCGGTGTCACGACACTGCTGGTCGATCATGCCGGCACCGTGCTTGCAGCGCCGCCGACAAACGCCAGCGCGATTGGTCGGCCGATGGAAGACCTTGCTCTATTGCCGATGATCGAAGCGCATCTGCGCAATACGGATAAGCAGACCGGTTCGCTGTCATTCAGCGCCAGTGACGGTTCACAGCGCACCGTATCATTCGCGACAATCCCCGGTACCGGCGCGCAATTGATCGTCAGCATCGACGAGGCCCGAGTCTCGGCGGTTGCCGATCGCGAGATCCGCACCGCCTATTTGCAGCTCGCCTTCGTTTGCCTGTTCGTTCTGCTTGGCGCGCTGGTGGTTGCGGAGCGACTAATCATCAAGCCGATCCAGATGATGGAGACCATGGCGCAGCGCTTCGGTCGCGGCGACTGGTCGGCCCGCGTAGCGCGGAACAAGCTGCCGGCCGAGTTCGTACCGCTGGCACGCGCATTTTACGGCATGGCGGCGCAGTTGCGTGGTCGCGAACGCGAATTGCGCGCCAGCAACGAGCAGCTCACGGTGCTTGCCTCCATCGATATGCTGTCTGGCCTTGCCAATCGGCGCGGCTTCCAGAGCCGCCTCGATTTCGAATGGCTGAAGGCCCAGCAATCCGGCGACCATCTGACGCTGCTGATGATCGACGTCGATCACTTCAAACTCTTCAACGACACCTATGGCCATCCCGAAGGCGATGCCTGCCTGGCGCGCGTCGGCGAAGCTCTCTCCAGCCTGGCCGATCGCTGCTCGGGCTTTGCCGGACGCTATGGCGGCGAGGAATTCTGCCTGCTGCTGCCGGGCACCGAGGTCGCCCGCGGCGTCCAAATCGGCGAAATGGTACGCGCGGCAATCTGGAACCTGGCGGTCTCCCATGCCACCAGCGCACATCAGCGGGTCACGGTCAGTGTCGGCGTGGCCTCGACGATGCCAGCTACGCTGGAGACGGCGAACGATTTGATCGAGGCAGCCGATGCCTCGCTCTACGCCGCCAAACGGCGTGGCCGCAACACCGTGGTGGAGCACGGCTTCGTCCGGGCATATGGCACGGCCGTGTCGCTGGCGGGGTGAGACGGCGGGCCCCCGCCCCTGGCCCGTTTCTTGTCTTAAACCATTGACCTAACGCGGCCTTTTATGGCCTAGTCCCCCGCCTCAGCGCGAATTCAGCCCGAGCAAGCACCGGTTTGCGACCTCGTTCGCGCGTCCATGATCTGAGAAGCGCTCGAACCGGCCGGCGGATTTCAAAAGCACCATGAGCAACGAACGTTACAACGCCCGCGAGACCGAACCGCGCTGGCAGCGCGTCTGGGACAACAAGGCGATCTTCGCCACCAAGAACGACGATCCGCGCGAGAAGTATTACGTGCTCGAGATGTTCCCGTATCCGTCGGGGCGCATCCATATGGGCCATGTCCGCAACTATACGATGGGCGACGTGGTTGCGCGCTTCCAGCGCGCGCAAGGCAAGAACGTGCTGCATCCGATGGGCTGGGATGCGTTCGGCCTGCCCGCCGAGAACGCCGCGATCGAACGCAAGGTCGCTCCGAAAGCGTGGACCTATGAGAACATCGCGTCGATGAAAAAGCAGCTGCAGACCATGGGTCTGTCGCTGGACTGGTCGCGCGAATTCGCAACTTGCGATCCCACCTACTACAAGCATCAGCAGAAGATGTTTCTCGATTTCATGCGGGCAGGTTTGGCCGAGCGCAAGAAGTCCAAGGTGAATTGGGATCCGGTCGATCACACTGTGCTGGCCAATGAGCAGGTGATAGACGGCCGCGGCTGGCGCTCAGGGGCGCTGGTCGAGCAGCGCGAGCTGACCCAGTGGTTCTTCAAGATCAGTAAATATTCCGACGAGCTGCTGTCTGCGCTGGATACGCTGGATCGCTGGCCCGACAAGGTGCGCCTGATGCAGCGCAACTGGATCGGCAAGTCGGAAGGTCTGCATTTCCAGTTCGGACTGATCGGCGCACCCGCGGGATTCGACAAACTGCCGGTGTTCACGACACGCCCGGACACCATGTATGGCCCGACTTTCGCTGCGATCTCGCCGGATCATCCGCTGGCGAAAGCGCTGGCAGAAAAAGACCCCAACGTTGTCGCCTTCATCGAGGAATGCCATCGCATGGGCACCTCGCAGGCCGAGATCGACACAGCCGAGAAGCTCGGCTTTGACACCGGCATCAAGGTCACGCATCCCGCCGACGCGTCATGGACACTGCCACTCTATATCGCAAACTTCGTGCTGATGGATTACGGCACCGGCGCCATCATCGGTTGCCCGGCACACGATCAACGCGACCTGGATTTTGCGCGCAAGTACGATCTGCCGGTGCTCGACGTGTTCGTGCCCGTCGGTAGCGATGAGCGCGTTGGTAACATCGCTTTCGCTCCGGCGAAAAGTGAGACTGTGCAGTATGTCCGTTGGGTGGGTGCACCCGGTGTGATGACCTGCGAAGAAGCGATGAAGAAGTCGCTCGAGATTTTCGAGAAGGACGGCTGGGGCAAGCGCGAGATCAATTTCCGCCTGCGCGACTGGGGCATCTCGCGTCAGCGCTATTGGGGTTGCCCGATCCCGATCATCCACTGCCCGAGCTGCGATATCGTGCCGGTGCCGGACAAGGATCTGCCGGTCGTGCTGCCGGAGGACGTTTCCTTCGACAAGCCGGGCAATGCACTGGATCATCATCCGACCTGGAAGCATGTGAAGTGCCCGAACTGCGGCGCGGATGCGCGGCGCGAAACCGATACCATGGACACCTTCGTGGATTCGTCCTGGTACTTCACGCGCTTCACGGATCCATGGAACACGTCGGCACCCACGACGACCGCCGTTGCCAATCGAATGATGCCGGTCGATCAGTATATCGGCGGCGTCGAACACGCGATCCTGCATCTGCTGTACAGCCGCTTCTTCACCCGCGCCATGAAGGCCACCGGTCACGTCAATTTCGACGAACCGTTCGCCGGCATGTTCACGCAGGGCATGGTGGTGCACGAGACCTACAAGAAACAGGACGGCACCTTCGCCTCACCGGCCGAGATCAACATCGAGATCGGCGGTAACGGCCAACGCGCTACGCTGATCGCCACTGGCGAAGACATCACCATCGGCCCGATCGAAAAGATGTCGAAGTCGAAGCGCAACACAGTCGACCCCGACGACATCATGGGCACCTACGGCGCCGATACCGCCCGTTGGTTCATGCTGTCGGATTCGCCGCCCGACCGCGACGTCATCTGGAGCGAAGAAGGCGTCAAAGGCGCCTCGCGCTTCGTGCAGCGTCTGTGGCGGCAGATCAACGAATCAGCCGCGCACGGCAAATCGGCGCCGGCAGCCCGGCCGGCTGAATTCGGCCCCGATGCCTTGGCGATCCGCAAGGCGGCCCATGGCGCGCTCAGCAAGGTCTCGATCGAGATCGAAAAGCTGCATTTCAATGTCTGCCTCGCCCATATCCGCGAATTTTCTAATGTGCTGGGCGAAGCTTTAGCGAAACCGGGAACTCTGGCCCCGGACGTCTGCTGGGCGCTGCACGAGGCCTCGGTCATTCTTGTTCAACTGTTTGCGCCGATGATGCCGCATCTGGCCGAGGAATGCTGGGGCGTACTGGGGCAACCGGGCATGATCTCGGAAGCCCGTTGGCCGCAAATCGAGCCCAATCTGCTGGTTGAAGACACCATGACCCTGCCGGTACAGGTCAACGGCAAGAAGCGCGGAGAAGTCACAGTGGCCCGGGAAGCGACGAACCCGGAAATTGAGGCTGCCGCTCTGGCGCTCGATGCTGTAAAACAAGCTCTCGACGGCAAACCCGTCAAGAAGGTCATCGTCGTCGCCCAGAGGATCGTGAATGTTGTCGGCTAAATCCCGTATCGCCGCCCGGCTCATGGTCGTCGCCACCCTGGCGGCGCTGACGGCCGGCTGCTTCCAGCCGATGTATGCCGAGCGTGGCGACGGTAAACCCGGCCTGCGCGAGAAGCTGCAGGGCGTCGAGGTGCCGCCGCTAGACTATCCCAACGCGTCGCCGCAAGCCCGCGTCGGCGTGAATATCCGCAATGCACTGATGTTCAAGATGTACGGCAGCGCCACCGGCCTGCCGCCGACCTATCAGCTGAAGATTCGCTTCAATCCGAGCCGGACCTCGCTGATCGTCGATCCGAATACCGCGCTGCCGACCAGCGAAAACTACGGCATCGATGCGACCTATGGTCTGATCGAGATCGCCACCGGCAAACAGGTCCTGACCGGCAGCACCTTCTCCCGCGTCACTTATGACATCCCGGGCCAGTTGCAGCGCTTCGCCCGAGCCCGCGCCTATCGGGACGCCGAAGACCGTGCGGCCGGTGAGATCGCCGACAACATCAATACCCGTCTGGCGTCGTTCTTCTACGCCGGCACCTAAGCCGTCGCGTGGTCGCGCTTCGCGGAAAAGACATCGACACGTTTCTGGCGCGGCCGGATGCCGGCCGGCCGATCATTCTGCTCTACGGAGCTGACGCTGGACTCGTCCGCGAGCGCGCCGACGCGCTGATGAAATCCGCGGTCGACGATCCCAATGATCCATTTTCGCTGGTTCGCATGGACGGCGATGATTTGGCCGCCGAGCCGTCGCGTCTCGTCGAAGAAGCTATGACGGTGCCGCTGTTCGGTGGGCGGCGGGCGATCCGTGTGCGCGCAGGCTCGAAGAATTTTTCCAGCGGCGTCGACACGCTCGCTAACTCCGATATCAAGGATTGCCGCATCGTCATCGAGGCTGGTGAGCTTCGGCCGGAATCGCCATTGCGGAAAGTCTGCGAGAAGGCCAGGACCGCGGTGGCCATCGCCTGCTATCCAGACACTGAGCGCGATCTCGCAAAGCTTATCGATGAAGAGCTCCGCGTCTCCAATCTCCGCATGGCGCCGGATGCACGCGCCACACTAATGTCGCTGCTCGGCGGCGATCGGCAGGCATCGCGTAACGAGCTCCGCAAGCTCACGCTCTATGCGCATGGTACCGGCGAAGTCACGCTCGACGACGTGATGGCCGTCGTCGCCGACGCGTCCGAACTGAAGATCGACCCGATCGTCGATGGCGCCTTTGCCGGAAATCCCGCCGCAGTGGAAGTCGAGTTCAACAAGGCGATGATCGCCGGAACTTATCCGGGCATGATCATGATGGCCGCGCAGCGCCAGGCCGCATTGCTGCACAAAGCCAGCCTGCTGGTGGAGGCTGGTAGTTCGGCATCAGCAGCCGTGGAAAGCGGATTTCCGCGGCTGCATTTTTCCCGCAAGGGAACGGTGGAAGCAGCGCTGCGAAATTTCTCCGCACAACGGTTGGTCAACATCATCGACCAGCTCGCCGTTGCCGCCCTCGATGTCCGCAAGCAAAACGCCCTCGGCGCGGTGATCGCACAGAGGGCGTTGATGTCGATTGCCGTGAATGCAAGGCGGCGCGGTTAGTTCTCCGAATCCAGCCGCTTCAGAATTTCGTCGAGCTGATCGAGATCACGATACTTGATGATCACGGTGCCGCCGGGATCACGGTGATCCACCGACACTTTCAGCCCGAGCACATCGCTGACCCGTTTCTCCAGCGCGATCGTGTCGGCATCCTTCGCCGCCTTGGGAGAAGACGTGCGGGGCTTCTGCGGCGCGCGTTCCGGTACGCCCTCTTCGTGCGCGAGTGCTTCGGTCTGACGAACGTTCAGTCCCTCGGCGATGATCCGCTTCGCAGCGCCCGATGCGTCCGGCAGGTTGATCAGCGCGCGAGCGTGACCGTTGGACAACTGACCGGAAGCGATCAGGCCCTGCACGTCCTCCGGCAGCTTGGTGAGGCGCATCATGTTGGCGACATGGCTGCGGCTCTTGCCGACGATTTTCGCGATCTCGTCCTGGCTGTGTTTGTAGGTCTCGGCGAGCGCGTGATAGCCCTGCGCCTCTTCCATCGCATTGAGATCTTCGCGCTGGACGTTCTCGATGATCGCGATTTCCATCGCGGCCGAATCCGTCACGTCGAGCGGCACGATCGGCACTTCATGTAGACCGGCGATCTGCGACGCGCGCCAGCGACGTTCGCCGGCGATAATCTCGAAGCGATCGTTGCTACCCTTCACCGGCCGCACCACGATCGGCTGGATCACGCCATGCTGCTTGATCGACGCCGCGAGTTCGCTGAGTTCCGCATCCGCAAAGACCCGCCGCGGATTGCGCGGATTGGCCTTGAGAAATTCGATAGGCACCTTGCGCTGGTTACGCGAAGGACGCTCGACATGCGCGGCTTCGCCGCCGACATCGCCGATCAGACTTGCAAGACCGCGGCCCAGCCGCGAACGCGCTTCATCAGCCATCGCCAATCCCTTCGAACTCATCGCGCCACTCCGTACTCAAACTTGAAATTCGGTTGCAGGCTGGGCAAAGGCGTACTTGCGCCGTGCCTGCCATTATCGTTTGCGATCCGCTGTTGTGGGCACGCTGTGCTTTGCCCACCCTACTTGCTCAGTGAGCGGTGCGCAGGTCGCGCTCGCGCTGGATCACTTCGGTCGCGAGCCGCAGATAGGCTTCAGAGCCCGAGCACTTCAGGTCATAGACCAGTACCGGCTTGCCGTAGGACGGCGCTTCCGAAATGCGGACGTTGCGCGGAATCATGGTCTCGTAGACCTTGCTGCCCATGAATTCGCGTACGTCGGCAACCACCTGGTTTGACAGGTTGTTGCGCGAGTCGAACATGGTCAGCACGATGCCATGGATCGACAGGTTCGGATTCAGCGTCGAGCGTACCTGCTCCACGGTCTGCAACAATTGAGACAAACCTTCGAGCGCGAAGAACTCACACTGCAGCGGAACGAGAATCGCATCCGACGCGGCCATGGCATTGACGGTGAGAAGGTTGAGCGATGGCGGGCAATCGATCAGCACGTAAGTATAGTCGGAGCCCGGCGAGACATTGTTGTTCAACTCGCCGATCGCATCGCGCAGCCGGAAGGCGCGGTCGCGGGCCGAACCGAGTTCAAGCTCGAGGCCCGACAGATCCATGGTCGAGGCGGCTATGTGCAGACGCGGCACGGCGGTGACAACGACCGCATCGCGCAGCGGCGCTTCGCCGATCAGGACGTCGTAGGTTGAGCAGTTGCGATTGCGACGATCGATGCCGAGACCGGTGGATGCATTGCCCTGCGGATCGAGATCGACGATCAACACGCGCTCGCCGATCGCGGCGAGTGCGGTGCCGAGATTAATCGCGGTGGTGGTCTTGCCAACGCCGCCCTTCTGATTCGCCAGCGCCAGGATGCGCGGATGGCCGGGCACCGTATTTGACGTATGCTCTTGATATTGCTGATCAATTACGGTCATTGGTGTGGCCATTTTGGTTTACGGACGGGGTCAGTCGCTCGATCCGGTCGAGTTCGACGATCCAGCCTTGTCCGCCGGTCAGGCTGGCATGCAGGCGCGGGCTTATATTCCAATATCTAGTAGCTTCGGTCAATTCCGATTCTACATCTTGACCCTTGAGAAATAAGGCTTTTGTGCCCGGCTTCATCAGGGGCTCGGCGAAACCGATAACGATATGTAACGAGGCAACGGCACGCGCGGTGATGCAATCGACATGCTCGGGAAATCTATCCACATTATCCCCGATGTCAGCCAGATGAATCGTGCCGGGGGCTTGCGTCACACGTAACGCTTCGCGCAGGAACGCCGCCTTCTTGGCGTTTCGCTCGACGAGATGAACATGCCCGCCAGCAACATCACCCATGGCACAGGCCAGAACCACGCCTGGGAAACCTCCGCCGCTGCCGAAGTCGAGCCAGGTCATGGCTGAAGGCGCGAGGTTCAGAAGCTGCAGCGAATCCGAGATATGGCGCGTCCAGAGATTTGGAAGCGTGGCCGGCGAAATCAGATTTGTCTTGGCCTGCCACTGCAGCAACAGGTCGACATAGCGATCGAGCCTGTCTTCCGTTTCACGTGAAACAGGTGTCAGCCGCAAGGCCGCAGCCTTATCGGCATCGAGCCGGGGAGCGGGAGCCGCTTGCTGGGATCGTTGCGCCATTGGATTGTCTGAAAAGCTATTGGGACCCATCCATACTCTGAGTCCATTACAGCCGCTATCAAATTGCCGGATTGAGGCGACGAATCCGGGCGGGAATTGCCGATGAATGAGCGCCCGACCTATCAGGATGTCCTTCGACGCACCGGCCTGCTCCGTATCCTCGAGCCATTTGACCCGCATGTGATCGGCACGCTGCCGCTCGGTGTCGCCCGGCCCGACAGTGACATCGATATCGTCTGTTGCACCGCCGACCTGTCCGCGGCTGTTGAACTTGTCTGGAAGCACTTCGGAGAGTCCGAAAGCTTTGCCATCTATCAATGGTCGGCCAAAGGCCGACCGGTGATCGCGACATTCGAAGCGTATGGATGGCCGTTCGAGATCTTTGTCAGCTCGACTCCCGTACAGGATCAAGCTGGCTGGCGGCACTTCGAAGTCGAGAAGCGACTGCTGACCCTGGGCGGACCCGCCTTCCACACCGCCATCTGCGCGTTACGGGCCGGAGGAGCAAAGACAGAGCCTGCCTTTGCGCGTGCGCTCAAGCTTGAAGGCGATCCTTACGCCGTCCTGTACGACCTGTTCAGCACCTCTGATAACCAGCTGAATGCCGTCCTGGGGGCGCAAGGGTTTGCAGTATAGAGGATTCAGGACAGTGAGTTGACCAGGATCAATGCGAGCAGGACGAGTCCGGCCTCCAATGAATCATCGTTGGAGGCAGATTGACCATGAGTGTGATCGTACGGCTTTTCCTGATGCTGGCAGCACCCGTCACTGCGCTATTCGTCTCGCGTGATGCACTCAATTTCGACGTGGTCCAGACAATCGTCGCCGTGATTCTCTTTACATTGGCCGTAGCAGCTGCTGCCTTCTGGCCCAGCCGGCCAGCGAAGCCATCTTCAACAGAGCCGCGTTGATTTCAGCTTCCTGTTTCACGTGAAACAACCAGCTAGGCCAAAGCAGCCTTCGGCTTGCGTGCTTCGCGGCGGAGATAGGCCGCGAGAATGGCCAATGCGGCCGGAGTCATACCATCCAGACGTCCCGCCTGCCCCACCGTGTGAGGAAGCGCTGCCTTGAGCTTCGCCCGGGCCTCATTGGATAGGCCGGGGACCGCATCATAGTCGACATCCACCAGCGAGAGACCCTCGTCACGGCGAAAAGCCTCCACATCCGCGGTCTGACGCTTCAGATAGACATCATATTTGGCGTCGATCTCGATATGGGTGCCGATCGCTGGGTCAATGGCCGACAATTCTGGCCAGATCCGGGTCACAGTGGCCCATTCGGTCTCGGGGTAGGACAGGAGATCGAAGGCAGAGCGACGCTGACCGTCGTGATTGAGCACCAGACCATGCTTCGCCGCCCCGTTAGGAGTGATCGAAAGCGCCTGCGTGAGCGTCTTACCGACGATGAGGGCTTCCATCTTGGCGCCATGCCGGACCGAACGAGCGCTGCCGACACATCCCAGGCTGATACCCTTGTCGGTCAGGCGTTGATCGGCGTTGTCGGCACGCAGCGTGAGACGATATTCGGCCCGCGACGTGAACATTCGATAGGGCTCGGTAATTCCGCGGGTGACCAGATCGTCAATCATCACGCCGAGATAACCGTCAGCCCGGTCGAACACGGTCAACTGGCTCCCACTCGCAGCCAGGGCCGCATTCAGACCGGCGACCAGACCCTGGGCGGCGGCCTCTTCGTATCCTGTGGTGCCATTGATCTGCCCGGCCAGAAACAGGCCGGGGACGCGCTTGGTCTGCAGCGTCGGATCGAGTTCGCGGGGATTGACGTGGTCATATTCGATCGCATAACCGGGGCGGACCATTCGGACCCGCTCAAGACCGGGGATCGAGGCCAGGATCGCAGCCTGAACCTCCTCGGGCAGTGAGGTAGAGATGCCGTTGGGATAGACCGTGGAGTCATCGAGGCCTTCCGGCTCCAGGAAGATCTGGTGACCATCGCGATCGCCAAAGCGGACGATCTTGTCCTCGATGGACGGGCAATAGCGCGGCCCTGAGCTCTTGATCTGGCCGGAATACATCGGCGAGCGATGCACATTGGCCCGGATCACCTCATGGGTCGCCGGTGTGGTGCGCGTGATGCCGCACTGAATCTGCGGATTGGTGATCCGCTCGGTCATGACCGAGAACGGCTCCGGCGGATCATCGGCGGACTGCATCTCTACCCCCGCCCAGTCGATGGTGGTCCCATCGAGCCGCGGTGGCGTACCGGTCTTGAGCCGTCCGAGGGTAAAACCGACGCGCTCGAACGCCTTGGACAGGCCGAGTGCGGGAGCTTCATCGATCCGGCCAGCGGGCCAGCTCTTCTCGCCGAGATGGATCAGGCCGCGCAGAAACGTCCCAGTGGTGATGACCACCGATCCGGCGGAGAGTTCGCGGCCGTCGGCCAGACGGATGCCGGTGACTCGACCATTGGCCGTGAGCAGATCGTCGGCTTCGCCCTCGATCACGCTCAGATTCTCGGTCGCCACGATCGCTGCCTGCATCGCTGCAGCGTAAAGCTTGCGGTCCGCCTGGGTGCGCGGGCCACGAACGGCCGGACCCTTCTTGCGGTTGAGCATGCGGAACTGGATGCCACCGGCATCGGCGATGCGGCCCATCAAGCCGTCCAGCGCATCGACTTCGCGGACCAGATGACCCTTGCCCAGACCGCCGATGGCGGGGTTGCAGGACATCGCGCCAATAGTCGCGAACTGGTGTGTGACCAGCGCCGTCAGCGCGCCCATGCGCGCAGCACCAGCCGCGGCCTCGCAGCCGGCATGGCCTCCCCCGATTACGATGACGTCAAACTTGTCCTGCATGGCCGCAGCTTCTAGCGCGGGCGCCGCCGGGATTGAAGAGAAATCCACAGGCACTGTTTCACGTGAAACAACAGTGTCTTTGGAAGAATGGAGGCCGGACTGTTTCACGTGAAACACATCCTTCTTCGGCCATCATTGCGAGGGGCATATTGCAACGAAGCAGTCTTGTCTTTTCCAAGTCAGCTACCCTTCTGGATTGCTTCGCTCCGCTCGCAATGATGGCTGAAATCTCTATGCTTTACCGAGTTCCACGCCCGAGTTGATTCAATATTCATTTCATTAAAAAATGAACAAAGAAATATTACTTACCTATACAAAAATCCCGGAAGATGCTATCGAGGATATCTTCCACATCGACACGGCCAAGCAACCGCCCCAATTGCTGCGCCGCAGCACGCATATCTTCGGCAACGAATTCTTCGCCTTGCTCAGCCGATGCTGCAGCATGCCGCAGCAAATCCGATGTGTTGCGCAGCAAAAGACGCTGCCGCTCCCGGGTAATCAGCCCGGCCTCACCGCTCCCGAAGTACCGACCGGCGAAATCGACCAGCAGGGCTAACAATTGTGCGAGGCCATCGCCGCGCTCTGCAGAGATCGCGATCAACAAGTCTGGCCCGGCCGACGCACCCTGGATCAGATCGACCTTGTTCCGGACCACCCAGACCGGCGTTTCAGATTCCGCCAACCATTGCCCCGGATTGGACGCCTCCGCGCCGGAGTCGACCAGCCATAGCACCAGATCCGCTTCGGCCGCCCGAGCCCGCGCCCGGCGCACGCCCTCCTCTTCCACCGGATCCGCTGTCTCGCGGATGCCGGCGGTGTCGATGATCGTCACCGGATAACCGTCGAGGTCCAGCTGCACCTCGATAACGTCCCGGGTGGTGCCGGCATGCGGTGAAACAATTGCCACGTCGCGCCGGGCGAGCTGATTCATCAGCGTCGATTTGCCGACATTAGGCTGACCCGCGATCGCCACCACCAGACCGTCGCGCAACCGCTCGCTTCGACCCTGCGCCGCCAGCACCTCCTCGATCTCCCGATGCAGCGCCGATGCTTTCGCCAAAGCCGGCGCCAGCAATTCGGCGGATACGTCGCCTTCGTCAGAAAAATCGATGCCGACTTCGACCAGGGCCAGCGCCTCGATGATCTGCTGTCGCCAGTTGCGCGCCTTGTCGCCGAGCAGTCCCTTGAGCTGCCGCAGCGCCTGACGCCGCTGCCGGTCAGTGTCCGCGTGAATCAGATCGTCGAGGCCTTCCGCCTCG
This sequence comes from Tardiphaga sp. 172_B4_N1_3, assembly GCF_052076035.1. Classification (NCBI taxonomy): domain Bacteria; kingdom Pseudomonadati; phylum Pseudomonadota; class Alphaproteobacteria; order Hyphomicrobiales; family Nitrobacteraceae; genus Tardiphaga; species Tardiphaga sp. 172_B4_N1_3. The sequence goes on from NZ_CP197238.1 coordinate 4,879,173, forward strand.
GTCAGATCGAGCTTGCCGTTCTCAAACGCTCGGCGTGTAAATTCGCCGGGCTCCGCCGGCCGCAAGCCGTCGATAGCGCCCAGCACCTCGAACAAGGAGGCCAGTACCGCGCGCCCACCGTGGATATGAAACTCGGCAATGTCCTCGCCGGTCGCGCTCGCTGGCCCCGGAAACCACAGCACCACCGCATCGTCGATCGGGCCGCGCCGGTCATCCGAGAGGAGAACATGGGTGGCCATCCGCGGCGCCGGCAGCTTCCTTGCCAGACGCGTCAGCGCCTCACCTGCCTGAGGACCTGACACGCGGACAATCGCAATCGCCGTCGGCGGGCGGCCGGAGGACAAAGCGTAGATCGTCTGGTCGCGTGGATGCATCGCCTATTTGCCGATGGGGGCGATGCGATGCAATGGGGATTCTGAACCCAGAATCCCGAGATATTTAAACAATCCGTGATTCCGGGTCTGTGCATCAGGCGTCTTCGCCGACCTCCGTACATCCCGGAATGACGGTCAACGGTCAGTACAAAGAACCGACACAAAAAAGCGCCGCTGCTTTCGCAACGGCGCGTTTGCAGTCCTGAAGCTGTTCGCTCGAACAGCCTCGAAACTTACGTATTCATCGAATCGAAGAATTCCGAGTTGTTCTTCGTGTTGCGAAGCTTGTCGAGCAGGAAGTCGATAGCGTCCATCGTACCCATCGGATTGAGGATCCGGCGGAGCACATACATCTTCTTGAGCAGCTGCGGATCGGTGATGAGCTCTTCCTTGCGGGTGCCCGAGCGCGAGATATCGATCGCCGGGAAAGTCCGCTTGTCCGAGACCTTGCGGTCCAGGATGAGTTCCGAGTTACCGGTGCCCTTGAATTCTTCGAAGATAACTTCGTCCATACGGCTGCCGGTATCGACCAGCGCGGTGGCGATGATGGTCAGCGAACCACCTTCCTCCACATTACGAGCAGCACCGAAGAAGCGCTTCGGACGCTGCAGCGCGTTGGCGTCGACACCACCGGTCAGCACCTTGCCGGACGACGGGACCACCGTGTTGTAGGCGCGGCCGAGGCGGGTAATCGAATCCAGCAGAATGACCACATCGCGGCCATGTTCGACCAGGCGCTTGGCCTTCTCGATCACCATTTCGGCGACCTGAACGTGACGCACCGCCGGTTCGTCGAAGGTCGAGGAAACGACCTCACCCTTCACCGAACGCTGCATGTCCGTGACTTCCTCCGGACGTTCGTCGATCAGAAGAACGATCAGATAGCATTCCGGGTGGTTGGCGGTGATCGAATGCGCGATGTTCTGCATCAGCACGGTCTTACCCGTACGCGGCGGCGCAACGATCAGTGCGCGTTGACCCTTGCCGATCGGCGCGACGATGTCGATGACACGCGCCGAGAGATCGCGGCGGGTCGAATCTTCCAGCTCGAGGCGGAAGCGCTGGTCCGGAAACAGCGGGGTGAGGTTGTCGAAATTGACCTTGTGCTTCGACTTCTCGGGATCTTCGAAGTTGAGCGTATTGACCTTGAGCAAAGCGAAATAACGTTCGCCTTCCTTTGGGCTGCGGATATGGCCTTCGACCGTATCACCAGTGCGCAAGCCGAAGCGGCGGATCTGCGAGGGCGAGACATAGATATCGTCCGGACCTGGCAGGTAGTTCGCATCGGGCGACCGCAAGAAGCCGAAGCCGTCGGAGAGAACCTCGACGACGCCTTCACCGATGATGTCGGTTTCCTTGATCGCCAGCTGCTTCAAGCTCGCGAACATCAGCTCCTGCTTGCGCATGGTGCTGGCATTTTCGACCCCGAGCTCTTCCGCAAACGAGACAAGCTCGGCTGGCGTCTTGGCCTTGAGGTCCTGGAGTTTCATTTCCCGCATTGGGAGGGATCCTGTGGAAAGTCGGGGAGGGAGCGCGAGGTAGCCAAGACGGATGCGGACGCTGGAAAAGATCAGGAAAGTCCGCAGGTCTCTGGCCAGGAAGTCTTGAGCGAGGAAGGTGCTGAAGGAGCTTCAAACCTGATGCGGTGGCCGGTTCAAAAAGCGAAACCGGTACAAACCACATCCGCCTGCGTGGGGTGGGATAACGCGAATATAGAAAATCGCAGGGTGTCGCGCAAGGAGCCGAAACGGCGGTTGCGATGACAAATTTGGCCTAGAACGGCTTCACGATCACCAAAATGACGATCAGGATCATCAAAATTGTCGGTACCTCGTTGATAATTCGATAAAATTTCGAAGTCCGCGTATTTTTGTCCTGAGCAAAATCACGCACCCGGGCACTCAGGAAGCCATGAACGCCAGACATCAGCAGCACCAGCGTCAGTTTGGCGTGAAACCAGCCCGAGCTGAACCAGTGACCGGCCCAGGCGAGATACAGGCCGAGGATCCAGGTGGCGATCATCGCCGGATTGATGATCGCCTTGAGCAGACGACGCTCCATCACCTTGAAGGTTTCGGATTGCTTCGAGCCGATCTCCGCATCGCAGTGATAGACGAACAGTCGCGGCAGATAGAGCATCCCCGCCATCCAGGAGATGACGGCGATCACATGCAGCGCCTTGGCCCATTCATACATTCGAAAGTTCTTTCCAGCATCACTGCGTCACACCGCACGTGCAGACACCGGAACATTTCACCGGAAAGCCGCGTTGCAGGACGCGCCGATACAGAGCGGATCACCGCACTATCCGCAAGGCATCCTTCTCTTAAATAATATTTATAGAATCTTAGGTTTGAGTCTAAGTGACAGTGGATTTCAGCCGCCCAAAACAATCCCGGAACTGTCCCACGCTTATGCACATGGCCACGTGATTTCCCCAAAGGGGCCTGCATCCAAGTTCGATATGCAGCGCAAAGGCTTACCCTCGCTGTGCACTGGATTATCCCAAGACAAACCCGGATAACCCCATTATCATTCAGAGCAGCCTCAGAGCTTTTCCTCTTCATGAGCCCTGTGAAGAAAAAACCGAGTTATCCCGGGCCCGCCGAGGCGATGGTCGATTTCCCGGAAAAGCTCCACAGAGATTCACAGGACATACACGATCATGGTGCCCACCACCGGCAGCTATTTTCATCTTCATCTGGTCTCCGATTCGACCGGTGAGACGTTGATCACGGTGGCCCGCGCCGTCGCGGCGCAATATGCCAACGTCACCCCGGTCGAACATGTCTACCCACTGGTCCGCAGCCAAAAGCAACTCGATCGTGTGCTTTCCGAAATCGAGGAAGCGCCGGGCATTGTTCTCTTCACGCTGCTGGAAAAAGATCTGGTCGGCCGGCTGGAAGCCAAGTGCCAGGAGATCAACAGCCCGAGCCTGTCGATCATCGGGCCGGTGATGCAGCTTTTTCAGGCCTATCTCGGTGCGTCGACCACCGGCCGCGTCGGTGCGCAGCACACGCTCAACGCCGAATATTTCAAGCGTATCGACGCGCTGAATTATTCGATGATGCATGACGACGGCCAGCATGTGGAAGGCCTCGAAGAAGCGGACGTGGTTCTGGTCGGCGTTTCGCGCACATCGAAGACACCAACATCGATCTATCTTGCCAATCGTGGTGTGCGCACGGCCAATGTGCCGCTCGTCCCGGGCATCCCCATTCCCCATCAGCTTGAGACGTTGAAAAATCCGCTGGTGGTCAGCCTGCACGCGACGCCGGAGCGCTTGATTCAGATTCGCCAGAACCGGCTTCTCAGCATTGGCAGCGATACGGCCAATGACGATTATATCGATCGCCAGTCGGTCACGGACGAAGTCACCTATGCGCGCAAGCTTAGCGCCAAATACGGCTGGGCTTTGTTGGAAGTGACACGTCGCTCCATCGAGGAAACCGCGGCGGCCATCATGAAACTGTTGGCCGATCGCCAGCGTCAGAGGATGTCCGAATGACCATTTGGCGTGGCGTGCAACCGCTGATCCTGGCGTCGCAAAGTTTGGCGCGTCGTGAGTTGCTGGCGAATGCTGGCATTACGTTTGACGCGATGCCGGCGGATATCGACGAGCGCGGCATCCAGCAGAAATCCGGGTTGAAGGCGCCGGGCGAGATCGCAGCCTTGCTCGCCGAGCGGAAGGCGGCCTTTATCTCGCTGCGTCATCCCGGCCGCTATGTTCTTGGCGCCGATCAAATCCTGGCGCTCGGTGATCGGATGTTCAGCAAACCCGCCGGACGCGAACAGGCGGCCGAACAACTTGCGATCCTCGCCGGTCGGACCCACGAATTGCATTCAGCGCTTGCCGTCGTTTGCGATGGTGCGACGTTGTTCTCCAATGTCTCCGTGGCGCATATGACCATGCGCAAGCTGGATGGTACGGCGATCAATGCCTATCTGGACGCTGCGGGCGACAAGGTGACGACGAGTGTCGGCGCCTATCAGCTCGAAGGTCTGGGTGTGCATCTGTTCGAGCTGATTGAAGGCGATCACTTCACCATTCTTGGTCTGCCACTACTGCCACTGCTGAGTTTCCTGCGCGGCGAAGAGATGATCGCGATCTGATTTTGATGAGGACTTGATGCGCGTATTGGGGCTGACCGGTTCGATCGGAATGGGGAAATCCACCACGGCGAAGTTGTTCATGGAAGCCGGCGTGCCGGTCTATGACGCCGACGCCACCGTGCACATGATCTATGAGGGCGAAGCTGCACCGCTGATCGAGGCGGCGTTTCCCGGAACCACCGTGAATGGCAAGGTCGACCGCGCGAAGCTATCGCCGCTGGTGGTGCACGATGCCGCCGCGATGAAGAGGCTCGAGCAGATCGTGCATCCGCTGCTCGGCGCCTATCACAGAAAATTCCTGGACGATGCAGAGAAGTCGGGTGCGCCGGTGGCAGTCGTCGATGTGCCCCTGCTCTATGAAACCGGCGGAGAAAAGCGGGTCGATGCTGTAGTCGTCGTGTCCACCAATCCCGAGCAGCAGCGCGAGCGTATCCTGGCGCGCGAGGGTATGACGGCCGAGAAACTCGACGCCATTCTGGCGCGGCAGCTGCCTGACGCCGAAAAGCGCAAGCGCGCCGACTTCGTGGTGGATACATCGAACGGATTGGATCCCGTGCGGGAGCAGATCCGTGAAATTCTCGCCGAGGCTGTTAAGATGCCGCAACGGCGACCGTAACCGCCCCCTGATTCGACAACCGGCTTACTGCGATGCGCGAAATCGTCATGGATACCGAAACAACCGGCCTCGATCCCCTCCGGGGCGATCGGCTGGTGGAAATCGGTTGCCTCGAAATTTTCAACCGGATGCCGACCGGCCAGACCTTCCATGTCTACGTCAATCCCGAGCGTGACATGCCTCAGGAAGCATTCAACGTGCACGGGCTGTCGGCCGAGTTCCTGTCGACCAAGCCGCTGTTTCACGAAGTGGTCGACGACTTCATGGCCTTCATCGGCGATTCGCCGCTGGTGATTCATAACGGCATGTTCGACCTCGGCTTCATCAATGCCGAACTCGATCGCATCAAGCGCCCGCCGGTGCCGCGCGAGCGTCTCGTTGACACGCTGCTGCTGGCGCGCCGCAAGCATCCCGGTGTGTCGAACAAGCTCGACGATCTCTGCGCCCGCTATGCGATCGACAATTCCCGCCGCACCAAGCACGGCGCGCTGCTCGACTCCGAATTGCTGGCGGAAGTCTATATAGACCTCATTGGCGCCCGTCAGTCGCAACTGATCCTGGCGGACGAAGCGCCTGCGCAGCGCACCGGCAGCATCAATGACGCGCCGCGCCGCCAGCGCGAGATCGCACTTGCGCCGCGCGTGACCGAAGCCGATCGCGCCGAGCACCGCGCCTTTGTCGCAACGATGGGCGAGAAGGCAATCTGGAACGAATTTCTGGGAACGCCGTCGTAAAACGACAATGGCCGGGACAAGCCCGGCCATGACGTAAGCTTATTGTTTGGAGCACCCGAACTTAGTTTGCCGGACCAGCGTCGGCTTGAGCCTGACGTTCCAGGTTCTGCCGGTACAGACCGACGAAATCCACGGGATCGAGCATCAGCGGCGGGAAGCCACCATCGCGCACCGCGGTGGCGATGATTTCGCGCGCGAACGGGAAGAGTAGGCGTGGGCACTCGATCATAACCAGCGGGTGCAGGTTTTCCTGTGGCACGTTGACAATGCGGAACACGCCGGCATAGGCCAGTTCGAAAGAGAACAGCACCGAGCCGGCGTTCTCGGCCTTGCCCTCGACCGACAGCGTCACTTCATATTCGCTCTCGGAGAGATTGTTGGCGCCGACATTGATCTGGATATTGATGTTTGGCTGCTGGGCCTGCGGTGCCAGCGAGGCTGGGGCGTTCGGGTTTTCGAACGACAGGTCCTTGGTGTACTGCGCCAGTACATTAAGCTGAGGGGGGGACTGCTCCGGAGGGGTGCCGTTGCCGTTTGCCATCGAAAATTCTCCTGAAGCGCTGCCGGGCGGGTGGAACCGGTTCGTCGCGGGCGTCCGCACGAACGGTCGAATGAGGTGATCGCGGCGAGTGGCTATCATAGGCCTGCGGCACTCGACAAGGATGCCACGCCACAACCTGGACGCTAGAAAATCGCTGGTTTGACCCACCGCTTGGGCATCCAGGTGCAAAACCGGTCATATTCGCTCCGAATTCACGTTAAATGACTGAAAGTGCGGGTTTTCCTCGTTCGATCCGATTTCCTCTGACAGACAAACGCGCTAGAATTTATCGAAACGGTTGCGGTCGAGGCTGCCGGTGCGAAGGCCGCTTTGCCGCAGCCGGACACGATGGCGCGCCATTGGCTGGGCTTAGTTTCATGTCTACATGGAGCAGGTTCGCCCATGACGCGATCTCCCGACCCTGTGGGAGCCGATTTCAGCACCGCGATGGGCGGCATAGTCTTCCGCCGGGCATGCCCGGCACCGATCAGAAAGCAATAAGACGTGGACATTTACACCATCATCTTCCTGGCACTGGCGGTCTTCATTTTCATCCGCCTGCGCAACGTGCTCGGACAGCGCACCGGCGAGGAGCGTCCGCCCTTCGACCGCGCCGCGCGTGATGCTCTGCCGCCCGAAGGCAATGTCGTGCCGATGCCTGGCGGTCCCATCGATCAGGCTGCGCCGGCCCCGGCCGCCGACGTCTCTCCCGCCGAGCGCTGGAAGGGCATCACCGAACCGGGCACGCCGCTCGCCGCCGGTCTCGATGCCATCGTCGACCAGGATTCGTCGTTCGATCCGCGCCATTTCATCACCGGCGCGAAGGGCGCCTATGAGATGATCGTGTTGGCCTTTGCCAATGGCGATCGTCGGTCGCTGAAGGATCTGCTGTCATCGGAAGTGTTCGACTCGTTCGACGCCGTCATCAAGGACCGCGAGAAGAACGAGCAGAAGACCGAGACCCGTTTCGTTTCGATCGACAAGGCTGAACTCGTTGGGGCCGAAGTGCGCGATCGCGCGGCACAGCTCACCGTACGTTTCGTGTCGCAGATGATCTCGGTGACGCGCGACAAGACCGGCGCTGTGGTCGACGGCAATGCCGACAAGGTCAGCGACATCACCGACGTCTGGACCTTTGCCCGCGACATCACTTCGCGCGATCCGAACTGGAAGCTGGTTGGCACCGGCAGCGTGCAGTAACGCTGCCAGGCTCGGCCGGCTTGCCGCGCTGTGCGTGGTTGCTGCTGCGTTGGTGCCTGCCTCAGCAGACGCACGCGTCCGGCGTCACGCTAAGCACGTCAAGAATGATCCTGCACAATTTGTGTATGTGCCCCGGCACAATCCGCCGCGGGAATGGCCGTTCGAATTCACAGGCAGCCAATATGCGCCGGTGAGTTGGGCCGATATCGCCGGCTGGAGCGAGGACGATCACCTCCTCGCCTTCCAGGCTTTTCGCACCAGCTGCAAGCCGATTGTTGCTCAACGCAACCCACCAACGGATTCGAAGGCGCTCGGCACTACGCTCCGCGATCCCTGCCGGGCTGCGAGAACTGCCGAGATTTCCGATGGCGCCAAGGCCCGCGCTTTCTTCGAAGACCATTTTCTGCCGCTGCGTATCTCACGGCTCGGCGAGCCTGAAGGTTTCGTCACCGGCTACTATGAGCCGGTGATCGACGGTTCGCGCACGAAGACTGACGTTTACACCGTGCCGGTCTATCGCCGCCCGTCGAATCTGTTTGTGCGCGGCTATCGCCAGTCATCCGCAAGCATGCCGAATGGCGGCGATGTGTTCCGCAAGATTGGCCGTCGCAAACTCGTGCCTTATTATGATCGTGGTGAGATCGAAGACGGCGCCATCGCCGGGCGCGGGCTCGAAATCGTCTGGCTGAAGAGCCAGACCGATTTGCTGTTCACGCAGATCCAGGGCTCGGCGCGCGTCCGCCTCGAAGACGGCGGCACGGTGCGGATCAATTACGATGCGCATAATGGCTATCGCTACACGCCGGTCGGTCGCGTGCTGATTGATCGCGGCATCATCCCGCGCGAGCAGATGTCGATGCAGCGTATCCGGCAATATATGGAAGAGAATCCAGATGCCGCGAGCGAACTGCGTCGGCAGAATCGCTCCTATGTCTTCTTTCGCGAAGTGCAGCTCTCCGACAAGGACGAAGCCGTCGGTGCGCAAGGCGTGCCGCTGACGCCGGGCCGATCCATCGCCGTCGACAAGTCGCTGCATGTCTATGGCACACCGTTCTTCATCGAAGGCGATCTGCCGGTCGACTCGGATACGGCAAAGACGCCGTTCCGTCGCCTGATGGTAGCGCAGGACACCGGCTCGGCCATTGTCGGTCCGGCCCGTGCCGATCTGTATTTTGGGGCCGGCGCAGAAGCTGGCCGAGTCGCCGGCCGGATGCGCCATCCTGCGCGCTTTGTTATGCTGGTACCGAAGAGTCTCGATCCCTCTGCGCGCGGCCATCACATGCCGCTGCCCGATGCGCGGCCGTCGGAGACAATCGCAAAGCTGTTTCCGCAGACCGAGCCGAAGCCGGTCGAAGCATCGAAGGTCGAAAATTTCGCGATCGATAACAAGGCTGCAGCAAGGCCCGATACGTCCAGGTCTGATACATCGGTCGCGTCGAAGCCCGCGGCGCCAGCCGTGACAATGACGACGCCATTGCCAGTTGCAAAACCAGCTGCGGCTGTAGTCGCGCCCGCTCCGACATCCCCGCCAGCCGCGGCTACGACAGTGCCATTGCCGGAGGCACGGCCTGCGGTCGCGCCTCAAGTCGCAGCCGAGGCGAAGTCGCAGAAAAAACCCGAAGTAAAACCTGAAGTGAAGCGGGAAGTTAAACCGAAACGTGCCAAAGCCAGGCACCGCGTGTATCGTCGCGCAGCGAAGCAGCCGCAGTCCCTCTTCCGTTTTCCCTGGCAATGAAGCGTTCACGTCCACCGCAACTCATCGATCCCGTGGCGCCGCGCCGTCGCCGCGTGCTGAGCGAAGAGGAGCGCGCGCTGTGGGAACTGGTCGCCAAACAGGTCAAGCCGCTGCGCAAGAAGCGTGTGGTGAAGCCGGAGCCTGAGGAAGACGGGCCAACGCTTGTGAAAGTCGCGGCGCCCAAGAAGATGACCTCGGCACCGTCGGCAGTCCTCAAAACCGCAAAGCCTGCGCCGCCGCCGGTGCCGCCTCTGGCGCCGCTCGGGCGTCGCGAGCGTTCGCAGCTCTCGCGCGGTCGCAAGGACATCGACGCGCGGATCGATCTGCACGGAATGACACAGACGCGCGCGCATCACGCGCTGTCGGCATTCCTGCATCGCGCCAGCCATGACGGCATGACTTTCGTGCTGGTTATCACCGGCAAGGGCCGGACAACCGGCCCCGAATCCGAACGCGGTATCCTGCGCCGCCAGGTGCCGCTCTGGCTGGGACTGCCGGAGTTTCGTTCGCTGGTGGTTGGATTTGAGGAAGCGCATGTCGGGCACGGCGGCGCCGGTGCGCTGTATGTGCGGATCAGGCGGGCGCGTTCTTAACCTCTCCCCGCAAGAGCGGGGCGAGGGAGCGAGAGGTCGGTGCTTCGTCTCACAAAATAAACCGGCTCAGATCCGAATTCTTCGCCAGATCCCCCACATGCTTCTGCACATAGGCGGCATCGATTCGGACGGTCTCGCCGTTGCGATCGGGCGCAGCGAAGGAAATCTCGTCGAGCACGCGCTCCATCACCGTCTGCAATCGTCGTGCGCCGATATTCTCGACGGTTGAATTCACGGCAACGGCAACATCGGCCAGTGCATCGATGGCATCATCTGCAAACTCAAGCGTCACGCCTTCGGTCTGCAATAGTGCCACATACTGCTTGATCAGCGAAGCCTCTGGCTCGGTGAGAATGCGGCGCATGTCATCACGGGTCAGCGCATTGAGCTCGACGCGGATCGGCAGGCGGCCTTGCAATTCTGGTAACAAGTCGCTCGGCTTCGCGATGTGGAACGCGCCGGATGCGATGAACAGAATATGGTCGGTCTTCACCGCGCCATGCTTGGTGGAGACGGTGGTGCCTTCGATCAGCGGCAGCAGGTCGCGTTGCACGCCTTCGCGCGAGACTTCGCCGCCGCTGCGCCCATCACGCACGCAGATCTTGTCGATCTCGTCGAGGAACACGATGCCGTTGTTCTCGACGACTGAAATCGCTTCCTGCACGAGCGCGTCGCTGTCGAGCAGCTTGTCGGCTTCCTCATTCACCAGCGGCTCATGCGCATCTTCCACCCGCAGGCGGCGCGTCTTGGTGCCCTTCCCCATCTTGCCGAAGATATCGCCAATCGAGATCGCGCCCATCTGCGCGCCGGGCATGCCCGGGATTTCGAACATCGAGGGGCCGCCGGAGGACTGAACCTCGATCTCGATTTCCTTGTCGTTGAGCTCGCCGGTGCGAAGTTTCTTGCGGAACGACTCTTTCGTTGCTGCGCTCGCGGTGGCGCCGACCAGCGCGTCGACCACGCGATCCTCGGCGGCGAGCTGAGCGCGTGCCTGGACGTCCTTGCGCTTGCGCTCGCGGGTTAGCGAGATCGCGACCTCGACGAGGTCCCTGATGATCTGCTCGACGTCGCGGCCGACATAGCCGACCTCAGTGAACTTGGTCGCTTCGACCTTGATGAACGGCGCGCCAGCGAGCTTCGCCAGCCGCCGTGCGATCTCGGTCTTGCCGACGCCGGTGGGGCCGATCATCAGGATGTTCTTTGGCAGCACTTCCTCGCGGAGCGATCCGGTCAGTTGCAGGCGCCGCCAACGATTGCGCAGCGCGATCGATACCGCGCGCTTGGCGTCGTGCTGGCCGACGATGAACCGGTCGAGTTCGCTTACGATTTCGCGGGGAGAAAAGTCGGTCATGTCACTCTACGTAAGTTGAGAAGGGCGTGGGGACAAGCGGATCAGATAATGGGTGGGCCGGCCTGCCAGGTTCGGATCGCTTCGAATGGATGAATCAACATGATCACGTTCAAAGAGAGATTGTCGCGAATGTGCAGGCCGACCAGAATCTCGAACAGAAGCGCGATCGCGACGGTCGCGGCGACCGGCAGCTTCCGCGCCAGGATGAAGCCCGTGATCATCGACAGTGTATCAGCCAGCGAATTGACGATGCTGTCGCCGAAATAATCCAGCGACATCGTACCCGCGCGATAGCGTTCGATGATCCAGCTCGAATTCTCCAGCAGCTCCCAGCCGCCTTCAATGAGCATGGCGACGATCAGCCGCGCGATCCAGGGCAGTCGTGGAAACAGCAGCCAGGTGGCGGCGTAAAACAGGAAGCCATGGATGATGTGAGAGAATGTGTACCAGTCGGAGAGGTGCTGTGAATTCTCCGAACTCAGCACCACGCCATGCCACAGCTTCACGTAGCCACAGGCGCAGATCGGCAATCGCCCCATCGCATAAAGAAGAGTCGCCTGCAGGGCGAGCAGGCCGAGCGCGATGACGACGCCCTGCTTGACCGAGAGGTCGCTGACGGACGACGCGCGGGTATTGTGACCCGCGGCGGTCATGCCTCCAGCATTTCCAGCGTCACGTTCCGGTTGGTGTAGACGCAGATATCGGCGGCGATATCGAGCGACTTGCGCACGATGGTCTCGGCATCCTGATCGGTATCGACCAGCGCCCGCGCCGCAGCCAGTGCGTAATTGCCGCCGGAGCCGATGGCCATCACGCCGGCTTCCGGCTCGAGCACGTCGCCGGTGCCGGTCAGTACCAGCGAGACGTCCTTGTCGGCGACGATCATCATGGCTTCCAGCCGGCGCAGATAGCGGTCGGTGCGCCAGTCCTTGGCGAGTTCGACGGCCGCCCGGGTCAATTGGCCGGGATACTGTTCCAATTTGGCTTCCAGCCGCTCGAATAGGGTGAAGGCGTCCGCCGTGGCGCCGGCAAAGCCGCCGATCACGTCGCCCTTGCCCAGTTTACGGACCTTTTTGGCGTTGGATTTGATGACCGTCTGGCCAATCGAGACCTGGCCGTCGCCACCGATCACGACTTTACCGCCCTTGCGGACGGTCAGGATGGTGGTGCCGTGCCAGACCGGAGACGATCCGTCATGGGAGGCCGAATAGGATGCGTTCATGGAAACCCTCTTGAGCGCCTGATCTAGGCACGGATACCGGCCGTTGCAAATCCGGCGAGGAAGCATGGGCCAGCGGCCGATGCGCGCGGATTCCGGTCACCATAGGCGTAAAGATCGGTCCGGAATCGGCTCTCCCGCGGTAGCGAAGGTGTCATCTCCCTGTTAAAAGGGCGCGTTTTCAGCAGGCGGAGAGGCGTTTTCATGCGCACGGCGACGATCAAGCGCAAGACCAAGGAAACCGATATCGAGGTCTCCGTGAACCTCGACGGTACCGGCGTATCCAAATCGACCACCGGAATCGGCTTCTTCGACCATATGCTCGATCTGCTCGCCCGCCATTCCCGCATCGACGTCACCGTGAAAGCGGTCGGCGACCTTCATGTCGATTTCCATCATACGGTGGAGGATGTCGGTATCGCGCTTGGCCAGGCGGTCAAGCAGGCACTTGGCGACATGGCCGGGATCACCCGCTATGCCTCGGTCTATATGCCGATGGACGAGACCCTGACCCGGGTGGCGCTGGATATTTCCGGCCGGCCGGTGCTGGTGTTCAAGTCCACCTTCCCGACCCACAAGATCGGCGAATTCGACACCGAGCTGGTGCGCGAGTGGTTCAACGCCTTTGCCGGCAATGCGGGCGTGACTTTGCACGTCGAAACCCTATATGGCGAGAACAGCCATCACATTGCCGAATCCTGCTTCAAGGGTCTGGCGCGGGCACTGCGGGCGGGTGTTGCGATCGATCCGCGCAATGCCGGCGAAGTGCCATCCACCAAGGGTCAGCTCGGCGGCTGATCGGCCTCTACGGTTTCGGGCGGAGTTTGCCATGCCGGTCTACACAGTTCACGCACCTCGCGGTGCCGGCCCTGAGCCGTTTGCGGCAACGGACAAGTTCGAGTTCGTGCGCGATGGATTCCATTTCTGGGCGTTCGTCGCCGGCCTGATCTGGCTGATCTATCATCGGCTGTGGTGGGCACTGCTCGGCTATGTCGTGCTGTCGATCGCCGGCGAAGTCGCGCTGTCGATGTTGAAGGTCGATCTCGGCGCCCGTTTCGTCGTGATGCTGCTGTTCGCGCTGCTGATGGGCTTCGAGGCGGCCAGCCTGCGCCGCTGGACGCTGTCGCGCGGCAAGTGGCGTCAGCTCGATGTGGTCGTCGCCGATAACAAGGATGCCGCCGAGCGTCGCTTCTTCGATCGCTGGACCGCGCAGCACAACGCAGTCAACGATCAGTGGGCGAGCGATCGCGGCGGTCCGCCGCCGACCCGTCACGTTCCCAGCCAGTCTTTCTCACGTCCGCCGTCTCCGGCGCAAAACGACATCATCGGGTTATTCCCGCAACCGGGAGTGACACGGTGAGCGTTGCCATTATCGATTACGGCTCGGGCAACCTGCACTCCGCAGCGAAAGCGTTCGAGCGCGCCGCGCGCAGCATGGATGTGCCGGAGAAAATCATCGTCACGCGCGATCCCGAAACGGTATTTCGCGCCGATCGCATCGTGCTGCCCGGCGTCGGCGCTTTCGCGGATTGCCGCAAGGGACTGGATTCGCTGGACGGCATGGTCGAGGCGATGACCGAAGCGGTGCGCGACAAGGCGCGCCCCTTCTTCGGCATCTGCGTCGGCATGCAGCTGATGGCGACCAAGGGCAAGGAACACGTCACGACCGACGGGCTGGGCTGGATTGCCGGCGATGTCGAGAAGATCACGCCGCGCGAAGAGAATCTCAAGATCCCGCATATGGGCTGGAACACGCTCGACATGGTGCGTGAGCACGCGGTGTTGGAGCGCCTGCCGCTTGGGCCGAAGGGTCGCCACGCCTATTTCGTGCACTCCTATCACCTGAATGCGGTCAACGAGGCCGATGTGCTGGCGCGCGCCGATTACGGCGGTCCTATCACTGCCATCGTCGGCAAGGACACCGCGATCGGTACGCAATTTCATCCCGAAAAGAGCCAGCGTTTCGGGCTGGCTCTGATTTCGAACTTTCTGAAGTGGAAGCCGTGATTCTCTTTCCCGCCATCGATCTGAAAAACGGCCAGTGCGTTCGCCTTGAGCAGGGCGACATGGCGCGCGCCACTGTGTTCAACCTCGATCCCGCCGCACAGGCGCGCGACTTCGAGACTCAAGGCTTCGAATATCTTCATGTCGTCGATCTCGATGGCGCCTTTGCAGGCAAGCCGGTGAATGCGCAGGCCGTAGAATCGATGCTGAAGGTCATCAAGATGCCAGTGCAGCTCGGCGGCGGCATTCGCGATCTCAAGACGGTGGAAGCCTGGCTTTCCAAAGGTATCACCCGCGTCATCATCGGCACGGCTGCGGTGCGCGATCCCGCGCTCGTGAAGGAAGCCGCGAAGAAATTCCCCGGCAAGGTGGCCGTCGGCCTCGATGCGCGCGACGGCAAGGTTGCCGTTGAGGGCTGGGCTGAGACCTCGACCGTCACTGCACTGGAAATCGCGCAGCGTTTTGAAGATGCTGGCGTCGCCGCCATCATCTTCACCGATATCGCGCGCGACGGTTTGCTCAAGGGTATCAATTGGGATGCGACGATTGCGCTGGCAGATTCGATTTCAATTCCGGTGATCGCCTCGGGCGGTCTCGCCTCCATCGATGATATCAAGGCCATGCTTGAGCCACGTGCTGCGAAGCTCGAAGGCGCGATCTCCGGCCGTGCGCTGTATGACGGGCGGATTGATCCGGCCGAGGCGCTGAAGCTCATCAAGCAGGCGGCATAAGGACCGAGCCATGTTCAAAGTCCGCGTCATCCCCTGCCTCGACGTCAAGGATGGACGCGTGGTGAAGGGCGTCAACTTCGTCGACCTGCGCGATGCCGGCGATCCCGTAGAGGCTGCGATCGCCTATGACGCCGCTGGCGCCGACGAGCTCACTTTCCTCGATATCAACGCTACCCACGAAAACCGCGGCACCATGATGGATGTGGTGCGTCGCACCGCTGAAGCCTGCTTCATGCCGCTCACGGTCGGCGGTGGGGTGCGTACGGTGGACGATATCAAGACGCTGCTGCGCGCCGGTGCCGACAAGGTCTCGATCAATTCGGCCGCGGTGGCCAATCGCCAGTTCGTCAAGGAAGCCGCCGAGAAGTTCGGCGATCAGTGCATCGTGGTGGCGATCGACGCCAAACGGTCCGGCTCGCGCTGGGAGATCTTTACCCATGGCGGCCGCAAGTCGACTGGCATCGATGCGATCGAGTTTGCCCAGGAAGTCGTGTCATTGGGCGCGGGTGAAATCCTGCTCACCTCGATGGATCGCGACGGCACCCGCTCCGGCTTCGATATCGAACTGACCCGGGCCATCGCCGACAGCGTCGGCGTACCGGTGATCGCTTCGGGCGGCGTCGGCAATCTCGATCATCTGGTCGAAGGTATCAGGAGCGGCCACGCCACCGCGGTGCTGGCGGCCTCGATTTTTCACTTCGGGGAATTTACCATTCGCGAGGCCAAGGAGCATATGGTCCGGGCCGGACTGCCGATGCGGCTCGACCCCTAGGTCAATCTCTGGCAGGAGTCTGCGCTGCCCAGCCAACAAGGCGTCGAAATGGCTTTTACGCTTCACGATCTCGCCGACACCATCGACGCCCGCGCGGCGGCGGGTGGCGACGCGTCCTATACCCGCAAGCTGCTCGACAAGGGCGCCGAGCATTGCGCCAAGAAATTCGGCGAGGAAGCGGTCGAGACCGTGATCGCGGCGGTTGAGAACGATCGCACCAATCTGATCAATGAAAGTGCCGACCTGCTGTTTCATCTGCTGGTGCTGCTGAAAGCGCGCGGCGTGACGATTCAGGAGGTCGAGGCGGCGCTCGGTCAGCGCACGTCGCAATCCGGACTGCAAGAGAAAGCGTCGCGCAAGAGCGAGTAACAGCGTCGATCACAACGGGGACCGCTTCATGGATATGCGGGCAGACCAACAATACAATCCCTATCGGAATTTCTCGCGGGAGCAGTGGGCCAAGCTGCGCGACGATACGCCGATGACGCTGGAGGCCGGCGAGATCGCCGCCCTGCGTTCGATGTATGATCGCCTCGATCTACGCGAGGTCGAAGAGATTTACCTGCCGCTGTCCCGCCTGCTTTCGATCTATGTCACGGCGACACAACGTCTGTATTACGCGCAGCGCAAGTTCCTCGGCATCGAGGATCGCAAGATGCCCTATATCATCGGCGTCGCCGGGTCGGTGGCTGTCGGCAAGTCGACCACCGCTCGCGTGCTGCAGGCACTGCTCGCAAGATGGTCGCCGCGGCCCAAGGTCGATCTCGTCACCACCGACGGCTTTCTCTATCCGAATGCGGTGCTTGAGCGCGAAGGCATCATGCAGAAGAAAGGCTTTCCCGAAAGCTACGATCTGCCAACGCTGCTACAGTTTCTCAGTGACATCAAAGCCGGCCGCAATGCCGTCCGCGCGCCTGTGTATTCGCATCTCACTTACGACGTGGTCCCAAACAAGTGGGTCGAGGTCGATCAGCCCGACATCCTGATCGTCGAAGGCGTCAATGTGCTACAGACCGGCCGCCTCCCGCGCGACGGCAAGGCGGTGCCTGTGGTCTCCGACTTCTTTGACTTCTCCGTCTATATCGACGCCGATGAGCCGGTACTGCGCGACTGGTATGTGAGACGGTTTCTGGCGCTGCGCGACACCGCATTCCACGATCCGCGATCCTATTTCAATCGCTACGCATTGCTGTCGGATGAAGAAGCCACCGCGACGGCGCTGGCGATCTGGGAGCGCACCAACCTCGCCAATCTCGAAGACAACATCCTGCCGACGCGGCCGCGTGCGACGCTGATCCTTAAAAAGGGCGCGGATCACGTGGTGGAAAACGTCGCGCTGCGTCGCCTCTAAGCGATTAAGCCGCGTGGCGTGAGGTGTCCGTGCTGAAATGCTCGATATAGCGTGCGCCGATCGACGTCACCGGCATCACGATCAGAACGTCGGTGGTGCCGAACTGATGATCGATCACGGCGCCGTCGCCGATCATGGCGCCGATCCGTAGATAGCCTTTGATCAGCGGCGGTAGCGCACGAAGCGCCGCCTTGGTGTCGATGGCATCCGCGGCCATCCGGTTCATCTCGACATAGCGCGACGGATGCGCGCGGGCGCGCCAGGCCTCGGGGGCACGCGCATTGTGGTGCAGGAACGACAGCGGCAGCGCGAGGCGATCCGGATCGGTGCCTTCAAAGCTGGCGCAGCCGATCATGACGTCGAACTTGTTCTGCCGCACATAGCTCCAGATGCCCTGCCACAGCAATTCGACGGTACGCTTGTTGCGGTAGCGCGGCAGCACGCAGGAGCGGCCGAGTTCAAGAAAGCGCAGACCGGCATGGCGCTCGATCATCCCCGACAAATCGAATTCGCTGTCGGTATAGAAACCCCCGTTCTGCATGGCCGCCTCATGGCGTAGCAGACGATAGGTACCGACCACCGGCTGCTTGCCGGACAGTGTGGGCTTTGCATCGTGATCGACGACGAGAAGGTGATCGCAGATCTTGTCGAATGCATCCTTGTCGCGGCGTGCCAGCATAGTGGCGGCGTCGGCGATCGCGGTGCCGTCCTTGTAGAATACCTTGTAGCGCAGACGCTGCGCGCGCTTCACGTCGCGCTTGTCCTGCGCGAGGCGAACTTCGAGCGGACCCATCCGGCCTAACGAATTCGTGGCGACCGGAATGCCGTTGGCGGGATGGAGATGCAGCGGCGGCTTGAACCAGGTGATCGCCGTCTGCGCGGCGGCGCTCATGTTCTGGGGCCGCAACATCTGCATGAAACCCTGCTTCGGTCGCACCAGTTCGTTGCCGTGCATGGCCATCCCCAACTCAATCGCCTTGTGCCGCAGGCATCACGCGAATCATCGATGCGGCTTATCCGCACCAGACATCACGGGCGCTCAACAGCCGTGTGACGGGCGTGTTGCGGGGGTGTGACAGCGAAGGTGGAGCTGCTAGGCGGCGACGTGCCGCATCTTGGCGAGTCCCTTGAGGGCTTCCGCGAGCTTGTCGCGGTCCAGCGGCTTCATCAGGAAGCCGTCCATGCCGGCCTCGAAACAGGCATAGCGATCTTCGACCAGTGCATTCGCTGTGAGGGCCAGGATCGGGGTACGCCTGACGCGTTGACCGGCCTCGCGCGCGCGAATGCGTTTGGTGGTCTCGATGCCGTCGAGCTTCGGCATTTGGATATCCATCAGGACGAGGTCATAGGGCGTGCCTGCGGAGTCGGAGGCGAGCCAGGATTCCAGTGCCTCTTCGCCATTGGTGGTCACGACCGGCTTGTGGCCAAGCCGCGTCAGCAACGAGCGCATCAGTAGCGCGTTGATCTCGTTGTCTTCGGCGACCAGGATCGAGAGGCTGGGTGCCATCGCCGCCGTTGGTTCCGGTGTGGCCGGATCGCGATCCAACAGATCATCGGCGGCGATCGTCGGTGAGTCCGTCTGTAATGTCAGGCGCGCGGCAAGCGAGGCCGCACGCAGTGGCTTCACCAGATAGCCGGTAAACGCACTCGGCGTCGCGGGCTGCAATTCATGGCGCATCGCAGGCGTGAACAGCACGATCCGTCGCAGCGCATGCGGAATTGCGGTGTCCGCGAGGTGCTCGGCAGCGTCAGCACCAAGGGCGCGATCGATCATGACGGCATGCCACGACCGTTCGGGTAGCAGGGCTTGCGCGACGGCAATATCGGACACGGTGCAAGTCTGTGCCCCCCAGCGCCCGAGCCGCAGGGCCGTCAGTGAGGCTTCGATGGTCTGCGGCGCCACCAGCATTACCGAAAGGCCCGTGAGATCCGGTGGCACGAAGGTCGCGGTGCCGCTGTCGGAAGCGGCGAGCGGGATAGACACTTCGAATGTCGAGCCGGCACCGAGCGTGCTCTGCAGCGTGATGCGGCCGTTCATGCGCTTGACGATGCGCTCGCTGATGCTGAGGCCAAGACCCGTTCCGCCATAATGGCGCGCGGTGCCCTCGTCTGCCTGTTCGAATTCGCGGAAGATGCGCTGCTGCGCATCCGGCGCGATGCCGATGCCGGTGTCACGCACCAGGAAAGAGACTTCGTTCGGCCAGATGCCGGGCTCGACGATCAGCGCTACGCCGCCGGTCGCTGTGAACTTGATGGCATTGCCGGCGAGATTGAGCAGCACCTGGCGCAGGCGCGCCGCATCGCCCATCACTGTCAGCGGCAATCGCTCATCGACATAGGCCGCGATTTCGAGATTGCGTGCCTGCGCGCGCGGCGCCAGCAATTCGGTGATGTCCTCGATCAATCCGGCTAGTGCAAAGGGGCGATGTTCCAGATCGATCTTGCCGGCCTCGATCTTGGAGTAATCCAGCAGCTCCTCGATCAGCGACAGCAGCGCATCGCCGGAGGTCTTCACGGCCTTGGCGTAAGTGGTCTGTTCGGGTGTCAGCGGCGTATCGAGCAGCAAGCCGCTCATGCCGAGAATGCCGTTCAGCGGCGTGCGGATTTCATGCGACGCCATCGCGAGGAACCGCGACTTGGCGCGGTTGGCGGCATTGGCATGATCACGGGCTTCACCGAGGGCGCGCTCGGTCTGGGTGCGGTCGGTGACATCGCGACCCACGCATTGCAACTCGGCGGGCTGGCCCGCATCGATGCGCACCAGACCTTCGCGCCAGGCGATCCAGCGCGGACCGGTCGCCGTGGCGATCTTCTGATCGTGCATGCTGGTGCCGTTCGACTCGTTGGCGATATCGCCCTGCTCCAGCAGCGTGAGTTCGAAGTGGCTGCCGATCAATGCTTCGCGCGATTGTTCCGCCAGCGCACAATAGGCATCGTTGACGAAGGTGATGCAGCCTTCGCTGTTGCGGATCACGATCAGGTCGCCCTGCGCTTCGAACAGGCTGCGCGCGCGCTCTTCGGCTTCCTTCAATTCCCAGTTCCGGTCGACCAGGGCTTCGTTATGCGCAGCCAGTTTGCGCATCCGTTTGCCCATGAAGCGCATGCGGATACTCATGGTGGCCAGGGCGACGCAGGCCAGCGCGAACAGGAAGCTGGCGCCGATCGCAAAAGCGTGCGGGTCGTAACCTGAGTCTTTCGAGGTCGAACCTGAGATGAAACCATAGGCGCCACCGAAGGCAGCCGAGAACATCACGAAGGAGCGGATGACAAAAGCAAGCCACGGAAAACGGCGCGCGAAGCGGCGGAAGTAGATCTTGATCCGGAAGACACCTTTCGCCACAGATCAGCACTCCGGCTTGGTCACATCATGGCTCGCGATTGCACGCGAATACAGGCCGCGATCAGGCGATCGCAGATCTCAGAAACAATGCGGGTATGTTGTTGCCAAGTGCTTGCACGGTGGCAGTTTTGAATTTGCCCGCGCAGACATGGTTGATGAAGCGTTAATGCGCAGCCTAGAGGCTGGCCGCTGCCATCCGCGCCGGGCTCCGGCTGTGGGCGCTGACGATCAGCGCTGCGGCATCGCGCGCCGTGAAGCTGCGAGATTTCACGAAGATCCGGTAGTCGGCGTCGCCCTGTTCCGACAGATAGATGACGGGCTCTGATGTTACCGATGTGTCGGCGATGCCGATGAAGCGCGTCGCAGCGGTGACGGGACAAGCGTCCGGTTCCGCCGCATCGACATCATCAAGTACGACGAAGTCGGCAATCTCGGCGCTATCGACGATCTGCACACGGACGGTTGCCTGCAAGGGATCGCTGGTGAAGCTGACATGCGATTGCGCCTGCCAGGGCATGGTGGCGATCTGGACGCTGGTCTCACCGGTGGAGATGCAGGGATGCGTGCCGGCTACGAGATCGCCACGGGCGAGAAATGCCGCGAGTACCAGAGGAATCGTCGAGGCTAAAATCTTGAAACGCAGCATGACACGATACTCGCCCTGGCCCCGTAACGCGGGGTTATGGTGAGCAGAGCGTAAACAAAACTCGTTACTATCGCGTTGACGTCCACATCAGGGGCGTTGCCGAAATTCACGCGGCGCGGCGAATGTCCTCCGCCAGCGCGCGGTAAGACAACGCTTCGGCCAGATGCAGCCGCCCGATTTTCTCGGCGCCGTCGAGATCCGCCAGCGTCCGCGCCACGCGCAGCACGCGGTGATAGCCGCGCGCGGTCAGTCGCATCGTTTCGGCGGCATCGCGCAACAATGTCAGTCCCTGGGCATCCGGCTGCGCTACCGTTTCCAGCACAGAGGCCGGCGCGGAGGCATTGGTATGTGTGCCCGGCAATCCCGCCGCCGCATAGCGCATGGTCTGCAGATCGCGCGCGGCGGCGACACGCGCCGCGACTTCGGCGGAACCTTCCGACGGTGGCGGCAGAATGAGATCCGCCGCGGTCACCGCCGGGACTTCGATGCGCAGATCGATGCGGTCCATCAAGGGGCCCGAGATGCGCGCCTGATAATCCGAGGTGCAACGATCGATGCGGCCGCGCTTGCAGGAGAAGCCCGGCTCGAACGCGTGACCGCAACGGCATGGATTCATCGCAGCGACCAGCATAAAGCGCGCGGGATAGGTGACGCGGTGATTGGCGCGCGAGACCGCCACCTCGCCATTCTCAAGCGGCGCGCGCAGCGAATCCAGCACGCGCGGATCGAACTCCGGCAGTTCGTCGAGAAACAGCACGCCTTGATGCGCCAGCGAAATCTCGCCCGGCCGCGCGCGCAACCCGCCCCCGGTGAGTGCGGCCATGCTGGCAGAATGATGCGGTGCGCGGAACGGCCGGCGTGAGGTGAGTGCGCCGTCCTTGATCTCGCCGGCCACCGACGCAATCATCGAGACTTCGAGGAGCTCCGCCGGCGATAGTGGCGGCAGGATCGACGGGAGCCGTGCCGCCAGCATGGATTTGCCTGATCCTGGACTCCCTGCCATCAGCAGGTGATGGCCGCCCGCGGCAGCGATCTCCAGCGCGCGCTTGGCGCTTTCCTGTCCCTTGATGTCGCGCAGATCCAGCAGCGTTTCCTCACGCGCATGTATCTTCGGCTGCGGCCGCGACAGAACCTGCGTGCCCTTAAAGTGATTGGCGATCTGGATCAGCGACGTCGCGGCGATGATCTGAATGTCCGGGCTGGCCCAGGCGGCTTCTGCCCCGCAGTCCGCCGGACAGATCAATCCTTCGTCGCGCGCATTGGCGCCGATCGCGGCCGGCAGTACGCCGGCCACGGGAGCGAGCGAACCATCGAGACCGAGTTCGCCGAGTACGGTAAAACCCGCCAATGCATCCGGCGGAATCGCGCCGATCGCGGCCATCAATCCCAGCGCGATCGGCAGATCGTAATGGCTGCCTTCCTTGGGTAAGTCAGCGGGCGCGAGATTGACGATGATCCGCCGTGCCGGCAGCGCCAGACCCGAGGCGACCAGCGCGGCACGGACCCGTTCGCGCGCTTCGGATACTGCCTTGTCGGGCAGGCCGACGATCAGGAAATTCGGCAGGCCGGGCACGACCTGAACCTGCACGTCGACCGCGCGGGCCTCGATCCCCTCAAAGGCTACGGTGGAAACCCGTTGAACCATGCCGCCCTCATTTGAGAGGAGAGCGTAACCTAAGGTTGCTTATACTTCAAGAACAATCAGTGAACGAAATGTAGCGGTAAAGTATGCTGGTTTTGGCTGAAGTCGGCCATTGGCGTAGAAAATCTTAAACACGTCATGCAAAGCATCCTATGAGCTTCGAGACGAAGACTGGGTGCCCGCAGATGTCAGATCGCTTGTCGATGCCGCCAGACGCTCCGGATGACGCCGACCTGATCGCTGCGCTGAAGGCGCAGATCGAAGCTCAGCAGGCCATCATCGATCAACAGGCTGCTTCGCTGGCGCATAGCCGGAAGATATTCGATCGCTCCTCGGCGGCAGCGCGAATCGGCGTCTGGGAATGCGACCTCTCCGATGAATCGCTGGTCTGGACCGATGTCGTCTATGACATCTTCGATCTACCGCGTGGCTCGACGCCGATTCGCGAGGAGGCGCTCGCCTGTTATCCCGAAGAATCCGTCAGGGAACTGACGAAGCAGCGCAGCAAGGCCATCGAGGATCGCACGGGCTTCAGTCTCGATGCGGAGATCATCACCTTCAAGGGCAACCGGCGCTGGATCAGGATCACGGCCACTGCCGAGTCGGTCGACGGCGTTGCCGTCCGCATTTTCGGCATGAAGCAAGACATCACCGAAGAGAAAATTCTGGCGGATCGCAATCGCTATCTCGCCGAATTCGATACGCTGACCGGCCTCGCCAATCGCAGCCAGTTTCAAACCAAGCTGTCGCTCTTCGATGCGGCGTCGGCCATCAAGGTGAAGCCGTTCGGCGCGCTGCTGTTGATCGATCTCGATGAATTCAAGCCGGTCAATGACTGTTTCGGCCACGCCGCCGGCGATGCCTGCCTGACCGTCGTTGCAAATCGAATTCGCAACATCTGTGCCGGTGCGGAACTGGTCGCACGACTCGGCGGTGACGAATTCGCGGTTCTGCTGGGGCCTCACGCGGAATTCGAGGAAGCCTCGGAGACGGCGCGCGCCATTGTCACGCAGCTAGGCCTGCCCATCGATCATCGTGGGCAACAGTTGCGCGTCGGTGCATCGGTCGGCATCGCGCTGGCCGATAACTGCACGTCATCGCAATTCGCAGCCATGGCCGATTCGGCGCTCTATGCGGCGAAGGATGCCGGACGTGGCACGTTCCGGATCTACAAACGCGGAGCGGAGAGACGTCCGAGGGACGCCTCATCCGCGGCGTGAGGATAAATTGCTGCGGAATTCCTGCGGCGGTCACTGTCTCAAGATCGCCGCAGGAAAGTCGCAGGATTTCCGCTAGAGATTCATCACCATCGGCTCGGCGATATAGCGGAAGCCGTCGCCTGATTTCACCACATGACCATAGCCCGGCCACGCGAAGTGATAGGACATCACGGCGGTCTTGTTGGCTGCGAGCATGTCGAGCATCTTCACCCGCGTCGCCGCTGCCATCTTCGGATCGGAGTCATAGGCGAACTCCATCCGCGGCTTCTCCAGCAGCAGCACCTGATGATGGGTGAGGTCGCCGAGGAAGGCGAAAGATTTCCCGTCCGACTGTATCATGAACATGTGGTGGCCGAACGTATGGCCAGGTGCATGCATGGCGGTGACGCCCGGCAGGAACTCCTGGCCGTCCTTGAAGAACACCAGGCGATCCTTGACCGGCAGCAGGTTCTTGCGTGCATGGACGATGAAGTCCTTGAGCGGCGAACCGAGCTTGCCTTCGTCGGTCCAGAACTTGAAGTCTTCCTCGCTGAGATAGACCTGCGCGTTGGGAAACAGCGGCTTGTCATTGGCATCGACGATGCCGCCGATATGATCGATATGGGCGTGCGAGCACACGACGGCATCGATATCGCCCGGCTTGATGCCGGCTTCGGCCATGCTCTTCTGCAGGCGGCCCGTGGTGTTGCCGAATAGTTGTGACGTGCCCATGCCGGTGTCGAACAGGATGAGCTTGTCGCCCATGTTGACGATCGGCGCGTTCTGTTCGAGCACGACATTGCTGCTGCTGAGGAAATTATCTGTCAGCATCTTCTGCACGTCTTCCTTGGGTACGCCGACGAATGTGCCGGAGGGATCGCCGAGCGGCAAAGGTCCGTCGGAGACAACGGTGACTTCCGCGCTGCCTAACATGAAACGGTGGAAGTAGGGCGCCTGTGTGCCGAGCTTTGGTGCCTTGGCCGATGCGCTGCCGATGAGGCCGGGAGCGAGAAGATTTGCGCCCAAACCAGCGCCGAGCGAGAGCAGGGACCTTCGCGAAACTTCTGAAGTCATGCGTTTCTCCACTGAAATGCTTTTGCTTGCCGCCACATGTAGCGGGCCGCCCGATTGGTCAAGCGTGCATCAACATGCTGCGCTTGCCGTCCATGACTGGCAAGCAAAAGCAGCAGGCGGAGAATTGCGACAAATGGAATTCGAACAGATGCGTCAATCATTGACGCAGCGCAACGAGTGATGTGAGCGGAGTTACTTCCGCTTCGCTTCGACCACGTCCCACACACGCGCCGCGACATCCGGTCCGCCAAGCTTGGCGATGGCGCGAATGCCCGTGGGCGACGTCACGTTGATCTCGGTGAGATTGCCGTCGATCACGTCGATACCGACGAACAGCAGACCGAGATCACGCAGTGCCGGTCCGACCCGTTCGCAGATTTCGCGCTCACGCGGCGAGAGTTCGGTGGCCTTGGCGGCGCCGCCACGCACCATGTTAGAGCGCAAATCGTCTTCAGCCGGCACGCGGTTCACGGCACCCGCGAATTCGCCGTCGATCAGGATGATGCGCTTGTCACCATGCTTCACTTCGGGGAGGAAGCGCTGGATGACCCACTGCTCCTTGAAGGTCACGGAGAACAGATCGTAGAGCGAACCGAAATTCATGTCCTGCGGCAGCACGCGAAACACCGCTGCGCCGCCATGGCCGTGCAGCGGCTTCATCACCACGGCGCCATGCTCGGCGCGGAATGCATTGATCTCGTCCTTGTCGCGCGAGATCAGCGTCGGCGGCATCAGGTCCGAGAAGCCCATCACAAAGATCTTCTCCGGCGCGTTGCGCACCGAGGCTGGATCATTGACCACCAGCGTCTTCGGATGAATGCGCTCGAGCAGATGCGTCGAGGTGATGTAAGCGAGATCGAATGGCGGGTCCTGCCGCAGCAACACCACGTCGAAGGATTCCATGTTGGTGCGGGTGGGATCGCCGAGGGTGAAATAATCGCCCTCGATATCGCGCACCGACAGCGATTGCACTGGCGCCACCACGTCATTGCCGCGCAGCGAGAGCTTGTCCGGCGTGTAATAGGACAGTTTGTGGCCACGCTTCTGGGCTTCCAGCAACATCGCGAAGGTCGAATCGCCCTTGTGATTGATGCGCGCAATGGGGTCCATCTGGACGGCGACGTTCAAGGTCATGCTGGGGTCCGGAATTGTGGTCGGGAAAGCGAAAATTCAGGTACTGGCGTCGAATGCCGCTAACAGATGGCGTGGCAGATGTCTTGGCGCAATCAGCACGACGTCGAAACGCAGGTCGAATTCTGCATGTTCGGGATGCGCCATCAGCCAGCCCTGGGCGGCATCCATGATCCGGGCCTGCTGACGTGGTGTCACCGCATAGGCGGCCTCGTCCAGGCTGGCGCGGGCCTTCACCTCGACAAAGGCGATCAGGCTGCGTTTCTTGGCGACAATGTCGATCTCGCCATGGGGGGTACGAAAGCGGCGGGCGAGGATGCGGTAGCCCTTGGCCAGCAGCAAAGCAGCGGCACGGCTTTCGGCGGAGAGGCCGGTATTGAACGCGGCAACACGTTCCGGCGCTGCCGGTCTGGCCGCGGGTTTCGGCGCGGAGACTTTGTCAGTCTTCGCCATCGCCGGAGTCCCTGTGAATCTCCTTGGCGAGCTCCAGCGCGCGGGCATAGACGGCGCGGCGCGGCCGGCCGGACAGTTCGACCGCATGCGCCACGGCATCCTTGACGCTGTCGCGCTGCAACGAGCTGCGCAGCAGGGCATCGAGATCGTTCTCGGTCATGGCCTGCGCATCCGCAGCCGGTGGCCCGATGACGAGCACGAATTCACCGCGGGTCTCCAGCCCATCGGCCCCCTTGGCCAGATCGACAATGGGTCCACGATTGATCTCTTCATGCATCTTCGTGAGTTCGCGGCAGATCGCCGCATCGCGGTTGCCCATGATATCGGCGAGATCAGCCAGCGTTTCCTGCACGCGGTTGCCGGAGTCGAACATCACCAGCGTGGCGTCGATGGCAGCGAGCTCCGTCAGCCGTGAGCGGCGTGCCATCTGCCGCGATGGCAGAAAGCCCTCGAAGAAGAAGCGATCGGTCGGCAGCGCCGACACGGCCAGCGCGGCCAGCACCGAGGATGGCCCCGGCAGCGAAATCACATTGAAGCCTGCTGCAGTCACTTCCCGCACCAGTTTGAAGCCCGGGTCGGAAATCAATGGCGTGCCGGCATCCGACACCAGCGCGATGGACGCGCCCTGCGACAGCTTTTCAAGAATTTTTGGCCGTGCCTGTTCGGCATTGTGTTCATGATATTGCTTGAGTGTGCCAGTGATCCCGTAGCGCTCGGTCAGGCGGCGGGTGATGCGGGTGTCTTCGCAGGCGATAATATCGACCCCCGCCAGGGTCTCCAGCGCGCGCAGGGTGATGTCGCCAAGATTGCCGATCGGCGTGGCTACGAGATGCAGCCCCGGAACAGCTTTCGGTGCCATGAGCAGATGGCCGGAGACCGTGAAGGTCCGGGCCGATGGTGCCGCGGCGTCCGCAGGCGATGAGGAGAGGGGTGTTGCGCGCATGGCGACAATGTAGAGCGAATTGCGCCAAAGGGGGACAGCCGTTTTTTGGGCGTTTGGCCGTGGTTCATTCCCGTCGTGCTAATCCGGCCGCGGTGACGGGGTATGCCGGACATAAAGCTTTTGTTTTGGTTAACTTATCGCCGACAATATGTCTGAATCCGCGCCTCACACTGTATAGTGGGTGCCGAGGCGGGCCGATCTGATACGGCCGAGAGAAGAGAAGTGATGGCGGATCCGTTCGACCCCAAATCCGGGACCAAGGGCGCGACGTCGGGCGCAACACGGCGGACGGCTGTCGGCCTGCTGTTGGGCGCGCCGCTGCTCGGGGCCTGCGCGGGTGTGCAATCGACGCTGACCAATGCGTTTGGCACCGGACCGACGGCGCCATCGGGACCGCCTGCCGGACCGGCGCAGCAGTCGCAAGCCATCGGCACCGGGGGCACGAAAGTCGGACTGATCCTGCCGCTGTCGGCTTCCGGCAATGCTGGCGTCGCCGCGCAGTCGATGAAGAACGCCGCCGAAATGGCGCTCACCGAATTCCAGAATCCCAGCATTCAACTCCTGATCAAGGATGACAATGGCAGTGCGCAGGGCGCGCAGCAGGCCGCCCA
This sequence comes from Tardiphaga sp. 172_B4_N1_3, assembly GCF_052076035.1. Classification (NCBI taxonomy): domain Bacteria; kingdom Pseudomonadati; phylum Pseudomonadota; class Alphaproteobacteria; order Hyphomicrobiales; family Nitrobacteraceae; genus Tardiphaga; species Tardiphaga sp. 172_B4_N1_3. The sequence continues at coordinate 4,907,546 of NZ_CP197238.1, forward strand.
GCAGGCGCTCGACGAAGGATCCGAAATCATTCTCGGACCGTTGTTTGCGCTGTCAGTGCCGGCCACCGCGCAGCTCACGCGCGCGCGCAACGTGCCGGTGATCGCGTTCTCGACCGATTCCAGCGTCGCCGGCCGTGGTGTCTATTTGCTCAGTTTCCTGCCCGAGTCCGACGTCAATCGCATCGTCGATTACGCCGCGGGCACGGGCAAACGCTCCTTTGCGGCGATGCTGCCCGAGAATGCCTATGGCAATGTGGTTGAAGTTGCGTTCAAGCAGGCCGTCGCGCGCAAGGGTGGCCGCGTCGTCGCTTTTGAGCGGTATGGCGCGGACCGCTCCAGCGCAGCACGCAACATTGCCGCATCGCTCACCGGCGCCGACGCGTTGTTCATTGCCGACGATGGCGACGCGGTTGTCGCAACGGCTGATGCCTTGACTGCGGCGGGTGCCAATCTGCGCAATGTGCAATTGCTCGGCACGGGCCTGTGGGACAATCCGCGCGTCTTCAACAGCGCGGCCTTGCAGGGCGGGCTCTATGCCGCGCCAGATCCTGCAGGGTTTCGTGCCTTTGCGGGCCGTTATCGCGCGAAATATGGCGGCGATCCCGTGCGTACCGCGACGCTCGCTTACGATGCGGTCGCGCTGGTCGCCGCTTTGGCGCGCACCCAAGGCGGACAGCGCTTCGCACCTGAAACGCTCACCAATCCATCCGGCTTTGCCGGCATCGATGGTCTGTTTCGTTTCCGCAGCGATGGCGGCAACGATCGCGGCCTCGCCGTGATGAAGGTTGCGTCGGGTGGTGGTCAGGCCGTGGCGGGCTCGCCGAAGAGTTTCGGGGCGTAGCGCCTACGCCGCCAGATCTGCCACGACAGCATCAAGCACAGGGAATCCCTCCTGCGTCACGCGCAGGCGGCCGTTCTGCTCGACGACGATGGCGCCTTCCTCGCGCAGGATGGCGATGCGCTTCTCATCCAGCGCGCGGCCGGACAGCATCTGATAGCGCGCGGGATCGATGCCTTCGGCGAGGCGCAGGCCCATCAGCAGATATTCGTCGGCGCGTTCTTCGCTGTTGAGCAATTCATCCGACGTGACGCCGTGGCCGTTGTCTTCCACACGCATCACCCAGGCTTCCGGACGCTTCTCGGTGGCAATGGCATGTCTGACACCGTCGATGTCGAGGCGGCCATGGGCGCCAGGCCCGATGCCGGCATATTCCTGACCGCGCCAGTAGACGAGATTGTGCTTGCACTCCGCACCGGGGCGAGCGTGGTTGGAAATCTCGTAGAACGGCAGGCCCTGCTGTGCGCAGACTTCCTGCGTCACGTCATAAAGTGCGCGCGCGAGGCCCTCGTCGGGGGTCTTGAGCTTGCCGGCGGCGTGCAACCCGAAGAACGGCGTGCCTTCCTCGATGGTCAGCTGATACAGCGATAGATGCTCGGCGGCTTCCGAGATGGCGAGCTTGAGTTCGTCGGTCCACATCTGCGGGGTCTGGTCGGGGCGCGCATAGATCAGATCGAACGAATACCGATCGAACGCGCTGCGCGCGATGGCCACGGCATCGAGTGCCTCGCGCGCCGTATGCAAACGTCCCAGTGATTTCAGCGACGCATCGTCAAGCGCTTGTACGCCGAGCGACACGCGGTTGACGCCGGCCTCGCGATAACCGCGAAAGCGCGTCGCTTCGACGGAGGTCGGGTTAGCTTCGAGTGATACTTCGACGTCGGAGGCAACGTTCCAGTATTTTCCGATCGAATCCAGAATCGCGCCGACGGTCTGCGGCTGCATCAGCGACGGCGTGCCGCCGCCGAGAAAGATCGACGTCACGGTGCGGCCTGGCGTGCGGGCAGCCGTGGTTTCGATCTCCCGTGCGAAGGCCCGCGCGAAACGTACTTCGTCGACGGCGTGATGACGGACGTGGCTGTTGAAGTCGCAATACGGGCACTTCGACAGGCAGAACGGCCAGTGCACATAGACGCCGAAAGCGTCCTGCTGTGCGTCAGCGGGGTTCAAGGCAGATCTCCGCGAGTTTCACGAATGCCCTGGCGCGATGCGACAAGCCCTCGCCGAGTGGCGGCAACCCGTGCTTCTCGACCGCGGTCATTTCGCCATAGGTGCGGGTGTGACCATCGGGCAGGAATATCGGATCGTAGCCGAAGCCGGCAGTGCCGCGCGGCGGCCAGACCAGCGTGCCATGGGCGTGCGCTTCGACTTCCTCGAGATGACCGTCGGGCCACGCCACGCAGAGTGCCGAGACGAAATGCGCGGTGCGCTTGTCAGGCGAGGTCGCGCCGCGCTCCTGCAACAGGCGTTCGATCCGCGTCATCGCGCCGGTGAAGTCCTTGGACTCGCCGGCCCAGCGCGCCGAGAAGATGCCGGGTGCGCCGTCGAGGGCATCGACGACGAGGCCTGAATCATCCGCGAAGGCCGGCAATTGCGCGACATTGGCCGCGGCAATCGCCTTGATGGCGGCATTGGCCTTGAAGGTGTCGCCGGTCTCGTCGGGCTCGGCGAGGTCGAGTTCGCCGGCCGATACTGCTTCGATGCCATAGGGCGCCAGGAGATCGCGCATCTCGGCAAGCTTGCCGGGATTGTGGGTGGCGATGACGAGCTTCCCAGTGATTCGACGATGCATGATGCGAGTCTACGCCTGCTTGATGACTTGCGGAATCACGTGACGGCCATTTTCTGGAGCTCGACGAGGCGTCCGACGCCCTTTTGCGCCAGTGCCATCAACTTCAGGAACTCATCCTGCGTGAATGGTGTCTTCTCGGCGGTCCCCTGCACCTCGATGATGCGGCCGTCGCCGGTCATCACGAAATTGGCGTCGGTATCGGCTTCGGAATCCTCGGCGTAGTCGAGATCGAGCACCGGGGTGCCCTGATAGATGCCGCAGGAAATCGCGGCGATATTGTCGCGCAGCACGTTGCCGCCGCCATTCTTAAACATGTTGCGGTTCTTCATCCACGAGATGCAGTCGGCCAGCGCAACCCATGCGCCGGTGATCGACGCCGTACGGGTGCCCCCATCGGCCTGGATCACGTCGCAGTCGATGGTGATCTGGCGTTCGCCGAGCGCTTCGAGGTCGACGGCAGCGCGCAGCGAGCGGCCGATCAGGCGCTGGATCTCGACGGTGCGGCCGCCCTGCTTGCCGGATGCGGCTTCGCGGCGGGTGCGTTCCAGCGTGGCGCGGGGCAGCATGCCGTATTCGGCGGTGACCCAGCCGCGGCCCTGGCCCTTGAGCCATGGCGGCAGGCGCTCTTCCAGCGTGGCGGTCACCAGCACATGAGTGTCGCCGAATTTCACCATGCAGGAACCTTCGGCATATTTGACCACGCCGCGTTCCAGCGACACGGCGCGCAGTTCATCGGGCGCACGACGGCTTGGCCGCATGAGAAAATCCTTCCAAATGTCCAGAGAAAGCCTGTTCGCGGTGCTTTTAGGGGCCACGGACCGCAGCGGCAAGGGCAGGGCAGGTTCCACAACCGCAATGGTGCTTGTATCCGGGGGCTCGGGGCGACAGATTAGGTCCTCAAGGAGTACCCTGTGGCCCACCACGATCCGATCGGCCTGATTTCGCCGCATGCCGGGCTCGCCCAGCTCAATGAGCGATCGCGTGAGATCTTCCGGCAGATCGTCGAGAGCTATCTCGCCACCGGCGAACCGGTCGGTTCGCGCAATATTTCGCGCCTGATCACGGTTCCGCTGTCGCCGGCGTCGGTCCGCAACGTCATGTCGGACCTGGAGCAGCTCGGCCTGATCTATGCGCCGCATACCTCTGCAGGACGGCTGCCGACCGAACTCGGACTGCGGTTTTTTGTCGATGCCTTGATGCAGGTCGGTGACCTCACCGAGCCGGAGCGGCAATCGATCCAGCAGCAACTGTCCTCGGTGGGGCGCTCGCAGACGGTGGAGGCGGCGCTCGGCGAGGCGCTGACGCAGCTGTCCGGGCTGACCCGCGCGGCAGCGGTGGTTCTGACCGCCAAGTCCAATGTGCGGCTGAAACACATCGAATTCGTCCGTCTGGAGCCCGAAAAGGCGCTGGTCGTGTTGGTCGCCGAGGATGGCCAGGTCGAAAATCGCGTGCTGACCCTGCCGCCCGGCGTGCCGTCGTCGGCGCTGAACGAGGCGTCGAACTTCCTCAATGCCCGGATTCGCGGCCGTACGCTGGCTGAGGCCCGGCTGGAGCTGGAAACGGCGCTGACCCAGAACCAGATCGAACTCGATCAGCTGACCCAGAAGGTCATTGCCGCCGGCATTGCCAGCTGGTCGGGTGGCGAGAAGGACGATCGGCAGCTGATCGTGCGCGGCCAGGCCAATCTGCTCGAGGATCTCCATGCGCTGGAGGATCTTGAACGCGTTCGCCTCCTGTTCGACGATCTCGAAGCCAAGCGCGAGGTGATCGACCTTCTCGGCCGGGCGGAGACGGCCGAAGGTGTCCGCATCTTCATCGGCTCGGAAAACAAGCTGTTCTCGCTGTCCGGCTCGTCCACGATCATTGCGCCCTACAGCGATGGCGCCGGCCATATTGTCGGCGTTCTCGGTGTCATCGGGCCGACCCGGCTGAACTATGCGCGGGTGATCCCGATGGTAGATTACGCGGCGCGCATCGTCAGCCGCATGCTCGGGGGCTGACAGATCGGCCGAATCCGGCCGGTTGCGCTTGATTTTCGGCGCTCAAACCCCGATATCCCGCTCAGCAATCCCACCATTTTGGCGTGTTTTTGAGAAGGCAGCGTGATGACTGATTCCAATGGGCAGAACGACAATCAGGACAAGACGGCGCAGGCCGCCGATCCGGTGGTCTCCAAGCCCTACATCATGCCGGACGATCCGGAACCGAATTCGGTCGAGGCCCTGACCAAGGAAGCAGCGGAATCGCGCGACAAGATGCTGCGCACGCTGGCGGAGATGGAAAACCTGCGCAAGCGGACCCAGAAGGAAGTCGCGGACGGCCGCACCTATGCGATCGCCAATTTCGCGCGCGAAGTGCTCGATATCGCCGACAGCCTGCAGCGTGCGCTGGATGCCGTGCCTGCCGACACCAAGGCCGCGGCCGATCCGGGCCTGAAGGCGCTCCTCGAAGGCGTCGAGCTCACCGAGCGTTCGCTGCTCAACACGCTGGAAAAGAACGGCGTGAAGAAGTTCGACCCGTCGGGCGAGAAGTTCGATCCGAATTTCCAGCAGGCGATGTACGAAGTGCCCGATGCTTCCGTGCCTGCGGGCACCGTCGTTCAGGTCGTGCAGGCCGGCTACACCATTGGCGAGCGCGTGCTGCGCCCGGCGCTGGTTGGTGTCTCGAAGGGTGGCGCCAAGGCTGCACCTGTAGCGTCGGAGTAAAGCTGCGTAGTAGGAGCTGGATCGCCCGGTCAAGCCGGGCGATGACAGCGAGAGTCAAGCCGCCAGATCGCCCGACTGAATACGCTTCACGCCGGCCTTGTTCATGTCGGCCCAGGCTTTGGCCAGTGAGCCCTGCGTGTCGATGCCGCGGCAGGCATCTTCGACTACATAGACATCGAAACCTGCTTTTCGCGCATCGAGCGCCGACCACGCGACACAGAAGTCGGTGGCGAGGCCGACGATAAATACGCGCTGCAATTTGCGGGCTTTCAGATAGGCGGCAAGACCGGTGGTGGTCTTTCCGTCAGCCTCGGTAAACGCCGAATAGCTGTCGACGTCCTTGTTGAAGCCCTTGCGCAGGATCAGCTCGGTATGCGGGATCGCGAGATCCTTCGACAGCGCAGCCCCTTCAGTGCCCTGCACGCAGTGATCCGGCCACAGCACCTGCTTGCCGTATTTCACCTCAAGGGTCTCAAACGGCTTCTTGCCGCTGTGGCTGGATGCGAAGGAGATATGGCCCGGCGTGTGCCAGTCCTGCGTCATCACCACATCGGCGAATTTCTTCGCGATGCCGTTGATGACCGGGACGACCTTGTCGCCGTCCTTCACGGCCAAGCTGCCGCCCGGCAGGAAGCAGTTCTGCACGTCGATCACCAGCAGAACGGATGTGCGATCGAGACTGACCTTGCCGGCGGCGGATAATGTTTTGGGAGCTAGACTGGTCATGGCTACGGCTCCAAGCCCCCCGAGAATCTGACGTCTGTTGAGCATCGCGAAATTCCCCGTACCAAATTGGCCCAGCAAATCAGGTCACGGGGAGATCGTAAAGCGGGCCGTGAGGACGGCCGTGCGTTCTTTAGCGCGGCTCGATACCGTCGCGCACGGCGCGGAAGCGCGGAAACGCCTTGGCCCAATCGTCACGTGGGGCGCTTGCGATAATGCGCATGGTGACCTTGCCGCCGCCGAAGCGCAGCCACTGCACAACGCTGACCGGCGTGTTGTTCTTGCCGCTGACGGCGTCGATACGGGTCTCCCAGCCTGCCATGCCGTCGATCCGTTGCGGCTCCGACATGGTGATGCGGCCTTCGCGCAGGCCGGGAATCGTGCCTGCGGCCTGCTGGGCAAAGCGGCCGCGATCTTCAGCCTTTTCCGGCGCGGAGGCCAGGCTGCCGATCACCACGAAAGGACTCGTTTCGATGCTGTTCTCGTCGCTCGAGTCGGCCAGCAATAGCGCGGCACCCGGCGCCAGCGTGCGGACGGTCTTGAAGTCGCTCATTTCCGAGACCTTGAACGGCATCAGACCGAGTTGTTCTGCCAGCGGGACTTCCTTGCGGACCACGGCGGATGAGAGCATCTGGCGCACCGCGTCGTCGGTGTAGATTTTCTGGGCGTTTTCCGGGACCTGCACGGCGACATAGCCGGAGAAGGTCCCGCCGCCGACGATCATCGAATAGCGCCTGACATTGCCGGTCGCGTCCTTGGCGTTCTCGATCGTGTAGAAGGCCTTTCCGGCCGTGGTCTCGATGCTCTCGGGCTTCGCGGCCATACCAGCCGGATTGGCCTTGAACGCGATCTCAACCTCGTTGAAGGCGGCGGCTGGTAGCTCGGTCATGAGCACCTTAACGCCCTGATCGGAGGTCTCGAAGCCGACAAAGGTCTTTGCCGGGGCGAGGCCGACCAGCGGGGCCAGACCCACGCGGAGCCCCGGCGGGAAAATCGGATCGGCCGCCAAAGCGGGACGGTGGGCGACCGAAATGGCCGTCAGCATGGTCAAGGCGAACAGGGGCGCAGCATGTTTCATGAAAAATCTACTGGGTTTGCATTGAGGCTGTTCGATGGTGCGGGGCTCCGGCCTTGGCCGTCACGCGACCGGCCGGAAGGGCGTTCACGGTTGCCCTGTTCCGCCAACAGATCAAGCCATAAATCCGTTCCCGGCGCCGTCCGCGCCCATCCGTCGCGTATTGGCGAAACAACCGCCAAGGGTCTGTTTCACCAAATATTAATTTCGCGCACCGGTCGTGTTTTCATGGGTCTGGAGTGTGCCAGATGCCTTGCGGCCACCACCCCCCCTCCTATATGAGGCCTACCGTCGCAATATCGCGAATAGTTGATGTTTGGGGGTTGGGAGCGGGGTGCCGTCAGGGCCCAGCCAACCTGCCGCAGAAAAAGGATATGAGAGCATGGGAAAGGTCATCGGTATCGACCTCGGTACGACGAATTCCTGCGTCGCCGTCATGGATGGCAAAACGCCGAAGGTCATCGAGAACGCAGAAGGCATGCGGACCACGCCGTCCATCGTGGCTTTTACCGATGATGGCGAGCGCCTCGTCGGCCAGCCGGCCAAGCGCCAGGCAGTTACCAATCCCGAGCGCACCATTTTCGCGGTGAAGCGCCTGATCGGCCGCCGCTATGACGATCCGACCGTCGAGAAGGACAAGAAGCTCGTCCCCTACAAGATTGCCAAAGGTGGCAATGGCGACGCCTGGGTCGAAGTCGACGGTAAAACCTATTCGCCCTCGCAGATCTCCGCCTTCACGCTGCAGAAGATGAAGGAGACCGCGGAGGCTCATCTCGGCCAGAAGGTCGAGCAGGCCGTCATCACCGTGCCCGCTTACTTCAACGACGCCCAGCGTCAGGCCACCAAGGATGCCGGCAAGATCGCTGGTCTCGAAGTGCTGCGCATCATCAACGAGCCGACTGCTGCTGCGCTCGCTTACGGCCTCGACAAGTCGAAGTCCGGCACCATCGCGGTGTACGACCTCGGCGGTGGTACCTTCGACGTCTCGATCCTTGAGATCGGCGACGGCGTGTTCGAAGTGAAGTCCACCAACGGCGATACGTTTCTCGGCGGTGAAGACTTCGACATGCGTCTGGTCGGCTACCTCGCCGACGAGTTCAAGAAAGAGCAGGGCATCGACCTGCGCAACGACAAGCTGGCCCTGCAGCGTCTGAAGGAAGCTGCAGAAAAGGCGAAGATCGAGCTGTCGTCGACGACCCAGACCGAAATCAACCTGCCGTTCATCACGGCGGATGCCTCAGGTCCGAAGCATCTGACGCTGAAGCTGACCCGCGCCAAGTTCGAAGCGCTGGTCGACGATCTCGTGCAGAAGACCATCGAGCCTTGCCGCAAGGCGCTCAAGGATGCCGGCCTCACCGCCGGTGAAATCGGCGAAGTGGTTCTGGTCGGCGGCATGATCCGCATGCCGAAGATCCAGGAAGTCGTGAAGCAGTTCTTCGGCAAGGAGCCCCACAAGGGCGTCAACCCGGACGAAGTCGTGGCCATCGGCGCCGCCATTCAGGCCGGCGTGCTGCAGGGCGACGTCAAGGACGTGCTGCTGCTCGACGTGACCCCGCTGTCGCTGGGCATCGAGACGCTGGGTGGCGTGTTCACCCGGATCATCGAGCGCAATACAACGATCCCGACCAAGAAGAGCCAGGTGTTCTCGACGGCCGAAGACAACCAGAACGCCGTTACCATCCGGGTCTTCCAGGGTGAGCGCGAAATGGCGGCCGACAACAAGCCGCTCGGCCAGTTCGACCTGATGGGCATTCCGCCGGCTCCGCGCGGCATGCCGCAGGTCGAGGTGACCTTCGACATCGACGCCAATGGCATCGTCAACGTGTCGGCGAAGGACAAGGCGACCAACAAGGAACAGCAGATCCGGATCCAGGCATCCGGCGGTCTGTCCGAGTCCGACATCCAGAAGATGGTCAAGGACGCCGAAGCGAACGCTGCCGAGGACAAGAAGCGTCGTGAGGCTGTCGATGCCAAGAACCACGGCGATGCCCTCGTGCATTCGACCGAGAAGGCTCTCGGCGAGCATGGCGACAAGGTTGGTGAGACCGAGCGCCGCGCCATCGAGGATGCCATGAGCGACCTGAAGGAAGCTCTGAAGGGTGATGATGCCGAGGCGATCAAGGCCAAGACCAACACGCTGGCGCAAGCTTCGATGAAGCTCGGCGAAGCGATGTACACCCAGCAGGCCGAGGCTGACGCCAAGCGCGATGCCGAGAAGGATGACGTGGTCGACGCCGAATTCACGGAAGTCGACGACGACAAGCCGAAGAAGTCGGCCTGATAGGCGAGCGGAACGATGACCCTCATCCTGAGTAGCGCGGTGCGCGTCTCGAAGGATGAGGGTTGTTTTTTGTCAGGCGGGCCTTGTTAGGCAAGTTTTGTTAGTGCGGGAGTAGCATCTTCATCGATGCGTTCTTCTGGGATGCTCCTCGGGATGAGGACCAATTTCGGGCGGATCTGACTGATGTCCACCAAGCAATGTTATTACGAGACGTTGGAAGTCGAGCGCGGCGCGAATGATGCGACCCTGAAGACGTCGTTTCGCAAGCTTGCGATGAAATGGCATCCGGACAAGAATCCAGGCGATGCCGCCGCTGAAGTGAAGTTCAAGGAAATTGCCGAGGCCTACGACGTCCTCAAGGACGGCGACAAGCGCGCGGCCTATGACCGTTATGGCCATGCGGCCTTCGAACAGGGCAATGGTGGCGGCGGTGGTCCGGGCTTTGGATCCGGCTTCGCCTCCTCCTTCTCCGACATTTTCGAAGACCTGTTCGGCATGGCTGGACAGCGCGGCGGTGGCCGCAGCGGCGGCCGCGAGCGCGGGGCAGATCTTCGCTACAACATGGAAATCACGCTGGAGGAGGCTTACTCCGGCAAGACCGCACAGATCGAGATTCCGGTCGCGGTGACCTGCGAAGCCTGCTCCGGCACCGGCGCCAAGGCAGGAACCAAGCCGAAGGCCTGTTCGACCTGCGGCGGTGCCGGCCGCGTCCGTCAGGCCCAGGGCTTCTTCACGCTGGAAAGGACCTGCCCGAGCTGTCAGGGCCGGGGTCAGATGATCGAGGATCCGTGCCCGAGCTGCTCCGGCGCCGGCCGCGTCGAGCGTGAGCGCACGCTCTCGGTCAACATTCCGGCGGGCGTCGAGGACGGCACCCGCATTCGTCTTGCCAATGAAGGCGAAGCCGGCGCGCGCGGTGGTCCGTCGGGCGATCTCTATATTTTCCTGTCGCTGGCCTCGCACGACTTCTTCCAGCGCGATGGCGCGGACCTGCATTGCCGCGTGCCGATCTCGATGGTGACCGCGGCGCTGGGCGGTGAATTCGAAGTGCCAACCATCGAAGGCGGACGCAACAAGGTCAAGGTTCCCTCGGGCACCCAGTCCGGGCGCCGCTTCCGCGTTTCGTCGAAGGGCATGCCGGTGCTGCGCTCGCGCCAGACCGGCGACATGTATGTCCAGGTCGTCGTGGAAACGCCGCAGAACCTGACGAAAAAGCAGCAGGAGCTGCTGGCCGAATTCGAGAAACTGTCTTCGGGTGCAACGCAACCTGAAGCCGCGGGTTTCTTCACTAAGGTCAAGGACTTCTTCGGAACGCGGACAGGCTCCTGACGTTGGAAGCTTGACCGTTTCTATTGTTGCCTATACCTCTTTATGACGAAATTCTGACGTTCCGCACGTTCCGCGGTCTGCCTGGAAGCGACATGCCTCTGCACTCGTCCGCGCGTACGTTGAAGAAGCCGCTCCGTCTCGACGACGAGGTTCGCTTCCTCCGTTCGTGGATCGATAAGCCGCTGCATATGGGTGCCGTGATGCCGTCGGGCAAAGCTCTTGCCCGCACGATGGCGCAATATGTCGACAATGATGCGATCGGTCCGGTCATCGAACTTGGACCCGGCACCGGCGCGATCACCTCTGCGCTGGTTGCGCACGGGGTGGACCAGAAACGTCTGGTGCTCGTCGAATTCAATCCCACCTTTTGCGCACTGCTGCGTGAGCGCTACCCGCAGGCGACGATCGTTCAGGGCGACGCCTACACATTGCGCGATACCCTGTGGGATGTGCTGAAAGAGCCCGCCTCCGCCGTCGTCTCCGGCCTGCCGCTGGTCACCAAGCCGATGCTGACGCGCCTCAAGCTAATCCGCGATGCCTTCGCGGCGATGTCGCCGAACGCGCCCTTCGTGCAGTTCACCTATTCGGTGGCGCCGCCGATCCCCAAATCGCTGCCCGGCGTGTCCACAGAGGCCTCCGAGCGGATCTGGATGAACCTTCCGCCGGCGCGCGTCTGGGTGTATCGCAAACGCTAGTGCCGGCCGCGATCGCGCGGTGGCTTCGCCCCGACGATCGGAATCATGGCTGCGATCAAGATCCTCGTTATTCCAGGCTCGCTGCGCACAGGGTCGCTGAATGCGAAACTCGCGGCTGTCGCCATTGACGCGCTGGTTCGCGCCGATGTCGATGCCACCAGGATTTCGCTCGGCGACTTTCCGCTGCCGATCTATGACGGCGACCTTGAGAGCAATTCCGGCGTACCGAAACATGCGCTCGATCTGAAGCGTATGATATCGGCGCATCATGGTGTGCTGATCGTGACGCCTGAATACAACGCGTCGCTGCCGCCGCTGGTGAAGAATACGATCGACTGGATCTCGCGCGTGGAAGACACGCATGAGAGCAAGGGCCAGGTGTTTCGCGAGCGGCCGTTTGCGATTGCGGCGGCTTCGAATGGGCGGCTTGGCGGTGCGCGTTGTTTGCAGGCCTTGCGGCTGGTGCTGTCGGCGTGTCGCGCGATGGTGATCCCGAACCAGCTCACGCTGGCGTTCGCCGGTGAGGCCTATGACGATATGGACCGGCTGAAACACGCCGCCGACAAGGATGCGATGACGGCGATGGTGCGCCAGCTTATCGATGTCGCGCAGCAGATGAAGTGAGACGAGATGACGTTGCAGACCATTGATCCCCGCGACCGCCTGATCGTCGCGCTCGATTTGCCGGATGTTGACGCTGCCGAAGCGATGATCGCGCGGCTTGGCGACAGCGTGACGTTCTACAAGATCGGCTATCAGCTCGGCTATGCTGGTGGTCTGCCGCTGGTGCGCAAGCTCGCCGATACCGGAAAGAAGGTGTTCGCCGATCTGAAGATGCACGACATCGGCAACACCGTCGCGCGCGGTGTGGAAAGCGTGGCGAAGCTCGGCGCGACCTTCCTCACCGTGCATGGGTATCCGCAGACCATGCAGGCGGCGGCCAATGCCAGCAAGGGCTCCGGCCTAAAGATCCTCGCGGTGACAGTGCTGACCTCGTACGACAACGAGGATCTGAAGGCCGCGGGCTATCAACTCGGTGTCAGCGATCTCGTCGCCGTGCGCGCGCAGCAGGCGCAGGCGCTCGGTATCGATGGCCTCGTCTGCTCACCGGAAGAGGCGGCGAACCTGCGCAAGCATATCAAGCCTGAGATGTGTCTGGTCACGCCCGGTGTGCGCCCTGCGGGCAGTGACGTGGGCGATCAGAAGCGGATCATGACCCCGGCACGTGCGATTGCCGAAGGTTCGGACTATCTGGTGGTCGGCCGTCCGGTAATGGAAGCTGCTGATCCGAAGGCTGCGGCCGAGGCGATCGTCGCCGAAATTACGCAGGCACTGGCGAACAAGTAAGAACGGGACAGGGAGAGAGACAGATGGCCAAGGCTTACTGGATTGCACGCGTCGACGTGCACAATATGGACGGCTACAAGCAATACGTGGCCGAGAACGGCCCGGTCTTCAATAAATTCGGGGCCAAATTCCTGGTGCGGGGTGGTCAGTTCGAGGCCAAGGAAGGCACGTCGCGCTCGCGCAATGTTGTGCTCGAATTCAAGGACTACGCGACCGCGCTAGCCTGTTACAATTCGCCGGAATACCAGCGGTTGGTCGCGATGCGCAGCCCGCACGGCGAGAGCGATCTCGTGATCATCGAGGGGTATGACGGTCCGCAGCCTTGAGCGGCAGGGCCTTAAGCATGTGTTTGATCTGATTGGTATCTAAGGACTTTAGGTACCGTGGGCGTGTTGCCGCCGTGGCAACGCGCCGCTATACCGCCTTGAGATACTGAGGATCGTTCAATGTCCGATATGAGACTGATCGTTGCTGGCGCCGGCGGCCGAATGGGCCGCGCGCTGATCCGCACCATCTCCGAAACCCCCGGCGCTGTCGTTTCCGGTGCGCTCGAGGCGCCCGGCTCGGAGCTGCTCGGACAGGATGCCGGCGTGCTCGCCGGCCTGCCCGAGAACGGCGTCAAACTCTCGGCCGACCTCTGGACGCTGTCGAAGGATGCCGATGGTATTCTTGATTTCACGGTGCCTGCGGCGACCATCGCCAATGTTGCGATCGCAGCCCAGCGCGGCCTCGTTCACGTGATCGGCACCACCGGCCTGTCGTCGTCGGACAACGCGGTGATCAAGAGCGTGACCGGTCAGGCCATCGTCGTGCAGTCGGGCAATATGAGCCTCGGCGTCAATCTGCTCGCCGCGTTGGTGAAGCGCGTTGCGCAGTCGCTCGATGACGGCTTCGACATCGAAGTGCTGGAGATGCATCACAAGGCCAAGATCGACGCGCCCTCGGGCACAGCTTTCATGCTGGGTCAGGCTGCTGCCGAGGGTCGCAAGATTCCGCTCGAGCAACATTCGGCGCGTGGCCGCGACGGGCTCACCGGCGCGCGCAAAACCGGCGATATCGGCTTTGCCTCGTTGCGCGGCGGTACTGTCGCTGGCGATCATACGGTGATCTTCGCCGGTCCCCATGAACGCATCGAGCTGTCGCACAAGGCCGAGGATCGCATGATCTTCGCCCATGGTGCGCTGAAGGCGGCGATGTGGGCGCATGGAAAAAAGCCAGGTTTGTACTCGATGGCTGACGTGCTCGGCCTTGGTGAAATGTAAGAAGAACGAAACGGAATTCTCGATGAACGAACGTCTTCTCGTCCTCGTCCGTCATGGACAGAGCGAATGGAATCTGAAGAACCTTTTCACCGGCTGGAAAGATCCTGATCTCACCGAGAAGGGCGTCGCAGAGGCCAAGGCAGCCGGCCGCAAGCTGAAGGCGCAGGGGCTGACCTTCGATGTCGCGTTCACCTCGGCGCTGACCCGCGCGCAGCACACGCTCAATCTCGCACTGGAAGAGATGGGCCAGACCGGCCTGCCGATCACGAAACATCTGGCGCTGAACGAGCGCGATTACGGTGATCTCTCCGGCCTTAATAAGGACGACGCCCGCGCCAAATGGGGCGAGGAGCAGGTCCATGTCTGGCGTCGTTCCTATGACGTGCCGCCGCCCGGTGGCGAGAGCCTGAAGGATACGCTGGCGCGCACGCTGCCGTATTTCGTGCAGGAAATCCTGCCCTGCGTGCTGCGCGGCGAACGCACGCTGGTAGCGGCCCACGGCAATTCGCTGCGTGCCCTGATCATGGTGCTGGAGAAGCTGACGCCGGAAGGCATTCTCGCCCGCGAACTCGCAACCGGCGTGCCGGTGATCTATCGGCTCAATGCCGATGCGACGGTGGCGTCGAAACTCGATCTGGCGGGTTGATCGACGCGCTCGGTTGCGTGGCGCGGCTAGCGCGCCATCGCAACCGACACGAAATCCGAGATCGCATCGAGAAAGACGTCCGGCTTCTGCAATTGCGGGACATGCGCGCAGCCCGGAAGCACGATCAGCCGTGCATCAGGTAGTCCGGCAGCAAGCTCTCTGGACATCGGTGGTGGCGTCGCTTCATCGTGCTCGCCGACCAGCACCAGCACCGGCACTTTGACGGTCCCGATCTCGGGGCGCAGGTCCAGCGTCGCCAGGGACTCGCAGGCACTCTGAAACACCTTGGGATCCGTGCGCAAAAAGGCCTCGCGTCGATCGCGCATCAGCTCCGGGTTCTGCTCCTGAAATTCGGCAGCGAACAAACGTCGCATCGCGACATCGGTAACCGCCGGCAATCCCTTGGTCGATGCGGCCGTCGCCATGTTGCGGAACGCCTCACGACCGGGTTCGGAAAACGCAGCGCCGCAATCGGCGAGAACCAGACGGCCTGCGATGCCGGGATGGCGGATCGCCATCTGCAAGGCAACGAAACCGCCATAGCCGTTACCGAGCACGATCGTGTCCGCGCCGTCGCCGCAGTCCCTGACGGCCTCCGCCACGCGGTCCGCCACCACGGCCAGTCCGCCGCTTACGGTGTCTGATCCCCCAAAACCCGGCAATTCGGGAACGATGACACGGTGGCTCTTGGCCAGCGAGGGCACGATGCTGTCGAAGCTTGCCCGGTCAGACAGCAGCGAGTGAAGCAGCACGATGGCCGGTCCTTCGCCGAATTGCGCTGCATTGACGGTGCCGTTTGCCAAGCGCCGATCTGCCATTTTTGCCTCTCCCGTCAAAAGCTTGCAGCCCGCAGCCTGATCGGCTGTCGCATCCGCCTATCCTGTTGTGTCCCGGACCGGAGCCTAAAAGCAAGTCCCCGATCGCGCAAATCTGACTTGACGTGATATTTCACGAGATGCATCTTCGTCGGAGAATCAGAGGAAATATCCGTGCTTCTTCGAGATAATGTCTACAATAGTCTCAGGTCTGATATCCTGATGTGTCGCTTTCTACCAGGCGATGATATGCGGGAGCAGGAGCTGGCGGAGCGCTATGCGGTCAGCCGCCAGCCCGTACGTGAGGCTTTGCTGCGGCTGGAGCGCGAGCATCTCGTGACGGTGCAGCCGCGCCAGGGTTATCGGGTCAATCCGATCTCGATCTCGGACGCCCGGGACCTGTTGCGGTTTCGCTATGCGGTCGAGCCGGCCTGTGTGTCGGAAGCGATCGAGCACGCCTCGGACAACATCCTGCGCGGATTGGACCAGTACAGGTCGTTCGACGGCTCGGCGGAAGATTTCATCGATTATAACCGCGCCTTCCACATCGCGCTGGCACAGGCGTCTGGCAACCGGCGCATGGCGTCGGCCGCGCGCGATCTGATCGAACAGGCCGACCGGCTGGTGCGCGTCAGCATCGCCAACGTCAAGGGCCGCGATCACATGCAGCTCGTGGGTGAGCACGTCAGCCTGATCGACGCCATGCAGCGCCGCGACCAGCGCGGCGCGGCGCGCATCATCAAGGCCCACATCGAGAAAACAGAAAAGCGCGTGCTGCCTGCCCTGGCGCGTAACGCGATCATTGTCGAAGGGAGAGATCTATGAACATTCCAGCCAAAACCGGCTCCATCGATGTCGAGATTCACGGCAACTTCGTAGACGGCCGCGAAGTCGAGGCCGGCAACGGCGAGATGATCGATGTGCGCAACCCGGCCACGGGCGACGTCATCGCGCGAATTCCCAATTCGACCGCAGTCGATATCGATCATGCCATGAAGAGCGCGCGTGCGGCGTTCGAAGGGCGCGCCTGGGGTGGCATGGATACACGTGCCCGTGCGCGCCTGATCAATAAGCTCGCCGATGCGTTCGAGGCCAACCTAGACACGCTATATCGGCTGGAAACGTTGAACAACGGCCGTCCAGTCAACGAGACACGTGCGCAGCTCTCGCGCCTCCCGGACTTCTTCCGCTACTTCGCGGGCGTCGCCCTGGCGCGGCGCGATTCCGTCATTCCGGTTGAAGGCGCGTATCTCAACTATACGCTGCGCACGCCGATCGGGATCGTGGCGAACTGTACGCCGTTCAATCATCCGCTGATGATCCTGTGCAAGTCGCTGGCTGCGGTTCTGGCCACCGGTTGCGTCACCGTCGTCAAGCCGTCGGAATATACGCCCCTGACCACGTTGAAGCTCGCGCAGATCTTCACCGAAGCCGGTCTGCCGCCGGGCGTATTTAATATCGTGCTCGGCTACGGCCCGAGCGCCGGCAAGATGCTGTCCGAACACCCTGACATCAACAAGCTGGTGCTGACCGGTGGCACTGAAGCGGGACGCATCGCTGGATCATCCGCGGCGAAAGTGTTCGCGCATCAGACCATGGAGCTCGGCGGCAAGACGCCTGTCATGGTGTTCGATGATTTCGATGTCGATCAGGCGGTCAATTACGCCGCTTTCGGCGCCTTCATCGGTGCCGGCCAGACTTGCGTCTGCGCTTCCAGGCATATCGTGCAGGCCTCGGTCTACGACGAGTTCGTAGCGAAGCTGCAGGCCAAGACGAAGTCTATCCGTATCGGCGATCCGTTCGATCCCAACACGCAGCTCGGCCCGGTGATCTCGGCGCGCCAGCGTGACCGCGTGCTGTCCTATGCACGTTTCGGTCACGAGGATGGCGCCCGGCTGGTCGCTGGTGGCGTTGCGGCAAAGATAGCCGGTCACGAAAACGGGTTCTTCGTGGAGCCCACGGTGTTCGCGGATGTTCGGTCGGACATGCGCATCTTCCAGGAAGAGGTGTTCGGTCCGTTCACCTCTGTCACGCCGTTCAAGGACGAGGCCGATGCGTTGCGTCTGGCCAATGATTCCCCGTTCGGGCTTGCAGCGGCCATTCGCACCCGTGATGTCGCGCGCGCGCATCGCGTCGCTGGCCGCGTCAAGGCGGGGATCGTCTGGATCAATGATCATCATCGCCTCGATCCTGCATCGCCCTGGGGCGGCGTGGACGACAGTGGCATCGGCCGTGAATGCGGCACCGAAAGCTTCGATGATCACTTCAACACCAAGAGCGTGATGGTGGCGACGGGCGATGGCCCGTTCGACTGGTATCGCGACACGGCGGGGCAGAAGCGACTGAACTAGAGCAAAGCGATCGCCAACAGATCCCCCACAGAGGGACGGCGCTAATCGATATGGAAACAAACAGGGAGAGACGACGATGCCGACATCAGTAAATGCGGGCGGCCGGTTGGACCGGCTGCCGATCGGACCGTTCCACTACCGCATCATGACGTTGATCGGGATTGGAATGTTCTTCGACGGCTTTGACATCTATATCGCGGGAACAGTGCTGGGCGTGACGCTCAAGAGCGGCTTCTCGACACTCGCGGAGAACGCGCTGTTCATTTCGGCGACGTTCTTCGGAATGATGCTCGGCTCGTTCGGTACCGGCTTTCTCGGCGATCGCTACGGCCGTCGCTTCTCCTATCAGTTCAATCTGTTGCTGTTCGGCGTGGCATCGCTTGCGGCGGCATTCGCACCAAACATGACCATCCTGATCCTGTGCCGCTTCGTGATGGGCCTCGGACTCGGTGCCGAAAACGTGGTCGGCTACTCGACGATGACCGAGTTCGTTCCCGCGCGTTCGCGCGGCAAGTATCTGGGGCTGATGGCCGTCTGCGTCGTCAGTGGTCTGCCGGTAGCGCTACTGGTGGCCTCGTTCGTGGTGCCGATGTTCGGATGGCGCGCCATGTTCGTACTCGGCGGCATCGGTGCGCTGGTGGTCTGGTACATGCGCAAGAACCTGCCGGAGTCGCCGCGCTGGCTCGAGGCCGTCGGCCGCCGCGAGGAGGCAGAGGCGCTCATGCAGAAGATCGAGAGTGAGGCCGCCCAAGGCAAGCCGCTGCCGCCGGTGACCACGGTCCCGACCTTGCAGGCGTCCGGCCAGCTGTCGTCGCTATTCGCGCCCCCACTGCTGTCGCGTATGATCGTCGGTTCGATCTGCCTGATCACCATCAACACATTGCTGTATGGCTTCGTGACCTGGCTGCCGGTGTTCTTCATCAAACAGGGATTGAGTGTCGCCACGTCGTTCAGTTACTCGCTGCTGATGGCGCTGGGTGCTCCGGTCGGCTCGGCCATCGGCGCGCTGACGGCCGACCGTTGGGGCCGCAAGCCGACCATCATCGGTTCGTCGCTGATCGCGGTGGTGTTGGGCATCATCTATCCGATGATTTCCGATCCGCTTCTGCTGCCAGCGGTCGGTTTCGCGCTCACAATCCCGATCTATGTGCTGGTTGCGTTGCTGTTCGGCATCTATATCCCCGAACTATTCCCCACCGAAGTGCGCTTGCGGGCGTCGGGGATCGTCAACACGCTGGGGCGCGGCGCAACCATCGTGACGCCGTTCTTGGTGGTGACCCTGTTCGAGGCGCGCGGCGTTGCAGGCGTAATGGCGCTGATGATCGGATTGCTGGTGCTGCAGATCATCACGGTGTGGGCGTTCGGCATTGAGCCACGGAACCGCAGCCTTGAAGAAATGAAGACCGACGAATCCTCAGCGCCCGTGCTGAAGGAAGCGTCTTAGTCGTTCAGTCCAATGGGTCGCAGGAAACTGCGGCCCATTGCTGCTAATTCGCTCCCACCTGTCCGGCTTCCCAGCCGATCATGGCCTGCTTCCGTGTAATGCCCCAATGATAACCCGTCAGCGCGCCGGATTTACCGAGCGCGCGATGGCACGGCACCACGAAGGAAATCGGGTTCTTGCCCACGGCCGCGCCGACGGCGCGTGAGGCCTTCGGGTTGTCGATCTTGCAGGCGATATCCGAATAGCTGACCGCACGACCCATCGGGATCTTCAGCAGCGTTTCCCAGACGCGGACTTCGAAATCCGTCCCGATCAACACCACCCGCAGCGGCTGGTCCGGGCGCCACAGCTTGCTGTCGAAGATGCGCTGCGCCAGTCCGGCCGTGCCGGGAGTGTCCTCAATCAATGTGGCCGCCGGCCAGCGCCGGCTCATGTCGGCGAAAGCGCGCTGTTCGTCGCCGGGATCGGAGAAAGCGAGACCCGCAAGGCCGCGGTCGCTGGCGATCACGATGGCGGTTCCGAACGGCGAGGAATGGAAGCCATAACGCAGCTCCATGCCGGCGCCGCCGGTTTTCCATTCTCCGGGTGACATCGCTTCATGGGTTACGAAGAGATCGTGCAGCCGGCCCGGGCCGGAAAGGCCTGAGTCGAGCGCGGCGTCGAGGACGCTGGCGGAATCGCGCAGCAGGTGCTTGGCGTGGTCGAGCGTCAGCGCCTGCATGAACGCTTTCGGTGTCAGTCCCGCCCAGCGGCGGAACAGGTGATGCAACTCGTCCGGCGTCACGCTCGCGGCATCCGCCACGGCCTCGATGTTCGGCTGGTCCCGCCACTGCGAGTGCATGAAGCCGATGGCACGGCGCACGGAATCGTAATCGCGCAGGGCCGCGTCGCGCTGGCCCGGCTTGATCGGGCGATGCTCAGTCATCGCTAGGTCTCTGGCAAGATTCATCATGATATCGATGTAGGCCTGCCCCGGTGCGCAAACCACCCGTTTCCCGATTGATCATCAGCTCACCGGATTATAGGTCTGGCCGCGTTTGGCGGCCTGTAGCGCTTCCATCAAGGCTTTGATGAAGCTCGCCTTTTCCTCCGCGCCGAGGAACCGTGCGATCGACACCCGACGGCCGCGCGACACCAGAAAAAGCTGCTCGATGCCGAATTCGGCGTGGCACACCTGATCGATCTGCACCCAGAGCGGATTGAATGCCCATTCCACGACGTCGCCTGATGGGCTGACCCGGCGCACACGGATTTCCGACGGCGTGACCGTGATCTCTTCGGTGGCCCTGGCGCGTCTGTCGTAGATCTTGAAGGCGATATAGATCGCCAGCAGGTCGAGGCCGAAAAAGCCGAGCACCGGCCATGCGCCCATCAACAGGAAGGCCATCCCCGCGCCGAACGAGACCATGCTGATGAAACCCATGAGCACGAGGAAGCCCTTGCGACCCAGCGCGTGATGCGGACGCAGCAGCGCGCTGAACAGCATCGGTTCCGGCGGGACGTCAAAGTCGTTGCCTGATGTCATGGTCCCTCAGTATATCCCTTTGATGCCGAAAATCACCCGCAAGCTCGCCGCCAGCGCAAAGTCCAGTCCTGCAAAGAAGGTTGTAGCGAAAGCGGTAAAGGCGCCTGCGAAGAAGGTCGCCAAGCCGAAGCCCATCAAGCTGAAACCCATCAAGTTGAAGCCTTGGACCAAAGCCCAGGTCCATGAAGCCTTCTCGCGCTTCCGCAAGGCTAATCCCGAGCCCAAGGGCGAGCTCGAACATCTCAATCCCTACACATTGCTGGTTGCAGTGGTGTTGTCCGCGCAGGCGACTGACGCCGGCGTCAACAAGGCGACGCGCGCGCTGTTTCCCATCGCCGATACGCCGCAGAAAATGATTGATCTCGGCGAAGAGGCGGTGCGGGACTATATCAAGACAATTGGACTCTACCGCACCAAGGCGAAGAACGTCATCGCGCTGTCGGAAAAACTGATCCGCGAATTCGGCGGCGTCGTGCCGCGCACCCGCGCCGAAATCGAGTCGTTACCGGGGGCGGGGCGCAAGACAGCCAATGTCGTGCTCAACATGGCGTTTGGCGAGCACACGATGGCTGTGGACACCCATGTCTTCCGCGTCGGCAATCGCACCAACATGGCGCCGGGCAAGAACGTGCTCGACGTGGAGCTGGAGCTGGAGCGCGTGATCCCGCACGAGTTCATGCTGCATGCCCATCATTGGCTCATCCTGCACGGCCGCTATACGTGCCTCGCGCGCAAGCCGCGCTGCGAGGTATGTCTGATCAACGATCTGTGCCAGTGGCCGGAGAAGACGGTGGTCTAGGCGACCGGCATCTTCGTCACGCGACCCGGCTCGATCAACTCCGGTCGTGGTCCGCTCAATCGCTTGTGCATATGGACCATGAAGGTCATGCCGAACAGCGGTGTGGCCAGGTTGACGATCGGGATCGAGACGAAGGCTGCGATGAACAGCCCGGCGGTGAACACCGTCGCCGCATGCTGCTTGCGCATCGCCTTGGCGTCCGCCGGCGAGCGGAACCGCATGGCGGCCAGTTCGAAATATTCGCGGCCGAGCAGCCACGCTGTGGCGATGAAGAAGACAACGAAACCAATGCCGGCGAAGAATACGAAGGGCAGCGCGATCAGATAGACCGCGATGGTCAGCAGCGCGGTCTTGCCGCCTTCGGTGATCGCGAGCCCGAACGGCAATGCGACGCCGACCCGCTCCGCGGGATAGTGCTCGCGCTCGACGATATCGGCAACATCATCGACGAACACGCTGGCGACCAGTGACGTAATCGCCGGCATCAGAAAGATTGCGCCGGCGACGACGCCGAGACCTGCGGCAATCGACAAGGTCCAGGACAACACATTGATCATCGTGTGGTAGTCCGACCCGATCGTGCTTTCGGCCCAGACGCCGCCCGAAGTGGCAGCCCAGTTCAACAACCGCTGCATGCCGATTGCCAGGACAGTGATTAAAACCAGGGCAAGTCCGATCGACTTCCACAGGATGCTGCGCATCGGCGGTGAAA
This sequence comes from Tardiphaga sp. 172_B4_N1_3, assembly GCF_052076035.1. Taxonomy (NCBI): domain Bacteria; kingdom Pseudomonadati; phylum Pseudomonadota; class Alphaproteobacteria; order Hyphomicrobiales; family Nitrobacteraceae; genus Tardiphaga; species Tardiphaga sp. 172_B4_N1_3. Next base: position 4,929,882 of record NZ_CP197238.1, read on the forward strand.
GAATTTGCGATAGCGCCTTGGCGGCAGCGACAAGCATCCGATTTTCTCCTTGCAATCACGAAGACGTAACCCTTGCGAAGTTGTCAGACAAGTGCAGCGCAGCATCGACTTCTTCACTGGACGGATAAATAGAAAGAGGTAGTCTCAAGAAAAACAATCATCAGGGAGGACGACGTCTTGATCACCAAGGGTACCCGTGCGCTTGTTTTCGCCACTGCCGCTTCCGGCTTGTTTCTGACCGCAGCGCCCGCCTTCGCGCAGCAAAGCATCACCGTCTGGTTCAGCAAGGGGTTTTATAAGTCTGAAGATGAATCGCTGCTGGCGGCGATCAAGAAGTTCGAAGACAAAACCAAGATCAAGGTCGAACTCTCGCAATATGCCATACAGGACATGATCCCGAAGACCGTGGCTGCGCTGGATTCCGGTACGCCGCCGGATGTCGCCTATGCCGACACCTACGATGTGCAGGCATCCGGCAAATGGGCCTTCGAAGGCAAGCTGGAAGATATCACCGACATCCTAAAGCCGATGATGGATAAATTCGCGCCGAATACGGTCGAGACGGCCTATCTGATGAACGGCCAGACCAAGAAGAAGGCGTATTACGGCTTTCCGCTGAAGCAGCAGTCGATGCATGTGGAGATCTGGAGCGATCTGCTCGAGCAGGCCGGCTACAAGATCAGCGATATTCCCAAGGACTGGAAGGGCTATTGGTCGTTCTGGTGCGATAAGGTCCAGCCGGCCTATCGCAAGGCGTCAGGCAGCCGTGCCTATGGTGTCGGCCAGCCGATGGGCGTGGAGTCCACGGACTCGCTGCAATCGTTCTACACCTTCATGGATGCCTATAACGTCAAGTTGGTGGACGACGATGGCAAGCTTCTGGTGGACGACCCCAAGGTCAAGGAAGGTCTGATCGGCGCGCTCAGGGACTATACCGACACCTATATCAAGGGCTGCACGCCGCCATCCTCGACGACGTGGAAGGACCCCGACAACAATGTCGCCTTCCACAACAAGAGCATCATCATGACCCACAACTTCACGATTTCGATCGCGGCGAAGTGGTTCGAGGATTCGCAAAACCAGACGTTGACGCCGGAGCAGCGCGCGGCCGGCAAGAAGGCCTATGAAGAGACGATCGTTACGGCATCGTTCCCGCTAAAGCCGGACGGCACGCCGATCAAGTATCGCTCAGACGTGAAGACGGGGATGATCTTCTCGCAGTCGAAGAACAAGGCGGGCGCCAAGGAATTCGTCAAGTTCCTGATGGAAGAGGAAAACCTTGGCCCCTATGTCGAAGGTGCGCTGGGTCGCTGGTTCCCGGTGACCAAGGCCGGACAGGCAAGCCCGTTCTGGCAGGCCGACAAGCATCGCAAGGCGGTCTACACCCAGTTCACGGGAGGCACCTCGTCGTTCGATTTCGTGAAGAACTACAAGTTCACGATCCTCAATAACGAGAACGTCTGGGCCAAGGCGATGAACCGCGTGGTCAGCGAGAAGGTGCCGGTCGAGAAGGCCGTCGATGAGTTGATCGCCCGCATCAAGGAAATCGCGGGTTAGTCCGAGACAAAGCCGGCCGCCCCTCGCGGCCGGCTTTTGCAATGGTGTACAGCATGGCCACGATCACCTATCCCGCTCCCGCCGATACGCTGCCACGCCGGCCATGGTCGGCCCGCCTGACGACGCCGCAGGTCTGGGGCGTCGTGATGATCGCGCCCTATCTGCTCGTGTTCGCCGCCTTCGTGGTCTATCCGATCGGTTATGGCTTGTGGCTGGCGCGGCACCCGGCGAGTTACGTCGCGCTCTATAACGATCCGGTATTCGCGCGCGCCGTCGTCAACACGCTGATCTTCCTGATTATCGGCATCAATGTGAAGATGCTGATCGCTCTGTTTCTGTCCGGCTTCTTCGTGCAGTCACGGACATGGATACGCTGGCTGTCGGTACTGTTCATCCTGCCTTGGGCGGTGCCGTCGATCCCGACCATCCTGTCGGTGCGCTTCATGTTCAATCCCGAATGGGGCGTGGTCAATAATCTGATCTTCAAGTTTACCGGCGAGGATGGGCCCAACTGGCTGAACGATCCCGCCATCGGCCTGACGCTGGCGATCATGGTCCACATCTGGAAGTCGCTGCCGTTCTGGACGCTGATCCTGATGACAGGACGTCTGGCAATCTCGACGGACATGTTCGAGGCCGCCGATGTGGACGGCGCCAGCTGGTGGCAGAAATTCCGCTTCATTACCTGGCCATCGATGCAGACGCTGTATCTCACCTGCACGCTGCTTTCGATGATCTGGACGCTCGGCGACTTCAACAGCGTCTATCTGTTGACGGGAGGCGGGCCAGCGGATCTCACTCATGTTCTGTCCACATTGGGGATTCGCTATCTCCGCCTCGATCAGCTCGACATGTCGATGGCATCCATCGTTTGCGCGATGCCGCTTGTGCTGCCGCTGGTCTATTTCATGATGAAACGGCTCTCTCGATGAAGAGGTTCACCCGATGAGAGTGCCAACGCTACGAGAAGTCGGCACCGAAGCGCGGTTGCTGCTGATCGGCATTCCCGTGCTGATCTGGACGTTGATTCCGATCTACCACATGTTCCTGTTCGCGATCTCGCCGAAGCAGGATGCGTTCGCGGGCAAGTTGTGGCCCGACCATCCGACGCTGAACAATTTCAGAATCGTGTTCAATCAGCAGCACTATTTCCTGCGCGATTTCTGGGCGCAGTTCCTGAACTCGGTCGTCATCGCGGTGGCGGTCGGTGCGCTGACGCTGGTGATTGCGACATCGGCGGCCTTTGCGATCAGTCGCCTGCGCGTCCGCGGCGGCCGAACGGTGATGAACATGGCGCTGTTCACCTATTTCATTCCCGCCGCATTCCTCGCTGTGCCAATGTATCGCACCATGGGCAATTACGGCCTGCTCAACAATCACTGGTCGCTGATCCTGGCGATGGTGACCATTGCTTCGCCCTATGCGATCTGGGTGCTCAAGCAGGCGTCGGACAAGCTGCCGCTCGAGCTCGACGAAGCCGCCATCATGGACGGCGCGACGCCGCTGCAACTGTTTCGGATGGTCTATGTGCCGCTGATGTTGCCATCGCTGGTCGCGATCGGGACTTATGCGCTGCTGCTCGCCTGGAACGAATATCTCTACGCCTTCCTGCTGCTGTCCAAGGATACCGAGATCACGCTACCCGTCGCGCTCGGCAACTTCCTGGCCGCTGATGACTCGCCCTGGGAATTGCTGATGACCACGGGCTTTATTTACGCGCTACCACCAGCCGCAGTGTATTACGCCTTTCGGCGCTACATGGTCGGCGGACTCACAGCGGGCGCGGTCAAGTCTTGAAGTGGCGGATCAGGCGATAAGCCTGATCCGAGGCCTGCTCACGTCTTCGTCAGCCACTTCCGCTTCCGTGTCAGTCGTCTCAGGAATGAGCGTCGGCGTGCCGAAGACGTCCGGAAATGGATCGAAAGTGCCCGCCACCTCCCGGAGCGGCTTTTGTTTGTCGGCCCAATGCAATGCCGTGTAGTCGAATCCGAGTTCAATGGTCGGCTTCACCACTTCGAAATAGGGCGAGATATCGAAATCCCTGGGCATATACAGCGATGAATCGCGGATGTGCAGAATCTCGCGACGGGCCTGGCGGCTACCGGCGCGGGTGATTTTCGGCAGAATCGGATAGCGCACGGCATCGAAAGCCTGCGCGATCAATGCCGAGCAGATGATCTTGGTGGGATCGCCGGAGCCGAAAGCGATCATGCGCCGCCGCCAGCGCTGCGGTATTGGCAGCGGGATCAGGAAGCGCATCAGGTCGAGAATGTTCTTGGTGTCGTAACCAAAGCCAATCCGGTTGATGGCGTAGCGACACACAGTGGTGCGGTCCTCGTAGGACAGACCGACCGGGCGGCACAGGCGGGTGTGGAACGGATAATATTTCGACAGCGGTGCCGAGGTGACACCTTCGCCGATATTGGCCTCGATCAGCACATGCGGCTCGCCGTTCGGCTCTGCAGCACCATCGATTGGGCCGACATAGAGCGCGGCATGCGACCAGGTCGATTGCGTGAGATATTTGATGATGCCGGAGACGCGGTTGTTGCCTTCGACCAGCAGCACGTCACCTTCCTCGATGATACCGCGCAGGCGTTCGGGGTCGCTCGGCGTGAATGGCTCGTAGCCGGGCAGCTCCTTCTGCAGATATTTCGCGATCAGTTTCCCGACCGTATCGAGCATGAGGCCCATGATCGTGACTCCCCCAGCGCGGTTCATGTCGACCGCTTTCCCTGGCTCCATCATGGTCGAGAGCCATTGCAATTTGGTTCATGCCCGCGCGGCGCTGGTGACGATTCATTCACCACGACGGTTGCCGCACACCCTCGAATACGGCAAGGTTCGCGAGACGTTCTCATGCATCATAAAATTTCGGAAACCATGTCATGACGATTTCACGCCGAGATTTCCTGTCGGCGTCCGCAGCATTGACACTTGTGCCGCTGTTCGGCGCAAGGACATTGGCCGCGTCGCTGCCGCGGGATGCTGACATTGTCGTGATTGGCGCGGGCGCTGCGGGCATCGCTGCGGCGCGTCGTATCCAGGCGGCCAATCGCAAGGTGATCGTGGTCGAGGCCTCCAGCCGGATTGGCGGACGGTGCATGACAGACGCGACAAGTTTCGACGCCCCGTTCGATCGCGGCGCGCGCTGGCTGCACACGCCGGAAACCAACGCAGTGGTGAAGCTTGCCCGGCCGGTGGGAATTGATGTCGCGCCATCGCCGCCGAGCCAGAAGCTACGTATCGGCCGTCGCAATGCCCGCGCCGGCGAGACCGAGGAATTGCTCGCTGCGGTCGTGCGGGCCAATCGCGCCATCGACGAAGCAGCGCGCCGTGCCGACATCTCCTGCGCCGCGGCGCTGCCGAAGGACCTCGGGGACTGGGCGGGCACGATCGATTTCGTGCTCGGGGCCTATGCGACCGGCAAGGACCTCAAGGATCTCTCGACGCTGGATCTCTCGCGCGCGCAGGATCGCGCCATCGATGTTGCCACGCGCCAGGGGCTCGGGGCGTTGATGGGCAAGCTCGGCGAGGCCGTTCCGGTGGCGCTGTCGACCCCTGCGACGCGCGTGACCTGGAGCGGACGCGACATCGGCATTGAGACGGCGTCAGGGCGCATTGCGGCGCGGGCGGTGATCATCACCGCATCAAGCAATGTGTTGTCGTCGGGGACAATCAAGTTCACGCCGGAACTGCCAAAGCGGCAGCTCGACGCGGCGGCAAAACTCAGCCTCGGCAGCTATGACCGTATCGCGCTACAGTTTACTGGCAATCCGCTCGGGCTGGGTCGCGATGAGCTGATGGTCGAACAAAGCACGAGCACACGTACCGGTGCACTGTTTGCGAACATTGGCGGGTCATCGCTGTGTACCGTCGATGTCGCGGGCGCATTCGGCCGCGACCTTGCAACTCAGGGCGAGGCCGCGATGGTGGCTTTCGCCGTTGAATGGCTGACGAAGCTGTTCGGCTCCGATATCAAACCGGCGATCAAGCGTTCTGCAACGACGCGCTGGGATACGATGCCATTCGTGCTCGGAGCCATGTCGGGGGCCGCACCGGGTGGCCAGGCCTCGCGCCGCGTATTGGCTGAGCCTATGGGCAATCTGTTCCTTGCCGGCGAAGCCACGCACGAAACATTGTGGGGCACGGTCGATGGCGCATGGGAAAGCGGCGAGCGCGCAGCAGAGGCGGCGCTCAAGAAGATCGGCGCAATGAAAGAGCCGGAACCAGACAAGCCGGTGCGGACGAAGCAGCGGCGGCAGCGGTCGAGCGGAGCGGGGTTGGAGTAGCCGCGACGTGAGGCTGCTATTGGCGCTACACCGGTAGCGCCAGCTGCATCAGATCTTTGGCCACGATGATCTTGCCGGAAAAATTCTTTCGCACGCCCGAGATCCAGTCCTCGTCGGTGACTTCGGGATCGTCGCCCGGCACGAAGTGGCTGAGCACCAGCACCTTCACGCCAGCCGCGGCGGCGATGCGGCCGACATCCTCGGTGGTGGTGTGGCTTTCCATCAAATGCTTTTTCAGCGTTGCGCCGTTCTTCGTCTTGATCACCAGCCGGTCAACAGCGGGCACGTAAAGTGCCTCATGCACCAGCACGTCCGCTCCCTTGGCGAACTCTGCTAGCCTCGGGTTGTAAGCGGTGTCGCTGGAGAACACGATGACGCCGTCGGGCGTCTCGAATTTGTAGGCGAAGCTGTCGACGATCGGCGGATGCGGAGTGCGGAAGGCTGTCACCTTGACGTCGACGGTCTGCAGCACCACGCCATCCTCGGTGATATCCTTGGCAACGAGCAACGGCCGCGGATCGGGGCGGCCTTCATCTTCGATGCGGGTATCAACGTCGAATTTGTTCAACTCCCAGTAAGTCCGGGTCATTGCCTCGATGCCCTTGGGACCAAACGAGTGGATCGGCGTCGAGAGGCCTGCGGCCCAAGCATTGTAGAACAAGTTGCCGTATTCCAGATTGTGATCGGAATGGTGGTGGCTGATGAAGATATACTTCACCGAGGGAAGCGGCACGCCGGCATTGACCAGTTGCCGGCCGACGCCCATGCCGCAATCGATCACGAATGGCGTGTCGTTGACCACAACGAGATTGGCTGGATTGGATGCACCGACGCCGACGCGTGGGCCGCCCTTGGTGCCGAGAAATATGATCCTGGTGCGCGGTTTTGCCGGCGTCTGCGCCAGCGCGGGGCGCGCCGCGAAGACCATGGCGCCGGCAGCGGCAAACTTCAGCATGTCGCGGCGATCGATCATGGTCGTCTCCCGTTGTTCTTGAATTGGAGAGACCCTAGCGCCGCGGCGGCTGGCGCCGCAAGTCACGCAAGCGTCAGTGAAATATCCCGTCGAACAGCGGCAGGCTGATCAGCGCCGAGACGGCGATCAGCGCGTAGCAGATCTTGCGGAACAGCTCGTCGCTGGCCTTGCCGAACAGTTTCGAGCCAATCCACAGGCCGAGGCCGAACAGGGGGCCGGTCACTACCGCGAGCCCAAGGATGGCCGTGCTCCACAATCCGCCGATCGTATAACTGATGATGATCAAGACGTCTGCAACCGCGAAATACAGGATGATATTTGCGCGGGTGACGGCAGCGACTGCGGCGTCTCGCAGCCAATACATCACTATCGGCGGGCCGCCGAGTTGCGCCAAGCCACCAAAAAAGCCGGCGACGCCGCCGACACTGACCGTCACCGGAACGGTCGGCTTACCGGGATAGCGCCAGCCGGAGATCAGTAGCGTCAGCATCGTGACGATCAGTGCGACGATGCCCCAACGAACAGTCAGCGGATCGGCCCAGGCCAAGGCCATCGTGCCGAGCGGCACGCCAATAAGTGCGCCCAGCGAAATGATGCTGACGTCGCGCCTGTCGGCTCGTCTTGCGGCGTTCGGGATCAGCGTCAGCGTAGTCGAGAAGTCGATCAACAGCAGCAAGGGCGACGCGACCTGCGCGCCCGCCACGCTTGAGGCGAGCGGCATGAAGATCAGCGCCGAACCGAAGCCCGAAAACCCGCGGGCCAGTCCGGCGATGAAGGCGGTGACGGTGATAAAAACGAGCGACGTGGTCGAATACTGGACCAGGCCGAGTGATTCCATCATGCGCGTAACGTGCCGCCCGTCTTCTTCGTTACTTCCGCCACGATCTTCGCTGCCACCGCATCGATTTCCTGATCAGTCAGCGTCTTCTCGCGCGGCTGGATCGTGACCGCAATTGCCACCGACTTCTTGTCGTCGTCGATGCCCTTGCCTTCGTAGACGTCGAACACGGTCACATCGGTGACCAGCTTTTTGTCTACGCCGGCTGCCGCACGGACGATGTCGCCGGACCTGACCTTGCGATCGACGATGAAGGCGAAGTCGCGTGATACAGGCTGGAACGCCGAGAGCTCCAAAGTCGGTTTGGCGCGGGTCGCCTTCTGCTTGGCGTCGGGAATGCGATCGAGGATCACTTCGAACGCCATCAACGGGCCGTCGGCACCGAGTGCTTCGAGCGTGCGCGGGTGCAATTCGCCGAAATGACCGAGGACGTTCTGCGGACCGATCTGGATCGTGCCGGACCGGCCAGGATGTAGCCAGTCGGCGCCACCAGCGACGATCTGCAGCGCCTGCATCGGCGCACCTGCGGCTGCGAGAACTGCAAAGGCATCGGCCTTGGCGTCGAGTGCGTTCGCAGCGCTGGCGCCTGACCAATGACGGCCGTTGCCAGCCGACGAGGCGAGGCCACGCCGCACGCCGGATGCAGCCATGAACTGATCCTGCGGGCGATCGCCGCGGAAGATCTGGCCGACTTCGAACAGCGCTAGGTCGGACGAACCGCGATGCGCATTGGCCTGAGCGGCTGCGATCAGTCCGGGCAACAGGCTCGGCCGCATGTCGGAGAGGTCGGAGGCGATCGGGTTGGCCAGCGCCAGTTCCGGCGCGCCGCCGCCGAACACCTCGGCATGCGGCTTCGAGATGAACGACCATGTCACGGCCTCGACGAGGCCGCGCGCGGCCAGTCCACGCTTGGCGCGGCGGGTGCGCTGCTGGATCTGCGTCAGTACCGGCTTGCGCGGGGCATCGCCGCGCGGGAACGGCGTCATCGGCACCTTGTCGACGCCGAAGATGCGCATGACTTCTTCGACGATGTCAGCCTTGCCGGTCACGTCGCTACGCCATGACGGCACTGCAACCTTCACCACGGGGCCGCTACCGGCCACCATGAAGCCGAGATGCGTCAGGATGCGTCGCATCTCCGGGAATGGCACGTCGATGGCGGCGAGGCGCTTCACCTCGGCAATCGGGAAGTCGATGATACGGTCGTCGCCGTAGGGCTTGCCAACGACGATGCTCTCCGACGGTGCGCCGCCGCACAGTTCCATCACCAGCTTGGTTGCCAGTTCGAGACCGGGCACCATGAACACCGGATCGACGCCGCGCTCGAACCGATAACGCGCGTCGGAATTGATCCCGAGCCTGCGGCCGGTCTGCGCGATATTGATCTCGTTCCACAGCGCGGATTCGATCAGTACATCGGTGGTGTCTTCCGAACAGCCGGAGGCTTCGCCGCCCATGATGCCGGCGAGCGATTCCACGCCGTTGTCATCGGCGATAACGCAGGCCTTGCTGTCGAGTGTGTAGGTCTTGCCGTCGAGCGCGAGCAGCGTCTCGCCGTCACGTGCGCGGCGGACAACGATGTCACCCTTTACCTTGGACGCATCGAACACATGCAGCGGACGGGCGCGGTCGAAGGTCAGGAAGTTGGTGATGTCGACCAGTGCATTGATTGGGCGCAGGCCGATGGAGGTCAGCTTCTTCTGCAGCCACTCCGGCGATGGGCCGTTCTTGACGCCGCGCACGAGACGCAGTGCGAAGCCGGGGCACAGCTTGGCGTCTTCGACGGTGACTTTCACCGGGCAGGGGAATTCGCCCTTGATCGGCTTGATGCCGGGATTCTTGAACACGCCCATGTCGGCCGCGGCGAGATCGCGCGCAATGCCCGACACGCCGGTGCAGTCCTGACGATTGGGCGTCAGGTTGATTTCTATGACGGGATCGCCGAGTTTGGCCCAGTCGGCATAGATCGCGCCGACGGGCGCATCGGCGGGCAGTTCGATGATGCCGTCGATCACGTCGGGGAGTCCGAGTTCGCCGGCCGAGCACAACATGCCCTGGCTTTCGACGCCGCGGATATTGCCGAGGCCGATGGTGAAATCCTTACCCGGGATAAAAGTACCAGGCCTGGCGAGGACGGTCTTCAATCCCGCGCGCGCATTCGGCGCCCCGCAGACGATCTGCAGCAGCTTGTCATCGCCGGCATTCACGGTGCAGACGCGCAACCGATCTGCATTGGGATGTTGCACGGCTGTGACGATCTCGGCGATCGTGAACGGCTTCAGCAGCTTCGCCTTACCGTCGATATGTTCGACCTCGAGCCCGATCATGGTGAGCTTGTCGGTCAGCGTCTCGAGCGACTCGTCGGTCTCGAGATGATCCTTCAGCCAGGAGAGGGAGAATTTCACGTGCTCAGTCCTCCGGCCAGCGTCGGTACTTCAAGCGGCTTGAAGCCGTAGTGATTGAGCCAGCGCACGTCGCCTTCGAACAGCTGACGCAGGTCGGCCATGCCGTATTTCAGCATCGCGATACGATCGATGCCCATGCCCCAGGCGAAGCCCTGATACACATCGGGATCGATGCCGCAGGCGCGTAGCACATTCGGATGCACCATGCCGCAGCCGAGAATCTCGAGCCAGTCTTCGCCTTCGCCGAAGCGGATCTCGTTCTTGTCGCGGCGACACTGGATATCGACTTCCAGCGACGGCTCCGTGAATGGGAAGAACGACGGACGGAAGCGCATATTGACGTTGTCGACCTCGAAGAAAGCCTTGCAGAATTCGTGCAGGATCCATTTGAGGTGACCGAGATGCGAACCCTTGTCGATGACCAGGCCCTCGACCTGATGGAACATCGGCGTGTGAGTCTGGTCAGAGTCGCTGCGATAGGTGCGGCCCGGACAGATCACGCGGATCGGCGGCTGCTGGCTCAGCATGGTGCGCACCTGCACCGGTGACGTATGCGTGCGCAGCAACAGGCGCGAGCCATCTTCCTTCGGATTGAAGTAGAAGGTGTCGTGCATCTCGCGGGCTGGATGGCCCTCAGGGAAATTCAGCTTGGTGAAATTGTAGTCGTCCGTCTCGATGTCCGGACCTTCGGCGACGGCGAAGCCCATATCGGCGAAGATCGTCGTCAACTCGTCCCATGTCTGGCTGAGTGGATGAATGCGGCCGAGCTCAGCGGGGCCATCGCGCAGCGGCAGCGTCACGTCGATGGTCTCGGACGCGAGGCGTGCATCGAGTGCGGCGGATTTCAGCACGTCGCGGCGCGCGGTCAGCGCCTGCGTGACGGTGTCCTTGGCCAGGTTGATGGCCGCGCCTTCGGTCTTGCGTTCTTCTGCCGTCATCTTGCCGAGAGTCGACAACAGCGCGGAGATCGAACCCTTCTTGCCGAGCGCGCCGACGCGCACGGCTTCCAGGGCGGCTTCGTCGGAGGCATTGGCAATATCGGCCAGAATAGTCTGTTGGAGCGTCGTCAGATCGGACATCAGCAACCTCGATGAGAGAGGCGGGCGCCTCTTGCTGTCTGCGCGTCCGACGGAAGGCCGGGCACCAGCTTCTACAGCACGGGTATCACAGGGATTAAGACGTCAATGGCCGGGACAGGAGCGCGTGAACGCTTCTGCCCGGCCATGACAATGTCGATGAATACGCGGAGTGGAGAGCTCAGGCCGCCAGTGCGGCCTTTGCTGGCTTAGGCTGCGAGTGCAGCTTTGGCCTTCTCAGCAATCGCGTTGAACGCCGCCGGCTCGTTGATCGCGAGATCCGAGAGCACCTTGCGGTCGACCGTCACGCCGGACTTGGCGAGACCGTTGATAAACACGCTGTAGGTCATGCCGAGCGGACGGACGGCAGCGTTGAGACGCTGGATCCAGAGCGCGCGGAACGTACGCTTCTTGCGCTTGCGATCGCGGAACGCATATTGGCCGGCCTTGTCGACGGCGGCCTTTGCGGCGCGAATGGTGTTCTTGCGGCGACCGCGGAAACCCTTGGCGGCCTTGTAGACTTTCTTATGCTTGGCGTGAGCCGTCACACCGCGTTTTACGCGAGCCATGACTGATCTCCTTCATCTGAAATAACAAAAGGGGTGATATCCGCCGCAATGAAGCGGCGTAAGGGCGATCAGGCGTTTGGCAGAAAGTACTGCTTGATGTTGTCGCCGTCGGTCTTGAACAGCACGCGGGTGCCGCGGAGCTGACGAATCTGCTTCTTCGTCCGCTTGATCATACCGTGGCGCTTACCGGCATGGGCGGCCATGACCTTACCCGTTCCGGTGACTTTAAAGCGCTTTTTAGCGCCCGACTTGGTCTTCAGCTTGGGCATTTGGCTCTCCTATGGCCACGCAGAAAGCGCCCCGAAAGGCGTTGCGTCGGCTAAAATGCTCGTTAGAGCGTTGAAAATGCTCAACTAACCGCCGTTTGCGGGAAGTCAGCACAGTCGTCGACACGGCAGCCCTTAATCAGCCGGGCGACGAAGGTTGCGCTTATGGCAGAGGAATGCTCCGATGGCAACGATTAACGCGGCTCAACACTCTGTTTAGCGCATGGCTTCAGACTGGTCCGACGCGCCCCGGATGCCTATGTGATCCGGACCAGAGAAACAGAGGGACGACGACAATGGCCCGGAATGCACGTGCCGCCGCAAGGGCGGTTGCCATCCAGCAAGATGCTGCTGCTCAGACCGCCACCCGCTGGATGTTCGCAGCCGCTGGCCTCGCCGCGGCTCTCGCGCTGGCCGGTGCACTCGCCCTCATTTCGGGCTGAGCCGCCCAGCTCCGAACGATCTCCGAATACTCTCCCAAAGAAAAAGGCCCGCCAGAAATCTGACGGGCCGAAATTCTGATTGCCAACCTCGTTAAGGTCAGTCGCCGCTACGATCAGCGCGGTGCGAGCACCATCACCACCTGACGACCTTCGAAGCGCGCGTCCTGCTCCACCTTGGCGTATTCGGCGACGTCTGCTTTGACCTTGTCGAGCAGCTTGGTACCGATTTCCTGGTGCGCCATTTCGCGGCCACGATAGCGCAAGGTGATTTTAACCTTGTCGCCTTCTTCGAAGAAGCGCTGCATTGCGCGCATTTTCACGTCGTAGTCATGATCATCGATCATCGGGCGGAGCTTGATCTCCTTGATTTCGACGATCTTCTGCTTCTTGCGGGCCTCGGCGGCCTTCTTCTGCGCCGAATATTTGAACTTCCCGTAGTCCATGATCTTGCAGACGGGGGGGCTCACATTCGGCGAAATCTCGACCAGATCCATACCGGCTTCCATCGCCATCTTGATCGCAGCAATGGTTTCCACGGTGCCGTGGTTGAGGCCGGTCTGATCAATCAGCTGGATCTGCAGATTGCGAATTTCATCGTTGGTGCGCGGCCCGTCTTTGGTTGCGGCGGGCGGGGCTCTGTTGGGACGGCGAATGGGTAACTCTCCAATGTTGTTTAGGAAGGCCGCAGTGTGAAGGAATAAGGCGTTTGGAGCAAGCAAACTCACGCAACGCAGCGTCAATCACTCAAATACGAGGCAATTTCGTCACGCGAAAGGCCATAGGCGCAATACACCGCTGACTTGGGTCAAATAGAGTTCCCAGACCCGTTCTGCAAGCCGTGGTTGACAGGAGCGCAACGCGGCATCGAGGCGGACGTTCCCTGGGATGGTATGGACCTTGAGGATCGACGTTGACGATCCCGACCTGCTCAATCAAACAGCAAGCGGCATTTCAGGGTCGAACAAGGATGGTTTGATGAGCACAACGGTATCGACCGACCCCACTTTCATCACGGCAGGTACAGGCAGTAGCCGCCGCCAGATCGCCATGCGGGTCCGCGATGGCGCTGCTCCGGGCCTGTTCTGGATGAGCGGCTTCAAATCCGACATGCAGGGCGGCAAGGCGGTGGCGCTCGATGCCTGGGCCGCCGACCATGGCCGGGCCTGTGTACGTTTCGATTATTCCGGCCATGGTGAATCCGGCGGCGATTTCGTCGATGGCACCATCGGCCAATGGCTGGAGGATAGCCTCGCGGCGTTCGATGCAGCCTGCCAGGGTCCGCAGGTAGTGATCGGCTCGTCGATGGGCGGCTGGATGGCACTCCTGCTGGCGCGCGCGCTGGCCCGACGCGGCAAAGTGGGGCGCGCGACGCTGAAGGGTCTGGTGCTGATCGCGCCGGCGCCGGATTTCACCGAAGAGCTGATGTGGAAAGGCTTTTCGCCGGATATTCGCGCGGAGATCGAGACCACCGGTCAATGGCTGCGCCCGTCGGAATATGGCGAGCCCTATCCGATCACACGGCAGTTGATCGAAGAGGGGCGCAATCACCTGCTGCTCGGCAGCGCGATCGATGTCGGTTGCCCCGTGCGAATTCTTCAGGGCAGGCAGGACCCCGACGTGCCCTGGCAGCACGCTTTCCGCCTGGCCGAACGGCTGCCGAGCGAAGATGTCGTGTTGACCATGATCCAGGACGGCGACCATCGGCTGTCGCGCCCGCAGGACATTGCGCGACTATTGTCGGCTGTGGCGGAGTTTTGATTGCATCACCCGCACCGTTGAATAGGCTCGCCTGAAAAGAGCGATCAATCAGCGGGAGGGATTCGGATGGATGCTACGGCACTCTTGCGCGCATTTTGCGATGCCGTTGAACAGCGTGACGGCCATAGCTTCGCTGCGCTGTTCACTGAAGACGGCGTCTATCACGACGTCTTCTATGGTGCGTTTGAAGGCCGTGCCAAAATCGCCGACATGGTCGACGACTGGTTCTATCGGACCGCGGAAGATTTTCGTTGGGACATGCACACGCCCGTCAGCGACGGCACCACGCTCTATGCGCGCTACACGTTCAGTTATCGCTCGAAACTCCCGGAAGCCAATGGCGGCCGCGCGATGTTCGAAGGCGTTGCGATCATGACGCTGCGTGACGGCAAGATCGTGAGCTATCATGAAGTGGCCAATACGGCGCCGGCCTTCGTCGATTTGCATTTCGCGCCGGAGCGCATCGCCAAGATCGTCGCCAAGCAGGGTGAAGCGCTCAAAGCTCGGCCGGAGATGGCGCGACATCTGACGAACTGAGCGCGAGCTGCCATTCGTCGTTCACGCTCCCATCCTTTTCAGCGTCGCCGAGTTGCGTGGCCAGCGCAGCAAATTCGTCTGCGGGCATTAGTTGCGACAGCGCCCATATCGCTGCCCCGCGCACCACAGGACTTTCATCGCTGAGCAGTCGCTGCGCGTCGTCTATCAGCGACAGGTCGTTCGAATTGCCGATGGCGATCAACACATTGCGGATGAAACGGTTGCGGCCAATGCGCTTCACGGGTGACTTCGTGAAGAACGCGCGGAAAGCCGCATCGTCGAGCTTCGCAAGTTCGGTCAGCGACGGCGCGCGCAACGCGTCGCGTGCGGCGAGTTTGATCTCGCGGCCTTCCTGGGCGAATTTGTTCCATGGGCAGGCGGCGAGGCAATCGTCGCAGCCATAGATGCGGTTGCCCATGGGCTTACGAAACTCGTGGGGGATCGGGCCCTTGTTCTCGATGGTGAGATAGGAAATGCAGCGCCGAGCATCGAGTTTGTAAGGCGCCGGAAAGGCCGATGTCGGGCAGCTGTCGAGACAGGCCTGGCACGAGCCGCAGTGATCGATGGTGCGCGCATCGCGCGGCAGTTCGAGCGTGGTGAAGATCGCGCCGAGAAACAGCCACGAGCCGAATTCGCGCGAGACGAGATTGGTATGCTTGCCCTGCCAGCCCAATCCTGCGGCACCGGCGAGCGGCTTTTCCATCACGGCAGCCGTATCGACAAACACTTTCACATCGCCGCCGGCTTGCGCGATCAGCCAGCGCGCCAGCAGCTTCAGGCGCTTCTTGATGAGGTCATGATAATCGTCGCCGCGGGCATAGACCGAGATCGCAGCATGCGAGCGTTGCCTGAGGATCTCGAGCGGATTCTCGTCGGGTCCGTAATTGACGCCGAGCATGATGACGGACCGAACGTCCTGCCACATCACCTTGGGATCGGCGCGGCGGTCGGGATTGTCGGCAAGCCACTCCATGTCGCCATGGGCGCCGGCGTTGAGAAATTCCTGCAGCCGTTCGCGCACGCCGGCGATGGCGTCCGGATCGGTGATCCCGATTGAATCGAAGCCCAGCGCCTTCGCCTCGCGCGTCAGCGTGTCCTTGAGATCGGCGGGAAGCGTGGCGCGGTCGTCGTCAGCGGATGAGCTCAGAAATCGAGATCCACATAGGTCCGCGATGCCGGCACGCCCGCCAGCCATTCGCTCAGCAGCGGTCGGAACGACGGACGGGATTTCACCCGCGCGTACCACGCCTTCGCTGCGTCGTCCTCGCTCCATGGCACATCGCCCAGATAGTCGATCGCCGACAGATGAGCTGCCGCGACCAGATCCGCGTAAGTCAGTCGGTCACCGGCCAGAAAATTGCGCGTCCGCGCCAGCCAGCCGATATAGGCCAGATGATAGCGCACATTTGCGGTGGCTGCGCGAATCACATCCATCGCCGGGGCGCCGCCGCCGACCTCTTCGCTCATGAAGCGCTTGTAGATGCGCTCGGTGACCAGTGGGCCGGATGCTTCCTCGAAGAATTTCTCGTTGAACCACGCCATCAGCCGGCGCACTTCGATGCGTTCCGCCATCGCAACAGGCAGCAGGCGGCGATCGCCCATCTCCGGTCCATGGGTCTCGTCGATATATTCGGCGATGATTCCGGCGCCTGGAATCGGCGGGAAACCGTCGGTGAGCAGCACCGGCGTAGTTCCCGCAGGATTGAGCGCCAGAAATGCCTCGCGCCGATCCCACGGCCGCTCGTCCACCAGTGTGAGATCGAGTCCGTATTCGCCGAGTACGAGACGAATGAAGCGGGAATGCGGACAGAACGAGTGATGGTAAAGCGTGTACATGCCGGCCTTGATAGTTATGCGGTCGTTAAGAAAGCGTCTCGGTTGCGTCGGTGGTAAAAGTGTCACGCGGCGCGCGCCAAACTAGCGAAGCTTGGCTCTGAGGCAACCCGCGAATGTGATGGTATTTGCGATTGCAGCAATGAAGGGAATAGGCGAGAAGAACCCGGCTTTTTCAGGCCCACACTGACGAAGGACAGATAAGCGGATGATGTCTGATGCGATAAGGGCGGTGATTCTCGGCATTGTCGAGGGTGTCACCGAGTTCCTGCCGGTTTCCTCAACGGGGCATCTGCTGCTCGCGGAACGCTTCTTCGATCTGGGCGAGGACAATTTCTGGAAAAGCTTCGCCGTGCTGATCCAGCTGGGCGCCATTCTGGCGATCCTTGCACTTTACTTCGGCAAGTTGTGGCATATCGCGCTGAACCTGTTCAAAGGCGACGCTGCGGCGCGCCGTTTCGTGATCGGCGTACTGATCGCGTTCCTGCCTGCTGCCATCATCGGCGCCGCTGCCGGCGGCTATGTCAAAAGCTATTTGTTCAATCCGTGGGTCGTGTGTTTCTCGCTGATCGTTGGCGGCGCGATCCTGCTCTGGGTCGATCAGCTCGATCTTGAGCCCGTGCATCACGATGCCACGACGTTCCCGTTGCCGATGTATCTCAAGATCGGTCTGGCGCAGTGCGTGGCGATGATTCCCGGCGTGTCGCGCTCCGGCGCGACCATCGTCGGCGCTATGCTGCTCGGTGCTGAAAAGCGCGCAGCGGCGGAGTTCTCGTTCTTCCTGGCGATCCCGACCATGGTCGGTGCCTTCGTCTACGATCTCTACAAGAGCCGGGCCGATCTCTCGGTCGATCACGGTGTGATCATCGCCATCGGTTTCGTGGTATCGTTCATCACCGCGATCATCGTGGTGAAAAGCTTTCTCGGCTACGTGACCCGCCACGGCTTCGCGTTGTTCGCATGGTGGCGCGTGATCGTCGGTACGCTCGGCCTGATCGCGCTGGCGCTGGGCTACTGAATTTTGCCAAACACTCTGCTGTCATCCCCGCTCCACGCACGCCTTCGGCGTGCCTGGCGGGGACGACAATATCGTCAGTTTATGCCGTTATGTGCGAACTGACCGGTGGCGCGGAAGCGCCAGAGATATTGTGGTGCAATAGCTTCCAGTGAATCAGCGGCAATACCCAGGCCATCCAGCGTTAGACCGGCCGCCTTGGCGGCTTCCGACACCACATTGTCGACACCAAGCATGGTGACCTGATCCGGCGTCAGCTTGAAGTCGCCAGGGGCAAATTGCAGGAAATAGGACTGAAGCTTGGCGATGGCCGTCGGCACCGGCAGCGTCATGCGCTTGCGCTCGATAGTCGTCAGAATGATCTCGATGATCTCATTCATCGTCAGCACTTCCGGGCCGCCAAGTTCATAGGTGGCGCCCGGCCTGGTCTTGCCGTCGACGGCATCGGCCGCAGCCTGGGCGACATCGCCCACATAGACCGGCTGCATCTTGGTCGTGGCGCCGAACACCGGCATCACCGGGGCCATCCGGGCGAGATTGGCAAATCGATTGGTGAACTGATCCTCGGGGCCGAACACGATCGACGGGCGCAGGATGGTCGCGGAAGGCACAGCCGCCAGCACGGCCTGCTCGCCGGCCGCCTTGGCACGGGCATAGGCCGATTCGGAATCGGCATCGGCGCCGATGGCTGAAAACTGCACCATCCGCGCGCCGATCTCGGCGGCAGCCTGCGCGACCGCGCCGGCGCCTCGCGCCTGCACGGCATCAAAGGTCTGCGCGCCGCTTTCGGTCAGGATACCCACCAGATTGACGACGATGCTGGCGTCGCGCATCGCGGCCTTGATCGAGGCGGGGTGACGCAAATTGGCCTGAACGATATTGATCTGTCCGACACGGCCAAGCGGTTGCAGATGGCCGGCCAGTTCCGGCCGACGCACGGCGACCCTGATCCGGTATTCACGCTTGGCCAGCGCGCGGACCACATGGCGTCCCACGAAGCCGGATCCGCCGAAAACCGTAACGAGGGTGTCGATGGGGGCAGCCATGGATCAGTTCCTTGAGTCAGTCATGCAAGGGCAAAACGGGGGAATTTAGACCAATTCGCGATACGCCAACGCGCGAGGCCTGTACAGCGGATTTGGAATTGAACGAAGCAATTTGACAAGCGCGTAACGGCCCCCTACTAACCGCGCCACGTGCCTCGCACGTGCCCAGGTGGCGGAATTGGTAGACGCGCTGGCTTCAGGTGCCAGTGGCTTAACGGCCGTGAAGGTTCGAGTCCTTTCCTGGGCACCACAGTGCTCCTAAGTCTCTGATATTCAGAGCAATTCATTGAATTTGACAGTTTGGTGCTGCGCGGTCGATGCGTGCGGCGCGGAGACGTTCTTGCTCTGCCGTCCCTCGCGAAGCGCGCGCAACAACCGCAAACAGACACTGCACTCTGCTTCTAGCGGGCCATCGCCTGATCATAAGCCACGACAGACGCCTGCGCGGTCGCCTTCACCTCGATAGCGCTCATTCCAGGCCGATACAGGCTGCTGCCAAGGCCGAAGGCCTGTATGCCGGCGGCGACATAGTCCGCGAAATTCCGATCGGAAACACCACCAACAGCCCCGATCACGACATCCCTGGGCAAAACCGCGCGAATGGCGGCGATGCCGGACGGGCCGAGGATCAATGCCGGAAAGAATTTCAGGGCGGACGCGCCGGCGCGGAGCGCGAGGAAAGCTTCGGTCGGCGAGAACACGCCGGGCATCGTGACCATGCCGCGGCTCACCGCCATCGCCAGCACATCGACATCGACATTCGGGCTCACCATCAGACGCCCGCCGACATCGGCGACGCGGGCGCAGTCATTCGCGGTGAGGACAGTGCCGGCGCCGATCAGGGTGTCGTTGCCAAATCGTTTGCAGATCCGTGCGATGGATTCGAACGGATCGGGCGAGTTCAGCGGTACTTCAATCATCTCGAAGCCGGTGTCGATCAACGTCTCGACGATGCTCTCCACCTCGTCGGGCTGCACGCCGCGCAGGATGGCGACGAGCGGACGCTTCACGGTGGGCCAACGGATTGGCTGGTTCATGTGAACTGAGCTCCCCACAGATGAATTGCGGCCTTGGTCAGGCCGTGTTGCGACGCGCGTTCGGCATCAACGATGGCGACCTCGAAGCCGGCAGCTGCAAGCGCCGACGCATAGAGATCCTTGAGCGCGCCGGCGCCGATCAGGCGTACCGGCTGCCGCGCACCATAGCGCGATCCGGCATCGGCGATTTCCGTGCCGATCAGGAGGCCCGACAGCCGCGCCGCGCCGTCGGCCTGTTGCTGGAAGCCGAGCAGTTGCGCCGCGCGCAGGCTGAAGAGCGAGGCGGTGAGGCCCGTCGGCGCATCGAGCGCGCGTTGCAGGCCATCGCGGAACGCGTCATTCGCGGCGGGCGACGGTGCGTCGTGATCCACCGCGTGTTTCAGGATGCTGTGTTGAGTGATGACCGAAAAGAGCTCGCCGGTCATATAGGTCGTGAATGACACCACGCTGCCGGCGTCGATCCAGACCCATTTGCTATGGGTGCCGGGAATGCAGACCAGACCGGTGAAGTCGGGTTCGGTCACGCCGAGCAGTTGCGTCTCTTCGCCGCGCATGACGTCGGGTGCCGCGGCGTTGGCTTGCGCGATGCCGGGTAGGATACGCACGTCGCCTTGCGTGTCGACACGCTGCGCACCGTCGTGCAAGGCGTCGAGGCGTGTCGGTGTGTGCAGATAGGGCGCCTCGATCCAGCCCTGTCGTGCGCCGGCCATACCACAGATCAACACAGGCACGTTCTGCATTCCGCCAAGTGTGGCAAGATGATCAGCGAGCACCGGAGCGAAGCCTGCAGCCGCGCAATGCAGCATGCCTTCAGGCCCGCGCGTCTCCGCAAGCACGCTGCCATCGGCGGTCATCAACCAGCCTCGAAAGCTGCTGGTGCCCCAATCGACCGCGACGAAAGCCGGTTTGTCTGCTGTCACGTTTTGCTCTGGCTTGTCATGGCACGAATTTGTGCCGAGCATAGCCGAAAGCTTCACTCTTGGAAGGCTGTTCGCGGCGGTCGGGCTACAGCATTTAGCACCGCCCCTCTTCGCTCAAGAGTAATTCTCACACAGCATCGGCTCGGAATCGGTGGGTTGGATCGCGCGCACCGGCGCTTGCGTCAGATGCGGCGTGCCTCCGCGGCTAACGACAGCGCGAAATGCATCCAGGATCGCCATCGCCATGTCTGGGTGATGCGTCTCGACGGCGCTGTCCAGCCAGTCAGGAAGGTCACGCTGGTTCGAGAGAGCGCAATGCCATTCACCTTCGTCATAAGCGAGCCGACGCAGTTGCCACCGCGGCAGTTCGATCGCGATCAGGGCAAGCGCGGCATCGGTCCAGGCGCCGGCAGCGACCAGGCGATCGAGGCGCTGGGCCTCCGCTGTGCGACGCATTGCCGGCAGGCGCTTGCAGGTGGTGAGGCAGATCGCGGTGAAGCTCGTAGCGTCAAGCGGAGCTGTTTCGGATGGCGCTTCGGAAAGGGGCGTTCGCTGAATCGAGATGAACGACATGACGGGTCTCCATGAACAGCGCGATCTTCGGAAGACCGCATCATGCAATATCCGTAGTCCGTCATTTGAATACGAGGCAGCTTCGGGCACGAAGATATAAAGGCTGCATAAGCGCCCGAGGACTAGCGGCGCACGCGCATGCGCTCCGCCGCGTCTTTATGAGATTCCTATAAGTTCGCTGCTGGCCTCATCTCGAAAACCTACGTCCTGAATGGCACCTGATCGTGCATCGGGCGCGAGAGCCGTTTGCTCCGTGTCGCCGCAGTCATTGCATCAGGAGCATTCCATGCTGGACGTCGTCATGCTGGCCCTCGGGCTCGGCTTTTTCATTCTCACCCTGGGCTACGCCTATGCCTGCGAGCGGCTGTGAGGAGCGCATCATGATTTTCGATTACACGCTCGCCGGCTTCGTGTCCGCGGCATTGCTGATCTACCTCACTTACGCGCTGCTGCGACCCGAGCGGTTCTGAGCGCGCGCACCTCAAAAGGTCAACTGACATGACAATGATTGGCTGGATTCAAATTGCTCTGTACTGCGCGGTGGTTCTCGCGCTGGTGAAGCCGCTCGGCGGCTACATGACATCAGTCTTCAACGGCGAGCGTACGTTCCTCTCTCCGATTCTGCGGCCGGTCGAAGCCGGTCTGTACTGGATCGGTGGCGTCGACGAGAAACGTGAGCAGCACTGGCTGACCTATACGGTTGCCATGCTGCTGTTTCATGTGGTCGGCTTCCTCGGTCTCTACGCGATCATGCGGCTGCAGGCCGTGCTGCCGTTCAATCCTGCCGGGCAGTCCGCGGTCGCCGAAGATCTCTCCTTCAACACCGCGATCTCCTTCATCACCAACACCAACTGGCAGAACTACGGCGGCGAAAGCACCATGTCGTATCTGACCCAGATGCTGGGTCTGACGGTACATAACTTCCTGTCGGCGGCGGGCGGCATCGCATTGGCCGTGGCACTGATCCGCGGCTTCGCACGGTCGTCGATGCGCACCATCGGTAATTTCTGGGTCGATATTACCCGTTGCACGCTCTATGTGCTGCTGCCGATCTGCATCGTCTACACGCTGTTCCTGGTCTGGCAGGGCATGCCGCAGACGCTCGGCGCTTATGTCGATGCGACCACGCTTGAAGGTGCGAAGCAGACCATCGCGGTTGGCCCCGTTGCGTCGCAGGTTGCCATCAAGATGCTCGGCACCAACGGCGGCGGCTTCTTCAACGCCAATGCGGCGCATCCGTTCGAGAACCCGACGGCGCTGTCGAACTTCATCCAGATGATCTCGATCTTCGCGCTAGGTGCGGCGATGACCAATGTGTTCGGCCGCATGGTCGGCAACCCAAGGCAAGGCTGGGCGATTCTGGCCGTGATGGGCGTGCTGTTCATTGTCGGCGTTGCCATCACCTATGGCGCCGAAGCCTCGGGCACCACAGGCCTGAATGCACTCGGCCTCACCGGCGGTAATATGGAAGGCAAGGAACTGCGCTTTGGCATTGTCGCCTCCAGCCTGTTCGCGGTCATCACCACGGCGGCATCCTGCGGTGCGGTCAATGCGATGCATGACTCGTTTACAGCGATTGGCGGCATGATCCCGCTGAT
Organism: Tardiphaga sp. 172_B4_N1_3; assembly: GCF_052076035.1. Classification (NCBI taxonomy): domain Bacteria; kingdom Pseudomonadati; phylum Pseudomonadota; class Alphaproteobacteria; order Hyphomicrobiales; family Nitrobacteraceae; genus Tardiphaga; species Tardiphaga sp. 172_B4_N1_3. The sequence continues at coordinate 4,952,621 of NZ_CP197238.1, forward strand.
CAATATGCAGCTCGGCGAGATTATCGTCGGCGGTGTTGGTGCCGGTCTCTACGGCATGCTGCTGTTCGTCGTGCTGGCAATCTTCGTCGCCGGTCTGATGGTCGGCCGCACACCGGAATATGTCGGCAAGAAGATCGAGGCGCGTGAAGTGAAGATGGCGATGCTCGCCATTCTCGTCCTGCCGCTGATGTATCTTGGTTGGACCGCGGTGGCGGTGGTGTTGCCCTCGGCCGTGGCCTCCATGGCCAATGCCGGGCCGCATGGCTTCACCGAGGTGCTTTACGCTTTCACCTCGGCCACCGGAAATAACGGCTCGGCTTTCGGTGGGCTCACAGGTAACACATTCTTTTACAACCTCACACTGGCGAGTTCGATGTTCGTCGGCCGCTTCTTCATGATCGTGCCAGCCATGGCGCTGGCCGGATCATTGGCCGCGAAGAAGTCGATCCCGGCTTCGGCCGGCACCTTGCCGACCACCGGTGGATTGTTCGTCGGCCTCGTCATCGGCGTGATTCTGATCATCGGTGGTCTCACCTTCTTCCCGGCACTCGCGCTCGGGCCGATCGTCGAGCACCTCGCGATGACCGCCAGCACCCTGTTCTGATCGGATTTGGAGTTATGTCCATGGAAACGTTGAAACTGCAGAAGCGAGTGCCGGTCTCGGCCATGCTCGATTCGAAAATTGTCATCCCAGCCATCGGCTCGGCTTTCAAAAAGCTTGATCCGCGGCTGATGATCAAGAATCCCGTGATGTTCGTGGTCGAGGTCGTCGCCGCACTCACCACGGTGATCTTCATCAAGAACGTCTTCACCGGCGGAAGCGATCTGGGATTTGCGTTCCAGATCATCCTCTGGCTTTGGTTCACGGTGCTGTTCGCCAACTTTGCCGAAGCCGTCGCCGAAGGCCGCGGCAAGGCGCAGGCGGAATCGCTGAAGAAGACCCGCACCGAAAGCCAGGCCAAGCTACTCACCGGCAGCGACAGCGGCGACAAGAGCTACCGTATGGTCTCGGGCACCAGCCTGAAGGTCGGCGATGTCGTTCTGGTGGAAGCTGGCGACAACATCCCATCCGACGGAGAAGTGATTGAAGGCGTGGCTTCAGTTAATGAGGCGGCGATCACCGGCGAGTCCGCACCTGTCATTCGTGAATCCGGCGGCGATCGCTCGGCGGTGACCGGCGGCACGCAGGTGCTGTCCGACTGGATTCGCGTCCGCATCACTGCGGCGCAAGGCTCGACCTTTATCGATCGCATGATCAAGCTGGTCGAAGGCGCCGAGCGGCAGAAGACACCGAACGAGATCGCACTGAACATCCTGCTGGTCGGCCTCACCATCATCTTCGTGTTCGCGACGGTGACGATCCCGAGCTATGCGGCCTATGCCGGTGGTTCGATCTCGGTGGTGGTGCTGGTGGCTTTGTTCGTGACCCTGATCCCGACCACCATCGGCGCGTTGTTGTCGGCGATCGGCATTGCCGGCATGGATCGTCTGGTGCGCTTCAACGTGCTGGCGATGTCCGGTCGTGCGGTGGAAGCTGCCGGCGACGTCGATACGCTGCTGCTCGACAAGACCGGCACTATCACGCTGGGCAATCGTCAGGCGACAGCCTTCCGTCCGGTGCGCGGCGTGACCGAACAGGAACTGGCCGATGCGGCGCAGCTTGCATCGCTCGCGGACGAAACCCCGGAAGGCCGCTCCATCGTCGTGCTGGCCAAGGAGAAATACGGCATTCGCGGTCGCGACATGGCCGAACTGTCAGCGACTTTCGTGCCGTTCACCGCGCAGACCCGGATGAGCGGTGTCGATGCCGGCGGCTCGTCGGTTCGCAAGGGCGCGGTGGATTCGATACTCGCTTACGTCAACGGGGGCGCGTCGTTCGCCGTGGCGTCCGGTAACACCGTGCGTGCGATGCAGCCGGCCACGATGTCGGACACGGCACGTGAAATCCAGGCGATCTCCGACGAGATTGCAAAGGGCGGCGGCACCCCGTTGGCGGTCGCGCGCGATGGCAAGCTGCTCGGCGTCATCCATTTGAAGGACATCGTCAAGGGCGGCATCCGTGAGCGTTTCGCCGAGCTGCGCCGCATGGGCATCCGTACCATCATGATCACCGGCGACAATCCGATGACCGCCGCAGCCATCGCAGCCGAAGCCGGCGTCGATGATTTCCTGGCGCAGGCGACACCCGAGGACAAGCTGCAGCTCATCCGCGACGAGCAGGCCAAGGGCAAGTTGGTGGCGATGTGCGGCGACGGCACCAACGACGCGCCGGCACTGGCGCAGGCCGATGTAGGCGTCGCCATGAACACCGGCACGCAGGCGGCGCGCGAGGCGGGCAACATGGTCGATCTGGACTCCAATCCGACCAAACTCATCGAGGTCGTCGAAATCGGCAAGCAGCTTCTGATGACGCGGGGGGCGCTGACCACGTTCTCGATCGCCAATGACGTGGCGAAATACTTCGCCATTATCCCGGCGATCTTCCTCGCCTTCTATCCGCAGCTTGAAGCGCTTAACATCATGAAGCTGGCGAGCCCGCAGAGCGCCATCCTGTCGGCCATCATCTTCAACGCGATCATCATCATTGCGCTGATCCCGCTCGCCCTGAAAGGCGTCGCCTATCGCCCGATCGGCGCCGGCGCGCTGCTCGGCCGCAACCTGCTGATCTACGGCCTCGGCGGCATCATCGTTCCGTTCATCGGCATCAAGGCGATTGACCTCGTCGTCACCGCCCTGCACCTGGTTTGAGGAGTTACATTATGTTGAGAGAAATTCGCCCAGCCATCGTTCTGCTGCTCGGCCTCACGGCCATCACCGGTCTCGGCTACCCGCTCGCGATGACGGGCGTCGCTGAAGCGATCATGCCGAACCAGGCGCAAGGCAGCCTCATCGAACGGGACGGCAAGGTTGTCGGCTCGTCCCTGATCGGTCAGGAATTCAAGGGTGAGGAATACTTCCACGGCCGCCCGTCGGCGACCCTGGGTCCCGACCCGCAGGATTCCACAAAGACGGTGCCGCAGCCTTACAATGCCATCAACTCGATGGGCTCCAATCTCGGCCCGACCAGCAAGGCGCTGATCGACCGCGTGAAGGAGGACGTCGAGAAACTGAAGGCAGAGAACCCGTCGATGCCGGTGCCGATCGATCTCGTGACCACCTCAGGCAGCGGTCTCGACCCGAACATTTCGCCGGAGGGTGCGCTGTTTCAGGTGCCCCGTATCGCCAAGGCGCGCAAGCTGCCGGAGGACCGCGTCCGCCAGCTGGTGACAGATAAGGTCGAAGGCCGCCTCGGCGGTCTGCTAGGCGAACCGCGCGTTAACGTTCTTGCCTTGAATCTCGCGCTGGACGCCGCCGCACTGAAGTAGGCCGTCTAGGCCGCAGCCGTAGCGGAGACTATATTGCCTTATGGCAAATCAGCGCCGCGATCCCGACCAACGACCTTCGCCTGAGGCCTTGCTGGAGACAGCAAGGCGCGAGGAAGATGCGGCCGGGCGGTTGAAGATTTTTGTCGGCGCCGCTCCCGGCGTCGGCAAGACTTACGAGATGCTGCAAAGCGCCCATGCCAGGCGTAAGGCGGGTGTCGATGTGGTGGTCGGTGTCGTCGAGACCCACGGCCGCGCGGAGACCGAGGCGCTGCTCACGGGCCTTGAAGTCATTCCCCGGCGCCGTATCGATCACAAGGGTCAGGTCCTCGAGGAAATGGACCTCGATGCGCTGATCGCGCGGCGCCCGCAGATCGCATTGGTGGACGAACTCGCCCATACCAACGCGTCCGGCAGCCGGCATCCGAAACGTTATCTCGACGTCGCGGAATTATTGGCCGCAGGGATCGACGTCTACACGGCAGTTAATATCCAGCACATCGAAAGCCTGAATGATGTGGTCGCCCAAATCACTCATGTGCGGGTGCGCGAGACCGTGCCGGATTCGGTGTTCGATCGTGCAGACGCCATCGAGCTGATCGACCTCACCCCGGACGATCTGATCCAGCGCCTGAAGGAAGGCAAGGTCTACGTTCCCAAACAGGCCGAGCGCGCGCTGGAGCATTATTTCTCGCCTGGCAATCTCACGGCGTTGCGCGAGCTGGCGTTGCGACGGACGGCCGACCGGGTCGATGAGCAATTGCTCACGCATATGCAGGCCAATGCCATTGCCGGCCCGTGGGCTGCCGGCGAACGCATTCTGGTCTGTATCAGTGAGGACCCGCGCTCAGCCGGGCTGGTGCGCTACACCAAGCGTCTCGCGGATCGGCTTCACGCGCCGTGGACGGCGGTCAGCATCGAGACGCGACGCAGCCTTCAACTCACCGAAGAACAGCGCGACCGGCTGGCCGATACGCTGCGGCTTGCCGAGGCACTTGGCGCCGAAGCGCTGACGATTCCGGGCGCAGGCCGGCGCATCGCCGACGATCTGCTCGGTTATGCCCATGCCAACAACGTCACCCAGATCGTGATTGGCAAGGCATCGCGGTCATGGTGGTTCGAGCTGGTGCGCGGTTCGGTGGTCCATGATCTCGTGCGGCGCGCCGGCAATATCAGCGTGCATGTCATCGCGGGCGATGCGTTGCCGACGGAGCCGGCCGCGAAACGTGCACAGATGACCGATCGCGTCGAGCCGTTCGATGCAAAGCCCTATATTGCGGCGCTGGCGGTCGTGGCGGTGGCTCTTGGAGCCGCAACGCTGCTGCGTCCGATCTTCGGGATCGAGAATGTCGATCTGATGTTTCTCACCGCCGTGGTCGGCGTCGCCGTGCGCTTTGGTCTCTGGCCATCGCTGCTGGCGAGCGTCGTGGCATCGCTGAGCTATAATTTTTTCTTCCTGCCACCGGTCTATACGCTCACCATCACCGATCCAACCAATGTGGCGGCCTTCTTCTTCTTCATGCTGATCGCCATTCTCGTGTCCAATGTCGCGGCGCGGGTGCGCACCCAGGCCGTCTCGGCCTTTGGCCGTGTGCGCACAACCGAGTCGCTCTATGCGTTCAGCCGCAAACTCGCGGGTACGGCGGCGCTTGACGACGTGCTGTGGGCGAGCGCGTATCAGATCGCATTGATGCTGAAGGTGCGGGTTGTGTTGCTGTTGCCGGAGCAGGGTGTGATCACCGTCAAGGCCGGATATCCGCCTGAGGACGAATTGGACAAGGCGGATCTGGCCGCTGCCAACTGGGCCTGGAGCAATGATCGCCCCGCCGGTCGTGGCTCTGAAACATTGCCCGGTGCGAAGCGGCTGTTTCTGCCGATGCGGACCGGTCGTGGACCGATCGGTGTGATCGGCATTGACGATGATCGCACGGGGCCATTGCTGACACCCGACCAGCGCCGGTTGCTGGATGCGCTTGTGGATCAGAGCGCACTCGCCATCGAGCGCGTACAGCTCGTCGAAGACATGGACCGCGCCGAGCGCAACGTCGAATCTGACCGGCTGCGTCAGGCTCTGCTGACCTCGATCTCGCATGATCTGAAGACGCCGCTGGCCTCCGTGCTCGGTGCGGCTTCCACGCTGCGCGATCTATCGCCGAAGCTCAGCGAGGCCGAGAAGGCCGATCTGCTCGGCACGGTGATCGACGAATCCGAGCGGCTGAACCGTTTCATCGCTAATCTGCTGGATATGACCAAACTGGAGTCCGGTGCCGTGGTGCCGAATGCAACGCTGCAGGATCTCGCGGAGATCGTCGGCAGCGCGCTGCGCCGGGCCGGCAAGATCCTCAGCAGGCATCGCGTCGCGCTCGATCTGGCGCCAAACCTGCCCATGCTGGAGCTCGATGCGGTCCTGTTCGAGCAGGTGCTGTTCAATTTGCTTGATAATGCCGCGAAATATGCCCCGGATGACACCACCATCACGATCAGGGCCATACGCGATGCGGACTCAGTCTCGCTGCAGGTGACGGACGAGGGGGCAGGCATTCCACCCGCCGATCTCGAGCAGGTGTTCGATAAATTCTATCGCGCCAACAAGGGCGATCACGTTCGGGCGGGCACCGGCCTCGGCCTCGCGATCTCCCGGGGGTTTGTTGAGGCAATGCATGGCACCATTTCGGCCACCAATCGCGCCGACCGATCAGGCGCCGTGCTGACCATCCGCCTTCCCATCCCGCCGGCCTTCGAAGCTCTGGACACCGCCGCATGAACACCGCCGCTATCAAGGTCCTGATCATCGATGATGAGCCGCCGATCCGCAAATTGCTGCGCATGGGCCTCAGCACCCAGGGCTATGACATCCTTGAGGCCAGCAACGGCAAGATCGCGCTGGAGAAATTGGCGGAGAAGCCCGCTTTGATCATTCTCGATCTGGGCCTGCCGGACATCCAGGGCCACGATCTGCTGCAGATGATTCGCGCGCGCGATGACAGCGTGCCGATCGTGGTGCTGTCCAGCCGCGGCGATGAAGCTGGCAAGGTGCAGGCGCTCGATCTCGGTGCCGACGACTATCTCACCAAGCCGTTCGGCATGGATGAGTTGCTGGCGCGCATGCGGGCTGCGCTCAGGCATCAGCTACAGGTTCATGGCGAGCGGCCGGTATTCCGCTCCGGAGAATTGTCGGTCGATCTGGTGCGCCGCATCGTCAAGGTGGGTGACCGTGAGGTGAAACTGTCACCAAAGGAATATGAGTTGCTGCGGGTCCTGGTGCAGCATGCCGGCAAGGTGCTGACCCATCGGTTTCTGCTGAAGGAATTGTGGGACGAGCTCACCGACGCACAATATCTGCGCGTTTATGTCCGCCAGCTGCGTCAAAAGATCGAGCTCGATCCGGAGCGCCCGCAATTCGTCCTGACCGAAACGGGTATCGGCTACCGGCTGCGCGCCGGAGAATAGCTAACGACAAACCCGTCAAACAGCAGGTTATTTGGTCTGTCGGGCGACCGATGCCGGTGCGTTGTAGTCCAGCAGCCGGATCGCCTCGTCGGCGGCGTCCACCATCTCCGACATCAGCTTGCGCGTTCGCTCGAAATCCGCAGCCGACATGCTGCGAAACAGCATATCGTTCACCGGACGCTGAACGGGTGCCAATTCATTGAGCAGCGCGCGCGCTTTCGGGGTGATGGTCAGAATGACACGGCGGCGATCTTCCTCATCGGTCTCTTTTTCAACAAGGCCGTTTGATACCAGCTTGTTGATCTCGATCGTAATGAACGCGCCGCTGAAGTGCAGGTGCTCGGCGACCTGATTGACGCCGATCTTCTCATCCGTGCCGCTCAAATGAGCAATGGCGATCAGCACTGTGTATTGCGTGCCGGACAGGCCGATCACTGCGCCGAGTTGCCCGCGCACAGCCTGAAGCCGCGCCGAAAACGCCAATGTGTCATGGACAAATTGGCGGAAAGCCCGATCCGATCCGTCGACCATCAATTGTGGCCGCGAAATCGTCGGTTCTACCTTCATTTTACGTGATTTGCTCTTAATCGCCATCAGGTCCCCGCACACCTATGAGTCGTATAGCGGCGGCGTTACGCACAAACAAGTTGGAACCAGTGCGTTTTGATAGCAGGCCAGCCATGCTTGACAGCGCGCACTTTCGTTCGATAATATAGCTTTGTTATAAAGCTAATGCGCGTCGTTCAGGTTTCGCGATCAGGAGATGACCATGGGCGCCACTGCGGACGTGGATCCTCGCGCCTTCCGACAGGCGCTCGGACAGTTTGCCACCGGCGTCGCCGTGATCACGGCCGAAGCGGCCGATGGCCAGGCAATCGGTTTGACCATGAGTTCGTTCAACTCGGTCTCGGTGAACCCACCGCTGATCCTGTTCTCGATCGACCGCAAGGCCTTCAGCCTCAAGGCGATGACCGAGGCCAAGGGCTATGCCGTGAATATCCTCGGCCGCGATCAGGAGCATCTGTCGAACAAGTTCGCCAGGGCGCTCGGCGACAAGTGGGCGGCGGTCGAACATACGCTGGGCCACGAGGCGGCGCCCCTGATCGCCGGCGCGCTCGCACACTTCGAATGCGCGCCATACGCGCAATATGACGGCGGGGACCATGTGATTTTCGTCGGCCAGGTGGTGAAGTTCAGCGCCTATCCGGCCAACGAGCCGTTGGTCTTCTTCCGTGGGGCCTATCGCAGCCTTGCAAGTACCGAGCGCAGCCCGGAATGGCCGCTGCCGATGCACTACTGAAATAACGTACCCGAAAATGCTACCCATGACTGAAAGTGATCGAGGCAACCCATGATCAAGACCGGCGAACAGCATATCGCGAGCCTGCGCGACGGCCGTGAAATCTATCTCGATGGCGAGCTGGTGGATGACGTGACCACCCATCCGGCCTTCCGGGGGGCGGTGGCTTCGATCGGACGGATGTTCGATTTCCAGAGCGCGCCGGAAAATCGCGAGCTGATGACTTTCGAGACCGAGACTGGCACCCGAGCCAACCGGATCTGGGAATTGCCCGGCAGCTATGATGCGCTGGTCAATCGTCGCCGCGGGCTGGAAGCCTGGACCGAGCTGCATGCCGGCTTCATGGGCCGCGCGCCGGATCACGTCGCCTCCTGCATTGCAGGTATGTATATGGGCGTCGAGGTATTCGAAGCCTATAACAAGGATCGCGCCAAGGCGCTGGCGGATTACTATCGCCACGCCCGCGACAACGACCTCTACCTCACTTATGTGATCATCAACCCGCAGGCCGACCGCTCCAAGAGCGCGGCCGAGCAGGCTGATCCGTTCCTGTCAGCAGGCGTGGTGTCGCGCGATGCCGAGGGCCTGACGATCCGTGGCGCCAAGATGTTGGCCACCGGTGGCATCATGGCCAATGAGGTGTTCGTCACCTGTATCCAGCCGCTGCAGCCCGGCGACGAGAAGTACGCGGTGTCTTTCGCGATTCCGATGAATACCAAGGGTCTGAAGGTCCTGTCGCGCAAGTCTTATGAAGCCGCGTCGCCATCCGTGTTCGACAATCCGCTGTCCAGCCGCTTCGATGAAAATGATGCCGTGCTGTATTTCGACGACGTGAAGGTGCCTTGGGATCGGGTGTTCATCGTCGATGACATCGCGATGTGCCAGAAGCAGTTCCACGCGACCCCGGCGCATGTGTATCAGAACTATCAGGCCATGATCCGGCTCTCGGTGAAGCTGCGCTTCCTGATCGGGATCGCGCATCGGACCGCCGAGACCAACGGCATCGCCGGCTTCCCGCAGGTCAGGGAAATGCTAGGTCAGCTCGCAGCCGAAGTGTCGATGGTCGAAGCCTTCGTCGTCGCGATGGAGACCAAGGGCACGCAGCACGGCGCCTATTACGTGCCGGACCGGGCGATGCTGTATTCGGCACAGGTCCTCACCCAGCAGCTCTATTCCAAGGTCATCAACACGCTGCGCGAACTCGCCGGCGGCGGCATGATCATGCTGCCGTCCTCGGTGAAGGATTTTGCCAATCCGGAATTGGCGCGTCTGATCGGCAAGACCCAGCAGTCCCCTGCCGCCAGCGCGACCGAGAAGGTCAAGTTTTACAAGCTGGCCTGGGACGCGGTCGGCTCCGAATTCGCCTCGCGTCACTCGCAATACGAGATGTTTTTCGCCGGCGCGACCTTCGTTACCAAGGGCCATGCATTCCGGACTTATGATTGGATGAAATCGGCGGCGTTGCTCGACAAGATGCTGTCCAGCTATGACCTTGCCGATGAAGTCTCCACCTCAACGGCGCCGGCTGCCTCGCCGCGCGCTGTCGCTTGATCTGTCCCCTCAGGAACACTGACCATGGCCATCAATAAACTTCACGATGAATTCCGTACCGTCGATATGTCTTCGGGATGGGAGACGCCCGCGGGCTATCCGGCAGGCATCCAGCAGAAAATCCTGTCGGGGGCGCTCGACGAAGTGAACAAGCGTGGCAGCCGCACCCGCTTGCTGCGCTTCGAGCCAGGCGTCTACACCACAGAGCCGTTCGTGCACGAATATTGGGAAGAAGTATTCCTGTTCACCGGCGACCTGATCGTCGGCAATGACAAGCAGGGCAACGGCGGCGAGTCCTTCAAACCGAACACCTATGCCTGCCGTCCGCCCGGTGCCTATCACGGCCCGTTCAAGTCGGTCGGCGGCTGCGTGTTGATGGAAATCCACTATTTCGACCCGGCTTGAGCCGTTTCGCGTCTCCTCCTGATGGCGGCGCGCTTTCTTTGTGGCGCGACCGCTGCTTCTTCGGAAGGTTTCTCCTCGGCCGGCGTGGCCGTCTTCGGTTTGATCCGAAGTCGCAAACGTCCGGTTGAGCCGTCTCCGACCTCGAATGTCTCCATTTTGCGCACCAGGTCGCTCAGCTTCTTGAAGCCGTAGGTGCGGACGTCAAAGTCGGACACGGTGTTCGGAAGTTGTTCTCCGACCCGGTCCAGATTGACCCAACCGTCTTCGTTGCTCAGTTGGGATACCACCTTTTCCAGAATGGGAACTGCGGCAGCGGGGCTTTGCAAGGCTGCTGGTTTTGACGGTTGCTCTGTGCTTGCCGTTGCGCGTTCGGGTCTCAGGTTCTCCGTATAGATGAAGCGCCGGCACGCCTGCCGAAAACTCTCGGGTGTTTTCCGCGTGCCGAAGCCGTAGACGTCAGCGCCCTGCTCGCGCAGCCGTGAGGCGAGACGTGTGAAGTCGCTATCGGAGGACACCAGGCAAAAGCCGTCGAACCGCCCGCTATGCAGCAGGTCCATCGCGTCGATCACCAGCGCGATGTCGGACGAGTTCTTGCCCTTAGTGTAGGCGAACTGCTGATAAGGATCGATGGCGTGCTTTTGCAGGATGTCGGCCCAGGATCTGAGCTGCGGACTTGAGAAGTCGCCGTAGATCCGGCGAACGCTGGCTTCGCCGAATTTGGAGATTTCCTCGAACAAGCCGCCAGCAATCTGCGGGGACGTGTTGTCGGCATCGATCAGGACCGCGAAACGGGGCAAACGCTGCTGTGCGACGTTCATCTGCAACCTCTGCCCGCTGGATGAATGGCTCTCTCAGTCTGTCAGTTTTTTGCTGCAGGCGAAACATACCTGAGGGAGCGTATCTCTCGTCAGCCCGGCCATTGCGCGGTAAAGTCACCCAAATCCCGCGAATCGCGGGCGCTGAAAGAGGCAATTGAAACCATGACCATCCGCCTGCATCGCGGCGATTTGCCGGATTTGAGCCGCTACACCGATTCGGTTGCGATCGACACCGAGACCATGGGTCTCAATCCGCATCGGGACCGGCTATGCGTGGTGCAGCTCTCGCCCGGCGATGGAAGTGCCGATGTCGTGCAGATCCCGATGGGCCACACGGACGCGCCGAACCTGAAGAAGCTGCTCGGCGATCCCAAGGTGACGAAGATCTTTCACTTTGCGCGGTTCGATCTCGCCGCTCTCTACAATGCGTTCGGCGTCATGCCCGAGCCGGTCTATTGCACCAAGATCGCCTCCCGCCTGTGTCGCACCTATACCGACAGGCATGGTCTCAAGGATCTGGTCCGCGAAGTCCTCGGCGTGGATCTGTCGAAGCAGCAGCAGTCGAGCGACTGGGGCAGTCAGACCCTCAGCGAGGCCCAGCTATCCTATGCGGCGTCGGACGTGCTGCATCTGCATGGGCTGCGCGAGCGGTTGAACGTCATGCTGGCGCGCGAGGGCCGCACCGAACTGGCGCAGGCCTGTTTTGACTTCCTCCCGACCCGGGCCAAACTGGACCTCTCAGGCTGGGAAAATGAGGACATTTTCGCTCATTCGTGACCGGCCTGCGGCGAAGTGACTTTCTGAAACAGTTCAGGGTCCCTCCCGCCGCGTTTCGGTCATACTCCTCGTTCTGGTGGGCGGGGCTGCAAACCGGTGCATTTCAGCGTAGACTGGCGCCGGTTTGGCAGGCCTTTCGGTGTGGCCCTTTTTGTCATGGCCCGTTGGAGCGACGGTGAGTTCAGTTCAGATTCCCAGCTATCAGGCGGGCATGGATGCGCGGTTCAGGGCCGCGGCACGCCATAGCCGTCTGGTGCGTCTGCTGCGGATTGCTGTCCCTGCCGTCGTGATCCTGTCGATGGCGGCAATTGTCGGCGTGTCGATCTTCAATCCGTTCCGGATCCTCGCCAAATTGCCGCTCGACATGGGCAATCTGGTCGTTTCGGGGACCAAGATCACCATGGAGACGCCGCATCTGGCCGGTTTCTCGCCGGACGGACGGCCCTATGAGTTATGGGCCAAGGCTGCGACGCAGGATCTGACAGATCCCGACAATGTCGAACTAACAACCTTGCGCGCCAAGGTGATGATGGAAGACAAGTCGACAATGACGATGGATGCCCGCACCGGGAAGTTCAATTCGAAATCGCAGATGCTCTATCTGTATCAGGACATTTTCCTGCAAACCACGACCGGCTACGAAGCCAAGCTGACACAGGCGAACATTGATATTGCCAATGGCACGGTCACGTCGGACGAACCGGTCGATGTCAAACTTCTCAACGGCACTCTGCTCGGGCAACGGATGCGCATCACGGAACACGGTGAGCTGGTTCGGTTCGAGGGCGGTGTGTCGATGAACCTGAAGATGGACCCGCCTTCGCCGGATGCTACGGCACAGCCTGAGACCGTGGCAGAGCCTGAAGTCGCGCCGGAGCCCGTGAAACCGCGGGCCGCCAACGGCAAGCGCGCCAACGCGAAATGAATGTGATGATTTTTCCCGTAAGCAATGTCCGATTCCGCGGGGTGACCGGCGCTGCGATCGCTGTGCTCTTGCTCATTCTGGTAGGTGACGCAAATGCGCAGAGCGCGGTGCAGGGTGTGCCGAACGCGATGCAGGGCTTCTCGCAGAATCGCGATCAGCCCATCCAGATCGAGGCCGCATCGCTGGAAATGCGCGACAAGAAAAAGGAAGCGACCTTCGCAGGCGATGTGAAGGTCGTCCAGGGCGACACCACGATGAAGTCGAAGACTCTCGTGGTCTTCTATGACGGCGGCGGCTCCGCGAACGAGCCGGCGGCCAAGGCTGCGCCCAAGGCGCCGATCAAGGCGGCGCAGCCGGGCCCGGGCGGTTCGTCGGCGATCAAGCGGCTTGAAGCGCGCGGCGGCGTCATCGTCACCCAGAAGGACCAGGTCGTCACCGGCGAGACGGCGGTGTTCGACACCCGGACCAATCTCGTCACCATGCAGGGCAATGTTGTGCTTACCCAGGGCAAGAATGTACTGCGCGGCGATCGTCTGACCGTGGATATGACCACGGGCACCTCACGCGTCGAATCCAACAGCGGCAGGGTCCAGGGCATGTTCGAGTCGTCCGGCCAGAAGGGTGGCGGTGGCCCGACTTCGATCATACCCGGGCCTGGAGGCGGAAAACCCAAGTAACTCGAAGGGTTTATCGATAGGGGCGAGCCGGATCCGGTTGAATCTGGCTGCGTAACCCGTTATCGCCATTGTTTTAATCGACATCGAAGGCTTGGCGTTCGGCTGGGCAAGGGACATCTAGTCCGCCATGCTGTTCCCAGTGATCGAACATGCCGCGACCTGGCGCGGATGACGTTTAGAGGCTGATCGAAGCGCGAATGGTTGATTTCCTCGGCATGTTCCGTCGGCGCGCTCCAAAACGCGGTCCGCAAGGCTTTGCACGCTCGCCGGTCGACATCACGGCGCTCGGCGACAGCATGGGCGACATGCTGGGCAGCCCCAGCCGCGAGGCGCCGCCCTTGGCGCGCACCGCTCCGGCCGATACGCCCCAGGTTCCGCAGGCTCGGGCGGAGGCGCCGCGTGCCACACAGCCTGCGCCGGGCCGCCGTCCGGACAAGGCGCCGCAGCGGCCCCGGACCAACGGCGCCGCCGCACCAAAAGCTGCCCCGCGTGCGGGCTATCTGGCCGTCCATAATGTGAAAAAGAGCTTCGGCTCACGCCAGGTCACCCGCGGCGTCAGCATTTATGTTCGTCGTGGTGAGGCCGTCGGCCTGCTCGGACCGAACGGTGCCGGCAAGACCACGGTGTTCTACATGATCACCGGCCTGATCAAGCCCGACAGCGGCGCCATTGAGCTTGACGGCCACGACGTCACCCAGCTGCCGATGTATCAACGTGCGCGCCTCGGCATCGGCTATCTGCCGCAGGAAGCCTCGATTTTTCGCGGCCTCACGGTCGAGCAGAACATCCGTGCGGTGCTGGAGGTCGTCGAGCCCAGCCGCAAGAAGCGCGAGCGCGAGCTCGACGGGCTGCTCGAAGAGTTCAACATCCAGAGACTGCGCAAGTCGCCGTCGATCGCGCTGTCCGGCGGTGAGCGCCGCCGCGTTGAAATTGCGCGCGCGCTGGCGACGCGGCCGAATTACATGCTGCTCGACGAGCCCTTTGCCGGCATCGACCCGATTGCGGTGGGGGATATTCAGGACCTGGTTCGTCACCTGACCAATCGCGGCATCGGCGTGCTCATCACCGACCACAACGTGCGCGAAACGCTGGGGCTGACAGACCGCGCCTACATCGTCTATGCTGGTGAAATCCTGACGGAGGGATCTCCTGAGGAGATCGTGGCTGACCCGGACGTGCGTCGCCTTTACCTTGGCGAGGAATTCCGCCTCTAGACCAAATTTACAATTCGTCAAGCCGTGTACATCAGGCCGGGAAAGAGATAAGCAAGAAACGGACCAACTTTTGGATCGGTTTTTGCCTCCATGGCGCTGACGCAGAGACTAGAGTTCCGGCAATCCCAGTCGCTGGTGATGACGCCGCAGCTGATGCAGGCCATCAAGCTGCTGCAGCTGTCGAATCTCGATCTCGCAACCTTTGTCGAAGATGAACTGGAGCGCAATCCGCTGCTGGAACGCGCCAGCGACGGTCCTGAGCCGCCAGTGGCCGGCGAGGCCAGCCCCGAGCGCAGCGAGTTTTCCAGCCAAGACGAGGCGGGCTATGCCTCCGGCCACGACGATGGCGGTGACCATTCCGATTTTTCCGATCGTTCAGGCGGCGACAGCTTCGATGCGCCGGCGCCCGACGAGTGGATGAACCGCGAACTCGGCACCCGCGCCGAGATCGAACAGACCCTGGACACCGGGCTGGATAACGTCTTTTCCGAAGAGCCGGCCGAAACCGCCGCACGCAACGCACAAGACGCTGCTCCGACCGCCTATACCGAATGGGGCGGCGGCGCCTCCAACGACGACAGCTACAATCTTGAGGCCTTCGTTGCCGCGGAAGTGACGCTCGGCAGCCATCTCGCCGAACAGCTCTCGGTGGCGTTCTCGTCGCCCGCGCAGCGGATGATCGGTCAGTATCTGATCGATCTCGTTGATGAGGCCGGCTACCTGCCGCAAGATCTTGGCGACGTGCATGAGCGGCTGGGTGCCTCTGTTGACGATGTCCAAAACGTTCTCGGTGCGTTGCAGAAATTCGATCCGCCGGGTGTCTGCGCGCGCAGTCTCAGCGAATGTCTCGCAATCCAGTTGCGTGAACAGAACCGTTACGACCCCGCGATGCAGGCATTGGTCGAGCATCTCGATCTCCTGGCCAAGCGCGACATCGGCAATCTCAGAAAAATCTGCGGCGTCGACGACGAAGATCTGACCGACATGATCGGTGAGATTCGCAGACTCGATCCGAAGCCCGGTCTGAAGTTTGGCTCGGCGCGAACACAGACCGTAGTGCCTGATGTCTATGTGCGGCCGGGTCCTGATGGCGGCTGGCATGTTGAGTTGAACAGCGACACACTGCCGCGCGTTCTCGTGAACCAGGTTTATTATTCCGAATTGTCGAAAACGATCCGTAAGGATGGCGACAAGTCGTACTTCACAGATTGTCTACAGAATGCCACCTGGCTGGTGCGTGCGCTCGATCAGCGCGCGCGTACTATCCTGAAGGTTGCGACCGAGATCGTCCGGCAACAGGATGGCTTCTTTACGCAGGGTGTTGCGCATCTTCGGCCGCTGAATCTCAAGGCGGTTGCTGATGCCATTCAAATGCATGAATCGACGGTGTCGCGCGTTACCGCCAATAAATACATGGCGACAAATCGCGGCAGCTTTGAATTGAAATACTTCTTTACGGCATCGATAGCGTCGGCTGATGGTGGCGAAGCGCATTCGGCTGAAGCGGTGCGACATCACATCAAGCAATTGATTGATGGAGAAAGTCCTTCTCTTATTCTTTCGGACGACACGATCGTGGAACGCTTGCGCGAAGCCGGAATTGATATCGCGCGCCGTACCGTTGCCAAATACCGTGAAGCCATGCGTATCCCGTCTTCAGTTCAGCGCCGCCGCGACAAGCAGAGTATGCTCGGCAATGCACTCACGGCACCCGCCACTCCGTCCGATAGGGCACCCGACCGATCCCGCGACACTGCACCAGCTTGATTGCACTCCCGTGGAAACGGGATACTGTCGGTTCAAGGCAGAAGAATCGAGGCATCAGCATGACCCTTCGTATCTCGGGAAAAAGCATCAATGTCGGAGACGCTTTGCGAGGCCGCGTGAGCGAGCGGACCGATGAGGTCCTTCGCAAATATTTCGATGGCAACTATTCCGGTCACATCACGCTCAGCAAAGACGGCTTCGGCTTCCGCACCGATTGTGCATTGCATCTCGATTCCGGAATTACGCTCGAAGCGGACTCCAATGCAGCGGATGCTTATGCCAGTGCCGATCAGGCGTTGCTTCAAATCGAGAAACGTTTGCGTCGCTACAAGAGCCGACTGAAGGATCGTTCCGCGCGCAAGACGCATGCTGAAAATCAGGCGATGGCCGAACTCACGGCCCCGACTTTGGACGCGCCGAGCTACATTCTTGAGGCGCCCGATCATGAGGGCGATGCCGACAGTGGCTACGATCCGGTCATCATTGCCGAATCGACCAGGTCGCTGAAGCGGTTCTCGGTGAGCGAAGCTGTCATGGAACTTGATTTCACCGGCGCGGCCGTCGTGCTATTCCTGCATGGCAGTACCGGTCGGGTGAATATCGTGTACCGCCGAGGCGACGGTAACGTGGGTTGGGTCGATCCACCGGTGGTTAAACCGTCCTGACGGCATTGACGCCCAAACGGCCCCTCCCTATGGTCCGCCGCCTTTGACAGGGTTATACCGGTCAATGGATTTCGCATGGGGGGTTCCGGTGCTAGAGTACGTCCGGGCGTTCGCGCCCGGCGCGTTTTCCATCACAGGGAACGATGTCCCTTTCCAGTCTTTCTTGACGCTGCCGGTTTTGGTTCTAACTACCCGCTGACGGTCAAACATCCTCGGAACGGTCAATGACGATTACCGATCTGGTCGCGCCCGAGGCGATAATCCCGGCGTTGAAGGTCAACAGCAAGAAGCAGGCGCTGCAGGAGCTCGCTGCGCGCGCTTCCGCGCTCACCGGTCAGAACGACCGCGCCATTTTCGAGGTGCTGTTGCAGCGTGAGAAGCTCGGTACGACGGCCGTGGGCTATGGCGTTGCCATTCCGCATGGCAAGTTGCCGAAGCTCGACAAGTTGTTCGGCCTGTTTGCGCGCCTCGATCGTCCGATCGATTTCGAGGCCATGGACGGCCAGCCGGTCGATCTGGTGTTTCTGCTGCTGGCGCCGGAAGGTGCGGGCGCCGATCATCTGAAGGCGCTGGCGCGGATCGCGCGTCTGCTACGCGATCAGGACGTCGCCAAAAAGCTGCGTGCCTCCCGTGACGCGCAGGCGATTTATTCCGTGCTCGCTTTGCCGCCGGCGACAGCCGCCTAACCGGCTCATCCCGCAGCTTACGCCGGAATCGCCCGGTTGGACTGGGCGATTCTCCTATTCCGAACCAGATCCCTGCTTGCGCGGAGATGGAAGGCTGGTTGGCCTTGCCAGTTTACGCCGCGAACTCCTTGGCCGAGATTGGAGCGAGCGACTCGTTGCGCACCGCCTGCCGCGCGGTGATCGATGCGAGCTCGTTCATGGCTGCAGAGGCAGCTTCGGCCTGCGTTTCGGCACGGATCGATTCTGCTTCTTCCGCTGCAGCGACTGCGCGCGATGATGCTGCCATCCGCAGTGCTGTCTGGATCTCGTTGGAATCCGCGCCGCTCTTGAGCAGCAGCAACGTCAGCAGCGCCTTGACGTCGGAATTCATCGCGTCTGCGCTCTGCTTCATGCGTCGCACGGCCGCTGACGTTTCAGGAACGTTGACGGCGGTTACGGGACGAAGCTTGGCGACGTTGCTGCCTGAAGTTTCTATGCCCTGCGTGCGCATCGGATTGGCATATTCTTCCGCCATCATTACCCGCGATGCGGCAGCAAGCTGCAGAGCATTGTGAATCTCCGGCGAACCGGTGCCGGTCTTCAGCAACAGCAAAGTGAGGAGAGCTTTGACGTCCGAGTTCATCGCGGCAGTGTTTTGCATTGTGTTCCTCGCTTGTGAGTGACTGAGCTAGTTGAAACGTCGTCCGAACAGCTTTTCGAAGAAGGTTGGTTGTGGCGGCTCAGGGTGAGTGATTTCGGCGACGAGTTTGGGTGGCTTGGGGCGCCGGACGTCACGCTTCACCCGCAGCTTTGACAGCAGCATGGTCGGCCCAGGCATGGCCGCGGGCTCGGCGAAGGTCGTGAGCGTGCCGTCCTCAAGGCTGCCGCGGATCAGGATTGGTGAGAGAAATATGGGATCTGCGAGTGCAGCAGCCGTCGCAAGGCGCGCGTTATTTAGAGTGCCGAGGCTCTGAACGGCCTCGATACTCCATTGCCCGAGCGGCAAGCGGTCTGACTTGGTCACGAAAGGCGGGCTGCTGTCGGGTGCGATGATGGGAGGGACGGTGCCGTCGGCGCGCATCAAGAATACGGTGGCAGCTGCGCAGCCCGGTGCAAAGACGAGGATCGCGAAACAGGCTGCGATCACCGGCCGACTATCAAAACCCCAGGAGCCGGTCCGGGGAACTGCCTCTGATTTCGGAGCGGTGATCGTTGCACCGAAGCTCCGCAGCAAGTCTTCGACTTGAACTATCTGGGCTTGTGTCGATCCATTCATGGCGACCTCGAATCTCAACATGACCAGATTTTCTCAAGTCATGGTGAATGCGTGGTCACCATTTTCTTCTGTGAAACGGCAGCAAAGATCAGGCGCAATGATGCCATCGCGTCGGATATCCAGATTGCTATTGATGGGGGGATCAGTTTTTCAGATGGCGCAGCGGATGAGAGGTCGCGTGCGGATCGATTGCGTCCGATGATGTGCTCACGATATTGACGACGGGTTAAATAGATACCGCGTCATGCAAGCCGAGCACCTGCGCGTGATGATCGTCGTTTGGACGCTGGGATACCCGACATTGGGATACGCGGCTGTCACCGCGTATCCTGACGTCTGCATGCTGGCCAGTTCGCGTTAGTGAACGCTGACGGTCTGCAATTCCTGGCTCCATGCATTCGCGATCGCCGCTTCACGGCTGTCGGTGAGCATGATCGGCGTGCCGTCGGCGGCGTGCAGCGCGAACAGCTGCAATCCCGGCGCAATCTCCGGCGCCTGCGGGAACAGTCCCGGCACATCTTCCGAGCGAACCGGCTTCACATAGGCGATCATACCTTCGCCCAGATGCGCCAATGCTTCGGTGGTGACGGCGGCATTTTCATTGATCGTAACAACTTCAGTCATCGTCTCGACTCCTTCTATGAGATCAAGCGGTCGAGTCCGCTACTCGTTCCATACTCAGGATGCATGACCTGATCGAAAACCGGAAACCAGTTTGTCGCGTCATGCATTATTCGTGTTCATTGATAGCGATTGTCTTAATGACCCTTTCAGGCTCAGGCCTGGCCAGATCAATCGACAACAGCCCGTTCTTCAGATCCGCACCCAGCACCAGCATCCCCTCTGCCAGCACGAAAGTGCGCTGGAAGTGGCGCGCGGCGATGCCGCGATGGATGTATTGCCGGGTCTTGTCGTCCTGCTGGCGGCCCCGGATCACGAGCTGGTTTTCCTCGGTGGTCACATCGAGCTGATCGCGGGTGAAACCTGCGACCGCCAGCGTGATCCGCAGGCGTTCGGGTTGACCGTTATTACGGTCGCACCGCTCGATGTTGTAAGGAGGATAACCGTCGGCACCTTTGACGACGCGATCGAGCGCACGCTCAATCTCGTCGAATCCCAAAAGGAACGGACTAGATAACGAAGGAACACGAGACATACCTACAAAGCCCTCTCGAAGCGACTTTGAGGGGCCCTTACGGCACCCCTGGCCAATCGGCACTCTGCCAACCGGTCAATCAACAATATGGGCATGCCAAAGCCCGGTTCAAGCACCTCTAAATTGCCGGGAAACCGTTACTAAGGCCTTGAAACCGATCAGATATCGATCCGATTGCGGCCATCGACGCTGAACAGGTGCAGTTTGTCGCGGGGAGCCGTGGCGCGGATCGAAGCACCGATGGCCGGGGCATCCTGGCCGGGGATACGCACGATGACCTCGCCCTCGGGCAGCTCGCCCGGAGTGGCGCTGACGGCCTTCTCGGCCCGCGCACGGGTGCCATAGACGAAGGTTTCCGCGCCGACCCGTTCGATGGCCTCGACCGTCAGGTTCAGCGTGATGCCGCCGTCAGTTGCGGCCGCGCCGGAAATCGCAAGGTCTTCCGGCCGGACGCCCAGGATACCGGCGTCGGCGGCGCTGCGGCTGTCGCCGGCGAACTGCGCACGGATCTCATTGCCGCCCAGCTTGATCAGGTTCATCGGTGGCGCGCCGATGAAGGAGGCGACGAAAGTGGTCGCCGGCTTGCGGTAGATATCGAGCGGACTGCCGATCTGCTCGACCTGGCCGCCGTTCATCACCACCAGAATATCCGCCAGCGTCATCGCCTCCAACTGATCGTGGGTGACGTAGATCGACGTCGTCTTGAGGCGACGTTGCAGCTTGCGGATTTCGACCCGCATGGCAACGCGCAGCTTGGCGTCGAGATTGGACAGTGGCTCGTCGAACAGGAACACTTTCGGCTGGCGGACGATGGCGCGCCCCATGGCAACGCGCTGGCGCTGGCCGCCGGATAATTGTCTGGGCTTGCGATCGAGCATGCCGGCGAGTTCGAGCGTCTGCGCGGCTTCGCGCACGCGCGTATCGATCTCCGGCTTCGGCATGCCTCTGTTGCGCAGGCCGTAGGCCATGTTGTTGTAGACGCTCATATGCGGATAGAGCGCGTAATTCTGAAACACCATGGCGATGTCGCGATCCGCCGGCTCGATCTCGTTGACGATACGGCCGCCAATATCGACCTCGCCGGAGGTGACGGTTTCGAGGCCGGCAACCATGCGCAGCAAGGTTGACTTGCCGCAGCCGCTTGGCCCGACGAGCACGCAGAACTGGCCGTCGCCGATCTCGAAATCGATGCCCTTGATGGCCTCGAAGCCGCCGGGATAGGTCTTGCGGACGTTGCGCAGCGAAACATTGGCCATCTGAATTTACTTCTCCGTCTCGACAAGGCCACGCACGAACAGCCGCTGCATGAACACCACCACGGCGACAGGAGGCACCATCGCAAGGATCGCCGTCGCCATCGCGAGCTGCCATTCGGCGAGTTCATCTGTCGTCGTCAGCATCTTCTTGATGCCGGTGACGATGGTCTGCATGGATTCCTGCGTCGTGATCAGCAGCGGCCACAGATACTGGTTCCAGCCATAGATGAACTGGATCACGAACAACGCTGCCATCGTCGTCACCGACAGTGGCAGCAGCGTATCCTTGAAAAAGCGAAAGGGACCGGCGCCGTCGATGCGCGAGGCTTCGAGCAGTTCATCGGGGATGGTCATGAAGAACTGGCGAAACAGCAGCGTGCCGGTGGCCGACGCAATCAGCGGCAGGATCAGCCCGGCATAGGTGTCGAGCATCTTCAGATCGGCGATCACCTTGTAGGTCGGATAGATGCGAACCTCGACCGGCAGCATCAGCGTCACGAAGATGATCCAGAACGCCGTCTGGCGGAACGGAAAACGGAAATACACCACCGCATAGGCGGAGAGGATCGAGATCACGATCTTGCCGAGCGCGATGCCCATTGCCATGACGAACGAGTTCATCAGCATATGGCCGACCGGCTCGCGGCTGGCGCGCGATCCGCCGACGAAGATGGCCCGGTAGTAGTTCTCCAGCGTATGGCTGCCCGGCAGCATTGGCATGTTGCCGTTGACCACCGTTGCTGCGTCATGGGTCGAGGCGATCAGCGCGACATAGACCGGGAACACGACGATGAACACGCCGAAAGTCAGGATCGCGTAAGCGAGGATGTCGTTCCAGCGGCGATGCTCGACCATCAGTACTGCACCTTGCGCTCGACGTAGCGAAACTGGATGGCCGTGAGCGCGATCACGATAACCATCAGGATCACCGACTGTGCAGCTGATCCGCCGAGGTCGCCGCCGAGCCTGCCGTCGGCATAGACCTTGTAGACCATGGTGGTCGTTGCTCCGGCCGGCCCGCCGCCGGTAACGGCGTCGATGATGCCGAAAGTGTCGAAGAAGACGTAGACGACGTTGACGACCAGCAGGAAGAACGTGGTCGGCGACAGCAACGGGAACGTGATCGTCCAGAATCGTCGATACGGCCCAGCGCCGTCGATCGCCCCGGCCTCGAGTACGCTGCGCGGGATCGCCTGCAGGCCGGCCAGGAAGAACAGGAAATTATAGGCGATCTGCTTCCACACCGCGGCCATGACGACAAGCGCCATGGCGTGGTTGCCGTTCAACATTGGGTTCCAGTTGAAGCCCATCATGCGCAGCGGCCGTGCCATGGTGCCTAGGGAGGGATGGAAGATGAACAGCCACAGCACGCCGGCGACAGCCGGCGCCACCGCATAGGGCCAGATCATCATGACCTTGAAGGTCGGTGCCGCTTTCAGATTCTTGTCGGCCTGGGTGGCGAACAACAATGCGATCGACAGCGAGAGCGCCGCGACCAGCGACGAGAACACCACGGTCGTCGCCATTGCCTTGTAGTATTCCGGCTGGGCAAGCAGCGCCTGATAGTTCTCCAGCCCGATGAATTCCGAGTTCAGGCCGAACGCGTCCTCGCGCAAAAACGATTGCCAGACAGCCTGGCTGGCCGGCCAGTAGAAAAACACCAGGGTGATGACCAGCTGCGGCACGAGCAACAGATATGGCAGCAGCTTACCCTTGAAGACCGCGGACTTTTCCATGCAGTTCGTCGTGCCCCAGAAAGCAGCCTCATTCTGCTCATGTCATCGCCCGTCCAGGCGCGCAATTGCGCGCAAGGTCGGGCAACGACAGCGTCCGCTTGAGTACTACTTCGCAGTCTTTTCGAAGGTCCGCAACATGGCGTTGCCACGGCTCACGGCGGTGTCGAGTGCCTGTTGTGCCGTCTTCTGGCCACCCAGCGCAGCCTCGATCTCTTCGGACCAGATGTCTCGCAACTGCACCATGTTGCCGAACCGCAGGCCGCGCGAATTTTCGGTCGGCTCCTTGTTGGTCAGCTCCTTCAGTGGGGTCTGCAGGATCGGGTTCTTGTCATAGAAACCGTCGGTCTTGGTCTTTTCATAGGCGGCCTTGGTGATCGGGAGATAACCGGAGTCCTGATGCAGCTTTGCCTGACGATCTGTGTCGGACAGGAAGCTGAAGAACTTGGCGATGCCTTTGTATTCCTCAGGCTTCTTGCCGCCCATCACCCATAGCGAAGCGCCGCCGATGATCGAATTCTGGGGCGCGCCGGCAGCTTCGGGGTAGTAAGGCATCGGCACCGAGGTGAAGGCGAATTTGGCGGTGCCCTTCGCCGTCGCGTAATAGCCGGACGAGGTCATGAAGAGCGGGCATTCGCCGGAGCCGAAGCGACTCTCGCTGGCATTGGCGCGACCCGAATAATCGTAGGTCTTGTCCTTCTGCAATTCGATCAGCGTCTGCAGATGTTTGACATGCAGTGGCGAGTTGAATTTCAGCTCGGTGTCGAAGCCGTCGAGTCCGTTCGCCTTCGTGCCGATCGGCACGTTGTGCCATGCCGAGAACTGCTCGATATTGGCCCAGGTCGCCCAGGCATTGGAGAAGCCGCAGGTCGCATAGCCGGCCGCCTTGAGCTTCTTGGCGCCCTCGAACACTTCGGGCCAGGTCTTGGGAATTTCGGCAATATTGGCCTTCTTCAGCGCATCCAGATTGACCCACATCACCATCGACGATGAGTTGAAGGGAAACGACAGCATTTCGCCCTTCGATGTCGAGTAGTAGCCGGTGATCGCGGGCAGGTAGTTGTTTGGATCGAACGGCTCGCCCGCATCCTTCATCAGCTGGTAGACAGGTTTGACGGCGCCCTTGGCGCTCATCATGGTCGCGGTACCGACCTCGAAGACCTGCAGGATGTGCGGTGCGGTGCCGGCGCGAAATGCTGCGATGCCGGCATTCATGGTGTCGGGATAGCTGCCCTTGAAGGTCGGGACCACCTTGTAGTCCGGTTGGCTGGCATTGAAGTCAGCCGCGAGCTTGTTGACGATGTCGTTGTTGCCGCCGGTCATCGCGTGCCACCAC
Source organism: Tardiphaga sp. 172_B4_N1_3 (assembly GCF_052076035.1). NCBI lineage: Bacteria > Pseudomonadati > Pseudomonadota > Alphaproteobacteria > Hyphomicrobiales > Nitrobacteraceae > Tardiphaga > Tardiphaga sp. 172_B4_N1_3. The sequence continues at coordinate 4,976,954 of NZ_CP197238.1, forward strand.
TGGATCTCGGTCACCGCTTGCGCGGGCGAAGCGAGCGCCAGCGTGCATGCGAACAGAGTGGCGAGTGCGAATTGGGGGCGGATCATCCAGTTTCTCCCGTTAGCCGTCATCGTCTCGTTGCAACAAAGCTGCGCCGGATGACGTGCATGCGACATTTTGACAGCGCGGATGCTAGGCGGGAAATGGCGGCGTTGGGAAGCCGCAAAAAGTCGAAGACGAACGGGGCTGCGGATCGCGCAGCCCCGTGTTGTTCTTATCGCTTGCGCTCGGAGCCGCTCACGGTTCCTTTGGCGACCAGCTCCTTGATCTCATCACCGGAGTAGCCGAACTCGGTGAGGATCTCGTTGAAGTGCTCGTTGAACTTCGGCGGCACGTGGCGCAGGCTCGCTTTGGTGCGGTCGAAGCGGACCGGCGAGGCGACGCCCTTGTACCAGTCCTTCTCGATGATATCGCCGCGATGCTTCGTGTGCGCATTGGCGAGCGCCTTGTCGATCGACTGCACTGGACCGGCGGGGAGGCCGGCGCCAAGCAGACGCTCGCACAGCGGCGCGCTGTCGTGATCCTTCAGGATCGCTTCCAGTTCGGCCCGCAGCGCATCGCGATTCTGTACGCGGTCGCGGTTGCGTGCGAAGCGCACGTCCGTGCCGAGTTCCGGCTTGCCAAGTTCGCGGCACAGCTTCCGGAAGGTGCCGTCATTGCCGACGCCCATGAAGATGTTGCCGTCGCGAGCAGCGAACACGGCATAGGGCACCAGGTTCGGATGCTCGTTGCCGGTCAGTGCCGGCGGCTTGCCACCGTTGTAGAAATAGTTCGCGGTATGCGGGTGCATGATCGCGAGACCGGTTTCGTACAATGTCGCCTCGACGAATTGACCGAGACCCGATTTGGCGCGCTCGGCGAGCGCCATCAGGATGCCGACGCAGGCATAGAGACCGGTCGCCATGTCGACAAGCGCGACGCCGATGCGGGTCGGGCCGCTGTCCTGTGAGCCGGTCGATGCCATCAGGCCGACCATCGACTGGATGATCGCGTCATAGCCGGGGTGCCCGCCATGTGGGCCGTCGCCGCCGAAGCCGGAGATGCGGCAATGGATCAGCTGCGGGAATTTTTCGCGCAGGAAATCGTTGCCGATGCCCCATTTGTCGAGCGTGCCGGGCTTGAAGTTCTCGATCATCACGTCGGCATTTTCGAGCATCCGCATTAGCACAGCACGACCGCCCTCGGAGGCGAGGTCGAGACCGATCGAGCGCTTGTTGCGGTTGGTGCCGATGAAATAAGCCGCATCGTCGTCGTGGAAGGGGGGCCCCCAGTCGCGAGTCTCGTCGCCGGCGGGCGGCTCGACCTTGACGACGTCAGCGCCGTGGTCGGCCAGTATCTGGGTGCAATAGGGTCCGCCAAGAACGCGCGACAGATCTATCACGCGCAGGCCGGCAATCGCGCCGGGAGCTATGGGCAAGCTCATTCAATCAGCCTTCTCTCAAGTGTCGTTGGGATATTTTTATGCCAGAGAGCATCTAAGGGCTGTCAGAGCTAGCGGGCTTCCGGCTGGTCAGCAATGGCCTTGTCCGGGCAGCGGCTATGGCCAGAGCGAGGGTATGGCGCAACCGCCAGACGAACGCGAACGGGCTCGGCCGATGGCCGAGCCCGTTCGTATCGAGAGTTAATTCGTTTGCGACGCTGTGACTCAGACGATCACAGTGCGGACGTCGATATTGCCGCGTGTGGCGTTGGAATACGGGCAGACCTGATGCGCTTTCTCGACCAGCGCTTCAGCTTCTGCGCGCGCCAGACCCGGCAGGGAGACCGCGAGTTCGACATCGAGGCCGAAACCACCGGCCGAACGGGGGCCGATGCCCACGGTGGAGGTGACCGACACATCGGCGGGTACCTTGGGGCCGCCCTGCGAGCCCACAAACTTCATTGCGCCGATGAAACAGGCAGCGTAGCCGGCCGCGAACAGTTGCTCGGGATTGTTGCCGGCGCCGCCTGCGCCTCCGAGTTCCTTCGGCGTGGTGAGTTTGACGTCGAGCGCGCCATCAAGCGTAGCGGCGTGGCCATCGCGGCCGCCGGTTGCCTTGGCGCTGGTCTTGTAGAGCACGTTGACAGACATGGTGGGTCTCCTCGTTGTTTGTGTCTTGCCCCATTATAATTGCGCACAATTAGATTGTGCGCAATACATAAAATGCGCAACGCAATCGAATTGTGCTCAACTGATCGTGAAGGGGTTGGGGTCTGGCGTCAGCTGTGGCCAAATAAGCTCCGGAGATCATCATGGCCAAGAAACCCGCACCTGTTCCGCTGCTGCAGCTCGATAACCAGCTCTGCTTTGCCGTCTATTCGACCGGCCACGCGTTCAACCGCGTCTACAAGCCGCTGCTGGACCGATTGAAGCTGACCTATCCGCAATATCTGGCGATGCTGGTGCTGTGGGAGCATGACAATGTCCCGGTAAAGGATATCGGCGAGCGGCTGTTTCTCGATTCCGGCACGCTGACGCCGCTGCTGAAGCGGCTGGAAGCCGCTGGCCTGATCAAACGCACCCGCAGCATCGAAGACGAGCGGCAGATGCTGATCGCATTGACGGCGCAAGGTCAGGCGCTGCGTGAAAAAGCCAAGGCCGTACCGCAGGGAATCCTCGCGGCGTCAGCTTGCACGGTCGGTGAAATGGCCGCGATGAAAAATGAACTCGTGGCGCTACGTGATCGGCTGAACGCAGCGCTCGGGGATTAGCGGTGTGGCGCCTGCCTGCGGAGTTAGAGGCGTTTTTTCGCGAAGGCGCGGCCTGATCCGGACTTGAGGTACTTCTCGAACGCGAATGCCTGCTTTTCATCACTGAAGGCGACGTAGGTTTTGATTCGCCAGGGCCGGTATTTGGAGGTGTGCGTTACTTCGCCCGCATTATGCTTCGTGAGCCGGGCTCGTAAATCGTCTGCGATGCCGATGTAGAAGTGCTCCGAGTCGAGGCTTTCGAGGATGTAGACATACTTCATCGGCGTGTCCCACAGGCGCGAGAAGAGCATCGAATGATGAAGGCAGTTTAATTGCGAAGTTTAAGCATTGAGAATTTTTGGAGAACAGCTGCCGAGGTCCGCCTACGCCCTGCGGGCTACGGCGGGACATCCTTCGCTCGCTTCGCGTCCGATGGTTTGGAGTAGGGCTTGCCGAGCCGAAGCTCGCGAAGCGAGCGAAGGATGGTGGAGCCAGGCGGGATCGAACCGCCGACCTCTTGCATGCCATGCAAGCGCTCTCCCAGCTGAGCTATGGCCCCAATACCTGCGACGCACTGGGTGGGGCGTCGCGCGGCAAACCAAGATCACATATCAGGGGTGATCTCAAGTCTCTTCTGAGCTTAACTTTCTTCGTCGCCCGAGACGTCGCCGATGATGTCGGTCACGTCCTCATCGCCTTCTTCTTCGTCGGCAATAAAGGTCGAATCGTCGTCTTCATCGTCATCGATGGTGTCATCGACTTCGATATCGTCCTCGGATTCCAGCACGGCAGCCTTCTTGCCGGTATTCTCCTCGGCGTCAGCTTCCTCCAGCGAGACCAATTCTTCGCTCTCGGCCGCTTCCGGAGTTTCCGCGGCGGCAGATGCTGCAGCTGCGCGTGCGGCTGCATCCGCGCGGGTCCGCGGCGGCGCAATCGGCGCAATTGGCACAACCTCGCCCGTATAAGGCGAAATCACCGGGCTCTTGTTGAGGTCGTAGAACTTCTTGCCCGTCGTGGGGCAAATGCGTTTGGTTCCGAGATCGGATTTGGCCACGTGAAGGGTCCTGGGGATTTTTTGAAAAACGGTGCTTCACTTGGCTAGTTGACGCGCCGCTGTCAATAGCGGTTTGCGTGAGAATGACCGCTGCGTGACGCAGCGTGGCTCATATGCTACGAGCCGCCTGCGCGAAGGAACACAATCTTGACCCAATCAGACACAGCCGCCGCCCAGCCGACACCGCTGACAGCGCGAAAATCCGGCGCCCTGCGCGGCTCTGCCCGCGTGCCCGGTGACAAGTCGATCTCGCATCGGGCTCTTATTCTGGGTGCCTTGGCGGTCGGCGAGACCCGGATCACGGGGCTGCTGGAGGGCGAGGACGTCCTGAATACCGCCAAATCAATGCAGGCGCTGGGCGCCAAGGTCGAACGGACAGGCGATTTTGCGTGGAAGGTCAACGGCGTCGGCGTTGCCGGCTTCGCCGCGCCCAAGGCGCCGCTGGATTTCGGCAATTCGGGTACCGGGTGCCGATTGGTGATGGGCGCCGTCGCGGGCTGTCCGATCGAGGCGACATTCGATGGCGACGCGTCGCTGCGCAGCCGGCCGATGCGCAGGATCGTTGATCCGTTAGAGCTGATGGGCGCCAAGGTCACCGCGAGCCAGGACGGCGGGCGTCTGCCGCTGACGCTCAAAGGCGCGCGCGATCCGCTGCCGATCGTCTATCGCACCCCGGTCGCCTCCGCCCAGATCAAGTCAGCCGTGCTGCTGGCCGGCCTGTCGGCCCCGGGCACCACCACGGTCATCGAGACCGAGGCCAGCCGGGACCACACCGAGCTGATGCTCAAGCATTTCGGCGCCGAGATTACTTCCGAAAAAGAAGGCGCGCACGGCCGCAAGATCACGCTCACCGGCCAGCCCGAATTGAAGGGTGCCGATGTCGTGGTGCCGGCAGATCCGTCCTCCGCAGCATTCCCGATGGTTGCGGCATTGATCGTGCCGGGCTCCGAGATCGTGCTCACCGATGTGATGACCAATCCGCTGCGCACCGGGCTGTTCACGACGTTGCGCGAGATGGGCGCATCCATCGAGGAAAGCGATATCCGCGGCGATGCCGGCGAACCGATGGCGCAGTTCCGGATCACAGCGTCGAAGCTGCACGGCGTCGAAGTGCCGCCGGAGCGCGCGCCGTCGATGATCGATGAATATCTGGTGCTGGCGGTGGCTGCGGCTTTCGCAGAGGGCACGACCATCATGCGCGGGCTGCAGGAGCTGCGTGTGAAGGAATCCGACCGTCTGGAAGCCACCGCGGCGATGCTGCGGGTCAACGGCGTCAATGTCGAGATCGTTGGCGACGACCTCATCGTGCACGGCAATGGCCGTGTTGCCGGTGGCGGCCTCGTTGCCACCCATATGGATCACCGCATCGCCATGTCGGCGCTGGCCATGGGCCTCGCTTCCGACAGACCGGTGACCATCGATGACACGACATTCATCGCCACCAGCTTCCCCGATTTCATCCCGATGATGCGTCGGCTGGGTGCTGATTTCTCCTGAGGTTGCCGGCGTGGATATTTCCGGAGACGGGTGCTAAGCCCGCGCAGGTCGCGCGAGCCTGACTCCCGATCCACCGCCATTCATTGTGACAAGACGAGCACGCGCAACGCATGATTATTGCTATCGACGGTCCCGCCGCATCCGGAAAAGGCACGCTGGGCAAACGGCTTGCGCACCATTACGGTTACCGGCACCTCGATACCGGCGTGATCTATCGCGCGGTCGCCAAGGCGATGCTCGATCTTGGCGCGGACCTGACCGATGAGGCGCAGGCCGTGGCTGTCGCCAGTGAGCTCGATCCCGAGAAATTCGGCAATCCGGCGCTGAAGACCCAGGAAGTTGGTGATGCGGCCTCTGTGGTCTCGGCCATCCCCCGGGTGCGGGAGGTCCTTTTGAACTTCCAGCGGCGTTTTGCCGAGGATCCGCCGGGTGCGGTGCTCGACGGCCGGGACATTGGAACCGTGATCTGCCCCCATGCCGACGTGAAGATCTTCGTCGTCGCCGATGCCAGGGTCCGCGCCCGCCGGCGCACCCTGGAGGCTCTCGGACGGGGCGAGGTGGCCGATGAGGCCGCCGTGCTGGCGGATATCATCAGGCGCGACGAACGCGACCAGAACCGCCCGATTGCGCCTCTGAAGCCGGCCACGGATGCATACTTGCTGGATAACTCCAATTTGGATATAGAAGGCGGCGTCCGGGCCGCCATCGACATTGTCGAGGCCGTCCGAGCGGGCCGGCAACGGGTCTGATTTTTCTTTCTTTCTGAAAGACCTCAGACAAAACCGTTGCCGTCATTGGAGGAAAGCCCGCTCCCGATCTCGAGCTGCGATACGCGCTTCAGGCTCCGGACACCATCAAGACCCTACCCACGTTTCGATCGTGAAGGCATGCTGCCGGCCCGTTCTTGCATCCTCCTGCAAGGCGGTCGTTAGAGGTTGCGGACCCCTGACACTTCACATTTGAGACGCCCATTAACCCGAACGGCCGGCGATACCCGCATCTGGAGAACAAATGGCTTCGACTGCTTCTTCGTATAATCCTTCCCGCGATGATTTCGCGGCAATGCTCGATGAGTCCTTCGCGGGCGGCAACCTTCAGGAAAGCTCTGTCATCAAGGGCATCGTGGTTGCGATTGAAAAGGACATGGCCGTCATCGACGTCGGCCTGAAGACTGAAGGCCGTGTGGCACTGCGCGAATTCGCCGGTCCCGGCCGTGACAGCGAACTCAAGGTCGGCGACGAAGTCGAAGTGTTCCTCGACCGGATCGAAAACGCACTGGGCGAAGCCGTTCTGTCGCGCGACAAGGCCCGCCGCGAAGAGAGCTGGGGCAAGCTCGAGAAGGCCTTCAACAACAACGAGAAGGTTCACGGCGTCATCTTCAACCAGGTCAAGGGTGGCTTCACCGTCGATCTCGACGGCGCAGTGGCCTTCCTGCCGCGTTCGCAGGTGGACATTCGTCCGATCCGCGACGTCGCCCCGCTGATGAACAACTCGCAGCCGTTCCAGATCCTCAAGATGGATCGCCGCCGCGGCAACATCGTCGTGTCGCGTCGCACGGTTCTCGAAGAGACCCGCGCCGAACAGCGTCAGGAACTGGTCCAGAACCTCGAAGAGGGTCAGGTCATCGACGGCGTCGTCAAGAACATCACCGATTACGGTGCGTTCGTTGACCTCGGCGGTATCGACGGCCTGCTGCACGTCACCGATATCGCGTGGCGCCGCGTCAACCATCCGACCGAAGTGCTCACCATCGGTCAGACGGTCAAGGTCAAGATCATCAAGATCAACCACGAGACCCACCGTATCTCGCTCGGCATGAAGCAGCTGCTCGACGATCCGTGGCAGGGCATCGAGGCGAAGTACCCGCTGAACGCACGCTTCTCGGGTCGCGTCACCAACATCACCGACTACGGCGCATTCGTCGAACTGGAGCCGGGCATCGAAGGCCTGATCCACGTGTCGGAGATGTCGTGGACCAAGAAGAACATGCACCCCGGCAAGATCGTTTCGACCTCGCAGGAAGTCGAAGTGCAGGTTCTCGAAGTCGACAGCGTCAAGCGCCGCATTTCGCTCGGTCTCAAGCAGACCATGCGCAATCCGTGGGAAGTGTTCGTCGAGAAGTTCCCGGTCGGTTCGACCGTCGAAGGCGAAGTCAAGAACAAGACCGAGTTCGGTCTGTTCCTGGGTCTCGAAGGCGACGTGGACGGCATGGTCCATCTCTCCGACCTCGACTGGAAGCAGCCGGGTGAGCAGGTCATCGACAACTTCAAGAAGGGCGACATGGTCAAGGCCATCGTCCTCGACGTGGATGTCGAGAAGGAGCGCATCTCGCTCGGCGTCAAGCAGCTCGAAGGCGACCCCTTCGCAGAGCCGGGCGACGTCAAGAAGGGCGCTGTCGTGACTTGCGAAGTGATCGAAGTGAAGGAATCCGGCATCGACGTTCAGATCGCCGGCACCGACTTCACGACCTTCATCAAGCGTTCGGAACTGGCGCGCGAGCGTTCGGATCAGCGCGCTGAACGTTTCGCTGTCGGCGAGAAGGTCGATGCCCGCGTGATCCAGTTCGACAAGAAGGCCCGCAAGGTCCAGGTGTCGATCAAGGCTCTCGAAGTGGCGGAAGAGAAGGAAGCCATCGCGCAGTACGGATCGTCGGATTCGGGCGCGACCCTTGGCGACATTCTCGGCAAGGCGCTCAAGCAGAGCACCGACAAGTAAGCGCGCAAGTAAGTTTCGACTCACTTGTTGCTACCAATTGGGGCCCCGGTTTCACCGGGGCCCTTTTTGCTGTTTCGACCATGTTTTCTTCATATTGCCTCGCAATTGATGTATTTGAGATACCTCAAGTAAACGCTGCCCGGACGACAGATGCAGCATCCGCCAGACGCAGCTCTCGCCGAGGGCTTAGGAGATTTCCGATGTCGCTTGATTCCGATGTGATCGTCGATCGCCGCAGGATACGTCGCAAGCTGACGTTCTGGCGCGTGGCAGCGGTGCTGGCCGCGGTCGCTGCTGTGGTCGTCGTCGGCGTCGTCGTGACACGGTCGGGCTCCGAGGCGCTGTCGTCGTCGGGGGCGATTGCGCGCATCAAGATCGAGGGCCTGATCCAGAGCAACAATGATCGCGTCGAGGCGCTGGAGCGGCTGGAGAAGTCATCGGCGGCGGCGGTGGTGGTACATATCAATTCGCCGGGCGGCACCACGGCTGGCTCCGAGCAGCTCTATGACGCGCTGATGCGCCTCAAGGCCAAGAAACCGATGGTCGTTGTCGTCGAGGGCCTGGCCGCATCGGGCGGCTACATCGCGGCACTCGCATCCGACCATATCGTTGCGCAGCAGAGCTCGCTGGTCGGCTCCATCGGTGTTCTGTTCCAGTTTCCCAATTTCACGGGGTTGATGAAGACCGTCGGTGTCGAGGTCGAGCAGGTCAAATCCTCGCCCCTGAAGGCGGCGCCCAATGGTTTCGAGCCGACCAGCCCGGAGGCGCGGGCAGCGCTGGAATCGCTCGTGAAGGACTCCTATGGCTGGTTCCGTGGGCTTGTGCAGAGCCGCCGCGCCATGGATGACGCGCAACTACAGAAAGTCGCCGATGGCCGTGTTTTCACGGGGCGCCAGGCCGTGGACCTCAAGCTGATTGATCAGCTTGGCGACGAGAAAGCTGCCGTGGCGTGGCTGGTATCCGAGAAGAAGATCAAGAGCGACCTGCCGGTTCGCGACTTCAAGCTGACGCCTAAATTCAGCGATTTCACCTTCCTGCGCGCTGCTGCGACGATCACACTCGATGCAGTGGGTCTCAACGCGATCGCGCGGCAGGTTGAGCAGGCCGGTCTCGCGCAGGCCATGGACGGCTTCGGCCTCGATGGCATGCTGGCGCTGTGGCGGCCGGCCACCACCAACTAGGGAACTGCTCGTCTTGTTCTTTCCGCACTGCAAGGAAGGCTGCAACAACGGTTTCGGGCATTTGTCACGCATTTTCGAAGGTGCCCGAATTCATTTAGCGTCTTGACAGTTCAAGGCATTTTCACGGAAATGCATCCTCCCGTTCAGAGTCCAACGTCTCGATGATCAAATCCGAACTCGTTCAACGCATCGCTGAGCATAACCCGCACCTCTACCAGCGGGATGTTGAGAACATTGTGAATGCGATTCTCGATGAGATCGTGGCTGCGCTGGCACGCGGTGACCGTGTCGAACTCCGCGGCTTCGGTGCATTCTCGGTGAAGCATCGCCCGGCCCGCGCAGGCCGCAATCCGCGGACTGGCGAGCATGTTCCGGTAGACCAGAAGAGCGTTCCGTTCTTCAAGACCGGCAAGGAAATGCGCGAGCGGCTCAACCGTGAGAATGGTGCGCCGGAAGCCAGCGCGGCGTCATAAAGAACTTTGAGGTAGCGCGCATTCGGGCCGACAGGTCTGAGCCAATTAGCGGCATGCGCGCCCGCATCGCCTTCGCGAGAGACGTTGATGCGCAAATTCTTCTCAGCCCTGCTGATCATCCCCCTCGCGATCGTCTTCGTCGTGTTCGCCGTCGCCAACCGTCATATGGTCACGGTCTCCTTCGATCCGTTCAACAGCAGCGATCCCGCGGTCGGTGCCACGTTGCCGCTATTCGTTGTGATCATCCTGTCGGCCATCCTGGGCGTCATCGCAGGGGGAATGGCGACCTGGTTCAGGCAAGGGCACTGGCGCCGCGCAGCACGTCAGCATGAGGTCGATATCAGGCGGGCCCGTGCAGAACTGGCCGATCTGCGCGCCCATACCGCGACCACGTCACGGAACGGTGTGCAGCGGCTTCCGGCGCCGGGTTCCTCCTATATGGCCGGTGAGCGAGACAAGTCCGGCGCGACGTTGTAGAACCCCGCGCATAGGCTTTTCCCGCCATTCCCGGTATTACCAGCGGCCATTTGAAGCATGTCTCTGATCGTCAAAATCTGCGGCCTATCCACTCCGGAGACGCTCGACGCGGCTCTGGTCGGCGGCGCGGATATGGTCGGCTTCGTGTTCTTCCCGCCGTCGCCGCGTCACGTCACGCTCGATGTTGCGCGGGCTTTGGGCAAGCAGTCGAAGGGGCGCGCCGTGAAGGTCGCGCTGTCGGTGGATGCCGACGACGCGGATCTCGAAAACAGTATCGATGCCTTGAGGCCCGATATCCTGCAGCTCCACGGCAACGAAAGCGTGGCGCGGGTGCGTGATATCAAACAGAGGTTCGGCCTTCCGGTGATGAAGGCGCTCGCCGTCGAGACCAGGGCCGATCTCGCCGCATTGCCCGGCTATGCCGCGGTCTGCGATCGCATCCTGTTCGATGCCAAACCGCCGAAGGATGCAACGCGTCCCGGTGGTCTCGGTGAGGTCTTCGACTGGCATCTGCTCGAAGACCTCGATCTGAAGCTGCCCTTCATGGTATCGGGCGGCCTCACTGCCGCCAATGTCGCCGAGGCCCTGCGCATCACGCGGGCCGGCGGTGTCGATATTTCGTCCGGCGTGGAAAGCGCGCCGGGCATCAAGGATCCCGACATGATCCGCGCTTTCATCCGCGCCGCGCGCGCAACGGAAGAGTTGACGACCTGATGACTCAAGCCATTCCCAATTCCTATCGGTCCGGTCCCGACGACACCGGTCACTTCGGCATTTTCGGCGGCCGCTTCGTCGCCGAGACGCTGATGCCGCTGATCCTTGACCTGCAGAAGGCCTATGAGGACGCCAAGGCCGATCCCGCCTTCCGCAAGGAGATGGACGGTTATCTCAAGGCCTATGTCGGTCGCCCGTCGCCGCTCTATTTCGCGGAACGTCTCACCGAACATCTCGGTGGCGCAAAAATCTATCTGAAGCGCGAGGAGCTGAACCATACCGGCTCGCACAAGGTGAACAATGTGCTCGGCCAGATCATGGTTGCGCGCCGTATGGGCAAGAAGCGCATCATTGCCGAGACCGGCGCTGGCCAGCATGGCGTGGCGACGGCGACGCTCTGCGCGCGCTTCGGCCTCGAATGCATCGTCTATATGGGTGCGGTGGACGTCGCGCGTCAGCAGCCCAATGTGATCCGCATGGAAATGCTCGGCGCCAAGGTGGTACCGGTGCAGGTCGGTGCGCGCACGCTGAAGGATGCGATGAACGAGGCGCTGCGCGATTGGGTCACCAATGTGCACGACACGTTCTATTGCATCGGCACCGTCGCCGGCCCGCATCCGTATCCGATGATGGTGCGCGACTTCCAGTCGATCATCGGCGAGGAAACTCGTGTGCAGATGCAGGAGATCGAAGGTCGTTTGCCGGATTCGTTGATCGCCTGCATCGGCGGCGGCTCCAATGCGATGGGGCTCTTCCATCCGTTTCTCGACGATCCATCGGTTGACATCTACGGCGTCGAAGCGGCGGGCCACGGGCTCACCAACCTGCACGCCGCATCGATTGCTGGCGGCCGTCCCGGCGTGCTGCATGGCAACCGTACCTATCTCTTGATGGATGAAGACGGCCAGATCCAGGAAGGCCATTCGATCTCCGCGGGCCTCGATTATCCTGGCATCGGCCCCGAACATTCGTGGCTGCATACGATCGGCCGCGTGAAGTATCTGTCGGCGACGGATGAAGAAGCGCTCACCGCATTTCAGCTGCTGTCGAAACTCGAAGGCATCATCCCGGCACTGGAGCCGGCGCATGCCCTCGCCAAGGTGAGCGAACTCGCGCCAACGCTGCCGAAGGATCACCTGATGGTCGTCAACCTCTCCGGCCGCGGCGACAAGGACGTCCCGCAGGTCGGCGATATCCTGAAGGGCAGGCAGTCGTGACCACCCGCATCGATACCCGTTTCGCCGAACTCAAGGCCGAAGGCCGCGCGGCTTTCGTGACTTTCGTGATGGCCGGCGATCCCGATCCCGCCACTGCGCTGGAAATCGTCAAGGCGCTGCCGAAGGCCGGCGCCGATATCATCGAGATCGGCATGCCCTTTACCGATCCGATGGCTGACGGCCCGTCGATCCAGGCCGCGGGCCTGCGCGCGCTGCAGGCCGGCATGACGCTGAAGAAGACGCTGCAGCTCGTGCGCGACTTCCGCAGCTCCGACAACAAGACGCCGATCGTGCTGATGGGCTACTACAATCCGATCTATATCTACGGCGTCGATAAATTCCTGCCCGACGCAAAGGCTGCCGGCGTGGATGGTCTGATCATCGTCGACCTACCGCCGGAAGAAGACGCAGAGCTCTGCCTGCCGGCAATCAAAGCCGGATTGAACTTCATCCGTCTGGCCACGCCGACCACCGATGATAAGCGCCTCCCGGCGGTGCTCGCGAACACGTCGGGCTTCGTCTATTACGTCTCGGTCACCGGCATCACCGGCTCGGCCAGCGCGGATTCATCCGTCGTGAGCACGGCCGTGGCGCGGATCAAGCGTCACACCAAGCTGCCGGTCTGTGTCGGTTTCGGCATCCGGACGCCGGAAGCGGCGCATGACATCGCGCGGCATGCCAACGGCGCGGTGGTCGGAACGGCGCTGATCGATGCGCTGAAAGGCTCGCTGGATTCCGATGGCAAGGCCACGGCCAGGACCGTCAGTGCGGTCGCCGATCTGGCCGCAGCCCTCGCCCAGGGCGTTCATGGGGCCAAACAGGCTGCGGAATAAGCCACAATTGGCCTCCATCAACCGGGAACAACGGTTGCCGGGCTCCGTCCTGGCCGCCATATAGATATCAGAGCGACGCACCATCTCAGCGACGCGGAGACACATATGAATTGGCTCACCAACGTCGTCCGGCCGAAGATCCGCAGCATCCTCAAGCGCGATACGCCCGAGAACCTCTGGATCAAGTGCCCGGATACCGGACAGCTCGTGTTCTATAAGGACGTCGAGAGCAACCAGTTCGTCATTCCCGGCTCGAACTATCACATGCGCATGGGCGCCACCGCCCGCATGAAGTCGATCTTCGACAACGAGACCTGGTACGACGTCGCGCTGCCCGAAGTGATTGCCGATCCGCTGAAGTTTCGCGACGAGCGCAAATATGTCGACCGCATCAAGGATGCGCGCACCAAGACCGGCATGAACGATTCGGTGAAGGTCGGTTACGGCAAGATGGAAGGCTCCGGCGTCGTCGTCGCCGTACAGGATTTCGATTTCATGGGCGGTTCGCTCGGCATGGCTGCCGGTGAAGCGCTGGTGCGCGGGCTCGAACTCGCGGTCGAGAAGAAGTCGCCCTTCATCGTGTTCGCGGCTTCCGGCGGCGCTCGGATGCAGGAAGGCATTCTGTCGCTGATGCAACTGCCGCGCACGACCGTCGGCGTGCAGATGCTGCGCGAGGCCAAGCTGCCTTACATCGTGGTGCTGACCAATCCGACCACCGGCGGCGTCACCGCATCTTATGCCATGCTGGGCGATGTGCAGATCGCTGAGCCGGGCGCGCTGATCGGCTTTGCCGGTGCGCGCGTGATCGAACAGACCATCCGCGAGAAGCTGCCGGAAGGTTTCCAGCGTGCCGAATATCTGCGTGACCACGGCATGATCGATATGGTGGTGCATCGCCACGATCTGAAGCCGACGCTGGCGCGTCTCTGCCGTCTGCTGACGAAGTCTCCGGCCATTGCGAGCCCGCCGCGCGCGGAGAGCATTCCGGCCGAGATCCTCGTGGCTCCGGACGCGGTGCCGGCCGCGCACGCGTGAGCACCTCCGCGCCGCCATCGTCGCCCGACCTCGGCGAGATTCTGGCGCGGCTCTCCAAGCTGCATCCGAACGCCATCGATCTGTCACTGGACCGCATGCAGCGGCTGATGGCGCAGCTCGGCAATCCCGAGCGCAAGCTGCCCCCCGTGATCCATGTTGCCGGCACCAACGGCAAGGGCTCGACCATCGCTTATCTACGCGCGGTCTGTGAGGCCGCCCGCCTGCGCGTCCACGTGTATACCTCGCCGCATCTCGTCCGCATGAATGAGAGCATCCGGCTTGCCGGCACGTTGGTGAGCGACGACGCATTGCGCGCGGCTTTCGCCCATGTCGAGACGGTCAATGCCGGCGCACCGATCACGTTGTTCGAGGCCGAGACCGCGGTCGCGTTCGATCTGTTCGCGAAGCATCCCGCCGACGTCGTGCTGCTCGAAGTCGGTCTCGGCGGGCGGCTCGACGCGACCAATGTGATCGAAGCGCCCATCGCCTGCGTGCTGACCCCGATCGCCATCGACCACACGGATTTTCTGGGCGACACGCTCGCGAAGATCGCCGCCGAGAAAGCCGGCATCATCAAGCGCCGCGTGCCGGTCATCACGGTCGAGCAATCGCCGGAGGCCACTGACGTGATCGAGCAGCAGGCGCGCAAGATGCATGCGCGGCTCATCAGCGCCGGGCAGGAATGGCACGTCAATATCGAGCGCGGGCGTCTCGTGTATCAGGACGATCGCGGGCTGATGGATATCGCCGCACCACGCCTGTTCGGGCGCCATCAGTTCGGCAATGCGGGTCTGGCCATTGCGACATTGCGCGCGCTAGATATCTTCAAGATCGATCCTGCCGCCTATGAGACAGGTGTCGCGCGCGCCGAATGGCCGGCGCGGATGCAGCGGCTGACATCGGGCAAGCTCGTCGCGGTGGCGCCCGCCGATTCCGAAGTCTGGCTTGACGGCGGCCACAATGCCGATGGCGGGCGCGTCATCGCAGCCGCGCTTGGCGATCTCGAAGAGCGCGTGCCGCGGCCTCTGGTGGTGATCGCCGGCATGATGGCCAACAAGGATGCGACGGGCTTCCTGGCGAATTTCGCCGGCCAGACCCGCCATATCATTGCGGTGAAAATCCCTGGCCGCGACGGCGCCATGGCGCCGGAAGCGCTGGCCGATGCCGCGCGGAGTCTCGGCATGCGCGTCGAGACAGCGCCGAGCGTCGCCGATGCGCTGCAATCCCTCACCCGGCTCGCCTATGAAGTGCCTCCGCGGATCCTGATTGCAGGCTCGCTCTATCTGGCCGGTCATGTACTTGCGGAGAACGGCACGCTCCCTGCATAGATCGATACAAGTGATCTCTGATTGATCTTTGCTTGATTTTAGGGAGGTTCGATGCGCTTCGCTGCCATTGCCGACGTTCACGGCAATCACTTTGCCCTTGAGGCGGTTGTCGCCGATATCCGTACCCAGGGTATCACCGATATCGTCAATCTTGGTGATATGGCCAGCGGTGCGCTCGATGCGCGCCGTGCGGTGGACATCATGATGGGCCTCAATGCCACCAATGTCCGCGGCAATCATGATCGCTACATCACCGACTACAAGCTTGACGACATGTGGCCGTCCGATCGGCTGGCACACAGCCAGCTAGAACCAGAGCAGATGGACTGGCTGCGCGCGCTGCCCTTCAGCACGATTTATCAGGGTGAGGTCTATCTCGTTCACGCGACGCCCGATGACGACAACACCTACTGGATGGAAGCGGTGACGCCCGAAGGCATCGTGCATATGGCCCCGATCGAAGCCATCGAGGAGAAGGCGGGGGGTATCACGCAATCGCTGATTCTCTGCGCACACACCCACATCGCGCGTGCCGTCAGGCTTCGCGACGGCCGCATGATCGTCAATCCCGGTAGCGTCGGTGGCCCCGGCTATCGCGACGTCACGCCCTATCCGCACACGCTGGAAGTCGGCACGCCCGACGCCTGCTACGCAATTATCGAGAAGGCGGGCGAGCGATGGCAGGTGACGTTCCGTCAGGTGCCGTATGATCACGCCGCGATGGCCGAACTGGCGTTGCAGAACCAGCGAGCGGAATGGGCGAGCGCGCTGGCGACCGGGTGGATTCGCTGATGCAAAGAAAAACGGTCGGCGTCGCTTCCCTCTCCCCGCAAGCGGGGCGAGGTTAGGTACACAAAACAAAAACGGCCGGTGAAAATCACCGGCCGTAAATTCTCGAATAAAGCGCGCGATCAGACCGCGGCGCTGATCCACTGCTGCAGCTTCGCCTTCGGCGCGGCGCCGACCTGGCGCGAGGCCATTTCGCCGCCCTTGAAGATCATCAGCGTCGGGATCGACATCACGCCATACTTCGATGCGGTCTTCGGGTTCTCGTCGACGTTGAGCTTCAGGATGGTGACCTTTTCGCCCATGGCAGCGGAGATTTCGTCGAGCGCCGGCGCGATCATGCGGCAGGGACCGCACCACTCGGCCCAGAAATCGATCACGACCGGGCCGGTCGCCTTGAGCACTTCCGCTTCGAAATCGGCGTCTGTCACCTTGCCAACGGCCATGATCGTATCCTCGTCCTGTTCAATGAAAGGCGCGCTGGAAGATTCGCGCGCTGGAATGATGCATCCAACCTATGAACGCCCCCTTGCCGGGTCAAGGTTGGTCACAGTGAGATGATGGCGGCCAGCTCCGCGTCCAGCGCAGCACCGGAAATCTCCATCATTTCAAGCGTTTCCGTCCAGAGCAGGGCGGCCCGGATCGGCCGATCTGGGTATAACTTGGCGAGCACGCCGCGATACAGCGCCAGCTGCCGGATATAGGCCTTGGGCGCCTCGATCAGCTTGCGCGGCGGGTTGTGGTTGGTCTTGTAGTCGACGATCCGGATCTCGGTTTTGGTCAGGACCAGCCGGTCGATCTGGCCCGAGACGAGCACAGGCGATCCGTCCTTTCGCGTCAGTCGTCCGGCCACCGCCACCTCGGCGCGACTGCCGGGGGCAAACAGTTCCGCGAGGCGCGGATCGCCGATCAGCGACAGCACCTGCGTGGCCAGCGCCACCCGGTCGAGATCGGTCCAGTCATGGGCGTTGCGGGCGAGGAAATTCAGGGCGGTCTCGCGACGCTTCTCGGCGGTGATGTCGGGCAGCGATTGCAACAGGCGATGCACGAGGTTGCCGCGCTGCAAGGCCAGTTGGCGCAGCCGTTCGGATTCGCCCGAGCGCTGTCCGCGGCCGTCGTCATCGTCGTCGGCATCTGATGGGCGCAACAGGCTTTCGCGGTGCGGCTGGTCGCCGACCTTGTCGCGCATCCAGGACGGCAGCACGATGGGCGCACCTGCTGCGACAGGCGCCATCGCGCCAGGCGCCGGTGTCACGTCTTCCACGCGCGTATAGCGTTTCACCACGCCGTCCGGCGGCGGCACGCTCTGCATCTGCAGCCCGGAATTCTCCAGGCCCTTCTGGATCAGGTCGTACCAGGACAGCGGCCGCACCTCGTTGCGGTTGCCGGGCATGCAGCCGCCAACGATCAGGCGATCGGCCGCGCGCGTCATCGCCACATAAAGCAGCCGGCGATATTCGTCCTCGGTATCGCGGATCATGTCGGCGCGCGCCGCCGCGACTGCTGGCGGATCGTCCGCCTTCTTGCCGGCCCAGACCACGACGCCCGGGCTGTTCGGTGCGGCGTTGCCCTGCGGGAGATGGATCAAATTGAGCCGCTGTGAATCCGCCGGTGATGACGTGGTGTCGACCATGAACACGACAGGCGCTTCAAGGCCCTTGGCGCCGTGCACGGTCATCACGCGAACTTCGTTGCGCGTGATCTCCATGTCGCGCTTCACTTCGGTATCGGCTGCCCGCAGCCATGCGACGAAGCCCTGCAGCGAGGCCGGCGCCTTGCGCTCATAGCCCAGCGCGAGTTCGAGAAATTCGTCGAGCGCGTCATTGGCCTCATGGCCGAGCCGACGCAGAATGCGCGCGCGGCCGTGATCACCGCCGAGCAGCCAGGCATAGAACGCAAAAGGCGTCTCGCTGGCAAAGCGCTTCTCGCAAGCGATGAGCCGCTTGAAAGCGCTGCCGAGCTTGGGATCGCTCGCCGCCTTTTCGCCGAGTGCGTCGCGCAGCGATCCGGTGCGCTCATAGGCCAGCTTGAACAGGTCATCGTCATCGAGGCCGAATAGTGGGCTCTTCAATCCGGTCGCCAATGCGAGATCGTCCTGCGGTAGCAGCAGCGCGTCGGCCAGGTTCATCAGGTCGATGATGGCGATATGTTCGGTGAGCTTCAGCCGGTCGGCACCGGCGACGGGAATGCCGGCATGTTTCAGCGCCTGGATGATGGCGTCGAAGGCCTTGCCGCGGCGGCGCACCAGCACCAGCATGTCGCCATAGCGCAGCGCGCGGCGCTTGCCGATAGGCCCGGTCTCCGTCTTCGCCGTGATCAGGTCCTTGATTTCGGTCTGGACACGGCGTGCGAGCTTCACTTCGGGACTTGTTTCGGAGCGCTTGTCGAACGGCGCCTGCCAGCCTTCGATGCTGGGCCGGTCGTCGGGCTGCTCCAGCTCCCAGAGGTCGATCAGGCTGGGACCGGCATCCTCCAGCGTTTCATGAATGGGATAGCCGTTCTCCACGGCGTGGATACTGCGGAAGATCGCTTCCTCGCGAAACACGTGGTCGACCGATCGCAGAATGGCTGAGCCCGACCGGAAAGAATGGCTGAACGCGATGGGATCGAATTTCATCCCGGCGTCCTTGAAGCGGCTTTGGAGCGCCTTGCGCCGCAGATCGAATTCGCGCGGTGCTGCGCCCTGGAACGAGAAGATCGATTGCTTCTCGTCGCCGACGGCGAAGATCGTGCGCTTGAGCCCGTCGCGCGCACCTTCGCCGGAGGTGAATTCCGAGATCAGATGGGTGATGATGTCCCATTGCCGCGGCGAGGTATCCTGCGCCTCGTCGATCAGCACGTGATCGACGCCGCGATCGAGCTTGAAATGCACCCAGCTCGACGACACCCGATCGAGCATCTCCAGCGTGCGCGCGATCAGGTCGTCGTAATCCAAAAGGCCGCGTTCGTTTTTCTCGCGGCGATAATTCTCCGCGACCTGGCTGGCGATCACCAGCAGCGACTGGGTGCGCTCGCGCATGGCGACAGCGCGGCGGCGTTCCAGCAGCGGGATGACACGGTCGCCTTCGCGCTGCAGGGCCGCCAGCAGATCCGGCCGGCTGTCGGCGATCTTCTTGGTCGCAAGCGATTTGCGGAGCGACTGGTCTTTGGTCAGGAACAGTTCGAGATATTTCTCGACCTGTTCGGCGCCCGACAGCGTCAATGCCTCGCGCAGCCGCGCTGCTTGATCGTTGTCGGTCTTGCTACCGGTCTCGAAGATTTCGGCGGCCGGTATCCAGCGCTCGCGCGGCAGATGCGGTCCGTCGATAATCTCCAGTTCGACGCTCTCTTTGGTATCGCCGGGCGTCACGCCCAGCGTGGCTGAGAGTTGCGCCATCGCGGCGTCGGTCGAGCCGGCACGCTCGATCCAGGCCAGGAACTGGTCCCGTGACAGACTCGCCTCGCGCACGACATCGCGGAACGTGACGTCTGCCGCCGAGGTCATGGCGGTCGTCAGCGCGCGGCCCTCGGCACTGTTGGGCGCCGCAGCGGCGTGCAGCAGCACCTGCAGGCTGGCGCGCTCCATCATCTCGTTCTGGTCGCGGTCGTCGAGCACGCTGAACCGCGCCGGCACATTGGCCTCGAACGGAAACTGCTGCAGCAGTCGCGTACACAGCGCGTGGATGGTCTGGACTTTCAGACCACCCGGCGTCTCCAGTGCACTGGCGAACAATTCGCGCGCCCGCGACCGCAATCTGCTGTTCGACGCGGGAACGCCGGCATTTTTGATTTCCGCGTCGAGTGCAGCGTCATCCAGCGTGACCCAGTGACCGAGCCGCGTGAACACGCGCTCTGCCATATTGGCCGCCGCGGCTTTGGTGAAGGTGACGCAGAGAATCTTCTCGGGCGGCACGCCATCGAGCAGCAGTCGGATCACGCGGTTGACCAGCACATAGGTCTTCCCGGAACCGGCATTCGCTGAAACGAACACCGAGGAAGCCGGATCCGATGCGAGCTGCTGCTTTGCACTCGCTGCGGGCGGGATATTGCGCGGGCCGCTCATGACTCGCCTCCCCCGCCGCCACCATTGGCCGACCACTCCTTGATCCGCGCCAGATCGTCATAACTGCCATAGCGGTTCGACCACATGGACAGGCTGAGCGACGTATAGGCGGTGGCTTCGTCCTCGAAGCTGCGGATCAGCGCTTCCAGCTTGGCGCGCGCTTCGATCGCGGCATCGTCGGGCAACTGCGGCTCATCCTTGCGCTCGATTTTCAGTTCGAGCAGCCGCTCTTCGCCGGGCGGGTTGTTGCCGCTGAGCCGGACATAGACCAGCTCGCTGACGGAGGATTCCGCAGCAATGCCGGCAAAGCCGCCTTCGCGCAGGATCGCGGCTTCCAATGTGAGCTGTGGCGACAGGCCCATGCGCACCTGCTTGCCGGTTGGCGGCTGGCCGGTCTTGTAGTCAAGCAGCGCGAAGGTGCGATCGCTGCGATGTTCGATACGGTCGGCGCGGGCCGAGAGATGAAAGACGCGGCCGTGATCGAGCGGGATCTTGATCTCGCCGCGCACTTCCGCGTCGATGCTGGCGACATTGATGCGGCGGTCGATTTCCCAGGCGCCAAACCACGACGCGATGCGCAGGAAGCGCGGCCACCACAATGCGCGCGCCTCAGGCCGCGCCATCAGGGGCGCAAAATGTCGATCGCCGATCCTGCGCAGCTCACGCGCGGGATCGTCAGGCAGCGCCTTGCTGTATTCCATGGTGAAGTCGCCGAGCGACGCATGGATCGCCGATCCCCGGTCGGCCGCAGACAGCGGCATGTCGACGGGATCGAGCGGCGCCAGACCCAGAATATATTTGGCATAGATCGTATAGGGATCGCGCAGCCAGTCCTCGATGGCGGTGACCGACAGCCTGAGCGGACGTGCGGCGCGTGGCGGGCGCGGCTCCGGCTGGGCAATCGGCGTGACGGTCTCGGGTTTATCGAGCTCTTCGGCATAGCGAACATAGTGCTCGCCCGCGGCCAGCGCCGCGTCCCAGCGGGTTTCCCCAGCGACGGCTTCGAGCCGATGCAGGAAACGCGATGCGACCGCCGGCGCGCCGCCGACTTTCGCGGCGTAGCTCAGGATGACGTCTTCGGTACCGAGCAGTTGCACGAAGTCATGCGCGGTGAGGCCGATACGGCGCTCCGGCAGATCGAGGCCGAGCTGATGCCGCATCGGGCGGCTCAGCCAGGGATCGATTCGCGGCGATGGCGGCCAGATGCCTTCGACGAGACCGCCAAGGATCACACGATCCGATTGCGTCAGCCGTGCTTCGAGCTGGCCGTAGATGCGCAAAGTCGCATTGGCGACCTCCGGCCGGCGCACGATGCGGTCGGCGAAGGCGGTGTGAAATACATCGGGATAATCGCGGAGCTGCATCATCAGCCCGCTGGGGCGTAGTCGCTCTTCGTCGCCACTCTCGGTCTCGACGGTCTCCATGACGACGAGATCGTCGAATGCCTTGGTCAGCGCTGTGCCCTCGCGCCCCACAAGCGCGACGTCGTTGCCCCTGTCGTCGCGCGACAACAGTTTGATCGCCTCGCGATGCCGCAGCGCGACCTCGGCGAAATCGATGGGCTTGATGGGGTGGATGCTCTCCAACGGCGCGAGCGCTGCGCGCAATGCCGCGATCAGGTCTTCGGCGCGGTCGAGGCGATCGTCGTTGAGTTTTGCGCGTGGCTCGGCACCGTGCAGCATCGACGCTTCGCGGCGGCGCAGCTTGCCGAGTTCGTCGCGGAAGCGCGCGAAGTCCTGTGCGAGTCCCGCGGTGCCGGGCGTCGGCCGCGTGCCGCGCAATAGTGCCAGTTCGAGCGTCTCGATGTCATCTGTCCATGCGTTCGCCGCGGCGCCGAGACGAAACAGTGGATGTTTCAACAGCGCTAGCAATGTCGCCGGCTCAAGCTGCTTTGCCGTAACTTCGGCAATGAGGCGCGCGAAAATGCCGGCCGATGTTTCTGTCAGCGCGTCGCCGCCGGAATCGTCGTAGATCAGATTCCAGCGCCCGAGTGCGGCCATCACCCGGCGCGCCAGCGCGCGGTCGGGCGTCACCAGGGCTGCGGACTTCATCAGTTCGTGGGCTTCGCGCATGGCAATCGCGATGGCCAGTGCTTCCATTTCCGGATTGGCGGCGGCGATCACAGAGAGCTTCTGCATGCCGGTCGCGATTTTCTGGTCGACGGCGGGCTGCGCCAGTCGTGTATGCCACTGCGCCGTGGCATTGGATGGCCGCATCGCCTCCGAGGCCAGCAATTCGCGGCCCTGCGGTGACGGCGTGCCGAGCGTCGTCACATCGCGGCGCGTGATGCCGAAGCGCTCCAGCAGCGCATGCAGCGCGAATTGCGGATGGTTCGATGCGGACGACTCTGTGCGACCGAACGCATCCTTCGTGCCGCCGATCATATTCCACGCGGTGTCGTCGAGATCAGTATCGAGGCCGGGGAGGACGACAGCACCCTGCGGCAGCTGTGCGACCTCGCGCAGGAACTTCGCGGTGGTCGGCATCGAGCCGGTCGAGCCGGCGGCGATGATGGGGCCGCCTTTGTGGGCCTTCAGGCGCGAAGCTTCAGCATCGATCAGCAGATCGCGGCGCACCGCAGGCTCAATCGCATTGTGTGCGGCGAGGATGTCTGGCCATACGTTCCTGGCGATGCTCAGAAACTGCAGCGTGAGTTGCCAATACTGATCGAGCGCGTCGGGCACCAGCCCGTCCAGCGCGCTCCAGTCGACCTTGCGCGTCGCCATGTCGTCCATCAGCCGCGCCAGATCGTCGGCCAGAGCGAGCGTGGAGGCGGGGCCACCGACCACGAGCGGTGTCTGCGTGGGATCGCCCGGTGCAAGTTGCTTCGCCCATGCGGCAATCAGTTGCGCCAGCAGAAGCCGGCGCTGCAATCCGTCGAGCGCGGGAGGTGCATCGAGCCTTTCGAGCGCCTCAGGCGATGCTGCCTGCGCGAAGGCCAGTTCTTCCTCGTCGACATCGCCGAGCGGAACGATACGCGGCAGCAGCACGGCGTCGGTCCCGAGCACGTCGAGGAATATCTCCTGCGCCATGCGGCCGGCGCGGCGTGTCGGCAGATACAGGGTGACTTCAGCCAGTTTCTCCGGCGCGCCGCGCGCGGAAAATCCCTCGACGAGATCACCGTCGACAAGCGCGGTGATCAGCGTGCGCAGGAACGGCGCAGAGGATGGAATGTTGAAGACGCGCATGAACACCCTGATTCGTGATCAGGGTGCATCATGGCATGGCTGGAAAGGCGACGGGAGTCGCAGGAAACTCAGGCGACGCTGGCGAGGAACGCGTCTTCCGCGGCGCGCACGGCGTCGGGCGTGCCGACATGCATCCAGACGCCTTCCATGCGCAGCCCGAACAGGCGTTCCTGCTCGTTGGCCTTGTCGAACAGTTTGGTCAGCGAAAATTCACCGGATGGCGCATCCTTGAAGAGCGCCGGTGACAGGATCGCGACACCGGCATAGACGAACGGCACGACCTGATTCTCCTTGCGGCGACGCAGCGCACCATCGGTAAGCATCGCGTAGTCACCGCATCCGGCGTAGCCGATGCTGTTGGCGGTCGGCGCCATCAGCAGCAGGATGTCCATACGTGCGGGATCGAAGGCCTCCGCAAGACGCGCGAGATTCGGCTGCACGCCGTCAATCCACATCGTGTCGGCATTGAGATGATAGAACGGCTCGGAGCCGAGCAGCGGCAGTGCCTTCACCACGGCACCGCCAGTGCCGAGCACCTGATCGCGCTCATCGGAAATGGTGATCTTCGGTTTGGTGCGCGTCGCGACATGATCGATGATCTGGTCGGGCAGGTAATGCACATTGACGACGGCTTCGGTCACGCCTGCAGCGGCGAGCTTGTCGAGCACGTGATCCAGCAGCGGCTGTCCTGCGACAGGGACCAGCGGCTTCGGCAGATTATCGGTGAGCGGTCGCATGCGCAGGCCGAGACCGGCGGCGAGAACCATTGCTTTGGTGGGTTTTACGGACATAGCGACATTGGCCTTGGTAGAATGATGGGCCTTGATGGAATCGTTCTTGAATTTTTGAGCTGAAATGATGGTAGCACGGCGGCGTGTCGCATGCATGAACCTATCGAGCCATAATGGGCCGAGATGACGCGGATGCGACAATTACACCCGTCTGTACAGTCACGTTTCTGCCTCCTGCGTCTCGGAACGTTTCGTCTTTTTCTTTTTGTCGTTGGGTTTGAGAAAATTCACACCAATCTGGTCGCCATTGACCCAGCCGAGTTCGCAGCGGCGATAGGCAAGTCCGGTTGATGAGAGCAGAAGGAAGAATTCTTTCAGGTTCAATCCTTCAACAGAACCATCGACGGTGAGTTTGGCGCCGGTCTCGGAAATATCTTCCATGATGCAGGAGCGACGCCAGGTGCCGTCGATGCCCATCATGTGCGCAGGAAAGCCGCGCTCGAAAACGACCCGATCTCCGGCACGCCGCTCCGTCATGGCACGTCCCTTGTCCAGTACGCCAAGCCCCGCACGTGCAGGACTCAAGCGCAGGATAGAGCGCGTGCGACTAATAAGTAGTTAAGGAAGTGTTAGAGCGTGAGTCGATCAGCGGGACCAACGGCTCCGTCATTGCGAGCCGGCAAAATTGCTCTTGCGATTTTGCCGAGCGAAGCAATCCAGAAGGCAACAAGCGAGGGCTGGATTGCTTCGTCGCAAGGGCTCCTCGCAATGACGACGCAGAGGTCGTGATTCGTCTCGGAAGGAGGGGCCTCTAACCGCGGGGCGGTGGTACATGCGCTGCATACCACTGCTGGAACGGCGCCAGCGTCGGATGCGCCAGCGAGCGGTTGAGATAGGTCCAGATCCGCGGCTGGTGCTTGAGATAATGCGGCTTGCCGTCGCGGCGGTTGAGCCGCGCAAATGTACCAAGCAGTCGCGTGTTTCGCTGTGCCGACATGATTGCATAGAGCTCGGCAAAGGCCGCGGCATCGAAAGCGGGATCGGCTGCGCGCCGCGCCTTGATATAGCGCGTCAGCATGGTCAGCTCCAGATGCTCGGGCACGTCGATACGTGCGTCCTGCAGCAGCGAGACGAGATCATAGGCGGCGGGGCCGAGCACCGTGTCCTGGAAATCGATTACGCCGACCTTATTGATGCCCTCGCGATCACCGAGCCAGATGATATTCGGCGAATGGAAGTCGCGCAGTACCCAGGTCTTTGGCGCCGCAGCGGGTTTCGCCAGCAGCTCGCGCCACATCGTGACAAATTCAGTGCGCGCGTCATCTGCGAGCGGCGCGTCGCGGTCCGGCAGATACCATTCCGGCATCAGGCCGATCTCGACCAGCAATGCATTCGTGTCGAAGACGGGAATGGCGTAATCGACATGCGGCGACAGCGGCAGCGTTTCCGGCAGCGACTTGCTGTGCAGCAGGGCCAGCATGTCGGTCGCGACCTGATAGCGCTCGGCGATCGGTGCCGGCGGCTCGCCTTCGGTCACCGGCGCTGTGCCGAAATCCTCGGTAATGAGAAAGCCCGCATCGAGATCGGCGTGATGAATCGCCGGCGCGGAGATCCCCTGTGCGCGTAGTCCGTTCGCAATGGCGACGAACGGTCTGACGTCCTCCGCCAGATGCACCGCCGCGCTGTAGGACTTGCCGTCATAGACCGGCGCACCATCCGGCCGCTTCGGCGCATTCATCAGGATGAAGACGTCATCACCGCGGATCAGCCGCGCATAGGAGCGCGTCGACGCATCGCCGGCCATGCGCTGGCGCGTGGCGTCGAGATAGCGCGCCTCTTCGAGAAATTCACGCAGTGCTTTCAGGCGCAGAACGGTCGATGCGGCCTTGCCGTGACCGGTGATCTCCGCGGCACGCGCCACGGAGCCCAGTGCCGGACGATGGCTGAGCGCAATATCGATACGATCCGGCGGCAGCGTACCATCGGCGCGCTCCGGCCATTCGATCAGCGCGACCACGTCGTCCGGCAACGGCGATAGGCCGATCTCCTCGAGTTCGCTCGCGTCGTTGATACGATAGAGATCGGCATGGATGAGAGGAAACGACGGCAGGTCATAGTTCTGCGCCAGCGTGAAGGTCGGGCTCGGCACTTCGAGTGCAGAATCGCTGGCGAGATAGCGGATCATCGCGCGTGCCGCGGCCGTCTTGCCGGCGCCGAGATCGCCCGAGAGGGTGATGACATCGCCGGGGCCGATCAGCAGAGCGAGGTCGGCCATCAATTGCGCAGTGGCGGTCTCATTTGCGAGCGCCAGCGAAAATGTGCAGGGCTCGTTTATGATGGGTTCGCTCATTCGGCGGCGTTGCGATGCGCGGTCTGGTCGATGGGGAAGTCGCAGCTGACGGTGGTGCCCTTGCCGACCGCGGAATCGACGCGAACCTTGCCGCCATGCAGCTCGACGAAGGAGCGCACCAGCGACAGGCCGAGTCCTGCGCCGCGATGACGCGAGCCATTGGCGTGGCTTTCGAACCAGTCGAACACCTTGTCCTTCACCTCGGGCGGAATACCGGGGCCGCGATCGGTGACGGTGAAGGTGATGGTGTGTTCGGATCGTCGCGCGGTCAGCGTGATTGCAGCATCATGCGGCGAGAAGCCGACGGCATTGGCGAGCAAATTGTACAGCACCTGCACAACGCGGCTTTCGTCGCCGGTAAAGCTGCCGATGGCGGGGTCGACGTCGATCTGCAGTGCGATGCGGTCGCGCACCAGGCGATCCTGAATGCCTTCGGCCGCCGCCGAGATGGTCTTGCGGATATCGATCGGGCCGAGATTCAGCGTCATCGCGCCGGCATCGATGGTGGCGAGATCCAGAATATTATTGATGATCGCCAGCAGCGCGCCTGTCGAGGTGGTGATGTAATCGAGATATTCGGCCTGCTTCGGCATCAACGGGCCGGTCACGGGATCGCTGAGCAGATGCGCGAAGCCGATGATCGTGGTCAGCGGCGAGCGCAGCTCGTAGGAGACGTGATGGACGAAGTCGACCTTCATCTGGTCGGCGGTCTCCAGCGCCTCGTTGCGCTCGCGCAGCGCGCGCTCGACATTCTCGGCGTCCGAGATGTCCTGGAAGGTGAGCATGGTCGCACCGTCGGGCAGCGGCATGGTCATGCAGGCCAGCACGCTGCCGTCCTTGCGCTCGAGCTTGAGCGGAACAGACTTGCGATTGTCAATCCCGGTAATGGCGCTGCGGATCGCCTGCCATGTAGGAGTGTCGTCGAACAATGGCCGGCACCAGGTTTCGACCATTTCGATATGCGGACGCTGTTCCAGCGCTTCGTCCGACAGCTTCCACATCTTGGCGAAAGCTGGATTGAACAGTTGCGCGCGGCCGTTGCTGCCAAACACCGCGACAGCTTCGGCCAGATTGTCGAGCGTTTCGCGCTGCACGCGGATCAGGCCATCGAAGCGCCGTGCCAGTTCGAGGCTCTCGGTGACATCGTCGAACAGATAGGTGACGCCGCCTTCGGGATTCGGCGTGGTGACGATCGAGAGCGCGCGGCCATCCGGCAGATACCAGACATCCTTATGGGCTTCGACGGCACGATAGGCTTCGTGCAGCTTGGCCTTCCAAGCGCGGAAGTCGGGCTGCTCCGGCAGTTTGCGTGCAGCACGGAGACGGTCGAGCACACTGGAGTCGTCGGGATTGCCGTCGAGGAAGGTGCGGTCGAGATCCCACAGCCGGCGATAGGAGTCGTTGTAGAAGGCAAGGCGGCGCTGGCCGTCGAATACGGCGACGCCCGACGACAGCTGGTCGAGTGTCCGGCGATGCGCCTCGGCCATCCGCACCAAAGCGGCTGATAGCGCGGCAGCTTCGCTAGCGTCGATGGCCATGCCGGCGCTGCCGCTGGCGACCTTGGCGGCGTGGACGTCGAAGATGCGGCGTTCGCCGGAAATCACGATCGGCACGCGCGCGGCAAAGGGCTGGTTGTCGTTCAGCGCACGCGCCAGACTGCTGCGGTCGTCGCTGTCCAGCAGTTCCAGATTGCGACCGACCGCATCGCCCGTATCAGTCGCTTCAGTCGCACGCGCATAGGCGGCATTGACGAAGCTCAATCGGCCATCGGCCTGCTTGGCCCAGATCGGCCATGGCGCGGCATTGGCGAAGCCGCGGAGAATCTCGGCTTCCTCAGCCAGTTCCTTGTGACGCAGCGAGACTTCGGCGAGCTCGCGGCGCAAACCGCTCAATTCGCGAATCCGGACAATGGCCTGACCGCCGATGGCGCGACCCATCGCCTCGATGGCGCGGCCGCTCGAGGTCGTCAGATTCAGCACAAAGCCTTCGCCGGCATCGAGCAGTGCGTCGACGGCGTGATCCATCCGCAGCGCGGGTTCCGGCGGCAGCCATGTTCCGAACGCAAGAATGCGCTGCGGCTGATGCTGCTGCGGATCCTGCGACATCATCAATGCGGTGTCGCCGGAGATATCGGGACGGGTTTCGCCCGCAGCCCAGGCGATCAGCACCTGCGGCTCGGTAAACAGCAAGGCGCGAAAGCGGTCGGATTCAACCTGCAGCGTATGCAGTTCGGCGCGCAGCTTCGCTTCGGTCTTGGCCGAGCGAATACGATTGTGCATCAACAGGATGGCGGAAACGACGGAGAAGCCGAGCACCGCTGTGGCGGTCGTCAGCGCGGCGATTTCCTGGCGATCGAGATCGAGCAGATTGGCGAGCGTCTGGGTAATGAAGGGTTCGTCAGCGGCCGACGCCGAGGAGGTGGCCAGAAGTGCAGACGCACTGATGCCGACAAGCCCGTCGCGCACCATAGAAGTGCACGACAGCAAGGTCCGACGCATCGCCGCGATCACGCCTGACATCATTCGCCCCAAACCGCACGTCTTCCCGACCAGCCCCTCACCGATCGCGAATCGTTCGACAATATCCGCTTCGGGAGTCGCCGGGTAAGAGTCCAGACCGTGAACGCAGAGTCCCCGGTTAAAAAATGCAGGCGCTTTTGATTCAAATGCTGCGCGATGTGACGAAATACGCGCTAGCGGCCGGTGGATCCGAAGCCACCGCTGCCGCGTTCGGTCTCGCTGAGCGCCGCGACTACCACAAGTTCCGCATGCGTGACCGGCGCGATCACCATCTGGGCGATTCGCTCACCGCGCTTGATCGTGAAATCCGCGGGGCCGTGATTGATCAGCAGCACGCCAATCTCGCCCCGGTAATCGGCGTCGATGGTGCCTGGTGAGTTCAGCACGGTGATGCCGTGCTTGGCGGCAAGGCCGGAGCGTGGGCGCACCTGCGCCTCATAGCCCGGCGGCAGCGCGATGGTCAGCGCGGTCGGCACCAGCGCATATTTGCCGCGGGCGAGAATCATCGGTTGGTCTTCGGGAACCGCGGCGAGCAGATCGAGGCCGGCAGCATGCGCGGTCTGATAGGCCGGTAGCGCGAGGCCAGCGCCATGCGGGAGCTGCTGGACGTCGACCTGAACGGGGATGGCAGCGCTCATGATTGGTCTTTCGTGGATTGCGTCCATTTATTTGATGTCGCCGCGTCGGCGATTCGCGCGACCAGGGTCGTCGCGACCTGTTCCTTGCTCATCGGCGCCCACGAATCAACGGCGATATCCGCGCTGTCCGTGCTGCGCGTCAGCAGATGCACGGTATTGTTGTCGCCACCCATGATGCCGGTGGCGGGCGATACGTCATTGGCGACGATCCAGTCGCAGCCCTTGCGTGCGATCTTGGCTTTGGCGTTGTCGATCAGGTGCTCGGTCTCGGCGGCAAATCCGATCACCAGGGGAGGACGATGCTCGGGGAGTTTCGAGATCGTCGCGAGAATATCGGGATTTTCGGTGAGCTGCAGCGGTGCTATCGCAGCGCCGGCGGTCTTCTTGAGCTTCTGGGCGCCCTCGTTGACGACGCGCCAGTCGGCCACGGCCGCCGCGAAGATCGCGATGTCGACCGGCAGCGCGGCCTGAACTGCAGCGAGCATGTCGCGCGCGGCTTCGACTTGCGTCATCGTCACGCCCGGCACCTCGTCGAGATCGACCGGGCCCGAGACGAGAATGACCTCGGCGCCCGCGTCCCGTGCCGCCGCGGCGATCGCATAGCCCTGCTTGCCGGACGAGCGATTGGCGATGTAGCGCACCGGATCGATCGGCTCATGCGTCGGGCCCGCAGTGATCAGCACGCGCTTGCCCGCCAGCGGTTGCGCGCGCGGCGGCCGCAGGAAGGTGTGAGCCGCAATCGCAATCTCGGTCGGCTCGGCCATGCGACCGACACCGGCTTCATTGCGTTCGGCCATCTCGCCGGCATTCGGCCCGATCATCCTCACGCCGTCACGCTGCAATTGCGCGACATTGCGGCGCGTCGCGGCGTTATTCCACATCAGCGGATTCATCGCCGGCGCGATCAGGATCGGTTTGTCGGCGGCCAGGAGAATCGCAGAGGCCAGATCATCGGCAAGGCCATTGGCCATCTTCGCCATCAAGTCCGCCGTCGCAGGTGCCACAACAATGAGATCGCATTCACGCGCAAGGCGAATATGCCCGGCATCGAATTCGCTCTGCGGATCGAACAGGTCGGTATAGGCGCGCTCGTTGGACAGCGCGCTAGCGGCCAGCGGCGTGACGAATTGCTGCGCGGCGCGGGTCAGTACCACGCGGACGTGGATGCCGCGCTCCTTCAGCCGGCGGATCAGATCGAGCGCTTTATAGGCCGCGATTCCGCCGCCGATGATCAGCGTGACGCGAAGCTGATCGCCGATGTATTTCAATGGCTTGGATGGGTTTTCCGGGTTTGGCGCGTCTTGCGGAAATCTTGCGTCAGCCTTGAGGCCGTCTTGCGACGCCTCACGCAAAATGACTCGCACCTCGTCCTCGACCGACCGTCCGTTGCGGGCAGCACGCAGTCGCAATTCGTCGCGAATGGCGTCGTCGAGCTTGCGGATCGTCAGGCTGGCCATGAGGCGTCTCGCGCTATTTTGACAGCAACGCTAGCACAAAGTGCCAGCATTGCAATCATTCTAGCGGATCGACAGCAGCAGCCCGAGGAACGATAGCGCGATCACCCAGACGCCCACGGTGCGCCAGCGGAGCTGTTTGGCCCGCGCCCGCGCGATGGCGGCGATGGTTGCGTCGTCGAGCCTGACGCCGTCGCGGGTCATGGTCTCCAACTGTTCCAGCACCGTCAGCGCCCGTGTTGCCAGGGCCGGCAGACTGCCGGCGACCTTGCCGAGTTCGCCGGCGCCGGCGAGCGCGCCCTGAATCTTGCCCAATGGGCCGAGATTGCGCTCGATCCATTCGCGGACAACGGGATCGGCGACCTTCCAGATGTCGAGCTTGGGATCGAAGCTTCGTGCGACACCTTCGACCACGACCATGGTCTTCTGCAGCAAAATCAATTCCGGCCGCGTGCGCATGTCGAACAGGCCGGTGACCTCAAGCAGCAGCGTCAGCAGCTTGGCCATCGAGATTTCTTCGGCCGTGCGATTGTGAATCGGCTCGCCGATGGCACGGATCGCCTGCGCAAAATTTTCGACCGAATGGTGGCCGGGCACATAGCCAGCCTCGAAGTGGACTTCGGCGACGCGGCGATAGTTGCGGGTGATGAAGCCCAGCAGAATCTCCGCGAGGAAGCGGCGCTCCTTCAGACCGAGCCGGCCCATGATGCCGAAGTCGACGGCGACGAGGCGGCCGTCAGGATCGAGGAACAGATTGCCCGGATGCATATCGGCATGGAAGAAGCCGTCACGCAGCGCATGGCGCAGGAAGCTCTGGATCACCTTGCGGCCAAGGTCCGGCAGATCGACGTTGGATTCTTCCAGGCCCTTGTGATCGTTCAGTGCGATGCCGTCGATCCACTCCATCGTCAGCACATTGTGCGAGGTGCGATCCCAGTCCACTTCCGGCACGCGGAAATCCGAATCGTTGCGGGTGTTCTCCGCCATCTCGGAGAGTGCTGCGGCTTCGAGCCGAAGATCCATCTCCATCGCCACCGAGCGCGACATGGTGGTGATGATCTCGATCAAGCGCAGGCGCCGCGCTTCGGAAAAATGCTCTTCGGCCTTGTGGGCGACGTAAGCGAAATCGCCGAGGTCGCGGCGGAATTGCGCGGCGACATTCGGGCGCAGCACTTTCACGGCGTAGACCTTGCGGACACCATCCTTGTCGATCTCGGCGCGATGCACCTGTGCGATCGAGGCCGCGGCGACCGGCGGACTGAAGCTCGCATAGAGCTGCGCCACAGGGCGTTCCAGCGAAGCGGCGACGACGCCTTCGGCTTCGGTCAGGGAGAACGGCGGAAGCCGGTCCTGCAGGCTTTCGAGATCGCGCGCCATGGCGACGCCGACCACGTCGGGCCGTGTCGCGAGAAACTGGCCGAGCTTGAGATAGGCAGGTCCCAGCCGGGTCAGCGCGCGCGACAGCCGCGCGCCCGATTTCGCGCCGGGCCGCTCAATGAGCCGCGCCATGCGTAGCGCGAGCTGTCCCGGCGGCGGCACCAGCGAGGGATCGACGACGCCGAACACGCCTTCGCGCGCAAACACGAAGCCGGCGCGGGCCAGCCGCGCCATATGATTGAGTGCCGAGATCACAAACGCCAGCCCGAATGCAGCGCGACGATGCCGCCCGAGAGGAGTTCGTATTTCACGCGGGAGAAGCCGGCCTCGCGGATCATGTCGGCGAAAATTGGCGGCTTCGGAAACTTGCGGATCGATTCGACGAGATACTGATACGACTCAGAGTCGCCGGTGACCGCCTTGCCGAGCGGCGGGATGACCTTGAACGAGAACAGGTCATAGATCTTGTCGAGACCGGGGACGTCGACGGTCGAGAATTCGAGACAGAGAAAACGGCTGCCCGGCTTCAGCACGCGATAGGCTTCAGCGAGCGCGCGGTCGATGCGCGGCACGTTGCGGATGCCGAAGGCGATCGTATAAGCGTCATAGCTCTTGTCGGCGAATGGCAACTCTTCTGCGTTGCCCTCGACGAAGGAGACCTGATGTTCGAGATGGTGGGTAATGGCGCGCTCACGGCCGACATCGAGCATACCGGTGTTGATGTCGCAGACCGTCGCCGAGAAGCCGAGGCCCGACGCCTTGGCAGCGCGGAAGGAAATGTCGCCGGTGCCGCCGGCAACGTCCAGCAGGGCGAAAGGCGCGTCCGAGCGCGGCGGGTTGAGCGTGTTGATCATCACGTCCTTCCAGACGCGATGCATGCCGCCGGACATCAGATCGTTCATCAGGTCGTAGCGCCGTGCCACGCTGTGGAACACATCGTTCACCAGCGTCTGCTTGTCGCCCACGGGGACGTCCCTGAAGCCGAAATGGGTGGTTTCGCCCGGCTGATCCATCGTTTTCATCTCAAAAGCCTCATCGCGGCGGACCATAGCGCGCCTGCGGCAATGGGGCTATCACGTCAGCCTCTCAAGGTGAATGACGTGAATCATGCCTGAATTACCCGAAGTCGAGACCGTCCGCCGTGGCCTGCAGCCGGCCATGGAGGGGTCCAGGATCACCCGTCTGGAATTGCGTCGGAAAGACCTGCGGTTTCCGTTTCAGCCGGATTTTTCGGCGCGATTGCAGGGCCGGGTGATCACCAGCCTCGGCCGCCGCGCCAAATATCTGCTGGCGGACCTCGATTCCGGCGATGTGCTGCTGATGCATCTGGGCATGTCCGGTTCGTTCCGGGTGGTGTCCGATGCGCCCGATGAAGAAAATGTGATGCCAGGTGCCTTCCATCATCCGCGCAGCGACGAGCGGGCGCACGATCACGTCGTCTTCCATATGTCGTCGGGCCCGTCAGTGATCTACAACGATCCCCGCCGTTTCGGCTTCATGAAGATCTTTGCGCGCAGCGAGATCGAGAACGAGCCGTTCCTGAAGGACATCGGCCCCGAGCCGCTGGGCAATGCCTTCGATGCGGCGATGCTGGCCGGCGCCACCGCAGGCAAGAAGACCAGCCTCAAGGCCGCGCTGCTCGATCAGCGCGTCGTCGCAGGCCTCGGCAACATCTATGTCTGCGAGGCGCTGTTTCGCTCGCATCTGTCGCCGCGGCGGCTGGCGGCGACGCTGGCGACCAAAAAAGGCGAGCCGACCGATCATTCGAAACGACTGGTCTCGGCGATCCATGAGGTGCTGAACCAGGCCATCAAGGCCGGCGGCTCGTCGCTGCGCGATCACCGGCAGACCGATGGCGAGCTCGGTTACTTCCAGCACTCGTTTCAGGTCTATGATCGCGAAGGCGAGCCGTGCCAGACCGATGGGTGTTCGGGGATCGTGAAACGTTTCGTGCAGAACGGGCGGTCGACCTTCTGGTGTCCAAAGTGTCAGAGGTGACACCGCGTCGGGCGGCCTTGCCGGCACGTCGTTGTTGAGTATCGATCCTCACATGTCTTTCAATGCGGCGGCTGCAGCTTCTGCAACTCCCTTACGCGATGTCATCAAGGGTTGAATGTGTTGCCCGAAGTCTTCGACGCCCTGGACGAAATCGTCGAAGGTGAGCAATACGCCCTCGGTCCCCGGCACGGTGGCGACGTCGTCGAGCATGCGGGCGACATTTGCGAAAGAGCCGACGAAGGTCCCCATATTGATATTGACCGCTGATGTAGGGTCCGCCATCTGGCGGATGTTGGTGTCCTTGCCTGACTTGGTGTCGACGGCACCCTGTACGCCCAGCCAGGCGACCGCTTCGTGATCCACGCCGGCTTTGTAGTGCTCCCACTTTGCGAACGCGGCTTCATCGGTCTCCGCCGCGATCACCATGAACAGCACATAGGTCGTTACGTGCCGGCCGCTCTCCCGCGTGGCCTCGATCAGCCGTTCGGCGGCGGGCGCGAAATCGGTCGGGGTGTTGACGCCCTTGCCGAAGCAGAAATTGTAGTCGGCGTATTTTGCGGAGAAGGCCATTCCGGCGCCGCTCTGGCCGGCGCAAATGATCTTCATATCGGCTTGCGGCCGCGGGCTGACGCGGCAGTCTTCCATCTGGAAGAATTCGCCTTTGCGATCCGAGGCGCCGGTCTGCCAAAGCTCGCGGAGGATCTCGACATATTCCGAAAGATATTCGTAACGGCGTGCGAAATATTCATCGCCCGGCCAAAGCCCCATCTGCGAATATTCGGGACGTTGCCACCCGGTGATGAGATTGAGGCCGAAGCGGCCATGTGAAATCGAATCGATGGTCACAGCCATGCGTGCGGCAATCGCGGGAGGCATCACGAGCGTCGCTGCCGTGGCGAACAGTTTTATTCGCTTGGTCACTGCGGCCAACCCGGCCATCAAGGTGAAGGATTCCAGATTGTGATCCCAGAATTCGGTTTTCCCGCCGAAGCCACGCAATTTGATCATCGAGAGCACAAAATCGAG
Source organism: Tardiphaga sp. 172_B4_N1_3 (assembly GCF_052076035.1). NCBI lineage: Bacteria > Pseudomonadati > Pseudomonadota > Alphaproteobacteria > Hyphomicrobiales > Nitrobacteraceae > Tardiphaga > Tardiphaga sp. 172_B4_N1_3. The sequence goes on from NZ_CP197238.1 coordinate 5,012,296, forward strand.
TCCGTAATGTTCGGCCTTTAGCGTCACCTCCTTGTTGAGGTCGAAAGTCGGCATGTATTGCGGGGCATTTTCGGAGAGCAACCAGCCATTGTTCCCGATTGGAATGAATACGCCGACCTTCATCTCGCTCTCCTCTGTAACAGGGTGACGCCTCGGGACGTCGCGAACTGTTCTGCTTGCGATAAACCAAGCAACAACCGTGCCGATGCGTGCGCATCGCGCCGATCCCACCGTGAAGGCAACGTGGTTGCGCGCCCGGCATTTCCGGCCATGATCTGCCGCCAACACCGTATTGAGGACTCCCTATGACCGACGCATCGTCTCCCTCCATCCGCTTCAATGACGGCGCGTCCTATGAGCGGATGATGGGCGTCTGGAGCCGCAGCGCCGGCGAGGTCTTTCTGGACTGGGTGGCGCCAAAGCCGGGTCTTGCCTGGGTCGATGTCGGCTGCGGCAACGGCGCCTTCACGCAGCTGATCGCCGAGCGTCATGCGCCGTCGGTGATCGACGGCATCGATCCCTCGGAGCCGCAGCTTGCCTATGCGCGGACACGGCCGGGCGCCGCGATGGCGGCGTTTCATCTTGGTGACGCGATGGCGCTGCCGTTTTCCGACAAATCCTTCGATGTCGCCGTGATGGCGCTGGTGATCTTCTTCGTGCCGGAGCCGTCGAAGGGCGTTGCGGAGATGGTGCGTGTCGTGTCACCCGGCGGCACGGTCGCCGCCTATGCCTGGGATATGGATGGCGGCGGCTTTCCGCTGCAGCCGATCCTGGGTGAATTGCTGAAGATGGGCCAGATGCCGTCGCTTCCGCCGAGCGTGGACGCATCGCGCCTCGACGTGATGCAGTCGCTGTGGACCTCCGCCGGCCTGGTGGACGTCGAAACCCGCGTGATCGATGTCACCCGTGCCTTCACCGATTTCGACGACTTCTGGTCGGCCTCGTCCGCAGGGCCATCGGTGAAGGCAGCTCTGACGGTGATGACGCCGGAGGAGATTGCGCAGCTCAAATCGCGCGTCCGGACGGGACTTTCGGAGGATGCAACCGGTCGTATCACCTGCAGTGCCCGCGCCAATGCCATCAAGGGGCGGGTGCCCGGCTGAGGCAGAGCATCCTCCGCCGCTCGATAGCGCCAATCGCCGGGATCTGCCGGTAATATTTCCTCAACTTGAAGGGGTATATAAGTAACGCAATAACCAAGGCGGGCGCAAATGCTGGCGTGGTTGGGTTTTCTATGGTGGTGGAAATGTACCGTAGAGGATGAACCTGTGTCCGTCGAAAAATTCCTCAAGCAGCGCGCCGTCAACGTCGTTGTCAGCGGGCAATATACGCTGTCGAACTGGCTGGATTCCGCAGGCAATCCGCGCAGCTTTGCCTGCCGGACCAGCCGCGTCTCGCCGTTCCGGATGATTGTCGATGTGCCGGTGGTCGGTCGGATCGGCGATCGCATCACGCCCTATTTCGGCGACTTCGGTCAGCTCGAAGGCCGCATCAGCGACACCATCTCCGGCAGCTTCCTGCTCGAACTCAACATGACGCCGCCGATGCGGCAGAAGCTGTCAGACAAGTTGACCTGGCTGGAGAAATTCCAGAAGGATCCCACGGTGCGCGAAGAGCGTAAGCAGGCCCGCCTCATTCCCGCGAGCCCGCATTCCATGCTGACCTTCGCTGACGGCAGCATGAAAAGCTGCTTTGTCATCGACATGTCGGTGTCCGGCGCTGCAGTCTCTGCCGATGTGCAGCCGGAGGTCGGAACGCCGCTCGCCGTCGGCGCCTGCGTCGGCCGCGTGGTGCGCCATCTCCAGGGCGGATTCGCAGTGAAATTCGTCGAGCAGCAGAACCGCGAACAACTCGAACGCCGGATCATCCGCGCGCCCGCAGCGCCGCCGCCGCGCGCGACGCCGTTCGCGGCGCAGATGGATTCAATGTACGAGGAAGTGGACTAGAGCATCGGACAGGCGGTTGCCTATGACAGCCAGTTCTCGACTTTCAGACCGCTCACCCGTTTGAATTCTTTCGCATTCGCAGTCACCAGCGTGGCATCGACGGCGCAAGCGTGAGCCGCGATCAGCAGGTCATTCGGGCCGATGGGGACGCCCTTCTTTTCAAGGTCGTGGCGAATGCGGGCGTATTCGGTGTCGGCCGGACTTTCCAGCGGCAGGATATCGAGCTCATTCAGCACCTGCTCTACGAGCTGCGTGAGCCGCGGTGAATTACGTTTGGCGCATCCGAACCGCAATTCGGCGGACGTAATGATGCTGACGCAAAATCCCTCGGCGCCGAGTTTACGAATTCTCTTGGCTACACGACCCGCCGGATTTCGGATCAGATCCGAGACGACTTTTGTATCAAGCATGTAGCGTGGTGTGCTCACAGCTTGATGTCCCGTAGCGGGCGCAGGCCTGCATCGACGTCCGGAAATTCTTCTGTGAATGGCTCCATCGTATCGAGCAATGCCAGCAGGCCGCGCTTGCGTACGGGTTCGATCACCAGCCTGTCGCCGTCGCGGTGCATGACAGCTTCGTCGCCCGGTAACTCGAATTCAACGGGAATGCGGACCGCCTGATTGCGACCGTTACGAAACAGCCTGACGTGACGGGAGTCGGTCATCGGCACCTCCGTGGCATATGCTGGAGCATAGGCCAAAAGAGAGCTAATTTCCAGCGAAAACTACTTCCGCACGCAGATCACGCGCACCATCGCAGCCTTGGCTTCGGCCGAGCTGCCGTTCGCGTTCACGCCATTCGCTTTCACGAAATTCAGCACGAGTTCCGCGGGCACCAGAGCCGCCTGTGGCGCTGCATTCGGCGGGCCGGCTACGAGCAGCGGCTTCAATTGCGCGAGGCCCGCAAATTTGCCGTCGCTGTCGATGGCGGCTGCGCCGGAAAAGCCGAGCCCCGGTGCGGGTGACAGCGCCAGTTCGCTTCCGGTGCCGATTGGTGTGGTGGTTGCCTTCACGCTGGTGACGGCTGCGCCGCCGCCCTGGTTTTGCGGATCGGCGATCCCTACGAGATCGAGATTGGGCTTCGCTGCGCCAGTGCCAAGCGACAGCGGCTTCAGCTCGCGCGCGCCATAGATGCGCAGCAGTGCGAGATCGCGCACCTTGTCCTCGGCCAGTTTCTCGGCATTGCCATAACCGGCGACGACGATGGACATGCAGCCATCCACGGCCTGGCGATCGGTGACGATGGCGCCGTCGTCACTCACCACGATTCCGCTGGCATATTCGACCTTCTTGCGCGGCGGCGGGCCAATCGCCTGTGCGCCGGTCGGGAATGCGTTGAAGGCCGACGACATCGCGATCACCACCGGCTCCATCGTGCCTTCGGTGGCCTGATCGTAGAAGATCGAGAGGATGCGGACCTCGGAGTCCTTGAACTGGCCGCGGATGTAGAACTTCTTCTGGTTCTGCAGGCCGGACAGCACGAAGAAATCCGGCTTCACCACCTGATAGTCGATCTTGCGACCGGGCTCCTTGCGCTCGGCCTCGGCGAGTTTCGCGGTGGAGGGCGCGTCCTCCTTGCGGCGCGCCAGCGTGATCTGGATCGTGCCGGTGGAGGACGACCATTTGCTGCCGTTCGCGTCGGAGGCCTGCTGCGGCACCAGCTTGCCGGGAATGCCAAGCCGTGCGCCGGTCACCATGTCGGTGACCATTTTCCAGCCGACATTGTCCTGAAGCTTTTTCGCCGCGGCGCGCAGCAGATCGCGCTCCTGCGGGTTCAGCACGCCCGTTTGTTTGGCGCCGTTGTCCTTCTGGAACGTCTTGATCGCATTGACCATGCGATCCGAGACCTCGCCGGTAATGGCGCCGTTATATTGCCCGGTCCATGCCAGATCCGACTGGATCCCCAGCCGCTCGGCCTGCGCCATGGCATTGGCGGTGTCGGCGGGGGTCTGCAGCGCCGGACGGATCGGTGTGGTGGTGACCGGCTTCGGCTTGATGCCCTGCACCGCGGGAGGCGTCGCCTGCACCTGTGCGTGAGCCGCAGAGGCTGCCACGATCATCAATGTTGCTGAAAGCATCGATCTCATGACATGTCCGGTCTTGAAGCTGGTGATTGATTTCGGTGGAATTAAGCACATCTCGTGGGTCGGTGACAGCGCGGGGAGGGTTCACGACAATGCGGGACCTGATCTGTGGCCTCATCCTGAGGAGGCACTTCTTCAGCGCCGTCTCGAAGGATGAGCTGTTCATCTCATGGTTCGAGACGCGCGCAAGAAGCGCGCTCCTCACCATGAGGGTCGGAGTTTGGAGCGACTATTGCGATGCTGAATGCCGATGAACTCGAGCGCTATGCGCGTCACATTGTGCTCCGCGAGGTCGGCGGTCCCGGCCAAACCGCGCTGCAGGGCGCGAAAGTGCTGGTGGTCGGCGCCGGCGGGCTTGGCGCACCGGCGCTGATGTATCTGGCGGCCGCGGGCATCGGCACGCTCGGTGTGGTCGACGACGACACGGTATCACTGTCGAATTTGCAGCGGCAGGTCATTCACGCAACGCCGGATATCGGCGCGCTGAAGACCGACAGCGCTGCCGCAAAGATCTATGCGCTCAATCCGCATGTCAGATTTATCGGCCATGCCGTCAGGCTCAATGCAGCTAATGCGATGGCGCTGTTGTCGGGCTACGACATCGTGCTCGATGGTTCCGACAACTTCACCACGCGCTATCTGCTGTCGGATGCCTGCTATCTCGCAAAGAAGCCATTGATCTCCGCGGCGCTCGGCACTTTCGATGCCTCGCTGACCACGATCCGTGCCCATGAGGCCAACGCCTCGGGCGCATTGAACCCGACCTATCGCTGTCTGTTTCCCGAAGCGCCGCCGCCGGGCACGGTGCCGAGCTGCCAGGAAGCCGGCGTCATGGGTGCGCTGGCCGGCATGGTTGGCTCGATGATGGCGCTGGAAGCGATCCGCGAGATCGTGGGCTTTGGCGAAGGGCTGGTCGGGCGTCTGCTGATGATCGACGCCCGCAACATGCGCTTCGAGACGCTGCGTTACGGGCGCGATCCGGCGAATCCGCTGAACGGGGATGCGCCGAGCATCAGGGATTTGAGTGCATATTTGTGAGGCGCTTTCTTAATCCCTCCCCGCAAGGGGGGGAAGGGATGCCATTGGCCTGTGTCGTCTCACGCCCGCTTCTTTTCACTGTCCATATGCGCGAGATGCTCGTCCGGATAACGGCCGCCGGCTGCCGCATCGGCCGGGATCGCCTCCGCCAGCGCCCTGAGATGCGCGGCCTTGAGTTTCACATCCAGCGATCCCAGCGCTTCAGTGAGCCGATCCCGTCGGCGGGCACCGACCACGGGCAGAATATCCTGGCCCTGTGCGGCGACCCAGGCGATGGCGACCTGTGCGACCGAGGCACCGATGTCGTCGGCGATGGTGCGGATTTTTTCAACCAGAGCCAGATTCTGATCGATATTCGCGGCGCTGAAGCGTGGGCTGTGGCTGCGATAGTCCTTCGCGTTCATGCCGTTCTTGGTGAAGTGGCCGCCGATCAGGCCGCGCGACAGCACACCGTAAGCCGTGATGCCGATGCCGAGCTCGCGGCAGGTCGGCAGGATGTCATCCTCGATACCGCGAGAGATCAGCGAATATTCGATCTGCAGGTCGGTGATCGGATGCACCTTGTGGGCACGGCGGATGGTCTCGGAGCCGACTTCGGAGAGGCCGATATGTTTGACGTAGCCGGCCTTGATCAGATCGGCGATGGCGCCGACGGTGTCCTCGATGGGCACATTGGGGTCGAGCCGCGCGGGGCGATAGATGTCGATGACCTCGACGCCGAGCCGCACCAGCGAATAGGCCACGAAATTCTTGATCGCTATCGGGCGGTTGTCGAAGCCCATGAAGGCACCGGCGGGATCGCGCATACCGCCGAATTTGACCGAAAGCTGCAGGTTGTCGCGGTTGCGGCCACGCAGGGCCTCGGCAATCAGCAGCTCGTTATGGCCCATGGCGTAGAAGTCGCCGGTGTCGATCAGGGTGACGCCGGCCTCCAGCGCGGCGTGGATGGTGGCGATGCTTTCGCCTCGGTCGGCCGGGCCGTAGACATCCGACATGCCCATGCAGCCGAGGCCGAGCGCGGCCACTGTGGGGCCAGTCTTTCCGAGTTGAAGGTGTTTCATGGTGGTTCTCCCAGAAGGCGGCCGGACCGATCCTCCGCCGCTGCCGCCCCGATATGAGCCCGCTCCATTGATCCGATAAGCTGGACAATCCCGAAAGGCTTGTTCACTCTGTCGAACAATGAGCGATCTCGATCTGCGCGATCTGGCGGCCTTTCTGGCCGTGGCCAGGACCCGGAATTTCCGGCGGGCTGCGGTAGAGACCCATGTCTCGGTGTCCAGCCTGAGCCAGCGGCTGCGCGATATGGAAGAGCGGCTTGGCGTTCGTTTGCTGCATCGCACAACGCGCAGTGTTGCGCTTACCGAAGCCGGAGAATTGCTGCAGCGCAAAATCGTTCCGGCTATGGGCGATGTCCATGCTGCGCTGCAGCAAGTTCGCGATTTCGGTGATGTGCCGTCTGGCCGCCTCAGGATCAACGGTCCGGCACCAGCCATCGATATCGTCGTGGCGCCGATGGTCACGCCATTTTTGCAGCAATATCCGCAGGTTGAGCTTGAGATTGTTGCCGAGACATCATTGATCGACATCGTCGCCAAGGGTTTCGACGCCGGCATTCGCTATGGCGAGGATCTGGCGCAGGACATGATCGCAGTCTCGCTGGGGCCGCCGCAACGCTTCGTGATGGTGGCTTCTTCGCAATATATTGCGCAGCATGGGCGACCTATTGCACCGCAGCAATTGCTGCAGCATTGCTGCATCAGAACGCGTTTCGACAACGGTTCTATCCCGGAATGGGAGTTCGAAAAGGACGGCCAGGTGGTCAGGATCCCGCCGCGGGGGCCGCTGCTGGCGAGTTATTCCCGGCTCGGGCTGGAAGCGGCACGGGACGGGCTCGGCTTTTACGCGGTGTTTGAGGGCTATGTGCGGGACGACCTCGCGACCGGGAGGTTGGTCAGCGTGCTGGAGGACTGGCTGCCGCCATTCCCGGGGCCGTTCCTGTATTATCCAAGCCGTCGGCAGCCGCCGCCGGCTTTGGCGGCGTTCGTGAGTTTTGTGGCGGAGTGGCGCAAACGGGAGCGGCGGGCAGCCGCCCCGGAGAACCCCAGCGGATCAGAGCGGCAGGGGGATCGCTGAGGTGGTCTCGCGGGTCTGCCAGAAGGTCAGCACGCGCTGTGCCGTGGCGGGCACCAGGCGCTCAAAATTCTGTCGGGCTTCCTCGACATCGGCGGCGGCAGGCGAACGGCCGGGGCCGAGACGCAGCGTCATCAGGGCGCGGACGGTGGCCCAGGAAATCCCGATCGATTTGCCGAGGATCAGCATCGGATCGTCGCGATCGCCCTTGAGGAGCTGGTCGATGGTCCCGATCCGCACGCCCGACAGAGCGGCGAGGGCGGCGGCGGTTTCCTCATATTGATGGGCGCGGGCAAAGCGCAACAAAGCGCCTTCGTCCAGTTCGTCGGCCTGGTGGAGCTTGCGAATGGCACGCTGCGCGGTGGCGAAGTCGCGGGTGACGGCCAGATGCGTCGGCGTACCGGTGATGTCTTGCATCGCGCGGTTGATCGCGTTGCGCAGTTGGGGGGCGGCGGCGTCGAACAGCCGACGGCGAACCACCTCGACCGACTGTGCCAACAGGTGTTTGAGTTGTTCCGGCGCGAGATCGTCGCGCTGCCCGACCGTGACGGCGAGGGCGCCATCATCGCTGGCGCGGCGAATGAGGCCGGTATAGCCAAGTTGCGAGAAAGCCGCACCGGCATTGCCGGCGACCCGGCGGATCACGTCGCGGTCGCCGCGGCGGACGATCACGTCGGTAATGCGCGGGGTCAGCGTCGAGCGATCGGAGATCGCCAGCAGATGCGACTGGCCCTGGGCCTTGGCGATGTCGACCAGTGTCGGTTCGTCGATCAAAGGTGAGCGGCGCAACAGCGGCCCGGCGATCAGGATTTCGTCATCGCGGACGAGCAAGGCCACCAGTTGCGGCGGTGCGTTGACGAGATCAGACAGCCGTTCGGCCAGCTCGGTGCGTGCTTCGACCTCGGTTTGTGGAACCAGACTCGTCAGAACGCCGTCGAACAGATCGACATGGGCCGGCTGAAAACGGGATGCGCCCCTTAGGAAAAGCTCGGAAATCTTACGCACCGCTTCGCCGCGCCGCTTGGGATCGCCATCTCTGACGATGTTCTCCAGCCCGGGAATGAGCGATTTCGCCTCAGCCATCAAAAAATACTCAACACCACCATACGGAAAGGCTGGGGCACCCTAGATGGGGTTGATGAAGGAACGGTTAGTCCGCAGGATTGGGCTACCGCGGGTTGCAGAAATATTGCGGGGCAGCCACTGCGGCCTTGCCGGGGCGCCGGAAAAGGGCTATATCGCCCACAACTTATTAGGTTCTCATACGATCGCGTTTGAGAGTGGGCCCCTCGGGACCCGCTCTTTTTTATTACCTGAACGGACCTTGGCCATAATCCGGCGGGGCTCGCAGGGTCCAAAAGGGCCGAAAGCCCGACGCGATACACTTCTGCAGGCTGCACGCGCATTCAGACATCCTCCAACCGGAATACTTCGATCCTGGACATGACCGACCAAAACCCAGAAACCGTTGATACCGAGCTGCTTTCCGAGCCGCGCCTGGTGATCGAGCCGGGTGCTGCGGCGCGGGTATCGGCAGTCGCCACGCCCGTGCTCGAAAACCTCGGTTACCGGCTGGTGCGGATCAAAATTTCCGGCGAGCTCGGCTGCACCGTGCAGATCATGGCGGAGCGGCCGGATGGCACCATGCTGGTCGAGGACTGCGAGGCGATCTCACACGCGCTGTCGCCGGTGATGGATGTCGCCGATCCGATCCAGCGCGCCTATCGCCTCGAAATTTCGTCGCCGGGCATCGATCGCCCGCTGGTCCGACGCTCCGATTTCGAGCGCTATCATGGCTATCTGGTTAAGATCGAGATGGCTGTCGCCGTCGGCGGCCGCAAACGCTTCCGTGGTCTGCTCGGCGCCATCGAAGGCGACGTCGTCCTGATCGACCGCGAAGGCGCCCGCGACGGCGAGGACCCCATCACGCGGTTGCCGCTGGAAGACATCTCCAATGCCAGTCTGGTGCTGACCGACGAGCTGATCGCCGAGTCCATGCGCCGCGGCAAGCACGCCGAGCTTGATCTCAAGCGGGAGCTCGGCCTCGCGCCGCCGCCGGCACCGCATGCCAAGCGCAGCGATCCCAAGAAGAGCTTTGCGCCGAAGCCAAAACTCAAGGTCGCGAAAGCTGCCAAGAAGCCTTTGCCGAAGAATACCAAAGAACATCGTCTGGCCGCCGACCGTGCGCGCCGAGGCGAAATCGATCCCATCGAAGGAGAATGAGCTATGGCCGCTGTCAGCGCCAATAAACTCGAACTGCTGCAGATCGCCGACGCCGTCGCGCGCGAAAAATCGATCGACCGCAACATCGTCATCCAGGCGATGGAAGAGGCGATCGCGAAAGCGGCCCGCGCGCGTTACGGTTCCGAGACCGATGTGCATGCCGAGATTCATCCCAAGACCGGCCAGCTCTCTCTGACCCGCCACATGCTGGTGGTAGAGGACGTCGAGAATTCGTCTTTCCAGACCTCGCTGTTTGACGCGCAGCGCGCCAATCCGGGAGCGCAGATCGGCGACACCATCGCCGACACGCTTCCGCCGCTGGAATACGGCCGTATCGCCGCGCAGTCCGCCAAGCAGGTCATCGTGCAGAAGGTGCGCGAAGCCGAGCGTGACCGGCAGTACCAGGAATTCAAGGATCGCATCGGCGAGATCGTCAACGGCATCGTCAAGCGCGTCGAATACGGTTCGGTGATCGTCGATCTTGGCCGCAGCGAAGCCATCGTGCGTCGCGACGAGATGCTGCCGCGCGAAGTGTTCCGCAACGGCGACCGCGTTCGCGCCTATGTGTTCGACGTGCGCCGCGAGACCCGCGGTCCGCAGATCTTCCTGTCGCGCACCCATCCGCAGTTCATGGCCAAGCTGTTCGCGCAGGAAGTGCCTGAAATCTATGACGGTATCGTCGAGATCAAGGCCGTGGCCCGCGATCCCGGTTCGCGTGCGAAAATTGGCGTGATCTCGCGCGACTCCTCGGTGGATCCGGTCGGCGCCTGCGTCGGTATGCGTGGTTCCCGCGTGCAGGCAGTGGTCAACGAGCTGCAGGGCGAAAAGATCGACATCATTCCGTGGTCGCCGGATATCGCCACTTTCGTGGTGAACGCGCTGGCGCCGGCGGAAGTCTCGAAAGTCGTGATCGATGAAGATCGTGAGCGCATCGAGGTTGTCGTTCCCGACACGAATAACCAGCTATCCCTTGCGATCGGTCGTCGCGGCCAGAATGTGCGCCTGGCTTCGCAGCTGACCGGCTGGGATATCGACATCCTGACCGAGCAGGAAGAATCCGAACGTCGCCAGGCCGATTTCGAAAATTCCACGCGCGTCTTCATGGAAGCGCTGAACGTCGACGAAGTCGTCGGTCAGCTGCTCGCGTCGGAAGGTTTCACCTCGGTGGAAGAACTTTCGATGGTCGATGCCAAGGAACTGTCGGGCATCGAGGGCTTCGACGACGAAACAGCGGCCGAATTGCAGAGCCGTGCACGTGAATACCTTGAGCAGCTCGAAGCTGAACTCGAAGGCAAACGTAAGGAACTGGGTGTGGAAGACGCTTTGAAGGACGTTCCGGGCGTGACCCTCAAGATGATGGTCAAGTTCGGCGAAAACGACATCAAGACCGTCGAGGATCTTGCCGGCTGCGCCACTGACGATCTGGTGGGCTGGACCGAACGCAAGGAAGGCTCCGAGCCGACCAAGCACCCGGGCATTCTCGATGCCAGCGAAATTTCGCGTGAAGACGCCGAGCATCTGATCATGCAGGCCCGCGTCGTGGCCGGCTGGATCACCCAGGCCGATCTCGACAAGGGTGCGCCGCTCGACGCCACCGAAGAAGCATAAGGACAATGCCACGCGCATGCTCGCCATTGCTGACCAAGCAGATCTGGACAACGGCCCCCGGAGCACCAAGCCCGGGACGATGCGGATGTGCGTGGTTACGCGGAGCGTGCGCCCGATCGATGAACTGATCCGGTTCGTCGTCGCGCCCACGGGCGAGGCGATCCCGGATCTGAAGCGCAAGCTTCCCGGCCGCGGCCTCTGGGTCACGGCCTCCCGCAAGGCGGTGACCGAGGCGGCGAAGCGCAATCTTTTTGCCAAGGGCTTCAAGAAAGCGGTCAAGGCGTCGCCGACCCTGGCCGACGACACCGACAAGCTCATGGTGCGCGGCGTCATCGAGGCGCTGGCCATAACTGCCAAGGCCGGTCAGGTGGTTTCCGGCTTCACCAAGGTCGAAGACGCCCTGCGCCGCGGAACGGTCGGTGTTCTTCTCCACGCCTCCAACGGCGCCTCCGACGGAATCCGTAAACTGGACAGCGTTGCCCGGCAACGCGTGGAATTTGACGCGGAATCCGGCGACGACGCGCCGAAACTGCCGATCATTACGGTTTTAAGCTCCGATGAATTGGATTTGGCATTGGGGCGGTCAAATGTGATACATGCTGCCGTGCTTACGGGCCCGGCGGGCAAAACGTTCCTGTCGCGCAGCCAGACTCTGGTCCAATACCGGCTGGCTGACGACGACATCAACGCAAGCGCCAAAGCTTCGCTGACAACTGCTGCGCCGGAGACGGAGCCGCTGACGCCAACGATCTCGCTGATCGAAACTTCGACGACTGTGCGACCGCGCACAACGCAACAAGATTAGGACTGCTGAATGGTTGATACGAAAACGCCTGGTGACAAGACTCTGAGCGTTCCCAGCAAGACCTTGACGCTCAAGCCGCGCGTCGAGCAGGGCACTGTGCGCCAGAGCTTCAGCCATGGCCGCACCAAGCAGGTGGTGGTCGAGAAGCGCGGCAAGCGCCGTATGCCCGGCGATGCGCCCGCGGCTGCGCCTGTCGCCGCGCCAGCAACTGCTGCTCCCGCACCTGTCGAGACTGCTGCACCAGCTCCCGTTGCTGCTGCGCCGGCTGCTCCCGCTGCAACTGCTGCGCCCGCGGCGCCGGTTGCGCGCGCTGCTGCGCCTGCACCGGCCGCACCGGCTTCCCGCACCGCTGCCCCTTCTCCGGCAGGACGCAGCTCTGCTCCGCCTCCCGCAGCGCCGCCGTCGCGCGCGCCGCAGCGCCCGCAGCCTCCGGCCCGTTCGGGTTCGGGCGTCGTGCTCCGCACCCTGACCGAAGAAGAGCGCAATGCCCGCGCCAGCGCGCTGGCCGATGCCCGCGTGCGCGAGCAGGAAGAGCGTCGCCTCGCCGAGATCGAGGCAGCTCGCCGCAACACCAAGGAATTCAAGGAACAGGAAGAGCGCGAAGCTGCCGAAGCCCGTCGCAAGGCCGAGGAAGAGCGTCACCGCCAGGAAGAAGAAACCAAGCGCCGCGCCGAAGTCGAGGCCAAGCGCCGTCAGGCTGAAGCCGATGCGAAGGCCGCCAAGCCGGCCACGACGACGGCCCGTCCCGGCGCCACCTCAACCACGCCTGCGCGTGCGCCCGGCGTCGCTGCCGACGGCACCGACGAGGATGAAGGTCCACGCGTCATTCGCCGTGGTCCCGGCGGCGCTGCGCGCCCCGTGATTGCGCCGAAGCCCACTGCCAAGCCCGGTCCGCAGAAGGAGCGCGGCCGTCTCACCGTGGTCACCGCGCTGTCGGCCGGCGACGTCCGCGAGCGTTCGATCGCCTCGTTCCGTCGCCGCACCCAGCGTCTGAAGGGTCATCAGTCGAACGAGCCGAAGGAAAAGCTGGTTCGTGAAGTCACGATCCCGGAAGCGATCACGATTCAGGAACTCGCCAACCGTATGGCCGAGCGCGCCGTGGACGTTATCCGTCTGCTCATGAAGCAGGGCGCGATCCACAAGATCAACGACGTCATCGACGCCGACACCGCGCAGCTGGTGGCCGAGGAAATGGGCCACACCGTCAAGCGCGTTGCCGAATCGGACGTTGAAGAAGGTCTGTTCGATAAGGTCGACGATTCCACCGATACCGAGCCGCGTTCGCCGGTCGTGACCGTCATGGGCCACGTCGACCACGGCAAGACCTCGCTGCTCGATGCGTTGCGTCATGCCAATGTGGTGTCCGGCGAAGCCGGCGGCATCACGCAGCATATCGGCGCTTATCAGGTCACGTCGCCCGAGAGCGGCAAGAAGATCACCTTCATCGATACGCCAGGCCACGCTGCGTTCACCGCGATGCGTGCCCGCGGCGCCAAGGTCACGGATATCGTCATCCTGGTGGTGGCGGCCGATGACGGCGTCATGCCGCAGACCATCGAAGCCATCAACCATGCCAAGGCAGCCGGCGTGCCGATGATCGTGGCGATCAACAAGATCGACAAGCCCGATGCCAAGGCGGAGCGCGTGCGCACCGAACTGCTGCAGCATGACGTGCAGGTCGAATCCTTCGGCGGCGACGTGGTCGACGTCGAAGTGTCGGCGAAGAACAAGACCAATCTCGACAAGCTCTTGGAAATGATCGCACTGCAGGCCGATATTCTCGACCTGAAGACCAATTCGGAACGTCCGGCGGAAGGTACCGTGATCGAGGCCAAGCTCGATCGCGGCCGTGGTCCGGTGGCGACCGTGCTGGTTCAGCGCGGCACCCTGAAGGTCGGCGACATCATCGTGGCTGGTGCAGAAATGGGCCGTGTCCGCGCGCTGATTTCCGATCAGGGCGAGACGCTGACCGCGGCAGGTCCGTCGGTGCCGGTCGAAGTGCTTGGTTTCAACGGTCCGCCGGAAGCTGGCGATCGTATGGCCGTGGTCGAGAACGAAGCCCGCGCCCGTGAAATCACCGGCTACCGTGCGCATCAGAAGCGCGAGAAGTCCGCGGCCTCCACCAACGGCATGCGCGGCTCGCTCGAGCAGATGATGAGCCAGCTGAAGACTTCGGGTCGCAAGGACTTCCCGCTGATCATCAAGGCCGACGTGCAGGGTTCGCTTGAAGCCATTCTCGGTTCGCTCGAGAAGCTCGGCACCGATGAAGTCGCTGCGCGCATCCTGCATGCGGGTGTCGGCGGCATTTCAGAATCGGACGTCACGCTGGCGGAAGGCTTCAACGCCGCCATCATCGGCTTCTCGGTTCGTGCCAACAAGGAAGCCGCTGCTGCTGCCAAGCGCAACGGCATCGAAATCCGCTACTACAACATCATCTACGACCTCGTGGATGACGTGAAGAAAGCCATGTCCGGTCTGCTCGCGCCCACACTGCGCGAAACCATGCTGGGCAATGCGCAGATCCTCGAAGTGTTCAACATCTCGAAGGTCGGCAAGGTTGCGGGTTGCCGCGTCACCGACGGAACCGTGGAACGCGGCGCGAATGTGCGCCTGATCCGCGACAACGTCGTGGTGCACGAAGGCAAGCTGTCGACACTGAAGCGCTTCAAGGACGAAGTGAAGGAAGTGGCGTCAGGCCAGGAATGCGGCATGGCGTTCGAGAACTACGGCGACATGCGCGCCGGCGACGTGATCGAGTGTTACCGCGTAGAGACCATCCAGCGCTCCCTGTAAGTCCAAATCTTACAGAGAGACCGGATTTAAACGAGACGTCATGCCCGGCCTGCGCGAAGCTAGCTTCGCTAGATGGCCAGGCATCCACGTCTTTGAATTTCAAAAGAGCAGTCGTGGATGGCCGGGGACAAACCCGGCCATGACGAATTTTGTTTTCGTAGGGAAACCGATGCCCAAGCATCACCAAAAATCTGCCGCGCCGGGCGGCTCGCAGCGTCAATTGCGCGTTGGCGAGCTGATGCGCCACGCGATTGCCGATATCCTGTCGCAGGGTGGGGTCCACGATCCCGTTCTGCAGACCACCATCATCACCGTGCCCGAGGTGAAGATGTCGCCCGATCTGAAGCTCGCCACCGTCTATGTGATGCCGCTCGGCGGCCAGAACACCGAACCGGTGCTGAAGGCGCTCGCGGCGAACAAGAGCTTCCTGCGAACCGAGGTCGCGTATCGCGTGAACCTCAAATACGCCCCCGATCTTCGCTTCCGCATCGATGAGCGCTTCGACGAAGCCGAGCGCATCGACAAACTTTTGCGCACGCCTGCCGTTGCGCGCGACCTCAAACCAGACTCGGACGAAAACGAATGACTGTGACGACCCCAGCCGCCGCCCTCGATTCACGCCTCGATGAAGCGGGCAATGGCGAGCCCACCCTGTCTCCGGCCGTGCAGCACGGCGACCACGGTCAGCAAGGTGACCGCGGCGGCAATGACCAGCGTCAGCATCAGGGCCATCGCGGCAATAACGATCCCCGCCATCAGGGCGGCAAGCAGCGTCAGCAGGGCCAGGTCCGGCGCGACAAGCGCGACGTTCATGGCTGGGTGATCCTCGACAAGCCGATCGGCATGACCTCGACCCAGGCCGTCGCGATCGCCAAGCGCCTATTCCAGGCCAAGCGCGCCGGCCATGCCGGTACCCTCGATCCGTTGGCGTCCGGCGGTCTGCCGATCGCGCTCGGCGAAGCCACCAAGACGGTTCCGTTCGTGATGGACGGCCGCAAGCGCTATCGCTTTACGGTCGCTTGGGGCGAGGAGCGCGATACCGACGACACCGAGGGCCGCGCGACCTTCACCAGCCCGAATAGGCCAACGGCCGACCAGATCCGGGCGCTGCTGCCGCAATTTACCGGAAATATTGAACAGACCCCGCCGCAATACTCGGCGATCAAGATCCAGGGCGAGCGCGCCTATGATCTCGCCCGCGACGGCGAGGTGGTGCCGCTGGTTCCCCGACCGGTTGTGATTCACGAATTAGTCCTGACAGAACAGCCAGATAGCGATCATGCCGTGTTCGAGGCCGAGTGCGGCAAGGGCACTTACGTGCGTGCGCTGGCCCGCGATATCGGCCGTTTACTCGGCTGCTACGGCCATATCAGTGCGCTCCGGCGTACCCTGGTCGGACCTTTCGCCGAAGCCGACATGATTCCGCTGGAACAGTTGGAGGCTTTGTGCGATAGAGCCGCGTCTGGCGAGGGTAGCCTCGCCGACGCGCTACTGCCCGTTGAGACCGCGCTGGACGACATCCCGGCACTGGCCGTCACACGGGCGGATGCGGCAAGGCTCCATCGGGGCCAAGCCGTTTTGTTGCGCGGACGGGATGCGCCCGATTGTAGCGGCACAGTTTATGTCACGGTGGCAGGGCGATTATTGGCCCTCGCTGAAGTTGGCAACGGCGAACTCATCCCCAAGCGCGTGTTTAACCTGACCGGACTGACCGCCAGTTCGGCCCGCAAAGAAAGTAACTGACGATGTCGATTACCGCAGAACGCAAAGCGGAAGTCATCAAGACCAATGCCAACAAGACCGGCGACACTGGTTCGCCGGAAGTCCAGGTTGCGATCCTCTCCGAGCGCATTGCCAACCTGACCGGACACTTCAAGACCCACACCAAGGACAACCATTCCCGCCGTGGTCTTTTGAAGCTCGTCTCCACGCGTCGTTCGCTGCTTGACTACATCAAGCGCAAGGACGAGGCGCGCTACAAGGCGCTGCTCGAGAAGCACAACATTCGCCGCTAAGCGAAATCACGCGCGCAAAAACCCTTTGCGCGCGTTTTTTGTAGCGGAAGCCATGTGCGGCTTTCGCGATAACGTTCAGAAGCAATCCGGCAACTGGACGATGACGGGCAAGGTGCCCGTCGCGCGGCGCGATCCTCCAAAGATCCCCGCGACCATCGGAAGGATGGACGCCATTCAGAATACCAGAGCCATGGCAGGATCGCCGGACGCTGATTTCGCGACATCGCGAACAGCTTCTTGCCGTCTTGCGCATGGCTTTTGTGTTTTGGACTTCAGTGTTTTTGGCCGTCACGTCCTCCGTGAACCCATGAAAGAAACCTAAGATGTTTAATGTTCACTCCGTCGAGATCGATTGGGGCGGTCGTCCGCTCAAGCTGGAAACCGGCAAGGTTGCCCGTCAGGCTGACGGCGCCGTCATCGCGACCTATGGCGAGACCGTCGTTATCGCCACCGTCGTCGCCGCGAAGACTGCCAAGGATGGCATCGACTTCCTGCCGCTGACCGTCGACTACATCGAGAAGACCTATGCAGCCGGCCGCATTCCCGGCGGCTACTTCAAGCGCGAAGGTCGCCCGACCGAGAAGGAGACGCTGGTCTCCCGCCTGATCGATCGCCCGATCCGCCCGCTGTTTGTCGATGGCTGGCGCAACGAAACCCAGATCGTCGTCACCGTGCTGTCGCACGACATGGAAAACGATCCGGACATTCTCGCGCTGGTCGCCACTTCGGCTGCGCTGACGATTTCCGGCGCCCCGTTCCAGGGCCCGATCGGTGCAGCCCGCGTCGGCTTCATCAATGATGAATACGTGCTCAACCCGACCCTCGACGAAATGGCCGACACCAATCTCGACCTCGTCGTCGCTGGCACCGGCGATGCCGTGCTGATGGTGGAATCGGAAGCCAAGGAGCTCAACGAAGACGTGATGCTCGGCGCCGTGATGTTCGGTCACCGCCACTTCCAGCCGGTCATCAAGGCGATCATCGAGCTCGCCGAGAAGGCCGCAAAGGAGCCGCGCGAGGTCAAGACCATCGATGACAGCGAAATCGAGAAGGAAATGCTCGGTCTCGTCGAAACCGAGCTGCGCGCTGCTTACGCGATCCCTGTGAAGCAGGACCGCTACGCCGCCGTCGGTGCCGTCAAGGCGAAGGCGATGGCGCACTACTTCCCGGAAGGTCAGGAGCCGAAATACGACAAGCTCCGCATCGCCGGCGTGTTCAAGGAACTGGAATCGAAGATCGTTCGCTGGAACATCCTCGACACCAAGAAGCGCATCGACGGCCGCGACCTGACCACGGTTCGTCCGATCGTCGCCGAAGTTGGCGTGCTGCCGCGCGCCCACGGTTCGGCGCTGTTCACCCGCGGTGAAACCCAGGCGCTGGTCGTGACCACGCTCGGCACCGGTGAAGACGAGCAGTACATCGACTCGCTGTCGGGAACGTACAAAGAGACGTTCCTGCTGCACTACAACTTCCCTCCCTACTCGGTCGGCGAGACCGGTCGTATGGGCGGCACCAAGCGTCGCGAAATCGGCCACGGCAAGCTCGCCTGGCGCGCAATCCATCCGGTTCTGCCGGGTCACCACGAATTCCCGTACACCGTGCGCGTGGTGTCGGAGATCACCGAGTCCAACGGTTCGTCGTCGATGGCATCGGTTTGCGGTGCTTCGCTGGCGCTGATGGATGCGGGCGTTCCGATGAAGCGTCCGACGGCGGGTATCGCCATGGGCCTGATTCTCGAAGGCGCACGCTACGCGGTTCTGTCGGACATCCTGGGTGATGAAGATCACCTCGGCGACATGGACTTCAAGGTGGCTGGTACCGATACCGGCATCACCTCGCTGCAGATGGACATCAAGATCGCCGGTATCACCGAAGAGATCATGAAGGTCGCTCTGGGCCAGGCCAAGGAAGGCCGCATTCACATTCTCGGTGAGATGTCGAAGGCGCTCAACAACGCCCGTGCCGAGCTCGGCGAATACGCGCCGCGCATCGAGACCTTCAAGATCGCCACCGACAAGATCCGTGAAGTGATCGGCACCGGCGGCAAGGTGATCCGTGAGATCGTCGAAAAGACCGGCGCCAAGGTCAATATCGAAGACGACGGCACCGTGAAGGTGGCCTCATCCGATGGTGAGTCGATCAAGGCTGCGATCAAGTGGATCAAGTCGATCGCGTCCGATCCGGAGCTCAACGCGATCTATGAAGGCACCGTGGTCAAGGTCATGGAGTTCGGTGCATTCGTGAACTTCTTCGGCGCCAAGGACGGCCTGGTTCACATCAGCCAGCTCGCCGGCGGTCGCGTGCAGAAGACCTCCGACGTCGTCAAGGAAGGCGACAAGGTCAAGGTCAAGCTGCTCGGCTTCGACGATCGCGGCAAGACGCGTTTGTCGATGAAGGCTGTCGATCAGGAGACCGGCGAAGATCTCGAAGCCAAGCAGAAGGCCGCCGAAGGCGCGACTGCAGCGGAGTAATTTTCGCTCACGCGAGATGAGTTGCGAAAGGGCGGCCGAAGGGCCGCCCTTTTTGTTTGTGGCGATGTTTCGCGAGGACCCCGAAATATGCTCCCCACGGCGCATGGCTTTGTTACGCTTGGGGGAGGGAAAAGAGGAACACGTCTCTCCGACACGTGACGTGCTATGTCCCGCTGCGTCACAATGCCCGCATATGAAACTGGCAGTGATGCGTTGCGTATCTGTCCGACGACCCCGCAAATTTCTCAGGGAGAAGCCCCATGACGACCTCTGCATCGATGTCCCGACGCCATCTCATGCTCGCTGCGACCGGCATCGCTGCCGCGGCCGTCGCGCCCCGTCTGGCTTTCGCCCAGGCGGCTGCGCCGGCCACCCCTGCTGCCGGCAATGCGCCATTCATCCTGCCGCCGCTGACCTATCCGGTCACGGCCTTTGAACCGCATATCGATGCCAAGACGATGGAGATCCATCACGACAGGCATCACGCCGCCTATGTCGCCAACATGAACAATTTCGCCAAGGACACCCCGGTGATCGGCGAGAAGCCGCTGGTCGAGGTGCTCGGCAATCTCAACAGCGTGCCTGACGCGATCCGCACCGGCGTGCGCAACAATCTCGGCGGCCATGCCAACCACACCATGTTCTGGCAGATCATGGGCCCGAATGGCGGCAAGCCGGAAGGCGATGTGCTCGCGGCGATCGATCGCGACCTCGGCGGCCTCGAGAAATTCCAGACCGATTTCAACGCCGCCGGCGGCCGTCAGTTCGGTTCTGGCTGGGTGTTCGTGATCGTCGACAAGGACGGCAAGCTGTCGATCGAGACGCGTCCGAATCAGGACAATCCGATCATGGACGGCAAGCGCGCGCTGATGGGCAACGACGTCTGGGAGCACGCTTATTATCTGACCTACCAGAACCGTCGCGCTGATTATCTCAAGGCGTGGTGGAATACGGTCAACTGGACCAAGGTCGGCGAGCGCTATGCGGCGGCAAAGGCCGGCACGCTGGCGGTGTAAGAGATTCCGTCATTCCCCGGCAAACCAATTGGTTTGCCTGAGGGCGCGGGCGCACTTCGCACACGCGAGCCCGGAATCTAGACATAGCTGAAACACATCGAGATCCCCCGCCACTCCAAGTGGAGTGGCTGAGGTTCGCTCGCGCGAAGGCGCGTTCGCCCCGGGATGACAGCTACGCTGTCACTTCCTCAGATCGCCTTCGTCCGCCGCGCTCTCCGCGAGCGTAGCCGGCTCGATGCCGTAGCGCTTGATCAGCGGCATCTGCGCCACCGCGAAGACCATGGTCAGCGGGATGACGCCGAACGCCTTGAAGGCCACCCAGAAATCCGTGCTCTGGGTGCGCCAGATCGCTTCGTTCAGAAGCGCCATGGCGAAGAAGAACAGCGCCCAGCGCTTCGTCAGCGCGCGCCAGCCTTCGTGTGTGAGATTGAACATCTGGTCGAACATGATGGCGATGAAGGATCGGCCGAACAACAGGCCGCCGCCGAGGATCGCTGCGAACAGGCCATAGATGATGGTCGGCTTGACCTTGATGAAGGTCTCGTCATGCAGCACCAGCGTCAGCGTGCCGAACACCAGCACGATGACGGCGGTGACAAGCGCCATGATCGGCACATGCCTGACCACGACATAGGACGCGATCATCGCCGCAACGATGGCCACCATGAAGGCGCCGGTGGCGACGAACAGGTTGAACTTGGCATTGGCGACGAAGAACACGATCAGCGGACCGAGCTCGGTGGCGAGCTTGAATAGCGGGTGCGGCTGCTTCTTGTCGATCACGTCAGTCATATCAGCTTTCAATTCCTGCAATCGCCTGCGCGAAATCCCTGGCGGTGAATGGCGCGAGATCGTCGATGCCTTCGCCAACGCCGATGAAATGCACCGGCAGTTTGTACTTTTCCGACAGTGCCACGAGGATGCCGCCGCGCGCGGTGCCGTCGAGCTTGGTCATCACAAGGCCGGTGACGCCAGCCGTACGATGAAACGCCTCGACTTGCGACAGCGCGTTTTGTCCCACTGTGGCGTCGAGGACCAGCAGTACCGCATGCGGCGCTGTGGCATCGACCTTCTTGATCACGCGTACGACCTTCTCAAGCTCGACCATCAGTTCGGTCTTGTTCTGCAGCCGACCGGCGGTGTCGATTAGCAGCACGTCGCGATTGTCGTCGCGGGCCGCGGTGACGGCGGTGAAGGCGAGGCTCGCGGAATCCGAACCCTGCGCACCGGCGATGACCGGCACCTTGTTGCGCTCGCCCCAGACCTTGAGCTGCTCGATGGCTGCCGCGCGAAACGTATCGCCGGCGGCGAGCATCACCTTGCGGCCTTCGGCGGAGAAGGCGGACGCCAGTTTGCCGATGGTGGTGGTCTTGCCGGAACCGTTGACGCCGACCACGAGGATCACGAACGGCTTGTGCGAAGTATCGATCACCAATGGCTTGGCGACCGCCGAGAGCACTTTTTCGACTTCGGTGGCCACAACGGTTTTGACCTCGTCGGCGGAGATCGCCTTGTCATAGCGGCCATGGCCGACGGCGGCGGAAATCCGCGCCGCCACTTCGGTACCCAGATCGGCGCGCAGCAGCACGTCCTCGATGTCCTCGAGCATGGCGCGGTCGAGCTTGCGCTTGGTCACGAGGTCGGCGACCGCGGTGCCAAGGGCGCTCGAGGTGCGCTTCAACCCGCCGGAGAGCCGTCGCCACCAGCTCAGTTTTGGCGTTTCGGGAGTGTCGCTCATGTCGGGGGTGTGTTAGCCGTTTCGCGCCATGATTCAAAGTATGACCAGTGAAAGTGACGAAGACGTAAGCTTGGAGGCCGAGCCCCGGCTGGAACCACGCACCGATGCGGTGGAGCTGACCGAGACCGAGATTCTGGCGCGGGTGCTGCACCGTGACGGCCTGATGCTGGTAATCGACAAACCCGCCGGCCTGCCGGTGCATCGCGGCCCCAAGGGCGGCGCCAATCTGGAAACTTCGTTCGAATTCCTGCGCTATGGCCTGCCGCGTGCGCCGGTTCTGGCGCATCGGCTGGACAGGGATACGTCGGGCTGCCTGGTGCTCGGCCGGCACCGCAAGGCGACAGCGTCGCTGGGCCTGCTGTTCAAGCACAGCCGCATCCGCAAGACCTATTGGGCGGTGGTCGAGGGCGGGCCCGCCGAGGAGTCGGGCGTGATCGACATGCCGCTCGGGCGGCTCAATGCCGATCGGGGCTGGTGGATGAAGCCGGATCCCGAGGGTCTCAAGGCCGTCTCGAATTTCACCGTGCTCGGCCGCGGCGGCGGCATGAGCTGGCTGGCGCTGGAGCCGGTGACGGGTCGCACGCATCAGCTCCGCGTGCACTCTGCATCATCAGGCTTCCCGATCGTCGGCGACAATATCTACGGCAATGGGCCAAGGTTTGGCGAGCCAACGCTGCATCTGCATGCGCGGGAGATCGTGATCCCGATTTCGCGCAACAAGGACCCGATTCGTGTCGTCGCGCCGGCCCCGCCGCATCTGCATGAGCGGCTCAGGGCGTGTGGCTGGAACGGGGAGTAGGGCTTACGCGACCGAAGCGAACAGCTTCGGATCGAACGTGCCTTCATATTCAAACGCGGCCGGCCCCGTCATCAGCACGTGGTCGTCGCTCTCGCGCCATTCGATGGTGAGTTCACCGCCGGGCAGCGTCATATGCACAGTGCGATTGGTCCGGCGCAGGCGAGCGGCGGCAACAGCGGTTGCGCAAGCCGCGGAGCCACAAGCCTTGGTGAGGCCGGCGCCGCGCTCCCAGGTGCGCATCACGATGTGATCGCGATCGACGATATGGGCCAGCGTGATATTGGCGCGGTCCGGGAAAATCGGGTGGTTTTCTAATAGCGGGCCGAACTTCTCGAGGTCATAGGCCTGGATATCGTCGACCCAGAAGATTGCGTGCGGGTTGCCCATGCTCACGACTGACGGCGTGTGCAGGATCGGCGCGTCGATCGGGCCGATCTGCAACTCGATGCCGCGGGTATCACGGAATTCCTCGGCCAGCGGAATGTCCTGCCAGCCGAACTTCGGCGGGCCCATGTCCACCGTGTAGAGATCCGGTGTAGGGCCTTGCCAGCAATTGATCAGGCCGGCCTTGGTCTCGAATGCGAGTGCCGTCTTGTCGCCGCCGGCAAACGTCTGGCGCGCCACGCAGCGCATGCCGTTGCCGCAGGCGCCGGCCTCGGAGCCGTCATTGTTGTAGATCGAGACGAAGGCGTCGGTGCCGGCCAGTCGGGGCTTCTGCAGCACCATCAACTGGTCATAGGGCACGCCTTCGGGGGTGGCCACGGCGCGGGCGTCGGCAGGCGTGATACCGGATGCCGTATCGCGCAGGTCGATCACGACGATCTCGTTGCCGATGCCGTTCATCTTGGCGAAGGAATGGTTGGCCAGTGCGCTCATGCTCGGTCCCGTTGATCTCAGCCTTATATGGCGAGCCCGGGCAGATTGGCCAGTGCGGCGATTCTGTGTCGGCTGTTTTGAATGGCCCTGCGCAATTTGGGGAGGGGACGAAAGCCGCGGCTGCGTGTTACCATGATGCCGTATCGCGCATGTTGCCGGACGCTGCGCGCAGGATGTCACTGGAGACCCTTCGAATGACCCGTTCTCGCCTGTCCCGCCTCGCCACTGCGGCGCTGATCCCGGCAGCCGCGCTGACGCTGAACGCCGCGGCCTGGGCGCAATCTCCGCCTGCCACGCCGCCAGCGGTAAGCACTCCGGCCACCCCGCCCGCGCCGGCGACATCCGCTCCGGCGGCAGCGGCTCCCACCACTCCCGCTCCCGCCACACCGGAGGCGCCGGCCCCCACCGCGCCGGCAACGCCGCCCGCCGCAGCACAGGCCCCTGCAACGCCACCCGCGCCTCAGGTCCAGGTTGCCGATCCGTTCGGCGAGGAAATCACGCTGTCGCCGAAGCAGATGGTGACGTTCGTCGGCAAGGCCAATTGGGATTCGGCCTTCGATACGCTGATGGATGCGTTCAAGCAGATCACCACCGTGCTCGACAAACAGGGTGTCAAATCATCCGGCAATCCGATGATCGTCTATACGACCACCGATGACACTGGCTTCACCTTCCTCGCGGAAATCCCGGTCGATCAGGAGGTGAAGAACCTGCCGAAAGCGATGAAGATGGGCCTGTCGCCGGATGGCAAGGCGCTGAAGTTCGTCCATCGCGGCTCCTACGACAATATGGACAACACCTATGAGGCGATCACCAATCACCTCGATGACAAGAAGTTAGAGGCGAAAGATACGTTCATCGAGGAATACATGACCGATCCCTTGAAGACGGCGGAAGACAAGCTGGTTATCAATGTCTATGTGCCGCTCAAGTAGCCGAGCCGTAGCTCTGTCATAGCCTCTGGTCATAAAGAAGCCTTGGACGGTCGCGAGAGAATGGGCATGACAAATCATTTCGCTCTCGCTTCGCTGGCCATTGCGCTCATCGCCACTCCTGCGCTCGCGCAGGTCAATCCACCGCCGGTGATTTCCGTCTCCGGCGAAGGCACCGTCTCGGTGCCGCCGGATCTTGCTGTCGTCGATGGCGGTGTCACGACTGATGCCAAGACGGCACGCGAGGCCGCCGAGGCCAACAATACCGCGATGGCCAAGGTGTTGGCGGCCCTGAAGAGCGCGGGCATCGCCGAGAAGGACATGCAGACGTCGCGGCTGTCGCTGTTTCCGCAATATGCGCAGCAGACCCGTCCCAATCCCAATCCTGGCCCCAACGTCATCTCGGGTTATCGTGCGAGCAACCGCGTCACCATCCGCGTACGCGACGTGACCAAGGTCGCCGGCACCATCGACGCGCTGGTGTCGTCGGGCGCCAATGAGGTTGGCGGCATCAATTTCATGGTGACCAAGGCGTCGCAACTTCTCGACGATGCGCGCAGCGACGCGATTGCGGATGCGCGGCGCAAGGCAGAGATTTACGCCAAGGCTGCCGGCGTCAAGCTCGGCGCGCCGATCAGCATCTCCGAGGACTCCGGCAGCGCGCCAGCGCCAATGATGTTGCGCAAGATGGGCGCCGATGTGGCATCGGCTCCGGTGGCGCAAGGCGAGGAAGTGCTGCGTGTGAATGTCAGCGTGAGCTGGGAAATCAAGCCGGCGCAGTAACTACAAACTCGGTCATGGCCGGGCAAAGCGCGAAGCGCGGCTTCGCACTGGTCGGGCATGACGACTGAGAGTTCGTGCTCTCCTTAAATCTCCACCACCTGTCCCGGCTTAAGCGCCATAAACTTCTCGCTGGGTAATTCCGCCGCGCTGCATGCGGCAGCCAATCCTTTCACCGGTCCGTCAATCGCCTCATCGGTGAGCTGGAATGTGCTGTGATGGCTGGCCAGCGCCTGCTGCGCGCCGCAATCGCTCAGGGCCTTCACGGCGTCTTCCGGATTCATGTGCTGGTCCTTCATGAACCAGCGCGGCTCATAGGCGCCGATCGGCAGGATCGCGAGCCTGATAGCACCATGGGTCTCGCGCACGCGGCGGAAGTGCAGGCCGTTGCCATAGCCGCTGTCGCCGACGATGTAGATCTTGCCGGCTGGCGTCTCCAGCACGAAGCTCGCCCACAGCGACTTGTTGCGATCGAATAGACCGCGCGCGGTCCAGTGCCGCGTTGACACCAGCGTCACGGCGAGGCCGTTGCCAAGCTCGACGCGATCTGTCCAGTCATAGGCCTCGGCCTTGATCGTGCTGTCGGCGCTCTTCATCGTGACGTCATTGCCAAGCGGCGTGATCACGCGCGGCGCAAATTTCGCTGATAGCTTCGACAGGGTCGGAAGATCGAGATGGTCGTAGTGACCGTGCGACACCAGCACGACATCGATCTTGGGGAGCTTGTCGAACGCGATGCCGGGTGCGGTGTGGCGCTTCGGGCCGGCGAACGAGAATGGCGAGACGCGGTCAGACCACACCGGATCGAACAGGATGTTGATGCCGGCAGTCTGGATCAGCCAGCTCGCGTGACCCACGTAACTAAAACGAACGCCCGTGCCCTCGATCTTGGCCGGCGGAGTATCGGCAAATTCGTTCTCGACCCAGTCCGGCCAGACCTCGCGGGTACGGCCGCCACCGAACTGCCACCGCAGTACTTCGCCGAGCGACTTGGGCGGCACGCCGTCGGGATCGAAGAAGATCTTGCCGTCGAAGTGATCGGAGACGGGGCCGTCATAATTGGTCATGCGGGAAGCCCAGAAGGCCGACAGCCCAGCGGCTGCGGCGAGACCGCCCAGCGACGTCAGAAGGCGGCGGCGGGTGAGAATCATGGAGCTGGATCAAATCCGGTGGGACGACGAGCTGCGCCCAACGAGGCGCAGCCCGCATCACATGGAATTTGTCAGTGGATTCCGCAACCCGCGCCGATCCTTTGTTCGCTCAGTAGCCGACGGTGAACCGCTTGCGCGCGTGCGCAGGCGTCTCGATCTCGTCGGCCATGGCGATGGCATAATCCTCAAAGGAAATGCTGCTGCCCTTGTCGTTGGCGAGCAGTTGATCGCCGCCAAGCCGGAATGTTCCGGTGCGCTCGCCCGGGATGAACAGGGCCGAGGGCGACAGGAACGTCCAATTGAGCTCCTTGTCGTGGCGCAGGATGTCGAGGAACAGGCCGCCCACCGCGGCCTCGGCCCGGTATTCCGCCGGAAATCCCGGGGTCTCGATCAGCTTCAGGCCGGGAGCGACTTCGAGGCTGCCGGCGCCGCCGACCACCAGATAGCGCGGAACGCCCGCCGCCTTCACGGCCGCGATCAGCTTATGCGGGTCGCTGACGAGGAAATGGATCGCGCTGACGGCGACGTCGTGGCCCTTCAGGGCGGCAGTGAGACCGGCAACATCGTTGGCGTCGGCCCTCAGTGGCGTCACCCCGGCCAGAACAGGGGCTTTCTCCGGCTTGCGGGCGATGGCGGTGACGGTATGACCGCGGCGGGACAGTTCAGCGACAATTTGCGAGCCGGCGCGGCCGGTGGCGCCGATCAGGGCGATTTTCATTTGATATCTCCATGTAGTAACCAATAGAAACTTGCTATTCATTTCGGCAGTAGCTGTGAAGAAGGCACTTTTGCGTTAGCTGGTTACCCCGAGGAGACCGCCGCCATGCAGACCGATATCGAAAGCGCCGCCCAGCGCTGGAAAGCCGGCAACGTCTATGCGAGCAGCTGCCCAACCCGGCTGGTTCTGGACCGGATCGCCGATAAATGGGCAGTTCTGGTGCTGGGCCTGCTCACGGACGGCCCCGTTCGCTTCAACCAGCTGCGGCGGCAGATCGAGGGAATCTCGCAGAAAATGCTGTCGCAGACCCTGAAAAGCCTGGAGCGCGATGGCCTGGTGAGCCGCAAGGCGATCCCCACCGTGCCGGTCACGGTCGAATATGCGATCACTCCGCTCGGACGAACCCTGTCGGATACCGTCGATGCGCTGCGGGTCTGGGCTGAAAACCATATGGGCCAGGTGCTTGAGGCACAGCAGCACTATGATGCCGGCGGAACCCGGAGCGCGGCCGCCTGACCAGGCGATCGCCCTGCAAACCTTGACTTATCGGGCTCCAGCACTGTAAATCCCGCCACTTCTCGAAAAGTTCTCTTTTCGACCCGCCGACCGGTCCTGGAGACCGGAGGTCAACGCCCGACAGCGCGATGCGCCCTCGGGCGCAAAAGTGTTTGGTTATTTGCCATCATGGGGATGGCACGAGCGGAAGCGACAATCGATGTTCGACAGTCTGTCGGAACGGCTTGGCGGAATTCTCGATCGGCTCACCGGGCGCGGTGCGCTGTCGGAGGCTGATGTCGATGCCGCCATGCGCGAAGTCCGCCGGGCGCTGCTCGAGGCCGACGTCTCGCTCGACGTGGTCCGCAGCTTCATTGATCGTGTCCGTGAACAGGCCATCGGCGCCACCGTCGTCAAGTCGGTCACCCCCGGCCAGATGGTCGTCAAGATCGTCCATGACGAGCTGGTCGCCACGCTCGGCGCCGACGGTGAAGGCGGCATCGATCTGCAAGCCGTGCCACCCGTCGCCATCATGATGGTCGGTCTGCAGGGCTCCGGTAAGACCACCACCACTGCAAAACTCGCACGCCGTCTCACCCAGCGCGACAAGCGCAAGGTGCTGATGGCCTCGCTCGACGTCTATCGTCCGGCCGCCATGGAACAGCTCGCGGTGCTCGGCCGCGATCTCGACATTCAGACGCTGCCGATCGTCGAAGGCCAGAAGCCTGCTGAGATCGCCAAGCGCGCGCTGTCCGCTGCGAAGCTCGGCGGCTACGACGTGGTGCTGCTCGACACCGCCGGCCGCACGACGCTCGACGAAGAGATGATGTCGGAAGCGATCGAGATCAAAGCGATCGCCAATCCGCACGAAGTGCTGCTGGTCGCGGACGCGCTGACCGGTCAAGACGCCGTCAATCTCGCACGCTCCTTCAACGAACGCGTCGGCCTCACCGGCATCGCGCTGACGCGTGTCGACGGCGATGGCCGCGGCGGTGCTGCACTCTCGATGCGTGCGGTCACCGGCAAGCCGATCAAACTGATCGGCACCGGTGAAAAGACCGATGCACTGGAAGACTTCCATCCGAGCCGCATCGCCGGCCGCATTCTCGGCATGGGCGACGTGGTCTCGCTGGTCGAGCGCGCCGCCGCGAATATCGACGCCGAGAAAGCTGCGCGCACCGCCGAGCGCATGCGCAAGGGTCAGTTCGATCTCACCGACATGCGTGAGCAACTGATCCAGATGACCAATATGGGCGGTCTCTCCGGCCTGATGGGCATGATGCCCGGCATCGCCAAGATGAAGAACCAGATCGCCTCCGCCGGTCTCGATGACCGCGTAGTGAAGCGCCAGATCGCGGTTATTGATTCAATGACGCGTCAGGAGCGCAAGAATCCCGACATCCTCAAGGCCAGCCGCAAGAAGCGTATCGCTGCTGGCGCCGGCCTCAAGGTCGAGGAAGTCAACAAGGTGCTGAAGATGCACCGGAACATGGCCGACATGATGAAGGCCATGGGCTCAGGCAAGCGCGGCCCGATGGCCGGCATCGCGCAGGCCATGGGCTTCGGCGGCGGTGGCATGCCGTCGCCCGAACAGATGAAGGCGATGGCCGAGAAGATGCCGGGCGGGCTGCCGCAGGGCATGCCGTCATTGCCGAAAGATTTCCCGGGCCTGTCGGGCCTGGGCAAACCGACGCTGCCGGGACTCGGCGGCTTTCCCGGTCTCGGGAAAAAGAAATAACGCGACCCATTCAACTCACATTCAAATCGAACACACTTAGGAGAATCCCATGTCCGTCGTTATCCGCCTCGCTCGTGCAGGCACCAAGAAGCGCCCCGTCTATCACGTCGTCGTCGCCGACTCGCGTTTTCCCCGCGATGGTCGCTTCATCGAGCGTCTCGGTTACTTCAATCCGCTGCTCGCCAAGGACAACGAGCTGCGCCTGAAGCTCGACCTCGACAAGACCAAGGCCTGGATCGCCAAGGGCGCACAGCCGTCGGATCGCGTTGCTCGTTTCCTCGATGCCGCTGGCGTTCAGAAGCGCGAAGCCCGCAACAATCCCGAGAAGGCCGTGCCGCGCAAGGAGCGCAAGGCCAACGCTGAAGCCGCCGCCAAGAAGTAAGGCGGAATGACCTCCGCGCAAATCTGCGTCGCGCGCATCGGCGCGCCGCATGGTGTGCGCGGTCAGGTCCGGCTGTGGACCTTCACCGAAGATCCATTCGCCGTGCTCGACTACGGTCCGCTTGCCACCAAGGACGGCAAGCGGAGTTTCGAGGTCGATGATGTGCGCGAGGCCAAGGGTCATCTGGTCGCGACGCTGAAAGGCGTCGCCACCCGCGAAGACGCCGAGCGCCTCAATGGCGTCGAGCTCTTTGTGGCGCGCGATGCGCTGCCCGACACCGAAGACGATGAATATTACCACGCCGATCTGATCGGCCTCGCTGCGGTCAATGCTGCGGGCGACTCGATCGGCCGTGTCGTCGGTATCCATAATTTCGGTGCCGGCGATATCATCGAGATCGCGCCGCTAGAGGGCGCGACCCTGCTGTTGCCTTTCACCAATGCGGTGGTGCCGACCGTCGATCTTGTGGCTGGACAGGTCGTGATCGAATTGCCGGGTGAGATCATCGGCGACGATCCCACCGCGGCGTAGGGTTTACGCTTTCAACGCCTCCGCTATCGTTGTTGCGAACGGCGTCGTCTTCCGCCCGATCAGCTTACTCAGCGTATGGCTGTCATCGAACAGCGCGCCGTCGGCTGCCGCCGTGTTTGACGTCGCGATCAGATCCGCGAGTTCTTCCGGAAGGCCCGCATTGAGCATGATGGCCTTGAATTTGGCTTCCGGCAGACGAACGTATGGGACTGTTTTGTCGCTCTGCCTTCGGTCGAATATCGGCTGTCGCCGCTGGGACAATCGGCCCTCGGGCCGCTTGCCGGCCTGATCGACTGGGCTGAGCGCAGCTTCGCGGAGATCAAGGCCGCTCGCGCCGCCTTCGATGCCGGTGACACCAGCGAGCAGATGTCGGCGGCCTGACGCGGCGATCGCCGGGGTTTGACGCCTCGCGCCGGACGCGCGATGGAAGGTCATGACTTCCGATCCTTCATCCGCGCCATGGCGCGCGACGGTGCTGACGCTGTTTCCCGAGATGTTTCCGGGCCCGCTCGGCATCAGCCTTGCCGGCAAAGCGCTGGCCTCCGGCCTGTGGGCGCTGGAGGCACGGGATATCCGCGCCTCGGCCACCGACAAGCATCGCAGCGTCGATGATACGCCTGCCGGCGGCGGACCGGGCATGGTGCTGCGGGCTGACGTGCTGGCGGCGGCGATCGATGCGGTGGATACGCAGGACCGTCCCAGGCTGGTGATGAGCCCGCGCGGTCGGCCATTGACCCAGGCGCGGGTGGCGGAATTGGCCGCCGGGCCGGGGCCATTGATCGTCTGCGGCCGCTTCGAGGGCATCGACCAACGCGTCATCGACGCGCGCGGGCTCGAGGAAGTCTCGATCGGGGACTATGTGCTGTCCGGCGGTGAAATCGCCGCCATGACGCTGATTGATGCCTGCGTGCGGCTTCTGCCGGGGGTCATGGGTAAGTTAGCGTCTGGAACCGACGAGAGTTTCTCCGACGGGCTACTGGAATACCCGCAATACACCCGCCCGCAGACCTTCGAGGGCCGCCAGATCCCGGATGTCCTGATTTCCGGCGACCATGCGAAGGTGGCCAAATGGCGG
The DNA here is from genome assembly GCF_052076035.1 of Tardiphaga sp. 172_B4_N1_3. Taxonomy (NCBI): domain Bacteria; kingdom Pseudomonadati; phylum Pseudomonadota; class Alphaproteobacteria; order Hyphomicrobiales; family Nitrobacteraceae; genus Tardiphaga; species Tardiphaga sp. 172_B4_N1_3. The sequence goes on from NZ_CP197238.1 coordinate 5,043,639, forward strand.
CTGGCCGAGGCGGAGGCGCTTACCCAGGAGCGCCGGCCCGATTTATGGGCGGCTCGCCCGAAAGCCCCGGAATCGAGCAGAAAGCGAAAACCGCCAAAAATCACGACGGGCGAGTGACAGAGACGGGTGACAACGGCTTCGCTTTCCCGTATAGCAGCGCCAAATCCGTGCAATGGCAGGGTAAGAGTTTCGAGCGCAGCCCGCGCAACGTCTGGGCGCGCCGCTGATGGAGATTTTCGATGAACCTGATTCAGACGCTTGAAAAAGAGCAGTTCGACCGCCTTTCCGCCACCAAGTCGATCCCGGAATTCGGTCCCGGCGACACCCTCATCGTCAACGTGAAAGTTGTCGAAGGCGAGCGCTCCCGCGTGCAGGCCTATGAAGGCGTCTGCATCGGCCGCAACGGCGGTGGCATCAATGAGAGCTTCACCGTTCGCAAGATTTCCTACGGCGAGGGTGTCGAGCGCGTGTTCCCGCTGCTCTCCCCGATGATCGACTCGATCAAGGTTGTGCGTCGCGGCAAGGTGCGTCGCGCCAAGTTGTATTACCTGCGCGATCTGCGCGGCAAGTCGGCCCGCATCGTCGAGAAGAAGACCGAGCGTCCGGCCAAGGTCGCTGCTGCGGCTGCTGCCAAGTAATTTTCCGCACCATCGAATGTGCGAGGCGAAAAGCGCGGCGCAAGCCGCGCTTTTTTGTTACGTGAAGACTGCATACCTCCGTCGCATTGGCGTCGTGATCGCTGAGTGCTATATGACTGGAATGTTTCTAGACCTGCACCAGCACGCTTTGCGCATCGTCATCGACGATCATAGTCGGCTGCCCGGTCGCTTCTTCGGTCGCTTCACCACGTCGATCGTGGGCGCGCTTAGAAGCGCGTGAGCAATCTCACGCGTTTCTTTTCCCGTTTCTCAGTTGCGCGCTTTGCGCCGTCGATGCGGCGAATCATTTAGCAGCACGCAACTGGCCCACGTTTTCTTTTGAGGCCTGATCTCATGACTGACTCTGCAAAGCCGACCACCCTGTACGACAAGATCTGGAACGACCATTTGGTCGAGGAAGCCGCTGACGGCACCTGCCTGCTCTATATCGATCGCCATCTGGTGCACGAAGTGACGAGCCCGCAGGCGTTCGAAGGCCTGCGTGCCGCCGGCCGCCGTGTGCATGCGCCAGAGAAGACGCTCGCCGTCGTCGATCACAACGTGCCGACCACCGATCGCACCAAGCCCAATCCCGATCCGGAAAGCACCGAGCAGATCGCGACTTTGGCCGAGAACGTGCGCGAATTCGGCATCGAATATTACAACGAGTTCGACAAGCGTCAGGGCATCGTTCACGTCATCGGCCCCGAGCAGGGCTTTACCCTGCCGGGAACGACGATCGTTTGCGGCGACAGCCACACCTCGACGCACGGCGCATTCGGCGCGCTGGCGCATGGCATTGGCACGTCGGAAGTCGAGCACGTGCTGGCGACGCAGACGCTGATCCAGAAGAAGGCGAAGAACATGCGCGCTACCGTCGACGGCAAATTGCCCGACGGCGTCACCGGCAAGGACATCATCCTGGCCATCATCGGCGAAATCGGTACCGCCGGCGGCACCGGCTATGTGCTGGAATATGCCGGCGAGGCGATCCGCGCTCTGTCGATGGAAGGCCGCATGACGGTCTGCAACATGTCCATCGAGGGCGGCGCCCGGGCCGGCCTGATCGCGCCCGACGAGAAGGCCTATGAATTCCTGAAAGGTCGTCCAATGTCGCCGAAAGGCGAGATGTGGGAACAGGCCGTGCGCTATTGGGAAACACTGCGCTCCGACGAAGGCGCGCATTTCGATCACGAGATCCGTCTCGATGCGGCGAAGCTGCCGCCGATCGTCACCTGGGGCACGTCGCCCGAAGACGTTATCTCGATCTCCGGCAAGGTGCCGAATCCCGCTGACATCGCCGATGAGGCCAAGCGCCTCTCCAAGGAGCGTGCGCTGGCCTATATGGGTTTGACCGCGGGCACCAAGATCACTGATATCAAGCTCGACCGCGTCTTCATCGGTTCCTGCACCAATGGTCGTATCGAGGATCTGCGCGCCGCGGCCAAGGTTGTCGACGGCAAGACCGTCAACGGCCATGTCTCGGCGATGATCGTGCCGGGCTCGGGTCTGGTGAAGGAGCAGGCGGAAGCTGAAGGCCTCGACAAGATCTTCCTGAAGGCCGGTTTCGAATGGCGTGAGCCGGGTTGCTCCATGTGCCTGGCGATGAATCCCGACAAGCTGGCGCCGGAAGAACGCTGCGCTGCCACCTCGAACCGCAACTTCGAGGGCCGTCAGGGCCACAAGGGCCGCACCCATCTGGTGTCGCCGGCGATGGCGGCCGCGGCTGCGATCGCGGGGCACTTCGTCGATATCAGAGAGTGGCATTAATTTAGCTGCACGGGGCGACGCATCCTCGGTAAGATCGACGGCCTGCTGATGCAGGTCGTCTTTCTATGAGCTTCGCAATTTGTCACGCATGCCTCGCGCACCCGTCAAACCGATCGCACTGACCAACACGACGGCCCGCCGCATCTGGCTGCGCGCGCAACGGCTCGATGCGCGGGCGCCGTTCGGTGATGGCGCGGAGGCCGTGAAGGCCGCGGTGCAGCATCTCGGCTATGTGCAGATCGACACCATCAATGTGATCGAGCGCAGTCACCATCACATCCTGTTCTCGCGCATCCCCAACTACAAACGCGCCGATCTCAGGCAGGCGCAGACGCACGACAAGAGCGTGTTCGAATACTGGACCCACGCGCTAGCCTATGTGCCGACCGATGACATCGGCTTCTTCGTGCCGGACATGAAATATTATCGCCGTGAGGGCCACGGCTGGTTCGCGTCCGTGACACCGGCGGACAAGCGCAAGGTGATGCGGCTGGCCAAGGCGGGCCCGCTGTCGATCCGCGATATCGATGACGATGTGCTGCGCCAGAAGGATCACGAATGGGCCAGCCGCAAGCCGTCAAAGCGGGCGCTGCAGCTGGCGTTTTATGAGGGGCATCTCACGATCTCCGAACGGCAGGGCATGCTGAAGACCTACGATCTTCTGCTGCGGCATTTCGGCTGGGAGACGCTGCCGAAAGCCGCGAGTGCTACGGAGAAATACGCCTATCTGCTGAACCGCGCGCTGCGGTCGCAGGGCATCGTCAGTCTGGACTCGATCTGCCACCTGGATGCACCGAGCAAGGCCGGCATACGCAAGCTGATCGAGGCCCGTGTGCGCAAGGGCGAGCTGATGGCCGTCGCGCTCGATGGCGCCGGCAAGCAGGAGCACTGGACGACGCCCGCGGCGATCGAGGACACCAGCCCCGGCGAGGCGGGGCTGGTGCATGTGCTGTCGCCATTCGATCCCCTGGTGATCCAGCGCAAGCGGACCAATTTGTTCTTCGGGCATGACCATCGCTTCGAGGCCTATGTGCCGAAAGAAAAACGCCAGCTCGGCTACTTCGCACTGCCGGTGCTGGTGGATGATCAGATCGTTGCAGCGGTCGATCTCAAGACCGATCGGCAGAAGCGCAAATTGCTGATGCAGCAATGGAGCTGGGTCGGTGAGGGCACCAAGCCGAAAACACCGCGCAAGGAATGGAAGCGCCGCAGCGAGGAAGAGCTCGGGCGGTTCGAGGCGTTTCAGTTGGGGGAGTGAGCGACTAACACTCAGTTGTCATGACCGGGGAAGGCCCGGCCATGACGGAGTGTGTGGAGAGTCGCTTCAGTCAACCCGACCCATCTCACCAATAAATGTTGAAGCGATGGTAATGGCGCCGGTGGTGCCAGTGGCGGTGATGCCAGGGGCGATAACGGCAGATCTTACGTGGGCCGTAATAGGTCCAGACGACGCGGCAGAAGCGTCGCGGCTGGTAGTAGCGCGGGCCGTAATAGTAGCTCGGCGCATAGCCGTAATAATGCGGCCGGAAATGGCGGCGATAGCCGTAATGGCGCGCGCCGTAGTAACGTGCCGGCGCATAATAGGGGCGCCGGGCGATCAATGGCGCGGCGTAGCGATAGCCGCCGCCATGAAATGCGGGGCCACGCCGGAAGCCGCCGCCGACAAAGGCCGGCCCCGGACGGAAACCGCCTCCGCCATGAAAGGCGTGACCGCCGCCACCACCACCGCGGAAACCGCCACCGCCACCGCCGCCGCGTCCACCACGATGCTGGACCTGCGTGAGTAGCGCGTCGCTCGCCTGCTTGGCTGCGGGTGCCGCGCCGGGATTGATCAGCGAGACTGCCCGTGCCGATGGCGTCAGCGATATCATCATCGCTGCGGCGGCAGCCATGCCGAGTGAGCGCGTCATGAATTGTCTGATCGCAAAACCTCGTTCGGCATTCAAGACAGGTTGTCGATTCTGAACATCTCTCATCGGAAACATCCTCCCTCGATTGGCGCATGGGACATCGATCGCACAAACCTGACGGCACAGGTTCTCGCTTGCGCCAGCGGTGCGTTTGCGCTTGGTCGTGTCATGTGACTTGTCGCGCCTTGACCGAAAATTAAGGATGTCGATCTGAACGCGTCATGAATGACGCAGGCGGAAGCCGCGCGGCGCGCACAAAAAGACAGGCGCCGCAAAGGGCGCCTGTCGACGTCGTTTAATAATGTCGGAAATTACCAGCGGCCGAAGCTGAAGCCGACGCTGAGAGGGCCTCCGCCGAAGCCGACGCCCGGGCCGTAACCATAGGCGCCGTAGGGACGATAGCCGCCGTAATAGCCGTAGGGCCGGTAGCCGTATCCGCCGTAGTAAGCAGGGCGATAGGCATAGGGGCGTCCGTAATAGGCGGGGCCGTAATAGGAGCGGTACGGGCGATAGCCGTATCCGTAGCCATAGCGCGGGCCGTAATAGCCGCGATATCCGTAGTGCCGGTGGCCGAAGTGATGATGGCGGTGGTGAAAGTGACGATGGCGCCGCTGCGCGCTGAAGTCCGTGGCCTTTGCCTTATTGTCTGCCGCAGCATTTTGAGGCGTCTGTGCGTCAGCCATTGCGGGGGCGCTGGTCAATGCGCCACCAAGTGAAAGTGTTGCAGCCAGCATGGCTGCGCCTACCCAGTTCTTCATGATTTTTCCTTGCCTCGATCGCTTTCCATCGATCGTCTTTCGTCGCCTTCACCCCATAACGCATATAGCTGCAATGATTTCCCGCGACAGACCGACGCGGTCAACATCTCGTCAAAGAAAACAGGCGCGCTTGCGCACGCCTGTTTGGACTTTTAGAGAGAGTCTTAGTAGCGCCAGCCGTGACGACGCACGTGATGCGGCCGGTGCCAGCCGTGATGGCGGCGGATGTGATGCGGACGATGCCAACCGTGGTGACGCCGCATGCCGTGATGCCCGCGATAGCCGCGATTGTGGTGATGACGATACTGCACCTCAGTCGTCAGCTTCTCACCGCCTTGTACGGACGATGCGATGCCCGGGCTGTTCAGCGAGACTGCATTTGCCTGCTGCGTCGGCGCTGCGACGAACAGCAATCCTGCGATGGCGGCAAGGCCGAAAAATTGCTTTACGTTCACGTGTTCTCTCCTGGGTCTGCTGCATTCAGGTCGAGATGCAGCCTCACGAATGGATCATCGCCCATGCTGATGACGCTAGGGTTCGAGAGGTGAATGCGATGTGAATGGTGCGTGAGCGATATGACGCGGTGGCGGACTGTCGCAGCCGCGGAACGAATGCGCGTCATCGCGCCAATGTGAAGCACGGTTGTAAAACCAAATCGCTGCACGACGCGTATCTCGATCATGCAATGATGGAGGCCGTCATGATGCGTTTGATCTCGACGATTGGTGTCACGCTCGCATTCGTCTCCACGGGCCTGGATCTGTGGATCGAACAGGCGCAGGCGTCGCAAGGCCCGGGCGTGATACCCGGCACCGCAGGCGCAGCAACACAACTCGCCATGGCGATTATCGTCTATGGCGGTTCGGCGATGGTGATTGCAGCGGGTCTGATCGGTGCCGCGCGGCAGCGCCGCTAGATTAGCCGCGGCGCCAGTAGCAGTTCATGCGCGGCACGATCACGGTGCCGCTCGGGCGATATTCCTGCACCAGATTGGCGGTGCAATCGCGCACGGCATTCGGGCCGGGATTGTAGCTGGGATAGACACCGCGTTCGTCCGGTGTGCGATAGATGCGAACGCGCGGACGGGCACGGCGAGGTTGAACGCTGTCGTCGGATTGGGCGACCTGCGTGGCCGTCTGTGCCTGTGCGACGCCAACCATCGGCAACGCGCCGAGCGCAACCGCCAATCCCAGTGCCGCCATCATGATCCGCATTGTCACGCCCCAAACTGCCATAAGCATGATCCCGAAAAGTGGATGCCGGTTTTCACCGACAAACGGGTTCGTTTGTCGAGAGATCATGCTTCAAAAGAATGCCGCAAAGTCTCCGATTGACGCCCGCCCGTCAACCGCCGGGACGGCCCTGTGCCGGCGCATTGCCATGTCATGGGAATTGGCTAGACAGGGAAACATGTGGCACCAGGCAAAAGCTCCCGATCTCGCGGAAATGGAAGACATGGCCCATGCCATGCTCGCCCTCCTGCCGGAGGATTTCCGCAAGCTCTGCGCGGGCGTGATCATCCGGGTCGACGATTTCCCGACGGATGAGGTGCTGGAGGAGATGCAGGCCGAGACCGAATTCGATCTGCTCGGCCTGTTCCAGGGTGTCGGCCTGCCGTTCCAGAGCCAGGACAATACCGGGCAGTTGCCCAACATGATCTGGCTATATCGCCGGCCGATCCTGGATTACTGGGCCGAACATGACGAAACCCTCGGCCATATCGTCCGCCACGTGCTGATCCACGAGATCGGCCACCATTTCGGGCTCTCGGACGCCGATATGGAGGCCATCGAGGCTGGCGTCGCCGATTAGTCCTGCATAAATCACCCTTGGACGGGCCGCCCGATCGGGCTAGAACGGCCGCTCAATCCGAGGATACGTTCATGGACAAGTTCACCACGCTGGAAGGCGTCGCGGCACCGCTGAAGATCATCAATGTCGATACCGACATGATCATCCCGAAGCAGTATCTGAAGACCATCAAACGTACCGGTCTCGGCAAGGGCCTGTTCTCGGAAGCGCGCTACCTCGATGACGGCAGCGAGAACCCGGATTTCGTGCTCAACAAGCCGGCCTATCGCAACGCCAAGATCATGGTGGCCGGCGATAATTTCGGCTGCGGCTCGTCGCGCGAACACGCGCCCTGGGCGCTGCTGGATTTCGGCATCCGCTGCGTGATTTCGACCTCGTTCGGCGACATCTTCTACAACAATTGCTTCAAGAACGGCGTGCTGCCGATCCGCGTCTCGCAGAAGGATCTCGACGCGTTGTTCGACGATGCCGAGCGCGGCGCCAATGCGACGATCACCATCGACCTGCCGAACCAGGAAATCCGTGGCCCTGATGGCGGCACGGTGAAATTCGAGATCGATCCGTTCCGCAAGCACTGCCTGCTCAACGGTCTCGACGATATCGGCCTGACGATGGAGAAGAAGGCCTCCATCGACAGCTACGAAGAGAAGCTCAAGACCGCACGCGCCTGGGCCTGATCTCACTTCGGAAGGTGACGCGTGATTCCTGACGTCGTCACCTTTTGGGAGGGCCCGCTCGATGCGCTGCGCAGGCTGTGCCTGAGATCGCAGGTCGAGGCCGGCCACCGCGTCACGCTCTACAGTTTTGCACCGATCACCGATCTGCCGGATGGTGTGAGCAATGCCGATGCGGAAGCCGTGTTGCCGCGGGCTTTCGCCGAACGGCTGCGCCCGTCAGCTCCCAATGGCGCGTGGGTTGGCTGGACCCCACTGCAGTTCAGCGATTTCTTTCGCATCCGGCTGATGGCCGAAGGTCTCGGCCTCTGGCTCGATGCGGATGTGCTGCTGCTGAAGCCCATCGAGATCGATTCCGCAAAACCCTATTTCGCCTGGGAGAAGCGACGTCAGCTCGGCAATTCGGTGCTGTATCTGCCGCCCGACGATCCGATCGTCGCGGCGTTCGAGGCGCTGATCAAGCAGGACGAGTTGACGCCAGACTGGATGTCATTGCGCCATCGCCTCGCTTTCGCATGGCGCAAATGGCGCGATAGGTCGAAGCGCGCCAGTGATGTCCGCGTCGCGATCTTTGGCCCGGCATCGTTGACGGCGCTTGCGAAGCGCCATGGCTCCCAGCATCACGCGCTGCCGCGGAAGTCGTATTATGCGATTCACGCGGAGCCGACGCTGTTCTTCGAGCCGTCGAATTTTAAGGGGCTGATTGGCGATCCCGGGATATTGGGCTTTCACATCTCGCCGAAGGGGCGCGGCAAAGACGCGCCGATGCCAGGAAGTTTTTACGCGTGGGCGACGGAGCGGGTTGGCGCACGTTAGTATCAGCCTTTGAATCTACAAATTTCGCGCAACGGCCCGCGGTATCCCTCCCCCTTGCGGGGAGGGTCGGCCGAACCTGACGATGCGAAGCATCGTTCAGGTGGAGGCCGGGGTGGGGGTGCCACCCTCCCCGCAAGGGGGAGGGTGAAGAAAGCGCGTCGTTGCTGACTGGTACTAGTTCCCCATCGCCGCGATCGCGTCCGAAATCGCGATCGTGCGCTTGGCCATGTCCGCATGCAGGCGCTCGACCATCTTCCCGTCGAGCTGGATCGCACCGCGCTTGGCGTTTTCCGGCTGTTCGAAGGCGGCGATGATGCGGCGGGCCTGGGCGACTTCGTCGTCCGGCGGCGTGAAGACCTTGTTGCAGGCCTCGATCTGGCTCGGATGGATCAGCGTCTTGCCGTCGAAGCCGATGTCGCGGCCCTGTTCGGCTTCGGCGATGAAACCCTCGGTATCGCTGAAATTGCTGTAGGGACCATCGAGAATTTCGAGACCATGCAACCGCGTCGCCAGCACGCAATGTGTGATCATCGGCAGCATTGCCGCGCGACCGGGCATCATGCGGATGCGGGTCTCGCGGGCGATGTCGTTGGGGCCGAACACGAAGCCGGCCAGGCGATTTTCGGAATCGCGCGAGGCGGCCGCGAGTTCTTCCGCATGCAGGATGGCGCGCGAGGTCTCGATCATGGCCCAGACCTTGATCGACATGTCGGCGCCAATGTCACTCAGGCGATCAGCAACGGCTGAGAGATCCTCGACGCTGGAAATCTTCGGCACCAGGATGCCATCGGGCTTGGCCTTGCCGGCCATGGTCACGTCGTCGATCCACCACGGCGAATCCAGCGCATTGATGCGGATGATGACCTCGCGCTTGCCGAAGCCGCCGGCGGCCAACGTCTGCGCGGTGGCGTCGCGCGCGGTTCCCTTGGCGTCCGGCGCCACAGCGTCTTCAAGGTCCAGGATGATGCCGTCAGCGGCCACGCTCCGGGCCTTCTCCAGCGCGCGCGGGTTCGAGCCGGGCATGAACAAATGGCTGCGGCGCGGACGGATCATGGCGTCATTTCCCTGTAACTATGGCCTGTTCGTTATTCAGGCATCCGCGATAACATTTCAGCCCGCCGCCCGGAAGGCTTGTTCGCGCTGGCGTCCTATGGTTATCCGTGGGGACCGTATGTTTGAGCGTGATCTCTCGACAAACGACCCCGTTTGTCGGCGAAAACCGGTATCCACTTTTCGGGATCATGCTCCGAACGAGGCAGACTATGACATCATTTCCGAAGCAACTGATCGCCGGCTACCAGACCTTTACGTCGGAGCGATTGCCGACCGAGCAGTCGCGCTTCCGCGAATTATCGGAAAAGGGCCAATCGCCGGAAGTCATGGTGATCGGCTGTTGCGACTCGCGCGTATCGCCAGAGGTCATCTTCGACGCCAGCCCGGGCGAGCTGTTTGTGGTGCGAAACATCGCCAACCTCGTGCCGGTCTATCAGCCCGACGGCGGTGCCCACGGCGTCTCGGCGGCACTGGAATATGCGGTGCAGGTGCTGAAGGTGAAACACATCGTGATCCTCGGTCACGCGCAATGCGGTGGCATCCGCGCTTTCGTCGACAACGCGGCGCCGCTGTCGCCGGGTGACTTCATCGGCCGCTGGATGTCGATGTTCATCAAGCCCGACGAGAAGGTCGAGATTCGCGAGCACGAGGCGTTTCAGGATTTCGTCACCCGTATCGAGAAGGCCGCCGTGTTCCGCAGTCTGGAAAACCTGATGACGTTCCCGTTCGTGAGCAGCAAGGTCGAGAGCGGCGAGCTGGAATTGCACGGCGCTTACTTCGGTGTCGCTGTCGGCTCGCTGTCCGTGCTCGATCAGGCCGCGAAAGAGTTTCGGCCGGTGGCGTAAAACAAAAAAGCCGGATGCTCAGCATCCGGCTTTTGATTGTTGGAGATCGAAGGTCCGCTTACGCGGCCTTCTTCTTCGCCGTGATCAGCTTGCGGTTGATCAGGCATTCCGCGATCTGCACGGCGTTGAGCGCGGCGCCCTTGCGGAGGTTGTCCGACACGCACCACAGAACGAGACCGTTATCGACCGTCGAATCCGTGCGGATGCGGCTGATATAGGTGGCGTCTTCGCCGGCGGCCTCATAGGGCGTGACGTAGCCACCCGGCTCGCGCTTGTCGATCACGAGGCAGCCTGGCGCATTGCGCAGGATATCGCGGGCTTCATCTTCCGAGATCGGGTTCTCGAATTCGATGTTGACCGCTTCCGAGTGGCCAACGAACACCGGCACGCGCACGCAGGTCGCGGACATTTTGATTTTGGGATCAAGAATCTTCTTGGTCTCCATCATCATCTTCCACTCTTCCTTGGTGTAGCCGTCCTCCATGAACACGTCGATCTGCGGGATGACGTTGAAGGCGATACGCTTCGGGAATTTGTTATTGACCAGCTCAGAGTTGGTGTAGACGGCCTTGGTCTGCGAGAACAACTCGTCCATCGCATCCTTGCCGGCGCCCGACACCGACTGATAGGTCGACACGACGACGCGCTTGATGGTCGCCCTGTCGTGCAGCGGCTTCAGCGCCACCACGAGCTGCGCAGTCGAGCAGTTCGGGTTCGCGATGATGTTCTTCTTGGTGAAGCCATCAACGGCCGAGGCATTCACTTCCGGCACGATCAACGGCACGTCCGGGTCCATGCGCCAGGTCGACGAGTTGTCGATCACGACCGCACCGGCTGCGCCGATCTTCGGCGACCATTCCTTGGACACGGCTCCGCCGGCCGACATCAGGCAGATGTCGACATCGCTGAAGTCATAGGTCGCAAGGTCTTTGCATTTCAGGGTTCTGTCGCCGAAGGAAACCTCAACGCCCATGCTGCGGCGCGACGCGAGCGCCACGACCTCGTCAGCGGGGAATTTACGTTCATCCAGAATGCTGAGCATTTCACGCCCGACATTGCCGGTCGCTCCGACCAGCGCGACTTTGTAACCCATCGTTCACTCTCCGAAGAAAAATGCTTCACCCCCACATACCGTGGAAAGGGAAGAGCCGCGCTTCTATGCGAGAAACGTCGCAAAGACAACGTCCTAAGCGTGTTTGCGTGGTTTGATGCGTTCAATTTTGGTTTCGCACCACCCAAAGTCGGCAGGTGTCCATCCAGCCCTGCAGAGCTTTGCCGACGAGTGCGGTGCCATCGCCGTGCGTCTGCTCGCCTATATGGGGGCGCTGGCACTGGTTGTCATGGCCGCGGTTACGGTTTTCGACGGACTGGAATTCGACCTCAGCAGCGAACCAGCCGCCAAGGCTGGCTGGAGTGTCGCCAGCCGCTCCTATCCCGCTTTTGCCGTCAGTCAGTTCGATTCGTCAGGTAAAACAGCGTCTTACGAGATCATGAGGCATCCCGACGGGGGGCGGAAGGACATCCTGCGCTGGACGTCGCCCGGAGAACCTCCGGTGGCCGAGCTGGAATTGTATCGTCCTGGTGCCGAGGCTGAGCGGGCAGGTCCGCCGGCAGCGGACATTGCGGGCCGCATGGACCCCGGCGGCGTTCGCGAGGTGGTGGGCGAGGGCATTATCGACAGCAAGTTCGGGCCGGTCGCCCTCATGGGCTTTGCCGACCGGCTGAAAGACAACAAGCGCTGCCTCGGCTTCATGAAGACGCTGGAGGTGGCCAATCTCAGGATTTCCGGCTGGTCGTGCCAAGGCGAAGGCCTGCCGGCGCGACGGGCGGCAATCGCCTGCACCCTGAACCGGCTGGTGCTGCTCACCGCCGGCAATGAACCCCGGCTGCAGGAGGCCTTTGCCCAGGCAGATTTGAAGCGGGCCGACTGCATCAGCGGTGCGGCACTGTCGACCATTTCAGCCGATTGGGTCACCGGCGCCCAGAATCCGCTGCTGCGGGGCAGTCTGTGACCTCTTCGTGATGGGCAGGACCAAGGCCTTGGATTACATGCAACATTCGGCCACACCGCGCATTATATCGACGACTGTGGCCGGATAGACCTTGTGGCCGGATACCTCGGCCAGCTAAATTGACCGCAAATCGGATTTGCCGACTCGGCTTTTGAATGCCGATCTTCTGACTGCAATGAGGACCTGATGACCTTGAAATTCCCCGCCGCGAAAACTCTCGCCATGTTGTTCGCGACGGTTGCCGTCATCGCGACCGCTGTTGCTGTCTCGCCGGCCGATGCCGCCACCAAGAAGAAGGTTCGTGTTTCTGACCGTGACGCTGTTTATGGCGCGCGCGGCCCGAACGTGTCCTATCAGCAGGGCCGCACCCGCGTTTACGTGACGCGTCGCTCTTGGCTCGATGCCGGCGTCGAAGTGCTCCCGGGTGACCGCAAGTTCACTGACTATGCCTATCCGCCCGGTTACTCCTTCGCCCGCGACAACAACAACCGTCCGCTGGACCGCCAGCCGCTCAACTCGCAGTGGGATCTCGGCGGTTATCCCGAGCGCTTCCCGCTCTACTGAGCGCGGCGACATCCAAATACGAAAATGCCCGGCTCAGCCGGGCATTTTTTGTTTGTGGGAGAGGTTCGAGCGCACTTAAGCGTGCAGCGTCTGCAATTCCTTCAGCAGTGCTTCGCCCATGCCGGATGTGCTCACCACGGTTGACCCTTCCGACTTGATATCGGCCGTGCGCAGACCCTTTGCCAGCACCGCGGCGATGGCCTGGTCGACCTTGTCGGCCAACTCGCCCATCTCCAGCGAGTAACGCAGCGCCATGCCGAACGAGGCGATCATCGCCAGCGGATTGGCCATGCCCTTGCCGGCAATGTCCGGCGCCGAACCATGCACCGGCTCATACATTGCCTTGCGCTTTTTGGTCTTGGCATCGACTTCGCCGAGCGAGGCCGAGGGCAGCATGCCGAGCGAACCGGTCAGCATCGCCGCGATATCCGAGAGCATGTCGCCGAACAGGTTGTCGGTAACGATGACGTCGAACTGCTTCGGCCACTTCACGAGGTTCATGCCGCCGGAATCGGCGAGCTGATGCTCAAGCGTGACGTCCTTGTATTCGCGGCCATGCACCTGGGTGACAACCTCGTTCCAGAGCACGCCCGACTTCATGACGTTACGCTTCTCCATCGACGTCACCTTGTTCTGACGCTTGCGGGCGAGATCGAAAGCGACGCGGGCGATGCGCTCGATTTCATAGGTGTCGTAAACCTGCGTATCGACGGCACGCTTCTGGCCGTTGCCGAGATCGGTGATGGTCTTCGGTTCGCCGAAATAGACGCCGCCTGTGAGCTCGCGCACGATCATGATGTCGAGGCCCTCGACGACCTCACGCTTCAGGCTCGATGATTCCGCCAGCGCGGGATAGCACACGGCTGGGCGCAGATTGGCGAACAGGCCGAGATCCTTGCGCAGGCGCAGCAAGCCGGCCTCGGGGCGATGCTCATAGGGCACGCTGTCCCACTTCGGGCCGCCGACGGCGCCGAAGATGATGGCGTCGGCCGCATCCGCCTTGGCCATTGTGGCATCGGTGATAGGGAGCTTGTCGGCATCATAGGCGGCGCCGCCAACCAGGCCGTTCTCGATCGTGAATTTGGCGATGCCCTGGGCATCGATCCAGTCGATCAGGCGCTTCACCTCGGCCATCACTTCAGGGCCGATGCCGTCGCCGGGGAGAAGCAGCAATTTGTGCGTTGCCATATTCAAGTGCCCTTGCAATCCGTTACTGATTGCCGCGAGTGCTAAGACGTCATTGCAGGAATGGCAAGACAGTGTTGCCGAAGGGATGATTGCGGGTGCCGTGAAACCTGCGACATTGCTGACGCAGCGGAGATCCCCGTGACGTCATCTGTGCCTTCCCCGGCGCGCCCTAACCCGGCGTGGCTGATACTCGTCCTGTCGCTCGCGCCGGCCATCGGGCTCGGCATCGGCCGCTTTGCCTATTCGCTGGTGTTGCCCGATATGCGCGACAGCCTGCAATGGTCCTATTCGGCGGCCGGCTTCATGAATACCGTCAACGCCGCGGGCTATCTCGCCGGCGCACTGGTTGCGGCCGGGCTCGGCAGGCGCTTCGGTCTGATCGCGGTGATTCAGGGCGGTACGCTTGCTTGCATCCTGTCGCTCATCATTTGCGGCGTCACCGTGGATTTTACGCTGCTCAGCATCGCGCGGCTGGTCACCGGTTTTGGCGCGGCGGTTTCGTTCGTGGCCGGCGGCGCGCTCGCCGCCACCATCGGCCTCGCTTATCCCGAACGGTCGTCCTATCTGCTCAGTCTGTTTTATGCCGGGCCAGGTATGGGTATCCTCCTGTCCGGTCTGATCGCGCCGTTCGTGCTGCAGGGCTTTGGTCCGGGCTCCTGGTGGATCGTGTGGTTGGTCCTCGGTCTCGTATCGGTCGTGATCGGCCTGCCGCTGTTGCGCCCGCGCGTCGATGCGGCTGATGACACGTCAACGGACGACAAGGCGCCGCTCGCGATCCGCCCGATGTGGATCTACCTCATTGCCTATTTCCTATTTGGCGCGGGCTACATCGCCTACATGACCTTCATGATCGCCTATGTGCGTGATGGTGGCGGAAGCGCCGTGGCGCAGAGTGCGTTCTGGTGCCTGATTGGCGTCAGTTCGTTCGCGTCGCCCTGGCTGTGGCGTAACGTGCTGGCGCGTGGCCAGAGCGGCCGCGCCATGGCAATCATTCTCGGCACCAATGCGGTAGGCGCAGCGATGCCGCTGCTCGGGCATTCGCCTGTGGTGCTCGGCATCTCCGCCGCCATTTTCGGCGTTGCATTCTTCGCGGTGGTTGCGGCGACCACGGCCTTCGTGCGCTTCAACTATCCTCGCGCGGCATGGTCGAAGGCCATCGCGGCGGTGACGATCGTGTTCGGCATCGGCCAGACTCTGGGTCCGATCGCGGTGGGTGCCATTTCGGACGCGACCGGCAGTCTCACATCCGCTCTTGTGGTCTCAGCAGCGACGCTGGTGTTCGGTGCGGTGCTGGCGATGTTCCAGAAGCCGATCAGCTCCCGCTGAAATCGTTATAGCCCTGATCTTCCCAATAGCCGCCTTTGTAGTCGTTGGTGACTTCCATCGCGACGACGTATTTCGGATTCTTGAATCCGAGTTTGGTCGGTACGCGGATCTTCATCGGGAAACCATAGGCCCGCGGCAGGAGTTGGTTGTCGAACTTGAAGGTCATCTGCGTCTGCGCATGCATCGCAGTGGGCATATCGAGCGAGCTCGCATAGTCCTCGGCGCAGCGAAAATGAACCCACTTCGCATTGGTGTCCGCGCCGACCAGTTTCAGGAAGTCGCGCAGCGGCGTGCCCTGCCAGGAGCCGATGGCGCTCCAGCCTTCCACGCAGATATGGCGGGTGATCTGCGATACTTCCGGCAGCTTGTGCAGTTCATCCAGCGTCCAGGACCTCTTGTCCTGCACCAGACCGGACACTTCGAGCTTCCACTCCTTGCCGTCCACATTCGGTGCGTCGTCCTCGGCGTAGAAGGCGTTGAACGGGAACGGACGCTTGATGTCCTTCTCGGAATACGTCGGCGCCAGCGTGTTCGGATTGAAGATTCGGGCCTGAACCATGTCGTTGAACTTCGACATATGCGTCAGCAGGTTTTCAGCCGAGAGACTGTCACTCACGTCGCAGCCGGTGAGCAAAGTCAATGCGCCGAAGCTTGCACCCGACGCGATGAAACGGCGGCGTGACAGATCGGGCATCAGTTTGGTGGCATCCTTGACGAGGAGATTCTTGTCGACGCCGGGAATGATGAGGGAGCGGAGTTTCCTGATCATGGTCGTATCCCTCAGCGTCCGATAATCATTGCACGCAGACTCCTGGGCACGATCAGGGCCAGAGCGACGTGGATGACGAGGAAGCCGACAATGGCGGCCATCATGAAGAAATGCACATAGCGGGCGGTGTCGTAGCCGCCGAACAGCGCAGTAAGATATTGCAGCTGGACGGGCTTCCAGATCGCGAGACCCGACAGCACGATCAGAATGCCGACCACAATGATCCCGGTATAGAGCAGCCTCTGCACCTGATTGTAGGTTGAGAGGTCAGCGTGCGAGAGCTTGCCGGTCAGCGCAGCCTTGGTGTCGTCGAGTACACCCTTCGCCGAGATCGGCAGCAGCTTCTTTCGGAAGCGTCCGGTGACCATGCCAAGAGTGAGATAGACGAGGCCGTTGACCACCAGCAGCCACATGGCGGCGAGGTGCCACATGATGCCGCCGCCGAGCCAACCACCCAGCGTAATGGATGATGAGAATGTGAAATTGAACAGCGGCGAGGCGTTGTAGATCTGCCAGCCCGACATGATCATCAGCACGATCGCGACGGCGTTGATCCAGTGCACGACGCGCACCCAGGCGGGCTGGATGACTTTGGTATTCGTAACTTTGGTTGCGGCGCGGTCGCCGGCGGCTGTGATGCTCGACATAGGCATATCCTGGCTGAGCAGTGGTTCGATTGGTGCTCGGTGACGCGAGTTATTACCAGCTATACGGCATAACCGGTCGTTCGTTACGGCGGCTCCTGTAACAACCCCGGTCGGGCCGGCTCATATCGATCACAAAAAAGCGAGCCGGGCTGCCCCGGCTCGCTCCTTTTGCGCCCCTCGGTATCCTTCGGGGACGCGCGCGCATCCCGTGGGGACAAGTCAGGATGCGCGAACTTGTTGCGCAGAAGCCGGAGATCAGGCTTTCGGCATCAGGACAGTATCGATGACGTGAATCACGCCGTTCGACTGGTTGACGTCGGCGATGGTTACAGTCGAGGAACCGCCCTTGGCATCGACGATCATCACCTTGCCGCCCGAAGCCTTCACGGTCAGCTCTTCGCCTTCCACGGTCTTCAGCTTCTGGCCGTCCTTGAGGTCGGCGGCGTTCAGCTTGCCGGGCACCACGTGGTAGGTCAGGATCTTGGTGAGGGTCGCCTTGCTCTCAGGCTTCACCAGCGTGTCGACGGTACCAGCCGGCAGCTTGCCGAAGGCGGCGTTGGTCGGTGCGAACACCGTGAACGGGCCCTTGCTGGAGAGGGTATCGACCAGGCCGGCGGCCTTCACGGCGGCGACCAGCGTAGTGTGATCCTTCGAGTTGACGGCGTTCTCGACGATGTTCTTCGACGGATACATCGGCGCGCCGCCGACCATGACGGTCTTCTCGCCCGACATTTCGCTCTTCATCATCTTCTTGTCTTCGGCCTGCGCGGGGGCAAGCACGGCGCCAGTGATGGCGAGGGTGCTGAATGCGATGGCCGACAGAAGTGCAATGCGCTTGGACATGGATCGTCTCCCGAGTGATGTAAGTGACCAGCGATCTCGCTGGTGCGATGAATGGCATCAACCGCGGCAATCCCCTGGAGGCCAGATTGCGCCGTCGATGCCCGAGTTACGCGAGGTCTCGGGACCAGTTTCAGGCTATATTTTTCGGTGCCGCTGAAACTTTTGCGGGTGCATTTCGTTCGCGCGAGGCAATCAATGACGAGTGCGATGCATCGCGTTTGATACAATCATGAGCGGAAGTCGCGACGAGATGACGCGACCCGACGGGCTGATCCACCAGATATGGCGGTCCATCCGCCTGCAGGATGCGTTGCCTAGATATGGCCATTCTTGCTAAGGAACGGGACAAATTGACGCGATCGTTGGGCTAGCTGCACCGGTCGCTCCCGCACTCCTGCACCGCGTGACCTTGCCATGAACGCCAATCTGTTTTCTCGCCTGTTCGACAAACTCGACGATGCCTCGCGTCTCGCGATCGAGACGCCGGAGGGTAAGCACATCAGCTACGGCGATCTGATCGCGCTGGCGGGCCAGATGGCCAATGTGCTGGTGGCTCGCGGCGTCAAGCCGGGTGACCGCGTCGCGGCGCAGACCGAAAAGTCGGTGCCCGGTCTGGTGCTGTATCTGGCGACCGTGCGCGCCGGCGCGGTCTATCTGCCGCTCAACACCGCCTATACGCTGAACGAACTCGATTACTTCATTACCGACGCAGAGCCGTCGCTGGTGGTGTGCGATCCCTCGAAGGCCGAGGGCTTTGCCGCTATTGCGGCCAAGGTCGGCGCCAAGGTCGAAACACTGGGGGCAGATGGCAAGGGTTCGCTGACCGATGCCGCAGCGAAAGAGAAGCCGGACTTCAGCACGGTCGAGCGCAAGAACGAAGATCTCGCCGCGATCCTCTATACGTCGGGCACCACCGGTCGCTCCAAGGGCGCGATGCTGAGCCACGACAATCTGGCGTCGAACTCGCTGAGCCTTGTTGAATATTGGCGTTTCACCAGGGACGATGTGCTGATCCACGCCCTGCCGATCTATCACACGCATGGTTTGTTCGTGGCGAGCAATGTGACGCTGTTTGCGCGCGCGTCGATGATCTTCCTGCCCAAGCTCGATCCGGAACTCATCATCAAGCTGATGGCCCGCGCCACCGTGCTGATGGGCGTGCCGACTTTCTACACGCGTATCCTGCAGTCGCCGAACCTGACGAAAGAGACTTGCAGCCACATGCGGCTGTTCATCTCCGGCTCCGCGCCGCTGCTGGCCGATACGCATCGCGAATGGTTCGCGCGCACCGGCCATGCTGTGCTCGAGCGCTACGGCATGACCGAAACCAACATGAACACGTCGAACCCTTATGACGGCGAGCGGGTACCCGGCGCGGTGGGCTTCCCGCTTCCCGGCGTCTCCGTGCGCGTCATCGATCCCGAAACGGCCAAGGAACTCGCGCGCGACACCATCGGCATGATCGAGGTGAAAGGGCCGAATGTGTTCCAGGGCTATTGGCGGATGCCGGAGAAGACCAAGGCGGAGTTCCGCGACGACGGGTTCTTCATCACCGGCGACCTCGGCAAGATCGACGCCAAGGGCTATGTCCACATTCTCGGCCGCGGCAAGGATCTGGTGATCTCGGGCGGCTTCAATGTCTATCCGAAGGAAATCGAAAGCGAGATCGACGCCATGCCCGGCGTGATAGAAAGCGCCGTGATCGGCGTGCCGCATGCAGATTTCGGTGAGGGCGTCACCGCCGTGGTCGTGAGCGACAAGAAGACCGCAATCGACGAGGCCTCCGTGCTCAAGGCGCTGGATGGCCAGATCGCCAAGTTCAAGATGCCGAAGCGCGTGATCTTCGTCGACGATCTGCCGCGCAACACCATGGGCAAGGTGCAGAAGAACGTACTGCGCGATAGCTACAAGGATATCTACTTGAAGTAGGTCCTCGCACGATCCCTCGTGGTGAGGAGGCGCGCAGCGCCGTCTCGAACCATGAGATGCTATGTGTGGCCATACCCTAGATCACATGCTCCGGCGCGAGCGCGCAGGCCGAATTCGGGTCCATCTCGATCTGGATCGTCGCGTGCTCGATGCCGAAGTCGCGCTTCAGGCGTGCGGCGACTTCCATCAGATAGGCATCGCCAGGCGCGCCTGACGGGATCACCATGTGACAGGTCAGTGCCACTTCGGTGGTGCTCATGGGCCAGATATGCAGGTCGTGCACCTGCGCGACGCCGGGGCATTGTTCGAGGTAGCTGCGCACGGCAACGGGGTCGATGCCGCGCGGAACGGCGGCGAGCGACATCGCAGTGGAGTCGCGCAAGAGGCTCCAGGTGCCCCAGACGATCAGCACACAGATGACGAGGCTGGTCAGGGCGTCGATCCACAGCCAGCCGGTGAACATGATAACGATCGCGGCAATGACCACGCCAACCGAGACCGCAGCGTCGGCGACCATATGCAGATAGGCGCCGCGGATGTTGAGGTCGCTGTTGCGGCCCGAGGCAAACAGCCAGGCGGTCACGCCGTTGATGACGATGCCGATGGTCGCGACGATCATCACGGTGATCTCGGCTACCGGTTCGGGATTGAACAGTCTTAGCACGGCCTCCCAGGCGATGGCCCCGACAGCAACCAGCAGGAACACGGCGTTGAAGAGCGCTGCGAGAATTGAGGACCCGCGCAAACCATAGGTGAAGCGCGGCGTTGGCGCGCGCTTTGACAGCACAGCCGCGGTCCATGCCGCGATCAGCCCGAGCACATCCGAGAGATTGTGCCCGGCATCGGCCACCAGCGCCATCGAGCCGCTGGCATAGCCGTAAATCGCCTCGATGACGACGAAGACGGTATTGAGGCTGATGCCGACGGCAAAAGCCATGCCGAAATTAGCGGGCGCATGCACATGTCCGCCGGGACCGTGGGAATGACCGGCGTGATCGCCTTGCGCGTGGTCGTGGCCGGCATGGTCGTGTGTGTGACCGTGGTCGTCATGATCGTGATGTGAGTGCGCCATCGGTGTTCCGTCGCGTGGTCTGACGGCATCCATAGCAAGTTATGATCCGGATACTATTACGGTAGCTGTTGTGCGTCGGCCGCCCTGATTTATGGGGTCATATTAGAGCGATGACAAACCGGCTGCCGACGATGAATAGATAAATTCCAAACGCCATTTCCAGCGCGCGCTTCGACATCGCATGTGCCGCCTTCACGCCGAGCGGCGCCACCAGCAGGCTGGTCGGCATCACCAGCAGCGCGCCGATCAGCGAGACATAACCGACAGCGAAGGGAAGCTGCAGCGCTGCGACATCGGGAAAGCGCGCGGCGGCCGGCCAGCCGGCATAGATGTAGCCGATGGCGCCGGGGATCGAGATCAGCACGGCGAGTGCTGAGGATGTCGCCACCGCCTGATGGATAGGCCGGCCATAAAAGGTCATCAGCAGGTTCGAGAACAATCCGCCGCCAATGCCCATCAGCGTGGAGAGAAGACCGACGAAGAAGCCGTAAATCTTCATCAGTGGGCCGTCGGGCAAGTCGTCGCCGAGCTTCCAGCCGTCGCGCGCGAGCAGCAGCCGTGCCGCCGCGGACCAGGCAACGGCAACGAAAACGATCTTGAACAGCCGCTCCGGGGCATAACGGGCTGTGACGCTGCCGATGACGACGCCGATCAGGATCGGCCACCACCACTTCCGCAGGATCTCAATATCGACGGCGCCTCGGGCCATATGGGCACGGAAGGACCGGATCGAGGTCGGGATGATAATGGCCAGCGAGGTGCCGATACAGAGCGGCATCCGTACTTCCAGAGGCACTCCGGCGATGCGGAAACACTCGTAAAATACGGGGACCAGGATGGCGCCTCCGCCTATCCCGAAGACACCTGCCAGGAAACCGGCCAGTGCGCCGACGGCAATAAGAAGCGCCGCCAGTTCGACAATCTCGGTTACATTGAGCCCAGCCATTCCCGCCCCGATTGCCATTTGCTATCGCATCATGAAGTTCTCATGAATCGCGCTTCACCAAGGCTGTCAGCAACAAGCCCGGCAACTGTCAATACCCGCAAATGCAAGGCTCATTTGAAGCTCTGAACGATTGTTCGGAGTATGTCATTTCGCGATTGCACTGGTTGTTTTGAGTTCGTAAATAGAATTGCTCTACGCGATCCCCAATCGGGCACCGTCTGCCCATTAACCTGTCAAAGTTGCTAAATGACCGCTCGGATCGAACGACCCCTTTCGCCGCATCTCCAAGTGTACCGCTGGACCCTGACGATGGCGCTGTCCATCGTGCATCGCGCTACTGGCGTCGCCTTGTATTTCGGCACCTTGCTTCTTGTCTGGTGGCTGATCGCCGCTGCGTCCGGCCCAGCCGCCTATGCCCATGTACAGGCCTTCACCGGCAGCATCATCGGTCGCCTGATCGCATTCGGCTACACGTGGGCGCTGATCCATCATGCCATGAGCGGCGTCCGCCATCTGGTTTGGGATCTCGGTTACGGTTTCAAGCCATCCGAGCGTGAATGGCTCACCTGGGCGGCATTGATCGGCGGCATCGGCATCACCATCCTGCTCTGGATCATTGCCTACGCGATCGGAGGCGGACGATGAGCGGTTCCAACTCTCCGAAGTCGGTGCGCACGCCGCTCGGCCGCGTCCGTGGTCTCGGCTCCTCGCATTCGGGCACATCAGACTTCTGGCGTCAGCGCCTGACCGCCGTGGCTATGCTGCTGCTGATGATCCCTGTGATCTTCATCGTGATGTCGGTTTTCAGAAGCAATCAGGCCGGCGTGGCGCAGGTCCTTGGTTCGCCTATTGTCGCCATCGTCATGTTGCTCTTCATCGTTGCCAGCGTCTGGCACATGAAGATCGGCATGCAGGTCGTGATCGAAGACTATGTCCATGACGAGAAGATCAAGCTGATCTCGATCATCGGCAACAATTTCTTCTCTGCCGCCGTGGCGCTGGCATCGATCTACGCCATCCTTAAACTTTCATCCGGAGTGTAGCGCATGGCCGTCAACGGCACTGGCGCGAACGGCGTTGGCGGCCCCGCCACCAACGGCCACGCCTATCCCATCGAAGATCACACCTATGACGTCGTTGTCGTTGGCGCCGGCGGCGCCGGCCTGCGCGCGACCGTCGGCTGCGGCGAAGCTGGTCTGCGCACCGCCTGTATCACCAAGGTGTTCCCGACCCGCTCGCACACGGTTGCTGCCCAGGGCGGCATCTCTGCCTCGCTCGGCAACATGCACGAGGACAACTGGCGCTGGCACATGTACGACACCGTGAAGGGGTCGGACTGGCTCGGCGATCAGGATTCCATCGAATATATGGTGCGCAACGCGCCCGATGCCGTTTACGAGCTCGAACATTGGGGCGTGCCGTTCTCGCGCACCGAAG
The DNA here is from genome assembly GCF_052076035.1 of Tardiphaga sp. 172_B4_N1_3. Classification (NCBI taxonomy): domain Bacteria; kingdom Pseudomonadati; phylum Pseudomonadota; class Alphaproteobacteria; order Hyphomicrobiales; family Nitrobacteraceae; genus Tardiphaga; species Tardiphaga sp. 172_B4_N1_3. The sequence continues at coordinate 5,066,648 of NZ_CP197238.1, forward strand.
ACGGCAAGATCTATCAGCGCCCGTTCGGCGGCATGACCATGGATTACGGCAAGGGCCAGGCCCAGCGCACCTGCGCGGCCGCTGACCGGACCGGTCACGCCATGCTGCACACGATGTACGGCCAGGCCCTGCGTCACTCGGCCGAGTTCTTCATCGAATACTTCGCCATCGATCTGATCATGGACGATCAGAATGTCTGCCGCGGCGTCATTGCACTCAAGCTCGACGACGGCACGCTGCATCGCTTCAAGGCGCAGACCGTCATTCTCGCCACCGGCGGCTATGGCCGCGCTTACGCCTCCTGCACCTCGGCGCATACCTGCACTGGTGACGGCGGCGGCATGGCGCTGCGGGCTGGTTTGCCGCTGCAGGACATGGAATTCGTTCAGTTCCATCCGACCGGCATTTACGGTTCGGGCTGTCTCGTCACCGAAGGCGCGCGCGGCGAAGGCGGTTATCTCGTCAATGCCGAAGGCGAGCGCTTCATGGAGCGTTACGCACCGTCAGCCAAGGATCTCGCCTCGCGCGACGTGGTTTCGCGCGCCATGACCATCGAAATCCGCGAAGGCCGCGGCGTCGGCAAGAAGAAGGATCACATCTTCCTTCATCTCGACCATCTCGATCCGAAGGTGCTGGCCGAACGTCTGCCGGGCATCTCCGACTCGGCGCGCATTTTCGCCGGCGTCGATGTCACCAAGGAGCCGATTCCGATCGTTCCGACGGTGCACTACAACATGGGCGGCATCCCGACCAACTATCACGGCGAAGTCGTCACCAAGAAGGACGGCGACGACAATGCGGTGGTGCAGGGCCTGATGGCCGTGGGCGAAGCTGCCTGCGTGTCGGTGCACGGCGCCAACCGTCTCGGCTCCAACTCGCTGATCGATCTCGTGGTGTTCGGCCGTGCGGCCGCGCTGCGCTGCGCTGAGAAGCTGACGCCGAATGCCAAGCAGCCCGACCTGCCGAAGGACTCGGCCGACCGCGCGCTGAGCCGTCTCGATCACTACCGCTATGCGAAGGGTGGCACTTCGACCGCGAAGATCCGCGAGAACATGCAGCATGTGATGCAGACCAACTGCGCCGTGTTCCGCACTGGTGAAGTGCTGAACGAAGGCAAGGAGTTGATCCACAAGGTGTATGGCGGTATCGGCGATATCGCCGTGTCTGACCGGTCGCTGGTGTGGAATTCGGATCTCATCGAGACCCTCGAATTCGACAACCTGATCACTCAGGCCATCGTCACCATGGACTCGGCTGCGAACCGCACCGAGAGCCGCGGCGCGCATGCGCGCGAGGACTTCTCGGATCGCGACGACAAGAACTGGATGAAGCACACGCTGGCGTGGATCGATGGGGGCGGCAAGACCACCATCGATTATCGCCCGGTGCACGACTACACGATGACCAACGACGTTCAGTACATCGTGCCCAAAGCGCGCGTGTACTAATGATGACAGCGAAGGCTTGAGAGAATGGCTGAGTTCGCACTTCCGAAGAATTCCAAGATCACCGGCGGCAAGGAATGGCCGAAGCCGGCCGGCGCCACGCAGACGCGCGAATTCCGCGTCTATCGCTGGAATCCGGATGACGGCAAGAACCCGTCGGTCGACACCTATCACATCGATACCAACGACTGCGGTCCGATGGTTCTCGATGGTCTGATCTGGATCAAGAATAACATCGATCCGACGCTGACCTTCCGCCGCTCTTGCCGCGAAGGCGTCTGCGGCTCCTGCGCCATGAATATCGATGGCCAGAACACCTTGGCCTGCACCCGTGCGATGGACGAAGTCGACGACGGCGTCATCAAGGTCAATCCGCTGCCGCATCAGCCCGTCGTGAAGGACCTGGTGCCGGATCTCACCAACTTCTACGCCCAGTATGCGTCGATCGAGCCGTGGCTGAAGACCACCACGCCGACCCCGCAGAAGGAATGGAAGCAGAGCCATTCGGACCGCGAGAAGCTCGACGGCCTCTACGAATGCATCCTGTGCGCCTGCTGCTCGACCTCGTGCCCAAGCTATTGGTGGAACAGCGACCGCTTTCTCGGTCCGGCTGCCCTCCTTCAGGCCACCCGCTGGGTCAAGGATTCGCGCGACGAAGCCACCGGCGAGCGCCTCGACAATCTCGAAGATCCGTTCCGGCTCTATCGCTGCCACACCATCATGAACTGCGCCAAGGCGTGCCCGAAGGGTCTCAACCCCTCTGAAGCCATCGCCGAGCTGAAGATGAAGATGGTCGAGCGTCAGGTCTGACGTTTTAAGGATCCGGGTTTGCCGATTGTCTTTGGACAATAAAGTTCTTACTAAACAATAGAGTCCTTACGGCGCCATGACGAAAGTCGCGGCGCCGTAGCTCGTTCAGGGATAGAGCCAATTGTCGGCGCACAAATAGTCGTTTCTGCTCTTCGTCAGCCGCCCATCAAGGGCCGGTATTACGAACCGTAAGGGCCGCCTGCGGGTCGGGTAGCTTTTCCGAAACCGTATAAAATTGTTTGACCTTCTCATGATCCGTCAGGTTTGACGGCCGGTACCCGGCTCGTTGGCACGCACTGCGGCGGCTTGGACCGCTAAGGCGTGTTCGAATGCGTCGGTGTTACCCGGCGCGATGGTGAGTTCGACCCTGATCCCAATCATCGTATCGCCTCGCATCTACGGCCGACGGAAACCCGGCCCTATAACCGGGCCGGGTCCAGCGGCGGATTATGCCTTAGCCACGAACTCCTGCGTGGTGACGGCGTTGGCGTAAAATGGGGCGATCTCGGCGACGAAGTCGTCCTGCTGTTTGCGAGTATAGCCGGCTGACGCGTCGTAGATGACGTTGGTGTGGTAGCCGAGGTCGTGCGCGTTGCGCATCGAAGACTCGACGCACTGTCGCAGCGAGAAGCCGGCGAGGTAGATGTCGAAGATGCGGTTGTTGCGCAGGTAGCCGTCGAGCGTGGTTCCAACAAAAACGCTGCTGCCGCCGGCGCGCTCGCGAACGACATGCTCGCCCGCCGCCGGCTCGAAGCCGGGGAAGAAATCGGCCTGCTCGCCCAGGAACGCGCCATGGTCGCGCGTGATCTTGCGCAGGCCGTACTTGGCCTCGCCCAGCACCTTGAAGGTCGGCTCGAACTTCAGCGCTGCGTGGATCACGTGCAGGCCGCCACGGCGGGCCTCTTCGAGGATGATCTTCGAATTGGCGATAGCGGTGTCGACCTGCTCCCGGTCCTGAAACACCGGATAAATGCCGCCGGTCGGGGAGAGCCAGTCGTTGACATATTCGACCAGGATCAGCGCGCTCTTGGATGGGTCGGTCATGATATCACTCCTTGGAATTCTAGTTGTTAAGCCGCGATCATCGCGCCCTGCTGGCGCAGGTGATCGCGAAACAGGTCGGGATAGGTGTCGATCACGGCGTTCTGGACGCTGGATCGCTCGGCAAGTGCCGCGCGCCACGCCGTCACACGTGGCAGGCCAGCAAAGATCGGGTCCGCTACTTCCGGATCGGTGATCCCGAAATAGCGAAACAGCGGTGCGTAGACCGCATCGACCAGACCAAAGTCCGCCCCGGCGAAATAGGGGCCGTCGCCCAGTTCCGCCTCGATCTTGCTCAGCCGATCACGGAAGGCGGCCCGCTTCGCGTCGGCGGTCGCAATGTCCTTGGCGTGGAGGAACTGCCAGCCCTCCGTAAAGGTCTGGGTGGCGAATTCGATCCAGGCGCGATGCCGCGCACGCAGCAATGCATCGTCGGGGTACATCGCCGCGCCACCCTGCGTCTCGTTCAGATATTCGCAGATAACCACGCTTTCGAAGAGGATCGCATCCTCACCGTTCGGCTGGTGCACCTTCAGCACCGGCACCTTGCCGGTCGGCGACAGGGCCAGGAACCAGTCGGGCTTGGCTGATAGATCGACGTTGACCCGGTCGAACCCCACCCCCTTTTCGAGCAGGACGATCGCGGCACGCTGGACGAACGGGCACAGTGGGTGGCTGATGAGAGTAAGATCGGTGTCGGTCATGATGGTTTCTCCGATGGAGCCGGATGCAGCATCAGAGCGACTGACCACCCGAGACATCGAAGGTAGTGCCGTTGGCCCAGCCCATGTCATCGGACAGGATCGCTGCGACTGCGCCACCGATATCATCGGGTTGACCGGCGCGGCCGAGCGCGATCTTGCTCGCGACGAAGGCATTGGCCTGTTCGTCGTCGCGGACCCGGCCACCGCCGAAATCGGTGGCGATGGCGCCGGGCGCGATGGCGTTGACGCGGATCTGCCGCGCGCCGAGCTCGAGCGCCATGAACCGGGTCAGCGTCTGGAGCCCAGCTTTGGCCGCCGCATAAAGGCCGAAGCTGGCCATCGACGTGCGCGTGAAGCCCGTCGAGACGTTGAGGATGCGTCCGCCATCGGCGATGATCGGTAGCAATGCCTGCGTCAGGAACACCGGTCCGCGCAGGTGCATGTCGATCATCATATCGAACTGTTCCTCGCTTGCGTCAGCGACCTGCACGTGGACGACCGCACCGGCGTTGTTGACCAGATAGTCGAACCGGTCGCTGCCGAAGCGGCTCCGGAGCGTCTCGGCGAAGGATGCGGCGAAGGCCGGGAAGCTTGCTACCTTGGTGACGTCGAGCGCGAGCATCGCCGCTGTGCCGCCCAGCGCCTCGATCTCGCTTACCAGCGTCTGGGCTTCCGCGGCGCCCTGGCGATAGGTGCCGACGATGCCGACGCCGCGACGGGCGAGGTGCAGCGCCATGCTGCGACCGAGGCCGCGGCTGGCGCCGGTAATGAGTGCGATCTTCTGAGACATGGCTACATTCCTTGTGATTTGGATTTTCCGGACGGCGCGCCGCTTAGGCGTCACGTTCGCTGCCAGCCAGATAGGCGCTTGCTGTGTCCAAAGCCCCGCCTGATGCTCTCAATTACTTGCCTGATTGTCTCAGGCTCTTTGCGGACGTGAGGATTGATGTCATACTCCTTGGCATGACCGACAGCCTGAAGCCCCTTTGCGATCTCGCGCTCCGCCACGGGCGGACCGGAATGACCCTCACGCCCATCCCGCGCCTGGAAATCGGCGTCGGACAGGCGACCTCGGGCACGTCGCCATGTCTCTACCGTTCGATGATCTGCTTCATCCTGCAGGGATCGAAAGAGGTGGCCATCCACGACGAGTTGCTGCGCTATGACGCGTCTCAATATCTGGTCAGCGCACTCGATCTTCCCTTGAGCGGACAGATCCATGACGCTGACGACGGCAGTCCTTTTGTGGCGGTTTCGCTGGTCCTTGATCCGGCACTTCTCGCCGAGGTCGCATCGACGATGCCGGCGGTGCGCGACGCGGAATCGCCAGGCAGCGGCATCGCGATCAATCCGATGACGCCCCAGCTACGTGATACGCTGCTACGACTGCTGGCGTTGCTCGACACGCCGGCGGACATCCCGGCGCTCGCGCCGATGGCGGAGCGCGAATTGCTCTATCGTCTCCTGCAAGGCCCGCAGGGGCGACTGTTGCGCCACATCGCCCGCCCGGAAGGCGCGATCGGCGGCATCCGCCGCGCGGTTGAATGGATTCGCGACCGCGGCAACACGCGGCTGCGGATCGAGGCGCTATGCGAAGCCGCCGGCATGAGCCGCGCCAGCCTGCATCGCCACTTCGTCGCGCTGACTGGATTGAGCCCGATCCAGTATCAGAAGCAGATACGCCTTCAGGAAGCACGCCAGTTGCTGCTCGCCGGCGACCATAGTGCCTCCGACGTCGCCTATGCGGTCGGCTATGAAAGCGCCTCTCAGTTCAGCCGCGAGTATCTTCGGCAGTTCGGGGCTCCGCCCGTCCGCGACGTGCGCAAGCTCAGGCAGTCAATCGACAATCAAATGATCAATTAGACGGCTGTCAACTTCGATGCTGTTGACGCCAGGCTGTTCAAGGGATCCGGGGGGCATCGCCCAATGCGAGCCGTCGCGCTGGACTTCCCAAGTCACCATCCTCTCCGGAAAGCGTGAGGCGCAACGTCATGCCGATGGCACAGGACCCAATGATCGGGACGGACGAAGACGGCCGCCTACTAGGGCGTGTACTCATAAATCGAGGATCGTGAGCAAGCTCACCCCATTTCGCTATCCGGCGGATTGCAGACTCAAACCTGACATCGCCTCAGGTCCCTTTGGTGCCAATAAGAGACATGCTCCTTTGGAGTTTCCGCGCAATTCGGTGTCTACTTGCAGGACATTTGGAGGACTGCATGTCGGCGCAGCAATATTCTCGTCGTAGGGCCGTTTCATCCCTGGTTGCTACACTCGCCTGTTCGATGGGCGGCCCCATCTTCGCAACCGCAGAACCAACATTCCCCGACGCGTCGCAAGACTGCACTGGTCCGATTTTCTCCACAACAGGTCCAAACGCCGAGCTTTACGGCGCAAAAGATGGCTATCCCCTTCCCGACATTGGGGAAGCGCGGAGGCAAGGCGGCCCTTGGGAGCCAAGACACCGTGTCGGTGCATTTACCCACATCGACCGAATCTATCCTACACGGCTCATCAAGCGATCTATGATGCCTTGGAAGTTCAAGTGCTCAAAGGCGGAAGTTTACTACAATTTTCAGGGAAGCAAGTTTTCTCCCCTCGACTACATGTCGCGCAATCCGGTTACTGGGCTGCTGATCGCCAAGGACGATCAGATTATCTTCGAGCGCTATCAGTACGCGCGAACTGATCAAGATCGGTTCGTGTCCCAGTCGATGGTCAAGTCAATAACCGGACTGTTGATCGGCATCGCTATCTCAGAGGGTGCGATTAAGTCGGTCGATGATACCCCTGAAATCTATGTGCCGGGCTTTGTAGGTACCGAGTACGGCAGGACACCAATCCGCGATCTGTTGCACATGTCTTCCGGCGTCGATTTCGGTGAAACGAGAGATGGAGGACGCGACCTTAATCGCCTGTGGAACGGCATGGGGATCGCGTTCCCGGAATGGAAGTTGGGCACTGTTAAGAGCATCGTGCAATTCAATCATCGTATCGCCCCATCGGGAACGAGATTTTACTACGCCAGCATCGAAGCCGACGTGCTCGGCATGGTGCTTCAAGGTGCTGTCAACAAGTCAGCCTCCGATTATCTGCGCGAGAAAGTGTGGGAGCCTATCGGCGCGGAAGCCGATGCTAATTGGTTGATAGACGCAGAAGGATTTGAACTAGGGCACTTTGGCTTCAATGCCGTTCTGCGCGATTACGCCCGGCTTGGGCGCTTGCTGGCGCATGATGGCGCATGGGATGGCAAGCAAATCGCTCCGGCGCAATGGATGATTGATGCAACAACAGTCCGAGCCTCGGATCGCTATTTGCTGCCGGGCGCGGCGACGAAAGGATTTGGCTACGGTTATCTCTTGTGGCTGTTTCCCGGCGAGAGGCGACAGTTCGCGTTGTTAGGATACAAGGGCCAGTATATTTGCGTTGATCCGCCCTCTAAGATTGTCATGGTGCACACTGCAATTGAGGACCCGGTACATCGAGCGGAGCCATGGGCCCTATGGTCGGCACTGGTCGATCAGCTAGGCTGACAATAGCTCGCGGCAGACCCGGCATCGACCGCTGTTGGTTATTCGCGTCGCTTTTGACATGTCTGCGGAATGTCCGCTATCCGACTCATTTCGGACCTCAAGTCGGCGTTGCAAATACTAAGATAGGCATGATTCAAGCTCCCGAACCGGGGCCTCGAATCATGAGATATGAACTCACGGACTTTGAGTGGGCTGTCCTCAGACACCGATCAGGACACCGGTCTGCGCAAGCAGGCCGGTGTTCTTTTTTGCTCACGATTTAAGCATATTGCCTCCTCGAACCCGATCCCTCGGAGCCGCGGCGCTATTTCTCGTTGAAAAGGGGACTCGCCAAGGTTGGCACGGGCTGTGCTAGCCTGTGCCTGATAATTGATCAGGGGGAGTTTTTCATGTTTCGTCAGCTGGGTTTGAGCGTCATGGCGGGTGCAGCGCTGCTGGCGTCTGCGCTATCTGCGAGCGCCGACACCGATGTCAAATTCGCGCTCGACTGGAAATTCGAAGGTCCGTCCGCGCCGTATTTCGTTGCGCTCGACAAGGGCTACTACAAGGCCGAAGGCCTCAACGTGACCATCGACTCCGGTCCAGGCTCGGTCGCCGGCATCGCGCGGGTCGCGGCGGGCACCTATCCGATCGGCTTCTTCGACATCAATTCGCTGGCGCGCTTCCGCGACCAGAATCCGGACAAGGACGTCAAGGGCGTCCTCATGGTTTATGACAAGCCGCCCTTCTCGATTGTCAGCATCGCGAAGTCCGGCATCAATGGGCCGAAGGACCTCGAAGGCAAGATCCTCGGCGCACCGGCGCCGGACGGCGCCTTCGCGCAGTGGAAGGCCTTCGTCAAAGAAAACAAGATCGACGACAGCAAGGTGAAGATCGAGAATGTCGGCTTCCCGGTACGCGAGCCGATGCTCGCCGACGGCAAAGTCGATGCGATCACCGGCTTCTCGTTCTCGTCCTACTTCAACCTGATGTCCAAGGGCATCGCCGAGAAGGACATCAAGGTGATGCTGATGTCGGACTACGGCATCGTGCTTTATGGCAACGCCATCATGGTGAACCCCGAATTCGCAAAGGCCAATCCGAAACTCGTCGCTGGCTTCGTGCGCGCAACTGTCAAAGGCATCATCGACACCATCAAGGACCCCGACACGGCCATCAAGTCGGTGATGAAGCGCAACGAGACCGCCGACGAGAAGATCGAACTCGCCCGTCTCAAGATGTCGCTGAAGGACAACTTCGTGACCCCGTGGGTGAAGGCCAATGGCGTCGGCGGCATCGACGAGAAGCGCATGACGGATGCTATCGATCAGATCGCCGTGACCTACGAGTTCAAGAATCCGAAGCCGAAGGCAGGGGATCTGTTCACCTCGGAATATCTGCCCCCAGCCGACGCGCGAAAATTCTAAGCGTCACGACAGAAGGCCAGGTCGTCGCGCATGGAAGCGTTCGTAGATATCGACGGCGTCACGCTCAAATACCGTGGCGCCTCGGGTGACATTGTCGCGCTCCAGGATGCGACGCTCAAAGTCCAGCGCGGCGAATTCGCCGCGGTGGTCGGCCCCTCCGGCTGCGGCAAGTCCACCTTGATGCGGCTTGTCACGGGCCTGCACAAGCCGACGGCCGGCACTATCGCCATCGACGGCAAACAGGTGACAGGCTCGGTCAAAATGGCCGGCATGGCGTTCCAGAACGCCAACATGCTGCCGTGGCGCAAGGTGATCGACAACGTCCTGCTGCCGCTGGAAATCGTAGAACCACATCGCTCGCAGTTTCGTTCCAAGAAAGTGGAGTTCCGCGCCAAGGCCGAGCAGCTTCTGGCTACCGTCGGTCTCGCCGGCTTCAGCGACCGTTATCCCTGGGAATTGTCCGGCGGCATGCAGCAGCGCGTGTCGCTGTGCCGCTCGCTGATCCACGAGCCGGCGCTGCTGATGCTCGACGAGCCCTTCGCCGCCCTCGACGCGTTCACGCGCGAGGAGCTGTGGTGCGTGCTGCGCGATCTCTGGCAGCGACTGGGCTTCACGGTGATTCTGGTGACGCACGATCTGCGCGAGGCGGCGTTCCTCGCCGACAATATCTACGTCATGAGCGCGCGCCCCGGTCACATCGTCCAGATCAAGCCAGTGGATTTCCCGCGCCCGCGCGATCTGCAGGTGACCTATGAAAAGGATTTCGGCGACATCGTGATGGAGCTGCGCATGAAGATCGCACAGGTGCGCCAGTCATGAACCCGCGGACTCTCGAAAAGCTTTCGCCCTGGCTCTTCACCATTGCCATCTTCCTGGTCTGGGAGCTGGCCTGCATCGTCTTCAAGGTCAACACGTCGGTGCTGCAGCCGCCATCGGCCGCCTTTGCGGCGATGTTCAAACTCTGGCGTGTGTTTCTCTATCATTCCTGGGTCACGCTCTGGGTGACCATGGTCGGATTTGCCCTGGCCGTGGGCTTCGGCATCATTCTCGGTCTCGTCGTGGGCTGGTCGCGGGCGATCTATCGCGGGCTCTATCCCGTGATGATCGGCTTCAACACGATCCCGAAGGTCGCCATTGTCCCGCTGCTGATCCTGTGGTTCGGCATCGGCGAAGTGCCGGCAATCGTCACCGCCTTCCTGATTTCGTTCTTTCCGATCGTGGTCAATATCGCCACGGGTCTGGCGACCACCGAGCCGGAACTTGAGGACGTGTTGCGGGCCCTCGGCGCTGGCAAGCTCGACATTATGCTCAAGGTCGGCATTCCACGTGCGCTGCCATATTTCTTCGGCTCGCTGAAGATCGCCATCACGCTGGCTTTCGTCGGTACCGTCGTGTCGGAGACGCTCGGCGCCAATGCCGGGCTTGGCTATCTGATCGCGCTGGAGGGTGCCAGCTTCCGTATGGCGAATGTCTACGCCGCCTTGCTGCTGCTCGCCTTTGAAGGCGTGCTCATGTACGCGGTCTTCGCGGGGATCGAGCAGCATTTCACCAAATGGGCCTTCCGGTCGCAAATGAGCGCGGCCGGCTAACGCCACAGGACCTCCTCCCGCCCACGGCGGGTTCCCGCCCGCGGAGCGGTTGGTGAGACACCGCCCTTGCGCTAGACTGCAGGGAGTCGGGCAGGTGCTGTGAAGACCGAACACCAAAATTCGTTGAGAACGCTGCAATGGATGATGGCTGCATCGCTGGCCCTTCCGCTTGCACTGTTTCTGTTTGCGGCGGCGACGTCGTGGGTGTCGACGCGCGAGATCGCCGACCGCGAGATCGAGCGCGCGCTCGATGTGGCACATGAACACGCGTTGAAAGTGTTCGAGACCATCGATCGCAGCCTGTCCGAAATGAACGAGATCGTGCGCGGTAAATCCGACGACGAGCTGCGTGCGCAATCGGACCAGATGGCGGGCCGGTTGAAGCAGCTCACCGATGCGCTGCCGCAGCTGAAGTCGGTTTGGGTGTTCGACAATAAAGGTCGCGCGCTGGTCAACAGTCTGGATCTAACGCTGCCGGATCTCGATTTCTCTGATCGCGATTATTACAGGGTCCATATCGCAGGTGATGCCGGCACGTTCATCGGTCAATCATTGTTGCCGCGCCCGCCCTATCAGGGGGCGCCGTTCTTTGGTGTGAGCCGCAGGCGGGTCTCGGCCGACGGCAGCTTCGCCGGCGTGGTGCAGGCCTCTGTCTTTCCGGAATATTTCGATCGTTTCTATGCGCGCATCGGCCACGATGCCGGGAGCTTCTTTGCGCTTGGTCTCACCGATGGTTCGATCCTGGCACGTTATCCGCAGCTCGATCGTGAGGTGCGTCTCGATCCCAAGGGGCCCGTGGGCCGCACCCTGTCGGCCCATCCTGCTGGAGGACTGGTCACGCTTGTCTCGCCCGGCGACAATGTCGAGCGCCGTATCGGCTATCAGCAGCTCGCCGGCTATCCGGTCTATGTCGCGGCAGGTCTTGAGACGTCAGCGATCCGTGCGCGCTGGCTGCGCACCATCAGCTATCATCTGATCTTCGGCGTTCCTGCGACGGCATTGCTGTTCCTGTTGCTGGCATTCGCGATCCGTCGCACCCGCCGGCTTAATTTCGAAGCGATGAAACGGCGTGAGGCCGAAGAAGCGCTGAAACATGGCCAGCGGCTCGAAGCACTCGGCCAGTTGACTGGCGGCGTCGCGCATGACTTCAACAATCTCCTCACCGTGATCCGCTCGTCAGTCGATTTGCTGCAACGGCCCGATCTCTCGCTAGATCGTCGTGCCCGCTACATTGCAGCGATCTCCGAAACAGTGAATCGCGCCGCCAAGCTGACAGCGCAATTGCTGGCCTTTGCGCGGCGCCAGACGCTGAAGCCTGAAGTATTCGACGTCGGCCAATGCGTGCATTCGGTGAGCGAGATTATCGGCACGCTGACGGGGGCGCCCATCGAAATTATGACCCATGTGCCCGATGAGGCGTTGTTTGTGGATGCCGATATCGGCCAGTTCGAAACCGCGTTGATCAACATCGCGGTTAACGCGCGCGATGCCATGGCGGGCGAGGGGCGGCTGACGATCGCCGTCAGCGCGGCAGAGCAAGTCCCCGTTGCGCTTGCCCTGAGGTCTGACGGCTATGTGGCGATCTCAGTATCCGACACTGGCAGCGGTATTCCTGCCGATCAGTTCGAGCACATCTTCGAGCCATTCTATACGACCAAGGAAGTCGGGCAGGGCACAGGCCTCGGACTTTCGCAGGTGTTCGGCTTTGCCAAACAATCCGGCGGTGAGGTCGTGGTCGCCAGCGAAGTCGGCAAGGGCAGCACTTTCACGCTTTATCTGCCGCGCGTCTCCGGCGACAGCATCGCGCCGGCGCTGTCGGCGAGCGAAGCGCCCGTCGTCGATGGCCACGGCATGTCGGTGCTGGTGGTGGAGGACAATCGCGACGTCGGGACTTTTGCGACCGATGCGCTGAGCGAGCTTGGCTACACCACGGTGTTGCGGCCGAACGCTCAGGAAGCGCTCGTCGAACTCGCCCGTCATGCCACGCACTATGACGTCGTGTTCTCCGATGTCGTGATGCCTGGAATGACCGGCATCGAACTGGCGCAGGAGATTCGAAAACTCTATCCGGATCTGCCGGTGGTGCTGACCTCCGGCTACAGTCACGTGCTTGCGCAGAACGGCACCTTCGGGTTCGAGCTGCTGCATAAGCCCTATTCGATCGAGCAATTGTCGCGGGTGCTCACCAAGGCCGGCACATGGCGCAAGGCTCAGCGCGAAGCCGTCTGAGTCGCCGGGAACCCGATGGAACTGGCGGGAACCTTCTGATTTTCCTGGCGTTATCGCGCCATGAACAAGCAGTCTGTTAACGATTCCAAGCCCGAATCCAATCCCAAGTCCGTCTCTGACGCATCCGACGCGAAGGGGCCGATTGTCGGGGTCGTTGGCGAGGACGGCAAGCATATCGAGCCGCCGCCGCCTGAAGTCGTCGAGCCCGATCCGGACCTGACGCCGGAAGAAGCCGAGCAGGTGCGCAAGGATTATCTCCTGACGCGGTTCTGGATCAGCGCGCGCGGCTTCTGGGGCAAGTCGGGCGACAGACTAGCCTGGGTGTTCTCGGTCGGGCTGCTGCTGCTCATCGTCGCCAATGTGGCGTTTCAATACGGCATCAATGTCTGGAACCGCGCGATCTTCGACGCCATCGAGAAACGCGATGCGGCCAGCGTGTTTCATCTCACCGGCGTGTTCTTTCCGCTCGCCATCGGCAGCGTGCTACTTGGCGTCGCGCAGGTCTATGGCCGCATGGGTATCCAGCGTCGCTGGCGCGCATGGCTGACCAATTCTGTGGTGTCGCGCTGGCTCACCAGCGGTCGCTATTATCAGCTCAATCTTGTCGGTGGCGATCACCAGAATCCCGAATATCGGATCGCCGAGGATCTGCGCATCGCGACCGACTCGCCCGTCGACTTCGTCTCCGGCGTCATCGCGGCATTTCTGTCCGCCACCACCTTCATCGTCGTGCTGTGGACCATCGGCGGCGCGCTGACGCTGACGGTGGGCGGCAGCGTCATCACCATTCCCGGCTTCCTCGTGATTGCCGCGATCATCTATGCCGCCATCGCATCCGGCTCGATCATGGTAATCGGCCGCCGTTTCGTGCAGATCTCCGAGGACAAGAACCAGGCCGAGGCCGAGTATCGTTATGCGCTCACCCGCGTGCGCGAGAACGGCGAGAGCATCGCGCTGCTCGGCGGCGAGGAAGAAGAGCGCGACGGGATCGACAAGACCTTCGGCAATGTCCTCAAACAATGGGCGCGTCTCGCCGGACAGCATATGCGCACCACGCTGGTGTCGCAGGGCTCGAGCCTGATCGCGCCCGTCGTACCGCTGCTGCTGTGCGCGCCGAAATTTCTCGACGGCAGCATGTCGCTCGGTCAGGTGATGCAGGCGGCGTCTGCGTTCACCATCGTGCAGAGTGCATTCGGCTGGCTGGTCGACAACTATCCGCGCCTTGCCGATTGGAACGCCTGCGCGCGCCGCATCGCCTCGCTGATGATGTCGCTGGATGGTCTCGAACGCGCCGAGCTTGGTGACGGTATCGGCCGTATCAAGCGCGGCGAAACGACGGATGAGACGATGCTGAGCCTGCATGATCTCTCCGTGACGCTCGACGACGGCACTGCCGTCGTCGGCGACGCCGAAGTGAAGATCGAGCCTGGTGAACGTTTGCTTGTCGCGGGCGAGTCCGGCACCGGCAAAAGCACGCTGGTGCGCGCCATTGCGGGCCTGTGGCCATGGGGTGGTGGCAGCGTCAATTTCCATCCGGACCGGCGGCTCTTTATGCTGCCGCAGAAGCCCTATGTGCCGTCAGGCACCCTGCGCCGCGCAGCCGCCTATCCCGCGGCGTCTGAGGACTGGACCGTCGAGCAGATCGGCGAGGCCCTCGACAAGGTCGGGCTCGGCCATCTCAAGGAGAAGATCGAGGAGGATGCACCGTGGGACCAGACACTGTCCGGCGGCGAGAAGCAGCGTCTCGCTTTCGCGCGGCTGTTTTTGCACTGCCCTGATATCATTGTGCTGGACGAAGCGACATCGGCGCTGGACGCGAAGAGCCAGGACAAGATGATGGAGCTGCTCACCAAGGAGCTGCCCAACGCCACGGTTGTATCGGTCGCGCATCGAGTCGAGCTTGAAGCCTTCCACAGCCGCAAGATCGTGCTGGAACGTCGCAAAGGCGGCGCCAGGCTGGTCAGCGATATCGATCTCATCCCGCGTAAGGGTAAGCGCCGTCTGCTCGGCCGCTTCCTGCGCCAGCGTAAGCCGGCCAGGAGCGCGGCGTGACACCATGCGCTATGAGGTGCTTGCTGCGCGTTTCGACTTAGAAGAAGTTGATCTTCAGCGCCGGCGACAGGAATATCGCGATATTGGCGAAGAGCCCGCCGGCATAGGCGGCTGAGCGCAGCGACGATTTATCCGCGATGTACAGCAGCGCGTGCGCAATCCGAAACGCGAGATAGAGCGCGGCCAGCACGCTCACGGTCGTCGCCGATGCGCCAAAGTTCAGCGCGGCGATGACCGAGACAGCGTAGAACGGGAAGCTCTCGAAGGCATTCTGGTGCGCAGCATAGGCGCGGCGTTTGGCACCTGAGAGGTTTTCGGCGCTGTCGCGCGGCGCGCTGTTATCGCGCGATCCCGCTTTGGCATAACCAATAATGATCAGCGGCAGCAGTGCAGCAATCAGAATGCTCCAATAGGCGAACGGCATCGAAATCCCCCAGGTCAAAATAGTATGGCCAAACTGCGTCTTGATGGGCGGTTCCTGTTCCGCTGTCAAACCCGCCTTCATCCGGCCCGTTGTCGCGGAACATCGCATCGATCGCGCCGTTGTTAGTTCAGCCCCAAGGGAGACAGATGATGGCCAATGACAATACCCGTGATATCGAACGTGCCTGGGAATTGATGAAGAAGATCGGCTTCGCCATGCTGGTGACGCATGATGGCGACAAGCTGCGGGCGCGCCCGATGGCTGCCTATGTGGATCGCGAAGCCGATGCGGTCTACTTCCTCAGCGATGCGCGTAGACACAAGGATGATGAGATCAAGCGCAATCCGAACGTGAATCTCTCTTTCGCAGATGCGAGCGATCAGAAATATGTCTCGGTGAGCGGCACTGCTGCCGTCTCGAACGATCGCGCCAAGATCAAGGAGCTGTTCACCACCTCCGCAAAGGCGTGGTGGGACAGCGCGGAAGATCCGAATATTCGTGTGCTGAAGTTCACGCCTGACGATGCCGAGTTCTGGGACTCGCCGGGCACTGTGATCAGCTATGTGAAGATGGCCGCTGCGGCTGTGACTGGTACGCGTCCGGACATCGGCACCAACCGTAAGGTCGCAATCTAGATGCCTAAAGACGATTCACCCGGCATCGATCCCGTCGAGGATCCGCCGATCAAGCCCGGTCAACCCTCCGAACCGCCGCAGGAGAGCCCGCCGGGCAATCCGCGGCCCGAGGTACCGCCGCCGGTGCGCGATCCCGGTGAGCCGTCGCGACCCGAAGAGTTACCTGGAGATGTGCCTGATGAGATGCCGGTGCCAAATCCTGATATCAATCCGGGTCAGCAGCCGCCTGCAGTGATGTAGCGAACTACAGATCGATGGCCTGAACGCGCAATGAACAAAGCGCGTTTGGGCCATTGTCGTGTCGAAAATAAAAACGAATTTGCATTTGCCTGTCGCCACATTCCGGCCCAATGCATATCAGTTGATCAATGTGCCGATTTGTTCGGCCGACAAAAATCAGTTTGTTGAAGATCCTTATCCGGGGGCCCAAGGTCTATCATGAC
The DNA here is from genome assembly GCF_052076035.1 of Tardiphaga sp. 172_B4_N1_3. Taxonomy (NCBI): domain Bacteria; kingdom Pseudomonadati; phylum Pseudomonadota; class Alphaproteobacteria; order Hyphomicrobiales; family Nitrobacteraceae; genus Tardiphaga; species Tardiphaga sp. 172_B4_N1_3. The sequence continues at coordinate 5,082,959 of NZ_CP197238.1, forward strand.
AAAACTTCGTCTCGTATTGCTGGCCACGACGACGCTCGGCGTTGCGCATATCGCAGCGACCGCTGCTTATGCGTCGAGTGTCGATGCGCCGATCGTGCTCGCGCAGGCCGCACCTGCTGCGCCTGAAGGCGAGCCCAAGGCTCCCCCGAAGGCACCACCCAAGGCTCCGCCAGCAGCTGCGCCGCCTGCCGCGCGCCCTGCGGCGCCACCGCCGCCACCACCGGCTCCCCCTCCTGCTGCGCGTCCCGCGCCTCCGGCGCCTCCTGCTGCACCGCCGCCTGCAGCTGCTCCTCCACGCCCGGCACCGCCGCCACCCCCACCACCTGCGGCTGCACCGCCTCGCCCCACGCCTCCTCCTCCGGCCGCCGCTCCGCCGCCGCGCCCAACTCCGCCGCCGGCTCCCGTCGCGCCTCCGGCCCCGCGCGCCGCACCTCCAGCGCCCACCGCTGCGCCTGTAGCTCCGGCAGCGCCAACGCCGCCCGCTGCGCGTCCCGAACGTCGCGAGCCCGGCGAAGGGCGTCCTGAGCGCCGTGAACCCGGTGCAACGCCGCCGGCCGGCGCACGCCCCGCGCCTGCAACGCCACCAGCCGCAGCGCCGGCGACACCGCCTGCAGCAACACCGCCTGCCGCGCGGCAGGCACCTGCTGCTGCGCCGACACCGGCTCCAACACCGGCAACGCCGCCAGCGGCTGCGACTCCCCCTGCGTCAACGCCTCCTGCAGCAGCACCAGCGCCGTCGGCAGCTCCGGCTGCGCCGGGCACACCGCCTGCTGCGGGTGCGCCTCCGTCTGGTCGCCCCGGTGGCCCTGATGGCCGTGGTCCTGACGGACGAGGTTCGGATGGCCGCCGTGGTCCTCCTGGTGGTCCGGGCGCAGGCGCGCCCGGTGCACCCGGCACCGCGCCCAACGCTACGGCGCCCGCCGCTGCGCCGCCCACGAGCACTGCTGCACCTCTCGTGGTCGCCCCCGGTGGCGGCAACATCAAGGTCGTGCAGCCGCCCGCACCGACCGTGACGGCACCGATCCCTCAGGCGCCGCCGCCGGCAGTAGCGCTGACGCCGATCGCACCGGGCGCTGCCCCCCAGGGGCCGCGCAACATGGGCGATTTCCGCGGCCAGCGCAGCGAGCGCCAGGAAGGTGGTCGCACGATCATCACCGAGCCTGGACGCATCATCGTGCAGGATCCGAGCGGTCAGTCGTTCATCCGCCACAACGAGGTCGATCGCTTCCGCTACGGCGCGCGTGACATCCGTACGGATCGGGTCGGCGGTGAGGATCGGACCATCGTGATCCGTCCCGACGGTTCGCAGATCATCACGGTGGTCGGCCGCGACGGCCAGCTGCTGCGACGTATCCGCAGGGATCGTGAGGGACGCGAGATCATCATCATCGATAACTCGTTCCGCGGTCCGCGTGGCCCCGGCGGTCCGGGTGGACTTGGCTTCTATGTCGATTTGCCGCCGCCGATGATCCGGATTCCGCAGAACCGTTACATCGTCGACTACGATCAGGCCTCGCCCGATCTTGTCTACGATACGCTGATCGCGCCTCCGGTGGATCGCATCGAGCGCCGCTATACGCTCGATGAAATCCGCTACAGCCCGACGGTGCGCCAGCGCATGCCGTCGATCGATCTGGACTCGATCAACTTCGAACTTGGCTCGTGGGATATCCCGCCGGATCAGGCCTCGAAGCTGCAGGTGATCGCAGATGGTCTCAACCGGGCGATCTCGCGCAATCCACGAGCGGTGTTCCTGATCGAGGGTCACACCGATGCGGTCGGCTCCGACGTCGACAATCTGTCGCTGTCGGATCGCCGCGCCCAGTCGGCGGCAGAATTGCTCACCCAGCAATTCCAGGTGCCGGCGGAAAACCTGACGTCGCAGGGTTATGGCGAGCAGTATCTGAAGATCCAGACCGACGGTCCAGAGCGCCAGAACCGCCGCGTCACGATCCGCAACATCACGCCGCTTCTGAATGGCGGTCAGGCCTCGCTGCCGCCACCGCCTCCAGGCACCGCGCCGCCGCGTCGCTGAGCGGTTTGAGATGAAAGAAAATGGCCGGGAGTGATCCCGGCCATTTTTGTTTTGATAGTACGCTGCTGCCAATGGCTTCCCTCCCCACTGCGCGGCTTGAGGGAGGGAAAAGACGCTGCTACTTCGCCGCCAGCCCCAACGCATCCACCATCACGCGAAACACTTCCGTATTGTCCATCGAACCCTTCACACGGTCGCTGCCGGGGCCGGTGGCGGTGAGGATTACGTCCTCGCCGGAATGCACGCTGGCGCCCATCATGGCCGGCAGATTGCCGAGCCGCAGCATGCTGCCCGGCGCATTCTTGTATTTCTCGTTGGCCTTGAAAGTGCCGGGCTCTTCGCCCTTCTCGGTCGGATCGTTCGGGTTGTCGAGCTTCGGCCGCAGCGTCTCGTAGTGATCGGGAAGGCTCGCCGACATGATCGCAAGCCGCCGGCTGACATCGACGCGCGATGGATAGCCTTCGGCGTCCGGCGCGGGATAGTTCGGGAAGCCGGCCTTCTCATAGACGCCAAGCCGTTCGCGCAGCGGCAGGTTTGACTCCTTGCTCATGTCGTCATTGACGGTGCCGACCAGGCTGTTGGGATGGCTGTGGTCGGAGACGACGAGGATGAGCGTGTCGTCGCCGCGCTTGCCTGCCCAGTCGCGGGCGAGCTTCACGGCATTGTCGAGCATGATGACGTCATAGACGGCGCGGTCCATGTCGAGCAGATGGGCGTATTTGTCGATCAGGCCGGACTCGACCATCAGGAAGAAGCCGTTGTCGTTGCGCGACAGCACCTTGAGCGCGCCATGCACCTGCTCGGTCAAATCAGGCTGCTGCGGAAATTTCTTCACGCCGCCACCGCCGAGAAACTTGCGGTCCAGCACGCCGTCCATATTGCCAGGCGTAAAAAGTCCAAGCAGCTTGCGCGTCTCCGGCTTCTTGGCGAGGCCGTTCAGTTCGGGCGCCGTGGTCGCCACCGAATAACCGGCATCGCGGAAGCGCGCGACATAGTCGACGTCATCCTTACGCTTCGAAGCCGCGGCCGCCTGCGGCAGGAAATTCGCAGCGCCGCCGCCCATCAGCACGTCCGGCTTGGCCGCAAGGAACTGCGCGACGATCTCGTCATAGGCCGCGCGGCGCCGGGTATGCGCGATCATCGCAGCGGGTGTCGCGTCCTCGACCTCGGTATTGGTGACAATGCCGATCGCCAGATCGAGCTTGCGCTTCGCGAGGCTGGTGATGGTTTCGACCTGCGGATCGTCGAACACATTCGCGGTGCGATCCGCATAGACGCCCATCGCATTGGTTGCGGTCTTGTGGCCGGTGGCATAGGCGCTGGCCGAATTCGCGGAATCGGTGATGATGGAATCGGAGCCCGCCGTTGCCACCATCGCCATATGCGGCATGTCGTCCATCGCGAGCTTGCCGCGGCTCTTGCCTTCGGTGATGCCCTTCGAAAGAATTCTGGCGCCGACGCGGTGCGCCAGCGACATGCCGTCGCCGATAAACAGGATCACATTCTTCGCCTTGCGCGGGCCGGTATCGTAGACGTTCCACGTCACCGCGCGGCTGTGTACGCCGTCGCTGACTTCGATCTTGTAAGTCCCGGCTTTGTCGAGCGTCACGTCGCGCAGCAGCAGCGCGGACTGATCCTTGCCGTCTTCCTTCGCGATGTAGTCCGCGGATTTGCCGAACGCTGCGGTCTGATCGGCGCCGTTGATCGTCACCTTGATGTCGGCGGCCTGAACGAGTTCGGGAAACTCGACCTTGAAGTCGAATTTCGCGCCCGCGAGGATATCAGCGCGGTCGAGCGGGTAGATCGCCTGTGCTGGCAGCGAGGTGCTCGTCAGTAGCAGCGTCGCAGCGGCCGCAATAAAGGTTCTCGTCATGATGAATATTCCCCCTGAGGCGGCCCGCTTAGGGCGCTGGCCTTCATTACGACAGTTGGATGACTGGCAGGTGACGTGCGGCCGTGCCAACGGAACGGAGGCCAAAATGCTAGGTCTCATAGTTCGCGGAGCTCTCAAGATAACTGCAGAGCATATCTGCCAGCCCATCCGCGAAAGCTGCGATCTCCGCGACGGACCGGGGGCGCATGGAAAAGTCCTTTCCTACTCCGCTTAAAGTCGAGGTGATGACATCGACGACGAGCGATCGCTTTTCCTCAGTCGCCGTTGAAAGGGCGTGGGCGATAAAGGCCGTGAATGTACGCCGTCCTGCCGCTTTCGCCTTGCGGGTCTCTGGGGCGTCCCGGTAGAGCGGCGCGGCGCCACCGAGCGCGTGGCGAATATCAGCTTCGTCGCATTCTGATTTGATGAAGGCATGGACCAGTTTGCGGAGACGCGCAGGTGGCGAGGCGCCTTCATCTTCCAGGATCTGGCGGAGCATGTCGTTGGTGTCTCGCCATTCGTCGCTCTGCAAACGAAACAGGATCGACGCCTTGTTCGGGAAGTATTGATACAGCGATCCGACGCTGACACCGGCCTTCTCCGCCACGCGCGCGGTGGTGAATCGGTGAAATCCCTCTTTCGCCAAAACCTGAATAGCAGCCTTGAGAATGGCGCTGACCAGCTCTTCGGAGCGGGCCTGTTGCGGCAGTTTTCTCGAATGAATTGAAGGGCTTGTGCGACGCGCCATTTGCCGCCTCCGCAATGCGATTAGCGAATGCGAATAAATATTCGTATTTGCAGAGAGGCGCAATCAAGCGCTGCTTTCGCAGGAAATATCATGACCACACTCTCGACGGATCCCGTCGCTCCCCTTCTCAAGCGTCTTTTTGAGGAAGCAGATGCCGCACGGTCCCGCACCAGCCAGGCCGTCGCCGACCTGTCTGAGGACGATCGGCTGCGGATAATGCAGAGCAAGACCGACTATGTCGATCTCTACAGCCGGTTCAAGGACGTCCCGCTCGCCGTGTCGCCCGCGACCGGCGCGCTGCTCTATATGCTGGCGCGATCGACCGGCGCCCGGATGATCGTCGAATTTGGCACGTCATTCGGGATTTCGACGCTGCATATGGCGGCTGCGCTGAACGACAACGGCGGAGGCCGCTTGATCACGAGCGAATTCGAACCCTCGAAGATCGTCATCGCGCGGCAGAATCTCGCCGAAGGCGGCCTGATCGATCTCGTTGAATTTCGGGAAGGCGATGCGTGGCAGGCGTTGCGGGTCGATCTGCCCGATACGATCGATCTGCTGCTGCTCGATGGCGCCAAGGCGCTCTATCCGGAGGTGCTTGCGATCGTCGAAAGCCGCCTCAAGCCCGGTGCTTTCGTCATTGCTGACAATGCGGATTACAGCCCCGACTATCTCGCTTATGTCCGCACTCCTGCGAATGGTTACCTGTCGGTCCCGTTCGGCGATGATGTCGAGCTGTCGATGCGCATGCAGCGATGAAGGTGCTAGACCTAGACGCCAAAGTAGGATGGGTTTTGCTTACGCTCAACCCATCCTACGTGTCACAACGCCACGGTCGTCAGCTCTTGTCGCTGTCCAGCTTCGGAATGTTCGAGCCTTCGCCGGCGCTCAACAGACCCGTCTTCGAATACAGATCCAGCTTGGCGCGGGTATCGGTGATGTCGAGGTTGCGCATGGTGAGCTGGCCGATCCGATCTGCCGGCGTAAACGGCGCATCCTCGACCTTCTCCATGCTCAGGCGCTCCGGCGCGTAAGTCAGGTTCGGGCTCTCGGTGTTCAGGATCGAGTAGTCATTGCCGCGGCGCAGTTCGAGCGTGACTTCGCCGGTGATCGCGCGGGCCACCCAGCGCTGCGCGGTCTCGCGCAGCATCAAGGCTTGCGAATCGAACCAGCGCCCCTGATACAGCAGCCGGCCGAGCTTCATGCCGCTCATGCGATATTGCTCGATGGTGTCTTCGTTGTGGATGCCGGTGACGAGACGCTCATAGGCGATGTGCAGCAGCGCCATGCCGGGCGCTTCATAGATGCCGCGGCTCTTCGCCTCGATGATGCGGTTCTCGATCTGGTCGCTCATGCCGAGCCCGTGGCGGCCGCCGATGACATTGGCCTCGAGGAACAGCGCGACAGGATCGGTGAAGCTCTGGCCGTTCAGCGCAACGGGCTGGCCATCCACAAACCGCACCACGACCTTCTCGGCCTTGACGGCGCAGTCGTCGCGCCAGAACGGCACGCCCATGATCGGGTTGACGATCTTGATGCCGCTGTCGAGCTGTTCGAGATCCTTGGCTTCATGGGTGGCGCCGAGCAGGTTGCTGTCAGTCGAATACGCCTTCTCAGCGCTCATCTTGTAGGCGAAGCCGTGGGCGGTCATGAAGGCCGACATTTCGGCGCGGCCGCCCAGTTCGTCGATGAATTGATCGTCGAGCCAGGGCTTGTAGATCTTCAGCTCCGGATTGGTCAGCAATCCGTAGCGGTAGAACCGCTCGATATCGTTGCCCTTATAGGTCGAGCCATCGCCCCAGATATTGACGCCGTCTTCCTTCATGGCCGAGACCAGCATCGTGCCGGTGACGGCGCGCCCGAGCGGCGTGGTGTTGAAATAGGCGATGCCGCCGGTCGAGACATGGAAGGCACCGGCTTGAATCGCGGCGATGCCTTCATGGACGAGCTGGGCGCGGCAATCGACGAGGCGCGCCTTCTCGGCGCCGAACTCCATCGCCTTGCGCGGAATCTCGTCGTAGTCGGCTTCGTCAGGCTGGCCGAGATTGGCGGTATAGGCGAAGACCTTGGCGCCCTTCTGCTTCATCCAGAGCAGTGCCGCTGACGTGTCTAGGCCGCCGGAGAAAGCGATGCCGACGTTTTTGCCCTTGGGCAGGCTCTTCAAGATCGTGGTCATGGAACGTCCAATCGGGCAATTTCTGCGGCCAGCGATAGCCCGGCCGGGCAAAGCGCGTCAACGCGGCATCCGCTTGAGGCCGCTCAATCGTGGTGCTGCTCGGTGATCCGGTTGACGAAAGACGGCTTTGGCTGCTGCCCGATCATGCGCAGCCGCCAGCGATAGCCGGGCCAGGCGATCCTGGTCAGCCAGCGATCGACGTCCTCATCCGTCATCCGGGTCGAGGGCCAGCGGTAAATCCATCCGTGAATCAACCAGATAACCAGGAACGACACGAGGCCGGCGATGGTCACGTCGGTAAAGAAATGGCCGCCGAAGGCCATCCGCCAGCCCGAGGTGGCGATGCCGAACACAGTGGCCGCCACGTAGGCGTAGGGGCGCACGGACGGCGGCGCGAGCGCGGCGGGGGCGTAGGTCCAGAAGGCCGTGGCGCCCTCACCCGAGAAGAACGAGCAATTGCGCCCGCATTGGCCGGTCGGATCCCACCACGCCTTGAACTGCCAGGGGCCGTTGAATTCGGAGACCATCACCGGCCGCGGGCGGCCCCAGAAGGTCTTGAAGGTCAGATTGGTCAGGATCCCGGCCGACATCAGCATGGTGAGGATCAGGAAGGCCATGGTGCGGCCCTTCACCAGCAGTGGCCGGTTCGGCCAGATCAGCTTCACGATCAGCGCGAGGATCGAGGGCGCGACAAAGGCCCATGCGATCCACATCGCCGCATCGCGGGCGAACTGCGCGTAGGGCAGCGACGTCGTGCGAAAGCGTCTGGTCTCAGGATCGTAGAACAGCGCCGCGAGCTTGAGGTCGAGTTCGGGCCAGATTCCGAAGACAATGGCAATGACGGCAAACAGCCCAAGCGCGATGAGGAGTCCGGTCCGGTTCATGGCGGGCGGTTTAGCCGAGGCAGGAGTTGAAGGAAAGGCAGTGCACTAGGGGCCGGCCGCGACATCGGGCTGCGGTGGCGCGCGCCGTGGCTGCCGCCAGACGCCAGCGTTGCGGCCAGCGATCACCCAGTAGATCAGCCCCGCGATGATGCCCGCGCCGGTCATGACTTCGAGATGGCGGCGGACGATGCCGTCGAAACTCGTCGTGGCAGGGTCGTAGGGGATCAGGCCGAGATAGCAGGCGAGCCCGACCGCCGCGCCGCCGAGCGCATAGACGATGACGCTGCGAATATAGAAAGCCTCGGTGATGAGGACGACGAGCATCGCCGGGATCAGCGCAAAGCCGCTGATGAAGATAAAGCCGAAGCCGAGCAGGATGTTGATCGTGTTCGGGTCGATGACGCCGGTATCGAGCGCGCTGAGTTCCGGAAACAGGATCGAGAACACCACGATGGCGCCGCCAACGAGACAGGCGGCGCAGAAGCCGAGAAAGATGACGAACAGGCGGCCGATCAGCGCCATTGTCAGTCCGTCATCGCCATCGCGCGCAAAGCCTGACGCTCGCGCGCCGACAGTTTCTCGGTCTCCGACTTCAACTGGCCGCAGGCCGCGAGAATGTCGCGGCCGCGCGGCGTGCGCACCGGGGAGGAATAGCCGGCATTGAAGATATATTCGGAGAACTTCTCGATCTGGTCCCAGTCCGAACATTCGTAGCGCGTGCCGGGCCACGGATTGAACGGGATCAGATTGATCTTGGCGTGGATACCCTTGAGCATCTTCACAAGCAGCTTGGCGTCCTCGAGCGAGTCGTTGACGCCTTTCAGCATCACATATTCGAAGGTGATGCGCCGTGCGTTGGACGCGCCGGGATAATCGCGGCAGGCCTGCATCAGCTGTTCGAGTGGATATTTCTTGTTGAGCGGCACCAGCTCGTTGCGCAGCTCATCGCGTACTGCATGCAGCGAGATCGCCAGCATGACGCCGATCTCGTCGCCGGTGCGCTTGATGTTCGGCACCACGCCGGAGGTCGACAGCGTGATGCGCCGGCGCGAAATGCCGATGCCTTCATTGTCCGAGACAATCAGCAGTGCGTCACGCACCGCGTCGAAATTGTAGAGCGGCTCGCCCATGCCCATCATCACGATATTGGTGACGCGGCGGTTGCCGTCTGGGGTCTCACGGTCGGCCCAGTCGTTGAGACGATCGCGGGCGACCATGATCTGGCCGACGATCTCGCCGGCCGTCAGGTTGCGGACCAGCCGCTGGGTACCGGTGTGGCAGAACGAGCAGTTCAGGGTGCAGCCGACCTGCGACGAGACGCAGAGCGTGCCGCGGTCGGTTTCGGGGATATAGACGCACTCGACCTCGTGGGCCTTCTCGCCGGCGGTACCTGAAGGCAGCCGCAGCAGCCATTTCCGGGTGCCGTCATTGGAGATCTGCTCGACCACGACCTCGGGCCGTGCCACCGTGAAATGCTTCTCGAGGTCTTCGCGCATGCCTTTGGAAATACTGGACATTTCGGCGAAGGTCTGGACGCCCCGGACATACATCCAGTGCCAGATCTGCTGCGTCCGCATCTTGCGCTGGGCCGGCGCCACGCCGATGGAACCGAGCTTTTCCGCGATTTCCGTGCGCGACAGGCCGATCAGGGACGGCTTGGCCAGCGGCACATAGGTCTCGGTGGCGATCTTCTCCAGCGGCATCTCGCCCGCGGGCAATGCGCGGGAAGCGTCGATGGCGGAGCCGGCCTCGGCTGAAACGGGGGTCATGGCGTTCGATCTATGATGTCGCGGGAAATCAGGCCTTAAACAGGCCGACCTCAAATAAGCTTTTCGCGCCCGAATGAAAAGGCGCGAAATGCGGCAATATTAACGGCGACAAGGATTTAGCCGGTGTTTGGCGGCAATTACCGCCGGCAATCCTGCGCCAGCCGGTCCAGCGCCTGGGCCAAGCCCTTCAGCGAAAACGTGTCGGTGGTCTCGGTGCCCTTGGCGGAGACGCCCTTCACGGTCACGTCGGCCGCCTTGCGCAGGGCTTCCACCATGCGCTCTTCTTCGGCGGCATTCTTGATCCAGAGCCCGTCGCCCTGCGTATACATCGCATAGCGCGCGCCGCCGACTTCCAGCGTGGACTCGGAGCCCGGCTTCAACTGATAGCCGATCATGATCGAGACTTCGTTGGTCACCTTCTCGGCCGGGCGGGTCGAGACGAAGGCGTAAGCGGGATCGCGCGGGCGGTTCGCCGGATTGGTCTTTGACGACGCCGGCTTGGCCAGCGCGAAGCAGACTTTCTTGCCGTTCGGTGTCGCGGTGTAGGCGCCCCACGAGCCGAACTGTCCGACCAGCGTGGGCTCTGCGCCACCCGCTGCAGCAGGCGGCGCCGCCGCTGCGGGCTTTGCCGGTGTGGGCGCTGCCTTCGGTGCGGCGGCCTTGCCCTTCGATGCAGCGCTCTGCGCCTGCGCAAGATCGGAGATACCGACCATCGCTACACTCATCGACACAACTGTCAGGAATCGCCGCACGGACATCAAGTCTCGATCCTCTATCATTGTGACTGGAAGATGGCTCGCAACAAGACGGCTTTACCAAGACGATCTGGAATCGCTGACGTCACGATGTCTGCCATATCCGCAAATCGCTTTCTTGAAAAGGCAGACGCGACTCCCGCAAGGATAGCAGTCCTTGCCTTGCTGCGCGCTGACGGCGCAGGAGTCATCCTCAGTTTTCTGCTCAGTTTTTTGTACGCGCCGCACGCTGCGCTGCCCACTGCGCATCGCTCCACTGCAGCAGATCCTCTGCGCCAGATGCGCGCAGGTGTGCGCCCCCATCCTGCACCACCATCTCGCCATTGATATAGCCGGCCTGCTCGGAAATCAGGAAGCTTGCGAGATTTGCGAGCTCGCTGTGTTCGCCGACGCGGCCGAGCGGGTTCTGCGCCGCAGGGCCGCTGTCGCGTCCCTCGGGCCGCAGCTGCCCGGTCGCGCCGGTGGTGGGGAACGGGCCGGGCGCGATCGCGACGGTGCGGATGCCTCTGGGTCCCCACTCCACCGCGAGCGACTTCGTCATTGCAAGGAGTCCAGATTTGGCCATCGCCGATGGCACCGTGAAGGCGCGCCCGGTGATCGTGGATGTCGAGAGGATGCTCAGCACGACGCCCTTGTGGTGTCCTGCGATCCAGCGCCGTCCGGCTTCGAGGGTGCAATACATGGCGCCGTGCAGCGTCGGTGCGAGGATCGCATCGGCGGCGCGGGCAGAGAGGTGCTCGCTCTGTGCGATGAAGGTGGCCGCGGCATTGTTGACGAGGACGTCGAGTGGCCCGTCGCGCCAGATTGTCTCCATCATCGCCTCGACCGCCGCTGCGTCACGAATGTCGCAGGTGAAGGTGCTGACCTTGGCGCTGAGATCGGTACGCAGTTGTGCTGCAGTTTGTTCGAGCTGTTCAAGTCGGCGACCGCAGATGATGAGCTCGGCACCCAGCTCCGCAAAGCGGCGACTCATGGACGCACCGAGGCCGGAACCGCCGCCGGTGACCAGAATGCGCTTGTTGGCGAGCAGCGTTGTCTCGAACATGGGACGGTTCCTCGGTTGGCCGCGTGGCGGAATTACCTTTTCTCGAATCAGATTGTAGCGCGCCGTCAAATCCGGCATGACTCCCTTCAACTGTCTCAAGCCGAAGGTCAGATGATCAGATGAAAGCCATTCTCTGCTCGCAATTCTGCGAACCCGATGATCTCGTTCTCGCCGATATCGATGATCCCGTTGCCGGTGACGGTCAGGTCGTTATCGCCATCAAGGCGGCGGCGCTGAATTTCTTCGACATCCTGATGATCCAGGGCAAATACCAGATCAAGCCGCCGTTCCCGTTCTCGCCGGCTGCGGAAGTCGCTGGTGTGATCGAGAGCATCGGCAGCGGCGTGACCGGCTTCAAGGTTGGTGACCGTGTGGTCGCATCTGTGGGCCACAATGGCGCCCGTGAAAAGATCGCGGTGCCTGCGGCATCCGCCGTGAAGATTCCCGACAATCTCGATTTCGATCGCGCCGCCGGCGTGATCATCACTTACGGCACGGCGCTGCATGCGCTGGAAGACCGCGCCAGCCCGAAGCCCGGCGAGACGCTGGCCGTGCTCGGCGCCGCGGGCGGCACTGGGCTCGCGGCCTGCGAACTCGGCAAGCTCTTGGGTCTCAAGGTCATCGCCTGCGCATCGTCGGACGAGAAGCTGGAATTCGCCAAGAAGCACGGCGCGGATATTGGGCTGAACTACGCGACCGAAGATCTGAAGGAAGGTCTGAAGAAGCTGACGGACGGCAAGGGTGTCGACATCATCTTCGATCCGGTGGGCGGCAAATATGCCGAAGCCTCGCTGCGCGCTATCGCTTGGGAAGGCCGCTTCCTGGTGATCGGCTTCGCCGCCGGCGACATTCCGAAGATGCCGCTTAATCTCGCGCTGCTGAAAGGCTGCGACATCCGCGGCGTGTTCTGGGGCGCCTGGGTACGGCAGAATCCCGAGAAGAACCGCGCTAATCTGGAAAAGCTGGTGAAGTGGGCCGCCGAAGGGAAGATCTCATCCCATGTCGACAGGACTTTCCCGTTAGCCAAGACAGCCGATGCGTTGAAGGTACTGGCGGGCCGTCAGGCCATGGGCAAAGTGATCCTTCATCCATAAAACTAAAGAGGCGGACGCGGATTACGCGTCCGTTTCACCCTTCGCCAATCCACGCGCGATGGCCGCTCTGGCAGCCGCGCGATGGTCTTCGTTGATGTGGCTCGCCACCATGCGCAAGGCGGTGGCCAGCACCGCGGCATCATCGGTGAATCCCAGAACGGGCAGCATGTCCGGCACGAAATCGAATGGCAGCACGAAATACGCGATGGCGCCGAGCAGCGCCGCCTGGACATGGCGCGGTGTCTGCCGGTCGAAGGCGCAGTAGTAAGCCGCCAGCAAGTCTTCGGCGAAAGGCAGCTTGACCGCCAGTCGCTTGAGCTTGTGCCAGAACTGCTTGCGTACGCTTTCGCGGTCTTTGGCCAGTTCATCGGCTGGCTCGAAGCCCACGCTGTGGTCGGTTGCCATCGGCAATGTCCTCACGGCTGCAGTTTGCAGCCTTTCCGGTAAATGGTGATCCGGCTCCGGCGTCGCAACATTCAGCAACGCTCAGGAGTGGCCGAGTTGCCCGGCGATGGTATTCATGGCCCTGGCCAGATCGACGTCGCGCTTGGTGACGCCATCGGCGTCGTGGGTGGACAGTACTACCTCCACTGTCTTGTAAACATTGCGCCATTCCGGATGGTGGTCGCTCTTCTCGGCGACCAGAGCGACCCGCGCCATGAAACCGAAGGCTTCGTTGAAATCCTTGAACGTAAAGGTCCGGGCGATGGCATCGCGCCCGGAAACCTCGCTCCAGCCCGAGATCTCCTTGAGCGCCGCCTTGCGGGCCTCGGCCGAGAGTCGTTCCACCATGCCAACCTCCTGCTTCACTTGAACTTTACTCTAACGCCCGGTGACACAGTTGGGATCCATGCCACAATAAGGCAGCAAATGCCGCGCATGCAGGAAAGTAACCAAGCCCGTCGGTAACCATGCTGCCGGTGGAACGGCGCGTCGACCCGAAACTTTGCTACATTGTCGCTCGAACCCATTTGGCGCAGATGAATTTGAAGCGATTGTTTTCCAGATCCATGGCAGACGGTCCCGATGTTATCGGGCCGATAGGGCCGCCGTCACCGCGGTCGATCCGGCGCAAGATGACGCTGATCACGCTGGCCGGGACTCTGGCGATCGTCGCAGCCGTGGCAGGCGCTTACTACTTCGCCATGAAGCCGGTACCGCTGCGGATCGCCGTCGGTCCGCCGAACAGCGACGACGTCAAGGTGGTGCAGGCGCTGGTGCAATCGTTCTCGCGCGATCACTATACAGTCCGGCTGCGACCGATCCTCACCGAAGGTGCCACTGCCAGCGCCAAGGCGCTTGCTGATGGCAAGGCCGATCTCGCGATCATCCGCGGCGATCTGGAAGTGCCGAAGAATGCGCGCGCGGTCGCCACGCTGCGCAAGAACGTTGCTGTGATCTGGGTGCCGCCGGCCGCCAAGGGCAAGAAGTCCGGCCCGAAGATCACCAAATTCTCGCAGCTCGCCGGCCGCCGCGTCGGTGTGATCGGCAAGACGCAGGCCAACGTCAACCTGCTCAACATTATCCTGCGGCAATACGGCGTCGATCCCGCCAAGGTCACCATCGTGCAGTTCTCGACCACCGAAGTGGCCGAGGCGGTGAAGGACCAGAAGGTCGATGCGTTCATTGCGGCCGGTCCCGTGAACAGCAAGATCACCAATGATGCGATCCAGGCCTCGAGCCGCGATGGCACGCCGACCTTCCTCGCGATCGATTCCGCAGAAGCCATCGCGCAGAATTTCCCGATGTATGAATCATCGGAAATTCCTGCCGGCGCATTCGGCGGCGCGCCGGCGCGGCCGGACGATGACGTCAAGACCATCAGCTTCTCGCATCACATCGTGGCACGGCAGAGCCTGTCGGATGTGACCATCGCCGCCTTCACGCGGCAGCTGTTTGCGATCCGCCAGCAGATCATCAACGATTTCCCGCTGGCGGCGAAGATCGAGACGCCCGATACCGACAAGGATGCGGTGATCCCTGTGCATCCCGGCGCGGCCGCCTATGTGGATGGCGAAGAAAAAACCTTCCTTGATCGCTACAGCGATTACATCTGGTGGAGCCTGATGGGGCTCTCGGCGATGGGCTCGATCGGCGCCTGGTTCGCGAGCTATCTGAAGAAGGACGAGCGCAACGTGAATGTGTCGGAGCGCGATCGTCTGCTCGACATGATTGCCGCCGCGCGCAAGAGCGAGTCCCTCGAAGAGCTCGATACGATGCAGGCGGAGGCTGACGATATTCTACGTCATACGCTGAATTGCTACGAGCACGGCGCCATCGAGGAAGGCACGCTGACAGCCTTCAACATAGCGCTTGAGCAATTCCACAACGCCGTCGCCGACCGCAAGGCGCTGATCGGCATGATCCCGCCGGAGCCGATGAATCCGCCGGAGCAATTGCGTCAGCCGCCGCGGCCGCTCGCGGTCTAGAGTCTTTCGTTTTGACGCGTTTTCTTCACGCGAACCGGGACCACTTCGCTCGAAAACGCTTTAGCGTTTGAGATAGCGCCAGCCGATCACGACGCCGCTCACCGAGACGATGGTGCCGAGAATCGACAGCAGCCACACCACGATGTCCCAGGCCGGGCGATACATCAACAACAACTGAAAATCGAAACTGTGCAGCGCATTGAATAGCCAGCGATAGGTACGCCGGCTTGAGTTGACGCGGCTGAGAATGTCGCCGGTGACCGGGCTGATGTGAAACCAGGTTTGCGCGTCGTCATCGAATTTGGCGCGTAACACCGGCAATTCGCGGTCATTGTGGTGCGCGTACCAATAAGCGTCGTATTTTCCGAGGGTTATCTGGCGTTCGAGGCGCGAATCCGGAAGCAGTTTTGTTGCGGCGTTCCAGAGGCGGTCTTGCGGCAGTCTTGCGATTTCGCCGCTTGTCGGATTGATCGCCATCTTCGTGCCGTCGCGCTTCGCGACGATCATCAGCGGCATGCCGTCGATCCATACGAAGCGTGCTTCGACCGCGGGCTTATCGGCCGGTGCGCGAATGGCCGCAGCGATATCAGGCGCGTCGTGGCCGGCATAGGGTTGCAATACCTCACGTGGCGTATTGCGGTCGGCAAAAACGCGGCCGGGATCGAGCGACAGCCAGCCCGAGAACATCCAGGTCAGCACGAACAGCCCGGCGATCAGTCCGGTGACGTGATGCCACGCCATCCAGCCGCGATAGGGCGTGATGTTGCCGCTCGCATAACGCCGCTTGAGGCGCACGCGCAGAATGCCGATCCAGATTCCGGTAACGCCGACGATCAAACAGATGCCGGAGATCCAAAGCACGACGAGCCGCCACAGCGGGCCGTCCTTGCGCAACACGGTCGGATAGATCCAGTGCGGGATCGAGCCGAGCCAGTTCCAGACGCGTTCGGTGCGGTTGGTATCGAGTGCGATCTCGCCGGAGCGTGAGGAGACATAGAGTTTGGTGCCGGCGTCGTCGCCGAGGGTGATGAGATAAAGCGGCCGCAGCGGATCATAGCGTGCGGTGACACTCCACTGGTCGCGACCGACGATTTCTTCGAGGCGGGGCGACCTGCTTGCGGGATGATGCCCGGCAACCGCAAGCGCCTGCTGTTCGGAGACGTCAGTGATCATGCGGCCATCGACGGCGGAGATGGTTTGCCGGTTGCCGTCCCAGCCAGTCAACCGATACACCGGCTCATCGGCGATCATGTTCAATCGCAGTTCACGCGGATAGTGCGTGGTCTCAGCCTTCTTCATCGCCTCGTCGGGAGAGAGCGCCACTTTCTCCCAGACGATATCGGGCAATGCCGCCAGCCGCTCTTTATCGGAGAGGCCGGGAAACGCGACATACATCATCACCACGCCGGAGATGAACCACATCGCGAAGAAGAGACAGGTGACGATGCCGACCCAGCGGTGGCCGATATACAGCCACCGCCGGAGTGTGCGTGTCAGCTTGCGCGACAAGCTCAGAACTTCACATTGACGGCGAGCTGGGCCGTGCGCGGCATGCCGAGCATCCACTGATTGTCGCTGTAGCTCGACGTCGCATAGATCTTGTCGAACAGGTTGTAGACGCGCAGTGACACCGTGGTGTTGACGTCCGGCTTCCACTGCAGGCCCGCATTGACCAGTGTGTAGCTCGGCATCTCCAGCGTGTTTGCATTGTCTGCATACGTTTTGCCGACGATCTGGAAGCCGGCATTGGCCGACCAGTTCGCCGCAAAGGCCCAGGTTGCCCAGACGTTGGTGACGTTCTGCGGCACGTTGAACGGCACGTTGCCGGCGTAGTTCACAGCGATGCCGCCCACGTTCTGGATGAAATCGTCATATTTCGCGCGCACGAACGCGGTGTTGGCGTCGACGCGCCAGCCATAATCGAGCGCGACGCCGATCGAGGCCTCGATGCCACGCGAAGACTGCTGGCCCACCTGCACGACCCGTGTCAGTGTCGGGTCAGTTCGGTCCGGCGTCAGCAGGTTGTTCTTGACGATCTGATAGCCCGCCAGCGTCCACTCGCCACGGCCGCCCCAGAACGACTGCTTGACGCCGATCTCCACCTGTTTGCCGGTGGCCAGATCGAATTTGGCGTTGGCGTTGCTCGCCGTGATTAGGCCGCCCACAGGATCGGCTGCGACCGAATACTGGCCGTAAAAGGCCAGATCCTTGATCGGTGTGTAGACCACACCGGCGCGCCAACTGGTCGAAGAATAGTCCCGGCTGTAGCTGTTGGCGGCATTGCGAACGTCGGTCCGCTCGACGGTCGGTTGGTCCTGGCGAACGCCGGCGATCAAGGACAGTTGCTCGGTGACCGACAACCGGTTCTCGGCGAACACCGCGTACTGGTTGGTCACGCTGGAGAAGTCCGACGTGAGCGGATCGGGACTGAAGTACAGGCCAGGATTGAAATTGATGGCGTCGACCGACGACGATCCACCATAGGGCGAGTTGGTCGAGCGCTTGAAATCTATGCGGTTGACGTCGAAACCGGCGACGAATTCGTTGGCCATCCCGAGCACATGGCCCTTGAACGTGGCGTCGAAGCGGTCGCCGATCTGTTGCTGGTCGTGGAAGATTTCCAGATAGGTGCTGCGGTCGATCAGGCCGGTGGCCGGATTGAACGCATAATTTTCGAGCTCTTTCCAGTGCCGCTTGCTGTACAGGTAGTACAACGTGTTGCGGATCGAGATGCCGTCGGCCACTTGCCACTCGGTCTTCACCTGATTCCAGCTATCCTGCCAGCGGATGGTGCTGTCGCCTACATTGTAGTTCTTGAAGCGCAGCGCCGGATCGAACTGGCCGTTGATCAACGGCGTGCCGAAATAGCGCATCGGCTGGCGATCGCCGTAGTCGGTCGAGATCGTCCAGACCACGTCTTCGGTCTGCTTGACCTGCACGGCAGCATGCAGCGCTATGTTCGAGCTGTTGCCGCGGTCGACCCAGCCGTCCGACATGTTGCCGGTGGCGGTGATGCGATAGGCGACGTCCTTGTTGATCGGACCGCCGCTGTCCACGGCGATGCGGCGTTCCATGTTGCTGTCGAGCGATATCTCGGCCTGATTGCGCGGAATCCATGATGGCATCTTCGAGATGATGTTGATCGCGCCGCCGACCGCGCCTTCGCCGAACATCACGGAGGCCGGACCGCGCAGCACCTCGATACGCTCGGTGGACCAGGTGTCGAACGGAAAGTTCACGGTGCCCGCGCCGACATAGAGCCGCGTGCCATCGAGCAGTATCTTCACCGAATCCGTGCCGGAGAAGCCGCGGGTGCTGTAGGCGACGCCGCCATTGCCCGGATCTCCGATGGCGGTGATGCCGGTGGCGTTCTGCGTCACCGCGTCGAGCACGTTCTGCTGGCCGCGTTCGGCCATGGTCTCGGCGGAGATCACCTCGACGCTGGCCGGCGTCTGCAGGCGCGTCAGGCCGAGGCGGCTGCCGGTGGATGTGGTGCCAGTGAGGTTGAGCGTCGGCGCTGCGAAGACGGGGCCTGTCGGCGTGGCAACCGGCGCGCCGGTATTGGCGGCGACATTGCGCTGCTGCCGCGAGCGCGCAGCGCGCGATGCATTGCCGTTCGTGGCGCGGCGTGCGCGTTGAGGTGTCGCTGACGGCTGAACGACAACAGGATCGAGCGTCTGGCTCGACTGTGAGGTTTGCGACCAGCTTTCGCTCGGACACAACAAGCAGGAGAGAGCAACAGAATAAAGAAAGGGAGTATGTCGCTTCAATGCAACGGGAGAAACGGAGGTCATGAACAGGACTCGCGGTTACGTGGCACGTCACCGCAAACCAAGTCGCCCCGCCGCTTTCAAACAGGCAGTGTGACTTCCACCAGGACACCCCGCCCAATGTGCTCGCGTGTGACCACGACTGGCGGCAGGTCTCCTGGCTCGCGGGTCAGTGCCTGTCGCCGCCTTCCCAGGTGAACACCCAGTGGCTCTTGGCGCAGGCTCGCCGCTTACAGTTGCGGGGGCAGCCGCGGAATCGGGGGATCCCCTCACCGCATTCCCTTTTGATCCCCGAAGGGAACCGTCGCGTTCACGTTAAGGTGAAATTTCCAAATGTGTCAATCAAGCTGCCAGCCATTCGCAACTTGCTTTGGCGGGTGTTGATATTGCGCATCACCTGTCATCGCAGCGTCAAGCGATCTGCCTAGAGCCACTGGTGCCAGAGCCAGGATCAGGAGTTCGCATGGCACTACGTTTATCCCGTCGTCGCTTCCTCGCGCACTCAGCCGCAGCAGGCGCAAGCTTCCTTGCGATGCCCTATCTCAGCCGCGCCGCCGATCGCCCGGTGGTGTCACATGGCATTCAGTCCGGCGATGTCGGGACGAACAGCGGCAAGATCTGGTCGCGCGCGGATCGGCCGGCGCAGATGATGGTGGAAGTCGCCACCACCGAATCCTTCAGCAATGCGCGCATGTTGCCGCCGATGGCGGCGCTGCCCGAAACCGATTTCACGGCGAAGCTGCTGCTCGACAATCTGCCCGCGGGACAGGACATCTTCTACCGCGTCAAATTCCGCGATCTCTCGCATACCGACATCGTTGGCGAGCCGGTCATCGGTCGCTTCCGCACCGCGCCAGCTGATCGCCGCGATGTGTCTTTCGTTTGGGGCGGCGATGTCGCAGGCCAAGGCTGGGGCATCAACGCCGAGGATGGCGGCATGGTCACCTATGCCACCATGCGCAAGCATAATCCGGATTTCCTGATCCATTCCGGCGATACGATCTACGCCGACGGCCCGATCCTGCCTGAAGCAAAATTGCCGGATGGCACGATCTGGAAGAACACCATCACGGTGCCGGAGAAGGCGAAGGTCGCCGAAACGCTCGATGAATTCCGCGCCGCGCACAAATACAATCTGCTCGACGATAATGTCCGCGCCTTCAATGCGCAGGTGCCGATCTTCGGCCAGTGGGACGATCACGAGGTCACCAACAACTGGTCTTCATCGAAGCAGTTGCCCGCGTCCTACAAGGAGCGCGACGTCACGCTGCTGGCGGCTCGCGGTGCGCGTGCCTTTCACGAGATGTATCCGATCTCGATCAATCCGAACGAGCCTGGCCGCGTCTATCGTACGCTGAATTACGGCCCGCATCTCGATGTCTTCATGCTGGACGAGCGCAGCTATCGTGGGCCCAACGGCCCGAACCTGCAGGAGAGCTATGGTCCCGATGCGTATTTCGTCGGTCCGGAGCAGATGGCCTGGCTGAAGCGCGCATTGATGGCCTCGAAGGCGACCTGGAAGGTCATCGCCTCGGATATGCCGATCGGCCTCGTCGTCTATGACAACGCCGCCGACAAAACCGGGTCTGAGGCCATCGCGCAGGGCGACGGACCAGTGCGGGGCCGCGAGCTGGAAATCGCCGATATCCTGCGCTTCATCAAATCGGCCGGTATCCGCAACACGGTCTGGCTGACCGCCGACGTGCATTACACGGCGGCGCATTACTACAATCCGGAAAAGGCGCAGTTTCAGGATTTCGAGCCGTTCTGGGAGTTCGTTTCGGGCCCGTTTCACGCCGGAACTTTCGGGCCGGCGGCGCTCGACAATACCTTCGGTCCTGAGGTCCGTTTCGTGAAGGCGCCGGGGCCCGATAAGCAGAATTTGCCCCCGTCGGCCGGCATGCAGTTCTTCGGTCACGTCAAAATCGACGGCCAAAGCGGCCAAATGACCGTTACCCTGCGGGATCGGGCCGATATGGCCCTTTGGGCCACGGTTCTGGACCCGAAATTGGGCTAACCATTTGGCAGATTCGCATTGTTTTTCGGCGATTTCCCCCTATATTGCGCCGCAACGCGTCCGAGTACCCGGCCCCTTCTGGCCGGGTTTGCTTTTGGAGGGATTGCCCCAGCGCGTTTTCAGACGAGGCAGTTATCGAACGCGCTCGAGCGCAAGGCATAAGCCTTTTGTTGTCGAGCATGTCTTGTTGAACCCGCTCAAGGGCACCCAGACCGTAACCAGAAGAAGACCTATGAACCTTCGCAACATTGCTATCATCGCCCACGTTGACCACGGCAAAACCACTCTCGTGGACAAGCTGCTGCAGCAGTCGGGCACGTATCGCGACAATCAGCGCGTCCAGGAACGCGCGATGGATTCGAACGACATCGAAAAAGAGCGCGGCATCACCATTC
Source organism: Tardiphaga sp. 172_B4_N1_3 (assembly GCF_052076035.1). Lineage (NCBI taxonomy): Bacteria > Pseudomonadati > Pseudomonadota > Alphaproteobacteria > Hyphomicrobiales > Nitrobacteraceae > Tardiphaga > Tardiphaga sp. 172_B4_N1_3. The sequence continues at coordinate 5,103,949 of NZ_CP197238.1, forward strand.
TCGCCAAGTGCACCTCGGTGCTGTGGGATGAAGTCCAGATCAACATCGTCGACACCCCGGGCCACGCTGACTTCGGCGGCGAAGTCGAACGCATCCTGTCGATGGTCGATGGCGTGATCGTGCTCGTCGACGCCGCTGAAGGCCCGATGCCGCAGACCAAGTTCGTGGTCGGCAAGGCGTTGAAGCTCGGCCTCAAGCCGATCGTCGCCATCAACAAGGTCGACCGTCAGGACGCCCGCATCACCGAAGTCGTCAACGAAGTGTTCGACCTGTTCGCAGCGCTCGACGCCACCGACGACCAGCTCGATTTCCCGATTCTGTACGGATCGGGCCGCAACGGCTGGATGGCCGACAGCCCGGATGCGTCGCATGACGTCGGCATGAAGCCGCTGTTCGATCTCGTCATCAAGCATGTCGCGCCGCCGGTGGTAGAAGAAGGTGCGTTCCGCATGCTCGGCACCATCCTCGAAGCCAACCCCTATCTCGGCCGTATCATCACCGGCCGTATCTCGGCGGGCTCGGTAAAGCCGAACCAGGCTGTCAAGGTGCTGTCGCGTGACGGTAAGGTCGTCGAAACCGGCCGTATCACCAAGATCCTGGCCTTCCGCGGCCTCGAGCGCCAGCCGGTGGAACTCGCCGAAGCCGGCGACATCGTTGCCATCGCCGGCCTGCCGAAGGGCACTGTCGCCGATACCTTCTGCGATCCGTCGGTTGAAATTCCGATCCAGGCGCAGCCGATCGATCCGCCGACCGTGTCGATGTCCTTCATCGTCAACAACTCGCCACTCGCCGGCACCGAAGGCGACAAGGTCACTAGCCGCCTGATCCGCGACCGCCTGTTGCGCGAAGCCGAAGGCAATGTCGCGCTCAAGGTCGTCGAATCCGCCGATCGTGACGCGATGGAAGTGTCGGGCCGCGGCGAATTGCAGCTCGCGATCCTGATCGAGAACATGCGCCGCGAAGGCTTCGAACTGTCGGTGTCGCGTCCGCGCGTGGTTCTCACCAAGGACGAAAACGGCAACACGCTGGAGCCGGTCGAGGAAGTCGTCATCGACGTCGATGAGGAATTCTCCGGCGTGGTCGTTCAGAAGATGAGCGAACGCAAGGCCGAGATGATCGAGATGCGTCCGTCGGGCGGCAACCGCCTGCGTCTGGTGTTCTACGCGCCGACCCGCGGCCTGATCGGCTATCAGGGCGAACTCATGACCGATACCAAGGGTACCGCGATCATGAACCGCCTGTTCCACGACTACCTGCCCTATAAGGGCGAGATCGCCGGCCGCCGTAATGGCGTGCTGATCTCCAACGACCAGGGTGAAGCGGTGGCCTATGCCATGTTCAAGCTGGAAGATCGCGGCCCGATGATGATCGAGCCGGGCTGGAAGGTCTACAAGGGCATGATCATCGGCGAGCACACCCGTGAGAACGATCTCGAACTCAACGTTCTCAAGGGCAAGCAGCTCTCCAACATCCGCACCACGTCGAAGGACGAAGCGGTGCGTTTGACGCCGCCGATCCGCATGACCCTTGAAAAGGCGCTGGCCTATATCGAGAGCGACGAGCTGGTCGAGATCACCCCGAAGTCAATCCGCCTGCGCAAGAAGCATCTCGATGCCAACGACCGCAAGCGCGCCGAAAAGACCAAGGAAGTGATCGCGTAAGCGAGAGCATTCTTTGACTGGTTACGAAATGCCCGGCGAAAGCCGGGCATTTTTGTTTGGTGCGATGCCTTCACTCCGCCCCTCATGGTGAGGAGGCGCGCAGTGCCGTCTCGAACCATGAGTTGGTGTCGCGCCGACGCTCGTGGCCATCCTTCGAGACGCCGCTGCGCGGCTCCTCAGGATGAGGGCGGAGTCAATTTGCCGGCGCTCCCACCTGCTTCAACGGATCGGCCTTCGCAAACGCGTCCATCGCCTCGCAGGTAGCGACGATGCGATTGATGGTTGGAATACCTGCAATCTCGATCTTCAGCACCTTCATGGTTGCGGTGATGCTGAGCAGACAGATGTCGGCGATGGTCACCTCGTCGCCATGACAGAAGCGGCCGGTGGCGGGCTCGCTGGCGAGGCGATTCTCCACGGCGACGAGGCCCGTGGTGAACCAGTGCACCAGCCAGGCGCGAACTGCGGCATCGTCAAAGCCGGCGGTGATGGCGAGATATTTCCGCACACGCGGCGTAATGAGCGGGTGGGTGTCGGCGGCCAGCATCGCGGCGATCGAGCGCACACGTGCGCGGCCGTGTGGATCGCTCGGCAGCAGCGGCGGGGTCGGATGGATCTCGTCGAGGAATTCCAGGATCGCCAGCGACTGCGTCAGCGGCAGGTGGCCGGGCTCGATCAGGGCCGGAATCGCGCCGAGCGGATTGATCTTGAGGAACGCGTCGCCGCGCTGCTCGCCCTTGTCGAGGTCGATCACGCGCTCGTGCGCTTCCAATCCCTTCAGGTTGAGCGCCACGCGGACGCGATAGGTCGCGGACGTCCGCCAGAAGCCGTAGAGTTCGAAATCGTGTGGGGCTGTCATGCATCTTCTCCGGGGGCAGCGGTGGCTTGAATAATTCAAGCAAGCCTTTATCCCGTTGTCACCCGTTTCCCATCCGCTGTGAATACCGACGCGATGACCAGACTGCCTTCCGAAGTAGATGTTGCCATCATCGGAGCCGGCGCTGCCGGCCTCGGCGCCGCGCGTATGCTGGAAGGTTCCGGGCTCTCCGTGATCGTGCTGGAAGCGCGCGACCGGATCGGCGGCCGTGCCCATACGATCATGGCGGCCCCCGGCATTCCGTTCGATCTGGGCTGTGAATGGCTGCACTCCGCCGACAAGAATGACTTCGTCGGCATCGCGAAAGAGCTCGGCTTCGCCGTCGACAAGTCGCGCCCGCCGTGGCGCGATCAGGCTTATGACGTCGCCTTCTCAAAGGCGAAGCGCGATGAGTTCTTCGCCGCGATCGACGCGTTCTATGAGCGCGCCGAGGAGGCCGCAGAAAACGAGATCGATGCGCCGGCGGCGACATGCCTCGAGCCCGGCAATCCATGGAATCCGATGATCGATGCGGTCTCGACCTATATCAACGGTTTCGAGCTCAAACACGTCTCGCTGCACGACATGGATGCCTATGAGGACACGGACATCAACTGGCGCCTGCCCGATGGCTATGGCGCGCTGATTGCGGCCTATGGCGCGCCGTGTCCGGTGGCGCTGAACACCGAAGTCACTGTTATCGATCATTCCAGTGCGCGCATCCGCATCGAGACGTCGCGCGGCACGCTCAGCGCGGCGAAAGTCATCGTCTGCGTGCCGACCAATCTCATCGCCAATGAAAATATCCGCTTCACGCCGCCGTTGCCCGGCAAGGTCGAGGCCGCCGTGGGCCTGCCGCTCGGCGCCGACAACAAGGTAATGCTGGCGCTCTCCGACGCGGAGAAGTGGCCGTCCGATATCGGGTTGCGCGGCGCCGCCATGCGCACCGGTGTCGGCAGCTTTCATCTGCGCCCGTCCGGCCGCCCCTGCATCGCCGGCTTCTTCGGGGGCAGGTTCGCACGCGACCTGGAAGACGCCGGCCAGGGTGCACTCGCCGCGCAAAGCATCGACGAGATCGTGGCGCTGCTCGGCTCGGACATCCGCAGCAAGCTCACGCCGCTCGCGGAATCCCGCTGGGGACATGATCGCTTCGCGCAAGGCGCCTATTCGGCGGCAAGGCCCGGCCATGCCGATGCGCGCGCGGTTCTCGCGGCGCCGGTGGATGGCAGGCTGTTCTTTGCCGGCGAAGCGACATCGCCGAATTTCTTCTCGACGGCGCATGGGGCGCGGGAGAGTGGAGAGCGGGCGGCGAAGGAAGTGATGGCTACAGGCAACCAGAGCAAAGCGTAGACGCTCGCTTACTCCATCACCCTCGCCCTCATCGCCGCATCCGGCACGATACACGCCTCGGTCTTTCCGAAGATGCGATAGCGGTTCGTTGCGATCAGGCTGTAGACCGGATTGCGCAGCGCCTTCGGCACCGCGAACAGCACGCGCACCCACTGCCAGCCGGGCAGCGTCGACAACACCGTCAGCGCCGCATCGGATCTGACATAAGCCACGCCGCCATGGATCACCGCATTGGTGTCGGGATCGGCGGGATCGATGCCGAAATGGCGGGCGAGGCGGCTGCCATAGTCGGACTGGATCGGGGTGAAACGAAAGCGGTGATCGGTGTCGCGTTTGGCGACGAACTGGATCCAGCGCGAGCAGAAGATACAGACGCCGTCATAAAGGATGACATTGTCATCGGGCCAGGGCTCGGTCACTGCACTGTCCATTCCGGTTGCGCAGGTTTGCGCGTCATCGCTTCCTCGCCGTGATTGCCTTCAACGCCTTGTCCAGCGTGGCGCCATAGATGTCGTTACCGCCGTCGCTCTCCGCAAGCCAGTGGCCTTCGCTCTGGAAGTCCGGCAGCTCGTGGACATCGACCCTGGCGCCACCCTTGCGAAACGCATCCGCCAGCTGGCGTGACAAGTCCGGCGAAAAATAGCTGTCATTGCGCGCGACGAGCCAGATCACAGGCACGTGCGCCGTCTTGCCGAAGGCTGTGGCAGCGGCGATCAGGCGCTGCGGCGCGCAGACGTCATTCGGTCGGTCATTGGCATGGCCGCCGCGTCCGGGGGCAAAGGCAATGATCGCTCTGACGCCTTGCGGATTGGCGCCGGCCATGGCGAGCGCGCCCCAGCCGCCCGCGGAATGGCCGACGACGATCGTGCCGTCGCTGCGAATGAAGGGTTGTTTGCGAATGTCAGTCATCGCTGCGGCGATACTATCCGCCGTGGCGCGGCCGGCGCCGAGATAGTCGGCATTGTCGCAGCCGCCCTGGTCTTCCAGATAGCGTCCGCCGGTCGCGCCATGGCCGGGACGCTCCGGCACCAGCACGGCGTAGCCTCGCCTGACAAACCAGGAGGCCAGTGCGCGATATTCCGGTTGCGGCATCTGCGCGCGGCGCAGCGCATTCTGCGTGGTGGCATGCGCAATGACAGCGAGCGGGAACGGGCCATTGCCGGGTGGGCGGAATAGCACCGCGCGGGAACTGGTATTTGGATCGGGCGACGCTACCGACCAGACCTGCCGGCGATGCGGCGCTTCTTCCGGGGCCTGCGCGCCTGATGTCTGGGCTGCGAGAGTAGCGGCGCTTCCGAGCAATGCAGCCAGCAGGCAAAGCGCTTGGACGTGTTTCATGAGCGCTCAGGGACTTTCGTGCGGACGCAATGCCTGTCGAACTCTACACGCCGCGAATCACATCGATGCAGTTGTGCACATCGATACGCGTGTGCAACTGCGACACGACTCGCGCGATACGTGCCAGCAGTGGAAAACATGGCGTTCGGCGCGCATTGGATGCAGCTCTGTCCTTTTTCGATACAACTCTTTCGGTAAACTGATGCTGAAAATCCACACGTTAACCGATAATTAACGATGGACCTTGAAGAGCGCCCGCCGACTTGCTTTGATCCCTCCATGAGCACAACCCTGATCGAGGTTCGGCCGGCCAAAGCTGCGGATGCAGCCGCGGTGGCGTCCACCCATGACGAAGCCTGGCGCGCGGCCTATCAAGGTCTCATCCCGGGCCCCGAATTGGAAAAGCTGATCAATCGCCGCGGTCCCGGCTGGTGGGATTCCGCGATCCGCAAAGGCAGCCGCGTCAGCGTTTTGTGCTTCGGCGACAAGGTCGCTGGCTACGCCAATTACGGTCGTAACCGCGCCCGCAGCCTGCAGTTCGAAGGCGAGATTTACGAACTTTACCTGCGTCCGGAATTCCAGGGCCTCGGCTTCGGCCGCCGGCTGTTCGCCTCCGCCAAGCGCGATCTTGTGCAGAGCGGGCTGAAGAGCATGGTGATCTGGGCGCTGTCGGACAATGAGGGCGCCACGGAGTTCTACCGCGCTCTGGGTGGCCGCATGGTGGCCCGTTCCTCGGAGCGTTTCGGCGCAAAATCGCTCGATAAAGTGGCATTCGCCTGGACGAATTAAGCCATTAAGCCGGTTCATGATTTTCTGGTCTCGCAGGCGTTGAATCCGGGCTCTCGCTCGGCTACGCCTGTCGCAACGTGTCCTATGAAATCTGGAGTGTTTGATGCGTCTTGACGCAATCCCGCTCGGCGCCAAGGCGCCGCATGAAGTGAACGTCGTGATCGAGGTCCAGGTGGGCGGCGAGCCCATCAAATACGAGATGGACAAGGAATCCGGCGCCCTGTTCGTCGATCGCTTCCTCTACACCCCGATGCGTTACCCGGGCAATTACGGCTTCATCCCCCACACTCTGTCCGGCGACGGCGATCCCTGCGACGTGCTGATCGCCAACACCCGCGCCATCGTGCCGGGCGCCGTGATGAGCGTGCGTCCCGTCGGCGTGCTGTTGATGGAAGACGAAGGCGGCCTCGATGAGAAGATCATCGCCGTGCCGACCTCGAAGCTGACCCAGCGCTACGACAAGGTGAAGAACTACAGCGATCTGCCTGAGATCACGCTGCAGCAGATCCAGCACTTCTTCGAGCACTACAAGGATCTTGAGCCCGGCAAGTGGGTCAAGGTGGTGCGCTGGGGCGATGCCGCCGATGCACAGCGCCTGATCATGGAAGGCGTCGAGCGCGCCAAATCTGCAAAAGAATCGGCCGCCAAGACCAAGTAACAGAGACCGGCGTAGCAGAAGGGGACTTCCGATGCGCCGATGGATCAAACTGCTCCGAACGGCCGCGCTGATCGTCATCGCGGCCGTTTTGCTGCTCGCGGGCATCGTGCTCGTCAAGACATTCAGCGGGGGATCGCGGCAGCTTCAGGTGACCGCGGCGGCAAAGGCGCCGGTTGATGAGCAGGCGGCCGCAGAGCGCCTTGCAGAGGCGATCCGCTTTCCGACCATCTCCAATTTTCTCAATCCCGATCAGGCCGCCGAACCGCTACGCGCGATGCAGGCGCATCTGGTGGCGAGCTTCCCGGCCTTCCATGCCGTGGCGAAGCGCGAACTCGTCGGCAACTACAGTCTGCTTTACACATGGGAAGGCAGCGATCCCGCCTTGAAGCCGATTGCGCTGCTGGCGCATCAGGATGTCGTGCCCGTCGCACCGGGCACCGAGAAAGACTGGCAGCAGCCGCCATTCAAGGGCGTCGTCGCCGATGGCTTCATCTGGGGCCGTGGCTCCTGGGACGACAAGGGCAATCTGTATTCAATCCTCGAGGCTGCCGACGTGATGGCGAAGGCGGGCTTCAAGCCGAAGCGAACGATCTATTTCGCCTTCGGCCATGACGAGGAAGTGTCCGGCATGCGCGGCGCGCGGGCCATCGCGGCGTTGCTGAAATCGCGCGGCGTGAAGATCGATTTCGTACTCGACGAGGGGCTGCTGATCACCGAGGGGATTCTCAAGGGTCTCGACAAACCGATGGCGCTGATCGGCGTGGCCGAGAAGGGCTATGCGACGCTGGTGCTGACGGCGCATGGCACGCCCGGTCATTCGTCGATGCCGCCGCGCGAAACCGCCATCGGCATGATGAGCGCGGCGCTGACCCAGCTCGAAAGCAAGCGTCTGCCGATGCAGATCCGCGGCACCGTCGGCGAGATGTTCGACACGATCGCGCCGGAGATGAGCGGCTTCAACCGCGTGGTGCTGTCCAATCTGTGGCTGTTCAAGCCGCTGCTGTTGCGCGAATTCGAGAAAAGCGGTCCGACCGAGGCAACGGTGCGCACGACCACGGCGCTGACGATCTTCAAGGCCGGCGAGCAGGACAATGTGCTGCCGGGCAATGCGGAGGCCACGGTGAATTTCCGGCTGTTGCCCGGCGACACCCAGGCTAGCGTCACCGAACATGTGCGCAGCGCGGTCAGCAACGACAGGATTTCCATCGCGCCGTTCCCCGGCAATACCGATCCGCCTCCGGTGACCGGCACGGCGAGCTCGTCCTATCGCGCGCTCAATCAGACCATTCGCGAGATTTTCCCGGATGCGCTGGTGGCGCCAGGCCTGATGGTCGCGGCAACGGATTCGCGGCACTACACGGATGTCACCGACAACATCTTCCGCTTCTCGCCGGTGCGCGCGACATCGGAAGATCTCAAGCGCTTCCACGGCACCAATGAGCGGCTGAGCGTCGCGAACTACGCAGACATGATCCGGTTTTATCGGCGGCTGATCGAGAATACGGCGAAGTAAGAGTTCTGCGTCGACCCCTCAGCCGTCATTGCGAGCGCAGCGAAGCAATCCAGAAAGCCAAGAACTGGATTGCTTCGTCGCAAGGCTCCTCGCAATGACGTGGATGGGCCGGAGCGAGCGCTTTAAACCGCCGGTGCCGGCAGCTTGTGAATCGCACAGGCCGCGCGCAGCGTGTTCACCAGCAGGCAGGCAACTGTCATTTGACCGACGCCGCCGGGGACCGGCGTGATCGCGCCGGCGGTCTTCAGCGCTTCCTGATAGGCCACGTCGCCGACGAGGCGCGTCTTGCCTTCGGCACCGGGCAGCCGATTGATGCCGACATCGATCACGGTCGCGCCGGGCTTGATCCAGTCGCCGCGCACCATTTCGGGGCGGCCCACTGCCGCATAGACCAGATCCGCCTGCGCGCAGAGCTCGGCGAGGTCGCGCGACTTCGAATGCGCGATGGTCACGGTGGCGTTTTCATTGAGCAGCAGTTGCACCAAGGGACGGCCGACCAGATTGGAGCGGCCGATCACGATGGCATTCATGCCTTCCAGAGATTTGTGCACGCTCTTGGTCAGGATGATGCAGCCGAGCGGCGTGCAGGGCGAGAGCGCGGGCATGCCACTGGCGAGACGGCCGGCATTGGTCGGGTGCAGGCCGTCGACATCCTTGGCGGGATCGATGGCATTGACGACGGCGTCGGTATCGAACCCCTTCGGCAGCGGCAGCTGCACGAGGATGCCGTGGACGGTGGGGTCGGCGTTGAGCTTCTGCACCAGCGCGATCAGATCGGCCTGTGCGACATCAGCCGGCAGCTTGTGCTCGAAGGAGGCCATGCCGGCTTCCTGGGTCTGCTTGTGCTTGCTGCGGACATAGACTTCGCTGGCGGGATCGCTGCCGACCAGCACTACGGCGAGGCCAGGCGTCACGCCATGTTCGGCTTTGACGCGCGCGACTTCGGCGGCGACGCGGCCGCGCAATTCGGCGGCAATGATCTTTCCATCGATGATGCTGGCGGTCATGTGTCGGTCCTGTCGTCTGTGTCGTCGGGCGTTGCTGCAGTGATCCTGCGCAGCATCGCGCCCAGTTTCGTCGGGTCGCCGTCGACCGCGATCTGCTTCACGCGCGACGTGGTGCCGGACAGCACGCGCACATCGCGCTTCGGCACGCCGAGCCGCTTGGCAAGCAGTTCGGTCACGGCGCGGTTCGCCTCGCCGCCCTCGGCGATGGCGCGAACCCGCACCTTCACTACCGAACGGCCATTGGCCATGGTCTCGATCCCGTCGATATCGTCTCGGCCACCCCGCGGCGTCACGCGAACGGCGATGCTGACACCGTCAGTCGCGTAGCGCCAGGGATCTGCCACGAACCCGGCGGCCGATCAGAAGACGCTGGGATAGATGTAGTAGGTGATCACCCGCTGCAGGAACATGATGATCAGGATCAGGATGATCGGCGAGATATCGAGGCCGCCGAGGCTCGGCAGCATCCTGCGGATCGGCGCCAGCACGGGCTCGGTGATCCGGAACAGGAATTCGGCGATCGCGGAGACGAACTGGTTGCGGGTGTTGACGACGTTGAAGGCGATCAGCCAGGACAGGATCGCCGAGGCGATCAGCAGCCAGACATAGAGATCGAGAATGATCAGCACGATATCGAGAACGGCGCGCATGGCGGGGATGGCTCGCGGGTTAGGTCGCGGATTCGACTGTCCGCTAAATATCGGTTCAGCCCCCCTCAAACAAGGGAAGTTCCGGGCGAAAAGTGCCGGAAAACCGCGCTTTTGCGACGTTCTTGACTTGCCGTTAACGGGGATTGTAAATGGCGCCGATTGCTGATCGGATCGCATGGGCGACCCGGTTCGTATCGGGGCCATAGCTCAGCTGGGAGAGCGCGTCGTTCGCAATGACGAGGTCGGCGGTTCGATCCCGCCTGGCTCCACCATCCTTCGCTTGCTTCGCAAGCTCCGGCTCGGCAAGCCACCCTCCCGACCATAAAAAGCGAAGCAAACGAAGGATGTCTCGCCGAAGCCCGCAGGGCGTAGGCGGACCGGATTCACACCCGTCTCAACTGCAACCTTGCCACCGCCCCCGCGATGAAGCCGCGCGGAAAAAGCCGCAGCAGCAGCGGCACGATCTTGATGCCGAGGCCGGGGAAAACTGTGCGCTTATTGGCCATCAGGCCCTGATAGCCCAGCAGGGCGACGTCAGCCGCCGAGACATTGAGGATCGCCGAGTCGAGGCCCGGCGTGAATCCGGCGCGCGCCTGGAATTCCGACGGCACCGGCCCGGGGCACAATGCGGTCACGCGCACACCCTTGGAGCCGAGCTCCTGGCGCAGCGCTTCGGTGAAGGACAGCACATAGGCCTTGCTGGCGTAGTACACGGCCATTCCGGGACCCGGCAAAAAACCCGCGATCGAGCTGAGATTGAGAATGCCGCCCTTGTTGCGGATCAGGCTCTCGGAAAAGCGCAGCGACAGATCCGTCAGTGCGCGCACATTGACCTCAAGCATGCCAAGTTGCCGATCGCGGTCCATGTCGATCGCGCGACCGAACATGCCGAAGCCGGCATTGTTCACGACGTACTCCACTTCGACATTGGCAGCAGCGAGGGCAGCCGCGATCTGGGCGCAGGCGTCGCGTTGTTCGAGATCGCAGGGAATGATGATGGGCGCAGCACCGCCGGCAGCAGTGATTTCAGCGGCCAGCGCATTCAGGCGCTCGGCACGGCGTGCAACCAGAGCGACGCGATGCTTGTTCGCGGCGAAGATGCGCGCGAACTCGGCGCCAATTCCGGCCGAGGCTCCGGTTATTAACGTCACGCGCTCAGTCACAATAAGTTACTCTTGAAATACGTGAGGACGATTTGCATGCATCTACAGGCGTAATAGGGATACCCGTGATGTGCAAGTCGGAATGACCACCGGAGTACCGTAGGACCTCCAGTTCCCGAGCGTGTAGCAGTGGCATGAATTGTCGGGGACCGCGCATTAAACTTTGGTTATGCGTCGTGGTGCCGTCATTTGCCGGTCGGGCTGCGCCTGCTCAGACAGTCGTATCCGTTGTGGCCGTACCGCCCGCCACGCGTCGTTTGAGCTCCATCCGGTCACGTGATGAAACTGCGAGCAAGTCGGCTGCGCGCCAGACCACATTTTCCTCGAACTCACTGACGCGGCCGTCAGCATAGACCAGCTGCCACATCATCTCGACGAGACGGACACGACCGGGCTCGTCGACCACGCGCATGATGACGCTTGTAAAGTGATAGAGATCGACGGCCTCGCCTTCGACGAGGGTGGCAGCCGAGATGAGCCTGTCAGCCGTGCCGGGATCGAGCTCGAAACGCGACTCGATCAGGCTGTGCAACTTGGCTTTCTCGATAGCTGAGGGCTCACCGTCCAGCGAGATGACGTGAAGCATCAGCGCCGTGGCGGCAAGACGGAAGCCGGTATCGTCGAATGCCTGATTTCCGTGCGCATCGGGAGACACCACGTCGGCAATGAATTGGCGCAGTTTTTCCAGCATTATTCTTTGAACCAGATGATCGCGAGGCCCGCCATGCGGCGAAAGCGCTCGTGCTTTGTGGCGCGAAAATGGAACGCATGCAATGCGGCCGGGTTCCCGAAGCGCTGATGACAGTTAAGTAACAATTGAGACGATCGGTAGTTTATGGGATCTCGTGTCACGGAATCTCATAGACCACGATCTTGTCGGCGATGCCGCGCAAGGCGGCGTGCTTCTGGATCGGCGTGATTTCGGCCTTCCGCAGAATAGCTTCCACGGCCAGCGCTGATATCACCGGGCTGGTGACATGGATCGCCTGCGAGGTTGACAGGCCCTGCACCCTGGCAGCGATATTGACGGTCTGGCCAAAGTAATCCTGCCGCTCGTTCAGCATCACAGCGAGGCAGGGTCCCTCATGGATGCCGATTTTGACCACGAGGTCCTTGGTGCCGCGCTCCTCGTTCAATCGCTCCATCGCGGCGCGCATGCGCAGACCTGCGGCCAGCGCCTGTTCGGGCCGCGTAAAGGTCGCCATGACGGCATCCCCGATGGTCTTCACGACGGCTCCCGCTTCCGACGCAATGATCTCCAGCAGTGCGTGGAAATGCGCACGCACCAGATCGAAGGCTGCGAGATCGCCGACGCGCTCGTACAAGGCCGTCGAGCCCTTGAGGTCGGTGAACAGGAAAGTCAGCGAGGTAATCTTTAGTCGCTGATCGATGTTAAGGTTGTCGGCCTTGTAGACATCGCGAAAGGTCTGGTTGGTGAGTATCCGCTTGGCCGTGAGGAACGGTTTGCGCTTGCCGATCAGGTGATGGAGGCCCTCGGCCGCGACAAATACCGATGGCAGCACGCGCACCTCGGTCTGGTTCTCGAGGGACAATCGCAACGGTCCGGGTTGCAGCGTGATGGTGCCGGTCGGTGTATGCTGCCGGTTGTAGATCAGCGACAGATGCTGTCGTTCCTTGGTCGGCTCGCCCTGCACGTCAATGAACTGCGCGGCATGGGTTACCGGCTCGAACACGATGACGAATTCCGACGGCAAGTGCAGCGACATCACCGCTTTTTCATGTGCCGGCAATTCCATTGCGTCCAGTGTCACTTCATCGGTGAGTGACGCAAACGATTCCTGATTGAGATCGACGCCTGAGCTCCAGAACACCTGCTTGAAGTATTCCCAGAGCGGCAGCGTATTGGGGTCGTGTGCAGCGATGTGCCTGACGCGCGGTGCGACCGTGAACGCCACCTCGACCTGCTCGTCAACCGACGCTTCATAGCCGCAGGCGCAGAGCCCGCAATGGTAGTCGTCATGGCGCAGCGATTTCAGCGTGCTGTGGGCGTCGAGGACGCCGCTGCAGCCCGGGCACAACACATTCCAGGTCAGGTCGAACAGGCCGAGGCGGGAGGCATGCAGGAAGCCGGAAATGACGCGCTCTTCGTTCAGGCCGCGGCGTGCCGCAAAATCCAGCACGTTGATACGATTGAGTTCGTGGTCCGCGCCGTCGCGGATCAGTTGTGCAATGGCATCGGCTACGGCCGGATCGGTCGCCTGGTTCAATGTCGCGAATAGTGCCTGAACATCACTCATGGCATCAGTTTAGGCCAAATAGTCGCTACGTCCAAGACAGGGCTTTGCCGCTGCGCTTCAACTTGTCGTTCCGCCTAACGTGCCATGAGCGCGCGCGGGTGGGGAACACGTGAGGAGAGGGCGTGCTGAAATAACGTCAGCGCCGCTCAATGCGGAACATTGGCGAGCGATCCGGTTGTGTCGTCACCACGCCGATCGGCATGACGGGGGCTTTATCCGGCAGCTCGACGCGGAACGCGCCGATGATTTTCGCCAGCGCCAATGTGGCCTCGACAAGCGCGAAATGCGCGCCGATGCAGACCCGGGCACCGACGCCGAAAGGCAGATAGGCGAAGCGGTCCGGCGGTGTCGCGCCGGGCATGAAACGGGACGGCATGAAGGCGTTGGGCTCGTGCCACAATTTCTCGTGCCGATGCAGCAGCCAGGGCGCGATCAGGATCACGTCCTTGCTGGCGACGGACTGGCCAGCCAGACGATCAGGGCCCGCGGCGGCGCGTGCGATCAGGAAGGCGGGCGGATAGAGCCGCATGGTCTCATCGATCACCGCGCGGGTGAACTTCAGATGCTCCATGTCGAATGTGCCGCTCGCGCTGGCGGCACGGGCTTCGGCCGCGACCTGCTCCTGGGTCGCCGGGTCGAGCGTCAGCATATACAGCGCCCAGAATAGCGCCGTTGCCGTCGTCTCATGGCCGGCGAGGATCATCGTCGCCACCTGATCGCCGAGCTGCCCATCGGTGAAGGATGCGCCGGTTTCCGGATCGCGCGCGGCCACCATCAGGTCGAACAGATCGCGCGGCGCGTCGTCGTTCTTGCCGGCGGCGCGACGTGCGGTCATCAGCTCGCCGACGAATCTCGTCCAGCGTCTGCGGAAGAAGGCGCGCGAGATATCCTGCGGCGTCGGCCAGCCCAGCGGCAGCAGCAGATCGAGGAAATGCGGCCGTGCCAGGTTCATGCCGTATTCCATCACGAAGTCGCGCAGCTTCGCGCCATGCTCGGCCATGCCGAAGGAGAACATGGTGCGGCCTGCGATCTCCAGCGTCATCCGCTGCATGATCGCGCGCAGATCGACCAGCTTGCCCACGGCGCGATGCAGGTCGGCCAGCGTGTCATCGACCGCCGAGATCATGTGCGGCACCAAAGTCGTCACCGCGCGCGGCGTGAAAGCGGGCGCCAGGGTGCGGCGCTGGTGTTTCCAGGTGCGGCCTTCGGCGAGCAGCAGGCCCTCGCCGAGCATCGGCCGCAGCACGCGGAATGCAGCGGGCGTGCGGGTATAGTTCTCGTAATTGTCCACCAGCACATGGCGGATCGCGTCGGGATCGTTGAGGATGAAGCTCGCGTGGCCGAAGAAGCGGCCCTTGACGATGTCATCTTCATAGGCGCGCTGACCCCAGGTCTCGATGGCGCTGCGGCGCATTGCCGACATACGCCCTAGCGCACCCATGTTCTCGGGCGCACGTGGCGGGCTCGGCGGCACCAGGGGCGCTCGCGCAGCGGAGAAATCGTAGACCTCGGCAATGCTCACGATGGGCCTCGCAATTGATCCAGGGACCGGAGCGTCTCGTCATTATAGCAGGCGTCCATCCGCGCGCCATGGAGGCCTCGATGGAAAGCGTGGCCGCAACGCACGCATCGACCAATATTGCGGTCCAGCGGGCGCATCCCTCGGAACGATACTCACGCATGCACATTAGGGAGGCAGTGGCTCCATATCGGACCGGCCTGAGGATTTAAAATGATCGATACCGTTGTCGTCCAACCCAATGTAAGCGTCGACGAACCGCAAACCTCCGGCGTATCGTGGGCTGCGGTTGCAGCCGGTGCCGTGGTTTCGCTCGCACTGACGCTCGTCCTGATTGCCTTTGGCACAGGTCTCGGTCTGTCTGTCGTGTCTCCGTGGGCAAGTGCCGGCGCCTCCGCGACCACGTTCAAGATCACGACCGGTATCTACCTGATCGTCATCGCGATGATCTCGTCATCGCTCGGTGGTTATATTGCCGGCCGTCTGCGGTCGCGCTGGATCGGCGTGCATTCGGACGAAGTCTACTTTCGTGACACCGCGCATGGATTCCTGGCCTGGTCGTTCGCGACGGTTTTGGGAGCGATCCTGCTGGCATCTCCAGCAACCACTTTGCTGAGCGGAGCCGCGTCGGGTGTTGCTGCCGGTGCAACCGCTGCTGCAGCCCAGTCAGGTCCGAGCGATGGCTACCTGGATTCGCTGCTGCGTCCGACGACGCCGTCGGCCGATGGCACCAGCGCGGAAGCGCGTGGTGAACTGTCACGTGTGATGGCTGCCAGTTTCCGTGGTGGAGAGCTCAAGCCCGCCGACCGCAGCTACGTCAACAAGGTTGTCGCCAGCCGCACCGGTCTGAGCGAGGCAGATGCCGACAAGCGCGTCACTGAAGTCATCAACGATGCGAAGACCGCGGTGGATGCCGCACGCAAGGCCGCGATGCAGCTCGCATTCTGGCTCACGGCGTCGCTGCTGATCGGCGCCTTCTCCGCCAGCCTTGCCGCGACGGAAGGTGGCGGGCTTCGTGACGGGACCTGGAAGAAGCGTCGTTAACCCCAATCAAAGGAGACAACCATGCCCATTCTTCTGTGGCTACTCGGAATCCCGCTTCCCCTCATCATCCTGGTACTGTTGCTGCGATAACAGAATAACGAAGGAGCCCCGCACATGGCGGGGCTCTTTGCGATTTCGAACAATGCCTCATGCGATCTGACCGGAGACGCGCAGGGAAGTCAGCAAAGCGGTTATATAGAAAGCCAGACCGCTGAGGCGCGCGAGTTGGCGTGATCTACTCGGTGAATTCTGCCACCGTGATCCGGTTTTCCGATGCCGGCCAGGCGCGCGCCACGATCCGCTCCTGATTGAAGAGCGCGACCACCGG
This sequence comes from Tardiphaga sp. 172_B4_N1_3, assembly GCF_052076035.1. Taxonomy (NCBI): domain Bacteria; kingdom Pseudomonadati; phylum Pseudomonadota; class Alphaproteobacteria; order Hyphomicrobiales; family Nitrobacteraceae; genus Tardiphaga; species Tardiphaga sp. 172_B4_N1_3. The sequence goes on from NZ_CP197238.1 coordinate 5,120,083, forward strand.
CCGTCCGATGTCCGTGGCCGGAAGGCGGATAGTCGAGAGCGAATCCGTGGGCACGCCGGCTTTCACGTCGGTCGGCTCCTTGCCGTCGAGCAGCACGACATCGCGCGGCAGTCCGAAATAGCCGCGGACGCGCGACATCGACACCACGGCGCCGACAGTGGCGTCGGCGGGACCCAGTGTGCGACCGGGACGCAGATGCACGACGTCGGACGAGCGGGGGAATGGCGAGCGATAGGAATGCGTGATCGGCGCGCCGGCCGATGTCAGCACAATCTCAACAGGCCAGGTAGGGTCGACCTGAACCGGACCCCAGCGGCCATCGGCGGATGTGCGAACCGCATGGAGCGCCGCCCCGATCCGTTCGCCGCTGTCAGGCGCGACGCGATACACCTCGACCAGGGCATCCGCGACTGGACGATTGGTGGGTACACCGCCCGGCGTGCCGGTGACGAGACCGCTGATTTTCACGTCAGCTTCCTGCACAATATCGATCCGCGCGGGTTCGCGGCCGACGATAAATTTGTAGATCTCGCGGAAGGCGCGGGGGTGAAAGCCGGTTTCACGGTGATCGATGGCACCGAGGACGAGATTGGTGGCGCCGCGCAGCGCCGGACCATCGGCGGTGACGCCGGTGGCCACGCCCGGCTTGCCGAGCAGGCGACCGTCGGCCTGCGCATATTTGTCGATGCCATCGCTGCGGAGGGTGAGGAAGGCGGTGCCTTCGGTCACCTCAGGGCCTTCGCCGGGATTGAGGCTCTTGAGGAACGGGCTGCGGCCATTGAATTCGCTGCCGGGACTATCGGTCCCGTCGAACACGCCATGATTGGGGGTGCCGCACAACACGGCGTGGCTGACATCGGCGCTGCCGCCATTCTTGATGTAATTGCGCACCGCATTGCCGCCGCGCGAATTGGCGACCAGCGCCACTTTCGCAGCACCAGTGCGCTTTTTTAGCTCGGCGATGGCTTCGCCGAGTTCGCGGCGCTGGTCTTCGGTGGAGGAGCGGCCCTGCTGCGCCACAGCATCGTCGGAACGCGCCAGCGGATCGGTGAAATTGAGCGCCATCAGCCGGTTGCGCGGGACGCCATTGGTTTCCATGCGCCAGATCTGCGTCATCCAGAGCGCCGCGTGGTCGCCATTGCCGTGGACGAACAGGATCGGGGGAATGTCGGAACCCGCAGTCGTGCCGGGGCCGGTCTGTGCTGCGGCCTCGAAACGGAGCGCATGGGCAGCCAGCGGCAGCATCGCTGCGCCCGTGAGTATGGTCCGTCGCGACAGCGCCATGGCTGGTCTCCCTCTATCTGCGCACATCCGACGCCTGCCACTGTGATAGCGGAGCAGGCACTGGACAGACAACGCGTTTCGCAGGCATCAACTTGATGTGCCCGCGGGGAATCAGACCCGCATGGCCCTGCAGTCGCTATCTGCAGCAGACGACGGGACGATGATGGCCGAAGCAGCGAAACCAGTGGTTCTTCCCTCCGACGGCATTGCCGCCCCGCTGCGGTTTGCGGTGTTCCGGCGGATCTGGCTCGCCAGCCTGCTGTCCAATCTGGGCCTGATGATCCAGAGCGTGGGCGCTGCCTGGGCCATGACGCAGATGACCGCGTCGGCCGACAAGGTGGCGCTGGTGCAGACCGCCTTGATGCTGCCGATCATGCTGATCTCGATGCCGGCGGGCGCCGTGGCCGACATGTATGACCGCCGTGTCGTGTCGCTGGCTTCGCTGGTGCTGTCGCTGGTCGGCGCCTGCGTACTGACCATGCTGGACTGGACCGGTCACATCACGCCGAACATCCTGCTCGCCTTCTGCTTCATCATCGGCAGCGGCATGGCGCTGTTCGGACCGGCCTGGCAATCCTCGGTCGGCGAGCAGGTGCCGCCGGAGGTACTGCCATCCGCCGTGGCGCTGAACGGCATCAGTTACAATATCGCGCGCAGTTTCGGCCCGGCGATCGGCGGCATCGTGGTCGCCACCGCCGGTGCTGTCGCAGCCTTCGCGGCCAATGCGGTGCTCTACATCCCGTTGCTGGTGGTGCTGTTCCTGTGGCGTCGCAAGGTCGATGTGTCGCGGCTGCCGCGTGAGCGGCTGAGTCGGGCCATCGTGTCCGGCGTGCGTTACATTGCTAATTCGCCGTCGATCAAGATCGTGCTGACGCGCACGCTGATCACCGGCATCTGCGGTGGTTCGGTCTCGGCGCTGATGCCGCTGGTTGCGCGCGACCTGCTGCATGGCGGCGCGCAGACCTACGGAATCATGCTCGGCGCCTTCGGCATGGGTGCGGTGATCGGCGCAATGAATATTGGGCATGTCCGCAAGCATCTGAGCGGCGAAAGTTCGATCCGGGCCTGTGCGCTGATCATGGGCGTTGCGATTGCCGTCGTGGCGGTCAGCAGCGAGCCGGTCATCACTGCGGCGGCGCTGGTGGTGGCCGGCTCTGTCTGGATGCTGGCGGTCGCGCTGTTTAATATCGGCGTACAGCTCTCGGCGCCGCGCTGGGTTGCCGGACGTTCGCTCGCCGCCTTTCAGGCTGCGATTGCCGGCGGCATCGCGATTGGCAGTTGGGGCTGGGGGCATCTCACAGACATGGTCGGCGTCGAAGCGGCATTGCTGGTGTCCGGCGGAGCGATGTTTCTCTCGCCGCTGTTTGGCCTGTTCCTACGGATGCCGCCGACCGGCGCGCGCGACGAGGATGCCGAGACGCTGGCCGATCCTGAAGTGCAACTCCAATTGACGGCGCGCAGTGGCCCGCTGGTCGTGGAGATCGAATATCGCGTGGATCAAGAGAATGCGCGCGCATTCCACGGCGTGATGCAGGACGTGCAGCTCTCGCGCCAGCGCAACGGCGCCTATGGGTGGTCCATCGCGCGCGATATCGCTGATCCCGAATTGTGGACCGAACGCTACCACTGCCCGACCTGGCTCGATTTCCTGCGCCAGCGTAATCGTTCGACGCAGTCCGAGCGCGCTTTGTATCAGCGCGCGGCGGACTATCATCTCGGGCCGGATCCGGTCCGTGTGCGTCGCATGCTGGAGCGGCCGTTCGGTTCGGTGCGCTGGAAGGACGATACGCCCGATCGCGCAGCGACCGAGGTGCTTCCTGTCGCGACGCCGGCCGGCAGCAGCGGTTAGAGCTTCTTATCTTGACGCGTTTTCCTGACGCGAACCGGTGCTCATTTCGCTCGAAAACATTAGTCGCGCTATTGATTATTCTCGGCGAGAACTTTCGCGCAGGCCTTGCTGAGCTTCGAACGGTTTTCCTTGAGGCAGCTGAGCACGACCATGTCACCATCGTTCATCTTGGCGCGGCAGAAGCGCGAGACGTCGCGTGAGCAGGCCGACTGATTGGCTGATGTGTTACCGCCCTGCGCGAAAGCGGACGTTGCGATCAGCAGGAACGGGATGATCAAAAGTCGGGTCATGAAATGGGCCTCCCTAAAAATTGGCTATCTGATTCTATGGCGCGCAACGAAGTACGCGGGAATGGCGCAATGATGGCGAGCGTCCGGCGCCAAGTTTACGGATTGCGCGTTATGTCATTCAGGCGAGCGTCGCTGCTTAACTTCGTGATCCCGAAATCACGAGATCGTCGCGATGGATCATTTCGGCGCGGCCGCTGATCCCAAGAATAATCATCACGTCCGGAGATGAGCGGCCTTTGATCTTCTCAGCATTGTCTGCGTCATAAGCCACCAGGCCGCGGCCGATTTCGTGCGTGTCCGGTCCGCGCACGATAACGGCGTCGCCGCGTGCGAAGTCACCTTCCACCTTGATGACGCCGGCAGGCAGCAGACTCTTGCCGGCACGGAGTGCGGCGACAGCACCTGCATCAATAGTCAGCGTGCCTTTCGGTTCCAGCGATCCCGCAATCCAGCGTTTGCGCGCAGTGACGGGATTTGCAGGAGTCAGGAACCAGGTACACAGGCCGCCATCGGCGATCTTCTGCAGTGGATGCTCGACCTTGCCGGACGCGATGATCATATGCGTGCCCGCGGTGGTCGCGATCTTGGCAGCTTCGATCTTGGTGTACATGCCGCCGCGCGACAATTCGCTCTCGGCAGCGCCCGCCATGCCTTCGATCTCGGCAGTGACGCTGTCGACGATGGGAATCAACTTCGCATCGGGATTGGCGCCGGGTGGTGCAGTGTAGAGCCCGTCGATATCCGACAGCAGCACCAGCAGATCGGCGGAAGCCATGGTCGCGACGCGCGCCGCGAGGCGATCATTGTCGCCATAGCGGATCTCGTTGGTCGCCACAGTGTCGTTCTCGTTGATGACCGGCACCGCGCGCCATTCCAGCAGTTTGCCGATGGTCGAGCGCGCATTGAGGTAACGACGACGTTCCTCGGTGTCCTGCAGCGTCACGAGAATCTGTCCGGCACCGATGCCGTGATGGCCCAGTACTTCCGACCAGATGCGCGCCAGCGCGATCTGCCCGACGGCAGCGGCGGCCTGGCTCTCTTCGAGCTTCAGCGGACCGCGTGGCAATTTGAGGCGGCTGCGGCCGAGCGCGATCGAGCCTGATGAGACCACGAGGACGTCGCGACCATCGGCATGCAGCTTGGCGATATCGGCGGCCAGCGCGGCGAGCCACTTGGCCCTGACTTCGCCGGCCGCGGAATCGATCAGCAGCGACGAGCCAACCTTGACGACGATACGGCGAAAGTTCTTCAGCTCGGGGCGCGACATGATGTGGGCTTTGGCAGTGCGTGTGATGCTTGGACGGACGTCAGAGGCAGATCAGCTCGTCGCCGGCGCCCATGGCGCAGACTGCGCTGCGCTCTTGGCCTTGTCCGACACCGGCGCTTCGCCGATCACCGCGACCAGCGCCCGCAAAGCTTCCGGCACGCCTTCGCCCGTCGCGCCCGAGATCAGCAGCGGCGTTTGCTTCGCAGCGCGCTTTAGCCGGTCCTTCTGCTTCTTCAGCTCGTCCGGCTCGACCGCATCGATCTTGTTGAGCGCAACAATCTCGACCTTGTTGGCGAGGTCGCCCTCATAGGCATCGAGTTCGGCGCGGACGGTCTTGTAGGCCTTGCCCGCATGTTCGCAGGTCGCATCGATCAGATGCAGCAGCACGCGGCAACGCTCGACATGGCCAAGAAAGCGATCGCCGAGGCCAGCGCCTTCATGCGCGCCCTCGATCAGACCGGGAATGTCCGCCAGCACGAATTCGCGCGCGTCGACATCGACGACGCCGAGCTGTGGATGCAGCGTGGTGAACGGATAGTCCGCGATCTTCGGCCGCGCAGCGCTGACCTTGGAAAGGAATGTGGACTTGCCGGCGTTGGGCAGGCCGACGAGACCCGCATCCGCAATCAGTTTCAGCCGCAGCCAGATCCAGCGCTCTTCGCCGGGCTGGCCGGGATTGGCATTGCGCGGGGCGCGGTTGGTAGATGATTTGAAATGCGCGTTGCCAAAGCCGCCATTGCCGCCTTCGGCCAGCACATAGGTCTCGCCGAGCTTGGTGAAGTCGTGGATCAGCGTCTCGCGATCCTCATCGATGATCTGCGTGCCGACCGGAACTTTGAGCGTGATCGGCTTGCCATTGGCGCCATGGCGGTCCTTGCCCATACCATTGGTGCCGCGCGGCGCCTTGAAGTGCTGCTGGTAGCGATAGTCGATCAGCGTGTTGAGGCCGTCGACCACTTCGATGATGACATCGCCGCCGCGGCCGCCATTGCCGCCGGAGGGACCGCCGAACTCGATATACTTCTCGCGGCGAAAGGCCACGCAGCCGTTTCCGCCGTCGCCGGAGCGAATGTAGACCTTGGCTTCATCGAGGAATTTCATAGCGTATCCGTATCGCAGGGGGGTGGTCGCGGCAACCACTTCGTCGCCGGAGCATCGTGAAAAGCCCTTATTTGGGGGCCTTGCTGCGCATCAGGTGACGTCCTAAACGACTCATCTTGCCGTTAACCAAGCGTGCGCATTCCGCGACTTTCCTACAGGCTCATATAGGCATGTTTGCGACCATTTCGACCGCAGCCGACAATCGTGCCGCCCGGCTGGCCGGTATCGGCCTGATGCTCCTGGGCATCAGCATGTTCTCCTGCGGCGATGCGATCGGCAAATTCCTCGTCGGCACCTATTCGGTCGGGCAATTGATGCTGCTGCGGGCCTGCGCGGCGCTGGCGCTGCTGGCGCCGTCGATCTGGCGGCATCGTGCGGACTTCCTGCAGCTCGATCGGCCGGGTCTGCAGCTCATTCGCGTGGTGCTGTCGACGCTGGAAGTCGCGGCGTTCTTCTGGGCGGCGGCCTATCTGCCGCTGGCGGATGTCATCACCTATTATTTGGCCTGTCCGATCTTCGTCACCGCGGGCTCCGCGATCTTTCTCCGCGAATCCGTCGGCTGGCGGCGCTGGAGCGCGATCTTCGTCGGCTTCTGCGGTGTACTGATCGCGCTGCAGCCCTCGGCGCAGACGGTGACATGGCCGGCGCTGATCGCGCTCGGCGGCAGCCTGTCCTTCGCCGCGCTGATGCTCATCACCCGCTCGCTGCGTTCCGCGCCGGATGTCGTGCTCGCGACGACCCAGTTTATCGGCACGTTTACTTTCGGCGCCGTATTCACGGCGTTCGGATGGGTGACGCCCGATCTGCGCGATCTCGGCCTGTTCTTTCTGGCGGGCGTTGTCTCGGTCTGCGCGCTGCTCTGCGTCAATCGCTCGCTGAAGCTGGCGCCGGCGAGCACTGTGGTGCCGTATCAGTATTCGATGATCATCTGGGCGGTGATCTTCGGCTATCTCGTGTTCGGCGAATTGCCGTCGTGGGCCACGCTGATCGGTGCGGCGGTCATCATCGCAGCAGGGCTCTATATCTTCCTGCGCGAGCAGCAGCTCGGAAAGATCGCCGACGAAGTACCGCCAGCGGTGTGAACTTCTTTTCCCTCTCCCGCAAGGGGAGAGGGAAAGTAAGAGTCGTTCACCGTCGCGTCGACGTTCCCCAGTTCTTCAGCGAACTCCACACGCCCCTTGTCAGCTTGAAGCAGTCGACCGGTGTTGACGAGCCGATCGCTTCGAAGCGGTGCAGTTGAACACCGCTCCACTGGAAGCCGCACTTCTCCAGGATGTTGCGCGACGACGGATTGGCGACGCGCGCACCCGAGATCAGGTGATCGATATCGAATTCGTCGAATGCGTAATCGATCGCGGCACGTGCGGCCTCGGTCGCAAAACCCTGACCCCAGTGATCGACGCCGAGCCAGTAGCCGAGCTCCGGCGATTCGGCTTCGCGCCAGTCGATTCCGACCATGCCGATGGGACGACGATCGAGTTCGATCAGGAACACGCTGTCGCTTGCCGTGCCGCTCAGCGAATTGACGAAATCGACTGCGTGATCCTGCTGATACGGGAAGGGCAGGCGACGCGTCATCTCGGCGATGCGGCGATCATTGGCGAGAAGCGCGATGGCTTTTACGTCCGCGAGTGTCGGCTTGCGCAAGGCCAGCCGTTCGGTCTCGAGGACGCAGCCTCTGGTTTCTCTCAACGTCGGGGTCGGAATATCCTGCAACATCTCGGGCTCCTGTGTGCGCCCCGAAGCGACGCACCAAACGAAAAGGGGAGGCCGGTTTCCCGCCTCCCCTGGAGCCCAATTCTGGCGCTCCGCCGGTTCAACAGGACCCGGCGGACTCCAATGTGTCCACCGTTTATTCGGCCGCGGCTTCAGTAATCGGGAGTACCGATACGAAAGTGCGGCCGTTCGATTTGGCGCGAAACTCCACGTGGCCTTCGACCTTGGCGAACAGGGTATGGTCTGTGCCCATGCCGACATTAAGGCCGGGGTGCCAGGTCGTGCCGCGCTGACGCGCAATGATGTTGCCGGGAATCACGCGTTCGCCGCCGAACGCCTTCACGCCGAGGCGCTTGCCAGCCGAATCGCGTCCGTTGCGCGATGAACCGCCTGCTTTTTTATGAGCCATAGCCCGTCTCCGATCTCGATAAGTTCTAGATCAATTCCTTGAAGGAATTGTCTCACAGATTCTCAACTTTTCGCAGCGGCTTATTCCGCGGCGGGCTTTTTCTTCGCAGCCGGCTTCTTGGCTGCAGCAGGCTTGGCGGCGGCTGCCTTCGGAGCAGCGGCCTTCTTCGCCGGCGCCTTCTTGGCAGGAGCTTCGTCGCCATCAACCGGAGCGGTCACGACCGGCTTCTCACGCTTCGGGCGAGGTCCGATCGTCGGCGCCTTGCCGTCGGCCAGGATCTCGGTGATGCGGATCATCGTGAGTTCGTCACGGTAGCCACGCTTGCGCTTCGAATTCTTGCGGCGGCGCTTCTTGAAAGAGATGACCTTGGGGCCGCGCTTGTGATCGAGCACTTCGGCCGCAACCGACGCGCCGGCCACCAACGGCAGGCCGAGCACAGGCGTATCACCGCCCAGCACGAGAACTTCACCAAGCTGCACGATCGTTCCGACATCGCCGGCGATCTTGCCAATCTCGAGCACATCATCCGGAACGACGCGGTATTGCCGGCCGCCGGTTTTGATGACTGCGAACATCGTTATATTCCTTCGTGTTCGATCCCATCCTCGGATCAGATCCGGGACGGCTTCTTGTTCAGTCGATAAGGGTTCACCGCGACTTCCAGGAAGTCGCGCATCTTTGCGTTTTTGGTCGACGTTGCGACCCCACGCAAAAACAATCGGCGCCAAGCAAAGCTTGCGCCGAAGCGTGCTTTATAGAGGGTGAAGGCGGAGAGTCAAGGAAAGACGGGCGAAAAGCGAGCCAAAAACAGAGTCTTGGCGGATGAGTCGGTGCCTGCGATGGAGCGTACCATTTAACCTGCCGCCCCGTTTTTCGGGCGCCTGCCTTTAGTCGTCATGCCCGGGCAGCGCGAAGCGAGCTTCGCTAGATGACCCGGGCATCCATCTTCGGACGGAATGGCGGAAAGGTGGATGGCAGGGTCAGGTCCGGCCATGAGTTTTGTTCTCCAAATCAGAGGCTTAGCCTCTCGGTCGCCCTCACGACGCCAGGCTGCGCATTTCCTTGATCAGGTCGGACTTGCCCTCGAAGCCGATGCCCGGGAGTTCCGGCATGGTGATGTGACCATCCACCACCTTCACGCCGTCCGGGAACCCGCCATAGGGCTGGAACAGGTCCGGATAGGACTCATTGCCGCCGAGACCGAGGCCTGCGGCGATGTTGAGCGACATCTGGTGGCCGCCATGGGGGATGCAGCGGCGCCAGGACCAGCCGTAGCTCTTCAGCATGTCGAGCGTGCGGAGATATTCGACCAGGCCGTAAGAGAGCGCGCAGTCGAATTGCAGCCAGTCGCGGTCCGAGCGCATGCCGCCATAGCGGATCAGGTTGCGCGCGTCCTGCATCGAGAACAGGTTCTCGCCGGTGGCCATCGGACCGGGATAATGCTCGGCGAGCTTCGCCTGCAGTTCGTAATCGAGCGGATCGCCGGCTTCCTCGTACCAGAACAGGTCGTATTCGCGCAGTGCCTTGGCATAGGCGACGGCTGTGTCGAGATCGAAGCGGCCATTGGCATCGACAGCGAGTTTAGCCCCTGCCGGAAGCAGTTTCAGCACATGCTCGATGCGCTTGCAGTCATCGGCGAGCGGCGCGCCGCCGATTTTCATCTTCACGACATTGTAGCCGCGATCGAGATAGCCCTTCATTTCCGAGGCGAGGCCTTCGAGACCCTTGCCGGGATAATAGTAACCGCCCGCGGCATAGACGAAGACCTTCGGGTCAGCGGTGGTGCCATTGCGTTCGGCGAGCAAACGGAACAGTGGCTTGCCCGCGATCTTGGCGACCGCATCCCACACCGCCATGTCGATGGTGCCGATCGCGACCGAGCGCTCGCCGTGGCCGCCCGGCTTCTCGTTGGTAAACATGGTGGCCCACACCTTGTGCGGGTCGATATTGTTGCCCGAGGCGTCGATCAGGCTGTCGGGCTTGGCTTCCAGAATGCGCGGCGCGAAGCGCTCGCGGATCAGGCCGCCCTGGCCGTAACGGCCGTTGGAGTTGAAGCCGTAACCGATCACGGGTTTGCCGTCGCGGATCACATCGGTGACCACGGCGACCAGGCTCAGCGTCATTTTGCTGAAGTCGATGAAGGCGTTAGCGATAGGGGAGGCAATCGGGGCGGTACGCTCCCGGATGTCGACGATGCGCATGAGGCGCTCCTGCGGCTGGGGTGAGACGGGCTTGCGGAGAGGCATACGCCTCTCCTAGCCATCTCTGAAATGGTCATTTTTCATCTGAGAAGTTCCAAGATAAGATGGCTGGTGTCATCCCGGACGTCCCATGCAAAGCTTCGATCCAATTTCACTCCGCCTGTTCATCGCTGTCTGCGAGGAGCGCAATATCGCCAATGCCGCAAAGCGCGAGGCCATCGTGCCCTCAGCGGTGAGCAAGCGTATCAGTCAGATGGAGCAAGAAGCTGGCGTCCAGTTGCTTGAGCGCGGCCGACGCGGTGTCACGGTGACGGCGGCCGGTGAAGCGCTGTGGCGTTACGCACGCGAGTCGCTGCAACTGCTCGACCGGATGCAGGCCGAACTCGGCGCTTTCGCCGATGGTGTGCAGGGCCATGTGCGGGTGTTCGCCTCGAAATCGGCGGTGGCCCAGGTGCTGCCGGAAGATATCAGCCTGTTCGCCAAGCGCTATCGCGACGTGCGCGTCAGTCTGGAAGAGCGCGAGATCTGGGAGGTCGTCCGCGGAGTCGAGGAAGGGCGCGCCGATATCGGCGTCTGCTGGGATGCGGTTGACCTGCGCGGCCTCAAGACGTTTCCCTATCACCGCGATCATCTCGCGGTGGTGGTGCACCCCGATCATCCGCTTGCGAAACGCACGTCAGTGTCGTTCGAGGATACGATCGACTTCGAGCATGTCGATATCGTCGCGCGGAGCATCATGCAAACCATGCAGCGAAGCGTCGCGGCTGCGGCCGGCAAGCAGATGCGCTACCGCATTCAGGTTTCCACCGTGGATGCCGCCTATCGCATTGTCGCGGCGCAACTGGCCGTCGCGATCATTCCGCAGGAAGAAGCGTCCACGATCCAGCAGACGCTGGGGCTGAAGGTCATCCCGCTCAGCAATGACTGGGCGAAGCGGCAATTCGTCGTCGCCGTGCGCGACAAGGGCCTGAGTCGGCCGGCGCAATTGCTGCTGGAAAGCCTGAAGGAAAGCGCGAGCGAATGAGCATTCGCCACAGTGCAGTGTCGTGCGTGATCTTGAAGATGAATCACGCAGTCGATCTCGCGGAGCTAGCCGACTTGCTCGGTCGTTGCGCCGGCTAGCGGCTCACGCGGGCATCGGCAACGGCACGCTGAAACAACGCTGTCATCGCGTCCGAGATGCCCTGGGTCGGGCTGACCTCAAAATAGAAGCCTGGCGAAGCGCAGCTCTGCATATTGCTGGCGATCTGGCTGTTGGGTGAAGGTCCGTAAGGACCAGCGTTGAATGGTGCGATCCAGCTATTGTACCAGGCATTGGTCGGAAGTGCGAGGTAGGTCGTGTAAAGCACGGCAATCTTGATGCCGCGATTCTTCAACGTGGTGCAAAGCGCTGGATTGATCGGCGACTGGCATCGTCCACCAGTCGTCGGTTTCAGGCAGTTGCCGGGATTGTATTCGTCAGCCACGCCATCGGATACGAAGAAGAGATATTTGAGCGGTGCACCGGCTGTACCGGCTCCGGGGGCGCTGATGGCGGTGTTGATCGCCGGGAATATAGCGCTGTAGCCTGTGTCCTGATCGTTGTTGTCGTTCTGGCCGTTCACCGTCATCAAGTCGATGTTTCCGGCCGCCGTCTTCGCACTTGAGAGGCTGGACGACAATGTGAACAGGGCTCTCAAACCGGACGTCGAGGCGGCCGCGCCGAAGTCGTAGATCGCCATGCGGAACTGGTTGGAATAGGTCTGCGTACTGGCCGCGGTATCCATCAACTTCTGGGTGGCTGTACGCAGCACGTCGATGCGCGTGATCACGCCAAGTGTCTTGGCGAGTTTGTAGTAGTTGTTGCTGTTGTTGAGGTCGTGGCAGGCAAAGGCGCAGCTGTCCGACGTATTCTTGACCATCAGAGCCACGTCGGCCGGTGTTGCGCCGACGCCCATGGATGGCGAATTGTCGAGCAGCAGATAGAAATCGATGTAATTCGGCATCGTCGCCGTCGCGACAGAACTGCCGGTAACGGTCATTTTGGAAAAGCCCATGACGGATGTAAGACTGGTCGGCACATCCGCCGAGAATTGCATAGTGGCCGTCACGACGCCGTTGGCGCGATTGACGGTCGCTGTCGTGCTGGTCAGCGTGAAGCCGGTCCGGCCGGACGTGTTGCCCTTGAAAATATTGATTGCGTCGACGTCGCCCCCGGGGACGGCGCCGTCCGCCGCCATCGAACCTGCGGTAATGAATGCAGCAGACTTCTGCACGATGGAGCCGACGCTCGCAGTATCAAGGGCGGCTTGCAGTTGAGATCTGATCTGTAGTGCACGCGTATAGTCGACCGCGGCGCCAACCATGGAAATAAGGGGGATGCATGTGATCGCGAATATGATCGCGACATTGCCGCGCCGGTCGCGGCGAAAACGATCGGTTAGCCCAAGGAATGATAGCCCGAGGAATGACTTCAGCATGAATACGCACCCGTATGAATGCAGAGATAATTACCTGAGCTGATAAATTTACTGTTAGGTCGATCGCAGAAAGGTAGTGGCTTGGGTTGCTGCCCTGTTGGTTAGTTAAGGATGTTCTACCGGTATCATTGAAACCGGCTCGCGCGACCGACGCAAAAGGTGAGCGGTACGATCATCCCGGCGGGGCGATGAAACAAACCGGCTCCCGGAGCATTGTCATGCGGTTCTAGTCTGGCAGGGGCAATATGGCTGAAGACACAATGACGACCGTCGGCATCGGCAATCACGGTGCCAAGCGGCTGCCATCCGTTGACGTGGATACGTTCAACATCGAGCTGAAGGACGACAACGGCTTTCTCGGTGACCGCGCCAGCAAGGGCGCTTTTCAGCGCATACTGGATGATCTCAGAAAGCCATTGAAGAAAAACGGCGACGATCCGCTCGGCAAAAAGGCTGCCAACGAGATCAGTAAATCCAGCCTCGACGAAATCCTGCTTGGCGACGATGTGGCCGCGGCTGCGCTCGTCCATGGTGCGATCGAAGAATTCGCGCGGGAGCTGGCTTATGTCACGCAGCGCTTCTTCAAGACGAAGGCCTGGGCAGATACGGAATGCATCGTGGTCGGCGGCGGTTTCCGCCAGAGCCGTGTCGGGGAACTCGTCATTGCGCGTACGGACATCATTCTCAAGGCCGAGGATCTCAAAGTTACGTTGGTGCCGATCCGTTTTCATCCAGATGAAGCCGGCCTGATCGGTTGCCTGCATCTGGCGCCGTCATGGATTTTCGAAGGTTACGACAGCATTCTTGCGGTCGACATCGGCGGCTCCAACATCCGTTGTGGCGTGGTCGAAACCGCATGGAAGAAATCGAAGGATCTCTCCAAGGCCGCGGTGTGGAAGTCCGATCTCTGGAAACATGCCGATGATGAGCCGACGCGTGAAGGCGCCGTCAAGCGGCTGGTGAAGATGCTGAAGGATCTGATCTCCGCCGCCGACAATGAAGGCCTCAAGCTGGCGCCGTTCATCGGCATCTCGTGCCCGGGGGTGATCAACGAAGACGGCACCATCGCGAAGGGAGCGCAGAATCTTCCGGGTAATTGGGAAAGCAGCAAGTTCAACCTGCCAGCCTTGCTCGCCGAAGGCATTCCCACAATCGGGGATCACGATACTGCGGTGCTCATGCACAATGACGGCGTTGTCCAAGGCCTCAGTGAAGTCCCTTTCATGCAGGACTTCGAACGCTGGGGCGTGCTGACGATCGGAACGGGGCTGGGCAATGCTCGCTTCACCAACCGCAAGAAAGAGAAGGACGACAAGAAAGCGAAGAAAGACAAGGATTGAGCAGGACCGTTGAGCGTCCCGGTGCCGCCTCGGCCAATGGCCGAGTGCATGCATCCGTCGGCGAATCATCCTGGCGCCGCCATGGCTCGTCATGCCGCGCGTCCAACCATAGCGTGCGTTGCCGCTGCGAATCTGCAACGAAAAGGCTGGCTTCCTAGTCTACGCGCCAGCCAGAGCCAGCTTTTGCGGCTCTGCGGGCAATTGGGTGCGGATTTTCCGCTCTGCCCGTCTTGTCTGGCCCGCCATCCTCGCCTAGAACTCCGCGCAACCACCCACGGGCGACCGTGGGTCTTGGCGCCTTGGAGAGGTGGCAGAGTGGTTGATTGTACCGCACTCGAAATGCGGCATGGGTGCAAGCCCATCGGGGGTTCGAATCCCCCCCTCTCCGCCAGCCAGATCGATAGACCTTTGAAAGCAATAGCCTTTTGCCGCCCGTTTTGTACACGCGGGTGGTACACATGGCTCTACCCATGTATTGTTCTTGGAAGCACCCGACAGCGGCGACTATTGTTTCCGGCGAGGCGTGCCGGACGATCTCCGCGAGTTTGTTCGGCAAACGCGAAGGGCGGCTTAGCCTCGGTACCCGAGATACAGTCGAGGCAAAGCGTCTCCACGCCTTGAAGCTTGTCGAGATTGAAGAGCGTTGGTCGAACCCCCGGCAAAGCCAGCGCCCGCTCGCCTCCATCAGGCCCGCGCGGGCCCGCCGCCGCCGATGATGCAGTCATGGTGTTCGGCCATGGTGATACCGAGTGCTCAGCCGTGAGGATACCGGATCAGATCAGCAAAAATTATGGAGCGGCGCACACCGCGCCTCGCGATGCCGTTATTGAGCGTCAAGCTTACGAAACATCACGAGCGCATCAACATATTCGTCAGTCGGAAGCCGAAAAGCCTCAGGCAGCCGTCCGACGATCTCAAAACCAAGCGTAGTCCAGAGTCTCACCGCACGCACATTGCTGCTCACGACACAGTTGAATTGCATCGCGCGAAATCCGGAGCTTCTGGCATAGTCGAGCGAGTGTAGGCACATATTGCGCGCCACACCGCCGCCTTGCGCGCTCGCCAGCGTCATGTAGCCGCAATTGGCCACGTGGCTGCCACCACCGTCCTGGTTGGCGCGCACATAATAAGATCCCACGATCTGACCTTGGCGCACGGCAACGAAGGTTCGTTTATCCGGACCGTGCCAGTAGGACAAAGCATCGTCCTTCGTCATCAGGGGGTCCAGGGCGTAGGTCGTGCCTGCACGGATGGTCGGCTCGATGACCGACCAGATGTCTGCCCGGTCTGCCGGCTCAGCCGGGCGAATGATCAGGTCGTCGGAGTGTATGACCATAACAAGTGCCGCCTAAGCCGGACTGAATATACGCCGACCTTCGCCGGCATCTTGCCCGTGGGATTGACCGATTATTCTGCGGCGTTCCTCGGACGGGTTGGTATTGAAGGCGGCCTTGAACGCCTTGCTGAGATGCGAACCGTCGACGAAGCCGGTTTCGGCGGCGATTGCGGCCAGCGATAGGTCGGTCTTCAACATCCACCGTGCATGTTTCAGGCGCAGCCGCAGATATGTCGCCTGCGGCGACTGTCCGGTTTCCTCTTTGAAAAGACGCTCCAGTTGCCGCGTGCTCAGACTGACCTTGCCGGCCAGTCGCGCGACAGACAGCGGCGCTGATAGGTTCTGCTCCATCATTAGCAGCGCGCGCGAGATCCGTCCGTCGGTCTCGGCAAATTCGGTCGGCGGCGCCGATTGAGCCGAGGATCCGGGTTTCATGCGATCGATCAGCATGATGTGGAGCGCCTTCTGCGCGCTCGACAGGCCCATGCGTTGTTCCACGATATGGGCGGCGAGGTAGGCAACGCCCATGCCGCCCGAACAGGTGATGCGGTTGCCGTCGATGACGAAGAGCTGGTCGGCCACCGGGAGTGTCTCGCCGAATTCCTCCAGGAAATCGCGATAGTGGTACCAGCTGATGCAGCACTTTTTCTGGTTGAGAAGGCCTAGACGCCACAGCACGAAACTGCCGGTGCAGACGCCGATCAGATCGACCTTGGTGTTCGCAGCCTCCAGCAGATAGCGCTTGATCTTGTCATCGATCTGCGGGCCCTGATGCAGCAGGCCGCCCACGACGACGACATAATCGAGCTCGCGCGGATCGAGGAACCGGGAATTCGGATACATCAGCAGACCGCAACTCGAACGGATCGGCTCGTCGGTGTCGGCCATGATGTGCCACTGGCAGCGGATCGGCCGACTGTTGTCGCCCTCGTCGGCGGCGAGACGCAGCACGTCCACGAAGCTGGCCAACGCAGTCAGCGTGAAATTCTTGGTCAGAATGAAGCCAACGCGCAGCGGACGGACCTTTGGTTGCATCACCCCTGCCTTCGCATTCACCATATGGTCGAATGGCAATCCGGGTGATCGCCGCGAGACGATGCTCCAAAACGGACCCATGTCGCATCATTACATACCTCCAGCGCGCTGGGGCGGGCATTTACGACAGGCTGATCCTAAAAATACATTGGCGCGCGCGCAAGAGCGGCGAAGCGTCTCGCCCGGCGCGCGACGTTGTGGCGTCGGTTGGGAAACGGGGAAGCCCCAGGTTGTTGCGGCCAGATCAGGTCGGCCGGTGCGGCGCAGGAGGGTCAGCCGGCGGACGGCGGCTCTTCTGGCGTCGCGAACTGCGCTTCGCGGCCGATCGCAGTAAGAAATGCGTCGAGTGCACCGACCGACAGCGATGTCGTGCGGCTGTTGATGACGGGGTGGCAATTGATGCGCTCCGCCGATCGTAAGCGCGCATCGATGACGGGAGTGACCGCCTGATTGGCATCGTTGTAGAGCGCCAGAATCGAGACCGATCCCGGTTCGATCCCAAGCAATTCCTTCAGGGCTTCCGCGCTTCCAAATGACAGCCCGCCCTTGGCGCCGATCGTCTTTGCCAGCGACTTCAGGTGAACGGTCGCGGCTTCGTCGGTGACGAACAGGAAGAACCGTTTCTTGCCGTCGCGGAGGAACAGGTTCTTGGTGTGAATGCCGGGAATGTCGCCGCGCAGCGCACGCGACTCTTCCACCGTATGCACGGGCGGGTGTTCGAACGTCTCCACCACGATCGACTTGTCTTTGAGGTACTGAAGAATCTCGTCGCTGCGTTCGATGCTCATCCTGCGTGTCCTTGATCGTCGAGGGCGGGACTGCGTGCGCCCGGGGCATGCCGTCCTGTCTACATGGCAGCGATCCGTGTCGCATGGATACGTCGCGAATTCGAGACCCTGGCGAGCGAAGCCGGGCGGCTTGTCGCAAATCTACGTGTTTCGTGTCGGGGCTTTGCAAACCTGCGGCGTTCCGATGTCGCTCTGATCCAACATGATTGGCGGGCTGATGCTGGCCGCGAAGCGGCAGCGAGTTGTAGGCTCTGTCCAATCACAACGTGGACAGCCATGCAGAAATTTTCAGCGCTTTCATTACTACGGGCAGGGCTGACCGGTCATGCCGGCTGGCAGCGACAGTGGCGTTCGCCTGAACCGAAGCCGAGCTATGACGTCATCATCGTCGGTGGTGGCGGCCACGGGCTTGCAACGGCCTACTATCTGGCCAGCCGCTACGGCGTCAAAAACATTGCCGTCCTCGAAAAGGGCTGGATCGGCGGTGGCAATACCGGCCGGAACACCACGATCATTCGTTCGAACTATCTGTTCGACGAAAGCGCCGGGATCTACGAGCACGCCCTCAAACTGTGGGAAGGGCTGTCGCAGGAACTGAACTACAATGTCATGTATTCACCACGCGGCGTCTTGATGCTGGCGCACAACATTCACGATGTGCAGAGCTTCAAGCGACACGTTCATGCCAACCGTCTCAACGGCATCGACAATGAATGGCTGTCGCCGGCGGAATGCAAAGAATTCTGTCCGCCGCTGAATGTCGGTGGGTCCATGCGCTATCCGATCCTCGGCGGCGCGCTGCAGCGCCGCGGCGGCACGGCGCGCCACGACGCTGTGGCTTGGGGCTATGCCCGCGCTGCTGACGCGCTCGGAGTGGATATTATCGAGAATTGCGAAGTCACCGGCATCCGCCGCGCGCCGACCGGCGAGGTGGTCGGCGTCGATACGACGCGCGGCAGCATCAATGCAAAGCGCATCGGCGTCGTCGCGGCCGGTAATACCAGCACGGTGATGAACATGGCCGGCGTACGTCTGCCGCTGGAAAGCTTCCCGCTGCAGGCGCTGGTCAGCGAGCCGGTCAAGCCGATCTTCCCCTGCGTGGTGATGTCGAACACGATCCACGCCTATATCTCGCAGTCGGACAAAGGCGAGATGGTGATCGGTGCGGGAACGGACGTCTACACGTCCTATACGCAGCGCGGTGGCCTGCACATCGTCAATCATACGCTGGATGCGATCTGCGAACTGGTGCCGGCGTTCCGGCGCCTGCGCATGCTGCGCAACTGGGGCGGCATCGTCGATGTCACGCCGGATCGCTCGCCGATCGTGGCGAAGACACCGGTATCCGGACTGTACGTCAATTGCGGCTGGGGCACCGGTGGCTTCAAGGCGACGCCGGGATCGGGCGAGGTGTTCGCCAGCACGATCGCCAAGGACGAGCCGAACAAGATCAATGCGCCGTTCACCATCGAGCGATTCCGCGATGGTGCCGTGATCGACGAAGCGGCTGCGGCCGCCGTGGCGCATTGATAGCGGGGAAAACGAGATGCTCTTGATCAATTGCCCCTATTGCGGGCCGCGCCCGGAGGCCGAATTTGCCAATGGCGGGCAGGCGCATATCGCCCGCCCGGCCGACCCGATGAGCCTCACTGACGACGAGTGGGCCGCCTATCTCTATATGCGTGACAACACCAAGGGGTTGCATCACGAGCGTTGGCGGCACGCCAATGGCTGTGGCCGTTTCTTCAATGCCAGCCGCGACACGACCACGGACGTCATCAAGCGCACCTATCGCATGGGCGAGCGCCCCGAAGCCGAACATCAGGGTGCCAAGCCATGACGGATACGTATCGCGTGCGGCGCGGCGACGGCGCTGAAAGTCGCAACGCAGTTCATTTCACGTTCGACGGAAAGTCGTATCAGGGTCTGGCCGGCGACACGCTGGCCTCCGCGTTGATCGCCAATGGCGTGCATCTGGTTGGCCGTTCGTTCAAGTATCACCGGCCGCGCGGCTTCGTCTCCGCCGGCTCGGAAGAGCCGAATGCGCTGGTCGGTGTCGGCGCGACCCAGTCGCGCTATACACCGAACCTGCTCGCGACCCAGGTCGAGATCTATGACGGGCTGGTGGCCGAAAGCCAGAATCGCTGGCCGTCGCTCGAGACCGATGCCGGCTTCCTCAACGAATATTTCTCGGCCTTCCTGCCGGCTGGTTTCTACTACAAGACCTTCATGTGGCCGCGCACGGCCTGGAAGAAGCTCTATGAGCCGGTGATCCGTCGGATGGCCGGTCTCGGCAAGGCGCCGGCTGAGCCGGATGCCGATCGCTATACGCAGGTGTTTGCGCATTGCGACGTGCTGATCGTCGGCGCCGGACCTGCGGGTCTTGCCGCAGCGCTCGAAGCCAGCAACAGCGATGCCACCGTGATCCTGTGCGACGAGCAGGCAGAGATGGGCGGCTCGCTACTGTCCGATCGTTCGGCATCGATCGACGGCATGCAGGCCGCCGACTGGGCGCGCGCGGCGCTCGATGAATTGCGTAAGCGTCCCAATGTGAAGCTGATGTCGCGTACGACGGCGTTCGGCTGGTACCCGCACAATTTTGTCGGTCTCAACGAGCGCGTCACCGACCATCTCAGCAATCCCGCGACGAACCAGCCGCGTGAGCGGCTCTGGCAGGTCAGGGCAAAGGAAGTCGTGCTGGCGGCTGGCGCAATCGAGCGGCCGCTCGTCTTCACCGACAATGACCGGCCGGGCATCATCCTGGCCGATGCTGCCCGGACGTATGTGAATCGGTACGGCGTGGTGCCGGGCAAGCAGGTGGTCGTGTTCACCGCCTGCGACAGCGCCTATCGCGCGGCTCTGGACCTCAAGGCAGCCGGCGCCAGGATCCAGGTGATCGTGGATCTGCGCAAGAGCGCGTCGGGCCATTGGGTCGACAAGGCACGCGCCGAAGGCATCAAGGTTCGCTCCGACAGCATCGTTCGCGGCACGTCGGGCTGGCTGCGGGTAAAGTCGGCGCAGATCTCCAACGCGCAAGGCGGCGATGCCGAGACGGTGGCTTGCGATCTTATCCTGATGTCCGGCGGGTTCACGCCGTCGGTGCATCTGTTCTCGCAGAGCCGCGGCAAGCTCAGCTACAGCGAAGAGCTGCGGGCCTATGTGCCTGGCGAGTCCGTCGAGCGTGAGCGGTCGGTCGGGGCGTGCAAGGGACTGTTCGCGCTCGAAAGCGTCATCGAAAGCGGCGCCAAGGGTGGTCGGGACGCTGCGGCCAAGGCCGGCTTCTCCCCGCGCGGCGAGCGCAGCTATACGGTCTCCGCGCAGTCGGTGGGTGCCGATGCGTTCCTCGGCTCCGTGATGACCGATCATCAGGCGGAAAAGCGAGCCTGGGTCGATTTCCAGAATGACGTGACGGCCAAGGATGTCCGGCTCGCGACCCGCGAAGGGTTCCGGTCGATCGAGCACGTCAAGCGCTATACGACCACCGGCATGGCCACCGACCAGGGCAAGCTGTCCAACATGAACGCCCTCGGCGTCGTCTCGAAGCAGATCGACGTCGCGGTGCCGAAGGTCGGCCTGACCACGTTCCGGCCGCCTTATACGCCGACGACTTTCGGATCCTTTGCCGGCCAATCGCGTGGTGATCTGTTCGATCCCGTACGCAAGACCAGCATTCATCCATGGGCTGAAGCGCAGGGCGCACAGTTCGAGGATGTCGGTGTCTGGAAGCGCGCCTGGTATTTCCCGCAGGTGGGCGAGGACATGCATGCCGCCGTCGCGCGCGAATGCAAGGCGACGCGCGAGTCGGTCGGCATCTTCGATGCCTCAACGCTTGGCAAGATCGAGATCGTCGGCAAGGACGCTGCCGAATTCATGAATCGCATGTACACCAATGCCTGGACCAAGCTGGAGCCCGGTCGGCTGCGCTATGGCGTGATGCTGCGCGAAGACGGCTTCATCATGGATGACGGTGTCGTCGGCCGCATGGCGACGGATCGTTTCCATGTCACCACGACGACCGGCGGCGCGGCCCGCGTGCTGTCCATGATGGAGGACTACCTCCAGACCGAATGGCCGGACCTCGAAGTGTGGCTCACCTCGACCACCGAGCAGTGGTCGGTCATTGCCTTGCAGGGACCGAATGCGCGCAAGGTGCTGGAGCCGCTGGTCGAGGGCGTCGATCTGTCGGCCGATGCCATGCCGCATATGAGCGTCCGCGAAGGACGTATCTGCGGCGTGCCGACCCGGCTGTTCCGCGTGTCGTTCACCGGCGAACTGGGCTTCGAGGTCAACGTCCCCGCCGGCTATGGCCGGGCGATCTGGGAAGCGATTTTCGCGGCGGGCAAGCCCTACGGGATCACGCCCTACGGTACCGAGACCATGCATGTGCTGCGCGCGGAGAAGGGCTACATCATTGTCGGTCAGGAAACCGACGGCACGGTGACGCCCGATGACGCCGGCCTCGGCTGGGCTGTCGGCAAGGCGAAGCGGGATTTCGTCGGCAAGCGCTCGCTGTCGCGGCCGGCGCTGGTCAGGGAAGACCGCAAGCAACTGGTCGGGTTGCTGACGACGGACCCCAAGGTGGTCCTCGAAGAGGGCGCCCAGATCGTGCTCGATCCCGCGCATCCCATTCCGGTGCCGATGATTGGACATGTCACCTCCTCCTACTGGAGCGCGACGCTGAACCGTTCGATCGCGCTGGCACTCGTTCGCGGCGGTCGCTCGCGGATGGGTGAGGAGCTCTCGATCCCGATGCCGGATGGCGTGATCAAGGCGAAAGTCGTCGACTCGATATTGTTCGATCCGAAGGGGGAACGTTTGAATGCTTAGTCCTGCGATCATGCGTTCGAACGCGTTGTCCCCAATGCAGTTGTCCGGCACCACTGCTGCGTTCGCCACGACGCTCTCGATTCTTCCCGATGCGGCGAAGCTGGTGTTTCGCGGCAAGACCGAGGCGATCGAGGCTGCTGGGGCGCATTTTGGCGTCAAGCCGAGCCTTGAGGCCTGCCGCTTCGCGGCGGTCGGCGGCCGGTCGGTCTATTGGCTGGGGCCGGACGAATGGCTGTTCCAGGCGGTGAACGAGGATCCGATCGAGGTATTTGGCGGGATGTCGGCAGCGCTGCAAGCGCAGGCCTGCTCGCTCGTGGATGTCAGCCATCGTTCGGATGGCATCGCGGTTGCGGGGCCGACGGCCGCGCTGGTGCTGAACCATGGCTGCCCGCTGGATCTGTCCCTCAAGGCGTTCCCGGTCGGGATGTGCACGCGCACGGTGCTGGGCAAGGCATCACTTCTGCTGTCACGTTCTGAAGAGCACGTGTTCCATGTGGATGTATGGCGTTCGTTTGCGCTCTATGTCTGGCAGTTCCTCGACGAAGCGCGAAGCCTGTCCTAGCAGCCCCGCTGCGCCCTGGAGACCGCACGATGATTGGAACGTTCGATCTCTTCAAGATAGGCATCGGGCCGTCGTCATCGCATACGATGGGACCGATGAAGGCTGCGGCGCTGTTTGCCAGCCAGCTTGCGGAGCGCGGTCTGCTGAAGGATCTCGCGCGCGTGAAGGTGGAGCTGTTCGGCTCGCTGGCCTGGACCGGTCGCGGCCATGGCACCGACAAGGCGGTCGTTCTCGGTCTTGCTGGCAAGTTTCCGGAAACGATCGATCCGGAAGAAGCGGAGACGCTGGTCGATGGCGCCCGCGCGGCGGGCACGCTGCGGGTTGCCGAGCGGCGCAACGTTCCGTTCGATTTCGCCAATGACATCATCTTCGACGGTGTGACCGAGCCGCCAAACCATCCGAATACGCTGGCGCTCTCCGCCTTCGATGCGGCCGGTCATGTCCTTCACGGCGAGCGCTGGTGCTCCGTCGGCGGCGGCTTTGTCGTTCCGGAAGCGCAGGTCGGCGTCGTCGGGATCGTCGAGGACGTTCCCGTCCCGCATCCTTTCAGGTCGGGCAAGCAGCTACTCGAGATCGGTGCGAAAACCGGTCTGTCGATTGCGCAGATCGTCATGGCCAACGAGATGTCGTCGCTCCCGGCGGACGAGATCGAGCAACGGCTCGATCGCATCATCCAGGTGATGATGGACTGCATCGATCGCGGCATGACCAAAGAGGGGCAGCTGCCTGGCGGACTGAACGTCAAGCGCCGCGCGCCCTCACTGCATCGGCGCCTTGTCGCCGCTGCAAGCTCGAACAGCCGCGCCCAGCATGAGGTGATGGATTGGGTCAGCCTGTATGCGATCGCGGTCAACGAGGAGAATGCGGCGGGTAGCAAGGTGGTGACGGCACCGACCAATGGCGCGGCCGGCATCATACCTGCGACGCTTCGCTATTTCCGCGACCATTGCCGCGAGGCATCACAGGAAAACATGCGCGTGTTCCTGCTGACGGCCGCTGCGATCGGCGCGCTGTTCAAGATGAATGCGTCGATTTCTGGCGCGGAGGTCGGCTGCCAGGGTGAGGTTGGCTCGGCCTGTTCGATGGCGGCGGCGGGGCTCGCGGCCGTGCTCGGCGGTACCAATGAGCAGATCGAGAACGCCGCCGAGATCGGCATGGAGCATCACCTCGGCATGACCTGCGATCCGATCGGCGGGCTGGTGCAGGTGCCATGCATCGAGCGCAACGCCTTTGGTGCCGTGAAGGCGATCAATGCGGCGTCGCTCGCATTACAGGGCGACGGTACCCACGTGGTGCCGCTCGACAAGGTGATCGCGACGATGCGCGAGACCGGGCGCGACATGCAATCGAAATACAAGGAGACCTCACTGGGAGGTCTCGCTGTCAATCTGGCAGAATGTTGAGGGAAGACCATGACCCAAGCCGAACGCGAGGCATTCTTCACGACCGATCTCGCCCAAGCAGACCCAACCATCTCGTCGTCGCTTGCCGGAGAACTCGGCAGGCAGCGTGACGAGATCGAACTGATCGCGTCCGAGAACATCGTATCGCGTGCAGTGCTGCAGGCGCAGGGCTCGGTGCTGACCAACAAATATGCCGAAGGCTATCCCGGCCGGCGCTACTATGGCGGCTGTCGCTTCGCCGACGAAGTCGAGGAGGTTGCGATCGAGCGCGCCAAGACGCTGTTCGGCTGCAGCTATGCCAATGTGCAGCCGAATTCCGGGAGCCAGGCCAACCAAGCAGTGTTCATGGCGCTGATGAAGCCCGGCGACACCTTCATGGGCCTCGATCTTGCGGCAGGCGGTCATCTCACCCATGGCGCCAAGCCGAACATGTCGGGCAAGTGGTTCAACGTCGTCAGCTATGGCGTTCGCCGCGACGACTGCACCATCGATATGGAGCAGCTCGAGAAGCTGGCAGTGGAGCACAAGCCGAAGGTCATCGTCGCCGGTGGCTCGGCCTATTCGCGGTTCTGGGATTTTGCTGCGTTCCGCCGCATCGCGGATGCGGTCGGTGCCTACCTGTTCGTCGACATGGCGCATTTTGCTGGCCTCGTGGCGGGCGGCGCCCATCCGTCGCCGTTCCCGCATGCGCATGTGGTGACCTCGACCACTCACAAGACGCTGCGCGGCCCGCGCGGCGGACTGATCCTGACCAATGACGAGGACATCGCCAAGAAGATCAATTCGGCGATCTTCCCGGGATTGCAGGGCGGGCCGCTGATGCATGTCATCGCCGCCAAGGCCGTGTCGTTCGGCGAAGCGCTGCAACCATCGTTCCGTCAATATGCGGCCGACGTCGTCGCCAATGCGCACGCGCTGGCGGACACGCTCTCAAAGGCCGGCTATCCGATCGTCACCGGTGGCACCGACAATCACCTGATGCTGGTCGATGTCCGGCCGAAGAACCTGAACGGCAAGCTCGCCGAGGCGGCGCTCGGGCGGGCGAACATCACCTGCAACAAGAACGGTATCCCGTTCGATCCGGAGAAGCCGACCATCACGTCGGGCATCCGGCTCGGCTCGCCAGCGGCGACGTCGCGCGGTTTTGGCGTCGGTGAATTCGAAGAAGTAGGCAGGCTCATTGCCGCCGTCCTGGATGCGAATTCCGGCGCGCCAGACCAGGGAGCGCCGGAGGTCGAGGCAAAGGTACGTGGCCGCGTCGCCGAGCTGGTTGCGTCGTTCCCGATCTATCGGTCCTGATCAGGCCGCTTGATGGAGCGTGTCGGAGAGGGGCAGGCGGACGGGATATTCATCCAGGGGCTGAATGTTCACGCGCGCCACGGCCTGCTGGATCACGAGGCGCAACTAGGGCAGCGCTTTGTGATCGATATCGATCTGCAGGTCGATCTCTCCGATGCGGCCAGTTCGGACGATATAGGACAGACGATCGACTATGCGTCAGTCGTCGCCACCGCGACTGAGGCGTTTTTGGCGTCGCGCTATGTGAGGGCCCGATCATCGAACAGGAGACCGAACGGGTGACGCACGCGTCGTCCTCGGACGATCTTGTCGCCGTTGGGCGCGACATCGAGTCGCGAGTTCTGGCGCGGGCCGTGCGGCTTCATCTCGAGCGTCGTGCCTTTTGAATGGACGCAAGACGGTGGTGTTCTAGCGCCCGCAATGCGACGACGAATGATGCTGCGAATGCTCGTTTGAAAAGCATCGACAGGCCAAGATTTGATCTTCGCGATGAATTTTGCAGCGCAGCGGAAATCATTGTGTTTGCTACGCAAAATAGTCCGACGAGCAGTCGGCGCGCGAACCAAGAACAGGCAGTCGATATTCGGTAGTTATGACGCAATTCTACAAGCAACAGCGCGCGTGCATCCTATCTGCCGCATTCGCGGACCACTAGCGTTGCAGGCTGGATCAACCTGGGAGGATCAGCGATGGGGACGATTAGCAAGCGTGGTTTGGCCGCATTGGCCGTTGCGAGTGTATTGCCACTGGCCTTTGGTAGCTTCAGCGCGGCCTTCGCCAAGGACAAGGTGAAGATCGCCTTCGTGGGTCCGCTGACCGGCGCTATTTCGCCTCACGGTATTGGCGGACGCAACTCGGCCGAACTGGCCGTGAAGCTGATGAATGCCGAGCCCAACACCAAATATGAGTACGAGCTCGTCGTGCTTGACGACGAATGCAAGCCCAACGTGGGCGTGCAGGTCGTCACCAAGATCGCGTCCGACCGTTCGATCATTGCCGCGATCCCGCATTACTGTTCCGCCACCGCGATTGCCACCGTTGATATCTTCAATCGCTTCAAGATGCCGATGGTCGTGTGGGCGGCGGTGCTGCCCGAAATTACCTATGCCAAGAAATATCCGGAAGTGCACCGCGTCAGCGGCATCCTGATCGGCCAGAACCGCATCGGCGCGCAGTTCATGAAGGCGCGCGGCTACAAGAAGTTCGTGTCCTTCGCCGACTCCACCGACTACGGCAAGTCGATGAACAAGTACTTCACCCAGTTCACGCTCGAGAACGGTAATGAAATCCTGGGCAGCTTCTCGGTCCCGCCGGATCAGCAGGATCTGTCGGCCGAGCTGACCAAGATCAAGGAGCTCAATCCGGAGGTCATCTATTTTGGTGGCCTGACGCCGCTCGGCGCGCGCCTCCGCACGCAGATGGCCAAGTTCGGCATCAACGCGCAGTTGGAGGGCAATTCCGGCATCATGGGCGACGCGTTCGTCAACGCCGCTGGTCCGGAGCTCGCCGAAGGCACGCTGACCTTCTTCGACAGCCCGCCGATGTCCAAGATGCCGGGTGGCAAGATGTTTGCGGATGCCTACAAGGCTGCCGGCTATTCCGAACCGCCGGAAGCTTACGGACCGTTCGCCTATGTCGCCACCCGTCTGGTCATGGAGACCATCGAGAAGGTCGGGCCGGATCGCGCCAAGGTCACCGCCGACCTTGGCGATGTGAAGGACCGTCCGTCCATCGTCGGTCCGATCACCTTCGACGACCATGGCCAGAACATCACGCCGCTGACCACGAGTTATGTCGTCCAGGACGGCAAGTGGGTGGTCTGGGAAGAAAGCGAATACGTGTCCGGCAAGCGCAAACTCAAGAACCTGCCGTAGGCGCGGATCGTCGGGACATCCCATGGGTATGATCGGTCAACACCTGCTGAACGGCTTGATGCAAGGAACGATCTATGGCCTCGTCGCCATGGGGTTCACCATCTTCTTCGGCGTCATGAACGTGATCAAGTTCTCGCACGGGGACGTGCTCACGCTCGGCGCCTTCGGAGGCCTGGTCGCTGTCTGGGCGGCGAACGCGCTGGGACTGTCGGTGCCGTTGCAGTTCATTGTCGCGCTGTGCGTGGCAATGGCACTGACCGCGGTGGTCGGCGCCGGCATTTCGCATTTCCTCATCATGCCGCTGCGCAATGCGCCGCCGCTCAACATGCTGCTGATGACGATGATGGTCGGTACGGCCATCCGCGAAGCCATCCGGCTGTTCTTTCCGAACGGCACCAATCCGCAGCGCTTTCCGGAATTGCTGCCGGCCGGAGGCTTCAATATCGGTCCGTCGTTCTTCCGCACCGACGCGATTATTCTGATCATTGCAGGCGCCGCCTCGATCGGCGCCGTTTACTGGATCATCAACCACTCCAAATTCGGCCTCGCGATGCGGGCGGTGGCCGAAGACACCGAAACTGCACGTGTGATGGGGATCAATTTCGGTCGCATCATCCCGCTGACCTTTGCATTGGGCTCCATCACCGCAGGCTTCGCCGGCATGATCTATGCGCTGTATTACAGTGAGATCAATTACAGCATGGGCCTGCTGCTGGCCGTGATCGGCTTCACGGCTGCGATCGTGGGCGGTCTCGGCAATATCTGGGGCGCGATCATCGGAGGCTATCTGTTCGCAGGGCTGCAGACTTTCGTCGTTGCCGCGATGCCGTCGATGAGCGACTACAAGAACGTGTTCGCTTTCGTGCTGATCATCGTCCTCATCACCTGGCGACCGACCGGGCTTCTCGCCGAACGCGGGAGCGAGCGGGTATGACGCCGACCTCTCGGACGCTTGTACGGGTGCCGGTGTGGCCGCTGTTTGTTGCTGTGGCCTTCGCTGCAGTGGCGCTCACGGCGCTGGTCCTGATCGAAAACCAGAAATTGCTGGGCGCCGCATTGGCGATCACGGCTGCGGTCTGCTTCTGCGCCGCTCGGTTCGGAGGCGTCGCCGCGACGGAAGTCGCCGCTTCGGAAAATCCCTGGCTGCTGCGTGGCCTGATAACGGTGGCCTCGCTCGCTGTCATCTTCGTGCTGCGCGACGACAATTTCGGCCTGCTGATGCTGGCAACGGTGCTGATCTACGCGACCATCTGTCTCGGCCTCACTGTGCAGATGGGCTATGCTGGCCTGACCAACTTTGCAGCCGCAGCTTTCGCCGGCACCGGCGGATATACCGCAGCGATGCTAGGACGGCAGGGCGGTCTGCCCGATGCGCTGGTTTTGGTCTGCGGCGGCTTGGTCGCGGTCTTCATCGGCTCGCTGCTCATCCTCCCGGTGCTGCGCACCCGCGGACATTACGGCGCACTGACGACCATGGCGTTCGGCGTGATGTTCAACGTCTTTCTCGATGCGAATGACTTCTTTGGCGGTCCGCAGGGCCTGAAGCTTCCCGGCATCAATCTGTTCGGCTGGGACTTCACCAATGACATCCACATCTTCGGCCTCGTGCTGTCGTCATATGTGAACTACGTGATCCTGACCGGTATTCTGACGGCGCTGGCGATGATCTTTGTCGGACTGCTTGACCGCTCATGGGTCGGTGTCTGGTTCGATGTGGTGCGCCTCGATGAGACCGCAGCATCCGTTTTCGGACTAAAGATAGCTTACTGGAAAGTGCTGGCATTCACGATCGGCAACTTTTTGGCCGGCCTGATGGGGGCCGTCTATGCGAAAATGACGGGGTTCATCGCGCCGGCGAATTTCACATTCGGCGACTCGCTGGTGATGGTGTCCATCGTGATCCTGGGCGGCATCGGCAATCGTTGGGGCGTTCTGCCAGCGGCGCTGATCGTCGTCCTGCTGCCCGAGAAGCTTCAATTCATCCAGGAATACCGTCTCATCTTCTATGCCGTCCTGGTCATCGCGATTCTGACCATGCGCCCGGACGGCCTCGTGGCGCGCCGGGTCCGGAAACTGCATACGGAGGCAAGCGCATGACGAGCTTGTCCAACGACGTGCTGCTCGAGAGCCGCGGCTTGACGGTCCGTTTCGGCGGCCTGTTCGCACTTAATGAGCTGAGCATCGACGTCCGCAATGGCGAAGTGCTCGGACTGATCGGGCCGAACGGCTCGGGTAAGACCACGTTTCTCAATGTGATCAGCGGTGTCTATTCCGCAAGTGCAGGCAAGATCTTGCTGGGTGACATCGACATCACCCGCGAGAAGGCTCACAACATCTCGTCTTATGGCCTGTCGCGCACGTTCCAGCGATCGCGCCTATGCCTGTCGCTGTCGGTGTTCGACAATATTGCGCTGGGTGCGCAGCGAACGCTGAACAATGGCCTTTGGCACAATATCGTGCAGCGGAAATCATTCGCCGCGGAAGCGCAGAAAATCGCGGATGAAGCCCGCGAGCTGCTGCATGTCTTCAATCCCGCGCTGCCGGACAAGCTGTTCGATCCGGCGATCTCGCTCGGCATGATCGATCGGCGCAGGGTTGAGATCTGCCGCGCATTGATCGGCAAGCCAAAGCTTGTGCTGCTCGATGAACCGTCTGCCGGCATGACCCATGACGAGACGGATCAGGTGGTGGATGAAATTCTCGGCATCCGCAAATCGCTCGGCGGGCTCACGATCATCATTGTTGAGCACGAGATGGGCTTGATCGAACGCGTCACCGATCGCTGTGTCGTGCTGAACTACGGCAAGAAGATCTGCGAAGGCAAATTCCGTGATGTCGCGGCCGATCCTGTGGTCCGCGAAGCCTATCTGGGGCAAGCATGAGCGGTCATCTCACAGTCGAGAACATCTTCACCGCCTATGATCGGGCGGACGTGCTGTCCGGCATTTCCATCGACGTGCAGCCGGGCAAGATCACCTGTATCCTCGGTTCCAATGGTGCCGGCAAGTCGACGCTGATACGCTCGATTCTGCGGCTGACGCCGCCGCGCGCCGGCTCCATCGCATTCGAAGGCAAGACGCTCGACCAGATGGCAACCCATGAGATCGTCGGTCTCGGGATTGCGTGCATTCCCGAAGGGCGCAGGATCTTCGCGAAGATGACCGTCGAAGAAAATCTTCGGGTCGGCGCCTATCTCGTCAATGCGGAGAAGACGGTCAAAGCGCGCCTTGGCAAGGTGTATGAGGTGTTTCCGCGCCTGAAAGAGCGCGCCAAGCAGCTTGCCGGCACCATGTCCGGCGGTGAGCAGGCGATGGTGTCGATCGGCCGCGGAATGATGACGGATCCCAAGCTTCTGATCATCGACGAGCCATCGCTGGGCCTGTCTCCGCTATTCGTGCAGGAGAACTTCAACATCGTACGCCGGCTCAACGAAACCGGTGTGACCGTCCTCCTGGTCGAGCAGAACGTCAACCAAACCCTTGCGATCGCCCATTACGGCTATGTGCTGTCGCAAGGCAAGATCATCGTCCAGGGCGACTCCGAGATGCTGGCAAAGAACGAGGAAGTCCAAAGCGCCTACTTCGGTGGAGCGCACTGATCAGAAAGAACGTCGCGCTAGCTGATATGGCTGCCGCATCATAACGAAAAGTCAGACTATCATCTGAAAGGAAACGTCATGTCCTCAACCATCCATGAAAGCGCCATCGTCGTCGATGGATTGATCATCTCGGACTTCGGGCGTCCGGTCTTCGAGGACATGCGCAAGGGCGGATTGACCGCCGCCAACTGTACCTGCTGCGTCTGGGAAGGCTTCGAAGCCACCATGCGCAATGTGGTCAAGTGGAAGCGCTGGTTCGCAGACAACGACGACATCCTCAAGCAAGTTTACACGACCGCTGACATCCTGAAGGCCAAAGAGGAAGGCAAGACCGGCATCATCCTGGGCTGGCAGAACGTCACTGGTATCGAGGATCAGATCGGCTATCTCGGCCTGTTCAAGGAGCTCGGCGTCGGCATTATCCAGATGGCCTATAACACGCAGAACCTGGTCGGCACCGGCTGCTACGAGTCGAAGGACGGTGGCCTGTCCGACTTCGGCCGCGAGGTCGTTGCCGAGATGAACCGCCTCGGCATCCTCTGCGACCTATCGCATGTCGGATCGAAGACCAGCGAAGATGTCATCCTCGCCTCCAAGCAGCCGGTTGCCTATTCGCACTGCCTGCCAGCCGGCTTGAAGGAGCATCCGCGCAACAAGACCGACGAGCAGCTGCGCTTCATCGTCGATCACGGCGGCTTTGTGGGCGTCACCATGTTCCCGCCTTTCCTGAAGCGTGGTCCAGCATCGACTGTGGACGATTATGTCGAGGCGATCGAATATGTCATCGATATCTGCGGCGAAAACAGCGTCGGCATCGGCACCGACTTCACGCAGGGCTATGGCCAGGAATTCTTCGACTGGATCACCCATGACAAGGGATATGGCCGCCGCCTCACCAATTTCGGCGACGTCATCAATCCCGAAGGCATCAAGACTATCGGCGAATGGCCGAATCTCACGGCCGCCATGGAGAAGCGCGGCTGGAAGGCCTCACGCATCGAGGCCGTCATTGGCAAGAATTGGGTCAATCTCCTGAAGATTGTCTGGGGAGCCTGAGATGGGGAAGCCGCAGGTTGACATCAATGTCGATGATCAGACCGGGCGCTGGTCGGTCGATGCGACCAATATGATCCTGGTGCCGCAGCATTTCTATATGAACAACCACTTCGCCATCGAGGCGGCGGTGGGAGCTGCGGAGCTGGAGCGCATTCTGCAGCCGGCCGGCCATCGCTCGGCCTATTACTGGTGCGAGAAGGAAGCCGAATTCCACGGCATGTCCGGCGTCGATGTGTTCCGTCACTATATGCGCCGCATCACGCAGCGCGGATGGGGCCAATTTGATGTGCTCGACGTGTCGCCGGAAGCAGGGACGGCGACAGTGCGCTTGCGAAATTCGGCCATGGTTGATGACGAGCGCCGCAACAGTGGTCGCAAGGTGTGTTACATGTTTGCGTCTTGGCTCGAGGGCTCGCTCGAATATGTTGCCGCAAGTGCCGGTCGTGAGGTCAGGCTGCGGGCGCAGGAGGTCTATTGCGAGGCTGAAGGCGCTCACGATCACTGTCTGTTCAAGGTCGAGCCGGCTTAATTTACGCTGGGGACCTCTGTAACGATATTAGGACGCGCCTAGGCAGGTTTCCGAATAAAGATGTGGTCAGCCGTGCCACTTCGCTTCAGTTTGGCGCCGAGTGACGGATCGACCAACTGAATGGCGGAAGCAATCTTGCCCTCTGTCTCATCCTCTGACGTGTATTCCAGCGCATGCAAATCCTGCCTGGCGCGTCGACGCTTGAGCGAGCTGAAGCAGTTCGGCCGCAGACGTTCCGATACGTCGGTCATCAGTGTCCACGCATAGTCCTCGATCTGGAGAACGGACCTGACTTCGTCGTCCCAGCCGCAGAGCACAATTTCCATCTGCGAAAATCCGCCGTTGTCGGCGGCAAACGCTGCTGCTGCTGCTTCCACTGACTCGGCGATATCTGTCGTGCTGCCTGCAAGGATGTCCCTGATCACGATTGTGATTAGCCCGCGGCCGCCGGCGGCGCCTTTCATGACGAGGTGAGCTTCCGGAGCCTGATGGCGTCCGAACCTGCGCCCCAACTGCATTTGTTCAGCGAATTTTTCCAATGGATGATCATCATTGTTACAGGCATGAGCGAGGATCGTGCAGTCGATGCACGGCTTCACATCATCTTTTCGCCAGTAGGTGTCCGGCAGCCAGGCGGTTTCGATCTCCCGCTGCGCATTTGTGAGCGCCCATGCCTGATCCAGCAGGAAGGACTCCGGCAGATTGGGGTGGCTGCAGGTGAGGCGCCGCCAGATGTCGAGCAGCGCTTCGGCGCGCTCGGTCTGATGGAAGAACAGCGCGCCAGTATTCATCACCCCATTCGGGCGACGGTTGACTGCGAAGTCACAGCCCAGCGCCTGCGGAAGCAGTGGAAGATTGGCGAGCCGCGCCTGAGCGTCGATCCAGAACACCGGGCGGCATGCGTGGCTCCACTGCTCGATGATGAAATCGACTTTCGACGTGCCTTGCCGGGCGTTGCTGCAGTTCGGTGATATCTGCGTTACGACGTGATCGAGGCCCGACCGCTTCAGATCTGCGGTAAGGCCAGCATCCTCGCCCTGAACGTCTGAACTCTCGAATGACGAGATGAAAAGCGTATCCTGCTTTCGATATAATCCGGTCGGCACCGTGAGCGGCTTGACGCCGCCCCACCACACCTGATGCGGCGCGTCCGCGCCCTCGGCGCCGAGTGACCCGTGTGCGTGTAATTTCGACTTCAGGCCGTCGAAGGCTGGGCTCTCGCCAACGAGCAAAATGACGATTGCATTCTCGTGCAGGGATTCGATCAGCGCCTGAACGCGCACAGCGTGCGTCGCTTCGAACACAATGACCGCAACGCCAGGCTGAGATACGGCACTGACGCCATCCCAGTCGACAATGCCATGGCACCGGCTCGTTACCTGACGCAAGCGTGCAAGTTGAAGCGCGCCCAGTCGCGGCGGGCGCGCATGCTGCCGGAGGATATCGTCCAAGCTGTCGTTCATCGCCGCCTGTCTCGTTCGTTTGAATGCTTTGACTGATACGAACGAGCTGACGTCGTCAGGCGGATATCTCTGCGATGCGTCGGCACAATATGCTTCTATATGTTTCAGCTCGGTGCGGTTTGTTTCTACTGTGTGTATCTTCATTGCGCGTGCCCGTTGGATGCACGCGGTCAATGTTCTGAAACAAAAAAGATCGCGATGCGCCGCAGATGAGCGCCGCATGCAAGCGTTTTTTCTTTTTCCGACGACGCAGTCCGCTATTTTCAAGTTGCGATTCGGCAAGAATTTCCCAGTGAAAGTGTGACGTTGCCCACTGCCGGAGCCATCGCTGCAAAGTTGCCGGCATCGGTCTTCGATTGCTGAGTGATGTCGTGTCGCTGCAGGTGTTGTCGTTGTGTGCGTAAGAATTCTTTGCATCACTCGCCGCAGTCGATGCGATTTCTCGAGATGCTTTGATGACCTGTTCCCATCAGGCCCGACGTGGCCGCAACAGCCAGTGTAGAAATTTCTGCCTAGTTCTAGGCAGCTTTTTCCCATCAAGTATTTGTAAAATAAGCAAAATTCCTCGCCTGATCGTCGCGCGTCACCCGTTCAAGAGTGAGAGGTCGACCAGAACGGCCGTTTGTCGGCGGAGAAGTGGGAGAAGGGTATGACGTACGCGCTCCAGATTGCAGACGCTGTCGAAACAATGCCGGTGCAGCTCGAAGCCGCGGAGGATTCTCTGATGCTCAACGCGTGCGAGCCCGCGGACGATAGCGACGAGGAGCTGCTGGATAGACTGGCTGCAAATGACGAGACGGCGTTCAGATGTCTTGTCGAGCGTCATATCGATCGTGCGTTTGGCATTGCGCTTCGACTTCTGGGTAGTCGTGCCGATGCCGAGGATGTGGTGCAGGACACCATGCTGAAGGTCTGGACGCATCGCGGGCAATGGGAACACGGCCGCGCAAAATTCTCGACGTGGCTCTACCGCGTTGTCACCAATCGCTGTATCGATCTGCATCGTCGGCCACGCACCGACAATGTCGATGCCGTGCCGGAGCCAGCCGACATCAAGCCCGATGCGTTCAGCACGATGCAGCGCGATGAGGTGGCTAAATTGCTGGAGACGGCGATGCAGCGTCTGCCCGAGCAGCAACGTGTCGCGGTGATCCTGTCCTACCATGAAAACATGAGCAATGGCGACATCGCCGAAGTCATGAACACGACTGTGTCCGCGGTCGAGTCGCTGCTCAAGCGCGGGCGGCAGCAGCTGCGCGAAATCTTGCGCCGCCACGAGCCGGACATCCTGCACTCGTTAAGCGATTGCTAACCATAAATATCCGGTCTCGAAATAAACCGCGCCTGAATTGTGAGGGCCATTCCGTTTAGCGAATGGACGGGGGCTGGCCTGCGTCCAGAGGTCCCCGATCGGTCCGCATCCGCGGCCACATTCAAGGAGCAATTTAATGCCCGTTATTTCAACCAATACCGCGGCCAATTCTGCAGTCCGTTACCTGAATATCAACTCGTCGCAGATGTCGAGCTCGCTCTCCAAGCTGTCGAGCGGCTCAAAGATCACGCAGGCATCCGACGACGCCGCCGGCCTTGCGATTTCGACGCGCATTTCATCCGACGTCACGACGCTGCAGCAGGCCGCAACCAACGCCTCGCAGGCAACCTCGATCCTGCAGACGGCCGACGGCGGCGCCTCGAACATCAGCGACATTCTCTCGCGTATGAAGTCGCTGGCATCGCAGTCGTCCTCGGCGACGGTTACCGACAGCAGTCGCGCCTATCTCAATTCGGAATTTACCGCATTGAGCGATCAGATCGACAGCATCGCGACCGGCACGCGCTATAGCGGGCAGAGCCTGCTGGATGGCACCAGCGCATTCGCCGCGGGCGCTTCCGTTCTGGTTGGCTCGACGTCGGCCGATACGATCACCGTGAAGCTCGACGACCTCACCTCTACCACGTTAGGCGTCGATACGCTCGATGTCAGCACGCAGGCCGGCGCCACTGCGGCCATCGACGCGCTCGACACTGCCATCGATACGGTCTCGGCCGCTCGCGCGACGATCGGTGCGCAGGAATCGCGCTTCAATTTCAGCGCCAGTTCGATCTCGACGCAGTCCCAGAATCTGCAGGCCGCCAATTCTGCGATCACCGATGTCGACATCGCAGCCGAGCAGGCCAAGCTATCGTCTTCGCAGGTGAAGGTTCAGGCCGCGGTCGCCGCGGAGTCGTCGGCGAACCAGATGCCGCAATATCTGCTGAAGCTGCTCGGCTAAGCCGCAGCAATTGCGGGCCGGCGGCAACGCCGGCTCGCCCCCTCGTGCAGGAGAGTAAGGTGGCATGGCGACGGTGACGAGCTCGACTTCCGCAGCGGCAACCGCGGCCTTGGCGACGACGACCTCAGGCACGAAGACGACGACCAGCGTCGATTGGGACGCCTTGATCGAGGCGCAGGTTGCCACCAAGACGGCAGCCGCGACCACAATCCAGACCAGCATCACCGCGAATGAGGCCAAGATCTCGGCCTATCAGCAGTTGCAGACGCTGCTTACGACGCTGACGACCGACACGACTTCGCTGTCCAAGTCGATCGTCAATTCACTGTCGTCGAGTGCCTATGGAGCGCGATCGGCGACCATTACATCCACTGGCGACGTCAATGCCAGTTCTGCCGTCTCGATGGCCATCAGCAACGGCGCGGCGACCGGCGATCACACGCTCACCGTGACCCAGATCGCCACAGCCCACAAGGTGATCGGCACCGCCGTCGCCGACAAGAGCGCGGATCTCGGTCTGACCGGCACTTTCTCGATTGGCCTGGAAGGCGGCACCAGTGCCGATATCTCGGTCACCGGCGGGATGACGTTGGAGGATCTCGTCGATACGATCAACGCACAGGCGTCCACGACGAACGTCCAGGCCTCGATCATCCAGATCTCGAGCAATCAGTACGAGATGATCCTGTCTGCAACCAAGGATAATGCGGATATCACCACCAGTGTCGTGTCGGGCGACGATGTGCTCACGACCCTGGGCGTGACAGATAGTTCCGGCGCGTTCACCGACGTGCTGCAGGAATCGCAACCCGCAATTTTCAGCGTCGACGGCATTACGCTGACGCGCGACACCAATAACATCACTGACGTACTGAGCGGCGTCTCCTTTAGTCTGCTGCAAAGCACGCCATCGGGATCGACAGTCAAGATCAGCATCGATGTCGATACAAGTTCGATCCAGGCTGCATTGCAGCAATTCGTCACGTCCTACAACGCTGTGCGCGACTACGTAACCACGCAGCAGACGCTGTCGTCGAGTGGAACCGCAGACACGAGTGCGGTGCTGTTTGGCGACGGCACCATGCGTAGCGTCACGACGCAGATGGAGCAGGTCCTGAACTCCATCGTCGGCGATCTGTCGATGAGCGATCTCGGCCTGTCGTTCTCGGACACGAACGATCTTGTGCTCGATACGAGCACGCTCGCCACAACCCTGGCCGACAATATTGACGGTGTTATCGCGCTCCTCGCCACCAAGACCACGAGTTCGTCGGCGGCGCTCGCGGTTGTCAATACAAGTTCATCGCCGCCATCGTCCTTCGTGATGGATATCGCGGTCGATAGCTCCGGTGCATTGTCGGTCTCGGTGGGGGGAGACAGTTCGCTGTTTACCGTGTCCGGCCGGACGATCATCGGAAAGGCCGGCACGATCTATTCCGGCATGGCCTTCAGCTACAGCAGTACGTCATCGGCATCGGTGACCATTACGTCGACCATCGGGATTGCGGCGCAGATCAACGCGATCGCGAGTGCCGCATCGAACAAGACCAGCGGCTCACTGCAGGATCTGATCACCAATTTGCAATCCCAGGATGACCGGATGCAGCAGCAGATCGATGATATCAACGAGCGCGCCGCGATCTATCGTACAATGCTGACCACCCAATACGCCAAATATCAGTCGGCGATCTCGTCGGCCAATTCCACCCTGGATTATCTGTCCGCCCTTCTCAACGCGTCGAGTGATTAGTCATGCATCATCAAGCGAATTTTCAGGCCGCCCAGGCCTATCGACAGGCAGCGGTCGCGGTGCCGCCGTTGCGGGCGGTGGTCATGATGATCGATGGGGCGATTACGGCATTGCAGAAATCAGTGACGGCGTCCGAGGAGAAGAAATTCGAGGAGAGCCACGATCTGATGATCCGGGCGACTGCCATCCTGCGCGGGCTGAGCCATAACCTGAATTTAGATCGCGGAGGCGAGGTCGCGGAGGGCCTGCACACCACCTATCATACGCTGATCATGGCCTGCCTGCGGTCGTTCGGGCAGCCGAACGCGGCGCAGTGCTATGGCCGGATCATTGCGAGCCTGACCGAGCTTCGTGACGCCTGGATTGTCGTCGCCCGGAGCACCGCGAAGCCCGCCTGATCAGATCGACACCGGCAGGCAGGGTGAATTCATTGCACCTGCAGAGTTTAGGATCGTTCGGCGTCTTTTTGTGGTTGAAAAGTCGGGGCAGCATTGCCTCGCGACCCGGTCTGCCTTAGGACGCTGGCGTGCCAGTCCGAGCGAGGGCTGACATGCAACGTACGATCAAGTGCGTGCCGGGCGAGTTTCCAGAATGGACGTTCCCGAGTTTGAAGACCTGTTGGGTCGCCACGGTGAAGACGTGTCAACCTGGCCAGATAACCGGCGGGACGCCGCGCTCGCATTACTGCGGACGTCGGAACAGGCGCGTGCGGCGATGGCCGAGGCGCAATTGCTGCGCCGTGCCCTGCTGTCGGACGCCGTCCGCGCGCCGCCAGATCTGGTTGACCGGATCATGCAGAAGGCCCGGCAATCAGATGTGGTTCCCGCGAAGCCGGCAACCGAGCCTGACAGCAAGTAGCTGACGCTTCCGTTACGGTCGCTCTAATCCCGCCAGTGCCCGCGGACAATCCCGTGCGCGACTGCCTCCCGTTTCGGTCTTCTACAAAACCTCCCTCGGTCGTCCCAGCCGGCAATTTTTGCCGCGCCTGAGCGCCAATAGTCCGTGCCAAAAATTTCCGAAAACCCTTGCGGTACAACGCTTTCTTGTAACGGGGCGCGATGGCTCGCGGGCAGGAGCGGCCTGCAAAGAATCTTTGCCTGAACGGCCGAGACCACCCGTTTCAATAAGGAACGGACTTCACGAGCACTCTTCTCACTGACGCAGTTCCGCAGCGCTGTGCGCGCGGATATCGCCGGAGCACGCCATGACTGTAGCTGCAACGACGTCAACCACGACCACGACTGCCTCGACGGCGTCGTCCTCGTCGGTGACCTCGGCCATTACGTCGCAGCAATTTCTGAACCTGCTAGTGACCGAGTTGCAGAACCAGAATCCGCTCGACCCAACCAATTCGACCGACTTCATCAATCAGCTCACATCCTACGCCAACTTCGATCAGCAGCAGACGTTAAACAGCAATATGGGCACGCTGGTGTCGTCGCTCAACAGCCTGCTCACGCTGAACTCGTCGAACTATATCGGCCAGACTGTTACCGCCAAAACCGACACCGGCACACTGAAGGATGGCCAGATCTCGTTCGGTTATTCGCTCGAGTCCGCCGCCTCCGATGTCACGCTGAGTGTCAAGGATTCATCCGGCAACACGGTGTGGACCGGAAGCGGAACCACGGCCTCCGGCACCAACAGCTTCACCTGGGACGGCACGACGACGGACGGCACCCAGCTGACCGACGGTGGCCAGTACACGCTCAACGTCTCGGCCACCGATAGCACTGGTCAGTCTGTCTACGGCTACACGACCGTCACCGGAAAGGTGACCTCGATCGACAACTCGTCCGGCACTCCGATGCTCAATATCGGGAGCACGTCCGTGAGCACCAGCAACGTCATCGGCGTCACTTCCTGAGTTTACTTTGGAGTACTGATTATGAGTCTATCCGGCGCGCTGTCTTCAGCCATCTCCGCTCTTAACGCCCAGAGCTCGGCTCTGGCGATGATTTCCGACAATATCGCAAACTCATCGACGGTCGGCTACAAGACAAACTCGGCATCGTTCGAGCCGCTGGTGACGGGTTCGTCGAGTGCATCGGCCTATTCGTCCGGCGGCGTGACGACGCTCTCGAAGTCCAATATCACTACGCAGGGCCTGCTGACGACAACATCGACCTCTACCAATGTCGCGATCCAGGGCAACGGCTTCTTTCCGGTAACGACGTCGCTGACCGGCGGCTCGACGCTCTACACGCGCAACGGCGGGTTCACGACGGATTCCGACGGCTATCTCGTCAATAACGGCGCTTATCTTCTGGGTTGGCGCACCGATGCGGCCGGCAATGTTATTGGCAGCGCTAGCAGCGGAAATCTCACGGCAATTGACACGAGTGTGGCGCAGACCAGCGGCAGCGCGACGGCGACCACCACCTTCTCGGCCAATCTGCCGGCGGATGCCGCGGTTGGCGATACGTTCACCACGTCGATGTCGGTCTACGATTCGCTGGGAACGTCGAGCTCGATCCAAGTGACCTGGGCAAAGACCGCGGACAATACCTGGAGCGCGAGCTTCGGCCAGCCGACATTGTCGTCGGATTCGACGACGACAACCGCGGCAACCCCGACCAGCACCGTGTCGGTTTCTTTCAATGCCGACGGTTCACTGGCCAGCACCAATCCCAGTCCGGCAACGCTGGCGATCACCGACTGGACCACAGGGGCGGCGGACAGCAACATTACGCTCAAGCTCGGCACCGTAGGCGGCACCGATGGGCTAACGCAATATGCCTCCGGCCTATCCACGCCCGCGGTCAATATTACCCGCATCGAGTCCGATGGTCTGGCGTTCGGAAAGCTGAGCAACATCTCGGTCGGCGACAGCGGCATCGTCAACGCCACATATTCGAACGGTCAGACCATTGCGATCTACAAGATCCCGGTTGCGACCTTTGCCGCCGCGGACCAATTGGAAGCCCAGAGTAACGGGCTCTATTCGGTGACGGCAGAATCGGGAACCGCTGCTTTGCAGGAATCCGGTACCAACGGCGCTGGCACCATTTTTGGCAGTGAGCTGGAATCCAGCACCACCGATACTAACGAGCAGTTCAGCAGCATGATCTCCGCGCAGCAGGCCTATTCGGCCGCATCGCAGGTGATCACCGCCGTCAACAAGATGTTCGATACCCTGATCTCGAGCATGAGATGACCGCGATGGTGGCCGACGCAGACGATGACGCGCTGATGCGGCGACTTGACCGGTTGCTGGCCGCCGCGCAGCGGATCGATCGCGGTGATCGGCGCATGATCCTGGCGCTGCAGGGCGATCTCAGTACGTTGCGTACCACTTTGCAGCAGCGCCGTGACGCGTTGGCGCAGAAACTCAACATCGCTGGCGCGCGCAGCAAAGCGGCGACGGCATATTCACGGATAGCCTCGCTCGGACCGCACGCCACGGCAGCCGCGCCCCATCCATCGATCACGGAGTAGCCACATGATGACCCGAAGCCCGCCGCTGCAGCCTGCGAGCGCCGATGACGGATCCCGCCTCGAGGATCTGGTTGAACTGATCGAACGCCTGATCGACGTCGTGACCGAAGAGAATATCGCTCTGGCAATGGGGCTGCCGGCCTCGCAGTCGCAGCACACAGCGATCAAGCTGGAGCTTTCGGAGCTGTTCGAGGCCTGGGTCAAGGAAGTCGGTCGCAAGAACATGTTGCTTGGCACTTCCGATCGCCAGCTGCAGGCGCGCGTCCTCACTCGGCTCGAACAGCTCAGCGTCTCGATGGACGAGAATGTTACCCGCCTGCGCACCGCGATCGAGGCCAGCCAGCGCCGCATCGACGCCGTGATGGCCGCGATTCGGGAGCAGATATCCGACAGCGCGCCCTACGGCGCCAATGGTCGCATCAGTGCGCAGTCGGCATCCTACGCACGCAACGTGCGAATCTGAACCAAGCTGTAATATGAGGTCGCCACCGTGTCGCTGGAGATAGCTCGCAGCATCGCCGTCAGTAGCCTGATGGCCAGTCAGGTCCAGATCAGCGTCGCCTCGTCGAATATTTCGAATGCTGACACCACCGGCTACACGGTCAAAACCGCCAATCAGGTCGCGACCACCAGTGGCGGCGCCGGGACCGGCGTGTCGATCACCGGGATCACCAGTAGCGTCGACAAATTGCTGTTCAAGTCCCTGATCTCTGCAACCTCGGAACTCGGCGCAGCCAACACCAACAACGACTATCTCAACCGGCTCCAGGCGCTCTATGGCAGCACGACCGGGGCAGAGGACACTGGCACTTCGATCGCGAACACGCTGGCATCGCTGGAATCCGCCATATCGTCGCTCGCCGGCACGACCAGCAGTGCCTCGCTGCAAGCCAATGTCGTGAGTGCGCTTGACGACCTCGCGTCGCAACTGCGCGAGACGTCGTCTGGAATTCAGCAACTGCGCGGCACTGCCGATGCTGCGATTTCCTCCGATGTCGATCAGGTCAATGCCAGCCTGCAGGCCATCGCCAGTTTGAACGCCCAGATCAAACAGGCAGCAGCTGCGGGGCAATCGACGGGTGACCTCGAGGATCAGCGTAATGTCGCGCTGCAGACCGTCGCGTCGAAGATGAATGTCAGCTATTTCATCTCATCGACGGGGGATATGCAGGTCTATACGGCGTCAGGCCAGGCGCTCGTGGACAGCAGCGCGCATCTGCTCAGCTTCACAGCCGCATCATCCGTTACGGTCAATGCCAGCTATACAACCGGTTCGTCCAGCGGGCTCAGTGGCATTTCGGTCAACGGCGTCGATGTCACTGCGCAGATCACATCTGGCGAAATCGGCTCGTTGCTCAGCCTGCGCGATAGCGTCTTGCCCGCAGCGCAGTCGCAGCTCGACCAGCTTGCCAATACGCTGGCGGACACCCTGAATGCCGCAAGCAATCAGGGCACGTCGTTGCCGCCGCCAACGATGCTGACCGGCTCCACGACGGTCACGGCGGCGACTGCGCTGGATGCGACCGGCACGGTCCGCATTGCCGTTGCCGACCAGTCGGGAAGTCTGGTGTCCTACGCCGATCTCGATCTGTCGACTTATGCGACGGTGGGCGACCTGGTCTCGGCCATCAACGGCATTTCCGGCCTCAGCGCATCGATCAATGCTAGCGGGAAGGTGGTGATCGCTAGTTCCAGCAGCAGCAACGGGGTCGCCATCAATGAGATGACGAGCGCCGTCGGCAGCAGCGGAATCGGCCTGTCCGACTATCTCGGCCTCAATGACCTCGTGACCGGAACCGGGGCATCCAACATCGCCGTGCGCAGCGTCATCCTGGCCAATTCAGGTTTGTTCGCCGTCTCGATCCTCGATGCATCGGCAACGCTGACGACGGGCACCAAGGTACTCACCGCCGGCGCGACCGACGTGGTCGATGCGATCTACGCGGCACTCACGGATTCCCGTACCTTTGGCGCGTCTGGTGGGCTCGGGTCATCGACCGGTTCGTTTGCGGATTACGCGGCCACGGTCATCGCCAATGTCGCGTCGAAGGCGACGCTCGCGGCCACGACCTATACATCCAAGTCGACGGCACAATCGTCATTTACCAATGCGCTGGCGTCGCAGTCGGGCGTCAATCTCGACGAAGAAACCGCGAAGATCAGCACATTGCAGAATCAGTATACGGCCGCGTCCCAGCTCATGCAGGTCATCAACGAGATGTTCTCATCGCTGCTGACCGCCGTGCAGAGCGCGAGCTGACGGGAACCGACTTGATGCAGATGCGCGTTGCCACCTTTGCGATTAACGACCAGATGATCGCATCCGCTTTGCGCACGCAAAGCACCATGGCCAATCAGCAGATCCAGGAGGCTTCGGGGCTGATCTCGTCGGATTTTGGCGGGTTGGGGTCATCGGCGCAGCAGGTGCTCAATCTTCAGGTCTCGGTGACCCGGGCGCAGTCCTATATCGATGCCGCCACGCAGACCAACAGCAAGATCCAGGTGATGTACTCGGCCGTCAATTCGGTGTCTGATCTGGTAACGCAATTCCGCACCTTGCTAACGAGCGCATCGAGCGCTTCGAGCACGGATGCGGCTAGCGTGACGGAGAGCGCCAAGAACATGCTGGAGCAGATGGCGTCACTACTCAACACGCAATATAATGGCGGCTATCTGTTCGTCGGTTCTGCCACCAAAACCGCGCCGGTGGATATCTCCAGTGCGACCTATGCCGCGGCATCGTCGCCGTCCACCGCAGACACGAGCTATTATCAGGGCGACAGTCAGCTCGGCGCTGTACGCGTCTCGGACAACCAGACGGTCTCTTACGGCGTCACGGCGGACAATACCGCTTTCGAGCAGATCATGCGGGCCATGAATCTGGTAGCGAGCAATTCGCCGCTCTCGACCGACACGCTCAATGAGGCGCTCGATCTGGCGGTCGATTCCATCGACAAGCTTGGCGTGGTGCAGACGCGGATATCCAACGCATCGGCCTCAATCGAGCGGGCCAGTGCCTACCAGACCGAGTATCAATCCTATGCCCAGACGCTCGGCAGCGATCTCACCAGTGTCGACGTTGCAGCGGTCACCGCCAAACTGTCGACCTATCAGGCCCAGCTTACGGCATCCTATGCCGCGATTGCCAAGGTTCAGAGCCTGAACCTGGCGAGCTATCTGCGCTGATTTAGACACGAGCGGGACCCTAAATGCGTCTTTCTAAGTTATCCTGTCCCAGCGCGTCGAGTTGGCCCGAAATCTTCTGATGAAGACCGATATGCCGTTGGCCGATGTTGCACAGGCTTGTGGCTTTGCCGATCAAAGCCACTTCACCCGCATCT
Source organism: Tardiphaga sp. 172_B4_N1_3 (assembly GCF_052076035.1). Classification (NCBI taxonomy): domain Bacteria; kingdom Pseudomonadati; phylum Pseudomonadota; class Alphaproteobacteria; order Hyphomicrobiales; family Nitrobacteraceae; genus Tardiphaga; species Tardiphaga sp. 172_B4_N1_3. The sequence continues at coordinate 5,164,571 of NZ_CP197238.1, forward strand.
TTTCCGCTGCGACCGGATTGCCGCGGGGGCATGGCGCCGCGCGACCAGCAATGCAGGTTCCTCAGCGATTTGCTGAAGAAGGCCCACCGATGTCGGGCAGGGTGGTGAAGCCGCGCATCAGGGTCCTTTCGGCCTCCGCGATGGCGGCGAGGTGGATGTCGCCGACGAGGCTTGTGCGCCAATCACTGCCCGTATCAGCGGGAAGTGGTGCACGGGTCGGCAGTGCGACTGCAGACGCTCAATCACAATGAACCGACAGAGCCCGATCCTCAAGAAAGCCCCCACGTTCGTTGTGCGATATGGCAAGCGCCGCAAGCACTGTCCGGTTGTTGATTTCAAGCTTCTGATAGATGTGATGGAGATGTTGCTTGATGGTGCCATCAGCAATATTTAGCCGGCGCCCAATTTCCTTGTTCGACAACCCTTCAGATACCAGGCGCATGATCTGACGCTCGCGCTCTGTCAGCACCGCCAGAACACTCTCCGTGATCGCGATACTCTTCTGTTCGGAAGGTATAACGTGATTGACCGCGGGAAGCGGCAATAGCCTTTGGCCAGCCGCGATCTCCCGCAAGGACTGCACCAGGGGTTCGAGCGGCATGTCCTTCAGGATGACACCGTAGGCGCCAGCGGCGGCCGATAAAGCCAGTTGGCGATCTTCAACGACAGCGGTGAAAAAGACGACCCGCGTTGAAAGCCCCTCGGAGTTGGCGATGGCAACGATTTCCAGCCCGGTCAGGCCTGGCATTTCGATGTCTATAATGGCGATGTCCGGCGTTAAATTTCGAATCGCTTCGATACAGCTCGGGCCAGCGCTGCAGCACGCGACAACCTTGAAGCCGCTTTGCGCTTCAAGCACGCTCGTCAAACCTTGCAGAACCACAGGATGGCGGTCTGCGATCACGACACTGGTGCAACGCATGGGCGGTCCTCAGCCTAGCCCCCCAAAACTTAAACTCCACGCGACCCCGGATATTCCCTTCTTAGCCTAATTTTCGGGAGGCTCAAATTCGTTACGCTACATCGCAACGCAACAAAGAAAACACGTAACAACCTCGGGTAGACGTATCTGAAATGGTCGCTCAAGGATAGATGTCCCGTATGACGAAGCACGCACTCCCTCTGCGAAGTCTGCGGTGATTCCCCCGTTTACTATTATGAACGACATCCCTCAGTACCGGCCCATCGCCTATAACTAAAGGTATATAGGGAGATCGAGAATTCGCATCTAACATTCATAAAATCGTCGCAAACGAGAAGGGAGGCGTCTTCAATTCGACGACGAAATGCTTCTAAGAAGACAGAGTTTCTTGCCGACTGAAAATATTCCAATGCCAAAATTTCTGCCGAAGAAGCGGGCTTAACCGCCGACAGATCACCAAGAATGAGCTGAATTTCAATCGCTCAATTTTTTTTAAATCAGTTGCGTATGGTTGGGAGGATCGCGATGCGGAGGCAAAAATCTTTTTTTACAATTCTCGTTGGGAAAAATACTTTACTCAGAGAAGGTCTTGCCAGGATTTTACGCTCAGCAAATTTTCGTATCCTAGCCTCAGTATCAAGCGTGGATGATTTGCTCCCGGGTCAACCGCAAGCACACCAGCCCCTGCTTCTTATTGCTCACACCGGCGATGATTTTGACGCCGCGATTGAACAAATCGAACTTTTCAGGGACTACCATCCGGGCGGGCGCATTGCGATCGTGGCCGATCATTATCGAATGGACGAACTGGCTTCTGCGTTTCGGGCAGGTGCCAACGGCTACTTTGTCAACGTTATGACCTGCGATGTATTCATAAAGTCCATCGAACTGATAATGATGGGTGAAACGATCTTTCCTCCGGCATTTCTATCATCTGTTCTTGCTCCCGAAGGCAGTCACCCAGGCGAGACGGGGTCGCGCGACCAAAACAAGACGCAGGCGATTCTTATCGCTACAGAAGATATGACCACGCCGCAGCTTTCTCCGCGGGAAAAATCAATTTTGCACTGCCTGATTGAAGGCGCCTCCAACAAAAGCATCGCGCGGACGATCCATATCGCCGAAGCAACTGTAAAAGTCCACGTCAAGGCGATCCTTCGCAAGCTCCGTGTCCAGAATCGGACACAGGCAGCGATTTGGGGGATGAACAACGGATCACTGGCAGAACCGGCAAACAGCAACTCTCCGCCTTTAGCTGGCGATTCGAACGGTCGGCTTTCAAATCCCGTTGCGATGATCTCCGAGATCAAGAAAAACGAGACGCCAGTGCCACTGGGTGTGATCAACCACGAGCCAAATCATATTGAGGTCTCGCGCATCGACGGTCTGATCCGTAAGGGCATCAACGGAAAGATCTGCGGTGCGGCACGAATCGGCAAATAGTCAGCGATTGTTGGCGTAGGCGAGCAAGTCGCGCCGACCGGTGGTTGTCGGAGCGTGGCGCTCGCGCCGGTGAACGATCGAACATGGATACGTGAGGCGCTGACGATCGCGCGTGTTCTTGCGACGCGCTTCAATAAATCATTCCACCGATCTTGGGCAACGGTTAGTGCGATGTCGCTCGCGCGCGTGAGGGGTGCCGGCGTCAGTTTCTAACAGGCTTTCTGAAAAGCCGGCTCGTTGCGCTTTCGTCGTCATTCTAAGCGCAGCGATGTTAATCGGGCCTCGCGATATCGCGCGCCAGCGATGCAGCCGAAGTCCGGTTCGGTCTGTTTCGTCCCATCATGCACCACTGCGAGCTGCAGCTTTGCCACTCCAATACATGTGGTCGCGTGCAATCCAACTATCATTCCGACATCTCATGCAAACGCACGAAGACGCGTGGATAGTCAGCGTCTAGTTTTCTCGTCAATGGCATTCCGGTTCGGCCATCAGCGCCAGGTCGGGCTGTCGCGTTGATATGATGAATGATTGCGCGCTTCAGTAACACAGGAGGATAATATGAAGGCTGTCATCCAATGCGGCGGAAAGGGAATGCGCTTGCGTCCGCATACATCCATCTTGCCGAAACCGCTTATGCCGATCGGATCGCGGCCCGTACTCGAGCTCCTGCTCAAATGGCTCAGGCGAAATGGGATCAGAGAAGTCTTCATCACGACTGGATATCTGGGCCACCTTATTCGCAGCGTTTGCGGCGACGGCAATCAGTGGAACATGCAGATCGTTTACACGCAGGAAGTGGAGCCGCTTGGAACGATGGGCCCGCTGTCACTTTTGCGAGAACAACTCGACACGCCGTTTCTGGTCCTCAACGGCGATGTGCTCACGGACCTGAATCTCAGTCAGTTCGTGAGCTGTCATCGCCGACACCAAGGTCCTCTCACCATCGCCACTGCCACACGTCCTACCAAGATGGACTTTGGCGTGATCGACGAGACGGGCGGTTGCGTCACCGGATTCCGTGAGAAGCCTGAACTGTCGCATCTCGTGAGCATGGGCATCTATTGCATGGATCCCTCAGTACTGGATCGCATTCCGTCAGGTGTTCCATTCGGCTTCGACGATCTGATGGCCCAGATGCTGGAAGAGGAAATACCCGTGAACGTATTCAAGCACAATGGCATGTGGCTCGACATCGGGCGGGTGGACGACTTCCTCAAGGCTCAGGATATTGCATGGGACGAGCAGTCGCCCCCGGCATTCGTGGCAACCGTCGCGGCCTGACGAAGACGCTGCATGTTACGGCTGCTGCTCGTGCAATCTCAAACGTATCGCTGAATCCGGGATTGGAGATGAACACATGCTATTGGTATCAGAGCCAGTCCTGGGTCCGGACGAGCAAACAGCCCTAGCTTCTGTCATCGAGAGCGGCTGGGTTACGATGGGAGACCGGGTCCGGGAGTTCGAACAAGCGTTTGCTCATCTTCATGAGGCCGAGGATTCGATCGCCGTCGGCTCATGCACGGCAGCCCTCCACCTCATCCTGCACGCGCTCGGCATTGGACCGGGCGACGAAGTTCTCGTTCCGTCGCTGACCTTCGTTGCCACGGCCAATAGCGTTCTCTATGTCGGAGCGCGCCCCGTCTTCGTCGATATCGACTCGGCCGAGATTCCGTTGATGTCGCTGGATGATGCCGAAGCCAAATGCACATCGAGAACAAAAGCGATTATTCTCGTCCATTTCGCCGGTTACCTCGCGCATCGCGACACTTGGCAGTCTTTCGCTCGTCGCAAGGGCCTGCTCCTGATCGAGGATGCAGCTCATGCGCCCGGACTGCCCGCAGTGGGGACCTATGGCGAGGCGGCAGCATTCAGCTTCTACGGCAACAAGAACATGACGACCGCCGAGGGCGGCGCCATTATCGCCCGCAGCCGCGCTTTGAGGGAAACCATCAAGCGAGCACGGTCTCATGGCATGACAAGCAGCACGCGACAGCGCCTCACCAGTCGTCGTCCCGATTACGATGTTACGATCCTCGGATTCAACTATCGTATGGACGATTTGCGCGCTGCCGTTGGCCTTGCCCAACTCAAGAAACTTCCGGAATGGAATGACACCAGGCGACGCCTGTCACTGTGCTATCGTCAGTTGATGGCGGAGCATTGCCCAGCGGTGATGATACCCTTCGCGAATCCTTGGCCATCGGCGCACCATCTGATGCCGGTCGTCCTGCCGATGGCAACCGATCGGCAGCCCGTGATCGATCGGCTCCGCAAGCGCGGCATACAGACTACGATTCACTATCCTGCCGTCCACCACCTGACATTCTACAGAGAACTCTATCCCGATACATTCTTGCCGCGCACCGAGGAATTTGCCCAACGGGAGCTCACGCTGCCGCTGCACCCCCGGATGAACCCGGCCGACGTGGAACAGGTAGTGAATTCCCTTGCGGCGGCACTTGGCACGGAATTTCCACTAGGGGCAATCGCGTAGCCATGCGCGGGGCAGCGAACCAGCTCCTGGCGTCAACTCCTGTTACGCAGGTGGGCTTGCGGCGCGCCCTTGACATTCTGTTTGCCGGTGCCGCGACAGCCTCTCTCGCTCCTCTCTTCCTAATCGTAGCACTTGCTATCTGGATCGAAGGCGGAAGGCCGATTTTGTTCTCGCAGCTTCGTCTCGGGCAAAATGGACGACCATTCCGCATGTACAAATTTCGCAAGTTCAGGCCGGATTGCGACCGGTATGGATGTCCGCTTACAATGGAGGGAGACGGTCGCCTGACTAGGATTGGCCGCATTCTTGCCGCGAGCAAGCTGGACGAGTTACCGCAACTCTGGAACGTTTTGCGCGGCGACATGGCGCTCGTGGGACCGCGGCCTGAATCGCTCGCATTCTTCGACTGCTTTCACGGTGGCTTCGAGAAGCTTCTCGACCACAAGCCCGGTCTTGTTGGTCCGTGCCAGGTCATGTTTCGACATGAAAGCAAGCTCTATCCCGCTGACGTTGCGGCTGTGGATTTCTATCGACAAGTTCTGTTCCCGACCAAGGCGAAAATCGATCTCGCTTATTTCCCGCGCCGAACACTGGCTTCTGATCTCGGCTGGATTGTTCGTGCGGCCTGGGCAATCGCGGTGGGATCGTGGACCGAATACACGCGGAAGAATCAATCGAGAGAATCTAAACAACAAACCGGACATTGACGGCCATGAATTACCTTGGTGCCAGAATTCTCGTCACGGGAGCCGACGGTTTCATTGGCTCGCACCTGACCGAAGCGCTTGTTTCGGCAGGGGCCAACGTTACCGCTCTTGCCCAGTACAATTCCTTCGATAGCCATGGTTGGCTGGACGACCTTCCGGATTCGACCCGAAAGAAAGTCAACCTGGTTCGCGGCGACATCCGCGATGCAGCTTTCGTCGGTCGTCTCGTACCCGGCCACGAAATCGTCTTTCATCTCGCAGCACTGATCGCGATCCCCTATTCCTACGTCGCTGCGCAATCCTATGTCGAAACAAACGTTCTCGGCACCTTGAATGTGCTCGAGGCCGCGCGGCAGTGCGGCACCGAGCGGGTCATTCACACGTCGACCAGCGAGGTCTACGGCACAGCCATAACAATGCCGATCGATGAAACTCATCCGCTGCAGGGACAATCGCCGTATTCCGCCTCCAAAATAGCCGCGGACATGATGGCAGGGGCTTTTGCGAAATCGTTCGGCGTACCAGTCGTCATTCTCAGACCATTCAACACGTTTGGGCCACGACAGAGCGAAAGGGCGATCATCGCCGCCATTATACGGCAAGCGCTCGATCCTTCCTGCCCCGCGATCATGATCGGGGATGCAACGACCGTGCGCGACCTTACATTCGTTGCAGATACGGCAGCCGCATTCATGGCTGCCGGACTGGCCGAGGGCATCGAATACGGCCAGCCATATAACGCAGGTAGTCAGCGGGCGATCATGATCCGCGACCTTATTGATGTCATCGTCGACCTTACTTCCAGCGACAAGCCTGTGCTTCAAGATGAGAAGCGTCTGCGACCGACAAATTCGGAAGTGCGAGCGTTGCTCGCTGATTGCACCCGCTTCGTCCATGCAACGGGATGGTCACCGCAGGTCACGCTGCGAGAAGGGTTGGAGCGGACAGTTGACTGGTGGCGTCATCGCCTTTCGGGAAAGCAAGTCCGGCGGCAAAAGGATTTCATCACATGATGGCCAGGCTAAGTTATGCCCGAGCTCTCCTGTGCTGTGGCGCCCTTGTCTTGCTCGCTTCCTCAAGACCCGCCTCAACCGAATCGCTCGCAAACGCCCAATTCCTCCCGGCGCCCGCCATGGATTTGCCTGGCTATCTCGCGTCAGCCGCCGACGCATCCCTCGGTACGACCTTTGTACGTGTGACCACGCCTGATAGTCCGATGGGAAACGGCATGGTTTGCAAGCGTTCCTACTGCACGCATCGCTATTCGAGCGCGCAGGCGTGGAACGCCGACCAGAGCCTGCTTTTGATTGTCAACGGCTGCAATGGCCTGTGCTTTCTTGATGGGCACACCTATGCTCCACTGTTTCGGCGACAGCGCGGGGGTGAATGCGAATGGCATCCGCAAGATCCGGAGGTCATGATTTGTGTCGCCGGGCGCCGCATTTCGCGATGGTCGCCGCGAAGCAACGCCGAAGATGTAATTCTTGAGACTGAAGCATATCGCGAGCTTCAATTCGGTCCCTACAAGGGCAATCCCTCATGGGACGGCAACCGTATCGTGGTGCGCGCCATCGGCCAGCAGGGCACGCTTGTCGCATTTGCGATGGATCTTTCGGATCGCCGGAAATTTCCTGATATTGAGCTGGCGCGAATTCCCGGCAAAAACAGCTATTGCGGAATCTCGCCGCTGGGCAAGTACATATTCTGCCAGCAGTCTCTCATTGACTTCACAGATCAAGCATTTGTCTTCAGCATTGAGGGTGATCTCCTGCAGAGCTGGACAGAGCATCACCGGCCCGGCCACGGCGACATGACCGTCGATGCCGGCGGTGATGAAGTTTATGTCGGCATCAGCAAGTCGGCGCCCGACAAGTATCAGGTCATCAAACGGAGACTCCAAGACGGACAGGTCACGGCGCTCGCTCCCTATGGAGAAGCTCAGCATGCATCGATGCGAGCGATACGCCGTCCCGGCTGGGTCTTCATGAGTTATGCCGGCGCCGCGCTCGCTCCCGCCGGCGGCAAGAAGGTGGCACCGTTCGCTCAGGAAGTTATCGCACTTAAAATCGATGGCAGTGGCGAGTTTCGACGTATCGCGCATACGCGCAATGCTCCGTATGACTATTGGAGCGAAACGCATGGCTCACCTTCTCCTGATGGATCGCAAGTCATCTGGTCGAGCAACTGGGGGCAACGAGGCGGGCCGGTATTTGATTTTGTTTCCCGCATCGACTGGGCTGATCGAGACAGCGGAAACGACTTAGCGCAAGGAGATCGTCATGAAGGGCAACAGGCGCAGTAAGACTTTCAGCTATGTCCCCATCAGCGTCTGGGCAGGGATCATTGTCTTGGCAGGCAGCGACGGTTGCCTTGGAGCTCAATACAGCCTCGCGCCTGGCGATACTGTCGAGGTATCGGTCGGTGGAGCGCCTGAACAGCGCAATAGAGCTCAGATCCAGATTGACGGCACCATTGCTCTTCCCGGGGTCGGTACGGTGCCGGTTGCAGGTCTGACCCCGTCGGAACTTCAGACTCGCATGGAGACGCTGCTGCAGTCCAGGATTCTGCGTCAGCGCTCACCGGATGGGCGAGAGCAGGCGCTCGTCATCAAGCCTGGGGACGTGATCGCGAGCGTCGTGGAATATCGACCGATCTACGTCACAGGAGACGTTCTCACGCCCGGACAGCTGGTGTATCGCGCGTCAATGACTGTACGCCAAGCCGTTGCAGTCGCCGGTGGCTTTAGCCTGTTGCGTTCTCGCGGTCAGGTCGGTGCTATCGATCCGGCGGATCTGTTGCGCGATTACCAATCTTTGTCGACCGAGTACATCAAAGAGTATATCCACGTGATCCGCACCAATGCCGAACTCCAGGGCAATGACAGCTTCGATCAGAAGATACCCAGCGAAGTATCTTTGCCGGTCTCCGTCATCGAGTCGCTCATGCAATCCGAGTCGGCGTCGCTAAAGACCGCGCAAATCGACTATCGTAAGGAACGAAGCTTTCTGGAGGATGCAGTCAAACAATCGGAGGCTCAGCTCGTAACCCTCAGGAAGCAGCAGGACGGTGAGGAAAAGGGTGTTCAGGCCGATGAGGATGAGCTGGATCGGGTAGCCAAGTTGTTTGGTGCAGGATCCTTGCCAAGCCCCCGTGTTACGGAAAGCCGACGCGCTCTTCTGTTGTCGTCGACAAGGCGTCTTCAGACGATGGTCGAAGTCATGCGGCTGCAACGTCAGCGCGACGACTTCGTGCGCCAGATCGAGCGGGTCGCCAATCTACGAACCATCAATCTGTTGCGCGAGTTGAAGGATTCAACCGTTCGCATGGCGGACTTGCGGGTTAAATTGCAGGCGTTGAGTCAAAAATTGCAGCCTGTCGGCGGTGCGGGAGCACTACCTGTTGGAACCAGCGATCTCCGAGCAGAGGTAACGATCGCACGAAAGGTCGGCCAGCAGTGGAACAGGATCGTCGCATCAGTTGATTTCGATGTAGAGCCGGGAGATGTGGTCGAAGTTGCGCTGCGCCCTTCGGGAGTAGCCAGCGCATCTAACTGAGCCATTGGCACAAGCGTGGGTACCCACAAAGGATACCGCGCTTACGACCTCTGGCCGGACGCCTGCACAAAACTGCGCGCTGAGGCGCGCATCGCTTTTCCAACCGACATTTCCTCCATGTCATTCAGACCGCTAGGGGCCCCACGAATAGTAGACTGCCTCAGCCAAATGTGCAGTCGGGTTACCCCAATTTGAACATTTACATGGCTCGTCGAAATTGGAATGCTTTCCCTCCGATCAATCCTTGTCATTCGATTGAAGTAGTAGCGAAGGGAATGACGACATGTTGAATTTGAACCAGAGTGCCACATTGCCCGGCGCAATTGCATCGCTTCATCCCTGCAGGGAATCCATCTTCAACATTTCGAATCGTGCTCCCGCTATCCGGCCAGACGCTGATCCAGGCAAGAAGCCCGACCTTGGCGAGCAACGTGACGTCCTACACGCGGTTTTGGCGCGTATTGGCTGCGGGCAAGTTCTGCTCAAGCGTGGCTGTGTGCTTGACGTGAGTGCAATCGGACGCGTGATATTGGAACGCGAATGCAACCTCACCACCAGCCCTGAAACGCTCTACAGCGCCGTCAAGCAGCTGGTGAACCGCGCGGGAGCCCAAATTCCCGTTGGCTCGACATCGTGGCTCGCGACTTCCTTCAAGGAGGGCGTCACCAGCCTTGTAAGCCAGATGGTCAATGTTTGGACGGATGAAACCAGCACCATCATTCTGCTCGATCTCGACGCTCATCCGGAGCCGACGCCCCAAGCGCTCCGGTGTTTGTTCGGCTTCACAGCCGCGGAAACCCAGCTTGCAGTCGAATTGGCGCGCGGCCATAATTTGCTTGATATTGCTCGCGCCCGACGGCTGAGCCGGACGACGATTCGCTCACACCTGGCCTCCCTGTTCGTCAAGACACAGACACGGCGGCAGGCGGAGCTGGTTGCATTACTCGGGCGTGTCGCCGTCCTGCCTTCTCCCGGTAATTGAGTCTGACGATAGGCACCCAGGCGAGCCGCCTTGTTCATCCGGGCACAAACACAGCGGCAAGTGAAACGGGTCGCCGACAGGCCTGCTTTGCTCCGACGTTTGAACTGATTCTGGATCTGACGACACGACGCTTCAGCTTGCGTGCATGATGCCAAACGCGCTTCGGAGTAATCCTCTTGGTGTCGATGTCTCAATTCTTCAGGATCGCCGAATACTTCCGACGCGGCCGTCATTCGAACGAATGAAGACACTTTGTGATCGCCTCGTAAGCTCACATCGTCCGCTCATACGCGAGGACATCGAAATTCATCTGTAGCCGATTCTCCGGATCGACTGAGCTGCATTCCGATTGCGACCGAAAGGATTAGCATGACGTTGCATGTGCTTTGTGTGGGAGGCGAGGATCATGCCCTGCGGATCCCATTTCTGGCAGCTTTGCGCAGTCGCGGCTTTCGGGTGAGCGCTGCCGGTACTGGCGCTGCACTCCCGTTCTCAAACAGCGGCATCGAGTATCACCGCTATGACTTCAATAGATTCGGCGCACGGGTTGCTGACCGCCTAGCTGTCGGCCAGCTCTCACAGCTTGTGCGTGGCATTCGACCGGACGTTGTTCAAACGTTCGATACCAAACCAAATCTGCTTGCTCCTCTTGCGGTGAGAGGCGCAATCCCCATTGTGCGCACCATCAACGGAATGGGTTGGGTATTCTCCTCCGCACAGCTGAAAGCTCTTGCATTCAGGCCAGCCTACCTGGCGCTACAGCGGTTGGCCGCCTGCTGGACCTCGGCAACGGTATTTCAAAACAAGGAGGATGGCGACTTTTTCCGCCGCTATCGTCTGCTTGGCAACAGCCCCGCTGTACTGATCGGAAGTTCGGGAATCGATGTCGATGCTTTCGACACAGCGCGGGCTCAGGCGCCGTCCACCGCAAAACTTCGTACAGAGCTCGGACTCGGTGACGACGAAGTCGTCATGACTGTGAGCCGACTGACCGTACAAAAAGGCATACCCACGCTTCTGGATGCGGCGGCGATTGTCCGCGAAGTGCGGCCCGGCGTTCGTTTCCTGCTTGTCGGTCCAAGGGAGAGCGAAGGTCCTTTTGCCGTGGATCAGGCTTTGATTGATCGATACGCACCACACGTAATCGCTCTCGGTGCGCGATCCGACGTTCCTGCGCTTCTCGGAATCGCGAATGTCTTTGCCTTCCCGACGGAGTATCGGGAAGGAATCCCCCGTGTTCTGCTGGAAGCAGGATTGGCGGGGGTGCCTATTGTCGCCACGCGTATGCCAGGCTGCGGCGATGTTGTGGTGGAGAACTGCAATGGCCATTTGGTGCCGCCCCGGGACCCGCGTGCGCTCGCCGCAGCCATTCTCGATCTTCTCCAAGATCCTGCCCGCGCAAAGAGCATGGGACAGCGCTCGATCGCGCTCGTGCGCCGTGAGTTCGACCTGAACGTCGTGGCTGACCGCTACGCCGATCTTTACAGGAAGCTGATTTTCACCGGGAGGCGAAGCGAAGATCCGGCTGCTTTGTCTCGCGACGTCCATGAAGATCGAAGGGTTAGCCGGCACAGCGGGAAATCATCATGATCGCCAATGCGCTTCTTTCTTTTGGCATCGTGCTTACGACAGCTTCACAGCTGCGCCTTCCCGGAATTCCGCTGGGTGTTGGCGAGGTCTGTCTTGTCCTGTGGCTAGCCTTCGTCTCATTGCGAGCCATCGTTACCGGCCAGATTTACAACGCGACCGCTTTGCTCCGAATCGGTGCGTTTTGGGCCTGTCTTGCACTCGCCCTGAGCATAGGGACATGCGTGGCCTATCTGAGCCAGGAGCTGGACCTTCCTACGATGTTGCACGACACCTTCGCGTATCTGTTGGTGGCAGCTTTGACCTGCCTCATCGTCGCAACGATGGAAGCCGACGCTGCCCTACGTCAAACCCAATGGTTCCTGCTCGCTTTCTGGAACATCGCACTGGTCCTTCAGATCGCTGCGGGCTGGTCCATCATCAGCCTGCCGTCGGTCGATCCATGGTATTGGGATCGATTTCGAGGCTGGGCGGAGAATCCCAATCAGATCGCTCTCTATTGCGCCGTTTTGACGCCGCTGTCTCTCAGCCTTGCCCTATCGGCCAAAGGGTTTGGCCGCATAGCGGGATCATTCAGTTGCCTGCTAACCTTCGCCGTCGGGCGCCTGACCAAAAGCGATACATTTCTTGTTGCGATGGTGATTGCCACCGCGATCTTTTCCTTGCTGCGTTTGCGCAGTTGGCTGACCTCGCCACAGCACAGACTAAATTTCCGGTCGGTGGTCGCGGTTCTGGTCATCGCCGCCGCCGTCCCTCTGGCGCTCGCATTAGCACCGTATGCCGTTGCGACCGCCGATGAGTTTGAAGGTCTGGCAATCAGTCTGGCCAAGGACCGTGGCGGCGAGGCAACGAAGCGCACCGCGTCCCTGCGACTGCAACTCTGGGAAGATGCACTCCGTCGAGGGCTGGAAACCGGATCGCTCGGGCTGGGGCCAGGCCCGCATCTCGAGAAGCCGAACGTCGCCAATAACAAGGCGCTTCCAACTCCTTTCGAAGCCCATAGCACACTGCTGGATATATTTACGCAAGGTGGCCTGCTCGCTGTGATTGCCGTTTGCGGCCTCTTCGCAGGCACGTTCATGCTCATGTTCCGCGCGAAGCTCGATGCCCTGGCAGCATTGTTCGCTGCGCTGGCCATTTTCAGCATCAGCCATTTCATCTTGCGTCATCCCATCGTGTGGTTCGCGTTTGCTCTCAGCCTGATCCTTGGATCGGCGCGCCCGCCGTCGCCGCACACGCGTATCGGAAGCTAGATCATGTGTGGAATCGCCGGAATTCTTCAGATGCCACAAGCTTCCCGATCCGCCGATCTGGATGCGATCGGCCGAATGACGAATCGTTTGCACCATCGCGGACCCGATGCCCACGGTTCGTGGTGCGATCGTGACGCCGGGATTGCATTCGGGCATCGCCGGCTCTCCATCGTTGACCTCACCGACGCGGGGCGACAACCGATGCTTTCCGAGAGCGGCCGATTCGTCATCACATTCAATGGTGAGATCTACAATCATCCGTCGTTGCGACAGGAGCTTCAACGCCTCGGCCAGAACTTCATCGGCAGCAGTGATACCGAGGTCTTGCTCGCGATGATCGAGAGATGGGGATTCGAGGCTGCCCTGGCGCGCTGCAACGGCATGTTCGCAATCGGCCTTTGGGATCGGCAGACCCGTACGCTCCATCTGGCCCGCGATCGAATGGGAAAGAAGCCCCTATACGTCGCCAGAACGAGAAATGCCGTTGTCTTTGCTTCAGAGTTGAAGGCGATCGACGCGTTCCCCGATTTCGTTGCGGAGGTCAATCCGCGCGGGGTCGCTGAATTTCTCGCTCGCGGCTGGCTACCGGATGAACATTGTATATGGAAAGACGTCTTCAAACTTCCGCCCGGCAACATTCTATCTTTCGGCGCCGATGAACTTCTGGCATCTCGGGATGCTGCAGCGCTTCGGGCAAAGGCGCGCACTTGGTGGTCGCTGACCGACATCGCAAAGCACGGCCGAAGAAACCCCGTTTCCGCGGACGATGGCGAGCTCGTGTCGCATCTTGATGGCCTGCTTCGCGAGGCTGTCGGTGAGCGCATGGTTGCCGACGTGCCAATCGGGCTGTTCCTGTCCGGTGGCATCGACAGTTCAACTGTCGTCGCCCTGATGCAATCCCAATCCGCCCGGCCCGTCCGCACGTTCACTATCGGTTTCGGCGAGCCCGCCTTCGACGAAGCGGCCAGTGCCGCGGCTGTGGCTCGTCACCTCGGCACGGACCACACGGAGCTACGTCTCACTCCCTCGGAGGCCATGGATGTCATTCCCGAACTGCCCCGTATTTGGGACGAGCCGTTCGCCGACGAATCGCAGATTCCGACGCTGCTGCTATCTCGCCTCGCCCGCCGGGATGTAACTGTTGTCCTCTCCGGTGACGGCGGAGACGAATGTTTTGCTGGATATTCCAGGCATCTTTTGACCGCCCGTCTGGCTCCCCTTCTTAACTCCAATCGAGCACTTCGGCGAACGGCGGCAATGGGTGTGTCATTGCTCGCCCGCGGTTTGCGGGAAGACATCGCTGACGCGTTGCCTCTTCCAGGCCGCCTGCGACGGATGATCGGAAGCGACCGGATTAACCGCCTTGCGCAACTGTTTGCAGGCGATGACGCCGACGACATGTACCGGAAAGTCATGCGGCTTTCCGAGCTGCAATTGACTCCGGAGCAAGTCACCGATTCGGCTAAGGTGCCGCCGCTGAACGATCTTCTATCCGACTTCATTGTGCGGGACATGATCGATTATCTCCCCGGCGACATCCTGGTGAAGCTCGATCGCGCCAGCATGGCGACAGGCTTGGAAGCGCGCTGTCCAATTCTCGACCATCGCGTCGTGGAATTCTCCTGGCGGCTGCCGAACACGGCCAAGGTGCGCGACGGACAGGGCAAGTGGATCTTGCGGCAGGTTCTCAGCCGTTACTTGCCGCGCCACTTGATAGATCGACCCAAGCAGGGCTTCGACGTGCCTGTCGGCGCCTGGTTGAAAGGCCCCCTGCGCTCATGGGCTGCAGACCTGCTCTCCGAATCACGCCTTAACCGCCAGAATTTGCTGGACGTACAACGAGTCCAGAGCTGCTGGCAGGATCATCTGAGTGGCAATCGCGATCACTCGCGAATGCTATGGGCCGTCCTGATGTTGCAATCATGGCTAGGAATGATGGTTGAACAGAGTACGTCCCGATCGACAGATACCCTCGAGCCCGCACAGCAGAGGAGCGAGCTATGGAAGCGTTAGTAGGAAGACGTATTCGATCCCTGCAGGCTCTTTCGCCGGATATGGCAGAGGACGAACTTGGGCGGCGCCTGACGGAACAATCCCTGGCTTCAAATGACGGTCTCCAGTCTTTGAATCGCGTGCTGGGTAGCGTGCGGAAGTACAAGCGGCTTGTCATCAGGATGATTGTCGTCGGCGCCTTGCTGGCTGGAGTAGCCGGCCTTCTTATGTCTCCTTCATATCTGGCGACGGCACAACTTGCTGTTGACGTCCGACAGTCCGGCGCAGTCGATGCCTTGAATGCCGGTGGCGCATCCGCAGCACCTACACCGGCCGCCGAGGAATCCACCATCGACACACATGTCACGGTGCTGCTTTCCGACGCCTATCTGCGGAGACTCCTTCCAACGCTCCGCGCTCTCGAAGATGCGAGGCACGGTGCTGAAACGGGGTCACGAACGTGGATGCAAAGCTTGCGCACGCTCTTTGGTCGTACATGGTCAGCAACCAAGGAGCTGCTACTTGGCAAGAACCACGAGCCCGATGACGGGTCGGCTCTCGCTGCTCTAAAGCGCAGCTTGAAGGTTGGTCAGGAGCGGCGCTCCAGAATCATCGCCGTTACTTCTATGGCCGCCAATCCGCAACGAGCGGCGGAAATCGCCAATACGGTGGCACAATCGTATGTCGACGAGGTCGCGCGTCAGAAGCAAAGCGATGTGGAGTATGCTTTGAGCTCCCTTGCGACACAATCATCCAAAGTTCAGCGTGACCTTGCAAAGGCGGAGGAGGAACTAAAAGCCTCCCGTCTTGGCCAGCCCTCTCCCTCACGGGACGCCGCGCTGGAGTGGCAGGTCACCACGCTGGCGCAACAGTTTGAAACGCTTCTGCGGCGGCGGCAGGAGCTCACCGCAAAAGGTCTGACCGCGCAATCAGACGTCAGTATTCTCGCCACGGCCACACCGCCAGAACGACCGACCTCATTACACCCGCTACTTATGATTCCTCCTGCGGCAATTATCTTCGCTCTGCTGGCTTGTGTTCTCGCAGTCGTATTGAATCACTTCGATCGGACCCTGCACACGGAAGCCGACACCGCTGAAGCTCTGCGTATTCCATGCGCCGGACTGATACCTTCGATTCCACTGGAGCCAGGCAAGCAGCCGCATTATGTTTTGGAGGAGCCTGCGAGCCACTATGCCAGAGCAATCCGCTCCATTCTGGTATCCATACTGGCCTCCGACCCGGCAACCCCACGATCGCAGCGTGTTGTCCTCGTCAGCTCCAGCATCGGTGGGGAAGGCAAGACCACACTTGCATGGAGCCTTGGTCTTTACGCTGCCCGGCTCGGGTGGCGCACTCTACTCCTTGACTTTGGCCAATTCACTCGTCGACCGGGTGGCGAGAGCGCCAACTTACTCAGTGTACTGGCGTACGGCCGTCCACTTGCAGACGCGATCGAACATATCCATGAGTCCGGAATTGACTACCTGCCCGCCACATCGTTTGGGGGACATCGGCTTCGGATTCTCGCCGACCCCAAGATTCCTTCGTTGCTCCGACAGCTGAGCGACACCTATGATTTCGTGATCATCGACGGACCTTCGCTGCTGGAAGCCCCGGAAGCAAGACTTCTGGCGAGTTGGGCTGACCACGTTTTGCTCGCCATTCACTCTGGAAGCACCGATCGTGAGGCGGCGCAGACCGCGCTGCATCAACTTGTTCGGACAGAACATCTCAACCCTGCCCAGAATACGAGATTCTCGTCGGTCTTAACTCGTGTCGAGCCGCTACAGCAGGACCAGTTCGGTGAGCGCGCACAGCAGCTGGTCAAGAGGACTTGGGGCGCACTCTGCCGGCGGTCGAAGAGAGCAATCACGTGGCGAACGTGGCGCGGAGACGCAATCGAGCTGAAACGCTCCGGATCACCCAAACTGAACCCCCGCAATTGGTTGAGAAGCGATTGAGGGCAGCATGATTATCGAGACCTTCGGTCCACCAGGCGCTGGCAAAACAACCTTTAGTCAGGCACTCGCTCAACGCCTGCGTGACCGCGGGTATGAGGTCGACCTCGTACTTACGTTGCCGCATCTATCCAATCATCTTCTGAACTTTGGTGGATTTCTTCCAGCGCTGCAGCGCGTCACTCTCGCGATCTTCGCCACCATCGCAATCTTGTGCCGTCCTATCGCAAATGCCCGAGGGTTGCGTCTAGCGAAAGACCTGCTCCGACTAATGCCACCCAACAATCCCGTTTGGTGGATCAGGCTTAGCCAATACGTCGTCCGATTCTCCTGCGTGTGGAGAGATTCGCACAAGTCAGATCGCATCGTCTTGTTCGACCAGGGCTTTGTGCAGATCGTTTGCACCTTGGCCCTGTTTAGCCGAGCAGACGAGAAGACGATCGCTCGTGCAATCGGCATGAGGACACAATCCGATCTGCTGATCCGGTTTGATGCTCCGAAGGAGCTGTTGGAAAAGCGCCTCCATGAGCGAGTACACCAAAAAACCTACATGGAGAAATGGTTCGAGCCTGACGTAGCGACCTTTCTCAAGGCAAAGCCGATTACTGACTACGTTGGCTCATTACTCGCGGCCGAGCATCAACGGGTGATCTGCATCAACTCGCTTGATCCCGGCCTGATGTCCAGGGCTCTCGACCGTATCGAAGAAGAGGTCTCGAGTAAGTTCAGGCCCAACGGAGCGGTCAGTTCGTCACCCGGCCCAGGGGACAACAGCTTTGAACCCTATGCCGAGAAGTTCACGCCACCCCTGCCGGCGCCCGAGACGATCGGAACTTTCACAGCTCAGGCTCAACCCGAGCTGGCTCGGCGCATGGCCAGCGCAAGCCTGTGGGCATTCGTCATCTATGTTGGCGGCGCCGGGCTGACGTGCGTGGCTCAACTTGTCATTGCCCGTACGATAGGAGCGACGAGTTACGGTATCTATTCATACGTTTTGGCTTGGACGACCCTTCTCTCCTACATCGCGGGACTCGGGTTCAACACGGTTCTGCTGCGATATGTGCCGGCCTATAGCGCGACCGGAAAGTGGCCATTGGCGCGCGGAGTTATTCAATTTGCATTCGGACGATCATTGTTGGTTGGGATGTTGATTGCGATCTGCGGAGTCGCCACCGCACTATTCCTGTCGGAGACGCTTCATCGGGAGCTGACTATCAGTCTGGCGGTTGGCATGGCGACCGTCCCATTGGTCGCGCTTTACGTTCTCGGTTCCGCTACGGTACGCGCGCTGGGTGGCGTCATTTCGGCAATTGCGCCCGAACGCTTCGTTCGGGATGGCCTTATGGTCGTGCTGCTTCTGCTTGCCGTGGCACTCAACGTCACGCCAATTGATGCGACAACGGTTTTGATCGCTTTGATGGCAAGCTCTGCCGTCACAGCAGCCATCGTCGGACTGAGCATGCGGAAGCTTTGGCCGCCACAACTACGCTCGGCGGTGCCGGCTTATGCACCTCGCGACTGGTGGCATCTCGCCTGTCCTGTCATGATCTTGATTGGAGTTGAGGTTCTCATGAGCCGCGCCGGCGTGATTATCCTCGGCTGGACCGGCGATGCCCACGAGGCCGGCATCTTCGCACTGGGGTTGAATTTAGCTCTTTTTCTTGTTCTGCCTCGGATGGCAGTAGGGACTTTCTTTTCGCCGAACGTCTCGAAGCTTCACGCGCATCGGAATGAGGCAGCGCTTCAGAGTCTGTTTGCCCGAGCAACTGTCCTGTCGCTGGCTGGAACAGTCGTGCTGGCACTTCCACTTTTGTTGCTGACGGTACCGCTACTCCGCTTTTTTGGCGAGGAATTCGTTGCAACAGCTCCGGTCGCCCAAATTCTCGTCGTCGGACAGATATTTGCTGCTGCTACTGGTCCGCAGCAAAATCTTCTGACCATGACTGGGCACGAGCGGGCAGCTGCCGCAATCACGGCGATCGGAGCCATCATGAACGTTGTCGCCTGTGCGATCGGCATTGCTTTCTTTGGAGTGATGGGTGCCGCCGTTGCGACGGCCGTGACGAATGTAGCCTGGAACATGGCAATGGCGATCTACATCTACAAACGCGTGAACATGACGGCCGGCCTGCTCTTTGCCTTTGTGGAGTTTCGTCGGCCCGCCGCCGCTGAATAGCCCGGTAACTGGATAGAGGCCGGAAAATTGGTGCAGCCCTATCATTCACTCGAAGGACGTCAATAGCCGACGTGTGGCCTACGATCTCCATCCCGCAACGGTGAGTACCGTCATGCAACTTCAGAGATTTCCCGATGGATCCTTGGCGAAACGCGCGAAGACGTTCGCTGGCGGGCGCGCACTTTCCGGAGATTCAAGCGAGCCTGCACAAACCCTCTGGATGAAACCTCCCGAATTGCCCCTCGACCTGGGCGGGCCTGTCGATCGCCCGTTCAATCGTATGGGCGTCGAATTTGCCGGCGTGCCCGCGATCAAACATCTGGATGCGGTGGCAAAGAGATTTCCGAACAACGTAGCCATCAGCGATGACACCCGCCAAATCACATATTCGGATTTTCTGATCAGAGTTTTGACGCTGGCCCAGGCGATTGCAGCGGTGGCTCCCGAGGGGCGGGCCGTCGGCCTGTTGTTGCGCCACTCGATCTGGCATCCGATCGCCATGCTTGCATGTATGGCCGCAGGGCGCCCCCTGGTGCCGCTCAATCCGCGCGATCCGGACCAGCGACTTGCCCACATCGTTGCAAATGCACAGATTTCTGTACTGATCGGCCAGGGGGACAGTAGCTCAACCAAATGGATCGACGAAGACGGCCTGCGTTGGATCGATATTACGCACGCGAACGAACTTTTCGATGACGCCCCATCGCTTGAGCCAGTCTCGGTGGATGCACCTGCCCTTGTGCTCTATACCTCCGGTAGCACCGGACAGCCAAAGGGCGTTGTGAATAGCCAGCGCAGCTTGCTCCAGCGTGTCCAGCAATATGCGGATGCATGCCACATAGACGCCACTGACGTCTTCATGCCTCTGAGCGGCCCTACGACCATTGCGGGCACCAGAGAGATGCTCACGGCCTTGTTGACCGGCGCAAGATTGCATATGGCGGATGTCGAGGCCCTTGGCCTTCGCGGCGTGTTGCGTCAGATCCGATCGCAGCAGATAACGATCACCTACATCGTTCCCGCTCTTCTGCGGGCAGTGATTACCGCGAGTGAAACCGGTGATTTCGAATCGCTCCGGGTTGTCCGCATTGGCGGCGAGAAGGTGCTGTGGACGGATGTTGCACTCGTCCGAAAGGTCGTGAAGCCCTCCTGCTTCATTCAGATCAGCTATTCGTCGACCGAAACCACCGGCACGCAGTGGTTTCTTTCCGACGACTGCAAGGAAAGCGACTTCGGCATGCCCCCGGTTGGCTATTTGCTTCCAGGAATGTCGTTTGCCGTCGTCGACGACAATGGCGTGCCTGTGCCCACCGGCGAGGTCGGGGAGCTGATCATCAAGGGCGTGCATGTGCTGCTTGGTTACTGGGAGAACGGCCAGGTGCTCCCTGCATTGCCTGACTCGGATGACGACGGTTGCCGCATCTTCCCGACAGGCGACCTTGTTACTGTCGATGCGCGCGGATTGATGCAGATGCTGGGACGAAAGGGGCGTCAGCTCAAAATCAATGGACGGCGTGTCGAGCCGGCTGAACTCGAGGTTGTCGTACGCAGAATTCCCTATGTAAGTGACGCCGTCGCCATCGTCACCGATTCAAGCGAGCTGGTTATTTTTGCATCGCCAGGCGCCGAGGCAAAGGCAACATTCACAATTGACGTTCGGGACGTCATCAGGCAGACGCTTCCGACCGCATTGCATCCCACCAGATTGCATGAAATCGCGGAGCTTCCGCGCCTCGCTGGCGGAAAGATAGATGTCGCGAAACTCAAGGTGCTGGATACCAAGAGCCGAAGAGGTCCGGCCCCACCTCAGCCTCCAGGGGCGGGTGAAGTGAAGCAAGCCGAAAAAATAGTGGCGCAGGTATGGGCGCGGATCCTAGGTACGACCGACGTTGCCAGCCGCTGGGACGAGGCAGGTGGCGATTCCCTCAAGCTTCTGCGATGCGTGATGGAGCTGGAAGAGCTGGTCGGCCAAGAGCTCAATATGGAAGCCTTCACGGTGGACATGAGCGCAGCCGATATGATTCAGATCGTCGCTGCAGGTGGCCGATCGCAGCAGCAACAAGCCGCGGGGGAACTCCTACCTCATCTGGTGATGTTGCCAGGCTCGATAGGTTACGGTCCGAGTCTGGCGGCGTTCGGGGCACAGTTGAGCAAGACGGCTCATGTGATCCCGATCCGCTACCCGGATCTGACGTCTGCCCTGACCGGATGCGGCTCGGTCGACCACATGGCGACGTTGGCGCTGGAACAGATCAACGCCGTTCATCCTCGCGGCGACATACGTCTGATCGGCTATTCGCTGGGTGGCGGCGTCGCATTTGAAGTGGCAGCCCGGCTGATTGCGGAAGGCCGGTCGGTGAAATTTCTGGGCATTCTGGATACGAATATCGGCCCCCGCAGGAGTGACTATCGGGAGACCCTGTCACGTACGCTGCAACGAGTTAGATCACACCGGGTTACGATGTACCGAATGCTGTGTCGCGCTATCGCAAAATGTGTTGCTCGACTCCACTGGGAGGTGAAGTTCTGTCGAATTCTCGATGCGAGGATCTGGACGCGTTTGGCCGGCACCCGCTTCATGCTCAAGTTGGAGCTTGAGGAGATTCTCCGGATGCAGGAATTCGGCCGCTGGGTGGCGAGTGCCAAACCTCGCTTGCCAATTACCGGAACGCTATTCCTTTGCAACCGGCGAGGGTCACCAGCACACCTCGGATGGGACTCTCTGTTTGCAAAACTGGAGGTTATTCCGATTGCTGGCGGCCATCTCGATCTCGTGATTGACCCGCATTTGACCGTCAACCGACCGGTCATCGAACGAGCGATCACCTCGTCCTATTCCTGATCTTCGAACAACAGATCCAACAGATTGGAACTAGGCGATGCAGATCGCAGAGGCCCCTCTGGATCAAGGTCGCAAGTAGCTCCAGCCTCGCTCTTGCAGCTCCATGAGCCGTACCACTCCGGATTTGGTGACCTTGGCCTGCGGGATAAGAGGAATATCTTTCGCCTCAGCTTTTGCCATATTCTCGCGGGTGTTCCCGCATGCTGAAAAGGTCAGCTGTGGCATGGTTTCGCTCATGGATTTGATGCGCGCTTTGACGGGAGAGGTGTCATCTCGCAGCATATGCAGTCCGGGTCCAAAAACGACCACTTCGATCCCAACCTTTTGACCGATCTCGCTGTAGTGCTGAGCTGCATTGCTGACATTATTGAGAGCGAGATTCATTGTTGCGGGGTCATTGACGTTAACCTGTACAACGAGCCGATGTGGCTGCGTTCGGATGGCGGCGGTGGTCACCTTGGCGTTGGCGTTCATTTTGGCAGAAGTCTTGGCAGACGTATTGATTTCTACAGCGCCGCTGGTTTGGGTGCTCAGCATCAAGATACTCCCAACGGCGGCCATGCTGGCGAAGACGACGAGTGATCTGTTCATGTTGTTTCCTTGAGTGTGCTGGGAGTGCGGGCTCAAGTGTGCGCGATAGCGTAATCGCGCGCGAACAGGCGGGTCAACAATGGTTCAGACAATGCAGGCGTGATCTACTTAATTGCCGCGATTGGTGCGCCTACCTCGTTGTGACTACTTCCATTGCTACATCGACAAACGGCCGATGAAGGCTGTGTCATCAAAATGGACACACATAAAAGCTCACCTGAGTTGTCACGATGTGGTCACAGGCAGTTGAGGTAGCATCGCATTGGCTACCGCGATCCAAAGCTGTTGAGGGCTCCCGCGCAACAAGCAGAACCGCTGCGCGTGCCTCGTCTGCAGTAGGAGCTTGCATTCTGTGGGCCTTCATTGGGGCTGCGGAGGATGGGCTATGCGGTGAAAGCCAATTCCGCGCGCAGGCCTCCGAATCTTCTCAAACACGGGAGCGGAACAGGGCTGAAGCCCTTGCACCTGTGCTTGTCGCGCCCCCCCGAGCAGAACTCAATGCGGCCCAGTCGACGGCTGAAGCGACCGGCACCACGCTAAGACAGGCGCTTGATCAAGAGCGAGCTAGGGCAGACGCCCTTGCGGGTGAACTTGCGACCCTCCGGGCGGAACTCGAGACGGCGCGGGTGGCAGGCAAGGAATCTGCCCAGGCCATCGAGGTAGGGATCAGGCAAACGCAAGCGCTCGAACAGGAGCGAGACAAAACAATCGACCTTATGCGTGAGCTTGCCTTCCTTCGGACGGAACTCGACGCGGCGCGGATCGTGATTTCGAAAGCCGTGCAAGCCACCGAGGCAGAGATCAAGCAAGAACAGGCGCTCGAACAGCAGGAGCGGTGGAAGGCAGACGCGCCCGCCCATGACCTTGCTTCCCTTCGGGCGGAACTCGATACGGTGCGGATCGCAGCTTCGGACGCCGCAAAAGCCACCGCGGCAGAGATCGAGCAAAAGCAGGCGCTCGAACAGCAGCTCAAACAGCAGCAAGACGGGACGGAAGCCCTCAAGCGTGAATTGATCTCTCTCCGGACCGAACTCGACGCGGCGCGTGCCGCGACGCCGGAGGCTGCGCGGATCGTCGAGGCTGCGAAGGTCGAACAAGAGCGCGCATCTGCAAAGGAGCGCAGCCGGACCGAGGCAGTCGCCCGCGAGCTCTCCTCGGCGCGTCAGCAGATCGAGGAGCATGCCAGCCGCCTCGCGGCGGCACACGCTGAGGTGCTTCGGGTGACGGAGGCCAGCAACACCACGGCAGCAGAGCAGAAGCGAGCTCTTGCCAGCGAGCGCGAGCGTGCTGACGCACTTGTACAGGAGCTTGCTCTTGTTAAGAACCAACTGGAGGCTCGAAACCAGCAGCTTGTTGCCGTGAGTGCTTCTCAGACTCTCGCTTCGCGCCAACCCGCCCCTACTGGCCGGAACGAAGGCGCGGCGGAGCCCCGTGCGAAGACGACCGAGGGAAAGAGCGCCTTGCCGCAGTGGGCTTCCACTCAGGCCGTCGCTTCATATGCGGAACGATCGTCCGTGTTGGAAACGCGACCGCAAGCACGGTCGACCGCTCGCGAAGCCGTGCCAAGTGTGGAGCCGAAAGTCCCCGTGGCATCAGAGGCAACCGTGCTGGCGAGTGTCGCTCCCTATTCTGTGGCGGACGAACAGAGACTGCTTGTTCGGGCGAACGCATTGCTCCGGCAAGCTGACATCAGCGGGGCGCGCCCATTGCTTGAACACGCTCTTGGACATGGTAGCGCGCGAGCCGCCTTTATGCTCGCGGAGACCTACGACGCCCGCGTGCTGAAATCGTGGAGCGCACGTGGGGTCCACGGTGATTCCAGAAAGGCACTCGAACTGTATGAAAAGGCACAGGCGGGCGGCATTGAGGATGCGAAGGCGAGGATTGAGTCGCTGAAATAGCAGCCTGCTCCTGACGCGTCAGCCCTAGATGGTCATTCCGAGAATGGAGACTCGCATGTCGCTCATCAAGTTCTCATTTGCTATGGCATTAGCGGCGTTCGGGCTGCAACTGGCTGCCAATGCCCAATCTCTCCCGACGCGCGAGACGCAGGCTATGGCGGCGGTGAAAAGGACCGAAACGGCCGCGAAAGAGCGCATCAATGCATGGACTGTCGGCCTCGCCGGCGGGCTCATTGAAGGGGCTCCGCTTCGTCTCGCGGCAGAGATCGCTCGCGTCGTAAACGAGGAGGATAAGCTTCACGTCCTCCCGATCGTGACGCGCGGAGCAACGGAAAACGTCAATTCGCTGCTGTATCTTAGAGGCGTTGATGCGGCGATCATCAACACGGATGCTCTTGAGGAATATAAAGCTCAAGTTCCATCTATCGAACGGCGCATCGTTTACGTTCTGAACCTCTTTCCGTCCGAACTGCACATATTCGTCCGCCCGGAGATCCGGTCGCTCGAAGAGCTTAAGGGAAAAAAGGTCAATTTCAATACGCAAGGTACGGCAGCCGCCTATTCCGGTCCGCTGATCTTCAGTCGGCTGGGACTAAACGTGGAAAAGATGTTCATTCCGCACCAGGTCGCATTGGAGCAAATGAAGCGCGGAGAAATCGCGGCCGTTGTGTTTGTGACGTCAAAGCCCGTCGACGCTTTTCTGAAGGGACGCTGGGATCCCGGATTTAAGTTCCTCCCCGTCGAATACGGCGCCAAATTTGAGGACTACTATCTTCCATCGTCTATCGATGCGGCGGACTATCCGAGTCTGGTGCCGAAAGGTGAGCGGATAGCGACGATTGCAGTCCCCACCATTCTTGCGGCCTATAACTGGCCACAACAGTCTGACCGATACCGGCGCGTGGCGCGCCTTGTCGATCACCTGTTTGGTCGCTTCGACCGGTTGCAGTCCCCTGGTTTCGATCCGAAATGGAAAGAGGTCAATCTGCGGGCCAGCGTGCCGAGCCTCGGCCGGTTTAAGCCGGCGCAGGAATGGCTTGATCTTCCGCAAGCCGTAACAGCGGGACGGTCCCCATGAAGGACACGGGTACTCTCGGTCTGGCTGTGCTCTTGGTTATGAGCCAGACTGTGTGTGCTCAAACCGGTGGCGCCATAGATCGCCTGAAGACCTGCTCACAGTTTGAAGGCATGGAGCGCTTGAAGTGCGTCGATGAGCTGTTGGGGGAGATGACCGAAACCCACGCTACCACGCCGTCTTCAAGTCCGAACTGGATCATCAGCGAGACCACCTCTCCGGTGGATTATCAGCCGCAGATTGAGGCGCTGATGACAGCGCGCACAGCATCGCAAAATGCTGCCTCCGCGCTCGCCATCCATTGTCGCGCCCATCGCACGGAGTTGATAATTTCCACAAAGGGGTCCTGGAAGCAGGTCCCGGATGGTGAGGTGAAGGTCGCGCACCGGATCAACGAAGAGCCGGCTGTTGAACAGCGCTGGAGAGCCATAGAAGTGGGGAAAAGTCTTGCCTTTCCAGGCGACGTCGTCCGCTTGCTCCGTTCAATGCCGGATGGTAGCCAGCTTCTCGTTAAAGTCCACGTTGGGAAAGGTCCGGCATATGAAAGTACGTTTCAATTGGTCGGCTTGAATGCCATCCGACGCAAGATGGCGACGGCATGCAACTGGCCCGCGCCCTGACCGACGCGCGTACGAGTGCAGGACAACGCGACCAGTTCGCAGCTGCCCTTCGCACCCTCTCGTCCATTCAACGCTCCAACATCTTCAATGTCTTGGCATTGCGGCAACGACGGTTGTGCTGAACTGAACCAAGCCGCGGCGAGGCTTAGGCAAGTCGCGACGCCGGTTGGCCTCCTTAGTCCTCCCGCATGCCACGCCGTATCGCATCGGTCATCGGTTGCATGAGATAGGCAAGAACGGTGCGTTCACCAGTCGCGATCAGGACGTCGGCCATCATGCCGGGTTTGAGCTTCTCGCGAATTTTGTCGGGAAATTTGGTCACTTGCACTGAAACTTTGACTTCGTAGTAAGGCTGGTGCGTGGCTTCGTCGCGAAGCGCATCAGCTGCCACCGAAAGAACTTCGCCGATGGCGATCGGCGTCGAGCGAGCCTTGAACGAGGGAAGCCGAACTTCCGTGGGCATACCGATTTGTACGTGATTGACGTCGAGAGAGGATATTTTCGCGGCAACCACGAGGACGTCGTTGTCCGGTACGATTTCCATCAAGACGTCGCCCGGCTTGATCACCGCGCCGACCGTGTGGACTTTCAGATTGACGATACGTCCGGAGCGAGATGCGCGAACGTCCATTCGACCGAGAACGTCTGCGGCCATGCGCAGCTTCTCGCGCGCGTCGGCGAGCTGAGCGCGGGTGTCGGCAAGCTTACCGGTGGCTTCCTCCAGAACTTTCTGCCCGACCTGATTGATCTGTAACCGTGCTTCGTCGATGATCCGTCCGAAGCGCGCGATGTCGGCGTCGTATGAACCAATTCGGCCCTCAAGATCGGATTTGGAACGCTCCAGAGTCGCAATCCGCGCGAACGGAACAATCCCCTGGTCGGCGAGCGGCTTGAGCTTGGTATATTCCTGCGCCATGCTCTCGAACTGCGCGCGTGCAGCCTTGCTTTGCGCAGCGTTTCCCTGGATCTGGCGCTGCGCCTGTCCGATCTTTTCTTCAAGGATCGAAACCTCGATCTTTCGCGCGACGCGGCGTTCCTCGAACCGCCGCTTCTGGTCACCCATGGCACGCTGCGCAGAGGGATCGGAGGCCTTCTGCGTCAGTTCGGATGGAAACGTGATCGTATCGGCCCCATCGGCTTCCGCAAGCAGACGCGCCTCTTCCGCGATTGCCGAATACACGGCCGAACGCGCCATCTCCTCCCGCGCCCGGTCCTGTGTTGGATCGAGTCGCAACAGCACCTGTCCCTGTTCGACATGCGCGTCGCCCCTCACCATCAGGCTTTGGACGATGCCACCTTCCAGGTGCTGAACGGACTTACGGTCGCTCTCGACGACGATCGAGCCCGCAGCCACGACGGCACCGTCGATGGAGGCCAGGCCAGCCCAACCACCAAACACAACGAAGGTCAGGAACACGATGCCAAAGCCGCGTCTCGCCGGAGTGCGCCAATCGCCCGATGGGCCGCCATTTGCGTTCCCGGCGTCGCGATTCGGGGATATCGACAGCCATACCTTTGATAGCCAGATCAGCAACCGCGCCTTGATCTCCATAAATCGTTGCAAGACATCAGGCCTGCGAAACGCGTGGCCGCCATCGCTCAAACGTCTGAGGAGTCGCGCCAGTTCGTCCTGAGCAGCAATCTCTGCTCGCAATTTTGGAATCTTCATCATTGCCTCGTGACATGGACAGGCCGAGCCGAACTTGGGAACGGCGCATGACGCGAGGCCCCATCAACTCGGTGGCTTTCTGTTGCGATCCGCGGTTCGCGGCGCATGGGCGCAACGGTCTCACCAAGAAGCAAGGGAAGAAGCTCTTCGCGCGTACCCGCGCGCCCGATGCGTCCGTCATGCATGAAAACAATCTTGTCGACCAATGAAAGGAGATTTGGTCTGTGATTGATGATCACGATCGTCACACGCTGCTTACGGAGCATTTGGATGGCGTCAGCCAGAGCACGATCGCCGTCACCATCCAGATTGGCGTTCGGTTCATCGAGCACGACAAAGACGGGCCTGCCAAAAAGTGCGCGGGCCAACCCGATGCGTTGTCGCTGGCCGCCGGAAAGACCCGCCCCGTTTTCCCCGATGACAGTGTCGTAGCCCTGCGGCAGCCGCTGGATCATGGCATGCGCCGAAGCCAGCTGCGCCGCCTCGACAACCTGTTCATCCAACGCGCCGTCACGAAAGCGAGCGATGTTGTCGCGGACGGTCCCGGCGAATAATTCAACATCCTGCGGCAAGTAACCGAAACTTTGTCCAAGGAAACTGGCCTCGAAATGCCGGATGTCATTTCCATCGACGCGTACGCAACCCTGTGCGGCTGGCCAGGCTCCAACCAGCGCGCGCGCTAAGGAAGATTTTCCGGAACCGGACGCACCGACGATCGCAACAACTTCGCCAGGTGACAGCCGGAAACTGACATCGGAAATCGCCGCCAACTGCGATCCCGGTACCATAACGGTCAAAGCCTCGACGGAGATGTTGCCGACCGGGGGCGGCAATCGCGTCGGTTGTCTTTCCGTCGCCCGCGTCCGCAGAGCCTCGTCGAGGCGGGAAAAAGACGTCCGCGCCGACACGAACGCTCTCCATTGCGCGACGGCCGCCTCTACCGGTGCGAGCGCACGCCCCATGATCAGCGAGGCAGCGAAGAGAACGCCTCCCGAAATCTCCTGATGAATTGCCAGGTAGGCCCCGACGCCCATAATCGCCACTTGAATCGCCATCCGCAGAAATTTCGAGATTGCGAGCAGCGTTCCGCCGCGTTCTCCGGCCTTGGCGCTTTCAACGAGCGCCTGTCCATGCGTGACGCCCCAGGCGGCGCGTATGGCAGGCCCCATTCCGAGACCACGGATCGCTTCCGCGTTACGAAGCGAGGACGTCAATCGGTCCAGAGCGTGGAGATTCTTGAACGAAGCCGCCATCAGCGGCGCTTTGGTGGCGCGCTCATTGAGAAAGGCGAGCGCAAGGATGACCAGCGCGCCTGTCAGAGCAACCATGCCGATCGACGGATGAAGCAGAAAACACATGCCGAGAAAAATCGGAGTCCAGGGTGCGTCCATCAGAGACGTGATCACGCCGCCGGATAGAACGTCGCGCAATGTGTCGACGTCGCGCAACAGCTGAACATGATGCGAGCTTCCTGTGCGCACTGCCTGCGCGAGAGCCGTTTCGAAAGCTTCTCCTGACAGCAAATGGTCGAAGCGAATTCCGGTTTGCACGAGAACACGGCTGCGAAAGTGCTCGAGTGCTGCGTAACTGATGAAAAGCGCGAGCGCGATCAGCGAAAGCAGCAACAGCGTCATCGCGTTTCGGCTCGTCAGCACGCGATCGTAGATCTGCATCGTATAAAGCGGCGAAACGAACACCAGGAGATTTATGAAGATAGACAGCCCGCCAGCGGCAAGCAGGCCTGGACGTATCTGGCGGAAAGCGTCCGCAAGCGCGGGCGGTCTTGCTGAAGTATACATGTGTGCATCCAGGCCGCCCGGATCGGACGGCACAAACGGTTAGAGAAATTACATACGGAAAAGCGAGTGCGAGGGCACTCGTACTCAACACATCCCGCACTGCGCGAGACGGCATTCCTCTCGTGACCATACTGGCCGCGATGATCCCCAAATGGGGGGCCATGAAGGCCCCCCAAGTCGCTTTCATATGCGCGGATCACCGCGCATATGTCGTTCTTTGTCGCAGACTCAGTTCTGCGGGTTTACCAGTGCCACGAATGGTGATCCACGTGATGGTTGTTGTGGAGGCTGGCGAGATCCAGATGCGGCGCCAGAGTTGCGTCGGTGACGTCGCTCGAAGCCGTATCCGTTGCAGCCGTCGCTGCTGCGGTTGCAGCGGGCGAAGCGGATGCGTGCTGATGATGACCACCCCAGAAAGATTTGTTCCCATCCGTGAGATGAGAGAAGTCCAGCCTGTGATGGTGGTTGTGCCCGGAGTTGCCGACGTCGGTGGCCGGAGCCGTCGTCGTCGGCTCGGTGGTCGTAGGCGCAGTCGAGGTGTCGACAACGCTGCTGGAAGCGGTATCCGCTGCAACGCTCACGGACGCGGTTGCCGCGGATCCGTGGTGATGGTGTCCACCTCCGGATGATGTGCTTCCATCAGTCAGCTGGGAGAAGTCCAGCTTGTGATGGTGGTTATGCCCGGAGTGGCCGGCGTTGGTGGTCGGCGCCGTCGTCGTTGGCTCGGTGGTCGTGGGCGCAGTCGAGGTGTCGACCGACGCTGTGTCGGTAACGCTGCTGGAAGCGGTATCCGTTGCAGTGCTCACGGACGCGTTTGCCGCGGATCCGTGGTGATGGTGTCCACCTCCGGAACCGGACGATGTGCTTCCATCTGTCGACTGGGAGGAGTCAGCCTTGTGATGGTGGTTGTGCCCGGAGCCGCTGGTATCGGTGGTCGGCGCCGTCGTCGTTGGCTGAGAGGCCGTGGGCGTCGTCGAAGAATCGCTCGAAGACGTCGTATCCGTCGAGGTGCCGCTATGCGACGTATCGACCGGCGTCGTCGGGTTGCTGCTCGACGTGTCAACCGGAGTCGTGCTTCCAGTCGACGTCGAATCCGTCGTCGTGCTCGTATTGTGCTGCAGGAATACGTTCTGGAGCGCTTGCGAGTTTTCCAGCGCCACGTCTCCGTTCTGCGATCCCCAGGCGTAGGCGTAGTCGAAAGCCGGATTGGGAACGACAGATGCCCAATGGTCGAGCATTTGCTGTTCCTGCGCGGCGGTCGGCATCACATAGTGACCACCCTGATCGGTGACCCAGTTACCGCCGCCGAATGTCTGAAATACCGGGACGATGCTGGCCTCCGGAATTCCGGCGGCTTTGGCGGCAGCGACAGCCTTGTCAATCATGCTGTAGTCGACTGTCGAGCTATCCGACCGCACCGGATACGGATCGATTCCGAAGAGGTCGATATGGGTGTTCTCCGGGGTGTACGTATTCGCGAAGCTGGGATTATCCGAAGATCCCATGTTCATCATGGTGATGAACGTCTTCGCACCCGGAACGTTGGCGTGAATCCAATCGGACTCAGCCTTCAGGTTTGCAGCGGTCACGAGGGTATTCCACTGCCCCGTGGGATCTGGCTCGTCCTTAAGGAAGAAACCGTAGACGTTGGGATTACCGATGTAAGGTTTCACAGCGTCGATGAAGCTCTGGGTGACGCCGTCACCCTGATCGAGCCAGACGAGGCCCCTCACGCCTGCCGGCAAAGCGTTCACTTGCTCCACCGACGAAACGTCGGCAAGATTGAAGCCTGCTTGAGCTGGGGTGAAGTTACCTTGTGCGTCGATGTTGTCGCCTGATGCGTAGTGTAATGTTGCCAATACCGTTCCCCTGTATTGTAGTACGTTGACGAGGCCCCCAAGAATCTTCGTAAAAGTAAATGCAGGTATGTAACTACAGTTCTGCGTTAGCTTTGATCGAAGCGCCCATGGATTAACGTTTGTTTACGTTTGAGGCGGGAGTTTGTCGCAGCACCGGACGAAACAGTGAGTTTATTGTGCTAAAACTTGGAGGCTGGTATCAGAGAAGTGTTAGCACGGTGCGTAACGATTCAATCTGTTCGCAGCGGTACTTTTCGATAGTCCCGATGCGGTGAAGGAACTACACAAGCGCGCATAAGTATCGCTGAGAGAAATGATACTCGGTGACGCGCGTTTCGCTTTCCTCTGCTGCAGTTGCACTCGTGACGACGACAGCAAGCTTCTCTCCGACCTCGGGTGCCCATTTCGGGCGTCGCACTTCGGAAAGCCCGTAATGTCGGTGTGGCGCGATCTCACTCTTTCGACGCAAAATGCGTGCGCCGGTGCCGGGTCACATCAATGCCGCGGCAGAACCTGGCTCCGTAGCTGCACTTCATGCGCTCGAGCAGCTTGATCAATCTGCCGGTGTGGCTGTGCTACAAATGTCATGATGCCGATTGTACAAGCTCAGGCATCAGCTGTTTTGAGCCATCAAGAAACACCCTCACTGCGTCGTTGACGATGTCGTCCAGTCGCTCCGGTGTCGGCGTGTCGTAGACGAAACGCCGGATGGCCATATAGAAGATGCGGCCGTGCAAACCCCAGAACATTTCGACTTCGCGCTCCGACAGCGGGACCTGATCGCTTGAAGGCAGCTTCAACTCGTGACGAAGTTCGCAACAGGCGGGCTCGATGATTTGTTCGCGGACGATCTGAAGATACCGTTTGGTGATGTCGAACGATTTCATCCCGGAGAAGACGAAGATTCTCACCCAGTTGTATTCGAAGACCTGCTCGACATATTCGAGATAGAAGCGCGACAGCCGGGCCTGCAGCGACAGCGTGCGATCCTGGATCAGGCCGGCCCAGGACGGCGACCAGCGGCTGAGATAGATCTCTTCATAGACGCGTTCGATCAGCGCCTCTTTGCTCGGGAAGTGGCGATAGATTGCCGAATGGGTGATGCCCATGCGTTTCGCCAGTTCGCGCGTTTGCCCGCCGAAGCCGTGTTCCGCGAAAAATTTCACGGCTTCATCGACGATGAAGCGCTCGCGCTCCGCCGCGCGCATGTTGCGACGCGGTGGTTTTTCGACTGATTTGATGGGCTTTTTTGCCATTTTTGCTTCGCGTTGCGGGAGTTCTGAATAGCTCAATTCGAAAAAGAGACCAAATGGTCATTTTAAGTTGACCCGGGGAAATCGACGTGTTCTAGATTTCCGACCAAATGGTCACAACTGGACGTCCGTGAGACGTTTAGGGAGAAGACGTTGAAGGCGAGGGCGTTCAACTATGTGAGGGCTTCCACGGTGGTGGAGGCTTTGAAAGCGTTCGAGGAAGCCGGCGACGATGCGAGTTACATCGCAGGTGGCCAGAGCCTCGTGCCGGCGCTTGCCTTGCGGTTGCAGGCGCCGCAATTGCTGATCGACATCGCGCATATCTCGACGCTTCGTGGTGTCGACCTGCAGGGTGACTGGTTGCGCATCGGCGCGCTCACCCGCCATCACGAAGTGCTGACCGATCCGTTGATCCGCCGGCACGCGCCGCTCTACAGCGAAGCCGCGCCGCATGTGGCGCATCCGGCTATACGAAACAAAGGCACCCTCGGCGGCAGTATCTCTCATGCCGATCCTGCGTCGGAATTCCCGGCGATGACGTTGGCGCTGGGCGCCGAGCTCGAAATTGCTAGCCGCGACGGCGTACGCCGCGTGCCGGCCGACGATTTCTTCCTCGATCTGTTTCAGACAGCGATCGAACCGGGCGAGCTGCTTGTCGCGATTCATGTGCCGGTGGTTCAGCCCAGTCATCGCTGGGCCTTTCATGAGCTTGCGCGTCGGCGTGGCGACTTTGCGTTGGTCGGCTGCGGTGTTCTCGCCGAATTCGTCGATGACGTCGTCAAACAGGTGCGTATTGCGTTCTTCTCCGTCGGCAGCACGCCGCTGCGCGCCCGGCAGGCCGAGGACAGTCTGGTCGGCAAGAGGCTGGATCAGGCCGCGATCGCTGCGGCGCAGGCCGTCGTTGGCGACGATCTCGATCCGCCTGAAGACGAGCACGCGCCGCCTGCCATGAAGCGCCATCTTGCGCGCGTTCTTCTCGGTCGACTGCTGGTCGAGATCGAGAGGCAGGGCGCATGAGCGATCTCGTCAATGTCACCATGACGGTGAACGGCACAGAAGTGTCGCACAGCATCGCGCCGCGCATCACGCTAGCGGATTTCCTGCGCCAGACGCTGGAACTGACCGGCACCCATACCGGCTGCGAGATGGGCGTTTGCGGCGCCTGTCTGGTTATTCTGGATGGCCGCGTCGTACATTCTTGTCTGACCTTCGCGGTGCAGGCGAGCGGGGCGGCCATCGAGACGGTAGAAGGTCTCAGTGATCGGGCGGTGATTGCGGACATCCAGGAGGCGTTCCATCAGCGTAATGCCCTGCAATGTGGCTTCTGTACGCCCGGCATGTTGATGACCGCGCATAGCCTGCTGTCACAGCCGGGCGTGCCCACGCGTGAGGAAATTCGCGACGCGCTATCTGGAAATTACTGCCGCTGCACCGGTTATGAAGCCATCGTCGATGCCATCGAGAAGGTCGCGCGCGACCGCGATGCTGGTGTGATTGCTCAGGCGTCCGAGGAGGTCGGCGTATGAGCGTGCTGACCCCACTTGACCGTCCGAATTCCTATATCGGCCGCTCGGTGCCGCGCCCCAACGCCAAGCGGTTGCTGGCCGGCCGTGGACGCTATGTCACCGACATCACGCTGCCGCGCATGCTGCATGTCGCCTATGTACGCAGTCCTTATGCGCACGCCCGCATCGTCTCGATTGATGCGACGACGGCGCGCGAGATGCCCGGCGTGCGACTGGTGGCTACCGGCGAGGATCTCGCAAAACTGTGCGCGCCATGGATCGGTACCATGGATCACTTCAAGGGCATGAAGTCACCGCCGCAGCTGCCGTTGCCGATCGACAAGGTCGTATGGTCCGGCCAGGCGGTTGTCGCGGTCGTGGCCGATACGCGCGCACTGGCTGAAGATGCAGCGGAGGCGGTGTATATCGAGTTCGATGAACTGCCCGCCGTTGTCGATATCGACGCTGCGCGCGCACCGGATGCGCCGGTGATTTCACCGGAACTCGGCAGCAATCTCTGTTTCCACGGTAAGATCGATACCGGTGGTGTCGAGGATGTCTTCGCCGGCGCCGCGCATGTGGTGGAGGAGGAGTTTCACTTCGGCCGCCATACGGCGGTCACCATGGAGCCGCGCGCGATCATCGCTGATTACGATGCCAGCGAAGGGCAATTGACGGTGCATCATGCGACGCAGACGCCGTATCAGTTCCAAGACATCTATGCCCGCCACTACGGCCTCCCTGAATCCCGCGTCCGCGTGATCGCACCGGATATCGGCGGTTCGTTCGGCATGAAGCTGCACATGTATCACGAGGACATGGCGGTGGTCGGACTCAGCATGATGCTTGGCCGTCCCGTGAAATATGTCGCCGACCGTATTGAATCCTTTGTGTCGGACATCCATGCGCGCGATCACCGCGTCCGCGCCCGCATGGCGGCCGATGCAGAGGGTAACATCCTGGCGATGGATGTGGAGGACGTTACCGGCATCGGCGCTTTCTCTGCCTATCCGCGCACCAGTGTGGTCGAAGGCAATCAGGTCTACCGCCTGATGGGCGCGCCTTACACGTTCAGGAATTACCGGGCCGATCTGCAGGTGGTGTTCCAGAACAAGGTGCAGATGAGCCAGTACCGCGCCGTTGGGCATCCGGTGGCCTGCACCGTCACCGAGCGTCTGGTGGACATGATCGCCGACAAGACGGCGCAGGATGTGTTCGACATCCGCAGCCGCAACTTGATCCCCGACGATGCCTATCCCTGCACGTCGCCGACCGGATACCAATTCGAGGCGCTGTCGCATCACGCCTGTCTCGCTAAGCTACGGGAGATGATGGATTACGACCGGCTGCGCGCCGAACAGGCCGAGCTGCGGACCAAAGGCATTCATCGCGGTATCGGTATCGCCACCTTCGTGGAAATCACCAATCCCGGCCCGGCCTTCTATGGCGTCGGCGGTGCGCGCATCTCGTCGCAGGATGGCGCCATCATCAAGATCACGCCGTCAGGGGATGTTCATTGCTCGATCTCGGTGACCGAACTCGGGCAGGGCACCGAGACCATCATCGGGCAGATCGTCGCCGAACATCTCGGCGTCGATAGCAATCGCATTAAGGTGATGACAGGCGACACGGACACCACCCCGCATGGCGGTGCGACCTATGCTTGCCGTGGCGCCGGCATCGGCGGCGAAACGGCGTTGCAGGCGGCCAAGAAGCTGAAGGCCAATGTGCTGGCCGTGGCTGCGGCCATCCTGCAGGACGAGCCGGAGAAGCTCGACATCCACAGTGGCTGGATCGTCGATGCCGCGACGGCGCAGCAGCGCATCGAACTCGCCGAGATCGCGCGTATCGCCTATTTCCGTTCCGATACACTGCCGCCCGGCACCCAGGCGCAGCTGTCCGTCGCGCAGCACTATGCGCCGCAGGGTTATCCTTTTGCCTTCACCAATGGTGTCCAGGCCTGTCATCTCGAACTCGACGTTGAGACCGGTCTGGTCAAGATCCTCAAACTATGGGTGGTCGAGGATTGCGGCCGTGTCATCAATCCGTTGCTGGTCGATGAGCAGATCCGCGGCGGCGTCGTGCAGGGGCTCGGCGCGGCGTTCTTCGAGGAATGCGTCTACGGAGACAACGGCCAGCTCACCAATGGTTCGCTCGCCGACTATCTCGTGCCGATGGCGGTGGAGATGCCGGACATCGAGATCGGACATGTCGAGACGCCGACGCTGGATACCCAGCTCGGTGCCAAGGGTGTCGGCGAAGCCGGTACGGCTGCGGCATCGGCAGCAGCGCTTAATGCGATGAATGACGCGATGAAGCCATTCGGAGGCACGGTCGCGCAGGTGCCAATGACACCGGCGCGAATACTCAAGGCGCTTGGACACATCTGACCCATAAAAGAAATCAAACGGAGGACATCATGACGAAGGACATTCGAGACACCAAACGCAATCATATTTCACGCCGCAATGTGCTGGCCGCGCTCGGCACCGGCGCGAGCATCGTCGCCATGCCGTGGGTCGCACGCGCGGCCGACGACACGATCCGCATCGGCTTTCCGACACCGCTGACCGGCCCGTTCGCTGCCGAAGCCAAGGATCAGGTCAAGAGCGCAGAGCTTGCCGTCAAGCAGTTCAACGACAAGGGCGGCGTCAACGGTCGCAAGATCGAGCTGCTGGTGCGCGATGACAAGCTCAATGGCGGCGAGGCGGCGACTCGCACGCTCGAGCTCATCGAAAAAGACAAGGTGCATGCGATCGTCGGATCACTGTCCAGCGCGGTGCAGCTCGCGGTCAATGAAGTCACCCGCGCCCGCGGCGTGCTTTATGTCTCGATCAGCCAGTCCGACACCATCAACGAGGTCAAGGACTTCAGCAAATACACCTTCCACGAAGCGCTGAATCCCACGATGACCGCAGGCGCGGTGGCGCGGCACGCCTTCAAGAAGGGCACCAAGGTTGCGCATCTCGTGGCCGACTATGCCTATGGCCATGAAATGCTGCGCGGATTCAAGCGTGCGCAGGCCGTGATCGGCGCCGAGACCGTTGGTGAGATCATGCACCCGTTCGGTGCGGCCGATTACTCGACCTTCATGCCGCGTCTGCGCTCGATGCGTCCTGACATCCTGTGCATCAGCAATTTCGGCCGCGATCAGGCCAATTCCATCAAGCAGGCGGTGGATTTCGGCCTCAAGCAGCAGGCCAAGATCGTCGTGCCTGTGCTGCTGCATAATCAGCGGCTGGCGGTGAGCCCGGAAGTGTTCGAAGGTGTCGTTGGCGGTTCAAATTACTATTGGGGCCTTGAGAGCCAGTTGCCGAGCGCCAAGGCATTCAACGATGCCTATCGTGCGGCGAATGGCGGCGCGATCCCGACCGACTACGGCGCCTATGGCTATACCGGCGTCTCGTCGCTGCTGCAGGCGATGCAGGTGGCCGGCGGCACCGACACCGACAAGGTGATCGCGGCGCTGGAAGGCCTGAAATACGATGTCGCCAAGGGCCCGCAATATTATCGCAAATGCGATCACCAGTCGGTCCAGTCGGTGCTCGTGCTCGAGTCCAAGAAGAAGGCCGATATGAAGGGCGACAGCGATCTGTTCAGCATCGTGGCCAATGAGCCGGCTTCGGAAAGCGTGCTGCGCAGCTGCACTGAACTCGGCTTCCCGGCCTAACGAAAGCATTCGTCGTCCATGGATACAGAACTCATTCTGATGCAACTCTTCTCCGGAGTTGCCCTCGGTGCGATCCTCGTGATCACCGCGCTCGGCCTGTCGATCATTTTCGGCATGCTTGGTGTGGTGAACTTCGCGCATGGCGCGCTGTTCATGGTCGGCGCCTATGCCGGGCTATGGGTTGCCTCATTGACCGGCAGCTTCTGGTGGGGGCTGCTCGTTGCCCCCATCATGATCGGCCTGTTCGGGATGGCGATCGAATATGTCCTGATACGTCCACTTTACGGCCGTTCGATCGACGATCCGCTTCTGCTCACCTTCGGCCTCAGCTACGTGCTGGTGGAAGGCGTGCGGATCGTGTTCGGCAGTGACGGCATTCCGTTTCCCACGCCGTCGTCACTGACCGGCGTGGTCGATCTCGGCGTCGGATTCTTTCCGATCTATCGCATCTTCGTTGTCGGCGTCGTCTTCCTGGTCGTGGTGCTGCTGTGGATGGGGCTGGAGAAGACCAAATTCGGCCTGATCGTGCGCGCCGGCGCGCGCGATCCGACCATGATGAAGGTGCTCGGCGTCGATATCAGCAAGGTCTGGTTGCTGGTGTTCGGGCTCGGTGTCGGTCTCGCCTCGCTCGGCGGCGTGCTCTCCGGCCCGATGCGGTCAGTTAATCCCGAGATGGGCGCCTTGGTGCTGGCCGAAGCCTTCGTCGTGACTGTCATCGGCGGCCTCGGCTCGCTGGTCGGCTCGATCATCGCGGGTCTTCTGGTCGGCGTCGTGATCAGCATGACCGCGCTGTTCGCACCGGAAATGGCGACCATCGTGATGTTCGCATTGATGGCCATCGTTCTTCTGATCCGGCCGCAAGGCCTGTTCGGCAAACTCGCGTAACGGAGCGGACCATGACATCCCCGGCGCTCGCCGTTTCCCCTTCTGCAAGCATGCGTAAGCCTGCACGCTTCAAATCACTCGTGATCAAATATCGCGTCCCGCTGTCGATCCTCGCGCTATGCCTGCTGCCGTGGCTACTGCCGTCCAAGGCGCTGGCGGTGAACGTCCTGATCTACGGCACGGTCGCCGTCGGCTATAATCTGCTGTTCGGCTATACCGGCCTGCTATCATTCGGCCATGCAGCCTTTGTCGGCACCGGGGCTTACGTCACCGGTATCGCCATCGGCCAGTTCGGTGTGCCCTGGTATCTCGCGGTGCTGATGGGCGTTATTGGCGGTGCGCTGCTGGCCTTCGTTATGGGCGCGCTGTCCACGCGCACACGCGGCATCTACTTCTCGATGGTGACGCTTGCTCTCGCGCAGCTCGTCTATTACGTGGCGCTCCAGACGCCGTCCTGGACAGGTGGCGAGAACGGATTGCGCGGTTTCACCGTCAACAAGATCAATCTGTTCGGCTTCGACATTAACTTCCTCGATCCGGTCAACAAATACTATGTGCTGATGGCGTTCGCCGCCGCAGCACTGTGGCTGGTCTCGCGCATTCTCAATTCACCTTTCGGCGCCGCCATCGAGGCGATCCGCGAGAACGAGCGTCGCGCACGGACCTGCGGTTACAATGTCGAGCGCACCAAGCTGTTGTCATTTACCCTGTCAGGCACGATCTGCGCGCTTGGCGGCACTATGTCGGCGCTGCATCTGGCCTTCGTGCCGCTGGATTCGCTGCACTACCTGTCCTCCGGCATGATCGTGATGATGACTCTGCTGGGCGGCGCCAGCAGCTTCTTCGGCCCGTTCATCGGTGCATTGGTGTTCCTGGTGATGGAAGACGTGTTCTCGCTGTGGACGTCGCACTGGCAGATCATCGTCGGATCCATCTTCGTGCTGTTCGTGCTGTTTCTGCCCAAGGGCATCTGGGGCACATTTCTCACAAAGGTCATGCGATGAACGCGCCGCTTCTCGCCGTCAACGATATCGGAGTGAGGTTCGGCGGCTTCGTCGCGCTGCAAGGCGTGACGACGGAGTTCCGGCCGGGCCGCGTCACCTCCATCATCGGCCCCAACGGTGCCGGCAAGAGCACGTTCTTCAATGTGCTGTCCGGCGTGCTGACGCCGTCCAGCGGATCAATCCGCTTCAAGGGCGACGATCTCAAGGGCACGAAGCAGCACGAATTCGTGCATCGCGGCATCGCACGCTCCTATCAGATCACGAACATCTTTCCCGATCTGAGCGTCCACGAGAACGTTCGTGTCGCTGCGCAGGCCAGTCGCTCGCGCTACAATATCTGGACCAACCGCAACAGGTTCACCGAGCTGGATGCTAAGGCGGATGCGGCGCTCGAATCCGTCGGTCTGGTCGCCAAGCGCGACGAGACCGCGAAGTTTCTAGCCCATGGCCAGCAGCGTGCGTTGGAGATTGCCATCGCGCTGATCTCCAATCCGGAGGTGCTGCTGCTGGACGAGCCGACCGCGGGCATGGGTCCGGAAGAGACCAAGGAAATGGTGGCTCTGCTCGAGAAGCTGGCGGCGGAGCGGACCATCCTCCTGGTTGAACACAAGATGAAGATGATCCTCGGCCTCAGCGACCGGATTCTGGTGCTGCACCATGGCCGGCTGATCGCTGATGGCACGCCGCACGACATTCAGACGGACCCCGAGGTTCGTCGCGTCTATCTGGGACAGAACGATGGCTATGCTTGAAACCAAAGACCTGAACGCCTGGTACGGCGCCAGCCATACGCTGCATGGGGTCTCGATCTCGGTGGCGCAGGGCGAAGTCGTCGCGCTGGTCGGCCGTAACGGCGCCGGCAAGACCACCACGATCCGTTCGGTCATGGGGTTGATGTCGAAAACCACGGGCGGCATGACATTCGACGGCAGCGACCTGACGTCGATGCCCGCCCATGATCGTTTCAGGCTCGGCCTTGCTTATGTGCCCGAAGAGCGCCGGATCATTCCGGGACTCACGGTGCGCGAAAATCTCCAGCTTGGTCTCGTTGCCAGCCGCGGGAAGATCGACGAGCGCGAAGCCATCGAGGAAATCGCAGAGAGCTTTCCGCGCCTCAAGGAGCGCCTCGATCAGGAAGGCGTCACCATGTCCGGCGGCGAGCAGCAGATGCTGGCCATCGCGCGCGCGACCATAGCCAAGCCCAAGATGATCCTGCTCGACGAGCCGTCGGAGGGCATCATGCCGGTGCTGGTCGAGGAGATGGGCGTGCTGTTCCGCAAGCTGCGCGATCAGGGCGTCACGCTGTTACTGGTCGAGCAAAATGTCGAATGGGCGCTGCGCCTTGCTGATCGCGCAATCATCATGGACCAGGGCGAGGTCGTTTACGAGAGCAGCTCAGCGGCATTGCTTGCCGACAAGGAAATCCAGGAACGTTATTGCGCGGTCTGACGCGCATGCTTGCAGACAGGTCACTCCCATGCAGATGAAAGACAGCCAAACCGTTCCGGCCTCGCGCGACAAGGTTTGGGCCGCGCTCAACGATCCCGCTGTGCTGAAGCAGTGTATTCCCGGCTGTCAGGTGCTGGATATGACGTCACCGACCGAGATGACGGCAACGGTCGTGATCAAGGTGGGCCCGGTGAAAGCGACGTTCGGGGGCAAGGTCACGCTGAGTGATCTCGACCCGCCGAACGGCTACAGGATCACCGGTGAAGGCTCTGGCGGTGTCGCCGGTTTCGCCAAAGGCGGCGCTGCGATCAGGCTCGATGCGGTGAGCGACAGTGAAACGATCCTGCACTATGAGGTCGATTCCCAGATCGGCGGCAAGCTGGCGCAGCTCGGTGGGCGCTTGATCGACTCCACCGCCAAGAAATTGGCCGGCGAGTTCTTCACCAAATTCGGCGCGGTCGTTTCCGCAAGCTGAGTGCAGCGGCTGTGGCCTATTGCACGACGAACTGGCTGCGCGCCTCGCGCACCTTTGCCACGATATAGCGGCGGACTTCACGGACCCGGCTGGTGTCGTGCGTGTCAGGATGTGACACCAGCCAGTAGCTTCGCGTGAAGCGGCTGGCTGGCAGGATACGCTTCAGTTCGGGATAAAGCTGCGCCGCATAGTCGTGCAGGATGCCGACGCCGTGGCCGGCACGAACTGCTTCAAGCTGGCCGACCACGCTGCCGCATTCGAAGCGGCGGGTGATCAGTTCGCTGAAGGTCGATGCATAGTCCAGCGCGCGGCTGTAGATGATATCGTAGATGTAAGTGATCAGCAGGTGGTCGGCGAGATCGCCGGGCTCGCGGATCGGCGTCGACCGAGCCAGATAGTCCTCAGACGCGTAGACGCTGAGCGTGTAGTCGGTGAGCTTGGTGCAGATCAGCTTGCCTTCGTCGGGTCGCTCCAGCGTCACCACGATATCGGCCTCGCGCTTGGCAAGCGAAAATGTGCGGGGAAGCGCCACGAGCTGGACGATCAGATCCGGATTGGCTGCGGCAAAGCCGCCGAGCCTGTCGGCCAGAAAATAATTGCCGAGCCCATCCGGCGCGCCGATCCGCACCGTGCCTGCCACCTTGTCGGCGGCCGATGTCAGCTGCGATCCCACCTTGAGCAGTTCGGATTCGGCGCGCTCTGCGGCGGCCAGAAGGGCAACCCCTGATGGCGTCAGCGACGAGCCCGTCGTCTGCCGGTTCAGGAGCTTTGTCTTGAGGTCTTTTTCCAGCGCAGTGAGCTGGCGCGCGACCGTCGCATGGTTGAGTTTCAGCCGCTTGGCGGCACCCAGAATCTGGCCGGTACGGGCGACTTCCAGGAAAATCCGAACTTTGTCCCAATCCATCGCCGGACTCTATTTGCTGCACATCGAAGCCGCAATACTTCGCGTTGTCCGGGCCGGGGAAGCGGCGCAAGACCG
The DNA here is from genome assembly GCF_052076035.1 of Tardiphaga sp. 172_B4_N1_3. Taxonomy (NCBI): domain Bacteria; kingdom Pseudomonadati; phylum Pseudomonadota; class Alphaproteobacteria; order Hyphomicrobiales; family Nitrobacteraceae; genus Tardiphaga; species Tardiphaga sp. 172_B4_N1_3. The sequence continues at coordinate 5,207,218 of NZ_CP197238.1, forward strand.
CCGGAGCATCAAAGGAGAGTTCGATGGCTTCGGAAATCAAGCACTATATCGGCGGACAGCAGGTGGCAGGTCGCAGCGGCCGGACATCGCCTGTTTTCAACCCGGCCACCGGCGAGCAAACTGCTCAGGTGGGTCTTGCCAGCACGTCCGAAGTGGGCGCCGCGGTTGCTGCCGCAAGCGCGGCTGCCGAAAGCTGGGCCGATACGCCATCCCTGCGCCGTGCCCGTATTCTCAATAAATTCCTGCGCATCTGCGAAGACCGCATCGACGATCTCGCGGCGGTGATCACCTCGGAGCACGGCAAGACCCTGTCGGACGCCAAGGGTGAAATCCAGCGCGGCCTCGAAGTCGTCGAATTCGCTGTGGGTGCTCCGCAGCTGCTGAAGGGCGAAGTCAGCGAGAATGTCGGCACGCGCGTCGACAGCTACGGCGTACGTCAGGCGCTTGGTGTCGTGGCCGGCATCACGCCGTTCAATTTCCCGGTCATGGTGCCGATGTGGATGTTCCCGGTGGCGCTGGCTTGCGGCAACACCTTCGTACTCAAGCCCTCCGAGCGTGACCCGTCGGCCTCGCTTCTGATTGCCGAATGGCTGGCCGAAGCCGGTCTGCCGGCAGGTGTGTTCAACGTTGTGCATGGCGACAAGGAAGCCGTCGATGCGCTGCTGCATCATCCCGATGTTGCAGCGATCAGCTTCGTCGGATCGACCCCGATTGCGCGCTACATCTATTCGACCGCGACCAGCACCGGCAAGCGTTGCCAGGCACTCGGTGGCGCCAAGAACCACATGGTGGTGATGCCCGACGCCGACATCGACCAGGCCGTGGATGCGCTGATGGGCGCCGCCTATGGCTCGGCCGGCGAGCGCTGCATGGCGATTTCGGTGGCTGTGCCGGTCGGCGAGAAGACGGCGGATGCCTTGATCTCGAAGCTTGAGCCAAAGATCCGTGCGCTGAAGGTCGGGTCGGGCTTCAACGCCGAGTCCGAAATGGGCCCGCTGGTGACCCAGCAGCATCTCGACAAGGTGCGTGGCTATGTCGACTCCGGCGTCGAGCAGGGCGCCAAGCTGGTCGTCGATGGCCGGGACTTCCGGTCCAACGAGGGCGGCTACTTCATCGGCGGCTCGCTGTTCGATCACGTGACGCCGGACATGAAGATCTACAAGGAAGAGATCTTCGGGCCCGTGCTCGCGGTGGTGCGTACGCCGGATTATGCGACGGCAGCGCGCATGATCAACGACAACGAATACGGCAATGGCACGGCGATCTTCACGCAGAACGGCGACGTCGCGCGTGAATTCGCTCATCGCATTCGCGTCGGCATGGTCGGCATCAATGTGCCGATCCCGGTGCCCGTAGCGTTCCACTCCTTCGGTGGCTGGAAAGCTTCGCTGTTCGGTGACCATTCGATGCACGGGCCGGAAGGCATACGCTTCTATACCCGCCTCAAGACCGTCACCAGCCGTTGGCCGACGAGCATTGCGCAGGGGCCGGAATTCGTGATGCCAACGATGAAGTAGGTCGAAGCGTGGAGCGCGCGACTAACGCGTGCTCCACGAGCCTGCCGGACTAGTCCGCGGCCCTTAAGCCGCGCCCGTTACACGCCAGATCACATCGCCCACATCGTCGGCCACCAGTAAAGCGCCGTCGGAGGTGAGCGTGACACCGACCGGGCGTCCGTAGGACACCTTCTCGTCCGGTGCGAGGAAGCCCGACAGGATATCGCGCGGCGGGCCGGACGGCTTGCCGTTCACGAACGGGATGAAGACGACCTTGTAGCCGCTGAGCGTGCTGCGATTCCACGACCCGTGCTGGCCGATGACCATGCCGTCCGGAAATCCCGGCAGCGTGCCGTCCGGCAGCCAGCACAGTCCGAGCGATGCAGTGTGACCACCCAGCGCATAGTCGGGGGTGATCGCGGTGGCCACCAGCGCCGGATCCTGCGGCACGCGGTCGTCCACCGTCTTGCCCCAGTAGCAATAGGGCCAGCCATAGAAGCCGCCATCGCGCACCGAGGTCAGGTAATCCGGCGGCGTCTCGTCGCCGAGGCCGTCGCGCTCATTGACCACGGTCCATAGCGCGCCGGTCGTCGGCTCCCAAGCGAGGCCGACGGGGTTGCGCAAGCCGGCGCCGAAGATGCGGCTCTTGCCCCTCGCAAGATCGAGCTCATAGACGGCGGCGCGGCCTTCTTCGACCTCCATGCCGCCTTCGGCGATGTTGCTCAGCGAGCCGACGCCGATATAGAGCTTGCTGCCATCCGGGCTCGGCAGGATGCTCCGCGTCCAGTGACCGCCCGACTTGAAATTGGTGAGTTTCTTACCCGGCGCCGTGATGCTGTCTGCGCCCGCCACATAGGGGAAGGCCACCACGCCATCGACATTTCCGACATAGAACGTGTCCTTCAGCAGCGCCATACCGAACGGCTGGTTCAGCCCCTCCATGAAGGTCTGGCTGGTCTCGGCGACACCGTCGCCGTCCCGGTCGCGCAGCAGCGTGATGCGGTTGGCGCTGACGCCGAGCGCCGCGGCCCGCCGCATCGTGGCCTGCATCGCATAGCCGAACATGTTGCGCACCGGGCCCGCAACCTGCGTCGCCTCGGCGATGAGGACGTCGCCATTGGGCAGCACATTGATCCAGCGCGGATGTTTCAGGCCGGAGGCAAAGGCATTGACCTTGAGCCCGGGCGCTACAACTGGCTTCTGTCCCGCGGCCCAACCCTGAGCGGTCGGCATCTTCAATGTGGGGATGGCGCCTTGTGGCTTGGCCTCCGGCACCACTGGCGCGCTGCCCCAGGCGGGCGCGTGCGTATTGCCCTGCAGGCGGCGCCACTGCAGCGCCGCGCCGCCGATGACCGCCACGATGCGCGCAAAAACTCCAGACAAACTCATGTCATTCCCCCATGTAAGTGCGCGCACAGTATCCGACACGCGCGCGCGTTAAAACCGCCGCGTGACGGCATATAGGGCATGTGAGCCCATCGCTATTGGGGGATCGGTGCCATCGATATTGGGAAGATCAGTGCTGCTATGGTGTCGCGATAGCCTGGTTGATGCAGGCGGCTAGTTCGTCGACTTCAAACGGCTTGTTGAGGACGCAGGGCGTGTTGCCCAGCCGCTGACGCACCTTTTGCTCGGAATTGGCCGTGATGAAAATGACCGGCGTCTGGTTCTTGTCCGAGCGCATGCGCTCATAGAGGTCGATGCCGGTGAGGCCCGGCATTTCGACGTCGGTCACCACGCATGACGTAGCGAGCACCGACGGCGATGTCAGAAACGCTTCGGCGGATTCGAAGCTGAGAACGACAAAGCCCAGCGATCGCAGCAGGCTTTCAAGCGCGCGGCGAACCGACGAGGAATCGTCGATGATGGCAATGGCATGTTCAGAGTTCAACGCAATCTCCACACGGCAGCTTTGACAGCGACCCCAGTGTTGAGCCGTTTCGCCTAGGATATTGTCAAATAACGCCGTGTAGTGAAATCATACTGAGGTTTATCGGGAGGTACCCGGGGCTGGTTTCATGCCGATGGCCTCGGCCATGCGCACCAGAGAGGCGAAGGATTTCGCATCCATCTTCTTCATCATCTTGCCGCGGTGGATCTTAACCGTAATTTCGCTGAGGTTCAGCTTTGCGGCGATCTGTTTGTTCAGCAGCCCAGCGGTGGCAAATTCCATCACCTCGCGTTCCCGCGCACTCAAAGTGCCGAAACGCTCCTTGATATCGGCCAGTCCATCGCGCTCTTGCCGCGCCTTGCGGTCGCGCTCCACCGCGCCGGCGACGGCATCGAGCATTTCCTGATCGCGAAACGGCTTGGCGAGAAAATCGACGGCTCCGGCCTTCATGGCGCGCACCGTCATCGGCACATCGGCATGGCCGGTCATGAAGACGATGGGTGTATTGCCGCCGAGATCGGCCAGGCGCTTCTGGAAATCAAGGCCGCTGACGATCGGCAGCCGAATATCGAGGACAAGGCAGCTGGCCCTGGTGAGAATGTCGCTCTCGAGAAGCTCGACCGCCGAGGAGGCGAAGCTGACTTCATATCCGACCGAGCGCAGCAGACTGCCAACCGCAGTGCGGATGGCGGCTTCGTCGTCCACGACGACGACCAAAGGTGCTTCTGCGTCGTTAGGCAAGGTTGCCGGGTCCTTCTGCGGTCGCTGTCGGTATCATGAAATGAAAGGTGGTTCCACCACTCTCGTTTCGTTCCGCCCAGATGCGCCCGTGATGCGACTCAATGATGGATCGGGAGATCGACAGGCCGATGCCCATCCCCTCGGCCTTTGTCGTGAAGAACGGCGCGAACAGGCGTTGCATATGGTCGTCCGGGATACCTGATCCTGAATCGCGCACCGAGACGAGAATTCCTCGTGCCGCGTCGAATGCCGACCACACCCTCAGCTCTTTCGTCTCGGTCGCCTTCATGGCGTGGACGGCGTTGTTGACGAGATTCATCAGCACCTGCTGAAGCTGTACTTCGTCGCCGGCGATGGTGGGCAGATCGGGTGTGAGGTCGAGGACTGCTGAAATCTGGTGCTGTGCCAGATCGCGCTGAACCATCGCCAGTACCTGCGTGACGATGGCGTTGACGTCGACCGGGCCACGCGCCAACTCGCCCTTCACGGCGAGCGACCTCAGCCGGTGGATGATGTCGCCCGCCCTGCGCCCCTCCTGCACGACTTCCTTGAGACAGGCCGTGGTTTCGCCGAGATCGGGCCGTTCCCGCGACAGCCAGCGCAAGGCCGCCTCTGCATTGGTCACCACGGCGGCAAGTGGCTGGTTGACCTCATGGCCGATCGATGCCGTCAGGGCCCCCAATGTTGCGATGCGCGAGACGCGGGTGAGTTCTGCGATGCTCTGCTGGAGTGCTTGCTCGGCTGCGATCTTGGCGGTGGCATCAAGCGAATTGATCAGGACGGAACGAGATCGATCGGTGGGGAAGGTTGCCGTGACGATGGTGGTACGCAACTCGCCGTTGACGGCACGGATGGCCGCTTCAATCGTGAATGAGCTTTCTCCCGCAAGAAATGCGAGCAGGATTTCGCGAAAGGCGACCAAAGTCTCTGGCTCGAGTGCCGCATCCCAGGACTGCTGAACATTCTTCTGGTCGAGATCGCCGATCAGTTGCTTCGCGGCATCATTCGCGTCGAGGGTCCGGACGAGAAACAGGCAATGCTTGAGGAAACCCTCATTGGCGATGAGATAGTCGCGCAATCGGGGAATGCCTTGTTGCAGGATCGGCGCGCAGGCATTGGCCGCTTCCGTGAAGTCCTGCTCCCAGATGGCAACACTCGTGCCCTGAAAGATGTTGCGATAGCGCTCTTCGCTCTGCCGAAGCCTTGCGTCCGACATCCTGATCTGAACGCAGAGCACGGCGGCGATGGCAATGGCGAGCGCGCTGACGGCGCCGCGCAGCATTGCTCCCTCATTGGGGTCGTTCGCGTGGCCGATCAGATAGCCGAGGATTGTCAGGCCGATGCAACCGAGGGCGATCAGGATGATACCCGTGACATTGGTGAAACGGAGCGCCATCAGCAGCACGACGATATAAAGCGCCGCGACGGCGATCTCGAATGTGCTGAAGGCGTCGAACGCGAAAATGCCTGCAGCAAGGATAGCTGTCGCAATGGCCATGGGCAGCTGTGAGGGGCGGTGCACCCGATCAGAATTGGTCATTTGAGCCGCAAAATAGGAAGCAGGGCGTGCGTCCTGCAGGGAATGGTGAAGTCGTCTGAAGTCGGTGGCGTCTCGCCCAGGATAAACCTTGGTATAGGGCGGGATTACCTTCGTTTCTTGAATCTCTATCCTCGTAGAATGGTTAGCGCGGCCGGAATCTCTCATCCTTGGATCGTCGAAGTCATCGCGATGTCGATGGCATTCACCATCCAAAGGAGACCGATATGCTGCTCGATTCACAGTCCCAGAATTCTGACTCGTTTGCCGGTATATTGTCTGACGCAAGTTCTACGACGGTCGCCCAGCTCCTGCTAGATGCACGGCAGGCGATTGGATCGGATGTTGGTGCGGCTCTTCGCTGCATCAGGCAGGCTGCATCGCTGCTCGAGGCGCCCTCCCAACCGTCGCCCGTCAGCCCCGCGAGGGGCGGCCTCGCACGCTGGCAGGCGGAGCGGATCAAGCGCCACATTGATTCAAATCTGGATGAGGCGATCCAAGTATCGGATCTCGCGAGTCTCGCTCGCCTGAGTTGCGGTTACTTCTCAAATGCGTTCAAGACCACGTTCGGCCAGTCTCCCCATGCCTATATCGTCTCCCGCCGTCTGACGCGTGCGATGGTGCTGATGACATCCAGCAGCAAGTCACTCTGCGAGATCGCCATCGATTGTGGCTTCTCCGATCAGGCCCACATGTGCCGCCAGTTTCGCCGCGCGACCGGGGCCAGCCCCAACGTCTGGCGCCGCGACAACATGATGATGTCTGCGCTCGCAACACAGCAGTGATGCTCCTCGGGGAGTATCCAGAAACGGGCCACGGACGCTTGCATGATCGTCCCCGCCTTTGACGAATAGTTCGCATCGACGCTCCACCCGAAGATATCTCGCTACCTCAACCATGATGAAAGGATCGCTCAAATGTCTGCGCGCAACACGATGATGAAATCGGCCCGGCGGTGGCTCCTGGTGCCCGCATCCGTGGCTTTCGTGATGTTGACTTCCATGGCGGAGAGCTCGGCGGCGTCCGACAAGGCCTATCGCTGGATCGGAGATCCCCGGCTCTCCACCGACATCAGCGCAGCCCGCCGTGTACAGCAGCGACGTGTCCATGCTCCCGCCCGCGTGACGGTTCCTTCCGTTGCTCCGCCGGTGCGGCCGATGGATTCCTATGCGAGTGCGCCGACAAGCTATGGCTACGGCATCGGCGACAACTCCCGAAACCAGACGTGGTGAAGCGAGGCGCCCAGCCAGGCCCGGTTGATCCTCGAAGCATGGTGGTCCGTGCACCCCGGGTTGCAGAAATGCCCGGTGGTCCCGCGGCCCTGAATGGATAGGTTCCTCCTCGAACATGGTTCAGCGACATTTCCGGGCCTTCCGACGAGCCTGAGACATCGCTGCATCGATGCAAGAGGAAGAATGACGATGTCGTCACAGGTTAAAGTCGCTGCGGTCCATGCTGCGCCGATATTTCTCGATCGCGCGGCCACCACGGCGAAGGCGATTTCGATCATTCGCGAGGCCGCGGCCGCGGGTGCGCAGCTGATCGCATTTCCTGAAACTTATATCCCGGCGTTTCCGGTCTGGGCGGCACTATGGGCGCCGATCGAGAATCACGATCTGTTCGTGACGATGGCCGAACAGTCGGTCTCGATTGCAGGTCCGGAAATGGCCGCCTTGCGCAACGAGGCGCGGGCGCTTGGCGTGACGGTTTCGATGGGCATCAGCGAAAGCTCGCCGGTCAGCGTCGGCCTGATCTGGAACAGCAATGTCCTGATCGGGCCCGACGGCAGTATTCTCAACCATCACCGCAAGCTGGTGCCGACCTTCTATGAGAAGCTGGTCTGGGCTGCCGGCGATGGCGCGGGCCTCCGTGTCGCCGATACGCCCGTGGGCCGTGTCGGCAATCTCATCTGCGGTGAGAACACCAATCCGCTGGCACGCTATACACTGATGGCTCAGGCCGAGCAGATCCACATTTCGAGCTGGCCGCCGATGTGGCCGACGCGCCGCCCGAGCAGCGGCGGCAATTTCAACAATGTCGCAGCCAATCGCATTCGCGCCAGCGCGCATTCGTTCGAGGCCAAGGCCTTCGGCATCGTCACCGCCGGCTATATGGACAAGGCGATGCGCGACTTCCTGATCGCGCGGGATCCCGACGCGGTCGATGTGATCGATCGCACGCAGCGCGCCGCCAGCTTCTTCGTCGACCCGACCGGCGAAGTGCTCGGCGACATGCTGCAGGACGAGGAGGGCATCGCCTATGCCGAATTCGACCTGCGCCGCTGCATCGAGCCGAAGCAGTTCCACGACGTGGTCGGCTATTACAATCGTTTCGACGTGTTCGATCTGACCATCAATCGCAAGCGCCTCGTACCGGCAACCTTCGTCGACAAGATCGACGACGAAGAGGTCGCGTTTGAGCCGGCCGAACGCGCGGTTTAGCGCTTCGACTGGTTCAGAACCGCATGCGGCATCATGACATGGATGCCCTTGTCGAGGTTGACCAGCTGGGTGACGCGGACATCGGCGGCGAGACTGCAGAGCATATAGGCATCGTCGGGCGTCAGTGTTGTGCGTGCGACAATCATGCTCACCATCCGGCGGAGCGCGATACGCGCGGCTTCGTCGAGATCGGGATCGAAGGCCATCGAGATGAGGTGATCCTTCGTCTCGGCATAAGGTGCCTCCAGCTGCGTATTCTTGACGAGATCGATCTTGAACGTGCCGGTGAGGCCGGTCTCGACGGCGGTCACACAGACTTCGCCATCACCCTGCACGGCGTGACCGTCACCGCAGGAGAACAGGCCACCCTCGGCCCAGACAGGAAGATAGAGAACACAGCCTGCGCCGAGCTCCCTGTTGTCGATATTGCCGCCAAAATGCGAGGGCATGGTCGTGCTGACCCGGCCAACCGCAGGTTTCGGCGCGGTACCCATCACACCGAAGAACGGTTGCGCCTGTAGCTTGATGCCCCATGGGGTCTTTACCGCGCCGCTGGCACGATCAAGTCCGATATGGACGCGGCGGAAATAGTCGAAGTCGTCGGGCAGCGTGCCCATGCCGGGCTTGAAGAGCGTGTAGCCCCAGTCATCCGCGAGCTGGACATCAAGGATCTCGACACGCAATGCGTCACCCGGTTGGGCGCCGCGCACGGCGATAGGCCCGGTGAGGATATGCGGCCCGAGCTCTGGCGTGACGGCATCCAGGATGGCGACAAGTTCGGGGCGGATGGTCATGCCCGCTTCTGTCGGGAGGTTCTCGCGCGTGCCGCTGACGCTCGTGATCGTGACCGTCTCGCCGGGATCGATGGTGGCGATCGGCTTCAGCGTGGCGTCGAAATAACCCCAATGAACGGTCGTCGGGCTCGGAAGCAGTGTCTGCGTCATGGAATGTCCTGTGTTCAGCCGCCGGCGGCGAAGCTGTCGCTGCGCACGGCCCAGCCGGTGACGCGCGCCTCGATCAGCGAGAACACAATATACAAGCCGACGCCCAATGCAGCCAGAATGAACAGGCCGGCGAACACCAGCGGCACATCGAAGCTGGACGACGCGATCATCATCAGATTGCCGATGCCGCGATTGGAGGCCACGGTTTCCGAAATCACCGTGCCGACGAAAGCCAGCGTCGCAGCCACCTTCAGTGAGGCGAAGAAGTACGGCATGGTGCGCGGCAGGCCCACATTCCACAGAATTTCCAGCTTGGTCGCGCGCAGCGTCTTCATGACATCCTGCAATTCGGGCTCTGTCGCCGCAAGGCCGGTGGCGACGTTCACGACGATCGGGAAGATGCACATGATCATCGCGGTGAGGATCGCCGGCACGGTGCCCGCGCCGAACCACAGTACGAAGATCGGCACCACCGCGACTTTCGGGATCGACGAGAATCCCACCAGCATCGGATAGGCGACGTCATAGGCCAGCTTCGACGAGCCGATCAGCATGCCCAGGAGAATGCCGATCGCGATGCCGAAGCCGAACCCAACCATGGTTGTGTATAGCGTCTGCAGCGCATGCGGCCAGATCGCGGGGAAGCGCGTCCAGAGCGTCGCAAGCACCTGGCTCGGCCGCGGCAGCACGATGTCCGAGACATGGAACATCAGGCACAACAATTCCCACAGTACGAAGAAGCCGATGATGCAGGCGGTGGACATGACCTGGCGGCGGACGCGTTCGCTCATGACACGATCTCCTGAACGGCGCGAGCCGCGACGATGCGCTGGCGCAGGCGCTGGGTCAGCGTGACGAAATCCGGCTCGAACGACACGTCGATGGTGCGTGGCCGCGCGAACGGCACCGTGCTGTCATCGACGATGCGACCGGGCCGCGCCTGCATCACGCAGATGCGCGACGCCAGATAGGCGGCTTCCTTGAGGTCGTGAGTGACCAGCAGCACCGTTGGGCGCTTCTCGATCCACAGGTTCTGCATGATCTCCCATAACTCCTCGCGGGTGAACTGGTCGAGCGCTCCGAATGGCTCGTCGAGCAGCAGCAAGGTCGGATCATGAATCAGCGCCCGGCACAGCGAGGCACGCTGCTGCATGCCGCCGGAGAGCTGCCAGGGAAACTTGTCGCCGAAGCCGCCGAGGCCGACCTGCGTCAGAGAGGCCTCGACGCGGTCGCGATATTCGTTCTTGCGTTTGGCGCTGAAGCTTTCCTTGAACGGCGGCACGATCTTCAGTGGCAGCATGACATTGTCGCGGATATTCAGCCACGGCAGCAGCGTGGGGTTCTGGAACGCCATGCCGATCCGTGCCGCGCCCGCGCCGATTTCGCGGCCGGCAACGAACACGTTGCCCTGGGTCGCATTCAGCGTGCCGGCCACCAGTTTCAGAATCGTCGACTTGCCGCAGCCGGACGGACCGACCAGGGCGACGAATTCGCCCTTGTCTATGCGTAGCGACGTCTCGGCCAGCGCGGTCACGGCGTTCTTCGCCGTGCCGAAGGTGACGCGCACCTTTTCGAGCTCGATCACATTGTCCACAGCGCGGGGCTTTGGGTGGGCGAGCGGTGCGTTCATCGGGTCAGGCTTTCTGCACGGAGGTGATCGCGGCCATGGTCGAGTCGGTGTTGGCCGGCATCGCCGGCAGCGTCTGCTGGATCGCATGCACCGATTGCCCGGTGCCGCGGGCTTCCTCTTGCAAGATCCGGTCCTTCATCACGAAGCGGCCGCGCACGATGGTATGGATCGGCAGTGCCGAGGCCTTGCGGCCATGCCACGGCGAAATCTTCGCGCGCGACTGGATCATCGCGTCGTCGACGGTCCATTCGCGCTTGAGGTCGACGATGGCGATATCGGCATCGGATCCCACCGTCAGCGTGCCTTTGCGTGGATACAGGCCCCAGATCTTGGCGGGGCTCTCGGCGCTCCAGCGCACGTAGTCGTTGATGGTGGCGCGGCCCTTGTTGATCTCGGTCAGCATCAGCGGCATCTGGGTCTCGACGCCGGGAAAGCCGCAGTCGACCGTCCAGATGTCCGGCCGGGTCTTCTCGTCCGGTGCATGTGGCGCATGGTCGGTGGCGATCATGTCGATCGTGCCATCCATCAGCGCGTTCCACAGCGGCTGCTGGTTGGGCTTCTCGCGCACCGGCGGGTTGACGCGCACGACGCCGCCGAATTTTTCGTAATCGGTCTCCGACAGCAGCAGATATTGCGGGCAGGTCTCGCCGGTAATGTCGACGCCCCGCGCCTTGGCTTCGGCCAGCGGCTGCAATTCGGCAGCGGAGGAAATGTGCAGCACGTGGATGCGCGCACCGGTCCATTCGGCGAGGATCGCCGCGCGAGCGACGGCCTCGACGGCGACGACGGCGGGCCGTGCTGCCAGATGCGCGATCGATTCGATGCGTCCGCTGGCACGCAGCCGTGCTTCGCGGCGCTCCATGATGGAATTGGTCTCGGCATGCAGCGAGATGCGCTTGCCGGTCGGGGCCACCACTTCGAAGGCTTCCAGCATCGCGCCGGTGGTCGGCGAGGGGATGCGGCCGAAAGTGTTGCCCATATAGAGCTTGAAGCCGATCACGCCGCCATCGATCAGCGCGTCGACATGTTCGATGCTGTCTTCGCCCAGCACCGCATAGAGCCCGTAGTCGACATAGGCCTTGGCAGAAGCGATCTTGTGCTTGTCAGCCAGCGCTTCCGCATTGTTGATGGTCGGCAGCGTGTTGGGCATGTCGAACACGGTGGTGACGCCGCCAAAGGCCGCGGCGGCGGTGCCGCTGGCAAAGTCTTCCTTCTGCGGATAGCCGGGATCGCGGAAATGCACGTGCACGTCAATGGCGCCGGGCAGAACATGAAGGCCCGTGGCGTCGAGTATCTGCGTCGCCGGCGGCATCGCCTCCGGCGCGCCGATAGCGTGGATCACGCCGTCCTTGATGGCGATGCTAGCCTTGTAGCTTGCATCGGGCGATACGATGGTGCCGCCATTGATGACCAGATCGACCTTGTCGCTCATGTTAGCCCCCTCGCTCACAGCATGGCCCAACCGCCATCGACCGGCAGGTCGACGCCGGTAATCTGGCGCGAGACGTCGCTGGCCAGAAACAGGCAGGCATTGGCTACGTCGGCATCGACGGTGACGCGGCGCAGCGCGTAGTCCATGGCGTGGCGCTCGGCGGCTTCCTGTTCGGTGATGCCGAGCTTCAGCGCCATGTCGCGGCAGACCTTGTCGCGAAAGCGCGGGCCATCGACCATGCCAGGCGCCACGCAATTGACGTTGATGTTGTGCGGGCCGACCTCGAGCGCGAAGCTCTTGGTGATGCCGCGCAGACCCCATTTCGAGGCCGAGTAGGCCATGCGGCCGGCGCGGCCGCGCATGCCGAAGGTGCCGCCAACATTGACGATCTTGCCGTAGCGCTGATCGATCATGGTCGGCAGTGCCGCGCGCATGGAGTGGAAGCAACCGTTCATGTTGAGCGTGACGATCTCGTCGAACTCCTCCGGCGTGGTTTGCACCCCCGTTTTGCCGATCGGGCCGGAGCCGCCGGCGACATTGACAAGAATGTCGATGCGCCCGCCGAACGTCGCCTTGGTCTTCTCCGCCGCGGCCTCGCATTGCTCGGACTTCGTGAGATCGCAGGGAATGACGATCACCTCGCCGCCCTTGGCTTTCACCTCGGCGGCAACCGGCTCGATCGCCGAGGTATCGCGGCCCAGCAGCGCCAGCTTGCAGCCTTGTTCGGCAAAGGCGTGGGTGATGGAGGCGCCCATACCCTTGGCGGGGCCTGTGATCATGACGACGCGGTTTTCGAGGGAGAGTTTCATGGTGTTGTCTTTCTTGGGTCATTTGCTCTGGCCCCTTGACGTGATTGCAAGGAGCGAAGGCGACGCGGCAATCCAGAAGCCACGAGCGGAAGAAGACTGGATTGTTTCGCCCAACGAATTGGCTTCGCCAATTCGCCAGGGCTCGCAATGACGGTTGAGAGGCGATGATGCTGAGGGGCCGGTTCGTCGTTACATCGCGGCCTTGATGGCCGTTGGGCGATCGGCCAGCGGCGGCATGAAGCTGCGGTCGAATACCTCGCCGACCTTCGGCGTGCGTGGCAGCTCCTTGGCGCTGACGAGGATATCGATCGCCTTGCTCATGCGTTCGTCGCTGATGTCGCCATGGCCGATCTTTGAAATTTCCGGCGAAGTCATTTCGTCGGACAGCGTGGCTTCCAGGCGCGCGCGTTCGATGTCCGGCTTGATCAGCGGTTCGCGCTTCTGCACCGCCTCGATGGCTGCTTTGGGATCGGCCATCGCATCCTTGACGCCACGGTTGAGCGCCTTGAGGAAGCCCTTCACGGCGTCAGGGTTTTCCTTGGCAAACTTGCGCGAGACAATGATGGCGTTGGAATACAGATCCATGCCGTAGTCGCCGAATTTGATGAAGCGGATCTCCTTTTCAGGATCGATGCCGATCAGCCTGGCGCTGAAGCGGATGGTGGTGATGTAGCCGAACACGCCGTCGACCTGATCCTTCATCAGCATCTGTTCGCGCAGATTCGGCTGCATGTTGGTCACCTCGACCTTGCTGCAGTCGATCTTGGTCGCCGCGCAGAGCGCCGGGAATAGCTTCAGCGCGCCGTCGTTGGCCGCACCGCCGAGCTTGCGTCCAACGAAATCGGCGGGGGTCTTGATTGGGCTGTCGGCTTTCACCGCCACCGTGAAGGGCGGGCGGTTGTACATCTGGTAGACGCCGATCGGCGCTTCGTCCGGCTTCCTGGCGGCAAGTTCGATCAGCGCATTGATGTCGCCGAACCCCATGTCATAGGCCCCGTTGGCGACCTGCGGCACCGCCGCACCAGAGCCGTTACCCTGGTCGAAACTGACATCGAGGCCTTCCGCTTTGAAGTAGCCGCGATCCTGCGCCAGGAAGAACATGCCCTGCGGACCTTCATACTTCCAGTTCAGGACCATCTTGATCCTGGTGTCGGCCTGCGCGGCGACAAACGATCCGGCCGTCACGATCAGTGTCAGGGCAAGCGTCTGCAATCCACGAAATGCATGGCGTCCGGTCATCGGTGCGTTCCTGTTGAGAAGAGTGACACGATCGGCCGGTGGGGTGTTTCTGCCTGCGGCCGCCCTCAGGAACAAGTTAAGCCTATCCGAGTGCACTTATCTGCTGCTATCTTTTTGCCTAAGCGGTGCAAAAAAGGCCTCACCGGAATCGTCCAGATAACGCGTTGTTCAGGCCGGCGCTTGCAGAACCGCGAGGCGCAGGCGCGTCAGCAGCATCCGCAAAGGCTTGCGGCAATCACGCCGTCGAGCGCAGCGAGGGCCCCAGCCAGGTTCTGGCAAGAGGGCATGTCGGCGCGCATCTGCGTCAGAATCTCCTGCCGCGCGGCCGTGAAGTCGATCCCGGTGACATGCCCATCGCGCACGATCGTGTGGCCGGCGACGATCACTTCCCGGATATGGCGCGCGGTTGCCCGCGAGAACAGCAGATTGATCGGGTCGAGATCGCTGCGCAGCGCGTCGTCGTTGAGGGCGTTCCAGTCCAGCAGCAGCATGTCCGCATCGGCACGGTCCCGCAGACCGCCGTCGCTGGCGATATTGGTGACGGCGAAGCGGCCGTTGCTTACGCTCTCATGCAGCGCCCGGTGGCGGGTCGCGACTTGATCGAAACCGCTGCCGGCATGAAGCAGATGTGACAGTCGGAGCTCGCGCAGTGCATCGTTGTCGTCGTCGAATGCTTTGCCGTCGATGCCGAGGGCGATCCGGCATCCGGCGGTCCACATCCGGGTCATGGGGGCCAGACCCGAATGCAGATGCAGGTTGGAGCTGGTATTGACCGAAATGACGACGCCCCGTTCGGCCAGGAGTTCGAGTTCATCGGGCCGGGCCCAGACGCAATGTGCCAGCGTCAGCCGCGGGGACAGCAGACCGATCTCGTCCAGCATGCGGACTACGCCGCCAGGATAATTGGCGTCACACCACTGGCGTTGATACTTGGTCTCGAGCAGATGCATGTGGACACGGCGGCCGGTCCGTGCCGAGGCTTCGGCGATCGCCTGCAACAGCGCGTCGCTGCACCACTGCACGCCATTGGGACCATATTGCACATCGAATGTCGGGCCATCGGCGGCGGAGACAATCTCGTCCACTAGCGTCATGTAATCGCGCGGTGACAGCGGCGGACGCGTGAAGCGCTGCGCGATCTCCGCCCGAACGTCCGGCGGCAGCGCTGCCAGCACAGGTTCCGAGGGACCGTAGACCAAAGGATTGCGATCTCTCATTGCCACGGCGAGGCCGGTGCGCACGCCGACATCGCGTGCCGCGCGCGATACCTCGGCCAGTTCGGTCGGCAGATCAGTGAAGCCCTGCACGCGGGTGTAATGGTTCATGACGATACCGGCACCGCCCAGCGCGCTGCTGGCGAACGCGACGCAGGCCGCTACATAGGGATCGACCGCAGGAAACAATGCGAGATAGTGGATCCAGGACTCCAGCGGCTTGGCGTCGGCGCCGATGGAGCTGGTGCGGACCGCGCGGCCGTGGTCGTGGGCATTGACCAAAGCGGGCAGCGCCATGATCGACTCTGCTGCTTCAGTTGTCCGCGCGATCGACTGGATCTTGCCGTCGTGCAGCGCGATCACCTGTGCGCCGGGCATCGGCCCGTCCGGGCCAAGCACATGAGCGCAGGTGATGCGACGCGGCGCGCCGGTGGAGCGAGACGTTGTCATTACGGCGCGATGGTCGGGGGCATCCGGTCGGGCTTGGCCGGCAGGAACGTATCGTTGAACACGTCGTCGGGCTTCGGTGTTCGCGGCAGTTCGAACGAGGTGACGATGGTGGAGATCGCTGAAGTCAGGCGCTTCTGATCGAGCTCGCCGAGGCCCAGATCCCCGACCTCTGGCGTGTTGATGAAGTTGTTGTAAACGTAGGTCAGGCGCCGCTTCTCGATATCCTTCTTGATCAGCGGTTCCTCGGTGGCGAGCAGGTCGATGGCGGCGTCCGGTGCCTGGACGGTTTCCTTGATCGAGCGGTTAATGGCGCGCAGCAGACCTTTCACCGCCTCCGGATGTTCCTTCAGCAGCTTCTGCGACACCATTACGCCGTTGGAATAGAGGTCGAGGCCGGCGTCAGAATAAAAATTCCAGCGGAAGTCCTTGTCGGGATCGACCTTGAGCGACACCAGGTTGAGATAGCTGGTGGCCGCGAACACCGCGATTGAATCCACTTGGCCCTGCAGCAGCATTTGTTCCTGCAAGGCCGGCGAAACCTGCAGAATGCTGATCTTGCTGTAATCGATGCCGTTCTGCTTGGCGAGCAGCGGCAGTAGTTTCAGCGACGCACTGCCGGAAGGCGAGGCAAGCTTGGATCCCTCGAGATTCTTGAGAGTTTTGATCGGTCCATCCGCCTTGCTGAGCAGCGCGAACGGCGTCTTGTTATAGATCATGTAGACCATCACCGGTGCATCGTCCGGCTTGGCGGCAGCATTCTGAATGATGGCGTTGATATCGCCGAAGCCGGCATCATAAGCGCCCGACATGATCCGCGTGACGGTCGCCGCCGAGCCTTCGCCCTGATCGATCGTCACGTCGAGATTTTCATCTTTGAAGTACCCTTTGGCCTTCGCCCAGTAGTACCACGCATGCAGACCTTGGATTTTCCAGTCGAGGGTAAACTTGATCTTGGTTGGCCCGGCAGCCTGGGCAAGAGTGAGTGTTCCTGCGGCTACGCCCAAGGCTAACACGAGCGTCAGTAATCCACGAAGTGCCCGGCGTTCGGTCATCGATGCTTTCCTGTTGCGAAACGTGACATGATTGGTCGGTGGGCGACGTCGCTCTCGCGACTATCTTCCTGTGTGAATCAGGATAGACCTATTCGAGTGGTCACATCTGCTGCTATCTTTTCCAGTGACCGGTGTGAAAAAGGCATCACTTGAGAGGCGAGGGGCAATGAGGCATCTGCGGTTGCTGACCCATGTGGTCGAAGTGGCCCGCACCGGCTCGATCCGCCGCGCCGCGGAACTGCTCAACTTGACGCCTTCCGCGATGAACCGGCGCATTCAGGACCTCGAAGCCGAAATCGGCACGCCTTTGTTCGAGCGCCGGCCACGGGGCGTGAAGCTGACCACCGCCGGCGAGATGTTCGTGCGCTACGCGCGCAGCCAGATTGCCGATGCCGAGCGGATGAGATCGCAGGTCGAGGATCTCAGGGGTCTGCGGCGCGGTCCGATTCAGATCGCCTGCAGCCAGGCACTGGCGCTGGATTTTCTGGCGCTGCGCGTCGCTGCGTTCCAGAAGAAACATCCGAAAGTCGTGTTCGACCTCAAGGTGATGGATCACGAGCGCGCGCTGGCCGCGCTGGCGGCTTACGACGTCGATCTCGCTCTGGTGCATCGTCCGGCGATGTGGCCGTCACTGCGCGTCATCGCCAGCCTTCCCCAGCGTCTTGTGGTGATCACCCGCTCGGATCATCCGCTGGCAGCCAAGAAGATGCTGCGCCTCTCCGATTGTGTCGATTATCCCGCAGCCCTGCCGGATCGGACTTTGAGTGGCCGCCAAATTCTCGATGAGGTCACGACCCGGCGCGATCTGCGCCTCAACATGCTCGCGGAATCAAACTCCTTCGAGATGCTGCGCGGGCTGGTGTTCCGCTGTAACATGATCTCGTTCCAGATCGAGATCGGAGCCCCCACCGGGACCCTCGGAATGGGGCTGGTCGGCCGCCCGATCGATACCCGCGATGTGCCCACCGCCGATCTGGTGCTGTGCCAGCTGCGCGGTCGCACGCTACCGGTAGCCGCGGCGACTTTCGCGGAAATCCTGATGAAGAGCCTGGGCGAGATGCGGGCGGGCACTTAGCTCTTTTGCAGCGCAAAATATCCTTCCTTGGGCGGGCCGGATGCCTTATTGGCAGGCCTCAATCCCTGTCCCGCGAGCCCGTAGTTCCCATGATCCGCCTCGACAACATCAGCAAGCAGAACGGTCATCAGATCGTCTTCATCGAAGCCGCCGGCGCTTTGCTGAAGGGTGAGAAGATCGGTCTGGTCGGCCCCAACGGCTCCGGCAAGACGACCCTGTTCCGCATGGTCACCGGCCGCGAACTGCCCGACGAGGGGCAAGTGGTGGTCGAGCGCGGCGTCACCATCGGCTATTTCAGCCAGGATGTCGGTGAAATGGCGGGCCATAGCGCCGTCGCCGAAGTCATGGAGGGCGCGGGCCCGGTCAGTGTCGTCGCGACCGAGCTGAAGGAACTGGAAACGGCCATGGCCGATCCGGACCAGGCCGACAATATGGACACGATCATCGAGCGTTACGGTGAGGTCCAGGCCCGCTTCGAGGAACTCGACGGTTACGCGCTGGAAGGTCGTGCCCGCGAAGTGCTCTCCGGTCTGTCGTTCACGCAGGAAATGATGGACGGCGATGTCGGCAAGCTGTCCGGCGGCTGGAAGATGCGCGTCGCGCTGGCACGCATTCTGTTGATGCGTCCCGATGTGATGCTGCTCGACGAACCCTCGAACCATCTCGACCTCGAAAGCCTGATCTGGCTCGAAGGCTTCCTCAAGGGTTACGAGGGTGCGCTGCTGATGACTTCGCATGACCGCGAATTCATGAACCGTATCGTTACCAAGATCATGGAGATCGATGCGGGATCGCTGACGTCCTATTCCGGCGATTACGAATTCTACGAAGCGCAGCGCGCCATGAACGAGAAGCAGCAGCAGGCGCAGTTCGAGCGCCAGCAGGCGATGCTGGCCAAGGAAATCAAGTTCATCGAGCGTTTCAAGGCCCGCGCGTCGCATGCCGCGCAGGTGCAGAGCCGCGTCAAGAAGCTCGACAAGATCGAGCGCGTCGAGCCGCCGAAGCGCCGCGAAGTCGTGTCGTTCGACTTCCTGTCGGCGCCGCGCTCGGGCGAAGACGTCGTCAGCCTGAAGAACATCCACAAGGCCTATGGCAGCCGTACCATCTATGAAGGGCTGGACTTCTCGGTGCGTCGTAAAGAACGCTGGGCCGTCATGGGTATCAACGGCGCCGGCAAGTCGACGCTGCTGAAGCTTGTGACCGGCGCGGCCGAGCCTGACAACGGCAACGTCACCATCGGCGGCAGCGTCAAGCTCGGCTATTTCGCGCAGCACGCGATGGACCTGCTGGATGGCGAGCGCACGATCTTCCAGAATCTCGAGGACTCATTCCCGCAGGCAGGCCAGGGCACGCTGCGCGCACTCGCTGGCTGCTTCGGCTTCTCCGGCGACGATGTCGAGAAGCGCTGCCGCGTGTTGTCAGGCGGCGAGAAGGCGCGTCTGGTGATGGCCAAGATGCTGTTCGATCCGCCGAATTTCCTGGTGCTCGACGAGCCGACCAACCATCTGGACATGGCCACCAAGGAAATGCTGATCAAGGCGCTCGGCGATTACGAAGGCACCATGCTGTTCGTGTCGCATGACCGCCACTTCCTCGCGGCGCTGTCGAACCGCGTGCTTGAGCTGACCCCGGACGGCATCCAGCAATATGGCGGCGGCTATACTGAATATGTCGAACGTACCGGCCAGGAAGCGCCGGGTTTGCATCCGAATTAAGCGCGCTGTTTCCTTCGCCCCGCCCGGCGAAGCGAAGCTTCGCTAGGCGGGAGAGGTTAAGCAAGTTCAGCCCGTCAGCGCGGACACCGAGACGCCGCGCTTCACCACGCTGCGCATCGCGAAGCTTGAATGCAGCCGCGCCACGCCGGGCATCCGCGAGAGGTGCTGCTTGTGGATGCGCTCATAGTCTTCCATGTCGCGCGCCTGCACGTGGACGAGATAGTCGTCATTGCCCGACATCAGGTAGCACGACACGACATCCGGGCATTTGGCGATCTCGCGCTCGAAGGCGGACAGCGCATCCTCGCTCTGCTTGTCGAGCGTGATGTGGACGTGGACCGTCATCATGTAGCCGAGCTCGGATGCGTCGATCTCGGCGGCATAGCCTTTGATCACGCCCTTCTTTTCCAGGGCCGTGAGACGCCGGGTACAGGCGGTGGGTGACAGGCCGACTTTCTCTGCCAGTGCCATCTGGCTGATCCGGGCATCCCGGACAACCTCGCGAAGGATCTTCCGGTCGGTCGAATCGAGGTCGCTTGCCATGGTTCTCGCCAAAGTTTTGCAGGATTTCTCTACAGGGACGTAAATTTACGCCGATAATCACCATTCATGACCGTAGCAGCGGCCGGAATCGCCGTAAAGCGCCATGCGGAAGGTGAGATACTGCCGTTGCGATCATTCGTGGCGGGGGATGTGATGCTGGCACCTTGGACAGGCGGAACGGGCACGCGGCATGCGAGCGCGGTGCTGACCATCGATCTCGAAGCCATCTCACGCAATTACCGGCTATTGGCCGAGCGGGTCGGCCCCGGCGTCACCTGCGCCGGCGTAGTGAAGGCCGACGCCTATGGCCTCGGCGCTGATCGTGTCGCGCCGGCACTCTATCGGGCCGGCTGCCGCACCTTCTTCGTGGCGCATCTCGACGAAGGGCTGGATCTCCAGACCCATCTGGCCCGCGACGTTACGATCTACGTGCTCAACGGTCTGCCCTCGGGCAGCGAGCGTGACTGCGCGGAAGCCGGCATCATTCCGGTGCTCAATTCGCGCGAACAGCTTGAGGCCTGGTCGGATCAGGCGCGGCAACGCGGCCGGATTCTGCCCGCGGTCGTTCAGGTCGATAGCGGCATGTCGCGACTGGGCATGTCGCCGCGTGAGGTCGCCGAACTCTCGGGCAAGGACACCTCAGTTCTCGATATCCAGATGGTGATGAGCCATCTCGCTTGTGCCGACATGCCGGAGCATCCGGCCAATGCGCACCAGCTCGCCGCGTTTCAGGCGCTCGCGAAACGCTTCCCTGCTGCGCGACAATCTCTGGCCAATTCATCCGGCATTTTCCTTGGGCGCAACTATCATCATGACCTCGTCCGCCCCGGCGCCGCGCTCTACGGGCTCAATCCCCATCCCGCGCAAAGCAATCCGATGCTGCCAGTGGTTCGGCTCACCGCGCAGGTGCTCCAGATGCGCGAGGTCGCAGCCGGTGCCCATGTCGGCTATGGCTGGAATTTCAAGGCGACGAAGCCGACGCGTCTGGCGACATTGGCCATTGGTTACGCCGACGGTCTGCAGCGTGCCTTCGGTAGTGGCGGTGCCGTGTATTTCCGCGGGCGGCGGCTGGCCGTTGCCGGGCGCGTCTCGATGGATTCACTGACCGTCGATCTTGGCGATCTGCCGCCCGGTATGTTGGCACGGGGCTCGCAGGTGGAGATCATCGGCGGGCATCAGTCGCTCGACGCGTTGGCCGCAACCGCGGGCACCATTGGCTACGAAATGCTGACCTCGCTGGGTCAGCGCTATGAACGAATTTACTCGGATGAGATCGATGTGCGGTGGACCGCCCGGTCTGGAGGCACGGTGCGATGAAGGTTCTGGTTCTTGGCGCGGGCGTGATCGGCGTTACCACGTCCTATTATCTGGCCAAGGCAGGCCATGAGGTGACGGTGATCGACCGTCAGCCCGGCGCCGCGCTGGAGACCTCGTTCGGCAATGCCGGCGAAGTCTCGCCCGGCTACGCCTCGCCCTGGGCCGGCCCCGGCGTGCCGAAGAAGGCGCTCGGCTGGATCATGGACAAATACGGCCCGCTGGTGGTGCGGCCACAGGCCGATCCGCACCAGTGGCGCTGGATGCTGCAGATGCTGCGCAACTGCACGAGCGCGCGCTATGCGCTGAACAAGTCGCGCATGGTGGGAATCGCCGAATACAGCCGCGATTGCCTGCGTGCGCTGCGCGCGGAGACCGGCATCACCTATGACGATCGCAGCCAGGGCACGCTGCAACTGTTCCGCAAGCAGTCGCAGCTCGATGCCACCGGCGGTGATATCGACGTGCTCAAGCAATATGGCGTGCCCTATGAGGTGCTCGATCGTGCCGGCTGCGTGAAGTATGAGCCGGGCCTCGCCGGCGTGCAGGGTCTGTTCGTCGGTGGCCTGCGTCTGCCGGAGGACGAAACCGGCGACTGCCATCTGTTCACGCAGCGGCTGGAAAAGATCGCGGCCGGACTTGGGGTGAAATTCGTCTACGAGACGACCATCAAGTCGGTGGATGCGACGGGTGGCCGCGTCGCGCAGGTGACGACCGACAAGGGTGTCTTCACCGCAGATAGTTATGTGATGGCGCTTGGCAGCTTCTCGCCGCTGCTGCTGCGTCCGCTCGGCGTCGATGCGCCGGTCTATCCGGTGAAGGGTTATTCGCTCACGGTGCCGATCACCGACGAGAGCGTTGCGCCGCAATCGACGATCATGGACGAAAGCTACAAAGTGGCAATCACGCGCCTTGGTGACCGCATCCGCGTCGGCGGCACCGCCGAAGTCGGTAATTATCACCCGGTGCCGACTGCGCCGCGCAGGATGCCGCTCGACAAGTCGGTGACCGACCTGTTTCCGACCGCCGGCGATCTCTCGCGCTCGACCTTCTGGAGCGGCCTGCGCCCGATGACGCCGGATGGTCCGCCCATCGTCGGCCCGACGCATCTGGGTAATCTGCATCTCAATACGGGCCATGGAACGCTCGGCTGGACCATGGCTTGCGGCACCGCCCGCGTGCTGTCCGACCAGATCTCCGGCAAGGCACCGGAGCTGGACGTGAAGGATCTGGCGATTAGCCGTTATAACTGAAGCAACGCTCTTTCTTAACCTCTCCCCGCATTGCGGGGAGAGGTCGCCGCGTCTTCGCGGCGGGTGAGGGGCCGTTTCGGACGAAGCCTCCATCACGGGTCTCTCGGTTCACATGTCTTCGACCCGAGAGACCACTCCTTTTGCATCGTATGTGCCTCGCCCCTCACCCCAACCCTCTCCCCGCGCATTTGTTCAGTCGGGAGACATGGTTGACACCTGTTCGGAGACATCACTGACACTTTTTGTGCCAGTCAAGTCGATTTCTGCGACTTTCCGGCTGCCGAAGAAAATCCCGTAGTGGCCATCGCTGTCCAAGGGGCGGATTGCCAGCCGTTCGCCGCGAAAGGCTTTTGGTACGCGCCATCGCCGGCCCTTGAAGTCGATGCGCGGATTGACTGAGACGCGGCGCACGATGTCATTGCTGGCATATTCGACCTCGACGATTTTGTCGGGCATCGGCCGCGTGCTGGGTTTGTAACGGGTAGCGGGAACGTCCATGCCGAGTGCTTCGTGGGGGCGTTGCAGATTGTAGACGGTGCGCCATGTATCGAAAGCGCGCTGTAGTTCGGCAAAGTCGCGGAACCGGCGTGCCGCGAATACTTCGGCCTTGAGGGAACGGTGGAAGCGTTCGTTCTTGCCGCGGCTTTGCGGGTGGAACGGCCTTGCATAGATCGTGTCGACGCCAAGCTTGAGCAACCAGACCCGCAGGGCAGTCCAGCGCGAGCCGCCGCTGTCGCCCCAAGGCGAGCCGTTGTCGACGAAGAACGCGTCCGGCAGACCATAGCGCCGGAAAGTCTGTATCAGCCGCTGCTGCACGGTTGCACTCTGTTCGTTTGCGCAGGCCTGGATGCAAAGTGCATAGCGCGAGTGGTCGTCGATTACGGTGAGCGGATGGCATGCTGCGTTGTTGGCCAGCGGCATGCGCCCTTTGAAATCCATCTGCCATAGCTGGTTGGGCGCCTCCTTCTCGAAGCGCTGCAGCGGCTGTGTTGCGCCGCCCGGCGGCAGGATAATGCGGCCGTTGCGGTGCAGGATCTCATGCACGGTGGAGATCGCCGGCGGTGTCATCCCGTCACGCTGCAGGCAGTACGCAATCTTGCGCGCGCCCCAGGCCGGATGGGCATCGCGCACCGCAAGCACCAGCGTCTCGATTGCCGTATTGCTGCGTCGTGGGCTGACAAGCGGTCGCCGCGACCGATCGGCCAGTTCCGCATCGCCGGCCTCGACCCGCGCCAGCCATTTGTAGCCGGTCTGCGGGCTGATCCCGAACCGCCGACACAGTTCTCGCCGATTGACGCCCTCCTGCATTGCCAAAAGGGCAAACTCCCGCCGCTGATCCATTGCCGACACCTCGCGCCATGGCATGGAAACCTCCTGAAAAGGAGGACTCCAGCCAATCTGAATGTGTCAACTATGTCTCCGAACACCTGTCAGCGATCTGTCCGGACTGAACAATCTTGCGCGGGGAGGGAGCTTACCTAGCGCAGTCTCCCACTTTCGCATTGCGACGATTCTAGCCGCATGCGTGCCATGCTTCCGTCCACGCCCATTTACACCCCCGCCATTTCCGTTTTCAGTTGCTGAAAACAATTGGGGGAAACATGAGCGGTCAAACTGCGTCGGCGCATCGCGCGTCGGCTGACGCCATTGAGGCTGATTACATCATCGTCGGCGCCGGCTCGGCCGGTTGCGTGCTGGCCAATCGCCTCTCGGCCTCGGGCAAATATTCGGTGCTGCTGCTGGAAGCCGGCCCGAAGGATCGGAATATCTGGATTCACATCCCGCTCGGCTACGGCAAGCTGTTCAAGGAAAAGACCGTCAACTGGATGTACCAGACCGAGCCCGAACCGGGTCTCGATGGACGCTCGGTGTTTCAGCCGCGCGGCAAAGTGCTCGGCGGCTCCAGCTCCATCAACGGACTGCTGTATGTGCGTGGCCAGCATGAGGATTACGATCGCTGGCGCCAGATCGGCAATACCGGATGGGGCTATGATGATGTGCTGCCCTATTTCAAGAAGGCGGAAAATCAGACGCGTGGGCCGAGCGAGTATCACGGCGTTGGCGGCCCGCTGCCGGTGTCGGACTCGCGCTGCCCCGATCCGCTGTCGGAAGCTTTCATCGCTGCAGCTGCCGAGACGGGCATTCCGGTGAACAACGACTTCAACGGCGCGACGCAGGAAGGCGCCGGCTGGTTCCAGACCACCACGAAAGGTGGCCGCCGCGCCTCGACTGCGCGGGCCTATCTGCGCCCGGCATTGAAGCAGGGCAATGTCCGCGTCGAGACCGAAGCACTGGCGCTACGCATCCTGTTCGAAGGCAAGCGTGCGGTGGGCATCGAGTTCAAGCAGCACGGCGTGGTGCGCAAGGCGCGCGCCCGCAAGGAAGTGCTGGTGTCGAGCGGCGCCTATAATTCACCGCAACTGCTGCAGCTCTCCGGCGTCGGGCCCGCCGATCTGCTCAAGGAGCACGGCATCGAGGTCCTTCTCGATGCCCCCGGCGTCGGCAGCGATCTGCAGGATCACATGCAGGTCCGGATGGTGATGGAATGCCCGCAGAAGATCACGCTCAATGACTTCGTCAATCATCCCGTTCGCCGGGTGATGATGGGTCTGCAGTATGCGGCGTTCCGCACCGGTCCGCTGACCTATGCTGCCGGCACCACAGGTGCCTTCTTCAAGACCGATCCGCGGATGGCGTCTCCGGATATCCAGATCCACTTCCTGCCGTTCTCCACCGACAAGATGGGCGAGAAATTGCATCCGTTTTCCGGCTTCTCCGCCTCAGTCTGTCAGCTGCGCCCGGAAAGCCGCGGCTCGCTGCGCATCAAGAGCGCTGATCCTTCGGTGCCCCCGGCGATCCGGATCAATTATCTCGCGACCGAAACCGATCGTACGGCGAATGTCGAAGGGCTCAAGATCCTGCGCAAGATGCTCAACGCGCCGGCGATGAAGCCTTTCGTGACCAAGGAGGTCGAGCCTGGTCCGGGCACGGTGACCGATGAGCAATGGCTCGCTTACTGCCGCCAGCGCGGCAGCACGGTCTATCACCCGACCTCGACATGCCGGATGGGCAATGATGCGAAGGCCGTGGTCGATCAGCGCTTGCGTGTGCGCGGGCTCGAAGGTCTGCGCGTGATCGACGCATCCATCATGCCGGACCTGATGTCGGGCAATACCAACGCGCCGGTGATCATGATCGCCGAGAAGGCGTCGGATATGATCCTGGAGGATGCGCGGTAGCTTCAGTTGCGAGCTCCAGCGCTACAGTTCGTCGGACATCCGATAGGCGGCTGTCTGGCCGCGGAACTGGCCGGGCGTCATGTTGGTCGCCCGGCGGAAGGCGCGGGTAAAATTGGCTTGAGATGAAAAGCCAGCGGTATAGGCGACATCGACGATTGGTCGATACAGATCCGCCAGCATTTGTTTCGCCAGTGTCAGCCGCCGTTCGCTGACGAACTGATGCGGTGTGAGACCGGTTCGGACCTTGAACACCCGCGCGAAATGCGCCGGGCTGAGACAGGCCGTGCGGGCCATATCGGCGACCGCGAATTCGCGCGAGATGTTGGCGTCAACGAATTCGATTACCCGCGCCAGCCGCCGTTGATCCAATGGCTTGTCGGATGACGGTGGCGGCTTCAGCGGAAGCGCGTTCGCCGCATATTTGTGAACGAGATGTGCGGACAATGCACTGCTGAGTGTTTCAATCAGCAGGCGGCCGGCGGAGGTCTCGGTATTCAGCTCCTGCAGGATCAGCTCGGCGACCTGTTCGATGAATGGATCATGATCGACGCTCTCATAGCGCAAGGTCATACGTGATGGATCGATTTCCAGATCCTGCAGAAGCGTGTCCTCAAAGGGCTGGCCGGGAAGATAGATGTGCAGGCAGTCCGCGACCGGTTCGGAGACGTTGATATATTCTTCGCGAATGCCGGCGGGGCAGAGCCAGATGGTGCCGCGATGGCCCGACGTTCGTTGCCGCATACCGCCGCCCTGACGCTCCACGACCGAGTTGCCGCGCAGGAACATGGCAATCTCGGTATCTCGTGGCAGCACCGAGGGTAGATCGCCGGCCCGATGGCTCCAGCGCTCCGCGAGCAGATGGGGCCAATTCCGGTCCTGAGACCCATCGATGAGATGTCCGGTGACATACTTTTCCGCGCCGTGGCCTGCAATCGTCATAGCCAACCCCCACTCGCTGAAATGATCGCCGCTTAACATTCAATTCCTGTGCCATGGGCGCGGGGCGGAACCCGCCGCGTGGTCAGCAGGATTTGCAAACAGAACAGCAGGCTCGGAAAAGCCAACAGTCCGTCAGCTCAGCATGCTCGGCATCAACCCAGATCGGTAGCCAGCGGAGGCCAGCTTGACCCAGATAACCGTAATTGGTGCATGCCCCCATGATTGCCCCGACACCTGCTCCATGATCACGACGGTCGAAGATGGCCGCGCCGTGTCCGTGCGGGGCAATCCGGATCACCCGTTCACGCAAGGTCGGCTCTGCGTGAAGGTCAACGATTATCAGGAGCGCGTCTATAGCGACCAGCGCATTCTCTATCCGATGCGGCGCTCGGGGCCGAAGGGCAGTGGCCAGTTTACGCGCATCTCATGGGATGACGCTCTGTCCGAGATCGCCGGCAAATGGAAGACGATCATCGCCGAGGACGGCGCCAAGGCGATCCTGCCGTGCAGCTATCTTGGCACCCAGGGCATCATCAACGGCCTCAATGTCGGCGATCCCCTGTTCAACAAGCTCGGCGCCACGGTGGCCGAACGTACGTTCTGCGATTCCGGCGCCTGTACAGCCTATCTGATGACGATAGGCCATACACCGGGTACCGATCCGGAGAGCTTCGTCCACTCTAAATACATTATCCTCTGGGCCTGCAACACGCTCAGCACCAACTCGCATCACTGGCCTTATATCAAGCAGGCGATGAAGAACGGCGCCAAGCTTGTGGTCATCGATCCCGTGCGGACGCGGACCGCGCAGCAGGCGGACTGGCACATCGCTATAAGGCCGGGGACAGACGCGGCGCTGGCGCTGGGCCTCATCCACGTCATCACCACCGAGGGGCTGATCGATCGCGATTACGTCGACAACTATTCGATCGGCTATGACGAGCTGGCCGAACGTGCCGCGATTTACACGCCCGACTACGTGTCTGGAATCACCGGGATCGCGGCGGACGACATCCGCACGCTGGCGCGTGAATATGCCACCACGCCGCCCGCGGTAATCCGCATCGGCGTCGCCGTCGAGCGACATGCCGGCGGAGGCCAGACCGTGCGCGCGATCTCATGTCTGCCCGCGCTGATCGGTGCCTGGCGTCACGTCGGCGGCGGTCTGCTGCAGCTGCCGATCTGGGCGTTTCCGGTGAAATGGGACGTGCTGATGCGCCCGGACCTACAAGGAGAGGATCTGCGCATCGTGAATCTGTGGCAACTCGGCCCGGTGCTCACCGGCGAGCTTGGTTTCGATCCACCGATCAAGTCGCTGTGCGTCTACAATGCCAATCCGATGGCCATGGTCACAGAGCAGGGCAAGATCGAGGCTGGCCTGGCGCGTGAGGATCTGTTTACCGTCGTCAGCGAACACTTCATGACCGACACCGCGCGCTTTGCCGATATCGTGTTGCCGGCGACGACGCAGCTCGAACAGAAGGATCTAATGTTCTCGTGGGGGCATCTTTATCTGTCCTACAACAACCAGGCGATCGAACCCCTCGGCGAAGCCGTATCGAACACCGAGCTGTTTCGCAGGCTCGCCGCCGCCATGGGCATCGACGATCCGTCGTTCTTCCGCAGCGATGACGAGATGATTGCGGATTCGATGGACTGGACCAGTCCCGTGCTGGAAAACATCACCATCGAGCAATTGAAGCAAACCGGCTATGCGCGCTTGAAAGTCGAGGGATCCGATACTTACGCGCCACATCGCGAAGGCAATTTTTTCACGCCGTCAGGCAAATGCGAATTCAAATCCTCGATCGCCGCCGGCGGCAATTTCGTCGTGCCGCTGTTCCGGCAGGGCTATGGTGGCCAACAGTCCGGCGAGCCGGTCGATCCGTTGCCGTCCTATATTCCACCACGAGAATCGCCGCAGACCAATCCCGAGCTGGCGAAGAGATATCCGCTCAGCCTGATCTCGCCGAAGAGCCACGCATTCTTGAATTCCAATTTCGGCAATATGCCGAAGCAGCTCCATCATGCCGGCGAGCAGGCCGTACTACTGCATCCCGACGATGCTGCAGTACGTGGCATCGAAGCGGGCGCGCCGATCCGTGTCTATAACGATCGCGGCTCGTTCGAGGCGCTCGTCACCATCTCGGCGGATGTGAAGCCCGGCGTGGTGGTGGCACCGAGCGGCTATTGGCAACGCTCGACCCGCAAGAGTGCAACGGTGCATGCGCTGACTTCGCCGGCGATGGCCGATCTCGGACGTGCGCCGACCTTCTCCGACATCCTGGTGCAGGTATCGACGGCGTAAGAAGGCGGGCTATCCCGCCTTCTTCACCCACACCTTGTTGTCGTGAAACGCCGCGCCGCCATAGGGCGCGACGGCTTCGCCGCCGGTCAGCATATTGATGCCATGGCCGCCGATATGCGCCTTGTTGGGGTGTACCGATTCCGCAATCAGCACACCGCGCCGCAGGCCCTCGAAGATACGCGCGGTCAGGGTCGTCTCGCCGCGCGTGTTGCCGAGTGTCACGGCATCGCCATCGGTAATGCCGAGCCTCGCCGCGTCGACGGGGTGCATCATCACACTGGGTGCACCCTCGCGGGCCTGCGATGATGGCGTCTCGTTGAACGAGGTGTTGAGGAATGAGCGCGACGGGCTGGTGGCCAGACGAAACGGATGCGCCTCATCGACCTGTTCGATCACCGCCCAGTGGTCGGGGAATGACGGCATCTCGTCCCACGCCCCCATCAGCCCGGCATTGGGCATCGGCACTGTCGACCAGTTCGCCTCGAAGTGGAATTTGCCGTCGGCATGGGCGAAACCGTCGAGATAGTGCGAGGTGCGGAAATCCGGCTGGATATCGCGCCATTTGTCGGCCTCCAGCCCTTCGATGCCACCGCGGCCGCTGACTTGCAGCGTCTCGTCGATGATGTCGCGCGGATGCATATCGAACGCGCGGTGTTTCGCGCCGAGGCGGGTGGCGAGGCCTTGCAGAACGTCGTGGTTCGAGCGGCACTCTTCCGGCGCGTCGATCAGCTTGGCACCGACCGAGATGTGCTGGTTGCCGCCGGCGTAATAGAGATCGTCGTGCTCCATGAACATGGTCGCCGGCAGCACGATGTCGGCCATCATGGCCGTTTCGGTCATGAACTGCTCATGCACCGCGACGAACAGGTCTTCGCGGGCAAAGCCCTGCCGCACCAAGGCCTGCTCGGGCGCCACCGTCATCGGATTGGTGTTCTGGATCAGCATCGCCTTAACCGGCGGGCCGTTGTGCAAGGCCTCCGCATCGCCGGTCAGGATGCGGCCGATCTTCGATTGATCAAGACGCCGAACGCTCTCGTCGAGCACGTCGAGGCCCTCGATCAGCGTCTTGTCGAATTTCCAGATCGCGGCATTGTTGAAGAAAGCGCCGCCGCCTTCATATTGCCAGGCGCCGGTAACGGTGGGCACGCACAGCGCTGCATGCATCTGTGCGGCTCCGTTGCGGCTGCGGGTGAAACCATAGCCGAGACGGAAATAGCTGCGTTTGTTTTCGCCGACGAGATGCGCGAAGGCCTCAATTTCGGCGGCCGGCACGCCGCAAATGTCCGACGCCCATTCCGGCGTTCGCGAAGCAAGATGCGCCTCGAACTCGGGCGAGTGGTCGGTATATTTGGCGAGATAGTCGCGATCAGCTAGGCCGTCGCGGAACAGCACATGCATGACGCCGGCGGCGAAGGCGCCATCTGTACCTGGCCGCAGCAGAATCTTGATGTCGGCCTGCTTCATGGTGTCGTTGTCGTAGATGTCGACAACCGCCAGCTTGGTGCCGCGTTCTTTCCGCGCGCGCGAGACGTGGGTCATCACATTGACCTGCGTCGAGACGGGGTTGGTACCCCAGATCACGATCAGGTCCGACTTCGCCATCTCGCGCGGATCGACGCCGGCTACCTTGCCGGTACCGGCGGCAAAGCCGGCCCAGGCAATGGTTGCGCAGATCGTCGAGTAAAAGCGCGAATATTTCTTCACATTGGCGAGGCGGTTGATGCCATCGCGCATCACCAGACCCATGGTGCCGGCATAGTAATAGGGAAACACCGACTCCGCGCCAAAGTCGCGCTCGGCCTCGTTGAACCTCAAAGCGATCTCGTCGAGCGCCTCGTCCCAGGTGATGCGGGTGAAATGGCCGGAGCCCTTCGGGCCGGTGCGGCGCATCGGATACATCAGCCGTTCTGGATGATGGATGCGCTCGGCATAGCGCGCGACCTTCGCGCAGACCACGCCGGCGGTATAGCTTTGCTCCTTGGAGCCGCGGACCCGGCCGATGGTGTTCCCGCCGATCACCTCGATGTCGAGGGCGCAGGCGGAGGGGCAATCATGCGGGCAGGTGGAGTGCTTGATGTCGATCTTGGCTTGAACGTTCATGCAGCCAAGCTAGCCAAAAGTTTACTGGAGGAAAAGCCGCGGTTTTGCGCATCCCGCCCGACAACCGGGCAGGCCTCCAGTCCGTAGTCCTCTCGGCTATTTGCCCAGGGCGTCGCGTTGGGCGATCAGCCGGTCCAGCTCCTCATTCTGCTGCGCCAGCCGATCCGCGGTGCGCTCCTCGTTGCTCTCGCCGGAAGCCGCGGTGGCCTGCTCGATCAACTGCCGGATATTGTCGCGAAGGATGGCGATGCGATCGTCGAGCTCGGCGGCTGAGAGGGTGGAATCCATGGGGCGATACTCCTGACCCGCTACGGGCCGTACACAGACTATAGCGCGCCAGAAGTGCTTTCTATTGAATAATCCGCAGACTAGCCCGCGCCAAGCACCGGGTAGTCGGTGTAGCCAGCCACATCGCCGCCGTAAAACGTCGCCCGGTTATAAGGCGTAAAGGGCGCCTTGCGCTTGATACGCTCCGGCAGATCCGGATTGGCGATGAACGGGCGGCCAAAGGCGATAATATCGACATTGCCGGAAGCGACGGCCTCCTCGGCGGAGGTGCCGTCGAATCCGCCGGCGGTGACCAGCACGCCGCTCCACATCGGCCGGAACAGCTCATAGGCTTTAGGCACATTGTTATGAAACACTTCCGCGCGGCCGACGCCGCTGGTGCGCGGCTCGACGAAATGGAGGTAGGCGAGGCCGAGCTTGTCGAGCTCACGGACCACATAGCTGTAGAGCGGCATCGGATCCGCTTCGCCGGAGTCGTTCGAGACACCATAGGGTGACAGGCGGACGGCGACACGATCCGCGCTCCAGGCGTCGATGACGGCATTGGTCACTTCGAGCAGCAGGCGGGCGCGGTTCTCGATTGAGCCACCATATTGGTCGGTGCGCCGATTGCTGCGGGTCTGCAGAAATTGTTCGAGCAGATAGCCGTTGGCGCCGTGCACCTCGACGCCGTCGAAGCCGGCTTCCCTGGCGTTGCGCGCGGCCTGTCGGTAGGCGTCGATAATGCCAGGAATCTCGCTGGTCTCCAGGGCGCGGGGCGTTTCGTAAGATGCCGTCTCGCCTGAAGCCGTCCGCGTGGTAGCGTTGATCGCAATGGCTGACGGCGCGACCGGAAGCCCGCCGCCGGGCTGGAACGAGGAATGTGAGGCACGGCCGACATGCCATAGCTGCAGGAAGATGATGCCGCCTTTGGCATGCACGGCATCGGTAACCTGACGCCAGCCGGCGATCTGCTCTTTCGAATAGATGCCCGGCGTGTGCGGGTTGCCTTGTCCTTCCTGCATGACCTGCGACGCTTCGGCGATGATCAGTCCGCCTTCGGTCGCGCGCTGCGCGTAATATTCGGCGTTGAGGGTCCAGGCCGCGAGCGTTGTCTTCTCGGCCCGCATGCGCGTCAGCGGCGCCATCGCAACCCGGTGGCTGAGTTGATACGGGCCAACTTGCAGCGGCTGGAACAGGGAAGAAGAGGTCATCGGCGCTCCATTCAAAATATCAATCGGGCGATAGCCTTGGTGAACAGGTGTCGCGGCATTCGTATCGTTCAATACAGCGCAGGGGTCGGTCAATCAAAGTTGATGGCATCTATTCGCAGCAATGCTGCCTTTAATGCTACGAGGCGGAATTAGGTTGGGCCATATGGGCCCTGACGACGAAGGACGGATCGCGATGGCGAAGAAGCAGGTTCAGGGCGTCGAAGACTATAAAGGTGCCGCCGCAGGTTGGGGCGCGTTGAAAGCAGTGGCCGACGCGGTGCGCGGACAGATGGCGGTCGTCAATGAGACCCATGGCCTTCTGACGATGAACCAGCCGCATGGCTTTGATTGCCCGGGCTGCGCCTGGCCCGATCCGAAGCATACGTCGTCCTTCGAATTCTGCGAGAACGGCGCCAAGGCGGTGTCGTGGGAAGCAACGGCCAAGCGCACGACGCCGGAATTCTTTGCGGCCCATACGGTGAGCGAGCTCTGGGAATGGCATGATCACGACCTCGAAAACGAGGGACGTCTCACCCATCCGATGGCCTATGACCAGGCTAGCGACAAGTATCTTCCGATCTCGTGGGAGGATGCGATGGCGCGGATCAGTGCCGGCTTGCGCGCTTTGCCCGATCCGAACATGGCCGAATTCTACACGTCGGGCCGCTGCTCTAACGAAGCAGCCTTCATGTATCAGTTGTTCGTGCGCGAATTCGGCACCAACAATTTCCCCGATTGCTCGAACATGTGCCACGAGGCCACCAGCGTCGGCCTTCCGGAATCCATTGGCGTCGGCAAGGGCACGGTGACGCTGGAGGATTTCGATCATGCGGATGCGGTGTTCTGTATCGGGCACAATCCTGGCACCAATCATCCGCGCATGCTGACGACCTTGCGCGAATGCTCCAAGCGCGGTGCTGCCATCGTTTCAATCAATCCGCTGCGCGAGCGCGGGCTGGAACGATTCACATCCCCGCAGCATCCAGCGGAAATGCTGACGTTGAGCTCTACGCAGATCTCGTCGACCTACTACCAGGTCAAGGTCGGTGGCGACATTGCCGTGCTGAAGGGCATGATGAAGACCGTCGTGGCGCTCGATGCCGCGAGCCTGGCCCAGGGCGGTCCCGGCGTGCTCGACCGCGCCTTCATCGCCGAACATACCGACGGCATTGAGGCGCTGCTCGCCGATCTCGACACGACCTCATGGGAGGCGATCGAGAAATCGTCTGGCCTGCCGCGCGCCGATATCGAAAACCTCGGCAACATCTACGCCGCGGCCAAGAGCGTCATCATCAATTACGGCATGGGCATCACGCAGCATCGCCACGGCACCGGTAACGTGCAGCAGATCGCCAATCTCCTGATGCTGCGCGGAAATATCGGCCGTCCCGGCGCCGGCATCTCGCCGCTGCGCGGGCACTCCAACGTGCAGGGCGACCGCACCGTGGGGATCACCGAAGTACCCAACGCCGCACTGCTCGCCGGTATCGAACGCACCTTCAACTTCAAGCCGCCGAGCGCGCATGGTCATGACGCCGTCGCGTCGGTGAAGGCGATCCGCGATGGCCGTTCGAAGGCGTTGATCTGTCTTGGCGGCAATCTCGCGGTCGCGATGTCAGATCCTGAGGCGACCTATCCGGCGATGCGTAGCCTCGATCTCGTGGTGCACATCGCCACCAAGCTCAATCGCTCGCATCTTCTGATCGCGAAAGAGTCGATCATCCTGCCATGCCTTGGCCGTACCGAGATCGACGTGCAGGCGACGGGACCGCAACTGGTGACGGTAGAAGATTCGATGTCGATGGTGCACGCCTCGCGCGGCGGCTTGAAGCCGGCGTCCGAGCATCTGAAGTCCGAGACTGCGATCGTTGCCGATATGGCCATCGCGACTTTGCCGAATACCAAGGTGAAGTGGCTCGACTACGTCGCCGACTACAGCAAGATCCGCGACGCCATCGAGTCGGTCTTTCCGGCCTTCGAGGATTACAATGCGCGGATCAAGAAGCCGGGTGGCTTCCGGCTGCGCAACGCTGCCTCGGAGCGGGAATGGCTGACGCCGAGCAAGAAGGCGCAGTTCCTGGTCTTCTCTGGCCTCTATGAGGACGGCCCCGCCGGGACCGCGTTGACGCTGACCACGCTGCGCAGCCACGATCAGTACAACACCACGATTTACGGCATGAACGATCGCTATCGCGGCATCACAGGGCGGCGCGATGTGGTGTTCGTGAACGAGCAGGACCTCGCCCGCCGCGGGCTGAGCCACGGTGATCTGATCGACATCGTGCTGGATCGTCCGGACAGCGCGCCGCGCGCGCTGCGTCGGGTGACGGCGGTGGCTTACAACATCCCACAAGGATCGGTGGCGGCCTATTATCCTGAGGCCAATGTGCTCGTGTCACTCGACCAGCATGATGCGAAGTCGGGAACGCCGGCTTACAAATCGATCCCGATCCGGATCGAGGCATCGGTCGCCTAAGTTGCGCCGCAGCATTGAGAGAGCATGACCGCCACGGCTTTCGTGGCGGTTGATGCGCGCCGTGTTTCCGCGTAGGCGAGCGCCATGACTAGTGCTGCCGACTCTTCTGCCTTCAAGCCCGTTGCCATCGATCCGCCCGTGAGCGTGGCTCTCGTGGCCGCCATGCTCATTCTGACCTGCGGGCATGTATTGTCCAACATGCTGCGCACCACGCCTGCGGTCGCGATCGATTTGATGTCGACCGATCTCGGCGTCACGCCGCAGACGCTGGCCGCGCTGACTTCGGCCTATCATTTTTTCTTCGCGCTCCTGCAGATTCCGGTCGGCGTCGCGCTGGATCGCTACAGCATCCGCACGGTGTCGCTCGTGCTGTTCGCCGGTACGGTCTGCGGCGCGGCGATTGCCGCGCTATCGACAGGGCCTCTGTCGTTCTTCGTGTCGCAGGCAACGATCGGCATGGCGACGTCGGGCATGCTGATGTGCCCGATGACGCTCGCGGCCAAGAGGCTGACACCAGCGCAGTTCGGTCTGTGGTCCGGCATCATTCTGTCATTCGGCAATGCGGGGCTGCTGTTGTCGGCCAGTCCGCTTGCTTACGTCGTCGAGCACTGGGGCTGGCGCGCCGGCTTCTGGATTGCGGCGGCCGCGGCTATTGTCGTGGCCATGCTGATCGTGGTTATCGTTCCGTCGTCGCGTCCCGAAGGCCAGCCGCGCGCGCTTCTGGGCGAGATGATTTCGGTTCTGCAACTCGGTGTGTCGCGCGCGGTGCGCGGTATCGTGATCCTCGCTTTCGTGTCGCTTGCGGTTCAGCTCGTGTTGCGTGGGCTTTGGGCCGGCCCTTGGCTGATGAATATCAAGGGACTGTCGCGGATAGAGGCCGGCAATGTGCTGGCGTTGTTTACGGTGGCGCTGGTGATCGGACCGGCGCTGTCGGGCCTGCTCGATCGCAAGCTGGGTCATCGCCGCATGCTGCTGTTTGCGGTCCATTTGTGCGCCGCCGCGCTGCTGCTCGTGATGGCGCTCGGTGCACCGGGCTATCCGTTAGCCACGCTTTTCGGCCTGTCAGTGATGCCCGTGGCAGTCGATACCGGCCTGCTTGTGGTCATCGGCCTTCTCGTCGCGATGCAGCCGCTCGTCTATGCGATGATCCGCCAGGTCGTCGCTGCCGAGAATATTGGTAAAGCGCTCTCTGCAGCAAACCTGTCATTCTTCCTCGGCACCGCCGTAATGCAATCGGCCACCAGTCCGATTGCCGCCGCCTGGGGATTGCCCGCAGTTTTAATCTCAATGGCGGTATTCCTGACCGTATGCACCCTCGTCTTCTTCGTGTTGACGCGTCCCGCAGCGCAGCGCGGGGCTGCATAACAGGTTCATGACGATTGCGACGGCAAGTTGCTGGAATTGCCGTGAGTCCTGTGGTCTGATGCGCAGAGTGACGCGATCAAGACGTCGCGCGCGGTCTCGCATTGCGGGGCGCCTCACACAGGGAGGACGTGACTTGCCGTTTTTCGTCAGGGGAACCGATACGTCAGGGACTGTTTCACTCCGCCGGGACAACGCGGCCGGAGCTGTCAAGAAGGCCAGGGAGCTGCTCGATGACGGCAGCTGGGATGTTGAAATCACCGGCCCGGATGGACTTCCGCATCCGATTGCCGAATTCGAGGCGATGTATTCCGCCGGTGCGACGACGGCGGTGCATGTGACATAGCTGACAGGCAAGGGATGCAGTGACGGCGACCGATCTTGTTCTGCATCACTATCCGCGTTCGCCGTTTGCCGAGAAGGTGCGCGTCGCCTTCGGATTGAAGGGTCTGTCTTGGCGATCGGTGATTCAGCCGCGGATCGCGCCGAAGCCAGAGCTCGTGGCGCTCACCGGAGGCTATCGCCGCATTCCGGTGCTGCAGATCGGCGCAGACGTCTATTGCGATACGCGCCGCATTCTCGCGGAGCTTGAGCAACGTTTTCCCGAGCTGACGCTTTATCCGGCGGGCACGCGCGGTCAGGCCGATATCATCGCAGCCTGGGCCGATCGCGCGCTCTTTGCCAATGCTCTTGGACTGGTCTTCGGCCTGAACGGCGATCGTTTTCCGCCGGAGCTGCATACTGATCGCGCGAGTTTCACGTCAGGCAAGTTCGATGGTTGGGACAGCGTGAAGATGCGTGAGCAGATTCCTGCGCTGCGCAACCAGTTTCGCATTCATCTTGCCTGGCTCAGCGATTGGCTTGCGCTTGGCGACGCATTCCTGCTCGGCAACGCGCCGTCACTTGCCGACATCGCCGTCTACCACCCGCTCTGGTACGCGCGCGGCAATCTCGGTGAGAGCGAAGGTCTTGCCGAGCATCCGCGCGTTCTCGCGTGGATGGACCGGGTGGCTTCGCTGGGGCACGGAATGGTTGAGGAGCTGTCGCCCGAACACGCGCTGGAGACGGCGCGGTTTTGCCAGCCTGTCGCGACGCCTCGTGCTGCTTACGATGACGGTACGGTTGATCAGCAAGGGCCTTTTGCGGAGGGCATGATGGTATCGGTCATGCCGACCGATTGGGGTTTCGATCCCGTCATCGGTGCGTTTGTTTCTGCGGGTCATGACAGCATCGCTTTGCGGCGTGAGGATCCCGATGTCGGCGCGACGGTTGTACACTTCCCGCGTGCAGGCTTTGCGATTGCGCGACTGTGAAAGCCCCGTCACGGACGCATGGCCCTCATTCGCGATTTCCATGCGCCGCAATTTGACGCAGCTGCGCAAACGCGGCTAAGTCCGAAAAACGCTGCCCGACTGCGATATGCAGACTCCCAATCTGTAACGCAGTGTTCGACACTCCAGCGCCCAGTAACAGAACAAGAAAGCGCGCCGCTTCAGCGACGTTGCGCATCGGAGGATATGACATGAGCATGACCCGCCGCACGTTTGGACTTGGTGCCTCTGCCGTTTTGGCAGGGCCGATCGCCGCGCCGTTCATTCGTAGCGCAGGCGCCGCCGAGCCGGCGATCCGCATCGGCATGGTCAATTCGATGAGCGGCGGTCTTGCGGCTTACGCGCAGGAAGGCCAGCCGGCTTTCGAATACATCATCAAGAAGATCAATGCCGAAGGCGGCATCAAGAGCAAGGGCGGCGCCAGGATCGAGCTGGTGCTGGCGGACGATACCAGCCAGCCGGCGCGAACCGCTGCCGAAGCGCGGCGCCTGATCACCGAGGAAAAGGTGCAGCTTCTGACCGGCACCATTCTCAGCGCACAGATGCTGGCGCTGACGCCGGTGGTCGACGAAGCCAAGATTCCGACGCTGTCGGTCTGGGCCGGTGGGTCGCAGTCGAACTATATGTTCACGCTGGGATACCCGTATGATCGCGGCTATGCGCAGACCATGCATGATTTCGTCATCTCATTGCGCGACGATTTCAAGTTTCCGATCAAGACCGCCGTCATGGCCTATTCGAATTACGAGGCCGGCCAGCAGTCGAACAAATTCCTGGTCGAGAAGCTGAAGGCGAGCGGCATCCAGATCATCGGCGAAGCCGCGCTCGATATTCGTGCGCAGGACCAGACGGC
This sequence comes from Tardiphaga sp. 172_B4_N1_3, assembly GCF_052076035.1. Lineage (NCBI taxonomy): Bacteria > Pseudomonadati > Pseudomonadota > Alphaproteobacteria > Hyphomicrobiales > Nitrobacteraceae > Tardiphaga > Tardiphaga sp. 172_B4_N1_3. The sequence goes on from NZ_CP197238.1 coordinate 5,246,083, forward strand.
GGCGATGGTTCGTATTCGCTCGCTCAAGCCCGACGTCGTGGTCGGTCTCGTGACGCCGCGCGATGGCATTTTGCTGCATCAGGCGCGTTACAATCTGAACTATCACGGCAGCATCTTCTGCGGTGGCACCGGCGGCTACTCGGATCTGTCGCTCTGGAAGGATCTCGGCCCCGAGATCGGCAAGGCCGTGCTGACGAAGAACCTGTTCGGCATGACCGGCTTCAGCGCCGGCGCCAAGATTGAATCAATGCAGAAGATCGTCACGGAACTGCGCGATGTCGCCAAGCTCGACAAAATCGGCCAGGGCGCGGTGCAATATGCCCAGGCGGCACGCGTGCTGCAGCAGGTGCTCGAGAACGCCAAGTCGCTGCAGAGCGATGCACTGCTCGAGGCGCTGAAGAACGTCAACATTCCAGCAGGCGATCCGAACCTCTACATTGCCAAGCCGAAGGGCCTGCAATTCGCGGAAGACCGTCTGCTCAAGGACGGTTCTGCAATGTTCATCCAGTGGACTCCCGAGCAGAATCAGCAGGTCGTGTTCCCGAAGGAATTTGCCCAGGTGCCGCCGCGGCCGAAGTCCTGATCGGCCCTGCACGGAGGCTCGGCGCAACATAAAGAGTGGACGGCTGTGGCATTTCTGGAAGTCTCCAACATCACCAGGCGGTTTGGCGGGCTGGTCGCGCTCAACGCGGTGAGCTTCGACGTCGAGAAAGGCGAAATTCTCGGCATCATTGGCCCGAACGGTGCCGGCAAGACCACTTTGTTCGGTGTGATCTCCGGCTTCATTCCGCCGAGTGCGGGCGACGTCGTTTATGACGGTGAAAGCATTATCGGGGTGTCGCCGGATCGGCTGGTGCGCCGTGGATTGATGCGCTCCTTCCAGATCGTCCAGTCCTTTGCCGACATGACGGCGCTCGACGTCGTCACGACCGCAGCGTTGACGCGCCGGCCGATGCGCGAGGCCATCGACTATGCGGCGCAGGCGCTGCTGCGTGTCGGCCTTGGCGGCAAGGAGCACAAGACGCCGGCGACACTGTCGCTGCAGGACAAGAAGCTGCTGGAACTGGCGAAGTGCATCGCTACCGATCCGCGCTGCATTCTGCTCGACGAAGTGATGGCCGGCCTGACCATGGCCGAGACCGCCGCGCCGATCGCGATCATCGAGGAGCTCAACAAGCAGGGCGTCACCATCGTGATGGTTGAGCATGTGATGCCGGTCATCATGCGGCTGGCGCAGCGTATGGTGGTGATCAATTTCGGCGAGAAGATCGCGCAGGGCACGCCCGACGAGATACTCAAGGATCAGCGCGTCGTGGATGCCTATTTCGGAGATCATCTCGATGCTTGAGATCGATAACCTGGTTGCAGGCTATGGTGGTGTGCCGGTGCTGCGCGACGTCAACGCCAAGATCGCTGCGGGCGAGATCGTCGGCCTGCTCGGCGCTAACAATGCCGGCAAGACCACGCTGATCAATGCACTGTCGGGCATGGTCAAGCCGATTTCCGGGCGCATTCTGTTTCTCGGCGAAGACATCAGCAAATTAACGCCGCAGGCGCGTGTCGAACTCGGCATCGTGCAGGTGCCGGAAGGCCGTCTGGTGTTTCCGGAAATGAGCATCCGCGAAAATCTTCTGCTTGGCGGCATCAATGCGCATGCGCGCAAACATCGTCCGCAGCAGATGGAAAAAGTCATCGGGTTGTTTCCGCGGCTCGGCGAGCGACTGACCCAGAGTGCCGGTTCACTGTCAGGCGGTGAGCAGCAGATGCTGGCCATCGGCCGCGGGCTGATGGCGGAAGCCAAGCTGCTGATGCTCGATGAGCCCTCGCTCGGTCTGTCGCCGCTGTTCGTGCAGTATATTTTCGAGATCATCGACAAACTACATGCCGACGGTCTGACGATTCTGCTGGTGGAGCAGAATCTGAATTTGACGTTGCGCCACGCCAAGCGCTGCTACGTGCTGGAGCGCGGGCAGGTGGCGGTCGAGGGCGATGCGGAGACCGTGAAAAACGATCCGCGCACCCGCAGCGCCTATCTTGGTCTGTGATCGGAGAGTGATGTGACTGAACTTTATCAGGCTCTCGCCCAAGGCCTTCTGATCGGCGCCACCTATGGCTTGCTGGCGTTGGGCATGGGGCTCGTTTACGGCGTGTCGGGCGTCGTCAATTTCTCGCATGGCGATTTCATCTCGCTCGGCATGTTCATGTGCCTCGCGCTGTATTCGGCTTTCGCCATGGACCCTTATGTGTCCATCATCATCACGGTGCCGCTGATGACCGCGATCGGCGCACTGGTCTACATCTTCCTGATACGGCCAATGGTCGGGCATCAGTTCCTGATGGTGGTGCAGCTTACGCTGGGTCTCAGCCTGGTGCTGCAGAACGGCATCCTGATGGTGTTCGGCGGCGAGCCGGCGCGGACGCCCTCCTTCGTCGAATCCAAGCTGATCATTCTCGGTGACGTGGTGCTGCGAGTGCCGCACATCGTCGCCTTCGTCGTTTCCTTTGCGCTCGCCATCGGCCTCTACATCATGCTGCGCTCGACCGACTTCGGCCGCTCGATCCGCGCCGTGCACCAGAATGCGCATGCCGCCGCGCTGATGGGCATCAATGTCAGCCGCGTCCAGGTGCTGACCTTCGCGCTCGGCATCGGTATTCTCGCGCTGGCCGCCGCGCTGCTGCTGCCGGGCACTCCGATCCAGCCGACCCAGGGTCTGCGCTACACCGTGATCACGCTCTTGGTCGTTGTGCTCGGTGGCATGACCAATTTCGTCGGCATCATGCTCGGCGGCCTGATCATCGGCATCGCCGAAGCTTTCGGCACGATCTATCTCGACGGCCCGATCGGCTTGCTGCTGCCATACATTATCTTCGTGGCGATCATGCTGTTTCTCCCGAAGGGCCTGACCTGGAGCTCGGCACGATGAGAGACGAATTCTACAAGACGCTCGCATCGCCGATCTGGTGGGGCGCGCTGGTCATCGCCGCCATCATGCCGTTCGTGCTGTCGAGCTATTACGTCCACATTCTCACGCTGGCGCTGGTCTATGTGGCACTGGCTTCGTCGTGGAACATCGTCGGCGGCATGGCCGGGCAGATCTCGCTGGCGCACAGCCTGTTCATCGGCATCGGATCGATGTTCTCGGCCGCGCTCCTGCTCAAGCTCGGCATCAATATGTGGCTCGGTCTCGTCATCTCGGCGGTGATCTCCGGTGTCCTCGGTGCTGTGATCGCCTGGATCGACTTCCGCTTTCAGCTCGGCCATCTCTCCTTCGTGCTAATCACGCTGGCTTTCGCGGAAATGGGCAGCATCGTGGTCGAGGGCTGGGACTTCCTCGGCGGTGCGTCCGGGCTGCTGCTGCCGAAGGACACGGGTAATTTCCTGGCGTTCCAGTTTGGCGGTGGCCACGGCGCGTTCTGGATGATGCTGGGGCTGGCCGCGATTTGCGTGCTGGTCAATGTCGCGATCCTCAATTCGCCGCTTGGCTATTATCTGCGCACCATCCGCGACAATGAGAAGGCGGCGCAGGCGATTGGCGTCAACATCCTGCGTTACAAGATCACCGCCATGGTGATCTCGGCGATGCTCGCCTCCGTCGTCGGTACTGCCTATGTGCGCTATCTCACCTTCGCCGATCCCTATCTGCTGATCTCGCCTGTGATCACCATCGAGATCGTGCTGTTCGCCACGGTCGGTGGTCTGGGTCGTGCCTATGGCCCCGCGCTCGGCGCATTGCTGCTGGTGCCGCTTGGCGAAATCCTGCGTGGCAAGCTCGGCAGCACGCTGCCCGGCCTGCACTATTTCATCTACGGCATCGTGGTGATCTCGGTGATTTTGGTGACGCCGCGCGGGCTGTTGCCGCTGTTTGAACGGCTCTGGGCGCGCTGGCGCGGCCCTGCGGTTGCCGGCAAGCCCTAAGCGGCTCGGGAGTTGCCGGTGCTGGAACTTCGGTCATCCGTTGGCTGATGCCGTTTCCAACGATAGTCTCTCGCCACGGCGGAGCATTGGCTGTGCCGGTTGGGAGCTGAAATCATGCGCTTCGACGCTATCATCATCGGCGCTGGGCAGGCCGGACCTTCACTCGCGTGTCGGCTCACATCCGCAGGCATGTCGGTTGCGATCATTGAGCGCCATCTGTTTGGTGGCACCTGCGTCAATACCGGCTGCAAACCGACCAAGACGCTGGTCGCCTCCGCCTATGCTGCGCATCTTGCGCGCCGCGGTAGCGACTATGGCGTGATGATTGACGCGCCCGTGCGGATCGATATGGCTCGCGTGAAGGCGCGGGCAGACAAGGTGATCCGCGACTCGCGCAATGGCGTCGAAAGCTGGTTGCGCGGCATGGACAAATGCACGGTCATCAACGGCCATGCGCGCTTCGAATCTGCGGATACGATCCGCGTCGGCGATGAGTTGCTGACGGCGCCAAAGGTCTTCCTGAATGTCGGTGGGCGGGCTGTCGTGCCGGACATGCCGGGGATCAACGACGTCACCTATCTGACCAATACAGGCATCCTGCAGCTGGATCGCGTGCCGAAACATCTGGTGGTGATCGGTGGCAGCTATATCGGGCTCGAATTTGCGCAGATGTATCGCCGCTTCGGCGCCGAAGTGACGGTGGTCGAGAAGGGCGCGCATCTGGTCTCGCGTGAGGATGTTGAGATCTCCGAAGCGATCCGCAATATCCTGCTCGCCGAAGGCATCCATATACGAACCAATGCCGAATGCATCACCTTCAAGCCGCATCCCGATGGCGTGGCTGTCGGTGTCGACTGCACCGAAGGCGCGCCGGAGATCATCGGCAGTGATGTTTTGCTTGCGGTGGGACGCCGTCCGAATACCGACGATCTCGGTCTCGACAAGGCTGGCGTCGCTGTGGATGACCGCGGCTACATCAAGGTCGATGACGGTCTCGCCACCAATGTACCCGGCATTTTCGCGATGGGCGATTGCAACGGCCGCGGGGCCTTCACGCACACGGCTTACAACGACTTCGAGATCATTGCCGCCAATCTGCTCGATGGCGCAAGTCGCCGCGTCAGCGATCGGCTTCCCGGCTACGCGCTGTTCATCGATCCACCGCTCGGCCGCGTCGGCATGACGCTGGCTCAGGCAAAGGCCACAGGAAAGAAATTGCTGATCGGCAATCGGCCGATGACCCATGTGGGCCGTGCCGTCGAGAAGGGCGAGACCGCGGGCATGATGCAGGTTGTGGTCGATGCTGAAACGAAGAAGATTTTGGGAGCCGCCATCCTCGGTACCGGAGGCGACGAGGCGATCCATGGCATCCTCGACATCATGAATGCCAGCGCCGATTATACCCAGTTGCAATGGGCGGTGCCGATCCATCCGACAGTGTCGGAACTGATCCCGACGCTGCTCAACGAGATGAAGTGATCGCCGCTCAGGCGGTCTGGAACTTGAGCACGGCCATCAGCGTCAACAACGTGGTTGCGCAGGATGCGGACACAATCGCCATATTGATCAGATTACGTGCTGCCATTGTCACGACTGCAGAAGCGGGGTGAGCCACATCGGGCGCAGCATTTTTCTTGCGCGGAGCCGGTTTCTTCTTTGCTGCCATGATGATCCCCAAAGAGAGGGGTCAGACCGTTGACCGGCCTGACCCTGACGCCTTCCTGCCGAGGTGTGTCCCTCGATCATGACGCGACCATCGCATGAATGGCCGGTGAACTGCTTAACGCGCGTGGTAAATCGAATCTGACCGGATTCGATGGTTTATGAATTTCCTCGTTCTAGATTGTTCGCCCGCCATCGACTGGGAGGATCACGCCGGTGAGGAACTCGGATTCCTCGCCCGCCAGATAAACGCAGGCATTGGCGATATCGGAGGGGCGCGACATGCGGCCGAGCGGGATCGTCCCGATAAATTTGGCGCGGTTCTCTGGCGTATCCGGCACGCCCATGAAGGATTCCAGCAGCGCGGTTTCGCCGATCACCGGCGCGATGCAATTGACGCGGATACCATCGGGCGCCAGTTCCACGGCCATCGATTTCGACATCAGGTTCACCGCGCCCTTTGTGGCGTTGTACCAGGTCAGGCCCGGGCGCGGCCGGACACCGGCGGTGGAGCCGATATTGATGATGCGACCGCTCTTCTGCTTCTTCATCACGGGCACGCAGGCATTGGTCATCAGAAAGATCGATTTCACATTGATGTCGAATGCCTTGTCGAATTCTTCTTCGGTCACTTCGAGCAAGGGCTTGTTGCGGAAGGTCCAGCCGGCATTGTTGACGACGACGTCGAGCTTGCCGAATTTCTCGACCGCGAGCTTCACCGAGGCATCAACATCTGCCTTGCTGGTGACGCTGCCGCCGAGGGCGATTGCGCTGTCGCCGATCTCGGCCGCAACCTTCTTCGCGCCATCGGCATTCAGATCGAGGATGATGACCTTGGCGCCTTCGCGCGCGTAAGACCGTGCGATCTCGGCGCCGAAACCCGATGCGCCGCCGGTGACGATGGTGGATAAGCCTTGAAGTCGCATGTTGTTTTCTCCCGGATTTTGCGCCTTGACTGGCGCTTGACGATCAAGGTTAGAGCCGATGGTGGTGGCTGTGAAGGCGCCAAGGCGAATGGCTGCTAGAGGAAGCGTGGCTTTTACAGGAAGCGTCTTGCATTGACTTCCTCAAGATCGAGGCCTTCCTCGATCGCATGCAGCACGCTGTCGTGGATTTCGCCCTCACGGTGCATCTTCAGAAGCTCTGCACGGCCGGCTTCGATGGCGGCCAGCACGGTCGTGTAATGGTCGATGCGGTGCGGCGATAGTGCCTCAGCCTCTTCGGCATAGCGCGCCGCGGCGCCCTTGCGATAGGTATATTGCTCGAACAGGCGCGGATGGCGATGTGTGCCGTCATCATTGCGTGACGCCTTCTCGATAGCAGAAAATTGCGCGGCCGCAACGCGCGCGCGCGCCTGCGCTTCGCTGAGTTTGGAATGATGCGGTGCGCGGACATTGTCGGTTTTGATCAGACAGCGCACGATCGGTGCCAGCGTCGAGCCCTGGACAAGGACGGTTACCAGGATGACTGCGAAGGTGATCGCCAGGATGACGTCGCGGCCCGGAAATTCCTCCGGCAATGATAATGCGGCAGCGAGGCTAACCACGCCGCGCAAACCGGCCCAGCTCATGATGAACGGCACCGTCCATGGCGGAGCGGGGTCGCGGGCGCGCAGCTTCGGCATCAGCATACGCGGCAGATAGGTGCCCGGAAACATCCAGGCGAAGCGCGCGAGGATCACTGCTGCGATGACAGCAGCCGTCACCGGCAACAGCGCCACCACCGCGTCATATCCGCCGAGGCGATACAGCACACCGCGCAGCGACAGGCCAATCAGGATAAACACCAGGGATTCCAGCACGAACACGACGACACTCCACGCTGCGGTGGCGCGGGTGCGCGTCGCAGCGCCGAAGAACTCGTGTTGCTTCCATCCGAGGATCATGCCGCAGGCGACTGTGGACAGCACGCCGGAGACGTGCAGCTTTTCCGCTGCGATATAGGAGATCCAGGCGACCAGGAAGGTCCATGCAATGGCGAGGTCGATGTCCTTGATGCGCTTGATTACCAGGATGGCGGCGAAGGCGAATGCGATGCCAACAAGCAGGCCGCCGATCGCAACCGAGAAGAAACTCACGGTGGCCGCAGTGGCGCTGAACGAGCCGGTCAGCGCTGCCGCGATGGCGAAGCGCAGCAGCACCAGGCCCGATGCGTCGTTGACGAGGCTCTCGCCCTCCAGCAGCACGATAATGCGCGGCGGGAGCGGTACGCTCTGGAGCACGGCCTTGGCCGCCACCGAATCCGGCGGCGAGACGATGGCACCGAGCGCAAAACAGGCGGCCCAGGGCAGCGACGGCATCGCCAGATGCGCGACGACGCCGACCACGAGGGTGGTGAAGAAGACGGCGCCGACGGCGAGCTGCAATATGATACGCAGATCGGCGCGGAAATCCCGCCACGAGGTGAACCAGGCGCTCGACATCAGCAGCGGCGGCAGAAACAACACGAGCACCAACTCGGGGTCGATCTCGACATCCGGGGTGCCCGGGATCAGCGCGAAGCCGATGCCGCCGAGGATCAGTGCAGCCGCGCGCGGGAGCTGAAAACGCCGCGCGATCATGTCGAGCAAAACGATGACAGCCATCAGCAACAGGATGATTTCGAAGCGGGAAACGGCGGTCATGAGGGCCTGTCGAGATGCGAGAAAAACGGTCGGACGTCGATTCGGGCCAATGCCGTGATCTGATGTCTGTCATCTATCTTGCAAATGTCGCACGGGCTGTACAGCGGGCCAGTGATTTTGCAGCAGGCCAGCACCAAAAAGGGCGACCCGACGGGCCGCCCTTCGATGCCTTAATTATGCGCTTCAGACTACTCTGCGCTGCTGACCAGTCGCAGCGACACCCTATGCTCCATCATGCTGCGATAGGTGGCCACATAATCCAGAGCCATGCGCCGGGCGGTGAAGCGGGTTTCGAACTGCTTGCGGATCGCTGTACGGTCCATGCCGGCGAGACGACCCACCGCGGCAACTGCACTGGTCTCGTCCTCGACGATGAAGCCGGTGAGGGCCTCGTCGATGATCTCCGGTACTGAGCCGCGGTTATAGGCAATGACCGGCGTGCCGCAGGCCATGGCTTCGATCATCACCAGGCCAAACGGCTCGGGCCAGTCGATCGGCAGCAACAGACCATAGGCGCCGCTGAGGAATTCCGGCTTCTCCCGGTCGCTGATCTCGCCGATATATTCGACCAGCGGATGATCCATCAGTGGGCGAACGACCTGCTCGTAATAGTCCTCATCCGCGCGGTCGATCTTGGCCGCGATTTTCAGCGGGATGCCGGCGCGGATGGCGATCTTGATCGCGCGGTCGACGCCCTTCTCAGGCGCAATACGCCCGAGCACGGCGAGGTAGCTCGGCGTGATCGGTTGCGGCGTCAGCAGCTTCTCGGGAAGGCCGTGATAGATCGTGCGCACGAAATTCGCCTGCGGTACCGGGCGCCGCTGCGCGTTCGAAATCGAAACAACGGGAATCTTGGAGAAAGTCGTGAAGGTCGGCTGATGTTCCGGCAGATCCAGACGGCCGTGCAGCGTCGTGAGAAATGGTGTGGGTTGGCGGGAGAATAGCGAGAACGGATAGTAATCGAGATGGAAATGCAGAACGTCGAATTCGTCGTCGTCACATTTCTGTCTTACGCGCTCGAGCATTTCCATATGGAGGGCGTTGGGATCGCGGACAGAGCCATCGAGCCGCAGCGCCTTCGGCCATCCGGCGTCGAGCTTGCCTGACGTTTGAGAGTCGCCGCTGGCGAACAGTGTAACATCATGCCCCTGCGCCACCAGCTCTTCGGTCAACCAGTGTACGACGCGTTCCGTGCCTCCATAGAGCTTCGGCGGAACGGCTTCTGTCAGCGGAGCAACTTGCGCGATGCGCATTTTACATATCTCCCATGTTGGAAGTGATGAACAACTTCAGCGACGACGTGTCGGTACCGGTATGCCTGAAGCTGGAACGTTCTCGCATCTGCGAGGTTCCTATGTGATCTGCGTAGTTCGTCCACACTGTGGTCTTGCTGATGCCATCACGTTCAACCACGGTTTCCGGAGTGTTAATGCTGCCCGAATGTTGCGCCGAGATGGCGAGAGCGTGGGAAATTCGGGATGGCATCATCTCCATCAGCGGGCGGGGACGCTGTCCGTCGAGATTCTTGTTCTTATTCAACGGGTTTTGACAATCACATGGACAGTCTTTCCGGATATGCGTATCGCCCTTTCGCTTTCGTGATGCGCTACATCAGGATGCGTTCTGCATCGCATATGATCATCCTGATATCCGTGCTTGCAGCCGTCGCCTGTTCGGTGGGCACGCAGTACGGAATTAAATTTTTAGTCGATGGCCTCTCATCGGGACCTTCGGGAGCCGGTAATACCGTCTGGATCGCATTTGGCGTTCTGATCTCGCTGATCACGGCAGACATGTTCCTGTGGCGCGTGGCCAGCTGGACCGCGAGCTACACATTCGTTGGTGTCACCGGCGATCTCAGGCGCGATATCTTTCGCCATCTGACCGGACACGCACCGAGCTACTTCTCGGATCGGCTGCCCGGGATGCTCACCAGCCGTATCACGGCAACGTCCAACGCGGTCTTCACTGTCGAAAACATGTTTGTCTGGAACGTGTTGCCGCCCTGCGTCGCGACATTCGCGGCGATCCTGCTGATTGGAACCGTCAGCCTGCCGATGGCGGCGGGACTAACAGTGGTGGCGGGCGCGGTCGTCGTGATGATGTTCAAGATGGCCGCGGCCGGCAAGAAACTGCATGACGACTTCGCCAGCAAGGCAGCCGCCGTCGATGGCGAAATGGTCGATGTCATCAACAATATGCCGCTGGTTCGCGCATTCTGCGGATTGAGCTTTGAGCATGACCGCTTCGATGAAACGGTCGATCGCGAGCTGAACGCCCGTGGTCGCAGCCTGCGCTATCTCGAGCGTCTGCGCCTGACGCATGCGGCCATCACGGTCGCGCTCACGATCGGGCTACTCGCCTGGGCGATCATGCTGTGGCAACGCGGCGGTGCCAGCACCGGCGATGTCGTTCTGATCTGTACGCTCGGTCTCTCGATTCTGCATGCGACGCGAGATCTTGCGGTGGCGCTCGTGGATGTCACGCAACATGTTGCGCGCTTGTCCGAGGCGCTGTCCACATTGCTGGTGCCGCATGAGCTTAGCGACCATCCCGAGGCCGAGCCGCTGGTGAAGTCAGGTGCGGCGATCGCCTTCAACAATATCTCGTTCCGCTACCCCGGCGGTCTGCAGGTGTTCGACAAGTTCACATTGCGGCTCAATGCCGGCCAGCGCGTTGGCCTTGTCGGCCAGTCCGGAGGAGGAAAGTCGAGCCTGTTCGTGCTGTTGCAGCGCTTCTACGACGTCCAGGATGGCAGCATCACCATCGATGGCCAGGATATTTCACGCGTAACCCAGCACAGCCTGCGTCACGCGATCTCCGTGGTACCGCAGGACATCTCACTGTTCCATCGCTCCATCATGGAGAACATCCGGTATGGACGTCCCGAGGCGACGGATGACGAGGTATTGCGTGCAGCCATTTCGGCGCGTTGCGACTTCGTCGAGACGCTGCCGGAAGGTCTCCACACCATGGTCGGGGACCGCGGCGTCAAACTGTCCGGCGGGCAACGTCAACGCATCGCCATTGCACGCGCCTTCCTGAAGGACGCGCCCATTCTGCTGCTGGATGAGGCGACGGCGGCCCTCGACAGTGAATCGGAAGAGGCGATCCGTGAGGCGCTGGCGCGTCTGATGCGTGGTCGCACGGTAATTGCGATTGCGCATCGCCTCGCGACGTTGCGCAATTTTGATCGCGTGGTCATGCTGCAGAGCGGCAAGATCATTGAGGACGGCAAACCTGATCATCTGATGCAGGGCGAGGGGCCGTATCGGGAACTCGTCACACAGGAAATGAGCCGTCTCGCGCAGCACGCAGCCTGACGACTCAGTTATCCTCTCCAGGCGCTGCGTTTATCTTCGTGCCTGTCTTCACCTTACAACCGGCCGAGGTCATCCATGTCCATCGAAGCCGCCGCGACCAAGTTGAACGCTATCGCTGATCAAAAGGCGGTCGAGTCGCCGTTCTACATCCCGATGACGGGTCCTGCTTCGCGGCCGCGGCGTGCACTCAAGCACGACGATACGTTCGTGGTGCTCGACAGCCATGGTGACATCGGCGCGTCCGCGGGCGGCCCGGATGGCCTGTTCAATGCCGATACGCGTTATCTCGCGCGGCTGGAGCTGGCGCTGAACGACGTGCAGCCGTTGTTGCTCGGTTCGAATCTGCGCGATGACAACTCGTCGCTGACCGTCGATCTGACCAATCCGGATATCTATCGCAACGGCCGCCTGGTGCTGCAGAAAGATATGCTGCACATCGTGCGCACGTTCTTCCTGTGGCGTGGTGCGGCTTATCAGCGGATCGGTCTGCAAAATCACGGCGAACACCGTGCCAGTTTCGATCTGACGCTGTCATTCGACAATGACTTTGCCGATCTGTTCGAGGTGCGCGGCGAAAAGCGCAAGCATCGCGGCATCGCCACCAGTCGCCTGGTCGGGCCCAGTGACGTTGCGCTGGAATATACCGGCCTCGACGGCAAGCCGCTCAGCACGATGGTGCATTTCGATCCGCGCCCGACGCGGCTGGCGGCCAATACCGCGACCTACCACTTCGAGCTGAAGCCGCAGCAAACGACGTCACTGTTCGTTGCTGTCAGTTGCAATGCCGAGGTCGGCCACAAGCCTGTGCCGTTCTTTCGTGGGCTGCTCGCGCACCGCCGCGAGATGCGCAATTTCAGCAAGGGTGCGGCGACGGTCGAGACCTCGAATGATATTTTCAACGAGGTGCTTTGCCAGGCGATGGCCGATCTCAGTATCCTGATGACGAATACGCCGCAGGGGCGATATCCCTATGCTGGTATTCCCTGGTACTCCACGACATTCGGTCGCGATGGCCTGATCACGGCGCTGCAGCTGTTGTGGATCGATCCACGCGTGGCGCGCGGCGTGCTGAAACGGCTTGCGGCGTTTCAGGCGAAGTCGGTCGATCCGCTTGCGGATGCCGAGCCCGGCAAGATTCTGCACGAAATGCGCGGCGGCGAGATGGCTGCGCTCCGCGAAGTCCCGTTCGCGCAATATTACGGCAGCGTCGACTCCACGCCGCTCTTTGTGATGCTCGCAGGGATGTATGTCGAGCGCACCGGCGATGATGAAACCCTGCGCGAGCTGTGGCCGGCCGTTGAGGCGGCCCTCGGATGGATCGATGGTCCGGGCGATCCCGACAGGGATGGCTTTGTCGAATATCAGCGCGCGACCGAACAAGGATTGCAGAACCAGGGCTGGAAAGATTCGTATGACGCCATCTTCCATGCCGATGGAAAGCTCGCTGAGGGCAATATCGCACTGGCGGAGGTGCAGGGCTATGTCTTCGCCGCCAAGCATCTGGCGTCGTGTCTCGCATTGCGCATAGGCCTGCCCGACAAGGCCCGGCAGCTCGAGGCCGAAGCGGAGCAACTTGCTGCGCGGTTCGAGGAAGCATTCTGGTGCGAGGAACTCGGCACCTATGCGCTTGCGCTCGACGGCAAGAAGATGCCTTGCGCGGTTCGTGCCTCCAATGCGGGCCAGTTGCTGTTCACAGGCATCGTCCGCGAAGACCGTGCGCGCATGGTCGCCGCCGACCTGATGCGTCCGCATTTCTTCACCGGCTGGGGCATTCGTACCATCGCGCGCGGCGAGGCGCGCTACAATCCCATGTCCTATCATGACGGCTCGATCTGGCCGCACGACAATGCGCTGATCACACTCGGTCTGGCGCGCTATGGCCTGAAGCATTCGGTCGAGGCTGTATTCAAGGGCCTGTTCGATACCGCGGCCTATATGGACTTGCGACGATTGCCGGAATTGTTCTGCGGCTTCCAGCGCGAAAAACGCCGTGGCCCGACCTTGTATCCGGTGGCTTGCGCGCCGCAGGCCTGGGCCAGCGCAACGCCGTATACTCTGCTCGAGGCAGCGCTAGGAATCGAATTCGATGTCGCGCGCGGCGAGATTCGTTTCCGCAATCCGCGGCTGCCCGCTTTCCTGCAATACGTCATTCTGCGTGATCTTCGGCTCGGCGAATCCAGCGTCGATCTCTGCCTGCGCAAACACGAGAACGATGTGTCGCTGGAAGTGCTGCGGACCCGCGGTCAAATCCAGGTGTCGATCGTGCTGACGCATTGACGCGTCGCCCTGCCGCTGGGTTCGCATCATCGGCGATACGCGTGAGTGAGGAAGTTTCCATGCCTGCAATTCGTATCGTTGCCGGATTGGCTGTAGCGTTGGCGTTGAACGCCGTGGCCGTGTGCCAGGCGGCGGACGCGCCTGTGCCTCCGCCCGCGTCGTCAGAGAAATCCACCCCTGAAGCGCAGCCGTCTGTGCCGCCGCCAGCACCGGATGCGGCTGCCGTGCAGCCGGCAACGCCACCCCCGGTCGCGTCTGCGCCTGTCGCCAAGCCGCCATCGGTTACGGTGATCGACGCTTTCGATGCCAAGGGCATTCTGGGCCGCGATGTGCGAAGCCCCGCAAGCGAGAATATGGGACGCATTGCCGACGTGATCGTCGATCGCGCGGGCCAGGTGCGCGGCGCGGTCATCGACTTCGGCGGATTCCTCGGGGTCGGCTCGCGCAAGATCGTGGTCGATTGGGGTGCGCTGCATTTCTGGAACGTGGCCGACAAGACCGCCAGCATCACGCTCGATCTCACACGCGAGCAGGTGCGTGCTGCGCCGGAATACAAGGACGACCAGCCGATCGTCGTGCTCGGCGCGTCCGGCACGCTGACGCCGCTGAGGTTTCCGCCTCTCACCATGCAGGAGCGCTAATTGGCGGTTCACGCGACCACACGTGCAGCCGATCTCTCCCGCCGCGACGATGTCGCGGCGGTGCCTGAGGTCGCCTGTGCGCCGGGGATTGCGCCGGAGTCCGAGCTGGGCCCGCAGGAGCCGCAGCGGAGTCCTGAGCCGTCGAAGCAGAGCCTGCGTGGGCTCGACTGGTTCATCTTCTTTCTCGCCGATGTGCAAACCGGATTCGGCCCGTTCGTTGCGGTCTATCTCACCACACAGAAATGGACCCAGGTCGAGATCGGCTTCGTGCTGTCGATCGGGGGCATCGTCGCGCTGCTCGGCCAAATTCCGGGTGGCGCGATCATCGATGCGGCGCGCTCGACGCGGCTGGTCGCCGGCGCCGCGGTCGCGACCATCGGCGGCTGTGCGCTAGCTTACGCGGCGCTGCCGGTGTTTCCTGTCATCGTCGCGGCAGCGACGCTGCATGCGATGGCGAGCTGTGTGCTCGGCCCTGCGATCGCCGCTATCAGCCTGGGGCTGGTCGGGCCGCTGCGGATCGGTGAACGGCTGGGGCGCAATGCGCGCTTCGCCTCGCTCGGCAATGGCGTCGCCGCCGCCGTGATGGGCACCTGCGGCTATCTGCTGTCCAGCCGGTCGGTGTTCATCGTCACCTTCCTGCTGGCGCTGCCGGTGCTCTACGCGCTGTCGCGGATTCGACCTCAGGAGATCAATTCCGCGCAGGCCCATGGCGCCAGCACCAAAGAAGCCGAGAGCAATAAGCCGATCCGTTTTCGCGATCTGGTGCGGCAGAAGCCGCTGTTGATTTTCGCCTGTGCTGTGCTGCTGCTGCAGCTCGCCAATGCTGCGATGCTGCCTTTGATGGCGGGCGTCGTCACGACGCGCTCGGCCGACTGGGCACCGGCGCTGATCGCCTTCTGCATCGTGGTCCCGCAGGCCATCGTCGCGGCGACCTCACCGACGGTCGGCCGAAAGGCGCAGCAATGGGGCCGTCGGCCACTGCTGCTGATCGCCTTCGCCGCGCTCGTGATCCGCGGATTGCTGTTCGCCGTGGTCACCGATCCGTTTGCGCTGGTCGCTGTGCAGGTCTTCGACGGCGTCACTGCTGCCGTGTTCAGCGTGATGATCCCGCTGATCGTCGCCGACATCGCTTTTGGCAGCGGTCGCTTCAGCCTTGCGCAAGGCATTGTCGGAACAGCCACCGGCATCGGTGCGTCGCTCAGTACGGTGACCGCCGGCTTCGTCGCCGACAAGCTCGGCGCGCCGGTTGCCTTTGTCGGTCTGGCCTGCGTCGCCGGGCTTGGCTTGTTGCTGATCTGGCTGGTGATGCCGGAAACTCGCCGCGACCACGGCGAGGTTGAGAACGGACCTTAGGGCGCGACGCTCTCACCGAGGAAGTTGACCGCGGCCGTGACACCGCCCTTGCCGTGCGGAATGCCGAGCGCCTGCAGTCCCATCTCGATCACGCCGAGCGTTCCGAGAATCATGGGCGCGTTGACATGGCCCATATGGGCGATGCGGAATGCTTTTCCGTGCAGGTCGCCGATGCCGACGCCGAGAATGACGCCACATTTATCGCGGCAGTAATCGAGCAGCGGCGTCGGGTTGTCCATCCGCACCGTCGTGACCGTGTTGCCGCGTTCTTTCGGCTCGACGATGTTGAAGCTCAGCACGCCGCCACCGGCCCATACGGCAACGGCGCGGCGGACGGCTTCCGCCAGCAATCGATGGCGCTGGAACACATTGACGAGCTTTTCGTCGAACAGCATGTCGATGGCCTGACGCTGTGCGAACATCAGGTGCACCGGCGCGGTGCCCGAATGTTTCCGGTAGTGCTCGTCGCCGTCGCGCTCGGTCCAGTCCCAATAGGGTGTGCGCAGATTGGCAGTCTTGTGCACCTCGCGGGCACGGTCATTCGCGGCGACATAGCCGAGGCCGGGCGGTGTCATCAGGCCTTTCTGTGAGCCTGACATGGCGACATCGATGCCCCATGCATCCATCTCGAACGGCATGCAGCCGAGCGAAGCCACGGTGTCGACCATGAATAATGCGGGATGGCCGGCGGCCTTGATCGCCTTGCCGATGGCTTCAATGTCGTTGAACGCGCCCGACGCCGTGTCGATCTGCACTGCAAGCACAGCCTTGATCTCGTGATTGGTGTCTTGTCGCAACGTTGCTTCAACCTCGGCAGGACGAATGGCGCGATTCCAGTCGCCCTTCAGGCTCTGCACGTCGACGCCCATGGCGCGTGCCGCATGGCCCCAGCCGACCGCAAAACGCCCGCTTTCCAGCACCAGGATCTTGTCGCCGCGCGACAGCACATTGGTGAGCGTCGCTTCCCAGGCACCGTGCCCGTTGGCGATATACATATAGGTGTTGCCTTTGGTGGCGAACAACGTGCCGATATCGCGCAGCAGCCCGAATGTGAGCTGCACCATTTCCTTGGAGTAGATATCCAGCGGCGGACGATGCATCGCCCGCAATACTTCGTCTGGCATCGTGGTGGGGCCGGGGATGGCGAGAAATTCACGACCTGCACGAACGACCATTTTCAATCCTTGTTGGTATTTTCGGCCATGGTGCCATGGCGCAGCGCGAAATCAAAGCGCGTGTGAGGTGGTTTGAATTTGACCGCTTAGTGAGTCAGCGCATCACGCCCGATCACATTCGCGATGGCCTGGAAGATCTGGTCCTTGATCTCGGTCGCCGCCGGACTCGGGATCGTCTCGGGAGGGCCGTCGTGTTTGGCGCAGGCCACCACCAGCCGCAGGATCCAGACTTCGCCATCAGTGTAGTACAGGTCGCCGCCGCCATTGTGGCCGGCGACGGTTGGGCCGATTCCGGTGACCTGATATTTGGCCTCGACCATGCCGGCCTTTTCGAGGTCGCCCGCGAGCACCGCGCGCTCCGCGTCGATATCGGCAGCGATATGATGCGTGATCGCGCCGGTGTATTTGCTGATCCCGACGCTGCGATCGAAAGTCGCGTCGCCGAGCCAGACCGGGCGATCTTCCTGTCCCTTGTCGAGGACCTTCCAGAGCCGGATGTGGTGGCGATGATCAGCGCTGTTGCCGACCGGCTTCTCGAAAGCGAGATCCTCGCGGCGGCCGAGATAAACCAGCGGGCTCACCGGTGCTTCGCGATAGGGTCGGTCGAGCAAGACGCTGCCGACAATCTCGAGGGACGAGCGCAAGGTTACGGGATCGGCCGGATACCAGCCGGCAGCATGCATCGCGCACAGCACGTCCTTCTTGTCGCCAATCAGCCCGACATTGATGGGATCGCCCGGGATGCCCTGCGCGGTCATCGTCGTCATCGGCAATCCGGCAAGACTCTTCTGGTGCTCGTAATGAGTCCAGAGTTCCGGGAGCAACAGATAGGCGATGCCGCCATAGATGACCAAAGCGAGCAGCGTCAGCCGCGCCGCCCGGAATGTCCGGCTGCGGCGTTGTTTTTGCGCAATGACATCCGTCTGCAGGTCAGCCACGGTTCCGCTCGATCGAATCTGAGCGGGGAACCTGCCACGTCAGCGCCACGATGTCATCGTCGGGTCTCGCGGCAGCCGGCGGCTTCGGCCTCTTCTTTAGAGCAAAACCAGCGTGTTCCCTTGCTGATCCGCATGCTGATCTTGGCATACCAGCGGCTTTCGGGCGTGTGGTAGATGCAGACGCCGGCCCGGTTGACGTTGCCCTTGATCCGGCAGGCCGGCGACGGCGCCACGTGGCCGGATGCCGAGGCCAGCAGGATCGGCAAGGCATCCTCCGGAGGCTTGATCGAGCCGAGAATGGTGGTTTTCTTGTTGCGTACGCGCCAGTCCCAGGGCGCAAAGAACGCGCCAGCCCAAAGTCCGGCCTTGGCCTCACGTGCGGCTTTCTCGTCGGCATCATAGGCATGGGAGAAGCGCACATAGGAAAGCGCCCAGCCGCTCTTCACCATCCATTGGCTGATGTCTTCGCCGTCCACCTCGCATTTGGCGACCGAGCGACCGAAGCGATCGGTCCGTAGCACGTGGCAGGTCCAGCTCTTGTCGCCGACATGTTCAACAAGCGCTTCATGGGCCGCGACGCCGCAGGTCCAGCGCTCGCCGGCGGCATTCAGGCACAACTGATCGAGGCCGGGCGAGTCCATGCCGGCGAGCCGGATGCGGGTCGCGCCAATGGTCATCTGGTCGCCATCGCGAATCTTCGGCACCCCGGTCACGTCGGCGGCCTGTGCCAGTGCGGGAATGCAAAGCATCGCGATAAAAAGAGAGAAGGTGCGGAACATGCGCATCGAACCGTTTGATTGCAAAATCATGACGACAATCCGGAGACAGTGCGGGCATTTCGCCGTGCATGCCAGCGCGGTCGCTCCTTCATACCTTCAACTTCGCGCGATGAACTATGCGGCGTGGCCGTTCATCATTCTCCGCCGCGCCAGCGCGAGACCCATCAGCACGAAGGCTGAGGTCACTTCGGGACCGCCAACGAGAATCCGTGTCGGCGTTTTCATCTTGTTCCATTCATAGGCCTTGAACGGACCCTTGCGGCCGCCTTCGCCTGTTGCCGTGATGATGCAGCGCAGCGCGGGTGCGAAATGCGCGAGCTCGCCGCCGAGATGTCCAAGCGCGATCAGTGCGAGTGCCGCATCGAAAGTATTCATCTCACGCGCAATCAACTCGTCCTGCACATAAGCGAGCACACGCAGGCGGATGAAGTCGAACGTGCCGTCGGTATCGATGGCCTGTTGTGTCTCGGCCGGCAATTCACGGAAAGCCGCATAGCAGCGGCCGAAATAGGCGCTGTAGAGCTCCGGCAGATAATAGATGTGCGATTTCGGATCGGCGAAGGCGCCGGATGCCACGAGGCGGCGCTGGAAGCCGATGATCCGCTGCACCGTTTCCAGACGTGTCGGCGTCTCCATCACCTTCCAGCGGACGAGATTCCGGAACGAGACTTCGAGCACGTCGAGATTGAGTGTCGGATCGAGATCGTTGCCATAGGGCCGCTCGCCCGCGAGATTGTCGATCCATGTGACGATGGCGCCGTCATAGTCGATATGGTCGTTGAGCGGCACGGTGACCATCGGTTCGTTGCTGCCGTTGCCGACCTGATAGCCGGCATAGAAGTCGAGCAGGGGTTGATCGAGGATCGGATCGGTCGAGCCGGCCTGTGTGGCGGCGGAGAACGAGCAGGCGGTGGTGTCGCAGTCCGGCACATAGATGCCGAAGCCGAGGTCCTGCTTGATCTGTGCGAAGAGGCGGCTGAAGCGCGGATGCGGCGGCGGCGCCAGCGCGGTGATGACGTTCACGCTCGTCCCGTCATGCGAGCGGACTTCCTCGCGGCTGGTGACCAGGCAGAATTCAACCATCGCATCGATGGCGCGGTGCGAGGATGTCGTCTGGTCCGGCGACGGCAGTCCGGTTTCGCCGAAGCTGAGCAGCGCCTCGGTGAAGAACGCGTCGTAATAGGCAGAGCGATGCCGGATCTGCACCGGCTCCCACATGGGTTCGGCAATTCCGGTCCATGGCGGATTGATGAGTTTTCCGGCCGGTGAGCGTGCGATGAAGATGCGCGCGAGGGTGAACAGCAGCGTCGAATTCTTGTAGCCGCGCGAATTCAGGCCCGTCAGAGCCATCAGGAAATCGCGGCCATGCATGTCGGGATCGCCGATCAGGTTGAATGCCGCGTAGGTGGGGATGAAGCCGTTGCGGTCGAACGAGCGCAGCAGATGCGTGCCGCAGGCCTTGATGACATCGTCGATCTCGCCCAGCGACGGTGCCTGCGCTGACGCCGTCACCGGCTTCGGCTCTGGATGGCTCAATGCGACCGTGTCGAGCAGCTCGGCGATGGGCTGGCCGATGGCTTCCCAATCGGGGCTCGCGTCGTCGCGCGCCGCTCTCAGGGCCTGCTGTATGGCTTTGAACCGGGCGGGGTCACGCAACTCGGGCAGGCCGGCGCGACAGAGCAATGGACGGAGCGCAGGATTACCGAGCGCGGTTTTGTAGAACTTGACGATATGGGCGTCGCCGCCGGTCTGCTTGTGGAATAGGGGGTCGCAGAGGTCGTAAAGCGACGGGCCGACCTTGCTCGCTGTCAGCGCGCGGTATGCGGCGCCGGCAAAATAAGTCACACCCATGAGGTTTCTTTCAGTGCCGCCCCCTGCGCACGCTTCGAAAACCGCCCGCCGCTGCTGCGGCGCAGTCGCTTCCCGACACGTGCAAGCCTTTGAAAAATTGCACGAATCGGTCTGAATTACAATTGCGTGAAGCGCAAGCCCGTTCAAGACCTTAGCCTGGTCAGTCAGTAACCCTGTCTTAAATCCCGGCCTTTACCGGTTGCCCGGGTGGGCTCGACGGGTTAACAACCAGTTTGCTGCGATGCCGCAAATTGAGCGCATTTAATACTCATTGGTTTGGCATCCCTTCAAACCTATTTCGACGTTCGCGCGACCCACGGTTGCGCCTGAACGATGAGCAGGAATGACGTTATGAACGTACGGCAGTTTCGCGTATCCCGTCGCTCGATCACTGTGGCCGCAGCTTTTGTCGGCTTGGTGTCGCTGGTGCTTGGCGCCAACGCCGCGCTGAACAAGCGCTCACTGGAAGCTGCACAGGCCGAGACGGTGACCGGGACGATTAATCCCGTGACGAAGGCGTCGCGCATCGCGCTGGTGATCGGCAACGGTCATTACCCCGACGCCGGCGCGCCGCTGAGCCAGCCGATCAATGATGCACGTGCCATGACGAGCGCACTTCGCCGCGACGGTTTCGACGTCGATGTGGTGGAAGACGCGACCCGCGATGACATGACCCGCGCTGTCGAGCGCCTGAAGGCCAAGATCAAACCTGAAACCGTCGTGATGCTGTATTTCGGTGGCTATGGCGTTCAGGTTGGCCGCCAGAGCTACATGATCCCGGTCGATGCTGCGATCTGGAAAGAGCGTGACATCCGTCGCGATGGCATGAGCGTCGAGTCCGTTCTCGATATCATGAAGGAGCAGGGTGCCCAGGCCAAACTGGTCGTGCTGGATGCATCCCGCCGCAATCCCTATGAGCGTCGCTTCCGCGGTTACTCCCGTGGTCTCGCGCCGATCGACGTGCCGGAGAATGCGCTGATCCTGACCTCGGCGACGCCAGGCAAGGTTGCCGACGATGTGGATGGTCAGAACAGCCTGCTCGCAACCGAATTGCTGAAGAACATGAAGGCCAAGCCGGCGAGTGCCGAGTCCGTCTTCACCAACACCCGCGTTGCGGTTACCCGCGCGACCGCCGGTGAGCAGGTTCCTGCCGTGTCGTCGTCGCTCGTTGAGGACATCCTGCTCGGCGACAGCGCAACGGCCAAAGCCGGCAGCTAAGCTTTCCCGTTACGATTACTTTGCAGCGTCCGCGTTAGCCATCACCGGACGAACCGGATCGCCCTCGCGCAACAAGGCGCCCGCGCGCGCGACAATCACATCGCCATCGCTCAAACCTTCGCGTACCTCCACGCGTCCGCCTGACATCAGCCCGATCTCGACGCGGCGCGTCTCGATGCGCTGCCGCCGGACCACTTGCACGACGGTCCCGCCGGCACTGTAGAGAACGGCGGTCAATGGCACTGCGACGCCGCAGCTTTCGCCTGTTTTGATGATGGCACGCGCGTAGGAATTGCTCATCAGCCGCCGGGCCGAGGTGATCGAGACCACGACCTGGCCGAGCTGGCTGTTGGGCTCCACGGTGGAGGCGACGCGTTTCACTTTACCGTCCAGCTCTCCAGCGCCGATCACCTTGACCTTGACCGGCTGATCGACTTTCAGCTTCGGCAGGTCGCGCGTCGGTACCTGGCCGATGAATTCGAATTCGCTCCGCGCGATGATGCTGAAAAGAGCCTCGCCCTTGGCCGATGCGAGTGATCCGACAACGGCGGAAGAGGCGCTGACCAATCCTGCGACCGTGGTCTGAACTTGAAGCGATCCGCCTTCCGGTGGCGTCAGGCGTGCGAGGATCTGGCCCGCAGTGACGTTCTCGCCGGCATCGACCATGACCTCTGCGACCTTGAGGCCCGGGCGATCCGGACGGATCGAGACTTCCTCGCGCGGGATCAGGATGCCGGAGACTTCGACCGTTGCTGAGAAGCAGGACTTCGCGGCGGTCAGCACGGTCACTGCTGCACCCTTCGGGGCATCAGCAGGATCGTCGGCGGCCAGAGCCGGCTGCGTGAACACGCATAGCGACAACGCGACCAGCAATCTGGCCCATGTGGTGGTTCGCTTGGAAGAGGCGACGGACAGGGTCATTGCATTTGCCTATTTGTGCGGGACGGCGGGTGGTTGACCGTTTTGCGGGTCTTCCTCGCCGCTCGACACCAGCAGCTTGCGCCCGAAGCGCCATGCCAATTGTCCGACATCGTCCATCATCATGAACATCGCCGGCACGAACAGCAGCGACAGCGCCGTCGAGAAGATCAGCCCGCCAATGATAGCAAGCGCCATCGGCGAGCGGAACTCGCCCCCGGCGCCGAAGGCCAGTGCGGACGGCATCATGCCAGCGACCATGGCAACGGTGGTCATCACGATCGGTCGCGCGCGCTTCATGCCGGCATCGATGATCGCGACCTCTCGCGGCTTGCCTTCGCGAATGGCTTCCACTGCAAATTCCACCAGCATGATGGCGTTCTTGGTGACGATGCCCATCAGCATCAGGATGCCGATCCAGACAGGCGTCGTGAGTTGCTTGCCCGTCAGGAGCAGCGCCAGGATCGCGCCGCCGATCGAGAGCGGCAGCGAGAACAGGATGGTGATCGGTTGCAGGAACGTGCCGAACAGCAGCACCAGCACCGCATAGACCATCATCAGGCCTGCCGAGATCGCGGTGGCGAAACCATCCGCGAGTTCGTTCAGGCTTTCGGCGTCGCCGGACTGCTTGACACTCACATTCTTGGGCAGGCTCTTCATGACCGGCAGTTCGTAGATCTTCTTCAGGGCATCGCCGAGTGCGGCGGTGCCCACGAGATCCGCGGCCACGGTGGCCTGCCGTTCCCTGTCGTAGCGGTTGATGCTGGTCGGTCCCTGGTCGAGCTTGATGTCGGCAACGACGGATAGCGGCACGCCGCCGCGCCCGCCGCCAAGTGGCACCCGCAACTGTTCGAGGATCTGGAAGTCGGCGCGTGCCGTGTCTTCGAGTTGCACGCGGATCGGTACCAGACGATCGCCGGCATCGAATTTCGCCAAGGCCGGGCCGACGTCGCCGATGGTGGCGACGCGGATGGTCTCCGACAGGCTCTCGGTGGAGACGCCGAGTCGTGCCGCAAGATCGGCACGCGGCTGCACCCGCAGCTCAGGACGATCCAGCGAGGTTTCCGAGATCACGTTGGAGATCAGCGGAATGCGCTTCATCTGCGTCGCCAGTTCGCTGGCGACATTGGCGACGATATTGCTGTCGGTGCCAGTCACCACCAGCGAGATGGCGCGTAGTCCGTTTTCGTCGAGGAACCAGTAACGGATATCCGGAACGCTTTCGAGTTCCTTGCTGATATCGAGTTCGAGCAGTCGCTGCGTATGTGCGCTGTCGCGTTCGCTCTTTGGGGTGTAGTTGATGATCAGAGCTGCGCGCCGCACTTCATAGGTGCCGGGCGGGACGTGACCGCCATCGACGAACACGCTCTTCACTTCAGGTCGCTTGCGGAGCCGTGCGACGATGTCTTCTGTGACTTTCTCGGTGTAAGCGAGCTGCGATCCCGGTGGCAATTCCATCGCCATCAGCGAACGCGCGGTGTCCTGGGCCGGCAGGAAGCCCTGCGGCAGCAGCTGGATGCTCCAGATCGACAGTGCGAAGACGGCGAGACCGAACAGAACCGTCACGTAGTAGCGCTTCACCGACAGGGTCACGAGCTTGTTATAGGCTTGCAGCAGGCGCCCCGGCGGCGGGTCGTCGTGCTTGTGATCCTTGAGGAAGTAGGCGGCCAGCACGGGCGTGACAAAGCGCGCTGCCAATAGTGAAAAGAATACCTGCACCGAGACGGTGATGCCGAACTGCTTGAAGAATTGTCCGGCGATGCCCGACATGAAGCTCGCCGGCGCAAAGATCGCGATAATGGTCAGGCTGATGGCGATCACGGCGAGGCCGATTTCGTCGGCCGCTTCCAGCGCGGCGCGATAAGGCGACTTGCCCATCCGCATATGCCGCACGATGTTTTCGATCTCGACGATGGCGTCGTCGACGAGAATGCCTGTCGACAGCGTGATGGCGAGGAAGCTCACGAGGTTGAGCGAGAAGCCGAGCAGGTCCATCGCCCAGAAGGCCGGGAAGATCGACAGCGGCAGCGAGATCGCCGCGATGACCGTGGCGCGCAGATCGCGCAGGAAGAAGAACACCACGATGACGGCAAGCGCCGCGCCTTCGAACAGCGTCGAGATTGCAGCTTCGTAATTGCCCTTGGTGAAGTCGACCGACGTATCGATCAGCTTCAGGTCGACATCGGGATAGGACGCCTTCAGCGCATCGATACGTTTCTGTACGGCCGCGGCGACCACCACATCGCTGGCGCCCTTGGAGCGCTTGATGCCCAGCGCCACCACTGGTTCGCCGTTGAAGCGCGCAAAGGTGCGGCGGTCGGCGATAGTGTCGGTGACCGTGCCGAGATCTTCGAGCCGCACTTCGCCGCCGGACGGCAGGCTGATCATGGTGCCGGCGAGTTCGTTCAGCGTCTTGGCGCCCGCCAGTGTCCGGATCGCCTGATCGTTCTTGCCGATTTCGGCGCGCCCGCCGGCGAGATCCACATTGGTGCCGCGCAGACGCCTGGAGACATCGACCGCGGTAAGGCCTGCGGCCTGCAAGCGATCGGGATCGAGCGAGACGAGGATTTCGCGCTCGACGCCGCCGATGCGCTCGACCTGCGCGACGTTGCGCACGCCCTGCAACGCGCGCTTGACCACGTCATCGACGAACCACGAGAGCTGCTCCGGCGTCTTGCCCGGCGAGATCGCCGCATAGGTCACGATCGGCAGGCCGATGACGTCGACGCGCTGGATCAGTGGTTCATTGACATTCTGGGGGAGGTTGGCGCGCACGCGCGTCACGGCGTCTTTGACGTCGTTCAGCGCGCGATCGGTGTTCGTTTCCAGCGCGAATTGCACCGTCGTGACCGACAGACCATCGGTGATCGATGACGAGATGTGCCGCACGCCTTCGACGCCGGAGACGCCGTCTTCGATGGTCTTGGTGACCTGCGCTTCAAGTTCCGCGGGCGCCGCGCCGAATTGCGAGACGGCGACCGAGATCACCGGAATGTCTGCGCTCGGTAGCCGCGTGATCGCCAGCTTGGTGAAGCTGATCCAGCCGAGTACCAGAAGAATGATCGAGAAGACGATGGACGGAAGCGGATGGCGGATCGACCATGCCGAGATATTCATTGCCATTAACGCACCCGCGATCGATCGAGGTCATCGGCGAACATGGTCTGGACCTTGTCGCCGTCATGAAGTGATGTGCCGGCATCGGCGACGACGATGTCGCCCACCTCGACGCCTTCAAGAATTTCCGTCGACGTATCGGACACCAGCCCGACTTTTACCCGTCGGGTCTCGATGGTGTTGCCTTTCACGAGCTGCACCATGAAGTGTTCGATCGCCGAGCGCGGGATCGCGACGCCGCAGCTGCGCTTGGCGTCGATGCTGGCGCGAGCGAAGACACCCACCTTGAGCGACGGATTGCTGGCCAGCGACAGCCGGACATGGCCGAGCTGTGTCACGCGGTCGATCTGTGGCGACACCAGACGCACCTTGCCGAAAATATCGGGCTGATCGTCGCGGCTGATCCGCGCTGTGACGCCGGGGTTGAGCTTGAGGATGTGGATGCTCGGCACTTCCGCATCGAGCTCGAGCTCGTTGTTGATGGCGATCCTGAACATCGGCCCGGCCTGCGGCGAGGCCGGTGCGCCGACGATGGTGTTCACGGACGTAATCAGACCTGCCGCCGGGGCGCGCAGCGTCACAGGATTCGGGCGTGCATTGCCTGCCGTCGGCGGCGGTATCAGCCGCGCCAGTTCCTGGTTCTCGGTGACGGTGTCGCCTTCGCGGACCAGCACTTCGGAGACCTTTGAGCCTTCGGTCTCCACGCCGACAACGGCCTCGCGGCGCGGAACCACGAAACCGGTGACCCGCACGAGATCGGAGAAGCAGGCATTGGTGGCCTTGGCGACGATCACCATGGCGCCATTCGGTGAGGCGGAGCCGGCAGGTGCGGGTTCAGCGGCGAAGCCGATAGAGGTGGTTGCGACCATGGTGGCCGCCAGCGACAGACATGCGAGAGAGGGGGAGAAGCAGGCAAAAGCCTTCATTGCGAGATCGATCCACTTGGTATTACGGAGCACCAGGGGCATTCGATCGGTGCGGCGGCAGGTCGGGGCAATCTATACAGGATATCCGCGATCACCACAGCAAACAGCGTCCCGCGTGGCGCGGAACGCTGTGGTGCGGCAATCCGCAGCAAGCTCGGAGGTACCACCGAGCTCTATTGGGACGCGGTGGTCTTGTTCGCCATATTCACCACCTGAACGCGGCGGTTCGATGGATCGGTCGGCGCAACGCCAGCCTTGGGCTTGCCCTTGCCATAGCCGACGGTGACGAGGTCGGCGCCGGCGATGCCGTATTTGTCCGTCAGATAACGCTTGATGGCATCGGCGCGGCGTTCTGACAGGTCCTGGTTATATTCTTCGCCGCCAACCGCGTCGGTATGGCCGGCGACCACGAAGGTAGCGCCCTTGAGGTCTTCGCTGCTCAGCGCCTTGCCGAGGGCCTGCACTGAGGACAGCGACTTCTTGCTGATATTCGCCGAGTTGTAGTCGAAGGTAATTTCCAGATCGATCGCCGGCTTGGTCTGGGCGACGGCGGCGATCTGCTCGCGCTCGCCGATCGACAGCGACCGTGTGCTGCGATTGCGAAGGGAGTCGACGAACTTGCCTTCGGCGGCATTGACGGCCGGCTCGGCCGGCGGTGTCATTGACAGACCGCGGGTCAGTGGCTTCTTCGGCGCCAATGCGCGCAGGATCTGGTCGGAGGTCACTTCCTCAGCCGCTGCGGCGATGCCTGCGGTTAGCGACAGGGCGACGCTGATCATGGCGATCGTGCGAAGTGCCTTGAAGCCAGGGCGTGCGGATGTGTTCGACATGGGTGCATCCTTCATCTAGTCGCGCGAAACGCGCTTGAATCAAATCCAGCAAATTCTGGTGCCGGATCGCTTCAGGATGGCTTCCGGCTTGCCATCAATAGTGTCCGCTCGCGCGCCGCAGGTTCAAACCGGGCTTGCGGATTTCCTGCGATTTTCTTACGACTTTCCTGCGAAATCCTGCCGACCTCTGGGGATCATCGGATGGCGTGTTATCGCGCTGTCCTATCGGACGCCGTTCTATCGAACGCCGTAGCTGGCAAATTCCTTGACGATGTCCGGGTCCATGGCTTTGGCATTGGTGATGTCGAGATCGCCTTCAGCCGTCTGGCCAAGGCGATGTTTGGCCAGACCGCGGCCATAGAGCGATGAGGTCAGCTGCGGATTGATCTTCAGCGCAGCGTCGAAATCCGCAATGGCGTTCTTGCTCTGGCCGTTCTTGAGGTTGACCAGGCCGCGGCTGTCCAGCGCATCGACAAAATTCGGGCGCAGGCGCAGGGCTTCATTGCAGTCCTTGAGCGCGGCGGCGAGGTCGCCGGTCACGGTACGCGCCCAGCAACGATTGTTGTAGGCCTCGACATCCTTGGGATTCAGTTTGATCGTGGCGTCGAAATCCTTGATGGCCGCGGAATAGGCGCCCTTGCTGGCATAGACTTGGCCACGGCGATACAGCGCGCCGGCGTCTTCCGGATTGTCGGTCAGCTTGACATTCAGCGATTTGACGGTCGGATCCTCCGCCAGCGCCAGCAGGATCTTGTTTTCGTCACGGGGCGCTTCAGCGGCGACGGTGGGAGCAGGAGCAGGAGCAGGAGTCGGTGCCGCGGCCGGCGCAGGCGCTGCTGCCGGAGCGGCCGGCGTGGGCGCAACAGGCGCGGGGGCGACAGGTGCGGCGGCGACCTCCGGCTTGGGCACAGCAGAGGGGCGCGGTGTCGCAGCCGGCGCCGGATCGGCCGGTTTGGCTTCTGCCACAGCGGCCGATGCCGGGCGCGTTCCCGCTATGAAAGAGAAGTCTTCTGCCAGCGACGACGAAATCCACGGCACCTGCTCGCTGCGCGACGCGCGGGTGACGTTGACGCGGGTCCGGTTCAGCGTCTGCTCGGCGGTGAGATCTGGAACCCGGATTTCCTTGAGCAGCTCACTGACGAACAACCCGTGATCGCCGCCGCCATCGCTGACCACGGAGCTGAGTGCCGCCGAATACATCACCAGCGTGCCGCTTGGTGCGATCACCGGAGCGAGCCCGGCGGAGAAGCTGCGGAACCGGCGTTCGAACGGATTGCGCCGGGATGCGTCCAAAAGCGCGATCTTGACGCCGGCGCCGCGGCCGTTGATCTCGCCCAGCACGGTCTCGAGGCTGAAGCCGTCGCGGCGCACGTCGGGCTCGGTCCAGATCTGGGCATCGACCGGGATCATGTAACTCTGCCGCGCGGACTGGATGCCGAAGCCGCTGAAGAACACCAGGGCGACCGAGCCGGGCTTCACCTTGCCGTAGAATTTGTCGAGCGCCCGGCGCATGCCGTCGCCGCCGAGATTTTCCCCGGTATCGACCTCAAATCCGTCACGCTTCAATTCGGCGGCGACGTCGCGGGCATCGTTGATGGGCTCTTTGAGCGGTGTCTCGGCGTCCGGATATTTCGCATTGCCGATCACCAGTGCGATCCGGTGGGTCCGATCTTCTGCGGCGGAGGCCTGCCAGATGGGCGTGGCAGCAAACGTCAGGAGAGCGATCAGAGCAATGCGCATTTTCATAATGAAACCGGTCCAGACTTGAGGGCGCTGTCCAAGCTGTGGCTTGCGCCGCAGCGACACTAATCCACGCCATTCCCATTATCAAACCGGCGTGATCGCGGCTGTCAACGTGCAGTGCGGGCGGCAGCTATCGCGTCAATTCACCACGCGTCCGGCGTTGTCGCTACAGTCGCGGTTCCCGGTCATTCCGGTGGCTGGAACGGTTTGACCTTTCCCGGCAGCAATGGCTTGTTGCGCATAACAACGATCGGGAATGGGACGGGACGAATGAGCGTGACTTACGAAATCTATGCGATCCGCTATGCCACGATGACGCCGCGGACGCCGCAGATGAATTATCTCGCACCCGATCCCCATGAGACGGCAGCGGCTGATCTCGATTATTTCGTCTGGCTGATCCGCGGCGATGGCCGCGACATCCTTGTCGATACCGGCTTCAACGAGGTCGCCGCGAAGGAGCGCAGCCGCAAGCTCACGATCAACCCCATCGATGCGCTGGTCGATTTCGGCGTTCGCGCGGTGGATATCCGCGACGCCATCGTCACGCATCTGCATTACGACCATGCCGGCAATCTCGATCGCCTTCCCAATGCCAGGTTCCATCTGCAGGACCGCGAGATGAGCTACGCGACGGGCCGCTGCATGTGCAACGGGCTGCTGCGGCATCCGTTTTCGGCGGAGGACGTCACCCTGATGGTGCGACACGT
The DNA here is from genome assembly GCF_052076035.1 of Tardiphaga sp. 172_B4_N1_3. Classification (NCBI taxonomy): domain Bacteria; kingdom Pseudomonadati; phylum Pseudomonadota; class Alphaproteobacteria; order Hyphomicrobiales; family Nitrobacteraceae; genus Tardiphaga; species Tardiphaga sp. 172_B4_N1_3. The sequence continues at coordinate 5,276,083 of NZ_CP197238.1, forward strand.
GTTCAACGAGCGTGTCACGTTCCACAATGGCGATGGCGAGGTTGCTCCGGGCGTCACGCTGCACCGCGTTGGCGGCCATTCCGATGGTTTGCAGATCGTGCGCGTGCAAACCGCGCGCGGCCCGGTGGTGTTGGCCTCGGACGCCTCGCATTATTACGGCAACATGCAGCGCCGTAGCCCGTTTCCGATCGTCTACAATATCGGCGACATGTGCGACGGCTGGACCACCTGCGAGCGCCTTGCGGGCCACCCCGATCGCATCATTCCCGGCCATGATCCGCTGGTGCGTGAGCTCTATCCGCGCGTCGAGGGCAGCAAGGCCGATGCCTATGCGCTGCACGAGATGCCGTCGCGCTCCTTTGTGAAAGACTAATCGCTCAATAGGCGCCGACCTTGTGCCCATGCCGGGTCTGCACGAGGTCGAGGCTACGCTCGATCTTGCCGAGCGCAGCCGCGAAATCCTTGCGCTCCTGCGCCGTCAGGCATGACAGGATGTCGCGCTCTTTGCTGAGCAGGCGCGGGATCAGTTCCTCGTAAAGCGCTTGCCCTTTCGTGGACAACCGCAGCTCGAAGGCGCGGCGATCATCCTCGTTCTCCACGCGTTCGATGAGTTCGCGGTCCAGCAGGGCCGTCACCGCCCGGCTGATGGTGGATTTGTGGGTGCGCGTGCATTGCGAAATGAACTGGGCGCTGCAGGCGTCGTCGCGAAAGCCCAGCGTGGCTATGACGCGCCATTCCGGAATGTCGAGCCCGTAGCGCACCTGATATTCATCGGACAGTGCGGCGCTGACCTCCGCCGCCAGCCGGTTGAGCCGGAACGGAACGAACTGAAACAGGTCGAATTTTGCCACGGAGCCACCAATTCTGCTGTTGACGCCGCCACGGGTCCGGCGTTTAGATGGTTGCAGATGAGACTATCTTAGAGGGAGTGCGATTCGTTGGCCAGACCAGCGTTGATCCGAAAATACATCCGGTTGCAGGGCGGGGGCTGAGCCATGGCGCAACATGTCCGCCAGTTTGCCTATCGCCGCCATGCCGATCAGGCGCGATCAGCTGCCGCTGCGGCGCATCATCCCGTAGTGGTTGTTGGTGCTGGCCCTGTCGGCCTGTCGCTGGCCATCGATCTGGCGCAGCGCGGCCAGCGCGTGGTGTTGCTCGACGATGCCGATCGGATCGGTGACGGCTCGCGCGCGATCTGTTTCTCCAAGCGCTCGCTCGAATACTGGGATCGCCTGGGCGTCGCCCATCGCATGATCGACAAGGGCGTGGTGTGGAAGGTTGGCAAGATCTTTCTCGGACCGGACATGCTCTACCAGTTCGATCTGCTGCCCGAGACCGGCCACAAGATGCCGGCCTTCATCAATCTGCAGCAATATTACGCTGAATCCTTCCTCGTCGATCGCGTGCATCAATTGCCGGAGATCGATCTGCGCTGGCGCAACAAGGTCATCGCGCTGGCGCAGCACAACGATCACGCCGAACTCACCATCGAGACGCCCGATGGGCCATACACGCTGCGCGCCGACTATGTCGTTGCCTGCGATGGTGCCCGCTCCGGTTTGCGTGGCATGGTCGGCGCGGATTTTTCCGGCGAGGTGTTCGAGGATCAGTTCCTGATCGCCGACGTCAAGATGACCGCGGAATTCCCGACCGAACGCTGGTTCTGGTTCGATCCACCATTCCATTCCGGCCAGTCCGCGCTGCTGCACCGCCAGCCCGATGATGTCTGGCGTATCGATCTGCAGCTCGGGCCTGATGCCGATCCCACAATCGAACGGCAACCAGAAAAGGTCAGGCCGCGCATCGCGCGTATGCTCGGCCACGATGATTTCGATTTCGAGTGGATCTCGGTCTACAAGTTCCAGTGCCGCCGCATGCAGCGCTTCCTGCATGAGCGCGTGATCTTTGCCGGCGATGCCGCGCATCAGGTGTCGCCTTTCGGCGCGCGGGGCGCCAATTCCGGCCTCGAAGACGCCGAGAATATCGCCTGGAAGCTCGCACTGGTGCTGGCTGGCGATGCGCCGGCGTCGTTACTGGCGAGCTATGACGCCGAGCGCGGTCCAGCGGCGGACGAGAACATCCGTGCCTCGACCCATGCGACCGATTTCATCGCGCCGCATTCGAAGCAGGAGCAGCGCATGCGGCAAGCCGTGCTGTCGCTCGCCAGGGAAGCCGATTTCGCCAAGCGGATGATCAATGGCGGCCGGCTGTCTGTGCCATCGGTCTATCAGACGCCGCTTTCGACGGCCGATAGCGATGACTGGTCCGGCGGTCCGCGGCCGGGCGCACATATGCCGGACGCGCCGCTCGCAACTGATGACGGCGCGCATGTGTTTCTCTCGGAATGTTTCGCGGGGGCGGGGCGCGGCTTTACCGTGCTGCAGTCGGACGGTCAGGCGATCGAACTGCCCGAGGGCGTGGCCCGTCTGGTCGTCGGCGACGATGCGGCGCTGCGCGACGAGACTGGGCTGTTCAAGGCGCGTTATGGCGCCGATCCCGGAAACGCCTATCTGCTGCGCCCCGATGGTTATGTCGCCGCGCGTTTCCGGCATCCAACGCCGCAGGCGATCAAGGCCGCGGTCGCGCGTGCCTGCGGGAGGCCGTCATGACGGCACTATCCACGACGTCCAACTTCGCCAGTCCCGACGACGCCTATCGTGCGATCGTCGAGGCGCATCGCGGATTGACCGACGATCAAAGCGCGGCGCTCGATACGGCACTCGTGCTGATCCTCGCCAATCATATCGGCGATGCCGCTGTGCTCGGTGACGCGATAACGCTGGCGAAGCGGCGGCTGCCTGTCGCCACACGAACTGAATGACAAGAATCAAAGGAAGAATTTGATGACCAAAGGTTTCGCATCCACGACCGACATGACCGAGAAGAAGGTCACCTTCTCGGAGATCGGCACCGATCTCTATGCCTTTACGGCTGAAGGCGATCCGAACTCGGCGGTCATCGTCGGCGATAACGGTTGCATCGTGTTCGACGCGCAGGCGACGCCGGCGATGGCCAACAAGGTGATCGAGCGGGTGCGAACGGTCACCGACAAGCCGATCAAATATGTCGTGCTGTCGCATTATCATGCGGTGCGTGTGCTCGGCGCGGCCGCCTACAAGGCGCAGGGCGTCGTCGCGTCGCAGGAAACCTATCGGCTGGTGGAGGAGCGCGGCCAGCAGGACTGGGATTCCGAATTCGGCCGTTTCCCGCGTCTGTTCCAGGATGCCGAGAGCATTCCCGGCCTGACCTGGCCGACGCTCACTTTCGAGGGCGAGATGTCGATCTTCCTCGGCAAGCGCGAGGTGCGCCTGATGCAGCTCGGCGCCGGCCATACGTCGGGCGATATCGTCGCCTGGGTGCCGGATGCCGAGGTGATGTTCTCCGGCGATCTCATCGAATATCATTCGGCCTGCTACTGCGGCGATGCGCTGCTGCGCGAATGGCCGTCGACGCTGAACGAGATTCGTGCGTTCAACCCGAAGGCGATTGCGCCGGGCCGCGGCGATGCACTGAAAGGGCTGGAGACGACCCGCGAGGCGATCGCGATGACGCGTGACTTCGTGATGTCGCTCTACGGCGCGGCGGAGCTGTCAGTCGCCAAGGGGCGCAGCCTGAAGGAGACCATGGCGGCGACCCGCGACGTCATGGACAAGAAGTTTTCGAGCTTTGCGATCTACGAGCACTGCCTGCCGTTCAACGTGTCGCGTGCGTTCGATGAAGCGTCGGGAATCGACGACCCCGTGATCTGGACCGACAAGCGCGACCGCGAAATGTGGGCCGCGCTCCAAGGGTAACGTAGTAGATTCGTCATTGCGAGCGAAGCGAAGCAATCCAGAAGGTCACAAAGGAAGACTGGATTGCTTCGTCGCAAGCGCTCCTCGCAATGACGGTAGTAAAAGGAGGATGAGATGAACATCACCACCAATCCCGATCTGATCAGCCGCAACACCGTCAACGTCACGCCGGGCTATATGTCCGGCTTTGGGAACAGCTTCGAAACGGAGGCGCTGCCGGGCGCGTTGCCCATCGGCCGTAACTCGCCGCAGCGTGCGGCCTATGGACTCTATGCAGAGCAGCTCTCCGGTTCGCCCTTCACCGCGCCGCGCGGCACCAATGAGCGGTCCTGGCTCTATCGCATCCGCCCATCGGTGAAACATTCCGGCCGCTTCGAGAAGGCAGATAGCAAGCTGTGGCGCACCGCGCCGTGCCACGAGAACGATCTGCCGATCGCACAATTGCGCTGGGATCCGGCGCCGATCCCGAAGGAGGACATGACCTTCCTGCAGGGTGTGCAGACCATGACCACGGCTGGCGATGCCGGTACCCAGGCCGGCATGGCGGCGCATGTCTATCTGATCACGAAGTCGATGGTCGATCAGCATTTCTACAATGCCGACGGTGAGATGATGTTCGTGCTGCAGCAGGGCAATCTCAAGTTCGTCACCGAATTCGGCCGCATCGATGCCGAGCCTGGCGAGATTGTGGTGATCCCGCGCGGCGTCAAGTTTCGCGTCGAACTCACGGGTGGTGCTGCGCGCGGCTATCTCTGCGAGAATTATGGCGGCGCCTTCACGCTGCCGGAGCGCGGGCCGATCGGCGCCAATTGTCTTGCCAATGCGCGCGACTTCCTCACGCCAGTGGCCGCCTATGAAGACAAGGACACGCCGACCGAACTTTATGTGAAATGGGGCGGCACGCTGTTCAAGACGGTGCTGCCGCATTCGCCCATGGATGTCGTCGCCTGGCACGGCAACTATGCGCCGTATAAATACGATCTGCGCACATTCTCGCCAGTGGGCGCCATCGGCTTCGATCATCCGGATCCGTCGATTTTCACGGTGCTCACTTCACCGTCTGAAACCGCCGGCACGGCGAATATCGACTTCGTGATTTTTCCGGAGCGCTGGGCGGTGGCGGAAAACACGTTCCGGCCGCCGTGGTATCACATGAACATCATGTCGGAATTCATGGGTCTCATTTACGGCGTCTATGACGCCAAGCCGCAGGGCTTCACGCCGGGCGGCATCAGCCTGCACAACATGATGCTGCCGCATGGGCCAGACCGCGAGGCTTTTGATCACGCCAGCAATGGCGAGTTGAAGCCCGTGAAGCTCACCGGCACCATGGCCTTCATGTTCGAGACCCGCTACCCGCAGCGCGTTACGGAACACGCGGCCACGACGGCGACGCTGCAGAGCGATTATGCGGATTGCTGGAAGGGCCTGGAGAAGCGCTTCGATCCGAACAAGCGCTAGCGATCCTCCGGCAGAATATCCTTGATACGAGCCGACTGCGCCGCGATGTCTTCAAGGCTGCGGGAGAGGCGCACGCGCTTGTCCGACGCCGGGCGCTTGGCTACGGACAAACCTGGCCGCCATTCGGTGACCGGCCGGATCGGGCGTGGGGCGAAGCCTCCGCCGCAGTTCGGACAGACATTGTGGAGCTTGGTCTCCACGCAGTCCGCGCAGAACGTGCATTCAAAGGTGCAGATCATGGCATCGCGTGCCGAGGGCGGCAGGTCCTTGTCGCAATATTCGCAGTTTGGCCGCAGCGCCAGCGCCATGGTTCACTCCCCAATCTGTTCGTTGCGTCGATCTTGGCAGAACATCGGTGGTTCGGGAACTGCCAGAAGACGTGACGTCGGGAGGTGGATGCTACGATGCCGCATCCGTGCGCGGGATGTTGAGCCGCCGCGCCCAGGCGATGCCGGGATTGCGTGAGAACAGCCAGGCGAGCGCGTAGAAGCCGATGGCCAGCAGGTACAGAAACGCAAAGCCGAAATACATTGAGTTGTATTCCATCAAACCGCCGAACAGCGCGCCCATCAGGTTATAGGCCAGTGCGGTCGAGATATTGACGCTGGCTCGGGCGATCAAGCTCGAGAAGATGATGCCCGAGAAGAACAGCGGGATCGTCAGCAGCACGCCGCTGAGTGCGAGGTTGGCCCATGGCGAGGCAAAGGCAATCAGCGTGTGGTTGCGCGCATAGAAGTAGCCAACGAGCAGGCTGACGATCAGGCCGCAATAAGCGAGGCCAGTGCGCTGGAATGCGTTCCGTTGCACGATGAGATTGGCCAGAAACGCCATCACCAGCACCATGATGATGGTGGCGGCGATCACGAACCAGGTCCCGCCAAGATGCAGACCCAGCTCGGTGATGGCCTTGGTCTCCACCAGCATGAAGCCGGCGCCGAGAAAGAAAAATGGCAGATAGCCGCGCTCGATTGGGTCATTGAGGCCGATGGTCTTGCGCACGAACATCGTGCTCAGCAACATGACCATGCCGAGCGCGATCATGTAGCTGGTCGGATAGGTTCGGCTGACCATGTAGAAGAACGGCCAGTCATCGGTCGGGATGCTGGCTTCAGGATAGGGCTGCGCATAGCGCGGCGACACGTCCGTGAAGCCGATGGCCGCGAAGGCCTCCATGTTCGGCAGCACGGCGTCGCGACCTTTCTGCACGACGAAGGCCGTCGTCGTGCTCGAATCGTAACGCACGCGAATGGCCAGCGGCTTGCCGGCGCCCGGCAGACCCTGCAGGATATGCGACAGCTTGAAGCCGAGCGACTCGTTCGGTAGCGCGAAAGCAATGGACATCACGCCGTCAGGCTTGAGCAGGCGGAAGGCCTCGTCGATGCCCTCGCGGGTATAGACATAGGAATCGACGCGCAGGTTCGATGCATGGCTGAGCGCCGTGTGGGAATCGAGCACGCCATAAATGATCAGGTCGTATTTTTGCTGCGCCGTGCGGAAGAAGTTGCGCGCGTCGTTGATATGTACGGTCACCCGCGGATCGTCATAGGGGTGTTCCGGATGATTGCTGCGGCCAAGATGGATGATGGCGGGATCGATCTCGATGGCGTCCACATGGGACGCGCCCATGCGCAGCGCCGCCGCAACGTCGTTGCCGCTGCCGGCGCCGATAATGGCCACGCGTTCCGGTTTGGTTTTGAAGTTGAACGGGAACTCGTAATAGGTCCGCACATAGCGGTCCTCGGCAGCTTCAATGCTGCGGTGGCTCTCCGCGAGGTTGAACACCTTCTGATAATACGAGCCGCCCGACAGGATATTCATCAACCCGTCGGATTTCGCCATGCGTTCGAGCAGCTGATAGGGCGAGTAGATCCGTTGGGTCTCCGGCTGCACCGGCCATGCCAGCACCGTGAGCAGCACGCAGAAGCTCGCAATGCCGATCGGCGAGCGGACATCCCGCGACAGTACGAAGACAAGCAGGATGCCGCCGGCCGCGGTGAACCAGATCACCGGAGGCAGCCAGAACAGGCTCATGACGAACAGCACCAGCACGCCGAGGATGCTGCCGACGAGATTGAGGCCGTAGGCCTTCAGGGCGTCGGTCGCGTGCAGCAGCTTGCCGCAGAGCTGGCCGACCGGATAGCAGATGCAGGCGCACAACACGAAGCTCATCGCCAGCAGCAAATAGACGGGAATGCTCTGGGCAAACAGCGACAGCCAGTCGAGGCGATCCATATCGATATTGATCGAGGTCTGTTCATGCATCGGCAGGCCGGTGAAGAAGCCGTTGCCGGCTCCGATATCGTAGCGCAGCAGCGTGATGACGCTGACGAACAGCGCCAGCATCGGCAGCACCAGCGCCGGTGCGCAGGGTTGTTTCTCGGACACGGCATAGCCGGCGCCAAGGCCTAGAAAGCACGCCAGCAGCGTGAAATTCTTGAAGAACGAAAACACTGGGAAGACCGACGCTAGCCAGCGGATCATCACCAGTTCGAGCAGCAGGCTCACCATGGTGACCAGCACGATCAGCCGTACCTTCTCCTTGGTGCTCATGCTCGCGTAGCCGGCTTCGAAATCGGTGCCGAGCAGCGTGATCTGGCGGCCAAGCGGCTTTGCGATCAGGGGTGGAGAAATGATGATGGCCAGCGCCGCTGCGCCCAGCAACACGCGCACCAGTGTCAGCAGACCATCGGTTGCGGTGATGCCGTCGCTCTCGAACAGCAGGCGCAATGCCAGCAGAGAATAGGCGAAGACGAGGGTGCCAAGGCAGATGCAGAAGAAGCGAACGAGCCGGTGATTGGCATTCTCGGTCGTGCCTGCGTCGCGTCCACCCATCTCTGCTCTTTCCTGCAATGCTTTGGCAGTATCGAGTGTCCAATCAATTCGGATTGGAACCAGACGGGTGTTGTAGGCGCTTCGAGTTAAGAACTGATCAATCGGCGGTTGCAAATTCCGCTGTGTCGCAGGCCTCTAGCGCTCAGGCGAGGGCTGATTTCAGTGGCAGTTTCGATGTTTCCTTCAACCGATCGAGCACGATCGACGAGCGCACATGCGCCACGCTCTGATGCGGCATCAGCACATTGTTGACGAGGTCGGACAGTCCCTTGAGATCGCGCAGCACGGCCTTGAGCACGTAGTCGGCATCGCCGGTTAGCGAGTAAGCCTCCTGCACCTCGTCGACCCGCTGCACCAGCGTGCGGAACTTCTTGGCATTGTCCGGCGAGTGGGTAGCCAGTTGCACCTGGATGAAGGCGATCACGTTGAAGCCGAGTGCGTCCGATGACAGGTCGGCGTGATAGCCGGAGATCACCTTCTCCTCTTCGAGCCGCATCCGCCGCCGTGAGCATTGCGAGGCCGATAGGCCGACGGCATCGGCGAGCTGTTGATTGGTCAGCCGGCCGTCGTCCTGCAAGGCGGCCAGCATCTTGAGATCGAAGGCGTCTACCGGGGTCATGCGTCAAAAGCCTCTTTCATGCGTGAAGCGTGCATGAATGTCGCATATTCCATCCGAATTTGCATGCACCTTGCGTCGCAAACGACCGACACTCCAGGCAAGCGATAATGCAAATCAGTTTCGGGAGATCACCATGGGTCCGTTTCCGCATGACGCGCCGGCTGCCATCATCTCGGCACATAATCCGATGGGCACCGACGGCTTTGAATTCGTCGAATACGCGCATCCGAACCCCGCGGAGCTGCATGCGCTGTTCAAGCTGATGGGCTACGCGCCCGTCGCAAGGCACAAGACCAAGCACATCACAGTGTACCGCCAGGGCGATATCAACTACCTCGTCAATGAGGAGCCCGGCACCCACGGCTTCAATTTCGTCGCCGCGCACGGCCCGTGCGCGCCGTCGATGGCGTTCCGAGTCGTCGATGCGCAGGCGGCCTATGACCGCGCGATTTTGCTCGGTGCCGAGCCGGCGGATGCGATCGCAGCGCAGAAGACGCTCGACGTGCCTGCTATCAAGGGCATCGGCGGCAGCCTGCTGTATTTCGTCGATCGCTATGGCGCGAAGGGTTCGGCCTATGACCATGAATTCGAATGGCTGGGCGCGAAGAATCCGCATCCTGAGGGCGCCGGCCTGTTCTATCTCGATCACCTCACTCACAACGTCCATCGCGGCCGCATGGACGTCTGGACCGGCTTCTACGAGAAGCTGTTTAATTTCCGCCAGATCCGTTTCTTCGACATCGAGGGCCGTGCTTCGGGCCTGTTCTCGCGTGCGCTGACCAGTCCGGATGGCAAGATCCGGATTCCGATCAACGAGGATGCTGGCGATGCCGGCCAGATCGAGGAATATCTCAATACGTATCACGGCGAGGGCATCCAGCACATCGCCTGCGGCGTGACGGATATCTACACGACCATCGAGAAGCTGCGCGCCGATGGCCTGCCCTTCATGCCGGCGCCGCCTGTGACCTATTTCGAGAAGATCGATGCGCGGCTGCCGAAGCATGGCGAGGACGTGCCGCGCCTGCAGAAGAACGGCATCCTGATCGACGGCGAGGGCGTGGTCGAAGGCGGCGAGACCAAGGTGCTGCTGCAGATCTTCTCGGCCAATGCGATCGGACCCATTTTCTTCGAATTCATCCAGCGCAAGGGCGATGACGGATTCGGCGAGGGCAATTTCAAGGCGCTGTTCGAGTCGATCGAGGAAGACCAGATCAGGCGCGGCGTGTTGCACGTCGGCGATAAGACCGCGGCGTAGTGTTTTTGCTCCGACAGCCTCTATAGTCGAACGCCACTCCTCAACCGTCATGCCCGGCCTTGTACCGGGCATCCACGTCTTGCGGCAATCAAAGGCGTGGATGGCCGGGACAAGCCCGGCCATGACGTGGAGAGGTCAATGCGAAATCAGGTGCAGATGGACCTTACTGCGCCCACTCCTTCACCGCATCCCCCAGCTCCACCTTCACCGCCGGCCGTGCTGCCGACGGCGTGCGCGAGAACCGCGGCGCGGGTGCCGGCTGTGTCGCACCTTCGTGCTGGATGAAGACTTCGCGTGCCACCATATGCGGATGCTTGGTTGCTTCCGACATGGTCAGCACCGGTGCGAAGCACACATCGGTGCCTTCCATGATCTTTGACCACTCATCGCGGCTCTTGGTCTTGAACACCGCGGTGAGCTTGTCCTTCACCGCGGCCCAATTCTTCGAGTCCATGTGATTGTCGTAGCAGGCCTCCGAAAGCCCGGCGAGTTCGCGCAGCTCGGCATAGAACTGCGGCTCGATCGATCCGATCGAGATGAAGTTGCCGCAGCTGCATTCATAGACGCCGTAGAAATGCGCGCCGCCATCGAGCATGTTGCTCTCGCGACTTTCCTTCCAGCGACCGGCCGCGGTCATGTCGAAGAACATGGTGATCAAGGATGCCGCGCCGTCGCACATGGCGGCGTCCACCACCTGGCCCTGGCCGGAGCGGCTGGCTTCCAGCATGGCCGCGAGCATGCCCATGACGAGATACATCGAGCCGCCGCCGAAATCGCCCACGAGATTCAATGGTGGCACGGGCTTGTCGGCGCCGCCGATCGCGGCGAGGGCCCCGGTGATCGAGATGTAATTGATGTCATGGCCGGCGGCCTGCGCCAGCGGGCCGTGCTGGCCCCAACCGGTCATGCGGCCATAGACCAGTCTCTTGTTGCGGCCGAGTACAACGTCCGGCCCGAGGCCGAGGCGCTCCATCACGCCGGGCCGATAACCTTCCACTAGCGCATCGGCGCTATCCAGCAGCGACAGCACCTGTGCGATGGCGGCCTTGTCCTTGAGATCGACCTCGATGACCTTGCGGCCGCGCGACGCCGCGCCCTTCGGCATCTGCTTCGGCCGCACCAGCGTAATCACCTCGGCGCCCATATCGGCCAGTAGCATGCAGGCGAACGGACCGGGGCCGATGCCCGCGAATTCGACGATGCGTGTGCCTTTGAGCGGGCCGGTGGCTTTGGTTTGTGATCGCGACGACGCGATGGTGGTGTCCTGCACTTGTTTTTCCCATGCTTGATATAGGCCGTCGATGGCGACGGGCCGATTTGCCGGAAACTGTCTATGCTGGAGGTGACAAGGGCAAGAAGCTTTTGGCCGCAATCCTGCATGCGGCCATGCTGCGGCACTGCACAAAAATGCTGAAGCCAAAACTCGATGTCGTCCCCGCGAAGGCGGGGACCCATAACCACCGAGTTCGTGTTTTGCAAAGGCCTCTGCCGCCATTCCGCCACGACGGGATGGAGGCTATGGATCCCCGCCTTCGCGGGGATGACAATTGAGAGGTTCGAGTTTTACCCCGCCGCTTCCACCGCGCGCTGTGCCATCACCCTGATGAGATTGGCGCGATATTCTGCCGAGCCGTGGATGTCACCCATCAACCCGTCGGCGGAAATCTTCACGCCATCCAGCGCTCCCGCCGACCAGTTCGCCTTCAGTGCCGCTTCGATCGCCGGCACGCGCATCACGCCGCTCTGCGATGCGCCGGTGGCGGCGACACGGACTTCGCCGGACTTTGTCTGGGCGACGAACACCGCGGTGAGTGCGAAACGCGACGCCGGGTGGCGCATCTTGGCGTAGCCGGCCTTGGCCGGAATGGGGAACGACACGGACGTGATGATCTCGTCCTCTTCCAGCGCGGTCGAGAACAGGCCCTGGAAGAAATCGTCGCCTTTGATCTCGCGTTTGTTGGTCTTGATGGTGGCATTCAGCGCCAGCACGGCGGCGGGATAATCGGCGGCGGGATCGTTATTGGCAATCGAGCCGCCGATGGTGCCGCGATAGCGCACGGCAGGGTCGCCGAGCACCGACGTAAGATGCACGATGGCGGGAATTGCCTTCTTCGCCGCAGCGCTCTGCGTGATGTCGTAATAGGTCGTCGCCGCCTTGATGATCAGCGCGTCGGATGTTGCCTCGATGCCGATCAAGTCCTTGATCTTCGCGAGGTCGATGACATCCGAGGGTGCTGCAAGCCGCTGCTTCATCACGGGGATCAGCGTGTGGCCACCGGCGAGATATTTCGCCTCGGGATGCTTGGCGAACAGGGCCGCTGCTTCGTCGATGCTGGCGGGGCGGTGATAAGTGGTCTCGTACATCGTATTGCTTCCTTATCTTTTGGTCGTGTTTTCTTGACGCGAACCGGCTTCCACTTCGCTTGAAAACACTCCGCTTATTCCGCTGCCTGCTGCAATTGCAGCGCTTCCCAGACACGGCCGGGCGTCGCCGGCATCTCGATCTTGTTGTGGCCGAGCGCGTCCGTAATGGCGTTGATCACCGCGGGTGACGAACCGATCGCGCCGGCCTCGCCGCAGCCTTTCACGCCGAGCGGATTGCCCGGGCACAGCGTCGTGGTGTGTGAGACCCGGAACGACGGCACGTCGTCGGCGCGGGGCATGGCGTAATCCATGAACGACGCCGTCACCGGCTGGCCGTTGTCGTCATAGATAGCGCTTTCGAGCATCGCCTGACCGATGCCCTGGGCGAGGCCGCCATGGACCTGGCCTTCGACGATCATCGGATTGATCAGCCGGCCGAAGTCATCCACCGCAACGAAGTCGACAATGTCGGTCTTGCCGGTGCCGGGGTCGATCTCGACTTCGCAGATATAGGCGCCGGCCGGGAAGGTGAAGTTGGTGGGATCGTAGAACGCGCCTTCCTTCAGGCCGGGCTCCATGCCGTCAGGCAGGTTGTGCGCGGTATAGGCCGCGAGCGCGACCATCGGCAGCGCGATCGCCTTGTCGGTGCCTGCGACCTTGAACTCGCCATTCTCGATGACGATGTCGCCTTCGGAGGCCTCGAGCAGATGCGCGGCGATCTTCTTCGCCTTGGCTTCCACTTTCTCCATCGCCTTGAAGATCGCGGACATGCCGACCGCCGCCGAGCGCGAGCCATAGGTGCCCATGCCGAACTGCACTTTATCAGTGTCGCCATGCACGATCTGGACCTGATCGACGGAGATGCCGAGCCGGTCTGCGACCAGCTGCGCGAAGGTCGTCTCATGGCCCTGACCGTGGCTGTGCGATCCCGTCAGCACTTCGATGGTGCCGACCGGATTGACGCGAACTTCCGCGGATTCCCACAGGCCGACGCCGGCGCCGAGCGAGCCGACAGCCTTGGACGGCGCGATGCCGCAGGCCTCGATGTAGCAGGAGAAGCCGAGGCCGCGCAGTTTGCCGGCGGCTTTCGCTTTAGCCTTCCGCGCGGGGAAGCCGGCATAGTCGATCGCCTTCAGCGCAGCATCGAGCGAGGCGCCGAAGTCGCCGATGTCATAGGCCATGATGACGGGCGTCTGATGTGGAAATTGTGTCACGAAGTTGATGCGGCGCAGCTCGGCCGGATCGACTTTCAACTGCCGCGCCGATGTCTCCATCAGCCGCTCCACCAGATAGCTCGCTTCCGGGCGTCCGGCGCCGCGATAGGCATCGACCGGCGTGGTGTTGGTATAGACGCCCATCACTTCGGCATAGATGGTCGGGATATTGTACTGGCCCGACAGCAGCGTGGCGTAGAGATAGGTCGGCACCGAGGACGAGAACAGCGACATATAGGCGCCGAAATTGGCGTGGGTCTTCACCCGCAGGCCGAGGATCCTGTTGTTGGCATCGAATGCCATCTCGGCATGTGAGATGTGATCGCGGCCATGCGCATCAGTGAGAAACGCTTCCGTGCGGTCGCCGGTCCATTTCACCGGGCGGCGCACTTTCTTGGAGGCCCAGAGTGCGACCATTTCCTCGGGATAGATGAAGATCTTCGACCCGAATCCGCCGCCGACATCCGGGGCGATGACGCGCAACTTGTGTTCCTGCGCGACATTGTAGAACGCCGACAGGACGAGCCGCGCCACATGCGGATTCTGCGATGTCGTATGGAGCGTGAAGTGCTCTTCTGCGTCGTCATATTCCGCGACGGCTGCGCGCGGCTCCATTGCATTCGGCACCAGCCGGTTGTTGGTCAGGTCCAGCGAGACGACGTTGGCGGCCTTGCTGAAGGCGTCGTTGGTCAGCTTCTCGTCGCCGATCGCCCAGTCATAGACCACATTGCCCGGCGCTTCCGGATGCAGTTGCGGTGCACCCGAGGCGAGCGCTGCGGTCATGCTGCTGACGGCAGGGAGTTCTTCATAAGTCACGACCACGGCCTCGGCGGCATCCTTCGCCTGGTTCTTGGTCTCGGCGATCACCACGGCGACCGCCTGACCGACAAAGCGCACCGTGTCCGGCGCCATCGCCGGCCATGCGCCCATCTTCATGGGTGTGCCGTCCTTGGAGGACACCGCCCAGCCGCAGATCAGATTGCCGATCTTGTCGTCCACCAGTTGCTGTGCTGTCAGCACATCGACCACGCCGGGCATGTCCTTTGCCGCGGAAGCGTCGATGCCTTTGACCTTGGCATGGGCATGCGGGCTGCGGATGAAATGCGCGTGGGTGAGGCCGACGATCTTGACGTCGTCGACATAGCGGCCGCGGCCGGTGATGAATCGCTTGTCTTCCTTGCGCGCAACGCGTGCGCCGATGCCTTCAACGCCCATCTCATGGGTCTCCCTGCCGGAGTTTTTGATTGTCCGCGCTTTCCATCGAAAGACGCGGTTGGCTCAGCTCAGATCAATGCGCTGCGGCTCATTCAGCCGCTTGCGCAACCTTCATGCGTCCGGCGGCGTCGAGCACCGATTTGACGATGTTGTGGTAGCCGGTGCAGCGGCAAATATTGCCTTCGAGCTCGTGGCGCACCGTCTCTTCATCGAGATCACCCGCGTGGCGATTCACGATGTCGATCGCCGACATGATCATGCCCGGCGTACAGTAGCCGCATTGCAGGCCGTGATTGTCGCGGAACGCCGCCTGCATCGGATGCAGCTGGTCGCCCTTGGCAATGCCTTCAATGGTGGTGACATTGGCGCCGTCGATCTGACCGACCAGCGTGGTGCAGGATTTCACGGCCTTGCCGTCGATATGAACGATGCAGGCGCCGCACTGGCTGGTATCGCAGCCCACATGGGTTCCGGTCAGGTTGAGATTTTCACGGAGCAAATGGACGAGAAGGGTTCTGTCTTCGACCGTGGCAGAGACAGATTTGCCATTGACCGTCAGTTTCACTGTGGACACGCAGACCTCCCGGTATTTTTTAATTATTCCAATTAGAAGCGCGGTCCAGAAAGTTTGCAACTGGGAATTTGGTGGATGCTTCACCCTCCCTTGGAGGGGGAGGGTCGATGCGAGCGTAGCTCGCAGCGGGGTGGGGTGAAATCACAAGCGACGCAGTGTGTGGTCTTACCCCACCCCGTCTCGCATCCGCTTCGCGGCTGCTCACCGACCCTCCCCCTCCAGGGGAGGGTAGGCGCGTATCCCTCCTGCAAATTTGTGCCTTCATATCCGCAGGCTGCAATGCTCTAGTCGCGGCGCAATAAATGCCGCAAGCGATTGCGGACAATAACAATTCCGCGACGAGGAGTTTTCGGGAGTGATCGACAAGCGCGTAGCCAGCGCGGCCGAGGCCGTGGCTGGGGTGAAGGACGGGGCAGTCGTCCTGGTGGCCGGGTTCGGTACTGTCGGCATTGCCGATGATCTGCTGGAGGCGCTGCACGAGCAGGGGGCGACCAATCTCACCATCGTCCACAACAATGCCGGCAATGGCGATACTGGTTTGGCCCGGCTGATCAATTCCGGCCGCGTAACCAAGGTGATCTGTTCTTATCCGCGCTCCGGCGACTACAGCGCCTTCCTGAATGCCTATCGTGCCAAGACGCTGGAACTCGAACTGGTGCCGCAGGGCATCATCAGCGAGCGCATGCATGCGCATGCCGCGGGACTTGGTGGCTTCTTCTCGCCTGTGACGGCGCATACCAAGCTCGCCGAGGGCAAGGAGACCCGCGAGATCGACGGCGTGCTGTATGTGTTCGAGAAGCCGCTGAAGGGCGACATTGCACTGCTGCGCGCCAAGAAGGCGGATCGCTGGGGCAACCTCGTCTATGACCAGTCGGCGCGTAACTTCAATCCGATCATGGCCATGGCTGCCGATCTCAGCGTCGTGCAGGTCAATGAAATGGTCGAACTCGGCAGTCTCGATCCGGAAGCGGTGGTGACGCCGAGCATTTTCATCGATCGTGTGGTGGTAGTGGGAGCAAAGGCATGACGTCGTCTGATAAGACTGCAACATACAAGCCGCTCAATCGCGACCAGATGGCCTGGCGCGCCGCGCAGGACCTGCAGGAAGGCGCCTATGTCAATCTCGGCATCGGCATGCCGACGCGGGCGGCGAGCTATGTGCCCGATGGGCGCGAGGTGATCTTCCATAGCGAGAACGGCATTCTCGGTCTCGGTCCCAAGCCGGAGCCGGGCACGGAAGACGAGAACCTGATCGATGCCGGCAAGAACTACACGACTCTGATCAAGGGCGGGGTGTTCATGCACCACGCCGACGCGTTCCTGATGATCCGCGGCAAGCATCTCGATGTCAGCCTGCTCGGCGCCTTTGAAGTCTCCGAAGCCGGCGATCTCGCCAACTGGACCACGGAAGATCCGTCCTTTCCGCCGGGAGTCGGCGGTGCGATGGATCTCGCGGTCGGCGCCAAGGAAATCCGCGTGATCATGGATCATACCGACAAAGCCGGTAAGCCGCGTATCCTCAAGAAGTGCCGGCTGCCGCTCACGGCACCGGGCTGCGTCAAGCGCATCTACACCAATCTGGCGGTCATTGACGTCACGGAGCAGGGCCTGTTCGTGCGCGAGATGGTCGAAGGCATGACGCTGGAGCAGTTGCAGGCACTCACCGAGCCAAAGCTGCAGCTCGCCAACAATTGGCAGTCGCTCACCCCGCCCGCGATGGCGGCGTAGTTGGCTCGTCATTCCGGGACAGGACGGACCGCGTAGCGGGCCGGCATGGGCCCGGAATCTTGAGCTGCTTTGCACAACATGTCGAGATTCCGGGTTCGGTCCCGCCGCCTACGGCGTCGGCCCGCCCCGGAATGACAGTCCCGTTCGCCTGCCGCGCAACCTCCAGAAGTTCCGGTATCCGTTTACTCGTCCTTAGCCAATGTGCCGTAGGTTTGGGCATCGGCTTTGCGCGCGCTTGCGCGCGATGACCGGGATGTTGGGAGTGATGAACGGGGGCCCCACGTGGCAACGACGACGCTTGTCCGGAAGAAGCCGGCTTCTTTTAAGTTTCCTGCCCTCAGGTTCCGCGCCAAGGTGACGCTGGGCTTTGCGGCCGTACTCGCCATCTCCGCGCTCAGCATGGTGCTCGCTTATGTCGGCTTCGAGCGCATCTCGGCCGGCGTGGTGTCGTATCGCACCAGCGTTGCGGAGTCCGGTCTGGCCCGCAATATCGACCGCGAACTGACCTCCTATCAGGCGCTGACGCGCTATTACGTCCTCACCAGCAATGAAGTGGACGCCAAGGCAGCGAAGGCTGCGGAAACAAGTCTGAAGGACGCCATCGACCAGTCGATGAAGGTGACCAAGGACTCCGCGCGGCTCGACAAGATCACCAAACTGTCCCGCGAATTCATTACGTTCACCAAGGTGTTCGCCGACATCCTCACCGTCAAGGGACAGAACGACGCCATCGCCTCGACCCAGTTGTCGCGCACCAGCCTGATGCTGCGTAACAAGATCGATGATCTCGGCGACACCGCGACCATGGCCGGCCTTGCTTCCGTGCAGGATCAGGTCAAGGAAATCACCACCCAGTTCATCACCGCGACGTCGCTCGTGAACACCTATATCGGCAAGGCCGAGGACAAGACCTCGAATGCCGCAACGGCCCGCATCAAGTTCCTGCAGAACTCGTTTGCGACGATCTATGCCAATGACGACAAGATCAACAACAAGGTGAAGGAGATCACCGCGGAGACGAAGCTCTACGCTGATGCTTTCGTCAAGTTCGTTGAGAACACCAAGAAGGTCGACGGTCTCGTTCAGGAAATGTCAGAGACGGCGGGAGCGATCACCAAGCTGTCGACGGCGATGAAGGGGGATCTGCTGTCCGATCAGCAGCGTCTTGAAACCGAATCCGACACCACGATCCACGATACCGAGCGCCAGGTGATGGTGCTGGGCGTTGGCGGCTTCATCGTCGGTGCCATCCTTGCGCTGCTGCTGGGCCGCAGCATTGCCGGTCCGATGATTGCGATGTGCGCAGCGATGCGCAAGCTCGCAGCCGGCGACTTCGAAGTCGTGCTGCCGGGTCTCGGCCGCCGCGACGAACTCGGCGACATGGCGTCCGCCGTGGAAGAGTTCAAGGTACAGGCCATCGCGAAGGCCGAGCGGGATGCCGCGACGCAGGAAGAGCAAAGCCGCGAGGCCGGTGCGGCGCGCCGTGCCGAACTCATCCGCTTTGCCGACGATTTCGAGGCCGCCGTGGGCGCGATCGTCTCGAACGTGTCGGCATCGGCAGGGCAGCTGGAAACCGCAGCGGGCACGCTGACGCGCACCGCCGAGACCACCGAGGGATTGTCGAGCCGCGTCGCCGGTGCATCGGATCAGGCCTCCTCGAACATGCAGTCGGTGGCGACCGCGACCGAGGAGCTCTCGCTGTCGGTCAATGAAATCGGCCGCCAGGTGCAGACCTCCAGCAAGATCGCGGACAGTGCAGTCGTGCAGGCGCAGCAGACCGATGCCCGCATCGGCGAATTGTCGCGCGCCGCGCAGCGCATCGGCGACGTCGTCGATCTCATCACGGCGATTGCCGAGCAGACCAACCTTCTGGCGCTCAACGCGACCATCGAGGCCGCACGTGCCGGAGATGCCGGCCGCGGCTTCGCGGTTGTGGCGTCCGAAGTGAAGTCGCTGGCCAGCCAGACCGCAAAGGCAACCGAGGAAATCTCGACCCAGATCGCCGGCATGCAGAGCGCGACGCAGGAATCGGTGTCAGCGATCAAGCAGATCGGCAACACCATCGGCGAGATTTCCGGCATTGCCTCCGAGATCGCCAGCGCCGTCGAGCAGCAGGGCGCTGCCACGCGCGAAATCGCACAGAACGTTCAGCGCGTTGCCCACGGCACCCAGCAGGTCGCCGGCGATATCGTCGATGTCAACCGCGGCGCGACCGAAACCGGCGCGGCGTCGGCTCAGGTGCTGAATTCGGCACAGACCCTGTCGAGCGAGAGTGCGCGTCTGCGTGCCGAGCTCGATCGGTTCATGGGGAATATCCGGGCGGCGTAAACGCGATGCCCGCACCTATAACTCCGTCATGCCCGGCCTTGTGCCGGGCATCCACGTCTTTGCGGTGCTTGAGAAGACGTGGATGGCCGGGACAAGCCCGGCCATGACAGCGTTTCAATAGTAGCGACGCTGCGTGCGGCTACTTTTTTCCAGCCATATAAGCCCGCCATCCGCCAAACGACGAGATGTCCCGCGCGCCTTCCGTCGCCTTGGCTTCCACGAGGAAGCCCTTTACGCTCGATCCGTCGGACAGCGTCAGTGTGCCGATCGACATCGGCTGCGGAAGCGATGCAACGAATTTGCCGAAAGCCTCTGCCGACAGCGCCCAGACTTCGACGGCGATTTCCGCGCCCAAGCCGGGCGCGACGCGCAGCAGGCCGGGCTTCGCCGGCGTCGTGCTGTTGAGCGCATAGAACTTGTAGTCCGGCGCCGTCGTCGTGGCTTTCAGCAGGCGACCATGGAGGGCCTGCAACTCGCCGTTCAGCGCCATGCCGGAGAGATGCGCGCCGACCACGGCGATCGCGATCTCGCCTTCGGCCAACTCAGTGGACAGCGGCGCCAGCGCCGGCTGCGGCAGGGCCCCGGCGCCAACCGGCAGTTTGGTGTCGGCGTGAAACACGCGGCCGATGCTGGCCAGCAAGGCGTCGTCGCCGCCCGGCGCCAGTAGCGTGATGCCGAACGGGATGCCGTCGGCACGCATGGCGGCGGGGATGGCGAGGCCGCAGAGGTCGAGCAGGTTGACGAAGTTGGTATAGGTGCCGAGGCGCGAATTGAGCTCGATGGGGTTGGCGAGCACCTGCGCCGTCGTATAGGCGGTCGGCGCGGTCGGCAGCACTAGAGCATCGATAGCAGTGAAAGCCTGTTCTGCGACACGCTTCAGCTCCTGCAACTTGTACAAAGCCGCAAACGTATCCGTCGCGCTCTGGCGTGCACCGGCGATGGTGATCTCGCGCGTCACCGGATGAATTGCATCCGGCGCCGACGCCAGCAGGTCGCGGATCACCAGCAGGCGCTCGGCGACCCATGGTCCATCGTAGAGCAGCCGCGCGGTCTCATAGAACGGCTCGAGGTCGAACTCGACCAGCGTCGCGCCGAGCGAGGTCCAGCGCTTCAGCGCGTCCGCATAGGCTTTCTCCGAGGCCTTGTCGCCGAAGAAGATCAACTGCCCGTTGCGCGGCACGCCGAGCTTGAGGCCCTTCGGAAACGCGGTGAGCGAACCCGGTACCCGCTTGCGCGAATAGGGATCATGCGCGTCATAGCCGCCCATCACATCGAGCGCGGCAACGGCATCGTCCACCGTCAGCGTGAAGATCGAGACGCAATCCAGCGTGCGGCAGGCCGGCACCACGCCGGCGGTCGGGATCAGGCCGAGGCTGGGCTTGAGGCCCACGATATTGTTGAGCATGGCGGGCACGCGGCCGGAGCCGGCAGTGTCTGTCCCCAGCGTCAGCGGCACGAGGCCTGCAGACACGGCAACGGCAGAGCCGGAGCTCGATCCGCCCGGCACGAGATCGTCGCGGATCGCATTCTTCGGAATGCCATAGGGCGAGCGCACGCCGACCAGACCTGTCGCGAACTGGTCGAGATTGGTCTTGCCGATGATGATCGCGCCAGCGGCACGCAGCCGCGCCACGGCGCTGGCATCGCGCGTTGCGTTATAGGCGAAAGCGGGACAGGCGGCGGTGGTCGGCAGACCGGCGACGTCGATATTGTCCTTCACGCCGACCGGCACGCCATAGAGCGGCAGCGTGGCGGGATCCTTCGCAGCGAGCGCCTCGGCTTCGGCGATCGCTTCGGCCTCAACGCGGAGCGTGATGAAGATCGCGGTGTCACCGCGCTCGCGGATGCGCTGATAGCTGCGCGCGACTGTTTGCGCGGGTGTCACGGAGCCGGCGCGATGCGCGGCAACGATGGCGGCGATCGTTTCGGGAACGATTGTCTCGGGAACGGACTCACTCACGATGCGAACCTGCTGCGGATGGCACGGGTGTGCCACCCGCAGGTTGAGACGATGTTATTCAGCAGGCACGGCAAGTGGCGGCTCCGATTGCGGGACAGAAGACAGGCTGGTTGCGCCGAACTTGTCCGCGGCAAAGAGCCCGGCTGCAACAAGAGCATAAGCGAGAGCAACGCCGGGCGTCACCCCCAATCCGCCGCCGACCCCGATCGCTTCGCCGTGCATGAAGCCGAAATAGGTCAGGACCGCACCGGCCAGAGCGAAGGCCGATGCATTGATGAATTTGCGCTCGATGACGAAGACCGCGATGGCACCGAGCACCAGGCCGACCAGGATCGAGCCGCCGCCCATGACTTCGAGGCCGTGGAACAGCACGCCGTTCTGTCCCATCTTGGCGATGAATTCAGGCGAATGGATCGCGCCGAAATTCATCCCGGCGGCGCCAAGTGCGCCGGACAAGAGCACCGTGGCCCAGGCCGCAAGATGCGGCGTGAGTGCGAGGGCAATCGCCGGAGCATGTTCGCGCGGCGTGGTCTCGAACGCCTGCGCACAGATCAGCATGCCGATATAGAGCAGGATCGGTGAGATCGCGACCACAGGGATAACGGCCAGCATCAGCGAGATGACGCCGAACCAGGAAAGTACGATCACCATCAGGCCCGTTGCTGCCGAATAGCCGATCCGGCCGCCCATCGCCTTCCAGCCGGGATGGCCGATATAGACGGCGTTGATGAAGGGGTTGCCCATCAGGCAGCCGATCAGCGAGACGACGCCGTCGGCGGTCAGCACGCGGGTGGTCGGATATTCGTCGCCGGCAGCTTCCGCGCTTTCGACGTTGTCCATCGCCTCGACCAGATCGTAGATGCCATAGGGAATGGCGGTGACCAGGATGATGCCGAGGAACTGGAATCCCGAGAACACGTGGTCGAAGGCCGGCAGTGGCACCGAGAAGCCGAAATTGGTGAAGGCGGCTTTCACTCCGGCAACGCTGACGCCGCCGATTCCGACGCCAAACAGATTGGAGCCCCAGGCGATCACCATGCCGACGCCGATCGCGACGAGGCCTGCCGGAATCCCCTTGGGATATTTATAGCCGCCGAACCAGCTCAGCATGATGATGGCAAAACATGTGAGGCCGATCACCGGCGTCATGAACATTTCCAGCGCCGGACGCATCGCGATAAAGGCGATGGAAACGCCGGCCAGCGTGCCCAAGAGCGCGGCGCGCGGTGTCACCTTGCGGATCCAGGGCGCGATGAAGCCGCCGATCATCAGGATGAAGCTCTGGAAGAACACCCAGACGAGGCCGGCTTCCCAGCCCTTGATGGGATCGCCTGTGGTGATCGAGATCGGCAGCATGATCACGAAGGTGACGATGAACATATGCGGCACGCTGATGCCCGAGGGCAGCGCGCAGACGTCGCTGCGGCCGGTCTTCTGCGCCAGTTTGTAGGCAAGCCAGGCGTAGTACATCGTGGACAGGCACATCATCAGGCCCATGGCCGGCAGGATGCGGCCGAACACGATGTTGTCAGGCATTTTCAGGACGAAGCGCAGCAGGCCGGTCAGCACCAGCATGTTGACGAGGATATTGGTGCCGAAGCCGAAAAACGCATTCCAGTCGCCCGGTGTCCATAGAGCGGGCTTGAAGTCGGATTTGCCGGCAGAATCTTTAGAAAACGTCCCCGCGGTCGTGCTCATCGTGATGCTCCTGCTGCAAGTTTGTTGGAAGTCTCCGGTGCATTTTCAGAAAGTGTCATTGCTTCAAGGATTGCGGCGGATGAGGCGACCCAGCCGAAGATGCCGCCCTGGGCCTTGATCATCTTCAAGCCCATCTCGTGGAATTCAGGAAAGTAGGACGCGCAGCCGTCAGAAATGACGATGCAGCGATAGCCGCGGTCATTGGCCTCGCGCACGGTGGTGTTGACGCAGACCTCCGTGGTGACACCGCAGACCAGCAGCGTGTCGATGTCGCGCGCCTTGAGATCGGCGCCGAGCGTCGTGGCGTAGAATGCGCCCTTGCCGGGCTTGTCGATGACGATCTCGCCCTCGACAGGATAGAGTGCGGGAATGATGTCGTGACCGGCCTCGCCGCGAATGAGGATGCGTCCCATCGGACCGGGATCGCCGATCCGCAGTGACGGCGCGCCGCGTTCGATCTTGGCGGGCGGTGCGTCGGAGAGATCAGGCAGGTGCCCCTCACGGGTGTGCACCACCATCATCCCGGTTTCGCGGGCGGCTTTCAGGACCGCGGCGATCGGGGCGACGGCGCTGGCGAGTTGCGACACGTCATTACCCAGCGTCTCGCCGAAGCCGCCGGGCTCCATGAAGTCGCGCTGCATGTCGATGATGACGAGCGCTGTCGTGCCCCAGTCGACCGCGATCGGGCCGGGTTCTGCAAGGACCGTCGTTGTATGCAGTGAGTCCGCCATTGCCGTGTACTCCCCGAGGCATGGATGTCTCAGAGGTTAACAAAGCAAGCAGCGTGCCATTGTGTACAACTGCGACGGTGGAATGGTTCAGGATATTATATTTATATAAATCAGATGGTTATTTCAGAATAGCTTTGCGGCCTAAATGTCGTTCGCAGACTTGACGCTGGTTAATTGCTTAGTTTGTAGCCGGGGCTGATAGATTGGCAGCGACCGCGCGTCATTGCAGCCCCGAGGGCCGCAATGAGGCGGTGCGCATGCTCTCAATCCCAGCCGTCGCCCTTGATGCCTGGATTCGCATAGACGATGCCGCCATCCACCGCGATGGTGGCGCCGACGACGTAATCGCCGGCGCGCGAAGCGAGATAGATCGCGGCGCCCGCCATGTCCTCGTCGGTGCCGATCCGGCCGGCGGGCACGCGGGTCGCTACTTCATCGGCATTGTCGCGTGCAGCCTTGTTCATGTCGGACTGGAACGGGCCCGGCGCGATGGCCGTCACGACCACATGGTCCTTGATCAGTCTCACGGCCATGCGGCGCGTCAGGTGGATCAGGCCGGATTTGCTGGCGGCGTAGGAGTAGGTCTCCATCGGATTGACGAAGATGCCGTCGATGGAAGCGATGTTGATGACCTTGGCGGGCTTGTCCGCGCTGGCTGCTGCACGCAGCGGCCCGGCCAGCGCCTTGGTCAGAAAGAACGGCGTCTTGACGTTCAGCGTCATCACCTTGTCCCAGCCGCTCTCCGGAAATTCGTCGAAGTCCGCGCCCCAGGCAGCGCCGGCATTGTTGACGAGAATGTCGAGCTTGGGTTCGCGCTTCTTGATTTCGGCAGCCAGCATCTCGATGCCGGCCATGGTCGAGATGTCGATCGGCAGCGCGATGCATTCACCGGCATATTGCGCGGAGAGTTCTTCCGCGGTGGCTTCGCACGGGCCGGCCTTGCGTGCGGTGATGTAGACCTTCGCCGCGCCCTGGTTGAGAAATCCCGCTGCGATCATCTTGCCGATGCCGCGCGAGCCGCCGGTGACGAGTGCAATGCGGCCATCGAGCGAAAACAGATTGGTGAACATGACGCCTCCCGCTTGTTTTGTCGTTGGATCGATTGTGTGCGGCGGCGGGCAAGGGGAGTCAACAAGCGCTGCTGCAGTTGACCCAGATCAAGGCCCGAACCGGCGGCCGGCGTAGGCTTCTCGCGTTGGTTCGTCCAGCAAACGGACCTCAACCCAACGGGAGAGTGTCATGAGAGCCCATCAAATTATGACCCGCAAGCTCGTCACCGTGTCGCCGGACGCGTCGATCAGCGAAGCTGCGCGGCTGATGATCGATTATCACGTCAGCGGATTGCCTGTGGTGGAGGCGGCCGGCAAGCTGGTCGGCATTGTGACCGAGCGGGACTTCCTGCGTCGGCACGAGGTCGGCACGCAGCGCAGGCGTCCGCGCTGGCTCGAATTCGTGCGTGGCCCCAGCCTGCAGGCCATCGATTATGTCCGCGAAGCCGGCCGCAAGGTGCACGAGATCATGACCCGCGAGGTCCGGACGGTGACCGAGGAGACCGGTCTGGCCGATATTGTCGACGTGATGGAGAAGTATCACATCAAGCGCGTGCCGGTGGTGCAGGGCGACAAGCTCGTGGGTATCGTCAGCCGGCAGAATTTCGTCGAAGCCATCGCCGATCTCATGCACGATGTCTCCGATGTCGGGTCGAGTGATGCGTTGATCCGCCGCCGCATCGTCGCTGTGCTCAGGCATAACGAATGGACACCATTCGGCCTCGACGTCCGGGTGAAGGATGGCGTCGTGGACATCGACGGCTTCATCACGGACGAGAATGTCCGTCGGGCGATTGTCGTGGCTGCTGAAAATGTGACTGGCGTAACCCGCGTCAACGAGCATCTGTGCTGGGTCGATCCGATGTCGGGCGTGTATTTTCCGCCGGATGCCGATCTGCCGCAAAAGCCGGTTTGATCCGGCGCGGGACGCAAGACTCCAGCAAGGCTGCAGTTCGCCTGCAGCGGGCCAGACTATCCGACGCCGCCGCGCTGGAAGCCGTTCCACATCGCGGTGGCCGCGCCGGAGGTCAGCACCGGCAGATAGCGGGTGTCCTGATAGTTGCCGTTCAGTGAGACTCGCGGCAGCGCAGTGAGCTGCGAGAAGTTGTCCGAGGCGATCACGCCGGGGCGCGTCGTCACGGCTGTCTCGAAGCCGGCGTTTTTCGCCAGTGCGAATTCCCGTGTGCCCGCGGCGCAGCGGTCGCCATAGGGATAAGCAAGATGCACGGCCGGGCGCTGCAGAACGTTTTCGATATCGGTGCGGCTGGCTGACAGCTCATGCACGACCATCGCTTCGCTCTGCTTGGCGAGATTGCAGTGGCTTACGGTATGCGCGCCGATTGTCACCAGCGGATCGGCGGCAAAAGGTTTGAGTTCGTCCCACGACATGCACAGTTCGCGGCTGACCGCGTCTTCGTCGATGCCATGCGCGGCGCAGAGCGCGCTGACCTGGCGGCGGATATCCGCTTCTTCCGGCAATCCGCGCAGCCAGCCATGCAGGCGGTCGAACGCCATGTCCTTGCCGGCGAGAGTCGATGTGTCCAGGCGCACCATCTGTCCGTCGATCGGGGCCTCGATCGCATCGGCCCTGGCAACGACGCGCTCCAGCGCCACCCACCACAGCCGGCCTGTGCCGGAGGCGAAGTCGCTGGTGACATAGACCGTGAAGGGAGCGTCGAAATCCCGCATCGCGGGCAATGCATGGTCGCGGTTGTCGCGATAGCCGTCGTCGCAGGTGAAACAGGCGAAGCGGCGCGAGAAATCCCGCTCCGTCAACCGCCGCTGCACTTCATCGGGGGTCACGATATCGACGTCGGTTGCGCGCAGATAAGCGAGGGTGGCGCGCAGGAAATCGGGCGTGATCTCGAGGTGGCGGTTGGGCTGGAACGGACCGGCATGCGCAGGGCGCACATGGTGCAGCATGAAAATGGTGCCCACGCCGCCGAAGATCGGTCGCAACACGCGGTGGGCGCCGCTGAAATACAGCGCATCCAGGCCGGCACGAATAATCGTGTTGCGAATCTGCTTCATCGTATGACCGAGCAATTGATGCTACCCACGGAAATGATCAGAAACGATTGAACAAAGCGTTATTCGAATACCCGCGGCGACGCCAGAGGTTTGCCTTGATTTCAATTTGACAGTCCCGCAAGGGTTTGTTTTCTCTCTGTTTCCAGACCCGCAGGACGTCGAATGCACGGATTTTACAGGTGGAGTGCCAAATGGTGGCCCGGGCTCATCCCGCTTGCCATCCTTTGGGTGGTTGCTGCCTGGGTTAGCACGATTCCGCTTGAAACGGATTTAACGGCGCACAGCACTGCGGCGCTGAAAAACACGATCCTCGACAAGAGCCAGATCACCGTTGCCGGCCGTGACGTATCGTTTTCTGCCGAAGCGTTTTCCGAAGATGGTCGCCGCAGTGCGGTCTCGTCGGTCGAGGCCACGCCGGGCGTTCGCCTGGTCAATGACGAAACCCGTCTCGTCGCGGAAGCCAAGCCGTTCGTCTGGGTCGCGGAGCGCGACAATGTCCGCGTCACGCTGTGGGGCACCGCGCCATTGCCGGCCAGCAAGGCGCGCATTGTGGAAGCGGCCCGCGCCGCACTCAGCGGAACCGAGGTCTCCGACCGCATGGGTCTGAAGCGCGGCGCGCCGCCGCGGTTTGATGCCGCAGCCGTGCTGTTGCTCGATCAGGTCGCCAAGCTGAAAGAGGGCAAGGCGGTGATTTCGGATACCAATATCAGCCTCTCCGGCATGGCGCGCGATCTCGGTGGCCGCGAAGCCATTGCGGCGGCGCTGAAGAATCTGCCGGAAGGTTTCATGGTCGCAGCCAATGACGTCAAGGCGCCGCCCTATGTGTTCCAGGCCAACAAGGACCCGGTGACGAATACGCTGACGCTGAGCGGCTATGTCCCGGACAACACCATTCACGCCGCGCTGGCGTCGGCTGCCGGACGCAAGTTCGGCAATGAGAAGATCGTCGAC
This sequence comes from Tardiphaga sp. 172_B4_N1_3, assembly GCF_052076035.1. Taxonomy (NCBI): domain Bacteria; kingdom Pseudomonadati; phylum Pseudomonadota; class Alphaproteobacteria; order Hyphomicrobiales; family Nitrobacteraceae; genus Tardiphaga; species Tardiphaga sp. 172_B4_N1_3. Next base: position 5,303,890 of record NZ_CP197238.1, read on the forward strand.
AACCTGAAGGCCAGCATCGGCGCGCCCGGCGGTTTTGCCGCCGCGGTGACGACGGCGCTGGGTGCGCTGTCACGCCTGTCGACGGGGACCCTGGTGGTGTCCGACCGCGAGGTGAAGCTGTCAGGTGACGCACTCTACGAAGTGGCCGCGGACCAGATACGCGCAAGCCTGGCGCGCGAGCTCCCGCAGGGTTGGCAGGCCAAAGCCGAAGTATCGGTGAAGCCCGCCGCGGCGCCGGTCGATGCTAGCGTGTGCCAGCAGCTCTTTGCGCAGAACCTGACCAAGGGCCGTATCCGGTTCGAGACGTCCAGCGCCAGCATCAATGTGGATTCGGCGGGCTTGCTCGATCGCCTCGTGGAAATCGCCATGCGCTGTCCCAATGTCCGGGTCGAGATCGCCGGTCACACTGACGGCGATGGCGACGCAGCGTTCAATCAGTCGCTGTCGGAAAAGCGTGCGCTCGCCGTCGAAGAATATCTCGTGAAGGCCGGCCTGCCGGCGGACCGTTTCTCCACCATCGGCTACGGCAGCACCCAACCCATCGCCACCAACGATACCGACGAAGGCAAGCTGCAGAATCGCCGGATCGAATTCGTCGTGAGGCAAGCGCCATGACCTATCTTGCGATGTTTCACTGGGGCTGGCTGCTCGGAGCGTTCCTGATCGGCTTCTGCATGGGCTGGATCGCCGTGGTCTATCGCGGGCGTTCGGTGTCGCGGGTCTGGATCCAGCGCCTGTCGGTGATCGCCGCGGTCATCGTCGGCATCGCGATTGCCAAGGTCGTGCCCGGCCGCTTCGGCTACTGGCTCGATCTCGGCCTCGCATTGTTCGGTTTCTATCTCGTCGGCTGCGCCATCGGGTCGTGGCTGCGCGACATCGTGGTGGTCAGGCAGCAGGCCCGCGCGACCTGAGGTCTGCGGCGCATGCCGCTGCCGTCTTTTTTATCAACGTCTCGCCGCCAAATCGGCGGCATGAGGTCACGAAAGCCTCAATGTCACGTGAGACGCGTCAGGACGTTGGCATTTTGCCGCAGCGAATGCGCCCGAGAGGCTGGTGGTTTGTTAGGACTGACCTAATATACTGATGTGGCTTGTTTTTATTCACAGTCGGCGAATTCCACTTTGCCGCAAAACGCGCTACGACGGTTGTGCCGGAGACAACTGATGTGGCGGTTCCGCCGAGGCTAGTCTGACTTCCTGGTCCAGATCTCTCTGGTCAGGGGATCGCATTCGAGGTTGAGATGCTGGAAGCAATACGCAGGGCGATCTCGTTTCTGCGCGAGAAGCAAATCCTGCACAAGCTCGGTGTCTTGATCAGCGTCGCGGTGATCGGCATCGCTTGCTACATGCTGTATCACAAGCTGCGCAACATCGACGCTGCTGCCGTTTTCCGGGCGATGACCGAGACCGAGCCGCGGCTGATCATGTTGTCGGCGCTGTCGGTTGCCGCCGGCTATTTCACGCTGACATTCTACGACTGGTTTGCGGTGCGCACGATCGGTCGCCGCGACGTGCCGTACCGGATCAACGCGCTGGCCGCTTTCACCAGCTATTCCATCGGCCACAATGTCGGCGCCAGCGTCTTCACCGGCGGCGCGGTGCGCTATCGCATCTATTCGGCCTGGGATCTCAGCGCCGTCGATGTCGCCAAGATCGTCTTTCTCGCCGGCCTCACCTTCTGGCTCGGCAATCTCGCGGTGCTCGGCATGGGCATCGCCTATCATCCGGAGGCGGCCAGCGCGATCAACCAGGTGCCGCCATGGATGAACCGCATCCTGGCCTATATCATCCTCGCCGGCCTCGTCGGCTATGTGGTCTGGGTCTGGATGAAGCCGCGCAGCGTCGGCCGCGGCCCATGGTCGGTGGTGCTGCCGGGCGGTCCGCTCACCTTGCTGCAGATCACCATCGGCATCATCGATCTCGGCTTCTGTGCGCTGGCGATGTACATGCTCGTGCCTGCCGAGCCTGACGTCGGTTTCGTCGTGGTGGCGGTGGTTTTCGTCTCGGCCACCTTGCTGGGTTTCGCCAGCCATTCGCCCGGCGGTCTTGGCGTGTTCGACGCCGCCATGCTGGTTGGCCTCGAAATGATGGATCAGGAAAAGCTGCTGGCTGGCATGCTACTGTTCAGGGTGCTTTATTACCTCGCGCCGTTCTTTATATCAGTCATGTTACTGACGCTTCGCGAGCTTATTATCGGTTCGCGATCGAAGAAGCTGCAGGCGGTCGCGGCGGACGCCAAGCCCGGCGTCGGCCACCCGCTCAAGGAACATGGTCGCTCCGGCGCCTGACATACGTTCGCATTCGCAGCAGGAAGAGATCCGGTTCAGATGGCCATTGAAGCTTCTCCATCGACCATGTTTTCGCCGTGGCCAGATCGGCTGCGGCATTCGGCGATCATCCTGCTGGCCGCCGGCCTGGCCTTGGCCGCATTGGTGTTTTTCGGCGAGCTGTCGCCTGTTCGCGCGGGCATCGTGTTCGTCTGCATCGCCGGCGCAGCGCTGGTGCCGTGGCGGCTGCACGACGTGGTGACGGCGCGCGACGAGGCGCTGGCCGCCAATCCTGTCGAGGCACCCGCGGTGCGCGCCATCATTGCCGGCATTCCCGATCCCGCCGTGCTGCTCGATCGCGCCGGCCGCGTTATCCATCTCAATGCCGCAGCGGCGCAGCTCGCGCCGGCACTCCGCAAGAACGAGCTGGCGCAATTCGCGCTGCGCTCGCCGGAGATCATCACCGCCTTGCGCGAGTCCATCGCCACCACCGAGCCGCGCCGCGCGACTTACCTCGACCACGTTCCGGTCGATCGCTGGATGGAATTGATGATCACGCCGGTGCCGGTTCCGACTGCCTTTGGCGGCACCGACACCTGCATGCTGATGACGTTCCACGACCAGACGCCGCTGCGCCGTGTCGAGGAAATGCGTGCCGACTTCGTCGCCAATGCCAGCCACGAGCTGCGCACGCCGCTGGCGGCGCTGTCCGGCTTCATCGATACGCTGCAGGGACCTGCCAAGGACGACGCCAAGGCGCGCGAGCGCTTTCTCGGCATCATGCATGCGCAGGCGACCCGCATGGCACGGCTGATCGACGATCTGCTGTCGCTGTCGCGCGTCGAACTGTCGGCGCATGTGCGGCCGGACACGCTGGTGGATATTCTCCCCATTATCCGTCAGGTAGGCGATGGGCTGGAGCCGCTGGCCAATGAGCGCAACGTCAGGATCGAAATGGCGCTGCCGGAGACGCCGGTGTCCATCGCTGGCGATCGCGAGGAATTGCTTCGGCTGTTCGAGAACCTGATCGAGAACGCGCTGAAATACGGCGCATCCGGCGGCAAGGTGGACGTATCGTTGACCACGGAGTCGACCTCGGAGGGTGTGCCGGAAATCCGCGTCGCCGTGCGGGACTATGGCCCGGGCATCGCCCCCGAGCATCTGCCGCGCCTGACCGAACGTTTCTACCGGGTCGATGTCGGCGACAGCCGCGCACAGGGCGGCACGGGCCTTGGCCTCTCGCTGGTGAAGCACATCCTGAACCGGCACCGCGGCCGGCTGCTGATCGAAAGCGTACCGAAGAACGGCGCGACTTTTACCGCCGCCTTTCCGCAGGTGAAGACGCCGCCGGCCCCTCCTACCTCCGCCGCGTCCTGACGCCTTAAACTCCCTTCGTTCTCTTGCGCCCGTCAGGGCCGCCCTCGGGCGGTCCCGCGTCGCTGCGCTTCGCTCAGACAGTCAAAAAAGCCCTGGCGGATGGTGCGGCATTGCGTCCGATCCCCCTCAATATCGTGCCCGCCGCTGTCATACGCGCGCATGCGCGCGAGGCCGGATTCCGCCTGCTGAAACATATTGTTAACCCCTGTGACGGCGGATTTTGACGGCTTGGGATGACCCTCATGGCAGGGCATTTTCCATGTCATTTGCACGGTAAAATTATCCGCGGAGGCAGAAAAACAAAGCATTTACAGATGCTTGGTGTCGTCATCCAAGTGTCACGGAACTATCATAAAAGCACAATCGACCACCCCTAAACGGGCGGCGTGAGCACAACTGGCGCATCCGGCGCGGTCGCTCACGAGATTGGAGACATCCCATGAAATTCCTCAAAGCGATCGTCGCTGCCGGCCTCGTCGCCGCCTCGACCTCGGCATTTGCCGCCGACATCACGGGTGCCGGCGCAACCTTCCCGTTCCCGGTCTATTCGAAGTGGGCCGACGCCTACAAGAAAGAGACTGGCAATGGTCTGAACTACCAGTCGATCGGTTCGGGCGCCGGCATCAAGCAGATCCAGGCCAAGACCGTGACCTTCGGCGCCACCGACGCGCCGCTCAAGGCTGAGCAGCTCGAGAAGGACGGCCTGGTTCAGTGGCCGATGGTGATGGGCGCGATCGTTCCCGTCGTGAATCTCGAAGGCATCGCCTCGGGCGAGCTGGTTCTCTCCGGCGAAGTGCTCGGCGACATCTATCTCGGCAAGGTCACCAAGTGGGACGACGCTGCCATCGCCAAGCTGAACCCGAAGCTGAAGCTGCCGTCGGCTGCCATCACCGTCGTTCGTCGTTCGGACGGTTCGGGCACCACCTTCAACTTCACCGACTATCTGTCCAAGGCCTCGGCTGACTGGAAGACCAAGGTCGGCACCGGTACGGCTGTCGAGTGGCCGGTTGGCGTCGGCGCCAAGGGCAATGAAGGCGTTGCCGGCAACGTCGGTCAGACCAAGAACGCTATCGGTTATGTTGAATATGCTTACGCCAAGCAGAACAAGCTGACCTATGCCGGTCTCGTCAACAAGGCTGGCAAGACCGTGCAGCCGACCGTCGCTGCCTTCCAGGCTGCTGCTGCCAATGCCGACTGGGCCAAGGCTCCCGGCTACTACGTGATCCTCACCGACCAGCCGGGCGAAGCGTCCTGGCCGATCACTGCGGCGACCTTCATCCTCATGCACAAGACCCCGACCGACAAGGCGGCCTCGGCTGAAGCGCTGAAGTTCTTCAAGTGGTCGTTCGAAAAGGGCGACAAGGCTGCCGAAGAGCTCGACTACATCCCGATGCCGGACTCGGTCGTCAAGCTGATCGAAAAGACCTGGTCGGCTGACATCAAGAGCTGATCTGGTGTGTGGGCGGAGGAGAGGGGCATCTCTCCTCCGTTTGCTGCAGGGCTGAATTTCTTTCTTCTTCTCTTCTGACTTCGCGCCCTGACAAGCCCCTCCAGGGCAATGCGTTTTGGGGTATTGTAACAATTACAGGGGACTGGCGTGGCAGACATGGCCGTACAGAGCTCTTCGATGGACGCTGCTGGACCTTATGATCGTGCGAAGGCTTTGAATGCCTTCAAGACGGGGGACCAGGCGTTTTACTGGATCACCCGCATCTCGGCGCTGTCCGTTCTGTTTATCCTCGGCGGCATCATTCTGTCGCTTATCGTTGGTGCGTGGCCGGCGCTCCGCGAATTCGGCTTTTCGTTCCTGACGACGCAGCGCTGGGCACCGTCGGCTGATCCGCCGGTGCTGGGAGCGCTCGGCCCGATCTACGGCACGCTGATCACCTCGGTGATCGCGATGGCTATCGCCATTCCGGTCGGCATCGGCATCGCGATCTTCCTCACCGAACTGTGCCCGAACTGGCTGCGCCGCCCGATCGGCATGGCGGTTGAGCTTCTCGCCGGTATTCCTTCGATCATCTACGGCATGTGGGGCTTCTTCGTGCTCGGCCCGTTCCTGGCCAACCACGTGCAGCCATTCATGATCAACGCCTTCGAAGGCGTCCCGGTCCTCGGCGTGATCTTCGCCGGCCCGCCGTCCTATCTCTCGCTGTTCAACGCGTCGCTGATCCTCGCCATCATGGTGCTGCCCTTCATCACCTCGATCTCGGTCGACGTGTTCAAGACGGTGCCGCCGGTGCTCAAGGAAGCCGCTTACGGCGTCGGCTGCACCACCTGGGAAGTCGTCCGCAACGTCGTCATCCCCTATACCCGCGTTGGTGTGATCGGTGGCGTCATGCTGGCGCTCGGCCGTGCGCTCGGTGAAACGATGGCGGTGACCTTCATCATCGGCAACTCGTTCCGGATCACAGGCTCGATCTTTGGCCCGGGCACCACGATCTCGGCAGCGATCGCCAGCGAGTTCGCGGAGAGCGACGGTCTGCATCAATCGGGTCTGATCCTGCTCGGTCTCCTGCTGTTCGTGCTGACATTCTTCGTGCTCTCGGCAGCGCGTCTGATGCTGCTGCGTCTGGAAAAGAAGGCGGGCAACTAATATGAACCCGATTTACGCTTCACGCCGCCGCAACGACATGATCATCCGTGGGCTCTGCATGGGTGCCGCTCTCTTTGGCGTCACCTGGCTCGCGCTGATCCTGTTCACGCTGTTCTACAACGGTATCGCCGGCATCAGTCTGCAGATCTTCACCCAGAACACGCCGCCGCCCGGCTCCATGGAAGGCGGCCTGCTCAATGCCATCGTCGGTTCGATCATCATGACCGTCATCGGCGTCGGCATCGGCGCGCCGCTCGGCCTGTTTGCCGGCACCTATCTCGCGGAATACGGCAAGCACGACAAACTTACCTCGGTGATCCGCTTCATCAACGACGTGTTGCTGTCGGCCCCGTCCATCATCATCGGCCTGTTCGTTTATGGTGCGGTGGTGGTTCCGATGGGCGGCTTCTCGGCTCTCGCCGGTTCGCTCGCGCTCGCCGTGATCGTGATCCCCGTCGTGGTTCGCACCACTGAAGATATGCTTGGTCTCGTGCCGAACCCGCTGCGTGAAGCGGCCTCGGCGCTCGGCCTGCCGCGCTCCCTGGTCATCAAGCGGATCGCCTATCGTGCAGCCCGCGCCGGTCTCATCACCGGCGTGCTGCTGGCGACCGCGCGTGTCGCCGGTGAAACGGCGCCGCTGCTGTTCACCGCGCTGAGCAACCAGTTCTTCAGCCTCGATCTCACCAAGACGATGGCCAACCTGCCGGTGACCATCAACAACTTCGTGCAGAGCCCCTACGAGTACTGGAAGCAGCTCGCCTGGAGCGGTGCCCTGATCATCACCTTGACCGTACTTGCCCTTAACATTGGCGCGCGCATTCTCGGCGCCGAGAGGACAGCAAAATGAGTGAGCTTTCTGTGTCGTCTGGCGTTCCTTCCGTCTCGATGCCGCCGCCGTCGGCCCTGCAGGGCGAGACCCGTCCCAAGGTCACCGTGCGCGACCTGAACTTCTACTATGGCGAACACCACGCCCTGAAGAAGATCAACCTGACGCTGATGGCGAACCGCGTGACTGCGTTCATCGGCCCGTCGGGCTGCGGCAAGTCCACGCTGCTGCGCATCTTCAACCGCATGTATGATCTGTATCCCGGCCAGCGCGCCGAAGGTCAGCTCATGCTCGACAACCAGAACATTCTGGATCCGAAGCTGGACCTCAACCTGCTGCGCGCCCGCGTCGGCATGGTGTTCCAGAAGCCGACTCCGTTCCCGATGACGATTTACGAAAACATCGCCTTCGGTATCCGCCTCTACGAAAAGATCTCCAAGTCGGAGATGGACATCCGCGTCGAGAGGGCGCTGCGCGGCGGTGCACTCTGGAACGAAGTCAAGGACAAGCTCAACGCGTCGGGTCTCAGCCTGTCGGGCGGTCAGCAGCAGCGCCTGTGCATCGCGCGCACCATCGCGGTGCGGCCGGAAGTGATCCTGTTCGACGAGCCGTGCTCGGCGCTGGATCCGATCTCGACCGCGAAGATCGAGGAGCTGATCGACGAGTTGAAGGATCAGTACACGATCGCGATCGTGACCCATAACATGCAGCAGGCTGCCCGCGTCTCCGACAGCACGGCCTTCATGTATCTCGGCGAGTTGATCGAGTTCGATCAGACCAACAAGATCTTCACGTCGCCGACCGATCGCCGCACCCAGGATTACATCACCGGCCGCTTCGGCTGACGCGACATATTCGCGGGAGGAATTTGAGATGGCTTTTGAACACACCACCAAGGCTTTCGATGACGATCTGCAGGAGCTGACCCGTCTCGTCGCCGAGATGGGTGGCCTCGCGGAACGGCAGATCGTCGAATCCGTCGACGCGCTGATCCGCCGGGATGTCGCACTTGGCGCCCGCGTCGTCGCCACCGACTCCGAGATCGACCAGTTGCAGCGCACGATCGAAGAGCGCGCCGTGCTGACCATCGCCAAGCGCCAGCCGATGGCTGTCGATTTGCGCGAGATCGTCGGCGCGCTGCGCGTCGCCACCGATCTGGAACGCATCGGCGATCTCTCCAAGAATATCGGCAAGCGCGTCAATGCACTCGACAGCGACTTCCATCCGCTGAAGCTGATCCGCGGCCTCGAGCACATGACCGACCTCGTGACCACCCAGGTCAAGGCCGTGCTCGACGCCTATGCCGCACATGATCTGCCCGCCGCGATGACGGTGTGGAAGGGCGATGAGGAAATCGACGCGATCTGCACCTCGCTGTTCCGCGAACTCCTGACCTATATGATGGAAGACCCGCGTAACATTTCGTTCTGTATCCACCTGATGTTCTGCGCCAAGAATATCGAGCGGATCGGCGACCATGCCACCAATATTGCGGAAACCGTGTTCTACATGATCGAGGGCCAGCAGATCCTCGACAAGCGCCCGAAGGGCGACATGACCACATTCGCGAATACGCCGACGGTCTGAAGCATGATCCGGAAAAGTGGAAGCCAGTCTTCCGCAAGGATCATGATTTAAAGACTTGTCGGACGTCACTGAGGGTATTGATCAAGATGGCTGTGAATGCACGCATTCTGGTTGTGGAAGATGAAGAGGCACTAACGACGCTGCTTCGCTACAACCTCGACGCCGAAGGCTATGATGTTGAAACCGTCGCTCGCGGCGACGATGCCGACACCCGCTTGAAGGAGCGGGTGCCGGATCTCGTGGTGCTCGACTGGATGCTGCCGGGCCTGTCCGGCATCGAACTGTGCCGCCGCTTGCGCGCACGGCCCGAAACCAAGGCATTGCCGATCATCATGCTGACGGCGCGCGGCGAAGAGAGCGAGCGCGTTCGCGGTCTCGCCACCGGCGCCGACGACTACATCGTCAAGCCGTTCTCCGTGCCGGAGCTCCTGGCCCGCGTGAAGGGCCTGCTCCGTCGTGCAGCTCCCGAGCGTCTCGCTACTGTCCTGGCGTTTGGCGACATCGAACTCGACCGTGACAAGCGCCGCGTGGTGCGGTCCAGCCGTCCGATCGATCTCGGTCCGACCGAATATCGCCTGCTGGAGTTCTTCCTGGAACATCCGGGCCGCGTGTTCAGCCGCGAACAGTTGCTCGACAGCGTCTGGGGCCGCGACATCTATATCGACGAGCGCACCGTCGACGTGCATATTGGCCGCCTGCGCAAGCTGCTCAACCCCGCCGGTGAGCCCGATCCGATCCGCACCGTGCGCGGCGCCGGCTACGCGCTGGATGACCGCTTCGACAAGGCGGCGGAGTAGGTATCTTCCTTCTCCCCGCAAGCGGGGCGAGGTTAGAAGCCCCAAACAAAAAATGCCCGGCTCATCACCGGGCATTTTCATTTGGTTTAGATGCTTTCCAGCTCAGCGCGTCGGCTTTGGCACTGCGCGGCGGCGGTCGCTTGCCGGCTGATAAGCGATGCGCGAGTGATGCGCGCAATAGGGGGCGCCGGCCAGGGCCTTGCCGCCGCAGAAATAGAAGTCCGCGCTCGACGGATCGCCGATCGGCCAATGGCAGGTGGCTTCGTTGAGTTCGACCAGCGACAGGCGCTGGCTGATCGGCACAATGTTGTCATAGGCGATCGGATCGGGCTCGGCCTCGATCTCGTAATTATGGGCCAGCGCGGTGTTGCCGCGCGCCATCGGGCGGGCGACGCGTACCATCTGCTGCACCGGGCGCGCCTTGCGCTGCCGCGGAGCTGCCGAGGAGGGGCTCTTGGCACGGCCGGACAGGCCAAGGCGGTGAACCTTGCCGATCACGGCGTTGCGGGTCACGTTACCGAGTTCCGCAGCGATCTGGCTGGCGGAAAGGCCGCCTTCCCAGAGTTTCTTCAACTGTTCGACGCGATCGTCGGTCCATGTCATTACCGTCATCGCCGTTTTCCCTTCGTGAGCGCCGGCCTGACCGGGCAGCGCTGCGAGTTGAGACTTCAAAAATCCCTGCGGTCAGAATCCTTTAGCGCTCACCGGGCGCGAATTTCGCGTCCGGCTGTTACGCCGCACTGGATGTGTCAAAAGGATCTACCGCCGCACGAGATGTCGTATCCGACGAGGCAAAAGCTACAATATGCCGTGACTCGCGCGCAAGAGTCGGGCATGCCGCGTCCACATGCTTCTGCAAGTAAAGCTGCAAAATCGGCTTTTTCTGCGACTCCGTGTGACTCGAAAGCCGCAGTGCGCGGTTGACAGTCTTCACAGCACACATAGAATAATGCCCACGTGCCGCCCGAGAAGGGCGGCACGTTTCGTTTCTAGGGTCCGTTGTTCGATTTCGCACAGTTGTCATCGACGCGGCCGCAGTCTTTTCGATCGGATCGGTTATGACCAGCAACGCAACGTCTTCGCCCCTCTCTCAGGCTCACTTGCTGCCTGTTTTCGCGCGTGCGGATGTCGCTTTCGAGCGCGGTGAAGGCGCGTGGCTGATTGGAACCGATGGCGAGCGCTATCTCGACTTCACCAGCGGCGTTGCCGTGAACGCGCTGGGCCATGCGCACCCACATATGGTCGCCGCATTGCAGGAGCAGGCCACCAAGCTCTGGCACATGTCGAACCTGTTCAAGAGCCCGGACGGCGAGCGCCTCGCGGCCCGGCTGTGCGAACAGAGCTTTGCCGACTTCGTGTTCTTCGCCAATTCGGGTGCGGAAGCGATGGAATGCGCGATCAAGGTGACCCGCCACTATCATTTCTCCAAGGGCCATCCCGAGCGCACGCGCATTATCACCTTTGAAGGCGCGTTCCATGGCCGCACCCTCGGCACGCTGGCTGCGACCGGCGCTGCCAAATATCTCGAAGGCTACGGCACGCCGCTCGACGGCTTCGATCAGTTGCCGCTCGGCGATATCGAAGCCGTTAAGAAGGCGATCGGTCCGAACACCGCAGGCATTCTCATCGAGCCGCTGCAGGGCGAAGGCGGCGTGCGCGCGCCGAGCAACGCGTTCTTCGGCGCATTGCGCGAACTCTGCGACAAGAACGGCATCCTGCTGATCTTCGACGAAGTGCAGACCGGCATGGGCCGCACCGGCGAGTTGTTCGCCTATCAGCGCATCGGCGTGACGCCGGATGTCATGTCGCTGGCCAAGGCGCTCGGCGGCGGTTTCCCCATCGGTGCGTGCCTCGTTACGGCGGAAGCGGCCGAAGGCATGGCGCCCGGCTCCCATGGTTCGACCTTCGGCGGCAATCCGCTGGCGGTCGCCGCGGCGAATTCCGTGCTCGATATCATGCTGAAGCCAGGCTTCTTCGACCATGTGAAGAAGATGTCGCTGTTGCTGAAACAGAAACTCGCGGGCGTGGTCGACGGCCATCCTGATGTGCTCAGCGAAGTGCGCGGCGAAGGTCTGCTGATCGGCCTCAAGGCTGTCGTGCCGGCCGGCGATCTCGTGGCCGCATTGCGTGACGCGAAGCTGCTGACGGTTGGCGCCGGCGACAATGTAGTGCGCTTCCTGCCGCCGCTGATCGTCAGCGAGGCCGAGATCGAGCAGGCCGTGCAGCGGCTGGAACAGGCCTGCGTGGCCCTCGGCTCATCCGCCAAGGCATCTGCAAAGACGCAGGGAGCCGCGTGATGAGCACGTCACCGCGGCACTTCCTCGATCTCACGGCCGTGCCGGCCAGCGAGTTGCGCAATATCATGAACGCGGCTGCCGCCATGAAGGCGAAGCTGAAAGGGCGGGATGGCTCGAATGCCGAGCCCGATCGTCCGCTCAAGAACAAGACGCTGGCGATGATCTTCGAGAAGCCCTCGACGCGCACCCGCGTGTCGTTCGAGGTCGGCATGCGCCAGCTCGGCGGCGAAGTCGTCATGCTCACCGGCGCCGAAATGCAGCTCGGTCGCGGCGAGACCATTGCCGACACCGCGCGCGTGCTGTCGCGCTTCGTCGACATCATCATGATCCGCATCCTCAATCATGACTCGCTGATGGAGCTCGCGGAAAATGCGACCGTGCCGGTCATCAACGGCCTGACGCGCTTCTCGCATCCCTGCCAGGTCATGGCGGACGTGATGACCTATGAGGAACATCGCGGCCCGATCAAGGGCCGCACCGTGGCCTGGACCGGCGACGACAACAATGTGCTGATGTCCTGGGCGCATGCGGCCGAGCGCTTCCAGTTCAAACTCAATATCGCGACGCCGCCGCAGCTGTCGCCGAAGAAGCCGTTCAAGGACTGGGTCAAGGCGGCAAACGCGCCGATCACCTTCAGCGACGATCCCGATGCGATGGTGAAGGGCGTCGATTGCGTCGTCACCGACACCTGGGTGTCGATGGGCGACAAGGACGGCGAGACCCGCCACAACCTGCTCAAACCCTATCAGGTCAATGCGCGCCTGATGTCACTGGCCAAGCCGGACGCACTCTTCATGCACTGCCTGCCGGCGCATCGCGGCGAGGAGGTCACCGACGAGGTCATCGACGGTCCGCAGTCGGTGGTGTTCGACGAGGCCGAAAACCGTCTGCATGCGCAGAAGGGCATTCTGGCCTGGTGCCTCAACGCGGTGGCGTGAGGCGCGATCAGCGATCGAGTTCTGTCGCGGCCAGCTCGGCCACCTGAAAGTCGATGCTCGCCGGATCGTCGTCGCCGAGGAACCATGCGGCCGAGAGGCCGGTCCACGCCAGGACCCATTGCAGCAAGCGATGGCGATCGAGCTTGGCCGCGTCGCTGACGACCTCGACACGCCGCTGGAAACGGCCTGGCAAGGTCGAGACCGGGCGCGTGGGGTCCGAGAGATCCGGGTTGGTGAAAATGTTGGCGAAGTCGAAGCCGCGCTCGCCGATGATGTGCTTCGGATCGATGGCAAGCCAACCACGCTCCCCGAAGTCTAGCACATTGTCATGGTGGAGGTCGCCGTGCAGCACGGTCACCTCGCGCGGGTCGTCCAGCAAAGCGTTGGCCGTTTCGGAACAGCGACGTAACAGGCCGCCATGGGTCGCTGCGGCCGGCGCGAGTTCGCGGAACCAATGCTGCAGCGGTACCAGCGGAGGCGGCGATTTTTGCCTTGGCCGGTGCAACCGTGCCGCCACGGCGCACAGGATGCGCGAGGCTTCGTCGTCCTGTCCACCACGCGCCATGTCGGAGAGCGAGGCCGGGCCTTGTGCGCGTTCCATCAGCAACGCGTCGTCATGGCGAGCCAGAACCCGCGCGGCGCCGTCGCCGTCCCACCATTCCAGTACCGCACTGCCGGCGCGTTCGTCCTCGCCCCTGGCCAGTTTCAGCATCGCCGGCTGGCCCCGATGCAGGACTGGCAGCAAATATCCGGCGTGGGAGGTAATGGCCGTGCCGTCCGGGACGAGGTGCCATCGCCTAAGGTAGGTTTCAAACATCGTTCGCTTATACTTGGTAGATATTTCATCCGGGCGGGGGCAAATCGTCGCCGGATGCCTTGTATTCGTTCGGACATTTGCCCCTTTGCGGGGTTTCGATTTCAGCTCCTCGCCCTTACATAGAGCGCCATGACCCCATCAAATCCAAATCTCCAGCCCGACGCCCCCATCCGCGCGCCGTCCTCCGTTCCGGTCGATGACGCGGTGCTGCCCTTCGAGGTGGCGCCGCTCGACCTACGCGGGCGGCTGACGCGACTTGGCCCGGCACTCGATGAACTGCTCGCCAAACATGATTATCCCGCGCCGGTGGCCAAGCTGCTCGGCGAGGCGATCGTGCTGACCACGCTGCTCGGCTCGTCGCTGAAATTCGACGGCCGCTTCATCCTGCAAACCCAGACCGATGGTCCGGTGTCGCTGATGATCGTCGACTTCCGCGCGCCCGATAAAATGCGCGCCTATGCGCGTTTCGATGCCGAGCGCCTTTTGCCCGGTCTCGGCACCGCGGCGCTGCTCGGCAAGGGCCATCTGGCGATGACCGTCGATCAGGGGGCGGATATGAGCCGCTATCAGGGGCTCGTCGCGCTTGACGGCGGTACGCTGGAAGATGCCGCACATGAATACTTCCTGCGCTCCGAACAGATTCCGACCAAGGTGCGCCTCGCCGTCGGCGAGGAATGGCGCAGCGGCGAGGAAGGTGGCCCGACACATCGCTGGCGCGCCGGTGGCATGCTGCTGCAGTTCCTGCCAAAGGCGCCGGAGCGCGTGCAGCGCGACCTCCATGCCGGCGATGCGCCGGAGGGCGCGGAGGTGGATGCTGTGCCGGAAGATGACGCCTGGGTCGAGGGCCAGTCGCTGATTGGCACCGTCGAGGATGTCGAGCTGATCGATCCCGATCTGTCCGGCGAGCGGCTGCTGTATCGCCTGTTCCACGAGCGCGGCGTCCGCGTCTTCGCCTCATCGCCGCTGCGCGCGGAGTGTTCCTGCTCGCGCGATGCCGTGTCCGGCATGCTCAAGAGCTTCGAGCCGCAGGACCGCGCCGACATGGTCAAGGACGACAAGGTCGTCGTGACCTGCGAGTTCTGTTCGTCGGTGTATGAGTTCACACCGCAGGAAGCGGGCGTGGAATAGGCATTCGCCCGCGTCACGCCCCGCTGTCATTCCCCGGCACACCAATTGGTATGGAGGGAGTCTCGATCCACACTCGTCATTCCGGGGCGCACGACAGCGGCGAAGCCGCTGAAGTGCGAACCCGGAATCCCAGAGTGTTTTGCACTGACTAGAGACTCCTATGCCGAGATTCCGGGTTCGCGTCCGGCAAGTGCCGGCCGCGCCCCGGAATGACAGTTTGGGGCGACAAGACAGCACTCAAACATTTTTTCCTATTCCCGTTGACAATATCCCCACCTTGATTATATTCCCCTTCGTCCTGCCCCACCGAGAGGGGCGATCGCGATCGTCACGTTCGCGGGGCAGGATGCGGTAGACGCCGGAGATGCGGCGTCACGCGGTTCATGGGTGACGTCTGTCTTCGGGCAGGACGGATCTGCGCCAGCACTGCCACTGGCAAGGAGACGACCGACCTTGGGATGGAAAGAATCCTGGACAGTGTGACGGACGACCAAATCGAAACGCGTTCGGCCAAGTGCTTTGCGGCTACCCTGTCCCTCCGCCCTGGGGCATTAATTTTGGTGATGGGACCGTTCGCCATGGCAGATGTGCAGGCAACCGAAAAAACACCGTATGCGGAACGTCGGGCACTTGCTCGGCGCCTCCGAAAGTCCTGATGCACACTAACCTGCGGAAGACCGCATTCGCATCAGGCCCAAGGGTGCATCGGGCACCCGGCGTTCCGCACGCCCTCTCACCGGGGCAGGGAATGCAAGCAACGACGGCGCCCCCGCGCCGCAAACAATGGGGGCGATGACGCATGTCTGAAGAGCAGTGGCTGTTTGAAAATTGAATCTGCGATGAGGCCGTAGGATGGGTAGAGCGCAGGCGCATCTTGCGCCGGAGCGAAACCCATCACCAACATCAACATACGGTGGTGATGATGGGTTTCGCGAAGACGCTCTACCCATCCTACATTTCTACATTTCGGCGGTCGCCTAATTCAGCACGCGCTTCCCGTCCGGTCCGTCCAGCGAAAACAGCGGCACGTCGATCTCGAACGGCTCGCCGGTATCGGTCACCATCTGATAGGTGCCTTCCATGAAGCCCGACGTCGTCGGCAGCGGTACGCGCGATGTGTATTCGAAGCGTTCGCCGGGGCCGAGCACGGGCTGCTCGCCGACGACGCCTTCGCCGCGTACTTCCTGCATGCGGCCGGACGCATCGGTGATGATCCAGTGCCGGGTCTTCAACTGCACGGTCTCTTTGCCGGCATTGGTGATGACGACCGTATAGGACCAGAAGAACTGTCGCTTCTCCTGCGACGAGCTTTCAGGCATGAAATTCGGTTCGACGGTGACTTCGATCTGTCGTGTGATGGCGCGGTACATGGCGGTGTCATCGTTCAAAATGCGTCGCAAGCATAGCGAAAAACACGTTACCGGCCAAATCCAGGGAAAATCGGCGTGGAGTGCTGCGCGGAACGGCGGCAACCCATCGCGGTTTCAACATAGTTACCCCATAATCGATCCCTGATTTGGCTATGACGTGACGGATCGCCCCATGCAGATGGCCTGCGTGGTGTGGGGCGGTCGATTTTCATCATGCGACGATTTCCGTTGAGCGGTGCTGAATGACCTCTGTTGCCGACCCGATTGCCGGCCATCCCCACGCAGATGCGTCCTCCCACGTGTCCGCGTCGCGCGTCTCGACGCGTGCCGATGCCGTGTCGTTTCCCGTTGCAGGCACCGAACGCGAATTGCGCCTCGATCTGTTTCGCGGGCTGGCGCTGTGGCTGATCTTCATCGATCACCTGCCGCCGAATATCCTGACCTGGCTGACGATCCGTAATTACGGTTTCAGCGACGCTACCGAGATCTTCATCTTCATCTCCGGCTATACCGCCGCTTTCGTCTATGGCCGCGCGATGCAGGAGCAGGGCACGCTGGTTGCCAGCGCGCGCATCTTCAAGCGGGTCTGGCAGATCTATGTCGCCCACGTCTTCCTGTTCACGATCTTCCTCGCGGAAATCTCCTATGTCGCGACGCGGTTCGAGAACCCGCTTTATTCAGAGGAAATGGGAATTCTCGATTTTCTCAAACAGCCCGACGTGACCATCGTTCAGGCGCTGTTGCTGAAATTTCGCCCGGTCAACATGGACGTGTTGCCGCTCTATATCGTCCTCATGCTGTTCCTGCCGCCGATCCTCTGGCTGATGCGGCGCCGCGCCGATCTCACGCTGGCGCTGTCGGTCGGTCTTTATGCGCTGACCTGGGAATTCGACCTGCATCTGACCGCTTACCCGAACGGCGTCTGGGCCTTCAATCCGTTCGCCTGGCAATTGCTGTTCGTGTTCGGCGCCTGGTGCGCACTAGGCGGCGCCGTCAGGATGTCGCGGATACTGTCATCCAACATCACGCTATGGCTCTGCGTGGCCTATCTTCTGGCGGCGTTCTGGGTGACGCTGACCTGGTACATTCCGCAGATCCATCATCTGCTGCCGAAGGTCATCGAGCAGTGGATGTATCCCATCAACAAAACCGATCTCGACGTGCTGCGCTTCGCCCACTTCCTGGCGCTGGCGGCGCTCACGGTCCGTTTCCTGCCCAAGGACTGGCCGGGGCTGAAATCGATCTGGCTGCGGCCGATGGTGCTGTGCGGCCAGCACTCGCTCGAAATCTTCTGTATCGGGGTGTTCCTGGCCTTTGCCGGCCATTTCGTGCTGGCTGAGGTCGCAGGCGGGGCTGGCATGCATGCCTTGATCAGCTTCCTCGGCATAGTTGTTATGTCAACCGCCGCCTGGGTGTTTTCGTGGTACAAGGGCGTCACTGTCAAAGGCGGATCCCGCGCCAAACGATCCGACGCGGATCTCGCAGGAGGGGAAGCATGAAGGCCGTTCTGCGGCTCACGATGCTGGCTGGCCTGCTGGTGGCGGCTCCTGTCCGGGCCGAACCGCCCGCGCATACCTGTGAGGTTCCCGCCTACCTCCTGACCTCCGAAAGCACCCTGCCCAAGGTCGAGGCTGCGGCGAAACCGGGCGGAAAGCTCGATATTCTGGTCATTGGCAGCCGATCCTCGGTGATCGGGGTCTCAGACCACTCCGCAGCCTATCCGAACCGCCTGCAGGCCTATCTGAAGGAGAAGCTACCGGGCGTCGAGGTGAACATGGCGCTGGAGCTGCAGGTCAAGAAGACCGCCGAGGAAATGGCCCCGACCCTGGAACAGCTGGTGACGGACAAGAAGCCGAACCTGGTGATCTGGCAGACCGGAACCGTGGATGCCATGAAGCAGGCCGACGCCGACGACTTCCGGAACGCCTTGGATGAGGGCGTTGCCGCCATGCAAAAGGCCGGAACTGACGTCATTTTAATGAATCTGCAGTACAGTCCGCGCACGGAGACGATGATTTCCGGCTCCGCCTACCTAGATAATATGCGTGTGGTGGCGCAGCAGCACGACGTCCCGCTGTTCGACCGTTTCGCCATCATGCGGCACTGGAATGAGAGCGGTGATTTTGACCTGTTCAGCGCGTCGCCCGGCATGGAGCTGGCGAAGCGGGTGCATGATTGTCTTGGCCGGGCGCTTTCGACCTTTGTCGTCGATGCGGCCAAGATCAAAGCAGCGGATTTGAGGATTCAGCGTTAATGAGTTTCGTCGGCCATTTGTCTCGCTTTGCTGTCGTCGCTGCCTTTGCCGCTTCCACGACCTTCGCGCTCCCGATCTCATCGTCCATTGCGCACGCCGAAGCGGCGCAGGCCGCCCCGGCTGACGGCAAGGGCGCCGATCAGAGCATTGCGGTCAATGATCCCGCGGACGCCGCGAAGAGGGGCGTCGCTGCGAAGGCCATCGACAAGGTCAAGGAAGTCGCGAAGACCGCGACCGATATCTTGAGCCGCGTCCCCTGCCGCACACCGAAAGGGGGCATGAAGGCGATGGGCGCGCTGCCGCATGTGGCCAGCAAACTCGTTGCCGGCAAGCCCGTGGTCATCGTTGCGTTCGGCTCGTCCTCCACCGAGGGCTACGGTTCGACGGCGCCGGAATTCACCTATCCCAACCGTCTCGCAGCGCAGCTGCACCGCGCCTATCCCTCGGCCAATATCACCGTGCTCAACCGCGGCAAGGGCGGCGAAGATGCGCCGGAAATGATGGCGCGGCTGCAGAGCGAAGTGATCAATTCGAAGCCTGATCTCGTGATCTGGCAGGTTGGCACCAATGCGGTGCTGCGCAATCTCGATCCCGGCGAAACCAGCAAGATGGTGGAAGACGGCGTCGCCCGCATTCAGGCGGCCGGTGCCGATCTGGTGCTGGTCGATCCGCAATATTCGCCGCTGGTGAATACGCGGCCGGAAGGCACCAGCAAGATGGTCTCGCTGCTGCACAAGGTAGCCGAACTGCGCAAGGTCGGCATCTTCCCGCGCTTCGAAGTGATGAAGGAATGGCACGAAGGTCAGCAGATGTCGTTCGACAGCTTCGTCATTGCCGACGGCCTACACATGAATGACTGGGGCTATGCCTGCTTCGCGCAGTTGCTTGGCGACAACATCATCAAGTCGGTCGGCCAGGTGAAGCTCGGCATCAACGAGCCGCAGATTCAGCAGGCGCAGAAGCCGCTGTAAGTTCGAAGAGGGGCGAATGCCTCTCAGCCGTCATTGCGAGCCCGCGAAATTCGCCTTCGGCGATTTTCGCTGAGCGAAGCAATCCAGTCTTGCTTGAAAGAAAGTCTGGATTGCTTCGTCGCAAGTGCTCCTCGCAATGACGATGGAGAGATTGGCTAAGCCTTCGCCAGTGCCGCTTCGAGATCCTCGATCAGATCGTCACGATGCTCGAGGCCGGCCGAGAAGCGGATGAAGCCCTCTGTGATCCCGAGTTCGAGCCGCGCTTCCAGCGGCAGGCGCTGATGCGTCGTTGTCGCCGGATGCGTGACCAGGCTCTTGGCGTCGCCGAGATTGTTGGAGATGCGGGCGACTTTCAGCTCGTTGAGGACGCGGAAGGCTGCTGCCTTGCCGCCCTTCACCTCGAAGCCGATCAGCGTCGAGCCCGCACGCATCTGCTTCTTCACCGTCGCCGCCTGCGGATGATCCTCGCGGCCCGGATAGATCAGCCGCGAAATCTTCGGATGCTGGGCCAGCACGTCTGCGAGGGCAGCCGCGGTCTGCGTCTGCCGCTCGACGCGGATCGCCAGCGTCTCCAGCCCCTTCACCAGCGTCCATGCATTGAACGGTGAGATCGAGGGGCCTGTCTGGCGCAGATAGTTATGAATATGCTCGTCGATGAAGTCCTTCGACGACAGGATGATGCCGCCGAGGCAGCGTCCCTGACCGTCGATGTGCTTGGTTGCCGAATACACGACGACATCTGCACCGAGCGCGAGCGGGCTCTGCCAGAGCGGCGTCGCGAACACGTTATCGACAATCAGTCGCGCACCGCCGGCATGGGCGATGTCAGCGATGGCTGATATGTCGAGCACGTCAAGCGTCGGATTGGTCGGGCTTTCCAGGAACAGCGACTTGGTGTTTGGGCGCATCGCCTTCTGCCACTGGTCGAGGTCGAGTCCATCGACAAGCGTGAATTCGATGCCGTAGCGCGGCAGCAGCTCTTCGATGACGTAGCGACAGGAGCCGAACAGCGCCTTGGCGGCGACGACGTGATCGCCCATGCGCAGCGGCGCGAGAATGGCGGTGGTCACGGCGGCCATGCCGGTGGCCGTCGAGCGTGCAGCCTCCGCACCTTCGAGGTCGATCATGCGGCTCTCGAACATCGACGTATTCGGATTCGAAAAGCGCGAATAGATGAAACCGGGATCTTCGCCCTTGAACCGCGCCTCGCAGGCTTCTGCGGTCTCGTAGATGAAGCCCTGCGTGAGGAAGAGGGCTTCGGACGTCTCGTTGAATTGCGAGCGCAGCGCGCCGGAATGAACGAGCCGGGTTTCGGGGCGATAGGACTTCGTAGACATGTGACCTCCAACGTACCCGCGTAACACGGGCACAAAAAACCGGCCTGGACGGACGTCCTCAGGCCGGGATCGCATGCTGGAAGGACATGTGTCCCCGGCCTGTTTAGCGACTTATTTTACGTGGCTGCAAGCCGGCCGGCTCAAATCACCACGGGATAACGATGTGCATATTCCCGCTTGCCCTTTTCGTCAAGGCGGGGCTGAGATAACCGGTAAAGTCGCTATTTTTCAGTGTATTCTCGCTGAAGGACGACCGAAGGACGAGACCTGTGCCGTTTACGCTTGCCCCCGATGCCGATGGAATTCTGCCCGACCGCATGATTGCGGCGATGGCCGATGCCGGCCTGATCCTGCCGGAATATCCCTTCGTCGAGAGCCAGATCCAGCCTGCCAGCCTCGATCTGCGGCTCGGCTCCATCGCCTATCGCGTGCGCGCCAGCTTCCTGCCGGGGCCGAATTCGACGGTCGCCGAACGCATCGACGAGTTGAAGCTGCACGAGATCGACCTGTCCGATGGCGCGGTGCTGGAAACCAACTGCGTCTACATCGTGCCGCTGATCGAAAGCCTGGCGCTGCCGCCGAACATCTTCGCGGCTGCCAATCCGAAGAGCTCCACGGGACGCCTCGATGTGTTCACGCGGGTGATTGCTGATGGCACCAGACGGTTCGATGTGATCGGTGCGGGCTATCACGGGCCGCTTTATGCCGAGATCAGCCCGAAGACATTTCCGGTATTGCTGCGCGAAGGCTCGCGCCTGTCGCAGGTCCGTTTCCGGGTCGGCGATGCGGTGCTCGACACCGAGGCGCTGGAAGAACTCCACGCGCAGGAGCCGCTGGTCGACAGCGACACTGCCGACCTCAACAATGGCCTCGCGCTGTCTGTCGATCTCTCCGGCGAGAATGCCTCGGGCTTCGTCGGCTACCGCGCCAAGCGTCATACCGGTGTGGTCGATATCGATCGCCGCGGTGGCTACAGCGTCAATGAATTCTGGGAGCCGATCTCGGCGCGCAAGGACGGCACGCTGATCCTCGATCCCGGCGAGTTCTACATTCTCGCCTCCAAGGAGGCGGTGCAGGTGCCGCCGGACTACGCCGCCGAGATGGTGCCATTCGATCCGCTGGTCGGCGAATTCCGCGTCCACTATGCCGGCTTCTTCGATCCGGGCTTCGGTCATGACGGCGCTGGCGGCAAAGGCTCGCGCGCGGTGCTGGAAGTGCGCTCGCGCGAAGTGCCGTTCATTCTCGAACATGGCCAGATCGTCGGCCGTCTCGTCTATGAGCGCATGCTGGATCGTCCGGATGCCCTCTACGGCCAGCGTATCGGCTCGAATTATCAGGGCCAGAGCCTGAAGCTGTCGAAGCACTTCAAAGTCTGATTGCTCACCGCTCCGAGTAAGCAAGAAAAAAGGCCCGCATTGCTGCGGGCCTAAGTTTTTTCTGGAGACGAAGTAGACGATAGATCGTCAGGCTTACTGAACGAAGCCTGCGCCGAAGTTGCCCAGATTGAAGCGATAGTTCAGGCCGGCCTTGATCGTGTGCTCGTCGTTCTTGAAACCACCAACGGCGAGGGTCGGCGTGATGAAGTTGACGTTACCGAAGTCGTAATACTGATATTCGACCTTGCCCGACCAGTTCTGGGTGAACAGATATTCGAGACCGCCGCCAACCGTGTAGCCATCGCGGCCGCCGTCGCCGGCAAAGCCGTTGGTGAAGCGCGAGTCAGCCCAGGCGTAACCGCCCTTTACGTAAAGCAAGGCCGGACCCCAGGTGTAACCGAGACGACCGGTGACCGAACCGAGGCCGCGATTGTCGAAGTTGCTGCTGGTGGAGAGGAAGCTGTAATTGGCTTCAAGACCGAACACCCAGTTCGGGGCGAACTGGTAGTCGTAACCACCCTGCACACCGCCCATGAACGTGCCGTCATTGCTGCCGCCGAGCAGGTTGTTGTCGTTGCCCGGGAACGCGCCGCCGATGTGACCGCCGATGTAGAAACCGGTCCAGTTGTAGATCGGAGCAGCCGGAGCATAGGCCGGAGCCTTGGTGTAAGGGCGCGCAGCCAGGTCAGCAGCGGACGCCGGAGCGGCCAAAGCGACGAGGGCCAGAGCAGCGGTAGACAGTAGAAGCTTCTTCATCAGGTGTTCCTTCTCAATCCCGACGGGGGATGACGAAAGGCAACCTAGACTATTGCGCAGTGATTGCTGTCACACGCGTGCAACAGCGCCTCAAACGAAAAAGGCAGCTTTGGCGACCACGTCGCGCTTAGGACACAGCATCGCCCAAATTGATTCAGGAACTTTTCACAATGTGCGATTTCGTTTCAATCACGTTCGGATTGAGGCGCTGGAACACGACAACCGTTGATCAGCCACGGTAACGCAACGCTTCAACCAGCGCCGCGAATGCGGATGTCGGTTGTCGGCGGCTCGGATAATAAAGGTGATAACCCGAGAACGGTTGGCACCAATCGTCAAGCACTTGAACAAGCCGGCCTGAGGCAATGTGATCGCGCACGCGATCCTCCGGCAAATAGGCCAGCCCCAGTCCGTTCAGCACCGCCTTGTGGCGCAGCGACATGTTGTTGAACACGATCTGGCCATCGACGCGCACTTTCAAGGCGCGCCCGCGCTTCTCGAACTCCCACGCATAGAGGCCGCCCATGGTCGGCAGGCGGATATTG
The DNA here is from genome assembly GCF_052076035.1 of Tardiphaga sp. 172_B4_N1_3. Classification (NCBI taxonomy): domain Bacteria; kingdom Pseudomonadati; phylum Pseudomonadota; class Alphaproteobacteria; order Hyphomicrobiales; family Nitrobacteraceae; genus Tardiphaga; species Tardiphaga sp. 172_B4_N1_3. The sequence goes on from NZ_CP197238.1 coordinate 5,327,128, forward strand.
ATGCAGTCATGCGCGGTGAGGTCTTGCGGGCGTTTCGGCAGCGGTCGTTTGGCGAAATAGGACGGTGCGCCGACCACGACCATGCGAAAGTCCGGCCCGATGCGGACGGCGATCATGTCTTTTGCGACCTGTTCGCCCAGGCGAACGCCGGCGTCGTAGCGTTCCGCGACGATGTCGATGAGGCCGTAATCGACGACGAGTTCGGCCTTGATGTCGGGATAGCGCGGCAGCAGCTTGGCGAGGGCGGGCCAGATGATCGTTTCGGCGGAATGCTCACCGGTGGTGATGCGGATGGTGCCGGCCGGCTTCTCGCGCAGCTCCGTGACGGCCGCGAGTTCGGCGTCGATCTCTTCCAGCTTGGGGCCGATCGTCCGGATCAGGCGTTCGCCAGCCTCGGTCGGCGCCACGCTGCGGGTCGTTCGGGTGAGGAGCCGCAGTCCAAGCCGCTCCTCGAGACCGCGAATGGTGTGGCTGAGCGCGGATTGCGAGACGCCGAGCTTGGCGGCTGCGCGCGTGAAGCTCGCCTCCTTCGCGACGGCGAAGAAAGCGAGGAGGTCGTCGATTGTCTGGCGGGCCATTCATGAATCCGGCTGATAAGTGCGTGCAGATTATATCATCTAGTCTCATGGGCGCACGATCTCCAGATGTCGCATGTCGGCGGCAAAATCCCACCAGCGCGGGAGCCGCTCATTGGCCGGATGGCACAGGAGATCTGACATGAAGACACGCAAACTCGGACGCAGCGGACTGGAGGTCTCGGCCATCGGGCTCGGCTGTATGGGCATGAGTTTCGGCTACGGGCCTCCGGCCGACACAACGGAAATGACCGCACTGATCCGCGCGGCGGTCGAACGCGGCGTCACGTTCTTCGACACCGCCGAAGTTTATGGCCCGTTCACCAATGAAGAACTCGTCGGCGCGGCGCTCGCGCCGGTTCGCGATCAGGTGGTCATCGCCACCAAATTCGGCTTCAGGCTCGATCCCGCAACCGGTCAGCAGGTCGGTCTCGACAGCCGCCCCGCACATATTCGTGAGGTCGCCGAAGCATCGCTCAAGCGCTTGAAGATCGATGCCATCGATCTGTTCTACCAGCATCGCGTCGATCCCGACGTGCCGATCGAGGATGTCGCCGGTGCGGTGAAGGACCTGATCCGCGAGGGCAAGGTGAAGCACTTCGGCCTGTCCGAGCCGGGCGTGACGACAATTCGCCGTGCCCATGCCGTACAGCCGATCACCGCAATCCAGAGCGAATATTCGCTGTGGACGCGTGGCCCCGAAAAGGAAGTGCTGGCGACGCTTGAGGAGCTCGGTATCGGCTTCGTCCCCTACAGCCCGCTCGGCAAGGGCTTTCTCACGGGCGCCATGAACGAGTGCACGACGCTCGACAGCGGAGACTTCCGCAATATCCTCCCGCGCTTCACGCCCGAAGCGCGCAAGGCCAACCAGGCGCTGGTCGATCTGCTCGGCGAGATCGCCGGACGCAAGCAGGCGACGCCGGCCCAGATCGCGCTGGCGTGGCTGCTGGCCCAGAAGCCGTGGATTGTGCCGATCCCGGGCACCACGAAACTGCACAGGCTTGAAGAGAACCTCGGTGCAGCAGACGTTGAGCTGACAGCCAACGATCTGCGGGATATCGACAGCATTGCTGCAAAAATCACCGTGCAGGGCAACCGATATCCGGACAGGCTGGAGGCGATGACCGGCCGGTAGTCCGCAGGTCACTCGCTGCCTAGACCTCGCGTTGTTCCCACAGTGCCGTGAGGCCTTCGCGGTAGGTTGGAAATGCGAGCTTCACGCCGAGCTCGCGTTTCAGCCGCGCATTCGAGATGCGGTTGTTGCTGGCATAGAAGCTGCGCGCCATTGGGCTCATCTCGGCGTCATCGAAGTTCTGCTCGGGCGGCGGCGCGATGCCCATCAGCGCTGCGGCATAGGTGACGACGTCCTGCGGCGGCGCCGGCTCGTCGTCGCAGAGATTGAAGATGCCGGTCTGCGCGTGATCGAATGCTGCGGCGACAGATGTTGCGATGTCGTCCACATGGATGCGGTTGAACACCTGGCCCGGCTTGAAGATGCGATGGGCCTTGCCGGTTTTGAGATTCTCCAGCGCATTGCGGCCGGGACCGTAGATGCCGGCGATGCGCAGGATCGTCGTGCGATCGCCGGCCACGGCGCGCCATGCGTCTTCGGCATCGATACGTGCCTTGCGTCGGCCCTCGCCGGAGACCGGGGCGGTTTCGTCGATCCAGGCGCCCTGATGATCGCCGTAAACCCCGACGCTGGAGAGATAGATGATGCGCCGGATGCCGCTGGCCGCGATCACGGAGCCGAAGGTCCGCAGCACGGGATCGCCGTCTGTGCCGGGCGGGACCGAGACGAGCAGCGCATCGGCGCTCGCGAGGTGATCGGCAATGCCGGGATCGGTGACATCCGGATTGAAGACCAGCGTCTCGATATCGCGGGCAGCCGACTTGCCGGCCGTGCGGATGGTGCCGGCAATCCCGATGAATTGACCGCCGTGCCGAGCAATGAACCGGTTTGCGCTGTAGCCGAGCCCGAAGACGAAAAGACGCACGTTCATTCCATTTCTGCATGAATTCGGGCGCGCCGGCCCATTTCAAGGTCATCATTCGGGCTGCAGAGCGCGCCGGTCAAGTGCGCGACACCGTCATCTTTTGTGCTACTGCTCTGCTACGAGACCGGCGCGAATGCCGGCAGATTTGGGAAGGACAAGGCGATGGCCACCACGCTGGCAGCAGATGCATATGCGCCGCGCTACATCAAACTGAATGCGCGCGACAATGTCGCCATCATCGTCAATGATTTTGGCCTGCCCGCGGGCACCCTGATGACCGGCGGCCTGGAGCTGCGTAACTTCGTGCCGCAGGGCCACAAGGTGGCGCTCTCCGATATCGCCAAGGATGCGCCCATCATCCGCTACGGCGAGATCATCGGTTATGCCCTCGATGCGATTTATGCCGGCGAATGGGTAGAGGAGGCGCGTATCCACATGCCCGATGCGCCGGATCTCGACAGTCTTGAGATTGCCAATGCGGTTCCGGAAACGCAGCCGCCGCTGAACGATTACACATTCGAAGGTTTTCGCAATCGCGACGGCTCCGTCGGCGTGAAGAATATTCTCGCCATCAGCACGTCGGTGCAATGCGTCGCCGGCACGCTCGAATTTGCGCTCAAGAAGATCAAAGCCGAGCTGCTGCCGCGCTATCCGAATGTCGATGACGTTGTCGCCGTCACCCACGGCTATGGATGTGGCGTCGCCATCAATGCGCCGGATGCCTATATTCCGATCCGCACACTGCAGAACATCGCGCGCAATCCGAATTTCGGCGGCGAGGTGATGGTAGTCGGCCTTGGCTGCGAGAAGCTCGCACCGGAGCGTTTGCTGCCGAAGGAGGATCCTGCGAGCATGATGCGCCTTCAGGATGAGAGCAATCAGAGCTTTGGCGACATGGTGGATACGATCATCACCATGGCTGAAGCGCGCTTGAAAATCCTGAACCAGCGCAAGCGCGAGACCTGTCCGGCTTCCGACCTCGTGATCGGTCTGCAATGCGGCGGCAGTGACGCGTTTTCCGGTGTGACCGCCAATCCAGCGCTCGGCTTCGCGAGCGATCTGCTGGTGCGCGCCGGCGCCACGGTGATGTTCTCCGAAGTCACCGAGGTGCGTGACGCGATCGAATTGTTGACGCGCCGTGCGGTCAACGAGGATGTCGGCCGCGCGCTGATACGCGAGATGGACTGGTACGACTCATATCTGGCACGCGGGGGCGCCGATCGCAGCGCCAATACGACGCCCGGAAACAAGAAGGGTGGTCTTGCCAATATCGTCGAGAAGTCATTGGGCTCCATCGTCAAGTCCGGTTCGAGCGCAATCAGCGGCGTCATTGGTCCGGGTGAGCGCGCGACGACGAAGGGACTGCTGTTTGCAGCAACGCCAGCCAGCGATTTCGTTTGCGGCACGCTGCAGCTTGCCGCCGGCATGCAGATGCAGATCTTCACCACCGGACGAGGCACGCCCTATGGGCTGGCGCAGGCACCGGTCATCAAGGTCTCGACGCGGACTGAACTGGCGAAGCGCTGGTCGGACCTGATCGATTTCGACGCCGGCCGCATTGCGTCAGGCGAGATGACCATCGAGGAAGCCGGCTGGGAGCTGTTCCAGCTGATCCTCGACGTCGCCAGCGGTCGCAAGCAGGTCTGGGCGGACAAATGGGGACTGCACAACGACCTGGTGCTGTTCAACCCCGCGCCGGTGACGTGAAGAATTTCAAGTGGGATAGGCGAAGTAATAAAAACTCGTCATGCCCGGCCTCGTGCCGGGCATCCACGTCTCGGCCATAAACTCAGGAAGACGTGGATGGCCGGGACAATCAAGTGAAGCCCTCGCTTCGCGCTGCCCGGCCATGACGGAGCTTTGTCAGCGCTCTGGTGTCACTTCAACGCTGCAGCCTTCGCGCCCGATGGCGTCACGCGCCAGACCGTATTGCCGACATCGTCGGCCACCAGTAGTGCGCCCTTGCTGTCGATGCGCACGCCGACCGGGCGTCCCTGCGCTTCGCCACTGTCATTGAGGAAGCCGGTGAGCACATCCTGCGGTTTGCCCGATGGCTTGCCGTCGGTGAAGGGCACGAAGATCACCTTGTAGCCGCTTTGCGGGCGCCGATTCCACGAGCCGTGCTGGCCGATGAAGGCACCGCCCTTCATGCTGGCTGGAAACAGGTCTCCGGTGTTGAAGGTCAGCCCGAGTGATGCGGTATGCGCACCGAGCGCGTAATCGGGCGCGATGGCTTTGGCAACCATGTCGGGACGTGGTGGTTGCACGCGGACATCGACGTGCTGGCCGTAATAGCTGTAGGGCCAGCCGTAGAAGCCGCCATCCTTCACCGAGGTCATATAGTCTGGCACAAGGTCGCTGCCGATTTCGTCGCGCTCGTTGACGGTGACCCACAACGCGCCGCTCTGCGGCTGCCATGACGGGCCGTTGGGATTGCGCAGACCGGATGCGAAGATGCGTGAGGCGCCGGTCGCGCGGTCGATCTCAAACACCGCGGCGCGGTCTTTCTCGGCCTCCATGCCGTTCTCGCCGACATTGCTGTTGGAGCCGACGGTTGCATAGAGTTTCGTGCCGTCGGGGCTCGCCGTGAGATCCTTGGTCCAGTGGTGATTGATCGGGCCGCCGGGCAGGTCAGCCACCTTCACGGCTGGCGTCGTGATCCTGGTATCATTGGTCCTGTAGGGAAACTTCACCACAGCATCGGCATTGGCGACAAAGAATTCGTCGCCCACCAGCACCATGCCGAAGGGTGAGTTGAGCCCTTCGAGAAACGCTGTCTTCGTCTCGGCTACGCCGTCGCCGTCCGCGTCGCGCAGCAGCGAAATACGATTGGCCGTCGGTGTGCCCGCGCCAGCATGGCCCATCACCAGTTTCATGACCCAGCCCTTGATGCCCTTGCCATCTTCCGGTTTCGGCGGCGCATTGCTTTCTGCCACCAGCACGTCGCCATTGGGCAGCGCATAGACCGTGCGCGGATGATCGAGGCCTTTAGCAAAAGCGTTGACCGTCATGCCTTCCGCAGCCTTCGGCTTGGCGCCCGCGGGCCACCCGACGGCCTTGGAGACATTGACCGTTGGAATAAGCGACTTGTTGGGCTCAACGAGCTTCGGTGACGGTCCGAAATCTTCGCCTGACGCAATGGTGGATTTCTCGTTGCATCCGGCCAGTGGCAGCGCCAGGGCGACGAGACAGGCGGAAAGCAAAAATTTCTGGCGCATGGAATGTCCTTGTGGCTAACGGAATTCAATGCGCGCGATGCAGGAACGTTCGGCCTCCCTGCATGAATTTCATGTGAAGCCGGAGTGATGCACGGCTATGGTCCTCCCAACAAACAGGGAAGAAACGATGACCGGACCGACAAATACGAGCGACGAAGCCACGTGGACGCGCTGGCGTAGCGTCGCCGATCTTTATCACGCCTATTTCACCGGCCTGATTCTGACCACGGTCACGCGCCGCGGCACGGCAGACGCCGCCGAGTTCATGTTTCGGATCTTCCGTCGGCAGCAGCAGGAGCGCTTTCTGCCGGGACTCGTGAAGCTCGGTCTGTCCGGCCTGCCGCCCGCGGTCGCTGCGGCCCAGTATCACTATCTCTCGAACTGGATCGGCGGCGTGTCGGTCGAGTACATGGTTGAGAGCGACCGCAAGGCCTGGATCCGCTATCCGCCGCCGCGCTGGATCTGGCGCGGCACGGCAATCTGCGGTGTGCCCGGCGAGGTCTCGCGCGCGATGCTGCGCGGCTGGCACGCCAACAATGGCGTTTCGCTCGGCAATCCCCGCATGGGTTTCGTCTGTACCAAGCAGAGCGTCGATGGCCAGGATGGGCTCGAAGGCTATTACTGCGAATACGACCATGATTTGGATATCGATCAGCGTCTGGTGTTCGCGCGCCATCTGGAAGCGCCGTTGTTCGATCCCGCGAAGGCGCCGGCGCTGCCCGTCGATAGCTGGCCGAAAGCCCGGCTGGAGAAGGCCTATCGCAACTACGCCATGGAATATGTACGGACCGCAGCGCCTGTGGCGGTTCAACTGTTCGGCCCGGTCGATGCAGGCTATTTGCTGCATCTTACCGGCAAGCTGATCGGCATGCAGTATTTCGACGAGGTGTCTGCGGGCTTTGGCCTGCCGCGCGGCGACGCCAAGGCTTTCGCCGACTTCCTCGGCACCCTGTTCGCAGCGCAGGACGACATTGTGGAGATCAGCACATCCGAGGGCCAGTTCGAGATCCGGCAGCAGAGCTGGAAACTGATGGATGGCGTCGCCGACAACAATGCCGCCTGCGCGAGGGCCTTGCAGGGGTTGGTCGAGGGCCTCGCCGCCGGATGCGGTCGAAATATACCCGTCACGATGACGCCGGGCGTGGGCGGTGCGCTGCCGTTCATCTGGACGATCGGCTAGCACCGATATTCGCTCATACTGCAGTGCAAATCGAGCATCCCCCATGCGTGCGCCGGGCATGGCATTGTCTGTGATCGGTGCTACGAACGAGGTGTCCGGCAGGCAAGACCGGAAGCTCAGGGAGAATGCATGTCCGACGCTGTCGTCGCCGAACCCCGATTGGTCGATGCCGACAAGCAGCCGCTCCCGAGCCTGAAGGCGCCCGCCAAAAATCCCCTGCTGGATCATCCCATTCTGCCGACCATCCTGCGGCTGGCCTGGCCCAATGTCATCGCGCTGACGGCAGGTGCCGTTGTCGTTATTTTCGAGACCACCTATGTCGGCCGGCTCGGCACCGAAGCCTTGGCGGCGATGGCGCTGGTGTTTCCCTTCGTGATGCTGACCATGACCATGTCCGGCGGCGCCATGGGCGGTGGCGTGTCCTCGGCCATCGCGCGCGCGCTCGGCGCCGGCGACCGCGCGCGCGCCGATACGCTGGCGGGCCATGCACTGCTGATCGCCATCTGCTTCGGCCTCACCTTCACGGTCGGCATGCTGACCTTCGGCTCCACGCTGCTGCAACTGCTTGGTGGCCGCGGCAATGTGCTGAGCCAGGCGCAGGGCTACATCACCGTCTTCTTCGCTGGTGGCGTGATCCCATGGCTGCTGAATACCTTCGCGGCGATCCTGCGCGGCACCGGCAACATGAAGATGCCCTCCGCCATGCAGATGGCGGGGGCCGCCTTGCAAGTGGTTCTTGGTGGCGTGCTGGGCCTCGGCTTCGGTCCGATCCCGCAATTCGGCATGCCCGGCGTCGCGGCGGGCACGCTGATTGCATTCACGATCGGCACAGGCGTCATGGGCTGGTATGTCTTTTCCGGTCGTGCGCGAGTCCGGCCTCAGATCAAGGGCTTTCGCATTCAGCGCGGAATGTTCTTCGATATTCTGAAAGTGGGTGCCATCGCCTGTTTCAATCCGCTACAGGGCGTTCTGACTCTCCTGATTTTCACCCATATGCTGGCGCAATACGGCACCGCGGTGCTGGCCGGCTACGGCATCGGTGCGCGGCTCGAATTCATGCTGAGCACGCTGGCTTTCGCGGTGGGTATCGCCTCGGTGCCGATCGTCGGCATGGCAATCGGCGCTGGCCGCATCGCGCGTGCGCGCCGCGTGACCTGGACTGGCAGCGTGATCGCCTTCGGTGTCGTCGGCCTGCTCGGCACGCTGATCGCGATCTTCCCCGATGCCTGGGTCAATATGTTCACCAATGATGCCGGTGTGCGTGCGGCAAGCCGGACCTATCTGGCCACCTGTGCGCCAATGTATGCCTTTCTGGGGCTGTCCACGGTGGCCTATTTTGCCTCGCAGGGCGCCGCCAAGGTACTCGGCCCGGTGCTAGCGCAAACCGCGCGGCTGGTCTTCGTCAGCGTTGGAGGCTGGTGGCTGCTGTCGATCGATGCCTCGGCCACAAGCTTTTTCTGGCTCGCGGCGGCGTCCATGGTGCTGCTCGGCGTGCTGTCGGCGCTCAGCGTACTGCTGACGTCGTGGGGACCGAAGGCTGGCCCCGTGCCCGAGATTCGGCCGGAGCTCGTCTGAGCAGTTTCTAGCCGACGCGCGTCGCAGTAAATTCCACATCGCGCCGCCACGTCGCGCCGTCGTCATGCGAGGTCTCGCCGCGCCATAGAAACGAGCGCGGCGTGATCTGCGAGAAGCTCCAGCGGATCGGGCGTCCGTCATTGTCGCGGCCGAGCTGGACGATGTCGTTGCCCTGTTTGCGGCCGGTCATGGTGAGAAAATTCTGCATCACCGGATCGGTCCACTGGATCTGCCACGCATCGATACGTGGGTCGTAGATCCGCAGCGTGCTTCCATACGAGTAGGCATTCGCTGCGGCGTCGCCGTCGCGCAACTGGCCGCGCGGCGGCACGATCCAGACATCCTGGATGGCACGGCCTTCCAGCACCCAGCCGAAATGCCATTCGCCCTTGCGCCGGCGCTCTTCGCCGTCCGTCATATACCTGACCACATCGAGCTCCCAGGCGCCGATCAGCCAGCCATAGAGATCCATCTGCCCGACGCGATCCGGGGCGGGGCCGTCCGCTGCGAGCGCATCGAGAAACGATGCCGTCATCGCGCGGCTTTCCCGAATTGGGTCTGCATCGCCGCCAGGCCCAGATCCATCTGCTCGCTCATATAAGGCGCGATCTCATTCGGCAGCACGTCGGCCGTCCAGACAAACCGGCAGCGCGCATCGCCATCGGCAAACACCTGCGCTGACGCACTGTGCTGGCCGATCCGTTCGCTGACGATGGCATAGACGAGGCGCTGCCGGTCGTGGTCGCAGGTGACCAGTCTTTCGCGTGCGACGGACCCATTGGCGAACGTCACGATACGCGCGTCGCCGTCCAGCTTTGTGTCGGTGACGAAGCCCGGCACCAGCCTTGTGTGCAGCGCGCCGAAGTCGGCCAGTGCGGACCAGACATCGTCTGCCGGTGCGCCGAGGAAAATCTCTTTGTGAATCGATGCCATGCTGTGCCTCCCGGGTTGATCAGGACGGCAGACTACTCAGTGCACGGCCAGCCGTTCTTGGAAAATCTTGCGGTCGCCGCGGGAAGCCTGTCGAAATGCGCGGGGCGAGACGCCGGCAGCGCGATGGAAGCTGCGCACGAAATTCGAGAGATCGCCGAAGCCGACATCGAAGGCGATGTCGGTGATGGCGCGGTCTTTCTCGACCAGCAGGTTTGCAGCCTGCCGCAGCCGCGCGCGCACCAGATACTGGTGCGGTGTCACGCCGAGCACATTCCTGAACAGACGCAGGAAATGAAACGGACTCAATCCGGCCTGACGGGCGGCCGCATCGAGATCGATCTCCTCGCTGGCATGGGCGTCGATCCACAGCGCGGCCTCGACCGCGCGCCGGCGATCCCGTGCATTGCCGTTCACACGCCTGCGCGGCTCGCCCGAGACGACGTCGACAAAACGCGCCGCAAATGCATGACCGATCTCATCGAGCCCGAGATCGCTGTGCGCCCCTGCGCTGGCCTGCGCGAGCTCGCCCAGCACCATCAATTCGGCGCGCGGCGCGATGGCGCCCTGCTGCCAGATGTCCCTGGCGTCGCCGACGGTGTCGATCAGCTCAGGCGCGAAGGAGAATGAAAGGCACTCGTCGCCAGAGCCATGATGCTCGTGATGGCAGGTATATTCGTCGCCGGGGTGCCCGATCAGCAGCGCGCCGGCGATGAGTTCGTGCGATTGCCCGCGGCAGCGACAGCCGAAACTGCCCTTGCGAACATAGGAGAGCGAATGGCCGGCGTGCTGTTCGGAAAACGGCTGGTCGTCCGGCCCCGCCGTACAGCGATAGTCCGTGACGGTGATCGCGTTGCTCTGGAACAGTGTTGTTGCCTGCATAGGCTGAATTTAGCCCTGTGGGCGCGGTGGGGCAACCGACAGCAGGGCGTCGAACAGGGTGGTCGTCCGGCCCGCCAGCGCGCCCTCGATCGAGAGCAGCCGCGACTTGGTGATGATGCCGCCGTTGCCGGCAAAGCCGCTGGTCTGGCCCGCAACGGCCAGTGCACGGTGGCATGGCACGAGGATCGCAAACGGATTGCGCGCGATGGCTTGCCCGACCGAATAGACCGCACCGCTGGCGCCGAGCTTTGCTGCGATCTCCGCATGGGTGCGGGTTTCGCCACGCGGGATCATCCGGATCGCCTCATAGACGCGGCAATTGAACAGCGGCAGGCCATGCATGTCGACGGGGATATCGCCGAGGTCGACGGCTTGGCCGCGCAGCAGCGCAACGATGCCCTCGATGGCGTAGTCGACATCGGCCGGCGGCCGGAATTCGCGCGCATCGGGAAATTGCTGCAGCAGGCGGCGCCGGGTCTCGATCTCGCGCGCTTCCGGCAACTGCACGCCAACAATGCCGGCGTCGCCCCATGCGATACCGCATCGGCCCACCGACGTGTCGAAGGTTGTGTATCCGTGCCCAGCCATCCCGAAGGGATGTTAGCAGGCGAATTGAAGCCGTCATCTGGAATCTTTGAGCGGTGACCTTTCGGAGGGCGCGGCCGGGTGTGCGGCGCAAGGAACTGTAACCAGCTGCCATCAATCCGCTTGGCGGATCGGCCGGTCTCGGCTAGATCAGATGGCGCGACGATGCGGGCGTAGTTCAATGGTAGAACGGCAGCTTCCCAAGCTGCATACGAGGGTTCGATTCCCTCCGTCCGCTCCAGCCCCCTCATTCATTCCAGATGATCGGTGCCGCATGGCGATTGAACGGTTTGGCATCCCCGCCGTTCTTCAAAGGCGCCCGTTGCTGTTCGCACAACACAAGGTTCTTGCATGACGTTTCCCCTCTCAGCTGCAACCGCCGGCAATGTGCCCGGCGTTGTCGCCTCCAGCGTCTATGCCAATGGCCGCCGTGTTGCGGATATCCCCGTCGAGGAGGCGGGGGTCTGGGCGCAGAAGCCGGGCCATGTCGTCTGGATCGGACTGTTTGAACCGTCCCTTGAACTGCTCGAGAAACTGCGCGCGCAATTCGATCTGCATCCGCTCGCCATCGAGGACGCGCTGAAGTCGCATCAGCACCCCAAGGTCGAGCAATATGGCGAAGCGCTCTTCATCGTCGCGCGTACGGCGCAACTGGTCGATCAGACTGTTGCTTTCGGCGAGACGCATATCTTCTTGGGTAAAGGCTACGTCGTGTCCGTGCGCCATGGCGCCTCGACGTCCTATGCGTCTGTCCGCGAGCGGTGCGAGGCTTGCCCGACCAACCTGACGCACGGCGAAGACTACATCCTCTACGCAATTCTCGATTTTATCGTCGACAACTATCGTCCTGTCATCGAATCCATCCTGTCCGAGATCGACGAGCTCGAGGATGGCGTCCTGCATCGCATGCTGACGCGGGCGGAATTCGAGCGGCTCTACAAGCTGCGCCGCGAGCTGCTGCGCCTGCGTCGCGCGGTCGGGCCGCTGGTCGATGTCTGTCACCGACTCGAACATATCGATATCTTGTTCATCGACGATGACATGAAACCTCTGTTCCGCGATGTGCTGGATCACGTCAAACGCGCGGAAGAAGATATCGACTCGCTGCGCGAAGTGCTGGCCTTTGCCTTTGAAGCCAGCTTGATGTCAGGGCAGTCGCAGCAGACCGAGATTACCCGCCGGCTTGCGGCCTGGGCGGCGATCCTGGCGGTGCCGACGGCGATTGCCGGAATCTACGGCATGAATTTCGAACACATGCCGGAGCTGAAATGGGCTTACGGTTATTACGTGGTGCTGGGCGGCATCGCCGCGATCTGCGGTTACCTGTATACCCGCTTCAAGCGCAACGGATGGCTGTGAGCGGGAGACCGATCACCCCACCGCCTTCGCCGCTGCGCGCCCGGCGGTGCGACCCGTGAACAGACAGCCGCCGAGAAACGTGCCTTCCAGCGAGCGATAGCCGTGCATGCCGCCGCCGCCGAAGCCGGCAGCTTCGCCGACCGCGTAGAGCCCTGGCATGATCTGGCCGTTGCTGCCGAATACGCGCGAGTCCAGATCGGTCTCGAAACCGCCTAGCGTCTTGCGCGTCAGGATGTTCAGCCGCACGGCGATCAGCGGGCCCTGCGCGGCATCGAGAATGCGATGCGGCTTCGCAGTCCGGATCAGGCGGTCGCCGATATATTTGCGCGCATTGTGGATGTTCATCACCTGCGCATCCTTGACGTAGGGATTGGCCATGGTGCGGTCACGCGCCTCGATCTGCGTGCGGATCTCGTCGAGCTTCAGCAGATTGTCGCCGGTCAGCGCATTCATGGCGCTGACGAGGTCGTCGAGATTATCGCGCACCACGAAGTCGATGCCGTGATCCTTGAAGGCTTCGACAGGCGCTGGCGCACCCTTGTTGGTGGCGCGGCGCGCGGTCATCAGCCAGCTCTTGCCGGTGAGGTCGGGATTCTGCTCGGAGCCGGAGAGCGCAAACTCTTTCTTGATGATCGCCTGCGTCAGCACGAACCATGAATAATCATAGCCGGTGGACTGGATATATTGCAGTTGGCCGAGCGTATCGGAGCCCGGAAACAGCGGCGCCGGCAGCCGCTTGCCGGTGGCGTCGAACCACATCGACGACGGGCCCGGCAGAATGCGGATGCCGTGTTTCGGCCAGATCGGATTCCAGTTCTCGATGCCCTCGACATAGTGCCACATGCGGTCGCGATTGATCAGCCGCGCACCGGCGGCTTCCGTGATGCCCATCATGCGACCGTCGACATGGGCGGGCACACCGGAGATCATGCGCGTCGGCGGTTCGCCGAGGCGCTTCGGCCAGTTCTGCCGCACCAGATCATGATTGCCGCCGATGCCGCCGGAGGCGACGATCACGGCTTGCGCACGCAGCGAGAAGTCGCCGATCACATTGCGCGAACTGCTTTCGCCGCGCTCTGTGTTGGACGGTTCGAGGATTGCGCCGCTCACGCCATCGACAGTTCCGTTGGTGACGCTGAGCGCATCGACGCGATGGCGGAACCTGAAGCTCAGCAGGCCCTTCTTCTGTGCCTCGCGCGCACGCTGCTCGAACGGTTCGACGATGCCCGGTCCGGTGCCCCAGGTGACATGGAAGCGCGGAACCGAATTGCCGTGGCCCATCGCGTCGTAGCCGCCGCGCTCGGCCCAGCCGACCACGGGAAACACGCGGTGACCCATGGCGCGCAGCCAGTCGCGTTTCTCGCCGGCGGCGAAAGCGACATAGGCTTCGGCCCAGCGCCGTGGCCACAGGTCCTCAGCACGATCGAAGCCGGCCGTGCCATGCCAATCCTGCAGGGCTAAGTCATAGGAGTCTTTGATGCCGAGGCGTCGTTGTTCCGGCGAGTCGACGAAGAACAAACCGCCGAACGACCAGAACGCCTGGCCGCCGAGATTCTGCTCGCCTTCCTGATCGACCACGACAACGCGCTTGCCGGCGTCGGCAATTTCCGTGGCCGCAACGAGGCCCGCGAGTCCGCCGCCGACGACGATGACATCCGCATCAACGGCCATACTGTTTCCCCCATCCTGTTAATGGAGATTGAAGTCGGCGCGGGAACTTTGGTCAACGGAAATTGCGCGCGAAGGGCGGCGCTGTTTCAGATTGATACCGCGACGGAACGAGGTGCATCCCGCGCGCAACACTCGATTTGAATCGCATTGGAAGCGTCATGCTCGTCTGGACAAAGCCACGATCTGGCAACACGCTGATCATGCCCTGCATCACCAGGGCGCTCAGATTCGGGATCGACAGGTTTTGGGGCTGGACATGAAGTTCGTTACGGGTTTGCTGGCGGCGGTCTTGCTGTTCGCGGGCGTCGGGGCAAGTCACGCGGTGGTTCGCATCGCGGATGATCGTGGCGGACGGATCGGAACCTATGTCGACAGATATCAGGGATTGCGCACTTCCGGCGAAACCGTGATCATCGATGGCTTGTGCGCCTCGGCCTGCACGATCGTGCTCGGCGCGGTTCCGCGTGACCGGATCTGCGTCACTTCCAATGCCAATCTCGGCTTTCATGCGGCCTGGGACATGGGCGCCAATGGTCGCGCGGTGACCAACCCGGAAGCCACCCAGATGTTGTATTCGATGTATCCGACGCAGATCCGGCGCTGGATCTCCAAACGCGGCGGACTGAAGACGCAGATGATCTTCCTGCGCGGTCGCCAGCTGATGGGCATGTACAAGCCCTGTTACATGGATGCCCACGCCTCCAGCGCGCGCTAGAGCGTTTTCGAGCGAAGTGGATGCCGGTTCGCGTCAAGAAAACGCGTCAGAACAAAAAGCTAAAGGCCGATCTGAGCTTTATTCCATCAGCATGACGTGATGCCCTGCGGCGCCGGGAGCGCTTGCCCGCGCCGTCATCTCAGCCTATCTGGAACCTGGATGGCAGGCTCCTGAATGATCTCGGGCCTTGGCCGTTATGAGATCGTCTGATGGTGCAGCCTTTATCGACGCCTGAGAGCACGATGCCCGCGTCCGAGCGGCCGTCACGGCTTGCGTCGGTCATTGTTGCATCGGCCGCGGCATTCGTGGCGCTCCTTGTGGTGGGCGCCATCGGGCTGTGGGCACATTACGGCACGGCCGTATTTTTCGAGATGATCAAGACTGGCATCGCCGCCTGCATGTGATCGGCTGCCAAGGGTAATTCAGGGGACATTCCATGACTGATCGAACCACCCGGCCGCTGGTGATCATTGCTGCCTTTGCCGGCAGTCTCGCGGCGGGATTGCTGGTCGTGTTGTGGCTGACGGGTGGTTTTCGCAATGTCGCCGCACCGGCCTCGATCGGCGGTCCGTTCCAGCTCACCGATCAGTCCGGCCAGACCGTCACCGAGCAGAGCCTGAAGGGCAAGCCGACGCTGGTCTTCTTCGGCTTCACGCATTGCCCGGACATCTGCCCGACCTCGCTGTTCGAAATGTCGGAAGTGCTGCGCGCGATGGGCAAGGACGCCGATCGTATCAATACCTATTTCGTCTCGGTCGATCCCGAGCGCGATACGGCACCGATCATGAAGGAATATCTGTCGAGCTTCGATCCGCACCTGAAGGGTTTGACCGGCACGCCTGATGCGGTAGCGAAGGTGATTTCCGGCTACCGCGTCTATGCCAAGAAGGTGCCGACCAAGGACGGTGACTATACGATGGATCACACCGCGCTGATCTATCTGATGGACCGCGACGGCAATTTCGTCGCGCCGTTCAACCTCAAGCGCAAGCCGGAAGAAGCGGCCACGGATCTCAAGCGCTATCTCTGAGGTCGCCGGCGGTTCGCTGCCATCGTGCCGGTCCGATGCACGAGACCGTGCTCGGTCTTTTCCCAGTGATGGCGCCGGGTCCAGAATTGCCACAGCGCGCGCCAGGTCGCGATCGAGAGACATCCCCAATAAATCGGCGTCAGGGCGAGGATCCAGCCGTCGCGCAGACGGCCGCGGCGCATCAGGCCGGTGAGGCCCAGGATGCAGGTCGCGATGAAGCCGCAGGCGATGGCCAGTACGTGCAGTGACGACAGCCGGTCGCCAAGCAGCAGGGTGCTATCGGCAAGCAGCAGGCAGGCGATAAGTTTGACGACCAGCACCGTAAAAGCCAGCGACGTCAGGATATTGCCGCCGAAGATGATGTTGAGTGCGAGGAATCCCCGCGCGCCGGCTTGGTCCCACAGTTTTCGGGGATCGCGCATATGCACGGCCCAGGTCTGCATCCAGCCCTTCATCCAGCGTGAGCGTTGGCGCAACCACGCGCCGAACGCGATCGGTGCTTCCTCAAGCGTGACCGATGGAATGGTCACCGAGCGATAGCCCAGCCGCGCCAGGCGGATCCCGAGGTCGGCATCTTCCGTGACGTTATAGGCGTCCCAGCCGCCGATGCGGCGCAAGGTGTCCGTGCGGAAATGATTGGAGGTGCCGCCAAGCGGCAGTGGCATGCCCAATGCGACCAGCCCGGGCAGGAAGACCGCGAACAGCCCGGCATATTCGACTGCCGCCATGCGCGACAGCAGGCTGTGCGTCAGATTGTCGAAATGCAGCCCAGCCTGAACGCAGGCGACGTCGTCGTTGTGCTGGCGAAACATGCCGAGCGCGGCGCGCAATTGGCCGGGGTCGGGATCGTCTTCGGCATCGAACACGGTCAGAAAGCTGCCGCGCACGAAGGGAAGTGCAACATTCAGCGCCTTCGGCTTGGTTTTCGGACCCGTCGCCTGTGCGATCAGGACCTGAACCTGCGGCCCCGGCCGGGCTCTGGCAACGGCGGCGCGGGTCCGCAGATCGTCGGGCTCGAGCACCAGAATGATGTCGAGTTTTTCGGAGGGATAGTCGAGCCTTTGCAGGGATCGCAACAGACCCGGAACGGACGTTTCCTCGCGATAGAGTGCGACGACCACTGAGTAGATCGGCAGTTGATCGTCGCGCAGCGGCGGAAACCGTTGCTCCGGCTGCGGCGGCACCAGCACGCAAGTCAGCCTGAGAAGCGAAAAGGCGAGAAACCAGATCGCCGCCAGGCCGCCGATTAGATCCATCGCCAGCGTCGGATACAGAAGCGCGAGAACCGCGCATATCAGCAGCAGAATCGCTGGCTGCAATCCTCTGCGCCAACCGATGATCGACTTGGCCGACATGGCAGGTCGCGTCTGCAGCAGGCCTTCGGCGGCGATATCCGAAAGCGCGTCGCCGGTCTGCTCGGTCAGATATTGATGCAGGTGACGCCGCGTGGTCAGCCGAATGCGCGCGATAAGTGATGGATATGTGGTGGAGAAACGTGTCAGGCGTCGTGCTGTAAAAGCACGCGGCGCGACGATCCAGTTGAGTGTGTCACCCTCCTGAACGGGCAGGATGCCGAACTCTGCGATCTCCGGAAGATCGGCATCCGCCAGGGGGCAGTGAGCGCGCCCGACTGTCGAGAGATCGTCGAAGTCGATGCTGAGGTGGCGGGCCAGATGCGCGACATACTTTTCCTCGCTGATGACGCCCCATTGGATCAGGACCTGATCGGCGCCCAGATTGAGCTCGCGGCTCCGTCGCTCCGCGGCGTGCAGAAGCGGGACCGGGAGTATGCCGCGCAGGCAGTCGAGTTCGCTGGCTGGTTCCGCGCGCCGGTCCGACCCGTCTCGCTCCGGCATGGGGAAGGAGGTCATCCTGCCGATCGGCAGAGGAGGAGAGCGTAGCGCGGCGGCCGGCTGGCGCGAAATGCGCGGCCGATGACCCCGGGAAGATTGCTGCACCCCCATGCAACGCCCTCACACCACAAACGCTACTCGCGTCTCGCGCCGGATGGTCTATAAGACCGCGATCCGGAAGCACCCTATGCAACCACAGATGGTTAATTCCCGCAACCAAATACCGCTGATGAGGTGTCGCGCAACTGCGCTGACCCTTGGCGCTCTGCTGGCCGCATGGATGTCGCTGTTTTCGGCCGCACCGGCTTCGGCGCAGACGTCGGCTCCGGCTGTGAGCCAGCCCGGTCCGCAGGCCGTGCCGGGCTTCTGGGATCCGCGTCGCCGTCCGGACCGGCCGGACCTGTCGCGCATCACTGTGATCCGCTTCCTGACCGAGACCGACTACCCGCCGTTTAACTTCACCGGCCCCGACGGCAATCCGGCGGGCTTCAACGTCGATCTCGCGCGTCTTCTCTGCGAGGAAATTAAGGTCACTTGCACCGTACAGATGCGCCGCTTCGAGACGTTGCTCGATGCCATTTCCAGCAATCGCGGCGATGCCATCATTGCCTCCATGGCGGTGACGCCGCAGATCCGCGCCCGCGTCGATTTCACCGATCCCTATTACCGTGCGCCGGCGCGCTTCGTGGCCCGCAAGAATGCGGTGATGCCGGAGATCCGCCCGGAATATCTCGAAGGCAAGAAGGTCGGCGTGATCGCGGGCTCGACCCACGAAGCCTATCTCAAGGCGATGTTCACCGATGCGGTGCTGGTGCCTTTTCCAAGCGACGATGCGCTACGCCAGGCGCTGAAACGCAGCGAGGTCGATTTCATCTTCGGCGATGCGATCTCGTTCGCCTTCTGGATCAATGGCAGCGATTCCGCCGATTGTTGCGCCTTCAGCGGCGGCCCCTTCATCGAAAGCCGTTTCTTCGGCGAGGGCATCGGCATCGCCGTCCGCAAAGGCAATGACACGCTGCGCCAGGCGCTGAACTGGGCCCTGTTCCGGGTCTGGGAGAAAGGCCGCTACACCGATTTGTGGCTGCGTTATTTCTCGATCAGCCCGTTCTGAATTTTCTCATCCCGCGGTTTGGCATTTCGGTGCGGAGCCGCTAGGTTCCGCGGCCCGGAGGCCCAAAACACGATGTCCACGCTAGACCCCACCATGAGCCCGAGCGAGCTGCGCGCGCTCGCCGAGACTTCCAACGCCTGGCCGTTCGAGCAGGCGAAGGCGCTGGTGGCGCGTCTGAAGAAAACGCCGAAAGACGAAGTGCTGTTCGAGACCGGCTACGGTCCGTCGGGCCTGCCGCATATCGGCACCTTCGGCGAAGTCGCGCGCACCACCATGGTGCGCCACGCCTTCCGCGTACTCACCGAGGACAAGATCAAGACCCGGCTGATTGCCTTCTCGGACGACATGGACGGTCTGCGCAAGGTGCCGGACAATGTGCCGAACAAGGACATGCTGGCCGCGCATCTCGGCAAGCCGCTGACGCGGGTGCCGGATCCGTTCTCGAACGAATATCCGTCCTTCGGTGCGGCCAACAATGCACGGCTGCGCGTCTTCCTGGATCAGTTCGGCTTCGACTACGAATTCGCTTCGTCGACCGACTACTACACATCCGGCCGGTTCGACGCGACGCTGCTGAAGATGCTCGCAGTCTATGACAAGGTCATGGACATCATCCTGCCGACCCTGGGCCCGGATCGCCGCGCGACCTATTCGCCGTTCCTGCCGATCAGCAAGACAACGGGTGTGGTGCTGCAGGTGCCGATGATCCGGCGCGACGTGGCTGCCGGCACCGTCACCTATGTCGATCCTGACACTGACGAAGAAGTCACGACGCCGGTCACCGGCGGCAATGTGAAGTGCCAGTGGAAGGCCGACTGGGCGATGCGTTGGGCGGCGCTCGGCATCGACTATGAAATGGCGGGCAAGGATCTCATCGACTCCGTGAAGCTGTCCGGCAAGATCTGCGCGGCGCTTGGCGGCACGCCGCCGGAAGGCTTCAACTATGAGCTCTTCCTCGACGACAAGGGCGGCAAGATCTCCAAGTCGAAGGGCAACGGCCTGACCATCGACGAATGGCTGCGCTACGCGTCGCCGGAGTCATTGTCGCTGTTCATGTATCGCGAACCGAAGGCGGCCAAGCGGCTGTTCTTCGACGTGATTCCGCGCAATGTCGACGAGTACCAGCAGTTCGTCGAAGGCTATGCGAAGCAGGATCCCAAGCAGCGGCTGTCCAATCCGGCTTGGCACATTCACGCTGGCGCCCCGCCGGTGGCGGATATGCCGGTCACGTTCCAGCTCCTGCTGACGCTGGTGTCGTCGTCGAACGCCGAGAATGCCGAAACCCTGTGGGGCTTCATCCGGCGTTATCGGCCGGGCGTCTCCGCGGCGACGCATCCGCGGCTCGACGCGATGGTCGGCTATGCCATCAACTACTATCGGGACTTCGTGGCGCCGACCAAGACGTTCCGCGAGCCCACTGATGTCGAGCGCGTGGCGCTGCAGGATCTGCGCGATGCGCTCTCGCAACTGCCGGCGGAGGCCACGCCGGAAGACATCCAGAACGCGGTCTATGAGATCGGCCGCCGCGAGCCGTTCCTTGATCACAAGAAGCTTGCCAAGGATGGCCGGCCCGGCGTCTCGCTCGACTGGTTCAACATGCTGTACCAGGTGCTGCTCGGCCAGGAGAAGGGCCCGCGCTTCGGGTCCTTCGTCGCGGTCTATGGCGTGCAGAATGCGGTCAACATGATCGACGGCGCGCTGGCGCGCTCGGCCTGAGGCTCACGCTTTGCGAAACGTCAAAGGCGCGCTTCCTGACGGAGCGCGCCTTTTTCTTGATGCCTACTTCGACGCTGCCGCCGGCGTGACAGGCTCCGGCATTGCCGACGAGTGGTGGTGCGCGATCAGCCATTTCTTGTCGCGGTAGACATAAACATAGCTGTAGCGGGCCTTGACGATTTGCGTATCGCTGGGGGACTTGCCGGACAGCGTGAAGGTGTAGGTGCCGACGTCGGATGCCATGTTGCAGCCGATCTTGACGGTGCGCGTGTCGATCTTGCCTTGCGGGTGCTTCTTCAGAAAATCCACGAAGTAGCTCTGGATCGACGCGCTGTCGGTGCGCGGCGTGTTCGACACCGTCGGCAGCAGCACCGCGTCCGAGGCGTAATTGGCGGTGACCTTGGCGGGGTCGAGCGTTGCGAGCGAGGCATTCCAGCGGTCGAATAGCGCTTCGATCTGCTTTGTCGTGACGACCGCGCAGGTCATGGGCTTCGCATGTGCGAGAGAACCTGCGCTAACGAGGGCCAGCGCGATCGCGCCGGCAACGATTGTTCTGGTTTTCATGGCACCACCGAAGGTTGCGAGTTTCGGATAGGGAACTCGCATAGATCATTCGGTGGCTGGACGCCAGTCCAGAGTGTGTTCGGTTATTGGCTCGCCCAGACGATGCGCGCGATCCAGGCGATGTCGGCGGCCGGAAAGCTGCGGTCGACATGGTTCGGATTGAGCGACTGCAGCTCGATGATCTTCGTGGTTCGGCGCTTCAATTCCTTCGCCATCACCTCGCCGTCCTTTGTCTTGACCACGACGCGGTCGCCTTTGCGGATCTGCGCTTCAGGCGAGACGACGATGATGTCGCCGTCACGATAAGCGGGCTTCATCGAGTCGCCAGAGATCTTCAGCGCATAAGCGTGCTCGTCATTCACCGACGGCAGGCCCACTTCGTCCCAGCCCTTGCTGCCGGCGGGGAAACCCGCGTCGTCGAAGTAACCGCCATGGCCGGCCTGCGCGAAGCCGAGCAGCGGCACCGACTGCACGATGCGCTTGGTACCTTCGATCAGCGTGACGAAGCTGTCGATGGTCACGCCGGTTGCGGTCAGCGCCTTCGAGACCGACTCCGTCGACGGCCAGCGTTCGCGGCCGTCGTTGGTGATGCGCTTGGATTTGTTGAAGGTCGTGGCGTCGAGCCCCGCCTTCTTCGCAAGGCCGGAGGGTGACATGCCGTTGCGCTCTGCGAGGCGGTCGAGGGCGTTCCAGATCTGGGCGTGCGAGAGCATCATCGGTTTCGGTCCCTTGGCCCGGATTTCTGCGGGGCGGTGAATCGTGGCGAAATCTAGGAATTATTGCCGTGAATGCACGGATTTCGCAACAGGCATTTGAAAAAAATGTGCAGCCTTGAAGTGGAGGGGGGGCGCCGATACGGTCGACTGTCGGCTCCAGCCATCGAATCCCGCGACTGGGCGTCCACACCACATCGAAAACAGCTGATTCAACCAAATTGGAAGTCTGGGCGGTTGCGCACCATCTATAAAATCTGTCCGGCCTCGAGCTGGCGCGAGGCCGAGCGCCAGGGCACCTATCGCGGCAGCGCCGACGATGCCCGGGACGGCTTCATCCACTTCTCGACCGCGGCACAGCTCCCCGAGACGCTCCGGAAGTACTATTTCGGCCAGACCGGCCTGTTTCTGGTCGCTGTGGACGCAGACGCACTCGGTGACGACCTGCGCTGGGAGCCATCCCGCGGCGGCGATCTGTTCCCGCATCTCTACGGCGAACTCGATCTCGGCGCCGTCACGGCCGTCATGGATCTGCGTGCGCGCTCCGACGGCAACCACGACATTCCGGAGCTCAAATCGTGATCCGCGCTTTCGATGCCTTTTCCCTGCCGATGCTGCGCATGCTCGATGCCGAAGACGCGCACCGCCTCGCGATCCGCGGGTTGCGCATGCTGCCTTACGCCCGCCCGCGGCCGGACGATCCGAAACTCGCAGTCCGCGCATTCGGCCTGAACTTCCCCAATCCGGTGGGGATCGCCGCCGGCTTCGACAAGAATGCCGAGGTGCCGGACGCGCTGCTCCGTCTCGGCTTCGGCTTCGCCGAGATCGGCTCGGTGACGCCGAAGCCGCAATCCGGCAACCCACGCCCGCGTATCTTTCGGCTGGAGCGTGACGAGGCGGTCATCAACCGGCTCGGATTCAACAATGACGGTGCGGAGGTCGTGCTGCGTCGGCTGGCTGCACGTGCGCAGAATGGCGGTATCGTCGGCGTCAATGTCGGTGCCAACAAGGATTCGCCCGATCGCACGCAGGATTATGTGCGGCTGATCGAGACCTTTGCGCCGGTGGCGAGCTATTTCACCGTCAACGTGTCATCGCCGAACACGCCGGGCCTGCGCAATTTGCAGCAGGCCGCCGAACTCGACGATCTGCTGGCGCGGGTGATCGATGCGCGTGAGCGCGTTCGCAAGAATGCGGGAGATTCTCCGGTGTTGCTGAAGATCGCGCCCGATCTCAGCCTCGCCGACCTCGACGATGTCGTTCATGTCGCGCGCTCGCGCGGCGTCGATGGCATGATCGTCGCGAACACCACGATCGGCCGTCCCTCGACCTTGCGCGAACAGTCACGCTCGAAAGAGCAGGGCGGATTGTCCGGGCGGCCCTTGTTCAGGCTGTCTACCCGCATGGTGGCGGAGACCTTCGTGCGTGTCGAAGGTGCATTTCCGCTGATCGGCGCCGGCGGCATCGACAGCGGCGGTGCGGCGCTCACCAAGATTCGCGCGGGTGCGAGCCTGATCCAGCTCTATTCGGCGCTGGTCTATAAAGGCGTCGGCCTTGTCGACAGCATCAAGGCCGACCTGTCCTCGACGCTGCTGCGCACCGGCCGTGATTCACTGTCGGAAATCGTCGGCGCCGATGCGGCGACGATCACAGCGGAAGACTGGCCGGCGTAAGCCAGGCCTGCTGCGGAAACGACTGTCGCAGCAGGGCTGGATGACGCAGCGCTTGCAAAGCGCCGCGCGACAGCATGAACACCAGAAACGCGAGCCATAGTCCGGTATTGCCAAGGCTGGCCAGTGCGAACCATGCGGCGATGTAAATCGCTAACGCCAGCAGCATCAGGTTGCGCATGTCGCGCGCCCACGATGCGCCGATATAGATGCCGTCATAGGCGTAAGCGAGGACGCCACAGGCGGGCGCCAGCGCTGCCAGCAGCATGTAATTCCGCGCAGCGAGCCGAACTTCGGGGCTGGTGGTGATGAAATCGATCAGCGCGCCGCCGAACAGCACGAATAGCAACGTGACAGCGATGCCGAATGCCGTGCTCCAAATCAGGACGAGCTTTACGGCCCGGGAAAACTGCTTGCGGTCGCGAGCGCCGGTGCCCTGACCGCAGAGTTGCTCGGCGGCGGTGGCGATGCCGTCGAGGAAGAACGAGCCGATCATGACGAAGTTGTTGAGCACTGCATTGGCAGCCAGGGTCAGGTCGCCTGCACGGGCGCCCTGCGCCGTGAAGAAGAGAAATGCAGCAATCAGTGCTGCCGTACGGATCATGATGTCGCGATTGACTGCGAACAACCGTAGTAGCCGGATGCGGTCGAACAGGATCGCGCGCGGCACGTCGATGCGGCCGCCCAGGATTTTCCACATGGCGATGAGGCCGGCGAGGAAGCCCGCGGTTTCCGCGATCACCGTGGCCAGTGCTGCGCCGCTGACGCCAAAGTCGAATTGCAGGACCAGCAGGGAGGTGAGTGCCATGTTGGCGAGATTGATGCCGACCTGCAGTGCCAGAGCGATCCCGGTGCGCGCCTGGCCGACCAGCCAGCCGAGAATGACGTAGTTGCCGAGCATCAGCGGCGCGGACCAGAGTCGGATGAAGAAATACTGGCGTGCGGCGGATGTGACGGCGTCGCTGCCGCCCATGATGCTGAACACCAGCGCCGCCAGCGGTGTCCGTAAGATAATCAGCGTCAGCCCGATCGCCGCTCCGAGCATCAACGCGCGCAGCAGGATAGCGCGCACCTCGATCCGGTCACCGGCGCCAAGCGCCTGTGCGGTGAAGGCAACCGTCGCCATGCGCAGAAATCCGAACAGCCAGAAAATGCAGTCGAATGCCACGGAGGCCAAAGCCACACCGCCGAGCAGGTGCGGGTCGCCAAGCCTGCCGATTGCCGCGGTCGAGACGATGCCGATCAGAGGCGTCGTCAGATTGGCCAGCATGGCCGGGCCGGCAATGGCAAAGACGCGCCTGTTGGTGACGGACAATCCCGACGACATCAATGCAGCCTGAAGCGGATGATGCGCGTCTCAGCGGCCGCGGGGGGCGCTGAACAGCCGCATGATCAGCCAGATCGGCACGACGATCACGGCGCCAAGCAGGAAGTAGCGCCAGAGGCCATTGATGGCATCGAAGCCGAGGTCATAGACCCACTGGAACAGGCGGCGGATGCTGGTGACAATGTTCCACGGATCGAAGCCGATGGCGGCGAGAACGACGCCGACCAGGATCGACAGCAGGATCAGCCGGCCGAGTACCGCCAGCGGCGAACCGCCGAGGAAGCGCGCCAGGCCGTCATTGTTGGCCGGCAAGTCCCGGGTCTCATTTGGCTGCATCATGGTCTCCTGCGCGCAAATCGCGCGCTGATCATAGGTGGTCCCACGCAAATGGGGAACCCGGCTCGTTCGTCAAGTATGGACCGTCAAGGCGTCGCAGGCTCGGGCGGCGCAATTGTGGTCTCCGCCTTCAGCATGCGCTCCAGCGTCTCCAGCCGGTCGGCCTCACGTGGCGGCTTGTCCCAGCGCAACCGGCTGATGCGGGGAAACCGCATTGCGACCCCCGACTTGTGCCGGGGCGAGCGCGCCAGCCCTTCAAAGGCGACTTCGAGTACGAGACCCTTGTCTGGTTCATGGGTGACGTGGCGGACCGGGCCGAACTTTTCGGTGGTGTTGCGGCGGACGAAGCGATCGATTTGCAACAGCTCCTCGTCGGTGAAGCCGAAATAGGCTTTGCCGACCGGTACCAGCTGGTCGCCGCTCTCGCCGGCGGTCCAGACGCCGAAGGTGTAATCCGAATAATAGGACGAGCGCTTGCCGTGGCCGCGCTGTGCATACATCAGCACGGCGTCGATGATGTGCGGATCGCGCTTCCATTTCCACCACTGGCCTTTCGGTCGTCCCGGGAGATAAGCGGAATCGCGCCGCTTCAGCATCACGCCTTCGACGGCATCGGCATCTTCGCCGGCTCCGGCACTGACAGGATCGGCACGCGCGGCGGTGAGGGCATCCCATGTTGCGAACGGGATCTGGTCGGACAGATCGATCCTGTCGTCGTCCAGCTCTGTGATGAATCTTTCCAGTTTGGTTCGTCGCTGTTCGAATGGCAGTTCGCGCAAATCCGTCTCGCCGTCGCTGAGCAGGTCATAGGCGCGCAGATGGATGGGATATTCCTTCATCAGCTTCGGCGTCACGCTTTTCCGGTTCAGCCGTTGTTGCAGCACATTGAATGACTGTACGCGGCCCTCGCGCAGCACCAGCAACTCGCCATCGATCGCGCCGGGCAAACGCAGCGATGGCGTCAGGTCCGGGAAGCTTCCGGTGATGTCCTCGCCGGTGCGCGAATAGAGCCGCGTGACGATCCTGTCGTCATCGCCTTTGCCGCTGACCGCCTGAATCCGGATGCCATCCCATTTCCACTCCGCGACGAAATCGGACGCGTCGAGATTGGCGAAGTCGGAATCTTCGATGGCATGTGCCAGCATCACCGGGCGGAACGGCGCCGGATCGCGATTGACCGGCTTCTCGGCGCGACCTTCGAGCCAGGCGAACAATTCGCCATAGGGCGGCGCAAGGCCGGGCCAGATCAGCTCGACGTCATGCGGGTCCTTGTCGCCGAGCGCCGCGGCGGCGGTCTTGGCCAGCCGCGCCGAAACGCCAATCCGCATCGCGCCGGTGACGAGCTTCAGCAGTGCCCAGCGCCCGGTCTCGTCGAGTTCATCGAGCCAGCGGGTGAGTTGTGCGGGCAATTCGGCCTTGCCGAGCGTGCGGAGTGTGGTGACGACTTCGGTGAGTGTCGGCGGTGGCGGGTTGTTGTGCGCGATGTCCTGGGCCTTCGGCCACATCAGCGCAACGGTCTCCGAGAGATCGCCGACATAGTCATAAGAGAGTTCAAACAACACCGAATCAGTTCGCGATGCGATCAGGTCGCGGATCAAGCCAGCTTTCGCATGCTTGAACGACAACGCCCCCGTCAGCGCCGCCAGCGCATAGCCACGATCGGGATCGGGCACTTCGCGAAAATAGCCCGTGATCAGCCGCAGCTTGTTGTTGCGGCCGGGTTCGTAGGCCAGGCGATCGAGCAGTTCGGCGAAGCGGTTCATGCCTCGGCGCTTTCGCCGGGCGGAAGTGTCTCTTCCTCCTCCTCGTCGCCATAGCCGATCAGCGCAAGAGGCCGCGCGGTCAGGCCTTTGCTCTGGCACCAATGCACAAGCGCGTCTTCCTGGCCATGCGTGACCCAGATTTCGCCGGCTCCAGTGGCGCCGATGGTGGCGCATAATCCATCCCAGTCCGCGTGATCTGAAATCACCAGCGGCAGCTCGACGCCACGTTGCCGCGCACGGGCGCGCACGCGCATCCAGCCGGACGCAAAGGCGGTGACTGGATCGGGAAAGCGCCGCGTCCACACATCCGATGTGGCCGACGGCGGCGCCAGCGCGATGGTGCCGGCGAGATCGGCTTTCTTGACGCCCTTCACCGGGCGCAGTTCGCCGAGATCGATGCCGCGGCTCTGATAATAGTGTGTGATCTTCTCCATCGCGCCGTGCAGATAGATCGGCGCATCATAACCGGCCTGACGGATCAGCTTGATGACCCGCTGCGCCTTTCCCAGCGAATAGGCGCCGACCAGATGCGCACGCTCCGGAAACAGCGCGACCGAGGCCAGCAGCTTCTTCACTTCATCGGCGGCATTGCCATGACGAAACACCGGAAGTCCGAACGTTGCCTCGGTGATGAACACGTCGCAGGGCACAACCTCGAACGGCGTGCAGGTCGGATCATGGGCGTCCTTGTAATCGCCAGATGCGACGATGCAGATATCCTTGCAGGTCACGGCCATCTGCGCCGAGCCGAGCACATGCCCGGCGGGGTGGCAGGACACCGTGACGTTGCCGAGTTTGATCGTCTCGCCATAGGCAATGGCCTGCGTGCTGCCGGCGAAATTGTCACCGTAGCGCAGCCGCATCATGTCGAGCGTTTCCTGCGTCGCCAGCACTGCGCCATGGCCGGGGCGGGCATGGTCGGAATGGCCGTGGGTGATCACGGCGCGCTCGACCGGTCTGACGGGGTCGATATGGAAGCCGCCCGGTTTGCAGCAAAGGCCGGCGGAAACCGGGATAAGGATGTCTTGCGGACGCATCTCGGTTATATAGGTCCGCCTTGGGTTGGTTCGAGTCATCCTGCGAACGCCCCGCCCTCCGATCGGTTCCCACCATGCCCGCGCGCTTGTTCATGTCATCCGGCGATATGAACGCCGACCGGCGTTTCGACTATGCGCGCGACCTGCAGGTGCAGGGCGATCTGGTGGCGGCGGCCGATCTGTTCGAGCAGGCCACTGATTTGGCGCCGGGCTTTGCCACCGCATGGTTCGTGCTCGGGGAGGTCCGAGAGCAGCTGGGTGACACCGCCGGCGCCATCGCCGCGTTTCGCCGCGCGCAGGCCTGTGATCCCGGTGATCGCAACGGTGCTGGTCTGCGGTTGATGCGGCTCGGCGCTGACGATCTCTCGGCCATGCCGGCGACCTATGTGACGGCGCTGTTCGATCAATACGCGCCCAAGTTCGACGCCGCGCTGGTCGATACACTCGGTTATCGCGGACCAGCGGTCCTGTTGGGCGCCGTGCGTGCCGCGTGCGCTGCGACGGATAGGGCGATGCTCTTCCCTCGCGCCATCGATCTCGGTTGCGGCACCGGGCTGGCGGCCGGCGCTTTTGCCGCCTGCACTGGCGCCATCATCGGCATCGACCTGTCGCCGCGCATGATCGAGCGCGCTCATGCCACCGGGCTTTACGCCGAGCTTGAAGTGGCCGAGATCGTCGAGGGTTTGTGCCGCCGGTCAGATAGCAGTGTCGAGCTGGTCATCGCAGCCGACGTCTTGATCTATCTGCACGACCTTGCGCCGGTTTTGCGAGAAGCTACGCGCGTGCTCGTTCCAGACGGGCTGCTCGCCTTTACGGCCGAGACACATGACGGCGACGGTGTCGCTCTCGGCGCGGGCTTGCGTTATGCGCAGAGCGAAGATCATCTGCGCGGCCTGATCGCAGCTGCTGGCCTGGCGCTCATTCATCTTGAACGCGTTTCGTCTCGCACGGAACGCGGCGTTGCCGCACCAGGACTGGTGGCCGTCGCGATCAAGCGTCGGCTTTAACGCCGTCGGGGTCAGCCAGGGCAAGTTTGCTGGCGCAATCCAGAAATCGAAGCGAAAAGACGGTCGCTTCGTTGCAAGGGCTCCTTGCGATGACGGCCGGGCAATGACGTCTGTGAGCGCCAGGCGTCCTACCAAATAAAAAACCCGGCCGCGAGGCCGGGGTTTTGCCTATCGGAGATGTCGCTGTGATCAGTACTTCGCAACGACCGGGCTGTTGAAGTGGTAGTTCAGGCCGGTGCGGAAGATGTGTTCGGTGACCGCGGTCGTGACGGTCACGGTGTCGACGGTGTTCGAGGCCGTGCCGAGATCGACATAGAGATATTCGGTCTTGGAGGTCCAGTTCGGTCCGAACAGGCCGAGAAGCCGGAACGGGGTTTCGATACCCGCGCCGGCGGTCCAGCCGCTCTTGGTGGTCGAAACATTGAACGCCTGGACGCCGTCTTCGCTGATCTTGGTCTTCACGCCGCCGTAAGCGTAACCGCCGGTGGCATAGAACAGGGTCGATCCCACGGAGTAGCCAAGGCGGCCGCGAACCGTGCCGAACCAGGGCAGCTTGGCGTCATGGGCGAGGCTGCCGAAGTCGATCACGGTCTTGTTGTCGCGCTGGCTGGAGGCCTGGATGTCGGCTTCCAGACCGTAGACCCAGTTCGCGGCTTGCCAGTTATAACCAAGCTGCAAGCCGCCATTGATGCCGTCGGGAGCGAGGTTGAAGATCAGGCTCGTGGCCGGGTCGCCAGGCAGATCACCTGGTTTGAAGATGCTGCTGCGATCGCGGCCGGTGCCGGAACCGACGTTGCCGCCGAGATACCAGCCGGTCCAGTCCGCTGCGACGACCGGCGTGTAAACGGCGCTGCCGCCGACGCGGTAGTTCAGCCCGACGCGAAAGATGTTCTCGCGAACTTCGGTGTTGAGCGTCTGGGCGCCGAACGTGTAGCTGTTGTTCCCCATGTTCAGGTAGAGATACTCGATCTTGCCGGTCCAGTTGCCGCCGAGGGCCGCTTCAACACCGCTGCCGACGACCCAGCCGTTCTGTATCTTGTTGGTCGAGAAGACAGTCCCGGAGTTATCGAAGGTGATGCTGGTCTTTACGTTGCCGTAAGCGTAACCGCCAGTCACGTAGCTGAGCACGGGACCGGTGGCGAGGCCGATGCGGCCGCGAACCGTGCCGAACCAGTCGATCTTCTGATTGTAGGTGGTCGACACGAACGGGCTGCCCAGATTGGTGCGGTCATCGCTCAGGCCTGCGCCCTGGATGTCGGCTTCGAGGCCGTAGACCACCGGGCCGAGCATGGAGCCGGTCTGCCAGTTGTAGCCGACCTGACCGCCGCCGAGCGCGCCTTGCGGTGACAGGTAGGTCGATTCGGTGCCCAGAAATCCGTCGTTGTGGATGGCGCGATCCCGGCCGAGCCCGATGCCGGCGTTGACGCCCAGATAGAGGCCGGTCCAGTCATAAACGGCGACTACCGGCGCTTTGTAGTACGGCGCCTTCGCGGCCATGTCGGCGGCTTGCGCACCGGTGGTCAGAGCGAGCAGTGCCGCGGTCGTGAGGCAGAGGCTTTTCATGATGGCGATCCAGTTCAGATTTCTGGTGGAACTATGAAGCGGTAACTAGATGCTGTCTGTAGCCGCGCGACCAAAAAATTGCGGTACCTAGATATTGCCTCCCTCGTGGTTAATTTTCCCGAAACGGCATTACTCGAAGACACAAGCAAAAACCCCGGCCGCGAGGCCGGGGTTTTCGATTGAACGGATGTTGCTGAGATCAGTACTTCGCAACGACCGGGCTGTTGAAGTGGTAGTTCAGGCCGGTACGGAAGATGTGCTCTGTAACGTTGCTTGAAATCGTATGTGTTGCGCCCAAGCCAACGAAGCTGTCGCCGCCGTGCCCGAGATCGACATACAGATACTCGGTCTTCGAAGTCCAGTTCGGGCCGATCCAGCCGAAGAATTGCAGCGGCCTTTCGATGCCGCCGCCGGCGGTCCAGCCACCCTGACTATGCTTGAACGCTGCAGTCGTGCTGCTCGAGCCGGTATTTGCGGCGACATCAGTCTTGATCTCGCCATAAGCATAGCCGCCGGTTGCATAGAACAGTGTTGAGCCCACCGAATAGCCTAGGCGCCCGCGCGCGGTTCCGAGCCAGGATAGTTTCCGGTTCAACGAGATCGACAGTCCGGGCGTACAGAGCGTGACGCAGGCGTCGTCATCCTTCTGGGTCGATCCCTGAAAGTCAGCCTCGACGCCAGCAACCCAGGCGCCGGATTGCCAGTTATAGCCGATCTGGCCGCCGCCAAGGAAGCCCTTGGGGGTCAGATTGAACTGTTCGTTATACGCGCCGACAACGTAGGAGCTGCGGTCGCGGCCATAACCCGAGCCGACGTTGCCGCCGACATAGAGGCCGGACCAGTTTGCCGCAGGCGGGGGTGCATAGGTTGCAACGTCGCCGATCCGGTAATTCAGGCCTGCACGAAAGATGTTGTCGCGATAGCGCGTATCAACTGTGTGCGGCGTGTTGGCGAAGGTGTAGGTCGCGTTGCGCGAGCCGAGATCGAGATAAAGATATTCGAGCTTGCCGGTCCAGTTACCGCCCAGCGCGGCTTCGACACCGCTGCCGATGGTGTAGCCGGTATGAACCTGTTCATTCTCAAAGGATGCGCTGACCGCTCGGAGTGGTGGCAGCCCGCCGGGGCCGACGAGGACTGTTTCGCCGATTGTGGTCTTGACGTTGCCGTAGGCGAAACCGCCAGTGAAATAGCCCAGCACGGGACCCGTCGTATAGCCGATACGACCGCGCGCGGTTCCAAACCAGTCGAGCTTACGATCGAAGGTCAGGCGGTTGGTCGCCACGCAGACGAACAGACATGTGTGATCGTCGCGCTGGCTGGATCCTTGAAAATCCGTCTCGATGCCGAGCACCCAGTTCTGACGCTGCCAATTGTAACCGACCTGAGCGCCGCCGATCGCGCCGAACGGCGACAGGTTGGTTTGCTCAGAGGTGATGTTCGGGATACTCAACCGGGTGCGGTCGCTTCCAACCCCGACACCTGCGTTCACGCCGAAATAGAAGCCGGTCCAATCATATACCGAGGAAACAGGGGCTTTATAGGTCACTGCTTTGAGCGGCAGATCGGCTGCCTGTGCACTGACGGCCATGCCTGCTAAGGCCGCAGCGGCCACGACATTCTTCATGTGATGTTGTTCCCCCACTTAAGGGTAACAGGATATAGTCTCGTTGCTGAAGTGTGTCTGTGGTTTGACAGCCACAGGTAGTTGGAAACCGTCAAATGTGACGGCCACAAACAAAAACCCCGGCCTCGCGGCCGGGGTTTTCGATTTTAGCGGATGTCGCTGAGATCAGTACTTCGCAACGACCGGGCTGTTGAAGTGGTAGTTCAGGCCGGTACGGAAGATGTGCTCGGTGACCTTGCTCTCGCTGACGACGCCGGGAAGGACCGTGGTCGAAGCCGAGCCGAGGTCGACATAGAGATATTCGGTCTTCGAGGTCCAGTTCGGTCCGAACAGGCCGAGCAGCTTGAACGGGGTCTCGATGCCCGCACCAGCGGTCCAGCCGCTCTTGGTGGTCGAAGCGTTGGCAACTTCGACGCCCAGTGCGTTGACCTTGGTCTTCACGCCGCCGTAAGCGTAACCGCCGGTGGCATAGAACAGGGTCGAACCGACCGAGTAGCCGAGGCGGCCACGAACCGTGCCGAACCAGGGCAGCTTCTGATCGTAGCTGACGAGGCCGAGAACGACAGCGGTCTTGTTGTCACGCTGGCTGGAAGCCTGGATGTCGGTTTCGATACCGTAAACCCAGTTCGATGCCTGCCAGTTATAACCGATCTGGGCGCCGCCGTTGATGCCGTCCGGAGCAAGGTTGAACTGCTCGGGAACCGGGGTGATGCCGGTAAGCGTGGTGCGATCGCGACCGGTGCCGGAGCCGATGTTGCCGCCGAGGTACCAGCCGGTCCAGTTCGCCGCGGCGACCGGGGTGTAAACGCTGCTGCCGCCGATGCGGTAGTTCAGGCCGACGCGGAACAGGTTCTCACGCAGCTCGGTGTTGGTGAGCTGGGTGGGGGTGGCGAACGCGTCGGAGCGATTGCCGAGGTTCAGGTAGAGATATTCGATCTTGCCGGTCCAGTTGCCGCCGAGCGCTGCTTCCACGCCGCTGCCGATGGTCCAGCCAGTCGCCATGCGGCTGTCCGAGAACGTCGTCACGGCGCCTTCGGTGATCGTGGTCTTGACGTTGCCGTAAGCGAAACCACCGGTGAAGTAGCTGAGGACCGGACCGGTTGCGAGACCGACGCGGCCACGAACGGTGCCGAACCAATCCGACTTCTGACCGTAGACGGTCTGCAGCGGGCCAACCACATTGGCGCCACCGCCCGTGAGGCCCGAACCCTGGATGTCGGCTTCGAGGCCGTAAACGATCGGGCCGAGCAGCGAGTCGCCCTGCCAGTTATAGCCGATCTGGCCGCCGCCGAAGCCGCCCTGCGGCGTGAGATACAGCGAGTCGCCGGTGTAGCTGTGGGTGACGCGGTCGCGGCCGATGCCGACACCGGCGTTCACACCGATGTAGAAGCCGGTCCAGTTATAGACCGAGACGAGCGGCGCCTTGTAATAAGGGGCCTTGACGGCCATGTCGGCGGCCTGCGCGCTGACGGCGGTGCCGATGATCGCGGCGCTGGCAAGAAGAATACGTTTCATGGTCGACCCCAATTCAGATTTGAACCGTTAGAATAGGGGAGTCGGGCCATATTGGCTGTATCCGGACGGCCACACTGTCCGACATTGCAACCGCTGCGGCGCCGGCCGAAAAAAGCCGGTTAAATAAACGTTTAGATGCTCTTGGCGCAGTGCGTATTTCGTCACGTTTGGGTGCGCTGAGACCCTGTCGATAGCCAACCCACGGAAAACATGAGGCAACCTGCGAGGGATTGCCAAGCCTGTCGCGCCCGCAGAGGATAAGGGCAAGCTCGTACAGCCGCGATCAACGCCGCGACGGGTCACAAAAACACACCCGCACAAGCGGGTCTCAGGGAGAAAACACCAGATGCCTTCGCGCCACAGGTCCGTCTTCAGGACCGCGACACTCGCTGCAGTTGTCTCCGTACTGGCCCATTCGGCCTCTGCGGCGGACAAGAAATACGACCCCGGTGCTAGCGACACCGAAATCAAGCTCGGTCAGACCATTCCCTATAGCGGCGCCGGTTCCCTGTACGGCGTGATCGGCCGGACCCAGGCCGCCTATTTCCAGATGCTGAACGAGAAGGGCGGCATCAACGGGCGCAAGATCAATTTCATGTCGCTGGACGATGCCTACAGCGCGCCGAAGGCCGTCGAGGCCACCCGCCGGCTGGCGGAGCAGGACGAGGTGCTGGCGCTGTTCGGCTCGCTGGGCACTGCGCCGCAGTCGGCGGTGCAGAAGTTTCTCAACAGCAAGAAGATCCCGCAGCTGTTGCTCAACACCGGCGCCTCGCGCTGGAACAATCCGAAAGAGTTCAAGTGGACCACGCCGGGCCTGCCGATCTATTCGACCGAGGGCCGGATCATCGCGCGCTACCTGATGCAGGCCAAGCCGAACGTCAAGGTCGCGATCCTTTACCAGAACGACGAGTTCGGAAAGGACTTCATGAATTCGTTCAAGGAGATTCTGGCCGAAGCGGGCGGCTCCGCGAAGGTGATCGCCGAGGCGTCTTATGACCTCACCGATCCGACCATCGATTCCCAACTGATCAATCTGGCGAAATCGGGCGCCGACACTTTCTTCAACATCTCCACCGGCAAGGCGACGTCGCAGTCGATCCGCAAGGTCGCGGAGCTCGGCTGGAAGCCGCTGCATCTCCTGGTGTCGACCTCGAGCGGTCGCTCGATCATCAACGCCGCCGGCGCCGAGAATGCCAAGGGCATCGTCGCGATGACCTACACCAAGGAAGTCGGCAGCGAGAAGTGGAAGGACGATCCGGACGTGATCGCCTTTCAGGAGCTGCGCAAGAAGTATCTGCCGAATGTCGATCCCGACAACACCATCGCATTCCAGGGCTATTCGCAGGGCGTGACCATGGCGGAGATCCTGCGCCGCTGCGGCGACGATCTCACCCGTGAGAATGTCCTGAAGCATGCCACCAATCTGGAAGGCTACCGCGCACCGGTGTTCCTGCCGGGTATCACCTATGGCTTCACGCCGACCGACTACACCACCATCAAGGCGCTCTATGTGGGCACATTCAACGGCACCGACTGGGATCTGTCGGACAAGCCGGTGAGCCAGTAAGCGCGTATCTTAAAATAACGACCATCCCCGGCGGATAGGCCGGGGATGGAGACGACCAATCGGACTCGCAAAGAGCCGTATCAAAAATCATCAGGGAGAAAACGCCATGAACAAGGGACTATTTGCGTCTGCGGCGCGGGTCGCCGTCGTCGTGTTGCCACTGACTGTGACGGCCGCTATCGCCGCCGACAAGAAATACGATCCAGGCGCCAGCGACACTGAAATCAAGATCGGACAAACCATTCCGCATAGCGGACCCGGTTCGCTCTATGGCGTGCTGGGCCGTGTCGGTGAAGCCTATTTTCAGAGCTTGAACGAGAAAGGCGGCATCAACGGCCGCAAGATCAAGTTTCTGACGATGGACGATTCCTACAGCGCACCGAAGGCGGTCGAGGCCACGCGCCGTCTCGTTGAGCAGGAAGAAGTCCTGGCTCTGTACGGCTCGCTCGGGACAGCGCCGCAGACGGCCGTGCACAAATATCTCAATTCCAAGGGTGTGCCGCAGCTGCTGCTCAACACCGGCGCATCGAAGTGGAACGATCCGAAGAACAACAAATGGACCATGGCCGGCCTGCCACTCTATCCGACCGAGGCGCGTATTCTCGCCAAATATGCCGTCAGCGTGAATCCGAATGCGAAAGTCGGCATCCTCTATCAGAACGATGATTTCGGCCGGGATTTCCTCGGGCCGTTCAAGGATGAACTCGCGAAAGCCGGCGGCTCCGCGAAGGTGATCGCCGAGGTGACCTATGATCTCACTGATCCCACGATCGACTCGCAGCTGATCAATCTCGCCAAATCCGGCGCCGATGTTTTCTATAACATCACCACCGGCAAGGCGACGTCGCAGTCGATTCGCAAGGTGGTCGAGCTCGGCTGGAAGCCGCTGCAGTTGTTGTCGGCGGGCTCCACCGGTCGATCGATCCTGGAGGCGGCAGGGTTGGAGAACGCCAAGGGCATCGTCTCGATTGCCTATGGCAAGGATATCGGCTCGCCGCTTTATGCCAAGGATCCCGACATCGTGGCGTTCGAAGCTTTGCGCGCGAAATATCTGCCCACGGTCTCGGCCGATAATTCGATCGCCTTCTTCGGCTATGGTCAGGCCGTGTCCATGGCCGAGATCCTGCGCCGCTGCGGCGACGAGCTTACCCATGAGAACGTACTGAAACAGGCCATCGGCCTGAACGGCTTCCGCGCTCCGCAAATGCTGCCGGGGGTGAGTTACAGCTATACCAATGACGCCTATGTTCCGATGGCGACGCTCTACACCCAGCGGTTTGACGGCAAGGACTGGATCATCTCCGACAAGTCGGTGACGCAATAAGACCACAGGTCTCTCCACGTCATTGCGAGCCCCGGCGAAAATTGGCGCAGCCAATTTCGTTTGGGCGAAGTAATCCAATCCTCTCTTGCTGTTTTCTGGATTGCTTTGTCGCAATGGGGTAGGGGAAGTTGCACGGTAACTTTCCCTGATCTCGCAATGACGGTTGAGAGTGCCTAATTCTAACGCGTGCCGCCCCGTAAATCCGTCGCCGAACCCGACCTGCTGCCCGATCATTTCCTGCGCTGGTTCGCCATGCGCGGCTGGTCGCCGCGCGAACATCAATTGGCGCTGCTGCAGAAGGCGAGGGACGATCGCTCGGCGCTGCTGATCGCGCCAACCGGCGCGGGCAAGACGCTGGCCGGGTTTCTTCCGACACTGGTGGAACTGTCTAACCTCTCCCCGCTTGCGGGGAGAGGTCGGCTTGAGAGTGCAGCGAACAAGCCGGGTGAGGGGGAGCGCATAATTGAAACTCCCGAGTTCGCCGAAGCTCCCCCTCACCCGTCGCGGACTGCGTCCGCGCCACCCTCTCCCCGCAAGCGGGGCGAGGGGAAAAACGCCGTCGTTTCCACCGGCCGCACCGTTCTGCGCACCGGTGGCCTGCACACGCTCTACATTTCCCCGCTGAAAGCCCTTGCGGTCGACATCGCGCGCAACCTGGAAACGCCGATCGCGGAGATGCAGCTGCCGATCAAGGTCGAGACGCGCACCGGCGACACGCCGGTGTCGCGGCGGGCACGGCAGCGGCGCTATCCGCCGGATATTCTTCTGACCACGCCGGAACAGCTGGCCTTGCTGTTGTCGTCCGACGACGCGCCGTTTCTGTTCTCATCGCTGAAGCGCGTCGTGCTCGACGAGTTGCATGCGCTGGTGACGTCGAAGCGCGGCGATTTGCTGTCGCTCGGGCTTGCGCGGCTCTGGAAGCTCGCGCCGGACATGCGGGCCATCGGCCTGTCGGCGACGGTCGCCGAGCCTGACTCGCTGGCGCGTTTCCTGGTGCCGCAGCCATCAGGCGAAAGCGTTTCCGCCGATATCGTCGTCGCCGGCGGCGCCGCCGAGCCGGTGGTCGAAATGCTCGACACCAGGGAACGGTTGCCCTGGGCCGGCCATTCCGCGCGCCATGCACTCGGCGAGATCTACGATCTCATCAAGGTCAACAAGACGACGCTGGTCTTCGTCAACACCCGCAGTCAGGCCGAGATGCTGTTCCAGGATCTCTGGCGCATGAACGACGATGGCCTCGCCATCGCGCTGCATCATGGCTCTCTGGACGTCGCGCAGCGCCGCAAGGTCGAGGACGCGATGTCGGCCGGGAAACTACGAGGTGTGGTCTGTACCTCGTCGCTCGATCTCGGCGTCGACTGGGGCGATGTGGATCTCGTCATCAATGTCGGCGCGCCGAAGGGCGCCTCGCGGCTGATGCAGCGGATCGGCCGCGCCAATCACCGCATCGATGAAGCTTCGCGCGCTGTACTGGTTCCGGCCAATCGTTTTGAGGTGCTGGAATGTCGCGTCGCCATCGATGCCGTTGCCGAGAATGCGCAGGACACGCCGCCGCTGCGGACTGGCTCGCTCGATGTGCTGGCGCAGCACGTGCTCGGCTGCGCCTGCGGCGCACCGTTTCGCGCGGACGATCTCTATGACGAAGTGCGCTCGGCGGCGCCCTATGCCGAGCTGTCGCGTGTCGATTTCGACGATACCGTGGAGTTCGTGGCGTCCGGCGGCTATGCGCTGAAAATCTATGAGCGTTTCGCCCGCATCAAGCAGGACGCCTCCGGCAAGTGGCGCGTCACCAATCCCAAGGTGCGCCAGATGTATCGCATGAATGTCGGCACCATCGTCGAGGATACGATGCTGAAGGTGCGGCTGGTGCGCGGAGGCAGCGGAAAAGGCAAAAAGGGTGTCACTGGTGCGCTGGCGCGCGGGGGGCGTATGCTCGGCCAGATCGAGGAATATTTCATCGAAGGCCTCGTGGTCGGCGACACCTTTGTCTTTGGCGGGGAAGTCGTGCGCTATGAATCCCTGGTCGAGGACCAGGTCTATGTCTCGCGCGCCCATGACAAGGACGCCAAGGTGCCATCCTATATGGGCGGCAAGTTTCCGCTCTCGACCTACCTTGCCGAACGCGTGCGCAAGCTGCTGGACGATGAGCGGGCGTGGAAAGGCCTGCCCGACCAGGTGCGCGAATGGTTGTTACTGCAGGCCCATGTCTCGCATGTGCCCGGCGCGCGCGAGTTGATGGTTGAGACCTTTCCGCGCGCCGACAAGCATTACCTCGTCTGCTATCCGTTTGAAGGCCGTCTTGCGCATCAGACATTGGGCATGCTGCTGACGCGGCGGCTGGAACGCGCCCGAGCGCGGCCGCTGGGTTTCGTTGCCAATGAATATGCGCTGGCCATATGGGGCCTCGGCGACACGTCGCACATGATCAGGCAGGGCAGGCTCGATCTCGCCGCTTTGTTCGATCCCGACATGCTCGGCGACGATCTCGAAGCATGGCTCGCGGAATCGGCGCTGATGAAGCGGACGTTCCGCACCTGTGCGGTGATCTCGGGGCTGATCCACACGCGTTTCACCGGCGAGGAGAAATCGCGCCGCCAGGTGCTGTTCTCCACGGACTTGATCTACGACGTGCTGCGCAAGCATCAGCCCGATCATGTGTTGCTGCGCGCCGCGCGGGCCGATGCGGCGACGGGATTGCTGGACATTCGGCGATTGAGCGACATGCTGACCCGCATTCAGGGCCATATCATTCACCGGGAACTCGATCGCGTGTCGCCGCTGGCGGTGCCGGTGATGCTGGAAATTGGCCGTGAAGCGGTATACGGCGAAGCGTCGGACGAGCTCCTGGCGGAAGCCGCCGAGGAACTCGTGAAAGAGGCGACGGGATTCGAAGAGACAGGATCGTAAGGGTTTTGCGAATCTCGCATTCGTCTTAAAAGAGCACCATGCACGCTGAGACCATCACCGTCGATATGAGCACCGTCAGCATCGCCGGCGTCACGCTAGCTGCGGACCTGTCGGGCGCCTTGTATTGGGAAGAGCAGAAACTTCTCGTGGTGTCCGACCTGCATCTCGAAAAGGGCTCGAGCTATGCCAATCGCGGCGTGCTGCTCCCGCCCTACGATACGATCGCAACACTCGGTCGCCTCGGTGCGGTGATCGCGCGTCACGATCCGCGCATTGTGATTGCGCTTGGCGACAGTTTCCACGACCGTGACGCCCATGAGCGGTTGTCACCGGCCAATCGCGAGGTGCTGTCTGCATTGCAGATGCGCCGTGACTGGATCTGGATATCAGGCAATCACGATCCCGCGCTGCCGCCAGATCTTGGCGGCACCGTCGCGGAAGAAGTCGCCATCGGCCCGATCACCTTTCGCCATGAGCCGACAGGTGCTGCAGGCGAGATTGCCGGTCATCTGCATCCTAAGGCGCGCGTCAGCACGCGCGGACGCGCCGTCGAACGTCGTTGCTTTGCGAGCGACGGTACCCGCGCGGTGATGCCGGCCTTCGGCGCCTATGCCGGCGGGCTCAACATCCGCGATGCGGCATTCGCCAGGATCTTCCAGACCCTCGGCTTCATTGCCCATGTGCTCGGTGATCGGCGCATGCACGCGATTGCTGCGTCGCGCTGTTGCTAGATCAGCGATATCCAATAGATCGTCATTTTGCCTGGATCAGGCGAACCTGCGGGATTTCCAGGATGGCAGTCTCCTTTGCGGGCTGGCTGTTGACGAGATGGTCGATAAGATCCTCCGTCGTCGAGCCTCGGGTCAGCATCAGGCAGGTCGCATTGTCGGCGCGCGTTGCGTGCCAAACGCCGGCGCGCATGCAGATTCCGACGCCAGGAGACAAACGATAAGCTCGGAGGGTCGACAAATCCGGCTGCCGGTTTGCGTCACTCAAGCAAAGGACCTGAACGATCTCTTTCGTGAGAGGCACGACCGCCTGCTGGGTCAGGTGATGGACTTCGAGCTTTGAGACAAGCGGATTGTTGTCACGATACTCGACCCACAAGACCTCGGTGTTGCCTCCCGTGCCGGGATCAAAGAAGTGTTCGTGCCAGAAATCGCTCGCCGGGCTTCGAAAGCCGACCGCGTCTTTTTTGAGAGGATCGGTTTTGCCGAGCACCCATCCGAAGGGTTCGAACGACGTGGGACTCAGAGCCTCAACAGTAACAGCGTCGGATGTCGGCATGGAGGGCTCCTTGGGGGCGTGTCCGAAGCATGGCTTCATGGCCCTGCAAACCGACGAGCATTAAAAGAAAGAGCGGCCTTACGCCGCCTTCGCCTGCACCGTATCGCAGAACTCGGCGAGGTGGTCGGCAAGCCGCAGCGTTGCTGGGCTCGCATCGGGGGCGGCCATCAGCGTCACTTCAGTCTGGTCGATCGGCGCAAAGCCTTCTTTCGCGGTCAGGATGCGATGGTCGGCCTGGATAGCCATGTCGGACAGGATACTGAGGCCAAGTCCCGCGGCGACCGCGGCCTGGATGCCGGCGAGGCCGGAGCTCGTATAGGCCATGTGCCAACTGCGGCCTGCCGCCTCGATGGCATGGATTGCGCGGGTCCGGTAAAGGCAGCCGGCGGGAAAGCCGATCAACGGGACCGACCGGATGGCGGGGTCGATCGGATGCGCCTTGCTCGTGACCCAATGGATCCGCTCGGGCCACACCGCAATGCCACCTTTCTCACCGGCGGCGCGCTTGAACAGTGCCAGGTCGAGTTCGCCGCGTTCGAGATCGCGGCGCAAATACGTGCTCTGGTCGGCGCGCACGTCGAGCCGCAAGCCGGGCCGGGATCGCGAAAAATTCGCCAGCAATTCGGTCAGGCGATAGGCCGCGAAATCCTCGGGGATGCCGAGCCTGACAGCGCCTTCATTGGTCGGCCGGGCCAGCACGTCGCGGGCTTCCTCCGCCAGCGCAAGCAGCCGTCGCGCATAGGACAGGAGCCG
Organism: Tardiphaga sp. 172_B4_N1_3; assembly: GCF_052076035.1. NCBI lineage: Bacteria > Pseudomonadati > Pseudomonadota > Alphaproteobacteria > Hyphomicrobiales > Nitrobacteraceae > Tardiphaga > Tardiphaga sp. 172_B4_N1_3. The sequence goes on from NZ_CP197238.1 coordinate 5,368,482, forward strand.
CTCGCCTGCTTCGGTCGGGGTCACGTCCTTGCCGGTGCGGTTCAGCAGCGGCTGGCCGATATCCTCTTCCAGTCGCTTGATTTGCTGGCTGACGGTGGATTGGGTGCGGTGAACGCGCTCGCCGGCGCGGGTAAAGCCGCGGGCATCGACCACTGAGACGAAGCTGCGCAGGAGTTCGAGATCCAGCATCGGCTTTCCATTCGTTTTTCAACTGACAACAAGTATATCATTTAATTTCCAAATGGGAAGGCGGGCGCATAGACCGGTGGCAAAGGAGATTTCCGATGTCCCTCGCGCCGTCAGTTGCGGTTCCCCGTGCCGCCTTCAATCCGCTGCCGATCTATATCGGCATCTTCTGTCTGCTTTGGAGTTTCTCCTTCGTCGCAGGGAAGATCGCTGTTACCGATTGCCCGCCGCTCATTCTGCTCGCTGCGCGGTTTTCGCTCGCGGGTGTTCTGATCCTTGGGATTTCCGCCCTGCGCCGCGGTGCCTGGTCGCTGTCCTGGCGCGATGTCGCGGCTTACGCCGTCATCGGCCTGGCCAATAACGCGCTGTATCTCGGCCTCGGCTATACCGGCCTGCAAACCATCTCCGCCGGTCTCGGTGGCTTGGTCGTCAGCGCAAACCCGGTATTTACGGCTGTGTTCGCAGCGCTGTTGCTGAAGGAGCCGCTCACCGGACGCAAGGTCGCCGGGCTCTTGCTCGGCATCGCCGGCGTCACCTCGATCGTCTGGCACCGCATATCGGTGGGCACCGACAGCGCGCAGGGCATCGTATTCACGCTGGCATCGCTCGCATCCATCGTGACCGGGACGATCCTGTTCAAGCTGCTGGCACCGAAGGGCAGCCTGTGGCTGGGCAACGGCGTGCAGAATCTTGTGGCCGGCGTGGTGCTGATCCCGGTGGCGCTCACGTTTTCCGATATCGGCGCGATCGTGCCGAGTGCGCGATTGATCGCTTCGTTTGCATTCCTGACATTGGGCGGTTCTATCCTCGGTTATCTGCTGTGGTTTCACCTGCTGAAGACCTGCGGCGCCACCGCTGCCAGCGCCTATCACTTCCTGATGCCGCCACTCGGCATGCTGTTCGCCTGGATGGTGCTCGGCGAGCATGTTGAAAGTCGTGATCTCCTGGGGATCGTCCCGGTCGCCCTCGGTATCTATCTCGTCACCAGACCGGCCGCTTCACCAGCCCCCCTGCGACAGGAGTAGTTCATGTCTCTCACCATCACTTTGATTGGCGGACCCACCGCGCTGATTGAATTCGACGGCTTCCGGCTGCTCACCGATCCGACCTTCGATCATCCGGGCGCCTACAAGCTGCCGCATGTCACGCTGGAAAAACTCGTCGGTCCCGCGATCTCCGCCGCGCAAGTCGGCGCGGTTGATGCGGTGTTGCTCAGTCACGATCAGCACTCCGACAACCTTGATAACTCCGGGCGCGATTTCCTGCGCCACGCGCCGCGCGCACTGACAACCATTGCGGGCGCCAAGCGCCTCGGTGGGGATGTCGAGGGTCTCGCGCCATGGGATAGCACCGAACTTACAGGCAAGGATGGTCACTCGCTGACGATCACCGCGACGCCCGCGCGTCATGGCCCGGCCGGCATCGAGCCGCTGTCGGGCGATGTCATCGGATTCGTGCTGAGCTCGAACGCGCCAGGGAGCAGGCCGATCTACATTACAGGCGACACCGTCTGGTTCGATGGTGTCGCCGAGGTCGCGCGGCGTTTTCCGGCCGGCGTTGTGCTACCCTTCGCCGGCGCAGCGCAAACCCGCGGGCCATTCCACCTCACCATGGACACCAACGACACGATCGAGACGGCGCGCGCATTTCCCGATGCGACGATTGTGCCGGTGCACACCGACGGATGGGCGCATTTTAAACAGACCGCCGGCGACCTGCGCGCATCCTTCGACACGCTCGGCTTCGGTGCCCGTCTGCGTATTCTCGAACCGGGTGTGCGGACCTTGATCTAGCCCATTGCCAGTCCCTGCTTCGGAACGTTAGCTGCGACGGCACGTTGCCGAGCGGTGAGATGGCAGGGATCAGATGTCGGACCAGTCGAGCGAGAAGAAGCCTGATGATCAGGAGGGAGAAGCTGCTGGTCCGAAAGGTTTTCTGAAACGGCTTGGTCCTGGTCTGATCACCGGCGCTTCCGACGACGATCCGTCCGGCATCGGCACCTATAGCCAGGCCGGGGCGCAGCTCGGCTACGGCATCGGCTGGACCATGCTGCTGACCTTTCCGCTGATGGTCGCGATCCAGGAAATTTCCGGACGCGTAGGCAGCGTGACCGGTCGCGGCATTTCCGGCAATGTCTGCCGGCACTATCCGGCATCGCTGCTGCACCTCATCGTGTCACTGCTGTTCATCGCCAACACGATCAACATCGCGGCCGATCTCGGCGCCATGGCCGATGCCACCAAACTGCTCGTTGGAGGTCATGGCATCGTCTATGTCGTTCTGTTCGGCGCGCTCTCGGTAGGCGCGCAGATTTTCTTCGACTACAAGCGCTACGTCTCGGTGCTGAAGTGGCTGACGCTCTGCCTGTTCTCCTATGTCGCCGCGCTTGCGGTCGTGAAGGTCGACTGGAGCGCGGCTCTCACAGGCATCCTGCTGCCGCAAATCACCTGGAGTGGCTCGTATCTCACCACCATAGTCGCCATTCTCGGGACGACGATTTCGCCATATCTGTTCTTCTGGCAGGCCTCGCAGGAGGCGGAGGATGAACGTATCGATCCCGCCAAAGCTCCGTTGATCGAGAGGCCGATTGGTGCCGCGATGGAGTTTTCGCGCATTCGGGCCGACACGATCGTCGGCATGGCGTTCTCCAACCTGATCGCGCTGTCGATCATCATTACGGCTGCGGCCACGCTCAATGCCTCAGGCAAGACGGATATCGAGACCTCGGCGCAGGCGGCTGAAGCCTTGCGTCCGATCGCCGGAGTATTCGCGGAATGGATATTTGCGCTGGGCATCGTCGGCACGGGTCTGCTGGCGATCCCGGTGCTCGCAGGCTCAACTGCCTATGCTGTGGGCGAAGGTCAGCGCTGGCTGGTCGGCCTTGATCGCAAGCCGCGCGAGGCCGTGGCGTTCTACTCGGTTCTGGCACTGTCCGCGGTGATCGGGATCGCGCTGAATTTCACCTCGATTAACCCGATCTCGGCGCTGTACTGGAGCGCCGTCATCAACGGCGTTCTGGCAGTGCCGGTGATGGTGCTGCTGATGGTGATGTCGCGCCGCAAGGATGTGATGGGCGATTTTGTGATCAAGGGGCCGTTGCACTGGCTCGGTTGGCTGTCGACTGCAGCAATGGCCGTCAGTGTGGTGGCGATGGTGGTGGGGATATTTTTGTAGCGCGCAGAATCCTCAACCGTCATTGCGAGGAGCGAAGCGACGCGGCAATCCAGAAGGCCACAAGCGAAGGAAGATAGGATTGCTTCGTCGCAAGGGCTCCTCGCAATGACGGGGGCGAGAGTAGAGTTAATCCCGCCGGAACACGATCGATGCGGCCCAGCCGGACATCAGCGCCATCGCGGCGGTGAGCAGTCCGTAGATGAAACCGTGATTGCGCGCGGCATTGGCGACGAACTGCTCGAAGCCGACCTTGACGATATCGAACGCCGTCTCCGCTTTCGAGATCAGCGCACCGTCGGCGAACAGTTTGATCTCGACATCGTAGGTTCCGATGGGCACTTCGGCGGGTAGCGGAATGCTGGTTCGGAACAGCGTCGGTGTCAGGAATGTCACCGCTGAGGTCTCCTCGCGATACAGTCCGTGTTCCTTGCGCAGTCGCACAAAGGCGCTGCGGAACGGGTCTGTCGCCACGACGTCCGCATAGTCGGTGCCGACGCGCTGGGTCAGCAGGACGTTATTGATTCCGAGCTGCTGGCGGCGCTGCACGTCGGCAGGCGCGATGGCGTCCATCGGACGGTTGGAAAACACGGCGAGATAGGACGGTACCTGCAGGAACTGGCGCGAATCCGTGTTGATCCAGATGCCGAAGCGGCGCTCCTTGCGCCGGGTCATGAGGTCGGTGCGCGGTCCGTTGACGGTGACGACGAGATTGTAGTTGTTGCGGCCGGGCGGTGTCTTGTCGTCTTTCTCGACAGCGCCGAACAGCACCAGTTCCTCGCCGGCATAATTCGGCGTCACGGTCACGCGATGGTTCGACACCGAAACGATCAGTTGTTCGGCGCGGGCCGGGGCGAGCATTCCGATGCCGAGTGCGGCGATGATCGGGAGCGCGCGTATCATGGAGCGACGCCTCCGGTATCGCGGATCGTGAACAGATCTGCGGGGCGAACGACCAGTTCCACCGCGAAGCGGACGCCGACCGCCAGGATCAGCAGGCCCAGCAGCAGGCGCAAATGCTCGCCGCGAATCTTCTGTCCGGCGCGGGCACCGAATTGTGCGCCGGTGACGCCGCCGACCATCAGGATGAGGGCCAGCACCGCATCGACCAGATGATTGGTGACGGCGTGCAGCAATGTTGCGATCACCATAGTGACCAGCGTCAGCACCATGGATGTGCCGATGACCGTCGAAGTCGGAATGCGCAGCCAGTAGATCAGGATCGGGATCAGGATAAAGCTGCCGCCGATGCCCATCACGGCGCCGATGAAGCCGATCAGGAGGCCGACGGCGATCACCGGGATCACCGAGAGATAGATCTTGGAGCGCTTGAACCGCATTTTGAGCGGTAGGCCGTGGACCCAGCTATGGCTGCCGGACCGGCGCAAGTTCACGGGATCACCGCGCCGGATGCGCAGCAGCGCGCGCAGGCCCTCCCAGAACATCAAGCTGCCGACGGCGGTGAGCAGGATCACATAGGACAGCGAGATCGTGAGGTCGAGCTGGCCGAGATTGCGCAGCTGCGTGAAGGCCCACACCCCGAGCGCTGTGCCGACCACGCCGCCGGTCAGAAGGACGGTCGCAAGCGCGGGATCGATGGCGCGGCGTCGCCAGTAGGACAGCGCACCGGAGAAAGACGAGGCGGCAATGTGGCTCGCCACTGACGCGACCGACACCGCGGGGGCGATGCCGACGAAAATCAGTAGCGGTGTCATCAGGAAGCCGCCGCCGATCCCGAACATGCCGGAGACGAAGCCGACCGCAGCGCCCATCGCCAGGATGAGCAACACATTGATCGGAATGTCGGCGATCGGGAGATACAGTTGCACGCGCGTTCGCTTCGGGATTCTGGCCCTGAGTTGGGCCGAAACCGCTCATGGCGTGGTTCTGGAGGCGGCGCGGATTGCGAGCCGCGTCCCCGTCTTAGACGATATCGTCCGTTGATGGGATTAAAGAATCCGGTACAGGCGCGGTTTTCCGCCTCTAACGATGATACACCTTTCAAGGTGGTAAATTTTGTTGGGCCAGGCGCAGGCCCGCGGTGTCACGACTTCCTGGCCGGATCGGTGACGAGGTTCATGGCGGCGGCTTCGCTGGTGCCGAGCCAGCGGATTTTCTCGGTGGCTGACATCGCCTCGACGGCCGACGAGGCGACGCCCATCTTGGTCATGTAGTTCAGCACATAGCCCATGGTGCGCTGCGCCGATGCGGTGGGGTCAGCGCCCGGCTTGGGAGATACAAAGCGGTGGACGCCCAGCCGCGAGCCCTCGACGCCTATGCGGGCCTTGCCGCCCGCATAGGTCATCACGCAGGCGCTGGCGCAGTAGGACGGTTTGATCCGGCCGGCCGAATCCACCGTGCCCACGGCGGTGGTCAGCCCGCGCGCACGGATGATCTCGCCCATGATGATGGCCTGGCCGACATTTCCGCCTGGAGACGACAGCAGCACGGTATCGCCGGGCGCGAGTTTGGCTTCATCGAGCTTTTCGCGAAACCAGCTCGCAGTGGCTGGCCCGATCTCGCCCGTGATCGCCAGCGCTGGACGGCCGCGGCCCGAATTGTCCGGATCGAGACTTCCGACCTCCGAAGACGCCATGCTCGGCGAGATATAGAGGTCTTTCCAATAGGCCCAGGCCTCCGGTTTGGAGAGCTCCTGATAGGCCTGCGCGCCGATACCGCCGAATATTACGACCGCGAATGCGACCGAGGGCCAGTTGAACCATTTGCTGCGCGGTGGCTCGGGCAGCGGGGGCTGCGGTGGGGCAGACGGCTCGGCGGGACCTGCGGCCCAGGGGTTGACCGTAGGAATCCCTGATGGGCGTTCCGCGTCCCCCGATGTGTCGTCATTTCGAAAAGACAAACCAGTTTTCCTCGTCGTTCAGTCCGGCCCGGCGCGCACTTCACCGCGGCAAGTCTGCTGAAGGTTTGTTGAGGAAATAAGACCGCCGGTTCGATCCGGCGGCCAGAAAAATCTGTCTTAGCGCGCAGCTCGCTTGCCCATCGATGCTTTCGCCCCGACCTGTGCCGGCGCAGCATCCCAACCGCCCGCGGGAGTGGCCACGTTAATGGCGTCATCGGGTTGGCCTTCCGGCGCGAAAGTCTGGACCGCCAGCCTGGCGGCGGCCAGCGACTGTGGGTCGAGACGCTTGGCGATGTCATCGCGCTTGCGGCCGGCATCGACGTCGCCCTGGGAGGCGGCGAGGCTGAACCACTTGAAGCTCTCGGCGAGGTTCTGTTCGACGCCGATGCCGCGGGCATAGAGGATGCCGAGATTGAACTGGCTGTCGGCGACGCCCCGATCGGCTGCCTTGCGGAACCAGTACGACGCGCTCTTGTAGTTGGCGCCCTTGGTGCCGCCGTCGGCATCGAGCACGGCGAGATTGTGCATCGCCTTGGCGTTACCACGGTCGGCGGCGAGCACGTAATAGCGGCGGGCGACGTCTAGATCCTTCTTCGCGCCGAGGCCCTTCTCGAACAGCGCGCCCAGGCGGAACATGGCCGGCACGACATTGGCCTGCGCCGCGCGGTCATACCACTTGGCGGCTTCGTCGTAGTTCTGCGCTGCGCCCTTGCCTTCGGCATAGCGGACGCCGATTTCGAACGCAGCAGAGGCGTCGCCCTTGAGCGCCGCGTTGCGCAACGCGGTGCTGCCGATGGTCTCGGGCAGGCGCTCGCCGGCGGGGATCGAGGCTGTGGTGATCTTCTGACCGCTCGACGGCAACACCGGCCCGGCGGCACTGGCCTGCGGCGCGGCAATGCTGCCGGTCACATCGGGCGACACATATGGCACAGGCGCGGCCTGTGGCACTGGCTGCGGCGCGGGCTCGACGGCGGTGGGCGGCGGTGCGATCAGCGACTGCTTGCCGATCGGGGTGGGTGATGTCATCGACGGCGTGGCAGGCACCGGAGCGGCGGGCTTGGTCAGGGCCTCGGCCGGCTCGGGCGCGTTCAGCTGCAGCGGCGGTGCCGAGTGAATATTCTCGGCCACCGGCGCCGGCGAGCCGCTGTCCAGCAGCGTCATCGCCATCTTGAACGAGCCGAGCACGATCACGACCACGCTGGCGCCGACCAGCAGCGAGCGGATCTTCGAGCCGATCGTGGAGGACGACTTTTCGCTATCGGCGAGCTGCGGTCCGGATCTGGTGGCCTTCGATTTGTCGGTCCTGGATTTGTCAGACCTGGACTTGTCGTTGCCGGTTGCGGCGGCGGCCTGTGCGGCGCGACGCGCGGCAGCAATGAAACTCGACGCGGTGGCCTGTTCGGGGGCATTGCCGGCGATTTCGCTGATCGCGTCTTCCGACGCGGCGATGCGTTCGGATGGCGATGCGCCGCGGCCCTGCGGACGCGTGCCAGGTTCGAGCGGATGATCCGGCGGCAGGGCCGGGTCAACCATCGGGCGCGGCGACGGACGCTCGGTAGCGGATGCAGACTGCGCGACTGGCTTTGGCGCGGGTGGTGGATCGAGAATGTCGCTGATCGCCTTCGGCATCGGGAAGGCCGATGCCGGTTCGTGCGAGATCGCCGTAGCCGCGAAGTCGCGCGGCGCGGCATCGAAATGAACCTGCGGTGGACGCACCTCGACCTGCGACGGCGCAGCCTGTGGCTTCACCGGATTGGGCATCTGCGGACGCGGCGGAGCCGGCACCGAAACATCTGGTGCAGTCGCGGGGCGCGAGGTCGGAGCGGGTGTTGCAACGGGCGCGGATTGCTTGGCCGGCGCGGCGCTGACGGCGCGCAGATCGCCTTCGATCCTTGCGAGGCGATCGACCACATGGCCGAGCGTGGAGTGTACGACCTCAAGCGAATCCTGCGTGTGACGGTCGGTTTCCGACTGGCTGAAGCGCATGTCGGACAATTCGCGCTTGATCGTGTCGACCAGCCCGGGATCGACCGATGGCGCCTTGCTGCGGGGATTGTCCAGCGCGGCGAACATCGACTGCTGGCGTTCGAGATGGCGCAGGATGTCCTGCAGCCCGTCCTCGACGCGGCCGAGATTGTTGCCGCGCGTATCGGTGATGCTCTCCATCCGCTCGAGCAGATAGGAGACGCGCTGTTCGAGATGCGCGAAGGCCGACGACGAGTCATTGCCGACCGGCATATGGTCGAGACGCTCGGACAGCGTCCGCAATGCGGTTTCCAGATGATCCGAGCTGGCCATGACAGCCGGGCGCTCGCGATTTTCCAGCGCTGCCGTCAGTGTCATGATGCGCGCTTCGAGCGCGGCAAATGAATCGCTGTTGTCGGCGCGTGCGAGCTGATCGACCTTCGACGACAGCGTCTGCAGGTCGTCGCTGAGACGGCCGAGCGCTTCGTTGGAGGCGACGTTGGAAACAATGGCGCGCAGCGCGGCGATCGCGCCCTGCAGCTGTTCCATGGTGCCGGGATCGTTGCTCGAGCGCACGATCATGTCGATCTTGCCGCCGAGATTGCGGATCGCCTCGTCGAAGCCGGCGAGCTGTTCGGCCGGCGTCAGCGTAGTCAGCGTCTTGTGGATGTCGGCGAGGGCGCGTTCGAGATTGGCCAGCACGTCGCCGTCGATGCCGCTGTGGCGGTTGTCATCGATGCGGCGGCCGAGTTCACGGATCTCGTTCTCGATCGACTCGATGGCGCGGCGCGGCATCGCTTCGGTGATGACGTTGCGGATCTCGGCGAGTTCGCCGCGGAAGGCCGCGATCGATTGCTCGATATTGTTGTCCGGGCGCTGCAGCGCATCGATCTTGGTCGTGATCTGGAACAGCTGCCGCTCCAGGCCGGACATGTCCGGCATGAAGCTCTGCGGCATCGGCGGGGCGGGGTGTGCATAAGGCGGCTGCACGAAGGACGGCGCAATCGGCGGCGCCATGCGCGGCGTGCCATCGAGCTCACCCTGACGGGCGGCAATCTCGGCGATGGCGAAATCCAGCGAGAACGGATCGATCGGTGGCGACGCGCTATAGACCTGATTGGCGGCGCGCTCGACCATATCGATGCGCGGCTGCTGCGGCGCGGGGCGATATGTGGGCTCGCTGATCTGCGACAAACGCGCATCAAGCCGCGAAATCGCATCATTGAGCTGGCGCGCAACACCGGGCTCGCTGCTGCGCTGGGCAGGCTTCGAGAACAATTCGATCTGCCGGGCAATGGCATCGAGCCGCTCGTGGATTTCGACCACATCGGCAGCGTCGCGCTGCGGCAGCGCTGCACGCGGGGTAAGGGGGCGTTCCTGGTCGCGAGGGCGTGCATTGGGCGAGTTGTAGCGCGGGGGAGCTTCGCCGATGGTCGAGTTCAGCCAGTCGCCGAGCGACATGCCGGCACGGCGCGCCGCAGCTTCGGCCCGCTCGCGAACCGATGGCTCAATCCCGTCAACACTCCACGATACGCGCGAATTCATGCTTTGGTCCGGTTCCGAGCTTGACGCCCACCAGCGCCTGCAGCCTCCCCCGCGCGTCCCATTGTGAAGACAATCGTAACGCGCGCGGGTCGTCTGCCTCTGATCCGGACTTTTCAGGGTTAGGGTAAATAACGGGTTAAGGATCGGGCTCGGCCAGCCTTAAAAGTTAACTCGCTGATATACTTGCGCCGATTTGCAGGTAGGATCGGATGTCTCTGACTTTGGCGTCAGCGCGTAAACAGCGCACTCAAATCGTCGACATCCAGTTCGGTGATGGCGCTGTGGCGCGGATCCATCACCGCGGACTGGCCGATATAGGCCCAATAGAGAAACTCGGCGCGGGGCAGTGCCCGCTGGCTTTCTACCCCGGCCTCAATCAACCATTTCGCCATATAGCCGACCCGCCTCGCATCCACCGAGGCGACCATTTTGGCGACGTCTGTGTCGGTCGAGGCCATGGCGCGGATGGCGCGATCCAGGCTGCGGTCTTCGTTGAAAGCGAGCTTCATCAGGTGGGTCAGACGTGCGGCGCCAGCGACCGAGGCGTCGATCCCCTCGATCACCTGATCGGTCGTCCGCTCCTGCCAGCGCTGCAGAAGCTGCAGTCGAAATTCAGATATATCCTTGAAATGCCAGTAGAAACTACCGCGCGACACATTCAGCCCGGTGGCCAGCGCACCGACCTTCAGCGCATCGGCGCCCTGCCGCGCGAGGATCCTCAGCCCGTGATCGAGCCAGGCCGAGCGTGTCAGGCGGTCCTTGGTCAGTTGGTCATCCATTCCCCGACCATACACATGTGTATTGACGAAATCCACGCTCTGGCGTTAACCTCCATGCAGAAGTGTATGGAGCGGCGCTGGCCGAACAGTGCCCGATGCGGGAGGGAGAGCCGATGAGCGTGAGCGGCCTCGATAAATGGTACAGCTTCATGCGGTCTCATGATCGGGCGATGCTGTGGGACCTGCTGCATCCGGACGCCGTGTTCGAAAGCCCGGTCGTGCATGCGCCGCAGCGGGGCCGTGAGATCGTGTTCAAGTATCTGACGACTGCAGAGAAAGTGCTGGGTGGCGCTGGCTTCGCTTACAAAGGCGAATGGCGCAGTGACAACGGCGCGGTGCTCGAATTCGAGAACGAGATCGAAGGCATCAAAATCAATGGCGTCGACATGATCACCTTCGCCGCTGATGGCCGCATTACCCACTTCAAGGTGATGGTCAGGCCGCTCAAGGCCATCAACCTGTTGCACCGGTTGATGGGCGAGGAATTGGCGCGGCAATGAGCCGCCAGCTGCCTGCTTCATCTCCGATAACAATTGCGTAAATCTGACACGGCGGCGCCGTATCATCCGATCAATCGAATTCAAACCGAGAGAATTCCATGCCCAGCTACAAAGCCCCGCTCGAAGACGTCGGCTTCCTGCTCAACGACGTGTTTCAGTTCGATCGCTACAACAATCTGCCCGGCTTTGCCGACGCGTCTGCCGATGTGCGCGAGGCGATTCTGGGCGAAGCCGCCAAGCTCAGCGAAGAAGTGCTGCAGCCGCTGAATCGCGTCGGCGATCTCGAAGGCTGCAAGCGCAACGACGACGGCAGCGTGACCACGCCGAGAGGCTTCAAGGAAGCCTACAAGCAGGTCGCCGAGGGCGGCTGGCTCGGCCTCTCGGCTCCCGCTGAATTCGGCGGCCAGGGCCTGCCGGTGACGCTGTCGCAGACCGTCGCCGAATTTCAGATCTCCGCCAATATGGCGTTCTCGATGTATGGCGGCCTCACCATGGGCGCGACCGCAGCACTCATCGTGCACGGCAAGCCCGAGCAGAAGTCGATGTTCCTGCCCAAGATGGTCGCCGGCGAATGGACCGGCACCATGAACCTGACCGAGCCGCATTGCGGCACGGATCTGGGCCTGCTGCGCACCAAGGCCGCGCCACAGGCGGACGGCAGCTACAAGATTTCCGGCACCAAGATCTTCATCTCGGCCGGTGAGCACGACCTTGCCGACAATATCATCCATCTGGTGCTGGCCCGCATCGAGGGCGCACCAGCCGGCATCAAGGGCGTGTCGCTGTTCGTTGTGCCGAAGTTCATGGTCAATGCCGATGGATCGATCGGCGCACGCAACGGCGTGATGTGCGGCTCGATCGAGCACAAGATGGGCATCCACGGCAATTCCACCTGCGTGATGAATTACGACGGCGCCACCGGCTGGCTGATCGGTGAAGAGAACAAGGGCATGCAGGGCATGTTCGTGATGATGAACGAAGCCCGTCTCGGCGTTGCCGTGCAGGGCCTTGCGCAGTCCGAAGTCGCCTATCAGAACGCGGTCGCCTATGCGAAGGACCGTTTGCAGGGCCGTTCGCTCACGGGGCCGAAGTCGCCGGACAAGCCGGCCGATTCGATCATGGTGCATCCGGACGTGCGCCGCACGCTGCTCACCATCCGCGCCTTCAACGAAGCCGCCCGTGCCATGGTGGTGTGGACCGCGCTGAAGAGCGACGTCGCGCATCGCTCGGACGATCCGAAGGAGCGTCAGGCTGCCGACGATCATATGGGCCTGATGACGCCCGTGCTGAAGGGCGTGCTCACCGATGGCGGTTTTGCCAACGCGGTCTCAGCGCAGCAGATGTTCGGTGGCCACGGCTATATCGCCGAATGGGGCATGGAGCAGTTCGTGCGCGACGCGCGTATTGCCATGATCTATGAAGGCGCCAACGGCATCCAGGCACTCGATCTGGTCGGCCGCAAGCTGCCGCGCGATGGCGGCCGTGCCGCGATGGCGTTCTTCGGCGAGGTCGGCGCATTTGCGAAGGAGCATGGCGCTGACGAAGCCATGAAGCCTTACATCGATCCGCTCTCGAATGCGCTCGGTCATCTGCAGCAGGCGACCATGTGGCTGATGAACAACGCCATGATGAAGCCCGACAACGCCGGTGCCGGCGCCACCGATTACATGCAGCTGTTCGGCCTCACGGCCTTCGCCTATATGTGGGCGAAGATGGCCAAGGTGGCGCAGGACAAGATTGCCACTGATGGCGCGACACCCTATCTGACGACCAAGCTGGTCACCGGCCGCTTCTTCATGGAGCGGATGTTGCCCGAAACCGCACTCCATCTCGCCCGCATCCAGACCGGAAGCGCGACGACGATGGAGCTTCCTGCGGAAGCGTTCTGAGATTAATAAGTACTCCGTCATCACCAACACACGCCGTCATTGCGAGCGCAGCGAAGCAATCCAGAAAGCCAAAAGCGAAGACTGGATTGCTTCGTCGCAAGTGCTCCTCGCAATGACGAGCCGATAGATCAACTATCCGACAACCGGGAGAGAATGAATGCCCGAGGCATATATCTACGATCACGTTCGCACGCCGCGCGGCCGCGGCAAGGCCGATGGCTCGCTGCATGAGGTGACTGCACTGGCGCTCGCCACTGCGCCGCTGAAGGCGCTGAAGGAGCGCAACAACCTGCAGCCGGGCACCATCGATGACGTCATCCTCGGCGTGGTCGATCCGGTCGGCGAAGCCGGCGGCGATATCGCGCGCATGGCTGCGCTGTCGGCCGGCTACGGCAATGACGTGCCGGGCATCCAGATCAACCGGTTCTGCGCTTCCGGCCTCGACGCTGTGAACTTCGCCGCGGCGCAGATCATGTCGGGCCAGCACGACATGACCATCGGCGGCGGTGCCGAGAGCATGAGCCGCGTCGGTATCGGCGCGGCTGGTGGTGCCTGGCCGGTCGATCCCTCGATCGCTGTGCCCGCCTATTTCATGCCCCAGGGCGTGTCGGCAGATCTGATCGCGACCAAATACGGTTTCTCCCGCGACGACGTCGATGCCTATTCGGTGCAGAGCCAGCAGCGCGCTGCCAAGGCCTGGGATGAAGGCCGCTTCAAGAACTCGGTCATTCCGGTGAAGGACATCAACGGCCTCACCATTCTGGCCAAGGACGAGCATATGCGTCCGTCCACGACGATGCAGTCACTGGCCGCGCTGCAGCCGTCCTTCGTGACGATGGCGCAGATGGGCGGCTTCGATGCCGTGGCGATCCAGTCGCATCCGGAAATCGAAGGCGTCAACTACGTCCATCACGCCGGCAACTCGTCGGGTATCGTCGATGGCGCTGGCGCCGTGCTCCTCGGCAGCGAGGCGGCCGGCAAGAAGGCGGGCTTGAAGCCGCGCGCGAAGATTCGCGCCTTTGCCAATATCGGCTCCGAGCCGGCGATGATGCTCACCGGTCCGGTGGACGTCACCAAGAAGGTGCTGGAGCGTTCCGGCATGAAGCTGTCGGACATCGATCTGTTCGAGCTCAACGAAGCCTTCGCCTCGGTGGTGCTGCGCTTTATCCAGGCTTTCGATATCGACAATGAGAAAATCAATGTCTGCGGCGGCGCCATCGCCATGGGCCATCCGCTCGGCGCCACCGGCGCGATGATCCTCGGCACCGTGCTGGACGAACTCGAGCGCACCAACAAATCGACGGCCCTCGTCACCCTCTGCATCGGCGGCGGCATGGGCACCGCCACCATCATCGAACGCGTGTAAGGAGTGGCCAACATGACCTTCAAGAACTTCAAGGTTGAGACCGACGCCGACGGCATCGCGCTCGTCACCTGGGACATCTCCGGCCGTTCGATGAATGTGCTCGACGTAGCGACCATCGAGGAACTCGGGGCCATCGTCGATCAGACCACTGCGGATGCCGCCGTGAAGGCCGTTGTCATCACCTCCGGCAAGGAAGCTTTCTCGGCCGGTGCCGATCTGTCGATGCTCGAAGGCATGGGCAAGGTGTTTGCCGAGACCAGGGCTGCCAAGGGCGAGGAAGCCGCGCAGCAGATGCTGTTCGACGAGAGCCGCAAGCTGTCGCTGACGCTGCGCAAGATCGAGACCTCCGGCAAGCCATGGGTCGCGGCCATCAACGGCCTCGCGCTCGGCGGCGCGTTCGAGCTGACGCTGGCCTGCCACTATCGCGTTGCTGCGGAAAATCCGAAGACGCGTCTGGGTCTGCCTGAAATCAAGGTCGGCCTGTTCCCAGGTGGCGGCGGCACCCAGCGCCTGGCGCGCATGCTGCAGCCGCAAGACACGATGCAGATGCTGCTCAAGGGCGAAGCGATCAATCTCGTCAAGGCGAAGGCGATGGGTATCGTCGGCGCGGTGGTGCCATCAGCCGATCTCATCTCGGCCGCGAAGGAGTGGATCAAGGCTGGAGGCAAGGCTGTCGCGCCTTGGGACGAGAAGGGCTTCAAGCTGCCCGGCGGCCCCGTCTATTCCAAGCAGGGCATGATGATGTTCCCCGCTGGCAACGCCATCTATCGCCGCGAGACCTTCGACAATTATCCGGCGGCCCGCGCCATCATGCAGTGCGTCTATGAAGGCCTGCAGCTGCCGATGGATGCGGCGCTGCGTGTCGAGTCACGCCAGTTTGCGCATATCCTGCAGACCAAGGAAGCGGCGGCGATGATCCGCAGCCTGTTCCTGTCGATGCAGGAGCTCAACAAGGGTGCGCGTCGTCCGCAGAACGTGCCGCCGACCAAGGTCAAGAAGCTCGCCGTCATCGGTGCCGGCTTCATGGGCGCATCAGTCGGCTTCGTCTCCGCGCGTGGCGGCATGGAGGTCGTGTTGATCGATCGCGATCAGGCCAGCGCCGACAAGGGCCTCGGTCATTGCATCGCAGCCATCGATGGCCTGATCGCCAAGGGCCGCGCCAAGGAAGCCGACAAGACGGCGCTGATGGCGCGGATCACGGCAACGGCGGACTTCGACGTTATCAAGGAGTGCGATCTTGTTATCGAGGCCGTGTTCGAGGATCGCGCCGTCAAGGCCGAGATCTACAAGAAGGTGCAGCCGTTGTTGAAGGAAGGCGCCATCATCGCGTCGAACACCTCGACGCTGCCGATCAACTCGCTCGCCGAAGAATTCGCGGACCAGTCCAAGTTCATCGGCATTCACTTCTTCTCGCCGGTCGAGAAGATGATGCTGGTGGAGATCATCGTCGGCAAGAACACCGGCGATGTCGCGCTGGCCACTGCGCTCGACTATGTCCGCGTCATCGGCAAGACGCCCATCGTCGTCAACGACTCCCGCGGCTTCTTCGCCAATCGCTGTGTGCTGCGCTTCACGGCCGAAGGCCTCGAAATGCTGCTCGAAGGCGTGCCGCCGGCGATGATCGAGAACACCGCCAAGATGGCCGGTATGCCGGTCGGGCCGCTGTCGCTGTCGGACGAGATCGCGCTCGATCTGGTGCTGAAGATCATGAAGGCCACCGAAGCCGATCTCGGTTCGCAGGCCGTCGATCAGGCGCAGAAGAAGCTGATCGTCGAGATGGTGGAGAAGCAGGAGCGCTTCGGTCGCAAGAACGGCAAGGGTTTCTACGAGTATCCGCCGAAGGGCAAGGGCTCGAAAGCTCTCTGGAAGGGTATCGCTCCGCTGCTGCCGAAACCGGTCGATCCCGATACGCTCGATGTCGAGGAGCTGAAACAGCGCTTCCTGGTGGTGCAGGCGGTGGAAGCTGCCCGTACCGTCGAGGATCACGTGATCGTCGATCCGCGCGAAGCCGATGTCGGCTCGATCCTCGGCTTCGGCTTCGCGCCGTTCACCGGTGGTACGCTGAGCTATATCGACTTCATGGGCACGAAGAAGTTTGTCGAGCTCTGCCACAAGCTTGAAGCTAAATACGGCTCCCGCTTCACCCCGCCGAAGCTGCTCGAAGAGATGGCCGCCAAGGGCGAGACCTTCTACGGCCGCTTCCCGCCGAAGAAGCTCGCGGCGGCGTAGTCGATAGCACGGACCGTAATGCTCCCTCCCTCCAAGGCGAAGCGAAGCTTCGCTAGGCGGGGGAGGGCCGGGGAGAGGGGTGCCCAGAACTCGGGCGTCGCGATTTGCGGCCACCCCTCTCCCTAACCCTCTCCCGCAAGGGGAGGGGGGACGACAGCGCCAAGTCTATCATGTGGTGATCAACGCGGCATCCAACACAAACAAAAAGGGCCGGATCATTGATCCGGCCCTTTCGTATTTCAGCGCGATGCCAGCAGCTTACGCCGCCTTCATCAGGCCTTCCTTCTCCAGCGCGGCCTGCACTTGCGGGCGGGCAGCGACGCGGTCCTTGTAGGTCATCAGGTTCTTGAATTCGGAGAGATCGATGCTCATCCGGTCGGCCCATTTCAGCATGACGAACAGATAGCCGTCAGCGACGCTGAAATCCTTGCCCAGCAGGTAGTCCTTACCTGCGAGCTGGCCATCGAGATATTTGAACTTGCCCATCAGGCGGGTCTTGAAGAAGCCCTTCACTTCGTCGTCGAACACCGGCTGGAACAGCGGGCTGAAGTTCTTGTGCAGCTCGCCGTTGATGAAGCCAAGATACTCCTGCAGCTGGCGGCGTGCATCGCTGCCATTGGCCGGCGCCAGATTTTTGGCAGCGGCCTGGTCGGCGATGTACTGCACGATAACCGGACCTTCGGTCACGAGCGCACCGCTGTCGAGGCCGAGGGCTGGCACTTGGCCCTTGGGGTTGATGGCGAGATAGTCGTCGCCATTTTCCAGCTTCTTGGCTTTGAGGTCGACCTTCACGAGATCGTAAGGCAGGCCAGCTTCGAGAAGTGCGATATGAGGCGAGAGCGAACAGGCGCCTGGCGAATAATACAGCTTCATCGAAAATTCCTCCCTGAAGACATTGGTTTAACCACGCGGGTGACTAAATGCATTTGCATGAACGAGTCAAGATTGATGCAGCTGCATCAAGTGGGCTAGGGTGCCGCCACCATTTGGACTGAGCCATGAAACGTAAACCTTCCACCGAGGCGACAGCCGCCTGGATCCGCCTGATGCGAATCCAGAGCCGGGTGCTGGACGGCGTCGAGCAGGACCTCAAGCGCGCCGGTTTTCCGCCGCTCGCATGGTACGACGCGTTGGCCGAGCTGTCGCGCTCGCCGACCGGCGAGATGCGCCCGGTCGAGCTCGAAAGGCAGATGCTGATACCGCAATATTCGACATCGCGGCTGATCGATCGTCTGGTCGACGAAGGCCTGGCTGCACGCCGCGAATGCAAGATGGACAAGCGCGGCCTGTTCGTCGAGATCACGGCTGCCGGGCGCGAGTTGCACAAGAAGATGGGCTGCGCCTATTCAACGGCGATCGAGAAACATGTCGGCTCGAAACTGTCCGACGCAGATGCAGCAAAACTGTGCGGCCTGCTCGACCGGCTCGGCTGCGCGTGCCAAGAAGCGGCATCGACAGTGACATCGCCGGCCGCCAGAGACGCCGCGCCGGCGCGATGAACCTTAAATTTTTGCCTGCGTTCGCGACCCGCACGGGCCGCGGGCGTTCCCGACACCGCGCGCAACAGATTGCAGCGCCTTTCATTCGGAATTTCCATGGCGCGTGACCAAATCGATATGACGCCGCTGCAGTCGCGCGACGAACTCGTGGCGTGGCTGGCGGCGGGCGTGAAGCCACCATCGGAATTCCGCATCGGGACCGAACACGAGAAGACGCCGTTTACGCTGAACGGTCACAATCCCGTGCCTTATGAAGGACCGCGCGGCATCGGCGCGGTGCTCGACGGTATGAAGCATCTGCTCGGCTGGGAGCCGATCATGGAAGCCGGCAATATCATCGGCCTCTATGACGTCACCGGCGGCGGCGCAATCTCGCTTGAGCCCGGCGGCCAGTTTGAATTGTCGGGCGCGCCGGTGGAGACAGTCCACCAGACGCAGTCCGAACTGATGGCGCATCTGGCGCAGGTGCGCGAAGTGGCGACGCCGCTCGGCATCGGCTTTCTGGGTCTCGGTCTTACGCCGTCGTGGTCGCGCGCGCAGATTCCGGTGATGCCCAAGGGCCGCTACAAGATCATGACCAATTACATGCCCAAAGTGGGCCAGTACGGTCTGGACATGATGTACCGGACCTGCACGGTGCAGACCAATCTCGACTTCTCCTCGGAAGCGGACATGGTCAAGAAGCTGCGCGTCTCCGTTGCGCTGCAGCCGATCGCGACTGCCTTGTTCGCCAATTCGCCGTTCACTGAGGGCAAGCCGAACGGCTTCCTGTCGTTCCGGTCCGAAGTCTGGCGCGACACCGACAATGCCCGCTCCGGCATGATTCCGTGGGCGTTCGAAGACGGCATGGGCTTCGAACGCTGGGTCGATTACGCGCTGGATGTTCCCATGTATTTCGTCAAGCGCGGCGATACCTATATCGATGTGTCCGGTTCGTCGTTCCGCGACTTCTTCGCGGGCAAGAACGAAAAGATACCCGGCGAGCGTCCCACTCTCTCGGATTGGGCCAATCATCTTTCGACGATTTTCCCGGAAGTCCGCCTGAAGCGTTATCTCGAAATGCGCGGCGCCGATGGAGTGCCGTCGGATCGTTTGCCGGCGCTGTCGGCGTTCTGGGTCGGATTGCTTTATGACAACAGCGCCCTCGATGCCGCCTGGGACATCGTCAAGAACTGGACTGCGGCGGAACGACAGGCGTTGCGCGACGATGTGCCGAAGTTGGGCTTCAAGGCGAAGATCAAGGATCGCTATCTGTTCGAAATCGCCAAGGAGTGTCTGCAGTTGGCCCATGGCGGCCTGCGCCGGCGCGGCAAGCTCGACGCGCACGGCCGCGATGAGTCCCACCATCTGGAGGCACTCGATCGGATACTGGATTCCGGCAAGACTCCGGCCGAGCAGATGCTCGACAGGTTCCATGGCGCCTGGGGTGGCTCGGTGGCGCCAGCCTATAAGGAATACTGCTTCTAGATCAGCGGCTTGGCGAAGCTGAAAATCCGTTCATCAGCGGTACAGGTGACCGGCGTTCCAATGGCGTCCTTCTTACGCCGTTTGCAAACCGCTGAAAGTCATCCTGCATGCCGAGGAACCTGTTCAGAGCGTGTCTGACAGCCCTCGCCATGCTGTTGGTCGCAGCCGTTACGCCCGCTCAGGCGCAAACCAATTTCGATCGTCCCGGCGGTGATTATTCGCGCTCGGTCTCACTGTCCGGCGATCCGGCCGAATGCGCGCTGATCTGCGAGCGCGACAAGAAGTGCCGTGCCTGGAGCTTCAACTATCCGAGCGACAATTCCGAAAATGCAGTTTGCTGGCTGAAAGACAAGGTGCCGCCGCGGGTCGAGAGCTATTGCTGCGTCTCCGGCGTGCGTGGCGCCGGCGTCATAGAACCGCGCACCGGTCCGGTGGAAACCTCGACTGATCGTTTTGGCGGCGACTATCGTTCGTTCGAGATCAAGAACGACGACAAGGCCGAGCACGGCGATGCCTGCCGCGATGCCTGCCAGGGTGACAATAAATGCCGCGCCTGGACCTTTGCGCGGCCCGGTTATGCCGGCAAGAATGCGCGCTGCTTCCTGAAGAACGACATCAAGCCGCCGCGGCGAAAACCGGGTTTCATCTCGGGCGTTGTGAGGTAGCATTCCAGCAATAAAGGGAGTTGAGCCATGACGCGTCTCCTGCACGCACTGACATGCGCTGGATTACTGATTGCTGTTACGACGGTCGCCGCCGTCGCCCATCACGGTTGGGGCAGCTACGACGCTGCCAATCCGGTCACCGTGAACGGTCCTGTCGAAAACAGCAAATTCGAGAACCCGCACGCGACGATCGTGATCAAGGGGTCCGACAAGGCCTGGACTGTCACTCTTGCGCCGACCTCCCGCATGACGGCGCGCGGGGCGTCTGCCGATATCGTGGCTGTCGGCAAGACCGTCTCGGCCTTCGGCTATCCATCCACCGTCGACAAGGACGAGATGCGCGCCGAACGCATCACCGTGGACGGCAAGACCTACGAATTGCGATAGCGCCGGCTCATGACTGAGGGCGCACCCGCGATCTTCATGGCGATGGAAGCGTCCGCAATTGGCGCTGCGATCCGGCAATCGCGCTGGCTCTATATGTCCGCCAATATCGGTCACATCGTCGCGCTGATGTTCTTCGCCGGTGCCATTGCGGTGATGGATGTCCGGCTTGCAGGCGGGTTGGCTGCAACGGCGCCCGGTCCGCTGCTGCGCAGGGCGCGCCGCTTTGCCATTGCCGGATTTCTCGGCCTCGTGCTCACCGGCGGCATTCTGTTTACCGCCGAAGCGAGTCATGTCGTGCTGAACCGCGTGTTTCAGATCAAGGCGGCTCTAATCGCGCTGGGCTTGCTCAATGTCGTCTGGGTTGAGGCGATCATCATGCCGAGGATCGCAGCGTTGCCGCCGCTGTCACCGATGCCTGCGGGCGCGCGGCAAGGCGCGCTGGCGTCCATCGCCATCTGGTTCGCGGTCGCCATATGCGGCCGTGCGATCGCTTACTTCTGACGGGAAGAGCCTTCGGTCTCGAACGCATTGCGTGCGGCCTTCGAGGCCAGCGCCAGCCACTGTCGTCGCAGCAGCGGTTCGACCAGAGCGCGCTTCGCCTTGGAGAGGCGGATCAGCACCATCGGATAATCGCGATAGTGATCGGTGAAATAGAAGATATTCGGTTCGTTCTCGACGAGCATGTCGCGCTCGTCCCGCGGAACGCCGGGCATCACCAGTGAGTCGCCGTCTTCCTTTAGTCGGACCAGCAGTTTCTTGCGCACCTTGAGAGCCGGTGTGCCGTAGGAAGTGCCATCGTCGACTTCGGGCCAAGCGCGCGCGAGTGTGCGGATATCTTCGAACGTCATCGCGGTCCCGCCTCGCCGGTCATGTCGAGATGCCAAACTTCCGGAGCTTGAAGCTTGAGTTCGGGCCACAGGGCCCGCCAGCGTGCAGACTTGGTCCGATACGCCTCTGCGGAGAAATTTGGCACCAGATTCGGGCGCACGAGGAATCCATCCACGTCATCAAGTCCGGCTGGCGCGTAGACATCTACACCATTGCTGCTCAGGCCGACTTGCGTGCATCGGGTGAGAAACCGGTCGATGCCATCCGTTGCGCAAGACAAGGCAGGGTATGGCTTGCCGTGTTTCTCGGGATACCAGAGATGGACGCGGGCCTGATTGCGTACTTCGATGCGGGAACCGGTACGGTCAGCGCACTCGCGGAAACCGACGATGATTCGATCTTCAGCCTCCCACGACAGATCGGGGTCGAAGTAAAACACGTCGTAGTCATTGATGCCGTAATCGACTTTGCGGCCGGTCAATACGTTCCACGCCGTTTGCGTCAGACAACCGGCGACGATCCAGGCGTCCGGGAGACCGAGTTCATTCAGCCGGCAGAGTAGCGCGTCATGGACCGGATTGCGCAGCACAGCAGAAATGAAATCTGCTGTGCGCATGCTGCTGTCGCGGCGCTCAATGCACCCCGGTGAAGAACCGCGCCATGCGGAAGCCCGATAGCCAGTTGGTCACCGGCTGGTTGCGCACGCCGAGATCCCATGAGCCGACGATGGCATCGACACGGCCGACGAGGTTATCCATCGGCAGCAGGCCGACACCACCTTGCGACACCGGTACGCGGCTGTCGGCGGAGTTGTCGCGGTTGTCGCCCATCACGAACAGATGGTCGGGGGGAATGACGACTTCCGGCGTGTTGTCGAGGCGGCCGTTGTCATGCAGCTTGAAGATCGGATGCGATACGCCGCCGGGCAGGGTTTCGACATAACGATGCGCCGGTTCGGAGCCGCCGCTATCGTCTTCCGCGGCACCGATGCCGTCGGCCTTCACCGACGTCGCGACGCCATTGAGCCAGACCTGACCGCCGCGCAGTTCGACGCGGTCGCCCGGCAGGCCGATTACCCGCTTGACCCAGACCTGGGAGCGGTCGCCGGGCCAGCGAAACACCACGACATCGCCGCGCTTCGGCGTGGTCGCGAAGACGCGGCCGGTCTCGGGAAGGGAGACATGGATCGGCAGCGAGGCTGTTGAGTAGCCGTAGGGAAACTTTGTCGCCAGCAATGCATCGCCGATCAGCAGCGTCGGCTCCATGGAGGCCGACGGCACATAGAACGGTTCGGCGAGCGCGCCCTTGGCGACGAAGACAATGCCGACGATCGCGACGATCTGTGCCAGCTGGCCGGACCAGCGCTTTGCAGTCGATGCGACGGTTGTGGTTTCCGTATCCGTGGTCACTGGCCCGTTCCTCCGATGGTCACCTTGTCCATGCGCAGCGTTGGCTGGCCGACGCCGACCGGCACGCCCTGGCCGTGCTTGCCGCAAGTCCCGATGCCATCATCGAGCGCGAGATCGTTGCCGATCATGCTGATGCGGTGCAGGTCGGTCGGACCGTTGCCGATCATCATCGCGCCCTTCAGCGGCGCGCCGATCTTGCCGTTCTCGATCTTGTAGGCCTCGGTGCACTGAAACACGTATTTGCCGGAAGTTATGTCGACCTGGCCGCCGCCGAAGTTCACCGCATAGATGCCGTTCTTCACCGAAGCCAGAATCTCCGCGGGATCGCGCTGGCCGGCCAGCATGTAGGTGTTGGTCATGCGCGGCATCGGCACATGGGCATAGCCTTGGCGACGGCCGTTGCCGGTCGGCTTCATGCCCATCAGGCGCGCGTTCTGGCGGTCCTGCATGTAACCGACCAGGATGCCGTCCTCGATCAGCGTTGTTCGATTGGTCGGCGTGCCTTCGTCGTCGATGGACAGCGAGCCGCGGCGCGACGAGATCGTGCCGTCATCGACGACAGTCACGCCTTTGGCGGCAACCTGCTGACCCATCAGACCGGCGAAAGCCGAGGTCTGCTTGCGGTTGAAATCGCCTTCGAGTCCGTGGCCGACGGCTTCATGCAGCATCACGCCGGGCCAGCCGGGGCCGAGCACCACATCCATTTCGCCGGCAGGGGCTGGGATCGATTCCAGATTCACCAGTGCCTCGCGCAGCGCACCATCGGCTGCCGTGCGCCACGACCCGCTCTCGATGAAGCGCGCATAGCCCTCGCGGCCGCCATAGCCCTTCGAGCCGCTTTCCTGCCGATCACCCTGACCGGCGACGACGGAGATATTCACGCGGACCAGCGGACGGATGTCGCGATAGCTCTCGCCGTCCGGGCGCAGGATTTCGACCACCTGCCAGGTGGCGCCGAGAGAGACGGAGACCTGGCGGACGCGCGGGTCCTTGTCGCGGACATAGGCGTCGATTTCGGCCAGCAGCTTGACCTTGGCCTCGAAGCCCGGCGCGTCCAGCGGATTGTCGTCACTATAGAGCCGCACATTGGTGTGCGAAGGCGCTGCGGCAAAGGTACCGGCATAGCCGCCACGGACCGCATTGACCGCATCAGCCGCACGGATCAGCGCCGGAATGGAAACGTCGGAGGAATGTGCATAGCCAACGGCATCGTCCTTGACGGCGCGAAGGCCAAAACCCTGCGCGGTGTCATAGGTCGCCTGCTTCAGCCGGCCGTTGTCGAAGCCAAGCGCCTCGGACTGGCTGTATTCAAGAAACAGCTCGCCATCGTCAGCTCCCTGAAGCCCCCGCATGAGCTCGCGGCGAACCTCGTCGCGGTCCAGATTGGCGCGGTCGATCAGGGAGGTGGTGGCTGGGCTGGTCATGCAGGCTCCAATGTCAGCGGCGCGGCCCCGGCGCTAGGCGCGGGGCCACGATTTCAATTTGTAGCGACAACCCGGGGATGGGTCGCCTTACAATGGCGTAACCTGCGGCGAAACAGGCGATTCAAACCAAGATAGGTGCTGTTTTGACAAAAAGGGAGGCCTGCACATCGCCGGGGCGAGATCCTCTGGGGGCAACCGTGCCAGCCATGATTGGGCTACCTTGGAGCTATTACAAACTGCGCTCCGATGCGCCTCAGGCTGCGGTGCGGTAGACCTCCGAGCACCATCCTGTGTGAACGGTATTCCTTGCAGGACCAATCTCTTCTGGCAATTATCGCTTTTCATGGCCTCACGAACCAAATCCGCATTCCAGCAAGTCCATTCCATCATCGGCCTGGCGATCTCGCTGATCCTGGGCCTGATCGGTCTGACCGGCGCCATGCTGAGTTTCGAAGACGAGATCGTCGCGGCGCTGAATCGCGATGTGGCGAAGGTCGATCCACGGCCGGCGCCTGTATTGTCACCCGACGCGTTGGTGGCGCTGGTGCAGGCAATCCCCGGGTCGGGCAAGGTCGCCATCGTGACCATGTCGAGCGATCCCGGGGCTGCCGTGCGCATCCGGGCCCGGGGCGAAGGCGGCGAACGCGCGTCGGTCTATGTCGATCCCTATGATGGTCACGTGCTCTCGGCCATGCGCGGCGAGGGCTTCTTCGTCACATTGCGCAACCTGCACCGCTTTCTGCTGCTGCCCGGCAACGGCAATGGCGTCGGGCGCCAGATTACCGGCATTTCCGTGCTCGGCCTCTTCGTGCTGCTGATCTCCGGACTGGTGTTGCGGTGGCCGCGCCGCGTCCGCAGCATCAAGAGCGGTATCAAGACTTGGCTGAAGCCGAATCTCGCGATGCCCGGTCGTCCGTTTCACTGGTCGCTGCACAGTGTCACCGGGACCTGGGTTTTGCCGATCTATCTGGTGAGCATTCTCACCGGCCTGTGGTGGTCGTTCGACTGGTACAAGGACAGCGCCATCTCGCTGCTGTCGAACAAGCCCGCTGTGACTGCGTCGGCGCCGCGCCCGGCCAAGGAAGGTCCCAAGGGTGGCAAGAAAGCGCCCGAGAGTGCGGCTGACGCACCTGCCGCGCCGTCATTCGACAAGGTCTGGTCGACGTTCCTCGCCGATCAGGGTAGCCGCTACGCGATCGTTAACATGCAAATGCCGAATGGTGCGGGAAGTGTCATGCGTGTCCGCTCGGTAGCGAAAGATGCACCATTCGAGGAAGCACGCGACGAATTTCGTATCGACGGTGTGACCGGGCGCATTGTGTCGGCGGAGCGCTATAACGATAAATCCACGGGCGATCGCATCCTCGCGGCGGTGCTGCATATCCACACCGGCGCATTTTTGGGTCTCCCGGGCCGCATCCTGTTCATGCTGGCCGCGGCCCTGATGCCGCTGTTCACCGTGACCGGCTTCATCCTGTATTTCTCGCGCCGCCGCCTGCGTGCGGCATCGAAGCCTGGGCGCCGTCATGCGGTCGGGCTGGTGCCCGGCGAGTAAGGCGCTCCATTTCTGGATTAAGGATGAGTCAGGGGCGCTGCGCTCTCGTCGGAGCCGGATGAGGTCGTGGATCGGGCCTGCATCGCAGAGAAATGCGCCTGCGACCATCGGAACAGTTCGTCGAAGACCGGCCTGAGCGCTCTCGCCGATTCCGTGATTTCATATTCCACCCTCGGAGGTATCTCGGCGAAGACCGTGCGCTTGACGAGTCCGTTGGACTCGAGATCGCGCAGTTGTGTCGTCAGCATGTGTTGCGTCACATTCGGAATCGCGCGCTGCAGTTCTCCGAACCGGTGCTTGTTCTGGACCAGTTGCCAGAGGATTTCACATTTCCATTTGCCGGTAATCATCCCCAGCGCCCGATGAAAATCTTCTACTTCCCGGCCCTGCTGACATTCGGGGAGCGCGATATCGCCTGTTTTTCCATTAGTCATGTTTTTCATACTATCTCAGAAAAAGCATTCTACTTGTCTTTTTCATCTTACTGCCGAAATTTGTGCTTCGAAAGCGCGCCGTGGATCTGAAGCAGACTTTGCCGTCAGCCGCGCCGCCGAAACCGTTTTGACCATCTTCGGAGCTGCTTATGTCATCGTCTTCCGTCACCTCGTCAGCGCCGCGGCGCTGGACCTCCATCAGTCTCTGGGCCGTCAGGGGCTTGCTCGCTCTTGCGTTCGCCGCTGCGGGGACTGCCAAGCTTTACGGCGTGCCGATGCTCGTCGAGGAGTTCGAACATATCGGCCTTGGGCAATGGTTCCGCTATCTGACCGGCACGCTCGAAATCCTCGGAGCGGTCCTGATCATCATTCCGTCAACGGTCGCGTTTGGCGCGGCCCTCCTGTGCTGCATCATGATCGGTGCGATTTTCACGCATGTATTTGTCATTGGCGGTTCGCCGATTCCGGCGATCGTGCTGCTCGCATTGAGCGTTATCGTGGCTTACGCCAAGCGCAGCATGATCCTCAGGTAGCGAGCGCTCACGCTCTCATCCGGCCATCCACGGATTGCCGTTGAAAAAAGCCGAACGTTTCAGTGTGTTCGAGTGCAAGTGATGATTTCAATGCGGAGTTATAGCGGCAAGGCCTTGGCCACGGCGGCGTTCGGTCTGGCGTTTGCGGCACCGTTATTCGTCACGCTGGCTTTGACGGATGCAGGGTCCGCCATTTCAAAGCCGTGGGCGCCGGAGGCGAAGCCTGCGGCGGCCAAGGCACATCGTCTCGTGCTGCAGATCAACACTGATGACCCGACCGTCATGAGAGCGCTGATTTCGACGTCGCTGAACCTGCCGAAATACTACCGGGAGACAAAGCAGGACTTCTCGATCGAAATCGTCGCTTACAACGCCGGTATTCATATGTTTCGAGTGGATACGTCGCCGGTCAAGGAACTGCTGAAGGTCGTCCAGGCTCTCACCCCCGACATTCGCTTCGTGGTCTGCGAAGCGACCAAGCTCGGTATGGAGCGCAGCGAGGGCCATCCGATTTCGTTTATCGATAACGTTCAGATGGTTCCGAGCGGGCCTGGACGGATCATCGAGCTACAGGAAGCGGGTTGGTCCTATATCCGATCCTGAGCGGCACACTTCACTACCCTATTTGATGCCCATCGGAGGCTCGACCGTGACAACACCGCACCGCGGACGGGCTATTGCTCGCTCGCCAATCTCGCGACGTACGCTGCTCAAAGGGGCACTCGCCACGACGGCCGCATTGGCGGCGGGGGGCACTGCCGCGGATGCGCGGCCTGATGGGCCGCCGCCCTTTGGCACCACCCGGCATCAGTTCACTGTCATCCGGGGAGCGCGGCCGATCCCGTCCGTTGCGGTGCCGCGCCTTATTGGCAAGCCGGTTGATCTGACCGCGTTTCCAGGAAAGGTCGTTCTGGTCAATTTCTGGGCGACATGGTGCCCGGCCTGCAAGACCGAGTTGCCGATCCTTGATCGGCTGCAGGATGTTGAGACGCGCGCGAATCTGCAGGTGATCGCGATCGCCACCGATCGCGCAGACGTCGCTTCGTTCGTGCGCAACCTGAAGCTGAGACATCTCGATGTCGGTATGGATCCCGGTGGACTGGTCGCGCGTGCCGGCGAGGTTGCTGCTCCGGATACTCCGTTCAGCCTCTACGCGATGCCTATCTCATATCTCATCGGGACGACGGGGCAGGTCGAGGGATATCTTGCAGGGGAGGCCGACTGGACATCTGAAGATGCCCGGCGATTGCTTGACTATTACAGGGGGCGTGGTTCCGGCTAATGCTGCCGGGTTCAAAGCCTATGGCAGCTTGTCGTAACCCTCGCCGATGCCGTTGAGGCTGAGCGGGAAGCCGATGCCTTCTTCGGGCGTTTCGAAGATGATGAAGGTGGCAGTCTTGGCGGTGCGGAGCTGGGCGAGCAGCTTGTCGTCCATCACGACTTCGGCAACGCAGCCATTGGGCAGGCAGCGCACGAAGCCGGCGCGGCCGACGTCCTGATTGTCAAGCTTGAGGCCGAGGCCGGACGGCAGCAGCACGCCGAGCGGCGCCACCACGCGCATCAGCTTGCTCTTCTGGTCGGCGGTCTTCAGCACGATCACCGTCAGGCCGGCATTGGAGCGGTCTTCCGCCACCACGCTCTGGATCAGGGCACATTGTTCGGCCTGGGCACCGGGCGGGGTATCGCAGCGGATCTGCCAGTCGCCATGAACCGAGCGCACCGCACCCTGGGCGCTGGCGGTAGCCGGGACGGCGGCGATCGCCGCCAGGGCGAGACAACCGAGCGCCAGCCGGCGCCAGCCTGCGATCCCGCGGGCCGGGCGGTTCAGGGTCGGTTTATACTGCAACTTCGAGTGCCCCATCCGGGTCGATTCCTTAGGCGGTGACGTGGTGGTCGTAGTCCAGGGCAGCACGCTTGACGCTGTCTGTCCGGAGGATTTTTCCAGACCACGGAATGATACGGCAATGACGGCGCCTTGAAGGCATCCACGGAGCCAAGAAAGCGCTCGCAGGCGCGAATCAGCATCCTGCCGATCACCTGATCTGTGCCTACATCGGACAATTCCGCTGTCAAGCGCCGTTCGGCTGCCGCACGCCTGTTTATGCCTGATTTCATGCAGCAATTGCGACCTTCGTTCAATACCGCCGAATGCATTACGGGATGCGCCACTCCTGCATTGCGACAGACCGCGAATTATGGTTTGAGAGGCTAGATTTCGACGCATTCTAACAACTGCCTCCAGGCCAATCACTTGGGCGTTTTGGCAAATTGGCAGGGTGCGGATCGGGCGGCATAATTCGGCGACAGGCCGAAATGCGACAGTAAATATGGGAGCGCGAGCGGCATGAGGATGTCGAGGGGCCAGATTGGCCGCCGGTTGCTGGGGTTAGCAGTTGTTGGGGCCGGGCTTGCTTTTGGCGGTGCTGCATTCGCAGAGGTGATGGGCCAGCCCGCGCCGTGGGAATTCAAGCTGCAGGAAGCCGCCACGCCGGTGATGGAGAACATCACCTGGTTTCATAATTTTCTGCTCTGGCTGATCACCGCCATCACACTGTTCGTGCTTGTACTTCTCGTCATCGTGGTGATGAAGTTCAACTCCAAGGCCAACCCGGTCGCATCCAAGACCACGCACAACACGCTGATCGAAGTGGCGTGGACGATCATCCCGGTTCTGATCCTGGTCGCAGTTGCGGTGCCGTCGTTCCGTCTGCTGTTCCTGGAACTCGATATTCCGAAAGCCGACCTGACCATCAAGGCAACCGGCAAGCAGTGGTTCTGGACCTACAGCTATCCCGACAACGGCCCGTTCGAATTCGACTCGCTGATGGCTACCGACAAGCAGCCGCGCCTGCTCGCCGTCGATAACGAAGTCGTCGTTCCCGTGAACAAGGTCGTGCGCGTGCAGACGACCGCCGCAGACGTCATCCATTCCTTCGCGATCCCGTCCTTCGGCATCAAGATCGACGCCGTTCCGGGCCGTCTGAACGAGACTTGGTTCAAGGCCACCAAGACCGGCATGTTCTATGGCCAGTGCTCGGAACTGTGCGGCAAGGATCACGCGTTCATGCCGATCGCGATCCGCGTCGTCAGCGATCAGGAATTTACCGCATGGGTCGAGACCGCGAAGAAGAAGTTCGCGTCCAATCCGGCGAATTCCTACGCTTCGGCCGGAACTGCTGTGGCGCAGTAAGCGGGTGGCGGAGCCGCGAGGCTCCGCACGCACTGTAAGAAATTAGGGCGAGGGGACCGCAAGGTCCGAAAGACTGCCAGAAGAAGACAAAGCAGGATTTGAAAATGGCAACGACCGCGGCAACACCGGCTCACGACGATCACGCCCACGATGATCATGCGCATGCGCATCCGACGGGGTGGCGGCGCTACGTCTATTCGACGAACCATAAGGACATCGGCACGATGTACCTTATCTTCGCGATCGTGGCGGGCGTCATCGGTGGCATCATGTCGATCCTGATCCGCATCGAGTTGATGTATCCGGGCGTCCAGATTTTCCACGAGAGCCACACCTACAACGTCTTCGTCACCTCGCACGGTCTGATCATGATCTTCTTCATGGTGATGCCCGCGATGATCGGCGGTTTCGGCAACTGGATGGTGCCGCTGATGATCGGCGCGCCGGACATGGCGTTCCCGCGCATGAACAACGTGTCGTTCTGGCTGCTGCCGGCCGCCTTCGCGCTGCTCATCATCTCGACCTTCGTGGAGGGCGAGCCCGGCGCCAACGGCGTCGGTGCCGGCTGGACCATGTATGCGCCGCTCTCGACATCGGGCCATCCGGGCCCCGCTGTCGACTTCGCGATTCTGGCGCTGCATCTCGCCGGTGCATCGTCGATCCTCGGTGCCATCAACTTCATCACCACCATCTTCAACATGCGCGCGCCGGGCATGACCCTGCACAAGATGCCGCTGTTCGTGTGGTCGATCCTGGTCACCGTGTTCCTGCTGCTGCTGTCGCTGCCGGTTCTGGCGGGCGCCATCACCATGCTGCTGACGGATCGTAACTTCGGCACCACCTTCTTCGCCGCAGACGGCGGCGGCGATCCGATCCTGTTCCAGCATCTGTTCTGGTTCTTCGGTCACCCCGAAGTGTACATCCTGATTCTGCCCGGCTTCGGCATGATCTCGCAGATCATCTCGACCTTCTCGAAGAAGCCGGTGTTCGGCTATCTCGGCATGGCCTATGCGATGGTCGCGATCGGCGGCATCGGCTTCGTCGTCTGGGCGCACCACATGTACACAGTCGGCATGTCGTCGGCGACGCAGGCCTACTTCGTTGCCGCCACCATGGTCATCGCGGTACCAACCGGCGTGAAGATCTTCTCCTGGATCGCCACGATGTGGGGCGGTTCCATCGAGTTCAAGGCACCGATGCTGTGGGCCGTGGGCTTCATCTTCCTGTTCACCCTCGGCGGCGTCACCGGCGTCGTGCTGGCCAATGCCGGCGTCGATCGCGTGCTGCAGGACACCTACTATGTGGTCGCGCACTTCCACTACGTGCTGTCGCTGGGCGCCGTGTTCGCCATCTTCGCCGGCTGGTATTACTGGTTCCCGAAGATGTTCGGCTACATGTATTCGGAAACCATCGCCAAGGCGCATTTCTGGGTCACCTTCATTGGCGTGAATCTGGTGTTCTTCCCGCAGCACTTCCTGGGTCTGTCGGGCATGCCGCGCCGCTATGTCGACTATCCGGATGCCTTCGCCGGCTGGAACCTGGTGTCGTCGATCGGCTCCTACATCTCCGGCTTTGCCGTGCTGATCTTCATCTACGGTGTGATCGAAGCTTTCGTCCGCAAGGAACAGGCTGCGAACAATCCGTGGGGTTCGGGCGCGACCACGCTGGAATGGACCCTGAGCTCGCCGCCGCCGTTCCATCAGTTCGAAGTGCTGCCGCGCGTTCAGTAAGTGGTTTTCGTGCGGCGCTCTTGGGTGCCGCACCGAGTTAATGCCTCCGCCGAACTCGCAAGGGTTTCGGCGGAGTGCTCGTAACAAAAGTGAGAATGATCTTGTCCGTCCTCGACCACCATACCATCGACCTGTCTGCCCCCCGCATCTCCGAAGCGGGTGTTGCCGACTACATCGCGCTGCTCAAGCCGCGGGTGATGTCGCTGGTCGTGTTCACGGCGATGGTCGGTTATTTCCTGGCGCCGGGCGATCATCACCCGGTGCTGGCGATCACCTCGATCCTCTGTATCGCTGTCGGCGGCGGCGCCTCCGGCGCGCTGAACATGTGGTACGAGGCCGATATCGACGCGCTGATGTCGCGCACCGCCAACCGCCCGATCCCGCGCGGTCGCATCACCCGGCCGGAAGCGCTGACCTTCGGTCTGGTGCTGGCCTTCTTCTCGGTGATGACGCTCGGCATCCTCGTCAACTGGCTCGCCGGCGCGCTGCTCGCTTTCACCATCTTCTTCTATGTCGTGATCTACACCATCGCTCTGAAGCGCTGGACCGCGCAGAACATCGTCATCGGCGGTGCCGCCGGCGCGCTGCCGCCGGTCGTCGCTTGGGCTGCGGCGTCAGGAACGCTCTCGATGGAGCCGGTCCTGCTGTTCTTGATCATCTTCTTCTGGACCCCACCGCATTTCTGGGCGCTGGCCCTGTTCCGCAACGACGATTACACCCGCGCCGGCGTGCCGATGCTGCCGGTGGTCGCCGGTCCCGATGCGACCCGGCTGCAGATTCTGCTCTACACTGTCGTGCTGGTTGCGACCGCCGTGGCCCCGTGGCCGCTCGGCTATTTCTCTGCCATCTACGGCACGGCTTCGCTGATCCTCGGCGCCGGCATGATGTATCTCGCCGTCGAGGTCTATCGTCTGCGCGAAGGCACGCCCGCCAACCGCGCGACGCGCAAGTTGTTTGCTTTCTCGATCGTCTATCTGTTCGCGCTGTTTGCCATTCTGTTGCTCGAGGTGGTCGTGAAGGCCATCCTCCCGATGGTCTGGTAGAGGGGCGCATGATCCGATGGACAATGAGCGCAAGCCTACCGAGCCAGAGGGCATCGTCCTCACTGAGGCCCAGAAGAAGAGCCGGCGCGAACGCTCGCTGGCCATCGCCTGGGCGCTCGGCATCCTCGTCGTACTGTTCTTTGCCGTCACCATGGTCAAAGGACCGGCCGTTCTCATCCGGCCCATGTAATGGCAAAAGCTGAGTGACATGACCGATCAGCCGCAGAACATCAAAGCCTCCAAGCCGCGCCTCGGTCGCGATGCGACGGTGGCTGCGGCTTGCGGTCTGCTGGTGGCCTTCATGGTCGGCGCGTCCTACGCCGCCGTGCCGCTCTATAACTGGTTCTGCCGCGCCACCGGTTTCAACGGCACCACGATGGTGGCCAGTTCGGCACCCGCGACGGGTCCGATCGCACGCAAGATCGCCGTCCGCTTCGACGCCAATGTGTCGGGCGGCCTGCCGTGGAAGTTCGTCCCGGAGCAGAGCGAGATCGAGGTCAAGATCGGCGAGGTCGTCACCGTGTTCTATACGGTGACCAACCAGTCGGCCCGTACCACCTCCGCACAGGCTGCCTATAACGTGGCGCCGCTGACGGTGGGTGCGTATTTCCAGAAGATCAATTGCTTCTGCTTCACCGACCAGACCCTGGCGCCCGGTGAGAAGCGCGAAATGCCCGTCGTATTCTATGTCGATCCTGCGCTAGCCGCGGATAGCGAGAATGACGGACTGAAGTCGATCACACTGTCCTACACGTTCTACCCCCTGCGCGATCCGGCGCCGAAGCCGCTGGCGGCGACGGAGACTGACAAGCGCAAGGGTAACCTCTAAGAGAAAGCTCTGAGAGAAATCCTGGAGCGTTCCGCGTTATAAAATTGAGCGAACTCGCACCGGCTTCAACCGGCGCAGCTGACGGAGAGAACCGCAATGGCTACGGCGCAAGCAAAGCACCACGACTATCACCTCGTCGATCCCTCTCCGTGGCCGGCGGTAGGCTCGCTGTTCGCCTTCATCATGGCGGTCGGCGCGGTCAGCTGGATGCATCACATGTATGCCGCGGCGCCCATCGTGTTCGGCGTCGGCACCATCGGCGTGCTCTACGTGTTCGCAAGCTGGTGGACCGACGTGGTCCGCGAAGCCCAGTATAAGGGCGACCACACCCGCGTGGTGCAGATCAGCCATCGCTACGGCATGATCCTGTTCATCGCTTCGGAGGTGATGTTCTTCGTCGCCTGGTTCTGGGCCTATTTCAATTCGTCGCTGTTCCCCGGCGATCCCGTCCATGCCACCCGCGAGGCGCTGTTCGGTGGCGTCTGGCCGCCGAAGGGCATCCAGACTTTCGATCCCTGGCACCTGCCGCTGCTCAACACGCTGATCCTGTTGACCTCGGGCACCACGGTGACCTGGGCGCATCACGCCCTGCTGGAAGGCGATCGCAAGGCTGTGAAGTATGCGCTGATCCTCACCGTGCTGCTCGGCGCTGCCTTCTCCTGCGTGCAGGCCTTCGAATACGCGCACGCTGCTTTCGGCTTCAAGGGCAACATCTACGGTGCGACCTTCTTCATGGCGACCGGCTTCCACGGTTTCCACGTGCTGGTCGGCACCATCTTCCTCTTGGTCTGCCTGTTCCGCGTCTATGCCGGTCACTTCACGCCGAAACAGCATCTCGGCTTCGAATTCGCCGCCTGGTACTGGCACTTCGTAGACGTGGTCTGGCTGTTCCTGTTCGTCACGATCTATGTCTGGGGCTATGGCGGCCCTATCGTCGGCGCAGCCGCGCACTGATCGCATTCGGGTGCTACAAGAGGGCGGCCGCAGGGCCGCCCTTTTTGTTTGGCGCTTGCGCCGTGAAAGAATTCGACTCGATGCCCGATCAAGCCGCTGTTCCCGTCACGCTTGGCCAGACCGTCATTCGCGGCCTGACCTGCAAATGCCCGCGCTGCGGCGAGGGCAGGCTCTATGCGGGCTTCATCAATCTGGCGCCGCGCTGCGAGCGTTGCGAACTGGACTATGCTTTCATCGACACCGGCGATGGCCCGGCGATCTTCATCATCATGCTCGCCGGGGCCATCGTTGTCGGTTGCGCGCTGGTGGTGGAGGTCAAGTATCAGCCGCCATTCTGGCTGCATGCCGCATTGTGGCTGCCGCTGATTCTCGCGACCACGCTGCTGCCATTGCGCTCAATGAAGTCGCTGCTGATCGCCCTGCAATTCCACCACAAGGCCTCCGAAGGCCAGTTGATCGATCGCACGCCGAAATGAACACTGTTGCAGCGCGCCGGCGCAGTATCACCGGTCTCGGCATCGTCACGCTCATCATCGTCGGTGTGCTCCTCAGCCTCGGCTTCTGGCAGTTGCAGCGCCGTACCGAGAAACACGCGTTGATCGCCGCACTCACGGAGCGCCTTGCAGGTGCGCCCGCTGCATTGCCGGCTCCATCCACATGGAGTGCGCTGACCCCGGCGAAGGATGAATTCCGCCGCGTCAGCTTCTCGGCCACCTACAAGCCAGTCCCTGATGGCATGGTCTACAGCTCCGGCTCCGGGGTGCGGCCGGATGTACCGGGCCCGGTGACCTGGGCCTTCCTGCCGGCGCAATTGGCCTCCGGCGAGACCATCGTGATCAATGCGGGCTTCGTGCAGAACACGATGCAGGATCGCGCCCAGCAGGACCGCGCCGTGCAGAAGCTCATCACCGGCGCGCCCGTGACCCTGACCGGCTATCTGCGTTTTCCCGAAACCGCGGGCACGCTGACGCCCCATGACGACGTCAACAAGCGTCTGTGGTTCAACCGCGACCAGCGTGCCATGGCGCAGGCGCTCGGCTGGGGCCCTGTCGCGCCGTTCTATGTCGATCTGGAAAGTCCCGTGCCGGCCAACGCCATTCCGAAGCCCGGTCCGCTCGAAATCCATCTCAAGGATGACCACATGCAATATGCCATCACATGGTTTGGCCTCGCCGCCGCCGTGGTGATTGCTTTCGGAGCGTGGATCAAGGGGCAGCGGGCTGTTTGAGCCAGCTCCGGAGGAAATCGTGGAGAAGAGCCGGGACATCATTTTGGCCGCCGAAGGAAAGCGAATTCTGGAGCATCATCTGGCTCTTGGACCCCAAAAAGCGGTGAGCTACCTGCCGATCAACACGATTGAAAACGTCCTTCACCTGACCGTGCCAATCTACCGTTCCCTTATCGCGGATGGCGGACATCAGAGTCTTCTATTCGCTGATGGAGAATGCTGTATCGGCTCCGGAGCCATCTACGCTTACAGTCCGGATGACCTTGGTGCCGTCCTGTTTGAGAGCCGGCCAATCCTTGCTTCGAACGATTGGCCAACTTCCCAAATTGAATTTCTGAAGCGAGTAGCTGCCCTATGGGTTGAGCCAGGAAGCCCGATCCTGCCGGTCATCCGGAGGGCGTTCGGCGAAACTTAACGCTCGGGTGCCTGGTTCGTCGGACCGCCCCATTGGCGGTTTCCCCACCCGGCGAAACCCATTATGGTGCCCTCAGACTTAGCTGCCAGCGAAGTTTTAACCCCATTATTATCAAAGGCTTGGCGGTTTCCGCGCCTTTGGAGGACGCCTTGACGACCTATATCTCGACGCGGGGAGAGGCCCCGAAACTCGGTTTTTGCGATGTCATGCTGACCGGGCTTGCCCGCGACGGCGGCCTCTACATTCCCGAGGTCTGGCCCCAGTTGTCAGCCGAGACCATCGCGTCGCTGTTCGGCCGGCCCTATTGGGAAGTCGCCGTCGAGGTGCTCCGGCCATTCGTAGCCGGTGAGATTTCCGACGAGGATCTCGGCCGCATGGCCAATGAGGCCTATGCCACCTTCCGCCATCCCGCCGTGGTACCGCTCGACCAGACCGCGCCGAACCAGTTCGTGCTCGAGCTGTTTCATGGCCCGACGCTGGCGTTCAAGGACGTCGCCATGCAGCTCATCGCGCGGCTGATGGATCACGTCCTCGCCAAGCGCAATCAGCGCACCACGATCGTGGTCGCGACCTCCGGCGACACCGGTGGCGCTGCCGTCGATGCCTTCGCCGGTCGCGACAATGTCGATCTCGTCGTGCTGTTTCCGAACGGCCGTATTTCCGACGTGCAGCGTCGCATGATGACCACGACCGGCGCGTCGAACGTCCATGCGCTCGCCGTCGAGGGCCATTTCGACGATTGCCAGGCGATCGTGAAGGGCTTGTTCAATCATCACAAGTTTCGTGACGCCGTGTCGCTGTCGGGTGTGAACTCGATCAACTGGGCACGTATCGTTGCGCAGGTGGTTTACTACTTCACCTCGGCAGTCGCCGTCGGTGCGCCTGCACGCAGCGTTGATTTCACGGTACCTACCGGCAATTTCGGTGACATCTTTGCCGGCTATGTGGCCAAGCGCATGGGTCTGCCGGTGCGCAAGCTGCGCGTCGCCGCCAACGTCAACGACATCCTCGATCGCACGCTCAAGACCGGCATCTATGAAGTGCGTGAGGTGCACGCCTCGTCGTCGCCGTCGATGGATATTCAGGTGTCGTCGAATTTCGAGCGCCTGCTGTTTGAAGCCTCCGGCCGCGATGCTGCGCTGGTGCGCGGCTTGATGGATTCGCTGAAGCAGTCCGGCCGTTTCGTGCTGCCCGAGAAAGTGCTGACCGCGATCCGTGCCGATTTCGAATCCGGCCGCGCCGACGAGGACGAGACCTCGGCCGCCATTCGCGCCGCGTGGCGCGAAACCGGCGACCTCATCGATCCGCATACGGCCGTGGCATTGGCCGTCGCCGATCGTGACACTACCGAGATGCATGTGCCCAATGTCGTGCTGTCGACGGCGCATGCAGCGAAATTCCCCGATGCGGTGGAAGCGGCGTGCGGCGTGCGACCGGCATTGCCGGTCTATCTGGAAGGGCTGATGACGAAGCCCGAGCATATTAAGGTCATGAAGAATGACCAAAGCGATATTGAGCAGTTCGTGCTGTCGGTCAGCCGTGCTGCGAAGCAAGGAGTATCCTGATGACCGTCGAAGTTACCAAACTGCCTTCGGGCCTGACGGTCATCACCGATACCATGCCGCATCTGGAAACCGCCGCCTTGGGCGTCTGGACCGGCGTCGGTGGCCGCGATGAGAAGCCCAACGAGCACGGCATCTCGCATCTGCTTGAGCACATGGCGTTCAAGGGCACCAAGAAGCGTTCGTCGCGCGAGATCGTCGAGGAGATCGAGGCGGTCGGCGGCGATCTCAATGCCGCGACCTCGACCGAAACCACAGCCTATTACGCCCGCGTGATGAAGGCCGATGTGCCGCTGGCGCTGGATGTGCTCTCCGACATTCTCGCCAATCCGACGTTCGTGCCGGACGAGCTGGAGCGCGAGAAGAGCGTGATCGTGCAGGAGATCGGTGCGGCACAGGACACGCCGGACGATGTCGTGTTCGAACATCTCAACGAGCTCTGCTATCCCGACCAGCCGATGGGCCGTTCGCTTCTGGGCACCGCCAAGACGCTGAAGGGGTTTGATCGCGACATGCTGCAGAGCTACCTGTCCACGCATTATCGCGGGCCGGACATGGTGGTGGCTGCAGCCGGCGCCGTGAATCATCGCCAGGTCGTGCATGAAGCCGCCGATCGCTTTTCCAGCTTCGAAGGCACGGCCGCTCCGAAGCCGCAGCCGGCGATGTTCGGCAAGGGCGGTTCGCGTGTGGTCAATCGCGATCTTGAACAGGCGCATCTGACGCTGGCGCTGGAAGGCTTGCCGCAATCGGACCTGTCGCTGTTCAGTCTGCAGGTCTTCACCAACATTCTCGGCGGCGGCATGTCCTCGCGGCTGTTCCAGGAAGTGCGTGAGAAGCGCGGCCTCTGCTATTCGATCTACACCTTCCACGCGCCCTATACCGACACCGGCTTCTTCGGTCTCTATACCGGCACCGATCCCACCGATGCGCCGGAGATGATGGAAGTCATCGTCGACGTCATCAACGAGTCGGTGGAGACATTGACCGAAGCCGAAATCGCGCGCGCCAAGGCGCAGATGAAGGCCGGTCTGCTGATGGCGCTGGAGAGCTGCAGCTCGCGCGCCGAGCAATTGGCGCGGCACATGCTGGCCTATGGCCGTCCGCTCACCGTGGAAGAGCTCGTCCAGCGCATCGATGATGTCAGCGTGGAATCGACCCGCAACGTCGCCCGTGGCCTGCTGACGCGCAGCCGCCCGGCCGTGGCGGCGCTCGGCAGCGGCCGGGGGCTGGACACGGCAGTGGCTTTTGCGGAAGGATTGACCCGCGCCAAGGACAAGAGCCTGCTCCACTAGGCAGGTGAGGTCCGAGGCATCAGGGAGCGAGCCTATGGCCCTGTTTCGTTTGCCATCGAGTATGCCGGCGGCGCTGGCGCCGCGCGGCTACGGCGTTGCGTTGCGCGCGCCCGTGATGAGCGATTTTCCGCAATGGGCCGATCTGCGTGAGCTGAGCCGGGGTTATCTCACACCGTGGGAGCCGATCTGGCCGTCAGACGACCTGACGCGCTCCGGCTTTCGCCGCCGGCTGCGCCGCTATGCCGACGATGCGTCCGCTGATCGCGCCTATCCGTTTCTGGTGTTTCGCGAGTCCGATGGCACGCTGCTGGGCGGCGTGACGCTCGCCAATGTGCGCCGGGGCATCGTCCAGGCCGGCACCATCGGCTACTGGGTCGGCCAGCCCTATACCGGGCAGGGCGTCATGACCGCGGCGCTGCGGGTGCTATTGCCGACCTTGTTTGGCGAGTTGAACCTGCACCGCATCGAGGCGGCCTGCATTCCCAGCAACCTGCCGTCGGTGCGGGTGCTGGAGAAGTGTGGCTTCTCGCGCGAGGGACTGGCGCGGCGTTATCTCTGCATCAATGGCATCTGGCAGGATCACCTGCTTTACGGCATGCTGCATGAGGACTTCCGCGGGTAGTCGTGGTGCAACGCGATGTCCGGATGTGGCGCAATGGCGCGCATCTGTCCTCTCTCAAGCGCCTTGGGTTCGCCGCCATTGCGCTGTTATAAGGCCCTGCGCACGCCTTGGGCGGGGCTGCGCAAACGACTGAATTTCCGGGGATATCTTCATAATGCGAAACATTCGTTCGATGCCGATCAGCGGCCGCACCGGCGCGCTCCGCGGCCTGCTGGTGATCACTGCAGCAAGCCTGACACTGGCCGGTTGCGGCGGCGGCAGTATGTTTGGCGGCGGTTCGCCGAGCAGCAGTGGCGGCGGCAGCCCGTCCATGACCGATCGCTTCACCCAGTTGTTTTCGGGCAAGTCCACCGAGGTTGGCGCGCCGCAGTCGCCGCAGACCGACGAGAACGATCTGACCTGCCCGAGCGTCAGCATCCGGCCGGGTGCCTCGACCTATGCGGTCGGCGCTGCGGGCAAGCCTGCGGTCGGCAACGATCTGGCTTTCCAGGCCACCATCACCCGGACAGCGCGCTCCTGCGATCTCAATGGCGGTCAGATCTCGGTCAAGATCGGCATCCAGGGCCGCGTCATCGTCGGGCCGGCCGGCGCGC
Organism: Tardiphaga sp. 172_B4_N1_3; assembly: GCF_052076035.1. Classification (NCBI taxonomy): domain Bacteria; kingdom Pseudomonadati; phylum Pseudomonadota; class Alphaproteobacteria; order Hyphomicrobiales; family Nitrobacteraceae; genus Tardiphaga; species Tardiphaga sp. 172_B4_N1_3. The sequence continues at coordinate 5,408,631 of NZ_CP197238.1, forward strand.
CAGCAGTGGTCGATGTGCCGCTGCGTGTCGCCGTGGTGCAGGAGGGCGTGACGCCGAAGACCATCGCCACCAAGGTGTTCCAGACCAATGTGCAGATCGGCAGCGAGACCAGCGTGCCGTTCAGCCTGGTCGGTGAGGATCTTGTTTATCCCGTGCCCACAGGCACTGCAGGCGATTCCTACATCTTCTATATCGGCTTCGATCCGCAGGCCCTGAAATCGCAGGCACCCGCACGCAAGCGGCGCTAAGGGGTTATCCGAGCCAACAAAAAAGCCGGCGCGATCATCTCGCGCCGGCTTTTTTAGTTTGAAGTCTTTCGCTTAGTTCAGCTTGGAGCGAACTTCGCCGATGCCCTTGGCGATCAGGTCGTCGGCCACCGAGCCCTTTACGGACTGCGACAGTACCGAGGCTGCGGCATTCACTGCGGCGTCGGCTGCGGCTGCGCGAACATCTGCGATAGCCTGGGCTTCCGCCATCGCGATCTTGCCCTCTGCGCTCTTGGTGCGGCGAGCGACAAAATCTTCCATCTTGGTCTTGGCTTCGGCGGCAATGCGCTCGGCCTCTTCCTTGGCGGACGTGATGATGTCCTGCGCTTCGCGCTCGGCCGCTGCATGACGCTTTTTGTAGTCTGCGAGCAGCGCGGCGGCTTCATCGCGCAGGCGACGGGCGTCGTCGAGTTCCTGCTTGATACGGACGCTGCGGTGGTCGAGCGCCGTCAGGATGGTGCGGTGAATACCGAACCAGCCGAACACCGCCATCAGAAGGACAAAAGCGACGGCGACCCAGAATTCAGCTTGAAGTCCGAACATCCGTTTATCCTTTCAGCGACGCGTCGAGCGCGGCGTTGACGGCACCTGCATCCGGGCTGATGCCCGTCAGGCGTTCGACGATCGCCGAGGCCGTGTCCGCAGCAATGCTGCGCACATTGCCCATCGCCGTTGCGCGGGTGGTGGCGATGGTCTGCTCCGCTGCAGCAAGCTTGGTGGCAAGGCTCTCTTCGAGCTTCGCCTTGGCCTGCTCCTGTTCCGCATTGAGCTTCTCACGAACTTCGGTCGCCATCGCCTGCGCCTTGGCGCGGGCATTGGCGAGTTCGGTTTCGTAAGCCTTCAATGCAGCGTCGGAATCGCCCTTGAGCTTGGCGGCTTCGTTCAGGTCCGTATCGAGAACCTGCTGACGGGCCGCAAGCACGCCGCCGACGCGGGGCAGCGCCAGACGCGACACGATCAGATAGAGCAAGCCGAACGCGATCGCGAACGACACCAGCTGTGAAGCGAAGGTGTTGCTCTCGAACGGCGGAAACGACGCCTTGTGACCACCGTCTGCCGCAGTGTGCGCGGCAGTCCCGTGATCGGCGCCCTTGGATTTGCCCTGACCTTCAGCCACAGCAGTCTCCTTATCGATCGGAAGCGCTCCAGGACGGAGCGGCAACCGGATCCGTTTTCAGCTTAGACGGCGAACAGCAGCAGCAGCGCGATCAGCAGCGAGAAGATGCCGAGCGCTTCGGTCACGGCGAAGCCGAAGATCAGGTTCGCGAACTGGCCCTGGGAAGCCGACGGATTGCGGAGCGCACCGTTGAGGAACTGGCTGAAGATCATGCCGACGCCGATGCCAGCGCCACCCATGCCGAGACAAGCAATGCCGGCGCCGATGTACTTCGCTGCGATGGGATCCATAGTAAAACTCCTTCTTGGGATAGGGATTTAGACGGTTGAGGGTGAATTCCGCCAGGACACTAAGAAGCGATGGTTAGTGGCCCGGATGAAGTGCGTCGTTGAGATAGATGCAGGTCAGGATCGTGAACACATAGGCCTGCAGGAAGGCGACCAGCAGTTCCAGCGCGGTCAGCGCCGTGGTCATGGCCAGCGGCAGCACCGAACCGAAAATGCCGAGTGCGCCGAGTGCGCTCAGCGAGGTCACGAAGCCGGCAAAAACCTTCAGCGTGATGTGGCCGGCCAGCATGTTGGCGAACAGACGGACCGAATGCGACACCGGGCGGGACAGGAACGAGATCACCTCGATCACCGTGACCAGCGGCAGGATGTAAATCGGAATACCGTGCGGCACGAACAGCTTGAAGAAGCCGAGACCGTTTTTGTAGAGGCCGTAGAGCAGCACGGTCAGGAACACCATCAATGCCAGCGCGACGGCGACGATCAGATGGCTGGTGACGGTGAAGGTATAGGGGATGATGCCGATCAGATTCGCCGTCAGGATGAACATGAACAGCGAGAACACGAACGGGAAGAACTTCATGCCTTCTTCGCCGATGCTACTGCGCACCGTATTCGACACGAATTCGAAGGACAGCTCGGCGACCGACTGGAAGCGGCTCGGGATCAGCGCACGTCCGGCGCTGCCGCCGATCATCAGCAGCGACACGACGGCAACGGCGCCGAACATATAGGCCGATGAGTTGGTGAAGGCGATTTCCTGATTGCCGATATGGCCCAGGGTGAAGATCTTGTGGATCTCAAATTGATGGATCGGATCGGCCATCCACGTCGGTCTTTCAATTCGGCCGGAACGTCCGGCGTTTCCTTGCCGGACAGCCGGCACTCAAATGCTGCGCCAACGACGCAGAGGTCTTGGGCGCGAATTTCTTATTCCGCTTTTTTTCCGACACCAGCCGAGCGCATCACGTTCATCACGCCGGCGACGAAGCCAAGCAGCATGAGAACGATCAGCCCCCACGGCGATGTCGACAGCAAACGATCGAAGCCCCAGCCCAGAATCGTTCCGACGACGACGCCCGCGACCAGTTCCGAAGAAAGACGGAGACCCACCGCCATGGCCGATGCCCTGGACTGCGCGTTTCCGCTTCCAGTTTCGGATTGGTCAGTCTGAAGTTTGCGCTCATCCTGAAGTTTGGACAGACGCTGATTCAGACTTCCGAGCCTTGCGGAAAGCGCAGCCTCATCGGGAGACGATTTGCCATCGTTTCTGCGTTCACTGTCATCGTCCCGTGTGCCGTTCGTCATGCTTGCGACACTCGAAATAACGCTGCAAATGCTGGAAATAACGCCCCATCACCCTTCAAAGCCGGGCGGACCATACTTAGCGCATCTTGCCAAGTCAAGATTCGCTGATCGCCTGTTAGTGCTTTGATTCATTTGATTTTATTGACGAAATTCGAATCCCGCTGCGCGGGATCGCCGCAGCGCAAGAATGACTTTCGAGGTGATCTATCTTGCACGGCGCAGGGCGCTCTGTTGGAGTACCGCAGAGTTTGAAAACGCCCCTGCCGGAGCCCGGAATGTCTCAAGAGATCGACTACTATTTTTCGCTGCCATCGCCCTGGGCCTATATCGGCCACACGCTCTTTCGCGATCTCGTAAGTACTTATGATCTCAAGGTGAATCATAAGCCGGTATTTCTCGGCGATCTGTTTTCGGAAACCGGCGGCCTTCCGCTGGGCAAGCGTCATCCGGTGCGGCAGCGCTACCGGATGCTTGAATTGCAGCGCTGGCGCGACAAACGCGGTCTCGATTTTCATTTGCAGCCGAAGAACTGGCCATTCGATGGCCGACTCGCTGATGGTCTGGTGATCGCGGCGCTCGAGGCCGGACACGATCCGGACCCGTTCCTGCGCCGCGCGTTTCCTGCGGTCTGGGAAGGTCAGCTCAATCTCGGCGACGCGGCCGTGCTGACCAGGCTGGCGGATGATTCGGGGCTGCCGGGCGCGAAACTGCTAGAGCGCGCGGCGTCCAGCGAGATCGCCGAGAAATATGAGCAGAACCGTCAGGAGGCGATTGCGGCCGACGTGTTCGGCTCGCCCGCCTATGTGCTCAACGGTGAAGTATTTTGGGGCCAGGACCGGCTCGAATTGCTGGCAGATGCGTTGAAGGCGAAGCGGGCGCCTTTCAAATCTCAAATCTGAGCACATTTGAGAGTAAAGGCGGCTATCGCCCCGAACTCGCAACGCGGAGCATCTCCATGAAGAATGCTGTGGTGCGTTTTGCCTCCCCCGGACAGCCCATGCGGTACGCTGCGCGGGTTGGCGCGGTTCTGATGGCCGGGATCGTCAGTGCGTCTGCGCAGGCCCTCCCGGACATCGAGAATGGCCGTTATTCGCTGTCGCCGATCGCTGAAGGCGTCATCCGCCTGGATACCCGCACCGGCACGGTTTCGACGTGTACGGATAAGGGATCCGGCTGGGCCTGCTATGTCTTGCCGGATGAACGTGCCGCGCTCGATACCGAGATCGGGCGGTTGCAGAGGGACAACGACAGGCTGAAGGCGGAGCTTGCCCAGCGCGGTCCAGCCGTCGCCGGCAAGACCGATGAAGCGCTCCCTAAGCAGGATTCGCTGAAGCCCGGAAAACCTGGGAGTGCGGATGGCGAGAGGAAGATCGAGATTCCGCTGCCGAGCGAACGCGACGTCGATCGGGTGATGGCCTTTGTCGAAAATGCGTGGCGACGCCTTGTCGACATGGCTAGCCGCATCCAGCGCGATTCCAGCGGGAAAATCTGAGCGCTGCGAGTTTCGCGCCGGATGGCAGTGCTTACATAGTTGACTGGTATGATGCGCAGCGCCTCTGCGGCGATATTGAGAGAATAATTCGGTACTAGCAGAGAGGAGCCAAATCGTACGTTTTCGACTTAAGGGAGCACTTTGATGCCGAGATTTTATTTTGATCTCGTCGATGGGACGACCGTGCCCGACGCTTCCGGGCAGATTTTGCGCAATGAATTGCTGGCCGCTGAGGTCGCCGACAAGCTCGCGGGCGATATTTACAAGATTAGGCCCGAGCTCCGCGGCAAGCACTTCGCCATTTCCGTCCGCAACGAGGAGGGCGAGGAAATTCACCGCGCAGACGTGGTTAGCTCCGACGATTAACGCAGTGCGCAGCTCTTATTTGCGGTCGAGCCCGATATCGTCGCCATCGCCATGGATGGCGTCGCGGTCGGCTTGATCGGTCTTGTCTGCATCCCTAATCACCGCTTTCTCCTGCGCGCGCTGTTCGTCCTTGCGTGGCCCCGGCCCCGGAATGTCCCTTGATGTTTTAGGCTTCATGGCGTTTTCCCTTGTCCATCCTGATTGAAGTGGGAACGCCATCTCGGCGTTTTGGTTCATCAGTCAAGGTGGAATTGGCCAAGAGGGGACTTCATGACATCTGCCAGATCCGTTACGCGTAGCGCGCCGTCTTCAGTTCGTGTCGAGACCGTGATGTCGTCACTGCTGACTGTGCAGACATCCGGTGCCGGCTTCACCGATATCACCCGCGAGGTCGGCAAATTCCTGAGCGAGATCGGCGCCCGTGAAGGTGCGTTGACGCTGTTCATCCGCCATACCTCAGCGTCGCTCACCATCCAGGAAAACGCTGACCCTTCCGTGCTGGTCGATCTCATGACAACGCTCGATCGTCTTGCGCCTCAGGATTTTAACTGGACGCACGATACGGAGGGTCCCGACGACATGCCGGCGCATGTTCGTACCATGCTGACCGCGACCTCGCTGCACATCCCCGTTCTGTCAGGCAAGCTCGCGCTTGGAACCTGGCAGGGCATCTATCTGATCGAACACCGCGCCCGCCCGCATCGCCGCGAGGTGGTGCTGCAGTTCGTCGGCGCGACCTGACGCTCGCAGATCTGCTGAAACAAAAAAAAAGGCCGCGGATTGCTCCGCGGCCGGTTTGTCGTCGTCGTGTCTGCCGGCAGCCAGGCTGCCGGCTGGGCGAGATTAGTTCGCGCTGATATCGACGTCCTTGGTCTCCGGCAGGAAGAAGAAGCCGACGACCACGGTGATTGCCGCGAAGATGATCGGGTACCACAAGCCGGCATAGATATCGCCGGTCGAGGCCACGATGGCGAAGGCGGTCGCCGGGAGAAGTCCGCCGAACCAGCCGTTGCCGATGTGGTAGGGCAGCGACATCGAGGTGTAGCGGATCTTGGTCGGGAACAGTTCGACCAGCATTGCCGCGATCGGCCCGTAGACCATGGTCACGAACAGCACCAGGACGAACAGCAGTCCGATCACCGCCGCGACCTGCGGACGGAAGATATCGAACGGATGCGCCATCTTCACGATCTGCGCGTCGCCCGCCTTGGGATAGCCCGCCGCCTGAACCGCTGCGAGAACCTGCGGGTTCGACGCTGCAGCCGCGGTGTAGGGCACGTCCTTGCCGTTGACGACGACCTTCACGCCCGAGCCCGCTGCACCGTAGGCGGTCGAGTACTTGACCGACGACTGGGCCAGATAGGCGCGGGCCGTATCGCAAGGCGTGGAGAACACGCGGGTGCCGACCGGGTTGAACAGATCGCCGCACAGCGCGGGATCTGAAACGACTTCCACCTTCACGGTCTCGATCGCCTTTTCCAGCGTCGGGTTGGCGTTGGTGGTGATCATCCGGAAGATCGGGAAGAAGGTCAGCGCTGCGATCAGGCAGCCTGCCAGAATGATCGGCTTGCGGCCGATCTTGTCGGACAGGGCGCCCCAGAACACGAAGAAGCCGGTGCCGAGCAGCAGCGACCACGCGATCAGGAGATTCGCGGTGTAACCGTCGACCTTGAGGATCGATTGCATGAAGAACAGCGCGTAGAACTGGCCGGTGTACCAGACCACGCCCTGGCCCATCACGCCGCCGAACAGTGCGATCAGAACGATCTTGGCGTTGCTCCAGTTGCCGAAGGCTTCGGTGAGCGGAGCCTTGGAGCCCTTGCCCTCATCCTTCATCTTCTGGAACACGGGCGATTCATTCAGGCGCAGACGGATCCAGACCGAGATGCCGAGCAGAACCACCGAGACCAGGAACGGAATTCTCCAGCCCCAGGCGGCGAATTCAGGCTCACCCAGCGCCGACCGCGTGAACAGGATCACGAGCAGCGACAGGAACAGGCCGAGCGTGGCCGTGGTCTGAATGAACGACGTGTAGTAGCCACGCTTGCCGGCCGGCGAGTGTTCCGCCACATAAGTTGCCGCGCCGCCATATTCGCCGCCGAGCGCAAGGCCCTGCAGCAGACGCAGGCCGATCAGGATGATCGGAGCCGCGATGCCGATGGTCGCTGCGTTAGGCAGGATGCCGACGATGAAGGTCGACAGGCCCATGATGAGGATGGTGACGAGGAACGTATACTTGCGGCCGACGATGTCGCCGACGCGTCCGAACACGATGGCGCCAAACGGACGAACGATGAAGCCCGCGGCGAAGGCCAGCAGCGCGAAGATGTCGCGCGTGGCCTGGTTGAACATCGGCAGCTTGGTGGCGGGATCGATCACGCCGAAGAACTGCGCGCCGATGATGCCGGCCAGCGAGCCGAACAGGTAAAAGTCATACCATTCGAAAACAGTGCCGAGCGATGACGCGAAGATGACGAAGCGTTCGTCCTTCGTCATCCCTTGGGCTTTCGCCGATGTTGCTGCGATGGTGGACATGTTTGAATCGCTCCCCAAATCCGTTGCAAAATTTATTGTGGCTTCTCGCTCGCTGCGCCGAACTTCTGTCGGCTCATTGCAGAGAACTTCGATGCAAAAGGTAGCATTGCGGGGAAATGCGACCCAATACGACTTTAGGCCGTGCGCAAGGGGCTGTGCGCAGACGTCGCAGTGGCGAAAACGTCCATCCGGACGTGCGCGTGCATATGAAATATTGCGCCGCACAATGGTCCGCGTTCACCAATTTACCGCGTGGCAGCATTGGACGCTTGCAAGACGTTGTCGCGCGGGGGACACTTGTGGCGAAATGCGCTTTTGCGCGTCGTCTCAACGCGGTCGCTGGTTCGCCGCAAGATTTTTGCATGGATTTTGATGACCGTTATCGCTCCCTCGCGCCTCATTATTGCCGACGATCATCCGTTGTTCCGCGGTGCATTGCGGCAGGCGGTCAGCAGTGTGCTGCCGACGACCACGGTCGATGAAGCCGGTACGTTCGAGGATCTGACCAAACTGCTGGAACAGGATTCCGACGTCGATCTGATCCTGCTCGATCTGTCGATGCCGGGGATATCAGGATTCTCTGGACTGATTTACCTCCGAGCACAGTATCCCGCGATTCCGGTGGTTATCGTCTCCGCCAGCGATGACGTCGGTACGATCCGCCAATCGCTCGACTTTGGCGCGTCCGGCTTTATTCCAAAGCGCTTCGGGGTCGATACGCTGCGCGATGCCATCGTGCGCGTGATGGATGGCGACGTCTGGGTTCCACCGGACGTCGACATGTCCGCAGCGGCCGATCCGGAAATGAGCAAACTGCGCGATCGGCTGGTGACGCTGACGCCGCAGCAGGTCCGCGTGCTGATGATGCTATCACAGGGACTGCTCAACAAGCAGATCGCCTATGAGCTCGGCGTGTCCGAGGCGACCATCAAGGCGCATGTCTCGGCGATCCTGCAGAAGCTCGGTGTCGAGAGCCGCACCCAGGCCGTCATCGCCGCCGCAAAGATCGCTGGCGGCCAGTGGCGCCAGGGCGAACAGACCCCGCAATAGCCTGGCTACTCCGCCGCGATCATCTGCTGCGTGCGCCACTGCCCGAGCAGTGCGCGCAGCGACGCCGGCTTCACCGGCTTGTTCAGCACCGCGATCTTGTCCTGGCGCGCGGCGGACTGCACATGCGGGCTGCGGTCAGCAGTGATCAGGATGGCCGGAATTTCCTTGCCGAAGCGGTTGCGGATTTCCCGGATCGCGGCGACGCCGTTGCCGCGGTCGAGATGGTAATCGACCAGCAGACCCGTGAGGCGGCGGCCCGAGCCCTGGATTTCGGCAATCGCGTTCATCGCGGCTTCCGGATCCGCGACTGCGACGACCTCGGCTCCCCAGGCCTGCAGCAGCGTCTTCATGCCATCGAGAATCGCCATGTCGTTCTCGATACAGACAACGAGTGTGCCCGACATAGGTGACTTCGACAGCGGCGTCGCGCTGGTGACCGCGGTGGTGTGATTGATCGCCTTGGCTACCGGCACCGTCACCGAGAAGAACGAGCCGCCGCTGCGATTGGAATCCAGCGCGATGCCATGATTGAGCACATGGGCGAGGCGCTTGACGATCGACAGACCGAGCCCGAGGCCACGCGCGATCCGCGCGCCCTGTTCGAGCCGGTGAAATTCCTTGAAGATCTCGCCGCGCTTGAGAATCGGAATGCCGACGCCGGTATCGTAGATGCCGATCTGCAAGGCCTTGCCGCGGCGCCGGCAGCCGACCAGGACGCGGCCGTGCGGTGTGTATTTGATCGCGTTCGAGATCAGGTTCTGCAGAAGACGCCGCAGCATCAGGCGATCGGATTCCACGGGCAGTGAGCACGGCACGAATGTGAGCTTGACGCCGCGGGCGTGTGCAATCGGTGCATATTCGATCTCGAGCGAGCGCATCAGGTCGCCGATGCGGAAACTCGAAATCGCGGGACTCATGGCGCCGGCATCGAGGCGCGAGATGTCGAGCAGCGCTCCGAGGATTTCCTCGATGGCCTCCAGCGAGTCGTCGATATTCTCGACCAGCCGGGCATCCTCGCCGCCGCTCTTTCGTTCGACCAGGCTGGTGACATAGAGCCTTGCGGCGTTGAGCGGCTGCAGAATGTCGTGACTGGCGGCGGCCAGAAAGCGGGTCTTTGAGATATTGGCGTCTTCCGCAGTGCTCTTGGCGAGCGCCAGTTCGGAATTCAGTCGTGTCAGTTCCTCGGTGCGGTCGCGGACGCGTTTTTCCAGCGTGGCATTGGCGCGCTCCAGCGCTTCTGCTGCCTCGAAGCTGGGCGTGACGTCGGAGAAGGTGAGCACGAGCCCGCCATCGGGCATCTTGTTGGTGCGGACCTCGATGACGATCTGGCGGTCCTGAAGACGCTCAAGATAAGGCTCGCCCTCGGTGGTGTAGGCAGCCAGCCGTGCCTGTGTCAGCGTTTCGTTGTCGCCGTAAGGCGATGCGCTCTGGATGCCGATGAATTCCAGAATCTCCCGGAGCGGAATGCCGATCTGCACGATCTGCGGTGGGAGGCCGAGCAGTTCGCCGAACTGCCGGTTTGACACGATCAGCTGCAGGTCGGGGTTGAAGACGGCGATGCCCTGGCGGACGTGGTTGAGTGCGGTCTGCAGGATCTCGCGATTGAAATGCAGCGCCGCATGGGAATCGTCGAGTAGCTTCAGGGCCGCCTTGGCCGACACCGTGCGCTTGCGCAGCAGTAGCGACATCACCACGCGGGACGAGGCTGCGCCGATCGATGACGCGATCAGATATTCTGCGTGCTGCAGCAGTTCGAAATCCGCAGGTGCGGCCGGATCGAGATCGACACGGCGACGCGTGGCGAAAGCATCGAAGGATTCACGCGCGCGGTCCGGGCCGAGATATTGGGTCACGGTGCTGAGGATATCCTGCACCGTGACTGTGGTCCGCCAGCGCCGGAACGCCGGTGTGATCGGCGCCAGCGTATTCGGCACGAAGACATCAGCCTGCAGCCGTTCGATCGACGACGGCGCCCGCATCAGCGACAGCACGATATAGGTCAGGATGTTGAGCGACAGACTCCACAGCGTGCCATGCAGCAGCGGTGGCAGTTCAGTGCCAAGCAGGTCCTGTGGCCGCAACGCCTCGATGCCGAACGGGCCGTGCTGCAGAAACAGGACGCCTGCGGTGCTGCCTTCGAGGAAGCTGGGGATGAACAGCGTATAGGCCCAGACGATGAAGCCGACCACCATGCCGCCCATGGCGCCGCGGGCGGTCGCGCGCCGCCAGATCAACCCGCCAAAGAAGGCTGGAGCGAGTTGCGCGATGGCGGCAAATGACAGCAGGCCGATGGCGGCCAGTTGCGTATTGCCGAGCGCGCGGAAATAGAAATAGGCCATCACCATGATGGCGAAGATCGAGAAACGCCGCGCCTTGAGCAGGAAGTTGCCGAAGTCGGTCTGCTCATTCTGCGTCTGCGGTCCGCGCCGCAAGACCAGTGGCAACACGATATCGTTGGACACCATAATCGCCAGCGCAACGCATTCGACGATCACCATGGCGGTGGCAGCCGACAAGCCGCCGATGAACACCGCCATGCTGAGCGTGCTGGAGCCAGCTTCGATCGGCAGCGCCAGCACATACATGTCGCTGTCGACCGCGCCGAACGGAAAGGTCACGAGGCCCGCCAGGGCGATCGGAATGACGAACAGGTTGATGGCGATCAGATAGGTAGGAAATAGCCAGCGCGCACGGCTCACTTCGGAGTCGCTGGAATTCTCGACGACGCTGACGTGGAACTGTCGGGGCAGCAGCATGATGGCGCAGAACGACAGTAGCACCATCGTGAGGAAATTGCCGAACGACGGCACATAGTTGATGGCGCGCATCGCCTCCGGTGTCTTCATCGCGCGCTCGACCAGCTCCGAGGGGCCGAACATCCAGAATGTCACGAAGGCGCCGGCGATGATGAACACCACCAGCTTGACGATGGATTCGGTAGCCACGGCGAGCATCAAGCCGTGCTGATGTTCGGTCGCATTGGTCTGCCTCGTGCCGAACAGGACGGCGAACATCGCCATGGCCAGCGTCACGACCAGTGCCATGTCGCCGACGATGGGAACGCCGGCAATGGCCTTATCCTCGCCGAGGATCGTTTCCAGCGACGACGCGACGGCCTTCAGCTGCAGCGCAATGTACGGAACCGAGCCGATGATGGCGATCACGGCGACGGTGGCGGCGACGGCCTGGCTCTTGCCGTAACGTGCGGCGATGAAGTCGGCGATCGAGGTGATGTTCTGGGTCTTGGCGAGGTGGATCACACGCCGCAGCACGGGCGAGAAGAAGGCAAAGAACAAGATCGGGCCGACATAGATCGCGAGGAAATCCACGCTGGTCCGGCTGGCCACGCCGACCGAGCCGAAGAACGTCCATGACGTGCAATAGATCGCCAGCGACAGCGGATAGATGATGGCCTTGGCGCGGCCGCTCTGGAACAGCGCGATCCGGTCGCCATAGCTGGCGACGCAAAACAGAAATCCGATGTAGCAGAGGGCGGCAACAATCACGCCCCAGTCGTGCAGCATCGTGCGTGCTCCCTTTGGCGGGCGCAAGCCCGTCCGTCAGGCGAAAATCTAGCCGGTTGCGCCGGTGCAGGCGACAGGGATTTGGCCGGACGCCGGGGAAGGCCGGATCGTCGTTAAATCCAGCGCGAGCCGAAAAAGGCGATCAGGATAATGAACAGCCACGCGGTCACGCCGGCCAGCAGAGCGAGGCGGTAATCGAACGTGCCGACCGTGAGATAGCAGATGCCGAGAAAAGCGAGATAGGCCGGAATGGTCTTCGCGCCGGCCATGCAGGCTTCCCGGAAGCCTGCGCTGTCGCCTTTTGCGCCGACGATGAGGAGCGCAATGATCGCAAAGGTCGGAAACAACGGCAGAATGCCGGGCAGCGTGTTGCCCCGTTTGGACAACCAGGCAATCAGGGCGGTGAGCAGTCCGCCGAGAATACCTTTCCAGATGATGTCCAAGGGATGTCCTTCAGGTGAGCCGCAGCAAGCTCCGCCCTCATCCTGAGGAGCGGCCACTTGGCCGCGTCTCGAAGGATGGCGGGAAGCGCCGGTGCGCATCATCTCATGGTTCGAGACGCGCGCAAGGGCGCGCTCCTCACCATGAGGGGCGGAGCATGTTGTTACTCCGCTGCCAGCGCCTTGGTGCGCAGCGGCAGGCCGAGTTCATCCCAGACCTGCAGCAGCGACTCGGCGAGGTGATCGATCAGCACGTCGTCGTGATAGGGCGACGGCGTGATGCGGAGGCGCTCGGCACCCTTGGCGACGGTCGGGTAGTTGATCGGCTGGATGTAAATGCCGTGATCTTCGAGCAGCAGATCGCAGGCCTTCTTGCAGAGTTCGGCATCGCCGACGAAGACCGGCACGATATGGGTGTCGGTGGACATCACCGGAATGCCGGCCGCGGTGAGGATCGCCTTGACCCGCGCAGCGCGATCCTGATGGCGCTCACGTTCCCAGCTGGAGCTCTTCAGGTGCTTGATCGCTGCGGTCGCGGCCGAGCAGATCGCCGGCGGGAGCGCGGTGGTGAAGATAAAGCCCGGCGCATAGGAGCGCACGGCGTCCACAATGTCCTTGTTTGCTGCGATATAGCCGCCGAGGCAGCCATAGGCTTTGGCGAGCGTGCCTTCCAGCACGTCGATGCGATGCATCACGCCGTCGCGCTCGGCGATGCCGCCGCCGCGTGGGCCATACATGCCGACTGCATGGACTTCATCCACATAGGTCATCGCGCCATAACGTTCGGCGAGATCGCAGATCGCAGCCAGCGGCGCGACGTCGCCGTCCATCGAATACAGGCTCTCGCAGGCGATCAGCTTCGGACGCGCCGGATCGGCAGCCTTCAGCAGTTCCTCGAGATGCGCGACGTCGTTGTGACGGAACACGACGCGGTCGCAGCCGGCCTGCCGGATGCCTTCGATCATCGAGTTATGATTCAACGCGTCGGACAGGATCAGGCAATTCGGCATCAGCTTGGCGAGCGTGGAAATGCCGGTCTGGTTCGAGACATAGCCCGAGGTGAACAGCAGGGCGGCCTGCTTGCCGTGGAGGTCCGCGAGTTCTTCCTCGAGCTGCACCAGCGGATGATGGGTGCCTGCGATGTTGCGGGTGCCGCCGGCACCGGTGCCGACGCGGGTCGCGGTCTCGACCATGGCGCCGACCACTTTCGGGTGCTGGCCCATGCCGAGGTAATCGTTGGAGCACCAGATCACGACATTGCGCGGGCCCTGCGGCGTGTGCCAGACCGCATGCGGGAACCGACCGGCAATGCGCTCGAGGTCGGCGAAGACACGATAGCGGCGCTCGTCATGCAAACGATTGAGCGCGTCACTGAAGAACTTGCTGTAATCCATCGCAAAAGACCCAAAAACGAAACCCGAACCCAGCGTCAGGTGCGTTTTAGAGCTTTTCCAGCTTGGCTGTCGAGGCGCAATTGGTCAATTTGACCAAGTGCTGCGGCTTTTGATTTGCATCAAGAGCCTGAGGTCATTCACGAATTTTTGCTGCGCTGCAGGTTACGTCGATTTGAACCGGAGCATGCCATCGGCGCCCATTGTCGAGGTCAGCCGCTTCTGCGCCAGCATGTGATTGACGTGGGCAATCAATTCGCCGGCGGCAAATCCGGTCTGGTGGGCATCCAGCTTGTGCTTGTGAAACACCACCGGCACCAGCTCGGCGGACGTCTTGCCGGCATCCTTGCACGCTGCGGCGATCATCTGGCAGCGCTCTTCATGATGATCGGCGAGCTGCTTGATACGGATCTTGAGGCCATGAAAGGGCACCCCGTGACCGGGGAGCACGAGCACATCGTCGGGTAGCGTATCGGCGAGACGCTTCAGCGAATGCAGATAGGAGCCGAGCGAATTCTCGTCGGGCTCATGGGCCCAGACGCTGACATTGGGCGAGATCTTGCTCAGCACCTGATCGGCCGACAGGAACAGTTTGTCGGCCTCGCAATACAGCATCACCTGATCCGGCGAATGGCCGGCGCCGGTGAGCACGCGAAACGTGCGTGTGCCGATCACGAGATCGTCGCCATCGGACAGCCGGCGATAGGCCGCCGGCAGCGGCACCGTCTTCTTCAGATACTCCTGGCCGCGGCCGAGCAATTGCTCGGTGATATCTGCATCCATGCCGTGGCGATGGAAGAACTGCCGCATATTGACGATGCGCTCTTCGGTGCGGCGGTGCTGGTGATAGACGCCCTGCAGATATTCGACTTGCGACATATAGAACGGGCAGTTGAACCGCTGCACCATCCAGCCGGCCTGGCCGACATGATCGGGATGCGCGTGGGTGACAATCACCTTGCTGATCGGTTTGCCCTTCAGCGGACCTTCGAACAGTTTCGTCCATGCAGCGATGGTGGCGTCGTTGCCGATGCCGGTATCCACCATGGCCCAGCCGTCGCCGTCGGCGAGCAGATAGATGTTCACATGGTTGAGGCGAAACGGCAGGTCGAGCCGGATCCAGAGAACGCCCGGGGCAATTTCGACCACCTGATCGGTACCAGGATGGTTCTCCCAGGGATAGCGGAGGTCATCGGCTGGCTTTGTGCTGGCGTCTGTTTTCGAATGCATCGGTTCTGTCACAATGTCCTTTTCATCCGGCTTAGCGGGCCAAGGACCCCTGCGCCAGCACAAATTCGGCTGGCGCAGGGCATGGGTTTATGCGCTGGCGCGCATATCGGCCTGTGCTGAAGCGGTAACCGGCGGAGTCGGCGTGTTCTTTCCGCTCACGTCGTCGAGCCGTGAGGTCATGCCGAGCCGGTCCAGCAGGTTGGCGTCCCGGTCGGTCTGGGGGTTTTTCGTGGTCAGCAGTACGTCGCCGATGAAGATCGAATTAGCACCGGCGACAAAGCACAGAGCCTGCAATTCATCGGTCATATATTGCCGTCCGGCGGAAAGCCGCACCACGCTCTTCGGCATCATGATACGCGCCACGGCAATCATGCGGACCAGCGCGATCGGATCCGGGCGTTCGGCGGTGTCGTTGACCGGCACGCCCTTCACCTCGTTCCACATATTGATCGGCACGCTGTCCGGATGATGCGGCAGGTTCGCCAGCAGCATCAGCATGCCCAGGCGATCCTCGACCTGCTCGCCCATGCCGATGATACCGCCGCAGCAGACCTTGAGGCCGGCATGGCGCGCCCGCGCCAATGTCTCGATGCGATCTTCCATCGTGCGCGTGGTGATGATCTTGCCGTAGAATTCCGGCGAGGTATCGACATTGTGATTGTAGAAGTCGAGACCGGCGTCCTGCAGGCGTTTGGCCTGATCTTCCGTGAGCATGCCCAGCGTCGCGCAGGTCTCGAGGCCGAGATCCTTCACCGCGCTGACCATGTCGCATACGCGGTCGAGATCCTTGTCCTTGGGATTGCGCCAGGCCGCGGCCATGCAGAAACGGCTCGCACCGGCATCCTTGGCGCGCTGCGCCGTGGCAACCACGGCGTCGCGATCCATCAGCTTGGTCGCCTTGACGTCAGTGTTGTAGTGCGCGCTTTGCGAGCAATAACCGCAGTCTTCCGCGCAGCCGCCGGTCTTGATGCTGAGCAGGCTCGCGGTCTCGACGTGATTCGGATCGAAATTGCTGCGGTGGGTGCTCTGCGCCTGAAAAATCAGGTCTGCAAACGGCAAATCATAGAGTGCCTGGGCTTCATGGCGTTGCCAGTCGTGGCGCAGTTCGGTCGATGTCCATGCAGAGGAAGTTGGGGGCATTCACGCAATCCTTACATTCTGCGCAGCCACCGATCATGGGCTGCTGTGAAAGCAGTCCATGATTTTGAGGGTTGGAGCAATGACGCTGGCCGGGTGCAGCCATGCGCTGGATCGCCGCTCCTATGCCGCGCGGATGCTCGACAGGAATTCGTCGATTTCACCACGAAGAACGTCGGCCTCGCGGCGCAATTCGCCCGAGGCGCCGAGCACATCGTTGGCAGCCGTGCCAGCCTGCGTCGATGCATCGCTGACGCCGACGATGTTGCTTGACACTTCGCTGGTGCCGCCGGCGGCATGCTGGATGTTGCGCGCGATCTCGCGTGTTGCTGCACCTTGCTGTTCGACGGCGGTGGCGATGGCAGCACTCACATGATTGATTTCGGCGATGGTCTGCCCGATGTTGCGGATCGCTCCGACGGCGGTGGAAGTGACCTGCTGCATCGACACGATCTGCGTGCGAATCTCGTCGGTGGCCTTTGCGGTCTGATCGGCAAGGCTCTTCACTTCCGATGCCACGACGGCGAAGCCGCGGCCGGCATCGCCCGCGCGTGCCGCCTCGATGGTCGCGTTGAGCGCCAGCAGGTTGGTCTGCGACGCGATGGTCTGGATCAGATCGATCACCACGCTGATGCGATTGGCGTTGTCGGCCAAGCCCTGCATCGTTGCATCGGTTTCGCCGGCCTCGTTGACGGCCTTTGCGGCGATTTCGGTTGACGTTACGACCTGTCGGCTGATCTCGTTGATCGATGACGACAGCTGTTCGGTCCCGGCCGACACCGTCTGGACGTTCACCGAGGTTTCCTCTGCGGCCGATGCGACGGCGCTGACCAGCGCGCTAGAACGATCGGCAGTAGCCGTCATGCTCTGCGCGGTCGATTGCATGGAATCGGCCGAGCTCTGCAGCTTCTCCAAAGCATTGCGCACCTTGCTCTCGAAGTCGACGATGCGGGCTTCGATGCGCGACGTGCGTTCGCCCTTGGCAATGCGGTCCTGATCCTGCTCCGCGCTCAGCGTGCGGGCGTTGATCATGCTGTCGCGGAATACTTCGAGCGTGCCCGCCATCGCCGCGATTTCGTCCTGCTGGCGGCTGCGGGCGATCTCGGTGTCGAGATCTCCGCTGGACAGCCGCTGCATCGCGCGCTGCAATTGCGCGAGGCGGCGCAGAATGCTGCGGCCGACATAGAGCCACACGAACAACGCCGATCCGATCAGCGTCAGCGCGCCGAGGCCGAGCATCACCTGCGTCGCCAGCGTGATTGTCGTCTGCGCCTGTGTCGTGGCGGCGTCGGTTTCGCTGCGCACCTTGTCGACCAGTTGCTTGACGCTCATACCGAGGCCGACATTCAGCTTGCGCGTCTCGTCGAGAATGAGTTCGCCGTATTCGACGGTGTCCATCTCTTTCTGGCGCACCTTGAAGACGCTGTTCTTGCCGTCGCCGATCGCCAGCAGCTGCAGGGCGGCTTCCTTCAGTTCCTTCGTGCCCTTGATGCCGACCAGGGCATCGAGATTGGATTTGACGCGGGTCTGGGCGGCCTTGAAGTTGGCTTCGATCGGAGAGAGCGCTTCGGACGAGCCGGCCGACAGCGCGGCCATCAGATCGGACGAGATCAGGTTGGTGCTGGCGACGACTTCGCCGACCTGCACAATGACTCGCGCGGCCTCGCCCGAATCTTCGGCCGAGAAGACTGTTGCCCGCAGCGTGTCGTTCATCACGTTCTGGGCGTCGGTGGCGGCTGGCTCCGACATCTTGACGAAGTTTGCTGCAGCGGCGCGCAGGGAGTCGTATTGCTTCTGATGCTGGGCGACGGCGTCGAGGCGTTCCTGGGTGGCAGCGCCAAGGCTGCGAATCGTGTCTTCGATGTTCTTGACGGTATCGGCCAGGGCGGCGACCACGGCCTTGTCGGCGCCGAGCTTGGCGATGGTGTCGAGCTTCTCGACTGCAATCTTGTGCGTATCCCGCATGCGCTGCGAGCGTTCCTTCAGAACGTCGGGGCTGCTCGATGCCAGCAGCATCGGGCCCTGGCTGGCAAGGCTCTCGCTGGCGGTGGCCAGTTGAAGGCTGGCGGTCAGTTTCGGAATGTCCCGGCCGTTCAGGTCCGTCATCATGCCGCCGAGCTGACCGAGAATCATGCCGGCACCGGCACTGATCAGGGTCGCCATGCCCGCGATAACAGCGAAGGCGGCGAACAGGCTGCCGCGAATGCCCCAACGGGGCCGCGAGAAACGAAACCGTCCGAATTTTCCGATGAACGACGTCAGTGCCATTGATTCCCCCCGCGTCCACCGTCCTGGTGGCGGATCGCGTAGAGAGTATGTAGGTACCGGGTTAATATTCGGGTAAATCGGCAACCTTTGGCTGTCGCGGGGCTTGCGAGGTTACCAAAGGGTAAAACGAAAAAGGCCGGCGTTTCCGCCGGCCTTTCCGTAGTCATGAGCCTGAAATCAGGCGCGAAGCTCAGTACTTCGCAACAACCGGGCCACCCCAGTTGAAGCGGTAGTTCAGGCCGGCCTTGACGGTGTGCTCGTCGTTCTTGGAAGAACCGAAAGCAACCAGAGCGGTCGGAGCCGAGAACTGGGTCTTGCCGAAGTCGTAGTACTGGTACTCGACCTTGCCCGACCAATTCTGGGTGAACAGGTATTCGAGGCCGGCGCCGACGGTGTAACCGTCATGCTTGGTGCCAGCTGCGAAAGCAACCGGTGCGCCAGCAACGTTGACCAGGGATTCGCTGTAGTCCGAGTAAGCGTAGCCGCCCTTCACGTAGAGCAGTGCCGGACCCCAGGTGTAACCGATGCGACCGGTGACCGAGCCGAGGCCCTTCTGGTTCAGGTTGTAGGTGAGGCCGGTGCCGGCGAACAGCACGTTGGTGTTGTTCGAACCAACCCAGCTGTACTGACCTTCGATACCAACGACCCAGTTCGGAGCGAACTGGTAGTCAGCGCCGATCTGCAGACCGCCGAGGAAACGGCCGTCCGAATTGTCGGAGGTGCCGCCGAAGCCGTTCGAACCGTTGAACGCGCCGCCGACGTGACCGCCGATGTAGAAACCGGTCCAGTTGTAGATCGGAGCGGCAACGTAAGCCGGAGCCTTGGTGTAGGGACGAGCAGCCAGATCAGCGGCCATTGCCGGAACCGAGGCGCCCAGGGCGATCAGGGCAACGGTGCCCATCAGGAAGTTCTTCATTTTCTTCTTCTCCAGAAAACCATTTTAGAGCGAGAGCGCGTTCGCTCCGTCTATGGCGTGGACTTAGACAGCTTTTGCGTAAAATGCTGTCACCCATTCGCCACAGCAATCGACAACCCGACACGATCTGGATTGGCGCAACGGCATGCTTATCGACGCCTTAATAAAAGCTGAAAGATGCCTTAATTTACAGAGGTTTGGCGGACCAGCTTACCTGCTCGCGCTAACCCGCAGCAGTTTGGTTTTGCTCTAGATCGATTTATTGTGATCGGCAAAACCGCAGCGCTTTATCTGCATCGGCTGCAACCCCGCATCACGTTTGGAACGTCTCAAACCGCTGTGCGAATGCCGGCTGCGTGATGACACCGACCGGTCTGTCATGGGAAACAAAAAACGCGCGATCCGTTAGATGTTTGCGTGGTGTCGGTCGGCGCCTCCGGGAATGGAATCGCGTTGCATGCAGGTTGAGCGGATTTTACGTGAATACGGCCACTTCCTTCGGCCGATGAGTGAAGCGCCACGCGACGGTCAGCGAATCCTTGGCCACTCTGCCCAAGGTGGTGCCCAAGGCGGCCACCTCATTTCCTGCTATTGGGAACCGCACCCCCAAGGCCTGATCGGGCCGAACTGGGTGGAGGAGCGCGATAGCGCCATCGGTTATATCGACCGCTATTTCGATGGCTGGATCAGGCCCCGCGAATTCAGGCTGCTTGATTCGGTCGCCATCAACCGGTTGCTCGTCGCTTACATCGACGATGCGCGCGCCGCCGATAACCGCGAGGCGCTCAAAATGCTTGAAGCAGGAGACGGTTAGGGCATGACCCCGAAAAGTGGATGCGGTTTTCGCCGACAAACGAGTTCGTTTGTCGAGAGATCGTGCTTCCAATAAAGAAAGTGCTCCGGCCGTTCTGGGAAGAGCTGATGGAAGATGAAGGGAAATGGCTCGGGCCGGGAGCTTTGCAGCAAACCCGGCCCTAACTGCCAGTCCTCAGGTCTAGAAAGCCTTGTTGGCTTCCGGACGATGCGTATTCTTGGGCACGAAACCGGAGCGTGTGGCTTCGCGCTGGTTGCGCACCCAAACCTCGCGGTTCGGATGCAGGCCGGCGCCGCGGGTGGCGGGCACGGCGCTGGTGCGGGCGCGATGCAGCAAGCGCGTATCAGCCTCGCCGCAGCTCGGATGGATGCCGCCATTGTCCGCAACGACCTTTTCCCATGCCGCCTTGCGCTTGGCATAGATGGCCGGATCCTGCAGCTGCGTGCAGTTGAGTTCGTTGAGATTGAGATCGGCGATGATCTCGTCGCCGTCCTCGATCAACCCGATGGCACCACCGAGTGCGGCTTCCGGGCCGACATGGCCGATGACCAGGCCCACCGAGCCGCCGGAGAAGCGCGCATCGGTCATGAGACCAACCACGATATTGCGCTCGCGGCACAGCGTGGTGATACGCGAGGTCGGGTCGAGCATTTCCGGCATGCCGGGCGCACCCACAGGGCCGTCGTAGCGCACGATGACCATGTCGTGGTTCTGGAATTTCTCCGGATGCTGGTCGAGCGCCTGCAGCAGGCCGCGCTCGCCTTCGAACACGCGCGCGGTGCCGCGGAAGCGATTGTCCTCGAGCCCGCCTTCGACGCCGGCGAGCTTGAGAATGGCGGAAAATTCCGGCGACAGGTTACCGCCGAGCACGCGCAACCCGCCGGTCGGCTTGTAGGGCTTCGCGACAGTATAGACGACACGGCCGTCGGCCGGCTTGGTCTCGAGGCGTTTGATCTGCTCGGCCAGCGTTTCGCCGGTGCAGGTCAACACGTCGCCATTGATCAAGCCGGCATCCATCAGCTCGCGCACGATCACCTGCACGCCGCCGACCGCATCGATATCGACCATCGAATACTTGCCGTATGGCCGCGCGTCGGTGAGGACCGGCACGATATATTGCGAAAGGTAGTTGAACTCCGCCGGCGTCATCACTTCTTTCCAGAAGTCCGCAAAGCCTGCGGCGCGCGCGATTTCCGGCGCATGCAGCGTCACATTGGTCGAGCCACCGATCGCCAGCGACACGATCATCGCGTTGCGGATCGAGTCGCGGCTGACGATGTCGCGCGGCTTGATGCCCTTGGCGATCATGTTGGCGAGATAGCTGACCAGCTGCTCCGGGAATTCCTTGACGCGGCGCGGATCGTCCGACGGCGGCGCCACCATGTGCAGCGGCTGCATGCCGACCACGCCGATGAAGGTCTGCATGGTGTTGTAGGTGAAGATGCCGCCGCAAGAGCCATAGCCCGGGCAGGCATGGCAGGCGATGCGGTGGCGATATTCGGCATCCGGATTGCCGGCGACCTGATAGGCGCTGACGATGTCGAGCTTCTCGCCCGTCTCCGGATCGGTGCCGGGATGGATCGCGCCGTCCGACATGATGATCGACGGCTCGTTATGTTCGAGCAGCGCAGCCAGCGCGCCGACCGGCGGCTTGTCGCAGGCGACCACGGCGATGGTGCCGAGCAGGCCGGTTGCGCTCAGATGCTCCGACAGCGCGTCGTTGGTCACTTCGCGGCCGATCAGCGAATAGCGCATTTCGCGCGTGCCGTTGCGGATGCCGTCCGAAGTGGCGATGGTGTATTCCGGCTGCACCAGGCGATAGGGCAACTGGCCTTGGCCGCGACCAATGCGCTTCTTCAGGCTCTCATGGATCGCGTCCACCTTGGACATCACGCCCATATAGCACTGGCTGTCGCCCTTGGTGCCCACCACGCCCACCGACGGCTCATGAATGAGCGTCTCGTCCGTGCCGAGTATGCGCGCAATGCCGATGGTCTGCGCGGAGCGGCCGGGATGGTTGTCGATGGTGACGACGGGCGACTTGGACACGACGAATTCCTTCCTGACGGCGTTCTTGATCTGCGAGGTTTGAATGCACCGCCGCCGGCGCTCGGCATTGGCGCATGTCAGACCCTGCGGTCAGGGCAGGGTCCGTCCACGATCCAATTTAGGATCGGTCTAGCCAGTGCATAACCTCCGAAGATCGCAAACACAATCGGATTGCCCCTCCGCTGGAACAGGGCTGCCTTGTCGCCGTCCGGTGCCGCAAAGCAGCAAAATTCCGGGTGCCATTTACGCGATCAGGCTATTTCTGCATGGTTTTGACAAACCAATGGGGTAATCGCTTCCTGCGCCGTCACAGCGGATCGCGTCGATACGGAGTTCGAGATTGAGCGTTGCCTTCACCAAGGAAGAAAGTGCCGAAACGGCTGCGGAAACCCAGCTGCCCGATCGCCCTATTTCGCCTCATCCGAACCTTGTGACGGAGGCAGGTTTGCAGGCGCTGGAGACGCAGCTCCAGCAGGCCCGCGAGGCCCATGACGCGGCGAGCGCGATCGACGACGTGAACGAGCGACGGCGTCAGGCGGCGATCCCGCTGCGGGACATGCGCTATTTCGCAGCCCGCGTCCGCACGGCCCAGCTCGTCCCGGCCCCGACATCGACCGACACCGTAGCCTTTGGCAGCACGGTGACTTTCAGCCGCAACGACGGGCGTGTGCAGACCTATCGGATCGTGGGCGAGGACGAAGCGGATCCCAAGGCCGGTTCGATTTCCTTCGTGTCCCCGGTGGCGAAATCGCTCATGGGTAAGGCCGTCGGTGACGTCGTCGGCACGGGCGCCCAGGAGCTCGAGATCATATCGATCGAATAGAGGACGCCGTTGCGGCGGTGGCTTCGCGTCTGACGTCAGTCGCGAAGCCGGTATTCAATCGCAGCACCGTCACGCCAGCGCGTCAGATTCCCGCGCTGGACTCCAGTCGCTCGTTGAGCTTCTGATCGACGACCTCGACCGTGCGGTCGATATTTGCATTGGTCATGCCGAGCTGATGCGAGATCAGCTTCACCAGAAGATCGACCCGCTCGATAAACGGCGCGCCGGCCGCGACTGCACGGGCGGCCGATGACGGCTTGAGCAGGCTCTCCGCTGCCTTGGCATATTTGGCGAACGGGACCTGATCTTCGGGATCGGCGCCGAGACGCCGCGCGACGGCATCGACATGCTCGTAGATCGACTGCGACACCTTGAGATCGCCATGAACGGCCTCGCGGATCGACTGCGGCTCTTCAGGCGTGATGCAGCGATAGTTGCCCGTGAGTAGCATCGACCACTTCGCCAGCGGCACGAACAGCGAGTCGAACACTTTCAGCTTCACCGGCACGTCCTGGCCGTCGAGTTTCACGGCGTCGATGTCGGCTTCGAGTTCGCGCAACAGTTTATTGTGAGCCGGATCGGCAAAGGCCGATGCCTTGAAATTCGTCGGTAGGCCGACGTGAAGCACATTCGCCGCTTCTTCCGGTGGCCGGAAGGCCTGCGGATCGGGCGAGCACAGCGTCACCAGTCCCGGGTCGAAGCGTTCCCACACCTGGGCATTGGTATAGGCCTCTTCGAGTTTCATGTCGGCCAGCCCCGGAATGCGCTTGAGATAGGGTAGCGGCGGCATGTTCATGATCGACAGGCAAGGCAGCTTCGCCGCGGCGATCTTGATCATCAGAACACGGATCGTGTGGTTGGTATATTGCGGCTCCTGCATCGCAAGGCCGACCAGATCGTAGCGCGACAGGTCGACCTGATCCGGCGAGGTCGCATCCAGTTTGCCCGGCAGGTCGCGTGAGAAGATGGCGCGGTGGTTCGGTTCGTCGCGCAGTTTGATGCGCACTTCAGTACCATCGCGATTGATGAGTTCGGCGGTCTTCTTCCGGCACACGAGGGTCACGTTATGACCCGCCATCAAGAGCTTCGTCGCCAGCAACGAGCCGTAGGAAGCTCCGAGAATCAGAATATTCCGCGTCATGGTGTTTCGTCCCTCACGTGATGTGTGCGCCAGATCCGAGCGGTCCGGCATTTTTAGTTGGCGCGGACACTACTGCACTGCCGCGCTGCGATCCAGATGGCGTGAGTCGATACGTGCAGAGCTGGAAGCGATTTGCTTTTCCAATGCGCCAATCTGTCCCGCCTATCGTCGTGGCGAATGAGGGAGCGATCGGGTACCGTCATAAAAAACAACGGAGGGAAACATGTCTGCGATCATCAATCGTCGTCACTTCATTGCTGCCGGGTCGGCAGCTGCCGCCATGCCGTTCGTCGCGCGCGGTGCTTCGGCGCAAGCCGCTTGGCCATCGCGGCAGATACGCATGATCTGCAGTTACCCAGCTGGTGGGCAGACCGATCTGCTCGCGCGCGCCTTCGGCGAATATATTTCCAAACAGGTCGGACAGACTGTCGTCATCGAAAACAAGGCCGGCGCGTCTGGCGCCATTGGCACAGCGGAAGTCGCGCGCGCCGAGCCAGACGGTCACACGATTCTCTGCTCCATCTCGACCACCTATGTAATGAACCGTGTGATGCTCAAGACGCCCGGCTACGACATGGACAAGGACCTGACGCTGGTCAGCGTCATTCCCGGCGCCGGATTGCCACTGGTTGCCAGTCCAAAATCCGGCGTCAAGACGCTGGAGGACTTCGTCGCCTTCGCGCGCAAGAACGACAAGGTGAACTTCGGCACCTATAGCGTCGGCTCGGCCCCGCACATGACGATCAACGAACTCAACAAGCAGTATGGCCTCAAGATCGAGCCGATCCATTATCGCGGCGAAGCGCCGATGTGGACGGGACTGGCGGAAGGCTCGATCGATTTTGCGATGGGCAGCTACACGGCATCACAAAGTGTGCTGCAGAGCGACCGCGGCGTGCCATTCGCCGTGCATTCGAAGAAGGTCGACGCCATCCCCAATGTGAAGACGCTGCCTGAACAGGGGGCGACGTCGAAGTTCTTCACGGTGAGTGGCTTCACGGGCTGGGCTGTGCCCAAGGCAACGCCGCAGCCGATTGTCGATCGGCTGTCGCAGCTTTGCGTCGCGGCCAACAGCGATCCGAAAGTGAAGGAAGTGCTGAAGACCTTCGTGCTCGAACCGGCGCTCGGCTTCAAGGAGACCAATGCGCTGTATCAGAAGGAGCTACCGGTCTGGATCGAGGCGGCGCAGGCGCTCGGTCTGCAGCCGGTCTGACCGCCGGCTGGATTGAATTAACGTTCGTCATTGCGAGGAGCGAAGCGACGCGGCAATCCCGTTCTTGTCTTCAAGAAGAAAAAGACTGGATTGCTTCGTCGCAAGAGCTCCTCGCAATGACGGCGCGAATATCTAGCCTTTTCTTTAGATGTTCTACGCTCGTACCGAAAACCGGCTCATCGCACTGAGCGCCTGCACGCGCGGTTCGACATCGCGCATATAGATCGTCTTGCGCAGGAATTCGATTTCGCTCGCTTCTTTGCTTTCTTCGACATCGATGTACCAGGACTTCGGCCGGCCGTCGGAGCCGTCGCTCCAGCGATAGCCGCGTCGCTTCAGCTCGTCCTTGAGATCGAAAGGCGACTGCTCTGCCCAGACCCGCATCGTTTTCTTGCGGGCGCGTTCCAGAAGAACCGCCAGTGCCGGCGCACCGAGATCGGGCAATTCGAACGCGAGAATCTCCAGCAGCGCGTGACAATCGTCGATCGCCCGGTGGGCCTGGTGAAAGAAACCTGCGCCGGCGAGCAGATAGCCCAGCCGCGAGCCATCGAAACCATGTTTGCGCCAGTCCACTTCCGTCGCCGAACAACCCCAGGCCTTGTGCTGAAACACCGGCCAGTAGCGCTCGGAAAACTTGCGGTCGAAACCCGCATTGTGCGCGATGACGATGACGGCGTCGTCGGCGAAAGCGGCGACGGCATCGGGATCAATGCGGTGTCCCGCAACGGTCTCGTCCGTGATGCCCGTCAGCTCGGTGATCTCCGGCGGGATCGGCCGCGACGGCTCGTTGAATGCGGTGAAGACGTCCGCCACGCGCGTAATGCTGCCGTCCGGCAGATAGTCGAACTTGATCATGGCAAGTTCGATGACTTCGTCGCGCACCTGATCGAGACCCGTGGTCTCGACGTCGAGGAGAATGCCGGAGCGGGTCGGCTGGCCATTGGCCGGCGCGAATTCGGTGCGCGGGATCAGCCGGCGGAGGACGCGGTAGTCGGTCGATCTGGCGAGCGTGTCCGCCATGGCGGCAAGGCTGGGATCGTCCTGCAGGCTAAGATCGTCTTGGAGCATCTGATTCCGGGCAGTTCTTCAGGCGCAGCGTCATTCAGCCATGACTATGGTGTTCGCTGAATCGGGGCAACCTGCCTGCCGGCGATAGACACAGCTGTGTGGCGCTGGGGCGTTGATTCGGCGCCGATTATACCTTGCGATCCAGCGAGGCGAGCGCCTCGTTCAGCACGGAACGCAGGCGGTCGGCGTCGGCCGGCCGCACGGCGGAAGGGTCCAGATAGAAATCCAGCCCCGGCATGCGTTCAACGACGATATCGGTTTGCACCGGCCTGTCGTCGATGATGCTGTCCACCGCATAGGGCACGACCTCGCGGCTGATGCCCTTCATGGTGATCGGCGGCAGCGGATGCGAGGTGATGATGTCGCTCACCAGCGCGAATGTTTCATAGCTGATGGCGATGCCGCCAGGTTCTGCGATCGACTGCAGGCGTGCGGCGAGGTTCGCTTCCGCGCCGATGATCGTATAGTCCATGCGATCGGCGCTGCCGAAATTGCCGACATTGCAATAGCCGGAATTGATGCCGATGCGGGCCTTGAACGGCTCCTCGATGCCTTCGGTGCGCCACTTCGCATTCAACTCGATCAGCCTGCGCTGCATTCGCCACGCCATGCGCAGGCAGTCCTGCGCATCCTGACGGTCGCCCTTGGTTTCAGGGTCGCCGAAGAAGATCAGCATTGCATCGCCGATGAATTTATCGATCGTGCCGCCATATTCGTGGGCAATCGCCGACATCTCCGTGAAATACTCGTTGAGCAGATGCGTGATCAGCTCTGGCTGCAGCCGCTCGGTGGTGGCCGTGAAATTCTGGATGTCGGAGAAGAAGATCGTCAGCTTCTTGCGCTCGGTATGGATGGTGACGTCCTTCTGGCCGCTGAAGATGCTCTTGTAGACCTGGGGCGAGATGTAGCGAGAGATCTTCATGGAGAGTGCGGCGAGGAAATCGTTGTTGGCTTCCAGCTCATGGTTCATCCCGGCAATGCGCTGCGACTGGCGCCGCTGCAAAGCCAGGAACGAGACGCCGCTGACGGCAGCTAGCGCAAAATAGGCCAGCAGGAACTTGAACGAGAACAGATTGGCCGCGATCGGTTGCGTGATGATGACTTCCTGGATGCCGCGGACGTCGCCGACCTTCCAGTCCTTCTTTGGGCTTTCCGGATGGCTGTTGTGGCAGCTGACACAGGCCGGGCCCATCAGCACCGGGGCGACGATGCGGACCGTGTCGCTGAACAGCGACGCCCTGGTGTCGATGATCTTCTGCTCGGAATTGTCGCGCAGGCTGCGCAGCGATGTCTTTTCGAAATCGTCGAGCTGATGCGGCGCGCGGTTCTGGAACGGATAATCCGACACGAAGCGATAGTTGATATTCTCCTGCTGCGCGCCGATCACCCGGCCGAGTTCGAGGGAAAGCGTCGCCGGAATCGGGATCGCGCCGGGCACGCTTTCGTAATTGTGAACCACCTGCGTGGTGCCCTGATGGGCCAGTACACGCCCGACCACATTGGTTGCGTAATAACCACGCACGCTGGTGATCACGGAGTTCAGGTCGTTGGCCTGCCGGCGCAAGGCGGCGTCAACCAGATTGGTCAGATCTAGCCACACGGCTACAGGCAGCAGAAGCAAAAGCGCGGCGACGGCGAGCCCAGGCGCAAATACGCGCGAGCGTCGGCGGGGGACATCAGGCTGATCCATGAAGATATGTTCCTGGATTTCTGGCTGTTGAGCGCAATGAGCGTGCGGCGGCGTGGCCGCCTCCGTCTCATAGCGCCGGTATGGTTATAATATCGTGCCTGGGTTGTGCCAATTTTCTGGTAGTGGATGAAATTGCACCGGCCGCCCGCCAATTTTGGCAGACGTGCATGCCGCCTGCGCACCTTGACTTCACGGGTCGCTTGGCCAATCTCGCGGTCAGAAAAACACTTCAAAACTCTTGGGAGAAGATCATGGCCGACGCCTATATTATCGACGCAGTCCGCACGCCCCGTGGCATCGGCAAAGTGGGCAAGGGCAAGCTCGCCGAACAGCATCCGCAGCATCTGGCAGCGACCGTGCTGAAGGCGATTGCCGAGCGCAACAAACTCAACACCGCAGACGTCGACGACGTGATCTGGTCGACCTCGACCCAGCGCGGCAAGCAGGGCGGCGATCTCGGCCGCATGGCCGCGCTCGATGCCGGCTATGACATCAAAGCGTCCGGCACCACGCTGGATCGTTTCTGCGGCGGTGGCATCACCGCGGTAAATTTCGCGGCGGCGCAGATCATGTCGGGCATGGAAGACGTCGTCATCGCCGGCGGCACCGAGATGATGTCGCTGACCGGTGCGATGGCCGCCGAAGATATGGCCGCCGGCAAGGCGCCGCTCGGCATGGGCTCGGGCAACAAGCGGCTCGCCAAGGTGCATCCGCAGTCGCATCAGGGCATCTGTGGCGATGCGATTGCCTCGATGGAGGGTATCAGCCGCGAGGCGCTCGACGCGCTCGGGTTGGAAAGCCAGCGCCGCGCGGCCATCGCGATCAAGGAAGGCCGTTTCGACAAGAGCATCGTTCCGGTCAAGGATGACGAGGGCAACATCGTGCTCGCCAAGGACGAATATCCGCGTCCGGAAACCACTGCCGAAGGTCTCGCCGGTCTGAAGCCGGCTTTCGCTGCGATGGCCGATCATCCGCTGGATGAAAGCGGCATGACCTTCCGCAAGCAGATCAACCAGAAATATCCGGATCTCAAGATCGAGCATTTCCACCACGCCGGCAATTCATCGGGCGTGGTCGATGGTGCCGCAGCCTTGCTGCTGACCTCGAAATCCTATGCCGACAAGCATGGCCTGAAGCCCCGCGCGCGCATCGTGGCCATGGCCAATATCGGCGACGACCCGACCCTGATGCTGAATGCGCCGGTACCGGCTGCGAAGAAGGTGCTGGCAAAGGCCGGTCTCAAGAAGGAAGACATCGATCTGTGGGAGATCAATGAAGCCTTCGCCGTGGTCGCCGAGAAGTTCATCCGCGATCTCGATCTCGATCGCAGCAAGGTCAACGTCAATGGCGGCTCGATCGCGCTCGGTCATCCGATCGGCGCCACCGGCGCGATCCTGATCGGCACGGTTCTCGACGAACTTGAGCGCCGCAACCTGAAGCGCGGTCTGGTCACCATGTGCGCCGCCGGCGGCATGGCACCGGCGATCATCATCGAGCGCGTATAGGCTCTAAACTCTCCCGCCTTAACCTCTCCCCGCTCTGCGCGGGGAGAGGTCGCCGCGTCTTCGCGGCGGGTGAGGGGCCCTCACTAGAACTGCCGCATACTCGCGCTCTCGGGTCGAGAATTCTTCGATCCGAGAATCCGTGCGTGATGATTCGCCGTGCCTCGCCCCTCACCCCAACCCTCTCCCCGCAAAAGGGCGGGGAGAGGGAGCGCGCCGGCGCACGTGGTAAAGTCCGAATGCCGCAAGTACCGGCTCATTCGTTCGACGGCCACGCCATCGGGAACGACAGCGGCGAGATTTCCGTCAGCTTGCGGCCCGCCCAGTCGAGACCCGGCGTGCGCTCCTCGGCGCGTATCTGCGCCTCATGCACACGCAGCGCCGCGGCTGGATAATCGAACGTCTGTACCACGCCGTCCTTCACCACCTGCCGGCCATCCACATAGACATGACGTACCGCGCGTTCCGCCGCCGCATAGATCATGCTGCGGATCGGATCGCGATGCGGCTGCATCATCGGATGGGTGACGTCGACCATCACGAAATCGGCCTTGCAGCCAGCCTCGAGCCTACCGATGTCGTTGCGGCCGAGCGCCTTGGCGCCGACGGTGGTGGCCGCCTCGAACAGCATGGTCGAGTTCAGGCCGCGCGGATGCCCGGCCATCAGTCGCGAGGTCATCGTCACGTTGCGCATTTCCTCGATCATGTTGTGCGGATAGGTATCGGTGCCGATCGCCACCGAAATGCCCGCCGCGCGATAGCGGCCGACATCGCGCAGCGCGATGCCACGGCGCATGAACACGGTGGGGCAATGTGCGACGGTGGTTCCTGTCTCGGCGAGCAGCGCGAGATCGCGCTTCGTGTGCCACGGCGTCAGCGGATGGTCGTCGACGAAGATGGAGTGACCGACCAGCGAGGTCGGGCCGAGCACGCCGAGTTCGCCGAGCCACTGGATCGGCGTCACGCCATGGCGGCGGACGATCTCGTGGAATTCCGACACCGACTGCGCCGCATGGGTCTGCCACGGAATGTTGCGGCGCTTCGCTTCAGCGTAGCTGTCTTTCATAAGTTGTGGCATACACGTGTCGATCTGTGCTGGGTACATCATTCCGGAGAGACGGCCGGACGGATGGCTCTCGGCGGCATCGATGAGCGCGAAAGCCTGCAGCATGCCGTCTTCGCCGGCCTTCTCGTTCCATTCGTAATCGACGAGCGTGCCGTTCGGCGTGAACCAGCGCGCCGAGCGGAATCCCGGAGCGATATAGACGCGCAGGCCGCTTTGTCCGGCGAGATCGAGCCATTGCGGATGCGGCATCGATAGATCGACCACCGTGGTGACGCCGGACAGCAGCAGTTCGGAATACGCAACGCGCACGCAATCCGGCACGCCTTCCGGATCGGACCGCAGGATCGGCATGTATTCGTAAAGCGACGAATTATACAGGCCGGGCGAGCCGATCTCGTCGAGAAAGCCCTTGTTGAGTGGTTCGCTGGACGGATGCGAGTGGATATCGACGAGGCCCGGCATCACCATGAAGCCGCGTCCGTCGATGGTCTCGACCGCTTCGCCCCGATAGTCGCGGCCGGCAAACACGATCTGGCCGCCGTCGAAAGCGACATCGCCGCCGGTGACATAGGTGTGGCTGTTTTTTGCGGCGTCCCAGGCGACGACATAGTCCGCGTTGCGGATAACGGTGATGGTCAATGCTGATCCTCTCGCGATCGACGAAATGTGAGGAACCGTAAGCGCAAGCGACTAGCCGGTGCAAGATCGAGAGGTGAGCAGACCCGCCTGTCTATTTGGCAGGTGCAACCCGTCTGTTCGGCTCGTGCAAATGACGATAAGAAGACGCGTTGATCTGCAAAGTCCTGAAGAGAGCCTGAACTGATGCAATACAGACATGATGGCCTTTACGCTTCCCGCCGTTCGCCGGTCATGGCGCGCAATGTGGTGGCGGCGTCGCAGCCGCTGGCAACGCAGGCCGGGTTGCGCATGCTGGAGCGCGGCGGCAATGCGCTGGATGCGGCGCTCGCGGCAGCGATCACGCTGACCGTGGTCGAGCCGACCGGCAACGGCATCGGATCGGACGCCTATTGCATCCTCTGGGATGGCAAGGAGCTGCACGGCCTCAACGCCTCGGGCCGGTCGCCGGCGGGATGGACGCCGGAGCGATTTGCAAATCACAAGACATTCCCGCATCGCGGGTGGGAGAGCGTCACCGTGCCCGGCGCCGTCTCGGCCTGGGTCGACCTGTCCGAACGCTTCGGCAAGCTGCCATTCGCTGACTTGTTCGAGCCTGCGATCTCCTATGCGGAGAATGGCTTCCACGTCTCGCCCGTGATCGCCGAACTCTGGCGCCGCGGTGCGGAGGAGTTGAAGAACCAGCCGGGCTTTGCCGAGGCCTTCATGCCGAACGGTCGTGCGCCTGCGGCGGGTGAACTCTTCAAGGCACCGGGCCATGCCTATTCACTCAAGCTGATCGCCGAGACCAAAGGCGAAGCCTTCTATCGCGGCGAACTCGCCCAGCGCATCGCTGCCTTTGCGCGCGAACATGGCGCTGTGCTCGACGAGGCCGACATGGCCGCGCATCGCAATGACTGGTGCGGCACCATCCATCAGGATTTCGGCGACGCGTCGCTGCACGAAATCCCGCCGAACGGGCAGGGCATCGCGGCGCTGATGGCGCTAGGCATCATGCGGGCCTACGGCACCGACGGTCTCGTGCTCGACAGCGGTGATGCCTTCCATCTGCAGATCGAAGCCACAAAACTCGCTTTCGCCGATGTCTACGCCTACGCGGCCGATCTCGATTACATGCGCGACGTCACCGTCGCGCATCTGCTCAATTCAGCCTATCTCGCCTCGCGCGCAAAGCTGATCGATCGCAGCCGTGCGCAGGATTTTGGCGCCGGCGCGCCCAAGACCGGCGGCACGGTATGTCTGTCGACCGGCGATGCCAGCGGCATGATGGTGTCCTATATCCAGTCGAATTATTCCGGCTTCGGCTCCGGCGTGGTCGTGCCCGGCACCGGCATCAGCCTGCAGAATCGCGGCTTCGGTTTCATTCTGACCGAGGGCCATCCCAATCAGGTCGGTCCGCGCAAGCGCCCGTTCCAGACCATCATTCCGGGCTTCGTCATGCAGGGCAAAGAGCCGCTGATGGCCTTCGGCCTGATGGGCGGCCCGATGCAGGCACAGGGCCATCTGCAGATCATGCTACGCATGCAGCTCTGGGGACAGGATCCGCAAACAGCCGCTGATGCGCCGCGCTGGCGCTACGTTGCCGGATTGAAAGTCGCGATCGAGACGGCCGTGCCGGACAATGTCGCGGCAGACCTCGCCAGCCGCGGCCATGTCATCGAGCGCGAACCGCCGGACTCCGCCTTCGGCTTCGGCGGTGCGCAGCTCGTGCGTAAAATCGATGGCGGCTATGTCGCCGGCTCCGACCCGCGCAAGGATGGGCTCGCGGCGGGATTTTGAGTCGATCTCGCAGCCCGGATGAGCGAAGCGACATCCGGGGCCGGCGTTTCAACAGGCGTGACACTCCCGGATATCGCTGCGCTCATCCGGGCTACAGATCTTTACCCCAGCCCGACCGCCTTCGCTATGGTGTAGGTGATCAGGCTCGCCACATAGGAACGACAGTGCGGTGGCCAGGCTCCATTTGCCAACGCCAGGCCGATCGAATCCGGCGCCGACTTTGACCTATTCTAGCAGTTGACCTGTTGCCATTCTCTCTTTGGATCACGAAGAAGCTGTAAAGCGGGCTGCTTAGGCTTGCTGAATAGCTGGGGCAATTCGTGATCATAAAATCAAAGAACTGGAAGCGTGCCGCATGGCTCGGTGCGGCGAGTGCGTTTGTCATGTCGCTCGATTTTACGACTGCTGTTCGTGCGCAGTCGACACTTCCCGCAGTGACGGTCGACGCGCCACAACAGCAAGCGACACGGCGCTCTCAAGTCAAACGCAGCACATCAGGCGCGCGGGGCGACCGTCGCGTTGCTGCCCGCCGATCGCAGCAAGCCGTTGCGCCAGGTCCGGTCAATCCGAGGCCCGAAACCGCTTGGGGGCACGTGGACGGCTACGTCGCGACCCGTAGCGGGACGGGCACAAAAACCGACACGCCGTTGATCGAAACGCCGCAGGCAATTTCCGTCGTCACGCAGGATCAGATTCAGGCGCAGGCCGCACAGAGCGTGTCGCAGGCCACGCGCTATACGTCCGGGGTGGTCGGCGAGCGGAACGGTGCCGACGGCCGCTTCGATCAGGTTTATGTCAGGGGCTTCCTCGCCGATCAGTATCTGGACTCGTTGCGGGTGGCGTCGGGCACCTTCGCCTATACGCTAGTCGATCCTTTCAATCTTGAGCGGTTGGAGGTGCTGCACGGGCCTGCGTCGGTGCTCTACGGTCAGGCCTCGCCGGGCGGTGTGGTCAATATGGTCAGCAAGCGGCCGACCACAGAGCGGTATCAGGAGATGTTCGTTTCGACCGGCAGTTACGGCCGCGTCCAGAGCGGTATCGATGTCAGCGGGCCACTCGATAAAAACAAGGAATTTCTCTATCGCCTCACCGCTTCCGGCTACGACGTCGGCAGCCAGGTCGACCACGGCGACTATCAGCGCGTCTCGATCGCGCCGTCGCTGACGTGGCGGCCGACAAACGATACCACGATCACCTTCCAGGGGACCTATCAAAGGGACCCGAAGGCGGGCTTCTACAATCAGCTACTGCCGAATGGCGTGGGAACGCTGTTCTCGACTGTCAACGGCCGGATTCCAACCAGCTTCTACCTGGGCGACCCCAACTATAATATATTCAAGCGCGAATATGGTTCGATTGGTTATTTGTTCGAACATCGCTTCGATAACGTTTGGACGGTGCGGCAAAATCTCCGCTATACCGACAACAGCACCTATACACAGGCGGTTTATCCCCAGTCCAACCAGACGAACATTACCAGCATAGGCCGCGATGCGTTTTCTGCGGCGGAAACACTGCGTACCTTTGCAATCGACAATCAGGCCGAAGCGAAGTTCGCGACCGGACCGTTCCAGCACATGACGTTGTTCGGGGTGGACTACCAGACCGGCACCGATCGGGCCTCCAACGGTTATCTCGCCGATGTTGGAGCGATCAACGCGCTGAATCCTGTCTATGGCATAACTGTTCCAGCGCTGGATTTCGATGGCGCCAGCAGGCAGACCTTCGATCAGGTCGGCGTTTATCTGCAGGATCAGATCAAGTTCGACCGCTGGGTTGCGCTATTGGGAGTCCGGCATGATCGAGCCGATTCGCGTACGGTCTCGACCTTCGACGGCACGACCTTCGGCACCACCGCGACATCGGATGAAGCGACCACCAAGCGCGGCGCCTTGCTGTACAAGTTCGACAACGGCGTAGCGCCATACATTCAATACACGGAGTCGTTCCAGCCGATCGTTGGGGCGTCGAACAGGACCCTGAATCCGTTCAAGCCGACGACCGGTCAGCAGAAGGAGTTCGGCGTCAAGTATCAACCAGACGAAAAGATGCTCCTGACTTTCGCAGCTTTCGACCTGAAGCAGCAGAACGTGGTGATGCAGGATCCGAACGATATCAGAAACCGGGTCCAGGCCGGTGAGATCCGGTCGCGCGGGATCGAGATCGAGGGCAAGGTACAGGTCGATCGCAGCCTGACATTGCTCGGCGCCTACACTTATCTCGACCTGGTCAATACGAATTCGGAGCCTGATACGCTCGGTAAACGGCCAATCGGTGTCCCGCGCAATGCGGCATCGCTATGGGCCGATTACACCTTCCGCAGCGGCGTCCTCGATGGTTTCGGTCTGGCGGCCGGCGTCCGCTATTTCGGGGAAACAGCGGGCGACAGCATGAACACCTATAACGTTCCCGGCGTCACGCTATTCGACGCGGCGCTTCACTATGACCTGGCCGGACTTGGACCGCAGTTCAAGGGCTTCAAGTTCCAGCTCAATGCTAGCAACCTGTTCGACAAGACCTATGTGCGGCTGTGTCAGGATTCCGGTTGTTATTACGGTATGCGGCGCGATGTGATCGCGACGCTGCGTTATCGATGGTGATGCAGCGGCACAGGATGAAATTCAAATCACGATGTCGGCGCGAAGGATGACGCGCTAGCCGGGCTAACCCAGCCCCGCGGCCTTCGCGATGGTGTAGGTGATCAGGCTCGCCACATAAGCCAGTGCGAACATGTAGAGGAACGTCACCACCATCCACTTGGTGCTGCCGGTCTCGCGGCGGATCACGGCCAGTGTCGAGGCGCATTGCGGGGCGAAGATGAACCAGGCCAGGAACGACAGAGCCGTCGCGAGGCTCCATTTGCTGGCCAGCGCCTGGCCGATCGCATCCGCCGCTTCCTTGCCGCCTTCGATCGCATAGACGGTGCCGAGCGCGCCGACCGCGACTTCGCGCGCCGCCATGCCGGGGATCAGCGCCACGGCGATCTGCCAGTTGAAGCCGAGCGGTGCGAAGAACGGCTCCAGGAATTTTCCGATCATCGCGGCGAGGCTGTAATTGATCGCCGGCCCTTCAGCGCCGGCCGGTGCCTGCGGGAACGAGGCGAGGAACCAGATCAGGATCATCATCGACAGGATCGTTGTGCCGGCGCGCTGCAGGAACATCTTGGCGCGGGTATAGACGCCGATGGCGATGCTCTTGATACGCGGCAGCTTGTAGTCCGGCAATTCCAGCATGAACGGCGCCGGCTGGTAGTCGCGCCACATGAAGAACTTGATGACGAAGGATGCCGCCAGCGCGCTGCCGATGCCCGCCACATAGAGCCCGAACATCACCAGTCCCTGCAGGTTGATCCATCCCCAAACCGTTTCGGCCGGAATGAAGGCGGAGATGATCAGCGTATAGACCGGGATGCGTGCCGAGCAGGTCATCAGCGGCGCGATCAGGATGGTGGTCAGGCGGTCGCGGCGGTTGTCGATGACGCGCGTCGCCATGATGCCGGGGATCGCACAGGCGAAGCTCGACAGCAGCGGGATGAAGGCGCGGCCATGCAGGCCGGCGCCGCCCATGATGCGGTCCATCAGGAACGCGGCGCGTGCCATGTAGCCGAAATCTTCCAGCAGCAGGATGAACAGGAAGATGATGATGATCTGCGGGAGGAACACGAGCACGCTGCCGACGCCGGCGATCAACCCGTTCTGCAGGAAGCTCTGCAAGATTCCTTCAGGCAGCACCTGCGCCACCAGCGTACCCAGCGCGCCGAATGAATCCGACAGCAGCTCCATCAGCGGCTGCGCCCAGGAGAACACGGCCTGGAACATCACGAACAGAATGAGCGCGAGAATCGCGAGACCGGCGACCGGATGCAGC
This sequence comes from Tardiphaga sp. 172_B4_N1_3, assembly GCF_052076035.1. Classification (NCBI taxonomy): domain Bacteria; kingdom Pseudomonadati; phylum Pseudomonadota; class Alphaproteobacteria; order Hyphomicrobiales; family Nitrobacteraceae; genus Tardiphaga; species Tardiphaga sp. 172_B4_N1_3. The sequence continues at coordinate 5,445,606 of NZ_CP197238.1, forward strand.
ACCACGGCATCGACGCGCGTGGTCAGCGTGTCGGGCTTGCTCGGCATCGTCACGGTGTCGCGGATGATGCGGTCAGCCTCGCGCTGCAGCGCCTTCATCTCGGACAGGCCGAGCGGCTTCCAGCCATCGCCTGTGGTAACTGCCGGCATGTTGGCGGCGAATTCGTCGGTGCGCTTGCGCAATTCCTCGACGCCGGCCTTCTTCACCGCGATCGAGGTGATGACAGGCACGCCGAGTGCCGCTGACATCGCATCGACATCGATGCTGACGCCGCGGCGCTGCGCGATGTCGAACATGTTGAGCACCACCAGCAGTGGGCGACCGGTACGCTTGAGTTCCAGGATCAGCCGCAGCGTGAGGCGCAGATTGGTAGCGTCGGCGATGCACAGGACCAGATCGGGCGCAGCTTCGCCGGGGCGCTTGCCGAGCACGACGTCGCGGGTGATCTCTTCATCCGGGCTGCGGCCGCGCAGCGAATAGGTGCCAGGCAGGTCGAGCAGCGTCACCTGACGGCCGGCCGGCGTGACGAAGGCGCCTGCCTTGCGCTCGACGGTGACGCCCGCATAGTTGGCCACCTTCTGGCGGCTGCCGGTGAGTGCGTTGAAGAGCGATGTCTTGCCGCTATTGGGGGCTCCCACCAGCGCGAGATGAAAGCGCTCGGTGGTCACGTCTGTATGGGTCATTTCACAACAACTGCCATGGCTTCGCGCCGGCGAACGGCGATCGTAATATTGTCGACGCGCACCGCGATCGGATCGCGCTGGATAGCGCCCTGATGCAGGATCTCGACGCGCGCGCCTTCGGTGAAGCCCATTTCCAGCAGATGCCGTTCGAGCTCGTGGCCGCTCTCGGCGGCGCCTGCAATATCGGGCTGCAACGCCACGATGGTTCCGATGAATCCGCGCGGCGCATTGCCGAGGCGCAATTCGTGTATGGATGTTTCGGATGCAGTCTGGTGCACGGTCATGCCGGACCTTGTCGAGCAGCGTCCTGACAAGGTCAAGACAAACGCACGTATGTTATTAGAATGATTATAAAGAGGCGCTCCGACACCGCTTACGATGCGCCCGCGGACTGCTCGTTCACCACCCGCTGCTGAATCTTCACCAGTTCTGCATAGATGCCGCCTTGGGCGATCAGTTCGTCGTTGGAGCCCTGCTCGGCGACGACGCCGTCCTTCAGCACGATGATCTTGTCGGCGTCGCGAATGGTCGAGAGCCGATGGGCGATCATGATGACGGTGCGGCCCTGCATCAGCCGGCGCAGCGCCTCGATCACCAGCGCCTCGGATTCCGGATCGAGCGCTGCTGTCGGCTCGTCCAGGATCATGATCGGGCTGTTGCGCACCACCGCACGCGCGATGCCGATGCGCTGGCGCTGGCCGCCGGACAGCGTGTCGCCGCGTTCGCCGACCATGGAGTCGTAACCGTGTGGCATGCGGCTGATGAACTCGTCGGCATTGGCGATCTTGGCGGCGGCAACGATCTCGTCATCGGTGGCGCCGGGCCGGCCATAAGCGATGTTCTCGCGGATCGTGCCGCGGAACAGCACGGTCTCCTGCAGCACGAAGCCGACCTGGGCGCGCAGGGCGGAGAGTTTGTAGTCGGTGACATCGGTGCCATCGATCAGCACGCGCCCCGATGTTGCGTCGTAGAAGCGCGGGATCAGGCTGAGCACCGTGGATTTGCCGGAGCCGGTCGGCCCGACCACGCCGACGATCTGGCCAGGTTCGATATGCAGCGAAACATCGCGGAGCACGCTGGCCTCTTCACTATAAGAGAAGGCGACGTTCTCGAAGGTGATGGCTCCCCTGGCGCGGCCGGGATCGACCGCACCCGGTTTTTCCACGATGACATCGTCGGCGGCCAGGATGTTCTGGATCCGCTCCAGCGCCACGGTGGTCTGCGCGATCGCGCTGGTCATGCTGGCGAGGTCCTTCACCGGTTTGAAGAACTGCGCGAGATAAGCGAGGTACACGGTGAGCGCGCCAGCCGTCATGGTGCCAGCGACAATCAGCGAGGTCCCCTTCCACAGCACGATGGCGGTGCAGAACGCCACCACGATGCCGACCACAGGCGAGAGCAACGACTTCACCTGACGCGCCTTCATGGCGGCCTCGACTGTTGCATGGCTGGCGGCCTCCAGCCGCGCCAGTTCGAGATCCTGCCTGCCGAAGGCCGTGACAGCGCGCACCTGGCCGAGGCCCTGCTGGACCACGGCGACGATCTCGCTCTGCCGTTGCCGCACCGTGCGCGTCACGTCCTTCACGGCGCGCTTGAAATGGAACACGAAGACGATCAGGAACGGCGTGATGCCCAGCGCGATCAGCGTAAAATCCCAGTCGAGCCAGAACATCAGCCCGATCATGAAGACGATGGTGATGAGATCGAGCAGGATATCCAGCGTCGACGATGAAGCGAAGTTTTGCAGCGTTGTGACGTCTGTGGTGATCGTGGACATCAACGCGCCGGTCTTGGCCTTGTCATAATAGCGCAGCGATAGCCGATGCAGATGCGCATAGATGCGGATGCGCAGGTCGTTGGCCACCCACTGGCCAACCGATGTCGAATAGTAGTTGTCGATGTAGGTGGCGATCGCGCCGATCACGGCGATGACCAGGGTGGCGATGCCGGCGAACAATGCGACGCCGAGCGTGTGGCGGCCGATGCCGTAGTCATGGGCCCAGTCCAGCCAGGCGGGCAGGTGATGGCTGCCCAGCGCGTCATCGAGCACCAGTTTCAGCGGCCAGGGCGCGGCTAGGCTCATGGCGATCTCGACCAGCATGGCGAGGAAGACGATGATCAGCCAGCCGCGATAGGGCCGGAGCATCTCGAGTACCAGACGAGTCATCGAACATTGTCTCCAGCAACACGGCCAGACCGGGAATCATGAGCACTCCGGGCGGTCGCAGTATATAGCCGCCGTCGGTTAGCGGGTCTTCACTGTAGTCGGGTACAGATGGATTTTTGCTGACAGCCCGCGCATTGTGGCATGCGGGCAGGAGCGACAGTTAATTTGGCAGGGCTGCGCAGGACCGAACATGAACGTGCGATCCGTTGCTTTCCCGTTCTGGGGCAGGGTGCTTCTGCTGGCCGGCATCCTCGGTCTGGTGGTGGGCGGCGGCCTTCTGACCTGGCGCTATATCGAGCGTCCGACCGTGCTCAAGCTGGCAGTCGGGTCGATCGATGGCGAAGCCGGCAAGACGGCATCGATCATCGCCAGCCATTTCGCCACCAGGAAGTCGCCCATCCGGCTGGATTTCGAGACCTTCGGCAACGCCGTCGATGCGGGTAAGGCGTTCTCCTCGGGCAAGGTCGATCTCGCTGTGGTCCGGGCCGATGTCGGCGATCTCTCCGAGGCGCGCGCCGTTGCCGTCATGGCCAAGGCGGTGGTCATGCTGATCGCGCCTCCCGGTTCGAAAATCACCAGCGTCGAAGGCCTGCGCGGCCGCACCGTCGGTGTGGTGGGCGGCGAGGTCAATCGCAGGCTGGTCGATGCGCTCACCAAGCAATACGACCTGACGAGCGCGAGGGTCACATTCAAGAATCTTGAGGTCAGCGATACCCGGCGCGCGGTGGAAGCCAAGGAAGTCGGCGCGCTGCTGGTGGTGATCCCGCTGACCGAGAAGTATTTGTCCCTGGTGCGCGGTCTGTTCAAAACCGGCGCGCCCGTGCTGATCCCGATCGATGCCGCCGGCGCCATTGCCGATGCCAATGGCGCCTATGAAAGCTTCGACATTCCGAAAGGGTCGCTGCGCGGCGCGCCGCCCGTCCCGGATGATGACGTGACAACGCTTCGGGTCAGTTACTATCTGGTCGCGAACAAGAAGCTCCATTCCAGCCTGATCGCGCGTCTGACCGAAATGGTGATCGCGGCGCGCCGCGATCTGATCGCCGGGCAACCGCAACTGGCCGGTATCGCCGCTGCCGACACCGACCCCGATGCCTTTATCCCCATCCATCCCGGCGCTGCTGCCTACTACAACGGTACCGAGCAGAGCTTCATGGACAAATACGGCGACGACATCTATCTCGCCCCCATGATCCTTGGCGCCCTTGCCTCTGTGCTGGCTGCCGCCTGGAAATTCCTCGGCATCCGCCCGCCCGACCACCGTGAGGCGACACTCAATGCACTTTATGCATTGCCGCGCCGGATCCGGGCGGCGGCGGACGATGCGGAACTGTGCGCGATCGAGCAGGAGGTCGACGATCTTCTCAGCGCGCAATTGGCGAAGACCATGCGCAATGATGACGATGCACTTGAAATGGCGACGCTGGTCTCTTCGGCACAGCGCCTCGATAACCTCATTCATCACCGCCGTTCGGCGCTGGCGCGGGCCCCATTTTCTGCCACGCCGCATTCAAGTATAGAGTCGGAGACGTAGTTCCAGGCCATGACGCTGTTTTGCAGAACCACCAGCCGTTTGCGGGCACCTTTATTTCTCGCGAGAGGTCAATCATGACGCATAACCTGCTCGTGTTTCCGGATGACACCGCGCAGTGCATCATCGATCCGATCAGGGCGGCAAAGCGCAGCCTGAACATCCGGATGTTCCTGTTCACCGATCCGACGCTGCTGCATGAGGTGATCGCGGCGAAGCGGCGCGGCGTCAAAGTGCGCGTCATGCTCAATCCGGCACGGCGCAACGGCGAGAGCGAGAATAACGAAACCGCCGCGGCGCTGGCTGCTGCCGGGGTCGAGGTCCGTGACAGCAATCCGGCCTTCGCGCTGACCCATCAGAAGTCGATGGTGATCGATCATGAGTGGGGCTTCGTCGAGTCGCTGAACTGGGAGACCCGCGATCTCACCGAGACGCGCGACTACGCGGTGACCACGACCAAGAAGCTCGAGATTTCCGAGATGGTGGATTGCTTCGAGGCCGACTGGGCGAAGCAGGATTTCGTACCGAACCCGGACTCGCAACTGATCTGGTGCCCGAACAACGGCCGCGAGCGGATCGGCGCTTTCATCGATTCCGCGCGGGACACGCTCTGGATCCAGAACGAGCGTTATCAGGACACGGACATCATCGAGCGGCTGGTTCGCGCGGTGCTGCGCGGCGTTCAGGTCCACATCATGGCGCGGCAGCCGCACAAGCTGAAGAAGAACAAGCTGATCGAGGGTATCGGGGGGCTGCGCATCATGCATGACGTCGGCGCCAAGGTGCACCGGCTCAATGACATGAAGCTGCACGGCAAGATGCTGTTGGCCGACGAGGAACGCGCTATCGTCGGTTCCATCAATCTCACGCCGGGCAGTTTTGACGATCGCCGCGAACTGGCCATTGAGACCGATGCGCACCATGTTGTGAAGCGTCTCGTCGAGACCTCGCATCACGACTGGAAACATTCGCGCAAGCTCGACCTCTCCGACGAGGCGGTGCAGGCGGATCTGGAAAAACACGGCATCCGGCAGTAGCTCGTTGTCGCTCAGCGCCGATCCGGCCGCGGCGATTGCCGGGCTCGGGGCTGCACAGGTTTCCTTTCCGCGCGGCGAGCATATTCCGTGGCTAGGTTCAGCAGTCGTTCGCGAACCACGGGGTCATCAATCTCCCGCGCCAGCTTTTCGCAGCGCTCGGCCTGCTCTCTGAAATATGCGGCTTCGCTAGGCAACTTTGTCGTTTTCCATGGGCAGTGCGGGGCGCAGGAACATCGCCGAGAGCTGATCCTTGATTTCCAGGACACGCGGCGATGTCATACCCGGGCGAATGCAGAGCAGCGCTTTGATGGTCGGAAGCTCCGGCAAGTAATAGTCCCTGGCCCAGACCAGTCCCGGCGGAATGATCCGGCTGGGAACAGCCGTCAGTCCGATGCCGGCTTCGACGGCGGCTTTCTTCGCGCTGTAGTCCTGACTGCTGAAGGCAATCCGATAGGAAAGGCCATGCCGCGTGAGCGTATGAATCATCCAGTCGTCATTGGTCCAGGTGACGATTGGGATCGGTGCGCCGGGGCTGAGCACGAATGATTTCGAGCGAACCCATGCCAGCCGGTCCTCGGATTCATCGACAATGAGCGGAGCCAGATCGGCACTGATTTCTCCCCGCTGGAAAAAACACCCGACGTCGATATGGCCGTCGATCAATGCTGTCGCAATCTCGGTGGACATTCCGGCATGGATATGGATGTCATTGAGGTTGCTCAGGCTCTGCTCGGCGACGAAGCGCTGCGCGAGGACAACGCTCAGGCCCAAACGAAGCCGGTCGACATGATTATCGGCTCCGCCGAGCGCAAGCACCTGATCGTTGGCCTCGATGATCTTGCGCGCCTGCGCAAGCACCAGCTTGCCAAGATCGGTCGGACAACTTCCGTTCGGCGTCTTGCTGAACAGCGAACCGCCAACAAGTTGTTCGAGGCGCTTGATCTGCGAACTCACCGCGGGCTGACTCAACCCCAATTGCTCCGCAGCCTTGGTCAAGCTACCTGTTTCTGAAATGGCAACGACGGTACGAACAATTTCAATCGGAATATTGAGATGCCGCTTGTGCATTTGAATATCCAGCCTCGCAATTGCGCCATGAGTCGGACCAAGTGGTGTCGCGATTCTCTACCAATCATATAGGCGTAATCACTCTTGGTTATATATTTGATTTGGATGGCATTTCGGGAACTTATGGCGTCATCAAAATCAGTGTGTGGCGGCTATCTACCGAATTCGATGATGACTACACGCGCCGTCGCATCGGACTCAATCGCGACAGGTGCTGATCCTTGTTCCACAAGCAGCCCATCATGCGCCGACAGGCTGTCGACGGTCGATGCCGACCGTACGGTCGCAATGCCATGCTCAACGAACAGAAACGCTTGTGCAGAAACTATAAAATCCTGACGTTTCATGACGTTGATGCGTCTCACATGCTGTGAGACGATCCCGCGCCTGCTCATCACATTCAAATCTGTAATGGGGCCGTCGATCAGTAACGCTGACGTTTGCTGATCGCCCGGGAAGGAATGGATCGTACTGCGATCAATGCGCACAGATGCGCTGCCGTGGACATTGAGGTCGATGCCGGCGCCATCGATGACCAGAAGTGTACGATCAATCCCGGGAAATGACGAGAACGGTCCGTCGCTCGTCACCTGCGCCATACTGACGCGCCAGTCGAAATCGTCCAGCTTTGCATTCGCCGGGAAGATCGCGATCTCCGTGGTCGATCCAAGCCCGTTCTTCCAGGGCATCACCTTGTAGTTCGCGGCGCGCAGGATCTGCATGCGCCGCACTCAGCCCTTGGCGTGCAGCGATGGCAGATTGAGGTGATGTTCCTCTGCGCAATCGATGGCTTCCTCATAGCCTGCATCGGCGTGACGCATCACGCCGGTGGCCGGATCGTTCCACAACACGCGTTCGAGGCGCTTTGCGGCTTCCGGCGTGCCGTCGGCGACGATGACCATGCCGGAATGCTGCGAGAAGCCCATGCCGACGCCGCCGCCGTGATGCAGCGACACCCATGTTGCGCCAGATGCGCAGTTGAGCAGCGCATTGAGCAGAGGCCAGTCGGAGACGGCGTCGGAGCCGTCCTTCATCGCTTCGGTCTCGCGGTTCGGGCTTGCCACTGAACCCGAGTCGAGATGATCCCTGCCGATCACGATCGGTGCCTTTAGCTCGCCCGATGCGACCATTTCGTTGAAGGCGAGGCCGAGGCGATGGCGATCGCCGAGGCCGACCCAGCAGATCCGCGCCGGCAGGCCCTGAAACTGGATGCGCTCGCGCGCCATGTCGAGCCAGTTCACCAGCGCCTTGTTGTGTCCGAGGATCTCCTTCACCTTGGCGTCGGTCTTGTAGATGTCCTCGGGATCGCCGGACAAAGCCGCCCAGCGGAACGGGCCGATGCCGCGGCAGAACAGCGGGCGAATATAGGCTGGCACGAAGCCGGGGAAGTCGAACGCGTTGTCGACGCCTTCTTCCTTCGCCATCTGGCGGATGTTGTTGCCGTAGTCGACCGTCGGCACGCCCATCTTGTGGAAGTCGAGCATCGCGCGGACGTGCTCGCTCATCGATTTGCGCGAGGCCTTCTCGACGGCCTGCGGATCGCTGGCGCGCTTGGCTTCCCATTCGGGCAGCGTCCAGCCTTTCGGCAGATAGCCGTTGACCGGATCATGCGCTGAGGTCTGGTCGGTGACGATGTCCGGCCGGACGCCGCGGCGCACAAGTTCAGGGAAGATATCGGCAGCATTGCCGAGCACGCCAACGGAAATTGGCTTCTTCTCCTTGTTGGCCTTCTCGATGATTGCCAGAGCATCGTCGAGGTCTTTCGCCTGTACGTCGAGATAACGACTCTTCAAGCGCATCTCGATGCGGCTCGGCTGGCACTCGACCGCCAGGCACGACGCGCCGGCCATGGTGGCAGCCAGCGTCTGCGCGCCGCCCATGCCGCCGAGGCCGGCGGTGAGAATCCATTTGCCGGAGAGGTCGCCGTTATAATGCTGACGTCCGGCCTCGACGAAGGTCTCGTAGGTGCCCTGCACGATGCCCTGCGAGCCGATATAGATCCAGGAGCCGGCCGTCATCTGGCCATACATCATCAGGCCCTTGCGATCGAGCTCGTTGAAGTGCTCCCAGGTGGCCCAGCGCGGCACGAGATTGGAATTGGCGATCAGCACGCGCGGCGCATCCGCATGCGTCTTGAATACGCCGACCGGCTTGCCGGACTGCACGAGCAGCGTCTCGTCAGTATTGAGCTCGCGCAGCGATTTGGCGATCTGGTCGAAGGCTTCCCAATTGCGCGCGGCGCGGCCGATGCCGCCATAGACCACCAGCTCGTTCGGGTTCTCGGCCACTTCCGGATCGAGATTGTTCATCAGCATGCGCAGCGGCGCTTCGGTGAGCCAGTCCTTGGCGGAAAGCTCTGTGCCGCGCGGGCTGCGGACGATGCGGCTGTTCTTGCTGCGATCCATGATGATGTCCTTATTTGGATGTCGCGGAAGTCCGGCCGTGCCAGACGCGGGCGTGAAGCGGATTGAAGCCGACGCGGTAGACCAGCTCGGCGGGATGTTCGATGTCCCAGATAGCGAGATCGCAGACCTTGCCGGTCTCCAGCGTGCCGACTTCGCTCAGCTTGCCCAGTGCCCGCGCGCCTTCGCGCGTCACGCCGAGCAGGCATTCGTCGACCGTCATGCGGAACAGTGTCGCGCCCATATTCATGGTCAGCAGCAGCGAGGTCAGCGGCGAGGTGCCGGGATTGCTGTCGGTGGCCAGCGCGAGATGCGTGCCATGCTTGCGAAACAGCGCGATCGGCGGAGCCTGGGTTTCGCGCAGGGTGTAGTAAGCACCCGGCAATACCACGGCGACAGTGCCGGCCTTGGTCAGCGCGATGACGCCGTCTTCGTCCGTATGTTCGAGATGATCGGCCGACAGCGCGTTATGCTCGGCGGCGAGTTTAGCACCGTGAAGGTTGGACAGTTGGTCGGCATGCAGTTTCACGGGCAGGCCGAGTTTCTTGGCGGCGTCGAACACCCGCGCCGTCTGCTCCGGCGAAAATGCGATGCCTTCGCAGAACGCGTCGACGGCGTCGGCGAGTTTCAGTTCGGCAATCGCCGGCAGCATTTCGGCGATGACCGTGTCGATATAGGCGTCCTTGTCGCCACCCGCTTCCGGCGGCATCGCATGCGCGCCGAGAAACGATGTCACGACGGAGACGTCGCGTTCCCTGCCGAGCTGGCGTGCCGCTGTGAGGCAGCGGATCTCGGTCTCCTTGTCGAGGCCATAGCCCGACTTGATCTCGATGGTGGTGACACCTTCGGCGAGCAGGTGATCGAGCCGCTTCAATCCGCTGGCGACGAGCTGCGCTTCGCTAGCTGCACGCGTCGCCTTCATGCTCGAAGCGATGCCGCCGCCGGCGCGCGAGATGTCCTCATAGCTGGCGCCCTCGAGCCGCATCGCGAATTCCGTGGCGCGGTTGCCGCCATAGATCAGATGGGTGTGGCAATCGACCAACCCCGGCGTGATCCAGCGGCCCTCGCAATCGATGCGAGTCTTGGCGTCGGCATCCGGCGGCAGGTCTGACGCAGGACCAGCGTAAGCAATCCCGCCATCCTTTGCTGCGATGCACCCGTCCTCCACAATCCCGAGGCCGGGCGTGCCGGGCGCCATGGTGGCAAGGCGTGCATTGGTCCAGATGGTATCGAAGGTCATGACGGACTGCCGTAAATTCGGGACGTCGTATGTCTATACATAATCAGCGGCTTCGCTTATTGTCGAGCGTCTTTTGAATGCAACAGGCAATCGCTATGGGCACGCAACGTGCTGCAAAAAGGCTGTTCTTCGCGCACGCGCTGCTGCCGTCGGGCTGGGCGCGAGACGTCGTTGTCGGAATCGAGAATGGCACCATCACGGCCGTTGCCGCGAATTCGAGCAGCGCTGACGCTGAAATCATCAGCGGCGTGGCGCTGCCCGGACTGCCCAATCTGCACAGCCATGCGTTCCAGCGCGGCATGGCCGGCCTCACCGAAATCCGCGGCGCGACCCAAGACAGTTTCTGGACCTGGCGGCAGTTGATGTATCGTTTCATCGATACGCTGACGCCGGATGACGTCGAAGCCATCGCGGCGTTCGCCTATGCCGAGATGCTGGAAGGCGGCTTCACCTCGGTGGCCGAATTTCACTATCTGCATCACGACGAGACCGGCACGCCTTATAGCGATCTCGCGGAGATGGGTACGCGCATCGCGGCGGCGGCCGGCGAGACCGGCATCGGTCTGACGCTGCTGCCGTCTTTTTATAATTTCAGCGGCTTCGGCGGCGCGCCGTCGATCCACGGTCAGCGCCGTTTCGTCAATGATCCCGCGCGCTTTCTGGCGCTGCTGGAGAAGTCGCGTGAAGCGATCAAGTCGGTCGATGACGCCGCCATCGGCATCGCGCCGCATTCATTGCGCGCGATCACGCCGGAGACGTTGAATGACGTCCTTAGCGCGGTGCCGGATGGACCGATTCACATTCACGTCGCCGAACAGACCAAGGAAGTCGACGACTGCATCGCCTGGTCCGGTCAGCGCCCGGTGGCGTGGTTGCTGGATCATATGCCGGTCGACAGGCGCTGGGTGCTGATCCACGCGACCCATATGACCGATGAGGAAACCGCCGGTGTCGCGAAGACAGGTGCCGTCATCGGCCTGTGTCCGCTCACCGAAGCGAGTCTCGGTGACGGCATTTTCGAAGGCCCGCGCTTCATCGATGCCGGCGGTGTGTTCGGCGTCGGCTCCGATTCCAATATCGAGATCACGGCGCCAGGCGAACTCAAGCAGCTCGAATACAGCCAGCGTCTCGCCTATCGCGTCCGCAATGCCGTGGCGCGCCATGAACGTGAATCCACCGGCCGTGCGCTCTATGAACATGCGCTGGTCGGCGGCACGCAGGCCTCGGGCCGCAATATCGGTGCACTTGCGGTCGGCAAGCGTGCGGACATTGTCGTGCTGGACACTGCGCATCCCGATCTCTGTGCCGTCACCGGTGACCGCTGGCTCGATGCCATGACCTTTGTTGCCGGCAAGTCGGCGATCTCCGACGTCTTCGTCGGCGGCAGGCAGGTCGTCAATAGCGGACGCCACATCAAACGCGCATCCATCACCGAACGCTATCGGCGCGTCGTGCAGCGGCTGGCGACACTCTGATGGCGACAGCGCGCGTGTCAAAACCGGCAAATGGAAAAGCGCAGGCCGCGCCGCAGGCGCTGTATCAGCGCATCCGTGCCGATCTCGAAGAGAAGATCCTCTCCGGCCGCTGGCCGCCCGGCTATCGCATTCCGTTCGAGCATGAACTGGTCGAGAGCTATAACTGTTCGCGGATGACCGTGAACAAGGTGCTGTCGGGTCTCGCGGCCGCCGGCGTCATCGAGCGCAAGCGCCGCGTCGGCAGTTTTGTCGCCAAGCCGCTGGTGCAGTCTGCGGTGCTGCATATTCCGGATATCCAGGCCGAGATCGCCAAGCGCGGCGAGGCCTATGCCTATGAGTTGCTCACGCGCAAACGACGCAAGGCAACCAAGGACGATCTCGAACGTCTCGGCATCGACAAGAGCTGCGACGTATTGGTGCTGAGCTGTCGGCACATCGCCAAGGGGCGTCCGTTTGCGCTGGAAGAGCGCCTGATCAATCTCGACGTGGTGCCGCCGGCGTCTGAAATCGATTTCACGCGCGTGCCGCCCGGTACCTGGCTGCTCGGTCACGTACCGTGGAATGAGGCTGAGCATCGCATTACGGCAAGTCTCGCCGACGATGTCGCCTTGAAAGCGCTGACGCTGAAGAAGCCGGCCGCTTGCCTCGTGGTCGAGCGCCGCACCTGGCGCAAGAACAAGATCATCACATCGGTGCGCGTCACCTATCCGAACGATCTGTATCAGCTCACCGCACGCTTCACGCCGACGGGGCTGCGATCATGAGGACGATATGAATCATCTGCCGCAGGCCGTCTGCGGAAATTGACTCTGGCAATCCGCCATGTTGCCATGCAGTATCATTCTAAATCTGGCTGAGGAGAGTGCGTTATGAAGTTGATTGGAGTTTCCGTCGCCGCCATGCTCGCGGCTCTCGTTGCGACCCCGGCTGCGGCGCAGACCAAGGTGACCATCGCCATTTCCGGCTGGACGGGTTTTGCGCCGCTGACGCTGGCGAAGGAAGCCGGCATCTTCGCGAAGAACGGACTCGACGTCACCATCAAGAAGGTGCCGCAAGCCAGCCGCCATCTCGCCATCGCATCGGGCGACGTGCAGTGCGCCGCCACCACGGTCGAGACCTGGGTGGTGTGGAATGCCAATGGCGTCGCCACCACGCAGCTGTTCCAGCTCGACAAGTCCTATGGCGCCGACGGCATGGCCGTGCGCGCCGGCACCGCATCGATCAAGGATTTGAAGGGCAAGACCGTCGCCGCATCGGCCCCGGGCACTGCGCCCTATTTCACGCTCGCCTGGTTCCTGAAGAAGAACGGCCTCAGCGTGAAGGACGTCTCCGTGGTCAACATGGAGCCGGGTCCGGCAGCGCAGGCCTTCATCGCCGGCCAGAACGATGCGGCCATGACCTATGAGCCGTATCTGTCGGCCGTGCGCGAGAAGCCGGAAGCCGGCAAGATCATCGCCACCACGCTCGACTATCCGATGATCATGGACACCTTCGGCTGCACGCCGAAGTTTATCGCCGATAACGAAGGTGCCGTGAAGGCGCTGGCCAAGAGCTATTTCGAAGCCGTCGCGATGATCAAGGCCGACCAGGCCAAGTCCTACGAGATCATGGGCGCCGACGTGAAGCAGACCGGCGAGAAGTTCGGCGCCTCCGCGCAATATCTGCGCTGGCAGGATCAGGAGGCGAACAAGAAGTTCTTCGCCGGCGAGCATCAGGCGTTCTCGAAGGAAGCGGCCGAGCTGCTGCTCGAGATCGGCGTGATCAAGGAAATCCCGGATCTGACGAAGCTCGCCGATCCGCGCTTCATTCAGTAAATACACACGCCGTCGCTTCCGTCATTGCGAGGAGCGAAGCGACGCGGCAATCCAGCTCTTACTTAAGGAAGACTGGATTGCTTCGTCGCAAGAGCTCCTCGCAATGACGATCATGAGCATCGAATACGCAGCATGAAACCACTCGCCCCCATCTCATCCACCGCGCGCGTGGTGCTCGGCATATCGTTCTTCGTGCTGTTCGTTGCCGCGTGGTCCTATGCGACCTTTGGTGGCTTCGTTTCCAAGACCTTCCTCGCCAATCCGTGGACCATGCTGCAGGACGGCTGGTTTCTGCTGGTGAAGCAGGGCTTCCTGCACGATATCGGCATGACCATCTGGCGCGTGATCGGCGGCTTCGTGCTGGCGGCGCTGTTCGCGGTGCCGATCGGCATCCTGATGGGCGCCTACAAGCCGATCGAAGCCTTTCTCGAACCCTTCGTCTCCTTTGCGCGCTATCTGCCGGCTTCGGCCTTCATTCCGCTGCTGATCCTGTGGGCCGGTATCGGCGAATTGCAGAAGCTGCTGGTGATCTTCATCGGCTCGGTGTTTCAGCTCATTCTCATGGTCGCCGTCTCCGTCGGTAGCGTACGCCGCGATCTCGTCGAGGCGTCGCTAACGCTCGGCGCGCGCGACGCCGGTGTGCTCAAACGCGTTCTCATCCCGTCCGCCGCGCCTGAGATCGCGGAAATCCTGCGCCTCGTGCTCGGCTGGGCCTGGACCTATGTCATCGTCGCCGAACTGATCGGCTCGTCCTCGGGCATCGGCCACATGATCATCGACAGCCAGGCGCTACTGGCCACTGGCCAGATCATCTTCGGCATTATCGTCATCGGCATCATCGGTTTGATTTCGGACTATGCGTTCAAGGCTGCGAACCGGCGCTTGTTTCCGTGGAGCATCATTTGAGCAAGCTCGTCATCGACAACGTCTCGCGGATCTTTCCGGCCGTCCGCGGCGGCACGCCGACGCGTGCGCTGGAGCCGACCAATCTTTCGGTCGCAGACAACGACTTCGTCACGATCCTCGGCCCATCCGGCTGCGGCAAGTCCACGCTGCTGCGCATGGTCGCCGGGCTGGATACGCCGACCACCGGCCGCATTCTGCTCGACGGCAAGGCCATCACCGGTCCGGGCGCGGATCGCGGCATGGTGTTCCAGTCCTACACGCTGTTTCCCTGGCTGACTGTCTCCGAGAACATCTCCTTCGGTCTGCGCGAGCGCGGTGTGTCGCAACGTGAGCGCAACGACATCGCCAAACAGTGGCTGGAGAAAGTCGGCCTCACCAGTTTCGCCAATCATTTCCCGAAGCAACTCTCAGGCGGCATGCAGCAGCGCACGGCCATTGCACGCGCGCTCGCCAACGATCCGAAAATCCTGCTGCTCGACGAGCCGTTCGGCGCGCTCGACAACCAGACCCGCGCCCTGATGCAGGAATTGCTGCTCGGCATCTGGGAGCGCGAGCGCAAGACAGTGATCTTCGTCACCCACGATATCGAGGAAGCGGTGTTCCTCGCGTCGCGCACCGTGGTGATGTCGGCGCGTCCCGGTCGCATCAAGGCCGATATCGCGGTCGATCTACCGCATCCGCGGCACTACACAATCAAGACCAGCCCGGCTTTTTCCGATCTCAAAGCGCGGCTCACGGAAGAAATCCGTGTCGAGGCAGTGCTCGCGGCTGAGGCCCACTGAGATTCTCAGGCCGCATCAGCGGCGTCAGGATACCGCTTAAGTAGCGCGCGATCTATCGAAGGTTGCATCGTTGCTTGCGTGTCCTGCTGTGGCTGCGTGGTTTTATCCGAACCTTAAGTACGTTCGCGGCCGCCGGGAACTCGGGCGCCGCGCAAAACAATTTGGCGACGTCTCGCACATACGATTGCACCACCGCGGCTGAAAGCCGGTGATCGGGTCATTTCAAAGACGGTCCGATGGTTTGAGCAAAGTAATTGCGAGTTGCGTTTATGACGTTGGTGCATGTCGACCAGAGTGATGCTGCCAGGACGCTCCTCGCCGGGCTGGAGCAGGCCATCGATGCTGTCGTGATGATCGACAGCAAGAATACCGTGACCCATTTCAACGCCGCCGCCGAACGGTTGTGGGGCTATGAGCGCGATGAAGTGCTCGGGCGAAATATCAGCTTTCTGGTGCCGATGGCCATCAGGTCGCAGCATGACGGATATATCGCCGCGAACCGCGCGACCGGCGCCAATCGCATTGTCGGTCACAGCCGCGAGGTGAAAATCGAACGCAAGGACGGCAGCGAGATCTGGGGATCGTTGTCGATGTCACGGGTCGAGGTGAATGGCGAGATCACCTATATGGGCTTCGTCCGCGATGTGACGGAGGAAGTGAAGCGCAGGGAAGAAATTATCCCGCTGGCTCTCGTGGTCGACAAGACGAAACGCGCTATCTACATCGCGGGTCGCGATGCACGGATCTGCTATGTCAACGGCGCCTTCACCGGCATGTTCGGCTACGCGCTGGATGAGGCGACGGGACTCATCCCGGAGGAATTCCTCGTCGGCGCATATACCAGCCAGGCGACGCTCGCATATCTGGACCAGCAGATCAGAACGGAAGGTTCTGCTGAAGACGAAATCCTCCTGTACGACAAAGCCGGCAACGAGGTCTGGGTCTCGGTTGCCTTGAATGCGATTCATGGCGCGGATGGAAAAATCCAGCACCTCGTCGCATTGATGACCGATATCACCGAGAGTAAGCAGCTTCAGTCGCTGCAGCATCACATTCTCGAAGCGCTGGCCGATGAGCAGCCGCTGCTCGACGTGATGGACAATCTTTGCCGGAAGGTGGAGCAGATCGCGCCCGATGTCGTCTGTTCGGTGCTACATGTCGATTCCGCGGGATTGCTGCATCCTTTGGGAGGGCCAAGCCTCCCGGCAGGTTATGCGCAGGCGCTGGACGGCATTGCCATCGGACCGGATGTCGGGTCTTGCGGGACCGCTGCCTTTCGCGGCGAGCCTGTTCTGGTCACCGATATCGAAAACGATCCTCTCTGGCTGCCATACAACAGCGCGCCGCTGGCTTCCGGTCTGAAGGCCTGCTGGTCGATGCCGATCAAGACCAGGGATGGGCGCGTCATCGGCACGTTCGCATTCTACTTCAGGGAATGTCGCAGACCCAGCCGCTTGCATCACGGCATCGTCGATGCCTGTGTTCATCTCGCCGCGGTCGCCATCGAGCGTGAGGAAGCGCGCAACGAAATCTCGAGGCTTGCTTATTTCGATGCGCTCACCGGTCTGCCGAACCGGACTCATATGCGCCAGTTGATGGAGCGCGCCGTCGCGGAATGCCCCGCAGATGCGCAGATGGCGCTGATATTTCTTGACCTGGATCACTTCAAGGACGTCAACGATACGCTGGGGCATGCTGTCGGCGATGACTTGCTGGTCGCCGTCACACAGCGGCTTCATCAGCACATCCGGCCTGGCGATATCCTGAGTCGTCAGGGCGGCGATGAATTCATCATCCTGATGCCGAACTGTATCGCGGCCGATGCCTCGCGCATCGCGGGCCGTCTCACCGAGGCACTGTCGGTTCCGCTGCAGCTCGGCGGCCATCAGGTGCCGATTTCTGCCAGCGCCGGCATCAGCATGTTTCCGGACAATGCCCGCGATCTCGACAGCCTGCTGAAATATGCCGATGCGGCGATGTACAAGGCGAAGCAGGCCGGCCGCTCCACGCATCGGTTTTTCAGCAACGACATGGACCGCGTGAGTGATGAGCGCCTTCGTCTCAGCACCGCTTTGCGCCACGCGCTTGCACAAGGCGGCCTGCGGTTGCACTACCAGCCGCAGATACGCGCAGGCAACGGCGATCTGTACGGCGTCGAGGCGCTGGCGCGCTGGCATGATCCCGTATTGGGCGATGTGTCACCGGCGAAGTTCATTCCGCTCGCGGAGGAATGCGGCCTCATCGAGCAGATCGGTATCTGGTCGCTGCGCGAGGCGTGCAGGCAGATTGCGGCGTGGCAAAAGGCAGGGCTCGATGTGCCTTGCGTCTCGGTCAATCTGTCGCCGATCAATTTTCTGAATCCGGGGTTGCCGGCGTTGATTTCCGACATTATCGCGGAAAACGAGCTGGCGCCGAACAGGCTGATGCTCGAAGTCACCGAGGGCGCGGTGATGAGCGAACACACGACCGCGATCGAGATCATGATGCAGATCCGCGCGGCCGGCATCGGATTGTCGATGGATGATTTCGGCACCGGTTATTCGAGCTTGAGCCGCCTGGCGCATTTGCCGGTGCGCGAGCTGAAGATCGATCGCAGCTTCATGCGCGGTATCGAGACCGAGGTCTGTGCTCTGGCGATCGCCACTGCCATCGTGTGCGTCGGGCAGAGCCTCAACATGACCGTCGTGGCCGAAGGCGTCGAAACCGAAGAACAGTGCAGGATTCTCGCCGGGCTGGGCTGCGACGTCATTCAGGGTTTCCTGTATTCGCCTGCATTGTCCGCATTCGATCTCGAAGCCTGGCTGGTGGCCCGCCAAGCCGAACGCTGGGCGGCGCTGGTCGACGAGCGCCGGGCCGAAGCTTCGCAAGAGGAAATGCGGTCGGGTGCGCTTGCGGCCATGTAATCTCGAGAAGTCGACGACCGTCGTTAACGTGTTCTTAACGACATCCGGTATTCCAGCCCCCCGATATGAGATCGAACGAACTTCTTAGCTTCTGGAGTTCAAATACACTCGTACCTACGAATGACATTGCCGCTGTAACGAAGGCAGCCGCCGTCGTGCTCACGCGGCTCCCGTGATCGAAGGTCGTTTCATGCCTACAAGTTCCGTCGGCCAGCCCAGTGAAGCTGCAAAGGCACTGTTCTCGGCGTTTGAACAGGCGGTCGATGCTGTCGTTATCACGGGTATCGACAATCAGATCCGGCACTTCAATGCCGCGGCCGAGCGGATGTGGGGATATCACCGCGACGAAGTCGTCGGACGCCAGGTCAGCGTCCTTGTGCCGCTCGACGTGCGCGAACATCTTGATGGAGTGATCGCGGCAAAGTCTGCCATGGACCCCCGGACCGCGGTCAAGGGGCGCCGCGAGTTCAGGATCAGCCGCAAGGACGGGAGCGAGGCCTGGGGCGCGTTCTCGATCTCACGCGTCGATTATGCCGGCAAGACGCTCTACATCAACTTCATCCGTGACGTGACGGACGATGTCCGTGACCGCGAGCAAAATGCGCTGATGGCACTGGTTGCCGAAAAGACCGACCGTGTCGTGATGGTCTCCAAACGCGACATGACTATCGTCTATGTCAACGACGCTTTTACAGAGCTGTTCGGATACACGCTTGCGGAAGCGATGGGCAAACACCCGCGGGATTTGCTGACCGGAGAGTATACCGACAACGAAACGCTGGAGCGGTTTCACGCGCAGATCGATGCCGAAGGACACGGGCAAGAGGATATCCTTGTCTATGACAAGGACGGTCACGAGATCTGGATCTCAAGCACGGTCAACGCAGGCCGCAACCAAGCCGGCGAGGTCGAGCATCTCGTCGCGGTGCTCGACGACATCACCGAGAGCAAGCAGATCCATTCGCTGCAGCATCATGTGCTGGAAAATCTGGCCAACGACATGCCGGTCGTGGATGTGATCGGTGATCTCTGCCACCGCGTCGAAGCCATCGCGCCTGATATCGTCTCGTCGGTGCTGCATGTGGACGCGGACGGCCGGCTCCATCCACTCGGCGGCCCCAGTCTCCCGCCGGCCTTCGCGCCCATTATTGACGGTATTGCCATCGGTCCCGATGTCGGGTCCTGCGGCGCGGCAGCCTTTCTCGGCCACGCGGTGCTGGCCACCGATATCGCCACCGATCCGCGGTGGCAGCTTTATAGCAGCCTGCCGTTGGAGGCCGGCCTGCGCGCCTGCTGGTCGACGCCGATCAAGGCGCGGGACGGCCGCGTCATCGGCGCCTTTGCCTTCTATTTCCGCGAGACACGGGGCCCGACGCGCTGGCACCAGACCATCGTCGATGCCTGTGTGCATCTGTGCGCACTGGCCATTGAACGGCACGAGGCCCGCAGCGAAATCGCGCGTCTGGCCTATTTCGATGCGCTGACCGGCCTGCCGAACCGCGCGCAACTGCGCCAGATCCTGACGGGGCTGATCGACAAGAGCAAGCCGAGGGACCGCATTGCGGTGATGTTCCTCGATATCGATCACTTCAAGGACGTCAACGACACGCTCGGTCATTCCATTGGCGACGAGTTGCTGGTCAAGGTCACGCAACGACTGTGCAGGCAAATCCGGCCGGCCGATACGCTGAGCCGGCAGGGCGGCGACGAATTCGTCATTGTGCTGCCGAATTGCGATGTTGAAGGCGCCGCCTTGATCGCCAGCCGCCTGCTCGAGACACTGCTGCCGCCCATGCAGCTTGGCGCCAAGCTGGTGCCGGTATCGGCCAGCATCGGCGTCAGCATCTATCCCGACAATGCCGGCGATATCGATGGTCTGCTCAAACATGCCGATGCGGCGATGTATCAGGCCAAGCAGGCCGGCCGCTCGACCTATCGCTTCTTCAGTGCGGAGATGAACCGCGTCAGCGAGGAGCGACTCGCCTTCAGTACGGCGCTGCGCAATGCCATCGTGCAGGATGCGCTGCGGCTTCACTATCAGCCGCAGGTTCGCGCTGACGGTCGCCTTTACGGTGTCGAGGCGCTGGCTCGCTGGTCAGATCCGGTGCTCGGCGAAGTGCCGCCATCGAAATTCATTCCGCTCGCGGAAGAATACGGACTGATCGAGCTGATCGGCACATGGTCGCTGCGCGAAGCCTGCCGGCAGGTCGCGGCCTGGCGCAGAAATGGCGTCGACGTGCCCAGCGTCTCGGTCAATCTGTCGCCGATCAATTTCCAGAATGGCGATCTCGCCACGCTGGTCGGCGAAGTGATCGCCGAAAACGGTCTGTCGCCGGACATGCTGATGCTGGAGGTCACCGAAGGCGTGGTGATGAGCGAGCATTCGACCGCCGTCGAGACCATGGAGAAAATTCGCAAATCCGGCGTGCAGCTGTCGATGGATGATTTCGGTACCGGCTATTCCAGCCTCAGCCGTCTCGCGCATCTGCCGATTCGTGAATTGAAGATCGATCGCAGCTTCATGCGCGGCCTTGAAAGCGAGGCGAGCGCGCTGGCGATTACGCGGGCCATCATACGCGTTGGCCAGAGCCTCGACATGATCGTGGTCGCCGAAGGCGTCGAGACCGACGGGCAGCGCCGGATTCTCACCGAACTCGGCTGCGACGTTATCCAGGGCTTCGTCTATTCGCCTGCGCTGCCGGTGCCGGATTTCGAACTCTGGCTCGCTGGTCACGAAACGTCGCGTGCCGCCATTGCCCTGAGTGAGATGCGGCGTCAGGCGCATCCGGAGCGGACGCTGGGCGTCGTCCCGTCCGTCAGACGGATCCCGTAGTCGCTATCTCTTGTCGAGCATCTCGCGCACCTTGTTGCCGAGGGCCGCTTGTGTAATCGGCTTCTGCAGCAAGGAGACGCCGGGATCGAGCCGGCCCTGATGCACGATGGCGTTGCGCGAATAGCCGGTCATGAACAGCACTTTCAGCTTCGGCTGCCGCTTCTGCATCTCGTCGGCCAGCAGTCGCCCGTTCATGCCGGGCATCACGATATCGGTCAGCAGCAGGTCGAACGGTTCGGGATCTTCGGTGAAGTCGGCCAGCGCTGCGTCGGCATTGCCGGCTTCGCGGACCTGATAGTTGAGACCTTCCAGCGTCTCGACCAGGTAGGACCGCACATCCGGATCGTCCTCCACGATCATCACAGTCTCGTTGCCCTTGCTGCCGACGATGCGCCTCTCGATCTCGCTTGCCTGCTCCGTATGCTGCCTGCTGCGCGGCAGATAGACCTTGATGGTCGTGCCTTCGCCGACCTCGCTATAGATCTTCACATGGCCGCCGGATTGCTTGACGAAGCCGTAGACCTGGCTCAGGCCGAGGCCGGTGCCCTGTCCGGGCTCCTTGGTGGTGAAGAACGGGTCGAACGCGCGCTCCTGCACGTCCTTGGGCATGCCCGGTCCGGTATCCGTCACCGAGATCAGGACATACTGCCCGATGACGACATCCGAATGCTGCAGGGCGTAGATCTCGTCGATGAAAGCGTTGCTGGTTTCGATCGTCAGCTTGCCGATCTTCAGATGGTCTTGGCCGGCCATGGCGTCGCGTGCATTGACCACGAGATTGAGGATGGCGGCTTCCATCTGGCTCGGATCGACCTCGACCTGCCACAGCCCGGCGCCGCCGACGATTTCGAGATCGATATTCTCGCTCAATGTGCGCTGGAAGAAATCCGACATGCCGTGGAGCAATCCGTTGACATTGATGGTCTTCGGGTCGAGCGGCTGCTTGCGTGCGAAGGCGAGCAGGCGCTGGGTCAGCACCACGGCGCGTTGCGCGCCGCCGGCCGCGCTGGCAATGACGCGCCTGAGGCGATCACGTGACGATTCCGTCCAGGTCGAGATGCTGTGCTCGGCGATTTCGAGATTGCCGATGATGATGGTCAGCAGATTGTTGAAGTCATGGGCGACACCGCCGGTGAGATGGCCGATCGCTTCCATCTTCTGCGTATGGCGCAGCATGTCCTCGGCTTCGCGCCGGTGCCGGCCCTCCTCGATCAGCGCCAGTTCGGTTTCGCGCAACTGTGCGGGCGAGGGGATCGCCAGTAGCCGCGGTAGCAGTGGCCAGAGAATCGCTGCGGTGACGACCGAAGCGACGGCCGTGATCGCCTTGAGGATTCCTTCGGCGCCATAGGCCGGAACCCACAGCGTGTAGATCGACATCACATGGGTCAGGCCGCAGGCCATGATGAAGAGCGCGAAGGCCCAGAAGATCCAGCCGAACTCCACATCGCGGCGCTTCCAGACGAAGATCGTGAGTACGACGGGAATCGAGAAATAGGCCGCGGCGATCAGTGCATCCGAGGCGACGTGAAGCCAGATCAGGCCGGGATCCCACAGCAGACAAATGCCGTGCGGGGCAAACATGGAACTATCGAGAAAGTTCTGGAGTGATGCCCACATCGCGTGCCCCCGCCGATAGCTGGTATCTAGCAACCGAGGGTGACCGGGCGGTGTGGAGGCGTCAAGCGTGAGCGCAATTGCGAACGGGGCTTATCAGACGCCGAATGCGCTGCGGGGATTGGCGAATTCGGTGAGGGCGCCGATGATCTGGTGCTGCCGATAGGGTTTGGCAATGAAGCGACCGCCATCCGGCAGGTCGCGTTCGCCTATCCTGAAGTGGCCCGATGTTGCGATGATGCGAATGGGCGGCCAGCGATTGGCGACGGCATGGGCGAGCTTGAGCCCGTTCATCGAGCCGGGCATGTCGATATCGGTAAAGATGATCCGGATATCGTTGCGCGCTTCGAGCACGCGGATCGCAGCGTCGGCATCCGGCGCCTCGATCACCCGGAAACCGGCGTCCTCGATCATCTCGACCGCAAACATGCGCAGCAGTACATCGTCCTCGACGACCAGGACGGTGGCGGGGAGGGCGGCGTCGTTTACGGCAGCGTCTTGGGCCATGGGATTTGAACCTTGATCGCCGGTTGTTCCATGGGCCACAGGGCCGGGATGGTTCGGGTCGAAAGCGTCGGTCAGTCTAAACGTGATCAATCGAATACGAATATAGGTCGCGTAAAAACTGTTTTGGTTCGCATGTCTTTGCTAAGCGAGCTGATCGCGCTTTCGTTCCGCCGCGTGCGAAAAAAAATCCGTGAAGATGACGAAAATCCGCGGCGCCGTCAGGTCAGTCGTTCTTGCGCCCGGCATCGGTGCGGTCGCGGACCGTCTTGAACACACCATGCGCCGTGGCGACCACGTGATCGTTCACACTGACCTCGGTGCTCATGAAGATCAGGCTCTTGGTGGCACGCACGACCTTGGGCCGGGAGATCATCAGGTCGCCGATCCGCGCGGCATCGACGAAATAAGTATCCATCTGGACCGTGGCGAGCGCCTCGACCCCCGCAGCCTCGCGCGCCGCCATGCCGCAGCTCCGGTCGGCCAGCGTCATCACCGCCCCGCCCTGAACCACGCCGCGGCGGTTGCGGTGCTTGTCCTGGCCGAGAATGGCGAATTCATTGATGCCATCGACGACCCGGTGCCACATCGGGCCGACGAAATGGATGAACCCGTCATCGTCCATGATGCTCCAGCCGGCGGCTTCGAGTTCAGCATAGGCCGCGTCAGTCGCCGCATCAGTCATGGATTTTCCTTCTTGCGAGATATCGATGGGCTGGAGGGAGTGAGTGCTAGGTCATACAAAAGCGTGGGGCGGGTGGATAGGACGTCGCGGCGTGGGGGCGCGTCGCAATCTGCATGGCTCGTCGCTCGTTGTCCCGGGGCGCTGTCCTCCCCATTGTCATTCCGGGGCCGGCCGGCACTTGCCGGACGCGAACCCGGAATCCCAGAGTGTTTTGCGCTGTCTGGAGATTCCCATGCTGGGCTTCCGGGTTCGGTCCCGTCGCCTCCGGCGCCGGTCCCGCCCTCAGGCAAACCAATTGGTTTGCCGGGGAATGACAGTATGGGGCGGCAAGACAGCATCCAAACATTTATTCCTATATCCCGTTGACAACATCTCCATCAGGTTTATATTCCCCTTCGTCCTGCTCCACCGAGAGGGGCGATCGCGATCGTCACGTTCGCGGGGTGGGATGCGGTGGACGCCGGAGATGCGGCGTCACGCGGTTCATGGGGGACGTCTGTCTTCGGGCAGGACGGATCTGCGCCAGCACTGCCACTGGCAAGGAGACGGCCGGCCTTCGGGTGGAAAGTTGCCCTGGACAGTGTGACGGACGACCAAGTCGAAACGTGTCCGGCCTATTCGCTTGAGGCTCCCTTCCCATCGCCTTGGGACTTTAATTCGCGATCGGAGCGTTCGTCGAGGCAAAGTGCAAGCAACCGAAAAAACACCGCAGGCGGAACGTCGGGCACTGGCTCGGCGCCTCCGAAAGTCCTGATGCACTCTAAATTGCGGAAGACCGCATCGCATCAGGCCCAAGGGTGCAACGGGCGCCCGGCGTTCCGCACGCCCTCTCACAGGGGGCAGGGAATGCAAAGGACGACGGCGCCCCCGCGCCGCAAACAATGGGGGCGATGACGCATGTCTGAAGAGCAGTGGCTGTTTGACATTCACATCAGCAACGACGCACAGGCGCCAGAGGCATCCCTCCCCCCTTGCGGGGAGGGGCGGCCGAACGAGGCGATGCGGAGCATCGACGAATTGGAGGCCGGGGTGGGGGTGCCCCACGTGAGAGCGTCGCTGGTGGCACCCCCACCCGACCGGCCAAGCGGCCAGCCACCCTCCCCGCAAGGGGGAGGGATAAGAGAGAAGCCCCGCTACACGATCTCCCTACACCTTCACCATCCGCTTGCCCCGGTTCTCACCGGCCAGCAGACCGATCAGGGCCTGCGGGGTGTTCTCCAGTCCGTCGATGACGTCTTCCTGCACCTTGAGCTTGCCGGCGGCGACCCAGGACTGCAGATCGGTCAAGGCCTTTTCGCGCTGGTTCATATAGTCCATCACGATGAAGCCCTGCATGATCAGGCGTTTCACCACGATCAGGCCGGGCACGCCGCGCGGGCCGGTCGCCGAGGGCGCGCCGTCATATTGCGAGATGGCGCCGCAGCAGGCGATGCGGCCGTTGAGATTCATTTGTGCGAGACAAGCCTCGAGAATGTCACCGCCGACATTGTCGAAGTAGACGTCGATGCCACCCGGCGCTGCCGCCTTCAGCGCCTTGAACACCGCGCCGTCCTTGTAGTCCACCGCAGCATCGAAGCCGAGTTCTTTGGTCAGCCAGTCGCATTTGTCCTTGCCGCCGGCGATGCCGATCACCCGGCAGCCCTTGATCTTGGCAATCTGGCCGACGATGGAGCCGACCGAACCGGCCGCCGCCGAGACGACGACGGTCTCGCCTGCCTTGGGCTTGCCGACGTCCAGCAGGCCGAAATAAGCTGTCAGTCCGGCGATGCCATAGACGCTGAGCAGATGCGTCATCGGCTCCATTGATGGCATCTTGTTGAGATGCTTGGCCGGCACCGCCGCGTAATTCTGCCAGCCGGTGTCGCCGAACACGATGTCACCGGGCTTCAGCGCAGGCGACTTCGAGGACACGACTTCGGCAATGCCGCCGCCCGCCATCACCGTGTTGGCCTCGACGGCAGCGCGATAGGTCGCGCCATGCATCCATGCGCGATTGGCGGCATCGAGCGAGATGTAACGCACGCGCAGCAGCGCCTCGCCATCCTTCGGCTCGGGAATCTGACCCTTCGATAGTTTGAAATGCTCGGGCCCCAATTTTCCTGTGGGCTTTTCGACGAGCAGCACCTGATGATTGACGGTGTCGGTCATGGCCGTTGTCTCCCTGTTTCTTCCTTTGTCGAAACTTGTTGCAGTCGCCGCGTACAAAACGATCAGGCTGCACAGTTTTTGTAGTTGGCGATGACGCTATGCGGCAGCGCGGCATTCCACAACGGCTATTTGCCGCCTGATGATACCGAAACGGTACGCGGCTGACGAAGCTTGTTGCGTGCCCCGATCAATATGACAGACTGTCGCAGTTGGGAATGTGTAACGGGGGTCGGTATGTCGAACAGGTTTACGCAATACATTCTGATCGCGATGGCGCTTGGCATCGTGATGGGCTCGCTGGTTTTCAACTATTTGCCCGATAGCCGCGGCGAGATCGCGGCCGACGTCAATCTGATCGCCATGTTATTTCTGCGCCTGATCAAGATGATCATCGCGCCTTTGGTATTCGCCACGCTGGTCGGCGGCATCGCCCATATGGGCTCGGGCTCCAAGCTCGGCCGCATCTTTGCCAAGACCATGGGCTGGTTCGTCAGCGCCTCCTTCATCTCGCTGCTGCTCGGCCTCGTGATGGTCAACCTGTTGCAGCCCGGCGCGAATTTCCCGGGAACGCTGCCGGCTGCGGGGCAATCGACGGGCCTGCCGGTGTCGGCTTTCTCCATTGAAAAATTCCTCACCCATCTGATCCCGACCTCCATCGCGGACGCGATGGCGCAGAACGAGATCTTGCAGATCGTCATCTTTGCCGTGTTCTTCGCAGTTGCGATGGGCGCCATGCCGGAACGCTCCAAGCCGATGCTGCAACTGATCGATGACCTCGGTCACATCATGCTGAAGGTTACCGGCTATGTGATGCTGTTCGCGCCGCTCGCGGTGTGGGCGGCGATCATGGCGACGGTGTCCAAGAATGGCTTGGGCGTGTTGTGGAAGCTGATCGTCTTCATGGGCGGCTTCTATCTGTCGCTGGCGATCCTGTGGGGTATCCTCGTGGTGGTCGGCTTCATCGTCATCGGGCCGCGCTACAGCCATCTGCTGCGGTTGATCCGCGAACCCTTGATGATTGCGTTTTCCACGGCAAGTTCGGAAGCTGCCTATCCGAAGACGCTGGAAGGTCTTAACCGCTTCGGGGCCTCGTCGCGCATCTCCAGTTTCGTGCTGCCGTTGGGCTATTCGTTCAATCTCGACGGCACGATGATGTACTGCACCTTCGCCAGTATCTTCATCGCGCAAACCTATCACATCGAGATGTCGCTCGGCACGCAGCTCGCGATGCTGGCAACGTTGATGATCACCTCGAAGGGCGTGGCCGGCGTGCCGCGCGCCTCGCTGGTAGTGATCGCGTCGACGCTCAGCCAGTTTAACATTCCCGAAGCGGGCCTGTTGATGATCATGGGTATCGATACGTTCCTCGATATGGGCCGCAGCGCCACCAATGTGATCGGCAACTCGCTGGCCACGGCGGTGGTCGCGAAATGGGAAGGCGAACTCGCGCCCGAACATGAGCTGGGTCCCGACGATGTGGTGCCTGGCGACATGATTCCCGGAGAAATCCCCGCCCTCGGACATGGTTGAGGTGCGTGATGCGCTACTATCTGACCGGTTCGATCACCGGGCTTCTGGCAGCTTTGCTGCTGGCGACGACTGCGCAGGCGCAAGCGCCTGCGGAAGGGCTTAGCCCCACGCTGGCGGCGATCAAGAAGGCGCATGTGGTCAAGCTCGGCTACCGCGAGAGCTCGCCGCCATTCTCGTTCCTCGATCAGGCGGGCCGGCCGATCGGCTACAGTCTCGAACTCTGCGAGGCCATCGTCGAGGATATCGGCATCGAGGTCGACGATCCCCAGCTCAAGATCGAATATGTAAAAGTAACGTCGGACGATCGCATTCCCGCCGTGGTCGACGGCAAGATCGATCTCGAATGCGGCTCGACCACGGCCAATGCCGAACGGCGCAAACTGGTCGCGTTCTCGCCGCTGATGTTCGTCGCCGGCACCAAGCTGATGGTGCCGAAAACCACGGCGGGTACTGCACCGACTGACTTCAAGGGCAAGACCATTGTCGTCACCAAAGGCACCACCAACGAACAGGCGATGCATGCGGTCGATAAGAAGTTCAATCTCGGCCTCAACATCGTGGTCTCGCCCGATCACGAGCAGAGCTACCAGATGCTGGTCGACGGCAAGGCCGATGCCTTCGCGACCGACGATATCCTGCTGTCGGGCCTGATCGCGCGGCACAAGTCGCAGGACAAATTCCGCGTTGTCGGCGATTACCTGTCCTACGATCCCTACGGCATCATGTTCCGCAAGGGTGAGCCGCAGCTTGCTACTGTTGTCGAGCGGGCATTTCGGCGGCTCGGCTCCAACCGTGATCTGATCCCGCTCTATAACAAATGGTTCGTCGCACGCCTGCCGACCGGCGAGCGCATGGGCGTTTCGATCTCGCCGCAGTTGGAAGAGAGCTTCAAGGTGCTGGACGATTCAGCGGGCGGGACGAATTAGCCATACACTGTCATTCCGGGGCGCGGGCAGCGCCAGCTGCACGCGAACCCGGAATCCCGGTGTGTTTGGCTCTCCGGAGACTCCCATGTCGAGATTCCGGGTTCGCGTCCGGCAAGTGCCGGCCACGCCCCGGAATGACGAGTGTGGAACTCTAAAAAAACTGTAGATCCTGCGCCTTGCCGCCGCGCAGCACCGTGGCATATTCGATCGCCGCAAACAGTCCACCCGCCACATAGATCTTGCGCGGCACGGCGCGAGCGAGTTGCTGGCTGAGGCGCACCGCGTCTTCCATGGCATTGGCCACATGAATGCGCGCCGCCGGGTGGGCCTTGCGCGCCGCAGCGCCGACCACGCGCGCGTCGGCGCCCTTGTGATAGGCGCGGGTGCACACGATCGTATCGAAGACGGGCGCGAGATGCTTGGCGATATCATCGACATTCTTGTCGCCGGAGACGCCGAGCACGAGCAACCAGTTGTCGTCGCCGTGGATGGCGCGAAGGCTCTTCAGGGCCTGCGCGACGCCATCGGGCGTATGGCCGACATCGATGACGGTCAGGGGATCGCGCTGGACGATCTCGAGCCGTCCTGGCCATCTGGTATCGCGCAGCCCGGTCCGGACCGCGAGATCGATGGCGCTGGTGGTCGCGTCCGGATGCATGCGCTGCATCCAGAGAATGAACAGCGCAGCCGCAATGGCAGCATTGTTGAGCTGGAACTCGCCGGCCAGCATGAGTTCGAGCGCGCGCAGATCGAATGCGCCCAGCCGGCAGTTGAAGGCCTGGGCCTTGGATGATGCAAAGACGTTGCTGATCGTGATCTCGTCGCCGATATGCAGGCCGGTGACGTTGCGGTTGCGATTGTACTCGGCGAGATTGCCGCGCATGGGCAGGCAGTTCTCGCCATAGACGACGGTGCCGCCCGAGATACATGCATCGCTCTTGTCACAGGCGATCAGCTCCAGCGAGTTGCCGAGCAGGTTGACGTGTTCGAGATCGACCGAGGTGACGCAGGTGATGTCGGCGCCGACCAGCCGAACCGGATCGTAGCGTCCGCCGATGCCCGCCTCGAACACGGCGAATTCGCATTCGGTCTCCTGGAAATACAGGCAGGCCAGCGCGAACTGAGCCTCGAAGGCACCGAAAGTCTCATGCAGCGTGTGTTGCTTGAGATCTGCGATGGCAGTGGCCACGCGCAGGACGAGGGCTTCGAGCAACTCGTCATCGACGGGGACGCCGTCGACCTGGAAGCGCTCGTTGAAGCGATAGAGATGTGGTGACGTGAACAGGCCCGTCCGCAGGCCGAAAGCGCGTCCGATGCTGGCGCAGAATGCCGCGGTCGAGCCCTTGCCGTTGGAGCCGGTGACGACGACGGAATGTTTGCGCAGCCTGACACGGTCGATCGACAGCGCGTTGAGCAGCATCGCCAGCCGGGCGAGGCATAGGCCGTCGCCATATTTGGGCAGGTTAAACATCGAGCAGGCCGATCGCCGTAAATGTATGCCGCCAGATGCGCAGGATCAGATCCTCGCGGCCGCTGTCTTCGAGAAAGCGGATCGAGGGATTGGCATTGACCTCGATTACGCGCAAGGCCGCAGCATCTCCGTCGATATCCGTAAACAGGTCGACCGCGCCAGCGCGCAGGCCGAGCGCCTTGGCGGCCTGTAGCGCCATCGCAAAGGCGACAGTCTCGTTGCCCGGCGCCGCAAAGCTCATGCTGCCGCCTGCGCTGCGATTCATCCGGCCGGGAATCGCGCGCCTCTCGCCGTATGGCAGCACGCGATCGAGGGAGGTATCGTCGGGACCTGTGGCGGCCGACGAAATCCCGTGGCGGTCCAGCGCGGACGTCTCCGCGGCGATCAATTGCCTGAGCGTCGCCTTGCCGTCGCCGGTCACAAAGGGCGACGTCTTCTGCGCGCAATACACGATCTCGTCGTCGAGGATGAACACGCGATATTCCTGGCCGGAATAGATGCGCTGCATCAGGATCGCGTCATAATACTGCGCGACCTGCCTGAGATAGGCCATGAGCGCGTCGCCGCCCGTGACGATCTCCGCAAAGTCGCCGCGCGATCCCATCAGCGGTTTGATGAAGGCCCGGTCGCCGAGTTCGGCGAAATGCCAGACGGCGTCGGCATGTTCGTGGCCGGGCGGGCGATGGGCGCGATAACGCTCATGCAGGAAGAAGTATTTCCCGCCCAAAGTCGGGACGCCGGCGCGCTCCATCAGCACATTGGCGAAATACTTGTCATTCGCCAGCGTCGCAGCCGTGGCATTGTTCTGCGGAAAGAACGAGCCGCGTCCGGCGCCGAAGGATGCGCTCCTGCCGTTGCGGCCGACAGTGAAGATCAGGCCCGTTCCGCCATCGACGTCGGCGAAATCCAGCCCGAACTGGCGGCAAGCGTATTCGGCATAGATCGACTGGTCGGGATAGGATGGGGGCTTTCCGGCCCGGATGTCGCGAAGGGATGTCATTAAGGACCAGGCCGACGATTGAACGAAAAGCCGCCTGCGACGACTTTAACGAGGTGGCCGGAAACTACCGGATCGGGATCGGGTGATCCAGCCGGATACCATTAACGGCGTCCGGCAAGAAATTGAACGAAACCTCCCATATCGGGTAATTTAATGTCGCGGCCAGATCGGCTGCTGCTGCATGGGTAACCTGCTTTGGAAATTAATCGACCGCCTCCCTCAGTCCGCAATTGCACTTCATGGCTTCTTTGACTAATTGTCATTCGCAGCTGCGAGAACCAAAATTAGCCAATAGCCGCAATGGTTTCTCGGCATCGTGACGCGGCAAACAATGGACTTGTTCTAAAAAAGCCCGCACTGGAAAATCAAATCTCATGAGCGCCTTTCACAGAGAGAAAGTTCTTTCTGTCCAGCATTGGACCGATACACTTTTCAGCTTCAAAGCCACCCGCGACACCTCCTTCCGCTTCCAGAACGGCCAGTTCGCTATGATCGGCCTGGAAGTCGACGGCAAGCCGCTGTTGCGCGCCTATTCGATGGCCAGTGCGAACCACGAGGAAGAGCTGGAATTCTTCAGCATCAAGGTGCCGGATGGTCCGCTGACCTCGCGCCTGCAGAAGATCAAGGAAGGCGACACTATCCTGGTCGGCCGGAAGGCCGTCGGTACGCTGATCACCGACAATCTTTTGCCCGGTAAACGCCTGCTGATGCTCTCCACCGGCACCGGCCTCGCGCCCTTCGCCAGCCTGATCAAGGACCCCGACGTCTATGAGCGCTACGAGCATGTGGTGCTCGTGCATGGCTGCCGCCAGGTTTCCGAGCTCGCTTATGGCGAGCGCCTGGTCGCCAAGCTGGCCGAGGACGAGCTGTTCGGCGAACTGATGAAGGACAAGTTCACCTATTACCCGACGGTCACTCGCGAGCCGTTCCGCAACCGCGGCCGGATCACGGACCTGATCGCGTCGTCGCAGCTGTTCAACGACATCGGCCAGGGTCCGCTTTCGATCGAGACCGACCGCATCATGCTGTGCGGCAGCCCGAGCATGCTCGAAGATCTCAAGATCATGTTCGAAGAGCGCGATTTCATCGAAGGCAGCGGCTCAAAGCCGGGCCACTTCGTGATCGAGAAGGCGTTCGTCGAGCGCTAAGGCAGCCCGAGACCATCAAAATTCACTGCACTGCAAAACCCGCGCTCCGGCGCGGGTTTTGTCGTCTGGGGCCCTCGCTTTTTGCAACGATTCATTGAGCGTGGCGCGATAGATTGGGCACTCTGGCGCGATGCTCTGCGGCAACGCGCCTGTGATGTTTGCGTCATCGGGTCTGTGTAACGCTAGCGCCATTCATGTCAGGCAGGATTTTATGGAAACGTTGATGCTTCCCCTCTCGCCGCGCTTCATCGTTTTGACGATCTGCGGCGCCGCCACCTTGCTGCTGGTCGGCATCGGCATTCACGATCCCAAGGTCATCCCTCTCGTTGTCATCCCGGTCATCGTCTTCGGCGGCCTGACCGTGCTTGGCATTCACGACGTGCTCCAGAAGGACCATGCGGTTCTGCGCAACTATCCGATCTCGGCGCATATCCGCTTCCTGCTCGAAGAAATCCGTCCGGAGATGCGGCAGTATTTCTTCGAGAGCGAAAAGGATGGCATGCCGTTCAGCCGCGACACGCGCGCGGTGGTCTATCAGCGCGCCAAGATGGTGCTCGACAAGCGTCCCTTCGGCACCCAGAAGAACGTCTACGAAGAGGGCTATGAGTGGATGCATCATTCGGTCGCGCCGCGGCCGCATGCGACTGAGCAGTTCCGCATCACCATCGGTGGCCCGGATTGCCTCAAGCCCTATTCGGCCTCGGTACTGAACATCTCGGCTATGAGCTTTGGTGCACTCAGCCCCAATGCGATCCGCGCGCTGAATGCTGGCGCCAAGCGTGGTGAATTCGCGCATGACACTGGAGAAGGCGGCGTCAGTCCGTATCATCAGGAGAACGGCGGCGACCTGATCTGGGAGGTCGGCTCCGGCTATTTTGGTTGCCGCACGCGTGATGGCAACTTCGATCCCGACGCTTTCGCGAAGCTTGCCGTCAACGATCAGATCAAGATGGTCGAGCTCAAGATCAGCCAGGGCGCAAAGCCGGGCCACGGCGGCGTGTTGCCGGCGGCAAAAGTGTCGGAAGAGATCTCGCGCATCCGCGGCGTCGCCATGGGTGAGGACTGCATCTCGCCGGCCTATCACAAGGCGTTTTCAACACCGATCGAGATGATGGAGTTCATCGACAAGATGCGCCGTCTGTCCGGCGGCAAGCCCGCCGGCTTCAAGCTGTGCATCGGCCATCCCTGGGAATTCCTCGCGATCTGCAAGGCGATGCTGCAGACCGGCATCTATCCGGATTTCATTGTGGTCGATGGCAATGAAGGCGGCACGGGCGCGGCGCCGCTGGAGTTCATGGATCATCTGGGCATGCCGATGCGCGAGGGCGTCAACTTCGTGCACAATGCGCTGATCGGCATCGGCGCGCGTGACCGCATCAAGATTGGCGCCTCCGGCAAGATTGCGACGGCCTTCGATATTGCCCGCGCCATGGCGCTCGGCGCCGACTGGTGCAATTCGGCGCGCGGCTTCATGTTCGCACTGGGCTGCATCCAGTCACTGAGCTGCCACACCGATCGTTGCCCGACCGGCGTCACGACGCAGGACCCCACGCGCAATCGCGCCCTCGCTGTGCCTCAGAAGACCGATCGCGTTTACAACTATCACGAGGCGACGTTGCATGCGCTGGCTGAGCTGATCGCGGCAGCCGGGCTCGCTCATCCGCAGGATATTCGTCCGATCCATTTCTCGCATCGCGCCTCCAGCACCGATGTTCTGTCCTTCACGCGGATGTATCCGGCGCTGCGCCACAATGAGCTGGTCGATGGCACCGGCGACAAGCGCTTTCGCGATGCATGGGAGATGGCGCAAGCGGGCTCGTTCCTGCCGGCGGCCCTGGAACGTTCGGCCTAGATCTCTCCTCCGTCATTGCGAGAAGCGAGCGACGCGGCAATCCAGTCTTTGCTTCGCTGCGCTCGCCATGACGGCGCAGCGGGTCCGAGATCAGAACTCGCCGTGCAATCGACCTGAGAAGATCGAGACCGGTCCGCGATCCTTGTTATAGGCAGGGTTCGCAATCAGCTGGTAGTCCGCTGTTAAGGTGAAGTTCTTGTCGATGGCATAGGCGTAATAGGTTTCGAGAATGCGCTCGGTGCCGTAATTCAGCCGCCCGTCGCCGATCAGCAATCCGTTGCCGCCAGCGGCGAGGAAGTCGCGATGCGCAGCGGACAGTCCGTTGATCGCGCCGCCTAAGCCGATCGTGTCATTGGCGCGGCCCCAATGGCTGCCCTTGATCGAGACGCCGGCAGAGACGCTGCGGTCGATATCGGTGAAGGACAGGATCTCGTTCTGGCCATCGTTCCAGCTGACGCGCCCGAAGATGCCAACGTCAGTGGCAACCTGCTGCTCGCCATTGACGTAGAAACCGTATTTGTCGCTGGCGCGGCGGATCGAGGACATCACGTCGTTGATATCCAGCGTGGGATCATTGGCCTCGATCGCCAGTGCGCCGCGATAGCTGCCGGTATTGCCGCGATTGATGAAGGCACCGACGCGCAGCTTGCCGGGCTGGTCGAAGATCTGGTGACGCTCCTCGAATTCGACGACCGCGCCGCCAGTCCTGAACGTCAGGACGTCGTTGTTAGGCTGCGCCGGCACCTGAAACAGGCCGGCTCGGATCGCCCAGTCCTTGCGGTTCAGTTCAACGATGGCGCCGCGGGTGAAGCCCGGCAGGTCGGCTGGAAAGTCGTAAGCGGCCGATGACCACATTGCCCAGTTCATGAAGTCGGCGCGCGGATCCTTGGCGTAGGAATTGCCATCGAAGAAATCACCCACCGCGAAGCGTCCGACCGTGAGCGTGATGCGGTCGATGTCGCGCTTGCCTACCAATTGATTGGCGGCGTCGGGGACGTCTTCCTGCTCGCCGCCGAGGCCTAGCGTCTGGCGGAAGTAATAGCGCTGCATGCGGAAGCGCGGAAACGGCGCGCCGCCCTTTTGCGCCTCGCCATTGGGGAAGCCGGCGAGGCCGAGCGTGGAGTTGAGACCGAAGCCCTGCGCCAGCTCGGGATTGAGATAGAGCTCACCGCCCTGCCACAGTCGCCAGCCGAGGAACGCAGTCGTCGTAAAGGTCTCGCGCCCCTGGCCGCCGCCAGGAAGGCTGTTGGTGCCTTCATAGGGCGAGCGAATCCGCGGATAGGCGGACGCGATGAAGGTGGTTTGGGCGTGGACGTTCCAGTCTGTCGATTCCGGCAGTACAGTCTTGCCGACGATGGGGGCTGACGGCAACCACGGCGGCGTGTCCCACAGCCGATAATTCAAGCCGACTTTGACGGTGTGAATATTCGGATCAACGCTCACATTCGACAGCCCGGCATTGCCGAGGTCATAGGTCTGCCGCATCAAATCGAGATAGGCGTATTCGGCCTTCGCGGTCCAGTTGCCGCCAACGGCAAATTCGACGCCCGCGCCGGCGGTCCAGCCGAAATGGGTGCGGGTCGCCGATGATATGAGATCGCCGTCGGCATCATTGAGATTGAGCTTGGTGCGCCCCCACGCCACGCCGCCGGTGATGTAAGGCATCAGCGCGCCGAAGGCGTAGCCGATGCGGCCGCGTGCGGTCGCAAAATAGTCGAAGGTCGTATGGAAAGGCGCTGGCATCAACCGCGCTGCGTCCTGCGGACTGCTGAACGTGGCGTCGGCCTCGAAGCCCAGCACGACGTTGTTGCTGAGCTGCCTGTTGTAGCCGATCTGGTAGCCGCCGATCAGGCCGGTCGGCGAAGGCGGCAGGAAAACGCCCTGCGCGGGCAGCGGATTGCTGCCGGGACCAAAGCTGCCGCCGCCATAGCCGATGTGGCCGCCGAGATAAAACCCGGTCCAGTCGTAAACCAGGCGGGGCGCTTTCAGCGCCATGCCGGGCGAAATATCGGCCGCGATCGCAGAGCCATCGAACGCCAATGCGCCCAGCGCAAAACCGGCCAAAACGCGCTTCACGACAATACTCGCGATCGGTCGGGGTACTTCATGCGGCCGTCATTTCTCGCTCTAGGTCGCCGCTGATCATGCGACGAACCGTTTGATATTCCACAAAAATAGTCGATTCGCCCATAACGTTGGGGGGTATCGAGAGTCGTCATGAGACAAAACGAAACAGAATGAGCAACCCGTCGACTCCCTGACTATAATTGCAACTAATTCGCAATAGCAAGAAGCAACTGGAGAAGCATGTTTCAGTGGCAGCCGATCATGACGGTTGGATAACGGCGGCTGGCCGGGACGGCTCGAAGGCATTCGACGAGCGCAAAAAAATGACCCGCTCGGGGGGACAACCGAGCGGGTCTGGTGCGACACGGGGTGGATGAGGCGCCCGTGTCGGACGCAAATCCACGTTAGTCGATCAAGAGATTAGTAGTTGCAGGTCCGGACGCGGCCGACATAGTTGCCGTAGCCGTCATACTGGCGGACCCAGCCGCAGCGATATCCGTAACCGTAGTAGCCGTTGTTGGCGGCGATGGCGCTACCGACGACTGCGGCGCCGACTACACCGGCAGCGATGCCGAAGCCGATGCCCGGGCCCTTGGCCTGAGCCTGCTGGGACGATGCCATGGTGCCGGCAGCGGTGAGAGCAACGAGAGCGAAAGCAGCAATCTTGGACTTGATCGACATGGGATAACTCCATCCTGTTGAAGTGCAGCCATCTTGGCCTGCATGCCAATCAGTCGAAGCCCAAACGGATCGGGTTCGAGACCCGATCGAACTATTTGGTTTCAGGCAAATTCTTTTGGTTTCAGGATTGTGTCGTCATCCGCGCGGAATATGTCGTCGCGTGAAGCGCGCAATCCGCGGTTAACCACATCTCACGCGCCGGCATCCGGTTCGCGATCAAACGCTGTCACGTCGAAGCGATGCATGTCCGCGAGTAGTTCGCAGAACGCTTTTGCGCCGTGTGCCAGCAGCTTCTCGCCCTTGTCGGCTGATGCCTGCGTGGCGTCGCCAATAGCGCCGCTGGGATGGAGGTCTTCGGCCTGCCACGCGAATGGCGCGGGTCGGCTCGCCGACAGCCAGCGATAGGTCTTCTCCATCGCGATCGCTGACGACGCGAAGTTTGCGATCTTGTCGTTGCGCACATGCTGCGGATAGCGCGCCAGCATGATCGATGTTTCCACGGCGCCGCCATGAATCCCGTGACGCAATTCTTCGTCGGTGAACAGGCCATCCGGCGCACCGAACCGATTCCATCCGGTGGTGGCGACCAGCATGCCGTATTCGGCGCGCAGGTCCTGCGCCGCGAGCGTCATTGCTGCACTGTTGCCGCCGTGGCTAGTGACGATCACGAGTTTCTGAACGCCGGCGCGCGCGACGCTTTCGCCGATCGCGGTCCAGGTCTGCAATGCGATCTCGGTCGGCAGGGTCAGCGTGCCGGGAAAGGCGAGGTGCTCGGTCGAGATCCCCACAGGTTGAAGCGGCAGAAATGTCGCCGGAATATCGGCAGGCAGCAGGCGCTGGACCTCAGCAAGATAAGCCTCCGCAATCATGACGTCGGTGCCGAGAGGCAGATGCGGTCCGTGCTGCTCGGTCGCGGCCAATGGCAGCACAGCAATCCAGGAGGCCGGATCGCTCTTGGCGATGTTGGGC
This sequence comes from Tardiphaga sp. 172_B4_N1_3, assembly GCF_052076035.1. Classification (NCBI taxonomy): domain Bacteria; kingdom Pseudomonadati; phylum Pseudomonadota; class Alphaproteobacteria; order Hyphomicrobiales; family Nitrobacteraceae; genus Tardiphaga; species Tardiphaga sp. 172_B4_N1_3. The sequence goes on from NZ_CP197238.1 coordinate 5,483,042, forward strand.
CAGTGAATGGCAGTCCAGTCGCGGGGCGGCATGTTGGCAGTCATCGAGATGCGTTTCTTTGGTCAATTTTGCAGGGTAGTCTGGCAGCAGATTGCTTCCTATCATGGGCCATAACGGTCGACGGAGTCCAATATGAGCCCGATATCCCTGCTGCGCGCGTTAACCATTAGCGTGCTGGCCGTGATGGCCCCGCGGTCGCCCGCCGCAGCGGACACCAGGCTCGACAAGGTCAGTTTCGGAACCAACTGGGTGGCCGAGGCTGAACATGGCGGTTTCTTCCAGGCGGTCGCGGACGGCACCTACAAGAATTACGGGCTCGACGTCACCATCGTGCCGGGCGGGCCGAACGTGAACAACCGCATCCTGTTGATCTCGGGCAAGCTCGATTTCTTTATGAGCGCGAACACGCTGCAATCCTTCGATGCCGTCGCCAATAATGTGCCGGTGGTCGCTGTCGCCGCGATTTTCCAGAAGGACCCGCAGGTCTTTCTGGCGCATCCCAATCCCAAGGTGACCAAGCTCGAAGACCTCAAGCCGATGACGCTGCTGATCTCGAAGGAGGGCGTCGCCGGCTATTTCCAATGGATGCGATCCGAACTCGGTTTCAGCGCGTCCAAGGTCAAGCCTTACACCTATAATGCGCAGCCCTTCATCGTCGACAAGAACAGCGCGATGCAGGGCTATGTCACGTCCGAGCCGTTCGTGGTCGAGAAGCAGGCCAATTTCAAGCCAACCGTGATGCTGCTCGCGGATTACGGTTTCGATGGCTATTCGACCTTGATCGAAACGCGCCGCGAATGGGTCGACAAGAAGCCGGACCTTGTCCAGCGTTTCGTCGATGCCTCGATGATTGGCTGGTACAACTATCTCTATGGCGACAACAAAGCCGCCAATGAGGTCATCAAGAAGCTCAACCCGGAAATGACCGATGACCTGCTGGCCTATTCCATCGCCAAGATGAAGGAATACGGCATCGTCGACTCAGGTGATACGCTCAAAGACGGTATCGGCGCCATGAGCGAAGCGCGTGTTGCCAGCTTCTTCGACAAGATGTCACGCGCAGGCGTGGTCAAGCGCGACATCGACTATCGCAAGGCCTATACGCTGCAATTCATCAACAAGGGTGTCGGTCTCGATCTCCGGCCGAAGAAGTAGCCCGGCAGATGGTCGAACCTGCGTTGCCGTCGAGCGATGCCCCCACCGCCGTGCGCCTGCGCGGTGTCACGAAGGTCTATGACAACGGCACCGTGGCGCTGGGGCCGCTTGATCTCGACATTCGCAAGGGCGAGTTCGTCTCGCTGTTGGGCTCGTCCGGCTGCGGCAAATCTACTGCACTCCGCCTGATTGCAGGCCTGATCGTGCCGTCAGCGGGCACTTTAGATGTCGCTGCGCAGAGCAGCGGTCACGCCATTGGGTTCGTGTTCCAGGAGCCGACGCTGATGCCGTGGAGCACAATCCGGGAGAATGTGCGGCTGCCGCTGAAGCTGGCACATATGCCGGATGCGCAGTCGACGGCGCGGGTGGATGAGGTGCTCGCACAGGTCGGTCTCGCGGACTTTGCCGAAGCCTATCCGCGCGAATTGTCGGGCGGCATGAAGATGCGGGCGTCGCTGGCCCGCGCGCTGGTGACTGAGCCGGATATCCTGCTGATGGACGAGCCGTTTGCGGCGCTCGACGAGATCACGCGCTTCCGGCTCAACAACGACCTGCTGGCGCTATGGCGTGAACTCGGCAAGACGGTCATCTTCGTCACCCATTCGGTGTTCGAGTCGGTTTATCTGTCGCAGCGCGTTGTGGTGATGACCTCGCGGCCTGGTCGCGTCAGCGCCGAATGTCGTATCGAATCCTCTGAACCGCGCGCCGACGCGTTTCGCACCTCGATGGCCTATGCCGGCTATTGCCGCGCCGTCTCGCAGGCGCTGATGCAGGCCAGTGACGAGATGGCCAATGACGCAAAGGCACGGGCATGAAAGGGCTGGAGCCACTGCCCACAGTCGATCGCGGTTCGGTCGTGCCGGGCAGCGATATGCAATGGCAGCGCATTGTCTGGCCCGTCGTCGTGTTCATTGCGGGCATCGTGTTGTGGGATCTCGTCGTTCGGATCGGCGAAATCCCGCCCTATTTGCTGCCCGGCCCCTTACTCGTTTTCAAGACGCTGATCGCCGACTGGCCGGTTCTGTCTGAATCCCTCGGCGTGACGCTTTTGACCGCGCTGGAGGGCTTCATCGCCGCAGCCATCGGCGGCATCGCATTGGCTCTGTTGTTCAACCAGTCCAAATGGCTGGAATATTCGCTGCTGCCCTATGCCATCGTGCTGCAGGTGACGCCCGTCATCGCCATCGCGCCGCTGATGCTGATCTATCTGCCGCAGCAGACGGCCGTCGTTGTCTGCGCCTGGATCGTGGCATTCTTCCCGGTGCTGGCCAATACGACGCTCGGTCTCAATTCGGTAGATCGCAATCTGGCCGGGCTATTCCAGCTCTACCGCGCATCGCGCTGGCAGGTGCTGCGCTATCTGAAGTTTCCGGCGGCACTGCCATTCATACTTGGCGGATTGCGCATTGCCGGCGGATTGTCGCTGATCGGCGCGGTGGCGGCGGAAATCGCTGCAGGTGCGGCGGGTGCTGGTTCAGGCCTCGCCTATCGCATTTCGGAATCCAGCTATCGCCTCAATATTCCCCGAATGTTCGCTGCGTTATTGTTGCTGTCCGTTGCGGGGATTGTGATTTATATGCTGCTCGCGCTGGTATCCCACATTGTGTTGCGGCGCTGGCATGAGAGTGCACTGCGAAAGGAAAAATAATGGGGACGGGAATCTCTTCGGACAAAATCGACCTGCTGATCTATGGACCGACGAAGCCGCTGATCAATAACGGTTTCTCGGATCAGTTCGTATTGCATAAATATGAAACCCAGCACGATCTCGAACGGCTGCCGGCGGGCGTCGCCGAGAAAATCCGTGGCATTGCCGTGACCGGCCTGGTGCCAACCAACAGCGCCGTGCTGGCGAAATATCCCAAGGTCGAGATCATCTCCTCGTTCGGCGTCGGCTACGATCACATCGACGCGAAATATGCCGCCGAGAACAACATCCTCGTTACCAACACGCCGGATGTGCTGACCGAGGAAGTCGCCGATACGGCGCTCGGCCTGTTCATCGCGACTGCCCGCGAATTCATCAAAGCGGACAAATATGTCCGTTCGGGCCTGTGGCTGACGCAGCCCTATCCGCTCACAGTCGGCTCGCTGCGTGATCGCAAGGTCGGCATGGTGGGCATGGGCCGCATCGGTCAGGCCATCGCGCGCCGTCTCGACGCCTCGCTGGTACCGGTGGTCTATCACTCGCGCAACCCCGCCGCTGGCGTCTCGCACAAGCATTATCCGAACCTGATCGAGATGGCGAAGGCGGTGGATACGCTGATCGTCATTACGCCGGGCGGATCGTCGACGGCCAATCTCGTCAACGCGGAAGTCATGCAGGCGCTCGGTCCGCGCGGCATCATCATCAATATCGCACGCGGTTCGGTGATCGATGAGCCCGCACTGATTGCGGCGCTCAAATCGGGCACCATTCTGGCCGCGGGCCTCGATGTGTTCGCACAGGAGCCGAAGGTGCCGGACGAGCTGAAGTCGATGCAGAACGTCGTGCTGCTGCCGCATGTCGGCTCGGCGTCGGTGGTGACGCGCAACGCGATGGATCAGTTGGTGGTCGACAACCTCAAGCTCTGGTTCGCCGGCAAGGCGCCGACGACGCCGATTGCGGAAACGCCGATAAAGGGACGCTGATCGTGAGACTTGCGTCGGGGCGCTGTCGATATTTTGCGCTGGCAGTTGCCGGCGCGATGCTCGTCGGCGCACCGGCGCGAGCGCAGGACGCTGCCACCCTTCGAAAAAACATGATCGGGCAGTGGGAGCTCTCCACCACCGAGCGCAGCAAGACCTGCGTGGTGACGCTGAAGAACGACACGTCGCCGCAAGGGCTGAAGCTCGAACTCGAACCGGATTGCGCGAAGGCGTTGCCCTTCACCAAGGATATCACGGCCTGGAACATCAAGGGGCTCGATATCGTCCGGCTGCAGAATCCGACGGGCGAAGCCGTGATCGACTTCACCGAAGTCGAGAGCGGCATCTTCGAGGGCATTCGCACGGGTGAGGGCGTCTATATCCTGCAGAACCTGGCGGCAGCCCGCTCGCTGACCAAGTCGATGGACCAGATGATTGGCGACTGGTCGATGGTACGCGGCAGCGGCCGCGTGGTCTGCGGTCTGACGCTGACCAATACCGAGACGACCCAGGATAACTTCGCCGTGTTCCTGAAGCCGCGCTGCGATCCCCTGGTGGCGAATTTCAATCCCAAGCAGTGGCGTCTCGAACGCGGCGAATTGCTGATGATGTCGGCATCAGGTGAGACCTGGCATTTCGAAGCAGACGACAATGCCCAATGGCGCCGCGTGCCGGATAGTGCAGATCCGCTGATCCTGCTGCGGCAGTAAGAGCTCGCTCCGCGCCCGTTTTTGTCGTCCTGCGAAGGCGAGGACGAGGAGAGGTCGTTGCCCGGATTGCGCCCTACGCATCAATCTGTCCGGTTCAAATCAGCTTCTTCGAACCTATTTCCGTTGTGAATGACCAAGATGAAATGGTTCAAACCCGATTGGAGGGTGAGATGAAATTTTTCGCCTTGGCTTTTTCGTGCCTTTTATTTTTCTCAATGCCTGCCAGTGCAAATGACGCAGACACCTTTAATGCAATGGTCGCATTGGCAAACAAGGGAGATGCAGAGGCGCAATATCATGTGGGCATGATGTACAATAATGGCATCGGCACACAACAGGATCGTAGGCAGGCCTTTGAGTGGTTTCAAAAATCAGCTGCGTCGAACGACCCGTTGGGCGCCTATAAGCTTGGTTGTTACTATGATGGGCAAGGCGCAGGCATCGTGGAGTCTGACTCGGATCAAGCTTTGAAATATAAGCTTGTTTCTGCCGAAGCCGGCTACGCGCTTGCGCAGCACGATGTCGCCAATCTGTATGACAGGCGAGGAAATTCGGAAGAAGCGCTCAAGTGGTGGAAGAGGGCGGGCGATCAGGGATATCCCGGTGCCCTCTTTGGTTTGTCCCGTTTGTATTCCGCCGGAAAAGGAGCGCCAAAGGATCTGTCTTTGTCATATGCGTATTTCAAACTCTCGAGGCTGGCGCCCGCGAAAAATGTGAATGAGATGGCTGCACTGTTGTCCGAACAAGAACTCGAGAACGCAGAAAAACTGGTGTCCGAATGGAAGCCGCGGACAACTGCTTTAACACTCAAGGCAAAGAGCGGCATTCGAGCAGCAGAAGAACACGTCAAAACCATCAAAAACTAAGTGTTCTGATTGGCCTCAGATCAGCTTCAGCCCCTTAAGGCTGGCATGGCCGTGTTTGCCGACGATGATGTGATCATGTACCGCGATGCCGAGCGGCGCGGCGACATCGATCACCGCCTTGGTCATCTGCACATCGGCCTGCGACGGTGTCGGGTCGCCGGAAGGATGATTGTGCACCATGATGATGGCCGTCGCTGACAGTTCGAGCGCGCGCTTCACGACCTCACGCGGATAGACCGGTGTGTGATCGACGGTGCCGACCTGCTGGACCTCGTCCGAGATCAATTGGTTGCGCTTGTCCAGGAACAGAATACGGAACTGCTCCTTGTCGGCGAAGGCCATGGCCGTGCGGCAATAGTCGATAACCGTGGCCCATGACGACAATGCGGTGCGCTGTTTCAATTGCCCCTTGGCGACGCGGCTGGTGGCAGCGGCGATCAGCTTGATCTCGGTGATGGCGGCTTCACCGAGGCCGTCGACCTCGCGCAGCCGCGTGTCCGGGGCATGCACCGTCTCAGCGAAGGAGCCGAATTTCGTGATCAGCGATTTCGCCAGCGGCTTCACATCCCTGCGCGGCAGCGCACGGAACAGCACCATTTCCAACAGCTCGTAGTCGCTCAGCGCATCGGCACCGACACTGCGAAAGCGTTCCCGCAGTCGCTCCCGATGGCCATGATAATGCGGCGCTTCGGCAAGACCCGGCGGCGCAGTCGGATCGATGGGGCTGACGGGCATGTGGCGCAAACGCTCGCATGGACATTATCCGCGAGCATGCCGTGCCTGGCTGCATTTGCAACCAGAAAGTGTTCGATGTCGTGTGGCGATTTGAAGTTTAGGCGGCGGGCACGGGCGGCTGTTCGTTATGCCGCTTGGACAGCGTGAAAATCTCGACGCCGGTCGCCGTCACGCCGACGGTGTGCTCGAACTGCGCCGACAGCGACCGGTCGCGGGTCACGGCGGTCCAGCCGTCGGACAGAACCTTCACATGCGGCTTACCGAGATTGATCATCGGCTCGATGGTGAAGAACATGCCGGGGCGCAAGGTCACGCCTTCGCCAGGGCGGCCGACATGGATGATATTCGGCTCGTCATGGAACATGCGGCCGAGGCCATGGCCGCAGAAGTCGCGCACCACGCTCATCTGCTGCGGTTCGACGAAGCTCTGGATCGCATGGCCGATGTCGCCGGTGGTATTGCCGGGCTTGACCACGGCGATGCCGCGCATCAGCGATTCATAGGTAACCTCGACCAGACGCTCCGCCTTGCGGGCGAGTTCGCCGACGCCATACATGCGACTGGAATCGCCATACCAGCCCTCGACGATGAAGGTGACGTCGACATTGACAATGTCGCCTTCCTTCAGCGCACGGTCGCCGGGCATGCCATGGCAGACCACATGATTGATCGACGTGCAGGTCGAATAGCGATAGCCGCGATACATCAGCGTGGCCGGGAAGGCGCCATGGCTGAAGGCGAATTCGCGGACGAAGTCGTCGATCGCCGAGGTCAGCACGCCCGGCTTCACCAGATCGGTCAGCTCGTCCAGGCACTGCGACACCAGCGCGCCGGCCTTGCGCATGCCAGCAAAAGCGGCGGGACCATGCAGCTTGATCTGACCGGTTTTGCGCTGGGAGGTTTCGGAGGCTTCGACGTAGCTCATCAGGTGATCTTGCCAGGCAGGATGCGACGGGAATGTGTTATTTGAGGCCCCAATTTAATGGCTGGGGCGGTCAGCGCAAGCCAAAGCAGCCCCTCCGGGATCTCATCGCTCGGTTCCCAAGCCGGCCATATTCATGGCTGAATCGGCACTCGGCCGGCCAGAACGATGCTGCCGTGGTCGATCTGGCAGGTATAGGCGATGGCTTCGACGCCTGTGGCGCGGGCCTTGTCGAAGGCGCGGCCATAGGCCGGGTCGATATCCCGCGGCAGTGCAAAAGCCGTGGACGAGCCGATCTGGACCACGAACAGCATCATGGCCCGTGCACCCGCAGCGACCATGGCGGCCAGTTCGTCGAGATGACGGGCGCCGCGCGCGGTGACGGAATCCGGGAACTCGGCCAATCCGGGCTGGCGCATCATGTGGACGTTCTTGACCTCGACATAGCAGGGCGGCCGTGACGGGTGTTCCAGCAGGAAATCCACCCGCGATGCCGCACCATATTTCACCTCGCGGCGGATGATGTCGTAGCCGGTAAGTTCGGGGATCGCATTGGCGGCCAGCGCCTCGGCGACAATGGCATTGGGGTGCATCGTATTGACGCCGACCAGCTCCGGGCCATTGCCGAAATCGGCTTCGATCAGCTCCCACGAAAAAGGCAGCTTGCGGGTCTTGCTCGGTGACTTCGACAGCCAGACCCGCGCGCCGGCCGTCTGCAGGCCGAGCATCGCGCCGGGATTGGCGACATGGGCGGTGATCATGGTGCCATCGGCGAGCTCGACATCGGCAAGGAAGCGCTTGTAGCGCCGCAGCAGCGTCGCCGGAACCAGATCGGCCTGTAGCTTCATCGGCACTATTCCGGACCGGATGCGACTTCGACGATGGTCTCGACCGGTAGAGCCCCACCACGGATCTTCAGCTCGCGGACCGGATAGGGCACGCGGATGCCCTCGCGCTTGAAGGCATCCCACAGTCCCAGCATCACCTCGCTCTTCACAGCATCCATGCCGTCGGGCGAGTCGATCCAGAAGGTCAGCGAGAATTTCATGCCGGCTTCGGCGAATTCGGTGAGGATGCAGTTCGGCGTCTTGGCCGTATTGGCCCGTGGCGATGCCGTTGCGACGTCGATAGCCAGCTTGCAGACGACGCGCGGATCCGCATCGTAATTGGCGCTGAAATTGACCTTCACCAGCGTATCTTTGTCCGTATAGGTCCAGTTCACCACCTTCTGGGTAATGAGGTCCTCGTTGGGGATCAGGAACTCGCGGCCGTCGCCCGCGGCGACCGAGATGTAACGCGTATTCATCGCACTGATGCGTCCGGAGCTGTCGCCGATGGTGACGAGGTCGCCGGGCTTCACCGATTTGTCCGCCAGCAGGATCACGCCGCTGATGAAATTGGCGACGATTTTCTGCAAGCCGAAACCGATACCGACACCGACTGCGCCTGAGAACACGGCGAGGGCCGAGAGATTGATGCCGACCGCACCCATGACGAGAGCGACGGCGAACACCATCAAGAGCAGACGCACCAGCTTGATCAGCAGGACCTGGATCGAGGGCGTGAGGTCATGGGATTGCCTGATCCGGCCTTCCAGAAAATTGCTGGCAATATTCGAAAGCCATAGCGCTACCGCGAGCAAGACGCCGAGCTTGATCAAGAGCAGCGGGGTCAGCCGGAGGCCGCCGAGATCAATCCCGTTCGCATCCAGCATGGTGATGGTCGGCTGCAACTGGCCGACAATGCTGAGGGCCGCGACGAACCAGGCCGAGATCGACACCAGCCGGACCAAGAATTCGTTACGGATCACGCTGGTGACAAGCCGGATCACCAGCCACGCGAGTGCAAGCTTCGCGGCCACCGACAGTAAATAGCTGCGGCTCGGCCACGTCACGCTCAGCATGATCACGCGGTCGAGGGTCATCAGGATGGCAAAGGCCGCGGTGGCCGCGCTGCCGACGAGAATGCGCATGAACATGCGCAGCGGCGCCGGCCAGCCCATCGCCAGCGAGGTCATATCGACCCGCGAGCGGATTGCGGCCCCGATGGCGAAGGCAATGCCACCACCCGCCATCATCAGTCCGAGCTGCAGATAGAACCACGGCGAGGTTACCTCGGCGCCGAACGATCGTGCGGTTGCCAGCACGAATTCGTGGGTGTCGGTCAGGTCAAGCATCGCGCGGTTCTCGTTGTCGTGAATGTATCGTGTGGTGTGGAATCATCGCTGGACGGCGCATTTGATTCGGATGGGCAGAGATTCACACAAGCACCACGTCGACGCCATCGAGCGGAGCTTCTGCCTTGAGCAATTCCCGAGAAATATACCTGCAAATAGGTATCACGCAGAAAACGTTTGGCGTCTCGGGGTGACGACGATAAGCATGGATTTACAAGTATTTCCGGCCTCGGAGCCTCATGGCGTCACTTGATTCCGTCAGCATTGCCATCCTTCTCGGCGCAGTTCTGGTCATGGCCGGCATCCTGTCCAGCCTGCTTGCGCTTCGCTTCGGCGCGCCCTTGCTGCTGTTCTTCCTGTTTATCGGCATGGTGGCCGGCGAAGCGGGCCCCGGCGGACTGCGGTTTGACGACGTCCATACAACCTATGTGGTCGGCTCGGTTGCACTCGCGCTGATCCTCTTCGACGGTGGGTTGAAGACACGATTTCAGGCCATTCGCGCGGTGCTGGCCCCGTCGATGGTGCTGGCCACGATTGGCGTGTTGTTGACTGCGTTGATCACGGCACCGGTCGCCAAATATGCCCTCGACCTGAACTGGACCCAGGCGCTGCTAACTGGCGCGGTGGTGGCTTCCACCGACGCGGCGGCTGTTTTTCTGCTGGTCCACGCGCAAGGCCTACGCCTTAGGCCGAGGGTTGGCGCGACGCTGGAAGTTGAGTCCGGAACGAACGATCCGTTCGCCGTCTTTCTGACCCTGACGCTGGTCAAGCTTCTGTCGCTGGGGGACGCCTCCGCCGGTCACGTGGCAATGGAATTTGTTCAGGAAGCCGTGCTGGGCACCCTGATTGGCGTCGTCGGTGGCCGGCTGGTTGTCCTGGCCATGAATCGCGTGGCGCTGCCCCAAGGGTTGCATGCGCCTTTCGTCTGCACCGCAGCTTTGGTGATCTTCGGGCTGGCCCAGATCGCTCACGCCTCGGGCTTTCTGGCGGTCTATCTTGCCGGCATCATCATCGGCAATCGTCCGACACGGGCGCATAATTCCGTGGTGACGTTCCTCGACGCTGCGACGTGGCTGGCGCAAATCGTGATGTTCGTGATGCTCGGTCTTCTGGTGTCGCCGGAGCGGCTGGTGGGCAGCATCATTCCGGCGGTCGGCGTTGCCCTGGTTCTGATGTTCGTGGCGCGCCCGGTTGCGGTCTTCCTGTGTTTGCAGCCCTTCCGCTTCAACTGGCGCGAAAAGATGTTCGTTTCGTGGGTCGGCCTGCGCGGTGCCGTCGCAATCTTCCTCGCCTCGATCCCGATGCTGGTTGGTCTGCCCAAGGCGTCGCTGTATTTCGACGTCGCTTTCGTGGTCGTGATCATCTCGCTGCTGTTTCAGGGATGGACGCTGGCTTTTGCCGCCCGGAAGCTGCATGTCGCTCTGCCGCGCACCGACAGGGGGCCGCGCCGCATCGAACTCGATTTGCCAGGTCAGCTCGAACAGCAATTGGTCGGCTATGCCGTGCGCCCGAAGAGCCTCTACCTGAAGCGCAACCTCATTCCGTCGTGGTCGAAGCCGACGCTGGTCATTCGCGATGAGCGCATCCTGACGCCAGCGGAGGCCGAGCCTGTTACGGCCGGCGATTACATCTATCTGTTGGCGCCACCGGAAAAGGCGGAGGCGCTGGATCGCTTCTTTGTCGACATGCCGCCGAGTACAGCGCCGGACCCGCATCTGCTTGGTGATTTCATGGTGTCTGGCGAAATCACTCTCGGCGATCTTGCGGCGATCTACGGCATCGCCGTCGATCCAGCCCAGGCATCGCTGACGCTGGCCGATTATTTCGATATCCATCTCGATCATGCGCCGACCGTTGGCGCCGCCTTGCCGATCGACAGCATCGATCTTGTCGCGCGCAGTCTTGGTGGCGGACGCGTCAATGTGGTTGGCCTGCGTCTGCCCGAAGATGAAGATCCCGCGCCGCCGAAGTTGACACGCAGGCAAGCCCTCAAGGCGAAATTGAAACGAGGCTGGACCACGCTGTCCGGCGCCTGATTGGCTCAGGCTGCCGGGATGATACGCGGCAGGATCTCGGTGCCACCGAAGGCTGCGACACGGCCACGCTTCAGCATCACGACCTGCGTCGCCAGTTGCCGCATCTCGTCAGCATCGTGACTGACGAAGACCATCGGCACATCGCCTGCATCGCGCAGTCGCTTGAGGTAGGGCAGGATCTCCGCCTTCCGCTCCTCGTCGAGCGCCCCCATAGGTTCGTCGAGCAGTAGCAGCCTCGGTTGAGATAGCAGCGCACGTCCCAGCGCGACGCGCTGGCGTTCGCCGCCCGAGAGGCCGCCGGGACGGCGATCGAGCAGATGTCCGATATCAAGCATCTCCGTAATGCGTGTTTCCTCAGCGGGATCGCGTGTCAGACGGTTCATCCGGCGACCGTAATCGAGATTCTGCGCGACGCTCAGATGCGGAAACAGTCGTGCATCCTGAAACACATAGCCGATTCGGCGCCGATGCGGCGGGACGTGGACGCGCGCGCTGCCGTCATAGAGCACGTCGCCATCCACGGCGATGATGCCGCGATCCGGCTGCACGAGGCCGGCGATCATGCTGACCAGCGAGGTCTTGCCCGCACCTGAGGAGCCGAACAGGCCCGTCACGCGGCCTTCGCTGGTGAAGGCGACGTCGACCGAAAATTCGCCGAGTTGTTTGAACACATCAACGCGCAGCACGATCAGTTTCCGTGCAGCCGTTGCGTCGCGCGGCGCGCAAACCATTCCGAAGCGATAAGCGCCAGTACGGCGATGCCGATGGAGATCATCACCAGACGTGAGGCTGCCGCGTCACCGTCGGGCGTCTGGATCAACGAGTAGATAGCGGAGGAAATCGTCTGGGTCTCGCCGGGAATGTTTGAGACGAAAGTAATGGTGGCACCGAATTCTCCGATGGCCTTGGCAAAGCCGAGCACCATGCCGGCCAGGACGCCGGGCAGCGCCAGTGGCAGGGTCACCGTCGCAAACACCTTCCAGGGCGATGCGCCGAGCGTGCTCGACGCCTGTTCGAGCCGCCGGTCAACCGCTTCAATCGAGAGCCGGATCGGCCGCACCAGCAGAGGGAACGACATCACGCCGCATGCAAGCGCGGCACCCGTCCAGCGAAAGGCGAAGACGATGCCGAGATGTTCGGCGAGCCAGGCGCCGAGAAGGCCGCGTTTGCCGAGCAGCAGCAGCAGCAGATAGCCGGTGACGACGGGCGGCAGCACCAGCGGCAGATAGATTATGGCGTCGATGATCGGCTTGCCCCAGAAGTCACGTCGCGCGAGCAGCCAAGCGACGCCGATTCCAATCGGCGTCGAGATCAATGTCGCGATCACGGCGACCCTGACTGAAAGCAGGATCGCCGTCCATTCTTCAGGGGAGATGTCGGACACGTGTCAGGACGTTGGCTTGACCAGGAACGTGAAGCCGTACTTCTCAAGAACCGTCTTTGCGGTCGATGACCTCAGGAAGGTCAGGTAGTCGGCAGCTTCGGTCTTCGCGGTGGTGGTCGCCGCGACCGGATAGATGATCGCCGGGTGCGAGTCCGACGGGAAGGTGCCGATGATCTTCACGCCCGGATCGATCTTGGCATCGGTCGCATAGACGATGCCAAGCGGAGCTTCACCGCGCGAGACCAGCGTCAGCGCCGCGCGCACGCTCTCGGCCATGGCGAATTTCGACTCGGCGGCGGTCCAGCTGCCGAGCTTCTCAAGCGCGGCCTTTGCGTATTTGCCGACCGGGACCGACTTCACATCGCCGGTGGCGATCTTGCCGTCGCCGGCGAGCTTGGCGAGATCGAAGCCTTGACCGATGGCGACGTTGTCGAGCTTGGCGTCCTTTGCGGCGATCAGCACGATGCTGTTGCCGAGCAGGTCGGTGCGCGTGGCGACGTTGATGTTCTTTTTGCCGATGGCGTAGTCCATCCAGTCGGTGTCAGCGGACACGAAGACGTCGGCCGGCGCGCCCTGTTCGATCTGCTTGGCGAGCGCCGAGCTTGCAGCATAGCTGGCGGTGATCTTCACGCCGGTCTTGGCAGTGTAGGCGGCATCGAGCTCGTCGAGCGCGTTCTTCATCGACGCTGCGGCGAACACGGTGAGGGTTTTGTCCTGCGCATGGGCAGGCGTGAAGGTCGATCCGAGCAGGATCGAGAACACAGCGAAAAGTCCGGCAAAACGGTTCATGTGGCGCTCCATGCGTGAGCGCAGCGCAAAGTGCGCGCAACTCAGGCGTTGGTTGGGTGGGACATGCGACAGGCGGAAGCGCCGTTCCGGCAATCCCGAGGACTTACGGTCCGCAGGGATATCGCTGGGGAATAATATCAGGCTGGCCAAGTGGGTAAAGGCCCTTGGGCGCGGAGGCCTCTAAGGCTGCCGTCACTCGGACGGCAGCACGGCCAGGCTGATGGTGTTTTCAGTCACGCCGCTGACCTGGATCACGAACGGACCTGCCGCGAGATCGTACTTCATGGTCTTGCGGATGCCGGCGCAGTCGGTCGCGCCGCTGAACTCCATCGGCTTCAGGATCTCGCCATCCTGCACCACGTCGACCCACGCCGCCGACGACAGGCTGACGGTGTATGTGCCAGCCTTCGGCGCCTTCTGGAAGCGCGCAAAGCCTGCAAATGTGCCGTCTTTCGGCTTTCGCTCCGGGGGCGTCGGCAGCTTGGCATCACCGGGCGTCTTCAGATCGAGCGTCGCTGCAGAGGGAATTGCGAGGTCGGCACCTGAGACAATCTTGGGGCGATCTTGCGCCGTGAGTGCGGCGCGCTCCTTGTCGATCGGCCACTTGAATTTGTCACAGCCGCTTGGCTCGGCAGCCCATGCAGGCGCCGAACCGAGCAGTGTGAGCGCGACAATCAGACGCGCATACATAATCAATCCACCGCGATCATGACGTCGGAGGCTTTCACCACGACGATGCATTTGCCGCCGGCCTTGAGCGCCAGATCGTCAACGGCTTCGTTGGTGATTGACGAGGTCACGACCTGGCCGCCGCCGATGTCGACGCGGACATGCGACGTGGTCGCGCCCTTGGTGACTTCGAGGACAGTACCCTTGATCTGGTTGCGTGCACTGATGCGCATGTTGGATCTCGCCGATTGGGCCGGGCAGCTGGCAGCCGCGGCTGATATGGAAGGAGTGCGGGAGGGGCGCCCGTTGTTGATCGTCGGCTTACGGCACAACGATGGCGTGTTCTAACCCGGTTTCACGACAATGCGATAGCCAGTCGGCCGATCACGGTGCCGTCAGAACCTGTCGGCACGCAGCCGGCATTTCTGCGAGCGTCATCGGCGGCTTCGGCTTGGGCGGAACCGGCGGCGGTTTCGGATGCAGTACGGCATCGCTGAACCAGTAAGCCAGATCGCCGGCGCTGCAGCCCTCGGAATCAGTCGGCGGTGGCTGGGCTTCGCATTCGGCACTGCCGACCGGGCATTTGATGCGGACATGGAAGTGATAATCATGGCCGTACATCGGCCGCACCTTCGACAGCCAGCTGCGGTCGCCCTTGGCTTCGCGGCACAGCGCCTTCTTGATGGCGGCGTTGACGAAGATGCGCTCCACGCTGGGCTCCAGCGCCGCGGCGCGGATCACCGGCAGATGGGACGGCGTCCAGGTAGTCGGATCGATGTCGAGCCGGTCGTGCCGCACCATCATTACCGCCGACATCTCCTCACGCTCGTTGCGCGAGAGCTGGCGGTTCGGCATCGGCGTCAGCCAGATATCGGCATCAAGCCCGACCTGATGGCTGGCATGGCCTGTGATCATCGGGCCGCCGCGCGGCTGCGACATGTCGCCGACCAGGATGCCTGGCCAGCCGGCGTTCTTGTTAGCCTTGACCGATAGCCGCTCCAGCAGCTCGACCAGTTGCGGATGCGCCCAGTTGCGATTGCGCGACAGCCGCATCACCTGCCAGGTCGGCCCATTGATCGGCAGCGCTTCGGCGCCTGCGATGCAGCCCTTGGCGTAGAAGCCGACCACGCGCACCGGCGATTTCGTCGGCAGCACCTTGCGGCCGAATAGTTCTTTGGCGCCGATGGCCGGGTCGTTCGGATTGGCCAGCGGCGGCAGCGGTTTCAGATCGACGCTGCCTTTGGTTTGCGCCAACGCCAGCGGCGTTGAAGCAATGACGGGGGGCAGGAATATGAGGCTGAGAATCAGGCGAAGGCTCATGCTGCGACTATAGCTGAAGCTGTCGATGAGGTGAGTGACCTGCGGCACGCATGATTTTAACGCGCGGGTAACCACGTCTGACGCTGGCGCTTTTTCTTGCGTTTGGGTTTGCCGGTCCTTCTGTTGCCACCGGCTCAGTCGTTTGATCAGCGTTTCGAGCCGCTTGCGTCTCTCACTTGGCGGGGATGATCGCGCGTGACCCGCTGACGTCCAGACACGGGTAACCATAGGCCCACGGTTTTTGCCTGTTGTGAAGGCACGGGATGTGTACAGGCGCGCAATTCAGACGGTAATCGGTTGCTGTGAACGGGCATTGATACCGTTTTTTCAGACACTTCTTGCACATATTATCACACGCGCGTTGCGAGTGGATCATTGATGCCGAAGTTCCGGCCTGAAGCGAAAAAGAAAGCGAAAGCCGGACTGGCGTCTCGGATCACCCGGCCGAGCCGGGCGATCGCGGCTGCGCCGAAACTGGCGCCGAAAAAGGGTCTTGTCAGCGGTCCCATTCGCGAGATCGTGCGCCAGCGTGCCCAGGCCGAGGCGGCGATCGCGGAAGCCCGTAAATCCCACGAGCGTCTGCGCGAGGCGATCGACATCCTGCCGCAAGGCATCGTGTTTCTCGATTCCGATGGGCGCTACATCCTCTGGAACAAAAAGTACGCGGAAATCTACAACCGCAGCTCGGATCAGTTCGTGCCGGGTGCGCGTCTGCAGGACACGATCCGCGTCGGTGTCGAGCGCGGCGACTATCCTGAAGCCATCGGCCGCGAGGACGAATGGATCGCAGAACGCGTCGCCAAACTGTTCCATCCCGGCGAGCGCCACGAGCAGGTTCTGGCTGATGGTCGCGTCGTCCTGATCGAAGAGCGGCTCACCGAAGACGGCGGTGTCATCGGTCTGCGCGTCGACATTACCGAGCTGAAACAGCGCGAGGCGTCGTTCCGCCTGCTGTTCGAGAGCAATCCGGTGCCGATGATCGTCTGTGCGCTTGATGACGAACGCATCCTCAGCGTCAACGACGCTGCGATCGAACATTACGGTTACACGCGTCCGGAGTTCGAGAAGCTCACCATCCGCCAGTTGCAGGCCTTCGAGGCCGCCCCGCCCTGGGTCGGCGATCACGCCAATGACGAGCAGGCCGCGCGAACCTGGAAACACGTCAAGGCCGACGGCTCGCTGATCGATCTGGCGATCTATTCGCGGCACCTCGTCTACAACGAGGAGCCAGCCGTGATGCTGGCGCTGATGGATATCACGGAGCGCAAGCGCGCCGAGATGCGGCTGGCTTTCATGTCGCATCATGATGGCCTCACCGGCCTGCCAAATCGCAACCTGCTGCGCCAGCGTCTCGACGAGGTCCTCGCACATACGCGGCGCACCGGCGAGAAGGTCGCGGTGCTGTTTCTCGGCCTCGACAACTTCAAGGGCGTCAACGACACGCTCGGCCATGGTATCGGCGACAAGCTGCTGCGCGGCGTGGCGCGGCGGTTGCGGTCGTCATTGCGCGAGGAAGACGCGCTGGCGCGGCTGAATTCCGACGAATTCGCCATCATCCAGACCGGCATCAACCGTCCCGAGGATGTCGTGCTGCTGGCGCGCCGGCTGCTCGACGCCGTCGGTGAGACCTATCTGCTCGACGGTCATTCGGTGGTCATCGGCGCCAGCATCGGCATCGCGATGGCGCCGAGCGATGGCGACGAATCCGAGCGATTGCTCAAGAACGCCGACATGGCGCTGTCGCGCGCCAAGAACGACTCGCGCGGCACCTTCAGCTTCTTCGAGTCCGGCATGGACGCTCGTGCACAAGCGCGTCGCAAGATCGAAATCGATCTGCGCTCCGCCATTCAGGACGATCAGCTCCGACCCTTCTACCAGCCGCTGATCGATCTCAAGACCGGTCGCATCACCGGCTGCGAGGCGCTGGTGCGCTGGCCGCATGCGGAGCGCGGCATGATCTCGCCGGCGGATTTCATCCCGGTGGCAGAAGACACCGGCCTGATCAATGCGCTCGGCACGCAGATCCTGCGCCGCGCCTGCAACGAGGCCGCGCGCTGGCCCGATGAAGTGCGCGTCGCAGTCAACCTGTCGCCGCTGCAGTTCCGCGTCGGCAATCTGCTCTCGGTGGTGATGGATGCGCTGAAGCATTCGGGCTTGCCGCCGCGGCGGCTTGAACTGGAGATCACCGAGACGCTGCTGCTGGAAAAGAGCAATCAGGTGCTGGCGACGTTGCACGCGCTGCGCGCGCTCGGCGTTCGCATATCGATGGACGATTTCGGCACCGGCTATTCGTCGCTGAGCTATCTCAGAAGCTTTCCGTTCGACAAGATCAAGATCGACCAGTCCTTCGTGCGCGATCTCGGCTCCAATCGCGATGCGCAGGCCATCGTGCGCTCGATCATCAGCCTCGGCATGGGCCTCGGTGTCACCATCACGGCGGAAGGCGTCGAGACAGAATCCGAACTCGCCTGCCTGCGCAGCGAAGGCTGCCATGAAGGGCAGGGCTTCCTGTTCAGCCGGGCGCGGCCGAATGAGGAGATTGTCGAGCTGCTGCGCGCTCAGGCCATTGCTGCGCCGGATGCGGAACTGTCCGTCCGCGCGCAGGTCGCATAAGGCACGCGCCGATCTCCGCTTCGTGAGGGTGCGGACGACCCTTCGTCCCGTTTCCCATTGCGAGAATGGAGCGCCGGGAGGCGCCAGGGGGTTGCGAGACCCCTTGAGGCTGGCCTTGCGAGGGCCGGCCCGCACGTCAGCACCGGCGGGATTGCGAGTCCCGCAGGGAAGACGCGCGCGTTACGACATCGGTGGGGGTGCGAAGCCCGCCGAGCGAACGCTGCGCCTCCCGGCGCTCCACCAGCAGCTGCCCGGATGACCGGGTCGCCGCTGCAGTCTGATCGATGCTGTGTGTCATGAGCACGCAGCAATCGAGCAGGCTGGAATCGAGGTAACTCAATCTAGGACTAAAGTCAAGATCAGTTTAAGCTCGGAGGGATGACGAAAAATCCCTAGTTGGAAATCTTCGCTTTCGAGCGCTTCACGATATTTTCCATCCGCGCAGAATCCTTGGCGATGACAGCTCCGAACTGATCGGGTTTGTCCGCGATCACGGTCAAACCAAGGCCTTCCAGGCGAGCCGAAACAGTTGAATCTCGCAACGCCTCCACGATCGATGTGTTGAGCTTCTCAATCACGTCCTTGGGGGTCGCCGATGGAGCGACAAAGCCGTACCAGTTGCCCGCGAGGAGATCGGGATAGCCTGCCTGCGGTGACGTCGGCACATTGGGCAGCTGCTTGCTTGGTTCAGGCGCGGTCACGACGATGGGCCTCAGCGCTCCGCTTTGTACCTGCTGGACCGTGTTCGACAGATTATCGCACATCATGGACACCTGACCACCGATGACATCCTGAAGTGCCGGAGCTGCGCCCTGATACGGGATGTGGACGGCATCGATGCCTTCGAGCACCTTCAGCGTCTCGCCGCACAGATGGCTCGTGCTGCCGATACCGGCTGACGCAAATGTCAGCTTGCCCGGCTCGGCCTTGGCCAGCGCCACCAGTTCCTTCAGCGAGTTCGCCTTGACCGACGGATTGACGACCAAGATGTTCGGCGTCGAAGCGCCATTGGTGATGGGCGCGAAATCCTTTTCGGAATTATAGGCGGGCTTTTCATAGATCCACGGATTGATCGCCATCATGCCGGTTGTCGCGAGCAGAATCGTATAGCCATCCGCCGGCGAAGCGGCGACGCGAGCCGCCCCGATCGAGCCGTTGGCGCCGCCGCGGTTCTCGATGATCACGGTGACGCCGAGCGACTTCGACATCAGCGGAGCCACTAGTCGTGGAATCGCGTCCGCCGTGCTTCCAGCCGGATAAGGGACCACGATTGTGATCATTTTTTCCGGAAAGCCGGCCGCTGCCGCGCCGGGCACGCCCAAGGCGACAGGCGCTACCAGCGCCGCCAAAAGAAACGTCGTCCACTTCATCCGTAAATCCTTGCTTGGCATTCTGAAACTCCTGCGTGACATCTTGGGAACCATGGTGTTGGCTCCTCCAGGCTTACTGGCGCTTCCACTGCCGCGGTTCTTATCCAGCCGAGTGACCGGTTGCCGTCGACATCGTCTCAGAGAGAGTTGCTGATCACCCCGGGCGGTGCTCAGCCACATGCAACGCACCGGCCCGCTCAAGCGAGTCGAGCATCGCGATCCGGCGCAATAGCGCTCGTGCCTTTTCCGGATAGGCGGCTGCTGCGCGAATGTCGTCGCGGAAACGCGCGCGATCGGCTTCGTCTTTCGCTTCGAGGTTCTTCTTGTTGCGGATGGTGTCGCCCTGAATGGCCTGCATCGTGACCGTCCGGCGCTGCAGATCGTAATCGGCGAGAATGCTCTCATCAGCCGTGCCGTTGATGACTGGACCCAGCTTCGCGGTCAGGTTCAATGCATCATGAATGCCGCCATTCATGCCCATGCCGCCGAGCGGGTTGTTGATATGGGCGGCGTCACCGGCCAGGAATGTGCGGCCTTTCTGGAAGTTCGCGGCGACGCGCTGGTGCACACGATAGAGCGTGGTGTGGAGGATGGGGGCGTCCAGCTCTGCGGGAACGATCCGCCGGATCGACGCCGTCACATAGGCTTCGGACAGTGCTTCGTCATCGGATGTTTCCGCGGCCACCGGCATCATCACGCGCCATGCGCCGAGGATACGCAGAAGGAAGTACCAGCGTTCGGGATCGGCGACATAGCTGACCGATGAGACGCCCGGCCGAAGCGCGGTGAAATCGACCGGTGTCGTCATCACGAGGAAACGCTCGGGCCAGGTGAAGCCCTCGAATTCCATGTCCTGGCTGCGGCGAACGATGCTGTTCGCGCCATCGGCGCCGATCAGCCAGGCGCATTCATGCGTGGTGTCGTGGCCGTTGGCCGTGACCACCACCTTGACGGTATCGCTGCTCTGCTCGACCGATTTGACCTCGCTGCCGAACGCGATCGAGAACAATGGATTGCCGGACAGGGCATCCAGAATGATGCGCGTGAGCTTGAATTGCTCGGCTTGCAGACGGAACGGATGCCGCACCAGATCGGAGATCGCCGCGAAATCGAATGTTCCGAGCACACCGTCCTCGGACGAGCTGTACTGCACTGTCGGTGCCTTCAGCCCCTGTGCAATCAACGTGCTGGCGAAACCGAGATCGTCGAGCATGTCCAGCGTGGGCGGATGGAACGTCGATGCGCGCGACTCGCTGCTCAGCGCGTCGTTCTTCTCGAGCACCAGAACCGGAATGTTCTGTCGCACCAGATCTGCGGCAGCCACCATGCCGACCGGCCCTGCGCCGGCGATGATGACGGGAAGCTTCGCATTACTCATTCTATCAAGACCTCTTGCGGGGATTTCAGTGAGCATCGGCTCGGATCGGCGGCCCCTCTAAGAGGCTGCCGTCATCGTCTCTGGGCTCTCAGGCGGGATCGTAGTAGTGCATTTCGAGAAGCAGGCAGCCGCCCTCGGATTTGAACGGACCATGCCACGCGCCTGGCGGTCTGACGGCGTAGGTGTAGCCGGCGAATGGCGTGCCGCCTTGCCCGTTCTCGTCATTGCCAACGATCAGGTCGCCGGAGACGAGAAAGACTTCTTCCCAGTGGTCGTGAACGATCTGCTGCGTGGTGAAGAGACCCGGAGGGAACTTCAGCAATCGCGTCCGGCTGCCGCGTTTGTTCGCGGTATCGAGCGATCCGGACAGGATCTTCTCCAGCGCGCCCGACGCGGGATCGTAGCCCTCGGGCAATTGCCAGCCGCTCTCCATGTCGAGCGTGTGGAATTCGTCATGCAATTTGTTGACTGCCACTGATGTGCTCCTTGAAGTTGATGACCGAAGCACCTGTGCGGGGCACCGCGCTGCAGTCTGCATGTCTTGAGACCGTTGCCGGGGCGTGACCTCGCCAGAGGTCGCCGCCCGCCATGACTTTTGTCATCCGCGGGGAGATTGTTGCCTTGTGCTTAGGCGTGCAAACAATTTAATCTGCGGACATCTTGCGTTTTTGGAATGAACTATGCGCCGCAGAATACCGAGCCTCGGCGCGCTGATGGCGTTCAGCGCGGCTGCCAAACACCTCAGCGTCACCCGTGCCGCCAGCGAACTCGCGCTGACCGAAAGTGCGGTGTCGCGCCAGATTGCGCAGCTGGAGACGCAGCTCGGCGTGAAACTGTTTCATCGGATCAAGAAACGCATCACGTTGACGCGGGCAGGGGCGGCCTACAGCACCCGCGTGGCGCAGACGATCGAGCGGATCGAGCGCGATGCGCTCGAGATCATGGGCTATGAGGCCGACGGCATGGTTCTGGACGTCGCGGCGCTGCCCACTGTCGGCGCCCAGTGGCTCATTCCGCGCCTGCCGGACTTCTATGCGCGCCATCCCGGCGTCGCCGTCAATGTGAGTGCGCGCAACACGCGCTTCTTCTTCAGCGAGACCGCGCTCGATGGTGCCCTCTACTTCGGCCAGCCGGACTGGCCCGGCACGCAGGCAGACCATCTGTTCGACGAAATTCTTCTGCCGGTCGGATCGCCGACGCTGATCGGCAGGCGCGGCGAATTGCCGCCGAGCGAGGTCGCCGAGCTGCGGCTTCTGCATCTCGTCACACGCGCCGATGCATGGCGTCGCTGGTTCGACGCTGCGGAGCTCGGCGGCACGAATGTGATCCGCGGGCCGCGTTTCGATATCCAGTCCACTTTGATCAGCGCGGCGAGCTCCGGTCTTGGCGTCGCCCTGCTTCCGGAATTCCTGATCTCCGATCAACTCAGGTCGGGCAAATTGAAGGTGTTGTCGAGCCTGACGCTAAAAAGCGTCGGCTCGTACTATTTCGCCTGTCCGGAGGAGAAAGCCGAAAATCCTTTGCTGCAGGCATTCCGCGCATGGTTGCTGTCGCAAGCCCAGGCGTCTGCGCATCCCGGCTCCTCGCCAGGAGCTTTGCCAAAAGAGACTGGTCGCCTCGCGGATCGACGCAGCGCAACGACTGCAGGTGGCAAAGGATAATGATTGTGGGCTCTACCGCGCGCTCTCGTTGAGAGTCCAGTAACAGGTCTCCGGTCTGAACCGCGGCGTCTACCGGCAGCACGTGCTTTTGGACGATACCGGCGCGCAGCATGCACTGGCTTCCTTCTGCGCCTCCAGCCAGCGGTCGCGTGGCTTGCAACTCGCCGGACGCGGGGCAAGCGTCACCGTGAGAACGTCGCCCTGTATGCGCGGGGTATCCGCGCAGTGTAGTTGCATCGGCGCGACGCCATCGCTCACTTCGAAGGTCAGCCGCGCATTGGCATCGAGAGCGACATGGTCGGAGACTTTCCGGATGATGGCGGCGAATTTAGCCGCCGTCATATGGGTCCGGTCATCTTCGACGATGTCCCACAACTGTACGAAGATCTCCGACCACGCTTCGGGATTGCCGCCGCAATCAAGTGCGGAAAAGGCGCCCGCCTTGACTTCGGTGATGTGGTAGCCCGCCTGAATGCTGTGACCGCTATAGGTGAACACCAAGGGCAATGCCGGTGCCGCGTCGCAGGCGGCGAGGAGCGCCCCGATGCTGATGTCGTCGGCGGCGATCTGCGGCGAAGGCGGAATTTCCGGCTTGGCAAGGTCCAGCATCGATGTTACTCCATGATTCGATATTTTTAGGATTATTGAAATATGGAAGAACGTCAAGCCCTGTCGGCTTTCGCAGCCCTGTCCCAGGAGACACGGCTTCGCATCGTGCGCCTGCTCGTGCAGGCCGGTCCCGCCGGGATGCCGGCCGGCGCCGTCGCGGAGGCTGCAGGCGTGTCGGCCTCGAACGTGTCCTTCCATCTGAAGGAGCTGACCCAGGCTGGCCTTGCCAGCGCGAAGCGGGAGGCCCGCTCGATTGTCTACACGGCTGACTACGACGCCCTGTCGGGCCTCATCCAGTTCCTGATGCGGGATTGCTGCGCGGGTCATCCCGACATCTGTATGCCGGCCACGGCGTCCGCATGCACGTTGGATGGCAAGGAGCTGTCACGTGCCTGATAGCGTCGACGTCATCATCTATCACAACCCGGATTGCGGCACCTCGCGCAACACGCTGGCCATGATCCGCAATGCCGGCATCGAGCCGCATATCATCGAGTATCTGAAGACACCGCCGTCGCGGGTTCTGCTCGTTCAGTTGCTCGCGCGCGCCGGCATATCGGTGCGCGAAATCCTGCGCGAGAAGGGAACGCCCTATGCCGAGCTGGGCCTCTCCGACGCCAGTCTGACCGACGCACAGTTGCTCGACGCCATCGAAGCCCATCCGGTTCTGATGAACCGCCCGATCGTGGTCTCGGCGCTCGGTGTGAGGCTCTGCCGGCCATCTGAAGCGGTTCTGGACATCATGCCCACTCCACAGCTTGGAGCGTTCTCGAAAGAGGATGGCGACCGGGTCGTGGATGCGAGCGGCCAGCGGATCGCAGGACAACGTCATGACCAGTGAGGCCATCGGCAGGCCGGTTTCCGCTCCAGCCATGGGCTTGTTCGAGCGCTATCTCACGATCTGGGTCGGTCTCTGCATTGTCGTCGGGATTCTGCTGGGGCGATGGATGCCGGCCGTTTTCCATGCGCTGGGCTCGGCGGAGATTGCACAGGTCAATCTGCCGGTGGCTGTTCTCGTCTGGCTGATGATCATTCCCATGCTGCTCAAGGTGGACCTCGGAGCGCTCGGTCACGTTGGCGCACACTGGCGCGGCATTGCCGCGACCGTCGGAATCAACTGGCTGGTGAAGCCGTTCTCGATGGCGCTGCTTGCCTGGCTGTTCATTGGCCATCTGTTCAGGCCTTATCTGCCCGCGGACCAGATCGATAGCTATACGGCCGGTCTGATTCTGCTTGCCGCGGCGCCTTGTACGGCGATGGTGTTTGTCTGGTCGAATCTGGTCGATGGCGAGCCGAACTTCACACTTGGACAGGTCGCGCTCAATGACACCATCATGGTGGTTGCCTTCGCTCCGATCGTCGGCCTTCTGCTCGGACTGTCATCCATCATCGTGCCTTGGGGCACGTTGCTGTTGTCCGTCCTGCTCTACATCATCGTGCCTGTGGCGATCGCGCAGTTCTGGCGGCGCGCATTGCTGGCGAGGGGAGGCGAGGCGGCGCTATCGCAGGCGCTGTCGCTACTCGGCCCGGTATCGCTCGTCGCGCTCCTGCTGACCCTGGTGCTGTTGTTCGGCCTGCAAGGCGAGCAGATCACACGGCAGCCGATGGTCATTGCACTGCTCGCCGTCCCGATCCTGATCCAGGTCTATTTCAATGCCGGTCTCGCCTACTGGCTCAACCGCCGCCTCGGCGTCGCCTGGTGCGTGGCCGGTCCTTCCGCCCTGATCGGCGCATCGAATTTCTTCGAGCTCGCCGTGGCGGCGGCGATCGCACTGTTCGGTTTTCAATCGGGCGCGGCACTGGCAACGGTCGTCGGCGTTCTGATCGAGGTGCCGGTGATGCTCTCTGTGGTTCACATCGTGAAGGCGACACGGGACTGGTACGAGCGGGGAGCTGTGACCTGAGGTGGCAGTCGTTCGTTGGCAAGTCGTATCCGCGCTCGGTACGACGCAGACACTGGCATGGGCTTCCAGCTACTATGTTCCGGCCGTGTTCGCGGCTCCCATTTGCGACGACCTGCATCTGTCCAGGACGTGGTTCTTCGCCATGTTCTCCGTGGCGCTGCTGGTGTCGGGTTTGCTCGGGCCGCTCGCCGGCCGCATGATCGACCGCAGCGGTGGCCGGGACGTGCTTGTCGCCACCAATCTGATGTTTGCGGCGGGGCTGGCCTTGCTTGCGGTTGCAACGGGGCCGATCACGCTGGCCCTGGCCTGGCTGGTCATCGGCGCCGGCATGGGTTTCGGCCTGTATGAGGCTGCGTTTGCGACGGTTGCGGGATTGTGGGGGCGACAGGCCCGCAGTGCGATCACCGGCATCACCCTGTTCGCCGGCTTTGCGAGTACCATCGGCTGGCCCCTCAGTGCCGCGATGATCGATGCCTTAGGCTGGCGTGGCGCCTGCTTCGCATGGGCCGCGTTGCACATCGTCATCGGTCTGCCGCTCAACCGCTTTCTCGTTCCGAAGGCGCCGCCGCATGCGCATCTGGATGAGCCTGCCGTCCCAACATCAGGCATTCCATGGGCGATGATCGTTCTGGCGGGCGTCTTCGGTGCGACCTGGTTTGTCACCACCGCCTTTGCCGCGCACATGCCGCGCCTGCTGGAAGCGCTCGGGGCCACCCCGGCGCAGGCCGTGCTCGCCGGGGCTTTGATGGGGCCTGCGCAAGTCGCAGCCCGGATCGGGGAATTCGGTCTGCTACGACATGCGTCGGCGATGATATCCGCACGCTTGGCCGCGGGCCTACATCCCGTCGGCGCCGGATTGCTGATCCTGTTCGGAGCGCCCGTGGCACTTCCATTCGCCCTTCTGCACGGTGCCGGCAATGGCCTGTTCACGATCGCGCGCGGGACACTTCCGCTGGCCATGTTTGGCGCCGTCGGATACGGCATGCGAACCGGCTGGTTGGCCGCGCCGGCGCGCATCCTGCAGGGCGCAGCGCCGCTGCTGTTCGGCATTGTGCTGGATCACGGTGGCCCGCGCGTCGCGCTGGCGCTCACAGGCGGGCTGACGTCGCTCGCGTTCCTGGCGCTGTTTTGGCTAAGGACCCCAGCGGCGAAGCCGGCAACGAGTGCCATCGTTTAAATGCGATGAAAACTAACGTGCCGCCCGACCAGGCGTGCAATTGCGCGCCAGGCCGGGCGACGGTCGTTGTTGCTGACGCGAAAGACCCTCAGTCCTTCTTCACATACTGGCAGCCGCCGTCCTTCATCGGACGGAACACCTGATCGCCGGGGACCTCCGCGAGCACCTTGTAGTAATCCCACGGCGCCTTGGATTCTTCCGGCTTCTTGACCTCGAGCAGGAACATGCTGTGCACCATGCGGCCATCCTCGCGCAGGACGCCGTTATCGGTGAAGGCGTCGCGCACCGGCATCTCGCGCATCTTCGCCAGCACCGGCTTGGTGGCGCGGGTGCCTGCGGCCTGCACGGATTTGAGATAGTGCAGCGTGGCGCTGTAGGTCGCGGCCTGGTTCATGGTCGGCATGCGCTTCATCTTGTCGAAGAACTTCTTGCCGAAGGCGCGGGTGCGATCGTTGAGATCCCAGTAATAGGCCTCGGTGATGATCAGCCCCTGCGCCATCTTCAGGCCGAGCGAGTGGATGTCGGAGATGAACATCACGATGCCGGCGAGCTTCTGGCCGCCGGCGACGATTCCGAACTCGGACGCCTGCTTGATGGTGTTGATGGTGTCGCCACCGCCATTGGCCATGCCGATGATCTTGGCCTTGGACGATTGCGCCTGCAGCAGGAAGGACGAGAAGTCCGCCGTGTTCAGCGGATGCTTGGCGCTGCCGACCACCTTGCCGCCCGCGGCGCGCACCACGTCGCCGGTGTCACGTTCGATGGAATGGCCGAACAGATAGTCCGCTGTGATGAAGTACCAGGAGTCGCCGCCCTGCTTGACGATGGCGCTGCCGACGGTGTGAGCGTTGCCATAGGTGTCGTAGGTCCAGTGCGCGGTATAGGGCGAGCACGACTTGCCGGTGATGTCCGACGAGGCGGCGTCCGTGACGATCATGATCTTCTCGAATTGCTTCGACATTTCCATGCCGGCCAGCGCAGTGGCCGACGTCGGCATGTCGATGATCATGTCGACATTCTCGGCTTCATACCATTTGCGCGAGATAGTGGCGGCGACGTCGGCCTTGTTCAACGCATCGGCGGTGACCAGCTCGATCGGCTTGTCGAACATCTTGCCGCCGAATTCCTCGATGGCGATCTTCGCTGCTTCGACATTGCCCTGGCCGCCGATGTCGGCATAGACCGAGGCGAAGTCGGCGAGCACGCCGATCTTGAGCGGAAGCGTGTTGGTCTGCTGGGCTAGTGCGGAAGCGCCGAAAAGCAGCGAAACAGCAACCGTCGTAGCCGCAACCGTGCGGTGCGCGATCATTCAAACCTCCCCAAATTTTTATACGCGCCGTTTTCGGCGTCGTGGCGGCAGCATGAGGGGCGAAGGGCGGGGAGGCAAGGGCGGCGTGGGGGATGTTTGGTCGCAGAAACCTGCCGCATTGCGGCGGGCGGAAAATTGTGCCGGCGGAATCCGTTCATTCACGGCGCTATTTGTTCCCGGACGACAGCCAGTTGTCGCCGCGCTCATTCAGCCTGAGATGACCTCGTTGAAGGCCTGCGCTTGCGGAGATGATAGGTCAGCGCCAGTCCGACGCAGTGACTCAGGGCTTGTTCCGGCACGGGATCATCGACGTGCAGCACGATGCTGCGGTTGCCTTCGAAGCTTAGCTCCGTTGGATACAATTCACGAAAGGTCGCGACCAAATCGGTCTGGCAGTGAAAGTACAGCGCGTACTGCTCTGTGGCCCCCATGCGATCAAGCCGGATGGTACTCCCGCTTTTCGTCTCGCTTGTCAGATAGCTGGGCTGATTCCACTTGAGGGTCTCCTGCAGCGGACCGACGCCATCGATTCCCGCGGCGGTCCCGAAGATCAGTCGCCGGAGGGCCATGAGCCGCGCCTTGAAGGGCAGCGGTAACGGTCGAATGCCGCTTTGACGGCCGGATCGGAAAAACCGGAGGGGTGTTGCTGGGCCGCTTTGCTCAACTTCCGCATCGCTGCCACGTAGTGCCCCTCCTGTCAGAGCTGCAAGCGATATGCCCTCAGCTATCCACCTTCAGCGCGGCAATGAACGCTTCCTGCGGGATGTCGACCTTGCCGAATTGCCGCATCTTCTTCTTGCCTTCCTTCTGCTTCTCCAGAAGTTTGCGCTTGCGGCTGATATCGCCGCCATAGCACTTCGCGGTCACGTCCTTGCGCAGCGCGCGGACGGTTTCGCGGGCAATCACCTTGCCGCCGATCGCCGCCTGGATCGGAATGACGAACATGTGCGGCGGGATCAGTTCCTTCATCTTCTCGACCATGGCGCGGCCGCGGCCTTCGGCGCGGGTGCGATGCACGAGCATCGACAGCGCGTCGACCGGCTCGGCATTGACCAGGATCTGCATCTTGACGAGATCTGCGGCCTTGTAGTCAGTCAGATGATAGTCGAATGAGGCATAGCCCTTCGAGATCGACTTCAGGCGATCGTAGAAATCGAACACCACCTCGTTGAGCGGTAGCTCGTATTTCACCATCGCGCGGGCGCCGACGTAAGTGAGTTCTTTCTGATTGCCGCGGCGCTCCTGGCAGAGCTTCAGCACGCTGCCGAGATATTCGTCGGGCGTCAGGATCGTGGCTTCGATCCACGGCTCCTGGATCTCGGCGATCTTCACCACGTCCGGCATGTCGATCGGATTGTGGATCTCGATCTCCTCACCGTCGGTGAGATGCATCTTGTAGATCACTGACGGTGCGGTCGCGATCAGGTTGAGATCGAACTCGCGGCTCAGGCGCTCCTGGATGATTTCCAGATGCAGCAGACCGAGAAAGCCGCAGCGGAAGCCGAAGCCCAGCGCAGCCGAGGTTTCCATTTCGAAGGAGAATGACGCGTCGTTCAGCCGCAGCTTGCCCATGGCGGCGCGCAGCGTCTCGAAGTCGTCGGCATCGACCGGGAACAACCCGCAGAACACCACGGGGATCGCGGGCTTGAAGCCCGGCAGCATCTCGGTGACCGGCTTGCGGTCGTCGGTGATGGTGTCGCCGACGCGGGTATCCGCGACTTCCTTGATCGCGGCCGTGATGAAGCCGATCTCGCCGGGGCCGAGCTCGTCCACATTGACCATCTTCGGCGTGAAGTAGCCGACGCGCTCGACATCATAGGCGGCGTTGGTGCCCATCATGCGGACGCGCTGGCCCTTCTTCATGACGCCGTCGACGACGCGGATGAGGACGACGACGCCGAGATAGACGTCGTACCAGCTATCGACCAACAGCGCCTTCAGCGTGGCGTCGCGGTCACCCTTCGGTGGCGGCAGCCGGTGCACGATGGCTTCCAGAACGTCAGGCACGCCCAGACCCGTTTTTGCCGAGATCATCAACGCGTCTGAGGCGTCGATGCCGATGACGTCCTCGATCTGCTTCTTCACCTGCTCGGGCTCTGCCGCGGGCAGATCGACCTTGTTGAGGATCGGCACAATTTCGAGATTGGCGTCGAGTGCGTGATAGACGTTGGCGAGCGTCTGCGCTTCCACGCCCTGTGAGGCGTCGACCACCAGCAGCGCGCCCTCGCAGGCGGCCAGCGAACGCGAGACCTCGTAGGCGAAGTCGACGTGGCCGGGCGTGTCCATCAGGTTGAAGATGTAATCCTTGCCGTCCTTTGCCTTGTAGTGAAGCCGGACGGTCTGCGCCTTGATGGTGATGCCGCGCTCGCGCTCGATATCCATCGAATCGAGCACCTGCTCCTTCATCTCGCGCGCCTGCAACCCGCCGGTGATCTGGATCAGGCGATCGGCCAGCGTCGATTTGCCATGGTCGATATGGGCGACGATGGAGAAGTTGCGAACGTTCGAAATCGGGGAGGTTGTCATGCGCGCGGGATAGCATTCAGGCCCCGATGCGGCAACCTTAATGCGGGTTTCGGCCTGATTCCCGGCCCTGTTTCCGTCACGGCATCCTGATTTTACTCCGGCCCGAAACACGCTAGGCAGGGGCCCATGAGTACAATCGCTTCCTCTACCCCCGCCAAACGCCGGGGCTTGCTGTCGATCGGCCGCCGCGGCGCTGCGCGGCTCGTCGCCTGGGCGTGTGATCCGCAATTGAGCGTCCTGCTGGTGCTCGGCTTCACGATCGCCCATGTGGTGCTGTGGACCGCGATCCTGACCCAGGTAAAGGCGGCGCAGGACATCCATTTCGACGTCTCCGAGGGCTATGCCTGGGGGCAGAAGTTCCTGATGGGCTACGGCAAGCATCCGCCGTTGTCGGGCTGGATCTCGGGCGTCTGGTTCAGATTTTTCCCGCCGGTGGACTGGGCGACCTATCTGCTCGCCATGGTCACGGTCGGCATCGGCATGATCCTTTGCTGGGCGATCGCGCTGCGCGTGGTCGATCGCCGCCGTGCCTTTTTCGTGCTGCTGATGGTCGCGATCTATCCGATCTTCAATTTCAAGGGCTTCAAATACAATCCGGACCTGCTGCAGCTGGTAACTTTGCCGCTGGTGGTGCTGGCCTATTTGCACGCTTTCGAGAAGCGCTCGATTCGCTCGGGCTTCCTGCTTGGCGTCGCCGCTGCGCTGGCGCTGATGACCAAATACTGGGTGGTGACGATGATCGGCGCCATCGGTCTGGCCGCGCTGATCCATCCGCAGCGGATGCTGTTCCTGCGATCGCCGGCACCATGGATCGCCATCGCGACGATGGCGGCGGCGATGATTCCGCATCTCGACTGGGTGCGGCAGGTGGAATACGCGCCGTTTCGTTACGCCGGCAATACCTATGCGATCTCGTCACGCTGGGAGAGTTTGCAGCTGGCGTGGGGCTATGTTGGCCACAATATCGCGCTGCTGCTGTTGCCGCTGGGTCTGGCCGCTGCGGTGCTGGCCTGGAGCCCGCGCTGGTGGGTGTCGGTGGCGCGCGATCCCCGCGCATTCGTCAAGCGGCCGTGGTCACTGACGACCAATCCCGGTGTCCGCAGGGACCAGGCCCTGAATATCTGGCTGATCCAGGCCATCGTCGCCGTCGGGCCGCCGATCGGTGCGTTGTTATTCGACGTTTATATCAAGACCGATTGGGGTATCTCGCTGTTCTTCTTGGTGCCGCTGGCGGTCATTGCGATCCCGGCGCTGAAGATGCCGCGGGTCGCGCTGGTACGGCTCGCCGCGATCTGGCTGGTGCTGTCGCTGGTCACGCTCGCCGCCGCACCGCAGATCGCCATCGCGTCACTGCCGCGCGATGCCAACGGCAATTTCGCTCACATCTCCTACTCGCAACTCGCGCGCGAACTCACCGAAGTCTGGCACAAGCGCTTCCACACGCGCTGGAGCGAGGTCGTGGGCTTCGTTGATGTCGCCGAGCAGATGACGTTCTACAGTCCCGATCATCCGCTGCCGCTGACGCCTTACGAGCCATGGCCGTCAGGCGTGACGTCGATGGCCGAAGCGAAGCGTAACGGCTTCATCGGAATCTGCATGGTCGGTGACTGGAAATTCGATCGCTGCGAAGCGTGGATGAAGGACAATCTCCCGAATGCCGAACGCATCGTGATGTCGACGCGACGCTTCTTCAAGGGCAATGTCGGCACGACCACGCGGTGGAATGTCTATGTGGTAGCGCCTGGAGCGATGAAATAGCCGTTCGCTGACGAAGCAGCTTTCGGCGAACCGCTACTCTTCGCCGAACTTGTTGGTCACAAGCTCGGTGATCGCATCCAGCGCCGCTTGAGCTTCGGCGCCTTTGGCAGTGACCATGATGCTGGTCCCGGGTCCGGCGGACAGCATCATCAGGCCCATGATGGATGTACCGCCAACGGTCTCGCCGTTGCGTGTCACCGTGACGTCGGCATTGAAGCGTTCGACCATCTGCACGAATTTGGCAGAGGCGCGCGCATGAAGGCCACGTTTGTTGGTAATCGGAATCTCGCGGGAGACGCTGCCGGACACCGTCGTATCGTCTGGGCTGTCGCTCATTTGCCGGCGAGAACGCGGCTGGCGATGGTGACGTATTTGCGGCCGGCTTCCTGTGCCATGGCGATCGCATCGGGCAGCGTGCGCTCTTCGCGCACCTTTGCGAGCTTCACCAGCATAGGCAGATTGATACCGGCAAGAACCTCGACCTTCGGCCGGCTCATGCAGGAGATCGCCAGATTCGATGGCGTGCCGCCGAACATATCAGTGAGGATGGCAACGCCATCGCCACTGTCGACGCGATTGACCGCTTCGATAATGTCGCTGCGACACAAATCGGAATCGTCTTCGGCGCCGATCGTCACGGCTTCAATTTGTTTTTGCGGACCCATTACGTGCTCAAGCGCCGCCTTAAACTCGTCGGCAAGGCGCCCATGGGTCACAAGTACTAGACCAATCATCGGAAACTCCTCGTGGGTGCTTTTGGTGCACCGCACGAAAGGGCCACTTTGACCATCCAGAGCCCCTATGCAAGAGGGCTCTTCGCGAATCTCCCTTAAATTGCACGGATGCGGCGGGAAGTAGCGCGGGTCTATTCGGTGGCGATAGTGGGACTAATATGGTTACCAATTCCCTTCGAGCAATCGTCCAAAGGTCGCACTGCGGCTAAACCATCGTTTGTAATAAGCGCGGCTACGACCAATGGTAGTGGTGAAAAGCCTGTCCCGACCGGGATTCGGGGCAATTCAACGCCCTCCAGTGTGGTTTTGAGCGCTTCCGGCTCTGGCAGGCGTGCAGCGTCGGTGGCGGCGAGATCGACCACCAGCCCGACGATGGCGCCGGTAGCGCAGTCCAGACGCCGGATTCCGAGCCCCCTGACCTCAAGCAGCCCGACCAGTTCGGGCGCCGGCCGTACCCACAGTTTTCCATCCCTGACATCCAGATGCACCCGGTCGTCGCCGACCAGCATGGCCTCGGGAAGCTGTCCGCTCTGAGCTGCGAGGATCAGGTCGAAGACCAGCCGCGATTTCCCGGAGCCGGACGGCCCCCGGATCAGGACCGCGCGCTCATCGACCAGTACGGCGGAGGCATGGATGCTTTTGCCATCCGCGCTCATGTGGCCGGCAACCGTACCACGAAGCGTGC
The DNA here is from genome assembly GCF_052076035.1 of Tardiphaga sp. 172_B4_N1_3. NCBI lineage: Bacteria > Pseudomonadati > Pseudomonadota > Alphaproteobacteria > Hyphomicrobiales > Nitrobacteraceae > Tardiphaga > Tardiphaga sp. 172_B4_N1_3. The sequence goes on from NZ_CP197238.1 coordinate 5,516,156, forward strand.
ACCCAGCACCGGGATCTCGCCATCGGCATTAGCCGGGCCGATGCGGTTCTCCGCCCAGATCGTACCGCTATGGGCTTCGACGATCTGCTTGGAAATCGACAGTCCGAGGCCGGAATTCTGGCCAAAGCCCTGATGCGGGCGGTCGGTGTAAAAGCGTTCGAAGATCCGTTCGAGCGCATCCAGTCCGATGCCGGGGCCGTCGTCATCGACGACGATCTCGATCTTGCCCTTCAGGCGACGGCAGACGATCCGCACCTTGCCGCCCGGCGTCGAGAATGACTGCGCATTGGTGACGAGATTGGTGATGACCTGACCGAGGCGGGAGTCGTGGCCGGGCACCGAAAAGGCGTCAGTGGCAGCGCCTTCGAAGCGGACTTCAACGCCGACGTCATGACCGAGCTTGGTTTCGTTGGCGACCGAGGTCAGTGTGGTCAGCAACCGTCGGACATCGACGGGCGCCGTGTCGTTGCGCTGGAGTTCGGCATCGAGACGGCTGGCGTCGGAAATATCCGAGATCAACCGGTCAAGCCGGCGCACGTCGTGTTCGATCACTGCGAGCAGGCGGCCGCGGCTGTTGTCGTTCTTCGCCAGCGGGAGTGTTTCCACGGCGGAGCGCAGCGAGGTCAAAGGATTCTTGAGCTCGTGGGAGACGTCGGCCGCGAACATCTCGATCGCCTCGATGCGGTTATAAAGCGCATCGGTCATGTCGCGCAGCGCTCCGGAGAGATGGCCGATCTCGTCGCGGCGGCGTGTGAAATCCGGGATCTCGACACGGGTGCGGATGCGGCGGCGAACGCGCTCGGCGCTGTCGGCCAGCCGTCGTACCGGACCTGCGATGGTCGATGCCAGCAGCAGCGACAGCACGATCATCACCACGGCCGCGACCGCAAAGACTTTCAGAATCGCCAGACGTTCGGCGGTCACCATCTGATCGATGTCGTCGCCCTGCGTCGACAGCATCAGCGAACCATGCACGGCGCGGAAGCGCTGCACTGGTACGGCGACCGAGACGATGACTTCGCCCCGTTCGTTGATGCGCACCATGCTGCTCTTCAGGCCGTCGAGCGACTGCTGCACTTCCTGATAGCCGTTGCCGTTTTCCGGACCGAGTTCGCGATACAGTGGCAGGTCGCCGCGATTGAGCCAGGTTCGGACCGCGATCATTGTGCGTTCGGCAAAGCCGGGCTTTTCGGTGGTCGGGGGCGGCAGTTCGAAACGAAGCACATCGCCGCGGCCATAAAGGCTGCGGCTGTCGAGGATGAGCACGCCGTCGCGGTCGTAAATGCGCGCACGCGTCTTGGTCGGCGAAATCAGCCGCCGCAGCACCGGCGCGACGCGCTCAGGATTGATCGGGAAATCGAGGCCGGAGAGTTCGTCCGGCACGCCGTAGGTTTCGCCAGGCTTGAGATCGAGCAAGCGGTCGGGGTCGATCGTGATCGTATTGGTTTCGACCGTGGCCGAAGCGGCAATGGCGCTGGCGATGATTTCGGCCTGTACCAGCAGGCTCTGCGCGCGCGCGTCGATCAGGCCGGCGCGAAACTGCGAGAGATAGAGAATGCTGGCGACCAGCGCGCAGAGGCCGGCGAGGTTGAGCGAGACGATGCGGCGCGTCAGGCTCGAAAAGGTCAGCGCAACGAAGAACTGCCGGGCACGGCGCAGCCAGTCGAGCGGGCGCTGCCAGCCGCGACGGGTGCGATCAGCATCGCCGCCTGTCGCATGCGGCGACGTGCCGTCGGCGTCCAGGCTTTCATCAGGCTGCGTACGATCCAGCAATGCCAAAACTGCCCGGTTGTTGTCGATATCTGCGATGCGTCACGCGGCGCTCATTGTTGCGTGTGCGGATGCGCATTCTAGCGCAGCACGGCTGAGCCGTCAGGCCCCCAGCCGTGCCGCGGGAACCCTTACAGATCAGGTTTCCTTGAAGCGATAACCGACGCCATACAGCGTCTCGATCATCTCGAAGTCGTCGTCGACGACCTTGAACTTCTTGCGCAGCCGCTTGATGTGGCTGTCGATAGTGCGATCGTCCACATAGACCTGATCGTCATAGGCGGCATCCATCAGTGCGTTGCGGCTCTTCACCACGCCGGGGCGCGTCGCCAGCGCCTGCAGGATCAGGAACTCGGTGACGGTCAATGTGACCGGCTCGTTCTTCCAGGTGCAGGTGTGACGTTCCGGATCCATCCGCAGCAAACCGCGATCGAGCGCCTTGGCATCAGTCTCCTTCGGAGCGGCAGTCGGGTCCTTCGGCGCGGCGCGGCGCAGCACGGCCTTGACGCGCTCGACCAGCAGACGCTGCGAAAACGGTTTGCGGATGAAATCGTCGGCGCCCATTTTCAGGCCGAACAGCTCGTCGATCTCCTCGTCCTTCGACGTCAGGAAGATCACCGGCAGATCGGACTTCTGGCGCAGACGGCGCAGTGTCTCCATGCCGTCCATGCGAGGCATCTTGATATCGAGGATTGCGAGGTCCGGCTGGCTCGTGCGGAAGCCATCGAGTGCGGAAGCACCATCCGTATAGGTCATGATGCGGTAGCCCTCGGCTTCCAGCGCGATCGATACGGATGTGAGAATGTTACGGTCGTCGTCGACCAGTGCGATAGTTGGCATGAGCCTGCTTTCCGAAGCGGGATGGGCTATCCGGCAGAATTCAACAATCCGCCGTATGAGGTGGCCTTAAGAACACAGTCAACGAGCAATGCAAGCTGGGCTGAAGTGTGGCCGAGTTCCCTGAACGCTTGAATGACGCGTGGGTTCCGTAGATGTATAGACCTCCCGGGGAAGAAGAAATAGCCGCTTTTTGCAATGAAATACGGGATTTAACCATGCAGCCGACCTCCGATTTCGACCCCTCGCGCGTCACCCGGTCGCTGTTGCGGCGCAGTCGGCAGGGGGCGCTGGCTACCCTGGCCGTCGGGTCCGGCGATCCTTATTGTGCGCTGGCCAATGTCGCCAGCCACCCGGACGGGTCGCCGATTCTCCTGATTTCCCGGCTGGCGCTTCATACCCGCAATATTCTGGCCGATGCCCGCGTCTCGCTGATGCTGGACGAGCGAGCGCCGGGGGACCCCCTGGAGGGCTCACGCATCATGCTCGGAGGTATCGCGCAGGAGGCCAGCGACAGCGAAAAATCGCTGCTGCGCCGGCGCTATCTCAGCGTCCATCCATCCGCGCAAGTCTTTGTGGATTTTAAGGATTTTTCGTTCTTCCGGATCAAGCCGAAGAGTGCCCATCTGGTGGCCGGCTTTGGCCGTATCGACGACCTGAAGCCGGAGCAATTTCTGACCGATCTCACCGATGCCGAAGGGATGCTGGAGGCTGAGGAGGGCGCTGTTGCTCATATGAACGCCGATCATCTCGATGCGCTTAATCTCTATGCAACGAAGCTTCTCCACGCGGACGCAGGCGACTGGCGGTGCACCGGATGCGATCCGGATGGCATGGACCTGCAGAACGGCGCGACGGTGATCCGGCTGGACTTTCCGCGGCGGATTGTCACTCCGGGTGCATTGCGGCAAGTCCTGAAGGAACTCGCAGAGCAGGCCCGCGCTTTGAATAATTGAGCGGTATCAAGTGCCGTGCTGGAATAAACCAAATATGCGGACTGCAGCTTGGCATTTCACATCTTCGTCACTATTAGATCGCCGGGTTACGGCCTCGGTGGTTATAATGACGGCTACCGCTGCTGACGTGCGATTGAAGACAGTTGCACAGGTCGGATATGCGGACTCAAGGAGGAATATTCCGTGCAAGAGACGGGCGTACGCAACGGTGCCTATGGCGCCGACAAATTCGGACTGAAAAATCTCAAAGCGGTGAACTGGAATCTCGGCGCGCCGCAGCTTTACGAGTATTCGCTGCGTAACGGCGAAGCCGAATTGTCGTCCGATGGCGCGCTCTGTGCTGACACGGGTGAATTCACCGGCCGCAGCCCGAAGGACAAGTTCACCGTCAAGGACGCTTCCACCGAACAGATGTGGTGGGCTGGCAATCAGGCGATCACGCCGGAGCAGTTCGAAGCGCTCTATATCGATTTCAAGAAGCACGCCGAAGGCATGACCCTGTTCGCGCAGGACCTTTATGGCGGCGCCGATCCGAGTTTCCAGATCAAGACCCGCGTGTTCACCGAACTCGCATGGCACTCGCTGTTCATCCGCACGCTGCTGATCCGCCCGGAAGCCGCTGCGTTGAAGGACTTTGTGCCTGAACTGACCATTATCGACCTGCCGAGCTTCAAGGCCGATCCCAAACGTCACGGTTGCCGCTCGGAAAACGTCGTGGCCATCGATTTCGCCCGCAAGATCGTCCTGATCGGCGGGTCTTATTATGCCGGCGAAATGAAGAAGTCGGTCTTCACCACGCTGAACTACTATCTGCCTGCCAAGGGCGTGTTGCCGATGCATTGCTCGGCCAATGTCGGCCCCGATGGCGACAGCGCGATCTTCTTCGGCCTCTCGGGCACCGGCAAGACGACGCTCTCGGCCGATCCAAAGCGCACGCTGATCGGCGATGACGAGCATGGCTGGGGCAAGGACGGCATCTTCAATTTCGAAGGCGGCTGCTACGCCAAGACCATCAAGCTCTCGGAAGAAGCTGAGCCCGCGATCTATGCGGCATCGAAGCGCTTCGGTGCGGTGCTGGAAAACGTCGTGCTCGACGCCAATACCCGCCTGCCGGATTTCGACGATGGTTCGAAGACCGAGAACACCCGTTCCGCCTATCCGCTCGACTTCATCCCGAATGCGTCGCGCACCGGCCGCGCGCCGCAGCCGAAGAATGTGGTGATGCTCGCCGCCGACGCGTTTGGCGTGCTGCCGCCGATCGCCAAGCTGACTCCGGCGCAGGCGATGTATCACTTCCTGTCCGGCTACACCGCCAAGGTCGCGGGCACCGAGCGCGGCCTCGGCAACGATCCGGAGCCGGAATTCTCGACCTGCTTCGGTTCGCCCTTCCTGCCGCTCGATCCCTCGGTCTATGGCAACATGCTGCGTGACCTGATCGCCAAGCACAATGTCGACTGCTGGCTGGTCAATACCGGCTGGACCGGTGGCAAGTATGGCGTCGGTTCGCGCATGCCGATCAAGGTGACCCGCGCGCTGCTGACTGCGGCGCTGAACGGCTCGCTGCGCAACGTGGAATTCCGCACCGACAAGTATTTCGGCTTCGCGGTCCCGACCGCGCTGGATGGCGTGCCGTCGGAGATCCTCGATCCCGTCAACACCTGGAAGGACAAGGCCGAATTCGACGCGACTGCGCGAAAACTGGTCGGCATGTTCCAGAAGAACTTCGCCAAGTTCGAAGCCCAGGTTGACGCGGATGTCCGCGCCGCTGCGCCGGATGTGAAGCTGGCCGCGGAGTAATTCGCTGCTTTGATTATGAGTGCGAAAGGGCGGCCGTAAGGCCGCCCTTTTTCATGTCACGCGGAACCTATCAGCCGTCATGCCCGGCCAGCGCGAAGCGAGCTTCGTTAGATGTGCCGGGCATCCACGTCTTGGTCATACAAAAAGACGTGGATGGTCGGGGCAAGCCCGGCCATGACGAAACCGTTAGTCGGAATGCGATGCACGACCAGCTAGAACGCGAAGACTGGATTGCTTCGTCGCAAGGGCTCCTCGCAATGACGGCTGACAGGCAAGGACACTTCAGATGAAAAACGTCATGCTCACCTGGCCGTTCTGGGCGCTGCTGTCCGCGGGCTTTGCGGCGCTCACGGCGATCTTCGCCAAGATCGGCATCGAGAACGTCAATTCCGATTTTGCCACTTTCATCCGCACCATCGTTATCCTGCTGGCCGCGGGCATGATGGTCTATGTCACCGGCAACTGGCAGTCGCCGTCCAATGTATCAGCGAAGACGTGGGTGTTTCTGGTGCTGTCTGGTTTCGCGACCGGAGCATCGTGGATCTGCTACTTCCGCGCGCTGAAACTTGGCAATGCCGCGCAGGTGGCGCCGATCGACAAGCTCAGTGTGGTGTTCGTGGCGGTGTTTGCCGTGTTGTTTCTCGGCGAGAAATTGTCGCTGCCGAACTGGCTCGGCGTCATCCTGATCGCCTGCGGCGCGGTGCTCGTTGCGTATCGCGCGTGAGCACCGTCGCGCTTACGTTGCCTTTCGTGCCTGCAGACTCGGTGTGCCCGGCAGATCGCCAGCAACCGGCACGCCCCAGATATCATCGGCATATTCGCGGATGGTGCGGTCTGACGAGAACCATCCCATCCGGGCGGTGTTGAGAATCGCAGCGCGGCTCCAGGCTGAGCCGGCCCTCCATCGCGTGTCGATGCCGCGCTGGGCTTCGTAATAGGAGTCGAAGTCAGCACTCACGACGTAATGGTCGAGATGGCGCAGTGCGTGGCCCACTGACGCGTAGCGGCCGGGATCGTCCGGCGAGAATGCGCCGGTCTCGATGGCCTGGATGGCGCGGCCGAGATTGGGCGATTTGTTGATGACGTCAGAAGCGTCGAGGCCCTTGGCACGGCGCTCGACAACTTCCGCAGCAGTCATGCCGAAGATCGCGATATTCTCCGGGCCGACATTGTCGCGGATTTCGATATTGGCGCCGTCCAGCGTGCCGATGGTCAGCGCGCCGTTCAGCGAGAGCTTCATATTGCCGGTGCCGGAGGCTTCCATGCCGGCGGTCGAGATCTGTTCGGACAGATCGGCCGCGGGAATGATGACTTCCGCCAGGCTGACATTGTAGTCAGGCAGGAACGCGACCTTCAGCTTGCCGCCGATCGTGGTGTCGTTGTTCACGACCTCGGCGACGTCATTGATGAGGCGGATGATCAGCTTGGCATAACGATAGCTCGCCGCCGCCTTGCCGGCGAAAATCTTGACGCGCGGCACCCAGTCCTTGCCCGGCTCGTCCTTGATCGCCTGATACAGCGCGACTGTTTCAATGAGGTTGAGCAGCTGTCGCTTGTATTCGTGGATGCGCTTGATCTGCACGTCGAACAGCGCCGACGGATCGGCCTGAACGCCGAGCTTCTCGCCAATCACGCGCGCGAGCGCGAGTTTGTTGTGATGCTTGACCTTGCGGAATTCCTGCTGGAACGCGGCGTCGCCGGCAAAGGCCTCAAGCTTGATGAGCCGCGTGGGATCGTCGAGCACGGCTTCGCCGCAGGTGGCGCGCAACAGGTCGGTGAGCTTCGGATTGGCCAGCATCAGCCAGCGGCGGAAAGTAATGCCGTTGGTCTTGTTGGTGATGCGACCGGGATAGAGCTGGTTGAGATCGTGGAACACGGTCTCCTTCATCAGCTCCGAATGCATCGCCGAAACGCCGTTGATGCGGTGCGAGCCGATGAAAGCGAGATTGCCCATGCGCACGCGGCGACCTGACGTCTCGTCGATGATCGAGACCGAAGCGCGATAGGCGGTGTCGCCGGGGCGCGTCGCATCGGCGCGGTCGAGATGCGCTTCATTGATACGATAGATGATTTCGAGATGCCGCGGCAGCAGACGCTGGAACAGTTCGACCGGCCAGGTCTCCAGCGCTTCGGGCAGCAGCGTGTGGTTGGTGTAGGACAAGGTCGCGTTGGTGATCTGCCAGGCGGCATCCCAGCGCATATTGTGCTGATCGACCAGGATGCGCATCAGCTCGGCGATGGCCAGGCTCGGATGCGTGTCGTTCATCTGCACCGCCGCCTTGTTGGCGAGGCCACGCAGATTGCCATCGGAATGGAGGTGACGCTTGACCAGATCCTGCAGCGAGGCGGAGACGAAGAAGTATTCCTGGCGCAAACGCAATTCGCGGCCGGCGGCGCTCTCGTCGTTCGGATAGAGAAACTTGCAGATCGCTTCGGCGCGCGCCTGTTCGGCGCTGGCGCTGACATAGTCGCCGGTGTTGAAGACGTCGAGCCGCAGCGGATCCGGCGCGCGCGCCGACCACAGCCGCAGCGCGTTCACATGCTGGCCACGCCAGCCGACGATGGGCGTGTCATAGGCAACGGCCTCGACGGTCTCGCCGGGATGCCAGATGACCTGCTTGCGGCCCTTGCCGTCCTCGACGGTCTCGATGCTGCCACCGAAATAGACGTTATACGTGACTTCCCGCCGCGGTAGTTCCCACGGATTGCCAAAGCCGAGCCACTCGTCGGGATATTCCTGCTGCACGCCGTGCGAGATGACCTGACGGAACAGGCCGAAGTTGTAGCGGATGCCGTAGCCAAAAGCTGGAATGCCAAGCGTTGCCATGCTCTCCATGAAGCAAGCGGCGAGGCGGCCGAGGCCGCCATTGCCGAGCGCTGCATCCGGCTCGCATTTGCGGAGTTCGTCGAGGCCGACACCAAGATCGCCGAGCGCGGCTTCGAACAGCGGCAGCAGGCCCATATTGTTCAGCGCGTCGGTGAACAGGCGGCCGATCAGGAATTCGAGCGAGAGGTAATAGACCCGCTTGCGGCCGGCGTCGTAGCTCTCTTTGTCCGAGCTCAGCCAGCGATGCACCATGCGGTCGCGCAGCGTCAGGGCGGCAGCCTTGTACCAGTCGTGCTTGGTGGCGAATGCGGCTTCCTTGCCGATTGCCAGCCTCAACTTGACGAGAATAGCGCTCTTGATGTCGGCAAGCGCCAGTTCATCGACAGCCGTATTCTCGGGCTGGAATTTTGCTGGAACTGATAGATCTGACAAACCGGCCATCCTGAGCTGTGTCACTGACCAAAATCATACGCGCATTTGGCTGCTCCCGGAACCCGGGGGGGTGGCGAGCTTTTGCCATGGAACTGCCCGGGATTTGGGCAGGCACGCGAGAACCGGATTTATAAAAACTGGAACAAATTAAGAACAAATTAGTAAGCTATTGATATTCCGAGGTGATTCGTTGCCTTCGCCTACAATATCTATGGTCTGTTCAAGCTCGCGAGGACTAGATGTCCACCATTGCCTTCGATCAGTTTGCTCTCACCCGCATAGCCGACTTTGCGCGGTCGCTGTCGCGGCTGCATTTGATGGCGCGCCGGCATCCGATCGATGACGATCAGATCGATCGCGAGTTCAACACTGTTTGCCTCTCGGTCTGGGGCTATACGACGGACGACATCAGCGATGACCTGTTCTCGCTGGAAGATCACGCCTGGCTCGACCAGCTCGACGAGGCGCATGCGCGGATATTTGCGGCCGAGCAGGGCTACGACCTTGTCGATGACCACGGCATGCTGACCGACTGGTGTGGCTATTGCTGGATGATCCTCGCCGAGAAGCGCGGATTGCTGACGCCGGAGAATCGCGCGGCGGCGCGTGCCGAGATCGAGGAGAAGTATCTCTCGGCGCCGAACGTGATCGGCGTCATCGTCGGGCGATGATCTATTGAAGCTCGGCGCGCTTGGCGCGGGCAGTTGGCGCGCTCTTCGGCACGACGGTCGTGGCAGCAGCCGGCGCTGCATCACGCGCGGCTTCGGACATGGGCGCTTCGTCGGTGATCATTTCTGCAGAGACCGGTGCCACCTTCATCTCGCCGAGCCGGGCACGGACATCCGAGGTCAGGCCGGGATAATTCGCCACCGGCGTGAATTCCGCGGTCTGGGTGTTGCCGGTACGGACGCCCGAGAAAGCGACGAGGCCGTTGGTGGTGGCGATGACATCGCCGGGACGCAAAGAAGTGTCCAGCGTGAGATCGACCGGCGCGAGGCCGGAGGGATCGCGGCCGTTGCAGGTGCAGTCGGCTTTCAACGCCTTGCGATAGGCGAAGGCATTTTCCAGATCGTTGTAACGCTCACCGGTGCTCGACGAGGCGCTTTCGATGCTGCTGCCGAACAGGACCTTGGTGGTCGCTGCGGGGCAGAATGCCTGGCACATCTGAGCCGCGCTCATGCCGCGACCGAGCGGAAAATACTTGCCGTCGCAGGTGCGCACGCAGAAGGCCGGGCCGGAGCCGCCGATAGATGCGCTGCGCTGGGGCGGCGGCGCTTCGGCTGGCGTGTTGAGGCCGAACGGATCCGAGAAGAAATTGCTCTCGGCCGGTGGCGCGCCACGACGCTGTTGCTGTTTCTGCGGCTGGTTGCCGCCGAACAGGAAGTCGAAGAAATTTTGCGCAGATGCCATCTGCGGGGTCAGCGCGACGAGGCTCATCGCCGTCAGCAGCACCAGGGGACGCACGACATGCGAGGATGTTCGATTGTGACGCAACGCCAGCTCCGCGACCGCATGTCAGTGCCCGAGCGAAAACGCTCCGGTGCGGTGTCATGTTAGGGCGTCATGGTAAATGAATGGTAACCAGCGCGGCGCGCTAGATGAAAAACACCCATGTCATCACCAGGAAGACCGGGATCAGCACCGCACCCGACCACAGGATGTAACCGAAGAAGCTTGGCATTTTTATGCCCGCGTCGCGGGCGATGGCATAGACCATGAAATTCGGGGCGTTGCCGATATAGGTGTTGGCGCCCATGAACACTGCGCCTGCTGAAATCGCCGCCAGCGTCGCCGCGCCCGTCGTCATCAGCGTCTTGGCGTCACCGCCGGTGAGTTCGAAGAACACCAGATAGGTTGGCGCATTGTCGAGGAACGACGACAGGATGCCGGTGAGCCAGAAATAGGCGGCATTGTTCGGCGTACCGTCGGTATGGCTGACGAGAGCAACCAGCGACGCAAACGGGCCATTGGCGCCAGCCTGCAGCATGGCCATGACCGGTACGATGCAAATGAAAATGCCGGCGAACAACAGCGCGACTTCCTGGATCGGGCCCCATTTGAAATCATTGGCCTTGCGGTACTCGGTCTTTGTCAGCCACAGCGACGCAAATGTCACCAGCACGAAGATCACGTCGCGCAGCAAATCCTGCAATGCGAGTGGCGTGCCGAGCAGGGTGAAAGTGATGCCGGGCTTCCAACTGGCACTCATCAGGATCGCGCCGATGATCACGACCAGCAGCAGCAGGTTGATCTTGCCGTGCAAATGCAACGGCGAATCCGGCGTCGGGTCTTTCTTCCTGGGAAAGTTGCCTTCGCGATGATGCAAATAGACATCGAGCACCATGAAGATCGCCAGCACGATGCCGGCCGCGAACAGCGTTTCCGGAAAAATGTGCACCGTGGTCCAGAAGAAATCGACGCCGCGGAGGAAGCCGAGAAACAGCGGTGGGTCGCCGAGTGGTGAGAGCGAGCCGCCTATATTCGAGACGAGGAAGATGAAGAACACCACCACGTGGACGTTAGTGCGACGATCGTCATTGGCGCGGATCAGCGGCCGGATCAGGATCATCGACGCGCCGGTGGTGCCGACGACGCTGGCGATCAGCGTGCCGAAGCCCAGCAGCGCCGTATTGGTGAACACGCTGTCATGCAGGTTGCCCTCGACATAGATGCCGCCGGCCACGGTGAACAGTGCCAGCAGCAGCAGAATGAACGGTAGATATTCGAGCAGCACGGTGTGGGAGAGCGTGTGCACCACGGTCGTTGCATCAGTCACGAAGAACAGTGGCACGATCACCAACGCGGCCCAGAACGCGGCGAACTTGCCGTAATGGTGCTCCCACACGTGATGATAGAGCACCGGCCCCGTGGCGATGCACAGCAGGATGCCGGCGAACGGTAATGCCCACAGCAGCGACAGCCTGGTGCCATCGAGGCCGCCCTCGGCTGCATGTGCCATATCGGGCGCAAGCGTGACAATGAGGGGCAAAGCGGCGAGGGCGATGAAGCGAAGCAAAAGGTGACCTTTCACTGCGTCCTGCGCGCATTGTGCGCGAACGGAGCCGATGAAGGATCAACCCTTCAGAAATTCGCCGGCCTTGTAAAGCGAGCGAAACGCCACGCCGGCCTTGGCAAAGGTCTCGGCTGCGCCTTCGTCGCGGTCCACCATGGTGAACACCAGCACGACTTCGCCGCCGGCCTCGCGTACGGCGTCGAGCGCCTTCACGGCAGAGCCACCAGTGGTGGTGACGTCCTCGACGATGACGATGCGCTTACCCTCCAGCGTCTCGCCCTTGGCGAGGCCTTCCACAGCGAGGCGCGCGCCGTGTTCCTTCGGCTTCTTGCGGACGAAGAAGGCCGCGATCGGATGGTTCTTCAGCCAGGAGAGCTGCGCCAGCGCGCCGGCCAGCGGCACGGCGCCCATTTCGAGGCCGCCGACATAATCGAGATTGTCGTCGCGCAGCGCGTCGTAGGTCAGCTCGGCCAGCAGGGCCGCGCCTTCCGGGTGGCACATCGTGGGTTTCAGGTTGAAATAGAAATTGCTCTTGCGGCCCGAAGCCAAAGTGATCTCGCCATAACCGAACGAACGGTCGCGGATGATCTCGAACAGGCGGGCGCGGGCGGCTGATTTGGTCAATGGCATGTCTCTGCTGAAACGGTCTCTGTGCTGAACCGGGCGCAATCTATCGGCGCTTTCCGGCACATTCCAGACTGGCACGGGCCTCGTCAACACTCTCGGGCCGTTTTACCGCCCATCGAGACGATGCTACAGACCGGGCAACAAGATCGGGCAAGACCGGAAGAGGAATCGCATGACTATCGAGCTGCACACCTGGAATACGCCGAATGGCCGCAAGATCTCCGTCGCACTGGAGGAAATGGGCCTGCCTTACAAGGTCTTCCCGGTGCATATCGGCAAGGGCGAGCAGATGAAGCCCGAATTCCTGAAAATCAGCCCGAACAACAAGATCCCGGCCATCGTCGATCCCGACGGGCCGGATGGCAAGCCGGTCAGCGTGTTCGAATCCGGCGCCATCTTGCTCTATCTCGGCGAAAAGACCGGCAAATTCCTGCCGAAATCTCTCGGCGAGCGGATTCCGGTGCTGGAATGGCTGATGTGGCAGATGGGGGGCTTCGGTCCGATGCCCGGCCAGGTGCATCATTTCATCGCGCTGGAAGATGAGACCCAGCGGGCCTACGGGTTGAAGCGCTATTCCGATGAGACGCGCCGGCTCTATGGCGTGCTGGATCGTCGCCTGGCCGACCACGAATTCGTCGCCGGCGCGCTGTCGGTGGCCGATTTCGCTGTCCTCGGCTGGGCCTGGCGGCATGAGCGCCACAAGGTGTCGTTCGCCGATTTCCCGAATGTCGGCCGCTGGTACGACACGCTGATGGCGCGTCCGGGTGTGAAGCGCGGCATGGACGCGAAGCTGGATTAAGCCCGCTTTGTCTCCAGCGCCATCCGCACGGCGAGGCCGGCGAGCACCGTGCCCATCAACCAGCGCTGCAGCTTGAGCCAGGTCGGTCGCTCGCCGAGAAACAGGGCGATCGACCCGGCGCCGAGCGCGATCAGTCCATTGACGCCAACGCTGATAATCGTCTGCGTCGATCCGAGCACCAGCGACTGTGTCAGCACGCTGCCGGCCGTGGGATCGATGAACTGTGGCAGCAGAGCCAGATACAGCATCGCGATTTTCGGATTGAGCAGATTGGTGACGAAGCCCATGACAAACAGCTTGCGTGGGCTGTCGATCGCCAGCTTCTTGACTTGAAACGGTGAGCGCCCATTTGGCTTCAGCGCCTGCCAGGCCAGCCACAGCAGATAGGCCGCGCCGGCGAGCCTCAGCGCGTCATAGGCGTAAGGGACTGCGAACAGCAGCGCGGTGATGCCGAAGGCCGCGCACAGCATGTAGAAGATGAAACCCAGTGCGACGCCGCCAAGCGACACCATGCCGGCCGCAGGCCCCTGCGTGATCGAACGCGAGATCAGATAGATCATGTTCGGTCCCGGCGTCAGCACCATGCCGAGCGAGACGAGGGCAAAACCGAGCAGGGATGTGAGATGGGGCATGGGACCGATCACAGGCTGGGGATGGTCGTTGTGTAGCCTATGCGATGGCGTCGAACCATTTCAGATTCGGCATCGCAGATAGTCGAAATCGTTTGTGACTCTCACTGGGCTGGTAAGCGGATGTGCCCACAGGTGTCATGGCCGGGCTTGACCCGGCCATCCATCGTCCGCGTCAGCGGACTATATCATGCCACAAGTCGCGCCAATCCGGATTCATCGACCGGATCAGATCGATTTTCCACTCACGCGACCAGTGCTTGATGTTCTTCTCGCGCTGGATAGCGATGGTGATCGAATCGTGCTGCTCGAAGTAGACAAGGCGCGTGACGTCGTACTTTTCGTAAAGCCTGGCACCAGTTTTTCACGGTGTTCGTAGATGCGGCGAATGAGATCATTGGTCACGCCCACATAGAGCGTTCCACCCGGCTTGCTTGCCAGAATGTAGACCCAATAACTCATGCGAAGATGATGGATTGCCGGGTCAAGCCCGGCAATGACAATTTTTATGTGGTAGCCGGTCGTGAACTACACGAGCCGGTGCATCTCACATCCGGCGTTAATGTGCCTCTTCCCAGTTATCCGCCGCGCGCGCATCCACTTGCAGCGGCACCGACAGCAGCACCGCCGGGAACGGCGCGTCCTGCATCGTGTGCTGCACGACCGGCAGCGTCGCCGCGACTTCGTCGTCGGGGACCTCGAAGATCAGTTCGTCATGCACCTGCAGCAGCATCTTCGCTGAGAGCTTCTTCTCCGCCAGCGCGTCTTCCATCCGCGTCATGGCGCGGCGGATGATATCGGCAGCGGTGCCCTGCAGGCGGGCATTGATCGCGGCGCGTTCGTTGAAGGCGCGGATCGAGGCGTTCGAGGCCTTGATGTCCGGGTAATGACATTTACGCCCGAACAGGGTCTGCACATAGCCGTGCTCCCGGCAGAAATCGCGCGTCTGGTCCATATAGGCGCGGATGCCCGGGAAGCGCTCGAAGTATTTCTTGATATAGGCTCCGGCTTCCTCGCGGGGGATGCTGAGCTGGTTGGCGAGGCCGAACGCCGAAATGCCGTAGATAATGCCGAAATTGATCGCCTTGGCGCGGCGGCGGATTTCCGCCGGCATGTCCTTGACCGGCACGCCGAACATTTCCGAAGCCGTCATGGCGTGAATGTCGAGGCCGTCCTGGAAGGCCTGTTTCAGCACAGGGATATCGGCGATCTCTGCCAGCAGTCGCAATTCGATCTGCGAGTAGTCGGCCGACACCAGCTTGTGTCCATCAGCGGCGATGAAGGCACGGCGAATCTTGCGGCCATCCTCGGTACGCACCGGAATGTTCTGCAAATTCGGTTCGTTGGACGATAGGCGGCCCGTGGTGGTCGCCGCCAGTGCGTAGGTGGTGTGAACGCGATGGGTCTGCGGATGCACGTAATTCGGCAGCGCGTCGGTATAGGTCGAACGTAGTTTCGATACCTGACGCCAGTCGAGTATCTTGCGCGGGAATTCGTGGCCTTGTTCGGCGAGGTCATCGAGCACCTGCGCCGACGTCGACCATGCGCCGGTCTTGGTCTTGCTACCGCCCGGCAGGCCCATCTTGCCGAACAGGATATCGCCGAGCTGCTTGGGACTGCCGATATTGACCTCTTCGCCGGCAATCTCGCGGATTTCGACTTCGATGCGCGCAGCGGTCTGCGCGAAGTCGGCCGAGAGTTTTGATAGCACCTGACGGTCGATGGAAATGCCGCGACGTTCCATGCGGGCCAGCACCGAGATCAGCGGTCGTTCCAGTGTCTCATAGACGGTGGTCATGTGCTCGGCCGCCAGCCGCGGCTTCAGCACATTCCACAGCCGCAGCAGCACGTCGGCGTCTTCGGCGGCATAGGCCGTGGCGCGGTCGATCTTGACCTGCTCGAACGTCAGCTTGCCCTTACCGGAGCCGATCAGTTCGCCAAAGGTCAGCATGGCATGGCCGAGCCAGATCTCGGCGAGCGCATCGAGGCCATGGGCATTGCGCCCGGCATCGAGCGCATAGGACATCAGTTGCACGTCGTCATGGTTGCGCAGCGTGATGCCGTGCTGTGCGAGCAGCACCGCGGTGAACTTGATGTTGAAGCCGATCTTCAGCAGGCCCGCGGATTCCAGTACCGGTTTCAGCGCTTCAAGCGCATCGGCAGCCTTGATCTGGTCGGGCTCGAGATCGGCGGCGAACAGGCCTGCGCCGTCGCCGGACTGGCGATGGGCCAGCGGCACATAGCAGGCATCATTCGGACCAAGCGACAGCGCGATGCCGACCATGTCGGCCTGCATCGGATCGATCGACGACGCCTTGCATTCGAATGCGACGTGACCGGTATCGAGGATGCGCGCGATCCATAGCTCGAGCTCTTTCAGGGAGCGTACAGGCTGATAGGCCTCGCGCTTCACCGGCATCTTGCGCGCGGCTTCGGCGCGGGCCTTGGCCAGCGAGATCGGGGTGAGGGCAGAACGGTTGGCGTGAACAGGTGCTTCGATATGAGCGCTGCTGCTCGACGGACGCGAGGGACTCCCTCCCCCCTTGCGGGGGAGGGTTGGGGTGGGGGGTGAGCCAAACAGATCGCCCTCGCTTGTGGAGGGGGCCCCCCCCCCCCCCCCCCCCCGGGTGGGCCCCCCCCCCCCCCCCCCCCCCCCCCCCACGGGGGGAGGGGGCAGAGGCCGCGCTGCTCTTCGTTGCGCTGTCGGCATCCACATCCGCCGGATCGATCTCGGCATATTCGGCAACGCGCCGGGTCAGTGTCGAGAATTCCATCGCCTTGAGAAACGCGATCAGCTTGCGTGCGTCGGGCTCATGCACCGCGAGGTCATCGAGCGGCACGTCGAGCGCCACCTTGTCGTCGAGCAGCACGAGCTGCCGCGAGATGCGCGCCTTCTCGGCGTGCTCGATCAGCGACTCACGGCGCTTCGGCTGCTTGATCTCGCCGGCGCGGTTCAGCAGCGTTTCGAGATCGCCATACTCGGTGATCAGTTGCGCAGCGGTCTTGATGCCGATGCCGGGGACGCCGGGCACGTTGTCGACGCTGTCGCCGGCCAGCGCCTGCACTTCGACGACCTTGTTCGGCGGCACGCCGAATTTCTCGATCACTTCGGCAATGCCGAGGCGACGATCCTTCATGGTGTCGTACATGGTGACTTGCTCGGTCACGAGCTGCATCAGATCCTTGTCGGACGATACGATGGTAGCGGTCGCGCCGCGTTCACCGGCTTCGCGGACATAGGTCGCGATCAGGTCGTCGGCCTCGAAACCACCTTGTTCGATGCTCGGCAGGTCGAAGGCGCGCACGGCGTCGCGGATCAGCGCGAATTGCGGGATCAGGTCGTCCGGCGCCGGTGGCCGGTGCGCCTTATACTCGGGGTAGAGCTTGTTGCGGAAGGTCACTTCCGACTTGTCGAAGATGATCGCCAGATGCGTTGGCCGGTTGTCCGGCGGCATGTCGCGGATCAGCTTCCACAGCATGTTGCAGAAGCCCAGCACCGCATTGACCTGCAGCCCGTCGGATTTGCGGTTCAGCGGCGGCAGCGCGTGATAGGCGCGGAAAATATAGGACGAGCCGTCGACCAGAAAGACATGGTCACCCTTCGCGAGGGCCTTGACGGTGGCGGGCTTGGCGGCGGCTGTTTCTGAGGTTTTCGGCATGGCCGCAACTTAAGGATTTTCGCCGGAAATGACAGTCTGTCAGCCAGTCATCCCGCCGGTTTTTGTGATGCCGCCCGGCTTGCGCCGCGCCCTGTTCCATGTGCCCTTGCGCCGGTCATTGCCAATCGAAGGACCATTCATGCCCGAGCTCGCCGAACTGATGGACAAGTTGAAGGGCGTGGAGGCCGAGATCGAGGCCGAGCTGACCCGCCGGCGGGAAGAGCTGCGCTTCCGTTTCGAGCGGCGCAAGATTGTCTTCGAGCAGGATATCGAGAAGCTGCAGCGCGCCATCAAGGTGGGCGCGTCGAAATACCTCTTCAGCGCCAATCCGCTGATCGTGTTGTCCGCTCCGGTGATCTATTCGCTGATCATCCCCTTCGTACTGATCGATCTCTGGGTCATGGCCTATCAGGCGGTCTGCTTTCCGATTTATGGCATCCCCAAGGTGCGGCGGCGCGACTATCTGGTGTTCGACCGGCATCATCTCGCCTATCTCAACATCATCGAGAAGGTGAACTGCGCCTATTGCTCATACTGTAACGGCGTGGCCGCCTTCGTGCGCGAGGTTGCCGCGCGCACCGAGGTCTATTGGTGTCCGATCAAGCATGCGCGCCGCGTGCTCGGCCCGCATCCGCATTATGTCGGATTTGCGGATTTCGGCGATGCGGAAGGTTTCCGCGCCAAAATTGAGGGCATGAAGGACGGCGTGAAGCTCGATGACGGAAGGTCGCCGACGGCGGTGTAAGTTCTACTCCGCCGCCTGCAGCGTCGCGCTTTTCTTCTTCGGCGCAATCCAGAACGCTGCCGGGCGCTCGAACAGGAAGTTCGCACGGACCATCAGCGCGAGCCTCCAGATCACCAGCGCGCCGATGACGCCGCAGAGTGTCACCAGCAGCGAGATCGTGCCGATGTCGAACGGGCTGAATTTCAGCAACAGCGCGCGGGATGTCGCCATCGGCAGGAAGAAGGCGAGATAGATCACGATGGAATGCTCGCCGAAGAAGCGGATGAAGCCGAGCCACTGCATCTTCGCCAGCAGCGTGCCCATCACGATGATCGCGACCGCGCCGGCGAAGCCGAGCATCAGCGAGATCACTGGCCATTCGCTGCAGCCGTCATAGACGAGAGCGGCATTGACCAGCGCCCAGGCCGCAAGGCCGACCAGCGCCATCACTGGTTTGGCCCGCGCGCGATCGGACAGCGCGAAGACCTGCGTCGCGAACAGGTAGCCCGAATAGAAATAGACGAAGCGCGAGCAGAACTCGTCGATCATCGTCCAGCCGGTGCTGATATGCGCCATCTCCAGCGCGGCGGCGATGCCCCAGATCAGCAGCGGCGGCACGCGCCGCGCCAGCTTGGTGACGATGAAGAACACCGGCAGCATATAGATGAACCACAGCGTGCCGAACGGCTCGATATAGGAGATCAGATAGAGATTGGCGACATAGGCCCAGCCGTGTTCGGCAGCAAAGCCGGGCGCCTTGAAGCCGAACTGGATGGTCACCCAGAGTACGTAGAAATACAGGAAGTGGACGACCTTGCGGTCGAGATAGGTCCGCCAGTCGCGGTCGATGACGACAGCCAGAAATAGCCCGGAGATCAGGAAGAAGTCCGGCATCCGGAACGGCTTGGCGAAGGCCACCAGCAGATGCATGTAGCCGGTCTGGCCGGCGGCCAGTTCGACGCCCAGCACCGAATGCATCATCACCACCATGATGATGCAGATGCCCTTGGCGTAATCGACCCAGTCGATTCGCTCTGTCCCTGACAGCGCCGCGCGATGGGCGACGGCGAAGGTGCCACTGGTGGTCATCGGTATCCCCTGTTCGGCGCTTCTTTTGGCGGGATCATGAGACGAGATCGGTTTCAATTGCCTTTCTCTAAACCCCAAATATGCCCCGCAAATGGTCGCGGCAGGGCGAGTTTGGCGGGGTGGTTAACGGGCGTTAAGGAGTGGGGGAATGGGGCGCAACGTCCTCTCCACCGTTATCGCCGGGCCTGACCCGGCGATCCATCTTCTCGCGAAGCAAGATGGATACGTGGGTCAAGCCCGCGTATGACACCTGAGATTGGTATGCCCCCGAGAACATCGCGAAGATGACGACTTGACCCGAACCTTCGATACATCCCTGCCCATCGATGCTGTGCTCGATGAGCTGTCAGGCGCGCTGGACGCCGGCAACGCCGCGGTGCTGGTGGCGCCGCCGGGCGCCGGCAAGACCACGCGCGTGCCGCTGGCGCTGCTTGATGCACCATGGCTGAAGGGCAAAAAGATCATCATGCTGGAGCCGCGGCGGATCGCAGCCCGCGCCAGCGCCGAACGGATGGCGAAGACGCTGGGCGAGCGCGTCGGCGAGACGGTCGGCTATCGCGTCCGCTTCGGCTCGAAGATCTCGCGCAACACCAGGATCGAAGTAGTCACCGAAGGCATCTTCTCGCGGCAGATCCTCGACGATCCCGAGTTGAGGAATATCGGCGCGGTGCTGTTCGACGAATTTCACGAACGCTCGCTGGATGCCGATATGGGACTCGCTCTGGCGCGCGATGCGCAGACCGGATTGCGCGAGGATCTGCGTATCCTGGTGATGTCGGCGACCATCGACGGCGCGCGCATCGCGAAACTGCTTGGCGATGCACCGGTCATCGCCAGCGAGGGGCGCGCTTATCCGGTGGAGACACGCTATCTCGGCCGCAAGCCCGATATCCAGCTCGAGCGGCAGATGGCCGACGCCATCGCGACCGCCTTGCGTGCCGATCCCGGCTCGGTGCTGGCGTTCCTGCCGGGCGCTGCAGAGATCCGCCGCACGCAGAATTTTCTCGCCGAGCGCGTACAGGATGCATCCATCGAGATCGTCCCTTTATTCGGTGCACTCGATGCCGGCGTCCAGGACCGTGCCATCCAGCCCGCGCCCAAGGGACAGCGCAAGGTGGTGCTGGCGACCTCGATTGCCGAGACCTCGCTGACCATCGAAGGCGTGCGGATCGTGGTGGATTCCGGCGTCGCGCGCGTGCCGCGCTATGAGCCGGACATCGGACTGACGCGGCTGGAGACCGTGCGGGCCTCGCGCGCCGCCGTCGATCAGCGCCGCGGCCGCGCCGGCCGGACCGAGCCCGGCATCTGCTACCGGCTATGGGACGAGCCGCAGACCGCCTCATTGCCGGCCTACACACAGCCCGAAATTCTCAGCGCGGATCTGTCAACGCTGGTGCTCGATCTCGCGCAATGGGGCGTCAGCGATCCCGCACAACTGACCTTCCTTGATCCGCCGCCCGCGCCAGCGCTGAAGGAAGCGCGCGGCCTGCTCGGCGAACTCGGCGCGCTGGATGGCGATGGCCGTATCACCGAGGAAGGCCACGCGCTGCGCGCGCTGGCCCTGCCGCCGCGGCTGGCGCGGATGATCGTGGATTCGGCGCGCTTCGGTCATGGCGATGAGGCTGCCGAGATCGCTGCCATCCTCACCGAGCGTGGGCTTGGCGGCGACAGTGTGGATCTCGATCACCGTCTCGATCTGTTCCGCCGTGATCGTTCGCAACGCGCCGGCAGCGCGCGGCAACTGGCGGAGCGCTGGGCGTCGCAGGTCGAAGGCAACGAGCGCGGCGCTTCTGCTCCCTCCCCCCTTGCGGGGGAGGGTCGAGGAGGGGGGTCCACAAGTGAGGTCGGAGCGTGGGGCACCCCCATCCCCGACCCTTCCCCGCAAGGGGGAAGGGGGCTCTACCGCCGCAGCCCAACCTCGGATACGCTGACCACCGGCACCATGCTCGGCTTTGCATTCCCGGATCGCGTGGCCAAGAATCGTGGCAATGGCAGTTTCGTGCTGGCTAATGGCCGGGGCGCGTCGATCGAACAAAGCGCGGCGCTTGCGCGGGCGCCCTATATTGCGGTGGCCGAACTCACCGGCACCGCCGCCAATGGCCGTATCCTGCTGGCAGCGCCGATCGCGCAGGCCGATATCGAGACGCGTTTAGCCGATCAGATCGAGAATACCGACGATGTCAGTTTCGATCGGGCATCGATGTCGCTGCGCGGCCGCCGCAAGCGTGTGCTGCATGCGATCACGTTGTCGGAAGCGCCGTTCACGCTGAAACCGTCTGAAGACACCGCGCGTGTCTTCGCCGACGGTCTGGTCGCCGCGGGCATCGATCGCTTGCCATGGTCGAAGGCGCTGCAGCAGTGGCGGGGGCGCGTGATGTTCCTGCGTGCGTCGGAAGGCGACGCGTGGCCCGATCTGTCCGATGATGCGCTCGCGACGGCGCGCGAGAGCTGGCTGATGCCGGCGCTGTTCGACAAGATCTCGCTGAAGGACTTTTTGGCGGGCGATCTGTCCGATGCCGTGATGGGTCTGCTGCCCTGGGATCTGCGTGCGCGGCTCGACAAGGAAGCGCCGACGCATTTCGAGGCGCCGACGGGGACCGTGCTGGCGATCGATTATGAAGCCGAGCAGGGGCCGACCATTGCCGTCCGTCTGCAGGAATTGTTCGGGCTCAACACCCATCCGTCGGTCGCCAAGGGCAAGGTGCCGCTGGTGCTGGAATTGCTGTCGCCGGCGCAGCGGCCGGTGCAGGTGACGCGCGATCTACCGGGCTTCTGGCGCGGCAGCTACCTCGACGTGCGCTCGGACCTGCGCGGCCGCTATCCGCGACATCCCTGGCCGGAAGATCCCGCCAATGCGCTGCCCACGCGCCGCGTGAAGCCGCGCGGGACGTGATCATCAGGCAAAGTGCCGCTCATTAACGCTTCGCTCATCCTTTTCGCGAAAATAGCAGTCTGTAAGACCGTCCTGAACGGACGGTGGTGAGCCCGTGTGATGAACTCGCGGTTCCCCTGATGGCGTTCAGTGAGGTTGCGTATGCGTAGTATCATGTTCTTCGCGGCGATCCTGATCGGTCTGGGCACCGTGATGGCGCAGATGGCCGACAAGATGACGGCGACGACGCCGGCCATGGCGAAGGCGTCATCCCCTGCACCCACGACACAGGGCAATGCAAAGGCCGGTGTCCGTAGCCTGTCGATTGCGCGCGATGCCCGCGGTCACTTCCAGACTGAGGGGAGCATCGAGGGCCAGCGCATCGGCTTCATGGTCGATACTGGCGCGTCCGTCATCGCATTGAATGAAAAGTCGGCGGCACGATTTGGTTTGCGTCCGTCGCGTGCCGATTATAACGCCACGGTGACAACGGCGAACGGAACGCTGAAGGCTGCGCGCACGCGAATCGCTGTCGTGCAGGTCGGTGAGCTGACCGTGCGTGATGTCGATGCGATGGTGCTGCCCGATGAGGCACTGTCCGAGAATCTGCTCGGCCTGTCGTTTCTCTCGAAGTTGAAACGCTTCGAATATGCAAATGGCCGGATGGTACTCGAACAGTAGCACCTCATATCCCCACGGCATTTACGCCGCAGCCCAATTCTAAACAAACTCGCATCCTTGAATGCCCATGCGTCTTCCCACGGGCGTGCGCAAAGGCTAAGCCTGCGCATTCAAGACTGATCCCAATTGATGCGAGGTCCTGCGATGTTTCCGAAGCCGAAGCCCTTGCTCGTGCCGAATACCTACGCTTACGAATCCGAGCCGATGGTAAAGGCCACGGGTTTTCGCGAATATGACGCGCGCTGGCTGTTCGGCAAGGAAATCAACCTGATGGGCATTCAGGCGCTGGGCATGGGGCTCGGTGCGCTGATTGCAGAACTCGGCCAGAAGCAGGAAATCGTCACCGGACACGATTTCCGCGGCTACTCCGCCTCGATCAAATATGCGCTGATGACGGGCCTGATGGCCGCCGGCTGCAAGGTCCATGATATCGGCCTCGCGGTAACGCCGATGGCCTATTTCGCGCAGTTCGATCTCGATGTGCCCTGTGTCGCCATGGTGACGGCCTCGCATAACGACAATGGCTGGACCGGTGTGAAGATGGGCGCCAGCAAGCCGCTGACCTTCGGTCCGGACGAGATGACCCGGCTGAAGGAAATCGTGCTCAATGCCGAGTTCAAGAACAAGGCTGGCGGCTCCTATCAATTCCACGAAAACTATCCGGCGCGCTATATCGCCGATCTCACCAATCGTCCGAAGCTGAAGCGCAAGCTGAAGGTCGTCGTGGCCTGCGGCAACGGCACCGCGGGCGCCTTCGCGCCCCAGGTGATGGAAGCGATCGGCTGCGAGGTGATCCCGCTGGATACCGAGCTCGATCACACCTTCCCGAAATACAATCCGAATCCGGAAGACATGGAGATGCTGCACGCGATCCGCGATGCGGTGCTCGAACACAAGGCCGATGTCGGTCTTGGTTTCGACGGTGACGGCGATCGCTGCGGCGTCGTCGACAACACCGGCGAGGAAATCTTCGCCGACAAGGTCGGCGTGATGCTCGCGCGCGATATGTCGGCGGTTCACAAGGATGCGACCTTCGTGGTCGACGTGAAATCGACCGGACTGTTCGTGACGGATCCGGTGCTGCAGAAGCAGAATGCCAAGACGACCTATTGGAAGACCGGCCACTCCTACATGAAGCGCCGCACCAATGAGCTGAAGGCGCTCGCTGGCTTCGAGAAGTCCGGTCACTTCTTCTTCAATGCGCCGGTGGGGCGCGGCTATGACGACGGCCTCGTCTCGGCGATTGCGATCTGCGAAATGATGGACCGCGCGCCGGGCAAGACCATGGCCGATCTCAAGGACGCGCTGCCGAAGACCTGGTCGTCGCCGACCATGTCGCCGCATTGTGCCGACGAGACCAAATACGGCGTCGTCGCTGCGGTGGTGAAGCATTTCGAGGATGCGCAGAAGAAGGGCGACAAGGTCGCGGGACAATCGATCCGCGATCTCGTGACGGTCAACGGCGTGCGCGTCACCTGCGAGGACGGCAGCTGGGGTCTGGTGCGGGCGTCATCGAACAAACCGGAGCTGGTGGTCGTGGTCGAAAGCCCGGTCTCCGAAGCGCGGATGCACGACATGTTCGAAGCCATGAATGTGGTACTGCGGACGCATCCGGAAGTTGGCGCGTATAACCAGACGATATAGGGCGCATTCGAACGACGCGGATGCCGGTTCTCGCGAGGAACGCATCCCGACAAAAAGATGGAGTCTCGGCTTCGATGAGAGAGAACGAGACTTCGCGACAGGATCGTGTTTAGGGCAGCTCCAGATCGATGATGGCTGCCCGAATCTGTGCTGCCAGATCCAGAAGGGGCTGGTGTAGCCGCTCTTCCCAGATGGCAGCGGATTCGTCCGAGGTGACGCTGACATTGAGCACATAGACCGGTCGCCCTTCTATGACGATGGGCGTTGCGAGCGCTGTGACTTCGGGCTGCCACGTGGCGATGCAGTAGTTCTTTTGTTTGATGCTGGCTGCGGCTTCGGCAATTCCCCGCTCGATGAGTGGCCAGCGTTTGCGTCCTTTCGATTTCAGCCGGGCGATGAGCGCGGCTCGCTCGGGGTCCTTTGCAGCGGCCAGAAATGCGCGGCCCAGCGCCGTGAGCTCGATGGGCACCCGATGTCCGGACACGATGACGCGTTGAGAAGCACGGACATTAGAGCGAAGCGATTCGAGATACACCATCTCGTCTGAATCCTGCACCGCCAGCCCGACATTGATACGCAGGCGTCGTGCCAGCCCCGACATCAGAGGTGTCGCAACCCGCAGAACGGACGATCCCGTCCGCATGGCATGTCCGAGGCTGAGGACGCCCGCACCCAGCCGGTACGCGCGCTGCATGGAATCGTATTCCAGATATCCCGCATGCGTGAGCGTTTGCGTGAGTCTGCTGACCGTTGCAGGTGACAGACCCGTTCGCTCCGATAGTTCACCGTTGCCGAGGAGCTCCGCGCCGGGCCGAAACGCTCTGAGGATCGCGATGCCCCTGTCCAATGAGCGATTTATAGGAGCTTTTTGCGGAACAAATCTCTTTGCCATGACGCCTCCAATCGCGATCTCGACATCAAATAGGGTATGTTCGCCAATTCCACCAGATGGAAATGCGGCGATGACCGCGTTCGTGCAAGTGCTAAACAGCGCACCGTCGAGGTGGCATCGCGCTGCATTTGATGACGACGGCACGTTCAGATGCCTCGCGCAAAAAAATCGAAGGGAGATTGGCATGACTGCCAGCATGGAAGCCTCAAGCGCCCTGATCGGTCGCACATCAAAAATACCTGCGGCCGCATTTCGCGTCGCGCTTGGCTCCGCTGGCGTGGTCGCCTGCCTGATCGGATACGTCGCATTGGTTGCCGTGTCTGCCGGACCGGCCCATGCCGAATACCCCGAAAAACTCGTCAAGATCGTTGTTCCGTTTGCGGCCGGCGGGGGAACGGATATCGTGTCACGGACGCTGGCGCAGGCTATCTCTCCGGATCTGAAGAAGTCGGTGATCATCGAGAACAGGCCCGGAGCGGGTACGATCCTTGGCACCCAGGCTGTGGCGACGAGCGATCCTGACGGCTACACGCTGCTGATGGCGACGTTCGCGCACGCGGTTAATCCGAGCCTCAATGCGAAGCTGCCGTTCGATTCGCACAAAGACTTTGCCGCGGTCTCGCTGATCGCGCGATCGTTCAACGTCGTCGTCGTCAATCCATCGTCGAGCATCAAGTCGATTGCCGACCTGATCGCCGAGGCGAAAAAGAACCCCGACAAGATGAACTATGGGACATTCGGTGTCGGAACGTCCGCCCATCTCGCCGGCGAGCTCTTCAATACGATGGCGAACGTGAAGTTGACCACCGTCTCCTACAAGGGAGCTGCGCCCGCGATCAGTGATCTTCTCGGCGGCCAGATCCAGGTCATCTTTACGACCGTGGCGAGTGCGGCTTCGCTGGTCGAGTCTGGCCAGCTTCGCGCATTGGCCGTGACGTCGTCGGAGCGTTCGCCCGCCTATCCAGATTTGCCGACCGTGGCAGAGGCAGGCGTCCCTGGATACGCGGCTGAATCCTGGTATGGCCTCTATGCACCAGCGAAGACTCCCGCTCCGATCATCGATCGCTTGAACAAGGCCGTTAAACAAGCGGTGAGCTCGGGAGCGTTCAAGCGCCTCGAGACCAACGAAGGTCTCATCATGGAGGCGAGTTCTCCGGCCGAACTCGATCGCTATGTCCAGCGCGAAGAAGAACGTTGGAGCAAGCTGATCAAGGACACCAACATCAAGGCGGAATAGGTCGGCTCTCCACGCGCATCCGCTCATCTCAAACTTCAAGCACAGGCCTTTCCATGTCCTTTCAGTTGATCGAATTTTCCGTTGACGCCGGCGTTGCAACGATCGCCCTCAACCGCCCGGATCGGCGCAATGCAATGAGCGACGATATGCGCAGCGAGTTCGTCAGCGCGCTCGAAACGGTCACCCGTGACAATGCGATCAAGGCCCTCGTCCTGACTGGCCGCGGAAAGTCATTCTGTGCCGGCGGCGACATCAGCGGTATGAAGCGCCGGCTTGAAGCGCCACAGGGAGAGGTTGCGTTCAACGGCTGGAGCCGGCAGCAGGGCGTGCATCGCGCGCAATCGTTGCTGCTCAACCTGCCGAAGCCGACCATTGCCGCCGTCAACGGCGCCGCTGCCGGCCTTGGCGCGGATGTTGCGCTGGCCTGCGATTTCGTGATGGGAACCGAGCACACCAAATTCACCTGGTCCTATATCAAACGCGGCCTGATCCCGGACGGCGGCGGGATGTATTTTCTGCCCCGACGCGTCGGGCTGTCGAAAGCGAAAGAGCTGATTTTTACCGGCCGCGTCGTCGAGGCCGATGAGTCGCTTGCGCTCGGGATCATGGATCGCAAGGTGGGGTCCGCCGAGCTGCTGACGGCTGCGCAGAATTGGGCGGTCGACCTCGCGCAGTACTCTCCGACCGCACTCGCGCTGGGCAAGAAGATCCTCAACGAAACGTTCGAACATTCTGCGCACGAGATTTTCGCGCTCGGCAGTCAGGCGCAGGGCATCTGCTACACCAGCACCGAGCATCGGGAAGCTGTGCTGGCGTTTCTCGCCCAGTCGTCGTCGAAGGAGTAGACCGATGAATGCCATCCAGCGGCTGATCCAACCGCGCAGCGTCGCCATCATTGGTGCCTCGGCGGACCCCAGCAAGACGTCCGGGCGACCGGCCTCGTTTCTCCTCAAGCACGGCTTTGTCGGCGAGATCTATCCGGTTAATCCGAAGGTGGACAAGATCGGCGACCTTACCTGCTACCCGGACATCGCGTCGCTGCCGGCCGTGCCGGACGTCGCCATTGTCCTGCTCGGCGCGGAGCGCGCCCACGGCGCGGTGCGCGAGTTGTCCAAGCGTGGAACGGCTGCGGCGATCGTTCTGGCCAGCGGTTTTACGGAAACCGGCGCAGACGGGGCCGAACGGCAGCAGCAGCTTCTGGAAGCTGCCGGATCGATGCGCATTCTCGGGCCGAATACGATCGGCCTGGTAAACCTCACCGACAATATCGTGCTGTCCGCGTCGGGCGCGCTGGCGATGGACCACTTCACCGCGGGATCGATCGGCCTGGTTTCACAGAGCGGCGGCATTCTCGGATCCCTGCTGTCGCGCGCGGCGGCGCGCGGCATCGGACTGTCGAAGCTGGTCTCAACCAGCAACGAGGCGGATCTCGAGCTCGCCGACTTCATCGACTATCTCGCGGATGACGATGCCACCAAAGTCATTGCGCTTTACATCGAGGCGATCCGCAATCCCGCACGCTTTCGCGAGGCGGCGCTGAAAGCGCGACGCGCCGGGAAACCGGTTGTCGTCTTCAAGATCGGTCGATCGGAGGCGGGCGCAAAGGCCGCCATATCGCATACGGGAGCGCTGGCGGGCTCGGATCGCATGTATGATGCCTTCTTCAGGCAGCTTGGCATTGTTCGTGCGAAAACCTTCGAGGATCTGCTCGATATTCCTGCGGCTCTTTCGGCTGGACGGTCGCTTCGCGGCAAGCGCGTGGCAATTCTGACGTCGACCGGCGGTGCCGGCACAATCGTCTCCGACTGTCTGGGGATGGCAGGCTTCGAAACGCCCGTGCCCGACGAAAAGACCGCCGAGCAGTTGCGCGCATTGCAGTCAGGGTCTCATGCCGTACTGGATCGCAATCCGATCGACGTGACATTGGCTGGTCTGCAGCCGGACCTGCTCCGGGGCGCCATTCGCATCCTGCTGGCCAGCACCACCTACGATGCCTTGGTCATCATCGCCGGATCGTCCGCAGTGGGCACGCCAGCCTTGATGGCCGACGCAATCCGGGACTGCCTGCCGATGAGCGACAAGCCGGTCATCGCCTATGTGAGCCCCTACGCGCCGAATGTCGTGTCGGTCCTGACCCAGCGTGGTGTTCCGGCCTATACATCCGCAGAGAGCTGCGCCGGTGCGCTGGATGGACTGCTGCAGGCTGCACACGCCGTGCAGCTGCAGCCATCCGGGAGCATCGGACGCACGATCGACATCAGCGACTTTCCTGCGGGCGCGCTCGACGAAGCACAGGCGAAGACGCTGTTCGCGCGTTTCGGTGTGCCGACCGCGGCGGAGAAGATCGTCACCACGCCTTCGGAAGCGGAAGCCGCGGCGCGAGAACTCGGCAGCCGCGTCGTCCTCAAGATCCTCTCCAGCACCATCACGCATAAGAGCGACGTCGGTGGCGTTGCGGTAAATTTGACGTTTGAAACGATCGGTGCTCGCCTGTTGGCCATGGCCGACGAGGTCGAGCGCAACACGTCCGAGCGTCCGCGACGCTTTCTCGTCCAGGAAATGGTTACCGGCGGAGTCGAGTTCATCCTGGGCATGCATCGGGATTCCCTGGGGGCGGCGGTCCTGCTCGGCATGGGCGGCGTCACCGCCGAACTCTTCAAGGACACCTCGATGCGCCTGCTCCCGCCGGAGGGCGGCCTTACCCGCAGCGAGGCGCTGGCCATGGCCCGCGACCTCGTCACATGGCCGCTGCTGGACGGCTTCCGTGGTCGGCCGAAATGCGATGTCGATGCCCTCGCATCCGCGATCGTCGCGTTTTCGGAGATGGTCGCGCAGCTCGGCGAGCGTCTTATCGAAGCCGAGATCAACCCGGTCTTCGTGCTTCCCGCTGGCCAGGGCGTGCGCGCGGCGGACGGGGTGATCGTTCTCGGCCCCGCTGACACTTGATTGCCGGCAGCATTCCGCAGAGCGGCGACGCAAGTCCAAGACCTCACCGCAAGATCCGGCACATGCCGGCCTTGCGGTCAGCCGTGATCGCCAAAACAAGAAAGGGAGGATTCAGTATGAACTTCACGCGAACAGCGAAGACTTTGGTTGCCGTCGGCGCCCTGCTCGCATGTGCAGGCAATGCACAGGCAGACAACATCAAAGTCTTGACCACGGGAATCCTGAAAGGATCGTTTTCCGAAATCGCGGCTCTGTTCGAACGCGATACCGGTCACAAAGTGACGATGTCGTGGGGGCCGTCGTCCGGCAACTCGCCGGAAGCGAGCCAGGTGCGTATCAAGAACGGTGAGCACGTCGATGTGCTGATCATGGTGAATACGGGGATGGACGAGCTGGTGAAGGGCGGCTTCTTTGTGCCTCTCGAGCGCAAGGATATCGCGGTCTCCAAGATCGGCGTGGCGGTCAAGATGGGGCATCCACTGCCTGACATATCCTCCGCGGCGGCTCTGCGCCAAGCGCTCCTGAACGCGTCATCGATCGGCTATTCGGAGGGCGCCAGCGGCAGTTACGTCGCCAACGTTCTCTTGAAGAAGCTCGGTATCGCCGACGAAGTCGCTGCCAAGAGCAAGGTCATTCTCGGCCGGAAATTCGTCGGCGAGTCGGTTGCGAGCGGAGAGGTCGAACTTGGCCTGCAGCAAATTAGCGAGCTGCGCCTGGAGCCGGGTTTGGCGATTGTGGGGCCGTTGCCGGAGGATCTGCAGAAGAGCAGTGTTGTCACTGCGGCGGTTTCGTCGAAGGCCGAGCACGTGGAAGCTGCGAAGCAGTTCTTCACCTACATCTCGTCGCCCGCCGCCGTCGCTCTGATGAAGAAGAGCGGCCTCGATTGATCAGCTCGAAGCGGAGATGGGTTTTGCGACGAGGCAGGCAAGACGTCTTGCCCTGCCTCGTCGTTGGACTCATCCGATGCTTGCCTTGTTGGAATTTATGACACTGTAGAATTGGTCATTGTCGTCTTGCCTGCCATGATCATTTGCGACATTTCGCGTGCGGCCCGTGTCGCGTAGCGCTCTTTATGCCGAAGCATGACGAAGCGGCGGGTCGGCAATTGGGCGTCGAGCGCAATCAGGTCACCGTTGCCGATTAGGGCGGTGGCGACCAGCCGGGAGATAATGCTCGCACCCGCGCCGGCCACGACGGCCGCGCAGACGGCTTCGTTCGACGGCAGCTCCATGGCGATACGGATGTCATCGGGCGCGATTCCTGATTGGTCCAGTACCGATTGCGCAATGGCGCGCGTGCCGGAGCCGACTTCACGCAGCACCCATTGCGTCTCGGCGAACTGAGCTGGCGCGATGGTGCGTTGTCGCGCCCATGGATGCGATTGACCGACCACCAGCACAAGTTCGTCGTCGCCCACGGGCTGGGTCGCGAGCGCCGGATCGTCAACCGCGCCTTCAACGATGCCGAGATCGACTTCGCCATCGCGCACCCAGTCGGCCACCTGTTCGGTATTTCCGATGCGGAGGCTGAGGTCGATGCCGGGGAAGTGCTGGCGATAGCGCGCCATGATGGGTGGTAGAAAATAGTTGCCGACGGTCTGGCTTGCGGCCAGCGCAAGGGAGCCGCGCGTCATGCCGGCCATATCGGTGAGGACGGTCGTCGCGGCGGCAGCGCGTGCCAGCAGGGCCCGGGCTTCGATCAGAAAGGCGCGGCCAATCTCGGTCAATTCGATGCGGCGGCCGACGCGGTGAAACAACTGCGTCGCATAGCGCGTTTCCAGCGCGGCAATGGCGGCACTGGTGGCAGATTGGGTAAGATGCAGACTCTCGGCAGCCCGCGTCATGTGCTCGTGTTCGGCGACGGCGACGAATATCCGGAGCTGTTCGAGCGTCATGGCATCTCCGTCAGGTAGTCAGTTTCACCAGCATGAGGCTGAAGCCGGCAATGAACAGGAAGGCTGCGGCGCCGAGCAGCAGCGGGCGCAGGCCCTTGGCGCGCAGCTTCTGGATATTGGTTTCCAGCCCCATTGCGGCGAGCGCCATGGTCAGCAGGAAGGTCGTGATCGGAATGATCAGGCTCATAGCTGCATGCGGCACGTCAACGAGGCTATTCAGGATCACCATCGCCACGAAGCCGAAGGCGAACCACGGCATCGGCACCTTGGCGCTGCCGGATTCCGCGCCGATGGCGCGTGCGCGCCGTGTCGCCAGCAGGCCAAGTGTGATCACCACCGGTGCCAGCATCATCACGCGCGCGAGTTTCGCGACGGTACCGAATTCGCCGGCGTCGCGGCTCTGCTGGAAGGTGGCCGCGACCACCTGCGCGATCTCGTGGATCGATGCGCCAGCCCAAAGCCCGAAATGATGCGGGTCGAGCTGCAGCACGCTACCGAGTAGCGGATAGACGAACATGGCGATCGAGCCAAAGATGGTGACGCAGGCGACCGCGTAGGCGACATCCTCATCGGGCGCGCGGGTCACGGTGTTGGTTGCGATCACGGCGGACGCGCCGCAAATCGATGTGCCGGCGGCGATCAGTTCGACCAGTCTGCGGTCGATACCCATCGCGCGGCCAAACCATGTGGTGAAGATGAAGGTTGCAAGGAGCGTCGCCGCGATCACCGCAAAGCCGATGCCGCCAACCTCCAGCAATTCCGCCGCGGTGAGTTGCAGGCCGAGCAGGATGATGGCGAAGCGCAGGATGCTGCGCATGGAGAAGGTGATGCCGGCTTTGGCCGCAGCCGGCGTGCCGGATGTGTTCTGGATCGCGATACCGATGCCGATAGCCAAGATCATCGGACTGGCGAGGCCGACATAGGGGATTTCACGCAAAGCGAGTGCAGTGCCGGCGATGGCGCCGGTGAGCGCCAATCCGGGAAGAAGCGGGAGGTTGCGAGCAGCAAGCGGGCTGGTGCGGTTCGCATCTTGGGCAAGAACGGTCATGGGCCAAACTCCGGTTTGGCCACATCCTCATGCCGTTTGATCAATAAATCTAATTGATCATTATTGTTGATTCAATCGAAGTATATGATTGATCTGTTTCGGCGTCGTCGCCCGGTCCGACAGGGCGACGACAGCGCGGTATTTCTCAAGCAGCCGGCATCGGTGGCACCGGCAGTGCCGTGACCGACTTGATCTTCTCCATGGCGAAGCGGGAGGTGACGTTCTTCAAGGCCACGGCACTGATCAGCTTCTTGTAGAAGATGTCGTAGCTCTGCATGTCGGCCACGACCACGCGCAGCATGTAGTCGACGTCGCCGGCCATCCGGTAGAATTCCATGACTTCGGGCATGGCGCTGACGGCATCGGCGAATTTCTTCAGCCAGGCGTCGGAATGGTCGCCGCTCTCCACCGAGACAAACACCGAGATACCCAGGCCGATCTTGTTTTGATCGACCAGTGCCACCCGGCGGAGGATCACGCCATCCGCCTCGAGGCGCTGGATGCGCTTCCAGCACGGTGTTGACGAAAGCCCGACGCGGTCGCCGATCTCGGCCACCGACAGCGAGGCGTCTTCCTGCAGGACGGTCAGGATCTTGCGATCGATCGCATCGAGGCGGCGGGTGGATTCAAGGGGCTGGTCGGCGACATCGGTCATGAGAAGAACTTTGTTCTAATTATAGGGTCGAGTAACCTCATATATAGAACATTCTTCCAAAGCAAGCCCTGTACCGCCTCAACTAAGGGCGCCGACCTTGGATTCCCTCAAAAGCTGTTCGACTTCAGCACGTTGCGGGCAGGCAAAAGCACCGCCATAGCGGGTGCATTTCAGGGCCGCGGCGGCGGAGGCGAAGCGCAGCGCCTCCGGTACCGACTTGCCGCCCGCGAATTCCAGCGCGAAGGCGCCATGGAAAATGTCGCCGGCGCCGAGGGTGTCCACGGTGTGAACGGGGAAGGCCGGGGTTTCCTTGGGATGTCCCTGCTCGTCGAGCCACAGGGTGCCCTTGGGGCCGCGGGTGACAGCAAGGAAGGACGAGGTGAGCGTCGCCATCTTCTGCAGCGCCTTGAGATTGTCGGTGATGCCGGCGGTCGATTGCAGCGCATCGTCCGAAAAGATCAGGTGCGAGGAGGCGGTCAGCAGGCCCTCGCGCTGCGACAGCGTGCTGTCGATGTCGACGACGACGGGAATGCCGCGATGGCGTGCCTCGATGCAAAGCTCGGTGGCAAAGCCGGCGCAGCGGCTCTCGACCAGAATGGCGCTGCAGTCCTGCAGCAGCAGGTCGTGATCGGGCAGTTTTACCTTCCAGAGTTCGGGATCGCGGAAGGTGACGATGGTGCGCTCGCCCGAAGGGTCGATCATGACGGCCGAGATCGGTGTCACCAGACCCGGCATATGCACCAGATGCGCGGAGTCGATGCCTTCCTTGGCAAGGTCGTCGAACAGAAACTGGTCGGCGGTCTCGTTCTTGTCGCCCATCGGCCCGGTCATCGACGCCCGGCCACCCAGCCGGCTGACGCCGATGGCGGCGTTGAGCGCATTGCCGCCGATGATCTGGGCGAAACGTTGGGAGGGGAATTTCTGGCCACGCCCCGGGACGGCTTCGACGGCAAAGGTCAGGTCGCGAACCGGCAGGCCGATACACAATACGTGGACAGGCTTGGCACTCATGAAGGATTCCCCGTGTGGTCAGGCTTGGTCGGGATGCAGCCAACGACCGAGCAGATGATGCGCGATGGCGAATGGGTGCGGCCCCGCGAGCCCGTCCGGGTGTTCGCGTTTCCACATCAGCATCGCCTCGTCACGGTCAAACCACCGGGCGTCCTCAAGTTCCATCTTGTCGACGGTGATCTCGTCGCTGATGGCGCGAGCGGAACAGCCAATCATCAGCGATGACGGGTAGGGCCAGGGCTGCGTCATGTAATAGGTGACGTCGGTGCAGCGGATGCCGGCTTCCTCGAAGATCTCGCGCTTCACCGCGTCCTCGATGGTCTCAGCCGCTTCGACGAAGCCGGCG
The DNA here is from genome assembly GCF_052076035.1 of Tardiphaga sp. 172_B4_N1_3. NCBI lineage: Bacteria > Pseudomonadati > Pseudomonadota > Alphaproteobacteria > Hyphomicrobiales > Nitrobacteraceae > Tardiphaga > Tardiphaga sp. 172_B4_N1_3. The sequence continues at coordinate 5,550,541 of NZ_CP197238.1, forward strand.
AGGCAAGAATACATGCCCGGCGCAAATTGTTTCTGGCGGCCGAGCAGGCACTTGTCGCCCTTCTCCACCAGCATGATGACGACAGGATCGGTACGCGGGAAATGCTCGGTCTTGCAGCTCGGGCAAACGCGCTTCCAGCCGCCTTCGGCCATCGACGATTTGGCGCCGCAATTGGCGCAAAACCCGTGGCGCTGATGCCAGGAGACGAGCGACTTGGCCTGTGCAACCGCCGAAAGCTGCTCCGGCGGCACCATGCCCTGCATGGCCATGCCGCGGAGTTCGCTGACGACGACATCGTCGCGGGTCAGCAGCTTTTCGACGGCGGGTGCGCCGATGCCCATGCCGAACACCGCATCGCCGTCACGCAGGCCCAGAAAGACAGTGCCAGGATTGGCGCCGAATTTCAGCGCCTCGTCGATGGTCAGCAGCGCGCGCTGGGCATCGCCATCCTTCTTCATGACCAGCGAGTCGCGGTAGATCACATAAGCGCGCGAGGAGCTTTTGCCCTCCAGCGCGAACAGTTTCTCGTCGCTGAAGCGCAGATGCGCGGCGCGGTCGAGCGTGTTGGAGACGAAGGCCGGATGGCCGAGCGGAAACAGCTTGCTTGTCATGATGGTCAACCGAGCCAGATCTTGCGGCGGAGTTCTGAGATGAAGCGCTGCACTTCTGCCGCGTCATGGGCGAGTGGTGGCATCACGCCCCAGATCGGCCGCGGCCAGGCGGCATCGGTCTTGCGGCGCGCGATGATGTGGACGTGCAACTGCGGCACCATGTTGCCGAGCGCCGCGACATTGAGCTTGTCGCATTTGGTGATTTCTTTGAGCGCGCGGCCGACGCGGTTGATCTCGGTCATCAACTGGCCCTGCGCGACCTCGTCGAGATCGATGATCTCGGTCGTGTCGGCGCGGCGCGGCACCAGCATCAGCCAGGGGTAGTGCGCGTCCTTCACCACCAGCACGCGGCTGAGGGGGAGGTCGCCGATGTCGATGGTGTCTTGTTGCAGCTGCTCGTGCAGCGACCAGGAGGAGGGAGCGGCCATTCTGACTCTCGATTAAGGCGCACAGCGTCGCAGGAAGCGGCTGCGCAGACAACTCCCGTCATGGCCGGTTTTGCGCGTCTGGACCACGTTTTCTTGCGACTTTCCTGCGCAAAACTTGCGGCGGACTTGCGACACGCGCCGCGCTTGCTTTCCGACCATTTTGGCCCCAAATAAGCACCGGGAGATTGGCGGTGGACGAGCCACTCGCCAATCGGGTCAGGTCCGGAAGGAAGCAGCCCTAACGAGATCCGGATCGGGTCGCTCGTCAGTCTCCTACTTGTTTTATCGAGCAAATTCAGCGTCCTGCACATGGGTCGTTTGCTCGGTGGGCGCCTTGTTCGATGAGTGAGGCAGCATCGAAGGCCGGAACCTGTGTCCTGTTCCGCCTATGATGCGCCAGATGTTCCGCAAGCCGGCTTTACGAGACAACACATTGCGGATTCCTCGATGACCGACGCTGGCACGTCCCCTCCTGATGATCACCAGAGCGGTTTCGATATGGGCGTTGCCCCGGCGCCTGCTGCCGCCACGCCCTATCGCGTGCTCGCGCGTAAATACCGCCCCGGCAGTTTCGACGATCTGATCGGCCAGGAAGCGCTGGTCCGCACCGTCTCCAATGCGTTCGAGACCGGCCGGATTCCGCAGGCGTGGATCCTTACCGGTGTCCGCGGTGTCGGCAAGACCACGACGGCGCGTATTCTGGCGCGCGCGCTGAATTATGAAATGGCCGATGGCTCGGTCAAAGGCCCGACCATCCATATGCCAACGCCGGGCATCCACTGCCAGGCGATCATGGAAAGCCGGCATATCGACATTCTCGAGATGGATGCCGCGAGCCATACCGGCGTCGACGATGTCCGCCAGATCAATGACAGCGTGCGCTATGCGCCGTCCAGCGCGCGCTACAAGGTCTACATCATCGACGAAGTCCACATGCTGTCGACCGCCGCCTTCAACGCGTTCCTGAAGACGCTGGAAGAGCCGCCGGAACACGCCAAGTTCGTGTTCGCCACGACCGAAATCCGTAAGGTGCCAGTGACGGTGCTGTCGCGCTGTCAGCGCTTCGACCTGCGCCGCGTCGATGCCGACGTGCTGATGTCGCATCTGTCGAACATCGCGGGCAAAGAGAATGTCGAGGTCGAGCCGGAAGCGCTGGGCATCATCGCCCGCGCCGCCGAAGGCTCGGTGCGCGATTCGCTGTCGCTGTTCGATCAGGCGATTGCGCATGCCGCGGGCACGGTCCGCGCCGATGCTGTGCGGCAGATGCTCGGCCTTGCTGACCGCACCCGCGTGATCGACTTGTTCGATTCGCTGGCGCGCGGTGACATCGCCAGTGCATTTAAGGAATTTCGCGAACAATACGACGTCGGCGCTGATCCGATTGTGGTGCTGAGCGATCTTGCCGAATTCGTCAATTTCGTCACCCGCGTGAAGATCGTGCCGGCAACCGCCGACAATGTCGCGTTTGGAGAGACCGAACGTCTGCGCGCACGCGATTTTGCCTCGAAGCTGTCGATGCGGGTGCTGTCGCGGATGTGGCAGATGCTGCTCAAGGGCATCACCGAGGTGCAGGGCGCGACGCGTCCCGCCGCCGCCGCAGAGATGGTGCTGGTGCGCATCGCTTACGTTGCCGATCTGCCGACGCCGGATGAAGCGATCCGGATGCTCGACCAGAATGGCGGGACGTCGCCGATGATCCCAACGAATGGTGGAGGCCGTGCCGCGCCATCGTCCCCTCCGTCGGCATCTTTGCCGTCAGCGCAGATGCCGTCCGCCATGCCGACGATGTCAGCGAGTGCGTCGCGTGGTCCGACCATGCAGCGCGGCGGCGCGGAACCATCGCCGCGGCCGCAAGTCGGCATGGCAGATGCACCGCCCGCAGCGGTGCTGAAGATTTCCACCTTCCCTGAACTCGTCGCACTGGCCGGCGAGAAACGCGACCTGATGGTGCGCGGGGCGCTCGAAGCCGATGTGCGCCTGATCAAGATCGAAGACGGGCGGCTTGAGCTGGCGATGGAGCGCACGGCGTCGCGCACGCTGATCAACGATCTGTCGCGCAAGCTCGAACAGTGGACCGGCCGGCGTTGGGCCGTGATCGTGTCCAACGAGCAGGGACAGCCGACGCTGCGCGATCAGCAGCTCGAGCAGAAGAACGAACGCCAGCGCGCGGCGGAAGCCGATCCGCGGGTCAAGGAAGTGCTGGCACGGTTTCCGCGTGCGAAGGTCGAGGTTCGTGTCATCGCCCCTGAGCCGCCCGACTTCAACGGCAGCGATAGCGACCTGATCAGCGATGACGCGACCGACGGTCTCAACGACGACGATTAATCGAACTGCGAAGGAAAACTCATGGCTGATTTTCTCGGCATGATGAAACAGGCAGCGCAGCTGCAATCGAAGATGAAGGCGATGCAGGACGAGCTCGACCATGTCGAGGTCGAAGGTATCTCCGGCGGTGGCCTCGTGTCCGTGCGGATGACCGCGAAGACCGAAGTGAAGGCCGTGAAGATCGATCCCTCGCTGGTTAAAGCCGACGAAGTCGAGATCCTTGAGGATCTGCTGGTCACAGCGCTCGGTGATGCGCGCCGCAAGGCGGAAGCTGCGATGCAAGAGAAGATGCAGGCGCTGACCGGCGGCCTCGGTCTGCCGCCGGGGATGGGCCTCACCTGAGATGGCATCCACGGCTGGCCCGGAAATCGAGCGCCTGATTCAACTGCTGGCGCGGCTGCCCGGTCTTGGCCCGCGCTCGGCCCGGCGTGCCGCGCTGCATCTGATCAAGAAGCGCGAGGCGCTGATGACGCCGCTAGCCGGTGCCTTGCAGGTGGCGATCGACCGGATTCAGGTCTGCAAGGTCTGCAGCAATATCGATACGCAGAATCCCTGCACGATCTGCACGGACCCGCGCCGCGATCCCTCGACCATCGTGGTGGTCGCCGATGTCGCGGACTTGTGGGCGCTCGAACGCGCCCATGCGACGACGGGCAAATATCATGTATTGGGTGCAACGCTGTCGCCGCTCGACGGCGTCGGCCCGCAGGATCTGACCATCGACGCGCTGGTGTCACGTGCGCATGATTCAGAGGTGAGCGAAATCATCCTGGCGCTGAATGCGACGGTTGATGGGCAGACCACGGCACATTACATCACCGACCTCCTGCAGGAGGCCAATGTGAAGGTGACGCGGCTGGCACATGGCGTGCCGGTTGGTGGTGAACTCGATTATCTCGACGAAGGCACGCTGTCGGCAGCAATGCGACAGCGGACGCTGTTTTAAGACTGGAAGAGCATTGATGACACGATATGACTTGAAGGCTTTGCCGACCTGGGCCGCTGCGATTTGTGCGGCCGGCCTGTTTGCTACGGCTGCCGGAGGCGCGACCGAAACGCCGGCTCCGCCAGCCGCACCGGTGGCACCGAAGACCATGAAGATCGGCGATGTGCTGACCGGGCAGCTCAACGCCATGCGCAGCCGCGATGCCAAGGGCAAGCGCACCAATGTGTATCAAGTGGTCAGCGAGCCGCGTCGGCTGCCGGCGCCTGCAGGGCTGTGCAATCTTGAGACCGGACCTGAGACGTTCGAGATCGTCGTTGCCAATGACGTGCAGGCCACGCAGCTGAAGAAGCTTGTCGGCAAGGAAGTTGCGCTCAAGGTTGCTGAAGTCACCTGCGCCGAGCAGGCCGGGCAGATGAGTGAAGCGCTGGTGACGAAATGGAGCGTGGTGACGAAGCCGAACTGAGTTCGCTTCGGTTAAACCCGTACCGGCCCCAGCATCTCGAAATGCGCGCGGCGCTGCAGCCAGATCAGGAGGATCAGGCTCGGCACCGCGACGACCACGCTGATGACGAAGAACATCGGCCATCCCGTCGCCTGCGCGACGTAACCTGCACCTGCCGACAGATAGGTCCGCCCCACCGCAGCGAGCGCCGTGAGCAGCGCATATTGCGTGGCTGTGTGCAGCGGGTTTTTGCACAGCGCCGAAAGGTAGGCGACGAAGATCACTGTACCGATGGCGCTGGTGAAATTCTCGACCGAGATGGCCAGTGCCAGCGCCCATTGATTGACGCCGACGATGGCGAGCCACGAGAAGGCGAGATTGGACACCGCCTGCAACACAGCGCCGATCCACAGGCTCGCCGCCAGCGAATAGCGCCGCGCCACGAAGCCGCCAGCGAAACCGCCAATCAGCGTCGCGGCAAGGCCGACGCCTTTGACGATGGCGGCGTAGTCATTCCGCGTGAAACCGAGATCGATCACGAAGGGCGCGGTCATGGTGCCGGAAAAGGCGTCGGTAAATTTGAACAGCACCACGAACGCCAGCGCCGCCCAGGCGTCCTTGCGCGCCAGGAATTCGGAGAACGCGCCGATTGCGGCCTGCAGCACGCGCGTGAAGGCGCTTTCGCCGCGTGTGGCGGCTTCGGCCTGCGCGGATTGCTCGGGCTCGGTGGCCGCAAGCGCTGTGACTGTGCCGATCAGCACCATCGCAGCCATCGCCACATAGCCCCACATCCATGCGGTGGAGCGCGCGATGCCGGTGCTTTCGAAGGCGCTGACCAGAAACAGCACGCCGGCGGTCGAGATCAGCATGCCGATGCGATAGGCCGCGACATAAGACGCCATGCCGGCCGCCTGTTCGCTCTCCGGCAGGCTCTCCACACGAAACGCATCGACGACGATGTCCTGCGTCGACGACATAGCAGCGACCAGCAGCGCGCCGAGGGCCACGAACAGCGGCGAGCGTGCAGGATCGGTGAGCGCCAGCAGCAGGATCGCGCCGATAAGCAACAGTTGCGAGAACACCAGCCAGCCACGGCGGCGGCCGAATTGCCGCGTGAAGAACGGCACATGCAGCGCATCGACCAGCGGCGCCCAAAGGAATTTCAGCGTGTAGGGCGTGCCAACAAGAGCGAACAGCCCGATGGTTCCGAGATCGACGCCGGATTCGCGCATCCACACCAGCAGCGTGGAACCGGACAATGCAAGCGGCAGACCCGACGACAGGCCAAGCAGCAGCACGATCAGCACCCGCGGCTGCAGATACACCGCCATGCTCTCGCGCCAGGTGGCACGGGGCTTCAAGGCGAGGGCGGCTTCGGACGAGTCAGGCGCGCTGGTCATGGGGAAGGGTTAGCAGATTCGGGAGGGAGCGGCCTGTGGCCTATTCCCCTGCCTGAATCTTGCGCGGCAGCGGCGCGAACATGTCGGGGGCCGCGGTCTTGGCGATCGCCGGGGCCACCTCGGCCGCCGGCTCGCTCTTGCTGAAATCCAGTTCCTCGATGCGGCCGGCGCGCTTTTCGATCTTGTCGGCGGAAATCAGAATCTGGCGGACGTCCTCATTGGCCTGCCCGAAATGCGTCTGCAGCTTCATCACGCGATCGCGCAACCGGGTGAGGTCGTCGCCCAGATTCAGTACCTCCGTGCGGATCTGGTCGGCGGCGTCGCGCATCCGCGCGTCCTTCAGGATCTGCTGCATTACCTGGATCGCCAGCATCAGCAGCGACGGCGATACCAAGACGACGCGGGCGCGATAGGCTTTCTGGATGATGTCATCGAAACCGTCGTGGATTTCCGCATAGACGGATTCCGACGGCACGAACATCAGCGCCGTATCCTGCGTCTCGCCGGCCACCAGATACTTCTCGGCGATGTCGGTGACATGCTTCATCACGTCGGCGCGCAAGCGCTGTGCTGCGTATTTCTTCTCGTCGTCGCTGCGCGCGTCATGCAGCGCCGTGACGGCCTCCAAAGGGAATTTCGCATCGATGCACAGCGGGCGCTGGTCCGGCAGGAAGATCACGCAGTCCGGCCGTTTGCCCGACGACAGCGTGTGCTGGAACGCATAGGCGCCGCTCGGCATGCCGTCCTTGACGATGCTTTCCATCCGCGCCTGACCGAAGGCGCCGCGCGACTGCTTGTTGGCGAGCACGTCGCGGAGCGTCGTTACCTGCGAGGTGAGGTCGGTGAGGTTCTTGTGGGCGTTGTCGATGATGCCCAGCCGCTCATGCAGCGCGCTCAGGCTTTCCATCGTGTTGCGGGTGGTCTGTTCCATGGATTGGCCGACGCGATGGGTCACGGAGTCCAGTCGCTCGGACACCGCGCGTGCCATGTCGGCCTGACGGCCTGCCAAGGCCTGGCCCATGGCGTCGACGCGGCCGGTGGCCTCGTTCTGCGCCTTCAGCACTTCGCTGAGGCGTTCTTCCAGTTCGTCGGCGCGGATCGCCTGGGCCATCGCCATGGCGGCGCCGCGGCTACCGGAGCGAGCGATGATGATGGCGATGGTGAGCAGCAAACCCAGCGCCAGAGCACTGAAGCCCATCAATGCCACGCCGGCGGTGACCGGCATGTCGCCGATCATGAAAAGAATCTCGTTCATCCCATCCTTGTAGCCGATTCGGTCGGTTGCGCGAACGAAGAGGGAACATTTATGGTTAATGCAAAATGAATTTTCCTGGTTAACCCAAGCCTAAGAAATGTGGTTAAGCAGACCTTAACCGGCATGGTTAACCGCGCCTCAATTTTCATGGTTTGCGGGGAGTTGACGTCCTTCAAAGTCCAGCTTTTCCAGCGGATTGACCCGGACCGGCGCGCAGATTAAATCGCCGCCATGGCCATTCGTGAAATCATTATCCTGCCCGACAAACAGTTGCGGCTGATCTCCAAACCTGTCGAGAAGGTGACGTCGGAGGTGCGCAAGCTCGCCGACGACATGTTCGAGACGATGTATGACGCACCCGGGATCGGGCTGGCGGCGATCCAGATCGCGGTTCCGCTGCGGCTGATCACCATGGACATCGCCAAGAAGGACGATGAGGAGGACGGCAAGAAGCCGCGTGTCTTTATCAATCCGGAGGTCATCTCGGCCTCGGAAGAGCTCTCGGTCTATGAGGAAGGCTGCCTGTCGATTCCCGAATATTACGAGGAAGTGGAACGCCCGGCGACAGTGCGGATCCGTTATATGGACCTCGACGGCAAGACCATCGAGGAAGAGGCCTCTGGCCTGTTCGCGACCTGCATTCAGCACGAGATCGACCATCTCAATGGCGTGCTGTTCGTCGATTACCTTTCCAAGCTGAAGCGCGACCGCGTGCTGAAGAAGTTCACCAAGCTCGCCAAGCGCGCGGAGTAGCTTCTCCGCGCAACGCTGCAACAGATCGGCTCCGACCTATGTCGCTTCGTTTGATCTTCATGGGCACGCCGGATTTCGCGGTGCCGACGCTGCTCGAACTCGTGGCCCACGGCCATGAGATCGTCGCCGTCTATACCCGCGAAGCAAAGCCCGCCGGCCGGGGCATGAAGCTGCAGCCGACGCCGGTGGCGCGCGAGGCTGAACGGCTCGGCATTCCCGTCTTCACGCCGAAAACGCTGCGGACGCCGGAGGCGGAAGTCGAGTTCCGGTCGCATGAGGCCGAGGCTGCGGTCGTCGTCGCCTACGGCATGATCCTGCCGCAGAACATTCTCGATGTGCCGCCCCTAGGTTGCTTCAACCTGCACGGCTCGCTACTGCCGCGCTGGCGCGGCGCGGCGCCGATCAATCGTGCCATCATGGAGGGCGACGCCGAGAGCGGCGTCATGGTGATGAAGATGGATATCGGCCTCGACACCGGCGATGTCGCCATGGCCGAGCGCCTGGCGATCACCGATGCGATGACGGCGCTGGACCTGCACGATGCGCTGGCGCCGCTTGGTGCCGACTTGATGGTGCGGGCCATGGGTGCGCTGGAAAGGGGACGGCTGAGCCTGACCCCGCAGAGCGCAGACGGCGTCACCTACGCGGCCAAGATCGACAAGGCCGAGGCCAAGATCGACTGGTCGAAGCCGGCGCGCGACGTGCTTCGGCATTGTCATGGCCTGTCGCCGTTTCCCGGCGCGTGGTGCGAAGTGCCGATCGAGGGCGAGGCGGTGCGCGTGAAGGTTCTGCGCTGCGAGCTTGCAAAGGGCGCGGGTGCGCCCGGCGAGATCATCGACGATCAGCTCACCATCGCCTGCGGCGAGGGCGCGATCCGGATCATCGACCTGCAGCGCGCCGGCAAGCAGCCGATGAAGGCCAGTGAATTTCTGCGTGGCACGCCGCTGAAGCCGCCTCTGCAGGTGGGCTGATGCCGCGCTACAAGATGATCATCGAATATGACGGCGCGCCATTTTCCGGATGGCAGGTGCAGGCCAACGCGACGCTGACCGTACAGGGCGCGCTGGAGCGTGCCGCCGAGGCCATTTGCGGCGAGTCGATCCGCGTCCATGGCGCCGGTCGCACCGATGCCGGCGTCCATGCGCTCGGCCAGGTCGCCCATTGCGACGTGCCGAAAGTGCTGGTGCCGGGTCGCTTTCGCGATGGCATGAATGCCCATCTGCGGCCACACCCGGTCGGCGTGCTGTCGGCTGATATCGTGCCGGATGATTTCGAGGCGCGGTTCTCGGCCATCAAACGCCACTATGTCTATCGCATCACCAATCGCCGCGCGAACCTCGCCGTCGATGCCGGCCGGGTCTGGCGCGTGCCGCGCCCGCTCGATGTCGCTGCCATGAGCGAGGCTGCGAAGCGTTTGCTCGGTCGACACGACTTCACGACCTTTCGCGATACCGAATGCCAGGCCAAGTCGCCGATCCGCACGCTCGATCAGCTCGATGTGGTGCAGAACGGTGAGGCGATCACTATCACGACCTCCGCTCGCTCGTTCCTGCACAGCCAGGTGCGCTCGATGGTTGGCTCACTGGTCTGGGTCGGCAACGGCAGCTGGACGCCGGACGATCTGGCTGCGGCGCTTGCCGCGAAGGACCGCAGCGCCTGCGGCATCGTGGCGCCGCCGGATGGGCTGTATCTGGTAAAGGTCGACTACTAGACCTTCACGCCCTTCATCGCGTCCCAGAACAGATCCTGGCCATTGGCGACATTGGCCGTCCAGTGTTCATGTGCGAAATCATTGGCGTCGTCGGTGATGAACTTGAAGGCGCGCCAGCGGATGCCATGGCGCAGGCAGACCTGCGCGATGGCAAACAGTTCCATATCGACGATGTCGACATTGTTCGACACCAGCCAAGGATCGGTGGAGGTGACGAAACTGTCACCGCTGCCGCAGATCACGCCGCGCTGGCCCGAGACCAGGCGGTCGAGATCGGGCGCAAAGGGCGTGCGGCCGCGCGGCGCCAACGGCTCGGCATTCATGTCGCGCTGGATCACGTCGCTGACCTCGACGAGGCCGTTGAGTTTGGTGTTTAGCTTGCCGGCGGTGCCGTAGTTCACGACGAGCTTGGGCTGCATGGCCTGCACCGCCTGAAGCGTTGCGATCGTGGTGTTGATCTTGCCGACGCCGGTGAAAATCACCTCGATCTCGGCAGGCGCGCGTGATTTGTCGAGCTCGCTTTCGAGCGCGGTGAGGACGAGAATCTTGCCGTTCATGCGAAATACCGATCCAGCACGCCGCGATAGATTTGGGTGAGCTTCTCCAGATCGGCAACCTTCGTGTGTTCGTCGATCTGATGCATGGTCTGCCCGACCAAGCCGAATTCAATCACCGGGCAGTAGTTCTTGATGAAGCGCGCATCCGAGGTTCCGCCGCCCGTGTTGAGATCCGGTGTACGGCCGGTGACATCCTTGATCGCGGCGACGACCGTATCGGTAAATGCGCCGGGCTTTGTGACGAAGCTGTCCGAATTGCTCGGCTCCCAAATCACATGCGCGCGAATGCGATTGCCGGCGGCAGTTGCGACGCGTGCATCGATCAGGTCGCGCAATGACGCCTGCGTGTGATGGTCGTTGAAGCGGATATTGAACTTCGCTCGCGCTTGCGCGGGGATGACGTTGGTCGCCTTGTTGCCGACATCCACCGAGGTGAATTCGAGATTGGACGGCTGAAACTGCGCATTGCCCTGATCGAGCGGGTCGCTGCTCAGCGCTGTGATCAGCGCGGCGATGTCGGGCACCGGATTCGACGCCCGATGCGGATAGGCCACATGGCCCTGCACGCCATCGACCACCAGCGTGCCTGATTGCGACCCGCGGCGTCCGATCTTGATCGTGTCGCCCATCTCCTCGACATTCGACGGCTCGCCGACGATGCAATGATCTAACTTTTCGCCGCGCTCGGCCGCCCATTGCAGCAGCTTCACGGTGCCATTGACGGCGATGCCTTCTTCGTCGCCGGTGATGAGGAAGGAGATCGAACCGCCGCCGTCCTTTTGCGGCTTGCCGTCATTCGCCGCCAGATAGTCCAGCACTGCGGCGACTGACGCGGCGATGCCACCCTTCATGTCGACGGCACCACGGCCGTAAAGCAGCCCGTCCTTTACGTCGCCGGAGAAAGCGCCATGGGTCCACGCCGCTTCATCACCGGGCGGCACCACGTCGGTATGGCCGGCGAAGCAGATATGCGGCGCGGAAGTCCCGATGCGCGCATAGAGGTTTTCGATGTCGGCGCTGCCTTCCTCGCTGAAGGTGACGCGATGGACTTCGAAGCCGGCCGACGTCAGCAGGCTCTCGAGCACGCCGAGGGCGCCGGCGTCAGCAGGAGTGACTGAGGGGCAGCGGAGAAGATCTTGAGCGATGGAGAGAGCGTCGGTGGACATCAGACCCTTGGTGCAGTGGCAAGCGCGGCAAGCGGATCGGGACCGTATTCGTTCGGCCCGGCGGTGCCGCGCAGGAAGCCCAGTTCGACGATGGCCCAGATGGTCACGGCGAAGCTGGCGATATGAAAGACGAAGCTGGTGCTCGCGCTGCTGGTGCTGCCGATGCCGCTGAGGACGCTCGGCCCAAGCCAGAACACCAGGATCCACCAGCCGCTCTTCTCGCGGTCGTGCAGCCGCTTGATGCCGGTGGCGATGCCGGACCAGGTGCCGGCGACGATCAGGACGATGGCGGCCAGCCACAGCAGCAACGCACCGCCGACCATGCTGAACAGCCGGTCGGTGTCGAATCCGCCGAGCCACATCACGGCAGCAGCCACGAAGGCGATCCAGGCCACTATGTAGATCAGGATCGCGAGCCAGTATTTGCCGCGGTTGATCCGTCCCTTGAAGCTGAAAAGCAGCGTGGTCCAGTCCATGGCAGCCCTCAATTCAACGGATCGGTCCGGTTTGCACGATGCTACGCGCAAACCGGACGAAACGACAAATCAGTCGCGCAGCAACTCGTTGATGCTGGTCTTGGAGCGGGTGCGCTCGTCGACACGCTTCACGATCACGGCGCAGGCGGTGGAGGGGCCGATCTGGCCGTTCTTCATCGGCTTGCCGGGCAGGTTGCCGGGGACCAGCACCGCATATTCCGGCACTTCGCCGACGAACACTTCGCCCGTTTCGCGATCGACGATCTTGGTCGATGCGCCCAGGAAGACGCCCATGGCCAGCACCGCGCCCTTGCGCACGATCACGCCTTCAGCGACTTCCGAGCGGGCGCCGATGAAGCAGTCGTCTTCGATGATCACCGGGCCCGCCTGCAGCGGCTCCAGCACGCCGCCGATGCCCACGCCGCCCGAAATGTGCACGCGCTTGCCGATCTGGGCGCAGGAGCCCACCGTCGACCAGGTGTCGACCATGGAGCTCTCATCGACATAGGCGCCGAGATTGACGAAAGACGGCATCAGCACGACGTTCTTGGCGATGAAGGCGGACTTGCGCACGATAGCGCCCGGTACAGAGCGGAAGCCGGCGTCGCGGAAGGTGTTGTCGCCCCATCCCTCGAACTTCGAGGGCACCTTGTCCCACCAGGCCGCGCCGCCGGGACCACCAGAGATCTGCGCCATGTCGTTGAGGCGGAACGACAGCAGCACGGCCTTCTTCAGCCACTGATTGACGGTCCACTTGCCATCGTCGGCGCGGACGGCGACGCGGGCCTCGCCCTTGTCGAGCAGGTTCAGCGCCTGATCGACGGCATCTCGCACCTCGCCCTTGGTCGAGGCGTTGACATTGTCGCGCGCCTCGAAGGCGGCATTGATGGTGGATTCGAGGGCGGTCAGCGACATCGCGATTTCCTTGGGCAGATCGTGGGTAAAAGGTGATTTCTTGAAGCTTTTGTCGGGATTTGGCCGGGGAGAGTCAAGACGCGCGGGCGGCCATCCCGCCCTACCGGGCCTTGTTCAGCGCTCCCAGAAACCCCGTCAGATCGTCGGTGACGTGGTCGACATGGTCGTCGTCGCGGCCTTCCAGTTCCCAGTCCTCGCGCACGACCTCCTTGGCGCCGTCGGGCACGATCAGCACGGTCGTCATGCCGAGTTTGTGCGGCACTATGAGGTTGCGCGACAGGTCCTCGAACATGGCGGCCTTGGAGGGATCGACGCCGTGCAGGCGGAGGAACTTGTCATAGGTCTGCTGCGCGGGCTTCGGTTCAAGATCGGCGGCGATGATGTCGAAGATCGCTTCGAACTGGTCGGCGAAACCGAGGCGCTCCAGTACCGCGCCGGCATGGGCGACCGAGCCGTTAGTCAGGATCAGTTTGCGGCCTGGCAGTTGTGCGATCACGGCGCCCATCACCGGATTGGGCTCGAGCGGCGAATGATCGATCTCGTGGACGAAAGCCAGAAAGTCGTCGGCGCGGACGCCGTGTTCGGTCATCATGCCGCGCATGGTGGTGCCGTAACGCTTGTAATAGTCCTTCTGAACCTTGAAGGCCGCGTCGGGCGAAATCCTGAGAAAATTCGCGACGAAGTCGCGGATCTTGCCATCGACCTGCTGCCACAGGTTCACGTGGTGCGGATACAGCGTGTTGTCGAGATCGAACACCCATGTCTCGACATGGTTGAAGGCGCGCGGCGATTTGGTCGGCAGGGTCATTGATTGTCTCTGTTGGCTGGCCGTCACGGTGTCCCAAAGCGCAGCGTCTTGCCGCCGCCGGACATATCGACGATGGCGAAGCCGGCGCTGGTGAGGCCGCGGGTATTGCAGTCACTGTGTTCGCGGATCTCGAATTTGCTCTCGCGCGTGCAGAGCATGCGAACGCCGCCCCAGCTCAGCGGCTTGTCGTTGAGCTTGATGCTGCGGCCATTGTCGTCGACGGCCTCGGCGAAACTGAGGATCTGGCGGGGTTGGCCGACAATATCCGGCCGCAGGCACTTGCCTGGTTCGATGCGATACCAGCCGCGGCTGACAACGCCCTTGCCATCATCGGTCGCGACTGACGCCATCACCTTGTAGGACGTGTCGTTGCACCAGGTCAGGCCTGTTGCGGAGGGCGCCTGCACGGCGGCGATCATTGTCTCGAAGAAATTCGGCGTTGAAACCACATCGGCAGCAAGACTACGGCTCTTGAGGAAGGACGAGAGCGCACTCTGGGTCTTCGGCCCATCCACGCCGTCGATGGGGGCGGCGTCGTAACCGGCGATCACCAGCAGGCGCTGGATCGCGGCGAGCTTGGCCTGTTCGTCGTCATATTCGCTGTCTTCCGCGAGATAGGCGACCATATTGCCGTCGTCGGTCTGCGTCGGCTTGATCATCGTGAACGGCACTTGTGACTGTCCGGCACGGCATTGCCGGGCAGCAGCGATGACGAAGTTATCCGGCGCGATGCACAGGTTGTCGGTGCCGTTCTGCGCCACGGGTGAGGCGCCGTAGATGCTGAGCGCGCGGGCATGCAGCAGGATGCGGTCGGCTGTCAGCGTGCCCTGTACGACGACACGACACTGTGCGGGATCGATGCGAAACCAGCCGCGCGTCGCGGTGGCGCTCTTGTCGTCGATGCCGATGGCGGCTTCGACGACATAGCTCATGCGATTGCAGAGTTTGAGATCGGCGCGTGCGGCCGTGCTGGCAAATAGCCAGATGACGCTGGCGAGAATCGTCAACGATGTTTTTCGCGCCCACCAGCCAGACGCGAATGGCCGGGACAAGCCCGGCCATGACGACGTGTGGTGTGGTGCGTCCATCACTTGTGAATCAGTGTGCCCGTGCCCTGATTGGTGAAGAGTTCGAGCAGCACGGCATGCGGGGTCTTGCCGTCGATGATCACGACGCCTTCGACACCCTGTTCGAGCGAATAGATGCAGGTCTCGACTTTCGGGATCATGCCGCCGGAAATAGTGCCGTCGGCGATCAGCTTGCGGGCATCCTTGATCGACAGTTCCGGGATCAGCTTCTTCGACTTGTCGAGCACGCCCGGCACGTCGGTGAGCAGAAGCAGGCGCTTGGCCTTCAGCGCGCCTGCGACGGCGCCGGCAAAGGTATCGGCATTGACGTTGAAGGTCTTGCCGTCCTTGCTTGCTGCGAGCGGCGCCAGCACCGGGATCAGCTCATAGCCGATCAGCTGGTTGAGCAGCGTGAGATCGACCTTTTCCGGCTCGCCGACAAAGCCGAGATCGACCACCTTCTCGATGTTCGAATCGGGATCGACCATGGTGCGCGTCGCCTTCGACGCGGTGACCATGTTGCCGTCCTTGCCGCAGAGACCAACGGCCTTGCCGCCGGCTTCGTTGATGTAGCTGACGATCTGTTTGTTGATCGAGCCGGCCAGCACCATCTCGACGATCTCGATGGTCGCCGCGTCGGTGATGCGCAATCCGGCGGCGAATTCCGATTTGATGCCGAGACGCTGCAGCATCTGCGCGATCTGCGGGCCGCCGCCATGCACGACCACTGGATTGATAGCGGTCTGCTCCAGCAGAACGATATCGCGGGCAAATGCGCGGGCGGTATCCTCGGCGCCCATGGCGTGCCCGCCATATTTGATGACGATCGTCTCTTCGTCATATTGCTGCATGTGGGGCAGCGCCTCCGACAGGATGCGGGCCTGGTCGAGAGCACTGATGATGGGCGCGTCGGTCATGAAGCGGATCTCACGGTGAGCAATCTGCGGCGCGTTCTAGCCGATTGATTGCCGCCGCGCAAAGCATCGCTGCTCTGTCCAGTGGCCCGGCGTCAGGTGGGGCGCGGCCAAGCTGCGGATACCGCCAGCGCCAGCCAGCTCAGGATCAGCAGGGTGCCGCCGGTCGGCGCGGCCATTGTGAACAAGCCGTGACCGACATATTGGCGCAGGGTCAGGTCGCCGGCGAAGAGCGCGGCAGCAATAACGAAGCCGAAGGCGGCCGTCAGGCCGATCTGCAGATGGGCGACGCCGCGCTCGATCAGGGCGACGGCACCGAGAATGGCGGCGGCATGAAACAGCAGCATCGAGGAGGCCGAGGCCAGTCGCGTCGCGTCCGGCTGATGCGCCGAAGCCGCGGCGAGAATGACGCCGTCGGCGCCCATCACGCCGGCCAGGATGACAAGAATGCGAAATAGGCTAAAGCGGGTCATCAGTTGCGCTCGTTCAACAGGCGGACCATTGCAGCCCGCAATTCGGCCATGCCGTCGCCGGTGCGCGACGATGTAACCAGCACGTCCGGAAAGGCTGCCGGGTGAGTCCGCAACTCGGTGCGAACCTCTTCGAAGGTCTTGTCGAGTTCGCTCTTCTTCACCTGATCAGCCTTGGTCAGCACGATCTGGTAGCTGACCGCCGAGCGATCGAGGGACTTGAGCACGTCGAGATCGACATCCTTCAAGCCATGCCGGGAGTCGATCAGGACGTAGACGCGCGCGAGGCTCGCCCGGCCCTGGAGGAAATTGTAGATCAGCTTGGTCCAGGACGCGATCTTGACCTTTGGCGCCGAGGCATAGCCGTAGCCGGGCATGTCGACGAGCCGGAAGTCGGAGCCATCGGGACCTTCGAAGAAGATCAGCTCCTGGGTGCGGCCTGGCGTATGCGAGGTCCGCGCCAGCGCGTTGCGCCCGGTCAGCGAATTGATCAGGCTGGATTTGCCGACATTGGAGCGGCCGGCAAAGGCCACTTCCATTCCTGCCATCGGCGGGAGCGTCTCGATCGAGGGCGAGGCCCAGATGAACGTCCATTCGCCTGCGAACAGCAGGCGGCCCTGTTCGATCAGCTTCGCATCGGTGTCAGTGGTCATGCGAAGTGGCTTTCTGTGCTGCTCCGGCCCTCATGGTGAGGAGGCGCGCAAGCGCTGTCTCGAACCATGAGCGCCCCGCCCTCGTCCTTCGAGACGCGGCCAAGTGGCCGCTCCTCAGGATGAGGGCTCCAAGGGTTACGTCTTCTTTTCAGCCGGCTTCTTCGCGAAGGTCGACTTCACGTTGTCGAACAGTTCGACCTTCACGCCGTTGCGATTCATGATGTAGGCCTGCTGCAGCACCGAGAGGGTGTTGTTCCAAGCCCAGTAGATCACGAGACCAGCCGGGAAGCCGGCCAGCATGAAGGTGAAGATCAGCGGCATCCAGTCGAAGATCATCTTTTGGGTCGGATCCGGCGGTGTCGGATTCAGCTTCATCTGGAACCACATCGTGATGCCCATGATGATCGGCCAGATGCCGAGCGCGAGATAGTGGCCGAACACCGGAATCGTCGTCGGATCGAAGGGGATCAGGCCGAACAGGTTGAAGAGATTGGTCGGATCATGCGCCGACAGATCCTTGATCCAGCCAAAGAACGGCGCGTGGCGCATTTCGATGGTGACGAACAGAACCTTGTAAAGCGAGAAGAACACCGGGATCTGCAACATGACGGGAAGACAACCGGCGATCGGGTTGATCTTCTCCTTCTTGTAGATCTCCATCATCTCCTGCTGCTGCTTCATCTTGTCGTCAGGGAAGCGCTCCTTGAGCGCCGCCAGCTGCGGCTGCACGGCCTTCATCTTCGCCATCGAAGCGTAGGACTTGCTGGCCAGCGGGAAGAAGATGATCTTCACCAGCACGGTGACGAGCAGAATGGCGATGCCGAAATTGCCGAACAGGTGGAAGAACCAGTCGAGCGCCAGGAACATCGGCTTGGTGATGAAGTAGAACCAGCCCCAGTCGATCAGAAGGTCGAAGTGGTTGAGGCCGAGCGCCTGATTGTAGCCGCCGAGGCCAACAGCCAGCGGGAAGTTGATGCCGACAGTGGCCGCTTCCTTGGCGCCGGCGAACAGGCGGGCATTGGCCGTGCCGGTGCCGCCGATGGCGATGGTCTGCGCGTCCTGCAGATAATCGGTCTGGTAGGTCCGCTGGGTGCCGGTCAGGTTCGACGAGAAACGGGCCTGCAGCTGCGCATTAGTGTCGGGCAGCAGCGCCGAAGCCCAGTATTTGTCGGTGATGCCGAGCCAGGCATTGGTGACCTTGAAATTCACCGCCTTGGCTTCGTCGATCTTCTTGTAACCGTATTCCTGCAGGCCCTGGTCGCCGAGATAGCCGACGAGGCCTTCATGCAGGATATAATAGCCTTCGACATGCGGCGTGCCGTGGCGCGAGATCAGCGCGAAGGGATACAGCGTCACCGGCGCGTTGCCGATATTGCTGACGTCATCCTTGACCGAGAACAGGTAGCGGTCATCGATCGAGATGGTGCGGGTGAAAGTCAGGCCGTCGCCGTTGTTGTACTTGAGCACGACGGGCGTGGTCGGCGTCAGGGCGTTGGAGCCTTCTTGCTGCCACTGGGTGTTCTGGTCGGGAATCTTGGTGTTCGCACCGGCGGCGGCGACCCAGCCGAACTCGGCATAATAAGGTGCGGCCGTGCCCGACGGGGAGAACAACACGATCGCCGGCGACTTCGGATCCACGGTGTCGCGGAACTTGGTCAGCGAGATATCGTCGAGGCGCGCGCCCTTCAGCGCGATGCTGCCGGAGATGCGCGGCGTGTCGATCTTGACGCGCTGCGACGCTGCAATGGCGCTGTCGCGGCTGACGATCGGAGCGTTGGCCGGCGCCACATTCGTGGGTGCGCCGCCTGCGGCGGTGGAATTCGCGGTCGGCGTCGTGCTGCCGGGCGTGGCGTTTGGCTGTGCGGTCGGGTTGGCGAGCTGGGTCTGCGTCGCGGTCTGTGCGCGCTGCTTCTCCATCTGCGGGATGTTGTAGAAATATTGCCAGCCGATCAGCACCAGGCCGGACAGAATGACGGCAATGATGGTGTTGCGATTGTCGGTCATCGTTCAGGTCTCGTCATTCAAATGCGGGTGCGGCTCTCGCTTCCGGCTGCGCGCTTGTCGCAGGCTGAAAGCGTCAGGTCACGCTGGTTTTAGAAGATTGCGTCTTAGAAGATTGCCGATCGAGGCGGTGCAGCGCCGAGCGGAGGTCGTCGAGCATCATCGTGAAATCGCGTTGGAGCGCGACACGACGGCCGACTAGCACATAATCGCTGTGGGGTCGCATGGATAAGACATCGACGCGCTTCACCAGTTCGCGAAGCCTGCGCCGGATACGGTTCCGCTCGGTGGCGGTTCCGTTTTTTTTGGTCACGGTAAAGCCGACCCTGATCGGGCCGTCGTCGTCACGTCGCCGGGTTTGCATCACAAAGGCAGGGCTGTTCACCCGCGGCCCATTGGCAGCGGCGAGAAAGTCCGCCCGCTGCCGTAACCGGTCCATGATGAACTCTCGGAAGAGATCCGATCAGGCGCTGAGGCGCTTGCGGCCACGTGCGCGGCGCGCAGCCAGAACCTTGCGGCCGCCAACGGTCGCCAAGCGAGCGCGGAAGCCGTGACGGCGCTTGCGCACCAATTTGCTGGGTTGATAAGTCCGCTTCACGGGTCGTTCTCCGCTGACCGGGCAATTCGCCGAGTAATTTGAGGTAAGTCCTAAGATGTTGGCTCAACGAGCCATTTCCGGCCCAAAGACGAGCCGCACCCGATCCAAAACCGGGTCATCGCGGACAGTTGGCGGGCTTATACGGGAGCGTCCTGTTTTCGTCAATGTTGCCCTGTAGCGGTGTTCTGATCCGCCAAATTCTTGGAACCATGGGATTAATCCCAATTTCCCGGTGTTTTCAGGTTGTTGGCGGTTGTGAAATTGCTCTATGGCTTAAGCGTGTTCGCTCAGCGGACAAATTTAAGAACTGGTCGCAAACATCATCGTAACAAATCGTCGTTGGACCCGTATCTCTCGATAGTTCAGCGTCAGACCGTGAGATCAGAGGCCAATATTGTGTCTTCGGCCGGCGAAAAGCCCATCGAGCCCGCGTTCAGGCTCGGCCCCATGCGACGGCTGGGGCTGTCGGGCAAGCTGTTGCTGCTCACCATTCCGCTGGTGCTGATTGCCGAAATTCTCATTTATGTGCCCTCGATCGCCAATTTCCGGATCAACAGGCTGAACGACAGGCTGGCCGCGGCCAATACGGCAGCACTGGTGCTGGATGCCGCGCCGCTCGGCATGGTCCCGGAATCGCTGTCGCGACAAATCCTGAGCAGCATCGGCGCCCGTGCGGTGGCCATCAAGATGGGCCAGCAGCGCCGTCTGCTCGCCAGCGCGGATCTGCCGGCGCAGATCGACCATGACATCGATATGCGGTCGATGACGGTGTGGTCGGCGATTGTCGATGCGTTCGAGGTCATGCTGGAAACCGGCGATCAGACGATGCGCATCATCGGGCCGGCGCCCGGCGGGGCGCAATTCATTGAAGTGGTGGTCGATGAGTTACCGCTGCGGCAGGCGATGTATCGCTTTTCCAGCAATCTGTTGTGGGTGTCGCTGGGATTGGCGATTCTCTCTGCGGGGCTGGTCTATCTGGCGCTGCATTATCTTTTCGTGCGGCCGATGCGGAATTTGACGGCCAATCTCGTCGCTTTCCATGAAAACCCCGAGAGCTCGGCGCGGATCATCGTGCCGAGCCAGCGCGCTGACGAAATCGGCGTGGCGGAGCGCGAATTGTCCGACATGCAGCGCGATCTCGTTTCGATGCTGCATCAGAAGAGTCGTCTCGCTGCGCTCGGCCTCGCGGTCTCGAAGATCAATCATGACCTGCGCAATCTGCTTGCGTCGTCACAATTGCTGTCGGATCAGCTCGCCAGCGTGCCCGATCCCCGCGTGCAGCGCTTCGCGCCGAAGCTGATGCGCTCGCTGGAGCGCGCCATCGCCTTCTGCCAGTCGACACTCTCTTATGGCCGCGCGCAGGAAGCTGCCCCCGACCGCAAGATGATTCTCGTTGAACCGGTGGTCAACGAAGTCCGCGAATCGGCCGGGCTCGCGACCGACGTGTCGATCGGCTGGGTCAACGCCATCGAGCGCGGGCTGATGATTGATGCCGATCCCGATCAGTTGTTTCGCATTTTGCTCAATCTGGTCCGCAATGCGGCCCAGGCGCTGGAGGGGCAGCCGCAGAGCGACGTCGCCCCGCAGCAGATCCGCATCACCGGCCGCCGCGAAGGCGCTGTCACCATTCTCGAAGTGTCCGACACCGGCCCAGGCGTCCCGCAGCGGGCGCGCGACCACCTGTTCGAGGCATTTCAGGGCTCGTCCCGCCCCGGCGGTAGTGGGCTGGGCCTCGCGATCGCGGCCGAACTGGTCCGCGCCCATGACGGCGATATTCACCTTGTGGAAGGCACTTTGGGCGCCACCTTCCGGATCAGCCTTCCCGACCGGCCGGTGGAACTGCACAGCATCCGTAACGAACGCGCGCGGGCCTGAGCCGTCTTTTCCGGGTATGTCACGGGAGTGAAATAAGCGGCTCAGGGCGCTTGCCAAGCCGGGCTCGACCCGGTAGCTATGGCCCGCTTTCGCAAACATCGTTTCCGAAACGCATCCGGTGCTGGCGGCTTTGGCCCCACATCGCGGCACGCGCCCGTAGCTCAGCTGGATAGAGCACGTGACTACGAATCACGGGGTCAGAGGTTCGAATCCTTTCGGGCGCGCCATTTCCGCTTCATTTATCGGGCCAAGTTAAGAGCGAGTCTATTAGGCCCAATAAAACCGGCCTTTTCATTTTCGCCCTGAGTCGCTTTTTTCAATAACGGCGAGTCTATATCGATGGATCACGAAAAAGGCCCCGAAGGGGCCTGTGATCGGTCTGCGGCGGTGGCGAGCATCACCCTAGGTACAGATCAATATCCCGTCTATGCCAAGCATAACCTTCCGTCCGATTGGCCGATTGAAAAACTGCAGCAGGCTTGATGTTGAGGAGCGCCAGATTTTTTTGGACGGAACGGGTGGCAAATTTGAAGCGTCGCGCGATGAAATGTGTCGACATGTACTTTTCGGCAAAATCGATGACACTTTTGCCTTCCACCATTCTGCCATATCTCAGGTCGGCTACTTTCAACAGACCTGCCTGGACCAGGCCAATGATGTCGTCATTGTCAACGTCGAGGTAGATCGACACGTCCCTCCGCGACATCTTGTCTGGCACCGGGACCGAGTGATTGGAAATCTTCCTGATGGAAGCGAGGAGGATTTCTTCGCGTACCATGATGCGCGAGAGCAAGGGCTCGGAACCTCCGTGGAAGGAGTACTGCAGGTCTCCGTCGAGACAGAGACGAAGCAGCGGCAGAAGATTTCTACCTCTGCTGCAGGTATCCCTGATCGCGATCAGCAATGGCTTGGCATTGTCAACGTCCTGCTCGATTGCGTTCGCAAGAAGTCGCGCCTCGAGCCTTTCGATCTCGCTCGGGTGAAAGACCGCCGATCGAAACCGTGCGACTGCACCTGCCGCGAGGCAGAAGTGACCCGATTGCACAAGCCCATGCACCACAAACATTGGCAGGCCGGTTATGACCGGGAGTCGGTCGAGCGGCCGTAGCTGACTGCGCTCCTTCAATAGTTGATTCAGTTCGCTTTCGTTGAAAAAGACGGGAGCGTGTTTTGCAGCGTCAGCCTGAACGACTTCAATGTCGCGATGCTTCACGATTGAGGTCAGATAGGCTGGATTGACGCCGGGCTTTCGGACTGCCTCACGGTAGGACAATAGCCGATAACGTGCATTTTCGAGGGCTTCGTAACTAGTCCCAGGCCTAGTTCGTCCGTTTGAGACGTAGAAGTTGTTAGTCGCCGTGCTAACTTCCGCGACGATCCTCGGGGTTGCGCCGTAGTGGACGCCAAAGTCTGCCAACGGGCCGAGTTCTTTCCGCAGACCGTAATAGCCAGCCCGCGAATCCGCAGTTTCTCTCATTAGCTGAACGACAGCGCCCATGCCGTGCGGCCAGTCCATGACCGCGCGTGCAGCCAGCATGAAATTTTCATGCCAGCCTTCGAGTTGAAAAATCTGACCACCACGCAATCCGGTCCGATCGCCAAACCGCTTGAACAGGAAAATTGCAAGCATCGCCACAAGATCGAAGATCTCCCATCCCTTCCATGTCGAGAAGCAATCGGGCACGGTTTTGTCTCTGTTGGACGGGTCAGTCAGGAAACGGGCGACAGACGCATAGATCTTGAAATCCTGATCTTCGAGCATCGGTTGGGGGAAGTTGCGGAGGTCGGTCGTCGGTCCGCAATCTTCGTCGAGGCAGTATTCGCAAAAAGGAATGCCGTAAGCCGTGTTCCAGCCCAGCGATCGTCCGCAGTTCGGGTTGGGACAGGAGGAAACTAGCTTTTCACCACTCTCCGGGCAGTAATGAAGCGGCCTCAACATCCAACTTCCACGATGATACGGCGATATTTGCAATGACGCGGGCGAGACACGCCTCAGAACGGGCTCGCGCATATTCTTTCGAATCGGCTGGCCGAAGTAGCCCACAAATGAGCTTGAGCTCCCTTCAACTCCTACGGGCAAATGAAAACGATGACGCAGTTCATCTTCGCGGCATCCGAAAAATGCGCTTAGCTTCTGAGTATCCGCTGCTTCGCTATTCGACAGAAAGCGGGCACCAAACGTCTTAAAGCCTGCCAGCCCAAGAGCATGGGGCACCGCCGGGTGACCATTTTCGTCGCAAGCTCTAGCGATGAACCCTTGAAGGCTCTCATCGGAAGCCGGGAAAGTAACGACTGGAAAAGCGCTCATTATCATTTGTCCCGCGTGCTCGAGGGGGAACTGGCGGCAGCTGCGAGATCGCTCGGAGTACCCATCAGAACGATCCTAATCGGATTCGCGCTGTCCTTGAACGAGCAGCAAGGCTGTTCGATCGACGGCCCATCGAAAGCTGATGGTCATCAATCGATACTAATCCTACGGACAGCGAGGTAAGGGATGAAGTATCCATGGCAATTCTCCCTAAGCTGCAATCGATCTCGCGTAAGACGCGAACAAATTTTCTTTGAAGCCGAAAATCAGTTTTCCCAATTCGATGGCCGCAGCGAAGTGAACTGGCAGCAAGGTCGTGGCGCCTTGCTCCAAGGCCACTCGCAACGAAGCTTTCATGACGCGCTGCGCTGTTCCCAGCCGGCCCCCGACCTGAGCCGCACTGCGACCGCCATCCGGCTTGTTCAGAGCAACAAATTCCACGCCATGTTGGTGTGCCACGGCCAGAAGGGGCGACGCTGGTTTCTACGGCCGCCTTGCGTCCCGGATCATTGGTTTCCGCGCGACGAATTGGACCGGGAAAGCTATGCGTTCGAGACGCTGTTCGGATCGAAGGTCGAGCAGACCCATCCAAGAAAGATCGGCGCCGACGCTTGGTTCGACCGCCGCGGTGCAGAGCGATATGAAATGCTCGAGCATACCTTTCCGCTGCCGAACGACGAGATTCTCACGCTTCTCACGTTCACAGACGCGGAGATGATGGAAGAGGCAGATTCGTCTTGGTCATACCGCCGCAGATAGAACTTTCAAAGCCTCCCCGGAACGTTTAGTTGCCGCAGCCCGCGAAACCGCGACGGCGCAACTTGCGGATTTCGAACAGTTTGAAGGCATATTCGACGCTGGCCATCAAGCTCCCATGCTCGGGATTTGCGGATCTAGCTCCTCCTGCTCAAGCATCTTAGCGCCATCCTTTGTCAAATACTCGGCAAGCGAGAATATTCCGGACTCTTCCGGACAGCGGGCCGAGGTTCCCTTGGTCGGCGGGGATTTCCCAAACTTCTCAGCGATATCGATACTCATTAGATGTGGGCGAATGAACCTGCCGATTGCTCGTTCGATAGTATGGAAAATCCAGGTGCCGTCAGGGTCGATATCTGACCAGTGAAATACCGGGGTCTCCGGGACAGCGTCGGCGATCTTGCGCAGTGCCTGTTGGGTGGCGAGCGAGGGGTACTCTCCGAAGAATTCGCGAAGCGTTCGCAACCCGGCGCTCGCCATGGGCTGGCTCATGCCGAGCTGGCGCGCCACGGCCGACAGGTTCTGCTCCTTGAACAGCCCGTCGAGCAAAAGCAGCAGGTTGAAGCCAAGCCGATCCGGGCGAGTGACTTTGGCATCACGCACTTTGCTCTCTACACCGACCACATCGACGCATCGGTAGAGTGCTTCGAGAAGGCGGGAGGCACACCACTCACCGCACCGCGTGCTATACCCTGGGACCGAGAAAGGTCCTGGAAACAAGGTTTGCTATTGCCGCATGCCGTGGGGCACGACGATTGAATTCATCACCAAGCCGGACCGCATGGCTTATCATGACCAGACGGATCTCCGCAGGTGGCAGGACGAGGACTGAGCAGGGCGCGAAAATGGGCGCGTATCAGTTAAGAACAACGGATGGCCGCTCATGGCGCAAAGCAGACCTTCGGAAAATTCGGGGGCAGCGAAGTGCCAAATGACACCGGTTACGATTGGCCCGAGTGCAGACTGCCAACGGTTGCTAGGTGCAAAACAAACGCACGCGGGCTTCTTGAGCTACTCTTTACCGTTATGAATTTCGAGGGCTTTGACTGAGTCTTAAAATGCTTTTCCAAACCTATCGTTCCGAGCACAAAACCAACCGCGCGCCCTTCCAGTTCTTGCGCTCTCGGACAACAACCACGTCAATATCCGTTGGCATCGCGCCGTGGTGTGAAATGTAGGCGTGATCCGACCTGCCTCGATACACCCTCAAGTTTGCACGGGGGAAGGCGTGAGCCCTAGCCAGTAAGTGACGGGCAAGGAGTGCTTCGACCTGATCTGCCTTGATCAAGTGCAGAACCTCCATCCGCATTAGTTACCCTTTTTCAGCGTGATGGCTGCTTTGTGCCGAAGATGATGGCACCCTCTTTGAAATCTTGCGGAAAATTCCAGAGGTCGATTTCCCGCTGTCAGTCAGACTTTCATGCGCAACGTCGATCGGGGTCGCTCCAAGCGCGTTCGAAAGTTAAACACGTATTTATTCGGGAAATACATAGAATTTCCTATCTCTTCGATATGGGACCTGTGCGAAGAAAATCTTGAATTTCCAGCGCACGATGATCCCGGAAACGTAGCCCTCGGCTGCCCATCTTGCAGGCTTTGCAATCGCGATTTCCCGATTGATGCGACTGCGGGACCGCGAGCGGCACGCTTTGAGGTTCACAGCAGATGGAGATGGATGATGATTTTCGATCGACAACCCAGGTGTCTCACTGCGGCCTTTGCCGTTGCCGTCGTGCTCTCGTTCGCAGCGCTGAGCTCGCAACCCGCCGAAGCTACGCCACTGCACCGTGACGCGTCGCCGTTCTGTCTGTTGCCAGGCTCATCCAATGGTCCAGGGGGCGCACCGCAGATCTGCGGCTACTATGATTATCAGGAATGTCTGCAGGCCGCGGCCGACATGCACGCCAACTGCGTGGAGAACATCGATTTCCGTGGTAGTTATGAGCGAACGCCCGACGGGTGGCGTGCCCGGTACTGAGCGCCTTCGCGAGCGGCACGGCCCGGTCGATAATAATCTCTGGTGCGGAAAACGAGATCATCTTGAAAAGGGGGGGCCTTGAAACGTCTATCGCTTCTCAAGATGGCGGCAGCAGCGCCGCTCGCCCCGGGGCCGAACTACCGTTCGCGCCCGCCCCACGCGAATGGCACCAGCAGCACGGCAAGCAGCGCCGTTGCTGCCAGCATTGCCCAAGCATCGTTCACGCTCCAGACAAAGGCCGTCTTTTCGATCATGGGCCGGACCAGGGCTTCCATGGCGGGAGTGGGTGGGCCGGAGAGACCGCTTGTCAGCAATGCGGGATCGAGGCCAATGGCCGTTGCCGCTGTGGGGTCTCCCGATAACAACTGCATATGCAACGCAGCGGCGTAGATGTGGGCGCGGCTGTATAGGATGGTGTCAATCAGCGCGATGCCGATCGCGCCGCCCAGATTGCGCATCAGGTTGAACAGGCCGCTCGCTGCCGGCACCTGCGCTTCCGGCAGCGAGCCCAACGTCAGGCGGGTCGGTGGCAACAGGCAGAACATGATGGCGACGCCGCGAACGATCTGTGGCCAGAACATCTGGTTGAAATCGGTGCCGCATGTCTGAAACATGCTGAGGGCGAGTCCGATACCGAACACCGCAAAACCTGCGGCGGTCAGCCAGCGCGCATTGAGTCGCCGTTCCAGCGCGACGGCGATGGGCGACATCGCCAGTTGCGCGGCGCCGGTCACCAGCATCGTCGAACCGATCTGCAGGGCGTCATGACCCCTGACGTAAGCCAGAAAGACCGGGATGAGATAGACCGAGCCGTACAGGCCCACGCCCAGGCAAAAGCTCAACGCGCATCCGATCGCGAATGAGCGGTTTCGGAATGGGCCAAGCTGCACGACAGGATGGGCAGCGCGCAATGTGCGTCGGATGAACAGGCCACCGCAGAGCGCGCTGATTGTGAACAGGCCCGTGCAGGTGACCGACACCCAGCCATCATGGGGGGATTGCTTCAGTCCGATCTCCAGAGTGGCCAGCGACATCGCCATCAGAACCAGCGACCGCCAATCGATTTCCGCAACGTCGCCAAAGTTCAGCTGCTGCCGGGGCAGCAGAGGAGGCGCCACAACGCAAGCGATCAGCCCGGGAACGACATTGATCAGGAACAGCCAGTGCCAGGACCAGGTCTGCGTGATCCAGCCGCCGACCACAGGTCCGACCGTCGGCGCCAGCACCGCCACAATGCCGGCTATCGTCGTGGCAATACCTTGGCTGCGCGGCGGGAACAGCAGGAAGACCGCGGCGAACACCGCCGGGATGAGCGTGCCGCCCGCGAATCCCTGCAGCACACGAAACGACACGAGGGCGGCGAAGGTGCCGCTCGCGGCGCAGCCGATCGACGCCAGCGTGAACAGCGCGAGGGCGGCGGCAAACAGCCAGCGCATCGAGAGCACATGCGTCAGCCAGCCCGTCAGGGGAATGGCTATGATCTCGGCGATCAAATAGGAGGTCTGGACCCAGCTCATCGTCTCCGGGGAGATGGCGAGGGCATTCTGAATGGTCGGCAGCGATGTTGCGACGACCTGAATGTCGAGAATCGCCATGAACATCCCAAGACACATCAGGACAAAGCCGAGCCATGTCCGGGTGTCCGCGAGGGGCAGTTCGGTGCGCAGGGTCGTCATGGGCTTACGAGCGGCGGGGCAGGCAGCACGGCAGGGTCAAGGCCATCCATCGCGCGGGTCAACCGGGTGCGGCGGACGATCGAGCCGATCAGGCCCGGGCCGCGCGTGGCCACGGCGAACATCAAGTTTCGGCTGATGCGATGCCCGGCAAGGCAGGAGACGATGCTCGCCAGCCGGATCGGACCGGCCGTGAGTTTTCGCGCGGCCGCCAGATAGACATCAGGTGAAAGGCCCTCCCGGATATGCGCGACTGCCAGCGCGGCCGATCCAAGGGCGATGGCAAGGCCGTCGCCGGTGAAGGGCGGGATGTGGGCGAGACGGTCGCCGACCCGATAGGCTGCAGCGTTTCGCTCGCGATGAAGATGTCCGCCGCTGGGACAGACCACGGCCTTCGGCTTGTCCCACAGCGGCTCGGCGTCTGCCAGCCGCTCCGCCAGTGCGGGAAGCGCCGCTGCCACATGGTTGCGCAGCGCAAGCCAGCCGGATCCGAACTGGCTCATGGTTTCACCCGGCAGCACCATGCAGAGGTTGGCGATACCTTCTTCGACCAGTTCGATGCCGATATAGCTGGCCTCCAGAAAGTACAGCTCGACCCGGCCCTCGAGCGCTCGGCGAACGTCGGGGGCAGGCCGCAGGTGCATTTTCAACCCGACCTGCGAGCTGTCGCGTGTGTCGTCGATGCCGCGCAGACCCAGCTTGCCGGTGGCCAGTACGAGGTTCCGGCAACTCACCGTATGGCCGTTGTCGCACACGACCAGCCAGCCGGATCCATCGGGTCTCGCCGTTTTCACCGTCACGTCGCGATGCAGGCGTGCGCCGCTGAAATGCGCGTGTCGCAGCAGCGCGGCGTCGAGTCGATAGCGCGACAGCGACAGCCCGCGAAACGGTAGTGCCGAGGTCACGCTGCGGCGCGAGGAATAGAGCGCCACCTCATCGACCGGCACCGCGCCGAGCGCCAGCGGATCGACGCCCAATCGCTGTAACAGCAGCTGTGTCTCGACGCTCAGGAATTCGCCACACACTTTATGCTGGGAGGTCGCTGTGCGCTCGATCAGCATGACGTCGTGGCCATAACTGGCCAGACCGCAGGCCACCGCGCTGCCGGCCGGCCCGCCGCCGATGACGATCGTCTCGACCTGAATCATCGCACACGTCCGATCACGAAGCGGAACAGGAACCATCGCAGGCGCACCGCGCGCGGCGCGATCTCGGCATCGCGTAACCGCGCCGTCCATTCCGCGCGGGTGAGGGCTCTCGCAACCGAGATCCGGCCGTCGTGAATGACAATGGGATGCAGCCGCGTCAGCCAGCCCATCAGGCCGATGAAATGGAACGGCATCCGGTGGCGCTGCAGGTCGTAGATCATCCAGCCGCGTCGCGCGGTCCTCTCCATCCAGCGCAGGAACGTCACTATCATCTCGTCGGACATATGATGCGTGAGCAGGCTACTGACGACGAAGTCAATGGGGGAGGGCGGGATGAAATTGAAGATGTCCATCACCTGATATTCGATATTGAGATCGTTTCCTGTCGCCGACTGCGCGATGCGGACCGTCTCGCGATTGAGATCGAGCCCGATCAGCTTGATCTGCCGGCCGCGCCCGGCGGCCCAGCTGCGGATCGCCCGCAGCAGGTCGCCATAGCCGCAACCGACATCGACGAGTGTGAGCTCGGTGCCTTCAGGTATCCGCTGGATGGCGGCGTCCAGCCAGGCGATCACCGCCCGGTGCCCGAGCATCGCGCCGTTGAAGCGGGCGAGGTCGCGCAGCACAAGTTCGAGCTCTTCCGGACTTGCGCCGGCGCTGTCCAGCCATTCGGCTTCGGTACTTCGCTGCGACAGGTCCGTCGCTGTAGCGTGGGTGGTGCTGAATGTGCTCATGGGGTCAGGCCACGGTTCGGAAAAGCATGGTTTCCGCGATCAGTCCGGGCCCGAACGACATTGCGCACCCGCTGCGGCCGCGTGCGCCCGAACGCATCAGCCGCTCGATCACGAACATGACCGTCGCTGACGACATGTTTCCATAACGGCGCAGCACGTCGCGCGACGCCGCCAGTGCGGTCGGCGCCAGCGCGAAGGCTCGCTCCACCGCGTCGAGAACGGTCCGGCCGCCGGGATGCACCGCCCACAGGTCGATCGCCGCCGCGGGCGCTCCAGCCAGGATCTCATCGGTGCTCCGCCGTAGGCCGTCCTGGATAACGGCCGGAACGCGTCCCGACAAAACCATGTCGAAGCCGGCGTCGCGGATGTTCCATGTGATCAGATCGCGGGTATCGGGAACCAGCATGGCGCGGAAACTGTCGAGCGCGATGCCGGACGGCTCGGCGCTCACAAGGCTTGCCGCACAACCGTCGGCGAACAGCAGGAACGAGAGCATCTGCTCGAGATCGGCGGTTTCCTTGAGATGCAGCGTACAGAGTTCGAGGTTGACGACCAGTACGCGCGCCGACGCTTCGGAGCGGACGATGTGATAGGCCAGCTTCAGCGCGTTGATGGCAGCGTAGCAGCCCATGAAGCCGATCACGGTGCGTTCGACCGTCGTCGGCAGCTCGCAACGCGCGATGAGATCGAGGTCGAGGCCGGGCGCGGAGAAGCCTGTGCAACTGGTGACGATCAGGTGTGTAATGCGGTCACGATCCGCTCCGAGATGCAGGCGATCGACGGCGGCTTGCGCCAGTTCGGGCGCGTGCAGCTCATACTGCTCCATCCGCGTCGCCGTATCGGGAAAACCCCTACGGGCATAGAAGCCGCCGGCATCGAAATGGTCGCCTTCCGGTCGATTGCTCGGCGTAAGGCACGAGAAGCGGTGCTCGATACCGGACTTGTCGGCCATGCGTTCGAACAGCCGCGCCTGACGCGGGTTGGCCAGATGGAGCGTAGACTGTGCGAAGCGGCGAAAGGCGTCATGAACGTCGTAAGGCGGCACAGCCGTTGCGACACGATTGATATAAACTGCTGGCAAGGGAATCCCTCCGTATGCCTCCGCCGAAATGAGCGCCGGCCGATGAAGGTCGAGATAGCGAAGAAAGTCCGCGGAGCGATTAAATTGCGATTTAAGAACGGACCGACGCTCTGCTTCGGTTGCTGCCGGGGATGTCGATCGCAGGTGTCTGGCCGGCAATCGTTGCGCATGGGGCGTCGCTGCGTTGCAGGTTAAATTCGTATTTAATTGAAGAACAGAAGCCTTCCGAAGATGTTGTTGCCATTGGTTCGCCGTCCGGCCGGGGGCGCGTTCCGACGGCTGCTGCATCAGTAAGCGCCGTTCGCAGGTGGGTGGATGCTCGGAATTTTGACGTCGTTCGTTCGACAAGGTGCGATCTCGTTAGGGGTATCGCTGTTGCTTGCCGCAACCGCATTTGCGGTGGCGCGCCCGCCGCACAAGTCGCCGCCGTTTCAACCGGCAGCGATTGAGCGTCGCCCGGCCACTGCAGCCGCGTTCATTGGAGCGAGTCCGCTCGCTCTCAACAGCTGTTCTGCGTCCGACAAAATGGTCGCTGATATCAATCTTCGGCCGATGGCGGACAGGGATCAGGATGTGATTGCGGGATTGGTATCGCGAGGGCCGGACGCAATCGACCTGGCGCAGGCCGTGCTCTGCTACGGACACGAGGAAAAGCTCCGCGGCCTGGCCCGGCAGATCATGGTGACACGGCATACCGATGCCGGAGCAACGCTGTACGCGATCCCGGGATCCTTGGTCCCTGTCGCAGCGGTGAGGCTTGTACCGACCGGATGGACGAAATGACCGAGTTTCGACAAAATGACGACGTTTTCCGCTATGCTACGGCGCGGTCGCACCTTGTCGTGTCTTCAGATCAAACGGTGCCCGAGATACTCCAGATGACCAAGATTCTGCTGATCGAGGACGACAATGAGACCGCCGAGGAACTCGCGGCCGAACTGACGCAGCGCGGCTTCGAGGTCGAACATGCCGCGAACGGCATCGAAGGACTCGACAAGGCTCGCTCCATCAAGCCGGACTTGATGGTCGTCGATCGCATGTTACCGGGAATGGACGGACTCACCATCGTCGAGGCGCTGCGGCATGACCAAATTCGCACGCCCGTACTGATCCTGAGCGCGCTCGGAGCGGTCGATGATCGCGTCCGCGGATTACGTATGGGCGGCGATGACTATCTGACCAAGCCTTTTGCGATAGTCGAACTGGTGGCGAGGATCGAGGCCCTGTTGCGACGTCCGATCGAAACGCGGGAAACCATGTTGCGGGTGGGACCACTCGAACTCGACCTGATCGAACGCACAGCGCGGCGTGGCGAGCGGGAGATCGAATTGCTGCCGCGGGAATTCCGCCTTCTCGAATACATGATGCAGCGTAACGAGCAGCTGCTGACGCGGGCGATGTTGCTGGAGGAGGTCTGGAATTATAAATTCGTCCCGGACACTAATCTTGTCGACGTTCATATGGGGCGGCTGCGGCACAAGGTAGACACGCCGGGCGATCCGCCGATGATCCACAATGTCCGCGGCGCAGGATTTATTCTTCGTGCGCCTTCCTGATTTCGTCCGCACGACGACGTTCCGGTGGACGTCCATCGCGATCGCGCTCTGCATTCTTTTGTTCTCAGCCTTCGTGTACTGGGAGGCTGGCAGTTCGATGCGGGCCGACATGGACGCTTCGATCGCGGAGGCGAGCGAGGCGATCGCTTCGGACGTGCCGGAGCGCAGGGTCATCGCCATCGAGGACCGCCTGGCGGCGGATCCGCGTCGGACCCGGTTGGCCGGTCTGTTCACCGCCGACGGAAAACGGATTGCCGGCAATCTGCGCGATATCCCACCGCAATTGGCGATCGACGCGCGGATTCATGCGACGCAGGTGATCAGGATCGATCCGCATAAGCCGGAGTCGATGTCCGTGCGCGCCATCGGTCGTCGCTTGCCTGACGGCCAAGTGCTGGTCATCGCCCGCCATAGCGGCGAACTCAAGGAACTGGCGGCAGCGATCGGCCGCGCCCTGCTGCTCGGTCTTCCGGTGGCGGGCGCCCTCAGCCTGGCGATCGGTGGTGTGCTCAGCCTGCGGGTGCAGCGTCGTGTCGATGAACTCCATGCGCAGGTCAGGCGTATCATTGATGCCGACCTGCGCGAGCGACTTCCCACGGCCAACCTCGACCACCCCTTCGACAAGCTGGCGATCATCGCCAACGGTATGCTCGACGAGATCGAGGTGTTGGTCACCGAAATGGCGGGGACCGGCAACGAGATCGCGCATGATCTGCGCACGCCGCTGACCCGTGTCCGCGTTGGCCTAGAGCGCGGCCGCGCCAATGCCACGACGGTCGCGGACCTGCAGGCGGTCGCCGACCGTGCGATCGTTGGCGTCGACGAAGTGCTGACCATTATCACCAGCCTGCTGCGTATCCAGGAGATCGAACATTATGGCGACCGCAGGGGGTTCGGCGATGTGGTGCTGGCTGGTTTGCTGCGTGAGGCTTGCGACCTCTACGAACCGATCGCCGAAGACAAGCAGGTCAGCCTACGCGTCGATGCCGACGACGATGCCATTGTCCGATGCGACCGCGATCTGATCCAAGAGGCGATCATCAACCTGGTCGATAACGCGGTCAAGTTCACGCCGCCCCACGGATGCGTCCGGCTGGCTCTGGTACGACGGCCCAGCGATGTCATTATCAGAATATCGGACACAGGACCCGGCATTGGACAAGACGAGCGTGAAGCAGTGTTGCGGCGGTTCTATCGCTCCGACAAGAGTCGCAGGACTGTCGGCACCGGTCTTGGCCTCAGCCTGGTTTCCGCGATCGTCAAGCTGCATGGATTCCGACTGACGTTATCGACCGGTCCCGGCTGCGTCGCGGAGATCGCCTGTCCATTGCCGGAAAGGTGATCTGTCTAAAGGGCATTTTAATCGTCTCGCCGTGTCCGCTCACCATGTTTCGTGGATAGCGCTGTTGCCTCGGCCTTATGGGCTTACGGCAACAGCGGCATCGATGGAAAGGATAAGATCATGAAAGGACGTACATTCAAGGTATTCGCAACAGCTGCGCTGGCATTGAGCCTGCTGGCCACCGCCGCTGATGCACGCGGCGGCGGCGGAGGAGGCGGCCACGGTGGTGGTTTCGGCGGCGGTGGTGGCCATATGGGCGGCTTTGGCGGCGGCTTCGGTGGGGGGCACATGGCGGGCGGCATCGCCGCCGGTCATGTGGGTGGAATCGGCGGCGAGCATCTCGGCGGAATCGGCGGCCGGCGTTTCGCTGGAGGCGGATTCGGATCGCACGCTTTTGCCGGACATCACCTCGTCAGACATACCGGTCGTGGCTTCGGCTTCCCAGGCTACTACGACGATTACGGCTATAGCTGTCCGTATGTTTACGGCCCGCTGCATCCCAACCATTATCCTTGGGTCGCCGGCTGCAGCTGACGAACCGTCCTGCAAGGCATCGCGGGCGTGACGTTGCGGAAGCCACGTCACGCCCGCCTTGTTCGTGCCGCAAGCCGAACCTGAATTCGAATTTATATCCTTAACCTGTAATTTAATGGTTCCCGTGATCGCCGCCGCTATCTTTTCAGGATCGTCCGCAAAGGCCGTGACATCGGCCCCGGACATCGATCAGCAACAGATCAATCATAGCGGAGGGGCTGACATGAATACCGATGGAATGTCGACGGAGTATTCCACACCGGGGTCTGGCCTGGCGGCTCCGATCGGGCTTCGATCGCCCGCGGCAGCCGGCAGCGCCCTGAATTACCGAACCGACATCCGGCGTTTTGCGATGCTCGAGCGCGAGCAGGAATACGTGCTGGCGATACGCTGGCGCGATCACAGCGACCGTGCTGCAGCCGAGCAACTTGTCACCAGCCACCTACGCCTCGCTGCCAAGATGGCCATGAACTATCGTGGTTACGGCCTGCCGCTGTCGGAGATCACGTCGGAGGCCAATCTCGGCCTGATGCAGGCCCTTGACGGGTTCGACCCGGACAAGGGATTCCGCTTCTCCACCTACGCGGTGTGGTGGATCCGTGCGGCGATCCAGGACTACATCCTGCGCTCATGGTCGCTGGTGAAGATCGGCACCACCGCGAGTCAGAAGAAATTGTTTTTCAAGCTACGTTCGGCCAAGAGCAGGATTTCGGCACTGGGAGGCGGCGACTTGCGGCCCGACCAGGTGACCCTGATAGCCACCGATCTGGGCGTGCCCGAGAAGGACGTCGTCGACATGAACCGTCGGCTCGGCGGTGATGCTTCGCTCAACGCACTGGTGCATGATGACGAGGGCGCCGCCGAGTGGCAGGACTATCTGATCGACCAGGCGCCCACACCAGAGCTGATCACGGTCGAGCAGGACGAAATCGATCATCGGCGTCAGGTTCTGGTGCGTGCGATCGACGTACTCAATGCGCGCGAGCGGCACATCTTCGAGGCGCGTTATCTCGCCGACGAGTCGGATACGCTCGAAGACCTCGCGCAGCACTATGGGCTGTCGCGCGAGCGGATCCGCCAGATCGAACAGCGGGCGTTCGAGAAGGTGCAGTCGGCGGCGCGCAAGCTTTCGCACGATCGACGTCACACCCGCGCCCCCGCGCTGGCAACGCATTGAATTGCGGCATTCCGGCGAACGATGACGAATCGCGCAAGCGCGGGAAATCCGTTATGTTGGCGGCCCAAATATCCCTCACGGGCCGCTCACGCGATGAATCTGGCCGAGTTTGCGAGTAGTTCAACCTTCCGCGCCGCCACGGTCGCGGCTGTCGCGCTTTCTTTGTTCGTGCTGGTCCTGTTCGGCTTCATCTATTGGAAGACCGACCGTCTGCTGGTGACCCGTTCCGACCATGTCATCGCCTTGCAGCTGCAAACGGTGGCGGCATTGCCGAATGAAAGCAGGCTCGACGCGCTTCATCTTCAACTCAGCGAGGATTCGCGCGACGTGCATTTCGTCGGCCTGTTCCGGGCGGATGGAAGCCGGGTCGCCGGCAATCTCGAGCGCCCGCCGGCGATGCTGCGGCTGGACGCCACGGTGCAGACCGTCGAGATCATAAGGCCGCGCCCCGCTGGCCCGGAGCAACTAACCGTTCAGGCCATCGGCCAGCAGTTGCCGGACGGCGAAATATTGGTGATCGGCCGCTATGTCGATGAGGCGATTCAGCTGTCGATGGTTGTCAGCCAGGCTCTGGCTCTCGGTCTGATCCCGGCTCTGCTGCTATGCCTCGCGCTGGGCGCACTGCTCAGTCTGCGTGCCGAACGTCGGATCGCCGGAGTTAATGAGCGCATTCAGCGCATCGTGGCGGGTAGTCTGCATGAACGGCTCCCGGTTGATCGCGGCCGCGATCCGTTCACTCAGCTCGCCGCCATGGTCAACAGCATGCTGGACGAGATCGAAACGTTGATCCACACGATTGCCGGAGTCGGCAATGACATCGCGCACGACCTGCGGACCCCGTTGACCCGGGCACGCCTGGCCCTGGAGCGCGGCCGGAACAACGCCAGGACGCTGCCCGAACTGCGATCTGTGGTCGACAAGGCCATCTTGAGCATGGACCAGTCGCTGGCGATTGCCGCAGCGCTGCTGAGGCTGGCCGAGATCGAGAACAGCCGTCGCTCCACCGGATTCGGCAAGGTCGCACTGGAGGAACTGCTGCACGAGGTCCGCGATCTCTATGCGCCGATCGCCGAAGACAAGGGCATCACGCTGCGCACCGATATCGTTCATGCCCCGATCGTCGAGGGCGATCGTGATCTGCTGATGGAAGCGATCGCCAATCTGGTCGATAACGCCGTCAAGTTTACGCCACGGGGTGGGCAGGTCCAGATCACGACCGTGTCCGGCGACGGCGAGAGTATCCTGCGCATCACGGACACCGGCGCGGGGATAAGCGAACACGAGCGGAGTGCGGTGCTGCGGCGGTTCTACCGCTCCGATGCGTTTCGCAAGACACCAGGTCTTGGGCTTGGCCTCACTCTTGTTGCCACGATTGCCAAATTGCACGGCTTTCGGTTGACGATCTTTTCGGGGGCGGGGTGCGTGATCGAAATTGGATTCCCTGACGCTTCCGAGACAAAAGTCTAGATCGCGATCACATCGCCGCGAGATCGCTGTCCGTTGCTCGGTGCGCCGTTTCCTAAATCGTTATTTAGTTGGCCCGCCGCATCGCATCATTATGTCTTCCGAAGACCTAACAGTCGCGCGCCGCTCGATTGCCAATCCGGTCGGGCGTCAAGGAAGGAATAATCCAATGCGTTCAAATCTCATGCCAGTAGCGTCAGCAGTCTTTATCGCGTTGATCGCCATCGCAGCAGATCCGAATGCCGCGATGGCCCGTGAATCCATCGTCGCATCGAAACCCTTGTCGGCTCCGGTGGGGCATGCCCAGCCGACCCCGAATGGCTTTCTGTCAGACGAAGATGCGAATGCGGACGAACAGCAGCGACTTTCGAAGTTCGATGCGCAGCAGCATCTGCTGGACGAGCAGCTCGACAAGTCACTGAACATCTGCCGCTGCTAAGTTTCTGCTTTCATGCGGCGCCCAGGGCGGTCGCAGAATTCTTCCACTGACGGACAATCTGGGAGCGAGCAATGGGCATCGTGCGGTTTGCACTGAGATTTCCGTACACCTATTACGTGGTAGCGGTGCTGATTCTGTTTCTCGGCGGCGTTGCCATCCGCTCGATGCCGACCGACATCTTCCCAGAGATTCGTATTCCCGTCGTAACGGTGATCTGGAGCTATACGGGTCTCTCGACACCTGAGATGGAAGATCGGGTCTCGACCTACAGCCAGTACTCCATCAGCGCCAACGTCAATGGCATCAAGAATATCGAAGCACAGACTCTGAACGGGCTC
Organism: Tardiphaga sp. 172_B4_N1_3; assembly: GCF_052076035.1. NCBI lineage: Bacteria > Pseudomonadati > Pseudomonadota > Alphaproteobacteria > Hyphomicrobiales > Nitrobacteraceae > Tardiphaga > Tardiphaga sp. 172_B4_N1_3. Next base: position 5,588,440 of record NZ_CP197238.1, read on the forward strand.
TCGATTCAGAAGATCTACTTCCAACCCGACGTCAATCTCGACCTCGCAATTTCGCAGATCGTTTCGGCTACAAATGCGATCCGTGCGCTGATGCCGCCCGGCATCCAGCCGCCAATCGTGGTGCAGTTCAATGCCTCCAGCGTTCCGGTGCTGCAGCTCAGCCTCAACTCCGATACGCTGAATGAACAGCAGTTGTATGATTTCGGCATCTACAGGGTCCGGCAACAGCTGGCGCCGGTGCATGGCGTGACGCTCCCTACCCCGGCTGGCGGCAAGTATCGCCAGATTATGGTTGATCTCGACCCTGACAAGCTACTGTCGCGCGGACTGACGCCGCTCGATGTCGTCAACGCGGTCAACACTCAGAACCTGACGCTGCCGACCGGAACCGCCAAGATCGGTGACAAGGAGTATACGATGCGTACAAACGCGACGCCCGCAAGCATCGCTGACCTCAACATGATCCCGGTCAAGTTTGTCAACGGCGCGACGATCTTTCTGAAGGATGTTGCCCAGGTTCGCGACGCGTCGGCAGTGCAGCAAAATATCGTGCGCCAGGACGGCCGGCGTTCGGTGCTGTTGAGTATCATCAAGAACGGCAACGCCTCGACGCTGACCGTGGTCAACGCAGTCAAGGACGTGCTTAAACAGGCGCGGGCAGCAGCGCCTGCCGGGTTAAAAATTAACGAATTGTTCGATCAGTCTGTATTCGTCAAGTCATCGGTGACGGGCGTGCTGCACGAAGGCGCGATCGCCGCCGGCCTGACGGCGCTGATGATCCTGCTCTTCCTGGGATCGTGGCGTTCAACACTTGTGGTGATGATCTCGATCCCGCTGGCGATCTTGTCGTCGCTCGTGGTGTTATATTTCCTCGGCGAGACGCTCAACACGATGACGCTCGGCGGCCTCGCGCTCGCGGTCGGCATTCTGGTCGATGATTCCACGGTGACGATCGAGAATACGCATCGGCTACTGACCGAGGAGCACATGACGCTGCCGGACGCGACCCTGCATGGCGCAGCCGGCATCGCGATCCCGACGCTAGTCTCGACGCTGGCTATAAGTTGCGTCTTCACCTCGGTAGTGTTCCTCGATGGCCCCGCGAAATATCTGTTCACGCCGCTTGGCCTGGCGGTCGTATTCGCCATGCTGGCATCCTACGGCCTGTCGCGGACGCTCACCCCGATTACTATCGGGCTGCTGCTGCGGTACGAAAAGCACGGCCCGGACGATGGTCATCCGAAGGGGCTGTTCGCGCGGCTGTCGGGTGCGTTCGAGCGCGGCTTCGAGCGGATGCGTACTGGCTACGTCGCGCTGCTGACCCAGTTGCTCAAGAACCGCGTCGCCGTGCCGGTGGCTGCAGTGCTGATCATCGGTCTCGGCGGCGTCATGTTGGTCTCGGTCGGCCGCGATTTCTTCCCGTTGATCGACGGCGGCGAGATCCAGCTCCACGTTCGTGCCCCCGCCGGCACGCGGATCGACGCCACCGAAAAAATCTTTCAGCAGGTAGAGGACAAGATCCGCCAGATCGTTCCGGTGAGCGAGCGCAGTCTGATCGTCGACAATATTGGCCTGCCTGCCCGACCCTATAATCTTGCCTTTACCGACGGCTCAACCATCGGTGTCAATGACGGCATTATCCAGGTGGAGCTCAAAGAAGGTCACAAGCCGACCGCTGACTACGTTCGCAAGCTGCGCGAGGTGCTGCCTGCGGCATTCCCCGACGATGTGTTCTACTTCCAGGCTGCCGATATCGTAACGCAGATTTTGAATTTCGGGCTGCCGGCGCAGATCGACGTCCGAACCGTAGGCTACGATCCTGGTGACCTTGCTATCGCGCAGAAGCTGCGGGAGCGCATCGCGGCGATCCCCGGCATTGTCGATGCGCATCTTCAGCAGGAAACTGACGCGCCGTCATTTTATACCGAGATCGACCGTACCCGCGCGGCGCAGCTGGGACTCAATGCCAGTACGATTGCGACGAATATCAATGTCAGCCTGAGTTCCTCGTCGCAGGTGTCGCCGAACTTCTGGACCGATCCGACATCTGGCATTCCCTATTATCTCGCCGTGCAGACACCCGAATACCGAGTCAATTCGCTCAACGCCTACGGCAATACGCCGGTGTCGAGCACGCTGACCGTCGGCGGCCAGCCGGTGCCGGGAATGCTCAGCAACGTCGCGACCTTCAAGCGCGAGCCGCTGCCCACCAACCTGAACCAGGCCAACGTGCAGCCGGTTTACGACGTCTATGCCAGCGCACAGGGCCGCGATCTCGGGGCGATCTCCGCCGACATCAACAAGGTAACGGCCGATTTGCAGAAGGAGATGAAGCCCGGAAACAGCATTGTCGTACTGGGGCAGATCCAGAGCATGAACGATGCCTTCGTCAACCTCGGTATCGGTTTGCTGTTCGCGGCTGTGTTCGTCTACCTCCTGATGGTGGTGAACTACCAGAACTTCAGCGATCCCTTCGTCGTAATGTTGGCGTTGCCGGCGACCCTGGCCGGCATCGTCACCATGCTGTTCATCACAGGTACCACCCTGAACGTGCCGTCGATGATGGGCGCGATCATGGCGGTCGGCGTCGCGTCGGCGAATTCGATCCTGTTGGTTACCTTCGCGCGCGAGCAGCAACTCGCAGGCCATTCTGCGTTCGAGGCCGCAATCAGCGCTGGCCACACCCGGATCCGGCCGGTGCTGATGACCGCGGCGGCGATGATCGTCGGCATGATTCCGATGGCGATCGGCAGTGCCGGGGAGGAACAGAATGCAGCGCTCGCCCGTGCGGTGATCGGCGGATTACTGTTTGCGACGCCGACCACGCTTTTGATCGTGCCGTATTTGTTTTCGCTGTTGCGCAAACGCGTCGACGGCCAGCCGCAACACGGCGTCTTTGAGGAGGCAAGTTCATGACCGGGATTCAGAGGTTGCATGAGGCGCGGACGCAAGAAGAGCCGTCCGTGGTAAATCGGCAGGCGGATCCGCCGCCGGTGCGGCCTCGTTCCAAGGCCCGACTGATGCTGGTTCTGGCGGTTCTGTTGTTACTCGGCAGTGGTCTCAGCTTCGGCTTCTGGCGGCATGAGCAGGCGCAGCAGGCCGTTGCGGACGCAGCAAAGGAACTCCGCGATCTGGTCCCGGACGTTAAGGTCGCGGTTATCAGCGACAGCACCGGCAGCAACGACATCTCACTGCCGGCCACCACCACGGCGTTCGAAGCGGCGAATATCTTTGCCCGAACCAGCGGCTATGTTGAAAAACGCTATGTAGACATTGGCGATCGGGTCAAGGCTGGCGACCTTTTGGCCGAGATCACCGCGCCGGAACTCGATCACCAGATCACTCAGGCTCAGGCCACGCTGAAACAGAACCAGGCTGCGTTGCAGCAGACCCAGGCCAGCCGCGATCTGGCGGACGCCACCAACGGCCGTGACAGCAGGCTCGTGAAACAGGGCTGGCTGACGCTGCAGCAGGGCGACAACGACCGGCTGACGCTGGCAGCCCAGCAGGCGGCGGTCGGAGTCGCGCAGTCCAACATCGCCGCGCAAGAGGCGCAAATTCGAATACTCACGCAGGAGAAGGCTTATCAGCGCGTGATCGCGCCGTTTGACGGCGTCATCACCCAGCGCAATATCGATAACGGCAGCCTAGTTCAGTCCGGATCCACGTTTATGTATACGCTGATGCACAGCAATGTCATCCGCGTTCAGCTATTCGTGCCGCAGGACGCGGCGTTCGGTGTGACTCCCGGCGTGAAAGCGAGCGTCCACGTCCCGGAAATTCCCAATCAGGTGTTTGACGGCACGGTCACGCGGATCGCTTCTGCGTTGCAGCCCGGCAGCCGGACGTTGTTGACCGAAGTCGACATCCCCAACCCGGACGGGGCGCTCAGCCCGGGCGTCTATTGCACCGTGGATCTGCATGTTCCTCGCAAGACGTCTGCTTTTATCGTGCCCGCAGATGCTGTGATCTTCAACGCCGATGGCACGCAAGTGGCCGTTGTGGAGAATGGCATCGTCCATATGCACAAGATCACCATCGCGCGCGACTTCGGCACCTCCGTCGAAGTACGCAATGGCATCAAGGCCGGCGACCAGGTGGTGCTGAATCCCATGGTGAATCTGGCCGAAGGTCAGAAGGTGAAGGCCCACAAGCAGGCGGCGTGAGCAAGAAAGGAAACGTAGCCATGGTGCGACTGCTGGGCGTTTTGATCCTATCGCTGTTAGGCTGCGACGCGGTTCTGGCGCAGGTCTCGACCATGGGCTCGACGTCGATGGGGCTTCCGACCACTCCTGGTACGATGGTTTCCTCGCCGCTCAACGGCCCGAGTCCGTTCTCCGCGGCGACGCTTCCGGGGGCGGCAGATACCAGCTTGGCTCCGGTGCCGCTGGCGTCGGACCCAACAACGCCGGGCACCGTTATCAATTGCGCGCCAACCACAGCGCCAAGTGCAGCGACACCCGCTGCCGCCCTGGGAACGATCTCGACGACGAATCTCGGTAGCGCGACCGGTACGGCCACCCCGACCACGCCGGTTGGTAGCCCGCTGGACTCCAGCAGCTGTGTTCTGAACGGGAATTCCAGCCCAAGCGACCCTTCATCGTTGCCGCTCACCACTCCGCTGATTTCCAGTGTCATGCCAGGCACGCTTGAGGCGCCGACCGCCATCCTCGGCGACACCAGTATCGCCCCGTCCGCGACGATGCCTACACCGAATGCCACGGCCTGCAATGAGACCGTCTCGATGAACCTTGCCGCCCCCGGCATGATGGCGGCTGCCAATGCCACGGGTGCCACAGCGACGCCAGGGGTAACCACGCTTTCGGGCTGCTGACTTAAGGTGCAGAGCTGTGCCTATGACTGCTTCTGGCGCAAAGCGGACGCTTCGGTCATCGATGCATAATTTGTTTGAGGAATGCACGGGTTCGATCCTGTTTCGGATCCGAGAAGAAATCGGCCGGCGCGCCTTCCTCGATGATCCGGCCAGCGTCCATGAATACCACGCGGTCGGCGACCGTGCGCGCGAATCCCATCTCGTGGGTAACGCAGACCATGGTCATCCCTTCGCGGGCGAGCCCGACCATGACGTCGAGCACCTCCTGGATCATTTCCGGATCAAGTGCCGAGGTCGGCTCGTCGAATAGCATGATCTGCGGCTTCATGCACAGCGCACGCGCGATGGCGACGCGCTGCTGCTGGCCGCCGGAGAGCTGGCTCGGGTATTTATCAGCCTGTTCGGAGATCCGTACGCGCTCAAGAAAATAGCGCGCGATCTCGTCGGCCTCCTGCCTCGTTGCGCCGCGGATCTTGCGTGGCGCGATGGTGAGGTTCTGCAGCACGGTCAGATGCGGAAACAGGTTAAACTGCTGGAACACCATGCCGACATCGCGGCGAACCACGTCGACATTGCGCGTCGAGTGATCGAGCTCGACGCCATTCACCACGATGCGGCCGTCGCGATGTTCTTCCAGCCGGTTAATGCAACGGATCATGGTCGACTTGCCGGACCCCGAAGGCCCGCAGATCACGACGCGCTCGCCGCGCGCCACCGTGAAGTCGATGCCCTTGAGCACTTGGACGTCGCCATACCATTTGGTGACGCCGGACATTTGAATGATCGGCGCGGACGTCTCTGCAGGCGCTTGCACCATGGTGCTCTCCGAAACGTTGTTCATGACGCCATCCAGCCGCCATCGACGAGGATGTTTTCGCCCGTCATGAAAGTTGCCTCGTCGGAGGCCAGAAACAGCGCTGCATTGGCGACGTCGTCGGGACGGCCCAGCCGCGGCATCGGCGTGCGGCTGGTGGAGTAGTCCATCCAGCGTGGTTCCGCGGCGCGGCTCGGTTTGCCGGTGACGATCTTGCCGGGCGCAACTGCGTTGCAGATGATGTGATCCTTCGCGTAGTCCGCCGCGATCTGCCGCGTCATGTAGACGACTCCGGATTTGGAGGTGCCATAGGCGATGTCTTCCGGGCAGGCGATCATGCCGTGTTGCGAAGAAATGTTGACGAGGCGGCCACGGGCCTCGTTGCGGATATCCTGCGTCAGCATCTGGTTGACGGCGGCGCGGGACATCAGGAATACGCCGGTGAGGTTGACCGCCAGCGTCCTGTCCCATTCGGCGAGGCTGGTGTCCGTCAGACGCTTGCCGGTGCCGATGGCGGCGTCGTTGACGAGCACGTCGAGGCGGCCGTAGCGCGCAACGGTCTGTTGGACAGCGCGGATGGTGTCGTCCTCCGAGGCGACGTCGATCCGGATGAAATCGACCTCATAACCGTCTGCACGCAGCAGCTCCAATGTCGGAGTGCCGCTCTCGCGCACGTCCATGGTGAGATCCGCGAGCATGAGCTTCGCGCCCTCGGTAGCAAACCGGCGGGCGATGGCGCGGCCGATGCCCGAGGAGGCGCCGGTGATCAGAACTGACTTTCCAGCCAGACGTTTGCTCATGCGGGTTCTCCTGCCTGCGGCAACCAGCCGAGATAGTCGCGCGCCGCATCTTCCAGATGATACTGAGGCGTGAAGCTGGCATCCGCGGCCAGCCGCGCAATGTTCAGCGGCGCACGGTCCTTCGGCAGGCCATAGATCACGTTGCCCTCCGCCTCGATCTCCGCCATCCGCCAGCGGAAGCCGGGCATGTGCGTCGCGATGATCTCGCACCATCGTGGCAGATCAGACAACACACCGCCGCTGACGTGATAGGTGCGGTGCTTCAGCGTGTCGGAGGCGCTCACCCTCGTGACGCCGAGGGCAGCGTCACGGGAATAGATCCAGTCGCCGGCCATGCTGCGCGGGAGAATCGCTTCACGGCCTTCGAAGGCCATGCGGAGCACCTGATAATGCGGGCTCAGCGCATCGCGGACACCGGTCTGCAATTCCCATGGGCCAAAGACCGGCCCGAGCCGAATCACGCGCACATCGAGCTTGTGAAGGTCGGCGATCCGCAGAGCCGCCTGTTCCGATGCAAGCTTTGTGATGCCGTAGAGCGCAGCTGGCGCCGGCGGCGACAAATCCTCCTCGAACAGGCCCGACGCGGCCGGTTGCGAGAAGCCGTACACTGCGACCGAACTGAGCACGGTGACGCGCTTGATGGCGGGTCGCAATGTTACGCGTTCGAGCAGATTGACGGTGCCACCGATATTGACGTCGACGATCTGGCGCGCAGCGTCATGCTCGCGCTGCGCATTCGGCGTCATCGCGGCGGTGTGGATCACGCGGTCGATGCCGGCCGTGTTCAACGCGCGGTCGACGTCATCGGCGCTTGTGACATCGCCGGTGACCAGCGTAGCGCCGGCAAGCTCGGCGCGCACCAGCATGTCGTGGCCGGGGGCTGAGAGGTCGAACAAGATAACGGTCTCGCCGTCGGCGATCAGGCGTTCGGCTAGCGCGAGCCCGATGAAACCGCTGCCGCCGGTGACCAGTGTGGCCATGTCAGCGGGCTTTCAGTGCTTGCCGTTCCAGCCGCGCCACCCAGCGCGTGAACGGATACAGGATGACGAAGAAGATCACCGCGGCCGCCATCAGCGGCGTCGGGTTGTAGGTTTGCTCCTGGGCGACGCGGGCTGAGCGCAGCAGTTCAGGCAGCGCGACCAAGGCGGCAATTGGTGTCGCCTTGACGAGTTCTAGCGAATTGCTGGCGAGCGGCGCCAGCACGTTGCGGATCGCCTGCGGCAGCACGATGGAGAACACCACATGCAGCGGCTTGAAACCGAGCGCCCGGGCAGCCTCGGTCTGGCCGTGGGGCACGGACAGGATGCCGGCGCGGAAGATCTCGCCATAGTAGCCGGAATTGTTGAGCACGATGGCCAGCACCGCCGCGGTGAAGCTGCCGAGCGTCAGGCCCAGAAATGGCATGCCGTAGAAGATCAAGATCAGCAGTGCCACCACGGGAAACGATCTGAACAGGTCGATATAAATCAGCAGCGCGATATTCACCCAGCGGTTCTTGAAGCTGTACAGCACGGCGATGGCGAGGCCGGCGAGAATGCCGAGCGGCAGCGCCACCACCGCGAGCCAGACTGTATAGAGTAGCCCCTGCAGCAGCAGCGGATAGACCCGCAACAGCGAGTCCCAGTTGGCGAAATTGTCCAGGAAATCCTGCATGCGATCCGCTCAACGCCCCGTGCTGTAGCGATATTCGATCCACCGGCTGGCGATGACCAGCGGCAGGAAGAAGGTGAGGTAGAACGCCGCGGCTAGCGTCAGCGGTGAGGGATTGGCGACCAGCGCCATCACGCTCTGCGCCTGTCCGAGCGTTTCCGGCAGCGACACCGCGGTGCCGAGCGCTGTGCCCTTGCTGATGGAGATGGCGCGGTTGGTCAGCAACGGGACGGCCAGGCGAATGGCCTGCGGCAGGATGATCGTGATCAGCGTCCGTAGCCGGCTGAAGCCGAGCGCGCTCGCGGCATCCCATTGTCCGCGCGGCAGCGCCATGATCGCGGACCAGAAGATCTCGGAGGCGAAGGCCGACAGCACCATGCCGAGTGCGACCACGGTGGTCATGAAGGGCGACAAAGCAGGGCCCAGATAAGGCAGGCCGAAATAGATGAAAACGATCACGACCAGCTGCGGCAGCGTGCGCAGCACATCCACATAGGCTGTGATGGCAAAATTGACCGGGCGCAGGTTCGCACATCGCACCAGCGCGAGCAGCAGGCCGAACAGCGTGCCGCAGACAATGACGAGCAGCGAGACGATGACAGTCGTGCGGAAGCCCGCGAGCACCTGCGGGAAGGCAGTCGCGATGACCTGGGCGTTGAAGTAATATTCGACGATCCGATCCATCGGGTCTCCGCTCCAAGAACTGGATCAGAGCGGTGCCGATCCAGTTCTGGCAGCTATCTTGTCAGAGCAAGTGCCTTACTTGCACTTCGGAACGTGCGAGGTCGGCTCGAAACCCTTGAAGCCGGGAGGGCCGTAGCCGAAATACACTGTGTCGATGGCTGAGCCGGCATCGGGCGCCGCGCCATACCATTTCTCGTGCAGCTTGCGCAGGCGGCCGTCCAACTTCATGCATTCGATGACCGCCTCGACCTTGTTGCGATACTCGGTGTCTTCCAGGCGAAACGCATAGGCGAAGTTTCGCCCGTTGAAGTCCTTGAAACCGACCTTGATCGCCTTGTTCTGGCTGGCGGCATAGACGGTTGTCGGGATCTCATTGAGCGCTGTGAAGGCGCGGCGCGTCAGCACGGCCTGTACTGTGTCGGGGAATACATCGTAGCGCTGCACTTCGAAGCCGTATTTCTCGGCATTGGCGGTGGCCCAGGTATCCGAGATGGTGCCGCGGTTGACGGCGACGGCCTTGCCCTTGAGATCCTCGAAGCCCTTCATCTCGTCAGCGGCGCGGATGATGAAGCCGTTGCCGGTGGAGAATAGCGGCTCGGTATAGAGCATGCGCTCGGAGCGTTCGGCAGTGAGGTTGAGCGGGTTGACGAGGAATTCGGCGCGCTTAGCGAACAGCGCCGCGAACAGGCCGGAGAAATTGATGTCGACGATCTCGACCTTCGGGCGGCCGAGATCTTTACCGATCTCGTTGATCAGATCTGCACCGAAACCCTCGGGGCCGTTGGGGCCGCGCACCATCCACGGCGCGACGCCGAAGTCAGACGCGACCACCATCGGCTTGTCGGAGGGATGATCGGCTTCCTGCGCGCTGGCGCCGGCGACGAATGCCGCAGTCGACAGCATCAGCGCGAACAGCCAATCCGTGGGTTTCAGTCTCATGGGGACGTCCTTTCGGGTGCGGATGTGGTGGAGATCAGGGCGTGGGGGGATGGGTGGTCTGCCAGTGACGGGCGATGTCGCCGCGCCGGCAGATCCAGGTGTTGTCGTGCCTGGCGACGTGATCGAGGAAGCGCTGCAGGCCGGCAGCGCGGCCGGGATGGCCGATCAGGCGGGTGTGCAGTCCGACCGACATCATCTTCGGCGCGGTGGCGCCTTCCGCGTAGAGCATGTCGAAGGCGTCGCGCAGATAGACGAAGAAATCATCCGCCGTTGCCATCGCGCCGCGGCTGAACTTTGCGTCGTTGTTGGCAAGGCCGTAGGGCACAACGAGATGCGGCTTGCCGAGCACACTTGTCCAGTACGGCAATTCGTCGTTATAGGCGTCGGAGTCGTAGAGGAAACCGCCTTCCTCGACCACGAGGCGCCGCGTGTTCACGCTCGGCCCATAGCGGCAATACCAGCCGAGCGGACGCTCGCCGGTGGTGCGCTTAAGGCTCTCGACGGTCTTGCGAATGCGCTCGCGTTCATCGACCTCGGACAGCAACGGATGTCGCTCCCAGCGCCAGCCATGGGCGCAGACGTCGTAGCCATATTCCTGAATGGCGGCGCAGGCCTCGTTGTTGCGTTCCAACGCCAGCGCGCAGCCCATGACGGTGGCGATCATGCCGCGCTCGGACAAAAGGCGCAGCACGCGCCAGAAGCCTATGCGGCTGCCATATTCGAACATCGACTCGGCGGCGAGGTCGCGGCCCTCGAAGCCGCCACCGCCACCTTCGGTCAGGGCTGCTTCGGTGACGCCGTCGCCATCGGCGTACGACGGCTCGGAGCCTTCTTCGTAGTTGATGCAGAAGTTGAGTGCGATTCTCGCTGCGCCCGGCCATTGCGGATGCGGCGGGGTGCGACCGTAGCCGACGAAGTCGCGGGTGAGGTGATCATCATGCGGCATCGTTGCGATCCCTATGCGCTCTGCGGCATCACGGCGCGAACGTCGCCAGCGATATCGACGCACACGTCGTCGTCCTGCCGGCCGGTCATGCCCATGGCGACGGCAAATTCCATAGCCGCGCCGAGAACGGTCATGGGATGATGCCAAACATTGCGGGCGAAGGTGATGCTTTGATGCGCTCCGGCGATGAAGCACCGCAGGGTGGCCACATCAGGCAGGCCATCCGGGCCGGCATCGCACACGATCGCCAGGTATTGGCTGCTGCCGAGCGGGATGAAGGTCTGGGCGGAGAACGGATGACGCTCCAGCGTCGTGATTGGCAGGGGCAGACTGCCGAGCCTGGCGGCGCTGCTGATCCAGAAGGAAAAGGTGGCGGCGTCCTCGGTGCGATCGTCCGATGTCGGAAGATAGCGCCGGCGCACGTCGATCGGTCGCTCGGCTACATCGCCGAAGGCGGCAAAGGCGGCTGGGGACAGCGATTCGGCCGCGACGGTGTGGGAAGCAATGTGGTTCGGCGTCATTCAGGCGGGACATCTGGTTGGTCGGTCTGCTGCGAAGCGGTCCGATATTCCACTGGTATACCAGTGAACCGCCCATGCTGATTTCAGTCAAGCTGCGAAGCCCGGGAAGCTGCGTCAAATTTGGACGGAGTCCGACAAAATTGCGGGCAGCTGCAGAATTTTCGGACATGCGCCCGCAGGGATTCTGCCTGATCTCGACCTAACCGTGAGGCTCGGGCAGGAAGATCCCGAACCGTTCGAGCAATCCCTGCCGCACATTAGTGAGATGCAGGATCATCGCCTGACGGGCTGCGGCGGCATCACGATCGATGATGGCATCGATAATCGCCAGATGCTCGCGGGTGGCGGGCAGCAGCCGGCCAGGCTGGCGCTCTACATTGCACATCCGGATTTTCTGCCGGATTTCTCCAATCAGCTTCTCAAGCGAGCGATTGCCGCAATGCCGCGCGATCTGGTCATGAATTTCATCGTCGAGGGTCCAGTGAACCGTCCCGGACACTGTCGACGCAGCAATGATCTTCTCCAGCGCAGCCCTGATCGGTGCAAGGATATCCAGCGCGATGCGGGTCGCCGCAATGAACGTCGCTTCGCTCTCCAGCACCATGCGGAGATGGACCAATTCGAGCAATTCCGCCATCTCGATTGTGCGAACCACCACAGTGCCGTTGGACAATTGCTCGAGCCTGCCTTCGCCCAGCAACCGGCTGATGCCAGCCCGCAGCGGTGTCCGCGAGACTTTTAGCCGCAGTGCAAGCCGGCGCTCTTCGATCACCTCGCCGGGCTGCAGCTGTCGCGACTCGATCAGGTTGTGCAGCTTCAAATAGGTTGCGTCTGTTATGCTGCCATTGGTCCGTGCCGGGCGTTTGCTGGTTGATTTCTTTGCTTTGTTGACAGAAGGCACGGACGTTGCTTTCGACGATTGGATAGAAATGCCGCCATATCGGTAGACGTACGGTACGTTCTCGCCGGTGGCCGAGCCGAAGCTCTGGGCGAGCCATCCATTCTCAATTGGTGTCACCTTTTATGCAAGACTTCGCGAAATTCCGCTGTCTTTGGATCTCCACATGACCGCGTCTGGCGCAGGGCGGACGTTCGGATCAAGCGAGGCCGTCACTTAAGTACAAAAATCGCAAATGGCCTCGCGCTCTACTACGGTATGGTTCGGTGCAGACGATGGTCTATTCGCGACGGATGCGGAGCAGGCAATCTGCTCCGCAGCGCAGGACTTCAGTGGCGATCTAGCGTCGAAGGCGTCTTGGGCGACTGCTTCTGTGGAATTCACGTCCATATCTGACAGAACATCATCGCTGGCTAGCAAGCTAGTTAGTTCTGCGATTCGTTGATTGGTTCGCAAAACTGATAGACGATTTCGGTAGGCTGTAGTGAGGAAGCTCTGCTTGGGATCTGGAGTAACTCACGGCAATTTGTTCGCGAGTAAAAGATAGAGAACTACCAAGTTACGGTTCTATCCCAAGGCGTGGAATGGAAGTTGCAGCACTTACGCAACGTGTTCAGTGTTAGGAGGTACAGATGGTAATGTTACACCGGCCTTGGACGGACAATGAAATTGCAACGCTTCGCAGTTTAGCTGGAAGGCTACCGCCAGAAGAGATAGCGAAAGAAATTGGGCGAACTCGGGCTGCAACGACGATCAAAGCGCACGAATTACATTTATCTCTGAGACGACCAGGCGCAAACCGCCTGGATAAGCGTTGGGCCAAGAGCTCAGTGCTCGGCTAAGCAAGCTCATCTGTTGGGTTTGAGAGCTGTGTACCGAAACCCTTCGTTTGTTGTCTCGATCAATGGCAGCCTGACCATGTGCCGCTCGTCAGTCGGCTCAAAGCCGTCGTCTGCTTCGAAATCTCTCCGAGGGCCAATGAAACCCCAATACATTAACGGCTACGCGTAAGAGGCGAGTCTATTCTAGAAAGGGGGTTGTTCTATCCAAATCGCGAGATGCGCGGTCGTGCACGTCCGACCGGCCAAACCGAACACCCAGAGAGCTTGCCCGTCGTTTGACGGCAGCCGGCGTACGGTCGAGGGACTGCGCGATCTCAAAACTAGATCGGCCTGCTATAGCAAGTTCCCTCAGTCTCTGATCCTCCTCAACCGACCAAATATTGTTCGACGGAACCGCCACGTTTGCCCCCTTACTCTTCAAAGATCTCCAAGACGATCGGAAGTCTGGTGGTGAATTTGGATCGATATTCATCGGGCTTAAGCGGAAGGGGTGACGGATATCACGACGATCCCATCGACCTTGATAAGGAATACCATGGTTGGGTCGTCAGACACGGGCGCACGTAGATTTGCATACTCAAAGGCAGAAATCTCACATGGAGAGGCAAGGCGGCATGCGAGACGGGAATGGGCGTAGCAAATAGGCGCACCATTGGTCGTCATCGACTCGAGATCTGTCCTAAGCAGATCATCCACGCACATCGTGCAAGCGAAATCCGCATCAGGCGCGTCGAATACGACCGTAGGCCTGCCGTCAATCTCAAGGACAAATACTTGAGCCGTCGTCATCGGAAGATGTGCCTCTTAACCTAAAAAGAGCAGCTTAAATTTAGCAATACTGGCAAAAATGGGTCATACGATTGTCCCTAGTCCGCATTGCGGTCTTATGGGCCGATCGTTGCAGACGCATCCAAGACGGATCCGGAAGAATACATAAGTCAGAATTCAACGCTCCTGTAGAGTTCCATCACGCGCTCACGCCGGTATGTTGACTTGATCGAATCGGCGGCACAATGGCCCAAGTAATGCCGATAACTCTCGCAATCGAGATGTTGGCCAATGGTGTCCGCCACATGTTGCGGATCCATCGATGATAGATGAACAGCAGTGTTTCCATCACAAGAGTAATCGCGTATTCCGCCGACAGCATTTGCGATGACGGGTAAGCCGACCATCATGGCTTCCGCGACAACGATGCAGAACCCTTCCTCATCACTCATATGGATGAAGAGGTCTTGCTCCATCGCATCGGCGTACCACTTATGCCTAAATCCTGCGAACTCGACCTGTTGTCCAATGCCGAGGTCGCTCGCTAGTTGCTCAAATGTTGATTTCATAGGCCCTTCGCCGTAGATGGTCAGAATGACCGGGCGGCCTCGGTCGAAGAGAATACGAACCGCCCTGAGCAGCAGATCGATGCGTTTACGGCTCACCAAGCGACCGGCGGTTGCGATCCGTGCTGGGCCAGAGAGTTCATAACACGTCTTCAACGGGGCTTCATCGCTCGCGAGGAACAGCGGGACGACTTCCTCCTCGCGTCGTCGCGGCTTAAAGTAGATGCGCGTTGCATGTAATGTCGTCGTGCAATCCGCCCAAACGCTATCGACTCGACCAGAAGTCAACCGCAGAAGCTTGCTATACAACGCAACGGCCGGTCCGCGCTCAAGTTCGGCAATGTGTTCGAAAGCGATGCACTTGACCCTCGGAAAGGCATATAGCACGAACCTGCCGATGATGTTGGCCTGTTTGAGCGACAGAATGACTGATTCCGGACGGAAGGTAATGATGGTCCGGAACAGCAGATACGCGCCCACCAGGCAGCCGCGGATCGATAGATTTGGGGAATCGCTCGCTTCAATAATTCGGTCTTCGCCTGCTAAGTTTCCGATTTCGCGCCTCAGTTCGGCCGAGCCTCGGTGAAGAATAATCACACGAAAATCGTAACCTTCGAAAAGCCCGTTTTCCAGCAAGCTACGCAGTCCGATCTCGGCGCCGCCTCGCATGAGTCCGTTGATGAAGTTTGTTATGCTACTGGGCGATTGTCGGCTAGGGCCCCCGGCACTCTTTTATCC
The DNA here is from genome assembly GCF_052076035.1 of Tardiphaga sp. 172_B4_N1_3. Classification (NCBI taxonomy): domain Bacteria; kingdom Pseudomonadati; phylum Pseudomonadota; class Alphaproteobacteria; order Hyphomicrobiales; family Nitrobacteraceae; genus Tardiphaga; species Tardiphaga sp. 172_B4_N1_3. Next base: position 5,603,440 of record NZ_CP197238.1, read on the forward strand.
GCGAACATCCGACCAAGCTTTTGTAGGTCTGGTTTTCATGCCGGCCACGGTCATCTAGCGCGCACAAGCTCGCAGCAGGCATGGTCCATGCGGTTCTTGTCTCCACAATCGGCCGACCGGAATCGAACCCGGCTCAGACTCGAAATCTTTGAAGGAGGCAGGCGAGCGCTTACTCAGCAGCTTTCAGTCTTCTTCGAAGTAGAATGATTGAAAATCGTGGGTTTGATTCCCACTCTCTCCGCCAGTATTTCATGTATGTAGTTGATTATACAAAATAAAATTCTGAGGTGTTTGGCTGATCCCCAGATTGGGCCCCACTCGGTTACGTGGCGCAGCAGCTTTTCTGGGTCGCGATGTGAACGTCTAAGAGTGTTTTCTACCCGAACAGGCGGCGGATGCTCGAACTCCTGCTCGATATTTGAAGAAATGTTTCGATGCGAACGTAGGTGATTGCCGTTTTGAGGAGTCGTCGCGGGAGGGCGTGTCAGCTCTCCAAAGACATCTGGTCTTGACCGATATGCTTACAAGCGAAGCCGTAACGGCCTAGCTCTAGAGCAGCCCAGCTATGATTGCAGTTGGGCTAGGAAACAAGTTATGGCCGATAAACGTATTCTGTCATGGTTTCTCAAATTGCAGATTGCGCATGTCTTCTGACCCTGATGATAAATCCGATGGTGGTTACACGCCAGATTTTCTGTCGTTCAAGCATGGTCTAACGCTGGAGGAAGCCCGCAAATTGATTGAGCGGTTTGGGGCGTCCCGGAAAGCATTGGATGCGGCGGCGGCGCGGCTCAAAAAGGGCAATACCTTTCCGGACGAGGATTAACGGCGCATTTTGGTGTCTGCGGGCGTTTGTGAATCAAGGCGTTTGCGAATGAAACTGCCTGTACCGCTTGCGTCGGATTTGTTATGACGCCGGCGATTTTAAATCGCCCGGCCATTAGGCTTAGGCCTAAAAGTCAAAGCAAAAGCGCAGATTACGGTGTCGCGGGCTTCTGACATGGCGCTCGAAGGCGTGATGCTGGTCGCTGAGCATCCGTGCTGCGCGAAGTTGATCGTTGTCAAATCGGCCTAGCTGCTTCCGCTAAGGTGGCGGAGCAACGGGAAAGCAATCGATGCGCGCTGCAGTTTTCATCTCAGCAGTTGTGCTTGCATCCTCACAGGCTCGAGCCGACCTCGCGTTTGTTCAGAAGGTGTGGGACTTTTTGCCAGTCGTACAAATATCCCAGGGGCACGCTGCTTCCTGCGCGTCTAACCGCATTGTTTGGGTCGGATCGATGCGGATGAATGATGCCATTGGGTCGATCAGCTTTCCAGGCGCCGGCGGTAAGGATGGCGAAGGCTTGTGTTACCGGCGGACTCTCTATCCATTCACTGAGAGATCTGAGTTCGGGTCATGGGTCAGGTGCCCGACTATCGGTGTGTGTGAGATAGATTGAGTTAAAGCTCCGCTTACATTCTGGCGTAGCTTTGAGGGTGGAAAATCTCCGGGATAATCTTCCGCCAGTGAGTCGCTGGATAGTCTGCCGATCTGCAGTGCCTGGTTCGAACAACTTCATTGCAGTGTGGTTTCTGATCTATTTAACCGATTGCATACGCTTCAAATGCTTGTGCTCGCGCTAGTCGAAATAGGCTGCTCGTCTAACCGGCGCATCTCCAAGCCTCGCACTGCCTGCTTCAATTATCCATAGCTTCGGCATCGAGCCCTCACGCCTGCCATTCTCGTTGCAACTCGTCGTATCAATTCGTGCGGCCGTCGATACGCAGAAAGGTGCTGCATCGTCGTTATGCGCAATGTAAGGCGGCGACACCAGAAGGGTGGGACGCGACATTCGTGCAATGAATTGAGGACGATCAAATTGCTCCCGCTCAAATCGCCTGAGCATCGGCTCAAGGAAGCCGGCTTGCCGGTCTATCGTGAATGTCAGGAGCAGCCGTGATCGCGATTCGGTCGGAAACGGGCGTTCAAAAAGAAGTTGCAGGCTGGCTGGATCTGACGCGGGGGGCGGCCGCCGTCGAGGTGGTGGCCTTCCATGCCTATCAGTTGATGTACATAGAGAAGCTGCCCGACGAGAGCCATGACGCCGGGATCAGGCTTCTGTTCTCCTCTCTCTGGACGATCAGCAGTCACGGGGCAGCCGCCGTGATGGTGTTCTTTGTTCTTAGCGGTTATCTGGTCGGAGGTCCTGCGATCGTGCGCGCATGGACCGGGCGTCTCGATGTCATCGACTATTTTTCCGCCCGCACGGCCCGTCTCTATGTCGTGCTCATTCCAGCATTGACGATTGCATTCTGCGCTTATGTGTCTGCGAGGCAATCATCGGGCTGGGGTCCATTCGCGGCCTCGCATCAGGATCTGTACGACCGCGCGCGAATCCTCTTCGCGCCAATCGGGCCGTATGGTGCAATTTGCAACGGCCTGTTTCTGCAAACGATCGTCTGCTCGGAATTCGCAGCCAATCTGCCGCTCTGGAGCTTGTCCAACGAATTCTGGTACTACGTCCTCATCTTCGCGCTGCTATCGGCTGTCCGAAAGCCGGCCTTCGCGCTCGCCGTTGTCGGAATATTCGGATTGTTCCTGCTCGCAGAGTACAATGACCGGGGTGGCACGCATATTGGGTTGCGGTTCTTCTTCTATTTCGCGATCTGGAGCCTGGGTGCGTTGGTTTATGCCGTGACGATGCCGATCGTCCGGTGGATTGTTCTCGTCGCGGGAAGTCTTATCCTGCTTCACATCGCGGAAATATTCGGCTTTGCGCCACGTTGGGCCGTCACCGAATTCACGATAGGGCTTGGCACGGCAGCGGCTATCATTGGTCTTTCCCACTTCCAAGTGCCGTTGCCGTCATTTCTGAATTTTGGAAAGACGCTTGCGAAATTCAGTTTTTCGCTCTACGCGATTCATTACCCCATTCTGCTGTTCCTGCATGTCATGATCGGGGGCAGGTACGAATTCACCCTGGCGTCATTTGTTCTCAACATCTGCTTCGTGCTGGCCTGCGTGCTGGCAGGCTACGTTTTCTATCTGCTGTTCGAGCGCCATACACCCGTGGCGCGTGCGTGGCTTAAAGGGGTGTTGACGTCGCGACAGCCGCAGGCATCACGCGCCGTGGACGGTGCAGATAGGTGACGAATTGCGCCAGATGCGATCGAGGTGGCTGCAAGAGGAGCCTCGATCTCGTGTCCATCATTCGTCATGAAAGGCGGGTCGTTCGGGCAGATGATGCGTGATGTTCAACGCCGGATCGAACGGAAATCGCTATAGTAGCGTTGGCAGGAGGGTCTGCAACAGGATCAGATGTGTCACGGAAGCCGACATTGATCGATAGAAGGCGATGGTTCGACGAAGGCCGTCCGCCAGCGGCGTGCGCGCCTGCCACCCTAGTTTACTAGCGGCACGAGTCGGGTCGGCGACATCCTCCCGCTCACGCGCGCGGCAGGGAAGGCTCCCGAAAGAAAGCAGTTCGGGACGGCCGATCATGTCGCCGATCTCTGTCAACAGATCGTGCATGAGAACCGGAGTACCGGATCCTATGTCGATCGACCGAGCATCATTTCCCCGAAGGAGGCCTGCCCGAAGAATGGCGTCGATAGCGTCGTCGATGTAGACCCAGTCGAGCTTCCGCTCAGCATTGGTCAATGCCACCGGCTCGCCCGCGAGAAGCGTCTGGATCGTATGAGGAATGACCTTGTACGGCTTCTGGCCCGGACCATATGTCATCATCAATCGGAGCACGGTTACAGGTAGTCCATACAGGTCGGAGAACATGCGTGCATAGGCACAAGTGGTCCACTTCGCTGCCGCATAGGGAGAAGATGGGGTAACGAGCGCCGCGTCGCCCTTCGGTTCCTCCAACGAGCCGATAATTACGACACGCGCGACGCCACGTTGCGTCGCTTCCGTTAATACGTTGACCGTGGCTATCAAGTCATTCCGAATGCTCTCGGCGATGAGCGAGATCTCCTGGCCGCCACGGCTGTCGCTCGTCAATTGGTAGACGATCTCGGGGCTAACCGTATCGAACAGTGCCGACACCTGAAGGGGGTCGCTCGCGTCGCACTTCTGCCAGTTGACATCGTCCTGCTTTGTCTTCGCGCGGCGCGAGGCGCCGACTACGATCGCTCCCAGATCGTTGAGGGAGTTGACGAGATGTCTTCCGATGAACCCGGTTGCTCCAATAACAAGAACCGTTCTGCCCCGGAGTTGGCTCAAGTCGATTTCCATATTCCTAGTTTCTCTCTGCAAGAAGGCCAGGCGTCTCGATCTGAGTTCAGTGCACTCATGCATCAAGCCGGCGGTCTGAAGCTGGCCTGCGTGGCTCGGCGAGGGCACGGCCTTCGGGCTACCAAACAGAAGCTGCTCGTTCGTGTAGCCATGCTCGCCGGGCGGTTTCATGTTTCTGGTAGAGTTCTAGCCATCGTCGCTCACCGGCCGTCTGCGTATGATCCTGAATTCTCGGCCGATGATTGCTTGACCGGTCTCGGGCGGGCTTGTATTCAACGCGGTGAACTCCCGCGTCTCGTCATATGACAGACCGATGAGCGTGAGCACGCAGGTCGCCGTGTCGAAATAGGGATCCGATGCCGGAACCTGAAAGTGATCGACCGAGGGGAGTGGCAACAGCCTCTGGCCGGTCGCTATCTCCCGCAAGGATTGAACCAGGGTTTCGAGAGCCACGTCCTTCAGGATGACACCGTAGGCGCCAGCCGCGGCCGATAAAGCCAGTTGGCGATCTTCAACGAACGCGGTGAAAAGGACGACCCGCGTAGAAAGCCCCTCGGACTTGGCGATGGTAATGATTTCCAGCCCGGTCAGACCTGGCATTGCGATATCGATAATGGCGATGTCCGGCGCTAAATTTCGAATCGCTTCGATACAGCTCGTGCCAGTGCTGCAGCACGCGACAACCTTGAAGCCATCTTGCGCTTCAAGCAGGCTCGTCAAACCTTGCAGAACCACTGGATGGCGGTCTGCGATCACCACGTTTCGCGGGGTAAGCGGTCGTTCGCGTCCCATGTCTGAGCTCTCATTAGTCGATACGAAGATCAGGCGAGATAAAGGAATTGGTGGGCTCAGGGCGCGGCGTACAGCGTGCACCGTGCCCTGAACCTGACCGGGGCTCTCTCTGCGGGGATGTAGCTCCGGCTTCGTTTCTTTTAGTCACCCCATTTTGCGGGGAGTTGATGAAGCGCAAGTACTGCATGGAGACGTTCGCGGCTTCGTTCGTGGTTCACATCAGAATGATATTCTGGCAGCCTCGACCGACGGGCGACCCCGGCCGGACAGGGGATCAAGCCGGAGCGCCCGGCAGCGGGCGGGGAGTCAACCGGACCGCTGCAGCCGGCAAGCTACCGGCTTGTTGTCTCCCGGTAAGCTGTGCACGCGAGCTAAGCCGAACGGTGGAGCGCATCGCGCAATGCCTCCATGTGGCCTGATTGGAATCGCGCCTTGCGTTTGGACATTTGGACAAAAAAAGACGTCGCGTGCGGATGACGGTGTCAGGGATGCGCTGGCCGCGCTATGACTGAGGCGGAGTCGGAGATCGACAGTGCAGCTCGGCCGGCTTCGGTCGGCTTCCAGATGTGATCCAGAACGATCGAGCCGGCATTCTCGTCGAATTCCTCCTCATAGGGCGGGTGGATGGGGACCGCCTCCATGAGGCCACGTAGCAAGAGATCCGCGGCCTCCGCTCCCGTCACGATTGCGGAGTGAAGTCTCACCTCCAGGTCTGCGTTCCAGCCCGGGGCGGGACCGATGACTTCGGTGTGCAGGAGTACGATCTGGCCGGGAGTGAGCTCTGCCATGTTCATATCGCAAATACATATCGACATCCGCTTCAACGGAAAGCGAAGCCGGGCGCGTTCGCCGGCGCGTCGTGCGCAGGACTACTTTGCCGGCTGCCCCGGGGACGGATGACTTGTGCGCGAAGGCGCTGCAATTTCGTTTCTCGCGTCTGCGTTTTTTCCCACGTAAACGAGATCCGCGGGCCTGACATAAATCGGCGCTGCTACGGGATTGCCCCCGCAAGTGCTGCAGATCGTCGAGACTTTGGTCAATCTGTCGTTCTCGGACTGGATGAATGCCAGAAATCGAGCATTCTCCTCCTGCGGCGTCAGATCGGCAGGCGCCGTCTGGAGCGTCGTCCCCGCGGAGCGCTCGGGCCGGGACATTGTGCGCGGCCGGTACTGGGAATGATCGCGAGGTAGCTCATATGCAGGCAATCCAGAATACTGACTGATTGTGCTGGAGGCACTACATCCGGCCGCCAGGATAGACATTGAAGCTAATCCAAGTGCTGTAGGGATTCGCATGGCCGTTCCGCCCTGTCATTTAAGAACAAAGAGAATCGCGATCGAGGATCATGATATTTGAGGCATCGTACTACTCGCCCAAAATGTTCGCAGTCATAAGAAAGAATAGGCAATCGGCGGTTAGAGCGCGGCCGATTGGTGTAAGCGATGACTAAGACTGTTAGCATCGTAGTGTGCGCTATAGTTGACAGGCGTCGTATTCCTGACAGCGTTTTTGAAAAATTATGGGCCGCCATCGCGTGAGCTATCGCGAAGTGACGGTATCGATCGCGTGGCGTCGAGAGGCGCTGTGGTGAGATGGAGACGGGCCGGCGAAGCTGATGACGTGGTCAACGCAATCGTCACGTAATAACCACGGGCGGGCATCAGACTTATGAATCGTCGCGGTCGAGTGGCTCGACATAGGTTCGGTGGAGCCTTAACGGCGAAGCGCTATTGTCCAGCAATACCAGCAGGCTATCGGTGCTGCTGACCTTGCCGCCGACGGTAAGCACTGTCCCAACGCGGTCGCGTAGTCGCGGATTCCGTCGCCTTCCCAGTTCACTGAACTGAAAGCGGTCGCCTGCCTTGAATGCGAACGGCCAAATCTTGATCAATATCGGCGCACAGACAATGGGAATGAAAACCTGATCATCTAAACGCTGCTGCTATAGTTGGGCAAGAGTGAGAGGCGCGCCGCCTTGCCAACCACAATCTAGCATCGCGAGGAGGCCGAAGCCGGTCGGGTGAATCTAGGGCATTCGAAAAGGGATGCGAGCGCTCGACATGGCGAATTGCTGCGCTAGTTCCGGGCGAGCCGTCTGCTGCCGCAGAGCGCGGCGCGATTGAACCTGATAGCCGTTTGGATTTTGCTTTTGCCATCGCCATGCATCCCTGCACATCTCTGGCAAGTCACGCTTGGCCTCCCAACCCAGCACGCGCTGTGCGAGATCGGGCGACGCGTAATAGCTCGCGATGTCGCCGTCGCGTCTGGGCGCAAATCTCACGGGGATCTCCATGCCGCTGGCTTCCGCAAAGGCGTGGACGAGCTCCAACACGCTGCTTCCGCGGCCGGTCCCGAGGTTAGACGTGATAAAGTCGTGCGTTTCGAGGCTCTCGAGTGCCCGAAGATGCCCAGCGGCCAGGTCCATGACATGCACATAGTCTCGGATGCCCGTGCCATCCGGGGTGTCGTAGTCGTTGCCGAACACATTGACAAATGGCCGCCGGCCGACCGCGACTTGCGAGACGAACGGCATGAGATTGTTCGGCGCGTCGTGCGGGTCTTCGCCCATCAAGCCACTTTCATGCGAACCGACGGGATTGAAATATCGTAGAATCGCCGTTCTGATAGGTGACGTCGAGGCAGCGACGTCGCGCAGTAGCTCCTCGACCACTTTCTTGGTGCGGCCATAGGGGCTGAAAGGAGCGAGCGGGTGATCTTCCTTCAACGGCAATGCGTCGGGCTCGCCGTAGACGGTGGCCGAGGATGAAAAGACCAGTTTGCGGATATCCGCGCGTTGCATGGCCTTGATGAGGGTGAGAGTACCCGTGACGTTGATGTCGTAATACATCGCCGGATCGGCAACGGATTCCGCTACGGATTTCAGCCCGGCAAAATGGATGACCGAGCTGCAGTGATGCGCCCGTAGCGCATTCAAGAGTGCATTCTGGTCGCGGACGTCGCCGCGGACGACAGCGGGAATGACGCCCGAGATACGGGCGATCCGGTTGATCACCTCTTCATGGCTGTTGGCGAAATTGTCGTAGATTACGACGCTGTGCCCGCTGTGGATCAGTTCTACACAGGTGTGGGACCCGATGTAGCCGGCGCCTCCCGTGACCATGATCGTCATCGCAATAGCCCGTTTCGGTTGAACTCTTTTTGAGGTCTTTGGATTCGCAGGCGAGGATCGTCTCGTCTCGTCGTCTCGTCTCTCTGTTCGGCGTCGCGTATTTCGAAAGTTCTCTAGTAAGTTTGCCGCGGACATGAGCGGGTCTGGCACGCGCCGGCGTGCGATCGCCTGGTACGGTCTCCTCTTCTCACTGCTTGTTGATGCACAGTCTTGCGGGACAAAAGTGCACGGAGTTGACGGCCGTCAAATAATTCGCGTGCGGCGCACGGACTATCCCGACGCTGGCAAGGCTGAGACTCGCACAAGGCGGTGCGCCCGGCCGATCCAGACGTCGAACCGAACTGGGAGCGCCCGACCGTGCCGCAAGTCAATCACAGCTACTCTCACACGCTCACCAATTTTCTTCCGGCTCTCTGGCGCCGTCGGCGGGTCATCTATCTGGGGGTCGCGCTGGCATCGGGGCTCGCCTATCTGTTCTTCAATGCAGTCGGCGAGCGCTATGAGTCCTACGCGCTGCTGAGGGTCGGGCAAGGCATCAAGGACAAGTCAACAATGACGCTCAATGCCCCATTCAGTGAAGGAATGGATCTGTCGAGTCGCGTGGACTCGCTGGCGCGAATCGTGACGACGGACCACGTCATTCGGCAAGCGGCCTCTCGGGTCGGTTTCGATCGCTTCGCCAAGAAGGCCGAAGCGCCAGGCGTAGTCTCGCAATTCATTCAGGGCGTCACGAATTACGATTATCTTCAGTTGATACCCAAGCAGCTTTCATTCCTTAAGCCGGCAGCAGCCCCCAACACAGCGTCCGACCCGAATGCCAAGGTCGAGGTCGTTGATGCCGAGGCCGCGCAAAAGCTGGCGACGATCGGTGCGTTGCGCGACAGGATCATCGCGAGGGCCGAGGGCCGCTCGGATATGCTGCGGATCACGTTCCGGTATTCTGACCCGATCATCGCTGCTGAGTTCGTCAATGAAATGGCCAATGCGCTGGTTGTCATGCAAGCAGACCTCGTGCAGGTGCCTGGCGCGGATATCTTCTTCGAACAGCAAAACAAGCGGTTGGAAGCCGAGGCGGAAAAGGCGGGAACGCAGCTACGCAATTTCTCCGTCGCGGCGTCCATCTACTCGGTTGCGGACCAGCGGATGTTGCTGCTCAAACGGGCCGATGATCTCAACACCTCCATTGCAAGCACGCGGGGGCAGATCGAGGACCGCAAGGGGCAGAAGCAAGCGATCCTCGATCAACTGACGATCATGCGTCCTGTGTATCAGTCACGCACCGTGACCGGCATTGTGAGCAGCTTGCGCGGACGTGATTACAAGGAGACGGAGAACAACGTCGGTGTTGCCCAGAACGAGGAAGCCCCGCCGCTGCTGCTGGTCAAAGTCTATCAGGACGCCATGGCGAGCCTTCTGAAGGTCAATACCGACCTGAATGGTTTGCTGAGGGTCGAGAAGCTGCTCGCTTCCGAACTGGAGAAGATCAATATGGAGCTTGCGCTGCTGTCGACCAAGGAAGCCGAGTATGATCGCTTGAAGCGCGTGCTGACGCGTGCATCGGCCGCGGCGGACCACTATGGAAGCCGGGTGATCGAGGAGCAGATCAATCTGGACATCGCCAAGAAGACGCAGCTCTCAAGCGTGCGTGTGATCCAGTCGGGTGAGAGGCCGGTATCTCCGATCTTCCCGCGATTGTTTCACGTCGTGATGATTGCCCTTGTTGGCGGCGTGATGCTCGGTATGGCCATGGCCGTGCTGCTCGAACTTGCCGCTGTGCGGCGGCAGCAGCGAATCGTGGACGATTCTGGTGAGGCAGATGATGACATCATCAGATTCAATGAGGCGGTCCGACGGTCTGTTCGAAATCACATGCGTGAAATGCAGGCCGCGGAGTAAATCGGCCGACCGGGCAGTCAGGACGGACTTAGCAATATACGGCTTCTCTGCAAAAGGCTTGAAGGTATAGAGCAAACATTCCGTCGATCATCGGTGGGATGTTTGTTGTTGATCTGGTAAAGAAAATCGACGTGGCGGATTGGAATCGAGCTCTGTAACCCCAACGAAGAGCGGTGAACACAAAGCGTTACCTGCCTTTATCTATAGGCAGAGCATCGCGTGATGTAGTTTCACCAGCGAAATAAATTAGATCGATTGGCCTAGTTATTAGGTTCGATGTGCGCAAAGCCCATCGCTGTCGCAGGTCGCGATCCAGCTTGAAAAACAAGTAACAAAACTTTGGGCGCACAAAAGATGGCGCGCGTCGGATTGCCGCGTGCACCGATATCTAATTACCAAACCACAATCACGACAAATTGCACTGCAACGATCATAGGTGATTCGCGCGCTGCGAGCGCGCTCCTGACGACAATTAATTGGCGCAATAGTTGGGCAACTGAAGCGCAATTTCCAAAATAAATGGGGGCCGGTGAATGGCGATTTCGATTTCGGATATCATCGCGCAGAATACTCTGGGCAAAAGCGAAGGATTTCCTGCAGGTGTACCGCTGAGCTACAATTGGTATAAAGGCTGGAATGACGACGGAATGAAAACGCCGCCATCGCCGTTTACCGCCGTCGAAGGATGGGGACAGGTATATCAAGAGGCTGGCGCAGCGGCCTATTCGAATCCTGCCGCCGCGGTCGAGGTGGCGAACGCGAAGACATATGTCCGCCTGAAGGCGACAGGGGAGTGGGTGCTGGTGCAGGACCAGTCGCGAACCCAGATCGCCGGCGCGCATTTCGTCTCGGATTTCGGTGGAAATGCCGGTTATGCCATGACGGTCACCACGCAGTCCGATGGTGACGCTTCCTTTGCAGCTCCGCCTTCCGGCTATAACGACCATTTCTGGTATGGGTCGCGGGGCTCATATGCAGCCGGATCGATCGACGCGGTCTATGTGCAGATGGATATGCGCGTCACGGACGCCAATCTGAATCTCGTCGCCAGCGTGGGCGCCGATTGGTGGCGCAATGCAAGCGCGCCTTTTCTGCAGGATCATAGCAACAATCCAGGCGCTGGCAGCAGCAACTGGGTCGAGCTTTCGACTGACTGGACCACGCTTGGCTACTTTTCGTTGAGCGCGACTGCATTTCAGGCAGACCTCCCGCCGCCGCTGCTCGGTCTGCCCGGAACCCCGCCCGTCGTGGTGCCGCCGGCTGACACTGTCGCGCCGGAGGCTCCCCGGTTGCTCGCGTTTACGCAGGACACTGGCGTTGCCGGCGACAGGATCACTTCGGCGAGTTCACTCACGCTGTCTGGAACGGCGGAGGCCAACAGCACCGTCAAGATCTTCGATGGGGCGACCCAGATTGGCTCGGTGCGGGCGGGCAGCACTGGCGCGTGGAGTATATCGACGCCCTCGCTGCAGAATGGCCTGCATACGTTTAACGCACGGGCGACGGACGCAGCGGGTAACACCAGCGTGGCGTCGGCGGCACTCAGCGTGAATATCGATACCATCGCGCCGACCGCTCCGAAGATCGTGGTATTCTCCCCCGATAGCGGAACGGTGGGCGACGGGTCGACAGATGTGCGCCGCCTGACGCTATCCGGCTCCGCGGAAGCGGGCAGCACCGTCAGAATTTTTGACGGCGGGAGCACGATCGGCACGGCCACGGCAAATGGCAGCGGTGCATGGAGCTTTGCGACGGCTGACCTGTCCTACAGTACTCACAGCTTCACCGCGACGGCCACCGATATTGCCGGAAACACCGGAGTCCCATCCTCCGCCATGAAGGTCATGGTGACGAAGCCGCTGGTGCCGCCCGATACAACGACGCCGCAACCCGAGCCGCCGGTTTCTGGCAAAAATCTGCTCGTCAACGGATCGTTTGAGGAATCTGCGCTCGGTGCGGGGCGCTGGGCGGGGTTCTCGTCCGTTCCAGGCTGGACTGCCATCTCCGGCGGGACGATCGAGCTTTGGAACAACCTCAACAATGTGAGCGCTACTGATGGTGTGAACTACGGCGAGCTCGATTATCTCGGTGCACGTGATGGTTTTTATCAGGATGTAAAGACCGAGATAGGGCAAAGCTACGATCTCGCTTTCGATGCGCGGTCGCGCCCCGGCTTCAGCGGGTCAACCTGCTCCATGGAAGTGCTGTGGAATGACAAGCTGATCGCGACGGTCCCTCCAGGCAATGCATGGGACACCTTTAGTTTCTCAGTGACCGGCACCGGCGGGCTGGACCGGCTTACCTTTCGCGAGGTGGCCGGGCAGGGCGGCGACGGACTCGGCGCGCTGTATGATAACGTCCGCCTCACAATGCATGGGGCGTCCTCCGCCAGCCTTGCATCGACGAGTTCAGGCAATGCAGCGCTGAATCTCATGATGCAGTATTCCGCAACGGCGTCGCCCAGCTCAGCGCCGATCGGCCTGATCACCATCCCCGACGCGACGGCGGCACTCCCTCAATTGCTGGCGAAATCAATCGCATAGGTGTGTCCGGCAAAGCCGGGATCGGCGAGGGCGTGATGCCGGCGTCTTGCTGCTGCCGTGTCCTTGCGGCAGCAAGTAAGCCTGCGGTTAGCATTTTGCTGAACTGGCGCCGAACCAGTTTCCGGCGGAATTCTGCAACGATGGTGAGTTGACGACTATCAATTCGCCGTCCCGCCGCGCTGCAATGTTCCGGCGACGCAACCGTTATCGCGATCAACGATCTGTTGGAAATGCGCTCTCCCGATGCTGTCCGGGTGAGCGATCGCGGTTCGGTGCACAGGTGGTCGACGGCCAACGCTCGGATACTGTCATGAATCCTACGGATATCGGTGGCTCCGCATCAGCCGATCAGAGCCATCCGCTCTTCACGATAGCCATCCCGACATTCAACCGGTCCGCGCTCCTCAAGGGCTGTGTTACAGCAGCACTCGCACAAACCACCGCTGCGGACTTCGAGGTCGTCGTATCCAACAATGCGTCCATCGACGACACCGAAGCCATGCTAGCCGAGTTTACGGACAGCAGGCTACGCGTCGTCACGCAGTCCAGCAATATCGGCCTGGCGCCGAATTGGAACGCTTGCCTTGCCGGGGCAAGGGGGGACTACATTGTCATCGTCTCTGACGATGACAATGTTTCTCCACATCTCCTTGAACGCTGTGCTGCTCTCATCGAGAAGGAGCCGGACCTGCCGGTTGTCGTCACACTGAGCGACCTGCATGCAGGCTCGATCGGTCGCACGAAACCGGCGCTCGCCAGTCGTTCGCTTGCAACGGGCGTCGTTGCCGGAACCGATATCCTGCGGGAATTCTTCGCCGATCGAATCTCGGTGACGATCTGCAGTGTTGTGATGAGGACGCGGGCGGTGCGGGCAAATGGCGGGCTTCCGCTCGATATGCCGCATATGTCCGACATCGCCGTCTGGGCGCCGCTGCTGTTTCTCGGAAATGCCGGGTTCGTCAACGAGGCCTGTGCAACATTCACATATCATCAGCAATCGGAGACATCGCGGCTGGAGATCGATAAATTACTCGTCGATGGCAGCAGGATTGTCGATCTGGTCAGGCAGAATGCCGCCGTCCATATGCACGACGATGATGACCGCAGGAGCATCGAAAGGGAGGCGCGCAGCTGCTTCTCGCGCCGGGCGCTGATCGCTCTGTCGGATCACCGCAGCAGCGGTGCCAGCATGAAGGAATTATGGAGCGCCATGTGGCGCTGCCGGCGGGAGTTCGTCGGACTGGATGCGAAGGCCATCATACGCTTCGTCGCGAAGCTGGCCTGCCCGGAAGTGATCGCGGCGCAGTTGCGGCGACGGCAGGGATTCGTGCCTGGGGCGCCTCGCCTGAATTCGTCTCTGCCGGCCGAGGCGCGCGACGGGCACAAGCTGGCGCCTTTTGCAAAGCCGCATCATTCATGACGACCGTCAAATCGTGCGGAGAGCAACTGCTAAATTTCGGGCGATGACAACGCACGCGCCCGATGAAAGGGTCATTCACGGTCCATGCTCGGCGCCGGCGTTGCTGGATCCTGAGTCGCTACCAGCGGTCTCATACGGAAAGATGTTTAGCCTGTGCCAAGAGCATTTCATAGCGCCGTTGTCGTGATGATGGTCATGGGAATGCGCGCTGCGGTCATGGGCTCGAAATTCGCCCTCGCGATCTTCATTGCCCATTATCTCGATCTCTCATCATTAGGGCTGTATGGCCTGGCCGCAGGCGCGATCGCGATCATCCCGGTGAGCGTCAATCTGGGCATGAACCATCTCCTGATGCGGGCGGCGGTGAACATCCCTCTGGAGGAGATGGTCGGTAGTCTGCGTCAGTTCTGGACATTCGTATCTGCCGTTTACGTCCTGCTTTTGGCGGTTGCAGTGGTGTCGGTGATCGTGTTCGACGCGCCGACAATCTGGATTCTGCTTGTCGGGGTCATTTTCCTCGAGCATGTCGGCAATGACGTGTTCTACCTGTTCTCCAATCTCCAGCGCCATCTGGCGGCGAATGTCATCACCTTCGTGCGCGGTGCGGCATGGATCGTCGTCTATATTCCGCTCGCGATCATGTTTCCGAGCTTGCGGACGTTGCCATGCCTGTTCGAGGCCTGGTTTTTCGGCGGGATCGTCTCGATGTTGTTGTTCGTGGCGATGAGCTGGTCGTGGCCATGGAAGGCGGCCTTTGCAACCCGCCTGCGACCGTCATTCATCTGGGAAACAGCGAAAAGATCCTACCTCTTTTATGTCAGCGATCTCAGTTTTGTAGCCAGCCAGTATATCGACCGATATCTGGTAACCCTGTTTCTCGGGATCAAAATTGCCGGGATCTACTTTCTGTTCTGGACCGTGGCCAATGCCACGACCACGTTCCTTGCGCTGGTCCTGCAGCAGAAACAGCGTCCCCTGCTGATGCACGCCTACAGTGCGGGAGGGCTTCCCGCCCATCGCCAGTTGGCATGGCGCTTCATGAAGGTGTCTGCAGCTGCGTCCCTGATCCTCAGTGGGGGGATTGCTGCGGCGTTTCAGCTCGCATTTCCGCTCCTGGGCCAGTCCGCTCTCACCGCATATCTGTCGGCGCTCTGGGTGATCGTCATGGGGATGGCCGTGCGATACGTGGCGGATTTCGGCGCCATGGCATTGTTCTCCGCCCATCAGGATCGGATCATGACGATTACCAACGTCGCGTCCATCGTCGCTTTGGTAGCCGCCCAATTGGTCCTTCTGCCGCTCGCCGGTTTGCGCGGAGCCGGCGCGGCGATACTGATCACGTCGATAGCCATGCTGATATGGCGCCACTGGTTGCTGTTTGGGCTGCCAATGCCCTGGCGCCGCAGCGCCAGTGTCGATTCGGCAGCGCCGATCGGGATCTCCTGACCATGAAAATCAGCCTGGTTCACGACAGCAGGCATGTCGTCCGGGAACGGAGGGGACGATGAGAATCTTCAGCATATGCTGTGTTCGGGACGAGAACGACATCGTCGGCGAAACGCTCGAGAGCGCGTTGCGCTGGAGCGACAGGATCTTCGTCTTCGACAACGGAAGCACGGATGGTACGTGGGCGACGATCCAGCAACTATCCCGGAAAAATCGACAGATCGTCTTGGTCGGACGCGACGACCGTCCATTCGCGGACGAGCTGCGTGGCGAGATATTCGAGTGCTATCGATCCGTCGCCACGCCCGGGGACTGGTGGTGCAGGCTCGATGGCGATGAAATCTATATCGACAATCCCCGGAGCTTCCTGGCTGACCTGCCAGGCCGGTTCGGATTCGTCTTCTCGGCAACCTGCAATTACTACTTCACGGATGTTGATCTCGATGCCTATGAAGAAAGCCCGCAGGAATGGCTTGATCGTCCCGTCAGCGAGCGATTGAAATTCTACCAGAACAATTGGAGCGAGCCGCGCTTCGTGCGTCATCGTCGTGATTTGATCTGGAACGGGTTGATCTGGCCTGACAATCGCGGGCTCACCTCGCCGTCACGAATTCGTCTCAAACACTTTCCATATCGTTCACCCTCTCAAATCATGCGGCGCCTGGCCATTCGGCAAACGCAGCCGACGATCTTCAAGCACGAAGCCAACAAGTCACTGACGGTACCCACCGCCGCGCGGAAGGATTGGTCGGCTCAGTACTTCAAGGATGTCTCTTGCGAGACTGCAAGCTGGCAGGACCGGGTAAGAAAGGCAGCCGACTGCGACGAGGAAACGGGCGATGGCGCCTTCGTCATCCGTGACGAATTGATGCCACAGCTGCCGTCGCCGGCAATCGACCTTCTAAAGGTTGGTTTGCAACGGACGCCCCTGGGTCGGTCGATCGCCGCCCCGATTCTGAAATGGCGCCGCAGTCACTGACACGCTACGCCCGCAAGTTCGCGGTCGCCTGATCGACCCGTTTGGCAGCACTATTGACGGTAATCAAATCGGACAGCGCCAGATGAAATAGGAGTCGGGGTGATCGTCGCCGCGTCGATGCGCAAGCGGACGGGAAAGGTCGGATGCGTTGCAGAAGTTGACGATCGCCACACAGTTTCCGCCAGGCAGCTTTCCGGCAGCGTCGGCTAGCGCCAACAATTTCTTCCTGGTGACGGGCATCGGTCTGGTCACCATGAACGTTCTGACTTTCGGCTATCATGCGATAGGTGCGACCGTCCTTAACGGGGTCAGCAATGCATGTAGCCTGTTTCTGGTTGGGTGCTCGATCTACTTTATTCTTACCTCGTATGCGGACAATAGCTTTCACAAGGCTCTTACAGTATCTGCCAGCGTGTTTGCCGGCCTGAGCTACCTGGCGAACAGCTCGACAGCAAGCATTCCCGATACGTTGAAATACGTTTCCATCTACACCTTCTATCTGGCGGGGCAGACCGCTCCCGGAGACATCGGGAAGGGCGAGAAACGGTGCATCTATGTTCTCGGTGTCTTGCCGATTTTGTTCATGCTGACCAGCACCACGAAGATCTATGTTGGGCGCGAATATCCCGACGTGCTTTCCTATTTCCCCAACACCAATACCGCAGCGCTCTATTTCTCGGCGTTGCTCTTCGCTTTCTCCCCATGGCTGGGAAACAAGGTCCTCATTCTGCAGTTCATGAATGCCATATTGATGAATCGCGTTGGGCCGGCGCTTGCAACCATCGTGTCCATCGGTATGTGGTCCGTGTTCCCGCTGCGGAAGGAAGTCGTGATTGCCTTTGTCATCATCGGGACCGGAGGGATGTGCGCCTACGCGGTGGGCGCGCTCGATCGTTTGATGACGGGTCTCGACAGCATCGCGTTGATCTGGAGTCTCAGTCCGAGCACGGTCGCGCAGATGTCGTACAAGGACCTGGTTGTCATGACAGGGACGACCGACTTATCGGCGTTCTTTCGCGTGATTCACTGGTCCGACATCTGGGACCTTTATACATCTCAGGGGCTAGGCGTCATTCTGTTCGGGTTCGGATCAGGGCAGACAGGTCTTATCACCAACGCAGCGATGCCGCCGCACAATGACTATCTCCGGATACTGGCGGAATACGGCCTGTTCAGTGGCGCCATCTTCGTCGTGTTCGTTGCAACTATCCTGGCATCGCTCAAGGAGCAGGCGCCGCGCATTCTGTTCACGGTTTTGCTGATCTATTTCATATCAGAGAATCTCGTCGATAATTTTACGTCGATGGCGCTGTTTTTCTCATATGCGGGGCGATGCACTGCCAAACGGGTTGCTCGCAAACCCACGCCATATATGCGCGCCGGTGCGTGGAGATGACGGTTGTTCTGCACCGCAGTTTTGGAGGCCAGGGATCGCCGGTCGATTGTCTTCTCTGATCGGCCCTATCAACGGAAATCTTGAAGCTGCAGAAAGCATGATGCGTTTCATGCGGGATGAATCCGGTTAATTCGGATGAGGCGCGAGGTCTGTGATGGACGTTTCATTTCGTCAGGTGGTGAAGCAGAATACGTTGGGGCAGAGTGAGGGGGCCCCCGTTGGCGTGCCGAGGAGCTACAACTGGTTCAAGGGGTGGAATAACGACGGCAAAAAAATTCCTCCGGCGGATTTCACCGCCGTCGAAGGATGGGGGCAAGTCTATCAGAGGATTGGCGCCGATCCGTATTCAAGTCCGACGTCGTCCATCGAAGTCGCAAATGCCAAGACGTATGTCCGCCTGAAGGGCGGCGGCTGGATGTTGGTGCAGGACCAATCGAAATCGCAGATCGTCGGCGGTCATTTCGTGTCAAGTTTCCAGAACAATGCCGGCCACCCCATGACGACGGTGCCACGAGATGGCGGCGTCATCAGTTTCAGCCCGCCGGCCAGCGACTACAATGATCATTTCTGGTTCGGCTCGCGCGGTATCTACGTCGCTGGCTCGATCGATGCCGTGTATGTCCAGATGGATATTCGGGTCACGGATGACAAGCTTGATCTGATCGCCATGGTCGGGGCGGATTGGTGGCGCGACGGGCGTGCACCATATCTGCAGGACCACAGCAATAATCCAGGCGCCGGAAGCAGCAACTGGATCAAGCTCTCCACCGGGTGGTCCACGCTTGGATTTTACTCGTCGACCGCGGTGAAGCTGCATGCCGACCCGCCACCGCCGCTGATCGTATCCGCACGTGATACCCCAGGGGCTGTGTCCAGGGATGCCACTCTGTCGATGAGTCCAGCAATCGTGTCGTTCTCGCCGGATACAGGACCAATAGGTGACGGCGTGACGTCGGCAAATGTCTTGACGTTGGTTGGTCGTGCAATTCCCGGCAACGTCGTCAGAGTCTTCGATGGCGATCGACAGATCGGGCTGGCAACGGCGAATGACAACGGGGTCTGGAATTTTCAGACGGGGCGCTTGAAGGTTGGGAAACACAGTTTCGTTGTCAAAGAGGAAGAGAGCCAGAATGGTCCCGAGGTTGCCTCGACTCCAATGACGGTGAAGATAGACGTGGCGCGACCATCTCGGCCGCTGTCGTTGTCGATCCCCGATCGCACACCCCTGGTCAAAGGTTCATTCGAGGTCGGCGCGTTCGAAACGAGGGCAGATACGGTGCGGGCCCATCATCTCGATGCAAGGTTGATGTTCGACGTGATGTCCAGCGTATCACTGATGCTGTTGCTCATATTGGCAGGCGCGAACGTGAAGCGGAGATCCCGGGCGTAGTGGTGTAGTCGCGAGGATCGTGACCATTTGTGGTCGTCTACTTTGCGCCGGGAGTTGACTGCTATCAAATTCAGGCCGAAGCGACGGCCTAGCCTCAGTTCAGTTCGCAGCCGATATCCGAGCGGATGTCGCCAGTGCTGAGTGAATGATACAGGAGAGGCGCATGAAGGTCGTAATTCTCGCAGGCGGCTATGGAACCAGACTGAGCGAGCATACGTCTGTCGTTCCCAAGCCATTGGTCGAAATTGGCGGCCGGCCCATCCTCTGGCACATCATGAAGCTTTATGCGCATCACGGCTTGAACGAGTTCGTGATCTGCTGTGGCTACAAGGGCCATGTCATCAAGGATTACTTCCTGAACTATCTGCCGCATCAGGGCGATTTCACCGTCGACCTTCAGCGCAACCAGATCGAGACCCATCGTAATACGTCGGAGCCGTGGAAGGTGACGCTCGTCGACACCGGCGAGAAAACCATGACCGGTGGCCGTCTGAAACGCGTCAGGGATTATCTCGGCGACTCCACATTCTGCATGACTTATGGCGACGGTGTGAGCGATGTGAATGTGCAGGAGCTCGTCCGATTCCACCACCAACAAGGCGCTCTCGCCACGGTGACTGCTGTCCAGCAGCCAGGTCGCTTCGGCTCGATCAATCTATCGTCCGATAGGCCGCGTGCAGCGCACTTCCGTGAAAAGGACATGCAGGATGGGCATGTGATCAATGGTGGTTTTTTTGTCGTCGAGCCGCAGGCGCTCAATATGATCGACAATGACAGCATCAGCTGGGAAAACGAGCCGCTCGCACGATTGATCGAACAGGATCAGCTCGCGGTCTATCGGCATCGCGGCTACTGGCAGAACATGGATACGCTGCG
Organism: Tardiphaga sp. 172_B4_N1_3; assembly: GCF_052076035.1. Lineage (NCBI taxonomy): Bacteria > Pseudomonadati > Pseudomonadota > Alphaproteobacteria > Hyphomicrobiales > Nitrobacteraceae > Tardiphaga > Tardiphaga sp. 172_B4_N1_3. Next base: position 5,623,533 of record NZ_CP197238.1, read on the forward strand.
CGATAAGGCGGTCCTGCAGGACCAGTGGGACAGCGGCAAGCCGCCATGGTGTGTGTGGGACCAGAAGCCGGCGTTGCCGGCCAATAGCGGCCGGATTGCCGAGCCGCTCTCCATTCACCAGCCAAGCATCTGAGGTAGCGGTATGCGTGTACTTTATACGGGAGCGGACGGCTACATCGGTGCAGTCCTTGGCCCGAAATTGTTGAGTTACGGTCACGATGCCACGGGGATCGACACTGGGCTATATCGTCGCGGTTGGCTGTTCGATGACGGCTGCACGCGCCCGATGGTGATCTCCAAGGACACGCGGCAGCTATCTGTCGCGGACCTCACGGGGATCGACGCTGTCGTTCATCTGGCGGAACTGTCCAATGACCCGCTTGGTGAAAACGATCCCGGGATGACGATGGAAATTAACTATGAAGGCTCCGTCGCGTTTGCGCGAAAATGCAAGGCGGCTGGGGTAGGGCGGTTCATCTACGCATCGTCATGCAGCATTTACGGGGCGTCCGGCGGCGAGATGAAGTCCGAGACTTCGCCGGTAGATCCCCGGACGGCATATGCCCGATGCAAGGTGCTTGTGGAGCATGACGTCAAGGCGATGACGGATGATCGGTTTACGCCCGTCTTCCTGCGCAACGCGACGGCTTTTGGTGCGTCGCCGCGGCAACGGTTCGATTTGGTGCTCAATAACCTGTCTGGCTATGCGTTCACGACCGGGACCATTCGCGTGATGAGCGACGGAACGCCGCTCCGCCCGTTGGTTCACATCGACGATATCTGCCAGGCAATTGTGCTTGCACTAGAGGCTCCACGAGAAGCCGTCGCTGGCGAAGCGTTCAATGTCGGTGACGAGAGCCAGAACTATGCTGTGCGTGATATTGCACAGATCGTCAAAGAGACATTTCCGGATGCCGTACTGACATTCGGTGCAGCGGGGGCCGATGATCGGAGCTACAGCGTATCATTCGCCAAGATCAAGGAGCGGATACCGAGCTTCGCCTGCAAGTGGGACGCTCGATCCGGCGCTGCGCAGCTAAAAAGTGTCTTTGAGCGCATTCAGCTCAACGAGACGATGTTCACTGCGACCCCGTTCACGCGATTGGCCGAACTGCGACATCTTCGAGATACCGAGCAGCTGGATCTTCGATTGCTCTGGACGCCCATGACGAACATGGCACCTGTAGGTGCTGTCATATAGCAGGCTATCAATTCGGCCAGGGGTGAACCATGGTTGGCCAATAGCGCACTACGATTTCCGGGTGGCCGACGGTGCGTCGAGCGGCGTTCATATCACCATGGGAACGGGTGAGTTGACAAATCTAAAATTGGCGGTAGTTTTTGTGCGCTGCACATTATTCTATCATCATTTTTTGAGTTCGTAGAAATTGACTGTCTAATAGAACAATACATTCGGTATTTGGGGGTCGAGTCGTGTCTGTGATCTTAGTGATCGATCAGCACAGCGTCTATCGAAACGGCCTCCGCGATGTCATTGAGGCAAGCCTGACCCCTTCAAGAGTTGTTGAGGCGTCGAGATTCGAACGATTTGAAGCGGCTGATTGCTATGATCTGATTTTGGTGGATGTTGGAAGCCTCAATTATCGCTCACTCGATGCACTGACTCAGGTCTGCGAGCGCAGGCCGGCAACGCGTGTTGCCGTGATGTCCACGTCCAACGTGCGGACTGATGTGCTCGGGTGCCTCTCTGCCGGTTTTCACGGTTTCATCTACAAACTCCAATCCGACAGCGAGCTGCTGACGGCGATCGGCGACCTTCTCTCGGGGCGCATCTATGTACCTCGTTGGCTTGCGGATGGAGACCCTGACGCGGCTTCGGATCAACCGTCGGTTAATCTGAGCATCGAAAATCTGCGTTTGACCCGACGACAGAACGAAGTGCTTCCCCTCCTTGCTCAAGGTATGTCGAACAAGGAGATAGCTCGTGAGCTGAGCATCGCCGAAGGGACGAGCAAGATCCACACAGCTGCCCTGCTGCGTGCTTTAGGAGCTCGTAATCGAACCGAGGCGGCTTTCATGGCCGCCAAGCTTGTCGGTCTGGCACGAGGCGCTTCAGGCCGAAACTCCGGTTCGCGTTTTCTCGTGGACGGAAACGACAGTGCCAGGACGCGATTGCGCTACCCGGCTTAGCCAAAGATGCGATCTACGTTAGTGATCCGCGGTGTCCAAGCAAGTGGCTTCGCCAGATCCAATTGTAAATCGCAGGGCCGCTGAAGCCCCTTGTCGCGTGCTGGCGTGGCCGACTGCCTGCGTGAAACCGCGCGAAGCGTTTCGAGCGCCATGAAGAACTGACCAGCCCGCCGCATCTCGGTGGAGCGGAACGCTTCCCATTGCAGTCCATTCGTCTTCATCGCGGCTGACCTTACCATCGCAGATGGTTGCTTGCTTCGATTCCCCTGTCATCACGCCCGACGCGTGCAGCTTGTCGCGTGCTCGATGAACCGGTCTGGAGCCTCGCTGGCGTGAGCGGAGGCGTACGAAGAGTGTGGGTGATCTGACGTCCGAAGTAAAAAGGAGAGGATATCGTCACTCTCATGCTGACAATGTGTGCGGATTTCGACAGACTACACATCGCAATCGGACAGTCAGAGCTTTGCTGAAATGAACTGCGCAAAGACGCTGAAAAAGGCAAATATGCGCTTCTTTTGCCTCTCTTGACTGCAATATGTGAGCGATAGAGTTAGTAGACTAGTCCACATCGCTTAGCCGAAGCCACACCAAGTCGTAACACGGAAGCTAGAGTTTTATTAAGTTTGGCGTCATGTCACCTTGATTGCGTTCAGCGTAAGGGGATTTGACCGATGCCGTTAGACATGGTTTCCCGTTCCTACAGCCCTCAGCCCGCTATCGGCGTATTTTTGCCACCTAGTAGACCTGTGCTAGGGCGCGTACCGTCCCCGATCGTCATTCCGCGAGGACGGGCACTCTTCTGGGAAGGTGACGAGCAAAATCAGAAGATCGAAATTGTGGAGGGGGTCGTCCGGGCAGTACGCCTGTTGCCGGACGGAAATCGGCAGGTCTTGGCATTCTACTGGCCAGGCGACGTCGTCATGCCAACGCGGCAATCCTGTCAGCAGTTCACCGCCGAGGCCGTCACGGACTGCCGGGTGATCCGGTCCTCGGTTGCCAATGTCTGTCAGGCAGGGGCACCCTGTGGCACACATCAGGTACTCGAGGAGACGCTTTCGCTGGCGCTTACCATGAGCCAGCGCACATGCGTTGCGCGCGTTGCGTGGTTCTTGCTCCGCATCCAGCCAAACCTTCGCGAAGATCCCAAGCGGCCATCGGCACTGCGTCTGCTGTTGCCCAGAGCCGATATCGCGGACCACGTTGGTACATCACTTGAGACGGTCTGCCGTACGCTTGCGCAGTTCAGAGCGAAGAAACTGATTGATCTGCCCAATCGGAAAACGATCAAATATCTTGATCGCGAAGGGCTGATGCGGGTGGCGAGCACGCGCACTCAACGCTGAGAAACATCAGGAGGAATAGTTAGCGAGGCGAGATCATGTCGAAAAGAGTAGGGAAGGATAGCAAGTTATCTGCGGGTGCGTTTCACGAGCACATCGGCATTCCGAAGTCTCTGGATATCGTCTCGCCCATCGTTGCGCTTCTTGATCTCGCATGGATAGCCGGTCTCGCGCTCGTGACGGGAGCGGTCTATGACGCCCAGCTTGTCGCAAATATAGGCGAGATCAAAGGCGCGTTGGGCTCGGGATGCGCCGTTGCGATCGTTTACTCGGCACTCGCGCATGCCATGAAGCTGTACCGGTCACCGGGGCTGCTCCAAGTCCGTTGGCAGGTTGGTTGCTCCATCCTGACCTGGTCGGCGACCTTTGCGTGTCTCGCGGGATTGGTCTTTCTGTTGAAGAGCGGTGCGACATTTTCGAGGGGCTGGGTCGTTATCTATTTGACCAGCGGGGTCGTCGTCACGGCGACGATGCGGGTGCTGGTGGCAGCAGCGTGCGTCCATGTTATCAGGTCTCGGTGGCTGCGGCCAAACAGGGTGGTGCTTGTCGGCCTGGACGACGAGCTGTTGGACAATGAGGCGCTGCACCAGCTCGACGGTTCCGGGCATGAAGTCGTTGCCGCGATGACGTTGACTGTTGGCGCGGATCGCCTGTTCGATGATGTATCCCTCAAGGAAAGTATGCGGGATCTGATCCGCATTGTTCGTCAATCTGACGTCGAGGAAGTCATCATTGCGATGCCTTGGGATCTACTTGAGGCCGTCGCTCAGATTGAACAAGAACTGAGGGTGTTGCCGATCCCGATCAGGCTCGTGGCTGACAGCAAGTTTGTTCGTCTGATTGACAGCCCCGTCGTGGAATTCGGCATGGCCAAGGCGGTGCAGTTGCAGCGCGCACCGCTGACCAAGGCACAGCTCATCCTCAAACAACTCATGGATCAGGTGCTTGCCGCGATGGCGCTCGTCGTGTTGTTTCCCGTTTTCGTAATCGTTGGTATCGCGATCTGGTGGGAAACGCCTGGAGAGCCTCTGTTTCTGCAGAAGCGTATGGGGTTCAACGGCAGGCCGTTTAGCATCTACAAGTTCAGGACAATGCGGGGGAGCGACGATGGTCCGGTCGTTGTCCAGGCTACAAAGAACGACCGACGAGTTACCCAGATTGGGGCTCTATTGCGCAAGCTCAGCATTGATGAGGTGCCGCAACTTATCAATGTGCTACGCGGCGAAATGTCGTTGGTCGGGCCGCGCCCGCACGCGCTCGCACATGATAGCGAATATGCCAAACTGATTTCGACGTATGCTATGCGGCACAAGATCAAGCCCGGTATCACGGGTTGGGCCCAGGTTAACGGGTTCCGAGGCGAGACTCCCCAGATCGAAATGATGCAGCAGCGTGTCGAGAGTGATCTCTGGTATATCGAGTCTTGGTCGATCTGGCTCGACATCCGGATTCTGGCGTTGACTGTGATCAGGGTCTTGAAGACCGATAACGTCTACTAGTCAGCATCATCTCCACGTGACGTGTTTCGGCGTGCCTGTCAGGGCACGCCGGCGCCAGAGTGCCACGCGTTAGCGTCTCGGCTATCAGTGGATGAGTGTATCGCGGCGATACAGTGATCTGTACGGGCTATGCCTGAACGTCGAGCCTCGTGATTATCAGCGTGGCTCGTATCCCCGACAGGAGCGCCTTTCGATGTCATTGCGGGAGCATATCTGCGCGGGCTGGTGCCAAGACAGCCCGGCCGGGCGGCCGTGTCCTTGCGTGGCAACAGACGCTCGAGGTCGATATCTCGCCAGGCCGGGTTGTCAGACGGGTAAGCTGCGCAGCTGGGCTCCCTGACGGGTCACAAGGGACTTGCGCGGGGCTCGCCCACTCTTGGCGTTGGTGTGGATGATCGGCGCCATAACGGCCTTGCTTGCTCGATCTCCGTTTCGGGTGAAGACCGGGCGCACCGACGGCCCTTCGAGATAGTGGTCGATGCCGTTCTCAAGCGCGTTCCGATAGACCGCCAATGCACGATCGATAGCGTCGATCGTCCGATTGATGTCGTCGTTGGTGTGGGAGTAGGATGTCACCAAAGAGGGCGCGAGGATGCCGGCTCGGGCGACCTCCTGCATGAGTAATGTACGGAAGGGCTGTGACGGGGAGCCATTGGCGTCGAGGCTCAAATAGACCAGGTTGGACGAGCGGCCCTCCAGCTTGAAGTGGCTGCTGAGGCCGTGCCGGGCCGCTGCAGACTGCACTCCCGTCTTCAGGCGGTCGCCCAGCCTTTCCAACTCTTCTATAACCGGCTCGTCACGATAGATCTTCATAACCGCAATGGCGGCAGCGAGAGCGTGGGTCTCGGCCCCGTGAGTCGTCGAGAGCAGGAATACGCGCCGGGCACCATGGTTGCGGCTGCCAAGCGTCATGATATCGCGTTTTCCTGCCAAAGCGGAGATCGCAAAGCCGTTTCCGAGCGCTTTGCCAAATGTGGAGAGATCCGGCGTCACACCAAAATGCCGTTGTGCGGAGCAGGTCGGCCATCGAAAGCCGGTGATCATCTCGTCGAAGATCAGCAGTGCGCCATTGCGCGTGCACAGATCGCGAAGGCCCGTCAGGAATCCGGGGGCGGGAGGTTCATTCTTCTCTGGCTCGAGAATAAGCGCGGCGATGCGATTTGGCCGGGATGCAAACAGCCGTTTTGCCGAGGCGAGATCGTTATATTTGAACGTCTGTGTCAGCGACTTCGTGTTGTTCGGGATGCCAGCATCCATCGTCGTCTTCCCGATTGCCCAATCGTCATACGAGAAGAATGGATGGTCCGAACAGAGCGCGATGGTGTCGCGACCGGTGAACGCGCGTGCCAGCCGAATGGCAGCGGACGTGGCTGTCGAGCCGTCCTTGGTGAACTTGACCATGTCGGCGCTCGCGACGAACCCCAGGAAGCTCTCGGCACATTCGACTTCGAGAGGGGAAGGTCGGGTGAAATTTGAGCCCCGCCCGAGCTCGCGCGCAGCGGCCGCGACGACTGAAGGATAAGCGTGGCCAAGTCCAACCGCACGTAATCCCATGCCGTATTCGATGTACTCACGTCCATCGATGCCCCACACGTGGCAACCTTGGCCATGCGTAATGAAGCCTGGCGCAGATGCCGGGAATTGATCGTCGCCCTTTGCGTAAGTATGCGCTCCGCCCGGGATTAGCGCATGTGCTCTGGACCGTAGTGAAGCGGGAGCATCGGCCCCGCTTTCAGCTATGCCATCTGGACAAGAAATATACGTCATTTGAACGCCCCCGAGGGAGAGAATTAAAAAAACCTAAAAAGGCATCAAGTTAAGCCCTTAGACTGACGCTGTCGGCGCACGCGAAATATGAGATTCGTCAAATTTCATGCTGCTGGTGACGTTGTGTGACGGACGGGCGTGGCAACCGATCTGGTGAGAAGGAATCGGCGTCCGCGCGTGATACATCAAATCTCTTACGCTGAGGCGTTGCGTTATTGAGCGTCGTCATGTCTTGAGCACGGCCGACACTAGGATGCATTGGATTCCTGGTCGTTCATGGATGACATGATATGGACAATTCAAATGCGCCGTCTTTTCTCAGCGAAGCAACTGGTGTCTCAAACACCAAACGTGGGATTGGCTGGCCCGCGATTGTCGTTGCGCTGGCTGCAGTCTCGACGATCGTCTGGACTTTTGCGTTATTCCGGACCGCCGCCCAGATCTTGCAGTTTGCAGTCTCGTAGGTTCGCCTACGCCTGCCATAGCGCAATGCCGCGCACGGAGATGCGGCTGCGTGCCAATTGGCCCGCTGCGATGCGCTTATGTAAACGTATGGTGCGCCGTAAGCGATATGGTGCGCGCAGATGATCGTCTCCGAGACAGCTCTGGCCGGCGCCTTTATCGTCGATGTCGATAGGTTTGCGGATCACCGAGGCTATTTCTCGCGGATTCTCTGCGTGCAGGCATTCTCCCGTCAAGGTATTGATCTGGCCACCATCCAAGCAAATGTCAGCTACAATCGTAAGCAGGGCACCCTGCGTGGAATGCACTTTCAGTATCCTCCGGCTGCAGAGGATAAATATGTTCGATGCATTCGAGGATCGGTATTCGACGTGATCGTCGACCTGAGACCGGAATCGCCGACATGGTTGAAGCATGTCGGCATTGAGCTGTCAGCCGAGAACGGTCGTGGCCTCTATGTGCCAAAGCGATTTGCCCATGGTTTCGTCACCCTCACCGATCACACAGAGCTTCTATACTTTATGGGAGGAGCTCACACGACAGGTGCCGAAGGCGGTCTGAGGTTCGATGATCCCGCGCTGGCCATCGCATGGCCACCCGTGCAGGTGCTCTCTGAGAGAGACACGATGTGGCGAAGCCTCTCCGAAACGTCGGAAGAGCTCCGCTCGCGCATGACATCTTCTGTCGATGTGTTGTCCTAGTCGCTTCCCTTCGGACCAGATCTCGTTAAACACCCGCGTCTGTCAGACGTCCCGAGAACGTCGCTAAAAGTTGCGGAGCGGAAACTTGACCGGTGTCAAGTGAGCTAGCGCGAGGCTCCCTAATTCTGGAATGCATCTCAATCGACGCATTTGCGCATTAGGAGTTGTCCATGCTGAACCACGAAGTGATCTCGACATCGATCGGTGCTGTCGCCAGTGGGGCGCATGCAAGCGATTCCTGCTGTAGGTTCTGCAGCGCGCCGCTCGAACATACGTTTCTCGATCTCGGAATGTCGCCGCTCGCCAACTCGTATTTGAAAAACGACGCTGCCAGAGCCGATGAAAAATTCTTTCCGTTGCGAGCGTTCGTCTGTAGCGAATGCCTTCTCGTGCAATTGGAGGAATGGGAAACGCCGGAGAATATCTTCGGTGACTATGCCTATTTTTCGTCCTACAGCGATTCCTGGCTGCTGCATGCGAAAGGCTATGTCGAAGCCATGATTGCGCGCTTCGACCTAAACGCCGACAAGAACGTCGTCGAGATCGCCAGCAATGATGGCTATCTCCTGCAGTATTTCGCCGAGCATGAAATACCGGTCCTTGGTGTCGAGCCGGCCCAGAATGTGGCGGCTGTGGCTCGCGCACGCGGCATTCCGACCCGGGTAGATTTCTTCGGGGAAAAGACCGCTCGAACGATGCGGCGAGAGGGGCTGCGTGCCAGCCACATGGTGGCCAATAACGTTCTGGCCCACGTGCCCAACCTGAACGATTTCGTCGGCGGAATTAGTATTCTTCTGGACGACGAGGGCGTTGCGACCCTTGAATTTCCACACCTGATGCGCCTGTTCGACGAGTGCCAGATTGATACGATCTATCACGAGCACTTCTCATACTTCTCGTTTTTGACTGTCCAGAAGGTGTTCGCCGCGCATGGCCTGACCCTGTTCGACGTCGAAGAGATCCCGACGCATGGCGGATCGTTGCGCATTTATGCGCAGCACGACGAATGCGGTATTCACCCCGTCTCCGACCGGGTCGCCGCCCTGCGCGCGAAGGAGACAGAAGCCGGCTTCGGGGATTTGAAGCACTATATGTCTTTCGAGGAGCGCGCGCTCGAAACCAAGCACCAGCTGACCGAGTTCCTGGTCGCTGCCAAGCGGGATGGAAAAATTGTCGTCGGATATGGTGCGCCCGCCAAGGGTAATACGCTTCTGAACTACTGCAACGTCACGTCGGGGTTGATCGAATATACCGTGGATCGTAACCCGCACAAGCAAGGTCACCTTCTTCCCGGAACGCATATTCCGATCTACGAGCCCGAGCGGATCGGAGTGACGAAGCCGGATTACATCCTTATTTTGCCCTGGAATCTTCAGAAGGAGGTCGTGGATCAACTGGATTTCGCGCGCAGCTGGGGCGCAAAGTTCATTGTGCCCATCCCGCATCCGGTCGTGATCGCCTAGGCCGCGACGACTTCGGATTCTTGGAAGAGGTGGGTCAAATGCACGATGTGGTTCGCAAGGTCGTCTCCGGCAGGCTTGAGAATATGTTCGAGGCGGATGACCTGTCTTCCGATCTCAGCGGCCGTGCGATGCATCATCTGGTTTCGGAGTTGTTTCCGATCTGCAGGAGCATCACGGGTAACGGCCTCCGGCAGACTTTGCGGAAAATTCAAGACTATATCCCGCTGACAACTTGCGAGGTGCCGTCCGGTCTGAAGGTGTTCGACTGGACGATACCTGCGGAATGGAATATCCGCGATGCCTATATCAAGAGTAGCGCGGGAGATCGTATCGTCGACCTCCGCGCAAGCAATCTGCATGTGGTCAGTTACAGCGTGCCGGTTCACGTCAGGCTCAGTCTCGCTGAACTGAAGAAATATCTCTTCAGCGATCCCGATCATCCGGATTGTGTGCCGTACAGGACATCTTATTATTCGCCCACTTGGGGATTCTGCGTCGCTCATAACCAGTTGGTTTCGCTGCAAGAGGACGAATACGAAGTTTGCATCGACTCCGTTCTGGAACCGGGCCATCTGACCTATGGTCAATTGCGTCTGGCAGGCAATTCCGCAGATGAGGTGCTCATCTCGTGTCACATCTGCCATCCGTCGCTCGCCAACGACAATCTTTCGGGAATCGCAGTCGCGGCGGCACTGGCGCAGTATCTGCGAAACCGGGACCTGCGCTATTCCTACCGGTTTCTGTTCGTGCCGGGCACGATCGGCTCGATCGCCTGGCTGGCCCTGAATCAGGCCGCGATTGGCAGTATCAAGCATGGATTTGTGCTGACTTGCGTGGGCGATGCCGGTGCGCCGACCTATAAGCGCAGCCGCCGCGGCGAAGCCGAGATCGATCGCGCCTGGGTCTATACACTGCAGCAGAGTGGGGATCCGTTCACCGTCGTGCCATTCTCGCCATTCGGTTATGACGAGCGGCAGTATTGTTCGCCCGGGATCAATCTTTCTGTTGGTTGCTTCATGCGGACCCCGCACGGAAAGTTTCCGGAATACCATACGTCCGCCGACAACGTGTCGTTCGTGAAGCCCGCAGCCTTGCGGGACTCGTTGGACAGGGCAATTGCGACTATTGACGTGATCGAGAACAACGTCACTTACGTCAATCAGAAGCCAATGGGAGAGCCGAAACTCGGCGACTATGGGCTGTATAGCGGGATCGGCGGAACATCCGCCGACGATTACCAGATGGCACTGCTTTGGCTGCTCAATATGTCCGATGGCACTGCATCGCTGCTCGACATTGCCGAGCGATCGGGCCTGCCATGGGATATTCTCAAGCAGGCTGCGGTGGCGCTGACATCGGCAGATCTGCTGATGCGACAATAGGGCAACTCGCCCCGCAAAATATCTCAATCCGAGATATCCCGATCGCCGACCCGATTAGGCGTTTGATACATTGTCTGTCGCTATCGCTCGCGCAGGCTCTCATGCTGATAACGTACCAGCGGTGACAGGATGTAGCTGATCATGCTCCGCGATCCTGTCTTGATCTCCACCGTGACAGCCATGCCCGCCGACAGCGGAATGGCCTTGTTGTCGATCTGCATCTCCGTTCGGTCGATGGATACACGTGCGGAATACACCAGTTCTTGTCCGGCCGGCTCACTGCTGGACGCTGTGGTCGACAACGACGGCTCGCTTCCCTGAGCCGGTGGCTTGCTGCGCGGGATGGCATCTTTCGAGATGCTGAGGATATGGCCGTTCAAAAGCCCATACCTTGAATAGGTGAACGTATCGACTTTGATGGTGGCCTCTTGTCCCGGCGCGATGAAGCCGATGTCCCGGTTTGAGATCGTCGCCTCGATCTCGAGCCGGCTATCTGCTGGTACGATCAGCATCAATGACTGGGCCGGCGTGACCACGCCGCCAACGGTATGGATCGCAAGTTGCTGGACCGTTCCGTCGATAGGCGCGGTCAATGTCTGCAACGACGTTCGGCGTTCCGCCTTGATGACATCCTGCGACAAGCCGGCCACTTTCTGCTCGGCTTTCGCGAGATCCTCGAACAAGGCCCTCTCGTGCTCCGCGACGGTTCTCGTGCGCATCTCGACAAGGACTGTAATTGCCGCTTCCGCCTCCGCATGGCGGCTGTCGAGCACTGAGAGCTCCTTTTGCTGGCCGACCAGATCCTGCAACTCGGTCAAGTAGGATAGCTTGGAGCCGAGGCCCTTCTGGAATAGCTGCTCGCGGATTTCGACCCGCTGCTGCAGCGGGCCGATCACGGACCTCAGCTTCTCGCTGAGCGCTTTCGATGTCGTTCGCTCGGCCTCCTTCTGGGTGATCTGGCTGTTGATGGAGGCGAGCTTGGCGCCCTGCTCGGCGATCTGGCTGGTCAGATAACGGCGATGCATCTCGATAAGGGACTGCGGCGCATTGTCGGGTGGCGAGAAGGCAGCCAGGATGTCCGGCTTCCGGCTGAGAGCGGCCGTCAGTCTGGCGACATCAAGCCGGGAGCCCAGCAGGTCACTCTTTAGGCGCTCGAGCTCGGCGCCGCTCATGGTCGCATCGAGCGAGACAAGCACGTCGCCGCTTTTGACCGCCTGCCCGTCGGTGACGTTGATCGCCCGAACCACCCCGGCCTCGAGCGGCTGGATCGATTTGGTTCGACCATTCGGGATGAACTTGCCGGGTGCAGTGGCGACGATGTCGATGGTGCCGATCGAAGCCCATATGACCCCGAAGGTAAAAACGCCGACGATGGAGAACAGGATAGTGCGGCCGATGGGAGAGGGCGGCGTTTCGACGATCTCCAGTGCCGCCGGCAGAAAGCTGAGTTCGTCGGTCGTCAAGGACTTGTCCCGCTGCGCGAGGCGGCTGATGGCGCCGCCGACTTTCTGCGCACGTCCGGACAGCGCGAGGACGCCCCGGTTCATGCCTGTCGGCTCGCCCGGTTCGCGCGCCGCCGCCCGCGAACGCAACGTGCGCAGCCATGCCATGAATTGTTGACGATTGTGGCCTAGGGCGGCGAACAACCATTCAAAGCGGGATGGCTGCGTAGGGGCCGGCAGCGTGTCAGGGGCGCCGATAAGGACGATGCGGTTGTCCCACATCTCGTTGAATTCGGCGCGGCCTATCACGGTTGGTCGCGATTGCTCGGTGTGGAGAACGACGGCCTTGTCGCCCTCGACCCCGCCGAGAATCGCAAAGCCGCCACGTCGGAGCGGAGCAATGGCCGGGAGGTGATATTCGGCGAGGTCTGACCAGGTCGCCCGGATACAACGGGCGGAGAAGCCGGCGTGCCTGGCGTATTGCAGGATACCATCGACATCGACCGGGCCGCCGCTAACGGTCGCCGGTACATTCATCGCGACCTGCTCCGCGCCGCGCAGACGGAACACCATACGCAAGGCAAATAGCCCCGGATCGCTGGCGATGCGGAGCGCGCTGGCCCTTGCTTCGATCACGCGATATGGCCTGTCATCTGGAAGGCTCCACTTGAGCTAGCTGTCGGATGTTATGGGCTTCGCTGGAAGCCGGCCTGCAGATGATGCAGTTTGGCGTAGCGTCCATTGGCTTTGATGAGTTCGTCATGTGATCCATCTTCGACGATGCGGCCATTCTCGACCGTGAGGATGCGATCCGCCATTCTCAGCGAGGACAGGCGGTGAGCAATGATGATGACGGTACGGCCGCGGGCGATCTGGGCCATGTGATTTTGCACGACCCGTTCGCTTTCATAGTCAAGCGCGCTGGTGGCTTCGTCAAAGATCAGAATGCGGGGGTCGGTAACCAAAGCCCGCGCAATTGCAATGCGTTGGCGCTGTCCGCCTGACAGGGTACTGCCGCGTTCGCCGACCGTGGTGTCATAGCCGCCCGGCAGCTGCAGAATGAAGTCGTGGGCGCCAGCGAGTGAAGCGGCTTCGATTACTTTGTCTGGCGGCGTTGCGGGATCGACCAGGGCGATATTGTCCCGAATGGAGCCGCCGAGTAGGATGCTGTCCTGTGGGACGACACCGATCTGGCGGCGCAGCCAAGCGGGGTCGATTTGCGCTATATCGATACCGTCGACGAGCACGCGTCCGGCCTCGGGGACGTAGAGGCGCTGCACCAGTTTAGCCAGGGTGCTCTTGCCGGATCCCGAGGGCCCAACGATGCCGACTACCTGCCCCGCAGGACAGCTGAAGGACACATCGAAGAGAATGCCGGGGCCATCGATCCGATAACGGAACGAGACGTGCTCGAACGCCACGTCGCCCCTGATAGTCGCCAGCGACATTCTGTTCGAGCCGAAGGTCGGTTCGGGCACCGCATTCAGGATATCGCCCAGCCGCGAGATCGACAGCCGGGTTTGCTGGAAGTCCTGCCAGACCTGGGCAAGGCGCAGAATCGGAGCGTTGACGCGGCCGGCCAGGAGGTTGAACGCCACGAGCTCACCAACAGTCAATGAGCCGTCGATCACCAATTTCGCACCGAAATAAAGGACCATGGCGCTGACGACCTTGCTGACGAACTGGACCGACTGACTGGCGTAATTGCCGAGAGTCAGGACGCGGAAGCTGGACGCCACGTAGCCGGCGAGCTGCTCTTCCCAGCGACGCTGCATCTGCGGCTCAACGGCCATGGACTTCAGCATCTCGATCGCGGTCACGCTTTCGACTAGAAAAGCCTGATTTTCGGCGCCTCGCTGAAATTTCTCGTCCAGTCGTTGCTGGAAAAGCGGCGTAGCGATGGCAGATATCGCGATATAGACCGGAAAAGCAGCGATCACGATCCAGGCCAGGAGTGATGAATAGGCAAAAAGGACTGCGATGAAGATCAGGGTGAAAAAGAGATCGATCGCGATCGCCAATGACGAGCTGGTCAGGAAGGTTCGGATTGTTTCTAGCTCCCTGACCCGCGCGACCGAGTCGCCGACCCGCCTGGCCTGGAAGTAGCCGATGGGGAGCGCAAGCAGGTGACGGAACAGGCGGGCGCCGAGCTCCACATCGATGCGATTTGCCGTGTGAGACAGAAGATAGGTGCGCAGGATCGCAAGGATCGTCTCAAACAACGCAATCGCCAGGAGGCCGACGACGAGAACGTCGAGCGTGCTCATTCCGCGCTGAACCAGCACCTTATCGACGACAACCTGGAAAAACAGCGGCGAGACCAGCGCGAAGACCTGCAGAAAGAAGGACGCCAACAGCACTTCGCCGAGCATACTCCGATACTTGTAGATCGCAGCGATGAACCAGGCGATATCAAATCGCCGGGATAGGTCCGACAGCGATGCGCGCTTCGTCATCAGTACGAGCGAGCCTTCCCATATATCGGATAGTTCAGCGCGGGACATCACCCTCGGTTGGGTGCTGCCCGGCTCGAGCACAATAAGCTGCACGCCCTCGGCTTTGCCGAAAAGCATGAACTTGCCGTTCTTCAAGACAGCGATTGCCGGCATCGGGATTTTCGAAAGACGCGTCCAGTTACTGCGAATGACACGTGCCTTCAGGCCCAGCTCCTTCGCACAGCGTAGCATTTCGACCACGCCGATCGATTTTTTTCCGAACTGATGGCGAATGCGCTCCGGGTCAATGCTCAACCCCTGAAACCGAAGCATCATGACAAGGGCAATTAGTCCCTCATCGAGTGGCGTGTCGGATTGGATGCCTTCACGCATCGTTCACTCGTTGTTGCAAAACGCCCGTCAGGCTGACGATGCTGAACAATTTTCTGTCGCTCGTGACGATCGTGTCCTGCGAGTGACAGAGATGGACGGGCGATCCCGACAATCGCCGAGGGATCGACTGATCCGCAGCATAAACCATGACGTGATCGGGATTTGACCGCCGTCAATATCACGCGTGGACCTCCGCCTACAGTCCATGAGGTGTCGATGCATCTCGACGTCGGACAATGCGAGAAGGCGGGTAAGTGAATGCTGTTCAATCGAGCGCCAATTGCCGCCATCACAAGGATCTCCACGTCACGGAAGCGAGATCTTGAGCGGGAGCGCGGGCAATGATCACGTCGTCGCTCGACCGCAGTGCGGACGCAGCGCGGTCGGACGCGGCACAGCGCCGGCTGTCCGTCATGCGTGCGCAAGATTTCACATCAGATCTATCTGCCAGCATCGGCGCGATCAGATCAGGCCGGTCGACCGATGCGGTCAGAAAGGTTCTGTTTGCGAACAAATTCATGTTTCGGAACGGTGGCTCCGAAGCGGTGATGTTCGATGAGATGGCGTGGCTCAAGCAGCGCGATCTGGACATCGTCGACTTTTCGATGCGCGATCCGCGCAATCTTCCGTCGCGTTTCGATCCATATTTCGTCTCCGGGAAGAACTACCGCGCGGGATCGCGCATCAGCAAGCTCAAGTCGGTGGCCTCGTTGATACGCTCAAAGGAGGCTGTCGACAGCATCGCAAGGCTCATTCGCGACGAGAGACCGGATATTCTCCATTGCCACAATATCTATCACCAACTGACGCCGTCCATCATCAACACCGCTGTCAAGCTTCGGACACCAGTCGTTCTGACGTTGCATGACTATAAGCCGATCTGCCCCGTCTATACCCAACTCTCCAACGGCGCAGTCTGCAGCAGCTGCAATGATGGAAAATTCGAAGCGCTGTTGCAGAAGCGATGCGCAGATGGATCGCTGGGCAAGAGCGCGCTGCTATGGGCGGAAGCGCGTTATCATTCCCTGGCGGGAAGCTATCACAATGTCAGCAAATTCATCGCGCCGAGCTGCTTTATGCGCGACGCAGTCGCCCGCCGCTTCGGTGACGACAAAGTAGTTCATATCCCCAATGGAATAGATGCATCCCTGATCGAACCGTCAAAGCAGGACGGCGGATATGTTCTCTATCTTGGCCGGCTGTCCGCAGAAAAGGGTGTCTCGACGCTGTTGAAAGCGCACGCCGCCGAAGGAGGGGCGTGGCGACTGATCGTGGCGGGAACGGGACCGCTGCTGACCGAATTACAGGCGGGCTATCCGGCCGCCGAATTTCCGGGGCATCTCAGCGGAGCCGATCTGGCGGATGTTATCCGCAAGGCATCGATGGTGGTCGTGCCGTCGGAGTGGAACGAGAACAGCCCGGTTTCGATCCTTGAGGCGATGGCTTACGGCAAGCCGGTCGTCGCTTCACGCATCGGCGGGATTCCTGAACTGGTCCGGCACGGCCAAACCGGATTGCTGTTCACCCCCAAGGATCACGCGCAGCTGGGTATCACCATACGCGCGCTGTTGACCAATGCCGAGCGTCGCGCACGCCTCGGCGCGGAAGCCCGGCGGATGGTCGAAAAGTACCATTCCCTGGAAGCGCACGGCGCAGCTTTGCTGACGCTGTATCAATCCGTTGCATCCCAATTCGGCAGACAGAGTAAGGCTGGACTGTAAAATGGATCTCACAATCATCTCGACCTTTCGCTGCAATTCGAAATGCCAGATGTGCTATATCTGGCAGAATCCAACGGACCCGCGCGAAGAGGTTTCCCTCGAGACGCTGTCGAGGCTGCCGTCCGGCTTCGACAATCTCAACGTCTCTGGCGGCGAGCCGACGCTCCGGAAGGATCTGGGTGAGCTGGCTGATCTACTGTATCCAAAGGCGCGGGTGCTCGAGATCTCATCGAACGGGCTACATCCCGAGCGTCTCGTCCCGATCATCAAGAAATACCCTAACATCAAGGTGCGTTTCTCGGTCGAAGGCGATCAGAAAACGAGCGATGCCATCCGCGGCGAGAAAGGGGGATACGACACCAAGGTCGCCGGGCTGCGCATGCTGAAAGAGGCGGGCGGAACCGATCTCGGCTTCGCCATGGTCATTCAGGACGAAAATGTCGATCAGCTGGTGGACGTGTATGAGTTTGCCCGCAGGGAGGGCTACGAGCTGGCGACCTCCACGCTGCACAATGCGTGGCAGTTCTACAAGAACGACAATTACTTCTATGATCGCCGCGCGGTCGCCCGCAAGGTCGAAGGTCTGGTCGAGGCCCTGCTGAAGAGCTCGAAGCCGAAGAACTGGTTCCGCGCCTATCTGAATCTCGGTCTGATCGAGAAAATCCTCGGGCACGACCGCTTGATTCCCTGCAGCGCAGGCAAGGACTTCGCCTTCATTGATCCGTGGTCCGATGTCTGGGCATGTAATGTCCGGTCGGATCTGCCGCTCGGCAATCTGGCGCGGCAATCATGGGACGAGATCATGAACAGCGAACAAGCCCGTCAGACAATGCGCAAAGTCGCGAGCTGCTCGCAAAATTGCTGGATGGTGACCACGGCGCGCACGGCGATGCGCTCGCGCATCGTGCCGCAAATGCCGAAGCAGGAACCGTTGATGTGGGTCCTGAAGAACAAGGCGAAGGTCTCGATGGGCAAGAAGATCTGCTTCGACAGCTACATCGATTATAGCGACGCAAAGCCGTCGCCGATGATCAATCGACCGTCATTTCTGAATCAGACCGTCAAGGCGAAGCTCGTCAAGGGACGAGTGACGGCGGACGAACACTACCCGCTAAAATCATTCATCAATGACTAGGTGCGAGGAGGGATTGCTGTGAGTAGAAGCAAGATCTACACGTTCGGTTTTCGCGGGTTTCCGGAGGTGCAGGGCGGCATCGAGAACCATGTCGAGAATCTCGCTCCGCGCCTCGTCAGGCTTGGTCACGACGTCACCGCATGTGTGCGGTCCCCATATATGGAAAAGAAGAAGGGCAAGTTTGCAGGCGTCAGGATTCTGCGGCTGTGGACAGTGCGTAACGTGCGTCTCGAGACGTTGCTGCATTCGATGATCTGCGCGGTCGTGGCTGCGACGCGGCGGCCGCACATCGTTCATATCCATGGTATCGGTCCCGCGATCGTGACGCCGCTGCTGCGCCTTTTCGGGCTTCGTGTCGTCGTGACCCATCATGGAGAAGACTACAATCGGGAGAAATGGGGATGGGTGGCCCGCAACATTCTGCGTGCCGGCGAAGCGGTGGGGATGTATTTCTCACACAAGCGAATCGCCGTCAGCCACAGCATCGGAAAGTTGATCGAGGCGAAGTACGGTAAATCATGCGACGTCATCCCCAATGGCGTCGTCTTCTCGGAGTTGCCGCTCGATACTGACAAGATCCGGGAGCTCGGGCTGGAGCCGGGGCGCTACGTCCTGACCGTCGGGCGCCTCGTGCCGGAGAAGCGGCAACTGGATCTGCTGCATGCCTTTCGAGAGCTGAATGGCAGCGGGCTGAAGCTGGCGATTGTCGGGCGCATCGATCACAAGAATGATTATGCGGATCGCCTAGCGTCTGAAGCCAAGGAGCAGCCGGATGTCGTGATGGCAGGCTATCAGAGCGGTGAGACGCTGCGGCAGCTCTATGCCCATGCGGCACTGTTTGTGCTGCCGTCATCACATGAAGGACTGCCCATCGTCCTGCTCGAAGCGCTCAGCTATGGACTGCCGGTTCTGGTGAGCGATATCCCGTCCAATTGCGAGGTGGTGTCGGATCAATCGCGCATTTTCGAGGTGGGTAATTGTCAGGAACTCGGTGCCAAGATCACGGCACTGACGGCCACTGCCCAGGGCGCGGCGGAACGTGAGGCCGTGCGCCGTGAAAATGTTCGACGCTACGACTGGAATGACATCGCAACGAGAACATCCGACGTTTATCTCGCTGCCCTCGGTCAGAAGCGGCCGATCCAGCCATCCGCAACCATTCCGGAAGATCAGTTCGCGTTGCCATTGCGCAATCCGGAGATGCATCTGCCCATTCTGCTGACGTCCGACGTGGCCATGGTGCGCGCACGCGCGGAGGGGACGTTCACCGATCTGCAGCATCATTCTTGAGGAAGGTGGACGAGGGGCGTGGCGATCGAGGCGGGCTCGAGCCGTCTTGGCCATCGCCGTGGATCGGCGCCGTGATGGAGACGCAAATTCGACTGGTTGGGTGAGCCGATTATGCTAACATATTGCGGTCAGGGTGAGGCTCCAGGTCGACCTGACTGGGCATGCCGTTCGGCGCACCCAATTTGGGCTCCGGAACGAGTGACATCCTGGTGTCAGGTCTGGGAATGCAAGACAACGTCGCTTCGCTGTTGGAGCGACTGGCGTGCAGTGCGGACGTCTATGTCCGTGGCATGGTGGCGCGCGACGCGGTTTACATACCCCAGCATCTCAGGGCCGCAGTCGTCGAAGTCAGCGAAGGTCTGGCGGGCATCCTCGACGCGCTGTTCGGCATTCAGGCGCTCCACGATGACGCATTTGTGCTCAAGGCCCTCGCCCAATCGCCGCCCCCGCCCGGCGATATCAGAGAGATCGCACATCAGCGGGTTTTGACTACACATCTACGCTATCTGGAAGTCGTATTTTCTGCAGGTTTGCGGCGGCTCGCGGACGAGTTCAACGGATTCTTGCACGTAACTTCGGCGGATGAAGAGCCGATCGAGCTCGATCGCATTGTGGAGCGCGCGGGAGTGCGGTGGCTGGTTGCGGCACCCTCCGGCACGGCCGCGGCGTACGACGTTGCGCAAATGTGGCCGCCCGATCCGGAAATTGCGAGCCGAAGCCCGCGGGAGTGGCCACCATTGGCAGCCGTTTCCGATCGGGCGCGATCCGAACTGCTGCTGCGGGTGCAAGATCGATGCGAAGGCATGGAGGCGGTCCTTGCGATCATCACAGAAACGCACGGGCCTGCTCTTCTCGAACTGATCGAGCGGCACAATGTGATGATCCGGAATTTTGAACAGCAGATGCAGGGCTGACGCCGCCGATTGGTCCAGGCGATCGGGGCAGGAGGCCGGTCTTGAGTGCCGGAATGGAGCGCGCAGGAGCTTGGGCGGATGCTCATCACTCTTTGAGGGTGATGACAACTTCCAAAGCTTTTCCGATCTTGAGCGCCGCAGCGCGGTACCCACTCGCGACGGGATCGTCGGTTTGAGTAATCAAGCACTCCCACCCGCATGCGATTCGAAAAACGAAAATGTCGAGGTCAGTGGGCCATGGTCCGAACCGGCACACGACTTCTGATGCAATCGTTTGAATAATCTCGTTCGAGGTCATTACCGTCTTGCGCATGCGTTGCTCAAATCAACGGTCTCGTGACCGACGGTTAACAGAATAGATCGCTGCTGGCCCGTATCGGCCCATGGCGAACATCACCAGTAAGCCCGCATTCCCCAAATTCATCGGTCGTACTAACGTGCTCGTAGTCTGCTGACGTTCGCTATCGCTTCCGAAAGGCCGTGTGACCAGTGAAAAATTCCCTATATTATAATACAGCACCAAATTTGTATTAATCAAGCTGATGCCGTGAGGGCGTGTTCGAATATAGTACAACTCAGCCGCGTAATCTTGCGATTATCGTTCCTGCGCGAAGTAGATATTAGGCTTTCAGATGAGTAATAACCGTCAACCGAATTATCCCTCACCAACTCGGTCAACCGTGTCTTGCGCTCTGCGTAATTGGAAAAGCAGCCGGGCTACGGCGGCTGCGCAAGTATTCCGCCCTTGGAAGTACCCTTCACTCTGAGGCATATATGCAGGGCCTGTTAAGTTCGGTCTTGAACCTATGAAGGGTGTTAACCGTGCCCTATTGCGTGACTAGCTGGATGAACTCGGGCTGCGGCGGCATCGCATGTACCCCCATCCCGGGAAAGGACCCTTTATTCTGAGGGGTACATGCACTCAGCCTGCTAAGTCTGGTCCTACCTACGAAGGTTGGTAACCGTGCCGACGGCGTGAAGACGTGGAGTGACTTCGGGCTGCGGCGGCCCTGCGAACGTAAGGCCCAAAGCGCTACGCTGACATCGCCGCCCTTTGTAGTTTGAGCCTACTCATCAATTCTTTCTCGTAACGTTTGACCAGGGTCGTCCCGGCCCCCGTTGCGATCAAACTCAGCAGCGATTGTCCGTTTGGTACGGACGAGCGGCAGGAGGCCAAGCCGTTCAGGATCAAAGCATAAAGTTCAGGATCGGCCCTCTCGCTTGCACTCAGGAAATAGGGAACTTCGGTAATACTTCGTAGAACGTTCCATTGGCGCGTATTCATGTTGGCGGATGGCTGAACTATTGAAGCCTGGCAGTGAGCCGGAGCAGGCGGACCGTGTCGCTAGTGCGTTCAACGAGCATTTCATCGTGACTAAAAGCCGCCGATAATGGGACCTCGTTTGGCTGCGCATCAGCGCGTGGCCATGCGCAGCTCGCACGAGCAAGCGGAAATGATCGCGGCGATCGATAGAATGGCGCTAGGTAAAGCAGACGCGGCCCGACGCCACACGCATCTTGACGGTGACCCGCGCGATTCCGCCCAAACCGATTGCGTTGGCTCGCTGTGCGAGAAACCTGTCCCTAGGTACTGCACGGCATGAGCCTATGGCTGCAAAGCCCGAGCACGGTTTTGCTGTAATGCCGTGACTGCTGCATCCAGCGTTTTACGAGAGTTTCCGACCTCGCGAATTAGTTGGCTCGCCTGCTCTAGCGCGAGACCGTGCTTGAAGGCCAAGAAGTCGACGGTGTATCCGGAGTCAGAGGCTGTCTCCGCAACCTCTTCGCGGGCTGAAGCCGACGGTTTAACGTGCAATCGACTCGCAAAGCGGGATGCGGCCGCGTGACACGCAAAATATCCAGTCAGCAATTTTGTTTTACCCGTGGACCACTTGGCTTCGATCGCAAATTGATCGTCAGCTAGTTGGCGAACAGAATAGATAGGATCGCTGCTACCCATGAAAGCCCCCACCAGTTCACCGTAGAGTGCACTTTTAGAGCCACGTCGCCTGACCGGGAGGCGATCTTGCAGATGGCTAATTTCGGCTGGTTACCGGTACAGGAAGACGCTCTACCGTTCTGTGACATACTTCACACCAGGACATCGGGTCGCGTTCGGAACCGACCGGGTCTTCCGAGCGCCCTGAATCGCAATGGCGGGACCGGTCTATGATGATGCCGCCAGCAACGGCCAGCGCGATATCATCGGTGGGTCGCTACCCTTAACGACGACGCGAGTGCTTCGCGTCGTCGGCACCTGCGCTCTGCTTTTCGCACTCGGCGTTCTTGCCACCGCGCATGGGTGGGGCCTAGGCCTCGTAATGTTCAGCGGTCATAGCAGCATTGCCGCCGGTATCGTACTCTGTGCGTTGATCAGATATGTTCGGACGCACGCCCGCCGCCGCACGATTGAATACTGATCCAGAGTGCCACGCATGACAGCTTTTGGCGCAAAGCGGACGTCGTTCCGTCAAGGTGCGGACGCGTCCGAACCGATTCAATTCATAACGGCGTGGTGTGCGTGCGGGGAAAAGTCGCCGCGCGAGGCGCCCCGTCAGTCTGGATGTAGCGAACCAGTTCACTAAGACGGATCGATTGTCCCGTTGCAGTCGGATTTTGTCTATCGCTTTGTCTGCGCGCGCCCTCGTCAGGTCGCCGCATGCCCGATAAGTCTCAGTTTAAAGGCTGGGCTTCCGGAAGTTTCCACTTGCCGCTGACGATGGGCTGTTCAGGGCGATAAAGCCGTATGGTGTAGTTCCAGCCCTCAACGATCGGCAGGCAGTTCGGGATCTTGCCGTCACAGCCGCCGAACTGGACTTTGACCGAGCCGTCCGCATTTTTCTTCGCGGTGATGTTGTTGATCGAATAGGCATTGTAGGCGTTTTTCTCGAAGAAGCCTTTTGCGTTGTAGACGCTGATCGACCAGAAAGCCTTCACCGGCACGGTCTTCGGCACATCGAGGGTGTAGACCGTTTTGCCGTCGTTCTTCGCGGGAGTGAAACTCGGATACATGGCGTCCTTTTCCGGAATGCCACCCCAACCGGAGGCCGTGCCAATCAAGTGCTGGATCGGATCGACCTGGCCATGGGCTCCAAATGCACCGTGATACGACGTCTGATATTTTGCGAGCGCGAGCAGCGCATTGCGGATGTCGGTTAGCTTCTCCTGATCCCAGTTTGGAAGGTCCAGCGTGCCTGTCTTCTTCTGGCTGACCTTGATGGCATCCTGAAGTTTGTGTACCTCGGCGAGATCCTTTGGATCGTTGGGATCAACCAGCGTTCGGACAGCGACAAAGGCGTATCGCGTACCAACTGATTTCTGCGTCAGCGTCACCGGCTTCGTGCCATAGGCGACGATTGGCAGGTAGTGGTCCTGATCGACCACCATCATCGACATATAGCGCTTGCCCGTGTCGGGCAGCGAGAGCGTTACGGGCCCGCCAGCAAGATCAAACACCGCAAATGAGTACAGCGTATCCCGGTTCATTCGGATCACCGCTTGTTTGTCGATGGATACGGGCTCCCGCGAGTGCTGGAATTTGCCGAGCCCGCCGATGGCCGTTGCATTCACCGCGAGGTAGCGGTCGGTCTCGGCGCGGGCAAAATTATCGACGGTGACAGGCAGTTTGCCGTCCAGAGCCTGGGCGAACGCTCCTCCGGCCAGTGCGACCGAAGCCAATGCGAAACCAATCCCAACCGAGCGAAACATCGACATACCTCTTCATTCAATCTGACTGGCGACGCAGGGGCATTCCACAGGCGCGGCACCTTGAAGCTTAAATGCCATCCAAGCGATCAACGCGTAATCGGTAGGCACTGCCTCCGAGCGTTTCGAGCATCTCGGATCACTTGTCTTGCCATTTCGCGCCAATGGACATCCGACACCGCGTGGGGGGCGCTGGCTAGTTCTGCGTCAGATAAAGCGGCGTCCTGAACGTCAATTGATAAGACGGCAGCGGGATCCATTGGATCTGCACCATCAAACCGAACAAGCGATTGTCGTTGTCGTCCATTCGGTCGAGGTCAAGGCGTAGGACGGGCTGGGTAAAGGGCTGGATCAGCGTACGGTTCAGGAGTTCAACGCCGCCGAATGATTGCACGCCGACGCGCGCGGAAATTTTCCAGTTGCTTGGCCACTGGTAGTAGCCACCGGCATATCCGATCATACTCGGACGGACCTCCGCTGATGCGCTTTGGATCGCGACGCGGGTGTCTTGGAAGCCAAGGAGAAGCCCCCTCGTCTGATCCTCGTCCAATGCATAGTCGAACTCGATAACGTTGTTGAAATTCGTCGTCGCGAACGGCCCGCTCGGCAGTGATTGCGTGATGGTCGATTGCACGGTGATGGTGGGGAGCATGCCACCGTTTTGCTTATAGAGATCGGCCTGAAATCCGACATTCCAGCTCGCGATGTCGATATCCGTCCAGCCGCCGAGCGGCATCGTGTTGGCGTTCACTGAAACACCGCCATAGACCGACACCCGATCGTTCAGGTCGACCGTGAGCGGGATATCGACTGTGACCGCGTGCACCGCCGGCAGTTTTTTATGGGGCGGCACGGTCGATGGCGTGTGGCCGGCCGCAAGCGCGATCGCCCCCAGAACCGAAAACAGCGACGTGTTGCCGAAGCCTATTCCGATCGCACCGCCGGGGGCTGTCGCGTAGGTGGTTCGGAGATCCAGATAGACGCTTGGCGGGGTGAATTGAACCGCTTGATCGTTGTCGTCCTGGCCGAAGGCAGCATCGGTCACACCGATGCAAACGGCGCAAACCAGAAGCCATCCATAGATCGGTCGAAGACGTCTGCTGCTCAAGGTCGAGGCCCGCTTATTGCGTGGACAAGGCTGTTGTTTCGGCCGCACAAACCGGCGCAGCGCGCCTCGCCTTCGCTGCCTTTACCTCCACCTTCGCAGCTTTGAGGTCCGCAAGGAAGGCCGCGTTGGTCTGCAAGCGCGAGACGGTCGCTGCCCCCATGATGCGGCCCGCATCGACATCGCTCTGCCAATGCGCATCGCAGATCACGCGGCTCTGGCCGAAAGCGATGCCGCGCGTGAACAACTCATTGGAACGCTCGGGATTGATCTGCGCGAAGACGAGGGCCCATCCCCATCCCGCAGCCGTATGGCCTGACGGATAGGAGCCGTCCGTCCGCAGGATCGCTTCCTGATCCGTCCGGCATGTGGCTTCGTTGTGAACGACGAAGGGGCGGGTGCGGTTGTACTTGTTCTTCACGCCATAGGTCGACAGGCCGAAGTCGGACAGCATCTTCTGCATCATGGCATAGAGGCGCGGGGTCTGTTCCTTGTCGATCTTGATCCCCATCGCGCAGGAAAAATTATCGGCGGCCTGCGGGAAGGCAAGATCGGCGTCGGTGGAGGCCTGCTTCCAGCGGTCGGTGCCGCGCAGGGGGAGCGTTACCTTGCGTGCTTCTTCGTCCCTGGCGAGCGCGGCCGAATCCTTCTCGGGGGGCGGATCGAGCAGGACCAGGCTGTTCGGCAGGTCGGCCGGCTTCAGATAACCGGGCGCTATCTTGAAATGGGGATCGGTGACCTTCGATTGGGCTTCGTTCGATTGCGCGACGGCCTGCCCGCAAATCATAAGCAGCACGAAGATGGATGCGCCTGCGGATCGAACCAGATTTGCGGTCATGGATAGTCCCTATTTATTTCAAGAGTGCCGGGATCATCAGGCGACTGAGTTTCCTCGAATGCGGGTTCCCGTCATCTGACCGAGCCGCCCCTTAGAAGGTGAGTCAGAGCCGCCGATCAAAAGCGGTAGGTTGCTACAATGATCAGTGCTCTGAACATGGTTGCCACCTGACTTTTTCGGCACAACCAGTTGCCCCGTGAAAAAGCAATCGAAGCGGAGGCGGTAAAGATTGTGGTTCCAGTTTAATTGTCGGAATCCTTGGGAAGGCAGAAGCAAAGCCGGGCCGGTGCCGACGTTCCGTGGAGCGGATTGTTCGCGGATGCCGATGCCAGCGTCCGGCCCGATTGCCTCTGATCGACAGGCGAATCCTATCCGGTCATTTCGTGCAGACGAAGGCCAACCGTCTTGCCACTTCGCGCCAATCGCGACCGGTCAAGCCATTTAGCGATCTCTACCTCCCGCTGATGTGTGCTCCATAAACGGCGGCATTGAGTTCTTCGAAATTTGTGAGCCGGTGTGTCCTGACTGATATGCCCGTCATCAATCCTATCCATCGTTCCTCAGAACATCGACAAAGAACAAGCCTGGAGGCTTCCCAGTTGAAGGAGCTAGAATTTGGTTTTTATCGAGCGCCCATCGGCGAGCGCCATTACATTGGTATCCAACGCGACGGGCACAGACACGGTAAAGTATCCGGCAGTGCCTTCCATGCGGTTCACGGCATCGAATTCACGATAGATTTTCAGGCGCGTTGAAATCGGGAGCTTCCCGACCTCGAACGTGTATCCAATCGAGCCGCCGAGTGCGATGACACGACCTTCAAAGGCGCCCAGCCTCGCGCCTGTTCCGGAGTCCGCCGTCAGTTGCTGGTAATAGTAACCGACGAGCCCGAGCGTGAATTCCTTGGTGATGTATTTTGTTGCTGCCCATTCGAGGTGGAATTCATCGCCACTCTTGTAGTCGGTCGCCGTGTTGGTCTGGTTGAAGGTGACGCCCGCCGCGACGGAGAGATCCCAGCCAATGGCAGAATCTAGCCATGTGAAAGTGCCGAAGACGTCGAGCGCGGGTCTGTTCAGCGAGGCGTTCGACAGTTGACCGGCTACGTACGTTCCGGACGGGATCACACCACCGACGCCGAGCTGCCAGTGAAAATTGCCCGACTGCCACCCGACAAAGGACTGGAGAAAGAAGTCGCTGAGGTTAGCATTCTTGTCCGTCACGCCGACACCGATCGGCCCGAAGCGCGGCGAGTTCACCAGCAGATTTGCATTCACGCGCGGCTCACCAACGGGCACCGTCAACGAGAATGCGAGATTGCCGCCGAGAATCTTGGCAGGTGTAACCCAGAGTGTTGTTGGCAATTCGATCCAGCTCTGGGCCGAGACGTCTGCAACGAGAAGACCACCGGTCGGCAGAGTTCGACCGCCGCTGAGTTTGCCGTCGTAATAATAGAAGTCGTTCTGAAAGAAGACGCCAGGCGGCGGCGTAATGCCTGCGCCGGTTGCGTGTGACCCGAGGAGGGAGACACTTACGCCGCCTTCAGCTGCTATGACTGGCGTTTGTGACCAGCACAGCATGGCGCTGGCAGCGACCGTCATCGTCAAAGAGAAGCGCATCAACAAACTCCGCGTGGCAAAACAGCACAAATCAAAACTGGATCGACATACGCGCAAATCGATATTCGTCACACCGAATTCCCGCGCTACTTACATTATTCGCAGGGTGTTGCGTTTACATCGAAAAGCTACACCACGCTAAGGGACCCGATCTTGAATCGGGCCATTCCAGCACAAACGCATTCGCTCTGAGACGGGATGCGTCAAAAAAAGCTGGAGCGCTTTCCGATGGGAGCGCGCTCCAGCATTTTCAGGAACGTTGAGAACACCGTAGTAGTCACTGTTCGACGTGGATCGACAACAACGGCCTGCTGAAATAGCTCTCGGTCAGAGTGCGATCAGTAGCATCGGTTATAAATTCGGCCGTAGACGTCGACCGCCTGAACGCAAGAGGGTGGCACGGCTACGACGGCTGCACCCGCGACTGCTCCGCCCACGATGGCTCGGCGCGTCGTTCGCCGTGCTACGCCGGCGTAACTCAGGGGTGTGAGCGGAGCTCCGATGAGTGCCTCAGCCGAGGTCATGAAGGTACCGCCACGCGTGAGCGACGCCTGTTCGCTGACCGACAGACACAGGATGGCCACGCTCGTTCCGAGGGCGATCTTCAGCAGCTTGCTTTTCAATCCAGTCATTTTTTCTCTCCGCTGGGGCTGATTCCTGGGGGAATCTCATCGATATGGCCGAGATTCTGAATCTCGCGCTTCTTCATGTCTGCGCTCGGCTTGAAAGCGAATGTATCGGCAGTGGTGTCGGGGCTGGTTTTCCAGCTGCTAATTCGGAGCGTGTACTGAGGCGCGCCCGTCACCTTTTTGGTGGTGATGATGTATTTGCGCGGAATCGGCGTCGCGCCTGGTTCTATCCAGATCTGCCAGTCGGCATCCGGCGTACGGAAAGCCAAGTGTTCACACTCATGGCCATCGATGACGCCCCTGCCGATATGCTTGGCGTCATAGACTCCATCGATCAAGGCTGCATAGGAATTGGCGAGAAGAAGATCGGCACCCGGCGCCTCGATGCCGGACTTGTCACGAATGCTGTCGACGAGTTGATCAATCGTACCGGGGGCAGGCATCTGCCCGTAGACTTTGCGGGCACGATCAGAAACGGTGAAATTGGCGCCATCGTACACGAGCTCAACGTCGGCGTAGCCGCCGGTCCGTGTCACGCGGAGCTTGTCCGGCCGATGGAGGGTGAGTTGCCCGGAACTGGCAAACTGAATCTTCTGCATGTCCGGGGTCATGATCTCGATATCGGAATCATACGATATCGAAACATTCTTTTGATTCGCGATGTAGTCGGACATTGCGCGCAGGATCGATGCAGCATCATCCGCGTGGGCAGCGCCAGCTCCGATGCATGTCGCAGATAAACCCGACGCGATCAGGAGTGCGGCAACAGAGCGGATCGAACGGCGCGCCGCATTCAAGGGCGTTCTGGATTGGCTTTTCAAGAGATGATTCCTGTCAATTGTTAGTTAGCTGGGCCGACAAGTCGGAATGATGGGGGGACCAACATTCATTTGGCAGTGCGGACCTTTTCAGCCTTCAGAAGAACATCGATGGCCTTGATGATCGTCGTGCCTTGATTGGCCTTGCAGTAGACGATCAATTCGTGAATGCCTTCTCGAACTCTAGGCAAGTTGATGGAAGACTTCTTTCCGAGGCCATTGTACCAACCGCTGTACCAAACGCCGAGAAAGTTCGCGTCTTCCTGATACGTTCCGGCGAGCTGCGCGCAAGTCAGCTTCTGCACGTTGATGTAGCCATCCGCATCGGCATAGGCCTTCAATTCGGTTTGGGCTTGAGCCGAGCCCAGCGGTGCTGCGCACGCAACAGCAAGAGCAAAAGCAAGTTTCTTCATCATTGAGTTTTCCCTCGTGATTCAGGAGGCGTTATCTGCAGGGGTGGTGACGTTCGTTCTCGACCAGGAGCGGCGAACACCTTCGATCTCCGCTCCTGGCCGACGATGACTTGATGGGATCAAGCCACTCAGTTCAGATACTCAACCCGTAGACGGTTGATCTTTCCGTTGAACGCAAATGGTTTGCGGTCAAAATATGCGAACGAGACTGGCGAATAGCTGTCACGGCCGACGTCAAAAGCGTCATTGGCAGTAAACCCGAGCGAGGTTGAGCGAGGCACGCGGCCCTTGGCCACTTCCTTGCCGTTGACGCGGATGACGATGTCGAGAGGACCTGCGTGTACGCTGCTGGCCACGTGTGTTTCGACTTCGATCTTGACCGTTCCGGTCGGGAGCGGAGCGGTCGTATCGAGCCTTGTCCGTTCTATCTCGAACAGATTGTACTCAAAGCTGAGCTTGCCGTCTTCGACCCACAGCGAAATCCCTCCCGAGATCGCACCCAGTGCATAAAGCACGCCCTTCGAGTCCGGCTTCAGTTCTGCGTCGATGCTGACAAGGCTGCTTCGTGACCCGAGTTTCGGTGCGGTGAACTCCGGAACGGCAACGACTTCCTGCGTATAGTCGAACACCTTGGCCGGATTGGATGGCGCGTCTTCGGGATGGAAGACAACGGACCACAGGCCGCCGCCGACAGGATAGACCTTGTTGGCCTTCGCGTTTGCATCGAACGTCTTCTTCATCTCCTCGACTTTTTTGGGATTGGCAGACGCGATATCCTTCGCCTGCGAAAAGTCCTTTCGAAGATCGTAGAGTTCCCACACGTCGTTCTCAGGCGTCCATTGCGCGATCGCCGGATCGAGACCTGCCTTCCAGGGGATGCGCGGTCCAAACACGGAAGAAATCCACTCGTCCTTATAGATCGCGCGGCTGCCCATCACCTCGAAATACTGTTCTTTCTTCTGTCCGGGCGCGGTTGGCGCCCCGAAGGAGTAGACCATGCTGATGCCGTCGAGCGGATCCTGGGTGACGCCATCGACAAGATTCGGCGGAGTGATTTTCAGGATGTCGTAAATCGTCGGCACGATATCGTTGACATGATGAAACTGCGGATGCGGTGTCTTGTTCGGCTTGATCTTGCTTGGCCAGGAAACCGCCATCGGCGAGCGCGTCCCGCCGAAATGCGCGGCGATCAGTTTGGTGGACTGATAAGGCGTAGAGCCAGCCCAAGCCCAGCCGGCATGGTACATGTTATCGACCTTGGGCGATCCGAGCACATCCAGGCCGCCCAGCTCCTTCAGGGTGCGGAGGTGATCCTTCATCTCGGAAGCAATGCCATTCTGTGCCAGAAGTTCGCTGATGGTCCCGTTCTGACCTTCGGCGCTCGACCCGTTGTCGCCCCAGACGTAGAAGATGAGGGTGTTGTCACGAATGCCGAGTTCGTCGAGCGTATCGATCAGTCGACCGGCCTGGGCGTCCGCATGCTCGGTGTATCCGGCGAACACTTCCATGAGCCGACGCTGAAATGGCTTTTCCTCGTCGGGGATATCGGCCCATGCCGCAAGCGTTTTTGGCCGCGGCGTCAGCTCGGTGTCTTTCGGTATCCATCCGAGTTCTTTCTGACGGGCGAAGACGCGCTCGCGCATGACATCCCAGCCGTCGTCGAACTTGCCCTTATATTTGTCCGCCCAGTTCTTGAAAATGTGATGCGGACCATGGGAGGCGCCAGGGGTCCAGTACATGAAGAACGGACGATCCGGCGTCAGCGCATGGACCTGCTTGATCCATGAGACAGCCTTGTCGGTCATGTCCTCGGTGAAGTGATATTCTTTCTTGCCCGCGGATGGATCCAGGCGAACCGTGTTTTCAACGACCGCGGGCTCCCATTGGGAGGATTCCCCGGCAAGGAAGCCGTAGAAGTAGTCGAAACCAACGCCGCGCCCCGCTGGCCAGTTCGTATAGGGACCGACGGCCGTGGTCTCGTTCGCCGGCGTGTTGTGCCACTTCCCGAATGCACCCGTCGCATAGCCGTAATAGCCAAGCACTTTCGGCGCGGCCGCGGATGTCGCCGGGATGTGGCCGGAGTAGCCATCCCAATCATTTGCCAGTTCGGCGATCTGGCCAAACCCCACGCGGTGATGATTACGCCCGGTCAGCAACGCTGCGCGCGTTGGGGAGCACATCGCCGCATTGTGGAAGCGATTGTACGACACGCCGCCTTCGGCAACACGGCTCAACGTGTCTGTCTTGATCACGCCGCCATAGGTGCTGGGGAGTGCCGGACCAACGTCGTCGAGCATGATGACGACGATGTTCGGTGCATTGGCTGGAAGGCGCGATTGCGGCGGCACCGGGTTGTAGGTCGACCGCGCGATCGTCGGACCAGCCTTGCTTCCTGATGGCGTGGGCGGGAACGGCAGCGATTCCTGGGCGACAGCGGGCGTTCCCAACAACAGGAGAGTCGTGCTCACGCCCAACCAGCGTGTCCTGAGATGATTGTTAATAGGCTTATTCATTCGATTCTCCGTCTCGAACAATGCATCGGAACCCGACATGACTTGTCGAAGTATCGATTGCTTCCGGATGGCGAGCTGCAGGCCGATAGCGGCGGCAATAATTCGGGGCGCACAGATGCGAGCCGCCTTTGAGGACCTTCCGCGGTATTCTTATTTCGGGGAGACATGGATCGTAGCTGGCAGACTCAAGCCCCCCACGGGGATTCCTGGGTACACAGCAGGCCTTCGTCATGTCTACTTCGTGCTGCGAAGAGTACCAGTCAGATGTCCACTCCCAGACGTTTCCGATCATGTCGTAGAGACCGTATCCGTTGGGCGGAAAGGCTTTCACAGGTGACGTGCGGGCGTATCCGTCCTGGTTATGATTGACCGTCGGAAACGATCCTTGCCAGGTATTGGCCATATGTCGGCCAGCGGGGATTAACTCCGATCCCCATGCGAATTCGGCCTGTTCGAGACCGCCTCTGGCGGCGAACTCCCACTCGGCTTCTGTAGGAAGATCCTTGCCCTTCCATCGTGCATAGGCCAGCGCGTCCTGGTGGGTGACGTGGACGACGGGATGATCATCTCGTCCTTCGATGCTGCTAACCGGACCATAGGGACGACGCCAGTTGGCGCCCTCGAGAAACGACCACCACTGCGACCAGTCATCAAGACCGACACGCCCGGTCGGCTCGCGAAAAACCAGCGAGCCCGCATACAACATCTCCGGCATTATGCCGGGATAATCTTTTGGATCGGGCACGGATTCGGCAACCGTGGGATATCCGGTTGCGGCCACGAACTCGGCAAACTGAGTATTGGTGACAGGAGTCTCGTCAATGAAGAACCCATCGACACTGACGGGGTGAGCCGGCCTCTCTTCGGGGTAGTGCCGATCCGAACCCATCCAGAACGTTCCGGCACTCACGAAGATCATGCCGTCTCGTACACGCTCCGATCGCAAATCCGTCTGAGCCGTTTCTGCGCAGGTCAGCGTTCTCAATATGGTGGTTCCAGTTTACTTGCCGGATTCATTGTGAAGGTGGAAGCAAAGCCGGGCCGGTGCCGACGTTCCGTGGGCGGAATCTTGGGGGAGCCGGGGCCTGCGCCCGGCCCGGTTGCCTTCCGATCGACAGGTGCACCCTGTCCGGGTCATTTCGTGCAGACGAGGGCCGGCCGTCTTGCCACTTCGCGCCAATCGCGGCCGATCATGTCATTTGCAGGTGAATTCTTGCCGCATGCACACGACGCGGCGACCGTTGCAATTCGAGGCCGACAGGTGCCGGCAAGAGAACGGTGACATTCTCCGGGCTCACCAGTAGCGATTCGAATGAAATTGTGGCTGATGCAAAGTACCTACTGATGATCGCAACGAGACCCAATGGCCAACATCCCTTTGACGCGCTGCCAGTTTCTTCTGCCCTTCGTCGGTATTCTCGATGAGACCGGTGCGCCGACGAGTTCGCTTCTGACCAAGTTTCGGCTTCCGTCGTCTCTGGTCGACAAGAGCGATCTCTATGTCCCGCTGATGCCGGCCATCCGTTTCATGGAAACCGCCCGGAGAAGCCAGGGAATTGAAGAATTCGGCTTCTTGGCCAGCCAGCGGCTGCATTTCTCCCATATGCGCGAGAAAACGCGGGCCCTGATCGCGCACTCTCCGACATTGCTCGTTGCGCTGCGGCATGCCTGCACATGGGCGCCGCGGGAAGATACGATTCTGAGCATGTGGATCGAGCACGATGACGATCACGCGCGGATTTGCACCAGGCTCGCCGGGACAAACGGGCTCCTGCATATGGAGCATCTGCAATGGATCCAGAACATTTTCTCGATACACATCGTCCGGCAATTCGCGGGGCCGGACTGGATGCCGGCGACGATCGCGTTTGAGGCGCGCTACACGCCGCGGCCCGCAACGCAATCCTTGTGGCCCAATGTGCGGTTCCTGTCAGGCCAGCATGCGGCGTGGATCGACGTGCCGATCTCGTATCTCAGCCTCGCCAACCATCGGAAAGACGTGAGCCCAACGCCGCAAGCTCACGAGGACGGCCCTTCCGGCTACGACATCGTTGAGCTGCTGAAACTGATGCTGCCGTCCTATCTGGACGACGGAATTCCGGCTCTTGCTGAAGTCGCTGAAATGGCGGGCGTCAGCACACGCAGCTTTCAGCGCAAGCTCGCGCATGTCGGCCTGAGCTATTCTGATCTGCTCGACACCGTCAGATATGAGAATGCGAGCAAGCTTTTGCGTGACAGTAATTCCAAGATTATCGATATCGCATTTTCGTCCGGTTACTCGGATCCGGCACATTTCAGCCGCGCCTTCCGCCGAATTTCCGGTGTGACGCCGCGGCAGTTTCGCGAGCAATCGCGATCGGGATAAGGTGCATATTATCTGGGCGTTTCGCGCCCGAAGGATAATGGCAACGGCTATCATCAAAACGCGACCGACGCCCCGATTCCTATTTGGTCAGGAAAGATGCTTGTTTGCCTTCGGATTTTCTCGACCGTTAAGGTGATGGAAGCTCCGATCTGGCCCTTCAGCCACTGGACGAAAGTTCCCACCTTGCGTCTGAACCGCGGCGGCTGCCTGATTCACAGCGAACAATGTCCGGTACTGGCGCAAAGCGGACGCTGAATCTCTAGAGCGTCTGCCGCAAATGTGAGAAGACTGGGTCATAGCCGACCTGAGCTCCTCGACGAGATCGCTTAGCAGGTGCCTGGGGTCCTAGCCCTTCGCAGCGGGTGTCGGCGGCACCGGCAGAATAATCTCAGAGGCGACCTTCCAGTCATTCCCGACGCGAAGCCAATTAATGATCATCAGAAATGGCCTGGCTGTTCCATCCTGTCCCGCATATGAGACCGTAATGTTCATCGGCACATAGGATTCTGCTACGTCGCGCGTTAGGCCGACAATCTTGAGCTTCGAATAATCTGGCTCTAGCACGACGGGACCGGAGCTACCGATGTCATGCAGC
Source organism: Tardiphaga sp. 172_B4_N1_3 (assembly GCF_052076035.1). Lineage (NCBI taxonomy): Bacteria > Pseudomonadati > Pseudomonadota > Alphaproteobacteria > Hyphomicrobiales > Nitrobacteraceae > Tardiphaga > Tardiphaga sp. 172_B4_N1_3. The sequence goes on from NZ_CP197238.1 coordinate 5,658,225, forward strand.
TTTTGATCAATCGCTTGGTTGCCCCAAAAGCCGGCCCAGTTCCCCTCGGACGGGATCGCGCTCTTCGCCACCAACAGGGTGGAGGGCGATTGCCAAAACATCTCATGCAGAGCCTTGAAATCGTGGTTGTTGGCCAATTCCATGAGCCTGCCAAACTGCGATTTGATTGTGTTAAGGGTCGCGGCATCCAGTGGCTCAGCACTGACGGCGGGAGCAGCCGTGACGGCCATTGTCGAAAGAGCCGTCGCGATGAGGAGGGCAAGACGTTTCTTGTACATGTCGGAATGCTCTTCCAGGTTTAATGGCCATTCGTCTCGCTCGCGTCACGAAGTTGCGTTCTCGCGTTGCGCGATTGCCGCTTTGAGACGCTCACTTCCGCCGACCGAAACGTCATCGGGAAGTTTTAGCTTGCACATTCGCGCAGCAAGGTCGTGATTTTCGCATCGAGGTTGCGGGCGACGGCGAGTGCTTCTGCGTTGCCATATGGCAAGAGGTAGCTCTCCATTCTGTCATAGGAGAGATGCACGCCATCGGAACGTTCATCAATGAGGATTGTAACTGGAGCGTAAGATCCGGCATCGGATACGTGTTTGACCATTTCTTTCATGATGAGTGGATTTCCCACCAAAAATCGCATGCTGTTAGGCATCTTTGAACCGGTTTCACGACGCAGAACCGCGCCCAAGTCGAATTCAGCGAAAAGCATAAAGCCCGTGCGGCCGAGCCCGCTTTGCACAACGCGCTCCAACTCCGGGAAGGAATTTGCCGCCCTCGACGCCTTGAAAAATTCGACGATGTCGGGCTGCCCGACAGCCGACTTGAGCGCGGCCACAACGGCATCGAATGGCTTTGAGCTCGTAAGACTGAAACGTTCGACCTCGACTTTCTCTATTTTCATTTTATCCTCCGAAATAACTCTCATGGATAAAGTGCGTATGATCGCGTCGACCTCTCGCCGGGGATCATGCGGTCGCCCGTTACGCGTTCAGGAAAGTCCGGACGTGACTGACGAAGATCTCGTTGTGCTGAAACAGAGCGCCGTGGCCTGAATCGGGATAGAGGACCAACTGCGCGTTGCTGAGTTCTTTGAACATTGCATAGGCATTGTTTGCTGGAAGCATGGTGTCGTGGCTACCGCTGACCACAAGAGTGGGCTGACGAATCGCGTGCAGAATGGCGTGCTCGGGATCAGGTGTGGCGCACCAAGTGATCAGCGCCTCGGTCTGCGGATCGGTGACCGCGCTGCCGTTGTCGGTGTCCCTATTGTCCTTGCGCACCTGCGTCCGCTTCAGGAACGCCATGCCGGACGAGCGGCTGGCGGACGACGTCGTGAAGAACAGCGGCAGGCGGGGGTCCGGTGCATCGGTTTGGGAAAACGCGTCTTGTAGAACCGCTAACAGGTGTTCCTCTCCGCCTTTGGGCGAGGTCCCGACGAGGATGAGCTTGCGGACCAGACGTCCGTGCTCGGCAGCGATCTGCTGGGCGACGCATCCGCCGAGAGAAAAGCCCAGCAGGTCGACTTCGGAGATGCCAAGCGCGTTGATGAAGGCGACCGCGTCGCGTGCCATCGCCGCGACATTGTCGGGCGTCTGACCGGTCGAGCGACCGACTCCGGCGTTGTCGAAGGCGATCACAGGGCGATCGGCGGCGAGGACGTTGACGACGGCGGGATCCCACGCATCGATGTTGCCCGAGAAATGCTGCAGAAGCACCAGCGGCGTTCCGGTCGATGGGCCGAGGCGGCGATAGGCGAAGCGGATTCCGCTGCCTTCGATGTAGCGGGTGGGTGCCGTTTCAAGCGTGGCGTCCTCGCTCGTGATGTCGAGTGCAGTCATGTCATCCTCCGGATGCTTGGCATAAAGTAACAAGTGGGGGACCAGTGCAGCGCTCCCGGCACACATGCGCCGGGAGCGGTCTTGTCACTTCACCAGCGCGGCCTTTTCAATCACCGCCGCGACTTCCTTCGCATGAACAACGAGCGAAGCATGGCTGCCGGCGACTTCCGTCGTCTGAGCCTTCATCTTGCCGGCGAAAAACTTCTGGGCCTCGGGTGCGATCACCTTGTCCTTCGTGCTGATGACATAGAATGTCGGCTTGTCGCGCCAGGCTGCAATGTTGACGGGCGCCTCGAATGCAACGTGATTCAACGGAAGCTGCGAGTTAGCCAGGTGCGCGGCGATCTCCGGAGGAAGGTCGGCCGCAACGGCTGACGGAAACACCTTCGTATCGATGTAGAGGTTGCCCTTGTCGTCCGGATGAATCGCCGCACCACCTTCGGTCGCAGGACCGCTCTTGGCGAGATCCGCCAGAGATTGTCCCACGTCGGGCGCGAATGCGGAGACGTAGACGAGCGCCGAGATCTTGGGGTCGTTGCCGGCTTGCGTGATCACCACGCCGCCCCAGGAATGGCCGACGAGAACGGTCTTACCGTTCTGCTTCGCCAAGGCCTGTTTGGTGGCATCGACGTCAGCGGCAAGGGAGGTGAGCGGATTTTCGACGAGCGTGACGTTGTAGCCCTTCTTGGTGAGGATGTCGGCAACAGGCTGCCAACTCGTCTGGTCGACGAAAGCGCCATGGACGAGCACGATGTTGTGAGCGGCCCCCTTGGGCAGTTCGGCCGACTGGGCGGAGGCGGCAAATGCCGCTCCGGCCAAGAGGACGGCGGCGGTTGAAAGCAGAAGATTTCGCATGAATGGCTCCTGTTGGATGACGAACGACGCGAGGTCGGGGATGGCAGGCGATTCAGCAAAGTCGCGGATCATCCATCTGCCGCTTCGGAAATGGATGACTGCACGATGCGTCCGCGCGCTTCGGCAGGACCTAATATGAAGATGTGTCGGACGGTAGAGCCCAATCGTCCAAGTATTGCGTCGGATCGTCCGCGAGATTAGCATCGCCGCCATGGACATCCTCGCCGAAGTACTCGACCGCGTGCGCCTCGGGGGGACTTTGCTGTTCCACTTCGAGCTCGGCCATCCCTGGAATCTGGCGTTGCCACAACGCCCGTACGCCATGTTTCATTATATCAGTCGTGGCTCAGCGACCCTCGCGCTCGAACAGGGATCAGAACTCCGCATGAACGCGGGCGACTGTGTTGTCATCTCGCGGGGCGAGCCCCATGTGATTTATTCGGATCGCCGAACGACGCCATTTTCGGTTCTCGACTTCGATCGATCGGCCGCGGATCGTGGCGTCGTTCGTCACGGCGGCAACGCGCAGCCGCATGCGACGATGATCTGCGGCAAGTTCACCGTGGCGCGGCCCTCACGCGGCAGCGTGCTGGACTTACTCCCGCCCGTGCTTCTCCTGAAGCCCACGGAGGATGGCGCGTGGCTCGAGGCGATTCTGCGACGCATGGTGAGCGAGTCGGCATGTGAGCGTCCCGGCCAGGGCGTCGCGTTGTCACGACTAACAGAAGTGCTCTTCGTCGAGGTTCTGCGAAACTGGATCAAGTCGCTTGGTCCCGGAGAAGGCGGGTGGCTGGGCGCGATGGCGGACCCGCACATCGGACCGGCACTTCGGTTGATCCACGAACGACCGGATCGGCCCTGGACCCTCGATGACCTCGGGCAACGCGTGGGGTTAGGTCGCTCGGCGTTTTCGGCGCGCTTCACCAAGCTCGTCGGCCAGTCCATGTACCGCTATCTAATCGCGCGCCGGATGTCGGAGGCCGCATTCTTGCTTGAAACAAGCGACGAGGCGATCGCACGGATCGCGACCTCTGTCGGCTATGAGACCACTGCCGCGTTTTCAAAGCTCTTCCATCGACATCACGGCCTATCGCCTGGTCGTTACCGAGCAACGTTGCGCTCTGACGGCGACCGAAGGCAAGAGGACGTCCTGGAAGCAGAAGTCACTGATTGACCCGCGAGCTCGACAACAGGTTCGCGACCTGTTTGGCCGGCTTACAATGGGCACCAATTGGTCCATTGTATCACCAGTCAACATAAGACGTTGGGTCCAATCGGCTTTCAGTAGCGACGAAAATGCTGCTTGCTTAAACTCAGGATAATTCGGCTCTGATCGCAGCCGATCGTGTGAGCGAACCTCACCCTCGGTTCGGCTCACGCCCAAACTCTGTCTTGTCGGCGCTATCCGATGCGATAGGCTCCAGATTCATTTATCCTTTGAATGCCTGGTGGCTGCCAACATCGAGCCTGGCGATTGGACCACCGTCAGGACGGTGAGGAGCAGACCGCCGCCCAAGCGAGGCAGCGGTCTCCGATTCGGCCTGCTGCGGACTTCCTCATGGCTTGAGGAAAATGCGTACTGGAAGGCTGGTCGGCACGAGGCCGGTGGATACGTCGCTGCGCGGAACGTCACCTGCGAGCTCGAAGCGATCCACACGCTCGGCCAGAAGGGTAAATGCTTCCGTCATTTCCATCCGGGCGAGCGGCGCTCCGACGCAGGAATGTGAACCAAAGCCGAAGCTCATATGCGGACAGGGGCTTCGTTCGGCATTAAAGGTGCCAGAATCGGCGAAGACCTCGGGGTCGCGATTGACGGCCATCGCCATGACGGTGAGCGTTTCACCCTTCTTCACGGTCAGGCCGTCCAGCGCGGTGTCGTCGATCATCGCGCGTGCGAGGTTATGGGTAATGCCGGCAAAACGCATGCCCTCCTCGACAACGCGATGCGCGATGCCGGGATTGGCCTTGAGCTTTTCCCATTCCGACGGATGCGTGATGAGCGCATGCATGGTGTTGGCAAGCTGGCGGCGGGTCGTGTCCATGCCGGCGCGGGTGAGCTCCATGGCGATGCCGACAACCTCCAACTCCCGGTGCCCCTCCATCTCGCGAATCAGCTCGCTGAAGATATCGGTTCCGAGATTGTTGCGACGTTCGCGCAGCAGTTCGAGCAGGTAGGCTTCCAGCGACCGCCAGGCCTGCTCGATCTCGGCGAGCGTGTCGGGCGGATTGTAGATGTTGGTCCAGCGCGAACTGCTGCTCACCCAGCCGGACACCATCTCTATATCCGCGAGCGGCAAGCCCAACATCGGCGCGAGCACACGCGCCGGAAACGGGTGGAACAGATCGGCGACCAGGTCGCCCTCACCACGTTCGAGCAAAGGCTGCAGCAAGCCGAGAAACAGCTCCCTGATCCGCGGGCGAAGGGCGTCGATGACGCGCTCGCGCAGCACCTTGGTCAGCATCATGCGCAGCTTGACGTGCTCCGGCCCGTGCCGGGTCAGCAGCGGCTCTTTCGTGCGTTCCGCGAGATAGGGGCTTGTCTCCGCGGGAATATGGTAGACCGAGATCGGGATATCGAGTTGCAGCGCCGGGCGGGCCTCCTTGCGACGCAGGATGACATAGCCGCGGTCAGATTTTGCGTAGGGGCATTGTCTGGACAAGTCCTCGAGATACCCGATCGGATTGCTCTTGTATTCCTCGGCGCCGGCTTGAAACTCCGGCAGACTGTTTGCGTCCTTCATGTCGAATGGTCCTCTGAGTTGGAGGGGATTTTTGGGATGGCAAGGGACAGCAGGTCACGCGAACACCGTCAGTGCCGCGAAGAGATAGGCGGCGAGCAGGATGGTCGTCGACAGGCGAGCAATGCGGCGCGGATACAGAACGCGGTCGCGTTCGATGAGATAGTCGGCGTCATGGTGGTTCTGCGCAGTCATGTAGCATCCGATCCGGACGGTAGAGTTCAGGCAGCATCTCGAGATGGCGCGCGCGTCATCCCCGGCCACGGCGTTTCAGGCTTTGTCCCAATTTCTGCGGCGGCGCTGTCGGCGCAGGGCTTTCCTTCGCGGGCTTGCGCAGCCGTCGGAAATCCATCGTATTCTCGATGTGCGCGCGCATGGCGGTTGATGCCGCCTTTTCGTTGCGCGCCTCCAGGGCATCGAGCACCTGGCGGATTTCGGTGAATGCGCTGTTGACGCGTGTCGGCGAGCTCTTGCTCGCGGTTCTGATCCATCGGACCTTGTCGACGAGGTTCAGCAAGACGTTCGACAGCACCTTGTTTCCGGCGGCTTCGTAGATCGCCAGATGGAATTGCAGATCGAGTTCGAGATAGTCATCCATGCGTTCGGCGGATATCCGCTTGCCGAAACCGGCGAAGGCGCGGCGGAAATGCGCCATCTTCGCCTCGCTCATGCGCGTGGCGGCACGCCCAGCGAGATGAGCCTCGAGCAACATCCGCGCTTCGAGAATTTCGGTGATCTCGACGTCGGTCAAACCGCGCACGAATGTGCCGCTTTGCGGCGATATTTCGATCCAGCCTTCGCTCTGCAGCCGCGTGAAGGCTGTGCGCACCGGCGAACGGCCGCAGCCGAGTTCTTCCGCGATCCGCACCTCGGATAGCTTGTCGCCCGGCTTGTAGACGAGCTCGGTAATGCGCCGCTTGATTTCGCGGTGAATGAGGTTGGCGCGGTTGTCGGCATTGGTGAATGACGGGATCATGGCAGTGTCGCTTATGTCAGTTGGAATCGGATCGGATGTCCGGTTTGGCCCAGAACACGAAACGCAGGTGCAGATAGCGGATCAGCGAGTAGAGAACGATGCCCAGCAGTGCCAGGACCAGCAGCACGGCGAACATGCCCGAAATGTCCATATTGTAGTTGAGCTGCAGCAGGAGATTGCCGAGGCCGCGATCGGCGCCGATAAATTCGCCGACCAGCGCGCCGGTAATGCTGAGAACGATGCCAACATTGAGCCCGGCGAAGATGAAAGGCAGGGAATTCGGGAACACGACGATGCGGAATTGCTGCCAGGGCGACGCCACCAGCGACCGCATCAGGTCCAGCCTGTCGGCCTCGACCGTGGAGAAGCCGACAATCGCATTGATGAGAACCGGGAAGAACGAGATCACCGCGGCGATCAGGATCTTGGATTCGATGCCGATGCCGATCCAGATCACGATCAGCGGCGCCACCGCCACCTTCGGCAGCGCCTGCAGGCCGACCAGATATGGCATCAAGGCGCGCTCGATCAGCACCGACCGGGTAACGAGGAAGGCGAAGAAGATCGCGCTGGCTGCGCCCAGCACGAAGCCGCCGAGCGCCTCGTAGAGGGTGATCAAAAAATTCTCCAGCAGCAAACCGCGCACCTGAAGCTGCCACAGCGCGCGCATGACGGAGCTCGGAGTCGGCAACAGCAGTTTCGACACGCCAAGTGCGGCCGGGACGTATTCCCAGACCAGCAATATGATGAGGCCGGCGGCGACGGGTGGCCCGTATCGCTCCGACATGGTGGAGAGGCGATCCTTCATGGGCGAATCCTTGCCGCGCTCAATGCGCTGGCGCCGAGGTGAAATGCGCCCGCAGGCGCTCGGCGAGATGGACGAAATCCGGATCTGAGCGCGTCGCTGCCGAGCGCGGCCGTGCGATCGGAACATCGATCATTTCGCGCACGAAGCCGGGTCTTGGCGCAAATACCGCGACCCGGTCGGACAACAGGAGCGCTTCCTCGATCGAATGGGTGACGAGGATGACCGTCTTGCGGCTTGCCTCCCAGATTCGCAGCAGCTCGAGGTTCATTGCCTCGCGAGTCAGCGCATCGAGCGCGCCGAAAGGCTCGTCCATGAGGAGGATGCGCGGATCGTGCATCAGCGCGCGCGCGATCGCGGCACGCTGGCGCATCCCGCCCGACAATTCGTCGGGATAGCGGTCGCCGAAGCCATCGAGGCCGACCAGCGTCAGCAACTCGTCGGCGCGCGCACGTGCCGCCTTCTTGTTCAGCTTCAGAACCTCGGCGGGCACCATGATGTTCTGCAGGATCGTCCGCCAGGGCAGCATGACCGGACTCTGGAAGACGAGCCCGATGTCGCGGCGCGGTCCCTTGACGGCGGCGCCGTCGATCCCGATCGCGCCCGCCGAAGCCGTCTCCAATCCGGCGATCATGCGCAACAGGGTGCTCTTGCCGCAGCCTGAGGGGCCGACGATGCAGATGAACTGATTGGCTTCGATATTGAGCGATGTACCGAGCAGCGCCTCGAGGGACGCGCCGGAGCGCGAGCGGAACTGCTTCTGGACATCCCGGACTTCGATCAACGGCCTCGCGGGCGAGGTCATCGATAGGCCTCGGCCTTGCGCATGATCGCTTCCTTGTCGAAGCCGTTGATCTTGTCGACGAACGCATTGGTGAAGTAGGTGCTGACGTTAGGCTTCTTGTTGATCATGCCGACGTCGAAGAAGAACGATTGCGTGGTCTTCCATTCGTCCGCGGTGAAGGCACCGAAGCGGGGATCGGCGCGGCCTTCGAGCCGATATTTCGCGATTCGAGCTTCGAGAACGTGGATGCCTTCGCGCAGGGCCTGGTCTTCAGGGACATTGGCGGGCTTGGACGCGGGATAACGCGCCCAGTGAATGCGCACCGCAGCCTCGGGGTTGGCCAGCGTGAACACGACCCCCTTGGCGATGCCTTCGGCGAATTTCGTCGTGGCGTCCGGCTTCTCCTTGATGAAGGATCCGTTGCCGATAAGCATGATGCTGAGGAGCTTCGACGTGCCCTCGGTCTCGAAATGCCGGAACTGGAAGCCGGAATTCTCGAGAATCGCATAGGCCCAGTCCCACATCGCAATCGCGTCCACCTGCTTGGCCTTAAGCGCCGCAGCGGATTGCGGGCCGAGGCCGACCTGCAGCCATCGCACATCCTTTTCCGGATCGAGGCCCACGCCGCGCAGCATGGCCTTTGCTACAGCCGTCGCCCCGCTCGCAAGCCCCACGACGCCGATGGTCTTGCCTTTCAGGTCTTCGAGCTTCTGGACCGGGCTCTCTTTGACCACCGCGATCGTATAGATGGCCGCGCGGGCATGGTTATAGATGGCCGTGACATCGGCGCCTTCCTGTTTCGCCACCAGCAGGCCTTCGGGGCTGGCCATGGTGAATTCGGCCGACCCTGAGATCACCACCTGCGTCGCACCGGTCGAGCCATTGAAAGGCGTGACCGTTACGTCGAGCCCGGCGTCCTTCCAGAAACCCATTGCCTCCGGCACCGACGAATGCGTCGCCTCGGCGATGCCGGGACTTGGAGACGTGAGCAGGTATCGAATTTTGGTTTGGGCGTGGGCCGCCTGCGACAGCAAAGTCACGCAAAGGGCAATCAAAACGCTTCGAGAGAATACCGGCATCGACATGCTCCAAAGAGAAACCGCTGCAACTAGTCTACCAGTTAACTAGATAACCAGGTGCGCGAAGATTCCTCATCGCTTGCACTGTTTCGCGGCAGCGTCCAAACGACTGTTTTTGGCTATCCGCCGCAAAAACTACGGGCATCGATGTCCGCTCATGGCGCAAGCCGACGTTCTAAGCACAATCCTCGATCCGATCCGATCCGATCCGATCCGATGCGTTGCTCAGCTCGCAGTATCCAGCAGCACCCACAGCCGTGCGATCCGGCCGTCGACGATCTCTGCCACATCGGCGCCCGTGACCACTACAGGTCCGTTCTTCGGACCGGCATGCCATGTGAGATGGGCCAGGCCGTGATGGCCGTTGGCTTGTCCGACCGGCACGAAGGCGAAGTCGGGCCCGAACCGTTCGAGCAGCTTGTCGACGGTCTGCGAGATGTTGTCCCGGCCGCGCACGATGTCGTTCGGCTCGAGAAGCACCGGCTCGGCGGTGTAGATCTCAGCGATGACCTTGGCGCGCTGTGCTGGATCGCGTTCGCTGAAGACGCGCTCGATGTTCGTGCGCAGGAGATGATCGTAGTCGGGTTCGTGAGTTGACATGACGTGGTCCTTTGCGGTGTTCGGTGTCGCAAGATGTGCGAACAAAGATACGAAGGGATGCCTGGCCGAAATGCAGGAGCACATCGGCCAGGCGATTTACAGGGTTAGCCCGCGATGGCGGCCTGGAGATTTCCCAACACGCCGAGCTGGGCCATCAGGATAGTTGCCGCCGTGTAGCAGTGGAACGATTTCACCTTGCCGTTTTCGAGGTGGAAGACGTCGCAGCACGGCGTGTGCATAACCATGCCGGTGGCCGGGATGGCGCCGGCCGAGAGCGCCAGCGGTCCCTTATGCGTGCCGTTGAGTGACAGTTCGACGACGACGATGTCTCCGGTGACATAGATCAGTTCGAGCGCACGATGCATGTCGGGGAAGGCCTTGGCATAGATGTCGACGACATTGCCGATATCGGCGCCGTAATATTTCTGGCCGGCGGAGACGTCCCAGAAATAACCGTCCGGCGTGAACAGTTCGGTGAAGGCCCTGGAGTCCTGTACTTCGGCGACGTCGTACAGCTTGCGGATGATGCGTTCGTTCTCGGTCATGGTCGTTGCTTTCAATGGGATAGTGAAGGTGAGTCAGTGGCGCATTGTCGGTGGCGGCGGGCTCAGATCTGGGCCTGGCCGCCATCGACGAAGAGTTCGATGCCGTTGACGAAGGAGGCATCGTCGGAGGCGAGGAAGACCGCCGCCTTGGCGATCTCTTCGGGTTCGCCGACGCGGCCCATCGGGATGCGCGAGGCGAGATAGTCGAGCAGGCCCTGCTGCTGGGCGGCGTCGGGGCCGGCGAGTTCGACCAGGCCCGGCGTGCGGGTGGCGCCGGGGCTCAGCGTGTTGACGCGGATGCGGCGATCCTTGAGGTCGAGGATCCAGTTGCGGGCGAAGGAGCGCACGGCAGCCTTCGACGCGGCATAGACGCTGAAGGCCGCGGTGCCTTCGGTGCCGGCGGTGGAGCCGGTGAGGATCACCGAGGCGCCGTCCTGCAGCAGCGGCAGCGCCTTCTGCACGGTGAACAGCACGCCCTTCACGTTGCGGTCGAAGGTGTCGACATATTGCTGCTCGGTGATCTGGCCGAGCGGCAGCATCGATCCGCCGCCGGCATTGACGAATAGCACGTCGATCCGGCCGGCCTCCGCCTTGACCTTCTGATAGAGCAGATCGAGGTCGGTCAGCTTGCTGGCATCGGCCTGGACGCCGGTGGCGCCGCGGCCGATCTCCGCGACGGCAGCGTCGAGTTCGGGTTTGCGGCGGCCGGTGATGAAGACCTGCGCGCCGTCGGCGACAAAGCGCTTGGCGGTGGCGAGGCCGATGCCGCTGGTGCCGCCGGTGACGACTGCGATTTTTCCGGTGAGCTTCTGGGACATGGTGGTCACTCCTGTTTCGTTGACAAACAGACCATGGCGCCGGCTCGATCACTCCGATATAGCAACGATTGAAATTCATCGTTGCAGGATTGTCGATGTCGATTTCTAAACTCCCCGATTTCGAGGGCCTGGCATTGCTGGCCAAGGTTGCGGAAGAGCGTTCCTTCGCCGGCGCGGCCCGGGCGCTGAACCTCTCGGTGGCGACAGTCTCCCGCGCCATCACCCGGCTGGAGGACCGGCTCGGCGCGCAGGTGTTCAACCGCACCTCGCGCAAGGTGGCGCTGACCGACTTCGGCCATCGGCTGGCCGAACGCGCCGCGCGCGTGCTGGCGGAAGCGGAGGCCGCGGAGAGCGCAGCGCGCGAACAATCGAGCCGGCCGCGCGGCACCATCAATCTCGCGGTGCCGATGTCGTTCGGCCTGCGCGAGATCGCGCCGATCGTGCCGGCCTTCCTGCGCCACTATCCGGAGATCACGCTCAACCTGCATCTGAGCGACGCCACGGTCGACCTGATCGGCGACGGCTTCGACGCGGCGATCAGGATCGCGGCGCTGCCGGACTCATCGCTGATCGCGCGCCGCCTGCGCGCCATGAGCCGCTTCGTCGTGGCATCGCCGGGTTACATCGCGCGCTATGGGCGGCCGCAGTCGCCGTCGGAGCTCAATGCACATCACTGTCTCGGCTATGCCTATCGCGCGCGGACCAACAGTTGGCACTTTACGCACAAAGATGGCGAGCAGGTCTCGGTGACGCCGACCGGGCCGTTTTCGGTGACGAATATCGATGCGCTGCTGCCAACCCTACTCGACGGCATCGGCATCGCCGAACTGCCGTCCTTCGTCGCCGATCCCTATGTGGCCGACGGTCGTCTCGAAGTACTTCTGCCGGACTGGCAACTGCCGGGGGGCGGGCTGTATTTCATCACGCCCACCTCGCGCGTAAGGCCGGCTCGAATCGAAGTGTTGAGCGAGTTCCTGGCAATAAAGCTAGGCTCACCTCGCAACTAGATGACGGCTTATGGCGCAAAGAAGTCATTGGTATCAGTGCAAAACTTCTCGTCGTTTTCTGCCATTACTCGCGATAAAATGCTGCGTTACTTCTTAAAGTCTTCATGGCAGGCTATGACTCTTGAGAGGGGGCTTCGTCACACTACCGGTGTGTCTAGCCTTGTTTTGAATATTTCTGGCTTGGAGCAGCACTTGTGACGGCGCGAGGCGTTTCTCAGATCAATCCCCGATTGTCGATACTACGCAGTCATCCATTTTTTAATGATCTCGACGCCAAGGCATTGGATCAACTATGCCAGTATGCGAGCTGCCGAAAGTTCAAACGCGGGGCGACCGTCTTTGTGAGAGGAGATCCCGGCAATAGTCTCTTCGTCGTGGTGAGCGGCGCTGTCAAGATGAGCGTCGCCTCATCTGAGGGACGCAGCGCTATCCTTAATCTTGTGACGAAAGGTGAGATATTCGGGGAGATCGCGTTGCTCGATGGGCTTTCGCGAACGGCCGATGCGATCGCTCACACCAATTGCGAGCTTATTGTGATCGATCGGCGCGACTTCTTTCCATTTATCGAATCCCAACCGGCGCTGGCCGTGAAGTTCATTCGCTTGCTTTGCGCCCGTCTGCGTTGGACAAGTGAGCAAGTCGAGCATGTCATTTTACAGGATCTACCTGCGCGGCTGGCGAACCTGCTGATCGGCTTGGCCGCGAAACACGAGCCTGCTGACGTCGGTCGCCCGTTTGTCGTGACTCAACAAGAGATCGGCGAGATGGTCGGAGTGACCAGAGAAAGCATCAACAAGCAACTTCGTGCCTGGTCCTTGAAAGGGTGGATCCGTCTTGAGCCGGGCAGTATCGCCGTTCTCAAGCCGAAAGCGCTAGCGGCTGTTGCCGAAGCCGAACCCGCAACCCTCGATGAGCCGGGGAGCCCGCTCAAGATGTGATGTGGTTCACATGACTTCGCTGATGCGTGGTCCATTAGTGGCCGGGTATCAGGAGGCATTCGGCATGACACCCGTCGACGAATTGGAGCAAACCTACCGCCGCATTTACCGGCGCCTCACGCTCGGGCTGTTTGCCCTCTATGGCGTTGTTGTAGTGCTGGCTGTTACGGTGCTGGTCGGCAACCCGATGAAAGGCTTCTAAACGCCGGACCGGTGGGAGCCCTCATCTCGAATGGGCGGCTCGTCCGCGTGTGGCGACAGTGAGCTCGCTAACGCGAAGGGTTGGCTCCCCTTAAAGGTGAGGGGTGCCCGCTATGGGCTCGATAGATCCGAGAAATCGTAAGGGATGACGTTCACGCAGCGCACGGGCTGATTCAGCACGTGTTCGGCGGCCAGAGCGAAGTCATCTGTGTGAACTGCTTCGATCTCCGCTGCGCAGGCTTCGTTCGAGACAAAGACGTAGAGGACGTCTTCGTCCATTCCTCCGACTTTCATACCCAGGCACAAGCGGTCGTAAACACGCGGCCCCAGCAGACTGTTGAGCATGGCTTCGATGGCAAGTTGTTGCGTTGTCGTTGGTCGCATTTGGCCTCCATGAGGCTACTATGCGAATGAATGGACGGCTGTCTGTGATCTAGTTCACTGACGCGGGGAATGCGGCAGCTAATGTGTCGGCCATGTTGGCGCTGGCCAGCGGCTGGTTGTTGGGGCTTGCAAGTCTGACAACAATCCTAGTTTTGGCGAGCTTTCTTCGGTGGAATATAGATAGATCTACAACTACAAACGCTCTTGTTCTATTGCTGAGCACTCCAACCCGAGCCGAATAGGCGCACCGATGCATGGGATTCGCGAGACCAAGGATCTGGTGTTGCCGGCAAACGGCCGGGATCAACATTCATTGAAACTATTCCGGGATCAGGTGACCGGCGGCGATACGCCGGATCAGCCGGCAACCGGCGTATCCGGCTCGAAGCTGGCTGATCTCAATGGACTTGATCCAGGTGGCACCAGCGCTGTGGATCGCTTCGGATGGCGCATGCGTATGTGGGGCGAGCTCGTCAAATATCGGCTTTCCTGCCATGTTCTCTCCCATCTTCGGTTGTTCAAGGCGGTCTTCGCGGTGCTGCGCGTCGTGCGGCCCATCACGATCGTCGGTAACGTCCTTATGGCGACAAAAGCCAGCGATGTACGCGAGGTGCTCGAACGCTTCGACGACTTTGAACTGGGCGACACCATCGAGCCCGGAATGCCCTGGGGACCGTTTCTGATGACGGTCGATGGGCGAGAGCAGCATGGCCGCGAGAGGGAAATGCTGCAGAGCGTGGTCGAGAAGACTGATGCCCAGCTCATCCGGACGATCGCTTCCGAAAATTGCCAGTCCTGCATCGAGGCATTGAAGGACTCGGGCCAGATCGACGTTGTCGCCGATCTGGCGGAGTCGGTGATGGTTGCCGTCCTGGCCGAATACTTTGGCGTCCCTCCACTGAATGGAGACCGGCAGCGGATGGCAGGCGTCATGCGGAATCTGGCCGGCATCATTATGGTCAACCCGCCAGTTGGTTCGCTTCCTTGGAGCCGGTCTCGTGCCGATATCGCAGATCTGACCTGTCAACTGACGCAGCAGCTTGGATCCGCCGGCCCCACTACTGCCGCTGCATCGCACCCAGCCATTCCCGCTCACAGCCTGCTGGCACGGTTGCAGCGCCACCATGGTCAGTCGGGCAACCCGGCCTGGTTTGATGAGGAGTGGATTCGCTGCTATCTGACCGGGCTGGTTGCGACGGGGGGCGCCACCATCATCCGCGGTGTCACCCATGCCGTGGATCAGTTGCTGGAGCAGACCGGGGCGTTGGCGCATGCCCAGGCACTGTCCGCTACACTCGAGCGTGCGATCCACTCTGATCAGGAGCCGATCACTGCTGATGCGCCCAATGGCCAGATCGCAGCGGCGCGGGCAGCGTTGCGTGGCTGCATCTATGAAGCCATGCGGTTTCGTCCGATGCTACCTTTACTGGTGCGAACATGCCCGCGTGATACGATCATCGCCAACGGCACCCCGCGGGCCCGGCGGGTGCCTGCCGGGACGCTTGTCTTGGCACCGCCGCTGGCGGCCATGTTCGATTCCGAAGCATTTCCAGACCCGCTCACATTTCGCGATCGTCCCATCGAGAGTTACTTTCATTTCGGTTTCGGGCCGCGCCACTGTTTCGGCAAATACATTGCTGACGTGGTCATGCTGGAGATCGTCCGCGCGCTGATGCGCCTGCCGGGTCTGGCGCGCGCGCCCGGACAGGGCGGTCAGGTCGGCTATGACGGGCCAGCACCTTGCTCGCTGCGCGTGACGTTCAATGCGAATGGATCGGAGCCCGTCCATTGAATCCGAATTTCACAACGATCATCACGCCGATCGAACCGTCCAAAGTGGAATGGTGCAGGGGCTATCTTCGCGACAATGCCGACCCGCAGTTTGGCGGTGAGGCAGCGTTTCTTGAGTGCCGCCCATTGTTTCCATTCGACAAGATTGCAGGTCTGCATTTTTGTAGTTTTGTCATCCTGGACGCTGCCGACGGGGTCGGGCCTTGTCTCGTATTCGAGGCAACGTTCGATGGCCCGAGAGCGGGTTTTCTGGATGAGCTGTTAAAGTATGCACCAATTGGTTTCGACGAGGTCTACCGCTGGTGTGTCGGCTATCCCTTGTCAGGAACAACGACCCCAAATCTGGTCCGGGAGTATTGGGAGCGCCATGACGTCGGCGCGAATACGTTCTTTAGTGGCAGTCCCGGCCGCACGGTGGTGCAGGTCAAAGGCGAGAACAGCGTTCGGAAGGGAATCGTGTCGTTTCTTTCGGCGCGATTTCTCGTCGATGCGATCTTGCCCGGTCGCCCGGCGGGGTTGCTCGATCTCGTGACACGAGAGTGCATTCGCGGCAGTGCCGACAATCGCTGGGCAGAGCAGCCGGCGCAATTGCCATGGCAGATGACGCTTCGAACCCAGATCGCCGTTGCGGCTGGTATCGTCGTTGCGCTGCTGGCATGCGCTCTGGGCGCACTCGTGGGCTGGGCTTTGGGCTATCGACCATCAGCGCTCTACGCGGTGTTGCCGCTATGGCTTGAGACGGTCGGTCACGCAACGCAGCATCTCGATACAAAGGTATCGGCATTGCCGTGGGTCTCCCAGCTCACCGAAGTCATACAGCCGGCAACGCTGACCGGCTTGATGCTATTGAGCGTGATGTGGCTGGTGGTCCGGGCGGCAGAACTTCTTCTCCGGAGTGCGAGCAAAAATACCCGCGACCAGCATCTGTTCTGGCGCTTTCCGCTGCAATTGGCGGTCGTTACACGATACGCGCTGCTCGGTGTGCTCATCGGTGTTGTCACGCTCGCGGTCATCTCCGGCGTTGACAGATCACCGACATGGGCCGGGATATTGGTGGATGGTCCGAGTGGAATCCTGATGTCGCTGGGTGCGGTGCTGGTGGTCATGTTCCAGCTTGTCTGTATTGGGGGGCTGTTGCTCGTCGGCTGGTATTGCACGACATCGCTGCAGTTGATGGTCGAGCTTCAGCCTCTCAGCAAGACGCGCGAGAATCTGCGGCGTATGGCATTGGATGTCATCCAGTTCGCCATGTTCCTTCTGGTCTCGGTCGGCGTCCTGCTCGTTGCAGCGCTGCTGCCGGAAACGGTCATCAGCAACGTGGCTGGAATGGCCAGATCGCTCACTTACGGCTGGCTTCTGATGGTTCTGTTGGGATGGAGCGGCGTGATGGCCGGCTATCTCGTCGGACTGCTGGCTCTGTGCGTGGTTGGGGCACTCGAGTATCGCGACAGGACGACGTTTGAACATCCCGCAGGTCTTTTGATCCGGGCTCGCGACAACGCGCGCAAATATGCGCGCGAGGAAGCCGGAATTAACCGGTACCAGAACCATCTGGCCAGCATCACCTGTGTAAAGCCGGGTGTCCTTCGATACTGGATCCTTCGACTGGTCCTGTTCGCCGTCAATGTTCTCGCGAAATTCTGGTTCAACAAGGGTGAGCTTGGCGGCATCCCAACCATCCTCTCGGCGCGCTGGGTGCTGATCGATGGTGGCCGGCGTCTGCTATTTCTCGACAATTTCGGCGGTGCCTGGGAGAGCTACCTCAACGAGTTCATCGATCTGGCCGCCGTGAAGGGGCTGAATGCGATCTGGACCAATACGTTCGTGAACGCGGCAGGGAAACGCTACGGTTTTCCGCCCACGCGTTTTCTGTTCTGGCAAGGCGCGCAGGATGCGAGGCCGTTCAAGGCCTATGTGCGGCAGAGCCAGGTGGAAACCATCGTCTGGTACGGCGCCTATCCTATGCTCGGTGTTGTCGGCATCAATGCGAACACCGATACCAGACAAGATCTGTTCGCTCCGTTGAGTTCGCCGGCTATCGATCGATTCCTCCAACGTCTTTGAAAAACCATGAACACGGAAAAAATCGAATGGCATGATGTGCAGGGGCTGCTGTTAAGCGGCTATCCGCAATTGCCGTACTCCGCCTATGTGGCCTGGCACTTTCTTCCAGGCCAGCGGGATGCTGCCAAGCGCTGGCTGCGCGATCTGGCCGAGCGATTGATGCGCGCGGACAGGATTGAGGGGGAAGATGACGGCGCGACGGATCTGCAGTTACCGCCGACGAACATCCGGGCACTTAAGGCCATGCGTGTTGGCGATCGGACGGCGATCAATCTGGCCATCACTGCCAGCGGCCTCCAGGAGCTAGATCTCGACGAGCATCAGCTGTCGGACTTCTCCGTGGAATTTCTCGAAGGCATGGCGCCGAAGCCGACGTCTGGCAGACGGATGCCCCGACGCTCCGGCCTTCTCGGCGACGCGGGAGAAAGCTCACCGTGCCGATGGGAGTGGGGTGGATGGGGGCCGTCCGCCGAGGTGCACGGCATGCTGTTGCTTTATGCATCCGAAGAACATGTGTTGCAGGCCCTAGTCCAGGCGGAGCAGCGCGCGATGAACGGCGTTGCTGACGTTGTTGTGACTGGTAACCAAGGCAACGGCCGGCCCGTCATCGTCCATGGCCGCCTCTATGACGATGCCAAGGAGCATTTCGGCTTCGTCGACGGCATCTCGCAGCCGATCATCGAGGGGTCGCCCCTAGCTATCCGAAGCGAGGAAAACGCCAAGAACGAGAAAAAAGCCAAGTCCTGTCACACCCCCGCGGGCAGTGGCGAAGGAGACAAGGTCCTGAGCGCAAAAGACCGCCGCATCTCCCTGGTCAAGCCAGGCGAATTTGTGCTCGGCTATCGCAATGAACGTCGGGAGCGCATCAGCAGCCAATCCGTGAAGCCCGGCTCCAATCTGCGCGATCTGCTGCGTAACGGAACCTACCTGGTGTTCCGGCAACTGGAGCAGGACGTGGACGCCTTCGAGAAATTTGTTGCCAGCATCGCTACCCGAATGCATGGCAAAGCCGATGTCGAGGCGGCAGAGGAGGTTGCGGCACGGCTGATCGGCCGGTACCGCAACGGTGCGCCGCTGGTGCGTGCCGGCGCCGATTCACCGTCGGCACCCGAACGCAATGATTTTCTTTACGCCTACGAAGACGAGTCAGGGATGGCCTGTCCGATTGGCGCGCATATTCGCCGTGCCAATCCGCGCGATGCCATTGGCTCCGACCCGGATGTCGCACTGAAGCTGTCCAAGATGCATCGCATTATCAGGCGCGGCCGGCCCTATGGAGCCAGGCGCGGCGAGCAGGACGAGACAACCGGCAACGGTTCTCGGCGCGGGACGGCGTTCATCGCGTTGAACGCCGATATCGCTGGCCAGTTCGAGATGATCCAGCATTCGTGGCTGAACAATCCTCAGTTCGGGGGACTGCCCGTCGGGACCGATCCGATTAGCCATGTTGCCCATGACGGAGATGAACTCGTCATTCAGCAGAGACCGTTCAATCTCCATATCGAAAAACCTCGCCCCTTTGTCACGGTGCGCGGTGGGGCGTACTTTTTTCTGCCGGGTATCAATGCCATCCGCGCCCTGGCCGATTGAGCTCGCAGCCAGGATCTGATTCAGGCAACCAAGGTGGCAAGCGCATCGTTGCAGAGCGTCGTGTAAGGCTGCATGGAGCACTGTTCGGCGAGACCGAGCGCTTCGCGATAGTATCGTTCTGCGGTGGTCGTGTTGCTCGTATCGAGAATATGGGCAATGTCGCCCAGAAGCTTCTTGGCGTAGACTTGCTGCGGCAATTCTCCGCGCTCTTCCGCCAGTGCTAGCGCTCTTTCAGCTACGGCTTTGGCTTCCTTGCTGCGGCCGGCGGCAAGGAAAGCACGACCTTGAGCGATGAACAGAAAGCGCCAGCCGAATGCGTGTTCAGCGAGCGGAATATCCAGCTTTTCAGGCACTGCGAGGATGTTGAGTGCAGATTCGACATCGCCCAATGCGAGATAGGCTTCGCCCATCCGGGACGCGAAGACCGGGTACATCTGTTTCATCTCAAGATCGAGGCATGTCTGCCAGCTCTCATTCAGCAGCGCGAGCGCTTCGACAGGGCGCCCTTGCGCGATCCGGAGCCGACCAAAAACATGATTAATGTTGGCGCGTGAATACGAGTGGTTCGCCGCCACCGCCAACAGCCTTGCCTCTTTTGCAAGAGCCTCTGCGCGAGAGAAGTCACCGAGATCGATCAGTGAATCGGCCATGAAGGTCCGAAGCATCACGCTGGGAAGCGCGGCCCATCCAGCGCGCTTCTCGTCGATCTCTGGCGTTTCGATCGCGAGACATTCTTCGTGATACGCAAGCGATTGCGTGAAGTCGCCGGTTTCATGGTGGATGATGCCCACATTGTGGAGAGCGGCAAAGGTTAGGACGGGTTGGCCGATCTTCTCTGCGATCGACTGTGCCGTTTGGGCAGCGGTCATGGCTTCGACGTGATAGCCAAGTCTCCAGAGTGCGACTGTCAACTGACAATTCACCGCCGCAATCCGCCATGGTTCCCGGGATTCTTCGGCCAGCCGGCGCGCCTCACGCAAGACGTCGGCAATACGTTGATGCATGCCGATTGGTTCGAGCGCCGTAATCACCGTCAGATGCAGATCTATTTCAGAGATGGTTTTCTTCGATGACGGCGGCCAATGCGCCAGCGTTTCGCGGCCACGCTCGTAAATGGCGATCGCATCCTGATTGGCGCCACGCTTGATTGCTCGACGGCAGCTCCGCAACTGATACGGAACTGCCTTTTGCCATAGCTCAGCGAGAAACGCGTGGTCGGCAAGTCGGTCGATATACTCGTCGAGACGGTCGGCGAATCGAAGCTCGATAATTTCGATCGCCTTGGCGTGGAGATAGCGACGGACGCTGAGTAGCATCATGCCGTAGGCCACTTCTCTCGTGAGCTCATGTTTGAACGAATATTCGAGGGTGCCGGAGGCAGTGACCTTTCTGAGAAAATCGCCCGACTCCAGCGCCAGAAGACGAGGAGCCAGTTCGTCGGGATCAGTTCCAACCATACCGGACAGCAGGATCAATGAGATGTCTTTGCCGATCACGGCGGACATTTGCAAAAGCGATTTGGTCGCTTGATCGAGTAAGTCGATACGCGATGCCAGAACGGAATGAATGGTCTCGGGGATTTTGATATTAGACGACCCATCGCTGACTTTGTAGCGGCCCGGATCGCCGACTAGCACCTTCGTATCTTTGAGTGCCTGGGCCAATTCCTCCACGAAGAGTGGATTGCCTTGCGCTTTCGCGAGGACACGTCGTCTGATGTAGCCCAGACTTCCGTCATTGCCCAACAGCGATACAAGCAGTTGATCACCGTCCGGCTCGCTGAGCGGCGCGATGTCCAGGCGTTCAACCGCTCGGCCGGACCAGATGCGTCCCGGGCGTTGCGTGACGACCACGAGGACCCGGGCGTTATCGAGCATCCCCATGATGCTGTTCAGAATGAGCTGTGTTTCGGCATCGATCCAGTGGATGTCCTCGATCAGGATGAGCAAGGGCGTCAACCGTTCCTGCGAGAAGACGAGCGTCTTCATGGCGTCGATGACCTTGTTGCGTCTTTCGGATGGCTCAAGCTTTTTCCAGTCTTCGTCCTCGCTGTTGAGATCCAGGAGCGAGAGGATGGCCGGAAGATGTGGGGGCAGATTTGGATTGAGGCGGGTAACACGGGTGCTGGTCCGGCTGGCAGCCGAGGCGGGGCTATCCTCGGCGCGTACGCCGAAGAGCTCACGTATCAACGTGCTGACGGGATAGTAGCTGGAGTTCGCGCGTTGAGAAGCGCAGGTCGTCTGTAGGACGAGCCATTCTTCAGGAACGCTGGCGATGAACTCATGGACCAGACGCGATTTGCCGATCCCGGCAGGGCCGACAATGGTCACCGCGCGTCCGCGTCCCGCAGCGGCGTTATCCAGCAGTTTCTTGAGGAAATCTAATTCTGTCCGACGTCCGATCAGCGGACTGAGGCCGCCGGATGAGCGAGCCTGCCAGCGCGTGCGCGGCCGCATCGACACCAGTTCATAGGTCTCCACCGGCTCGGCGACCCCTTTGGCTTGTTCGGGCCCGAGCTGCAATGCGCTGATGAAGCCCTTCGCGAGTTGGAAGGTGTCGGACGACAATTTGATCGAGCCAGGGGAGGCAAGCGCTTCCATTCGGGCGGCGAGGTGAACCGTTTTTCCAACGGCGTCATAGTTCATCGCCAGATTGTTGCCGATCGAATGAATGATGACCTGTCCGGAATTCAGGCCAATTCTGATACTGATCGAGCGCTGATGCAGACGATTGAATTCGATGATCGCATTTCTCGCAGCCAGTGCTGCGCGGCAGGCCTGGACGGCGTGGTCTTCGCTCGCAATGGGGGCGCCGAAGAGCGCCATAATGCCGTCACCGCGCGTCTGGTTGACCAATCCATCGTGCTCATGCACGGCGTCCATCAGCCGCTTGAGCACTGGGCCAATAACTTCCAGCGCTTCTTCTGGGTCCAACTGGTCGATGAGTTCGGTCGACCGCTGGATGTCGGCAAACAGGACGGTGACACGTTTGCGCTCGCCCAGCATGGATGTGCCGGACCGCATGATACGCTCAGCGAGTTCTGGCGGGATTTGCGATTGCAGGAATGAGAGTGCATGAACGCCAAGCGCAGTTGGAGCAGCCCTTGGCCGCCCGCAGCCACCGCAAAAGCGTGCATCCAATTGCATCGTGAACCCGCAATACGCGCATTGGTTCGCGGAATCGTCCAATGGGTTGTCCCCTTCTTTGGATGCCACCTTTCACTCTTTCCGGCGGACGAAGCAATCTATCCAATTGCGCGATCATGGCAATGTCGGGAGCTATGTCTCAGGCCAGGGTGAGCATGGTATGATCTGGAAAGCATCGGCCAGGTGGGCCCAATATCAAATCGGGCGATTCGCGCGATCCGGATGGGGCAGCGCAATAGGCGCGTCATGCGTCGACGTGCAGATGAGTGACAGCAGTTGGCGCAAAGCGGACATCGGCTTTTGACAGAGCGCTGACCATCTCATCGTTAGCGCCGTGACGGACGCCATGGCTATCGCGGTATTGGCTAGTAATGGAAACATATAGCGACTGATCCGCCTCTAAACGCCGAGCGGCGCCCGCAGATTGTCTTGACTACGCTGGAGGTGTCAAGATTTTCGAGAACGCGCAAGGAGCGCGACGGTGGCTCGGTGCATGATCTTTATAGTCATGATACTGTAGTATTGCGACGCTAACAACTTTCCTGCCGGCGAGCTGCTAGGTTCGCTTGGTTATTCGATTGAGCCCCGTGGCGGGCGATAGGATACCCAATAGCTGTTGAAGCGGCATTAGCCAGTCCGTCGATCCGTTCCGGAAGCGTTGTGCGTTTGAGGGCAGGTGGGGTGACGATCGTCGGCCAGGCACGTCGCTGCACTCAGCTTGTTCTGCTGGGGTGGATGGTCGCATTTTTCGTCGGCGCGTCGGTTCGTCCGTCCGGCGCCGATGGTTCTGCCATCCCTGTTTCGCCGGATGAACTCATACAATTCGATATTCCGGCGCAGTCGCTGGATGCAGCATTGAGGGCTTACAGTGTCGTGACGGGGCTCGAGGTTTTCTATAATGCCGCGCTCGTCGATCGCCGTTCGTCTCGTGTCGTCGCGGGCGCCTTCACGCGCGCCGTCGCCCTGCAAAGGTTGCTGGATGGCACCGGCTATGTGCCGCAAGTCACTGCGGATGGGACAGTCACTATTGGTCCGGAACAGGTGACGGGTCGCTCGGTGTCCGATGTTGTGGCCCAACGTCGGCGTTATGAGGGATACCTCGCCGCAGTGCAAGCGCGGATCAGCGCTGCGCTCTGTGCCGCGCCCGATCGCGCGCCGAGCGACGAGGACATCCTTCTTCGCCTCTGGCTGGCAGCGGATGGTGCGATTTCGCGGGCCGAAGTTCTGGACAAGGCCGCGCAGCAAGGCGCTCGGATTGTCGCGTTGCTCGGGCGGACCAATGTCGGCCTGCCGCCGGTCGGGATGCCGCAGCCGGTGATCCTGGCTGTTTTTCCGCCGTCGCCGATGTCCAGGGAATGTCGTTTCTCCGCCGACGAGCCTGTCGGCCGTGACCGCACGGGGCCCGCGCTCGAGATGGCGCGATGAAGGCACAGAACCTGCGCCAGCATCTGCTGCTCGACTATGAGGCGTTGAAGGTCCAGCTTGCCCGCCGACTTGGCTCCGTGGATCGCGCCGATGACGCCTTGCATGATGCGTGGCTACGGCTGGACAATGCGGCGCCGGCTGAGCCTGTCCGCAGTCCGTTCCTGTATCTGCTGCGTACGGCCTATCGCCTGGCGCTGAAGCGTCGGCTCAAAGAGCGCGAACGGGTGACGCTTGACGACGTCCGCACGGCGCTGTCATTGGCTGACGATGCGCCCGATCCGGAACGTGTAGCCATGGCGCGGTCGGACATAGAGGCCGTGCGCGGGGCGTTGGCCGAGCTGTCGCCCCGGCGCCGTCACATCCTTCTCGCCGCCCGCGTGGAAGGCCGCATGCTGCGCAACATCGCCGAGCAACTGGGCCTGTCGCAGCGCATGGTCGAACTGGAATTGAAGGCGGCCGTGCTGCATTGTGGGCGCCGCCTGGAAAAAAAGATCGTTCAGCGTTTCGGTCCGAAGGCCTTGAAGTCATCGGACAATGAAGACTGCTGCCATGAGTGACGAGGACGCGGGGTGATCACTGCTGCCGATCAGAGCCCAATCGACTCCAGCGCGCTGGAGGAGCAAGCCTATGACTGGGTGGTGCGTTTCGCCTCCGGCGAGGCCAATGGGCTGGATCTCGACGGATTGAAACGGTGGATGGCGAAAAGTCCTGATCATGCGGCAGCTTTCGACCGCGTGAGCCGGTCCTGGCAGGCGATCGGCCAGGTGCCGGCGGAGGCATTTGGCGGCACAGCGGACATCTCGCGCGCGGCGCCACCCAGAGTCGGGCGACGCGTTTTTCTCGGCGGTGCGCTGGCCGCATCGGCTGCGGGGGCAGCGGTGATGGTTGCGCGGCCGCCGTTGGAGCTGTGGCCGACGCTGTCGGAATTGGGCGCGGATTTTCGCACCGATGTCGGCGAGCGGCGCCAGCTCAAGCTGTTCGGCGATGTGGCGATCGATATGAACACACGCACCAGCATCGCGATGCGGACCACCTCACAAGCGCCGGATCGGATCGAACTTCTGTCCGGTGAGGCAATGGTTGCGACATCGCCGTCCGTGGCTGCGGATGTCACGGTGGTCGCCGGCGACGGGCAGATTGTGGCGCGCGAAGCGCGTTTCAACATTCGCCATGCCGCAGACGCCGTCTGCGTTACCTGTCTTGCCGGTGAAGTCCGGGTAGAGCTCGGCGGCGCGAACGCCAAACTGCCGGCTGGCTCCCAATTGACCTATTCCGGCGAACGTCTCGGCGCTGTTAAAGCCGTCGACGGCGCGGTTGTGGCGGCGTGGCAGGGGGGATATCTCGTGTTCCAGTCCACGCCGGTTGCCGATGTGGTGGCAGAGCTCAATCGATATCGTCGCGGCAAAATCATCCTGACAAACGCGGCGCTCGGCCGCGAGCGCTTTAGCGCCCGGCTTCGCGTCGAGAATGTCGATCGTGTGATCGATCAGCTCGTGCAGGCTTTCGGCGCGCATGCCACGGCGCTACCCGGCAGGATTGTGTTGCTCGGCTGAACCTGCAGCGCATTTTGGACTCTTAAATTTTTTTCAGTTTTCGTTTCGGTCATCACGGCCGAAAGGCATCACATGCACTAGGGATCGCGGACCATCGCGACGATCCGGTATCAAGCTGTTCTTGAGAGTGCATCCTATGTCCGTGCTTCCGACTGTGTCCTGCGGCGCTCGTTCGCCCCGCTCTCATTTTGATGGCCGACGTGCCGCACTGCTGGTCGGTGTCAGTATCGTGACACTGTCGATCGCAGCGGGTAGCGCGCAGGCGCGGAGTCTCCAGGGCGGGAGCGGGGCCTCCCCGACGGCGGCGACCGCGATGGCGGCCACTGCTGCACAGGCGGCCGCGCAGCAGGCGGCGCAAACCGCATCGCAGGCGATGGTCCGCGCATCGAACGCCCTGCAGAACATGCGTAATATGCAGAGCGCGGCGCGCGCCGCTGCGATGACGGCGGCGACCACCGTCCCGAATGGCTTGACGCCGGGCGGCCTCGTCGTTGCACCGAATGTTCAGGCCGATCCGACCCTGTGGCGAGGCGCCAGGCTGCCGACGCAGACGACGTCGGGCGGTCGCACGCAGGTGGAAATCAGACAAACCGACTCCAAGGCGATTCTGACCTGGGAGAAGTTCAACATCGGCCGTGACACGGATCTGTATTTCAACCAGACGGCAGGCGGCGCCGATGTCGCGAACTGGGTGGCGCTCAACCGGGTGATCGATCCGTCGCTTGCGCCGAGTCAGATACTCGGCACCATCAAGGCTGAAGGCCAGGTGTATGTCGTCAACAGGAACGGCATCATTTTCGGCGGCTCCAGCCAGGTCAACGTCCACACCTTGGTGGCGTCGTCGTTGGGTCTGAGCAATGCGCAGTTCACGGCTGGCGTCATGAAGACACTGCTCACTGACCCCAATGTCCTCAGCCCGCTCCCGACCTTTGGCGATGCGGCCACGGAACGCAATCCGACTCTGACTCCCGCCGTCTACGGCACGACTCCCGGGAGCGTTCTGGTGGAGGCCGGGGCGCTGATCGAGAGTCATGTCGGCGGCAAGGCGATGCTGTTTGCGCCGCGCGTCGTCAATGCCGGGACGATCAGGACACCGGGCGGGCAGACGCTCATGGCGGCCGGTGAAAACGTCTGGCTGTTTGCTTCGCCCACCTCGACAACCAGCACCGCCTTGCGCGGCATCGAAGTTGCGGCGTCCGCGCCCATGCCGTTCATGATGTCTTACGATTCCTGGACGTGGGACGGCGCGCAGCCCCAGGTCAAGGCCGCCTATGCTGCCGCGATGGATGGAATGGAAGCGCGCGCCGCCAGCATTGGCTACAGTGTCGGCAATACCGGCATGGTCGAGGCCGCGCGGGGCAATATCACGGTCGTCGGGCGCAGCGTTGCGCAGAACGGCGTCATGCTCGCGTCCACAGCTCTCAACAATCAGGATGGCTCAATCGTTCTGCGGGCCTGGTCCCAGGGCGTCACCGCCTATGACGCCAATATCGGAAACTTCCTGTACTCCTTCAGGGCTGGCACACTGAGCCTTGGCGGCGGCAGTCTCACCACGGTGATGCCCGATCTGACCGATACCGGCACGCTCGAACAGAGTGCGGTCGCGACGCGTTACCGCGCCGGCAGCATCGATCTGCGCGGCAATTTGATCGATATCCAGGCCGGCGCCGCCCTGGTGGCGCCGTCGGGCAGCATCGCGGCGGTGGCCAGCAAGCAGCCTATTCTTCTCAACGAGCCGCCGGACGGCGAGAAGTCCGTGGCCGATGGCAGCCGGCTCTATATCGGCGAAGGCGCATTGCTAAGCGTTGCCGGTTTGCGCGATGTGCTGCTGACCATGGAGAGCAATTCGGTGAAGGCCGAATTGCGCATCAACGAACTGCGCGACAGCGTCCTCTACATCGACTCCTGGCTGCGCGGCGCGACCGTCTATGTCGACAAACGCAACGGCGGCACCTTTGCCGACGGCCCGATGGCTGGCGTTCAGTGGTTGAAGGATAGCCAGGGCAACTATCTGCTCGGCAAATGGGCGGGTACGCCGCTCGCCGATGTCAGCGGATGGATCGGCACCGGTTTGACCACGCTTGCGGAGCTTTCCACGAAAGGTGGAACGATCAATCTCAAATCCGGTGGAGACATCATCGTTCGCACCAATGCGGTGCTGGATGTCTCGGGCGGTTCGGTGCGTTATGCCGACGGCTATATCACGACCACGAAACTGCGCGGCGTGGATGGCCGCATCTATGATATCGGCAATGCCTTGCCGGACCAGCAATATATCGGCCTCGCGGGTGGCTTCTCTCGCTACCATGCGCGGATCGACGTCACCGAAACCTGGACCAGCCCGCTCGATCGCCACAATGGCACCCGGTTTGAACAGGGCTACACGGAAGGTCGCGGCGCCGGCGGCATCTATATCTATCACGGTGCGGGCTTGGCGATGGACGGTGAAGTCGATGGCCGCGTGATTGCCGGCGAACGGCAGGTCGCGGGGGGCGAGGTTGCTGTCGGCGGCGTTCTGCAGATCGGCGGCGATGATCCGGTCTCGGACTCTCCGTGGCTTACATCGAGTCTGATCCTGTCCAGCGCGCCGACGCGGCTGGCTGACAGCTTCAATGTGGGATCGGCATTGCCCGCGGCATACTTCAACCCCGTGGGAACGTCGCAGCCGGCTTCGCGCGCGAAGACCACATGGCTCGATTCCGGCATGCTCAACAAATCGGGCATGGGCACGTTCAACCTCTTCTTCAACAAGTCGTTCATTCAGGAAGAGGGGGCAAACCTCGATCTGTCGGCGGGTGCCACGCTGAATATCCAGAAGATTGGAAGTCCATCGATAGGCTTCCTCGGAAGCATTGCCATGAACGGCAATGTCCGGATCGCGGGCGGCAAGATCTATCTTCTTGCCGACGATGGAATTGTGATCGGCGATCACGTGAAGTTGGACACGTCCGGTCAGTGGCTGAACGAATACGAAAGCGGCACGCCGGCGGGCGCAGTCAAGGTGAACGGCGGCGAGATCAAGATCGAGATCGACTCGAACGCGACAATCTCCGGCTTCGGCGGCAAGGTGAACATTGCCAGGACCGCATTGCTGGATGTGTCCGGTGGCGGCTGGCTCAGTAACCGCAACAACAAACAGAAGCTGCAGCTCGGCGACGCGGGCGCCGTGACGCTGGCCAATCTCGCCACCAGCGTGGCGGATATCGACCTGCGCGCGTTTGCCGCCGGATCCGGCGGCTCGTTCAAGATCAGCACTGTCGGTACCGTTCAGGTCGGGGGAGCCATCCCGGCCGATCCCGCGATCATCTATCTGCCCGCGACGCTGTTGGCCGAGCGCGGCTTCCGATCGGTGCAGATCGACGCGAAGCTGGAGAATGTCACCTTTGCCGACGGTGTTACGATCAGCCAAACCCCGGTCAGTATCGATCTGGCAGGCGCGGAACTGACGTCGGCTCCCTCCGGAGCGAAGTTGACAGATTTCGGGCGCGTGCGCGTACTCGATTTGCCGGAGCGTATTTCGCGTAAACCCACGTCGCTGACCGTCTCCTCGCCGAAAACGATTACCGTGGGAGTGGGGACGACGTTGAGCACCGACGTCAAGGGCAGCATCAGTTTCCTTGAGACGTCAACACGAGCGAATCCAACCGCCAACGGCACTGCGGTGATTGCCGGCAACATCGATGCACCTGCGGGCAGCATTTCGATCTCGGCCACGACTCTTCGCGTGTCGTCCGACGCACGGTTCACGGCCCGCGGCGTGGCTGCAATTGTTGCTGATCCAAGAACTGGCGTGCTTAGCGGCAAGGTTCTCGACGGCGGGACGGTCAGTCTGAACGGCGCGATGACTCTGGGATCCGGCGTGCTGATCGATGTGTCCGGGACGAGCGGCGTGATCGACGATCCGCTCCGTCGCCGCGGCAATGGGGCGACGATTGCGCTTGCCAGCAATGGAGGAACGATCGCGCTGAAAGGCGGCCAGTCGGCGTCATCGTCCATCGACGCGCGGTTGCTTGCGACGAGTGGTGGCCAAGGTGCGGCAAGCGGGCGGCTTGTCATCTCCAACCCGTCTTTCGTCGGAAGCGCCGGCAATTTCGCGTCATCGGACCTGTTCGGTCACGTCAGTCTGATCGGCGCAAACGGCGCTGACATGACGGCATCGCTGGACGCCATCAATGGGGGAGGCTTCTCCGCGATCAGCCTGTCCGCGCTATATGGTCTGAGGATCGGCAATGGCGCCGTTCTCGACGCGCCGACCGCGGCAGTTTCGATCTTCGGTGCGATCATCGCACCCAGGCCAGGTGCGAGCGCAGAGATTCGCGCCGGCCATCTGTCGCTTAAGGACGATGTCACGGGCGCTGGTGCGGCAGCCGGCACGGGCACGCTGCTGCTGAAAGCGGGCGTCATCGATGTATCGACTGCGGCGTTCCGTGGCTATGCCTCGACGACGCTGGTTGCCGGCGATCTTCGTTTGCTTACGCCGGAATTCGACATCAGGGGTGGCACTATTACGACCGGGCGGGGCGCCTCGCTGGATGCGGACGGTATGCTGACGTTGCAGGCCGCGCAGATCTATCCGTCGACCCAGGCCACGGCGACCATCACGGCCACCAACAGGATATTTGTCCGCGCCAATGGAGCAGCGACCGTGCCGTTGTCGGCGGGCGGCAATCTGACGCTCAGGGCGCCCGACATCGACATCAGCGGCAGCATTCGGGTGCCGTTCGGCTCCCTCACCCTGTCAGCAACAAATTCGATCACGCTGGGCGCCGGAGCGATCATTTCAGTGTCCGGCGACGGGCTCGACGTGCCTTACGGCCTGTTGGTGAATCGCGAGAGCTGGGCGGTTCAGGTCAAGAAGACGGATACGCTTCCAACCGTCATCACGGCGCCGCCGGACAAGAAGATATTGATCGATGCGCCGTCGGTAAATGTCGCGGCGGGATCGACCATCGATATTCACGGCGGCGGCAATATTCATGCATCCGAATTCGTGCTGGGCAGTGGCGGCTCGCACGACATTCTGGCCATGCCGAACACCTACGCCATTATGCCGGCTTTCGCGTCGGCAACGACTCCCGGAAGTGACGTCGGCAGCCGCATCTGGCTGGCCGGCGGAAATGGACTGGCGGCAGGCTGGTACAATCTGATGCCGGCGAAATACGCGTTGATGCCAGGTGCCTTCGCCATTCAGATGGTCGCGGGCAGCACCGGCTATTCGGTCGCGATGGCGACACCGCTGACCGATGGCGCCGTCCTGATGTCCGGCCGGCTCGGCAACAGCATCAATGGTGCGACTGACGCCCAGGCGTCGAACTGGCGCGTGATGAGCGGCGGCGTTGTCCGTGCCTATTCCGAATACAACGAAGCGAATGCCAACACGTTCTTTTCGTCGGAGACCTTCCGCACGACGCAGTATCGTCTGTCGGGACGCGACCCCGCGATACCGGGGCGTCCGATGGACGGCGGTTCGGTGGTTTTCAAGGCCAGCAGGGATCTGATGCTGGAAGGGCAGCTCAAGTCGCAGGCCGCCGACGGGGCGCGCGGTGGTCTTCTCGATATTTCTGCGACCAATATTGCAGTGGTCGGCGCCGGGCAGGACCGCACCGGCCTGACCGGTTATCTGATCATCGATTCGGCACGGCTCAGCAGCTTCGGTGCTGGGAGCCTGCTGCTGGGCGGCACCCGCACCAGCTCCATCAGCGGCGTTACGTTGACTGTGGGCGCCGGCAGTATCGTGATCCGCAATGATGCGGGCAGCGCGCTGACCGGGCCTGAAATCATTCTTGGTGCAACCGACACGATCACAATCGCAGACGGCAGTGTCCTGCGAGCGCAAGGTGTCGCCAGCAGCAACGATAGCGACCTGACGATCACGCCGCAGGTCGCCACGCCGGCCCGCGACTATGGTGCACTGATCCGGCTGTCCAACGGAAGCGCGGTCAACGTATTGCGGACCAATATCGACAAGACCGCGACCGGCACCGTTGCGATCGGCGCCGGAGCAGCAATCGACGGTGGCAATGCGCTGTTGATTGACGCCACCCGCAATACCACGCTGTCCGGTTCGGCCATCGTTTCGGCCAGGGACATCACGCTGTCCGGCAGCAGCATCGGCTTCGGTGGCGGCAACTCCGGTCTGGTGTTCAGTGCCAATGCCTTGGCGCAGTTCAATCGCTCGCAGAATCTAACATTGCGCAGCTATTCCAGCATCGATTTCTACACCGGCGCCGATTTCGGTGCCGCCGGCCTCAAATCCGTCACGCTGGATACGGCGGGCATCGTCGGCCGCAATCCCGGTGCGATCGTCATCAATGGCGACACCGTCGTGTTGCGCAATACCAGCGGCACCTTCGTCGATCCACTCGTTGCCGATCAGGGAACGCTGGCGTTGAGTGCCAATCAGCTTGTCCTTGGCAGTGGCGCGAAGAATCTGCGTGGATTCGGCGCCGTGGCGCTGACTGGCCAGCGCAGCGTGAGCGGGCAGGGCGAGGGCAGCCTCAATGTCGGCCAGGCCGCTGTTAGTCTCGTCGCACCCGTTGTGACGGGACAGAATGGCAGCAACCAGTCGATCGTGACGAGCGGCGGGCTGGCCGTTGTCGGTGCAGACAGAACCGCGGCCCGTGATCTGGACAGCCTCGGCTCGCGCTGGGCATTCAATGGCGGGAGCGTTGATTTCGACGGACGCATCGATGCTATCGCCGGTGGCGTGTCGCTCACGGCAACGTCGGGCAATCTCATCATGCGAAGCAACGCGATAATCGACGTCGGCGGCTTCACCAAGGCTTTCAACGATGTCAGTGCCAACGTCAATGCAGGCACCATCAACCTGACGGCAGTCGGAGGCGGCGTGATTGCCGGCGCCGGTTCGCTCCTCAATCTGGCGGCAGCGGTCGGTGGCGGCGATGCTGGCACGCTGGCGGTGACTTCCAGTGGCGCCGTCGTGCTCGGTGGGACCATCGACGCGCGGTCGGAAGCAGGCAAAGGCGGCTCTTTCGCAATCGACATCAGCGCACTTGCTGATTTTGCCGGCCTTGCGCGGCAGTTGGAAGGCTTTGGCTTCTCGCGCGCGCAGACGTTCCGTATCCGCACCGGCGATGTGGTGCTCGATGGTGTCAGCAAAGCGGAAAGCTTCGCGCTGAGCGCCGATGCCGGCAAGGTGACCATCACCGGCGCGGTCGATGCCAGCGCTGCCTATGGCGGCAATATCCTGATCTCTGCCGGCAACGGCATCGCCATGACCGGTACCGCAAATCTTGCGGCACGTTCGACGACTGCGTTGGGCAGCGGCCGTGTGGTGCTCGACGCCAGCGGCGGCGCACTCGGTATCAGCGGTGGCATGATTGACGTCTCCGGCGGTCAGAAAGGCAGTGTGCGTTTCCGCGCATTGCAGAACGGCGCGCATAACGACGTTGCCGTCAGCAATCTGCAGGTCGATATCCGCGGTTCGCGATCCTCGATTCTCGAGGGCGTCGCCGTCTATGTGAGCACTGACGGCACCGTCGGATCGCAGCTTCCGGCCGCGGTGACGAATGCCGGCACCTTCACGGCAGCGACACCTGGCATCAGATCGAGGATCGCCAATGGCATCGACGTCATGGCCGGAATCGAAATCCGCAGCGCGGGCGATCTGTCGCTGACCGCCGATATCGATCTCGCCAATACGTTCTCTGCTCATGAAGGCACTCTGACGCTGCGCGCCGCCGGCAATCTCAACGTCACCGGAAATATCAGCGACGGCTTCAGCAATGCCACCCGGACCGGCGCCTTGCTGGATCAGGCCTCTTGGGACATCCGGCTTGTCGGCGGCGCGGATCTGGCGGCCGCCGATGCATTGACAGTGAAGTCGCTCGGCAGCCTCGCGGCCAACAGCGGCTCGGTCACGATCGGCAATGCTGCGACCGGCTATGTGGTTCGCACCGGCACTGGCGATCTCGCCGTGCGTGCCGGCCGCGACATCAATCTCGCGCACTATCAATCCGTCATCTATACCGCGGGCCGCAAGGACACCATCGGCTATGCCGGCTTCACGGCTCCGGCCGCGGCCGTTTATGGCATCCTTGGCGGCAATCTCCAGATCGATGCGAATGGCAGCATCATCTCCGCGCTGCCCGCCGTGAAGGCCAACAGCATGCTGTTCACCGACTGGCTGAAGAAGGAAGGCGTGGTCGGCACCGACCTGCGATTTACGAAGCAGACGACCTGGTGGGTCGATCACAGCCGCTTTAATCAGGGTGTCGGCACGCTGGGCGGCGGCAATGTCAACGTGAAGGCCGGCGGCAATCTCGAAAACTTGATGGTCGCGCTCGCCACCACGGGTCGGGTCAGCGGCGGCATCACCGCCGACGACGGTGTGGTCCACATGGACAATGGCGGTGCAATGAACGTTGCTGCCGGTGGCGCCGTGAAGGCGGGGTATTACTACGTCGCCCGCGGGGCTGGCAGCATCGACGCAGGGTCGTTCGCGACCGGACGCCAGGTGACGATAAGCGCGGCGCGCGTGGTCACGGTTTACGACATCGCCCCGGTTCTGTCGCTTGGCGATGCCCGGCTCGACGTTCGCACGAACGGCGAGCTTCGCGTGCAGACGGTGCTCGACCCCTTGATGGCGTACGATCCCGCAAAGGTCGCACAGGCGCAAACCTTGATCGTCGGCGAGACCGGCGCGAGCCGCCTGAACCTGACATCTATCGGCGGCGATGTGACGCTGCTCAATCAGGCGTCGTTCCTGACACAGGACCTGACCTATACAACCGCAAGCCTGCCGACGTCGCCGACGGCCTATCTGAACCAGTTCGCGGGTAATCTTTATCCCGCGCAGACCAGGATCGTGTCGCTGAGCGGGTCGATCAGCAATCTCGGCAGGATTGCCACGCTGCCCGGTGCGACATCCGACCTGACATTGCTGGCTGCGCAGAATATCACCGCCGGCACCATCGTGATGGCGCGCGCCACGCCGGCGATGCTGCCGTCCTATCTGCGTCCGTTCGGCGGTCCGGCGGTGTCGTTCCTGGCCAACACGCGCTTTGTCGAGCAGCGTTTTTTGGATCTGTTGCGCAATCCGATCGATCCCATCGTCGATTTTGGCGCGAACAATCCCTACTTCCGCAGCGTCAACAATCCGGATGTTCTGCTCAATGCCGGCGATATGGAGCCAAGCCGGTTCTACGCGCTGAACGGCAGCATCCTTCGTGGTGTCGGATTGGTCCAGTTGGGGGCAGCCACGCTCGCGAAAACGGAAAATACGATCTTCACCAACGAACAGATGTGGATGTCGGCCGGCAAGGATATTCGCGATCTCAATCTGGACCTGCGCCATCTGCATGCCACCGACGTGTCGACGTTCAATGCCGGCAACGATTTCATCCACTACAATACGAGGATTACGCAGGATCCGCAGCTTGCTCCCGCAGTGGTCATTCAGGGACCTGGCGCGATCGTGGTGACGGCTGGTCGCGACATCTATGGCGATGCGCTGATTGTCAGAAGCAACGGCAACAAGCTCTACGATGCCACAACCAACGAAGTGCGTCCGAACACGACGGTCAAGGGCTTGCCGGATTCCGGTGCCTCCATCGAGATGATCGCCGGTCTCCAGGGCAAGCAGCCGGACTATGCAGCAATGGCCAGGCTCTATCTCGATCCGACTCAGGTCGGCAGCATGCCGGCGCATCTGACCAAGATGGTCGATGGCCAACTGCTGCCGCTATATCTGACGGACGATAGCCGCCCCACGGCTGACGGCGTCAAGCAGACCCGCTCCGGCTTGGTCTCGTTCATGCGTGACATGACCGGCCGCACGTTGTCGCCACGCGATGCCTGGGCGGCGTTCCAGACGTTGCCTGTACTGACGCAGCAGCGCTTCCTGCGTCAAGTCTATATGCAGGAATTGCGTGAAGCCGGTCGCGACCACAACAACGGCGGCGCGACAGGTGGTTACAAGCGCGGCTATGCGGCCATCGCAACGTTATTCCCCGGTGATGGCTGGAAGGGCGATGTGCAGAGCGGCAACGCGTTGTTCCGCACCATGGCGGGCCGCAATATCGAGATCATGACACCCGGTGGTGGATTGCAGGTCGCCGCGCTGAACCAGAGTGTTCCGGCGGGCTATGGACTGATCACCTTGGGCTACGGAAAGATCGACATCTTTGCGAAGAAGAATGTCGTGGTGAACCGCTCCCGCGCGCTGACCTTCAGCGGAGGCGACGTCACCATCTGGTCGACAGTGGGCGATATCGATGCCGGCCGCGGCGCCAAGACCACCCGCGTCGATACGCCGCCGGCGATCATCACCAATGACGTGACGGTCACCCGGCTTGTCGAAAAATCGGGCATCAGCGGCGCCGGCATTGGTACCGTGGTCGGCTATGCCGGTGTCGAGCCCGGCGATCTAGACCTCATCGCGCCGTCGGGCACGGTGGACGCGGGCGATGCCGGCATTCGGGTCGCCGGCAACTTCAATGTCGCGGCACTCATCGTGCTGAACGCCGACAACATCAAGGTCGGCGGTGAGAGCAAGGGCGTGCCGAAGCCGCAGGCGCCAGTCGTGAACCTGACGGCCGAGACCAAGGACAAGGCGGCGGCCGATGCCGTGAAGGACACAACCCAGCAGCCCGGCAACGACCGCCCGTCGGTCATCATCGTCGAGGTTCTGGGCTATGGCGGCGGTTCAGATGGCGATACCGAGCGACGCAAATACGAGGAGGACGAGGCCCGCCGTCGCCGCAGCGATAAGCACGATCAAGACCCGACTAGCCGCGTTCAAGTGCTTGCAGTTGGTGATCTATCGCAGGAAGAGATCGGTCGTCTCGCGGAGGTACAGCGCCCGCGGCAAGGGAGGTAGAGATCAACTTCTGCAAGCAACGAAGTATGGCGGACGCGAGACGTCGGCTTCGTCTCGCGGCTGGAGAAGCCGATTTAGCAATTCGCTATGCGAGAACGCCACCCGTCGCGCTGGCTTCGGTCGAACTGGTTCGAGATGTTTTCTTTGTCGTTGCCAGCCCTAAACTTATCAGGGCGAAGAGATTGCCATTACGCTTGGCAGAACTGGCGGAGCTTCCGCCGATTGATACCGACTGACCGGTAACAGACAAAATGGCGCCGACCTGGCGCCGCTGGCAAACGGTTTGCCGGCAGTAGTTACGGCTCGATGCCAGATTTAGCATCGATGACCGAGCTAAGGTTTCAAGAAGAATTGCACGCTATTCAGGCCGCGATCGACGGGCAGGGGATTGCGATCTGTAGCAATGTTCTTGTGCAGCCGGAGCTCACACAGGGCTCATTGCGGCCGATATCGGAAATTACACTTCCCGGGTATGCGTTATATGCCACTTTCTGGGCGTCCAACCCTAAGAAAAAATCAATCGAGGCCTTTGTTGAATGGGTCCGTGTGCTTGCCCGCATGAATTCAAGAAACCGGGATATTCTGTACGACCGCTCCTGGCGCAAAGGCGACAATCGAGCCGTTGAACGCTTGCCCGAAACCTGACAGGCAGTGCGAACTGAGAAAGCGGCGATAAAACTCCGATCATCATCGATCTGCGCATCGAACAATCAGGAAACTCCGGCGCTTGATGCCGTTTCCCTGAGAAGCCAATCCGCCTGAAGCTGCGCCATATCGGCCCGCAGACGCGGCACGGCCCAGTCCAGGAAACATCGGACCTTCAACGGCTGCAGTCCGGCATCCGGATAGACAAGGCTGACCGGCAGTGGCTCCGGCGCGAAATCCGGTAACAGAATCTGCAGCCGGCCGGATTTCAACTCATCCGCCACCTGATAGCAGAGCACCCGGATGATTCCGATGCCGGCAAGCGCGGCCTGTATGGCCGCGTCCGTCGTATTCACGGTTAGCCTCGCGCGCGGCTCCACCGCAAAGGCTGCGGTGTCGCGCCGATAGCGCCATTCGGGCGATGTCGCAAAACCATTGAAAGCAATTCCGTCATGCCGGACCAGGTCTTCCGGCACGCGTGGTACGCCAAGCCGGGCCAGATAAGCAGGACTGGCGCAGATCACACGGTGCACCACGCCCACGCGCGTCGCGATCAGTGCATTGTCCTCCAGATGGCCGATGCGCAAGGCTAGATCGACATGCTCACTCACGAGATCGATCTGCTTGTCGGCAAGCATGAGCCGCAACGAGATATCAGGCTGCTCCGCCAGGAAACCAAGTGCGATGGGCAACAGGTGGCGCTCCCCGAATGCAATAGGGGCCGTGACATGGAGTACCCCGCGTGGCGCATTGTATTCTCCAGCTGCCTCTCGCTCAGCCTCCTCCAACTGTTCGAGGATCCGTCGAGAGGCAGCGACATAGGCGCGGCCAGCATCTGTGAGCGTGAGCCTGCGGCTGGTGCGGATGACCAATCGGGTGCCGAGATGTTGCTCGAGTTCCGCCACCTTACGGCTGACTGTGGCGAGCGGCGCACGCAACTGTCGCGCACCAGCGGACAGGCTGCCAGCCTCGACAACAGCCAACAGCACCGACATAGCCTCGAACCGGTCCATCATACCTTCCGCAGTTTGGGAGGAACCCTCTTGCAGTCTTAGGATACCGTTTTTCAGATGGCGACTCTAGTTTCCGCGGAATCGGGGCGTCGCGAGACGGGTGCCCTCAGGCAGAGGACGCGTGCACCAAGGCTCGCGTCAATGATCAGGAAGGCCAGCCATGACCAATCTCTCTCGTCGCGCGCTGATAGGCGGACTGGGTGTCGGAATAGTTGGTGGCGGCCTTCTTCCCGAGATTGCCTCGGCCAAGAGCGCAGCGGCGCCTGCGAAGGGTACCCTTACGCCTTTGGCACAGATCCGGATCGGACGCTTCACCGTGACCGCGCTGACCGATGGCTACGCGGACATGCCTTACACCTATTTTCCCGGTCGCACGGCTGAACAGGTCGAGCAGGCTGCGGCGGCCCAGTTCACGGCACGGCCAAGTGGCGTGCGTTTCGTTTTCAACCAGTATCTGATCGAGGACGGCCAGCGCCGAATCCTGATCGATACCGGGCCGGCGGGCTCCATTGGGCAGACAGGTGCGCTGCCGCAGGCGCTTGCCGCATTCGGCATCAGCCGCGATCAAATCGATGCGGTGATCGTGACGCATATGCATCAGGACCACATGGGCGGGCTGATCGTTGGCGGGAAGAGGAATTATCCCAGGGCCGAGCTCTATATTGACCGGCGAGACGTCGCCCATTGGACCGATCCTGCAAAGCAAGCCGGCGCGCCAGACTATCTGCAACCGAGCTTCAAAATGTCGAACGAGGTCGTTCGCTTGTACCCCAAACTGCAGAAGACCGATGGCGAACGCGATATTGCGCGGGGCATCTCCATCGTCGATCTGACCGGTCATACGCCGGGCCATATCGGCGTGCGGATCGCCGATGCCGGTCAGAGCCTCATCATGGTGTCCGACATGGTCTTCCCCGTGATCCATCCGAGCGCGACCGATGTGGGCTTCCTGTTTGAACAGGATCGACCGGCGGCACAGGCAATGCGCGACAAGTTCTTTGCGCAGGCTGCTGCTGAAGGGGCGCTGATCGCAGCGACGCACATGCCCTTTCCGGGTCTCGGTCGCATCGTCTCGGATCGCGGGCAACTGCGGTGGCAGGCGGCGGACTGGGCCTTGCAGACTTGAACGCCCCGGCTGAGCGCTGAGAGTGGTTCCCTGCTGGTCGGTAGCGGACGATAGGCTTCGATATCCGGGGGCGGAGGGGAAGGGCGTGACCGATCGGTCGGCTCAGTTTCGTGCGGCTTTCATGCGGCGCTGATTGTGGGTCTTCGTGTCTGGGACCATCATGATAAGGTGAATCTTAGCTCGCGCTGGAATGGGGAGCTCTCTATTTAACCATCGGAACTTGGCGTCATCGCCTCGGTTAAAGAAGCGGCCCGTCTCCTCGCATCTGCGTGGCTGCAGGCCCTACCCAGGGAGAGACAGATGAAAATGACACGCCAACTTGTCCTCATTTGTGCAACCGTGCTGGGACTCGGTAGCGCAACCGCGCAAGCGGGGCCGTGTAACACAGACAAGACGGCAGAACTGCGCGACGCGGGTTCCGGGCCGACTCCCGGAAATACCGGTTCGACCGTTGGTGCAAATACTAATCCAAGTCAGCACCCGCCGACGAGCGCCATGAACCAGCAGGCCGGAAATAGTCCCGTTTCGTCCGAGGATGCTCAGAAGCAAATGCAGGCGAAGCCTACTGCGGCTCAGCAGGCGGAAGGTGCGAAGGCTCAAGCAAACGACTGCTGATCTTACGAACCGGGCCTCAGCACGCGGGACATCATCGCTCAGGCCGTCGAGCACGCTCTCGACGGCGGCGATCCGGTCCTTCGTGGCATGGTTCGATTGCGTGGGCTTCCATCAGTAAATCGGCGGCCACATTTCTAGTGGGCTCTCAGTTATCCTCTTAGGCATGGTCAGACCTTCCTAGATCGCTTCGACTTCGGAGTAGTTGGCGCGGGCGTCGAGCGGAAGATGACGTCGCCAACGACGTCCCATTCCGGCGTGGCAATGCTATCAGCGGCAAATGCGTGCTGATCTCGCCAGTCTCGTCCCATGGGATCAGCCATTGCCGCTATGGCGCGAGCCTCGTCCTCCGTCTCGGCGGGGACAATCGCGATCTGCCTGCTCTTCTCAAGCAGGTTCATCGCGGGTGTCAGCCGCCATAAACGATTGGTCTCTCGCACCTGAACGGGCGGAGACGTGATTTCGGCGACTGGATCATCATCTTCGTCAGACATGACGATAAAACCTAAGTTCCGGTGTCGTGTTCCAACTCACTCATCGTGCGTATTACCGAGAGTTGCCACGTGCTCACGGCGTGTACTGCGACGATGACTTTCTGCGCTGTGCTGGTAGGTGAGGCTGGCGACCTCTAGGTGCTCGGCCGATCGCAGCGCCCGCTAATACCGTTGCGCGAATTGATTTGCCCCCGACCTGAACTTGGTCGACAACTACGTGCCCAATGCGCACTTCTCCGTCGAAGGAGGCTTGTATGGATTTCTTTGCAATCCTGCGCGAGGCATTCGGCCGCGCCCGACCGGAAGCCGACGAACACAATGAGCACCTCATGAGTGAATTTGTGAGGCTCTTGCAAACTAACGGCTACGACAGCAACAAACCGCCCGAGAGTAGTTCCAAGCATCCGGGGCATGGGTGGTGCCCTGACGACGTTCAGTGACGCTTTTCATCTCCGTGGAGGAGGGCCTGAGGCCAGGCTCAAGGGGCGACGCGCATCGGTCTCGTCTCGAGCGACGGCCAATGCAATCGGCATGGGCGGTCGCGAAGGTAACCATTCAGTAGGTCTGAACTCGGGATTGGTGGCGAGTATGTGATCTAGTCGGCGGGCTTCTCGGCAATGATCACGCCAGTCTTAGGGTCGGCGTGAAAGTCCATCTTCTTGCCGTTCTTGATGCCTTCACCTTCCCATCGGCCATCGTCGGCTTCGAGCTTGGAAAGCCGTGAGTAGCCGGACTGCAGGACCTTCACTATCACTTGCTCCATTGGCATCCAGTCTGGCCCAGGCTGGTCAGCGCGCGTCATGGTGACGGCGCCCATCAACACCGAGCCACAGAGAGCGAATGCAGCTAGTCTGTTCATTCTAAACCTCCATGTTTTCTCGGAGCCCAATCGAAAAGACGGGCGAACGCAAGCTACCATCGCCATCCGCAACGACGACGCCCCCGGTGCCACCAACAGACCCAGCGGCGCCCGCGCCGGGAACGTCTTCGCCAGCCGGGTCCGTGCGGCGGTCCCCATTGCACCGGCGTAACAAGACCAACTCGCTTTTCAGTGGCTCCCATGGCGGGTGCGACAGGCATCGCCTCTGCAATATTAAAGAAGCGAACGCCTACGGCACCGACCGCGGCGAGCGCCATCACGTTGCCCGCTAAACGAAGGAATGACCGGCGGTCAGGGATTTCAGTCATCCATACCTCCCTCAGTGTAGGCCATCGGCTATCGCGGCAGTTTAGAAAAGCCTTCTGTCGACCGGCATCGGTTAAAACCCTAGCTTTCAGAGCCGGCGGCGGTCCTCGATAGCGCCCTTGTCTCGCATCTTAGCCCTCACGTCGCGGACGCCTGGCAGTGCAGCGTGAGTGGCCGTTTTGCTGAAGGTGATGGCAGCTCTTCGAAACCCTGTGGAAAATCTGGTAAAACCTGAGGCAATGCTTCTATGGTGCGCCGCGAGATATGGTTTCCAAGCAGGTGCAATGGTGAGCCGAGAGATATTCTTCGGACCGTTCCGCTTCGACGCAGCTACCCGCACACTGTGGGACGGAGGCGTCCCAGTTCGGCTTGGCGCTCGGGCGTTAGCCATTCTGCAAGTCCTTCTTGAAGCACCTGGCGCAACCGTCAGTCGTAGCGCCTTGATCAGGAGCGCATGGCCAAGCTTGCACGTTGATCAAAGCAATTTGCGGGTCCAAATCTCTGGGCTGAGAAAAGCTCTGCGTGATTACGGCGCGGCAATTCAAGTTGATCCATCTCAAGGCTACCGTTTCGACGCCGATGTTGTGAAAGAGCGGGGCGTCCGTCGCTCTGAAAACCAGCCGCGGTTCGGCATTCCTGGGCTTGTTGTAAAGCCGATCGGCCGCGAGGCGGCAGCGGATGGAATTCATGAGCTTCTAAATAGCCGACGACTTGTGACGATCCTTGGATCGGGTGGCATCGGGAAAACAACGATTGCGTTGCAGGTCGCGAACGACCGGGCCGCAAACTACGCCGACGGCGCCTACTTTATCGATCTTGGTAGAATATCCTCAATTGATCTTGTCTACACCGCATTGGCGAATGCGATCGGGTTGCGAGTAACGGACTGGCCCGGCATCGAACAAATCGTGTTGGCGCTCCGCGACAGGCGGATGCTTCTGATCCTGGACTGTTGTGAGCATGTGCTGGGTCCAGTGGCCAAACTCGTTGACAGCTTCCTCGTTAACACGAGCTACGTGGATATTCTTGTTACGACGCGAGAGCCACTGCAGCTTGATGATGAGGCCATTTGGCGACTCGCCCCCCTGACAGTTCCCCCGAAGGCTGCCGAAACGCATGCGGACGACATCAAGACCTATTCGTCAGTCCAACTATTCTTGAAGTGCCTGCATCAGCGGGCGGCGAAGCTGCATTTTGATGATCGCCAAGCTGCTGCTGTCGCGGAGATTTGCCGGCGCCTCGATGGGATCCCACTGGCAATTGAAATTGCCGCTTCGATTGCCGCTGTGCTCGGCTTCGTGGAAACACTCCGCAGCCTGAGCGAAAAATCGTCAGTGATCAATGTCGACCGAAGAAGTACTGTTCCCCGTCAACGGTCGTTGTTCTCGACGATTGACTGGAGCTATAATCTGCTGTCCGAGGCAGAACAATCCGCTCTGCGACACATCGCTTGCTTTGCTGGGACCTTCTCGCTTGACGCCGGCATCGCCGTGGCAAGCAGCGACCAACTCTGCGCATCCGCTGCGCGCGACGCCATTATTGGACTGTCTCACCGCTCACTTCTCTCCTCCGACCCGGACTCGATACATGCGGAGTATCGTCTGCTGGATACGACAAGAGCATACATAGCTCAGTTGGACTTTCCTGCCAGCGACATAGCGCAAAGACGCCACGCGGAATACTTCCTCCAACTGCTCGACGGCATCGACTGGGACCTTTACGACGAGACATCTGAGAACACGAAAATGCGGGGCTACCTGGACGAGCTCCGGGTGGCTCTTGATTGGGCGTTTTCGTCAGATCCTGAACTCGGTGTAAAACTTGTTATCGTCGCGGAACGGCTTTGGCTTGCGCTCACCTCGTTGGTTCAAGGAGTCCCTTATCTAACCAGGGCGTTTCATCTCGTCGATGATAGCTCAGCATTTGATTCCGCCGTGCGGCCTCGCTTGCTGGTGTCACTTGCATCCGCGCAGGTATACCTGGCGGGATTCGAGGGAGCGAGCTTGTATGAGCGTGCCTGGCACGCGGCGCAAGCTGCAGGAGATGATTTCCTGGAGCTGCGGGCTCTCTACGGTATCATTCAGAATATGCTTCTCACTCGCCGCCAGGCGACGCGTCATCTCGACGCCTTTGCCAAGGCAGCGGAGCGATCCAATGCCCCTGATGTGCACTATCTTCTTCAACGAATAACCGCATTCAACGATTTTGAAACCTCTGCCATACGATCGGCCCATGAGAGGTTCGAGATGTTCCTGCAGGACTGCCCGTCGATTTCCAGAAGCGCCTACTTGTATTTCGGAGGAATCGACTCGTTCATCTCCTGCAAGATCGGGTTGGCGCTTGCCAAACACTACATGGGATACTGCGAACAGGCATTGTCGCTTGCGAACACAGCGGTTGATGAGGCCGAGGCAAAAGGACATCTGACAACCACCTATTTCGTTCTTGCCCAGGGTGCAACATGGGTCAACATATCCTCGGGGGAATTTCACCGTGCACGCAGCTGCCTGCAAAAATTGGAGGAAGTATCGCGGCACTACCGACCCTGGCATGCGGTTGCCGAGGCATTTCGAGCACTTCTTCTCAGATATGCTGATGGAGATGCTGGATCCTCCGAACGCATCCTGACTTCGTGTTTGGAGGATGAGTTCATAATTAAAACAGGTTCTCTTCATCCGATTTTGTGGGTCGAACTGGCCGATGCACGACGAATTGTTGGTGATCTGGACGGCGCAGAATCTGCACTCTTGAAGGCGATGAGCCAGTGCCTGGGCCCGTCCGATGTTCGTCTCATCGGTAAACACCACCCAATCCTCGCCAAGGTGCTCATTGCTCGTAACCGGCCCGGGAACGTCGATACGGCACGTGAACTATTCAGACAAGCAATCGAGCTAAGCAAGCTGCACGATTTCTATCTCTATGAGTGCGAAGCTGCTGTCGGCCTCGCCGAGCTTGAGCTAAACGTGGGGAGACCGTGGGCGGCTCGCAATGCACTTGTCGATGTCCTGTCCAATTTACAGGACAGATCACGCGTACCGTTTCTCTCTCGCGCTCAAACTATCCTCGCCGGGATCAACATATCCTGACGCTTGCGAACTGCGATCACTCGGCGAGACAGGCGTTCAGGAATTTTGAGGTTGTTCTTCAGCTATCAGCCGGCAAAAGGTCATGACCGAGAGCTGACATCTCTGCTTGATGTATGTTCATGCGGAAGCAGGTCATGCGAGGCCAATGACGCTTGGCGAAGTATCCACGGTTAGGCCCGTAAATTCTCAAGAAACCGGAAAAGGCGGTACTCTGGGGGACTGATCTCATGATTTACGATCAAGAAGGACTTATTGGCGAGCGCGATAACCGCCTCGCGAACGATGGATGCGTCCGTGATGTCATCAGCGGCGACCGCAACCGCATCATCGAGGGTGAAAGCACCAGTAAAAAATGTCAAATGACGTAGTACCGCTCGTTCGTTGACTGGAAGAAGATTGCTGCTCCAGTGTAGGGTTGA
Source organism: Tardiphaga sp. 172_B4_N1_3 (assembly GCF_052076035.1). Classification (NCBI taxonomy): domain Bacteria; kingdom Pseudomonadati; phylum Pseudomonadota; class Alphaproteobacteria; order Hyphomicrobiales; family Nitrobacteraceae; genus Tardiphaga; species Tardiphaga sp. 172_B4_N1_3. Next base: position 5,702,780 of record NZ_CP197238.1, read on the forward strand.
GAACAGAGAATGCTGCATAGGGTTGGCGGCTTGGCGATCGGACTCCAAAACGGACGAGCGTTGATCCAGATTGCGGAGGATTTCACCAATGTCGAGGGGGCCGACCATCGAGGCCGCCATTTCGATGGCTAGTGGAATTCCGTCCAGACGTCGGCAGACCTCGACGACGGTCGGTGCGGTGTCGTCGTTGAACCTAAAGTCGCCAGAAACTTCGGTCGCGATCCTTATGAAGAGCTGAACTGCAGAGTAGCGTGCGGCATTCACCGCGGTATTACTCGGAGAGGGCGGCGGCACGTCGAGCGGTTCGAGCTGCCAGACGAATTCAGCTCCAACTCTTAAGGTCTCTCGGGACGTTGCGAGGATCCAGACTTCATTGGAGAAGCTCAGAATCTGCTCGACCAGTAACGCTACCGCATCGGTAAGGTGTTCGCAGGAGTCAATGACCAGTAGAAGGCGTTTGCCCCGCAGTGCCACCTTTATCTGCTCAAGAGCAGGCGCCTCTCCGACGGGGAGGTCGAGTGAGCGCGCCAGGGCCTCGCAAATCTGATCGTCGCGCGCAATTCTGTTAAGATCGACAAAGCAGGTTTCATCCGCAAATGTATCGGCTAGTTGATGTGCGATTGCGAGCGCGACTGTTGTCTTCCCGATGCCGCCGGGACCAAGGATCGTTACCAGGCGGCTTTCTTTGAGAAGGCTGACTATATCCGCAACCACGCCGTCACGACCAATAGGCTCGGTAAGATGTCTTGGCGCCAAGAAGCACCGCCGCTGGGTGCTGCGATACGAATCATTCGGCACCGTTTCTCCGAGAAAGCGATAGCCCAGCGAGGATTCGGTCCTGATCAATCCCTCGCAGCGGTGAAGTGCTTTTCGCAAAGTGGAAATTTGTACTTTAAGATTTGCATCGTCTACATGGCCATCAGGCCATACCCTCTCTAGGAGTTCACGTTTCCCTACAAGACGTCCGGGGGTCTCGGTGAGCACGCTCAGAATTGCCTGCGCCCGGGCCCCAACTCGTAATAAGATATCCCCTTGCCACAACATTCGCCGATCTCGATCGAACCGATATGGTCCGAAAAAAATCTCTGCGTCGGGTCTATGCCCAAGAGGCTGGTTGGTGTTTTTACCACTCGTTGAGCTCGTTGGAGCGATTGATCGAGACGCCACCTTCACCGGGGTAACCCGGTTTGCATCAGAGGCGAAGCGCAGAAGGGGGCGCTCTGTAGATTTGCCTTATCAGCCAGTGCCTCTGAATGACGACATCGCATAGTTCGACCAATCCGTGAGCGAAAATTGGCAAGAGCTATTCGAACAAGACTTTAACCAGGAGTCTACACGCAGAAGGGCTAAAGTGCACGGGGCCCGACTACAGCGGACATTTCGCCGCAGCACAGGCCTCGCGTGGAATTTCACGCGGGCGGTGAGCGGCGGTTGGCTGTCTCCAGGCTGCGGATTATTTCTCGACGATTTCGGCTATTTTTTGGGCATACTATGGATCGCCATGCGCATCACCTCGACGCCACCTTCGGCAAGCTCTGGAAGCTTGGCGAACCACTCCTGCACATAGGGCATGGCGTTATGTGCGTCGAAATCGGCTTGACTGGCAAAAATCTCGTAAAAGATGAAATGCCCCGGTTTGGCGCGATCTTCCTGGAGAAAGTAAACTAGGTTTTTGGGATCGGCGCGAACCAGGTCGATGAGAGGCAAGGTAGCTGCCCGGAGAGCATCTTCCTTTCCAGGCTTGGCTCGCACCTGGGCGACTACTGAATAGGCACCTTCGCGAATATCCTGATAACGCATATGCGGGGCCTGCTGAGCGACTGCCGCCGACGCCGGAAGGGACAGCGATAGGGCCAACAGCGCCGTGGCGAGCAAATTGCGACGGATAGTTTGCATCATGGGCGCCTTCACATCGTTGTCACGAACATCTCGCCGGTGCGACAGGCGGCCGTTCGTCCGCCGGATCTTGTCCATCAGCGTGTGATAGTCTGCTGCCGTTTCGCCAAGGCTTCGGCAAAACGTTGCTTGACGGGCCCCAGTGCTTTTACGAATTCGAGCTGCTCGCCCTCCGGACCCTTGCAATAGATCAGTTCCCAGCCATCTGACGGGGCCTGGGTCACCCGGTTCGTGTTGGCGCTGCGGGGAGCTGCCTTGCGGTCCGCTTCGGTCATGACCCGGACAGTGCGGTTCGCTCTCACTTGCGTCATGCCGCGGCGCGCGGATTCTGCCTCGAGGTCGGCGATGAACTTGTTGAAGTCGACATCGTCGCGAACATAGAAACAGATGTGCATCATACGCGGAAAAGCGGGGCTCATGTGCTGCACCGGCTCAGCAAAGCTCCTGGAGCTGCCCATGGGCTGATCCGCGTCTCGATACTGGAGCAACTCGATCACCACATTGTCGAACTGGATGAAGCGAACATCGAGCCGCTGCGCTCCACCGCGCAGGTCGGGAACACCGATTGTCCGAGGATTGACCCCGCGTGCGTTCGCCTCGATTTCCTGGTCGGCCAGCAGCGTGTTCTGCACCCCATCGCCTTGGAAGTCGCCGTGGCGGAAAACTTCGGCGCCGCCCAGTACCTCGGTGTAGAACTGATAAGCCCGCTCCATATTCTGGACGGTCAGCCCGAAATGCTGAACGCCCTGGAGCCGCGCGCCGAGCGCTGCCTCGTTGCGCTCGGCCGCCGACATTCCGCCGGTGTCCGGTGCAGCGGCCGGTGCGGCTGTCGGTGTGCCGCCGATCGCCAGGCCTGCGATCATGGCTACGCCGGCTGTTCGAAGCGCGGCCCGGCGGCTTATTTCAGGGGCGTCCTGTGGTTCATCTGTCATTTCCGTCTCCTTGGTCGTTCGGTTGAATTTGCCTGCACCATCCCGCGTTGGAGCGACGCCCGATTGGAATGAACTTGCTGGGATCCCGGGCAGCTCAATCGACTCCGATAAGAGGGGCTGCGGGACTGACGAGGCCCGCCGAACGGAGTTCGCGCCAGAAATCGGCGGGTATGGATTCCTCGAGCGCGGCGCGATCCTCGGCGATGCGGCTCGGACGGCTCGCACCCGGAATGACGGCCGCAACTACCGGATTTGCGAGCGCAAACTGCAGGCCTGCAGCCTTCATGCTGACGCCATAGCGGTCGGCAATCGTCTTGATCCGCGTCACCTTGTCGATGATCTCCGGAGGCGCCGGTGCATACTCGAAGTTCGGACCGCCGACGAGCGCTCCCGAGCTGTAGGGGCCGCCGACAACGATGGCGAGCTCATGCTCGGCGACCATCGGTATCACCCGCTGGAGCGCGCGGGGATGGTCGAGAAGTGTGTAACGGCCCGCGAGCAGGAATCCGTCGGGGCGCGGGTCGTCGAGCGCAAGCAGGAGTTCGATCGGTTCGACCCGGTTGACGCCAAGTCCCCAAGCCTTGATCACGCCCTGATCGCGTAGCTGGTCAAGCGCCTTGAACGCACCCTTGCGCGCACTTTCGAACACCGCCAGCCACTCGTCGCCATAAAAATCCTGCGCCACGTCGTGCACGAAGGCGATATCGATGCGGTCGGTGTTCAGCCGCCTCAGGCTGTCCTCGATAGAGCGCAACGTCGCATCTTTCGAATAGTCGTTGACGATCTTGTTCGGGCGCCCGTGTTTGAACACGTTGCCTTTCTCGCCGAGGTCACGGGCATCGACATCCTCGATCTCATCCAGGATCACGCGTCCGACCTTGGTACTGATAACATAATCGTCACGCAGCCTGCCGGCGAGGGCGGCGCCCATACGGATCTCCGCGAGCCCCGCGCCGTAAAACGGTGCGTTATCGAAGTATCGGATGCCGTCGTCCCACGCTGCATTCACCGTCGCGAGTGCTTCCTGCTGCGGGATGTCGCGAAACATGTTGCCGAGTGGCGCCGCACCGAAACCCAGCTTGCCGGGCAGTACATCCTTGAGTGTCATATGGCATGTCCTCTGTTTCGGGCAGACCAAGCCATCCGTCGAGAGATAATCGTGAGAACATCGACCTCGGCCATCGACGCTCGGCCGCGTCAACTTCAGTCAGAAGCGGATGTGTCCGCGCTCTTTATGAACGCTGCGACCTCGCGCGGATGCGACAGCATCACCGCGTGGCTGCTTTTCAGCTCAGCCACTTTCGCGCCCGACCGTCGGGCCATATTTCGTTGCGCGGTCGGGGGGATCATATGATCCTCACTTGTCACCATGTAGTAGGTCGGCTTCGCCTTCCAGGCCACACGACCGACTTTGGTCTGCACCGCCTGCAATCCCCACGGCAGTTGCGCGGCACTCATGAAGCGGGTTGTGGCGGTATCAACATCGGCCGCGAATGACGAAGGGAATTTATCGGCTTCGACGAAGAGATAGTTCCCCTCAGCGACGAGCGGAGCCTTGTGCTCGCCGGCTGGCACAGGCGCTTCTGCAAGTGTACTCACCGACTCCCCAGCCTCGGGAGCAAATGCCGCGAGATAGACGAGGCTGCGGACCTTTGGATTATCGCCTGCTTCCGTGATGACCATTCCTCCATAGGAGTGCCCGACGAGAACAACCGGGTGTCGGGCCTTGGCAATCACACGCTCGGTTTCGGCGACATCGTCGCGAAGCGAGATCGTTGGCTGCTGGACGACGAGTACCTCATAGCCGGCACTCGAAAGTATGTCGTAGGTGCTCTTCCAGCCCGACCCATCGACGAAGGCGCCATGGACAAGGACAATGGAAACGGTTCTCTCGGCCGAGGCCGCAGGGACGGCTTGAGCGGCGACGATCGATATCGCGGCAAGCGCGGAGATAATCGGCTTCATAACAGGCTCCACTCCTCGATGGGCGGCAATTTCTGTTCGATGAGCGCCATCACTAGATCACGCGTGCATTCCGGTATTTCCGATTCCTGCGCGATGAGGGTCGAATCCTGCTCATCCCGGGCGAGGTCCCCCCTGATTGTGATGCGCAATCAGGCCGCGTGATTAAGCTCTTGCTTTGCCTGCCTTTTACTTCTTTTAACCGCTCCATCTCTCGACTTGGCAGTAAGCTTATCCAACAACTTCGGATGGATCGGCACAGCGCTCCGGTGCGGCGCGTTGTGAGATTTTTCCGTGGCCGACAGTGTTCATGATTCCAGTCGCACACGGGGACGGGGAATCAGCGCTCGCTTGCGATACGGGGCTGGGACTCGCTGCAGCTAAGGGGAGTCACAATGACGCTCGTCACGCATGGAGATCAAAAATATAAGAACAGCGAGAAGCTCGCGGAGACCGCCGATTGGCCTGCACTGAGCATCGAACATCGAAGGTTCGAGGCGGGGCGGCAGGATACGCCCGTTCCGATTTGCACGGAGATCATGATGCTGCTGTCAGGCGGCGGAATGGTCTATCGGGCCGGCAACGGCGAAGTTCAGAAGAGCCTTGCCCGGCCGGGAATGAGCTATCTCGTACCCGCGGGAACGCAGGAGAGTCATCTCGAGCTTTGGGACCGGATGGAATGTCTTCACGTCTATCTCCCTCCGACGCTGCTGGACCAAAGTACCCTCGCAGGTTTTGATGTCGATCCCGCAGAGGTGCAGATCGCCTATGCCCACGGTCTGGCGGACCAGGTGCTCTTCCACATCTGCTCGCCGCTTCGTGACCTGCTTCATCGTCCTCGCCAACCGACTGACGCGTTGTTCGTGGAGGGCATTCAGATCGCGCTCGCAGCGCATCTTCTTGGACACTATACGATTGACCGCTGGCATCCGCCCGAAAAGTCACCGTCGCTCGATCCGCGAAGGCTCCAGCGCGTGTTAGGCTATATCTACGCTTCCCTTAATCGCGAGATCAGGCTCGAGGAACTCGCGGCCCAGGCCTGCCTCAGCCCGTTTCATTTCTCCCGCCTTTTTCGCGAAGCAACCGGATTGTCACCGCACCGCTATGTGATCGATCGCCGCGTCCAGGCCGCACGGCAAGAACTGGCGCGCAGAAATCTATCCCTGGCGGAAATTGCCCTGGAATTCGGCTTCGGCTCTCAAGCCAATTTTACGCGGGTGTTTCGAAAGGCCACGAGACTCACCCCAGGGCAGTATCGCGAGTTGTGCTGTGGCCAGATCGACGTGAAAGCTGATCGCGACGCTGAGGATTCCGCAGGGATTGCACATGATCCCGCAGGATTCGGAAATACTGCTCAGCTCCTGTGAGTCAGTGCTGTTGCACCAGTCAAACCCGCCAGGAACATATCGATATGATCGAACTCACGGTCAACGGGATCAAGCGGCAGGTCGACGTCGTTCCCGAGATGCCTTTGCTTTGGGTATTGCGCGACGAGCTCGGCATCACAAGTCCCAAATACGGCTGCGGGGTCGCTCAATGTGGCGCCTGCACCGTCCAGATCAACGGAAGGGCTGTCCGATCCTGTCAGTCACATATAGGCGAGGTCGCGGGTAAGTCGGTCGTCACGATCGAAGGGGTGGACAACAGGAATGACCATCCGGTCCTGCAGGCCTGGATCGAACATCAGGTCCCGCAATGCGGCTACTGCCAGACCGGTCAGATCATGCAGGCTATCTCGCTTCTCGAATCGATCCCCCGGCCGACAGACGAGGAGATCAACGAAGTCATGTCCGGCAATCTTTGCCGTTGCGGGACTTATCCGCGCATTCGCGCCGCGATCCATACGGCTGCTGCAAAAAAGATGACGGGGAAGTGAGATGGGCCCTATGCAGAGACTTTCCCGTCGGGCTTTCGTTTTCGGCTCCGCAGCCGTGGTTGGCGGCATCGCTTTCGGCTCCTTTGACAATGCTGCACAGGCCGCCGCGACCGCCAATGGCAATCCGTTGGCCGTCGGCCTCGGACCCAACTCCGCGACCTTCAATCCATGGGTGGAGATCAGTCCGGAAAAAATCACGCTCATCGCGCAACACGCCGACATCGGCCAAGGCGTCGGCTCCGTGCAGCCGATCATGATTGCCGAAGAGATGGACCTCGATCCCGGCCAATTCGAAATTCGGTTCGCGGGGCCAAGCCCCGCTTATTTCAATACCGGGTTCGCGGATGAGTTGGCCCCGTTCCTGGCAGCGGATCAAAGCCCAGCCGCTGAAGCGGCACGTGCCGCGGCGCTCGAAAGCCTCAGGACGTCGGGCCTGCAGATGACAGGCGGGTCAAGTACGATTCCCGACACCTACGAAAAGTTGCGAGTTGCCGGCGCGGTCGCACGCGAAACACTCAAAGCCGCGGCGGCCAAGCGTTCAGGCGTCCCTGTTGCCGATATCCGCACCCAATCCGGCCATGTGATTCTGCCAGACGGAAGGAAAATTCCTTACATTGAACTCGCGGCGGAGGCCGCAAAAATTCCGCCTGTGCTCGATGCAAAGCCACGCGACCCGTCAAAATGGCGAATACTGGGCAAGCCGATGATGCGCCTCGACGTTCGTTCGAAGGTCATGGGCGAGTTGAAGTTCGGCATCGATCTGAAGATCGACGGCATGGTGTACGCTGCCGTCAAGCTGAATCCCCACAAGGGTCAGCCGCTGAAATCATATGACGCGAGCAAGGCGCGGTCGATGCCGGGGGTCAAAAAGATCCTCGAAATAAAAAATGGCGTCGCGGTGATCGCGACGAACAGCTGGTACGCGATGAAGGCGGTCGACATGATCGATTGCGCGTGGGCACCTTCGATATATCCCGCAGAGCAAGCCGACCATTGGAAGGTTCTGGAGGCGTCATTCAAGCCGGAATTCCTCGGCAAGGAGTGGCGGAAAATCGGCGATGTCGAGACCGGGTTGAAGGTCGGAACGCTGGTCCAGGCGGAGTATCGCGCGCCTTATGTCGCGCATCAACCGCTTGAGCCTCTCAATGGGATCGGGGTTGTCTCCGACGCAGGGATGGAGATTTGGGTCGGCCATCAGAGTCCTCAGGCCGTGCAGTACGTCGCGGCGACAGCGATCGGCCTCAAGCCGGAACAAGTTATCTTCCATAATCAATGGACAGGTGGAAGTTTCGGGCACCGCCTTGAATTCGAGAACGTCCGCGTCCTGGCCGAGATTGCAAATCAGATGCGCGGAACGCCGGTCAAGCTCGTGTTCTCGCGCGAAGAGGATTTTCTCCAGGATATTCCACGACAGATTTCGATCGCCCGACACAGAGGGAGCGTCGACAAAGGGAAGATCGTCGCGGCCGACCTGCAACTGGCAGCGACCGCTCCGTTCAAGGGGCTGCTCGAGCGTATGGGAGCGCCTTCGAAAGACCCCGATCCCCAATTGGCGGCCGGCATGTGGAATGTCTATTACGACATTCCGCATTTCAGGGCCACGAGCTTTGAGGCGCAGGGATTATCGCCGTGCACCACATGGCGGTCGGTGGGAGCCTCTACAGCCGGCTTCTTCACCGAAAGTTTCATCGACGAACTGATCCATGCGGCCGGCCTCGATCCATTGAAGGCGCGCATCGAAATGTGCGCTGTGCCGACCTACCGTAAGGTTCTTGAAACGGTCGCAGAGATGTCGAATTGGAAGGGGCCACTCGGTAACGGCAAGGGGCGTGGCGTCGCGTTCGTCGAGTCGTTTGGAACCCCAACGGCCGAAGTCGTCGAAATAAGCGTGACTGACAGAGGTATCAGGATCGACAAGGTCTGGGTTGCGGTCGATGTCGGCAAGGTTGTCGATCCCGTCAATTTCGAGAACCAGGTACAGGGCGGAGTCGTCTGGGGACTCGGCCACGCCATCAACTGCGAACTCACTTACGCGAAGGGCGGGGCGCAGCAGACGAACTACAATCACCACGAAGCCATGCGGATTTACCAATGTCCGGTGATCGAAGTTCGCGGGCTCGAGAATGATCCCAAAGTGAGAGGGGTCGGAGAGCCGCCTGTTCCTCCTGCCGCTCCCGCGCTCGCCAACGCGATATTCGCGGCGACCGGAAAGCGGATCCGCGAAATGCCCTTCGACAAGTTCATTGATTTCGTGTGAGGGCGAGACATGAAGGCATCTCTGATTGCGGTCGTCTTTGCGGTCTCAGTAATTTCGGCCTTCACGGGAATTGTCGCGGCCAAGGACGAGGCTGCCAAGGACGTGTTGCGGCTTGGTAGCGTGAGCCGCACCGAGGGGCTGGAGGCGTGGAAGCGGATTGAGGCGGTGGTGACGCATCCGCGTTGCGCCAACTGCCATGTCGATGCCAAGGCGATTCCCATATGGACGCCGGCAGGCGAAAGCAAACCCCGCGTGCATGGGATGAACATCCATGGCGGAGAGAGCCGCATCGGGACTGAGAAACTCGCCTGCTCGACCTGTCACATGACCTCCACCCAGCCGAACGAGCCGGCACCCTCGCCACCGCGCGCCGGCATCGACTGGCAGCTTGCCCCGGTGGCCTTCATCTGGTTCGGGAAGAGTGGCGCAGAGATTTGTGCGCAACTGAAAGATCCCAAACGCAATGGTGGTCGCGACGCCGCTGGCCTCGTCGGGCACCTGCGGCACGACGCATCGTTAAACGGCTTCATCCCTCGCGGGTGGGCACCCGGAGCGGGCCGCTCGATCCCTCCGGGGACGTTCGAGGATCATGTCAAAGACATGGCCCTGTGGGGAGCTGCCGGGCAACCGTGTCCGAACTGACGGCTTCCGCCAAAGCGTGATCAGCTACCACGTTGCTGCAGCCACTAAGTCTTGAGCCAGGATTATCCACGAATGACGACCGTGACGGCCGCCCCAACTCGGACTGAAGCCACTCGCTCAATTCGTTGACCCGCACCTTAGTAGCCGTTTGAACCCTGGTGGAGGACGCTTGTTACCGTAATGCAGATCCACGGAGCCTCCGGGGCGGCGGGCGAACATCTTGCTTCGGGTTGAGGGGGGCCAGGCGATGGACAGGCCACGGCGAGGGTGCGAAAGCGTCCTTCACCGGAAGACGATCTCCGTGTCGTCGTACGGCGTGAAGGCCTCGTCTATCGCGTTAGGCTGCATGTAGAGGCCGCCACGCGTGCCGTCGAGAAAACGACGCACCGAGAGCAACCCATCTTGAGAGCCATTGGTGACGAGGTCGAGCGGCGGATGTCCACCGAAGATGACCTCGTTATTTGGACTTCGCAACCAGTCAACGCCGAGCCGTTCTTGGGGAAAGAGAATCCCGAGCGCTTGGTGAATACCGAATACCGCCGAAATGCGCGTGAGAGTGTCCACATCGAGCGTGAAAGCGCCGTGCTCACGCGCCCGCTTGCACCAGTTATAATAAGTGGACCGAGATGGATACCCGAGGACGAGAAGGCGCTGCTCTTCCGTCAATCCCCACAGAGCCGCAATAGCGAGGAAGGTTCGTAAAGCTGGAGCGCTGCGTGGCCTTCGATTGGCGGGAGCAAATCGTGAACTATCAAGACGTTGAGGGCCGCTTACCGTCTCAGCTGGCGTCGCTTCCCGGTTATTCGACATGGGCCACTCCTTTGGCGAATATGAATATAGTCCAAACTCGAACAATTTGAAGCATTTTCGGAGCGTGTTCTCGCGATATCAGCGAAGTTGCCGACTGCTATCCAGATAGAGCATGGAATAAATGGCGGTCCAGCAGCGTTACTCGATCCACGGGGGAGACCGATAGGTCAGAGCAGGAACGCAGAATAGTTCAATAATTACAGTCAATTATCTAACGAGTGGAAATGTAGACTCGCGGTTATTCTGTAAACTGGGGATTCCGACTCACCGTTATTCCAAAATCCGACTCAGGGCGGTTTGAAAATGCCCATTTTCGGGCACTGTAAAGACTCGCTGCTAACTTGGCCCGATATCATTGTGATGCGCCAATCATCGTCGCCATTGCTGCGCTTCTCGTAGCTTACGGGATCCTTGCCACAACGTCGGGCCGGTTTTTCTCGAGCCAGGCTACGGCCTCGGGTCCATCGACGACGCACTCGAAGGTTTCCCAGGTGGGGTCCTCCAGGGATTCCGGTTGCAGTCGCTTCGCTGCATACTCAACGAGGTCGTGCAAGCGTTCGTATCCTCGTCGGCTCTCGAGGGAATCTGCAATCGCTGTGCTGGCCCATCCGCGTTCGGCCAAATCGATAATGCTCGGAGCGTTAGCCTCGCTGAACCAGGGTGTGGCATCGAACTCGATGCAGCGGACATTATCAGCGGTATGGCAAGTAGCGTGGATCATTGGGGTCCTCCGTTCGCTGGCTAACAACCTGCGCTAGCATTGCTCTTTAGAGTTTCACATCGCTGCCCCGCACGCCTCAGCCTTTGACCAAGTCCCCCAGCAGGTTTGCCGCCACCATCAGCTTGGCGAGCGTCAGGCCGCCAGCAGCAATCTCCTCGACTGCGCGGCGGATGCGCGTCGCCTCGGGATGAGCTGCAAGCCAGGTCTCCGCAGCCTGCTGGCCGGATTGGCCGGTTGCCAACATATCCGCAGCGAGGCCTCTTTCGGCAGCCGCGATCAGGTCGACGGCGCGGTCGATGGCGAGGCGTTCGAAACGATCGCTGGCCGGCACGCTGCGCGCGGCGACGATGATGCGATCGAGACGGAAATTGGCCTCGGCGGCAAAGAACGTCGCGGCGGCATCGCCGATGCTGCGGCTGGTGCGCTCGGCGACCGTCACGATGTCCGGCGCCGAGACCAGGGTGTCGAGATCGGCCAGTTCGCCGGCGAGGCCATACGGGACGCCGGCATCGGTCAGCTCCTGCCGGCGCTTGCCACGCGCGGCCTGCAAGTCCGGTGGCAGGGTATTGTCGAGAGAGGCGCTGATCTCGCGGATACCCGGGCCGAAACGTGCGACCACCGCCTCGAGGCCATCCTTGAAATCAATATTGCGCACGTACCAGACCATGCGGGAAAGCAGAAGGTCCTGGACCGCCTCATAGAGGGACAATTGCAACTGCCCTTCGATGCAGGCGTCGAGCGTATCGATCGCATCATTTAGCCACTTGAGCCCGTAGGATTCATCCACCGCCACATAGGCCATGACGATGGTGGGGATATCGGCATCGGTTTCGTCGATCAGGCGCACGATACACGCCGGGCCGCCGCGGTTGATGACCGTATTGACGAGGCTGGTCGCGATGATTTCGCGTCGGAGGCGATGGCACTCTACCGCTGTCGGGAACCTGTCCTGAACCTGGCCCGGAAAATACCCGGAGAGCTCGCGGGCGAGATAAGGATCGTCCGGCACGCTGGTGCCGAGCAGGTCGTCGTAGAGCGTCAGTTTGGCGTAGGCGAGCAACACGGCAAGTTCAGGCCGCGTCAGGGACTGCCCGCGTCGTGTGCGCTCGGTGATCGCGGCGTCGTCGGGCAGGAATTCGACTGCGCGGCTGAGCAGGCGGCGCTGCTCGAGCGACTGCATCAGGCGAGTGAGAAAGCCGGTTTCGGCCACGCCCTTGCGTTCGGCGAGCGAGAGCGCGAGCGTCTGCAGATAGTTGTTGCGCAGGACCAGCGCACCGACATCGTCGGTCATCGCGGCAAGCAGGGTGTTACGGTCAGCCGGGCTGAGGCGTCCCTCGCGCTCGGGGCGGGCCAATGCGATCTTGATATTGACCTCGACGTCGGACGTATTCACACCGGCCGAATTGTCGATCGCGTCGGTGTTGAGCTTGACGCCCGTCTGCGCCGCTTCGATGCGGCCGCGCTGAGTGACGCCGAGATTGGCGCCTTCGCCGATCACCCTGGCGCGAACGTCGGTCCCGGTGATGCGGATCGGATCATTGGCGCGGTCGCCGGCCTGATCGTCGCTCTCCACCGACGCCCGGATATAGGTGCCGATGCCGCCAAACCACAGTAGGTCTGCGCGCGTCTTCAGGATCGCCGTCATCACCTCGAAGGGCGTCGCCTGCGGCTTGTCGAGATCGAGCAAGGTGCGCACTTCCGGTGCGAGCGGAATCGCCTTGAGGGAGCGCGAGAATACGCCGCCGCCTTGCGAGATCAGCGATTTGTTGTAGTCCTGCCAGCTCGATCGCGGCATGTCGAACATGCGCTTGCGTTCGGCGTAGCTGATCGCCGGATCGGGAGAGGGATCGATGAAGATGTCGCGGTGATCGAACGCCGCAACCAATTTCGTCGCGGGCGAGAGCAGCATGCCATTGCCGAAGACGTCGCCGGACATGTCGCCGACGCCAACTACAGTGAAAGGCATGGTCTGAATGTCGGTGCCGAGCTCGCGGAAGTGGCGTTTGACCGCCTCCCAGGCGCCTCGCGCCGTAATCCCCATCTTCTTGTGGTCGTAGCCCTGGCTGCCGCCGGAGGCGAAGGCATCGCCGAGCCAATGGTTCTTCTCGGCCGAAATCGCGTTGGCGATGTCGGAGAAGGTGGCGGTGCCCTTGTCGGCGGCGACGACCAGATAAGGATCGTCGCCATCATGCCGCAAGGTCGAGTCGGGCGGGAGGAGGTCGTCGCCGTCGAGATTGTCGGTGAGTTCGAGCAGCGAGCGAACGAAGATGCGATAGGCTTCGGTGCCTTCCGCGAGCCACGCATCGCGGCTGGAGAGCGGCGGCAGGCGCTTGGGCACGAAGCCGCCTTTGGCGCCGACCGGCACGATCACCGCGTTCTTGACCTGCTGGGCTTTGACCAGGCCGAGAATCTCGGTGCGGAAATCCTGCGGCCGATCGGACCACCGCAGTCCGCCGCGCGCAACCTTGCCGAAGCGCAGGTGAATGCCTTCGACGCGGGGAGAATAGACGAAAATCTCGTAGAGCGGTCGTGGAGCCGGCAGGTCCTCGATTCCGCGCGCGTCGAACTTGAATGAGATCACCGGACGCGGATGTCCGTCCTCGCCGACCTGCCACAAATTGGTGCGGATGGTGGACTGCACCAGATTGGTGAAACGGCGGAGGATGCGGTCTTCGTCGAGCGATGCGACGGATTTGAGCTGCTCCTCGATATCAGCAAGGAGGGCGGTCTCCCGGGCCGAGCGCTCGGCATCAGTAAGGGTGAGGCGTGGATCGAGGCGGGCCTGGAATAGCGCGACGAGGTTGGCGGTGATCGCTGCGTTCTTGCGCAGAGTCTCCCACATATAATCCTGGCTGAACGGCGCGCGGATCTGGTGCAAATAGCGGGACAGCGCCCGGATGGTCGAGACTTCGCGCCAGCCCAGGGCCGTACGCAGGATCAGCCCGTTATATCCGTCGGATTCGGCTCGATCACCGACCACCGCCATGATCGAGGCTTCGAGCCGATGGCTGAATTCCCGGTTGATCTCGATCGGCTGGCCGTCGCTGGTCTCTATCGTCATGTCGTGCAGCCACACCGGCTCAGGCCTGGCACCGGGCACGATCTGATAGGTACGTTCATCGACCACGCGCAGGCCGTGATTTTCGATCACCGGCACGCGATAGGACAGCGACAGTGGCGCGGCATCCGAGAACACCTTCAGGCCGAAGCGTCTGGGATCGTCCTCGCCCTCGAAGCGATGAACCGAAATCGTCACCGGGCGGGTTGGCGTGAGCCTTTCGATGGTGGCGATATCGGCTATTGCCTGTTCCGCCGTGGAAACCTCGGTATAGCCGCCGGTAAAGGCCTGGGCATAGCGATTGGCGAGCATGCGCGCCCGCATGCCATCGGTAGACGCAGTCAGCGCGGCCTTCAGCTTGTCGGCCCAGGTCGCGGCAATGGCGCTGATCCCGGCTTCCAGCGTGGCGCGCTCGACGGCAGGAGTCTTACCTTCATAGCGTCCGATGATGTAGTGAACGCGCGTCAATGCTCCTTCGGGGAAAGACACGTAGGAGGCGGCCTGCATCCCCTTGTAGATCTGTGACAGGAAGGCGCCGACGCGCATGCGCACATCAGTGTCGTATTTGTCGCGCGGAATGAAGACGAGGATGGAGACGAAGCGATCGAACTTGTCGACCCGAGCGAGCGCCCGGACGCGGGGGCGCTCATAGAGGATCAGGATCTCCATGACGAAATTGAAGAGGGTGTCGATGTCGACCTGGAATAGTTCGTCTCGCGGATATTCCTCGAGGATATGCATCAGCGCCTTGCCCGAATGGCTGTTCGGATCGAAGCCGGCGCGCTGGAGTACCCGCGATACCTTGTGGCGAACATAGGGGATCTGTCGTGCCGAGCGCGTATAGGCGCCTGAGGTGAACAGGCCGACGACTCGTAGTTCACCCTCGAGCCGGCCGTCGGGCGCATAGAGCTTGATGCCGATATAATCCATCCGGATGCGGCGATGAACGCGGCTACTCACATTGGCCTTGATGACGATGAGTAGGGTCGGCTCGCGCATGAACTCGCGAATTTCCGACGTCATCACCACCATTTCGTTGCCGCGGCGCAGGACCTTTACATCGGGGTCGCGGAGGATGCCGAGGCCCTCAGCGGTCGTGATGTCGTCCGACGCATCGCTGTCGGGCGAGAAGCGATACTCGCGCACGCCGAGAAAGGTGAAATTGTCCGCGCACAGCCATTGCAGGAACTGGTTGGCCTCGGCGACCTCGTCGATCGGCAGCGGCGGTGGATTGGAAGAGAAAGTCTTGATCGCGTTCTCGACGCGGTCGCGCATGACGCGCCAGTCCGCGACGCTGGCGCGCACGTCGCTTAACGTCCTGGTGAGGCCGTCAATCAGCCTCTCGCGGTCAGCGTCGGCGTCGAGGCGGGTGATGTGGAGGTGAATCAGGCTCTCGCGCGCGCCCTTTGCCCCTTCCGGCAGTGCTTCACCGTGGAAGAGCAGGAGCTTGCCTTGGTCATCGCGCTCCACCGCGATGATGGGGTGAGCGACGAGGGTGACTTCGATGCCCTGCTCGGCGAGCTCCGCCATGATGGAATCGAACAGGAAAGGCATATCGTCGTTGAGAATTTCGAGCACGGACATCTCGCGCCCGTCCGGCATCATCGGATTGACGACGCGGATATCGGCATGACCCGCCGTGCGTCGCTGTACATGCTCCCAGGCTTGCTCCGCCAGGAAGGCAAGCGAGGAGGCATCGTAACTGGCGAGGTCCTCGGCATTGGTGTAGCCGAACATAAGCTCGGCAAAGGTTCGGGGAGCCTTGCCCGGCTGCACGCTTCCCGCCGCGTCGCGGATCAGAGTTGCGCGGGCCTTGTCGTCACGCCACGCCATAGCGTCCTCCACGTCCCAGCCAACTCACCGCAATTACGGTCGGCCGTTGTTTTTGGAGTGCATCTCTTCGTGCGCCATCGTTTCCCGACCGCGTTTCAATCGCACAGGTGAAATCTTCGGTCGTGCGGTCTTGACTATGTTAGCACCCCGGAGCCGCCGTGGCGCGCGGAGTTGTGAGGTGTGTCTTGAGGCCGGAATCGATGCGACGAGCCTCATACCATGGGGCGTCTTATGAAATCACGAGCAATTTCAATCATGTATAAGTTCGTGGCTGTATTCCGAATGGCGCGCCAGACTTTTCCGTTCAAATTAGAACAGCCAGCCGTCGATTGGCTGCTCAATCGCTGCTTATGTCGCAAGCGGACCTTTGCCTCGGATTGGGCGACGCGTGCTTGCTTATCGGATTTTCTGCTCGACCTCGTAAGCTGCCTTCAGAAGCGTTTCGACAACTTCCTGCTCGCGTCGCGGGCCGAGCCGTGTTCGGACGGCCGATATGGTGAGGGCCGCCGCCGGGTCGCCGTCGGCTGTCTTGATCCAGGTCGAAATCGATTTCGTGCCCTGGACCAATCCGACTTCGCGCACGCCATAACCCCTGCGCCGGGCGTCGGCGATTTCTGACAACACGGTCTGCCGGTCGGTCCGATATCCCGCGAATCGAGGTTCATTCGTCGTAGCGATCCTGCGTGACTCTTGAGCCGGTAACGCGGCCAGGATGGCGACCCCTGCGCTGCTGACGCCGAGCGGCCGCCGCGCACCGACGGCGATCGAGAGTACCTGGATCGGATATGAGCCAATTCTCCTATCCACGCATAAAGTGTCGTTGCCGGTGCGTACCGTCAGAAACAGTGTATCGCCGACCCGTTGCGACGTTTCGCGCAAAATGTCGTCCGCCGCTGCGAGCAATGGCGAGCGCGATGGGCGAGCGAGTGCCAATTCAGGGACCTGCGTGCCGATGGCATAGCGACCCGAGCGCTCGTGACGCTCGACCAGTCCCTCCTCCATCAGGACATGGACGATCCGGTGTACGGTCGGGCGCGATAGACGTGTCGCTTGGACGACTTCTTTCAACGGCAATCCGCTCTCACCGCCCGCTGCAAGCACGCGAAGAAGGAAGAGCGCGCGCCGGATCGCCTGTGCGCCTTGTCGCGGCTCCGGGTCGAGTGTTGTTGGCAATCCGTTGTCCATAATGTGGACAATAACCGCACATTGGCATCGACAAGTAAAGCGGTTGAAACCAATGGTCCGTCGTAAGAGCGCTGGTCCCAATCGGCGTCGAACATACGGTTAGCGGCGTGAAAGCCGCATCTGGCGGGAGGAAATGATGAGGTCGCTATGGATCGCTGCAGCCATTGTTGCGACGCTGGTTAATGGCGCGGCGACGGCTCAGGAATGGCCCACGCGCATTGTCAAACTGATCGTGCCCTATCCGGCCGGCGGCAATGTCGATAGCGCGGCGCGCATCGTCGCGGATCGGCTGCAAGAGAAATTGGGCCAGCCCTTCGTGATCGAAAACAAGTCGGGCGCTGGCGGCATGATCGCCGGGGAAGCGCTGGCGAAAGCGCCGAATGATGGCTACACGCTCATGGTCGGCGCCAACGGTCCGGTTCTCTTCGCTCCCGAAATCAACAAGCGCGACGCCTACAACTGGAAGCGCGACTTCCTGCCGATCTCGAGCATCTCGATGACGCCGCTGGTGCTCGAGGTTCATCCTTCCGTGAAGGCTACGTCGTTCGCCGAATTGCTCGAACTCGCGAAGCGCGATCCGGGCAAGCTGACGATGGCCTCTCCGGGGCCGGGCACCACCAATCACCTGCTCAGCGAACTCATGCAGTCCAAGCTCGAGATTCGTTGGGTGACGGCGCATTATCGCGGCAACGCGCCCGCGACCAATGACCTGCTCGGCGGCCAGGTTCAGTTCGCATTCGATCAACTGTCGGTCAGCCTTCAATATATCAAGAGTGGAATGTTGCGCGCCTTGGCGGTCACGAGCCCACATCGACTGAAGACGCTTCCGGACGTGCCCACTTTCGCCGAGCTCGGCTATCCGGATTTTGACGGCCAGACCTTCACAGGGCTGTTTGCTCCGGCGAACACCCCCACTCCGGTCGCCGATAAATTGAACAAAGCGCTGACTGAGATTCTCAAGGAGCCAGGCGTGGTCGACAAGTTCGAAAAGCTTGGCGCCGAAGCGCTCCCGATGACGGCGGGTGAGTTCAGAGCCTATCTCGATCGTGAGGACGCCAAGTGGATTCCGGTCGTGCGCAAGGCCAACGTAAAGGCGGATTGACGAATGAAGATCGATCCCGCTGAACTTGGTGCCGAAAAGGCTTATCGTCTGCTCACCGGCATCGTCGTCCCGCGACCGATCGCATGGGTGACCAGCCTGTCGCAGGCAGGTACCGTCAACCTTGCGCCGTTCAGTGCCTTCACCTTCGTCTCGCCCAAGCCGCCGATGCTGGCAATCAGCGTCGGCCGCAAATCAGGCGTCTACAAAGACACGGCGCGCAACATCCTGGATCGCGAAGAATACGTCATTCACATCGCGGATTCGCCGTTGATGTCGGCGGTTCACGAAAGCTCCGCGGAACATCCGCCGGAGGTGAGTGAGGTCGAAGTCCTCGGTCTCGAGACGACTCCCAGCGACCATATCGGGGTGCCGCGGCTGACGGCGGCGCCTATTGCGATGGAATGCCGATTTCGGCAATGCCTCGAATTCGGCGATACCCGCAGCCGGTTGATCGTCGGCGAAGTGGTCGCATTTCACATCAAGGATGATCTGCTCGCCAACGGCAAGATTGAAACCGAGAGCCTCGATCCGATCGCCCGCATTGCCGGTCCGCGTTACGCGCGGCTAGGCGAGATCTTCACGTTGAAGTCCGTATTCCAGACATCGAAGTAATTGGAAGAACGCCGGGGGCGCAGCTCGAGCAGCCGGTCCGGCACCGCGATCCGGCGGCAATCGATCCAGTGAATTATTCAGGAGCCTTCATGAAACTATGCAGCTATTCGACCGGCGGAAACAGCCGCTACGGCGTGGTGGCCGATGACGGCGTTATCGATCTCAGTGCATTGCTTGGATCGGAGTTTCCCGATCTGCGCAGCTTGATCGCCGGCAACGGGCTGGCGAAGGCGAAACAGGTGAGCGCCGGCCGCAAGCCCGATCATCGACTGTCGGATCTGATCTTGCTGCCGCCGATCCCGGCGCCGGAGAAGCTCTGGTGCATCGGGGTCAACTATAAGGACCGCAATGCTGAATACAAAGACAGCTCGGATTTGCCGAAATATCCGAGCCTGTTCGTCCGCAACCCGTCGTCGGTGGTCGGCTCCGATCAGCCGATCGAAAAGCCGAAGATCTCCGAGCAGCTCGACTACGAAGGCGAGCTCGTGATCGTCATCGGCAAGGAAGGTCGTCATATCGCGCGCGAGAATGCGTGGTCGCACATCTTCGGCATGACTCTCTGCAACGAAGGCTCGGTGCGGGACTGGCTGCACCACGGCAAGTTCAACGTCACCCAGGGCAAGAATTTCGATCGGTCCGGCAGCGTCGGGCCGTGGATCGTCACGGCGGACGAATGCGATCCGCAAGGGACGCACGATATCGTCACGCGGGTGAACGGGGAGGAGCGTCAGAACGACTCGACCGAGCGGCTGATGTTCACCTTCGACTATCTGATTTCCTATCTGTCGACATTCGCCACCTTGAAGCCCGGCGACATGATCGCGACCGGAACGCCGACCGGCGCCGGCGCCCGCTTCACGCCGCCGCGTTGGCTCAAGCCAGGCGATGTCGTCGAGGTTGAGTCTAGGCAGATCGGCATTCTTCGCAACGTCGTCGCAGAGGAGAAATAACGGTGCTTGATCAGACGGTCACCGATACGCTGGCGCGTCGCCTCGACGAGGCGGAGCGGACCAAGACGCTCATCACCATGTTCACCGCCGACTATCCCGATCTCACCATCGAGGATGCCTATGCGATCCAGCGGACCTGGACGGCGCTGCAGCTTGAACGCGGGCGAGTGATCAAAGGCCACAAGATCGGCCTGACCTCGAAGGCAATGCAGAACGCGGTCAGCATCTCCGAGCCGGATTACGGCGTGCTGTTCGCCGACATGTTCTATCAGGATGCCGGCAGCATCCCTTATGAACGGTTTTTCGCGCCGCGCATCGAGGTCGAACTGGCCTTCGTGCTCAAGACCGATCTGCGCGGGCCGGATTGTACGATCTTCGACGTGCTGAACGCGACAGCCTACGTCACTCCGGCGCTCGAAATCCTGGAAACGCGCATGCACCGCGTGCATCCGCAAACCAAGAAGCCCCGCACGGTGGTGGACACGATCTCCGACAACGCAGCGAATGCCGCGCTTGTGGTCGGAGGTCGTCCATTCCGTCCGCTGGATGTCGATTTGCGCTGGGTCAGCGCGTTGCTGTTCCGGAATGGCCAGATCGAGGAGACCGGCGTCGCCGCCGGCGTGCTGAACCATCCGGCAAACGGCATCGCGTGGCTCGCCAATCGCCTCGCGCCGCACGACGAATACCTCGCCGCAGGCGAGGTGGTGCTCGCCGGATCCTTCACGCGTCCGATCGAGGTCAGCCGCGGCGATACGATACATGCCGATTACGGGCCGTATGGCTCGGTGTCGTGCCAATTCGTCTGACCGTTATCCGGAGACTGCAGCCATGACATCTTCCAGGCGCCGCCGCAGCGTTCATATCGGCGAGTTTAAGCACGCAAATCCGATTCCCAATGCCTGCCGCATCAACAATCTGCTGATGTCCGGCGTCATCCTCGGCCGCGATCCCAAGACGAGCGAGATGCCACCCGATCTCGAAAGCCAGTGCGCCAACATGTTCGCGCATATGAAGGCGATCGTGGAAGCCGGCGGCGGCAGTACTGACGACATCATCAAGATGACGGTCTGGCTCAAGGATCGCAGCAATCGCGGGCCGGTCAATGTCGAGTGGCTCAAGATGTTTCCCGACGAGCATTCGCGCCCAGCCCGTCATGCGCTCTCCATGGAGATGGAGGGCGGCGCCCTGGTGCAATGCGATTTCACTGCGGTGATCGATTAAAGGAGCGACAGATGCCCGACTATCTTCCATTTGATCCAAACCCGCGCACGCCATCCCGCAAGCCGCCGCCGAAGAGCATCGACAGTCAGTTCCATGTGCTTGGTCCCGTGGAACGCTATCCCGTCCGGCCCGGCGCGGCCTATCAGATGCCGACGGCGACTTGGGAGGCTGCGCTCCGGGTACACAAGGCGCTTGGTATCGAGCGTGGCATCATCGTGCAGACGACGACATATGGTGCCGATCATTCGGTGGTTCTGGATGGGCTGGCGGCGATGGGGCCGAACTACAAGGCCTGCGCGAATGCGCTGGTTTTCGCCGAACGCGACGATGCATATCTCGCCAAGCTGAATGACGCCGGCGTCGGCGGGGCGCGGTTCAGCTTCCGCAAGGAGCTCGGCGCCGTGCTTTCGGACAGCGACTACGAGCGCGCGATCGCACGTATTTCCGAACTCGGCTGGTACGCTAAATTCCAGCCGGAGAAGGACGGCATCGTCGCCAATCTCGACAAGATCGCGTCTCTCAAGGTGCCGGTCCTCATCGATCACATGGGCCGCCCGGATCCAACCCTCGGCAAGAACGATCCGAACTTGCGTGCGGTTCTCGATCTGCTGTCGAAGGGCAATTTCTGGGTGATGCTCTCGCTCGGCGAAAAGACGTCCAGGAAAGGTCCGCCGTGGGACGACGTCGTTCCCATCGCGCAAGCCTATCTCGAAGCCGCGCCCGATCGCTGCGTCTGGGCAAGCGACTGGCCGCACCCTGTATCGGTTGTCCAGCCGCCGAACGACGCCGACCTGCTTGAATTGCTCTATCGCTACGCGCCGGACGATGCCTTGCTGGAAAAGATACTGGTCACAAATCCAGCAAAGCTGTTTGGGTTCTCCTAATAGATCGTGGGCGGACACCCTGCCGGGAGCGGAGTCCGCTTCCGGCAGGATATGCCGATCGCCCCTCATTCGGGCGGATTTCATCCGCGCGGGGTGGCTCGACGTATTCTGAAGCCGATACGTGCGTCTCCGGTCGTTTGTTTCGACCTACGGCTTATCGCGACCCCACGGGAAGAGAGAGACCGGAAAATCGGCCGCATAGCGCCGCCCTTTCGGTGGACGGGGAGGGTCCTGCCGAGGATTCGGGTCCGGCTCCAGCACCTTGCGATAAAGATGCCAGGTGGCATGACCGAGTAGGGGCAGAACAACGGCGAGACCGACGAATAACGGCAGCGAACCGGCCACCAGCAGCGCGGCCACAATCAGACCCCATGCCGCCATCGTCACAGGATTTTTCATCACGACCCGCAGCGAGGTCTGAACTGCGTCTGTCACGCTCGCATGTCGGTCGAGCATCAGCGGAAACGCCACGACGCTAACGCACAGGGCCATGATAGCGAACAATAGTCCGACGCCGCAGCCCTGGACGATCAGTTGGTGCCCCTCTGTGGTTGTGAAGATGCGCGATGCGAAATCGGGAATGCTGGCCGCAGGGGCATTGCCGAACTTGGAGACGTAAATCGCATTCGCTGTGGTCACCCAGACCACGAACAAAATGAGCAGGAGCGTGCCGAGGCCAAGCATGGCCCCGAAGGACGGCGAGCGCAGCACGCCGAGTGCATGCCATGCCGACGCCTCTTCGCCGCGTTCGCGGCGGCGGCTGAGTTCATAGAGACCGAGGGCTGCAAAAGGACCAATCAACGCAAAACCGGCGGCTAGTGGGAAAAGCAGCGGTAACACCGAATAGCCAAGGGTCATTCTGGCCAGCACAAGCCCGAGAACAGGATAGATAATGCACAGAATAATGGCGTGACTCGGAACCGCCTTGAAGTCCTCCCAGCCCAGCCGCAACGCATCATGCAGATCGGACAAGCCGATCTTGCGAATGACGGGCGCGGCGACGCTATCGGAAGCGCCTGGTACTGTCTGCGAGATCTTGTCAGAATACGGAGTAGCCATGGTCGCGATCTCCCATGCGTTCGCACCGGCGAGATCGGGTCACTTTCAAATGACGAGTCTTCGCCTTCGTGCGCAGAAATCGCGACTGGTTTTGGAAGACGGCCAAGTTCAACGAAGAGAGCTTTGCCGAGCAAAACCTGTCGCAACCTGTGCAGCAAGTTTAGCGCAATCCGGAAAGAATAGCACGCACTGTTCGGTGAATTCTTCCTTTGTAAGGTTTACGTTTCACCGCGTGGCTGATGGCAATTGACGCGTCACCTTGTCTGCCATGCGGACGCACGGTGTCGTGTATTGCAATGCGATATGGGAATCCATTGCGCGTGCCATTGCTCAACGGTTCGATCGTGGTGCTATCGTCGTCGTGAGGAATAAGCCGGTCTATTGACAATCAAGCCTGCCGGGGAACATCCTGTAGTGGCAAGTGCCCGTAGTTCGACGACACCAGCGATCGCAACTTTTCGAATTTGATGTTGCGACCGGTTAGAGGGCAAGGCGGCCAGCATTGTGATGGCGAGCTCGAAATCAGCCATCGATGCAGACGTGAACTGCGCCCTTTTCTAAGTCTTGTCCGCAGCCTCTAGAGGCAAGGATGAACAAGGGATGGCTGTAGCATTCATACTGCTGTTGGTCGCAGTCGCTTCGGTGCTGTTTCACCTCCTTAGCCCATGGTGGTGGACGCCGATCGCATCGAACTGGAGTTACATCGACGACACGATCACCATGACGTTCTGGATCACCGGAGCGGTCTTCTTCGCGATCGTCGCATTCATCGCCTATTGCATCTTCCGTTTTCATCACAAAGAAGGAAGACAAGCGGCCTATGAGCCCGAAAACAAAAGGCTCGAATGGTGGCTCACCATAGGGACCGCGATCGGTGTCGGAGCGATGTTGGCGCCTGGTTTGGTTGTCTGGCATCAGTTTGTGACGGTGCCGTCCGATGCAACAGAGATCGAGGTCATGGGCCAGCAATGGCGCTGGAGCTACCGGCTGCCAGGAAAGGACGGCCGGCTCGGGACGGTCGATGCCCGCAACGTCAGTGCCGAGAATCCACTGGGCTTGAATCCGAACGATCCCAATGGTCAGGACGACGTCGTGGTTGAGAACGACGATTTGCATCTCCCGATCGGAAAGCCGGTCAAGGTATTGCTCCGTTCAATCGACGTTCTGCACGATTTCTACGTGCCTGAGTTCCGGGCGAAGATGGATATGGTGCCGGGCTCGGTCACATACTTTTGGTTCACTCCCACGCGCACAGGAACATTCGAGGTTCTTTGCGCGGAATTGTGCGGCATCGCGCATGCGCAAATGCGGAGCAACGTCATCGTCCAGGAAGAGAGCGAATATCATGCATGGCTGGAGAAGCAGCAGACATTCGCAGCGTTATCCAGCCACCGACCCATCACGAAGGCAACTTACAAGACCCGCGGCAAATAGCAGGACCGGCGCGGCGGCGTTGCACGTTGTAACACTTACGATGAGCGACGATCAGAGGATAAATCCGGGAGGACATTTTAATGGTTGATGTCCCGTCTGACGTACTCGCAGGAATTCCGCCGGCCGAAGTGGGTGAGGTCGATCTCTATCACCCAAGAAGTTGGTGGACGCGATATGTCTTCTCGCAAGATGCCAAGATCATTGCGGTCCAGTATGCGATGACGGCAATGGCCATCGGTATGGTTGCGCTGGTGCTGTCATGGCTGATGCGGCTGCAACTTGGTTTCCCCGGAACGTTTTCGTTTATCGATCCGAGCCAGTATCTTCAGTTCATCACCATGCATGGCATGATCATGGTGATCTACCTTCTCACGGCGCTGTTTCTCGGAGGCTTCGGGAATTATCTCATCCCGCTGATGGTCGGTGCTCGCGACATGGTGTTCCCCTATGCGAACATGCTGAGCTACTGGATCTATCTGCTTGCCGTGCTGGTGCTGGTTGCGACCTTCTTTGTACCGGGTGGGCCGACCGGCGCTGGCTGGACGCTGTATCCGCCGCAGGCCATTCTTTCCGGAAGCCCCGGACAGGAAGCAGGCATCATCATGATGCTGGTGTCGCTGATCCTGTTCATTATCGGCTTCACCATGGGCGGCTTGAATTACGTCGTGACGGTGCTGCAGGGTCGCACGCGCGGAATGACGCTGATGCGGCTGCCTTTGACGGTGTGGGGCATTTTTACAGCGACCGTGATGGCGTTGCTCGCATTTCCAGCCTTGTTCGTCGCCTCGGTGATGATGCTGTTCGATCGGCTTCTTGGCACCAGCTTCTTCATGCCAACGCTCGTGGAGATGGGTCAGCTGGGGAAGTACGGCGGTGGCAGTCCGCTGCTGTTCCAGCACCTGTTCTGGTTTTTCGGCCACCCCGAAGTCTATATCGTTGCGTTACCTGCTTTTGGCATTGTCTCTGACCTCATCAGTACTCATGCGCGAAAGAATATTTTCGGCTATCGCATGATGGTGTGGGCGATTGTTGGAATCGGAGCGATGAGCTTCGTGGTGTGGGCGCACCACATGTATGTCAGTGGTATGAATCCGAAGTTCGGATTTTTCTTCGCAACAACGACCCTCATCATCGCGATCCCCACGGCGATCAAGGTATACAACTGGATCCTGACCCTGTGGCGTGGCGACATTCATCTCACCGTTCCGATGCTGTTCGCGCTCGCATTCATCATCACGTTCGTCAATGGCGGTCTGACTGGCCTGTTCCTTGGCAACGTCGTCGTGGACGTTCCGTTGTCTGATACCATGTTCGTGGTCGCCCATTTTCACATGGTCATGGGGGTTGCGCCGATCATGGTCGTGTTTGGTGCGATCTATCACTGGTATCCGAAAGTGACGGGACGGATGCTGAACGAGACGCTGGGGCGCTTCCATTTTTGGGTCACGTTCCTTGGAGCTTACGCGATCTTCTTCCCCATGCATTATCTCGGGCTGCTGGGTGTGCCGCGCCGCTATCACGACATCGGCGGGACGGCATTCGTCCCGGCGTCGGCCCATGACCTGAATGCATTCATGAGTATCGCTGCGCTCATCGTCGGCTTTGCCCAGCTCGTATTTGTGTTCAACATGATCCGGAGCCTGTCCAAGGGCGAGGACGCCGGCGGCAATCCGTGGAACGCGACCACGCTCGAGTGGCAAACGCCGCAGACGCCGCCGGCACATGGCAACTGGGGCAAGGAACTCCCGGTCGTCTATCGCTGGGCTTATGATTATAGCGTGCCCGGCGCAGCACGGGATTTCATCCCCCAGAATGAACCGCCGGCCAGCTCGACGCCGAAGGGAGCGCATCCATGACGGCCGTCGTCCTGTTCATGGCTGGAATAGCGGCCATTGCGGGATGGTGGCTCTCGCAGCAACGGCTTGCGGCCAAGCCCTGGCTGGAGGAGGGGGCGGTCGGCGATTTTCCCGGCGGAAGTTCGATGTCGTTGCCGGCGGCGAAAATAGGTTTGGGTGTGTTTCTCGCGGTCGTCGGGTCGTTGTTTGCGCTCTTCGTCAGCGCTTACTCCATGCGCATGCAACTGATCGACTGGCGGTCGCTGCCCGTGCCCGGGTTGCTGTGGTTCAACACCGGTGTTCTGATCGTGAGCAGCGGCGCACTGCAATGGGCGCAGGTTTCCGCACATCGCGACGACAGCGAAAATGTGCTGATCGGCCTGCTTGCAAGCGGCCTTTCCGCCGTTGTTTTCCTGATAGGTCAGTTGCTGGTGTGGCAGCAGCTCAACACCGGGGGCTACTTTCTGGCGGCCAATCCTGCCAACGCCTTCTTCTATCTGATCACCGCAGTCCATGGACTGCACCTGCTCGGCGGTCTCGTCGCTCTGGGCAGAACCATCGTCAAGGCATGGCGTGGTGTTGAAATCCCGCGCCTGCGTTTGAGTGTGGAACTGTGCACGATGTATTGGCATTTCCTGCTTTTGGTCTGGTTGATCCTGCTCGCTCTGCTGACAGGCTGGGCGGATGACTTCGTCACCATCTGTCGCCAGTTGCTGACATAGGGAAGGCATCGATGCGATGACAGAGACTGTGCTGACAAACATCGAAAAGCGCCGAACGACGACCGCAGGCTGGCAAGGTATTGTCGCTGACTGGTCCTCGGATCAACGGGCATTCAAGAATGTATCCTGGGGAAAGGCCATGATGTGGATCTTTCTCCTCAGCGATACCTTTATCTTCGGTTGCTTCCTGCTGTCGTACATGACGGCGCGCATGTCCACGACGGTGCCCTGGCCAAACCCGAGTGAAGTCTTCGCTCTGACGATTGCAGGACAACACATCCCGCTCATTCTGATTGCCATCATGACCTTCGTGCTGATCAGCAGCAGCGGGACCATGGCGATGGCCGTCAATTTCGGCTACCGCCACGATCGCCGCAAAACGGCGATTCTGATGCTGGTGACCGCCGCGTTCGGTGCGACATTTGTCGGAATGCAGGCTTTCGAATGGACCAAGCTGATCATGGAGGGGGTGAGGCCCTGGGAAAATCCGTGGGGGGCAGAGCAATTCGGCTCATGCTTTTTCATGATTACAGGATTCCACGGAACGCACGTAACGATTGGCGTTATTTTCCTGATCATCATTGCGCGAAAGGTTTGGCGCGGAGATTTCGAGACTGAACGTCGGGGATTTTTCACAAGCAGGAAGGGGAACTACGAGATTGTCGAAATCACCGGCCTGTATTGGCATTTCGTCGATTTGGTATGGGTGTTTATCTTTGCCTTTTTCTATCTTTGGTGAGGGAAAAACATGGCTGAAGTCACGCTACATGCAACACCTCATGAAACTCCCGCGGCACATGCCGAGGGACACCAGCACCCGATCAAGCTTTATCTCGTGGTCTGGGGATGGCTGTTTGTCTTGAGTACATGCTCTTACCTCGTCGACTACTTCAACCTGCAGGGATATCTGAGGTGGTCTCTCATCGTGCTGTTCATGATGTTGAAGGCGGGCTTGATTGTTGCGGTCTTCATGCACATGGCGTGGGAGCGTCTGGCTTTGGCCTATGCCATCCTGCTCCCACCGTTGGTGTTGTTGGTTTTTGTGGGGATCATGGTGTTTGAATCGGACTACACGTTGTTGAGCCGGATCATTTTCTTCAAGACTGGGGCGTGAAGATGAGCGGGGGTCTCGTGCGCAAGGAGGACTTCCATGACTACATATATCATGCTTGCAAACTGGACTGATCAAGGTATCCAACACGTCAAGGACTCGCCGCGTCGTCTCGACTTGGCGAAGAAAGCTCTCAAGGATATGGACGGCGAGTTCAAATCGTTCTTTCTGACCATGGGCGACTATGACATCGTCGCGGTTTACGAAGCGCCGGACGATACCGTCGCCGCGCGATTCAATTTGCAGCTGGGCATGCTGGGAAACATTCGAACGCACACATTGAAAGCGTTTCCCGAAACAGCTTACCGGGAGATCATCAAGTCGCTGGGCTGATTGCGGACCGGAGGCACGTCCGCGAGGTGCCACGCGCCGGCCAAATGTCATGTCGACAGGAAAGAAGGCCGAGATGGCGCCCGCTGGCGGAAAGTAGGCGGGCGAGACAATTAGTGAAGATGAGGTGGTGCGCAGATGCAATTTACCGTTGGATTCAAGCTGAAGGGCAAGGCGGGCCATGTCGTCGTGGACGCCGAGGACGCGCTTGTCGCCGCTCTGAAAGTCAAGGCGGAGCTCCCGGAAGCGATGACGATGTACGTGCGTCCACAAAACCGGCGCGGCGACGCACGACACCCGTCACATGTGCCTGTCGACGAGCGCGCCGAGGATACTCATTGATGGTAAATTGGGGGATGAGCAAGCCGGTGCAAGTCATGGTTCGTTCGGGCCATGACAGACTTCAGCTGGCGCTGAAGCACAAGAAGTAGATTCACGGTACTCCGCCCGGCCGCGGTGTCATATGGCTGAGCAGATCCATCGGCAACGGAAAGACCACAGTCGATGATCGCTCGCCTGCAATGTCGTGCAACGCCGCAAAATAGCGCAGCTGCATCGCCTGCGGCTCCTGAGCGAGGATCCGGCCAGCCTCGACGAGCTTCTCGGCGGCTTGCTGCTCGCCTATCGCATTGATCACTTTCGCCCGCCGCAGCCGCTCCGCCTCGGCCTGCTTGGCGATGGCACGCACCATGTTCTCATTGAGGTCGATATCCTTGATCTCGATGTTGGTGACCTTGATGCCCCACGCGTCAGTTTGCTGATCGAGGATCTCCTGAATGTCGGCGTTGAGTTTGTCGCGCTCTGCGAGCATTTCATCCAGCTCATGCTTGCCGAGCACCGAGCGCAGCGTGGTCTGTGCCAACTGGCTGGTCGCGGCCATGAAATTCCCGACCTTGATGATCGCACGTTCCGGGTCGACGATGCGGAAATAGAGAACGGCGTTCACCTTGACGGAAACATTATCGCGGGAAATGACGTCCTGCGGCGGCACATCCTGCACCATCACCCTGAGATCGGCCTTCACCATCTGCTGCACGAACGGAATAAGGATGATGAGCCCCGGACCTTTCACGCCGGTGAACCGTCCGAGCGTGAAGACGATGCCGCGCTCGTATTCCCGCAGGATGCGAACGGCGGAGGAGAGAAAGGCGATCACGATGATCGCGAGCAGCGAATAGGCTATGTAATCGAGCATCATCGCACACCTCCTTCACCGGCGCTGAGTGCCGGCGGGCGACGCACCATCAGCGTCAGATCCGTGATGCTGGCGATCTCGACCGTCTCTCCGGGCTTGAATGTTTCCATGCCGCGGGCTCGCCAGCGCTCACCCTGCGTGAAGACGTGACCTTCGATGTCATTCCAGTCGAGAACTTCGGCGGGCAGGCCGCGCATGGCCTGCCCGCCGACTCGTGCCGGAGCTTTGCGCGCGCGCTGAAGCGAGCCGAGCACAATGAGCAGCAGTCCGATGAACATCGCCGTCACGATGCCGACGAGTGTCCATGACAGCCGGTATCCGGGCGCGTCGATCCTGAACAACATCAACCCACCAAGGACGAGGGCGATGGCTCCGCTGAGGCCAAGAACCACGGTCGGGTTGAAGGCCTCTATAATTAGAAGCGCGATCCCCAACATCATCAGCCCAAGGCCGGCATAGCTGATCGGCAGCAGGTTGAAGGCATAGAGGCCCAGCAGCAGACAGATCGTACCGACCACGCCGGGCGCGACGGCGCCAGGAGACATGAATTCAAAAATCAGGCCGTAGATGCCAACCAGCAGAAGAATGAAGGCGACGTTGGGGTTGGTGATCACAGACAGAAATTGCGCGATCCATCCGGAATCGATCGTCTCGATCATCGCATCCTTCGTCGCCAGATGCCGTCTGTCGCCACCGGGAAGCTCCACGACGCGACCATCGACTTGCCTGAGCAGTTCGACCGGGTCGCGCGCAATGAGATCGATGACATTCGCTTGCAACGCAGCACTGGCGGAAAGACTGGCTGCCTCGCGGACAGCCTTCTCTGCCCAATCGGCGTTACGTCCGCGTAACTCGGCAAGGCTGCGGATAAAGGCGACGGCGTCGTTCGTCGTCTTCGCCATCATCGCATCCCTCGGCTCCGTTTGCTGGGTGCTGTCCTTCTTGTCCTTGCCGTCTTTGTCAGGGGTGATGCCCGGCAGGCCCGGCACCGGACTGCCGATTTGCACTGGCGTCGCCGCGCCGATATTGGTGCCCGGCGCCATTGCGGCGATATGCGTTGCATAGAGAATATAGGTGCCGGCGCTGGCAGCATGGGCTCCCGACGGGGCGACATAACCTATGACAGGAACGGGCGATGCCAGCACGTCGGCGATGGTCTCGCGCATGCTGGTGACGAGACCGCCCGGCGTATTCAGACGCAGAATGACAGCTTCGGCGCGCCGTTCGTTCGCCTTGGCGAGAGCGTCTTTCACATAACTGGCGGTTGCCGGTCCGATCGCTCCGTCGATTGCGATCGTCAGCACGAGTTTTCCACTCCCCTCCGCCGAGACAGACGTGGTGGGGGAGACAGCCAGAGCGACAATCGCAATTGTCGCCGCAAGAGTAGCCTGTACGGTCTGCACAGCCTGGACTCCCTTATCAAGATGATGTGGGGGGTCCTGGCAGAATCTCAATACGACCGGGATTGGCGAGCCATCGCTCGTTGTCGAAACGAATGTGAGGGCTGCGCAAGACGAGAAGAATCGTCGATATTATCAGGCAGTCTCAATGGCATAAGAAGTTCGCAGTTTCGATCCACGCCCTCGCTTCGCCTCCGAACAATGGCGTGACCGCGTAGGCACGGCCTTCTTCATCGCGGCTCGATGAGCAAAGTTCTGTCATCGAACTGTTCGACGATCGTGCCGACTGGCCGCGCCCCTCCGCCGGATCGCAAGAGGAGCGCTGGCCGTGTTTCAGTGATGGGCCGAAACGCTCTTGACGCATTCGGACAACAAATCACCTGACGCAGAATGGCTGACGTCGCCCAGACTGACGATACCGACCATCCGTTTACTCTTGTTGATCACCGGTAGCCTGCGAACCCGCAGTTTCTCCATGTGATGTATTGCCTTTGCGAGGTCATCGTCCTCCCGGCAACAATGGATACCTTCGGTCATCACATCGCGTGCCGTCGCGCGGCCGGCATCGAAGCTGTTCCTCGCGAGCCCTTTGCAGACAATGTCGCGGTCGGTCACCATCCCAATCAGGCGGTCGTCCTCGCCAACCGGAACGCAGCCAATGTCATGCCCCCGCATCAATTTCGCGAGTTCGGTGACAGGAGTGTCGGGGCTGACCCAGTCGACACCTTTGTGCATCACCTCTTTGACTTTCATGGCGAACCTCCGTTCCTAGAGTTCAGGTGAATTGATGCAATGCAGTATGTCTCGCCTCCCTCCATGTCCTCCAACTATACAATCAATTACGTGCGAGGTCGCAGAAGAAAACATCATTCCTGCGCGATCAGACCGGACAAACGCGGCCGCTGTTGCAATCCACCCTCCTGAACAGCGCGCATTCGACGCAAGGCCCGGACCATCCACGGTTGCAAGTGGATTAATGGAACCCAAATAATCCAAACGTGTCTCATTGGACAGGGAGCGGTCCTATCCACTAGTTTGGCAGGCGGCGGTGTTGCACACCTCCGGACGAGATCGTTGGGAATGAAAGAGAAAAAGGATATCGTAGAAAACTGGTTGCCGCGTTACACCGGCACGCCGCTTGCTGAGTTCGGTGAGTATGTTCTCTTGACCAACTTCGACAACTACGTCGAATGGTTCGCCACGGCGTATGGCAGTTTGGTAAAGGGCGCAGATCGACCGATGCCCAATGCGACTGCCGATGGTATCACTCTGATTAACTTCGGCATGGGAAGCCCGAATGCTGCAACCGTGATGGATCTGTTAAGTGCCATCGCGCCGAAAGCCGTGTTGTTTCTCGGCAAATGCGGTGGGTTGAAACGCAAAAATAAAATTGGCGATTTGGTTCTACCGATTGCGGCTATTCGGGGCGAAGGCACCTCAAATGATTACTTGCCCCCGGAGGTTCCTGCGCTGCCCGCGTTCCAGTTGCAACGCGCGGTGTCGACCATGATCCGCGATCTCGGTCACGACTATTGGACCGGCACCGTGTACACGACCAATCGTCGTGTCTGGGAACATGATGATCGCTTCAGGGATATATTGCGTCGTACACGGAGCATGGCGATCGACATGGAGACCGCAACAATCTTTGCTGCGGGATTTGCCAATCACATTTCGACTGGCGCACTGCTTCTCGTGTCCGATCAGCCAATGATTCCCGAGGGTGTGAAGACCGAAGCGTCGGATCAGGAGGTGACCGCGAACTATGTCGAAAGGCATATCAGGATCGGGGTGGAGGCCCTGAAGCTTGTGCGGCGCCGCGGCCGCAGCGTCAAGCATTTGCGTTTCGAAGACGATTTCGATGCAGGGCATGAGACGTAAAGAGGCGTTGCACCGCTGCAGCTACAGTTTAGCAGCGGCATAATCTTCCCATTCGGGACCGCGACGGTCGCCGCGGATCGTCCGACTAATTCTCAGTCATGCGCGCTAAAGCGCCCGTGCTGCGCGTTGGCCATCAGGCGAGCAAACTGCGCGTGACCCATATGAAGCAGCGTCTCGTGATCGCCAGCTTCCAGATAGACCTCCGGCTGCGCCTGGATGCTGTCGTCAACGATGATATCCAGCCCGTAGCACTTACCGACGGCAGGAACTGCACCGTGTGCGCAGTCGCGGAACAGCTGATGGATCTCGGTTTCATCGGCCATGTGGACATTGTCGCCGAGTGATGTCCTCAGGTCCGACAGGCGGAGGTGATGCGATGCGGGCAAGACGGCCAGTATATATTCTCCGTCACGCCGCAACACGATGCCCTTGGCGAGGCGATCGCCCGAGATATGACATGCCTCAGCCGTGCCAGAGGACGTCATACGAAGTTCGTGCGGGATCACCTCGTATTGGATGTTTTCAGCGGCCAGGTATTTCTGGAGTGTGGGAGCAATGGTCATGGCGTGACCTCCGGGGCAAAATGCAAGCCATCCATCGTAAGGTCTTTGTCTGCAGACTCTCGCCGTGCGATGGGCGGCTGCGTGGTTATAGGCTCAGCATAGGCCTCCCATCCGACAGCTGCAATTCGTTATCGATGACCAACTCTCTCGCGAGATAGTCAGGCCCCCGCGCTGTCGATGGTGAGTGCGCGAGCGCCGCGACACTTCTTCTCTTCCCCAAAGGGGGGCTGCTGTCCATTTGAGTGCATGCGAGGATCGCGTGAGGTATTCAATCGAAATTATATATCTATTTCAAAAGCATAGGAGTTCGCAGTTTTATTCTGAATGGCATGCCATTTTCCAGAACGCACAGCATTCACAGAGAGGCTGATCGATCACGATGTCGATCATGTGGTGGCGCGCATCTCGCAGCCGCTAATCCCAACTGCTTGGTGTCACCACGGAGCGCTGAAGTGTGTGGCGCGCGCAGCGTGTGCGGCCGGTTGGTTGCGAGGGCATGATCACCGGGCTAGCCTATGGGCAGGACAAGCCCAAAGGTGAGAACATATGACCCCGCGCGAACGTCTCGACCAATTGCACCCGGAAATGACCGCATGGCGCAGGGATTTCCATGCGCATCCGGAGATTGGCTTCGAGGAGGAGCGCACCAGCGCGCTGGTCGCGGAGCGGTTGTCGGAGTGGGGCATCGAGGTGCATCGCGGTTTCGGCGGTACCGGCGTCGTCGGCGTAATCCGCGGCCGTCATCAGGCTGCCGGCAGCAACCGGGCCATTGGCTTGCGCGCTGATATGGACGCGCTGCCGATGGAGGAGGGCAATGGTTTTGCCCATCGCTCGCAGAATGCCGGCCGTATGCATGCCTGCGGCCATGACGGTCACACCACGATGTTGCTTGGTGCTGCGAAATATCTTGCCGAGACGCGCAATTTCGCCGGCACGGTGCATCTGATCTTTCAGCCGGCCGAGGAAGGCCTCGCTGGCGCCAAGGCGATGATGGACGACGGGTTGTTCGAGCGTTTCCCGTGCGATTCCATCTATGCGATCCACAACAGCCCGGACATGCCGCTCGGCAGCGTCAAGGCGCTGACCGGCACGGCGCTAGCGGCGATCGATTATTTCAAGGTAACGCTGCGTGGGCGCTCGTCGCATGGCGCGCATCCGCATCAGGGCATCGATACGGTGGCGATGGCCGCGCAAGTGGTGAATGCGCTGAACGCGATTCCGTCCCGTCAGGTCGATGCGCTGGAATCCGCCATCATCAGCATCGGCCAGATCCACGGCGGTACCTCGGACATCGTTCTGCCCGAGACGGTGGAGTTGCGCGGCTCGGTACGTACGCTGAAGCCCGAGGTGCGCGAGCGCGTCGAGGAGTTGTTCATGCGCACGGTGACGCTGACCGCGCAGGCCTGCGGCGGCACGGCGGAGATCGAGTATCGCCACGCCTATCCGGCCACGATCAATACGGCCGACGAGACGGTGCGCGCGGCAGAAGCGGCGGCGGCGGTGCCGGGCGTTACCGAGGTGCTGCGCGAAGGCAATCCAATTCTTGCCGGTGAAGATTTCGCGTTCATGCTCGAACGCAACCGTGGTGCCTATCTGATGTTCGGGCAGCGCACCGCCGACAAGGGCGGCGTGCCCGTTCACAATCCCGGCTACGATTTCAACGACGATCTCCTACCGATCGGCGCGAGCTATCTCGCCGGGCTGGTGGAGCAAGAGCTCGCATAGACTGCGATCAACGCGATCTGAGCGGCGTGTCTACGCCGCGCCGCTCTTCGGAATGGTGCGGCCGATGACGCGCAAAAGGTCTGCGCGCACCGACTCGATGTGACGTTCAAGGAAACGGCAGGCGTCATCGATCTTCTGGCTGCGGCACAGCGCGATGAGTTCGGCGTGTTCTTTCTCGGCGATGCCCATCGCGGTGGTGGTCGAGAGTTGCATGCGCGTGTAGCGGTCGCTGGTTTGCAGCAGCGCCATCACGATCGTCTGTGTGCGCGGCTGCCGCGCCCGGACATACATCGCCATGTGGAAATCGGCGTTGAGCTGTCCCCATTCGCTGATATTGCCGGCGGCAATCGCCTTCTCGAAGCGGTGCTGGATGTCGTTGAGTGCAGCGAAGTCGTCGTCGACGAAATGCGGCGCGGACTGCGCCAGCATCCGTGGCTCGAGGATGGCCCGGAGATCGAACACGTCGTTGATTTCGTCGAGCGACAGTTCCGAGACGATGGCGCCCTTCTGCGGGACGATCTTCACCAGCCCTTCGGCCTCAAGCTGAAACAGGGCTTCCCGCACCGGAATCCGGCTGACGCCATAGGCCTCGCCCAAGGCGTCCTGGCGCAACTGCGCGCCGGCCGGGTGGGTGCCGTCGAGGATGGCCTGCCGGAGTTGATCCGCGATCATGGCCGACAGGGTGCGGTGCTTTAGCGGCGCGCTCATTGATTTATCGAGCCTTTTCTCTGGATTTCGGCCGGATTGATCTCAGATCTCGTCCCGTCTTCGCTGCCGCACAAAAACTCCTCAAGGCGCGAATTTGTGCAAATCAGCGTTTGACAGCGAAATTGTATAAATTATACGATCCAAAAATCATATCACAATCGTGACAGCGGGGGCAGTTTATGAGTGACCAGACGATGTCGACGGCCCCGGCCATCGGGGCCCGCCGGGTCATCCTGGTGGCGTCCGCCGGGCTGCTGGCCTTCGAGCGGCTGGCTCTGATGGGCCTGATGTATCTGCTGACGGCGCTGATCCTGGTGAATGTCGTCACCCGCTATTCGCACTTCCCGATCTACTGGATCGATGAGTCGGCGGTGTATTCGGTGGTCTGGCTGACCTTCATCGGCGCCTCCGCGATGACCCGCCTGCGGCTCGACTTTGCGGTCACCATGATGACCGAACGTCTGTCGGCCAGAAGCCAGCAGATCTTCAAGATTATCGCCACGAGCACGGTGATCGTGTTCGGTGTCGGCCTGATCGTCACCTGCATGCTCTGGATGGACCCGATCGGCCTTGCGCAAGCAGGCTTCAACGCGAAGAAGTTCGCGGGCCAGACCTTCAATTTTCTCTACACCGAGCGCACCCAGACGCTGAACTGGCCGACATGGGTCCTCTATCTGACACTGCCCATTTTCGCGGTGTCGATCACCATCCATGGCATTGCGAATCTGCTCGAGGACCTCGGCCTCGTCGCCAAGGTGCCGCCGAAAGGCTTCCAGCTCTCCGAACTCGACGGGGTGAACTAATATGATCACCTTCGCCGCATTCACGGTGATCATGCTGGTCGGCGTGCCGATCGGTCTTTGCCTTTGCCTCGCCGGCTTCGTCTACATCATGGCGTCCGGCAATCCGGTGCTGTTCCAGTCCTATCCGCTGCAGCTGTTCGGCGGTGTCGACAGCTATGGCCTGATCGCGATTCCGCTGTTCATCCTGATCGGCGAGATCATGAATGGCGGTGGCATCACCAAGCGCATCGTCGACATGGCGATGGCCTTTGTCGGCTCACTGAAGGGCGGACTGGCTTACGTCAACATTCTCGCCAATATGTTCATCTCCTCCATTCTCGGCTCGGCGACCGCACAGGTCGCGATCATGGCGCAGATCATGGTCCCGGAAATGGAAAAGAAAGGCTACGACAAGACCTTCGCTGCCGGTCTCACCGCCTACGGCGGCATGCTCGGCCCGATCATTCCGCCGTCGGTAATGTTCGTGGTCTACAGCGTGCTGGCGCAGGTGTCGGTCAGCGACATGTTGATCGCGGGCATCATTCCCGGTGTCATCCTCACGGTGATGTTTTGTGTCGTCATCGCGCTGATGGGCTACGTCTACAACTATCCGCGTGCGGACTATCAGACGCCGAAACAGCGTGTGATGACCATCCTGCGCACCTCGCCGACGCTTTTGATTCCCATCGTCATCGTCGGCTCCATCCTCGGCGGTCTGGCGAACGCAACGGAATCGGCTGCCGTCGGCGCTGTCGCCGCTGCGGTCGTAGGCAAATACTGGACCAAGGAATTCGAATGGTCGCAACTGCCGCAAATGATGCTGCGCTCGGGCATCTATTCGGCGATCGTGCTGTTTCTCGTTGCCGCTGCCGCCGTGTTTTCCTGGGTTCTGATCTTCGGCAAGGTGCCGCAGGAGACCGCCGCCTGGATCCAGACAGTTGCCAAGGATCCGATCAGCTTCATGCTGATCTGCAATGTCATCCTGCTGGTCATCGGCACGGTGATCGACGGCGTGCCCGGCCTGATCATGACCGTGCCGATCCTGCTGCCGGTGGCGACCGAGATCTACCACATCGACCCACGTCACTTCGGCGTAGTCGTCGTGATCAATCTCGTGCTCGGATTGCTGTCGCCGCCGGTCGGACTCTGTTTCTTCGTCGCCGCCGCCGTCACAGGCGCCAAGCCCGGCAAGATGTTCATGGTGACGCTGCCGTTCTTCTTCATCTCATGCATCCTGTTGGTGCTGCTCTCGCTCTATCCGTATCTGTCTCTCGCCCTCATCAAGTAAGCCCCCATACCCATCAAGGAGCCTCCGTCATGACCATCTCACGTCGTCGCTTCCTCGCCGCATCGGCTGCTGCTTCGGTGTTCGCGCCGTCGCTCGCATTGGCGCAGGCCAAGGAGCTGCGTCTCGGCCTGATCACGCCGAACGGCCATTCCTGGAACAAGGCTGCGCTGAAGCTCGCTGATCAGCTCAAGGAAGAGACCAAGGGCCGTCTAACCATGACGGTGTTTCACTCCGGCCAGCTCGGCAACGAGGCGGCGATGATGCAGCAGTTGCAGACCGGCGCGCTCGATATGGGCTTCATCCAGGCTGCCGAACTCGGTTCGCGCGTGCCGCATATCGCGGCGATCAACGCGCCCTATATCGTGCGCTCCACGCCAGCCGTGGCGAAATTCGTGCGTCATCCGGCGGCCGTCAAACTGTTCGACGTGCTGCCTGCGGAAACCGGCACCATTGGCCTCGGCTGGGGCATCACCGGCATGCGCGCGGTCTTCGCGGTCAGGGATCTCAACACGCTCGCTGACATCAAGGGCATGAAGCTGCGTATCAATCCGACGCCGGTCTATCGCGACTTCTACTCATCGCTCGGCGCCGCACCGACGCCGATTCCGACGCCGCAGGTGTTCGACGCCATGTCGAATGGCCAGGTCGATGGTCTGGAAGCCGATCTGGAATTCTCCTGGAACCAGCGCTTCGACAAGGTGTCGAAGTCGATCCTGCAGATGAATGCCGTCTTTATGCCGATGGCCGCCGTCGTGTCCGGCCGCGTCTGGCAGTCGCTGCCCGCCGCCGACAAGGAGCTGATCACCAAGGCGGTGAAGTCGACGCTCGATGCGCAGATCGACGAATTGGCTGCTGGCGAGCCGGCACTGATCGAGAATTTCAAGGGCACGTCGGTGCCGGTGCGTCAGGTGGCCGTCAAGGATACCGAAGCCGTCATCGCTGAATTCGACAAGATCTGGCTGCCCAAAGCGCCTGTGCTCGCCGAGCTGCGCAAGGTCGGCGCGACGATCTGATCTTCAATTCCAACCCATCGTCCTCATCAGCCGGCGCGCTATGCGCGCCGGCATCACACGGAGTTTTGCCATGAGTCCCCGCATTTCCTGGGAAGGCGTCTTCCCGGCTGTCACTACGCAATTTCATGACGATCTGTCGCTCGACATCGACGCCACCGCGAAGGTCATGGACGGCCTGATCTGTGACGGTGTGTCCGGCCTGATCATCTGCGGCTCAGTCGGCGAGAACACCTCGCTCGAGCGCAAGGAAAAGATCGCGATCATGGAAGCGGCCAAGTCGGTCGCGAAGGGCCGCGTGCCCGTGCTCTGCGGTATCGCCGAATTCACCACGGCCTTTGCCGTGGATACCGCCAAGGAAGCCGCGCGCGTCGGCATCGATGGCATCATGGTGATGCCCGCTTTGGTCTATTCGTCCAAGCCGCACGAGACTGCCGCGCACTTCCGTTCGGTCGCCACCGCCACCGATCTGCCGGTGATGCTCTACAACAACCCACCGATCTACAAGAACGATGTCACCCCCGACATTCTCGCCACGCTGGCCGATGTCGACACGGTCGTCTGCTTCAAGGATTCGTCGGGCGATACACGCCGCTTCATCGACACGCGCAACATGGTCGGCGACCGCTTCGTGTTGTTCGCCGGCCTCGACGACGTGATCGTCGAGAGCGTAGCGATGGGCGCGGTCGGCTGGGTGTCTGGCATGTCCAATGCCTTCCCGCGCGAGGGCGAGACGCTGTTCCGTCTGGCCAAGGCCGGACGGCTCCAAGAGGCGATGGCGATCTATGAGTGGTTCATGCCGCTGTTGCATCTCGATGCGCGCCCGGATCTCGTCCAGTGCATCAAGCTGTGCGAAAACATCATGGGCCGCGGTACCGCACTGACCCGGCCGCCACGTCTGGCGCTGCTGCCGCATGAAAAGGCGGAAGTGGAAGGGATCATGACCAAGGCGCTGCGTCACCGTCCGATGCTGCCGGATGTCGGCCTCAAGGCAGCTTAACGACTCGTCGCTATCTGAAATTTATCGGCGCGTCAGTCGTGGCGCGCCGATGTCTTATATAGCGATGCCTTCGCACAGCTAGACATCTTCGTCGTCGCGATCGCGTTTCGGTGTGGCGATATCGCCGTCTTCCTCGTCGTCGTCAGGCCGCGGCGGCGTGGGGACGGGTTTTTGCTTGTCGTCCTTGGCCGGTTTGTCGTCGCGGGCTCCGCCCACTCGTCCGCTCATCATTTTCCCCGCCGGATTGCTTGTGTTGACCTCATTCTGACCGTGATTGAAGCAGATATTGCCGTAATCCCGCAATTGCCCTGTGTTTTTCCGCATGACCGTGTAAACGGGGGCGAATCCTGCCCGCTTTGAAATCGGGCGAATCTTGTTCTGGAGTGACGATGAAAAAACCGAAGTTAGAGCTCGACGAACCGCAGGCGCGCAAATTCATTCGCGCCGACAGGGCGCCGACCGAAGGTTATTCACTGGTGGTGGATGGCCATTTCAAATCCCATCACGATACGGTCGAAGCCGCGGAAGAAGCCGGCATGAAGCTGAAGAACGAGTTTCAGATGCTTCAGATCCAAGTCTACGATTCTGCGACCAAGACCCGTACCATGATCGAATGGCCTGCGCCGAGCGCGGCCTGAGATAGATCAGACCCTGCGAAAGCAGGTCCTGCGATAGTCAGGTCCTGCGGCCGCCGCTGCGCTGATCGGCGAGCCACGCTGCCAGGGCCTGTGCTTTTTCCGTCGATTTGCTTGAAGATGTCTTGCTCGAAGACGTCTTGCCCGATTTCGTTGCGGTCTTCTTCTTGGCCGGCGCGGGGGGCGATACCGCTTCGCGGGCAAGGCGCATGGCCTTCAGTCGGGCCATGTTGTCGAGTACCGCTTTGGCCGCGGCGTCGCGTTCGGATTTCGTCGCTTTGTCGTCAGTTGGCATCAGCTCGTTTTCTTTTTTCTGGTAGCTTTCGGTTTGGGTTCGGGCGGGTTGGCCAGTTCTTCGGCTTCCCTGGCAAGGCGAAGCGCGCGTAGTTCCTCGGTCCGCTTGCGGATGGCGACATCGGCGGCCGCAATGTCGGCCATCGCCTTCACGCCTTCGGCTTCCTGCGCCGCCTTGCGGGCGAGCCGGATTTCCTTCAGTTCTGCGGGTGTCTTCTGTTCCTGTTCGGTGTCCATCAACGCCTCGGGTTAGGCCGCGCGATCGGCGCGCAGCGAACTCTGTGTCATTCTTATCACGTAGATATAGGAAGCGGCACCCCTGCTGCCACCTAACTGGCCGCTGCAGTTAATCGCTTTGTGCCGGAAATGCGGCGAATTCGACGCGAATGAGGCCAGGTTGCGTCCGTCAGGCCTTCCTGAGACAATCCGGTGGTAATCCGGACTGCAAGAATCTCCATGATCCGCACACTGTTCAACGATGGCCCCGACAACCTGCGCGGCCGCATCATCGCCATCTACGCCATTCTGATCCCGGCCAATGTGCTGGCCTGGATATGGGCCCTGATCGCCTTCCGCGACCAGCCGGTTCTGCTGGGTACCGCGCTGCTCGCCTACACCTTCGGCCTGCGCCACGCCGTTGACGCCGACCACATTGCAGCCATCGATAATGTAACGCGCAAGCTCATGCAGTCCGGCAAGCGGCCGCTGTCCGTAGGCCTGTTTTTCTCGCTCGGTCACTCCACTGTGGTCGTCGTGGCATCCATCTTCGTGGCGCTGGCAGTGTCGGCACTGCAGGAGAAATTCGCGGACTTCAAGGAAATCGGCGGCCTGATTGGTACGAGCGTCTCGGCTTTCTTCCTGCTGATCGTGGCAGTGGCCAATATATTCATTCTCGTATCGGTGTATCGGCTGTTCAAGGCAGTGAAGCGCGGCGAGCGATTCATCGATGAAGATCTCAATGTTTTGCTTTCGCAGCGCGGCGTCATCGGCCGCATGCTGCGTTCGGTCTTCGCCGTGATCTCGAAGAGCTGGCACATGTATCCGCTCGGCATCCTGTTCGGCCTCGGCTTCGACACCGCGACCGAAATCGCGCTGCTGGGTATCTCCGCCTCGCAAAGCGCCGATGGCATGTCGATGTGGTCGATTCTCGTGTTTCCCGCACTGTTCACGGCGGGAATGTCGCTGGTCGATGCGACGGACTCGGTCTTGATGGTGCGCGCCTATGGCTGGGCTTTCGTGAAGCCGATCCGCAAGCTGTATTACAACATGATCATCACGCTGGTGTCGGTGATCGTGGCGCTGGTGATCGGCGGCGTCGAGGCGCTCGGCCTGATTGGCCGCAAGCTCGATCTGTCAGGCAGCTTCTGGGACGGCATCGAGGCGCTGAACGAGAATTTCGGTGCGCTCGGCTATCTCATCATCGCGATTTTCATCCTGAGCTGGATGATCTCGGTGATCGTCTATCGCGTCAAAGGCTATGACGACATCGAGGTACGGGTTCACGAGGCCTGATGCGGCGTCGCTATTTGGGCGTCATCTTTTCCAGCGCTGCGCGCTTCCACAGATCCCAGGCCCGGCCATGGATCTGGTCGATCACAGCCAGCGTTTTCTGGCTTTCCTCGCCCAGCAAATAGCTCACCGATCCGCCGAGCGCGAGCGCCTGTGACTGCAACTGTGCATTCACGTTGCTGTAATGAGCGCGAAATACCGCCATTGGAAGGGTGGCTGCCACGACGACACTGCCATGGCCTCGCATCAGCGCGACGCTGCGGTCGCCGAGCGTACTGGCCAGCACCTTGCCCAGTTGCGTGTTGCTGACCAGCATGTTGCTCATGCCGGCGCTATCGCGGATCTCGAACACCGGCACGTCGGGAAACAGGAAGGCGCCGAGGTGGAACACCGGCCGCAGCGGCGTGCTGCTGACGCTGAAGGGGATGATCCCCGGCGAATGTGTATGGACGATGGCTTTGACGTCGGGCCTGGCCTTGTAGATTTCGCCATGGATGAAGCGTTCGAGGAAGCTGGCGCGTCCCTTTGCATCGACCGGATTGGAATCGAGGTCGTA
Source organism: Tardiphaga sp. 172_B4_N1_3 (assembly GCF_052076035.1). Classification (NCBI taxonomy): domain Bacteria; kingdom Pseudomonadati; phylum Pseudomonadota; class Alphaproteobacteria; order Hyphomicrobiales; family Nitrobacteraceae; genus Tardiphaga; species Tardiphaga sp. 172_B4_N1_3. The sequence goes on from NZ_CP197238.1 coordinate 5,745,758, forward strand.
TTCCATGATGTCGTCGGCGGTAACGAGCGCCGGGGCCACGGAGCGCCCCATCAGGTAACGGTTGGGGTCGGTCGGATGGCGCATACTGACATGGCCGAAACCGTCGATCACATTGAGATCGGTGAGGACGCGGTTCGCCACCACGAGGTCTTGCATCAACGCTGGATCGACGGGGCCGGCAGATGTTGGTGCTGGGGGCTGTGCTGCGGTTTGTGCGGAGGCCGGTTGCAGGGAAAGTGCGAACACCATTGCCAGCAGCATTGGCGCAGCCGATCGTGTCGACGCCATTATAGTCTCCCCCTGTCGAGTGGCGGGTTGGTCCGCCTTGCTCGCTATATCATGCGGCCAACACCGGGCCGCCAGCTTTCTTCCACGCATCGATGCCGCCGTCCAGATGTGCGGCATTGTCGATCCCTGCATCCTTCGCGGCAGTGACGGCCATGGCCGAGCGTTCGCCGAAGGCGCAGAAGAACACGATGCGGCGCTTGGTGGCAGTGGCGACCTCCCGCAACATGCCGCCGGGCTTGAGGCTGTCCGATATCGACGGGTAGGGCGCATGCAGCGCGCCAGCGAGCACGCCGTGCTTGGCGCGTTCGCTGCTCTCGCGCAGATCGACCAGCAGGATGGCGGGATCGCCGAGATGAGCAATGGCCTCCCGCGGAGACAGCGCAAGGCCTTGCTTCTTCAGTGCGTCCGGCTTCAGTCCGACCTTCATATTGGCCGGGATCACCACATCCATCAGCTTCGGGTTCGGCAGGTTGAGCTTGCCCATTAGCTCGATGTAGTCCTCCACGGACTTCACCTGCAGCCGCGGATTGTAGCGCTTCTCTTCGCCGATGGTGCTCACGGTGTCGCCCTTGTAGTCGTGCGCCGGGAATACCATCGTCTCGTCGGGCAGCTTGAGCAGGCGATTGAACAGTGAATCATATTGCGCCCGCGCGCTGCCGTTCTGGAAATCGGTACGGCCGGTGCCGCGGATCAGCAGCGTGTCGCCGGTGAAGACGCGGTCGCCCATCAGATAGCTGTAGGAGTCATCGGTGTGGCCGGGCGTATACATCACATCGAGCTCGACGCCTTCGATCGTCACCTTGTCGCCGTCGCTGACACGCATGGCGACGACGTCGGCCTTGCTCTGATCGCCCATGAGGGTGACGCAATGGGTGCGATCGCGCAGTTCGGCAAGGCCGGTGACGTGGTCCGCATGGAGATGCGTATCGATCGCCTTCACAAGCTTCAGGTCGAGCTCGCGCAGCAACTGACAGTAGCGATCGACCTTTTCCAGGACAGGATCGAGGATCAGCGCCTCGCCGCCGTGGCGGCTGGCAAGCAGGTAGCTATATGTGCCGGACACACTGTCAAACAGCTGGCGGAAGATCATGGGCGCACCAATTCTGCGTGGTCGATCCTTCTTCAGATCGTGTATTCGTCAGAATATTAACCCATTTTGATGCGTTTGGACGACATCTTTCTTCTCTTGTTCGTGAACGCAAGTTCGAGATACTGCCCGCAGCAGTGAGGGCCTGATGGCGGAATATGTGGTCGAGTTCGGTCGGGATGGCCGGCGCGTGGAAGATGATGGCCGGCTCGATGCCGCAGCTTTCCATCGCAACCACGAGGCGATCTGGCGGGTTCTTGCGACTTTCCTGCAGCAGGCTTGCGGCGATGTTGTGGAAGTCGGCAGCGGCACCGGCCAGCATGTCATTCACTTCGCTGGACAAACGCCCGACATCACCTGGTGGCCGAGCGACCTCAACGATGCCCATCTCAAAAGCATTGCCGCCTGGCGCACCCATGCGCAATTGACCAATGTCAGGCCGCCGCTGCGGATCGATCTCTTGGATCCGGCGTGGTGCCCGGAGATGGAGAACGGCAGCGGCCCGGGGGCGCTGCTCGCGGTGTTCTGCGCCAATGTCGTCCACATCGCGCCTTGGCCCGTCGCCGAAGGTTTGATCGCGGGCGCTGCAAAATATCTGCGGCCGGATGGACGTCTCTTTATCTACGGCCCGTTCAAGCGCGGCGGCAAACATACGGCCGTGAGCAATGCCGTGTTCGACACCAGCCTGCGCGACGGTAATCCTGACTGGGGCGTGCGCGATGTCGAGGATCTGGAGCACGTCGCGCAGGGCGGCGGCCTTCGGCTGGCTGAGGTCATCGAGATGCCCGCCAACAATCTGATGCTTGTATTTGCCCGGTTGCCCGGATGATCGGCGCATGGTGCGTGCGCGCTGGCGTGTGTTGATCTGCCGCAGGGCGGTCGTCATAGTCGCGCTGAACAAAGGCCCCGGGACGAACCGGGCCACATCCGGGCGGACTTCCCCATGATCGACGCGGCTACCCCAGAGATTCACGATGACGCGCGCGCACGCTCCAACGTGATCAGGCTGGCGGCAGCGCAGGCGCTTGGCGGCGCCAATTCGGCTGTCATCTTCGCCACCGGCGCCATTGTCGGGGCGACGCTGGCGCCGAGCGTGTCGCTCGCGACGGTGCCGATCTCGGTCTATGTCGTCGGACTTGCCTGCGGGACGCTGCCGGTCGGCATGATCTCCCGCGCCTATGGCCGCCGCGTCGCCTTCATCATCGGCAGTGGCGCCGGTGCGATCTGCGGCCTGCTCGGCGCCATCGCGATCCTGAAAGCATCATTCGCACTGTTCTGCTGCGCGACATTCTTCGGCGGCTTCTACGGTGCTGTCGCGCAATCCTATCGCTTCGCCGCCGCCGATGGCGCCAGCCCGTCCTATCGTCCGAAAGCCGTCTCCTGGGTGATGGCTGGTGGCGTATTCGCCGGCGTGCTTGGCCCGCAGCTCGTGCAATGGACCATGGATATCTGGTCGCCCTACCTGTTTGCTGCGAGCTTCGCGGCGCAGGCGATGGTTGCCCTGATCGCGATGGCCTTGCTCTCCACGGTGGATGCGCCGAGGCCCGCGCCCGCGGACATGCATGGCGGCAGGCCGCTGCTGGAGATCGTGCGGCAACCGCGCTTCGTCGCGGCCGCGATTTGCGGCGTGGTGTCCTATTCCATGATGAACCTGGTGATGACCTCGGCGCCGCTGGCGATGAAGCTTTGCGGGCTGACGCTGAGCGATTCCAATTTCGGCCTGCAGTGGCACATCGTGGCGATGTATGGGCCGAGCTTCTTCACGGGATCGTTGATCGCACGCTTCGGCGCGTCGAAGGTTGTGGCCGCAGGTTTGGCGCTGGAGGCGATCGCCGCGGTGATCGGCATCGCCGGCATCAGCGCGATGCATTTCTGGGTCTGTCTCGTGGTGCTTGGCCTAGGCTGGAATTTCGGCTTCATCGGCGCATCCGCGCTGGTGCTCGAAACCCATCGGGCGCAGGAGCGCAACAAGGTGCAGGCCTTCAACGACTTCCTGGTATTCGGCCTGATGGCGATCGGTTCGTTCTCGTCCGGCCAGCTGCTGGCGAATTATGGCTGGCCCACCGTGAATGCCGTGGTCTTCCCGCCGGTCATTCTCGGCCTGGTCGCGCTGATCATGGCCGGCTTCGTCAAGCGCCGGGCGTCGCAGCAGGCCGCGGCGTTTCCCGATCCGGCTATCTAACCAAGGCGCATCACACACTTGCCGGCCGGGCGATCACCATCGCCCAAGCTGGCATTTGTGAACGACACTCTGGGACGTCCGGACGTCGTCAGGCCGTTCCTGTGTTTCCAGTGATCGAGGCAGCCACCAGTTTCTGGGTGATGCCTTGTCCGCTCAGCAGGCGGACAGCCGGACTTCTTGTTTCGGGAAAGATGGCCAGCAGGGTGTTTGACCCTTTCACTTCAGACCAGCCAAGCTCCTGCGCGTGAATCGCAGCACGCTGAGACACACGCACAAATGCTGCCGTCGGCTGGCCATTCTTGCCGGTCTCGATCATCAGATTTTTCAGTTCCTTATCGAGGTAGCGGATCAGGTCGGCTTTCAACGTGCCGAAATCGGCATTGCATTCCCGCAGCACCGCGGCGGCATCGGTGTCATCGACCAGTGCAAGTAACAGGTGCTCCAACGTTGCATATTGATGGCCTCTCTGGTCGGCATATTCGATAGCGCGTCGCCGTGTCGCGTGAAGCGCGGACGAAAGCGGCAGCGTCGACAGGTCGATAAGGGCATCGGCGCTTTTCAGCCTCTTTACAGGGTCGAGAGTCGCCAGCAGCTTCTGCTTTTCGCTGATCGGCAAGACGATATGCGAGGCGATGACGTCGGCAACCCGTCCGGGGTCGAGGGTTCTCTCCAGCGGTGGCCAAATCGGTGGCACGCGAATGTCGTGAGCCGAAACGTAGCTCTCGAACCGCTTGACTGCCTGCTGGATCAGTTCGGGCTCATCAGGAATCGGACCCTCACTCACGCCTGTAACATCGGCTCTATACGAGCCAGTCTCGCCTACGAAACGCTGAATCACGACGCGTTGACGCCCCTGTGCCAGAACTCTGAGCGTGCCGTCATCAAGCCTTTGAATTTCAAGCAACTGGGCGAGAACGCCAATGTCGTAGATGTCCTCGAAGCCAGGTTCGTCAACAGTTTCGTTCTTTTGAATAGCAAGCACGACCTCCCGCTGCCGCGCGAAGGCATCTTTCAGAGCGAGTATTGTTTTCTCCCGCCCGACAAAAAGCGGGTAGGTCGTTGTCGGGAATGGAACGAGATCTCTCAGTGGAATGGCCGGGTAGCTTGATATTCCGGTTTGAAGCTTGACGGTTGCCGTTTCCGGAGACGTTCGACCGACTTGCAACATCGCGGACAAGGTATTCCAGTCAGCGACACCCAATACTCTCGATATCAGCTCCAGGCTTTCGCTGTGACTGATCGTGACGGCTTTGGTGGTGAGGTTTTCGCGCAGGGTCTGTGCCATAGCTTTTGCATCGCGAAAATCGCGCATCTGTTTCGTCCTTTGCATGAGCGAACCAGGAGGCATCAGGTGGTTGCGTTGCTGACCCGGTCGCTCGGACAAAGGGTGTCGGCAAAGGAAGCGATACGTTCACCGTCCCGTTCAGGGCGCAACCGGCAGGTCGTATCAACCAAGGTAAAATTGGCTCAAACGCGCCTAGCTGTCAATGAGGTGCAACTGTCGGCTGCGTTCACGCGACAGTGAGACTTGTATCAGTCGACATCGGCCAATTGGTCCGCGGTCTCGAACGCATCGCGCGGCCATGAGATTTGCACCACCGCGCCGTGATCGGGAAAGACACGATTGCTGAACGTTACCCTGGCGCCGGTACGCTCGAGCAGCGTGCGCGCGATGAACACGCCGAGGCCGAGGCCGCGGTGTTCGCCCTCCTCGGCGGGGCGCCGACGCGACAGATAGGGCTCGCCGATCCGCTTCAGCAGGTCTGGCGGAATGCCCGGGCCATCGTCCGAGATCGAGATCACGATACTTTCCGCATTCCACCAGGCGTTCACCTCGACCTGCTCCCGCGCGAAATCGACCGCATTCTCCAGAATGTTGCCGACGCCGTAGAGGATCGCCGGATTGCGCATGCCGGCCGGTTCGGGCGCGTTGGCGACGGCGATACGTATCTTGATGGCAATGCCGAAATCGCGATGCGGCGCCACGGCCTCCTCGATCAGCTGCGAGAGCGGCATGCGGTCGAATGGCGCGCCGCTCGAATTCAGCTGCGTGATCTTGGACAGAATCTCGCGGCAGCGCTGCGCCTGTTCGCGGACGGTCTTCAGGTCGTCGGCGAGTTCCGGATTGTTGTGGATGTTCTTCTCGAGCTCGCGGGAGATCAGGAAGATGGTCGAGAGCGGCGTTCCCAATTCATGCGCGGCAGCAGCGGCGAGACCGTCGATCTGGGTCAAATGCTGCTCGCGCGTCAGCACCAGTTCGGTGGCGGCAAGCGCATCCGAAAGCTTGCGGGCTTCCTCGGTGACCTGAAACGCATAGAGGCTGGTCACGCCGATGGCGGTCAGGATCGAGAACCAGACACCAAGCAGATAGATCTGTGGCAGCACCAGCGGTTCTGCGGAGTCCCACGGTAGCGGCAGATGAAAGAAGGCCAGCACGGTGGCAGAGGCTGCCGCGAGAACGCCGAGCGCGATGGTGAAACGCGTCGGCAGTGCCGTCGCCGAGATCAGCACCGGTGCCAGAAACAGGAACGAGAACGGATTTTGCAATCCGCCGGTGCAGTAGAGCAATCCTGCGAGCTCGATGATATTGAGGGCGAGCAGGGCCGCAGCGAAGAGCGGTTCCAACCGGTGGACCGGATTGAACAGCGTCTGCAGCACGAGATTGAGGGTCGCCGACAGGCCGATGATCGTCACGCAGGGAATGATGGCGACGTCGTATTCGAGCCCCTGCACCACGACGAAGATCGCCGCCAACTGGCCGAGCGCAGCGAGCCAGCGCAAACGCAGAATCGTGTCGAGACGAACATAACGGCGCGGCTGGCGAAAGTCGGAGGCGGAAATATCGGTCATATCAGGACATTAGACGCCCCGGGCGATGACTACAAACCCATGCGGGCTGCGGCCACTTGAAGCGCCCAAGCTTGCCTTCGCCGCCACAATGCCGCATGGAACGGCAGCAATGACGATTGAAGACACCAAGTCAGGTCATGCGGCGACGGTTGATCGCAATGCTGCGGCGGCGATCGACGTCGCTCATCTCGTCAAATTCTACAAGACCAACTGCGCCGTGGATGACATCTCGTTCAAGATCGCGCGCGGCAGCATCACCGGTCTTCTGGGCGGCAATGGCGCGGGCAAGACCACCACCATCGCCATGATCATGGGGCTGACGCTGCCGACCTCGGGAAAGGTGTCGGTGCTCGGCTGTGCAATGCCGGCGCAATCAGCCGAAGTACTCGGTCGGATGAATTTTGAAAGCCCTTACGTCGATATGCCGATGCGGCTCACGGTCCGGCAAAACCTCACCGTGTTCGGAAAGCTCTATGCCGTGCCGGACCTCAAGGGCCGCATCGCGCAACTGGCTGAAGATCTCGACCTCACCGATTTTCTCGACCGCGCCAGCGGCAAGCTGTCGGCAGGCCAGAAAACCCGTGTCGCGCTGGCCAAGGCGCTGATCAACGCGCCGGAGCTGTTGCTGCTCGATGAGCCAACGGCCTCGCTCGACCCGGATACCGCCGACTGGATCAGGCGACATATCGAGACCTATCGCAGGGGCCATAACGCCACGATCCTCCTAGCGTCGCACAACATGCTGGAAGTCGAGCGGCTGTGCGACCGTGTCATCATCATGAAGAAGGGCCGGATCGAGGACGACGACAGCCCCGAGCAGATTCTGCTGCGCTATAACCGCACGACGCTGGAAGACGTGTTCCTCGACGTCGCACGCGGTCGCGACCGGGAGCAGGCGCCATGAGCCTCGTAGAGCGGTCACACGGCATCGCCATGCATCGCATCAATGCGATGGTGCTGCGCTACTGGTATCTGCTGGTGTCGTCGTGGCCCCGCATGCTGGAGCTGGTCTATTGGCCGGCGCTGCAGATCATCACCTGGGGCTTCCTGCAGAATTACATCTCGCAGAATGCCGGGTTCTTCGCCCAGGCCGGCGGCACGCTGATCGGCGCGGTCATCCTGTGGGACATCCTGTTTCGCGGCCAGCTTGGTTTCTCCATCTCCTTCCTCGAGGAAATGTGGGCGCGCAATCTCGGTAACCTGATGATGAGCCCGCTGAAGCCGATCGAGTTTCTGATCTCGCTGATGATCATGAGCCTGATCCGCCTCGCCATCGGCATCATCCCGATGGTGATTCTGGCAATGTTCTTCAAATTCAACCTGTTCGCGCTCGGCCTGCCGCTGATCGCGTTCTTCTGCAACCTGATCTTCACCAGCTGGTCGCTCGGTATCTTCGTGTCGGGTCTGGTGCTGCGCAACGGCCTCGGCGCCGAGAGCATTGTCTGGACGCTGATGTTCGGGCTGATGCCGCTGGCCTGCGTCTACTATCCAGTCTCGGTGCTGCCGACGTGGCTGCAATATGTCGCCTGGGCCTTGCCGCCGACCTATGTGTTCGAGGGCATGCGGGCGCTGCTGTTCGATCACACCTTCCGCGCCGACCTGATGTTGACTGCGCTGGCCATCAACGTCGTGCTGTTTATTGTTTCATTCGCGATATTTCTTGGGCTTTTGAACAGCGCCAGGCGCGCCGGAACGCTGATCTCCGGCGGCGAATAAGACCATTTAGCAAGGGATAACCGCCGTTTTTACCGCCAATGGCCTGAAAGCCATGCGTGCGGCGCATTGACGCTTTCTTACGCAGACACCAGTATATACTGCAGCGCAAAAGCAGACGCTCAACGAGTGAGGACAGATGCCGATAGGTGAATTTGGCAGGCCGCCAGCCCTGCCGTCCGAGACGAGCCCGGCTCTGACCACCCCGATGTACTGGATGTATGAGATGGCCTACGCGTCGCTCAATCCGGCGCGCGCGATGACAGACGCTACCAGGATGCTGTTTCAGAATCCGCTGAATCCGTTCTCGCAGACCGAGTTCGGCAAGTCGGTGACGGCGGGCTGCGAATTGTTCGAACGCACCACGCGCCGCTACGGCAAGCCGGAATGGGGCCTGCACGATACCGACGTGAACGGTGTGCGAACGCCGATCGAAATCCGTTCGGTGTGGGAAAAGCCGTTCTGCCGTCTTCTCTATTTCGATCGCAAACATCCGCGTCCGCTGCGCGCACCGCAGCCGCGCGTGTTGATCGTGGCGCCGATGTCCGGCCACTACGCGACATTGCTGCGTGGTACCGTCGAGGCCTTCCTGCCGACCCATGAGGTCTACATCACCGACTGGTCGGATGCGCGTCAGGTACCTCTGGCCGCGGGCCGCTTCGATCTCGAAGACTACATCGACTATGTGATCGAGATGTTCCACGTGCTCGGCGGCAACGTCCATGTTCTCGCCGTCTGTCAGCCCGCCGTGCCGGTGCTTGCTGCGGTGTCGGTGATGGAAGCCGAGAACGATCCCTATGTGCCCCTGTCGATGACGCTGATGGGCGGCCCGATCGATACGCGCCGCAATCCGACCGCTGTGAACAATCTCGCTGCCGAAAAAGGCATGGATTGGTTCCGCAACAACGTGATCACCAAGGTGCCGTTTCCGCATCCAGGTATCATGCGCGACGTCTATCCAGGCTTTTTGCAGCTCAGCGGCTTCATCAGCATGAATCGCGACCGCCACGTGGAAGCACACAAGAAGCTGTTCGAGAACCTGGTGAAGGGCGATGGCGATCTCGTGGACAAGCATCGCGAATTCTACGACGAATATCTGGCGGTGATGGATCTGACTGCAGAGTATTACCTGCAGACCGTCGATACCGTGTTCGTCAAACATGCGCTGCCGAAGGGCGAGATGACCCATCGCGGCAAGCCTGTTGATCCGTCGAAGGTCGTCAACGTTGCGCTGATGACCGTCGAAGGCGAGAACGACGATATTTCCGGCCTCGGTCAGACCGAAGCGACGCATATGTTGTGCAGTTCGATCCCCGATGAGCGTCGTGTGCATTACGTTCAGAAGGGCGTTGGACACTACGGCGTGTTCAATGGATCGCGATTCAAATCTGAAATCGTGCCGCGCGTGTCTGACTTCATGCTGAGCGCAGCAAGCGCGCGCCATCGCGCCGCTGCTGCTGAGTGATTCAACACGCGCACATGCGGTGACGATGCATCGTCATCGCATGTGCGCGATCACCATCGATGAATCGAAAACAACATCGTTGAAATGCGCAATCATCGCCTGTGAGTTGTGGCGTCGGAGCTTTCTAAGCCCTTGAAAATAGGCATGGAAACCGGATTTTCCGCCTATTTCTAGCAGCGGTGCGCGATTCACTCTTAGATTCCGAAATTCAACGTTCTTTTGAATCCAGATTCCTGTTCCGGACCCCATCCGGTAGGGGACAAATCGCCTTTTGACCCCGTATATTGGGCAAATGATTTGTTTTTGCGCCGAGCAATTCCCGTGGCGGCGGTTATGGCAGAATCCGGTCGATCTACTGACGACCGGGACTACTGACATGGCCTTCCGCGCACTTCTCTACCGCCGCCCCACCGAACCAGACACGCTTGCCGTCAAACACGGCTCCCAGATCTTCGCCATACGCCTGCGCAGGCACCGCCGTGCGACGCGTTATACGCTGCGCATTCATCCGAGCGAGCGCGAAGCCATCCTGACCATGCCGCCGCGTGGGTCATTGGCCGATGCAAAGGACTTTGCACAACGTCATGGCGCCTGGATCGCCGCGCGTCTTGGTCGTTTGCCGAAGGCTGCACCATTCGAACACGGCACAACGGTTCCGCTGCGGGGAACTCCGCATAGAATCGTGCACCGTGCGGGGCGGGGGACGGTATGGACCGAGACCCGCGAGAGCGGCGAGAAGATCATCTGCGTCGCCGGCGATGTCGAGCATATCGACCGACGTATCCACGATTTCCTCAAGCGCGAAGCCAAGGCCGATCTCGTTAAGGCATCGAACCGCTATGCGGCGCAGCTGAACGTCAAGGTGAAGCGGATCTCGATCCGCGATCAGTCGAGCCGCTGGGGGTCCTGCACCACCGAGGGCTCGCTGTCGTTCTCGTGGCGTCTGATCCTCGCGCCGCCCTTCGTGCTGGATTATCTCGCGGCCCATGAAGTCGGGCATCTCGTCGAGATGAACCACTCGGTGAAGTTCTGGCGCGTGGTCGGGCGGATCTGCCCGGCGACCGAACGCGCCAAGGCCTGGCTCGATACCCATGGCAACGACCTGCATCGTTTCGGCGTGCAGGATTGAGCTTCCTGTCCCGGCCGCGATGTTGCGCATCGCGTGTCCGGGACATCGGCTCTATCTCCCGAACAAACGCTCCGTCAGCCAGCCATCGAGCCCGCTCGCGGCTTCCGGCCGCACGTTTTGCTGTGGCTGCTGGCGCGCGGCGGGGTAGTTGGTCTGGGTCGGTGCCGGCGGCTGCGGGCGATAGCCGTTATAGACGGGGGCGCTTGGCACGTAGCCGCGTTCCGGTGGGGCTGATGGCGACGGTGCGGGCGATCCGGGCAGCAGGCTCGACAGCGCCTGGCCAATCGGATTGGTGCTGAACGAATTCGACGGCGCCAATCCAGGCACTGGCTGCGGCTGCAGGCCCTGATGCGCCGTCTTCATGAAGCGCGACCAGATCTCTACCGGCAACCCGCCGCCGGTGGCCTTCTTGGTCGGTGAGTTGTCGTCATTGCCGAGCCAGACGCCGGTGACGAGCTGCGAGGTGTAGCCGATGAACCAGGCGTCGCGGAAATCCTGGCTGGTGCCGGTCTTGCCCGCGGCCTGCCAGCCCGGCAGTTCGGCCTTCTTGGCGCTGCCGGATAAAATCGTCTGCTGCATCATGGTGTTCATCATCGCCACGGCGCGGCCGTCGATCACCTGGCTCGCGGTCTCCGCCGGCCGCGTATAGAGCGTCTTCTTGCCTTCCACCGTGCGGATCCGGTTCACCACATGGGGCGACACGGCGAGGCCGCCATTGGCGAAGGGCGCATAGGCGCCGACCAGTTCGGTCATCGACACTTCGGAGGTGCCGAGCGCGATCGAGGCATTGGCTTCCAGCTTCGAGGCGATGCCCAGCCGATGCGCGGTGCGCACCACGCTGGCCGGGCCGACCTCGATGCCGAGCCGCACGGCCACCGTGTTCAGCGACATCGACAGCGCCTGGGTCAGGGTCACCGAACCGAAATATTCGTGGGTGTAGTTCTCGGGCTTCCAGCCCTTGATGTCGATCGGCGCGTCGGTGCGGATGGTTTCCGGCGTGAGCCCTGCCTCGATGGCGGTGAGATAGACGAACGGCTTGAAGCTCGATCCCGGCTGGCGCTTCGCGGTCACCGCGCGGTTGAACTGGCTCTCGGAGTAGTTCCGGCCGCCCACCATGGCGCGGACCGAGCCGTCCGGCGTCATCGCCACCAGCGCGCCCTGCGTGACGTTGAACTTCACGCTCTTGGCCGCCAGCTCGTCGATGATGGCGGCTTCGGCGACGCTCTGTAGCTTCGGATCGATGGTGGTCTCGACAATGATGCTCTCGTCGACCTGGCCGACGAGATCGTCCAGCACTTCGCCGATCCAGTCGGCGACATAATTCACCGTGCCGGCGCCGACCGGCTTGACGTTGTATTGCGGCACGCCGGTCGCGCCCTTGGCCTGGGCAGCGGTGATGAACTCCGCATCCTGCATCGCCGCCAGCACCACCTTGGCGCGGGCCTCCGCGCCTTCCGGATTGCGGTTCGGTGCCAGCCGCGACGGCGACTTCACGAGGCCCGCCAGCATCGCCGCTTCCGCCACCGTGACGTTCTTGGCCGGCTTGCCGAAATATTTCTGTGCCGCAGCTTCCACGCCGTAAGCGCCGGAGCCGAAATAGACGCGGTTGAGATAGAGTTCCAGGATCTCGGCCTTGGAATGCTTGCGCTCCAGCCAGAACGCCAGCTCCACTTCCTGCAGCTTGCGCGCCATGGTGCGCTCCTGCGTCAGGAACAGGTTCTTGGCGAGCTGCTGCGTCAGCGTCGAGCCGCCCTGCGACACGCCGCGATGCATCAGGTTGGTGGCCGCGGCGCGCGCGATGCCGATGGGGTCGACGCCGTAATGCGAATAGAACCGCCGGTCTTCAATCGCGATGAACGCCTTCGGCAGATAGGGCGGCAGATCCTTCAGCGACACATTGGCGCCGGCCTGTTCGCCGCGCGTTGCCAGCACCGTGCCGTCCATGCCGACGATCTGGATGGTCGGCGGGCGCTTGGGAATTTCCAGCGACTGGATCGGCGGCAGATGCGCGCCGACATAGATCACGACGCCGACAATGGCGATCGCCGCCCACAGGCCGAGCACCGCGCCCCAGTAGAACAGCCGCTTGATGCCCTTGCCGAAGCCGCCGCTGCGCGCCTTGCTGGATGTCCTGGATTTCCGCGGCTTGTCGCCGCCGCCACTATTGGACTCGCGCTTCGGCGCCTGCTTGGGCGTTTTCTTGGGCCGGTCATCGCCGCCGCCGGGCACGCGATCATCCGCCGTGAGGCGCAGATCGGACAGCGCCGCGCCGAGCCCAAAGGTCGGCTCCTTGCGCCCGCTCTTTTTCTTGCCCCACGCCATACGCAAACACCACGCCACCCGATACCGCGAGCCTAGCGGGCGCGGTTTAAGGGGCGGTTACGCAGAAGTTAACGTAAGGGAAACGCGGTTCCATCTGAGGAGCGCTGCGCGCACGTGGTCTTATGCGCGAAGCCCCCGCAAACACCGTCGTCGTCCCCGCGAAGGCGGGGACCCATAACCTCCGAGTTTGTGGTGCGCGATGAAGGCTGCGACGTTCTCGCCCTGACTATCTCTACACGTGTCTATGGATCCCTGCCCCGCGTGCGCCTTCGGCGCACTAGGCGGGGATGACAGCTGAGTATTGTGTGGCCGCACTACGCAACACACGCGCTGTGCTTCGCACTCTCGCTCACCGCTTCACTTGTCAAACAGCCACGCCATTCCCTGGAAAAATCTCACCGCCCATGCGCCGTCCGTATCGCGCCCTCAGCGCAAAGCGGGTGGACCGGTTTTCCCCCTCGTGAATGAGGGGGATGACGCGCCGAAAGGCGCAATTGGGTCGTTCTCGCGTGTCGCGCCGGCCTTGCGAAGGCCCTTGCGATCCGCGCATCGCCTTTCGGCGCGCCATCGCGGCTTTTCTGTTCGAGGGACCGCGCTTCCGGGTACTGGGCAGGACTAATGAAAGTCCTTCGTTCCGGACAGGCTTTCGCCTGCCTTCACCCGCACCCGTCCAGCCGTTTCCGGCAGAGCCCCGTAGTGGGCCCGGACGGTGACCCCCGACCTCCCGAGTCCGTGCTTGCGAGGCACGTCCGCGGGCGCCGCATCCAAACTCCACTTCGAAAGCGCCCTCGAGAAGCGCCCCTCGTGAGTAGGACGAAGGGGAATATAATCCAATTTGCGTTGATGTCAAACTTAAAGTTTTGAACCTTGCCATTGCACGGCTAGCGCTAGCCCTTTATTCTCAAAGTTCCTCTTAGCTGAGTCGATATGGCAAGCTCTGTCATTTCGCTCAATGCCGGGTGCATAGCCAGGCTGAACTGTATTGCGTGATATTCGCCGCCGGAATTCGGAGAAATTCCGAACCGGCGAGAAAGAAAGACGCTCGGTTCGGAATTTCTCCGAATTCCGGCGCGCTTAAAGTAAGAGGAAAGATGAGCCATCCGTTTTTGCACCCTCAAGGCAAGGTGCTTTTAAAACGGATGGCTAATCTATTTCGTTCAGAGCAAACGTATATTCTTCGAGATAGCAATATTGTTTTCGTTTGCGGAGGTCCGATGAACGGACCTTCGATGAGATCTCTGTTCTGCGAATACGCGGCAAAAGAATTGGTCCATCTCAGGACATTCTTGGCAGAGAACGCCGAGAAAGACTACGTCACTCATGATGAGCCAGAATTTCACAACATCGCCGAGTTCGAGGAAATTATCGCCCATGTATCGGACTGTTTGATCATCTTTCCGGAAAGCCCCGGATCGTTTGCCGAGCTTGGATATTTTTCGAAGAACGAAGAGCTCACTAAGAAAATTCTTGTTGCCCATCGGGCCGATATGCAAGGCGACGACAGCTTCATGCTTCGTGGTCCGATTAAGCTTATTGACAAGAACTCACAATTCGAGCCAACCGTTCAATTGAACTATGGTCCGGCTCCGGATTTCGGTCCAATCAAGCAGCGAATTGAAAAACGCATAACTGGGAAAAAGAGGCAAAAGTTTAAGTTTGAGAGCTTCGCAAAGCTAGATTTCCGTCAGACATTTTTTGCCATTTTTGAGATCATACGATTGTTTGAAGTTTTGACGCTGGACGCGATAATTTTTGCTTTCAGGAGTATTTTTACAAACGTCAACTCATCTCACGTCAAGCAATTGCTATCAATTCTGGTCGCAGCCGATTTGGTTAGGCGAAAAGGAGATGATCCTCAGCTTTTCTGCATAAACCGATCGTCAAAGTCGTTTATGGAATTTGATGGTTTTGATACTGACGCATTTCATCTCGAACTTGTTGATTTCTACAACGAGCATTTCCCCGATCTCGCCAAGGCAGTAGGGGAGCTAGCAAATGATCATTGAGCGAATCTCTCAAGAGACGGGCGTTAACTCGCAAGCAATCGAAGCTATCGCGCGGACAGCGAGCGCTAGATATAAAACGTATAAAATTAGGAAGCGGTCGGATGGCTTCAGAGAGATAAATCAGCCTTCACCAGCTGTGAAATTCCTACAACGATGGGTTGTCAGAAATCTAATTTCGCATTTACCAGTTCATGATTGTGTCACGTCGTATAAAGATGGAGTTGGCATATCTAAGAATGCCGAGATGCACGTTGACGGCGACTATCTTCTCAAGATCGATTTTCAGAATTTTTTTCCTTCGATCGAGCGACAAGACGTGTCGATGCTTCTTTCAAAGAACTCAGGGCTGCACAGCTTTGGCGTTTTGAGCGCTGAAGATGTTGAGGTGATTGCAGACATCGTGTGTCGCAATGGGCGTCTAACGATTGGTGCGCCTAGCTCCCCCGCTATTTCTAACGCTATTCTCTTTGAATTCGACCAGTTGGTCGCAAGCGAATGTGCAGGTCGTTCAGTTCGCTATACTAGATATGCGGATGATCTGACCTTTTCAACGAAGGATACGGATGTGTTGGAGGGGGTCCTTGATTTCGTGCGGCAGGCTTTGCATGAGCAGCAATCGCCCCAGTTGAAGATTAACGAGAATAAGACGGTCTTCACCTCAAGGAAGCGTCTGCGTATGGTGACTGGCTTAGTGCTGACGTCGGATAAAAAAATATCGATTGGACGTTCTAAGAAGCGGCAGATGAAGACGATGTGCCACCTATTTGCAACTCATAAGCTAACGAATTCGGACGCTTCCTACCTCCGAGGATATCTGTCTTACGCTGTCTCCGTTGAGCCAAGTTTCTTTGAAGCGTTGAGAAGAAAATTCGGTGACGAAGTGATACATAGAATAATGGGATTTACACTAGTAACCAGAAAATGAGATCTGTTCGGGACACTTTCTTTGCCATCATCTCACCCGCGACCTTCATGTACTTGTGTGCTTGATTTTTCGAGAGCGATGGGGGGTCTTGAAGACGATATTGGCGGTCGCATATCATGCGCTCCATGAAGCCGCCGCATTGACCTCACCAAACCACCACATCCACTCCAGACCTTCCGCACACTTCTCCGCTATTGCTTCGCTCCTTCCCAACCGTGAAAGGAACGACCATGCGCATTATGACAGCGACGGCCCTCGCGGCAGTTCTCTCGCTCGGCACGCCGGGTTTCGTGCTCGCACAGGGAGCTGCGAACCAGGCTGAGAAGGCTCCGGCCAAATCCGGCGGGCAGACCAGCGCCAAGATCTCCAGCATCCAGGTGGTGGACATCAAGCAATTGCCGGATGCGGTGAAGGCGCAGGTCGAGGAGGTCGTATCGAAATCCAGCGAGGACGACTTGAAGGCGCTGCGCGCCTCGATCGACGCCTCGCCGGCGGCCGCCAATGCACTCAAGGAAAAGGGCATGAGTTCGGCGCAGGTGGTGGCGATCAATATCGCCGACGGCGTGCTGACGATGTTTGCGAAGATGGCTTAATTGCGAGCATCACACTCTGGCATGGCCGGGCAGCGCGAAGCGAGCTTCGCTAGATTACCCGGCCATCCACGTCTTATGTGCGTACCCTAAACGCGGATGCCCGGCACAAGGCCGGGCATGACGGCGTTTCTGATACTGATGACGGCGTGTGCTAACCCGCCGAGTCATCCTCGATGATCGGGCCGAACAGTTCCCAGCGCTCGCCGTTGAAGCGCTGCATCTGTAGCTGCTTGTTGACGCGGTAGTCGGTGGGTGAGGTGGAGAGACTCATGCCGGGCAGGCCGAGATCGGTCTTGAAGCCCGAAATGCTGCTGGCCTGCTTCATCACATTGGCGCGGGTGAGGTCGTCGCCGCAGCGCTTCAGCACTTCCACCATGAGCTGGGCATTGCCGTAGCCATAGGTGTTGAAGTTCGAGTTCTTGTCGCCGTCGGGATAATATTTGTCCATGAAGGCCATGTAGCGCTTCATGCCCTCGTCATCCTTCCACTGCGGGTCCAGCGGGTCCTTGCCGTAATTGGTCGAAATGAGACCCTTGGAATTGTCGAGCCCCGCAGGCACCAGCACCGCGCCGACCGATGTCGCATTGATGTCGACGATGTGGATCGGCTTCCAGCCGAGATCCGCCACCTTCTTGATCGCCTGCGCGGCGAATTTCGGCGTTGAGGCGTTGAACAAGAGGTCGGCGCCGGAGGACTTCAGTTTGACGATCTGCGAGTCGATGGTCGGGTCGGCCAGTTCATAGGACGCTTCCGAAACGATCATCGACGCGGCCTTGTCGCCGAGCCCGGCCTTCATGCCGGTGAGATAGTCGCGGCCGAGATCGTCGTTCTGCCAGAGGATGGCGATCTTGGCGGTCGGATGGTTCTTCAGGATGTATTTGGCGTAGATCCGGCCTTCGGTCTGGTAGTTGGGATTGTAGCCCATGGTCCAGGGGAAGTTCTTCGGATCGGTGAAGCGCGTGGCGCCGGTGGCGGCGAATAGTTGTGGCACCTGCTTCTGGTTGAGATATTTCTGCACGCCTGCATTGGACGGCGTGCCGATGATCTGGAAGGTCAGCAGGACTTCATCGGACTCCACCAGTTTGCGCACCTGTTCCACGGCCTTGGGCGGCGAATAGGCGTCGTCATACTGGATCAGGTTGATCTTGCGGCCGTTGACGCCGCCCTGGTCGTTGACCATCTTGAAATAAGCGAGCTGCGTCTTGGCGATCGACGAATAGGCCGAGGCGGGACCCGAGAACGGCACGGTCTGGCCGATCTTGATCTCGGTATCGGTGGCGCCGGGATCGTATTTCTTCTGCGCGAGTGCCGATGTGGCCAGCAGTGATGTGGCTGTCAGCGCAATGGCCGCCATCCCGACAAATTTAGCCGTCGTGGCGAAGCGATGAAGAAGCGAAGTTCTCATGTCGTTGCCTCCCTGATGATATGTCACTCGACAGTCGTTCCCGTGCGGGCGCCGTCGTTATCGGGGAGTGTGAGGCAAGGATTTTGAGTTGGCAAGGCGAGGAGATGGGCACTTTCCCTAACCTCTCCCCGCTCCCGGCGAAGCGAAGCTTCGCTAGGCGGGGAGAGGTCGCCGCGTCTTCGCGGCGGGTGAGGGGCGGAGCGCCGATCTTGATGCAAGTTCGGTAGGCGTGGTTCGGACGATCAGTGCGATCCGAGGGCGTGCGTTTGTCGCCGGCCGCGTGCCTTGCCCCTCATCCCACCCTTCTCCCCGCAAGCGGGGAGAAGGAGCCGCGCGGCGCTCCGGGCTAACTTGCCAGCCACAGCACGATCAGCGCCAGCGCGGCCGGTGCAGCCTGCACGTAGAGAATGCGCTTGCTCACCGTCGCTGCGCCGTAAGCACCGGCGACGATCACGCAGAGCAGGAAGAACGCCTTGATCTGGAATGCGAAGGCGGGCGCGGAATGCAGCAGGCCCCAGATCAGACCGGCAGCGAGGAAGCCGTTATAGAGGCCCTGATTGGCCGCGAGCACCGCGGTGATCTCGGCCTTCTCCGGCGTGTTCCTGAAGGTCTTCAGGCCCTGCGGCTTCTGCCAGAGAAACATTTCTAGCACGAGAAAATAGATGTGCAGCGCCGCGACCAGCGCGGTCAGAAGATTACCGATGAAGTTCATGATGAGGCCCCATAAAAAAGCTGTCATTCCGGGGCGGGCCGGCGCCGAAGGCGACGGGACCGAACCCGGAATCTCGATGTGTTCATACTATATCGGGATTCCCCACCACTCCCATTGGAGTGGCTGAGGTTCGCCCGCAGCTAACGCTGCGTTCGCCCCGGAATGACGCGTGAACTATCCCACCGCCGGCTTCGGCAGCGATGCCGGGTCCAGCCACGGACGCGCGGATGACGCGAGGCCGGTGAGGCGACCCTGAATGTAGTCGCAGCCCCAGTCGCGCAGCATCAGGCCGGACTCCTCGTCCTGCACCCATTCGGCGACGGTCTTGATGCCGAGCCGGTGGCAGAGATCGATCAGGGTCTGCACGAAAGCGCGGTCGTCGGCGGAATGCGCGATGTTCTGCACGAAGGCGCCGTCGATCTTGACGATATCGACGCCGAGCTTGCGCAGGTTGCGGAACGAGGTGTAGCCGGCGCCGAAATCGTCGATGGCGATGCGGCTGCCGAAATTCTTCAGCCGCGTGACGAAGCCGCGGACGTCGTCGAGGTCCTGGATGGCCACGGTCTCGGTGATCTCGACGATCAGCCGCTGCGCGACGCCGGGATGCGCCGCCATCATGGACTCGATGGAGGTCCACCAGTCCGGATCCATTGTCGTATCCGGCGAGATGTTCAGCGAGAGCTGCACATCCGGCGCGGCGGCCAGCTCGGCGACGACAAGTTCGAGCACGCGGTGATCGACCAGCCGGATCAGACCCAGTTTCTCGGCCACCGGCACAATATCCGGCGCCAGCAGCAACTGCCCGTCATCCTGCTTCATGCGCACCAGCGCTTCATAGAAAGCGGGGGTGCGGCTGTCGGCATGCATCACGGGTTCGAAGGCCGTGACGATGCGGCGCTCGTTCAGCGCAGTCACGATCTCGTCGGTGACGCGGATATTGACGCGGCGCTGCGCATCGCGCTCCACGTTCGGCCGCCACAGGGCAAAGCTGCCGTGGCGGCGGCGCTTGGCGCCGTTCAGGGTTTCCTGCGCGCGGTTGACGGCTTCGTTGACGTTCTGCGCATAGCGGGGAACGCTGACGGCGCCGATGGTGGCGGTCACCGAGACCGGGCCGGACTGGGTCGGGATGACGTCGTCGCGGATGCCGACCAGAAAGCGCTCGGCGGCGATGGTGGCATCGTCAACAGTGCAGTTCTTCAGGATCAGCCCGAACTTGTTGCCGGAGAAGCGGCCCATCACGTCGCCGCCGCGTAGCCGCGCGCGAATCCGCCTGGCGATCTCGACGATCACTTCATCCGCGATATCGAAGCCGAAGGCGTCGTTGATCCGGGCCAGATGATCGATGCCGATCAGCATGAAGGCAAAGGACGAGCGGAAGCGGGTGGCTTCCTCGATCGCTTCGGCGAGCGACGCCAGAAGATGCGCACGATTGAGTTCGCCGGTGACGGGATCGTGCTGCGCCAGTTTCAGCAATTGTTCGTCGCGGGCATGGCGTTCGCTGTTGATGCGGACGACGCCCTCGACGCGTACGGCCTTGCCCGCGGCATCGGCGCGGCAATTGCCGCTCTCCTCGATCCACAGCACGGCGGCAGCGGTCGAGGCGCGTAGTCCATATTCGATCCGGTAGGTGCCGCCGCCGGAAGCGAGTGCCTTGGCCAGTGCCTCGGTGCGAATGCCGCGCTGCGGCTCAATGAGAGTCGCCAGCTCGGCGCCGCTGGCGATAGTGGCCGGGGAAATGTCGGTGAAGATGGCGGCGGCCTGGTCGGTCCAGGTGATCCGGTCGCTGGCGATGTCCCAGATGAAGGCGGCCTGGCCGAGTGCGGCCAGAATCTCTGCTGCCTGCGGCTCGGAAGTGCGACCTGCCTGCAAGGAAGAATCGGCACTCTGGGAAACAGCGGATGTCAAAGTCGCCTCGTTTTGGGACGTCATCGGGTGATTCGCCCCCCGACAATACGGCTCAGATCGCTACAATCGTTAGTCAAAGTTCCTAAAGACTTAAGAAAGTGTAGCCGGGCAGGCCTTCGCAAACCTGATGAGGCCCCGATCTGATCTGTGGAGGGCCGCGGCACGACCCTTGCGACGCAGAGGGTGGAGGGGCAACCCTCGTCCCGAATTGAGACGCGAGCACTGTTAACGATGTCGATTTCCGCGACCCGCGCTTACGCCACGACGCCGCAGCCCATGCGGCGCGCCGGCGATTTCGTGGTCGAGAAAGAGTCCGTCATCGTGGAGGCCGTCGCGCTGACGCGGCTTGAGCCGGTGCAGCATACCAACCCGGTGTCGTCGCGCGTGGCGCGGCCCGATGCATCTTTCATCGCACATCTGATCGCGACCGCCGAGCAGGCGCCGCAAACGCGGGTGCTGCGCCGCGCGGATGTGGCCGATGTCGAGGCGGCCTACCGGTCGGTGGCAAATATGTATGTTGCGGGATCGGCGATCAACCGCACGCAGCGTATGGCCTGACTCGGCACTCTCCGCTGTCGTCCTCGCGAATGCGGGGACCCATAGCCTCCAATTTCAAAACTGAAACGGCGGCAGAGCCACATCCATGGCGCTTTCAACAATTCTTCCGCGTGTATGGATCCCCGCCCCGTGCACGCCTTCGGCGTGCTAGGCGGGGATGACAAGTGGAGAGGTTCGTCGCTTACGTCTTCGGCTTGTCGTCAGGCGACGCGACGCCACCCGGCTGCAAATCCGGTGACGTGATTTGCGGCGACGTATGCGCCACGACTTCCGGCGGGACCGGGGTCGGTTCAAGTTTCGGCTCGATCCGTTCGATCTTCTCGACCTTCGGCTCCGGACGGTCGGTCAGCACGGCTTCGGCAACTGACGTTGCGGCCGGAACGGGGGCGGGCGGATGCGTCGGAGCGACCGGCGCTGGCGCGGGCTCATAACGCGGTGCCGGCTCCGGTGCATAGACCGGCGCGGCGACGCGGCGCGGACGGCGGGCGCGAAGCGAGATGCCGGCGAGGAAATCCACCATCGCCGTCAGGGTGATCAGGAAGAAGGTCGCATTGCCGAATTTCGGCAGCATCACGAATTCAGTAGCTGCCGCGCCGAACACCAGCAGCGACAGGAAATGATCGGTGAAATATTTCGGCGCCGGGCGCGCGGCGCGCATCACTTCGAGCCACAGCAAGAGAATGCTGAGCGCAACGAGCAGGTCGTTGAGCGTCACCATCCAGATGTCCTTGGACATCAGCGTGATCGGGAAGAGGGGGATCGGGCCCGACAGCGCGAGGTCGGGCATCAGGAAGGCGATGATGTTGCAGATCGCCACCGGAATCAGCAGCAGCGGGAAACCGATCGACGCCATCGAAGGCCTTCTTTGCGAGCGAGAGAACCAGAACGTATGTGGGCGATGCCAGACATCACCAAGGTGAGGACATCACCGAGGTGACGCGCGCGCATCACCGGGACAACGCATTAGCTCCAGAGTTGGAGCGAATTCGGGCGGAAGACCAGTTCAGAATTATAGTCTGAACAGCTTTCTCGACTTGCCCGCTGGCGCTTCGACCCGCCTAACCCGGACCTTACGTGGATGATCGAAGGCGGCGCCACCTGACGCGGCGCTGCCCTCCATCCAGTGGTCAGGATTCTTTCTTCACCTTCAGAACCTGACGACCCTTATACATGCCGGTCTTCAGATCGAGGTGGTGCGGGCGGCGCAGTTCGCCGGAGTCCTTGTCCTCGACATAGGTCGGGGTCTTGAGCGCGTCAGCCGAACGACGCATGCCACGCCGCGACGGCGATGTTTTTCTTCTCGGAACGGCCATAGGAAAAGTCCTTGCAGGTTCTTGGCAGATGGTTTCGATCGGCGCCCGGTGACAGGCGGCCAGCACAGAACGCGCGGGCAAAATCGCTGATAAGGCCGGGCTTATAACGGAATGACGACGCGATGGCTAGGGCGGGGCCGCGGGAATTTTACGGCAAATGGGGCCCCGAACTCGTCGTTCCGGGACAGGACCGGCGGCAAAGCCGACGGGCATGGGCCCGGAACCTCGAAGTGTTTTGAACATATCGGGATTCCGGGCTCGTTCACAGCTGACGCTGCGCCCACCCCGGAATGACAGCCAAGTTCCAGCACCTCTGCAGCTCCGCCGCCTGCGCCCGCGCCATATAGGTTCCTGCCAGACGCCGCACCCCCGGCCCCGGCGTCCGGGCGCTGCGGGTGACCGGATTGGGCAGGATCGCGGCCAGGAGCGCGGCTTCCCGGGCCGACAGGCTCGAGGCCGGCCGATTGAAGGCATATTCGGCGCCCGCCTGGGCGCCAAACTGCCCGGATGGGCCCATTTCGGCGATATTCAGGTAGATTTCCAGGATCCGCTGCTTGGACAGCATCAGATCGACCCACATGGCCAGCGGGATTTCGAGACCCTTGCGGATCACGCTGCGGCCCGACCACAGGAACAGGTTTTTCGCCACCTGCTGGGTGATGGTGGAACCGCCGCCGGAGACTTCGCCGTCCTGGGCGTCCTCGATGGCGTTTTGCAGGGAATCCCAGTCGATGCCGCGATGGCTGCAGAATTTGGCGTCTTCGGACGCGACCACGCTGCGCGGCAGGGCCGGCGACATGGCCTTGAGGTCAACCCAGGTCCGCTCCACGGGGGAACCGGTGATCCAGCGCCAGGCCATAAGCGCCGAAATCGGCCGGCCGACGGCATAAAGCGGCGTCAGCAGATAGGGCAGCGCGAGGAGCAGGATCCCGATCAGGATGAGGCGGCGGATGAGGCGCAAGAGGGGCGTTCCCGGTCGGAGCTATGCCGCTGATAAAGCGGGCTTTCCCCGCTCTTTTCAAGCCGGTTAAGCTTGCCGCGACCAATCGCGGCGGGACGCCGCAGGCGCAATTGACGTGGCCTTTGCCATAGAGGATTGTCCGGCCAAATTGTTCTGGAGCTATTCTTAATGTCGACCGGTGCTTCCACCAAAGATTTTGCCTCGCGCCTGGACCAGACCGCGGACGATACCGAAGCCGTACTGACCAAAGTGCTCGCCGATGGCGTGCTACCCGATGAAATCGCCCGGCCGAAGCGGCTGATGGATGCGATGCGTTACTCCTCGCTCGGCGGCGGCAAGCGGCTGCGTCCGTTCCTGGTGGTGGAGAGCGCGGCGGTATTCGGCGTGCATCGCGAGCAGGCGCTGCTGGTTGGCGCCGCCCTCGAATGCATCCACTGCTATTCGCTGATCCATGACGACCTGCCGGCCATGGATAATAGCGACCTGCGCCGCGGACGTCCGACCCTGCACAAGGCTACCGACGACGCCACCGCAATCCTCGCCGGTGACGCGCTGCTGACGCTGGCCTTCGACATCGTCACCCGCGACGAGATCCACGAAGACGCCACCGTGCGCCTGCTGCTGACCCGCGCGCTGGCGCGCTGTGCTGGTTTAGGCGGCATGGTCGGTGGCCAGATGCTCGATCTCGCCGGTGAAGGGCGCTTCGGGGACAAAGGTCCGGTGGACGTCGCGCGTGTTCAGCAGATGAAGACCGGTGCGCTGCTGCGTTACGGCGTCATCGCCGGTGCGCTGCTCGGCCAGGCCACGCAGAAGGAATACAAGGCGCTCGACGATTACGGCCGCGCGCTCGGCGAAGCCTTCCAGATCGCCGATGATTTGCTCGACGTCGAAGGCGACGCTGCCGCACTCGGCAAGCCCGCGGGCGCCGATGCCGCGCTCAACAAGACCACCTTCGTGACGCAGCTTGGCGTCGAAGGCGCCAAGAAGCGTGTCGCCGATCTGATCGCCACCGCCGACGCATCGTTGTCGATCTTCGGTGCCAAGGGCGACGTGCTCCGCGCTGCCGCCCGCTTCGTGGCCGAGCGCAAGAACTAAGGAAGACCTGATCATGTCGGAGACGGGCAAGGATCTCGATGAGCTCCTTGTCCGTTTTCGCAAGATGCCGGCGCCGCTCCGCGTCGTCTACGGGCGACCGCGCACGTTTCTGGCACTTCTGATCGGCATCGTCGCCTTCTTCGTCCTGCCGTCGTCGCTGCGGCTGGTGACGCGTCTGCTGATCGGCTGGGACGTGTTCATCGCGTTCTATCTCATGTTGGTCTACGGCATGATGCTGTCAAGCGGCGGTCAGAAACACATCCGCCGCAACGCCGCCTTGCAGGACGATGGCAGTTTCATCATCCTGCTGGTGGCGGCGCTGGGTGCCTTCGCCAGCATCGCGGCCATTGTCTTCGAACTTGGCGAGGGCCATCGCACGGGCTGGGAGTTGACGCTGGCGATCGTCACCATCGCCTCGTCCTGGGCTGCCGTGCACACGACTTTCTCGCTGCATTATGCCCATCAATTCTATCGCGGCGCCAAACCCGGCGGGTTGGCATTTCCGTCTGGCGATGACGACACGAAGGAACAGCCCGATTATTGGGACTTCGTGTATTTCTCTTTCGTCATCGGCATGACTGCGCAGGTCTCCGACGTCGGCATCACCGTGAAGAGCATCCGCGGCACCGCCACGGCCCATGGCATCGTCTCCTTCATCTTCAACACCGCGCTGGTCGCGCTGATGGTCAATATCGCGGCAAGCGCGATCTGAGCTTCGACCTCTCCGCCGTCATTGCGAGGAGCGAAGCGACGCGGCAATCCAGAAGGCCACAAGCGAAGTAAGACTGGATTGCTTCGTCGCAAGGGCTCCTCGCAATGACGATCGCATTGACCTCACTTCTCATCCGGGCAAATTAGGCACGCAAAGGATGCCGCCCGCGTGGAAGCCAAATTTCAGATTTTCCTGGTTTTGATCGCTGCGCTCGCAGGTACGGCGTGGCTGGCCAAGCGCGTCAGCATCGCCCCCGCGATCCTGCTGCTGCTGGCCGGCATTGCACTGGCCTTCGTGCCGGGCATGCCCTCGATCCAATTGCCGCCGGATGTGGTGCTGCTGGGCGTGCTGCCGCCACTGATCTATTCGGCCTCCGTCGCCATGAGCTGGCGCGAATTCCGCGCCAATCTGCGCATCATCACGCTACTCGCGGTCGGCTGCGTGATCTTCACGGCGTGCCTGGTCGCCACCGCGACACATTATCTGATCGGGCTGCCGTGGTCGGTCGGCTTCCTGCTCGGCGCCATCGTCGCGCCGCCCGACGTGGTGGCGCCGCTGGCGATTGCGCGCAAAATCGGCCTGCCGCGCCGGATTCTGGTCGTGCTGGAAGGCGAGGGTCTCGCCAATGATGCGACGACGCTGATCCTGTATCGCTTTGCAGTGGTGGCGATCACCACCGGGGCGTTCTCGCTGCCGAAGGCGGCCGGTACCTTCGTCGCCATCCTCGCCTGCGAACTCGTTTTCGGCCTCGCCATCGGCTGGATCAGCCTGCGCATGCGTCACCGCGCGCGCGATCCGCAAGTCGAGATTACGCTGTCGCTGCTGACACCCTATGTCGCCTATCTCATTCCCGAACATTTCGGCGGCTCCGGCATCATCGCCACCGTCGCCTGCGGTCTCTACATCTCATGGAACGGCCCGCTGCTGATCTCGGCGGCGACGCGCCTGCAGGGCATCTTCTTCTGGGACTTGGTGATCTATCTGGTCGAAGGCCTGCTGTTCCTGCTGACCGGCTTTCAGATGCGGGCGCTGATCGAGAAATCGAAAGCGTTTCCGTTTGCCGAGATCATGCTGGCCACGGTGCTTGTCACCGTCGTGATCATCGTGGCGCGTTTTGTCTGGGTCTATGCGGCGATTTATGTGCCGCGCTGGCTCAGCGCAGACCTGCGCAAGCGCGATCCCGCGCCGAACTGGCAATGGACCTTCGTCGTCGCCTTTACCGGCGTGCGCGGTGCCGTATCGCTCGCCGCAGCGCTGGCGCTGCCATTCACGCTGGTCTCGAACGAAGGCTTTCCGTCGCGCGACCTGATCCTGTTCGTGTCGTTCAACATCATTCTCATCACGCTGGTTGGCTTCGGCCTGTGCCTGCCCATCGTGGTGAAGTGGCTCGGCGTGACCAAAATCGGCCGCGAGGAATATATCGCCGAGCACGAGGCCGAGCTCGCTACGCGCCGCGAGGCGCTGGCCACAGCCCTGGCGCGGCTCGATGCCATGACCGATGATCGGGAGCTGTCCGACGAAGTCGTGAAGCTGCTGCGCGCGCGCCATGAAAGCCGCTCGAACCAGTTACCGGGCGAACTCGATCCCGACGTCGACGTCTCGGCGGTGGGGATCGATCTGGTGCGCGAACTCATCAAGGCCGAGCGCAAATTCATCCACGCGCAACTGCGCGACGGCAAGATCACCGACGAAAGCCGCCGCCGCATCGAGCGCGACCTGGATCTGGAAGAAGCCGGGCTGAGCAACCGGGAATTCCGGCGGATTCCGCTGTAGTGTTGCTCAGCGGATGCGCTCGGTGAAGACCGGCTCGAAGAAGCGCCATTCGTCGTAAGAGGCATCGGGAAGCCTGTAGGGCTGGCAGTTCTCGAGGGCACGCATGCAACTCATCTGATACGCCTTGCTATAGGGCGTGGTCGAGGTGATCGATATCGGGCGCGCCTCATCGATCATGCCATCGCGATTCAGCTTGATCACAAAGATCGCCTCGATCGGCTCCTTGCCGCCACCACTGGGCTTTTTCCAGCATCGCTCCACCTGGGCTTTGAAGAGCGGTCCCCAGTGAGCTGCAGCGTTGCCGGTCCGCTTCGGCACCTGAGGGGGCGCTGCCGGCGGCGTCTGCTGTGATGGCGCGATGTCAGGCCGCGTGAAGCGGCCAGGCAGGCCAAACATCTGAGCGTTGCAAGAGGCTGAGGAGACAAGAATGAAAAAGGCGCCGGCGACCGTAGCGTTCGGCCTGGGTGCCAATCCGAATAAGCGATTGCCGAGACGCAAGATCGCCTCTTCACGTGCTGTATCCTAAAATAAAACTATAGATTGAAATTGTCGCCATGGCAGCAAAAATGTGCTAAACATAATCGATGACCCGTCCGGATATCGAACTCATCCTTGAACAAGTCGCCACCTGGCCGGAAGAGGCGCAGGAAGAGTTTTTGACGTCGTTCAACGAGATCGAGGCAAAGCACGTCGGTGTCTACCAATTGAATGACGAAGAGCGGGCTGCCGTGCTCCGCGGTCTTGCTGAAATGCGAGCTGGCCAGTTGGCTAGCGAAGAAGAAATTGGGGCTCTCTTCAATCGCTTTCGCTGATGAAAGTCAGGTGGTCTAAGACCGCCCTGATCGAACTCGAAGAGATTTTCCTTTATATATCCGAGCGCAATGAGGCGGCTGCACGTGCCGTTGTGGCTCGTATCGAGCGGGTTTGCGCACAACTCGAACAATTCCCGTTCACAGGTGTGGCTACGAGCGAAGACGACGCCCGTCTGCTGCCGATCGTGCGCTATCCGTTTTCGATCTTCTATGCAGTTGACGAAGGCTTGGATGAAGTCGTGATCCTTCATGTCCGTCATACGGCACGAAAAAAGCCGGCGACGGATGATCCGGTCGCCGGCTGATTTTGGAGCAGCTGCTTGAATTACTCGGCCGCGGTGACGACTTCCGGCGCCTTGGCGTTGGCGCCGTAGCGCTGATCGATATAGTCGATCACCAGCGCCTTGAAGTCGGCCGCAATGCTTGGGCCCCGCAGGGTGCGGAATTTCTCGCCGTCGACGAACACTGGCGCGGCGGGGCTTTCGCCGGTGCCGGGCAGTGAAATGCCGATATTGGCATGCTTGGATTCGCCGGGGCCGTTGACGATGCAGCCCATGACCGCAACGTTGAGGTTTTCGACGCCCGGATACTGCGTCTTCCAGCCTGGCATCGAGTCGCGGATGAAATCCTGGATCGAGCGCGCCAGTTCCTGGAACGTGGTCGAGGTGGTGCGTCCGCAACCGGGGCAGGCTGCAACCAGCGGCACGAAGGTGCGAAAGCCCATGGTCTGCAGCAGCTCCTGCGCGACCTGAACTTCCACCGTGCGGTCGCCGCCGGGCTCGGGGGTGAGCGAAATGCGGATGGTGTCGCCGATGCCCTGCTGCAGCAGAATGCCCAGCGCGGCCGAGGAGGCGACGATGCCCTTCGAGCCCATGCCGGCTTCGGTCAGGCCAAGATGAATCGCATAGTCGGAGCGCGAGGCGAGCGTCTGATACACCGCGATGAGGTCCTGCACCGCCGAGACCTTAGCGGAGAGGATCATCTTGTTCTTCGGCATGCCGAGTTCTTCGGCGCGGGCCGCCGACAGCAATGCCGACTGCACCATCGCTTCACGCGTCACCGCGCGGACGTCCTTTGGATTCGCGGACAGCGCGTTCTCGTCCATCAGCTTGGTGAGCAGTTCCTGATCGAGCGAACCCCAGTTCGCGCCGATGCGGACGGCCTTGTTGTTCTTGTTGGCGATCTCGATGATGTCGGCGAACTGGCTGTCACGCTTACTCTTGAAGCCGACATTGCCGGGATTGATGCGGTATTTGTCGAGTGCCGCGGCGCAGGCCGGATATTCGGCGAGCAGCTTGTGGCCGATGTAATGGAAGTCGCCGACCAGCGGCGTGGTGATGCCCTGCTTGTCGAGTGCTTCGCGGATATGCGGAACGGCAGCTGCGGCCTCGTCGCGGTCGACGGTGATGCGGACCATTTCCGAGCCCGCGCGCGACAGCGCTGCGACCTGGTCGATGGTGCCCTGGATGTCGGCCGTGTCGGTGTTGGTCATCGACTGCACGACGATCGGGGCGCCGCCGCCGACAGCGACGTTGCCAACCATGACCTGTGTGGTGAGGTGCCGGGGCGCCGGACCGGCGATATCAGACGGAATTTCAATCTTGTTCATGGGGTCTCGAATATCAGATTTAGATGACATCCAGCAATGCGTTAGTGGCCTAGGCCCTGACCGGTCGGTTAACGAGGACCAGCCCGGCGACGACCAATAACGCAGCGAGGCCGAAGGCGGGGGTCAGGTGGTCGCCCATAATGAGATAGCCTGCCGCGACGCCAAACAAAGGGGTAATGAAGGTAAAAGCCGACAATTTGCTGGCGGAATAGGTCTTGATCAGCCCGAACCAGAGCAAAAACGTGAAGCCGACCACCCAGAAGGCCTGAAACGAGAGCAGGGACAGCGCCAGCGGACCGGGAACCCGGGTCACGGTCTCGCCCGCCAGCAGCGCCGCCAGGCCCAGAATCGGGACAGACAGCCCGACCTGGTATCCCAATGCCTTTTCAGGCGCGACGTAGAGCAACGGGGTCGTTTTGACCACCAGCGTGGTCGCGGCCCACAGCCCCGCACCGGCGACAATCATCAGA
This sequence comes from Tardiphaga sp. 172_B4_N1_3, assembly GCF_052076035.1. Classification (NCBI taxonomy): domain Bacteria; kingdom Pseudomonadati; phylum Pseudomonadota; class Alphaproteobacteria; order Hyphomicrobiales; family Nitrobacteraceae; genus Tardiphaga; species Tardiphaga sp. 172_B4_N1_3. Next base: position 5,775,643 of record NZ_CP197238.1, read on the forward strand.
TCCCCGATCAGCACATCAGCGGTGACGTCGGGCTGCGGGACGCCGATCGCCACGGCGACACCGGCAAAACTCACCGCGAGTCCGGCCCATTGCACCGGGCGCAGGCGTTCGCCCAGGAATTGATAGGAGCCGAAGGCCACGAAGAACGGCATCGTGTAGAGGAAAACCGCGGCGCGCGAGGCCGTCGTGAATTGCAGGCCGTGAAAGATCAGCACGAATTCGATGCCGAACAGCACGCCGGCAAACAGGCCCGCTTTCAGCGTGCCGTCGCGTTCGAACAACTTGACGCCGCGCATGCGCGCAATGGCCAGGATGACCAGCAGTGCGCCGGCCGAGCGCAGCATCGCCTGCGTGTAAGGCGGGATATCGTGCAGCACCAGCTTGATGGCGATCTGGTTGAAGCCCCAGGTCAGGCACAGCATCAGCACGAGGGCGATGGCGCCGGCGGTGAGTGCGCGTCCGCCGGGTGGACTGATGATCACTTCTGCAGACATGAAGCCTCGGGCCCGGCTTGTCGCCGTGTTGTTATGGGATCGTCACGCCTGACAGTGCGCGCAGGTTCCGGTGATTTCGACAACAGACAGTTTCGGGACGAAGCCAGTCGTCCGTGCGGCATCATTCAGGCTCTGCGCGACCTTCGTTGCGGGCACTTCGCCGACCGACCCGCACTGGTCACAGATCAGAAACGCGACCATCGAGGCTGTGCCGTGGTCGTGCGCGCAGGCCAGAAAGGCGTTGCGGCTCTCGATGCGGTGAACGAGGCCGTTCTCCATCAGGAAATCAAGTGCGCGATACACGGTGATGGGTGCCGGACGCGAAGTGGTCTTGGCAAGCTCATCGATGATCTCGTAGGCCCCAAGCGGCCGATGGCTCGCGAGCAGCGCTTCAAGCACCTGCCGGCGGATCGGGGTCAGCTTTTGCGATCGGGCCGCACAGACATGCTCGGCATGATGCATCGCGTCCGCCGTACAGCGGTCGTGATCGTGGCCAGGAGCCGGGAAAGTTGGTTTCGGAACTGCCATATGGAGGTAGCTTAACCCGTTGGGTGTGATTGTGCCCGTCTTTTTGGCGTTGGGCCCCAGTCTTACACCAAATCCAGCGGTAAACGACGAACGTTCCCTGCAGATGGGGCGCCGACCGGTCGATTGCAAAGGTTGAACGAGTATACCGTACCGGATCAAGTCGCGCTTCTGCGCAGATCCGATGGCGAGGTGGCATATCGGCGCCGGAATGTCCGGTTGAAATACGACAAATCGTTGAAGCCGGCCTCGTCCGCGATCTTCCCGATCCGCTCATCGGTCCGCAGTGGGTCGAGTAGCAGTGCATGAGCAAGGGCCAAACGCCGTTCGAGCAAATATTCCGACAGGCTGAGGCCGTGTTCGCGAAACAGCTTGCGGACATAATCAGGCGAGATTTTCTGAGTCGCCGCCAGTGTTTCGGCCGAGAGGTCGTGATTTCCGAGACTTGCTTCGATGGCTGCCTTGATCGCCTGCAAGCGCAGCATGCGGGTGCTGGAAGGTGGAGATGTCTCGGAGTGGTTCTCGCAACCGATCGTCAGAAGTGCGATCAGGCTACATAGATCGGCCACGACGTGGTGTTGAAGATGGGTGGGGGCGGTCCCGTCGAGGTCGATTGCTTCCTGACAATGCGCCATCAACAGCCGCAACGTCTGAGCCTCCAGGAGAACAGGTCGCATGAGCCAAGCGCCGAGATTCGGCACCTTGATCGACAGCGCAGCACGGTCGATCTGAACGATCAGATGCTGCGTCTCACAAGATGACGTATGCCAACCAGCGTCCCTGGTTGTCATCAAGACCGCATGGTTTTGCTCGATGATCTCTTCGCGGCCATGCTGCGATGCGCGAGCCCGACCTTTCAGAACGACTGCAAACACAACATCGTCAGGCGATGACGCAGTCGCAGCATCCGACACGCGGTCGTTCGCCGGAAATCCCGTGCCGATAAAAACAATCGCGCCGGGCAACCTGTGCAATGCAGTATCGGTTGAAAACGGGGTGTCCGTCGGAAGAGGGGATTCGACGTTGAATGTCAGGCGCCCGAATTGGAGCTGCGGTGTCGGCAGATTTTCGGAAGCAGCCGCGATTAATGAATCGGGCGTTTCGGGACCGGGCCCTGAAGTCACGAGGATCAGTCCTGCAAGCATTGAACTACATCTTGGTCGTGCCAGCGCCGGATCACGTTCATAATGATCGCCGTTAGCGCGCTTTTGGGTATTTCTGTCTTTGATAGTTCGCGATGCGCCATGTGGCCTGAACGCAACAAGCAGAACGAATTGCGGTGCCAGTCTCGCCCAGTCCTGCCGCGTCGCGTCCGTTCCAAGTCGCTGATGTCTCATTCAACTACACATCATCGAAGCAGGGCCTTCGGCCTGCCTTTGTTGATCTGTTGTTGAGGAGACTGATGGTGAAACGCACCGTATTGGCCGCTGCAGGCCTCGCCATCGTGGCGTTTTCGTCGACCGCTGGCGCTGCGGATCTGTCGCCCCGCATGTACGCCAAGGCGCCGGTTCTGGTGGACCCCGGCATCAACTGGACCGGATTTTATGTCGGCCTTAACGGCGGCTACAGCTGGGGCAAGGGCGACGCCACTTTCCTGCCGGGCACCGCCTTTGCATCGCCGGTTAAGCAGGACGTCAATGGCGGCCTCGGCGGCGGCCAGATCGGCTACAACTGGCAGCTCGACCGCACATGGGTCGTCGGTCTCGAAGCCGATATCCAGGGGACTGGTGAACGTGGCAGCGCGAACTCTCCAGTGAGTTCGCTGCGGACCACCTTGCCCGGCGGTGACTTCAATCTGCTCGCACTGACCTCGGCAAACAGCTCATGGAGCTTCCCGTGGTTCGCCACATTCCGCGGCCGGGTCGGCCTGCTGGCGACACCGGACCTGCTGCTTTACGGTACTGGCGGTCTGGTTGTCGGTGAGGTCAAATATTCCACCCAGACGACAGTAACGGGTCAGATCTTCGGGCCAGGCTCTGCTGGCACGACACCGGCCAGCGCCGCCGTGACGATTCCCGGCACGCTGCTGTCGGAATCGCAGACTCGTGTCGGCTGGACGCTCGGCGCCGGTCTGGAAAAGAAGTTCGGCACCAACTGGTCGGCCAAGCTCGAATATCTCTATCTCGATCTGGGTTCGGCGACCTATTTCGGGGGGACAGCCAACCAGACCTCGGTCGGCTTCCACGACCACGTCTTCCGCGCCGGCATCAATTACGCCTTCAGCCCCGCGGTCGTCGCCAAATACTGATCCTTTCGATCCTCCTGACGACCTCAAGCCCGGCCTCGTGCCGGGCTTTTTGCTGTGTCGCCCATTTGTGGGAGGTTCGGAGATCTAGCCATGCGCTAGTCGCGGGGCTGCGTCGTATCGTCCACCGATGCGCTATTCATAAGCTTGCTTATAATAAGCTAAGTTTACGGAGCGCCACCATGTCCTGCCAGCCTGACACCGGCACCGATTTCCTATCCGCTTTGTTCGAGACCCAGCGCATGTTGCGGCTGCTGGCCGACAAGGAAGCGCGCCAGTTCGGCATGACCCGCGCCCAATGGGCGGTGCTCGCCAAGGTCGAGCGCAATGAGGGGCAAAAACAGACCGATCTCGCCGACGCCATGGAAATGGCGCCGATCAGCCTGACGCGGCTGATCGACAAGCTCTGCGACAGCGGCCTGATCGAACGCCGCAATGACGATACCGACCGCCGCATCAAGCGCCTCTATCTCACCGAGGCCGCGCGCCCGCTGACGGCAAAGCTAGCGGTGCTGCGCGGCAACCTGATGAAGGTCGCGTTCGACGGCGTGAGCGAGGCAGACATGCACCAGCTGGTCGCGCATCTCGAAACCATCAAAGACAATATTCGCGCTGCGCTGAACCCCGCAGCCACAAAGACCAAGGAACAAGTTTATGGCTGAGCCCGTGCTGAAATTTCCCGACAAGGATACGCCCGAGGGCGGATCCGATGGCGCCGCGACGACGCAGCGTCAGGGTGTGACAGGATTTCTGAAGCGCTACCGGCGAACGTTGCTGCTGGTCGTACTGCCGGCCATCGTTCTTGTTGGCGGCGTCGCCTTCTATCTGTCGGGCGGTCGCTATGTCGGCACTGACGATGCCTATGTCGGCGCGCAGAAGGTGCTGATCACGCCGGACATCTCCGGCAAGGTCGACAAGGTCGTGGTGCGCGAAGGCCAGCATGTCAAAGAAGGCGATGTGCTGTTCGAGATTGACCCGGTGCCGTTCCGGCTGGCGCTTGACGATGCCAGGGCCAAGCTGGCGCAGGCAAAGACCACCTATGACAACCTCGTCAGCAACGTGAAGATCTACGGCCAGATGCAGGATCTGGCGCAGCAGGGCGTCGACTTCAAGCAGCGCGACGTCGAACGCAAGTCGACACTGGTGAAGAGCAACTTCGGCTCGCAGCTCGATCTCGATAATGCGGCGACCGCGGCGGTGACCGCGAAAGCACAGCTCGAACTCCTGAGGCAGCAGCTCGCGACCTCGATGAACCAGTTGCTCGGCAATCCCGATCTGCCGCTGGCCCAGTTCCCGCCTTACGCGCAGGCGCAGTCGGCGCTCGATCAGGCGCAGCGCAATCTCGACCACACCGTACTGAAGGCGCCGATCTCCGGTGTCGCGACGCAGGTCGATAACATCCAGCTCGGCCGCTTCGCCATGGCCGGCACGCCGATCCTCACGGTGATCGACGACAACAGGCCGTGGGTCGATGCCAACCTGAAGGAATCCGATTTCACTTACATCGCCGTCGGACAGACTGTGGAGATCGACGTCGATGCGTTCCCGAACCACGCCTTCAAGGGCACTGTCGGTTCGCTGAGCCCTGGCACCGGCGCGCAATTCGCGATCCTGCCGCCGCAAAACGCCACCGGCAACTTCGTCAAGGTGGTGCAGCGCGTGCCGGTGCGGATCTATCTCGATTATGCAGATCCCTTCGTGAAGCGACTGAAGGCCGGCATGAGCACTTACACGACCATCGATACCAAGCATCATCGCTCGCTGGCGGGCCTGCTCGGCCTGTCATCGGCCAAGGCTGCTCAGGACTGATCCCATGAGTACGTCGGCGCCATCTCCCAGTGCGGTCCCCGGCTTTCGCCGGAATATGGTGACGATCTGCGCCATGACCGCGACCATCATGCAGGCGCTCGACACCACCATCGCCAATGTGGCCCTGCCCTACATGCAGGGCACGTTGTCGGCGTCGCAGGATCAGGTCAACTGGGTGCTGACCTCCTATATCGTCGCCGCGGCTATCATGACCGCGCCCGTCGGCTGGATCGCCAACCGGTTCGGCCGCAAGAAGATCTTCATCGTCTGTTCGGCGGGCTTCACGGTCGCCTCGGTGCTGTGCGGCCTCGCACAGGACATCAACCAGATGGTCGGCTTTCGCCTGTTGCAGGGCGTGTTTGGCGCGGCACTCGTGCCGCTGTCGCAGGCGGTAATGCTCGACAGTTACGCGCTGCATGAACGCGCCAAGGCGATGTCGATCTGGGGCATGGGCGTGATGCTCGGCCCGATCATGGGCCCGTCCCTCGGCGCGTGGCTGACCGAGACCTATTCCTGGCACTGGGTGTTCTTCGTCAATCTGCCCTTCGGCATCGTCACGGTGTTTGGCCTGCTGGCCTTCATGGACGAGACCAAGACCAATGCCGAACTGAAATTCGACTGGTTCGGTTTCGGCGCGCTGGCCATCGGCATAGGATCGATGCAGCTTGCGCTTGATCGCGGCGAGCAGCTCGGCTGGCTCGAATCCAACGAAATCGTCATCGAAGCGATCGTCTCGATCATCGGCTTCTATTATTTCTTCGCGCATTCCTTCACGACCTCGAAGCCGTTCATCCAGTTCGCGATCTTCAAGGACAAGAATTTTGTCGGCGGCTGCGTGTTCATGGCCGTCATGGGGCTGGTGCTGTATTCGACCATGGCACTGTCGTCGCCCTATCTGCAGAACGTGATTGGCTATCCGATCCTCACGGCAGGTCTGCTGCTGGCGACGCGTGGCTCCGGCACCTTCGTGGCGATGATGCTGGTCGGGCGCATCATGAAATATGTCGAGGCGCGGACACTGATCATGGTGGGAATGGCGCTGATGTCGGTGTCGCTGTTCTTTACGTCGATGTGGACCGATCAGACCGGCGTGCCGGAGATCGTCGTCGTCTCCATCGCGCAGGGATTCGGCCTTGGTCTCGTCTTCGTGCCGCTGTCCACGGTGGCGTTCCTGACGCTGCCAAATCATCTGCGCACCGACGGCACCTCGATGCTCACGCTGCTGCGCAATGTCGCGAGTTCGATCGGCATTTCCATCGTAATCGCGCAACTCACTTCCGGCACTCGCATGGCCCATGCGGTGCTGGTGGAGCACGTCACGCCGTTCAACAACGCGCTGCAGATGCCCAATGTCACCGGCGCGATTAACCTCGCCACCGATAGCGGCCGCGCCATGATGGACGCCATCGTCACGCTGCAGGCCACGATCATCGCCTTCGGGCTGGATTATCAGATGGTGATGCTGGTGACGCTCTGCGCGATTCCGATGGCGCTGATCATCGGCTCGTCCAAGGCGACCCTGCGCGCGCAAGCGGCGAAGCCGGGTGCGGATGAGCATCCGGCGGTGATGGAATAAAGCCGGCCGTCAGCCGAGCAACTCGCGACAGTCGAGATCGTCGACTGCCAGCATGATGCGTTCAAGGTTGTTCCACCAGATCACCGGCGGGATGTTATTGGCCTCCTGCCATACCGGGGTGGTGATCTGCCACAACACGGACAGGCGGTAGTCGTCATCCAGCGCACGCCGGTCGTAGCCGCGCACGCCCCGTGCCACCAGTTCGGCGTGGTAGTGGTCGAGCAACGGTTGCTCAAAGCGCCGCCGTAGGTCGGGATACCAGTGCATCGCCATCATATAAGCGAGATCGTCCGATGCCGTGTCAACGCGCCAGCTATCCCAATCGAATTGTAGCGCTTCATCGCTGTTCTCATCTTTCGGCAGAAAGATGTTCCAGACATGGGAGTCGCCCTGGACGATCGTCATGTTGGAGTGGGAACGGTAGCGCGCCTGCAGGCGCAGCGCCGCGTCGAGCAGCCGTGCGTAGAGCTCGCGCCGCTCGGGCGACAGGCGATCGCCCTGGCGCTCGGTGAATTTTTCCAACTGGCGCCTGAGCGTCTGCACCTGCTGATCCAGTTCGGTGGACTAGGCGCCCCACCCGTCTCGACCGCGGCGCGGTCGATCCACCCTCCCCACGTCGCGCGGCTGCGCCACGCTAGGGGGAGGGAGAAGGGCACTCACACGTCGAAGAACACCGTCTCGTTGTCGCCTTGCAGGTGGATATCAAACCGATACACGCCCGGCGCCGTCTTCTTCGCGATGATCGTCGCGCGGCGGTCGGCCGGGACGAGGTTCATCACCGCATCATCAGCCGTCGCGGCTTCGTCCTCGAAATAGATACGCGTCATCGACTGCATCGTCATGCCGCGGCCAAACACGGCCATCACGATATGCGGCGCCTGTTCTTTGCCATCGATGCCTGGCACGGCGCCTGGCTTGATGGTGTCGAACGAATATTCGCCGGCATCGGTGGTGCCGGAGCGACCGAAACCCTTGAAGCTCGAATTCGGCAGCCCGCGGGTATCTTGCGGATCGGCGAAACGGCCCTGCGCATCGGCCTGCCAGATTTCCAGTACGGCGTCGGGCACCACCTTGCCGTCGCCGTCATAGATCACGCCTTCGATGCGGATCTTGTCGCCGGTGACGTCGGGTGTCAGCAGGTTGCTGGTGAAGGCGTCGTTCCAGGCGTATTTGCCGTTAGGTGTCAGGCCGTAGGCATAGAACGGACCGACGGTCTGCGACGGGGTAATTCCGGGCATCAGTGATTCTCCGTCGGGGTGGCGTTGCGGCCGCGCAGCACGATGTTGAAACGATAGGCCAGCGCCCAGCCGGGCTCGGTGACGTCGAGGTCGAAATCCGACACCATGCGCAGGCGCGCCTTTTCGTCTGTGACCGAGTTGAAGATCGGGTCGAACGGGAACAGCGGATCGTTCGGGAAATACATCTGCGTCACGAGGCGCGAGACGAAGGAGTGGCCGAACACCGAGAAGTGGATGTGCGCAGGGCGCCAGGCATTATGGTGATTGCCCCACGGATAGGCGCCTGGCTTGATGGTGACGAACTTGTAGTTGCCCGCGGCGTCGGTGACGGTACGGCCGGCGCCGGTGAAGTTCGGATCGAGCGGCGCAGGATGCTGGTCCCAGACATGCACGTAGCGGCCGCAGGCATTGGCCTGCCACAGTTCGACCAGCGTGTTCGGCACGCCGCGGCCGTCCTCGTCCATCACCGTGCCGTGCACGATGATGCGTTCGCCGAGCGGCTCGCCCGCATGCATGGTAGTGAGGTCATGATCGCCGGGGCGCACGGTCTCGTGGCCATAGACCGGTCCTGTCGTTTCCGACAGCGTGTGCGGCATCAGGATGCGCTGCTTCTGCGGGGCACGCTTGATGGTGCTCTTGTAGCCGGGTGAGAGGCGCGGCGCGTGCGCCGCATTGCTCTCGACGGGATAGATTAGCGTCATGCTGGTTTCCCCTTTGGCCGCCGCGGATCCCGCGGCGGCTTGCTTGTGGACGTAGTTTTTTAGTTCAGCTTCTCGATCGCCATGGCGACGCCCTGACCGACGCCGACGCACATGGTGGCCAGCGCCAGCTTGCCGCCGCGCTTCTCCATGCCGTGCACGGCCGTCATCGCCAGGCGCGCGCCGCTCATGCCGAGCGGATGACCGAGCGCGATTGCGCCGCCATGCGGATTGACGAAGTCAGCGTCTTCCTTGACGCCGAGCTGGCGCAGCACGGCGATACCCTGCGACGCGAAGGCTTCGTTGAGCTCGATCAGATCGAAATCGCTGATCTTCAGACCAAGGCGTTCCATCAGCTTCTTGGTCGCCGGCACGGGGCCGATGCCCATGATGCGCGGCGCGACGCCGCCCGAGGCGAGGCCGAGAATGCGGGCGCGGGCCTTGAGGCCGTGCTTCTCCACAGCGGCGCCCGAGGCGAGGATCATGGCGCAGGCGCCATCATTGACGCCCGAGGCGTTGCCGGCGGTGACCGTGCCGTCCTTGCGGACGATCGGGCGCAGCTTGGCGAGGCCTTCCAGCGTGGTTTCGGGGCGCGGATGCTCGTCCTTGTCGACGGCGATGGGGCCGGCCTTGCCGCCGGGCACCATCACCGGGATGATTTCTTCGGCGAAATAGCCCGAAGCGATCGCCTTGCCGGCGTTCTGCTGCGAGCGGATCGCAAAGGCATCCTGGTCGGCGCGCGAGATCTGGAAATCCTGCGCGACGTTTTCGCCGGTCTCAGGCATGGCGTCGACGCCGTATTTTTCCTTCATCAGCGGGTTGATGAAGCGCCAGCCGATGGTGGTGTCGAAGATTTCCGCCGAACGGGAGAAGGCTTCGGTGGCCTTGCCCTGAACGAACGGCGCACGGGTCATGGATTCGACGCCGCCGGCAATGGCGAAATCGATTTCACCGGCGCGGATGGCGCGGGCGCCGGCGCCGACGGCGTCGAGGCCGGAGGCGCAAAGGCGGTTCAGCGTGGCGCCGGGAACGGAATCGGGGAGGCCGGCCAGCAGCGCCGCCATGCGGGCGACGTTGCGGTTGTCTTCACCGGCCTGGTTGGCGCAACCGAAATAGACTTCCTCGACGGCAGCCCAATCCACACCGGGATTGCGGTCCATCAGGGCTTTAATGGGGGCGGCGGCGAGGTCGTCGGCGCGAACTTTGGCAAGGGAGCCGCCGAAACGGCCGATGGGGGTGCGGACGGCGTCGCAAATGAAGACATCGCTCATCAATTCTCTCCCTGGAGACTGCATCCGCGCTCGATTGCCGGATTTTCGCGGTGGTTTTAAGAACCCCCGCTGACCCGGTCAAATGCCGCTGCTGGATGGCAGCGTTGTCCCTGGGAATTCAAAGAATTCCCTTGAGAACTGCGGATATGAAATCGCAGTTGACTTGTCAACTACCTCGCCACGGTGGGGAAAACTATAGTTTGCGACAGGCGCGGGTGGGATCGGCGGAGCAAAATTTGCTAGCGTCCGGCGCCATGACGATCCAGCAGCCCATTACCGCCCCAGAACCCGCTCCCCGCGTGGAAGACACCGCAAAAGTGTCTCCCATGATGGAACAGTACCTTGAGATAAAGGCCGCCAATCCCGGCCTCTTGCTGTTCTACCGGATGGGCGATTTCTACGAGATCTTCTTCGAGGATGCGGAGGTTGCCTCGCGCGCCCTGGGCATCGTGCTGACCAAACGCGGCAAGCATCAGGGCATGGATATCCCGATGTGCGGCGTGCCGGTGGTTCGCGCCGATGATTATCTGCACCGCCTGATCTCGCTCGGCATCCGTGTCGCCGTCTGCGAACAGATGGAGGATCCGGCCGAGGCGAAGAAGCGCGGCGGCAAGAGCGTGGTTCGCCGCGACGTCGTGCGCGTGGTTACGCCGGGCACGCTGACCGAAGAAAACCTGCTCGATGCCCGGGCCAATAATTATCTGCTGGCGATTGCGCGCAGCAAGGGCTCAAGCGGTGCGGATCGCATCGGTCTGGCCTGGATCGATATTTCGACTGCCGAATTCATTGTCACCGAATGTGCGACAGGCGAACTCGGCGCGACGCTGGCGCGGATCAATCCGAACGAGGTGCTGGTTACGGATGCGCTCTACAGCGATCCTGATCTCAGCCAGTTGCTGCGCGAATTGCCGGCGGTGACGCCGCTGACCCGTGACGTGTTCGATGGTGCCACCGCCGAGCGCCGGCTGTGCGATTACTTTGCCGTCGCCACCATGGACGGCCTCAGCGCCATGTCGCGGCTGGAAGCGACCGCTGCGGCGGCGTGCGTCACCTATGTCGAGCGCACGCAAGTCGGCAAACGCGTGCCGCTGTCGCCGCCGACCCACGAAGCGGTCGGCACCACCATGGCCATCGATCCGGCGACCCGCGCCAATCTCGAACTGACGCGCACGCTATCAGGCGAGCGCAAGGGCTCGCTGCTGGATGCGATCGACTGCACAGTCACCGCCGCCGGTTCGCGCCTGCTGGCGCAGCGCCTCGCCGCGCCGCTTACCGATGAAGTGGCGATCGGCCGCCGGCTCGATGCGGTCACGAGTTTCGTATCCGACAGCGGGCTGCGCGACGATCTGCGTTCGGCCCTGAAGTCTGCGCCTGATATGTCGCGCGCACTGGCGCGGCTTTCGGTCGGCCGCGGCGGTCCGCGCGATCTCGCCTGCCTGCGCGATGGTGTGCTTGCCGCCGATCAGGTGCTGACGCGCCTCGGCGCCATCGACAACCTGCCGGCCGATATCACCGCCGCCATGACCGGCCTGCGCCGGCCATCGCGCGAACTCGCGGCGACCTTCGCCCGCGCACTGGCCGACGATCTTCCGCTGCTAAAGCGCGACGGCGGCTTCGTGCGCGAAGGCTTCGAGCCGGTGCTCGACGAGACCCGCAATCTGCGCGATGCCTCGCGCCTCGTGGTTGCCGCGATGCAGGCGCGCTATGCCGATGACACCGGCGTGAAGGGCCTCAAGATCCGTCACAACAATGTGCTCGGCTATTTCGTCGAAGTCACCGCGCAGCATGGCGACAAGTTGATGCAGGCGCCGCTGAACGCGACCTTCATCCATCGCCAGACGCTGGCAGGGCAGGTGCGTTTCACCACCTCCGAACTCGGCGAGATCGAAGCCAAGATCGCCAATGCCGGCGACCGCGCGCTCGGGCTCGAGCTCGAAATCTTCGAACGGCTGTCGGCGATGGTCGCCGAGGCGTCGGAAGATCTGCGCGCTGCGGCGCATGCTTTCGCGCTGCTCGATGTCGCAACGGCTCTGGCGAAGCTGGCGGTCGATGACAACTACGTCCGCCCCGAAGTAGACAACTCGCTGTTATTCGCCATCGAGGGCGGCCGGCATCCCGTCGTCGAACAGGCGCTGCGCCGCGACGGCCAGCCGTTCATCGCCAATGCCAGCGATCTGTCGCCCGGGCCGGGGCAGAAGTCCGGCCAGATCTGGCTGATCACTGGTCCGAACATGGCCGGTAAGTCGACCTTCCTGCGCCAGAATGCGTTGATCGCACTGCTGGCGCAGATCGGCAGTTTCGTGCCGGCCTCGCGCGCGCGCATCGGCATCGTCGACCGGCTGTTCTCGCGCGTCGGCGCGGCCGACGATCTGGCGCGCGGCCGTTCGACCTTCATGGTCGAAATGGTCGAGACCGCCGTCATTCTCAATCAAGCGACCGAACGTGCGTTGGTGATCCTGGATGAAATCGGCCGCGGCACTGCGACCTTCGACGGTCTATCGATCGCCTGGGCCGCGATCGAGCATCTGCATGAGAGCAATCGCTGCCGCGCACTGTTCGCGACGCATTATCACGAGCTCACGGCGCTCTCCGCCAAGCTGCCGCGGCTGTTCAATGCCACGGTGCGGGTCAAGGAATGGCACGGCGACGTGGTGTTCCTGCACGAGGTGCTGCCGGGCTCGGCGGATCGCTCCTATGGCATTCAGGTGGCCAAGCTCGCGGGCCTGCCGCCGGCGGTAATCGCGCGCGCGAAGTCGGTGCTGGCCAAGCTTGAAGCGCAGGATCGCGGCCAGAGCGCCAAGGCGCTGATGGATGACCTGCCGCTGTTCGCGATCACCGCGCGCGCACCGGCCGAGGCGGCTCCTCCGTCGGAGGCGGAATTGCTGATGGACGCCGTGAAGGCGCTGCATCCCGACGAGATGTCGCCAAGGGAGGCGCTGGATGCGCTCTATGCGCTGAAGGCGAAACTGCCGAAGTAACATTCTCTATCGTCATGCCTGGCCTTGTGCCGGGCATCCACGCCTTGTTTCTCTGCGCCAAAGACGTGGATGGCCGGGACGAGCCCGGCCATGACGGCGTTTTACACGTAGCGCACCCGCCTGCGGCCCCACGCCCACAGGCCGAGATTCCACACCACGCAAGTCGCCAGCGCGAGGCTCAGGGCGACCACCGAGCCGAAGCGCGTGGCGGTGACATGCATCACGGCCACCGCGATACCGAAACCCATCAGGCCCCAGCCACCATTGGCGATCACGGCGGCGGTGGGCGGGCCACCGATCCGCGGATGCAGGATCAGCATCAGGCTGGTGAAGACCACGGGATAAAGTGCGAGAATGCCGCTGCCGGTCGGGCCGATGGTCGAGGACAGCGTCACCACGGTGGCGACCAGCGTTGCGACGAGAGCGGCACGCAGCGGGATGTCGTACCAGCGCCGGGTGATGAGCGGCATCCTCGCATGGCGAAACCGCGCCATCAGCGGCAGGCAGATGCCGAAGGTCACGACATTGGCCGCGATGCCGCCAAGCAAAGTCCATTCGAACTGCCGCACCAGCAGGGCGAGGGCGAACCACACCAGCACAGCGGCGCCGAGGCTGACGATCACGTTGTGGCGTTGCGCCAGCAGCACGTAAGTCAATCCGAGAAACATCGTCGCGCCATTGATCGGCAGGCTGGCCAATGCACCTTGCGCGATGAAGGCAGCGTCATGATCGAGCGCGAGAAAGACGTAGGACGGTCCCGCCGAGATCGGCAGCGTCGCTACCAACGCGCCGATCACCGGGCCGGATCGTTCGGTGATGATGGAGGCCGTGATCACGAAGGCGGCGGTGATCGCCATGCGCAAAGTGAGCGTCAGGAGGAAGGCAAGTTCGGGGGACATGGCAGCCTGACGAGAGGAGGTGCTTGGCCTCCTCTTTCTTGGTGGATCGTCCGGCCTGCTTACACCCTGTTGAGAGACACCGAAACCTTCGGGCCATGCTTGATGGTCTGGTAGACCACGCAATAACGCTCGGTCAGCTTGAGCAGCAGATCGAGCTTGTCCTGCGGCGCGTCGGTGTCGACATCGAAGCGCAGGCGGATTTCGGCAAAGCCGACCGGCGCTTCCTTGTCGACGCCGAGCGTGCCGCGGAAATCGAGATCGCCCTCGGCTGTCACATTGCCGGACTTCAGCGGAATTTCGACGGCGGTGGCCACCGACTTCAGCGTCACGCCGGCGCAAGCCACCAATGCTTCCAGCAGCATGTCGCCCGAACAGAGTTCGAGGCCGGAGCCGCCCGTGGCCGGGTGCAGGCCGGCGGCTGCGATCTGCCGGCCGGTCTCGACCTTGCAGGCGATGCCGTCATTGTCGATCGAGCCCTTGGCCTTCAGCGTAATGAAGGCAGCCTTGGGATCGGTCTTGTAGAGCTCTTTAATGGGGGCCTGGGTGGCGCGAAGCGCGGCGGCGTCCATGATATCTCTCCCTCAGATTTTGTTAGTTGCAGCTTTTATTAGCTCGCGGTGCTGTTGTCACCACCACGCGCCGACCGCCTCGGCAGGCGCGTTATCGGGCACGTTGCGATCGAGAGATCGATCCAGCGCGGTGAGCACGCGGCGCTTCACGGCTTCGAACAGCGGCGAGGCACGGTCGCGCGGACGCGCAAGGCCGACATCGATCTCGGCGAACAGCCGACCGGGCCGCGGACGCATCACCAGCACGCGGTCTGCCAGCACCACGGCTTCGTCGACATCATGCGTGACAAGGATCAGCGTCGGGCGTGTGTCGGCCCAGAGATCGAGCAGATGATCCTGCAGATCGCGGCGCGTGAAGGCGTCGAGCGCGGAGAACGGTTCATCCAGCAACAGCACCTCCGGCTGCGGTACCAATGCGCGGGCAATGGCCACGCGTTGCGCCTGCCCGCCGGATAGTTCGCGCGGCCATGCCTGTGCTTTATCCGACAGGCCGACGCGCGCCAGGGCCTGTGCGACTTTCTCGCGGCGTGCGGCGACAGGAAGCTCGGACAGTCCGAAGCCGATGTTGTCGGCGACGGTCAGCCACGGCAGCAGTCGCGGTTCCTGGAAGATGATGCCGATTTTCTCATGCGGCGCGCTGATATCGATATTGTCGATGCGGATGCTGCCGGTCGAGGCGCGATCGAGCCCGGCAACGGCGCGCAACAGTGTCGATTTTCCGCAGCCGGAGCCACCAATGATGGCGACGATCTCGCCCTGCGGGATTTGCGCGGTGAAGCGCTCCAGCGCATGGACGCCGTTGGGATAGGTCTTGCCGACCTTGTCGAGGGCGAGCATCAGGTCTCTACGCCCGGACGGAACGCATCCTGCCAGCGCAGCAGTGGCGTCGTGATCAATTCGATCAACCAGTCGGTGGTCTTGCCGAGCAGCGCGAAGATGGTGATTGCGGCGAGGATTTGCGCGGGCTTGCCGAGCTGCTGGCCGTCGATCAGGAGATAGCCGAGTCCTTCGGAAGCGCCCATGAATTCGGCCGCGACCACGAACATCCAGCCGAGCCCGAGGCCGACGCGAAGTGCAACAACATAGGCCGGCAGCACCGCAGGCAGCAGGATGCGGCGGATCATGGCGGGGCCAGAGAGGCGGAAGGTACGACCGACCTCGACGATCTTGCGATCGACCGAGAGGATCGCGCCCATCACGCCGAGATAGACCGGAAAGAACACGCCGACGGCAATCAGCGCGACCTTCGAGGTCTCGAAAATGCCGAGCCACAGGATGAACAGCGGCACCCAGGCGATCGACGGGATGGCGCGCAGCGCCTGCACGGTGGGATCGAGCAGCCGCCGCGCGATGCCCCAATAACCTGAGATAGCGCCAAGCAGCGTGCCGGCGACGACGCCAAGACCGAAGCCGGCGGCAACGCGCGACAGCGTCGTGGCGATATGGCGCCAGAGTTCGCCGCTTCGGGCGAGCTCCATGATGGTGGCAAAGACGCGCGATGGCGGCGGCACCAATCGGCCGTTCGACCAGCCGGACCAGACGGCGAGCTCCCATGCCAGCGCCAGTGTGAGCGGGAGCACAACGCCGAGCGCCGGCCGCGCGAAACGCTGCCAGCGCTTGTTGGATGCGGATTTTTCACGCGTCTCCGCTACGTCGGGTGCGGTGGTGTCGAGCGTCATGGCCATAGCTGAAGCGCGTCTCGATTTGGTTTGCAAGATACTCAAAAGCTTCACCCTCCCTTTGCGGGGAGGGGGAAGGGTGGCTTCGCAGATGCGGGAGCGTCAGCTCTTGGGCAGCGGGACCTGATCGTCGATCAGTGCATCCACCGTCGCCTTCACATCGACCTTGGCGTCGATCACGCCGGCCTGCTGCAAAGCGAGGCCTGCGGCAAGGATTGACTCGCGCTGCGGTGCGCCAATGCGGCTATGGGTCAGTTCGGTGCGTTCCTTGAGCTGCTTGTCGACCACGGCATCGGGCAGTTTGGTGACGCCGATAAAGGCCTTCTTCAGCTCGGGATAATTCTCCAGCGAATATTTGCGGGCGTCTTCATAGACGGCGAGCACGCGGCGCGCGGCATCCGGATAGTCCTTCAGAAATTGCTCGCGCACATTGAGGATGCCCCAGGTGTTGGCGTCCGGCTTGCGGAAGAACAGCTTGGCGCCGTCCTCGACCTCGGCCTGCGCCATCATCGGGTCGAGTCCGGCCCATGCATCGACGTCGCCGCGGATCAGCGCGGCCTTGCCGTCGGCATGCTGCAGCAGAACTGGCGTGATGTCCTTGTCGGTGAGGCCGGCGCCGAGCAAAGCGCGGACCAGGAAGATGTGGGGATCCGTGCCGCGGGTCACCGCGACGCGCTTGCCCTTGAGATCGGCGACGGAGGCGATCTTGGAATCTTTGCCGGTTACCAGCGCCGTCCATTCTGGACGCGAATAGACGTAGACCGACTTGATAGGGTTGCCGTTGATCTTCGCCACCAGCGCAGCGGAGCCGGCGGTCGAGCCGAAATCGATGGACCCCGCATTGAGGAATTCGAGCGCCTTGTTGGAGCCGGCCGACTGTACCCAGGTGATCTTCACGCCGTCCTTGGCGAATTCCTTCTCCAGCAGGCCGTTCTGCTTGAGGATGATCGAGACCGGATTGTAGGTCGCCCAGTCGAGCCGGATTTCCTTGAGCGGTTCGGCGGCGAAGCTAGCTCCGGGCAGCAGTGCAGCCGCAGCAATCAGACCGGCGACAGCGCGCCGTGACATCGTGAACATTCTGGTCTCTCCCTGATGAACTGTCGAAACGTGAGGTTCGAAGGCGACTTGCATCCTGCGGGCGTCATGGCACCATGCTGGGGTCGCTCTCTGTGCGAAAACGTGCTTTAATTTCAATTAGTTATGGCGTTCCGTCAACGAGAAGATATGATGCGCCAAGGACACCGCCGCGAGAACGTTGTTGCCCGGATTGCGCAAAAGGCAGCATGGACTAGCTGTGGGGCTACAATCACCGTGACAGCGCTTGCGCCGTCCGATATCCGGGTTGTTCATGGACAGCGTTGCTACACAAGACAGACCGACGACCGAAACAGACTTCGACACGACGCGGATTACCGCCGAGATCGATGCGCTTGCAGTGCAGCATCGCGGCAAGAACGATTTGTTTCGCGCCGCGGTCGCCAAGCTGCTGAAGGCCGAACTGCTCAAGGCCAGTGAAGCCGCCGAGGCCGTGTTGCTGAAGGACCGCCACGGCCGACGCTGTGCCGAGCAGCTCTGCCACGTGCAGGATGAAATCATCCGCATGCTGTTCGCCGCGGCGACGAAGCATCTCTATCATTCGCCAATCCCGTCTGGTGCCGAACGGATGGCGGTGGTCTCCACCGGTGGCTATGGCCGTGGGCTGATGGCGCCGGAATCCGACATCGATCTGTTGTTCATCCTGCCCTACAAGCAGACCGCCTGGGGCGAGCAGGTCGCCGAAGTCATTCTGTATTGCCTGTGGGACATGGGCCTGAAGGTCGGCCACGCTACGCGTTCGGTGGATGAATCGATCCGCCAGGCGCGCGGCGACATGACGATCCGCACCGCGATCCTGGAAACGCGCTTCCTCACCGGCGATCAGGCTCTCTACGACGAACTGGTCACGCGCTTCGATGCCGAAGTGGTGCAGGGCACCGCCGCGGAATTTGTCACTGCCAAGCTCGCCGAACGCGAGGAGCGCCATCGCCGTGGCGGCCAGTCGCGCTATCTGGTCGAGCCCAACGTCAAGGACGGCAAGGGCGGTCTACGCGATTTGCACACCGTGTTCTGGATCGCGAAATACGTCTATCGGGTGCGCGATAGCAAGGAGCTGGTCGCGCGCGGTGTGTTCGATCCGCAGGAATACCGCACCTTCAAGCGTTGCGAAGACTTCCTGTGGTCAGTCCGCTGCAATATCCACTTCCTGACCAAACGGCCGGAAGAGCGGCTGTCCTTCGACCTGCAGCGCGAGATTGCGGTCCGCCTCGGCTATACTTCACATCCCGGCATGCAGGACGTCGAGCGCTTCATGAAGCATTACTTCCTGATTGCCAAGGAAGTCGGCGATCTCACCGCGATCCTGTGCGCCAAGCTCGAAGACCAGCAGGCCAAGCCGGCGCCGGCGCTGACGCGCATGATGGCCAAGCTGCGGCCCGAGATGCATCGCCGCCGGCTGCCGGACAGCGATGCGTTCATCATCGACAACAACCGCATCAACCTTGCTGCGCCTGACGTGTTCAAGGAAGACCCGATCAACCTGATCCGGTTCTTCCGGTTGGCACAGAAGCACAATCTGGCGTTCCATCCTGATGCGATGCGGACCGCGACGCGCTCGCTCCGGCTGATCACGCCCGAGATCCGCGAGAACGCCGAAGCCAACGCGCTGTTCATGGAGATCCTGACCTCGGATAATGCCGAGATCGTGCTGCGGCGGATGAACGAGACCGGCGTGCTCGGTCATTTCATTCGTGCCTTCGGCCGCATCGTGTCGATGATGCAGTTCAACATGTATCATCACTATACGGTGGATGAGCATCTGCTGCGGTGTGTCGGCATCCTTCAGGAGATCGAGCGCGGCGGGAATGACGAGTTCGTTGTCGCCAGCGATCTGATGCGTAAGATCCGCCCGGAACATCGGGCGGTGATCTATATCACGGTGTTGCTGCACGACATCGCCAAGGGGCGCCCGGAGGATCACTCCATCGCCGGCGCCAAGGTCGCGCGGCGACTGTGCCCGCGGCTCGGATTCAACGCTGCCGACACCGATCTCGTTGCGTGGCTCATCGAAGAGCATCTGACGATGTCCACGGTGGCGCAGTCGCGCGACCTGTCGGATAGCAAGACCATCGAGAATTTCGCCGCCGTGGTGCAGTCGGTGGAGCAGATGAAGCTGCTCACGATCCTCACCACCGCGGATATCCGCGGCGTCGGTCCCGGCGTCTGGAACGGCTGGAAGGCGCAGCTGATCCGGACGCTGTATTACGAAACCGAGCCGGTGCTGACCGGTGGTTTCTCCGAGGTCAATCGCGCACAGCGCATCGCGTCGGCGCAGGCGGAATTCCGCCGTGCCTTCACCGAGTGGCCCGAGCAGGATCTCAACGCGTATATTCTGCGGCACTATCCGGCCTACTGGCTCAAGGTCGAGCTCGACCGCAAGATTCGCCATGCTCGTTTCCTGCGCGCATCGGAAGAGGCCGGGCACAAGCTCGCGATCAATGTCGGGTTCGATGAAGCCCGCGGCGTCACCGAGCTCACGATTCTGGCCGTCGACCACCCTTGGCTGCTGTCGATTATCGCCGGCGCATGCGCCGCAGCCGGCGCCAACATCGTCGACGCGCAGATCTACACCACGACCGATGGCCGCGCGCTGGACACCATCGCGATCTCCCGGGAATACGATCGCGATGACGACGAAGGCCGCCGTGCAACACGGATCGGCGACATGATCGAGGACGTGCTCGAAGGCAAGGTGCGGCTGCCGGAAACCGTGGCCAAGCGCGCCTCGACCAAGGGCAAGATCAGGGCCTTCACGGTGGAGCCGGAAGTTATCGTCAATAACCAGTGGTCAGATCGCTACACGGTGATCGAGGTCTCCGGCCTCGACAGGCCGGGTCTGTTGTATCAACTGACCACGGCGATATCGAAGCTCAACCTCAACATCGCTTCGGCGCATGTCGCGACCTTCGGCGAGCGCGCGCGAGACGTGTTCTACGTCACCGATTTGCTTGGAGCGCAGATCAATGCCCCGACGCGTCAGGCTGCGATCAAGCGCGCGTTGATCCATCTGCTGGCAAACGGCGATATCGCGGAGAAGCCGGCGGCTTAGGACGCCACCACGACACCCTCATGCTCCAGCAGCCAGCGTTTGCGCGCGATGCCGCCGCCATAGCCGGTGAGCGAACCGTTGGCGCCGATCAGGCGGTGGCAGGGCACGACGACACTCAGGGGATTGGCGCCATTGGCATGGCCGACCGCGCGCATCGCATTGGGCACGCCGAGTTGCGCGGCCAGCGTGCCGTAGCTGAGTGTGCTGCCTGCAGGGATTTTTCGTAGTGCCGTCCAGATGCGGTTCTGAAACGGCGTGCCGGGGATGTGGCAGGTGATGCCATCGAGCTGGTCGAGGTCGCCGTCGAAATAGCGTGAGAGTGCACTGCGGATCTCGGATGGTGCCGAGTTCTCGGTCAGTTCGACCGTCCCATAGTAACGACGCAGCAAAGTCAGCAAGCGCTCTTCGTAATCGATCCAGTCGAGTGCGCAGAGTGCGCCACCGTGGTTCGTCACCAGCAGCGCGATGCCGATCGGGGTGTCGAGCCGGTCGAGAGTGAGTGGGGTGGGCTGCTTCGCCATGGCGATGTTGCGCTCATCAAATGGAAACGCCGACCGTAGGTGTAGCCACGGTCGGCGTCATTCCGATTTCCGACAAGTGAGCCGCGAATTATTCCGGCTTCGGCTCGTGCGACATGCGCTCGAGGCGTTCCTGCATTTCCTTCATCTGGCGACGCAGGTCATCCATAGTGTCGGCAGGCTCAGCGGTCGGCTCCGGCGCCTTTTCCGGCTCCGGCGACGCAGCGCCGCCGCGCGGCGGCACGAACGGCTTGAACATCGCGAAGGTCTGCTGAAACAATTCCATGTTGCGACGAACGGTTTCCTCAAGTGGCGCGAACGGCGTCATGCTGAACGTGTTCGTCATCTGCTTGCGGAATTTCTCCTGCTCGCGCGTCAGGCTGTCGATGGACTGCTCGAGATACTTCGGCACCACCATCTGCATGCTGTCGCCATAGAAGCGGATCAACTGGCGCAGGAAAGTGGTTGGCAGGAGATTCTGGCCAGCCTTGTTTTCCTGTTCGAAGATGATCTGGGCCAGCACTGAGCGGGTAATATCGTCGCCGGTCTTGGCGTCATAGACGAGAAAATCCTCGCCGTCCTTTACCATCGCAGCGAGATCTTCAAGCGTCACGTAAGTGCTTGTTCCGGTATTATAAAGCCGGCGGTTCGCATATTTTTTGATTGTCGTGGGTTGATCTGATTTCGCCATGGGGCTCACACATACGGACCGAGGACAGGGAACCTTACGGCAGCGCGCCATAAGGTTGTCGAACAACGCAATGCAATAAAGTAAGCACTTTCAAAGGGGCTCGGCTACCGTTTTGTGCGTCACGGTTAAAATGGCAGCAGTCTTGTGCTATGCAAAGCGACATCCGTGCCATTTTGCGTGCGTTGCGGCCGTAATTTGGCTTCTGACCAATTGACAGTCCAACCCTCAGTTAACAGGATAGTTTGCAACGCGGCCCCCGCCATCCTGGCTCTGACCGTCGAAAAAACCTCAACAACAGGAGATGTCCATGTCAGACGATGTCGTCATCGTCAGCGCTGCCCGCACACCCGTCGGCAGCTTCAACGGCGCTTTCGCGACCATGCCGGCGCATGATCTCGGCGCCATTGCCATCAAGGCGGCGCTAGAGCGCGGCAAGATCGATCCGGCCCGCGTCTCCGAAGTCATCATGGGACAGATCCTCACTGCTGCGCAGGGCCAGAACCCCGCGCGTCAGGCCTCGATTGCTGCCGGCCTGCCGGTGGAAACTTCGGCCTGGGGCGTCAACATGCTGTGCGGCTCCGGCCTGCGCACGGTCGCGCTCGGCTATCAGGCGTTGCTCAATGGTGATTCGGAAATCGTCGTTGCCGGCGGTCAGGAATCCATGAGCATGGCCCCGCATGCGCAATATCTGCGCGGTGGCGTGAAGATGGGTCCGGTGGAATTCGTCGACACCATGATCAAGGACGGTCTGTGGGATGCCTTCAACGGCTATCACATGGGTAACACCGCCGAGAACGTGGCAAAGCAGTACCAGATCACGCGCCAGCAGCAGGACGAGTTCGCTGTTGCATCGCAGCAGAAAGCGGAAGCTGCGCAGAAGGCTGGCAAGTTCAAGGACGAGATCGTTCCGGTCACAATCAAGGGCCGCAAGGGCGACGTCATCGTCAGCGATGACGAATATCCGCGCCACGGCGCCACCATCGAGGCGATGGCCAAGTTGCGCCCGGCCTTCGAGAAGGACGGTACCGTCACTGCCGGCTCGGCATCGGGCATCAATGACGGCGCTGCTGCCGTGGTGCTGATGACCGCCAAGCAGGCTGCCAAGGAAGGCCTCAAGCCGCTTGCCCGCATCGTGTCGTGGGGGCAGGCCGGTGTCGATCCGAAGATCATGGGCACTGGCCCGATCCCGGCATCGCGCGCTGCGCTGAAGAAGGCCGGCTGGACCATTAACGATCTCGACCTGATCGAAGCCAATGAAGCTTTTGCTGCGCAGGCTTGCGCCGTGAACAAGGACCTCGGCTGGGATACGTCGAAGGTTAACGTCAACGGTGGCGCGATCGCGATCGGTCATCCGGTGGGTGCATCCGGTGCGCGTGTTCTCGTTACGCTGTTGCACGAGATGGAAAAGCGCGACGCGAAGAAAGGCCTCGCCACGCTGTGCATCGGCGGCGGCATGGGCATCGCGATGTGCATCGCACGCGACTAATCCTTACGCGTCGCGTGCCGAAAACATCGGCTCGCGCGTGCACTGCACACACTGCTACAACAAAATGCCCGGCGCTTTGCGTCGGGCATTTTCGCTTGATGGTCCAATTCTGCTTGATGTTCAGCGTATCGCGAGATTAATTCGAAGCTATAACTACAAAAGAGATTGGTGGAGGGATCGATCATGGCGCGCGTTGCATTGGTGACCGGGGGAACACGAGGGATCGGCGCTGCAATCAGCAAGGCTTTGAAGATTGCGGGATACAGCGTCGCGGCAAGCTATGCCGGCAATGATGCCGCCGCCGAGAAATTCAAAAGCGAGACGGGTATAGGCACCTACAAGTGGGATGTCGGTTCGTTCGATGAATGCGCCGCCGGCGTGAAAAAGGTCGAGGCCGATCTGGGGCCGGTGGAAGTGCTGGTCAACAATGCCGGTATCACCATGGATGGCGCATTCCACAAGATGACACCGGAACAGTGGAACAAGGTGGTTAACACCAATCTCGGTTCGCTGTTCAACATGACTCGTCAGGTGATCGAGGGTATGCGCGAACGTAAGTTCGGCCGTGTCATCAACATTTCATCGATCAACGGGCAGAAGGGCCAATTCGGCCAGGTCAACTATTCTGCCGCCAAGGCCGGCGACATCGGCTTCACCAAGGCGCTGGCGCTGGAGAATGCCAAGCTCGGTATCACCGTGAACGTGATCTGCCCGGGCTACATCAACACCGAGATGGTGCAGGCCGTGCCACTCGCCGTGCTTGAGAAGAGCATCCTGCCGCAGATCCCGGTCAATCGCCTCGGCGAGCCCGAAGAAATTGCGCGCGCCGTCGTGTTCCTGGCGGCCGACGAGTCCGGCTTCTTCACTGGCTCGACCATGACCATCAATGGCGGGCAATATCACGCGTAACGGGCCTCGAAGCTCGGACCTCATCCTGAGGAACACGCCCTTGCGGGCGTCTCGAAGGATGTGCGACATGCGCCGCCGCGTTTCTGGCCTTCGCCGTACATCGCTTTACGGAGACGCCGTATGGCCATCGAGTCCGCTGGTATGGGCGGCGATCATCGTGCTCGGTGCCGCCTCCTATGCGACGCCGCTGCTATCAACGGCGCTCCTGATTCTGGCCGGCTTCGCGCAGGCGAGCGCGAATATTGCTTCCGCGGCAGCATTGATCGCAGCGAAGGATATGATCTGGAAGCCGGGCTAGTCGGGCTTCCAGCCCTTCGGTGCCAACTCAAACGTCGCGAAATCGAAACCCGGTGCCACGGTGCAGCCGACCAGCGTCCAGTCGCCAGTGGTGGAGGCGGCCTGCCAGGCATGCGGTGGGACAATGCCTTGCGGCTCTTGTCCAGCGGTGACGTCCGGCCCGAGCGTGATCGTCCGCTGGCCAGTGTCGTTGGCGATTTCCAGCGTGAGCGGAGCACCCGCATGATAGTGCCAGATCTCGACGGCATCGATGCGATGCCAGTGCGAGCGTTCGCCACGCGCCAGCAGAAAATAGATTGCCGTCGAAGCCGCCCGCCCGTTTACGTCTACGCGACTGTCGCGAAACGTCTCGCGATAGTGGCCGCCTTCGGGATGCGGCTGCAGGCCGAGCGTCGCGATGATCTCGGCTGCAGTTGACGTCTTGCCTGTCATCAGGACTTGTTCTTGCGTTCACGGAGTTCGCCGAACACGTCGTCCTCGCTGAATCCCTTGAGGCGGACGGCGGCGGCGATGGCCGGATCGTCGGCGCGCAGAAACACGTTGGTCTTCTTCTCAAGCCCGAGCAGAACGGGGATGGTCGGCTTGCCGACGGCACGTAGCTGCGTCACTTCGTCGGCGCGGGCCTTCAACGCTTCGTTGTTGGCATCGATGCCGAGGCAGAACTTGACGTTGGCCGCGGTGTATTCGTGACCGCAATAGACACGGTAGTCGTCCGGCAACGTGCGCAGCTTCTTCAGCGATTGCCACATCATCGGATAGGTGCCCTCGAACACCCGGCCGCAGCCGCCGGAAAACAGCGTATCGGCCGAGAACAGCGCCAGCTCGCTGTCGAACACGTAACAGATATGGTCGAGCGTATGGCCGGGGGTCTCGAACACCCGTGCGGTTAGCGCGCCGACCTGCACGGTATCGCCTTCGGCGACGCGGACGTCGACTTCAGGAATTGCCGTGCCCTGATCGTGCGGCGCTGTGACCTTGCAGCCGTAGGTCTTCTTCAGCTCGGCGATGCCGCCGACGTGGTCGGCATGGTGATGCGTCACCAGAATATCCGTGAGCTTCCAGCCTTCGCGCTGCAGCACCTTCATGATCGGGCCGGCCTCCGGCGCGTCGATCGCGGCGGTCTTCAGGCTCTGCGGATCATGAATCAGGTAGCCGAAATTGTCGGACAGGCAGGGGAACACACGAATTTCAGCAGCCATGATAACTCCGTTGGATCGCGTCGTGATGCGCTCGCACGTACGTGCGGCAAATTGATGGGGATGAATATGGGCGATGCATGACGGTCAGCGCGGTGTCACACATTGGCGCGCGGGCTGTCCGGCAATCTGCAGCGTGATGGTGGTCTGGCCCTTGCCGGCAATCCCGACATTGCCTTCGCCGTAGCGGAAGCCCGAGCCGGATCTCTGGATCGGCATGCGGAGCGTTTCGCCATTGGGATAGAACCGTCGCCGGATTGGCCTCGGCGGAGAGTGGCGCGAGTGCTGCCACGGCCAGACCCGCAGCCGTCGCCGCCGTCCTTGTGATCGTTTGACCTCGGCGTGACAGCATTTTTGTCTCTCCTGCAACGACGTCGCGGCGCCTGTTTCTTCGAATAGGCCGCAGCCGGGCCGGCCTTGTCAATTGGTGCAACTCACCGCCCGCGATGGCCTGGATATCTGGCGTTAACGCTGCCCCGGCAATGCGCGATTCGGGGGATCGTGGGCGGCCGCAACGTGTTAGAAAGTCATCATGACCATCGATGTGATCGATCTCCGGGATTTCTATTCGCGCCGCCTCGGTATCGTGGCGCGGCGGTTGATCAATCGCGGTATTCAGGCGCATTGGCCCGACGCGGAGGGTCAGCGTGTGCTCGGTCTGGGGTACCCCACACCGTATCTCGGCCTTTTCCGGGAGAATTCCGAACGGTGCATCGCCTTCATGCCGGCGGCGCAGGGGGTGCTGAAATGGCCGACGGCAAAGCCCGCGCTGGCCACACTGGTCGACGAATTCTCGCTGCCGCTGCCGGATGCCGCCGTCGATCGCATCATCCTGGTGCACGCCCTGGAAATGTCCGACGATCCCGAAGGTTTGCTCCGCGAGGTTTGGCGCGTGCTCGCGCCGTCCGGTCGGTTGATGGCGGTGATTCCGAATCGCCGGGGCGTCTGGACCCGCACCGACTCGACGCCGTTCGGTCACGGCCGCCCCTATTCGCGCTCGCAAATCACGCAGTTGCTACGACAGACTTGGTTTACGCCGACGGCGTGGAGTGAGGCGCTATTCATGCCGCCGGTGGGCATGGGCTGGTTTCTGCGCTCGGCAATGGCCTGGGAGCGAATCGGCGCGGCGCTGTCGATGCCGTTTGCCGGCGTGCATATCGTCGAGGCCACCAAACAGGTCTATCGCGCGATCCCCGCCAAGCGCGAACGCACGCGGCTGATTCCGGCGTTGCAGCCGGTGCTGGTGCCGACCTCCGGGATGCGGCGCGACGATGAGACGGATCATCTTGGCGAGGCCGAGCCGCACTCACGCTGAGCGCTATTTTTCCGCGAGCGGATGCAGGTCGCGGACCAGGCTCTTGAGCCGCTCTTCCACCACATGGGTGTAGATCTGCGTCGTCGAAATATCGGTATGACCGAGCAGCGTCTGCACGATGCGAAGATCGGCGCCGTTATGCAGCAAATGGCTGGCGAAGGCGTGGCGCAGCACGTGCGGCGAGACCAGCCGCGGCGCGATGCCGGATGCAGCCGCGAGTTCTTTCAGGTCGCGCGCGAAATGCTGTCGGGTGAGATGGCCGCTCTCGCCAAAAGACGGAAACAGCCACTTCGAGGCTGCACTCTTTTTTGGTTGAGCCTTCTGCAACTCGGCCATCGCGGCGAGATATTCGGCCATCGCCTGTTTGGCAGTTTCGTTGAGCGGCACCAGCCGCTCCTTGTTGCCCTTGCCGCGCACCACGATCATGCGGGCATCGCGGCGCGCCGCGGTGAGCGGTAGCGAGACCAGCTCGGAGACGCGAAGCCCGGTGGCGTAGAGCACTTCGAGCAGACAATAGAGCCGGGCATCGCGCAGCCGCTGCTGCGCTGAGGCTTCGGTATTCTGTGCCTGCGCCCGCGCCTGCACAAGCATGCGGTCGACGTCTGCGATCGACAGTACCTTGGGCAGGCTGCGGCCGCGCTTCGGGCCCGTCAGGATGGCGGCCGGGTCGTCGCTACGGATTTTTTCGCTGAGCAGAAAGCGAAACAGATGCCGTATGGCGGACAGCCGCCGCGCCACGGTGGTCGATTTGAAGCTGCGCTCGTCGAGGTCTTCCAGGTAGTCGCGCAGCAGCTGGGTGTCGGCTGCCATGA
This sequence comes from Tardiphaga sp. 172_B4_N1_3, assembly GCF_052076035.1. Classification (NCBI taxonomy): domain Bacteria; kingdom Pseudomonadati; phylum Pseudomonadota; class Alphaproteobacteria; order Hyphomicrobiales; family Nitrobacteraceae; genus Tardiphaga; species Tardiphaga sp. 172_B4_N1_3. The sequence continues at coordinate 5,802,992 of NZ_CP197238.1, forward strand.
AGCTGGATTTCGCTCCGGTGGCGAATTCGGAGAAATCTTCGAGGTCGCGGCGATAGGCGTCCAGTGTATTGACGCCAGCACCTTGTTCGGCGGCGAGCATGTCGAGGAACAGATTGGAGAGCTTGGCGTCTGAGGAAGTGGTCATGTGCCATCATAACCCATGATCCGGGCAGCAGCAGCGGTTTTCACTGGCTGCAGCAACCCGGAGCGAATGCAGATCCACAAAGATCAGACAAGCTGTGTGATCGATGTGGCCTGCGACCAGATCACCATCCACTGCCGGTCACGCATTTCATAAGCATCGGTGTGCCAATAGTCGCCTGGCGGGACCTTGTGGCCCCCGAAAACCACCTCAATGCGGGCGCGATATCGGATCACGGCACTCGTGCCATACAGCCGTACGGCGATGTCACCGGGCATCCATGTTAGGTACTTGATGTGGCCACCTGCAACGGCACCAAGATATTCGGCTTTTGACAATGCCGCGCCGATCGGCGTGATAAGCTGGAAGTCTGCGGCGTGCAGCGGCTCGGCCGCTGCCATGTCGGCGCTCACAAGCGCACGAAGCCGCGCGCGTTCGATGCCCCGGATATCTTCAGCGTCCGGGTGCTCTTTCGGGGCGACGATGGATGAGGTCATAGGTTGGTTCCGTTGTTGTGCATTGTGGGAATTCAGGAGGCCGCGAGCAGGCCGTGGTCGATCAGGCTTTGTGCACTGGCGCGAATGGCCTCGTCGGCGGACCTTGGTTGCCAATCCAGCATTCGCCGTGCCTTCGCGGCACTGACACTCAGATCTACGTCGAGTTCATGGACGATCATGCGCGACCGTGCGTTGAACGGCGCCATTGCCTTGATCATCCAGTTAGGCACTTCGCCCGAGGGCAGAACCGGCGCATAATTCGGAAATGACTGCGCCAGTACGGCAGCCATGTCGCGCATCCATAGAAACTGCCCGGCAGCGATGAAGCGCTGACCTGACGCATCCGGATGGGTCATCGCCTTGATATGTGCATCAGCCACATCGCGGACATCGACCACCGCGATGCCGAAGCGCGGCACACGTTTGAGCTTGCCGCTCATCATCTGCTGAACCAGCCCGATTGACGTGCCGTAATTCGGACCTAGCAGAGGTCCGAAAATGATGCCGGGATTGATGACGGCGAGATCCAGTCCGGTTTCCGCAGCAAAGGCCCATGCCACCCGTTCGGCCAGCGTCTTGGATTTATAGTAGGGCGTTGCCCGCTCGCCCGTCGGATCGGTCCAGTTATCTTCGGTATACGGCGCCTTGCCGCTCCCGTGATTGGTGGCCGCGATTGAGGACGTCAGCACAACCCGCGTCACGCCTGCGCGATGCGCGGCACGTAGCACCCGTAACGCGCCGTCCCGCGCGGGTTGGATCAGTTCATTTTCATCCTTGGGAAGGCCTGCCGGAAACGGCGATGCCGTGTGGATCACATAGCTGCAGCCTGTGGCGGCGGCATCCCATCCGATGTCGGAGCAGAGGTCGGCTTCGACGAAACTGAGCGAGTGCGAGTCGGTTGGCGCCCCACAGATCTGCTTCGCGATCCCGTCGCAGTCGCTCATGCGACGAACGCTACCGCGGACAGCGTAGCCCTTGGCCAGCAACTGCCGGGCGATATGTCCGCCCAGAAAGCCGCCGATGCCCGTGACAAGAACAATGGTCTCTCGATTGCCGACCGATCCCGAATGCATGTTCGCTCCTGTCCCCTGTGGAATTTGCGAATTGGACAATTGGACTATTGTTGTCTAATTGTCTTTTGACCCTTTGGACACGAACTGTCAATCTGTCTGAATGAGCGAACGAGATGCCAAATCCGATCACATTCTGGATGCTGCGCTGCCGGTGTTCGTCCGCCATGGTTTTCGCAAGGCGTCCATGGCCGACATCGCGCGTGCGGCAGGAATTTCGCGGGCGTCGCTCTATCTGAGCTTCAACAGCAAGGAAGATCTGTTTCGGGCGGGCTCGACGCGCGCCCATGCGCGGACCATGCGCGATGTCGAGGCGGCACTCTCAGGCGATGGGGACGTGTTCGGCCGCATCGAGACGGCGATGGCCGTGTTTCAGCGCCAACTGATCGCCCCTTTTGCGGGCAGCGCCGACGCCATTAAACTGTTCGACGTTAATATGGTTCTGGCCAAGGATATCACGCTCGCCGCGCGGGCCCGGCTGGTCGCTCTGCTGGCGCAGGCGCTGAGCGATGCCGAGACCGCGGGCATGGTCAATCTCGGCTCGTTGCAAGCCAGACCCGCCGACGTTGCGGGAGTCATTGTCGCCGCGATCGATGGCATCAAGCACGCGGAGGGAGCCGGTCCGAAATTCGCGGAGGACATGCAGCTCTTCATGCGCTTGCTGCGCGCAGCTATTTCTTGAGAAACTTGTCCGGCTGGATAGTGACCGTCATGTCCCGTGGCTTCGGATTGACGAAATTGGCCAGCGCGAAGATGACGCCATAGACCACGCCGACGATCACCGCGACGACCGTCAAAAAGCGGAACAGGCTGGGCATGATCAGGGAACTCGGCGGCGAAATGGGCGATTCGTTCCGCCGGTGGCGGTCACCCTGTCCGGATACAGACTGCAAGAGGTGCTGGCAACGCTGGCGCTGGGGGTAGTATAGGTGACCGGAATGCGGCAAACCTCTGCGATCCCTTGTCGCTCACTGATTTTGCAGGTGTTTTTGATGTCCGAGACCATCTTGCCGGCCATTGCCAGCGCACCCCAGGAGGCCGCCATCGTCGCGGCGCTGGGAAAGCGCTCGGTCGTGCTGGTGGGCATGATGGGGGCGGGCAAATCGACCATCGGCCGGCGCATGGCGACGCGGCTGCGGCTGCCTTTCGTCGACGCCGACAACGAGATCGAGGCGGCGGCCGGGATGTCGATCCCGGACATTTTTGAAGTCCACGGCGAACCGCATTTCCGCGACGGTGAGGCGCGGGTGATTGCCCGGCTACTGGACAGTGGACCGATCCTGCTGGCGACCGGCGGTGGTGCCTTCCTGCGCGAGGAGACCCGTCAGCGCATCCGCGACAAGGCGATCTCGCTGTGGCTGAAGGCCGATGCGGATGTGATCCTGCGCCGGGTGCGGCGCCGGGAAAACCGCCCGCTGCTGAAGACCGCCGATCCCGCGGCGACCATTGCGCGGCTGATTGAGGCGCGCCATCCGTTCTATGAGCAGACCGACATCACGATCGACTCGCGTGACGTGCCGCATGAGAAGATCGTCGAGGAAGGCATCATCGCGCTGCACGAGCATCTGTTCCGCCCGCACGCAGCTTCCGCCATTTCCGAACCGACAGGCGATCCCTTGAGTTCTCAACTATGACCGCGCCCTTGAAGCATTCCGATCCGATCATCGTGGACGTCGCGCTGGCTGAGCGCGCCTATGACATCGTCATCGGCCGCAATGTACTGCCGTCACTTGGTGCGCGTATCGCCAGACTGCGGCCGGGTGTGCGCACGGCGATCGTCACCGACAGGACCGTTGCCAAGCATTGGCTGACTGCAACGGAAGCCTCGCTGGCGGAAGCCGGCATTCCGACCTCGCATATCATTGTTGAGGAAGGCGAGGGTTCGAAGAGCTATTCGGGTCTTGAGAAGGTCTCCGAAGCGCTGATCGCAGCGAAAATCGAACGCAACGATCTCGTCATCGCGCTCGGCGGCGGCGTAGTCGGCGATCTCGCCGGCTTTGCCGCGGCGATCGTGCGCCGTGGTGTCGATTTCGTGCAGGTACCGACATCGCTGCTGGCGCAGGTCGACTCCTCCGTCGGCGGCAAGACCGGAATCAACTCGCCGCAGGGCAAGAACCTGCTCGGTGCCTTCCACCAGCCGGTACTCGTGGTGGCCGACACGGCGGTCCTCGATACGCTGTCGCCCCGGCAGTTCCGCGCCGGCTATGCGGAAGTCGCCAAATATGGCGTGCTTGGCGATCACCAGTTCTTCACATGGCTTGAAGCCAATCATGCCGACATCATGCGTGGCGGTAGTGCTCGTGAACATGCGATCGCCACCTCGTGCCGTGCCAAGGCGGGTGTCGTGTCGCGCGACGAGCGTGAGAATGGCGAACGCGCACTGCTCAATCTCGGTCATACCTTCGGGCATGCGCTGGAAGCGGTGACCGGCTTCTCGGACCGGTTGTTCCATGGCGAGGGCGTGTCGGTCGGCATGGTGCTGGCTGCGCAACTGTCGGCGCAGCTTGGCATGATCGCGGAGAGCGATGCGACCCGCGTGCAGCATCATCTCGCCGATGTGGGTCTACCCACGAAGCTGCAGGACATTGCCGGCTTCGCGCAGGAAGGCCTTGCGGATGCGGATACGCTGATGGCGCTGATGGCGCAGGACAAGAAGGTGAAGCGCGGCAAGCTCACCTTCATTCTGCTGGAGGCCGTCGGCCAGGCCGTCATCGCTGGCGATGTCGATCCCGCGACTGTTCGCGCCTTTCTGCATCAGAAGCTGACGGGATAGAACTGACCGTGTCCGGTTTGGGAACTACCAAAGCCGGCGCCGTCGCAGGACTTTCATGAATTCGATTACCGTCAATCTGCTGATCGCGATCTTCCTGCTCGCTGCCAACGCGTTTTACGTGGCGGCGGAGTTTGCGCTGGTCAAAAGCCGAGGCTTCCGCGTCAAGAGCATGGTCGAGCAGAACCGCTTCGGCGCGCGCCTGCTGCAGAACATGATGGGCAATATCGAAGCCTATCTGGCCTGCTGCCAGCTCGGCATCACCATGGCATCGCTGGGACTCGGCTGGGTTGGTGAGCCCACGGTGGCCGCACTGCTGAAACCGGTGCTCGATCCGCTCGGCCTGTCGGAATCCGCGCTTCACTTTACGTCCTTCATTACCGGCTTCCTCGTCTTCTCCTCGCTGCATATCGTGATCGGCGAACAGGTGCCGAAGACGCTGGCGATCCGGCAGCCGGAGCCGGTGTCGCAATGGATCGCCTATCCGCTCTATGCATCCTACATCCTGTTTTATCCGCTGAACTGGCTGCTCAACGCGGCGTCACGGGGCACGCTGGCACTGCTCGGTGTGCAGGAGGCCTCGCCGCATGAAATTCTCACCGGCATTGAGATTGAGGGCCTTGTCGGTGAGTCTGCCGAACATGGCGGCATCGCATCGGGCGAGGCCGAGTATATCCAGAACGTGTTTCGCTTCGGCGATCTCGCGGTGTCCGATGTCATGGTCCATCGCACGGCGATGGTAACGCTGAATGCGGACCTGCCGTCCGAAGAGCTGGTGCGCGAAGTGCTGGCCACTGAATACACCCGCATTCCCCTCTGGCGTGAGAAGCCGGAAAACATCATCGGCGTGCTCCACGCCAAGGACCTGCTGCGCGCGATCCGCGCCGTCGATGGCGATACCGCAAAGATCGACGTAGCTTCGATCGCGCTGCCGCCGTGGTTCGTCCCGGAGATGCGTCCACTGTCGGATCAGTTGAAAGCCTTCCGTCGCCGCAAGACTCACTTTGCGCTCGTGGTCGACGAATATGGCGAAGTCGAAGGCATGGTGACACTGGAAGACGTGCTGGAAGAAATCGTCGGCGACATCGCTGACGAGCATGACGTGGTCGTCGCGGGCGTGCGCGCGCAGGCCGATGGCTCGGTGGTGGTCGATGGTTCGGTGCCGATCCGCGACCTCAATCGCGCCATGGACTGGCATCTGCCGGATGATGAAGCGACCACAGTGGCCGGTCTCGTCATTCACGAGGCGCGCTCCATCCCAGAGCGCGGGCAAAGCTTCACGTTCTACAACTTCCGCTTCCGCGTGCTGCGCCGTGAGCGCAACCGCATCACCGCGCTGCGTATCGGGCCGGTGCCGACCGAGCCGGAAGTGCCGGAGAAAAAGCCGCGGGCCGGGACCTCGTTCTAGACCCTCGCCGGTCCGGTTCTTGCTTTTGCTCTATTCCGTGAGCTGCCATTCCATTGAATGGCGCAACTGGAGCGAGCGATGAACAAGTCCTGGCGATTGTCGTGCGTATTGGCCGCTGTGTTGATGTCCGGCGCTGCGCTGGCCGACACCAACTGGCCGACGAAGCCGATCAAGGCCGTCAATCCGTTCGGTGCCGGCAGCGCAGGTGACGTGGTCCCGCGCCTCTTTTTCGAAAGACTGAGCACGGAGCTCGGGCAGCCGATCGTGATTGAAAATCGCGTGGGTGCGGGCGGCTCGGTGGGCACGGGCGCGGTCGCGAAGAGCGATCCGGATGGCTACACCTTGCTGTCGCAGACCAACGCCATCTCCATTGCGCCCGCGATCTTCCCCAACCTCAACTACGACACCACCAGGGAGCTGTCCTCGGTGCTGATGATTGGCTATGCGGCCAATGTGATGATCGTGCCCAACGAACGGCCATGGAAAACGATTCAGGATTTCCTGGCTTCCGCGAAGACCAAGGGCACTGTGATCAATTACGGCTCGGTGGGCGTTGGCAGCGCCGTGCATATCAGTTCGGAAAAATTCCGCGCCGCTGCCGGTTTCGAGGCCACGCATATCCCCTATCGCGGCGGCTCCGAGGTGATCACCGATATCATCGGCGGTCGCATCGATTTCTACTTCTGCCCGCTGGCCACGGCGCTGCCATTGATTCGCGAAGGCCAGGTCCGCGCGCTGGTGGTGTCGACGCCGACCCGCGTGCGTGATCTGCCGGATGTGCCGACGCCGATCGACGCCGGGCTCAAGGATGCGGACAGCTCAATCTGGTTCGGCGTGTTCGTGCCATCGAAAACGCCGCCGGAGATCGTCGAGAAGCTCTATGTGACTGGCACCAAGGTGCTGAACACGGCTGACATGCAGGCTTCGCTGAAGAAGATTGGTGTCGAGCCGATGCCGATGAAGTCATCCGAGATGGATGCGCTGCTGGTCAAGGAAATCGCCGACAACAAGGTGCTGCTCAAAAGCGAGGTCGCGGCCAAGTAGGCGGACTGCGGGCCTTGTCAGTACAGGTGAGGCCGGCATTGTCCTTTGTCCGGGCTGGATCACCGCGCGTTCGGGCGTTGTTTTAGACTTCAAACGGTCCGAAACTTGCTTCGTTGTCGCCGATTGGCCCCATCACTGAGCCGCCATTCCCTGTGGATGGTATTATTGGAGCAAGTAATGAATAAGCTTATGCGGTGGTCGTGTGTTTTCGCCGGTGTGCTGCTGTCGTCTGTCGCGGCGCAGGCCGAAAGCAACTGGCCGACCCGTTTGATCAAGGCCACCATCCCGTTCGGCCCTGGCAGCGCCACCGACGTGGTGCCGCGGATATTCTTTGAGCGTCTCGGCCCCGAACTCGGCCAGACCATCGTTGTCGAGAACCGGGTCGGTGGTGGCGGTTCGATCGGCACCAATGCGGTGGCCAAGGCGGAGCCGGACGGCTACAGCATCCTGGCGCATTCTTCGGCGCTGGCGATCACGCCGGCAATCTTTCCGAACCTGCCCTATGACACGTCGAAAGACCTGTCGTCAGTCATCATGATCGGCTCCAGCCCGCTAATCATGATCATTCCGAAAGAACGTCCGTGGAAGACCGTGGACGACTTCCTGAAGGATGCGAAAGCCAAGGGATCGCAGATCAATTTCGGTTCGGTGGGCGTCGGCAGCGCCGTGCATATCAGCGCCGAGAAATTCCGCCTTGCTGCCAAATTCGAAGCGACCCACGTGCCGTATCGCGGCGGTCCGGAAGTGATTGCCGATATTCTCGGTGGCCGTATCGATTTCTACTTCTGCCCGGCGGCGACCGCTTTGCCGTTGATTCGTGAGGGACAAGTACGCGCGCTGGTCGTCTCCACGGACAAGCGCAGCAATGAACTGCCCGACGTGCCGTCGATGACCGAAGTCGGCCTCAAGGACGGCGTCAGCGAGAGCTGGATCGGCGTATTCGTGCCCTCAAAGACGTCGCCCGAGATCGTCGACAAGATGCATGATGCTGGCGTCAAGGTGCTGGCCAAGCCGGAGATGCAGGCGGGGCTGAAGAAGATCGGCGTCGAGACCGTGCCGATGCAGCCGAAGGCGATGGACGACCTCGTGGCAAAGGAAGTCGCCGCAAACATCGCGCTGCTGAAGGATGTGAAATAAGGCGACAAGGGCTCCTCGTCATTGCGGGGAGCTCTTGCAGTGAGACGAAGCTGACTACGCTTCGATGTCCATGCGCACGAGAATGCGTTCGGCGCTGTCGTTCCAGACATCCATTTTCACGATCTTGCCGTCGCGCACGACGAAGCGATCGACATAGCGATTGCCTTCGAATGGCGTGCCGTCATGCCATTCGCCATAGAGCGTACCGGTATTGTAGACGATGGTCTCGCCATTCCCCGGCGACACGTCGGTGCGCTCCATCTTCTTCTTCACCCATTTGTAGCGCATGGCGTTGAACGCGGTGGCATCGCGCGGATGCTTGAACTTGCGACCGCCGGTGAAGGTGATCGCGACGTCGGCCGACATGAAGGTGCCGGCGGTTTCCGGGTCCGGCACCATGGAGGCGACGAGAAACCGCTCGACGAGGTCGGCAGCCTGGGCGGTTTCATCGGTGACGGGCGCAAGCGCGGTGGGGGATTGGGACATCGGGTTTCTCCTGCGGGCAGATGCTGGCGCCATCATAGCAAAACCGGTGCCAGAATTGTATTCGGTAGATGTAGCAGATCGTATACAATTCTTATTTGGCGCGCCTCATTATTGGGCGTTTCTTGAAGCAAGATTTGAAGATATTGTCTTATTTTCAGATAGTTAATCAGAGGTTGAATCGCATGCGCCTTGGCACATGCCTTGCTTGCCTGCGCATATGCTTTCGCTACGTCCCGATCGGTGGCGTGGCCTCTTCAGGAGTCCTCCCATGACCTTCGATCTCATCCTGCGCAACGCGCGCATTGCCGACCGGCCCGATGGCCCGGTGGATATCGGCATTCGCGGCGGGCGGTTCGAGGCCATCGAGATCGGCCTGCCGCGCGGCGTGGCGCCGGATCAGGATGTCGGCGGCCGGCTGCTCGTGCCGGGCTTCGTGGAGACGCATATCCATCTCGACAAATCCTGTCTCCTCGGCCGCTGCAATTGCGCGAAGGGTACGCTCGCGGAGGTGATCAGCGAAGTCTCCCGGGCCAAACGCGACTTCACCGAAGAGAACGTCTATGCACGCGCATCGCAGACGCTGGAGAAAGCGATCAAGCACGGCACCAATCGCATGCGCACGCATGTGGAGGTCGATCCGCGTATCGGGTTGACCAGCTTTCGCGCGCTGAAGAAGTTGAAGCAGGATTACGCCTGGGCGATCGATCTGCAGCTCTGCGTGTTTCCGCAGGAGGGTCTGCTGGATGATCCCGGCTGCGAGGAGATCCTGTTGCAAGCGATGAAGGAAGGCGCCGATCTGATCGGCGGCGTGCCCTATATCGACAAGGATTCGAACGGCCAGATCGCGAAAATCTTCGGCATGGCGCAGGAGTTCGGCGTCGATATCGATTTCCACCTCGATTTCGATCTCGATCCAACGCGGTCGGACTACGAAGAGGTCTGCCGCATGACCGAGGCGACCGGCTGGGGCGGTCGCGTGGCCATCGGCCATGCCACAAAGCTGTCGGCGATGCCGCCAGCGGATTTCGAGGCGGCGGCGAAACGGCTCTCCGATGCCGGCGTCGCGGTCACGGTGTTGCCGGCGACTGACCTGTTCCTCACTGGCCGCGACAGTGATCACAACGTGCCGCGCGGCGTCACCTCGGCGCACAAGCTCCGTGCGCTTGGCGTCAACGCCAATATCTCCACCAACAACGTGCTCAATCCTTTCACGCCGTTCGGCGATGTCTCGCTGATCCGCATGATCAATCTCTATGCCAATGTGATGCAGGTCGGCGCTCTCGACGATCTCGCCGGATGTCTTGATCTGGTGACATCGGCATCCGCCAAGCTGCTCAACCTGAAGCACTACGGCATTGCCGTCGGCAATCCCGCCGATCTCGTGGTGCTCGATTGCGGGACCAAGGCAGAGGCGGTATGCGAGATCGCGCAGCCGCTGTTCGGTTTCAAGAATGGCATCAGGACCTTCATCAGGCCGGCTGCGAGTCTGCTCAAGCCCCACTGAAACGGGCGTCCTTTCGTCGTACGGAGACTTCGATGCCGATCAATGACACGCTCAACGCCTTTGTGGATCATGGCCACATCGAAGTGCAGACCACGACAGAGGGGCCTCTCGCGGGTCTCACCTTTGCGCTGAAGGATTTCTTCGATCTCGCCAATGTGCCGACCGGCGCCGGCAGCCCGGAATGGCTGGCGACACATCCGGTGCCGACAAAATCGTCGCCGGTCGTCAATCGCCTGCTCAATGCCGGAGCGAAGTTGGTCGGCAAGACGCACACCGATGAACTGGCCTGGAGCCTGAATGGCGAGAACGCGCATTACGGCACGCCGATTAATCCGGCTGCGCCCGGCCGCATTCCCGGTGGCTCGTCCAGTGGTTCCGCTGCAGCGACCGCCGGTGCGCTGGTCGATTTCGCCATCGGCTCCGACACCGGTGGTTCGGTGCGTTTGCCCGCCAGCTATTGCGGTGTCTACGGCGTTCGCACCACGCATGGTCGCATTCCGCTCGATGGCGCGGTGCCGCTGGCGCCGAGCTACGACACTGTCGGCTGGTTCGCGCGCACGCCCGAATTGATGGCCGAGGTCGGCAAGGTGTTGCTCGACAAGGCGCGTGCCCCGCGCCGGGTGAAGAAGGTTCTGATCGCAAGCGACCTGTTTGGCGCCGTCGATGAAAAGGTTCGCAACCTGCTGCAGCCGTCGGTCGATCGCATCAAGTCGCTGGTTGGCGCGAGCGAGGAGGTGGATGTCGCGGGCGGCGAACTCAACGCCTGGCGCAATACGTTCCGCGTGGTGCAGTCGGAGGAGGCTTGGGCCGCACAGGGCGAATGGATCAAGGCGACCCAGCCGAAGCTCGGCCCCGGCGTGAAGGAGCGTTTCGCGGCTGCCGCGGTTCTCGATCCCGCCGAGATCGCCGCTGCGCGGGCCATGCGAAAAGTCATCATTGAACGCGTGCTGTCGCTGCTGCCGACCGATACGGTGTTGCTGCTGCCGACCGCGCCGGGGATTGCGCCGCTGCGCAACACACCGGATGTGACGCTCGACGTATTTCGTGCCCGCGCGATCGAACTGCTCTGTGTGTCCGGCCATGCCGGCACGCCGCAGGTCTCACTGCCTGTCGCCAGGCTCGATGATTGCCCGATCGGGTTGTCGATCATGGGCGCGCGGGACTGCGATGAAGATATTCTGCAGTTGGCTGTGGAGTTGGGGAGGGCGCAGGCCTAACAGCCGTCATTGCGAGGAGCATTTGCGACGAAGCAATCCAGACTTCGCTTTTGGCTTCTGGATTGCTTCGCTTCGCTCGCAATGACGGGGAGAGTTATTTCGCCTTCCCCGCGCCCTTCTCGGCCGCGCGGCGCAGTGCCTCTGCAAATGCACCACCGCCACTGCTCTCCTGCTTCGCCGGAGCACGCGATGTCATCTGGCGCTCGTTGAAGCGCGGGCCGCGATCGGCTTGCGGGCGGTCGGCCTTGGCACCGACGGGGTCATCCATGCGCAGCGTCAGGGCGATGCGCTTGCGAGCGACTTCGACTTCCAGCACCTTCACCTTGACGATGTCGCCTGACTTCACGACCTCGCGCGGATCCTTGATGAAGGTCTTGGACATCGCCGAGATGTGCACCAGACCATCCTGATGCACGCCGATATCGACGAAGGCGCCGAAGGCAGCGACGTTGGTCACAGTGCCTTCGAGTACCATGCCGGGTTTGAGGTCGCTCAGCTTCTCGACGCCTTCCATGAACACCGCAGCCTTGAAGGCGGGGCGGGGGTCGCGGCCGGGCTTTTCGAGTTCTTTCAGAATGTCGGTGACGGTCGGCAGGCCGAAGGTGTCATCGACGAAGCTCTTCGGTTGCACCTTGCGCAGAATCTCGGCATTGCCGATCAGCGCCTTGATGTCGCTCTTGGTAGCTTCGAGAATCTTGCGCACCAGCGGATAGGCTTCCGGATGCACGCCGGACTTGTCGAGCGGATCCTCGCTATCATTGATGCGCAGGAAGCCGGCGCATTGTTCGAACGCCTTCGGGCCAAGCCGCGGCACTTCCTTGAGCGCCTTGCGTGACTTGAACGGGCCGTTGGCATCGCGGTGCTGCACGATGCTCTGTGCCAATCCAGTTCCGATGCCCGACACGCGCGCCAGCAGGGGCGCCGATGCGGTATTCACGTCGACGCCGACGCCGTTCACGCAGTCTTCCACGACGGCATCGAGCGACCGCGCCAGTTTGCTCTCGCCGAGGTCGTGCTGATACTGGCCGACGCCGATTGCCTTGGGATCGATCTTCACCAGTTCGGCCAGCGGATCCTGCAGGCGGCGTGCGATCGACACGGCGCCGCGCAACGTGACGTCGAGTTCGGGCAATTCTTCGGAGGCAAAGGCCGAGGCCGAATAGACCGAGGCGCCGGCTTCCGACACCACGATCTTCGACATCTTGAGGTCCGGCAGCAGCTTGACCAGCTCCATCGCCAGCTTGTCGGTCTCGCGCGAGGCCGTCCCGTTGCCGATGGCGATCAGATCGACCTTGTGCTGGACGGCGAGTTTGCCGAGCATGGCGAGCGACGCATCCCACTGGCGCTGCGGCTCATGCGGATAGATCGTGGTCGTTGCTACCACCTTGCCGGTGGCGTCGATAATCGCGGTCTTCACACCCGAACGGAAACCGGGATCGAGACCCATGGTGACGCGCGCGCCGGCAGGCGCTGCGAGCAGGAGATCGCGCAAATTGGAGGCGAACACGCGGACGCCTTCTTCTTCGGCCGCAGTCCACAGCCGCATGCGCAGGTCGATGTTGAGATGCACCTGGATCTTGGTGCGCCAGGCCCAGCGCGTGGTTTCGGTCAGCCACTTGTCGCCGGGGCGGCCCTGATCGGAGACGCCGAAGCGGTTCATGATCTTCAGCTCATAGGAGCTGGGTGTGGTTGTTGGAGCAGGCGTGGCCGGTTCGGGCTGCATAGCGAGGTCGAGAATCTCTTCTTTCTCGCCGCGGAACAGCGCGAGAATGCGATGCGACGGCAGCTTGTGCAGCGGCTCGCTGAAATCGAAGTAATCCTTGAACTTCTCGCCTTCGGTCTTCTTGCCGGTGCGCACGGTCGAGGCCATCAGACCGTTCGACCACATCTGTTCGCGCAGCGCGCCGATCAGATCGGCATCTTCGGCGAAGCGCTCGACAAGAATGGCGCGCGCGCCGTCGAGTGCAGCGGCTACATCGGCGACGTTCTTCTCGGCATTGACGAAAGCTTCGGCAACTTTCTTCGGATCGTTCTGCGGGTCGGTGAGCAGCAGTTCCGACAGCGGTTCAAGGCCGGCTTCCTTGGCGATCTCGGCCTTGGTGCGGCGCTTCGGTTTGAACGGCAGATAGATGTCTTCGAGACGGCCCTTGGTGTCGGCGGTCATGATCGCCGTTTCGAGCGCGGCATCGAGCTTGCCCTGTTCGCGCACTGATTCCAAAATTACGAGGCGACGTTCTTCGAGTTCGCGCAGATAGGTCAGTCGTTCTTCCAACGTGCGCAGTTGCGCGTCATCGAGACCGCCGGTGATCTCCTTGCGGTAACGCGCAACGAAGGGCACCGTCGCGCCGCCGTTGAGCAGTTCTACCGTCGCCGCGACCTGCTGTTCGCGCACGCCAAGTTCGTCTGCGATCTTCTGATTGATGTTTGCCACGCGTAGAGATTCCTTCGAAATTCCGTGGCGGGTCATACCGCCGTCGCAAAACGCTTATGGACCGATGCCGCACGATTCATCAACCCCGGCGGATGCAGTCGATTGTTCTGTGGATCGCGTTGTTTTGCTTCGAAAATTGCAGTGTTCGATGCGCTTCATGACAGCGCGGCTGTGCAAAAATATAATGCTAGATCGCGGCCGGCGAACTGTGTAGACGGACGTTCCTTTCGGGAGCGGCAATGTCGGTTTGTGGTCTGGATTTTGGGACGTCGAACACGACGCTAGGCACGGTCATCAATGATGTTCCGGTGCTGGCGGCGCTCGAAGACTATCATGTCACAATTCCGAGTGCGATCTTTTACAAGGCCGATACCGGCGCCTTCATCGGCCGCAAGGCGATCGAAGCCTATGTCGAGGGCGCGCCTGGCCGCTTGATGCGCAGCCTCAAATCCGTGCTCGGCACGTCGCTGATCGACGAGACGACACGCGTGGGCCGCGAGCGCGTCAGCTTCCGCAATGTCATCGCCTATTATCTCGGTGCGGTGAAGCGGCGTGCGGAACAGGCCACAGGGCTTGAACTCCGCCAGGTCGTCCATGGCCGTCCCGTCCATTTCGTCGATGACAATCCGGCGGGCGATGCCAAGGCCGAAGCTACGCTGCGCGCCATCGCGAAAGACGTCGGCTTCGAGGACGTCACGTTCCAGTTCGAGCCGATTGCCGCGGCGCTGGATTACGAGCGCCAGATCAATTCGGAGGAGATCGCGCTGATCGCCGATATCGGCGGCGGCACGTCGGATTTCTCCATCGTGCGTCTTTCGCCCGAACGGCACCGTCATGCCGATCGCAAGGACGACATTCTCGCCAATGACGGCGTTCGCATCGGGGGCACCGATTTCGACAGACATCTCAGTCTCGGTGTGATCATGCCGCTGCTCGGCTATCGTTCGGCGATGAAGCGCGCCGGGCTCGATGTGCCGTCAGGCTATTTCCACGATCTGGCGACCTGGTCGAGCATCAACCGGATGTACGATTCCAAGGTCATGAATGAGGTGAAACAGGTGCGCTATGAGGCACAGCAGCCGGAGCTGCTGGACCGTCTCGTGCGCGTACTGGACGAGCAGCGCGGCCACACACTGGCCATGGAAGTCGAGGGCGCCAAGATTGGCCTGTCCGACAAGCCGAAATCGAGCATCGCGCTGGACTGGATCGAGCCTGGCCTTGCCGCCGGCGTCGCCCGCAAGGAACTCGTCAGCCACACCCAGTTGCTCGCCGATCGGATCACCGCGCGGATCAATATCTGCCTGAACCAGGCCGGATTGAAGCCCGAAGCGATCGATGCGGTGTTCCTGACCGGCGGTTCGGTGCAGCTCGCCCATGTCCGCAAGGCGATCACGGCGGCGCTGCCGGCCGCCCGCGCTATCGATGGCGACACGTTCGGGGCCGTCGGCAAGGGTTTGACTGTCGAGGCGGCCCGCCGCTACGGGCACGGCTAGACCCAAAGGCCAGGGCAGTAAAAGGGGGCTGAACGCCTTGTGGTTATGCGCGGCGGTCGCTTGATCCGGCGCCCGGCACAGCCATATTAAGTCCATGGCGAAGCTCTCGAATCGCGACAGGATTCTCACCGCAGGCCTCGCGGTCGTGCATGCGCGCGGCTATGCGGGGGCCAGTGTTCGCGACATCGTGCATGCCGCCGGCGTGCCGCAGGGCACCTTCACCAACCACTTTACCTCCAAGGAAGAATTCGGCCTCGAGATCATCGATCTCTATTTCGCGAAGGGCCGCGAGCTGATGGCGCAGACGCTGCGCAATGAAGGCCTGTCGCCGCTGGCGCGGTTGCGCGCCTATATCGATGCCAACGTGGCCCGGCTCAGCGAAGACCAGATGTGCAACGGTTGCCTGTTCGGCAACTTCACGGCAGAAGCCAGCGACCACAGCGACCTCATTCGCGATCGGCTGCTGACGATCTTCGCCGATGTTCAGCAGAGTATTGCCGAATGCCTGACCTCCGCGGTGAAAGCCGGCGAGCTGCCGGCCGACTTCAAATGCGCGGAGGTTGCGGGTTTCATCGTCTCCTCGCTGCAGGGCGCCAACCTGCTGTCGAAAGCCGAACGCAGCCCGGCACCGATTGAGCGCTTCGCGCAGGTGCTGTTCACACAGGTGCTGCGCTGAGCTGATTGCTGCTCTGCACAGACATTGCCGCTCCCCGGGTCTTTCGCTAAACCGTGCGACATGACAGCGCGGCCCGCAGAGGCCGTCGCCGACAACAAGCGACCGGGAGTGAACCATGAGCCAGACCGCCGTCGGCGCGCGCGCCACGCGCAGCGCAAAATCCGATATCGAAACCTCGACCATCCGCGCCATTTCCTGGCGGCTGATCCCGTTTCTGGTGCTGGCTTATTTCCTGGCCTATCTCGACCGCGTCAATCTTGGCTTCGCCGCGCTCACCATGAATGCCGAGCTGAATTTCTCGCCCACCGTTTTTGCGTGGGGCGCCGGCATCTTCTTCATCGGCTATTTCATTTTTGAAGTTCCCAGCAATATCGCGCTGGAGAAATTCGGCGCCAGCCGCTGGATCGCGCGCATTATGGTGAGCTGGGGCATCATCTCCGCGCTGATGGCGATCGTCAGTGGCCCGTGGAGCTTCTACACGCTGCGCTTTCTGCTCGGTGTCGCCGAGGCCGGCTTCTTCCCCGGCATTATCCTCTATCTCACTTACTGGTTTCCGGCCGAATATCGCGCGCGTTTCCTCGCCGCCTTCGCGATCGCGGTGCCCGTATCCACGGTGATTGGCGCGCCGATCTCCGGCATGCTGCTGGGGCTCGACGGTGTCATGGGCCTGAAGGGCTGGCAGTGGTTGTTCATCATCGAAGGGATTCCTTCGGTCATTCTCGGCGTCGTCACCTGGTTCTACCTCACCGACAAGCCTGAAAAGGCCGAATGGCTGACGCCTGACCAGAAGATGTGGCTCTCCGACAAGCTCGAAGGCGAGCGTCTCGCTAAGGAGAGCGCCCATGGCATGACGCTGGGGCAGGCGCTGTCGTCGCCGAAGGTGCTGATGCTGAGTGTGATCTATTTCGGCTTTGTCGGCGCGCTCTATGGCATGCAGTTCTGGCTGCCGCAGATCGTGAAGGCGTTCGGGTTCACCAACCTGCAGACCGGTTTCGTCACCGCGATCCCCTATCTGTTCGGCTCCATTGCCATGGTGCTGTGGGCTCAGCATTCCGACAAGACCCGCGAACGCGTCTGGCATGTCGGCCTGCCGCTGCTGCTGACCGCCGTGGCGCTCGCGCTGTCCGGCATCTCCACCAATCCGACCCTGACCATGGTCGCGCTGACGGTCGCTGCGATCGGCGTGTTCTGCACCTTCGCACTGTTCTGGACGCTGCCGACGGCGTGGCTGAGCGGCACGGCGGCGGCCGGCGCCATCGCGCTGATCAATTCGATCGGCAATCTCGCCGGCTTCGGCGGTCCCTATCTGATCGGCTGGGTCAAGGAGCTGACCGGCAGCACCTCGACCGGGCTTCTGGTCCTGGCGGCCATGCCGCTGGTGGCCGGAATCCTTGTGCTGGTCGGCAATCACGGGACAGAAACGGAGTTCGCAGCTACCGGCAAACCGGCGCGGGTGAAATAAGGCCGGGATGGGGTGCGGCAATCTGCCGAAATTGTGACCACTGACGAATATTGACATTCGTCAGTGGTCACGCCTAAGTTCCCTTCGAACATTCATTCGAAGGACGCCTCGCGATGCCCGGCCACACCAAAGTCAGCGCTTTCCGCAAGCCATTCGCCGCTGCGCTCCTGCTGATCCCGGCCCTTGCTCTGGCCGGCTGCGGCAAGAAGACCGAGGCGGAAGCCAAGCCAACCCGCCCCGTGCTGGTCGCGACCGTGCATTACGAGCCGGAATCGCCGCAGCGCAGTTTCGTCGGCACCATCCGCCCGCGGATCGAGACCGATATGGGCTTCCGGGTGACCGGCAAGGTCGCCAAGCGCCTCGTGGAGGTCGGCCAGAACGTCGAGATCGGCCAGCCGCTGGCTACGCTCGACGAGGTCGATCTGAAGCTGCAGGCTGAGCAGGCCGTCGCCGAACTCAACGCATCCACGGGCGTGCTGGCCAATGCCACTGCAGCCGAGGGCCGCGCCACCGAATTGCGCGCCAAGGGCTGGTCCACTCAGGCACAGCTCGATCAGGCCAAGGCCACGGGCGACGAAGCCCGCGCGCGTCTCAATCGCGCCGAACGCTCGGTCGAACTCACCAAGAACAGCCTCTCTTATGCGACGCTGATCGCCGACACCCGCGGCGTTGTCACCGCGACGCTGATCGATGCCGGGCAGGTCGTCGCCGCAGGGCAGGCCGCCATCCGTGTCGCGCGTTTCGGCGAGAAGGAGGCGGTGGTTTCCATTCCGGAAACGCTGGTTGGCCGCGCCAAGGAAGGCAAAGCCAGCGTGACGCTGTGGTCCGAGCCCGGCAAGCAATATGCCGCCAAGCTGCGTGAACTTGCGCCCAATGCCGACACCGCGACGCGCACTTATCTCGCCAAGTTCTCGCTGCCCGAGGCCGACGACAAGGTGTCGCTCGGCATGACGGCGACGCTGACGCTGTCCGATCCCGCCACCGAACGCGTTGCGCGCGTGCCGCTCTCGGCGCTGTTCAGCCAGGGCAACAACCCTTCGCTCTACGTCGTGAGCGCATCGGGCGACGTCGCGCTGCAGCCGGTCAAGGTGAAGTCCTATGAGAGCAACGACGTCATCATCTCAGGTGGCGTCGATGAAGGTGCCAAGATCGTGACGCTGGGCGTGCAGAAGCTCGACCCGGCGCTGAAGGTTCACGTCGTCTCCGCATTGTCGTTTTAAGACGCTCGCATTCAAAGGACGAAGCCGATGCATCGCTTCAACCTCTCCGCCTGGGCCGTCGCTCATCCGGCACTGATTTTGTTTCTGATCATCGCGCTCGGTGTCGGCGGCTTCTTCTCTTACGAGAAGCTCGGCCGTGCCGAAGATCCATCTTTCACGGTGAAGGTCGTTAACGTCACGGCGATCTGGCCGGGGGCGACCGCCAAGGAAATGCAGGAGCAGGTTGCAGATCCCATCGAGAAGAAGATGCAGGAACTGCCTTACTTCGAAAAGGTGCAGACCTATTCGAAGCCGAACTTCACGGCGCTGCAGGTCACGTTCAGGGATAACGCGCCCGCCAAGGAAGTACCGTTCCTGTTCTATCTGCTGCGCAAGAAGCTCGCGGACGTGCAGGGCAGCCTGCCCGCCAATCTGATCGGGCCGACGGTCAATGACGAATTCAGCGACGTCGATTCCATTCTTTACATGATGACCGGGGACGGCGCCGATTTCAAACAGTTGAAGGTGGTCGCTGAAGGCCTGCGCCAGCGCCTGCTGAAGGTGAAGGGTGTCACCAAGGTCAATCTCTACGGCACCCAGGACGAGCGCATTTTCGTCGAATTTTCTCACGCCAAGCTGGCGACACTCGGCATTACGCCGCAGACGCTGTTCGACTCACTTGCCAAGCAGAACGCGATCCAGCCGGCGGGCACGGTGGAAACCTCGTCGCAGCGCGTGCCGCTGCGCGTTACCGGCGCGCTCGATGGCGTGAAGACGGTGGCGGAGACGCCCGTCGAGAGCAACGGGCGCACGTTCCGCCTCGGCGATATCGCGACGGTCAGCCATGGCTTCGTCGATCCGCCGGATTTCAAGGTCCGGCAGAAAGGTCAATACGCGCTCGGCATCGGCGTGGTCACGGCCAACGGCGCCAACATTCTCGAACTCGGCAAGGACGTCGAAAAGGCCAAGAACGAGTTCATGGTCGCCGTCCCGCAGGGCATCAATGTCGAACAGATCGCCGATCAGCCGCTGGTGGTCGAACATGCCGTTGGGGAATTCACGCACTCGTTCATCGAGGCGTTGGGCATCGTGCTGTTCGTCAGCTTCCTGGCACTCGGCTGGCGCACCGGCATTGTGGTGGCGCTCTCGGTGCCGCTGGTGCTTGGTATCGTCTTCATGGTCATGAATGCGATGGGTATGGACCTGCATCGCATCACGCTCGGCGCGCTGATCATCGCGCTCGGCCTCCTGGTCGACGACGCCATCATCGCGGTCGAGATGATGGTGGTGAAAATGGAGCAGGGCTGGGATCGTGTGCGCGCGGCGTCCTTCGCCTGGGAGTCCACGGCATTTCCGATGCTCACCGGCACGCTGATCACGGCCGTCGGCTTCCTGCCGATCGGCTTTGCGAATTCCGCAGTGGGCGAATATGCCGGCGGCATTTTCTGGGTTGTGGCGATATCGCTGATCGCCTCTTGGTTCGTCGCGGTGATCTTCACACCCTATATCGGCGTCAAGCTGCTGCCGAACTTTGCTGCCCACGGAAAGGCCAATCACGATCCGCATGCGGTCTATGAGACGCGCATCTATCGCGGGTTGCGTAGCGTCGTGCAGTGGTGCGTCACGCACCGCATCAAGGTGGTGGCTGCCACCGTCGGCATCTTCATCGCCGCCATCGTCGGTTTCGGCCATGTCCAGCAGCAGTTCTTCCCGCTGTCTGAGCGCCCCGAACTGTTCCTGCAGCTGCGCCTGCCGGAAGGCACGGCCTTTGGCGTTACCGAAAAGGCGGTCAAGGACGCCGAGAAGCTGCTCAAGGACGACAAGGACATCGCTACCTATACGGCCTATGTCGGCCGCGGCTCGCCGCGCTTCTGGCTCGGCCTCAATCCGCAGCTCCCGAACGAGGCCTTCGCCGAGATCGTGATTGTGTCCAAGGATGTCGAGGCACGTGAGCGCATCAAGTCCAAGATCGAGAAGGCCGTCGCCGATGGCCAGCTGCCGGAAGCACGCGTGCGCGTCGATCGCTTCAATTTCGGTCCGCCGGTCGGTTTCCCCGTCCAGTTCCGCGTCATCGGGCCGGATACCGCGACCGTGCGGGATATAGCCTACAGGGTGCGCGAAGTAATGCGCGCTAACAAGAATATGGTCGATCCGCAGCTCGACTGGAACGAACAGACGCCTTCCCTCAGGCTGGTGGTCGACCAGGATCGCGCCCGTGCGCTCGGCCTGACGCCGCAGGAGTTGTCACAATCCCTGGCGATGCTGATCTCCGGCGCGTCGGTCACGACCGTGCGTGACGGTATCGAGAAAGTGGGTGTCGTTGCCCGTGCCGTTCCGTCGGAACGCCTCGATCTCGGCCGTGTGGGCGATCTCACCATCATCTCGCGCAACGGCGTTCCGGTGCCGCTGTCGCAGGTGGCGAAGATCGAATACGCCCATGAGGAGCCGATCCTCTGGCGCCGTAACCGCGACATGGCGATCACCGTGCGCGGCGACGTCGTCGATGGCGTGCAGCCGCCGGACGTCACCAACCAGATCTGGCCGCAGTTGCAGCAGATTCGCGACAGCCTGCAGCCGGCCTATCGCATCGAGATCGGCGGCGCAGTGGAGGAATCCAGCAAGGGCAATGCCTCGATCGCCGTGCTGTTTCCGCTGATGATGATCATCATGCTGACGCTGCTGATGGTGCAGTTGCAGAGCTTCTCGCGCCTGATCCTGGTGTTCCTGACGGCGCCGCTCGGCATCGTCGGCGCCTCGTTGGCGCTGAACGTCGCCAACAAGCCGTTCGGCTTCGTGGCACTGCTCGGCCTGATCGCGCTGGCGGGTATGATCATGCGCAACGCCGTTATTCTGGTGGATCAGATCGAAACCGACGTGCGGCACGGCCTGACCCGCCGCGAAGCCATCGTCGAGGCGACCGTGCGCCGTGCGCGTCCGGTCATCCTGACGGCGCTGGCGGCCATTTTGGCGATGATCCCGCTGTCGCGCTCGGCCTTCTGGGGGCCGATGGCGGTCACCATCATGGGTGGATTGTTTGTGGCGACGTTCTTGACGTTGTTGTATCTCCCGGGTCTCTATGCGCTATGGTTTCGCAAGAGCCTGGATGAACGCGGATCGGGTGAGGATGTGGATCATCACGCACCGCACCATCACGACAAGCAACAGGCCTTTCCGCTTGCTGCCGAATAGCTAAAGACTGTTATCCGAGATGACTCTGATTTCTGAACACGTCGAAGCCGATATGCGAGGCCGCATCGTTGTGGTCGCGGAAAAGCTGTTTCGTGAAATCGGCTACCAGAAGACCACGGTCGCCGACATCGCGAAGGTGCTGCGAATGAGCCCGGCGAACGTCTATCGCTTCTTCGATTCGAAGAAGTCGATCATCGCGGCCGTGGCGCAGCGATTGATGGGGGAAGTTGAAGAGGCCGCTGGAGCGATTGCTGAAAATCCGCAGCCGGCCGCCGCGCGGCTCCGCGAACTGCTGACGTCGATCCATGAGATGAATGCCGAACGTTATGTCGGCGATGCCAAGCTGCATGAGATGGTCGCCATCGCCATGGAAGAGAGTTGGGATGTCTGCACTGCTCATATGGAGCGCATCACCGTTACCATCGGCGGTGTCATCGCGGACGGTGCTGCCAAGGGTGAGTTTCAGGCTCCGGACGTCGAATTGGCAGCCATGTGCGCCTGCACCGCCATGATGCGCTTCTTTCACCCGCAGATGATCGCGCAATGTGCGACGAAACCTGGCCCGACCCTGGACCAGATGATCGACTTCGTTCTTGCCGGGTTGGCCCCGCGGGGCTAGACGATCTCTCTGACGTCAATTCAGGGGATCTTCCGCGTGACCGCATTCGATCTGCATTCCTACGAGCCCGTCAACGGCCACGGCCTCAAGCACGATCCCTTCAATGCCATCATCGGTCCGCGTCCGATCGGGTGGGTCTCCTCCCGGGATGCCAATGGCCACGTTAATCTGGCGCCATACAGCTTCTTCAACGCCTTCAACTACACGCCGCCGCTGATCGGCTTTTCCAGCATCGGGATCAAGGACTCCGCCCGCAACATGCAGGCGACGAAGGAATTCGTCTGGAATTTGGCCACCATGGATCTGGCCAAGCAGATGAACGCCACGGCGGCGCATGTCGGCCCGGAAGTCGATGAATTCGAGATCGCCGGCCTGACGCCGGTGCCGAGCAAGCTGGTGAACGTACCTCGTGTCGGCGAGAGCCGGGTCGCTTTCGAGTGCAAGGTGACTCAGATCATCGAACTCAAGGGCGCGAACGGCGCTTCGGCCAACGCCTTCCTCACCATGGGGGAAGTCGTCGCCGTACATATCGACAAGACCCTGATCGTGGATGGCGTGTACCAGACCGCATTGGCTGGCCCGATCCTGCGCGCCGGCCGCCGCGGCGACTATTTCCACATCAAGCAGGACGCCATGTTCGAGATGAACCGGCCGGACTGAGGCCGGCTATTCTTCCGGCATTTCGGTCGCGCGACCACTGGTCACGCGGCGGGAAATCGCCTTTCGGGAACCGTTGCGGTATCCTGTCGTTAATGATGGCTCGATGCTGTCAAATTTCGTTTGAATATCAATGCGAAAGCTAAGGTGACACCGTCCCGCTAAGAGCGTCTGCCTTTGGGCGCCCGCGGTCCGCCCGGACTGCTGGTCGTCTCGATCGAGAGGAAGCCTCCATGAGCTCGTCCAGTCTGCGCCGCGACCATCTCACCAAGCCGATCTTTGGCTGGGCCAAGGGCGTGCTGCCGAAGATGTCGGACACCGAGCGCGAGGCGCTGGAAGCCGGCGACGTCTGGTGGGATGCAGATCTGTTCACCGGCAATCCGGACTGGGCCAAGCTGCTCGCCGTCAAGCCGGCCACACTGACGGATGAAGAACAGGCCTTCATGACCGGGCCGGTGGATCGCCTCTGCGAGATGATCGACGACTGGAAGATCAATTGGGAATTGCGCGATCTGCCGCCCGACGTCTGGGAGTTCATCAAGCGCGAAAAGCTCTTCGGCATGATCATTCCGAAGGAATTCGGAGGTCTCGGCTTCTCGCCTTATGCGCATTCGGAAGTGGTGCGCAAGATTTCGTCGCGGTCGGTGGTCGCCGCCGTCACCGTGATGGTGCCCAACTCGCTCGGTCCCGGCGAACTGCTGATGAAGTTCGGCACCGACGCGCAGCGCCAGCGCTGGCTGCCGCGCCTTGCCGATGGACGCGACATTCCCTGTTTCGGCCTCACCAGCCCGGAAGCGGGCTCGGACGCGGCCTCGATGATCGACAGCGGCATCATCTGCAAGGGCACGTTCGAAGGCCAGGAGGTTCTGGGCCTGCGCCTCAACTGGCACAAGCGCTACATCACGCTCGGCCCGGTCGCGACGCTGATCGGTCTCGCCTTCAAGGCCTATGACCCCGATCACCTCGTGGGCTCACAGGATGAGCTTGGCATCACGGTTGCGCTGATCCCGCATGATCTTCCAGGCGTCGAGATCGGCCAGCGCCATCTACCGTCGATGCAGGTGTTCCAGAACGGCCCGAACTGGGGCCGCGATGTTTTCATCCCGCTCGACTACATCATCGGCGGGCAGCAGCGTCTGGGCCAGGGCTGGAAGATGCTGATGTCGGCGCTCGCCGCCGGTCGTGGCATCTCATTGCCGTCCCTGTCTGCGGCCGGTGCCGCCTATGCCGCGCGCACCACTGGTGCCTATGCCCGCATCCGCGAACAGTTCAACATTTCGATCAGCAAGTTCGAGGGGATCGAGGAGCCGCTCGCCCGCATCGCCGGCACGGCCTATCTGCTCGATGCCGCGCGACGCCTGACCTCGGCGGCGCTCAATCTGGGCCATCATCCCGCGGTTATCTCCGGCATCATGAAGCTGCATGCCACCGAGCGCATGCGCATCGCCATCGACGATGCCATGGACATCCATGGCGGCAAGGCCGTCATCGACGGCCCGCAGAACTATATGGGCAATCTCTATCGCGCGGTGCCGGTGGGCATCACGGTTGAGGGAGCCAACATCCTGACGCGTAATCTCATTGTGTTCGGGCAGGGCGCCATCCGCGCGCATCCCTATTTGTTGCAGGAAATGAATGCGCTCGGCGATCCCGACAAGGCGAAGGGCTTAGAGGCCTTCGACACCGCGTTCTGGAAACATATCGGCCATAGCGTCACCACGCTGTTCCGCGCCTGGGGCCGCTGCTGGACCGGTGGCGTATTCGCGCCTGCGCCGGATGCCGGCGATGCCACACAGTTTTATCGCCAGCTCTCGCGTTATTCCTCGGCCTTCGCATTGTGCGCCGACATGGCGTTGCTGACGCTGGGCGGAGCGTTGAAGCGCAAGGAAATGCTGTCGGCCCGGTTCGGCGATATTCTCTCCGAGCTTTATCTGCTCTCGGCTGCGTTGAAGCGCTGGGAGGACGAAGGCCGCCAGCAGGACGACTTGCCGGCGCTTGAATGGTGTATGGCGTCCGGATTCAAGACCATCGAGAACCGCTTTGCGGAGATTCTGGCCAACCTGCCGAACCGCTTTGTCGCCGGCATCCTCAAATTCATCGTGCAGCCATATGGTGCATCGGTGCTCGGGCCTTCGGACCGCGTGGTGCATCGCTGCGCGCAGATGATCTTGGAGCCCTCGGCGACGCGCGATCGCCTGACGCCGGACCTTTCGCATGTTGACGACGATCGCGGCCTGGCGCGGCTGGAGAAGGCGTTCAAACTGGTGACATCGAGTGACGATATTGCCAAGCGCATCCGCACCGCAAAGCTCAAGAACTGGAAGGATGCAGTGGCACAGGGCGTCATCACTCAGGCGGAAGGCGAGAAGCTCGCCGCTGCGCAGGAAGCCGTCAAGCTGGTGATCGAGGTCGATCACTTCGCGCCGGAAGAGCTGTCGCCCGGCTATAAGAAGTCCGATAACGTGCATCAGTTCTTCCAGGAACTTGGTGAGCAGCGGGCAGCAAGCTGATGGCAAGACTTTCATGACAAGACCAGTCTATATCGTCGACGGCAGCCGCACGCCGTTCCTGAAGGCGCGCAGCGGCCCCGGCCCATTCACCCCTGTCGATCTCGCCGTGCAATGCGGACGCCCGCTACTGGCGCGGCAGCCATTTGCACCCGATGCCTTCGATCAGGTGATCCTCGGCTGCGTCAATGTCATTGCCGATGAGATGAATCCCGCGCGCGTCGCAGCACTTCGGCTCGGTATGGGCGAGGCGATGGTAGCCTTCACCGTGCAGATCAATTGCGGCTCCGGCATGCAGTCGATCGACACCGGCTATCGCTACATCCGCGAAGGCAATGCCGATCTGATCCTCGCTGGCGGCGCCGAAGCGCTCAGCCATGCGCCGCTGGTCTGGCCGCAGAACGGCGTGCGCTGGTTCGCCGGCCTCGCGATGGCCAAGGGTGCGCTCGCGAAAGTCACCGCCTTCGCCAAGGCGCGGCCGGCTTATTTCAAGCCGATCATCGGCCTTGAGCGCGGTCTCACCGATCCGATCACCGACCTCAATATGGGCCAGACCGCCGAGAAGGTCGGGCACCTATTCGGCATCACCCGCGCGCAGGCAGATGCCTATGCCGTCGAAAGCCACAAGCGCCTTGCGCATGCGCAGGAACAGGGCTGGCTGAAGGGTGAGGTCGAGACCGCCTTCGATCGCAAGGGCAATTTCTACGACCACGATGACGGCGTACGCGCGGATTCGTCGGTAGACAAGCTCGCGACACTGAAGCCGGTATTCGAACGTCCGTGGGGGCAGGTCACCGCCGGCAATTCCTCGCAGATCACCGATGGCGCATCATGGACGATCCTTGCGTCCGAAGACGCGGTGGTGAAACACGGTCTCAAGCCGAAGGCTATGATCGTCGACAGCCAGTGGTCTGCACTCGATCCGTCGATCATGGGGCTCGGTCCGGTGTTGTCGTCGAACGATCTGTTGAAGCGCAACAACATGACGATTCAGGACATCGAGACCTGGGAGTTGAACGAAGCCTTCGCCACGCAGGTGCTCGGCTGTCTCGCCGCCTGGAAGGACGAGAAATTCTGCCGTGAGGTGCTCGGCCTCGATGGCGCCGCCGGCGCGATCGATCGCGCCAGGCTCAATGTCGATGGCGGTGCGATCAGCCTCGGCCATCCCGTCGGCACGTCCGGTAACCGCATTGTGCTGCATCTCGTCAACGCGATGAAGCGGCTCGGCACCAAACGGGGTATCGCGACCGAATGTATCGGCGGCGGCCTCGGTGGCGCGATGTTGATCGAGACGGTGTGAGGGCGTCATGGACAGCAAGATCATGGACGTTCTTGGGGATCGCGTGCTCGAACTCGGGCCGGGTCCCGACACATCAGGCGCTTATCGCCACTTCAAGCTGACGCGCGACGCCGATGGCATCGCGTGGCTGTTGTTTGACCGCGCCGATGCGAGCGCCAATACGCTTTCGGCTGTGGTGCTGGAAGAATTCGATCAGGTGCTGAATGCGCTGGAAGCCCAGCGCCCGACTGGCATCGTGGTTCGTTCGGCCAAGACGTCCGGTTTCATCGCCGGCGCCGACGTTAATGAATTTCGTGGCGCCAGCGATCCATTGGAAGTGGAAACGCAGATCAGCCGTGCTCACGCGGTGATCGACCGCTTCGAGGCGCTGAAGATCCCGACGGTGGCCGTCATTCACGGTTTCTGCCTGGGCGGCGGCCTCGAAGTGGCGCTGGCCTGCCAGATGCGCATCGCCATCGATGGTGCGCGTTTCGGTTTCCCTGAAGTGATGCTCGGCCTGCATCCAGGTTTGGGCGGCACCGCGCGCTTCACGCATCTGGTTAATCCAATGCAGGCGATGCCGCTGATGCTGACCGGCAAGACCATCGACGCGCGCAAGGCGAAAGCGATCGGCCTTGTCGATGCGGTGACTGAGGAACGCCATGTCCGTAACGCCGTGCGCGATGCGGTGTTCGGCAAGCTCAAGCGCGCCAAGCCGAGTGCGCTGATCCCGATCATGAACTTCTCGCCGGTGCGCGGCATTCTCGCCTCGCGCATGGTCGCTGAAGCCTCGAAGGCTGCGCCGCGCGAACATTATCCCGCGCCCTATGCGCTGATCGAGCTCTGGGAGAAACATGGCGGCGACCGTGCGGCGATGCTCAATGCCGAGAAGGCGTCTTTCGCCCGGCTGATGGTGACGCCGACGGCGCAGAACCTGATCCGCGTCTTCTTCCTGCGCGAGGCGATGAAGAAGCTGGCCGGTGACGGCAACACCATCAAACATGTTCATGTCATCGGCGCCGGCGCCATGGGCGGCGACATCGCGGCGTGGTGCGCACATCAGGACATCTGCGTCACGCTGGCCGACATGAAGCCCGAGCCGATCGCGGGCGCCATGAAGCGCGCCGCCGATCTCTATAGCAAGATCATCCGCAAGCGCACCGAGCAGCGCGACACGCTGGATCGCCTGATCCCCGATATGGACGGCGAGGGCGTACGCAATGCCGACCTCATCATCGAGGCGGTGTCGGAGAAGCTCGAACTGAAGCAGAAGGTCTATGCCGGCATCGAGCCGCGCATGAAGGCGGACGCGATCCTTGCCACCAACACATCGAGCATCCCGTTGCAGGATCTGCGCAGCACACTGGCGCGGCCGGAGCGGCTACTGGGGTTGCATTTCTTCAACCCGGTGTCCCGCCTGCAGCTGATCGAAGTCGTCAGCCATGACGGTGTGGATCAGGATATGCTGAAGAAGGCCACGGCTTTTGTCGGCGCAATTGATCGCCTGCCGCTTCCGGTGAAGAGCTCGCCGGGCTTTCTCGTTAATCGCGCGCTGACGCCTTACATGCTCGAGGCGATGATGCTGATGGAAGAGAAGGTCGACAAGGAAACCATCGACGCCGCCGCCGAGCAATTCGGCATGCCGATGGGTCCGATCGAACTGGCCGATCAGGTCGGGCTCGATATCTGCCTGGCCGTCGGCGACATGCTGCGCTCGAAATTTGGTGACCTGCTGCCGCCGACGCCGGCCTGGCTGCGCGAGAAGGTCAACAAGGGCGAGCTCGGCAAGAAGACCGGCAAGGGCTTCTATACATGGCGTGACGGCAAGGCCGAGAAGAGTTCCAGCGCGGTCGCCACCGCGCGGCCGACGCAGGAGATGATCGATCGCTTGGTGCTGCCGATGTCGAATGTCTGCGTCGCCTGTCTGCGCGAAGGCATCGTCGACAATGCCGATGTGGTCGATGGCGCAATGATTTTCGGAACAGGTTACGCGCCATTCCGCGGCGGCCCGCTGAACTATGCGCGGACGCGTGGAACCGAGAATATCACCGCCACGCTGCGCACGCTGGCGGCCCGGTTCGGCGATCGCTTCTCGCCGGATGCCGGCTGGGAAACCTTTAAATGATGACTCAATTTGCGGCAGGCTGCTTATGACTGAATCAACGACGCAGCCAGTGACGGGGCTGGATGCGGAACCGACCGGCGATCTCACCATCCGCACGGTAGCGATGCCGGCGGATACCAATGCCAATGGCGATATTTTTGGCGGCTGGCTGCTCAGCCAGATGGATCTCGGCGGCGGCATCTTTGCGGCCAAGGTGGCGAAGACGCGCACGGTCACCGTCGCCATCGAGGCGATGACCTTCCGCAAGGCCGTTCATGTCGGTGACGTCGTGTCCGTGCATGCGGAACTGGTGCGGACGGGCCGCACGTCACTCACCGTGCATATCGAGGCCTGGGTGCTTCGCCGCAATGAAAATGCCCCGATCCTGGTGACCGACGGCAATTTCACCTTTGTGTCCATTGACGAGAATGGTCGCCCGCAGGTGATCAAACGACCGGATGCGACGATCTCGACCTGAGCGATTCTAAACACCGGCTGGAACGAAATACCCCCATTCGGGTTAGTGGCCCGGAATATGCATCGCCTATCGCGTAGGGGGCCGCCATGTCAGACACTTACATCATCGAAGTCTCATCGCAGGCTGCCGGCATCGTGGTTCGCGATCCCGGTGGGTACAGGTTCTTCGCCGCGTCTCACCGTTTCAACCCCATGGAAGGCCAGCTGTTTCGCAATGCGCGCGAAGCTGAACGCGCGGCTTTCCAGTTCGCGCAGGGTATCCAAGCCGCTGTGACGCCTTAGAAGGCGGTTCTCTGACGACATCGCGGCGCCGAAGCGCCTGCGCCGGTGATGCGTTGACCATCGCCGCCAACACCCGCACGATGGAAACACTCCATCCGAGGTGTTGTCGTGACTGCTGGCCTGACCCATCGCCAATCCGAAATCCTGAATCACGCGCGGGCCTTTGGCCGCGTGATGGTCGACGACTTGGTGCGCCGCTTCGAGGTGTCCGCACAGACCATCCGCAAGGATCTCAACGATCTCTGCGACCAGCGCCTGCTCACGCGTATCCACGGCGGCGCCATCGTCGCCTCCGGCGTGGAAAACCTTGCTTATGAAGCGCGGCGATTCGTAGCCGCCGAAGAGAAGAAAGCCATCGGCGTCGCTGCCGCGGCGCAGATTCCCAATGGCTCGTCGCTGTTCATCAATATCGGGACCACTACGGAAGAAGTCGCCAGCGCGCTGATCAATCACGAAAACCTGCTGGTCATCACCAACAACCTCAATGTGGCGATGATGCTCTATCGTCACCCGCATATCGAGGTGATTGTCGCCGGTGGCACCGTGCGTCGCTCCGATGGTGCGGTTATCGGCTCCACAGCGATCAAGCTGATCGGCCAATTCAAGGTCGATTACGCCATCATTGGCGCCTCAGCGATTGACGAGGAGGGCGCGCTGCTCGATTTCGACTATCGCGAGGTGCAGGCGGCGCAGGCGATCATCGCCAATGCCCGCAGCGTCATGCTGGTCTGCGACTCGACCAAGCTGCGGCGCTCGGCGGCCGTTCGCATCGCCCATATCAGCCAGATCCAGACCTTCGTGACCGACGTCCCGCTGCCGCCCTCCTTGCAGGAGATCTGCCGAAGCCGGGGCGTGCAGGTCATCGCCGCCTTGCCGGGCTCCGCCGACGATGCGGACGACCTGGAACCCGAGCCGACCCCACTCTAGACCCTGTTCAGACCCCGAAAACGCCAGTTGCTTTCGTTTTAGGTTGTGGTTTAATCGAAAGCGAAAGCCAAATCGCTGAAAGCGAAGATGGCGCGTCCGAAGGAAGGCGCCAGATAATTGGCGCAGGAGGGGAAACGGGGTGGGTCAGATCTACGACCTCGCAATCATTGGTGGTGGTGTGAACGGCTGCGGCATCGCCCGCGACGCCGTCGGCCGCGGCAATTCCGTGTTCCTTTGCGAGATGAACGATCTGGCCAGCGGCACCTCGTCCTGGTCGACCAAGCTGATCCATGGCGGGTTGCGCTACCTCGAATATTACGACTTCAAATTGGTGCGCCACGCGCTGCTGGAGCGCGAAGTTCTCTGGCAGATCGCGCCGCATATCATCCGCCCCTTGCGTTTCGTGCTGCCGCATCACGCCGGTCTGCGGCCCGCCTGGCTGCTGCGCTTGGGCTTGTTCCTCTACGACTATATCGGCGGCCGTAAACTTCTGCCGCCGACGCGCACGCTCGACCTCACCCGCGACGAGACCGGCAAGCCGCTGGCGCCCGGCCGGTTCAAGCGTGGCTTTGAATATTCCGACTGCTCGGTAGATGATGCGCGCCTTGTCGTGCTCACCGCGCGTGATGCCGCCGACCGGGGCGCTGATATCCGCACGCGCACGCGCGCAACCGAGATTAGGCAGGCCGACGGGATGTGGCAGGTCACGGTGCAGGATACGGCGACGGGCGACCGCTCGACCATCAGTGCGCGCACGCTGGTCAATGCCGGTGGTCCGTGGGTCGAGAATGTTCTGGCGGTCGGCGCCGGCGTCAATGCGAAGGCGAAAGTCCGCCTCGTGCAGGGCTCGCATATCGTGGTGCCGAAACTTTACAGCCACGACCGCGCCTACATCTTCCAGAATGCCGATGGTCGTATCGTATTTGCGATTCCCTATCAGGACGATTTCACCCTGATCGGTACCACCGATATCGATTATGACGGCGATCCCGCCGATGTGAAAATCTCTACCGACGAGATCAATTATCTCTGCAAGTCGGTCAGCGAATATCTCGCAAGGCCCGTGCTGGCCGAAGACGTGGTATGGACCTATTCCGGCGTGCGCCCGCTCTATGACGACGGCGCCAACGAGGCCAAGGCGGCGACGCGCGACTATGTGTTCGAGCTCGATCTGCCCGGTGGCCTGCCGCTGCTGTCGATCTATGGCGGCAAGATCACGACCTATCGCCGCCTTGCCGAAGAAGCCTTGCAGAAGCTTGCGCCGTATCTGAAGGGCACCAAGGCCAAGGAAGGCTGGACGGCCCATGCCACGCTGCCTGGCGGTGATTTCGACGTCTCTGCCGTCGATGCGCTCGTCGCAGAGCTGTTGCGCGACTATCCGTTCCTGACACCGGCCCATGCCAACCGGCTGGCACATGCCTATGGCACGCGCGCCGCAAAGATGCTGGGCACCGCGAAATCGCCGGCCGATCTCGGTCAGGCCTTCGGCGCAACGCTGACCGAGCGCGAAGTGCGCTATCTCATGGCCAATGAATGGGCCGTCAGTGCCGAGGATATCGTGTGGCGCCGTTCCAAACTCGGTCTGCGCCTGTCGAAGGAAGAGATCGCGGCTCTCGATCAATGGCTGCAGGCTAATCGCGCTCAGCCCGCCAATCCAATGCGTGAAGCGGGAGCGCGGTCATGAGCGTCGCACTCGATCACGTCTCGCAGATGGTCGATGGCGTCACGACAATCCGTGACGTGTCGCTGACGCTGGAAAGGGGCACACTGAACGTGCTGCTCGGGCCGACATTGGCCGGCAAGACCTCGATCATGCGGCTGCTGGCCGGGCTCGACAAGCCAACGCAAGGCCGCGTGTTGGTCGATGGCAAGGACGTCACCGGCGTCGATATCCGCAAGCGTTCGGTGGCGATGGTCTATCAGCAGTTCATCAACTACCCCTCGCTGTCGGTCTATGAGAATATCGCCTCGCCGCTGCGCGTGCAGGGCAAGCCGAAAGCCGAGATTGAAACCCGCGTGCACGAAGCCGCGGCCTTGCTCAAGCTTGAGCCCTATCTGAAGCGTACGCCGCTGCAACTCTCCGGTGGCCAGCAGCAGCGCACCGCCATTGCCCGCGCGCTGGTCAAGGGTGCCGATCTCGTGCTGCTCGACGAGCCGCTCGCCAATCTCGACTACAAGCTCCGCGAGGAATTGCGCACCGAACTGCCGAAGATATTCGAGGCCTCCGGCGCGATCTTTGTCTATGCGACGACGGAGCCCTCCGAAGCGCTTTTGTTGGGCGGCAGCACCGTGTGCCTGTGGGAAGGTCAGGTTTTGCAGGTCGGCCAGACCTCCAGGGTCTATCGCCATCCCGAGACTCTCAAGGCCGCCGAAGTGTTCTCAGATCCGCCGCTCAATCTGGTGGTGATCGAGAAGAAGAACGGCCACGTGCACTATGCCGGCGGCGCGACGGCGCCCGCCAGCGGGCTCTACGCAAACCTCGCCGACGGCAGCTATCGCGTTGGCTTCCGCGCGCATCAGCTCGAAGTCGCCAGTGGTCTCGCCGGACGGCATGCATTTCCTGCGGAAGTGACCGTGACCGAAATCACCGGGTCGGAAAGCTTCGTCCATCTGAAGCGCGACGCGTCGAATTGGGTTGCAGTGCTGCAGGGCGTCCATGAATTCCTGCCCGGCCACATGCTCGACGCCGTGCTCGATCCCGCCAATCTGTTCGTCTTCGATGGCAGCGACCGTCTGGTTGCCGCTCCCAACAGCACGCAGGGAGCGTAACATGGCCCGCATCGATCTCGTCGATCTCGCGCAGTCCTATAGCGGCAATGATGCCGACCCGGAATCATTCGCGCTGAAGCCGATCTCCATGACCTGGCGGCAAGGCGGTGCCTATGCGCTGCTCGGCCCATCTGGTTGCGGCAAGACCACGCTGCTCAATTTGATCTCCGGCATTGTGACGCCGACGCGCGGGCAGATCCTGTTCGACGGCAAGGATATCACGCCGCTGTCGACGCAGAAACGCAACATCGCGCAGGTGTTCCAGTTTCCGGTCATCTACGACACCATGACCGTGGGCGAAAATCTTGCTTTCCCGTTGAAGAATCGCGGGGTGCCGAAAGCGCAGATCGACGCGCGCGTTGCCGAGATCGGCGAGCTCCTCGATCTCACACCCTATCTGAATCGCAAGGCGACGCGGCTAACGCCCGATGCCAAGCAGAAGATCTCGCTGGGCCGCGGCCTGGTGCGCTCCGATGTCGCCGCCGTGCTGTTCGATGAACCACTGACGGTGATCGATCCCGCCCTGAAATGGGAATTGCGGTCGAAGCTGAAGGCGCTGCACCGCGCGCTGGATCTGACGATGATCTATGTAACTCACGACCAAACCGAAGCGTTGACCTTTGCCGATACGGTGGTGGTGATGCATGACGGCCGTGTCGTACAGTCCGGCACGCCGCAGGAATTGTTTGACAAGCCCGCACATACATTCGTCGGCTATTTCATCGGCTCGCCTGGCATGAATATCGTACCCGCCGAAGTCAGCGGCCGCGAGGCGCGTATCGGCGGGCACGTGATCGCGCTGCAGCGCAGTTACGACAAGTTGCCAGCGGGCGCGACAATCGAAATCGGCGTTCGCCCCGAATTTGTCCATGTTGCGACGCCCGCACCGGGCTTGCTGTTGGCGCAGGTCGAGCGGGTCGACGATCTCGGCCGTATCAGTTTCGCGCGCGTCCGCATCGGCGGCGTCAAGTTCGCCGCGCGCGTACCTCAGGGATTTTCTGTTGTGGGGAGCGATGTCGGGCTGGTGTTCGATCCCAGCCGGGTGCACGTTTACGCCGACAGCCGCCTTGTTGAAGGGGTTGCATGATGGACAAGACCGTCAATCAAAAAGCCTGGTTCCTCGTCCTGCCGGTGTTCCTCATCGTGGCGTTCTCCGCGGTGCTGCCGCTGATGACGGTCGTGAACTATTCGGTGCAGGACACCTTCGGCAACAACCAGTTCTTCTGGAACGGCGTCGGCTGGTTCAAGGAGCTGCTTGATCCGTCCAGCGATCTCGGCGGGCGCTTCTACGCGTCCCTGCTGCGCAATCTGGCTTTCTCCGCGATCATCCTCGCCATCGAAGTGCCGCTCGGCATTCTTGTCGCGCTGTCGATGCCGCGTGACGGCTGGCGCGTCGCAGTCTGCCTCGTGATCCTCGCGCTGCCGCTGCTGATTCCATGGAACGTGGTCGGCACCATCTGGCAGATCTTCGGCCGTCCCGACATTGGCCTGCTCGGCTATACACTCAACCACATGGGTATCGACTATAATTACGTGTCGAACGAGTTTGATGCCTGGGCCACCGTCATCGTGATGGATGTCTGGCACTGGACCAGCCTCGTCGCGCTGCTGTGTTACGCAGGCCTGAAATCGATCCCCGATGCTTATTATCAGGCGGCACAGATCGACGGCGCGTCGCGCTGGGCGGTGTTTCGCGCGATCCAGCTACCCAAGCTCAATCGCGTGCTGCTGATCGGTGTGCTGCTGCGCTTCATGGACAGTTTCATGATCTATACCGAGCCCTTCGTGGTCACCGGCGGCGGCCCCGGCAATTCGACCACCTTCGTCTCCATCGAGCTTGTCAAGATCGCGCTCGGCCAGTTCGATCTCGGCAAGGCCGCAGCGCTGTCGCTGGTCTACAACATCATCGTGCTGATCGTGTGCTGGATATTCTACACCGTGATGACCAATGCCGGCGTCGATCACACCAAGCGCGAGGGAGCGGTCTGATGCATACGATCCCTGGGCGTCGCATTATCCTGTTACTATTTTTGGTGTTCTTGCTGCTGCCGATCTACTGGCTCGTCAATATGAGCTTCAAGACCAATGGCGAGATCGTCTCGACCATGACGCTGTGGCCGCACCAGCCGACGCTGGAGAACTATACCCGCATCTTCACCGACGAGAGCTGGTATTCCGGTTACATCAATTCGCTGAAATACGTCATCATCAACACCATCCTGTCGATCTCTTTCGCGCTGCCGGCAGCTTACGCGTTCTCGCGCTATCGTTTCCTCGGCGACAAGCACCTGTTCTTCTGGCTGCTGTCGAACCGGATGGCGCCGCCCGCCGTATTCGCGCTGCCATTCTTCAATCTCTATTCGGCCATCGGCCTGTTCGACACGCCATGGGCCGTGGCGCTGGCGCATTGCCTGTTCAACGTGCCGCTCGCAGTATGGATCCTCGAAGGCTTCGTGTCCGGCGTGCCGCGCGAGATCGACGAGACGGCGTTTCTCGACGGCTACTCGTTCCCGAAATTCTTCGTGAAGATTCTCGTGCCGCTGATCGCATCGGGCATCGGCGTCGCTGCGTTCTTCTGCTTCATGTTTTCCTGGGTCGAACTGCTGCTGGCGCGCACGCTGACCTCGGTGAATGCCAAGCCGATTTCGGCGGTTATGACACGCACCGTGTCGGCCTCCGGCATGGATTGGGGCCTGCTCGCCGCTGCCGGCGTGCTGACCATCATCCCCGGTGCCCTCGTCATCTGGTTCGTCCGCAATTACATCGCGCGCGGTTTCGCGCTTGGCCGGGTCTAGGAGGCCGTCATGGAAAACATCGCATGGATGGCCTGGACCCCGCCGACGGCGATCTTCTTTGGGCTGCTGGCATTGACGCTGGGCACCATGACTTGGCTCGCAGTCGCCTATCCCGAAGCCGAACGCATCGGCATCCTGCGCATTCCTACCACGCGCGGCGACCGGCTGTTCCTGTCGCTGATCGCGGCGGCCGTCATCCACCTGTTGTGGATCGGCTTCGTCGGTTCCGACCCGATCGCGACGCTGCCGATCGGCGAGGAGGGAGTTGAAATCTCGAATCTGTGGTTCGCGACATTGATTTCGCTGGTCTCGGCGGTGGCAATTTTTCGCACCGTCTGACCGGCATGGACTGCAGTCCCGGGATGAACCCGGGCCTGAAACAGAAGTGAGGGAGGAAGCTATGAGGCACCTGACGACACAGGCACGTCGCCCGACGCGCCATATCATGATGACCAGCGCTGCTGCGTTGATCACGGCGACTGCGTTGCTCGCCGCGCCGGCCAAGGCCGACGACGCCACCATTCAGAAGTGGATCGACAGCGAATTCCAGCCATCCACGCTGTCGAAGGCAGAGCAGCTGAAAGAACTGCAGTGGTACGAGAAGGCCGCGCAGCCGTTCAAGGGCATGGAGATCAATATCGTCTCCGAAACCATCACCACGCACGAATACGAATCGCGCACGCTGGCCAAGGCGTTCTCCGAAATCACCGGCATCAAGCTGAAGCACGACCTGATCCAGGAAGGCGACGTGGTCGAGAAGCTGCAGACCCAGATGCAGTCCGGCAAGAACGTCTATGACGGCTGGATCAACGACTCCGACCTGATCGGCACGCATTTCCGCTACGGCCAGACCATCGCGCTGTCGGACTACATGACCGCAGAAGGCAAGGACGTCACCAGCCCGACGCTCGACGTCAAGGACTTCATTGGGACGTCCTTCACCACCGCGCCGGACAAGAAGATGTATCAACTGCCCGACCAGCAGTTCGCCAACCTTTACTGGTTCCGGTACGACTGGTTCACCAATCCCGACTACAAGGCCAAGTTCAAGGCCAAGTATGGCTACGATCTCGGCGTGCCCGTGAACTGGTCGGCCTATGAAGATATTGCCGAGTTCTTCACCAACGACATCAAGGAGATCAACGGCGTCAAGGTCTATGGCCACATGGACTACGGCAAGAAGGATCCGTCGCTCGGCTGGCGTTTCACCGACGCCTGGCTATCGATGGCCGGCAATGGCGACAGGGGTCTTCCGAACGGTCTGCCCGTCGATGAGTGGGGCATTCGCATGGAAGGCTGTCGTCCTGTCGGCTCCTCCGTCGAGCGCGGCGGCGATACCAACGGTCCGGCAGCGGTCTACTCGATCGCGAAATACCTCGACTGGATGAAGAAGTATGCTCCGCCGCAGGCGCAAGGCATGACCTTCTCGGAGTCGGGGCCGGTGCCGGCGCAGGGCAATATCGCCCAGCAGATGTTCTGGTACACCGCCTTCACCGCCGACATGGTGAAGCCGGGTCTTGCGGTCATGAATGCCGACGGTACGCCGAAGTGGCGCATGGCCCCGTCGCCGCATGGCTCGTACTGGAAGGAAGGCATGAAGCTCGGCTATCAGGACGTCGGTTCGGGCACGCTGCTCAAGTCGACCCCGGCCGATCGCCGCAAGGCAGCCTGGCTCTATCTGCAGTTCATCACCTCGAAGACGGTGTCACTGAAGAAGAGCCATGTCGGTCTCACCTTCATTCGTGAGAGCGATATCTGGGACAAGTCGTTCACCGAACGTGCGCCGAAGCTCGGCGGTCTGGTCGAGTTCTATCGCTCGCCGGCCCGCGTGCAGTGGTCGCCGACCGGCAACAACATCCCGGACTATCCGAAGCTGGCGCAGTTGTGGTGGCAGAACATCGGCGATGCGTCGTCCGGTGCGAAGACCCCGCAGCAGGCGATGGACTCACTGGCCGCAGCTCAGGATTCGGTGCTCGAACGTCTTGAACGATCCAAGGTTCAGGGCGAATGCGGACCGAAGCTGAACAAGAAGGAAACGGCCGAGTTCTGGTATGCGAAGTCCGCCAAGGACGGCAACATCGCGCCCCAGCGCAAGCTGGCCAACGAGAAGCCGAAGGGCGAGACGGTGGACTACGACACGCTGATCAAGTCGTGGCCCGCGACTCCGCCGCAGAAGCGCGCGTCGAACTAAGACGAGCTTTCTGAACAAACAAAAAAGGCCGGGAGCGATCCCGGCCTTTTCTCTTGCTGTCATTCCGGGTTCGCACCCGCAAAGATGCGTGTGCGCCCCGGAATGACGGCGTACTTACTCCGCTGCCTGCTTCGCGCCCAGCACCGGATAATCCGTGTAGCCCTTGGCGCCGCCGCCATAGAACGTCGCCTTGTCGGCATCGTTGAGCGGCGCGCCGGTCTTCAGCCGCTCGACCAGATCCGGATTCGAGATGAACGGCTTGCCGAACGCGATCAGGTCGGCGGCATCGGCCGCGAGTACCTTGTTGGCCAGCGCGAGATCGAAGCCGTTGTTGGCGATATACGTTCCACTGAAACGCTTGCGCAGGCTGGCATAGTCGAACGGTGCGACGTCGCGCGGACCGCCGGTCGCGCCTTCGACGACATGTAGATAGACCAGCTTCTCGGCGCTGAGCCCGTCAGTGATGTAGTCGAACAGCTCTTGCGCCTGCGTGTCGGCGGCGGCATCGTTGGCCGGCGTCACCGGCGAGATGCGAATGCCGGTTCTGTCGCCGCCGATTTCCTTGGCAACTGCCGCGGCCACTTCCAGCATCAGCTTGGCGCGGTTCTCGAGCGAACCGCCATAGGCGTCGGTGCGCTTGTTGGTGCTGTCACGCGCGAATTGCTCAAGCAGATAACCGTTGGCGCCATGGATCTCCACGCCGTCGAAACCAGCCTCGACCGCATTGGCAGCGCCGCGTGCGAAACTGTCGATGACGCCTTGAATTTCACCCAGCTCCAGCGCGCGGGGTTCCGAGACGTCGGTGAAGGTGTTGTTGACGAAGGTCTTGGTGTTGGCGCGGATCGCCGAAGGGGCCACCGGCGCGCCGCCATTCGGCTGCAGGCTGACATGCGAGATGCGGCCAACGTGCCAAATTTGCATATAGATATGACCGCCCTTGGCATGCACGGCCTCGGTCACCTTCTTCCAGCCGGCGATCTGCTCCTTGGTGTAGACGCCCGGGACGTCCTGATAGCCCTGGCCCTGCTGCGAGACGGGTGTGCCTTCGGTTACCAGAAGGCCGGCGCTGGCACGCTGGCTATAATATTCGATCGCCAGCGGGTTCGGCACGTTGCCCGGCAATGCGCGATTGCGCGTCAGCGGCGCCATCACCGTGCGATTGGTCAGCGTGTTTGCACCAAGCTTGTAGGGGTCGAAGAGTTTGGACGTGCTCATGATGAATGATCCAGTCGATGAAAGGTGAAATCGAATTGGGCATCATGCAGCGCATTGGCAATACCGCTGCGCTGCATGTCGTTGGTTCAGGATAAAACGATCGTGGCGATGACGGATTGAATGATCATGATCTCTCTATCGGTCGGCCAGCAGCCGAATATCCTGCGGTGATGGCGCGGCTTACTGCGCGCCGAGGAAGTCGCGCTTGCCGACATCGATGCCGCACATCCGCAGGATGCCGTGGGCAGTGGTGATGTGGAAATAGAAGCTCGGTAGCGAGAAGCTGGTGAGGAATTGCTGGCCGGACATGGTGGTGGTCTTGCCGGGGCCGGTGGGGAAGGTGATCTCCCGGGTCTCGCCGCCGTCGAATTGGGCGGGCTTGTAGTTCTTCAGGTAATCGACGGTCCTGCCGATTCGCTGCTGCAATTCATCGAAGGTCGTTTCGGTATCCGGCACCGCCGGCACTTCGCTGCCGGACAGGCGCGCGCTGCCCTTGGTGGCGAAATCGCAGGAGAGCTGGACCTGCCGGCTCAGCGGCAGCATGTCCGGGAAAAGTCGCGTGCCGAGCAGGACGGCGGGCTCGATCTTCTTTGCGGCAGCATAGGTTTCGGCCTTTTTCAGTCCAGCGGACAGACTGCCCAGCATCTGCAGATAGGCGGGCACGACGGAATCATAGAACGGCATGAGGATGCTCTTTTGTGATGCGTTTCGAGGCACAGCGCGGCAGGTCGAGAAAGATGCTGTTGCATGGAGTTGGGGCGCGCTTGGCTGATTTCAACCGCCCCGGCCTCACAAAAGAGAAGAAATTTACCGCCCGGATTTCAGCGCCGCCAACAATTCAGCCGTCGGCCAGGAGTCCGCGGGAAGGCCGAACTTGACCTGCATGGCCTTCACCGCTGTGCGACTCTGCTGGCCGAGGATGCCGTCGATCTTGCCGACATTGAAGCCGCGCTTCGCCAGCAATTGTTGCAGCTCGCGAAGTTCGGGATGTGACAGCTGCGCGACAGGGGCGGAGGGCTGCCGCATCTTGGAGG
Organism: Tardiphaga sp. 172_B4_N1_3; assembly: GCF_052076035.1. Taxonomy (NCBI): domain Bacteria; kingdom Pseudomonadati; phylum Pseudomonadota; class Alphaproteobacteria; order Hyphomicrobiales; family Nitrobacteraceae; genus Tardiphaga; species Tardiphaga sp. 172_B4_N1_3. Next base: position 5,843,573 of record NZ_CP197238.1, read on the forward strand.
CGCCATTGATGCGGGTGGCGAGATAGGCTGCTGTCGTCGAATAGATCAGCGAATTATTCCATTCGGTATAGGCGGCGAAATTCGCGTAAGCGAGGAAGGCGGGGCCGTGCCGGCCCATCGGCAGCAGCAGCGATGCCGGCATGCTGTCGTTCGGCAGTGGCCGTCCGTCGGGATAGCTGACGCCGAATGACGCCCATTTGGCGCGGGGCAGTTGGATGGTGAGATCGGCCTGATCCCACGGTACGTTGTCGGTGACCCGCACCTCCTGCAGCCATGGCTCGCCGCGCCGCCATTTCAAACCGGTGGAAATGTAATGCGCCGTCGAGCCGATCACGTCGGCGGGGCTGCGCAGCAAATTGCGATGGCCGTCGCCGTCATAGTCGACGGCATAGTTGAAGTAATGCGTCGGCAGGAATTGCGTCTGGCCGAGTTCGCCGGCCCATGAGCCGATCATCTCCGCCGGCGACAGATCACCGCGATCGATGATCTTCAGCGCGGCGATGGTCTCGTCCTGAAACATTTTCGAGCGCCGGCAGTCATAGGCCAGCGACACCAGCGAGCGCAGCGTCTGCAGATTGCCCATCTGCACGCCGAAGTCGCTCTCCAGCGCCCAGAACGCTGCGATGACGGCGGGCGGCACGCCATACTCCTTCTCTGCACGCGCAAAGGCTGCGGCGTTCTGCTTGATCTTGAGCTGCCCGTTCTGCATCCGGTAATCCGCCGCCATGCGGCCGGCGAATTGCGTGAACAACTGCCCGAACACCCGCTGCCCGCGGTCGCGATTGACGATGCCCTGATCGTAGACGAGATAGGGCGCCGCTTCCGCCATCGCGCGCTGCGATACCCCGCTAGCGACAGCCTGCTGTTTCAGCCCGGCAAGGAATTGATCGAAGCTCTGGCCGCCATGGCAGGATGCGGCGCGCTGGGCGGAGGCGGGGGAGGCGAGGGCGATCAGGGCTGATGTTGCGAGCAGGATTGCAAATCGAATCGACATAAATATTCGCAGCATGAAGGCCCTTTCGGTCGTCATGCCCGGGCCTGTCCCGGGCATCCTTATGGACAGTTATTGTTTGAAGCAATTGTCGCGATGCCAACTTAAGAAATGTGGATGCGGCCGCTGTGACGTTCGTTGAGGCGGAAGCGCATGGCCATTCTTGTTGACTAGAGCGCGGACGCTCTCAAAATCATTCACGTGACGAGAAATGAGGATTTCAAGTTCGTCGGAGAGGCTAATCAATCCACGGTCGAACATCCAATGAGCTGTGCCTGAAAGAGCGATCCCGTTGTTGATGATGTCGGGGCCATTCGCTTCCACTGGCTTAATATGGGCCGCGTCTACTTCGGCGCGGCCGCCACCGTTAATAAGCTTGAGTCCCGTCACAGCACAGCGTCGGTCGTAAGCATCCAGAATGACGCGACGAAAGGCGCGGTTTCGGACGATTCTCGAGGTGAGGTAGTTCAGCCGATCCCGCGTTTCTTCGAAGACGAAGGGCGCTTGCACCTCGTCGAATTGTGGGGTCGCTGAGATGTCACCAATTCTTGGCAGTATTTGAACGCTCTCATCGAGCCCCAGCGCTACAATACGTTCAAAATCTGTTGGACTAACCGGCCGCACGGCAGACTGGGCTCGACCCGAAATCCGACCTTGTTCGTTTAGGACGCCACGTTCCATGACGCCGCTAGCATCGTTGAAGGGGACAGGTGTCGCGAAATCGAGGTAGCTCGATGGTTCGATTAGTGCGAGATACATGCCTCCTGCTGAAGGGTCTGGGATAATCCGCTCAACCTTGGCAATGGCAAAGTAGCCACGTGTCGCTTCGACTTTGCGCGGTTCGTAATAGATGATCCAGTCGCCAACGAAGGTCTGTGCCCGGCTGAGGTACTGACTCGGAAATTGATACTGCTCGGCCGGGCTGTCGTCGTAGATCGAATCTGTGCGGTGAATGAAAACCCCAAATCCCATGCGATCTGTATAGCACGGCTTTTTCTACCGCAAAGGCTCGGGGCGCCTCACAACTCCCGCGCATTGCTGAACGCAAAGCTCGACACCCGCCGCGTGTTTTCGTCCAGAATCAGACTCCGCGTGATCGGCGGCTCGGCGCGCTGGCTGCAATTCTCGCGCTCGCAGAGGCGGCAATTGACGCCGATCGGCGTGCCTTCGGTCTTTTCCAGATCGAGGCCTGCTGAATAGACTAGCTTGCCGGCGTGGCGGATCTCGCAGCCGAGGCCGATGGCGAAGCGCGGTTGTGGCTGCGGATGCGGCGCTGCGGGCCGACGTAGCGTCTGTGCGATGGAGAAATAGCGGCTGCCATCGGGCAGTTCGATCACCTGGCTCAGCAGGCGGTCCGGTGTGTCGAATGTCGAATGCACGTTCCACAATGGACAGGTGCCGCCGAATTTCGAGAACGGGAAGGTGCCGGATGAAAACCGCTTCGACACGTTGCCGGCATTGTCGACGCGCAGCATGAAGAACGGCACGCCGCGCGCGTTCGGGCGCTGCAGCGTTGTCAGGCGATGGCAGATCTGCTCGAAGCCGACATTGAAGCGCTGGCCGAGCACCTGCACGTCGTAGCTCAGCGCTTCCGCGGCGGCATGGAACGCCGCATAGGGCATTAGCGCGGCGGCTGCGAAATAGTTGGCCAGCGTGATGCGATAGAGCCGCCGTGTGGTGTCGTCGAGCGGCCCGGCGCGGCCGATGATGGTCTCGAAATGCGATGAGCACTCGACGAGGCCGATCTGGAATGCGACCTGAAAGGCGCGGCCGGGCGCATCGACCATTTCCGAGATCAGCAGCTGCCGGCGATGTCGGTCGAAACGTCTGAGCGTCTCGCGCATCACATCCACCGGCATAATGCGAGTGACGATCGAATATTTGTCGCGCAGTCGCGTGCTCAGCGCCGCAAACAGATCCTGCGACGGCACGTTGATCTCGTCGCGCAGGCTTTCGGCGGCCGCTTCGAGTTCGGGGAAGTAGTTGCGGTTGGCTTCGATCAAATCACGCACGCGCTCGATCGGATTGGCCTCGAATGGCGCGCCTTCATGCCGATCGGCCATCTGCGCCGCCACCATGGTCTCGCCGCGCCGCGCTTCGGTATAAGCCGCATAGAGCCGCTGCAGCGCATGCGTGACGCCGGGACAGAGTTCGGCAAGGTCGCGCAATTCCTGTTTCGGCAAATCGATCTGGCGAAACAGCGGATCGGAAAAGATCTCGTTCAGCTCCGCGAAGAAGCGATCTTCATCCGCCGTCGCGAGATCGCGGAGATCGAGGTCATAGGTCTCGGCGAGGCGCAGCAGCAACTGCGCGGTGACCGGCCGCTGGTTGCGCTCAATCAGATTGATGTAGCTCGGCGAAATGCCGAGGCCCTCTGCCATCTGGGTCTGGGACAGGCCCTGTTGCTGCCGGATCCGCCGGAAGCGCGGCCCCACGAACAGCTTCTTGCCAGACTCGCCCGCCATCCGAGCCAATTCCTGGTTCCCCGAGTCGCCACTCGGTCGTTGGTTGTGACAAAATTGACAAAATGACATTTATTACAAGTCGTGATGTTACATCACATCACCATTCAAACACAAGGCATCTGGTGGTTTTGTCTGACATGGCGTTATCTGTTCACACGGTGAATGCATCGCATGTCACGAATGTCGATTTAAGGAATGAACAGGAGCACGACATGTCACACGGTAGCAATTTCTGGGTCATCGGCGGCGAGTTCGGTTCGATGAACTTCCACAAGCTGGTTGAAGGCTCGGCCCAGGTGCAGGGCCCGTTCAAGACGCGCAAGCAGGCCGAAGAAGCCTGGAAGACCGTGTCGGAAGAGAACCGCCACCGCGCCGGCGTCCGCTTCTCCATCGTCGAAGAGCCGAGCCGTCAGGTCGCTTAGGACCGACGGGTCGCCTGAAGCTGAGATCCCGAGCGGCGTCAGTGCCGCTGGATCGCCTCAAGCCTGTCGCTGATTTGCCCATAAGAAGACGTCCAAGGATATCAGCGGCCTCATCCGGAAAACCGGGTGGGGCCGTTGATGCGTTTAGCGGCCAAGCCTCTGGAAACAAACGGCCTTTCCGGCACTCGTGGTTACTGATAGGTTACTGCCCGGTGGATGGCGCGCTCAGGCAGCCAGAAAGGGGTCCAGCGTGGCGAGTAACGGGACGAAGCCTGTCGAGGAAGTCAGGCCGCAGCGGCTGCGCGACGCGTTGCGTCAGGCCCGCATCGAGGCGGCCGATCGCACCGGTGTCGTCGTCGAGCTGCGCGATGCCGAAGTGGCGCGGCTGGAGATCCTCAATGAAGCGCTCGACCCGCTGTTCGCCGAGATCCCTGTTGGCATCGAGATGTTCGACCGGGGCATCAGCCAGGGCGACACGCCGCGGCTGTGGATCGACATGGTCGCCCATGTCGCGATGGGTCGCGACAAGCGCATGTATCGCTTCGTGCAGGACACCCGCCACGGTCGCGTGGTGCTGGCCGAGGCGCATGACGTTCCGACCATCGTAAAGGCGGTCACCGACTATATCGCGCGCCGCATGATTGAGCGCGAGCACGCGCTGGTGACAATACCGGCGCCGGAGGTAGCGACGGCGGTGAAGAAGCCGCGCAGCAGATTCTGGCCGTTCGTGTTCGGTGTGATTGTCGGCGTCGTGGGACTATTTGCGCTCGCGCTGTTCGTGTCCGTGCGCGGACATTAGTCACGCTACACCAGCATCGTCCGCGTCAGCTCGTGCACCATATTGCTGCCCCCGAATCCTCGTACCGTCTGCTGGCAGCGCCAGCGTTCGCCGTCGCGTTCGATGGCGAACAGATTGTAGGCCGCTGCCGGCTTGTGGCCGTGTGCGACCGATGATGCCGATGGCACGCCGATTGCGGGAATGCGCCGCTGTGGGCCGTCGAACCACATGGTCGAATGAATGTGGTCGTGGCCGTGCAGGATCAGTTCGACGCCGTGGCGCTTGAGCACAGCTTGCAGCGCTTCGGAATCCGTCAGTCGCTTCATTTTCTGCTTTGAGCGTAGCGGATGATGAATCAGCAATACGCGAAACAGATGAGCGTCGGCGAGGCCGCCAAGCATAATGTTGAGCGCCCTAAGCTGTGCGTCGCCGAGCGAGCCCGTCGCCATGAACGGCGCGGTTGGCACACTCGACGACACGCCGATCAGAGCCAGCGGGCCGCGGATACGCAGAAATGGAAAGCGCGTATCGGGGGTGCCGTCACTGCGCATATAGTCGCCGAAGGTTGCCGCAAAGCGCTCCGGTGCCCCGCGCACATAGGCGTCGTGATTGCCGGGGACCAGGGAGACCTTGTCCGGTGTGCCGACGCTCTCGATCCAGCGGCGCGCGCGCGGGAATTCGGCATCCAGGGCGAGATTCACGAGATCGCCGGTGACGGCAATATGGTCCGGCTGCTGCGCCTGCATGTCGCTGACGATGACATCCAGCATATCGCGGCGGTGGATCAGATGCCGGTTACGCCGCCAGTTCAGATAGCCGAGCACGCGCTGCCCCAGGAGCTCGCGCCATTGCGGCTCTGGCATCGGCGGAACATGCGGATCGGACAGATGGGCGAGAGTGAAAGCGGTCATGAGAAGCGATCTGCCCCTGCGCGTATGTGAACAAGCCGGCTCAATGCGCCCTCATGCCTGTGAAATCCCTGCATGTTTTGGCAAGGTGGGGCATATGACGCAAGCACCCACCGTGTCGCCAGCCAGGAATTTGCCGCGATGACCTCACCGACGTTGCGGCAGCGGCTGGAGCCGACCCTGCGCAAATTCGTGCATCTGTATTTCCGCTTCGCCCGCGGCATGACCTTGGGCGTCCGCGCCGTGGTGCTGGACGCTGACAATCGCGTGTTTCTAGTCCGGCACACTTATGTCACCGGCTGGTATCTACCCGGCGGCGGCGTCGAAGTCGGCCAGACCTTTCGCGAGGCGCTAGACATGGAGCTGCGGGAAGAGGGGCGCATCGAACTCACGGGAGAGCCGGTTCTGCATGGTGTCTTTCTCAACAGTCACGTCTCGATCCGCGATCATGTGGCGGTCTATGTGGTCAGGCAGTTCCGGCAGGACTGGTTGCCCGAGCCCAATCGCGAAATCGCCGAAACCGGTTTCTTCGCCCTCGATGCCCTGCCTCACGACACCACCGAGGGCACCCGGCTGCGGCTGGCCGAGATCTTCGACGGCAAGCCGATCAGTGCTACCTGGCGGGTCTGATCCCGTCCGCCCGGGCAATGGACCGCGCGCCCGCCAAATGCTATCCCGCCTCCCGACATGAATGACCTTTCTCTGACCATCCTGGCGGAAACCGCCAACGACGCCCAGATCATCGAACGGCTGCATGCCCGCACCTTCGGCCCGGGCCGTTACGTGCTATCAGCCTACCGGCTGCGTGAACACGTCGGTCATCTGCTCGACCTGTCTTTCACGGCACGGATCGGCACGCTGCTGGTCGGCTCGGTCCGGCAATTGCCGATCTGTGTGGGTGATACGCCGGCACTGCTGCTCGGGCCGCTGACCGTCGAGCCGCCATTCCGCAGCCGCGGCGTCGGCCGCAAGCTGCTGGACCGCGCCATCGCCGATGCGCGCACAAAGGGCCACAAGCTCATCCTGCTGGTCGGCGACGAGCCCTATTATCGCCGGGTCGGCTTCAAGGCGATCCCGAAGGGTAACGTGACCATGCCGGGTCCGGTCGATCAAAACCGGTTGCTTGTGCTTGAGCTGGTGGAGGGCGCCGCTACGGGTCTCGCCGGCGCCGTTCGGCCGGATTGGGACGCGGCGAAGTAAAAGCCACAAGCTGTCATTCCGGGTCTGCGCCAAAGAGGCGCATCCCGGAATGACGAGTGTATGGAAATCAGAACTTCACACTCGCAAACGCCCGCACGTTCAGTCCGGGTTGCAGCACGTTGTCCTTGTTATAGGACACCGCATTGCGAATGTTCTCGTTCAACAGGTTGTTGCCGACCACGCCGACGGTCATCTCCTTGGCGCCGTAGATGCGCGGGTCGAGCAGCGTCTTGTAGCTCACTTCTGCCTTCAGGAGATTGTAGCCCGATGTGGGCGTCTCGGCGATCTCAGCGATGTCGTTCTGTGCGAAGGCATGCAGCAGATTCACGCGGGCAAACCAGTTGGTATCGCGCCAGAACAGACCGCCGCCGGCACGCACCGGCGGAATGCGCGGCACATTGGTGCCGTCGCTGAAGGTCGCGCGCACGATGTCGGCCTGGGTCTCGATACCCCATGTGCCGCCATAGATCTGCGCAACGTCGAGCTGGCTCTGGAATTCGCCGCCCCGGAAGGTGGCGTCACGCTGCGAATAGATCGCCTGGTTCAGTTCGAGGCCAAGCCCCGCCTGGCAGACCCCGTCTCCGCAGGTGTTGCCGGTCAGGCGGCGATAGATGAAGCCGTCATACTGCGTGTAGTAGCCGGTGAGCTCGAAGCGGAACGGACCGGCGGCACGGCGCAGGCCGAGTTCGACCGACTTCGCCGTCTCGATGCCGAGATTCGGATTGCCGATATCGAAGGTCTCGGTCGCATCATGTCCGCCGCGCGAGAACAGTTCGGCCGGCTTCGGTGCGCGTTCGGTATATTGCGCGGTGATGCTGGCGGAGAGCCCATACCAGGGCAGATCCTGGATCAACCCGATACTGCCGCTCTTCGGCGTGAAGGTGAGGTTACGCCCGACCGCCGGCCCGATCGCGCCCGGATCTGCATTGAGATCGAACTCGTTCGGGATCGAAGATGGCGTCGTGCCTGACAGTTCGACATGCTCGATGCGGCCGGCGATCTGCGCCTTCGTGGTTTCGGTGAATTTGAACTCGTTGAAGCTGTAGCCGGCAATCCTTGTGTTCTTATTCGGATCCCACAGACCATTGAGCGGGCTGCCGATGTCATCGGGGCTCGGTGCAGTCAGCTCCTGATGATTGACCTGCAGGCCAAAGGCCGAAGTAATCGTGGCGAAGCGCGCGTTGAAGGGCATCATCTGCACTTCGAGCCGGCCTTCCTGTTCCTTGTTGGTGAAGGTCTGGCGCACGCCGTCAGACAAGAGATCGCTGGCGTCGGCAAGGCCGATCTCGTTGTGCTTGTAGTTCGTCGCGCCGACCCAGAAGCGGATCGCTTCGACCGCCGCGGCGTCCGGGCGATATTCGCCCTTCGCCGTGAACTTGGTCTGCTGGCCGGCGATACGGGTGCCGACCTGCGCGCCTTCAACGCCCGGAATGCGATAGGTCGTGTTGTTCTGTGTGATCGCCGCGCCGATATAGCCGCCGGTGAAGAAGTAGGAGCCGCCGACCGATGCGCCGGCCGACTGGTTAGCCGAGTTCGGCTGACGCCCGTTGAAGGCGAGGCCGGGCGCGGCATAAGGATAGCTCGGCACATTGTAGTCGCCGGCCTTGCGGCCATAGACATCGGCATGAACCGCGACATTGCCGCCGCCGGCATCGAGCAGGATGCCGCCATCAACACCGCGATCCACCGAACTGAACGAGGTGCGGACTTCGGCATTCATGCAGCCCAGCGCCGCGAGACCGGCGGCTGGCGCCTTCACCGGCATGCCATAGCTCTGGAACGGCGCCGCCACGGCGCAGTTCGGCAGCGCGTCGGGAATGCGATTGTTGGAGGCGCTGACCACGCCGCCGATCGACTGCGAGCCATAACGCAGCGTCGCCGGGCCGCGAATGACTTCGACCTGATTGGCGGCGAACGGATCGACAGGCACGAAATGATCTTCGCCGAGATCGGATGCGCCATTGCTGCCGATGCCGTTCTCGACGATGCCGACGCGGTTGACGTCGAGACCCCTGATGATCGGCCGGCTCGATGCGCCCGGTGCGTAGCCGGAGCCGGTGATGCCGGGCTTGTTGGCGAGGAGGTCGCCGAGCGTCGAGGCACCGGAACGGCGGATCTCGTCATTCGGCACCACGGTGACGGTGGCGAACTGATCGGAAACGATCGGGAGTTCGCCCTGCTGGGCTTGAACGGCCGGCTCTGCCTCGACGGGCACCGGCGCGGCATTGCGGTTCGGCGCGGGGCGCGTGACATGGGTATGCGCGGTGCGTGACGGCACCGGCTTGCGGCGCACGATCGGGCTTGGCGCGGTGACTTCCACGGCGGGAAGCTGCGTCTGCGCCAGCGCGGATTGCGGGAGGCAGCTCAGTCCCACCACGGCAGATGTGCCGAGCAGGAGGGCGCGCTTGAATTGAATCGACATAGGTTTGTCCTGACTTCACCGGCCGCGCGCTCGGGTGCTTGCGCCGGGACTCGCGGTGATGCGAATCTGACTTCGGTTACGCCGTTCGCGAGGAATTCGCGGCAGCGATCGTCAAAGGTCGTGTCAGGATACAGGAGGGCCGCGCGGCTGCGATGCGCCGCTGATGGCGTCGAGATGGTCGAACTCAGCCTCGGTGATCCGCTGCAGCAGGACGGCAGCCTGCGGCAACAGCAGGACCGGCGGCGCGGCGAACAGCGCTGTACCGGCCATCGCCATGACGGCGCAGATGGCGCAGGGATCTGCGGCGCGGTGATGGTGGTCCGTCTCTGGAGCGGCCGGTGTCTGGGCCGCATCACCGGCTGAAACCGCGATGGTGGAGTCGAGAGGGGCCGCGTGCACCGTCCCGCCATGGACATGGCCGAACGACAGAACGAGCTGCACCGCCAGCGCGAACAGCGCCAGCTTTGCCCCATGTCTGATATTCGCGCGAAACCACTTCATGCCGACAGGCTGCCCCGGCATCGGTCGGCGGAGAGGTCTGCCAGCACCGATGTTATAATGTAACATCGCGCAACGGGCGGCCGGGTGTCAACGGCCAGTCATCTCCGGACACAGAAACCCGACCTGCTGTGTGATTATCGCCACGCTGCCTTCTTACCTCGCCCCGCTTGCGGGGAGAGGTCGTCATTCACGCGTCAGAGTGGATGACGGGTGAGGGGGAGCCAGTGTTTCACTCGCTGGCTTCCCCTCACCCGTCGCGGACTTCGTCCGCGCCACCCTCTCCCCGCAAGCGGGGCGAGGGAAGAAGCTACCGGCTCTCTCTTAGCCACGTCGCCGCGAATGCGCCGAGCAGCAGCAGCAGCCCGATCAGGCCGGCAAACATCGGCAGCACGCCAACGCCGCGGACCACGCTGGCATCGCGCATATGCACGCCCATCCAGCCGTCGCCGCGGAATACGGTCGAGGAGCGCACCGGCACGATGCGCGGCAGCTCGATGCCCGAGCCTTCATTGATCCGTCGGGCGTCGCCGCCACTGGCCTGCGACAGCGGCTTCAGCATCTCGGTGGTCGAGGTGACCTCGGAGAATTCCTTCGGGTTGATCGGGCCGACATTGATCAGCGCCTTCAGCGTGCCGTCGGTGGCCTGCCACAGGCCGAGTTCATCGGCCGGCGTGGTCGCGCGCCACAGACCGGGCTCGCCGGCTGACAGCGTCAGTTCGCGGGTCTTGCCTGATGGTGAGGTCACCGTCACGGGCTGCACGGCGTCGCCCATGGTCTGCCTGACCACGACGAGGTCCTTGCCCTGACTCTGCAGCTTGAGTGCTTCCTCGTCGAGATCCGGCTGCTTCATCAGCCAGTGCGACGTGCGACGAAGCAGATCGAGATGCGGGCCGCCGCCTTCATAGCCGCGCGCCCACAGCCAGATGTGATCCGACAGCAGCAGCGCGACGCGGCCCTCGCCAGAACGCGACAGCAGCAGCAGTGGCTGACCGTCGGCGCCGGTCATCACAGGGGGAGTGGTGGTGTTGCGGGTCTCGACGGTGCGGAAGAAGCGGCTCCATTTCGGTGGCTCGGAATTGGAGCCTTCGAGGCCGCGCGTCACCGGGTGACGTTTGCCGATATCGCTGAGATGCGCATAGAACGGCTTCTCGCTGACCCCGACGGGTTCGGCGGGCAGTACCGAATCCAGCGGCGTGCGCCAGATCGAGGTGTTCGACGCGTAATCAGGCCCGGCCGAGACCAGCACGGCGCCACCGGCGCGGACATAGCGCGCGATATTGTCGAAATAGGCGATTGGCAGCACGCCCTGGCGGGCATAGCGATCGAAGATGATCAGCTGGAATTCGTGAATCTTTTGCTGGAACAGCTCGCGGGTCGGGAAGGCGATCAACGACAGTTCGTTGATCGGCGTGCCGTCCTGCTTCTCCGGCGGGCGCAAAATCGTGAAGTGGACGAGATCGATCGACGCATCGGACTTCAGCAGGTTGCGCCAGGTGCGTTCGCCGGAATGCGGCTCGCCCGACACCAGCAGCACGCGGAGTTTGTCGCGCACGCCGTCGATGGCGACCACGGCGCGGTTGTTGACCAGTGTCAGTTCATTATCGAGCGGCGATGCTTCGATCTCGACGATGTTCGGGCCGGCATGTTTGATGTCGATGTCAACTGAGACAGTCTGACCCGACAGCACCGTGCGCTCGCTCAACGTATCGCCGTCGCGGCGAATGGCGACGCGGGCGCGTTCGCCGGTGACGCCCTGATCGTCGAGCCGGAACGTGACGCGCTGCGATTGGCCGACGATGCCAAATCTGGGAGCAGCGGTGATGGCGATGCGGCGATCGCGTTCGTCCTTGCGGCCGGTGATCAGCGCATGCACCGGCGCATTGAAGCCGAGACCCGCGACATTGGCCGGGATGTCATGGACACGGCCGTCGGTGATCAGGAATGCGCCCGCGACACGGTCTGTCGGCACGTCGGAGAGAGCGGAGGACAGTGCGCCGAACAATTTGGTGCCGTCGGTTTCGCCATCAGCCTGTCCGGCTTCGACAACGCGGACCTCGAGGCCCTTGACCTGCTTCAGCCGGTCGACCAGCTGCTTCTGCGCTTCCTCGGTTTCCTTGGTGCGCTCGCCGAAATTCTGGCTCGGGCTCTTGTCGATGACGACGGCGGCGACCGATGTGAGCGGCTCGCGCTCCTCGCGCGTAAACGATGGATTGGCCAGCGCCAGCAGGATCAGCGCCAATGCGGCCACACGCACGGCGGCACCGCGTGCACGGCCGAGCAATAGCAATGCTGATATCGCCACGATGGCGGCGAGGCCGATCCACAGCACGATGGTCGGGACGAGAGGCGTAAACGCGATGCCGTACTGCATGTCGCGCTCCTACTGTCCGAGACGTTCGATGAGTGCGGGCGCGTGCACCTGATCGGCCTTGTAGTTGCCGGTCAGCGTATACATCACGATGTTGACGCCGGCGCGGAACGCAAATTCGCGCTGCCGCGGTTCGCCGGGCGTCAGTGGCAGCATCGGCTGGCCATCGGGGCGCATCGCCCAGGCGCCGGCAAGATCGTTCGAGGTGATGATGATCGGCGACACGCCGTCACCGCCGCGAGCCGGACGCGAGGCAGCGTCATCGCCATCGTCGCGCGGCAGGGTCTCGACCCAGGTCGGTCCGGAATTGAAGCGGCCGGGGAAGTCGCGCAGCAGATAGAAGGTCTTGGTCAGGACGTGTTCGCGCGGCACCGGCTCAAGCTCGGGCACATCCAGCGAGGACAGGATGTTGCGCAGCGTCAGCATGCCTGGCGTCTGCGACTCGCCATTCGGTCCGGGCGGGGCTTCGACGGCATCGCGGGTGTCGAACAGCACCGTGCCACCTTGCTTCATGTAAGCGTCGATGCGGTTGATGGCCTCCTGCGGCGGCTTGGCGGCACCGGGAATGATCGGCCAGTAGATCAGCGGGAAGAAGGAGAGTTCGTCGCGAGAAGGATCGACGCCAACGGGCTCGCCGGCTTCCAGCGCGGTGCGCTGCGCGAGAAACAGCGTCAGTCCGGTCATGCCCGACTTCACGATCGAGTCGACATCGGCATTCCCAGTGACGACGTAGGCGAGACGTGTCTGCGACACGGCCTTGACGGCGAAATCGTCACTGGCTGGATCGGCCCGCGATGGCACCGGTGATCCCATGACGGTGCCGAGCGCGAGTGCCACAGCGAGGGCCGTCGAGACAGCACGGCGGCGAAACATCGCGGCGATGGCACCGCCGAGCAGCGCGACGATGATCGCGTCCACCAAAAACAGCGCCAGCGCCGTGGAGAGCAGGATGCCGCGAAGGTCGCGAGGTTCGGCATTGGTGTAGCTGGCGCGGTTGGCCTTCAGGCCTGAGAAATCGATAGGCTCAATGCGATCGGCCGATGCCAGTGCATTCACCGCGAGCGGGCCATCGGCAGGGCCATAGAAGCCCGGCGGGTGATCGAGCGTGGCGCGGTCGCGATAGTCGGCGGCGAGCGGCTTGGCCGTGGAGGGCGGCGGCGTGAATGCGCCGAAACCATCCAGCGTGCGCAGCGGCGCCACAGTCTCTGCGCCGGTCTCGCCGGCGACACCTGCACCGGGCGTGGACGTGTAACCGGAGATATCGACGACCCTGCGCAGCATCTCTACGAAGGTGCCAGACAATGGCAGGTCCGACCAGCGCATATCGGCGCTGACATGGAACAGGGTCACGAGACCCTTGCCACGACGTTCACCGGTGACCAGCGGCGTGCCATCCACCAGCGACGCCCAGCTCTTCGAGGCCAGCGCAGCGTTCGGCTCGGCGAGCACCTGACGATTCACGGTGATGTCTTTTGGGACAGGGAGACCGGCGAACGGCCCATCGGCGGCGAAGGACGCGAGATGTTGCGGCTTCTCCCAGGTCAGGCTGCCGCCGAGGCTGCGGTCGCCGCGGCGCAGTTTCACCGGGACGAGATCGTCGTCGCCTTGCGCGAGGCGCGGGCCGGCAAAGCGCACCAGCACGCCGCCCGCATCGATCCAGGTATTGAGGCGCTCTCGGATTTCCGGCGACAGGGTGCCGACATCGGCCAGCACGATCATCGGAAGTTTCTGGTCCAAAAATTGCGTGATCGCCTGCTGCGGCGCGCCGCGATCGCCGAGGCGGACGTCAGCGAATGGCGCCAATGCGCGGGTGAGATAGAAGGTCGAGGCTAGCAGCGGCTGCGCGGTATCGTTGGTGGCGCCCGAGACGATGCCGATGGCGCGACGGCGCCAGCGCTTGTCGAGCAGTTGCACGGCGCCGGCGGAGCGTTCGCCGGTGATTTCAAGCCGTGCGATGTCGTTGCGCAATTCGACAGGTAGGTCGAACGACGCTTCGGTCTCGCGGTCGTTCGGCGTGAACAGGAACTTGGCCTCGCCGACCGGCGATCCCTTCTGGTCGAGACCGCGCACCACGCCGCCGTCAGGGCCGCCGCTATTGGCGCGCAGCACCTTCACGGTCATCTTCGCCGCGGCATTTTCCGCTGCGACCAGCGCATGGGCCGGCGTGGCTCCGCCGTCATAGATGGTCAGTGTGCGGTCGCCGATGGTCTTCGCAAGGCCTTGCGTGAAGTCAACGCCACGGCTGGTATCGACACCATCCGAGAGCCAGACAATCTCGCTGTCGCCGGTGGCTTTCAAAAAGCGCTCCAGCGCCGGCAGTGTATCGACGCGGTCGATCGCATAGGGCTTCGGCGAGAGCTGACGCAGCGCGACGCGGGCGGTGCCGCCGGGCAGCAGCGTGATGTCGCGGTTCGGCTCCGACAGCGGAACAAGGGCCACGCCGCGGCGATTGCTGTCGGCATTGGCAATCAGCTCATCCGCCGCCTTGACGCGAGCGTCCCAGCTCGCCGCGGCGCTCCAGCCATCGTCCAGCAAAATCGCAAGCGGTGCATTGCTGCCGGCCGTGCCGGTCTGCGGATTCCAGATCGGGCCGGCGGCAGCGAAGATGATGAGCGCCGCAGCCAGCAGGCGCAGCAGCGTCAGCCACCAGGGCGAGCGCGAGGGGGTTTCTTCCTTCGGCGTGATATCGAACAGCAGACGTGTCGGCGGAAACGCGATGCGCTGCGGGCGCGGTGGCATTACGCGCAGCAGCCACCACAGCACCGGGAGACTGATCAGGCCGAGCAGCAGCAGCGGTTGGGCGAAGGCGAGCGGGAAGCCACCGATCATGCTGAACGTCCTGCCTTGACCATGCCGCCGCCCGCAGATTTGCTGACCATCATGCCGCCATGCAGGAACAACAGCAGCTCAGCCGCCGAGCGGCTGGTGGTGTGTGTCGAGAACAGCCAGCCGAGCTTGGCGGTTTCGGCGCGGATTTCCTCGCGATGCGCGGCGACGCGGGCGACGTAATCCTCGGCCCAGGTCTGTGCACGGCCGGCGGTGATGACATTGCCGCTTTCGGGCTCGACGAATTCGACGCGGCCGGAATAAGGGAAACTCTCCTCGGCGGGATCGACGACCTGCACCAGTGCGCCATGCGCGCCCGATGACGACAGACCGGCCAGCATCTCCTTGATCTCCGGCATCGGCGACCAGAAGTCGCCGAGCACCACGATCTCGGCCAGTGCTGAGGGTACAAACGAAGGTGGCAGGCTGGCGCGGTTCGTCGTGTCGTGCAGCATCGCCTGCGCCATCTTGTCGATGACGCTGCGGCTGGAAGTCGGATTCATCAGACCGGGCACGCCGACGCGCTCACCGCCGGCCACCAGCAATTCAGCCAGTGCGAAGGTGACGATCAGCGCGCGTTCGAGCTTGCTGTCGCGCGCGCCCTTGGAGGCAAAGGCCATCGACAGCGACCGGTCCGGCCACAGCCAAACTGTGTGCGCGGCTTCCCATTCCTGCTCGCGGACATACAAATGATCGTCGCGCGCCGAACGGCGCCAGTCGACATTCTGCGACGGTTCGCCGGAGACGAAGCGACGATATTGCCAGAAACTTTCGCCATGGCCGGCGCGGCGCCGGCCATGCAGGCCATGGATCACCGTCGCGGCGATGCGCCGGGCCTCCAGCACCAGACGCGGCAGCGATGCAGCAAGCGTACGGCTTTCGCCATCGGCGCGGCGGACTGCGATGATCTCCTGCGTGGCGTGATCCGGCGCTGCGGCCATTAACCGATCCGCGTCTTGAGCTGACGGATGACGTCGGGGACTGTGCGGCCTTCGGCACGCGCCGAGAAGGTCAGCGCCATACGATGCTTCAGGATCGGCTCGGCGAGATAGAGCACGTCGTCGATCGAGGGCGCAAGACGACCATCGAGCAGCGCGCGTGCGCGCACCGCCAGCATCAGCGACTGTGACGCGCGAGGACCTGGGCCCCAGGCGATCAGCTTGCTGGCATCGCCGGCGTCCGGTCCCGGACGTGCCGAGCGCACCAATGTAAGAATCGCTTCGACCACGCTGTCGCCGACCGGCAGGCGGCGCACCAGGCGCTGCGCTGTGATCAGCGTGTCGGCAGTCACGGCAGCCTTGGCGATGGTTTCGTCGGCGCCGGTGGTTTCGAACAGGATGCGGCGTTCGGCATCGCGATCCGGATAATCGACGTCGATCTCCATCAGGAAGCGATCGAGCTGCGCTTCCGGCAGCGGATAGGTGCCTTCCTGTTCCAGCGGATTCTGCGTGGCCAGCACATGGAACGGCTTCGGCAGATCGTGCCGGGCGCCGGCGACGGTGATGTGCTGTTCCTGCATCGCCTGCAGCAATGCGGATTGCGTGCGCGGCGAGGCGCGGTTGATTTCGTCGGCCATCAGAAGCTGTGCGAAGACAGGTCCCGAGATGAAGCGGAACGAGCGCTTGCCGGCGACGCTCTCGTCTAGCACTTCGGCGCCGAGAATGTCTGAAGGCATTAGGTCGGGGGTGAACTGGATGCGCTTGGCATCAAGGCCGAGCGTGACGCCCAGCGTTTCCACCAGCTTGGTTTTGGCGAGGCCCGGAACACCGATCAGCAGCGCATGGCCGCCGGACAGGATGGTCACCAGCGTGTTTTCGACGACGCGTTCCTGGCCGAAGATGACAGTGGAGATCGCGTCCTTGGCGGCGCGCATCTGGCCAGCCACCTGTTCCGCGGAGCGGACAATCACGTCTTCGAGTTTCTCGACACTGTCAGCGCCAGCCATCCATTGCTCCTTCGGGTGAACGGCGCCTGAAATACGCCGCCGCATTTGTCGTCACGCCATCTTAGTATTCCATGGACCTGATGCTAAACTTAAGCGAAGGCCATGTATTTGTTGAATTAAACTATCCCCACAATATCGGGATGCGGCTATGAACTGCATCACGTTGTGGCGAGTTGGATTGTGACATCACACGTTTCAATACGTGCACCAATCGTGCCAAATGGCAGCGGTAAGGTCAGGGCAAACAATGGCGAAGCAAGGGCAGATCGCAAATCAGGGGCTGGACGGCCTGACGACAGCGGCGAGGGATGCGGCGGCCAACGGTAAAGCCGGCAAGGGCCTGCCGCCGGTGCATCTGTGGAATCCGCCATTCTGCGGCGATCTCGACATGCGAATCGCTGGCGATGGTACGTGGTTCTATTTGGGAACGCCGATCGGCCGGCCCGCATTGGTGCGGTTGTTCTCAACGATCCTGAAGCGTGAGGACGGCAAGCACTTTCTCGTGACCCCCGTGGAGAAGGTCGGCATCACCGTGGACGATGCCCCATTTCTCGCCGTCGAGATGCTCAAGGAGCAGGACACGCGCGGCACGGTGTTGAAGTTTCGCACCAATGTGGACGATTGGGTAGCGTGTGACAGCGAACACCGGCTGCGATTCGAGATGGCTGAGGACGGCGGGTTGACGCCCTATCTGCATGTCCGCAGTGACCTGTGGGCCAAGGTGACGCGGGCGGTCTATTACGATCTGGTTGACATGGGCGAGGAGCGGATGGTCGATGGTACTGCGATGTTCGGCATCGCCTCCGCGGGCGCGTTTTTCGCCATGGCCGATGCGGAGCAGGTCAGGGAAGCTACATAAGTGAGCCGATTGAAGTGAGCCGGGCGAATGAGCCGATGCTGAAGACCGACGCGGATGCCGCGGATATCGGTTCAGTCGAGTTTTTCAAGCGGGCGAAGGCACGCCTGAATTTCGATGTGCCCGAGGGGCTCACCGACGCCAGCATCGTTCCCGTCACCGGCGATGCCGGCAACGACCGCATGATCCAGATCGTGGCGCAGGAGCGGCCGATCCGCCCGGCCGCGGTCCTGATCGGCATCGTCGAACACGAACAACCAACCGTGCTGCTTACCCAGCGCTCCGCGCATCTCAACGATCATGCCGGACAGATCTCGTTTCCCGGTGGCAAGATCGATCCGACCGATGTCTCGCCGCTGGACGCCGCGTTGCGCGAGGCCGAGGAGGAAATCGGTCTTGATCGCTCCTTCGTCGAGCCGATCGGCTATCTCGATCTCTATGCGACCGGCTTCGGCTTTCGAATCCTGCCGACGCTGGCGCGTGTGAAACCAGGCTTCAATCTGAAGATCAACGAGAACGAGGTCGAAAGCGCCTTCGAGGTGCCGCTGGCGTTTCTGATGGACCCTGCCAATCATCAGCTGCACAGCAAGGAATTCCGCGGCATGGAGCGGTCCTATTACGCGATGCCGTTCGCCGAACGTTATATCTGGGGCGCTACCGCAGGCATCCTGCGCGTGCTGTACGAACGGATCGTGCTCACATGATCCGTCCGGTTCTGACCGAAGTCGGCATTTTCCTCATCCCGTTTGCGCTCTATGCCATTTTCCTGATCGCGACCAAGAATGGTGTGACACTGAAATCGTCATGGCCGATGCCGGTGATGATCAGGCTCGCCATCGCCGCCGCCGTGCTGGTGATCGTGAGCCTCGTGCTGCTGGCGCAGTTTTCCGGCGCGCCGCCGGGATCGACCTATGTCCCGGCGCATATCGAAAACGGCAGGCTCGTTCCCGGGGTCGAAAAATGAGCGTGCGCAAACTGCCCGACGCGCCGTGGCTCACGTCAGGACCGTCCGGGCAGGTGCTGGCGCTGCTCAACGGCAATGGCGAGGAAGCCCGCGCGGTCGGCGGCGCTGTGCGCAACGCTCTGATGAAATTGCCAGTGGGCGAAATCGATATAGCCACGACGGCCATGCCCGATGAAGTGATCCGCCGCGCCAAGGCGGCCCATATCAAGAGCGTGCCGACGGGCATCGAGCACGGCACGGTGACGCTGGTTGTCGATGGCGCACCGTTCGAGATCACGACATTGCGCGAAGACGTCGAGACCTTTGGCCGCAAGGCCAAGGTGGCATTCGGGCGCGACTGGAAGCGCGATGCCGAACGACGTGATTTCACGATGAACGGCCTTTCGGCATCCATCGACGGCGTGGTGCATGATCATGTCGGCGGCCTGTCCGATCTCGATGCCCGGCGGGTGCGCTTCATCGGCGATCCCGACAGGCGCATCGCCGAAGACTATCTGCGCATTCTCAGGTTCTTCCGCATTCATGCCGCCTATGGCGCCGGCGCGCCGGATCGCGAAGGTTATCTCGCCAGCATTCGCGGCCGCGATGGACTGGCGGGAATATCGGCCGAGCGTATCAGGATGGAGTTGCTCAAGCTGCTGGTGGCCGATGGCGCCTTCGCGGCGGTGGATGCGATGGTCGATGCCGGCCTGATGCTGCGGATCGTGGGCGGTGTCACCTACAAGGGGCCGTTCGCCGCAATGATCGCCATCGAGCAGGCGTTGGGGCTAAAACCCGATGCGGTTCTGAGGCTTGGTGCGCTCGGCGTCGCAGTTACGGAAGATGCGCGCCGGCTTGCGCAAAAGCTGCGGCTCTCCAATGACGAAACCAAGGCCTTGGATTCGATGGGCCATCGCTGGTGGCGGCTGAAGGGCATGGATGAATCCCATGCCCGGCGGCGGCTCTATCGCTTGGGCGAAACCCGTTATCGCAACCGCATGATGCTCGCCTGGGCCCGCGCCGGCCGCGATGCCGATGTAGAGGCGTGGAAAACGCTCGTAACCTTGCCGGAACGATGGACACCGCCGGTGTTTCCGCTCAGGGCCGCCGACTTCATGGCGCGCGGCATCGCCAAGGGCCCGGCGCTCGGCCATGTGCTGGCGCTGGCGGAAGATGCCTGGCTGGCGCTGGACTTTCCGATGGAGGTCGATGTGCTGACTGTTATCGCCGACCAAACGATTGCGCGATTCAAGCACGACCATCAGCTCTAAGTTTCGACGGCACCATGAAGCATGTCATTCGCCCCGGTTCTGCCGATATCAGCGATGATGCCGACGTCGTTGTGCCGTGGTGGAGTTTTACCAAGACGCTGATTGCCGCCACGGCACTGACCATGGTGCGTGATGGACAGTTGCGTCTGGATGATGCGTTGCCGGGCGAGTCCTTTACGCTCCGCCAGTTGTTGCAGCATCGCGCCGGTCTGGCCGACTACGGTTCTGTTACGGCCTACCATGCGGCTGTCGCTGCCGGTGAAGACGCCTGGCCGGTGGACCAGCTGCTGCACTCAGTTTCTGCTCTGCATGCCGGAATTGAGCCGGGCCATTTCGCCTATTCGAATGTCGGCTATTTGCTGGTCCGGGAACATCTCGAACGCGTGAGCGGGTTGGGGCTCGATGCCTTGATACGACACCGGTTGCTCGAACCCTTCGGTGTGGTCGGGCCGCGCATCGCCAATCAACGCAGCGATCTCGCCGATGTCCGGATGGGAGATGTTCATTCTTACGATCCGCGCTGGGTCTATCACGGGCTGGCGGTCGGGACATTGCGCGATGCCGCAATGCTATTGCACCGCTTGATGACGACGGACTTGCTGCCTGTGGGGCTGCGCGACGAGATGTGCCACGGAATCGCAGTGGGTGATCCCGGTGCAGGACGTCCGTGGCAACACGCGGCTTACGGCCTTGGCGTTATGGCTGGAACGACAACCAGTAATTTACGCGTCGTCGGGCATACCGGCGGAGGTCCGGGCAGTGGCATCGCCGTCTATCATTGTCCCGAATATGCGCAAGCAACCGTTGCGGTCTTCGCGACCGACGGTGCTGCAAGCAATATCGAGGCGGACGCGTTCAAACTCGGTCTGCAAAGATGAGCAACAAGCCGCCGCCGGACATTTGCGCCCGGCGGCGGACGGCCTGATCAGGCCACCTTGCTCTTGTGCTCTTCTTCTTCGTCGTCGTGTTCTTCAGCTTCGTCCTCTTCGCTCTCGTCTTCGTCGTCATGCGGGATGACGAGGGCGAGTTCGAGCACGGCACGCGGAAGGGTCTCGCGGAACAGATCGCCTTCCTCGCCCAGCCAGATGCATTCGATGTTGTCGCCGTCAACGTCGGCCACGGTCAGCGGGCAACCGCCCGACTTCAGCATGACGACATCGCCTGATTTCAATTCCATGGTCGGCTCCCGAAATGTGTTTGACGCGCACTGAGTCTAGCTCCGCGTCATGACAGGCCGAACACGGGGATGTTTCTGTCAGCTATTTTTGCTGAAGCAGTTTTGCGAGTTCCGCGCCGAGGCCGACGCTCTCAAGCGCAGGCGGCGGGCTGCTGTCGAGACCTTTCGCTGCTGCGGCGATCACGGCACGCGTGCCGGTTTCGACGGAACACAAGACGGGTACCGGCACGTCAGCTTGGATGCGAGACGCAAGGCCGGCGAGCGCAGCGCCGCCAAGGATCACGACCTCGGCCCCGTCGTCCGTGGCACAGGCCGTGCAGGCGCTGGCGAGCGCAGCCAGTGCTGCATCGGGATTCCGCGCGATATCGCCGCCGGTCGGTGCGATGGTGCGCACCTTGGCGAGCTTGTCGGCCAAGCCAATGCTCCCGACGAACTCCCGGAGCATCGGCCCCCACAGTGCGCCGCCGGTGACGATGGCGAAACGCCCGCGTCTGGAGGCCTCGATGCAGGACGCTTCGGCCATGCCGACCACGGGAACGTCTGCAATTTCGCGCAGCGCCAGCAGGCCAGGGTCGCCGAAGCAGGCGAGGTAGACCGCATCGCAGCCGGCGCCATAAGAAGCATAGGCGTCGAGCGCCGCATGGCCTGCGATGGCGGCCGAGGCGCGCGTCGAAATATAGCGGGCGCCGAACCGGCCGGTCGCCGGCACAAAGGTCGCGGCATCGCCGGCTACGGCCTCGACATGCCGTTTTACGAGCGTGGTGACGCTCTCGGTGGTGTTGGGATTGATCAACAGAATGCGCACAGGGATGGGCTCTCGATGAGTCCGTCCACTATAGGCGCCAGTGCGGGAAATGCACGGCGATCATCGAAACGCACGCGGGCATGAGACGTGCCGCCCGCGCCATCCTAGCTGCCGGCGCCGTAATAGGCTTCGCTGCGGACGATCTGGTGATCGGCATCGAAATCCATCATCTCGCACGCCCTGGTCGGTCCACTGGGCAGCGGCGCGCTCCACCAGACCGTCAGGCGCTGTAACGCGCCGTCCCAGGCGGCGCTCTCCAGGGTGAGATGTGGCTCGGATAGCCCGCCATAAGCGGCGTGCCAGTAGGTGCGAATGGCGTCGCGTCCCTTTATGGTGGATGATCCCGCCAGTTTCGTTGCCAGCGGGCTGCGCATCTCACCTTCGGGAGCAAAATGATCAACGATCGTATCGATCGCGAGCCGATTCCAGTTTGCAGCCCATTGCTGCGCGAATGCCATCGCGTCCTGCCGCGTCAACATGCGTCCCGTCTCCCTGTCGTGAGCCTTCGATGAGCCCATCTTCTATGAAGCCTAACACCGCCCGCAATCAAGTCAATGTTATTGACCTGAAGAAACTCGATCCGCTCGATGATGCGCTGGCGCTGATGTATTTCGGATGGCGCGGGATGACGCGCGCGGCTGACGAATATCTGGCAACGGTCGGCCTGTCGCGGGTCCACCATCGCATTCTCTATGCCGTGCTGCGCGGCGATGGCATCACGATGTCGGATCTGCTGGCGATCCTGCAGATTTCGAAACAGGCGCTGCATCGCCCGATGAAGCAGCTGCTCGATGAGGGCTATGTGGCTGTCAAGCGCGATCCGGCGCGGCATCGTTTCAAGCTTCTGGAATTGACGCCGGCCGGCCGTGCCGTCGAGCGCATCGCATCGGGCCATGAACGTAAGATCATGGCGCGCGCCTTCAAGAAGGCGGGGGCAGGCAGTCAGGCCGCATGGTCGGCGGTGATGGCGGAGGCGGCGCGCGACTAGCCAAGTTCAAGTCTTGAGGTCAACAATATTGACTTGAAAGGCAAGCTCTGCCATCCGGTCCCATAACAAGGATGTTCACGGGACGACGGAGGCAAACATGACAACTGAGATTGGTGACGCGAGCAGCGGCCTGAAGCTTGTGCAGCAGGCCTTCGCTGCAGGCGGATTTGCGCGCGGCATCGGCCGCACACTCGGCATCAAGGGCGAGTCCGCAGAGCAGGGCAAGGTTGTGCTGGTCGGCTCGCCGAACGAGGATCACTACAATCCGCTCGGAACGGTGCATGGCGGTTACGCGGCCACGATGCTGGATGGCGCCATCGCGTTGGCGGTACAGACAGCGCTGCCAGCAGGGACCGGTTACGCGACGCTCGATCTCAAGGTCACCTACATTCGCGCGATGACCGCTGCATCAGGGCCGATCCGCGCCGAGGGCCGTATCATTCACATGGGACGCAGGATGGCCGCGACGGAGGGGACGCTGACCGACAAGGATGGCAGGCTTTGCGCGCATGCCACCGCGACCTGCATGATCACGGGAAAAGACTAGAGCATGATCCCGAAAACTGGATACCGGTTTTCGCCGACAAACGAATTCGTTTGTCGAGCGATCATGCTCCAATAGAGACTCTAACCCTTCGGCCCGAAATACACGCAGCTCTCATTGCAGCTGTCGCGAAACACGCCGACGCGGACAACCGGAGCCTTGTCGGCGACGCGGTCCCAGATGAAGCGCGAGAGATTTTCCAGCGTCGGAATGCCGATCGCTTCGATCTTGTTGAGAAACTTGTGGTCGAGCGTCTTGCGCAGCTCATCGAGGCTGCGGTCGAGCAAGCCGAGATCCATCACCATGCCGGTCACGGGATCCGGTACGCCGCGGATGGTGACTTCGGCACGGAAGGAGTGGCCATGGATTTCCTGGCTCACTTCACCGAGCGTGGTGTGAGACAGCGCATGCGCCGCCTCGAAGCGAAACGATTTGGTCAGTTCCCACATAGGAAGTCGTCGTCCTTAGAAGTCCGGGTCCTTAGCGGATCCCAAGTGTCTTGTGTGTCTGCACGCTCAGCCGCCATTGCGGGTGGCGCAGGCAGTAGTCCACCGCGTCAGCGGTATTGCTGATGGCGTCCGGTCCGTCCATCGGCTGCAATGAGAAACGCTCGAAGGAGAGGCCTTCAAACTTTTCCGGCATCGCTTGCGCCTGCGGATAGACCAGCTTCAATTCGTGTCCGCTGCGCACCACCAGTTCAGCGCCGGCCTTGGGGCTGACGCAGATCCAGTCGATGCCTTCGGGCGGCGCGACGGTGCCGTTGGTCTCGACGCCGATCTCGAAGCCGCGCGCATGCAGCGCGTCGATCAGTTCGGCGTCCACCTGCAGCAACGGCTCGCCGCCGGTCAACACCACATAGCGATTGCCGGACGGTCCAACCCATTGCGCGGCGATGGTGTCGGCGAGCTGGTCGGCGGTGGGGTAACGACCGCCCAAAGTGCCGTCCATGCCGACGAAGTCGGTGTCGCAGAACTGGCAGGTGGCGTCGGCGCGGTCCTGCTCCCGGCCGGTCCAGAGGTTGCAGCCCGAGAACCGGCAGAAGACGGACGCGCGGCCGGCATGGGCACCTTCGCCCTGCAGCGTCAGGAAGATTTCTTTGACCGCATAACTCACTGTTTCAGCTCTCTAAAACCGGCATGTCCGATCCGGCTCGGGCCACGTCTCGGTTCCATATGGGGTAAGCGGCGGCTCTTAGCACGGCTGGGCCGTGGATGTCCCGGCCGATCACCGACATGTCAATTGCGATGTCCGGCGCGGGCCGCCAAAGGTCGATGACATCACGTCAAATTGTCGCACCTGGATACCATGCAGCCGTCGCTCGTCACATCCGGCAGTTCTGCCGCCGCCACGCGTACGTGCGGGACCTGCACCATGTGCTGCAAGGTCTATCGCATCGACGACCTCGCCAAGCCGGCCGGCAAGTGGTGCAAGCACTGCGCGATCGCGCACGGGTGCAAGATCTATGACACCCGGCCGCAGCAATGCCGCGCCTTCGATTGCGTCTGGATTCAGGACGACGAGATGCCGGAGTCCTGGAAGCCGGAAAACTCCAAAATCGTGTTCTCGGTCTATCCGACGACGGGCTTCATCTATGGCCAGGTCGATCCCGGCTCGCCTTTCGCCTGGCAGAAGGAGCCGATCCATTCCGGCCTGATCGCCTGGTCGGAGAAGCTGCTGGCAGAACGTCGCCACCTGCTGATCTTCGTCGGCGGCAATGCCACGCTGATCATGCCCACGGGGCCAGTGCCGATCGGCCCGATGTCGCCGGCGGATGGCTTCATCATCCGCGAAACCTTCACGGCCAGGGGCAAGGACTACATCGCTACGCGTGTCCCGAGCGGGCGGTAGTCAGCCGCGCACCTGCCGCAGGGCCTCTCCCAATGCCATGGCCACCGTCATCGCCAGATTGATCGACCGCAGGCTCTCACGCATGGGAATGACAACGCGGCTGTCTGCAGCAGCCGCGACATCCTCCGGCACACCGGCACTCTCGCGGCCGAACAGCAGAATCTCATCGTCAGAATAGCGATGATCGAGATAGGGCTCCGCGCCCTTGGTGGTGAACAGCGCGAGACGATGACCGGCCTCGCGCCGCCAGTCCTCGAAATGCCGCCATGAATCGTGCCGGACGATGGATACCTGATCGAGATAGTCCATGCCGGCACGGCGAAAATGCCGGTCGGAGGTCGGAAAGCCCGCCGGTTCGATAATATGAGCTTCGACATCGAGACAGGCACAGAGCCGCAGGATGGTGCCGGTGTTCTGCGGAATGTCAGGCTGGTAGAGGGCGAGGCGCACGGCGGACTTTCTCCGGCCGCATCTTGATCGACGCGACCCATGTCAGGCGATAGCGCCTGACATGCAGTCGGACAAGGCCGGCGGCTCTACTCAGCCGGCGCGAGTCGCGTATTCGAACGTGTTTCCGTTGTCTCGCGTACCTTCACGCGTGCGCGGCGCTTGCGCCACCAGATCACCACGCCGGTCACTGAGAGCGCCGCCACGACCAGGCCCATCGCCGAAATCAGGATGCGGCCGGGCAAACCCAGGATTCGTCCCGAATGCATCGGGAACTGCATCTGCACGAAGATGTCGGCGGCGGTGCCGACCCAGGGCAGCTTTGCGCCGAGCGGACGGCCGTCCTCGCTGTCGTAAAAAAGCGACGGCGGGCCGACGCCTGCGGCGCCGTGATCGTCGCCAGGCTCGAAGAAGAACACCTGATACACGCCGTGTGCCGGGCCGTAGAACAGCGAGCCGATCGGTGTGGTCCAGCCGCGCGCCTTGCCGTCGGCGGTGGCGCGCTCGAGGATCTGGGCCCAGGTCATCTTGGGTTCGATCGGATTATCGAGGTGACGATACTCACGCTGCTCGTAAGGCGTCGGCGTGTAGTCCGAGAACTTCTTCATCAGCGGCGAAAAGACTTCGAAATACAGGTTCAGCGAGAACGCCGTGAACGCGATGATGAAGAGCAGGGCCCAGGTCCACAGGCTGAAGGCGCGGTGGATGTCGAAATTGATCCGGTAGGCGCTGCCCGAGGTCTTGATCATCCAGGCCGGCTTCCAGCGCGCCCAGAACCCCTTGCCGAGTTCGCGCGCGACGGCGGGAGCGGCTCCCGCCTTGACGCGTTTGCGCGATGGCAGTGTCAGATAGAATCCGATGAAGCAATCGATGGTCCAGATGATGGCGATGACGCCGAGGATGCGCATGCCCCAGCGGTCGCTGCCCCAGAATTCCGGGATGTGCATTGTGTAATGCAGCTTGTAGAGGAACGAGACGAAGTTCTCGCGGGTCACGGGCCAGACGGCGCCCCAATAGCGGCGGCCGAGTTCCTCGCCGGTGTTGGGATCGAGGAAGATCTGATTGTAATCGAGTGTGTAACGCTTGCTTGTCGTGGGATCGATCCGCGGCAGAACAAAGAACGAGAGCGACTCATTCTTTTCCGGCGTCATGTACATGTGGATCACGCGCGCGCGCGGATCGCGCTGCTCGATCAAGCCCGCGAGTTCGATCGACGGTTTGGCGGGGCCTGCGGTGGTGACATCCTTCAGCTTGCTGTTGAGAAGATCGTCAAGCTCGTGATCCCACGAGATAACCGCGCCGGTGACGCCCGAGAAGAACAGGAAGGCGGCGGTGAGGAGTCCAGCCCAGCGATGCAGGCGCCCGAAGATCGATCTCATGGCGTTCCGCCCGTGTTGTTGTCGTCGCGTTTACTACCAAGTGTCGCCACTGCCGGTCGAGAGACCGGCGGTGGCGTATTGTCGCGTTTTAGGGTGATTCTAATGTTCACCAGCGATAGGTCAGCTTGGCGACGACTTTGCGCGAGTCACCGTAGAAGCAACCATAAACGGGGCTGTAGCAGGATGAAACATAGCGGGTGTCCGCAATGTTGGTGACGTTGAGCGCGAGCCGGTAGTTCTTCTGATTATAGGCCAGTAGCGCGTCGACCACGGTGGCTCCCGGCACCTTGCTTGTGTTGGCATCGTCGGCCCAGCTATCGCCGATATAGCGAATGCCGCCGCCGACCTGGACGCCCTCGAACAGGCCGCCTTGCATCGTGTAGTCGCTCCAGATGCCTAAGCGATTCATCGGCACGGTGGTCAGAGCCTTGCCAACATTCACCGGATCCTTGGTGACTTCGATGTCGATGTAGGAATAGGCGGCGCGGACATTGAAGCCGGCGGCGAGGGTGGCGGTGGCTTCCAGTTCGATGCCGCGAGAATTGACCTCGCCGGTTTGAATCGCCGTGAATGGCGCAACAGGCAGGAAGCGAACGACATTTTGCCGGGTCAGGTCGAAGGCGGCAAGCGTGATCATCGCATTGATGCCGACCGGCTGATACTTGATGCCGACCTCATGCTGATGCGCTGTTTCCGGCGCCAGCAGACTGCCATTGGCGATGTTCAGCACCGGCAGGAACGACTCCGAGTAGCTGTAATAGGGCGCCACGCCGCTGTCGAAATTGTAGATCACGCCCGCACGACCGGTGAAGGCCGAGGCGTCGGTGGAGGTCGATGAACCGTCCATGTAGTTGTCGTAGGTCGTCTTGGCGAAATCCTGCCGGCCGCCGAGCTGGACCGAGAGCCGGCCGAGCTTGATCTGGTCCTGGGCATAGATGCCGACCTGCGATTGCTTCACGCGATAGTCTTCGTAGAGGGCGCCCTTGGTCCAGGTGTTGGTGTAGACGGGGTTGAAGACGTTGAGGGGATCGGCGCTGTAGCTCGTGTTGACGTCGGTCGATGTCGTGTTTCGATAGTCTATGCCGAACAGCGTGGTGTGGCTCAGGATGCCGGTGGTGAAGTGGCCCTCCAGCTGGTTGTCGACGGCGATGGAGTTGATCGTCGAGGCCGATGATCCGCCGTAGCGGTAGAGCAGCCCGGCGGCTTCGTCGAGGTAACCGCCGGCATTGATGCTGTCGGATTCGTTGTGCATCCACGAGTAGCGCAGGTTCTGCCGGAAGGTCAGGTTGTCGTTGATGTTATGCGCGAACAGGTAGCCAACCGAAGCGATCTCGTTGTCGTATCTGTTGAAGCCGGGTTCGCCAGTGTTGCGGTTGATAGGGATGATACGGCCCGCATTCGGATAGATCGTGCCGGATGCCGGCAGGAACTGCAGACCCCAGCCGTTCTTCTCCTTCTGATAATTCGCCAGCACTGTGAGTGTGGTGTCTTCGTTCGGCTTGAAGGTGACGGCCGGCGCGATGAAGACGCGGCTGTCCCTGGCGTCATCGACCTGCGTGCCGCCGTCACGGACCAGGCCGGTCAGGCGATAGAGTACCGTGCCTTCCTTGTTGGCGGGGCCGCCAAAATCGAACTCGCCCTGATAGCGGTCGAAACTGCCGCCTGACACCGAGATTTCGCCGAACTGACGGGCGGTCGGCAGCTTGCTGACATAGTTGAGAATGCCGCCCGGTCCGCTGCCACCATACATCACCGAGGACGGCCCTTTCAGCACTTCGAGACGAGACGCGCCGAAGGGATCGAGGCTGTCGAAATGGATATAGGGCGTGCTGGGCAGCCGCAGGCCATCGAGATACAGCCCCTGCTGCGTCATGTCGAAGCCGCGGATCTGGATGCCGCCATTGCGGGTGTCGGAACCGCCATTGACGTCGCCATTGGCGCCCGCGGTGTAGCGCAGGGCCTGGGTGAGCGTCTGCGCATCCTGGGTCTTGATCTGGTCGGAGGTGATCACCGAAATCGATTGCGGAGTTTCCATGATCGGGGTGTCGGTCTTGGTGGCGGAGCCGCTGCGATTGGCGACGAAGCCGATCACGGGGCCGCCGGCGCGCTCACCGGCGTTGGGATTGGCTGGTGCCACCGGTGCCGCCTGCGGCGCACGGGCCGTGCGATTGG
The DNA here is from genome assembly GCF_052076035.1 of Tardiphaga sp. 172_B4_N1_3. Classification (NCBI taxonomy): domain Bacteria; kingdom Pseudomonadati; phylum Pseudomonadota; class Alphaproteobacteria; order Hyphomicrobiales; family Nitrobacteraceae; genus Tardiphaga; species Tardiphaga sp. 172_B4_N1_3. The sequence continues at coordinate 5,872,829 of NZ_CP197238.1, forward strand.
TGCGGGCGGCGCGGCTGGTCGATGTGCGCTGGGTCGGCCTGGCCGTCGCCGGACGCGTACGCTGCTGCGGCGCATCCACCGTCACTGGCGGCAGGGCAGACTGAGCGTCGGCAGTACCTGTCGGAATCGACAAAGCGAGACCGCTGACGGCGCAAAGACATAGAGCCCGAAGCACATGCAGCCGAGTTGCCGATTCGATGAAGTGGGATGTTGTCATGACGCTGCGATGCCCCAGTTAGGCCGGCTCTACCGGTAAAATTTGGATGCTTTCGCTTTAGCGCAGGCGAAGAATGAGAACAGAATTAGCGATTTAGAACGTCTTCAAACGCGCTACTTGAGCGCGATTTGTTGCTGAAACGACGCAGAATTATTCACGATCATGAATTGTTGCCGTTTTTGCCTGGCGGTCGCGCGAATCGTAGTGCGCGAGAGGTGTCCGGAAAATCGGCGGAGCGCGATCGACTGCGAATCGCGATCCCTTGTCCCGCCAAAAGCCTGATGGCTGTTTCCTATAGTCACGACGTGCCGAATTATCCGCCGCGCGGAAAGGCGTTGATTCTGTGGTGCATCGCATCTTGCTTCGCCGATCGTAGGCTTGCACTGCCGCACCAAGGGTGCCAATAGAACGATTCTGGACTGCGTGTTCTGCCTGTTAGGCAAGGACTAGTAGGCCTCTGCCGCCGTGGGGAGAATCGCGGGCGTCGGTTTTTTGCTTCAGGTCAACGCAAAGGCGTGACCGGGGGTGTCTAAGCCGGCTGCAGATAAGAAAGGGTTGGGATCGTGACGACAACGTCTTCGGCGGAACACACGCGCCGTGATTTCTTGTTCGTGGCCACTGGGGCAGTGGCTGCAGTGGGCGCCGCAGCCGCCGTCTGGCCGCTGATTTCTCAAATGAATCCAGATGCTTCGACCATCGCGGCGGGTGCGCCGATCGAGGTCGATCTGGCCCCCATCGCCGAGGGGCAGGACATCAAGGTGTTCTGGCGCGGCAAGCCGATCTACATCATGAACCGGACCAAGAAGCAGGTCGAAGAGGCGCGCGCCGTTCCGGTGTCGAGCCTGCCCGATCCGCAGACCGATCAGGCCCGCGTCAAGGAAGGCCACGACCAGTGGTTGGTCGTCATCGGCATCTGCACCCATCTGGGCTGCATCCCGATTGCTCACGAAGGCGCTTACGACGGCTTTTTCTGCCCCTGCCACGGTTCGGTCTACGACACTTCGGGCCGCATCCGTCAGGGTCCGGCGCCGCTCAACCTGCCGATCCCGCCTTACGCCTTCGTCTCTGACACCAAGATCAAGATCGGCTGAGCTGTCGGATCCCATCCGATCTCGCGCCGATAGTGTTTTTCTCTTCTCAGGATCGCATCATGAGCGGACCATCGACCTACCAGCCGACCAATCCCGCTTTGCAGTGGATTGAAAAGCGTCTGCCAATTATCGGCCTCGTCCATTCCTCCTTCGTTGCCTATCCGACACCGCGTAACCTGAATTACTGGTGGACGTTCGGCGGCATCCTCTCCTTCATGCTCGGCGTGCAGATCGTCACCGGCGTGATCCTGGCGATGCACTACACGCCGCATGTGGATATGGCGTTCAATTCGGTCGAGAGCATTGTCCGCGATGTGAATTACGGCTGGCTGTTGCGTTATCTGCACTCCAACGGCGCATCGATGTTCTTCATCGCCGTCTACATCCATATGCTGCGTGGCCTGTATTACGGGTCGTACAAGGCGCCGCGCGAAATCCTCTGGATCCTTGGCGTGATCATCTACCTTCTGATGATGGCGACTGGTTTCATGGGCTACGTGCTGCCGTGGGGCCAGATGAGCTTCTGGGGCGCCACCGTCATCACCAACCTGTTCTCCGCGATTCCCTATGTGGGCGAGAGCATCGTGACGTTGCTGTGGGGCGGCTATTCGGTCGGCAATCCGACGCTGAACCGCTTCTTCTCGCTGCATTACCTGCTGCCCTTCGTCATCGCCGGCGTCGTCGTGCTGCACGTCTGGGCGCTGCATGTCGCCGGTCAGAACAATCCGGCCGGCGTCGAGCCGAAGACCGAGAAGGATACCGTGCCGTTCACGCCCTACGCGACCATCAAGGATGGTTTCGGCATGGTCTGCTTCATGATCTTCTACGCCTGGTTCGTGTTCTACATCCCGAACTATCTCGGCGATCCCGATAACTACATCCCGGCCAATCCGGGTGTGACGCCCGCGCATATCGTGCCGGAATGGTACTACCTGCCGTTCTACGCCATCCTGCGTTCGATCCCGAGCAAGCTCGGCGGCGTCATCGCGATGTTCTCGGCGATCATCGTGCTGGCCTTCCTGCCGTGGCTCGATACCGCCAAGACCAAGTCGTCGAAGTATCGTCCGCTGGCCAAGCAGTTCTTCTGGATGTTCGTCGTGGTGGCTGTCCTGCTCGGCTGGCTCGGCGGCAAGCCCGCGGAAGGCATCTACATCATCGCCGGCCGTGTCCTGACCTTCTGCTACTTCGCCTACTTCCTGATCGTGCTGCCGATCCTCAGCCGTATCGAAACGCCGCGCGCAGTGCCGAACTCGATCGCTGACGATGTGCTGGCCAAATACGGCAAGAAGGCAGTCTCCGCGATCGTCGCGCTGGTTCTCGCCGGTGGTCTGATGGCCGGCGGCACGCAGAGCGCCAAGGCTGCCGACGAGCATGGCGGCCCGACGCCGCCGTCTCTGAGCTGGTCATTTGCCGGCCCTTTCGGCAAGTTTGACCGCGGTGCCCTGCAGCGCGGTTACAAGGTCTACAAGGAAGTCTGCTCGACCTGTCACTCGATGAGCCTGATCCACTTCCGCAACCTCGCGGACGTGGGCGGCCCGGGCTTCTCTGCGGCTCAGGCGCTGGCAGTGGCATCCGAGATCAAGGTGCAGGACGGTCCGAACGACGCCGGCGATATGTTCGAACGTCCTGGTCGTCTCGCGGATCCATTCCCCAAGCCGTTCCCGAACGAGAACGCGGCGCGCGCAGCCAATGGCGGTGCCTATCCGCCGGATCTGTCGCTGATGGCCAAGGCCCGCAACTACGACCGCGGCTTCCCGCAATTCGTGTTCGACTTCTTCACCCAGTTTCAGGAGAAGGGCCCGAACTATATCGACGCCCTGCTGCAGGGCTATGTCGATCCGGCGCCGAAGGATTTCGCGCTGCCGCCGGGCGCGTATTACAACAAGTACTTCCCCGGCCACGCCATCAAGATGCCGAAGCCGATCTCCGACGATCAGGTGACCTACGATGACGGCACCCCGCAGAAGGTCGAGAACTACGCCAAGGACGTCGCGACTTTCCTGATGTGGACCGCAGAACCGCATCTCGAGGCCCGGAAGCGTATCGGCTTGCAGGTGATGGTGTTCCTGATCATCTTCGCGTTCCTGATGTATTTCACGAAGAAGAAGGTCTGGGCGAACGCTCACTGAGCATCGCAACCATTCTTTCAAAAGGGCCCCTGATGGGGCCCTTTTTCGTTTTCAGCCTGTGCGCGCCCGGACCATGGATTCTCGGGGAACCGTTGATTAAGCTTTGCGCAAAGGCGGGAGACGCGGGCTCGGTGAGCGTCACGGATATCCACGCTCATCGGGGGATGGATGGCGGGCGCGGCGATCGACGATATTCTGTTGAACATCAGTCCGGGTGGCCAGATGGCGCTCGGCATCGTGCTGGCGCTGATCATGTATGGCGTCGCGCTCGATCTTCGCGTCGCCGATTTCGTCGATGTGTTCCGACGTCCGGCGGCGCCGCTCGCGGGGCTCGCCGCGCAACTGATCCTCCTGCCGGCGGTCACATGGGCGATCACCATGGTGTTGAAGCCGCAGCCCTCCATCGCGCTTGGCATGATGGTGGTGGCGGCCTGTCCTGGCGGGAACATCTCCAATCTCATCACCCATATGGCGCGCGGCAACACCGCGCTGTCGGTGTCGATGACTGGCATCTCCAGCTTGCTCGCGTCCGTCACGACGCCGCTGAACATCCTGTTCTGGGCCGGGCTCAATCCGCAAACCGCCGCCCTGCTGCGCCAGGTGAGCGTCGATCCCGTCTCGTTTATCGGATCGACCGTGCTGCTGCTCGGCGTGCCGATGGTTGCCGGTCTGCTCACGGTGCGTCATCTGCCGGGGGTGGCCGACCGTCTGCGCCGGCCGCTGCAGATATTGTCTTTCGTGTTCCTGATCGGCTTCATCGTCGCCGCAACCGTCACCAACTGGCGCTACATCTCGGTGTTCTCGACCTCGGTGCTGCCCTTCGTCGTGCTGCATAACGCGATCGCCGTCGCACTCGGCTGGGGCGTAGCGAAGATCCTTGGGCTCAGCGACTACGACACCCGCGCGCTCACCATTGAAGTCAGCATGCATAATTCCGGATTGGGATTGGCGCTGATCCTCACGCAATTCGACGGCCTTGGCGGCGCAGCGCTGGTCGCCGCTGGCTGGGGAGTCTGGCACCTCGTCTCCGGCTGGGCGCTGGCGGCCTGGTGGAAACGGCGCGACCCGCATCCGGCACGCATTGAAGGTGCGGCATGAGCGACGCGATGGCGAATAGCGGCGTGCTGATCACCGGCGCGGCAGGCTTCATTGGTAGTGCTTTGCTGCGCGCATTCGCGGCCGGCGGCGACGGGCCGGTGACAGCGCTCGATCTGCGCGAGGTACCGTTGCAAAAGCGCCTCGACGGCGTTGCCTATGAGCACGGCGACATTCGCGATCCCGGCTTGAAAGAGATCATCGCCCGCGTGAAGCCACGTGCTGTGGTGCATCTCGCCTCGGTCGTCGCCGTCGGCGGCGATCCGCAGCGTGACTACGAGATCGACGTGCTGGGCACGCGCAATGTGCTGGAAGCCTGTCTTGCGGCTGGTGTCGACCACCTCATCGTGACCTCGAGTGGCGCGGCCTATGGCTATCACGCCGACAATCCCGTGCCGCTGCGCGAGACCGATCCGCTGCGCGGCAACGAGGACTTTCCCTATGCGCGCAACAAGCGTGAGGTCGAGGAGATGCTGGCGCGCTGGCGTAGCGATCATCCACAATTGCGGCAGACCGTGTTTCGCCCCTGCACGGTGCTGGGGCCGACCACGAACAACCAGATCACTGCATTGTTCGAGCGCCCCGTCGTGACCGGTCTGAGCGGCACTGCAACGCCGTTCTCGCTGATCGCTGATTCCGATGTGGTTGCGGTGCTGGCGCAGGCCGTGCGCACCGGCAAGGGCGGCATCTATAATCTCGCCGGCGATGGTACGCTCAGTCTGCGCGAGATCGCGCAGCTGAATGGCAAGCCGTTCATTCCAATTCCGCCCGCGGTGATGAAGGGCGCGCTGTGGTTGCTCCATGCGCTCGGGCTGACCAAACTGACGCCGCAGAATGTCAAATTCATCCAGTATCGTCCGGTGCTCGACAACACCCGGCTCAAATCCGAATTCGGTTATTCGCCCAAGCTTGATGCGCGCGCCGTGTTCGAACGCTATCGCGACGAACGCCCGGAGCTGATGTCATGACTTTCCTCGTCATCGGCGCCGGTCCCGCAGGTCTTGCCGCAATCCAGAGCCTGAAGGCCGCTGGCCATGCTGTGGAAGCCGTCGAGCAGAATGCCGATATTGGCGGGCAGTGGCTGTATGGCGCGGCGCCGAGTGCGGTCTATGCCTCGACGCATCTGATCTCGTCGAAGCGCACCACGGCCTTTGCGGATTTCCCGATGCCGGAGGACTGGCCGGCCTATCCCGGCCATCGTCAGGTGCTGGATTATCTGCAGAGCTATGCCCGGCATTTCGATCTCTATCCGCTGATCCGCTTCAACACCGGCCTGCGCAGCCTGACGCGGCAGGAAAGTGGATGGCACGCTGCTTTCAGCGACGGCACGTCGGCAGACTATGCCGGCGTCATCATCGCCAATGGCCATCTCAGCGATCCCCTGATCCCCAAAACGTCAGGCACCTTTGATGGCCCACTGATGCATGCCAAGGACTACAAGACCGCCGATATCTTCGCCGGCCAGCGCGTGCTGGTGGTGGGCATGGGCAATACCGGCTGCGACATTGTCGTGGATGCAATCCATCGCGCGGATAAGGTGTTGTGGAGCGTGCGCGGCGGCAATCATTTCGTGCCGAAGTTTCTCGCTGGCAAGCCGGCGGATGAAGGCAATCACAAGCCGAAGCGCTTCATCATCCCGAAGAACCTGCGCTCAAGGCTGCACGAGCCGATCCTCCGCTTCATCGTCGGCGCGCCGGACCGTTTCGGTCTGCCGAAGCCGCAGCATCGGCTTTATGACCGCACACCGATCGTCAATTCGCTGGTGCTGCAGCATCTCGGCCAGGGCGATGTCGCTCTGCGCAAGCCTGTCCGCGAATTCAACGGCAAGTCGGTCGTGTTCGCCGATGGCCGCTGCGACGAGGTCGATCTGGTGTTGCTTGCGACCGGCTACCGGATCACGTTTCCGTTCCTCGGCGATCTCCGTGCACTCGATTGGCAGGACGCGATCGGTGCGCCCAGGCTGTTCATGAACATGTTTCCGTCGGAGGATAACGGCCTGTATGTGGCCGGGCTGCTGGAAGGCGCGGGCGTGGGCTGGGAAGGGCGTGCATTGCAGGCCCGCGTGATCGCAGCCTATCTCGCGGCCAAGGCCGCGCGGCCGGATGCGGCAGCAGCGCTGCGGCAGGAGATCACGCAATGGTTCGCGCAACCGCCACGGCGGGACGGCGGCGAACACGGACTGTTTGTCGATTTTCTGACCTACAAGCGAGACCTGCAGCGCGCGCTGGCCCGGTTGAGTTGACACGTGAGGGGTCTATAAGTTGCCCCGAACCATTCCAGCGGAGGACATCATGGGAACATCGATCAGCTTCAAGCGCCCCGACGGCAAGGAAGCCAAGGGCTATCTCGCCAATGCCCAGGCCGGCAACGCGCCGGGCGTCGTCGTCATCCAGGAATGGTGGGGTCTTCAAGAGCAGATCAAGGGCCTGGCCGATCGTCTTGCGCTGGCCGGCTTCGATGCGCTGGCGCCTGATCTCTATAACGGCGTGGTCGTGCCCTATCACGACACGGACGCTGCCGGCAAAGAGATGAACTCGCTCGATTTCATGGATGCTACCACCCAGACCGTGCGCGGCGCTGCACAGTACCTGTCGCGCAACGGCGCCAAGGTCGGCCTTACCGGCTTCTGCCTCGGCGGCGCGGTGACCATCATCGGTTCGTGCAAGATCCCCGAATTGAAGGCCGCCGTGGCGTTCTATGGCATTCCGCCGGAGCAGGCCGCCAAGCCCGCCGATGTGCAGGTACCGCTGCAGGGCCATTTCGCCAATCGCGACGACTGGTGCACGCCTGCGGTGGTCGATGCGTTCGAGAGCGGCCTGAAGGCTGCCGGCAAGTCCGCCGAATTCTTCCGCTATGATGCCGACCACGCTTTCGTCAACGAACAACGCGTCAGCGTACATGACCGTGAAGCCGCCGAACTCGCCTGGGGCCGCGCGACCGCGTTCTTCAAGAAGCACCTGGGCTGAGGTCCTACGATCGGATGCTGATCCGCAGAGCGCCCCCCGATGAAGCGGCCGAGATATGCGATGTCTTGCGCCGCTCCATCGCCGAGCTCTGCGGCGCCGATCATCATGACGATCCGGCGATCCTGAGACGTTGGCTCGCCAACAAGAATCCTAAAATAGTGGAGGGCTGGATCGCCCATCCGGACAATTTCGTTCTCGTTGCGGTCGAGGAAGAAACAGTGCTCGCCGTCGGCATCGTCAGACACGATGGCGAGATTACGTGCAACTACGTCTCGCCGGATGCCCGGTTCCGCGGCGTCAGCAAGGCGATGCTGGCACAGCTTGAGGTGACCGCACGGGACCATGGGAACGATGTCTGCCATCTGATCAGTACCGAGACAGCCCATCGCCTGTATCTGTCTGCCGGCTATGAAGACTGCGGAGTGCCACAGGGAAAATTCGGCACGACGTCATCCTTTCCCATGCTGAAGCGGCTCACCGGTGAATCTCACACATCGTGACGCATAGCCGCGTGGCAGCTTGATGCGACAGGCCTGACCCTGTAGGTCGAGGCCAATGACATCCGACTACACCATTTCCGATTTGCGCCAGCAGGCCGACTTCTTCGACATCGTCGCCGATCGGATCTGGCAGGCGTGGTGGAAGCGCCATGGCGTGCCCGAGGCCTATATCGTCGAGCGGCTGCGCGAGAACATGCAGGGGACCGACCTGCCGGTCGCGCTGGTGGCCCATCGCAAATCCAACTTTCTGGGCATGGCGTCGCTGCTGGTGTCCGATCTCGACGAGCGCCCGCAATATACGCCCTGGGTGGCGGCGGTCTGGACCGAGCCAGATGTCCGCAAACAGGGCATCGCCCCGGCGCTGATCGAGCGGGCCTGCCTGGAGGCCTTCTCCCGGGGGCATGCCCGGGTCTATCTCTGCGCTGCCCCGCCCCGTCGGGCCTGGTACGAGAGCATCGGCTGGACCCCGATCGAGGACGGCGTCGGGGTGCTCAAACTGACGGTATTCGTCCGGGAGCGGCCGGAGGCCGTTTAGTCCCTTGACCTTCCGGGCCGGCCATGGTGATTTGCCCGCCATGAGCACCCCTGTCCGCAACAGCCGTCGTTGGTGGCGCACCTCCTGAAGAGGTGGTCGGTGCGATTTGCTTATTTTCAATCGTCGAAGGCCGCCATCGCAGTGCGACGGCCTTTGCTTGTTTGTTCTGTGTGGCGCCCCCTCCGGCATGTTTCCTAAGAGGACACCATGAACAGGACTGTGTTTTCGCTCCCCGCTGACAGCGCTTACAAGACCCGCGCGGGTCTCTCCGTGGCGCGTCATGTCGATTATTTCACCGGCGGCACCGCGCTGGACGATCTGATCGTCCGGCTCGACCAGCGCCGCGGCGTGGTGCTGTCGTCGGGTACCACGGTGCCCGGTCGCTATGAGAGCTTCGATCTCGGTTTTGCCGATCCGCCGTTGCTGCTGGAAACCACCGGGACGGATTTCACGCTAACGGCGCTGAACAAGCGTGGCCAGGTGTTGATCGCCTTCCTCGCCGACACGCTGCAGGATCCCTGTATCGCGCTCGACGGGCGGACGATGTCGAAGCTCAAGGGCCACATCATCCGCGGCGAGGCGCCGGTCGAGGAAGACCAGCGCACCCGCCGCGCCAGCGTGATGTCGCTGGTGCGCGACATGGTCGCGCAATTGTTCTCCTCAGACGATTCCATGCTCGGGCTCTATGGCGCCTTCGCCTATGACCTCGTGTTCCAGATGGAAGACCTGAAGCAGAAGCGCATGCGCGAGGCCGACCAGCGCGACATCGTGCTGTATCTGCCCGACACGCTGCTGGCCTATGACCGCGCCACCGGCCGCGGCGTGCTGATGTCCTATGATTTCACCTGGAAGGATCGCACGACCGAAGGCTTGCCGCGTGATACGCCCGACAGCGGCTACAACAAGGCACCGCGTCAGGGCTTTGCCGATCACGCACCCGGTGAATATCAGCGCACGGTGGAGAATGCCCGTGCCGCTTTTGCGCGTGGCGATCTGTTCGAGGCGGTGCCCGGTCAGTTGTTCGCCGAGCCCTGCGAGCGTTCGCCGGCGGAAGTGTTCCAGCGGCTCTGCGTCATCAATCCGTCGCCTTACGGCGCACTGATGAATCTCGGCGATGGCGAGTTTCTCGTCGCTGCCTCGCCCGAGATGTTCGTGCGCTCCGACGGTCGCCGCGTCGAGACCTGTCCGATCTCCGGCACCATCGCGCGCGGCGTCGATGCCATCGGCGATGCCGAGCAGATCCGACAGTTGCTGAATTCGGAGAAAGACGAATTCGAACTCAACATGTGCACCGACGTCGATCGTAACGATAAGGCGCGTGTCTGCGTGCCTGGCACGATCAAGGTGCTGGCGCGGCGGCAGATCGAGACCTACTCAAAACTGTTCCACACTGTCGATCATGTGGAAGGCATGCTGCGTCCCGGATTTGACGCGCTCGATGCGTTCCTGACCCATGCCTGGGCGGTGACGGTGACCGGTGCGCCGAAACTATGGGCGATGCAGTTCGTAGAAGATAACGAGCGCTCGTCGCGGCGTTGGTATGCCGGCGCGATTGGTGCCGTGTCATTCGATGGCGGCATCAATACCGGCATTACCATCCGTACCATCCGCATGAAGGATGGCCTCGCCGAAGTGCGCGTCGGCGCGACGCTGCTGTTCGATTCAGATCCCGTCGCCGAAGAGAAAGAATGTCAGACCAAGGCTGCAGCCCTGTTCCAGGCGCTGCGCGGCGATCCGCCGAAGCGGCTGTCGGCCTTCGCGCCGGATGCAACCGGTTCGGGCAAGAAGGTGCTGCTGATCGATCATGACGACAGTTTCGTGCATATGCTGGCGGATTATTTCCGTCAGGTCGGCGCGACCGTCAGCGTGGTTCGTCATGTCCATGCACAGACCGTCCTGAACCGCGAGAGTTTCGATCTGCTGGTGCTGTCGCCGGGGCCGGGACGTCCGGCCGATTTCGGCATCGGCAAGACGCTGGATACAGCAATGGAAAAGAAGCTGCCGGTGTTTGGCGTCTGCCTGGGCGTGCAGGCGATCGGCGAATATTTCGGCGGCGTGCTCGGCCAATTGGCGCAGCCGGCCCATGGCCGCCCGTCGCGTGTGCAGGTGCGGGGCGGGCGGTTAATGAACGGTCTGCCCAATGAGATCGTCATCGGCCGCTATCACTCGCTGTTCGTCGAGCAGGACAGCATGCCCGATGTGCTCACCGTGACGGCCTCGACCGAGGACGGTGTCGCCATGGCCATCGAACACAAGACGCTGCCGGTCGGCGGCGTGCAATTTCATCCGGAATCGCTGATGTCGCTTGGCGGCGAGGTCGGCTTACGTATCGTCGAAAACGCATTTCGGTTGGGGCAGCGCCCCAACTGATCTCCATCTGAAGAATCGAAAGACCCTGATGACACCCGAACTCGCGCACGATCTCAAAGCCTCCGTCCGCACCATTGTGGATTATCCGAAGCCGGGTATCCTGTTTCGCGACATCACCACATTGCTGGGTGATGCGCGCTCGTTCCGCCGCGCGGTGGATGAGCTGGTACAGCCATGGGCGGGGCTGAAGATCGACAAGGTTGCCGGCATGGAAGCGCGCGGCTTCATCATCGGCGGCGCAGTGGCGCATCAGTTGTCGGCCGGTTTCGTGCCGATCCGCAAGAAGGGCAAGCTCCCGCACACCACCGTGCGCATCGCTTACTCCCTTGAATACGGTATCGACGAGATGGAAGTGCATGCCGATGCCATCAAGCCCGGCGAGCGCGTGATCCTGGTGGATGATCTGATCGCCACCGGCGGCACGGCTGAAGGTGCGGTCAAACTGATGCGCCAGATCGGTGCTGAGGTGATGGCCGCCTGTTTCATCGTCGACCTGCCGGATCTCGGCGGCGCGGCCAAGCTGCGGGCGATGAATGTGCCGGTGCGGACGTTGATGACGTTCGACGGACATTGATTGCCCGTCACGACCCCTGCAGCAAAAGTCCCAGCTCGATTTCCCGAAAGCTGAAATAATTCTTCCTGATCCACTGATGTAGCTCGGTCGATGAATCCTGCTCCGAGCGCAAATAGCCGGTGAAGGAGAAATTCAGCCGGTCGATATAGGTCTTGAGGAACACCGGCAGCGCCGCGATGCGCAGCATGCGGCCCTGCGCCAGCGCCACCGGGATTTCGCCGCGCAGCACGTGTTCGTTGTCGATCACATAGAGCGAATTGCGGGTCAACTGCTGCTGCAGCATCTCGTAGCCGCGCAATGAGGCGCGGTCGCTGTCGCCCATGAAGAACACGATGGGCGCCACGCCGCGGCGTGCGGCTTCCTTGGCGAAACCGATCTCGCCGGTCATTTTGAAGAATTCATCGAAGGCGAAATAGCCGAGGTCGATCACCTTGGCGATGTCGTCATTGATGATGAGCCGGTCCATCAGCGACATCTTGCCGAACGTGTCATTGACGTCGGCGGTCTCGGTCAGTTTCGGCAGGAAATCCAGCAGCGACGGTTCTTTCAGGCTGACATCGAAGGCGGTGACGTCGCCGCGCTGCAGCTTCAGGAATTCGCACAACAGGCGCGCGACGAGGGTCTTGCCGACCATCGGTCGCGTCGAGCAGATGATATAAACGGGCGTGCGTCGCATCGGCGCAATATCAGGCGAATCCGACGCCGCTCCAATCGTTAAATGGACTTACTTCTCGCCGGGGCTGCGGGCGCCGGGCTTGTCGTGGACGATGTCGGTCAGCTTGATGCGGTCGAATTCGCTCCAGACGTTGGCCAGCCAGTGCCGGACATAGCCGCGCAGCACGAACGAATAGTTCGCGGTCTCGTCATGCGGTCCCTTGTTGGCGACGAATTTCAGGAACGGCACGCTGGAGACTTCGACCTGCTCATAGGCCATTTCGTTCAGCTTCGGGATGGTGATCTCGGTGGCGCCCTTGATGCGGTGGAAATAGGAGTTGTAGGTCGCCTGGTCCCATTCGAAGAAGCTGGTGTTGTTGATGAAGTTCTTCACCAGGAAATACTTGGCGCCGTCCATGAAGCCGGCGGTCTCGGCGATCTCGTCCAGGGAGGCGATCGACGGGCCGAGTATATGGAAAACGGCAAAGGTAATCTGGCCGGACTTGGCGGCATCGAGGAAGCCGATGTCACGCAGATCGGCCAGCGCCCGGGACAGCAGGCCTGCGCGGACGTCGATCACGGTCACCGAGGGGGATGCGCTGTTGAGCGTATCGAAGATCTTCATCTGGTCGGACGTGGTCGTCATGTCGACGATTTCGGTGATGTCCGAATGGAACCGCTTCAGCGTGCCGCGCGGCGCTTCGGTGTCGAAAGCGCGCGTCGGGACGTTGTTGGCGCTGAAATAGTCCAGAACCGTCCGCGAAACCGTGGTCTTGCCGACCCCACCCTTGTCCGCGCCGACGACAATCACTGCTGGCTTCGCCATGGAATTCCTTTGCCGCTTTCAACTGGAGCATCCGCGCGATGGAGATTCGCGCGCCGGAGAACACTACCCGATGCCTGCTTTGGGCGCGAACATGGCAGAAACAAGGGGGATTTCAATCGCTGAAAGATATGGCCCACGGAAATCATTGGGAAATTCTCAATATTTGGCTGCCGGCGTTGTTTCCCGCGTTACGGCCACCCGACCGGGCCTGCAGGTGCCGGGGTCCCCGGCGGCGCTCACCACACCGTGATTGATGCGACGCACAAAATAGATTGCAGCCTAATCGATAGGGTCCTATCTAATTTCCATGCCCCACTCCCAAGCGCATATCCAGGCCGAACTGGGCCTGCTGGTTGCGCGACTGGCACGGGTCTGGCGCCGCAAGGCTGACCAGACCCTGTCGGCGCATGGCCTGTCCGAAGCCACGGCCCATCCGCTGCTGATCCTGTCGCGGCCCGGACGGGAGAATGTGCGTCAGGGCGTGCTCGCCGACGAAATGGGGCTCGAAGGTCCATCGGTGGTCCGGCTGATCGATCTGCTGGCTGCCGAAGGGCTCGTCGAGCGCCGCGAGGACCCAACCGACCGCCGCGCCAAGGTTTTGCACCTGACCCCGCTTGGCGAAGCCAAGGCCGAAGAGATCAGGCGCGTCATGCGCCGGCTGCGCGGTGACCTGATGAAGGGCATCGCGCCGGATGAACTCGCTATTGCCTTCGATGTGCTCGGACGGATCGAGCAATCGGCCAATCGCCTGTATGAGGCCGCCGAGGAGGCGGACGCGTTGCCATGATCTCCGCTGCTGCCCAACCGCCGTTTCTTGTCCGTCACGCCGATATTATCTTCTCCGTGAAAACCTTCATCGCCGGCATGATGGCGCTGCTGATCGGCTTCGCGATGGATCTGCCGCGGCCCTACTGGGCGCTGGCCACGGTCTATATCGCCTCGCAGCCGCTGGCCGGCGCGACGCGTTCGAAGGCGCTGTTTCGCGTCATCGGCACGCTGGTTGGGGCTTCGGCCAGCGTGGTGCTGGTGCCGAACTTGGTCAATTCGCCGGAACTGCTGAGTCTCGCCATCGCGCTGTGGGTCGGTCTCTGTCTTTATGTGTCGCTGCTGGACAGGACGCCGCGCGGCTACATGTTCATGCTGGCAGGCTATACCTGCGCGCTGATCAGCTTTCCCTCGGTCAACGAACCCGCAGCCATCTTCGATACGGCGGTGGCGCGCAGCGAGGAGATCATTGTCGGCATTCTCTGCGCGACGCTGGTATCCACGATCCTGCTGCCGCGCAGCGTCGGCCCCGCGGTTGCAGCGCGGGTCGATAGCTGGCTTGCCGGAGCGCGCAAGCTGACGCAGGACATGCTGGCCGGCCGCAGTGCCGATCCGGCCACGCGCGATCTGCGCCTCAAGCTCGCCGCCGATGCCGTCGATATCGATACGCTCGCCGATCATCTGGCCTATGATCGGCTCGGCGGACGCGAGACCGCGCACTGGATGCGTGCCCTGCGCACGCGCATGCTGACATTCCTGCCGCTGCTGTCATCCATGGGCGATCGCATCGACGCGCTGGGCGAAGACGCGCGGACGACCTCACCGCAATTGATGGCGCTGATCGTCGACGTCTCCGCCTGGATTGCTGACAACAGCACCGACCGTGAACCCGCCGAGCGGCTGCGCAGCATGATCGCCGCGCAGCAGCCGAAGCTGAGCGCGTCGTCGTCATGGACCGAAATCATGATCGCCAGTCTGCTGATGCGGATGCGCGAGCTCGTCGATATCTCAGCGGATTGCCGGGTCCTCAATCAGGCGATTGCCGAGGGCGGCCGTCCGCCGGGCGCGAAACTCGCCTTTCAGGCCGAAGCCGGTGTGGCCCCGGTGCGGCATGTGGATCACGGCATGGCGCTATGGTCCGCAGCAGGCGTATTCGTGACCATCCTCGTCTGCTGCGCGTTCTGGATCGCCACCGGCTGGACCGATGGCGCGACAGCACCGACTATGGCGGCCGTCGGCTGCTCGTTCTTCGCCAGCATGGATGATCCCGCGGTGGGGTTGCGCGGCTTTGCCAAATGGACGCTGGCCGCGATGGTGATCATCGCGCTCTATCTGTTCGCGATCCTGCCGGCCATCACCGATGTCGAAGTGCTGGTCGCCGTGCTGGCGCCGCCGTTCCTGCTGTTCGGTTACCTGATCGCACGCCCCGCCACCTTCTTCATCGGCATGCTGCTGGCGGCGAATACCGCGACGCTGATGGCGTTGCAGACGACCTACAATGCCGACTTCGCGAGTTTCGCTAATTCCAGCGTGGCCTTCTTCGTCGGCACCGAACTGTCCGTCATTTCGATCCAGTTGATCCGCTCGGTCGGCTCCGAATGGAGCGTGAAGCGGCTGATGCGGCGCGGCTGGATCGCCATCGCGCAGGCTGCCGAACAGCGCGGCAACCGTGATCGCGCCGCCTTTGCCGGGTTGATGCTGAATCGCATCGGTCTGCTGGCGCCGCGGCTGACGGCGCTGAAAGACTCAGAACTGCGCATGGTCGATAATCTGCGCGAGCTGCGGGTCGGGTTAAACATCGTCGATCTGCGTCGCGCCCGCCATCATCTGTCGCTGCCGACGCTCAGAGCGATGGACGCGATGCTGGATGAGCTTGCCGTGAGTTTCCGCAGCTATAAAGGCGACGAGATGCCTGAGCCGCTGCTGGCCAAGGTCGATCACGCGCTGGCGGAAGCCATAAGCGAGCGCGGGGCTGGGCGCGCGGATGCTCTGATCGGCCTCGTCGGCATTCGCCGCGGTCTGTTTCCGACAGCACCCGCCTATCTGCCCGAACAGGGCCTTCTCGCCGGGAGTGTGGCGGCATGAGATATGAAATCGATCTGTTCGGTGTGCTGTTGCCATCGCTGATGCTGTGGCTGGTCATCACTTACGCCATCGGCGCACTGCTGCGCCCCTTGATCGAACGCTCCGGCCTCTATCGCTATGTCTGGCACCGCGCGCTGTTCGATCTTGCTCTGTATGTCTGCCTCCTGGGCGGCGTGGTCTATCTGTCTTCCGGATTGCTGTCATGAAAAATGCTGTGAGTTTCGTTCGTCGTTTCGCCGTCACCGCTTTGGCTGTCATCGCCGCGCTTGCCGTGGGGCGCTATCTCTGGGTCTATTATATGGATGCACCATGGACACGTGACGGCCGCGTCCGCGCCGATGTGGTCACCGTGGCGCCGGATGTGTCCGGTTTCGTTACCGAGATTCTGGTGCGTGATAATCAGAAGGTGACGAGCGGCGATGTCATCATGCGGATTGACCGCGCGCGTTTCGCGCTGGCGCTGCAGCAGGCCGAAGCCGTCGTCGCCGGCCGCAGGGCCAGCCTGGAGCAGGCCGAACTCGATCTCAAGCGTTACAAGGAGCTGACAACGGCTGCTGTCTCGCAGCAGAAGCAGGAACAGGTGCTGGCGACGCAACTCCTCGCCAAGGCGTCACTGGATCAGGCCGTCGCCGATCAGGCGGTGGCGCAGCTCAATCTCGATCGCAGCGAGGTTCACGCGCCGGTCTCGGGCGTGATCTCCAATATGGACCTGCGCCCCGGCACCTATGTCACTGCCGGCAAGGGCGTGATGGCATTGGTCGATACGTCGAGCCTGCATGTGGACGGCTATTTCGAGGAAACCAAGCTCTCGCGCATTCACGTAGGCGATCCCGTCCATATTCACTTGATGGGCGATGCCGCCAGGCTTACCGGCCATGTGGAGAGCGTCGCCGCCGGCATCGAGGATCGTGACCGTGCG
Source organism: Tardiphaga sp. 172_B4_N1_3 (assembly GCF_052076035.1). Taxonomy (NCBI): domain Bacteria; kingdom Pseudomonadati; phylum Pseudomonadota; class Alphaproteobacteria; order Hyphomicrobiales; family Nitrobacteraceae; genus Tardiphaga; species Tardiphaga sp. 172_B4_N1_3. The sequence continues at coordinate 5,889,555 of NZ_CP197238.1, forward strand.
GAGGGCAGCAATTTGCTGGCCAATGTGACGCCGACTTTCAGTTGGGTCCGTCTCGCCCAGCGCGTGCCGGTGCGCATCGCGCTCGACGCTGTTCCGGCAGGTGCGACGCTGGTCGCGGGCCGCACGGCGACCGTGGAGATTTTGCCGGGCAACGGGACGACGATTGCGAAGGTGAACTGACGCTTCAGGCGTCCGTATCCGGCATCGTATCCAGCAGCATCGTCTCAAATCGCGCACGGATCTCGCGGGGCGTGGCGCCGAAGCGCTTTTTGAAGGTGCGGTTGAAATAAGACAGGTCGCCGAAGCCGACCTCGAAAGCGATGGTGCTGACGGCGCGATCCCCGCGGTTGCCGTCGCGCAGCATATGGAAGGCGCGCTCGAGCCGACGCTCCAGCAGATAATCCGAGAATGTGCGGCCTTCGGCCTCGAACAGTTTCTGGAAGTAGCGCGCGGTGACGCCATGCGTCGTCGCAAGCCGTTCCAGCGACAGCGTCGGCTGGCTGAGGCTGGCCTCGATATCGGCCTTGAGGGACAAGAGACTGATGGTTGGCCGGTCCGGCCGCAATGCTGCGCGTCGCTCCGGCGCATCGGCTTCATCGATCATGGTGGCGACGAGGCCGTTCATATAATCGATGGCAAGACCGGTCAGCGCCGCCGAATTCATCGGCAGCAAGCCGCGCATCACCGCGGCGGCGTAATGGCCAAGCGCGATCAGCCCGCCATTGTCATGGGCGATGTGGCGCAATCCGGTATGGCCATTGCTGGGGAGTAGCAGGCAGTCGACGCGGCTCACATCATTCATGATGAAGGTGGTGGCGCGGCCGGGATCGAGAATGATCGCCTCGCGCGGCATGCATGTCTGGCGCTGGCCATCCTGCTGGACGATCACCACGCCGTCGGACGGCCGCAGCACCAGGATGTCCTGCGGCGAGTCGTTGCCGGTCGTGGCGCTATCGTCGTCGGGCATGGTCCAGAGCGGCGCGGGATCGAAACACGACATCAGTCCGAGATGCGGCTGCATCCGCAGGATCGCCTTTGACTGGAACGGCGCTGCGCGAAACGATCCCAGCGAATTGCGCTGCACGGTCTTCCACGGCAGGCGGCTCTCAAGCGGCTTGCGCAGGGTGTCATCGATATCGTCGGCAACCAGCCAGAGCGGGACGAGAGGGCAATCGGGAGCGGCATCGACGCAGGATGGAGACCGCGACTGATGCGCGTTTGCCACAGCATCGAATCCAAACCGCTTCGTTCGCTCCAGTCCGACTATCAATTCACCGAGTCCAAGTCATGCCATGGGCTGTGCCGTATCGCTGTGACGATAGACGGAATGCACAGGCGTAAGAAGAGTAAAGCCGCGGCCGGAATTTACATTGATTCCAAACTGCTGCGGCCTCGGTCGAATTGACCGGCTCGACCTCTCCAGTGCTTCGTCGCCACGAACATACGGAAGACTCCGAGCTCATGCGTTACAGCCAGTTCCTCCTCATCCCCGCCGTCGGGCTCATGTCGTCGCAGGCCGTTGCGCAGCAGAGCGCGGGCGTCACGCTTGACGAGATCACGGTGACCGCCGCGCGTGCCCAGCGCTCGATTTCGGATATTCCGCAGACCGTGCAGGTGGTCGATCAGAAGGAGATTGACGAGCAGCTCAAGCAGAGCGGCAGCGCATCGGCGCTGCTGGCAAAATTGCTGCCGGGCTTCTCGGTGTCGAACCAGACCATCTCCGGCGCTTCCGAAAGCTATCGCGGCCGCGACCTTCTGGTGCTGATGGACGGCGTGCCGCTGACGACGCCGCTCCGCGACGTCTCGCGCGTCCTGTCGCTGATCGATCTGAATTCCGTCGAGCGCATCGAACTGGTCGCCGGTGCATCGAGCCTGTATGGCGCCGGCGCGACGGGCGGTACGGTGAATTTCGTTACCAAGAAAGCGCAGCCGGGCGGTCCGCGCGTCAGCGTCAATACGGCGCTGCGCACCTTCACTGCCGATCCCGGCGGTTCGCTGGCACCGGAGCTGTCGGCGACGGTCAGTGGCAAGGGCACGAATGGCATCGACTATGTATTCGTCGGCAGCGGCCGCGGCGCGCAGAAGACCTATGACGGCGCGGGCCGCGAGCTGCCATCGGACGCCATGCTCGGGCAGGGAGGTGGTGATCGTCTCGCCAGCGGCAATTTCCTGGGCAAGATCGGTTACGATTTCGATGGCGGCAAGCGCATCGAAGCCTCGATCAGCCAGTTCTATCTCGACCAGACGCCGAAATACCTCACCGACTATTCCGGCGCCTATGCGAAGCCGGATTTCACCAAGCCCTATACCGGGCAGAGCGTGCTGGAAGATTCGCGCTCGTTCCAATTGCGCTACAGCGATACCGACTTCGTGCTTGGCAATCTCAGCGTGGTCGGCTTCTACAATGATATCAAGAAGCGCTTCAACTATTCGGAATTTTCCTATCCCTATAACTCGCTGGTCTATTATTCCGGCAACCCGCTGAGCCCGACCAGCCCGGCCAACCAGACCACGCTGTATTCCGAGCGCGGTGGCGTCAATCTGACGATCGATACGCCGCTCGACCGCATCTGGAACGGGGCCAAGGTGACCTGGGGCACCGACGTCGTTCATGACAAGACATGGCAGACGCTGACCGATGGCCGCGATGTGTTCACGCCGTTGACCCAGGTGACGACCGCCGGATTTGCATTGGTACAAGTCCCGATCACCGATCGGCTGACCGCGCGGGGCGGCGTTCGCTACGAGCATTTCGATCTCAGCGTCGACGATTTCCTGCGTCCGGCCGCCTATGCCGCGATCTCGCCCGTGACGCGCTTCGTTCTGCCGGCGCTCAATGTTATCGGCGGCCAGTACGAATATGCCTCGCCGACCTACAATCTCGGCGCGACCTTCAAGCTCAACAACAAGATCGATCTGTTCGGCGGTTTCTCGCAGGGCTATGCGCTGCCCGATGTCGGCGCCTATACGCGCCGCGCCGGCCTGTCATCCACGGCCTTTGCCTGTCCGGTGGCGACGCCGAACTGCCTGCCGCTGGCGCGCCAGACCATCTCCTTCACCTCGATCGCGCCGGAAGCCCAGATCGTCAATAACTATGAAATCGGCGTCCGCGGCGGCGACGGCCCCTACAAGGGCAGCATCACCGGTTTTGTCAGCACCTCCGAGAAGGGCGTGACGTTCGATCCGGTCACCAACCTGATCTCGCAGCAGAAGGAAATGATCTACGGCGTCGAATATATCGGCGAGATGGCGATCAGCCGGAATTTCACGCTGGGTACCACGATCGGCTACAAGGAAGGCCGCTACGACACCAACAAGGATGGCGTGCTCGACTCGTGGCTGCCCAACAACCGGATCGGCAGTCCGGTGCGCGGTCTGATCTTCGGCGACTATCGCTTCGACAACGGCATCAAGCTGCGCATTGAAGGCGAGGGCTATGCCAGCCGCAACCGCGGCATCAACCTGACCAATACGGTCTATCCCATCGAGGGTGGTTTCACGATGAATGCCGCGCTGAGCGGGCCGGTCTATGGCGGCGAGGCCTATGCAGCCGTCAACAACCTGTTCGATACGGAGCTGCAGAACCCGACAGCAACCTCGGTGCGCAACCTGCCGGTCTATTCCTGGGGCCGCACCGTGACGGTCGGCTATCGCAAGACATTCTAGGGCGTGATCCCGAAAAGTGGTCGCCGGTTTTCGGATCAGATCACGCTCAAACGAGACAAACCTTCCAAGGCCACTTCCCAGGGAGTTTTAATTGCCATCATGGTGGATCTGGAGATTGATGGGAGCCTGCTGACGCTACGGTTCCTGCCGCCTTACGCGGAGACGGACGAGCGCGATTATCTGGCCGCGTTGGCCCGGGTCGGCGAGCATGATGCGCCATTCGAACTTCTGACCGTGTTCGGGGGCGGCGGGAAACTGTCCGTCGCCGGCGAGCGGGAGCAGGCGCTGTGGTTCAAGGCGACGCGCGGCCATATCTCCGCGCGCTGCCGTGCCGTGGCGATTGTACGCCCGGGCGCCAACAAGAAGATGGAAGAGACGTTTCGGAAGCTCTGGCCGATGCCGCTGGTGGCGCTCGAGGACGAGATCGCCGCGCGCGCCTTTCTCGCCGAACATCGCGGCCTCGCATGAGCACCGCGGAGCTTAACGCATCTGCGCCGGTCACCGTCATGGGACGCAAGCGGCTGTTCGTCGTGCTGGGCGGGCTGTATCTGGCACAGGCGATCCCGTCTTATCTGTTCGCAGCGGCTTTGCCACCGATCATGCGCGAGGCCGGCGTGTCGCGCAGCGAGATCGGCTATCTCAGTCTCTGGTTCCTGCCGCTGTTGCTGAAGTTCTTCTGGGCGCCCATCGTCGATCGCATCCGTCCCTTCGCGCGCGCGCATCGTGCCGGCTGGGTGATCGTGACCCAGACCGGCGTGATTATTAGCCTGCTGTGTCTGATCCCGCTTGGCGCAACCAATATCTGGGGCATCATCACGGTGGGCCTGTTCGGCTCATTGCTGATCTCGACACAGGACATCGCCACCGATGGCTACGCCGCGAAATATCTCGCGCCGGAGGATCGCGCCATCGGCAATGCTATCCAGGGCGGCTCGGTCGCGTTTGGTGTCGTGATCGGAGGCACGCTCGGGCTGGTGCTGTATGCGCAGATCGGCTGGACCGGTATGCTGCTGACCATCGCCGGCTTCTCGCTGATCCCGCTGTTTGCCGCCTTCGCCATGCGCGAGGACGAAGCCGACCAGATCGATCCGTCGAAGCCGCGGCCTTCGGTGATGGCCTTCCTGCGCCGCCGCGAGGTGCGCAACATTCTCTGGATCGCGCTGATCTACCGGATGAGCGAAGGCCTCGTGAAGGCGATGGAGGGCAGCTACCTCGTCGATGCCGGGGTGCCGCTCAAACAGATCGGTTATCTTTCCGGCGGCGCCGCGACGACGGCGGGCCTCGCGGGTGCCGCTGGCGCAGCATGGCTGTTGCAACGCTGCGGCACCGGCTGGACGCTGGGTCTGCTGGGCATTCTCCGCACCATCTGCTTTGCGCTGTTCACGGCGCATGCGCTGGGTGTCGTGACCGGCATCTGGCCGATTTTCGGCGCGGCCGGATTCCAGACCTTGATCCGCTACATGGAGATCGTTGCGCTCTACAGCCTGTTTATGGCGGCGGCATCGAAGGATCAGCCGGGCACCGACTTCACGATTCTGGCCTGTGCCCAACTGATCATCTATTTCATCGGCTCGATGCTGTCGGGCCGCATTGCCGATCTGCTCGGCTATGGGACGCTGTTCAGCGTCGCTACAGTGTTGTCGCTGATCGCGGCGATCGCCACGATGCGCATTCTCGCTGCGCAACCGCCCGCTAGTTCGACGCCGGCGCAGCCTGCGTGAAGCTGCGGTCGACGGCCTTGCTGGCATCGACCTGCTTCGACAGGATTCCGTAGCGCGTGGCGCGGTCGGAGGCTTCCTGGAACTCCTTCACCACGCCATCGTCAATGGCGATCGGCCGTGTGTCCTGCGCCTTGTAGGCGCGCGCCAGCACGTCTTCCGGCAGCTTTGTCAATTCGGCGGTGTTTTTGGCATATTCATTGACATGCTCGCGCGACCAGGTGCGGGCCTTGTTGAGCCGCTGCAACAGGTCGGCGACGGCCTCGCGCTTGGTGGCAATCGCCTGTTCGGAAGCGACGATAAAGGTCAGGGTCGGGGTCAGGCCCGTGCCATCGGCAACCACCCGCGCATTGTCCTTGAGCACGGCATAGGAGATGTACGGCTCCCACACGGCCCAGCCGTCGATCGAACCGGCGAGAAGTGCAATCTTGGCATCGACGGGACCGAGCGGCGCGAAAGTTGCGTCGCTGGTCTTGTAACCGGCTTTCTCCAGCGTCGCCTCAATCAGGAACTGGCCCCAGCCGCCGCGTGTGCCTGCGAGGCGCTTGCCCTTGAGGTCGGCAGCGGTCTTGATCGGTGAATCGTTGCGCACCAGGATCGCCTGTGTGTCCGCATTGGAGCGTGTGCCGCCGATCGCCTTGATCGGTGCGCCGTTGGCATAGACCGTGAGGAACGAGAGGTCGCCGGTGTAACCGACATCGAGTGCGCCGGCATTGATGGCTTCGAGGATCGGCGCCGCCGCAGGGAATTCCGACCACTGGATCTTGTAGGGCAAGTCCTTCGCCAAGCCGGAGATCTCCAGCAGCGAGCGGTTGCCGCCCTTCTGGTCGCCGACGCGCAGCGTGATCTGGTCTGCCGCGAAAGCGGAGGTGGCGAGCGTTGCGCTGAAGGCTGTGGCGATGAGCGTTGATAGCAAACGGCGTGTAGGGGAGGCGGTGGTCATGGTCACTTTCTCTGATGCAATGGCGAGCATCAAAGCTACGTCCGACACGGATTCAGTCAATGAAATGGCTGACTGAATATCATCGAGCGAAAGCAACGAATGTAGCGTTGCTGGAAATGGCGTGGAAGTTTTGCGCTTTCAGAAAATCTGATGTGTTTGGGCCCACCGTCAACCTGCGTGCGTATTCCCGCCCAACTCTGCCGCCTTTCCGCCAGAATTCCCTTCCGCGGCGCATTTGGTGCGCCGCAGAATAGCCACGAGCGTCAGCCGAAATAGGGAATGGATTACTCCGAACAGACAAAAACCCTGGCGCTATTTCGCAATCGGGCCGTTTGGAGCGCGACGGATTTGGAAGTCGCCCGGCATTCGGGCCGGGAGCATTTCAAAGTGGGTTGTGTGCTTCAATTGATTTCGTCGCTGACCGTGGGCGGGTCCGAGCGACTGCTGATCAATTTCGCTGCCAGTTGCACGCCGGGAGAGGACATTCCGCAGGTTTTCGTTGTCATCAACGACTTTTTCCATCCCGACCTTGCTGCCGAGCTCTCAGCGACAGGTCATCCGGTCTACTTCCTCAAGCGTCCACCCGGGAACCGCAATCCACGTGTCATTCTAAGTTTACTCAACATCATCCGCCGTCACGATATTCGTATCATCCATGCGCATGACAGCGGCGCCAAGCACTTCGCCATGTTGAGTAAACTGTATCGTCCGATGAGCGTCGGCTACACGATTCACAATACCGGCCTCGTCAACGGGTGGGACCGCGTGAAGCTTCGGCTGCATCAGCGGTTCGTCGATTGGAACATCGCGATCTCTGCTGCGGTCGAGCGTGAATGTGAAGCTGTCAAACTGAAGCGCCTGTTCAAGGTGCATAACGGCATCCCGCTCGCGACATTCGATAGAGTGGCGCGGCAACGTCGCTTCGGCTCGCCGCTGCGGCTGATCAATGTCGCCCGCATCTATCCCAAGCAGAAGGGGCAGGACATCCTGATCAAGGCGGTCAGTCTCTGCGCGGCACGCGGGCTCGACATTCGCTGCGATTTTGTCGGCAGCCCGCCAGCGGGCGACGAGTCGACCCTCCTGAGTTTGAAGGCACAGGCGATCGCCGAAAATGTCGCCGATCGTATTCGCTTTCTGTGTGGGCGCACCGATGTGTGCCGTCCGCTGGACGAGGCCGATATCTTCGTCCTGCCATCGCGTTTCGAAGGTTTCGGACTGGTGCTGCTCGAAGCCATGGCGGTCGGCCTGCCTGTCATCGCCGCGGATGTCGATGGCCCGGCCGAACTGCTGGTGGATGGCTCGAACGGTATCAAATTCAAGGTCGGATCCGCCGAGGATCTCGCCGACAAGATCGCGGCGCTTGCGGCGCAGCCTGAGCTTGCTGCGAAGATCGCAAGGACGGCGAAGGATTTCGTCACCGAATTCGATATCGCCAATATGCGCGACCAGTATTTCGGCATCTATGGGCTGATGATGAAGGCGAGCTAGCCTGATGTCTTGCGTGCGCGCTTGCCGGTGGCAGCGAGTTTGTCAGCAAGAAATTCCAGCAGCACTTCGACACGGGCAGGGCGGGGACCGCCCGGTGGCGTGACGAGGTAGACACCGCTCGACGATTGCGACCAGTCCTGCAACACGGCTTCCAGCGCGCCGCTCGCCAATGCATCACCGACGATGAAATCCGGCAAGTCGCTGATCCCCAATCCGGCGATCAGCGCAGGCAGCAGCGCCTCGCCATTGTTGACGCGGAGCGGCCCCGCCGGCCGAACGCTGGCCTGTTCGCCGGCCGCATTGGTGAAGTGCCAGACGCCGGGGGTCGAGAGATAGGTGTAGCCAAAGCATTTGTGGTCGGCGAGATGCATGGGGTGCGTCGGCCGGCCGTATTTCGCAAAATAGGACGGTGCCGCCACGATGTGGCGCTTCACCGGGCAGAGCCGCCGCGCGATCAGCGATGAGTCCGGCAGCGTGGCGATGCGGATTGCAGCATCGAAACCTTCGCCGATCAGATCGACGGTGGCGTCGCTGAGGCTGAGGTCGATGGAGACTTCCGGATATTTGGCGAGGAACTCCGGCAGCAGATGCGCCACCGTATTGGTGCCGTAGGTCATCGGCACGGCCAGCCGTACCAGCCCGCGCGGTGTCGCCGACTGCGCCAGCGCCTCGTTCTCGAGCGCTTCGCCGTCCGCCAGCAATTGCGCGGCCTTCACCGCCAGCGTCTTGCCGGAGTCGGTCAGCGCCAGCCGCCGTGAGGTCCGGTTGAACAGCCGTGCGCCCAAGCGATCCTCGAGCCGACCGACCGCCTTGGAGACGGTGGCCTTGGACAGGGTCAGCTCGGTCGCCGCCGCCGCAAAGGACCGCAGTTCGACCACCTTGGCGAAAATCGCCAGCGCCTCGAAGTCGGGAAGTTTTGGCATCTCAAAATCCGAAACGATGAGTTTCCATCATTTCTATTTATGCGCCATCTGCGCGGGCATATCCAGATGCCCAGGATGCAAATGCATCAAACGACGGAGATTTCGTCATGATCGACCTCAGACCTTTCGACAAACTCGGCGGTGCCGACCACGGCTGGCTCAAGGCTAAGCATCACTTCTCATTCGGCAGCCACTACGACCCCGAGAATATGGGCCACGGCAGCTTGCGTGTCTGGAACGACGACGAGATCGCGCCGAACACCGGCTTCCCCGCGCATCCGCATTCCAACATGGAAATCATCACCTATGTCCGCGAGGGCGCGATCACGCATCAGGACAGTCTGGGCAACACGGGCCGCACCGAGGCCGGCGACGTTCAGGTGATGAGTGCGGGCTCGGGCATCCGGCACTCCGAATACAATCTGGAGGCATCGACCACGCGGATCTTCCAGATCTGGATCGAGCCCACACAAACGGGCGGCCAGCCTTGCTGGGGCGCCAAGCCGTTCCCGAAGGCCGATCGCTCCGGCCAGTTCGTCACCATTGCCAGCGGCTTCAAGGACGACGCCGGGGCACTGCCTATCCGGGCTGACGCCCGCGTGCTGGCAACGACGCTGAAGGCCGGTGAGACCGCGCAATATCCGCTGGGTAGCTCGCGCAATGGCTACCTCGTGCCGGCAGCCGGCGCGATTGAGATCAATGGCATTCGCGTCAATGCCCGCGACGGCGTCGCCATCCGTGATGAAGCCAACGTCACGATCACCGCGCTGGAAGATTCCGAACTCGTTCTGGTGGACGCGGCCTGACGGCGCCCACCAATCATCAACCCGACCTATTCATCCCAATCCAACGGAGACTGACCATGACCAAAGTACTCGTTCTGTATTATTCCGCTTACGGCCATATCGAAGCGATGGCCAATGCCGTTGCCGAAGGCGCCCGCGAAGCCGGCGCCACTGTCGATATCAAGCGCGTGCCTGAACTGGTGCCTGCCGAGGTCGCCAAGGCGTCCTACTACAAGATGGACCAGGCTGCCCCGATCGCGATCATCGACGATCTCGCCAATTACGACGCGATCATCGTCGGCACCGGCACCCGCTTCGGCCGCATGTCCTCGCAGATGGCCAACTTCCTCGATCAGGCCGGTGGCCTGTGGATGAAGGGCGCGCTGCATGGCAAGGTCGGCGGTGCCTTCACCGCGACCGCGACCCAGCACGGTGGCCAGGAAACCACGCTGTTCTCGATCATCACCAACCTGCTGCATTTCGGCATGACCATCGTCGGCCTCAATTACGGCTTCCAGGGCCAGATGAAGCTCGATGAAGTCACCGGCGGCTCGCCCTATGGTGCCACCACCCTGACCGGTGGCGACGGCAGCCGCCAGCCTTCGGCCAACGAACTGGCCGGTGCCCGTTATCAGGGCAAGGTCATCGCCGAGACGGCCAAGAAACTTCACGGCTAAGCTGCGTGGCTAACTAAAAAGAGATGGCTGACAAGAGAAAGGCGGCGTTCTGATTGCAGAGCGCCGCCTTATCTATGCTGGAACAAACGGATTCGATTTCATCATGCTCGACGTGTATTTCATTTATCAGCTGGCACGGCGGCCGCTACATGCGATGGCTAGGCGGTGGGTTTGCCGCGGCATCGCGCATGTGACCAGGGGCGAAGTGGTTTGCCCCGAATGCCGCCAACACTGAAACGTTCCTTGATTGTTGGACTGGCAAGGTTGCGTTTGGGGACGTAGACTTCGGCGATGTCCAAGCCAGCCAGCCCGCCCGCGCCAGCCCTCAGTATCCGCATCGACCTCGATCCCGAGGGACGGATCGGACCGGGCAAGATTCAGCTTCTCGAACATATTCATGCCACCGGTTCGATTTCGGCTGCTGGCCGCGCCATGGCGATGTCCTACAAGCGCGCCTGGGATCTGGTCGATGAACTCAATCGGATTTGCGGGCAGCCTGCCGTCGAGCGCCAGACGGGTGGTAAGAATGGGGGCGGAGCTCTCCTCACGCCATTCGGCTTGACGCTCATCAAGCGCTATCGTGGCATCGAAAGCGCTGCGGCCACCGCCGCGCGCAAGGAGCTGCTGGCGCTGAAGGGCGATATCGGCAAGAAGCGCAGGTTCTAACCGATCCAGCCGGCGGTATCACCGTTGTATCCGGATAAATATATCGTGACGGTCAGCCCGATCGCGCTTTCGAATGGCTCTATTCTGGAATAGGATTGATCCGCCTTGGTCGCTCGTGGCGCGCCGTGGTTTAAACTGGAACTTCGCAATGTTCGACGCCCAATGCGATCTGGCTGCACTTGTCTATGACAAGGATCAGGATCCCGACGCAGTGTTGCACACCTTCGCGGCGGATTTGAGCAAGCAGGGCGTTCGCGCCGTCGGATTGGTGCAACTCGGGCATCGCGAATTCGACGTGCCGAAGCTGACTGCGGTCATGCTGCACACCGGTGCGCACGTGCGCTTGTTTCAGGATCTCGGTCCCGGCGCCAAGGGCTGCAAGCTCGATGTCGGACAATTGCTCGATGCCGGCACGCAGGTCGCCGACGCCATCGACGAGGGCGCCGATCTCGTCATCATCAACCGGTTCGGCAAGCAGGAGCGCGAGGGCAAGGGGCTCGCTTATCTGATCGAGCGCGCGCTCTCTAGCGATATCCCCGTGGTGATCGCCGTGCCGTCGCATCGCTTTGCCGAATGGATTGCATTTGCCGATGGCATGAGCGTGAAGCTGCATTGCGATCGCGAGTCGCTCGATGGCTGGTGGGCAAAAGTCTCTTGCCGCACCGAGGGACTGATACGTCAGGACCATCGCAGCGTTTGCGAAGTGCTGAAATAGAATTCCATCAACGCGTCTCTATCAATCGTCCGAATATCGCTGCTCCTGCCACGGATCGCCGCGGTTGTGATAACCGCGGACTTCCCAATAGCCGGGCTTGTCGTCGCCGACGAACTGGATGCGCTGCAGCCACTTGGCGCTCTTCCAAAAATATAGATGCGGCACGATCACCCGCACCGGGCCGCCATGATCGCGCTCGATCGGGGAGCCCTGCCACGAATGCGCCAGCAGTGCGTCTTCGGCAGCGAAATCTTCCAGCGACAGGTTGGTGGTGTAGCCGTCATGGGATTCCAGCACCACAAAGCGCGCCTCGGGCTTCGGCTGGCACGCATCCAGCAGCGCACGGGTCGAAAGACCTTCCCACTGGTTGTCGTAACGCGACCAGGTGGTGACGCAATGGATGTCTGAGATGAAGGTCGATTGCGGCTGCGCGCTGAACTGGCCGAAATCCCAGAACAGCGGCGTCTCGACGGCGCCGTAGACATCGAGCCGCCAGCGCTCGCGAGGGATGTTTGGCGTGATGCCCAGATCCAGTACCGGCCAATCCTGGGTCAGATGCTGGCCGGGCGGGAGCCGCTGGTCGTCCGGGCGCGCAATCTTGCCGGTGAGAAACCGGCCTTCGCGCGCCCAGCGCTGTTTGGTCTGCGTCAGCTTGGATTCCGGCGGGGTGTGATCCTCGATCATGGCTGACGCTCCTTGGCTAGACGTTGACCGTCACTCGTGACGGTGCATCGCCGACTTGTGCTTGGTGTCGCGCATGGTGGCGTAAATCAGCAGCGACAGGAAGATCATGCCCGACAGATAATAGTAGAACCACTGTTCATGACCGATCTGCTTGAAGTACAGCGCGATCGCAGGCGCCGTACCGCCGAAGATTGACACCGTCAGCGCATAGGGCACGCCGACGCCCAGCGCACGGATATTGGTCGGGAACAGTTCGGCCTTCACCACCGCGTTGATCGAGGTATAGCCGGCCACGAACACCCAGGCGCCGCAGATCAGCAGGAACGCCATGAATGGCGACTTGGTGGCCTGCAACGCTGTCAGGATCGGAACAGTCGCCAGCGTGCCAGCAACGCCGAAGAAAATCAGCAGCGGCTTGCGGCCGATGCGGTCGGAGATCGCGCCATAGATCGGCTGCAGCAGGCAGGCGAATATCAGCGTGCCGAAGATCACCGTGGTGGTCTGGTCCGCGGTGAGGCCGACCGAGAGCTTGACGAAGGTCTGCATGTAGGTGGTGAAGGTATAGAACGCTGCGGTGCCGCCGGCGGTGAGGCCGACAACCAGCAGCAATTCGCGCGGATAGGCCATCAGCGCGCGCAGCGAACCCATTGGCTTGGCCTGCTTCTTCGCTTCAACGAACTGGTCAGTCTCGTGCATGTCGCGACGCATCACGGCGGTGAAGACCGCAAGGCCTGCGCCGATCACGAACGGAATGCGCCAGCCCCAGTCCTTTAGCTCCTGCTCGGTGAGGAATACCTTCTGCAGCAGCAGGAGAACGATGATCGCGGTCAGCTGGCCGCCGATCAGGGTGACGTACTGGAAGCTCGAATAGAAACCGCGATGCTTGGGATCGGCAACTTCCGAGAGATAGGTGGCGCTGGCGCCGTATTCGCCGCCGAGGCTGAGGCCTTCGATGATGCGGGCGAGCGCAAGCAGGATCGGTGCCGCGATGCCGATGGTGGCATAGGTAGGCGTGCAGGCGATGATCAGCGAGCCGAAGCACATGCACAGGACCGAGATCGTCAGCGATATACGACGGCCATAGGTGTCGGCGAGATAGCCGAACAGCCAGCCGCCGAGTGGCCGCATCAGGAAGGTGGCGGCAAACAGCACGGCCGCATTGAGCTGCTGAACGACGGGGTCGGAGTTCGGGAAGAAGGCCGGCGCGAAATACAGGGCGAAGGCGGTGTAGGCGTAGAAGTCGTACCATTCGACGAGATTGCCCATCGAGCCGATGAAGATCGCCTTGATGCGTTTCTTGGCGTCGTCGAAATGGAGTTTGCCGTCCGCCGGCGGTGCGAATGAATCTGCCACGTAGAACCCTCGTATTCCGTGAAATGAAATGTCCCGTTGCCACGCTCGGCACGAAAAGCCAATGCCGCGGAATGCATTGCTGCTGGCAGGATCGTTCTGTCAGGCGATGCCCGCATCCCGGCTGCGGCCGCACATGACTAGCCTCGACATGCGACAATGTGGCTTAGACAAAAGTCTATGAAGGGTAGCGGTACTCCGGGCGGCCCTGCCCAAAGGCTTCGTCCTGGCCGGCACAGGGCCAGCCAGGACGAGCGAGTATGAGGGCGGAGTTTCGTTACTTCGCCGGGCGCGGATCGATCGGCGTGGAGTCGCGCAGGCCCAAAATATCTTCCAGCACGCGTGCGCCGGCGAGCAGTGAGGCTTCGCCGCGCGGCGGGCCGACGACCTGCAGACCGACCGGCAGACCCTTTGAGGTGAAGCCGCAAGGCATCGACAGCGCCGGGCAGCAGGTCAGGGTGATCGCATAGACGATGCCGAGCCACTGCACGTAGTTATCGAATTTGGTGCCGTTGCATTCGGCGAGATAGCGCTGCTCGATGGGGAACGGCGGCGTGATGGTCGCCGGGCATAGCAGCAGGTCGTAGGTCTGGAAGAACTCGTAGGCGCGCGCCGCCAGCGTGACACGCTGCGCTTCCGCCTTCGCCAGGTCATCGACCGTGAGCTTTAGGCCTTGCTCGATATTCCAGATTACTTCCGGCTTCAGCTGATCGCGCTTGTCGCGGAGCAGCTGGAGCTTCGAGATCGCGAAGTCATAGGCGCGCAGCACGTGGAAGCATTCGTGGGCTTCGCGCAGGTCGGGATGTGCTTCCTCGACGATCACGCCGGCGTCGGCGAATGCCATCGCTGCCTTGCGGGTGATGGCGACCACTTCGGGATCGACCGGGGTGATGCCGAGATCCGGCGAATAGGCGATCCGCTTCGGCTCGGTGCCGGCGCGCACGGCGGAGCGGAACGAGGTCGGCAGTTTCGGCAGCGAGATCAGATCGGCAGGATGTTCGCCGCTCATGGCGTCGAGCATCAGCGCGAGGTCTTCCACGGTGCGGGCCATCGGGCCCTGCACGCTCACCATCCGGGCGAGGGCCACGGAAGGTGTGGAGGCCACGCGACCAACGCTCGGACGCAGGCCGACGATGCCGCAGAAGCTGGCGGGATTACGCAACGAGCCACCCATGTCGGAGCCATGGGCAATCCACGCCGTGCCGCTGGCAAGTGCTGCCGCGGCGCCGCCGGACGAGCCGGCGGCCGACTTCGACAGGTCCCACGGATTCAGCGTCGCGCCGAACACTTCGTTGAACGTATTGGCGCCCGCGCCGAATTCAGGCGTGTTGGATTTCGCATAGATCACGCCGCCGTTTTCTTCGAGGCGTTCGACCAGCACGTTGGACTTGGTTGGCACAACGTCCTTGTAGATCGGCGATCCCTGTGTGGTGCGCACGCCGGCGACGGCGGTGAGATCCTTGATCGGCACCGGCAGGCCGGCAAGGATGCCGCGTTCGCCGAGTGGCTTCTTCATCAATTCCTTCGCGTGATCGCGGGCGCGATCGAAACACAGGATCGGCAGCGCGTTGACCTGGCCATCGACGTCCTTGATGCGGGCTTCCAGCGCGTCCAGCAGGTCGAGCGGCGTTACCGTTCCGGCATTGAGTTGATCGACCACGGCGCAGGCCGTTGCTTTGATGAGATCTTGCTGAGAGGCCACGCACGTCTCCAATTTCGGATGCAGAGCAATTCGTATGCTTGGGATGTCGATCCCGACGTAGCCGTGTAGACCATTTTCTGGATAAATGGGACTCGCAGGCCAAATCTCCTTAACCCAAGTCGCCTCACACAATGCAGGGATGCAACCATGAGTAAGCCTTTCGGCGATTCCAACTGGCGCGCGATGACGCGCGAGCAGCTCGATGCCGGTCTGAACAACTCGACCGCCGTTGCGGGCAGCGCCGACATCGCCGCCGGATGGGGCCAGCGCTCTGACGCGATGAAGGCGAAGTACCCTGCGCATCTCGACGTTGCCTACGGTCCACGCGAGCGCAACAGGTTCGATTTCATCAAGGCCGCCGACGGCGGGCCGACACTGCTGCTGATCCATGGCGGCTACTGGCAGATGCGCTCGAAGGACTTCTTCACCTGCTTCGCTGCAGGTCCCATCGCCCACGGTATCAACGTCGCTGCGATTGGTTACACGCTGGCGCCGGACGCGACGCTGGAGGAGATCGTGGCCGAGATGCATGCCGGCGTCGATGCGCTGGTTGAGAAGCTTCCGGCGCTCGGCGGCGATCCGAACCGCATCGTGGTGTCCGGCTGGTCCGCCGGCGGTCATCTCACCTCGACGACATTGTCGCATCCGAAGGTGAAGGGCGGTGTCGCCATTTCCGGCATCTACGATCTCGAGCCGATCCGCGCGTCCTATCTCAACGAGAAGCTCAAGCTCGACGAAGCGATGTCGAAGCGCCAGTCGCCGCTGCTGCAGGATGGCGGCCCGAACAAGCCTCTCGCGCTGGTGGTCGGCGGCGGCGAATTGCCGATCCTACGCCAGCAGACCGCGGACCTCGCCGTGCACCGGGCAAAGCACGGTCTGCCGGTGAGCTATGAGGAGATCCCGGGCGCAGATCACTTCTCGATCATGAAAGAACTGGAATCGCCGACGGGGCGGATCACGACGCTGATCAAGGAATTGGTCGCGCGGATCTAGAATCAGACCAGCAATTTGAATATGTGAGACGCATCCCGGCGCCGCTCGTCAGCGCCGGGATTGTTTTGTCTACAGCCCCTGTCCGCCCGATACCTCGATCCGCTGTGCGTTCACCCAGCGATTATCCTCCGACAGCAGGCTCGCGATCATCGGTCCGATATCGTCGGGCAGGCCGACGCGGCCAAGGGCGGTCATGCCGGCGATCGTCTTGTTGATGTCTGGATTGTCACGCACGGCACCGCCGCCGAAATCGGTTTCGATTGCGCCGGGCGCGACCGTGTTCACGGTGATCCGGCGGCTGCCCAGTTCCTTCGCCATATACATGGTCATCACCTCGACGGCGCCTTTCATGGCGGCATAAGCGGCGTAGCCCGGGAGGCACATGCGGGTCAGTCCGGACGACAGGTTCACGATGCGACCGCCGTCCGCGATCAGTGGCAGCAGTGTCTGCGTCAGGAAGAACACGCCTTTGAAATGGACATTCACCAGCCCATCGAACTGCGCCTCGGTGGTATCGGCGATCAGTGCATAATCCCCGTGTCCGGCATTGTTCACGAGATGGTCGAACGTTTCGCGCGACCAGGTTTCGCGCAGTGCTGTTCGCAGACGACCAGCAAAGTCGGCGAAGCCGGCAATCTTGCCGGTGTCGAGTTGCAGCGCCACCGCCTTGCGGCCCATGCGCTGGATTTCGGAGACGACAGCCTGTGCGTCTTCGCTGCGGCTTTGATAGGTGAGGACGACATCGCCGCCGTAACGGGCGATGTTGAGAGCGGTATTGCGGCCGAGACCGCGGCTGGCGCCGGTAACGAGGGTAATCTTGGTCATGGTCAGCTCCTGTGGTGTGACCATTCCGATATCGCCCCGACGAACCAGGGCTAGTTGCCCGAAGCTCGACGTTCCTTGCCTAATCCTCCAAAATCATGTGCTGGCGCATTTACGATGATGTAGGCTGAGCCTCATGACCACGCTTCTCAATGCCGTTCGCCGTTACACAGAGACCCATGCTGATAGTGCCGGCATCGCGACCACGCCGATCCTCGGCCTTGCTGCCGTGCGCGCGACCACGCCCAGCGACATTGTTCACGCGATCTTCCAGCCGCTCGTCTGCCTCGTCGTGCAGGGCACCAAGCATGTCACCATGGGCACGGAGAGTTTTGTCTTCGCCGCCGGGGATTCGCTGATCATCACGGCCGATGTTCCGATCGTCAGTCAAATCACACGGGCGAGCATTGCCGCGCCCTATCTCTCGCTGGTGTTCGAACTTGATCTGGCCGTGATCGCCGAACTGGTTGTCGAGATGAAAGCGGAGCCAAGCGCCGATCTCGCGCGTGTCCGGGTCGAGCCCACCGATGCCGAAGTTGCGGACGCGGCGTTGCGGCTGATGCGCTTGCTCGATCGTCCGGCGTCATTGCCGGTGCTGCGCGCTCAGCTGGTGCGGGAGATGCATTACTGGCTGCTGGCCGGTCGCCACGGGCCGGCGATCCGACGGCTTGGCTGGCCGGACAGCCACGCGCAGCGTGTCGCGCGCGCGGTCGCGGTGTTGCGCGCCGATTTCGCACGGCCGGTGCTAGTCGAGCGTCTTGCAGATGTTGCGGGCATGAGCCCGTCGTCATTCCACCAGCATTTTCGCACGGTGACCTCACTCACGCCGCTGCAGTTCCAGAAGCAGTTGCGCCTGATCGAGGCGCGGCGGCTGATGCTGTGGGAAGGCGCGAGTGCCAGCACTGCGGCCTTCGCCGTCGGTTATGAGAGCGTGCCGCAATTCACCCGGGAATATGGTCGCATGTTCGGTGCACCGCCGGTGCGCGACATCGAATCGGCGCGGGAGAAAGCACGCGCCGTCGCGTGATCGGGAGCGTCACGATTTTCTAGTGCGTACGCGCCAAACAGAAAGCGACGACCTGCTCCAGCGGGGTCTTCATCGGCGACGGAAACAGCGCGAGCGCATTGACGGCCATGGCGCCGGAATGCCGCGCCGCTCATTCGATTGCGGCGACGCGAATGGGACGTGTTCCGACCGGAGCGCCGGTCTCGCGGTCGATGGTAACGGGATCGATCTCCGTTCCGGTCTCGGCGTCGAAGAACCGGGTGACCTCGCCCCCGCCGCGATGCTTGCGTCCCCACGCGCCGATCGCAAACAGCACCGGCAGAAAGTCGCGGCCAGCTTCCGTCAGCACATATTCGTCCCGTGGCGGACGCTCGGAATAGCGACGTTTCTCCAGCAGCCCTTCGTCGGTCAGGGCTGAAAGACGCCCCGTCAGCATCGTTGGCGCGATACCGAGGCCTTTGCGGAAATCATCGAAGCGGGTCAGCCCCGCATGGGCGTCGCGCATGATCAGCATGCTCCATGCGTCCCCCACTACCGCAAGGCTTCGGGCAATCAGGCACGGCTGGTCCGAAAGATTCTTCATGTCGATATCTTTTTAGTAGTGACTTACTATTAATTCGATAGTAACACCGTCTCCAAGGATGTTCCACGATAAAATGAAGGCAGAAGCGATGAGTACAGGAGAGCGCAGCCGTGTCGGGTTGGCGACAGCACAGGTGCTGCGGCAATGGAGCAAACAATGACGAGTGCTCCTGGCAACGTCGGATCTGGTGTGCGCTACGTTGAGGCGCCCAATCTCTCCATCAACGTCGGAGGAACTGCCTTCGCCTATCGAGATCTAGGCCCCCGGGGCGGCGTGCCGCTCGTTCTCCTCAATCATTGGGGAGCGGTGCTGGACAATTTCGACCCGCGGATCGTTGACGGCCTCGCCAGCAAACACCGCGTGATCGCGACCAACTATCGCGGCATCGGTGCGTCGGGCGGAACAGCACCTGTGACTATCGACGAAATGGCGCGCGACGCGATTGCGCTGATCCGGGCGCTGGGTTTCGAGAAGGTCGATCTGCTCGGTTTTTCCCTCGGCGGATTTGTGGCGCAGGATGTTGCGCTCAAGGCTCCCGGTCTTGTGCGAAAGCTCATCCTGACTGGCACCGGTCCTGCGGGCGGCAAAGGTATCGATAAGGTCGGAGCGGTGTCCTGGCCGCTCATGATCAAGGGTCTGCTGACGCTACGCGACCCGAAATTGTATCTGTTTTTCACATCTACGGCCAATGGTCGCCAGGCCGCGAAGGCCTTTCTGAAGCGGTTGAAGGAACGCAAGGCGGACAGGGACAAGGGCCCCACTCCTGGCGCCTTCCTGCGGCAACTCAAGGCAATCAAAGCCTGGGGCCGACAGGCGCCTCAGGATCTCGGCCGTATCAAGATCCCCGTCCTGATCGCGAATGGCGACAACGATATCATGGTCCCGACTGTGAACAGCACCGACTTGGCCGAACGCATCCCCGGAGCGCAACTGGTGATCTACGAAGACGCCGGGCATGGCGGGATATTCCAGTACCACGCTGATTTCGTGCCGAAGGCTCTTTCCTTCCTGAGCGATTGGCGCCGCTGCTAACTTGAGATTGGAGAAAGCCCATGAAGGCATTCGTCGTTGATAAGTACAAAAAGAAGGGCGCTCTGCGCCTGGCCAACGTGCCCGAACCGGAAGTGCAGGACACTGATGTTCTGGTCCGGGTTCACGCCACAGCTGTGAACCTGCTGGATTCCAAGCTCCGGGATGGAGAGTTCAAGCTTATTCTTCCCTATCGTCCGCCTTTTATCCTGGGTCACGACGTCGCCGGAACGGTTGTCAGGACAGGATCCAGGGCCAGCCGGTTCAAGGTGGGCGACGAAGTCTATGCGCGGCCGCGCGATCATCGGGTCGGTACATTCGCCGAATTCATCGCCATCAATGAAGCTGACGTGGCGCTGAAGCCGAAAAATCTCAGCATGACGGAAGCGGCATCCATCCCGCTGGTGGGGCTAACGGCGTGGCAGGCGCTGGTCGAAGTGGGCAAGGTGAAGCCCGGCCAGAAGGTCTTCATTCAGGCCGGCTCCGGTGGTGTCGGGACTTTTGCAATCCAGCTCGCCAAGCATCTCGGCGCTACAGTTGCGACGACAACCAGTGTAAAGAATGCCGAACTGGTCAAAAGTCTCGGGGCGGATGTGGTCATCGACTACAACACGCAGGACTTCGAGAAGGTCCTCTCGGGCTACGATCTTGTGCTGAATAGTCAGGATCCAAAGACGCTCGATAAATCTCTGGGTGTGCTCAAGCCGGGCGGCCAGCTCATTTCCATTTCCGGTCCGCCCGATCCGGCTTTCGCCAAGGAATCCGGTCTGAACCTGTTCCTGAAACTGGTCATGCGCCTGCTGAGCCGAGGGGTCCGAAAAAAGACTAAGGGCCTCGGTGTACGCTATTCATTCCTGTTTATGCGCGCGCAGGGGCAGCAGTTGAGCGAGATTACGTCCCTGATCGAAGCCGGCGTGATCCGGCCGGTCGTCGATAAGGTGTTCCCGTTCGAGAACACCGGGGATGCACTGGCCTATGTCGAGACCGGCCGCGCGAAGGGCAAGGTGGTCATCGCGGTGCAGTGAGGTCTGGCCTTAGTGCGTCCGTGCCAGACAGAACGCCACGACCTGCTCCAGTGCGGTCTTCATCGGTGACGACGGAAACAGCGCCAGCGCATCGACGGCCATGGCGCCGTAATGCTGGGCGCGGTTGATCGTGTCTTCCAGCGCGCGGTGCTTGGTCATCAGGCCGATGGCGTGATCGAGGTCGCCTTCGCCGATCTCGCCGCGCTCCAGCGCCTTGATCCAGAATTCGCGCTCGGCGTCGTTGCCGCGGCGGAAGGCGAGCACCACGGGCAGGGTGATCTTGCCCTCACGGAAATCGTCGCCGACATTCTTGCCGAGCTTGGCAGCCTTGCCGCCGTAATCGAGCACGTCATCGATGAGCTGGAAGGCGATGCCGAGATTCATGCCGACCGAACGGCACGCGGTCTGTTCGGCCTTCGGGCGGTTGGCGATCACCGGGCCGACTTCGCAGGCGGCGGCAAACAGTTCGGCCGTCTTGCCGCGGATGACGGCGAGATATTCGTCTTCGGTGGTGGCGGTGTTCTTGGCGGCGGCGAGCTGCATCACTTCGCCCTCCGCAATGGTGGCGGCTGCCGAGGAAAGAATATCGAGCGCGCGCAGCGAGCCGACTTCAACCATCATGCGGAAGGCCTGGCCGAGCAGGAAGTCGCCGACGAGAACGCTGGCTTCGTTGCCCCACAGCATACGCGCGGACAGTTTGCCACGGCGCAGTTCGCTCTGGTCGACCACGTCGTCATGCAACAGCGTCGCTGTGTGCATGAATTCGACGGAGGCCGCGAGCTTGATATGGCCGTCGCCGGCGTAGCCGGTGAGATTGGCCATCGCGAGCGTCAGCATCGGGCGCAGCCGCTTGCCGCCCGACGAGATCAGGTGGTTGGCGACCTCGGGGATCATGGTGACTTCCGAGCCGGTCCGCGACAGGATCGTCGCATTGACGCGCTCCATGTCAGAGGCGACAAGGCTGACCAACTGGTCGATCGACGCTGTCGCGTGACTCTCGAAGGGAACAATCACCGCCACGCTGGGCTCTCCGAATTACAAGGGCGCTTCGTCGGGCCATGAAAAAGGCAGGCACTGGCAGCGCTTATATTCAAATAGGGCGAATTCACGTTGAAAACAGGTGTCCCCATCTGCTGAATTGCCGTCGACCGATATCGGGCCGCACAATAGAAACTGCGCAGCGGCGCGGCAAGGGCATCGGAACCTTGACTTCCCCATAGATACACACCCGGTTACTGGCAGGGAGCGACCTCCAATTGCGCGAAATCATGCGGACGAACGATGTGGTGCTGGTCTCGGCGGTGGGCGCGCTGCTCGACGGCGCGAATATCCACCATCTGGTGCTGGACCAGAATATGAGCGTGATCGAGGGATCGCTGGGCATCATTCCGCGCCGGATCCTGGTGCATGAGGACGATGACCTGCAGGCGCGCCGTGTGCTGACGGATGCCGGGCTGGCCCACGAGCTGCGGGTGCAGGATTAAGCCTATGGCTGACGCGATCGTGACCACGGAGGACGGCTTCCTGGGTGGCCAATTGCGGCTGCGGCAGCCGAAATCCGGCCATCGCGCCGGCCATGACGCGATCCTGCTGGCTGCTGCAACCTCGGCGCAAGCCGGTCACAAGGTCGTCGATTTCGGATCGGGCGTGGGGACGGCCGGTCTGGCACTCGCCAAGCGGGTGCCCGGCCTATCCCTGACACTGGTTGAGATCGACCCGCAACTGGCTGAACTGGCGAGGGAAAACGCTGCGGCAAACTGTATTGCGGCGGATGTCGTGACGCTCGATATCGCCGCGAGCGCGGAGCTGTTCGCTGCCGCAGGTCTGCCGCAAGACAGCGCCGACGCGGTACTGATGAATCCGCCCTTCAACGATCCCGCGCGCCATCGCGCCTCGCCGAACAAATCGCGCGAGATCGCCCATGTCGCGACGGAGGACACGCTGCAGACATGGATTCACGCGGCGCGCCGCGTGCTGAAATCCGGCGGCGTGCTGACATTGATCTGGCGGGCGGACGGATTGGCCGGTGTGCTGGCGGCGCTGGGTCGCGGCTTCGGCAGCGTCGCCATCATGCCGGTGCATGGCGATGCGGAGGCGCCGGCGATCAGGGTGTTGGTGCGTGCTGTGAAGGGTGGCCGCGCGCCTGCGGCAATTGAGCCCGGCATCTCGCTGCGGGATGCGGATGGCGCGCCTGATCTCCATATCCAGCGCGTGCTGGCCGGGCAGGCGGTTCTGCCGTGGTCGTCGCTTCGGGCATCGCTCTAGGCGATGCCGCAGTCAGCGTGTTGTTTATTGAGGAGCTGTTTCGGAACGTTTCTGCGGCGCCGACGTGAAGTGGATCGCCGTAAGCAGCGTACCGATGATCAGCATGAGCAGATAGATTTTCATGTCTTCTCCCGCTGCGGCGTAAAGGCCTGTTATGGTTTTCAAACGCTGAAAGCGTCTCTCGGTTCAATGACAGCAGCGTGATAAGAGTTGGTTAATGTCGAGGAAATTTGAATGAGCGAATCCAATTTAAAAACGGCGATCACAAGGCTGCTGCCTGCGCGTTTCCGTCGCGCATCTGCAGTCGTGCCGGTGGTGCGTCTGTCCGGCACGATCGGCGCCGTCACGCCGCTGCGTCCGGGATTGTCGCTCGCAGGCGTGGCAAGGCTGCTGGACAAGGCATTTGCGATCAAGAATGCGAAGGCTGTTGCGCTGGTGATCAATTCGCCGGGCGGCTCGCCGGTGCAGTCGCGGCAGATCTATCTGCGCATCCGCCAGCTCGCGGCGGAGAAGAAACTACCGGTGTTCGTGTTCGTCGAGGATGTCGCCGCATCCGGCGGTTACATGATCGCCTGTGCGGGCGATGAAATCTTTGTCGATCCGTCGTCGATCGTCGGCTCGATCGGTGTGGTCGGCGGCACCTTCGGTTTTCAGGAATTGATCAAGAAGATCGGTGTCGAGCGGCGTCTCTATACGGCGGGTGAGCACAAGGCGATGCTCGATCCGTTCCTGCCGGAAGATGCCGATGATGTGGCGCGGCTGAAATCGCTTCAGCGCGAAATCCACGCCATCTTCATCAATCTCGTGAAGGAGAGCCGCGGTGCCCGGCTGAAGGGCGCCGAGGATGTGCTGTTCTCCGGAGAATACTGGGCCGGTGAAAAATCCATCGCGCTCGGCCTCAGCGATGCCATCGGCGATCTGCGCTCGGTGCTGCGTGCGCGCTATGGCGACAAGGTGCAGATGCCGGTGATCGCGCAGCCATCCGGCATGTTGTCGGGTCTGCTCGGCCGCAAATCCGGCGCGGGCTCGCAGCTCTCGCTCGACGGATTTTCGGGATTACCGGAGCAGCTGATCTCGGCGCTGGAGACTCGCGCGCTGTGGTCCAAATACGGCTTTTAGCAGGACGGTATTGCGCGGCATTTGGTGGCTTAAAAGCTAATTGCAGGAATCCGGCGGTTGCGCGAGACTATTGCAGGGGGCTTGAGATGAACGACAGGAATCGACAGATGCCGCCGCTGGTCGCACTTGCAGGCGCGCTCGGGAGCGCAGCCGTTGTCCGCTGGGCCTACAGAACCGCCAAGCGGATCAATCATGAACTGGAAGAAGCCCGCCAGGCGCGGGTGGCCGAACGCAGCGGGACCACGGAAGTCCCAACCCTGCGCCGCGATCCCGTCACGGGCGCGTATCGGCCGGGCTAGGAGCCGCAAACAGGCCCCCAAAACATTTGCGCCGGCCTGAGGACGGGGCACGTCCTCGAGACCGGCGACAAAGTTGGGCTTTCAGGCTTGGAGGTCCCTCGGCCCTGGACATTTGGACAACTTAAGACTTGGAGGTCTCCGGTCCGTGCAACCGTCGTTGCCGGACCGTTCAATGGGGCAAGTCCCGACGACCGGGTTCGTTCCCACCGATGCCATTCAGGATAGTGCGCCGGACTTAACGACTAACCCTGCTGATCAGGCGATGTGCCGGCGCGGTTACCCGTCGGTTACCGCCAAATCGGGCCGCATTGCCTTGATTCCGCAAGGCCGCGCCGATACGGTCCGCGCGCTTTGATCCGCCTTGATCCCCTTGGCGAATCCCCGGAAAAACGGCCCAGAAACCACCATGGACTCCCTGCCTCCGCACATGCGCCCGGAACGTTCGTTCCAGGGCTTCATTCTCGCTCTGCAGCGGTTTTGGGCCGAGCAGGGCTGCGTGATCCTGCAGCCCTACGACATGGAAATGGGCGCCGGCACCTTCCATCCCGCGACGACCTTGCGCGCGCTGGGGCCGAAGCCCTGGAAGGCCGCCTATGTGCAGCCGTCGCGCCGGCCGAAGGATGGCCGTTACGGTGAGAACCCGAACCGGCTGCAGCATTATTATCAGTTCCAGGTGATCATGAAGCCGTCGCCGGCGAACCTGCAGGATCTGTATCTCCAGTCCCTCAAGGCCATCGGTATCGACACCGCCTTGCATGACGTGCGCTTCGTCGAGGACGACTGGGAGAGCCCGACACTGGGTGCCTGGGGTCTCGGCTGGGAATGCTGGTGCGATGGCATGGAAGTCAGCCAGTTCACTTACTTCCAGCAGGTCGCGGGCGTCGAATGCGCGCCGGTGGCGGGCGAACTCACTTACGGTCTCGAACGCCTCGCGATGTATGTGCAGGGCGTCGACCGCGTCTACGATCTCAACTTCAACGGCCGCGACGGCGCCGACAAGGTGACCTATGGCGACGTCTTCCTGCAGGCCGAGCAGGAATATTCCCGGCACAATTTCGAACATGCCGACACCGTGATGCTGTTCGAGCAGTTCAAGATGGCCGAAGCCGCCTGCAAAAAGTATCTCGACGCCGGCTGGAAGGGCGACAAGCGCGAAGAACATCTGATGGCGCTGCCGGCCTATGACCAGTGCATCAAGGCCAGCCATGTTTTCAATCTGCTCGATGCGCGCGGCGTGATCTCGGTCACAGAACGCCAGAGCTACATCATGCGCGTCCGCGAGTTGGCCAAGGCCTGCGGCGAAGCGTGGGTGCATACCGAAGCCGGAAGTGCTGCCTGATGCCTGATTTGCTCCTCGAATTGTTCTCCGAAGAAATCCCCGCTCGCATGCAGGCCAAGGCGGCGGAAGACCTGCGCCGCATGGTGACCGACCGACTGGTTGCCGAAGGTCTCGTCTATGAAGGCGCCAAGGCCTTCGCGACGCCGCGTCGTCTGACGCTCACGGTGCATGGCATTCCCGCGCGCCAATCCGACCTCAAGCAGGAACGCAAGGGACCACGCGTCGGCGGTGCCGAAGCTGCGATCCAGGGTTTTCTGAAAGCGACCGGCCTTGCCTCGTTGGATGAGGCCAAGATCCAGCGCGATCCGAAGGGCGATTTCTACATCGCGCTCACCGAGAAGCCGGGCAAGCCGACGGTCGATGTGCTGGCCGAGATCCTCCCGATTATCATCCGCACCTTCCCGTGGCCGAAGCAGATGCGCTGGGGTGCGGCTTCCGCGAAATCCAGCGCGCTGACCTGGGTGCGTCCGCTGCATTCCATCGTCGCGACCTTCGGAATCGAGACCGAAGAACCGGAAGTGGTGCAGTTCGACCTCAGCGGCGTCAGCGTCGGTCAGACCACCTACGGCCATCGCTTCCTCGCGCCCGATGCCATCCAGGTGCGCCGTTTCGACGACTACGTGTCGAAGCTGCAGGCCGCCAAGGTCGTGCTCGATCCCGAGCGTCGCAAGGAGATCATTCTGGCCGATGCGCGGCAGCTGACGTTCGCGCAGGGCTTTGAGCTGGTCGAAGATCCCGCGCTGCTCGACGAAGTCGCGGGCCTGGTCGAATGGCCGGTCGTGCTGATGGGCTCGTTCGACAAGGACTTCCTGTCGATCCCGGACGAGGTGATCCGCGCCACCATTCGCGCCAATCAGAAATGTTTTGTGGTCCGGGATCCCAAGACGGGCAAGCTGACCAACAAGTTCGTCATAACAGCCAATATCGAAGCCAGTGACGGTGGCACCGCGATCATCGCCGGCAACGAGCGCGTCATCCGCGCGCGCCTGTCGGATGCGAAGTTCTTCTACGAGACGGACCTGAAGACGAAGCTGGAATCGCGACTGCCGAAGTTCGAGCAGATTGTGTTTCACGAGAAGCTCGGCACACAGGCCGCGCGTATCGCGCGCATTGAAAAGCTCGCTGCCGAGATCGCCCCGCTGGTCGGCGCCGATGCCACGAAGACCAAGCGCGCGGCGCAACTCGCAAAGACCGATCTGCTCACCGAAGTGGTCGGCGAGTTTCCAGAGTTGCAGGGCCTGATGGGCAAGTATTACGCGCTGGCGCAAGGCGAAGACGCCGCTGTCGCTGCCGCTTCCGAGGATCACTACAAGCCGCAGGGACCGACCGATCGCGTGCCGAGTGATCTTGTCAGTGTCGCCGTGGCGCTGGCCGACAAATTCGATACGCTGGTGGGTTTCTGGGCGATCGACGAAAAGCCGACGGGATCGAAGGACCCGTTCGCATTGCGTCGTGCGGCGCTCGGTGTGATCCGTCTGATCATCGAAAACAATCTGCGCCTCAAGCTGAAGTCTGTCGCGTTGTCTCATGCATCGACGATGACCGGCTATGACGAGAGCAAACCGGCCGACCTGCTCGCCTTCTTCGCCGACCGCCTCAAAGGCCAGCTCCGTGACCAAGGTGCGCGTCACGATCTCGTGGATGCGGTGTTCGCGCTCGGCGGTCAGGACGATCTTCTGATGGTGGTCCGCCGCGTCGAAGCGCTCGGCAAGTTTCTCGACAGCGACGATGGCAAGAACCTGCTGGCCGGCACCAAGCGCGCCAACAACATTCTCGCGATCGAGGAGAAGAAGGACAAGCGCAAGTTCGACGGCGCGCCGGATGCTGCGTTGTTCAAGCTCGATGAAGAAAAGGCATTGGCCAGAGCGATTGCCGAAGTCGGTCCGGAAGCGAGCGATGCCGTGGCCAAGGAAGACTTCGCCGGCGCGATGACCGCTATGGCGAAGCTGCGGCCGGCGGTGGATGCGTTCTTCGACAAGGTGAAGGTCAATGACGACGACGCGGCGGTCCGCGAAAATCGTCTGAAGCTGCTGAACGAGATCCGTGCGGCGACGCGTGCGGTGGCGGATTTCTCGAAGATCCAGGACTAAGGCTTACACACGGGCCTCTCCCCACGTCATGGCCGGGCTTGACCCGGCCATCCACGTCTTTCTCTGTCGCCGAGGCGTGGATACCCGGCACGAGGCCGGGCATGACGGAGATTGAACCGAGGGCGCGGCAGTCGTCGGCTGACGCGATATTTTCCAGCAATCTCCCGAAACATTTACCTTACATTAACCATCCCTTGAAATGGTCCGGTTCCGTAACGGTTTCTTAACCGTCGCTTCCCAGCGCGGGCAGGACTGCCCAAGGATCGCCCATGACTTCGGTCAATACCGGCCTCAATCCCTATGCCAATTACGGCTCCGCCTATGCGCGCGCCGCCGCCACTGCCCAGCCGTCGCTGGCCAATGCGCTCAACAGTAATGAGAGCGCATCGTCTTCGTCTGATGCGGCGACCAATCTGACGCTGTCGGAGGCGGCGCGGGCGAAGCTGGCGAGCTCCGGCTCCGACAAGGATATCGCGACCGTCGTCACGGATCTCAGGGCGAAGCTGGCGGCCCAATATGTGGCCGCGAAAGCGACGGGGCCGCTGGACAAGGACGGCAAGCTGACCATCGATCTCTCGACGCTGGATCGCCGTTCGCTCTACGCCATGGCCACCAACAATGGCGGCACCTTCACCGCCGACGAGCAGAAGGTCGCCCAGGCCGAACTGGGCAATCGCTTCAATGGGGCGCTCGCGCCTGCCGCGGGGACGGCCAAGCTGACCGGCGATTTCAGCGGCATCTACAAGGCGGCGCTGGATTATCTCGATGCCGCGGGCAGCGAAGAGAAAGCCTCGGCGGCCTGGTCCGCGCAGCGCGAGGCCGTGCTGAAGGGCATTCAGGCGACCGAGCAGACACCGACCAAGGCGCCATCAGGCATCGCCAACGATCCCGTAGCAGCCTATCTCGCGCAGCCCGATACAACGACGCCCGTGCAGGACATCGCCACCGTTGCGAAGAGCGTGCGTGCGGCGCTGGATGCGCAGGCCAAGGCGGCGAAAGAGGCGGGCAAGGGCGAACTCGTTTATGACAGCCGCCGCAAGACCGGCCAGCTCGCGGATTTCTCCGCCGTCGACAACCGTTCGCTGTCAGCGATCTCCCTCAATCAGGATGGTCTGTTCTCGAAGGAAGAGAGTTTCGCCGCCAAGCAGGTGCTCGATTCACGTAATCGCACCAGCATTCTCGAGGCGTTGCAGGCAAGCCAGAAGAGCGGCGATCCCAGCCAGTTCAGCCTCGGCATTCTCAATACCTATTCGGCGATGAGCGATGAGGAGCGGACCGCCTCCAACTGGACGCCGAGTTTCCGCGACAATGCAGTGGCGAGCTACAAGTCGACCAATCACATCCTGTCGCTGCTGAAGAGCGGATAAGCGTCGATACAGGAAGGTGCTGCAACACTCCGTCCTCATCCTGAGGAGCGGCATCTTCGCCGCGTCTCGAAGGATGGCTGCAAACGCCGGCGCTCACCCATTCATGGTTCGAGACGCGCGAAGTCGCGCTCCTCACCATGAGGCGGAGCTTGTGGCGTCATGCGCAAACAAAAAAAGCCCCGCCCGGTGGGGGATGACCGGGGCGGGGCTTCTTCGCCCGGTCGCCATTCGCGGCGCCCGAACGAATCTTCTTTCAACGTGACGTGCTAGTCGACGACCTGCACGATGCGGCGTGAGCGCGGCTCCACCAGCACCGTCTGACCATTCACCACCGTGTAGCGATACGGCGTCGTCGCAACCGTCTGCGGCACGTCGTAATAGGTCACGCCGGCTTCAGGCAGCGTGGTGCCGACGACGATGCGATCGGGCACGGTGAAGGTCGGCACGCGTTCGCGCACTACATATTCACGGAATGCCGGACGCTCCTGCACGGTGATGCCATCGGGATCGTTGTTGTCGACGATGACGCGATCGCCCCCGGATACACCGACGGTGACGCCCTGAGCCTGCACCGCCAGCGGTGCGCCGAGCGCGCCGACAAGGGCCGCTGCTGCAATAAGTTTGTTTCGCATGATCGTCTCCTTCGTGAACGATGTCCGGCTTGCCGCGCCGGTCTGTGCCATCCAGCCTGGTTTGGTTTATTCACCGTCGGCCAATGCATGCCGCCAGCGATCGTTCCGGAATTTTCCACGCGCAATTGCTGGTTTTTGATGCACTGCATGCAGGTATGCGGGAACCCATTGATGGGCAGGGCGTCTTTATGCTGCTAAATCCCCGCGGCGCATCGCACCCGAATCGATTCCCTCACGGAGACACCCCATGGTCATCACGGCAGCTCACATCCAGCCGATTGTCGCGCTTATCGCTGGCGTTCTGATTTTGATCATGCCGCGGTTTCTCAATCTGGTGGTGGCGATCTATCTGATCTTCGTCGGACTGGCCGGACTCGGCGTCTTCAGGATGTTGAAAATCGGCTAAATTTCGACACGGCCGTTACCTACAGCGGTACCTCCGGGCTGCTTGCGCCACGTCCCTGAAACGTGGTGTAACGCGGCACATTTCCCTGTCGTTTCCTCTCGCGGATTGATTGAGAACCATGGCCAAAACCGCCTCGAAGTCCAAGAAAGCCCCTGCGAAGTCAAAGTTGTCCAAGGCTGCGCCCAAAGTAGCTTCGGTGGCCCGCAAGGCGCTTAAGAAGTCAGCTGCAAAACCTGCAGCAAAATCCGCGGCGAAGGCCAAAACGGCTGTGAAAGCAAAGGTTGCTCCGAAGCCTGTTGCAAAGGCTCCCGCATCCAAGAAGGCGGTTGTAGCCAAATCTTCTACAGCCAAGACTTCGGCGACCAAGGCCGTCAAGAAGGCCACCAGCAAGCCGGTGACTGACGTCATCAAGGCTGGCAAGTGGGTTTATTCGTTCGGCGGCGGCAAGGCCGAGGGCAAGGCTGGCCTGCGCGACCTGCTCGGCGGCAAGGGCGCGAACCTCGCCGAAATGGCCAATCTGGGCCTGCCGGTGCCTCCCGGCTTCACCATTCCGACCTCGGTCTGCACCTATTTCTACGCGAACGGCAAATCCTATCCGAAGGAATTGCAGTCGCAGGTGGAGAAGGCGCTCGAGGCTGTCGGCAAGATCACCGGCAAGGGCTTCGGCGACGAGAAAAACCCGCTGCTGGTTTCGGTGCGCTCCGGCGCCCGCGCCTCGATGCCGGGCATGATGGATACGGTCCTCAATCTCGGTCTCAATGACACCACCGTGGAAGCGCTGGCCGAACTGTCGGGCGACAAGCGTTTCGCCTATGACAGCTATCGCCGCTTCATCACCATGTATTCCGACGTGGTGCTCGGCTTCGAGCATCATCACTTCGAAGACATTCTCGACACCTACAAGGACAACAAGGGCTACACACTCGACACCGATCTCGATGGTGACGACTGGGTCAAGCTTGTCGGCCAGTACAAGGAAGCCGTCGCGCGCGAAACGGGGAAGGACTTCCCGCAGGATCCGCACGAGCAGCTCTGGGGCGCCGTCGGCGCCGTGTTCTCATCCTGGATGAATACCCGCGCGGTGACCTATCGCCGCCTGCACGATATCCCGGAGTCGTGGGGCACCGCCGTCAGCGTGCAGGCCATGGTGTTCGGCAATATGGGCGAGACCTCGGCCACCGGCGTTGCGTTCACGCGCAACCCGTCGACCGGCGAGAGCAAGCTGTATGGCGAGTTCCTGATCAACGCGCAGGGCGAGGACGTGGTGGCGGGCATCCGTACGCCGCAGGACATCACCGAAGACGCGCGGATCGAGAGCGGTTCGGACAAGGCGTCGATGGAAGCGGCGATGCCGGAGGCGTTCAAGGAATTGACGCGCATCTACACCCAGCTCGAGAAGCACTACCGCGACATGCAGGACATGGAGTTCACGGTCGAGCAGGGCCGGCTCTGGATGCTGCAGACCCGCAACGGCAAGCGTACTGCCAAGGCGTCGATCCGCATCGCGGTCGAACTCGCCAATGAAGGCGTGATCTCGCAGAAGGACGCCGTATCGCGCATCGATCCGGCCTCGCTGGATCAGCTCCTGCATCCGACCATCGATCCATCGGCCAATCGCGATGTCATCGCCACCGGCCTTCCGGCATCGCCGGGCGCCGCATCGGGCGAGATCGTGTTCTCGTCGGACGAAGCCGCCAAGCTGCAGGCCGACGGCAAGAAGGTTATTCTTGTTCGCGTCGAAACCTCGCCGGAAGACATTCACGGCATGCACGCCGCTGAAGGCATCCTCACCACCCGCGGCGGCATGACCTCGCATGCTGCGGTGGTCGCGCGCGGCATGGGCAAGCCTTGCGTCTCCGGCTGCGGCACCGTCCGCGTCGACTACGGCCGCGGCACCATGTCGATCGGCGGTCGTGTGTTCAAGGCTGGCGACGTCATCACCATCGACGGTTCGGTTGGCCATGTGCTGTCCGGCCGCATGCCGATGATCGAGCCGGAATTGTCGGGCGAATTCGCAACGCTGATGGGCTGGGCCGACAAGGTCCGCAAGCTCAAGGTCCGCGTCAATGGCGACACGCCGGAAGATGCCCGCACCGCCATCAAGTACGGCGCTGAAGGCATCGGCCTGTGCCGCACCGAGCACATGTTCTTCGAAGAGACCCGCATCCGCACCGTGCGCGAGATGATCCTCGCCGAAGACGAGCAGGCCCGCCGCGCCGCGCTCGCCAAGCTGCTGCCGATGCAACGCGCCGACTTCGTCGAGCTGTTCGAGATCATGAAGGGCCTGCCCGTCACGATCCGTCTGCTCGATCCGCCGCTGCACGAATTCCTGCCGCACACCCAGGGTGAAGTCGAGGAAGTGGCGCGTGTCATGGGCACCGATCCGCGCAAGCTTGCGGACCGTGCGCGTGATCTCGCCGAGTTCAATCCGATGCTCGGCTTCCGCGGCGTACGCATTGCGATCGCCTATCCGGAAATCGCCGAGATGCAGGCGCGCGCGCTGTTCGAAGCCGCGATCGAAGCAGGCAAGCGCACTGGCGAACAGGTCGGCCTCGAAGTCATGGTGCCGCTGATCGTCACCAAGATGGAGTTCGATCTCATCAAGGCGCGCATCGATGCCACTGCGGTGTCGGTGATGAAGGAGACCGGCGGCAAGCTGAACTATTCGGTCGGTACCATGATCGAACTGCCGCGTGCCTGTCTGCTGGCCGGCGAGATTGCCGAGACCGCCGAATTCTTCTCGTTCGGTACCAACGATCTCACGCAGACGACCTTCGGCATCAGCCGTGACGACGCCGCGAGCTTCCTCGGTACTTATATCGCCAAGGGCATTCTGCCCGTCGATCCGTTCATCACGGTCGACCGCAGCGGCGTCGGCGAGCTGGTGAAGATCGGCGTCGCGCGTGGCCGCAAAACTCGACCCGATATCAAGGTTGGTATCTGCGGTGAGCACGGCGGTGATCCGGCATCGGTAGCCTTCTGCCATGAGATCGGCCTCGACTACGTATCGTGCTCGCCCTATCGCGTGCCGATCGCGCGTCTCGCTGCCGCACAGGCTGCGCTCGGCAAGGAAATTTCCAGCCAGGCGTAAGTGCTTCGCTGATCTCGTGATCTGAAAAATGGCCGGGGAGTTCCCCGGCCATTTTTATTGCGTGCCTCATGTCGTGTTTGTTCGTGCGTCGGAATGGAACTCGCAAACATTTTCACGCATCCGCGAATTTCTCTTCATCATCTTTGTCAACGCGATGTTTACTACTTTTGTGGAGCCGCGGTTTACCAAGGCTTTCGAATGATTTTGCGCTGCGCTCGTACAGCTTGCGTGTGGCGTCGTTGCATCGCCGATTAACTCCGCGGCAACTTTGATTCCGTACTAACGAAATAGATCGAAATGTACGGATGTGCAGATTAGTGCCGTGCAGGGCGATGCTGGTGTAAGCGTTGCGTGAGCGTATCGATGTTAGTACTGCGTAACCGGCCGAAGGGCGCGCGTGGCGCGTTCTTCGGCTTCGGTCTCTGCGTTTTCGCATTGGCCCCGACAGAATCTGGCTATCAGGACATCGCCTCGCTGCTGGCTCGCCAGCCGGGCGTGACCGAACGCTGGCAGAAGCGCGTGTTCGCGCCCGCCGTCTCCTCCATCCAGGTTGCGACATTCTCGTTCGGCCGCCCGATGGGCACGGGCTCGCGCAATCCGACTTTGCAGCTCGCCAGCCTCGACAATTCCGGCATCGCCGCTAGCGGAGCGCTGACGGACATCACCGGTGCACTGACCCGCAATCCGCTGGCGCAGCCGCCCCGCCGCTATGAAGCCGCCGATTTTCCGAAAGTGGATCGCTCGCTGAAGGGCGATCGCCTCGCCATCCGCGCGCCGGAGACCGTAGCGCCTGATGAGCCGGCCAGACAGGATTCATTCGACGACAACAGATCGGTGATGGGCGCGAAGACCGTCGATGCACTGCCATCCGCGCAGCATGCCCCGCTCGATCCCGAACTCGATGAAGCGCTGCGTGCCCCGCCGCTCGCTCAATACGACACATCGCATCCCGTGCAGCCCACCGAGGACGCCAAGACCGATGCAGCGGTGATCCCCGTTGAGCCGGCGCCGGCCAAGGACGGCTTCTCTGTGAAGACCGCGAGCCTGTTTTTCGGAAGTTCGTCGCTTGGTGCGTCGGTCGAGACAATGGAACGCTGGCAGCCCGGCGAAGAGCCGACCATCGTAATGCCAGGCACGACGCTTGATCCTGACATGAAGGCTACGGCGGTGGTGCCGAATGCCGCGATCAACCCGACCGACGGCGGCGAAAGCGTTGCCGGCAAGGGCGAAGTCAACAGCGCCAATCAGCGTGCGAAGACGCCGGCCGAACGTATGGGCCTTACCGAGCAGACCCGCGGCAAGCAGGAAAAATGTCTGACGGAAGCCATCTATTTCGAGGCCCGCGGCGAAGCGGTACGCGGCCAGATGGCGGTGGCGCAGGTGGTGATGAACCGCGTGTTCTCCGGCTTCTATCCGACAACCGTCTGCGGCGTCGTCTATCAGAACAAACATCGCCGCCTGGCCTGCCAATTCACCTTCGCCTGCGACGGCATTCCGGATGTCGTGAAAGAGCCGGATATGTGGGAGCGCGCCCGCAAGATCGCGAAGGCGACGCTGGACGGCCGGATCTGGCTGCCGGAAGTCGCGAAGTCCACGCATTACCATGCCTATTGGGTGCACCCGTCCTGGGTCCGCGAGATGAAGAAGATGTACAAGACCGGCGTGCACTCCTTCTATCGCCCACGTAACTGGGGCGACGGCAGCGAAGCGCCAAGCTGGGGCACGGCGGCGCAGACGGCGGAAATCTCCGCCAAGCTCTCCGAAATCAAGCCGTAGCAGCCACGACTTTACCTCCGAGCCTGCCAAGAGCGATGCCATGCCCGGCATCGCTCTTTCCATTCCGGATTTCGCAGAATGTTGTCCCGCCCTGGGCTGTGATGACGTCTGCGTGGCCCTGCATCCCAGCAATGCATCTCCCGAAATCCCCATCATCGCCATTGGGATTTCCATGCGAATGCATTAATCTTCCGTCCAATCCGGACCGGGCTTGCGCTCTTGGGCCGGGTGAATTTTCAATCCGAATTTGATCCGGGGAAACGACATGGCGGCAATTGACGGCGCGACGCGCCCGGCATCTGGTTTTGGCTGGCGTACCCCGCTGGTGATCATCATCTGCGGATCGCTGATCGGCATGCTGACCTTCGGGCCGCGTTCCAGCGTCGGCTTCTTCATGCAGCCTTTCAGCCAGGAGTTCGGCTGGGGTCGTGACGTTTTCGCGCTCGCCTTCGCCGTGCAAAACCTGCTCTGGGGCATCGGCCAGCCTTTCGCCGGCGCCGTCGCCGACAAGTTCGGCAGCGTGCGCGTGATCTGCATCGGCGCCTTCCTCTATGCGGCTGGTTTGCTGATGATGCGCTATTCCTCGACACCGCTCGAGCTGAATATCAGCGCTGGACTGCTGATCGGTTTTGGCCTGTCGGGTTGCTCGTTCAATCTGGTGCTGTCCGCCTTCGGCAAACTGGTGCCGCCGGAATGGCGCGGCATCGCGCTCGGCGCCGGCACCGCCGCAGGCTCGTTCGGCCAGTTCATCTTTGCGCCTTTCACAGTGGCGATGATCGACAACACCGGGTGGCAGGCGACGCTCACCGTGTTCGCGGTGCTGATGTTGCTGGTGATCCCGTTGTCGCTCGCGTTGGCGACGCCGACCGCGAGTGCCGCGCCCGCCGACGCCCCGGTGGCGCAGAAGCAGTCGTTCAAGAGCGCACTCACGGAAGCCTTCGGCCATCGCTCCTATGTGCTGCTGGTGCTGGGCTTCTTCACCTGCGGCTTCCAGCTCGCTTTCATCACCATGCATCTGCCGGCCTATCTGGTCGATCGCGGCTTGCCGGCGGCTGTGGGCGGCTGGGTGATTGCCATCATCGGCCTGTTCAACATCATCGGCTCGCTGACGGTCGGTTATGTGCAGGGCAAGCTGCCGAAGCGCTACATCCTCTCCTTCATCTACTTCACCCGCGCGCTGGCGACGGTGGCCTTCATCATGCTGCCGCTGACCACCACCTCGGCGCTGGTGTTCGGCGCCATCAGCGGGCTTGCCTGGCTCTCCACCGTGCCACCGACATCGAGCCTGGTGTCGCTGATGTTCGGCACGCGCTGGCTGGCAACGCTGTATGGCTTTGCCTTCTTCAGCCATCAGGTCGGTGGCTTCCTCGGCGCGTGGCTGGGCGGTGTCGTGTTCGACAAGTTCGGCTCCTACACGCCGGTGTGGTGGCTATCGGTGCTGTTCGGCGTGCTGTCGGCGCTGATCAACCTGCCGATCGTGGAAGAGCCGGTGAAGCGTCCGATTGCACAGCCGGCATGAGCCTGTTGTTGACTCGCTGATCTCCAGCGATAAAAATTGATCTTGGCCGTCCCAGTCGGTGCGGCCTTCGTTCTCAGGGCGGGGTGAAAATCCCCACCGGCGGTAATCGGGCGCAAGCTCGGGAGCCCGCGAGCGCCTGACGGGTCATCCCGTCAGGGTCAGCAGATCCGGTGCGATGCCGGAGCCGACGGTCATAGTCCGGATGAAAGAGAACGGGTATGCGCAGGGAGTCCGCCTTGGCGGATGCTCGGCGTGTGACCGTACGTCCTGATTCTGGTCTCAAACCGCGAGAGCATCCATGAATCAGCCTGTGATGAACTTCAAAACTTCCACTTCCGTAAATCTTGCACCATCGACCGGGCGGATCGCCTTCATCCAGTCGTGCTGGCACAAAGATATCGTCGATCAATGCCGTGTCGGTTTTGTCGCCGAACTCGCGCGGCGCGGCGTGCCGGACAGCCAGATCGATGTCTTCGAAGTGCCCGGCGCTTTCGAAATTCCGTTGCAGGCCAAATTGCTGGCGCGCACCGGGCGCTATGTCGCGATCGTCGCAACCGGTCTCATTGTGGACGGTGGCATCTATCGCCATGAATTCGTCTCTGAGGCCGTGATCAACGGCTTGATGCGGGTGCAGCTCGACAGCGATGTGCCGGTGATCTCGGCGGTGCTGACGCCGCAGCATTTCCACGAGCACGCCGAGCACTTGCGCTTCTTCCGCGAGCATTTCGTCGTGAAGGGCACCGAGGCGGCGACGGCCTGTGCAGCGACCATCGCCAATATCGCGGCGACCCGGCAACTGGCCGCCTGATCGCCGCAACACCGCGTTATGCCGTACGGCCGGGCAGGGCTGCAAGGCTCCTGACCGGCTGGTGCGGGTGGCGTTTCCCGCCACGGCACGGCATAATTCGGCAGCAGAAATCATAAGCAAAATTCGGGAGACGCGTGTTGGGAACGTTCAAGGCTGTCCGCATCGACAAGGCTGACAAAGGCACCACGGTTGCGCTGACGCAGTTCGACGAATCCGAATTGATGGACGGCGACGTCACCGTGCGGGTCGAATGGTCCACCGTGAATTACAAGGACGGCCTCGCCGTCACCGGCAAGGCGCCGGTGGTACGCCGCTTTCCGATGATCGCCGGCATCGATTTCGCAGGCACGGTGGAATCCTCGGAGAATCCGAACTGGAAGCCCGGCGACAAGGTGATCGGCAATGGCTGGGGCATGGGCGAGACCCATCTCGGCGCCTATGCCGAAAAGACCCGCGTGAAAGGCGACTGGCTGGTGCGGCTGCCGGACGGCATGACCACTCGCGACGCCATGGCGGTCGGCACGGCCGGTTACACCGCAATGCTCAGCGTGCTGGCGCTGGAGAATCACGGGCTGAAGCCGGCCGATGGGCCGATCGTCGTGACGGGGGCCGCTGGCGGCGTCGGCTCGGTGGCGATCGCCGTGCTGTCGAAGCTCGGCTACCAGGTCATTGCCTCGACCGGCCGGACCTCGGAGGAGGGTTATCTCAAGGGCCTCGGCGCCAGCGAGATCATCGACCGCAACGAGCTCTCAGGCCCGGCCAAACCGCTGGCCAAGGAGCGCTGGGCGGGCGGCATCGACAGCGTCGGTTCGACCACCCTGGCGAATCTCCTGTCGATGACCAAGTATCGCGGCGCTATCGCCGCCTGCGGTCTCGCAGCCGGCATGGACCTGCCATCTTCGGTTGCACCCTTCATTTTACGCGGCGTGTGTCTTCTCGGCATCGATTCTGTCATGTGCCCGATCGAGCTGCGGCAGCAGGCTTGGGCACGGCTGGCAACGGATCTGGATCACACAAAACTCTCTGAAATTACTCAGGAAATTCCGCTGGACCAGGTGATTGAAGCCGGCGCCAAAGTGCTGGCCGGGCAGGTCCGCGGGCGAATCGTGGTAAAGATCGGCTAACGACGTTCAGACTTTACCAACCAACCTGCTCCATTGTTGCCACGGTTGGTATGGTAAGCAGCGGGTAAAGACATCAGGCGGTCATCCGCGCTCGGTTGTTCGGAGTATCCTATGGTTGCGCGTTATGTGTTGGGAGCGGTGCTTGCCGCCACGGTGGCGACCCCCGCGCTGGCTGGGTCGATGACGGCCGAAGAGGCCCGCAAGTTTGTCGCCGGCAAGGTCTTTGCCTTTACCTGTTTCGACGGCACCCGCGGCGCAGGCCGCGTGTTCGACGATGGCGGTGCGGCGGGCGCTGTCCAGTTCTCGGGCTCGGGTCCGGCGCGCAACATGCGCCTGCCGGGCAATACACTGCAGGTCCGCGGCGAAGCCATTTGCGCCTCGATCAAGGGCATCCCGTTCGAGCCGTGCTTCAATCTCAACAAGAATGACGAGCGCAGCTTCCGTGGCTCGGTTTCCGGTATGGGCTTCGCCTATTGCGATTTCCGCCACCAGGGCGGCCGCGGCCAGATGCTGATGGCGCGTTCGCTGTCGGCCCCGCGTTCGCTGCGCGCGCCGTCCACCACCCGTTCGGCCGATGCTTCCGCTGGCGCCGACAACACCGTGACCCGCGTCTCGACCCCGCGCGTCGAGAGCAGCAAGATCGACGCCGTCGGATCGATCAAGTCCGAGCCGGCCAAGGAAATTGCCAAGACGCCGGAGCCGGAAAAGACCGAAGCGCTCGAACTGCGCAAATCCACCAACTAAGACAGACGTCAGGCGTGGCGACCCCAGGGTCCCCGTAGCGGGTCCCTTGCGCTGCCTGTGGGCGTCGTGTCGCCCTTCCATGGGCCGGAGCGCGGCGGCAGCGGCGGCGTGTCGTCGGCCTCTTCAGGCGCGTCCGTATCGGATGGCAGTGCCATCCGGCCGGGATCGTGTCCGCCGGCGAATTTCACCAATGCAGCCACCCGCGAATCCACTGACGGATGTGTGGCGAACAGGTCGGCAAAACCCTCGCGGGGATTGTCGATGCACATCTCCATGACGGCCGAAGTCGCGCCGGGCAGTTCGCCGCGATTCTCGATCTTGCGCAGTGCCGAGATCATGGCATCCGGATTCTTGGTCAGTTCCACCGACCCCGCATCGGCCAGTAGTTCGCGCGAGCGCGACAGCGCAAAGCGCACCACCAGCGACAGCGCCCAGGCCAGCGCGATCAGTGCCACGGCGATGATAATGACAATGATTGCACCGCCGCCGGAGCCTTTGCTGTCGCTGTCAGACGAGGAAGACGATCGCGACGATCGGCTGCCGCCGAAGCGGAAACCGGAATTGATGAATATCCGGAAGAACAGTTCAGCCGCAAAGCCGACCACGCCGGCGATAATCACGGCGACCACCATCAGCTGCACGTCGCCGTTGCGGATATGCGTCAGCTCGTGGCCGAGCACTGCTTCCATCTCGTCATCGTTGAGCGCGCGCAGGAGGCCCGTCGTGACCGTGACGGAATATTGCCGCGGGTTGAGGCCGGTGGCGAAGGCGTTCAGCGCATCAGAGTCCATCACCTTCAGCTTCGGCATCGGAATGCCGCGCGAGATGCAGAGGTTTTCAAGGAGGTTATAGAGCCGCGGCTGCTCCTGCCGCGTCACGCTTTCGCTGCCGGTGATGCTGTCGATCATCTTTTGATGACCGAAATAGGCGATGACGATCCACAACACCGCGCCGATGGTGGCGAAGGGAAGCGCCTTGATCAGGTCGCGCGTTGCCGCGTTGATATAATACGCAACCGAGCCGTTGCTGTTAACGGCCACCTCGCCGATCAGGGCGCCGGCGAACACCATGACGTAGATCAGCAGGAACAGCCCTGCGAGCAGCAGCATCGAACGCGTCTTGTTCGAGGCGATATGCGTATAGAGACCATAGGCGGCCATGATGCGCTGCTCGGTTCAGGCTGCGATCAGAACTTGACCTGCGGCACGGCTTCGACCTCCTTGCGGGTCTCGCCGAGATCGAAGAACTCCTTCGGGTGGAAGCCGAAGGTGCCGGCGAACAGAGCCGCGGGCATCTGCTGGATGCCGGTGTTGTATTCGGACACGGCATTGTTGAAGAACCGGCGCGACGCGGCGATCTTGTTCTCGATGTCCGAGAGCTCGGTCTGCAGCTGCTGGAAGTTCGCATTGGCCTTGAGGTCCGGATAGGCCTCGGACAATGCGATCAGCCGGCCGAGCGCGCCGGAGAGCTGGTTTTCCGCGGCGCCGACCTGCGCCGGGCCTTGTGCATTCATCGCCGAATTGCGCGCCTTGATGACGTCGTCGAGGGTGCCGCGCTCATGCGCCGCATAGCCCTTCACGGTCTCGATCAGGTTCGGGATCAGGTCGTGGCGCTGCTTGAGCTGCACGTCGATATCGGCAAAGGACTGGTTGACCCGCTGGCTCAGCGCCACCAGCCGGTTATAGGCAGCAAATGCCAGGAAGATCAGGACAACAATGACGCCAAGAACGATCCAGCCGGTCGACATGTAAGAACCCCCAAAAGAAACCATCAAACCCAAAGCCTAGCCGATCATGCGGCCACAGAGCAGGGGCCGCAGGCATGTCGCGGCACGGATTGGTCGCAGCGGGGATGAAATACGTTCAAGGGCAACGCGAAGAGGTCGCCGCAGAACCTGCATGGCATGCGTGCAAGCCGGAAGTATTGCAACGTTGCATCATTGCATCGGTCTTCGAGACTTTTGCGCTCAATGCCTGCGGGTTAGCGCCGGTGCGCCATTCGTCATCCAGCCGTCATGCGCAAAACCTAATGAAATCCTAACCTTTGGGCTGGGGAATGAACTGTGATGTTGGAATGGCGTAACGGCGCGAGCCGGCTTGCGATGGGCGTTGTTGTGGCGGCGCTGTTCGCGCCGATGGCAGCGGAGGCGCAGACATTCACGGTGCCAGCCGGCACCACGGATACCACGACGAAGACACTTAGCGGTACGCAGACCGGAACGGTCGATGCCTCCGGTACGCTGCGATCCACCAGCGGCACGGCGACCATCGGGTGGAACGGCGCATCGACTGGCGTCGTCGTTACCAATTCCGGCGTGATCGAAAACACCAGCACGGGGCGCGTCATCGACGCCACCGGCGCAACGGCGGGCCGGACCTTCACCTTCCTCAACAATATTGGCGCCATCGTGCGATCGATCCAGAACGACGTGTTCCGGTTCAATCTGGCGATGACATCTGGCACGATCGTGATCGACAACGCCGGGCTGATCCAGGCCGGCGGTACCGGCTATGCTGCGCTCGGGCAGGCGCTCGATTTCCGCGGCATGACAGGCGCGGCATCGATGACCATCATCAACCGTGCGACCGGCGTGATCGAGGCGATGACCGACGATGCGGTCCGGCCCGGCGCCAACGCGGTGATCAATAATTTCGGTATCATCCGCAGCTTCGGCGCGAACACATCCGGCGGAGCCAACGGCACGTCGGATGGCATCGACACCGGTGGCAATCTCGGTGTTGTCGTCAACAATCAGGCCGGTGGTCTGATTTCCGGCGCGCGCCACGGCATCACTGCGGACAATAACGTCACGGTCAACAACGCGGCCGGTGGCACGATCCTCGGCCGCAACGGCTCGGGCGTCGGTTCCGATGGCGACGGCACCGTCAACAATTACGGCCGCATCACAGGTGCCTATGCTGGCGTCGGGAGCATCTTCAACTCGGACGGTGTGGCGCAGATCAACGGCGATGGTGACGGCGTCGATATCGACAATGAGGGTAAGATCCTTAACTACGGCATCATCGAAGGCACCGGCGCCGGCGGTTTCGATAGTGGCGGCCGCGCCAACGCCAGCGAAGGCATTTCCATCGGCGGCGGTACGATCACCAATTACGGCACCATAAGCGGTGCAAATACCGCGATCGTCGTCAATAAGGACACGAATGTGGATCGCAGCGGCGTCGCAGCGACCACGATTATCAACTACGAGAGCGGCACCATTATTGGCCAGAATGGCTACGCGATCCGTCTCGAAAACAAGAGCACGGCGACTCCCGCCATCAATAACGACGTGATCGTCAATCACGGCACGATCATCGGCAACGGTGCGATCCCCGATCCGAACGCGATCGTGTTGATGAATACGGGCGTGGCAGATCCCAATTCCGTCGGCACCCTCAACGGCGTCACCTATACCGGCACTGGCTCCGCCCGCTTCATCCGCGGCGACGGCTCCGCGATCCAGATGGGCGAAGGCGCCGACGTGCTGACCAATTACGGCACCATCATCGGAAACACCGGCCGCGCCGTGAACATGGAAGGCGGCAACGACACCGTCAACATCATGAAGGGCTCGCGCATTGTCGGCCTCGTCGATGGCGGCGTCGGTACGGATACGCTGAACTACAACAAGGCGGGCCTCACCGACGCCAAGCGCGCCGCGCTGCAGGCCGGTCAGACCGTGAATATCGGCGGTACGCTCTATACGTCGTTCGAGGTGATCACCGGAACGTCGTCTTCGTTCGCGTCCTTTGCCAGCGCGGGCTCGTTGGGCGTCGCCTCGCTGTTCGATAATCTGCCGGCCACCGCCACCAGCAGTGCGGTGGTCAATCTGCTCGACAGCGTTGCCAGCTCGGCAGATGTCGGCGCGGCGCTGGCGCAGCTCACGCCCGCGGCCTATCAGGGCCTCGGCCGCATGACCATGAACGACGCATTCCAGACGACCTCGCTGGTCGGCCAACACCTGACGCAGAACCGCCTCGGCGGTCTCGGCACCGACATGTCCGGTGTCGGCAATGCGCTGGCGATGTTCGACGGCGGCATGTTCGACAAGAATTTCAGTGCGGATCGTGCGCTGGCCGCGGTGACTGCATTCCCCGGCAGCGCAAGTTCAGCGCTGGCGGATGCCGGCTGGGGCGTTAGTGCCGCCGACGCGATGGCCTATGCGCCGGTGACCAAGGCTCTGCCGGGTTTGCGCCCGGTTGCTGTCGCTGCGGAACAGGGCCTGTTCATCACGTCGGGCGCGAGCTTCGCCCGCGAAGGCGCACGCACTGACGCGCCGGGCTTCAAGTCGAACACGGTCAACGTGCTCGCCGGCTACGACCGGCGCATCACGGACAGCATCGTCGCCGGCGTGTTCGGTGGCTACGCGCTGACCCGCGGCGATATCGACAATGTCGGCAGCCACACCAGGATTTCGACCGGCACGATCGGCGGCTATGGCACCTATCAGGCTCCGGGCTGGTTCGCGACCGCCATGGGCCTCTATGGCTTCAGCGATTACGACACCACACGCGTGGCGGTCGGCACGACGAACACCGCGGCGTTCAGCGGCGATCACTATGCGATTCGCGGCACGGTGGGCACCGACCTGCGCGTCAGCGGCTGGGTCGTCACCCCGGAGATCGGCCTGCAATACACGCGGGTGATGACCGATGGCTTTGCCGAGCGCGGTGGC
Organism: Tardiphaga sp. 172_B4_N1_3; assembly: GCF_052076035.1. Classification (NCBI taxonomy): domain Bacteria; kingdom Pseudomonadati; phylum Pseudomonadota; class Alphaproteobacteria; order Hyphomicrobiales; family Nitrobacteraceae; genus Tardiphaga; species Tardiphaga sp. 172_B4_N1_3. The sequence continues at coordinate 5,933,587 of NZ_CP197238.1, forward strand.
GCTGCGGCACTGGTCGTCGGCGCTGACAGTTCGGAATCGCTGCGCTCCAGCGTCGGCGCTCGCTTCGCCTATGACTACGCGCTGAGTGGCGGCGTGCTGACGCCGGAATTGCGGCTGGCCTGGCTACATGAATTCAGCGACGGCGTGCGCGGCATCAATGCAAGCTTCGCCGATACGACACTGCCGGGCTCGTTCATCACCGCGACGGGCAGCGCACTGCGCGATCGCGGCGTGATCGGTGCCGGCCTGTCCGGCAGACTGGCACCGCTCACGGTACTGTCAGTGAACTATGATGCGATCGTCGGCAGCAATGACGCCGTCGCGCATCAGGTGATGGGCCGCATCCGGCATTCGTTCTGAGAGCGGGCTCAATCAAGAGCGATGCTTCCTTCCCCCTCTCCCACGACGCAGCGAAGCTGCGTTGGCGGGAGAGGGTGGATCGAACCGCGAAGCGGTTCGAGACGGGAGAGGGGGCTCTTGCTTGCTTTGCAAAAGCCCTCTCCCGCCTTCGCTGCGCTCAGGCACCCTCTCCCACTGCGCGGAGCTTCGCTCCGCTTGGGGAGAGGGGAAGGCTTTACGGCTTCGCCATATGCCAGGCGCCGTTCAGGAAGCCGTCGCCATTGGTGTCGCCGGCGGCCGTGTCCTTCTTGAAGGTGTAGAGCGGCTTGCCTTTATAGGCCCACATCTTCTTGCCGTCGTCGCGCACGACGATGGTCATGTCGGCACTCGGCTTGGCATCGTCCACCGCGAACAGCGGTGGCCAGTTTTCGGCGCAGGGGCCGTTGCAGGCTGACTTGCCACCGGCGTCCTTGTCGAAGGTGTAGAGCGTCATGCCCTTGGCATCGACGAAGGTCTTTCCCTTGGCGGTGTCGGCGGTCTTCAGCATCTGCGCCGAGGCGGCGCTTGAGGCGAGCATGAGAGTCAGAGCCGCGAGAGCGGCGAATGATTTGGTCATTGCAGCGTTACTCCTGATGAATTGCGACGCAGTCGCGTCAGGAGAACAAACGCCCGCCGTAGAGAATTATTCCGCGGATGATGTCGGTGAATCGAAAACCGCATCGCCCCAGTCGAGCTTGCGGAACTTTGCATACTTCGCCTTGTCGCGGCGTGGTGCGTTTGCGGCGATAACGCCTGCATTTGTGCAGAGTTTTGCTGTGATCGCGATCTTGGTGGTGAGCGGCTGCGCGAGCACGCGCGACGGCCGCTGTGTGACAGGCGTACGCGACAGCGCGACGTAAATAAATTTCTCATCCTCATAGGGAAGTTCTGCAGATTTGAGTTGTTTATGCACACGGGAGCGCTGCAGCCGCTGGCTGAAGTGGCACCAGTCCGGCTTCACCAGCGGACATGCATCGTCATGTGGGCAGGGCGCGATCACATGCGCGCCGTTCTTGATGAGCTGTGCACGCGCATCGAGAATGCGTTGAGTGCCCGACGGTGTGCCCGGCTCGACGATAATAAGCGTATCACTGGTCTTCGTCCACATCGCCGCGACGAGTTTTGTCCGTGCGGCATCGTTGAGCTCATTAATGACATAGCTCGCAATGACGAGATCGGCGGATGGGGCATTGGCGATTGTCGCGGCAGCGTCGCCGAGCGTGTAGTTCATCGCGGGGATGCGGTGGCTGTCCTGCGCCAAACCGAGCGCCAGCGTGCGCAGAGCGGGATTGGCATCGAGCAGCGTGAATGCATTGAGCGACGGAAATGTCTCCGCGCAGGCCCATGTCGCTGTTCCCGGCCCGGCGCCGCAATCGAGCAGCGTGGTCGGTGCGAAGTCCGGTCGTGTCTCCTGCAGCGCATTGAGACTGGCGATGACCGCCGCATAGGTCGCGGGCATGCGGGCGAGCGCATAGGCCAGCGCGTCACTCTCGTTGCGGATGGTCGTGGAGCCGCCGCCCGAGCGATAGGTCTGCGAGATTGCGTCGGAGCGCTCCGCGGCGTCATTGCGCGAGAAGCCGTGCAGGCGGGCGTTGAGGGCGGCGGTGAGTTCGGCCGGGAGGTCGGGTGACATCGGTGGTCCGTCATGTTGTCGCGGTGCGCCGCGACCTTCGTATTGAACCCGAGGCCGCGGCTGCGACACCAACAGGCCTTCTCACCAGATGGCGTCGGTGACGCCAAGACAGGAATATCGACGATGGATCACCCGGTCAATTTCACCGCACTTGCGGCGCTTCGGCCCGGCGACGCGCGCGAAGATCTCAGCCGCGCGCTTGGTGCGCGCTGGTGCGAACCTGCGCCGCATCAGCAGGGCCGTGTCACCGCCTTGTCGAAGCAGCACGGCTTTGAAGCGCAGATCGATACAGCGGGACGGATCGGCGCTATTCGTTATCGCGAGCCGTTCCCCGCCGCGCCAGGTGTTCTCGGTCTGCGGATCGGTATGCCGGTCGCGGACGCCCTGGCGGCGCTGCCGCAGCTCGCGCTGTCGCATCGCGCGCCGGTCTACGATTCCATGTATTTTGTCGCCGACGTCTCGCATGCGACGAAGCTTGCGCTGGAGTTTCGCTGGCAGGAGCTTTACGCGATCTCGTTGCGCAATCCAGCGGCCGTCTATCCGGACAAGCAGCCGATGGCGTATCCGGTGGCCGCCGGTGCGTCCGGCGCTCCCAACTTCAAACTCGCCGTGATGTCGTCATTGCTGGAGAGCGGCGCGCTCGATCTGGCCGAGCCCGGGGATCTCGCCGCGTTCGTGCTGAAACGCGCGGTCGATCTCGAGGAGGACGGTTACGATCTGATCAGCGATGCCTACGATTATCTGGTGCGCTATCCCCTGACCGAGGCGGACCTGGCGAAGGTCGAGGCCATTACCTTCGATGGCGGCAGCGAGATCTATCCCTATTGCTATTATTTCTGGGACGGCGAGAGCGAAGAGTTCGACATTTCCAGTACGGCCGGGATCGGCCTGTGCCAGAACCTGCGGCAGCTCACCTGCATCGCGATGATCGAGCGGCTGGATGCGGCGGATCTCGTCGGTCTCGGCAAGCTCGAAACGTTGCAACTGCCGTCGGTGTGCGACAATCCCGGGCGTCTGCTCGAGCTCCCTGCGCTGAAGAAGCTGACATTCCCGGAAACCGGCATCCGCGATCCGGCTTTGATCGCCGCGTTAAAGGCGCGTGGCGTCGCGGTGCGCATCGACGCGTAGGGGAGGCGAGCTTTGTTTGTCTTGCCCTCCCCCACCTGGCGAAGCTTCGCTTCGCGCAGGGGAGGGCAAGGAGGAGTTACGCCACTTCCTGATCGAGGATCTTCACCGCGTTTTCGAGATCCACCGAGACCAGCTGCGACACGCCGCGCTCTGCCATGGTGACGCCGTACAGGCGGTGCATGCGCGCCATGGTGATCGGGTTGTGCGTGATGGTGATGAAGCGCGTTTCGGTCGAGGCGCACATTTCATGCAGCAGGCTGCAGAAGCGTTCCACGTTGTGGTCGTCGAGCGGCGCGTCGACTTCGTCCAGCACGCAGATCGGCGACGGGTTGGTGAGGAACACCGCGAAGATCAGCGCCAGCGCGGTCAGCGCCTGCTCACCACCTGACAGCAGCGACAGGGTCTGCGGCTTCTTGCCGGGCGGCTTGGCGACGATTTCGAGACCGGCTTCGAGCGGATCGTCACTCTCGATCAGCTTCAGCTCGGCTTCGCCGCCGCCGAACAGTTCGACGAACATGCGCTTGAAGTGGCCGTTGACGATGTCGAACGAGGTCATCAACCGTTCGCGGGCTTCCTTGTTCAGGCTCTGGATGCCGGTGCGCAGCTTCTTGATGGCTTCGACGAGGTCGTCGCGCTCAGTGGCGAGGCCGTTATGCGTGCCTTCGACCTCGTTGAGCTCTTCCTCGGCGCGCAGGTTGACGGCGCCGAGACGCTCGCGGTCGCGGCGCAGCTTTTCCAGATCGGCTTCGATGTCGGCCAACGGCGGCAGCGTGTCGTCCTGGCGGACTTCGGCCAGCGCCGCGACGCCTTCCGGCTCGACTTCGAGCATGTCGCGGATTTCGCGCTCGATATCCTCTAAGCGGCGCTTGCCGCTTTCCATGCGCTCCTCGGTGCGGGCGCAGGCTTCGCGGGCGGCGGAGAGGGCTTCCAGCGAGCCGCGGGCATCGCGGTCGGTCTCGCGCATGGCGTTCTCGGCCGAGGCCAGCGCGTTGGCGGCGAGCTGACGGGCTTGTTCGGCGCTCTCGACTTCCGAGATCAGCGCGCGGCGCTTCTGCAGATAGAGCGCCGGGGCGTCTTCGAGTTCGGCGCGTTCGCGGGTCACTTCGGCCACGCGCGCAGCAACCGTCTCGATCTGCGAGGCGGCGGAGGTCTTGCGGTTCGCCCAGTCGGTGCGCTCGGCGATGATCGCCTGCAGGCGGCGGTCGGCCAGCTCAGCCTCGCGGGCCAGCGCCTGCGCTTCGGCGCGCACCTGGGCGGCACCGCGGCGATGGCCTTCGATCTCGCCGCGCACGGTCGCGAGCTGCGCTTCGGCGTCGGAGCTCTCCGGCAGATATTCCAGCGCGGCATGCGCGCTCTCATGCGCCGCTTCCGCTTCCATGCGATCGTTGGAGAGGCGCGACCGCGCTTCGGTCAGCGTCGCGCGGCGCGCCGCATGACGGTTGATCTCGCGTTCGGCATTGGCATGGCGCTCGCGGGCCTGGTCGACGTCGCGGCGGGCATTGCGCAGGGCATCGCGCGATGCGCCTTCGGCCGAGGCCGCAGCCTTCAGCGCCTGCTCGGCGCTTTCCAGCGCTTCGCGCTTGGCAATGGCGTCGATCTTGGCGTTTTCCAGATCGGCTTCGATCTCGGTGAGACGTGCGCGCTCGGCGAGACGACGGGCGGCGCCGGTCGGTGCATGCGCGCCGGCGACGAAACCGTCCCAGCGCCAGACGTCGCCTTCCAGCGACACCAGCCGCTGGCCGGTCTGTAACTGCGAGACCAGCGCTGCGCCCTGATCCTTGGAGACGACGCCGATCTGTTTCAGGCGGCGGGCGAGTTCGGCCGGCGCATTGACATGCGACGCCAGCGACTCGACGCCCGCCGGCAGCGCGGGATCGTTGGCGTGATCGCCGGCATTGGTCCAGCGCATCGGCGCCGAGGGATCGACCGGCGCGTCGAGATCGTCGCCCAGCACGGCACCGAGCGCCTTTTCATAGCCCTTGGTGACGCTGACGCCGTCGATGATCGGCGGCCACAGATTCTTGGTTTCGCCGTTCAGGATCTTCGAAATCGTGCGGGCTTCGGTCTCGAGCCGCTGCACCTTGCGGTCGGCGTCGTTCAGCGGCGCGCGCGAGGCTTCCAGCGTCTGCCGGGCCGCGATATGGGCGGCCTCGTTGTCGGCCACGCTGCCTTCGGCCTGCAGCAGGATTTCCTGCGAGGTCTCCATCAGGGCTGCAAGCTCATCCAGGTCGCCGAAGCCTGACGTTTGCGCCGTCAGCGCCTCGATCTCGGCCTCGACGCTGGCGATTTCCTGGCCGAGACGCGCGAGGCGATCGGCCTGGCTGCGCACGTTGGACTGCAGCTGGTTGCGCTTGGCGGTCATGTCCGCATGGGCGGTGGTGAGTTCGGTGAAGGTGCGCTCGGCGGCGGCCAGCACAGCCTCGGCCTCGGAGACGCGGTCATCGACGCCGCCACGCAGCTCGACGCGCTGCATGATCTCTTCCTTGAGCATCGCGTCTTCTTCGTCGAGACGGAGCAGCGCGAATTCGGCGTCTTCCGACTGCTTCATCTCGCGCGCGACGTCGCTCTCGAACTGCGTCAGGCGACGGTCGAGCTCGGCGGCGCGCTCCTTGGCGCGCTCTTCCTCGCGGTCGAGCATGTCGCGAGCATTGGTCAGGCGCTGCAGACCGGCGGCAGCGGCGGCTTCCGCCTCGCGCAGCGCGGGCAATTCACTGGCGCGGATCGCCTGGATACGCGCGGCTTCGCCCTGCTCACGCGTACGTTCGGCGAGATCGCGGACATACTGGTCGTGCAGCGTTGCCGCTTCGGCATTGTCCTGATGCGCCTGCAGCCAGCGCAGGTGGAACAGCATGGCCTCGGCCTTGCGCACCTTGCCGGCGACTTCGCGGTAGCGGATCGCCTGGCGGGCCTGCTTCTTCAGGCCTTCCATCTGGCCGGAGAGCTGGCCGATCACGTCCTCGACGCGGGTGAGGTTGGTTTCAGCGGCCTTCAGGCGCAGCTCGGCCTCGTGGCGGCGCGCATGCAGGCCGGCGACGCCGGCGGCGTCTTCCAGCACGCGGCGGCGCTGCTCGGGCTTCGCCTGAATGATTTCGCCGATCTTGCCCTGGTGGACGAGGGCGGGCGAACGCGCGCCGGTGGCAGCGTCCGCAAACAGGATCTGCACGTCGCGGGCGCGCACGTCGCGGCCGTTGATGCGGTATTGCGACCCGGCTTCGCGCTCGATGCGGCGGGAGATTTCGAGAATTTCGGCGTCATTGACCATGGCCGGCGCTGTGCGATCGGTATTGTCGATCGTCATCACCACTTCGGCATGGTTGCGCGAGGCGCGATTGCCGGAGCCGGCGAAGATCACCGCGTCCATGTCGGCGGCGCGCAGCGACTTGTGCGAGGTTTCGCCCATCGCCCAGCGCAGCGCTTCCACCAGATTGGACTTGCCGCAGCCGTTCGGGCCGACAACGCCGGTCAGACCGGGCTCGATCATGAAGTCGGTCGGTTCGACGAACGACTTGAATCCGTGCAGGCGCAGGCGCGTGAGTTTCATGGATACGGTACTCTGGTTAGCCGACAGGCCACTTTATTCAAAAAGCCCCGGCAGAGCGCGAATCCCCCAGCACGAACAATAGCATAAATGCAGCTGCCGCGCGGACGGAGACTCGCTGGTCGCGGCTCTCATTGGCCCGGACAATGGCGAGACGAGGGCAGCGGCGCAACCGCGGAACCCCGCTTTTCCCAAGGGTTTTGCGGGGGATAGGTGGGGGAGGGTGAGAAAAAGAGCTTGTTTTAAAGGGATGAAGGCAGCTGCACGCTGCGACAGCAACGCAAAAAGCAGTCGTCTGCTTTCTCTGATCTCTTCAATCAGAACTCTCTGGTGGGAGGATCTGCGGTTCTCGTCAGCTCAGACCAAGATGAAACCGGCACCAGAAAGCCGTGGAACGGAGCCCTCCGAGAAGGGTTTGCGAGGGTACGTTTCAGATTTAAGACGCCGCGAGGCGATTTTATTAATCGATCAACCACAAAATTACGCAGCAATTGACCGAATCAGATGTTCTTGGTATGTTCTTTAAGAAAATCTTCTCATTGGATGGCTGCGATGTTCAAGCTACCGAAATGTCGCCACTGCGGAAGATCGTGGCGTCCTGAGCAGGGGGTTTCAGCTAGCATCAGTTACTGCGGCGAGTGCAGCGACGATCGTAGACTCATTGCGACACAAAAGCATCGCTTGAGGGCTTTTTCTCCCGGCGACGTTACTGGCAAATACATTATTCCTGACGCATGGAAGCGAAGAAGACGCTCCATTTCCTAGGAAGCAAAGAATTTATTCAATGCTCGAACGCAATCCTCCTTACTAGAGATCGCGGCACCTATTGCACGCTTGTTGCCCTTCTTTCTTGGGAAGCTGTTGGCGGACCATTCGTGTTTTCTCGATGAATGCTCTGTCCATTCAACGAGGAAGTTTCTCGTTTCTGTCGATCTTGTCCAAATAATTTTGCCGGGCTTCAATTCGCAGCGCCATTCGGGTTCGCAGACAACGTTGGAAAGCGCATCCAAGAACTGTAGTGCATTCTGATAGCGCTGAGTTTTATCGTCGTGCATCGCTCTACGAATGAGACGTCTCCAGCTATCCGGAATATGAGGCAACCAAGGAAGCTTCGATGCGTAACCCCCCTTCTTTATTTCTTCGCGGGGGTCGGGAAGCTGCGAGTACCAATAACGGCCGTGAAGTAGTCTATAAAGGGTCATGCCTAGCGCCCAAATATCCGATTTGACGCTAGTCCCCCCGCCCGTAAAAATCTCTGGAGCAAAATGGTCAATGTAGCCGACACTCGATCCGTACCCGAGAATTAGATCGTCAGTCACAAGTCCAAAATCACCGATTTTGATCACTCCGTTTTTGCTTACCAAGAGATTTCCGGGTTTGATGTCGCGGTGGATCATTCCACGAGCGTGCAAAGCATCAAGGCCTAGCGCCGTTTCTGTGGCGGCCCTTCTAACGGCAGACAACTGCATTGGACCAGTCTTAAACGCATCAAGTAGTGATCCGTTGCAGAGCTCCATAACTAAGTGAAGTGTGTCGTCAGATGCGTGTTTTACGAGATGGTGGACGCGCACCACATTTGGATGGTCTGCTTGCGATAAGCTTTGAGCTTCGTTCAGCAGCGTTTCTTTGCGGAGTGCCCAATCGTCGTCGGCCTCGCCAATGTGTTGATGAAGGACTTTTACGGCCACGTCGCCGTGGACCGGATCAACCGCGTTGAACACTTTACCGAAGAAGCCGGAGCTGATTTCTGTACCCTTTTTTAGGGCGGAACTAAAATCAGTCATCTTTGCGCACAGCTAGCAATAAGAGTGCAGCTTCTCTGCTGCCGCCGCGTAAGTCTTTGCCCGTAGTATTATCTTTCCAAAAATCGTCGTCGTCGAGATAGTCGTCCGTCTTACGCTCTCCGAATGTCTTACTGATGTGCGCCTTCGTTTCGATAACGACAGGTGCACCGCCTTCTCGAAGTGCACAAATTGCAATCCCTCGCAATTCTGCTGAATGCAAATTAGCTAGTTTCCCTCCGCCTTGTCGGCTGACTGCACTTCCCTTTACGACCGATTGATCGATTTTGTTTTCCTTCACGTAGTTGCGCAGGGTCTGATGCATGACATGGTACGCATCAGCTTTGTCACCTTGTTGAAGGCGGATGTGACGATCCATCAAAATCGTGATTTGCCCGCTCTCCGGTACTTCGGCGTCTACCATCGTGACGCGATCACCTGAAACGATGACGCCAAGCCATCTTTTAGTCATGTCTGCGAATCCTGCCCTTTGATGCATTATTCAGCAACCTTTGATTGCAGGCAAATGAATCGGCAGTGATTTGTCGGGCACGGTTTGGCGTACAATTGCGGAACGAGGCTTGGAGGCCGCACGTAGACGGCCACCGACGACTCAGTCAGCGTACTCGAGTGCGTAATTTATGAGTTAGAGTTCAGCGCAGTTCTTCAGGCAGGGCTCGGGTATGCGGTCGTTACACGTCCCGCGCATATCCATCCGGACGACGCTGCTGCGGCGCGCCGAGCACGGCGATGCAGAGGCCGAGAAATGCCAGGCCGATGATCTCGCAGATGAAATTTTCAAACATGATACGCCCCTCACGCCAATGGGATGAGAATGCGGAGATGGCGCTTAAGCGTTCCTTAATGCGCGTTTACACCTGGAATCAGGGTTAATCCGGGGGGCGCGTCATCCGTTAAGATCCGGGAGGCGCGTGGCGCGGCTGTCGCCGGTCTGCTAGCGCAGGGCTGCTATCGCAGGGTGTCAGCGGGCGGAGTCTGTGCGTTGCGCGGCATCGGGATTTTGGCCTTCAGCGCGGCTTCGCCTTCGGGCGTGATGCAATAACGCACCAGCGAGCCGGCCGGGAGCGCGATCCAGGTCTTTTCGACCATCTTGGACAGGGTCTTCGGCCCGGCAGGCATCAAATGCGGCGCAAGCAGGCCCGGCGTATCGCGCAGTTTCTGAAGCGCGGTGCGCTCGACATAATGCGGCAGGTGGCTGGCGCGTGTCGGCATGGGGCAAGTCTCATCGGGTTGGACGAGGGGAACTGTACTATTCTTTTGGGTGAACTACGTGAACGCATGAGCGCGGCTTCAGTTGCATCCGGCATCGAAAAAATGCCTGGCGGGCACTTGACAGTTTTCCTATAAGATTATAATCAAATCTTATCCGGTTCGCGAGGGGCGCTTCATGAGGCGTCTTGAGGTGGGACAGGATGCGGCGCCTGCGGGTGTGGGGTGACGTACCCCGCACACTCGGGAGGCTTGGGGTCACCGTCCGGGCCCACTACGGGGCTCTGCCACTCATGCTGGCTGGACGTGGTATTGGTGAACGGCGAGAAATCGTCGGGATCAGCGGAGTGCGGAGCTCTGCCCTTTACCCGGAAGAACGGTCCCTCAGCTAAAAAGACGTCGCGGTGGCGCGCCCTCAAGGCGTTGCGCGGTTGCAGCTTGCCGGCGTTCCGGTGGAGCGGATCGCGACACACACCACCCTTTGCGCCTGATGGCGCGCCGCCGCCCCTCATGTTTCAGGAGGGGGACTGCTCACACCTCGGACGCGTAAGCGCCGCGAGACTGCGGGAGCTTGGCTGTTTGAAGCGAAGAATCAGAGAACACGATGGCGCGGCAGCGCGCTAATGCGATGCGCTGGCCGAGAATGCGTTGACGATGACCACGCCGGTCAGGATGAAGCCGATGCCGATGATGGCGGCGAGATCGAGCGCCTGCCGGAACGCGAAATAGCTCACCGCCGAAATCAGCACGATGCCGAGCCCGCTCCAGATCGCATAGGCGATCCCGACCGGCATCACCTTCAGCGCGTGCGACAGGAAATAGAGCGACAGGATGTAGCAGACGGCCATGCCGAACGTCGGCCAGAGCTTCGTGAACTGCTGCGACTGCGCCAGCAGCGCCGTGCCGATGGTCTCCAGCACGATGGCGCAGCCGAGGGCGGCGTAGTTGAGGAAGGTCGGGGTCATGAAAGGGCTCGGGCGTTCAGGAATCCCTCCCCGCGCGAAAACGGGGGAGGGACAAGAAAACCTCAGCTCTTCAGCAGCGGGGTGATCTTCTTGGAGAATTCCTCGAACGACTGCTCGCCCTTCAGCATTTCGCCATTGATGAAGAAGGTCGGTGTCGAGTTCACCTTCAGCACTTCATTGGCGTATTTCTGGTCAGCGGCGATCTTGTCGAGCAGCGCCTGGTCCTTCAGGCATTCTTCCACGGCCTGCTGGCTGAGGCCGGCCTGCTTGCCGATGCGGGTCAGGGTCGCGGCAGTGTCCTTCATCACCCAGTCGTTCTGCTGCTTGAACAGCATGTCGATGACGGCGAAGTACTTGCCCGAGTCTTCCTTGGCGATGCAGCGCGCCAGCATCGAGCCGGCGGCGGCCTTGATGTCGAGCGGGAATTCGCGGAACACGAAGCGGATCTTGTTGGTGTCGATAAAGGCTTCCTTGATCTTCGGAAACACCTGCTCGGTGAAGGCCGCGCAATGCGGGCAGGTCATCGAGGCATATTCGGTGACGGTGACGGCGGCATCCTTCGGGCCGAGCGCCATGTCGGGCAGCGACACCGGCTTGGCGACGTCGACGGCGTTCTGCGCGAAAGCCTCGGAGATCAGCTGCAGCGGCGACAGGCCGATGGCTGCTACGGCGCCGGTCAGGGCAAGGGCGGCGGTGAAGTCACGGCGCGTGATGATCAAAGGAATGCTCCAAAGCGGCGGCGGACGCCGGGACAAGGTTCGCTTCGCTAACTTGAAACCACAAATGTGGCAAGCACGCGCCGGTTCCGGGCGGGCTGGAAAGCCTCAACTTCGCTTGATCGAGGCGCCGAGCCTTGCCAGCGCCTCGCGCAAGGCGTCGTCCTCGACCTCGGGCAGCGTTTCCGCGACCTGGGCGATGGCTTTGGCGTCTGGCGGCTTCACGGTGCGGCGAGGCTGCGGCCGTGACAGCGGCGCCTGGCGCAGCGCGATCTTGCCGACTGCGTTCCAGCCGAAAAAGCGGTTCACCCGCTGCAGGATCGCATCCGACGAATGCTGGATCTCCAGCGCCATCGGCCCCTCGACGCGCAGGATCAATGTCGCCGGCTCCTGCGGCTGGCCTTCCACAGGGCGCGGCCACTGGATCTTCAACGGCTCCGAAAAATTCGCCACCTGCTGGCCGGCGATTTCCGCCCAGCGTGTCACCAGCTCGCGCGAAGCAAAGCCCTGTTTGGCATAGGCATCGGCAAACACCCCGCCGAGCAGGACGGAGAGCGGCTTGGCGGAGATCGGGCCGGGCTTGTTCATGAACGAGGCTTTTGGATACATGTCGGCATGAGTCTATCAGCCGCCGCCGCCAGACGAAAGAAACCTCCTACGCAGGATAGCGGGGAAAGCGCCGCCGCAAAGCGTCCGGCCCAATTGCTCGCCTGGTATGACAAGCATCGCCGCAGATTGCCGTGGCGGCCATTGCCCGGCGAGGGCATCGATCCCTACCGGGTCTGGCTGTCGGAAATCATGCTGCAGCAGACCACGGTTCAGGCGGTCGGGCCGTATTTCGCCAAGTTCCTGGCGCGCTGGCCCACCGTGAGCGATCTCGGCAGCGCCTCGCAGGACGATGTGCTGCGGATGTGGGCCGGGCTTGGCTATTACTCCCGCGCGCGCAATCTGCATGCCTGCGCCGTCACCGTGCTGCGCGACTACGGCGGGGCCTTCCCGGATACCGAGGACGGCCTGCGCGCGTTGCCGGGCATCGGGCCCTATACGGCGTCGGCCATTGCCGCGATTGCCTTCGGCCGCCAATGCATGCCAGTGGATGGCAATATCGAGCGCGTGACATCGCGGCTCTATGCGGTGGAAGAACCGCTGCCGAAATCCAAGCCCGTGATCGTGGCGCTGGCCGCGACGCTGCTCGGTCCCTCGCGGGCGGGCGACAGTGCCCAGGCTCTGATGGATCTCGGCTCCACCATCTGCACGCCCAAGAAGCCGGCCTGCGCGCTGTGCCCGATCAACGACGATTGCGCGGCCAAGACCCGCGGCGATCAGGAGACGTTTCCGCGAAAGGCGCCGAAGAAGGCCGGCACGCTGCGGCGCGGCGCGGCGTTCGTGGTCACGCGGGGCAACGAACTGCTGGTGCGTACCCGTCCGGAAAAGGGCTTGCTCGGAAACATGACCGAAGTGCCGTCATCGGAGTGGCTGGCCGGTCACGATGACAAGGATGCCCTGAAACAGGCGCCGACCTTAAAAAATCTCACGGCATGGCATCGCAAAACCGGCGCGGTCACCCATATCTTCACACACTTCCCGCTGGAGCTCGCCGTCTATACGGCGCATGTGCCGCCCCGCACCCGCCCCCCGGAGGGCATGCGCTGGGTCCCGATCGCAACATTGGATGACGAAGCCTTGCCGAACGTCATGCGCAAGGTCATCGCGCACGGGCTGGATTGAAGTTTGAATCCAGACGCTTGAATCCGCGACAGTAGCGCGAACTGTATCAGCCCGCGCTGGAAAGTTGCGACGATTGCGGCAGCGTCACGATCGGCGGCTTCGCGTTGAGCCCTTCAACCTGAAAACCGGCGACGCGCTTGTAGTTGGCGGCGATGTCTTCGAGTTCCTGCTGCGACAGCACGTCGGTGACGACGTTGAAGCCCTCAGGCGCACGCTCCTCGACGATCTGCATCACCTGTTCCGGTCCGTTGCGACGGTTCAGCATCACGAGGTCGGTGGTTGCGGGACGTCGTTCGGCCTCATAGGCTTTGAGCGCGGCCGGCACTTCACCAAGCGCAAGAATCTCCCGCGTCAGTACGCGCGCATCGAGGATGGCCTGCGATGCGCCGTTGGAGCCGATCGGATACATCGGATGCGCAGCGTCGCCCATCAGCGTGACGCGGCCGAAGGTCCAGCGGTCGACTGGATCGCGATCGACCAGCGGATATTCATAGGCGTGCGGGCAGTTGCTAATCAGGCCTGGCACGTCGAGCCAGTCGAATCTCCAGTCCTTGAACCACGGCAGAAACTCGTCGAGCCGTGCCGCGCGGTTGTAATCCTCACGGCGCCACTCATAGGTCGGCGGCATGTGCCGTTCGGCCACCCAGTTGATGTCGTACTTTCCGTTGGCATCCGGCTCCTGCGAGATCGGGTAGCAGACGAATTTCAGGATCTCGTGGCCGGCCATGATCATGGTGCGGCCAGTCAGGAACGCATCGCCCTTGGTGATACCGCGCCACAGAATGCGGCCGTTCCAGAGCGGCGCGCCTTCCTGCGGATAGAGCTTCTGCCGGATGGCCGAATGGATGCCATCGGCGGCGATCAACAGCGTGCCGTCATAGCTGCCGGCGGATTTGCCGGTGGCCTTGTCGATGAAGTCGGCGCGAATGCCCTCCGGCGTTTCCGTCCAGCCGGTCAAATGATGGCTGGTGAGGATGTTCTCGGCGCCGAGGCGTTCGATGGCGGTGTCGAGCAGGATCTGCTGCAGCCTGCCGCGGTGGATCGAGAACTGCGGCCATTTGTAGCCGGCCTCGATGCCGCGCGGTTCGCTCCAGATCGGCTTGCCGTGTTTGGAGAAGAAGGCGAGTTCGCGGGTGCGCACGCCCGATGCGTCGAGCTGGTCGTGCAGGCCGAGCTCGATCAGCTCGCGCACCGCATGCGGCAGCACATTGATGCCGACGCCGAGCGGCCTGAGCGCCGGCACGCTTTCGAACACGCGGCATGGCACGCCGATCTGATGCAGGCTGAGCGCAAGCGTCAGTCCGCCAATTCCGCCGCCTGCAATGAGAACGGTCATTTTTGTTGCCTCCCCCTCGATTTGATCGAGGTCATGGCACGGGAAAGGCGATCGCGGCAACTGGGACGATCGCGACGGAAAAACGCGTCCGGATCGTCCGCCGGCAGCGAATTCATGGTGGACGGAACCTTAACGCAAAATTCAGCCGCGTTCCCTAATACCGGTGGCACTACTTTTTGGGTGAATCGGTCACCGACAGGTCAATGATGTCCAACCAGATTAAGCCGAGCGGCCGCGAGACTTTCTTTCCGGCGTCGGAGCTCATCGTATCAAAGACGGATCTCAAGGGGCGCATGACCTATGTGAACCGTCTGTTCTGCAAGATGGCCGGTTATACCGAAGCCGAGTTGCTCGGCCAGCCGCACAACCTGATCCGTCATCCCGATATGCCGCGCAGTGTCTTCAAGCTGCTCTGGGACACGGTCGAGGAACGCCGCGAGATTTTCGCCTTTGTGAAAAACATGGCGAGCAATGGCGATCACTACTGGGTCTTCGCCCATGTCACGCCGTCCTATGGCCTCGATGGCAAGATCGCCGGCTATCATTCCAACCGCCGTGTCCCGCCGCCGGATCTCATCAAGAAGACGATCGCGCCTGTATATGCCGATGTGCTGGCAATCGAGAAGCGACACGTGAACGGCAAGGAATCCCTCGCCGCCGGCTACAAGGCCCTTACCGATTTCGTTGCATCCCAGAAAGTCAGCTATGACGAACTTATGTTTTCTCTCAAGAGCGCAGCTTAGCACGCTCGTCGTCATTGCCGGCTCTGCGCTTGCTCTGGTGCTTCAGTTCTTCGGTCTCCCGGTTGCAGCCATGGTCTGCCAGGCTGTTGCGATCGCGGCGGCTGTTGCCGCGCTTGTCCTGATGGGCAAGACGGCGCGGCTGATCGAGAAGGCACGTATCGCCTGTCAGCGCATCGCGCAGGGTGATTTCGAGGCCCGTATCCTTGGCATCCCGGTGCGCGGCGTGACCGGCGAGTTGCTGCATAGCGTCAATGACATGATCGATGGCTGTGACGCCTTCGTGCGTGAATCCACCGCGGCGATGGCGGCGCTCAACGACAACAAATATTACCGGCGCATTCTGCCGGGCGGATTGCATGGCGGCCTGCTGCACGGTGCGAAAGCGATGAATGCGGCGACCGACAATATTGCCGACCGCATCAGGAATTTCGAGCGCCAGACCAGCCAGCTCGAATCTACAGTGGGTGGCATCGTATCCGCACTCGACAGCGGCGCGGTCGAGATGAGCAGCACCGCAGGCAATCTGCGGACGGGCGCATCCTCGACATTGACCCGCGTCACATCGGTGGCGGCGGCATCCGAACAGGCGTCCGCCAACATGCAGTCAGTGGCTTCGGCCACAGCGCGGCTGTCGTCCAGCGCCAGCGAAGTGGGCGCCGACGTCAATCGCTCGGCGGCGATTGCCGGCCGCGCGGTCGAACGTGTCGCCGATGCAGCCAGCAATGTCGACGTGCTTCGCGCTGTCGCCGTGCGCATCAGTGAAGTCGTGACCTCGATCAACGTGATCGCCAGCCAGACCAATCTGCTGGCGCTGAACGCAACGATCGAAGCGGCCCGCGCAGGCGATGCCGGTCGCGGTTTCGCCGTGGTGGCGCATGAAGTGAAGGCGCTGGCGACCCAGACCGCCAACTTCACCGCCGAGATCGAAAAGGAAATCGGCCAGGTTCAGTCGGCGACCGACAAGGTCTCCTCGTCGATCACCGAGATCGGCACCGTGATCGCGGAAGTGAACGAGATCACCGGCAAGGTCGCGAGCGCCTCCGAAGCGCAGTCGGCGGCAACGGCCGATATCGCGCGCAATATCGACGAGGCCTTCGCTGTCGTGCGTGAGATCTCGACCAACATCCAGTCGCTGGCAACGACGGCCAAGGACACCGAACAACTCGCCACATCGACCATGGTGGCATCGGGCGATCTGTCGTCGCAGTCGGGATTGCTGACCAAGGAAATCCGCGGCTATCTCGGCGAGGCCCGGCAAAATCTGGTACGCCAGGCCGCCGCGCGCTGATCGCGTCCGCTTATTTCGATTGATCCGGAATTGGCGCCGCTGCGGCGCCAATTTCTTTGGCGGTGAAGCGCGCGACTGCTAGGCGCTGATATCCGTAAAGAAACCACTGGCGCTGCCGCCATTCTCGGTCTTCTTGTTCACGGCTTCCTTGATCTTGTCGGCAATCTTCTGCTCGACCTCCCGGCGTTGCTCCGGCGACATGTTGTTCAATTCTTCTTCCGTTACGCCGATGCTCGACAGCAGCGCATCGCGCATTTTTTCTGCTGGCGTCTTTTTCGCGTAGTCGAGGAATTTCTCTTCCGGCGATTTTGCTATCGCTGTTGCATTGCCGAGGCCGCTCTCGGCCTTGTCGGATGGCTGCAGTCTGGTCGGAAGCTTGAAGGACTGCATGCTGGAGATAATGGAGTTCGACATCTGAATTTCTCTTGCTGTGAGATATTTGCGACCCACTACGCAAAAATCAGGCCATCAGAAATATTCAGAAATCATAAGCGGTTAGGTATTTGTAGTTGCTATCAGGCGTTGCCTGCCGGCAAGCTTTGCCGGCAAAATTGACCGAGGCGCGCTGCGTCAGGCCGTGCGGCGCTTCGGCGGGTCGAGTTCGCGGCCGGTCTCAAGCATGATCTTGCGGAGCCAGATCGATCCGGAATCGAATTGCGCGCGTGTCGGCGTGAACATGAATTGTTCGTCGATGCCGGGATCGAGCGGTGGGGCAATGATTGTGAGCGATAGCGGCTGAGCCAATGCGGCGATCAGGCGTCGCGGCACAAAGGCCACGAGATCGGTGCGCGCCACAACGTGCAGCGCCTCGATATAGCTCGGCACGACGAGGGCGATCTGCCGCTCCAGTTTCTTGCTGCGCAGCCAGTCGTCGATCAGATCTTCGCTCTGGCCGCGGAGCACCACGGCGATATGACGGGCTTTGAGAAACCCGTCGGTCGTTTTCAGGCGCGATGCCGCCGGATGACCCCTGCGGACGGCGAGGGCATCGGAATCGACATAGAGCAACTGGCGATGGAAGCCGTTGAAAGCATTGCCGATGCTGATCACCATGTCGAGGCTGCGGGCGAATTCCGCCGTCATGATCGCCGGGCCGCGCCATGGCACGACGTTGATCTGGACGCCCGGCGCGACGCTGTCGAGCTTCTTCATCAATGGTGGCATCAGCAGTTCGACAGCCAGATCCGGCATCATCAGCCGAAAGTGCCGGTCGCTTTGGCGGGCATCGAAGACATCCGGGATGAACAGTCCGCGGACTTGCTCCAGTGTCTGGGCAAGTGGACCGCGCAGAGCCTGTGCGCGCGGCGTCAGCTCCATGCGGGCGCCGACACGCACCAGCAGCGGATCGCCGAGAATGTCGCGCAGCCGGCGCAATGCATGACTGGTCGCCGGCTGCGACAGGCCAATCCGCATCGCGGCGCGGCCGACATTGCTCTCGCGCAGCAATGCATCGAGCGCGACCAGCAGATTGAGATCGAGCGCGGCTAAATTCATAGGTCGAATATATATCATACAGACTATCGATTGGAAGAATGGGGATTGTCCAACCCATACTGCGTCATGGTTCAAGCGATGGAGCAGAACAATGAGCACGGCAGACAACAAGAAGCTTATTCAGCAGGTCTATAGCGATTCAGCCAACCGCAGCGGCACGACCTTCGCCGATCATCTCGCCGATGATGCATGCTGGATCGTGGTCGGTCAGTATTCCTGGGGGCGCACCTTCAAGGGGAAGGATGCGATCCTCAACGGCCTCATGGGGCATTTCCGGTCGCTATTTGACATCCGGCCGCGCACGGTCGCGTCCAATTTCATTGCGGAAGGCAATCTGGTGGTGGTCGAGGCCAAGGGCGACAATGTCACCAAGACCGGCGATCGTTACGACAACGATTATTGCATGGTGTGGCGTGTCGAGAACGGCAAGATCACCATGATCAAGGAATATTGCGACACTGCGCTTGTGGAGCGGGTGTTGGGTCCTTTCCCGGAGGAGATGGCGCGCGTTCCTGCCTGACACAAAGATGCCGGGCGCAGTGCTGCGCCCGGCATTCGTTCGATGGCTCGTGATCAGGCTGCGCTGGTGGCGAGATGTTTGAACATGGCGGCGCGGGCTTCGTCGTCCATCTCGGCCTTGAACTTGAATGTGTCCTTCAGGGCGACAGCCTTCGCTGCGGCCGGGCGTGCCGAGATCTCGTCATGCAGGCGCTTTACGTTGGGGAATTGGGCAAAGCCCTCGTCGCCGAGAATGAAGTTGGTCATCCGCACCCAGCCCCAGACATCCATGTCGACGATCGTGTAGCTGTCGCCGACCATATATTGCCGTCCGGCCAGGCGTTCATTGAGCACGCCGAGATGGCGTTTTGCCTCGAACTGATAGCGGTTATGCGCGTAGTCGATCTTCTCCGGCGCGAAATGCTTGAAGTGCACGGCCTGGCCGAAAAACGGACCGACGCCGGTGGCGACGAACATCAGCCAGGACAGCATCTCGCCGCGATTGGCCGGGGTGTTGGCGGGCAGGAATTTGCCGGTCTTCTCGGCGAGGTAGAGCAGGATGGCGTTGCTGTCGAACACCTTGACGCCATCGTCGTCGATCGCCGGCACCTTGCCGTTCGGATTGACCTTCAGGAAGTCCTGATGGAACTGCGCGCCTGTGCGGGTGTCGATGGCGATCGGCTCATAGGCCAGGCCGGCTTCTTCCAGAAACAGCGCAACCTTGGTCGGGTTTGGCGACCCGTTGAAGTAAAACTTCAGCATCTCAAATCTCCCTGGATTTTGTAGGTCAAAGCACGAGGCGGGCCGCTGATGCGGACCGTTGTCTCGTGCTTGGAATTCAGGGGGAGTGCAAGCGATGTTTTGACGAAGGTCGGGCGCATGCGTCCGGCCGGTGGCATGGGCGGGGACTTTAGACCGCGCCCATCTCGCTGCGGATTTCAGCGCGGAGTTCGTCGATCAGGCGCAGGCCCTTCTTGGTCTCGACGTGCCAGAACGTCCAACCGTTGCAGGAGGCCGAGCCCTGGGCCATCGCGCCCATGCGATGGATCGAGCCGACCTTGTCGCCGAACATGATGGCGCCGTCGGCGCGCACCAATGCGCCATGACGCTTCTTGAGATCGACCAGCTTGGTACCGGGCGAGATCATGCCCCGCTCAACCAGTTCGGAGAATGCCACGCGGGGCGCGCTGCGGGCGGTCATAAACGGTGCAAGTGTTGCCTCGGGCAGGGGTTCGATCGCGGCGATGCGTGCTTCGGCGGCGGCGGCGTAGTCGCGATCGCGTTCGAAGCCGATGTAATTGCGGCCGAGGCGCTTGGCGACGGCGCCGGTGGTACCGGTGCCGTTGAACGGATCGATGACGAGATCGCCGGGTTTCGACGAGGACAGCAGCACGCGGGCCAGCAGACCTTCCGGCTTCTGAGTCGGATGAACCTTCTTGCCGTCCGAGCCCTTCAGGCGTTCGTCACCGGTGCAGAGCGGGATCAGCCAGTCGGAACGCGCCTGCACGTCTTCATTGGCGGCCTTGAGAGCTTCGTAATTGAACGTATAGCCCTTGGCGTTT
Organism: Tardiphaga sp. 172_B4_N1_3; assembly: GCF_052076035.1. NCBI lineage: Bacteria > Pseudomonadati > Pseudomonadota > Alphaproteobacteria > Hyphomicrobiales > Nitrobacteraceae > Tardiphaga > Tardiphaga sp. 172_B4_N1_3. The sequence continues at coordinate 5,953,605 of NZ_CP197238.1, forward strand.
TCATCGCGCGCAGCCCAGATCATGGTCTCATGCGCATTGGTGAAACGACGGCCGCGGAAATTCGGCATCGGGTTGGATTTGCGCCACACGATATCGTTCAGGACCCAGAAGCCGAGGTCCTGCATGATCGCGCCGACGCGGAAAATGTTGTGGTAGGAGCCAATGACCCACAAGGTCGCCGACGGCTTCATGATACGGCGTGCGGCCAGGAGCCACGCGCGCGTGAAGTCGTCATATGCGGCGAATGACGAGAACTTGTCCCAGTCATTATTCACCGCATCGACATGGGATTCATCGGGGCGCTTGAGGTCGCCCTTCAGCTGCAGATTGTACGGCGGATCTGCGAACACCAGATCGACCGACCCTGCCGGGAGTTTTGACATCTCTGCGACGCAATCACCAATGACGATGCTGCTGCTCGGAGAGGTTTCGAAGTGAGAGCGGGGCGCCCTTGCAGACGCCCCGCGACGCGAAACAACCATGACTCAATTACTCTGACTCAGGCGACGCTGTCGGCGACGCGGGACTAAACAACCGACGGGCAGACATTGACCGGGCAAAGTAAAAATCGACTTAATTGGTAACGAGTTCGAACTAGGCAAGTTTTGCCGGGCAGGTTAATGCTTAATGGAATGGAAATTTTACGCTGCAATTGCGTTATGGTGTTCGGATCGCGTCAAACCGGTCTAAAATGCTGCGACTTGAAATGAAGGAATTACCTCATGCGTTACGATGACTTCCGTCGCAGCGACAATATCGACGACCGTCGTGACGATAGCGGCGGGGGATACGGCGGCGGAGGTGGCGGTGGTTTCGGAATTCCTGGCGGTGGCGGTGGCGGTGGTCTCGGCATCGGCACGGTGATTGTGCTTGGCCTCGTTGGCTGGGCATTCGGCATCGATCCGCGCATTCTTATCGGCGGTGCAGAAATTCTCACCGGCGGCCAGCAGGCGCCGACCTATCAGACCGACCGTCGCTCGACGCCGACGAAATCAGGCGCACCCACTGACGAGATGGGCAGCATGATCTCTGGCGTGCTCGGCGAGATCGACGATCGCTGGGACGAAATCTTCAAGGAGAGCGGGCAGAAATATATCGGGCCGCAGATCGTGCTTTTTCGTAATGCCACCAATGGCGGGCGCTGCGGCAATGCGCAGTCGGCGATGGGGCCGTTCTACTGTCCGCCCGACAAGAAGATCTATCTCGACACCGGCTTCTTCCGTCAGGTCGAAACCAAATTCCGCGGTTGCTCGGGCAATGCCTGCAAATTTACCGCGGCATATATCATTGCGCATGAAGCCGGCCATCACATTCAGAACCTGCTCGGGATCATTCCGCGCGTGACACGGCTGCAGCAGCAGGCCGGCAGCAAGGCTGAGGCCAATCTGCTGCAGGTCCGCGTCGAGTTGCAGGCCGATTGTCTGTCGGGCGTCTGGGTCAATCGCGAATCGAAGAAGCGCCCCGGTTTCCTCGAAGCCGGTGACATCGATGCTGCGCTGCAGACCGCGTCCGCCATCGGCGACGATACGTTGCAACGTCAGGCACAGGGCCGCGTCGTGCCGGACTCGTTCACGCACGGTTCTGCCGAACAGCGCAAGCGCTGGTTCATGACCGGCTATCAGCAAGGCACCGTGCAGGCCTGCAATACATTCGCGACGGATAGACTGTAACGACGATGGAGCCTGATGCGACCAAGGCCTTCGTGCCGCTCAACATCGCGGTACTGACGATCTCCGATACGCGCTCGCTTGACGACGACAAGTCCGGCGCGACGCTGGCGGATCGGCTGACATCGGCCGGTCACATGCTGGCGAAGCGAGAGATCGTCACGGACGATGTCGAGGCGATCCGGACGATCGTGCGTGCATGGATCGCCGATCCTGGTGTCGACGCGATCATGACGACCGGCGGCACGGGGTTCACCGGCCGCGATGTCACGCCGGAAGCCATCGAGCCTCTGTTCGAGAAGCGGATGGATGGTTTCTCGATTGCGTTTCACATGCTGAGCCACGCCAAGATCGGTACCTCGACGATCCAGAGCCGCGCGACTGCTGGCACCGCCGGCGCGACATTTATCTTCTGCCTGCCGGGTTCGCCCGGCGCCTGCCGCGATGGCTGGGACGGCATCCTTGCCGCGCAACTGGATTACCGCACAAAGCCCTGCAATTTCGTGGAGATCATGCCGCGGCTCGATGAGCATCTGCGACGTCCGAAAGCGAAGGGCGCGTCGGTCTAGAGCACGAGCTCCCAGGTCTCGCCGATCAAATCCTGACCGAAACTGCGATGCGGCTCGGTGGCGACCAGCGCGAAGCCGGCATCCTGATAGATTTTTCGCGCTGCGCCGAGATTGCTCTGGGTCCACAGCGTGATCCTGCGATAACCGCATTGCCGCGCAAAGGCGATGGATTCCGTCACCATGCGCTGGCCGAGCTTTTGTCCGCGCGCCTTGGGATCGATCAGCAAGAGCCGAAATTTGGCGACGTCGTTGGATTCTTTCACGAGAAACAGCGAGCCGACGGGTGCGCCATCCATCTCGGCGATCCAGCAGCGTTCGCGCGTGGCATCGCATGATGCGACGAATTCTGCAGCGATGTCGGCTACCAGCGCCTTAAAGGATGCATCGAACCCGTATTCGGCCGCATAGAGCTCGCCGTGACTGCGGATGACCCAGTCGATATCGCCAGGCTGGAGATCGCGTAGCACTGCAGGCTGAACGGCATCGGGGGCTTGGGCGGCCATGATCAGGCGACGATGATCCGGCTGCGCAGCAATGTGCGTGAGGAGCGGCCGAGCTGGCGCAGCAACCGCGCTTCCGAGCGCCGGGCATCGGGCGCGTAGCCGCCGAGACGATCATAGTGTTCGCGGGCGATCAGCAGGCCCTGATCGGCCTTGGGTCCCGTGATCATCCGGACCAGGTGCTTCAGGCCATCGCGAAAATTGGTCTCGTCATAGGGCGAGCGCGCATAGCGGAAAATGCCCGCGCGGGGGCGGTTGCTGGTCGAGACGCGCTGGATGAATTGCTGGGTCTCCTCGATCCAGCCGGCATCGAGCACGGCGCCGGCATGGAGAAACATTAGCCAGGGCGAGCGCGCCTGCTTGGCGCCGGCGGCCATCGCCGCGGCGCGCGATCCCTGCGAGGTCAGGAAGCCGCAGCCCGCGACATCGGCGACACGTTCGATGACATCGGTGCCAGCGCGATCGACCAGCAGCACTTCGCGGATCACACCGGCAGCAGCGCCCGGCACCAGCGCTGCCAGTGTGGCAACAGCGGGCTGTTCGACGCCTTCGGTGGGGATGATCACGCTCAGCATGGGTGTCGGATAATACCTCTCAACAACGGGGTGGCCGCGTTATCGTTTCGTCATAGTCTATGCGGCACCGGCGGCTGCTGCAATTTCGGGGCGGTTCGACTTTCGGCCGCCCCTGCAAGGCGGCGGGAGAATGCACAGTGCCCCGGCCGTGTGCCACCCTATTTATGTTCTTGATTTGTTCCGTTTGTGCGCTATCGTGGCTTCATGAGTCGCCAGATCGCTGCCCTCAAGCACCCGCCGGTCCCGGCGCCCTCCGATAAGCCGGCGGGTGCGCTTTCCCCTTTTCCCGAGATCGCGGTGGCGATCGACCAGCAGCGGCGACGCGGCCGCGGTGCCCAGTCCAACGACAGCGGGCGCTACGAGGCCGAGGCCCGGGTCGCCTTTGATGACGGCTGGCAGAGCCTCGATGAATTGCCGCCGTTCAAGACGACTGTTGCGACGGACACCGCGCGCAAGGTCATCACGCGCAATGAATCGCCGGATATCGGCTTCGACCGTTCGATCAATCCCTATCGCGGCTGCGAGCATGGCTGCATCTATTGTTTCGCGCGGCCGACCCACGCCTATCTCGGTCTCTCGCCCGGGCTCGATTTCGAATCCAAACTGTTCGTGAAGCCCGATGCGCCGGCGCTGCTTGAGAAGGAGCTGGCCGCCGCCGAGTACGAGCCGAAGATGATCGCGATCGGTACCAATACCGATCCGTATCAGCCGATCGAGCGCGAGCGTCAGGTGATGCGCGGCATTCTCGAAGTGCTGGAGAAGACCGGTCATCCCGTCGGCATCGTCACCAAGTCGGCTTTGGTGACGCGCGATATCGATATCCTGGCGCGGATGGCGAAGCGCAATCTGGTCAAAGTGGCGTTGTCGGTGACGTCGCTCGATCCGAAGCTCGCGCGCACCATGGAGCCGCGCGCGTCGACGCCGTCGAAGCGGCTGGAAGCTTTGCGGCAGCTATCCGAGGCCGGCATTCCGACCACGGTGATGGTGGCGCCCGTGATCCCTGCGCTGAATGACAGCGAGATCGAACGGATTCTCGATGCCGCCGCGCATGCCGGCGTCAAGGAAGCCAGTTACGTTTTGTTGCGGCTGCCGATGGAAGTACGCGATCTGTTTCGCGAGTGGCTGATCGCGAATTATCCGGATCGCTATCGGCATGTTTTCACGCTGATCCGCGAAATGCGCGGTGGCCGCGATTACGACTCGCAATGGGGCACGCGCATGAAGGGCACCGGACCCATGGCCTGGATGATCGGTCGCCGCTTCGAGATCGCCTGCACGAAGCTTGGCCTCAACAAGCGTCGTTCGAAACTCACCCTCGATCATTTCGAGAAGCCGGCCGGTGCCGGTCAGCAACTGAATCTGTTCTAACTCCGCAGGTCTCGCAGCGTACGGAGTGGTGGAGAGGGGACGTTGGCAGGAAACCAGAGCCTGCCAACGTCCCTCTTTTCGATCTATAGAGTGAGTACAGGAGTGACACGCATGACGATGACGAAACCACCGGCGCCGATCGCGCGCATGACGGTAATCACGCTGGGCGTGGCGGATATGCGCAGGAGCATTGCGTTCTACGAAGCGCTGGGCTTTACGCGAAAGGCCCGTGCCTCTGGCGAGGCCATCGCCTTTTTTGACACCGGCGCCAGCGTCCTCGCGCTGTTTCCATGGGATCAACTGGCGCAGGACGCGACATTGCCTGACCATCCAAGGCCGCAGGCGTTTCGCGGCAGCACGCTGGCGTGGAATTGCCGCTCCGAAGGCGAGGTCGATGCGGTCCTCGCTTTCGCTGTCGATTGTGGTGGATCGCTTTTGAAGCCAGCGCGAAAGACCGATTACGGTGGCTATTCCGGCTACTTTGCGGACCCGGACGGGCACGCTTGGGACGTGGTGACGGCACCGGGGATCGAGGTCGGTGACGACCGGCGGGTGCATCTGGACGATTAAAGCGGCAATCTGAATAGCGGGCACGATCCCGAGTTCCCGGTTGCGCGTGTTGGCCTGCTTCAGCAGGATCGCCGGATGATTCGAGATGCGAAAAAGAAGCCCCCCGCCAAGTCGCGCAAGAGCAAGATCGTTGTCGCGCCATGCTTTACGCGCGAATTCGCGCTGCTGGAGAGAGGCATCTGGCCGGTGGCTGGTTGCGACGAGGCCGGGCGTGGTCCGCTGGCAGGACCGGTGGTTGCCGCCGCGGTTGTGTTGGACCCGAGCAACATTCCAAAAGGCCTCGACGATTCCAAGAAGCTGACAGAGAGCAAGCGCGAGGCGCTGTTCGAGGAAATCTGCGCTACGTCGTCCTTTGCCGTCGCCTACGCATCACCCACCCGGATCGACCGCGACAATATTCTGCGGGCGTCGCTCTGGGCGCTGGCGCGTGCGGTCGCGTCGCTCCCGGACGCGCCGAAACATGTGTTTGTCGACGGCCGCGACAAGATCGATACGACGGCCGATTGCGAGGCCGTCATTGGCGGCGACGCGTTGGTGCTCTCCATCGCAGCAGCCTCGATCATCGCCAAGGTGTCGCGCGACCGGCTGATGTGCCGGCTGGCCGAGGATTGCCCGGGCTACGGTTTCGAGGTCCATAAGGGCTATGGCGTGCCGCAGCATATGGCCGCGCTGAATGAATTAGGGCCCAGCATTCATCATCGCAGCCTGTTCGCGCCGGTTGCTGCGGCGCGTGCGCGTCATCAGACTGGCATCCGTGCGGCGGGTCTGATCGAAGTCCACACCACCATCGATATCGAGATATCCGCCTGAGCGCTCAGGCGGTTGCCTCTCCCGGCTCTGCGCCGTATCACCTGAGCACGCTTCATTCCCTGCTGGCCGGTTCAGACGTTCAATGCGTTTCACCTCCCTGATCGTCGAACTGATCCGCGCCCGGCCACGGCTGGTGTTCTGGATCGTCGTGCTGTGTCAGGCCGCGATCTGGCTCGTCGTCCCCCTGCTGCTGTATCGCGGGCCGCCGGGCGATCTCGCCACCGTGTTGGCCTATGGCCGGGAATATCAAGTCGGTACCCATATGGGACCGCCGCTGGCGTTCTGGCTGGCGGACATCGCCTTTCGGGCCGCCGGCAATCATGTTTTCGGTGTCTATCTGCTGGCGCAGATCTGCGCCGTCCTCACCTTCCGCGCGGTCTATCAGCTGGGCAGTGCCATCGTCGGCGGCCCGCAGGCTGTCATCGCCGTGCTGCTCACCATGACGGTTACGGCCTTTAGCACGCCCGGCATCGAATTCGGCCCGCTGATCCTGGCGCGTCCGCTCTGGGCGATGTTCCTGCTGCATGCCTGGCTGGCGATCGGGCAGGGGCGTCGCAATGCCTGGTTCGCACTGTCGATCGAGGCCGGACTGCTGCTGCTGACCACGCCTCAGGCCATGTGGTTGTTGCCGCTGCCGCTCGTCTTCGGTCTCGCGACCTCGCGTGGCCGCAGTAACCTGACGTCGTTCGACCCGCTTTATGCCTTGCTGGTCATCGCGGTGCTGACATTGCCATGGGCCATGTGGGTGATCCGGGCCGGTGCGTCGATTGTGCCGGTACCGCCGCAACTGACCGATATCGCCGGCCAGGCGCGGCAGTGGGGCGTGATGATGGCCTGGCTGCTTGCGTCAATTACCGGCGTGATCGTGCTGACGGTGATGAACTGGGGCCGCATCGTTCCAAAAACCGAGGAAGCTCCGATTATCTTCCGCCCGCCGGTCGATCCGCTGGCGCGGGGCTATGTGTTTTTCTTTGCACTCGCGCCGGGATTGCTCGGCAGCCTGTTCGCCGCGCTTTACGGCCTCGATCGTGTTGTCGGCGGCGCCGGCATTGCTCTGGTCATGTCGGGTCTGGCCGTCGTCGTGGTGTCGGGCGATCTGATCGCGCTGCGGCGCCAGCGCGTGCTGCGCAAGGTCTGGGCCTTCGCCATCATCGCTCCGGCCCTCGCAGCCTTCGCCAGTCTTGTGATTCTGCCTTGGGTCGACGGCCCCGAAGATGTGACGGCGCTGCCTGCACGCGAGATCGGGCGTTTCTTCGGCGAGAGCTTCGAGCGCCGGACCAATAAGCCATTGCCGGCGGTGGCCGGCGATGCGCAACTCGCAGCATTGATCGGCATGAGCGCGTCACGGCCGCATCTGCTGAACGATGCGGCGCCTTCGCGCACGCCATGGATCACGCCAGCGAAGTTCGCCGAGACCGGCGGCGTCGTGGTGTGGCGCGCAGCGGATACAGTTGGTACACCGCCAGCAGACATTACGCAGCGCTTCCCCAACCTCGTGCCGGAAGTCCCCCGCGCCTTCGAGCGTCTGGTGAATGGCCGGCAACCCTTGCTGCGGATCGGCTGGGCGATCGTGCGACCGAAGGCGCCCTAGCTCGTCCTGCCCGACGGTGCTTCCAGCGCCTTTGCGATCGCGCGCAGATCCATCCAGGTCATCCGCTTGTAGGATGGCGAGCGTAGCAGATAGGCGGGGTGGAACGTCGCCAGTGCTTTGATCTTGCGCGTCCCGGTGTCGTAGTCGACCCAGCGTCCCCTGGACTTCATGATGCCGTCGCGGGTCTGCAGCAGCGTCTGCGTCGATGGGTTGCCGAGCGTGACGAGAATGTCCGGATTCACCAGCTCGATCTGGCGCTGGATGAACGGCAGGCAGATCTGTGTCTCCTGCGGCGTCGGCGTGCGGTTGCCCGGCGGCCGCCACGGAATCACATTGGCGATATAGACGTCGGTGCGCTTCAGCCCGATCGCGCTCATCATCAGGTCGAGCAATTTGCCGGAGCGGCCGACAAAGGGCAGGCCTTCGATGTCCTCGTCGCGGCCGGGTGCCTCGCCGACGAACATGATCCGCGCCTGCGGATTGCCATCGGCAAACACCAGTTGGGTCGCAGTCGATTTCAGGGCGCAGCCGTCGAATGTATCCAGCATGCCACGCAGCACCTCAAGCGAGGGCGCGGTGCGTGCGGCGTCCCGGGCGGCAGCGATGGCAATGTCTGGGGCGACCTCGACACGGGCGGGTGGGCGTGCTGGGGGCGGCGGCATGCCATTGAGCGGTGGTCGCTTCGGCGCGCTGTCGGACAGCTCCCGGGCAGGCGGCGGGAGGTCGTCCGACAGCCGGTTCACCGGCTCATCCATCAATGCGCAATCGACCCCAGCCTCCAGATAAAAGGCGAGCAGTTGCGCAACGCTGGGGTGGGGTTCAGGCGTCATGAGAGGGGGGTCACAGGCATGCCAGCAATCTAGGCCGGATCGCCGCCCAGCGAAACGCCCCCTGTGCATTTAGGTGGTTGTTCTTCCGTCAAAAATCGGAAACAACAGCCCTTAGAAGCGTTCTGAACGGGTTGGAAACGGGTCTGAGACGAGATTATGAGCACTGAAGAACTTCCGCCGCGCGAGTCCATGGAATTCGACGTAGTCATCGTCGGTGCCGGGCCCTCCGGTCTGTCGGCCGCGATCCGGCTGAAACAGCTCAATGCGGACCTGTCCATCGTCGTGGTGGAAAAGGGTTCCGAGGTCGGTGCGCACATCCTGTCCGGCGCGGTAATCGATCCCGTCAATCTCAACAAGCTGATCCCGGATTGGCGCGAAGATGCAGACTGCCCGCTCAAGACCCAGGTCAAGGACGACCAGTTCTATTTCATGACCAAGACCGGCGGTTTCAAGCTGCCGAACTTCCTGATGCCGCCGTTGATGAACAATCATCACTGCTACATCACCTCGCTCGGCATGGTGTGCCGCTGGCTGGGTGCGAAGGCGGAAGCTCTCGGCGTCGAAATCTATCCCGGCTTTGCGGCTGCGGAGACGCTGTATGACGACAATGGCGCCGTGCGCGGCATCGCCACCGGCGACATGGGCATCGGCCGCGACGGCAAGCCGAAGGACTCCTTCACCCGCGGCATGGAACTGCTCGGCAAATACACGCTGTTCGCTGAAGGCGCACGTGGCTCGCTGACCAAGCAGATCATCGCCAAATTCGCCCTCGACAAGGATTGCGAGCCCGGCAAGTTCGGCATCGGCATCAAGGAAGTCTGGCAGATCGATCCGGCCAAGCACAAAAAGGGCACGGTAAAGCACTCGTTCGGCTGGCCGCTCGACAATGACGTGGGCGGTGGCACGTTCCTGTATCACTACGATGATAACCTCGTCGCGGTCGGCTTCGTGCTGCACCTGAACTACGAAAATCCCTATCTCTATCCGTTCGAGGAATTCCAGCGCTTCAAGACCCATCCGCTGATCCGCGACACCTTCGAAGGCGGCAAGCGCCTAGCCTACGGTTCCCGTGCGATCACCGAGGGCGGCTATCAGTCTGTGCCGAAGCTGGTCTTCCCAGGCGGGGCGCTGATCGGCTGCGCCGCAGGCTTTGTCAACGTGCCGCGCATCAAGGGCGTTCACAACGCCATGGCATCAGGCATGCAGGCTGCCGAGCACGTCTCCGCTGCGCTGGCTGCAGGTCGCGCCAATGACGAGTTGATGGAATACGAGGCCGGCTGGCGGTCGTCCTCGATCGGCAAGGATCTCTATCCGGTCCGCAACGCCAAGCCGCTGTGGTCCAAGTTCGGGACCCTCCTCGGCAACGCGCTCGGTGGCTTCGACATGTGGTGCAACACGCTCGGCTTCTCGCTGTTCGGCACTCAGAAGCATGAGAAGCCTGACCGCAAGGCGCTCAAGCCCGCCAAGCAGTATCAGCCGATCGTCTATCCGAAGCCGGACGGCAAAATCACCTTCGATCGTCTGTCTTCGGTGTTTCTGTCGAATACCAATCACGAAGAAGACCAGCCGATCCATCTCAAGGTTGCCGACATGGCGCTGCAAAAGTCATCGGAGCACGACGTCTTTGCCGGTCCATCGAATCGCTATTGCCCGGCAGGCGTCTATGAGTGGGTGGAAGAGTCGAGCGGTGCGCGATTCCAGATCAATGCGCAGAATTGCGTCCACTGCAAAACCTGCGACGTGAAGGATCCCAACGGGAACATCACCTGGGTTCCGCCGGAAGGTGGCGGCGGCCCGAACTACGAGGCGATGTAACCGGTTCGCTGATTACGATTGTGTGAGCGGCGGCGCCCGTAGGCGGGCCGCTACACCGGCCGGATGTCACGATAACGCCACAGTGCGAGCGTTCTCAGGGGCAGTGGCGCAATCCGGCGGCCCAATTGCTGACAGGCTTCAAGGTGCCACTGGTGCGATCGCGCCTCCAATCCTTGCGATTGACCGCCAAACGCGGCATTGTTGGCATGCGCACTATTGCCGGGTCGGCTGCGCATCCGAGCCTGTCTTGCAGTCTTGCTCGCATTTTGCTCGATATCCTGCCCGTAAATCCTGGAGCTAGGCGAACCCTATGTTGTCCATCCGTTTCAATCGTTTGACGCTCGCTGCCGCCACGGTCGCCGTTCTCGCGATGCCCGGTCAGCTGCTGGCGCAAACCCCGGATCATACCGGCGATAGCTCGGCTGCCCAGTTTCCCACCTCCCGTGACCTGAAGTCGCTCACCACCGCCGGCAGCTATCTAGCCGCCCGCCACGCCAGCGTCGAGCGCGACGCCACCTCGGCTGCGGCGTTTTACCGCTCTGCTCTGCGCACCGATCCGAAGAACAACGAGCTGCTCGATCGCGCGTTCATCTCCTCGCTCGCTGACGGCGATATCGAAGAGGCCGTCAAGCTCGCCGATCGCATCCTGACCATCGACAAGTCGAACCGCGTCGCCCGTCTCGTTGTGGGTGTGCGCGATCTCAAGCTGAAGAAATACGCTGCCGCGCAGACCAATATCAACCAGTCGGTCCGCGGCCCGATCACCGACCTCGTTGCGACGCTGCTGTCGGCCTGGGCCGGCTACGGCGCCGGTGAGAGCAAGACAGCGATTGCCAATATCGACAAGCTGGCCGGTCCGGAATGGTATCCGATCTTCAAGGATCTGCATGCTGGCCTGATCCTTGATCTTGCCAACAAGCAGAAGGATGCGGGCGCCCGTTTCGAGCGCGCCTACAAGCTCGACGATTCCGCGCTGCGCGTGGTCGATGCCTATGGCCGCTGGACGTCGCGTAACAAGGACGATGCCGCAGCGCTCGGCATCTACGAGACTTTCAACAAGAAGCTCGCCCGTCATCCCCTAGTGCTGGAAGGCATCCGCGAGACCAAGGCCGGCAAGAAGCTGGCGCCGCTGGTCGACAGCCCGCAGGCCGGCGCTGCTGAAGCACTTTATGGCATTGGCGCATCGCTGACCCGCCGCGGCGGTGAAGACCTCGCGCTGGTCTATCTGCAGCTCTCGCTTTATCTCAAGCCGGACCACTCGCTGGCGCTGCTGTCGCTCGCCGACCTCTATGAGTCGGTGAAGAAGCCGCAGATGGCCATCAAGGTCTATGAGCGCGTGCCCGCCAATTCGGCGCTGAAGCGCAATGCGCAGATCCAGCAGGCCACCGATCTCGATGCGGCTGATCGCAGCGATGAAGGCATCAAGATTCTCAAGGGTGTTGTCGCCGACGATCCCCGGGATCTCGAAGCCATCATGGCGCTCGGCAATATCGAACGCGGGCGCAAGAAGTTTGCGGACTGCTCCGAAACCTACACCAAGGGCATCGATGTCATCGCCGCCAACCAGGACAAGCCGAACTGGGTGTATTTCTACTTCCGCGGCATCTGCCTTGAGCGTTCGAAGCAGTGGGCCAAGGCTGAAGTCGATATGCGCAAGGCTCTCGAATTGCAGCCCGAGCAGCCGCACGTGCTGAACTATCTCGGCTATTCCTGGATCGATCAGGGCATCAACCTCGACGACGCCATGAAGATGATCAAGCGCGCCGTCGACCAGCGTCCGGACGATGGCTACATCGTCGACTCGCTCGGCTGGGCCTATTACCGCATCGGTAATTTCGACGACGCTGTGAAACAGCTCGAGCGCGCCATCGACCTGAAGCCGGAAGATCCGACCATCAACGACCATCTCGGCGATGCCTATTGGCGCGTCGGTCGCAAGCTGGAAGCCAAGTTCCAGTGGCAGCACGCCAAGGACCTGAAGCCTGAAGCCGAAGAGATTCCGAAGATCGAAGCCAAGATGGAAAACGGTCTGTCGGACGAACCTTCGTCTTCGGCCGCATCCAACGACAAGAAAAAAGAAGACGGCAAAGGCGGCTAATTCCATGGTTGGGGGCACGACCGGTTCAACGAGCCCGGTTCTCGAAGAAGATGCGCGCGCCAAGGTCAATCTGACCCTGCGCGTCATCGGCCGTCGAGTTGACGGCTATCATGATCTCGAAAGCGTCGTGGCCTTTGCCGATTGCGCCGACAGATTGACGCTGGAAGCTGGCGGCGATCTGTCGCTCACGGCCACCGGTCCGCGCGCGCAGGAATGTGGCGACACCGCCGATAATCTCGTTATCAAGGCCGCGCGCTTGCTCGGCGAGCGGGTTGAGGATCTTACATTCGGGCGCTTTGCACTCGACAAGCACTTGCCGGTTGCCGCCGGCATTGGCGGCGGGTCGGCGGATGCTGCCGCAGCGCTCCGCCTCCTGGTGCGCGCCAACAATCTCGAAATGGACGATCCCCGCGTGCTCGAAGTGGCGCGCCTGACCGGCGCCGATGTGCCGGTTTGCGTGCCGTCGCACGCCTGCGTGATGACGGGTGTGGGCGAAAACCTGCTGCCGCTCAGCATTCCGCGTTTACCCTGCGTGATGGTCAATCCGCGCGTGCCGGTAGCGACCAAGGATGTGTTCAAGGAGCTCGGTCTGAAGAATGGCGAGCTGCGTGTCGGGGTCAAGGACGTGTTGAAACGGGCCACCTGGCCGAATGAAGGCGGCTCACTCGATGCCTGGATCGATGCGCTCAATGCCGGAACCAACGATCTCGAAGCGCCTGCGCTGAAGGTCGAGCCCGCGATTGACACCGTGCTGTCGGCCTTACGCGGTGCCGAAGGCGTTCGCCTGGCTCGCATGTCGGGTTCGGGCGCGACCTGTTTTGCGCTGTTCGGCAACGACACCGATGCGCAGCGCGCGGCCGGTGCCATTCAACTCGCCCACCCGCTGTGGTGGGTGCATGCCGGCGCGCTGAGCTAGCGCGCCACCCGTGGCGCTAACTGCCCCATCCAGCGCTATAGCCGCCATCCACCGTGTAGATCACGCCGGTCGTATAGCCCGCGCGATCTGACGCCAGAAACGTCATCATGTCGGCGATCTCGCGCGGTTTCGCAGCGCGGCCGAGCGGCAAGCCCTGCTGCAATTCCCGGAAACGGTTCTCGTCCCCGAACTGCGCCTTGGCGCGGGTCTTCATCAGCGTGATGTGGCGCTCGGTCTCCACCGGGCCCGGGTTGATGCCGACGACGCGGATATTGTCCTTCAGGCTCTTGCCGCCCAGCGCCCGCGTGAACGCCATCAACGCGGCATTGCCGGCGCTGCCGCAGATGTAATTGGCGTCGAACTTCTCGCCGGCAGCGCCGATGTCGTTGACGATCACGCCATGACCGCGCGCCTTCATCTGCGCATAGACGAGGCGCGTCAGATTGATGAAGCCGAACACTTTGAGGTCCCAGGCATGGCGCCAGGTCGGCTCGTCGATCCTGTCGAGCGATCCGCCGGGAATATCGCCGGCATTGTTGACGAGGATGTCGATATCGCCAGTTGCGACCGCCAGCTCGGCCAGATCGTCCGGCTTGCGCAGATCGACGCCATGCACGGCGACGTCGATCTGGTGGTTGGATCGCAGCCGGTCCGCCAGCGCTTGCATCTGCTCCACATTGCGGGCCGCGAGGCGGAGATCGCAGCCTTCTTCGGCAAACGCTTCCGCGGCCGCCGCGCCGATACCCTTGGATGCGCCCGTGATCAGGACGCGCTTGCCGCGCAAATGAAGATCCATGGAATGCCTCTGGATTGCAGAAGGGATTGTCTGCGACAGAGTTAGGCCCCTGCGGCAAAACCGGTCAACATTGCAGTGCAGCGTTGATCGCAGGCCGGCTTTGGTCCACATCTGCAGGCAGAATTACTGGCGAAGGAACCCCACGTGAGCGCACAAAAAGAATATCGGATCGCGGTCATCCCCGGCGACGGCATCGGCAAGGAAGTGATGCCGGAAGGCTTGCGTGTCCTTGAAGCGGCAGCGAAAAAGCATCGCGTGAAGGTGCATTTCGATCATTACGACTTCTCGTCCTATGACTATTACGAGAAGCATGGCCAGATGATGCCGGACGACTGGAAGGCGCAGATCGGCAAGCACGATGCGATCTATTTCGGCGCCGTCGGCCTGCCGGCAAAGATTCCGGATCACATTTCGTTGTGGGGCTCGCTGATCAAGTTCCGGCGCGAATTCGACCAATACGTCAATCTGCGCCCGGTGCGCCTGATGCCCGGCGTGCCCTGTCCGCTGGTCGGCCGCAAGCCCGGGGACATCGACTTCTGGGTGGTGCGCGAGAATACCGAGGGTGAATACTCCTCCGTCGGCGGTCGCATGTTCCCGGACACCGATCGTGAATTCGTTACCCAGCAGACGGTGATGACCCGCACCGGTGTCGACCGCATCCTGAAATTTGCGTTCGATCTCGCCCAGTCGCGGCCGAAGAAGCACCTGACCTCGGCGACCAAGTCCAACGGCATCGCGATCACGATGCCCTATTGGGACGAGCGCGTGAAAGCGATGGGCGCCAACTATCCCGAGGTGAAGTGGGACCAGTATCACATCGACATTCTCACCGCGAATTTCGTGATGCATCCGGACTGGTTCGACGTCGTGGTTGCATCCAACTTGTTTGGCGACATCCTGTCCGATTTGGGCCCGGCCTGCACTGGCACCATCGGCATCGCGCCATCCGGCAACATCAATCCGACCGGCGATTTCCCGTCGGTGTTCGAGCCGGTGCATGGCTCGGCGCCGGATATTGCCGGGCAGGGCATCGCGAATCCGATCGGTATGATCTGGTCCGGCGCGATGATGCTGGAGCATCTCGGCGAGAAGGCTGCTGCGGATTCCATCGTCAAGGCTATCGAACGCACACTCGAAGAGCGTACACTGCGGACGCGCGATCTCGGCGGTCAGGCCGATACCGGCGCTTGCGGCAAGGCCGTCGCTGAGATGATCGAGTAATCTCCTGCTACTGATGCGCAAAAAATGCCCGGCTTCATGCCGGGCATTTTCGTTTCAGGATAGCTCGAAGGTTAGGCGGCGATCCGCCGGCAATGCTTCCACGCCGCCGCGATCAAATTCACGCTCGCTTCCGGCGTGCGGAAAGCCGAATGCGCCGATAGCGTCACGTTTGGCAGTGTTGTCAGCACATGGCCAGCCGGCAGCGGCTCGATGTCGAACACGTCGAGGCCGGCATGGCGCAGATGACCGGACCGGAGCGCATCGATCATCGCCGCTTCATCGACCACGGCTCCGCGCGCTGTGTTGACGAGAACGGCTCTCTTTTTCATCTGGCCGATACGTTCGCGGGTGATCATGCCGCGGGTTTCGTCGTTCAGCAGAAGATGAATTGACACGACGTCGCTCTGCGACAGCACGGTTTCCATGTCAGTGAACTCGACACCGGGATGGGTCTTCGGCGACCGGTTCCAGGCAATCACCTTCATGCCCGAACCGAGCGCAATACGCGCGACTTCCGCAGCGATGCCGCCGAAGCCGATCAGACCAACCGTTTTGCCAGTCAGCTCCATGCCTTCATCGCGCAGCCAGTTGCCGGCCCGCATTTCACGGTCTTGCTGGGCAAGGCCGCGCGCAGCAGCCCACATATGCGCGATGGCGCATTCGGCAACGGCCGTATCGCCATAGCCGCGGATCAGGTGGACTTCGATCCCCAGCTCGGCGAGCTCCTCGATATGCATATAGCTGCGCGCACCGGTGCCGAGAAACACCACATGCTTCAGGCCGGCGCACTGCTTGGCCACATCGGTCGGCAGATAGGTGTGATCGACGATGGCGATCTCGGCGCCGTCCAGCACCTCAGGCAAATCGGCCGACTTGATGTCCTCATCCCGATTGATCTTGATTGCGATGTCGCCCGGCTGCGTCAGCCGTTCCAGAATCTTCGCCAGCTCTTCGCTGGCATCGACGAATACACCCCGCATCACTATCCCCTGTCTGTCTTCGTTACTTCGATGCGACGCCGGCAAGCGCCAGCACCGTATGCATCAATACATTGGCGCCGGCGGCGCAATCTTCCTGCGTCGAGCTTTCGAGCTCGTTGTGGCTGATACCATCCTTGCTCGGAATGAACACCATCGCTGTCGGCATGATGTTGTTGAGGTTGCAGGCGTCGTGGCCGGCGCCAGAGGTGATACGGCGATGCGAGTAGCCGAGCGAGGTCGCAGCGGTCTCGACCGCATTGACGAAGTCCTTGTTGAAGTGCGTCGGCGGCTTGTGCCAGACCTTGTCGAAGGCGACGTCGACCTTGCGATGCGCAGCGATCTCCTTGATGGCGTCGCGGACGCCCTTCTCGATGGCGTCCAGCTTGCCGGCGTCGGCGCTGCGCAGATCCATGGTGAAGGCGATCTCGCCGGGGATCACATTGCGTGACGGATTTGCGATCACGGCTTCGCCGATGGTGCCGAGCGCGCCGATATTGCTGACCACACGCTCGGTGGCGAGCACGATCTCCGACAATGTCGCCAGCGCATCCTTGCGCAGCGGCATCGGGGTCGAGCCGGCATGGCTCTCGAAGCCGGTGATCTTGCCGTCGAACCACAGCACACCCTGGCCGGAATCGACTACGCCGATGGTCTTGCTTTCGGCCTCCAGGATCGGGCCCTGCTCGATATGCAGTTCGACGAAGCCCGAGAATTTCTGCGTGCCGACCGCAACGTCGCCGCGATAACCAATCTCGTCGAGCGCTTCGCCAACGGTGACACCTGCAATGTCCTTGCGCGACAGAATGTCGTCGGTGGTGAAGTCGCCGACATAGGCGGCGGAGGCCATCATCGCCGGCGCAAAGCGTGAGCCTTCTTCATTGGTCCAGTTGGCGATGCAGATCGGCATCTCGGTTTCGATGCCGGCATCGTTCAGCGTGCGGACGACTTCGAGCGCGCCGAGCACGCCGAGAATGCCGTCGAACTTGCCACCGGTCGGCTGGGTATCGAGATGCGAGCCGACGCCGATCGGGGCCTTCGACATGTCGCGGCCCTTACGCAGCGCGAACATCGAGCCGAGGGCATCGACATGCACCTCCAGGCCGGCGTCTTCACAGGCCTTGCGAAACCAGTTGCGGACCAGTTTGTCTTCGGGCCCGAGCGTCAGGCGTCGCACACCGCCTTTTGGGGTGCCGCCGAATTTCGCTGTCTCGTTGATGGTGTCCCAGAGCCGCGCGGAATCGATTTTGAGGTTGTCGCCAAGCTTGGTCATGCGGTCTGTCCCGAGAAGTTTGTGTTGAAGAGGCCTGCTTTTCAATGACCCGGCGATGCCGGCTCGTCAACCAATGGGCTGTTCTGCGCCAGTTGCGCAGCAATGCCTGCGACGAGTTCGATCGCGGCCGTGTCGGGTGACGCGAGCCAGCTTGCCGAAAATGTCAGCGGCTGGAGCTGCAGGTTGGTATTGAGCAATTGTAGGCGTCCGTCCGCGAGTTCGTTCTCGATGATGGCTGTCGGGATCAGTGCTATGCCTAAGCCCTCAATCGCCATGTGCATTACGGTAGACAGCGACGCGCTGGCGTGCAGCCGGATCGGTGGCAGGTCGGGCCGGTTGAACAGCGAGCGCGCGATCTCGTAGGGCCGGGTCTTGCGCGAGAAGGTGATGATGGGAAATTTCGCGAGGTCATGGATCGAGAGCAGATCATTGCCGAGCCCGAGCGAAGGGCTGGCGAGAAAGCCGACGGGGTAGTCGCACAGCACACGGTTGCGAATGTTGGATGTCGAAAGCGGCCCGAGCACGAAAGCGAGATCGATCTCCTGTGCCTGCAGCCGCGCATTCAGGTTCGGCGTGATATCAACCTCGATTTCGAGGGACAGGTTCGGATACGAGATGTTGACGTGCTTGATCAGCCGCGTCAGCAAAGTGTGGACGATGGTCTCGGCGACGCCGAGCCGCAGCACGCCGCGCATTGCCGAGCGATCGCCAACCGCCGCCATCATCTCTGAGCGCAGGCCGATCAGCTTTTCGGCATAGACCAGCATCTGCCGTCCGGCCGTCGTCGGCGAGGCCATACGGCGGTCACGCTGCAGAAGCCGCACGCCCATCTCTTGTTCCAGTTGCGCGATACGCTGGGAGATTGCCGGCTGGGTCGTGTTGAGCTTCTGGGCCGCGCCGCGGAAGCTGCCGAGATTGACCACCCAGAGAAAAGTCTCCAGCGCCTTGAAGTCCGCCATGGATGCGATCCGGCTATCGATAAGTAGGATTTATGGATGTCGATTAAAAACAACGATTAGACATTATACTAGCCCTGAGTTTCAGTGCGTGTCGAGGCAGAATTAGGCAGGACACTAAGATGGCTATTTCTTCGGCAGCGCAGCAAAGCGACGATCGATCCTCGGATTTGCCCAGCGCGGTTGCTCGCCGCGAATATCGCGCGGGCAAATATGGCAGCACCGCCGGAGTAGCCCCGGGTTATGTCCAGGGCAATCTCGTGATTTTGCCGGAAGCCCAGGCCGCAGCCTTTCATCGCTTCTGCCAGCTCAATCCGAAGCCGTGCCCGATCATCGGCATGTCGGATGTCGGCAATCCAAGCATTCCCGCGCTCGGTCTTGATCTCGATATCCGGACTGACATTCCGCAATATGTCGTCTGGAAGGATGGCGAGGCGATTGATCGCCCTTACGAGGTGACGAAGTACTGGCGCGACGATCTCGTGTCTTTCGTCATCGGATGTTCGTATTCGTTCGAGGAAGCCATGATGGCCGACGATCTGCCGATCCGTCATATCGAGCAGGATGTGCTGGTGCCGATGTATCGCACCAACATCGCCTGTAAATCCGCAGGCCCGTTCGCCGGGCCGATGGTGGTGTCGATGCGGCCGCTGAAGCCGGCTGATGCTATCCGCGCCGTCCAGATCACCTCGCGTTTTCCCGCAGTGCATGGTGCGCCGGTACATCTCGGTCTGCCGCAGTCGATCGGCATCAAGGATATCAATAAGCCTGATTACGGCGATGCGGTGCACATCAACGACGATGAAATCCCGGTGTTCTGGGCCTGTGGCGTGACGCCGCAAGCCGTCATTGCTGCAGCGCGCGTGGCGTTCGCGATTACGCATGCGCCGGGTGTCATGCTCGTCACGGACCTGAAGAATAAGCATTTGGCTGTTTTATAAGAAGCAGCTTGCCGATCTTTCGAGCTTTACCGTAACCTTGATTAGTTTCATCGATAGCCGCCGGTCACAAAGGACAAAGACATGACGATTTCTCGCCGAAACGTATTGCTTGGAGGCGCCGCTTCCGCCGCGCTGCTGCCTCTCGCCAAGCCTGCGCGCGCGCAGGTCAAGGAAGTCGTGATCGGCGTGATTTATCCGCTGTCTGGCGCCAGCGCGCAAATCGGTGTCGATGCGCAGAAGGCTTTCGAAACGGCTGCCGATATCATCAACAAGGATTACGATTTCGCGTTGCCGATGGCGAAGGGTGAAGGCTTCCCCGGTCTCGGCGGCGCCAAGGTGCGTCTCGTATTTGCCGATCACCAGGCCGATCCGCAGAAGGGCCGCGCTGAAGCCGAACGCCTCATCACCCAGGAAAAGGTCTCGGCCATCGTCGGCACCTACCAGAGCGCCGTAGCCGTCACCGTCAGCCAGATCTGCGAGCGCTACCAGATCCCGTTCCTGTCGGCCGACAACTCGTCGCCAAGCTTGCATCGCCGCGGTTTGAAATATTACTTCCGCGCCGCTCCGCATGACGAAATGTTCTCGACGGCGATGTTCGATTTCTTCGATGCGCTGAAGAAAAAGGGGCAGAAGATCGAGACGCTGGCGCTGTTCCATGAAGATACGATTTTCGGTACGGACTCGGCGAATGCGCAGCTCAAGCTCGCTGCCGACCGCGGTTACAAGATCGTCGCGGACATCAAGTATCGCGCCAATTCGCCGTCGCTCACTGCCGAAGTGCAGCAGCTCAAAGCTGCCAATGCCGACGTGCTGATGCCGTCGAGCTACACCACTGATGGCATCCTGCTCATCAAGACCATGGGCGAACTCGGCTACAAGGCCAAGAACATCGTCGCACAGGACGCCGGCTTCTCCGAGAAGGCGCTGTATGACGCGGTCGGTGACAAGATTCCGGGCGTGATCTCGCGCGGTTCTTTCTCGCTCGATCTCGCCGCCAAGCGTCCGATGGTCGGCAAGATCAACGACATGTTCAAGGAGAAGTCCGGCAAGGACTTCAACGACTACTCCTCGCGCCAGTTCATGGGCCTGATCGTGATGGCCGACGCCATAAATCGTGCCAAGTCCACCGATGGTGAGAAAATCCGCGAAGCGCTGGTCGCCACCGACATGCCGGGCGAAAGCACAATCATGCCGTGGGCCAAGGTCAAGTTCGACGAGTTGGGCCAGAACAACAACGCCGATCCGGTACTGCTGCAGTATAATGGTGGCAAGTTCGTTACCATCTTCCCGCCGCAGGCCGCCGTGGCGGATGCGATCTGGCCGATGCCGTAAGGCGCGTTCTCTAAACGCATGTGGCGTCGTCGTCGGACTCGACGACGTCACCACACACTCCGGTGTCATCACCGCGAAAGCGGGGATCCATATCCTCCGAAGGATTGGTTTACACCTGGTCTGACCGGCATCGCCCAGTTGTGATGTCGGTGGTTATGGGTCCCCGCTTTCGCGGGGACGACAGACAGAGAGGATTACTTCGTGACCGCCGCGACCATCATCCAGAGCCTTGCCAGCGGATTGCTGATGGGGCTGCTCTACGGCCTGCTCGCGGTCGGCCTCGCGCTGATCTTCGGGCTGATGGACGTCACCAACTTCGCCCATGGCGAATTCCTGATGTTGGCGATGTATCTCACCTTCTTCCTGTTCATGTTCTGGGCGGTCGACCCACTGCTGTCGATCCCGCTGGTGGCGGCCGGCATGTTCGTGTTCGGCGCGGTGATCTATCTCGTGATCATACGCTTCGCGATGCGGGCCAAGGCCAATATCGGCATGGTGCAGATCTTCGCAACCTTCGGCCTCGCCATTCTGATGCGCGGCCTCGCGCAGTTCTTCTTCACCCCGGATTATCGCAGCATCCCGGCCTCGATGCTCGGCGGCAAGACGATCTCGATCTTCGGCGTATTTCTGCCGGTGCCACAGCTGGTCGGCGCGCTGATTTCCATTGCTGCCTTCGGCGCGCTCTACTTCTTCATGAAGAAGACCGACTTCGGTCGCGCGCTCGAAGCGACCCGTGAGGATGCCGGTGCCGTGGCGCTGGTCGGCATCGACAAGAACAAGGTGTTCGCCCTCGGCTGGGGCCTTGGCTCGGCGCTGATCGGTCTCGCCGGCGGCGTGATGGCGATCTTCTTCTACATCTATCCCGACGTTGGCGCGTCCTTTGCGCTGATCGCTTACGTCACCGTGGCGCTCGGCGGCTTTGGCAGCGTGTTCGGCGCGTTCGCGGGCGGCATCATCGTCGGTCTGGTCGAGGCGACCACGGCGATGATCCTGCCGCCGTCGCTCAAATCGGTCGGCATCTATGCCGTCTATCTTCTCGTCGTCTTTGTCCGGCCGCGCGGCCTGTTCGGATCGATCTGATGGACAGCTTCACCCAACGTCGCCGCCGCGACCTCATCCTCGCCGCCGCGCTTGCGGCCATCGCCGCCTGCGTGCCGTTCTTCGTCAAGGACGTCTATGTCCAGAACATCATGGTGCTGACTCTGATGTATGCGGCGCTGTCGCAGGCCTGGAATATCCTCGGCGGCTATTGCGGCCAGATTTCGCTCGGGCATGCGCTCTATTTCGGCCTCGGCGCCTATACGACGGCGCTGCTGTTCACCAAATTCGGCGTGCTGCCGTGGTTCGGCATGCTCGGCGGTGGTATCATCTCCGCGCTGATCGCGCTCGCCTTGGGCTATCCGACCTTCCGCCTGCGCGGCCATTATTTCGTCATCGCCACCATCGTCATCGCCGAAATTGGCTTCCTGCTGTTCCACAACTGGGACTATGCCGGTGCGGCGCTCGGCATCGACATCCCGGTCCGCGGCGATAGCTGGGCCAAGTTCCAGTTCACGCGTAGCAAGCTGCCCTTCTACTACTTCGCCCTCGTGTTCTGCTGCGTCGCCTGGTTCATCACCTGGTGGCTGGAAGACTCCAAATGGGGCTTCTGGTGGCGCGCGGTGAAGGATAATCCCGATGCGGCCGAAAGCCTCGGCGTCGTGGTGTTCAATTCCAAGATGGGCGCGGCCGCCGTCTCGGCCTTCCTCACCGCGATCGGCGGTGCGTTCTACGCCCAGTTCGTTTCCTATATCGACCCCGAAAGCGTCATGACCTTCCAGTTCTCGCTGCTGATGGCACTGCCGGCGGTGCTGGGCGGTATCGGTACGCTATGGGGACCCGTGCTCGGCGCGGTCATCCTGATCCCGATGACCGAACTGACACGCTCCTTCATCGGCGGCTCCGGCCGCGGCGTCGATCTCATCCTCTATGGCGCAGTGATCGTCGTGATCTCGCTGGCGCGGCCCGATGGTTTGATCGGCCTGTTCTCGCGACGTCCGGCTTCGAAAGGAGTGCCGCAATGACGACACCTCTTCTCGAAACCCGTGGCGTCTGGCAGCGCTTCGGCGGCCTGATCGCCAATAGCGACGTCTCGATCTCCGTCGGCGCTGGCGAAATCGTCGGCCTGATCGGGCCTAACGGCGCCGGCAAGTCGACACTGTTCAACCTGATCGCCGGCGTGCTGCCGCCGACGCAGGGCACGATCTGGTTCAACGGCGAGAACGTCACGCAGATGCCGGCGGCGGAACGCTGCCAGCGCGGTATCGCGCGCACCTTCCAGGTGGTGAAGAGCTTCGAGACCATGACCGTGATCGACAACGTCATCGTCGGCGCGCTGATCCGCAACGAAAAGATGCGCGATGCGCGGCGCAAGGCACATGAGGTGCTCGAGTTCTGCGGTCTTGCCCCGCGCGCCGACAAGCTTGCTAGGGATCTCATTCCGTCGGAGAAGCGCCGCCTCGAAGTGGCGCGTGCGCTGGCCACCGAACCGAAGCTCCTGATGCTCGACGAATGTCTCACCGGCCTGACGCCGCTCGAGGCGCAGTCGGGCGTGGCCCTGGTCCGCAAGGTCCGCGAGACCGGCGTCACCGTGCTGATGGTTGAACACGTCATGGAAATCGTCATGCCGCTGGTCGACCGTGCCATCGTGCTCAATCTCGGCAAGAAGCTTGTCGAGGGCAAACCCGCGGATGTCGTGCGGCATCCTGAAGTCATCAGTGCATATCTCGGGGATCGCCATGCTGTCGGTGCGT
Source organism: Tardiphaga sp. 172_B4_N1_3 (assembly GCF_052076035.1). Classification (NCBI taxonomy): domain Bacteria; kingdom Pseudomonadati; phylum Pseudomonadota; class Alphaproteobacteria; order Hyphomicrobiales; family Nitrobacteraceae; genus Tardiphaga; species Tardiphaga sp. 172_B4_N1_3. Next base: position 5,977,202 of record NZ_CP197238.1, read on the forward strand.
GAGGCCACCACCGCCTATCAGGGGCTGGTCGCCATTTCGGACGTCACCATCGACGTCGCCAAGGGCGAGATCGTCGCCGTCTGCGGCTCCAATGGTGCCGGCAAGTCCACGCTGATCAAGACCATCGCCGGCGCCGAGCGTCCGCGTTCGGGCACCGTCACCTTCGATGGCGAGCAGATCAACGGCGTGCCGCAGCATCTCATCACCGCGCGCGGCATCGCCTATGTGCCGGAGAACCGCCGGCTGTTTCCGCGGTTGTCGGTGGAAGACAACCTCCGCCTCGGCAGCTACATGTATCGCGGCAAGCCCGATCGCGACGAGCCGTTGAAGCTGGTGTTCGACCTGTTCCCGCGCCTTTCCGAACGTCTCGAGCAACGCGCCGAAACCCTGTCCGGCGGCGAGCAGCAGATGCTGGCCATCAGCCGCGCACTGATGACCCGTCCGCGCCTGTTGATGCTCGACGAGCCGTCGCAGGGCATCATGCCGAAGCTGGTGGACGAGATCTTTCAGGCGGTCATCAAGATCCGCGACGCGGGCATGACTGTGCTGATCGTCGAGCAGCGCATGGCCGAAGTGCTGGAGATCGCCGACCGCGCCTATATCCTGCAGACCGGCCGCGTCCAGATGCAGGGCAAGGCGTCGGAGATCGCGACCAATCCGGATGTGCGCAAGGCGTATCTGGGGCTGTAAGTTGTCGCGGGACGTGGGCGACTAGTGCCCATGTCCATCATGATCCGGCAGAACCAGCCCAAACGTCGCCACCAGGTCCTTCACTTGCGCCGGCGTCAGGTACCGAGGGTTGAGCCCGCGCAGCAGCAGATAGAGTTTCGCGGTTTCTTCGAGTTCCTCGATAGCATAGACCGCTGCTTCCAGCGTGTCGCCGGACACCACCGGGCCGTGATTGGCCAGCAGCACCGATGAATATTTGCCGGCGAGGCCCTTGATGGCATCGGCGACCGCCGGATCGCCCGGCCGATAATACGGCACCAGGGCCGTCGCGCCGCATTTCATCAGGTAATAGGGCGTCATCGGCGGCAGCACCGCGCGTGGGTCGATCTCCGGCAGCATCGAGACCGCGACCGAATGGGTCGAATGCAGATGCACCACGGCGCGGGCGGCGCTGCGGGTCTCATACAGCGCCGTATGCAGCGGAACCTCTTTGGTCGGCGCATCGCCAGACATGAGGCGGCCGTTGCTGTCGAGGCGCGATAGCCGGGCCGGATCGAGTGAGCCCAGTGACGCATTGGTCGGGCTCACGAGCCAGCCGCCATCATCGCAGCGCACACTGATATTGCCCGATGAGCCCGGCGTCAGCCCACGGTCGAACAGCGAGCGGCCGAGCCGGCAGATCTCTTCACGGAGCTTTGTGTCAGTCACCGGATGTCCTCGGTCTTTTCTAGGCATTTCCTCGTGATGCTTTTTCCCACGCTTTGGCATGATGGCCAAGCCGTGTTACCGAGAGGCAAGGCCGCCTCAAGCTGGCCATCGAGGACCCCTAGGGAATTGCCGCATGTCACCTGCATCTGAGAAACCACGCGTCGCCGTTATTGGTCTGGGGTCGATGGGTTATGGCATGGCCCTGTCGCTCAAGAAGGCCGGCTTCACGGTGACTGGCTGCGACGTCTCGGCGGATGCGGTGAAGCGCTTCGTGGCCGACGGAGGGCAGGGCGCTGATACCCCGGCCGGTGCCGCGCAGGGCGCGGATATCGTCATCAGTGTCGTCGTCAATGCCGCGCAGACGGAGACCATCCTGTTCGGGACGGACGGCGTTGCCGAAACGCTGCCGAAAGGTGCGGTATTCGTATCGTCCGCGACGATGGATCCCGATGTCGCCCGCCGCCTCGCCGGGGATCTCGAAGCCACCGGCCGACATTACCTCGATGCCCCGATCTCCGGCGGTGCACAGCGTGCGGCGCAGGGCGAACTCACCATTCTTGCATCCGGCAGCGAGGCTGCCTTTGCCAAGGCGCGGCCGGCGCTCGATGCGATGGCCGCCAAGCTCTACGAACTCGGCGATGCCGCCGGGCAGGGCGCCGCTTTCAAGATGATCAACCAGCTCCTCGCAGGCATACATATCGCCGCCGCCTCGGAAGCCATCGCGTTTGCCGCCAAGCAGGGTCTCGATATCCGCAAGGTCTACGAGGTGATCACCGCCTCCGCCGGCAACTCCTGGATGTTCGAGAACCGCATGCCGCATGTGCTCGATGGCGATTACACGCCGCGCAGCGCGGTCGATATCTTCGTCAAGGATCTTGGCATCATCCAGGACATGGCGCGTACGGCGAAATTCCCCGTGCCGGTCTCCGCTGCGGCACTGCAGATGTTTCTGATGACCTCGGCCTCCGGCATGGGCCGCGATGACGATGCGTCGGTGGCGCGGATGTATGCCAAGGTCACCGGCACCAAGCTGCCGGGCGAGCCGAATTAAGAACACGAGGACGATCGATGCCCCGCTTCGCCGCCAATCTCAGCATGATGTTCAACGAACACGCATTCCTCGATCGCTTCGATGCCGCGGCCAAGGCAGGCTTTACTGCGGTGGAGTTCCTGTTCCCCTACGAGCATCCGCCGGAAGCGATCGCCGAACGACTGGAACGCAACGGGCTCAAGCAGGTGCTGTTCAATCTGCCACCGGGCGATTGGAATGCCGGCGAAAAGGGTTTTGCCGCACGTCCCGACAAGTTCGATGAGCTCCGGCAGAGCATTCACACGGCACTGCCTTATGCCCTGGCCACCAATGTCCGCCGCCTGCACATGATGGCGGGTCTCGCCGATCGCAAGGATCCGAAGGCCGTCGCGGCCTTCCGCAAATCCGTTGAATGGGCCGCGAATTTTCTCGGCGAACATGGCGTCGACGTGGTGATTGAGCCGATCAACCCGCGCGACGTGCCCGGCTATTTTCTCAACGACTTCATGTTCGCGCGCGACATCATCGCCGACATGAAGATTCCGAATCTCGGGCTGCAGTTCGATATCTATCACTGCCAGATCATGCACGGTGACGTCACCATGCGGCTGCGCGAGATGCTGCCGTGGATCGGGCATATCCAGATCGCGAGCGTGCCATCGCGCAACGAGCCGTCCGGCGAGGAACTGAACTATCCTTTCCTGTTCGATGAACTCGACCGGATCGGCTACGACAATTATGTCGGTTGCGAATATCGCCCGGCCGGCGACACGGTCGCAGGACTTGGCTGGTTCAAGCCCTATGCCGGAGTGAAAGCATGACGCTGGCACTGGGCTGCATCGCTGACGACTACACGGGTGCGTCCGACCTGGCCAACACGCTGACCCGCTGCGGTCTGCGCACGGTGCAGACCATCGGCATTCCTGCTGATGATCTGCAGCTGCCGGACGTCGATGCCGTTGTAGTATCGCTGAAGAGTCGCTCGATCGCGGCCAGCAGGGCGGTCGAGAAATCGCGCGCCGCCGAAAAATGGATGCGCAGCCGCGGCGCGGATCATGTGCTGTTCAAGATCTGTTCGACATTCGACTCCACCGACGCCGGCAATATCGGCCCTGTGATGGACGCGTTGCGGCTCGATTCCGGTGACAATATCGTGCTGGTGACGCCGGCATTCCCCGAGACCGGCCGCACGGTCTATCAGGGCAATCTGTTCGTTGGCTCCGTGCCGCTGAACGAGAGCCCGCTGAAGGATCACCCGCTCAATCCGATGCACGACTCCAATCTCGTCCGTGTGCTGGCGCGGCAGAGCGCTACAAATATCGGGCTGGTCGATCTCGGAGTTGTCGCCTGCGGTGCCGACGTGGTGCGGACGCATCTCGATGGACTGTCGGAGAATGGTTTTGGCGCAGCGATCATCGACGCCGTGTTTGCCAGCGATCTGGAAACCATCGGTGCGGTTGCCCTGGGTCATCGCGTCTCGGTCGGTGCATCCGGCATGGGGCTTGGTCTCGCGCGCGCACTGGTCGCGTCCGGCCGCGTCAAGGCGAATGCGGCCACCTCGATCAAAGATACGCCTGTGGGTGGCGCTGCAGCCTGTCTGGCTGGGAGTTGTTCGCAGGCGACGCTGCAGCAGATCGCACGCGCCGAACTGGTGATGCCGGTGTTGCATCTCGATCCCGAACAGGTGATTGCCGGCGGCGCGGAAGTTCAGCGCGCGCTCGGCTGGGCGAAGGAGCGGCTCGGCAAAGGCCCGATTCTGATCGCCAGCAGTTCGACGCCGGATCAGGTGACGGCGCTGCAAAAGCGCCATGGCCGCGATGCCGCGGGGCATGCCATCGAGCAGGCGATGGCCGATCTCGCTGAAGGTCTCGTCCGCGCCGGCGTACAACGGCTCGTCGTGGCTGGCGGCGAAACATCCGGCGCTGTTGTGGATCGGCTGGACATTCCGGGTTTTCTGGTCGGTGCCGAAATCGCCGCCGGTGTGCCGGTGTTGCGCGCGGTCGGTGCGGCGGAGCGCCAGATGTTGCTGGCGCTGAAGTCCGGTAATTTCGGTGGACCGGCTTTTTTTGAAGATGCGCTTGGCCTGATGACCTGATGGATGTCGCCCAATCCCGGGGCGACAGGCTGCCCGAATAGGCAGGGCGCTGCTTGCGCCGCGCGCATTACAGATAGTTCATCTTGACCGGCCCATGACACCTTGGGTGTCGCGAGCCGCAGCCGCGTCTATTTAAGCCTAAAACTGTTGTGCGGACGCCACGGCGGCCCGGAAACAATTAACAATACCGCTGAAGTGAATTGCCGTGAGGCTTCGCGCGTTAGCTATTTTGTCGCAGGTCGGGTAAATCTGCTGGCGTGGACAGGCCGGGAAACCGCTCGTTCGCAGCCCTTCATGCAAAGAGGATTGCCCGTTCATTCATGAACCGAGCCGATAGGCTTATGCCGGCCCGGCTCACTAATCGGATGCGGATGATCTCTCTAAACAGGTGAATTCGATCGTGGGCAGGCGGGTTCCCGCAGTGCCCCTCTCGTCAATATATCGAGGACTGCCCGTTCATGATCTCGTTGGTGCGCATCGCCCTGACCCGGCCTTACACCTTTGTGGTGCTGGCCCTGCTGTTGCTGATTGTCGGGCCGCTGGCCGCGCTTCGCACGCCGACCGATATTTTCCCTGATATTCGCATCCCCGTCATCGGCGTGGTCTGGCAATATACCGGCCTCCCGCCGGACCAGATGTCCGGCCGTATCACCACGCCGTTCCAGCGCGCACTGACCACCACGGTCAATGACATCGAGCACATCACGGCGAATTCCTATGCCGGCTTCGGCATCATCAAGATCTTCTTCCAGCCCAATGTCGACATCCGCACCGCCAATGCGCAGGTCACCGCGATCTCGCAGACGCTGATCAAGCAGTTGCCGCCCGGCGCCACGCCCCCGCTGATCCTGAACTATTCGGCCTCGACGGTGCCGATCATCAACGTCGCATTGTCGGGTGACGGTCTTACCGAACAGAACCTCGCCGATATCGGCATCAACCAGCTCCGCACGCCGTTGGTCACCGTGCCAGGTGCCGCGATCCCGTATCCGTTTGGCGGCAAACAGCGTCAGATTCAGATCGATCTCAATCCGGGCGCGCTACAGGCGCGTGGTCTCTCGGGTCAGGACGTCGCCAATGCATTGGCGGCGCAGAACCTGATCACGCCGGTCGGCACGCAGAAGATCGGCGAGTTCGAATACACGATCAACCTCAACAATTCGCCGCTGAAGATCGAAGAACTCGGCCGGCTGCCGATCAAGAGCGTCAACGGCGCCATGGTCTATGTGGATGACGTCGCCACCGTGCGCGACGGCAATCCGCCGCAGACCAATATCGTGCATGTGGATGGCAATCGTTCGGTGCTGATGCAGGTGCTGAAGGCGGGCTCGGTTTCCACGCTCGATATCATCTCCGGCATCAAGCAGAAGGTGATCGACTATCGCGCGGCGCTGCCGGACGCGTTGAAGATCAGCTATATTGGCGACCAGTCAGGCTTCGTGCGCGGCGCCATCGAGGGCGTGGCCGTGGAAGGCGTCATCGCGGCCTTGCTGACGTCGGTGATGATCCTGTTGTTCCTCGGCAGTTGGCGTTCCACCGTCATCATCGCGGTGTCGATCCCGCTCGCGGTGCTCGGCGCCATCATTATGCTGTCGATGATCGGCGAAACGCTGAACATCATGACGCTGGGCGGTTTGGCGCTCGCAGTCGGCATCCTCGTCGACGACGCCACGGTGACCATCGAGAACATCAATTACCATCTGGAGCAGGGCAAGGACGTCGAGACCTCGATCATGGATGGTGCGGCGCAGATTGTGACGCCGGCTTTCGTATCGCTTCTCTGTATCTGTATCGTCTTCGTGCCGATGTTCTTCCTCAACGGCATTGCGCGCTTCCTGTTCGTGCCGATGGCCGAAGCGGTGATGTTCGCGATGGTCTGGTCGTTCCTGCTGTCGCGCACGCTGGTGCCGACCATGGCCAAATATCTACTGCAGCCGCATGTCCATCATGAGGGCGAGAAGCCGCCGACCCGCAATCCGCTGGTGCGTTTCCAGCGGGGCTTCGAAGCCGGCTTCGAGCGGATCCGCGGCGGCTATCACGGCCTGCTGGACATGGCGCTGGCGCGGCGCCCCGTTTTTGTGATTGGCTTCCTCGGCGTCGTCGGCGTGTCGTTTCTGCTGGTGCCGTTCCTTGGCCGCAACTTCTTCCCGTCGGTCGATGGCGGTGCCATCCTGATGCATGTCCGCGCCCAGGTGGGCACCCGTATCGAGGAAACTGCCAACCAGTTCGCCGATATCACCAAGGCGGTGCGCAAGATCATTCCGCCGGATCAGATCGAGACCATGACCGACAATATCGGCATGCCCGTCTCCGGCATCAATCTCACCTATAACAACACCGGCGTGATCGGCCCGCAGGATGGTGACTTCCAGATCAAGCTGAAGGAAGGCCACAGGCCGACCGAGGAATATGTGCGGCTATTGCGCGAGCAACTGCCGCGGCAGTTCCCGGGCGTCAGCTTTGCCTTCCTGCCCGCCGACATCGTCAGCCAGATCCTGAACTTCGGCGCTCCGGCCCCGATCGACCTGCAGATCCGCGGTGCGAATCTCGCGGCGAACTTCGAATATGCCAACAAGCTGCTCGGCAAGATCCGTCGCATTCCCGGCATTGCCGATGCACGGCTCCAGCAGTCGCCGAACAATCCCGGCTTCAACATCGATGTCGACCGCACCCGTGCGCAATATGTCGGCCTGACCGAGCGCGATGTCACCAACAGCCTCGTGGTCAACCTCGCAGGTTCGTCGCAAGTCGCGCCGACCTATTATCTCAGTCCTGATAACGGCGTGTCCTATTCCATCGTGATGCAGACGCCGCAATACAAACTGGATTCGCTGGGTGCGCTGGAGACGCTGCCGATCACGGCCGTGAATGCCAGCAACAACTCCCCGATGCTCGGCGGCATTGCCAGCATCAATCGCTCGACCTCGAATGCCGTGGTGTCGCAATATGACATCCAGTCGATGGTGCAGATCTATGCCACCACGCAGGGGCGCGATCTCGGTTCCGTGTCCAACGACATCTACAAGGTGTTGGAAGAAACCAAGGCGGATGTGCCGAAGGGCAGCAATGTGGCGCTGCTCGGTCAGGTGCAGACCATGAACAGCGCCTTTGCCGGCCTGCTGTTCGGTCTGCTCGGCGCCATCGTTTTGATCTATCTCTTGATCGTCGTGAACTTCCAGTCCTGGTCCGATCCGTTCGTGATCATCACCGCGCTGCCGGCGGCATTGGCCGGCATCGTCTGGATGCTGTTCACGACGCAGACGACGCTGTCGGTTCCGGCATTGACCGGCGCCATCATGTGTATGGGCGTCGCAACAGCCAATTCTGTGCTGGTGATTTCCTTTGCCCGCGAGCGCTACGCGATCCTCGGCGATCCCATCAAGGCTGCGTCTGAAGCCGGTTTCGTCCGCTTCCGCCCGGTGTTGATGACGGCCCTGGCCATGATCATCGGCATGGCGCCGATGGCGCTGGGGCTGGGCGAAGGCGGCGAGCAGAATGCGCCACTTGGCCGCGCTGTCATCGGCGGCCTGATTTTTGCTACCATCGCCACGTTGATGTTCGTGCCGGTGGTTTTCAGCATGGTTCACAAGAAACAGCAGCCTGCGCCGGACGCGGCCACCTCGGAGACTTTGCATGCCCACTGAGCAGACCCCCCCGGTATCGCGCCGCAAGCTCGGCCTGGTCGGAGTGATTGGCCTGTGCGCCGCAGGCGCCATCGTCGTCACCGGCATCATGGCCCGCGCCAAGACCGAGAGCGATTTAAAGGCCTGGACCGACGATCAGGCGATCCCGACCGTCGCTGTGGCTCCCCCGGATGCCCGCGTCCTCAACGCGTCGCTCGATCTGCCCGGCCGGCTCGAAGCCTATTACCGCGCGCCGATTTTTGCCCGCGTCTCGGGCTATCTGAAGAGCTGGAGCGCCGATATCGGTGCACAGGTCAAATCCGGCCAGGTGATCGCCGAGATCGAAGCCCCGGACCTCGATCAGCAGTTGCTGCAGGCCCGTGCTGACCTTGTCAGCCAGCAGTCCAGCGCCAAACTGTCGGAAGCAACGCTGAACCGCCGCAAGACGCTGGTGGCGTCGAACTTCGTCTCGGCGCAGGAAATCGACGAACGCACCGCCGACCTCAACAACAAACGCGCCGCCGTGAATTCCGGTCAGGCCAATGTTGAGCGGCTGGAAGCGCTGGCCGGTTACAAGAAGATCACCGCGCCGTTCGACGGCGTCGTCACCCAGCGCAACACCGACGTCGGCGCGCTGATCTCGGGTGGCACCGGAACCGGCGCCGCGATGTTCGTGGTATCTGATATCAAGAAGCTGCGCGTTTATGTTGACGTGCCGCAGAGCTATGTGCCGGCGATCAGGTTAGGTGCCAAGGCGATCATCAGCGTGCCCGATCATCCGAACAAGACGTTCCCGGCCACGGTGGAGGCCTCGTCGCAATCGGTCGATGTGGCGTCGGGCACCACGCGCATGCAGCTCGTGCTCGACAACCCCAATGGCGAATTGCTGCCGGGTGGCTATGCCAATGTGAAGATGAGCCTCGCGCGTGATTCCGCGCCGCTGCATGTGCCGGCCTCGGCGCTGATCTTCAACAAGAGTGGCCTGCGCGTCGCGACCGTTGGCCCGGACGACAAGATCCTGTTCAAGACCGTGACTATTGCCAGGGATCTCGGCCGCGACATCGAGCTCGCGTCCGGCATCACCGCGGACGACCGCATCGTTATTGCCCCGCCGGACGGCCTCAACGACGGCGACAAGGTCCGCATTACAGGCGGCAGCGCGCCGAAGAGCGGTAAGCCGACGGCGGAGACGGACAAGAAGGAAGTGAAGGGGTAGGGCGTTGACGCCGCGCTATGCCGGGCCCATATGCCCGACAAAGTGACCCCTGCGTTTACGATCGTCTAGTGCGTGATGCCTTCGCGATCGAACAGCGCCATCAAGGTGCAGCTCATTGTTGCGATCAGTTTCTCCTCGCCTCGCTCCACCGCAAAGGCCTGGCCCTCGCAAACCGTTATGGTTCTGCCGGGCTTGAGAACGTGGGCCCGAAACAGGAAATGCTCGCCGCGGGCCGGGGCCAGAAAATTGGTCTTGAATTCGACGGTAAGTACTGCGGCATTGTCGGGCATCAGCGAGAAGGCGGCATACCCGCAGGCTGTATCCAGCGCTGTTGTGATGATGCCGGCATGAATGAACCCGTGCTGCTGCGTAAAGGCGGTGTTGTACGGCATTTTGAGTTCGACTTCGCCGGCGGCCTGACGCGCAACTTCGATACCCAGTGTCGCCATCGCCGTTTGGCGGGCGAAGCTCGCCTGCACACGGGCCTCGAAGTTTGCATCCTTTGGAATGAATTTGGTCATCTCGCTTTACTGCGCCTTTCGCCACTCCAGCACGCCATCATCCGCCGTGCTGATCGGCCCCGACGCTCCCACCGGCGTCTTGTCCTGATCCATCAGAAACGCCAGCGTCGCCTGGTCCTGCACCGGCACACGCGCCAGCGCGCGTTCATTGGCAGCAGTGCGCAGGATCACCACGCCGTGTTCGATCTCGCCACCGCGGCCGTAGATCACCGTGAAGCTTTCGACAGTGCCGTTGCCCGAGGCCTCGGTGACATATGTCGGAATGGGCTTGCGGTTACGGTCGGCGTCCGCCTGCACATTGGTATCCTGCGCGAGCGGCTGTTTCGGCGCGTCCTTCGACACCACCAATGCGTGGTGCTTGGTGACGAAGCCGCCTTGTGCATAGAGCAGTCCCGTCCTGGTGCCGGCGCGGATTTTGCGCACCATCGCGCAGGCGGCATGCGCCATGTAGTCGTTGAGTGGCGCGCCGAAGAATGTCAGACCACCGGTCACCGTCGGTTGCACGTCGGCACCCAATCCCAATGTGCGGCGGGCCATCTTCGGCACGCAGGGGAAGCAGCTATAGAGCTCGATGGCGCCGAAATTCTTACCAGAGCCGCCGACCAGATCCATCGCGACTTTCAGCACGGCATTCTGCGCGTGGCTCTCCACATACTGGTCGCGGTCGAGATAGTCGCGCGGCTCCTCGGCCGAAGCGCCGCCCCAGATATGCACGATGCGATCCTCGGGCACGCCGGCAGCGCGCGCCTTGGCAAGGCTGGTGACGAGGATGGCGGCCGACTGGTTCACCATCGGATTGGCGACCATCAGCTTGGTATAGGGCCAGGCGATCAGCCGATTGTCAGGCGTCGGCGTTGTGATCTCGTCGGGCGTGAAGGCCTTCTTGTTCCACGCTTCCGGATTGGTCGCCGCGACACCTGCATAGCGCGACCACAATTCTCCAGACTCTCGATGCGCCTCCCGCGGCGTCTGGCCCCAATGTGCAGCGGAGGCGGCTTCATAGAACGGATAGACCGTGACCGGTTTGGCCACGCCGAGCTTGGTCGCCATCGGCTTCTGATAGTTGGCACCGCGCAGCGGCTCCGGCGCATCCTTGGCGAATGGCGTCCAGGGCAGATCCACCTTGGCGCGTTCAGCCTTGGTCGCGGTGCCCTGCGATTCCGCGCCCGTGATCGCCGCGACCTGCGATTCGCCGCGCGCGATACGCTTGGCTGCTTCATGAATGTAGCGGATCGGGCTCTCGCCGCCGACCGGGCCGTAATAGGCGTGCTTCGGCGCGATGCCGAGCTTCTCGCTGAGCTGCTTCTCCGGAGCCGTGTAGCGCCAGCTCAGGAAGTTCACGATGTCGAGCGAGTCGATATCGCCAAGCAGCTTGCCGCCTGAATCCTGTTCCGCGCGCTTCAACGCCTCAATCATCAGCGCGAGCGGCTCGAGACCCTCCGTGAGTTCCTTCGGATGATCGGAGAATTCGCCGACGCCGACGATAACGGGGATGCGCTCTTCAGCTTGGTTCGACACTGCCATTGTTCTTGCTCTTGCCTCTATTCGGAAACCAGCATGGCGAGGTGCTCCGCCGCTTCGGCAAAGTCCTCCTTGAATTCCTGCACAACTGCGCCTGCCGACTTGACGCTGTCAATCAGGCCGACGCCTTGGCCCACGAAATAGCTGACCAGATCCCGTGCCTGCGCATTGCCGGCTGCGGCTGACCGATCGATGGAGGCGAAAGCGTCGCGGCTGATCAGGCTCTGCAGTGGCATCGGCAGCGCGCCGGGGCTGTCTTCGCCGCGATCCCAGGCATCGGTCCAGACCGAGCGCAACTGCCGCGCGGGCTTGCCGGTACGGCCCCTGGAGCGGATCGCATCGCGCGACGAGGCGGCAATCATCTTCTCGCGAAAGATTTCGGAGGTTTCGGATTCCGTGGTCGCGAGCCACACCGAACCGGTCCAGACGCCTGCCGCGCCCATCGCCATACAGCCGGCCATCTGCCGCCCGGTCATGATGCCGCCGGCGGCGAGCACCGGGACCTCGCGCATCGGCTTGATGGCCTTGATCACCTCCGGTACCAGCACCATGGTCGAGACCTCGCCGCAATGGCCGCCGGCCTCGGTGCCCTGCGCCACGAGAATATCGACGCCGGCCGCAACCTGGCGGATCGCATGTTCCTTGGCGCCGACCAGTGCCGCCACCGGCACGCCATGCGCCTTGCCCATCTCGATCATCGCCTTCGGCGGCACGCCGAGTGCATTGGCGATCAGCCGGATCGGATGGTTGAAGGAGACGTCGAGCAGCCGCAGTGCAGTCTCGCCATCGAATGGCTGCGGCTGATCGGAGGAGACTTCGGTGATCTTGAGATCGACGCCGTATTTCTTCAGCAGGCTCCTGGTGAAAGCGCGATGTTCCGGCGTGATGCGGCGCTCCAGCGACTTCCAGGTGACATCCTTCTCGCCTGCGGTGGAGATGTTCTCCGGGATCAGCACGTCGATGCCGTAGGGCTTGCCGTCGACGTGATCGTCGATCCACCTCAGTTCCTGCTCCAGCGTTTCCGGCGAATGCGCGGTGGCGCCGAGCACACCGAAGCCGCCGGCGCGGCTGACGGCGGCAACCACGTCGCGGCAATGGCTGAAAGCGAGTAGCGGAAACGCGATGCCCAGCATCTCGCAGATCGGCGACTTCATCGGCGTGTCTCCCTGAATCTCTTGTGACCCGCTTCATGTGGCGAGTTCGTGATGAACGCTAGCGTATGGGGAAGGGCGATGCCAAGCGGACGAGCGGCATTCCGCCTGGCAAAATACCGCGGCAACGCTGCCCGATTTCCTGCTTGCGCTTTCGCGTTATGCGGGAAATGCTGCGTGTAACAAGCAAAGCAAAAACTACGGGAGTGAACGCATGGCCGCTGCACAGCCGCAATCTGTCTCACATCAAAACGCGCGTATCGATGTCGTGGTCGTCGGTGCCGGGTTCGCGGGGCTTTATCTGCTGCACAAGCTGCGCGGCCTCGGTCTCCATGTGAAAGTCTTCGAACAGGGCGGCGATGTCGGCGGCACATGGTACTGGAACCGCTATCCCGGCGCGCGCTGCGATGTCGAGAGTATGCAGTATTCGTTTTCGTTCGATGACAAATTGCAGCAGGAATGGAACTGGAGCGAGCGCTATGCGCCGCAACCGGAAATCCTGCGCTATGCCGGCCATGTCGCCGATCGCTACGATCTGCGGAAGGACATCCAGTTCAACACGACGGTGAAATCCGCGGTCTTCGATGAGCGCGCCAATCGATGGACGGTAACGACTTCCGATGGTCAGGCCACCACCGCGCAGCATGTCGTGCTCGCGACGGGTTGCCTGTCGAACGCCCGTACGCCCGAATTCAGGGGCATGAAGGACTTCAAGGGCAAGGTCTATCACACCGGCAACTGGCCGCATGAGACAGTCGATTTCACCGGCCTGCGCGTCGGCGTTATCGGCACCGGCTCGTCGGCGATCCAGTCGATCCCGCTGATCGCCGAACAGGCGAGCCAGCTCACTGTGTTCCAGCGCACCGCGAATTTCAGCGTGCCGGCGCGCAATGCGCCGCTCACCGATGATGAGCGCAAATCGTTTCGCGACAACTATCCGGAGATTCGCAGGCAGGCGCGCGAGGATTTCAAGAACGGCATCGTGCAGCCGATTCCGGATCGCGGCGCGCTCGACGACCCGGAGCATGAAAGGCGTGAGAAGTATCATGCGCGATGGACATCGGGCGGACTTACCTTCATGGGCGTCTACAATAACCTGGTCCTGGATCAGCGCGCCAACGATACCGCCGCCGATTTTATCCGCGAGAGAATTTCGGAGATCGTCAGCGATCCCGAAACGGCAAGGCTGCTGCAGCCTACCGATCATCCGGTTGGTTCAAAGCGTATCTGCGTCGACACAGATTACTATGCGACCTTCAATCGTTCTAATGTGACGCTGGTCGATATCAAGGCCCATCCGATCGAGCAGATTCTGCCGAATGCCGTGCGCACCGGCGGCAAGGATTACGAGGTCGACGCGCTGGTGCTTGCCACCGGTTTCGACGCGATGACCGGCTCGGTCGCCAAGATCGACATTCGCGGCCGCAGCGGCCAGACGCTGAATGACAAATGGGCGGAAGGCCCGCGAACCTATCTCGGCTTGATGAGCGCCGGCTTCCCGAACCTCTTTATCGTCACCGGTCCCGGCTCACCCTCGGTGCTGTCAAACATGATCGTGTCCATCGAGCAGCATGTCGACTGGATCACCGACTGCATCGCTTACATGCGTGACCGTGGCGCCGAGGTGATCGAGGCAACGCGTTCCGCGGAGGACAAGTGGGTCGCGCATGTCAATGAGGTGGCGGCCGGCACGCTCTATCCGCAAGCCAATTCCTGGTACATGGGCGCGAATATTCCCGGCAAGCCGCAGATATTCATGCCCTATATCGGCGGCGTCGGTGTCTACCGGCAGATCTGCAATGATGTCGCAACAAAGGACTATGAGGGATTCGCGATGACGGTGGGCGCGCGGCCAAAGGAGGCGGTGGCGTCGTAGCAAACGGCGACTTTCTTGCCCTCTCCCCCAGCGCAGCGAAGCTGCGCGCCGCGGGAGAGGGTGGATCGAACGCGCAAAGCGCGTTCGAGACGGGAGAGGGGCAGCCGCAAGCTCCGAGTCCAGCACCCCTCTCCCGCAAGGGGAGAGGGGAAGAAAGAAATCAAAACGCCGTATAGCCGCCGTCGATCACGAACGTATCTGCGGTGTGATACGACGATGCCTTGCTCATCAGATAAACCGCGATGCCGCCGAAATCCGAGGGCTCGCCGAAACGGCGCACCGGAATACGCGGCATGACATTGGCGACGAATTTCTCGTTGCCCATGATCCCGGCGGTCATGTCGCTCTTGATCCAGCCGGGCAGGATCGCATTGGCTGTCACGCCCTGACGGGCCAGTTCGACGGCCAGCGCGCGCACCAGCGCATTGATCGCCGCTTTGGTCGCGGCATAGTGCTCGTTGCGCGCGGTGCCGAAGATCGAGGCAAGACTCGATGTCGCAACCAGGCGGCCGAATTTGTCGCCAGCCTCCGCGCGTTCGGTCATATGCCGTGCGGCCACCTGGAAGGCATGGAAGACACCGTCCAGATTGGTCGCGAACATGGTGCGCCACTGCTCTTCGGTGCGGTCAATGAAATTGTGCCGGCCGCCGCCGCCGATGCCGGCATTGGCGAAGCAGCCATCGACACGGCCGAATGTCTTGAGCGTGGCATCCATCGCCGCCTTCACCGAGGCGGTGTCGGTCACGTCGCAGACCAGCGTATCGACCTTGCCGGTGCAGTCCGCCATGGTGGCAGCCGCGGCCTTGTTCTTCTCGGCGTTGCGGCCCCAGATCGAGACGCTGCAACCGGCGGTGGCCAGTGCCTGTGCGATGCCGAGGCCGATACCGCCATTGCCGCCGGTGATGACGGCCACGCGGCCGCTGAGGTCGAATATCTGTGTAGACGTTGCCATGTCAGCGTTTCCATGTTTGGCGCGCGTTATGCCGTGCGTCCGTCGGTGGGCTGGTGTTCCCCAGGAAGCATGGACAAGCGCGTCCGAAAAATCAAATATGCCGCCTGACATACAATCGCATGATCCCGAAAAGTGGATGCCGGTTTTCGGATCAGATCATGCCCAGACAAAGCTTCCACACCGCGGAATAAACACGCGGATCATCTCGTGAGGAAACCATGCAGTTCAAACACGTCACGCTCGATTTCGACGGCAATGTCGCCATCCTGAAGCTCGATCATCAGGAGGTGATGAACGCGGTGTCGGTCGACATGCTCGGCGGCCTCAGCGAGGCGCTGGACGAGATCGATGATCGCAAGGCCGACGTGCGCTGCGTGGTCCTCACCGGTGCCGGCCGTGCCTTCTGCACGGGCGCCAATCTTCAGGGGCGCAACAATCAGCTCACAAAGGCGCGCAGCAACGCCGGCGCCACGCTGGAGACCGCCTTCCATCCGTTCCTGCGCCGGCTGCAGAATCTGCATTGCCCGATCGTCACCGCAGTGAACGGCCCGGCAGCCGGCGCGGGCATGAGCTTCGCGCTGATGGGCGATCTCATTTTGTGTGCACGCTCGTCCTATTTCCTGCAGGCGTTCCGCCGTATCGGCCTGGTGCCGGATTGCGGCTCGACCTGGATCTTGCCCCGCCTGATCGGCAAGGCACGTTCGGTCGAACTGTCATTGCTTGGCGAAAAGCTGCCGGCCGAGAAGGCGCTGGAATGGGGCCTCGTCAACCGCGTCTATGACGATGCGGCGCTGATGGATGAAGCCATGAAGCTCGCCCATGAACTCGCCAACGGCCCGACCATCGCACTGTCGCTGATCCGCAAGCTCTACTGGGAAAGCCCGGAGAATTCCTTCGAGGACCAGATCAATCTCGAAGTCAAATCGCAGCGCGCCGCCGGCGCTTCACCGGACTTCAAGGAAGGCGTGGCGGCGTTCCTGGAAAAACGTCCGGCCAAGTTCACGGGCCAGTAAGCCTTGAGCACGGCGTCCGTCGCGGAGCTTTTGGCGCGCAGTGCGGCGGCGTGGTGTCCCGGTGCGGCGGGCGTGACATCCGCAATACGGCTGTCTGGCGGCGCCAGTCAGGAGACGTGGTCGTTCGATATCACGCATCCCGATGGTGCCATCGGCGCCATCCTGCGCCGCGCACCGTCGGGTTATGGCGCTGCGCCCGGCCGTGCCGCGGGTCTCGATGCGGAAGCGGTACTCATGCAACTCGCGCATGATGCCGGCGTGCCGTCGCCGAAGGTGCTGCATGTGCTCAAACCCGATGACGATCTCGGCACCGGCTTCATCATGCAGCGAGTCGCTGGCGAAACCATCCCGCGCAAGATCTTGCGTGACGATGAATTCGCCGACGCGCGGCCAAAGCTCGCGCGGCAATGCGGCGAGATTCTTGCCGGCATTCACGGGCTGTCTGCAGCAAGCCTGCCGCAACTGCGCCGCATGACTGCCGCAGCAGAAATCGCTGAATTACAGCGGGAGATCGACGGTTTTGGCTGGCCGCGCCCGGTGTTCCAGCTGGCTTTGCGCTGGCTCCGCGACAACGATCCCGGCCCGTCAGAGCGCGTCACTTTGGTGCATGGCGATTTCCGGCATGGCAATCTGATGATCGATCCTGACGGCATCCGCGCGGTGCTGGATTGGGAGCTGGCGCATCTCGGCGATCCCATGGAGGATCTCGGCTGGATCTGCGTCAATTCCTGGCGCTTCGGAGCGATCGACAAGCCGGTCGGCGGTTTTGGTACCTATGAAGAATTGTTCACTGGCTACGAAGCGGCCAGCGGCATCGCCGTCGATGTGGCACGCGTGAAATTCTGGGAAGTGATGGGTACGCTACGTTGGGGCGTGATGTGCGTCGGCATGATGCAGCGGTTTCGTCTCGGCCCGGATCATTCGATGGAGCGCGCGATGATCGGACGGCGCTCGTCGGAGACGGAGATCGATCTGTTACGGCTATTGGCGCCGCGCGCATGATCCCGAAAAGTGGCGACCGGTTTTCGGATCAGATCATGCGCAAAAACAAGGTGAAGACATGCAGGACGAACCGAGACCCGACGAACTGGTGAAGGCCGTCGCGGATTTTCTCCGCAACGACATTGCACCTCAAATCTCAGGTCATGCCGCGTTCAAGCTGCGTGTCGCGATCAACGCGCTCGATCTGGTGACCCGGCAGCTCACGCTTGCCGGCGACAGCGATGCCGCCGAGCTGCATGGATTGACGATGCTGCTCGGCGTGCATGGCACGCTCGACGGGTTGAACCAGGATCTTGCCGACCGCATCGCGCAAGGCGACATCGATCTCACGACGCCCGGTGTGAAAGAGCATCTGTGGCAGACGTCACTGGCGAAGCTCGCCGTCGATCAGCCGAATTACGCGGCGTACAAACGCGAGCTGGAACCGAAGTAAGCGCCGCGGCGCTACTTCCCCTTCCAGTTCGGCTTGCGCTTCTCCGAAAACGCCTTCGGCCCTTCCACATAATCCTCCGACGCCGCCATCGCTTTCACGGCGGGATATTCGCGCTGCTCGGTGATGGCCTGTTCCAGCGACACCGCCATGCCCTTCTGGATCGCCTGCTTGGAGGCGCGGATGGACATCGGTGAGTTCTGGCAGATCGTTTCGGCCCAGCGCAGCGCGGCGTTCAGGGCCTCGCCCTGCGGCACCACTTCATTGACGAAGCCAAGCTCATAACCTTCCTGCGGCTTCACATGGCGCGCGGTAAGGATCATCCCCATCGCGCGCTTCATGCCGATCTGGCGCGGCAGCCGCTGCAGGCCGCCGGCGAGCGCGGCAAGGCCGACGCGGGGCTCGGGCAGGGCAAAGGTCGCATTTTCCGCAGCGATGATCAGGTCGCAGGCCAGCGCGATCTCGAAGCCTCCGCCCATGGCGACGCCGTTCACCGCAGCGATGATCGGCTTGTCACAATCGAAGCGCGCGGTGAGGCCAGCGAAGCCCGACGTGTTCCAGCCGCGCTTGCCGCCGGCGGCCTGCCATTTGAGGTCATTACCAGCGCAGAACGCTTTGTCGCCGGCGCCGGTGACGATCGCAACCCATTGGTCGGGATCACTGGCGAAGTCGTTGAACACCTCGTGCAGCTCGTTATGTGCATCGGTGTGCAGTGCGTTGTAAACTTCCGGACGCGACAGCGTCACGATGGTGATCGGTCCCTTGCGGGTCACGGTTGAGAATTGCAGAGCCATCGCGGCCTCCCTTTTGTTTTTCGTTACGCAGAATTTATGACGCCAAAGCGTACTTGACTTGCCGCGCTTGACTTGATCGGACGATGCCATCTTAATCGCTCGATTAACAAGAGCAACAAAGCTCGGAAAACAATCGGGAGAGCGCCTTGGATTTTTCCCTGCCGGCCGACCTGGTCGCCTATCTCGCTGAACTCGATTCATTCATCCTGCGCGAGATCAAGCCGCTCGAAGAGCGGGATGACAATATCCGCTTCTTCGATCATCGCCGCGAATGGGCGCGCACCGATTTCGACAATGGCGGGCTGCCGCGACATGAATGGGAGCAGTTGCTGCGTCAGGCGAAGAATCTCGCCGACGGCGCCGGCCATCTGCGCTTTGCAATCCCGAAGCGCTATGGCGGCAAAGATGGCAGCAATCTCTGGATGGCTGTCATCCGCGAACATTTCGCCGCCAAAGGCCTCGGCCTGCACAACGATCTGCAGAACGAACATTCCATTGTCGGCAATCTGCCGCTGGTGACGATGCTGGATCGCTATGGTCGCGATGACCAGAAGGAAATGATCGAAGGATCAATCACCGGAAAATATCGCATCACCTTCGGCCTCACCGAACCCGAGCATGGTTCTGATGCCACGCATATGGAGACGACGGCCGTCGAGGCGACGCGTGATGGCGTTAAGGGCTGGGTCATCAACGGCGAGAAGATGTGGACCACGGGCATGCATGTGGCCACGCATTGCGCGCTATTCGCGCGCACGTCGGGGGACGACGGCGATGCGCGCGGCATCACCTGTTTCCTGGTGCCGGCCAAGGCCGCAGGCGTAAAGATCGAAGAGTATATGTGGACCTTCAACATGCCCACGGACCATCCGCGCGTGTCCTTCACCGATGTATTCGTGCCGGATGATGCGCTGTTCGGCGAGATCGGTCGTGGTCTGTCGCTGGCGCAGTGCTTCGTGCATGAGAACCGCATCCGTCAGGCAGCGAGTTCGCTCGGCGCCGCGGTCTATTGCATCAATGAGAGTGTGAAATATGCGCGCGAGCGCAAACCGTTCGGCGAGGAACTGGCGCGCAATCAGGGTATCCAGTTTCCGCTGGTCGAGCTTGCTACGCAGGCGGAGATGTTGCGGCTCCTGATCCGCAAGACCGCGTGGGAGATGGACCAGCTTACCCAGGCCCAGGTCGAGCATACGCTGTCGGACAAGGTGTCCATGTGTAACTACTGGGCCAACCGGCTGTGCTGTGAATCCGCCGACCGCGCGATGCAGGTGCATGGTGGCATGGGTTATTCACGCCACAAGCCGTTCGAGCACATCTATCGCCATCACCGCCGCTACCGCATCACCGAAGGCAGCGAGGAAATCCAGAAGCGCAAGGTCGCGGGGTTCCTGTTCGGCTATATGGGCGCGGGGAAGCATTGAACTAGTTTCGACACGCCGCCCTTTCCGCCGTCATTGCGAGGAGCGAAGCGACGTGGCAATCCAGAGGTCACAAGCGAAGACTGGATTGCTTCGCTTCGCTCGCAATGACGTTGATAGCTCAGTCGATAAACCCCGGGATCTCCGCAGGCGAAGCCACCAGATGGCGCGCCCCAGCGCTCGTCAGCTCCTCGCGGCCGCCATAGCCATAGAGCACGCCGATCGCCGGAATGCCGTTATTCGCGGCGCCGATGATATCGTGCTTGCGGTCGCCGATCATGATCGCACGTGCGGGATCGGTCGAGGTTTCATCGAGCGCGTAGCGCAGCAGATCGCTCTTGTCGACGCGGGTGCCGTCGAGTTCCGAGCCGAACACACGCGTGAAATACTTGCGCAGGCCGAAGTGATCGACGATGCGATCGGCGAACACGTGTGGCTTGCTGGTGGCGACAAACAGCCGGCGGCCTGTTGCGTGCAACGTATCGAGCGTCGCGATGACGCCATCATAAAGCGTGTTCTCGAACAGGCCGATCGTGCCGAAGCGTTCGCGATAGAGCTCAACGCCGCGATCGGCATCTTTCTCGCCGCCAAGCAGTGCCACGAAGCTGGCACGCAGCGGCGGGCCGATGCACCAGGTCAGTTCGTCCTGTGTCGGGACGGGAAGCCCGAGCTTGCCGAGCGCATATTGGATCGAGCCCGTGATGCCGATCTTGGGATCGGTCAGCGTCCCGTCGAGGTCGAAGAAGACCGTGTCGATCGCAGGTGATTTCATCTAGTTCGCATACCTTGCGGTGAGGTCGCGCGAGATCCGCGAGCCTTCGTCGATATAGCGGCGGATCGCGATACTGGCAGCAGGCGTACAGGTCCGGTAGGTCTGCTGGAAGCCGTTATAGCCACGGTTGAAGCCGGCGATCATGCGGGCGCGGCGCTCGCCGGACGGCGTTTCGGCATCGACCAGCGCCTGCATCTCGTTGCGCCACTTGTTGCCTTCGTTATTGCCGCAGATGCCGCGCAGGTAATGCAGCGCGCCGAGAATTTCTGACATCCGCTGCAGGTCATTGTCGAACGGCGCGGCCGCGTCCTGCGCCCGTGCAGGGCCTGCGCAAAACGTCACGACCGTCAGAATAATGAGCAGATGCTTCAACATGAATGGTCCCGGAACCCGGCTGATATGCCTTTTCAAGGCGCCTGAAGCAAGGCAACGCTTCTGGTGCGGCAAGGAGCTATCTATGGTCCGACCAGATCTTCCGCCATGGCGAGGATCGGACCGAGGCCATCGGTGGTTTTGAAGGCGCCGAGATCGTCCGGCGCGACCCACTGGAAATCGTCAAGTTCGTCATTCAGCTCGGGCTCGCCAGCCACCCAGCGCGCGGCAAAGGACATGATTAGGTAGTGCCCGGCCACCTTGTCGTTCGGCAGCACTTCGCGAAAGCCGGACAGGCCGACAATGTCGATGGTCAGTCCGGTTTCTTCCATCACCTCGCGGGCGAGCGCGACGGCGAGGGATTCGCCGAATTCCACGCGTCCGCCGGGGAGCGAATAGAAGCCCTTGCCCGGCGAGCGGGCGCGGCGGACCAGCAGTACCTTGCCATCCCGGAAGATGGCGGCGCTGGTAGCGAGCTGCGGATGGGTAGGAGGCGTGTCGGTCACGAGGTCATTGCGCCATAATGCTATCGATGTCGGATTCCTGATCGCGGCCGTTGATAATGCCGCCGGCCGTTCCGACCATGGGCTTGACCCAGCCGGCAGCCTGTTCGGCCAGCATGGCGCGGGTCCGGTCCTGCTGCACGGTGCGCATGGCTTCGCCGACAGTTGTCAGGATTTGCGTCATGTTCGCGACCAGCGCATCGAATTCTGCACGGATGGCCGGGCGTGCAGCCTCATAGGATGCGATGGCGAGATCGCGTGCCTTGAAGTTGGATTTGATGAAGTGCTCGGCATAGCTGAGCGGCTGCCATTCCAGGAACAGCTCATAGCAGTCCGGCATGTCCGGGATCAGCTCGAGCAACATGATGGCTTCATTGAAGTGATTGAGATAGTCGGTCGCCAGACCCGTGCGTGGATTGATATTGGCGGCCATCAGCTCGGCAGCGGACGCGACCGGGCCGGCACCGGCACTGGCCAGATCGCGATGGTCATGCTGCGCCGGTTGTATGGCCGTCAGGGTCATATGTCGCACTGTTGGTGTTTTGGGTTAAAACCGCCTGAAGAGGCAGGATTGCGGATCGAGAATGTGCGGGCGGTTTGTCATTACATCAGCGCCGGAAGCGTTACGGCAGGTATTCAGTTATATCGAGCAACCGAATTTTCCTGCGAGGTACAATATTGCGCCGACGCAGCCGGTTCCTGTTGTCATCGTTGAAAACGGATCCCGGCATTTCCGTCTAATGCGATGGGGCCTTTTGCCCCCCTGGGTCAAGGACCCGCGGAAGTTTACGCTTCTGATTAATGCACGTGCCGACACGGTGCAAGAAAAGCCGGCCTTCAAAAACGCGATTCGCCGCCGCCGCTGTCTGATTCCGGCTGATGGTTATTACGAATGGCAAAATCGCGGTGAACGCAAACAGCCGTATTTTATCCACCCAAGCGCAGGCGGGCCGATGGGCTTTGCGGGCCTGGCCGAGACCTGGATGGGACCGAACGGCGAAGAAGTCGACACGGTTGCGATCATTACTGCAGAAGCCAGCACGGGCATGTCGGTACTGCACCATCGCGTACCGGTGACGATCGCACCCGATCATTTCGGTCAGTGGCTCGATTGCAGTTCGGATAGTGCATCCGACGTGATGACGATGCTCGCTGCGCCCGCAGACGGCACCTTCGCCTGGCATCCGGTGGCGATGGCCGTCAACAAGGTGGCCAATGACGATGCGCAACTGATCCTGCCGATCTCGGCGGAAGAGGCCGCTGTAGAGCAGGTGAAGCCAACGAGGGCGCCGCGCAAGGTTGTGGCGAGCGAGGACGACGGGCAGGGCTCGTTATTCTAGCTCACGGCGTCAGCGGCCGGCCATCGAGCCACTTGGCATAGATCACGCGCTTCTGTTCGCCGTAGCCGAGCGACTCGTAGAACGCCTGCACCTTGGTGTTATCCGAGCGCACCATGAGCTGCATCTTCTCGATACCGCGCTCGCGCAGCCAGTCTTCGGCTGCACTCATGATGCCGCGGCCGAAATCCTGGCGCTGGTGGTCGGGATCGACCGAGACGTAATAGACCCAGCCGCGATGGCCATCATGGCCGACCAACACGGAGGCGACGATGGTCCTTCCCTTGCGACCGACCAGGACGTCGGCATTGGTGCCTGCGCGCGCCAGCCTGATATCGGCCTCCGGATCGTTCCAGGGCCGCACCAGTCCGCAGCGCAGCCAGAGCTGGACGACCGCTTGAATGTCGGTGTCGACGAGCCGGGCAACTTTCAATGTTGCACCGGCAGCAGCACCTTGCCGGGATTGAGGATGTTCAGCGGATCCAGCATCGCCTTCAGGCTGCGCATCAGCTCGATGGCGACGGGGTCCTTCACCGAGGGCAGCTCGGCCGCCTTCATCTGGCCGATGCCGTGTTCGGCGGAGATCGAACCGCCCATGCGCAGTACGACGTCGAAGACGACTTCGTTGACGTCGTGCCAGCGCGCCAGGAATTTCTCGCGGCCGTCGCTGTCGCCGAGCGTCTCCTTGGGCTGCGTGACATTGTAGTGGATGTTGCCGTCGCCGAGATGGCCGAACGGCACCGGACGTGCGCCGGGCATCAGCTTCACGACGGCAGCATTGGCTTCGGCGATGAAGGCGGGCACGGAAGCAACCGGCACCGAGATATCGTGCTTGATCGATCCGCCTTCCGGCTTCTGCGCCGGCGAGATTTCCTCGCGCAGTTTCCAGAACGCCTGACGGTGGGCGATATTCTCGGCGATCACGGCGTCATCCACGATGCCGTCTTCAAAGCCGCGTTCGAGGATCGCCTCCAATGTCGCGCGGGCATCGTCGCGTCCCGACGACAATTCCATCAAGACATACCAGGCGTGTTTGCTGGAGAGCGGGTCGCGAATGCCGATACCATGGCGGACGCTGAAATCCACCGCGATATCGGCGATCAGTTCGAAGCTCGTGAGACTGCCGGCGGCCTCAGAACGCGAGATGCCGAGCAGCTTCAGCGCATCGTCCGGCGATTTCAGGCCGACAAAGGCGGTCTCGACCGCGCGCGGCTTCGGAAACAGCTTCAGCGTCGCCGCGGTGATGATGCCGAGCGAGCCTTCGGCGCCGATAAAGATATTGCGCAGATCGTAGCCGGTATTGTCCTTCTTCAGCTTGGACAGGCCATTGAGAATGCGGCCGTCGGCCAGCACGACTTCGAGGCCGAGGGCCATTTCGCGCGCGACGCCATAGGCGAGGGCGGTGGTGCCGCCGGCATTGCTGGAGAGATTGCCGCCGATGGTGCAGCTACCTTCGGAGCCCAGTGACAGCGGAAACAGCCGGTCGGCTTCGGCGGCGCGCTGCTGCGCGACCTGCAGCACGAGGCCGGCTTCCACCGTCATGGTGTTGGATGAGGTGTCCAGATCGCGCACTCTGTCCATCCGGCGCATCGACAGCACGACCTCGCCGCCATAAGGCGTCTGGCCGCCGACGAGCCCAGTATTGCCGCCTTGCGGCACCAGCGCGGTGCGCGTCTCGGTGGCGAGCTTGCAGATGGCGGCGACTTCGGCGGTCGAGCCCGGGCGCAGCACCAGCGGCGAGGTGCCGAAAAACAGGTTGCGATCCTCGGTGACGTATTGGTGCACGTCGGCCTGATCGGTGATGGCGTATTTGTCGCCGACGATGGCCCGGAAGCGCGCGATGGTTTCGGGAGAAAGCGTGGGCGGCTTCGGCTGGACGATATTCATAACTATTCCCTTGGATATTTTCTTGGCGCGTTTCTTGGTCTCGTGTTCGCGTTACACGGCCGCGCGGCGCAGCCGGTCATTGATGGCTTCGCCGAGCCCGTGGTTCGGCACCGGCATCACCGCGATGCCGCTCGCGCCCGAAGCTATCGCAGCGGCGTCGAGCGCGCGAAGATAGCCGAAAAGATTGGTGGCGGCTTCCCCGAGATCGCCCTGTTCGGACAAATTCAGGACAGCGGCGGCCGCCTCGATGCCCGGCAGCGGGGCCGATCCGAAGGCCAGTAGGGCCTCGCCGGGATTCACGGCCTCGGCCAGCAGCCGCACCCGTGTCCGCGGCGCGTAATGCGAGGCCAGCATGCCCGGCGCCAGCGGCTGGTTGGTATCGCTCGCGGGTTCGTCCGGTGGGCTCGCCAGCGGCTGGCCCAACACCCGTTCGATCGCCTCGCGCGGCAGGCCACCGGGGCGGAGCAGCATCGGCGTGTCGAAACAACCGACGATGGTGGATTCAACGCCCACTTCAACCGGCCCGCCATCGAGAATCATGTCGATCCGGCCATCCAGATCGCTCAGCACATGGGCTGCGGTGGTCGGCGAGACATGCCCGGAGATATTGGCCGATGGAGCCACCACGGCACCGCCAAAGGCCTGCAGGAGCGCGTGGGCCACGGGATGCGCCGGCACACGAATGGCAATGGTGTCGAGGCCGGCGGTGGCCAGATCGGCCACCGGGCAGTCCACCGCTTTGGGCAGCACCAGAGTCAGCGGCCCCGGCCAGAACGCCTCGGCAAGCGCCAGCGCGCGCGCATCGAATCGGGCAATGCGCCGGGCGGCGGCGAGATCGGCCACATGGGCGATCAGGGGATTGAAGGACGGCCGGCCCTTGGCTTCATAGATCCCCGCCACGGCCCGCGGATTGGCCGCATCGGCGCCGAGCCCATAGACCGTCTCTGTCGGGAACGCCAGCAGCCCGCCCGCGCGCAAGCAGCCCGCTGCCTCCGCAATATGGGTGGCATCGGCGGGGCTCATCCGGGTCGTCAGGCCTACGGCCATGCAGGGCAGATCCTTGTCTTCAAAATTGGTCAGGCTTCTTTACCGGGGTTCTTGCAGGATGCGAAACCCAAGGCTATAAGCCGCGCTCTTAGTCGGAGTGTGGCTCAGCCCGGTAGAGCACTGCGTTCGGGACGCAGGGGTCGCAGGTTCGAATCCTGCCACTCCGACCATGATTTCAATGACTTAGCGTCATTTTGCGGCGTCGCCATCTGTCAAGAATCTCCTGATTTTCATCTGAGTGCAACCACCGGGCACGCGAGCCGCTGCTGCGCGCCGCTATCCGCCCTCAAAAACGCGCTTGCGGGCATTCTCGATATGCGACCGCATAGCTTCGCGAGCTCCGGCTTCATCTCTGGAGGCGATCGCATCGAGCACGGCCCGGTGCTCCTCTTGCCCACGCAGAAGTCGATCGCGAGGCTGGATCAAGGAAAGGTTTCGATTGAGCGTGATACCCACGCTCACCTGAGACTGGATCGCGGCGAGAGTCGCGGCGAAGAAGCGATTGCCTGTGGCCTCTGCGACCGAACGGTGGAACGCAATGTCTTCCTCTACGCCGAGCGCGGCATCTGCGATCACTTGATCAAGTGCTGCGATTGCGTCGAGGATCCGCCGCAGGCCTTCCGGGTCATGATCGCGCGCGGCAAGCGCAGCGGCTTCTCCTTCGATGCCGATGCGAAATACGAAACAGCGCTGTATATCAGCAATGCTTCCCACGGGAGCGTAGTTGTAAACGTCTGCCGCGGGACGTCGCATCACGAACGAACCGGCGCCCTGCCGCGATGCGACGACGCCGTCATCGCGCAGCCGCATCAGCGCTTCACGGACGACCGGGCGCGAAACGCCAAGCTGATCTGCCAGGCGTGTCTCAGGAGGGAGCCGCGAATTGACCGGGTAGATTCCGACCGTGATCTGGCTGAGGACATGATCGTAGACGCGGTCGCTAAGCTTTCCCGTCACAGCCAGGCGCTCCGAAATGTCGTCCCGTTTGACCGTTGAGCCCATGTTCACCCCGTCCTTGCTCCGAACATGCTCCAGTCTTTGGCAACATTACATCTTTTTGACAAGTCGGTGCACTGCCGCTGACAATCCGGGATTGCAGCGCTGGCCAAACTGCTGAGGCGCGAGCGGCCGTGAGGGCGTCGGTCAAGCGTGGGCGGCGGCGTCTGACAGCCAGGCTTCGATCAGCCGCTGCACGTGAAGGGCGGAGCGCACGCCATTGGATGGCTCGCGTCGTTGTTCGATCGCATCCAGCATCTCGGTGATCACGCCCCGATGTGGCCCGTGATCAAATGCCATTGGATCGGCACCTCCGCCGCCGGATTGCGCAGTCCCGACGGTCTCTGGCGGACCTTCGTGACGATGGATGACCAATTGAAAAGTCTCGAGATAGGCCGAACCGCGCGTGCCCGCGATTTCGATACGCTCCGGATAGCCGGGCCGCGCAACACTGGTGGCATCGAGCACGCCGATGGCACCGCTTTGGAAACGGACCGCGGCCGCGGTCACGTCTTCAGTATCGATCGTTCGGAGCGGTGAGGTCGATGCAAAACCGGCGACGTCCTTGTGCGGTCCCACGAAATGCAGAAGCAGATCGAGAGTATGGATGGCCTGTGTGAGCAATACGCCGCCGCCATCGCGAGCCTTCATGCCGCGGCCCGGTTGACAGAAATAGGCGTCATCACGCCACCAGCGGATCGATGCACTCGCCGACAGGATATCGCCCAGATCTCCCTGATCCAGCACCGCCTTCAGGCGTCGTGCTGCGGGACGAAAGCGATGTTGCAGGCACACGCCGCACCGCACGCCGGCAGCCTCCGTGACGGCCGCGAGTTCCTCACCCCTGGCAACCGATATCTCGACGGGCTTCTCGACCAGAATGTGCTTCCCTGCTGCGGTTGCAGCCTGCACGGTCGCCAGATGCGTTCCAGGGGGCGTCAGTATCAGGACGAGATCGAGATCGGAGCGCGACAGCAAATCCTCTTGGCTATCGAAAACCGGAACGCCCCACTGCTGTGAAAACGCTGACCGACGGTCCGCTGACGGCGCAAACCCGCCGACGATTGTGATCCGTCCCTGGGTCTGCAATTCAAGCAACGAAAGAATATGCGGCTTCACCGCCATTCCCAGCCCAATCAGGCCGACTCCAATTGGCATGCGTCTCTCCCGATGGCCGACCTTCTCAAGGCGCCGACTTGTCGGCTCTTGGGGTCGGCTATGACGTCACAGATTGATATGCGAACGAGCAAGACGGGCAAGGTGCGACATCGCGACATCAGCAAGTCCTGCTCATGATCGGCCGATTGCGATCCCCCAATGCTTGACAGATGTCGCCTAACTCGTCGATGCTATGTTTACAAATAAATGACAACCGCGCGCGACGCGGGTGCATATGCCAGGGAGGAATCGGAAATGCGGATCTGTCCGAATGCATTATTGCGCCCGTTTGCCGGCGCCGTCCTCGCCGTGACGGCTGTCGCAGGCGAGCCCCTGAGGGCCGCCGAGCCGATCGTTCTCTCGATCATCGATACTGGTGGCGATCTCGCATCTACCCAGGTCATCATCGAGAACTACAAAAAGGCCAATCCCGACAAGATCAAGGAGATCAGGATTCAGCGCGCGCCGGCGCCGGAGCTGCCGGCCAAGATCAAAGCTCAGCAGGATGCCGGACGGCTGGACATCAACCTTGTGCTGACCGGACAGGACGGTGGCGCGTTTCTCGCTGCCAACAACCAGCTGATCAAGATCCCTGACTTCGAGAAACAGTTTCCGCGCGATGAGATGACGCCTGCCGGCAAGGCGCTGTACGACGAGGGCCGCGACTACATGGTGCCGTCGGTGGGCAACGCCGGCGGGCCGGTGTTCGTCTACAATCCCAGCAAGGTGCCCAACCCGCCGAAAACCGCCGAAGAATTGCTGGCCTGGGCAAAGGCAAATCCGGGTCGGCTGATGTATGCGCGGCCGGCGAATAGCGGACCGGGCCGGTCGATCGTGCTGGGCATGGCGCACATTCTAAATGACTCAAAGCCACTTGATCCCGACAAGGGGTGGGACAAGACCTGGGCCTATCTGAAGGAGCTTGGGCAATACGTCGAATACTATCCGACGGGCACCGCGATCACGTTGAAGGAATTCGCCCAGGGGCAACGCTGGATCATCGCCGGCATCATGGAATGGGACATGAAGCCCCGTGCCCAGAGCGTCATCCCGCCGGACTCCAAGATCACCATTCTTCAGAACACGACCTTCGTGGTCGACGGACATTACTGGTGCATCCCCACAGGCGTGCCGAAAGAACAGGTCGACGTCATTCTCGATCTCATGAAGTTCATGCGCCGTCCAGAGCAGCAGGTGCTTTCCTGGCCGGGCTTCATTGGGCCGACGATCACCGCGGCCACCATGGAAAAGGCACCCAAGGAGATTCAGGAACTGGTGAAGGAGTTCTGGCGGCCCGAATACGACGAGGTCGGCACCAAATGGAAAGTATCCCCGCCGCTCGGCGTGAAGGAATTGAGCTACGCGATGGATCGTTGGGACCGGGAAGTGGGCGCAAACCAGGTCAAGAAGTAATCCATTCGATGAGCGTGCGGGTCCGTATGTGCGGGCCCGCCGGTGACCTTGTTGCTTCTTACTCAGAAACGGGACGACATGAACGGGCCGGGAGATAGGTTGGACTCGCTGAAGCTTGGAATCACCAAGCGCTATGGCAACAAGACCGTGCTGGACAACCTCGAGCTCGATATCCGAAAGGGCGAGTTCGTCACCTTCCTGGGACCGAGCGGATGCGGAAAGTCGACGGCTTTGTCGATCGTCGCTGGCCTGATTGCAGCGACCGAGGGTGAGATCAGGCTCAATGGGGCGCGGGTCGATCATCTGCCGCCCGAGAAGCGTGCGTTCGGAATGGTGTTCCAGAATTACGCGCTGTTTCCTCACATGACGGTCTTCGACAACGTCTCGTTCGGGCTCACCTTGAAGCCATTGTCCAAGGAGGAGATCAAGAAGCGCACCGATGCGATGCTCAAACTGGTCCAATTGACCGGTTATGAGGAGCGCTATCCGGGCCAGCTCTCCGGTGGCCAGCAGCAGCGCGTTGCGATTGCGCGGGCCCTCGTGTTGCATCCGCGCCTGATGCTGTTCGACGAGCCGCTATCAAATCTCGATGCCAAGCTGAGAGTCGAGATGCGGGCGGAGATCAAGCAGATACATGCTGCGCTGGGGTTGACGTCGATCTACGTGACTCACGACCAGGCCGAAGCACTGTCGCTGTCGGACAGGATTGTGGTGTTGCGCAATGGCGTCCTGATGCAGTCGGGTACCCCACAGGAAATTCACGACCGGCCCAAGAATGTCTTCGTGGCGGATTTCATGGGCTTCCGGAATTTCTTCAAGGTCAGGATCGCGTCAGTGTCCAATGGGATCGCCGAAGGCGTCGGCGACGGAATTCGCATTCGGGCGCGGGCAGGGGCCGATGTGCGAGCGGATACCGACATGGTGATGGCGATACGTCCGGACGATATCCGGGCGGGCGGTGAGGTGGTTTCCGGTGCCGAAGATGTTAGTGGCCGTGTCGAAGTGGTCGAGTATCTCGGTCGGGAACAGGAAGCCGCCATACGCATCAATGACAACACGCGAGTCTGGTTACGCACCGCCGAGGCGATACGAACCGCCGACACGATTGGCCTTCAGTTTCCGATCGACAAGGTCGTCTTGCTTCCTGCGGAATAGGCGAGAAAATAATGCGCGCCGTAGCCAACGATGAGAAGAGCGAATTCGATGCGCTGGCATTCTTCTGTTTGCTGCCGTCCTTGCTCTACGTTCTCTGCATGTTCGTCTATCCGTTTCTGTATGGTGTCTATCTCAGCCTTCAGCCGCAAAAGGTTGGCGGCTTCAGCCTCACGAACTATCTCACGTTCTTCAGCGATCCCTATCAGTATGGTACGATCTGGATCACCTTCAGTCTGGCGATTCCCACTACGATCGTTGTCCTTCTGCTCGCTCTTTGGCTGGCTTACGGCATGCGCCGGGGCATTTTCATGGAACGGACCGTGACGACGATCTTGATCATGCCTATTTCGCTTGGCGTGATCCTGCTGTCGGAAGGTATCTTGGGTTTCTATGGTTCGCAGGGTTGGTTCAATCAGGTCCTTCTCGGATTAGGGCTTATCAAAGAGCCGTTCATTCTGACCCATAACTACGCTGGCGTTATGCTGGCGTT
The DNA here is from genome assembly GCF_052076035.1 of Tardiphaga sp. 172_B4_N1_3. Lineage (NCBI taxonomy): Bacteria > Pseudomonadati > Pseudomonadota > Alphaproteobacteria > Hyphomicrobiales > Nitrobacteraceae > Tardiphaga > Tardiphaga sp. 172_B4_N1_3. The sequence continues at coordinate 6,008,351 of NZ_CP197238.1, forward strand.
GTTCATGCAGCAGTTTCCGTTCTGCTTCCTGATGCTGCTGGGATACATATCCGGCATCGATCCCAGCCTTGAACGCTCGGCGCGGATGCTTGGTGCGACACCTTCGATTGTCTTCCGACGCGTGATGTTGCCGCTCATCGCGCCCGGTCTTGCCATCGCATTCGCACTGGTGTTCGTCATGAGCTTCGCGGTCTTTCCGTCCGCCATCATGCTCGGGCAGCCGGCGGGTACCACGCGCACGATCTCTATTGCGGCCTATCAGAAGGCCTTCGAACAATATGACATGTCGGCTGCTTCCGCGATCGCGGTGGTTATGGGCCTGTGTCAGCTGGCAGCGCTGCTGGTCATCATCCTGTTCCGTCGCCGGTTGTCGCCGGCAGCGACCATGGGCGTCGGAAAGAGATAGGGCCGCACAATGCGAAGCAGAATGTGGAAGCTCTCGCTCTATCTGTTCATTGTGGGTTTCATCCTCAACATGCTTGGGATCGTGTCGCATGTTGTCGTGAGCTCGTTTGCCAAGCGTTGGTTCGGCGGCCTGCTGCCGCCGGCCTATACGACGGACTGGTTCGCTTATGCGTGGAAGAATTTCGATCTGGGGCAGGTGTTAGGTGTCACGCTGCTAATCGTAGTCGTTGTCGTCTTCCTTGCATTGGCCATTGGATTTCCGGCCGCTTACATTCTTGCGCGACGAAATTTCCGATTCAAATCGGTCATTCTGCTGCTGTATTTTCTGCCGCTGGTAATCCCACAAATGACTTACGGGATTCCGCTGGCGACTACTCTTTACCGATACGGGGTCGGGGGATCCGTCGTCGGCGTGATTCTGGCGGTCCTGGTGCCGATGGTCCCGTTGGCCGTCTTCGTGTTGATGCCATTTTTCGAGCAGATCAGCGTCAATCTGGAATGGAGCGGGTCAATGCTTGGCGCAAGCCGGGCTCAGATTTTCAGGCGGATTCTGTTTCCCCTGATGGTACCGGGAATACTGACCGCCGGCGTCCTTGTGCTGGTCAATACGATATCGAATTTCGAGCTCGCATTTCTCCTCGGCGGCGGTGGATCGCAGACGCTCGTCGTCGCGTTATTCTACAATATGTTTGCCGGTGGTGTTCGCCCCGTCTATTCCATCGATGCCATGGCCGTGATCTACATGGTGATGGTCATGACGCTGCTTCTCATCGCATTGCGGTTCGTGCGCCCGACACAGATGGTGTTCAAGCTCGACAAGTAAATTCATGTTTGAGGCTGCGCGTGCCTAGTCATCGCCAGGGTTGGCTCATGGCGCAAGGCGGACAGGAACCACCTGCCGAAGCATGGAGTTGGACCTAGTAACTGGCATCGACTTTTGTCGCGATCTTGAACCGGCCGATCGAGGCGTGCAGATGTAATGGAACGTTGAACAGTCCGATGACGAGCAGCCGGTTGAGTTCTCGTTCGCATATTGGTTCATGGGCATCGGCACGGTCCTACGAGCCCCTGTTTCCAAATTGAATTTCGTGACTTTGCGGATACGTTGTACTTTGCGCCACACCGGATTGGAACTTCATCCATCAAACGACGGGGTAACGGTGCAGATCATCTTCGCGCCGATCACTTTGACCGCTGATGCGCCTGGTCAGACTCCGACTGGTGATCGGAAGCTGTTGTCGGTGGTTTCAGCGCTGAGATGGATTCAGCGCTACGTTGGAGCTGAAACCCGCGCGTCCCCTCAATGGGTTGACGTCGTCAGCAGGCTAGCTGCTGCGAGCGAAGATCCGGTCAGCACTGTTGACGCTAGGAATGCACTTCACGATGCAATGGTTGCCTATGGTTGGGCCAAGCGGAGCATCCATTGATTTCGTTTTGGCAAGCGACCGCGCGTGTTAGCCGCCGACATAGATATTGCCAGTATGACGGATTCAATCTGGTGCTGCGCGCGGCTGATGCGGTGTTGATTGTCGAGTCTACTCGCGCCTCATTTTGTCGGATCGGCGCCACGATTATCGGAAGGCGCCTACCGTCGCCAACCGCATCCGCGCAGGACGTGTTTACCTCAACGGCGCTGCATTCGACCGCAGCCTTCCGTTCGGAGGATACAAACAGTCCGGCAATAGGCGCGAGTTCGGGGTTTTCGGCTTTGAAGAATATCTGGAGGTCAAAGCGATCATTGGGTAGCGAAGCCGGCTTCGCCCGCGAAACACGATAGTGGTTGCCGCAAGTAGTCCGCCACGAGGCTGTCGTAGCTCTCGCGGCGCCACGGTCGCGCGCTTCCTCCAAGTTGGCGCGCGGCCGCGACCATTTTGATCGGATCGTCCGCTCAGATTTCGTCGCCATAGGGAAGCCAGGGTATCAATAGTTCGACGAAGGTGCTCTGCGTACGGGACGCGGTGCACAGGTTCGATGTCTGCCACTTCAGTCATGATTTCAGAGGCTTAGTGTGCGATTGGAGGTTCTTGAAAGGCCGTTTTGCACGCAGCTGCATTTTACCCGTCCTTCACGTAATCGGGCTTTACCCGGTTAGGCACCTGCAGATTCCACTTCTTGTTGGGGGGCGCTCAACGCCGGCAGGAATTTCTCCGCGGCTGCAGCTGGTTAGATGTTCCTGCACCGAGGGCACGCAAAAACGCCGTATCAGCCTCGGTAATACTGCGCCGGGGACTCCAGTCTCCAAGACATCGGGGGACATGTAGCGCTTGTCGCAAGTGATCATCGCGCTTAGTCATAGGCGATATTGTCGAGTGGTTCGAATCCGGCACTGGTGTCGTTCCCGCGTCGCTCTCATGGGCATCTTTATTTATGGCTGTGCAATACGAGCAAATTGCCGAAAGACTGCGGGCATATCGCATCGGGAGGGGCCTCTCCACGGAGGAGATGGCGGCCCAACTCGGAATTTCCAGAGCGGCGGTCTACCGGCTGGAAAAAGGCGGATTGATCAAGCTTGAGATACTGGAGCGGATTTCCGAATTGCTCGGCGTCTCACTGGCTTCGCTGCTGGACGCGGGCGTCGAATATCACAGCAACGCTGTTAGTTTCTTCGAGCGCATGCGCCAGATCGAGCTGACCTCGGAGCGCGTATTGGCGCACTATGAGCCGATCTCGTTCATTCTGGCATCCGAAGACTACAACGATCATCTGCGCCAGATGCTCATCGAGACGCTGCCGGCGAACGGAGCGAAGGCCGATCTCAAGCGACAGATTGACGATGTGATCCGAATTCTGTCGGAACGGAAATCGCTACTACGTCAGAAGCAACCGAATGTGGCCAGCATCATCGGCGTATTGGAGATCGAACGGTTTCTGCGTCTTGGACTGGTGGGACGCCTGGATCTTCCTGCCGCCGTGCAGAAGAAGCGGCGGCTGGCTGCTGCGGTCGAAGTGGAACGGATCGCGCAGTTGATGGAACAGGAGCCGGTTGGAATCCAGATCGGCCTGGTCGAGTGCGTCATGCCAAGTCAGACATTCCAGATATTTCGACGCAGCGAGGGCTCGCTGGTGTCGGTCAGTCCGTATCGTCTGGGCGAATTGCCGAATATCCTGACGGGCGTTGCCATTGTCACGGCCGCTGCGGAGGCCGTCCACTTGCATGAAGCGATGTTCAAGAAATTATGGAACGGGTCCGTCCGGGGGGCAGCTGGCGCAATGCTGTTGCGAAAGCTGATGAAGCGCACGCTGGCCTAGCTGTGCGAGTCGGCAGTCGCGGCGGATAAATTTTGAGACAGCGCGGATTTCCAGTCGAATCTATTCGTTATGCAGATGGTGGCGTTATTCGCGTCATTTCGTGAGGTATTTGCCGCGAACCTATGCAGTGCGAAAGCGGTTCGTTGACGTGTTCGGCGGACTGTCTCAATTTTGATATTTTTGTTGACTTTTGATCTGTGGCCCAACAATTTTGATCGCGTCGAAATGGGGGATTGCGGGCAGGCTCGTCGTCAGGCCGGTCGCCGATCCAGTAAATCCCGGTCGAGACGTCATTCGAACCTGCAAGCTGCGACAGGAGACATCAATGCTAGGCCAGCCGATCCAGAGCAACCTCGCGGCTTTCGATGAAATTCCGATCGTCGATATCTCAGGTGCAAATGATCCGTCCAAGCGGGCGGCTCTGGCCCGCGAGGTGGTCGCGGTAGCCGAGCAGGTCGGGTTCATGTACATCGTCGGCCACGGCATCGGCGACGATATCCTGGACGGCGTGTTCGACATGAGCCGGCAATTCTTCGACCTGCCGGATGCCGAGAAGCGCAAGATTCACATCTCCAAGTCGCGTCACTATCGTGGCTATCTCGGCCTTCGCGAGAAGGGCGACACCGACCCGAGCTTCAAGGGCAATAATCTGGAAGCGTTTCATTGCGCGGCGGAACTCGACGAAAGTCACCCTGATGTCAAAGCCAACTTGCCGCTGCGAGGTCCAAACCTGTGGCCGTCCGGGCCGGACGGTTTCCGCGACATCGTCTACTCATATTATGTGCGGACCTACCAGGTGGGGACCACGCTGCTCGAATTGCTCGCGGAGGGTCTCGGCGAACCCACCGACAAGTTCACGAAATACTATGCCCATGACGTGTCGCAGTTGCGGTTGCTGCGCTATGCGCAGATCGAAGATCCGACCGTCGAGCTGTTGGCACGCGCGCATTGCGACACCGGCGTCATCACCATCCTCTCGCAGGACCAGACCGGCGGCCTGGAAGTGCAGAACAAGAGCGGCGACTGGATCGCGGCGCCTCCGTTAAAGGGCTCTTACATCATCAATATCGGCAACACGCTGCAGTTCTGGACCAAGGGCAGGTTTTCCTCGACCAATCATCGTGTCGCCAACCGCGGCAGCGGTGCGCCGCGCTTTTCGATCCCGTTCTTCATGACGCCGGATGTCGACGCCGTGGTGAAGCCGCTGGGGTCGGAGAATGAGCCCGAGGCGCCGACCTTCAGCGTCGGTGAAGAGATGCTGACCACCTACAAGCGCATCTGGCCGTCGCCGGTCGTCTGATCGGTGCGCAGCGTGCGGCACGACGATTGCATCTGTGAGTACGGGCCGTGGGCGCTTACGGAATATCAGATTGACCTCACGAGCCTGCCTGCCTCTTCGCGACAATCGACGTTGAACCACTATCGGAATTGCCAACCAAGGAACTGACATGAGGTCTACCTCGATCGCCGCTGTCGTCGGCGTACTTCTGGCCGCCACCGGTGTGCAGGGGGCGGAGTTGCCGGAGGCGATCAAGAAGGCCGGCGAGTTGAAGCTGACTGTCAGCTCGACTTACGCGCCGATGGAATATCGCGATCCCGCCACCAATGAACTTGTCGGGCTGGACATCGATCTCGGCACTGAGATCGGCAAGCGGCTCGGACTCAAGGTGGTCTGGAGTGAGACCAAATTCGCCGAGATCATCCCGGCGCTGCAGACCAAGCGCGCCGATTTCGTCATCAGTGGCATTTCGGATCGGCTGTCGCGCCGCGAGACCGCCGACTTCGTTGATTATCTGAAGACCGGCCCGCAATTCTTCCTTCTGGCTGAGAGCCCCGTTCAGGCCGCCATCGACCTCTGCGGCAAGAAGGTCGGAACTACCCGCAGCACGATCTATCCCCAGGACATCGAGCGCTGGAGCAAGGCCAATTGCGAGACCGCCGGCAAGCCCGCGGTGCAGTTCACCCCCGGCGAGAATGCGGTCGATGTCCGCAATCAGCTGAAGCAGGGCCGCATCGATGCTGCGGTGCAGGGCAGCGAGACACTGCCTTACGCCCAGCAGCAGGAGCCGGGCAAATACCGCGTCGTTGGCGAGCCGATCGGCAGCGGTTATCAGGGCATCATGTTCCGCAAGGAAGACACCGTGCTGCGCGACGCCGTGTTCGAGGCGCTGGGTGCGATGATCACCGACGGCATCTACAAGACCATCCTCACCAAATGGGGAATCCCGGGCAACGCGATCGAAAAGCCTATGATCAACGCGGCCGCGCAATGAACGCAGCGGAACGACTTGCTGGCGATTTCCCCGATCTGTCGGGGATGCCGAGCGCGCGGCAGCTGCACTGGCAACGCTGGATCACTGCGGCCGCGATCCTTTTGCTGCTGGCGGCCATCGGCCGTGCTTTCGCCAACGGTCAGATTGAGTGGTCCTATGTCGGCCGCTTCCTGACCGTACCGGTAATTTTGCAGGGCATCGCCAACACCATGATCATGGCGGTGCTTGCGATGTCGCTCGGTATCGTGCTCGGGGTCGTCATCGCCATCATGCGGCTGTCGTCCAATCCGGTGCTGAAGACGGTGGCAGCCGGCTACACCTGGCTGTTCCGTGGCACGCCTTTGATCTTGCAGTTGCTGCTCTGGTTCAACATCGCGCTGGTGTTTCCGACTATCGGCATTCCCGGTCTTTGGTCGGCGCGGGCGGTCGACGTCATGACGCCGTTCCTGTCGGCGCTGCTTGGCCTCGGCATCAATCAGGGCGCCTACACCTCCGAGGTCATGCGCGCCGGGATTCTGTCGGTGGATACAGGGCAATATGAGGCCGCGCAGGCGATCGGCATGAGCCGGCTGCAGGCGCTGCGCCGGATCATCTTTCCGCAGGCGATGCGCGTCGTGACGCCACCGCTCAGCAACGAGTTCATCGGCATGGTCAAGGCAACATCGCTGGCCAGCGTGATCCAGTATCCGGAAGTGCTTCATAACGCCGAAAATATCTATTACGCCAATTCGCGCGTCATCGAACTCCTGATCGTGGCCGGGCTCTGGTACCTGCTGGTGGTGTCGATTCTAACTCCGCTACAGATGTTGATCGAGAAGCGCTTCGCCCGCGGTTCAGTACAGACGCTGCGATGAACAGACCCCTCGTTGCGATCCGCTCGGTCAGCAAGACCTTTGGCGACTTTCAGGCGCTGAAGCAGGTCTCGCTGGATGTGCATGCCGGCGAAGTGATGTGTCTGGTCGGCGCGTCCGGCTCGGGCAAGACGACGCTGCTGCGCTGTGTCAACCAGCTTACGGAGATCGACAGCGGCGCCATCTGGCTCGATGGCGAACTGCTCGGCGTACGCGAGGAGGGCAGGCGACTGCATCGCCTGAATGAGAAGCAAATTGCGAAGCAGCGGCTGAAAACCGGCATGGTGTTCCAGCGCTTCAACCTGTTCCCGCACAAGACAGCGCTTGAGAATATCATCGAGGGGCCGACGCAGGTGCAGTCGCGCAATGCCGCGGAGGTCATGGCCGAGGCGATGGAATTGCTGCGCCGTGTCGGGCTGGCGGAAAAGGCCGGGTCCTATCCCTCGCAACTGTCCGGTGGCCAGCAGCAGCGCGTAGCGATTGCGCGCGCGCTGGCGATGAAGCCGATGCTGATGCTGTTCGACGAGCCAACCAGCGCGCTGGACCCGGAACTGGTCGGAGAGGTACTCGCGGTCATGAAGGAGCTCGCGCGCAGCGGCATGACCATGATGGTGGTGACGCACGAGTTCGGATTTGCGCGCGAGGTCGCCGACAAGGTGGTCTACATGGATCGGGGCGTGATCGTGGAAGCCGGAACGGCGGCCGAAGTCCTCGGCGCGCCGCGTGAAGCGCGAACGCAACTCTTTCTCTCGGCAGTGATCCGATGATGCTGGGAAACGACGACCTGAAAAAGGTGATGACCGATGCAGGACAGTAAAGCGCTCAACAGTATTCCCCTGGTTCCCGCCAACAGCGCCGCGCCGGCACCTGAATTTCCGTGGCCGAAGTCCTATACGTCCGCCATGTTCCTGGCCTTCGACGTTGACGCGGAAAGCGCCTGGACGGGCAAGGATGCCGCGCATGCGCAGCGCCTGGTGACCTTGAGCTATGGCGGTTACGAAGCGCGCGTCGGCGTGCCGAAGCTGCTGCAACTGCTCGACCAGCTCGATCTGAAGGCGACGTTCTTCGTGACCGGCTGGACCGTGGACGCGCATCCGGCGATGGCGGAATCGATCCTGAAGGCCGGCCACGAGATCGGCTATCATGGCTATCATCATCTGGTCGTGGAGCCGGGCGACCCCGTCGAGGAGGAGCTGGAACGGGGTCTCGACGCCCTGAAGCGCCGTCTCGGCGTGATACCGAAGGGATACCGCGCGCCGGTCGGCGAATTTTCCGAAGCGCTGCGCGTGGCGCTGACGCAACGTGGTTTCATCTACAGCTCGTCGTTCCGCGACGATGTCCGGCCATATCGCCACCGCCTCGCCAATGGCCAGGCGGGCACGATCGAACTGCCGGTGACGGCAAGTTATGACGACTGGATGCACGGGCTGTCGAATCGCTTCAGCCCGCGCTCGATCTTTCCCAAGGAACATGTGCTGTCGATCTGGAAGGACGAACTAGACGAGATTCGCGACTGGGGCGCCATGGTCACCACCGTGCTGCATCCGCAATGCAGCGGCCGGCCGATGCGGCTGCGCCTGCTGCGCGAGTTTCTGACTTACGCGAAATCCTGTCCCGATCTGTGGATCGCGAATGGCGCGGCAATCGCGGCGCATTATCAGATGCACGAGTTGGACGCCGGCCAGCGCTCGGCATGAGATCATGACCACGCTCTCCCGACATCACGTTCAGCATGAGATCAGCCGCTCCATGCCGCGGGGCGCGACGCGGCGCTTCGCCGCCGGCGATGGCCGCTGTCTCGACGACGTGTCGATGAAGGGCGAACTGCACGCGGCATTCTTGCGCAGCCCGCACGGGCAGTCTGTATGAGCCAGGTGCAGAGAACCCTCATTACAGGTGGCCGGATACTCGATCCGGATGGCGAACTCGACCGGCCTCCCGTCGCCGACGTTCTGATCATCGATGGGCGAATTGCGGCGATCGGTCCCGAGGGGAAGCTCGATGCAGGCGAGGATGCCCGTGTCATCGACGCGCGCGGCAAGTTGGTGACGCCTGGCTTCATCAATGCGCATTACCATTCCCATGATGTCCTGCTGCGCGGGATGTTCGAGCAGATGCCGCTTGAGGTCTGGGGGCTCTACAGCTTTCCGTCGAACTATCCCCGTCGCAGCGACGAAGAGGTCCGTGTCAGGACGTTGCTTGGCGCCGTGGAGAATCTGCGCTGCGGCGTGACCACCGTGCAGGACATGGTGTCCATCGTGGGGCCGGATCAGCGCCACATGAACGCGGTGCTGTCCGCTTATCAGGAGTCGGGCATTCGCGCCGTCTTGGCGCTTCAGCTTGGCGACAAGGCTGCGGCTGATACGGTACCGTTCTGGCGTGAAGAACTCTCTGCTGATGCGCTTCGGGAGCTTGGCGGAAGCCTCGATCCCCGTCCGATGCAACATTTCGTCGCTTCGCTGCTGGATGCGCCGCGACCCGAACGTGTGAGCTGGGCGCTCGCGCCATCCGCACCACAGCGCTGCTCGGAGCAGTTGTTGCAATGGACGGCGCAAATGGCCGCGAACCGGGCTCTGCGCGTGTTTACACATCTCTACGAGACGCGCTCGCAGGCATTGCTCGCCCGCCTCGCATATCAAGGAGATCATCGCTCACTGGTGTCTTTTCTCGATCGTCTGGGTCTGCTTAGCGATCGCCTGACCATTGCGCACGGCGTGTGGATTTCCGATCATGAGATCGTGCAGTTGGGCGCGGCAGGTGTAAATCTCGCGTTCAACCCCGTCAGTAATTTGAAATTGCTGAATGGCATCGCACCGATCCGGCGTTATGCCGAGGCCGGGGTGAACGTCGCACTTGGATGCGACAACTGCAGCGGCAGCGACTCCCAGAATATCTTTGAATCGATGAAGGCGTTCGCTCTGTATTGGGCGCTGCAAGGGGAAGCCGGCGAAGCTGGCGCCGCACGGGCCGCGTTTCGAGCTGCGACGACAGGTGGCGCCAAGGCGCTCGGATGCGAGGCCGATCTTGGAGCGATCAGGCCGGGCGCGAAGGCTGATCTCGTGCTCATCAGTCTCGATGATCCCTCTTTCGTACCGCTGAACAGTGCGGTCCGCCAATTGGTATATGCCGGTACGCCGCGCGCCATCGACGCGGTCCTCGTCGCGGGCGAACCGGTCGTCGTTGATGGCCGTACCACGCGTGTGACCCAGCAGAGCGTGATGGCAGCGGCCGCCGGGGTGCAGGCCTGTCTGTGCGAGGAATACCACGCGGTCAGCGCCCGACTGGATCCAGTGGCGCGCGAGATTCTCGGCGTTCATCGCAAGATAGAGTGCCAGCCGATCGATATCGACCGGCTGCGGCTGAGAGACAGCAAGGCGCCCGGTCTGATGATCAGGGCCGGGAAGACGTAACAGTCATCGTTGCGCGGGTGTGCACTGCCAGTTGCCGCTGCGACCTTCGCCGAGATACCCAGCAACAGCGTGAGCGAACTGAAACGAGGGCCGTGATGCGGTCTTCTCCGTGGGGGATCGAAGATCGATCTCAGAAGGTTCTTCAGCGTGCGACCGGTTGATCGAATAAGCACTCGGGATCGAGCGCAGTGGAATTTCAGAAATTTGCCCCCATATATCCGGCTGGATATGCCGCGTCCGCGCGCGGCTGGCATTGTTTCCAGCCGAGAGATAATCGTTCCTCTATGACCCCACCCAATGTCCTTCGCGACTTCGTCGATCGCCATCAACGCCTGTTTGTCCTGACCGGCGCTGGCTGCAGCACCAATTCAGGCATTCCCGACTATCGCGACACTGACGGCAACTGGAAGCGGACGCAGCCTGTGACCTTTCAGGCCTTCATGGGCGAGGAACTGACGCGGCAGCGTTATTGGGCGCGTAGCCTCATCGGCTGGCGTCGGTTCGGTCAGGCGCGGCCGAACGATGCGCATCATGCGCTGGCGCGGCTCGAACAGATCGGTAAATGCGAGGTGCTGCTCACGCAGAATGTCGACCGGTTGCATCAGGCCGCTGGCAGCAAGGATGTCATCGACCTTCACGGCCGGCTTGATCTCGTGCGCTGCATGGGATGTGAACGCCGGATCCAGCGCGACGAGTTTCAGCACGAGATGGGTCGCTTGAACGCAGGTTGGCTGGACCTCGATGCGGCCGTTGCGCCCGATGGCGATGCCGATCTGGAGGGCGTCGATTTCGCGTCCTTTGTCGTGCCGGCCTGCGAGATCTGCGGCGGCATCCTCAAGCCGGATGTCGTGTTCTTCGGCGAGAACGTGCCGCGCGACTTCGTCGATGCCGCGCTTGGTCATCTGCAGAAAGCCGACGCCATGCTGATCGCCGGTTCGTCTTTGATGGTCTATTCCGGGTTTCGCTTCGTTCAGGCAGCTATGCGGGCGGAGATTCCCATCGCCGCGGTCAATCTTGGCCGCACGCGCGCTGACGAGTTTCTCAGCTTCAAGGTCGAAGATCGCTGCGAGGACGCGCTCGCGTTCCTGCTTCAGCGAGCGGACGCGCCGTAAAACGGCATGCCTCGGCTCAGGCTGCCAGATCCCACAGTCGCGGACAGCCGCGCAGAACCACGGCGCGGCCCATCGGCGTGAGCGCCGGGTGAGTGTCCGATAGCGCAACCAGTCCCATCGCAACCAGCTGATCGAGCACGTAACGGTTCAGCTTGGCCGGTGGCAGGATCGCGGGGCGAAGCATCCGCAATGTGTCCCACTGGTTTTCGGTGAGCTGATATTCGGTCTCGGTCGACATGGTGTCCTGCTTGGATGAATCAGTGCATTCAATGCGCATGGCTTACGGAACCCGCATGACCTTGATGCGACATCGCGGGGGCGAAATCTGGAAATCACCGGATTGTTGGATGACGCCAAAACGCTGCTTTTGCGCAGCTGTCACATGGACGTGCAACAGAACGCGCGAACACATGCGCGAATCACGGCGTGCTCAGACCTAATGAAAAGTAGAACAATGTGCCACCCGCATTGAAAAATATCATGCAGCTGATGCGTACGCGCCTCAGCTGGAGGTGGCTTGGCGCGCTCCTTAGCATAGCAATTGCTACGATTGCGTTTATGGCGCTGTCCAAGGCGCTCAAGGGCGTGGATTTCGCCCACGTGCTGTCTGCCATGCACATGGTACCGCCAGGCAGCATCGCGCTCTCGCTGGTGCTGGTGGCGATCTCCTATGGCAGCCTGACGTTGTATGACTGGCTGGCCCTGCAGATGATCGGGCGGCGGGACATTCCCTTCAGGATTGCAGCGCTGGCCAATTTCACCAGCTACCCCATTTCGCACGGAACCGGCGCCGTGCTGCTGGTGTCATCGGCGGTACGCTACCGGATTTATGCACCGCACGGCATCGGCCCCGCCGGCGTCGCCCGCATCTGCTTCCTCACCGGGCTCACCTTCTGGCTCGGCAATCTCACCGCACTGGCGCTCAGCACTCTGCATGAACCCGGTGCCATCAGCCGGATCGATCAGCTCTCGCCCGAGATCAACCGCTTCATAGCGATGGCAATTCTCGTCGGCATCGTCGCTTATGTCGCCTGGACGTGGAACGGTATCCGCACGCTTGGCGGTCGCAACTGGTCGGTGCCAGTGCCGAGCGGGCGCAACGTGTTCTTCCAGATCGGCATCGGGCTCGTCGATCTCGGGGCGGCGGCGCTGGCGATGTATGTGCTGATCCCGGAGACGATGGATGTCGGCGTTGCGCAGGTGATCGTCGTCTTCATCGCCGCCACGCTGTTGGGATTCGCCAGCCACGCACCGGCGGGCATCGGAGTCTTCGACGCCACGATCCTTGTCGGGCTTGGCGGCGAACATACCGAACAGCTGCTGGCTGTGCTGCTGCTGTTCCGGCTGTTCTATCACCTGATCCCGTTCGTGCTGTCGCTGACGCTGTTCGGCGCCGTTGAAGCCTATCGGAATGTGAACAGGCGCAAGCTCGGCTGAGTTACTTCGGCAACGTCAGCAACGCCGATTGCGCATAGCCGCGGAACGGGCGATTGAAATCGAGATTGGCGTGATGACGCTCGGCGAGCGCCTTCAGCACATCGAGAAGCTCGCGGCGCGGCGTCACGTCGAACAGCGTCAGCCAGCGCAACAGCAGCTTGCTCGCGATCTTTGGCAACCGCTCCTGATGACCGAAATCGACGATGTGCAGTTGCCCGCCGGGCTTGAGCTGCGAGACGGCGTGATCGAGCACATCCTGCCAGCTCGGGATCATCGAGAGGCTGTAGGAAATCATGACGTGATCGAATGAGGGAACAGCGAAGATGCGTGCCGGGTCGAAATTCGTTGCATCGCCATGGGCGACGCGGACGGTATCCGTAAGGTCGTTGCGGGCGATCGAGGCAATCGCTGTGGTCAGCATCTCGGTCGAAATATCGATGCCGTAGAATACCGCTTGTGGATATTTCCGGGCAGCCTGAACGAGATTGCGGCCGGTACCGCAGCCGATCTCCAGCACCGTCGCGCCCGGTGCAGGCGCCAAATTTGCAATGAGCTGGTCGCGGCCGAGCAGATAGTACCGGCGCGTCGCGTCATAGATGAAGCGCTGCCAGCGATACATCCGGTTCATGCGATGGGTAGCTTCGTTCGACCATGCGGGCTGACCGCCGTCTTCGTATTCGGAGACAATCGTCATGGCGCACCTCATCGCATCCGGATGAGTGATCCATTTCATCGCAACACGACAGCGGTGTGACAGTGGTTTCGTCGCGGAAAGCGGGCGAAATTTAGAATGACTGTCGCAAAACCGCAGTCTGCGCTTGATAAAAATTTCAGATTGTCGATTCGAAGGGTCCAAGAAGCCGATGAATACGCATCTGATCGCCGACGCCGTTCGCAATAGCCGTGGTCGCGAGGAAACGACGATCTGGGACAGGCTGTTCGCCTTCTGGTTCCGCCGGCTGGTCTATACCCAGATCTGGGAAGATCCCGAGGCGGACATGGCGGCGCTGAAACTGGCGCCCGGTTCGACGATTGTCACTATCTCCAGCGGCGGCTGCAACGCGCTGTCCTATCTGTCGGCGAAGCCCGAGCATGTCTACGCAGTCGATCTCAACGAGGCGCATCTGTCGCTGCTGAAGCTGAAGCTCGCCGGCCTGCGCGCGCTGCCGAACTATCAGGACTTCTGGAAATTCTTCGGCGAAGGCGCATCTGATACCAATGTGGGCCTCTATCGCGAGCGGCTGCGGCCGCTGCTCGATGCCGAAGCGCGCGGCTATTGGGACGAGCGCGATATCCAGGGCCGCCCGCGCTACGGTTACTTCAGTGACGGCTTCTATCGTCATGGCGCGCTCGGCCGCTTCATCGGCTTCGCGCATACGCTGGCGAAGCTCGCCCGCATCGATCTCAAGGCGTTGTTGCACGAGGACAAGCAGTCCCCGGCGCGCAAGCGCGCGCTGGAACGACTGCACTGGCTGTTTCATTCGCGGCTCGCTCGTATGATGACGAAGACGCCGGCGCTGTTGTTCAGCCTCGGCATCCCGCCGCAGCAGCGCACGCTGCTGGGCGGCAACCAGCCGCTCAACGAAGTGCTGCATCAGCGTCTGCTCGCTCTGATCGACGTGCATCCGAACGCCAACAACTATTTTGCCTGGCAGGCGCTGAGCCGCAGCTATGTCGGCCCCGGTGACAAGTGCTTGCCGCTCTATCTGCAGCAGAGCCGTTACGCGGACACCGCCAGCCGCGCCGCTCTGGTCACGCCGGTGCATGCCAATCTGCGCGTGTTCCTGGAGAGCCTTCCGGCCCGCCAGATCGACGCGGTTGTGCTCTTGGATTCGCAGGACTGGATGGCGCCGGATGAAATCCGTGCGCTGTGGGACGCGATCGACCGCGCCGGCAAGGACGGCATCCGGGTCATCTTCCGCACCGCCGGCGCCGAGTCGCCGCTGGACGATCCGGAACATGCATCGCTGCGTGAGACGTGGCAGCGCGATGAGGCACGCAGTGCCGAAGGTCTGGCCGCGGATCGTTCGGGCATTTATGGCGGGTTTCATCTGTATACGCGGAAGGCGTAGGCGTTGCTGTCTTTACCTCTCCCCGCTTGCGGGGAGAGGTCGACTGTAACGCGCAAAGCGCGTGGAAGTCGGGTGAGGGGGAGCCGGTGTTTTACTCGCTGGCTCCCCCTCACCCGAAGCCTCGCTGGCGCTCGGCTCCGACCTCTCCCCGCAAGCGGGGCGAGGTAAGAAGGTGGCGGCACGTGAACGTCACACCCCCAGATAAATCTGCTGGATATACTTGTCGCCAGCGATCTCCGCCGACGTCCCCTCGCGGATCGTCCGCCCATGTTCCAGCACATAGACCCGATCCGCAATCCGCAGCGTCGATGTCGCGTCCTGTTCGACGATCAGGATCGCGGTGCCGTCTCTCCGGATTTGCTGGATCGAGTCGAAAATCAGCCCCTTCAGCCGCGGCGCGATGCCGACGGACGGCTCATCCAGAAGCAGTAGCTCCGGCCTGCCCATCAGCGCGCGGCCGATGGCCACCATCTGCTGTTCGCCGCCGGACAATGTGCTGGACTGCTGCCATTGCCGTTCGCGCAGCACCGGGAATAGCGTGAAGACGCGCTCCAGGTCCTTCTCGACGTCGGCATTGTTCTTGCGCAGGTAAGCGCCGAGCTGCAGGTTCTTCAGCACCGACAATTCCGAGAACAGTTTTCGGCCCTCCGGACAGTGGCAGATGCCCTTGGCGACGACATTGTATGGCTCGATCGGATGCAAGGACGCATCCTTGAAATTCAGCGTGCCTTGCGATGCGATCGAGCGCGAGATCGCTTTCAACAGCGTGGTCTTGCCGGCGCCGTTGGGGCCGAGCACGCCGATGAGTTCGCCCTTCTCGACCCTGATCGAGACGGATTCGATGGCCAGCGCCTTGCCATAACTGACCTTGAGATCGGCGACTTCAAGCAGAGGCATGGGCTTCCTCCGTCTTGCCGATATAGGCTTCGATCACCTTCTCGTTCTTCACGATTTCTTCCGGTGGGCCGACGGCGATGATCTCGCCGAAATTCATCGCGATCACGCGCGATACCAATGCCATGAACTCGCGCAGCTTGTGCTCGATCAGCAAAATAGTGAGGTTCTCCTCGCGATGCAGCCTGCGGATCAGTTGCGCCAGTTGTTCGATCTCGCTGCTCCCCAAACCTGCGAAGGGCTCGTCCAGCAGCAGCAGGTCCGGTCGCGTCGCCAGTGCGCGGGCTATCTCCAATCGCCGGAGGTCGCCGTAAGGCAGCGTTTCGACTGGCTCCTTGTCGCGTCCGCCGAGGCCGACCTGGGCGAGCAGATAGCTGGCGCGCGCTTCCTTGTCCTTGTCTTCGCTGGCGCGGGGCGACATGCAGGCGACCAGCACGTTCTCCAGCAGGTTCATGCCGACGAAAGGCCGGGTGAGCTGGAAGGTGCGCGCCATGCCGCGATTGACCACCTTGTAGGGGGCAAGCTCGCGCACCAGTTCGCCGTTGAAGTGAATGGTGCCGGTTGTCGGCTGCATGAAGCCGGTGAGGATGTTGAACAGTGTGGTCTTGCCGGCGCCGTTGGGGCCGAGAATGCCGGTGAACTCGCCTTTCTTCAGCGTAAAACTCGCATTCTTCACGGCGGTGAGGCCGCCGAAGCGTTTGGTCACGCCGTTGACTTCGAGCAGGTCGGTCATCGCAGGCGCTCCGTCAGCCGGCGCCAGAGCGGCGCGATCAGTCCATTGGGCAGGAAGAACAGGATCAGCATCAAAGTCAGCGTATAGATCCACAGCCGGTATTCGCCGAAGCCGCGCAGCATCTCGGTGAGCAACGTCAGCAGGATCGCGGCGATGGCGGCGCCATAGATCGAGCCGATGCCGCCGACATAGACCATGATGATCACCGTGATCGACACGACCACCGAGAACAGCGGCGGCGATACCTGCAGCTGGTAATGCGCATAGAGCGCGCCGCCGAGCCCGGCGAAGCCGGCCGAGATCATCAGCGACACGATCTTGTAGAACGTGACATTGATGCCGGCAGCCTGACAGGTCGCCTCGTCGCCGCGGATCGCGCGCAGCAGCAGGCCCCAATGCGACTGCGCCAGCAACGTTAGCGTGATCACTGCGGCTACGAGAATCGCCAGCACGAACCAGTAGTAATGCAGCGGATTCTTCATCAAGGGATCGAGGCCGTAGATGCCTTCCTCGCCGCCGGTATATTCCCAGAAAATCAGACACAGCCGCTGCAGGATCGCCGAGGCCGACAGCATTGCCAATGCGAAGTAAGGTCCGCGCAGCCGCAGCGTCGGGAAGCCGACCAGCAGGCTGAAGGCGATGGCGATCACCACGCCGAGCGGCAGGCTGACCCACGGGTTTGTCGACCAGATCGAAGACAGGAAGCCGGCGGTATAGGCGCCGGCGCCGATGAACAGGGAATGGCCGAAGTTCTCGCGCCCGGTGAGGCCGGACATGAAGTCCCAGCTCGAGGCCCAGATGCCGTAGATCACGCAGACAGTGAGCACGCCGGTGAGGTAGTTGCTGGCGGCGAACATCGGCAGCAGCGCGAGAAAGGCGACGACGAGGATGCCGCCTGCGATGTCGATGGGGGCGATGCGTTTCATATCAGAATGCCGCCCGTCGCCCGAGGAGTCCCGACGGACGTATCATCAGCGTGACGACGACCGCGACCAGCGACACCAGCTCCGTCCATGACGTCGAAATCAGATAGGCAACGATGGTCTCGGAATAGCCGAGGATCAGCGACGCGATGATGCTGCCGGGGATCGAGCCAAGCCCGCCGACGATGACGATGGCAAAGGCCTTCACCATCGGCAGCAGGCCCATGGTCGGCTGTACCGTGAGGAACGGCGACACCAGCACGCCAGCGAGCGCCGCGGTGCCGGCGGAAATCGCCATCACGATGGAGAAAATGCGGTTGGTCGGGATGCCCATATATTGCGCGGCTTCCGGATCCTGCGATACCGCGAGGATGGCGGCGCCGAGCCGGGTGCGCTGGATGAACAGCCAGAGGCCGAGCAGCACGAGGACACCGGCGACAAGGGCGAGCAGGCGCTGGCCGGAGATATCGACCCCGCCGATCGAGAGCTTGTCAGCGACAAATGAGGGGACGTTGCGATATTCGGAGCCGAAGGTGATAAACAGCGCCTGTTCCACCGCGAGCGAAACGGCGAGGGTAATCATCAGCACCGCGAGCTGCGACGAGCGCAGCGGGCGCACCAGAAAGCGCTCCATCACCACGCCGAAGCCCGCGACGATCAATACCGCCAGCGGGGCTGCGATGAAGAGCGGAACGCCGAGCAGCGAGGTGAGGACATAGGCCGCATAGGCGCCGAGTGCGTAGAACGAGCCATGGGCGAGATTGAGGATGCGGGCGACGCCGAAGATCAGGGTGAAACCAACGGCCAGCATCGCATAGATGGCGCTGGAGACCGCGCCGTAGATCAGAATCTGAAGCATGAGAACCCGCTGTTGAAGACCGGACAACTCCTCGTCATTGCGAGGAGCCACTTGGCGACGAAGCAATCCAGTTCTCGCTTGTGGCTTCTGGATTGCTTCGCTCAGAGGAGGCCGCGAAGGACGGCCTCCTCTGGCTCGCAATGACGGCCGTTAGGGGACGGCTTGGTCCGACGCTTTAGTTGCTCATCCAGGGCGGCGCGATCATCGGGCCGGTTGCGGCTTCCTTCGGCCAGACCACAACGCGGGCGCCGTCCTTCTGCCACTGCACGAACAGCAGGTTCTGCAGTCCCGGGCCGGTCTTCACGTCATGTACTTCGTCGAACACCAGCTTGCCGGCGATGCCGACATGATCGGTCTTTTCAAGCTCCTTGATGACCGCATCCGGTTCGATGGAGTTGGCGCGCTTGACGGCGTCTGCATAGACGTAGACCGAGTCGTAAGCACCGATGCCGGTATAGACAGGCGCGGTGCCGAAGCGCTTCACGAATTCATCCCAGAACGGAATGGTCTTTGGCGTAAGCGGCGCGCGAATGGCGAACATGCCGACGGTTTCGGCATTGGCCTTGCCGCTGACGCGGGTGAAGAAGTCGGCGTCCTGGCTCTTCACGTCGATGCCGCCGATCGGGATCGGCACCTGCGCGTCATGCCACTGCTTGACGAAGATGTCCGACGAGGCATGCGAGAGCACGACGATCAGATACTGCGCGCCTGAATTCTTCACCTTGGCGAACAGCGGCGAGAAATCAGAAGTCGAGGTGTCGAAGAATTCGGCCAGCGTCACGTCGGTGCCGCCGTCGGTGGCGCCCTTTTTAAGGATCGGCACGAGATCCTGCACCCATTTCGCGTTCTCGCCGACGATGGCAATCTTCTTCAGGCCCATCTCGCCTTTCAGCTTGCCGTTGATGAAGTCGACCAGCGCGCGCGCCTGATGCGCCGCGTTGATGGGGAAGGCGCGGAAGATATATTTGTAGTTCTCATAGTCTGTTTTCACCTTTGCGGTGATGGCCGGGGAGGCCGCGCCAACGCCGATATAGATCGTCTTGGCGTTGGAAATATGCGGCAATTGAGCCAGCGTCACACCTGACGTATAGCCGCCGATCAGCACGTTGACCTTGTCATCGGCGGTGAGCTTCTTGATTGCAGCGATGCCCTGTTCGGGATTCTCGGTCTCGTCGGCGACAACCATTTCGAGCTTGCGGCCGAGCAATCCGCCCTTTGCGTTGATCTCTTCGATGGCCAGCTTGGCGGCGTTCTGCGTATCGCGGCCGACCTGCAACTGGACCGACGTCGGAATGCCGATCTTGATCGGCGCTTGCTGGGCAGATGCTGGAGCAGCGGAAGCAAGGGCGCCAGCAACAATCATACTCGCAGCCGCAAGCGGCCTCAGAAATGAGTCCATGGTGTCTCTCCCTAGAGGCATCTGGGTCGTTGCCCGATGCTTTTTTGTGTGATCACAGACTGCCAAGTGCGGCGAGAGCAAGTCAAGGAAGATTGCGCGCAGCAACACTGTGTCGCGGATTAAATTGCGAGCATTCACAACGTGTACTTCTGTTGCGTTGCGATGACGCGCAGGCGCAATGTGCCTTGCAGTTGTAGGCGCGCAGCCGGCTGTGCGAGGCTTGACGCTGATGGATCATCTCGCGGGATGAACATGGAGAGGCCGGAATGGATGAACAGGGCGCAGGCACCAAGTCAGCCTTTCAAGCCATTAGCGCCATCGACTACACGGTCATCTTCGTCCGCGACATGGACGCGATGCGGCACTTCTACGAGACGGTGCTCGGCTTTTCGCTGCAGCGCGTGCTGTTGTCCGGCTGGATAGAATTTCGCATCGGCGGCAACACGTTAGCTCTGGCGATACCAAGCCGCACCGCGTCGGATCATCCGATCCCGGTTGGCAGTGCAGCACTTCAGCTCGCCTTCAAGGTTTCCGTGGCGGAGGTCGATGCGTGTGCCGAGGAATTAGTGCGAAAAGGTATCAGCCTCGTGTCACCGCCGACCGATCAGGTCTTTGGACATCGCACGCTGTTCTTTCGCGATCCCGACGGGAATTTGCTGGAGGTGTTCGCTGATATCCAGGTGCCACCGATGCTCTGCACGTGATCGGACGCACGCAGCCACAGCATGACGCAGGTCGCGTGACGGGTAACGGCTGCGTGTTTGGGTGGTCAGGATTGTCGGCCAAGGGGTGGGACCGCCGACGCAGGTAATAACGGCGGTCCCGTGCCGTGCATTGAAATTCGGGGTTGGAAAGCGACTTCCGCACCCCACTGCGCGACGCGATCGACGCTATCCCAGCCGGGTTTTGTCGCAACTTAAACCAAATCTTAACCTAACCGATTAGGCTTACCTGGCCGGCTTTTCGAGCATTTTTAGTAAAGTTGGAGAATAATCTACTCCGCAGCCCGGGCCAGCAGCGTGATGTCGTTGGCATTGGCGCAATAGTTCTCGTAGTTCGCGGCCGCCGTCTTGGCTGCGAGGTCGGCGCCGCAGGCCCGCTTGTGTGCGCAACTGGCGCAGGCGTGGCGCATTTCCATCATGTCAGGCGGCCGGATCTTGGCAATGGCGGCCTCGTCAAAACCGAGCGCGCGGAGCATCTGCGGCAATTCCTCCGCACCGTTCACGCCTCTGCGCACGATCGTATCGAGATCGCTTGGCGCAAGGCCAAGCTCATGGGCCATGCGTTTGAACTCGCCGCTGTCGAGCGCACCGAGTTCATTGAGCTGGCGGCGCTGGATCAACCAGTCGCCAATGCGTTCGATGAGATTGCTGACAACGGGATAGGGCTGGACGGATGTCATGGCGGTCTCCGCTGCTGAAGTGATTGAGCGGAGGGTCGGCGCAGCAGCGCGGAGTCGCATTGCGCTGGATCAATCGGCGGGTGCGCCATGGACGGTTAGTCTTACCGCCAGAAATGCCTGCGCCGCAGGCACTTTCCGGGGAAACTCGGGGCTAGATTCAACGTTATCCGTGCTTAGCTTAGAGACATTGTCAGTCCAGAAGCCGGGAACCGGCCTCAGGAGGCGTAAATGCGTTTGAGACATCTGATAGCGGCCTCGGCGAGTATTGCTCTGCTGGCCGGCTTTGGTGCGGCACAGGCTGACACCTACAAGCCCGGCGAATACCTGCTGCTCGACCTGCAGAAGGCTGTGCTGTCGCCGAAACTGCTGGGTCCGCCCGCGTCATTCGAGCAGGTGCAGATCCAGGCCAAGGCCGATGCGAAGGCGAATGTGAAGGCCGACCCGGCGAAGGCAGCACCGCGTCTTGTGCGCGCGCAGTCTGCGAAGCGGGTGGCGCAGCGCGCTGCTGCGCAGAAGAAGGTCGCTCGCCGCGGCAATCCGCTGGATTCCAATGCGGCGGACACGCGGGTGCAGGTCTGGCCGTGCCGCACAGGCGGCATCTGCAGTTGGCAGAAATGAAAAGGCGGCGGATTGCTCCGCCGCCTCCATCTTCAGGCCAAAGCCTGATTGATTACGTCTTGATCTCTTCCACGCCGCACCATTCGGCGATGAACAACGCCAGCGCGGTCGTCGTCTTCTTCAATGACGGCAGGTTGACGCCTTCGTCGAAGCCGTGGACGCCGCGCGAGATGCAGCCGTAGTTCAGCGTCGGCACATTGTCGAACAGTGCGTAGACGCGGCTGTCGAGATAGGCGAGCGAGATTTCCGGCTTCGGCTT
The DNA here is from genome assembly GCF_052076035.1 of Tardiphaga sp. 172_B4_N1_3. NCBI lineage: Bacteria > Pseudomonadati > Pseudomonadota > Alphaproteobacteria > Hyphomicrobiales > Nitrobacteraceae > Tardiphaga > Tardiphaga sp. 172_B4_N1_3. Next base: position 6,030,247 of record NZ_CP197238.1, read on the forward strand.
CTGGCCGAACACCGCTTCATGCGCCGCGGCCAGCGTGGCTTCTGCATCAGATCCCGGCTTGAGTTCGTAGCCTTCGGCCTGGAAGCCGTTGAAGGTCACGGTCGGCGGGATGTTCGACAGGAACGGATCCTGATGTGCGAAGGCGGCGACGCAGTCGGTGATCTCCTTCTTCGCAGCTTCGGCTGTCTTGCCGGGCAGCAACGAGATGCGGAAGTCCACCTTGCACCAGGCCGGGACCGATGACGCCCAGTCGCCGCCGGCGATCTTGCCGATGTTCAGGTTGACCGGCTTCTCGATGTTCTTGAAGTGCTCGTGCTGGTCCTTGGTCGCATTCCACTTGGCTTCCAGCTTGCGCAATTCGCCGATGATCCGATAGGCGCCGTCGATGGCGTTGGCCCCGGTGCCCATGCGCTGCACATGCACCGGCACGCCGCGGACTTCGACCTGGAACCAGACCACGCCGATATTGGCGCGCGTGATCGTCTCATGCGACGGCTCCGACACGACAACGGCGTCGGCCTTGTAGCCGCGCAGATGTGTCATCAGCGCGCCGTCGCCGGTGGATTCTTCTTCCACGACAGACTGCAGGTAGACCGTCGCCGCCGGCTGCAGGCCGAGGCTCTTGAGTGCATCGAGCGCGAAGATATTGGAGGCGCAGCCGGCCTTCATGTCGCCGGCGCCGCGGCCCTGCATCCAGTCGCCCTGGATAACGGGGTCATAGGGCGGCGTGGTCCACATGTCGTGCGGGCCTTCCGGCACCACGTCCACATGGCCCTGCATGATCAGCGAGCGGCCTTTCTCCTCGCGCGGATAATGCGTGCCGACCACGATTGGCGCGGTCGAATGCAGGTCGTCCCAGGCGCCGGCGCCGGGATGGTGCCCAAGCGCTGCGCGGTCCATCTCGAAGCGCTCCATCTTGTAGCCGCGCGCCTTCATGGCGCGGAACATGAAGTCCTGCATCGTATGTTCGTTGCCGCGGGTCGAGACGTGGCGCACCATGTCCTGGGTGAACTTCACCTGGGCATCGAAGCCCTTGTCAACGGCAGCGATGATCTTGTCGCGGAGGGCGGGATCGAGAGCCATGTTGTTTTTCCTTTTCTTGTGAGAGGGCTCAGGCAGTCAGCGCGCGTTCGAGCTTGTCCATGCCTTCGTCGAGGATTTCGTCCTGGGCGGTCAGCGGAACGAGCACGCGGATGGTGTTGAAGTTAACGCCGCAGGACAGCAGGATCAGGCCTTCCTCGGTGGCCTTCTGCGTCACCTTCTTGGTCACTTCGGCGTCCGGCGTATCAGAGCCGCGCTCCTTGACGATGTCGAAGGCGATCATGGCGCCGACATTGCGGATGCTGGCGATCGGCACGAGGTCGTTTCGCTGCTGCATCTTCTTCAGGCGCGTGGTGATGCGCTCGCCGATGTTGTTGGCGCGCTCCACCAGCTTCTCTTTCTCGAACACGTCGAGCACGGCCATCGCTGCGGCAATCGCCAGCGGGTTGCCGGCATAGGTGCCGCCGAGGCCGCCCGGATCGGCTGCGTCCATGATCTTGGCCTTGCCGATCACGCCCGACAGCGGGAAGCCGCCGGCGAGGCTCTTCGCCACGGTGATGAGGTCGGGCTTCACGTCGTAATGTTCCATCGCGAACATCTTGCCGGTGCGGCCGTAACCGGTCTGCACTTCGTCGGCGATGAAGACGATGCCATTCTCGTCGCAGATCTTGCGCAGCGCGCGCATCAGCTCCGGCGGCGCCTGGTGGAAGCCGCCTTCGCCCTGCACCGGCTCGATGATGATCGCGGCGACGCGGGCCGGATCAATGTCGGCCTTGAACAGGAAGCTGAGATACTTGAGCGATTCCTCAACGGTGACGTCGAGCGGCGCGGCCGGGAACGGCACGTGCCAGACTTCCGGCATGGCGCCGCCAAAGCCCTTCTTGTACGGGAACACCTTGCCGGTCATGGTCATGGTCATGTGGGTGCGGCCATGGAAGCCGCCGGTGAAGGCGATCACACCGGCGCGGCCGGTGGCGGCGCGGGCCATCTTGATGGCGTTCTCGGTCGCTTCGGCGCCGGTGGTGAAGAATGCGGTCTTGGTGGCGCCGTCGATCGGCGCCAGCTTGTTCAGGCGCTCGGCGAGGGTCACGTAGGATTCATACAGCAGCACCTGGAAGCAGGTGTGGGTGAAGTTCTCCATCTGCGCACGCACGGCGGCCATGATGGTCGGGTGGCAGTGGCCGGTGTTGAGCACGGCGATGCCGCCGGCGAAGTCGACATAGCGCTTGCCTTCGACGTCCCAGACTTCCGCATTCAGCGCGCGCTGCGCCGAGATCGGAGTGGAATGGCCGATGCCGCGGGGCACAGCGGCTTCGCGGCGTGCAAAGATTTCTGCATTGGTTGGCATGCGAGTTTGTCCTTCAGTTTTTTGGATGTTGTTGGGTGTGGATCAGTGGACGGAGCAGGCTGCTGCGCCGGGCGCTGTAGGCTCCCTCGCCCCGCTCTTGCGGGGAGAGGGGTGGGGTGAGGGGCTCTTACGATCCGCAAGTGCAGTACGTGCGATGAGCGCCGTGCCACGCCCCTCACCCGCCGCGAAGACGCGGCGACCTCTCCCCGCGCAGAGCGGGGAGAGGTTAAGAGAGCGCGGCGTGCTGGTGTTCACTCGATAAGTCCAATCACCGCGCGGCTTCGAAACCGGCGAGGGTCGAGGTGAGGTTGGCGCCGAGGATGTCGGAGAGATATCCGCCTTCCTGAACGAGCACCGTGGGCAGGCCCATGCGTGCAACGGCTTCGCCGATGCGCTTGAAGCCCGGGGTGGTGACCTTGAGCGCGGCCAGCGGATCGTGCTCGGACGCGTCGAGGCCGAGAGCGAGAACCAGAGCCGTCGGCGCGAATGACTTGATGGTTTTCTCGGCGACAGCAAGCGCGTCGATGAAACCGTCATCGCCGGTGCCAAGCGCGAGCGGAATATTGAGATTGGTGCCGAGACCGTTGCCTTCGCCCTTCTCATGGGCATAGCCCCAGACGAAGGGGTAGTAACCGACGGGATCGGCATGGATCGACACCGTCAGCACGTCTGGACGCGCATAGAAGATGCCCTGTGTGCCGTTGCCGTGATGCACGTCGACATCGAGGATCGCGACGCGCTCATGCTTGGTGCGCAGATGCTCGGCAGCGATGGCCGAATTGTTCATGAAGCAGAAGCCGCCGGCCATGTCGCGATAGGCGTGGTGGCCGGGCGGGCGGCACAGGGCATAGACGGCGTCCTCGCCGTCTATCACCATCTGCGCCGCGGTGACGGCGACGTCGGTGGAGGCGCAGGCACCAAGCCATGTGCCAGGACCGATCGGTGCTGCGGTATCGGCGGTGTGCCAGCCGAGCTTGCCGGTGATGTGGGTGGGATAGCTGCCCGCCACGCGGTTCGGGTGGATATTGGCGATCATCTCCGGGCCGTAGTCCGGCAGCTTGATCCATTCCTCCCAGGCGCCTTCGAGGAAGCGCAGATATTCCGGCGAGTGCACGCGGGCGCGTGGGCCCTGGCCGAATTCGGTCGGCGCGACGATCGTGTGCTTGCCGTCGGCGAGGCCCTTCAGCAGGCGCTCGGCGCGCTCCGGCTGCTCGGTGGTTTTACGGACCTGACCGCGTACAAGAAAGAACTGCGGATCATGGCTCTTGTGCTTGTCGGAATACACTGCCTTCACGTGGCGGCTCCATTCGTTGAGGAGGGAAGTTCGCGGACGAGCTTGCCGACTTCGCGCCATGCAGCGCCGATGTGATAGTCGATCCGCGCGGTGATGATATCGGGATGCCCCTGTTCGAGGACTTCGAGCAGCGCTTCATGGGTCTGCGCAATACGGTGCGGATCGTCATAGAGCCGGCCGATCAGGCCGATCGTCATCCGCAGTTCCGAAGCGAGGTCATCGAACAATCGCAACAGGCGTTTGCTGCCGGCGATTTCGCAGATCATGCGGTGAAATTTGTAGTCTTCCTCGATCTGCCGGGCATGATCATCGATGCCGGCGGTCTCATGCATGACGTCGATCTGCCGGCGCAGCATGTCGCGATTGGCAGGCGTCATGTTCTTCGAGGCGAGCACGCCGGCGTGACATTCGACGCAGATGCGCAGGTCGTAGACCTCGTCGATATCCGTTGCTTCAAGCTTGCGGACGAAGAAGCCGCGGCGCGGATGCGAGACCAGCAGGCCCTGTTGCTCGAGCAGCCGTGCAGCTTCACGGACAGGAGCGCGGCTGACGCCGAGTTCGCGGGCGATGCCGGCTTCGACGACTTTGGCGCCAGGCAGCAGCTGCCCCTTGATGATGGCCTGGGTCAGGATGCGTGCGACCTGCCCGACAAGATCGGTGTCGGCGAGGGCAGTCAGACCAACTGGAGGAGACATCAAACGCATGCGGGGACCCGTTTCTTCCCCTGTACAAGAATTAATCGTCGATTGTCGACAGTTTAATCTTGCGAGCTGCCATGCGATTGTGTTTCCTGCCCGCACCTTAAAAAAAAGCCGGGAACCGCGCCTGTGAATATGCATGCAAACCTTACGCCGACCCTCGATGCCGCCAAGCAGGTCCGTATCGATCTTGCTGCGGCCTATCGCCTGATCCATCGCCTCGGCCTCGATGACAGCATTTACACGCATATTTCGGTGCGCGTCCCCGGCACCCAGGACCGCTTCCTGATCAATCCCTATGGCATGCGCTTCGAGGAAGTGACGGCCGGGAACCTCGTCACCGTCGACGTCGACGGTAAAGTTGTCGACGATCCGCTCGGCCTCGGTATCAATCCGGCCGGCTTCACCATTCACAGCGCCGTTCACGCCGCTCGCCACGACGCGCAGTGCGTGCTGCACACGCATACCGTTGCCGGTGTCGCCGTGTCGTGCCTCAAGGACGGTCTGCAGCCGCTGAACCAGTGGTCGATGCAGTTCACCGACCGCATCGCCTATCATGATTTCGAAGGCATCGCGCTGGACCTGTCCGAGCGCGAACGCCTGGTCGCCGATCTCGGTGACAAGATGGTTCTCATCCTGCGCAACCACGGCCTGCTCACCTGCGGCCGCTCGGTTGGTGAGGCCTTCAAGCTGATGTTCAACATGGAGCGCTCCTGCCGCGCGCAGCTCGCGATTCTTTCAACCGGCGCAGAAGTCATTCGCCCGTCCCACGCCATTGCCGCACACACCGCCGGCCAGTATGACCGCGGTTACGACAAGGTGCATGGCACCGAAGGCGGCAAGCCGGACAGCGAGTGGGAAGCGTTCAAGCGCATGCTCGATCGCACGGACGCCGATTACAAGAATTGATCCGACTTCCGCTACACATCGTCAACTGATCTGGGTTACGTGCCAACCGGCACTAAGGGGAAAGATATGTTGAAGAAATTTGTATTGGCTTTGGCACTGAGCACCGTGAGTACAATGGCGCTCGCGCAGGAGCCGAAGATGGGCGGCACCATCAATGCGGTGATCCAGCCAGAGCCGCCGGGCCTGATGCTGGCACTCGTCCAGAACGGCCCGACCCAGATGGTCTCGGGCAATATCTATGAAGGCCTGCTGCGCTACAGCAAAACACTGGAGCCGCAGCCCGGTCTCGCCGAGAGCTGGACCATCAGCCCGGATGCCAAGACCTACACGTTCAAGCTCAAGCAGGGCGTGACCTGGCACGACGGCAAGCCGTTCACCGCTGCAGACGTGCTGTTCTCCATCGAGACGCTCAAGGTCACCCATGCCCGCGCGCGCAACAACCTCGTGCAGCTCGACAAGGTCGAAGCGCCCGACGATTACACCGTCGTCTTCACGCTGAAGCAGCCCTTTGGCCCCTTCATCGGCATCTTCGAAGTCGGCTCGATGCCGATCATCCCGAAGCACATCTATGAAGGCTCCGACGTCAAGACCAATCCGGCGAACAACACGCCGATCGGTACCGGCCCGTTCATGTTCAAAGAATGGAAGAAGGGCTCGTTCATCCAGCTGGTGAAGAACCCCAACTACCACGTCCAGGGCAAGCCCTATATCGACGGCATCTACTGGCAGATCATTCCGGACGCCGCTGCGCGTTCGGTGGCCTACGAGACCGGTAAGGTCGATGTGCTGCCCGGCGGTTCGATCGAGAACTTCGACGTGCCGCGCGTCAGCAAGCTGCCGAATACCTGCGTCACCGGCGACGGCTGGGAGTTCTTCTCGCCAATGGCCTGGATGTGGCTCAACAACCGCACCCCCGTGCTCGCCAACAAGAAGGTTCGTCAGGCGATCATGTATGCGGTGGACCGCGAATTCGCCAAGGACGTGATCTGGAACGGTCTCGGCAAGGTGGCCACCGGCCCATCGTCGTCGGCGATCAAGTTCTACACCGACAACGTGCCGAAATACCCCTACGATCCGGCTAAGGCCAAGGCGCTGCTGAAGGAAGCCGGCTACAAGGGCGAGAAGATCCGCCTGATGCCGCTGCCCTATGGCGAGACCTGGTCGCGCTGGGGTGAAGCTGTGAAGCAGAATCTCGTCGACGTCGGCATGAATATCGAGACCATCGCCACCGACGTGCCTGGTTCGAACCAGAAGAACATGGAGTGGGATTACGATATCTCCTTCACCTATCTCTATCAGTACGGCGATCCGGCGCTCGGCGTTGGCCGTAACTACGTGACGAGCGCGATCCAGAAGGGCCAGCTGTTCAACAACCTTGAGGGCTATTCCAATCCTGAGGTCGACAAGCTGTTCGAAGAGGGCGCCGTCGCCACGCCGGATTCGAAGCGCAAGGAAATCTACGAGAAGGTCCAGAAGATTCTCGTCGAGGATGTGCCTGTTGCCTGGCAGCTTGAACTGCAGTTCCCGACCATCACGAACTGCAAGATCAAGAACCTGATCACCACCGGTATCGGCGTCAATGACGGCTTCCGCGACGCCTGGATCGACAAGTAAGCTTTCAGCCTGATGCCCGTGACGATCTCTGTGATCGTCACGGGTTTTCTTTGTGTACTCTGACCTGAATGCGATGGACCTCTGATGCTGTCATTCGTTGCCCAGAGGATCGTGAAGGGCGTGTTCGTCCTGCTTGCGATCATCGTGATGAACTTCTTCCTGATCCGCCTTGCGCCCGGCGATCCCGCAGCGGTGATGGCCGGTGAGGCCGGCGCCAGCGATGAGCAATTCGTCCAGCAGCTGCGCGAAAAGTTCTCACTGGACAAACCGCTGCCGGAGCAGCTGTTCATTTACGTGAAGGGTGTCGTCACCCTCGACCTCGGTTTCTCGTTCCGCCAGCAGATGCCGGTCGCGAAGCTGATCGCCGAGCGTCTGCCGGCGACGCTGCTGCTGACGCTGACGGCGTTCGGCATATCGCTGTTACTGGGCATCACATTCGGTACGCTGGCCGCGAGATTTGCGGGGACATGGGCGGACACCGCCATCACTGTCTCCGCGCTGCTGTTCTATGCCACGCCGATCTTCTGGGTCGCGCTGATGTCGATCCTGCTGTTCTCGGTCTATCTCGGCTGGCTGCCGAGCTTCGGCTACGAGACCGTCGGTGGAAACTTTACCGGATGGGCACATGTGAAAGACGTGGCTCTGCATCTGGTGATGCCGGCCATGACCATCGGCCTGTTCTTCATGGCGACCTATACGCGCATGACGCGCGCCTCGATGCTTGAGGTCAAGCGACTCGATTTCGTCAAGACGGCCCGCGCCAAGGGCCTGCGCGACAACATCATCCAGCGCCGCCACGTGCTGCGCAACGCGCTGCTGCCGGTGGTGACGCTGGCCGGCGTCCATTCCGGTACGTTGGTCGGCGGTGCCGTGCTCACCGAGACGGTGTTTGCATGGCCCGGCATTGGCAGGTTGCTCTATGAGGCGCTCTTGCAACGCGATTATAACCTTCTGCTCGGCGTCTTCGTGGTCTGCTCGGCGATGGTCCTGATCTTCAACCTCGTCACCGACCTCGTCTATCGGCTGGTCGATCCACGCATCGAGTTTGCATCATGAAGAAGTTCTGGAAATTGATGCTGCGCAATCCCGGCGGCGTTATCGGTCTGGTCATCATCACGCTTGCGATTTTCGTCGCGCTGTTCGGGCAAATGATCTTCCCGACCTCGCCCTGGCGGATGGTGCAGCGGCCGTTCCTGCCGCCCTTCACCAATCCCATGGTGACCCTCGGCACCGATGCGCTGGGCCGCGACGTGTTTGCCGGCCTGATCTATGGCGCTCGCGTGTCGCTGCTGGTCGGTCTCGTTTCGACCACCGTGGCGCTGACGATCGGCGTGCCGCTCGGCGCCATCGCCGGTTATTTCGGCGGCAAGGTCGACGACGCCCTGATGCGCTTCACCGAGTTCTTCCAGACCATTCCCAGCTTCCCGCTGGCCATTGTGCTGGTGGCGATCCTGCAGCCGTCGATCTATTCCATCGTCGGTTCCATCGCCATCGTCTCGTGGCCGCCGGTGGCGCGTCTGGTGCGCGGTGAGGTGCTGTCGCTGCGTACCCGCGAATATGTCCAGGCCGCCATCGTGACCGGCCAGAGTAATACCTGGATCATCTCGCGCGAGATCCTGCCGAATGCGCTGTCACCGGTGATCGTGCTGGCGTCGCTGATGGTCGCCAATGCGATCCTGCTGGAGTCCTCGCTGTCGTTCCTCGGCCTTGGCGATCCCAACCTGATGTCCTGGGGCTACATGGTCGGTGCTGGCCGGACGGTGATCCGGCAGGCCTGGTGGATCACAGTCTTCCCCGGGGTCGCCATCCTGATTTCGGTGCTCGGCATGAACCTGATCGGCGAAGGCCTCAACGACGCGCTCAATCCGCGCCTGGCGAAGGATAGCCGCTGATGACCCAAGTGCTGTCCAAAGCCCCCGCCGTTTCCATCAAGAACCTGAAGATTGCTCTGCCGAAGAGCGCCGAACGTCCCTATGCGGTCGATGGCGTGTCCATCGATCTCATTCCCGGCGAGATCGTCTGCGTCGTCGGCGAATCCGGTTCCGGCAAGTCCATGTGCGCGCATGCGCTGATGGGACTGTTGCCGGATACGGTGAAGACCGAGACCGGCGAAGTTCTGTTCGAGGGCCGGAATCTCCTGAAGCTCGACGAGAGCGGCTGGCGCGAAGTGCGCGGCCGCGGCATTGCCATGGTGTTCCAGGAGCCGATGACCGCGCTCAATCCTCTGATGCGGATTGGCGAGCAGATGATGGAAATGTTCGAGGCGCATAATCTTTTGACGCCGAAGGAGCGCCGCGCCAAGGCCCTCAGCCTCGCCAAGGAAGTCGGTCTGCCCGATCCAGAGCGTATCATCCGCGCCTATCCGCACCAGCTCTCCGGCGGCCAGCGCCAGCGCGCGATGATTGCCATGGCGCTTGCGCTTGAGCCGTCGGTGCTCGTCGCCGACGAGCCGACCACTGCGCTCGACGTCACCACGCAGGCGCAGATCCTCAAGCTGATCCGCAATCTGCAGCGCAGCCGCAACATGGCCGTGATGTTCATCACCCACGATTTCGGCGTCGTCGCCGATATCGCCGACCGCGTCGTGGTGTTGCGCCATGGCAAGATCGTGGAAGAGGGCTCGATCGACGCTGTCTTCAGGAATCCGCAGCACGATTACACCAAGGCGCTTCTCGCTGCTGTGCCGTCGATGCACCCGCCGGTGCGCGCGTCGCTGGATGAAAATGCGAAGGCTGTCGAGGTCATCGGCCTCGACAAGACCTATGTGACCTCGGGCGGCTGGTTCAAGCCGGATCGCCGCGTGCAGGCTGCGAACGAAGTCACGTTCTCGATCATGCAGGGTGAGACCGTCGGCCTGGTCGGCGAGTCCGGTTCGGGCAAATCGTCAGTGGCGCGTCTGGTGATGCGTCTGATCGAGGCCGACCGGGGGACCGTGCGCATCGGGGATATCGATCTCACGGCCCTCGAAGGCAAGGCGCTGCGCGCGCAGCGCCATCGCATCCAGATGATCTTTCAGGACCCGTTCGCCTCGCTCAATCCGCGCCGTCGGGTCGGCCAGATCATCACCGATGGCCCGATCGCTCGCGGCACCGATCCCAAAGTCGCGATGCAGCGTGCGCGTGATCTGCTTGGCATGGTCGGCCTCGATGCCGGTTCGCTCGACCGCTATCCGCACGAATTTTCCGGTGGCCAGCGCCAGCGTCTCGGCATCGCCCGCGCGCTTGCGATGGATCCGGAGATCATCGTCGCCGACGAAGCCGTCTCCGCGCTCGACGTCTCGGTGCAGGCGCAGGTGCTGAAGCTGCTGGAAGACCTCAAGGCCCGCCTTGGTCTGTCGATGCTCTTCATCACCCATGACCTTCGTGTGGCTGCGCAGATCTGCGACCGCATCGCCGTAATGCAGCGCGGCGTGATCGTCGAGCTGAAGCCGACGGCGCAATTGTTTGCGGCGCCGGAACATCCCTACACCCGCGAATTGCTCGGCGCCGTCCCCGGCCAGAGTTCGCCATCCCAGGCCGCCTGACCTTATGCCGACGTCTCCCGTGACTTGCGTTTTCCTGAGCAGGACCATCAACCTGCGCAAATACCTGACCAACGAAATCGCCCGGCTCGGCGGCAAGGTGAATTTTGTCGACCATCTCGACGGCACCGATCCCGCTAAAATCGACATGGCGGTGAGCTGGCATCCGCATGCCGACGGGTTCGATCACTATCCGAACCTGAAGGCAGCGTGTTCTATCGGCGCCGGCGCCGACAGCATCCTGAACTGTCCGAGCCTGCGCGATGGCATCGACGTGGTGCGCGTGGTCGAGCCGGCACAGGCGCAGATGATGTCGGGCTTCGTGATCTGGAACGTGATCTATCACCAGCGCCAGTTCGGGACGTATCTGCAGAACCAGCGCGATCACGTGTGGAAGCGCCTCGGCGGCGGACGCCGCCCGTCCGAGGTTCCGATCGGCATTCTCGGCTACGGCGCTATCGGTGCGCGCGTCGCGTCCGATCTGGCGATGCTGGGCTTTCCCGTCCGGGTGTGGAGCCGTTCGGCCAAGCCGACGACGCCGGGTGTGACCGGCTTCCACGGCAGCGACGGGCTCGATGCCATGCTCGCGGGCTCGGAGGTGCTGGTCAATCTGTTGCCGCTCACCGAGGAAACCCGCGGCATTCTCAATGCGGAGCTGTTCGCCAGGATACCGCGCGGTAGCTATCTCATTCAGGTCGGTCGCGGCGAGCACTCCGTTGAGCAGGATATTCTCGATGCGCTCGCCAGCGGGCAGCTCTCCGGCGCGACGCTCGATGTCTTCCACACCGAACCGCTGCCCAAGGACCATCCGTTCTGGTCGCATCCGCAGATCGTGCTGACGCCGCATGACGCCTGCGAGGTCACCATGACCGCCATTGGTGACACCATCCTTGCCACGGCAGAAGCCGTGCAGGCCGGTGTGCAGCCGAAGGATTCGGTGGATCGCGGACGGGGATATTAGTTGGACGGAGCGGCTTGCTTCCCTCGCCCCGCCCGGCGAAGCGAAGCTTCGCTAAGCGGGGAGAGGGTGGCGTGACAAGCGAAGCTTGTCGCGACGGGTGAGGGGGAGCTAGCGAGTAGAACACTAGCTCCCCCTCACCCGAAGCCTCGCTAGCCGCTCGGCTCCGACCTCTCCCCGCAAGCGGGGCGAGGTTAAGAAAGCGACTACTCCGCCACCAGTCCTCTCACTGCCGCCGACGCTTCCAGCCAATGCAGGAAACTCCCAGCCATGCTGCGCGCAGCGGCGATGTGAATCGTTGGCGCCTCGTCGACCTTCCACAGCGTCACGCCCATATGCGCGACCTGCGTGACCGCAACGCTGCCGGCTGGAAACGCCGTTGCGCTGAGATCGATGGCGACGCCCTTGGCCAGCACATCGAGCAGGGCCGGGCCGGACAGCCGTAGCAAGCCCACACCGTCAGACTGATCGACCACAGAGGCGAGGCCTTCAAGCTGCTGCGCAAGGCTATCGACGAAACGCGATGTGCCCGCATCGTGAGTCACCAGCCAGCGGCTGGGACCGGTGCCGAGAAACGATGTCGCGTCGCTGCCGGAGCCGTGGGGTCCCAGTGGCAGGTTGATATCGAACTGTTCCTTCACGGCAGCAGCGAGCGCGGCACTCTGGCCCTTGCGGGCCATGACGGTAGCAATGGCGATGCCGCGACGTTCCCGTGCGATGACGCCGCGGCCATCGCCGATGGAGCGCAACTTAGCGAAGGCCGAGATATGAGCGAGATCAAGCACGCAGCCGCGCTCCTTCTGTATCGACGAAGACGGGATCGACGACTTCGAGCTCATAGTCACCTGACCGGACCGGGTCCCAGGCACGGATGATCTCGCCATGCCGCTCCGGCCCCCGCGCCAACAGGCCGAGCCCGATCCAGTGATTGGCGCTTGGGCTGAAGGCTGTCGAGGTGATGAAGCCGGCATTGTTGTCCGGCGCAGGCGTGACGCCGCGCGCGAACAGCAGCGCGCCGTTGCGCAAGCGCTGGCTGCGATCGACCGGCCGCAGGCCGATCAGCGTCGGCCGATCCGGATCGATCAGCGCCTCGCGCGCCGCCATGGTGCGGCCGATATAGTCCTTCTTCACCGACATCATGCGTCCAAGCCCGAGATCACGCGCCACGGTCTGGCCGTTGAGTTCGGAACCGGCGACATGGCCCTTTTCGATGCGCATCACCGAGAGCGCCTCGGTGCCATAGGGCGTAACGCCGAGTGCCTTGCCGGCCCGCATCAGCGCATTGAACAGCGCCTCGCCATAGCCCGCCGGAGCCGCAATCTCGTAAGCGAGTTCGCCGGAGAACGAGACGCGGAACAGTCGGAGCGGGAAATTGCCGACATGGAATTCAGCACAGGCCAGATACGGGAAGGCCTCGTTGGAGACATCGCAGGCATCGCCAAGCAGGGCCTGTAGCAGCTCGCGCGACTTCGGCCCCGCGACCGCATACTGTGCCCATTGCTCGGTGACTGAGACCATTTGCACGTCGAGTTCGGGCCATAGCACCTGATGGCAGTATTCGAGATGCTGCATCACCTTGCCGGCATTCACGGTCGTGGTGGTCATCACATAGTGATCGGCGGAGAGCCGCGCGGTGGTGCCGTCGTCCATCACGAAACCGTCCTCGCGCAGCATCACGCCGTAGCGCACCTTGCCGACGGGCAGCGTCGAGAAGGTGTTGATGTAGACGTGGTCGAGGAACGTGCCGACATCGGAGCCGCACAGCGCGATCTTGCCGAGGGTCGAGACATCGCAGATGCCGACGCTGGAACGCACAGCCTTCACCTCGCGGGTGACGCTCTGCAGCCAGTCATTCTCGCTTGGCGCATTGAACCATTGCGCGCGCATCCATTGGCCGGCTTCGACGAAGGTGGCGTTCAACGCGGCGGAGGCGGCGTGGCTCGCCGTCAGCCGCGTCGGCTTGAAATGCTTGCCACTGTGCAGGCCCGCAAAGGCGCCGATGGCAACCGGCACATGCGGTGGGCGCGCCCGCGTGGCGCCGGTCTCGGCAATGGTCTTCCTGATTTCGCCGGCGAGGATCGCGAGCCCGTTGATATTGGACGTCTTGCCTTGATCCGTCGCCATGCCCAAAGTCGTGTAGCGCTTGAGCTGCTCGACCGAGCGGAAGCCCTCCTGCGCAGCGAGAGCAATATCGGTCGCGGTGACATCGTTCTGCAGATCGACGAAGGCCTTGCGGCGCGATCCCGCGAACAGCCAGACCGGATTGGTGCCGGATGCCTCGTCGCTGGCGGTGATGGGCTTCTGCGTCTGCAGGCCGAGGCCGACATACGAGGCCGCCTTCGCGCCGGCCAGTGCACCGCTCTCCAATGCCCGCGTCAGCGTCCATTGCGCCGCTGCGGCTCCCGCGATTTGCATGCCCGGTGGCGTGTCGCTGCAGAGAAATGCGGATTTCTCCTCCGACCACTTGCCCTTGCCGCCCAGATGCGTGGCGATGCCGATGCTCGGCGACCAGCCGCCGGAAACGCCAAGCGTGTCCACAGCCACGCTGCGGGTCTTGCCCGCACTGTCGGTGATCTCGATCGTCGTCAGCCGGCGATAGCCCGATGTGTCCGAGACATGCGCGCCGAGGAATTGAGGTGCGTTGCCTGCGAGTTTGCGCACCTCAGGCGAAACGTCTGTCCGTGCATCGACCACAACCGCGATTTCAGCACCGGCCTTCTGCAGTTCGAACGCACTGCGCCAGCCATCGTCCGATGACGTGAAGATCGCAACGCGTTGGCCCGGCACCACGCCGAAGCGGTTGGCATAAGTCCGCAATGCCGACGCCAGCAAGATGCCGGGCCTGTCATTGCCGGGAAATACAAGCGGTCGTTCCTGCGCGCCAGCGGCGAGCACGCACTGTTTGGCGACGATCTTCCACAGCCGCTGCCGCGGCATGAATGGCGGCGGCACCGGCAGGTGATCGCTGACGCGCTCGATGGCGCCATATTCGCCGTCATAGGCACCGAACACGGCGGTGCGCTGGAGGATGCGGACATTCGGCAGGGTGCCGAGTTCGGCCTCCGCCAGCGCCGCCCATGAGGCTGCTGTGACGCCATCGATCTGCGCGGTGTCGCTGAGCAGCCGACCGCCGAGCACAAAGTCTTCCTCTGCCACGATCACGCGCGCGCCGGCGCGTCCGGCGGCGAGCGCTGCGGCAAAGCCCGCCGGGCCGGCGCCGATCACCAGCAGATCGCAGAAGGCATGCGATTTTTCATATGTATCGGGATCGTCGAGACCGCTGAGCGCGCCGAGGCCTGCCGAGGCACGGATGGCGGGCTCGTAGAATTTCTCCCAGAACGCCGCCGGCCACATGAAAGTCTTGTAGTAGAAGCCGGCATTCAGCAGCGGGCCGGCGAGCTGATGCACGGCGCGCAGATCGAAATGCGGCGACGGCCAGCAATTCTGGCTCGACGCGTCCAGCCCGTCGAACAGCTCGACCGTGGTGGCCTTGGTGTTCGGCTCGGCGCGCGCGCCCGAGCGCAGCGTCACCAGCGCATTCGGTTCTTCCGGCCCGGCCGAAAAGATGCCACGTGGCCGGTGATATTTGAACGAACGGCCGACCAGCATCGTGTCATTGGCCAGCAGCGCTGAGGCCAGCGTATCGCCGGCATAGCCGCCATAGGTCTTGCCGTCGAAACTGAAGCTGACCGGCTTGGACCGGTCGATCAGACCACCGGATGCGAGACGACGCGAGATGCTCATGATGCAGCCTCATCATGGGCCAGCACGGCGTCGATCACCTCATGCGTCGAGACGTTGCGTGTCACCGTCAGCCAGGCATGGCAGCCGGCGGCGTGATACCAATATTCCCTGTGAACGCCGACTGGATTGTCACGCAGATAGACATAGTCGAACATCGCATCGGCATTGTCGGGCGCGGGCCGCGTCAGCGTGGCGTCTCCGGAATAGGAAAATTCCGACGCGTCACGGGATCCGCAATAAGGGCAGGGGATGCGCATGGGGCCTCAGTGCAGATTCGGTTGGGCGCCCTGGCCCTTTTCGTCGACGATGTGGCCGCTACGGAAGCGACCCAGCAGCAGACGATTGGCGGCGGGATGCGGCTCGTCTTTCGCCAGCAGATGCGCGAAGACGAAGCCCGAGCCGGGCGTCGCCTTGAAGCCGCCATAGCACCAGCCGGCATTGAGATAGAGCCCTTTGACGTGGGTGCGGTCGATGATCGGCGAACCGTCCATCGACATGTCGACGAGGCCACCCCAGTTGCGCAGCATCCGCGCACGGCCGATCGCCGGCATCAGCGCCATGCCGCCTTCGCAGACATCTTCGACCACGGGCAGGTTGCCGCGCTGGGCATAGGAGTTGTAGCCGTCGATATCGCCGCCGAACACCAGCCCGCCCTTGTCGGACTGGCTGATATAGAAATGTCCGGCGCCGAAGGTGATGACGCCGGGGATGACAGGCTTCAGCCCTTCGGAGACGAAGGCCTGCAGCACATGGCTCTCGATCGGCAGCCGCATCCCGGCCATCGCCGCGACGCGCGACGACGAGCCGGCGACGGCAATGCCGATCTTCTTGGCCTTGATTGCGCCGCGCGAGGTCTGCACGCCCACCGCGCGACCGTCGACGATGTCGATCCCTGTCACTTCGCAATTCTGGATCACATCGACGCCGCGGTCGCTGGCGCCGCGGGCGTAGCCCCAGGCGACGGCATCATGGCGCACGGTGCCGCCGCGCTTCTGCAACAAGCCGCCCTGGATCGGGAAGCGTGCATTGTCGAAATTCAGGAACGGATAGAGTTTGCGCACGCCCTCGCGGTCCAGCAACTCGCTGTCGGCGCCGTTCAGCCGCATCATGTTGCCGCGCCGGGCATAGGCGTCGCGCTGGCCGTCGGAGTGATAGAGGTTCAGTACGCCGCGCTGGCTGACCATGGCGTTGTAGTTGAAGTCCTGCTCGAGGCCTTCCCACAGCTTCAGCGACAACTCATAGAGCGAGATGTTTTCCGAGAGCAGATAGTTGGACCGGATAATGGTGGTGTTGCGGCCGATATTGCCTGACCCGATCCAGCTCTTCTCCAGCACGGCGATATTTGTGAGGCCGTACTCCTTCGCCAGATAATAGGCCGTCGCCAGCCCATGCCCGCCGCCGCCGACAATGACGATGTCGTATTCGGGTTTCGGCGCAGCATCGCGCCATTGCGGCGTCCAGCCTCGGTGGCCGGTGAGGGTTTGCCTGAGCAGCGACGTCAGCGAATAGCGCATGGAGAATCCGGGTGGCGATCAGGCCCGGAGTGTCGCGTATTTCGGGAAGCGGCACCAGTCCAGGCGCGACATTCAGAAGCCCATCAGCGACATCGTGAGATGATGCCGTTTAGCGCGCCAGCCAGAAGCCGCCCACCACCAGGATCATGGCCAGCAGGCTGATGACCCCGAGCACGGCCGCAGTGATGGCCAGCAGGCCGTGGGAGTCGAGCCATCCGCGTAATGCCTTTTCCATGGTGCTGAAACTCTCCCGGTGATTTGAGTTTATCGTTGCAGGCTGGCACCGTATCAAACACTTCAGGCGCCGTCGTCTCGGACGATTTCGCCATATTGAAGAATTGACATGCTTGAGGAAGTGACATGGACAATCTGAATACCCAGGGCATCAAGGTGCCGAAGCTCGGCCTGGGCACGTTCAAGCTCACGGGCGACGGCTGCGTCGCCGGCGTGGAAAGCGCCATCGGCCTCGGTTATCGCCACATCGACACCGCCGAAATGTATGGCAACGAGGCGGAAGTCGGCGCCGGCATCAAGGCTTCGGGTATCGCGCGGAAAGATCTGCATGTCACCACCAAGGTCTGGCACGAGAATCTCGCGCCGGATGCCATCAGGCGCGCCTTCGACACCAGCATGAAGAAACTCGGTCTCGATGTCATCGATCTCTATCTGGTGCACTGGCCCTCGAAGGGCATGAATCTCCCGGCGATCTTCGAGACGTTGCTGAAGCTGAAGGATGAGGGCCGCGTTCGCGCCATCGGCGTCGCGAATTTCCCGGTCAAGCTGATGAAGCAGGCGGTGGAGGAGATCGGCGCGCCGGTCGCCTGCAATCAGGTCGAATATCATGCGCTGCTCGACCAGACGAAGCTGGTGACCTATCTGCGGTCGAAGTCGATCCCGCTGGTGGCCTATTGCCCGCTCGGTCAGGGTCGGCTGGCCGACAACGATGTGATGAAGACCATCGCTGCCAAACACGGCGTGTCGGCGGCGCAGGTCGCATTGAAATGGCTGCTCGATCAGGATGGCGTCGCGGCGATCCCCAAGGCGTCGCGCAAGGAAAGTCAGCAGGCCAATCTCGATGCGCTGAAGGTCACGCTGGACGACGACGACCGCAAGGCGATCGCAGCACTGCCGAAGGCGCAGCGGCTGGTCAATCCGGGTTTCGCGCCGGATTGGGATTGATCTGGCTTCTCCCTCCCCCTTGCGGGGAGGGTGGCCGCGCGTAGCGCGGTCGGGTGGGGGTGCCACAAACTCCGGCCTGAGTGTGGGGCTACCCCCACCCCGGCCTCCACTTCGTCGATGCTTGCGCATCGCCTCGCTCGGCCGACCCTCCCCGCAAGGGGGAGGGATTCCCGCAGCTTGTCGCGCAACTCCACATCACCCGTGACTGTGCCCCTTCTTCTTCCCCTCCGCCTTCTTCCCCGTCGGCATCATCACCACCCGCCCATATTTCACGCCGCGCTCCGCAATGATGTGATCGGCGAAATGCTGTACTTCGCTGCCGGAGCCGCGCAGCGCGGTGACTTCCATGCAGTTGTCGCCGTCGAGATGGACATGCAGCGTCGCCAGCGAGAGATCGTGGTGATGATGATAGGTGTCGACCAGACGGCGTGACAGATCGCGCTGGGCGTGATCATAGACATAGACCAGCGCGGCGACGCATTCGCCGGTCTTGCCCTTCTCCTGCGCCACCTGCTGCATGCCGGCGCGGGCGAAATCGCGGATCGCTTCGGAGCGGTTCTGATAGCCGTGTTCGGCGATCATCGCGTCCAGCTCTTCCATCAGGTCGTCGTCGAGCGTGATCGTAATGCGCTGCATCGGTCCTCTCAAAAAGTATGACGAATCTTTGACTTTGTCATACTTGGCATGTCAGTGTGTTCCGGTTGAACCCAGCATAGCCCGGCCGACTGACCGATGCATCGCTCTCTCTTTTCATCGGCCGGAATCGCCCTGGCTTCGCTCGCAGCCGTCACGCCGTCGGCTGCGCAGCCGGCGATAGTGCTGTCGCCGGTCGAAGTCGAGGCGCCGCCGCGGCCTGCGGCCAAACCACGTGTACCGCGCAGCGGGAATGAGGCAGGCCGCCCGGAGGCACGCCATGTTGCCGCACCGACGTTGGGGGCCGGCGGCATGAGTGTCACGCCCGGCGCCCGTGCAGCGCAGGCGCCGGTCGCCTCCGCCAGTGAGAAGAATATCAGCGGCGCCGAGGTCAATGCGCGGCCGTTGTCGCGCCCGGCCGAAGCGCTCGAAGTCGCGCCAGGCCTGATCGTCACTCAGCATTCCGGCGAGGGCAAAGCCAACCAGTATTTCCTGCGCGGCGTGAATCTGGATCACGGCACCGATCTCGCCATCTCCATCGACGGCATGCCGGTGAACATGCGCACCCATGGTCACGGCCAGGGCTATGCCGATACAAATTTTCTGATCCCCGAGCTGATCAATTCAGTCAACGTCCGCAAGGGACCGTATTTCGCCGATGAAGGCGACTTCTCGTCCGTGGGTGCGATCCATGTCAGTCTGATCGACAGCGTCGCGCGCACCATGGCGTCGATCACATCAGGAAGTTTCGGTTACAATCGGGCCTTTGGCGTGACGTCGGGCAAAGTCGGCGAAGGCACGCTGCTGGTGGCCGCCGAGGCCAATATCTATAATGGCCCGTGGGACAATCCCGACAAGCTCCAGAAGCTGAATGGCGTGATCCGCTACAGCCAGGGGACGGCCGACAACGGTTTGTCGCTGACCGGCATGGCCTATGGCAACAAGTGGAATTCCACCGATCAGGTGCCGCTGCGGGCGATCACTTCCGGCGCGATCGGCCGCTATGGCGCGCTCGATCCCAGCGATGGTGGCAATTCGGAGCGTTTCTCGCTGTCCGGCCGTCTCCGGCAAACCGATCTCGACAGCGCAACCAAACTCGATTTCTACGTCGTCAAGAGCAAGCTCAATCTGTGGAACAACTTCACGTTTGTCCTGAGCGATCCGGTCAATGGCGATCAGTTTCACCAATATGACGACCGCGTGCTCGGCGGCATCAACGCCTCGCATACATTCAAGTACAATATCGCGGGCTTCCGCAACGAAACCGAAGTCGGCATCCAGAGCCGCTACGACGATATCAATGTCAGCCTCGGCAACACCATCAAGCGGCAATATCTCTCCACCACGCGCAGCGATGGCGTGAAGGAGGGTAGCGTCGGCCTGTTCGTGCAGAACACCACATTCTGGACCGACTGGCTGCGCACGAATATCGGCTGGCGCGGCGACTATTACGACACGACGGTCAATTCGTTCTTCAATCCGGTGAACTCCGGCAGCGCCACGGCGACCATTGGCAGCCCCAAGGCAGGTCTGGTGATTGGTCCTTTTGCGAAGACCGAGCTGTTCCTCAATGCCGGCGAGGGGTTCCACAGCAATGATGCGCGCGGCGTCACCATCAGGGAAGCGCCGAGCGACGGTTCGCCGGTCGATAGCTCGCCGTTCCTGGTGAAGACAAAGGGCGCGGAGATCGGATTGCGCACCAAACTTGTGTCGGGTCTGACCAGCTCGATCGCGCTCTTCATGCTGGATTCGGCCTCCGAAATCCTGTTCGTCGGTGACGCCGGCGATACTGAAGCCAGTCGTCCCAGCCGCCGCGTCGGCTTCGAATGGACCAACGACTACAAGCCCACGTCATGGCTGAGCCTTGAAGCCGACCTCGCAATGACGCGCGCGCGCTTTCGCGGAGGCAATGCCGATCAGGTGGCGGCCTATGCGGAGCTGGATGGCTATCCGGCCTCGCAGATCGGGAATGCACCCGGTAATTTCATTCCCGGAGCGCCTAACATGATCGCCTCGGCTGGCATCAGGCTTGGCGAGGCCACTGGGTGGTTTGGCGCCTTGCGCTATCGCTATTTCGGTCCGCGTCCGCTGACGGAGGACGCTGCCTTCATCTCGCCAGCCACGGGTTTGCTGAACGGCCAGGTTGGTTACCGCTTCGATAATGGCTGGCGGATCCAGCTCGACGCGTTCAACATTCTCGACAGCAAGTCTGACCAGATCACCTATGCCTATGGTTCGCTGTTGAAGACGGATTCGCTATTCGCCATGTGTTTCCCGGCGGGCGGCGGCGCACCGACGGCGCCTGCTGCCGTGTGCCAGACCGGCATCATGGACCGCGTGCTGCATCCGGTCGAACCGCTGGCCTTGCGGGTGACGGTGGCCGGCCGGTTCTGATCTCGCGGTTCTGACTTTGCCGCAGCGCAGCTTGCCTATTCCAGAAGGCGGTAGCATCATCCCTCCCAATGAAAAGAGGCAGGGAGGTGTTGATGCTCGCACGGGTTCGTTCCGTTTCGTGCCGTTGGCCGTTCACGCGTGCCAGCGCCGGTTTGAAGGCGCTGCTGGCGATCGTCTCGCTCCCGTTAGCAACAGGGCTCATCATGTCATCGGCCAGTGCCGCCACCTATGTCTATGTCGGCAATGCCGACAGCCAGAACATCAGCATTCTCGAACTGAAGGCGAATGGCAGTCTCGCTGCGATCGACACCGTCGCGGTGCCGGGACCGGCGAAGCCGGGCGGCTCGCTGCCGCTGGCCATCAGTCCCGAGAAGCACCGGCTCTATGCCGGCCTCCGCAACGAGCCCTACACGGCGGTGACCTTCGATATCGATGCCAAAACTGGAAAACTGAAACTGGTCGGCCCCGGCCCGCTGGCCGATTCCATGGCCTATATCGCCGTCGATCGCACCGGGCGATTTCTGCTCAGCGCGTCCTATGGCGGCAACAAGGTGACGGTGAATGCGATCGGGCCGAATGGCGTGATCGCGCCGGCACAGCAGGTCGTCGCCACCGAACCGAACGCGCACTGCATCATCGTCGATCCCACCAATCGCTATGTGCTGCATACGAGCCTCGGCGGCGATGTGATCTATCAGCAGAAATTCGATGCCAAGGCCGGAAAGCTGACGCCGAACGATCCGCCGACCGTGAGTGTGAAGGCCAAAGGTGGCCCGCGCCATCTGGTGTTCTCGCCGGACAAGAAGTTCGTCTATCTGCTCAACGAACTCGATGCCGCGATCTATGTGTTTCCGTGGGACGCTGCCACCGGCACATTGAAGAAGGAAACGCAGGTCGCCTCTGCCTTGCCGAAGGGATTCGACGGCAAGCCCTGGGCGGCGGATATCCATCTGACGCCGGACGGCAAGTTTCTCTATGCGTCGGAGCGCACCAGCAACACGATCGCCGCGTTTCGTGTCGATCCCAAAACCGGCGCGCTGACATCGCTTGGCTCCACGGCCACGGAAAAGCAGCCGCGCGGATTCAACATCGATCCATCAGGTCGCTATCTACTGGCGGTCGGGCAATTGTCGAACAGCATGACGACCTACTCCATCGATAAGGCAACGGGCAGCCTGACCAAGCTGGGTGAAACACCCGTGGGCAAGAATCCGAACTGGGTCGAGATCGTGAACCTGCCGTAAGGACTGTCTCACTTCGAGCCGACGCACCGGCCTCTCGCTCCCTCTCCCCGCAATGCGGGGAGAGGTTAAGCAGCCATCCGATAGCTTCCGCCGATGACCGGATCGCCGTCTGTCAGCACCAGGCCGCGGGCGACGAGATCTTCCAGATGCGCCAGCACGGAATAGCCGGCGGCACCCGTCAGGCGCGGGTCGAGGCCGATATAGATCGCGCGCACGATGGTCGGGATATCCGCTTCGCCCTTGCCAAGGCGATGCAGGATAGAGGCTTCGCGGGCGCGGCGGTGGCGAATGAGAAAGCGGACATAGCGCTGCGCATCGGGAATATCGGGGCCGTGGCCGGAGAAATACAGGTCCTCATCGCGCGCCGCGAGTTTGTCCAATGAGGCCATGTAGTCGATCATCGAGCCATCGGGCGGCGCCACGATGGAGGTCGACCAGCCCATGACGTGATCGGCGACAAAGAGATACTTCTTCTCGCGCCAGGCGAAGGCCATGTGGTTGGCGGTGTGGCCCGGCGTCGCCACGCCTTCCAGCGCCCAGCCGTCGCCTTCGATCAGGTCGCCATCGGCCACCAGCACGTCCGGCTTGAAGTCGCGGTCGGCGCCGGATTCCGGCGAATGTTTCTCGCTCTCGAAGCGCGGCCGCGAGGCGCGGTGCGGGCCTTCGGCATAGACCGTGGCTGATGTGGCGGCCTTGAGTGCCGCAGTATTCGGCGAATGGTCGCTATGGGTATGGGTGACGAAAATATGCGTCACGGTCTCGCCCTTCACGGCATCGAGCAGCGCCTGCAGATGCGCATCATTGGCCGGGCCGGGATCGATGATCGCGACCTTCCCGGTGCCGACGATATAGCTGTTGGTGCCGGTAAAGGTGAAAGGCGAGGGGTTGTTGCAGAGAACCCGGCGCACGCCGGGGCGGACTTGGTCGACGACGCCGGGCTTGAGCGGATAATCGCGATTGAACGGAACGTCGTCGTTGGCGCCGTTATCCTTGTCGCTCATGGTCGGTCCTTCCCGGGGTGTTCTTGGCCTGTGATGACTAGCAACATGATCAGGGAAATCAAACAGCGCGGAGACGCGCCTGCCATGCATGCTTAAACACCGTCATGGCCGGGCTTGTCCCGGCCATCCACGTCCTGCCGTATGCGCCGTCGAGGCGTGGATGCCCGGAACGAGCCCGGGCATGACGAACTCTGGAAGCACAGATCTGGAAGCTACGCGTGCCCTGTCCCGAACATCAGCGACCGATGCGCGCCGACCCCGGCCATCGCGCCATCGCCCACCGCAAGCGCCACGGAGCCCGTCGCGCGCGCCATGTCACCGCAGGCGAACACGCCGGGCACCGTGGTTTCCTTGAACATGTCGGTCTGCAGGAACGGTCCCATCGGCCCTTCTTCCAGGGCACAGCCAAGCTGTGCGCCGAGCGGCGACGCCGGACTGGTGCGCGTTAGCGTGAACATGCCATCGAGCGGAATGATGCGGCCATCCGTGAGTTCGACATCGATGGATGCGCCTGACAATTGTCTGATCGGTTCACGCTCGACGGTGACACCGCGCTGCATCAGTTGCATGAGCTGGTCCGCGTCCGGCGTGAACGCGCCATTGAGGAACAGCGTCGTCGATCCCCAGTCCGGCAGCATCAAGGCGTGATGCATCGACATCTCCGATGACGCCAGCACGCCGATACGGCCCTGGTCGAGTTCGTAGCCGTGGCAATACGGGCAGTGAAACACGTGCTTGCCCCAGCGCTCGGCGAGGCCGGGGACATCCGGCAGTGCATCGACGACGCCGGCGGCGAGAATGATACGCCTGGCTTGATAGCGCGCGCCGCTCTCGGCGTTGATCGTGAAATTGTCAGCTTTGCCTTCACCCGTCGAGGCTTTCGCATCGACCCATTCGACAGTGGGATATTTCATCAATTGCGCGCGGGCGTCTGCTGCGATTGCGCCGGGCGCGCGGCCATCTTGGCCGAGAAAGCCATGCGAGTGTTCAGCGAAGCGATTACGGCGCTGGCCGGAATCCATCACCAGGACCGTGCGGCGCGCACGCGCCAATTGCAGCGCTGCGGAGAGGCCGGCATAGCTGCCGCCGATGACAATGGCATCGAAACTCATTTTGTCTTCCTTGAAATCTTGCTCTGAATTTTGCTGCGATGATCCTCCGCCCGCGCGTGAAAATCCGCGGCGAGCTGCGCCAGCGTGACATCCGCAAGGCGGCCGATCAGCACGGCTTCCGCTTCCGCGAAGGCCGATGTGAGCGAGTGATTGACGGCCTGCTCGACGAGGCAGGTCGGGCTTTCCAGATGAATACCCATGGCCATCAGGCTGGGCTTGCCCAGCGCGTCATAGATGTCCTTCAGCGTCACGGTTGCGAGGTCGCGCGCGATCTCCCAGCCGCCGCCATGGCCCTTTTCGGAACGCACGAGGCCCGCTTCGCGCAGTCCCGCCATGGTGCGGCGGACGACCACTGCATTGGTGGTCATGCACATGGCCAGTTCGGCGGAGGTCATCGGGCGGTTCTGCTCGGCCATGTGCAGCAGCGCATGCAGCGTGGCCGAGAGGCGGTTGTCTCGTCTCATGTAACTTATGATGATACATGATAGAGCGGGCGTCAACCCTCTGTCATTCCGGGGCGGGACCGAGCCCGGAATCTCGACATGGGAGTCTCCGTAGCCAAACACTCCGGGATTCCAGGTTCGCGTCCGGCAAGAGCCGGCCACGCCCCGGAATGACGGAAGTATGGCCAAATAAAAAATGCCCGGCGCGAGGCCGGGCATTTCGAAGCGGTTGATTTAAAGCGCGAGCGGCTTAACCGAAGGCCTGGATGCCCGTGATGGCGCGGCCGAGGATCAGCGCGTGCACGTCGTGGGTGCCTTCATAGGTGTTCACGGTCTCCAGGTTCTGCGCATGGCGCATCACATGGTATTCGGCCTGGATGCCGTTGCCGCCGTGCATGTCGCGGGCCATGCGGGCGATATCCAGCGACTTGCCGCAATTGTTGCGCTTGACCACCGAGATCATGTCCGGATGGAAATTGCCTTCGTCCATCAGGCGGCCGACGCGGAGCGAGCCCTGCAGGCCGAGCGAGATTTCGGTCAGCATGTCGGCAAGCTTCTTCTGCACCAATTGGGTGGCCGCGAGCGGGCGGTTGAACTGCTTGCGGTCCAGCGTGTACTGGCGGGCGCGGGCCATGCAGTCCTCGGCGGCGCCGAGCACGCCCCAGGAGATGCCGTAGCGGGCGCGGTTGAGGCAGCCGAACGGACCCTTCAGGCCCGACACGTTGGGCAGCAGATTCTCTTCCGGCACGATCACGCCGTCCATGACGATTTCGCCGGTGATCGAAGCGCGCAGCGAGAGCTTGCCGCCAATCTTCGGCGCCGTGAGACCCTTCATGCCCTTCTCGAGGATGAAGCCGCGGATCTGGTTGTCATGCGCGGCGGACTTCGCCCAGACCACGAACACGTCGGCGATCGGCGCATTCGAGATCCACATCTTGGAGCCGGAGAGCTTGTAGCCGTCCGACACCTTTTCGGCGCGGGTCTTCATGCCGCCGGGATCGGAGCCGGCATCGGGCTCGGTCAGGCCGAAGCAGCCGACCCACTCGCCGGTGGCGAGCTTGGGCAGGTACTTCTTGCGCTGGTTCTCGTCGCCGTAAGCGTAGATCGGATACATCACCAGCGACGACTGCACCGAGTTCATCGAGCGGTAGCCCGAGTCGACGCGCTCGATTTCGCGGGCCACGAGGCCGTACGCGACATAGCTGGCATTGGCGCAGCCATAGTCTTCCGGCAGCGTGATGCCGATCAGGCCGAGCTCGCCCATCTCGTTGAAGATTTCGCGGTCGGTATGCTCATTGAGATAAGCGTCGTTGACGCGCGGCAGCAGCTTGTCCTGGGCGTAAGCGCGCGCGGTGTCGCGGATCATGCGCTCGTCTTCGGTGAGCTGGCTATCGAGCAGGAATGCATCGTCCCACTGAAAATTCGCAGCAGGCTTGTCCTTACCCTTGGGGGCAACGCTCATCGAAATCCCTTTCATATCGTGGCTGATTTGGCGCAGGCTTTTTGGTTTCCTTGCCTGCGCATCTACGTCTCACAAAGGCCATTGCTGCCGGAAGCGGCTCTGGCCCATGTGGAATGCAGCATTTTAGGTCTTCGACCTTTAGCCTTCAAGCTGTTCGTTGCAGGCGATCTCGATACCGAAACCCGACAGGCCCTTGTAGTCATGGGTCGACGAGGTCAGGTGGCGGATCGAGGTGACGCCGAGATCGCGCAGGATCTGCGCGCCGACGCCGATTTCACGCCACTGCCGGTTGCGGTCGGCTTCCGCCGACTTCGGCGCATCGAGCGGCTCGACGGGCACACCCGCGGCGCCGTCGCGCAGATAGACCAGCACGCCGCTGCCGTTCTTCTTGAAGCGTTCCAGCACGGTCTGCATCTTCGCCGGCCCGAAGAATACGTCGCGGACGATGTTCGGCTTGTGGAAGCGCGTCAGCACATTCTTGCCGTCGCCGACGCTGCCATAGACGAAGGCGACGTGGTGGATCGGATCGAACGGCGAGCGATAGGAATAGCCGTGCAGCGGGCCGATCGGACTGTCGGTGGTGAAGGTCGAGACGCGCTCGATCAGCTTCTCGCGGGCCTGACGATAGGCGATCATGTCAGCGATCGTGACATGCTTGAGCTTGTGCTTGGCTGCGAAGTCGACGACCTGCTGGCCCTTCATCACCGAACCATCGTCGTTCATCAATTCGCTGATGACGCCGACGGGCGCGAGATTGGCCAGCTTGCAGAGATCGACGGCGGCTTCGGTATGGCCGGAGCGCATCAGCACGCCGCCCTCCCTAGCGATCAGCGGGAAGATATGACCGGGACGGGCGAAGTCATTGGCGCCGGCATTCGGATTGGCCAGTGCGCGGCAGCAGGAGGCGCGCTCATCGGCTGAAATACCGGTACCGCCATCGGGCTTGTAGTCGATGGAGACGGTAAAGGCGGTGGTGTGGTTGCTATCGTTGTTGACGACCATCGGATCGAGCCGCAACCGGCGCGCATCCTCGGTGGTGATCGGCGCGCAGACGATGCCGGAGGTGTGCCGAATGATGAAGGCCATCTTTTCGGCGGTACAGAACGACGCGGCGACGATGAGGTCGCCTTCGCCCTCGCGGTCGTCATCGTCGGTCACCACGACCATTTCGCCGGCGGCAAAGGCTTGCAGAACGTCTGAAATCGGGTCGGCCATAAAATTCGCCTCGGATGCACTCTTGCTCTGTGTGAAGTCCATATGGCGCAGAGCGGGGGGCGGTGCAACCCGCGGAAATGGGGGGCGGTATGCGGGTTCGCAGTGCGGAATGGGGAGTTTGCCTTCTCCCCGCTTGCGAAGCATGATCGGGTCGGATGAGGGGGACGTTCCACGAACTGATGAGTGGATGGAAAGTCCCCCTCACCCGCCGCGAAGACGCGGCGACCTCTCCCCGCAAGCGGGGGGAGGTTAGGGCAGCACTTCCCTTCGCTCCGCCAGTTGCGCGTCCATTTCGGCGCGTTTGGCGTCGAGCAGGCCCTGATCGGCGGCCTCGATCACCTCATACAGCGCATGGGCGTCGCTGAGCCGGGGCACGGTGACGTAGTCGGCGCCGGCCGCGTAAATATCGCTCACGTCGCCGAGCACGTCCGCCGTCGAGATGATCTTGGCGTTCGGGTTGATCGAGCGGACATGGCGGACCAGCTTCTCGTTATTCGCGCCCTTCAGGAGCGAGTCCGGCACGCTGAGAATGATGATCTCGGCCTTGCCGACGCCGGCATGGACCAGCGTGTCGACATTGCTGATGTCGCCATAGATCACGTGCTGGCCGCGCCCGACCAAAGTGCGGAAGACGTTCGGATTGAAGTCGACGACGCTGATCTGGTCGAGCAGCGACGTGTTCTGGCGCTCGATCTCGGCGAGCAGGGCAGAGGCTGTGCGGAAGAAGCCGAGAATGACGATGCGGCGAGCGTCGCCATGGCCCTCGGCATGATCGCCCTCGCGGCCCTGGCCGTGATCGAGGTCGCGCAGCCCGATGCGCTTCATCGGGCCGATCAAGAGGCGCGTGATCTGGTCGCTGCGCATCATCGCGAAGGTGGAGAGGACCGCCAGGATCACGAAGGCAAAGGACGCCGCGCTGGAGGTCTGCGTTGTGATATGGCCGGCGGCAATTCCCGTTTGCAGCACCACCAGCGAGAATTCGCTGATCTGCGCCAGATTGAGCGCCGGCAGCAGGCTGGCGCGCAGGCCCTGCTTCATCAGATACAGCGGCGTGAAGGTCGTGAGCATACGGCTGATCACGGTGAACACGGCGATGATCAGTGCAAGGCCGATAGTGGCGCCGTTCGGGATCGGGATCGTCATGCCGACGGCGACGAAGAACAGCGTGATGAAGAAATCCCGCAGCGTCGTCACCTTGGCAGTGACGTCCAGCGCGTAGGGGAAGGTCGATAGCGATACGCCGGCCACCAGCGATCCCATCTCGCGCGACAGATGCAGCCGTTCGGCGATTTCGCCGATCAGGAAGCACCAGGCCAGCGCACCCAGCAGCACCAGCTCCGGCCGCCGCGCGATCTGGTGGAACAGCGCCGGCAGCACATAGCGGCTCAGGATCAGCGCGGTGGCGACCAGCACGCCGACGCGGGCGATCGACAGCGCGACAACGCTGACCTGCAGATCGGCGAGGCTCGGCTGCACGGCCAGAAACAGGATCGCGAAAATGTCCTGCAGCACCAGGATGCCGAGCGTGATGCGGCCGGGCAGGGTGTCGAGCTCGCGCTTCTCGTAGAGCACCTTGACGATGACCACCGTGGAGGAGAGCGCACAGGCGACGCTGAGATACAGCGCGTCGAACCCGCCGCCGCCGAGCTTGAGCCCGAGCGCCATGAAGAAGGCGGCGCCGAGCACGCAGCCTGCGATCAACTGGCCGCCCGCGGCGAACAGGATGACCTTGCCGGCGCGGATGATCTTCTTCAGATCGATCTCGAGACCGATCATGAACAGCATGAAGATCAGGCCGAGTTCGGAGATCGTGCTGATGGATTCGTCCGACTTGACCCAGCCGATGCCGAATGGCCCAATGATGAAGCCGGCAATCAAATAAGCAAGAATCAACGGCTGACGGGTGAAATGCGCAATAAGCCCGATGCCCCACGCAAACAGGATACACAGCGTGATATCGCGGATTAAGTCGTGCATGCCCCTGCCGGAAAAGCCTTACATTTCGGCGGCACTCTAATGGTGCGCCGCGTGAGGGCAAAGGGGTAATATCCGGCATTCGGCGCGCGATACACGCGGGGGGCGGTCCAACGAGGCAGCCTTCATCATAAAAAGCTTCAGGGAGACGACGTTCATGACCACTGCACGGTTCGACTACGCGCCATTGCTGCCTCCGGGCCTGCCCGCGGCTGCGGCAAAATGGACCGGTCTCGCCAAATACAGCTTCGTCGGCGGGAACAACGATATGGACCAGGTGCCGGTGGAGGGTCTGACTGCCGCCGCCAATGCCGTCATGCTGCGCGAGGGACACATGCTGGCAACCTACGGTCTGGCGAGCGGTCCGCAGGGCTATCTGCCGCTGCGGGATTTCATCGCCGGCAAGCTGAAGCGCGACGCAAGCATCGATTGTACGGCTGATGACATCCTGGTCGTCTCCGGTTCGCTGCAGGCGCTCGACCTCGTCAATCACAGCCTGCTGGCCAAGGGCGACACCGTCATCATCGAGCGCGATTGCTATCAAGGCTCCATCAACCGGCTCACCCGTCTCGGCGTCAATATCGTCGGTATCCCCTTAGATGACGACGGCATGCGGATGGACGCGCTGGCCACGGCGTTGGAAGATCTGAAGGCGAAGGGCATCCGGCCGAAATATATCTATACGATCCCGACCGTGCAGAACCCGACCGCCACCATCATGCCGGAAAGCCGTCGCCGTGAGCTGCTGGCGCTGTCGGCCAGATATGGCGTCCCCATCTTTGAGGACGATTGCTATGCCGACCTGATCTGGAACGGCGAGCGTCCGCCGGCGATTCACGCGATGGATAAGACCGGCAGCGTGATCCATATCGGCTCGTTCTCCAAGTCGATCGCGCCTGCTCTCCGTGTCGGCTACATCGTCGCGCCCTGGGAGATCATGTCACGCATGCTGGCGCTGAAGACCGATGCCGGCTCCGGCGCCCTGGAGCAGATGGTCCTCGCCGAATATTGCGTGCCGCATTTCGCTAATCATGTGCTGAAGGCAACACGCGGGTTGCGCGCCAAGCTGGAGACGCTGATGGATGCGCTCAACGAACAGTTCGGCACGGCGGCGGAATTCGACGAACCCAAAGGCGGCATCTTCCTGTGGGTGAAACTGCCCGCCAATGTCGATGCGATGAAGCTCTATCAGGCCGCGCTCAAGGCCGGCGTGTCGATAAATCCCGGCCCGGAGTGGTCTGTCGACAAGGCCTATGCGCACAGCCACATTCGCATCTGCTTTGCCAGCCCCACGCATGACGAAATCCGCGAAGGGATCGCGGTTCTCGCTGATGTCTGCCGGCAGGAGTTCGGTGTGCCAGAGCGGATCGCGAATGTGGAGAAACGTGCGCGGGGGTGAATTCTCGTTGAGGAGGGCAGCGGCCTATTTCTTCGCGCCCTTTGCCGCAGCCTTCGCCGGCGTCGCGGCCTTCTTGGGCGCCGGCGCGCTGTCGACAGCGGTGTTGATGTCGTCGATCAGCTTGGTGATGCGCGCGGCGTTGCTGCCGAGGTCGCCTTCGAAATAGCGCGACGACGAGCGGATATCGACGCGTGAGCCTTCGCCGTCGGGTGTGAACCGGATCGAGACGTCCTCGCGAAAACCCATGATAGGGGTGCGCGCCACCGCCTCGATGCGGCCAATGCGGCGCGGGGGCTGCGGCGGACGCTCGTCGATGACGATCCACTTGCGCTTTTCGACCAAGGCGCGCGTCACGTCATAGGCGCGTTGTACAGGCACCTCCAGCTCCACCGGCTCGATATCCGGATAGGCCGTGCGCTGCTGCTCCGCGGAGTAGAGGCCGGAATAGACCGCTGAATTGGTGCCGTTGCCGGTCCGCAGCCGCGCCAGCGCCTCGAAGCGCGGCGGGTCGACGGGGTCGGTGGTGATGTCGTGGATCTTCGGCAGCTTGCGATACTGGTACGCAAGGTAGCCGGGATACGCCAGGATCACGACGTCGAGCATCAGCGCCACCATGATCACGCTCATGCCGCGCGAGCCGTTCTGCCAGATCGCGGCAAAGCCGGCGAGGGCCACCAGGATCGACAGGCCGGCAAAGCCCAACGCCCCGAAGAAGGTCATCAGCGCCGGTTTCACTTCGAGGAACCCGAAGCGAACGATGATGATCGAGGTGATGGCGGCAATGGCGGCGAAAACCGCGAGGCGCCGCGCCCACAGCGCCAGGCTGGATACTGGCTCCGACTGGTAGGCGGCCGAAAACCTGCGTGCCATGGGGAATTTCTGCCGGATTGAGCTTGCGAAGGCGCCGATAGCGCCGGGTTCCGAATAGGGTGCTTGAGACCATGCCGGGCCGGGAATTTCAAGGCACTTTGGCGGACGGCGGCTATCGTTTAGAGTTCTTTTGCCTTGAACTTCATAATGGATCCACAAGCGATCCCTCATCCTGAGGAGCGGTCTCTTCGACCGCGTCTCGAAGGATGTGCAAAACAATCATGGTTCGAGACGCGCGCAAGAGCGCGCTCCTCTCCATGAGGGCAGGGAGTGCCGATGCTGGTCGAAACCACGGATTATGAGACGCTCGCCCGCAATTTCCGCTGGGACGTGCCGGAGCGATTCAATATCGCGACGGTGGCCTGCGACCGTCATGCCGACGGTAGCGGGCGGCTGGCGCTGATCTATGTAGACGAGGACCGCGGCACGCATCGTTTCTCCTTCGACGAGATGCAGGCTTTCTCGCGCAGCTTCGCCAATGTGCTGAAGGCGGACGGCCTGCAGCGCGGCGACCGCATTGCGGTGTTTTTGTCCCAATCGGTGGAATTGCCGGTGGCGCATCTCGCGGCGTTCCGGTCCGGGCTGGTGTCGGTGCCGCTGTTCACGCTGTTCGGCGAGGACGCGCTGGAATTCCGCCTTGCCAATTCCGGAGCCAAGGCCATCGTCACCGACGCGGGGGGCTGGGACAAGTTGTCGAAAATCCGCGAGCGGCTGCCTCATTTACAAGATATCTATGTCACGGACAGTGCGCCGCATGCCGGCGCCAAACCGTTCTGGTCGGCGATCGAGGCGGCGTCCGAAGACTTCACCACGGTCGATACGTCCTGCGACGATCCCGCGATCATCATCTACACCTCGGGCACGACGGGAAATCCCAAGGGCGCGCTGCATGCGCATCGCGTGCTGCTTGGCCATCTGCCCAATGTGGAGATGGTGCACGGTTTCTTCCCCAAGCCCGGCGACGTCTACTGGACGCCGGCCGACTGGGCGTGGATCGGCGGGCTGTTCGATGCATTGTTTCCTGCCTGGTATCACGGCGTGCCGATCGTCGGCTATCGCGCCAGGAAATTCGAACCTGACGCCGCGATGCAGCTGATGGCCGACCACAAGATACGCAATGTGTTCCTGCCGCCGACGGCGCTGAAGCTGATGCGGCAGGCAAACGTCAAACATGATGGCGTGAAGCTGCGCAGCATGCTCACCGGCGGCGAGTCGCTCGGTTCGGAATTGCTCGACTGGGTGCGCAATACATTCGGCATCGACGCGCATGAGATCTACGGCCAGACCGAATGCAATCTCGTGGTTGGCAACAATGCCGATCTGTTTTCGATCCGGCCGGGCTCCATGGGTAAGCCGACGCCGGGCTTCGATGTGCGTATCGTCAATGAGCAGGGCGAAGAACTGCCGCGCGGCGAGCGCGGCATTGTTGGTATCAGACAGCCCAATCCCTGCACCATGCTCGGCTATTGGCAGAACCCCGAAGGCACCGCGAAGAAATTCGCCGGCGAATTTCTGCTGACCGGCGATCTGGGCATCCAGGATGATGATGGTTACTTCTGGTATGTGTCACGCGAGGACGACGTGATCACATCAGCCGGCTATCGCATCGGCCCGTCGGAGATCGAGCACACGCTGCTGAAGCATCCCGCGGTCGCACTGTCGGCGGTGGTCGGCATTCCCGACCCGATCCGCACCGAGGCAGTGAAAGCGTGGATCGTGCTGCGTCCGGGCTTTGAACCGAGTGACAAGCTGGCGCGCGAGCTGCAGGATTTCGTCAAATCGCAACTCGCGGCGCATGAATATCCGCGCCATGTGCAGTTCGCGGAGTCGCTGCCGATGACGGCGACGGGCAAGGTGCTCAGGCGGGAATTGCGGGCGCTGGGGTAGCTCTTAACCTCTCCCCGCCCTTCGCGGGGAGAGGTCGCCGCGTCTTCGCGGCGGGTGAGGGGCAGGGCACACAGTTCGTACCAACCACGCCACTCTCGAATCTCACCGACCCGAGAGTGAAGCTTCGTGAGGGCGACGTACCCCAGCCCCTCACCCCACCCCTCTCCCCGCAAATGCGGGGAGAGGGAGCGCACGGCCATCGCCTTGCCGCTCACATCCCAGGCACCTTGATCCCCATCTCCTTCAGCGCTGCCAGCAACTTCAGCGGCGGCTCCATCTGGATTGCGGGGACCTCGCCCGTTTCCAGCAAACTCTTCAGGCTCGACAGGATCGCCGGCCAGCCTGCGCGTCCGCCGGACAGTATGTCGTCGCTGAGTTCGCGGTCATGCGCCTGCGTCATGGTCAGCTTCACCGTCTCGCCTGATGGCGCGAGATCATAGGTGACGAGTGTCGAGCCGAGCGCTTCGACAAGTCCGGGCCAGTTCACGTCCCATGTGATCGTCAGTTTGCGCGGCGGATCGTGTTCTATCACCTCGCCCGAAACATGCAGCGATCCATCCGGCGCGAGCACCTTGAACGCGCCGCCGATCTTCTGTTCGAGCTCGACCGCGAAGCCGGAGAAATACTGCCGGCTGAACTCCGCGGAGGTCAGCGCCTGCCACACTTTTTCGGGCGTGGCGGCGATATAGATCGTGTAGACGATCGCGGGCCGGAACCTGTTGATATCGATCATGGCCGTTGCTCCATGCGTGCAGTGACAGGCAACCAGATGGCGCCCTGCCGGGCAAGTGTGTTTTGCTGCGAGCAATACGAGTGCTAGTGTTAAGACAACACACCGTCGTCATGCCCGGCCTTGTGCCGGGCATCCACGTCTTGGCCTGCAATAAGGGCGTGGATGGCCGGGACAAGCCCGGCCATGACGTAGATAAAATCGGAATAGGAGCGTGCCGATGTCGCTGCAAGTCTATCTCGCTTTCGTCGTCGCCTGCATTGCGCTGGCGCTGCTCCCCGGGCCGAACGTCACGCTGGTGATCGCCAATGGGCTGCGCTACGGCACGCGCGCGGCGATGATCAGCATCGCAGGCACGCAAGCAGGGCTTGCCGTGGTCATCGGCATCGTCGCGCTTGGGCTGGCGACGCTGATGGCCACCATGGGCTACTGGTTCGACTGGGTACGCTTTGCCGGCGCCGCCTATCTGGTGTGGCTCGGCATCAAGATGGTCCGCGCGCCGGTCGAGGGTATCGATGCGGATACGCCGCCGGCGCCGCCGCGTGGCGGCTTCTTCCTGCAGGGCATGATGGTGCTGCTCAGCAATCCGAAAGTGCTGGTGTTCTTCGGCGCCTTCATTCCGCAATTCGTTGATATGGAGAAGAACCACATCCTGCAGGTCGGAATCCTTGGTGCGACTTTCATGGTGACGGCCGCGCTCACCGATATCGTCTATGCGGTGGCCGCGGGCCGTGCGCGACAATTCTTCTCGGCACGGCGGACGCGGTTGCTGTCGCGGATCTCCGGCGGCTTCATGATCGGCGGCGGGGTCTGGCTGGCGCTGACCCGAGCGCGGTGAATCTTTTGTCGCGCTGAACCTTTCGCCGCATCGTCACGTCAAACTTCGGGGCGCGCCGCGCCGTGCCATGAGGTTTCGCCGTGCCCGACATTCCCTGGTTCGTCTATGCCATGCTGCTGGCGCCGTTTGGCCTGATCCTGGTCGCCGCCGGCACTAAATATCTGCAGGTCCGCGCTGCCAGCGACTGGCCGTCCACCTTCGGCAAGGTGATCGTCTCGACGTCCGAAGTGCGCGACGTCAAGGTGCTCGACGACACCCGCGAGGAGCGCAAGCGCACCGAGCAGCGCAACTTTGCGAATATCGTCTACGAATACACCGTTAGCGGACAGAAGCTCACCAACAACCGCGTCAGTATCGGCGAGGACCGCGGCAATTTTGAAGTCGCCGAGACAATCGCGCGCTATCCGGTCGGCACCGCGGTGATGGTGTATTACAATCCGCGACACCCGCGCGACGCCGTGCTCGATCGCGAGATGCCGAAGGGCATTGGCGGCTGCCTGGGCATCGCCGCCGTCATCGTGCTGGCGATCGTGGTCGGCGGCATCTTTGGCGGCGTCCGCATCAACGAATTCATCGCAGAGCATCTTGCCGATCCGAAGCGATCGCCGATTGTGACGGCGCTCTGCGGGTTCGGCTTCCTCGTTGCCTTGTTCGGCCTGGCGCTACACCGGCAGGGATCTCTGGCCAAGAAGTGGCCGGTGGTGCCCGGCATCGTCAAACTGGGCGCGCCCGAGACCTATGTGAGCCGTGACAGCGACACCGGTCGTAGTGGGCCGGTGATGCAGACCCGGAACGTGCAATACAACTATCGCTTCAAGCACGTCGCCTATATCGGATCCGCCGGCAGCTTGAGCACGAGCAACCCGAACCCGCCGCAATGGCAGTTGCGGCTGTTCGGGATGGACTACAAGAACGGTGACGCGGTGAAGGTCTTCGTCAATCCGGACAATCCGTCTGACTCGACGCTGAGCCCTGGTGGCCGCGCGGCGTATTTCCTGTGGGCGGTTGCGGCGGGATTTGTGGTGGTGGCTTATTTCATCGGGACGCACGGCTAGGCACCTCACGCCGCGCAGGCGCATTGGCAGCTACGCCGGCATCAAAGGCTACAGATGCGACGCGCGCGGCGTGATCAGCGTCGCCTCGATCTCCGTAAAAATGCGCGTCAGCCGCTCCGCCCACTCGGTCTGGCCGCTTGGGTCGGTGATCAGATCCTGCCGGATCTCGATGCCCGTATTCATCAGTCCGCGCTTCTCGCCATGCACGGGAATTGTGTAGTCGGTGGCATCGGACACCGCATAGGGTTCGTTGTCGCCCGCTACCAGATCGGCTTCGGCGCGCAACAGCTGCAGCAGCAACGGTGGCAGTTTGCTGTCGTGCTGATAGAGCGTGCCGATATGCCAGGGGCGGGGAATGCCGGCATAGATAGGCGTGAAACTGTGCAGCGACACCAGCACTGTCGGCTGGCCCTTTGCCAGCCTTGCATCGATCACCTCGTCGATGCGCCGGTGATACGGATCGAAGATCAGCTCGCGCCGGCGCGCCTTCGCATCGGACGTGAGACCGTCATTGCCGGGCACGGTGGTCGCCTCGCTGATCAGCGGAATCGCGCTCACGGCGTCCGGCGGGCGGTTGCAGTCGATGACGAGCCGCGAATAGCGCTGGGCCACGAGATGCGCATCGAGCGCCCGAGCCATCTGCTCGGCCACGCCGGCGATGCCGACATCCCAGGCGATGTGGCGGACGAGCTCGCTTTCTGGCAGGCCGAGATCGCCGAGCATCTCGGGAATCAGCCGGCCGTAGTGATCGCAGGTCAGCAGAAAAGGAGAGTGTCCGGCGGTATTGAGTTCCAGAACGGGCGGAACCTCCTGGGGGCCGAGACGTAGGGATGTGTCTTGATTGCTATCCAAGGCTCTGTCCAAAATTCTGTCCAAGGCTTTTTCCCGATATTGCCTAACGATGCGGCATCCCGGCCTGTGATTCTGCAGGCTTCCGTATAAATTACACGGGACAAATCACGCATGAACGAACCATTGATGCCCTTGCTCACGATTCATCACAAGACCGAATATCGCTATGCGCATCCCGTCGCATTCGGCGAACACCGGATCATGCTGCGGCCGCGCGATGGCCATGATCTGCGCATGCTCAATGGCAAGCTCGAGATCACGCCCGAGCCGGCGTCGCTGCGCTGGATCCATGACGTGTTCGGCAATTCGGTAGCTATCGCCACTTTCGATGAGCACGCGCGCAAACTCACCTTCGTCTCCACCGCAACCATCGAACATCTGCCATCGGATGAGTTCGCGCTGACCGCTGATGACAAGGCCTATTTCTATCCGTTCCTCTATGACGCCGAGGAGCTGCCCGATCTGCAGGAATTCATCCGGCCGCAATATGGCGATCCCGATGGCGAACTCGCCGCATGGGCGCGCGGATTTCTCGATCCGCAGGGCCGCACGCCGAGCGTCAATATTCTGACCGGCATGACGCTCGGCATCCGCAAGCAGTTCGCCTATCGCAAGCGCTACGAGCACGGCACCCAGCATCCGCTCGATACGCTGCAGACCAAATCCGGCACCTGCCGCGATTTCGCGCTGTTCATGATCGAGGCGCTGCGCCGGCTCGGTATCGCCGCGCGTTTCGTGTCGGGCTATCTGTTCATCCATGGCGACCGCGAGCACAATTATGTGGGCGGTGGCTCGACCCATGCCTGGGTGCAGGTCTATCTGCCGGCCGCAGGCTGGATCGAATTCGACCCGACCAATGGCATCATCGGCAGCAAGGATCTCATTCGCGTCGCGGTGGCGCGCGATCCGCGCCAGGCGGTGCCGCTGCACGGCACCTATATGGGCTCGGCCGATGCATTTCTCGGCATGGATGTGAGTATCAATGTGGTGTCCGCGGGCGACGATGTCGCCGCGGCGCTGGCCGAGAAAGTCTAGCTCCCGTCATGCCCGATCGCGTTTTCGTCTACGGCACATTGATGCGCGGTTTCGATCATCCGATGTCGAAGCTGCTCTCGTCCGGCGCGGATTTCCTCGGCGAGGCCTCGTGCCGTGGCAGGCTCTATATGATCGCGCATTATCCCGGCCTGCTGCACTCCGACGATCCCGGGGACATCGTGTTCGGCGAGCTGTTCCGGCTGCGCAAGCCGAACGAGTTGATGGCGGCGCTCGATGACTATGAGAGCGTCGGCCCGGATCATCCGCAGCCGGCGCTGTATCTGCGTGAACGGATCGCTGTGACGCTCGCCGATGGCAGCGTGAGCGAAGCCTGGACCTATATCTACAACAAGCCAGTCGATGAGACGACGCGCATCATGTCGGGCCGCTTCCTGGCGCCTTAGGCAACCTTCTTCCGGCTCGCCACTTCCAGCCCGAACAAAGCCAGCGCAATCAGCGATGCACCGATGCCGATCAGTGCGATCATCGACGTGCCGCCTGATGCCACTGCAAATCCGCTGAAGCCCGAACCGATCGCGCCGCCGAAAAACGCGCAAGCGAGAAACAGCGCGTTGAGCCGGCTGCGGATATGGCCGGCGAGGGCATAGATCGCGCGTTGTCCGGCAACGACATTACCCTGCGTGCCGGCATCGATCAGGATGCCCGCGATCACGAACAGCGTCACGGCAGTCGCGCCGCCGGTGTGGCCGCCGATCCAGGTCAGCACAAAGCTCACCAGCACCAGCAGCATGGCCGTGACGGTGACGAGATCGCCGCGGCCGCTATCGGCGAGGCGTCCCGCAAGCGGCGCCACCAGTGCGCCGCCTGCGCCGGACAGCAGGAAGGCCGACATGGCGATATGGCCGAACGAAAATGGCGGCTGCTCCAGCACCAGCGGCATCGCCGTCCAGAACAGGCTGAAGGATCCATAGAGCAGGCATTGATAGGCCGAGCGCTGCTGCAGCACCCGCGTGGTCAGCATCAGGTCCCACAGCGAGTGGATCAGCGTCGCATAGGTCAGTTCATGCTTCGGTTGCCGGCGTGGCAGCGCGATCACCATCAGTGCGAATACGCCGCACATCAGCGCCGCGGACATCACGAACACCGCGCGCCAGCCGAACGAACCGGCCACCATGGTGGCCAGTGGCCGCGACAGCAGGATGCCGAACAGTAGCCCGCTCATCACGGTGCCGACGATCTGCCCGCGCCGTTGCTCGGGCGCCAGATGCGCCACGACCGGCAGGATCATCTGTGTGCCCACGGCGGCGATACCCAGCAGCAAGGTCGAGGCGATGAAGATCGCTGCAGTGGGGGCGGCTGCGGCGATCAGCAAGCTCACGATCAGGCTGCCCAGTGTGATCAGGATCAGCCGTTTGTTCTCGACGAGATCGCCGAGCGGCACCAGGAACAGCAGGCCCAGCACATAGCCGAACATCACCATGGTGAGCATGATGCCGGCCGATGACAGGTCGAGGCCGAAGCTCTCGCTGATCGGCCCCACCAGCGGCTGCGCGTAATAGATATTGGCGACGGTGACGCCGCAGGCGACGGCAAAGGAAAAAATCAGCCAGCCGCCGGGACCGGAGTCGCGGGCGAGATGTTCGGACGATGAGGACATGGAGGCTTTCAGGCGGGCGGGGCGGTGGGAGAGATATGGCGCATGTGATGCCATGCCAGAAGTGCGGCGTCTTGAATGGGAGCCATGCAGGTTGGATGTTTGTTGCCAAAGATGGAGGCGATCAGGCGCGTTTTGATGCGCTTTGCCTATGTTACCTTCGCCTGCGCCCACACGGTCTCGAACTCTGCGGCAGGAATAATCATCGGCTCGAATTCGGCCTGAGCAGCGATCGCTTCGAGCGAAGGCAACGGCTCGACACTGAGACGTGTGTGACCAGAGCTTCCCTCTCGATCGGCAAAGTCCATGCGCCCGTCGGCGTAATACTCGACCTTGCGAATTTCCCGCAACTCGTGATCGAGTTCGCTATAGAGCAATACCGGCTGATCCTCGAAGGAGTGCTCCCACTTCACTTTGAGGTATTTCATCGCACCACCCGCACATCGACCTCGCGTTCCACATAGCTCCACTCTTCCGTCTCGCGCAGGCCGCCGACGAGATCCTCGAATTCCTGCGCGTGCTCCGGCGCATATTCGAACCAGGTGAGGAAATCGAAGGGCTCGCCGAGATCGCGGGAATGGTAGAGCTGCCGCGCGATGGCGGGTAGGTATTTCAGGCTGTCGGCAATGTGGCGGGATTTGTCCTCGAAAATCCGGCGCCGCTCGTTCTGGGTCATGTCCCACCAGGCTGCGTTCTTCCTGATGGGGATCAGTGCGCCATGGGTTGCCTCGGCGCGGCCGAGCCCGGCCTGCGCGGCGACCAGTGCGATCTTCTCGGTACGTTCGACATAGCGGACATGACTGGCTACGCCGGCGAGACGCCATGATGTCTGCGAGGGCAGCAGCGGCAGTGAGATGGCATCGGCATGGGTGATGGACAGCGCCGCAACGGGTTTCAGCGCCTCGCCCTTGACGGGCGAGATCGAGATCACCTGCCATGCACCGGTATTTCCGCCGCGGAATGTCGTGAACATGGGATATGTGATCGTGGAACCGGTGCGAGTTCAAGCAAATTGACACAAACTCGTCATTCCGGGGCGCGCGCGGCGACAGCCGCACGCGAACCTCAGCCATTCCAATTATCCCGAGATGTTCATCGTCGCTCGCTTCCCGGTGTCCAGTCGCGATGAACACACCGGGATTCCGGGTTCGCCCGCGCGAAGTTGCGCGTGCGCCCCGGAATGACGAGCTTTATTTTCGCCTGTGAATAGCGGGCGCAAGAACCGCAGGTTCAAATCTGCTCCCGGAAAACCTATATCCATGGTCGGCTGGGCCAAGGCTCATGGGCTAAGCCCAAAAGGCTCACATCCGAGCCCGCAACACTTACCTAACCCGATCGCACGATAACGGCCCCATGCGCTTCACGCCCCAATTCCTCGACGATCTGCGCGCCCGGCTTCCGGTTTCGGAAGTCGTGAGCAAGCGCGTCAAGTTGAAGAAGGCAGGGCGGGAGTGGAAGGGCCTGTCGCCGTTCCAGCAGGAGAAGTCGCCGTCGTTTTTCGTCAATGACGAGAAGGGATTTTACCACGATTTCTCGTCGGGCAAGCACGGCGACATCATCAATTTCGTGATGGAGACCGACGGCGCCAGTTTCGTCGAGGCGGTCGAGCGGCTGGCGCAGATGGCCGGCGTGGCGCTGCCGGCGGCGACGCCGGATGCGGCGCGGCATGAGCAGCGCCGCAAGACGCTGTATGACGTGATGGATCTCGCCGCAAAATTCTTCGCCGACACGCTGGTGGGGCGCGAGGGCGCCCGCGCGCGCGGCTATCTCGCCGATCGCGGTATCACGCCCGCGGTGCAGCTCCAGTTCCGCATGGGCTTCGCATCCGAAGATCGGTTCGCGCTGAAGGAATATCTCGGCGCCGCCGGCGTGCCCGTGCCCGACATGGTCGAGGCCGGATTGCTGATCGGCGGCGAAGACATCCCGGTGCCCTATGATCGCTTCCGCGACCGCGTGATGTTTCCGATTTCGGACGTGCGCGGACGCATCATCGCCTTTGGTGGCCGCGCGCTGAAGAAGGATGCGCCGGCAAAATATCTGAACTCGCCGGAAACCCCGCTGTTTCACAAGGGCGACAATCTCTACAACCTGCCGATGGCGCGGAAGGCCGCGCATGACGGCGCGCCGCTCGTCGTAGTCGAAGGCTATGTCGACGTCATCGCCATGGTGGGGGTCGGCTTTCCCGGCGCGGTCGCGCCGCTCGGCACGGCGCTGACCGAGAACCAGTTGCAATTGCTGTGGCGGATGGCCGACGAGCCCATCCTGTGTTTCGACGGCGACAAGGCCGGGCAGAAAGCGGCATGGCGCGCGGCGGAGCTGGCGCTGCCGCATCTCAAGCCCGGCAAGAGTTTGCGCTTTGCGCTGCTGCCCGAGGGGCAGGACCCCGACGACCTCGCGCGCTCCGGCGGCCGCGCGGCGATCGAGGACGTGATGGCGGCGGCGGGCACGCTGTCGGATCTGATCTGGGCGCGGGAGATCGCCGGCGGCACATTCGCGACGCCGGAGCGCCGTGCGGCGCTGGAGGCGCGCATCAACGAATTGTCGAACGGCATCCGCGACGATGTCGTGAAGAAATACTACCGCCAGGACATGACCGAGCGGCTGCAGCGCGCCTTCGGCACCGGCCCGCGAAACTATGGCGGCAACAACGGCGGCCGCGGTGGCTTTCAGCAGGGTGGCGGAGGCGGCGGTTTTGCGCGCAGTCCGCGTCCGTTTACCCCCGGTCCAGCCGGGCGAATCAGTGGCGGCGGGCGGGGCGGGGCCAATGCCGGGCCCCAGACCATCCAGCGCGGGCCCTATCAGGTGGTCAGTCCACAGCTTGCGACGTCGTCGATCATGCGCGGCCAGCGCAGCGCCATTTCGAGGCGCGAGGCGCTGATCGTGCAGTCGCTGATCAACCATCCCTGGCTGCTGCATGACCGGCTGGAGGAGGTGGCGGCGTTGGAACTCGCCCATCCCGAGATGCACCGGTTGCGCGCCGGGATCATCGCGGCCTTTGCCCATGAGCATCATCACGGCGATGAGGCCGAGCAAAGTGAACAAATGCGTTCAGATCTGGTTAAAGCCGGATATTCAGAGCAATTACAGCATGTTGAGCAGGCAGTTACCACCCAGGCGGTGTGGGCGGCGCGGCCTGGTGCGGCCCGCGAGGATGTTCTTTCCACCTGGACGCAGCTCGTTGCCTTGCATCGCCAGTGGCACTCATTACTTAGGGAGCTTAAAGACGCGGAGCTTGCTCTGGGCGCAGAAGCGAGCGAAACGAACTACGGCTGGTTGCGCGATGTGAAGGCCCGGTTGGCTGAGGTCGACGGGATCGAGGCGCTGATCGAGGGGTTCGGAGAATCCTCGGGGCGGTTCCAGCGCAGTTCGTAAGACAACTTTGCTGCGGATGGTGCCCGGGCAAACCGCGAAAAGACTCGCCAAACCCATGGTTTGGCTGCAAAAACAGGGTTAATCCGGGCTTAAGGCTCTCCACGTTAAGGGTCTGGGCTTAAGTAGTGAAAACCGCGAAGACGACGTCGGGGGTGGCGATGGATATGCGCCGCCCTTTGTGCGTCAAGCGGTGACGATGATTGGATCGGGGCGCCTGCGCCCCCTGGATTGATAGCGGGGCGGTGACGCCCCCGGCGTGAGCGCGTTTCAGGAGCATTGAATGGCCACCAAGGCAAAGACGCTGCAGACCAAGGACAAGGAAAAAGACGACAAGGCAGCTGACACGCCGGAGAAGGACTCCGCAGACGCGCCGTCACCTTTGCTCGACCTGTCCGACGCTGCCGTCAAGAAGATGATCAAGCAGGCCAAGAAGCGCGGCTTCGTGACCTTCGATCAG
Organism: Tardiphaga sp. 172_B4_N1_3; assembly: GCF_052076035.1. Lineage (NCBI taxonomy): Bacteria > Pseudomonadati > Pseudomonadota > Alphaproteobacteria > Hyphomicrobiales > Nitrobacteraceae > Tardiphaga > Tardiphaga sp. 172_B4_N1_3. The sequence continues at coordinate 6,073,654 of NZ_CP197238.1, forward strand.
CTCAACGACGTCTTGCCATCCGATACCACCTCTCCTGAACAGATCGAAGACATCATGTCGATGCTCTCCGACATGGGCATCAACGTTTCCGAAAACGAAGACAGCGACGGCGAGGAAGAGAGCAAGGACGAGGACGACGATACCGACAACGAACTCGTCGAAGTCACGCAGAAGGCCGTCACCGAAGTCAAGAAGTCGGAGCCCGGCGAGCGCACCGACGATCCCGTTCGCATGTATCTGCGCGAGATGGGCACCGTCGAGCTGCTGTCACGCGAAGGCGAAATCGCCATTGCGAAGCGCATCGAGGCCGGCCGCGAGGCGATGATCGCAGGCCTCTGCGAGAGCCCGCTGACCTTCCAGGCCATCATCATCTGGCGCGATGAACTCAACGAAGGAAAGATCTTCCTCCGCGACATCATCGATCTCGAAGCGACTTACGCTGGCCCCGACGCCAAGAACAACATGAACCCGGCGCTGATCGCCCCGCCCACGGGCGATGGCGAAGCTGTGGCCGAAGGCGCCGAAGCCGTGGCTGCGCCGCCTGCGGCCCCGCCGTCCGCCACGCCGTTCCGTCCGGCGCCGCCGCGTTCGGCACCTGCTGCAGCTCCCGCCGGCGAAAGCACGTCGGAAGGCGCTGCCGACGGCGACATGGACGACGACGAGTTCGAGAACCAGATGTCGCTCGCCGCCATCGAGGCCGAGCTGAAGCCGAAGGTGGTCGAGACCTTCGACAAGATTGCCGACTCTTACAAGAAGCTGCGCAAGCTGCAGGAACAGGACATCGCGAACCAGCTCGAGAGCGCCTCGCAGGGCCCCTCGCTGTCGCCGTCGCAGGAGCGCAAGTACAAGAAGCTCAAGGACGAGATCATCGTCGAGGTGAAGTCGCTGCGCCTCAACCAGGCGCGTATCGATTCACTCGTCGAGCAGCTCTACGATATCAACAAGCGCCTCGTGTCGTTCGAAGGCCGCCTGCTGCGCCTTGGCGACAGCCACGGCGTCGCGCGCGAGGACTTCCTGCGCAACTATCAGGGCTCGGAGCTCGATCCGCGCTGGCTCAACCGCGTCTCGAAACTCTCGGCCAAGGGCTGGAAGAACTTCGTCGCCATTGAGAAGGACCGCATCAAGGAACTGCGCGGCGAAATCCAGCAGCTCGCGGCCCTCACGGGTCTTGAGATCGGCGAATTCCGCAAGATCGTGCACGGCGTGCAGAAGGGCGAGCGCGAAGCCCGCCAGGCCAAGAAGGAGATGGTGGAAGCCAACCTCCGTCTCGTGATCTCGATCGCCAAGAAGTATACCAACCGCGGCCTGCAGTTCCTGGATCTGATCCAGGAAGGCAATATCGGCCTGATGAAGGCCGTCGACAAATTCGAATATCGCCGCGGCTACAAGTTCTCGACCTATGCGACCTGGTGGATCCGGCAGGCGATCACGCGTTCGATCGCCGACCAGGCCCGCACCATCCGCATTCCCGTGCACATGATCGAGACGATCAACAAGATCGTGCGCACCTCGCGTCAGATGCTGAACGAGATCGGCCGCGAGCCGACCCCGGAAGAGCTCGCCGAAAAGCTCGGCATGCCGCTGGAGAAAGTTCGAAAAGTTCTCAAGATCGCCAAGGAGCCGCTGTCGCTCGAAACCCCCGTGGGTGACGAGGAAGACTCGCATCTCGGCGATTTCATCGAGGACAAGAACGCGATCCTGCCGATCGATGCGGCGATCCAGTCCAACCTGCGCGAAACCACCACGCGCGTGCTGGCCTCGCTGACGCCTCGCGAAGAGCGCGTGCTGCGCATGCGCTTCGGCATCGGCATGAACACCGACCACACGCTGGAAGAAGTCGGCCAGCAGTTCTCGGTGACCCGCGAACGTATTCGCCAGATCGAAGCCAAGGCGCTGCGCAAGCTCAAGCACCCGTCGCGGTCGCGGAAGCTGCGAAGCTTCCTGGATAACTAACGGTCGCTGTCGATCACTCGATCCTTCTGATGATGCCCGGCCTCGCGCCGGGCATTTTCGTGTGTGCGTGCCGTGCTTTCACGCGCTCGTTGCCGGGGTACGTGGCTGCAAATATGTTCATGATTTGTTCTTTTCGTCAAGAGGCTTTGTGTCGCGCGTGTCACCCGCCGCGGAGCGGATGGCGGACTACGTGTCGCCAATCGGTCCTGCGCGCGCTGGTTCGGCGCCGCGGTTGTCCGGCGCGGTCTCTGTCGTGAGCCAGCCGGCCTCGCGCACCATGGCCACGGCCGAGCGGGAGACAGGGGCGGTGATCCCGTTGACGAGTTGCAGGCGCAGATTGCGGCCCTCGGTCACGACGCGCACAACGGCCTTCCGCGCGACCCACCATGACCGGTGCACCTGCAGGCCGTCAGCGGTGCCGAGAGCCGTCATGGCCTGATTGAACGTTGCCAGCACCAACCGGGAGTGGCCGGCGATATGGTGGACGCGGACGTAGTGATCTTCCATCTGCAGGCAAAGCACCGCGAAGGGCGGCGCACCGAGCAGGCCGAAAGCCGTTGGCGGCGCGTCGTCGGCTTCCTTGGCCTGGTGCCGCTTGTGTCGTCGCGCCTGAAGCAACAGGGTGAAGCCGAGCACGACAGGCAAGGCGGTGATCAGTCCTTGCACATACCAGTCGAGCGGGCCGAGCCTTCTCAGGAATGGCCATATCGATACGCCGATCCACGCGGTCCAGATCTGAAATGGGACGGTCAGGATGGCGGCGCCGAGGACGATCGCCGTCCACGTCATCCACGGCCTCAACTGGAATCGCAGCACCACGCGGATCAGCGACCCATACAGCAGGATTCCCGACCAGAAGCAGGCAAGCTGAAACGCCACGCGCTGCCATGCCGGTCCATTCAGATAGCTGCCGAATGGTCCGATCACGCCGAGGAAGATGGCGCAGACGGTCGCGATCGCCAGGTCGATGGCCCAATCCCGCAGAAAATCACGTTGCCAAGCGTTGCTCATGACGTCTCATCGCAGCGGTTCGCCCACCGGCGAACCCGTTCGCCCATTGGCGAACAACGGCTGGCGCAGGTTGGCGCCGCTTGCAGAACTCGCGTGTCATCCCGATCCGCAGGAGGTTCCATGCGCAGCATTATCGCACAGGTTTTCGTCGCATTCATCGCTATCGCCGCCGCCAGCCAGGCCGACGCCGCGGTCGGCTTCCAGCATTTCAGCATCAGCGATCCACAAGGGCCACCCATCGAGGTCGGCGTTTGGTATCCCACCGGCGCTGCGCCGAAGCTGCAGGCGATTGAGTCCGATCAACAGATGGTTGCCCGCGATGCGGCACTCGCGGGTGACCGCCTGCCGCTGGTGGTCATATCCCATGGTCACGGGGGCTCCTATGCCGGGCATCTCGACACCGCCATGGCCCTGGCCAATGCAGGTTTCGTCGTCGCCGCCCTCACGCATAACGGCGATAGCTGGCGCGACTCGAGCAACCCCACCGCCATCTGGGAACGGCCGCGCCAATTCAAGCTGGTCACTGATTATATGCTGGACGCATGGGGTGACCATGGGCGTATCGATGCGACGCGCGTCGGCGCGTTCGGCTTCTCGGCTGGCGGTTTCACGGTGCTCGCGGTGGCCGGTGGCGAGCCGGACCTGCGGACTCTCGGGGATCACTGCAGGGCGCATCCCGCTTTCGAAGATTGCCAGATCGTCGAACGGCACCCGCTTCCGCTGGATGCCGCTATCGTCTGGGCCCACGATCCGCGCATCAAGGCGGTCGTCTCCGCGGCGCCCGCCCTTGGTTTTGCCTTCGGTCGCAAGGGCCTGGCGGCGGTCCGTCAGCCGGTCCAGCTTTGGCGGGCCGAGGACGACCAGGTCCTGCCACATCCCTATTATGCGGAGGCCGTCCGCCTCGCTTTGCCGACGTCGCCCGAGGCGCATGTCGTGGCGAATGCCGGGCACTACGATTTTTTGACGCCATGCTCCGCGCAACTGGCAACACGCGTGCCGGCGATCTGCACCAGCAGACCGGGGTTCGACCGCGCTGCATTTCATGAGCGCTTCGATCGCGACATCGTCGCGTTCTTTACACGGGCGCTGTAGTCGCGGCCTGGATCTGGTGAGTGACAGCTCCTTCGTCGGCTCTTGATCGAGATGGGCGCGCGCCTGCGGTGCGCGTCGGCGGCCTCGGCCGCGTGCTGTCGATCGCGAAGGTCGGCCTGCCGAACTGGTTCCGGCGCCGGGAACAAATCGGGCAGGTCCCGCTTGAGTCGGGATTGTGTCGCGTCGTGTGAGTTGGAGTATTTGCCATGGCCCCGCGTGCCAATTGGAAGGGCTTCTTGCGCCTGTCCCTCGTGAGCTGTCCGGTCGCGCTATATCCCGCCACGTCGGATTCCGAGAAGATCAGCTTCAACCAGATCAACCGCAACACCGGCCATCGCATCAAATATCTGAAGGTCGACGCGGATACCGGCGAGGAGGTGGCGGCGGACGACATCATGAAGGGCTTCAAGGTCGATACCGATACCTATGTCGAGGTGTCGAAAGACGAACTCGACAACATTGCGCTGGACTCCACCCGGACCATCGAGATCGACGAATTCGTGCCGAAGGCCGATATCGACCCGCGCTACGCCATCCGTCCCTATTACCTCGTGCCCGACGGCAAGATCGGCCATGACGCCTATGCGGTGATCCGCGAGACCATCCGCGACATGGGCAAGGTGGCCATCGGCCGGCTCGTGCTCACCAATCGCGAGCACATCATCGCGCTGGAGCCGCTGAAGAACGGGCTGATGGGCACGCTGCTGCGCTATCCCTATGAGGTGCGCGACGAGGCGGAGTATTTCGACGACATTCAGGACGTCAAGGTCACCAAGGACATGCTCGATCTGGCGCGGCATATCGTGGAGCAGAAGGCCGCGGAATTCGAGCCCGGCAAATTCGAGGATCGCTACGAGTCCGCGCTGGTCGATCTCGTCAACCAGAAGCGCAGCGGTGTCGCCGTCAAGCCGCATGGCAAGGCGCGGCCCGGCACCAATGTGGTCGATCTGATGACCGCCCTGCAGCAGAGCCTCAAGGGCGGCGGCGCCGCGCCGAAGCCAAAGGCGAAGAAGGCGCCGAAGCGCGCCACCGGCCAGAAGGAAATGCTGCTGCCGATCACCGGCAAGAAGGAGCCCGCGCCGGCGAAGAAGGCGGCGCGGCCGGTGGCCAAAGGGGTGACCAAGGGCAGGAGGGCGGGATGACACGCGCCTGGACCCCGTCGCTGGTGCCGGATGCCGGTGAGCAGACCGTCTATCTCGTGCTGGATTGTTTCGACCGCGCCGGCTGCGCCTGGCGCGAGGCCGATGTCGCGGCGACCGATCTCGAAACCGTCATCGCCGATCTGATGTCCGGCCAGTACAACGATCCACAGCGCGTGATCGCCTTCAACACTGCGGAGCGCTGGGCCGACGACGTGTCGGAAGACGTCGCCCGCGAGATCCGCCGCCGCGCCGACCGGAATTACGAGGACGTCACCTCGTCGCTCGACGACTTCGTCCAGCGCCACGCCGGCCGCGAGCAGCAGCTCACGCTCAGGCTGGCGTGACGCGGGGCCTGAGATACTTCTCCGCGACGAGGGGGTGACCGAATAAACAAGCGGACCGCAAGGTCCGCCTTTTTTATCGTCCGCGCTCTTAACCTCTCCCCGCAATGCGGGGAGAGGTCGACCGGCGAAGCCGGTCGGGTGAGGGGCCGTCACCAGCGCAGCCGCAATCACCGCCTTTCGGGTCGCACTGTCTCGAACCGGGAGAATGTCCGCATCTCCGGACTTGTGCCCCGTCCCTCACCCCGATTGGCACAGCTCGCTGTGCGCGGGAGCGGGAGAGGGGCGCCGCATACGACGCGGCCTACGTTGATAACTCCGACACACCCTTTGATTGTATCCGTTCCCGCGCTAGCGTCTGGCGTTGCCCGATCAATTGTCTTGAAGCACATTTTCACCCGAGGACATTGCCATGACGTCGCTCGCGCCGATGCTGCTCAGCCAGCGCGTTGCCCAGGTCTGTCTCTTTCTGGTCGGCGCCATCGCCATCTTCGGCGGCTCGCTGCAGATGTATATGGGCCAGCCCGAGACCGCGCCGCGGCTCGACAACGTGCATCGCTTCATGGGCGGCATCTATCTGATGTCGGGCGTCATGGGCCTGTGGGCGGCATCGACCATTCGCGAGCACAACACGCTGGTCTTCCTGATGGCGGCGACGGTGTTTGTCGGCGGCCTCGGCCGCGTGCTGTCGATCTCGAAGGTCGGCCTGCCCGAACCGCATGCATTGTGGATCACCTATCTCGTGCCGGAGCTGGTGATCCCGTGGATCATCATCGCGGCGCAGGTGATGACGAACAGGCAGATAGCGGGCGGGGCCGGGTGAGGGGTGTAGGTTGGACTAGCTGAAGCCGTAATCCGTCGTATGCTTGCCTTTCGTATTGCAGCATCGCCGAAAGACCCGGTAGTTTTGATTCCTTGCCATTGGTAAACTCATGTACAACCTTGCCATCTCCGCCGATGAAAACGCTTGGAAGAAGCCGCGAGGCTTTCATGACTACGAGGCCAGCAGGGTCGCGCACGAATACACCACCAACACCCTTCAGGATAAATACAAGGGCAACCTACAAGCCCTTACTGAGAACCCGACGCTATTCGCCTACGAGCAAGGTAGCACGTCTCCGGCGCAAGTCGGCTGGATCACCAAAGTCGAACAGCTTCAGGGCACCGTCCGCATTCATTATGAGATGCAGCCGGATTTTCCCACGGTCCCAGTCGAAAAGTTGACCGAGCTTAGCTGGGATTTAGATTTTGGGCGCCTCGAAATCTATCGGACACATTTCGCGGTGAAAGACGTAAACTTATTGTCCGTTTTGATAGCGGCGAAGATCGTCGAGAAGAGGCAGACGGAAAAAGGGCGCACAGCCGAGGCGGCAAACGAAGAACGGCCCCCTGCTATTCAAATCAAGCCGGAAGTTTTCCGTATTCCAGCGGGCCATCCTGACCCAAAGCTCGCATCAGTGATGATGCCGTTCGGTAAGGAGTTTAAGGACGTTCACGTCGCACTCCAGCAAGCGTGCAAGGACGCCGGAATTACTCTCGAACGGGTCGATAACATCTGGCAAGAAGACGCTATCATCGACGATATTTTCTCGCTGCTGTATCGCTCGACCTACGTCATATGCGATTTCACGGGGAAAAACCCGAACGTCTTTTACGAGGCTGGTATCGCTCACACCTTGGGCCGTACTGTTATTCCGATCGTTCAAAAGGAAGACCATGTGCCCTTCGATTTGCGGCACCGTCGCTATCAGCTTTACGAGGATAGCAAAGAAGGTCTGGCCTCCCTGCAAGCTGCGGTCACCAACCGGCTGAAAACCCTCATCGCCCTTAAAGGTTGATGGGCTATCCTGTGCTATGCAAACTCACGCCTACTGGTCCTCGATCGTCAACATTTTTCATTCGGGGTGAACTTTTTTACGACTTCGTACGCATTTAAAATAGTGCTTACCAACTTTGCCATTATCGGCTCGAAGGAATTCGGACTTCCGCGGTCGCTGGTGTACATCTAGTCCACTCTGTCTATTGCGAGCTTCCTTATGAAACCGCGCCGATTTCCATTGAGATGACCGATGCGATTGCGGAGCGTATTAAAGGCGGTCAATCTCACGTTTATTGTGCTCACCCATCGAATAGCTGGGATCGGTTGAAGGTCGGATTCAGTATTGTCGCTTGACCAACTGCTAGTTAGTAAGCTGAAGGCCGACGTCATCAGCGATCCTCAAAGCCGTGGCGCTCACCACGATGTCTAGAACTTGAAGGGTCGAGTAAAGTTCGTTAGTAGCCATCGATTCTATGTGGCCAGACTCAAGTGAGCTTCCAAAGTCTTGAGTTACACCAAAGTCCTGATGAACGGCGGGTGATAGATCAGAGTAGATACCTCGATGTATTCGGACTCCTAAAGGCGATATTCTTCCTTTTTCAGATTGGTTCGTAAGGGTGTCGACTAGGCTTCCAAACGTTTTTCGAACTGCTTGATCCAAAGATTTGTGTTCGGCGCTTGATTTATTAGTGCGGCTCAGTATCGCCAATGCTTGTAATAGCGCGCCCATTTTCTCAGGGTAGAGCCAGTCAATGTAGAAATTTAGGAAAAGGTCATAAGCTGATCGCGCGAGTGGGCGGATTTGGTAGGCAAGATCATTTTCCAAGAGGATTTTCGTTGCAAACAAAATCTGCTGCAAACTACATAGCGCCGAGAATAGGGTGTGGTGATAGTGAATTGGCGAGTGAATGCTGGGTAAGTGAAAAGAGGTTGTCGCCTCTTTTGTTCGCTCAATATATTTGGATAGCTTTTCTAGAATGTCAGTTGGAGCTTGTTTTGTTAGCTCTTCGTAATCGCCGCAAATTGATATGTAGTGAGAGTGCTTATGTGTGACTAAAGACTCGAATTTGCTACTCAGAGTTTTCGGAATGCCGCGTGTTGCGATGCCGGACTCTTGGAGGCATTCCGGGTGATTTCCGAGGATAACCACCGGAACGCGGCGAATGCCCAGTCGGGAGTAAGCGTAAAACGAGGCGAGATCATCAGAAGAAAGCAGCTTGTTCTTTTCAGGTCCCACGAAATTTTTATATAGGAAAAGAGGCGGTCGAAAACCTCGCCTGATGTCATTTGTGACAACGTCAAGAGCTTTATCTTCGTACGCTCTTCCGACGTGCTCATAAGTGCCATCATCCTTGATTTGGAAAAAGCCTGGAGTGATCGTCCCAATATCTATCCGTGTGTGCACACTTACAAGTTTCCCAGTCAGGTACCTCGTATAAAGCTCGACAAATCTATGGTCCGTCGGATTCGGATTCTCGGACCTTATTTCTGACAATGGCATCTCAACAGTGGCCGGCATTCGTACAAAGTCAGCAATGCCTTTTTTGCGGTTCATGTCCTGAATCCGGAAACGTGTTTCTTGAGGGGCGAATTGCGCGATAGTTTCGGTCGCAGGTGGATAAATGTTAGCACAGCAAAATGAACACACATAAGTTGCAGTGGTAGCGACAACCAATTCGCTTTCCTGGTTCGCTTGGTCTCGTGCCGAGTCGCGCTGTTGCCTAAACGCAAATGGCCGGGACAAGCCCGGCCATTCCAAATTCAGATGCAGCGAAGCTAATTACTTCTTCTTCGCGCCCACGCGCTCGACGCTCTTGATCTCCAGCGCCGGGCGGCCGGACTTTTCGGCGATCTCGCGGTCCTGTTCGGCGATGGCGGCCTTGGCCGGCTCATCGCCGTCGAGTCCGCCCAACAATTCGGAGGGGACGCGGCGGTTGGAGCGCTGCGAGCCGTCTTCATAGAAGACGTTGAAGAAGGCGAATTCGCCTTTGGGATTGGTACCGGGTTTCTTGGCCATGGCGGTTAAGTGGGGGATGGCGCAGGCGAAGTCAAAGCCTTAGCGCGCAAAGCGTGCATGCATCTGTGGGCAAAAGCGGGCATTGGTTACCGGCGGGACGCGCCGCCCAGCCCGCGACCGAAAGTTCATGATTTGTTCTTGACGTTTCAGGAATAAGGATTATTATCCCCTCCGTCCTGCCCCACCGAGAGGGGCGATCGCGATCGTCACGTTCGCGGGGTGGGATGCGGTGGACGCCGGAGATGCGGCGTTACGCGGTTCATGGGTGACGTCTGTCTTCGGGCAGGACGGATCTGCGCCAGCACTGCCACTGGCAAGGAGACGGCCGACCTTCGGATGGAAAGATCCCTGGACAGTGTGACGGACGACCAAATCGAAACGCGTTCGGCCAAGTGCTTTGCGGCTACCCTGTCCCTCCGCCCTGGGACATTAATTTTGGTGATGGGACCGTTCGCCATGGCAGATGTGCAAGCAACCGAAAAAACACCGCAGGCGGAACGCCGGGCAATCGCTCGGCGCCTCCGAAAGTCCTGATGCACTCACAATTGCGGAAGACCGCATTCGCATCAGGTCCAAGGGTGCAACGGGCACCCGGCGTTCCGCACGCCCTCTCACAGGGGGCGGGAATGCAAGCGACGACGGCGCCCCCCGCGCCGCAAACAATGGGGGTGATGACGCATGTCTGAAGATCCCACGCACGTCATTCCGGGGCGCGGCCGGCGCTTGCCGGACGCGAGCCCGGAATCCCGACATGGGAGGCTCAGATAGCGCTAGGCCATGTCGGGATTCCGGGTTCACGCTTGCCGCCTTCGGCGTCGCGCGCGCCCCGGAATGACGAGAACAAGGCGCGCCGTTGTTCGGACACACCGGTCATGCCACACTCCGGTATCGCCAACCCAACAGGTTTTTCATGACCAATCGTATCACCGCCATTGCCATTGCCGCTGTGTCCTTCGTCTCGGTTGCGCTGACGGCCACATCCTCGCAGGCCGCCAAATGCGGCGGCGACTTCCAGGGTTTCATCGCGGCCATGTCGCAGGAGGCGTCCGCCGCCGGCGTGTCGCAGGGCGTGATCTCGCAGGCCTTTGCCGGCGTGACGCAGGACCCCGCGGTGCTGTCGTTCGATCGCCGCCAGCGCGGCACCTTCAACAAGAGTTTCGAGCAATATGTCTCGACCCGCGTCGGCCAGGGCCGCATCTCCATGGGCCTGCAGATGATGCAGCGTCACGCCTCGCTGCTGTCGCGCATCGAGCAACGCTTCGGCGTGCCGCCTGAAATCGTGGTGGCGATCTGGGGCCTCGAGTCGGATTTCGGCAAGGGCGATATCGGCAAGATGCCGGTGATCCGCACGCTCTCCACCATGGCGCATGATTGCCGCCGCACCGAGCTGTTTCAGGGCGAGCTGATCGCGGCGCTGAAGATCCTGCAGCGCGGCGACCTGCCGCAGCGGGACCTGATCGGCGCCTATGCCGGCGAGCTCGGCCAGACGCAATTCCTGCCGTCGAGCTACATCAAATACGGCGTCGATTTCGACGGCAACGGCCATGTGGATCTGCGCCATTCGGTGCCGGACGTGCTGGCCTCGACCGCGAACCTCTTGAAGACCGCGGGCTTCAAAGGCGGCCAGCCTTATGGCGAGGGCACGGCGAATTTCGAGGCGATGCGCGAATGGAACAGGGCCACGATCTATCGCAAGACCATCGGCTATTTCGCCGACCGTCTCGCGGCTGGCCGATAGGCGAGGGGACGATAGGGCGAGGGGACGATAGGGCGAGGGCGCGCGCTTTTAAACTTTTGTTAAGCCGCGCGGCCGCCGGGCGAACTTTGGGAACCCCGATGGTGAAAGTCGGATTAACTCATTCCCTTTCACTCTTTCAAAACCACACTGGGGATTATCCGCCGCGAGTCAGATTCCGTTAAGCGTCGCCGACGCATTTTACCACCTGCTGGGAACGAGTGGTGAGAGTGATGGCGGGGATCGACAGCAGCGCGCAGAAGCGCGACGCACAACGTGGCGGATGCCGCCGATGTTGAACGTCGGCACGCTGTTCACGGTGTTCACCGTCAACTTTTTGGCCCTCGGCGTGGTCTGGGCCTATGTGGCCACCAGCTATCCCAATCTGCACGCCGCACGTTACTGGACAGCCGCCGCGTTCGCCGCGGCGCTCGGCAACAGCATCTCGGTGCTGCGCGGCGTCGGCGTCGATCCGCTGATCGCCATCGTGCTGGGCAACGGCCTGCTGCTGCTGGCCACCAGCCTCGCCGCCATCGGCATGAATCAGTTTTACGGCCGCCCGGCGGGCTGGCGCGCGCAAGCCGTCATCATCGCCGCCAGCCTGGCCGGCCTGCTGCTGTTCACGCTGTGGCACGACAACATGACGATGCGCGTGCTGATCTATTCCGCTGGCCAGTCGATCACCGTTGCCATGACCGTGCCGCTGTTGTGGTCGCGCAAGGATGGCGGCGGCAATGCCGGCGCCCGTCTCGCCGGCTGGCTCGCCATCACGCTCGTTGCTGCGCATGCCGTGCGCTCGGCCGCGGCGCTGGCGAATATCGGCGGCAATATGACCTTTGCCGATTTCAACAATCTCCAGGCCATGATGGTGCTGGTGCTGGTGTTCCTGGCGATGTCGTGGAATTTCGGATTCCTCCTGATGGCCATCGACCGGCTGCGCGGCGAAGTCGCCGAACTCGCACTGGTCGACGATCTCACCGGTGTCGCCAATCGTCGTCACCTGGTGCAGCGTCTCACCGAGGAATGCGCGCTGGCGCGCCGCACGCAAAAGCCGTTCGCGCTGCTGGCGATCGATCTCGACGGCTTCAAGGAAATCAATGACGGCCACGGCCATGCCGCCGGCGACGACTGCCTGCGTCACTTCACGCTGATGACCCAGAGCAAGCTCCGCCCCGGCGACCTGCTCGCGCGTTCCGGCGGCGACGAGTTCAGCATCATCCTGCCGGCGACGACGCTGCATGAAGCGGCAAACATCGCGCGCCGCATTCTGGATGTGTGCCGTGCCGATGCGGCGGCCTGCGCGCCGGGCGAGATTTCAGTCGCGGCATCCATCGGCGTTGCGCAGTGGCAGCCGCAGGTCGGGCAATATCCGGAGCGACTGATCGCGGCTGCGGACCAGGCGCTCTATGCCGCCAAGAACGACGGCAAGAACCGCTTCGCCCTGTGCGATCTCGAAGCGCCGTCGATGGTGCCGGCTCTCAACATGGACGAAGCCATCGACCGCGCCCGCAAGCTGGCCTGATCGCCTCAGTTCATCGTCTTGTCGTGGGTGATGTCGATGATCGCGCCGGGCAGGCGGACGGGGCGGCCATGTCCGTCCAGCGTGCAACTGCCGCGCGCGAGAACCCAGCTGATCCGGTCGTTCTTGATCAACCGACACTCGCACTCAAAGATGCCGCCTGATCGCATCGCGGCTGCGACCGCCGCGTGCACCCGATCAACGTCATCAGGATGGACCGCCGCGAGATAGGCCATGTTCGGCAGACCGCGCGCGGCCGTTTCGGGATCGACATTGAAGAAGCGGGCAGCCCCGGCATCAAGATAGTTGCGGTCGTTGCTGATGTCCCAGTCCCAGAAACCGGCGATCAGTTCACGGGCGGCGAGCCGGCGCGGCATCGGCATCTCGAACGCGTCGTCCTCGGCCGTGGTCTGGTAGGCCTCTGCTGCCGCGAGCCGCAGGATGTAGGAGAGAAATTCGTGCTTCCGCTCCCGGGCGAAGCTTGCAATATCGAGGCACACGTCACCCAAGGGTCGTCGCATCGCTCATCCCCACCCGTTCCCGGCGGGGCCAGAATATAGCGGGCTCCCTGCAATTCAACCGGTGGTTGGAGAATTTCTGCGCAGCAAATATGGGGATCGCGGTGGATCGCCCGATGAGGCGTGACGCGATGCCGCTTGCAGAGTTGGCGCGTGTCCCCCATGTCATGGCCATGATGAGCACAGGTCAATCAACCACTTACGACGCCGGCCGCCCGCGCAAACCGGCGTCCGCGCATGGTCCGATCATCGATCAGGATGGTTTTGAGGTTCGGCCCGAGCAACTTCGGCCGGATGTGCAGGGCTTTCGGTTCGACTTCGGCGCGGGCGCCAATCCGTTTGCCAATCTCACGCGCGAGCAACGGCTGGCGCGGCTGGATGCGCTGGCGAAACTGCTCGACGTCGCCTTCATCGTGCCGGGCACGAAGATCCGCTACGGCATCGATGGCCTGATCGGCTTGATTCCGATCGTGGGCGACATCATCACCACGGCGATCTCGCTATGGGTGGTGCGTGAGGCGCGGGCGCTCGGTGCGCCGTGGCATCTCACGGCGCGGATGCTGGGCAATGTCGCGGTGGACGGTGCTGTCGGCATCGTGCCGTTTATCGGCGATGCGTTCGACGTGATGTTCCGGGCCAATGTCCGCAACGTCAGAATGCTGCGCAAGTGGCTCGAAAAACAGCCCAGACTCTAGTTCAGAGTCCGGGCTGCGATCGTCTCAATTCGTAAAGCTCAAGCAGCGTCGGCGTCGTCGGTCGCCGGCTCTTCGGCGCGCACGCGGCGCTCGAGCGGGAAGTCCTGGCTCTCATAGAGCGAGCGAATGCCGCTCTGGTCGAAACGCGCTTCCTCGACCTGCAGATAGGCGCCGTTCAGCGAGTCAGCCGGCAGCTCCTCGATCGCGAACTGGACGGCGGCGGCGGCCGTATCGAAACGACGATAGGCGAAACCGGCACGCTTTTTCTTGCGGATCGCGGCGGGGAAGAGTTCGGCTGCGGTGTTGTAGCTGAAAGCTGCCATGGTCGGGGACCTCATCTGAATACGCAACGAAACGACGCTTCATTCGCAATGCAGCCGATCCGGCGGCGCGCGGAACATCATTTCAGGACAGACCCCAATATAAGCACGTTTTGGCCGATTGCGACACCTGCGATACAGCATGATGAATCGCCGTGCGCAGACGGTATTGCCGTAATAGCTTTGTGATTTAAAGAGCTTAGCGCGCGCTTAAGGCATGGGCAGCGGCGCGCGCGGCGCAATATTTGCCTATTGTCCGGTCACGTCCGGCAGCGGCACGATTTTCAGGGGGGTGGTATAGGGCTCGACCCGCAGTGCCTCAGTCGACATAAGCCCCACCTGCCGCAAAGGCGCCTGCTCCAGCGCCCCGGCCTCGGCCTTGCGCACGGCGTACTGCCAGGCCGTCAGCGTACCCTTCTGGACCAGATGCTTGGCGACACCGCCAGCGTTCTTGGCTTCGAAAGTGGAGAGCTGATCATCGTTAATGCCGATGATGATCTCGTCCTTGGCCGTGATCACCTTGAACAGCGACACCTTGTCGGTCGCCAGTGCGGGGTGGGACACCAAGCTTTCGAGAATGAGACCCGCAAGGGCAATGCCGAGCAACAAACGGTTTGAACGGGTAGACATCTTGGTACTTTCTTATTCTTCTTCGCAAACGTGCATGCCGCTGAGGCATGTTCACGTAACAGGCAATAGGCGAAGCCGCTTACGGACAAGTATTGGACAGAAATGCCCCGCGAGACTTCGATGAGTCGCACGGGGCACTGAAACAGTTCGATACAGGATACGTATTTATTTAGGCTGAAGTTTCAAGGCCGCAGAGTTGATGCAGTATCGCAATCCCGTGGGTCCGGGGCCGTCATCGAACACATGTCCGAGATGACCATTGCACTTGGAGCACAGCACTTCCGTGCGGATCATGCCGTGTGTCACATCGCGTTCTTCGTCGATATGACTTTCTCGTGAGGGCTGCGTGAAGCTCGGCCAGCCGCAGCCGGAATCGAACTTGGCGTCGGACTCGAATAGCGTCTGACCGCAGCCGGCGCAGACGAAGGTGCCCGGCGTATGGTCATGTTCGTACTCGCCGGTGAACGGTCGCTCCGTCGCCTTTTCGCGCAGTACGGCATACTGCATCGGGGTCAGTTCGCGACGCCATTCGGCTTCGCTCTTTTCGACCTTGCCGGGTGTGGTCTTGGTATCAGTCATTCTTTCTCCTTCCCGATTGGCCGTGGCTGCGAGCGCTCAGGTCAATTTGTGACCTTCGACGCGCTCACCAGCGTCGGCTTTTCGATATAGTTCTGGGCAAAGATCTTCTTCAGGTTCTCGACCTTCGGAATATCGTTATAGGCAATATAGGGCTGGTTCGGGTGCAGCGTCAGGTAGTCCTGATGATAAGCTTCCGCCGGATAGAAGGCTTCAAGCATTCCGAGCTTGGTGACGATCGGCTTCTTGTAGACCTTTGCAGCGTTGAGCTGGGCGATATAGGCTTCCGCCACTTTCTTCTGCTCCGGCGTCGTCGCGAAAATTTCCGACCGATATTGCGTACCCGAATCCGGGCCCTGGCGATTCAGCTGGGTCGGGTCGTGTGCCACCGAGAAATAGATCTGCAGGATCTTGCCGTAGCTGATCTTTTGCGGGTCGTATTTGATTTCGACCGCTTCGGCGTGTCCGGTCGAGCCCGTGCTCACCGCTGTGTAATTGGCGGAGCTCTTCGAGCCGCCGGCATAGCCGGACACGGCGTTGACGACGCCTGCCGTGTGCTGAAACACGCCCTGGACGCCCCAGAAGCACCCACCCGCAATCACCGCGGTCTGAATGCCGGTCGCAGCCGGTATGTCCGTTGCTGGTGCGGGAATGATGACAGCCTCTTCGGCAGCAAAAGTGGGGCAAACGAGGGCGGTCGAAATCGCCAAGGCGCCGACAACGGCGCAGAGAGAGAGGCGGCTGAACAGGGAGCGGCGCATAGCAGGTCCTCTTGATGATCGATGGCCGGATATCGGCAGTCTAGACCGGAGCCCATGGTACGCAATCGGCATTTCCGGTCGGCACATCCGAGATACGGAAGAGGATGCCAGTTGTTACGCGATGCCGCACACGAGTTCGTGAGGATCTGGATGGCAGGAAAAAGCCGCGGAACAGGCGTCCCGCGGCTTTTTGATTGACTATGACGCTAACCGCCTATGGGCAGGGATAACGATTGCCGTCGTTGTTCAGATAAGTGCCTGACGCCGGATCGTAGGAACGATAGCGCTGCGCGCAATAGGCTGCGTTCTGCTGGGCTGCCGCGTTGGCCTGGCTAGCCGCAATCGCGCCGCCGATGATGGCGCCTGCTGCGAGGCCGCCGACGACGGCACCAGCGCTGGGTCCGCGGCGATAGTAGCCAGGACCGTAGCCGTAGCGTGGGCCATAACCGTAGCGGCGATAATACTGCACGTTCTCGGTGGCCGACGGTACGGCACTGGCGAGGCCGGGCTGACTAAGCAGTGGCGCAGATATTGCCGGCGCCGAAAACGCCAGCGCGCTTGCGCCGATCATCGTAGCCATCGTCAAGATTTTCGCGGGATGCATATCGAGCTCCTTATTAAGCGTAAGTGGCCGAAACGTTCGGGCGGGCATCTTGTTCCACGATGCCTAGGAGCGAGACGCGTCAGATCAGCGCATGCGATTGATTGCAAAATACGCGCGTTAAACCACGATGCTCAAGCGCTTCGCGGCGCGGGTGATGCCGGTGTAGAGCCAGCGGGCGCGGCTCTCCTGAAATGCAAAGCTCTCGTCGAACAGAACGACATCATCCCATTGCGAACCCTGGCTCTTGTGCACGGTCAGCACGTAGCCGTAGTCGAATTCATCGTAAGGCTTGCGCTGTTCCCATGGCAGCGTCTCAACACCGCCGGAGAAACAGTCCGCGCGCACCGAGACCTTGGTGACCTTGCCGCCGAAATCCTCATCCGGCGAAATCCGCATGGTGATGATCTGCGACTTCGAGGCAGCACGCGCCTTCACACGCCACAGACCGCCGTTGAACAGCACCTTCTTGCGGTTGTTGCGCAGGCAGACCAGCTTGTCATTGGCCACCGGCAGCAGGTCCTCGATGCCAAGTTTCTGTCGCACACGCATATTGTAGGCGCGCCGCGTGTTGTTGCGGCCGACCAGCACCTGATCGGCGGCCATCACGCGGTCCGGATCGAGCGCCTTGCGCGACACGATTTCGCTGAGGCCGTATTGCCCGGGCTGCAGCGACCGACCCTCGCGGACATCCATCGACATGCGCACGATCGGATCGTGTTCGGCCTGACGATGCACCTCGGTCAGCATCACGTCGGGCTCGGTCTCGGTGAAGAAGCCGCCACCCTGGATCGGCGGCAACTGCGCGGGATCGCCCAGCACCAGCAGAGGGCAATCGAATGACAGCAGGTCGCGGCCAAGCTCGGCGTCGACCATCGAACATTCGTCGATCACGATCAGCTTGGCCTTGGAGGCTGGCGCGTCGTCCCACAGTTCGAAATTCGGCTGCTCCTCGCCGCTCTCACGGGCGCGATAGATCAGTGAGTGAATCGTGGAGGCGCCGTCGCAGCCCTTGTTGCGCATCACCAGCGCCGCCTTACCGGTAAAGGCTGCGAATTTCACCTCGCCGTCCACATTGTCGGCGACGTGCCGCGCCAATGTCGTCTTGCCGGTACCGGCAAAGCCGAACAGCCGGAACACCTGCGGTGTGCCGTTGCGGCCTGGCTTCGCCTTCAGCCAGTCGTCGACGGCTTTCAGCGCGGCATCCTGATGCGGGGTAAAGGTCGGCATTGCGTCTCTGGAAAGCGGTGCGCAGCCATTTTGCCGCGACTCAGCGGGGAAAGCTAACCATTCAGGCGTCTGACGCAAGCCGGAGACCCCCAAGTTGTGTGCGCCAACGTGGCCGGTTGCTCATTGTCGTTCCATGACGCAGTTATTAGGCTGCTTGAGCCCAGGGAGCCCATTTTGGAACGCAGACTGCTTCAGATCGCACTGGCGATTGTCGGCCTCGTGGCCATCCTGTTCGGCCTGACCGGCGTGCTGTTCGGCACCAGCCTCTCAGGCGTCAGGCTCGGCGTGACGATGGAAGGCTATGTGCGCTTCATCAAAGGCGTGCTGGTGGCGGTCGGGCTGATCTACTGGTCGGCGATCCCGCAGATCGAAAAACGCTTTGAGCGGATTTCGATCGTAACCTTCATTCTCGTGTTTGGTGCGGCTGCGCGTTTGCTAGCGGTGCTCAGTCATGGCTTTCCGACCGTGGGATTGCTGATCAGCCTGATCGGCGAACTGGTGGTCGTCCCGATGATCTGGCTGTGGCTTCGCCATCTCGTGCGGCGGGGTGCGGTCGCATGAAGCGGATCGGCATTGGGATCGTCTATGTGATCGGCGCGATTTCGATCGGTTATCTCGCGCTCTACGCCTATGCGATGTTCACCCGGCAGGAGTTGACGCCGGGCGATCCGATCAAGATTTTTCGCAAGCAGGACGCGCCGAGCTATTCGCAGGGCGCGTCGTTGTCGTTCTTCGCGTAATTACATCGCGCCCATGGCAGCACGATAGTCGCCGGCGCCTGCTCCCGCCGGTGTGATCGGCAACCCGCCATCGGCATATTCGTTGAGCTTGTTGCGCAGCGTGCGGATCGAGATGCCAAGAATGTTGGCCGCATGGGTGCGGTTGCCGAGGCAGTGCTTCAGCGTTTCAAGGATCAGATCGCGCTCGACATCGGCTACGGTACGGCCGACCAGTGCGCGGGTCACGGTTTCTGCCGCCATGGTTGCATGCGCCACGGCCGGCGGCGTCTTGGCGAGATCGAGACGATCGCCATCCGGGGTCAGGATGGCATCCGCGCCGATCTCGTCGCCGTTGGCCATCAGCACCGAACGGTGGATCGTGTTTTCGAGTTCACGGACGTTGCCCTGCCAGCGATTGGCGGTGAGCACGCGCCGCGCCTCGGCGGAGATCGGACGCACCGGAACGCCATTGGCGTCGGCATATTTCTTGGCGAAATGTTGCGCCAGTTCGAGAATGTCGGCCGGGCGATCGCGCAGCGGCGGGATCTTCAGGTTCACGACGTTGAGGCGGAACAGCAGATCTTCGCGGAACGTGCCTTCGCGTACGGCGTCGGACAGGTTGCGGTTCGAGGTTGCGATGATGCGAATGTCCACCGGCACCGGCTTGGTGCCGCCGACGCGGTCGATGACGCGCTCCTGAATGGCGCGCAGCAGCTTCGACTGCAGCCGCACGTCCATTTCCGAGATTTCGTCCAGCAAGAGCGTGCCGCCGGTGGCTTCCTCGAACTTGCCGATGCGGCGTGCGATCGCGCCAGTGAAGGCACCCTTCTCGTGGCCGAACAGTTCGGACTCCAGGAGATGCTCGGGGATTGCAGCGCAGTTAATGCTGATGAACGGCTTCTTGGCGCGGTTGGAGCGGGTATGGACATAGCGCGCCAGCACTTCCTTGCCGGTGCCCGATTCGCCCGTGATCATCACCGACGCATCGGAGCCGGCGATCTGCTGCGCCAGCTTGACCACCTTGCCCATCATCTCGTCGCGATAGATCAGGTCGCGGGAGTCGTTGGCGACGGCGGCCAGAACGGCGGCGATCAGTTCCGGATCTGGCGGCAGCGGGATGTATTCTTTGGCGCCGGCATGGATCGCCGCCACCGCAGCGCGGGCATCGGTGGTGATGCCGCAGGCGACGATCGGTACATGGATGTGTTCGGCTTCCAGCCGCATCACGAGGTCGCGGATGTCGAGGGCGACATCCACCAGCAGGAGATCCGCGCCCTTGCCGCCGCGCAACACGCCCATCGCCTGATCGTGGCCTTCGGCATGAACCACGGAGGCGCCGTTATCCATGGCGATCTTGGTGGCGGTGGTGAGTTGGCCCTTGAGGGTACCAACGATGAGAAGCCGCATGGTGATCTCCTGTTATATCCTGGTCGCGCCCTTGAGGCGCCGTTTGTCTCGAATTAGCTGCGTTCAGCCTTGATGATTTCAGTCATGGTGACGCCGAGCTTTTCTTCGACGAGGACGACTTCGCCGCGCGCCACCAGGCGGTTGTTCACGTAGATGTCGATCGCTTCGCCAACGCGGCGGTCGAGTTCGAGCACGGTGCCGGGCCCGAGCTTCAGCAATTCGCCCACACCCATCTTGGAGCGGCCGAGCACGGCCGATACTTGAACCGGAACGTCGAAGACCGCTTCGAGATCGGCGGCAATACGCGTGACCTGTTCTTCGTCAGCATAGCCCACGTCCCCCATCGCGCCGGGATCGGTGGCATTGAGATCGGGAAGCGGAACCTGGGGATCGCTCATATGCTAGTCCTCACAGCCCTGTCAGGCCTGATTGCGCGACGCCATGTAGCGTCCGACGAGTTCGTTGATCTTGGCGTCGATGGTTGCGCGCTCCAGCACGACGCCGCCATCCGCCCATTCGATTTTGCAGTCGCCGTTCTCGATATCCGGCTCGGCGAGGATGACGAGGCGACCGGCGAAGCCGCTTTGTTTGGCCTGTTTCTCGATGCGTTCGCGTGCTTCGTCGTAGAGCTGATCGTTGATGCGCACCACGAGATGCGGTGTCGACACCAGATTCTTGAAACAGTCGTGGACCAGGGCCATGACTTCCGTGAGCGGTTCGACGGCGATCAATTCACTGCAGAGTTTGCGTGCCACCGACACCGCGACATCGACAGCTTCGGTTTCCATCTTTTCTTCGATGGCCCCGAAGCGCGACGAGATCGAGGAGATCGCAACGCCGATCTGTTCCAGCGCCAATGCGGCGCGACGGTCGCTTTCGGCCTTCGCCTCGCGCTGGGCCGCATCGAAGCCGGCGCGATAGGCCTGGGCTTCGGCGTTGGCGACCTTCTCCGCGATCTCGGCCGGCGTGATCGCGGGCGCCCGCGTCTTGTCGGGCGCTGCGAAGTCCATATCGAACAGAAATTTTGCGGGGGCGGCCATCAATACACCAGCTCGTCGTCGGCGCGGTTCTTGGTCAGCACGATTTCGCCCTTGGCGGCGAGATCCTTGGCGAGATTGACGAGTAGTGCCTGGGCCTCGTCGACGTCGCGCAGACGGACCGGGCCGAGCGCGGCCATATCGTCGGTCAGCATCTTGGCGGCGCGGGACGACATGTTGCCCATGAAGAAGGCGCGGACCTCCTCGTTGGCGCTCTTCAATGCGATACCCAGCTTGTCCTTGTCGATGCTGCGCATCAGGGTCTGTGCCGAGCCGGCATCGAGCTTGATGAGGTCGTCGAAGGTAAACATCAGTGCCTTGATGCGCTCGGCCGCCTCGCGATTGTCTTCTTCCAGTGAGGTGATGAATCGCGTTTCGGTCTGGCGGTCGAAGTTATTGAAGATTTCCGCCATGACTTCGTGCGCGTCGCGACGACGGGTCTGCGAGAGGTTCGACATGAATTCGACGCGCAGCGTCTGTTCGACGCGCTCGATGACTTCTTTCTGCACCGCTTCCATCTTGAGCATGCGGTTGATGACGTCGAGCGCGAGATCCTCGGGCAGGATGCCGAGCACGCGCGCTGCATGCTCCGGCTTCAGCTTCGACAGCACCACGGCGACGGTCTGCGGATATTCGTTCTTCAGGTAGTTCGCGAGAACCTCTTCCTGCACGTTCGAGAGTTTTTCCCACATGTTGCGGCCTGCAGGGCCGCGAATTTCTTCCATGATACCGCTGACGCGCTCGGACGGCAGATACTGGGTCAGCAGACGCTCGGTGGCATCGAAAGTGCCCATCAGGGCGCCGGAGGCGGACATCCGTGACACGAATTCGAGCAGCAGATCTTCGACAGTCTCCGGCTCGATGGTGCCGAGCGACGACATGTGAAGTGAAAGTTCGCGCACTTCGTCGTCGTCGAGCTGCGCCCAGACCTTCCCACCATATTGTTCACCCAGCGCCAGCATCAGGATGGCTGCGCGCTTCGGGCCGCTCAGCGGCTTCGCTGGCGCACGGCCACCTTGGCGCTGTGCGAGCGATGCTACGACGCTGGCGATGTCGCTGCTGTTATCGCCGGTGGTTTGCGGAACGGATGCCATTCAGATCACGCCGGTTCCTGCAGCCATGCGCGAACAATGGCTGCGGTTTCGTTGGGGTTACGATCGGCCAGTTCGCCCACGCGATGCACGGATTGCGCGTGGACCTGACCCTGGATGGTGGCGACGTCGATCATGTTGGGGCCGCTGGCGGGAATGACGGTCTGTCCGTCAGCGCTGAGGGCGACACCGTCGGGAAGAACGAGAGCGTTGGCTGCAGGGAGCGCCGGCACGGGCTCAGAGGCGAGGACGCGGCGGACCAGCGGGCGGATGACCATGAACATCACGACCAGACCGAGCAGCATCATGACCGCGAGTTCGATGACGTGCATCACGTCATCCTTGGTGAATTGCATCATGCCGAGCAGACCGGTCGGCTCCGGCGTCGGAACGACAGTTGGGCCCTCGGCGAATTTCAGGTTGACGACCTCGACCTGATCGCCGCGCTTCTGGTCAAAGCCAATGGCCGAACGGACCAGCGCTGCGATGCGATCGAGTTCTTCCTTGGGGCGTTGGGCGTAGACCTGCTCGCCCTTCTCGTTCTTGCTGTAGCTACCGTCGACCAGTACCGCGACCGAGATGCGATTGACACGGCCTGCTTCGGTAACTTCGGTCTTGGTGACGCGGGAGATTTCGTAATTGTTGGTTTCTTCCGACTTCTTGCTTTGATCCTTCGCCGTCCCCGTGTTGCCGGCCGCCTGATTGCCTGGCAGTTCGTTGTTGACGGTGACTTGGCCATCCCGCTCGCCGACGGCGGAGGATTCTTCGCGGCTCTGGCTGGAGCGCAAGACCCGGCCTTCCGGGTCGAATTTGTCGGAGGTCTGCGTGACCTTGTTGTAGTCGAAGTCGGCTGTGAGCTGGACCCGGGCCCGGCCTGCGCCCACCACCGAGGAAACGATCGCTTCGACCTGGCTGCGCATCCGCTTCTCGAAGCCGGCGCGGCGCTCGTCGCCGGTGGCGCCCTCCATGGTCGCGTCGGCGGCGCCGTCGGCGAGCAGTTGTCCCGCTTCGTCAACGATCGAAACCCGGGCCGGCTTCAGGCCGTTGACGGCCGAGGCGACGACATGGCGGATCGCCCGGACCTGCTGCGGGTCGAGGGCGCCGCGGACGCGGACGACGATCGAGGCCGAAGGCTCGGGAGCTTCGCGGGAGAACAGGGGGCGTTCCGGCAGGACGAGGTGAACGCGGGCGAACTGTACCCGGTCGATCGCCCGGATGGTTCGCGCCAATTCACCTTCGAGGGCGCGTAAGTGATTGATATTTTGGACAAAGCTTGTTGTTCCGAGAGCGTCCGACTTGTCGAAGATCTCGTAGCCGACGCCGCCACCCTTGGGCAGGCCGCCTTCGGCCAGCTTCATGCGCAGGCGAGTCACCTTGTCCTTCGGCACCATGATGGCGGCACCGTCGTTCTTCAGCTCATAGGGGATGGCCTGGCGTTCCAGGTCCTTGATGATCGCCGAGGAGTCCTCGACGCTCAGGTCCGTGAACAGGGTGGTCATCTGCGGCGTGGTGACCCGCATGATGACGAAAGCAAAGAAGCCGATGAGTGCGGCGGTCACCGCAACCATCGCCATCAGGCGCGCCGCGCCGAGACCCTTAAGGAAACCTAGAAGACTCTGCACGAACCAGCCCCTGAGATTCGGCCTCAAAGACCGACTGGGCAAATTTTGCCGGGGTATGGTTTCGATATGGTTAACGGCGGTTAACGGGTGGCAAAAATATGGCCAAATGACGAAAACCGGCTTCCCATGAGGGAGCCGGTTTTCATCGAATTGGAGATATTAACGATTCGTTTACTGACGATACTGCTGGATGCGGGTGGTCCGCAGTCCTGCCAGACCGTGCTGGTCGATCGAGAACTGCCAGGAGAGGAATTCGTCGACTGTCAGCGTATAGCGGCTGCAGGCTTCCTCAAGAGACAGAAGGCCACCGCGGACGGCGGCGACAACTTCGGCTTTGCGGCGGATGACCCACCGTTTGGTTCCGGGCGCGGGCAGATCCGCAATTGTTAACGGACTGCCGTCAGGCCCGATGACGTATTTGACCCTCGGGCGATGGGGTTCTGTCATGGCGTACTCACAAACTCTCAACCACTGAACTCACTTCAACAATCTACGCCCAGCGACTTAAAATTTGCCTAAGCCTACAACTCCAATGCGAATAGAACTGGATTTGGTTCGAAATAATCGTCCCGAGGAGATGATGCGGCGCAGCGTCAGGTTGTCTGTGTGGTTGGCGGCGAGGGAGTCGTTGGCGCCGTCGTCGGACGCACCACACGCTTGATCTTGTCGACGGTATAGTTGGTGCCGTTGATCGAGAGCAGGGCGGGGCTCGCTGACAGATCGACGGAATCGACAACGCCCTGGACTTCCGTAGAGATGGCGACGTCGCGACCGTTGTCGTCCTTGCCCGTTGCCGTCAGCGTATAGGCCCCTTCGGGATACTGAACGCCATCATTGCCTTTACCGTCCCATACGAAAGTGCCGTTGCCGGACTTCAACGTATACTTGCCGGTGTAGACAACGTTACCAGCTGAATTCGTAATGTTGACGGTGGCTGTAGAGTCTTTGTCGGCGAGCAGATTCCATGTCGCCGACGTCTTGAATTGCGCCGTGCTGCCATCGACGGCGACGTTGTTGCCGACATAGATAAGTGCCTGCGTCGCTTCCGTAGCTTTGCCAAGATCGACCAGGGCTTTCAGCTGATCGTTCGACTTGAGCTGCTGTTCGACGCCCGCGAACTGCACGAGCTGCTGCGTAAACTGGTTGGTATCAAGCGGATCGAGCGGGTTCTGATTCTGCAGTTGCGTCGTCAGCAGTGTCAGGAACGTCTGAAAATTATCGGCAATACCGGTCGTCGTCGAGCCGGAGCTGCTGCTCGAGTTCGATACCGGTGTGGTACCGGATACGACAGGGGGTGGAGTCGTTGCGTCAACTGCCATGGTTCGCTCCTCAAATACTGATGTCGACGCCGCTGCTGGATCCCAGCATGCGGCCATAACCGCGGCCCGCAGCGATCGCAGGCACGGACTCGTCTTCGTGGATCACAAGGCGCTGGGCGTTGCGGCCCGAATTCTCGCCACTGTTCTGTTGCTGGCCTTGCGACTGATCGCGCAGGCTGAATTGTAGTCCGCTGTCGTTAGTCTTGAGGCCGGCCTGTTCGAGTGCGCGCTGCAGTTGCGGTGCATCCTGGCGCAACATGGTCAGGGTTTCCGGCTTCTCGACGGTGAGGTGCGAGGTGACATTGCCATGCTTGTCGACTTCGAGGCGGACATCGATACGGCCAAGCTCAGCAGGGTCGAGCCGGATGTCGAAGCTGCTCTTGCCCGATTTGGCGTTCTGGGCGATCTCGACAGCGACGCCATTCAAAGGCACTGGCGCATTGGTCGCTATCGTGGCGGTCAGTTGCGGGGTCGCAGCTGCAATCGGCGTCGGTGCGGTCTGCAACGGCTGCTGCTGCAAGCTATTGGTGGTCGGCGCAGTCACATCCGGCACTGCAGCCTGAGCGGTGTGTTCGGTGCGACGCTCATGGGCAGCGCCAGCCGCAGGCTTTGCAGCTTCCGGTGCAACAGTGGTCGCGTCAGTTGCTACGCCATCGACGAGTTTGTCGCCCGGCTTGGCATCCTTGCCGACGGTCGACGTTGCGGCCGCGTCGGCTGGCTGCGCGGACGTCGTCTCGGTGGTCTTGGTCTTGTCTTCTGATTTGACCTCAGCCGTTGATGCCGTTGCGGCATCGGCTGCGCTGGTCTTCTTCGCGCCGGCTTTGCCGCCCGCGGGTGTCGCGGATGCGATAAGTGCCGCGAAATTCGCTTCGGCTTCCGGGGCCGTCGATGCAGGCGCCGCTTCGGCGTCAACCGTTGCGGCTTCGGTCACTGCCGTCTGGGCTTTCAAAACGGCTGCAGCGATGGCGAGAGGCTGTGCAACGCCGGTGGTTTCGGGCGCTGCCGGAGCTACCGCAACATCGGTCGTGGCCACGGGCACGGGGATCGCAACGGCGACGGCGGCGACCGCGACGGGCTTCTCGGTTGAGCCCGTTGCATCGACATCGGTCGTTGCGGTCTTGTCGGCATCCTTGGACGAGGCGTCCTTGGTGTCGGTCTTGTCGCCCGTCTTCGCGTCGGCCTTGGAATCGGCCTTCGTGTCGCTCGGATCGCTCTTCTTCGCCTTGCGGGAGTCCTGCGCGGCATCGGCTGCCTGGGTGTCGCGGTCACGTGCATTGGCGGCCGCGTTGTCGGTGCGATCATCGGACTGCCGCGTGCGGTCATTGCTCGAGGAGCGCGTGTCGTCGCGCCGTGCGGGTGCTGGCAGATCAGGCTGGGCGGCCGCGGCGCGGTCGCTATTGGCGCTGGCAACGGTGTTGCTGTCGACCAGCGAGCTGAAGCTGTCGGCGTCCGACCGCTGATCGTCGCGGGACGAATTCGATCGTGCGTTCTGAAACGAGACGTTTGAGACGATATCGGACGTGACGCTAACCACGGGCGGCCTTTCCAGAAGAGTTCTATCCTCCTTTCAGCAAGGACCGGGCCACCTCTCGTTTTATAAAAATATCTATATAAATCAGTATGTTGTAATTCGGGTGGAACCTCCGTGGGGACCGTCGCAGCATTATCTTTTCTGCCCGGCGGCAAGAATTGCCGTTTCCGGCGAGGCGCCGTGATTGATTGAGCGCAAGGCGGCCTATATTAAAGTCCCATATCCCAACCCATTGTCGGACCGACCTTAAGTTCCGGGATTTGGCTCCGTTTTCCTGATCGCGACGGTTTGCAGCCAGCGCGGTCGCATCAGTGACCGAAACCATGCTCAACAGTCTCGATCTCGAAGGCCGTCCGCAGGACACCAGGGTCGTGGTCGCCATGTCCGGCGGCGTCGACTCCTCGGCGACGGCTGCGCTGTTGAAGTCGCAGGGCTACGACGTCGTCGGTATTACGCTACAACTCTACGATCACGGCGCCGCCACCCATCGCAAGGGCGCCTGCTGCGCCGGCCGTGACATCCATGATGCCCGCGACGTGGCCGAGCGGATCGGGATCCCGCATTACGTGCTGGATTACGAAAGCCGGTTCCGCGAGTCCGTCATCGACAATTTCGCCGCGAGCTATGCCTCCGGCGAAACGCCGGTGCCGTGCATCGAATGCAATCGTTCCGTCAAGTTCCGCGATCTGCTGGCCACCGCGCGCGATCTCGGCGCGCAGGCGCTGGCGACCGGGCATTACGTGGCCTCACGCCGCCTTGCTGACGGCTCGCGTGCCATGGTCTGCGCTGCCGATGCCGATCGCGACCAGAGCTATTTCCTGTTCGCCACCACGCAGGAACAGCTCGATTATCTCCGCTTTCCGCTCGGTGACATGAGCAAGCCGCAGACCCGCGAATTGGCCCGGCAGTTCGATCTGTCGGTCGCCGACAAGCAGGACAGCCAGGACATCTGCTTCGTGCCGTCCGGCCGCTACACCGACGTGATCGAGCGTTTGAAGCCGAATGCGCTCGAACCGGGCGAGATCGTCGATATGGATGGCCATGTCATCGGCCGCCACGATGGCATTATCCATTTCACCATCGGCCAGCGCCGCGGCCTCGGTATTGCAGCGAGCGCGCCGCTCTATGTGATCAAGCTCGATGCCGTCACCCGGCGCGTGGTCGTCGGCCCGCGCGAGGCCTTGCGGATGCACCGCATTGTGCTGCGCGACGTCAACTGGATCGGCGGCGGGACGCTCGATAGCGCCGTGGGCAGTGGTCTCGAACTGTTCGTCAAGGTGCGCTCGACCCGTGGACCACAGCCGGCCTGGCTGCGCGCCGTGAATGGCGGCTACGAGATCGAACTGGTCGGCGGCGAAGAGGGCGTGTCGCCCGGTCAGGCCTGTGTGTTCTACGACGCGCCGGACGGGCAGGCCCGCGTGCTCGGCGGCGGCTTCATCAAGAGCGCTGCGGCGAAAAGCCCTGTCAGCACCTCCCCCCGCGATGCTAGTGTCCCTGCCGTCGCAGCAATGCGTGTGTAAGAGTTCAGGGTAGGGGCATGGCTGGCGATATCGACCGCGCGGGGGTCGCGAAGGCTTACGGGCGCTGGGCGCCGATTTACGATCTCGTTTTTGGCAAGGTGTTCGATAGCGGTCGGCAATCGACCATCATCGAGGCCGATCGCATCGGCGGCCGCATCCTTGATGTCGGTGTCGGCACAGGTCTGTCGCTGGTCGATTACGCCCGCACCACGAAGATTTGCGGCGTCGATATTTCCGAGCCGATGCTGCGCAAGGCGCATGAGCGCGTCCGCACCCACAATCTCACCAATGTCGAAACGCTGGCGGTCATGGACGCGAAGAACCTCGCATTCCCCGACAATCATTTCGATGCCGTCGTGGCACAATATGTCATCACAGCCGTACCCGATCCGGAAGCGACGCTGGACGATTTCATCCGCGTGTTGAAACCAGGCGGCGAGCTCATTCTCGTCAATCACATCGGCGCTGAAAGCGGTCCGCGCAAGATTTTCGAACTGGCCTTTGCGCCGCTGGCGCGCCGTCTCGGCTGGCGACCGGAATTTCCGTGGAAGCGGCTGGTGGACTGGGCAACGGTCCATGGCGGGATCACGCTGGCCGAGCGCCGGCCGATGCCGCCGATGGGGCATTTTTCGCTGATCCGCTACATTAAATCCTGACTGTGGAGCGCGGGACCGGAACCTCCGTTCGCGCCCGCGGTTGGCTCTGGATGCAGATCAAACAGTCGCTCGTCATCGCAGGTCTAGTCATCGCCGGTTCCGGCGCCGCCTTTGCGCAGGCGCCGCCGACGCCTGCCACACCTCCCGCACAGACCGCGCCGCCATCGGCCGAGCGCGCAAATGTCGATTGTGCACCCACACAAACGACCCCACAGGGGACGATTGCTCCGAGCGGTACGACGACCGGCCAGAGCCCGGAGCCGTTGGGCGATAAACTCGCGAAATCAGATGGCGTTCTGTGTCCGCCGAGCAATGTCGATCCTGCGATGCGGGCACGCGCGCCGAATTCGGATAGCAGCAATACGCCGGTGATTCCGCCGCCCGGCAGTCCCGGTGGCGATCAAAGCGTTCGGCCGAAGTAAGTCTTAACGAGTTCGTCAGGCGCGCGGCATCGAAACAGGCCGCGCGTCACGCGTTTGCGCGGCGAGCCGGATGCCAGCATTGGCCGCACCAAATCCCTGATAGTTGCGACGCTCGACAATCTCGAAGAAGAAGCGCTCATCGAAGCTCGGCGTGTAGATCTGGAAGAATTCGCCGTCGCCTTCGCGATCATACAGGATCTGGTTGTCGCGCAGCGCAGCCATCAGCTCGGCATCGAGCCCATATTTGGCTTCCACGTCATCGTAATAATTGTCGGGAATACGCAGGAATTTGGCGCCGCGTTTGCGCATATCGGCCACAGCGGAAAAGATATTGTCGCACAAGAACGCGATATGTTGCACGCCGGAACCGAAGAACTCCGAGATGAAGCGGTTCGACAGCGTGCGCGTTGCGGATGATCCGTTCAGGATGATGCGCAGCGACTGATTGGCTGATATCAGCGCCTGGCTTTGCACGAGGCCGACCGGGTCCGGAATTTCCATCTGCGGCAGGCGCTGCAGGTCGAGAATGCCGGTGTAGAACAACAGCCATGACAGCATCTCGTCATAGGGCATCGATTGCGAGATGTGATCGACGACGGAGAGATGGTCTGTACCGGCATTGCTCTGCAGCGGCTCGAAATCTACGTCCCAGTTCTTGCCGGCGGCTTCCAGGAAATAGAGAAGACTTCCGCCGACGCCGTGGATCGCCGGGATTTCCAGTTCGCCCGGTCCGACTGGCTGATAGAATGTCCGCGCCTGCAACGCTTCAGCGCGCGCCATGGCTTGCTTGGTATTGCCGACGTCCAGTGCGATGGCGCACACGCCGGGGCCATGCGTCACGTAATGCGAATGCGCGAAACCGTCCGGCTCTGAATTGATCACGAGTTCGATCGCGCCCTGGGACCAGCGTTCGACGTCCTTGCTGCGATGCGCGCCGGTTTTGCGAAAGCCGAGCTGGCCGAGCAGCGTTGCGAGGTCCGCGGCCTTGGTCTCGTTGACGGCGAATTCGATGAAGCCGACGCCGCGGGTGGATGTCTTGGGCTGCAGGGCGTCGGCGGGTGTCTTTGCCAGCTGATCCTGCAACAGGATCAGTGAGCGCAATCCGTCAGTGGCGGTGCGAACGGCAGAGCCTGCGCGGAACTGGTCGTTGAAAATCTCGAGCGACCACGCGCCGCTATAGCCGGTGGCTTGCACCGCTTCCATGAACTCAGCCACAGGCAGGTCGCCCTGACCGGGGAAGCAGCGGAAATGCCGGCTCCAGGACAAGACATCGAGGCCCAGCTTCGGCGCGTCGGCGAGTTGCACCAGAAAGATCTTGTCGGCCGGGATCGATGCAATGGCACTGACGGGAAATGCCGGGGCCAGGGCATGGAAGCTGTCGAGGATCACCCCGATGGACGGGTGAGTAGCGCGGCGCACGATCTCCCAGGCATCGCGATAGTCGTTGACATGGGCGCCCCATGCGAGCGCCTCGAAGCCGACACGCATGCCATGCTTCGCGGCGAGGTCCCCAAGCTCACGAAAATCCGCTGCTGCCCGGTCGATACCGCCGAGCGAGGCCGGGGAAATGTTGCTGCAGACCAGCATCAGATCGGTCTGCAATTCCTGCATCAGATCGAATTTGCGCTCGGCGCGGGCGAAGTTGCGGCTGCGCTGCGGCTCCGGCATGCCTTCGAAATCACGGAACGGCTGGAAGGCGCAGATGGTCAGGCCGAGGCCGCGGCACATCTGGCCGACGTCCCTTGGGCTTCCATTGAAGGACAGAAGGTCCGCTTCAAAGATCTCGACCTCGTCGAAGCCGGCAGCCGCGATAGCGCGGAGTTTCTCATCCAGTGCGCCTGATAGCGAGACGGTAGCGATCGAGAGCTTGTTCATGCCGCGGTCTCCGTCATGGCGCCGCCGAGGAACAACTGTCCGATGCGCGGATCGTTGAGCACACGGTCGGCCTTGTCCATCAAGCGGGTCTGGCCGAGTTCGAGCACGATGCCGAAATCGGAAATCTCCAGTGCCGAGCGTGCGTTCTGCTCGATCATCAGGATCGAGACACCGCGGTCACGCAGCTCCTTCAGGATGTTGAAGGTCTGCAGCACCATCAGCGGCGACAGCCCAATGGAAGGTTCATCGATCAGCACCAGCTGTGGATTGAGCAGCAGGCCGCGAGCGATTTCAAGCTGCTTCTGCTCGCCGCCGGATAGCGTCGAGGCCTGTTGCTTCGCCTTGGTGCGCAGCACGGGGAATTTATCGAGAGCGGCCTCGATACGAGCCGGGAGATCGGTGATGTCGCGGCCGGCGGCGACGGCACCCAGCTCGATATTGTGACGGACCGTCAATTCCGGAAAGATATTGCGGCCCTGCGGGACATAGCAGATGCCTGCCGTCAGCAGTGCGCGCTGGCCGAGACCGGTGACGTCCTTGCCCTTGAATACGACTTTGCCTTCGCGCAGCTTCAGCAGACCGAAGATCGCCTTGAACACCGTGGACTTGCCGGCGCCGTTTGGCCCGATGACGGTGGTGATCGACCCAGGCGGCACCGAGAAGGTGGTGCCATTCAAGATCGTCATCTTGCCGTAGCCGCCGACAAGGTTCTGAACGTCCAGGATTGCATCGCTCATGGCACTATCCTCAATGTCCCAGATAGGCTTCGATCACGGCAGGATTGGCGCGGATTTCGTCCGGTCGCCCCACCGCAAGAACCTTGCCTTCGGCCATCACCATCACGCGTGTGCAGAGCGACATCACGAATTCCATGTTGTGCTCGATGACAACGAAAGTGGCGCGCTTCTCCCGGTTGATCGCCGCGAGGCGATCCTTGAGATCCGCGAGCATGGTCAGGTTGACGCCGCCGGCAGGCTCGTCGAGCAGCACGAGGCGCGGTCCGCCCATGAAGGCCATCGCGGCATCGAGCAGTTTCTGCTGGCCATAAGAGAGGCCGCCCGCGGGCTCATCGGCGAGATGGTCGAGCTTGAAGAAGCCGATCATCTGGTTGGCCGCCTCTGTCAGTCCGGCATCGGATGGGCCGAGCAGGCGCGACAGCATGTTACCCTGGTGTTCCTGACCGGCAAGGATCAGGTTTTCGCGCACTGACAGCTTCGGGAATACCTGCAGCAATTGAAACGTGCGGCTGACACCGAGGCCGTTCAGCTCTGACGGCCGCATGCCGGTGACCACCTTGCCGTCGACCTTCACTTCGCCGGCGCTTGGCGTGAGCTGGCCGAGGATGCAGTTGAACAAAGTGGACTTGCCGCAGCCGTTCGGGCCGATCAGGCCGAGGATTTCCCCTTCCTGCACATCGAACGAGACGCCGTTGACGGCGGTGATGCCGCCAAAGCTCTTACGGATATTGCTGACTTCGAGAACCGCGGTCATGGCGCCGTTTCCAGTTTCGCTTTGGCGACCGCACGCAATGCGGAGGCTGCCTTGGTGCGGCGTTCGGAGATGTAACGATCGAGAATGCCGAGAATGCCGGTGGGTGAGTAGATTAGCAGCAGGATCACCGCGATGGCATAGAGCATCAGATAGTAGCCCTGCGTGAAGCGCAGCCATTCAGGCAGCAACACGGCAATCATCGCGCCGAGGAACGGCCCAAAGAAGAAACCGGAGCCGCCGACGATCACCATCATCAAGAGATCGAGCGACAGCGACAGGTGGAACGGCACGGGATCGACATATTGGGTCAGCGGCGCATAGAGCGTGCCCGCGACACCGCCGAGTGCGGAACCAATTGCAAAGGCCATCAGCGTATAGCGCCGTGTGTCGATGCCGAGCGAGAGCGCACGAACGGGATTTTCGCGCAGCGCAATGAAAGCGCGGCCCCAGGGCGAGCGGATCAGCCACCAGACGGCGAGCGAGACGATGCCGAGCGAACCGAGACAGACATAATAGAACGGCAGTGGTCGCCGCGTCGGATAGCCGAAGATCTCGGGGCGCGGGATGTTGCTGATGCCGTAGATGCCTTTGGTCAGCCAATCCTCGTTCCGAAACACGAGAAAAGCGAGCGTCGAAAAGGCGAGGGTGACAAAAGCCAGATAGTGATGCTGTACGCGGAGCGCGGGGTAACCGAGAATCCAGCCGATGGCGAAGCACAGCACGATGGCAACGCCGAGCGCTCCGATGAGCGGCAGACCATTCGATGTCATGATCGCAGCCGTATAAGCGCCGATGCCGACAAAGGCGCCCTGCGCCAGCGAGACCTGTCCTGCATAGCCCAGCGTCAGGTTAAGCCCCATGGCGGCGATGGTCATCACCGCCCACTGGCTCAGGATGAACAGACCGTAGCGGTTGAAGTTCATCGGGACGATGATCAGCGCGGCAATGACAACGATGCCGAAGCCGATCTTGAGGGTCTTCGCCGCGGTCATACGGTGCGCTCCTCGGGCCGGCCGAGCATGCCCTGTGGCCGAAACAGAATGATCGCGATCAGCAGAACCAATGGCACGGCGGCGCGATACTGGGTGGAGACATAGGCGGCTGACAGATTGTCGACGACGCCGATCAGCAGGCCTCCGGCAATGGCGCCGCGGACCTGGTTGAAGCCGCCGACAATGGCGGCGATGAATGCGGCCTGGCCAAGCACTT
Source organism: Tardiphaga sp. 172_B4_N1_3 (assembly GCF_052076035.1). Classification (NCBI taxonomy): domain Bacteria; kingdom Pseudomonadati; phylum Pseudomonadota; class Alphaproteobacteria; order Hyphomicrobiales; family Nitrobacteraceae; genus Tardiphaga; species Tardiphaga sp. 172_B4_N1_3. The sequence goes on from NZ_CP197238.1 coordinate 6,107,513, forward strand.
CGCCGTTGGAGAATTTAGCGAGATAGATCGGAGTGATGAGGAGTGAAGCCAGCGCGACCAGAAACGCGTTGATCAGGAAGGTCAGCAGGATCATGCGTTCAACGGGCACGCCGATGATGCGCGCGACGGTCGGGTTTTGCGCGGCAGCCTGCATCTGGTGACCGATGGAGGTGCGGTTCAGCAGCGTTGTCAGGCCGAGCACGGCGAGAATCGCCAGCACCAGCACGCCGATGCTCTGCAGGGCGACGACGCGGCCGAAAATCGTGACGTCACCGCCCGGGATGATCGATGGAAATGGCGAGGCTTCGGCACTCCAGAATTGCTTGGCGGCTTCCTTGATGCCGATGGCCAGGGCCATGGTCGCAATCGCCAGCGGCAGCACGCCATGGCGCAGCATTGGATCGACCAGCAACATTTTGAAGCCGAGGCCCAGCAGCAGCAGCGACAGCGCGATGCCAATCAGGATCGCCAGCCAGAACGGCGCACCGGCATGCATCACCGCCAGCATCAGGAAGGCCGGCAGCATGACGAATTCGCCCTGCGCGAAATTGATGGTCTGTGAGGTCTGCCACAGCAGCGTGAAGCCGACGGCGACGATCGCGTAGATCGCCCCGGTGGCAAGACCTGCGATGAGGAGATCGAGAAGGTTGGACATGTGGTTCTCCAAATGGCCGGCAGCTAAAGCACCGGCCGCGCGCTCCCTCGCCCCGCCTGCGGGGAGAGGGCTGGGGTGAGGGGCTCTTGCGAGTGAAACACTCGCTCCCCCTCACCCGAAGCCTCGCTTCCGCTCGGCTCCGACCTCTCCCCGCAAGTGGGGAGAGGTTAAGTACGCGAGGCCTCAGTTGCCGAGCTTTGGCAGCACCTGCTTGACGACCTGCTTGCCCTCGACGATCTCGACGAGGAAACCCTGTCTATCGATGTCGCCATTGGCGTCGAAAGTCGCGTCCATCAGGATGCCCGGCTCCTTGGCGGCGGTGATAGTGAAGCCGTGCAGGGCATCGGCGAAGCCCTTGGAATCGACCTTGCCCATCTTCTCGGTGGTGGCCTTGATCATGTAGATCGCGAGCCAGCCCTTGAGGCCGTTATGGTCTGGGACGTAGTTGTACTTCTTCACGAACTTGTCGCGGAACGCCTTGATCAGTTCGACCGGCGCGTCGGTGGTGAGGCCGACATGGCCGCGCGCGCCATTGGCCGCGTCGCCGGCGAGTTCGACGACCTTCTGTCCGACCAGTGTGGTTTCGCCGACCAGCGGCACAGTGATGCCCTGGCGTTTCAACTCCTTCAGTATGCGCGCGCTCTCTTCTTCGTTGACGTAAACGAAGACTGCATCCGGCGCTGCCGACTTGATCTTGCTGACATCGGCCGCGAAGTCGGCCTGGCCGGCTTCGGTGGAGAGATCGGCCGCGACTTTGATATTGTACTTGGCGAATTCCTTGCTGATGGAATCGCGCCCGCCTTTGCCGAAGTCGTTGTTGACCCAGACGATGGCGACCGACTTCGCCTTCAATTCATCATTGATGTATTTGGCGACCTTGGGCATCGACGACTGCTGGCCGAACGAGGTGCGGAACAGAAACTTGTTGCCGGCCTGGGTCAGTTCGGCGGCTTCGCCGCCCATGATCTGTGCGATGCCGGCTTCGGCGGCGAGCGGCGCGGTGACCTTCACCGAACCGGAATAGCCGGGCCCGAGCAGCACATAAGGCTCGGCGTCCAGTGCCTTCTGAACCTGTGCGCGGGCGACACCGGGGTTCGATTGCGAGTCTGCGTGGGTCACTTCCAGCTTGCGGCCGAGTACACCGCCCTTGGAATTGATTTCTTCGATCGCGAGATCGATGCCGTTCTTCCAGTTGGTGCCGACGGTGGCGCCGCCGCCGGACAATTCGGCGACATTGGCGAGTTTAATAGGGGCTCCGGACTGCGCGATGGCAGCACCGGTCAATACAGTCGCGAGCAGGGCGCTCGCCAAAAACACTGGCTTCATAGAATCCTCCTGTTGCTATTGTTGTGTTTGTGGGCGCGGCCTTATGAGCGGCCGCTTCATTCAGGCTGCGTTTGGTGTCGGGTACCTTTTGACCATGACGGCGTCGAAAGCAATTCCCATTTCAGTCGGTGAAGGCGCAAATCCTGTAAACAACTCAAAGGCATCGGCGGCCTGGTAGATCGCCAGATCGCGGCCGGTCATGACCGGCGCGCCTTTGGCCTTGGCCGCGTTGAGCAGCGGCGTCCACAGCGGGGAATACACGGCATCCGCAACCCACGCTTCCGCATGCAGCAGCGCATCGGGCACTGGCGTGCCGCGGTTGGGCAACATGCCGATGGGTGTGCCGTTGACGATGCCGACCGCGCCGCGAACGGCGTCATCGACGCTGTCCGCCACGCGGATGCTTTGCTTGTTGTGGAGCAGGGAAACGAGATGCCGGGCCTTGGCCGCGTCCGTATCGAAGATCCTGATCTCGGAAACGCCGAGATCAGCCAGCGCAAAGGCGATGGCCTTGCCGACGCCGCCGGTGCCGATGACCGCGACCGGGCCGTGGTTGGAATTGGCGACCAGTTGCCTGGCGGCCCGTGCAAAGCCCGTGGTGTCGGTGTTGTGGCCAGTCAGCCTGCCGTCGCGGACCACGACCGTGTTAACGGCGCCGATGGCCTTGGCCCCGGGCGAGAGCTCGTCGAGCAGATCGACCACGGCTTCCTTATAGGGGAAGGTCACGTTTATGCCGGCAAAACCGAGACGACGGACGCCGTCCAGAACGGCGCGCAAATCGCCGCGGTCGGCGCCGGCGATTTCGATCAGCTGATAGTGACAGCGGGCGCCCATGGCCTCGGCGGCCCGCTCGTGCATCGCCGGTGACGCTGAATGCGCGATCGGCGCGCCTAGCAGGCCGGTGAGGAAACGTTGGCCCGTCGCCGGGATATGGGGCGTCGAAGAGGTCATGAACGGATGGCCAATACTGTCAATCATCATCAGAAACAGGACAGAAGATAGCGCGGCGGCGATCTAACACAATTACCCTGTTATACAACAAACATAACATGATGTTATTTTTTACGGACGCGCGAGGCCGGCTTTGCAGCGGCAATTTTGTGAGAGCCGACTGCGCGCATCTCGGTGCGCAGGCAGTCGATGAAATGCTCGATATGCAGTGACAGCGGCGCGCCGCGTTTCACGGCGACATAGGTATCGAACCGGGTCGGCTCGACGATGCGGATCACCTCGACGCCGGGATAGCCGCCATGGGCCACCGTGAACTGGTCGATGACCGCGATGCCCAATCCTGCCTTCACCAGGGCACAGACCGTGGTGCCAAATCTCGCTCGAATGGTGATGTCGTATTTGAGTTTATTGCGGGCGAAGATCTCGGCCATGATCCGACCGTAGGGGTCGTTGGGGTCGATGCCGATGAGGGGATACCGGATGATCTCCTTGGCTGACACCTGCTTGCGACCTGCGAGTTCGTGTCCCTCCGGCACGATGCAGAACAATTCGCCGGACGCCAGCGGCATGAAGTCGAGCCCGGGATGTTCGAGCCGATAGCTCATGGCGACGCAGTCGCCGCGACCGAGCAGCAGATAGTCGATCGCCTCCTCAAGCTTGAGAATGTTGATGTCGATCCGCAGACCGGGATAACGCCGCCGCACCTGCTCGATGGCACGCGGCACCATCACCTGCGAGATACTGGGAACCGATCCGATGCGCAATTCCGACAGTGTTCCGTGGCCGATCTTCGAGATGATCTCGGTGAGATCGTCGACTTTCTTGTAAACACTGTTGATCTGCTCGAAAATATTCTGCGCTTCAGGGGTCGGGAAGTAGCGTCCGTTCTGGCGCTGGAAGAAGCGGATGCCGAGCGACTTCTCGGTGTATTTGACCAGGCGGCTGATGCCGGGCGCGGACACATTCAGGAGTTTGGCAGCGCCGCCAATGGTGCCCGTCACCATGACGGCGCGGATCACTTCAACCTGGCGTAACGTCATCATGCGCAAAAACTCTCGTTATGCTGAACGGCGCGGATGGTGCGCCAGAATGCGCGCTCTTTTGCCTTGGATGGACATGGTACCGACCGCGCCCTGCGAACCGGGTAACATCTTCCCCAGAGATTATCAGAACACATCTGAATTGATTCAATTTTTACCGACGGTTCGCAATCGAATTAACGCAAGTTGTAGGAGTGGATTGTAGAAGGGGCGCATTGGTCTATTTTCAGGTCAGCCCACATTCGTCGTTTCCGCCGTTGAGGTCCTATGCGCGTCGCTGTCGTCCACGATTGGCTCTACACGCTGGGCGGTGCCGAGCAGGTGCTGCGCGAGATATTGCAGTGCTATCCGGAAGCGGATGTGTTCACGCTGTTCGATGTGCTGACGCCGGAAGATCGCGCCAAGATCGGCTTCAAGAAGGCGCGCACCAGCTTCCTGCAGAAGATGCCGTTCATCCGCAAACGTCATCGGTCATATTTGCCACTCATGCCGATCGCGATCGAGCAGTTCGATCTATCGGGCTACGACCTGGTTATTTCCAGCAGTTATGCGGTAGCCAAGGGTGTGATCACCGGCCCGAACCAGCTTCATGTATCCTATGTGCATTCGCCGATGCGTTATGCGTGGGACTTGCAGCACGCTTATCTGAATGAAAGCGGGTACACCGCTGGCATCAAGAGCGCGTTGGCGCGGGCACTGCTGCACCGCATCCGGATCTGGGACGTGCGGACGGCCCATGGGCCAGACGCCATGCTGGCGAACTCCAATTTCGTCGCCAAGCGGATCAAGAAGGTCTATGGCCGCGACGCCAAGGTCATCTATCCGCCGGTGACCATGTCAAAGCTGCCGCCGGATCTGCCCACCGGGGACCACTTCCTCGCGGCAAGCCGTCTGGTGCCCTACAAGAAGATCGAAGCCGTGATCCAGGCCTTTGCCGAACTGCCGGATCAGAAGCTGATCGTTGCAGGCGACGGCCCGGATGCGGAGCGGTTGAAGGCAATCGCTGGCCCGAACGTGACATTTGTCGGTTTCGTGAGTGATGAGAAGCTGCGCGAATTAATGGCGACCGCGCGTGCCTTCGTCTTTGCCGCCGAGGAGGACTTCGGGATCATCGTTGTCGAAGCGGAATCCGAGGGTGCGCCGGTTCTGGCGTTCGGCCGCGGCGGCGCGCGCGAGACGGTTTCGGCCTCTCCCGAATTGCGCACCGGCATGTTTTTCGATTCCAACGAGCCGAAAGCGATTGCGGAATGCGTCCGTGCCTTCGTGGCGAATGAAAGCTCATTTTCGCGTGCTGACTGCCGGATGCAGGCCGAGAAATTCTCGGCCGAGCGTTTCCGCAACGAACTGATGTCATTCGTGAACGATCACATGCGGACATTCAGCGGTGAGCGGCGGCGCAATCGCGATGGCAGTTCGCCGGATACGGCGGGCTTCAAGCGGCGTTGGAGCGATGCCAAGGATTCCGCCCGAAGCTAATAGGCGTCTGCCGTTACGATGATGCCCGCGCCCCCGGCCCTTTGTAATCCGGAAACCGCGACAGCATGGCGGTCTTCAGGAACTTGAAGTGCGAGATGCTGACAGCAAGGTCGCGCAACCGGCGCTGGCCGTTTGAAATTTCGGTTTCGAACAGGTCCAGGTGATCGCTGTCGAGCTTCTCTCGGGTCAGATACTCATCGTCCCCATTGCCGAAGGTTACAGCCGCGCGCGCCAGCACATCGTCAACGCGGCGGGTGAGGCCGGCCTGCTCGGCTTCGGCATTGCTGAGTGCGCTATCGAGGGCCGAAAGGACGTAATCCAGCCGCTCGCGATCAGTTTCGGCATCGCGTTCAGCCGAACGCGCCCTGAACTCACGCTCGCCGACAAGGCTGCGAAGATAGTTCTGGGCACGGGCCCGCAGGAACATCTGGAACATGCCGTATCCGGTCCAAGCGCGCGGCGGTATGCCGCGCAATGGCGCAGCTTGGCCGATTATGGTGATCAACCGGTTAAGAAATAGAATGCGTGATCAGGCAGGCTTGCAGAACATCGCGATCGCCAACTCGATCCGCGTGTTGAGCATGCGCCGGTTGAGGCGATAGCTGTTATCGGCCATCAGCCTGAAATGATCATTGGCGAACACCATTCCGAGCAGCATTTCGGACACCTGTTTGATGGGCTGCTCACGGAGCTCGGGGCGGATCGTCACCTGTTTCAGCGCCTCCACCACGTCCTTGGCGCCTAGTTCGAAGATGACCTCGGCGAAGATGCCAGCGATATCCGGGGACAACAGGCGCTCGCTGATGATTAGTCGATGTAGCGCGATCTCGTCGGGCGCCAGCGCGATATCGACGATGTGCTTCAGGGATAGCCTTAACCGGTCGATCGGCGTGCCCTTGGTTTCCACGTGACCGAAACGAACCTGCGGCAGGCTGCGTAACAGCATCGCGCGGAACAGCTCGCTCTTGCTGGCGAACATCTTGTAAAGCGTTTTCTTCGACATCCCGGCCGCACCGGCGATGTCGTCCATGGTGGTCGCCGCGAAGCCCTTCAACGTGAAGGTGGTTTTGGCCACCGTCAGCAGATGCTCGGTGCGTTCGTCAGACGGCGGAGCTGAAGCGGTTGATGGGGTGGGTGCCGCTGGCGGCAGACGTATTGCCTGCGACAAAGTGCCATCGCGATTCTTCCTCGCACTTGCTGGTGCAACCATTGCGCATCGATCCCGTTAATGGAGGCCGCCTCACAAACGCTTGAGCAGCGACTTACCGCGCAGTGTAGCGCTTGACTTCCCGAAAGGAAACTACCAAGTTTCCTGCACGGAAACCGAAGAGTTTCCACATATTTCCAACGGCGACGTCGTCCGCGATTTGCGCGGATGCCGGGCGCCGTTTTGTATTGGTGAACTGATGATGAGCCTTGGATTTGCGCGCCCTTTCGCCCTGGTTGGCCTGCTGGCGCTCACGGGATGCGGCGAGGCGAAGAAGGAAGCTGCGACTCCGCCGGCACCTGAAGTTGGCGTCCTGGTTCTGAAGACGCGGGAGGCGCCGGTCTCCACCGTGCTTCCCGGCCGGGTCAATGCCTATCAGGTCTCGGAAGTGCGGCCGCAGGTTACGGGGATCCTGCAGAAGCGAAACTTTGTCGAAGGTTCGGAAGTGAAAGCAGGCGATCTTCTCTATGAGATCGACCCGGTTCAATATCAGGCTGCGCTCGAAAGCGCGGAGGCTGCGGTTCTGAAGGCGCAGGCCAATCTCGTGAGCGTGCGGCTCAAGGCCGAGCGCAAGACGCAGTTGCTCAAGACCAATGCTGCCAGTCAGCAGGATGTCGACGATGCCGTCGCCACCTTCAAGCAGGGTGAAGCCGATCTCAAGGCCGCTGAGGCCAATCGCGATACCGCGGCAATCGCGCTTGACCGCACGAAGGTAACCGCCTCGATCTCCGGTCGCATTGGAAAGTCGTCGATCACGCCGGGGGCCTTGGTCACCGCGAGCCAGGCCAGTGCGTTGACCACGATCCAGCAACTCGATCCGATCTATGTGGATCTCGATCAGTCGACCTCGGAAATGGAGCGGCTACGCTCTCAGATTCAGAGCGGCCGGTTGAAGCAGCCGGACGGCCGTGTCCAGATCGAGCTGTTGCTGGAGAACGGCAAGACCTACGATCAGAAAGGCAAATACAGCTTCACCGATTCCAGCGTGAATGAGGCGACCGGCTCGGTCAGCACCCGCGCCATCTTCGCAAATCCAAACCGGGCGCTATTGCCTGGCATGTATGTGCGAGCGCGCGTCGTGGCCGGTATCGATCCCACCGCGATCATGATCCCACAGCGTGCGGTGTCGCGTAATCCGCTCGGGCAAGCGACCGCCATGTTCGTCGACAAAGACGGCAAGGTCGAGCAGCGCATTATCGAAGTCACTCAGGCGATCGGCAACAACTGGCTGATCGAGCGCGGCGCTGCCTCGGGCGATCGGGTGATCATCGACGGATTGCAGAAGGTCAAGCCGGGCGCCAATGCCCGGACTGTCGAGGTGACCGTCGATCCCGCCACCGGCCTGACCCTCAATCCCGGCAAGCAGGCTGATGCAGGTGCCGACGCTGCGCCCGCGGCCCGCAAGGAATAACGGGCATGTCGCATTTCTTTATCAAACGCCCGATCTTCGCCTGGGTCCTTGCGATCCTGATCATGTTCGGCGGCCTGCTGGCCATTCTCGGGCTGCCGATCGCCCAGTATCCGCAGATCGCACCGACGGTGATCACGATCTCCGCGACCTATCCGGGCGCCAATGCGCAAACGGCGGAGAACTCGGTGACCAAGGTCATCGAGCAGAACATGACTGGCGTCGACTATCTGCAATATATGTCGTCCTACTCGACCTCGACCGGCACCGTGCAGATCTCGATCACCTTCAGCAACGAGGCCAATCCCGACATCGCGCAGGTGCAGGTGCAGAACAAGCTGCAGCTTGCGATGCCGCTTCTGCCGCAGGTCGTGCAGCAGCAGGGCCTGCGCGTGGTGAAGTCGTCGTCGAGCTTCCTGATGGTTCTCGGCTTCGTCTCCGAGGACGGCAGCATGACCGCCAGCGACATCGCGGATTATGTGGCGAGTTCGATCAACGAACCGATCAGCCGCGTCTCCGGTGTGGGTCAGGTGCAATTGTTCGGTGCCGAATATGCGATGCGGATCTGGCTCGATGCCGACAAGCTCGCGAAATACAATCTGATGCCGGGTGATGTCACTGCAGCCATTCAGGCACAGAATACTCAGGTGACAGCCGGCCAGCTCGGCGGTCTCCCGGCAGTCGATGGACAGCAGCTCAACGCGACGATCACATCGCAGAGCCGGTTGCAGACGATCGAACAATTCAACGACGTTATACTGCGGACCAGCACGTCTGGCCAGACGGTTCGTATCAAGGATGTCGCTCGCGTCGAACTCGGCTCCAAGAGTTATGACGCCGTCGCGCGCTATAATGGTAAGCCGGCGGCCGGCATGGGCATCAGCCTGGCAACCGGTGCCAATGCGGTGGCCACATCCGAGGGTGTGAAGGTGCGCATCAATCAGCTCACGGCGAATATGCCGGCGGGGCTGAAGGTGATCTACCCTTATGACACGACGCCATTCGTGAAACTGTCGATCGAGAAGGTCGTGCACACGCTATTCGAAGCGATCGTGCTCGTCTTCATTGTGATGTTTGTATTCCTGCAGAGCTGGCGGGCGACCATCATCCCGACCATTGCCGTGCCGGTGGTTCTGCTCGGCACTTTCGGCGTGCTGTCGATTGCCGGATATTCCATCAACACGCTGACCATGTTCGCGATGGTGTTGGCAATCGGCCTTCTCGTCGACGACGCCATCGTCGTTGTGGAGAACGTCGAGCGCGTGATGGAGGAAGAGGGCCTGTCGCCGCGTGAGGCGACCGAGAAGTCGATGCACGAGATCACCGGCGCACTGGTCGGCATCGGTGTCGTGCTGTCAGCGGTGTTCATTCCGATGGCCTTTTTCAGCGGCTCTGTCGGCATCATCTATCGGCAATTCGCACTCACCATCGTGTCGGCCATGGTGCTGTCGGTGCTGGTGGCGATGATCCTGACGCCGGCGTTGTGCGCGACGATTCTGAAAAAGCCCGAGAAGAGTCATGGCCAGAAGCGCGGTTTCTTCGGCTGGTTCAATCGCACTTTCGATCGCACCGCGAGTGGCTATGAAAAGACCACGGGCGCTGTGGTACGGCGGCCCGCCGCTGCCTTGATCGCTTTCGTCGCCGTTGTCGCCGGCATGGTGCTGCTATTCGTCCGGTTGCCGAGCTCGTTCCTTCCCGACGAAGACCAAGGCACGCTCATCTCGCTGATCCAGCTGCCGGTGGGCGCCACCGCCGGCCGCACGCTCGACGTGATCAAGCAGGTCGAGCATCAATTCATGGAGAATGAGAAGGATACAGTGCAGGGCGTGTTTGCGGTGCGCGGCTTCAGCTTCGCCGGGCAAGGCCAGAATGTGGGCCTCGCATTCATCAGCCTGAAGCCGTTTGCGGAACGTGCGGATCACGCGAAGTCGGCACAGGCTATCGCCGGACGCGCGATGGCAGTTTTCTCGAAGATTCGTGATGCGATGGCCTTCACCGTGTTGCCGCCGTCGCTGCCGGGCTTCGGCAATGCCAGTGGCTTCGACTTCTATCTGCAGGACTCCGGCGGTGCCGGCCACGAGGAGCTGCTAAAGACCCGCAATCAATTGCTCGGACAGCTTGCAGGCGACAAGCGTGTCGCGCAGTCGCGGCCGAACGGACAGGATGATACGCCGCAATTCAATCTCGATATCGATCAGCCGAAAGCCACGGCGCTTGGCATCAACCTGACCGACCTCAACACGACGCTGTCGGCGGCGTGGGGCGGCTCTTATGTCAACGACTTCATCGACCGCGGCCGCGTGAAACAGGTCTACGTGCAGGGCGACGCGCCGTTCCGGATGGGGACGACCGATATCGGAAGATGGTATGTGCGTAACGGGTCGGGCTCGATGGTGCCGTTCACAGCTTTCGCGAGCGAAAGATGGAGCTACGGCTCGCCGCGCCTCGAGCGCTACAATGGCGTGGCGGCCGTGCAGATCCAGGGACAGGCGGCACCCGGCACCAGTTCGGGCACCGCGATGACAGCGGTCGATGAGCAGGTGAAGAAACTGCCGGCCGGCTATACGCATGAATGGACCGGACTGTCGTTTCAGGAGCGGCTGACCGGCAGCCAGACGCTTTATCTCTATGCGATTTCGGTACTGATCGTGTTCCTCTGCCTCGCGGCTCTCTATGAGAGCTGGTCGATCCCCTTCGCCGTGATGCTGTCCGTGCCGATCGGCATCCTTGGAGCGCTGGCGGCGGCCACGATGTTCGGGCAAGCCAACGATGTCTATTTCCAGGTCGGTCTGCTCACGACGATAGGCCTGTCCGCGAAAAACGCGATTCTGATCGTGGAGTTTGCTATCGAGCAACAAGCGGCGGGCAAGTCCCTGGTCGAGGCGACGTTGCACGCTGCACGGCAGCGTCTGCGTCCGATCCTGATGACTTCGTTGGCCTTTGTTCTCGGCGTGCTGCCCCTGGCGATGGCGACCGGCGCAGGTTCGGCCAGCCAGAATGCCATCGGCATCGGCGTCGCGGGCGGTATGGTCACCGCGACGGCGCTCGGCATCTTCTTCGTGCCGGTGCTTTATGTGTTGGTGCAGCGCCTGTTTCCGGGCCGCAAGAAGGACGAGAAGGGCCGCGCACAGGAGCACGCAGTGGCATCGCCCGCGGAGTAACCGCGTCATGCCGGACATTCCGTCCAGCTTATAGCGGTCACCGGGGAATTCCGGCTATCCTCCCGAAAAATGAGAGGGATGGAAACAGATGCCGCTGTCTTCGAGCGACCGCCACGTGATCGCTGATCCCAGCGGCAAAGCGAGTGCGGCGCGTTTTACGGAAACAGTTCGGCGGCGGCTGTCGGTGCCGTTGGTCGCGGCGCCGATGTTTCGCGTCTCAGGCCCAGAACTCGTTATCGCGGCGTGCAAGGCTGGCGTGATCGGTTCGTTTCCAACGGCCAATTGCCGAACCGACGAAGAGCTCGATCACTGGATAACGCGTATTCTCGGCGCGCTCGGGCCGGACGACGCGCCGTTCTGTCCGAATCTCATCATTCGTCGCGAGACCTTGCAGGATGATCTGGCGACGGTGATCCGGCATGGCTGCGAGATGGTGATCACCAGCGTCGGATCGCCGGATGCGGTCGTCGGTCCGCTGCATGAGGCAGGCTGTATGGTGTTTGCCGATGTCGCCTCGATTCGCCATGCGAAGAAGGCCATTGCAGCGGGAGTCGATGGACTCGTCTTGCTGACGGCGGGTGCCGGCGGGCAGACCGGCTGGGTCAACGGTTTTTCGTTCGTGCGTGCGGTTCGCTCGTTCTGGGAGGGGCCGGTCGTGCTGGCCGGCGGTGTGTCGGACGGGCAGGCGGTGTTTGCCGCCGAGGTGCTGGGCTGTGATCTCAGCTATATGGGCACCAAGTTCATTGCCACCAAGGAGAGCATGGCGGTGGATGAGTACAAGCGGATGCTCGTCACGTCCGAGCTCGACGATGTCCTGCTGTCACGGGCCTTCACAGGCCTGGAAACCAATACGCTGGTTCCCTCGATTGTCGCCGCGGGCCTTGATCCGAAAGATCTGCCGACGGACATGACCAAAGAACGCGCCGATGCACTCTATGGCCGGCAGGCGACGTCCGGCGTCAAGCGGTGGCGCGACGTCTGGAGCGCAGGCCACTCTGTCTCTGGTGTTGCTGCAATCGAGCCCGTAGCGACGCTGGTCGCCCGCACGCGCGATGAATATGAGACTGCGCGTTCGACGACACGGCGTTCGCCCGCGGGGCCAGCGCGCTAGGAGTGAAGCATTCGCGCTCGGCGCAGGGTTTCGGACGGCAATTCCGCGAAGTGGCGCTTGTAGTCGAGCGAGAACTGGCTGAAGTGCCAGAAGCCCCACTTCACCGCGATATCGTACACACCGATCTGCTCATCGGTGCATTGCTTGAGTTCGCGGCGGACGCGGTTGAGCCGCACCGCTCGGAGATAGTGGATCGGATTGCTGCCGAGCACGTCCTGAAAACAGTAGTTCAGCTTGCGGCGGCTGGCACCGACGCCCTTGCAGACATCGAGGATCGACATCGGCTCGTCCGGCCGCGCGAGCATCAAGGCGCAGGCGCGTTCGACCAGACGCTTCCGTGCATTGCCACCACGCAGGTCGTCGCAGGGCTGCAGCGTCGGCAACAGATCGATGATCTCTGATAGCAAATTGTCTTCGAGATGCTGACGGGCGGCAACGTCGTCGAGAATCTGCGGTGTCTGCGCGACGATCTGATGCACGTAAATCAGCAACCGCCGGACGCGGTCGATCGCATCGGTGTCCGTCTTCAATTCCCTCAACTGATGCCAGAGACCCTCGGGCAGTTCGATCTGCAAAGCAGCCAGTGTCTTTTCCATCAGCGCCGCGTCCATCACGACGCCGCGCAACTCGAACTCCGGCGGTGTGCACATGTCGACTTCTGCATCGAAGCACGTGATGACGTTGCCCGGCGACATGCAGGCGCCGTTGAAATTGATGTCGGTCTGGGTATTCCACGGTAGCGCGATGCCGAAGCTGTCGGAGCCGAGTAGTCCGTATTGGCGCACTTTCTGGCTTGTAGTTTCCCTGAACACCTGAAGTCCGGGCAGCCGTACCTCGGTGAAAGTGCCGCGAAAAGCGCCGCAACTGATCTGATCGTAATCCAGCCGCCAGCGGCCGAGATTGGCGCAATGCGTATCGACGTCATCGCTCGCGGTGTCGAATAGCCAGGAATCCGCAGCTATTGCAGCGCTTCCACCAGCAGAGACATCAGGAGACAACAACATGCCGGATCTACTCTTGGCCGCTCAATCAGGGTGCAGATGTTAATCTAAGCAAAGCCTATGCCAGTCCCGCCGGAAAGGCATGGGCTGATTTTCGGAAGATTTGCCGATTCTTGATAACGGCCGAACCGACCTCCGCAGATGATCCCATGTCCGAACTGCCCGCCGGGTCGGTTCGCCATCATGGTGCATTGCCATACGAGGTCGAGATGAAGCCAAGTGACGTCATGAAGGGTGCGCCTCCTTCGACCGAGGCGCTGGTGACCCGGTTTAATTGGCGGAAGTACCCCCACAGCCAGTGGAGCTTTCGCAATACGCGGCAGGTGCTGCCGACGGCGGATATCCGACGCTCCTCAACGCCGAGCGCACTGACGTCGTCGGTTCGCGATCTCACCACGGTGGCCTTTGTTGCCGACGGAAAGCAGACAACGGTCGCCGAAACGCTGGCGCAGACCTACGCGGACGGATTGCTGGTGATGCAGCACGGCAAGATCGTCAGCGAATGGTACGGCGAGGGCATGACCCCGCATACGCCTCATCTGGTGTGCTCGGTCAGCAAATCGATCTGCGGCACGCTGGGCGGCATCCTCGTCGAGCGCGGTCTGCTCGATCCCGACAAGCCGATCGCCCACTACGTTCCTGAAGTAGCCTCGTCGGTTTACGGCGAATGCACTGTTCGTCATCTGCTCGATATGACGGTCGCGATCAAATTCGACGAGGACTACGACGATCCGGAAGGAGATGTCGTCAAATATCGCCTCTGCAACGGCTGGGATGTTCTGCCGAATGGTACTGCGCAGGGCGACCAGCGCAGCTTCCTTGCGACGCTGCGGCCCAATGGCGGACCGCACGGCAAGGTGTTTCACTACGTGTCCACCAATACCGACGTGCTGGGCTGGGTCTATGAGAAGGCCTGCGGCAAGCCCTATGCACAGATCCTCTCAGAATATATCTGGGCGCCGATGGGCGCGGAAGACGACGCCTATATCACGCTCGATACACATGGCGCGTCGCGCTCCGCAGGTGGCATCTGTGCGACATTGCGCGATCTCGCCCGCTTCGGCGAGATGATCCGTAATCGCGGTCTCGCCAATGGCATGCAGGTTGTGCCGGGTGGCTGGATCGACGATATCCATCTCAATGGCGACACGCAGGCCTTTGCGAATGGCGATCTCGCCTTCGTTTTCCCGAGCGGTCGCTATCGCGCATGTTGGTACACCATCGATCCCGCACGGCTCGATCTGGCGGCCGTCGGCATCCATGGCCAGTGGATCTATATCGATCCCACCACGGATACGGTGATCGTCAAGGTCGCGGCACAGCCGAAGCCGATGGATATCGCCATCGACCATCGCTGGCTCGCCGCGTTCCGTGCCATCGGCGAAACGCTGTCCAAATCTCCCGTCTGACGTTTTCGCATCACTCTCATTGCCTGGAGACCGCCATGTTCAATGATTTCAGCCGTCGTTCGTTGCTCAAGGTCAGCGCCGCCGCTCTTGCCGCAGGCATGATGCCGCGTATCGCGCGCGCGCAATCAAGCAAGGTCATCCGCGCTGTCATGCACGCGCCGCTGCGTGCCACCGATCCCTTGATCAACACCGCATGGACCGGCCGCAACCACGGCCTGAACATCTATGACACGCTGTTCTCCACCGACTCGAAATTCCAGATCCGACCGCAGATGGTCGAGGCCTATGAGATATCGGCCGACAAGCTGACCTATACGTTCAAGCTGCGCTCCGGCCTGAAATTCCACGACGGCGCGCCGGTGACGTCGGCCGACGTGATCCCGTCGCTGCAGCGCTGGGCCAAGCGCGACACCATGGGCTCGCGGATGATGGGTTTTGTCGCGGAGCTGAAGCCTGTCGACGAGCGTACGTTCCAGATGGTGTTGAAGTCCCCCTATGGTCAGGTCCTGCAGACACTAGCCAAGCCGTCCAGCATCATGCCCTTCATTATGCCGGCGCGCCTAGCGGCGCAGGAGCCGGATCAGCCGGTGACGGAGTTCGTCGGTTCCGGCCCGTTCCGCTTCATCGCGTCGGAGTTTCGCCCGGGCAACCGCGCCGTCTATGAGCGCAACGCGGATTACGTCTCGCGCGACGAGCCGTCCGACGGCCTCGCGGGCGGCAAGATCGTCAAGATCGATCGCTACGAGTGGATCAGCATGCCGGACTTCCAGACGGCAGCGAATGCGCTGATCAACAAGGAGATCGATTTTCTCGAAGCCGCGCCGCACGACATCCTGCCGTCGTTGATTGCCGCAAAGGACGTTACCGTCGCCGACTACAATCCACTCGGCTTCATGTCGGTGGTGCGCATGAACTGGCTCACGGAGCCGTTCAACAAGCAGGAAATCCGGCAGGCCGTGATGTATGCCAGCGACCAGGCCGATTGGCTCGACGCGCAGGTCGGCAATCCCGAATATTATCAGGCCTCCGCTGCAATGTTCGGCGTCACCACGCCGCTGGCAAGCGAGGTTGGCTGGAACACCAAACCGGATATCGCACGCGCCAAGGATCTCCTGAAGAAGGGCGGCTACAAGGGGGAGAAGGTCGTGATGCTGCAGGGCACGGACTCGCCGTTGCTGTCCGGCTCCAGCACCGTCACCGCGCAGAAACTCCGTGCCGTCGGCATGAATGTAGAGGTGCAGACCATGGACTGGGGCTCGCTGCTGGCGCGCCGCGTCAAGCAGGATTCGACCGCCAATGGCGGCTGGTCGATGACCCATTGGGTCACCACCACGACTGAACTCATGAACCCGCTGGCCAGCACGGTGCTTGACACCCGCGGGAAGAATGGCGGCTTCTTCGGCTGGCCGGAAGACACCGAGATCGAAAGCCTGCGCAACAAATTTGCGCTGGAGCCTGAAGCCGCCGCTCAGAAGTCCGTCGCCGAGGCGATCCAGAAGCGCGCCTATGATGTGATGACGCATATTCCGGGCGGCCAGTTCCGTCAGCCGGTGTCACACAGCAAAGCTCTCAAGGACATCGTGAGGGCGCCGGCGCCGCTGTTCTGGAACGTCGAGAAAACGGCATAAAGTCATGGCGATCGCCGGTGTCCTCCTGAAGCGATCCGTATCAGTCGTCCCCGTGCTCGTGGTGGTCGCGCTGATTGCGTTCCTTCTTTTGCGCTTCTCGTCCGGCGATCCCGTGGCGCAGCTTGCCGGCGACAATGCCGATCCGGCAGCGATCGCCGCGATCCGAGCGCGGCTCGGCCTCGATCAACCATTGCCGGTGCAATTCCTGCATTGGCTGTGGCGGCTTCTTCAGGGTGATCTTGGAATCTCCATCGTCTCCAATCAGCCGGTCTCGACGCTGATCGCCCAGCGCGTCGGTCCGACATTCGCCGTCTCGCTCACCACCATCATTTTCTCGGTGCTCGTCGGCGTGCCGATTGGTGTACTCGCGGCATGGCGTCGCGGTGGCTGGTTCGATCGTTTCGCTATGTGGACCTCGGTGACCGGCTTCGCTGTCCCGACCTTTGCCATCGGTTATTTCTGGATCTATCTGCTGTCGATGCAGCTCGGCCTTTTTCCCGTACAGGGCTATGCACCGCTGTCCGAAGGAATTGGCCGGTTCTTCTGGCACCTCGCGCTGCCGACGCTGACGCTCAGCCTCGTCTATGTCGCGCTCATCGCCCGTGTCGCACGCACCAGCCTGCTCGAAGTTCTGAACGAGGATTTCGTCCGCACCGCACGCGCCAAGGGCCTGCCGGAGCGCATCGTGGTGTTCAAACATGCGCTGCGCAATGCCGCGGTGCCCATCGTTTCCATCGTCGGTATAGGCGTGGCGCTGCTGATCGGCGGCGTTGTCGTCACCGAGAGCGTATTCAATCTGCCCGGCCTCGGTCGTCTCACCGTCGACTCGGTTCTGGCGCGTGACTATCCGGTGATCCAGGGCATCATCATGGTATTCGGCGGCGCCTATGTGGCGATCAATCTCCTGGTCGATATCAGTTACACATTCTTCGACCCGAGGATCAGCGCGCAATGACCGCCACCACCGTCATCGCGCCTGCATCTTCGCCCGTCGATGTGTGGACCTTCGTCTCTAAGCTGTTGCGCAACAAGATGATCCTGTTCGGCCTCGGGGTTCTCATCCTGCTTGCGTCGGTAGTGATCTTTGCCAGCGTCTTGTGGACGGTGGATCCGGCTGCGCTCAAGCCGCGCCTGCGGCTGCGCCCGCCGAGCGCGGTTAACTGGCTCGGCACCGACAATCTCGGCCGCGATATCTGGAGCCGGCTGATCTATGGAAGCCGTGTGTCGCTGATTGTGGGCGCGGTGGTGGCCGTTATCGCGGTTATGGCCGGTAGCGCGCTTGGCCTGATCGCCGGCATGGTGCGCTGGATCGACAATGTGCTGATGCGCATGATGGACGGTATGATGGCGATTCCCGCGATCCTGCTGGCTATTGCGCTGATCGGCGGGCTCGGCGCCAATCTCGTGACCATCTGTATCGCCATCGCCATTCCCGAGATCCCGCGTGTGGCACGCATGGTACGTAGCGTCGTGTTGACGGTACGCGAGGAGGCCTATGTCGAGGCCGCCGTCAGCATGGGCACGCGGCTGCCAGTGCTGGTTATCAGACATATCGTTCCCAATATTCTTGCGCCTCTGATCGTGCAGGCCACCTATATTGCCTCATCGGCGATTTTGATCGAGGCCTCGTTATCCTTCCTCGGCATCGGCATGCCCGACGAGATTCCGAGCTGGGGCAACATGATGGCCGATGCGCGGCTGTACTTTCAGATCAGGCCCGGCTTGATGCTATTCCCCGGTATCTGCATTGCGCTCACCGTGCTCGGCATCAATCGGCTCGGCGACGGCCTGCGTGATATGCTCGATCCCCGGTTGGCGCGTTCGGTGGGAGGCGTCAAATGAGCGAGGCCGTCCTGGAAGTCGCGGGTCTCGCTGTCGGGCTGACGCATGATGCCGAGGCACGCCGCATCGTCCGAGATATCAATGTCACCGTGCCGCTCGGGCAGATCGTCTGCGTCGTCGGTGAATCCGGTTCCGGCAAGTCGGTCACGGCCTTCAGTGTCATGGGTCTGCTCCCGGAAGGGCTGAAGCCCGTCGCCGGCTCGATCAAGCTGCTCGGCGAAGAGCTGATCGGGGCCGCGGACGACCGGATGCGTGAACTACGCGGCAGCCGCATCGGCATGATCTTTCAGGAACCGATGACGGCGCTCAATCCGGTGATGACCGTGCGTGAGCAGCTTGCGGAGCTGATCGAATGGCATTCCGAAAAGCGGCATCCCAAGGCCGAAGTCGACAAGCGCGTTCTCGCGGCGCTGGAAGACATGCTGCTGCCCAATGCCGCACAGATGATGCAGGCCTATCCGCATCAGCTCTCCGGTGGTCAGCGCCAGCGCGTGATGATCGCCATGGCGATGCTGCTCGAACCGATCCTGCTGATCGCCGACGAGCCGACCACGGCGCTCGATGTCACGACGCAGAAGCAGATCCTGGTGCTGATCAAGGATCTGGTGAAGCGCAAGAATATCGGAGTGCTCTTCATCACCCACGATTTCGGGGTCGTTGCCGATATCGCCGATCAGGTCGTGGTGATGCAGAAGGGCGTGGTCGTGGAGAGCGGCAGCGCCGACGCTGTCCTCAAGAATCCCACGCAGCCTTACACACGTCTGCTGATAGATTCCGTGCCCAAGGGCATTCGCAAGTCCGCCGAGATTCGTGACCCGTCGCCGTCGGTGCTGGAGGTCAAGGCACTGAAGATGACCTATGGCCATCGCGGTTTCTTTGGCCGGGGCCGGGTGACGCAGGCGGTTAAGGAAGCTGCGTTCACTTTGGGCCGCGGCGAAATCCTCGGCGTGGTCGGCGAGTCCGGCTCCGGCAAGTCGACGCTGGCGCGTTGCGTGTCGCGGCTGATGAAGCCGACATCGGGCGAGATCAGCTTGCTAGGCACCGATATCGCGCGCGCATCCAACGAGACGCTGCGTCCGCATCGCCGCTACATTCAGGTCGTGTTTCAGGATCCTTATCGGTCGCTCAATCCGCGCCTCTCGGTCGGACGATCGCTGATCGAAGGAGTCGTCAATTTTGGAGCGACACCCGAAGCGGCGCGCGCGAAGGTCGCGACCTTGCTGGAGCTCGTCGGCATGGACACGCAGATCCTCGATCGCTTTCCGCACGAATTCTCTGGCGGTCAGCGCCAGCGCATCTGCATTGCGCGCGCACTGGCCTCCGAGCCGCAGATTCTGATTGCCGATGAAGCCGTCTCGGCGCTCGACGTCACTGTGCAGGCGCAGGTGCTCAAACTGTTCGCGGATCTGCGCAGCCGGCTTGGTCTCGCGATGCTGTTCATCACCCATGACCTCCGCGTTGCCGGTGAGCTGTGCGACCGCATCATGGTGATGAAGTCCGGCGAGATCGTCGAAAGCGGCCCGACCGCCGACATCTTCGACAATCCGCAGCATCCCTACACACAGGCCTTGTTTTCGGCAGCTCCCGGTCGCGAGCGCCTCCAATGAGAGCCCTTAGCCCTCGACGCTTTCCAATCCCTCGCGGCGCCAAGCGCCTTCAGGAGTTCTGCCTATGACGGTCATGACCAAGATCGAGAGCGATGCGATCGTTCAGCCAACGGCTGCGCCGGTGCCGTTCCATCCGCTTAACCCGCTCTCGCTCGACGAAATCGGCGCGGCCTGCGATCTCGTAAGGAGAGATGCCAAACTGTCGGCGCGGGCTCGCTTTCCCATCGTGCGGCTGGAAGAGCCCAGCAAGGCCGATCTGCGCGCCTATGCCAGTGGCACGCCGCTTCCGCGACTCGCCTTCATCGTCGTGCTGGACTCCGCAACCGGCGCATCGACCGAATACATCGTCGATTTGACCGCCAGCAAGATCGTCGAAAGCAAGCTGCTGCCGAATTCCGAAGCGCCCTATGGTCAGCCACCGGTGATGATCGGTGAGTTCATGCTGTGCGAGCAGATCGTCAAGTCCGACGAGGGCTGGCGTAACGCGATGCGCCGTCGTGGCATGTCCGACAAGGATATGGAGATGGCGCAGGTCGATCCGTTCTCGTCGGGCTTTTTTGACCGCGATTTCGAGCGTGGCCGCCGCATCGTGCGTGCCGTCACGTTCTTCCGCGAGGACATCAAGGACAACGCCTATGCGCATCCGGTTGAGGGTGTCGTGGCCGTCGTCGATCTGATCCACCAGAAAGTGGTCGATCTGCTCGACGACGAGGTCGTGATTCCGATCCCGAAGAAGAAGCGCAATTACGGCGCCCACGAGAACGCCAATCTGCGCACCGACATCAAGCCGCTGAATATCGAGCAGCCGGAAGGGCCGAGCTTCAAGGTCGATGGCTGGAATGTGGAGTGGCAGAAGTGGAGTTTTCGCGTTGGTTTCACGCCGCGTGAAGGTCTGGTGCTGAACCAGCTCGCCTATCAGGACGGCGACAGGAAACGCTCCATCATCCACCGCGCCAGCGTCACCGAAATGGTGGTGCCTTACGCCGATCCGACGGCCAATCATTACTGGAAGTCAGCTTTCGATGCCGGCGAATATGGCCTGGGTATGCTCGCCAACGCGCTGGAGCTCGGCTGCGATTGCCTCGGCAACATCCATTATTTCGATATCCCGGCGGCCGATGAGCAGGGCAAGCCGTTCACCATGAAGAATGCGGTCTGCATGCATGAAGAGGATTACGGCATCCTCTGGAAGCACTACGAATTCCGCAACGGGCTGTTCGAAGTGCGCCGCTCGCGGCGCCTCGTCATTAGCTTCTTCGCGACTGTTGGAAACTACGACTACGGCTTCTACTGGTACCTCTACCAGGACGGGACCATCCAACTCGAGGCCAAGCTCACCGGCATCATCCAGACGGCTGCCGTTGCACCCGGCCAGAAATATGCCTGGGGCGGCATGGTCGATGAAAATCTTGGCGGTCCCACCCATCAGCACTTCTTCAATGTCCGCATGCATATGGATCTCGACGGCGGCGGCAACACCGTGACCGAGCATGAATTCGCGCAGCGCCCATGGGGCACCGACAATCCTCATGGCAATGCGTTTGATCTCAAGAGCCGCACGCTGTCGCGCGAGCGCGATGCGGCAGCGATCGCCGACGGCCAAAGCGGCCGTTACTGGAAGGTCACCAACCCGAACAGCAAGAACAGCGTCGGCAATCCCACCGGTTACAGGCTCTCCGTGATGCCGAGCCCGCTGATGCTGGCGCAGGAAGGCAGCTTCGTGCGCAAGCGCGGCGGCTTCGCCACTAGGCATGTCTGGGTCACCGCCTACGATCCCGCCGAAAAATACGCCAGCGGCGATTACCCGAACGTCCATGCCGGCGGCGATGGCCTGCCGCGCTACATCGAGCAGAACCGCAATATCGAGAACACCGACATCGTGTTGTGGCACTCGTTCGGCCACACCCATGTCTGCAAGCCCGAGGATTTTCCGGTGATGCCGGTTGAATACGCCGGTTTCATGTTGAAGCCGAATGGCTTCTTCACGGCGAATCCAGCGCAGGATATCGCGCCGGAGCGCAACGGCCGCAGCGTTCTGAGCTCCGAAACGCCCACGGAAACTATCGCCAGCTCGTGCTGCCACAAGTCCTGAGGCCATGACCGGGAGGCACGCATCATGATCTGCTGCCTCTTGGCCCTGCTCGCGGCATTGCCCGGCGTTGCGCTGATCCGGCTCCTGAAGGCCGGTTGTGGGTCACGCGCGCATTACGTTCAAATTTGCACGACTGGGTTGCGGCGCGATATCGTATTCGCGGTAGCGGCTGCCAGTCTCATTGTTGTCATAACGGCTACCGCACTGCCGATTCACACGCTAAACCACACGCCATCCCCGCGCGCCTGGGGGCCGATCTGCTCGGCGCTCGACCGCATCTCTCCCGCCTCGTCGCGCGATCTGCGCCAGGCGGCTTCGTACCGATAGAGGACTCTCATGCGTGATTTCATGGCCGTTGCCCGTTCCGTCGCCGTTGCCGAGCACGGGATGGCCGCAACCTCGCATCCGTTGGCGACGCTGGCTGCCGTGGAGATGCTGAAATCAGGCGGCAATGCCATCGATGCGGCGCTGGCGGCGGTCGCCGTGCAATGCGTGGCCGATCCTGCGATGACGGGCATCGGCGGCGATTGTTTCGCCCTCTATTCGCCGAAGGGCGGCGCGCCGATCGCGCTGAACGGCTCCGGCCGTACGCCGGCCAAGATCGATTCCGAGAAATATGCGGCGTCCGGTGACCGCGACATTCCCGAGACCTGTGTCGAGACCGTCACCGTGCCCGGCGCCATCGATGCCTGGTGCACGCTGAGCAAGGATCATGGCTCGAAGCCGCTGGCCGACGTGTTTGCCGCAGCCATCGATGCCGCCGAGAACGGCTTCCTCATCACCCCGCGCGTGTCCGCCGACTGGGCCAAATGGCGCCGCAAGCTGGAACTGCATCCCGACGCGACCGCGCAGTATCTGCCGGGCGGCCATGCCCCCGCGGTCGGCGACAAGCGCGTCCAGCCGGCGCTCGCTGCCACGCTGCGCCGGGTCGCGCGCGAGGGCCGCAA
Source organism: Tardiphaga sp. 172_B4_N1_3 (assembly GCF_052076035.1). NCBI lineage: Bacteria > Pseudomonadati > Pseudomonadota > Alphaproteobacteria > Hyphomicrobiales > Nitrobacteraceae > Tardiphaga > Tardiphaga sp. 172_B4_N1_3. The sequence continues at coordinate 6,130,374 of NZ_CP197238.1, forward strand.
CGGCTTCTATCAGGGTCAGGTGGCCGACGACATCATCACCACGCTGCGTGCCGTCGGCGGCGTGCACGAGGCCGATGATTTCAATGAGCAGCGCTCCGACTATGTGACACCGATCTCGGCCAATCATCACGGCTATGATGTCGCCGAATGCCCGCCAAACGGCCAGGGACTCGCGGCACTGATGATTCTGCGCGTGCTGGCCGGCTACGACATGGCCAATCTGAGTGAGGCCGACCGCATCCATGTGCTTGCCGAGGCGACCAAGGCGGCCTATCGCACGCGCGATGCCTATTTCTGCGACCCGGCTTACGGGCAGGTCGATGTCGAGCGCTTCCTGTCGGACAAGTTCATCGGCGACCTCCGTGCCAAAATCGACATGAAGCACGCTTCGCCAGAAGAGCATTGGGACTCGGTCATCCACAAGGACACGGTCTATCTGACCGTGGTCGACCGCGATCTCAACGCCGTGTCACTGATCAATTCGCTGTTCGGCCCGTTCGGTAGCGGCATCTATGCGAAGAAGTCCGGCGTCCTGCTGCATCACCGCGGCTGGAGTTTCCGTGCCAAGCCCGGCCACGTGAATTCGCTTGGCCCGCGCAAGCGTCCGATGCACACGATCATCCCGGGCATGCTGATGAAAGACGGTCGCGCGGTCATGCCGTTCGGCGTGATGGGCGGCCATTATCAGGCCACCGGCCATGCCCAGTTCATATCCGATGTGATCGACCGCAAGATGGACATCCAGGCCGCTGCCGAGGCGCCGCGCTCGTTCGCGACCAACAATCTGCTGCAGCTTGAAAAGACCATCCCGGAAGCGGTGCGCAACGATCTGGCCGCCCGCGGCCATACGCTGCAGATGATGGATACCGGCATCGGCGGCTGCCAGGCGATCCAGATCGATTACGAGCGCGGCGTGCTGCTCGGCGCCTCGGACCACCGCAAGGATGGTCTCGCGCTCGGCTTCTGATCGATCAGGACAAGGCGCGATGGCGAGCTTCAGGTCCCGTCGCGCCGTGACTGGTCCGGAGTTCGCCAGTCTTCTACCCGATAAGCTCGAATTCTCTGCATCCAGCGGAAGAGGCTCTGCGCCTGACGGACAAGCGTGCGATTGGTAACTGCCGGTTAACTCAGTTAGATTTTGAGCGAGTTCGCCGATGAAAATTTCAGACTTTGGCGGTATCGGGTGCTTCGGGGAGAAGCGACGTGGTCAAATTCTGGAGATCAATTTTCGTAGGCGTTCCGGACCATGTCCGGATCGAACTCATCGACATGCTCTTCCAGACGCGAGTGCCGCTCTCGATCGCCGGCTTCACACTGGCCATCGTCTCGTGTCACGTCGCTATTAGTTCTGCAAATCCATGGTTCTACGGGTTGAGTGCAGCCGGAGCGATCGTCACGATCTTCCGCGTGGCCACCGAAGGCGTCTATCATCGCAGTAAGGGTCAACGCAGCTTCACAATCGCCGCGGCCGAGCGATGGGAGCGGCTTTACGCGTGGAGCAGCTACGTCTTCGCAGGGCTGATCGGAATACTCGGCGCAGCGACTTTCTGGGCGAAGAATCCTGCGCATCAACTCCTCGCAACGGCGCTGGTCTTCGGCTATGCGGCCGGCATCGTCTGCCGGATTTCCGTCCGGCCGGGGATCGCATTGCCTGCCTTGATGCTGGTCGCCTTGCCGACGGCGTTCGCGGCGCTCGCCCGCGTCGATAGCAATCTGGCTTTCTATGCGGTGATCCTGATAGCGTTCCTGCTCGGCAGCTTCGAGACCGTGCGTTTCATCTATCGGCAGAATATAGAGCAGATCTCGCTCAAGCATGAATTCTCGACCCTCGCGCGGCACGATGCGCTGACGGGTCTGGCCAATCGGCTCGGCTTTCAGGAACGCCTCGCGATCATCGCCGCGCGCGCCAGGGCGGTGGGCTGTCTCATTGCCGTTCACAGCGTCGACCTCGATCGGTTCAAGGAGGTCAACGACGTGCATGGCCATCCCGTAGGCGATGCGCTGCTGCAGGCGGTCGCGAGCCGGCTCAGCGGAATTTTGCGCGACGGCGACTTCGCGGTGCGCATGGGCGGTGACGAATTCGTCGTGGTGCAATCCGTCGTTGGCAATCGCGAGGAGGCAATGTTGCTGGGCCGCCGCATCATTCGGACGCTCTCGGAGCCGTTCATCATCGATGGCCTGGAACTGACCGTTGGCGCCAGCGTCGGAATAGCCATCGGCCGCGAGGGTGACGATCCCTGCGATCTCACACCTGCTGCCGACAGGGCACTTTACGCATCGAAAGCCAGCGGCCGAAACCGCGTGACCTTTGCCAAGCCGGTGGATGCCGAGACAATCGCGCGGGCTGGCTAGCGTCCACGCAATGAGCGTGGGCTGACCGCGCCAGATGAGATTTCCGGCAGATCAGAAAAGCTGACAGCGCATCGACAGGATCGGTGAGCGGGTTGACAGGCATCGGATATGTAATGTTATAACATTTCATACATGAAGAGCCTGATGTCCCGTACCCTCAAAAGACTGTTCGATCTCGATGCAAAAACTCCCCGTCACAGTCTTGTCCGGCTTCCTCGGGGCTGGAAAGACAACTTTGCTGAACCACGTGCTGAACAATCGTCACGGCCTGAAAGTGGCGGTGATTGTGAACGACATGAGCGAGGTGAACATCGATGCGGCCCTGGTTCGCGATGGCGGTGCCAACCTGTCGCGGACGGATGAGAAGCTGGTCGAGATGACCAATGGCTGCATCTGCTGCACGCTCCGCGACGATCTGCTGAAGGAGGTGCGTGCGCTCGCCGAGAGCCGGCGGTTCGATTACCTGCTGATCGAATCCACCGGAATTGCAGAGCCGCTGCCGGTGGCCGCGACCTTCGATTTCCGCGACGAGAACGGCGACAGCCTCTCCGACGTGGCGCAGCTCGATACCATGGTGACCGTCGTCGATGCGGTGAACCTGCTGAAGGACTATTCCTCCACCGACTTTCTGCAGGACCGCGGCGAGGCCCTCGACGGCGACAAACGCACGCTGGTGGATCTGCTGGTGGAGCAGATCGAATTCGCTGATGTCGTGGTGCTCAACAAGGTCAATGACGCCACGCTTGAGCAATGCAACAGCGCGCGCAAGATCATCTGCGCGCTCAATCCCGATGCCGATATCATCGAGGCGAATTTTGCCAACGTGCCGTTCGACCGCGTGCTCGATACCGGCCGTTTTGATTTTGAAAAGGCGCAGCAGCATCCGCTCTGGCACAAGGAGCTCTATGGCTTCGCCGATCACGTGCCGGAGACCGAAGAATACGGCGTGACGAATTTCGTCTATCGCGCGCGGCGGCCGTTCGATCCCGAGAAGTTTCAGGCCTTTCTGCGCGAGAGCTGGGCCGGCGTGATCCGTAGCAAGGGGCATTTCTGGCTGGCAACGCGGCCACAATGGGTCGGCGAACTCAGCCAGGCGGGCGCCATCGTGCGTACCGAAGGCATGGGATTCTGGTGGGCCAATGTCCCCGTTGATCGCTGGCCGGACGATCCGTATTGGCGGCAGTCCCTGAAGAAGAACTGGAACGAGATCTATGGCGACCGGCGTCAGGAGATCGTCTTCATCGGTTCCGACATGGATGAAAGCGATATCCGTCGTCGGCTCGATGCCTGTCTCGTGCCTGGCAAGCCCGGCATGGATATCGCCGGTTGGGCCAAGCTCGCCGATCCGTTTCCGGCCTGGAAACGGGCCGACGAGATGGCATCCTCGTGACGCGTCAAGTCGCCGTCAGCGGCGCGTGACGCAGCACCTGGAAGCGCGACGTCGCAGATGTCTGGTGGAACAGGCCGATGCGGTCGATCCGCAGTGAGGTGAGATCAAGTGTCGCGAACCGCTGCTGCAGCATCGCCAGTACCGCGGCGCTGCGCTCGGGTGCAAGCCGTCCGGTCAGCGTCATGTGAAAGCGGAAGTCGTCGCGCACATAGGGATAGCCGAAACGATCCAGCTGCTCGACCTGCCGCGGCGTCAGGTTCTCCGGTTTGCGCCGTGCGCGATCCTCCGGCGTCATCGGTGCGCGGAACACCTCGAATCCTTCGACACAGGTCTGCGCCAGTGCGGCGAGCTCAGTCGAGGGCGCATCCGGCACCACAGCCGTGAAGCCGCTGATGATACCAACCACAGGCGAGATTTCCGGGATGGCGCGGGGCATCCGGGCGAATTCATCGAAGGCCGCGATCAGGTCGGCTTCGGTGGCTTCCGACGTCAGCGAGAACGGTGCCTTCAGCGTGGCGTGAAAGCCGTATTTGCGTGGGTCCTTGATGACAGCCGGCCAGTCCGGCGCTTGCATGATGAGATCGCCGGGCACCAGCACGTCATTGCCGGCGAAGGGATCATAACCAAGGATTTCGGCGCCGAAGTGGGAGAGGGCACTGTTGGCGTCGGGGGCATAATAGATCGCGTAGCGCGGGAATTCATTCATGGCCGCACCATAAAGCCGCGTTACGCTGCGGCAATAGCTTTACGTTGCATGGCACGCGCCGGCTGCAGCCGCGCGGCATCGGTCAGATGCACGAGCTTGCCTTGTGCGATGACGGCGACGATGCGCGGCCGCAGCGCGGCACTGTCATCGACGAGCAGGAGATCGGCACGGCGCCCGCCTGCGATCTCGCCGCGATCGATAAGTCCGGCGGCCTTTGCGGGCGCGGACGAGATCAGCGCCCAGGCTTGCGGCAGTGACAGGATACCATCCTCGACCAGTCGGAATGCGGCCAGCAATTGCGCGGGATAATAATAGTCCGATGCGAGGATCGAGCAGAGGCCCTTGGCGATCATTTCGGACGCCTTGGTCCAGCCGGTATGGCTGCCGCCGCGCACCACATTGGGCGCGCCGAACACGATGAAATCGCCGGCCGCCGCCGCGGCCTTCGCGGTCTCTTCGTTGATCGGGAATTCCGCAATATTGACGCCGAGCCTGCGGAAGTCATCGCGCATCGTAGGCGTTGCGTCATCATGCGAGAGCGTCGGCACGCCGGCAGCGCTCGCCGCTTTGGCGAGGCGGGCAATCGAGGCAGGCACCTCATCGGTGCGCGACAGCACGCGATCGACCAGCTGGTCGAAGGCATCGCTGCTGAGCCCGGTACGTTCGACCATCCGCGCGCGCTTTGCCGGCTTTGAGATGCCGGCGATGTCCATATGATCGTTGAAGGCGAGCAGATCGATGCGGCCGGCCTGCAGCCAGCCGACGATCTCATCTTCGGCGTCGAGATTGAACGTCTCCTGCCGCAGATGGAAGCGCGTGTCGGAGGCGAGCTTCGGCCGCAGCGTCTCGATGGCATCCAGCAGCTTGCGGGCGTTCTCCGCGCCGCGCAGGCCTGGCTCCCAGGACCACGTGGTGCCGTGGAACACCGTGGTGATGCCATTGGCGATGGCCTGGCGGTCGCTGTCAATCAAGGCAACATCGACCGGGAAGTCGACGCCGGGGCGCGGCATCAACTGCCGCTCGAAGGCGTCGCCATGCAGATCGACGATTCCCGGCAGCACCAGCAGATCGGAGGCATCGAGGCCGAGCGCGCCATGGGGTGCATCCGATCCGATGTCCGCAATCACGCCATCCCCAATCTGCAGTGAGGTCTCGGCCATGTCCTGGCCGAGCAAAGTGCGTCCGCCGTCGATAAAGATATCCGTCATGTCACTGCCATCTGCCTGGGCGCCTTGACGCCTTTATACTTGCTCAGGAAATCCTCGACCGGGAGCTTGCGGAAATCCGGCAATGCCTGTCGTAGCATCTCGTGCTCCCAGTCCCACCAGGCGAGCTCCATCAGCCCATCTTCCACAGTTTCGGAAAACCGCCGCCGCACCGGCCGCGCCGGATTGCCGGCAACGATCGTATAGGGGGCGACGTCCTTGGTCACGATGGCGCCGGCGGCGATCACAGAACCAGTGCCAATCTTGCGGCCGGGCAGCACGATGGCGCCATGACCGAGCCAGACGTCATGGCCGATAGTGCAGTGATGCGCGCGGCGCCAGGCGAAGAAGTCGGCGTCGTCGCTCTCACCGGGGAAATAGGCGCTGGCGCGATAGGTGAAGTGGGCTTGCGTCGCCCGGTGCATCGGGTGATTGCCGGGATTGATCCGCGTCATCGCCGCAATCGAGCAGAACTTTCCGATCGTCGTGTAGGTGATCTGGCCGTCATTCACGACATATGAATAGTCGCCCATCGCCACTTCGTTGAGGATCGTGCGCGCGCCGACTTCGGTATAGGCGCCGAGCTCGGTATCGACGAGTTTCGCGGTGGGATCGACCGCTGGCGTGAGCGAGAGTTGTTTTCCGGCCATGTGACGCTCGTGCGACGGAAGAGGAATCGGTGGGTGATATATTAGAGTGTGCGCTGGCGCGCGGGCACCTCTTCGGTCGGTTTCGTGACGGTGTCGTGACGTTCACATGAATTCGGGCGTCCTTTTCCCGCAACGACGATAACCCGTATGCGCAGGGCACATGTCACATCATTGTTAAACGCGGGCGTTACCGGTGGCGATGTCTATTGTCATTGGAGTGCCTCATGCTGGTGGTGGATAAGCTGACGTGCCGTTTCGGCGCCAAGGCTGCCGTCGATAACGCGTCGTTCGAGATCAAGCCGGGCGCATTCGTCGGCGTGATCGGCCGTTCCGGTGCCGGTAAGTCGACCATGCTGCGCATGATAAATCGCCTGTGCGAGCCCACTGAAGGCCGTATCGTATTTGATGGCACCGATGTCACCGCACTCAAGGGTCGCGATCTGCGCAAGTGGCGCGCGCGCTCCGCCATGATCTTCCAGCAGTTCAATCTCGTCGGCCGTCTCGACGTGCTGACCAATGTGCTGATGGGCCGTCTGGCCGAGATGCCGCAGTGGCGCTCGCTGACCCAGATGTGGCCCGAGGACGACCGCGCGCTGGCGATGTCGGCGCTGGAGCAGTTCGACATGGCGCAATATGCTTCGCAACGCGCCGATCAGCTCTCCGGCGGTCAGCAGCAGCGTGTCGCCATCGCGCGTGCACTGGTGCAGCAGCCCGACATTATTCTCGCGGATGAGCCGATCGCCTCGCTCGATCCGCGCAACACCCGCATCGTCATGGATGCGCTGCTGCGGATCAACAAGCACTTCGGCATCACCGTGATGTGCAACCTGCATTCGCTCGATCTGGCGCGCACCTATTGCGATCGCCTGATCGGCATGTCCGCCGGCCGCGTCGTGTTCGATGGCGCGCCGTCCGCGCTCACCGAGCATATCGCCCGTGAACTCTACGATCTCGAAGCCGATGAGGTGATGGGATCGGCGCATATGCCGACGCCTGTCCGCGTTCCCGAATACGGTGTTGCTGCTGTCGCGTGATTGCAGTGCGTTGAAATTATCGCGGTGACGTCATCGTAACGATGGCATCGCCGCGATAGACGCGCCTTCTACCAAGAAAAAACGTTTCACCTCAGATCAAAACAGGGACTGTCATGATCAACCGTCGCTCCATTCTGCTCAGCGCCGCGGCGCTGGCTTTCGCCGCCACCTCGGCCTCGGCCCAGGATTACAAGGCCAAGTATCCGGAACTGACCTTCGCCATCATCCCGGCAGAAAACGCCTCGGGCGTCACCGAGCGTTGGGCGCCCTTCGTCGCCTATCTGTCGAAAGAACTCGGCGTGAAGGTCAATTTGCGCATCGCCAATGACTACGCAGCCGTCATCGAAGGCCAGCGCTCCGGCAACATCCACATCGCCAGCTACGGCTCGGCCTCGTTCGCGCGCGCCCGCCTCACCGGCGTCAAGACCGATGCCTTCGCCAACGACATCAACATCGATGGCTCGACGGGCTACTACTCGGTGTTTTTCGTCAAAGCGTCGAGCCCCTACAAGTCGGTCGACAATCTGAAGGGCAAGAATCTCGGTCTGGTCGATCCGAATTCAACCTCCGGCAACAACGTGCCGCGCTTCGAGCTGGACAAGATGGGCATCTCCGATGCCGACACCTATTTCAGCAAGGTCGTGTTCACCGGCAGCCACGAAAATGCGCTGCTGGCGCTGTCGCAGGGCACCGTCGATGTCGCCGCCAACCAGTGGACCAACGACAACGACTCGACGCTGCAGCAGATGCTGACCAAGGGCATGCTGAAGAATGCCGACGGCTCGGCGATGAAGAAGGAAGACTTCCGCATCATCCACAAGTCGGCCCCGATCATCAACGGCCCCTATGCCTATAGCTCCGACCTGCCCGAAGAGCTCAAGGTCGCCATCGCCAAGGCCTTCGTCGATGCACCGACCAAGGACAAGGCGGCTTTTGATCGCCTGTCGGACGGCCAGAAGAAGGGCTTCCATGCCGCGACCACCAAGGATTGGGACGCGACCATCGACCTGATCAAGTTCGTCGACGCGCTTCGTAAGAAGAAGGCGTCCTGATCGCCTGAGCATTGAAGGGAGCCGGATCAGCAATGGTCCGGCTCCTTTTCTGTGTTTGATCCTAGATAGGCCCGCACATCATGTCCGCCGCCGTTTCCATCCTTCCGGCTCCGCAGCTCGCTGCGCTGAACGATGCCTACCGCAAGGCGGTTGCGCGCCGGCGGTTGCGCACGCTGTTCGTCGTGGTGGCCTGCTTTGCAGCGCTGTTCGTCGCGGCGCTGGGCGCCGAGGTCAATCTCAGGACTTTTGTGGAGAAGATCGGAAATTTCGGCAGTTATTTCGATCGTATCTTCACGCTTGAGGCCGGCACCCGGGTCTGGACCGACGTCAATGAATGGTTCTGGGGTTGGAAGAAGTGGCTGTCGCTGCTCGGCGAGACCGTGCTGATCAGCTATGTCGGCACGCTGATCGGTGCCGTGCTGGCCTTCGGGCTCAATTTTCTCGCGGCCGAGAACACTGCGCCCTCAGTGCCGCTGCGCTTTGCCGTGCGCCGCTTCATGGAATTCTGCCGGACCGTGCCGGATATCGTGTTCGCGCTGATCTTCGTCATCGCCTTTGGCCTTGGCCCGATGGCCGGCGTGTTGGCCATTGCGATCCACTGCGTTGGGGCGCTCGGCAAGCTCTATGGCGAGATCGTCGAGAATATCGACATGAAGCCGGTGGAAGGCATTCGCTCGACCGGAGCGGGCTGGATCGACTGCATGCGCTTTGCGGTGCTGCCGCAGGTCGCGGCCGGATTTGCGAGCTACACGCTGCTGCGCTTCGAGATCAATGTGCGTGGTGCCTCCGTGATGGGCTTCGTCGGCGCCGGCGGCATCGGCCAGGAACTCGTCGTTGCTGTCAGAAAGTTCTATTATTCCGACGTCAGTGCGATCCTGCTGATGATCATCGTCACGGTCTTCATCATCGACATCGGCACGGGCTGGCTGCGCGGCCGTCTGTTCGGCAAGGAAGCCAGATCATGAACAGGCAGCCTGACATCAATACCCCCGCATTGCGCGGGCGCTATCCCGATGTCTTCAACCGCCCGATGGCCTCGCGCGCCGGTGTGCCCGCCATCCTGGTCGCGGCGCTGGCGCTTTTCATCTTCGGGCTCAATGAACTCGATTTCTCGCCGGCGCGGATGTGGACCGGCCTGCGCGAACTTGGCTGGATCACGATGATGATGATCCCGCCGGATCCCGGCTCGTCACTGCCTGCCTATCTGCACGCGATGGGCGAGACGCTGTCGATCGCGCTGCTTGGCACCACCCTTGCTGCAGTGTTCGCGCTGCCGGTCAGTCTGCTCGCGGCACGCAACGTCATTCCGTCCGCGTGGCTTCGCTTTCCGGTCCGGCGTTTTCTGGATTCGATTCGCGGCGTCGATACGCTGATCTGGGCGCTGGTCTGGATCAACGTCGTCGGTCTCGGCCCGTTTGCCGGCGTGCTGGCGATCGCGATTTCGGATTTCGGCGCCTTCGGCAAATTGTTTTCGGAAGCCATTGAAGCCGCCGACAAGAAGCAGGTCGAGGGCATTCGGGCCTCCGGCGGCAGCGCAATGCACGAGATTCGTTTCGGCTTGATGCCGCAGGTTCTGCCTGTCATCGCCGGACAGGTGCTGTATTTCATCGAGTCCAACACCCGCTCCGCCACCATCATCGGCATCGTTGGCGCGGGCGGTATCGGTCTTCAGCTCGCCGAGCAAATCCGCGTGCTGGAATGGCAGAAGGTCTCGTTTCTGATCCTGATGATCCTGGTCGCCGTGGCGGCAATCGACTGGATCTCCAGCCGATTGCGCTTTGCCATCATCGGTCGCCGCGCGGTGGCGTGATCACGCCGCCGCCTTGTGCCGTTCCTGTTCGGCCTTGAACAGTTCGAACTCTTCAGTGACCGCGCGCACGATGCTCGGGCGTTCGCGCAGGCGCTTGTGATAGGCCTTGATCGCCGGCCAATTGTTCAGATCGATCTCCGGCAACACCATCGTCCAGTTCAGCACCGTGACAAGATAGGCGTCGGCGACGCTGAACCTGTCGAGCAGGAAGTCGCGTCCGGTGAGATGGTTTTCGAGATAGGTCAGCCGCGACAACCCGCTTTGTAGTGCATAGGCCTTCATCTCCGGGGGGGCCTTCTTGGCCAGCAGCGGGACGAACAGCCCCTTGTGCAGTTCCGTGCCGATGAAGCAGAGCCACTGCTGCAGCCGGCTGCGGTCGATGCCCGAACCCGCGGCGATGGGGGACTGCGGAAACCAGTCGGCGACATGCTGCAGGATCGCAGCATTCTCGGTGAGGATGACGCCATCGTCGGTGCGCAGCGTCGGCACCAGACCGAGCGGATTCACGTCGCGGAAATCCGAACCGTCGTTGCGCACCTCCTTGTTCAGTGGATCGACCTCGAAGAACCGGGCATCGGCGCCGGCTTCGGCCTCATACAGCGCGATGCGAGTGGCCATCGAACAGGCCATCGGGGAGAAATACAGATCCATGGAAGCCTCCTTGAGATGGCGGACTGTTTACGACCTGTCCGCCGGTTGATTTTCGTACCGTCTCGCATAATATAAATCTGGTCAAGGAATTAATGCGAAATGGTACAAAAAAAGAAAAAGCCCGTCGTCGTGGCGAAGCCGGAGGTGGCCACCGAGCCGAAGCGCCGCGGCCGGCCACGCGCCTATGAGCCCGATGTGGCGATCGGGCAGGCGCTGGCGCTGTTTCGCAAAGGCGGTTATGCGGCGACGTCGCTCGACGATCTCAGCGAAGTGACCGGCATGAACCGGCCGTCGCTCTACGGCGCCTTCGGCGACAAGCGCGCGCTTTATGTCAAGAGCTACCAGCGCTATCGCGACGACTACACCGTCCGGGTCATCGAGATCTTCAAGGCCGATATCGACATCCGGGAGCGGCTGCGCCGGTTCTTCGATGCGGCACTCGACATCTACACCACAGGCGATACCGCGCCGCGCGGCTGTTTTGCTGTCATGACGGTGGCGTCCGACGCTATCGCCGATCCGGAGATCGGCGCGATGATGCGCGAAAATTTTGTCGAGCTCGATGACGCCTTTGGCTGGTGTTTCAAGACCGCCGTCGCGCGCGGCGAATTGCCGGAGACGATCGATGTTCCCACGCTGTCGCAGATGGCGTCTGCGATACTGAATATGTTCTCGATCCGGTCCCGTGCCGGTGTTCCGCGCGCAGAGCTGGAGGCGTTCCTGCAGAAGGCGGTCGGCCTGTTATGCCGGTCCTCCGCATGACGTGTTCCACGTCGCCGCGCTCCCAACAATAATTTCCGCTAACCTGTCGGGATCGCACGATGTCGACCGTCTTTCATCCAAGGAGACCCCATGCTTTACGCCATCCTCTGCTACCACGATGAAGCCGTTGTCGGCGGCTGGTCGAAGGACGAAGACGACGCCGTGATGGCGAAGCTTGCCGTTGTGCACGGCAAGCTCGCGCAACAGGGCCGGCTCGGTCCCGTTGCGCGACTGCTGCCGACCACCGCGGCGACAACGTTGCGTAAGGACGAGCCGCCGGTGGTGCTGGACGGCCCCTTCGCTGAAACCAAGGAACAGTTGCTCGGTTTCTATGTGGTCGAGGCAGAAAATCTCGACGGCGCGCTGGAGATTGCGCAGGACCTCGGCCGCGCCAATCCCGGCGGCGCCTATGAAATTCGCCCGATCGGCGTCTTCCACGGAGCGTTTCAGCCATGACCGATGTCGCCTGGATCGATGCGGCGCTGACCTCGGCGCGTCCCCAGGCGCTCGGCGCGCTGCTGCGCTATTTCCGCAACCTTGATACCGCGGAGGAGGCGTTCCAGAACGCCTGCCTGCGCGCGCTGAAGACCTGGCCGCAAAATGGCCCGCCGCGCGATGCCGCCGCCTGGCTGATCATGGTCGGTCGCAATGTGGCTATCGACGATATCCGCCGTGGCGCGAAGCAGCAGCCGCTGCCGGAGGACGACCACGCGATATCCGATCTGGACGATGCCGAGAGCGAACTCGCCGAGCGTCTCGATGGCTCGCATTATCGCGACGACATTCTGCGGCTGCTGTTCATCTGCTGCCATCCGCAACTCCCGGCGACGCAGCAGATTGCGCTGGCACTGCGGATCGTCTCGGGCCTGACGGTGAAGCAGATCGCCCGCGCGTTCCTCGTCTCGGATGCCGCGATGGAGCAGCGCATCACCCGCGCCAAATCTTCCGTCGCCAAGGCCAATGTGCCGTTCGAGACGCCCGGCGCGCCGGAGCGCAGCGAGCGTCTCGCGGCCGTGGCCGCCATGCTCTATCTGATCTTCAACGAGGGCTATTCGGCGTCAGGCGAAAGTATCGATCTGCGCGCGCCGTTGTGCGAGGAGGCGATCCGCCTGGGACGATTGCTGCTCAAGCTGTTTCCGGCCGAGCCGGAGATCATGGGCCTGGTAGCGTTGATGCTGCTGCAATATGCCCGCTCGGCGGCGCGTTTCGATGCCAATGGTGCGCTGGTGCTGCTCGACGATCAGGACCGCACGCTGTGGAACACCAAGATGATCGCCGAAGGCCTGGCGTTGATCGACAAGGCGATGCGCCATCGCCGCACCGGCGCCTATCAGATCCAGGCGGCCATTGCCGCGTTGCATGCCCGCGCGGCGAAACCGGAACACACCGACTGGGCACAGATCGACCTGCTTTATGGCTCGCTGGAAATCCTGCAGCCGTCGCCGGTGATCACGCTCAACCGCTCGGTGGCGGTTTCGAAAGTGCGCGGTCCCGAAGCGGCGCTGGAGATGATCGCGCCATTGGCCGCAAAGCTCTCGAACTATTTCCACTTTTTCGGCGTGCAAGGCGCATATCTGATGCAACTCGGCCGCAACGATGAAGCGCGGGAAAGCTTCAACCGCGCCATCGCGCTGGCCAATACGTCGGCGGAGGCCGATCACATCCGGATGCATCTCGATCGGCTGATGCTGGAGAGCAAGCCGCCGAACAGTAGCCGCAAACGAAAGACGGGCGAGACGCTTTCTGCTCCCTCCCCCCTTGCGGGGGAGGGCCGGGGAGGGGGGTAACCACAAGCGATGGCGTGTGTGGCGGGGGGGGGGGGGGGGGGGGGGGGCGCCCCCCCCCCCCCCCCCCGCGCCCCCCCCCCCCCCCCCCCCCCCCCCCCCCACCACAAGCGATGGCGTGTGTGGCCCCCCCCTCCCGGCGCTGCGCGCCACCCTCCCCCGCAAGGGGGGAGGGAAGAAAGCACACCGCGAATAATTTCTATAGCGGTGTCGGATTACGTCGATGCCGCTCGTCTTTGAGACATCGGCAGCTATTCGAACCACAGGACCATTTCATGCCCGTTTCCCGTATCGCGCTCTGGATCGGCCGCATTCTCAGCGGCCTCGTCATTCTCTTTCTGGTGATGGATGGCGGGATCAAGCTGGTGCCGATCAAGGAGGTCACCGAGACCATGCAGCAGCTCGGCTATAGCGGCAGCATGGCGCAGGCGCGCGGCCTTGGCGTTCTCACGCTGCTCTGCGCATTGCTGTACGCGATCCCGCGCACGTCCGTTTTCGGCGCCATTCTGCTCACCGGGCTTCTCGGCGGCGCGATGGCGACACATCTGCGCGTCGACAGCCCGCTGTTCACGCATCTGTTGTTTGGCTTTTACATCGGCGTGATGGCATGGGGTGGGCTGTACCTGCGCGATCCCGCTATGCGCGCGATGATCCCGATCCGAAACCAGAGTTTTTAACCGGAGGAAAGAGCGATGCAGGTGAATCCCTATCTTCACTACAATGGCAATTGCGAAGAGGCGCTCAATTTCTACGTGAAGGCGATCGGCGCCAAGATCGACGTCATCATGCATGTGGAAGGCTCGCCCGCGGCGGAACAGATGCCGCCGTCGATGGCCAAGAAGGTTCTGCATGGCCAGATCTCGGTCGATGGCGAGGTCATCATGGCCTCGGACGCGCCGCCGGATTATTTTGAGAAGATGCAAGGCATGTCGGTCTGTCTGCAGATCCAGGATCCTGCAGATGGCGCCAAGGTGTTCGCGGCATTGTCCGAGGGCGGCACCATCAAGATGCCGTTCGGCGCCACGTTCTGGTCAAAGGGATTTGGTATGTGTGTCGACAAATTCGGTGCGCCCTGGATGATCAACTGCGCGATGGAGTGATGTGAGGCGTACGCCGCTTTCTTACCTCTCCCCGCACCTGCGCGGGGAGAGGTCGCCGCGTCTTCGCGGCGGGTGAGGGGCGGGACACGATGCCAACCGCTTGATTGGCATGTAGGGCTCGCTTCCGCTACAAGGCGCCCCGTCAGATCATTGGTGTTGTGAGAGGCTGTGCCTTGCTCCTCATCCCAGCCGGCGTGTCACGATCAGCGATCGAAGATGCGTCCCGGCCACGTTGAACAAGAAAAGAAAATCCCATGTCCGCCTTTACCCGCAACGCCGTCGTGCTCGGCCTGCTCTCCGCCGTCGGTCCCTTCGCCATCGACATGTATCTGCCGGCGCTGCCGGCGATCACCGCCGATTTGCACACCACGACCTCGGCGACGCAGATGACGCTGATTGCGTTCTTCATCGCCTTCGGCCTGTGCCAGATCGCTTATGGTCCGCTATCCGACGTCTATGGCCGCAAGGCGCCGCTTTATGCAGGTCTGACGCTGTTCATCGCCGGGTCGATTGGTTGCGCGCTGGCGCCGGGTGTGGCGTGGCTGATCGCGTTCCGTTTCGTCCAGGGACTCGGCGCCGCCGCCATGGGCGTGATCCCGCGTGCCATCATCAGGGATCTGCACACCGGCCCTGAGGCGACCAGGCTGATGGCGTTGGTCATGCTGGTATTCTCGGTATCACCGATCCTCGCGCCGCTCGGCGGAAGTGCGCTGATCGTTCCATTCGGCTGGCGCGCCGTGTTCGTTGCAACGACCATCGCAGCCGTCATTGCCCTTGTGCTGGTGGCCTCGCTGCTGCCGGAGACGCGCCCCGCGCATGAGCGCATCTCGGGCAGCGTGCGCAATGTGCTCGGCAGCTTTGGCGAGCTGCTGCGCGACTGGCACTTTCTCGGGCTCACCTTCATCGGTGGCCTCGGCATGGCGAGCTTCTTTGCGTTCCTTGCGACATCGTCCTTTGTCTATATCGGGCACTACGGCCTGACGCCGACGCAATACAGCCTGGCTTTCTCGGTCAACGCCATCGGCTTCATCGGCGCCTCACAATTCGCGGGTTTCCTCGGTGGCCGCTTCGGCATGGGCCGCGTGGTGATGGCGGCGGTGTCGGCCTATGCGTTTTTCGCAGTCGTGCTGCTGGCGCTGACACTGGCCGGCTTCACCAGCCTTGCCGTGCTGATTCCGCTGCTGTTCGTGTCCTTCGCCTTCCTCGGTGTGGTGATCCCGTCCACCATGGTGCTGTCGCTGGAGAACCACGGCCCCATCGCGGGCATCGCATCGGCGCTGGGCGGTACGCTGCAGATGGTCAGTGGCGGCGTGATGATCGGCGTGTCCGGCCTGTTCTTTGACGGCACCTCGTTGCCGATGGTTGCGACCATCGCCTGCACGGCGGTTGGTGCGCTTGCCGTCAGTATCGCCACGCTGCGCCCGCGCGAACTTTCGCCGCAGCTCGCGGAGTAGTAAAACTGCTAGGCTGAGCACCGACAGGGTCGAGGTGAGGATGGGACGAATGTCGTTCGGCCTGACATTTGCGGCAGCGATAGGCTCCGGCCTGATGGCCGGGCTGTTCTTCGTATTCTCGGTCACGGTGATGACCGCGCTCGGCAAGTTGCCGGCACCGGCCGGTATTGCCGCGATGCAGTCGATCAACAGCACGATTCTCAGCCCGCTGTTCCTCACCGCTTTTATGGGCACGGTGCTGCTCTGCGTCATCATCGCTGTGATCGCGGTACTGAACTGGTCGCATCCGGCGTCACCCTATCTCGTCACGGGTGCGCTGCTCTATACCGTCGGTACCTTCCTCGTCACCGTTGTCTTCAACGTGCCGCTGAACGACGCGCTCGCTGCCGCACCCGCCGACAGCGCCGAGACTGCAAGTCTGTGGACGCGCTATCTGTCGGTCTGGACCGGCTGGAACCACGTGCGCACGGCGGCATCCACCGGCGCGCTGGCCTTTTTTATGCTGGGGCTCCGCGTTCTCTAGAGCGTTTTCGAGCAAAATGGGTATCGGTTCGCCTCAGAACCGATACGTCGCGGTGCTCAGCAGCGTGCGGCCCATGCCGTAGAAGCAGTCGCCGAACGACAGACAGGTGGCGATGTTGCGGGTATCGGCAATGTTGGTGGCGTTGAACTGCAGCCGCCACGGGCCGTTGTCCCAGCGCACCATGGCGTCGAACAGCGTGTAGTCGGGCGTGCGTAGCACGTCGATGCCGTCCCAGGATTCGCCGATGTAACGCACGCCGGCGCCGACGGTGACCTCAGGCAGGCCGAGCGAGGCCAGGCGATATTTGCCCCACAATGAGGCCTGCTGCTGCGGCACGCTGGCGACGCGCTTGCCGGCATTGTCACCGGACTCGATCCGCGCGTCGGTATAGGCATAGGCGCCGATCAGGTCGAGATTGGGTGTGACGCTGGTCAGCACTTCCAGTTCGGCGCCCTTGATCCGCACCTGGCCGGTCTGGATCGAGAAGATCGGATTGGACGGGTCGCCGGACAGCCGGTTCTTCTCGGTGGTGTCGTAAAATCCGACATTGATCGCTGTGCCGGCGAACGGATTGTACTTGACGCCGACCTCATACTGCTCGCCGCGCACCGGCTTGCAGAACGCGGCGCAGGTGCCGGCGCCGAAAATCGGATTGAACGATTGCGCCCAGGACACATAGGGCGTCACGCCGAACGGCAGCTCATACATCAGCGCGGCGCGGCCGGTGGTGGCCCTGTCATTCTGGGTGGGCAGTCCCTCGACACTATAGCTGACATAGTCCTGCCGCACGCCGAGCAGTGCCAGCCACGGGCCCAGCCGCATCTGGTCCTGGGCATAGAAGCCGGTCTGGCCCTGCTGCGCCTGGGGATCGTCGGTCAGCGACGCGGAGAAACTGCTATAGACCGGTGCATACAGGTCGAACGGCCGCGGATCGAGGCCGCTGCCGCTGCGGGTTTTCTCGTGCAGACCGAGATAGTCGATGCCCACCAGCACCTTGTGCGACACTGCGCCAGTCTGCAGCTTGATTTCGGCATTGCTGTCGGAGGTGAAGGCGTCCTTCGCGGCCTGACGGGCATAATAGATCCGCTGCACGGTACGCCGGCCGGCGTCGAGGAATGGGTTGGTCGGGTTGGAATACAGGTCCGGATACATGATGGCGTAATCGCCGTCGGTGTGGCTGTAGCGGAAGCTTTGCTTGATCTTCAGCACATCGCCGAAGCTCTGCTCGTAGAGGCTGGTGATGCCGCCGGTGGTGATGTTGTAGCGATCGTAATTCGGTTCGCCGGCGAAGCGGTTGACCGGGATATAGCCGTTGGGGCCGGGCTTCAGCACGCCCTCGATGGGCAGGAAGGCGCTGAAAGAGCTGGAACTGTCCTTCTGGTAGTTGCCGAGCACGGTCCATGAGATGTCATTGGTCGGGCGCCAGGTCAGCGACGGCGCCAGCAGGATGCGGTCGTTCGGCACGTAATCGACCTGCGAGTTGGAGTCGCGCAGCACGCCGACGAAGCGATACAGCCACTCGCCGTCCTTGGTCAGCTTGCCGGTGGAGTCCATCTGCAATTGCTTGCGGTCGAAGGAACCATACTGCACGCCGATCTCGTTGCGGGATTCGGCCTGCGGGCGCTTCGATACTTCGTTGAGAACGCCACCGGTGGACGAGCCGCCATACAGCACGGACGATGGCCCGCGCAGCACCTCGATGCGCTCCAGCGCATAGGGATCGCGGCGCCATTCCAGCACTTGGCTGGGCCGCGAGCCCTGCATGCCGTCGAGATAGCGGCTCGGCTCCTGGCCGCGGATCAACGTGTAGTCGCCGCGGGCATCGCCGCCGAACGGATCGGCGGTGACGCCTGGCACATAGCGCAGGGTTTCCTGGACAGACAGGCCGCCCTGGTCGGTGATGCGATCGGCGGTCACGACCGAGATCGACTGCGGCGTCTCGCGGAGTGGCGTGTCGGTCTTGGTGCCGCCCATGCCGCGATTGGCGAGATAGCCCTGAACCGGGCCGGTGGCGGTTTCCGCACGAACACCGGCAGCCGCGGTGGCAGCAGCAACTGGCGCATTGTTGCGCGCCGCAGCCTGGCGCGTTGCACGCGCGCGCGCCGTCGATAGGCGGGTCGCGCGCGCACGTGCGGCTGGGCGAACGGGTTGATCCACCACCACGGCTGGCAATGCCGTGCTGCCTTGCGGCGATTGCGCCTGCGATGGCGTCGTGATCAACGCCAGCATCGGCAGTGCCGTCCCGACCAGCCATCCCAGATGTGTGGAAGATTTGAATGTCATTTGCCCGCACCCCATACCAAGTGATGCAGGCGACTTATCACGCAGCGACGCAGCCGTAAGACGTCCGGGGCGTCATACAATTAGTCTGGAATTAGTATCTCTCTAAGGTGGCAAAGCTGCGCGATCGAATCGGCAGCCGTGCAATTGGATGATGCTGCGCGTCATCCGGGCGCTGACCTTCGCTAGCCGTTGATGCCCTCGCGCCGCAGCGTCGGCAGGCCGATGCCTGTGGCGTCGAAACCGCCGTCGACCGCCAGCATTTGGCCGGTGATATAGCTCGACCGGTCGCTGCACAGGAAGAAGATGGCGTCGGCGAGCTCGTCCTCGCCGCCATAGCGATTGAGCGGGATCGCATCGTGATAATCGGCGCGGATCGCGGGCGTATGCACGGCCTTGGCCATCGCGGTTTCCACCGGGCCCGGCGCCACCGCATTAACGCGGATGCCGAGCAGCGCCAGCTCGACGGCGGACTGCTTGGTGAAGTGAATGATGCCGGCCTTGCTGGTGCCGTAGGCGACGCGCAGCGTGGACGCGCGTAGCGCCGAGATCGAGGCGATGTTGACGATGGCGCCGCCGCCATGCTCGCGCATCAAGGGGGCCGCCGCCTTGGTGCACAGGAACGGGCCGGTAAGGTTCACGGCCATGATGCGTTCCCATTCCGCCAGCGTCGTCTCGAGCAGAGGCTTGAAATTCGCGATGCCGGCATTGTTGACCAGCGCATCGAGCCGGCCGAAGCGAGCCTGCGTGGCGGCAAAGGCCTTGTCGACAGCAGCGGCGTCGGAGACATCCGTATGCAGCGCCAGCGTGTTGTCGGGATCGTTCAGCGCCTTGACGCTGGCATCGAGCAGCTCGCCCTCGATATCCAGCAGCGCAACGCGATAGCCCTCGCCGAGAAAGCGCTTGGCCACGGCAAGGCCGATGCCGCGTGCGGCGCCCGTGACGAGTGCAACCTTGCGAATCTGTTCCTTGCCGTCAGCCTTGGTCATGTCCTGCCCTGTGTCTTGATCACTTCAGGGCTGTTTAGAGAACGACAACGGCCGGGACAAGCCCGGCCGCGAACTGGTTGTGGCAGGTCTGACCACTCAGAACCGGTAGGTCGCTGACCCCAGCACTGTGCGCCCGATGCCGTAGAAGCAGTCGCCACGCGCGAGGCAGGTGGCGAGGTGCCGTTTGTCGGTGATGTTGCTGGCGTTGACCTGGAAACGCCAAGGGCCTGTCTCGTATTTGATCATGGCGTCGAACAGCGTGTAGTCCGGCGTGCGGAGCGTATCCGTGCCGTCCCAGGACTCGCCGATATAACGCACGCCGCCGCCGAGGGTGACGTCGCGCAGACCCAGCGACGTCAAGCGATAGGTGCCCCACAGCGATGCCTGGTGATCCGGCACGGTTTCCACATGCTTGCCGACATTGTCGCCGCTTTCAACCTTGGCATCGAGATAGGAGTAGCTGCCAATCAGTCTGAGGTCGGGCGTCACCTGGGTGATGACCTCGAGCTCCACGCCACGGATACGCACCTGTCCGGTCTGGATCGAAGCGATGAAACCATTTGCATCGGGCACGGATCCTGAGGCCAGCCGGTTCTTCTCGACTGTGTCGAAAATAGCGCCATTGATCGCGGTGCCCGGGAATGGATTGTACTTGAAACCGACCTCGTAGATCTCGCCGCGCTGCGCCTTGCAGATCTCGGCGCAGACATTGGCGCCGAAGATCGGATTGAACGACTGCGCGTAGGTGACGTAGGGGTTGAAGCCAACAGGCGTTTCATACATCAGGCCCACGCGGCCCGTTGTGGCCTTGGTGTCTTCGTCGGGGCTGCCTGCGACGCGGTTGCTGACATAGTCCTGTCGAACGCCGACCGTGGCGAGCCAGGGGCCGAGCCGCATCTGGTCCTGCGCGTACAGGCCGAGCTGGCTTTGCCGCACCGCGGGGGTGTCGGACAACACAGGCGCCGTAAGACTGGTGTAGACGGGAGCATAGAGATCGAACGGTGTTGGATCAAAGCCACCGCCTGAACGTGTGCGCTGGTTCAGGTCGCGATAGTCGAGGCCGAACAGCATCTTGTGCGAAACAGGTCCGGTCATCAGCTTGAGCTGGACATTGTTGTCCATGGTCAGGCTGTCCTTGGCCACTTCCTGGCTGGAAATGTAGCGCGCCACCGTTCGGTGCTCCGGATCCAGAAACGGATTCGAGGGATTTGAGTAGGAATCCGGGTAGGCCGTCCGATAGATGCCTTCGACATGCGTGAAGCGTAGGTTCTGGGTGATTTTCACAGCATCGTTGAAGCTGTGTTCGAACAGGCTGCTGAAAGCACCGGTCTCGGTCTGGTATTTGTCGTAGCCGGGATAGCTCGCGAAGCGATTCACCGGAATGAAGCCGTTCGGCCCCGCGAACAGCGTGCCTTCATGCGGCAGGAACGCCGTAGAGCTGCCGCTCGTGTCCTTCTGATAGGTGCCGAGCACAGTCCAGCTGGTGTTGTTGGTCGGCCGCCAGGTCAGTGACGGTGCCAGCACGATGCGGTCGTCCTTGGTGAAGTCGGTCTGCATGTTGCTGTCGCGGAAGACGCCGACGAAGCGATACAACCACTCGCCATCTTTGGTCAGCTTGCCGGTCGTATCGATCTGCACCTGCTTGCGGTTGAAGCTGCCAAATTGAACGCCGATCTCGCTCGCCGCTTCCGCCTGCGGGCGCTTCGAGATCAGGTTGATCAGGCCCGCCGTGGACGTGTCGCCGTACAGTACGGACGCCGGTCCGCGCATCACCTCGATGCGCTCGGCCGTATAGGGATCGGGCCGCCATTCGTTGAACCGATAGGCGTCCGCCGCGCGCGTACCGTCGAGATAGATATTGGGGTCCTGACCGCGGATGCGCGGATAGTCGCCGCGTGAGTCCACACCGTAGGCGTCGGCGAAGACGCCCGGGATATAGCGCAGGGCATCCTGAACACTCGTCGCGCCCTGATCGGCCATGCGATCGGTCGTGACCACCGTGATCGACTGCGGCGTCTCGCGCAGTGGCGTGTCCGTCTTCATGCCAGTGGTGCTCTGCCCGGCGAGGTAGCCCTGGACCGGACCCGTGCCGGATTCGAAAGCTGCAGCAGCCGGAGCGGCGGTCGCGGCCGGCGCCGTCGGCCCCCGCGCTGCAGTTCGACGGCTGGCGGCGGAGCGCGTCGTCTGCGACCGCTGCGGACGTGCCGGCGTGGCACGCGGTTTGGCCTGCTCGACAACGACGGGCGGAAGCTGGCTCTGCGCCTGCGTCGGAGCTTCGATCGCGAAGGTCATAAGAACTGCGACAGACGCTCCGAAGAGTCGCTGTGAGGTTTGGGAAATGGCCACGCTTACGCTCCTTAGCTAATTTTCAGCTAAGGCGGTAACGCGCGCGTGAGGCGGTGTGAACGGCAAACCATCGTTTCCACAGACCGCGAGTTTAGTATTGCTCCAGTTTGGAATTCCTTGATTGTTCCCGAGGCCCGGCTGCATGACTTCTGCGTCCGCCACATCGAAAAAGGGCCATGGGATGTCGGCAATAGAAAATCTCGTTCGTCCTGTGCACGGCGCCACCTGTCGGCGTCGTTTGCGAGCGATATCGTTCACCGATAGGAGGTTCCCTTGTCCCTCACATTGCATTTCCATCCGCTGTCGTCCTACTGCTGGAAGGCGCTGGTCGCGCTCTACGAGAACGACACGCCGTTCACGCCGCATATGGTCAATCTCGGCGATGAGGCCGAGCGCGCGGCGCTGTTGAAACTGTGGCCGATCGGCAAATTCCCCGTGCTGGAAGATGATGAGCGCGGCGCGATCGTGCCGGAGTCCTCCATCGTCATCGAGTATCTCGACCGGCATTTCCCCGGCCGCACGCGTTTCATCCCCGATGGCGACGCCGGCCTGCAGATGCGGTTACGCGATCGCTTTTACGATCTCTATGTGCACACGCCGACGCAGAAGATCGTCGGCGACCGTCTGGTGCCGGCTGACAAGAAGGATCCGCATGGCGTCGCCATGGCGCGGGCCCAGCTCACCACGTCCTATGGCATGATCGACAGGCAGATGGCGACGAACGTGTGGGCGATGGGCACAGCGTTCACGCTCGCCGACTGCGCGGCTGCGCCGGCGCTCTATTACGCGAACAAGGTGCATCCGTTCGGAGACGCGCATCGCGACGTCTCGGCCTATCTGGGCCGGTTGCTGGCGCGTCCATCATTCGCACGGGTGGTGAAGGAGGCGGAGCCGTACGCACACATGTTTCCCGAGGAGTGAGCATCATGAGTGCCGACAAGGCCAGGATCATCCAAGACTTGTTTGCAGCCTATTTGCGCAATGACCGCAAGGCCGTCGAAGATGCGTTCACGGACGACTTCACCTTTACGAGCCCGTTCGATGACGGGATCGACAAGCCTACCTATTTCGCCCGCTGCTGGCGTGTCGCCGACTGGATCGCGCAGCATGATCTTGAGCGTATCGCGGTCGATGGCGATGTGGCTTTCGTGACCTATCGTTGCGTGGCGAAGGACGGCAAGAGCTTTCGCAACACCGAAATCTTCGGCTTCCAGGGCGATCTCATCCGGTCGATCGATGTGTATTTCGGTGCGACGCATAGGAATGGGTTGTTTTTGAAGTGGAAATCTTAGCGCTCATTCTTCAGCAAGAATAAAAAGAGGTAAGGGGCAAAGCGAAGATTGCAGCCGAAGTATGCGGAGCTGCGCAACTATCCAATCGCGAAGAATAGCTTGAGTGGTATAGGATTCATTCGGGCTGTGTATAGTGGAATTAACGTTGTAGATTTGCATGAGAAGAATTGGCGGGGTGCGCGGTGCTAACTTCAAACTCTAAGAACGTAGTTGCGGAGATTCGAGCCACGATTGCAGCGCGTGAGTCATTGGTGCGAGCCCGTGTGCGGGGCAAGTTGCAGTTCTTAAGCCCATCTCTTCCTGAAGGAGTGGAGCGAAATCACTCTTCAGTCTTTTGGATTCTTCAGGCCCAGCTTGGCACTCTCGACAAGATGAAGAGCTCGTTCGCTCTGGAAGCTGAGCCTGGAACTTTTGAACTATTAGCAATCGCTCGCAATTTATTCGAGAATGTTATTTGGCTTCGCCTCTTCAACAGAGAAAGAGAGTATGGGCTGCTGTTTTACGAGCAGCTTCTCAAGCAACAAAAGCAAAATACGGAAATGTTCATAGCCAAGGCCAATAGCGAGATATCTCTCTTTCACGAGTTTGAGAGAATTGATGGAGAAAATCTCGACTTTTCATTCTTTTCGGTTTTGGAGGGTAATCCAACAGACGAGGAAATTCAGGCAGCGCAGGTTACTCACCGCAATTTGACCGATGATCTTGATAATAAGGCGCGTCGCGCCTTTTCCATTTACGCTAGCGCAGCAAAATTCAATGGCTATGGATATCAATGTAACATCATTCGAGAGAAGGAGTTGCCGCGTCAGCTCTTACAGCTCGCGGAAATACAGAAGAGTCTTGATAAACTTTGCAGCGCGAAATCGAGTATTCTTAGCGAGCCTATGTTTCGTTTGTCTAAGGTGCGTTGGAACTGGAAAGATCGCGCCAATGACGTCGGGATGATTGAACAGTACAATTTTCTCTACGCCTATACGAGCAGGTTGCTGCACTCGACCCCCATGAACCTAATTACTGAAAAGCAGCTTTCTGCTTCTGAATCTGCGATGATGCTCGATTATGCATTCATCACTATTCTTGACATTTTTGATTTAATCGATTCGTTTTCGTTTCCGGGGCAGGCAAATGTAGCGGTGTTCGACCTGTAACGAAGAGTACCGTCAGTTATGTCGGGTACGTCGCTCGTTTACGCGAGGATTTCGCCGTGCCTAGGGCGGGCTAGAAGTGCCGCTCCCGAAATTATTTCGTAAACGTGTCGGTGCCGCACAATCCCGTTCGTCTAGTTACAGAGGGTTCGTTGGGCAAGGCCATGGACCGCTAGTGAACAAGGAGAGACCGATGCGTTTCATGGTGATTGTGCATGCAAACAAGGACACCGAAGCCGGCGTGATGCCGACGACGGAACTGCTGACCGCGATGGGCAAGTTCAATGAGGAGATGTGCAATGCCGGCGTGATGCAGGCCGGCGAGGGGCTGCATCCGACCTCAAAGGGCGCGCGCATCGCCTTTACCGGCAGTGAGCCAGTGGTGAAGCAGGGGCCGTTCGATGTGACGCGCGATCTGATAGCGGGCTTCTGGCTGATCGACGTCGCCTCGAAGGACGAGGCGATCGCGTGGATGAAGCGCGCGCCGTTTGCGGCCGGCGACGAGATCGAAATCCGTCAGGTGTTTGCGGCCGAGGATTTCGGCGACGCCCTCACGCCCGAATTGCGCGAGAAGGAAGAGCGCCTGCGCGCGCAAGCCGCCAGGAAATAAGCGACGAGTTCAACGAGGATAGTGACCATGCGATTCATGATGCTGATGATCCCCGGCGGCTATGAAACTGCGGCGCCGGGCACCGTGCCGGAGGATGTCGAGCGCGTCGCGTTGATGATGGCCTATAACAAGGCGCTGATGGATGCCGGTGTGCTGATCACCTGCGATGGACTGCACCCGCCATCGATGGGCGCGCGGGTGTCCTTTCCATCCGGCAAGCCGGTGGTGACCGACGGGCCGTTCGCGGAATCCAAGGAAGTGCTCGGCGGCTACTGGATGATCGACGTCGCCTCGCGCGATGAGGCCATCGCCTGGGCCAGTCGCTGCCCGGCGACGCCCAACGAGGTGATCGAGATTCGCCAGGTGCAGGAAATGGCTGATTATCCGGAGGACGTGCAGGCCGTCGCCTCGGGATTTGAGGAAATGCAGACCACCGCAAAGCGGCTCGGCTGAGGCAAAATCACTGCGACGGGCATGAAACGGTCGTGTCGCAACACGGCCGCATGCCTGCCGCAGGATTTCCGCATGCGGCCGGCGTTGATTTGTTGAGGGAATTTGCGCCGGTCACACCGTTTTGGTGTGACCTTTTGGCCCGGCTCATGTTAAAGCCCTTCACATGAGCTGGCGCAAAGACAGCCGCGGCGAGCGCGGTTATCACCACGGAAATCTGAAAGAGGCCCTGCTGCAGGCAGCGCTCGGGCTGATTGCGGAGAAGGGGCCCGCGGGTTTCACCTTCGCCGATGCCGCGCGCACGGCCGGTGTCAGCGCGGCCGCGCCCTATCGCCATTTCCGCGATCGCGACGATCTTCTCGCCAGCATCGCGCAGCGTGGCTTCGAGCAGTTCGAGCAGGTGCTGACGGCGGCGTGGGATGATGGCCGTCCGAATACGGTCACGGCCTTCGAGCGGATCGGCAAGGCGTATTTGAACTTCGCCCGCACTGAACCGGCCTTCTATTCGGCGATGTTCGAATCCGGAATCCCCGTAGATTCCAGTCCTGAACTGGCCGCGGCGGGAGAACGTGCCTTCGGTGTGATCCGTGCGGCGGCAGAACGTTTGGCCGCCTTGACGCCGCCCGGTGTGACGCGTCCGCCGGCGATGATGATGGCGCTGCATATCTGGTCGCTGGCGCACGGCGTGGCCTCGCTGTTTGGCCGCGGCGATGCCGCGCGGCGCAAGCTGCCGATGTCGCCGGACGACCTGCTGGAAGCCGGCGCGCTGATTTATTTGCGCGGACTGGGCTTTCCAACCGACCAAAACGTCCACAAGTCCGACACATCTACAGCGCCCAAATCGGGTCCTTGGGGAACCGCCCCAAAATAATTCGCGGCGCTCCCCTTGCGGTCGCCTTGACAAAATCCGGCCGTGAGCTACGTATGTAAATGTTATTTACATTCACAAGCGGCATGGTGCCGCTGATGGAGAGGAAAATGGCCAACGCTGCAGATTACAATCGATGGGGTCCACCCGCCGATGATCGGGTGTCCTACCAGATGCGCTCACCATGGCACATCGTATTGATCGTGCTCGGTTTTATCATCTGGTGGCCGGTTGGCCTCGCACTTCTCTTCTTCACACTCGGGAGCAGAAAAATGGGTTGCTGGGATCGTAACGGCCGTTTCGAGAACAAGATGGAGCGGATGCAGTACAAGATGGAGCGCATGCGCAGCCGCATGGAGCGCTCAGGCTTCGGATCGGGCTTCGGCTTCGGCCCGCCGACCTCGGGCAACCGCGCCTTCGACGAATATCGCGTCGAAACCCTGCGCCGCCTCGAGGAAGAACAGCACGAATTCAAGAGCTTCCTCGATCGTCTGCGTCACGCCAAGGACAAGGAAGAGTTCGACCAGTTCATGGCGCAACACCGTCCAAAGCCGACCCCGCCATCGGATAACAATCAGCCGCAGGGCTAACAGCCCGGAACTGATAGGCGTCAGGCGGTAGCGCCCCCTTCGCCCGATGCCGACATCGCCGCCCGTCTGATCATTCAGGCGGGCGGTTTTGCTTTGTCACGGGCCCTTCACGAACAAGCGAATACCGCTTCATTTCTCGGCCAAAACACGCTTTGGTAACTCCGCATTAACCATGACTGGCGTCTGGTAAAAGCCGCAGAAACGCGTGCAAGCCCTTGTTTTGACATGTTGGCAGGGAATTTAGGGCTCGGCTTCGGACAAGCCCTCCATGCGACACAACAAGAACATTGCACTGGCGTTCCGCGCCGCGCGCGATGCGTGGCCGCGACCAGCGATGAGCAAGTCGCTGGCAAATTGAGGATTTTTGCGTTGAGAGGATACCGTTCATGAATCCGGCCGATGTGGCGCAGTCAGCCCTGCCGCTGGCTTCATCCGACGTTTCGCTGATCGCGCTGTTCCTGCAGGCCCACTGGATCGTGAAAGCGGTCATGCTGGGACTGCTGGGCTGTTCTGTGTGGGTCTGGGCGATCGCGATCGACAAGATGTTCCTGTATTCGCGCACACGCCGCGCCATGGACCGGTTCGAGCAGGCGTTCTGGTCCGGCGAGTCCATCGAGGATCTGTACCGCGCGCTGTCCGCCAAGCCGACGCAGTCGATGGCGGCGTGTTTCGTCGCGGCGATGCGCGAGTGGAAGCGGTCTTTCGAAAGCCAGGCGCGCTCCTTCACCGGCTTGCAGATGCGCATCGACAAGGTGATGAACGTCTCCATCGCCCGCGAGGTCGAGCGCCTCGAGCGCCGCCTTCTGGTGCTGGCGACCGTCGGTTCGGCCGGCCCCTTCGTCGGCCTGTTCGGCACCGTCTGGGGCATCATGTCGAGCTTCCAGGCGATCGCGGCGTCCAAGAACACATCGCTGGCGGTGGTCGCGCCGGGCATCGCCGAAGCGCTGTTCGCCACGGCCATCGGCCTTATCGCCGCCATCCCGGCGACTATTTTCTACAACAAATTCACGTCAGAAGTGAACAAACAGGCCCAGCGCCTGGAGGGGTTTGCCGACGAGTTTTCAGCGATCCTGTCGCGCCAGATCGACGAGCGCGTCTGATGGGTGACGAATTGAACCTTGAAGTGAGCACCCTGTCATGGGGATGAATATGGGCTCGGGCGGTGGTGGCGGAGGTCGGCGCGGGCGCCGGCGTGCTGCCGTCATGGCCGAAATCAACGTCACCCCGATGGTCGACGTCATGCTCGTGTTGATGATCATCTTCATGGTGTCGGCGCCGCTGATGACCTCGACCATCGATATCGACCTGCCGATCGCGAGCGGCGGCAAGTCGATATCGCAGAATGCTCCGCCGCTCACCGTGTCGGTGAAGCGCACCGGCGGTGGCTGTAATTCGGCGGTCGAAATGTATGTCGGCGACGCCCTGGTGCCGGTGAGTGAGCTCGACGCCAAGATCAAGGCGATCCGGGCGACGCGTTCGGAGACAGACAACACCGTGTTTCTCCGTGGTGACAAGGACGTCTGTTACACGGACATGATGAAATTGCTCGGCACCGTTCGCTCTGCCGGATTCAAGGCCAATATCGTGATCCTGCCGGAGCAGGGGACGTAAGCTCGTGGAACAGCCGGTTGATCTGGGCAGGAGCAGGATTGGAAATCTGATCGTGAAGGTCGACAAGACACTCATCGCATCGGTAGCCCTGCACGTCATCGTGATCGGGTGGGGACTTCTCACGTTCTCTTCCAAGGCATTGGAAGTGATGCCGGAGGATTCCGTCGGGGTCGACATCAGCGTCGAAAGCCAGTCCATGGTCGGTCAAAAGACCGGCAAGAAGGAAAATCCGAAGCCGAAGGTGGAGAAGGTCGCCGAGGCCAAGCCGCCGGTCGAGGATACCGTCGGCAAGATCGACGACAAGAAGCCGCCGGTGATCACCGAGACGGCGCCGAAGGAACAGCCGAAGACTGACGAGAAGGCGGCGGCCGAAGCGGCGAAAGCGGAGGCTGCGGCAAAAGCCGAGGCTGCAGCGAAAGCCGCGGCCGATGCCAAGGCAAAGGCAGAAGCCAAAGCGGCGGCAGTTGCCGACGCCAAGGCAGAGGCTGAAGCGAAGGCCGAGGTTGACGCCAAGGCGCAGGCGGAAGCCAAGGCGAAGGCCGAAGCGCAAGCCAAGGCTAAAGCAGAAGCCAAAGCGAAGGCTGAGGCCAAAGCCAAGGCTGACGCCGACGCGAAGGCCAAGGCGGAAGCACAGGCCAAGGCAGCAGAGGCCAAGAAGGCCGAGCGCGTGTTCGATCAGTCGAAGATCGCGGCGCTGATCGACAAGCGCGATCCGACCCGGAATTCGGTGACGGGGTCCGACCTCAATCCGAACGAGGCTCTGGGTTTGGCGAAAGGCAATGCGAGCAACAACGTCGCCACTTGGGGCGCAATGTTCAAGTCGCAGGTCGAGCGCTGCTGGAAGAAGCCCTATGGCGGCATCGAAGCGCAGATGACCGAGTCGATTTTCAGCGTCAAGCTGAAGCGTGACGGGTCGTTGGAAACGACGCCGGTTGCCATCAGCAATCCAACGACGCCGTATTTCCGCGTCTATCAGGAGAGCGCACTGCGTGCGATTATCGAATGTGCGCCGTATAAACTGCCTACGGCGTTTTTTGACGAATGGAAGTTTTTCGAACCCGTTTTCACCGAACGACGGTCATGAGCACGTCACTCCTGGTGACGATCACGAATACCGAGCAAAGCCCGCAATAATGACCGACAAGAATGGATTGCCCCCGATGTTGTTTCGCCCAAGCCGCCGACAGATCATCACAGGAATGGCGGCGACCGGTCTGCTGATGGGCACCAGTGCGCGAACCGCCTTCGGACAGGCGCGTGTGCAGATCACGGAAGGCAATGTCGCGCCGCTGCCCATCGCAATCCCCAATTTCTCCGCTGGCACTGGCGCGGACAATGAGGTGAGCGTCGGCGTCTCGCAGGTCATCACCAACAATCTCAAGCGCAGCGGTCTGTTCGCGCCGATCGATCCGGCGGCCTTCGTCGAGAAGGCCATCAATATCGACGCGCCGCCGAACTTCGTGAACTGGAAGACCGTCAATGCGCAGGCGCTAGTCACTGGCCGCATGACCCGGCAGGGCGATGGTCGCCTGAAGGCCGAATTCCGGCTGTGGGATGTCGCCACCGGTCAGCAATTGGCCGGCCAGCAATATTTCACCTCGCCGGAATACTGGCGTCGTATCGCCCACATCATTTCCGATCAGATCTATGAGCGTCTGACAGGCGAGAAAGGCTATTTCGATAGCCGCGTGGTCTTCGTTGACGAAACGGGCTCCAAGGAGCGCCGCGTCAAGCGACTGGCGCTGATGGATCAGGACGGCGCCAATGTGCGTTACCTGACGCGCGGGGCGGATCTGGTGCTGACACCGCGGTTCTCGCCGTCCACGCAAGAGATCACTTATATGGAATTCGGCCAGGGTGACCCCAAGGTCTATCTCTTCAACATCGAGACGGGTCAGCGCGAGGTCGTCGGCAACTTCCCGGGCATGTCGTTCTCGCCGCGTTTCTCGCCGGATGGCCAGCGTGTCATCATGAGCCTGCAGCAGGGCGGCAATTCCAACCTCTTCGTCATGGACCTGCGGTCGAAGTCCACGACGCGGCTCACCGATACGCCGGCGATCGATACCTCGCCGTCTTATTCGCCGGACGGGGCACGGATTTGTTTCGAATCCGATCGCGGCGGCAAGCCGCAGATCTATACGATGGCGGCAACCGGCGGCGGTGCTCAGCGCATCTCGTTCGGCGAAGGCAGCTATTCGACCCCGGTCTGGTCGCCGCGCGGCGACTATATCGCCTTTACCAAGCAGGGTGGTGGTCAGTTCTCGATCGGCATCATGAAGCCCGACGGGTCCGGCGAACGGCTGCTGACGTCCGGCTATCATAATGAGGGTCCGACCTTCGCGCCCAATGGCCGCGTGATCATGTTCTTCCGCGATGCGGGCGGGGGCCCGTCCCTGTTTACGGTCGACGTGTCCGGCCGCAACGAGCTCAAGGTCCCGACCCCCGGCTTCGCGTCCGACCCGGCCTGGTCGCCATTACTATCGTAAACAAACGATTGGCGACGACGGGCGGATTACCGGCTATTCCCGGCAAACTTTGCCCACCGCGCTGAAATCACGAGCAGATTTGCTGTTTATGCGAATGCGTAAACAGTTCGCTAACGATGTTCCCTCAGAAAGACTTCATCAGGACCCGGTACCAATGTGCGCCTGAACAGGACGCATTTACGCCCGATGCAGCTCGCCGACCACAACCGGACGAACAGCAAATCGATGTCGCCGTCGATCTACACGGCGCTCGTCGATTCCTTGTTCGAAAACCCGATTCCGATGCTGGCCGGTGCGGTCTGCGCCGGGACCGGCGCAGTCATGACTGCGGTGAAGACCGGCAACCCTTTGCTGTGGCCATGCGCCGCCCTGATCATCGTCATTGGCGCTTTGCGGGCCCTTCAGCTTAGCCGCTATGAAAAGCGCGAGACCGCGCTGACGCCTGACGAGGCGATCCGCTGGGAATTCAATTACATGGTTGGCGGCTCGCTCTATGCAGCCGCGTTGGGCCTGTGGTGTTGGGTTGTTTTGCTTGGCAGCGATGATCCGGTCGCGCATATGCTGGGTACGGCAGTGACCGTCGCCTATATCGCGGCCGGCGCCGGCCGAACCTATGGCCGTCCGAAGATCGCGCAGTTGCAGGTGCTGCTGGCGTGCGGTCCGATGGCGCTGGCACTGATTATCCACGGTGACTTCTACTATATCGGCTTTGCGTTTCTGAACGTCCTGTTCTTTGTCGGCCTGCGCCGGATCACGCTTCGTCTGCATGACGTCTACGTCAAGGCGCTGCTGGCCACCGAGCGGGTCGGCTCCATCGCCGGCCAGTTCGATACGGCGCTGAACAATATGCCCAACGGCCTGTGCATGTTCGGCGCCGATGGTCGGTTGGCGGTGCTCAACAATCGCTTTACCGCGATGATGGAGATTTCAGAGGATCTCGTGCAGCGCGGCGTGACTGCGCGCGAAGTCGTCTCGCTCTGCGTCAATGCGGGGACGGTGTCGTCGGCCAGCGCGATGACCATCATCACCGAGATTGAAAGCTCGAAGGCGGCCGAAATCACGACCCTTGATCATGCCCACGAGAGTGAACGTGCATTGTCGTGGAAGTTTCAGCCGATGGTCGGCGGCGGCACGGTCGTTCTGCTTGAAGATATTACCGAGCGCCGCAATTCCGAAGCGCGTATCAGCCACATGGCGCGTTTCGACGAATTGACGGGGCTGCCGAACCGGGTCAGTTTCCGGAATGAAATCGGCCGCATGCTGAAGAGCTCGGACCAATCCACGCTGTCGGCCCTGCTGTTCGTCGATCTCGATCAGTTCAAGCAGGTCAACGATACGCTTGGTCATCCATGCGGCGATCAGCTGTTGTGCATGGTCGCCGATCGGCTGCGCGAAATGTTGCGCGCGGATGACTTCGTGGCCCGTTTTGGCGGTGACGAATTTGTCGTGTTCCAACGTGCCATCAAGACAAATCATGATGCAGCCGATCTGGCGCGTCGCATCGTCGAACGGCTCAGTGAGCGCTACGAGGTCGACAATCATCAGGTCGAGATCGGCGCCAGCGTCGGCATCGCCTTGACGGAACCCGACGTCAGCGCTGACAACCTTTTGAAGAACGCCGATATGGCGTTGTATCGTGCGAAGGCCTCCGGCCGTGGCACCTTCTGCTTCTTCCGCGACGAGATGGCCCAGACGGTCGAGGCGCGCCGCGTGCTCGAACTGGATCTGCGCCAGGCGCTCGCCAATGAAGAATTCGAGATTTACTACCAGCCACTGGTCAATCTGAAGTCGGGACGCATCTCGACATGCGAAGCGCTGCTGCGCTGGAATCATCCTGTCCGCGGCACTGTTTCGCCGGTCGATATCATTCCCGTCGCAGAAGACATGGGCCTGATCGTCGATCTTGGCCGCTGGATTTTGCGCAAGGCCTGTATCGAATGCATGAAGTGGCCGGACGCGGTCAGCGTCGCCGTCAACTTCTCGTCGCAGCAGTTTCATCAGCGCGATGTGTTGAGCGAGGTACGCTACGCCCTCGATGTGTCCGGGCTGCCGGCGCGTCGTCTCGAGATCGAGATCACCGAATCGTCGCTGCTGCGTAATACGCAGTGGACCCACGATGCCCTCGCGCAGCTTCACGCAGCAGGTTGTCGGATTTCGCTCGACGATTTCGGTACCGGCTATTCGAGCCTGAGCTATCTGCACAATTTCCCGCTGCAGAAGGTGAAGATCGATCGCTCATTCCTCGAAGGGATCGATACGGACCGTCCGTTGACGCTGCTGCGCGGCGTTGCGCGCCTCAGTGCCGATCTGGGAATGACAGTTGTCGTCGAAGGCATCGAGACCAACGAGCAACTCGAGCTGATCAGTGCCGACGGCACGATCAGCGAGGCGCAGGGCTATCTGTTCAGCCGCCCGGTGCCTGCGACCCGGATCAGGCAGCTCCTGGACGCATCCCACGGACGTCGCGTGATCGAGCCCGGCGCCAATGTCGAGGCCACGCGCGCGCCGGCCTGACCAGCCGCGGGCCACACTCTCGAATTTCCATTTCCATTCGTTTCGCACGCCGAATAGGCCAAAAGGGTTAACCACATTGTGGCAGAACCTTTGACAACTTTTAAGAAAGCTTTAACCTTTCCTTACTCGCGTAGTCATGGCGTTGGTGCGTAGGAGACGGAATGATGGCTTCGGCCGATCAAGCGACTGAAGCTTCGAAGCGCAGCGATATTCTCGACCGGGTTGACTACCGTCTTGCCGAAACCGAAGCTGAGAAAGAGGCGATCTATAGCCTGCGCTATAGAGCCTATCTCCATGAGGGGGCCATCGAGCCTCGGGCGGATCGCCGTCTCGCCGACCGTTTCGATGATTTGCCGAATTCATGGACTTTCGGGATATTCGTTGATGGCGAGCTCGCCAGTTCGCTGCGCGTTAGCGTAGCGACGCCGGACAATCCGGAAACGCCTGCCGTCGATGCATTCGGAGACCTGTTGCGTCCCGAGCTGGACAAAGGGAAGATCATCGTCGACCCGAACCGCTTCGTGGCCGACCCGAACAACCGCACCAAGTTTCCTGAACTGCCCTATATGACGGTTCGGCTGGGCTATGTCGCCTGCGGCTATTTCAAGGCTGATATCGGGACGGCGACCGTGCGCGCCGAGCATCGCGCGTTCTATCGCAAGGTTTTCCTGCAGACGCCGATGTGCGAGCCGCGGCCCTATCCGACGCTGACCAAGCCGCTATGCCTGATGGCGGCCGACTACGCCGCGGTGCGCGAACGCATTTTCATGCGCTACCCACATTTCCGCTCCAGTCTCTTCGAGCAGCGGGCTCTGTTCGAGCGCAAGAGCGAGCCCCTGGCGCCGGATCTCCATTCATCCGAGTTCCATATCGCCCAGGCCGCGGTGTTGCCCCGCAGCTGAAGGGGGCGACAGTCCCGTCGTCGGTCATTGCTGACTTCTCAGCAGTCCCTGCAGCGGGATTCTGCCTAAAACCAGCTGCTTTCTCAGAACCTTCACCGTCGCGCCACATTTGCCAACCATTAACCACGTCGTTGCTTTTTCGCGGCCTGTGGCTTTTGATCGGTTTTGGCAACACCTCATCAAGGTTGACGGAACGTTCGCTTAACCAACGCCCTGTAGACCGAATGACAGTTGGGTAAAGCGTGAGCGTGGAGGCTCCGGGAATGAAGCATCAGATGCGTATCCTCCAGGGATTAAAACTGGCTGCAGTGCTGGCCGTGGCGCTGTCGATGGGCGCCTGCGCCAACAAGAACGGTTTGGGTGGCGATGGCGCGATGGCCAATGCCGCCACGCCGGGCAGCCAGCAGGACTTCGTCGTCAATGTCGGCGATCGCGTGTTCTTCGAGAGCGATCAGACCGAACTGTCGCCGCAGGCGATCGCGACCCTGGACAAGCAGGCGCAGTGGCTGCAGCAGTACAACCGCTACTCCTTCACCATCGAAGGTCATGCGGACGAGCGCGGCACTCGCGAATACAACATTGCGCTCGGCGCCCGCCGTGCCCAGTCGGTTCGCACCTTCCTGGCCTCGCGCGGGATCGATGCCAGCCGGATGCGCACCATCTCCTACGGCAAGGAACGTCCGGTCGCGGTGTGTAACGACATCTCGTGCTGGTCGCAGAACCGCCGTGCGGTTACCGTGCTGAACGCCGGCGCGTAAGCGACGTCTGATATCAAACAAAACGGCGTCTGCCCCGGGGCAGGCGCCGTTTTTGTTTAGGGCAGGCGCCTTTGTCGCTGTCGAAAGTCACATTTTTGGCGTAGTGAAATCCTCATCGTGATGCGCGCCAATGGGGCGCGAAACCGGTCATTTTCAGGCTCAAATGTCATCCAGATCTCATTCGCTCGCCGGCGCTGCACTCGTCTCCATGCTGCTCGTCACGGCTTCGCCGGTTTGGGCGCAGTTGTTCGGTCAACCGGCTCCCCGTCAGCAGGGCTACGGCCAGCAGTCGGGCGACGACGATGCCGATCAGGGCTTGCAGATCGAGCGGTTGCAGAACCAGCTGCGGCAGCTCACCGGCCAGAACGAGGAGCTGCAGTTCCGTAACCGCCAGCTCGAAGATCAGCTTCGGCAGTTGCAGGCTGGCGGCGCCCCGGCCGGTGCGCCTTCCAGTGCTGCCGGTGGCCGGCCCAATATCGCTGCCGCCCCAGTGCAGCAGGCGCCGCAGCCCGGTTACAATCAGCAACAGCCGCAGATCGCGGCTCCTGCACCAATTGCTCAGGATCCCGCGCCGGCTCCTCGCGCTGGCCGTCGTAACGATGCGTTCGATCCCAATGCGAACCCGAACGCGCCGGGCGTGCCGCGTGCACTCGGCGGTGGCCAACAGCCGATGCCCGCAAACGCACCGGTCGGTGCACAGGGCGGTCGTGGGGCCGGCGAGCCGCTCCCGCTGGGCAATGCCGCCCAGGGCGGAGCTGCGCCAGCACTGACGACGTTGCCGCCGGGCGCGACCCCGAAGGACGAGTTCGATCTCGGCATCGGCTATATGCAGCGTCGTGATTATGCGCTGGCCGAAGAGACCATGCGCAACTTCGCCCAGAAATATCCTGGCGATCCAATGATTGCGGATTCGCAGTATTGGCTCGGCGAGAGCTTCTTCCAGCGCCAGAAATATCGCGATGCCGCCGAGACATTCCTGGGCGTGACCACGAAATACGACACCTCCGCCAAGGCGCCCGATGCCTTGCTGCGGCTTGGCCAGTCGCTGGCCGCGCTGAAGGAAAAGGAAGCGGCCTGTGCCGCCTTCGGTGAAGTGACACGGAAATATCCCCGTGCCTCGGCCGGCGTGAAACAGGGCGTGGACCGCGAGCAAAAACGCGTTAAGTGCTAAGGCGTGATCCCGAAAAGTGGAGCCCGGTTTTCGGACAAGATCACGCCCTGGCAAATCGACCCGGACAATCAGGCGGGTCGCAACCGGTTCTGACGCGCATGTCCGACGACGACCAGTCGCCGATTTCGGTCCAGATGGCGAAGCAGCTATTCGCTGACTGGGCGTCCGCGCCAGCATTGGTCCTTGCCGTGTCCGGCGGTCCTGATTCCGTCGCTCTGATGTGGCTCGCCGCGCGTTGGCGGCGTGCGCTCAAACGCGGCCCCGACCTTATTGCGGTGACCATCGACCATGGTTTGCGGCCTGAAGCGGCCCGCGAGGCCCGCGACGTGAAGCGGCTCGCGGCATCTCTCGATATTCCTCACCGCACTCTCCGCTGGACTGGCGCCAAGCCGAAAACCGGACTGCCT
Organism: Tardiphaga sp. 172_B4_N1_3; assembly: GCF_052076035.1. NCBI lineage: Bacteria > Pseudomonadati > Pseudomonadota > Alphaproteobacteria > Hyphomicrobiales > Nitrobacteraceae > Tardiphaga > Tardiphaga sp. 172_B4_N1_3. The sequence goes on from NZ_CP197238.1 coordinate 6,167,266, forward strand.
GCCGCGGCTCGCGATGCGCGCTATCTGCTGCTGGCTAAGGCCGCGCGCAGCGTCGGAGCATTCCATGTACTGACTGCCCACACCCGCGACGATCAGGCCGAGACCCTGCTGATGCGGATGGCGCGCGGCAGCGGCATCGCCGGGCTCGCAGGCATGGCGCGGCTGACCGAGCGTGACGGCATCCAGCTCGCGCGTCCCTTTTTGCACATCGCGAAAGTGCAACTTGTTGCGACGTTGACCAAAGCGAAAATCGACTTCGCGACCGATCCGAGTAACTCCGATCCGAGCTACACCCGTCCGCGGCTGCGGGCTCTGATGCCGGCGCTGGCGTCCGAGGGCTTCGATGCGCGAAATCTCGCCCGGCTGGCGACGCGGCTGCGGCGTGCCGATGCGGCGCTGGAACTGATGGTCGACGGGGCAGAGCGGTTTCTGGCACTGCACAGCCCGGGCAGGGTGCCCGAAGCCATCGATGCGGGAGCATTTGCGGGGCTGGCGGAGGAAATTCGCGTTCGATTGTTGCTGCGGATGATCGATCAGGTCGGGCACGAAGGGCCGGCCGAGCTCGGCAAGGTCGAAACGCTTGTATTCGCCATCGTTAAGGCCACGCGATCGGGCGGGAAAGGTACTCTGCTGAAGCAGACGCTCGCCGGTGCCATGATCACGCTGACGCAGGACCGCCTGAGAATCGTTCCGGCGCCGCCCAGGCGTCGCCGCGCCGATTGAGTGCAAAGACCTACCAGTGGCCCCACAGTACCTTAACCACCGTGGGAAAACCCTGTCAGCACTGCCATTATTTGAACCGGAAATGCGCGTAGATGCGTTAAATAGTCCATCCCAGTTCCCTTGGCAGCGCCCTCGGTCGCACCTAGATTGTATCCGACCGACCCAGGGTGAACCCTTGTGGCGACTCACAAGGGAATAAGGCCGCGATTTCGCGCGGCGACGAAGGAAGATCGATGAACGCGAACCTGCGCAATTTTGCCCTCTGGGTCATTATCGTTTTGTTGCTGCTCGCGCTGTTCACGCTTTTCCAGAATCCTGGTCAGCGCACCGCCTCGCAGGACATTTCGTTCTCGCAGCTCCTCACCGAAGTTGATCAAAATCACGTCCGCGATGTCGTAATCCAGGGTCCCGAGATTCACGGCACCTTCACCAACGGCTCCAGCTTCCAGACCTATGCCCCGAGCGACCCGACCCTGATCAAACGTCTCTATGACGCCAAGGTCTCGATCACCGCCAAGGCTCCGGGCGACAACGTGCCGTGGTTCGTGTCGCTGCTCGTCTCATGGCTGCCGTTCATCGCGCTGATCGGCGTGTGGATCTTCCTGTCGCGCCAGATGCAGGGCGGCGCCGGCAAGGCGATGGGCTTCGGCAAGTCGCGCGCCAAGATGCTGACGGAAGCGCATGGCCGCGTCACCTTCGAGGACGTCGCCGGTGTCGATGAGGCCAAGCAGGACCTGCAGGAAATCGTCGAATTCCTGCGCGACCCCGGCAAGTATCAGCGCCTCGGCGGACGTATCCCGCGCGGCGTGCTGCTGGTCGGCCCCCCCGGCACCGGTAAGACGCTGATCGCGCGTGCGGTCGCGGGCGAAGCCAATGTGCCGTTCTTCACCATTTCGGGTTCGGACTTCGTTGAAATGTTCGTCGGCGTCGGCGCATCCCGTGTGCGTGATATGTTCGAGCAGGCCAAGAAGAACGCGCCCTGCATCATCTTCATCGACGAAATCGACGCCGTCGGTCGTCATCGTGGCGCCGGTCTCGGCGGCGGCAATGACGAGCGCGAACAGACCCTCAACCAGTTGCTGGTCGAAATGGACGGCTTCGAAGCCAATGAAGGCGTGATCCTGATCGCCGCCACCAACCGTCCGGACGTGCTGGATCCCGCGCTGCTGCGTCCGGGCCGTTTCGACCGTCAGGTCGTGGTACCGAATCCGGACGTCGTCGGTCGCGAGCAGATCCTCAAGGTCCATGTGCGCAAGGTGCCGCTGGCGCCGGATATCAACCTCAAGACCATTGCCCGCGGCACGCCCGGTTTCTCCGGCGCTGACCTGATGAACCTCGTCAACGAGGCCGCCCTGACCGCCGCGCGCCGTAACAAGCGCATGGTGACGCAGAGCGAGTTCGAAGAGGCCAAGGACAAGGTGATGATGGGCGCCGAGCGCAAGTCGCTGGTGATGTCCGAGGAAGAGAAGATGCTGACGGCCTATCACGAAGGCGGTCACGCCATCGTCGGCCTCAACGTCATCGCCACCGACCCGATCCACAAGGCGACTATCATTCCGCGCGGCCGTGCGCTCGGCATGGTCATGCAGCTACCGGAACGCGACAAGATGTCGATGTCCCTGGAGCAGATGACCTCGCGCCTTGCCATCATGATGGGCGGCCGCGTTGCTGAAGAATTGATCTTCGGCCGCAACAAGGTCACCTCGGGTGCGTCCTCCGATATCGAGCAGGCCACGCGCTTGGCTCGCATGATGGTCACGCGCTGGGGCCTGTCGCAAGAACTCGGTACGGTGTCGTATGGCGAGAACAACGACGAAGTCTTCCTCGGCATGCAGATGAACCGCACCCAGGCGGTCTCGGAATCCACGGCGCAGAAGATCGACTCCGAAGTGAAGCGTCTGGTCGCCGAAGGCTATGACGAAGCGACCAAGATCCTCACCGAGAAGCGCGATGACCTCGAAACGCTGGCCAAGGGCTTGCTCGAATTCGAAACCCTCTCGGGCGACGAGATCACGGATTTGCTGAACGGCAAGAAGCCGAACCGCGAGTCGGTGCTGGAGCCGTCGGGCCCGCGCACCTCGGCTGTGCCGCCCGCTGGCAAGCCGCGCCCGCGTCCGGACGGTGGCCTGGAGCCGCAGCCGCAGGCGTAAAGTCGTCACACGCAAACATGCAAAACGCGGCCGAAAGGCCGCGTTTTTTGTTATCTGTAGCTCGAATGGAGCGAGGCCCGATGCGGGGACCACGTCCCACTTAAACCTTCCTCAAACTTCCATCGGCACTGTCGCCCGGCGCCCTTGATGCGCATTGGGGACCCTATGCCAGCGCCGCTCACGATGACTTCGATACCTGGGCGTGGCCCTGTTCCGCCGGCGCTGCTGATCGTCTGCACGATCCTGACGATGCTGCATCTCGCCTTCTTCCCGACCTTCTACGGTCGCGGCTGGATCTATGAAGACGGCCTCGGCTCGCCCACCGATTTCGTCAATGTGTGGTCTGCCGGGCGATTGGTGCTCGATGGTCATCCGGCTTGGGCTTATGACTGGGACATCCAGAAAAAGGTCCAGATTGCGGTTCTCGGTCAGAGCTATCCCGGCAATTTCGCCTGGCATTATCCGCCGCCGTTCCTGTTCATCGCGGCACTGCTCGCAAAGCTGCCTTATGCTGTAGCTTTTGCCGGCTGGGCTGCGGTCAGCTTCGTGCCGTATCTGGCGGCGATGCGTGCGATCGTCGGTCGTCCCTTCGGCCTTTTATTGGCTGCGGCTTTTCCGGTGGTGATGACCAACGGCCTTGTCGGGCAGAATGGATTTCTGACCGCGGCGCTGATCGGCGGCATGCTGGTGCTGCTGCCGACGCGGCCGATCCTGTCGGGAATCTGTCTGGGTCTGCTCAGCTACAAGCCGCAATATGGTTTCCTGTTTCCGCTGATGCTGATCGCAGCGTCGCAATGGAAGGCGTTTGTCAGCGCAGGCATCACCACCGTGCTGCTGGCCGCGGTGTCGTGGCTCGCTTTCGGCACCGAGAGCTGGCAGGCGTTTATTCACTGGATGCCGATGTTCTCGCAGGCCTTCCTCACCGAAGGCCGCGCGCCATGGGGCAAGATGCAGAGCATCTTTGCACTGGTGCGCTATTTCGACGGCAGCGAGCCGCTGGCCTGGACGTTCCAGTGGATCATGATTGGTGCCGTCGTAGCGGTGCTGGTGCCGTTGTGGCGCAGCAGCGTGCGCTATGAACTGAAAGCCGCTGCGCTGGCCGTCGGCGCCTTGCTCACGACGCCCTACCTTTTCCTGTACGACGTGATGGTGCTTGCGATTGCCATCGGCTTCATCGCCCGTATCGGTCTCGCGGAAGGCTTTCGCCGTCACGAACTGCCGGTGCTCGGTCTCGCTGCTGCGCTGCTGATCGCCTATCCATTTCTCGGCGCTCCCACGGGCTTTGGCGCAACGCTGCTGGTGGCAGCGTTGATCGCCATGCGCGTGCGGGAGTCTATTCGCTCCACGCCGAGTTCAGGATGATGCTGCAGAAATTCGCGCGCTTGTAGGTGGGGTCGCGGAGGTCGAGCACGTCAGCCTTCACGTTGCCAAAGGTCGTGTCCGGCTTGTGGATCGTCCCCGCAGCGAACGCATCGATGATCCCGTTCTTGAAGTCATGGCCACGCGGATGGCAGACGCACACTTCGTGGCGCTGATGGGCGGTGAAGGCATCATACTCCAGACCCAATACATCCATCTCAACACCGGCCGTGACGAGCGCCACCACGGGCCGCTTGTGCTTGGGAATGCCCGGTGTCGTGTGAAGCGCGATGGCGTCCCAGACATCGTCGATGTCGCGCTCATCGATCCTGTGGCTGCGCAGAAAGTCTGCGGCAGCATTTGCGCCATCGACTTCGAAGCGCTCCTCCTTGCTCGCATAGGGCGCCTGCAGGCCCATGTCGTGAAACATCGCGCCGACATAAAGTAACTCGGAATCGACTTTGAGACCCTTGCGCTGTCCGGCGAGCGCGCCGAACAGGAAAACCCGATTGGAATGATGATACAGAAGATCGCTTTCGGTGTCGCGCACCAGCTGATCGACCTGGCGGGCGAGGGCGCTGTCGGGCACTTTGATGCCGGCGATGGTTTTGCTCATGAGATGCTCCTTGCGGGGGGGGTGATGCATCCGTTGTCGCCGGCGGGCGGTGTCCTCGCAATCGCGCCGCGCCCTGCAAAGCTGCCATTCGCCCGTGATTTCCTGCCGCAAGACGACTATCTATTCAGATTGACTTGGGCCTTTCCTCGCCGTCGGAATGAAGCATCACCATGAAGACCGTTGCTCTTGCGATCTTTCCGGGCGTCCAGTCGCTGGACGTAGCCGGTCCGCTTGATGTGTTCATGGAGGCCAATGGCTTCGTTGCGCCGGGCGACGGCTACGACATCACACTTGTCGCTGCAGACTGCGCGCCGCTGCGTGCATCGAACGGTTTGCGGATATCGGCCGATCTGGCGTTCAGTGATGCGGACAAGCCCTGGGATCTGGTTCTGGTGGCCGGCGGGTCTGGGCTGCCGACGGCAGAGCCCGACCCGCAGCTTACAGAGTGGCTGGCCAATGCGGCGCTCCAAGCGGGGCGTTACGGTTCGGTGTGCACCGGGGCATTCGCGCTCGGCCATGCAGGCCTGCTCGACGACAAGACTGTGACGACGCACTGGCAGAATGCGCCGCTATTGGCGTTGCGTTTCCCCAAGGCGCATGTGGAGTTCGATCGCATCTATAGCCGCGATGGCGCGCTGGTGACGTCGGCCGGCGTCACCGCAGGGATCGATCTCGGTCTCGCACTGGTCCAGGAAGATCATGGCGCGGATGTCGCGCTGGCCGTAGCCAAGCGTCTGGTTGTGGTGGCGCAGCGCCAGGGTGGCCAGTCGCAATTCAGTCCCTATCTGGTACCGCCGGCCGAGCCGGACTCGCCGATCGCGCGAGTCCATGCCCATGTGATGGCGCATCTGCGTGACGCACACAGCGTGGATGAACTGGCCGATGTGGCGGGCATGAGCGCGCGCACCTTCGCGCGGGTGTTCAAGCTCGAGACCAAAATGACGCCGGCAGATTTTGTCGAGGGCGCCCGGATCGACACGGCACGCAACCGCCTCGAAGGCAGCGATCTGCCGCTCAAGGTCGTGGCCTATGAATCCGGTTTCACCACCGCCGAACATATGCGTCAGGTCTTCGTGCGACGGCTGGGCCTGACGCCCAGCCAGTATCGGGCCAGCTTTCGCGCGGTCTGATTCTGCTCAGGCGAGTTGCAGCGAAGAAATCGGATCGCTCGCAGGAAAGCTGTCCATCAGCGCTTCGTTCAGCATCTCGTCGAGGCGGCGCCGGGCGATCTGATCCCTCGTCTCGAACGCCGTGAGCGCACCGGCTCGCTCTACGAAAGCGCTGAAGTTGATCCTTTCAGTGGTCGTCATCAGGTCGCGCATCGCATCCTCCATCGGTTGATCACGATGTTCTGCGCTTCGCGGTGCTCGGCGGCAACGAATCGCATCGTGCAGAAACCGCCAACGACCCCGCGGTTTCCGCCACGCAAGCGGTTGTCCACTGAACCAACAGCCCTACCGAATTTGTTGCGTTCGGCGCCAATGCTCGCTTGACACTTCACCGCGGGTCACACCAAATGTAGATGTCACGGTCCGCCTGGTCGCAAGACTTGGTGGCTAAGAGGGAAGCCGGTAAAGACGCTGTTTTGCGTCATATTCCGGCGCTGCCCCCGCAACTGTAAGCAGTGAGTCTGTTTCGATTGAAGTCACTGATGCGCAAGCATCGGGAAGGCTGAAACAGACATTGACCTGCGAGCCAGGAGACCTGCCGCGACACCAGAACGTCCATGGGCGGGGTGTCCCAGCGGTCGCTTGCAGGCAATGCCGGCGGATCTCCGCCGTGTATTTTGCAGCGTCCTTTCGGCCCCAGCCCCCATTGCTTGATGCATCACACGGGGTCTTGCCGATGCCTACTTCCTCTTCTGTTTTGTCCAACGGACGCGATGCGGCTCATGCGCCGCTGATTCAACTGTCGCCGGAAACGCTCGCTGCGCCTGCGCGCGAACCCTCAATGCAGATCATCCGGCGCAACGGCACGGTGTCGCCCTTCGACGGCAGCAAGATTTCCGTCGCGATGACCAAGGCCTTTCTGGCCGTCGAGGGCCACACGGCAGCGGCCTCGCGCCGCGTCCATGAGGCGGTGGAACAACTGACCGGCGAAGTCGTGGCTGCATTGACGCGCCGCGTCGGTGAAGGCCGCACCTTCCATATCGAGGACGTCCAGGATCAGGTCGAACTGGCGCTGATGCGCAGCGAGCACCACAAGGTGGCGCGCGCCTATGTGCTGTACCGCGAGGAGCGCGCTCGCACCCGCGCCGAAGAACTGGCCGCGAAGCCGGCGCTCGTCTCCACCGCACCGGTGCTGCATGTCACGCTCGCCAACGGCACCCGCGCCCCGCTCGATTCGGCGCGTCTGGCGCTGATCGTCAACGAGGCCTGCGCCGGCCTTGACGGCGTCGATGCCGCCCCGGTGCTCGAGGAAACCCGCCGCAATCTCTATGACGGCATCACGCTGGATGAGCTGGCACTGGCCGGCATCATGGCCGCGCGCACGCTGGTGGAGCAGGAGCCGAATTACACCTTTGTCAGCGCCCGCCTGCTGCTCGACAAACTGCGTACCGAAGTCCTGTCCTTTGTCGGGGCCACGCCGACCCACGCGTCGCAGGCCGACATGACCACGCGCTACGCTGAATATTTCGGCGCCTATATCAAGACCGGCATTGCGGCCGAGCTGCTCGATCCCGAACTCGCGCGCTTCGATCTCAAGCGCATCGCCGCCGCGCTAAAGCCGGAAGGGGACCTTCAGTTCCAGTTCCTGGGATTGCAGACGCTCTATGACCGCTACTTCCTGCATGTGCAGGGCAATCGCATCGAACTGCCGCAGGCCTTCTTCATGCGCGTCGCCATGGGCCTCGCGCTGCGCGAGATCGACCGCGAAGCCCGCGCCATCGAATTCTACAATCTGCTGTCGTCGTTCGACTTCATGGCCTCGACGCCGACGCTGTTCAATTCGGGTACGCAGCGGCCGCAGCTGTCGTCCTGCTTCCTCACCACGGTGGCGGACGATCTCGACGGCATCTTCAAGTCGGTGAAGGACAATGCGCTGCTGGCGAAATATTCCGGTGGTCTCGGCAATGACTGGACTCGGGTGCGCGGTCTCGGCGCGCATATCAAGGGCACCAATGGCGAGAGTCAGGGCGTCGTGCCATTCCTGAAGGTCGCCAATGATACGGCCATCGCCGTCAACCAGGGCGGCAAGCGCAAGGGCGCAGTCTGCGCCTATCTCGAGACCTGGCACATCGACATCGAGGAATTCCTCGATCTCCGCAAGAACACCGGCGACGACCGCCGCCGCACCCACGATATGAACACCGCCAACTGGGTGCCGGATCTTTTCATGCAGCGCGTCGAGCTTGATGGCGAATGGACGCTGTTCTCGCCGGACGAGACGCCGGAACTGCACGATCTCTATGGCAAGCCGTTTGCCGAGCGCTACGCAGCCTATGAGGAAAAAGCTGCGCGCGGCGAGATCCGCGTGTTCAAGACAGTGCGTGCGACTGACCTGTGGCGCCGCATGCTGACCATGGTGTTCGAGACCGGCCACCCCTGGATCACCTTCAAGGATCCCTGCAATCTGCGCTCGCCGCAGCAGCATGCCGGCGTCATCCACTCGTCGAATCTCTGCACGGAAATCACGCTGAATACGTCGGACGATGAAGTCGCGGTCTGCAATCTCGGCTCGGTCAACCTGCTCAATCATATCGGCAAGGATGGTCTCGATCACATCAGGCTCAAGCGTACCGTGACCACGGCGATGCGGATGCTCGACAATGTCATCGACATCAATTTCTACACCATCCCGGAAGCGCGCCGTTCCAACCTCAAGCATCGTCCGGTCGGTCTCGGTCTGATGGGCTTCCAGGATGCACTGCAGGCGCAGGGCATCGCGATGGCGTCGGATGCGGCCGTGGCCTTTGCCGACACCAGCATGGAGGCGATTGCCTTCCATTCGATCTCGGCATCGGTGGATCTTGCCGCCGAGCGCGGCCGCTATCCGTCCTTCGACGGATCGCTGTGGAGCCGTGGCATCCTGCCGATCGACTCCATCGAGATCCTTGCGGAGGCGCGCGGTGGTGTGCAGATGGACCGCTCCACGACGCTCGACTGGAGCAGTCTGCGTGACCGTGTGAGGACGACGGGCATGCGCAATTCCAACGTGATGGCGATTGCGCCGACGGCGACGATTTCCAACATTTGCGGCGTCGCGCAGTCGATCGAGCCGGCCTATCAGAACCTCTATGTGAAATCGAACATGTCGGGCGATTTCACGGTGGTGAACGCCTTCCTTGTGCGCGATCTGAAAAAGAGGGGCCTGTGGGACGAGGTGATGGTCTCCGACCTGAAATATTTCGATGGCAGCGTCGGATCGATCGATCGCGTGCCCGACGATCTCAAGGCGCTCTATGCGACTTCATTCGAGATCGACAGCGCGTGGCTGATCGAGGCAGCCTCGCGCCGTCAGAAGTGGATCGATCAGGCGCAGTCGCTCAATCTCTATATCGCCAATCCCTCAGGCAAGAAGCTCGACCAGCTCTATCGCCTGGCCTGGACGCTGGGATTGAAGACGACCTACTACCTGCGCTCGCGCAGCGCGACGCATGTGGAGAAGTCGACGCTGAAGGGCACCGACGGGAAGCTCAACGCGGTGTCGGCAACAGGCGCAGCAGCGAAGACAGCAGGTGCGCCGATCCTCGTTCAGTCATCCGTCACGGCGCCGGAGTTGAATGTCGCGATGGCCTGCTCGATCGACAATCCCGAATGCGAGGCGTGCCAGTAAGGGTGCGCCAAACACATTGACCTCATCCTGAGGAGCGGCTTCTTGGCCGCGTCTCGAAGGATGGCCCCACGCTCATGGTTCGAGACGCCCGCTGAAGAAGCGGGCTCCTCACCATGAGGGCCGAACAAATACGCAAGGAACACCTATGCTCGACTGGTCCGATACCTCATCCGCTCCCAAAACCCCCGCCTTCATCCCGATCCCGCAATCTCCCACCGACGCCACCGGCCTTGGCACCATCGACCGCTCCGGCGGCCGCGTCTCGGTGGACGAGAAGCGCATGATCAATTGCCGGGCTGACGTCAATCAGCTGCTGCCGCTGAAATACAAATGGGCGTGGGAGAAGTATCTCGCCGGCTGCAACAATCACTGGATGCCAACCGAAGTCTCGATGCAGGCTGATATCGCGCTATGGAAGTCGCGCGACGGTCTGACCGAAGACGAGCGCCGCGCCATCAAGCGCAATCTCGGTTTCTTCGCGGCATCGGAGAGCCTCGTCGCCAACAATATCGTGCTGGCGATCTATCGCCATCTCACCAATCCGGAATGCCGCCAGTATCTGCTGCGGCAGTCGTTCGAGGAGGCGGTGCATACGCACACGTTCCAGTACATCGTCGAGAGTCTCGGCCTCGATGAGGGCGAGCTATTCAACATGTATCGCGAGGTGCCCTCGATCACCGAGAAAGCTGCCTGGGCGCTCAAGCACACTCAGCATCTCGATGATCCCGACTTCAAGACCGGTACGCCGGAAACCGATCAGGCCTTCATGCGCGATCTCGTGGCGTTCTACGTGATCTTCGAAGGCATGTGGTTCTACACGGGGTTCGCGCAGATCCTGTCGCTCGGCCGTCGCAACAAGATGGTCGGCATCGCCGAACAGTATCAGTACATCCTGCGCGATGAATCGATCCATCTGAACTTCGGCATCGACGTGATCAACCAGATCAAGATCGAAAATCCGCATCTCTGGACCAAGGCGTTCCAGGAGGAAATCCGCAACATGATCCGCACCGCGGCCGAGCTCGAGGCGGCCTACGGGCGGGACACCATGCCGCGCGGCTTCCTTGGACTGAATGCGGCGCTGTGCGAGACCTATATGCACTTCATCGCCAACCGTCGCTGCGCCCAGATCGGCCTCGCGCCGGTGTTCGTGGAGACGGAAAATCCGTTCCCGTGGATGTCAGAAGCCATGGACCTGAAGAAGGAGAAGAACTTCTTCGAGACCCGGGTGATCGAATACCAGAATGGTGGCGCGCTGAATTGGGAGTAGTCTTTGGTCTCATATCCGCCGCTGCATGGCGCATATGAATCCGCATCGCTTGACCTGATCGCGTGATGCCCGCAGGCATGATTGGCCTGCGGGCGTCATGCGGATCAGTCGATGCACGCCACCCACATCCCTAAAGCACCAGCCTATTGGTCGAAGGCCGCCATCGTGCCAGGCATCATTGCCATCGGTCCGATGCTGCCCGGCACGCTGGCCTTCGGCATGGCATTCGGTGCGCTGTGCGCGCAGAAGAACCTCTCGCTTGCCGAAGTCGAGGTGATGATGGCGACGGTCTATGGCGGGCTTTCGCAATTTGTTGCGGTGCAGTCATGGCCTGATGTTTTGACGCCGGGCGCGATCGCGACGCTGGCGCTGCTCACACTCACCGTAAACATCCGCTTCTTCCTGATGAGCGCGACACTGCGCCCGTGGTTCGGCACGTTGCCCGCATGGCAGGCCTACCCGTCGATGCTGCTGGTCACCGATGGCGGCTGGCTCGCCGCGATGCGCTACCGCGATCACGGCGGGGCCGATGCGTCGTTCTATCTCGGCGGCGGCATCGTGCTGTATTTCACTTGGCTGTTTTCGGCCATCCCCGGTTTCCTGCTCGCCGAACAACTCACTGACCCAAGAAAGTATGGTGTCGATCTGGTGATGCCGGCCTTCTATGCCGCGATGCTGGTGCCCGCATGGAAGGGCCCCCGCCGTGCCATCCCTTGGGTCGTGTCGGGCGTCGTTGCCCTCGCGGTGCATTGGTTGGTGCCGGGCTGGTGGTTCATCATCGCCGGCGCGCTATCGGGAGCGATCAGTGCCGGGCTCATGGACGAACCCGAACCGCAACATCTGGCGGGCGTGTCCGCATGACGGAATTTTTGCGCAGCGACGTGATGATCGCCTTCGCGGTCATGACCGCGGTCACAGTGGCCTCGCGCCTCGGTGGCTACTGGCTAATGGGCTACGTCAACGTCACGCCGCGGGTTCGCCGGATGCTCGATGCATTGCCGGGCTCGATCATCGTCGCCGCCGCGCTGCCCGTGGCCGTCAATGGCGGGCCGGTGGTGGTTTTCGCGATCCTCGCCGCGATGGCCGTGACCATCATCCGCCGCAACGACTTCATTGCCGTCATCACCGGGATGGCGGTAGCCGCGGCCGCCCGGGCGCTCGGGTTTGGCGGCTAGATCTACCCGAAAAGTTGAATCCCGCTATGCGCAAAACACCTTGTCAACGAGTCTGAACTAGTGTTCAGTTCTTATCGCGGGCACCCTCAAGCTCGCTCAAAACCTTGAAGTTACGCGCCTTATTTATGACAGCCGTCAGGTTGGCCAAGGGGTGCCGGGGATGAGACGCTCATGGTTTACCGACGGACCCATCAAGTCGTGAAGCGGCTTGCGGCGCGGCGCAGCGCCATTCTGGCGGCGGCACGCGAAACCTGTGCCGAAGGTGGCATGGCGGCGGTTCAGATTGCGCCGGTTGCGGTTCGCGCCAATGTCGCGGCGGGCACGGTTTATCGGTATTTCCCGTCCAAGGCCGACCTGATTTCCGAACTCATCGCTGACGTCTCGCGCGACGAACTCGCCGCGATCCGCCGGGCTGCGGATGCTGCGCCGGGACCGTCATCGGCGCTGGCTGCTGCGGTGACCACGGTGGCTGTGCATGTCGTGTCACACCGCAAATTGTCGTGGGGCATCCTGGCCGAGCCGGTCGAGGTCGATGTGACGGAATCGCGGCTGGCCAGCCGCCGCGAGATCGCCGGCGAGATCGAATCCCGCATCGCGGCAGCCATTCGCGCCGGTCATTTGCCGGCGCAGGATACGGCGCTCGCAGCCGCTGCACTGCTCGGCGCGTTGCATGAAGCGCTGGTCGGCCCGATGGCGCCCGACAATCTCGAAGATCAGGCCAAGCTGCGCGACGCGGTGCAGACCGTCACGCTGCTGGCGCTGCGCGCCGTCGGCGTGATGGATGCCCGCGCACGCGGGCTTGTGGTGCAGGCGGTGCTGCCGACCAAGATGGCGGCCGGCGCCTAGCGCGTTTTCAAGCGCAGTGAGCACCGGTTCGCATCAAGAAAACGCGTCAAAACAAAAGGCTTCAGCGCTTACGGCTTGATTTTGCCGTCCTTGTCGAACTGCGCGAGGAAGGCCCACAGGTCGTTGACCTCGGATTCCTTCTTGATGCCGGCAAAGGCCATCTTGGTGCCCGGGATCTTGGCCTTCGGGTCCTTGATGTATTCCTTGAACGTCGCTTCATCCCAGGTGATGCCGGAATTCTTGTTGGCGTCCGAATAGGAATAGCCCTCGGCGGTTCCAGATTTGCGGCCGTTCAACCCGTTGAGTTCCGGACCGACCTTGTTCTTGGCGTTGTCGCCGACAGCGTGGCAGGCGAGGCACTTGTTGAAGGAGGATTTCCCGGCGGCGACGTCCTGTGCAAGTGCGAAGGAGGAGGCGGTCGAGGCGGCAAGGACGATCAGGGCGCCGAAAGTGACAGACTTCATGGATGGCTCTTTTTGTTGGTTGGCTTTCCAGCTTAGTTTGTTGCACACGCTCCGAGTAGTCCACAAGTGCGATGGCGGCTGCCGCGCGTTCCGGCACCATGCGACGCGTCATGCTTTGGTAAGCTACCCAAAGCCGCACGGACGTGGTTGATTCATGGCAAAGCAGCCGAGTGATCGCTGCGATCTTCGGGAGTGCGCGTTCAATGACCATCATGATGCCCGCGCCGGATCAGGCTGTCCTCGCAAGGCGCGAGGCCATTGTCGCTGCGCTGCACAAGCTGGTGCCGGGCGAGGGCGTGATCTCCAGCGCTGCGGAAATGCTGCCCTATGAGTCGGATGGGCTGATGGCCTATCGCCAGCCGCCGATGGTCGTCGTGTTGCCCGACACGACTGAGCAAGTCTCCAAAGTTCTGAAATATTGTCACGAGAACGGCATCAAGGTGGTGCCGCGCGGTTCGGGCACGTCGCTGTCCGGTGGCGCGCTGCCGTTGGCCGACGCGGTACTGCTTGGTCTCGGCAAGTTCAAGCGCGTGCGCGAGATCGATTTCGACAACCGCGCCGTCGTCGTCGAGCCCGGCGTCACCAATCTCGCCATCAGCCAGGCGGTGGCGCATGCGGGCTTCTACTACGCGCCGGATCCGTCGTCCCAGATCGCCTGTTCGATCGGCGGCAATGTCGCGGAGAATTCCGGCGGCGTGCACAGCCTCAAATACGGCATGACCACCAATAATCTGCTCGGCTGCGAGATCGTGTTGATGTCGGGCGAAGTCATTCGCGTTGGCGGCAAGACCGCGGAGACATCGGGTTACGACCTGATGGGGATCATTACCGGCTCCGAAGGTCTGCTGGGTGTCATCACCGAAATCACCGTGCGTATCCTGCAGAAGCCGGAAACGGCGCGTGCGCTGATGATCGGCTTCGCCGAGGTCGAGCAGGCCGGCCAGTGCGTTGCCGATGTCATCAGCGCCGGCATCATTCCCGGCGGCATGGAGATGATGGACAAGCCGGCGATCCATGCCGCGGAAGCGTTTGTGCACGCAGGCTATCCGCTGGACGTCGAAGCCTTGCTCATCATCGAGCTCGACGGCCCAGGCGTCGAAGTCGACGAACTCATCAAGCGCGTCGAGAAGATCGCGCTCGGCTGCGGTTCGACCACCTGCCAGATATCGACCTCCGAACAGGAACGCTTGCTGTTTTGGTCCGGCCGCAAGGCGGCCTTCCCCGCGGTGGGCCGCATCTCGCCGGACTATCTCTGCATGGACGGCACCATTCCGCGTGCGGCCTTGCCGCTGGTGCTGCGCCGCATGAAGGAGATGTCAGCCAAATACGGTCTTGGCGTCGCAAACGTGTTTCACGCCGGCGATGGCAATCTGCATCCGTTGATCCTGTACGATGCGAACAAGCCCGGCGAGTTGCAGCTAGCTGAAGACTTCGGCGCAGATATTCTGAGGCTGTGCGTCGAGGTCGGCGGCGTGCTGACCGGCGAGCACGGCGTCGGCATCGAGAAGCGCGACCTGATGCCGGAGATGTTCAGCGAGGTCGATCTCAATCAGCAGCAGCGTATCAAATGCGCTTTCGACTCGCAGGGTCTGCTCAATCCCGGCAAGGTGTTTCCGACACTGCATCGCTGCGCCGAACTTGGCCGCGTACATGTGCATGGCGGCAAGCTGGCGTTTCCCGATCTGCCGCGATTTTAGTTGGACGCATCCGTGGATATTTTGAAAGTCAGAGACGCTCAGGACGTCGAGCAGGCGGTGCGCGCGGCAATTGCAAGCGAGCAGCCGCTGGAGATCATCGGTCATGGCAGCAAGCGCATGGTCGGCCAGCCCATTGCGACCAATGCGGTGCTCGACGTGTCGGCGCTGAATGCGGTGACGTCCTATGAGCCGAACGAATTGATCCTCACAGTGCAGGCCGGCGCGCCGATGGCCGACGTGCTGTCGCTGATCGATTCCAAGAATCAGCAGTTTTCGTTCGAGCCGATGAACACGTCACAGCTCCTGGGCACGCCGGATATCGGCACCATCGGCGGCATGATCTCGGCCGGGCTCGCCGGGCCACGGCGCATTCAGGCCGGCGGTGCGCGCGATCATTTGCTCGGCGTGCATGCGGTTTCCGGCTTCGGCGACAGCTACAAGGCCGGCGGCCGGGTGGTGAAGAATGTCACCGGCTACGATGTCTGCAAGCTGCTCGCCGGCGCGTGGGGCACGCTGTCCGTGATGACGGAGGTGACGCTCAAGGTGATGCCGCGTGCGGAGAGCGAGCGCACCCTGGTGCTGCGCGGGCTCGATGATATCGCAGCCAACAAGGCGATGACCGCAGCGCTGGGGTCGCCCTTCGATGTCTCAGGTGCCGCGCATCTGCCGGGCTCGGCGTTACGCACCACGCAGGGGGCGCTTGGCGAGATCGCGTCGCCCGACCAGTCGGCGACGCTGATCCGCCTTGAAGGCATCACCGCGTCTGCGTCGCAGCGTGCGGTGTCACTGAGCACGACGCTGAAGTCATTCGGCGTGGCCGAGATACTTGAAGACACTGCATCCGCGGTGCTGTGGGCGGCTGTCCGTGACGTGACGCCATTCGCAGCCAGCGGTCCGCGCGCGATGTGGCCGGTATGGCGCATCGTGACGCCGCCGGCATCCGGCGGTGCACTTGGCCAAGCCATCGCCAAGGGCTCGCAAGGCGAGGTGATCTATGACTGGGGCGGCGGGTTAATCTGGGCGGCACTACCGCCATCGGCCGATGCGCAGGCAGCGCAGCTCCGCAAGCTGGTCAATGCAGCCGGTGGCCATGCGACGCTGATCCGCGCGCCGGAAGATGTGCGCCGTGCCGTTGATGTGTTTCATCCGCAGCCCAAAGGCATCGCGGCGCTCGGCGAGCGTGTGCGTCACAGTTTCGATCCGAAGACCATTCTCAATCGCGGCCGGATGTCGCGTGGCCTTGGTACTTGAAAGACTTGCGACATGAAAACCGAATTCACTCCGACCCAACTGGCCGATCCGGATATTGCCGAGGCCGACAAGATCCTGCGCAAATGCGTGCATTGCGGATTCTGCACGGCGACCTGTCCGACCTATGTGCTGCTCGGCGACGAACTCGATAGTCCGCGCGGCCGCATCTACCTGATCAAGGAGATGCTGGAAAAGGACCAGAGGCCGACTCAGGAGGTGGTCAAGCATATCGACCGCTGCCTGTCGTGTCTGGCCTGCATGACGACCTGCCCGTCCGGCGTGAACTACATGCATCTGGTCGATCAGGCGCGGGTCAAGATCGAGAAGGACTACACCCGGCCGCTCTCCGAGCGATTGCTGCGTGACGTGCTGGCCTGGGTACTGCCACGCCCCGGTCTGTTTCGCCTGAGCATGACAATGGCCCGGCTGGCGCGGCCGCTGGCGGCGCTGCTGCCTTCGACCAGCAAGCAATCCAACCCGAACCTGCTTAGCCGCGTGAAGGCGATGCTGACGATGGCGCCGAAGCAGTTACCCGCCGCCGGTCCGTCTGGTGGCAGCGTTTTTCCCGCGATCGGCGCTCGCCGTGGCCGGGTCGCACTCCTGCAGGGCTGCGCCCAGCAGGTGCTGGCGCCGCGGATCAACCAGGCCGCCATCAGCCTTTTGACCCGCCATGGCGTTGAGGTCGTGCTGGTCCGGGACGAACAGTGCTGCGGTGCGCTGACCCATCATCTCGGCCGCGACGGAGATGCGCTGGCGCGGGCCAGGGCCAATATCGGCGTCTGGCTCGGGGAGGCAGACCGGGGCGGTCTCGACGCCATCCTGGTCACGGCGTCCGGCTGTGGAACCGTCATCAAGGACTATGGCTACATGCTGCGCGAGGACCCTGAGTTCGCCGCGCCGGCCGCCAAGGTCTCTGCGCTGGCGAAGGATATCAGCGAGTATGTCAGCGCCATGGATCTGCCGAAGCCTGACAAACAAAGCGACCTCGTCGTCGCCTATCACTCGGCGTGTTCGCTGCAGCATGGGCAGAAAATCACACAGGCTCCCAAAGAATTGCTTTCCAAGAATGGATTCGTGGTGAAAGATATCCCAGAGAGCCATTTGTGTTGCGGTTCGGCGGGGACGTACAACATTCTCCAGCCTGATATTGCGAGCCGGTTGCGCGATCGAAAGGTCGCCAACATCGCGATGGTCAAGCCGGATATCATCGCTGCCGGCAACATCGGCTGCATGGTTCAGATCGCCGGAGGGACGTCAGTCCCGGTCGTACATACGATTGAGCTACTCGATTGGGCGACAGGCGGTCCCAGGCCAGGATTGAACTGATCTAATTGTGACAACGGCCCCGCGTTAAACTGGCCCCGCGCTGGCGCGGAAGACTTGAAACGCCGGTCCCTTTTGGATCGGCGCCAACAGGAGGACCACGATGGCTAAAGGCAAGAAGTCGAAGAAGGACAAGAAAAAGCAGAAGAAGCTTTTGACGGCGGCAAAACCCGCGAAGAAGTCCTCCAAGAAGTCAGTCAAGAAATCCGCGAAGAAGGCTGTGAAAAAAGCGACCAAGAAGGCTGCGAAGAAATCAGCCAAGAAGACGGTGAAGAAGGCGGCCAAGAAAGCCACCAAGAAGACCGTCAAGAAAGCCGCGAAGAAGTCTGCCAAGAAGGCGCCGAAGAAAGCTCCCGCCAAAAAGACGGTGAAGAAGGCCGCGCCGAAAAAGGCCGCCAAGAAAGCGTCACCGAAAAAAGCTGCGCCGAAGAAGGCAGCCAAGAAGGCGGTGAAGGTTCCTTCCGCGCTCCTGACCAGCACGGCGCCTGCGCCGGCCGTGGTCGAGGCGTCGGTGCCGGTTGCAATGCCGCCGAAGCCGCCGCGCAAGCCGCGTGCTCCCAAGCCCAAGCCGGTCGCACCGGCAATCGCTGAGACACCGAGCTGGGCGACGCCGGAGCCTGATCCGTCACCGGTCGAAGGGCATTCTTCAGGCGAGACGACGGCAATCGAATCTCCTGGCGATACGTCGCCCGATCACGACGAAACCAGATAGTCGAACCGGATTAAGTCCGCGTTCCTGACTCGCCAATAAACTTCGGAAAACCGCAGCGCTCGCCGCTGCGGTTTTTGCTTGGTCAGGCTCTGTCGCGCATGCGTATTTCAACCGATGCCCGGGTGTCCTGAATTTGCAGGCGATTCGAGTGATCGTCGGCCCGGAGGCCCTGACGGGCAGCTGTTAACCGCTCCACGGACGGCAATCCACAATTCCCAGTCAGTGGTAATTCCCCGTGGTGGTATTTTCGGGCTGGAATCCCTCCAAAAACGTTGTGCTTTTGCAACACCGCGCCACAACCTCTCACGGAAACGTCAGAACGCCTATTTAGGCGGCACTTGCTCGTTTTTTTTCCTTCACCACTGCGACTTTGCGCCTCAAAGTTGCGTTCAGTCGATGAATTTCGCGGTCTCGCCGTCTTTCGGACACGGAACTGCCTCTGGTTTCAAAAGTGATGGGGAATGTCATGAAGAAAATTGTTGTCGCCTCTGCTGCGGTGCTCGCCATGGGGATGAGCTCGGCTTCCGCAGCCGATCTGGGCGCGAAGATGTACAAGAAGGCGCCGCCGATCGTGGCTGCCTACGATCCTTGGGACATCGCGTTCGGCAGCGCGATCATGAGCAACTACGTGTTCCGTGGTATCACCCAGTCCAACGGCCAGAAGGGCTCAGTCGCAGCTTACTTCGAGCCGCGCTACAACATCACCAAGGACGTCCAGATCTACGCTGGTGTCGCCGGTGAGAGCATCTCGTTCACCAACCGCGCTTCCATGGAGCTCGACGGCTACTTCGGTATCCGCCCGACCTGGGGCGCAGCCGCGTTCGACTTCGGCTTCTGGTACTACGGTTATCCGGGTGGCCAGTGCATCGACTCCGTCGTTGGCGGCGGCGGCGTGTGCCCGGTCGGCTCGAACGTTGCTGGTCCTGCCTTCAACGTCATGAAGAAGAACGTCAGCTTCTACGAGGGTTACGCGAAGGTTAACTACACCTTCAACGACTACTTCTCGCTCGGCGGTAACGCTTTCTACTCGCCGAACTTCCTGAACACCGGCGCTGATGGCACCTACGCTTCGATCACCGGTAAGGTGATCGCGCCGTCGACCTGGTTCGGTTCGACCGGCATCGGCTCCTACGTCTCGGGTGAGTTCGGTCGTCAGTGGCTGGGCACCTCGGATGCCTTCTACGGTACCGCTCAGTTCCCGAATGGCATCAAGTACGCCGACTACAACACCTGGAACATTGGCATCGGCTTCACCTACAAGGTCTTCACGCTGGACCTGCGCTACTCGGACACCAACCTGTCTAAGGGTGATTGCAACGCCTTCACCTCGGACTTCACTGCTTCGGGCACCAACAACGTCACCGCGATCAACCCGTCGGGCGCTGGCTCGAGCTGGTGCGGCGCCACCGGCATCGTCAAGCTGTCGGCTGACCTGACCGCGATGACCAACCTGAAGTAAGAACTTCGACTGAGATCGAAGGGGCGGCAGAGCAATCTGCCGCCCCTTTTCTTTTGGGATAGAGCTTCCATGAATCGGGACTGGTTGCGGCGCGCAGCGAACACGATCCGTCGCAACAATCATCGCAATGCGCTGGCCGGCGCCGTTGCCGGGCTGGGGGCGGGGATTGCCATCGGTGTGATGGAGTTCTTCTCGGCCGTTGCGCATTATCCGCTGGTCATCATCCCCTTTGCGACCTCGATCGTCCTCGTGATCGGCTCACCCGAAGCCGAGCCGGCGCAGCCGCGCGCGTTGGTCGGCGGACACATCGTCGCGACGCTGGTAGGGCTCGCGGTGCTCAAGCTGACCGGCCCCCATGCCTGGGCCGCCGCCATGGCAGTCGGCCTCGCCGTGCTGGCGATGTATGTGACCGGCACATTCCACCCGCCTGCCGGGATCAACCCGTTGCTGGTGGTGTCTCACGCACTACCGTGGACGTTCCTGCTGGCGCCGGTGCTGGTCGGCGCGCTGCTGCTCGCGAGCTTCACGTTTGTCTGGCATCGCTATGCGGCAGGCCGCGACTGGCCGCGGCACTGGCTTTAGCGGGGCGTGTCACGCCTCAGGCGGTTTCCGTCCTGACCTTTGCATCTCCCAGCGCGAAGTGATCGCCGGACCGCGTTAGCGACACCTTGCGCTGATGCAAGTCATCGAGCGTGTTGCGGTGGCCGATCGACACGATGGTCGTGCCAGGCAGCTTGTCTTCGAGCAGCCGATAAAGTGCTTCTTCCGAGGGCTCGTCGAGCGATGCGGTCGCCTCGTCAAGGAAGAGGTATTGCGGCTTTTGCAGCAGCGCGCGGGCGACGCCGAGGCGCTGCTGTTCACCGAGCGACAGCATGCGATTCCAGTGGCCATCTTCATCAAGCCGGGTCGCCAGCGCAGGCAGACCCACGGCCCTGACGGCATCGGCGACCTCCTGTTGGCTGAACGCGTCGGTCCCGGCAGGATAAGCCACCGCATCCTGCAATGTACCGACCGGGAAGTACGGCCGCTGCGGCAGCATCATGATCGCCGCATCCGCGGGGATCGAGATCTTGCCTTTGCCGAATGGCCAGATGCCGGCGATGGCGCGAAACAGCGTGGATTTTCCGGAGCCCGATGGGCCCGTAAACAGCGTGCGTTCCCCGCGGCGGAAGCTGAAGCCCGGCGTCTGCACCATGGGAGCGCCATTGGGGAGGGTGAGCGTCAGATCGCTCAGCGCGATGTCACTGGTGCGGGTCTCGGTGGCGTGAACGATATCGGCCTTGGTCGTCAGCGCCTGTACGTTGGCAATGGCTGTCTCGAAGCCATCAAGGCGCATCACGCCGGACTGCCATTCCGCCAGTGTGCGATAGGCGGTGACGAAGAATGAAAGCGCACCCTGCACGGTGCCGAACGCATCCGCAGTCTGCATCACGGCGCCGAGCTGGACCTTCTCCGCAAAATAGGCCGGCGCGACCAGAACATAGGGCAGGATGATCGCGATCTGCTGATAGCTGACCGTGAAGGATGTCAGCTTCTTGGTGCGGCGCATGATGTCGATCCAGTTGCCGACGACGAGCTGGAAGCGGGTCGAGAGTCGCTGGCGCTCAATCGGTTCGCCGCGCAGCAGAGCGATCTGCTCGGCATTTTCGCGCGCACGCACCAGATTGAAGCGGAAGTCCGCTTCATAGCGCTGCTGCTGGAAGTTCAGTGCCATCAATGGGGCGCCGATATAGTGGGTCAGCGCGGTGCCGATCACGGCGTAAACAAGCGCGCCCCAGACGAGATAGCCGGGGATCGGGATATCCCGACCGAACACATGCAGCGGCGCCGCGTCGGACAGGCCCCACAGGATGATCACGAAGGAGAACAGTGTGACGACCGAACTCAACAGGCCGATGCCGATGTCGAGCGTCTTCTCCACGAACAGCTTCACGTCTTCGGCAATGCGCTGATCCGGGTTGTCGGCAGCGTCGCCCTGCAGCTGCATGCGATAGTGGTTGGCGTCGGCGAGCCAGTTGCCGAGATAGCGCTCGGTCATCCAGCGCCGCCAGCGGATCTGGAGCCACTGGTTGAGGTAGAGCTGATAGACCTTGAGTGCGATGTTGATCGCGGCAAGCACGCTGAAGTAAGCGAGCTGATAGGTGAAGACGTCGAGGTTTCTGTCCTGCAGTGCGTTGTAGAAGGTGTTGTTCCAGCGATTGAACAAAACGCTGAGACCGACCACCGCCAGCTCGATGGCGATCACCGCCGTGAGGAGTCCGAGTCCCGCCCATTTGTCCTCGGAACGAAAATAAGGAACCGCGATCCGCCAGACGGTCGCGAGCGTAGAGCGGATGTTATTCACAGGTCGTCTCCGGGAGGAGGGCCCTAAGCCCTTAGGATCAAAAATGAATTCCAGCGTTTAGACTAAAGTAGCTGGTTTGATGGCCTGCGGCACCTTGTCGCGAAACTGTGATTCACCCTAGCATGACGAAAAGCGAGGCATGGGGGCCTCGCATTCGCGTAGCCTATGGGCGCTATCGGCTTTGACCGATCGTGGATGCCCTCGCAAGTGAACAATCAGCAATTTGCCGATCGATAACGATCGAGCCGCTGCAATAATATAAAGGGGGAAAACGGCCATGTGGAATCAGGTCTACAATCCATTCAATAGCTCGACGATCTCGACGCTTGTGGCCGCGATACCGGTGGTCGTCCTGCTGGTGCTGATCGCCACCAACAAGGTCAAGGCGCATATCGCAGCGATCATTGCGCTGGTGCTCGCCAATCTTGTGGCGATCTACGCATTCACGATGCCCGCCAATATGTCGCTTCGCGCATCGGCGCTCGGCGTCGTCACCGGCTTCTTCCCGATTGGCTGGATCGTCCTCAACGTCATCTTCATGTATCGCCTCACGGTGGATAGCGGCCGCTTCGAGGTACTGCAACGCGCCATCGGCGGCGTCACTAATGACCGCCGCCTGCAGATCCTGCTGATCGCGTTTTCGTTCGGCGCATTCTTCGAGGGCGCGTCGGGCTTCGGTACGCCGGTGGCCGTCACCGGCGCCGTGCTGATCGGCCTCGGTTTCTCGCCGCTGGCAGCATCGGGCCTGTCGCTGATCGCGAACACCGCGCCCGTCGCTTATGGCGCGCTCGGCACGCCAATCCAGGGCCTCGCCACCGTCACCGGCTTCGACCCCTTCATTCTGGGCGCGATGGTCGGTCGACAGTTGCCGATCTTCTCCATGATCGTCCCGTTCTGGGTGGTCTGGGCCTTTGCCGGCTGGAAGGGCATGAAGGAAGTCTGGCCTGCCATCCTCGTTACCGCACTCTCCTTCGCGATCCCGCAATTCGTAATCTCGAACTTCATCAATCCGTGGATCGTCGACATCGGCGCCTCGCTGATCTCGATGGGCGCGTTGATCCTGTTCCTGAAGGTCTGGCAGCCCAAGACGATCTGGACCTCGGCCGCGCTGCGCCAGCACGACGATTCCGCGTCCACCGTGCCGCCGGTGAAATCGATGAGCACGGAGAAGCTGACCTCGGCTCAGGTCTGGAGCGCGCTGACGCCATGGATCATCCTCTGCGTCATCCTGCTGGTCTGGGGCACCAACTGGTTCAAGGGGATCGTCAACCCGATCTTCTCCTGGAATTTTCCAGTGCCTGAACTGCACAACATGATCAACAAGGTGCCGCCGGTGGCCGCCAAGCCGACGCCGGAAGGCGCGGTGTTCGCGTTCACCTACGTCTCCTATACCGGCAGCGGCATGTTGCTGGCTGCGATCATCTCCGGCTTCATCATGGGCTTTTCGCCTGCGAAGATGATTGTGGAATATGGCCGCACCATCAAGATCTGTGCCTACTCGCTGATCACCATCTC
The DNA here is from genome assembly GCF_052076035.1 of Tardiphaga sp. 172_B4_N1_3. Classification (NCBI taxonomy): domain Bacteria; kingdom Pseudomonadati; phylum Pseudomonadota; class Alphaproteobacteria; order Hyphomicrobiales; family Nitrobacteraceae; genus Tardiphaga; species Tardiphaga sp. 172_B4_N1_3. The sequence continues at coordinate 6,190,946 of NZ_CP197238.1, forward strand.
GGCGATGCTGGCCATCGGCACGCTCACGCGTCTGTCGGGTGTCGACGCGACGCTCGGTCTGGCCTTCGCTGCCACCGGCGTGCTGTACCCGTTCTTCGGCACACTGCTTGGCTGGCTCGGCGTGGCGCTCACCGGTTCGGATACCGCATCGAACGTGCTGTTTGGCAACCTGCAGAGGATCACGTCCGAACAGCTCGGTCTGTCGCCGATCCTTATGAGCGCGGCGAACTCGTCCGGCGGCGTGATGGGCAAGATGATCGACGCGCAATCAATCGTTGTGGCCTCCACCGCAACCAACTGGTTCGGGCATGAGGGCACCATCCTGCGCTTCGTGTTCTGGCACTCGATCGTGCTGGCCTGCATGGTCGGCCTGTTCGTGATGCTACAGGCCTATGTCTATCCGTTCACGTTGATGGTCCTGGCGCCGTAGGGTGCACGCAACGAACCAATGACGAATCCCCGCGGCTGCAAGGCCGCGGGGATTTTTCGTTGTCGCGCCATATTGTTTCCCGACGGTTCTGGTCAACCGTCGCGGCCGCGCGTAGAACCGCGGCCATTGTCGCCATCCACGATCACGCCGAGAATTCTTATGACTGCCATGACCACTTTGCTGCGGGCCGCTCTTGCCGGTGCGGCGTTTCTGATTGTTGTCCCTGCGCATGCCGCCGAAGAGTTTCCATTCGGCATGGAAATGACTCTGGATGCACAGCGTCAGCCCGGCTCGAAGCGGATTCCCAATCTGGAAATCGGCGAGGCCGGCGAGGCGCGGGTGGAGTTGTGGTGCAAGGGCGGCAAGGGGCAGTTCTCGGTCGCCGGCAACACCGTCGTCTTCGTCGCCGGCGCGATGGAGAACCGCAGTTGCTCGGACGCGCAGGCCGCGATGGACGATCAGTTGATCGCCGATCTCGGCGCGGCCACCAACTGGCAGCGGCGCGGTGATGCAGTGACGTTCGTCGGGCCGAAGTCGCTGCGGTTTCGGCTGAATACGAATTGATAGCTTAAGCTGCGAAGGCGCTCCACTTCCCCTCTCCCCCGCGGAGCGCAGCTCCGCCAGGCGGGAGAGGGTGGATCGAACCGCAAAGCGGTTCGAGACGGGAGAGGGGCGCCACGAACTCCGGCCCTCTCCCGCCTTCGCTGCGCTCAGGCACCCTCTCCCGCGGCGCGCAGCTTTGCTGCGCTGGGGGAGAGGGGAAGAAAGAGCGTAGTCTTACGTGCTACTTCCAGTTCGAATTATCTGCATCCCAACGCTGTGCCTTGAACTCCGCCGCGACAGCTGCAACCGCGCCGTTGTCATCGCGCGGATCGCTCTCTTCATCGGCCGTCGGCGAATCCGCGAGAGCCAGCTTCGCGCCCGAGTTCTCATCCGCGGTTGTTACTGACGGTGTGCTGACCCACAGGATCAGCTTATCCGTCGTGCCGGGCTTGTCGGGAGCGATGATCGCGCTGACCTCGACGGTCTCCGTCAATTCGAGCGCGGGCAGAACCTGACTCGGGCGCTTGAAGGTCAGCTTCAGCTTTCCGGTCTCGTCGTCCCATGACGCGGCGGCAGGTTTGCCCGACATGGTTCTGGCGAGCACATTCGCCAGCGTGGTCGCAACCTTGTCGCGATTGATCTTGTCGCCATCGCGCCAGTCGGCGACTGCAAAGCGCACGGTACGATCCATGTCGATAGCGCCCGTGGTCCAGCCGACATTAACGACGCCGGGATAGGTCTTGGTTTTGGCGACGAAAGCCGCAGCGCGTTCCGGATCGATGGCGAGGCTGATGACCTGCTCGCCGGCGCGGAGCGCATCGCACGACACGGTCAGACTGTTCAACGCGACTTCGACATTCTGCCCGCGCAGCGTGCGGACGAAATCGAGCGCAGCTTCGAGCTTGATCTTGACCGCGATCGCTTCGGGCGAGACTTCGGTGAAATCCTTCGGCGCAGGCGCGATATTGTCGTCGGTGGACTGATTGTCCTGGAATTCCTTTTCGCTCTGATCGGAATTGTCCGAAGACGTCACATTGTTGTTGGTCTGACCGACCGAGATCTGTCCCTTGAATTCGAACGTGTCGCCGGTCGGCCGGCGGTTCAGTTTGATGGTCACCGGCAGCTTGTCGACCTGGGTCTGCGTTGCGCCGGTCAGCGTCGACCCGCTGACCGTGAGATTGGCGACGAAGCGATCCTTGCGGTCGCTGCCCTTCTCGGCGGGATAGCAGACATCAAGCGTCGCGGCCGTGACGGCCTTGCCCTGCCGCGTCTCCCGGAGGATCACGTCGGCATTGCCGTTCATGACGCCGTCGATCGAGGTGAAATAGCGCGTCTCGGGGCCTGCCGGCTGGCTCTTCGGCGCGGCTTTCACCTGCGCGAAGGCGTGGTGGACGGTCCCAACCGAGGCGGTGACCGTAAGGCCGAGCAGACAAAGATGAAGCGCGCGCATTTCAAAAGTCCCTGGACGTTATCGACGTGTCTCCGGGCGGATTTATCTGATTCCGCCCATGCGAGATTAATCACCGGATTGAATCAGAACCGCGACCAAGGCGAAAGGCCATAAGTCGCGGGCGCATTGTATCAGGGCAAAAAAGAAGGCCGCCCGGAGGCGGCCTTCGATCACAATGCAGTTGAGCGTGAAAGCAGGGCTTAGAAGCCCATGCCTCCCATTCCGCCCATGCCACCCATACCGCCGCCACCGCCCGGCATCGCCGGTGCAGCTTCCTTCGGCAGTTCGGCGACCATGGCTTCGGTGGTCACCAGCAGGCCGGCAACCGAGGCGGCGTCCTGCAGTGCAGTACGCACCACCTTGGCCGGATCGATGATGCCCTTGGCGACCATGTCGACATAGGTTTCGGTCTGCGCGTCGAAGCCGAAGGTCTCGGACTTCTCGTCCAGGATCTTGCCGACCACGATCGAACCTTCAACGCCGGCGTTTTCGGCGATCTGGCGGATCGGAGCTTCCAGCGCCTTCAGCACGATGTTGATACCGGCCTGCACATCGGCGTTCTCGTTGGTGAGACGGCCGACGGCCTTCTTGGCACGCAGCAGCGCAGTGCCGCCACCGGGGACGATGCCTTCCTGAACGGCCGCGCGGGTCGCGTTCAGCGCGTCATCCACGCGATCCTTCTTTTCCTTTACTTCGACTTCGGTCGCGCCACCGACGCGGATGACCGCGACGCCGCCAGCCAGCTTGGCCAGACGCTCCTGCAGCTTCTCACGGTCGTAGTCCGAGGTGGTTTCCTCGATCTGTGCCTTGATCTGGTTGACGCGGGCTTCGATCGCCGGCTTCTTGCCAGCGCCGTTGACGACGGTGGTGTTTTCCTTGTCGATCACGACCTTCTTGGCGCGGCCGAGCATGGCGAGCGTGACGCTTTCCAGCTTCATGCCGAGATCTTCCGAGACGAGCTGACCGCCGGTCAGGATCGCAAGGTCTTCCAGCATCGCCTTGCGGCGATCGCCGAAGCCCGGTGCCTTGACGGCAGCAACCTTGAGGCCACCGCGCAGGCGGTTGACGACGAGGGTGGCGAGGGCTTCGCCTTCGACGTCTTCAGCGATGATCAGCAGCGGCTTGCCCGACTGCACCACGGCTTCGAGCACCGGCAGCATGGCCTGCAGGCTGGAGATCTTCTTCTCGACGAGCAGGACGTACACGTCCTCGAGCTCGGCGGTCATCTTCTCGGCATTGGTGACGAAGTAGGGCGACAGGTAGCCGCGATCGAACTTCATGCCCTCGACGATGTCGACTTCGGTCTCGAGCGACTTGTTCTCTTCAACCGTGATGACGCCTTCGTTGCCGACCTTCTGCATCGCCTGGGCGATCATCTTGCCGATGGCGGCGTCGCCGTTGGCGGAGATGGTACCGACCTGAGCGACTTCAGCCGAAGACGCAACCGGCTTGGCGCGCTTGGTGATGTCCTTGATGACGGCGGCGACGGCGATATCGATGCCGCGCTTGAGGTCCATCGGGTTCATGCCGGCGGCAACCGACTTGGCGCCTTCACGGACGATGGCCTGGGCCAGCACGGTGGCGGTGGTGGTACCGTCGCCTGCGGTGTCGTTGGTCTTCGAGGCAACTTCGCGCAGCATCTGCGCGCCCATGTTCTCGAACTTGTCCTCGAGCTCGATCTCCTTGGCGACGGTGACGCCGTCCTTGGTGATGCGCGGAGCGCCGAACGACTTCTCGATCACGACATTGCGGCCCTTCGGACCGAGCGTGACCTTGACGGCGTTGGCGAGAATGTCGACGCCGCGCAGCATGCGATCGCGCGCGTCTCCAGAGAATTTAACGTCTTTGGCTGCCATGTGATGGTGCTCCAAGTGATGGGAATTTGAAATTAAAACGCTGTCATGGCCGGGCTTGACCCGGCCATCCACGCCTTGCCGAGCTTGCGGCCTAGACGTGGATCACCGGGACAAGCCCGGTGACGACGGCGTGTGGGGAGGCTGAAGCGAGTCGCTTAGGCGATCACGCCCATGATGTCCGACTCCTTCATGATGAGGAGTTCTTCGCCATCGAGTTTGATCTCGGTGCCCGACCACTTGCCGAACAGAACCTTGTCGCCGACCTTGATGTCGATCGGGATCAGCTTGCCGGCTTCGTCGCGGCCACCGGGGCCGACGCCGACGACTTCGCCTTCAGACGGCTTTTCCTTGGCGCTGTCCGGGATGATGATGCCGCCCTTGGTCTTCTCGTCGGCGACGATGCGCTTGACGACGACGCGGTCGTGCAGCGGGCGGAATTTGGTCTTGGCCATGGGAGTGTCCCTTTAGGGTTTGCGATTTCGTTGCCATCTCGGAGGCGGGCGGGAATCCAGCCGGAACGCTCAAGGCGGCCGGCTCATTCCCTTAGCAATCGCGCTCCGGGAGTGCTAATTGAGCGTCCGGGAAATATGGCCAGACGCTTTTTGAGTCAAGCGAGGCCTTAAGGCCTTGGTGAGGCCAATATAGGATGATCTGGAAACCATAATGGAGAGTCGGCGTAATTCTGCCGACCTCATTGCGCCGTCAGGTGTTTTGCGCTTGGCTGCCGGGACGGGCAGCCGGGGAATTTGCTCTAGGGGATAATATGATCAGGTCACGCTACGCCCGCACGGTTGCCCATCTGGCGATCGTTTCAACTTTGGCGCTGTCATTGGGCGGGTGCGGCACGTCTGGTGGATTGGGCGGGTTCAGCTTTGGGAACTCGCAGCCGACACCGCCGCCGGAGCCCCCGCCGGCGCCGGAACTGCCAGCCTCGATCCGCTCGGAAGAACTCGTCGGCCGCTGGGGCCTGGCGTCCTACATGAATCCCAACGATCGCGTTCGCACCGAGAATGCCGCGCGCGGCCAGTGCAAGCAGCCCTATATCATCGGCCAGGGCGCCACCGGCGGGGTCATCATGCATCTTGCCGACGAGGCGACGCCGCAGGAACTGCGCCTCAAGGGCTCGCCGAGCGGCAAGAACTATATCGGCCCGCCCGGTCCCGCCGGTGGTGAGAAGGATCGCGAGATCGTCTCCTTCGACGGTCGGATTCTCGTCACACGCTTCATCGACAAGGACGCTGCGGTTCGCTACGGCAACATGGTCTATGTCCGTTGCGCACCCAAGGCCTGACCTGACAAGGCCTGACCTGAGGCGTAGGGCGGGTCCCGCCACTCCCTTGAAGACGTGAGCCCATGCACCGATTGCGCGACCTTGTTTTCGGACCGGGCCGTGCGGTCCTTGTGCTGGCATTCACCCAGATCCTGACCTGGGGCATCCTGATCTATCCACCGGTGCTGACCATGCCACATGTCACGGCGGCACATGGCTGGTCGCTGGCCTTCGGCATGGCGGGCTTTTCGCTGGGGCTGATTGTATCGGGACTGCTGTCGCCGGTGGTTGGTGGATTGATCGACCGCCACGGCGGCAATGTCGTCATGGCATCGGGCGCGTTGGCCGGCGCCTTGGGTCTCGCTCTATTTTCAGTCGCCGATCATCCCGCGACCTATCTGGCCTGCTGGCTGTTGCTCGGCGCTGCAATGTCGGCGTCGCTCTACGATCCCGCCTTCGCCACGCTGACGCGCATCTTCGGTGCCTCGGCGCGGCGGCAGATCACCTTCGTGACCTTTGCAGGCGGCTTCGCCTCGACGGTCGGCTGGCCGGCGACCCATCTTCTGCTTGAGGCTGTCGGCTGGCGCGGGACCTATCTGACCTTCGCAGCGATCTTCGCCTTTGTCGTTGCGCCGCTTCATGCTTTTGCATTGCCGCGTCATGTCGCCGTTGCGCCTCTGCCCGTGGTGGACGCCGTTGTCGTCCCCCAGCAGGCAACCCTGCGCCCGGAAGGCTGGCCGTTCATCCTGCTGGCGGCGGCGTTCTCGCTTTACAGCTTCATTCTGTCGGGCGTGACCTCGAACCTGCTGGCGCTGCTGGAGCGCGGCGGGCTCAGTGCTGCAACGGCGGTGACCATCGGTGCGATGTTCGGACCGGCGCAGGTGGCATCGCGGCTGGCGGACTTCATGCTGGCGGGGCGCACCCATCCGCTGTGGATCGCGCGCGGGGCGGTGGTGCTTGTAGTATCGGCCTTCGCAATGCTGGCCTTTGCGGGGATTTCGTTTCCGCTGGCGGCCTTGTTCGCTATCGGCTTCGGAGCGGCCAATGGCGTCATGACCATCGCGCGCGGTGCGCTGCCGCTTCTGATGTTCGGCCCGGCGGGGTATGGCCGTGTGATCGGCCGTATCGCGCGGCCGGCTTTGTTCGTGCAGGCCTTCGCGCCATTCGTGGTGGCGTCCGCAGTCGAGACACTGTCCGACCGCATGGTGCTGCTGCTTGGGACCGTGTTGGCGCTGGCGGTGCTGCTCTGTTTCGTGATGATAAAAACGCCGGGCATTGCTGCCCGGCGTTAAGCGATCTCTAACTGTGGTCGAAAATTATCTTAGCCGAACAGCGCGTCGATATCGTCCTGCGAAGCATGGCCGACGTCGCCGTCCAGTTTCGGACCATTCAGCAGCTTGTCGTCTTCGCTACGGTCGTCGACCTTGGCCGGCGCATGCGCCTTGATCTCGTCGACACCGCCCCAGATGTCCATCATCGCAGTAATGCGGTTTTCGATGAACTTCATCGTGGTCATCACCTTGCTGATGCGCTGGCCGGTGAGGTCCTGGAAGTTACAGGCTTCGAAGATCGCGACGACGTTATCGCCGATCTCTTCTAGCATCTGCTTCTGCTGATCGGGTGAGGTCACCTTGCCGAGCGCTGTCGATGCATTATCGATGGCTTCGGCTGCGGCGAGAATCTGCTGCGTGGCTTCTTCGGTGCCGCCGACGACGGCGCCGAGTTCACCGTTGACCTTCGCCATTTCGTCGCCTTCGAAGCTCTTGCCGTGAAGAACTGCGATTTCCATCTTGGTACGGGTAATGGCGTCGTGGATCAGATCGAGTTCGATCTTCAGCTTTTCGCACTGCTCGATCTGAGCGCGATAGGTGGCCAGCAGCGCCTGCGCTTCCGCAACCTGCTGATCGGCGGCGGCGCCGACCTGATCTGTCACGGCGTTGCGGGCCGGCGCTCCCATCTGCGCGCGGATCGCGCGGAGCTCAGCCATGATTTCGCGATGCATGGGCATCGGCTCGCTGCTGCCCACCACTTCATTGGGCATAGGCGCGGTACCGAAAACTTCTTCAATGCGAAATCGCTTGCGACGAACAGACATCAGGTCCCCCAACGTTCAATCAATCCCCCATTCGTATACCCACGAGTTTAACGTGAAGTTCACGCGGGAACATCGCACCGATAGCCGATAATCGCTGCGCAAACTGTTAGTTAACCATGGGGCTTTCGCGTTCATCCAAAATAAACGCTACCAAATAGAACTGCGCAGTTTGACGACGTGGTGAATCCAAACGGCGATTGTGTTTACTAAACCGAGGCGATTTTAACCTTAAGTCGGAGTGTGCAAAGCGCTTCTCAGGTGAGAACGCGCACGACGAAACAGTGCAGAGTACGTCGATGTTCAGAAAGTTCTCTCTCACGCTTCTTGCCAGCGCATCTTTCATCGCCGCTGGATCGCATCAGACGCTTGCGGTGGAAGCCGCGGCGCAATTCGCCGAGCCTCCGGTGGTGTATGCGCAGCAGCCGCAGCGCCCCATGCAGCGCACGGCCTATGCCGAACGCTCGCGCATGGGCGGCGGCTTCATCGAGTTTCTGTTCAGCGACGGTCCGGCGCAGCAGGGCCAGCGTTATCAGCAACAGCCGGACTACTCTTACGAGCAGCGGCGTTCGCTGCTGCCGCCGATGGATCCGCAACAGCGCGTCTATCAGCAGGAAGAGACGGCAGATGCCGCACGCCCCGCGCTCGATCCCAAGTATCAGCCGCAGATGGTCGAGTATCAGGGCAGCGAAAGCGCCGGCACCATCGTCGTCGATACGCCGAACAAGTTCCTGTTCCTGGTACAGGGTGGCGGCAAGGCGATGCGCTATGGCATCGGCGTCGGCCGGCCGGGCTTCACCTGGTCCGGCGTAAAGACGATCACGGCGAAGAAGGAATGGCCGTCGTGGACGCCGCCAAAGGAAATGCTGGCGCGCCGTCCTGATCTGCCGCGTTACATGGAAGGCGGTCCGGAAAATCCGCTCGGCGCACGCGCGATGTATCTCGGTTCGACCCTGTACCGTATTCACGGCTCCAACGAGCCATGGACGATCGGCACCAACGTTTCCTCAGGCTGCATCCGCATGCGCAACGAGGACGTCATCGATCTCTATGGCCGCGTCGGCGTCGGCGCCCGGGTCGTCGTGATCTGATCTTACTTAACCTCTCCCCGCTGTGCGGGGAGAGGTCGGCGCGCAGCGCCGGGTGAGGGGCGGGGCATGCGCTCTCATCACGAAGGGACTGTCGATCCCACCGTTACGCGGCCGGCCATCTTTTGCTGCTAAAATCCGATCCGATAGTTGAGCGACCGAGGCTCATATCGCGCGATGCCCCTCACCCGTCCGGCTTCGCCGGCCGACCTCTCCCCGTAAAAAACGGGGAGAGGTTAAGGCTGCGTCGCCCGACAATTATGCCAAATCGCTGTCGTCGGAATCCATGTCCATGGCGTCATAATCGCCGTCGTCCTGGTCTTGATCCTGGTCCTGATCGGCATCGGCCTGCGCCTGATCGAACGATCCGGCGCGGGAGCCGCTGGACGAACCGATATCATTGACGCCGGCCTGATTGCCGAGGTTGCCGCCGGACGAATCCGAACCGGAGCTCCACGGGCTCTTGCTCTCGCTGGCATTGGCGGCGTCACCGAAACCTTGCTGATGGCTGCCGCCCATCATCGAACGGATGCTGCCGAGCAATAACGAGCCGCCGACCACGCCGGCTGCTGCCGCAGCCGCTGTACCCAGGAACGAACCGCCACCACCGGCTTGCGGTTGTTGCTGGCCGAACTGGCCCGGTCCCGGACCCTGGCCGTATCCGCCTTGACCATAGCCACCCTGTGGCTGGGGCTGGCCGATGACCTGCCCGGTGTTCCAGGCGGGACGGCTCGGCTCGGGCGGGCGAACGCTCGGCACGGAGCCGCGCGGCTGGTTCGGGTTCTGACCCTGACCGAACAGGGCGTCCCGCATCGAGTCGAGGAAACCGCCCTGAGCGGCCTGTTCCGGGGCGCCGTTGCCTTCCAGTTGCTGGATGCGCTCATGGGCGCGCTTCAGCGCTTCGTCCTGCAGCAATACGGTCTGCACCAGCGCATACAGCGCATTGGGTGCGCGGCGCTGGCCCTGCGCAATGGCGTCGAGTGCGTCCGGATCGCGTGGCGCGCCTTCGACCTTGCTGAGCCGGTCAAAGAGATCGTCAACCAGTTGGCGTTCTTGCGGTGTCATGGCGTCCTCTGTCTTCAAAGCGCGCTTGCTTTGCGCGCTGGAGATGTAGTGACGCTTTGTGTCGCAATAAGTGCCGCCTGGATTAAATTTAGTTATGCGACAAAACGACCGGCAAGCCTTGTCGTGCTTCCTCTTGTCATGCTTCCAGCGCGTAGCGCGCCAGATTGGCCTTCAGCATGTCGAGAATCTGATCCCGTGCCGGATCGCGGGTCCCTCTGACCCACGCCGCGGCGAGCGGAAGCCTGTTCATTGCCGCCATGCCTAGCGGCATATAGCGAACGCCGCGTGCGGGCATGCGAGATGTCCAGCGCGGCACGATCGCCAGCCCGATTTCGGCGGCGACGAGATTGACGATGGTCTGCTTCTCGTCGGCGATCTGAACGACATTCGCCTGTAGCCCGGATTCCGCAAACAGCTTCATCGTCAGGTCGTGACTGTGCGGCCGCGACCGTCGCTCCGGCACGATTAGCGGCTCGTCGGCGATATCGGCGATCGTCAGATGCGTGCGCGACGCCAGCGGATGGCGCTCGGAGACGGCCACGACGGCTGTCTCGTGAAACAGAAACATGAATTCCAGCCGCTTGTCGGCACTCTCGGGCGGTCGGACGAAAGCGAGATCGAGCCGGCCCGACAGCAGGCGCGGCAGCAACCGGATCGTCTTGTCCTCATCCAGCTTGATGGCAAGGTCAGGGGCGCGTTCGCGAAGATCGTGAAGCAGCGCCGGCAGAAGCCCGGCGGCGGCGCTGTCGATTGCGCCGACCCGGATCGTGGCTGCACGGGCACGCACGCGTGCGCGGAAGGACGACGCGATCTGATCCGCGCGGGCGAGCAGGTCGCGCGCCTGTTTCAGAAACTCGACGCCGTCATCGGTGAGGGCGACGCTGCGCGTCGTGCGCGTCAGCAGGCGTGTGCCGAGATCGTCCTCAAGGAGGCGGATGTAGCGGCCGAGTGCCGACGGCATCATCTCGAGCCGCTGCGCCGCGCGGCCGAAATGTAGTTCGTCCGCCGCCGTCACGAAACAGCGCAACTGGTGCAGATCCATCGGCGGTCCCTCCTCGTCATGCCCGGCCTTGTGCCGGGTATCCACGTCTTGGCCACACCGAAGAAAGGCGTGGACGGCCGGGATAGACCCGGCCATGACGAGTACAGACCATTATATCATTTATTTATATAAAAAACCTAGATTGAGCCGAGAGCGGCTCGCCTGCAGGGTGGGGAGAGCCAGTTCAACCCAGCAGAGATCTCACCATGCGCGAATATTCCATCGCGGCCATTCCGGCCGACGGGATCGGCCCCGAAGTTATCGCCGCCGGCACCCGTGTGCTCGAAGCCCTGCAGAAGCGGGTCGGCGACGTGACTTTCAATGTCGAGACCTTCGACTGGGGCTCAGCCTATTACCGCAAGCACGGCGTCATGATGCCGGCAGACGGCCTGCCGAAACTGAAGAAATTCGACGCCATCTATTTCGGCGCCGTCGGCGCGCCTGATGTCCCCGACCACATCACGCTGTGGGGCCTGCGGCTGCCGATCTGCCAGGGCTTCGATCAATACGCCAATGTACGCCCGACCAAGATCCTGCCCGGCATCACCTCGCCACTGCGCGGTGTCGAAACCGGCGATCTCGACTGGGTGATCGTGCGCGAGAATTCCGAAGGCGAATATGCCGGCTGCGGCGGCCGCGTGCATCGCGGGCTGCCGGAGGAAGTCGGTACCGAAGTCTCGGTGTTCACCCGGGTCGGCGTGGTCAGGATCATGCGCTACGCGTTCAAGCTCGCGCAGTCACGTCCGCGCAAGCTGCTCACCGTGGTCACCAAGTCGAACGCGCAGCGCCACGGCATGGTGATGTGGGACGAGATCGCTGACGAAGTGTCGAAGGACTTCCCTGACGTCACCTGGGACAAGATGCTGGTCGACGCCATGACCGTGCGTATGACGCTGAAGCCGCAGAGCCTCGACACCATCGTCGCCACCAATCTTCACGCCGACATTCTCTCCGACCTCGCCGGCGCACTGGCCGGCAGCCTCGGTGTCGCGCCGACAGCGAATATCGATCCGGAGCGCCGCTTTCCGTCGATGTTTGAACCGATCCACGGTTCGGCCTTCGACATCACCGGCAAGGGCATCGCCAATCCTGTCGCCAGCTTCTGGACTGCGGCACAGATGCTCGATCATCTTGGCGAACCGGATGCCTCGGCGCGGTTGATGCGTGCGGTGGAGAAGGTCTGCGAAGCGGGCATCATCACGCCGGATGTCGGCGGCAAGGCCACAACGAAAGAAGTGACCGACGCTGTGGTGGACGCGATCCATAGTTCGAACGTCTGACGCGATTTCCGAACGCCCCGGTCTCACCGGGGCGTTCGCTTTCAATAATCAAAACAATATTCAGGGAGGATCTCATGAAAGCCACAGCTACACTTGCGTTTGCGATTACGCTGGCAAGCTCCGCTGCCTTCGCGCAGGGCTATCCCAACAGGCCGATCACCATGCTGGTGCCGTTCGCGGCCGGTGGCGCCACCGACACCGTTGCACGCGTCACCGCTGCGACAATGTCGAAGATCCTCGGCCAGACTATCATCATCGAAAACGCCACAGGCGCCGGCGGCACCATCGCCGCCGCACGCGCGGCCCGCGCCGAGCCGGACGGCTACACGATCCTGATCCATCACATCGGAATTTCTACGGCTGCGACGCTGTATCGCAAACTGCCTTACGACACCAAGACCGCCTTCGCGCCGATCGGCCTCGTCACCAATGCGCCGATGACCATCATCTCCAGGCCGAACCTGCCGCCGAACACGCTCGCCGAGCTGATCACCTATATCAAGGCCAACGGCGACAAGATGACCTTCGGCAATGCCGGCCTCGGCGCGGCCTCGCAGCTCTGCGGCCTGATGTTCATGAATGCCATCGACAAGCAGATCCTGTCGGTGCCCTACAAGGGCAACGGCCCCGTCATGAACGACCTGATCGCCGGCCAAATCGATCTCACTTGTGATCAGACCACCAACACCACCGGCCCGATCGCAGCCAAGCTGGTGAAGAGCTACGCCATCACCACCAAGACGCGCCTGTCGTCGATGCCGGATCTGCCCACTGCGGACGAAGCTGGATTGAAGGGTTTCGAGGCTGGCGCCTGGCACGGCATCTATGCGCCAAAGGGAACGCCTGACGATATCGTGCAGAAACTGGCGAAGGTGCTGCAGGATTCGTTGCGCGATCCCGAACTGATCAAGCGCTTCAACGACATCAACACCGATCCGGTGCCACAGGATCAGGCGACGCCGCAGGCATTGAAGAAGCAGCTCGACAGCGAGGTCGATCGCTGGGCGCCGATCATCAAGGCGAGCGGACAGTTCGCGGACTAGCGTGCGAGCGTGACGTTATTTGCCACCAGCAACTGCGCGAAGGCATCGCTTGCCAGATATTGATATTCGCGCTCGCGCTGGTCGGTGAACGGATCGAGGTCGATCAGGATCTCGTCGACATGGCCGGGATGGCACATCACCAGTCCGCCATCCGGAAGGTCGTTGAGGAAACCTGCCATGAGCGTGCCGAAGTCGGCGTGCTTGGTGAAATCATAGGCGCCGGCGAAGCCCGGATTGAACGTCACGCCGGCGCGCGTCGCACGTCGGCGGAACGTGGCGCTGAGCGTGTCGAGCAACAGCGCCTTCGGATTATCGAGGCGTTGGCCCAACGGTAGCACGCGGCCGGATTGGCGGACCCAGGCCTTCGGCGCATTTTTCTTCACTGCGGCGAGGAGCGCATCGCGCACCTGCGGGAACGTCTGCACATGCTGGTGTCCGTCGATATAGTCGGGGGCGCGCCCGAACAGGGCCACAAACTTCGCGATCTGCGTCGTCAGCTCGGTCTCGATCGCCTCGCGATCGAGTTTTCGCAACAGGCTGAAACGCAGCATCCTGCCGAGCGGCAGAAACAGTTCATCGAGCAGCGGGCGGTAATGCATCGTCAGTGGATGAAACGGGGCGGTCAGCGTCGCGTGGAGTCCGATCTCGCAATTCGGATTCTTGGCGACGGCGTCCTGCAACGCACTCACGTCATCGCGCGAAATAGCAGGTCCGACCACCATCACGGATGTGGCGTTGAGGCGTCCAAGCGCAATGAGTTCGCGGATGCCCTGATTGACGCCGGGGCTGATGCCGTAATCGTCGGCGCAGAGTGTGATGCGGCGCAGGGATGCGCCGGTCATTCGGCAGCGGTCCGGTCGGTGGTTTGCGTCACACTATCGGGGGTGTTGCGCTTCACGCTGTGTTCGGCGACGAAATAGATCGGCCGCGCCTTCAGTTCGGACAGGATCTTGCCGATATATTCGCCGAGCACGCCGATCATGATCAGCTGCACGCCGCCGAGGGTCATCAGGCCGACGACCAGCGATGGATAGCCCGGTACCGACTTGCCGGAGACCCATGTCTCCCACAGGATCGACAGACCGAACAGGAACGCGCCGAAGGCGAGCAGCAGACCGAGCAGGCTGGCGAAACGCAGCGGAGCCACCGAGAACGAGGTCAGGCCCTCGATCGACAGGCCGATCAACTGCTTCGGATTGAACGATGTCACGCCGTGCTCGCGTGCCGCCGGTTCGTAGTCGACGCGGAGCTGGCGGAAGCCGATCCAGGTCGCCAGTCCTTTGAAGAACCGGTTGCGCTCCGGCAACTGGCGCAACGCCGCAGCCGCACGCGGTGACAGCAGACGGAAGTCGCCGGCATCTTCCGGGATCTTCTGCCGCGCGCCCCAGTTGATCAGCGCATAGAAGCCGCGCACGGCCTGGCGGCGCAGGAAGGACTCGTTGTCGCGATGCGCCTTGGCCGTATAGACGACGTCATAACCTTCGACGATCCAGTGCCGCACCAGCTGTTCGACCAGTGACGGCGGATGCTGGCCGTCGCCATCCATGAACAGCACCGCGCCCTTGGTGACATGGTCGAGCCCCGCCATCAGCGCGGCTTCCTTGCCGAAATTGCGCGACAGCGACACGACCTGAACGTCGAGCGACGTGGCTTGCAGGCTGCGCGCAACCGCCAGCGTGCCATCGGCGCTGCCGTCATCGATATAGACGACTTCGCAGGCGAGGCCGTGGCGTTCTTTCAGTGTCGTCGCAAGCGTAGCCAGCCGCTCATGAAACAGAGCAAGGCCGGGCGCCTCGTTGTAAACAGGCACAACGATCGACAGGCCTTGTGCCGCGGCGGTCGCGGCATCGGTCGACAGGCTCGATACGTCGCTGCCCAGCATCATCGATCAGATTCCGATATCCAAAATATGCTCATGAATCATATGGTAATCAGCCGGCGCGTCCGCCAGCAAGGCGAAACGCCGCGCTGCGTGTTACTGCCGCAAGAACGCCTCAAGTTTGGCGAACAGCGGGTTCTCGCGATCCATCACATAGTCGAGCGAGGCGACCGAGACGGTATCTGC
Source organism: Tardiphaga sp. 172_B4_N1_3 (assembly GCF_052076035.1). NCBI lineage: Bacteria > Pseudomonadati > Pseudomonadota > Alphaproteobacteria > Hyphomicrobiales > Nitrobacteraceae > Tardiphaga > Tardiphaga sp. 172_B4_N1_3. Next base: position 6,206,170 of record NZ_CP197238.1, read on the forward strand.
GCCGTTGGCACGCAGGAAGCTGCTCAGCGCGTAAAGCTGCGCCGGCGGGCAGTGCAGGGTGATCATGCCCGACGAGGTCGGGCCGCCGAACGGCGACACCACGCCGAAACGGTTGTGGGCCTCAGTGAGGAGCGCCTGATTGCAGCCGGCGAAGCGGGTGCGCACTTCCTTGTATTTGCTGGCGCGGGCGCGCGCGGCAATGTGGTCGAGAATGATGCGCGCAGTTTCCAAGGACTGCGCCGACCAGTCGGCGGCGCGCGAGGCGACCAGATTGGCCTGGCTGCGCAGGATGACGCCGTCATCGAGTACCTTGAGGCCGTTGGCGACGAGGGTCGCGCCGGTGGTGGTGATGTCGACGATCAGTTCGGCCGTGCCGGTGGCCGGTGCGCCTTCGGTGGCTCCGGCACTTTCGACGATGCGATAGTCGACCACGCCATGGGACGCGAAGAAGTTACGTGTCAGGTTGATATACTTCGTGGCGACGCGCATGCGGCGATTGTGCTGCGCGCGGAAGCCGGTGGTGACGTCATCGAGATCGGCCATGGTGCGGACGTCGATCCAGGCCTGCGGCACCGCGACGACCACATTGGCGCTGCCAAAGCCGAGGCCATCGATCAAAGCGACCTTTTTGTCGGCGTCGGGAATGCTTTCGCGCAGCAGATCTTCGCCGGTGATGCCGAGATGCACGGCGCCGCGCGCCAGGTTCGAGGCGATCTCGCTGGCCGAGAGATAGGCGATTTCGACATTGTCGAAGCCGGCAATGGTGCCGCGGTAATCGCGCACGCCGCCCGGCTTCGCCAGCGTCAGACCGGCGCGGGTGAAGAAGGCTTCGGCGTTTTCCTGCAGGCGTCCCTTGGAGGGAACGGCAAGGACGAATGGTGCGGTCATGACGCGCTCCCGGAAACCAGCGCCGAGGACGCGTTGTGAGTGAGGGCTTCGATCCAGATCGAGAAGCCGACCGCAGGGATCGGCGTAGCGGAGCCGAGCTGCGTCAGCAGTCCGTCATACCGGCCGCCGGCGACCAGCGGCTCGGTGCCGTTGCCCTTGCGGTGTAGTTCGAATTCGAAGCCGGTGTAGTAGTCGACGCCGCGGCCGAATGAGGTCGAGAAACGCGTCTTGGTGGTATCGATACCGCGCGCCGCCATGAAGCCGATGCGGCTTTCAAATTCGTCGATGGCGGCCGTGATGTTGAGTTTGGCATCGGAGGCGAGCTTGCGCAGTTGCTGCAGGGCATCGTCGGGATCGCCTGAGATCGCGAGGAAGCGCTTGATCAGTACCAGCGCATCGCGCGGCAGTGCGCCGCCCTTGAGTGTCGATTGTTCGAGGAAGCGATCGGCGATTTCTGCCACCGAACGGCCGCCGACATTTGTCGCTCCGGCGATCGACATCAGGTCGGTGACCAGTGCCAGCGCCGCCTTGCGGTCGGAGCCCGCGAGCGCGGCGAGTACGCCTTCGTATTCGTTGCGGACCGGCGACTCCGCGAGGGTCAGCCGGTCGAGATCGTGGGTCAGGCTGATCTTGCGGTTGAAGTCCTTCATCAGCCGGCGCTTCCACACCGGATAGAGGTCGAGCGCCTCAATCAGCGCCGCGAAAAGTGCGACGTCGCCGGTGCGAATCTCGATATCGCTGAGGCCAAAGGCGGCCGTTGCCTCCAGGCCGAGCGCCAGCATTTCGGCATCGGCGGCGGCGCGATCCTGACGGCCGAAGGATTCGATGCCGGCTTGCTGGAATTCGCTGGGCGTGCCCTGACGATAGCGGAACACCGGGCCGAGATAGCTGAAGCCCGCGGGCTGGCCGGCCTGCGGCGAGGAGAGATAATCGCGCGCCACGGGGATCGTGAGATCCGGCCGCAGGCATAGCTCTTCGCCCGACGCGTCGGTCGTCAGATACAGGCTCTTGCGGATGTCTTCGCCGGACATGTCGAGGAACGGATCGGCCGGCTGCAGGATCGCCGGCTCGGCATGGGCGTAGCCGGCCTCGGCAAACGACAACAGCAGCGCATCCGCCCAGGCGGCGGATCCGGTCGCGCGAGGGGCGGCGGGTTTGGTCATCTCGAAGTCCAGCAATCTCAACAGAGTGGTCGTTGGCGCAGCCCATAGCATGGCGGTTGCGACGTTTCGACCACCATCGCCCGGTGGCCTTAATGTCGGGTCATGGCAGCGGGCTATTTGCCTACTTGGTTACCATTCCAGTCACCAAGGGCAGTCTGCACGAGCGCCAGCGCAGCCACCGCCGCCGTATCGGCGCGCATGATCCGGGGTCCCAGCGCCAGCCGGAGAATATTGGCCTGTTTCAGCAGAAGAGCCCGCTCTTCCTCGGCAAAACCGCCTTCTGGGCCGATGAGGACGTCGATTCCGTTCGCTGCGGCCTCCCGGGCACCGGTCAGCGCCGCCACGGGATCGGCCACTTCGGCGGCTTCGTCGCAGAAGATCAGCAGCCGCTTGGCGTCTCGCTGGTCGAGATATTTGGGCAGGTTCAGCGGCTCGGCGACGCTGGCCACGCTCAGAATTCCGCATTGTTCGGCCGCCTCGACCGCATTGGCGCGCATCCGCTCAGTATTCACCCGACTGGCCTGGGTAAAGCGCGTCATGACAGGCTGCAGTGCCGCCGCGCCCATTTCGATGGCCTTCTGGACCATGTAATCGAGCCGTGCATGTTTCAGTGGGGCGAATACATAGGTCACGTCGGGCAGGGTATCCTGTGGCCGGACCTGGGTCAGCAGGGTCAGGCGGTCTGCCCGCTTGCCGCCGGAAATGGCGGCCTGCCATTCGCCGTCTTTGCCGTTGAACACCAGCACCGAGGCGCCGGAGCCCAGCCGCAGCACATTGCCGAGGTAATTGCTCTGGTTGCGATCGAGCGAAATGGTTGCGTCGGCTGCAAAAGGCGCATCGACAAAGAGGCGGGGGCTGCGGAAATCGGCTTGCGGCATCGTTCATGTTCCATTCAGAGGGCGAGCTTTAGCCCAACTGCGACGAATTATCATGCGAGAACGCGGGTTTGCGCCGCGCTGCCGCCCGAATCCGCGTGCTGTTGGTGGGTTGTTAAGGCTTGGCAGGAATCGTAGAAAGTCCTGAATCAGGATGGGCTTCGCCCCCGATCAATCGGGGCACTGAGCTGCCGGAGGAATATCTGTGATCATCCGTCGTTTGATTGTGCCGCTGTCCATGGCCGTGTTCGCCATGCAGGCTATCGAAGTTCATGCCCAGGGCGCGTTTCCCGCGCCGCTGCCGGGCAACAGCTCGGCTGCGCCTGCGAGTTCGTCGCCGTTTCCGCCGGTGAACGGTGCGCCTGCCAGCGCATCGCCATTTCCGCCGGTCAATGGTGCGGCGGCTGCGCCCAGCGCGTTTCCCTCCAACGGCGCTGCACCGATCGGTGGTGGCGGCTTCGGCGCTCCTCCGCAGCAACAGGCGGGCCCGCCCGGCGGCGAAGATTGCATGAAGGGCTTTCTGCCCCTGCGCCAGGACGCCGAAAAGAAGGGCGCTGCCATCAAGGCTGCGAGCGAGCGTCGCGCGCCTCCGGACGAGGCCTGCAAGCTGATCACCTCTTTCTCGCAGACCGAAGTCAAGATGATCAAATACATCGAGGCGAATGCGCAGAAGTGCGGCATTCCGCCCAATGTCGGCGAACAGATGAAGACCGGCCACAAGAACACTGAAGGCATGCGGCAGAAGGTCTGCAGCGTCGCGCAGCAGCAACGGGGTGGCGGTGGTGGCGGCCCGGTGGCAGCGCCGCGCCTCAGCGACGTGCTGGGCTCCTCGGCATCGCTGCCGGAAGCGAACAATGCGCGCAAGAGCGGCGGCACCACCTTCGATACGCTGAACGGCAACGTGCTCACCCGATGATCGGGTGGCAGATCATTCTGGTCCAATGAGCGACGCGGCCGCCCGCGTTGCGGATGCGACCGGCAACTGGGTCGATCGCTCGGCGCCGTTGTGGTCGCGACCCTATCTGCGGCTGTCGCGCTTCGATCGTCCGATCGGCTCATGGCTATTGCTGATGCCGTGCTGGTGGTCGGCGGCGCTCGCCTCCGGCATGGCGCACGATATCCATCAATTGCCCAAGATGATCGCGCTGTTCTTTATCGGTGCGTTCGTCATGCGCGGCGCCGGCTGCACCTGGAACGACATCACCGATCGTGACCTCGATGCGAAGGTGGAGCGCACGCGCTCGCGGCCGATTCCGGCCGGGCAGGTCACGGCGAAACAGGCTTTTGCATTTCTGGTGCTGCAGGCCCTCATCGGCCTTGCGGTGCTGCTGCAGTTCAACACCTTCGCCATTGCCACCGGCGTCGCCTCGCTTGGCATCGTTGCCGCCTATCCCTTCATGAAGCGCATCACCTACTGGCCACAGAGCGTGCTGGGCCTCGCCTTCTCGTGGGGCGCGCTGATGGGCTTTGCTGTCGTGTTCGGCCGCATCGATGCAACAGCGCTGGCTTTGTACGCGGGTTCGATCTGCTGGGTGATCGCCTATGACACGCTCTACGCTCATCAAGACACCGAGGACGACGCGCTGATCGGAGTGAAGTCCACCGCGCTGCTGTTTGGGGAACGCACGCAGGCCGCGCTGACGCTGTTCTACGGGCTTGCCGTGTTGCTGATCGGCGCGGCGCTAGCACTGGCTGGCGCACGCTGGCCGGCATGGCTCGGCCTCGCGGCATTCGCCTTGCATCTGGTCTGGCAGGTCGCACGCACCGATATCAGCGACTCCGCGCTATGCCTGCGGCTGTTCAAGTCCAACCGCGACGCGGGACTGCTGCTGTTTGCAGGATTGCTTGTGGATGCCATCATGCGGGGCGGCGTAATCGCGCCTTCCTAAGCATTGGTGGACCACAGAGATGGACGTCGCGCAGCTCAAGACACTCATCCACGTGGCCGAACTGGGAAGCCTGAGCAAGGCCGCCGATCGCCTGCGTATCGCGCAGCCGGCCTTGAGCCGGCAAATCAGACTCCTGGAAAAAGAGCTCGGCGCCGTGCTGTTCGAACGGCACGGGCGCGGCATGGTCATCACGGAGATGGGCCGCGACGTTCTCAACCACGCCACCCGCGTGATGACCGAGCTCGATGCCATCCGCAATGTCACCTCGGAGGAGAGCGCGTCGTTCAAGGGGCTTGTCTCCATCGGCACGACGCCGACCGTGGCCGAGATCGTCACCGTTCCCCTGGTGAAGAAGATCAAGGAGGTGCATCCGCAGCTCTCGATCCGGCTGTCATCGGCTTTCACCGGCCATTTGCTCGATTGGCTGCAGCGCGGCGAGCTCGAACTCGCCGTGTCCTATGATCCGCAGCCGCTGCGTTCACTGCGCATCGTGCCGGTGATGATGGAGAACTTGCTGTTCGTCAGCGCGGGCAGCAAGGGATTGCGGATGGACCGTCCCGTTCCGTTCGCAGCGCTGGCCCACGAAGAGCTGGTTCTCCCCAGCCTGCGCCATGGCCTGCGCGGAATCATGGAAGAGTGTGCGCGGCAGGCCGGCATTCAATTGCGCGGCAGTGTCGAGGCGGATTCCTTCGGTGCGATGATCGATCTGGTGCGCAACGGTGTTGGCTCCACTGCTTTGCCGCTCGCGCCGATCCACGCGCTGGTCGAGAGCGGCGTGCTCTGTGCGGCGCCACTGGTCGATCCGACGCCGGCGCGCAAGCTGGTGCTGGCCTATCCGGCAGACCGTTCGGTCAGCGCGGCGGCGCGCTTTGTCGGCGATACATTCACGGAGATCGCGGCCGATCTCGTCGCCCGGAATATCTGGGTTGGACACATGATCGATCCCAGGAAAACGTAGCTGCGTCGCACCATTCGCGCGCTGTCGAGTGCTGCAACGCCAGAGATCAAATCTCGGCATATCTCTTCGAGCAAATCGGTATGCGTCGGGCCGTCTGCTTTGGGCTAAGCGTGAGTCAGCGCTATGCTGCAAGCAACGGAGACTGGAATGTCAGATGCAGGGCCCACGCCCGGTTCACAGGTGGATTGGCGGCACGATGTGTTCCGCATCCTGAAGGAGGCCGACGTCAAGCACATCGTCTATGTGCCCGATGCCGGACACTCCACGGCGATCCGTCTCGCCGACGAGGACAATGCGATCAATTCCGTTGTGCTGACGACCGAGGAAGAAGGCATCGGCTATCTCGCAGGCGCCTGGCTCGGCGGCGAGCGCGGCGCGCTGCTGATGCAGTCGAGCGGCGTCGGCAACTGTATCAACACGCTGGCGCTGCAGGCCTGCACGCGCTTCCCGCTTCTGATGGTCGTGACCATGCGCGGCGACTGGGCGGAGTTCAATGCGTGGCAGAACCCGATGGGGCAGGCGACGGAGAAGGCGCTCAACCTGATGGGCGTGCTGACCTGGCGCGCCGATGAGCCGCAGGATGTAGCACCGCTGTTGCATGGTGCCGCGTCGATGGCATTCAATGGCGATGCGGCCTGCGCATTGCTCCTGGGGCAGCGTTTGATCGGAGAGAAGCAGTGGGTCAAGTAAACGAAACTGGCGCGCTCGACCGCCGCGAGGTCGTGCAGAAGCTGCTGGCCGGCCGCAAGGATCTGCTCGTGGTCACCGGCCTCGGCTCACCGTCTTATGACGTGATGGCTGCCGGCGACCACGACAACAACTACTATCTCTGGGCGGCCATGGGCAGCGCCGCCATGGTCGGGCTCGGGCTGGCCACGGCGAAGCCCGACCATTCGGTGCTGGTCATCACCGGCGACGGCGAGATGCTGATGGGCATGGGCGGACTCGCGACCATCGCCACGCGTAAACCTGCCAATCTGACGATTGCCATTCTCGACAACGGACATTTCGGCGAAACCGGCATGCAGGTCAGCCACGCAGGGCTTGGCGTCAATCTCGATCGCGTGGCGCAGGCCTGCGGTTTCGGTTGGACGCGTGAGATCCGCGACATGGCTGGAGTCGATGATCTGCGCGGTCGCCTGTCGTCGCGCGACGGCGTCAAGCTCGCGACCATCAAAGTGAAAGCGGAAAACCCGCCGCGCGTGCTGCCGCCGCGCGACGGCGTCTATGTGAAAAACCGATTCCGCGCAGCGCTCGGACACGCGCCGCTCTGAACCAACGGAAGGGCGCCCATCGAAGTAGATGCGGCGCCCTTCTGACGATCGCTGGAAGACCCAATGCTGGAAAACCAGTGTGGGAAACAAAAACATCATCAAGGGTAGGGAAACAATGGCGAGCAAGATCACGCGCCGCACGTTCTGCCGCTCGGCAGCCGTTACGGCGTCCAGCATGATGATTCCAGGTACCAGTGTCTGGGCGCAGGCAGACCTGCCGAAAAGCCCGATCACGCTGATCGTGCCTTTCGCAGCCGGTGGGGCCACCGACATCGTTAGTCGGCATGTCGCCAAGAAGGTCTCCGATCAACTCGGGCAGACCATCCTCATTGAAAATGTCGGCGGCGCAGGCGGTGTGGTCGGTGCCACGCGGGTCGCGCGCGCCAAGCCCGATGGGCTGACATTGTTGATGGGCACGATCTCCACCCACACCATCAATCCGTTGATGGCGAAGGTGCCGCCTTACGATCCGGTCAAGGATTTCACGGCGATCTCGATGCTGGTGACCGTGCCCAATGTGCTGATGGTGTCCAAGCAGGTGCAAGCGACCACCGTGAAGGAACTCATCGCGCTGCTCAAGGCCGATCCGACCAAATATAGTTACGGGTCGTCGGGCGTGGGAACGCCGCCCAATCTGTCGGGAGAACTGTTCAAGGTGCAGGCGGGCGTGAAGATGGAGCACGTGCCCTATCGCGGCGGTGCGCCGGCCATGAACGACCTGATGGGCGGACAAATCCCGGTTCTGTTCGATGTGCTCAGCGGCGCGGCGCCGTTCATCAAGGCGGGCTCGATCCGTACGCTGGCCGTCACGACCAAGAAGCGGTCGCCGTCCTTCCCTGATATCCCGACCGTTGCCGAGTCCGGCCTGCCTGATTACGAGACCTACACTTGGAACGCGGTGTTCGGCCCGCCCGGCATGGCGCCGGCGCTGGCCGAGCGGTTGAGTTCAGAGTTCCGCAAGGCCGTGGCGGATCCGGACGTGGCGAAACAACTGCGCGAGCTGAGCGGTGATCCGGTGGGCTCGACCGGCGCCGAGCTCGAAGCACAGGTCAAGGCCGAGGGCGTGAAGTGGGGCCCGATCATCCAGGCCGCCGGTCTGAAGGCTGAGTAGCTCTGCGGAAGGATAGCGTTTTGACGTCTCTGAAAGCTGATCCTGCTGCATTTCTTGCTGCCGTGGCCGCAGTTATTGGCGGCAAATATGTGCGTACTGGTGCGGATGCCGATTCCTATCAGCAAGACTGGCGCGCCCGTTATCGCGGGGCTGCTGTCGCTGTAGCCCTGCCGGGAAGTACGGAGGAAGTTGCGGCACTGATGGGCGTCTGCCGCAGCTTCGGTGTGGCGGTCGTGCCGCAAGCCGGCAATACCGGGCTCACCGGCGGCGCCATTGCGCCGGATGGGCTGGATTGCCTGATCGTCAATGTCTCGCGGCTCAATCGCGTGCGCAATGTCGATCCGCTCAACAATGCGGTGACGCTGGAAGCCGGCTGCATTCTGGCGGATGTGCGTGCGCTGGCTGACCGGCATGACCGGCAGTTTCCCGTGTTGCTCGGCAGCGTCGGCAGTTGCGAGATCGGCGGACTGATCTCCACCAATGCCGGCGGCACCGGTGTGCTGCGTTACGGCAATATGCGCGAGCAAGTGCTCGGGCTGGAAGTGGTGCTGGCAGACGGTCGCATCTGGAATGGCCTCAAGGCGCTGCGTAAGGACAATACCGGCTACGACCTGAAACAGCTCTTCATCGGCGCTGAGGGCACGCTCGGCATCGTCACTGCCGCTGTGCTGAAACTGTATCCGAAGCTTATGGTGTCAGCGACGGCAATGGTGTCGATGGACGAGGTCGGCCAGGCGATTGCGCTATTGCAGTATCTGCAGCGCACGACGGGCGGTCGTGTCGAGGCCTTTGAACTGATGTCGCAGAGCCAGTTGCAGATCGTTTTGCGCCATGGCTCGGGGAGCGGCAGCCCGATGGCAGATGAAGCACCGTGGTATGTGCTGCTCGAACTGGCGGACAGCGCCGCGGACTGGAGTGCCGTGGAAAGCTTGGAGACGGCACTGGCAGCAGCGATGGAGGAAGGGCTCATCGGCGATGCGGTGATCGCCACCGATCAGGCCAAGGCCGACCGGATCTGGAACCTGCGCCACACGATTTCGGAATCCAACAAGCGCGAAGGCTTCACGGTGTCGAACGATACGTCGGTGCCGATCTCGGCGCTGCCGGAATTTATCGATCGCGTCACGCGTCGGCTGCTGCGCGAGCTGCCGAATGCACAGGTCGCGCATTGCGGGCATGTCGGCGATGGCAATGTGCATGTGATCGTCGTGTTTCCCTACGACATCGGCGATGCGCAGGTGCGCGAGGCTGCGGCGCACGAGGCCAACACCATTGTGCATCAGGAAAGCGTCGCCTGTGGCGGCAGTATCAGCGCCGAGCACGGCATCGGCCGCATGCATATCGATCGGCTTCCGCTCTACACGTCGGAAGTCGAGCTCGATCTGATGCGGCGCGTGAAACTCGCACTCGATCCGGACCGGATGATGAATCCGGTCAAGGTGTTGCGACTGCCGGGAGAGTAAGACGGCAGGAGGCTCCTGCCTGTCTTCTTAGTGTCGCGCGATGATCTCGCGCTCGCCCTTGTAGCTGCCGGCTTCGCCGAGCAAAGCGCCCGGACGACGACGCACAAGAAATTTCGGGCGACGTTCGCGAATCGCATTGCGGCGACGGCGGCGCTGAGACGGTTCGTAAGTCTTCTCTTCCGGCAATTGCGGAAGCGCGAAGATCTCGCTCCACATCTGCCAGGCCATGTCGATTTCTTCGCGATCCGAACTGACCAGCAATGGAATCGACAGTGAAGGATCGCGATGCGCGAGCATCAGCATCTTGCCGTCGTCGAGACCGCGCAAGGTGACGCCGAGAAAATCGCTGACGCGCACATTGATCGCCATGCGCATGCCGCCGACGGCACGATGCAGGACGACGCGGGTACGATGCAGTTCGATATGGCGGATCGCTCCGTCGGCGCGGGTATCATGCGCCTCGAAACGAACCGGAAGTGAATGGGGATCGAGCCGCAATGCGCTGCTCGATCCCGGGGCATGGGCCCCACCTGTCGCTGTTTGATGCCTCACGGCTTTTTATCTCCCCGCCGGAATTATGTTCCCGGTCGATGGGGAGACCTTGCCAGAGCCGGTTCGGAATCGGCTTAAAAAGGCTGGTTAATCGAATCCGACTGCCCTTCATGATTGACAGAAGCTTGGCAGGCATGATTGACGAACCGTTGCGAGAGCCCTGAAATTCTTTCCTTTTCGGCGCGGCAAATGCTTGAAGTCCCTGCGAAATAAGCACATCTCTAACAGCGGCCATCGCCGCTTCGGACCTGTTGAAATCGTCTCTCAATGTTGGGATTTTGTTCGTGAACTCTTCACCAAACGCATCGTCGTCTGTCTCCACGAAATCCGACAATTCCGATCTGCTCGATCAGTCCGTACTCTCCACGCTGGCGCAGCGTCTCGTCGAGGCTGCCAGGAAGGCCGGTGCGGATGCCGCCGATGCGGTCGCGGTGCGCGGGGTGTCGCATGGCGTCGAAGTGCGTGACGGCAAGGTCGAAGCCTCCGAGCGTTCGGAAGGCGACGACATGGGGCTGCGCGTGTTCGTCGGTCGCCGTCAGGCGGTGATCTCCACCAATGACATGTCCGGCGACAATGTCGCACAACTGGCCGAACGTGCTGTCGCGATGGCGCGCGTCGCACCCGATGATCAATATGTCGGCCTTGCCGACCCAGCGCTGCTTGCGCGCGACTTTGCAAATCTCGATCTGCTCGATCCCGTCGTGCCATCGGTCACAGAGCTCGAACGCCGCGCTGTCGAAGCTGAAGAAGCCGCACTCGCGGTGAAGGGCGTGACAAAGTCGGGCGGCGCATCAGCCTCGACCGGCATTGGCGGCATGGTGCTGGTGACCTCCACTGGTTTCCACGGCTCCTATCTGCGATCGAGCCAGGGCGTCTCGATGACCGCGATCGTCGGCGACGGCACCAAGATGGAGCGCGACTACGCCTTCACCTCGGCGCTGCATGCATCCGATCTGGACTCGCCGGCCAGCGTCGGCAAGCTCGCGGGCGAGCGCACGGTGGCGCGGGCCAATCCGCGCAAGGTGCCGACCTGCAAGGTGCCGGTGGTGTACGATCCGCGCGTCTCGAACTCGCTGGTCGGTCATGTCATCGGCGCCGCCAATGGCGCGTCCGTCGCGCGCAAGACGACCTTCCTCAAGGATAGTCTCGGCAAGCAGCTGTTCAGCAGCAATATCCGCATCATCGACGATCCGCTGCGCGTGCGCGGTCTGCGCTCGCAGTCCTTCGATGCCGAAGGTGTCGCGACGAAGCAGCAGGCCATCATCGATGGTGGCGTGCTCACGACCTGGCTGTTGGATTGCGCGACCGCGCGCGAACTCGGCATGACGACCACAGGCCATGCGCATCGTGGCGTGTCGTCGTCACCATCTCCCGGCGCGTATAACCTGCATATGGAAGCGGGCGACGTGAGCCCCGAAGACCTGATCGCCGATATCAAGGAAGGTTTTTACGTCACCGATCTGATCGGTTCGGGCGTCAATGGCGTGACCGGCGACTATAGCCGCGGCGCCGGCGGATTCTGGATCGAGAACGGCAAGCTCACTTACGCCGTCAGCGAGATCACCATCGCCGGTCATCTGTTCGAGATATTCAAGTCAATGACCCCCGCGAACGACCTCACTTTCAAATACGGCGTCAACGCGCCGACCGTGCGCGTCGAGGGACTGACGATTGCCGGACGCTGATCTCGACACGGACAAACGGCTCGCGCACGATGTTGCCCTGATGGCGGACACAGTGCGGGCGGCCGGCGAGCTCGGCCTCGCAATGTTCGGTACAGAACTCAAGAAATGGACCAAGGGCGAATCCTCCCCCGTCTCCGAAGCGGATATCGCCGTCAACGATCTGATCGAGAAGCGGCTTCGCGCGGCGACGCCCGATTACGGCTGGCTCTCGGAGGAGAGCGCCGATGACGAGTCTCGTCTCGGCAAGCGCCTGACCTGGATCATCGATCCCATCGACGGCACCCGCAGCTATCTCGCCGGTCGCGAGGATTGGTGTGTCTGTGTCGCGCTGGTCGAGGATGCCCGGCCGGTGATGGCCGCGGTATTTGCGCCATCCACAGATGAATTTTTCCTGGCGATCCGTGGGCACGGTACCACCTGCAACGGCGTTCCGGTTCGGGCCACGACCGGTTCCGCGATGGACTTTTCGCGCGTGGCGGGCCCGAAACCTCTGGTCGAGCGGATGGTCCATCCCAGACAGGATATCACGCTTTATCCGCGAATCGGCTCACTGGCGCTGCGATTGTGCTGGATCGCCAATGGCCGGCTGGATGCGGCCTTTGCCGGGGGGCAGAGCCGGGACTGGGATCTGGCCGCCGCAGATTTGATCGTGCACGAAGCGAATGGTAGGATGACCGAGCTTTCGGGCGATCCCATCCTCTATAATCGCCGGGAAATCACGCACGGGTTGCTGGTGGCAGCGGGGGCCGATCGCCATGCTTACATCGTCGAGCAATTCCAGAATCGCCGGGTTTAACCGGCTGCACCACTATCTTTGACTTATCGGATCGCAGCCGGTCGCTGCAGGAACAGGATTCATGTCGGACACACCACAGCAACTGCTTCATCTGGTCATCGGGGGCGAGCTGACCAACCTGAAAGAGACGACGTTCAAGGATCTCAGCCAGGTTGAAGTCGTCGGCGTCTATCCGAATTACGCGACGGCATTTGTCGCCTGGAAGGCCAAGGCGCAGCAGACCGTCGATAACGCCCACATGCGCTACTTCATCGTCCATCTCCATCGGCTGCTCGATCCGGGTCAAGACGTGAAGCCGACCGCTTGAAACGACTGCTCCGAAACACGCTGCGCAGCAGCTGGGTTCAGCGCGCCGCGGGGTTTCTCGCGGCCGAATTTTTGCGTCTGGTCTGGAAGACCAACACCTTCACCTTCGATCCCGTCGATGTCTATGACATTGTCGAGCCGCAGATGCCGGTCATCCTGGCGTTCTGGCATGGCCAGCACTTCATGACGCCGTTCATCCGGCAGAAGGACTATCGCGGCGCGGTGCTGATCTCGAAGCATCGCGACGGCGAGTTCAATGCGCTGGCCGCCGAGCGCCTTGGGATCGCCACCGTCCGCGGCTCCGGCGATCATGGCGGCGCGTTTCACCGCAAGGGCGGTGTCGGTGCGTTCAAGGAAATGGTGCGGGTGCTGGAGCGCGGCATCAATATGGCGCTGACCGCCGACGTGCCGAAGCGTTCGCGTGTCGCCGGCATGGGCATCATCATGCTGGCGCGTGAAAGCGGCCGGCCGATTATGCCGTTTGCCATGGCCACCAGCCGCTACGTCCAGCTCAACAACTGGGACCGTACCACGATCAATCTGCCTTTCGGTCGCGGCGTGCTGGTCGGCGGTGAACCGCTGAGCGTTCCTGCCGATGCCGACGCTGCCACGATGGAGGCGCTGCGCCTGCAGCTCGAAGCCACGCTGAACGAGGCCACGCAGCGTGCCTATGATGCGGTAGGTCGGCCGGAAGGTGCGCGTCGTGCCTAACGCGCTGCCGATCACGCTGCGCGCCTATCGCAGACTGTCGGCGGTGCTGACGCCGCTTGCGCCCGTCCTGATCAGGCAACGTCTGAAGAATAATAAGGAAGATCCTGCGCGCCTCGACGAGCGTCGCGGCATCTCGCAGCTCGAGCGCCCCGCCGGGCCGTTGGTCTGGATTCACGGCGCCAGCGTCGGCGAAGTGCTGGCGGCGGCAGCGCTGATCGAGCGGCTGCGCGCGCTGGGCATGCGCATCCTGCTGACGTCAGGAACGGTGACCTCGGCCGAGATCATCGCCAAGCGCTTTCCGGCCGATATCATCCATCAATACATTCCCTATGATTCACCGCGTTTCGTGGCGCGCTTCCTCGATCACTGGAAGCCGAGCCTGGCGCTGTTCATCGAGAGCGATCTCTGGCCGAACCTCATCATCTCCGCCGCCAAACGCCGTCTGCCGATGGTGCTGATCAATGCGCGCATGTCGCAGCGCTCGTTCCCGCGCTGGCAGAAATTTTCGGCGACCATCGGCGCCTTGCTCGGCCGTTTCGAGATCTGCCTGGCGCAGTCCGAAACTGACGCCGAGCGCTTCAGCGCGTTGGGGTCGCGCAGCGTCGTTGTCACGGGCAATCTGAAGCTCGACGTGCAGGCGCCGCCGGGTGACGCCGTGAAGCTGGACAAGCTCATGGCCGTGACGCGCGGTCGCCCCATCATCGTCGCATCGTCGACGCATCCCGGCGAAGAAGAGATCATCCTCGAGACTCACAAGGCGCTGACCAGTTTCTTCCCGAAATTGCTGACGGTCATCGTGCCGCGCCACGCCCATCGCGGAGCGGATATCGCGCAGATGATCACGGTGGCAGGTGCGCAGGTTGCCTTGCGCTCGCGCGAGGAATTGCCGCATGCAGGCACTGACATCTATGTCGCCGACACCATGGGTGAGCTCGGCCTGTTCTATCGTCTGTCACCGGTGGTGTTCATCGGCGGCTCGCTGGTGCCGCATGGTGGGCAGAATCCGATTGAAGCCGTGAAGCTCGGTGCGTCCGTGGTGCATGGCCCGCACGTCTTCAATTTCACCGACGTCTATGAGGCGCTGGATGGCGCCGGCGGCGCGAAGCTCGCCGACTCTTCGGAGCAATTGGTGAAACAGCTCGGCCAGATGCTCGGCAACGAGGCGGCACGCGATGCCGCGATCGAGGCCGGGCATCGCGTGGTTGAACGGCTTGGTGGCGCGCTCGATCGCACCCTGCATGCGCTGGAGCCTTATTTGATGCAGCTCCGGCTTGAAGCGGGAGCCTATGATGCGTGAGCCCGCGTTCTGGCAGCCGCCATCGACATGGCTGTCGCGCCTGCTGATGCCACTTGGCGCTATCTATGGCGAGATCGCAGGCAGCCGCATGGCGCGCAAGGGCGTCGATGTCGGCATTCCCGTTCTTTGCGTCGGCAATTATCACGTCGGCGGCGCCGGCAAGACACCGACGACATTGGTGCTGGTGCAAGTGCTGCGCGATTTCGGCGAGACGCCGGTGGTGCTCAGCCGCGGCTATGGCGGCAAGTTGCGCGGCCCGGTGAAAGTCGATCCGTCGAGGCATGTGGCAGCAGATGTCGGCGACGAACCGCTGATGATGGCACGGCAGGTGCCCGTGGTGATCTCCGGGGATCGCGTCGCTGGCGCCGCACTGGCGCGCTCGACCGGCGCCAGCGTCATCGTGATGGATGACGGTTTCCAGAATCCGGCCATCGCCAAGGATGCGTCGTTTATTGTGATCGACAGCAATCGCGGTCTCGGCAACGGCCGAGTGCTGCCCGCGGGACCTTTGCGCGCGCCGCTCGATCTGCAGATCGCACGCACCGATGCGCTCGTCGTGATTGGCGATGGTGTTGCGGCGACGGGCGTTGCGGCGCTGGTCGCGGGCCAGGGCGGTCCGGTGTTGACGGCGCGCCTCGTGCCGGACGAGACGTCAGTGGCGGCCCTGCGCGGCAAGCGCGTGCTGGCCTTTGCGGGAATCGGCGATCCCCAACGCTTCTTCCGGACGTTGCGTCATGCAGGTGTGGACGTGGCTGTGGAGAAAGCCTTCGCCGACCATCATCCGTATGCATCCGATGAGATCGATGCGCTGGCCCTGCAAGCGAAGCGTGATGGGCTAGTGCTGGTGACGACAGAGAAGGACATCGTCAAGCTCAGCAGCATGCCGGCCGCAGCGGAGATCGTATCATTCGCCGTCACGCTGGCCTTTGAAGACAAGGCGGCGCTGCAGGCTTTCGTGATCGAGAAGCTCAATGAGGCGCGGGTGAAATCACTCAAAAGGTAGGATGGATAGGGCCAACGGGTCGCGCGAAGCGCGCCCGATGATAAACTCCGCGAAACCCATCACCTTTCGTGCGGGGAGATGATGGGTTTCGCGAAGACGCTCTACCCATCCTACAAGCTTACTTCTGACCCTTCACCGCATCCGGATAGTGCCGCGCCAGCACGGCATTCGGCACCGCATAGGCTTCCTGCCGATCCACGCTCCAGTATTTCAACTCATCCAGCGGAATGCGTTCGCCTGTGACGGCGCAAGTCACATAGGTGCCGGGCGACACCACGCGAAAATCGCCGTCGAGATATTGCAACTGGGCTTCGCCGTGGCCCGAGGGGCCAAATTTGTTCAGCACGGCTGGTCTCCTGGATCGTCACTAAATCGTCTTGCCGGATCGGTCACCGGCCCTGAATGTCGTCATCTCGTAGCATAAATAGGGCCGCGGCGTCGCCCAATAAAGGCGGCCGCGCAACCTCTAGAACAGGCTGCCCTGATCGATTTTCGTCGCCTTTTTCGGCGCGGCCGGCGACGCAGGCTTTGCTTCACGCGTAGCGGCCGGGCGGTCGCCATCGGCGGTCACGCCGACGCGGCCATCGGCGAATTCGATGCTCAGGCGGGCGCCCGCTCCGACAGTGGCGGCGGCATGCAGTGCCGCGCCTTGCTCGTCGCGCACCAGCGCAAAGCCGCGGGCCAGCACACTGCGATAGGAGAGGGCACTGAGCAACTGGCTCGATGCCTGCACCCGCGCCTGCTGGCGCTGCACCAGTGTCGTCAACGCACGGCGCGCGCGCTCAGTGAGGCGCAGAGCGCGCTCCCGATCGCGCGTGATGGCATTGCGCTGCGCCTGCGCATTGGCGAGCTTGGAGGCCTTCAATCGTGCTTCAAGGCCAGTGAAGCGATCGCGGCGCTGCCGAAGCAGGGCGCGCGCGGAGAGGCTCAAGCGTTCGCCCGATACCGTCAGCCGCTGCGTCGCATGGGCGATCTGTGCGTGCAGCACGCGCAGCGTCAGCCCGGCGCTGGCCTGCGCGAAGCGGCGATGATGCGCATGCGTGTTGGCTTTCAACGCACGCGGCAGCGATGCGGTTGCGCCATCGAGACGCTGGCGCGGAATCGCGAGCAATTCGCTGAGATCCGGCAGGGCACGTGCCGCGGCGCGCAGCTCGTTGCGGCGGGATTCCTGTCCGCGCTGCCAGCACAGCATCATGCGGCGCTCGAAGCCGGATATCTCCACCATCAGTTCGGCGCGCACAGGCACCGCCATTTCGGCGGCCGCTGTCGGCGTCGGCGCGCGCTTGTCGGCAGCGAAATCGATCAGCGTGATGTCGGTCTCGTGGCCCACGGCCGAGATCAGCGGGATCATGCTCTCGGCCGCAGCGCGCACCACGATCTCTTCGTTGAACGACCACAGGTCTTCCAGCGAGCCGCCGCCGCGCGCGACGATCAGCAGATCCGGCCGCGGAATCGTGCCGCCCACCGGCAGCGCATTGAAGCCATGGATCGCGGCCGCGACCTGCTCCGCCGAACCTTCGCCCTGAACTTTCACCGGCCAGACCAGTACGCGGCGCGGGAAGCGGTCTTCAAGGCGATGAAGAATGTCGCGAATGACAGCGCCGGTCGGCGACGTCACCACGCCGATCACTTCCGGCAGCCAAGGCAGCAACTGTTTGCGCGCTTCGTCGAACAGGCCTTCCGCGCCGAGCTTTCGCTTGCGCTCTTCCATCA
This sequence comes from Tardiphaga sp. 172_B4_N1_3, assembly GCF_052076035.1. NCBI lineage: Bacteria > Pseudomonadati > Pseudomonadota > Alphaproteobacteria > Hyphomicrobiales > Nitrobacteraceae > Tardiphaga > Tardiphaga sp. 172_B4_N1_3. Next base: position 6,223,854 of record NZ_CP197238.1, read on the forward strand.
GCGCCATCAGCGCGCCGACGCCTGCGGGTTCGATGGCCTCGATGACGATCTGGTATTTCGACGAGCCTGGATAGGTGGTCAGCTTGCCGGTGGCGATGACCTCAAGGCCTTCCTGCGGCTTGAATCGCATTCGGCCATGGACGCCCTTCCAGATCACCGCCTCGATCTTGGCGCTCTCGTCCTTGAGCGAGAAATAGCAGTGGCCGGAGGAATGCGGCCCACGAAAACCCGAGATTTCGCCGCGCACCCGCACGTTCCCGTATGTGTCTTCCACCGTCCGTTTCAGGGCTGAGGACAGCTCGGAGACGGTGAATTCGGGGGAATTGGTGAGGGGGGCGGCGGCTTTGGGCATCGAATCTCGGCTTTCAGGATCGTCGCAAAGTAGGGATGTCGGTCGCAAAACGCCAATCAGATATTGATTTACAGATAACTCTGTTGTACAGAGTAATCTGTATTCAGAGAATGGCGGGTATTATGGCGTCGATATTGACCTTCGCGGTCCGTGGCATCGTTTGGCTCCTTGCTGCGGTGGGTCTGGCGGCCCTGGTGCTGGCCGGCATGATTGCGGTGCCGGTTTCCCGGCCCAAGGCACTGGCCTCCATTGCGGACACGGCGCGCAGTGCGTATCGCGGCGACGTGCCGCCACTGCAGTATTTCCAGGCGAGAGACGGCTCGAATCTGGCCTACCGGCGCTACACGCCATCCGGACCGTCCGTGAACCGTGCCGCACTCCTCATTCATGGCTCGTCGGGATCCAGCATAGCGGTGCACGCCCTAGCGAAAGCGCTTGCCGCGCGGGGCGTCGAAAGCATCGCTCCCGACATGCGCGGCCATGGCGCGTCGGGGACCCGCGGCGATATCGCTTATCTCGGGCAGCTCGACGATGATCTCGCAGATCTCGTCGGCCACTTGCGCGGGCAGGGGCTGGCGTCGCCACTGACGCTCGCCGGGCATTCGTCGGGCGGCGGGTTTGCGCTGCGCGTGGCGGGGTCCGTCAATCAGGGGCTTTTCGCACGCACCGTTCTGCTGTCACCTTATCTCGGCCTGAAGTCGCCATCCACACGCGAGAACGCAGGTGGATGGGCCAGTCCAAGTGTGCCGCGCATCATCGCGCTCAGTGTGCTGCAGTCGTTCGGGGTGACATGCTGTACGCAGCTCCCGGTGGTTGCCTTTGCCGTGCAACCGGGGTCGACACGCATTCTGACGTCCGAATATTCGTTTCGGCTGCTGCAGAATTTCGGCACGCATCGCGACTACCGTCTGGATCTCGATCCGGCGAATGGGCCCATATCGGTCATCGCCGGGCGCAATGACGAGCTGATGTTCGCCGACAAATATCGCGAGGCGATGCAGTCGAAAGCCAATATCGACGTGCGCGTCCTCGACGACGCAAATCACATGGACGTCGTCAGCACGGCAAGTTTCGTCGCCGTCGTTGCCGACGATCTCGCAACGAGGTGACACCGTGATCAACAGCCAGGAAGCCAGTGCTGTGTTGATGGAGATCGAGAGCCTCAGTCGGCTGGTCCGGCAGTCGGTGTTCTATCGGCACGCCAGCACGATGCTCATTCTATGGGGCGTTGCGACTTTTATCGGTTATCTGCTCTCGTTCTTCGCGCCTGCTGTGGCTCCCGTCATCTGGTCGGTCGTCATTCTCGCGGGTGTTATCTGCGCGATCATCATCGGGGCCCTCAACAAGAAGCGCGAAGGCGTCAGTACCTTCGATGCCCGTGCAACGGCAGCGTTTATCGCGTTCGTGGCTTTCGGCTGTCTGTGGAGCATCGTTTTCGGGAACATGGCGCCGCGGCAGATCGGCGCGTTCTGGACGACCTACTTCATGTTGCCTTACGTGATGACAGGGTTCTGGTTCGGCCGCGTCTTTGTCGTGATCGGCATGAGCGTGATCGCGCTGACGCTGCTCGGTTACTTCTTCGCCGGACCGTGGTTCACGCTCTGGATGGCTGTCGTCAATGGTGGCGGCCTGTTGCTCGGTGGCCTCTGGATGCGGCGCAGCTGACATGGCCGAACTCGACGACATCATCCATCAGCCTCTGCGGCTCAAGATCATGGCAGCGCTGAACGCTCTGCATCCGACACAGGGGCTGGATTTCCCGCGATTGAAGAAACTGACCGGCGCCACCGATGGCAATCTCGGCGCTCATATCGAGACACTGGCGAAAGCCGGTTATGTCAGCGTCGAAAAGGCCTTTGTCGGCAAGAAGCCGCAGACAACGGTGACGGCCACCGCGACCGGACGTGGCGCCTTCGCGCGGCACGTCGCGACGTTGCGTGAGATCATTGCAACTGCGGAAGGCAAGTAGAGCAAAGCCTGGGAGATTGTCATGGACGTCGCGTGGCGCATTCTGACCAACACGCCGATCTGGGTGTTCGCGTTGCTCGCATTGCTGATCTGGCTCGGAAGCCTGTCGCTCCGGCCGCGAAAGACAGAGCTGCGCCGCTTGCTGATCGTTCCGATGGTGTTTCTCCTGATGGGGCTGTCGCGGCTGATCTTTGCCGGCGGCCAAACGCATCTGATCGGAGCCTGGCTGGCAGCGGCCATCGTGATGGCGGCCGTCGCTCTGTGGATCGGTCCCGGCGAGATGACCGTCGATCGACAGGACGGCACCATTCTGCGCCCCGGGAGCTGGCTGCCGCTGATCCGCAACCTGTCGGTCTTTCTCCTGCAATATGCCGTGGCGGTCGCAACCGCGATGAAGCTGGGTTCGGGTGCTGCCGTCCCGCTGATCGGCCAATTGGTGTCCGGGGCGTGCGCCGGCTATTTCCTTGGCTGGACGGTGGGCTTGATCCGCCGCTATCGCGCGGAAACACATGTCGCCGTCGCTTGACGGGTTGGCCGCCTGGCCGGTTGATTACTCAGACCACTGATTGCTGTCCCGACGCGCCGTGCTAAACGGTGGGCGTGTTTGATTGCAATTGGTCTGGCTGGTTATGAACATTCTCCTCCTCGGTTCCGGTGGTCGCGAACATGCGCTGGCGTGGAAACTCGCCGCGTCGCCACTGCTGACCAAACTCTGGTGCGCGCCAGGTAATGCCGGCATCGCCAAAGAGGCGGAATGTATCGCGCTGGATGTCGCCGACCATGCCGCCGTGATTGCGTTCTGCCGGACCAACAAGGTCGATTTCGTCGTGGTCGGCCCCGAAGCGCCGCTGGCAGCGGGGATCGTCGACGATCTGGCTGCTGCCGGTATCAAGTCGTTCGGACCGAGCAAGGCCGCCGCCCGGCTCGAAGGCTCCAAGGGCTTCACCAAGGATCTCTGCAAGGCCAATAACATTCCGACCGCGGCCTATGAGCGCTTCAGCGATGCGGACGCCGCCAAGGCCTATATCCGCGCGCAGGGTGCGCCGATCGTGATCAAGGCCGATGGTCTTGCCGCCGGCAAGGGCGTGGTCGTTGCGATGACGCTGAAGGAAGCGGAAGACGCCATCGACATGATGCTGGGCGGCGGCTTCGGCGCAGCCGGTGCGGAAGCGGTGGTCGAGGAATTCATGACCGGCGAGGAAGCCTCGTTCTTCGTGCTGTGCGACGGCGAGCATGCACTGCCACTGGTCGCGGCGCAGGATCACAAACGCGCCTTCGACGGCGACAAGGGGCCGAACACCGGCGGCATGGGCGCCTATTCGCCGGCACCGGTTTTTACCGATGCGATCCGCGATCGCACGATGAACGAGATCATTTATCCAACGCTGCGCGCCATGAAGGCGATGGGCAATCCCTACAAAGGCGTGTTGTTCGCGGGCCTGATGATCACGGAAGAAGGCCCAAAGCTGATCGAATACAATGCGCGCTTCGGCGATCCCGAGACCCAGGTGCTGATGGTTCGGCTGATGTCGGATCTGCTGCCGGCCCTGATCGCCTCCTGCGACGGGCAGCTCAAGAATTTCGACCTGCGCTGGTTTCCCGATCCCGCGCTCACCGTGGTGATGGCCGCGAAGGGGTATCCCGGCGACTACGAGAAGGGCACCCGGATTGCCGGGCTCGACCGCGCCGAGAAGATCGACGGCGTCGAGGTGTTTCACGCTGGCACCAAGGCGTCCGGCGACTGGATTCTCGCCAATGGTGGCCGCGTCCTCAACGTGACGGCGTCCGCCAAGACCGTTGCTGAGGCCCAGCGCCGTGCCTATGAAGCCATCGGCCTGATCAACTGGCCCGAAGGTTTCTGCCGCCGCGATATCGGCTGGCAGGCGGTGGCGCGGGAGCGCAAGGGCAAATAACGGTATTCAGGGGTTCCTCTTGGGGAACCGAAGGTTGTATGGCGCGTTGATGGGGCTGTGAGGTACCCATGGCGCACTATTATTTCGACCTCAAGAACGGCACGACACAGCGCGACCATGCTGGTCGGGAGCTGCGCAGCGACGCCGAAGCGATTGCACAGGCTTATGTGATCGCCGACGAAGTCAGCACGCGATTGGCGACGCATGAGGACCATGAGCGCCATATTTGCGTCATTCACGAAGACGGGCACGAAGTAACCCGTATTCCCGTCGATATAGCCGCCAGCAAAGCCTCAGCGCCGCGCTTTAAAAAACTCTCGTAACAGCGTGGCGGACTGGGTTTCGCCCACGGACGGATAGACTTCCGGCGCGTGGTGGCATGTTTTTGCTGCGAAGAAGCGCACGCCGGAATCGACCCCGCCGCCCTTGGGATCGGCTGCGCCGTAATACAGCCGCCGGATCCGGGCGAAGGAGATTGCGCCCGCGCACATGGTGCAGGGCTCCAGGGTCACATACAGGTCGCAGTCGACCAGCCGCTCGCTGCCGAGCCTGGCGGCGGCCTCCCGGATCGCCAGGACTTCGGCATGGGCGGTCGGGTCGCGGTCCCGGAGGGTGCGGTTGCCGGCCGTGGCGATCACCTCGTTATTCCCGACGATGACGCAGCCGATGGGGACTTCACCGGCATTTCCGGCCCTTTCGGCCGCTTTCAGCGCCAGATCCATGAAAGAAGGTGCGGTCAACGGCTCGTTTCCTGCGCAAAACTCTGCTACGGAGTTGCATTCAGCAAAAGTGGATACTGGTTTTGCGTGAGAATGCGCCCCAATGAGCGCGCATTTTCGGCCCGCGAACCCTGTCCGCACCGCTCAACCCAATTCAGCTTCCGCTGCAGTGAGACCTTCATGCCCCGCGACAACGACAAAAACAACGGCCCCTCGCGCGGCCGGCCACCCGGTGGCAAAGGCGGAGCCGGCAAGGGCCGCTCCGGCGCCGCACGTGGACCCGACAAGAAATTCGCCAAGCGCGACGGCACATATACCCCGAAGCCGCCCGGTGCCGGTGGCGGCGAGAAGCGATCTTTCGGTGGCAAGCCTTCTGGCGGCAAATCTTTTGGCGCCAAGTCTTTTGGATCGAAGCCTTACGCCGGCAAGCGCGATGACGACCGTGCGCCGCGCCGCGACTACGGCGATGCGCCGCGACGCGATCGTGACGATGCGCGTCCGGCCCGCTTCAACCGCGACGACCGTCCCGCGCGCAGCGGTGGCGGTGATCGTCCAGACCGTGGGCCGCGTAAGGATTTCGGTGACCGCGAGAAGCGTCCCTATTCACCGCGCGCCGGCGCCGGTGGCGGCGACAAACGTCCCTACAGCCCACGCGGAGAGGCACCGCGCGGCGACCGTCCGAATTTCAACAGGGATGATCGCGCCCCGCGTGGCGACCGCGGCGATGCGCGTCCGGCCGGACGTTTTTCCGACAAGAAGTTCGGCGAGCGGAAGCCCTACGCGCCGCGCGACGGTGGCGGTGAGAAACGCCCCTACACGCCGCGCGGCGAAGGCTTTCGCGGCGGCGATGGTGATCGTCCGCGTCCGCGCTTTGATCGCCCGCAAGGCGATCGCAACGATCGCCCACAGCGTGATCGCAGTGATCGTCCGCAGGGCGATCGTCCGTTCAGTCCGCGCCCGTCGCGTGATGGCGATCGCCCCCGCGGCGACCGGCCCTTCAGCGCCGAGAAGAAGTTCGGCGGCGACAAGAAATTCTCCCGCGGTGCGCCGGATCGCGGCGGCCCGCGCAAGAGCTTTGGCGATCGTCCCGATCGCGGTGATCGTGGCGGGCGTGATTTCGAGCGCGGCCCTGATCGCAGCGAGCAGAAGCCTTGGCAGAAGCGCGAAGGCGGGGCGGATGATCGCGGCAGCCGCAGCGCGCGTCCGCCGCGCGATGGCGCGCGCAATTTCGACCGGCCGAAATTCGACAGGCCCAAATTCGAGCGTCCGCGCGATGATCGCCCCGAGCGCAGCGACAGCGAACGTCCGCGTTTCTCGCGTCCGCGTGAGGACCGTCCAAGCTTCGATCGTCCGCGCGAGCCGCGTGGCCGCACCGACTGGCAGGAGCATGGTCGCAGCGAGGCTCGCGACGGCGACGAGCGTCCGCGTCGCGAGAATGAGGACGACAGCAGGATTTTCGCCAAGCGTCCTGCATTCGGCGGCCGTGGTGAATATCGCGAGCGCGATCCGGAAGCGCGCCGCCCGGCGCGCGTTCCCGCGGCCAAGAAGGCCGGCGAGCGTATCGCCAAGGTCGTGTCGCGCGCGGGCCTGTGCTCGCGCCGCGATGCCGAGGAATGGGTCACGCAGGGCCGTGTTGCCGTCAATGGCCGCGTCATCAACTCGCCGGCGCTGGACGTCAGCACCAACGACGTGATCACCGTCGACGGCAAGCCGTTGCCGGCGCCGGAGCGCACGCGCTTGTTCCTGTATCACAAGCCGCGCGGCCTGATGACGACCCATGCCGATCCCGAGGGACGGCCGACGGTGTTCGATCATCTGCCCGAAGGCCTGCCGCGTCTGATTTCGATCGGCCGGCTCGATTTCAACACCGAAGGCCTGCTCCTGCTGACCAATGACGGCGGCCTTGCGCGCACGCTGGAACTGCCGGAGACTGGCTGGCTACGCCGCTATCGCGTGCGTGCCCATGGCGAAGTCACGCAGGCACAGCTCAACGAGCTCAAGAACGGCGTCGAGGTCGACGGCGTCAAATATGGCTCGATCGATGCGACGCTGGAGCGCGACAAGAGCGCCAATGTCTGGATCGTGTTCGCGATCCGTGAAGGCAAGAACCGCGAAGTGCGTAACGTGCTGGCGCATCTGGGCCTCGAGGTGAACCGGCTGATCCGCATCTCCTACGGTCCGTTCCAGCTCGGCGAGATCGAGGAAGGCGAGGTCGACGAGGTGAAGACCCGCGTGCTGCGCGAGCAGCTTGGTGAGAAGATCGCGGATGCCTCGGGCGCCGATTTCGGTCGGCAACTGCCGAGCAAAGGCGATGTCTCGCTCGACCCGGTGATCGTGAAGAAGCCGGTTCTGAAGCGCTCCACGGTGGAAGACCGCAAGGGCCGTCGCATTCTGGTGCAGCGCGCCGGCTCGGAAGAGTCGCGTGCCCGCAACGAGGACGCAGCTACCTTCGGCGGCCCGCCGAAGAAGCCGAAGCGCGGCTATCACGGCAAGCGCGATCTGAAGCCGCGGGACGCGTAAGAGAAGTCAAAGAGAAATACGATGTACATCGCGACGGCAGTTGTGCTCCCTCCCCCCTTGCGGGGGAGGGTCGGGGAGGGGGGTCCACGAGCGAAGGCCTTACCGTGGGGCGGGCCCCCCCCCCCCCCCCCCCCCCCCCGGGGGGGGGGGGGGGGCGCCCCCCCCCCCCCCCCCCGCGGGGCACTAGGGGGGGGGGCGGGGGGGGGGGGGGGGGGGGGGGGGGGGGGGGGGGGGGGGGGGGGGGGGGGGGGGGGGGGGGGGGGGGGGGGGGGGGGGGGGGGGGGGGGGGGGGGGGCCGGGGGGGGGGGGGGGGGGGGGGGGGGGGCCCCCCCCCGCGGGGGGGGGGGGGGGGGGGGGGGGGGGGCCCCTCCACGAGCGAAGGCCTTACCGTGGGGCACCCCCACCCCCGACCCCTCCCCGCAAGGGGGAGGGGAGTTCACAGCGCCCGCGGCAGCGGCGCAGTATTCGTTGCGAGGCATCTGATGCGTGTCGTCGGTGGCCGGCTGAAGGGCCGCAACATCGCGTCGCCCACGACGCAGGCGATCCGTCCCACGGCGGATCGACTGCGCGAGTCGTTGTTCAATATCCTGATCCACGCTTACGAAAGTCCGATCGCTGACGCACGCGTGCTCGATCTGTTTGCCGGCACCGGCGCGCTTGGCATCGAGGCCGTATCGCGCGGCGCCAAGTTCACGCTGTTCGTCGACAACGGGTCCGAGGCGCGCGCGCTGCTCCGCAACAATGTCGAGGCGCTCGGTCTCGGCGGCGTGACCAAAGTGTATCGCCGCGACGCCGCCGATCTCGGTCCCGCCCATCCGGTCGAGCCGTTCTCACTTGTGTTCCTCGATCCGCCCTATCGCATGAAGCTTGCCGAAAAGGCGCTGGCCTCGCTGCGCGATGGTGGCTGGCTGACGCCGGGCGCTTTGCTGGTGGTGGAAGAGGCGAAGGATGCTGCCTTTGCGGCGCCCGACGGGTTCGAAGAACTCGAGCGCCGGGCCTATGACGATACCGAGTTTACGTTTCTGCGATCTGTGTAAGAAGACGTCAAAAGGAGCCGCCGATGTCTGCGATCGAATACACCTGGGATCACGTCCATATCCGCACGCCGGACACCGAAGCCACCGCGCAGTGGTTTGCCGACATGCTCGGCGCGGAGATTCTGCGCGCGCCTGGCCGCATCGATATCAGGCTCGGCGGCGGCATGATCTTCCTGGCCCCCGTGACGCCGGAAATGGGCGTCAACCCGCCGCCGGTCACGCCCTATCAGGGCCTCGATCATTTCGGCCTGAAGGTGAAGGACATCGATGCCGTGGCCGCTTCGCTGAAGGCCAAGGGCGTCGAGTTCACCAAGGAGCCCCATACGCTGAAGCCCGGCCTGCGCATCTGCTTCATCCGCGCGCCGCAGGGCGTGTCGATCGAGCTGCTCGAGCGCGATCCGAAATATACGTGAGTCGAGCACCAGCCCGTCCACGTCATTGCGAGGAGCGAAGCGACGCGGCAATCCAGTCTTCGCTTGCGGCTCTGGATTGCTTCGCTGCGCTCGCAATGACGGCTGAGGGGTCTATCGTCGCCCGAACAGCTTCTCGATATCGCTGAGCTTCAGCTCGACATAAGTCGGCCGGCCGTGATTGCACTGGCCGGAATTTGGCGTGTCTTCCATTTCGCGCAGCAGGGCGTTCATTTCCTCGGGCCGCAGGCGGCGGCCTGAGCGCACCGAGCCGTGGCAGGCCATGGTCGCGGCCACATGCAGCAGCCGGCGCTCCAGCGGCAGCGCCTCGTCCCATTCGGCCATATGTTCGGCGAGATCGCGCAGCAGCGACGCGGCATTGGTCTTGCCGAGCAGCGACGGTGTCTCGCGCACGGCAATGGCGCCGGGGCCGAAACTGTCGATGGCGAGGCCATAGCTTGCGAGTTCCTCGGCGCGATCGAACAGTTTCTCCACGATGGCCTCGTCCATTTCGACGATCTCGGGGATCAGCAGGATCTGTCGCTGCACGCCATTGGCGGCCAGTGATGCCTTCAGCCGCTCATAGACGATACGTTCATGCGCGGCGTGCTGATCGACCACGATCATGCCGTCGCGGGTCTGCGCGATGATGTAGTTCTCATGCACCTGCGCACGCGCGGCACCGAGCGGCCGGTCGACCAGATCGGTCTGCGGCGTCTCTTCAAAACGCACATCGGCCGTGGGCGTGCCGACATCGAATGCCGCCTGGCTGCGTTCGGCAAACGCCGCCGAACCATCGAAGCCCGGCATTGGATTGACCGGATAGGCCGGCGAGCGCTGCCAGTCCCAGTTCGCATTCGGGCGCGGCGCAAAATTCGGGGCGAAGTTGGGGCGGAACGAGTCCAGCACGGCGCCGTCGCTATTTGCCGCGGTGCGGCGTCCTTCGCGGGCGAGGCCTTCTTTCAGGGCATGCACGATCAGCCCGCGCACCAGCCCGGCATTGCGGAAACGCACTTCGGTCTTGGCCGGATGCACATTGGCATCGACCTCCGTTGGGTCGAGCGTGACGAACAGCGCGACGATCGGATGGCGGTCGCGGGGCAGATAATCGGAATAGGCTGCGCGCACCGCACCGATGATCAGCTTGTCGCGGACCGGACGGCCATTGACGAACAGATACTGTCCAAGCGCATTGGCGCGGGTCAGCGATGGCGCCGCAGCAAAACCTTCAACCACCACGCCTTCGCGCTCGCTGCGCACTTCAATGGCACTGAGACGAAACTCAGGCCCGAGAATGTCGCCAAGCCGCGTCAACTGTCCGGCCGGCCCGGGCAGGGCCGCCGCCCATGTCACCGGTGCGCGTTCTTCGCCGGCCATGGTGAAGGCGATATCCGGCCGCGCCATTGCGAGGCGGCGGACGACTTCGCGGATCGCGTCGGCTTCGGTGCGGTCGGTCTTGAGAAATTTCAGCCGGGCAGGCGTCGCGTAGAACAGATCGCTGACCTCGACGCGGGTGCCCTGCGACAGCGCGGCGGGCGCGATCGGCGATTTCTCGCCGCCATCGACGGTACGCGACCAGGCATGCGGTTCCGACGCGTGGCGTGTGGTGATGCTCAGCCGCGCCACCGACCCGATGGAGGGCAGGGCCTCGCCGCGAAAACCGAGGGTGCGGATCTGCAGCAGGTCCTCGTCATCGAGCTTCGAGGTGGCGTGGCGGTCCACGGCCAGGGTGAGATCGCCATGAGTCATGCCGCCGCCGTCATCGGTGATGGCGATCTTCCGCCGTCCGCCACCATCGGTGAAAATCTCGACCCGGGAGGCGCCGGCATCGATGGCATTCTCCACCAGCTCTTTCACGACACTGGCCGGCCGCTCGACCACCTCGCCGGCGGCGATGCGGTTGACGATGGTTTCGGGTAATTGGCGGACGGGCATGGATCTCGGGGCGTGGTGATGGGTCGGGGATATGTAGGGAACCTGAAGCGCCATTCTATGGCCCCGGGCGCCTGATGTCCCCGCCGCAGCCCGCTTTTCCCCGGTTCTGGCTTTTTGTTTCGACGCGTTTTCCTGACGCGAACCGGTATCCACTTCGCTCGAAAACGCTTTAAGCGAATCGGCCGCCTTTCTGGATCACCTCGATCTTGTAGCCGTCGGGGTCGGTGGCGAAGAAGAACTGCGCCAGCGTGCGGCCCTCATGCTTGAAATCGCGCAGCGGCCCGGGCGCGAGCTTCTCGCGCTCGAAGCGGGCATGTTCCGCCGCCACGTCGTCCACGACGACGGCGAGATGGCCGTAACCGTCGCCCAGCACATAGGGCTCGGTGCGGTCGAAATTCACCGTCAGTTCGAGTTCGAAGGGCGAGGAGGGGTGGCGCAGATAGATCAGCGCAAAGTCGGGAAATGCGATGCGCTCGGCAATCTCGAGGCCAAAAGCGCGTTTGTAGAAGTCCAGTGCGCGCGCTTCGTCGAGCACGCGGATCATGGAGTGAACGGGTTTGGCCATCGGGGTATTCCTTGAAGAGATGGTTCGGAGTGGTAGCTCCGCCGCTCAGTCGTCGAAACGCCCGCCGCGGCCAGCCTTGACGTCGCTGCGGCGCTTCTTGCCGTCGAGGCGGCGCATTTTCGAGCCGAGCGTCGGCTTGGTGGCCCGCCGCGGCGCCTGCCGGAAGGCGGCTTCCTGCATCAGTTCGACCAGCCGCTCGATGGCGTCGGCCTTGTTGCGCTCCTGGGTGCGGAAGCGCTGGGCGTGGATCACGATCACGCCGTCCTTGGTCATGCGCTGGCCGGCGAGGGTGCGCAGGCGGATCGCGGTGTCCTCCGGCAGCGCCAGCTTGCGGCTGTCGAAGCGCAATTGCGCGGCGGTGGAAACCTTGTTGACGTTCTGTCCGCCAGGTCCGGACGCGCGGACGAAGACGATATCGATATCGTCTTCGTCGATGGCGATGGAGCGGGTGATCCGGAGCAGCATTCTGTCTCCGTAGCACAGGATACCGCGTTTTGCTTGGTGCACCCGTGCGCTTGATCGCAGATCGCAAAGATATGCCCGGGACATAGCGGCAATGCTGGAACTGGCGCCCTGCCGAGGCTTATCGTTGCACCATCAGTCAATCCGGACGTCTCATGACCAAGACCCCCCGCAATATTCTCACCATCGATATCGGCGGTACCCATGTGAAGGTGATGACCAGCCGTGAAGGGATCAAACGCGAATTCGAATCCGGTCCAGACCTGTCCGCGAAGGAAATGGTGCGCAAGGTCAAGGCGCTGACTAAAGACTGGCGCTATGACGTCGTCTCAGCCGGCTATCCCGGCCCGGTGGCCGGCAATCGTCCGCTCAAGGAGCCACACAATCTCGGCACGGGCTGGAAGGGTTTCGATTTCGAACGGGCATTCCGCAAGCCCACGAAGCTTGTGAACGACGCCATGATGCAAGCGGTCGGCAGCTATGATGGCGGCCGGATGCTGTTTCTCGGCCTCGGCACCGGACTGGGTGCGGCCATGATCATCGATGGTCTGTCCGAGCCGATGGAGCTCGGTCATCTGCCCTATCGTCACAAGACATTCGAGGATTATGTCGGCGCAGCCGGCCTGAAGCGGCTGGGCAAGAAGAAGTGGCGGCAGCGCGTGGCTGATGTCGTTGCTGATCTGACGGCTGCGCTGGAGCCCGACTATACGGTGCTCGGCGGTGGCAATGTGTGGATGCTCGACAAACTCCCGCGCAAGACCCGGCGCGGCGACAACGCGAATGCGTTCAAAGGCGGCTTCCGGCTCTGGGATCCACCGAAGCCCGTGAAGCGCGGCTAGGACCGCCGTGACCCGCTGCGTTCGACCAGCTTCACCATGACCTGCAGCGCATGGTTGGTTGGCGTCGGAATCCCATGCTCCAGGCCCTTGCGGACAATGAAGCCGTTGAGGAAGTCGATCTCCGACGGCTTGCCACGCGCGAGATCCTGCGACGTCGACGATTGCTGAAGCGGCATGCTGGCGGCGAGGGCGAGGGTCTTGTCCAGGAGGTCGGCGGGCAGCGACACGCCGCAGGCGCGCGCTACAGCTAGGCATTCGGTAACGGCATCGGTCACGATGTCAGGCACGCCCTCGACCTTGAACATCTCGCCATAGGCAATCCCGGCCACCGCCGACAGCGCGTTATAGGCGCAGTTGTTGATAAGCTTGGACCACTGCACCGCGTCGATGTCTCCGGCGACGGCGGTCGGCACGCCGGCATCGGACAGCAGCTTCGCAAGCGCGTCGCTCTCGGGCGATGCGCCGATGATCAACTCGCCGCGTCCGTTGTGCTTAATGTGGCCTGGACCCGGCATCTCGGCGGCCACATAGACCGCTGCAGCGATCACCGGCTGGCTGAGGATGGCGCGCAGGCGCTCGGGATTGTCGACGCCGTTCTGCAAGCTCAGCACGATGGAATTGGCTTTGAGCACCGGCTTCAGCGCGGCCGCCGAACTGTCGGTATCGCCGGACTTCACGGCGAACAGAACGAGGTCCGGCGGCGCGAGATCGGTGCTCTGCGTCACCGCCTTCGCTGGAATGAAACCGTCGAACTCGGCGCTCTCGAACCGAAGGCCGTGCGCATTGATCGCATCGACATGGATCTGGCGTCCGACCAATGTCACGTCATGGCCGGCGCGCAGCAGCTTGGCGCCATAGTAGCAGCCGACCGCGCCAGCACCGATCACCGCGATCCGCATGGCGGCGCCTCAGTTGGCCTTCGGCGCCGGGGCCACCGGCGCTGCGGCCGCCTGCGGCGCGCGGCCGACGACGACGGTCAGCAGGCCATCCGCCCACAGCTTCTTGGCTGCCGCCTTGGCCTGATCCAGCGTCACAGCGTCGACCACGGCATTGCGCTTCTCGATGTAATCGATCGGCAGTCTGTCGAGCTGGTATTGCAGCAGCGCGCCGGCCAGTTTCGACGACGTGTCGAGCGCCAGCATCTGCGAACCCTTGAGATAGGACTTCGCCTCGTCCAGCTCGCGCTGGGTCGGACCCTGCTCGGCCATGCGTTTTACTTCGCTGGTCACGGTATCGACCGTCTCGGTGGCCCGGTCGGCGCGAGTCGCGGTGCTGCCGATATAGATGCCGGAATGCTGCATCCACAGCAGCGAGCCACTGACGGAATAGACCAGGCCGCGCTTCTCGCGCACTTCGTGATACAGCCGCGACGACAGCGTGCCGCCGCCGAGGATGTGATTGACGATATAGGCAGCCATGAAGTTCGGATCGTCGCGTTTGACGCCGGGGCTGCCGAAGGTGATGACCGTCTGCGGCACGTCCAGCGTCACGGATTCCTTCTGCGGCGGCTTGGCCGCTGTGACTTCCGGGATCGGCGTCAGTGTCGCCTTGGCGGGCAGGCCGCCGAAGGTCTTGTCCAGCAATGTCGCGAGCGTGTCGGAATCGATGTCACCGACCACCGCAATCTTCAGCGTGTCTTTCGCGACGATGCGTTGCTTGTAGGCCTTGATGTCGTCGACATTGATGGTCGGCACGTCGGTCAGGCTGCCATTGGACGGCCGGCTATAGGGATGGTCGCCGAATGCCACCTGCAGAAACTTGCGCGTCGCCAGCGAATTCGGGTTCGAGGTTTCGCGGCGCAGGCCGGACATGATCTGCGCGCGGATGCGCTCGACATCGGGAGCGTCGAAGCGTGGCGACGTCAAAGCGAGGCGGGCGAGGTCGAATGCTTCGTCACGATGCTCTTTCAGCATGCGCAGCGAGCCACGCAGGTAATCGCGCTGGGCGTTGAAGTTGAGCTCGATGGCGCGGCGTTCCATGCGATCGCGGAAGGTCGTGGAATCGAGATCGCCCGCGCCTTCGTCCATCAGGCTGGCCACCATGTTGGCAGTGCCGGATTTATCCTTCGGATCCTGTGCCGCACCGCCGCCGAACGCATATTCCATTGCGATCAGGGGAACGGTTGCATCCTGCACGAACCAGGCTTCGATGCCGCCCGGCGTCACGAGCCGCTGCACCTTGGCGGCGGCGAAAGATGGCGTCACCGTCAGGGTGACAAGTGAGAAGGCGGTGGCGACGGCAATGCCGAGGCGGCCGGCGTTGAAGATGATGCTCACGACCGCTTCTCCTCGCGCTTCGGCGCAGATGTATCCTTGATCAGATAGCCGGTGACCGAGCGCTTCTTGTCGAGCCAGGTCTGGGCGGCTGCGCGCACCTGTTCGGCGGTGACCGCCTTGATGCGGTCGGGCCAGCTACGGATGTCCTCGACGCTGAGGCCCGTGGTGAGTGCCGCGCCATACCAGCGCGCCAGTGAGGCCTGGCTGTCCTGTGCATAGGTGGCTTCGGCGACGAGCTGCGTCTTGACGCGTTCGAGGTCGGCAGCCGGCACCGGGTTGGTCGCGAGGTCGGCGATCACGGCGTCGATGGTCTTTTCGATATCGGCGAATTCGGTGCCCGGCTTCGGCGAGGCTGAAATCATGAACTGTGCGCTGTCGAGCGCGGTACCCTGATAGCTGGCACCGGCATTGATCGCGAGCTGTTTGTCGATGACGAGGGCGCGGTAGAGATAGGAGTTCGCGCCGCCGCCGATCAACTGGCCGAGCACATCGAGTGCCTGGCTCTCGCCGGCCGCAGCGGTGGTGGCCGATGGCACCAGATAGTAGCGGCGCAGGCTTGTCTGTTCGACACGCGGATCGGAGAGCGTCACCGTGCGCGGCGCGGCGGGCGTCGGCTCCTGTGGGCGCATGCGGCGTTCGGGGATCGCCGGTTGCGCCGGGACCACGCCATAGGTGCGCTCCACCATCGGGCGGATCTCCGTCGGGTCGACATCGCCGGCGATGATCAGCGTCGCATTGTTGGGGGCGTAGAAGCGCTTGTAGAAGGCGAGCGCATCCTCGCGGTCGAGCTTCTCGATCTCCTGATGCCAGCCGATGATCGGGCGGCCATAGGGATGGTTGAGATAGAGCGCGGCCATGATCTGCTCGGACAGCCGAGCATCCGGGCTGTTGGCGACGCGCATGTTGTATTCTTCCAGCACGACGTCGCGCTCGGGCAGCACGTTCTCGTCCTTCAGCACCAGGCCGGTCATGCGATCGGCCTCGAATTCCATCATCTTGCCCAGCTGGTCCTTGCTGATGCGCTGGTAGTAGCCGGTATAGTCGGTCGAGGTGAAAGCGTTCTCCTCGCCGCCGACGCGCTGCACGGTCTGCGAGAATTCACCGACCGGATGTTTCGCTGTGCCCTTGAACATCAGATGTTCGAGGAAATGCGCCAAGCCTGACTTGCCCGGCGTCTCGTCGGCCGAGCCAACCTTATACCAGATCATCTGCGTCACGACGGGCGTGCGGTGATCCTCGATCACCACGACCTGCATGCCGTTATCGAGCTTGAACGTGGTTGGCGGTTTCGCCGTCACCGTCTGTGCGCGGGCGCCCGATATGGCGAGGGCGGGAGCGAGCAGCAAAGCGACGACTGCGACGGATCGTGCGGCAAGTCGGAATGAAGAGGTCATGGCGGGGCTAACAGCTCCAAAGCATGGGGAAAGGCGTGACCAAGCCATCGCGCGGGACACATCCGCGCGTGCAGGCTGATCGCAGTGAAAGGACGTCTTTGGAATGGCGGCGCAAAGGGAGCGCTGCGATCAGAACTTACCCGTCATCGGGTTGATGTTGTAATCGTTCTTCATGGTTTCCTTCGGCCCGGTGCCATAGGCATAGCCCGAGGCAGGCGTCTGGTAACCGGCTGGCGGCTGGGTCAGCGACTCGCGTGTCGGCTCGCCCTTGAATTCGGCGGTCTCACCCTTGTTGCTGCCGAACATGTTCTTGAACAGGCCACCCTCATAGCCGAGCTGCTTCGGGCTCAGCACGATGTTCTTGTTCGGATCGCCTGGTGAGGAATTGTCCACGGCGGACGAGGCGCCACGTGCGCGCTTCGGCGCCATCTCGCGCGGGGTTAACGGACGCGCGGCTTCCAGCACTTCTTCCGGACGTCCGGTCTTGGCGTTGGCGGCGGCTGCGCGGCGCTGCTGTACATCCGGATCCTTCGGCCAGTTGGCGACAGGCGCGGGGCCCTTGGCATCCGGCGGCGGCAGGTCGATCTTCGGCGGGACCACCAGCGGCGAGCGCTCGCGGTAGTCGATCCCGGTGTTTTCCATGTTGGTGCCGCCGAGACCGGTCATGATCTGCTTGATGACCTTCTGCTCGAATGGCTGGTCTTCTTCCTCGGCGTCCTGGGCGCGTGCGGCACCAGCGGACATCACGAGACCAACGCTAAGGGCAACGGCGGTAAGGCGCAGGGCGCGCATCCAGGCGCCCGATGAAGTGTGCAGAGCCCAACCGGTTTCGGTCTCGCGCATCGTGTTCATCCTGTTCAAATATCTGGCGGATCGGCAAGAATCCGAAGAATCCTGGTGCGGTTCCGCTGGTATCGCCCTTGGCCTTGCGTATCGGCTGGGATCAGGGCGCTTTTGCGGCGGGTACCGTGAAGAAAGAGTCATACAGCAGGGCCGCTACACCGGCAACAATGGCGACATCGGCAAGGTTAAACACGTACCAGTTGTAGGTCTTGCCGGCGATTTCCACGTGAAGGAGGGCGAAATCGACCACGGCGCCATAGGCGAACCGGTCGATGGCATTGCCGATCGCGCCCCCGATGATCAGCCCCAGCCCGATCGTGGCCAGTTTGGTCTCCGATTTCGCCATCCAGACGGCCAGCGCCACCACCGCGATCGCCTTGATGGCCACCAGCACGACCTGGCCGGTGGGGCCGGAATCGGAGAACCAGCCGTAGCTGATGCCGGTATTCCAGGCCAGGACGAGATCGAAGAACGGCGTGACCGGGACCACGCCGCGATGGCCGAGATCGAAGGCATAGAGCAGCCACAACTTCGTCGCCTGATCGAGGATCAGGATGACGATGGCTGCGATCAGCCCGGAGCGGACGGCTGGTTTCAAACAGCCACTCCCAGCGCCTTCCACTCCCGCAGTGCTTGCGCGTCGCGCGGGGTGACGTCGGGATACTCCTTGTCCTCACCCACGGTCGGCAGGATCTTCCACGACCGCGCACATTTGGTGCCGACGGCCTTTTCCACGACCACGGCAACGCTGGGCACGTCGTTCAGCGCGAAGGCGCCTGCGGGTGCTTCGGCATTGGTCAGCATCGCATTCGAGGTGATGCAGATCTCCGCAAGATCGACGTCGGCCAGTATGGCAAAGATCGCGGGGTCTGTGACATGGATCAGCGGTGAGGCCTCCAGCGACGAGCCGATGTTCTTGGCAGCGCGCTCGACTTCCAGCGCGCCGGTGACGACGCGGCGCACATTGCGGATGGTTTCCCATTTCGCGGCGAGCGCCTCGTTACGCCATGCCGGCAGCGTCTTCTGGAACGTTTCGAGATGCACCGACACGGAGCTGCTGCCATAGCGCGACAGCCATGCTTCTTCGGCGGTGAAGCTCAGAATGGGTGCGAACCAGGTCACGATCGAACGGAACAGGTAATCGATCACGGTCAGCGACGCCTTGCGTGTCACCGACGACGGCGCGTCGCAATACAGCGTGTCCTTGCGGATGTCGAAGTAGAAGGCCGACAGTTCGGTGTTCATGAAGGCGGCGAGTGTGGCCACCACCGTCTTGTAGTCGAAATCGGCATAGGCTTGTCGCACCACCGCATCGACTTCCGAGAGACGATGCAGCATCAGCCGTTCGAGCTCCGGCATATCGTCTGCCCTGACGCGCTCCTCGTCGTGGAAGTGCGCGAGGCTGCCGAGCATCCAGCGCACGCTGTTGCGCAGCTTGCGATAGGTCTCGATGGTGTTCTTGATGATCTCCGGGCCGATGCGCTGGTCGTCGGCATAATCGGTGGCGCAGACCCACAGGCGCAGGATGTCGGCGCCGGAGTCCTTGATGATCTTCTGCGGCTCGATGGTGTTGCCGATCGATTTCGACATCTTGCGACCGTTTTCGTCGAGCGTGAAGCCGTGGGTCAGCACGACGTCGAACGGTGCGCGGCCGCGGGTGCCGCTGCTCTCCAGCAGCGACGACTGGAACCAGCCGCGGTGCTGGTCGGAGCCTTCCAGATACATGACGGTGTCCGCGCCGCCCTGGGCCTTGCGCTTGATGCCGGCAAGGCCGGGGAAGTGCACGGGGTCTTCGAGCACGAAGGCGTGTGTGGAGCCTGAATCGAACCAGACGTCGCAGATGTCGTCGACCTTCTTCCACTCTTCATTGGCAAGCGAGCCGAGGAAATGTTCACGCGCGCCTTCGGCATACCAGGCGTCGGCGCCTTCCTTCTCGAAGGCGTCGGCAATGCGCTTGTTGACGGCCTCATCCTGCAGGATCTCGGCAGAGCCGTCGCCTTTCTCGCGCACGAACACCGCGATCGGCACGCCCCAGGCGCGCTGGCGCGAGATCACCCAGTCGGGCTTGGTGTTGATCATGCCGTTGATGCGGTTCTGGCCGGTGGCCGGCACCCATTGCGTGACCTTGATGGCTTCGAGGGCACGGTGACGCAGCGTGTCGCCGGGCTTCGCCTTGCCGTCGTCCGCCATAGCTCCCGGCTTGCCGGGAGCGTTCACTTCCAAAATGTCCTTGTCCATCGCGATGAACCATTGCGGCGTGTTGCGATAGATCACCGGCTTCTTGGAGCGCCAGGAATGCGGATACTGATGCTTCAGGCGCGCACGCGCCACCAGCATGCCGCGCTCGACCAGCGCCTTGATGACGGCCTCGTTGGCGTCGCCCTTCTCGCCCTTGTCGTTGATCACGCGGGTGCCGGCGAAGCCCGGCGCCTGTTCGGTCAGCGCGCCGTTCTCATCGACCGTGTAGGGGATCGTGGTAGCGATGCCGCGCTCGGTGAGCTGGCGGCCATTCGACGTCCAGATATCGAAGTCGTCGCGGCCGTGGCTTGGCGCGGTATGCACGAAGCCGGTGCCGGTATCGTCGGTGACGTGATCGCCGTCGAGCAGCGGCACGATGAAGTCATAGCCGCCGGCGAGACCCTTGAGCGGATGACGGCATTCCAGATCCTCGAGGATATCGGACGACAGCTCGCTGCTCTTCTTCCAGGACGTCACGCGCGCCTGCTTGAACACGCTCTCGGCCAGCGCGTCGGCGAGGATCAGCAGATCGCCGGTCTTCAGCCAGTTATCCTCCGGCGCCTCGGTGACTTCATAGAGGCCGTAAGAGATCTTGCTGGAGAACGAGATGGCGCGATTGGCCGGCAGCGTCCATGGCGTGGTGGTCCAGATCACCACCGCGGCCTTGGCGAGCCGGCCGAATTCGGCGGCCACGGGGAATTTCACCCATACCGCATCCGACGTGTAGTCCTCATATTCGACTTCGGCTTCGGCCAGCGCGGTCTTCTCGACCACGCTCCACATCACAGGCTTCGATCCGCGATACAGCGTGCCATTGGCCGCGAACTTCATCAGCTCGCGGGCGATCTGCGCTTCGGCGAAATAGTCCATGGTGGCGTAGCGGCCGGCCCAGTCGCCGATGATGCCGAGTCGCTTGAATTCCTCGCGCTGGATGTCGAGCCACTTGTTGGCATAGGCACGGCATTCCTGGCGGAACGCGATCATCGCCGCGCCGTCCTTGAAGTTCGGCTTGACCTTGCCCTTGGAGCGGTAGTTCTCTTCCTCGATCTTCCACTCGATCGGCAGGCCGTGACAGTCCCAGCCCGGCACGTAGTTCGAGTCAAAGCCCAGCATCTGCTGGCTCTTGGTCACCACGTCCTTGAGGATCTTGTTGAGCGCATGCCCGATATGGATGTTGCCATTGGCGTAGGGCGGGCCGTCATGCAGCACGAATTTCGGCTTGCCCTTGGCGGTCTCGCGCAGCTTGCCGTAGAGGTCGATCTCGTTCCAGCGCGCCAGCATTTTCGGCTCGCTGGTCGGCAGTCCGGCGCGCATCGGAAATTCGGTCTGCGGCAAATAGAGGGTCTTGGAATAGTCGTGGGTATCAGATTTGGCGGGCTTGTCGGACATAATGGCTCTGGCTTGCTCGAATGGCGCTGAAACGCGTGAAAACGCGATGAAACTGGACGGTCCCGGTCTTGCGCCGAGCGAAGCTCAGGCGGAAGCCGGGCCGATAATGCTTATGATGGGGCGCCGTGCAGACATCCGGCACTCAATAGCAGCCGGGGAGACGATCGCAAAGGGTCGGATTAGCCCCGTTTGCCAATCACCCGGGCCGGATTGCCTGCCACGGTGGCGCCGTCCGGAACGTCCCGGGTCACGACGCTGCCGGCCCCGATCACGGCGCCGTCACCGATGGTGACACCGGGCACGATAATGGCCCCGCCGCCGATCCAGACATCGGCGCCGATTTTGACCGGCCGGCCGAATTCCAGCCCGCTGCGGCGGGTCTCGCCGTCCCGGGGATGGTCGGCGGCGTAGATCTGCACGGCCGGGCCGATTTGGGTGCGGTCGCCGATGGTGACCGCGACGATGTCCAGGATCACGCAGTTGAAATTCAGGAAAACACTGTCGCCGAGATGGATGTTGTAGCCGTAGTCGCAGAAGAACGGCGGCCGGATCACGCAGTCGGCGCCGACCTTGCCGAAATGCTCGGCGAGCAGTGTCCGTCGTTCGGCCACGGGCCGGTCCAGCTGCGCGTTGTATTTCGCGAGCCAGGCCTTGTTGGCCTTCTCGTCAGCGACCAGTTCGGGGCTGCCGGGGCGATAGAGTTCGCCGGCGAGCATTTTCTGCTTTTCGGTCCTGGTCAGTCGATGTCTCCCAGTTTCGGAAACGCATCCGGTGCAGCCGCCAGCGCGGCCCGCGCCCTGGCGCTGTCGTCGTCCATCTGGCGGATCAGGGGTTCGATGCCCTCGAATTTCATTTCATCGCGGATGAAGGCAATGAAGGCGACGTCCAGTGCCTGGCCGTAAAGGTCGCCCTTGAAGTCGAACAGGAACACTTCGAGCAAAGGCGCGCCGTTATCGAAGGTCGGGCGGCGGCCAAAGGATGCAACGCCGTCGAAGCGCTCGTTTCCGCGGCCGACCCGCACGGCGTAGATGCCGTGCTTGAGGCCGCAATTGTTATTCAGGCGGATATTGGCGGTGGGATAGCCAAGGTCGCGGCCGAGCTTTTTGCCGTGGATCACTTCGCCGGTGACGAACCACGGCCCGTTCAGCATCTCCGTGGCCTCGGTCACCTGGCCCTCAGCCAAGGCCATGCGGATGGCCGTCGAAGACACCGGGCGCTCATCGATATCGACATGCGGCTGGATGTCGACCTCGATGCCGAGGCGCGGCGCTTCGTTGGCCAGCAGGCTGGGCGAACCGACGCGGCCTTTGCCGAAATGAAAGTCGTAGCCGACGGCGATGCCGCTGATGCCGAGACGCTCAATGAGATCGTGGTGAATGAAGTCTTGCGCCGTGGTGCTGGCGCGTCCCTTGTCGAACGTCATCACGACGGCGCCGGCGAGGCCGGTTCCTGCCAGCAGGCGCAGCTTGGCGGCTTCGTCGGAGAGCCGGAACTGCGGTGTGTTGGGGCTGAAGAAACTGCGCGGATGCGGCTCGAAGGTCACCGCCAAAGCGCTTGTTTTATGCAGTTCCGCCATGCGTAACGCAGCACCGATGACGGCGCGGTGGCCGAGATGGACGCCGTCGAAATTACCCATTGCCACGACGCATCCGCGCGGGATGGCATTGGCAGGCGTTGTGTCGCGGATCACGCTGAAAGCAGTCGTCATGATTGGATTCGTTGGTGGTTTTGGCGGGTGAGGGACCGTGGCGCGCCCACCACGTCGAAGTCAAGCGAAGGTAAAATCGGCTTTCTTCTCGAATTTGACGAATTTCGCGCCATGGGGCGGTTAACTGGAAATTTAACCCACCCTGCTAATTCTTGGCCCAAGCCGCGGACAGCAATACTCGCCAATCCCGGTTGGAACGGTTTGCCTGACGGCAAATATCATTTTTTGCATTTGCGTATCGTGCCTCAGGGGGAATGAAGATGGCGGTTGATTTGTCGATGACGGTGCTGGTGGTGGACGATTACAACACCATGATCCGCATCATTCGCAATCTTCTGAAGCAGCTTGGTTTCGAACACATCGACGATGCCAGCGATGGTTCGATGGCGCTGGAAAAGATGCGTACCAAGAAGTATGGCCTCGTGATTTCCGACTGGAACATGGAGCCGATGACGGGCTACGACCTGCTCAAGGAAGTCCGCGCCGATCCCAACCTGTCGCAGACCCCTTTCATCATGATCACGGCAGAATCCAAGACCGAGAACGTGATTGCCGCCAAGAAGGCCGGCGTGAACAACTACATCGTCAAGCCGTTCAACGCGGCGACGCTGAAGACCAAGATCGAAGCCGTGTTCCCGGACACCGTGCCAGCGTAAGCCGCGCAGCTTCGCTCAGAGCTTTTGAGTTTCGCAATGCCCGGCCTCGTGCCGGGCATTTTGCGTTTCGGCTCGCCCGGTCATTCCGGGGCGTCGGAATGCGACGACGTCACACGCAGGCGAACTTCAGCCACTCCAATTCGAGTGGCGGGGAATCTCGATCCACTCGTCATTCCGGGGCGCACGCAAGCGGCAGAGCCGCTGAAGTGCGAACCCGGAATCCCGATGTGTTTGGCTCTACGGAGACTCCCATGTCGGGATTCCGGGTTCGCGTCCGGGAAGTGCCGGCCGCGCCCCGGAATGACGAGTGTGGGATGGACTCGGGCTGAACGTTCCCGGACATATTTTCCTATTTCCCGTTGACAGTATCCCTTTCTTGATTATATTCCCCCCTCGTCCTGCCCCACCGAGAGGGGCGATCGCGATCGTCACGTTCGCGGGGTGGGATGCGGTGGACGCCGGAGATGCGGCGTCACGCGGTTCATGGGTGACGTCTGTCTTCGGGCAGGACGGATCTGCGCCAGCACTGCCACTGGCAAGGAGACGGCCGACCTTGGGATGGAAAGAGCCCTGGACAGTGTGACGGACGACCAAATCGAAACGCGTTCGGCCAAGTGCTTTGCGGCTACCCTGTCCCTCCGCCCTGGGACATTAATTTTGGTGATGGGACCGTTCGCCATGGCAGATGTGCAGGCAACCGAAAAAACACCGCAGGCGGAACGTCGGGCACTTGCTCGGCGCCTCCGAAAGTCCTGATGCACTCACAATTGCGGAAGACCGCATCGCATCAGGCCCAAGGGTGCAACGGGCACCTGGCGTTCCGCACGCCCTCTCACAAGGGGGCGGGAATGCAAGCAACGACGGCGCCCCCGCGCCGCAAACAATGGGGGTGATGACGCATGTCTGAAGAGCAGTGGCTGTTTGACAGTTGAATCTGCGATGGCGCGACGAAGGCGCCGCACCCACAGGTGTCATCCCCGGGCTCGACCCGGGGATCCAGCTTGGCCCGCACACCGTCGCACAAGACAAGGTGGATGGCCGGGTCAAGCCCGGCCATGACGTGGGGAGAAGCCTGGGATTATTGCGAAGCTCGCTTCGCGCTGTGCGGCCATGACGACCGAGAGCGTCATCTCATTCTATGTTTCAGCTCACCACTTTAATTCGCGCATCAGCGCCTTCGGTGGATGGCCGAACAGTTCTTTCACTTCCGCGGCGCCCATCTGTTCGATGCCTTCGAAGTCGCCGGCATGGATGCCGCGGGTGACGAACAGCAGGTCGATGCCATAGGCGTGCGCGCCGGTGAGGTCGGTGCGCACGGAATCGCCGATCGCCAGGACGCGATCCAGCGTCGTGTCCTTGCCGCGCTTCGCCTTGGCCAGCGCCATGGCCTGATCGTAGATCGGCCGATGCGGCTTGCCGTAGAAGATCACCTCGCCGCCCATCTCGCGATAGAGTTCAGCGACCGCGCCGGCGCAGTAGATCAAGCGGTCGCCGCGCTCGACGATGATGTCCGGATTGGCGCATACGAGCGTCAGTTTGCGCGCCAGCGCCTGGCTCATCATGTCGCGATAGTCGTCGGCGGATTCGGTCTCGTCGTCGAACAATCCGCTGCAGACGATGTAATCGGCCTGTTCCAGCTGGGTGAGCTTCACATCGAGGCCGCGATGGATCGAACTGTCGCGGTCCGGTCCGATCAGATACATCGCCTGACCCGGCCGGCCCGCGACGAAATTGCGTGTGAGGTCGCCGGACGAGACAATGGCGTCATAGGTGTCGTCAGCGACGCCGAGCTTGCGGAGCTGCCGCTGCACGGAGTCGGCGGGGCGCGGCGCATTGGTGATCATGATCACTGTGCCGCCCTTGGCGCGAAACGTATGCAACGCCTCGCAGGCTTCGGGGAAGGACTCGAGGCCGTTATGGACGACGCCCCAGATATCGCTGAGGACGACGTCGACATGTCCGGTGAGGTCGCGCAAGCGCTCGACGAAACGCAGTGTGGTCATGAATTGAGTGCCGATCAGTTCGGGCCGGTGGCGCGGCGCGCCAGCGCGGCATTGCCGGTGGTGCGCGGCGGCTCAGGCCGCGCAGGCGTGGTTGGGGCGGATCTCGCTAGGCCATTGGGGTCGGTGGGCGCCTTTGCGGGGTCCTTGGCGGAGGGATTTGGCGCACCGCCATTGGCCGGCGTTTCCGGCCGGAGCGGGCGGGGCGCCGCGAACAGGAAGCCTTGCCCGAACCGGACGTCGAAGTCGAGCAGGTCGACCACGGCCCGTTCGCCCTCGATTCGCTCGGCGATCAGGTCGATTCCGAAACGGCCGAGCAGGTCGGAGAGATCGGCGGGATGAATGTCGGAATTCGACGTCTGCTTGGGGTCGAGCAGGAGTGCTGCCGGTACCTTGATAAAGCGCACGCCGCGATCGGCGAGGTCGCGGGGCTCGATCCGCAAATCCGTAACGTGATCGATGGAGAAGCGGTAGCCGCGCTGGGCGAGGGCGGCGAGATGCTCGCTTTCGATCGGGCCGAGATTGCGGAACACGTTCTGCTTGAATTCCAGCACGAAGGACGGCGCCAGCGCGCGGTTGGCCTCGAGGAAGTCGATGCATTGCGCAAAGGTCTCGGCATTCGACAGGGTCGCGCCAGCCATGTTGCAGAACACGCCGACATCCTTGTTGCGCACCATCAGGCGGCGCAGCACCTGCATGCAGCGCAGCAGCACGATGTGGTCGATCTGGCCCATCAGGCCCGCGGCTTCTGCGGGGCCGATGAACTCGTCGGCCGTGATCACCTGATCCTTGTCGTCGCGCAGCCGCGTCATCGCCTCGTAGAAGCGCACCTTGCGCTGCGGCAGCGTGACCATCGGCTGCAGATAGATGTCGATGCGATTGTCGGCGATGGCATTTTTCACCATGGCGGTGAACTGCGCATTGTCGCGCGCCGGCTTTGCCTCTGGTTTGACGACGATAGCGGGCGCCGTCGGTGTCACGGTGTCTTCGGCGACCTCGACGGCGAGCGGCACATCGGCAGCGGTCACGGGTTTGACCGGCGGCGATGGCGGCGCGATAGCGGCAGACGCGGTCGCTGGCAGCGCGGTCAGCATGTCTTCGTGGGTGGCGACCGATGTGGCGAGTTGCTTCACCAGCGCACCCAACTCGCCGATCTCGCCGGCGACGGTCTGGATACGGTCCTGATTGGCCGTGCCGGCGGATGCGATCTTGCTCTCGACCACGGCGAGCCGGCGGCCGAACTCGGCGACCTGGCGAGCGAGGTCGGCGGTGCCGCGCGACAGGTCGGTGATCTGGCCGGTGGATTCGTTGCGGTCTTTGATGCGCATCGACACCGCGTTGTAGAGGATCATCACGGTCAGCGCTGTCAGTGCGACGATGGCAGATTCGTAGCCGCTGATGCCGGCGATCGCATACAGCACCAGGCCAAGCGAAGCTGACACCAGCACCATGCAAATGCCGACAAAAATCGTGGAGATGCGGATCATAACGCGCGCAACATCCTCAAATCCAAACTCCTGCACGACACGACAAAGGTCCGGCCGCGAGCGCTCCCGGCGCTAAGTACCCGGCCAACCTTAGCATTATTGTTGATTCGGAAAGCAGGGCTGCGAGAACTTGCCCACCGGTGCTTTTGCACCTCAGGTGCTGGCGCGGCCGAGGGTATCGGCCATGGCGGCGCCACGTGCGCCCATCGGCCGTCCAGGTCCGACGGTGGTATCTACGGCGGTCTGGTGCTCGATCTCGGAATTCAGCTCGGCCCCGCACAGAACGATGATCGCCGACATCCACATCCACATCATCAGGCCGATGGCGGCGCCGAGCGAGCCGTAAGTGGCGCTGTAATTGCCGAAATTTGACAGGTACCAAGACAGCAGCGCCGAGCCGGCAAGCCAGAGCAGTGCCGCAGCGAGGGTGCCGATGCTGAGCCATTCCCAGCGCGCGCCGGGGCGGCTCGGACCGAAGCGGTAGAGAATGCCAAGCGCCAGCACGACCACCAGCAGCAGAAGCGGCCAGCGGGAGAGGCTGATGATCGTCTTGCTGTCGGTGGCGAGACCGATCCGGTCCAGTGTCAGCGGCAGCGCAACCACGGCGCTGACCATCAGCAGCAAGGCGGCAATGGCGCCGGTGGTGAAAGCGAGCGAGAGCATATTGAGCTTGATGAAGCCGCGCTTCTCGCGCTCGCCATAGACGACATTGAGCGCATCTATCACGGCCTTTACACCGGCATTGGCACTCCACAGCGCCAGCGTAAGGCCGAACAGGAAGGTGAGGCCGAGTTTGGCCTGACCATTGGCGAGCACGCGCGCGATCTGGTCCTGCACGATCTGGAACGAGCCATCCGGCAGCATCAGCGCCAGCGTCTGCAGGTTGTCCGAAATCGTGGAAGCATCGGCAAACAGCCCATAGCAGGAGACCAGTGCGGTGATTGCCGGAAAGACGGCGAGCAGGCCGAAAAATACGACCCCAGCCGCTATCGCCAGCAACCGGTCCTCATTGATCTGCTCATAGGTCCGCCACAGCACGTCCTTCCAGCCGGTCCATGGAATCTGCAGCGGACTGGACGAATGGCGGCCGCGGCCGGACTGGGCGAGTTCGCGGGTGAATGTCGCTGGTGGAGGGATGTCGGTGTCGCCGATCGGTTGCGGCTCATCGACAACGGACCTCTCTACCGTGCGCGTCGAGAAAAAGCTCTGCAATGCGAGCACCGCGAAGGTTGTCGCTGCGACAAGCAGCAGACTGTCCGTATCGGATCGGCGGACGGCCATCAGGCGTTCGCTTTGCTCGCGGGTCTGCGGGCAGGGGCTGGCTGCGCAAGGCTGCGGCGCCGGGCGAAAGCCCAGCCGGCAAGCGTCGCGGCCAGAACGAGGCCGGCTTTGACGGGGCCATTGTTTGGCAGGGGCTGAGCTGGGCGCGTGCTCGGCCTGAATTCATTGGGCGCGGCCGCGCGATGTGGTGCGGCCGATGTGACCTGCTCATGCTTGCCGGGGCTCGCATTGATCGCGACCCGCAAGCGGCTGCCGAGACTGGGAAACTGTTTCGCCGGGCGTTTCAGCCGGCTCGCGGCGAGGATGGCGAAGAGCGCAGCGAGCACCAGCAGCAATCCGCCGGTTGCGCCAAAGGCCTGAAACAGGCCGTAGCGCAATTCGACCCAGCGAAACAGCGCGGCGGCGCCGACCAGCAAGGTGGCAATCAGAAAGATGCCTGCGGCAGCATAAAGTCCGGCAGCGACCGCATAAGAGACCGCGATGCCCTGGGTCTGCTCACTGCGGTCACGGACATAGGACGACGTGGCGCGCTTGACCTGATTGAACTTGAGCGCGAGCCCTGTTCGCACCAGGGCGCTTGCGAGCGGTGGCATATGGAAAGCCTCGTTCTGCGCCGGCCAAAATATGAATGTTGCGGCGACCGGCATTTGAAATTGAACGGGGAGGCATGACGAAGGTTCCGCCGTGGCGAACCTTGTGGCGTCGCGCATGGCCAACCTCAGGTGATCGCGGGGCCGAACGCTTGCCGGTTCCTGCCTGCGCTGGTACCACGCCGCTATGAGCGAAAAGTCTGAAAAGCCCAAAAAACCCCAGAAACTGCGCGCGCGTCTGCCGCGCGGCCTTGGCGACCGCGGACCTGCCGATATCGCCGCGACCCGGCGGATGACCGACACCATCCGCGAGGTCTATGAGCGCTACGGCTTCGAGCCGGTCGAGACCCCGACCATGGAATTCACCGATGCGCTCGGCAAGTTCCTGCCCGATCAGGACCGGCCCAATGAAGGCGTGTTCTCGTTTCAGGACGATGACGAGCAGTGGATCTCGCTGCGCTACGACCTGACCGCGCCATTGGCGCGCTACGTCGCCGAGCATTGGGACGCGCTGCCGAAGCCGTATCGCAGCTACCGTGCAGGTTACGTCTATCGCAACGAGAAGCCGGGTCCGGGCCGCTTCCGCCAGTTCATGCAGTTCGATGCCGATACGGTCGGCTCGGCTTCGCCTGCGGCGGATGCCGAGATGTGCATGATGGCGGCCGATGCGATGGAAGCGCTTGGCATTCCGCGCGGCAGCTATGTGGTGCGCGTCAACAATCGCAAGGTGCTCGATGGGGTGATGGAGAGCATCGGTCTCGGCGGCGACGAGAACGCCGGGCGACGCCTTACGGTGCTGCGCGCCATCGACAAGATGGACAAGTTTCCGCTCGACGAGATCAAGAAGCTGCTCGGCCCCGGCCGCTGGGATGGCGGCGAGGAAGGCAAGGGTGATTTTACCAAAGGTGCTGGACTCTCGCCGGACGATTCCGAAACCGTGTTGCAAAGCCTCGACGCTGCGAGCGAGCCGACTGCGAAGCTCGATAGCTCCGATGCATACAAGCAGGGACGCGCCGAGCTTGCCGAGATCGAAAAGCTGTTCACTGCGGCGGGCTATCAAACCGATCGCATCAAGATTGATCCATCCGTCGTCCGCGGCCTCGAATACTACACCGGCCCGGTCTATGAAGTTGAGCTCACACTTGAAACCAAAGACGAAAAGGGCCGTCCCGTTCGCTTCGGCTCCGTCGGTGGCGGTGGTCGTTACGATGGTCTCGTCTCGCGCTTCCGCGGCGAGCCGGTGCCGGCCACCGGCTTCTCGATCGGCGTCTCGCGCCTGCAGGCGGCGCTGACGTTGCTCGGCAAGGTCGATACCACGCCGGATTTCGGCCCGGTCGTCGTCACCGTGTTCGATCGCGACCGCGTCGCCGATTATCAGAAGATGGTCGCGAGCCTGCGCAATGCCGGCATCCGCGCTGAGCTTTATCTTGGCAACCCCAAGAGCATGGGCAACCAGCTGAAATATGCCGACCGGCGCAATTCACCCTGTGTGATCATTCAAGGCTCCGACGAAAAGGCGACCGGCGAAGTGATGCTGAAGGATCTGATCCTCGGTGCCGGATTGTCGGATCTGGAAGGCGATCGCGACGCCTATCTGCAGAAGCAGGCAGAGGCGCAGACCAAAATCGCGGAAAACGATCTCGTGAGCGAGGTCCGCAAGATTCTCGACAAGCACGGCGTGAAGTGGAGCTCATAACCATCAGTTGATCGTCATGCCCGGGCTTGTCCCGGGCATCCACGTCTTGTTTGATACGGTCGATTGAGAAAGTCGTGGATGGCCGGGACAAGCCCGGCCATGACGAGAGTGAAATCATAAAAGGAGACATCAATGCCTGAGATCACGATCAACCTGGCGGCCGGCCGCACCGACGAGCAGAAGAAGGGCATGATGCTCGACATCACCCAGGCGCTGGTGAAGAATCTCGGCGTCACCGCCGATGCCGTCGTCATCCAGATCAACGAAGCGCCGCTCAACAACAAGATGAAGGGTGGCCAGACCTTCGTCGAGCGCGCCGCCGCCGCGAAGAAGTAAGCGTCTATCCAAACACTGCGATATTCTGACGGCTGGCCATGATGGGCCGGCCGTTTCGATTCCACAGCGTCATCGCCTGGCTGGAATAACCGCCGGCGATCTGCTCGGCGACATTGCGGATCAGCCACCAGCCGTCATCGGTGGTGATCTCGTCGGTGAGCATGTCGATCGACCAGGTCATCGTGCTGATCGGCGAGGGCGTTGTGGATCGGACGGAAGCTGCCGGCGGCGGCGCGTCGGCCAAGGCCAGCAACGCCACCAGCGATGGCTGGATGCCGGGCTCGCGGTGGCGCAGCCACAGCATCATCTGCGGATCTTCGCTGCCGCTGAACGGCATCGAGCCCCCCATATGCCGGCCTTCGATATGCTCCAGGAAACGCAGCGTCGGAGGCGCGCGGCGAAAGAAGTCCGGGCAATGCTCCGGTGCTTTCAGTTCCGGCGTCCCGGTAACCACATGAGCAAAAGCCGATTCACGCGCGGCGCCGAAGCAGAACATGGCGCGGGTCGCGAGGCCTGCTTCGCCGACAAGATCGACACTGGCGAACAGTGTCGATTTGCCCTTGCGCAGAACGCTGGCCCGCAACTGCAGTGGACCGGGGGCCGGGCCGACGAAAGCGATCTGCGCCGAGCGCAGCGGCGGGACGGCGCCGAATTCATTGAGCGCAGCCTGCATGCACAGTGCCGCGGCCAGACCGCCATAGACGGTACGGCCCTGTAGCCAGTCGTCGCTGACGCTGACGGCCCAGCCGTCGCCGGAGCGCGTCATGGACGACATCAATGCGGTGAATTCGGTCATTGCGTGTTCCTGATGTTTCCTGTCGCCGGCGTCGTAACGCGCCATTGGGATGATTAGCATCATCTATAGCGGGGAACACAACGGTGGGAAACATCCAGTCAGCGGGCGCGCGGCTCTATTGCGGCCGGTGCATGCCCTTCATCTTCTCGATGTCTTTGACATTCATCTTCATGCCGCCGGGCATCATGATGTCACCGGGCTTCTGGTCCGGCTTGCAGGCGCCGAGCCATTTTGCGTCCAGCTGCGTGGTGTTGTCACCAGTATTAGCCTTGGCGCCGCCAGTGCTCTGCGACGTGATCTTCATCGTATAGGCGGAGTTGAAGTCGCCGGTGATCTCGGCATGCGACGTGCTGGTGGTGCCGCCGATATTGCAGACCGAATCCGTGACATAGCCCGTCGCGGTCTTCTTCATCTCGTTCTTCGAACACATGTCCTTCGCCATCGGCGAGAAGGTCGTGTTCATGAACTTGTCGGTGGTCTCGTCGGTGCAGTGCTGCATCGTCATGCCGGGCATCCCGGCGCTGCCCTGCATCTTCATTTCCCAGAGCCCGGCCTTGCGCGCCGGCAACTCGATGGGATCGGCGATGGCGGGGATTGCCCACAACATCGCAGTCGCGCTCAAAACGGAAACATTCAACAGTGAAACATAGCGTCTCATCATGCTTGGTTCTCCCCAAGCCGATGAGACGCTGTGTCGCGTAAAAAGGTTCAGTAGCGAACGCGGAGCGGCCGATCCGAGGCGCCATAGGGCACCCAGCGGCAGGCGAACGAGACGTAGGCGCCATATTCCTGCGGTGCGCTCAGGAATTTCACGACCTTGCCGTAACGCGCGCAATGATCGATCGCCAGGGCGCGAATGTCGGTCTGGCTGATCAGGGATGTGGAGATGATGCCGCCGGTGTCGTTGCCCTTGAATGGCGGCACCCAGTCGGCCTTGGCCGCGCTGCTCATGATCGCACCGCTCAGACCTGCAGCCAAAATCGCCAACCGAATCATTCGCATCACCGTCTCCATCGTCGTTATGGGCACCTTAGAGGGCATCGGCGACGCTGAAAAGAACGCCGTCCAGGTTCTGACAGAGTTGTGCGCTGGGTGTGGCCGCGATGCACTTGACCCTGCACGGGCTTCGCGGCACGTTCCGGGAACAATCATCAGACGGCGGATTCCCCATGCGCGACCTCATTTCATCCTGGAAGAAAGCCGTCCTGGCTGCCGTTACCGGCGCCGTTCTCGGGCTTATGACCCTGGCTCCCGGCGCACAGGCTGCGAACCTGCTCGAGCTGAACTTCTGGCTGTCCGGGCCGAACTACGAGGGCCGTCTGGCAGATTGCGAAGCTGGGCTCTCGACGATTTCGTCGCAGTTCCAGGACAAGGAAAGCACCTTCTGGAATTCGGCGCTGCAGATCACCGGCTTCAGCCGCGTCCATGAGACGGCATTCCGCCCCTGGACCTCCGACAACATCCCGCGCCGCTACTGCACCGCCGACGCGATGCTGACCGATGGCAAGACGCGCCAGGTGCATTACTCGATCATCGAGGATGGCGGCTTTGCCGGCTACGGCCAGGGCGTGGAATGGTGCGTCGTCGGTCTCGACCGCGACTGGGCCTATAACCCGCGTTGCCGGGCCGCGAAGCACTAAGCTTTGCGGATCCAACCCATTTTGTTCTTGAATTGTTCTTGATGCCTGATTAGGTTTGCCCTTCTCAGGGGTGGGGCGCGTCATGTTTCAGGCATTTCGACTTGTCATTTCGCTTGGGTTTTTGGCGCTCGCGGCGCTGAGCGTCGATCCGGCCTCAGCACAGGACCGCCGGCAGAATGCGCCGGGCGAATTCGATTTTTACGTATTGTCGCTGTCGTGGTCGCCGAGTTTCTGCGAGGCGGCCCAGGAGCGCGGCGGCAACAACCGCTCAGCCCAGATGCAATGCGGCGGCCGGCCTTACTCTTTCGTGGTTCATGGCCTGTGGCCGCAATATGACCGCGGCTTCCCGAATTACTGCGAGCGTCCGGCCCCGCGGCTGGCGCGCAATATCATGCAGTCGATGCTCGACCTGATGCCGGCGCCCGGCCTGATCTTCAATGAATGGGACAAGCACGGCACCTGCTCCGGCCTCGGCCAGCGCGCCTATTTCGAAGCCATCCGCAAGGCGCGCGCCGGTATCAAAATTCCCGACGAATTTCTCGATCTGCAGCAGGCCAAGACGATTGCGCCGGACGCAATCGAGGAAGCCTTCATCAAGGTCAATCCGGGCCTCAGCAATTCGGCCATCGCCGTGACCTGCGATCGTAACCGCCTGACCGAGGTCCGGGTCTGCATGAGCAAGGATCTCCAGTTCCGCGCCTGCGAGGAGATCGATCGCCGCGCCTGCCGCCGCGACCAGGTGGTGATGCCGCCGATGCGAGGCGGCTAGCTCAACCGGCATTCCTAGCGTACTGCTGGCGCATGAATTATCGACACGCCTTTCACGCCGGCAACTTTGCCGATGTCATCAAGCATATCGTGCTGGTCCGCATCCTGACGCATCTGCAGGAGAAGCCGGCGCCGTTCCGCGTCATCGACAGTCATGCCGGCGCCGGGCTCTATGACCTGACCGGCGATGAAGCCACGCGCTCCGGCGAATGGACCACCGGCATCGCGCGCGCCCTGCAGGCGCGGTTCAGCGAAGCCAGTGTGCCGCTGGTCGCGCCCTATCTCGACATCGTCCGGTCATTCAATGCGCCGCGCGAACTCAAGGCCTATCCCGGCTCGCCGCTGATCGCGCGCGCCTTGATGCGGCCGCAGGACAGCATGGTGTGCTGCGAGGTCGAGCCCACGGCGCGCAAGAAGCTGATCTCAGCGCTGCGCAGGGACGAGCAGGCGCGCGTGGTCGATATCGATGGCTGGATAGGTCTGCCGGCCTATGTGCCGCCGAAGGAACGACGCGGCGTGGTGCTGATCGATCCGCCCTATGAAGACAAGAACGAATTCGCGCGGATGGCTGCGGTGTTCGAGCAGGTCTATGCCAAATGGGCGACCGGCATTTACATGCTGTGGTATCCCGCCAAGAGCCGCCGCGCCACCGATGAGCTGGCGCAGCACGTCGCCGCGACGGCTGCTGCATCTGCCACACCTGGTAAATGCCTGCGCCTCGAATTCAGCGTTGCACCGCAAACGGCGGATGGCCCGCTGACCTCGACGGGACTTTTGATCGTCAATCCGCCGTGGAAGCTTGCTGCGGAGCTCAAGGAAATTCTGCCGCAACTCGAGAAGCCGCTTGGCCTTGGCGGCGCCGGACGCTTCCGGCTTGAGACCGCCAAACCCTGACGTCGCACGGCCTGCGCCGAACTACGCAAACTCCAACTATCAAACGGCGCCGCCAAAAACGGTAGTCAATCCCGGCGGAACCGTATTAAGCTGCTGGCATTATGACTGGCTTTACGTTCCGCTTCCGCGAATGGTTGCGGCGGAGTGACGTGGCCCAAATCGATATTGAAACAAGGCCTAGCTTCCGTGGAGTGAATGTCCGGTCGGTCGCAGCGCGAAAGCGCCGCGGCGGAGCATTGCGGGGAGGGACCCGATGGGCATGAGCGGTACGGTCAAGTTTTTCAATGGCGAGCGTGGCTACGGCTTCATCAAGCCGGACGATGGCGGACGGGACGTGTTTGTGCACATTACCGCAGTCGAGCGCGCTGGCCTGAAGGACCTGATCGAAGGACAGCGGATCACCTTCGAGGTCGAGCCCGACAAGAAGGGCAAGGGCCCCAAAGCGGTCAATCTGGTCATCACAGGATAGCGGCGGATCCAGCTTGGGAGTGGGCCATAAAAAAATCCCGGCCGCAGCGCGGCCGGGAGTGGATGGCAATGGTTTCTTGTACTTGGAGTCGACGTATCTGGAGACGAAGTACTTGAGTAGAGGTCCGGACGCGAGGCGTCCGGAGCCGGACTTAGAAGTGATAGTTCACGCCGATACGCACAGTGCCGAAGCTGAGCGCGCTGTCGGTGCCGGTGAGCGTGTAGGTGTTCTTGGACAGATCGACATAGAGATATTCGATCTTGGCGGTCCAGTTCTGGTAGATGCCGACCTCGGCGCCGACGCCGGCGGTCCAGCCGACCGAAGTCTGGGACTGCTGCAGGCCGTTCAGCTCGGCTTCCAGGCTGCCGAAGGAGAGACCGGCGGTGCCGTAGAGCAATACGTTGTTGAAGGCGTAGCCGATGCGGCCGCGCGCCGTGCCGAACCAGGGGTTCGAGAACTTGTAGGTGGCGAAGCGGTCATCCGCGCCGGTGCCCTGCAGATCGCCTTCGAGACCGAACACGATGTTGCCGCTCTGCCAGTTGTAGCCGCCCGTCACGCCGCCGGCGATGCCCGAGGGCTTCGCACCGGTGTTGGAGACGCTGCCCCATTCGTAACCGAGAGTGGCGCCGAGATACGGGCCGGCCCAGCTATAGGCGTTGAGCGGCTGGGCAACGGTATAGGGGGCGCGCGACCGGTAAGGCATGTCCGCCGCATGTGCTGTTGTCGCACCTGCAGCCACGAGGGCGACTGCCGCGAACGCAAACTTACTCATCTCAACTCTCCAAACTACGCGTGACTGCCGGCCCATGGGAGCGCGTTCGGGATCTGCCGAACGAAGCCTTAGGGTTACGGAATTCCATCTTTTATCGAGACGATTTATCGAGAGTTTTAGATTAAGCGGTCCTTAACGGGCCGCTGCGGCGCCGTATTGACGTTAAAAGAGTCTTACTTTTGGCAATCCGCGAATTTCCTGGGGCGGGCGGCCAAAATCCTGTGGCCTGCCGCGAGCAGCCGGAAAACCGGCCGTTGCGAGGGCAATTCCGGTCGCACGAATGCTGGCGATGACCCGCTGCAGCGCTTAAATTGACCTCATGATTCAAGACCCCACCGAGCCGCTGCACGAGACATCATCCGAGCCCGCAGCAGAGCCAGGTTCCGACAGCCCTAGTTCCGGGCAGGACACCCAGGCCACCTTGCAGGCACCACCCGACATCGAACCGGAACCCGCGGCGGCCGACGACGAGGAAGACGGCGCGCTCCCGGATACTGGCGATGACGATTCCGGCGACGTGGTCGCTGAGGGCCCGCTGGCGCTCGGCCGCGCGGCCATCGAACATGCGGTACGCCACGCCCCGACTTCGCCCGGCGTCTACCGGATGCTGAATGCGGCCAACGACGTGCTGTATGTCGGCAAGGCCAAGAACGTGAAGAAGCGGTTGTCGTCCTATGCCCGGCCGACCGGGCAGGTGATGCGCATCGCACGCATGATCGCGGCGACCGTGGTGGTGGAAATCATCTCGACCGCGACCGAGACCGAAGCATTGTTGCTTGAGGCCAATCTCATCAAGCAGCTGCGTCCGCGATTCAACGTGCAGCTCCGCGACGACAAGTCCTTTCCGTATATTCTGATCTCAGGCGATCACTGGGCGCCCCAGATTCTGAAACATCGCGGCGCGCAATCGCGGCCCGGCCGCTATTTCGGACCGTTTGCGTCGGTGGGCGCGGTCAACCGCACCATCACGGCACTGCAGCGCGCGTTCCTGGTGCGGTCGTGCACGGATTCCTTTTTCGAGAGCCGTACGCGCCCGTGTCTGCTGTATCAAATCCGTCGCTGCTCTGGCCCCTGCACCGGCGAGATCGATTTTCCCGGCTATACCGAACTGGTACGCGAGGCGAAGGACTTCTTGTCCGGCCGCAGCCGGGCGGTGAAGCAGCTATTGGCTGGTGAAATGGAGAAGGCGTCGGATGAGCTCGCTTTCGAGCGCGCCGCGCTGTATCGCGACCGGCTTGCGGCATTGTCTGCAATCCAGTCGCAGCAGGGCATCAATCCGCGCACCGTGGAGGAGGCCGATGTCTTCGCCATCCATCAGGAAGGCGGTTATTCCTGCGTGGAGGTGTTCTTCTTCCGCACCGGCCAGAACTGGGGCAACCGCGCCTATTTCCCGAAGGCCGAAAAATCATACACACCGGAGGAAGTGCTCGGCTCGTTCCTGGCGCAGTTCTACGAGGACAAGCCGCCGCCGAAGATGGTGTTGCTGTCGCATGCCATCGAGGAAAGCGAACTGCTGGCCAGCGCGCTTGGCGTCAAGGCAGGCTTCAAGGTCGAGGTGCTGACACCGCAGCGCGGCGAAAAGAAGGAGCTGGTCGTCCATGCACTGACCAATGCCCGCGAGGCGCTTGGCCGCAAGCTCGCCGACACGGCGACACAGACGCGTCTGCTGGAAGGCATGTCGAAGATGGCGGGCATGGCCACCGTGCCGAAGCGCATCGAAGTCTATGACAATAGCCATATCCAGGGCACCAATGCGGTCGGTGCCATGATCGTGGCGGGGCCGGACGGTTTCATCAAGAATCAGTACCGCAAGTTCAACATCAAGTCCGAAGGGCTCACGCCCGGCGACGACTACGGGATGATGAAGGAGGTGCTGCAGCGTCGTTTTAAGCGGCTGCTGGCATCGCCGGTTGAGGGCGAGGTGGTCAAGCCGAAGGACGATGACGTGCCGCAATGGCCCGATCTCGTCATCATCGATGGCGGCCGTGGCCAGCTCAATGCAGTCAAGGAGATCTTCGACGAGCTGAAACTGACCGATGTGACCCTGATGGCTGTGGCCAAGGGGCCGGATCGCGACGCCGGCCGCGAGACCATGTTCATTCCCGGCCGCGAGGCTATCAAGCTGGAGCCGCGGGATCCCGTTCTGTATTTTATCCAGCGGCTGCGCGACGAGGCGCATCGGTTCGTCATCGGATCGCACCGCACACTGCGCAAGAAGGACATCCGCGAGGCCGGATTGCAGGAAATCCCGGGGATCGGCCCAACCCGCAAGCGGGCACTCCTGCACCATTTCGGAACGCTGAAAGAGATCGAGCGGGCCTCCGTAGGCGACCTCGGCAAGGTTCCCGGCATCTCGGCCGAGAGCGCCCGCAAGATTTTCGACTTTTTTCACCCCCAGCCAGTGGCCAGATGACCGCAAAGATGGACGAGACGTAATCTGGCTGTCGCATGCCTTGGGTCAGTTTTGCGGTAAACTAAGCCGCGCCGCTTCGCTGGCGGTTGACCTCTGCGCTCTGGCAGTATTGGTAAGACGGATGACAGTGACCACGAGACGGGCCGCGAATTCCGCGATGTCCCTGCCAAATATCCTGACCATGGCCCGCATTGCCGCCATTCCGGTGGTGGTCGGCTGCATCTATTCGCAGTCGATCATGGATGGCCCGCTATGGCTGCGCTGGGTCGCGCTGGCCGTCTTTATCGGCGCCGCGGTCACGGATTTTCTCGATGGCTATTACGCCCGGATCTGGAATCAGCAGTCGGCTTTTGGCCGGATGCTTGATCCGATCGCCGACAAGCTGCTGGTGGCCTCCTGCCTGCTGATGCTGGCGGCCGATGGCATCATCCATGGCTGGACCCTGTGGGCCGCCATCGTGATCCTGTGCCGCGAAATTCTGGTCTCGGGCCTGCGTGAATATCTCGCGGCACTCCGTGTCAGCGTCCCGGTCTCCAGAGTGGCGAAGTGGAAGACGACGGCCCAGTTGATCGCCATCGGCTTCCTGCTGGCCGGTGAGGCCGGCGATCAGGTGATCCCGATCACCACGCAGCTCGGCCTGTTGCTGCTGTGGATTTCCGCGCTTGTCACCATTTACACGGGCTACGACTATTTCAGGGCTGGCATTCACCACCTCATTGCGGAGGATGCATGAAGCTCGTCTACTTCGCCTGGGTGCGCGAGCGCATCGGCAAGGCCGAAGAGACGGTCGAGCCGCCAGCAGCCGTGCGCACAGTCGGCGATCTGATCGGATGGCTGAGCACGCGCGGCGACGAATATGCCTATGCGTTCGAAACACCGAAAGTGATCCGCGCAGCCATCGACCATACCCATGTGCGGCCCGACACCGTCATCGCTGGCGCCCGCGAGATTGCATTTTTCCCGCCGATGACCGGCGGCTGATTTACCAACGACTGCGTTGATCTCATGACCTCCAACGTGACCATCCGCATTCAGGATGCCGATTTCGACGTCTCCAGCGAGATCGCCGCGCTGACGGCGAGCCGGACCGATATCGGCGCGGTGGTCACATTCAGCGGCATCTGCCGCGGCCAAGAAAACTTAAGTGGCAGCGGCGACGCGACCACGGCGCTGACGCTGGAGCACTATCCCGGCATGGCCGAAGCCGAGATTGCGCGCCACGCCGAGGAAGCGATGACACGCTGGCCGTTGACAGGCGTGACAATCGTTCATCGCGTCGGCCGCATCCTGCCCGGCGAGAATATCATGGTGGTGCTGACCGCGTCGGCACATCGCCAGGCCGCGTTTCAGGCCGCCGAGTTTCTGATGGATTACCTCAAGGCGCATGCTCCGTTCTGGAAGCGCGAGGAAACCGCCGGTGGCAGCAGCTGGATTGCTGCGAAGACCGACGATGACGACGCCGCGGCGCGCTGGGATAAAAACTGATGGCAAAGAAGACTGTGAAGACAACCGCGAAGAAGGTGGTCAGGAAATCTGCGAGCAAGGCTCCTGCAAAGGCAAAGACTTCCGTGAAGAAGATCGCAACGGCGACTCTGCCGAAGGTTGGTGCGGGCGAGCTTGCGACATTGCTCGATTATGTGCGCTACGCCACCAGCCGTTTCATCGAAGCCCGGCTCTCTTTTGCGCACGGCACCACCGATCCCGTGGCCGAAGCCGCCTTCATCGTCTGCGAAGTCCTGCATCTGCATCCCGACCAGTTCGAGAATTTCGCCATGGCGCGGGTAACTGCGGCCGAAGGCAAGCAAATCCTCGACATCATTCATCGCCGCGTGACGACGCGCAAACCGGCGGCCTATCTGCTCAACAAGATCTATATGCGCGGCCTGCCGTTCTATGTGGACGAGCGCACTATCGTGCCGCGGTCTTTCATCGGCGAATTGCTGGATTCTCATTTCAGCGGCGATGACGGTGAAGGCGGCTCGCTGATCGACGATCCCATGGAGATCGAAAGCGTGCTGGATCTTTGCACAGGTTCTGGCTGCATCGCGATCCTGGCCAGCCAGTCGTTCCCCAACGCGCAGGTTGATGCCGTCGATCTGTCGCCCGCGGCACTCGCCGTCGCCATGCGCAACGTCATTGACTACGGTCTCGACGAGCGGCTGACGCTTTACAAGGGCGATCTGTTCGAACCGCTCGGGGATACCCGTTACGATCTCATCATCACCAATCCGCCTTACGTCGATGCGCAGGGCATGGCGGATTTGCCGGATGAATGCCTGGCCGAACCGGCTATGGCTTTCGATGGCGGCGATGATGGGCTCGACATCGTCAGGAAGATCATTGAACAGGCTGGCGATCATCTGAATCCGCATGGCGGTTTGTTGTGTGAAATTGGTCGCGGTCGCGCCAATGTCGATGAAGCCTTTCCCGATCTGCCGTTGATCTGGCTGGACACCGAAGACTCCGAAGGCGAGGTGTTCTGGGTGTCCGCTGCTGCGCTGCAAGGTCGCGGCGCCGGCTAGTCCCGCATCTGGCCAAATACGCCCGTAGCGTTTATCACGGCATCTTCACGCGCATTTTGATGTGTGAATGTCCGACATTTGTTGTCGGACGGATTTCGACGCGACATCCCTTGCAGTCGCGTCGTTCAAATCGACTGAAGGATGTCATGCTGCTGGCTGTCGGTCAGAAAGCGCCAACGCGCAATCTGTGGCTCGCTGAATTGCGAGCGACGCTGGCGCTTGGCTGGCCGCTGGTGCTGACCAATCTTGCGCAGATCGCACTCACCACGACCGACGTGATCATACTCGGCCGCGTGAGCGCGGAGGCATTGGCTGCGTCGGCGCTGGGCGTGAATCTCTATTTCGCGTTTCTGATTTTCGCCATCGGCCTCGTCACGGCGGCATCACCGATGATGGCGGAGGCGATCGGCCGCAAGCTGCATGCGGTGCGCGATGTCAGGCGAACATTTCGGCAAGGTTTGTGGACAGCGTTGATCGTCTCAGTGCCGGCATGGATCGTTCTCTGGCAGACCGAAGCGATCCTGTTGCTGTTCGGTCAGGAGGCGCAGGCCGCTGCCGATGCGCAGACCTTCATGCATATGTTGCAATGGGGTTTCCTGCCCGCGCTCGGGTTCATTGTGCTGCGCTCCTTTGTCGCTGCCGTGCAACGTCCGCTCTGGGCGCTGGTGGTGACGGGCGTGACCATTCTGTTCAATGCTGCTGCCAACTGGGTTCTGGTGTTCGGCCATCTCGGATTTCCGGAGATGGGTCTGCGCGGTTCCGGCCTTGCGACCACGCTGTCGAACATCTTTCTGTTCGCGGTCTTTGCGCTCGTCGTCGCGTGGCATCCGAAGTTTCGGCGCTATCATCTGTTCGGCAACTGGTGGCGCGCCGACTGGCCGCGTCTCGCAAAGCTATGGCGTATCGGTCTGCCGATCGGCGCGACGCTCGCATTCGAAATTACTGTCTTCAATGCGGCGGTGTTCCTGATGGGGCAGTTTGGAACGGCGGCCATCGCGGCGCATGCGATTGCGATCCAGATCGCATCGATCTCCTTCATGGTGCCAATGGGACTGAGCCAGGCGGCAACTGTCCGCGTTGGATTGGCCAAAGGCGCCGTGGATCGCGATGGCATCACGCGAGCAGGATGGACTGCATTTGGCCTTGCGGTGGCATTCATGGCGTCGATGAGCATGTTGTTGCTGGCTGCGCCGCGGGTCCTGATTGGCGCCTTCATCGATCTGGGCAATCCCGCCAATGCCGTCGTCATCGATACGGCAATGTCTTTTCTGTTTTGCGCGGCGGTGTTTCAGATTGCGGACGGCGCGCAGTCGGTCGCTGCAGGGATGCTGCGCGGATTGCAGGATACGCGGGTGCCGATGATCTTTGCCGCATTAGGCTATTGGGGCTTCGGCATGGGCCTCAGCCTGCTGTTCGCATTCAAGCTGGGTTTCGGCGGCGTCGGCATCTGGATTGGGCTGGCAGCGGGTCTCGCGGTCGTTGCACCGGTCATGCTCTGGCGTTGGACCCGGCGCGAGCAACTCGGGCTCGTACCGGCGACTTAACAAACAAAAATGCCGCAGCCTCGAAAGGCTGCGGCATTTGTCGCCTTGAAGCGCCTGCGCTTACAGAACCTTGCGGATCCAGTTGTGCTGGTCTGGCGCGCGGCCGTACTGAATGTCGACCAACTGTTTGCGCAGTCCCATCGCAACGGGGCCTGCGGCGCCGCCATTGATGGTAAAATCACCGCTCGCAGAGCGCACCTGGCCGATCGGCGAGATGACCGCCGCCGTGCCGCAGGCAAAAGCCTCCTTCAGCTTGCCGCTGGTAGCGTCGGCACGCCATTGGTCGAGCGTATAGGGTTCTTCGCGCACCTGCGTGCCCTTGTCCTTCGCCAGCGCGATGATCGAATCGCGCGTGATGCCTGGCAGGATCGTGCCGAGCGGCGGTGTCAGCAGCGAACCGTCCTCGAACACGAAGAAAATGTTCATGCCGCCAAGTTCTTCGATGTAACGGCGCTCGACCGCATCGAGGAACACGACCTGATCGCAGCCGTGACTGATGGCCTCGGCCTGCGCACGGAGGCTTGCGGCGTAGTTGCCACCGCATTTGACGGCGCCTGTGCCGCCGATCGCGGCGCGTGTGTAGTTCTCCGACACCCAGATCGACACCGGGGCGGGTCCGCCCTTGAAATAGGAGCCAACCGGCGAGGCGATGACAGCGAAAATGTATTCCGCGGACGGCTTCACGCCGAGGAAGATCTCGCTCGCAACCATGAAGGGGCGCAGGTAGAGGCTGCCTTCGCCTGATGGAATCCAGGCGCGGTCGATGCGCACGAGTTGCTCGATCGCTTCGATGAACACGGGCTCGGGCAGCGGGGCCATGGCCATGCGATCGGCCGAATTCCGGAAACGCTTGGCATTGGCATCGGGGCGGAACAGATTCACGCCGCCGTCTTCACGCACATAGGCCTTGAGCCCTTCGAAAATCTCCTGGGCGTAATGCAGGACGGCTGCTGCGGGATCGAGCGGGAAATTCGCGCGGGATTCGATGCGCGCGCCATGCCAGCCGTCGGTCTGATTATAGCGGACGATGGCCATGTGATCGGTGAAAACCCGGCCGAAGCCCGGATCCTTGAGTTTTGCTGCGC
The DNA here is from genome assembly GCF_052076035.1 of Tardiphaga sp. 172_B4_N1_3. NCBI lineage: Bacteria > Pseudomonadati > Pseudomonadota > Alphaproteobacteria > Hyphomicrobiales > Nitrobacteraceae > Tardiphaga > Tardiphaga sp. 172_B4_N1_3. The sequence continues at coordinate 6,267,371 of NZ_CP197238.1, forward strand.
GGTCCGCCTCGGACACCGCGTTCGCCGCGGGCTGAATTTCGAATTTCAGCAAAGCTGCGCCATCGATTTTATCAAACGAAACTCCCATGGACCTCACTCCTGCTTACGGCGCAGCTCCTGGGGGCGGCAGCGTCGATGTTGTTCTACGTCAAGCGGACCCTCGGCAAAAGCGTTTCCGGCCCCGGGGGATGACCCAGGACAGGCTTTAGCGCCATGCCGAAGTCCGGTATGGTTCTCAGATCGGCCCTATTGGGCCATGCGGCGAGAGTTCTAATGTTTCGTCGCGATGGTCAGTTTTGTAAGATTGAACCCAAGATATGTCAATATGGTTGACGTAAATTCCAAGGACGCGGCGTCACGATCGCTTGAGACGATCCAGCGGCAATCCAGCGGCGATCCTGCGAAACCGCCCCGCTGGGACATCATCGAGCTGTTGTTCTTTGCCTATCGCGACTTTGTGGGCGATCCCGACGATGTGCTCGATCAGTTCGGTTTCGGACGCGCCCATCACCGGGTCGTACATTTTGTGCATCGCTATCCCGGCCTGAAGGTTGCCGATCTGCTCGATGTCTTGCGTATTACGAAGCAGTCGCTGGGCCGTGTCCTCAAGCAATTGCTCGATGAAGGGTATATCGTTCAGAAATCCGGCGAGGCCGATCGGCGGCAACGGCTTCTTTTCGCCACGGCCAAGGGTGAAGCTCTCGTTGCGCAGCTCGCGGGTTTGCAGACCGATCGCATCAACCGCGCGCTCAAGGATTTTACGCCGGTCGAAGTTGAAGCGATCGGCAGGTTTCTCTCGGCGATGATCGACCGCAATGATCCCGACAAGGTGCTGCAGGTCATCTTGGGCCAGGCATCCGCCAAAACTGACGGCAGGACAAACAAGACATGATGTTAGCTCAGGCCGCCAAACGTATGCCGGTGCCATTGGCCGACGATGCGCCGCATCTGTTGCTGGTCGATGACGACCGCCGTATTCGCGATCTCCTCTCGCGCTTTCTCTCGGGCGAGGGCTACCGCGTCACCACGGCGCCGAGCGCCAAAGAAGCGCGCGCCAAGCTGCTCGGTCTGCATTTCGATCTCCTGATCCTCGATGTGATGATGCCAGGCGAGACCGGCTTCGAGCTCGCGCGTTTCATTCGGACGTCCTCGGCCGTGCCGATCATCATGCTGACGGCGCGGCACGAGGCGGAAAGCCGGATCGAGGGATTGCAGATCGGCGCCGACGACTATGTGGCCAAGCCGTTCGAGCCGCGCGAACTGGTGCTGCGCATCGCAAACATCCTGAAGCGTAGTGCGCCGGTGCCGGTCGAGCGCGCGGAGTCGCTGCAGTTCGGGCCTTATGTGTATCACCTCGCGCGCGGCGAACTACGCCAAGGCGACGAGATCATCCATCTCACTGACCGCGAGCGTGACATGCTGCGTGTGCTGGCTGCGGCGCCCGGCGAGACCGTGCCGCGCGGTGAACTCACCGGCGGCGGTGGCACCGTGAACGAGCGTGCGGTGGATGTGCAGATCAATCGCCTGCGTCGCAAGATCGAGACCGATCCGGCCAATCCGTTGTTTCTGCAGGCCGTGCGTGGCATCGGCTATCGCCTCGTCGCGTCGCCATAGTTCGATGAAGTTTGCACGATGACTACGCTCGACACTGGCATTACTATCCTCCGCTCTGCGGCAGGCCGCGTCTCCGCGGCGCACAGTCTGATGGGCCGGCGCTTCAAGAGCGTGATGCCCACGGGGCTCTATGCCCGCACGCTGCTGATCATGATCGTACCGATGGTGCTGCTGCAGTCGGTGGTCGCCTTCGTGTTCATGGAGCGGCACTGGAACACGGTGACGCGCCGCCTGTCGCAGGCCGTGGTGCAGGACATCGCAACGCTGATCGACGTCTACAAGGTTTATCCGCAGGATAAGGACCGCACGCAGATCAAAGCCATCGCGCAGCAGCGGCTTGGCCTCGTGGTGGATTTTCTGCCGCTCGGCGACATGCCACCGCCCGGTCCAAAGCCGTTCTTCTCGCTGCTCGATCAGGCGCTGTCGGTCCAGATCGGCCGGCAGATCACGCGGCCGTTCTGGATCGATACCGTTGGTCGCTCCAATCTCGTGGAAATCCGCATCCAGCTCGATGATGCCGTGATGCGCATCTTCGCCCAGCGCAGCGCGGCCTATGCATCGAATTCGGAAATCTTCCTGTTCTGGATGGTGGGGACGTCTTCGATCCTGCTGATCGTCGCGATCCTGTTCCTGCGTAACCAGATCCGCCCGATCCTCAAACTCGCTGACGCCGCCGAAAGTTTCGGCAAAGGCCGCGAAGCGCCGAATTTTCGGCCGCGCGGCGCACGCGAGGTCCGTCGTGCCGCCAATGCCTTTATCGAGATGAAGGCGCGTATCGAACGCGCGATGGAGCAGCGCACGGCCATGCTCGCCGGCGTCTCGCACGATCTGCGCACGATCCTGACGCGCTTCAAGCTCGAACTGGCGCTGATCGAGGACGGTCCGGAAGTCGATGGCATGCGCAAGGACATCGACGAGATGTCGGGCATGCTGGAGGCCTATCTCGCTTTTGCACGCGGCGACAGCGGCGAGCAGGCCCAGCCGACAGACATGGCGGCTGCGCTGGAAGAATTGCGCAGCGATGCCGAGCGCAACGGACACAAGGCGACGGTCACGTTCCACGGCCTGCCGATCGTCACGGTGAAGCCAGCCGCGTTCAAGCGTTGCCTCGGCAATCTCGTCTCGAATGCCGCGCGCCATGCCAACGACATCGCCATCACCGGCCATCGCGATCATCGCTATCTGATGGTGACTGTGGATGATGACGGCCCTGGCATCCCCGCCGACATGCGCGAGGAAGTGTTTAAACCGTTCCTGCGGCTCGACGACGCCCGCAATCAGGACGAAGGCGGCACGGGTCTTGGCCTCGCCATCGCCCGCGATATCGCGCGCTCCCATGGCGGAGATATCACGCTGGCCGAGAGTCCGATGGGCGGATTGAGGGCGGTGGTGCGGGTGCCCGTCTAGTTACTTCGCCAGTTCCTTCGACCGCGCGGTTGCCGCAGCAATTGCGCGAGTCAGTAACGGCTCGAAGCCGTCATCGGCCATCAACACGGCGAGCGCCGCTGCAGTGGTCCCGCCGGGCGAGGTGACGTTCTTTCGCAGCGTCGCCGCGTCGAGATCGGACTGGCGGAGGAGCTCGCCCGAACCGGACACTGTCTCGCGAGCAAGCTTCATCGCGAGTTCGGGCGGCAAGCCCGCAGCAATGCCGGCGCGGGCCATTTCTTCCGCCAACAGAAACACATAAGCAGGCCCTGAGCCGGAGACGGCCGTCACAGCATCGATCAGGCTCTCGTCCTCGACCCATTCCACCGATCCGGTGGCGCGCAAGAGCGCGTCGGTCAGGCCGCGTTGCTCCGGCGATACGTCGCTCGCGGCAACCGCCACGGTGATACCGCGGCCGATGGCGGCCGGTGTATTCGGCATCGCGCGAACCACCTTGCCGCCGCAGGCCTTGGCGATGCCGGCGATGGTCGTGCCGGCCATGATCGAGACCACGAGAGATGACCCGGCGATGGCGCGCAGCGTCGGTCCGACCTCGGCGAACATCTGCGGTTTCACGGCAAGAACCAGTGCAGCGACAGCGCCGATGTCCTTCGCGTCCGGATTGAGACGGACGCCCTTGGCCGCGAGCGCCTTGATCTCGTCGGAGACATACGGGTCGATCACGACGGCGCGCTTCGGATTGAGCCCGCCAGCGATCCAGCCCGTCAGCATCGCACCGCCCATCTTCCCGGCGCCGGCCAGCACGATGTGGCCGTCGATATCGTTGAGTGCGCGTGAGGTGGTGGAGGAGGTCATCGCAAAATCCCGGCTGTCAGAACGGCCGGGACCATATCATTGCGGGGCGGGCTGCACAGCCTGAACCGATCTAGACGAAGCTCTTTTTCAGGAAGTAGCGCGGGCCGCCGCGCGGATAGTCCGGGATTTCGCCGAACACCTCATAGCCCTGCTTTTCGTAGAAGCTGCGGGCCTGAAACCAGTAGGTATCGAGCCACAGACCGATGCAGCCGCGTTCCCGCGCGATCTCTTCGGCCTTGGCGAGAACTTTCGAGCCGATGTCGTGGCCGCGAAATTGTTCGGGCACGACGAACAGTTCGACGAAACACCAGTTGAACGCGGTCTTGCCCCAGATGCCGCCGATCGGCTCGCCGGTCGCAGGATCGTGGATCAAGATCGAGAGCGGCTGGTGATTGTTGGGGCCGACGGTCTTGGTATTGTAGGCCAGCAACGCATTTGCGACCACCAGCCGTTCGGCCTCGCCGGGCGCATCCGGCACGGTGATGACCGGCGCGTCGGTCATGCTTCGCCGGCAGTGTCGAACATCGCAGCAGACATCGCTTCGGCTGCGGTCTTGCCGGCCCACACCACGAACTGCAACGCCGGATAGTAGCGCTCGCAGGAATGAATTGCCGAGACCAGCATGGCTTCGCACTGCGCGGTCGTTGCGGTGAGGCCGTCGGGCAGCACCAGGGCCTGCCGGTACATCACCATGCCTGAGTGAGTCCAGATATCGAAATGACCGACCCACATCTGTTCGTTGATCGCGGCGATCAGGCGCTGCACTTCCGCGCGGCGAGCGGGTGGAATCTTCATGTCGAAGGCGCAAGCCAGATGCAGGGCCTCGATCTCGTTCATCCAGGTGAAGGAGAGCTGGTAATCGATCCAGTCACCTTTAGAAACAATTGTGACTTCGTCTTCGCCGGAGCGCTCGAAGGCCCAGTTATGATCGGCGGCAATATCCTCGACAACGGCGAGCGGGTTGAGCCGTGAATCGATAGTACCTTCGAGAAGTGACATGCCGTCGCGACCTTGCTCTTGAAATGTGATGATGCAAACAGCTGGCCGGTACGCGAAAATGTCGGAGCGTCGCTGCAGGCTGCAAGTTCTATTCGTCCAGACCTTGCGAGTTTGAAGTGATGTGATTTGCTGAATCTGCGCAACGGCACCACGAATCCATCCACAGACAAACCGGCCCTCATCCACAGGTCATCTCGCCGCAATGAGAACAAACCGGAATCGGATTCCCGGATTGCGAGTCTGTGCGGTGCGCCCTCGCGTGCCGCGAGTCCGGTTGGGATGGTAACTATTGATTCCGCCGCGGGGCCCGCAAGCTTTCCCGGCCTCGCAGGAGTCCTGTTAGGGCCCGATACAGCCTGTGGACGGCCTTGCTGGGCTGGTTCGGTTTCGGCATAGTTTGGCCGTAACGAAAGTATCAGGCCATGAACGACACCACCTCCGAGTCATCCGCAGTCCAGCATCCGCGCTTTGCCAAGCCGCAACGCGTCGCCTTCGTGCAGTCATCCTGGCATCGCGACATTGTTGCGCCCTGTTGGGAGTCGTTTCTGAGTGAGATCGAGGCGCGCCATATCAGCCCCTCGCAGGTCGATCTGTTCGAAGTGCCCGGCTCGTTCGAGATTCCGCTGCATGTTCAGGTGCTGGCCAAGACGCGGCGTTATACGGCCATCGTCGCGGCCGGCCTCGTGATCGACAGCGGCACCCGCGGCTTCGTGGCTGACACCGTCATCCGTGCGCTCATGGATGTGCAGCTACGCACCGAGATCCCGGTATTCTCGGCCGTGACGGCGCCGGAGGATTTTCACGAGACGGAAGAGCGGGCGGCATTCTTCCGCAAGCACTTTGCGGAGAGCGGCCTCAAGGTCGCGGCAGCCTGCGCCGAGACGCTGCTCAGTCTGGAGCGTCTGCGCGGTCAGGTCGCGGCTGGGATCGTGTAGAGGCGCGAGCCTTAGTCGAACAGGCTCGATACCGACTCTTCCGATGCGGTGCGGCCGATCGCTTCGGCGATCAGCGAAGCAACCGAGAGCACGCGGATGTTCGGCGATTTGCTGACGGCTTCCGTGGGCTGGATCGAGTCAGTGATCACCAATTCCTTGAGCTTGGAATTGGCGATGCGCGCAGCGGCGCCGCCGGACAGCACGCCATGGGTGAGGTAGGCGGAGACGTCCTTGGCACCGTATTTGAGTAGCGCATCGGCGGCGTTCACCAGCGTGCCGCCGGAGTCGACGATGTCGTCGATCAGGATGCAGGTGTAGCCGGCGACGTCGCCAATCACGTTCATCACTTCGGATTCACCGGGGCGTTCGCGGCGCTTGTCGACGATGGCGAGCGGCGCGTTGATGCGTTTGGCAAGGCCGCGGGCACGGGCGACGCCGCCGACGTCGGGCGACACCACCATCACATTGGCGAGATCGAACTTCTCCTTGATGTCGCGCACCATCAACGGCGCGGCATAGAGGTTGTCGGTCGGGATATCGAAGAAGCCCTGGATCTGGCCGGCATGCAGGTCGAGCGTCATGACGCGGTCGGCGCCGGCATGGGTGATCATGTTGGCGACCAGCTTGGCCGAGATCGGGGTGCGGCCACCGGCCTTGCGGTCCTGGCGAGCGTAGCCGAAATAGGGGATCACCGCGGTGATGCGGCGCGCGGAAGCGCGGCGCAGCGCATCGGTGATGATCAGCAGTTCCATCAGATGGTCGTTGGTCGGGAACGACGTGGATTGAAGAATGAAGACGTCGGAGCCGCGGACGTTTTCCTGGATCTCGACGAAGATTTCCATATCGGCGAAGCGCCGGACGCTGGCCTTGGTCAGCGGGATATTCAGCGAGGTCGCGATTTCCTGCGCGAGGACAGGATTGGAATTACCGGCGACCAGTTTGATCGAACCGTTCTTGGCCGACATCGACGCGTCTCCCCGCGGCTTGGTGGATACAACGTTCAGCATATCGGATTACCCACAAGAACTCGTCTAGCTGAGCGAGGTGATATCAAGGACGGCCGTCCGCTGGCAACCCGTGGGCCGCTGTTTTCCTGCGTAAAAACGGGCCTCTGCTTAACGTGAACTGAAGTCAGCGCGTCTCGGCAAATGCGGTGGCCTGCACGGGCAATTCATCGGTACTGGCGATGGCAGGTCCGTTGCCACTTGGCGCAGGCGGCTGCTCGCCGGGCGTGGTGCCGTTGATCATGCCATTGAGGCCGGTGAGCCCCGCTTGCGCGATCCGCCGCAAGACAAGGTCGTCGGCGGTAGCCCAGGCGTCGCGGCCGCCTTTGCCGGCCTGTTCCTCGCCGCTCAGGCGCAGAGCACGGTTCTGGTCGCGGTCATAGACGTCCCAGACCCAGGCGATCGAGGTCTGACCGCCGCGAACCTGGGCAGCGAGATAACTGCGGACCCGGAAAGCGGCGCTGTCCTTGCGGGATACAACCGCAAGGTTGCGCAGGCGCGCTTCACTATCCAGAAGGTTGACCATGCGATCGAAGACCTGCGGCGGCGGCCCGTCGATGGACTCGAATGCGACCGTGGCACCAGTCGGGGTGGAAAGGCTGGCCTGCGCGTTCATGGCGCCGCCCGAATTGGGGACATTGGCGCAGCCGGCAAGCCCAAACGCTACGGTCAGGGACAGCGCGGCCTGGATCAGGCGCGGTCTGGCTCGATCGGTCGTAAGGGCAGAAAATCGCATAGGGCGTCCCGACTTCCGTCCGTTTGCCGCAAGCGGCGCCGGACAGGTCGAGCGATATCGTTAAAATGCGTTAAGGTCTAGGGCAGCGCGGCCACAGGTCTTTCCAGGGTGACCGAAACGGTCACCGCGCCCCGACAATTCGCGTTCAGTTTGAGGCAGTTCGGCCGCGTTAAGGATAACGGCGCGTCAACGCGCGAGTTACCGCTCGAGCACGATGGCGTGGATCTGGCGTCCGTAATCCGGCTCTTTCCGATGCACCGACCGGCGATAGCTGAACAGGTTGTTGTCGGGATAGGTGTCGATGCCGGTGTCATCGATAATGGCAATGCCGGCGCGCTCCAGCCGCATCCGGATGAATCCGCTGAGGTCGAACATGGCATGGCCGGCGCGGGTCGAGGGAATGAAGAACCGCGCAAAACCGGCATCGGCTTGCGTGAAACGCTCGACGAATTCGGCCCCGACCTCATAGCTTGGCTGGCGGATCAGCGGACCGATCGCGACCACAATGTCGGAACGATCCGCGCCGAGTTTTTCCATCTCCGCGATGGTGGCCTCAAGCACGCCGGTGAAGGCGCCCTTCCAGCCGGCATGGGCGGCACCGATGACGCGGGCCTTGGGATCGGCAAACAGCACCGGTCCGCAATCGGCCGTCGTAACGCCGAGCGCCAGGCCCTCGACCTTCGTCACCATCGCATCGACGCGCGGCCGTGAATCGCCATTCCACGGTGCCGTGGCGACGGCGACATCGGGCGAATGGACCTGATAGGCGGTGAGGAAGTGCAGGGGGGCGACGCCCATCTCCGCTGCCATGCGCCGGCGATTCTCCGCCACGTGCGCGGGATCGTCGTTCGATCCGAGCCCGCCATTGAGGCCGGCATAGATGCCCTCGGAGACGCCGCCGTCGCGCGTGAAGAACGCGTGGCGCAGGCCGGGAATGGCTGACAGCAAAGGTGATATGAAAGTCATGATGTCGGGGTCTCTATGCCGGTGTCGTCGCTCAGCGCCACCAGCGTGTCGATATTGGGATCGGAGATGCCGACCACCTTGAACATCGAGCCCATGCCGCCGCGGCCGCTGTCGATCAAGCGTTTCAGTGCGCCCGAGACGGTTTCGGAAACTTCCGGCGTGGCCTTGGCCATCAAGGTCAGCGCGCGCGTCTCGATGCCGAGGCGCTTGAGGAATTCGCCCTGCGTCACCGGCCCGTGCACGCGTGCGCCGACATCCTCCGCCGCGCGGCCGAGCGCCTGGAAATCCACATGCGCGGTGATATCGGCCATGCCGGGATTCTTCAGCGGATCGGCATAGCTATGCTGTGCGATGGCCTGCAGGGTGTCGCCGGCATCGCTGCGGACATGGCCGTAATCGATGATCAGAGCCGCGCCGCCTTCGTCGCGCACACGGCTGGCAATCTTCATCATTTCGGTATCGGGGCGCCATTCGAACACCGCGCCGACAGGGGCTGCGCGCACCAGCGGCGGCAGTAGCACGTCGAAACGCGGCAGCGGATCAGTTGACGCGCTGAACATCAGCTGGCCGTTGCTGTCGATATCCACCATGCGCTCGTGCCAGCCGCCTTCGCGCTTCACAGCCTGATGGATAGGCAACACGTCGAAATATTCATTGGCGAGGATGATCGATGGGCCCGCGGGCACGGTTTCGATACTGTCGTGCCAGGTGATGTTGCGGGTGCCGGACAGCGTTGCCTTCTGCTTCTCGCGCAGCACCGGATTGATTTCGACGAGATGCACGTTGAGCGCCTGATACAGCGGCGGCAGCACGCGTAGGGCGCGGAGCGCGTCGGCCATCATGGTGCCGCGACCGGGGCCCAGTTCGATCAGGTGCACGAAGGGCGGCGCGCCGATCGCGCGCCAGACCGAAGCCGACCACAGGCCGAGCAGCTCGCCGAACATCTGGCTGACTTCGGGCGACGTGGTGAAGTCACCCTCGCGACCGAGCGGATCGCGGGAAATGTAGTAGCCGTGTTGCGGATGGGTCAGGCACAGCTGCATGTAGCGCCACACCGGCATGGGTCCGGTGGACTTGATCAGGCGCTTGATTTCATCCTGCAGCGGCGATTGGTCGGTCACATCAGGCCTTCTTGCCTGGGCTCAATTCGAGCGATGCCTGCGGCTTTCGCCAGGCGCGCACCATCAAAACGAGTCCCACAAATATCATCGGCACGGAGAGCAGCATGCCCATGGTGAGCCCACCCCACAGAAATCCGAGTTGCGGGTCCGGCTCGCGGAAGAATTCTCCCGTAATACGCGCCAGCGCATAAAAAAAGATGAAGGCGCCGAGGATCAGGCCAGGCCGCTTCAGCGCACCGGCCCGGATCATCAGGGCCAGAATCAGAAACAGTACGATGCCTTCGAGGCCGGCTTCATAGAGCTGGCTGGGATGGCGCGGCAGCGGCCCGCCATTGGGGAACACCATCGCCCAAGGCACGCTCGCATCGGCGTGGCGGCCCCACAATTCGCTGTTGATGAAATTGGCGAGGCGCCCGAGCAAGAGTCCGATCGGGCCGACCGCGCAGGTGATGTCGCCGAGCGACAGGATCGACAGGCCACGCTTCCAGCAGAACAGAAACACGGCAAAGACGCAGCCCATGAAGCCGCCATGGAACGACATGCCGCCCTTCCAGAGCTCGAAGATCTCGGCGGGGTGGGCGATGAAGAAATCGAGATTGTAGAACAGCACATAGCCCGTGCGGCCACCGACAATGATGCCGATCGTCACCCAGAGGATGAAGTCGTCGAAATCCAGCAGGGAGATCGGTGAGGGCCCGCCCCACAGTTTCGTGCTCTTGATCAGTGCGCGGGCATAGATCCAGCCGAGCACGATGCCGCCGATATAGGCCAGCGCGTACCAGCGAATGACGATGGGGCCGAGCGCAATGGCGACCGGATCGAAAACGGGGAAGGCGATGGTCAGGAATGGCATGTGGTGGGCTTACGGCTCCCGATGCCGCCAGTAAAGCATTGGCATGTGACGAATTAAGGGACTTCTGCAGTTGTGAACGCCAAAAGCAGGCGATACTTGAACTGCGCGGCCGGGATCGCCATTGTCGATCTACAACTTAATCCCGCGTGTTTGTTCATCCGACCGGAGTTCTTGCCATGACCCAGACCAACAATCGGTTCTTCGACGAGATCGGCCGCCTGATGAACGATGCCGCCGGCGCGGCTCAGGGCGTCAAGCGCGAGGTCGATACGGTTGTGCGTAATCAGGCTGAGAAGATCCTGCGCGACCTCGATATCGTGAAGCGTGAGGAGTTCGAGGCGGTCAAGGACATGGCCCGGATCGCCCGCGAGGAGAACGAGGCGCTGAAGGCCCGGATCGCAGCGCTGGAAGCCAAGCTCGGCGGCTGAGTGGAAGCCTGCGGTGGCCTGCACGGCGCGCCGGACATCGGCTGCCCGTGCATAGACGGCCAAAATAAGCCCCTGGAAGGGGCCCGCCGACGAAGAAAAAAGCCTGTCATTTCCTTGTCTTTTTGGCGTTTCGGCGGTAGAAGCCGCCCACGTCCGCAGCCCCCGCACCCCTGGAGGCTTGCTGCAGCGTGAAAACGGGCCGCATTGCGGCCTTTAACTTTTAGAAAACAAGGACTTAAACGATGGCGACCGTCAAGGAATTGAAGGCGACCTCACGTCCGGTCGGCGGCAAGGGGGCCGCACGGGCAGAGCGTCGCGCCGGCCGAGTGCCCGGAGTGATCTATGGTGACAACAAGCCCCCGGTGGCGATTTCGGTGAATGATGCCGAACTGCGTCAGCGCATTCTGGCAGGCCGGTTCCTCACCACGATTTACGACATCGAGCTCGAGGGCAAGAAGCACCGCGTGATTCCGCGCGACTTCCACCTCGACCCGGTCAAGGACTTCCCGCTCCACGTCGACTTCCTCCGCCTCGGCGAAGGCGCGACCATCCGCGTCAGCGTTCCGCTGCACATCAAGGGCGCTGAAGGCGCTCCGGGCGTGAAGCGTGGCGGCACCATCAACATCGTGACCCACACGATCGAACTGGAAGCCGAAGCCGAGAGCATTCCGCAGTTCCTCGAAGTTGATGTCGGCCAGCTCGATATCGGCACGTCGCTGCACATCACCGACGTTGTTCTGCCGAAGGGCGTGAAGACGCTGGCGCGCGATGCCGACCTGACGCTGGTCACCATCGTGCCGCCGTCGGGCTACGGTGAAGAAGCTGCGACCCCTGCGGCCGCTGCTGCGGCTCCCGCCGCTGCTGGTGCCAAGGCTCCGGCTGCCGGCGCCAAGGCCCCCGCCGCTGGCGCGAAGGCTCCGGCTGCTGCCGCCGCTCCGGCGAAGAAGAAGTAATCCGGCGCGGAGCTCCGCGTCATGCTTCTCTTTGTTGGACTCGGAAACCCTGGTGCCAAATACCAGGGCAACCGGCACAATATCGGGTTCATGGTTCTCGATGATATCGCGCGGCGTCACGATTTTGGACCGTGGCGCCGTCGCTTTCAGGGCGAGACCTCGGAAGGCACGCTGTCTGGTGAGCGCGTCATCCTGCTGAAGCCCATGACCTTCATGAACGAGTCCGGCCGCTCGGTGCAGGAAGCGTCCGCCTATTTGAAGATTTCACTCGGCGATATCGCCGCGTTTCACGACGAGCTCGAACTGCCATTCGCGAAAGTGCGCGTGAAGATCGGCGGCGGCATTGCCGGACATAACGGTTTGCGCTCGATTTCCGCGCATGTCGGCAACGACTATCGGCGCGTTCGCCTCGGCATCGGACATCCCGGTGCCAAGGAGCTGGTACATAATCACGTGCTGAGCGATTTCGCCAAGGCCGAACGACCTCAGCTCGAAGCGTTCAACGATGCGGTGTCGGACCATGTCGGCCTGCTGGTCGGTGGTCAGGACTCGTCGTTTCAGAACAAGGTGCATCTGACGATGCAGGCCAAGGGTTTCACGTCGAAGGACGACAACGGCTCCGCTGAGAAGCCGTCGAAGAATTAGGACAGGGTCATGGGATTCAAATGCGGGATCGTCGGACTGCCGAATGTCGGCAAATCGACGCTGTTCAATGCGCTGACGGAAACCGCGGCTGCGCAGGCTGCGAACTATCCGTTCTGCACCATCGAGCCGAATGTCGGTGAAGTTGCGGTGCCGGACAAGCGCCTCGACAAATTGTCCGAGATCGGCAAGTCGCAGCAGATCATTCCGACGCGCCTGACCTTCGTGGACATTGCGGGTCTGGTGAAAGGCGCGTCGAAGGGCGAAGGCCTTGGCAACCAGTTCCTCGCCACGATCCGCGAAGTCGATGCCGTCGCCCATGTGGTGCGTTGCTTCATCGATGACGACATTACCCATGTCGAAGGCAAGATCGATCCGCTCGCCGACATCGAGATCATCGAGACCGAACTGATGCTCGCGGATCTGGATTCCTGTGAGAAGCGCATCGACAACCTGACCAAGAAGGCCAAGGGCAACGACAAGGACGCCAAGGAACAGCTCGATCTGGTCCAGCGCGCTTTGGTGCTGCTGCGCGACGGCAAGCCGACGCGTTTTCTCGAACGCAAGCCTGAGGAAGAGCGCGCGTTTGGCATGCTCGGCCTGCTGACCTCCAAGCCTGTTCTCTATGTCTGCAATGTCGAGGAAGGCGCGGCGGGCGAAGGCAACGAATACTCGAAGCGGGTTGCTGAACATGCTGCGAAGGAGGGCGCTGTTGCGGTCGCCATCTCCGCCAAGATCGAATCCGAGATCGCGACGCTGTCACGTGCCGAACGCGTGGAATTCCTTGATACGCTCGGGCTTGAAGAAGCGGGCCTCGATCGCCTGATCCGTGCAGGCTATTCGCTGCTGCACCTGATCACCTACTTCACCGTCGGCCCCAAGGAAGCCCGTGCCTGGACCATTACGCAGGGCACCAAGGCGCCGCAGGCCGCGGCCGTGATTCACACGGATTTCGAGAAGGGCTTCATTCGCGCGGAAACGATCGGCTATGAAGACTATGTCAGGCTCGGCGGCGAAGCCGGCGCGCGCGATGGCGGCAAGCTGCGGCTGGAAGGCAAGGAATATGTCGTCGCTGACGGCGACGTGCTGCATTTCCGGTTCAACACGTAAGTAAGGCGCTCGAAATCCACGCCGTCATCCTTCGAGGCTCGCACCTCAGGATGACGGCGTATTTTTCGGCACTCAGTACTGCTGGCCGTGGCCGTGATCCTGCCCGAGGTTTTGCCCCTGATCCCGTAGCGCGCCGAGATGTTCGTTGATGCGGAACACGATCAGAACGAACTCAGCCGCAATACGTGCGAAGATGATGCCGACGATCACGCTGGCGAGGCTCGACATCACGAGGACGAAACCGCCGAACGGGCTGATGGCCATTGCGGCGAGACCGGAAAAGATCCCGGAAATGCCGAACAGAATGATCAGTGCGATCACCAGCCAGTAGAACGTCTTGATGATGGTGGGCGTAATGAAACGGTCCCACTGAAACAGATCGCGAAATTCGAACATCGGTGAAATCCCCCGCCGTGTAGATGAGTGACAAATTCAATTGCATTGAGAAACGGCTTCAAATATCCCGGCCCGACCACATTGACGGGCAGGATCGCGGGAAAGCCATGCAAGCGACCGGGTTGAGATTGCTGCAAATAACGGCCACAATCAGGCTTCCTCGACGGCATTCCCCATTATGACCCTGACATTTGAAGATTTTAAGCCCGGCCACTTCGGGACCTTCGGGCCGCGCCATATTACGCGCGACGAGATTATCGCTTATGCGAAAGAATACGATCCGCAGCCGATGCATCTCGATGAAGTTGCCGCAAGCGCATCGATGCTCAAAGGACTTTCCGGCTCCGGCTGGCACATGTGCTCGCTGATGATGCGGATGATCTATGACGGATTTCTGCACAGGACCGCATCGATGGGCTCGCCGGGCGTGGATCAGATGCGATGGCTCGCGCCGTTTCGCCCGGGCGACGATCTGACGCTGGATGTCGAAGTGGTCGAGGCGCGCGTATCGCAAAGCCGGCCGACCTTGGGCATCGTCAAATTCAAGTTCAGCACACGCAATGCCAAGGGGCAGACGATTTCCGAGATGATTACCCCGATCATGATCGGGGTGCGTGAACCCGCCTCCGGGAACTAGGGTCGCAGCATGCGCTATCTGGAAGACATCCAAATCGGTATGCGCCGTGAACTCGGCTCGTTCACGTTCACGGCGGAGTCGATCAAGGCGTTTGCCAGGCAATTCGATCCGCAACCGTTCCATCTCGATGAAGAGGCCGGCCGCAAATCGCTATTCGGTGGTCTCGCTGCGTCGGGCTGGCACGTGGCGTCGGTGTGCATGAAGTTGCTGGTGGCCGACGGCCAGCGCGCAAAGGCGGAAGCAGAGTCGCGTGGCGAAGAGCCTCCAGTCGGCGGCCCATCTCCCGGTTTTCGTGATTTGCGCTGGACCCGGCCTGTTCTCGCCGGCGATACCCTGACCTATAGCAGCGAGGTCGTGTCCGTGCGCGCGACCGCGACGCGTCCGGGTTGGGGGATCTTGCAGTCGAGGAACGTTGCCGTTAATCAGCGCGGCGAGGAGGTCTACAGCTTCCTTGGTTCGGTCTTCCTGCCGCAACGGGGCGACGCGGCTTAACCATTTCAAACTTTATCGATGGAACCCTAGCTCTGTTAAGGGGTTCTGAACCTTGTGAGCGTGATCTGCGACTCACGGGTATGACGACCGAGACGACACTTCGTAGGACGATTTTGGGGACGACAATGGCTGACCGCACCGGATTGAAATTTGTGGGCTTCATCTTCGCGAGCGTGACGCTTGCGGTGATGCTGGCCACTTGCATGGTGGTCAAGGGTTACGCCGATGGCGCCTATACGCTTGAGAGCAGCGCGGTCGTCAGCGAGTAATTTTACGAGTTGCTAACCAGACCCGCGCCGAACTGCGCGGGTTTTTTCGTGAGTGGGGTCGATGATGGCGACCTCAGCGACTCCAGGCCCAGGCGAGCAATGCCACGGCCACCAACAGCAATCCGACAAAACGCAAGATAATGGTCCCCATCCTGGGCGCATTGCTGCGCGCCGGAATGGGATCGGTGTTGTTCGGCCGAATGGTCTCCACGGATCGATTCCCCCAAAAGCAGTTCGCAGGTGCTGCGTAACCGTTGGTCGGGAACAAAACGAATAAAGTTCAATTGAACGGGCTCATGAAAAAGCCGCCGCCCTTTCGGGCGGCGGCCTTTGATTCGGGCGGTCTAGTGCCGATCAGTCGTGACGCAGGCCGTCAGCGGTGCGCTTCCACTGTGCGACGTTGTCGGCGATCAGGCGGGTCGACTTCATCGCGGCCTGGCTGAGCTGGGCGTAGCCCGAGATCTCGCGCTGAACGCGCTGGCCTTCGGCGTGGAGCAGGTCGCGGAGGCTCTCGAGTTCGGAAACCAGCTTCTCGATCTCGCCGAGCGAGGTGCCGGCGACGCGCTGGATCAGCGAATTGACGCTGTTCACAGTCGCTTCGGTCGTCGCTTCCAGCGGCGCTTCGGTGCCGGTGGTGGTTTCACTGCTGTTGTTCACCATGCCAGGCACCGGACGACGGAGGTAAGCGATATCGTTGCGCACGAAGTCGCGGATACCCGCTTCGACTTCAGACACAGCGGCGAGGTTGCTGTCGTCATCTTTGGCTTCTGTCTGTTCTGAACGAATGGCACTCATCAGCTCTTCCTTGTTTGTGTGAAGTGAACTTCACAATGAGCGAGCGCGGTCCCCCGCATGACAAATTTACGTGTACATCTGCGCAGTGGATTTTGACGAGATAGCGGCGAATATGCGGCAGGGCGCCGATCTTTGCCGGCAATCCTCTGGCAAAGTATATTAAAACTTAATTCACCAACTATGCTTGAAGCCGGCCGAGAACGTCTTGTTGGTCACGCCCTGGACGGTCTCACTGATCGATCCGGAGACGTTGACGCCGCCAAACAGCTTCTGCTCCGCGCCGAATTTGCGCAGCCATTTGTCGTCGGTGGTGGCGAGCGATTGCCCTGCGATGAAGCTGGTGCCGGTATCGGTGATGTTGAAGCGCGCGAGCTGATCGGTCTCGTAGCTTCGCGTGGGGCGACCGTTGTAACCAATGGCTGGAATGCTGCCTTGCTGGATCACGTTGTAGCCGCTCTGCAGCGTCAGCGAATACTGATCGCCGGCAATGGGTACCGACTTGCTGAGCGAAGTGCCGAGTTTGGTTTGATCCGCACCCGGATCGACACGGGCTTCGATCGCCGTCTTGTCCCAGATGGAGCCCACGCCGGGAGCAGTTGCTGCCGCCCAGGCGGCGCCGCCCGATTGGGCCTGCGCCGTGCCGTCTCCGAATTGGTTGCGGTAGGCATCGGCTGCGCTGCGCGGCGCGTTCTGCCGCGCGACATTGATGTCGGCGCCGACGCGGGTATCCCAGAACGGCGTAACCGACTGCTTGACCGAGAGCGCGGAGGTGCCGTTGCTGTCGTTGGAAGTCCAGCTGGACGACGGGCTGCCGACGATCAGCGACGAGCGCTTCTCGCGGAGCGATGCCTTCGCCGTCGGCGAATCGTCGGTATTCAAGAGGCTCCAGTCGGGTTCCGGGGCGTCGGCAGGAGGAGTCGCTGCCGTGTCGACCTGCTCTATTTCACCGGGAGGCGGCGCAACATCGACGAGACCGCGCCACGGATTCTGCGCGTGAACCGGAAAGGCAAACGCGGTTCCGCCGAGTGCTGCGATGAGCGCCCAATATGTCGGTTTGATTGAAGCCATCGTGCCACTGCCCAGCAAGATCGCGGATCGATTGGCACATAATACCATCAGGCCCGGCGGAATTGTGGCGTCGCAACATTTCGCTGGGGATGGACGTGGCGATTGGCAATCGCCGTGCTGCTCAGGCGATCTTCGGCAGATGGATAGGCCGGCCCAATGCCTGTTCGACCAGGTCGAACGTATCCACGACCACGCGCATGCTGGTCAGACGCCCGGCCTTGAACTGCGCGAATTGCGCCAGCCGCAGGCTGATGGGACGGTTCGAATCCAGCGCGGTCAGCGAGAAGCGCATCATTGCAGAGCCAGATTCATCACCAAGGATCATCGACTCACGCTCGAAGCGATGCACCCGCACATTGTCGGCGATCTGCTTGCAGACATCGAGCACGGCAGCCTTGCCGTGACGCGCACCGAGAAACGGAAACATGTCGATCGGGCCGTAGACCGCCCATTCGATATTGTCGTCGATGATGTCAGTGAGGTGGTCGAGCTGGCGTTCGTTGATGGCGCGATGCAACGCGCGCGAGAAACGCCAGAGGCTGTGCTCTGTCATTGGGATAGTCCTGAAAATGGTTGAAACACTTGCGCGCCGGGGCAACGTTGCCCGGGCGGTCTGCACAAATTGCTTGATAGCTGAAGTAATATAATTTCGCTAAAATTCAACGGTTTATTTTGCAATGCACAAATGTTCGTGGTGAGGAGCTGCTCACCAAAACGTTAAGCTGCATTGTGGCGTCGGCATAACCTTACCGGTATGTCTGCTCGTGGTCCTGCACGGGGAGCGGTTCCATGGCGACATCGCCATTGCGGGCAGCCATGACGCCGAACAGGAGGGCCCCGCCGACGGCGCCGAGGAGTGCGCCCATGGGCATGAAGGTGAAAAACACCAGCATGGCGCTATAGCCCTCGAAATTGCTGGTCTTGAACAATTCGACCCAGGCAACGCCGGCGCCGATCCCCACGGCCGCTCCACCGAGCAACCCCAGAACCAGACCCAGCAAGATCAGCAACGCGATTTTCATGCAGCGCCCCCACTCAATGTTTTATGCGTCAAACAATGGCGCCAGAAGGTTCAACGGCGGGCAGCGATTTCGTGTGCCGGAGCCCGGGAAAGGAACGCTGCTTGGGCGGCTGCGTTTTCTCCCGATCTGCAAGGGAGATTCCCGATGACCAAGCACATCCAGCCCGTTCCCGAGGATAACTGCAGCGACAAGGGACCTGGCAGCGCGCCGAAGGTGACGCTCGATAACACCAAGGGTCATCGCGACGACGAGAAGCACAATATTCGCGAACAGGCGGCGCACGGCAATCTCACGCAGAACACCAGCAACCGCCGGTCGGGGTGATCGCAATGCAGCGGGCGGTTTCTATATAACAGGAATGGCTAGTAAACCCGTCGTCACCGCGCGCTTGCGCCGCGCGTCACCCGTTCTTGTCTGCAAGAAATGCCTTGGCCGCATTGATGACGGCAAGGCGCTGCGCAAATCGCTCAAGTCGGACTTGAAACGCCGCGGCGCGAAGCAGGACGTGAAAAGTCCACGCGTGGTGCTGACGGGTTGCCTTGGCATCTGCCCGAAGCGCGCCGTCGTCGTGGCCAGCGCCGCGACGTTACAGAATGGGCAGTATCTGTTGTTGTCAGGTGCGGACGCCAGCGCAGAGGCAGTGGCGACGCTGATGCCGGATCTGGCGCCCTAAATAGAGCGATCAGGCGGCCGATCTCTCCGGCAGTTCTCCCAGCGGCCGGCGCTCCATCTCTTCGCCGAAATCGATCGGATGCAGCAGCGCCTCGTGGAGCTGATGGCGATCGAGTTCGCCTTCCCAGCGGCTGATGACGATGGTGGCGACGCCGTTGCCGATCAGATTGGTGAGCGCGCGGCATTCGCTCATGAACTTGTCGATGCCGACGATAATGGCAAGTGCGGTGATCGGAATATCGGGGATGATCGACAGCGTCGCGGCCAGCGTCACGAAGCCCGCACCGGTGACACCCGATGCGCCCTTCGATGTCAGCATCGCCACACCCAGCACCGCGGCCATCTGGCCGAAGGTGAGATGCGTGTTGGTGGCCTGCGCCAGAAACAGCGTGGCGAGTGTCATGTAGATATTGGTGCCGTCGAGATTGAAGCTGTAGCCGGTCGGGATCACGAGGCCGACCACCGGCTTCGATGCGCCCAGGGCTTCCATCTTGGTGATCATGCGCGGCAGCACGGTCTCGGACGACGAGGTGCCAAGCACGATCAGCAGCTCGTCCTTGATATAGCCGATGAAGCGCAGGATCGAGAAGCCGAAGGCGCGCGCGATGCCGCCGAGCACCAGCAGCACGAACAGCAGCGACGCCAGATAGAAGGTGAAGATCAGATAGCCGAGATTGACGAGGGCGCCGAGGCCGAACGAGCCGATGGTGAAAGCCATCGCGCCAAAGGCGCCGATGGGCGCGAGCTGCACGATCATGCCGATGATGCGGAAGAACATCTTGCCGGCGAGATCAACGCCTTCGGCAATCTTTTCGCCGGGCTTGCCCATATGCGAGATCGCGAAGCCGGACAGGATCGCCACCAGCAGCACCTGCAGCAGATCGCCTTTGGCCAGCGAGTCGAAATAGGACGTCGGAATGATTCCCATCAGATGGGTGACGAAGCTTTCCTCCTTGGCGCGGCTGACATAGCTGGCGACGGATTTCGCGTCCAATGTGGAGGGATCGATATTGAAGCCGGCGCCGGGCTGCAGGAAGTGGCCGACCAGCAGGCCAATCAGCAGCGCCAGGGTCGAGACCGTCTCGAAATACAGCAGCGTCTTGCCGCCGATGCGGCCGACCTTGCTCATGTCGCCGATCGAGGCGATGCCGTGCACCACGGTGCAGAAGATCGCCGGTGCGATCATCATCTTGATCAGGGCAATGAAGCCGTCGCCGAGCGGCTTCAGCGCCTTGCCGGCATCCGGATAGAAGTAGCCGACGGTGACGCCGATCGCGATCGCGATCAGCACCTGGATATAGAGAATACGATACCAGGGTTGCTTGGCCATCGTGGTTTCGTCCCTTGAAAGCGCTCATCACCATCGACAGCCGCGCGCAAAACATAGGTGCGCTGAGCTGCGGCGTAAAGTCACGCTTTGAACAGACCTGAGGTTAAAGCGCGGCGCAGCCCGGCCATGTCTCCCGCGCATGCTGCACTTGCAGTGGTGCGCGCCGGGGCCATTTAAATCTCAAAGGAAGCATCGCCATGCTTGATATCACCGCACATCCCTTAAATGACGATTCCGCGACACCCGCCGTTGCCGCAGTGCCGAACGATGCTGCGCTGCTCGATGCCTATTCGAACGCTGTCATCGATGTCACCGAACGCGTCGGTCCCGCGGTCGTGCGCGTCGAGACCGGCGCGAGGACGCCGAATGCCCGCGAACGCGGCGGGCTGGGCTCCGGCATCGTCATCTCACCCGATGGCCTTGTCCTGACCAACAGCCATGTCGTCGGAAATTCGAAGCATATTCGCCTGCGTGACACCGAAGGCGTCGTCACCGATGCCCGCGTGCTGGGCGCCGACCCCGATACCGATCTCGCTTTGCTGCGGGCCGATGGCGCGCGTGAATTGCGTTATGCGGGTCTCGGCAATTCCAAGAACCTGAAGCGCGGCCAGCTCGTGGTCGCTATCGGCAATCCGCTCGGCTTCGAATCCACGGTCACTGCCGGTGTCGTCTCGGCACTCGGTCGCTCTATCCGCTCGGTGAGCGGGCGCAACATCGAGGACGTGATCCAGACCGATGCCGCGCTCAATCCCGGCAATTCCGGCGGCGCGCTGGTGTCGTCGCGCGGCGAGGTGATCGGCATCAACACCGCGATCATCCAGGGTGCGCAGGGCATCTGCTTTGCGGTGGCCAGCAACACCGCGCAATTCGTGCTGTCGGAGATCATCCGTCACGGCTATGTCCGCCGCGCCTTCATCGGCGTGTCCGGCCAGACCGCGCCGATCCCGCGCCGCCATGCGGTGCTCGCCGGCATCGAGAACACCATGGGCGCGCTGCTCGACCAGATCGATCCCGACGGTCCGGCGTTCAAGGCTGGTCTGTTGCCTGGCGATGTCGTCGTCAGTCTCGATCACGTGCCGGTGAATGGCGTCGATGATCTGATCCGCATTCTTGATCGCGACCGGATCGATCGGACGATCGAGATCGACGTGCTGCGGATGGGCCGCTTGCGCGCCATCGACATTCATCCAGTCGAGCGCAAGGTGCTGGCGCGCGCGTAACCATCAGGCCTTGTGCAGCAGCGACAGCTCGGCCTTCAGGCGCAGGCTGCGCTTGCCGGCGAGGGCGGTGGCTTCGAATGCCGCGCAGCCGTCGCCGCAGCTGCCGGAAAAGCCGATGCCCACTTCATAGCCGGCGAACAGCGAACTTCCGCCGGCTGCGGGCGTGTGCTCCTGATTGACGATCTCGCCCTTCCAGCGGCCGCCGGATGAACCATAGGCGCCGAGATAATAGAAGCGCGCGTCGCCGCCGAGGATGCGGCCGTCGAACAACAGCATCACGCCGGTCAGCCCGTCCTCGACGCCGTCGAGGGTTTTCATGTGCAGCGAATACAGCCCGTTGGCGATGCCGCTATCGCCCACCGTGCCGGTGTCCGGGAAGTCCTCTTCGTCGAGCCGTGTCATCACCGACTCGAAGGCCGGCCCCTTGCCCTGCGCGTCGCCGCCCGTAAACCTGTAGTTCTTGCCGTCGTGGATGCCACGCACGCGGATCGAGCCGTCGTCGTCGCCATAGAGCGTGCGAAATTGCGAGCCCACATGATGGCGCTGGCCGTGGATCACCGCATGGATGCCGTCGTCGGCTTCCTCATAGGTGCCGATATGGGCGAAGGCGGTGTTGCCGCCCAGCATGCGGCCGTCCTTGCAATACATGACGCTGCGGCCGACCACGTCGCCCGCCCGGTAGTCGCATTTGTAGAAACCGTCGAACACCTAAAGCCACCCACTGCGCCAACGGGCACCAGTGTAGACGTTCGCGCAGTGCGATAACAGGCATTCCCGGCCGGGCATATCAGCCATCCCGTCCGCGTGACGAACGGAGGGTGGTCGCGCCGGGCTGATCACGCTCTCGTCGAAGCCCCTGGTCGCCGATTGTCGCGCGGTGGGTTTGCGGGCATGGTCGCGCCGAAATCGGGGAGGCCTATGATGCGTGTTTTACGATGGATGGTGCTGTTCATGACTGCTGCAGTCCCGGCTTTCGCCCAGCCCGCGCCGTCGTCCGAGGTGCTGCGCGATCTCGTCCCCACCGGAAAACTTCGCGCCGCGATCAATTACGGCAATAGTGTCCTGGCCCAGAAGGGCCCGGACGGCGCGCCGCGCGGCGTTTCGGCGGATCTCGCCGCCGAACTCGCCAAGCGCCTCGGCGTGGCCGTGGACTATGTGCCCTATGAGGCGGCAGGCAAGGTGTTCGAGGGCGCTAGGGCCGGCGCCTGGGATGTCGGCTTCATCGCCATCGAGCCGGTGCGCGCGCAGGAGATCATCTTCACCGCGCCCTATGTGATCATCGAGGGCACCTACATGGTCCCCGCGCATTCGCCGCTGAAGACTGTCGACGACGTCGACAAGGACGGCGTCAGAATGTCGGTCGGCCTCGGTTCGGCCTATGACCTCTATCTCACCCGCACCATCAAGCACGCCACCGTGCTGCGCGCCGATGCCGGCGGCGGCAGCGCGATGATCCGCAAGTTTCTCGACGAGAAGCTCGATGCCGCCGCCGGCGTGCGCCAGCAGCTCGATGCCTATGCCAAGGACCATCCGGAGATGCGCGTGATGTCCGGCCATTTCCAGGAGATCCAGCAGGCGATGGCCATGCCGGGTATCGACGGCCAGCCGCGCACGGCCGGCGTCGCTTACCTCAAGACTTTCGTCGAGGAGATGAAGGCGTCGGGCTTCGTCGCCGACGCGTTGAAGCGCAGCGGCCAGGTCGCCGACGTCGCGCCGGCGGCGGGGAAGTAACGACGCGGGAGAAGCCCGCCGTCGTTCGCTCGGATGTACATGTCAAACAGCCACGTGACATTGTTCTCGCGGGCGAAAGCCCCGAGGTGAGCTGTCGTTCTCCCCTCGAAACTGAGGGGAATGGAGCGCCGCAAGGCGCACCTTGATAATCAGTCGCTGCGTCCAGTCCGGTTGCGACACCGTTCCGTCCACAGCGCAACGCCTTGCGGCGCTCCATCACGGCGATTTCTGTTCCAGGGACCGTGCTTCCGGGTACTGGGCAGGGCTAATGAAAGCCCTCCGTGCCGGACAGGCTTTCGCTTGCCTTCACCCGCACCCGTCCAGCCGTTTCCGGCGCAGCCCCGTAGTGGGCCAGGACGGTGACCCCGGACCTCCCGAGTCCGTGCTTGCGAGGCACGTCCGCAGGCGCCGTATCCTGCTCCACTCCGAAAGCGCCCTCGAGAAGCGCCCCTCATGAACAGGACGGAAGGGAGTATATAGTCTTATAGGAATTATGTCAATCTGGTGCATTGTTTGCTGTCCAGGTTTCGCGGACTGCAGATTCCTTGTATCGGGGACAATCCAAATTATCGGATCGCACGCGAAACAAACGATTTATAAATGTCTCGACAGCCTTGTCGTTATTTCATTCTGTTGCGAAAACTCGAAAACGCAGGATACGTCCAATCGTAAGCGTTTTGTGCAAGAGACTACGGTGTGGAATTTACAGTTGGGGGGGAGATTTGAAGGTCGATCAGGGAGATGTAGATTCGTATCGAGCATTAACCGCTGTTGATGACCTCGCATTCTCAGCTTTGAAAATTAGTTTATCGGAGCCCGAGCGCTCAGTTGTAGTTGATCGTCTTCGCGACGATTGGATGACTGACGTGGGCGTGATTGGTATGCTTCGAAGGATTCACGTCCAATCGCGGTCGATCGAAGAGCCCGCGCTAGCTTATTGGATTTCGCGACGAGAGCCGCTTAGTCCCCGCATTGAGTCCCTGCTGTCATCCTTTCTGATAAATCTGGCCTCTTCGATGGTCTACGATACCCTGAAGGAGTTCGCGAATGCGGGATATGACATCTCGAAATTGCTAAGTATTCGAGGAGGCGATCTTGGGAGTGCCGTCGGCTTCGTCGAGCAAATCAATACACTTTTGCTGCACGTTCGAACATTTATAGCCATTTTTCGTGCGAAACAGGATAGTGCTCGTCATGAGGAAATCCGTAACGTTGTTCAAGGCGTTCTGAATGGTCGGAAGATAGAATTCGATAGCGTTGAAGCCGGCAGCGCTGTGGAAATTTTAATGAAGAATTTGGCGCCTGCCATTCGGGGCGTGATTTCAGAGGAATTGAAGAAGCAGCGGGTCTTCGTCGATACGCCGGCGAACGGGGTGTTAACGGAGGGGATTGGCGCTGCCCCAGGAGTTGGGTGCGGCCCGCCGGCTAGATGGGATGAGATTCGCGTCTCCGCGGAACGGACGCCTCATGTTCTATTCATTGTTGAAAGCGGGCTGAGGATCAAAAGTTCTCTATTAGTTTTGGTTGAGGAGGCTGCCGCTGTCGTAACTTGGAATAGCAGTATGACTTCGCACATTCCGATCGCATGTCGCGGCGTCGGGCGCCCCGCCATCATCGTAAGTGAGGAAGAGGCGAAGATGCTGCTGCGGCGAAAATTTCTTATCGTGGATGGTACAGCTGGCTTGGTCAGAAGTTTTCATCGCCGACCCAAAAACCTGCTGGCCCCTTACTAATGGCGCGCATTCAGTAAGACCCCACCAAGCGCTACGGAGAGGGACGCAATGGCCGCCGAGTGTGGTTAAGAGGAGCTTGTGCTACCTCTTCTTCCACCCGCCCCGATGCCCCGGCGCGCCGCCGGTTGACCTTGGCGCCGGCCCGAACTCCGGTCCGGACTCGCGGCTGTTCTTCGGCTGGAAGATCTTGCTCTCGGTGCCCGGTCCCATCTCGTCCAGTGTCGGCTTGCGCGGGCGTTCCACCTCTTTGCCGCGGGCGGGCTTCACTTCATGCCAGTTCGCGATGCCCATCTCGTCGAGCCCGGGCTTGTGCACTTTCGACGATGCGCCGCCCGCTGATGAACTCTTGCCGTATTTGCCGCGCGCCTTGCCTTGCGCGGCCTTGTCGAGACGCGCGGGGAGGTTGGCAGCGTCGCCGTATTTCTTCTCGCCTTTGTAACCGCCGCCGCGTGCGGCAACGCCGCGCTGCTTGACGGTGGGGTCGTCGACAACGGCGAGTTCGGTGGCGCGCAGGCGCTTGACCTCGTCGCGCAGGCGCGCGGCTTCCTCGAAGTTCAGGTCGGCCGCCGCCTCGCGCATCCGCACTTCGAGATCGGCCAGCACGGCTTCAAAATTGTGCCCGATGGTGATGGCATCCTCGGCCATGCCGCCGCCGATATCCACCAGCACGCGGTCGCCTTCATAGACCGAGTTCATGATGTCGCCGATCGACTTCTTCACGCTCTCCGGCGTGATGCCGTGCAGCGTGTTGTATTCGACCTGCTTCTCGCGGCGGCGATCGGTCTCGGCGATGGCGCGCGTCATCGAGCCGGTCATCTGGTCGGCATAGAGAATGACCCGGCCATCGACATTGCGCGCGGCGCGGCCGATGGTCTGGATCAGCGAGGTCTCCGAGCGCAAGAAGCCTTCCTTGTCGGCGTCGAGCACGGCGACCAGCGCGCATTCGGGAATGTCGAGACCTTCGCGGAGGAGATTGATGCCGACCAGCGCATCGAAGGCGCCGAGGCGCAGGTCGCGGATGATCTCGATGCGCTCGATAGTGTCGATGTCCGAGTGCATGTAGCGCACGCGAATGCCCTGCTCATGCAGGAACTCTGTCAGGTCTTCCGCCATGCGCTTGGTCAGCACGGTGATCAGCGAACGATAGCCCTGGGCTGCGGTGGCGCGGACCTCGCCCAAGAGATCGTCGACCTGGGTGCGGGCCGGGCGAATGTTGATCGGCGGATCGATCAGGCCGGTGGGGCGAATGACCTGCTCGACGAACACGCCGCCGGATTCCTGCAGCTCCCAGCCGGACGGCGTCGCTGATACCGCGATCGATTGAGGGCGCATCATGTCCCATTCCTCGAAGCGCAGCGGGCGGTTGTCCATGCAGGAGGGCAGGCGGAAACCGTATTCCGCCAGCGTCGCCTTGCGGCGAAAGTCGCCCTTGAACATGGCGCCGATCTGCGGCACCGACACGTGGCTTTCGTCGGCGAAGACCAGCGCATTGTCCGGCACATATTCGAACAGGGTCGGCGGCGGCTCGCCCGGCCGGCGGCCAGTAAGATAGCGCGAATAGTTCTCGATGCCGGCGCAGGAGCCGGTGGCTTCCATCATTTCCAGATCGAAGGTGGTGCGCTGCTCCAGCCGCTGGGCTTCGAGCAGGCGGCCCTGATTGTGCAACTGGTCGAGCCGCCACTTCAGCTCTTCCTTGATCGACTTCATAGCCTGGATCAGCGTCGGCCGCGGCGTCACGTAATGCGAATTGGCGTAGATCTTGATGAATTCGAGCTCGTCCTGCTTGTGGCCGGTGAGCGGATCGAACTCCTCGATGCTCTCCACGGTGTCGCCGAACAGGTTCACGCGCCAGGCGCGGTCTTCATAGTGGGCCGGGAAGATGTCGATGACGTCGCCGCGCACGCGGAATGTGCCGCGCGTGAAATCGTGCTGGGTGCGCTTGTATTGCAGCGCCACGAGATCGGCGATCAGCTGGCGCTGGTCGATGCGCTCGTCCTTCTTCAACGCGAAGGTCATCGCGGTATAGGTTTCCACCGAGCCGATACCGTAGATGCACGATACCGAGGCCACGATGATGACGTCGTCGCGTTCTAAGAGCGCACGCGTCGCCGAGTGGCGCATGCGGTCGATCTGCTCGTTGATGGACGAGTCTTTCTCGATATAGGTGTCGGTGCGCGGGACGTAGGCTTCCGGCTGGTAGTAGTCGTAATAGCTGACGAAATATTCGACGGCGTTGTCGGGGAAGAAGTTCTTGAACTCGCCATAGAGCTGCGCGGCCAGCGTCTTGTTCGGCGCGAGGATGATCGCCGGCCTTTGAGTGGCCTCGATCACCTTGGCCATGGTATAGGTCTTGCCCGAACCGGTGACGCCGAGCAGCACCTGAGTCCGGTCATTGCGGTCGATGCCTTCCACCAGTTCCTTGATCGCGGTGGGCTGGTCGCCCTTCGGCTCATATTCCGACTTCAGCTCGAAGCGTACGCCGCCTTCGGATTTCTCTGGGCGCGGCGGACGGTGCGGCGTCCACACTTTCTGGTCCTTGAACTCCGGACGGCCGTCGCGCACCAGCGCTTCCAGCGCATCGGCGGTGGCCTGCACGCCGAGTGCTTCCATCTTGTTGCGCGGCGGGCGCGCCGTCAGCGCCTCGGCGTCTTCTTCCTCGGTGGTGAAGCCGAGCTGCTTGGCGAGTTCCGGATCCAGCGTCGGGATCGAGGCCGAGGTGTTGTAATTCGCCTGCGGCGCTTCCTCGAGGCCCTTCTGCTCGCTCAGCCGCGGCGCATAGGGCGCGACCACCGGCTGGGGAAACGGCTGCAATGGCGTCGGGCGCATTCCCTCGTCGCCCTCGAACTTCTTCGGCGTCGATTTGCGCGCGCGATGCACCGCCGCCTCGCCGCCGGAACGACGCTCGAAGGAATTACTCGGCGGCGGCTGCAGGCCGGTGCCCGAGCCCATGCCGGCATCGCCGCGATTGATCGCGGGATTCAGCAGTTCCGCCAGGGCAGGCCCGATCGGCTTGACGTCGGGACGGCCGGCGCCAGGCTTGGCGGCGGGGGTCTTGATTGATTTTGCGGGCTTTTTCGGAGAGTCGGGTTTCTTCGCCATGGGCGGAATATGGGGCGAGTCCGGTGGCGATAAAAGGGCCCTACTTCAGCAGCTTCAACAGCTTCTTGCCGGCCGGCGTGGCGAATTCTCTGGCGTCGATGGTACCGTCATTATCAGGGTTTGCCGCGCGGAACCGGGTTTCCACCACGGCGAGATATTCCGCCTTGTCGAGCGTGCCGTCGTTGTCCGGATTGGCGGCAGCGAATTCGCCCTTGCTCAGCCGTCCACGCAGCTCCCGGGCGTCCAGCGTGCCGTCCTTGTCGCGGTCGAGCTTGTCGAACAATTTGCCGGCGGCCGCCTTGGCCTCGGCGAGGTCGACGGTGCCATCCTTGTCGGGATCGAGCTGCGCCAGGAAAGAGGCCGACCACGCTGGCACAGCGGCGAGCGACAGGGCGAGCGACAACAGAACGGTCCGACGCGACAACGCCATGGCAGCCTCCCTTGAATACTATCCTTGATTGCAAGGATGCCTGAAGGGGATAGTCGATTCAAGGGACGAGAGTTGCTGTCTTGCTTCCCGCCTGCAGGGGGCCGGCTTCATCACGCCTGTTCGGCGATCGGTTCCGCCCGCAGGCGCTTGAGCGATTCGGGCAGGCGCGCATCGACCCAGGCGCCGATGTCGCGCTGGTGGCGATGGACATACAGCCCCAGCGCAATGATGCCGATGCCGATCAGCGACAGCGCGAACGGGAACAGCATCGAATCCTTAAAAATCTTCTCGGCGAGGTCGCCGAGATAGATCGCAATGCCGATGGTGCCGAACACCGCGAACACCCGTCGTGACAGCGCGACCGA
Source organism: Tardiphaga sp. 172_B4_N1_3 (assembly GCF_052076035.1). Lineage (NCBI taxonomy): Bacteria > Pseudomonadati > Pseudomonadota > Alphaproteobacteria > Hyphomicrobiales > Nitrobacteraceae > Tardiphaga > Tardiphaga sp. 172_B4_N1_3. The sequence goes on from NZ_CP197238.1 coordinate 6,296,232, forward strand.
GATCAGCAGGAAGCCGACATTCAGCAGGCAGTATAGCGCCTTGTCGAGATTGGTGCCGTTCGATGTGGCGGTGATGCC